>NZ_PTJC01000005.1 GCF_002934605.1 Neolewinella xylanilytica
CTCTGTTTATGTTTTGATCTAATTGCCATTGATGTGTAAGTAGTAGCGGGATGCTTATAGTTGGCGACCTAAATGTCGTCTATTTCGCCCAACGGATACGCCGGCGCAGACCGGCTTCACTCACCAGCTTATCGGACCACCACCAGCTTCACCCCCCAATATAAAACCCTCTCGACGCCTACCAACCCCACCGCCGGTTTGTCGCTGGCGTGTTGTTAGCGGCATTTTAATCATTTGATAATATACTTATAGTTTGAAGCAAACTAATTGAGTCCTGTACTTTACTTAGCACAATATCGTCCAGTTCTTTAACTCCAATAGCTAGATCTTCTACAGCTTCATTCTCTTCGTATCTAAGGACCAATTCGACCGCAGATATATTAGGAACCAAAGTTGAATCAATCATGGTTAGATTTATGTAATCTCCCACCTTTACGGTTCCGCTCTTCAGTTCACCTACTAAAAACAATCCGCGACCAGTAATCTGGAAGGCGGTGAAGACTTTAAATTTTCCTACTATATCAAATTTCAATATTCTTTAGTTTGTGTTGAATCACTCGGATTGGAGAAAGTAGACATTTGAACAATTTATGCCCGCTTGAATGGTAGCCAACCTCTAAATAATCTAACGTGAAATCTATAAATTGATCTACGTATACTCCTCGACGCTATAATTTATTTTAAATAAAGAGACTAACTATATAATATAGTATTCCAGTCTGATACGTTAGTTTCCCACGGTCGCTATTTAACGCAGTTCGCTAGAAAATTACATGTTTTCATAATCAATGTACATCCAATCCGTCAAAGTTAATCTCGCTAATAACAAGATCATCATATTTTTCGCCTCTATATATACTCAGAACCTCGAATGACAGGACTAGAGTTTCTTCAGATAAAGTTGATCCAACTGGATAAAATTCAAACCTTTGGCCGTTTGTCACATCGAGCAATTTCAGTATTGCATGTGGCCGCCCGTTCACTTTCAAAAGTAGCTCCCTTGCTCTTGAATTTGCATTCCATATTTCTTTATTTTTGATGTAGCCATTGTAAATGATAACTGCATTGATCCTTGGCGAACGGGGATCAAAATGAAAATTGATATTTGCTCCCATAGATCTAACTGGTGCCCAGCCCGTAAAAAGGTTAAAGTCATGAACATTAGCAGCATCGTAAGTCAAATCACCAACAGCTGCCAAAACTTCAGAAGATTCAATGAAAGATGGTCCACCACCGCAGTACCAACTGCATCCTGCGCCTTCTGTCAAAGGCCCTAGTGTTTCTTCTAGTGAATCAATATAGATCCTTGAAATCGAATCTAAGTCTAAATAATTATTTTCACCTGTATTCAATGAAACTAAATTATCAATTGATTTCTCCCATACAGTTTGTTGCTTCTTTGAGTAATCGTTAGGATGCAGCAAATCTGGGTAGATTGCTGTAGTATCTTGTGAGATTGCGGGTATAGTCATCAATACCATAACCGCTAAAATTATCATTGCTGATTGCATGCCTTCCACTGCATTTCTTTTCCAATTTAACGGCCATTCTTGCTTTTGATTGCCGCTAACGGGTGCGCCACCGCAGGCCGGCTACCACCAGCCAGCATCCAGATCTTATTAATCTTAAGGTAGCTTATAAAGGCGTGATCGTCACCCAAACGCTTCATCGCCGGCTTGACGATGGCGCAATGTTCGGCGAATATAAATTTCCTTATTATTTGAAAAATTATTGATACCGAGGCATAATATTCTACGGGTGTATACATCAGATCCGCTCGAAATCAACATAGCTTTGCCACGGAGGACGCGAACCTAAGCTACCATTTACTATTCAGGGTAAATTGGTCACGTACTTATTAATTTGTTAGTTCTAATTTAATATAATTTTTGTCAAATTCAGAGAGAGGCTTTCTGTCAAATTCGACACCGTCCAATATTAATAAATCTTCCTTAACGCTAAGCGGTATTTGGCTTTCTATCAGAGGAGCGTCTCGGCGTTTTTCAAAGTCCAAAATATCTGTTGTATAGATATTATTTATTCTTCTAATCAGCGATACCCAGCTGTCTACCACTTTCAAGCGAGCGACATAAATTGCCTTTTCCCTCATTATCTCTTCTCCTTCTGAGTCGACGGCGTATACTGCCATTGATTTGTTTGGCATCAAAAGGTATGAGACAGTTCCATCCTTTGCTTCATGGACATATTTTGACGGTTGTTCAACTGCAAACGTCTTTTCGATAAAGGAATGAAAGCCAATGAATAATGCCAAAGCTATGCCAATTATCCAACCACCAATTGTTTTCACTTTATCAACCATCGTTATGAATAAGTTTATTTGCTATTGTAGTTAGGTTGTTGAGGAATGCAATCACTCTAAACACCTATAAAACTGCATGGAAATTTTACATAAATGTCTTGCCTGTACTTGTTTTGATGAATAGTAAACCATTAGTATCAATACCTATCTCTCGAATAGTATGAGGATGGTTACTTTCTTCAAGTTCTTCTAAGTATGCTAAACACTTCTCTATATCTCGTTCATTCAAGTGATCAGACATGATAAAATTCCTTACTTCTCGATCGTCTTTTCCTTCAGGAGGGGCATAATCTAAAAGTTTTTCTTTTAAGGCTTTCATGTGACTAATTTGATTTAAAGATAATGATGTCTAGTGAATGGCAAAAATTGCGGATGTCCTTTCAGGTTTCGCCGAACATAAACGCATCCGAATTGCGCATACGCGCACAATGGCCCCGCTATTATTGACGGGTGTGCACCACCATCGGCATGAAACACGCAACTCCATACTTGCGCTTATTCATCAATTGACGGGTGTGCAGCTATTGACGTATACGTACCCAAGATGGCCCGTATTACGCAATTAACCAATCGACCAAGGTCATTCCCGGGCTCCGCCCCCGGTAGCGCAACCCCCTCCTTCCAAACCGCTCTTATCCTCCGCCTGAGAATGACGGCCTGCTACTGTCCCGTTTATCGACTCCCCTCCGTCCGAATGGCTACAAATCATCCAGCGGGCTATTCACCCGCCGCCGCTCCTTGCTGGAAATGTGCGTGTAAATTTCCGTCGTCTTGCTGCTCGAATGCCCCAACAACTCCTGAATGTGCCGCGTGCTTACCCCCCGCTCGATCAAATGAGTGGCGTAACTATGCCGTAGCGTATGTACCGTCGCCAGCGGATTTACCCCACTCTTGACAACGGCCCGCTTGAGGATCATCTGCACGCTCCGAGCCGCATATTGTCCGCCGTATTGCCCCTCAAACAGCCAACGGTCCGGCTGGTACTGCTCCCGGTACGAAGTCAAATCCTTTCGTAAGGATTCTGGAAAGGTTACATAGCGATCCTTTTTTCCCTTCGAACAACGAATGAATATTTCCTGCCGGTCCAGGTGCAGGTCCATCACCTGCAGCCGACAAACTTCTCCTAGTCGAAGTCCGCAACCGTAGACGATCTTTAGTATACACTGGTGCTTCAGGTTGTCCACCGCTGCCAGTAACCGTCGGACTTCCTCCACACTAAGTACCTGGGGCAGTTTGTCCGCCCGCCGCGGTCGCAGTTCAATAAAGGTCTTCTCCCGCCCCTCTACGTGCTCCATCCAGAATTTCAGTGCATTCAATAATTGGTGCTGGCTTGAATCGGAAAAATTTCCGCGTTCTCCCCGCCTCAGTATGTAGGTCCGTACCACGGAAGTATCTACCTGCTCGGGCTTCAGCTCCCGGTGGTCACCATAGAATTGCCGTAGGTGGGATAAATACGATTTAACGGTACGCCAACTGTATCGCTGCACCCGCAGCTGGTCCTCGGTTCGGGTGAGCCGATCCTGCCAGTGCTCCGGCAACTCTTGCCAATCCACGGGCGAAGGTGCACGCCGGGGTGGCACTTGGTTTTGTGGGGGCACCTCACCCTTCCTTTCTTTACTCCCGGAATGCAGGCTACGGGTCCACTCCAGCCCGCTTTCGCCGCAGATCGAAATCAGGATGCGGAGGGTCCCCGCTACAGTATAGGCCGACCATTGTTTAGTGGACGAATGGTACACCAGCCCCGGAATATCCCGGCACAAAAAGGTAAAGTCAGGAATGTATGTTTTTGGGCGAAATACGTAGCGCGACCGGTGGCCGCTGTCTGTTTTCTGGATCAAAATGTGGTGCATAGCCTTGTTTTAAACAAATAAAAACAAAACTATTGGTCTGTGTCGTTTTTAAACGTTTATATACGAATATATGCATTTATCAACGGCTCCGCCCTCCCTATGTCGCGGCATCTGCAACCGGGCCTGTACTCCTTAAGCGGGGTTGACGTGCCCACGCCCCTAAAATAATACGGTGGGTTGACTTCGTTTCCCCCATGCTCACCCCACCACTCCTGCTTTATCCCTGCATCCTTTCTTCTAAATGATGCGCATTCTTCTTCACGGAATTCGGGGTACGATCGAAGAATCTCCGAATGCTCTACTAATTCATGGCATTACGCACCTGGCTTAATGCGTATCTCACCGTTGGTATGCACGGTCTGTTCCACGCCGGGGTAGTTGCCTTTCCGCTACTCGCGCAGATCGACTGGCCGAGCCGCCTGCTAGTCGGGAACGAGGGTAACCTGGATCAACACCTTTCAATGATATCCTTCGCTGGATGCTTACTACCCGTGCAGGACTCAAAACAACCTATGCCATACCCCTCGGACCGCCTGGGGTACCGACTGGCTGGCTTTCAGCCTTCTCCTGATCCACCTCCTTTTCCTATCCGGCACGAAGTGGTTTAGTTTCGCTGATCGCTTTCGGCTCAGCATTGAGAAATTAGGTGGCCGCTATCTTCCTCCCGGTCAAGGTAGCACCACGCCGTAGCCGCGAAGCAGAAGCGCTAGCTACACCAGTCCGAAACGGGTATATCTGCCCTATCGGGATCCCGTTCGGTAAGATGGCGTGCTGCGGGTAGCTATCTGGGCCGCTCTGCTAGTTCTGCCGTTGGCCTTCATCGGCGGCCCCCTGCGGGGAATTCCGTAGTACGGGCCACCGATTGGCTGCTTCCTCGGACTCATCCGCATCATTCCCCTGTGAATGGCCATTCGGGACACGGAGAAGCTGGCAGGTACATCGTAGTTGTGTTTCCAATCCTCCTCCAGGTAAACATGGCTCCCGCGCGCCGGCGCCCCCTGCCCGCGCCCCACCGGTTCTGCCCCTTAAACCACCGTAACCCGATCCCCCCGCGTATCATTCAAATGCCGCCGCAGCGCAATTTCCGCGCGCGCCCGACCGTGCGCCAGCCGGTACTCGACCTGCGGTCGACTTGCCGTCAGCGTATCGCCCAGTATGTTGGCCTCGGGTTGGATGATCATGGCGTTGAAGAATTTCAGGGGGTTGCCCCGACCATTGGTGTCGGGATCGTAGTCGTAAATAATCTCGTCGGGTAGCTTGCTACGGACCTGCTGGAGGATGTAGTTCTTGTCGAGAAATTCGCGGATGTCATTATTAAAGATCTCCGTGATGGCGATGTCGACCAGGGAACGCAAGGCGATTTGGACGATGTTTTTGTCCCGGAAGTTCTCCTCGGTCACCTTCCCCGAGCTGCAGTTGATGATGATAATGGTATAGTCTTCCGGTGAGCCATCTTTGGCGATCTCGTCGATCACGTCACCCAGGGGCGAAAGATCACGGATGCCGCCGTCCACCAGACTTTCGGGACTACCCGCAGTGGTACTTACCCCCTCCACCGGACTCCAGACGATGGGCATCGCCGTGGACGCCAGCACCCCATCGGCAAAGTCCGTATCGGTGACGAAGTCGTTCTGGCTGACGGAGTAATAGCGGCCGTCGCGCAGCGATACGAATCCGCATTTGTAAATGGTATCCCCGACCTTTTCCCGTTTGGCTAATTCATGCAGTTTCTGTCGCAGCGGGTCGTTACTGGCTACCGCTTTGAATTGCTGAAATTCCTTCTGAAAAGACCGCAGGATAGCCTGCCGGTTGAAGACGGCTCGTAAAAAGATATTCCGCGTGGTTTCCGGGAAGTGTTTGCGGAGCGTATCCCACGATAGGTTGACTTCCAGTTCCGGAGTAGGGTCGCTCTGGTCGGTGGCGGTGTTGATGAAGTCGGAGGTATAGATCTCACTCACGCCGTTCTCGGCTACGTCCTCCCATAGCTGCACCAGTCGCTCGAATTCCCCGGTTGCCACCAGCAAACCGTTCAGCGAGCCCACCGATACCCCCGCCACGATGTCGAAGGAGAGGGGAGGACGCTGCGGCGCGATCCGGTCCCAGTTTTCCCGCAGGTACTGCAGGGCACCCACCTGGAAAGCACCCTTAAAGCCACCACCCGAGAGGACTAATGCAATTTTTTTCATGGTTTACGTGCTTATCCTGCGGAAGATAGCGCTTTGATTGCGTGGACTCAGGGCGTCCATGCCAGTAGGCGGCCGCGTTCCAGCACTTCCTCTTCGAGCTCCCGCCGTAGCCGTTCCCGTTCCGTATGATCCCCACGCATGAGCAGGCTGCCAGCCCGGTCCCAGACCTCGTCCCGCCACCGGCTGATCAGCCCGGCAATGAGGTATTCGTCCAGTCGCCCGCAGGCCCGGTCGATCCACCCCATCACCGGATCGCCTGGGGCGAGGAGCTCGTCCTGTACCCGGTCGATGCTGTCCGCGATCACCCCGTTTACGCGGTAATGATCTTCGTAACGTTGCCGCCGCTGCTCCGGCGAAAGACGCGCCCAGTCCGCCTTGTGCAAATCGTAGAGCGTCAGCACCAGATCGTAGTTAATGTGTGCGTTAACCCCGAGCAGCAGGCACTGCACCGTACGCAGCTCTTTTCGTGCGGTCGCTACGTGCACCTGTTCCCAGACCCGCGGCACCGGATCGCCGCAGTCGAAGCAGGTCAGGGCATCGAAGTAGTAGCCGCCGAAGTGGTGCAGCAGCCGGGTGATCCACGCCCGGTCGTGAAAGTCTCCCGCGTCGATGGCTTCCAGCATGTTGGCGGTCATCAACCGGTAACAGCCGAGGAAAACGTGGCGGGCGTCCTGCTTACCCTGCCATTCCTCGATCAGGCGATCCATTCGTTCCAGGATGTCCGGTTGCGCTGTCATAGCAAGGGAAATATAGCGGGTTGTGAGAAGATCACCGCACCGTAGCCCTTTCAGTTATCCGCCGCTCCTTCCAGTCGTTGTAGTATTCGATCTACTTGTGCGAGTAAGGGGCGGTAGTGCAGGGTTTCGGTACTCCGGCTAGTCAGTAGAAAGAGTAGAAGGTGGTTCTCGAACTCGGCTGATTCAAGCAGGGCGAGATTGCTGTGGTGGTCGTTGGCCCTCGGTAGTTTCAGTTCTCTCTCGGAGACCCCCGTCAGGTCGAAAACGGTGCGGATACTATACGCGTCGCTGCTAAACAGGTCGAGTACCCGTTCCCGTTGGTGGTACAACTCTTCCTCCTGCTGGCCGATGTCCGTCAGCGTCGCCATCCAATTGGTGAGCAGGAGGCGCAACTCCAGGTCGGACAAATCCTGCAGGCTTCCGGAATTAATGATTTCCAGTAGCAGCGAGTTGTTGGGATTAAAGGCAATATCGTAGGCAAAAGATTGGTACAGCATCTCCGCGAAATCCCCCTCCGATGGCGGTTCGGTATATTGGGAAATGTGATTCGCGATCCGGTTGCCCACCTCGTAACTACGGCGGTTCACGCGGATCAGCTCTTCCAGTTTCAAGCGGTTCAGCCGAAATTCCTCCCGCAGTCCCATCAGGTATTCGCTTTCTTTTTCCTCCGTGGCACGCTGTTGGGTGCCGGTATCGATGGCCAGCGCGATCAGGATACCGATGACGACCAGCACGATTTCCCCGATTGCGTAGACCAGGTATTCCCGCAGCTTTTTATTGATGAGCAGCCTGCGTCGGATTCGTTTGAAAAACCACACGGTAAACTGTTTACCACTCAATATATGGCTTAGTGCTTCAGGACCGAAATAAGCTGCACCTTGACTTGCCATCGCGGCGCTGCACTTCCCGGCCAAAAATTCACCGTAGCTATGGCTATGCTGAACTTTTGTCCACTCGTTCAGCACCACGCTTTCGGCGTCAAGCTATTGCTTAGTTCAATCCTGAAGCACTAGGCCTCGGAGGGCGGGTAAGGCAATCCGTCGCGGAAAGCGGAGGGAGATTGCCCCGTTCGCGTCTTAAAGAATTTACTGAACGACTGCGGGTGCCGGAAACCCAGGCCGTAGGCGATCTCGCTAACGGTATGGTCGCTCCCGGCGAGGTCGGTTTTCGCCCGGTCGACGAGGCGGGCGTGCAGGTATTCCTGTGCACCGTGGCCCGTCACTACCCGCAACACTTCACTCAGATAGCCGGGGGACACGTGCAACGCGCGGGCCACCTCCTGTACGGCGGGCAGCCCCCGGTTCGCGAGATCGCCCGTCCGGAAGTAGGCGGCTACGGTTTCCTCCAGCCGGGCGATCAGCGCGTGGTTTTCCTTCTTGCGGGTCAGGAACTGCCGCCGGTAAAACCGTTCCGCGTAATTTAGTAGTCCGGTGAGCTGGGTAACCACGATGTCCTGGCTGAATTCATCCAAATTTCCCGTGAATTCCCGCCGGATGTTGTCGATGATCGACCGGATGATGTCCTCCTCCTGCCCCGAAAGATGCAACGCCTCGTGTACCGCGTAGCCGAAGTACTCGTAGCCGTGTATACCTTCTGCCAGGGAGCTTCCGTAGAGGAAGTCGGGGTGGACCATGAGTAGCCACCCCCGGGTTTGCGCATCGTCGTTGAGCTCTATGGTATACGCCTGCCCCGGGGCGGTGAAGAACATCAGTCCTTGGTCGAAATCGTACGCCTGCCGCCCGTATTTCATCGTTACTCCCGCGTCACGCTTTAGCCCCATCAGGTAGAAGCCATTCTGTAATGTCTTGACCCGTACCGAAGGGTCCAGCTGCATATCCTCGAAGCGGGCCACGCTCACCAGCGGGTGGGCGGGCGGCGGCAAGCCACAATTGGCGTGGTACTGACTGATGGTGTCGGCGCGGTACAGGGGCATGGGCGGTCAACGTTAACCGTGACGGTAAGCAGCGGCGAATTCGGGGGCATAGTCCTCCAGTTTAACGCTGCCCGCTTCGGCCGGTTTGTTGGCCTGAAAATCCCGTCCGAGCCGGCCGCTGTGAATGCTGGCGTACAGCTCGGTCAGGTTATCGGCCAGGGCTCCGGGCAACCCGGCTCCGAGCAAACCCTGCTTCATCTCCGCGTCGGAAACCACTACCCACTCCAGGTCGGGCTTCCCGATGGCGGTACCTAGCACCCGGGCTACTTCATCGCCGGTACGTTCGTCGCTGTACACGTAGCGGATCTTGCGGTGCTGTCCGGGTCGATCCACCTCTTGGGCAATCGCTTCCGCAATATCCCGGGGAGCAACGAGGGGAATCTTGTTCGGACCGCCGTAGTTAGCCAGAATCTTCCCGGTGGATTTAATACTGCCGATGAAGCCGAGAAAATTGTAGTAGAAGGAGGTGGGCCGGATGAAGGTCACGTCGGTTTCCGTTAATCCCCTCAGTGTTTCTTCCACGTGGTGGGCACCCAGGATATTTCCCGTGCCGTGGTTCAGTTCCGCGCCGAAGCTACTGAGGTAAATGACCCGCGGCACCCCGGTTTCGCGGATGGCCCGTGCGTAGTTTTCGCCCACTTCCCGGTAGAATTCGACCAGGTCGGAGGCCCGGCGCATATCCGGCGGCACCATGGCGTAGAGCAGGTCGGCTCCCGTCAAGGTGTCGGTGAGAAAGGCGGGATCGTCCAGCGCGCCAATAGCGGGTGTAGCCCCCAGCTCCTCGATCTCCGCCCGGCGGCTTTCCGAGCTGCTGATGACGGTCACGGCGTGGCCGCTGCCAAGAAGGATGTGGGTGAGGGGGCGGCTGACGTGGCCGAGCGACCCGGTAACGATAATGTGCATGGTATAGTCGTATTGATGATTATACCTGGCAAACACGCCGCTCCACCGGGGGACGTAGCCGAATTCGGGTGCAATGAAGCCGAATACTGGTTTTTAGGGCGCCGGAGCGCGGGAACGGAGCCTTACCGGAAACGGACCAGCCTGTAATGCAATTCCATCAATCGAAACCCAAAGAACCGCAAGTGGTGATCGGCGCGCAGCGCGCCCTCGCCATCCTCGTATACTCGGATCCATTCGTGCATGGCGCGCAAGAACTTGGCCCACCACTTCCCCTGTCCATCCGTCAACGTAAAGTAGAAGCCGTTCTCCCCAAAGTAACGACCGTCGGAACGCTGGAGCAGGGAGCCGTCTGCCTCAACAGACCGGTCCATGACCACCGAAGCGCTGCCCTTAGGCAGCGGGAAGATGACCTTTAGGAGCGGATGGCCGTAACGGGGATGTGCACAGGCCGTGTATATCCCGGAGTAGATCACGTCACCACTACCCTTGATGATGCGGTACCAAATAGGGTAGCGCGTCGCCCGGCTTACGGGGTCTCGCAATTTTATGACACGGCTACGCAGCCCTTTCGCCGTATCCAGGGGGTTCAGCGGCAGATTAAGCTGCTGCAGGCACCGGCTAAAGATGCGGTTCAGCAACCAGGCGAAGGGTCTAAAAAAGGGGTTCCAGTCGGACCAGACCTCGAAGTTATAGTCGGTGGTATGCTCGTAGAAGTTGGCCACCTCCCCGTTGATGCGCTCGCGCTCGGGTTCGGTCAGTCCCGGATATTGGATACTTTCCAGTAGACCTGCTCCAGGTTCGCTGTCCACGCGTTCGAGACCCTCGTCTTTCGCCAACTGCCAGATGAAACGATCGGCGATTAGCTCAAGGGTCACCGATCGGCCCGAGCCACCATGCATCCCGTATGGGGTCAACCTGACGCCCGGTGGCGCGCACCCACAGTTGGGTGATGTCGTCTTGCCATGCCATATGGAAGGTGATACGGGGGAGTTAGGTGACGCATTGTGTACCGGGATTTTATTGTTACCGGTTCATGAGCAATGCTTGCGGTGCTCAGTGTCAACACCAACCCACTTCGGCAGCCGAATTCCGCTACGCTCCCTTTGGCGGACGAAGCTGATCCCGAGCCGGAGCTCGGGAACCGACCCTACTCCGCCACCGAAATCGCAAACGGCACCTTCAGTTTTTCCCAGTGTAAGTAAGCCTTCGTGGAGGTGGCCGTATTGTCGTCGAAGCCGAAAGTCAGCCACTCCTGCATAGGGGCTTCCTCGGGGCTGACTTCCACCCGGAGGGCATCCTGGGCTTCGTCATATTTGTAGCTGCCCCAGCCGTTGGCGGCCTTGTTGAAGATGACCGTCCATGCGCCCGATTCGGCGGGAATCATGTGGATGCTGTAAGTGCCGGCGGCCAGGGGCTCGCCCTCGACCATGACGTCCTCACTGAAGGTGACCGTGGTATTCTCGTTGGCGCCCGCCCGCCAGGGGTAGGGTTTGTTATCGGAGTACTGATTGCCTTCGGCCATCCCGTAAGGTACCATGTCGCCCCATACGGTGCGGCCCTTCACGGCGGGGCGGCTGTAATCGAAGGTGATTTCCGTATCCGCGCCGAGCGTCTGGCTGGTACTGGCCGTAGGACTGGCGCGCACCTCCCCGCCCTGGGCGGAAAGTCCGGTAGAGAAGAGGGTAAGCAGGGCAACCAGGCAAAGCCCGGTGAATCGGGGGAGGGTGTACATAGCGTCTGAAGCGGTAGTGAGTAAGGCGGTGAATGGGGTACAAGATACGGGTATCCCGCTTGTCACTTCACTATCCTTCCCTGATTTCACCGATCCGGCGGGGGTCGGTAGATTATCTTTAGCGAATTGCCCACGAAATCCCGTCGATCCTTGCTCCTGCGCGCCGTCGCCCTATCCCTTTGTTTCCTGCTCACGGGCTATGCGCTGCCCGCACAGCAGTGTACCGGTAATCTGGGCGAAAACATATTCACCGACGGCGACTTCGGCAGCGGCACCGCCAACGTCCTGACTCCCGATCCGGGCATCGCGCCGGGCTTCTCCTACACCACCTTCCCGCCGCCGAACGACGGTTCCTACACCATCACCAACGATACGCGGCGCTGGGCCAGTATTTTCGATACCTGGCGCCTCTTCGGCGACAACAGCGACGACCCCAACGGCTACATGATGCTCGTGAACGCGAGCTACGAACCCGGGCTATTCTACGAGCAGGACGTCGACGGGCTGTGCGAGAACACCCTCTACCAGTTCTCCGCCGACGTCACCAACGTGGTGCGGCGCGGCGTGAATCAGCTGCTGCCCAATGTCTCCTTCCTGCTCGACGACGAAGTATACGTCACCACCGGCGCCCTGCCGGAAAACGAAACCTGGACCACCTACGGTTTCACCTTCGTCACCCGGCCCGGGCAAACCTCCGTCACCCTCGCCCTGCGCAACAATGCCCCCGGCGGCATCGGCAACGACATTGCCATCGATAACATCAGTTTTCGCGCCTGTGGACCCGAAGCCCTCATCCTGCCCGATACCGTTGCCGACGTTTGTGAAGATGGCGAGCCGATCACCCTCACCGCCACCGTCAACGGCGACCAGTTTCCCACGCCGGCAGTGCAGTGGCAACGCAGTACCGACGGCGGCCTGAGCTGGCAGGACATTCCCGGGGAAACCAACCGCTCTTTCGTACAGCAACCCACGGCCAGCGGCCAGTACCTATACCGCTATCTGCTGGCCAACAGCCCCGCTAACCTGGCCAACACCAAGTGCTATATCGTCTCCAACGAAAAGCGTGTGAACGTGATCCCCAAAAACTACTCGGTGACGGATACTCTGTGCGCCGGCCTCACTTTCGCGGTGGGAAGCAAAACGTATGGCAGCAGCGGTATCTACGTGGATACGCTGCGGTCAGGCCTGGGCTGCGACAGTATCGTGCGCCTCGCACTGGAGATCGTGCCCGACCCCGGGCTCCGGCCAAGCTTCTCCCTGGTCGACCCCAGCTGCACCTACCTCGCCGACGGCCGCGTCACCCTCGACTCCATGCGCGGCGGCATCGCGCCCTACCGTTTCGAGCTCGCGGGCACCCCCGGTAGGGTAGGCATACCGGTTGATTCCCTGACGGAAGGCACCTACGCCTACCTTCTCGAAGACCGCTACGGATGCCGTGCGGCGGATACCCTTTCGCTGGTCAGTCCGTTCCCCTTCGAAGTGGACCTGGGCGCCGACCAAAACCTCGTTCTCGGGGAGCGGGCAACGGTGCCGATTCGTACGTCCCAGCCAATCACCGCGTATACGTGGTTGCCTGCGGGGATCACTGACTGTGACTCCGGCTGTAACCCGCTAGAAGTACTGCCTACGTCCTCCGTAACGCTCGGCCTGGTAGCGACCTCGGCCACGGGCTGCTTGGCCGTCGACAGCGTACGGCTCTCCGTGGTGGCGGAACGGCTCGTTTTCATCCCATCCGCCTTCTCGCCCAACGGGGACGGCAACAACGACCGCTTCACCGTTTTCGGCAGTCTCCCCAACGTAAGCGGGTTACGGAGCCTCCGGGTCTTCGACCGCTGGGGGGGCGAGCTGTTCTCCGCCGGTGACGTGAACGCGAACGACGAGACGGCCGGCTGGGACGGCACGGTCGGCGGGCGCGACGTGCCGGTGGGTACCTACGTTTACGCGGCCGAGGTGGGGTTTCTCGACGGGGTGGTGGTAACCTATACCGGGACGCTTACCTTGATACGCTAGCCCCGCGGCCGGAGGTGCTTATTTCCCGCTGACGATCACCCTCCGTACGGCCGTAGCCCCGGTGGCGATGTCCGTGACCCGCAGCGTGTACACGCCGGAGGGGTAGTCCGTTACCGGTAAACTGATCGCACTCCGGAAATCCTCGCGTAGCAATCGCCGACCGGTCGCGTCCGTCAGTTCGGCCCGCAGTTCCGCCGTGGACAGGGAATACGCAAAGTGAATCCAGTCGTTGGTAGGGTTGGGATACAGCTTTACGGTTCCGGGGAGCGCGTTCGTCAGGCCGGTCGTCTTCTCCAGGCGACCGTCGCAGTTCTCGTCGATCGTGTTGCCGGTGATTTCCTCGGCGGCGGGGTTGATGGCGGGGTCTTCGTCGTTGCAGTCCTGGTAGAAATGGTACTTATCGTCGTCCTTGTCCAGATCGGCGACCATGGTCGAGATCACGGTATTCGTGATTACGGGCTTATTGGCGTCGAAGTAGATGGCCGCGTTGTTTTTCACGACGGTGAAGTCCTCCAATTCCGGGCGCGCCCGGATGTCGAAGGTGACGAAGCCCTGGCTGGCGGCGTGGTTCACGTTGCTGTCGGGCAGGTAGATGTTGTCGAAGCGGAAGACTACCCGGCCGGCCTCGTGCATCTTCACCGTATACGGATGGCTGGCGGCGACCTCCCGGAAGGTGGACAGGTCGTGCAGGACGGTCAGCTCGTCCTCGATCAATACGGTATAGGCCGTATCGTTGCCCGTATTCTGGAAGCGCACGGTATAGGTGATCGTCTCGTCCAGCTGAGTATAGTTGCTGTTGGTCGGTTCCTTGCGGCTCGGGCTGACCAGCATATCGTTGGGGTCGTAGGCGCAGCGCAGTTGCTCGGTGGAGGTGTCGGAGCTGGCGGCGGTGAGGCCTCCGGCGGTAGCGGCCGTGGCCTCCCCGGTGAGGAGGATGTCGGTGCCGACGGCGGTTTCGTCCGGGGTAGTCACCTTTAGCAGGCTGTAAAAGGGTTGCCCGGGCTGCAACGTATCGAAGGCGTAGGTGAGAACTTGCCCGCTTTGTGTCTTCGGGGCCGGGGAAGATTCCACGAAGGTCACCCCATCCGGCAGGGTGAGGGTAGCCGTACCGGCCAGGGGCAAGCAACCGTCGTTGAGGACGGTGAACCAGACCGGCACGTCCGAGTTACAGCGCAGCCGGCCGGTGTTGACGAGCAACCGCAGCTTGGCCGCCGATTCGTCGGGTTGGTAACCGAAGGCGATGGCGGGTGGATTCGCGACACTGAAGGTGCCGGCGTAGCTTTCGGTCGCCGACGTTAGGGTGTAGCATTCGAGCGGATCGGTGGTAACCGAATAGGGAGCGCCGTGGGCCAGGGGCAGGCTGAAGTTCCCGTCCTCGTCCGTAAACAGTTTCGTATCGCCATTGAAGATAGCCATATTGGGCAGGCCGGGTTCTTCTGCATCGCGAGTGCCGTTGCCGTTATCGTCGCGGAATGCGCTGCCGCTCAGGACGGACTGCTCGTTGACGGTCAGGTAGTGTATCTCGTGGCCCAGCGTGGCGTCCGTGGCAGCGAAGTACAGGCGATTGCCTACTACGGCCAGCCCCGGGTCGGCGGCGTTGGTGCTGCGGTCGGCGGTCACTTCCTGTAAGATGTCCGCAACGGGATCGAAGAGGTAGAGGGGGTGATGGGGGGAAAGGAAGGCAACGAAGGAGCCCAGGCGGGCGAATTCCTGTGGGCCGTCTGCGTCCATGGCCGGTATGGCCCCGAGGTTACGGGTACCGGCTACCGTTCCGTTGCTGCGGCCGAGGGTCCACTGCCCGAAGGCGTCCACCCGGGCGTAGAGGACCTCGGTGTCGCTAAGCCGGAAGACTTTCGTGGGCCGGTTGAGATCGTTGGGAGCGGCCACCACTTCGGTCGCGGCGCCGCTTACGTAATCGATGCCGTAGACGATGCCGTTTTCGCCCAACGCGACCAACTTACCGGCGAGCGCGGCACTTACCGTGGGGCGAATGGTTGCGGCGTGCACGGCTCCGCCGCCGGTGAAGGTGAAAAAGCGGCTGACGGAGCGTTCGTTCGTACCCCGATAGCTCAGGAGCAGCCGGTCCGCGACGCGGGTGAAACGGAGGGTGGTCGTCGTCTCGATGGTGCCGAAGTTGGTAACGGTGCCGCCGACTACGTCATAGGCCGCCGGACCGGAGCCACCGTCCTGAAAGTGGCTGAAGTAAACGTGGCCGTCTAGCTGGGCGATACTACCGCAGAGTGGCTGGGAAAGGGAGGCTAGCGTGTCGGCAACGACGATGCGGACGCTTTCGTCGAGGGGGCTAAGCTCGAGCAACTGACGGACGTGGCGGCCGAGGGTGGCGTCGCGTTGCTCCCGTACAAGGTAAAAGTTATCACCACTCATCACCGGTTCAGTGTAAGTGAATTCTTCCTTATTGA
Organism: Neolewinella xylanilytica; assembly: GCF_002934605.1. Lineage (GTDB taxonomy): Bacteria > Bacteroidota > Bacteroidia > Chitinophagales > Saprospiraceae > Neolewinella > Neolewinella xylanilytica. The sequence goes on from NZ_PTJC01000005.1 coordinate 16,092, forward strand.
GCAGGTCGAACTGCAGCTCGCGGGGGTACGGCAGGCGGGCGTCCACCTTGACGTAGTAACTTTTCGGGCCGTCGGCATAATAGAAGTAGTACTCCTGCCCGCGGTTACCGAGGGTTTGGAGCCCGCTGCGGAAACCGACGTTGCTGTCTCCCGCGAAGCTGACCGTAGAGCTTGCCGATCCGTTGGACAGGTAATTAATATCGCCTTCCACGGCCCAGAACACCTTGCCGGCGATGGCACCGAGCTCGAGGATAGCTTTTTCTTCGCCGGTGGGTTGGATATCCAGTACGCCGACTTGGTGGGGAATGCTTTGACCGGCCAGCAAAAGCGGCAGGAAGAACAAGGGGAGCAGGTATAGTTTCATCGATAGGGATAGGCTAAATAGCCGCACGGCACGGAAGCAACCACCGAAATATCGGCCTTGCGGTACCCCTGGCGGGGGCAGTGCGGTATGTATAATTCACGAGAGACTACAGGTAAACGACCGCGGGGCTTCCCTTATTTCGGAAGCCCCGGTTCTCGGTCGTAGCCGCTCAGGATGAGCTCGGCACCCGGTTCCAGATCCCGCTATCGGCGGTTTCCCGCACGTAGTCGGAAAAGTCCCGCGCCGGCCGGCCGAGCACCCGTTCGATGTCGCCGCTGACGTCCTCGTTGCCGGGCTTGCCCAGCACTTCCCCGAAGAGGTAGCCGATCAGCCACACGTAGTCGGGCGGAAGGTCGTGGTTCCGAAGGCCCTCCACGTATTCCTCCAGGGGCACCGGCACGTAGCGGATGTACCGCCGCGTTGCCGCCGCGATTTCCTCGACGACTTCTGGGAAGGTGAGTTGGCGCGGCCCGGTGAGCTCATAGATGCGCCCGTCGTGGCGATCGTCGAGCAGGCTCTGTACGGCCACCTCGGCAATGTCGCCGGTATCGACGTACGGGATCGGGGCTTCCGGCTTCGGCAGGGCGACCGTGCCGGATAGAATGGGCTCCATAAGGAAGCTCTCGCTGAAGTTCTGGCTGAACCAGCTGGCCCGCAAAATGGTGTAGGGGATGCCGGAATCGGCTACGATACGTTCGCAACGCTCCGCTTCCTGCTCACCCTTTCCGGAGAGCAGCACCACCTTCCGCACGCCCCCGGCCACGGCCAGGTACGTCAGGTCGGAAATGGCCTTCGCAGCGCCGGGCACCGCCAGGTCGGGCTGAAAGCTGACGTACAGGCGATCGATGCCCGCCAGCGCCGCGGGCCAGGTAGCCGGATTCTCCCAGTCGAAGGGAGGGCTGTTGCGACGGGAACCGATCCGGACGGGCTCGCCGAGCGCCCGGAGTTGCTGAACTACTTTGCGGCCGGTCTTGCCGGTGCCGCCGATTACGAGGGTTGTGGATGACATGATAAAGGAAATTGATTGGTGAAAAAATGGAGGTCCCCGGCGGGGGTTCCGGGATAGGTTATTGATGGGGCCCGGTCGTGAGCGCGCCAACCACCGCAGCGGCGAAGCTGAGTACCGCGGCCGCCGTACGTACGGTATGCAGGCGGTTCCAGCGGCTTTCGTAGGCTTTGCGGGTAGTGGCTTCCTCCTCGGGCAGTAGGTCGGCCAGGTCCAACGCGTCCAGGGCCTCGTTCAGTGGCACGTTCCCGAAGGCCGTGACGCCGAAGGTGCCGATGAGGTAGAGCAGGGTAGCGGCCAGCCACCAACCCCAGCTGCCATCGCCGCGGTACTGCAGGAGGGTAGCCGCGGCCAGGGCCAAGGGGCTGCCGAAAAAGACCAGGAAGAAGGCGGGATTGAGGATGGCCCGGTTGATCGACTGCATCACGTAGAGGTAGTAGGCGTCGCCAACCTGCCGGGTACCGGGGATGACCGAAAATTCCCAGCCGTAAAACAGGCCGGCGGAGAGCCCCGTCAGCACCACGGAAGAGAAGCAAGTAAGCGTGTTGATCGTCGTTTCCATCGTCGTCTATCTTTGTTGACGACACGAAACTACCGGCACCCCGCAGCGGCGGCTGGTCCGAAAGGGAGTCAGATTGGTTCGAAAGGGATTACCGCCGGATTTCGCTCGGGCGATAGCCAAATTTCCGGGCAAAAGCCTTGGAAAAGGAGCTTAGGCTATCGTAGCCCACCTCCCAGGCAGCCTCCTGCACGCTCATCTCTCCGCGCCGGAGCAGGTCGTGGGCGGTGGTCAGTCGCTCGTTCTGCAGATACTTGAAAACCGGTACGCCGAAGAGCTCCTTGAATTCCTTTTTCAGCTTGTAGGTATTCAGGCCGATCCGGCGGGACAACTCGGAAAGCGAGGGTGGGGCATCCAGGTGCTCGATCAAAATCCTCCGGGCTTCCTCCAGCTGGCTTCTTTCCCGCTGCGGGATGGAGCCCGTCGGTTCGGCGGCCAGCAAGCCGAAAAACTGGGCCAGCAAACCTGTCGTCTGACTCCTGTAAAAGAGGATGCGCGGCCGGCCGGCGAGCTGGGTATGGAAGACCTGCTCCACCGAAGTCTGCATCGCCGGCCCCATGAAGCGGGTGGGCCCCTCGACGAAGTGATCGCGGGGGTCCAGCAGTTGCTGCAGCAGTTCGCCGAAGAGTTCGCCCTCGTAGTCGGGCAGGCGGTCCAGGTTCCGCGCGGCGGTGGCGATCACGATGCACTCCAGCGGCGTATCGGGCCGGACGGTGTGGACGAATTCGACTTCCTGGTCGGCGTAGAAGGCCAGCGCCAGTCCCCGCGTGTGCTCGTATACCTTTTCCCGGCCTGCGTAGCGCACCTTCAGTTCCACGTTCCCCGATCCGTACAGTGCTACGGCGATCAGCGGCTCCTCGAAGCGGCAGCTGTCCACCGTCGGGCGGTCGGCGGTCGCCGTTTCCACCAGCACGGTGTAGTCGTTGATGTCTAGAATGTCACGGGTGATAATCCAGCGGGATTGACTCGGGGACCACTAAGATACCGGCTTCACCCCTGCCAGTCAAGGCGTGATCAGTGCGGTCGGTGCTTAGCCCGGCTTCTCGCGCAAATACCCGAATTCCACCAATTCGCGCACCGCGGAGAGCTTACGAATACGCCGGTCCGCGATCAGGTACAGCTCGTCGGCCACCGCGAGGACGGTGCGGTACTGGTGGTCCGACAGCAGCACCCCTTTGCGCGTTGCTACCCGCCGGATCGTATCCGTGAGCATATCCTTGTGCAGCGGCATGATATTGGAAAAGGGCTCGTCCAGAACGGTATAGCGGGTATCCGCTTCCAGCGCGATCAGGGTGACAAGCAGCCGTTCCGTACCGGGGGAAAGATCCCGGAGCTGCGTACCGTCCAATTCCGGGAACAGGGGATAGCGTTCGTAGAATGCGCCCGCCCGCAGTCCGTAGTGGGTGAGTAAGGCCGAAACGGTAAGTCGCGGTGGATGGGCGGCATCCTGGGGAATGTAGTTGATGAGTCCGGGTACGGTGTAGGGTTTGGCTATTCGCCGCCCGTCGACCGATACGCTCAAGTCCGGATCGCTGTACAGCCCGCAGATCGACCGGAAAATGCTGGACTTCCCCGTTCCGTTCCGCCCCAGGAGCGCCGTTACCCGTCCCGGTTCGATGCGCAGCGTGCTGGCCTCCAGCACCCGCCGGCCACCGTAAACGATCGTGACGTTTTCCAGTACCACCCTAGCGCAGGAAAAGGATGAGGCAGGACAGGAGCAGGAAAGCAACCATATCGAGGAGCAGAAAGGTGGCCTGCAACCGCCATAGCTCCAGGTTCATATTCAGAAAAAATACCGCATTGTTGCCGGTTCGCCGGTGGTGGATCGCCATCAGCACCGCCGACAGGATGGCGTTGGCCAGGCATTGGATAAAAAGGGCCACCAAACCGGAGAAATAAACGGGAAGCAACAGTAGCGCACCCAGCAACAATACCGGAAAGATGAGCCGGTCGTGGTATAGGAGCGCATACCGCAGGTAGCGAAAGCGATGGTTGCGTCGGTCTGTCTGCTCGAGCTGCACCTCCCGAAGTTATTCGACGGATAGCATCCATCCGTTAGGAAGGTGTTAAACATCAACGCCCCGGTCGATCATCCGAAAGGTTAATCGATCGCCGGGCCCGGGATGGTTGGGGTAGTCAAGCCACCCGCGCTCCGGCGCAAAAAAACAGGCATTTGGACATCCGATGTGTCGTCGGCGATGGCCGTAATTTCTCCGGTGGTGTATGCAGGCTTCACCATCGCATACTCCCGTTGCTCCAGGTAATCCTGATCGGGTGTAAAGGTACCTACCGCCCGACCACCAGAAACTTCGTGCGCGTACGACCCGCCGCGTCCGTGGCCCGGATTAGGTAGGATCCCGGAGAAAGTCGGTGCTGTAGCGTGATCCGCAGGTCGGGCGTGCCGGCGGCGACGGTGGTTTCGAGCAATTGCCGGCCCCCGGCATCGTAGATCGTCAACGCCAGGCGATCCGTTCCGACGGTCGGCCGCAGGTTGAAGTGCGTACCTTCGTTCGGGTTGGGGTAGAGGGTGAAATCCCAGTCGGGGGTGGCGGCGGAGCGCGTGAGCGGAATAAAGTCCGAAACGGTAGTCCGGCCCTGTAGGTCGTGAAACTGCAGGCGGTAGTGGCTGGTGCCCGTGGCGACCTCCGGGTCCTGCATCCGGTACCCCCGCCGTTCGCCCGGCGCCGTGAAGCCCGCGGCGGCGACGTTACCCACCTCCTCCGGTCCGGTACCTTCGGCTATTTTCTGGACCGTAAAGTAATCGGTTTCGACTTCCGCTTCCGTTTCCCACTCCAGCAGGGCGTAGGTTCCGTAGTCGGTGGCCGTAAAGCTGATCAGCTTCAGGGGCACGGCCACCGCCCCGAAGTAGACGGCATGGTCGAATCCCGAGCCGGTTCCCCCGGTGTATAGCGCGTTGAGGACCGCAGTGCCGCCGAGCGCGGTCTGGGTGAGGAGGTCCTGGTCGTGGCCGTCGCCCGCGCCGCCGGCGTAGAGCAGCAGCGGCTCTCCGGCGATGGTGGTTCCGGTCAGCACGATCCGGTCGTGCCCGTCACCCGCGCCGCCGGCGTAGAGTATTTGCAGGGAACGGCCGTCCACAGCGACGGCCCCTTGTTCGCCGCGGTCGTGGCCGTCGCCCGGGCCACCGGCGTAGAGCATGGCCAGCGATGGTCCCCCGAGGCTCGTGGCGTAGATCGTACGCCCGTCGTGGCCATCGCCGCGACCACCACCATAGAAAACCAGCAGGGAGGTCCCATCCAGCAGACTTGCGTTTTGTATCCGGTTGGCATGCCCGTCGGCGGCACCGCCCCCGTACAGCGGCCGGATGCCCGCAGGTTTCCCCTTCAGGTTGATCTGTACCGACCGGCTTCGGCCGTGGCCGTCATCGGGTCCGCCCCGGTACTGAGCGACCAGCGGCAGGGTAGCGACCAGCATGGTGAGGAGGAGAGCATGTCGCATGGTTCCGGCTATTGAGCGGTACGTACCCCGCGGAAGCCGAGCCGCGAATTGGCCCCGTTGAGGACGGTAGCGGCGTCGGCCCGGTCCGCTACCCGCAGGAACGGCGTCAGGTTCGCGTGGGAACCTCCCCGGTAGCCGATCCCCATATCCGCCGACGGCCAATTCGCGACGTTATGCACACCCGTCGGGGCCAGCATACCGTCCCCGTGGGTGCCGCGGTAGTCACGGCCGGGGGCGTTGCCCACCGTAACCGCCCGTTCGTATACATTACCGGAGAGGTCCATGATGCCGTAGTAGCTTCCGCCGGATTCCTCCCGGCTCTGGTTCACGGCGCTGGCGGCAATGCTGCCCACCCGGAGCGGGCCGATGGAAGAAGCGGTGGAGAAATAGACCACGTTGCCGGTCCCCTCCGCCGGGTTGGCTACTACTTCGTTTGCCGTACCCTCGTTTGCAAGGGTATAGGTTTCGGTGGCAATACCCGCCGTACCCCAGGCGAATTCTCCGGCTACCGGGGTGCCCGGGCCCCGGCAGGCCTTTTCGTACTCCAGCTCCGTCATCATACGGAGGCCGGCCCAGTCGAGGTAGGCCATCATGCGTACGTTATTGACGTAGTTCAGTGGGAGGTTGGGAAGACTGGTGGTCGCGTTACCCGTGCCCGTCCAACTGATCCCGTTCCGGCCCAGGACGTTGTCCGAGTTCTTTCCATTGGTACCGGTAATATCGTTCGTGGTTTTGGCCGCATCGGACAGGGTATTGAAAAAGGCCGTCCACTGGTCCTGGGAAACCTCGTACTTCATACAGTAGAAGGCCGCGAAGCCCTTCGGGAATGCGGCGGGGATCGGTCCGGATTGGTCCCCGCCAATTCCGGAAACAGGATCGCTGGGATAGTACAGACTATTGAGGGAGGGTCCGACGCTGATCGCCCCTTCGCCGGTCACGGGGAAAGGTTGCGACAGGAAACCGACCCGGAAGAATTCATTGTTCAAGGTATCCCGATCGCCAGACACGGAACCGAGATAAAAAGCGCCGGACGGAACGTAGACCATTTCGATGGCGAATACCTGAACGTCCACGATATCCGCGTCACTGACGCCGTCGAGGCGGTAGTCCCAGCGCAGTTGAAAGTCATCCCAGTCCACCTGGCCACTACCGTCCGCAGCGCGGTAGATCATGGCCCCCATACGGTCGTAAATGTCCATGACTGCGCCGGCGGGAACCTTATGGCCGAAGTTCGGCAGACTGCAGTGCCGCCAGTCCCCGTTGTTCACCCGGAATTTCGCGAAGATCCAAGCCGCGTCGTGGTTGGCCGGGCCGACACTGATGCGCCAGCTGTTCTCCCAGCTGAGGTCGAACTGGATTTTGGTGGTTCCGTTCCCACTGCTCTGTTCCGTCAGGGCTACGTTGGAAACCTGAATATTGTTGGCGTAAACCGTGCCCCAGAACAGGCACAGCAACAACGGGTAAATAATACGGTCCATAGTGTGTGTATGTGTTGTGGACCATTATGCCTTCCGCAGGGTAGCCGTTACGACTTGTTGGGTATTTATTTCCCGCGCTCCGCCGCCCCCGTTTTCCCTCCGCATCAGGACGCCGGCAACAGCCAGGTCACGACCGACCGGGCCGGCAGCGTGTAGGCGTCGACGGTCGTAAATGTACCCGCGTAGCGCAGGTCGTCCGCTTCCGCGTCACTGGTGACGTAAGCCCGGAAGGTGGAGGCGGTATCCCTATTCCCGGTAAGGGTAACCGGCTGCGGCGTCGGTTGCTGGTTGACGAAGACGATCACGCGGCTCCCGTCCGCATTTTCGTAGGCGGAGGCAATCACTCCGGTGGGAAATGCTTCCTCGGCCGGCGTACCGTCGGCGCGTTCGATCGAAAGGCGTATGGCGCCGGGGCGCAGGAAATAAGAAAAATTACCCACCGTCCACAGCAACTTCGAGTCGTACACTTCCCCCGCGAATTTGTCGTCGTCGGTATAGACCAGCCCGTCCTTGTAGTCGCCGTTGCTTACCCCCAGCCACCACTGCCAGGAGCTAGCGTTGGCGAATAGAAAGTCAGCCTGCATCACCCGGGCCAGGTAGAGCGCCGGGTCCATGCCGAGGTCGCGGCCGGGGCCCTTCACCTCCTCGTTGTCTTCGAGCAGGCAGTACTCGCTGGCCATGTATTCCAGTTCGGGGTTGATCGCCTGGAGTGCCGTCCAGGCTTCCTGGCGGGTCCGGACCAGGTTTTCCACCGGCCAGGTGGAGAAGTAATCGTGGACCGCTACCTCCAGTGCCAGGTGCTCCAGATTGCCCAAGTACAGCTCGGAGGTCGGATCGAAGAAAGCCCGTAGCTGGTCGCTACGCTGCTTCGGTCCCTTATCCGGTTTATATAAGTATTCGACCTGGGCGGTCTCGGCGATCTCGAGCTCGGTTTCCGTGATCCCGGCCTTGGTGAAGGCGGCGTCGATCTCCCGCGTGACCGCCGCCAGTTCGTCGTTGTCGTAGGGGGTTCCCTCCTGCTTGCAGCACATCCACTCCCACTGGGGCTCGTTGAAGGGGCTCAGAAAGTCGAAGGGGATGCCGGTTTCGCGTTCCACTCCCCGGACGATTTTTACGAGGTAGTCGGCAAAATCAGCGTAGTGCTCGGGCTGCAGGTTGGATTCCTTGCCGTCCTCCGACCAGGCCTTCCCGTTGCGGGTCATCCAGACCGGGGGGCTGTTCACGAAGCCGATGAAGGTTTCCACCCCGCGGTCTTTCGCCGCCTGCAGCATCCAGCGCTGGCCGGCGTGGCGCGACCAGTCGTAGGTGCCGTCGGGATTTCCGAAGGATTCGGCCCGCCGCCACTCACTGGTGATGCCGCTGCCGTCGCCCTGGGCTTGACTGCCCGCTCCGATGTTGAACCGCCAGGCGGTGAGGCCGATGCCGACCGGATTTCCTTCCTCGTCGGTTTCCTTGCTAAAGAGCAGGTCCGCAATTTCGTTTCGCTGCTCCTCCGGCCAGTTCGCGCCGACGTACTGGATCGTCCAGGCGTCGGAAGCGCCAAAGTTGTGGACGGTCTGGTAGCGGACGGTGGGGTCGAGGGTGTAGGCAACTTCCCCCTGATCGGATTCCGGGAGGGAGGGGGGCTGCCGACAGCCGGTGGCGATTGCTCCGCACAGCAGGAGGGAAAGGAATCGACGCTTCATGGGTCTAATAAAGTCAATCTTGGACGAAAGCGGATTTTCTTGCGCTCCGGTGTTTGACTACCTACCTAGCGGCGGCGCATGCACTTATACCGGCCTATTACGCCGGAGAGCGATCCTTCCGGCAGCATCGGCCTGGTTTACCAACCCAGGATCTGACTTGCGGCCGGGTTTTTATCGATCTCATCCTGCGGAATGGGTAACACGTAGAGCCTAGCCGGGAAACTGCGTTCCTCGAAGGCTTCGACCGAGTAGGTTAGGGAACCGGCTGCCTCCCTGACGATCTGCATACCGTAAAGGGGGCCATTGAGGAGCTCCTCGGCAATCCCCCAGCGGCGGATATCGAAAAAGCGATGTTCCTCAAAGGCGAGTTCGATGCGGCGTTCGTGGCGGATTCGCTCCCGCATTTCGTCCTGACCTAGGGCTTCGGGAAGCGGGGGCATACCGGCACGGTCGCGGATGGCGTTGATCGCATCGTAGACCGTCTGGTCGGGGCCGCTAGCTTCGTTGCGGGCCTCGGCGTAATTCAGCAGAATTTCGGCGTAGCGGAAGTAGAGCCAATCCTGGTCGCTGGACTGGGAGTAGATGACCAAGTCTTCATTGTGGAACTTCCGCAGGAAGTAACCGGTGTGCATAAAGAGGTCGTCGATACCGCCTTCGAAGAGTTCTACTTCCCGGCCGCGGAATTCCGCCCCATCGTGGACGACCGTGGCCTCGAAGCGGGGGTCCAGGTTTTCGAAGGGTTCCTGTGGATCGTACAGCGGCGATTCCTCCTGCGGCTCGCCGTCGATCATTTCGTAGGATCCGACGAAGTTCTGCGTGGGTAGGTTACCGCCCCAGCCGCCGTCGCTCGGTCCGCGGTAACTGGAGGGGGTATTGTACACGTCCCAGCCGGCCCCCGGCGTACCGCCGGCATTGGATTGGTGGTGCTTGTCCGGGAAAGCGAACTTCTTGGCCCAGATCACCTCCTCGTTATTCTTCGTCAGGAAGAGGGTCCGGTAGTCCGGAAACAGGCGATACGTTCCGTCCATGATTTCCTGGGCGGCGGTGGCTGCTTCCTCGTAGCGTTCCGCGTAGAGCAGTACCCGGCTTCGAAGGGCGCTTACGGTACCGGTATTGGCACGGCCGGCGGCGATCTGGCCCGGCCCGGGCAGCAAGTCCGCCGCCGCGTTCAGGTCGTCTAGAATGAACGTGATGACAGCATCGTAGGGAGCACGGGGGATCTGGAGGTCGTCCTCCAGGGTCAGACTTCGTTCGATCAGCGGAACTCCGGTGGGTTCTCCCCCGTCCGAGGGGGTGCCGAAGAGCCGCAGCAGGTCGTGGTAGACGTACGCGCGCAGGAAGTGTGCCTCCCCCCGGAGGCGGTTTGCCAGCTCCTCGTCTTCCAGGCGGTCCAGGTTCTCCAGGGCTACGTTGGTCTTTCTTACGAGGTTGTAGAGGATGCCCCACTGATTGCCCCAGGGCACGTTGGTGGTCTGGAAGGTGGCATTTTGGTAGACCGTGGAGTGGGTCCAGAGCATGGACACGTCTCCGTCGTCCGTCAGTCCGTCAAGCAGGTACAGTCCCTTGGCCCAACCGTCGTAGTTGCGGTCGAATCCGGAGGGCATATCGCCGTAGATCAGGTTGACGAATTGGGTGGCTCCCGCCGGGTCGGTCCAGACCAACTCCTCGGTAAGGGAGTCTTTCGGAATCTGATTCAACAGATCGTCGTTACAGGCCTGCAATCCACCGAGGATCAATAAAAGGGCAGCACCCCTGAGTGCTATATATCCTTTGATGTTCATCAAGGTATGTTTTAGAAATTAGCCGTTAGTCCCGTGTTCCAGATTCGGAGTTGGGGGTAGCCCCAACCCCTTCCGTCGGCGTTTTCCGGGTCGAAATTCTCGATACCGGTCCAGGTGTACACATTATTGGCGTTGAAGAATACCCGTACGTTCTTCACGAAACCTCCGAACAGGCGGTCGGTGGGTAGATTGTAGGCGACCTCCACGTTCTTCAGGCGGAGGTATGAGGCGTCTTCCAGCCAGAAGGAAGAGCCCGCGTGATTGTTGGTAGCATCGATGAGGACGCGGGGCTCGCTGGCATCCGTATTCGTCGGCGTCCACCGGTCGAGGTTGGTTTCAAAGGCACCGGCCCCGACGAAGAAGGGCCAGACCCCCTCCCCGGAGTAGTACTGATTGACGTTCGTGGCGCCCTGAAATAGCAGTGACAGTTCGAAGTTGTGGAGTTTGATGTTTCCGCCGAGGCCGTAGATGATTTCCGGCGTGTTGGAGCTTCCGATGTACACCCGGTCGAGGTCGTCGATGACGCCGTCGTTGTTAACGTCCTCGTACTGGATGTCACCGGGTTCCACGTCGGTCAGGTGTTCGGCGGCGTTTTCGATCTGCTGCTCGGTCTGGAAGATCCCAAGGGCGTTAAATCCGAACTGAGCGCCGAGCGGACGGCCGGTCCGGCGGATATTGGGGTTCTCCGATTCCGGCTCGTCGATAAAGACCACCGTGTTCCGTGCGTAGGTGAAGTTGGCGTTTATCGAGTAGCTGAAGTTGTCGGAGACGGTATTCATATGGCCGAGGCTGAGCTCTACCCCTTCGTTGTCCACCTTCGACAGGTTTTCCACGGGCAGGCCTACTCCCAGCAGACTGGGCACCGAAAGGTTGCGGCTACCCAGGATGTCACTCCGTTTGTCCATGAAGTAATCCGCGGAAAAGGACCACTTGTAATCAAGGAATTTGGCGTCGAAACCGACGTTGAACTTCTTGACCGTCTCCCAGGTCACGTTCGGGTTGGCTAGGTTGCCCTCGACGATGCCGGGCACGACATTTCCGTCACCGAATACCGCGGCGCCGCTGATCTGGCGGTACGATTGCAGATACAGGAAACGGGAACCACCGATGCGGTCATTTCCGAGTACGCCGTAGGAGGTTCTCAGCTTCAGGAAATCGAGAAAGTCAGCTCCCTGCATGAAGTTCTCCTTGCTGATGATATAGCCCAGGGACCCCGAGGGGAAGAAGCCCCAGCGATTACCGGGCGCGAACTGCTCCGAGCCGTCCGCCCGGAAGCTACCTTCCAGAATGATCTTTTCCGCAATGGTGTAGTTCAGTCGTCCTACGACCCCCTGCCGGGCCCGGGTGCCGGAGTAGCCGCTGTTCGTGCGGTTGTCCACTCCGCCGAAGTCAATCTCGTCGATGGCCAGGGTGAAGCCGTCGCGGTAGGCACTCGTAAACCGCCACTGGTCCTTCGTTTGCGTATACAAGAGCAGGGCGGATACGCTGCTGTTCCGCAATTCCCTGGTGAAATTGAGGTGGGCCTGCAGCGTCAGGCTTTGGTAGTCATCGGTGGACTGGTAGAGGGAGGTTTGCCCACGGGGCTGTTCTACGAAAGTGCCGTCGCCCAACCGGTTGTAGAAGGGAATCTGGGGATAGGTGAAGTTCTTCTGACCGGTGATGTCCTTATTGTAGGAAGCTATTCCCATGAGGGACAAACCTTCGAGGGGCAGCTGCTGCACCAGTTGAAGGCGTCCATTGAAGTTCTGGATGCGCCGGTTACGGTACCCGTTTTCCGGCAGGGTCAGATAGGCGGGGCCACTGGAATAGGTGCCATTCGACCATTGGATGGGCGCTTCGTTCGGCGGAGTGCCCGCCATCCAGCGGAATACGTCGGTAGCCGCCACGTCGTTCGTGACCTCATCCCGCCCGGAAAGGTCAAAGGATAGCCGCGTGGAAGTAGTTACGTCGGCGTCGATGTTCGAGCGGTAATTGTAGCGGTTGAACTCGTTCGAGGGTACGATGCCTTTCTGGTCTACGTAGCCGAGGAGGGCGGAATAGCGGATGCGCTCGGTACCACCGTTGGCTCCGAGACTGTAATTCTGGATCGGTGCCCAATCATCCAGTACCGAAAGCCAGTCGGCGTCGGGGTGGGTGTCCGGGCTGCTCCCTTCGCGGTATTTATCGAGATCGTCCTCACTGTAGAGGGGGTCGTCGCCCTGGTTGGTTAGGGCCTCGTTGTAGAGTTTGGCGTATTCGTACGATCCGAGAAACTGCTGCTCGTTGGTGCGTTCCTGCAGACCGTAATTGGCGGAAAGACTTACCTGCATGCGGCCTTCCCTGCCCCGCCGCGTCGTGACCAGTACGACGCCGTTTCCGCCCCGCACCCCAAATACGGCCGCGCTGGCAGCATCCTTTAAAATGGATACCGATTCGATCTCATTGCTGTTCAGTTGTGAGAAGTCCCGGGCCGAGCGCACGATTCCGTCGATGACATAGAGCGGCGAAGCATCTCCCGTCGTACCGATGCCCCGGATAAAGATTTGCGAGGCATCGTCTCCCGGGGCCCCCGACCGTTGGGTGGCGATGATGCCCGGAGTCCGCCCGACCAGGGTGTTACTAATGTTGGGGGTGGGGTTCTCGGAGATTTCCTTGTTGCTGATCTCCGACACGGCCCCCGCCAGGTCGCTGCGCTTCTGCTCGCCGTACCCAATTACGACCACCTCCTCCAGCGTACCCGACGCGGGCCGCAAGTTGACGTCGATCTCGGTACGACCTTCCACCTCGACGTTCATCGACTCGTAACCGATAAACGAAATGATCAGGGTGGCGTTTTCGGCGACTTCCAGCGTATAGGCTCCGTCGATGTCGGTAACGGTGCCGTTCTGGGTACCTTCCTCCAGGATAGTTGCTCCGGGGAGGGGCTCGCCGGTTTCGTCCTGTACCGTTCCGGTGACGATGACGGTGGCGGCGGACTGCAAAAAGGAGCGTTCGGCCGGAGGGGCCGATGCCCCTGCCTGCAGGTTTGCCAAGATCCCGGCCGTAAAGAGTAAGGCGAGCCCGCACCGCCGGGAGACGGTGGCTGATTTCTGGTGTTTCATACTAGCGGATCGACGATAAGAATAATAACTAAATCGAATTTATAACCGTCAAACTAACAATTACCGAATTTAAACCCTAGTAAAAACCATTATTTCACGAACTTTTTATGGCCCGCCTGTCTTTAGGCGTGTTTTCGGTTAGTATATGCACAAATTGCAAGCGTAGTCGGGTAGCCAGATTTCCACCGCCACGGGAGAAGAAAATTGCTGGTCCATTTCTGGCTCCCTTGCGTTCTCCGTCAACCCGCTACTTCTGGGAAAAAAGGTCGGCCGCTCCATCGTTACGGGTGATCAACAGCCGGGGATCCGCCCCCCCGGCATCCAGCAGGCGCACGCCCCGGATGTCACCCGTGAAGGGTAAGGTGCTTACTCCCCGCCGGTCTATAATCCGCCCGTTCTGGAAGTGCATCAGTAGTCCGGACGAAGCGTCGGACGGGCCCCATTCCACCCGGTACGGATAAAAGTTTCCGACCGCGAGGATATCGTCGTTATCGCCGTCAAGGCCGAAATCGGCCACGACGAAGTCCGTAATCATGGACACTTGGGCGGCGGCGGGGAAAGCATGGAAAACGAAGCTTTCCCCGGTATTTTCCGACCATCCCGACCGAAGTTCGGAAATGCGCAGGCGAAAGGCCCCTGTGGTATCCCCACCAGCCGTAACGGCCTCGATCCGGGCGTCGGCGTAGGTCGCGTAGTCCGTAAACCGCCGGCGAAAGCCGGATAGTTGATCCGCCATCTCGTCGTAGCTCGGCGCGGGATAGCGTTCTCCCTGAACGTAGAACGTCATGATCGGGTCGGGCTGTCCGTCGTGATTGATGTCCTGGACAAAGTATTCCAGCGGTTCCGTTGGGGACGCGGCGTAGCGCAGGTTGGTCCCGGCATTCCCTAGCAGAAAATCCGGATCGCCGTCGCCGTCCAGATCGGCGGCAGTGACCGCGCTCCACCAGCCGTGGGTGCCGTCCAGCCCCCATTCCCGGCTACGGTCCTCGAAGCGGGTGCCGTCCACGTTGATAAGCGCCCGCAGGGGCATCCATTCCCCTACCAGCAGCAGGTCTTCCCAACCGTCGCCGTTGATATCGGTCCAGGCGGCGCCGGTCACCATTCCGGGCCGGAATGCACCTCCGGTCAGATCGGCCGATGCGTCTACGAAGCGAACCGCAGCCCCCATGCTTTCATTCCGCAGCAGGTAGCTCCGCGGCGGTTGCGGATAGGCCTGGGCTTCTACCCGCCCGGCGACGAACAGGTCCTGATCGCCGTCGTGATCGAAATCGGCGGCGATTACCCGGCCCCCGCTGGTCGCCATTTCCGGCAGGGCATTAGCGGCCCGTACGAAGCCCCCGGCCCCGTCGTTGAGGTACAACCGGTCCCGATAGGCCGGGTGGCTGGCGGGGTGTTCGTTGCCGCCGCTTACCACGTACAGATCCACATCCCCGTCCGCGTCGGCATCGAAGAAGGTGGCGCCGAGGTCTTCGTAGTGGGCGTCCTCCGCCCAGGGGCCTCCGGTCGCGGGTCGGTACCCGCCCTGGCCCGTAGACAGGTATAGAATACCCGGCTGCCCCAGCGCGCCCCCGAAGTAGATATCGTCGTGCCCGTCCTGGTTCGCGTCACCGACCGCGGTGAGCCCGCCGAGCCGCGATGGCTGATAGGGGATCAGGCGCTGGACCTTGAAGTCGACGAAGTCATTTTCCCGGTGGCGGTAGTCGATACCGGCTACTTCCGTTATACGGCGGAAGGGGCTGGCGGCGGAAGTGTCCGGCGCAGTGGCTACGGTTGTTGCCGCCGCCTGGTCGATGCTGATCGCTTGATCGGCGGAAACGTCCCGCTCGGTGGTCACCGTGCCGTCCGGCCAGGTCACGCGCAGGACATCTACCCGCTCCGCGCCCCCGAGGCCGAAGGTGAGCACGGGTTCGACGCTGGACTGGTAGCCCCGGGCGTAGTAGGCTTCACGACGCAGCCGGGTACCGCCGATCTCCGCTTCCACGGTGGCACCGATTCCGTTCACGTTGGGCGCCCTGCCCCGCAGCCGCACCCGCAGGTAATGACGGGTGTTCGGGGCAAGTTCGTTACGGTACACGAAGGCCGGCTGATTGAGGTTACTGACAACTAGGTCGAGGTCGCCGTCCCCGTCGAGATCACCGTAGGCCGCACCGTTGGAAATGGACGGTTCCGCTACTCCCCAGGCTTTCCCGCGATCAATAAAGGCGAGGGAGTCCGTTCCCGCGAAGGCATAATTCGGCAACCGGGTTTCGGGCATCTCCGCGATCAGCGCCATCAGGCGGTCGCTGCTTGCCCGGCTACCGGAGATGGCCTGCCCCATCCGGTCCTGGGCGTAGCGCAGAAAGTCCAGATTGGTGTAGTCGCGCAGGTAGCCGTTGGTGACGTAGAGATCGAGGTGGGAGTCGTTGTCGAAGTCGGCAAAGAGGGTGGCCCAGCTCCAGTCGGTGCCGGCGATGCCCGCCATTTGCCCGACTTCCCGAAAGCGGGGCTGCCCGTCCGGGCCGGGGCCGACGTTCAGCTGGAGCACGTTGCGCATGTTCTGGTAGTGGAAGCCACTATCGACGGCCAGTCGGTATTTGTCGTATTTGTCGGGGCCGCGTAGCAGTTTCTGGCGGCGGTTATTCTCGGGCAGCATATCCGCGACGAAGAGGTCCGGCCGGCCGTCATTATTGATGTCGGCGACGTCGGAGCCCATGGAGAATTTGGAGAGGTGGTCGAAGGATGTGTGGGAGACTTCCCGGAAGGTTCCGTCTTGCTGGTTGAGGTAGAGGAAGTCCTGCTCGTCGTAATCGTTCGTGACGAAAAGGTCGGGCCAGCCATCGCCGTTGAAGTCGGAGATGCTCGCGCTGAGGCCATAATTGAGTCCGCTGCCGTGGATACCGGCCGCTTCGCTTACGTCGGTGAAGTGGCCGCCTTCGTTGCGGTAGAGCCGGTTGCCGAAGTAGGGGTGGCGCTGGCGACGGAGTTCGGAGGTATTGAAGAAGGGGGCGAAAAACATATTGGCGTGGTTGACGAGGAACATATCCAGGTCACCGTCGCGGTCGTAATCGAGGAAATAGGACTGGGAGGAGAAGGTACCCGTAGCCTCCAGTCCGAATTTCTTCGCTTGCTCCGTGAAGGTGGGCACGCCGCCCGCATCCCCGGGTCCGTTGTTGATGAATAGTTCGTTGGCCCGCTCCGGCCGTTCGGTGCGGACGCCGGCCTGCAGGCCCTCGCCGGCCACGTTTCCGGAGTAGCAGACATAGATATCCAGCCAGCCATCGCCGTTGATGTCTACCATGGTTACGCCGGTGCGCCAGTCCCCTTCGCGTCCCCGGACGCCCGCCGCGCCCGCCACCTCGTCGAAGGTCCATTCGCCCCGGTTGAGGTAGAGCGCGTTGGGTACGGCATTGCCGACCAGAAAGATATCCGTCGTCCCGTCGTTGTTGAGGTCGCCCAGCCCCACGCCCGCCCCGTTGTACATATACTGGTAGGTCATGATGTTGGTGGTGGCGTCCTCCTCGATGGTGTTGGTGAAGTCGATGCCGGTCCTGGCCGACGAAAGCCGGACGAAGCGCGGCGTATCCTCCCCGCAGCCCAGAAGCCCGCATGTCAGCAGGATCGCCGAGGCGATACCGCGCAAAGCGCCACCGAAAAGCCTTGGCCGCCGACAAGCCTGAAGACGTTGTTCTCTCATGGGTAAGCTTAGGAATGGTTGGTTCGGACGATCAGGTTACAACATTTCCCGGCCATTGGCAAAGGTCTGGTGCCGGCTTACCCCGGGAAATTGGCTTTTGCACCCGCGCTCCGGCGCCCCGGTCCCCCTTTGTACAGCTTCCCAGGGCCGAGTAAACGTGACGGAATCCATGGAAGCATCAGTCCCCCCCCCCCGACGTTCTGAAGGCAAAGCCGGCGGATTCCCCGCCGGCAGCGAGCCACTGGCAAACGCGGATAGCACGGGGCGGTAGCGTAAGGGTGTGTAGCTAAGCTCCGGAGCCCGCGGCGGATCTAGCCCAGTGGACAAAAGTGGCCGTTACAGAATATCCCTGCACGGCATCACGGGCTTGAACAGCTTTTGTATCTTTGCGCCCAGGTTCAACCCCTACGCATGAAAGATCTATTCGACAAATTCCGCGAATTCAAAGGCCCCCTCGGCCAGTACCAGGACGTCGCCCACGGCTATTTCTCCTTTCCCAAGCTGGAAGGAGAGCTTGGCCCCCGGATGACCTTCCGCGGTAAGGAATGCATCATCTGGAGCATCAACTCCTACCTCGGCATCACCAACCACCCCGACGTACGCAAGGCCGACGCAGATGCGTCTGCCGAGTACGGCCTGGCCTACCCCATGGGCGCCCGTATCATGAGCGGCGAAACCGACGCCCACATCCAGCTGGAGGAAGAGCTCGCCGAGTTCACCCAGAAGGAAGCCGCCTTGCTACTCAACTTCGGGTACCAGGGTATCATGTCGATCGTGGACGCATTGTTGACCCGCCACGACGTGGTGGTCTACGACCGCGACGATCATGCCTGCATCATGGACGGTATCCGGATGCACCTCGGCCCCAAGTACGCCTTCACGCACAACGACATCGACCACTTCCTGGTCCGCATGGAACAGGCCAAGAAGGAAGCGGAAAAGCGCAACTCCGGCATCCTGGTCATCACCGAGGGCGTCTTCGGCATGCGCGGCGAGCAGGGCATCCTGAAGGAGATCTGCCAGTACAAGGAACAGTACGGCTTCCGCCTGCTGGTGGACGATGCCCACGGCTTCGGCACGATGGGCGCTACCGGTGCCGGCGCCGGCGAAGAGCAGGGCGTACAGGACCAGATCGACGTCTACTTCTCCACCTTCGCCAAGGCCATGTCCGGCTTTGGTGCCTTCGTGAGTGCTGACAAGGACATCATCGAGTTCATGCGGTACAACCTCCGCAGCCAGGTCTTCGCCAAGAGCCTCTGCATGCCGATGGTGAAGGGTGCCCTCGCCCGCCTCAAGCTGCTCCGCGAGCAGCCCGAGCTCCGCGAAAAGCTCTGGAAGAACGTCCATCACCTGCAGAACGGCCTGCGCGAGGCTGGCTTCGACATCGGTAACACCGGTGCCTGCGTGACGCCCGTATTCATGAAGGGGTCGACCTACGAGGCCGGCGCCCTGATTTACGATTTGCGGGAGACCTACGGCATCTTCTGCTCCGTGGTGCTGCCGCCGGTTATTCCGAAAGGCCAGCTGATCCTGCGCCTCATTCCCACCGCCGAGCACAGCTCGGAGGACATCCAGACCACCATCGACGCCTTCAAGGCCGTTCGCTCCAAACTGGAGGACGGTACCTACGAGAAGATGGGCGAGATGTTCCGCGCCGGGGAGATCAACGTAGTGTAGGCCGGTATGCCTACCATAAAAAAGGGTCGTTGGCGGTTGCCAACGACCCTTTTTTCGTTTGCGCGGCATTCCCCGCGCCGAGGTTTGCCGCTTAGTCTCAGTCGTTCGATGCCAGGAGGCTCTTGCTGAGATCGTCGATCAGTGCTTCCAGTTCGGCGTCCTTCGCGGCAAAATCGCTTACGCTGTCGAGCTCCGTATTCACGCTGATGTAGTACTTGATCTTCGGCTCGGTGCCAGACGGCCTGGCCGTGATCACGTAGCCTTCCTCCGTGAGGAATTGCATCACGTTCGATTTCGGCAGGTCGATGGCGGTTTCCCCCCCTCCGTCGAACGTATAGGACTTAGAAGTTTGGTAGTCATTGACGCGGACGATCTTCTTTCCTCCGAGTTCCTGCGGGGGGTTATTCCGGTAGCCCTGCATCAGCTGACTGATCTCCTCGGCGCCCTGCTTGCCGCCCTTGGTAAGGGAGATCAACTCCTCCTTGTAGAAGCCGTACTTGACGTATATCTCCTGGAGGGTCTGGAAGAGGGTTTTTCCGTTGTGCTTGTAGTAGGCCGCCATTTCGGCAATGATGGTACAGGCTACGACCGCGTCCTTGTCCCGTACGTGGGCCCCGATCAGGTAGCCATAGCTTTCCTCGGCGCCGGCGATGTAGGTCGCCTTTCCTTCGAGCTCGGTCATCAGGGCACCGATGTACTTGAAGCCGGTGAGCAGGTTATAGCAGGTTACGTCATTGGCCTTGGCGATCTCATCGATGATGTTGGTCGTTACGATGGTCTTGGCGATGTACTCGTTGCCGGTCAATTTCCCCTTTTGCTTCCACTGCTCAATCAGGTAATTGAAGATCAGGGTACCGGTCTGGTTGCCGTTAAGGAGTACGTGCTCGCCTGCGTTGTTCTTTACGGCGATACCTACCCGGTCGGCGTCGGGATCGGTGGCCATCACGAGATCGGCGTCGATCTTCCCGGCTAATTTCAGGGCCAGGGTGAGGGCTTCCTTTTCTTCCGGGTTCGGGTAAACGACGGTCGGGAAGTCGCCGCTCGTCACGAGCTGTTCTTCCACCAGATTGACGTTGGTGAATCCCAGTTCCTTCAGGGCGCGTGGCACCATCTCCACACCCGCGCCGTGGATCGGGGAGTACACGATCTTCAGGTCCTGCTCCTGCTTGACGACCTCCGGGTTGATACTCGCCGCGAGGACGTTCTCGATGAACCGCTTATCGATTTTTTCGCCGATGCTTTCGATGCGTTCGGGCTTGCCTTCGAATTTGATGTCGGCAACCGACTGGATGTTATTCACCTCGGCGATGATCCCCTTATCGTGGGGATTCACCACCTGGCCGCCGTCGGACCAGTACACCTTGTAGCCGCTGTATTCCTTCGGGTTGTGGGATGCGGTCAGCATGATGCCGCTCTGGCAGCCCAGCTCCCGGATCGCGAAGGAGAGCTCGGGGGTGGGGCGGAGGCCTTCGAAGAAATACACGTGAATTCCGTTCGCGGAAAAAATATCGGCCGCGGTTTGGGCAAAGAATTCCGCGTTATTCCGGTTATCGTGGGCGATGGCAACCTTGATCTGCTCGTCCGGAAATTGCTGCTTCAGGTAATTGCTCAGTCCCTGAGTGGCCGATCCGATGGTGTACTTGTTGATGCGGTTGGAACCGACGCCCATTATCCCGCGTAAACCGCCCGTACCGAATTCGAGATCCCGGTAAAAAGCGTCCGTCAGCTCGCTCGTTTTTTCCTGCGCTACGAGCTCACGGATGGTCTGCTTCGTTGTATCGTCGTAATCGCCGTCCAGCCAACTGTTTACTTTGGTCAATATGTTCGGTTCCAGATTCATGCTAACTTGGTTTTATGCGACTTGGATAATGTACTATCCGTTCTTCGGTAAACGGATGCTTCGGGGGCAGCCCCTCCGTATGGCAACGGAACGGCACCGCGGACGTACAAGTTCCGTTGCCAATCGGCCATTTACGGATTCCTGCCCGGCACGGTAAGCCCACTTCCGAGGTGGGCGAAAATAGGGTTTCTACCGTAATGCCGCTAGCTTCACCGACCGCCGGCGACAAAAGGCGGTTAGTACCGCCAGGAAGTCAGGTCCGCCCCGGCCGGCGCCAGCTCCACCACCTTATCCGCCCACTTCGGGATGAACATCCGGTGGTACCGTAGCCGGCTGATCGCGTTCGGTTGGTCGGGATCGCCGTTCCAGCAGTGCTCGTCGCGGTCGCCGTAGGTGATCTCGCCACCGAAGTCGACGGAGCGGAGGAATTTTTCGGCCAGGTAGACCGCGTTGTTGAGGTAGTAGTTGTCCATGTCCCCGACGTAGATATTCAGCTTCCCCCGCAAATCGGGCGCCAGCTCCGACCAGTCGCGCTGCAGGATGTGGGTGAGATCGTAGTTTTCCCGCCAGTACTCCGCCACTTCGGGGTTGATCTGCCCCGACACCTTATCCCAGATCCGCAGCGGGTAGCCATCCGGGCCCACCGGACTGTACACCGCCTCCCAGATATCCCACTGCTGACCGCTGCGGCTGCGGTCGCCCAGGGCGAGCTCCCGTTGGTTCGACTCGCGGAGGGTGCTCGATACGTGGCCCAGGCTGTCGCGGTGGGCCGGTCGCTCGGTCCGTTTAAACTCGCTATCGAGGTAGTAGGCGTTGGCGTCTTCGTAGAGATTCACCACCGTGTAGGCCCGGAAGTCGATGGGGTCCGGGCAGGACGCGTAGCTGCCACCGTATTCCGTCGGGTACTTCACCTGCACGGCCATAGCCTCCCAGCCGCCGGTGCTCCCGCCGTAGACGAAGCGGGCCCAGCCTTCGCCGATCCCGCGGAACTGCCGTTCGATCTCCGGGATCAGTTCGTAGGTAATGGCATCGCCGTAGGGGCCGAGGTTCTCGGAGTTGACGGCGTAGCTATCGTCGTAGTAGGGGTTGGCGTGCTGGATCTCGATGGCGATCACCCGGGGGAAGTCCGGCCCGGTCCAGGCCCGGTACAGGTCGTAGGCCTCCTGATCCACGATCCGGTTGTAGCAGTCCAGGCCAAAGCGGGCACTGTACGCGCAGGGCTCGGTGGTATCGGGCGGGGTGGTTCTCCAGCCGCCGAAGTCGGCGGGAAAGTGACCGTGCATGATCGCCAGGGGGTACTTTGCTTCGGGGTGGTCGGCCCAACCTTCGGGAAGCAGCACGTGAGCACCCAGGTACATATCGCGGCCCCAGAATGCACTGAGTAACTCGGAACGGATCCTGATGTGCTTCACGTATTCGGTATCCTCCGGCTCCTCGATTTCGGGGATGGCGCTATCGAAGGCCAGTTCGATTGGTGCCGTGCGTCCGCCGGTTAGGGTTATCGCTACCGGCGTGCTGATCAGGTTACCGGGGGCGCGGTGCCACTGCTGGCCTTCGCCGCGGTCCATGGGCAACTGCACGGTATGGCCGTCACTACGGTGGAACGTTTCGTACTTATGGAGCAGTACTTGGGCTTGGTAGCTGCCGTTGGGCAGGTCGGCAAGCGATTCGAGGGGGTAGCCGTAGGCGGTACTGGCATCGACGGTGACGGGCGTTCCGGGTTTCCAGTTTTCCACGTTCTGCCCAAAGAACAGCTGGGTTTCGGGGCCGTCGGAGATCTGGAAGCGGGGCTCGGTGGTGTCGTCCGTGGAGAGCAGAAGCAGCAGCCGACCGTCGAGGGCGCTATCGGCCAGGCTTTCCGGTAGCAATACGGAGAAACTTGTTTGCGCCGGGGCGCGGGTGCAAAACAATACCAGGAAGGAGCAAAGCAGTCGGGTAGGGAGCGTCATGGCCAGGGGGTAATCACCGTGAGGTAAACCGGAAGATACGCTGGCGTCGCTGCTTTTCGCCCCAGGGGGATCGCGGAGGCCCCGCTCCGCCTACCCACCCCTGGGCAAAACGTCTACTGGAACTAGTGCTTTGTCAAGTTAGGAATTGAGACTTGCCGCCAAATGTTGCTACGGACGCTCTTTGCATCAAGGCCAACGAAATCACCCATCAAAAGCATACTTCGTTCGGGAGTTGGGGTTCGACTGCGCTGCAGTCGATGGTGCTTTACCTCCACATACCCGGAGTTGCACTCCGGGCAATGTGGGTTGGACAGCGCTGCGGTCTTGCATGGGCTTGTCAACCTGAAGGGCCAGCCATGTTGCTTGGTGGGGGAGTTGTGGAGCGGCGAGGCACGAAAGGGGAAACCCACCGCCCCTGCTCTAGGGTCGCGACGCTCCAGAAGTGATTGGGAACGGACCATCGCGCCACACGAGATCGGAGACAACCTTAGATGCTGACTTGACACCGCGCTAGTGGCCTGCACAACCATTCCCGGAGCTGGGGACCCGGGGACCCGGGTAGCCGGACTACCCCAGGACCTCCCGGTACAGAATGGGCTCCTTGTACTCCCGCTTGAGGGTATAGCGGATGATGTCGAAAGCCGTCACCACCCCCTTCAGTTTACCCTCCAGGTTGACGACGGGGATGGTCTTGAAACGGCGATCCATGAATAGCTCCGCGGCGGTCCCGACCTTATCCTTCGGCGCCAGTTTGATGATCCGGGTGTTCATGACCTCGCTGACGAGCCGGGACTCGCTGTCCAGGTTCTCGCGGCAGTCGCGCCACATATCGTAGGAGGTGATGAGCCCCAGCAGTTTGTCATCCCGGTCTACGACGGGAAGTTGCTGTAGCTCTTCCCGCAGCATGATCTGGGCGATTTCGCCGACGGTCTGGGATGCGTAGGCGGTGGCTACGTCGGTGGTCATGATCGTCCGCACTTCTTCATTCATCATAGCGAATGGTATTTGCGGCTTTTTGGGCTTATCCCTCTAAATATACGCTACTTTGGACGGAATATCGTGCTATACCCCGAACAACAATCCGGCACTTTTTTCCGTAAGGGAACGGAACCGCCAACCTCCTAATCCCCAGTACCCGACATGGATCCCGTCCGCTCCATTTACCTGACCGCCCTCTGCCTTATTTTGCTGGGTGTTATCCTGACCTGGCAGACCGGCAACGTGCAGTCGGAGCTATTGCTCCTCCCTGCCCTGGCCGCGGCGGGTGCCTATACGCTGGCGCCCCAGCTGCGGTGGTGGTACTGGAAGCGCCATCCACCGGATCTGTCCACGGAGTTGGCACCGCTTCTGGAGCGTTTCCCCCTGTACCGGGCGCTGGACCTGGAAGGCAAACGGGATTTCCGTCGCCGCGCTTTCCTGATCCGGGAAGCCACGGAATACACCGGGATGGCCATCGAAAGCATTCCGTCCGATGTGCGCCTCATGGCCGCCGCCTCCGCGGCTACCGTTACGTACTACCGGGAAGCCTTTCTGATCCCGGGGTTTGAGAACGTAATTTTTTATCCCCACCAGTTTCCCACCCCGGAGCACGACGTGCTGCACGCTTCGGAAATGTACGCGCAAGACGGCGTGATCATCTGGACGCTGAATTACTTTATCCGCTCGGTAGTCGAGCCCGACAAGTACCTCCAACTCGGATTTTACGAGTACACCCGCGCCCTCTTTTTCACCGATCCGGAGGCCCGGCAGCGAGCGGCGGCCCACGCCCTCACCTTCGAGGAGATTCACCGGCTGACGGCTTTTTCCCGGGAGGCGTTGCAAGGCTTCGTCGGATTGGACGACCTAGACCTAGACGCCCTCACCCTTACCGTTTTTCATTCCCACGCCCCGGCCTTTTCCCGGCAATATCCCGATCGCTTTGCCGGATTGCTGCGGGCGTTTCCGTTGCGGCTGCCACAGCTTTCGGTCGCCTAAGCATACAACCGGTCACCACGCCGTCCGTTACCTTTACCGCCATGGAAGACGACCGCCCCCAAGACCCCGCCCCCGAAGCAGATCCGATCATCGAGCCCGTGCCCGGTGAGCTCGTCGTGGATCATTCCGGCCAGTCGTCCGAAAGCCACGAGCGGGTGAACCTCGACCGGCTCCGGGCAGCCGCCGACCAGATTCGTGCCTCCGTCGGAAAGGTGATCGTCGGACAGCACGAGCTCATCGATCTGTTGATCGTTTCGCTGGTTGCCGGCGGCCACGTGTTGGTAGAAGGCGTTCCGGGTATTGCCAAGACGCTTACCGCCCGCCTCGTTGCCCGCACTATCGATGCTACGTACAGCCGCATTCAGTTTACCCCCGACCTGATGCCCAGTGACGTGACGGGCAGCACCGTGCTGAATACGCACGACGGCACCTTTTCCTTTAATCGTGGCCCCATTTTCGGTAACCTCATCCTGATCGACGAGATCAATCGGGCACCGGCCAAAACTCAGGCCGCCCTCTTCGAAGTGATGGCCGAGCAGCAGGTGACCGTCGACGGCATCACCCATTCGCTACCCGACCCCTTCTTCGTGATCGCTACCCAGAACCCCATCGAGCAGGAAGGCACCTATCGCCTGCCGGAGGCGCAGCTGGACCGGTTTTTACTCCGCGTCGTAGTCGAGTATCCCGACCAGGAAGGCGAACGGGATATTCTTTACCGGTTCCGCAATGATTTCCGCCACCGGCAGCTACAGGAGATCGACGCGGTGATCAGCCGGCAGCAGATCGCCGATTGCCGGGAGATCGTGGAGCGGATTCACATTCGGGACGAGTTACTGGACTACATCGCCGCCCTGGTATACCGTACGCGTACGCACCCGGACTTGTACCTCGGCGCTAGTCCGCGCGCCTCCCTGGCCATTCTCCGGCTGGCCAAGGCGATGGCCGGGCTGGACGGTCGTGATTTCGTTACCCCGGACGACATCCAGCGGGTTGCCTACCCCGCCCTAAACCACCGGATTATCCTCACCCCCGAACGGGAGATGGAGGGCGGCGGTGCGAAAGACGTAATCGACGAGATTCTTAAGGCGATCGAAGTACCCCGGTAGCCGGCTTAGCGGATCCGGTAGAGCCCGCTGGCGTGGGGGGCGAGTTCGCGGCTGAATGTCCCGCTGACGGTTCCCAGGTCATCACCGCTCCAGAGATCGGTGACGGTTACCTCTCCCTGGATGTCCAAGTCTTCGAGGGGCACGCTGACTTCCCGACTAAGCGAATCGCCGCGATTGAAAAGGGCTAAATAGGTCCAGTCTTCCTCCGGATGCCGGGAAGTGATTGCCACCTGCGCTTCGTCGCCAAAAAGCAACCGAACGTCCGCGCTCTCGCGGTGCATTTCCAGTACGGCCTCGTTGGTCAGCAGGGCGTTCGTGAAGGCATCGTTGCTGGGGAGGTCGCCGCCGAACATGAGCGGGGAGCGGAAGATGGTGAACAGGGTCATGAGGGTATACTGCTCATCGGGGGTGAGTTCGGTCATGCGGTCGTCGCCCCTTTCCCCGCGTATGGACAGACGACCGAGGGGGATCATATCGCAGTCGGGCCAGGTACCGCCGCCGATGTAGGGGTACCAGGCCTCGCTGACGTCGAAGAGGTGATCGATGTGGTACCAGCTGTCCCAGACGTCGTTGACCATCCGCCACATATTGGCGTGGCCGTCGACGTGTTCGGCGTAATCGACGGGGGTGGGGCCGGGGGAGGTGCTCAGCACGATGGAGCGGCCGGAGTTGTCGATGGCCTTGCGGATCAGTTCGATCTCCTCCTTATGGTAGATCGGCGCGGAGAGGTCGTCGATCTTGATGAAGTCGACCCCCCAGTCGGCGTAGAGCTCGAAGATGGAATTGTAGTATTCCTGGGCTCCGGGGCGGTCGGCAACGATGGTGTAATTGTCGCGGAGCCACTCACACTGCTCCGCGGTGGTGTAAATATCGGCCGCGGTGATGCCGTCGGTTCCTTTGATGGGTAATTGCCGTTCCACCGCCTCGGTGGGCACCCCGCGCATGATGTGGATGCCGAACTTCAGGCCTTTCGCGTGGATGTAATCGGCCAGGGGTTTGAATCCCTTACCGGCGGCGGCGGAGGGGAAGCGATTAACGGCGGGCAGGTAGCGGCCGAAGGAATCCAGCACGTAGATCGGATTGTCCTGATTATAGCCGTGGCGTTTCGTATTCTCCACGAACCAGCGGATGTCGACGACCACGTATTCCCAGCCGTAGTCCAGGAGGTGCTCGGCCATGTAATCCGCGTTGGCCTTTACTTCATCTTCCCGTACCGTTGGGCCGTACGAGTCCCAGCTGTTCCACCCCATGGGCGGAGTGGCGGCCCAGGTGGTGAAATCCGCATCCGCGGCCGTTGCCCCAACGGAATCGGCGGCTTCGGATTCGGTGCTTTTACAGCCGGTGAAGGTCGAAAAAAGGAGTAGGAGGACGTAAATTCTGGTCATCGATGGCGCTTGATCTGGCGGCGCCCTACCGGAGGGTTTCGGGGGTCGCCGTGGCCGTACAAGATAGGCGTAAGTGTCGGGATCACCATTATCCGGCTGATCCCTTCACCCGGGGTTAATCTGCTTCGTAGGCGGCCACCACCTTCTTCATGCGCCGGCTATTGACGCCGAGATCGCTGTGCCCAACGCGGCTGGCGCTGCGGTAGTGGATCACTTTTTCATCCGCGTCGATCAGGAACTCGACATCGTCGACGTAGGGGATCGGCCAGGTTTTGAACGTGTAGTGGAGGTAATTCTCCTCTTCAGACACCAGTTCGGTACGGGACATATCGCCGATTACCCGTTTCAGTTTCGCCTTGGCCTCCGTCGCGCTGCCGGTAAAGGGGATGGGTGCGCGCTGCTTACTCGCCTGCATACTCTGGGTACTTACGCAGTTAGGAGAATCGGGGCAGGGCTTCAGTTCTCGTTGCATCCGGTCGTTTGGATGGACAAGGCGGGTAAGCTCCGCTTTGTTCACCGCCCCCTCGGGGAGGGCGAGGCTGGCTAGCAGGTCGTTGTCCTCGACCGACCGCACTTCGGCCAGTAGTCGCAGGCCCGAAGCGGTGGGCAAAAAGTGCAGCAGGCCGAAGTTCTTCTCGGTCACCAGATCGCTGATGCGCTTATCGTTTGCTTCCCGCGCCGCTTCGTAGCTGTGGGTGAGGCCGCTGGAGGTTACCTCATACACCGGGAAGCCCTGAATGGTGTCGACCATGATTTCCGCGAGGTGACGGTCGCCGCTAATCAAGATCGGCAGTGCCGGCTTCAGTTCGGCGAGCAACTGCATCAGTCGCTCCCGCTCCCGGGGGAAAAGCGCCCATTTCTCGTAGCCGTGATCGGTGGGCAGCACCTGGATACTACTGGCGATGACGTGTGCCCGGGCGTTACTTTGCTGCAATTCATTCCGTAACCAGGTCCACTGGGCCGCGCCGAGCATGCCCCCCTCCTCGTTGGGTCCGTAGCGGTCGCCGGCGCGGACGGCGGGGGACAGCGTATCCCGGAAGTATCGGGTATCGAGCAGGATGACCCGCACGTCCTCGACGAGATAGGACTGGTAGACCCCCTCCCGTTGTCGCACCTCGGCGTTGGGCGGCACCTGTAAAAAATCCAGCATCAGGCGTTTGGCTTCCTCCTTGATGGGCCAGTCGCGGCCGGCGTCGTTGCTGCCGTAGTCGTGGTCGTCCCAGGTTCCGTAGATGGCGGGCACCTGATCGACGAAGGCGCGGTATTCGGGCGCGGATTCCAGTTCCGCGTAATCCTCGGCCATTTCGTCGGTATCGTCGGTATCGGCGTAGATATTATCGCCCAGCCAGAGCCAGGCGGCCGGCTCGTGGGTGGCGATGGTTTTCCAGAAAGCCTGGCTCTCGTCCTGGCGGTTACAGCTCCCGAAGGCGATAGTGAGGACGGAATCGGCCACCGTCACCTGACCGATATCGGCCAGGTCGGCCTGCTGGGATTTGAACGCCTTTCCGACGAGGTAGATCAGGAACACGAGGCTGATGACCGCAACGACGGAGAGGATCTTTTTAAGCATACCGCCGGCGCACGAGTTCGATGAATTCCCGGGCCGTTTCTTCGCGCTCCTCGGCGGCCCAACGGTGCTGCTGGGCCAGATCGATGAGGAGGGGTTTGGCGTTGGACATGCTGCCCTTCAGGTTGAGGGACTTGAGTACGTCGTTCAATTCGTCGTTGCCGTTGAACAGCTTATTGGCGAATAGCACCCGGTTATTAATACTGAGCGCGCGATTCAGGTCAGCGACCCGCTGACGACCGAGGCGGTTGCCGAGGTCGCTGCCACTATCCGTTTCCGCGAAGAGGGCTTCCACATCCGGACTGGCGTTGGGCGCCGGTGCGGGCTGCGGCGGATCGGGTGCCGGCCGCTCGTCGTAGCGGGGCTCGATCTTCGCGGTGTGGGTCGCCATGGCGGGGGGCTGGGGCGGGGGTACCGGCGCGTCCGGGAACTCCGGGGGGGAAGTTGGGTTGGGGCGTTCGGGGGCGGGCACCTCCGGCTGCGGTTGGGGCGGGGGCGGGGCAGTCGGCTTGGGTGGGTCCGGGGGCTTAGGGGTTTCTTTCGGGGGAGCGGGTGGAATCTCCTTCGGCGTGGTTTTCGGTTTCTCCCGCGGCGCGTCGTCCCCAACCTCCAGGTAAATGGTGTACAGGTCACGTAGGTAGCCCAGCATCAGATCTCTTTCGAGGGTGGAGGGCGCGTCATCCTGGTCGTCCAGCTGTAAGCTGCGGTGCAGGGCCGTTATTCGATTGAGTAGTTTATCCGCTTTGGCCTGAGTCATGGCTGCTCAAATTTTAATACCTTGGGCCGCCTAAATTACGGTGGCGGCATGTTTCTAGAACCTCACTTCAGCGGTCAACGCAGCGGATGGCTGGAAGTTATCTGTGGTTCCATGTTTTCGGGAAAGACCGAGGAACTCATCCGGCGCCTGAAACGGGCGGGCATAGCCGGGCAGCGGGTTGCCGTTTTTAAACCCGCCGTCGATACGCGCTACCACGAGGAAAGCGTGGTCAGCCACGATAGCAACTCCTTTCTCGCCACCCCGATCGCCCGCTCCGAGCAGTTGATTAACATTCCCGACGACGTCAGCGTAATCGGGTTGGACGAGGCCCAGTTCTTCGATGCCGATATCGTCAAGCACACCCAGGATCTCGCCCACCGTGGCAAGCGGATCATCATCGCCGGCCTGGATATGGATTTCCGCGGTAAGCCGTTCGGCCCCATGTCCGACCTGCTGGCCGTTGCCGAATACATCACCAAGGTGCACGCCATCTGCTCGCACTGCGGCAACCTGGCTACGCACTCCTATCGCCTTACCCCGGATCAGGATACGGTGGTGCTAGGCGAGAAGAACCTATACGAGGCGCGGTGCCGGAAGTGTTTTCGGATGGGGAATATTTTGGACCTACGCGTTAAGGGAAAGGGCTGAGACGGGGTACGCTCCAACTAAGGCACCGCCGCCCCGGTGGGGAGCGGCGGTGCCGGATAAATTCACTTCAGGATCAGGAACGGTCCCTTACGCGGTTTCCAGGTCGGTAGACAGGCTTAGCTCCTTCCAGGCTTCCATCTCCTTTTTCAAGTCGGCCAGCTTCTTTTCGGCCATAGCGTAGGCGTCGGGGCCGAGCAGCAGGTGCAGGGGAGGATGCTCCGTACCGGCGATGCGGATGATGGCGGCGGCACCCTTGACCGGATCCCCAGGCTGGTTGCCCTGTAGGTGGCTGGTGTGGGCCGATTCACTTTCGCGGATCGCCACGTAAGCGGAAATGGGATGCTCCGGCAGGCCAAGACTGCCGTTATCCAGAAATTCCGTGCGGAAATAACCCGGTGCGACTACGGTAACCTTGATTCCGAACTCGGCCACCTCCGCGGCCAGGGATTCGGAAAGGCCTTCGACGGCGAACTTGGTGCCGCAGTAAACGCCCCAGCCGGGGAAGCCACCGGTGATGCCGGCAATCGAGGAGATATTGATGATGTGCCCCGATCCTTGCGCCCGTAGCTGCGGTAGCACCGCCCGAATGACGTTCTGCGTTCCGAACACGTTCACTGCGTAATTCTTACGCGTTTCGGTATCGGACAATTCCTCCAACCCACCCAGTTGGCCATATCCGGCATTATTGATAATCACGTCCAGACTTCCGAAGGCACCGATGGCTTCGGCTACCGCCTGACCAATGCTAGACTCATCGGTCAGGTCCATTTCCAGCGGAAGAAAAGCCGGAGTAGGCGTACCGGCCGCAGCGATCAGGCCAGCCTTACTGCGTGAGGTGGCGGCTACGGAATGTCCCGCGGCCAATAACTGACGGGTTAACTCCAGGCCAAAGCCTTTGGAAGCCCCCGTGATGAAAAATACCTTAGCATCTTGCATAACAATACTTATTTGATTGCTACAAAGGTGCGGGTACACTCCTAGTACCGGTTTGCAAGGATCGGGCCATTACTTGCAAAATTCAAACACTACGGTAGGCGGTTGGACTTTGTCCCGTATGTCGCTTGAAAAAGTTAGCGAAGTGGGCGGGCTCGCGGAAACCGAGGCTGTCACCGACCTCGGATATATTCCAGTCGGTATGCTTCAGCAGGGCACGTGCTTCGGCCGCGACCCGATTCGCGATAAGGGTGGTCGTAGTTTTCCCCGTAGTTTCCTTTACCGACCGGTTTAGATGATTGACGTGGACGGCCAGCCGTTCGGCGTAATCCCCCGCCGACCGAAGTGTAAATCGCTGCTGCTGGGAATCGATCGGAAATTGCCTTTCCAACAGCTCCAAAAATACCCCGGTGAGTCGGCCACTTGCGTCCACGTTCTCGTACAGTTTCTCCGACGGCTGCAATTTCAGTGCGTAGTGGATCATTTCCGCGGCGTAATTCCGCAGCAGGTCGTACTTATGCGGGTAATCGGAATCTACCTCCCGGAGCATCTTCTCGAACAAATCGGTGACTTCCTTTTCCTGCGCGTCGTTCAACCGGTAAGCGGGGCTTCCACCCGGCTGAAACATGCTCAGCTCGGAAAGTGCCGGTACAAACCGCCCGCTTACAAACGCCTCCTGGAAAATAATGAAGTAGCCATTCACATCCTCCGATAGGCCCTCCCAGGTATAGGGTACCCGCGGATTGAAGAAGATCAGCGTCGGACCATCAATCTCCAGGCTTTTATCCGCGTAGTGATAGCAGTTGTGCCCCCGGATCAGGGTAATCTTGAAGAAGTCCCGCCGGCTGTAGCGCACCTCCCCGCAATTCGGATTCATGACGTTTTCCATTCGAAAAACATTCGCTTCCCCCAAAGCTACCGTAGGCCCCAGATGCGTATCGCGAAAGGATTGAAGGGATTGCGTTGCCATAGTGCGTAAACGCAATAGGCCCTACTCCGGGTTGCTGCCTACCCTCGGTCAAAAGGACGAATCGAATGGTTCAATCCGTGGTAGCTCGCCCGCGGCTCGGTTCCATTTTCCACCTGCTTTTGCGATCTTCTCCGCGGCAACCCTTTGATGACCCGCTTAGTCGTGGAGCGACGGCCCTACTCTGCTATTTGGAGAATCCGCCGTGCGTGACTCGCCTTCACTCGCCGGAAAATGCTATTGCGCACGATGGGTGGCCACCGATTTACGGCGCAGATTTTGCGGGGATTGGCCGCGCCGCTACTTCCTGGTTGTGCGCGTTACTTCGAATTACAAAAATTACCGAATGCGGTACGCGCGTTCTCGGTCTACTTAGCGAAGCTTGGTGTCGTTGCTCCTTCAGTTCCCAGCAACGACGGTATACCAATCGAGCGCCAGCGAGCATCCACGCCTATTCACTAATTCCTGAATTTACCAACTAGTAAAAATACGTCTTGTAGTAGGCCCACCACTCCCGCCAGTTCTTGATTACCATCATAACCAGAAAGATCAGCAAGCCGATGCCGAGGATCCGCGCGGCACGGCCTACTGATTGGTTTTTTTCCCGGCGGGTGCGGTACCGATGACGTGTAGACTGTCTTCCCATGGGATAAAGGTAGTGGCTCCGGGCGCGTTGGGTGCCGAAGGCTTAGAATTCAAACTCGATGGTGTCGCCCGGTTTGATGCCGTCTTCGGACTTACCGTTCTGGCCGGCCTTGGCCGACCCTTTATTCCCGGTGGCGGATCCGTCCTTCGGAAGATAGGGTTCATTCATCTCCTTGATGGAGATCAGCTTGCCGTCGTGCAGTCGGTTACCGAGCGATTTCCAACCCTTTACGTCGATGAATTCGGCGAGCTTCTCGGTGGCCTCCTTCTTGTCCCGCTTGTCCCGCCAGACGTAGGCGATTTCCGGCTCGGGGTGAACGGTGGCCAAGTAAAGTTTGCTCTGCCGGTGGTCGGTGATAAAACTGAAAGCCTGACCGGGCGAGCTGGTTTCGATGTTGAAGCGTTTGACAAGGGTTACGCCCCGCTCCCCTTCGAAGTACACGGCACTGACGACCATGTCGTCCTGGTATTTGCCGATGTAGTACAGGTTCTTCGGATCGTAGCGCCGGGTGAGGTCGAGTTCCTCCCGTTCGTAACTGCCGTCCTTGTAGAGGGTCAGCAGCAGATCGCCGGTGTCGAAGCCGCCGAGGAATTGCCCCCGCTCGTCGAGGTTGAGGCGACCGCTTACTTCGTCCATCCACACCTTCATCGCGCCCAGGGTGCTTTTGCCCACCTCCTTGAGGGTGACCTTCCGGACGGGGTAGCGGGTCATGATGTTGCCCGACGCGCTCCGGCTCTTGATCGCCAGGTCGGAGAAGTCGAAATCGAAGTTTTTCTGCCTGGCCTTGGACGACTGGCTGAGCTGGGCGGTGATAATCTCGGCTTCGCCGTTGGGGTTGGCACTGAAGTACAGGAGCTTCGACCCTTTGGTATCCTTCGTCAGGTTGTACTCCCGGTCGCGGGTGATGGCCGTGACGTTGAACCGCTTGGCCATGGCTCGGCCGGTTTTCCCGTCGAGGTAGACCAGGTTGTAGGTGGTCCGCTCGTCCCCCTTTTTCCACACGTTAACGTGGATAATGTCCTTGCCCACGAAGGTTTTATCATCGATGCGGGTGACGGTCATCACGCCATCGCGGCGAAATACGATGATATCGTCCACGTCCGAGCAGTCGCAGACGAACTCTTCCTTCTTGAGTCCCTGACCTACGAAGCCTTCTTTGCGATCCACGTAAAGCTTGGTGTTGTTGGCCGCCACCGCGGCGACCTCCACTTTCTCGAAGGTGGACAGCTGGGTTTTGCGCTCCCTACCCTTCCCGTATTTATCGAGCAGCCCCTGGTACCAGCTGATGGCGTATTCGGTCAGGTGCTCGAGGTCGTGGCGGACCTGCTTCAGTTCCTCCTCCAGCTTGGCCATCATTTCGTCGGCCTTGAAGCTGTTGTACTTCGAGATCCGTTTGATCCGGATTTCCGTCAGTCGGGTAATGTCTTCCTCGCTGATCTGCCGGATAAGCAGTAGCCGGTTATCGTTCTTTTTAGCCGCGTCACCGGGTTCGCGGACGTACTTTTTCAATCCGGCGAAAATGAGATCGATCACTTCCTCGAAGCTTTCGGCTTCCTCGATGTCACGGTAGATGCGCTTTTCGATGAAGATCTTCTCCAGGCTGGCGAAGTGGATCTTTTCGGTCAGTTCTCCCTCCCGGATTTTCAGTTCCTGCCGCAGGAGGTCCTTGGTCTGCTCGGTATTAAACTGGAGAATATCCTCGACGCTGACGAAATGGGGCTTGTCGCCCTCGATGATCACGCAGGCATTGGGGGAGACGGACAGCTCACAGTTGGTGAAGGCGTAGAGGGCGTCGATGGTGACGTCCGGACTGATGCCCGGCGCCAGTTCGATGAGCAGCTCGACTTCGGCGGCGGTATTGTCGGTGACCTTTTTGATCTTGATCTTCCCCTTGTCGTTGGCCTTGATGATGCTGTCGATCAGGGTCTGGGTCGTCATGCCGTAGGGGATCTCCTTGATGGCGATGAACTTATTGTCGATCTTTTCGATGGTCGCCCGGATTTTGACCCGGCCGCCGCGCTTTCCCTGTTGGTAGTCGGTGACGTCGATGGTTCCGCCGGTGGGGAAGTCGGGGTAGATCTTCACCTTCTTCCCCTCCAGGATCTTGATGCTGGCCTTGCACAGCTCGATGAAGTTGTGGGGTAGAATCTTGGTACTCAGGCCTACCGCGATCCCCTCCGCCCCCTGGGCCAGCAGCATGGGGAACTTCATGGGCAGGTTGACGGGCTCCCGCTTGCGGCCGTCGTAGCTGAGCTGCCACTCGGTGGTCTGGGGATTGAAGACGACCTCCAGCGCGAACTTGGTCAGCCGGGCTTCGATGTAGCGGCTGGCGGCGGCCGAATCGCCGGTCAGGGTATTCCCCCAGTTGCCCTGGGGGTCGATCATCAGTTCCTTTTGCCCCAGGTTCACCAAAGCATCGCCGATGGCGGCGTCGCCGTGGGGGTGGTACTGCATGGTCTGTCCGATCACGTTCGCCACTTTGTGGTAGCGGCCGTCGTCCATTTCCTTCAGGGCGTGGAGGATGCGGCGCTGCACGGGCTTGAGCCCGTCCTCGATGGCGGGTACCGCCCGCTCCAGGATGACGTAGCTGGCGTAGTCGAGGAAGTAGTCCTCGTACATCCCCTTCAGTCCGGGAGCGTCCCCGTCCGTCTCTATTCCGTGTTGATTTTGCATCTGCTGTTCTTCACTCAAAAACCCGGCCGGTTATCGACTTTGGCGGGTTCCTGCGCCCCGTCGCCCAATGTCGCTAACTAACCGCGCACGAAGATACGTAATTTCGGTTTACTAACAAAATGTTTGAAATATAGCTAGTCGTCCGCCGAGCTTGGCTCGTCGGCCGACGGGTCGATGGTTACCCCCACGCTCGCAGGTCCCGCTCCCGCGTCACGGCACCTTCCGAGGTGCTGGGTTTACCCGAGCGACAAGCATAGGACCCCGGAGGGTCCGCAGGACCTGCGAGGGTCCGGAAGGAACAGTAAATATCAACCGACTCGGTTCGGCGGACGACCTCCGCTACGCTGCGGGTGGCACCTTCGTACTTTGTCTTTTGTCCTTCAAACATGGTACTTCACCCCCCGACCCGGTTCGGCGGACGACCTCCACCACGCTGCGGTCGGCACCTTCGTACTTTGACTTTTGTCCTTCAAACATGGTACTTCACCCCCCGACCCGGTTCGTCGGACGACCTCCGCTACGCTGCGGTCGGCCGACGAACCTACTGCCCGATCGGCGATCCGTCCGGCAGGTCGGGCACTTCGGTGGGCTCGTAGTTGTCGGGGTTGGCGAGGAAGCTGCTGACCAGCTGACTGAGGTACAGCTCGTGAGCGGTCATCCCGGTCAGGCTTTCGTTCGGCTGTCGGTACCTGACGGCCTGCGACAGCGCCTCGGCGCTTACCGCTTCGCTGATCTCTTTGTTCGCCGCCAATCCGATCAGGTGGTGGACCAGGCGCCGTTCGACCATCTCGGCAATCTCCGAACGGTAATCCGAGCGGAAGTTGTCCCGGATAGCCCGAGAAATGGCACCTTGCACTTCATCCAGGTATTCTTTCAGACTGGGCAGCACGGAACCGTACATGGCCCGCTGCTCCACCACCCGGGCCAGCCGCTCGGGGTGCAGCAGGAAGGCGAGGGAGTTGTCGGCCGCCGACTGCGCCATGGCCATCGGATCCAGTCCGCCACCGTTTTGGGTATTGAAAAGCTCGCGGTTGCGGTCGTAGCCCATGGCCGGGGGTGGGATCAGGGAGGCGAGGCGCTTCGGGATGACGAGGGTTTCGGGGGCCACCGTTCGTAGTAAGGCTTCCCGGGCGGCGCGCTGACGGTCCGGATCGGTGGGTGGATACGCCGGTTTCTCTCCCGCGATGCGCACGCCGTAATCGTATTCGTAGCCGCCGATCATTTTGGCCACGGCCTCCACCTGGTAGCGGTGCATCAGGTAGACGGGCACCAGCACGCTTTCCAGTTCGGAGAGCGGCATTCCGACGGGAATATTTTTCTCGCTAAAGTTTTCGAGGGCGACGGAGCGCAGGTTCAATAGCCGATCCATTTCCGCCACGGGGTCGCTCCCGTTGTCCCACAGGTGGCCCTGGGGCTGGCTGCTGCCCTGGGGGCGGGCGTCGGAGTCGCTGATGTAACGCAGTCCCATTTCCTCGTTTTCCGTAAGGATTTCCTGTAAGGCCTGTGCTTCATCCGTTCCGTCCGCAAAGTCGGTGTAGCCGTACATGATCGTCCGCTTATCCCACTCGCCAATGCCCGTGGCGTAAGCCTCGCTGAAGTCCATTTCACCGCCGTCGGTCAGGGTGACGTAGGGGGCGGGGTAATCCATTACGGAAGCGCGATCGTTCGTCGATGCCGCGAAGTTGTGGGCGAGCCCCAGGGTGTGGCCGACCTCGTGGGCGCTCAATTGCCGCAGCCGGGCGATGGCTAATTCTTCCAGCCGGGGATCGGGCGTCGTACCGTCCTCCCCGTAGGCTTCGATCATTCCCTGGGCGATCAGAAAATCCTGACGTACGCGCAGGCTACCGAGCAGTACGTGCCCCTTAATGATCTCGCCGGTGCGCGGGTCGGTGACCGAGCTGCCGTAGCTCCAGCCTCGGGTGCTGCGGTGCACCCAGTTGATGACGTTGTAGCGCACGTCGAGCGGGTCGGCGTCTTCCGGCAGTACCGCTACCCGGAAAGCATTAGTGTAGCCGGCGGCTTCGTAGGCCTGGTTCCACCAGCGGGCGCCCTCGAGCAGGGCGGTGCGTACGGGTTCCGGTGCGCCGCGATCCAGGTAGTAGGTGATCGGTTCCACCGGCTCGCTCATCGCCGCGGAGGGATCTTTCTTTTGCAGGCGGTGGCGGGTGATGAACCGCTTCGTCAGGGGCTGATCGATGGGGGTGGCATAGTCCGCATAGCCGCGGGCGTAGTAGCCGGAGCGGGGGTCGTAGGCACGTGGCTCGTAGTCGTCGTCGGGCAGCTCTACGAAGCTGTGGTGCATCCGCAGCGTGAAACTTTCACTGTTGGGCGTCACGCTGCGCACGTTGCGGCCGGTGGGCTCTCCCGTGAAGGTGATGGTGGCTTCGAACTCGGTATTCTTGGGGAAGTTCTTGGTGTTTTCGGGGTACACCGCGCTGCGGTTAGCGTCTACTTTGTAGGTACCTTCCTTACCCCGCTTGAGGCGGGCGGCCACGCCGTGGGCATCGCTGAGCAGCAAATCGGTGATGTCGATCAGGGCGCGGTCGTCGGTTTTCGCCACTACCTTGAAGCCTTCGAGGACCGACTGGGCGAAGGCCTCTTCGACGCTCTCGGCTTCGGCGGGGTTATCCGATACTGCACGGTAGTCGAGGTTGCGTTGCTGCAGCATCACTTTCGGCCCGACGCGCCGGAAGAAAACGACGCGGGTGTCACCCAATTGGTTGCGGTCCAGGCCGATATCGTTGCTGCCGAGCCCGGCGGCCAGGCTGTTGACGTAGAGGAAATCCTCGTCCCAACGGTCGATCTCGAGGTACACTTTGCCTTCCTCGTCGCTCCAGTAGTAAGTGAAGAAGCCTTCCTGCTGCTCCATTTTCTCCGTTTTGTCGGCGATGGAGGGGGTGGCTTTCTTTTCGTCGGACTGGGCCGGAAGGACGAGGGGGAGCAGGCAAACGCTGAAAAGGAGGAGTAATCGCATGCGGGGTGGCTTTTGTGGGGGGCAGTTAGGCGCTTGCTTGGATTCTCCTCACCGGTCTGCAAATGGCCTATTTGCACCCTGTTGTCGTTACCCGACGCGGTAGATAGCGCTGCTATCCCCCGCGTCGGGTGCCTAAACAGGTCGCGAATTGCCTCATTTTCGACCAGGTTCGGAAAACCCAAACAAGCGCTAAGATTCACCAAGATAATAAGCGTTCACCTGCCAATTACCGCCGCCCGCCTCAACCGGAGCTTTTCGCCCAATGAAAAAGGCCGCCGGAACACCGACGGCCCATAAGCGTGATCACTGAATTGAACACTAGTTCTTTCGAAACCGGACGGTAGGGACCGCCCTATTCAGCCAGGTTATCCCCTTGTGGCGTGCCATTCCAAATTCGCCGGTGAACGAGCGGATGGGTAATGGCCGAGATGACGTCGTCGCCAGCCGAACCGACCGTACTTTCTTCGGCACGGGTGACTCCCGTTCCATTGGTGGTGGTACGGATAACCCGGCCGCTGCCGGTCCCGTGATAGTGAAGTCACCCGCTTCAGGGGTATGCACCAACCGTTCGTACCGGCTACTGAAAGCCAACGTAGTCGATGTACACATCACCGGCCAATTGGTCAAACTCCTGCAGGATTATCATATTCCAGGTGTTATCGGTACCCGACGTAGCGTTCAGCTCGCTGATGGCCAGGGAGTACGGAGTCCATTCCCCCTCCACCACGCTGATGGTAGCTCCCGGGTCGTTTGCACTGTCATTGATCTTAACCATCACCTGGCCGTCGTTTGATCCCGGGCCGCCGTACACGTAGAATACCAGATTGGTGTAGCCTGAGACATCCAATGGCGTACCGTTACCGATCTGAATGCCTTCCCAGGCGCCACCGGCCGAGTTAAACAAAACCTTCAGGGAGGAGGAGCCGTCGAAGACCTGCTCGTCGCTGGCAGCATCTACCTGTACCCATCCCCAGTTCTCCCAACCGTTTTGGAAATTATCGTTGAAGATGGTCAGGACCAATGGAAGAGGACCTTCCCCCGGCAATTCCAGGGTAGTAGCCAAATTCACCACATAGCCATGAATCGTGATAAATTTCATGAAGC
The DNA here is from genome assembly GCF_002934605.1 of Neolewinella xylanilytica. Lineage (GTDB taxonomy): Bacteria > Bacteroidota > Bacteroidia > Chitinophagales > Saprospiraceae > Neolewinella > Neolewinella xylanilytica. The sequence continues at coordinate 55,374 of NZ_PTJC01000005.1, forward strand.
CGGAGATAGCACCTTCGGGCACTATGACCCCTATCTCCGTAGCCGACTGGCTTACGAATTCCGTAACGGGTTCCGCCACGCCGGGAAATACCAGGCTTCCCACCAGGTCCAGGTCAGTGCCGGTAATGGTGAGTTCTTCGCCCACGGGAACCGGTGTGGGAGCAAGCGAAGTTTCCGCGGGAAGTATGATCGTGATCGGCTCCTCTACAGCAACCTCGACGTCGGAATAGGCCACCAGGGTGATCTGCCCGTCTACCGCCGTAGCGGGAACATGCACTACCAGAGAAGTTTCGTCGGACCCGGATACAAAGTCCTGCCGCGCAACCACCGTGTCACCGGGAAAGATGATCTCTTTGACAAGATCCAGATCAGTACCCGTAATGGTAATCTCCTCCGTATGGCGTACTGCTTGGGGCGTGACGGAGGTGACGGCCGGAAGCGTCACGACCAGGCTTTCCTCGGTCTCTACGGTCATTGGCTCGAAGCCGCCCCCCTGAAACACCAGCCGACCCGTACTGGCTTCCTGGGGAACCGTTACCACGATTTCGGTCTGCGTCTGACTGACAAAATCCTCCACCGTCAGATTATTACTGAAAGTGATGGATTCTATCCAGTTCAGAAAATTACCGGTAATGGTGATATCTGAACCCGGCCGGGCTTCGTCGGTGACGTCCGTGATGGAGTAGGTTACCGAAAAATTCAGTTGTGTCTTGGATTCGATCACCTCGTCATCGGTATGCAGTTTAATCGTTCCGGTTTCCGCGGTCGGCGGTACGATCACCATAAAACGGTTGTCTTCCCGCATCAGGAACTCGCTTTCCGGGACCCTTTCCGCCGGAGCGAATTCTACCGCGTTGACGCGCATCAAATTTTCACCGATGATTAGAACCGAGTCTCCGTGCATCACTCCCGAAGGACCGAAGCTGATCAACGTCGTCTCCGTACTCTGCATCACGTCGTCGTCCTCACACGACAGTATTCCCGTCAGGGTCAGGGTGATGATCGCCAGAAGAAATAGGTTGCTTGGTTTAGACATAGCGCTTTGAGCTTCGATTGAAGAGGATTGCCTTTTGCACCACACCCTGTGGCGGATCGAAAAGCAATTGTATTATGGTTGGTCGTGGGGTAACCGGAAATGGAGCGAATAGCCGTTGCCGGATGCAGGCCGGTCGGTAATCGCCGACCGGAGATTTAGTCCAGTGTTTTGGGTACGACGCGGAAATTGTCGAAGGAGATATCAGCATCCAACGCATTTCCGCCAAAAATGAGAATGCGGGTCCAGTATCCCTCGTCTAGCACTACGGGGGTCACCCCCTGATCGGAATAGGCGCTAAATACCTGTTCCAGGGGAATCGCGACCGTCTCCCATTCTCCCTGGCTATCGTAGGGTGGCTGCCAGAAGTAAGCTTCATTGACTTCGGATGGCAGGCCGAAATTGAAGCGAACGATATTATTATTGTATGGCTTGACGGTATTTACCTCGAATTTCAGGTAGTAGTCCCGGGGGTTCTGAATGGCATCATCCGGAAAATTACGGGATACTTCTCCCACGGCATCCGCTGCGCCACCGGCAACTTCGGTCCACTCCCACGCTCCGATCATTTTATTTACCCGGATGTAGTTACCGCTGATCGATGCGGGGTCACCGGGACCCACTTCGGAGGGTTCAACAACGTAGTCAACGTTCCACCATCCCGTAAAGGGATCGCTGCTCAGGATGATGTTCCGATCGTCGCGGAACCAGAAGTCGGATTCGGTGGTACCGAAGTTAGTGGAAACGGTGATCGGCCCGGCCTGTGCGCCTTCGGGTACGACTACCCGGAGTGTCTGACCGTCCGCCGTCGTCATAGGCAGCACCTCCCCTTCCAGGCCACCCGAAAAGGTAACGGTGATGGGTTCGTAGAAGTAGTTGCCGTAGATAGTGGCTACTTCACCAGCGAAAACGTATTCGGATTTCATCGAATTGACTTCGGGCTCGGATATGTCTACCTCGAAGGCGTAGGTTAGGTTATTCCCGTCGGCAAATTCGAGTCGAATCTGATTCGTCACCTCCGTAGGCACGTCACTGGGTACGGAAACGAGAATAGATTGGTCGGTGACGTAGACGGGGTTGAGGTCCGCCATAAGGTCGTTGAACCATATTTCTACGGTGCCGCCCAGGTTATTTCCGATGATGGCGATCAGGCTACCCTGAAAGGCGGATACCAGCAGCGAATCCGACAATTCAGGGGTAGTCACCCGTACGTAATCGATACTGGGTCGACCTCCGTCGACCAAATCGTCTTTTTCGCAACTCAGGAAAACGGCAACTAGCAAAAAGGCAGCTGCTAAAATTAGGGTCCTATTAGGGAAGAACTTCATGTTCTGATCTTTTGTCGCTTAGAATTCGTAGTCGACCGGCTCCTCTAGCAAATTGGGAGCCGAGCTGATCTCGTTGATGGGGAGGGGCAGCCGGAAGTTGGCCGAAGAAGCACTGAAGAAGCGGTTCGCATCCCAGCTGATTTGCTGAATGGTCCACTGGGTAGGATCGGTAGGATTATCCGGTTCGATGGAGTAGAGTCCGCGGTCCTGATTACTGATCACCTCGTAGGCGAGTTCCGGATCGTAATAGTGAATGCGGACCAAGTCATACCAGAAGCGGGACTCTCCCGCGAATTCCTTGGCCCGTTCTTCGAGCAAGTCCAGTTCCGAGACTTCATCCGCTACCGTCTGGCTGGTTGCCCGCTCGTGTACCGCGTTGAAGTAGTCGATTGCCTGGGGATCGGTGGTAACGTCATCGTTACCGATGGCCGCGTCCACGTAGTTCAGGTAGACTTCCGCCAGTCGCAGCATATAGGTATCGTGGCTGTAGTGCTGGGAAATAGCTTCGGTAGGGCTTAAGCGACCGACGACGTACTTTTTATAGGCGGCAAAATCCACGGTCGTAGCCAGGTCACCACCCGGTTCGGGAACGGTGTAGCCCACCGCGACGTCGCCGTTGCCGTCAGCATAGGGTAATTCCGGATAATACGCTCCGGGAAGCATGAACGTAGCGTGCAGCCGGCTGTCCACCGTTCTGCCCTGCAGCGTGATCTCATCAATTTGCTCGAACCCGTCGTACAGGCTCAGTTGCCAGAAGGTGGCTCCTTTGGCTCCGCCCCAGCCATCACCGTTACCGAGTGCACCGGTCGGGGTAAGATAAGCGGGTAGGCTGTTGTTACTGCCCCACTCACCGGATGCGAATGCCCACTGCAGGGAGAATAAGGATTCAGCATTGTTATCGTAGGGTATGGTGAAGAGGTCGGCATACTCCGGCAGTAGGGAGGCACCGCTGGATTCGATCACCCGCTGTGCGTAGTACTTCGCACTATCGAGGAAGGTCTGGTCTCTGTTTCCGGATGCTCCCACTACCCCCGCGCGGGTCAGGTAGGTTCTGGAGAGCATGCCCTCCGCCGACCAGCTGGTCACCCGACCTTCCTGGGAACGCGTTTCCGGCAGGTCCTGGGCCGCGGCGAGGTAATCCCGGGTAATGAATTCCCAGATCGATTCGACGGTATGGCGGCGGATCGACAGCGGATCTTCCAGCAAGTCGATATTATTGGTGATGATCGGAACGGGTCCCCAGTTCATGACCAGGTGCTCGTAGGCGGCCGCCCGCATAAAGCGGCACTCGGCGATCGCGATTTGGCGCGCTTCCTCCGACAACTCCGCCGATTCGCTCTGGCGGATATTCAGCATCGTCGTGTTGGCCTGCCCGATAACGTTAAAGAAGGCTCTCCAGGCCACGCCGTTATCTATGGTGCTGGCCGTCGTCTTGAACTCCACGTTGTCCCGGTCACTGTAGGCATCCAGGGTGGTCCCCCCCCTGAAGTCTCCGATATTGTAGGAGGCTTTGTCGTTGTAGTCGAACCACACCAGATTGTACAGCGTGGCCGTAGCGGCCATGAGCTGGGCGTCATTGGTGTAGAATGACCCGTCGGTCAGGCTGTCTTCCGGCGGAAGGTTCAGAAATTCCTCGGAGCAACTAACCGTTAGTCCGAAAAGCAAACCGAGGGCCAGCGTCTGTCTAAGTATTGCGCGCATGGTTTTTATCGTTTACAGCTGGGTGATCAAAATTGTACGCCAACGCTCACCGTGTACAGGGGAACGGACGGATACCTTCCGTTGTCGACCCCAACAGCCTGGTTGCCGGCGGTGGCGTCGCGGCCTACGTACGATCCTATTTCCGGATCGTAGCCGGAGTAGTTCGTGAAGGTGGCCAGGTTTTGGGCGGAAATCGCCAACCGCAGGGATTGCATGAATCCGAGCCGAGATACCATGGCCGCGGGCAGATTATAGGCCAGGGTAACGTTCTTCAGGCGCAGGAAGGAGCCGTCTTCTACGAACCGGCTGGAATGGCGGGAGTAGTTACCGTTCAAATCGGTGGCGTTGATCCTGGGAATGTCGGTACCGGCGTTGACGATGTACGGTTGTTCTTCCGCATCCAGCTCCACCCGCGCGAAATCGTAAGCCCGGTTGAGCAGGTTGCGGCTCAGGTTGATGCTATTGGGGTTGGTAGCCGCATAAGCGGTGTAGTTGTACACGTCGTAGTTGAAGGAGCCGGTGAACAGCACGCTCAATTCGAGTGACTTGTAGGAAAACGTATTGGTCAGTCCCAGCGACTGCCGGGCGTTCGGGTTGCCGATGAAGGTCTGGTCGTAGGAGTCGATGACCCCGTCGGGTTCTCCGTCCGGCCCGCTGATGTCCCGGTACTTTACATCTCCGACCCAGATACCGTCGGGGGAGACGGGCAGCGGATTGCCGTCGTTGTCCACCGGCAGGGGACTGTTATTGATTTCCTCCAGGGATTCGTACAGGCCGTCCGCTTCGAAACCGTAGAATAGCCAGGGGGCTTGCCCGATCGCGGACCGCTGGGTCCAGTTGTCCATCCACCAAGAGGTCCGGTCGAAAAAGCCGGAAGAGGTATTGAGCGACAGGATCTCAGAGTCGACGACGGAGAAGTTGAAATCCGTAGACCAGGTAAAGTTGGGGGTATTGATGTTTCTCGTCTGTAGCCGCACCGTCCAGCCCTCGTTGCGGAGCGAGCCTACATTTACGAAGGGGTTGGCAATGCTTCCGCTTCCGGTTACGCCGAGATAGTCGGGGTTGGCGGCTTCCGTCAACAGCTCGTCCGTATGCCGGGTATAGTAATCAAATTCCACCTGGATGCGGTCTTCCAGAAAGGCCAGATCGAGCCCGAAGTTATTGGTTTGGGTGGCTTCCCACTGCAGGTTGGGGTTGGCGTAGCGGTTCAGGGCAAAACCGGTACCCCAGGGGGTCGTCCATGCGCCGAGCGTGCCGTAGATGAAGCCGGCCCCGCCCTGGTTTCCGGTAAGGCCGGTTTCGAAGCGCAACCGCAGTTCGCTGATGGCACCGATCTGGAAGAACGGCTCGTTGGAAATCCTCCAGGCTACGGAAGCGGATGGAAAGACCCCCCATTTGTTGTTGGCGCCGAAGTTGGAAGAACCATCCGCGCGGGCGGTGGCCATCACGTAGTAGCGTTCCGCGAAGTTGTAATTCAACCGGCCCAGCCAGGATTCCTGCGCCCACGATGCCCTACCGCCGTCGGCCGTTGCGGTTTCGGTATTACCCAAATTCAGATCGATTACTTCCTCGGAAACGAAATCGGAAATTCCTCCCGCCAGATTACGCCATTCGCTGCGCTGGGCTTCGTGGACGCCCATTACGTTAAGGGTATGCCGCGTGCCGATTTGCTTGTAGTACGATAAGATTTGCTGGAAATTCCAGTACGTGCTGCTTTGGGACCGCTCGGACAGCGTAGCAGTCGTTCTTTCCTGAAAGCCGAATTTGTACTGGGGCTGAAAATACCGTCCCTCGGAATTGGAAATATCGGCGTTTACCGCGGCGGACAGCGTTAGGCCGTGCCCCAGGTCGTAGCTGGCGTTGACTCCTAGCAGGGCCTGCCGTTTCATGAGGGTGTTCGTGGTGATCTGGGCCAGACCGATCGGGTTGGGCGGAAGGAATTGTTGAGCGGGTGAAATCTCCGTGTCCCCTCCCCCGAAGCTACCGTCGAAGTCCCGCACGGGAATATTGGGGGTCATTTGCAGCGCGGTGGAAACAATGTTTTCCTGTCCGGTGATCAGTCGCGTTTCCGTTTGGCTGAGGTTCACTTTTGAGCTGAGTTTCAGCCGGTCGGTCAGTTGGTTATCCAGCTTCACCAGCCCGCTGTACCGTTGGAAGCCGGATCCGACCGCCACCCCTTCCTGGTCGAACACTTCGCCGGAGATATAGAAGGTCGTCTTGTCGTTTCCTCCGCTGACGCTCAGGTTGTGCTTGAACATACTGGCGTTGTTGAAGAGTTCTTCCTGCCAGTTGGTTCCCGCCCCCAGGAGGGAGGGATCCTCAAATTCACCCGGCAGGGTCCCCCCCTCGATCGCCGTATACTCCTTGGCCATGGCGGCGTACTCGCTCAGGTTCATGACGTCCAGGTAGTCCGGCCGTTCCTGCTGACTGTAGGCGAAATTATAGTTGATGTTGGTCCGGCCCGCCTGCCCGCTTTTGGTGGTGATGACCACTACGCCGTTCGTAGCCCGCGACCCGTAGAGAGATGCCGCGACCGGTCCGGTGAGCACCTCCATCGAAGCGATGTCCGAAGGGTTGATGCCCGAAAGGGGGTTGGCGGCATTCTGGGCGCTGCCCTCTATCTGATCGACCTGGATTTGCACCCCGTCCACTACATAGAGTGGCTGGGTGTTACCGTTGATTGTACTGATTCCTCTGATGTTGACGGAGATCCCGCCGCCGGGCTGCCCCGTATTCTGGGTCACCTGCACCCCCGCGGCCCTGCCCTGCAGCGCCTGTTCCAGGGTTGGGTTTACGGTCCGCTCCAGGTCTTCGGTATCCAGCGAGGTATGGGCCGTAACCAGGTCGGATCGCTTGATCGTAGCGTATCCGGTGACGACCACCTCATCCAGTTGGGAGATCTCCTCATTCATCGTCACGTCGATTTGGGATCTACCGTTTACCTCGATCGTTCTGCGCTGGTACCCCAGGAAGGAAAAGGTGAGTGCTCCGTCCGGGGTAGTGGTGATAGCGTAGTTTCCGTCCACGTCGGTCGTCGTGCCGCTCGTGGTACCCTCGACCCGTATCGTGACTCCCGGCAGCGGAATGCCCCCTTCGTCGGTCACCGTTCCGGTAACGGCGGTCTGCTGAGCGGCCACGTTTACACCAAAGCACAGACTGGCAACAAAGAGTACCAGAATAAGGGAAAAGGGGCGACGACCGGTAGACAGGGAAGTGCGAATGGTATATTTCATATACATCTTAAGTTTCTCTAGCGAAAGTGTACGGCGACGGCTTGGCCCGGTAGGGGTCGCGATTATTGGCCTCAATGAATTAGGAATGGGCACGGTGTCCGGTTAAGGGGCGGGTACCGTCGGTTTGGGCGCCGAGCGCGGGAGCCCGGCCAACTCGTAATAGGAAACCCGGTAGGAACCGGGCGATGCGAAGACTATTTCCGTGCATGATCGTTGATAGTTGCGTACGGTAGGTCGGGGGGGAATAGGGGAAGTCGTAGGCGTGATTGGGATGGAGGGGATAGGACCCTCAGAGTGCCAAATGTCCGACCTCGGCCGGGCGATGCACGGGGGGGTTCGTAACCGATAGGGGGGGTGTTCGTTGCAAAGGCCCGGGGGCGTTGAACCGCAGCCATTTTCCGTCGGTCTTGCACCCGCGCCCCGGCGCCCAAAATGTCGGTTTCCCTACCAAGCCGCGGTCAACCCGACGCGCCGGGGGCGGTACCGTATCTTCGGCAACGGGCAATGCCAAGCGCTCGCCCTTTTGCTTACGGTCGATTTATGTATCCGAACATCTACCCCCTACTTCCCCGCCCCCTGGTCGGGCTCGTTTTGGCGCTGGCGCTGCTGCTTCCCCGCCAGCCCACGGCCCAGCCGGGCTCGGCACCCCTGATTTCGAGCTTCCCGGTGGACAACGTGCTCTCCCGCAGCTTCATCACCTGCCTGCTGGAAGACCACCGCGGCCACCTCTGGGTAGGCACCTGGTCGGGGCTGCTGCGCTACGACGGGCATACCATCCGGCATTATCAGCAGGGCCGGGCTTCGGACAGCGGCCTGGTTACCAATAAAATCACCACCCTCTACGAAGACGGCCAGCAACGGCTATGGGTGGGTACCCGCAACGGCGGCTTTTACCGGTACGATCCGGCCCAGGACCGGTTGGTCGCCTACCGGAGAGACCCCAGCAGCGCGAACAGCCTGAGCAACGATAACGTATGGGACATTCTCCAGGACAGCTACGGCTACTACTGGATCGCTACCGAGCACGGGTTGAACCGCTTCGACCCGGAGACGGAGTCGTTCGTACACTACCTCTACGCCCCCAACGACCGCCGCACCCTCAGCAATAGCTTTATCAACACGCTGCACGAAAGCCCCGACGGCACCCTCTGGATCGGCACCGACGACGGGCTGAGTCGTCTAGTCCGTCGCCCGGATGGCAGTCCCGCCTACTTCGTCCGCTACGACTTCACCCACACTCCGGCGAAGCTGGCCGAAGGCGGCACGCGTCGGCTACAACAAAATTTCATCCTGAGCATCGAGGGAGTGGTCGGTGCCCCGGAGGAACTTTGGCTGGGCACGAAGCAGGGCCTGCTGCACTTTCGGCCGAACGGGGAGGCCCCGGAGGGATACGCCCTGCAGCTATACTACCACCGGGAAGAAGACCCGAACAGCCTGACCACCGACGACGTGGCGAACATCTGGCAGGACCGGCCCGACGAAGTGTGGGTAGGTACCAACAACGGCCTCAACCGCATGGACGTGGCTACGGGGCGCTTCGAGCGCATCCAGGCTAATCCGGCCAAACCGGGCTACCTGAACGACGACGTGGTCATCGCCCTCTACGGGGGCTCGGGCGACCGGCTCTGGATCGGCACCGAGGGCGGACTGAACTGGATCGACCGGCGGCCCCGGCAGTTCTCCACCATCAACCCGACGGCAACCGAGGAATCGAACGACCGGAACATCGCCGCGATGGCCACCGCCACGGAGGGGAATGCCCTCTGGCTGGCCACCCGGGGTGACGGCCTCCACTTTCAACCCTTCGACCCGGTCACCAAGGCCCACCAACCGGCTACCACCTTCCGCCTGCGGATGCGGGAAAGCGGGGGAAAGGCCGGATTCGCCTCCCAGGTAGTGGTATCCCACGATGGCAGGCTGTGGATCGCCACCCAGGGAACGGGACTCCTCGGATTCGAGGAAGCCGATCTCCTACAGCGCATCGGTACCGGGGCCGACGTACAGGAGCTCCTGGCCACCTCCGTGCCGACCGACGATGGTGAGCAGAACCTCTATCTTATGTCAATGGACGAGGGGGCCGACGGCAGCCTCTGGATCGGGGCGTGGGACCAAGGACTATTCCGCTACGACGCGGATAGCCAGCACCTGGTCAATTACCGGCTGACCCGCGACCGGACGCTCGACCTCGGCGCGAGCAACAACGTGCACCTGTTGCTACGCCAGGAAGCGGGCATCGAATACCTCTACGTCGGTACCCGGGGAGACGGCCTCCTGAAACTGCGGTACGCCCCCCGGCAGGACGGCATCGACCTGGTGGCCCACTACCGCTACGCGGAGGAGCGGGAAAGCAGCCTGAGCAGCAACTTCATTAACAGCCTGTACGTGGATTCCGCGGACATCCTGTGGATCGCCACGGAGAACGGCCTGAACCGCATGCAGCCCGGTGGCGATGGCTTTGACCACATAGATACGGCCGACGGACTCGATAACGCCTTCATACAGGCCGTGACGGAGGACCGGAACGGCGACCTTTGGGTAAGTACGAAGCAGGGGATATCCCGGGTGCAACTACACGGCGGTATGGCTTCGGTCAAGAATTTCGGCACGAACAGCGGATTACAGGATCTATTCTTTTACGACGACGCCGCCATCGCGCTTTCGGACGGCCAACTCGCCTTCGGAGGATCCCTGGGGCTGAGCTATCTGGTCACGCCCGATTTACTGATCGATACCGTCGCGCCGCGGGTGGAAGTCAAGGACCTGAGGCTGGCCAACCAGTCCGTTGCCGTTGGAGAAATGCCCGACGGCCGAACCTTGCTGACCCGCACCATCGGGCAAACCGACCGCATCGAACTCAGCCACCGGGATAACATGATCTCGATCGAATTCGTGGGGCTGAAGATCGGGGAGAGCCAGCTGCTTCGGTACGCCTACCGGTTGCGGGGCTTCCATGACTGGATCTACACCGACAGTGAGGAGCGCGTAGCCCACTACACTAACCTGCAGCCCGGAACCTACACCTTCGCCGTCAAAGCCGCCAACAACGACGGCGTATGGAGCGACCCGGTACGGCTGGACCTCGTCATTCACCCACCCTTTTGGAAGACGGGCTGGGCTTATCTGCTTTACGCGCTAGCGGTGGCGGGCTTGCTCCTGCTGGTCGTCCGCTTCGTTCGGCTGCGGGCCGGTATGCGCCACCGCCTGCAGCTGGCGCGTCTCGAACGCGAAAAGGCGGAGGAAATGAACGCGCTGAAGGTCCGCTTTTTCACCAATATCAGCCATGAGCTCCGCACTCCGCTGACGCTGATCCTGAGCCCCGTAGAGCAACTACTCCGGGAAGAAAGCACCAACGGACGGCTCCACCGCACCTACTCCCGCATCTTCCGCAACGCTACCCGGCTGCATACGATGATCAACCAATTGCTCGACGTCCAGAAAAACGACGCGGGCCTCCTCCGCTTGCGGGTGGCCGAAGGCAACCTGGTCCGTTTTCTGGACGAAATCGTGCTCTCCTTTCACGGACTGGCCGAGGAACGCGGCGTGGCGCTGTCGTACACGTCGTCGAGCACGCGCATTCCCGTCACCTACGACCGCGACCAACTGGAAAAGGTGTTTTATAACATCCTGTCCAACGGGCTCAAATTCACCCCGGCGGGCGGTAGCCTCAGCGTTCGCCTTACTACGACCCAGCGGGAGGGTAAGGAGTATGCGAGCGTAATCCTTACGGATACGGGCAAGGGTATACCCGCCGACCAGTTGCCCTTCATCTTCGAGCGCTTTTACCAGGCGGCCGATCACTACGGCACCGACGGCGGCACGGGCATCGGATTGGCCCTGGCTAAAGCTATCACGGAGGCCCACCACGGGGAGATCGACGTCAGCAGTGAACCGGGTAGCGGGACAGCGTTCACGGTGTACCTGCCCCTCGGCGACCGTCATTTCACGCCGGATCAGCAAATCCAGGATTTCCGCGACAGCGAGGATATCAGCCGCTACCTCGAACTGGCCGCTTCCACCGCCGACACCGCGAAGCCCCGCCCGGAACCGGCCAAAAGCGACGTGAAGGTGCTGATCGTGGAAGACAACGCGGACATCCGGTCCTACCTGCGGGAAAACCTGGAGAAACGGTACACCCTATTGGAAGCCGCCGACGGCGTAGCGGGACTTACCCTGGCGGAAGCGGAGCTCCCCGACCTGGTGCTCGCCGACATTACCATGCCGGAAATGACCGGCATCGAACTCTGCCGTCGGCTGAAGAGCAATATCCACACCAGCCACATCCCGGTGATCCTGCTTACGGCCCGGACCTCCTTGCTGTTTAAACTGGATGGATTGCAAACCGGTGCCGACGATTACGTCACGAAGCCCTTTAATCTCCAGCTGCTGCAAACCCGTATGGACAACCTGGTGAGCAGCCGGCGCCGACTGCGCGAATACTTCGGGAAGAACATCACCCTGAGTCCGAAAGGGGCCGTACTCAATACGCTCGATGAAGACTTTCTCCGCAAACTACAGGAAACCGTGGAGGCCAACATCGACGACAGCTCCTTCGGCGTCGAGCAGCTCGCCGATGCCGTGTTCATGAGTCGGATGCAGCTCTACCGCAAGGTCAAGGCCCTGACCGACGAAACCCCCAACCAACTGATCCGGAGCTTCCGACTACAGCGGGCGGTACAGCTGCTGAAGACCCGCCAGTACAACGTGGCCGACGTAACGTATATGGTAGGCTACAACGACCTGAAGTCGTTCCGCTCCCAGTTCAAGAAGAAGTACGGCGTTAGTCCCTCCCATTACGTCAACCCCAATTAACGCCCTACCTGCAGCGGGGCGGATACCCGCAGTCCGCCCTGGTTTACGCGCACCCAGTACATGCCGGCGGAGAGGTCATCGGGCAGTTGGATGCCGTAATTCCCGATCACGTTACGGTAGTATGCGTGTAAGCGGCCAAGCTGGTCGTACAAGCTCACCTCGACCTGGGTAGTTTTGGGCAGTTGGAGGCGAACGATGCCGGACGGAAGCGCCGGATTCGGGTAGAGGGACAGCGCAAAGGGGCCGTCCGGAGGAAGCCGGGCAATGCCCGTGGACGGGTCGGCGGAGATCCGGAAGGCCAGGTCCCAGGCGAAATCCGGCACGTCGAAGATCAATCCGCGACCATCGGCGGTGGCCGGTGCCGAATCCACCACCGCTCCGGTGTGACAGTCGTACCAGTTAACGAGGTACCCGCCCGGGGTCATTTCCGGCACGACGACCTGGCTACCCGTCACGGGTTCCGGTGGCCCGTTGTTTTCGGCAATGAATTCGTGGTTATATCGGTGATTGAATACCCATCCGGCAGCGGTCAGCCCATCGATGGTAGAGAGGATATAGGCATCTACCCGGGAGCCCACCCCGCCGAGGGTGTAGGATTTGATGCTGATCCAGTCCGTGCCGGAATTGTCGACGGTGATCCGGTGGGTACCCGCGGGAACCTGGATGGTGTACGCCTGATTGACCAATGCGGCAGCGGTCAGTACGTTTTTGCCGTCCAGGTAAATGGATAGGGTCGGGGAGATGCCCGCCTCGTCGCCGGTGCTAACGGTGAAGGTTGACGTAGCCGGAAAATCGGCCACGAAGGTCGGCGGAGACCGGTACTGGGTGTTGTAGCTCGATCCGTAGAGGAAATAGCTCAGCCGGGGGGTTATTTGCCGCTCGGGTACGATACGGATCGTGTCCTCCCCGATGGATCCCCAGCCGAGGGTGGGCGTCAGGAATACGTCGCCCGGTGCCCCGCGCACGTAGGCTTCGGTAGGTGCCATATCCCCTTCCAGCAACGGAATAGCGGATGCCACGGTAGCGATACCCCGGAAGTGGTGATAGAGATTTTGGGGATCGATGTAGTTGTCCCACCACCAGCTCATGGCGGTGCCGGCGCCGCCCCCGAAGAGCCCGGCCCAGAGGGAATTGTGGACGTAGACGCCGTCGGGGTCGGTCCGCACCAGGTCCCGGTCGGAACCTAGTCCGAACTCCCCCACTAGGGTAGGTTTGGCGAAGGTGTCGAGGTAGCGCCGCACCCCGCCCACAAGGGCGCGCTCGATGTTGCCGCTATTGACGTAAAAGTGGGTCTGGGTAAGGTCGATGTTGGGGTCGTTCCACACTTCGTCACCGTGTGCCTCGTCGGCGAAACTGGTCGTGACCAAGTGGCCGTACGGATCGATTTCCTTGATGTAGCGAGCCATTTCGCGGTGCCAGGTGGCTACGTCGTCCTTGATCTCTTCGTAATCGTCCGTCCAGCCAACTTCGTTGAATAGCTCCCAGGCCATGATGTTGCGGGAATAGCCCCAACGGGCGACTACGTAGCGGAGGCGGTTTTTGGTGTGGGCCATTGCCGTGGAGTCGGTGAAGAACTCCCGGGTTCGTTGTAGCGGACCGCCGTTTGCCGCGTTGTACGGGTTGTCCGCCCAGGCCGGATTGACCTGAGTGGATACTTGTCCGTGGTACTGCAGGCACAGCATCACGTAAAGCCCTCGCTCGGCGGCGTAGTCGTAGAGCCAGTCCTGGTAGCGAGCGTTAGTTTGCTTGTAGCGGCGGAGGCCCCTGTAACCATCGTAACCGTTCTTCCATTCCAGGCCCAAGCCCCAGTAGGCATTCCAGAGGCGCAGAAAATTACCGCCGCTGCCGGTCAGCCCGTCGATCCACTTCCGGTAGTCCCGGACGACGTTGCCGTTTTGCCAGGCCATATTCTCGCCGATGGGGAGGTACTGCCCCCCGTCGTCGAAATTCAGGTAGTTGGTTTCGTTGCGGCGCACGAAGCCCCGGTTATGCACGCTGCCGCGTTGCCGGCAGATAAAAGATCCGGTCACGGCCTCGCTGGATCCGTTGGCATCGGCAATCGTAAGGATGTAACTCCACTCGCCTACCTCGTCCGGGGAAAAGCGCAGGGCAAAGGAACCGTCCGCGTTGGTGGGGCTCAACGTCCCGGATTCCGCGTCCAGGTCAAAGGGCCGGAAATAATAGCCATCGACTTCCACGCGCCGCCCGGTTGGGCCGGAGAAACTTCCGCTCAGGGCAACCTGGTCGTAATCGAAGGGATTGTCGTATTCGGCGGTGGCAAATACGATGGCCTCAAACTTCCCATACTTCTCCACGGCTTCCACTGGGGCGGAAACCGAATCGATACGCGGTGCTGACTGGGAAAGGGCGGGCATTACCGGACAGAACGTAAGGACAAAAAGCAACAAACAAATGGGGCGCATAGCGGTCTTGGGTACGGATACCGTAAGGTAGGCGGGCGCCGGGCGCAGGAACGGTACCCGTGCGTAACCGGCAGGGGGGGACGCGGTAACATCATTCCCGGTTCGCGGCATTATCCTGATTGGAATATCGCATCCGCAACCGAAATTCCCGCTAACTTGATGCCACCAATCACCAGCCCGTCGATTAGCCAGCCGTGCCATCCTCCCTCGTGATCAAACCGACCCCAACGGCACTTTATCTGAACGATACGGTCGTGATTCCCTGGTCAAGCACCAATCTCGGCGAGGGCGGCTTCCGGCTTCGGGAGCGGGAGGATTTTTTCTGGCAGGTCGAGATGACCGGTTACGACGCTTCGACCGCTACCCTATTCCTGCGCGTGACGAATTTCGAAGCCGAGGCGGAAGATTATCAGCCGGACCGGACCGCCCGCGCAGCGGTTCGCGCGCTGCATTTCGCTCCGCTCGACCGGGCCGCCTTTTGCAGCCAGTTGAGCTACTACGAGACGGGGCGTTTGCCCCTTACGGCTTTACCCGCCGTGGATGGTGAGGAAACCACCGTTGCCGATTCCGCTGGATGCGTGCCGGAGGTCCGGAAAGTTCGCTCCCTTCACTTCACTGTAGCCTTCGAAGCGCTCCGGATCGGGGATGGGTACGTCGCCGGCACCTATGTTTCCGGGGAGTTGCCTCCCCTTCCCTTTCGAATCCCCAATCCCCATTTGGTAAAGGAATTTAATGCCATCCGGAGCTACTTCGCGCGCCAGTTGCGCCGCAGTACCCTCGAGGTTTCCGCCGAATTGCATTTCGACGGGGCGGGGGAGCCCGGTATCCGCCGCGCCCGCTCCGGCCAGGTTGACCGCATCGACGACCGGATGATCGAAGTCTTGCGTGCGCGTACGCTGCGGCAATTTCTCCAACAGGACGACCCCGACCAAAGCCTATTCACCCCCGAGGAGCTCTGGGAACGTTCCGCGGACGACGATCCCGTTCGCACCCTGCTTCCCCCGCCCGGCCCCGAACTGCTGGAGCATATCCTGAACGAGGGTTCCGTTCGCAACGCCCGCCAGCTCACCCACCTGGCAACCCGCCACGAGCGGGGCCAGAAACTGCGCTTCGTGCTCACTCCGCAGTTCGGCTTTTTCTTCTTTGTGCGTGGGGAGGGGATGCACCACTTCATCCTGGAGCTGCTCGACAGCCACGCCACCTACATCTGGAGCCTGCCCCGGGGAAGCGATACGCTTTCCGATCACTTCGCCCGGGTAAAGGGAGAGGTCGAGCAACTCAACGCGACCGGCCGCCAGGCGTACCGCCGCACGAATACCTTCGACCACACCTTTTGGTCGGTACGCCACGAACAGATCGACTCCCCCTTCGTGGACGGCTTTTCCCGGTGGCGGGCCCGTTTGGAAGAGGGACTGGTGTGACCGTTGGGCGGGAGCATTTCCCGTCCGAGCCTTGCCGCTTCTGGGGGGGGGGTGGCGATCCGCGATAGGCGACGCTTACATCGCCCGGAAAAAACCGCGATCCCGCATACGCTGTTAGGGAGGTATAATCTGATTATATCAATAGCCTATGTCCGTTTCCGCCCCCCGCACCATACCCCTCGTTAATCTCAGCCAGTTTGAAAAAGGCGATAAGGCCCAGCGTGAGGCTTTTGTCCAGGAGCTGGGCAATGCTTTTCACAACATCGGTTTCGTTGGCGTAACCGGTCACGGCATCGCGAAAGACCTGATCGACGACTTCTACGTTGCCGCTAAAAAATTCTTTGCCTTACCCGTCGAAACCAAGCGGAAGTACGAGGTCGAAGGAGCTGCCGGCCAGCGGGGGTATACGTCTTTCGGGAAGGAACACGCCAAGCAATCGCAGGTGGCGGACCTGAAAGAATTCTACCAAATCGGTCAGGAGGTCCGGGATCGCAGCAGTAACGTATTCGTTCCGAATCCCGAAGTGACCGAGGTTCCGCAGTTTATGTCGCTGGGCACCCAGCTGTACCGATCCTTCGAGGCGGCCGGGGGTAGCTTACTTCGGGCTATTTCCCTGTATTTGGGCCGCGATGAAAAGTACTTCGATGAGTATATCGTGGATGGGATGAGCATTCTCCGGGCCATCCACTACCCGCCCATCACCCAGGAGCCCAAAAGTGCCATTCGTGCCGAGCAGCACGAAGACATTAACCTGATTACCCTACTTGTCGGGGCCAGCGCCGGCGGTCTGGAGCTACAGAACACCGCGGGCGAGTGGCAGGAAATCGTGCCGGAGAACGACGAGATCGTCATCAACGTAGGCGATATGCTACAGCGCCTGACCAACAACTACCTGAAGAGTACCACTCACCGGGTCGTTAATCCGCCCCGGGAGCAGTGGCACGAGCCCCGCCTGTCCATCCCCTTCTTCCTCCACCCCCGCCCGGAGATGCGTCTGGACGTGCTACCCAGCACGGTAACCGATGATCGGCCCGTTGCCTACGAGCCCATTACGGCCGGGGAATACCTGGACGAGCGGTTACGCGAGATCGGGCTGAAAAAATAGGGCGGTGATCCCTTTAATGTGGGCTTTACGGGCCTGACACATCGGATGTGTCAGGCCCGTAAATTATCGGCCATTTTGGCATGCCTTTCCTGGTACAAAACCTTTCTTGCCCACCTCACTCACTACTGCTATTGCAGTGACAATATTTTTTATCATACTGGTATTCAGTATAATATGTATCCCCCATCTAAAATTTGACTGGGTTGCCAGGACCTGACACATCCGATGTCTATTCGATCAGGCCCTTACGAGACCGCGGCCAATTGAGGCTTAGCCTTAGCCTTTGCTTGTTTAGCGATTGAACCCTTGCCGATTGGTTTCGCCGCCTTCACCGTTTCGCTCCCGACGACTAATACCGCCAGGCCGTTATCCCGGGCCTTGAGGAAGGGTTCGAGGAGCAGCGGCTTCAGCAATTCCTGGGCGGGAAGGTAAGTGGGCCAGTCCCAGGGGTTAACGTAAAACAGCACCTGTAAATGCCGGCAGAACGTCTCCAGTTCCTCGCCGGCTAGAATCAAGTAGTTCTCCGGCTTACCGTATATCAGATTTGCTAGGCCGGTGATCCAGTTCTTTTTCTCAGCCGGTGGGTTGTGGCGCCGACCCACGCCGGCCAGCGCGGTAAAAATCGTGGCGTCCTTGCCGTTGCGGTCGAGGTAGAAGCGAAGGAGCTTTTGCCACTTCTCCACACTGGTGGCGGGCTGAACCAGTGGCTCGGATTCCATCACGTCACGGACGTATACGCGAATGTAGGCGTCCAGGTATTTCCAGTGCTTCTTAGCCAGGGAACCATAATCGTAATGGCCCTTCCCAAGGATCTCCAGAACTTCTTTCGTCAATGCTTTCCGATCGGGGCAGTCGCTTTCCGGCCCGCTTTGAAAGTTACGCAGTTTGGTCGCGCCGATGTGTGGGTCGAAAGCACCCTTTACAAAACGGGAGTAGTCGAAGGAATGGAGGGACCAGGAAGTAGGCATGCGGGACGGTTCGGCAGATCGTGCTTTCCGGTAAAAACCGGTACACCGATCTCAATGATAAAACTTCGTGTACGCGTACGGCCACAAGGAAGTACGCTAGTGGTAGGATAACGTCCGATCCCGCGGGTAATCGTATTACCGGAGCAGAATTTCGTGGGCGCGGTGCATCCAGTGCGGCCAACAGGCCCCGACGCTGACTCGGTCACCGTCCGAATTCCGATCCGTCTTCCCGCCGTCAAATCAGAACGATCACCGAAGGAAAAGAAAAATTTCGCTTGCATTACTAAAACGATTTAGTATGTTGGTGTGGGTTTTGGGTTTTTCGATCACTCTACACTTCGATTATGCAAAAGAAAAAAACTGCGGGGCGCACGCTCCCCGGAAATCCGACCCCCGGGGTACGTGCCACCGGGTTTCTGAGGCCGTTTATAAGCTGCGTAGCTTTCCTCCTGTTCGGCTTGTCTACCCTGTCCGCACAGGAGGAAGCGGGTTTTCCGGTTAGGGGCACGGTCGTGGATGGGGATGGTATCGGCCTTCCCGGGGTAACCGTTTACGAAGACGGTACCACCAACGGAACACAAACGGATATCGACGGCAATTACGCGCTGGAGGTAAGCTCGGAAACGGCTACGCTGGTATTCTCCTTCATCGGCATGGAAACCCTGGAGCGGCCGGTCGGGGGTCAATCCGTTGTGGATGTCACCCTGGCATCCGGGGTATCCACGCTCGACGAAGTGGTCGTAGTCGGCTACGGCACCCAGGCCCGCTCCCGGGTGGTGAGTGCCGTGGACCAGGTATCCGAGGACGCCTTTGAAGGACGGCCGGTATCCAACACCACCCAGGCCCTGCAGGGGCAGTCGGCCAGCCTGGTCATTCAGCAACGGAACTCCGAGCCCGGCGCCGGGATCAACATCAATATTCGCGGCGTCAGTACGCTGGGCAACAACAGTCCGCTGGTCGTTATCGACGGCATCGTGGGCGGTGACATCAATTCGCTGAATCCGGCGGACATCGCGAACGTATCCGTATTAAAGGATGCGGGAAGTGCGGCCATTTACGGATCGCGGGCCAGCAACGGGGTCATCCTCATCACCACCAAGCGCGGCCGCAAAAATCAGCAACTATCCGTCCAGTACAACGGACTGGTGGGCATCAACGAACCGACCTACTTCACCGAGCCGGTGTCGGCCTTCCAGAATGCGCTGCTGCGCAACGAAGCGGCCTTCAACAGCAACGAGAGCGCGGCCGTATTCACTCCGCAGCAGCTGCGGGAGATCGCCGAGCGGGGGGATCAGGAATGGTTTGCCGACGAAATCGTCCAGGACGCTCTGCAACAGAACCATACGCTCTCCGTCAGCGGGGGTAATGCCGCCACTACCTACCTGGTTTCGGCCGGTTACCTCGACCAGGAGAGCAACTTCGTGGGACCCGACCGCGGCGTCCAGCGCTACAATTTCCGGGTGAACCTGTCTACGGAGGTCGAGCGCTTCAAACTGGCGTCCACCCTGTCCTACGCCAAGCAGCGCATTCGCGATCACTCCTTCAATACGAGCACGCTGATGGTCGATGCCTTCCGCACCCCGCTGTACTACAACCAGAAAGACACCGCCGGCAATTACCTGACCAACGACGTCCTCCAACAGTTCAGCCCCCTCGGTATTCTCGAGGCCGGTGGCTTCCGGCAGTACGACAACGACGACCTCTTCGGCACCATCTCCGGCGAGCTGGAGGTGGCCCCGGGGCTGCGCCTGCGCGGCGTCTTCGGTGGTCGGCTGTACATCAATTCCCAGTACGCCCGGACCCTGCGGGTGGACTTCGAGCCCAAGGGCGTCTACGGCGAAGACCGTAATACCTACGACGAGGTGCGGCGCAACCTCGACCTGAACACCCAGCTGATCGCGGAATACGGGACGACCTTCGGGGGCAACCACAACCTGGATGTCCTGGTCGGCGTGTCCAACGAAAACCACCAGGATCGCGGCATCGGTCTCTACCGCCGCTATACCGACCCCGACCTCGGCACGCCCACCACTACGACCGAAATCGAGGATAGAAGCTACAACTCCAACCAGAGCTCCTCGCGCAACAGCCTCAACTCCGCCTTCGGCCGCCTGTCGTATGCCTTTAGCGACAAGTACTTCGGGGAGTTCAGCTTCCGCTACGACGGCTCCTCCAAGTTCCGGGACGAGCTCCGGTGGGGCTTCTTCCCATCTGTATCGGTGGGCTACAACATCACGAACGAGACCTTTATGGAGGGCTACCGGGAGCGTTTTGGTAACGTCAAGTTTCGGGCCTCCTACGGCGTACTCGGCAACCAGAACGTGGGCAACTACCAGTACCAGACCACCTACTTTACCTTCCAGAACGCCTACGTCTTCAATAACGCGGGCGTGAGCGGCGCGGGCTACAACTTCGCGAACCCGAACCTGCTCTGGGAAAAAGCGGCCACCCTGAACATCGGGGCCGACCTCGATTTCTTCGACCGCGGCCTGACCATATCCGCCGACTACTTCGATAAGATCACCTCGGACATTCTCGTCCCGCCGGCCGTGCCGGGGGTATACGGCACCGGACTACCCGATTTCAACGCGGGTAAGGTGCAGTCCCGCGGCTGGGAGGTCAGCGCGACCTACCGCCACTTCGGGGACATTTTCAACCACACCCTTCGCTTTAACCTGGGAGATACGAAGAACGAAGTACTCGACTTCCAGGGGAACGAGCGGTTGACCGGCGTGGAAGAACTCCAGGTGATCCTGCGGGAGGGCCTGCCCTTCAATTCCTACGTCGGCCTGATGCGGGACGGCTACTTCCAGAACGTCCAGGAAATCGAGGAGAGCGCCGTGCCGGAGGGACTCACCCCGGTACCGGGCGACAATAAGTACGTCGACCTGAACAACGACGGCGTGATTAACGACGAGGACAAGTTCGTCTTCGGTAACCCCTTCCCCCGCCTCACCTTCGGCGTGACCTACGCGGTGGACGTGGCCGGCTTCGACCTGAGCGTCTTCGTCCAGGGCGTCGGCAAGCGGACCATGATGATCCGCGGCGAGCAGGTGGAGCCCTTCCACTTCAACTACGGCGCGACGATGTACACCCACCAGCTGGACTACTGGACGCCCCTCAATACCGACGCCCGCTACCCCAGGCTGGCGAACAACGGAACCCAGTCCATCACGAATAATTACCGCCGCGGATCGGATATGTACCTCTACGACGGGGCCTACGCCCGCCTGAAGAACCTGCAAGTCGGGTACACCATCCCCGAGTCGGTCACCCAGCGAATCGGTATGGAGCGCTTCCGCCTCTACTTTTCCGGCCAGAACCTGCTGACCTTTTCGAAGGTGGGATTCGTCGACCCCGAGCTATCGGAATTCGACGGCAACCTGACCAGCGGCGGTGCCAACAGCGGCCGCGCCTATCCCACCCTGATCTACTACGGCGTAGGCATCGACGCCACCTTTTAAACGCAAGTCATGAACAAGCTACCCTTTTACCCCAAGCTGTTGCTCCTGGCTGCCCTGCTGGCGGTCTCCGGCTGTGAAAAGCTGGACCTCATCCCGGAAAACACCTTCACGGATGCCAGTTACTGGACCAGTACGGAGAAGGCCCAGACCTTTTTGAATACGGCCTACTCCCAGCTGTACAGCAGCAACCATTTCTTCTACAACGAGGCACTGTCCGACAACGCCTATAACGGTCGCGGCGACAACGCCGGCGCGGCTTCCATCGCCTCCGGTACCTACGACGCCTCGCTCGGCCGCATCCAGAGCGAGTGGGACGATCGTTACGCCGGTATCAAGACCTGTAACCTCTTCCTGCAGAACGTCGACCGGGTGCCCGATATGGACGAGGGACTGCGGGAACGCATGAAGGCCGAAGCCCGCTACCTCCGCGCCTGGCAGCATTTCATCCTGATGACCTGGTTCGGCGACGTCCCCCTGCTCGATAGCGACCCCACCATCGAGGAAGCACAGACCCTTTCGCGCACGCCGCGCAGCGAGGTGCTGGCCTTCGTACTGGAGGAGTTCCGCGCCGCCGCGGACGTGCTGCCCACCAAGGAGGAATACGGCGAAGCCGACCGCGGCCGGATCACGCAGGGCGCGGCCCTGGCTACCCTGGCCCGGGTGCACCTCTACGAAGGCAACTGGCAGGAGGTGGTCAACTACACCGAGCGACTGATGAGCGGCGAGGCGGGGAACTACGACCTGTTCTCTTCCTACTCCGGTCTCTTCCTCCCGCAGAACGAATACAGCGTCGAGGATATCCTGAGCATCCAGTACGTGCCCGAGTTGCGGACCTGGGGCGAGTTCTTCGACATGGCCCCACTCTCGGCCGGTGCCCGCCTGAACGCCCTGGCGCCTACGCAGGAACTGGTCGACAGCTACCGCACCCTGAACGGAGAGCCCATCGGGGATCCCGCTTCCGGCTACGACGAGAGCGACCCCTACGAGAACCGCGACCCCCGGCTCGAGGCGACCATCGTATACCACGGTTACGAATGGACGGACAACAGCGGCACCCACACGATCTACATCGAGCCGGGCTCTGACCCGGACAACCCCGTTGACGAGTATGCACCGGGTTCCTCCGCCAGCCCCACCGGCTACTACACCCGCAAATACTTCGATCCGACGTACCAGTCCGGCCTCAGCTCCGGGCTCAACCTGATGCTCATCCGCTACGCCGACGTGCTGCTTATGTACGCCGAAGCAAAAATGGAACTCGGCGAGTTCGACCAGTCGGTCTGGGACCAGACCGTCCGGCGGCTCCGGGAGCGGGCGGGCTTCACCGATGCCCTGGCGCTGAACTACGACGCCTCCCAGGACCTGCGGGAAGTCATCCGTAACGAGCGCCGCGTCGAACTGGCGATGGAGGGACTGCGCATTTTCGACATCCGCCGCTGGCGGATCGCCGAGGACGTGCTCAACGGCTGGGCCCACGGCGCGCGCTTCGGCCCGACCTCCGTCGACGATGGCTACGTGCGGGCGGACCTGCGCACCTTCGATCCCACCAAGCACTACCTCTGGCCGATTCCGCGCGACGAACGCCTCATCAACGACAACCTTACCCAGAACCCCGGCTGGTAGCCCATCCGCCCTTCTCCATTACTACAATCAACGATCATGAAAACGACTCTTCTTAAGCTGTTCTTGCTGCTCCCGGTCTTCCTGTACGTGAGCTGCGACGACGAGGAAAGCTTCACGCTGGCGGAGGTCTCGGAGGTCGCCGACCTGTACGCCCCCGAAGACAACCGCTACTTTAACCTGGGCGCCCAGGGCTCCGCGCTCTTCGAATGGCAGGCCGCCAAGGCCGCCGACAACGGCGTGGTGCTCTACGACGTGGTCTTCGACGAGGAAGGCGGTGATTTTTCCGATCCGCTCTACGTCGTCGCTTCCGACGGCCGGGGCTTCGAGAATCAACTGACCCTGTCGTTCACCGAGCTCAACCAGATCGCCACCCTGGCCGGTATCGAGTCCGAAAGCACGGGCCGCCTCATCTGGACGGTCTGGAGCTCCAAGGGGCTCAACGTGAAACAGTCGTCCGTATTCCGGACGATCGAGGTCGAGCGCCCCGGCGGCTTTCCCACGCCGGACGAGCTGTTCCTCTACGGCTCGGCCACGGAGGCCGGGGAGGACATCAACGCGGCCCTGCCCCTGGTAAAGACCGGCGCGAATAGCTACGAAATCTACACTTCGCTGCAGCCGGGCACCTATCGCTTCGCTACGCGCCGGGCGGATAACGCCGAAACCTACTACATCGACGGCGAGAAACTGCGTGCCGACGGCGAAACGACCGTCACCGATGAAGAGCAGGTCTATCGACTCCGGCTCGATTTCAGCGACGGTTCGGTAACCATGGCCACCATCGATATGGTCGAGATTTGGTTCCCGCCCCGGGGCGAATACCTCTTCGCCTTCGATTACGTCGGCAACGGAACCTGGCAGGCCGCCGACGAGCTCATCGAGTTTAAGGAGGAATCCTGGGGCCGCGACGAGCGCTATAAATTCAAGTTTACCGTCACCAGCGATGGCAACACCAGCGAGGAGTGGTACGGCAGCACCAATGCCGACAACCAGCGCCCCGACGCCAATACCGGGGAATCCTACTGGTATATGGTGCCGGTGAGCGACGACTACTGGGCCAACAGCTTCAAGTTCCCCACGGAGGCCGACGGGGCCACGGCGACGATGGAGATCATCTTCAACGGTGAGGTGCCGGAGTATACCCACCGCATCATCGTAGAGTAAGCCCCCATTGCCGCACCAAAAAACCGACCCCATGCTATTCTTCCGTCTCCCCCTCCCTTACGTCCTCGCGGGCCTCTTTCTCGTCACCTTCCTGGCGTGTGAAAAGGACGAACCGATCCCCCTCCGCGATCCCACCGGGGGCGGGGAGGCCGTGACCTACGACTGGGGCGCTACGGCCGATTCCGTGCAGGCCGCCACCTATACCACCTACCTGGGATCGGAAGGCACCTTCGTGGAAAATAACCAGGGCTCCAGCACCTTCCAGTACTGGCCCAACGCCCACGTCCTGCACACGCTCGTAGACGGCTACGTACGCACCGGCGACCCGGCCTACCGCAACCGGATGATCGACCTCCTGCGCGGCATCGAGACCCGCAACGGAGGCACCTACTCCAACGTCTTCAACGACGACATGCTCTGGCTGGGCAACGCCAGCATGCGTGCCTACGAGGCGACGGATAACCCGGAATACCTGGAAGTGGCCAAATTCCTCTGGAACGACGTGCTGGAAAGCCACAGCGACGTCTTCGGCGGCGGCATCAGCTGGAAAAAGGATACCCCCTACTCCAAGAACGCCGTGTCCAACGGCCCGGCCATCGTACTCGCGATGCGCCTGTACGAGGCCGAGCAGGACAGCAGCTACCTGAACTGGGCCACCGAGCTCTACGCCTGGCAAAAGGCGAACCTGGTGGACCCGTCAACCGGCCTGGTCTGGGACAACATCTCCGAAACGAACGGGGAAGTGACGGTCAATAAAGACTGGATCTTCACCTACAACCTGGGTACCTGGATCGGGGCCGGCCTGCGCCTCTACGACGCGACCGGCGACCGTACCTACCTGGACGACGCCCTGCGCTCCGGGCGGACCCTGCTCACCAGTCCGCAGCTCACCACCGAGGGCGTACTGCGCGACGAGGGCCAGGGCGACGGCGGGCTCTTCAAGGGCATCCTGGTGCGCTACTTCACCGAGCTGATCATGCACCCCGACGTGAGCGACGCCGACCGGGCCGATTTCCTGGAGTTCCTCACCTTTAACGCCCGTACGCTGTACAACCGCGGCCTGCAACGTCCCGAAATGCTGGCCGGACCGAACTGGGCCGCCCAGCCCGGCGACCGCACCGATCTGACTACCCAGATCAGCGCCGTCATGCTCATCGAAGCGATGGCCAAACTCGAAGCCGAAGGGTTTCTGTAAGTACCTTACCGGTATCCAACCGCTAAATCGACACGCATGAAAAGAAGGACCTTTATCCACCGTTCCGCCCTCGCCGGCGGCCTCTTCCTCGCTACCCCCTGGTCCGGTCGGGCCGGGGAATTTCGGAGCCGTAAGGACTTCCCGGTCGTACGGGTAGCGCCGGGGGAACGCAACTTCGAAAGCAAGGCAATCGAGAACGCCATCGCGGAGTTCGCGAAGAACGTCGACGACGAGGAACTGGTCTGGCTGTTCAACAACTGTTTCCCCAATACCCTGGATACCACCGTCACCTACACCGAGCCCGACGGCCGACCGGATACCTACGTCATCACCGGCGACATCGACGCCATGTGGCTGCGCGACAGCTCCGCCCAGGTGTGGCCTTACATGCAGTTCGCCGACCAGGACGAGAAGCTGCGCAAGCTCATCGCCGGGGTCATCAACCGGCAGACCCGCTACGTCATCAAGGACCCCTACGCCAACGCCTTCTACGACGATCCGGAAAAACGTGGCGAGTGGGCGTCCGACATGACCGATATGCAGCCCGGCGTCCACGAGCGCAAATACGAGATTGACTCGCTCTGCTACCCCATCCGCCTCGGCTATAACTACTGGAAGACCACCGGCGACGAAAGTCCCTTCGACGAGTCGTGGCAGACGGCCATGCAGGCCATCCTCACCACCTTCCGCGACCAGCAGCAGAAGGACGGCCCCGGCCCCTACCGGTTCATGCGGACCACCCCCCACGCGACCGATACCCGCTCGCTACGGGGCTACGGCTACCCCGTCAACCCGGTGGGCCTCATTTGCAGCGCCTTCCGGCCGAGCGACGACGCTACGGTCTTTTCCTTCCTCGTCCCGTCCAATTTCTTCGCCGTAGTCAGCCTGGAGCAGGCCGCCGAGATGCTGGAGGAGATCGCGAACGATGGTGCCACCGCTACCGAAATGCGTACCCTCGCCGAGGAAGTGCGCACGGCCCTGCGCGAGCACGCCATTGTCGACCACGAGGAATACGGTAAGATCTACGCCTTCGAGATCGACGGCTTCGGCAACCGCCTGATGATGGACGACGCCAACGTGCCCAGTCTGCTGTCGCTGCCCTACCTGGATGCCGTACCCGTGGACGATCCGGTCTACCAGCGCACCCGCGACTTTGTCTGGTCGACCGATAATCCGTTCTTCTTCCGCGGCGAGGCGGCCGAGGGCATCGGCGGACCGCACGTCGGCATGGATATGATCTGGCCCATGGCCATCACCATGCTGGGACTGACCAGTACCAGCGACGAGGAGATCCGCTCCTGCGTGCAGGCGCTCAAAGCCACCCACGGCGGCACCGGCTTCATGCACGAAGCCTTCCACAAAGACGATCCCGAGAACTTCACCCGCTCCTGGTTTGCCTGGGCCAATACCCTCTTCGGCGAATTCCTCTGGAAGACCTACCAGGAAAACCCTTCCCTATTACGTAATGCCTGACATCAAGCCCGTTCCCACCCCCGCCCTACTCTTTTTCGGATTCCTCCTGCTCGTCGCCGTCGGCTGTAAGCCCGGTGACCCGCTCGGCAATAACGGGGCGGAGGGCGGATCCGACTACGTCGCCGATCCCCTGGAGCACGTCAATCCCTTTATCGGAACGGCTCCGCTGACCGATCCCGACTTCATCGGCTATACCCCCCCGGAGGGTTGGCGGGTCTGGGCCGGGCTGACCTTCCCCGGTTCGTCGCTGCCCAACGCCATGGTACAGCTCAGTCCCATCACGGAGTACGGCAGCGGTGCCGGCTACGAGTACGAGGACACGGAGATCATCGGCTTCACCCACACGAATAAGGGCCACTGGAACCTGTGCAATATCCCCCTACTGCCCGTTTCGAACGGCGCTACGTACCCCTTCAAATCTACCTTCGGCAAGGACGGTGAATCCGCCGCCCCCGCCTTCTACGGCGTTACCCTCGACGACTACGGCGTCAAGGTGCGGCTCACCTCCACGCTACGCGCGGGCTTCCACGAGTACACCTACGCGAACCCCGATGACCGCAGGGTCCTCTTCGATCTCGGAAGAGCGAACAATCGCGTCCGTGACTGGCAGATCACCGAAACGGACGGCGACCGCGTGGAGGGGGTACAGGACATCGGCGGAGATCAGATCTACTTCTCCGCCCGCTTTAGTGACCCTATCCGCGGCATTACCCGCGAGGCAGCGGGCGAACGCGACGGCTACGCTTTAGTGGATCTGGGTCCGGGCAACGAGCGGGTCACGGTGACGGTCGGCCTGTCGTTCGTAAGTGCCGAGAATGCCCGCGCGAACCTGGCGGCGGAGATCGGCGACCGCGACTTCGACACCGTCCGCCGGGAAGGGGAGGCCGTCTGGTCCGAACTGCTCTCCCGCGTACAGGTCGCCGGGGGGACCGCCAAGGAGCAGGAGCTGTTCTACTCCTCCCTCTACCGCACCTTCCTCTGGCCCGCCCTGCGCAGCGACGGCAACGGGGAATTCACGGACGAAAGCGGCACGGTCCGCCGGGAATCCTTCGGCTACTACACCAATCCCTCCCTCTGGGACACCTACCGCAACAAGCTCGTCCTGCTCGCGATGCTGCGCCCCGAGGTGACGGGCGACGTTATCCAGAGCATGATCGTAAAGGGGGAGGAAAGCGGCTTCATGCCCACCTTCTTCCACGGCGACCACGCGGCGCCCTTCGTAGCCAACGCCCACGCGCAGGGCATCGACAACTTCGACCTGCAGCGGGCCTACGAGCTCCTCATCAACAACGCCTATAAGGAGGGCGGCACCCGTCCGCACATCCTCGAGTACATCGAGCGCGGCTACATTTCCGAGCCGGTCGTCGAGAACCCGCAGGTGGAGACCGTCACCAAAGCCGGCGTCTCCAAGACCCTCGAGTACGCTCACGACGACTACGCCTTGGCGACCCTTGCCAAAGCTTTGGGCGACGGAGCGCGGGAGAAAGAGCTCCGCCAACGGGCCGGCAACTACCGCAACGTCTTCGACCCCACCAGCCGCTTCATGCGGGGCCGGCTGGAGGATGGCTCCTGGGTCACCCCCTTCAATCCGCAGTTTCCCTACTACGAATACATGTACCGCGAAGCCAACGGCTGGCAGGTATCCTTCTACGCCCCCCACGATATGGAGGGGCTGGTGGAACTGTACGGCGGGGATGACATCTTCGAGCAAAAACTGGATTCTCTTTTCACCGTACCCTGGAACCCGCAGCACATCGCCCGCAACATTTCCAGCTTCATCGGGCAGTACTGCCACGGCAACCAGCCCGACCACGAGGCACCGTTTGCCTACTACTTCGTTGACAAGCCGGAAAAATCGCAGGCTATTCTCGATACGATCATGCGGTATTATTACGGCGTAGGGGAAGCAGGACTGGCCCTGTCCGGCATGGACGATGCCGGGGAAATGAGTGCCTGGTACGTTTTCGCCGCTGCGGGTATGTACCCTTTGTCGCCAGCCGACAACGCGTACCTGCTCTCTTTACCAATCTTCGACCGGGTGAAATGGTCGCTGCCGGGCGGAAAGGATTTTGTGCTATGGCGGGATTCAAATTCCCGCCAACTGGAATCCGTCGAACTCAACGGGAAGCCCCTGGAAAACTACTTCCTACCACACCGACAACTGGTCGGCGGAGGAGAACTGCGTATGACGACGTGGTAAGCGGATAGGATTCCTCGGGAAGCGTAAAATGATAACCGCCCCCTGGATGCACCGTACGAGTTCCCCTACCAAACCGACCCCGGAATTCAGTCGGATAGTAAAACGATTTACTATTGATGGAAAAAAGAGATAGCCCGTTATACCTTTTCCTTAGCCAGCGACGAACCCCGGGGAATCAGCTCCGCGGATAGCGTGACCTGAATGGTTTCGCTTACTTTATTCTTATGCTTCAGCAGGTGTAGCATGATGCGCATCAATTCTTGGGCGATCGCTTCCATGGGCTGCGCCACCGCGGAAATGGTGGGCGTATTGATGCGGAACAGCTCGTTGTCGTCGAACGTAACGATACCCAGATCGGCGATGGCCTGGGCATCGATCTCTTTGATGATCTCCAGGCCACTGCGCGTGAGGTAGTTCGTGGAGAAGTAGACGGCATCGAGCCCGTCCTTCTTCGAAAAGAAGCCGCGCAGCAGCTCCCGCCCCTTCTTGGAATCCGTGTCGTCGAAGGGAATTTCAAGTACCGTGGGTTGCAGGCCCTCCTTGGAGACGGCATCCAGGTAACCCCGTTTCCGGTCCAGCATCTGCAACTGCTGGACGTCGGTGGTGATAAAGGCGATGTTGCGGTAGCCGTTGTCGATCAGGTGCTGGGTGGCATTCTTGGAGGCCGCGTAGTTATCGATCACCACGTAGTGCGTATCCAGGTCGGGAAAATACCGGTCAAAGAGCACCACCGGAATATCGTTGTCAATGAGTTCCTTAATGTCCGACCGGATCCCGGAAGAAGGAATGATAATGAAGCCGTCCACCTGCCGTTCGTAGAATAGATTCAGGAGGTCCCGCGAGCGCTTATCCTGGTTCTCGTTGCTGCAAAACAGGACCCGATAGCCCTTGCTGTAGGCGATATCCTCGATGATCCGGGCGATTCGGGAAAAGAAATAATTGCTAATATCCTCGACCATGAACACCAGGATCTTGGTACGCCCGGTCCGGAGACTTCGCGCCACCATATTTGGCTTGTAATTGATGGCGGTGGTATACTCCCGCACCCGGTTGATCACCTCCTTGGAGATCTTTTTCTCCTCCCCCTTACCATTCAGTACGAACGACACGGTGGTGGGGGAAACGCCCAGCTTCGTGGCAATATCTTTGATGGATTGACGCTTGTTTCGCATGTGATTTTTCGGGGTTTCTGTGTTCGCAAAAGCGAAGAATTACGATCCTGTAAATTAGCTAATATTCCCTTAGCAGATGAGGTAAATAGACGAAGTAAATGCGGCCTGCGGGTATTTTATCCGGAAGCACGGTGGGCGTTTGCGGCCTTAGGTAGATGTCAGGTAACTGTCCCGCTTCCAGGCGGTTACGGTTACTATCCGGAGCATTATCAGCAGGTATAGGAGCGGGCTATCCGCCCTGCCGCCGCTGACCGCAAAAGATACCGGGCTCCGGCATGCGAAAACCAAATGCCGTATTGCCAAAGCGTCGAGCAATGGCCTTGCCCCGTAAGCGCAGTTGTCCATACCGGGTAATACGGCCTGCGGCCCGTTTTGTTTTTTGGACCATATCCGAACGCCGGGCGAGTATAATGATACCGGAACCGGAAAACGTGGATAGTCGGGGAAAATGGACTGCGGTAAAGAGCGGGCTGGCAGCCGCGTGACGGTTCCCTCCATCTTTCCATGAGCCGCTACGCCATGTCGGTCGAACTGATCCCGGCGGACTGGCACTGGTGCGTTTCTCCTCTACCGCCAATTGTCGCTGCGCTCGAAATAGCAATCTGAATGATGGCCTGTATTCGCTCACCCCCTACCGATCCAGCCCCGGCGGACGCCGCAGATGCGTGCCTTGCTCGTAAGCGGAGGTCACTCGTATCAAGGTAGGTTCGGCGTACATCCGCCCGAGGAATTGCAGGCCGGCGGGGAGTCCGCTTTCCGTGAATCCCATCGGGACCGTGAAGCCCGGCTGCCCGGTATGCGGAGAAATGACCTGGCTGTTGTCGCCGCGGTACCCTTCCTCGAAGTTATCAATTTGGGCGGCCGGATGGTTCCAGCTGGGAAAGACGATGGCGTCGAGTTCCAGGGAATCCATGGTAGCCTCGATCGCTTCCCGGAAAGCGATCCGGCGCGGATCGGTGTAGGCATCCCCGCAGGGCACTTCCGAATCACCGTAGCGACCGGTAGTAGTACGCGCCTCTTCCAGGCCGCCGCGGGCGTAGTCGCTATCGGTACCGATTCGGATGATGTCCTCCAGGCTCGCAACCGTATCGCGTTTGACGTAGGTAGCCAGGAAGTCTTCCACGTCTCGCCGGAAGGTATTGCACCACTGTGCTTGCCGCAGTTCCTGAAAACGGGGCACTTCGACCGGATCGACCACCGTGGCTCCCAATCGTTCCAGATCGTTTAGCGCAAGGCTAAAAAGCTGGGCGATCTCCGGGTCGGGGTCATCGTCGCTCAGCGCGCGGAGTACCCCGAGCCGGGCTCCCCGCAGTCCGTCCGGGTCCAGAAATTTCGTGTAATCGGCGGGCACCTTTCCTTCACTCCGCCGGGTGATCGGGTCGGCCGCGTCCACGCCCGTCATGGCCTGAAGTACGTGGGTGGCATCGGCCACCGTGCGGGTCATCGGCCCCACCACGTCGTTGCGCAGGTAGAGGGGTACGATGCCTTCCCGGCTGATCAGTCCCAGGGTGGTGCGAAAGCCTACCAGCGCGTTATGCGACGACGGTCCGCGGATGGAGTTGCCCGTATCGGTACCGAGTCCCACCGTAGCCAGATTGGCCGCCACGGCGGCGGCCGTGCCCCCGCTGGAGCCGGCGGGTACGTGGTCGAGATCGTAGGGATTTCGGGTGGTGCCCGCCGTCGTACTTTCGGAGTGCATCGGACTGAAGGCCCACTCGGCCATATTCGTCTTGGCGATCAGGATGGCGCCGGCCTCCCGGAGTCGCGCGATGATGAAGGCATCGTTCTCCGGCACGAAGTCCGCCAGGGCCCTCGACCCGGCGGTGGTGGGCATGCCTGCGGTGTTGATGTTGTCCTTTACGAGCAGGGGGATGCCGTGCAGGGGTCGGAGGGTTCCCGTTTCCGCGAATTCCGCGTCTAACCCGCGCGCCGTCGCCAGCGCTTCGGGATTGCGGATGGTGATGGCGTTTAGTTGCCCGTCGAGGCTGTCCATGCGGGCGAAGTAGGCGGTGACCAGGCCCTCGCTGGTGTAGTCGCCGGCCCGGTAGGCGGCGTGGATTTCGGCGATGGTCAGTTCGCTAAGGTCGATGGGGGTTTCGCTGACGGTATCCGCTGGGGAATTTGTCGCACAGGCTAGGAGGAGGAGAAGGGGGAGTAGGCGCAGCATGGGTGTAAGGTAGCTCGCGGGGGGTACCCGGCGTTTCACTCCGGGTAACGGAGTTTGACCGCGCCGCGTTCTTGGGGGCGGCGGTCGCTTACTTACCCGCCGCCACCCGGATCACCGAAAAGGAATACGCCGGCATCTCGTAGGTCACCTCGCTGCCCAGCTCGATCTCGCTGGTGGTCGGGGTGGCGTCCCGGTCGGTGGGATCGCCCTGGAGGACGTGGAGAGTGGCCGATCCACGGAGGTCCAACCCAGCGGGGTCGACGGAGGCGGTGACGGCGACGGGAAGCAGGTTGGCCATGCGGAGGATCACGTCGCCGGTAGCCTCGTCGCGCACCACGGATACCCCCACGCGCTCCCGTACGTCCCGGTTGCCATCGGACAGGTTGACCTGGCTGGGGATGTACTCGTTACCTGCGTTCTGGCCGTACAGTTGCTGTACGTAGTAATCCACGGTTTTTTTGACCTCGGTGTTGGTGAAGTAGATCAGGTCGGGGTTCCAGTTGGTTTTGCCTTCCTTGGCCAGCAGGGGAGCGAAGGAGGTCATCTCCACCACGTCGCCGTTGCGTTCCACGGCGGTGAGGTAGAGCGCCTCGGAGAGGGCGGTTTCCACGTTCATCGGGCGGCCCGGCAGGTGGGCGGCGTACTCGCCGAGGTAGACCTTCGGCCCGTTGCGGTCGTACTTGTCGTAGAAGTCCTGGTTATTCACCATCCAGCCCGGCGGCACGTAGTAGTGCTCGTCGACCATGGGGATGTCCAGTTCGCGGGCCAGCTCCCAGCCCTCTTCGTAGTCGGTGCCCATGTAGAACGGGCCGGTGGTACCGATCACGGTGATCTCCGGATACCTCGCTCCGATGGCTTCGTAGATCATGCGGAAGCGCTCCTCGAAGATATCGGTGATCAGGTCTTCGTTACCCACCCCGAGGTACTGCAGGTTGAAGGGTTCGGGGTGACCGGCTTCGGCGCGTTTCTTTCCCCATTCACTGTCGGCGGGGCCGTTCGCGTATTCGATCAGGTTCAGGACGCTCTGCACGTATTCGTCCATATCCTCCATCGGCACGCCGCACTGCTGGCCGTGTCCGCCCATGATGGAGTTCTGGCAGGGTACGCCGGCCGGCACTACCGGTATGGGCAGCGCGTCAATGTCCTCGCAGAACTGGAAGTACTCGAAGTAGCCCAGGCCAG
The DNA here is from genome assembly GCF_002934605.1 of Neolewinella xylanilytica. Classification (GTDB taxonomy): domain Bacteria; phylum Bacteroidota; class Bacteroidia; order Chitinophagales; family Saprospiraceae; genus Neolewinella; species Neolewinella xylanilytica. The sequence continues at coordinate 89,032 of NZ_PTJC01000005.1, forward strand.
CCGTCTGGTGGTAGTTCCAGAGATTCCGCTGGGGTACCCGGCTTTCCAGCGGGCCGATGGTGTTCTCCCAGCGGTACATGTTGGCCAGGCCGTCGCCGTGGGCGACGCAACCGCCCGGGAAGCGGACGAACTTCGGGTTCAGGTCGGCGATGGTCTGTGCCAGGTCTTTACGTAGGCCGTTTTTCCGGCCCATGAATGTCTCCTGCGGGAAGAGCGAGATCATGTCCAGGTCGATGCGGCCGGGTTTGTCGAAGCGCAGCTCCAATTGGGCACTGTCTATCCCGCGCTCCGGCGCAAACGTCGTGGTGAGTTTGGTCCAGCTTTTTCCGATACTCCGCACCCGTTGTTCGGCCAGTACCGAACCGTCGGGGGCTACGAGGCGGGCGGTTAGCGTTCCGCGACCGTCGGGACGCCGGGCAAAAAACGACAGATCGTAGGATGCGCCAGCCTGCAACGGGATACCGTCCCAGCCAAGGTTACGCAGCGCGGCATTCTTTCCGGTCACGTTGAGACTGGCGTAGTGCGGATTATTTTCGTGGATGGGCTCGTCGGTACGGATTTCCCAGTCCAGGTCACCGTCCGTCGACCAGGCCATTTGCGCATTCCAGTTAGGGTCGTTGTATTTCTTGTCAATAGGGTCGTACTCGAAGTCACGGTTCTGGATCAATTCGCCGTAGAGCCCCCCGTCGGCTGCGTAGCTGATGTCTTCGAAGAAGATGCCCATGAGTTTATCGCTGATCGCCTTGCTTTGGTCCGGTTGCAGGGTGATCTCCGCGGTCAGCGCTTCCAGGCCGGCGAAGCGCACGGGGTCTTCGGCCATTGTTTCCGCCCGTTCGGCGTTGTGGTGCTGCATCCACTCGTAGTGCTTGATCAGGTCGTCGACGGTTTCCCAGGCTACGCGGTGGACGTTCCCGAAGCGCTCCTTTCCGGCTATTTCGATCAGTTTGCGGTCGTTGCGACGGGCGTTTTCGGCGGCCGGTTCGGTGGTGGAGAAGTCACTCCAGTTGTCGGTTTGGAGTTGGTATACGCCCTCCGCACCGGGGCCGTCGCTGCGCCAGGAGACGAGGAAGGCCTGGCCGCTGAGGTGCACCTCGGGCGACAGCACGTTGCCCGGGGCGTCCATGACGACGGGGTAAGCCTGCCGGTCCCATTCGTAGAGGTTATCGGAGGCCGCGTGGGCGAATTGCTGGATCGTGTCATTCAGGCTCCAGACACAGTGCCAGCGGCCGTTTTCTTCCTGGTACAGATAGGGGTCGAACATGCGTTTCTGCCCCCCCCAGGCACCAAAATCGGAATTGAGAAAGGAGAAATTGTCGCCGATGGCGTACCAGTTATCGTTGTCCACGCTCCAGGCGAAGCGGAGGCCACCCTGGCCGTTTGCTTCCGAATAGCCGATCAGGTAGGCCGAATCCGGCTGGACGACCGTCCCGGCGAATAGCCCGAAAGGCAGCAGCGCAAACACTAGAAAAGCAAGTTGTCGGACTTGAAGGGCTTTGGGGAAATCAGGCATGTGGATCGACTCAGTTGGCAGGCAAAATAAGGAATAGTTAATTGTCGGTTTGACTTTTAAACGACTTTGTCTGCTGGCGGCGGTGCGCGGGAGGGATGCTCGTGCGAAAATACGAACCGTACCCTCCAGACAATTCCCAAACGCGTCGTAATTAGCGGGGTGACCCACACCTTCCCGGAAATCGATCTACAGGACTACTTCCGCGCCGCTCCGGCCCGGAACGCGTTCTGGGAGGTGCGATGGTGGGCCTTTCTCCGGGGGGACGCGTACGTTAATCCCTTCCACGATCTGCTTTACGCCTTTTCCCGAAAAACCTCCCAGAATCTGGTGAACCGGTCGCGGCCGATGCGGAAGGTCACGTTCACTCCTGACCGCCTGTGCATCAGATCGATTGCGGGCGATACACGGGAATTCCCCTACCGGGAGTTGTCCGTGTTCGAGCTACGGTGGAACCAGGTATTCCCTGCGGGACCGGATTCGTACAGCAGCGCCCCGGGAAATTACCTGCTCCTCGTGGCCCGGAGCGAAGGGGAGGAATTCCGCATCCCCGTGGCCTGCACCGGTACGAGCCTTTCCCGCTTACTAAGGGAGCTATACGACCAACGGGTGCCCTTGCGGGAGTTCGTCAACGGGATGCGTTCCTTTCGCCTGGCTACCGATATTCCTTACCAACGGATACAGGCACTGAAGGAAACCTACGGGATCAGCTGGTGATCATCTCGACGCCAACCACACCCGTCGCAGCATGCGGCAGGAGCGCTCGCTGCTCGGATTGTCTACCGCCGTCTGCATATTCGCAATCGCCGTGGTCATGGCTTCGTCCAGGGGGGCGGACGGAGCGCAGGAGCAGGTCAATATCCGATCCGCCGCGGACCGGTAATACGTAAGATGATAACAACTCCCCGTATCCACCGTCGTATGGCAGGGCACCGCTACCGCCCGCACGCGGGCCAGGTCAAAGGTCTGGAGGGGATACTCGAGATGGTGGTGGGGGTACTGGCGGTGGGTAAGACTGCCACTCCCGTCGCCGTGCACCCGTAGGTACCAGCCATCGTTGCGACTGAGCTCGGCGTAGTCCAGGGGTGACGTCCGCGACTTGGCGATCGGCTGGCCGCAGGCGTAGAGCAGGAGCAGCAGCATGGAACCAGTAAAAGTCCGGGAAGTCGTCATGGCAACTATACGGATGCGGGGCGGTTTCTTTTTGGCGTATGATCGACTTCGAAAGCTACACCCTTCCCAACGGCCTTACCGTGCTATTGCACCACGACGAACAGCGTACCGTAGCGACGGTCAACGTGCTGTACAAAGTAGGCAGCCGGAACGACCCGCCCCACCGTACGGGCTTCGCCCACCTCTTCGAGCACCTCATGTTCGCCGGATCGGAGAACGTGCCCAACTTCGACGATGCCCTGCAACTGGCGGGCGGCGAAAACAATGCCGTCACCAGCAGCGACTACACCCTCTACTACGAAACCCTGCCCGCGGAAAACCTCGAAACCGCCCTGTGGCTCGAAAGCGACCGCATGCGGAAACTCCGCTTCAGTAAGCGGAGCCTGGAGAACGAAAAACGGGTGGTTATCGAGGAGTTTCGGGAAACCTGCCTGGAGCAGCCCTACGGCGACCTCTACCACCACTTCAACGGCCTGATCTACCGCGAACACCCCTACCGCTGGCCGGTGATCGGCCAGGACATCGACCACATCCGCGAAGCCACCCTGGAGGAAGTGAAGGAATTCTACTACCGCTATTATCGCCCGGACAACGCCATCCTCTGTATCGCCGGCAATTTCGACCCGACGACGATCCGCAAGTCCATCGCGGACTACTTTGCCGATATCCCCCCCTCGGATACGCAACTGCCCCGACCGGTCATTCTTCCCGAACCGCCCCAGGAAGACTTCCGCCACCTGCGCGTGGAAGGGGAAGTACCCAGCCCCGTCATCTACCTGCACTTTCGCACCGTGGATCGCCTGCACGAAGACTTTCCGGCCACCGATACCCTGAGCTTTTTGCTCGGTGGCGGCCGTTCCTCCCTGCTCTACCGGCGCCTGGTGCGCGATACGGAATTGTTCGCCGAGGTGAGCGCCGGCATCAACGACAACCTGGATTCCGGGGGAATCATCGTGGAAGCTCGCCCGAGCGAAGACGTGGACTACACCACCGCCCGCGCGGCGCTCTACGCGGCCATCGACGAGATGATCGAAGTAGGGATCAGCCAGGAGGAACTCGATAAGGTCGTTCACCGCCTGGAACAGCGCAACCACTACCGGGAAGCGAACATCAGCAATCGGGCCAACGAATTGGTTTTTTTCGCCCTACTCGGCGATCCCGCGCTGATCAATACGGAAATGGATAAATACCTTTCCCTGACCGTGGAGCAAATTAACGCCGTTGCCCGCCGCTATCTACGGCAACAGGTGCGCGCCGAGCTGGAATACCTTAGTGCCCCGTTAGCATAACGGTGCCGGACTCTTCCTGGACATCGCCGTTATACAACAGGATCTCTACCGACCAGACGTAGGTACCGACGTGAGCCGGCCGGCCGCCGATAAAGCCGTCCCAACCCCGCTGGGCGTTATTCGGCGCGAAGTCGGTATCGGCGTAGACCTGCTCTCCCCAGCGGGTGAAGATGCGGAAACTCATTACCCGGTCGACTAAGTCGCCGTTGGCAAATACCGAGATGTAATCGTTGGTGCCGTCCCCGTTCGGACTGAAGGCCGTAGGAATGTAAAGCGGTGCGCGACCGTCGACGGCCACGTAGGTGGTCAGGCTGTCGATGCAGCCGTATACGTCCTCTATGGTCAGGTCGATATCCTGGGTGAAGGGTGCCGTCAGGGTAGGTTCGGCACAGGTTGGGCAATCGAACAGTTCGGCGGGTTCCCAGCGGTAGGAATAAATCTGGTTGAGGGGCACGCGGTGATAAAGCTCGATCCGGACGCTTTCACCGACCTGCTGGGGAATGAAGTTAGGTAGGCTGACCGCCCGGGGAGCAGCCTGGGGGAAGTAGAAATTCGGCTGGGATAGCTCACAACCCACTGCATCGCGAATCACTAAGTTGTAAAAGTTGCCCGGTACCAGCGTCGGCCAGATATCCTCTACGAATTGCCGGCCCCCCACGCTGTAGCTGTAGGGGGGAATGCCCCCGCCCGCCGACGTTTCGAAGGGCAAGCGACGCAGCTGATTGCAGTTGATGTCGATCGGCTCCAGCGGCGCCGGCGCCCTTAATTGTACCGTGGAGGAATCCTCGCAACCCAGCGCGTCCGTCACCTTCACGTTGTAACTGCCGGCCGGGAATCCTCCGGTGTTTGCGGACGGCACCGGCTCGCCGTCGATACGGTAGGTATAGGGCGCGACGGTTTTCAGGTGGTTGACGCTGATTGAACCGTCAGCTCCTCCGGAACAGGTAGGATCTTCATACGAGGCATCCAGCACCGGCTTGTAAAAATTGGCCCGCGCCAGCTCGCTCACGTCCACACTGCAGGCCTGATCCTCGATTCGGACAATGTTGTACGTGCCGCCGCGGGTGACGGTCCAGGCTTCCGATTGATTATCCGGAATGCTGACCACCCTGGTGGGTCCACCATCCAGCCGGTAGTACACCTTGAACGGCCCCGTGCCCGATAAATCGTAGCGCATGGTGAGTTCGTCACCCCAGCAGGCGGACAGATCCTGGTCGGGAAAGTGCAAGGTGGGCGGTTCGGCGGGTTCGGTCCGGGCCGTGCTGGTCAGGGTTTCCCCGCAGGCATCGGTCACCTGCAGGCTGATCTCGTCGGGTAAGGTGCCGGAAAAAGTCGGTTCCGCGGCATCACTGCCGATGCTCCACCGGTAGGTGAAGGGAGGAACGCCGCCCTGGATGTTGGCGGTAAGGGTGCCCTTTTCACTGGGGCAGTACAGGTAAGGGTCGTTGAGGGCCGCCGTTATTGGCTCCGGCTCCCGGATGATGACCCGCACGCTATCCGTAAAGCAGGCACAGGGTGCGTCCAGCAAAATAAATGCTTCTTCCTCGCCTTCCGCTTCATCGTCGGCGAAGGCGTGAATGGGAACCTCGGTAAAGTTTTGTCCGGCCGGAATGGTGGCGATACCCGTCGCCGCGGAAAAATCGACCCCTTCCCGGGCCTGGCTGTTGCTGGCTACGCGGTAAGCGATCGTTTGGTCGGTGTCGGGGTTGCTGTCCGGACCGCGGACCACCCGCATGACCGCCGGCCGGCACCCCTCGTAGGCGATGATGGGTGCGTCTTCCTCCTCGGCATCGTCTTTGGATTCGAGGCTGACGCTGGAGCCCAGATCGAAGCTACCGGCTTCGAGAAACACGGCCGAGTCCAGGTCGGAATCGTTCACGTCGGCCACCACCAGGCGGATATGGTAGGTTTCACAGGGAATAACCTTCAGCGTCGCGGTGAGAATAACGGTCTGGCCGTCGTACTCGATCTTTTGAAAGCGGGGTCCGTTGGTGGGTTCCCCTCCGCAGTTGAGGGAGCCCCGTACCTCCGCGGACTCATTGTCGAGGTAAAATTGCTTGTTGGTCCGGAAGTTGACGTTGTTGATCGTCACCGCCTGATTGGTACCGGGTATGAGCGCCGCGTTCACCGCTCCGTTGGCGTAGGGTCCGTTAAATCCGGGGCCGCTGATGAAGAAGCCGAAGATGTCGTTGAAGTTGCCCCCGACGAATTCGCAGTATTCCTCGGAAGCGAAAACGTACCGAAAGCTCACCTGGGGGGTTAGCGGGATGAAATCGAATTCCACGCCGCTCCGGTCGTGCACCCGCCCGCGGGAGGCGATGTCCAGGTCGGGATCCGGGGTAGGACCGCTGATCTCGGAGCCGGTATCGGTACGCCGGTTGGGCCCCACCGCGTCCCGGACCCGTCCGCTGGAAATAACGATGCCGCGATTGAAGCCGACAACGTCGTCCGGGGCACTGAAGTACCCGATGCCGTCGGGGTTGGTGCCGATTTGGCGAACGTTAAATATGGTCTCGCAACGGTCGGTGGCGAACACTTCCCGCACGAGGCGATCGGCGCTGTAGTTGGGGTCGACCTGCAATTCGGCGGGAATGGATTGCGCCCACGTCACGGATACCGTCCCGAGTAGAATCAGCAGCGTGAAGAGTCTGATAACCATGTAAGGTTGGCGGTCAACGGTTCATCCGGTCACGAAGGTATCTTCGTGGACTAGCGGGGGTGGGGCGAAAATCTGGTAGGGCGGTGCGCAAAAGCGTAGCCCCAAAAATACAATGTAACAACGAGAATGTTTGGCCTTTCGCGCGCCAGTGGTGCCTGAATTCGTTTACTTCACCGCAACTTCTGGCGCTTAAGCTTGTGTTTATCCCATGTTCGTCCTCCTGATTACCATCGTCATCGCCCTCTTTGTGGCCATGCTGTTCGTTAACCTTTATTTCCGCGCCAAGGTGCTTCGGGCGTACCGGCTGTTGGTGCGGGGGAGGGTCGAGTTCACCGCCGCGCAGATCATGAGCCGTCAACGGATGGAAGCGGAGGTCGTCCCCGCCTACCCCGACCACGCCCAGGCCATTCGCGACTTTAGCAATTACCTCCGTCGCAGCATTCGCATGGCTACGGTACTGCTGGTGCTGATCACCCTATTCGGGGGCATCCTGATGTGGTACCGCCACTGACCCTCTTATTCCGCAACGGTGAGGGTGAAGCCGACCCCGTGAATGTTCTCGATCTTGATGCGGGGATCCGCGCGGAGGTATTTCCGTAGCCGGCTGACGAATACATCCAGGCTTCGTCCCAGAAAGTAATCGTTCTCCCCCCAAATCCGCTCCAGGATTTCGGCCCGCTCCAACACCGTTTCCCGCCGGCCGCTGAGTAGCTGCAGCAATTCCGCTTCCCTCCGGGTAAGGCGTCGGGCCGTGTTCGCCTGCCGGTTGGTGAGTTGCAGCTGCTCCGCATCGAAAACGTAGTGGCCGATGTGCCGCGGGTCGAAAGCCAGGGCCGCGGGCCTGACCCGGTTTCTGCGCAGAAAGACCTCCACCCGCAGGAGCAGTTCTTCGATGCTGAAGGGTTTGGTGATGTAATCATCCGCTCCCAGCCGCAGCCCCTGTAGGCGGTCTTCCTCCAGGCTTTTCGCGGTCAGAAAGAGGATCGGGATGTCTTGGTCGCGCTCCCGGATCTTCCGGGCCAGGGTGAAGCCATCCACGCCGGGGAGCATCACGTCAAGCAGGCAAAGATCGTAGTGGAGCTCCCCGGCCTCGATCGCTTGCAGGGCCACGCGGCCGCTGTCGAGGTGGACCACCTCGAAGCCGTTGATCTCCAGGTTGTCCCGGGTGACGAAGCCCAGCCCCTCGTCGTCTTCCACGTAAAGTATTCGGGCTCGGCTCACGCGGGTACGGCTTCGGGGGCGGGGGATAGCGGCAAGCGCAGGTGCAGGGTGGTTCCGCGACCTGGTTTGCTTTCCACGCGAATGTCCCAGTGGTGGGCCCGGCAAATTTGGCGGACGTAATACAGGCCCAGGCCAAAGCCCTTCACGTCATGCACGTCGCCCGTAGGTACCCGGTAGAATTTATCGAAGAGTTTAGGCTGGTATTCGGGCGCGATCCCCGGCCCGCGGTCACTGATCGCCAGGTGCAGGTACGCATTGGCTACCCGGCCCACCACGGCGACGCGGGGAGCGGCACCGCCGTACTTGATAGCGTTGTCGAGGAGGTTGTACAGGATATTGGTCAGGTGCAGCGGGTCGGCAAGCAGGTGCAGCGGCCGCTGTGGTAGTTGCCAGGTGAGCTTTCCCTCCCGCTCCTCCACCCGGGCGCTGGCACTCTCGAGCAGGGGCGGCAGCAGCGTTTGCAAATCCACCCGCTCCCGCTTGATCTCGAAGTTTCCTTTTTCGGTGTTGGCGATCTGGAGTACCTTTTCTATCTGGCCGTTCAAACGCTCGTACTGGGAATAAATGAGGTGAGCGTAGCGGCTGAGGCGGGGATCGCCGGCCACTTTTTCGTCCCGCGAAAGCACCGTAGCCGCTACGCGAATGGTGGATAAGGGGGTCTTGAACTCGTGGGTCATATTGTCGATGAATTCCTTCTGCATGTGGGCGAGCCTTCGCTGCCGCAGGATGATCACCAACGAATAGGCGAAAAAGGCCACCGTCAGAATAAGGATGACCGACAGGAAAACCACCAGCTGCATCTTCTGCCAGATGTAGCCGATGCGGGTCGGAAACTTGATGCCGAAATAGTACAACAGATCGTCGTCGGGCGGGAGGGTACGGTCGGTGGTCGGCAGGGAACCGGGCTGGAGGTCGACGTCGGCGTAGCAGTACCCACCGTACGCCATCTCGTTCGTGGCGCAGTTGAAAATGGCGTACTCAAAATCAATGTCCAGGTTGAGGCGCTGCAGTTCCTGTTGCATGAGGTATTCCAGGCGTTGGGCGTTGATCTCACTTTCCGTATTGACGATAAAGTAGTTGCTACTGCGCTGCCGCACGATGTCCCGCTTGGGTAAGGCGGCATTGTTCTCCGCCGCGAGTTGGCGGGCCACGCCGTAGAGCGCCAGCTGGGCTTTTTGACTGAATTCCGTGTCGTTCAGGTTCCAGGTGGTGGCTACCCAATAGGTCTGCATACCGATGATGCCGGCAATCGCTACGACGCCCAGCACGATTACCCGCCTTATCACTTGGGTCTGCATGACCGGTTAATTTCGGAAAACGCCATCGGTTTACGTCGGTCGTTATCCCTGTTAACATCCCGTTTACGGAATGGATGTCAGCCCCGCGGAAAGCTGCCCCAGCCAAAAGCGGCTAAATCGATGTCCGCCGGCGCGCCGTCAAAGACCACGAAGCGGTACCTGGCAAGGTAGGTCTCCCCCGGCGCAAGGGGAAAGCCCTGCTCCACCACCGGGGTGACTGAGAGGTAGGGCATGTCGGGATGTACGCGTACGAACTGGGGACCGCGGAAGTCCGCCGGGTGGGGAAATACCGCCACGCCCGACGTGCCGCCCCCGTCCTTTACTACAAGATCCCCGTAAATGGCCGTCCACTCCGGGCGGGTATGGTTGGCGGCCGCCCGGTTCAGTCCTTCGTCGGTCAGGAAACGGGCCGGGCCGGTAAATGCCGCGGTATCGGACTCGTTCCACTCGGCACTGCCCCGTAGCCCCAGTCCGCCGTAGGTATAGCGGTCGAGGTAAAGCGTATCCCCGCTGACGTTGGTCTGTTCGCTGCGCAGGTCCCAGACGTAGGGGGCGGCATTATCGTAGACGCGTACGCGCCAGTCCTCGCTCAGGACCGGTCCGTGCTGGAGGCTGACCTGCTCGAGCCGCGCCCGGAAGCCGACCACGCTGGCCGAATCGAAGGTTTCAAGCAGTTCAACGTGGCGTACCGTTCCCGTACCCTGGTGCTGGTTCCAGAAGTCGACATGGTCGCCGCGGAAGGTCGTGCTCGTCCAGGCGGTGAAAATTCCGTGTTGGTGGGTATGTCCGACGGGGAAATCGTCGGTAACGATCCGCCCGGCCGGGCTGTATACCGGATGGATGAATCCGCTGCGGATGTAGTATGCGGGGAGGCTGTCCGGGAACCGGTAATGAGGAAGCTGCGGCGTAATGGCGTAGCGGAGCACCGGCCGGCCGTCGATGCGGATGGTGACTTCGTCCTCCAGGGCGGAGAGGGTTATTCGGTCCTTATTCCGGGCGGATCCGCAAGCCGCCCACCAAAAGAATGCTATTATGGCTAAGCCCTTGACTGCCCTCATCGGTTATCTTTATACTTCCGCACCAAAATAAGCCTACCGTGCAAGAATCTCCCCCCTCCTGTCCCATCCCCCGCTGGCAGCTTTTGAAACAGGAACTGAAGAATGTTGGTCCCGAGGAATTCGATCACCTGCGCGCCGCCGCCGAAAAAGGAACCCTGATCGACGTGCGCAGTGAAGCGGAGTACGGTGATTTTCACCTGGAGGGCGCCCGGAACATCAACTACCTGGGGCCGAACTTCCTGGAGGAGATGGACCGCCTCGATCCCGATAAAACCTACCTGGTGTACTGCCGTAGCGGTCGCCGTAGCGTACGCGCCTGTACCCTGATGAAAAACGCAGGATTGAAAAATCTGGTCCACCTCGACGGTGGCATAAACGCTTACGCCGAATGAATCGCTTCCTCCTATTCGTCCTACTGCTCGGGGTACTAGCCTGCGGGCAGGGCACGGAAACCGATGCTCCTTCCACGGAAAGCCCCGTACCTGCGTCGGCGGCGCCCGCATACGGACAACTGAGTCCCGCGGCCTTTGCCGATAAAATGGAGGAAGAGGGGGTCGTGCTACTGGACGTGCGTACGCCCGAAGAAATTGCCGTCGGTAAGATCGACGGCGCCGTGGAGATGGACTACAACGATCCCGACTTCGCCAAACAACTGGCGACCCTGGAGAAGGGCCCTACTTACCTCGTGTACTGCGCCAGTGGCGGACGTAGCAATAAGGCCTGCACCATGATGGCGGAAGCCGGCTTCGAGCACGTATATAACCTGGAGGGTGGCTTTACGGCCTGGGAGCAGCAGTAGAACAAACATCCCCGCCGGGCCGCTTAAGTAAGAAACAGTATGGAAAATTGGCTGACCGCGCCGTGGGACGTGATCCTAAAAACGATCGCCTCCGCGATCGCGATCTTTGTGATCATCATTATCTACGTGCGGATCGCGGGGTTGCGGACCTTCGCCAAGATGTCGAGCTTCGACTTCGCGTCCACCATCGCTATTGGCACCATCCTGGCGTCCACGCTGATGAACACCGATAGCTCCCTGCTGAAGGGGGCGGTTGCACTCGGTACCATTTTGGGGTTTCAGCAGATGTACACCGCCCTCAAGATCCGAAGCAAGGCGTTCGCGGATGCGGCGGAAAACGACCCGGTGTTGCTTATGGACGGCAGCACCATCCTGTACGACAACCTTCACCGCACCAATGTGAGCCAGTCGGACCTGATGGCCAAGCTCCGGGAAGCGAACGTGCTGCGAATGAGCCAGGTCATGGCCGTCGTGCTGGAGACCACCGGCGATATTTCGGTACTGCACCAGGAAGGGTCCGAGCCGCTGGACGATATCCTGCTGGAGGGCGTGCAGCGGTAATGCCTACCTTTGCCGCATGGCGGATTACCGGATCGAAGAAAACGAAGATTGGGGCAGCTGGCATGCCGTACTGGATACGGTCTACGCCGGCAATCCCCAGTACGTCTACCCCCTGCGCAGCGATATCGAAGGCATCCTGAGCGAAAAGAACGCGGCCTACGACGGGCAAAACCTACGGCGGTGGATCGTCCGGGACGGCACGCGGCCGGTAGGACGGATAGCGGCTTTTATCGATACCGAGCGAAACAAACAACTCACGCTCCCCGTCGGGGGCATCGGCTTCTTCGAAAGCATTGACGACGCGGTGGTCGCCGACCTGCTCTTCACCGAAGCCGAAAATTACCTCCGCGAGCGCGGCATGCAGGCGGTTGACGGCCCGATCAATTTTGGGGAGCGGGATAAATTTTGGGGGTTGCTCGTGCGCGGTTGGTATCGGCCGATCTACCAGGAAACGTACAATCCGCCCTACTACCTGCCCTTTTTCGAAAACCGCGGTTACCAGCCCCACGAGCAGTGTCTGACCATGCGCGGCGTGGTGTCCGAATTTCCGGGAGAGCGGCTCGGCAAACTAGCGGCACGGGTGCGGGAACGCTACGGCCTGTACACCGAGCAGATCCGGTCGAATAACTTGCGCAAGGGGGCCGAGGACTTCGCCGAAGCCTACAACGCCGCCTTCAACCACTGGCCCTACTTCATGCCCCTGACGGGCGACGACATCTACCCCACCTTCCGGCAAATGAAGCCCATCATGGACCCCCATTTGACGTGCATCGCGTATAACCGGGAGGGCCGGCCGATCGGACTGGCCGGGCTCATTCCCGACATTAACTGCTTCCTCGGCGGCGTAAACGGCAAACTGAATTGGCGGGGCCTTCCCAAATTCCTGTACCGGCTGAAGTTTCAGCGGCAGCCGCGCAACTGCAAGGGCATCGCCTTCGGGATCGCCCGGGAATACCAACGGCAGGGCGTCTACCCCCTGATGGTCGACGCCATGTTCCAGAGCGGCGACCGGCACACCAGTCGTACGTACCGCTACGTGGATATGGCTACGATCCGTGGACACAACAAACTCATGGTCGACACCTGCCGCCAGATGAATACTGATATTCACCGGGTACATCTGGCCTACCGCAAGGCGCTTACCCCCGACGCCAACTGGGAACCCTTCGAGAAGCTGGACGTCAGCGAAGTGCCCATGGGGAAGTACGGCGTCGCTTAGGGTAGAGCCGTCCCCGTTCCCGCTACAATTATCGTCCGAAATCGGCCACAACACCTACGGGCCCGTCCACGCCTGCACGGAGACGAATGTGCATAACCCCGAAGTTTTCCACGTATAAATCTTTTTATCCACAGCCTTTTCAACAACAATTTGTTAGAAAAACAACCTACCTTTGATTCCTGATGGCGAAGGATAAACAATACGATCGGCGTAACAACGGCAATGGCAACGGCTACGTCGCCACGGCCTACTCCAACCGTAATCGGCTGGAAGAAGCCAACCTGCCCGCTTATAGCAAACTGCCCCCCCAGGCACCCGATCTGGAGGAGGCCATTCTGGCCGCCATCCTTATCGAGAAGGAGGCGATGACCAAGGTGCTCGACATCATCTCGCCGGATTCCTTCTATAAGCCCGCCCACCAGGCTATTTACCGGAGTATGCGGCGGCTCTTCGAGCGCAGCCAGCCCATCGACCTGCTGATGGTCATGGAGGACCTGCGGAAGCACGAGGAACTGGAAGTCGTAGGGGGTGCCGCCTACCTCGCCCAGCTCACCGGCAAGGTGACCAGCTCGGCCAACATCGAGTACCACGCCCGCATCGTCACGGAAAAGTTCATTCAGCGGGAGCTGATTCGGACCAGTACCGAGATCATCCGGGATGCCTACGAAGACAGCACCGACGTGCTCGACCTACTAGATAAGGCGGGCAACTTCGTCTTCGAGATCACGGAGCGCAACATGGGCAAGCAGGTAGCCGATATGGGCACCCTGGCCAATCAGATCCTCGATCAGCTCACCATGCTGCGGGAAAAGGAGGACGGCCTGACCGGTATCCCCACCGGCTTCACCGAGCTCGACCGCCTGACCTCCGGTTTGCAGCCTTCGGACCTTATCATCGTGGCCGCCCGCCCCGCCATGGGTAAGACGAGTTTCGTACTCTCCATGGCGCGCAACGCCGCCGCCGAGTACGGTCATGGCGTGGCCGTGTTCAGCCTAGAGATGAGTGCTACCCAGCTGGCCGGCCGGATCTTCAGCCAGGACGCGGAGGTCAACGGCCAAAAGATGCGGAACGGCAAGTTCACCGAAGACGAGTGGGCGCGGCTCGTCAACGCCATGAACCACATCGGGGAAGCCCCCATCTACATCGACGACACCCCCGGTATCAACGTCTTCGAACTCCGGGCCAAGTGCCGGCGCCTGAAGCTCGAAAAGGGCATCAGCATGGTCATCATCGACTACCTGCAGCTGATGTCCGGCAGCGGGGAAGCCAATAAGGGCGGTAACCGCGAACAGGAGGTCTCGGCCATCAGCCGGTCGCTGAAGGGCCTGGCCAAGGAACTGGAAGTACCCGTCATCGCCCTGTCTCAGCTCAGCCGCGCCGTGGAGACGCGGGGCGGAGATAAGCGCCCGCAGCTCAGTGACTTACGAGAATCGGGGTCCATCGAGCAGGACGCCGACATGGTCATGTTCCTCTACCGACCGGAATACTACAAGATTACGGAAGACGAACAGGGCAACAGCCTCGTCGGCGTGGCCGAGATCATCGTGGGCAAAAACCGCCACGGCGAGGCCCGCGACATCCGCCTGCGCTTCGACAGCGACTTCGCCCGCTTCAGCGATCTCGACGATCCCGACTTCGACCTGCTCCCCTCCAATGCCATCACCGGCGGACAGCCCCAGCAACCCTACGGCGGCGGTACCCTGCCCAGCAAGATGAATACGGACGACGATATTCCGTTCTAGTTAGCCCTCGCGGCCAGCCCTCCCGCGGGCGATTTACCTATCTTACCGAAGCACCCAAGCCTTCGGTATGCAACTCTATACGGACTTCGTCTACTGGCTCACCGTTCAGCCCACCAACTACCTGCTGATCCTCGCCATCATCGGCCTGCTGCTCTTCACGGTGGGGCTCATACTGGGCTATCTGCTCCAACGCGGCAAAACCAACAAAGCACTGCGAAAATTGGCCCTGGCGGAACGGGAAAAAGCCGAAATGCAGCAAAAGCTCGCGGCCGGCGACGCGGAACAAAACACCCTCGCCCGCCAATTGGTCAAGATCACTACCGAGAAGGACGACACCCTCGTCCAGCTTCGTGAAGTGAGCGGTAACCTGGGCAAAATCTCCGCGGATCTACGCAAGCTCCAGGCCACCAACGAACAACTCAGCGCCACCAACCAGACCTACGCCACCACCATTGAGGACCTGAACGACCAGGTGATCGGCCTGAAAACCCGCAACGAGCAGCTACTGAAGGGCATCGACGGGGAAACTTTCGCGCCGGGCGCGGGAGCAACGAATCCGTCCCCGAACGCGCTGGAAGCCCTGGAGCGGCGGTTGCGGATTCTGGAAGACCGGCTCGCCGATAAACCGGACACCGGTGGAGACCCCCCCGTCGACCTGGGCAAACCCCGCCACCGCGTCCGGATCGGGACGGCCGAAGTTCCCTTCGAAGGGCAACGCGACGATCTCATGCGCATCCACGCCATCGGCCCCTTCAACCAAAGCCAGCTCAATAATGCGGGGGTGTATACCTACCGGCAGATCGCCAATTGGACGGATGAGGACCTGGCGGACTATGCCGCCCGCATCGGGTACGTAGCCGACATCATGCGCGAGGAGGATTGGATCGGCCAGGCCCGAAACCTGGCGGATAGTATTGCGTCAGGGGCGGCAATCGTCGAGCCCCGTGCCCCAGATCCGACGGACCTGACCGTAATCGACGGCATCGATCCGAAGGTCGCGGGCATACTGAAGGAAGCCGGCGTGAAGGATCTGACCACCCTAGCCGAAACGCCCGTCGACGAACTACGCGCCATGCTCGAACAGGCCGGTGAGGCCAATGCCGTGCACCGCAGCGCGGACTGGCCCGAACAGGCAGCTCTGATCGTAGCCGACCTAACGGAGCGGTCGGTTTAACGAAGCACCGAAATCTCGCCCCGATACGTCAGGGTTTGCCCGTCCAGGAAGGAGACCTCCGCGGTGTAGACGTATACCCCCGTATTGGCATCCCGGCCGTCGGCACTCTGCCCGTCCCAGATCACCGTTCCGTCCAGGCAGTTTACCGGTAAGTTCTCGGCCTCGAACATCAGTCCACCCCAGCGGTCGAAAATCTGAACCAGGGGAATCGCGGTCACGCCGCGGCAGGCGAAGATGCGGAAGTCCTCGTTCCGCCCGTCCCGGTTCGGGCTGAAGGCCGTAGGAATGTACACGTTGCGGTTGGGGTCGATCTCCACCAGAATATCCTCGATGGCCTGACAGCCGTTCGGGTTGGTGGCGGTGAAGGTGTAGTTGACGTTCCCCAGCGCGAAGACGGTAGGATTCCGGATGCTGTCGGAAGACAGGTAGGTACCCGGCGTCCACTGGTAGGTGTAGTTACCGGGGGGACTGACAACCGGGTTCAGTTGCTCCAGGCTGTCGCCGAGCTCCACGATCAGGCGGTTCGGAAGGTCGATGGTGATTTCCTCGGGCTGATCGATGGTGAAATTCTGTTCTGCGCTACACCCTACCGAGTCGAACACGGTCACCGTCAGCGCTCCGGCGAAGGCCAGTCCGGGGTTGCGCACCGGGATGAGGAAGCCATCATTGTTGAGCATGTAGGTGAAGTCGTCCAGGTCGGAAGCCTGCCCCCCGAAGGCGGTGTCGATCATCACCGAAGTGGTTTCGCCGAAGCAGAGCGGATCCTGAATGCTTTCCACCGCAAAGGTGATCGGCTGGGGTTCGATGACGGTGTACTGGAGGCTATCCTGGCAACCTTCTACGTCGGTCACGGTAACCCCGTAGGTGCCGGGGGCCAGTTCGTTCGCCACGCCGTCGTCGTTGTCGGCTACGTTGGACGTCCATTGGTAGGGGTTGTCCGGAAACGCATTGTTGTTGTTGCTGCTTACGAATACCGCGAGGCGGCCGTCCGCGTCACCGTTGCAGGTAACTGTAGGGGTGGTCAGCTCGTCGTCGATCGCCAGCACCAGGGCGTCGGGTTCCAGGATGGTGAGCTCCTGGGGAGTGGCTACACAGCCGTTGGCATCGGATATATTCACTTCGTAGGTGCCGGCTCCCACGCCGGTGATGGCGTTGCCGCTTTCCGGCCGCGCCGTCCAGTCGTACGTGTAACCCGGCGTGCCTCCTTCCACGATGACCGTAGCGCTGCCGTTCTGTTGGCCGTTGCAGCTCGCATCGACGATTTCCTGGTCGAAGGTGAATTCAGGCGGACTGGGAATGGTGTCGGTAAATTGCTGCGGGCATAAGCCATCGGTGACGGTGACCGTGATGGGACCGCGGGACAGATCAGTTACGGTCGCCTCAATCCGGTTCTCGGTGGTATCGCCACTGGACCAGTAAAAATCGAAAGTCGGCGTCGAACCATCGGTCAGCCGCGCCGAGAAGGTCGCCGAACCGTCGGTGGTGGATTCGTCCGGGCAACTGACGGGCACGAGGCTGGTGAACTCCCCGGTGATGCCCACGGGCTCTTCCAGTACGAAGGTCGTGTCGAAGGGGGGCTGGCAATTGTTGGCGTCGGTGATGGTCACGCTATAGGTGCCGGCGCTGAGCCCGGTGAGGCTACTGGCCGTGGTGCCCGCTCCGTCCACCGACCAGTCGTAGCGATAGGGGCGGGTGCCTCCGCTGGGGTACAGGAAGATGCTGCCATTTTCGTCGCCGAGACAGACCGGCTGAACGAGCGCGACGCTGTCCAGACCGACCAGGCCGGGGCTGGCCACCTCACCGAGGGCCTGGGATACGCAATTGTTGGAGATCGTCACCTCAAAGAGGTAGAACCCGACCTCTAAATCGGCGGTGGTGCGGGTGCCGATGTCGACCTGTTCGCCGATGCTTCCGTCCGGTTCGAGCCGGTACCAGACCGTTTCGGTAATCGTCGTGCCGGGAGGTGGCGTGACCTCGGCGAAGAGCTGGCCGTCGCTGCTGTCGGTACAGGAAACCGAATCGGTCTGAATCGGGGATATGGCCGCCCGGGGCGGAGCCGTGATCCGGAAGGTGGTCGAGTCAATGCAGCCCCGCGCATCCGTGACGATCACGACGTAGTTGGTATCCGGCTGCAGGTCACCGATGAAGTTGGTATCCACCACCAGGCTATCGAAGGTCATCAGGCTATCGACGGGGTCGGGGAGGCTGTCGTTCCTGAAGCGGAACTGGTAGGGGCCGGTGCCACCGGACACCTGCACCGTGGCGGTACCGAAGGTATCGGGGCAGGCGAAGTTGGTGATGATCAGGTCCTCGATGAAAAGGCTGTCGGGTTCCACGATCTCGAACGTATCGGTGGTAATACAGACGGCGGGGTCCTGGTCGCGGACGGTCACCAGGTAAGTTCCTTCGGGGAGGTTGTCGTACACCAGCGGACTTCCGACCGGTATATTCGTATAAGCCTGAAGCACCGTACCGTCGAGAGCGGACAAACGGGATTCGAAGGGCGGGGTAGCTCCGCGCGTACCCACTACGTTGGCGTTTACGGAGAGGCTACCGTCCACTTCGCCGAAGCAGCTGATGTCGCTGACGGTCACGTCCGGTACGATCTCCTTATCGGTCTGTATAACAAACTCCCCCTCCAGGATACTCGACGAGCAGCCTACGGAGTCCGTGGCGATCACGGTATACGTACCCGGTTCCAGGTCGGCGCGGTTGACCGTCCGACCGGTACGCGTTTCACCGTCCGAGAAGGTGAAGGTGTAGCCATTGGCTCCGGGTACACCGCCCCGGGCTTCCAGGGTCACCGTACCGTCCGAGGAGCCGCGGCAGGAGGCATCGTCGGTGGCCGGGGCGCCGGCGATGATCACTTCACTGCGGGCCGGGAGGCGGAAGGACTGGGAGAGTACCGGGCAGCCGGTAGCTACGTTGGTCACCGTAACCGAATAAAGATTTCCCGGCGTCACGTTGCGGATGGTGTCCGTCGTCTCCCCCGTACTCCAGTTCACGGTGTAGCCGTTCTCGGTGGGATTGGTGATGAGCTGGGAACCGGCGTTCACGTTGATCTCCACCGTCAGGGCGTAGTCGATACTGCCGGCGCAGGACCCACCGGTGGCGTCGACGACGAAGGGGATAAACTCGTCGTCCTCGTCGAGGAAGAGCAGGCGGGGGTTGGAGTTAACCGTGGCGCCGGTGGCATCCTCCGCTTCAATCTGGTAGTTTCCGCCCGAGAGGTTGTCGAACACGACAATGCCGCCGTCATTGGCAACCGTTTCCGTAGTAAGCAGGGTACCGCCGCCACTAATTAGCCGAACGGTGTAGGGGGCCGTTCCGCCGGTGATGGCGGCGGTCAGCATGCCGTCGGCCGCGCCCGGGCAGCTTACCTCCTGGATGGCGACCGCACCAACGGTCAGGTTAGCCGACGGGGGCGGCTCGGCGCAGGTCGCCGTGTGGGTAACCGTTTGCTGGTAACCGCAACCGATGCCGTCTTCGATCACGATCTCGTAGTCCCCCGCTTCCGGCACGGTGTAGCTGACCACGTCGCCGTGGCGGATCGGGCCCGAAGCCACGCTACCGGCGGCTCCCGTGGCCGTGTTGGTGATGGAGATGTTGTAGTCCGCCGTACCACGCAGTTCACTCACGCCGCCCAGCACTTCGAAACTGCCGCTGCAGTCGGTGGTGCTTTGGGTGGCATTTTGGGCTTCGATCGGCAGCAGGAATGCTACGGTGAAATTTTGATCCGTACTTACGTTGATACACTCCGTAGTCACGTCCGTTTCCCGTTCTACGATGGCGATCGCATTATTCGGGTCCGCGGCATTCAGGGAGTCGATGGTGATGGGGGCCAGCGAGAAGGCCGCCCCACCCCCAAAGGCGGTCAGTAAAGCTAAATTGTCGTTGTCGACGTTGAGATCGTAGTTCGGTGGGGAGTTGTAATAACCGCTCGGAGCGCCAACCAGGATTTCTCCATCGTAGGGTGGAAATCCGAGGTCTACGATACAGGGGTCTCCCTCGATATCCGCTTTGGTATTCCCCTCAACGGATGGATTACAAGCAAAAAACGCAAACCCGATACCGGACTGGGTTTCCGGAACGGGGTCTCCGGTGAGGATTTGCGAGCCTTCCTCAAAATCGACCGTAATCCCATCGTTGAAGCAAAGGAAGATGGTATCCGGGCGGGCGGCGTAGGCTACCGGCCCGGTAGGAGGTGTAGCACCGAAGCTATTGTTTGAAACATTGATGTTCGTAAAGCCAGCCACATTACCCGCATCGCTGTCGCATACTACCTTTTCCAACTGCTTCGTTGAAGAAGCGGCTACGGTAGTACGCTGGAGCGGGGAGAATAGCGTGGTTTGAGCGGATAAACTTCCGCCGCACAGCCCTACGCAAACCAGAAATATTGGCAGTGCTAGGTTGGATGTACGGCGTTTGAGTGTGATGTTCATAAGCATACAAAGGGTAAAACCACCAAAGGTATCTGGCGGGTGCAACTTCGTAGCAACGCCCGGTTCCGGAAATTCATTGCACCCGCGCGCCGCCGCAATCGATTTATGTCGCCAACGGGCGGAAGGGCTAAAACATGATGCCCAGCATGATCACGATGCTGTTCAGCTTGCCGCGGCTGTTGTCTTCACCGGCCGAGCGACCCGCGCGCAGGATGTCCGTATCGTTATCGGTGGTCACGTCGAGGAAGCCCGACTGAAAGCCGATGCCGCCGATCAGGGAGGAAGAGGTCGAAATGGCGTACTCCACGCCGCCGCCGATGCCCCAGCTGAGGTTCAGGGCGTTCACCGCCGAGCCGATCTTGAAGTTTTCGCTGTCGTCGATGCCCGCTACGCCTTCGAGGCTACCGCGGGAGCTGGTATTGATGCCCAGGGCGATGCTTGGTCGCACGAAGTAGCGTACGTAGCCGAACTCCCGGGTGCGCAGCGTCAGGCCGAGCGGAATCTCCACGTACTGCAGGGAGTAGTCGAAGGTGGCACCGGGCAGGTCATTGGGGTTGGGGGGATTCTGGAAGGTCTCGTCGAGGGCTTCGCGCCAGATGTCCACGTACTCGAACCCATTGGGGCTGTCGTCGTAGCGTAGTGCGCCACCGGACCCGAAGTGGACGTTCAGGCCGGTGTGGATGCTGTAGTTGTCCTGGAAGTAATACTCGGCCATCAGCCCCAGTTTGATCCCGAGGTTCGTACCGTCGCTCTCGATCAGGTTGTTATCGGTCGTGAGGTAGCTGAAAGCCGGGCTTAGCTGGATGCCGAACTGGATGGGATTGTACTGGGCCACGGCGCTCAGCGACGACAGCAGGAAGAGATAGGGGAGGATGAGCTTCTTCATTCGGTAATAATCGGGTTTACTAGTCGTTGTCAAACGAGCTCTTCTACCCGGTGTTTAGACGATTCATGAAAGTTAGTAGCCCCCTCCCCCTTCTTTCCCTCCTTTTGGTCTTCTTCCTGTCAGCCTGCACGGCCGACGAGCCGCCCCCGCCCGACGTGAGCGACATATCCGTCGACCTGGAAGTTTTACGCTTCGACCGCGAAATTCCCGCCCTCGATACCACCCGCCTGGGCGAGGAGCTGGAGCGGCTGGACCGCACCTACGGCAGCTTCACCGACGTCTTTTTCACCCACCTCGTGCCGGTGCGGCGGGGCGATTTCAGTCCGGCGGAAGGCCAGCGGGTGCTGCAGGCCTACCTGGACTTCCCACTTACCGACTTCGTGGATTCGCTGGTCGCCGAACGTTTTCCGGAGGGCGCGGGCGCCGCCCCGATAGCTATCGGGGAGGTACAGGAGCTAATCGAAGACTTCGAGCAATCCCTCCGCTACTACCAACACTACCTACCCGGTGCCCCGGTACCCGATACCCTGGTCCTCTACGATACCCACTTCGAGCTGGCGGCCTTCCTCTATGGCGACGGGGAGCTGGCGGCCGGACTGGATTTCTTCCTCGGCCCCGATTTCGACTATTCCCAGGTCAACCCCGAGGAACCGATCTTCTCCAATTACCTCGCCACCAGCTACACCCCCGCCCACTTCACCGGCAAGCTGCTGCGCGTACTCATCGAAGACCGCTACCCCCTGCCCCGCAGCGGCCGCATGCTCGATTACCTCATCTACGAAGGCAAAAAGCTCTATCTCCTCGAACACCTCATGCCGGAAACCCCGGACGCCGTGGTGTACGAAGTCACCGAGGAGCAGATGGACTGGCTCCGGGAAAACGAGACGCCCATCTACGCCTACCTCCAGCGGGAAGAGCTACTCTTCAGCACCGACGTCAATAAGATCAATAAGTACACCCGCCCGGCCCCCTACACCCCGGGCATGCCCCAGGAATCGCCCGGCGGCGCGGTCAACTACCTCGGCCGCCAGATCGTGGCCGCGTACATGAACCAGCACCCCGACGTCACCCTCCCCGAGCTCATGGCCATGGAAGACGCCCAGGCGATCCTGCAGGGGGCCCGGTACAAACCGCGGTAGAACGCGAAGCAGCGGCCCGAATGGTGTAATTTTAGCCATGCGCTCGTTCCCCCTTCTGCTGTTGTTGTGGCTCGCTTGCCGAAGCCCTTTTGCCGCCCAGTCCGCTGACGGGCCTCCTCTCTTACTCGACGCCGATACCGCCAACGAGATCGACGATCTCTACGCCATTGCGTACCTGCTGGGAGCAACGGACGTAAACTGGGTGGGCCTGAACTCCGCCCAGTGGTTTCACCAGTACTCCGGCGACAGCACCGTGCACCAGAGCCAGCGGCTGAACGAAGAACTCCTCGCCCTCGCCGGGCGCACGGACCTGCCGCACCCCCTCGGCGCCGACAGCATCATGGGCATGCCCTGGGGCGGCTACGAACCGCGCAACAGCCCCGCCGCACAATTCATCATCGAGCGGGCGCGGGCGGCGGGCGCAGGAGAAAAGAAACTCACCGTCCTATGCATCGGCGCGAGCACCAACCTCGCTTCGGCGATCGCGCTGGCCCCCGATATCACCGACCATATTCGCGCCTACGTGCTCGGTTTCCAGTACGATACCACGGGCGGTTTCTGGAACAAGGATGAGTTCAATATCCGCCGCGACCTCAACGCCGCCAACTATCTACTCAACGCGGAAGGCCTGGAGCTGCACGTCATGCCTACTTCGACGGCCATCCAGTACCAATTCGCCCAAGACAACGCCTTTGCCAGACTGGAGCAAAGCGGCGCCATCGGTGCCTACCTCAAACAG
Source organism: Neolewinella xylanilytica (assembly GCF_002934605.1). Classification (GTDB taxonomy): domain Bacteria; phylum Bacteroidota; class Bacteroidia; order Chitinophagales; family Saprospiraceae; genus Neolewinella; species Neolewinella xylanilytica. The sequence goes on from NZ_PTJC01000005.1 coordinate 111,938, forward strand.
CGCTGGCTCCACCACGCCCCCGACGCCGAACGATGGGTGATGTGGGACGTCGCCCTCCTCCAGGCCTACCTCCGGCCGGAGCAGGCGACCGAGATCCGGGTCACCACTCCACCGGAAAACACCCGGCGCCAGGTCTGGCTTTACACCGACATCGACGAGGCGGCGATGGCCGAAGATTTCTGGAACCGATTAACGAGCTACGAATGAAGGTGATCCGCACCACCAACGCCGACCCCAGATACCGGTCTTTGGTCCGGGAGCTCGACCGCTTCCTCGCCGTTACCGACGGCGAGGACCACGGGTTTTACGACCAGTTCAATGGCTCGGACGATATCCCCTACGTACTGGTGGCGGAAGCGGAAGGGGAGGCCGTCGCCTGTGGTGCCCTCAAGCCCTACGACCCCACCACCCTGGAGGTCAAACGGATGTACACCGCCGAAGCCTACCGCGGCCGGGGCATTGCCGTACGCCTACTTCAGGAACTGGAAGCCTGGGCCCGGGAACTCGGTTACCGGCGGCTGGTGCTCGAAACCGGTAAGCGACAGGTAGCGGCCATCCGACTCTACGAGAAGTACGGATTCAGCCGGATGGCGGAAAATTACGGTCCGTATCGCACGATGGACAATAGCGTTTGCATGGAGCGGATGCTTTGATCGGTAGGCTACCCTTCAATACTCCCCCCAGCGGCGGGGGAAGCGGTAGAGATACGGGGCCCGATGGGAGGCGCCGGTAAATTTTTTGGAGACCCGCTCGAGTGCGTCCAGATCGAGGATCTTCTTCTGGAAATTATTCCGGGCGAACGGACGCTGGAAGACGGTTTCGTACAGCTTCTTCACCTCCTTCATGGTGAACTGGGCCGGGAGTAAATAGAACGCCAGCCGCCCTTCGTCAAACTGGAGCCGGATGGTCGCCAGCGCATCGGCAATCATCTCGTTGTGGTCCATGATCAGGGTGGGGAGGGCATTGACTTCGGTCCATTCGATAGCGGTATCGACCGGTGTTTTCGTGGGGCTGACGGTGGTAAGATCCACCAGCGCGTAATACCCGATGGATACGAAGCGCCGGGTTATCCACTGCAGTTCGTCGGTAACCCCGGGATCCAGGCCCTGTCGTTCCAGCGCGCCGCCGATCAGTCGGTCGAAGTAGGGTCGGTTCGTCCGGCCCGCCGTGCCGTAAACGCCGAATTGGTGGAGGTAAAAGTCGGTTATACCCGTACGATCCGCGATTATCCTGCGCGCGGCGCCCTCGATGCCTTCCTCCTGCCGGATGAACCCGCTGGGTAGGGCGAAGAGATCCTCCCCCACGTCCAGGTTGGGCACCAGTACCTTCAGCTTGTTTGCCTCGTATCCTACGATCACGCAATCGATGGAAAGCTGCTGGATGAAGTTCTGCCCCTGCCGCAGCCGTTCCAGGCGAGGTTGTCCGGATGTTTCGGTGTTGGCCGCCGTTGAATCAGTTAGCATGCGGAAAAGGTAAGGAACAATCGAGCTATTGTCTTTTCCGGTAGACAATATCCCGGATGCACTATCTTGGAGGCTTATCTACGATCACTGCAATGACCTTTCGCCTCCTTTCCGCCATCCTAGCCGTGGTGCTTTTTCTTCCGGCCTGTACCGAGCCGGTCGTCCCCGAAGCCTCGGTACTCGTTTTCAGTAAAACGGCCGGTTTCCGCCATGAATCCATCGAAGCCGGTCAGGCTGCCTTGAAAAAGATGGCCGAAGCGAAGGACTTCACCGTGGAATTCACGGAGGACGCCGAGGTGTTCAACCAGCGCAAGCTCGAAGGCTACCACGCCGTAGTGTTTCTGAATACCACCGGCAACATCCTCAATCCCGAGCAACAGGAAGCCTTCGAACGCTTCATCCAGGCCGGCGGCGGCTACGTGGGCATCCACTCGGCCACCGATACGGAGTACGAATGGCCCTGGTACGGCAAACTGGCCGGTGCCTGGTTCCTCGATCACCCCAGCGATCCCAGCAACGTTCAAACGGGCACCTTTACCGTGCTCGATACCACCAGCTGGGCTACGGACATGATGCCCGACCAATTCGAATGGACCGACGAATTCTACAGCTTCCGCGACATTTCCGACGCGATCCAGCCCGTGCTGACCGTTGACGAATCCACCTACCAGGGCGGCAATAACCCGGATTTTCACCCCATGAGCTGGTACCACGATTTCGACGGGGGGCGCGCCTTTTACACCGCTCTCGGCCATACGCCGGAAGCCTTTTCCGAGCAGATGTTCCTGGACCACCTCTACGCCGGGATCCGCTACGCTACGGGTTGGGAGGAACCCGTGGAATTGGATTTCAACCAGTCTCGCCCCGAAGAAAACCGGTTTGCCAAGGTCGTGCTGGCCGAAGGGCTCAACGAGCCGATGGAGCTGACCGTACTGGATGAAGACCGTATCCTCTTTATCGAGCGAAAGGGCGACATCAAGCTGTATAAGAACAGCACCGGGGAGCTGACCACCATCGCCTCCCTGCCGGTAAGCACGGTGTACACCAGCGAAACCGGTGAAACCTCCACCGCCGAGGACGGATTGCTGGGCCTGAATAAAGATCCCGACTTCGCGGATAACCAATTCATTTACGTTTTTTATTCGGACCCCGATACCTCGGCGAACGTCCTTTCCCGCTTCACCATGAACGGCGACGCGATCGACCTCGACTCCAAGGTTGAGATGCTGGCCGTCGCCGTACAGCGGCTGGAATGCTGCCACACCGGCGGTTCCATCGATTTCGATGCCGAGGGGAACCTCTACCTCAGTACGGGCGACAATACCAACCCTCACGCTTCCAATGGCTATAGCCCGAGCGACGAGCGGCCCGGCCGCTTCCCCTGGGACGCCCAAAAGTCATCGGCCAATACCAACGACCTGCGCGGTAAGATCATCCGCATCACGCCCCAGGACGACGGCAGCTACACCATTCCCGCGGGCAACCTCTTCCCGGAAGGAACCGAACGTACCCGGCCGGAGATCTACACCATGGGCCACCGCAACCCCTTCCGGATTTACGTGGATAAGCATACCGGCTACGTGTACTGGGGCGACGTAGGACCGGACGCCCGCCAGGCCGACCCGGCCCGCGGTCCGGCCGGTCATGACGAGGTGGGACAGGCGCGCGGACCCGGCAACTTCGGCTGGCCGCACTTCGTCGGTGACAACAAAGCCTACCACCGCTACGACTTTGCCACCGAAACCTCCGGCGAGGAGTGGAACCCCGAGGCACCCGTGAACCGCTCACCAAACAATACCGGTCTGGAAACCTTGCCCCCGGCCCGGGAAGCCTTCATCTGGTACCCCTATGGCAGCTCGCCCGACTTCCCCATCGTAGGCAGTGGCGCACGGAACGCCATGGCCGGACCGGTATTCTACAGCGAAGACTACCCGGACGCCGAGCGCGCTTTCCCCGATTACTACGACGGCAAATTCCTGGCCTACGATTGGATGCGCGGCTGGATTATGGCCGTAACGATGGATGACGAAGGCAACCTTCAGCAAATGGAGCGTTTCATGCCGAACTATAAATTCAGCAACCCGATGGACATGCAGTTCGCGGACAACGGCGACCTGTATATGCTCGAGTACGGCTCCGGCTGGTTCTCCCAGAACCCCGACGCCCGCCTGGTGCGCATCGAGTACAACGGCGGTAACCGACAGCCACAGGCCACCGCCATTGCCGACAATACCGGTGGCGTGCTCCCCCTCACCGTCAATCTTTCCGCCGAAGACGTGGAGGATCCCGACAACGATGACCTGACCTACCGTTGGGTGGTGACCAGTGACAAAGGCTACAACGAGGCCTTCGACACCAAGGAGGTGAAGCTGGATCTGAACGAGCCCGCCAGCTACACCGCCCAACTGACGGTTTCCGACGGCCAGGGCGGCGAAGCGAAATCGAACGTCCAAATCTCCGCCGGCAACGCCGTACCCGACGTACGCTTGGATCTGGCGGGCGCGAACCGCAGCTTCTTTACTCCCGGCGAGCCGATACGGTACACCGTAGAGGTAGCAGACGCCGAAGACGGCAGCCTCGGTCAGGGAATCGCGGAAGGGCAGGTAGCGCTGACCATGGATTACCTCGCGGAAGGCTATGACCAGGTTGAGATTGCCCGGAGCCACCGGGGAGCCGATGCCGGTGCCATCGCGATGCAGGGAGAAAGCCTCATCAACGAAAACGACTGCATCAGCTGCCACGCGATCGAGAAGGAATCGGTGGGCCCCACCTACCAGGCCGTGGCCGCCCGCTACGCCGGTGAATCCGGTGCCCGCGACTACCTGGTAGGCAAGATCATCAACGGCGGCGGCGGCGTCTGGGGCGAGAACGTGATGTCCGCCCACCCCGATCTGGACGAGGAGGCGGCGGAGACCATGGTCGACTACATCCTCGCTCTCGACACCGGGGCTGACGTCAAGAAGCTTCCGCTGGCCGGCACCTATACGCCGGAACTGCCGGAGAACGACCCGGGACAGGGCGTGTACTACCTCCGCGCGGCCTATACCGATAAGGGCGCCCCGGGCCTCGGTTCGCTGATGGCGGAAGACGTGCTTATCCTGCGCAACAGCAACGTCGGCGTACACACCTACGACGAAACCGATAAGATTCAACCTTTCACCACCGGCCCCATGCGCGTTTCCATCGCTGGCGGTGACGGTGCCTATATGATGCTGCGGGACGTGGACTTGACCGGCGTGACCGGACTTACGGTCTCCGCCACGGCGCCCAAGCCGCGGGCCAATGCCGTGGGTGGTATGATCGAGCTGCACCTCGACGGACCGGACGGTCCACTAGTCGGACAGTCCGGGATGCTGGAACCCACGGAGGAGTTCAGCTTTGCGCCAAACTTGCTGGAGATACCCATCGAGCTTCCCGAAGACGCCGGGCAGGCAATGCATGACCTCTATCTCGTTTTCGTTAATGACGGCCACCCCGACGATACCATCATGGTTGTCACCGGAACCCGTTTCCACGTGGGTGGTGGCGGGGGCCAGATGAGTCGCTAGGCCGGCTTCTCGCCGCGGAAGTAGAAGCCCAGTCCCCGCTCCAGTCGCTCCGGCAGTTCCGGGAGGGCGGAGCGGGGGATGAGCAGCGAACTGATGTGGTGCAGGTCGCGAAAGATCTTGTGCCGCTCGGCGGTCTGCGCCAGGTAGCTGTGGCCGGAGGAGCCGCCCGTACCGATCTTGTTGCCGATCATGCGCATCACCATCTGGGCGTGGCGGTAGCGCCAGGTGGTGAGGGATTCGTCGATGACCATTAGTTCGGTCAGCAACTGAAAGGGGATATTGAGGATGGGCTGGTCCCGGTAGAGATTAATGAGCAGGGCCGCGATCGTAGCGTCGTAGCTCAACCGCGCCTCCCCGGCCTCGACCATTCGGTCGTGCTCCTCGCGGTCGAGGACGTGGTGGAAGTAGGTCGTCGTGTCACCGAGTACCCGCAGGCGCATCTCCTTCATATTGGGGCTTAGTTCGCTGTCGCGGATGTGCTGCTGGTCGCGCGCGATCATCCGCTCTACGGCTTGTTTGTAGGCGGACAGGAAGTCGAAGTCGCCGAACTGCAGGAAGGGCGTCCGTTCCAACCAGCGCTCTACCAAGTCGAATAGGCTGCCGCCCCGCTCGACGGTACCCAAGCGTTCCTGCTGTTCCTCGGTGAATACGGACTTATAGGATTTGCCGTGGTAGGTAAGCCGGTCTTCCTCGCGCAGGCCCAGCGTGGTCTCGATGAGGCGAAACTGCACGCTCTGGAAGCCGGAGGCGGGGAAGAGGTAATCCCGAAAGTCCAGGAAGTCCAGCGGCGTCATCGTCTCCATCACTTTCACCTGCTCGATCAGCAGATCGATGATGACGTTGACCCGCCGGAGCCGGAGCAGTACCGTGTGCATATTGTCCTCCCGTACCCGCTCCTCGCGAAACAGCAGCAACACCGAATCCAACTCCGTCAGGATCTGCTTGAACCACAGCTCGCACACCTGGTGCATGATGATGAACAGCATCTCGTCGTGGGCCGACTCCCCGACCGCTTTACTGCGTTCCTTCTGCAGGGAGAGCAGGGCATCCAGCTCCAGGTAATTGTGGTAGTGGATGGTGGTGTATTTGTCGGACATGGGGGGGAGGGTAAGTACGATATTTGAAGTACGATTTACAAAGTACAAAGGGCTGCCGCACGGGGTGGCTCGCCTGCGGCTCTTTTTCCTCAATACAGATTTCGCAGATTTGCTTCGCGGCTGCCTTCGGCGGTTAGGGCACGGATTAAACACGGATTTTCTTGGCGCGGTAGCTCGCCTGCGGCTCCGGCCACCATTCGTGAGCTGCGCTCGGGGTCATCGTGGGTTGTAAATCTCGCTTGCTGCTCGAAGGCTTCACAACACGAGTTGGCATCCCTTCGTAGCTCGCCTCCGGCTCGTTTTCCTCACCACAGATTTCGCGGATTTGCTTCGCAGCTTCCTTCGGCGATTAGGGCACGGATTAAACACTGATTTTCTTCACGCGGTAGCTCGCTTGCGGCTCGTGGTATTTACGGTTCGTGAGCGCTGTTCGCGGTGATTTCGGATTATGGGAGCTAGCCTGCAGCTTGTTTATTCACCCCAGAGGACGCGGAGAGCGCCGAGGTTCCGCAGAGACAATACGGGCATCACCGCCATGGAAGGCGTGTCTCTGTGGCAACTCTGTGCAGCCCTCCGTGAAGCACGCAGTGCCATCTGTGTTTAAAATAGCCGCACCTCCCTCGGCGAAACTCAGCGCTCCTCTGTGTCTCAGCGGTTGACCTCCTTCGCGCTGCGGCGATGCCTACTATTCCCTCGCCTATGCCATCCTCTCAAGTCGCGCAGCGACGCCCCCCCTTTAGATTGCGCAGCAACCCCTACCGCCGCGCGGCAGCCCCGGAATGCTCCAAAATAAAATCATCCACCACCCGCTTCCATTGCTCGCGGCTAGCTTCCTCCACGTACATCATATGCCCCGCCTCGAAGTACTCGATCTCGATATTATCGCGGATACTGGGATCCAGGTTGAGGTGATTGACCGTGTGCTCGATACCGTAGAAGGGGGTGGCGGCGTCGTAGTAGCCCTGCAGGATCAGTACGTCGAGGTTCGGGTTGGAAGACATGGCGGCGGCCAGATCGGCGGCGGTGCTGACGGCGGCCTGGGTGCCCCAGCCCATGTTGCCGGCGTGGGTCCAGTCCCACTTGAAGCCCTCGCGGCCGCCGGTGCTGCTGGTGTAGGTCATCGACTTATCGGCCCCCAGCTCCCGGTAGAGGTAGTCGCGGAAGGCAGTCATGTAGGCGCCCTGGACGGCTTCACTGAAGGGGTCGCCACGGTCGGGTTCCTGTCCCATCGGATCCTGGTTGATGGCGGTAAAACGGGCATCGAGCCGGCCGGTGGTGGCGGGCGTGGTCAGGTTGAGTTGCTGGAAGAATTCGCCGTCGGTGAGGCGGAGATTAGCCTTGAGCCAGATGTCGCTGCCGATGCCGGTGTACCGTTCCAGCTTGGTCGCGATGTCCTGCTTTTCGCCCGGAGAAAGGCGGTCGCCCCGGAGAAGGGCCGGTGCGTATTCGTCTTCGGTGAAGGTGCGTACCTCCTCCATGAAATCTTCGATGTTATCCGGCCGGTCGGCGATGGTTTCGTGGAACCACCCGGCCGCGGCGTAGGTCGGCAGGAAAACGACGTAGCTCTGGTCGTGCCCCGCCCCGAAGAAGAGGTCGTGGATATCCAGGGTGGCGGAAACCATGATCACCCCGTTCATGGGTATCCCCTGCTCCTGGAGGTGCTTCACCAGTCCGGCGTTTCGGAAGGTGCCATAGCTCTCGCCCAGCAAAAACTTGGGGGCGTTCATGCGGTCGTGCTCGATCAGGAATTGCTGAATGAACAGCCCGATACTGCGGATATCCTGGTCGGTACCCCAGAAATCTTTCCATTCCGCCTCACCCACGGGTTCGCTGAAGCCTACCCCCACCGGGTCGATCATGACCAGGTCGGCTACTTCGAGCAGGGAGTAATCGTTGTTCACCAGCTCGAACGGTGGGGTGGTATTGAAGAGCAGGTCTTCCGTAGCGATGCGCTTGGGCCCCAGAATGCCGATGTGCAGCCAGAAGGAAGCCGAAAGCGGCCCGCCGTTATAGGCAAAGACAATCGGGCGAAGCTTTCCGGCTTCTTGTCCCTCGGCGAGGTAGGAGGTATATCCGAAATTGGCGATGGGCTTATCGTTTTCGTCCCGCAGGCGGAGGGTGCCGGTGGTGGCTTCGAGGTCTACTATGGTTCCGCCGAAGGTCACGGTTTGCTCGGAGGGGAAGGTGCGGGCGGGTGCATCCGTCGTATCGGCTTGGGCGCTACCCCGTCCACTAATAAACAGGCAAAGCAAAAGGGTAGCGTAGCGAATTGACATAGGGCAGGTTTGCTGGCCGTACACTTTAGCCAGATGGCTATCAGGTGGGTACGAATTAAGAGTTCTTCAAAGTAAGGTAATTGCCATGGCTTGCCCAAGTGGTTTTTGCGGCGGGGCGCTGGAAAGGGGCTGACTTGGATAAAGAGATGCCATTGGGCTAACGACTGGCTCTGGATAAGTGGACTTTACATTCGTGGGATTAGTCCTTCCAGGCGGGATTGACTCAGCGTAGCGTCTCGGCCCGGAGGGCGCTCGACCCCGGAGGTTCACGAGGGTGCTACATTCCAAGGTCAAGCCCTTCTAGGTCGAGGGGTGCTTGTAGTATCTCGGCCCTGGCAGGTTATCGTACCAATAACCGCTCCGTAGATAGCACACCGTCCCGGCCAAGTAGACTGACCAAATACATCCCCGCCCGCAGGTCACCAACGGGAATGCGGTCGGGCACTGCCTCGTCGATCGCGATCTCCCGGACCAGCCGGCCGGTCACGCCGCGGATCTCGATCCGTCCCACCTCCTCCGGAATACCGGCGAGTCGTACGTAATCATCCGTTGGATTCGGGAAGAGGCGGTACGCCGCCAGGCCCGACCCGGTTACAAATACCGTATTGCTGAAGCTGGCGGTACCGTCGAAGTCCGTCTGCCGGATGCGGTAGTAGCCATCGGTGGCCAGCGCGGGTAGCTCGGTGCGGTAGATGACTTCGGCGGACCCGTTTTCGATGTAGGCTATGTCTTGTACTGGCTCGAAGGTGGTGCCCTCCTTCCGTTCGAGGGTGTAGCCGGCTACGTCCCGCTGGTCAGCTACGCCGAAGGTGAATTCGGTCTGAGAACCAATTTGTCGAAAATGGAGCGGTTTCGTCCATACCACGGGTAAAGCACCTTCCAGTACGGTAAATGTTTTCCCGCCCGGAATAAGCGGTGTATACAGCCCACTCCCTTGGTTCTGATCGATAAAAATGGTAGCCTCTCCCGCCCGGATGGGTTCCACCGTAATTCGCTTTACACCTGGTATGAGGTCTATCTGCTCATTATTTTCGTCCAATAGCAACGTCGACGTACCGTTTTCGATTCGTACTCGACCCGGAGCCCCCTCACCTTCAAACTGCAGCGTGACCCGCAGATTCACCTCAAATTCCACTTCGATTCCCGGAAGTATTTCTACCAGGATACGCTCAGGTAAATCAACGCATCGAACCACATTCTGCCGTTCGGTAAATTCATCGGTTGCCAAAAAGAACACCAAGAATTCATCCCACGTCTCCGCCGGACTACATACCTGTGCGCGTAGCGTAGAAAAGAGTGCGGGCAGGCATAGCGCTACTAGAACGCAGATAAGTCGGTGCATATCAATAGTGTCTAAATCGCCAAAAAAACAAAGGCGGGGGCAATAGTCCCCCCGGAAGATAAGCCGCTCACCAACCAAATACCATCGTAACCGACGTTAAAGTATGCTCTTAAGCAATAAGCACCCGGCAGCGCCTAAGCGCTACGGGGTGCGATAATTGGGTGTCAAATAAGTTTCCGGAGCGAAGTAGACGCTTACTTTTTCCGGGGTGTATCGGGCGCGCCCGGCTCCCAAATAAGCCGGACGAACGAGCTGAACCGCTCGTTCTCTCGACTCACCGGAATACCCGCTACGATGCCCACCATCAGATTATCCGCGATACCGAGGCGCATTTGCGGACGTAACGTCATATCGAAGTCGCCGTGGTCGAGTGTCTTGTTAAACTCGATGCCGATGAAATTGCGGGTGCCCGGTACCATGTAGTGCAGGTTGCTGTTGATGTCGTAGGTCGTGTGCCAATCGTTGGTGCGGTAGTGCTGCTGAACCTGTGGACCGGTGTATACCAACGTATGCCAGTTGCTTCCCCATCGTTTGGCCACGACCAGGAAGGGGTTGTAGACGTTTCCGGTGATGAGGGGCTTTCCGAAGTCGGCAAAACTTCCCAGCTCGAATTCGTTGATGTAGCCGATAGCCATGGAAGTGGCCATGCGATCGTTGACGAAGAAGGACCACTGGGTCGCCACCTTGATGCTCTCCAGCCGGTTGGAGGGGACCGCCTCGTCATCGGTGCCGTTTACCGGCGAATAGAAGGTGAAGGGGAGTTCCACTTCCAATCCCAGCCGGTTGATCGGCGCCCACTCGTACTCAATGAGGGCCTCGTAGGTGTCGAAGTCCTGATTGTCGGTCAGCCCGAAGCCGAGGTTCCACTCCCGTTCCCCCTTGCGGGCACCGAGGTCGCGGATGAGGTCGATGTACAGGGGCTCGGCGTGGAGCACTTTGGCGGGTAATTCAGCCTCCACCTCCTCCAGGTACAGGCTGTCCTGTACGGCGTTATCGGTTTGGGCGGAGGAATGGAGGGATAGCGTCAGTACGAGGACTGACGTCAGCATTAACTTGAAATTCATGTTGATTTGTTTGAGGTACGAAAGGATCCGCCGACCGGGCGCGGTCGGAACGGCTAGGGGTCATTGACCACTAAGGGCGTGCAAAAACAAATCAGGTTCGGGGGGGTGGGGCGTCGATGCGGTGATGGCCGGCCGCCCAACGGTCCGTATAGGGAGGGTAAGCGGTACGGCGGGCACGGGGCACCGGGGTATGCAACACAACCGCCAAAGCCGTGGGCAGGGTGGCATCCACGCTTACGGTCAGCTTAGTGAGGATTTCGTCGGAGTCATCATCGTCGTATTCCGCGAAAGCATCTTCGTAGCCCAATAACTTCTCAATGGCGAATTCCAACAGGCTTTCTTGCTCGTTGTGGCTCAGGTCTTCCGGTAAGTGGCGGCCAGCCGGATCCGGTGCATCCACGCTCAGGTTGAGCAGGAAAGCGGCCATCGCTCCCCAAAGGAAGCTGCGGTAGGGGCTATGGCGGATACGGTGAATCATGGACCGGGGTCAGCCGGTAAAATGCGCCGGTTGGGGGTTGGGTTCGATGCGGGGTCACTTTCTTCCCGCGGCGGCATGGGAGCGGGCCACTATAAATCGGGCGCCGCAGCGCAGGAACCGAGCCAGGTTCCGGCGCGGAAACGGATCAGTATTCCAATCCCCTTGGCTACCCGCGCCCCGGCGCCAAACATCCCCCTATTCGCTCCGTTGCGCCAGTATGCAATTCCTTCGCAAGCTGCTGTATTATTTGGTGATCGGGGTGGGTACGGTGGTCACGCTGCTCAGCCTGCTGTCATTAATTTACGACGTCTCCTACTGGTACACCAAGGTGGTTGATTTTCCGCGGGTGCAGTACCTGATCGTTGGGGCGATCAGCCTGCTACTCTTCCTCCTGCTGAACCGCCGGTGGAATGTGCCTACGGTGGCCTTTATCCTCGGTCTGCTGGCGACGATCACCATCCAGGCCTTCGCCGTGCTACCATACCTCATCGGGCCGAAGCAGGTACCCGACGCGAAGGTCGGGGACGTTACCCCGGACAATACCGCCAGCCTCATGCTAGCCAACGTGCTGGTGACCAACCGGCAAGCGGACGCCTTGCTGGAGATCGTGCAGGCCCGCGATCCGGACCTGCTGCTCGTCATGGAAAACGACCAATGGTGGGCCGAACGGCTCGCCCCCCTCCGCGAGCGCTATCCCCATACGATCGAATACCCCGCCGGCAACGGCTACGGGATGTCGCTCTACTCGAAACTGGCCCTGGCCGACGAGCGGACGCTGTTCTTCAATCAGGACAGCGTGCCGGCATTCCGCGTACGCGTCACCTTGCCGGATGGCAGTCCCTTTATCCTCTACGCCATGCACCCCGTGGCGCCGGTTCCCAGCAAGCAGTATCCGGATAACCAGGGAGAAAAGGAGGTCGCCTTCGAAAAACTGGCCGACCGACTGGCCAATGACAGCCTGCCCGTGATGGTGGCCGGCGACTTTAACGACGTCACCTGGTCACGCACCGCCCGGCTGTTCCAGCACCGGAGCCAGCTGAACAACGTACGGCTGGGGCGGGGGCTGTACAACACCTTCGATGCTACTTCCTGTTGCATGCGTTGGCCGCTGGATCATTACTTCGTGAGCCCCGGTTTCGCGTTGGTGGAGTTGGCGCGCTTGCCCGCCTTCGGCTCCGACCATTTTCCCATGTACGCCCGCTTTACGCTGACCGAGTAGGGATCTTCCCCCGCCTAAGAATGGGTGGGTAGCGGATTTTCGCCGTCGTCGGATTCCTGGTCGTCGCTTTTGTCATCCTTTGACTTCTCGCCGATCACGGAAAATCCCCCGTCGGATTCGAGAATGATCAAGTCGATGTCGCTCAGGTCGTGGTGGCCGTGCGCCCGGGCGATCGCGTACAATTCGCGTTTGGTGAGTCGGGCGCCGTGGATGGCTTCGGGAAGAATTTCGCCCTTACGTACCAAGAGTACCGGCTCGGAGCGGACCATTTTGGCAAAGCTTTTCGAACGGACGGAAAAGTAGGCCAGCAAAAACTGCAGTACGCATAGGAGGCTGATGGCCAGGATCCCCTCCACGAGGGCCACCCCCTCGGACAGCAGCATGGACGCAAAGACGGAACCGAAAGCAACCGACACGGCCAGGTCGAAGGCATTCAACTTCGACAGGGTGCGGTTACCGGAAATGCGCAGGGCCAAAACCATAAAGGCATAGCCGACCGTACCTACGATGAGCGTACGCACCAGCCCGGCCCAGTCCTGGTAGATCATTTCCGAAAAATCCATACGTATCCCTGTTTTGTGGGGATTAACGTCAAGGAATGGCCGTTGTTCCGTACTTCCCCCTTCCTACCGCTGCCGGGAGAGCTCTACGGTTTCGCGGCTGCTGCCTGAACGCCGGGGGCGGAAGAACGCGGGGCAACGCAAAGCAGGTACGGTGGCAAACCCGGGTCGGATTAACACCGCACTTCCGGGGTGGTTACCGGGTTACCCCTATAACCCTGACTTTCAAGTATCTCCTTACCCATTGTTCACTACCCCGTTCTTCGCATTCCCCCGCTAAATCATGAATATCGGCAGCAACCTTACATCTGAAACCTACCGATCCGTATTCATGGCAGGCCCCATGCCCTGCCTTCTGGTGGCCCCGGACCCACCCCGGTTCACGATTCGCCACGTGAACCAGGCTTACGTCCGGGCAACCCACGTTCCTGCGGAGCAACTGATCGGTAAAGGGTACTTTGAATGCTTTACTGAAGAGACCGAGGAAGCCCGTAGCCGCTGTGTCGGGCACCTTAGGAAATCGTTTAGCTATGTCCTGGAACACCAGGACGCGCATGAGCTTCCGGTGCAGAAATGCGACGTCTACCTGCCCCGGGAGCTCGGCGGGGACTACGAGCAGCGGTACTGGAAAATTCATAACGCCCCCATTATCGACACCGACGGCCAGCTCGGTTTCATCCTCCACACCATCGACGACCAAACCGGGCAGGTGCTGGCCGAGAGTGACCGCCGCCACTTCGCCGACGTGGTCAGCGACATGCTGGTGAAGGTGGGCTTCGATGGCTACTTCAAGCACATCAACGCCCGCTGCGAGTCTATCCTGGGCTGGACGCCCGCGGAATTGCAGCAGACACCCTGGATTGATTTCGTCCACCCCGATGACGCCGCCGCTACCCTCGACGTCATGGAATTGGTAAAAAAAGGCAACCCGGTTCACCACTTCGAAAACCGCTACCGCTGCAAGGACGGTAGCTACCGCTGGCTCAACTGGAATACCCTCACCGTACCCGAAGAGGATGCGATTTACTGCGTGGCGGGCGACATCACCCAACCCCGCCGCTTGCACGCCGTCGCCGAGGGGCAGAAGCACGCCCTGGAGCTTTCGGTGCAGGGTGCTACGCTCCCCTTCATCCTGGAGCGACTCGCCCTGACGATGGAAGCGAACACCGGTAGCGGGGTGCGGGCTTCGATCCTCCTGCTTAGCGAAGATGGCCGGCAACTCTTTACCGGCGCGGCGCCCAGCCTGCCCGCGGCGTACGTTGCGGCCATCGACGGTATGGAGACCGGGGAGGGGCAGGGCTCCTGCGGCACGGCCGCGGCTCTGGCTAGTACGTACATTGCCCGAGACATCGCCACGGACCCCTACTGGGAAAACTTCCGGGAGCTGGCGCTGCGCCACGGCTTACGGGCCTGTTGGTCTATCCCCATCCTCTCGAGTACCGGCGACGTCTTCGGAACCTTCGCCCTCTACTACGCCCAGCCAAGGCGACCCTCGGCGAGCGAGCGGCAGCTGGTGGACATTCTCTCCCGGACGGCGGGCGTCGTCATCGAACGGGAGCGAAACCAAAAGATCCGGGTGAGGACGGAACGACAGATGATCAAGGCACGCAACGAAGCCCAGGCGGCCAACCTCGCCAAATCCGAATTCCTCGCCAACATGAGCCACGAGATCCGCACGCCGATGAACGTGGTGGTTGGCATCTCCAACATCCTGAGCCAGCACGAGCAACTGAGTGAAGAGCAGTCCGACCTGGTCCATACCCTGCAGCATTCCGCCGCAAGCCTCCTGGATCTCATCAACGACCTGCTGGACATTTCCACGATTGAAGCCCACGGCATCGAGCTGGATCGGGTAGCCTTTCGGATGGAGCAGTTGCTGGAAGACGTAGCCGATATGATGCGCCCGCGGGCCGAGGAGAAGGGGCTGACCTTCACGGTCAGCGGCCAGGACGCTCTCGACGGTCGCTTCATCGGCGATCCGGCCCGGCTGCGGCAGGTGCTCCTGAACCTCTGCAGCAACGCCGTGAAGTTTACCGATCGGGGCAAGGTCGAGCTATTCGTATCCCGCCAACCCGGAGAGCAATCCGGTACGGCTCTGGTTTCTATCGGGGTCACGGACACCGGAATCGGTATCCGCAAGAATAAGCACGCCGCTATCTTCCAGAAATTCACCCAGGCAGACAGCAGCATCAGCCGAAAGTTCGGGGGCACCGGGCTGGGGCTTTCCATCACCCAGCGCCTGGTTGGGATTATGGAGGGCACCATCAGCGTGAAGAGCAAATTCGGGGAGGGATCCACCTTCACCGTCACCGTTCCGCTCACCGTCGACAACCGAAAGGCGTCTTCGCCGATGGCCGAAGCACCGGCGGCGGAGCGGCGGGGTAAAGCTTCTGGAGGAAACGTCCTCCTGGTCGAGGATTTCGAGCCCAACGCCATCATTACCTCCCGTTACCTGCGTGTATTCGGTTACCCCTACGAGATCGTTACCAACGGGTTGCAGGCGGTGGAAAAGGTCAGAACGAATGCCCACCGGGTCGTGCTGATGGACATCCAGATGCCGGAGCTGGACGGCTACGAGGCTACCCGACGCATTCGTGCCCACGAGCGTGCCAATGGGCTCCGCCGGATACCCATCATCGCCATGACCGCTAACGCCCTGTCCGGCGATCGTGACCACTGCCTGGAAGCGGGGATGGACGACTACCTGGCCAAACCCTTCAGTTCGGCGGAGCTCAGGGAAAAATTGGGGAAATACCTCGGCGAGCCGGACAACTAGTGCGCTGGCCTGACGGGCTCCCTACCGGTCGGGGAATCCGGTTTGCGCCCGGGATCGACATACCAAACAACCGATAAGCGGTAACGAAGTCGGTAACGGATGCATCAACGGGCAGCATGCTCACTCCCCCCGCCATGGCCGATCCCAAGCCGCACCCCCTTACTGTACTGCTCTGCCTGCTCTGCTTTCCCCTGCTCTACCTACTGGGGTGTTGTTTCCGGTACTGGTGGGGGTGACCGCATGGGCTTTTCTCCGCCGGAAACGAATTTCTTCCCCCTTAGCCACAGTCATCCGCTCTCCTATTCAGCCAAAATCCGTCTTTCAGGGATGGCCTGACGGAGCAGTAGCCCTATGTGCCTGGTTCGTCCCCGAATAGGAGGAACTACAGCCTGGAATTATAGGTTATATTTGTTGCCCTCTACGACCTATGCATCCGCCTGTCGGATTACAACACGGGTGGATGGGCAAGCGCCGCTTTCATGAAAAAGACCCCCTCTGGTCCGATGATTCCCTTCGAGTCCATTTTCATGGCTGCCCCGAGTCCCTTCCTCATACTGAAGCCGGACCCACCGCGATTTACGATCGTTACCGCTAACGATGCCTACGCGGAAACTACCGGTAAGTCCCGGGAATACCTGACCGGCCGGGGACTATTCGATGCCTTTCCCGCTAACCCCGCCGACGGCGAAGCCAACGGACAGGAACGACTGACCGCCTCCCTGAATCACGTACTCCGGTACCGAAAGGTCCACGAGATGCCGTGGCACAAGTACGACCTCCCGCAGGACGGGGGCCTCTTCGAGGAACGGTACTGGAAACCCATCAATCAACCCATTTTAGACGAGCACGGAGCGGTCAGCTACATCATCCACCGGGTAGAGGACGTGACCGAAAAAGTCCGCGCCGAACGCGACCGCGATCGTTTTTTCGGTCTGGCTACCGACATGCTCGTGAAAATGGATTTCGACGGCTGCTTCCTGGAAGTGAACGCCGCCAGCGAGGCCATCCTGGGTTGGCAGCCCCACGAATTGCTCGGTCAGTCGTGGGCACAGTTCATTCATCCGGAGGATCTGGAGGAAACCCGGGAGCAGTTCCAGCGCGCCGTTAGCGGAGAACCCTGCTTCCAGTACGAGAACCGGTACCGGTGCAAGGACGGAAATTTCTCCTGGCTGAGCTGGAAGACCCTTACCGAACTCGAGGAGAAGGTGATCTACTGTGCCGTTTCCGACGTTACCCAGCCCCGCCGGCTCCAGGCCGTCACCGAAGGGCAGAAACGCGCCCTGGAGATGTCGGTGCACGGCGATCCCCTGCCCCGTATTCTGGATCTGCTGCTGCGTACGATGGAAGAAAATTCGAGCCGAGGCGTAAGGGCGTCGACCATGTTGTTGAACCCGGACGGGAAGTCGCTATTTTCCGGTGCCGGTCCTAGCCTTCCACCGGAATACCTGGAAGCCTGCAACGGCATCCCCGTAGTCCCCTACGCGGGTTCCTGCGGTTCGGCTGCCTCGTCGGGGGAAGCCTATTCCGCCGACGATATCGCCACCGACCCCGCCTGGGAGCATGGCCGGGAAGTAGCCCTGCGCCACGGGCTCCGGGCGTGTTGGTCGACCCCCATCTTCAGCACGGCGGGCAAGGTGCTGGGCACCTTCGCCCTCTACTTCGACCAGCCTAGGCATCCCCCCCCGCAAAAGATCCAGCTGGCGGAGATCATTTCCCGCACCGCCGGCATCGTCATCGAGCGCCAGCAAAACGCGGCGGCCAAACTGCTGGTGCAGCAGCAGCTCATTCAGGCCCGCAACGACGCCGAAGCGGCCAACGTCGCGAAGTCCGAGTTCCTGGCGAATATGAGCCACGAGATCCGCACCCCGATGAACGTGGTGATCGGCATCTCCAACATCCTCAGCACCCAGGAAACGCTTACCCCCTCGCAGGCGGAACTGGTCAGCACCCTGCAAACCTCCGCCGACAGCCTCCTGGCCCTCATCGACGATCTGCTCGATCTGTCCAAGATCGAGGCAAGGCAAGTCGAGCTCGAGCGGGTTCCCTTCAGCATCGGCCGGCTTCTGGCGGAAATCGTCGACATGATGACCATCCGCTCCCAGCAGAAAGGCCTGAAGTTCTTCTCCTTCGGCCACGATAACTGCGAGGATATCGTGGTCGGCGACCCCACCCGGCTGCGGCAGGTCATCCTGAACCTCTGCAGCAACGCCCTCAAATTTACCGACCGGGGGCAAGTGGCCATTCACCTCAGCTGCGAACCTTCCGAACGGGAGAATATTCAGGACGTCACGATCGCCGTGACCGACACCGGTATCGGCATCGAAGCCAGTAAGATGCAGACCATCTTCCAGAAGTTCACCCAGGCGGACAGCAGCATCACCCGTAAATTCGGCGGCACCGGCCTGGGCCTTTCCATCACCAAGAAGCTGGTCGAGGCCATGGACGGCCGCATCTCCGTGGAAAGCACCCCGGGCCAGGGTTCCACCTTTACCCTGCACGTACCCCTCTCCCTCGATACCTCCGGCCTCCAAAAGGTAGCTTTGGCCGATTCGCCCCCCCCGGTGCGGGCCATCTATACCGGCGACCGCAAACGCGTGCTGCTAGTCGAAGACTTCGAACCCAACGCCCTCATCGCCGGACGGTACCTGCGCGTCTTCGGCTACACCTACGACGTGGCCGTTAACGGCCGGGAGGCCGTCGACCGGGCCAAATCGGGCGACTACTTCGCCATCCTCATGGACGTGCAGATGCCCGAAGTCAACGGCTACCTGGCTACCAAAATGATCCGGGAGCACGAACGGGCCACCGGGACGCCCCGCACCCCCATCATCGCCATGACCGCCCACGCCATGGCCGGCGACCGCGAGCGCTGCCTGGAGTCGGATATGGACGACTACCTCTCCAAACCCTTCCGGGCCGAGGAGTTGATGGAAAAGCTGGCGGCGGTGGCCTCCGCTTCCTGAATCAGGGGGCGGCGGGGCGCGGGTGCAGGAGAATCTGCCGAAATTCCCGCGCGCCGGCGCCCTACTTGCCCGCTTCCGCTCTCAGTATGCCGGGATAAAGAATCCCCTGCGCGTCGGTAAAGGAGAAGCCGAGGATCTCCGCGATCACCGGGGCGATATCCGTAAGGTTCATTTGCTTCAGTACCGTACGCTCCTCTGCCTTGCCGCCGTAGGCGATAAAGCCGGTGTGAATATTCGCGTGTTCGGGGAAGAAACCGTGGGTACCGCCGCTTCCGGCTCCCAGTAAGGGGCCGTCAACGCGGGAAGACAGGCTGATCCCCTCTTCGGGGGCAATGGCCAGCACCGCATGGGGGTCGGCGCCGACGGTAGCCAGTTCGTCCCGCTCCACAATGCGGAAAAGCTGTTGCTGGCTCTCCGGCAATTCGCTCAGGAGCTGCCGTACCCGGTCTACGGATTCCGTGTCTTCGGGATCGTTCAGGTGCAGGAATGCAGCCGCGCCCGAGGTGTGGAATTTAGCCGTCCACGCCGCGCCTTCTTCGCCGATCAGGTCGTTTTCTTTCAGCAGCACGTTGGGGGCCAGGGTGGAATGGATGTCCACGAAGCCGTGATCGCCGGTGATGATGAAGGTGGTGGTCTCTAATTTCCCCAGCCGTTCCACCGTTTCCAGGATCTGACCGATCGCCGCATCCACGGCACTGACCGCCCGCTTCGGCATATAGCCTTCCCGGCCGTCGGTATGCTGAAAGTGGTCGACGGAGATCAGGTGGACCGCCAGCAGATCCGGATTGTAGGTTTCATAAATGTAGGAAGCCGCCGCCGCGAACCGTTGCTCCCGCGCGAAGTAGCCGTCGTTTCCGAAGTTGGTGCTCGTGATCTTACCGGTAGCGTGGGTTTCGATCTCCTCCAGGAAGCCTGCGGGGGTGGCGTTGGTCCGGATGGGCGCCAGCCGCTCCTCGTTTTCATCCAGCGACCAAACTTCCGGGATATTGTAGTCGATGGGCGCGCCCACGGTTACGGGCCAGGAGATGGCCGCGGAGGTCAGCCCCGCTTCCCGGTTCAGGGAAAACAGCGTCGGCGTTTGGATGCTGTCGTATTCCCAGTACCACCTGCCGGTCGCGCCGTCCGGTTCGAAGGGGGCGTTGTAATAGATGCCGTGCTCCGCGGGGGTGGCTCCGCTGATGATGGTGGTGTGGGAAGGGTAGGTGACCGACGGAAATACCCCCTTCACGGCCTGGGCGTGGGCGCCATTTTCCGCCATGTGCTGCAGAATGGGAGCCGGCCAGGCTTCGTCCAGGTAGAAATCCGGCCGGAAACCGTCGATCGATATCAGGATCACCTGTTGCTGTTGCGCGATGGCCGTGCCGCAGAGGAGGGCTACGGCGAGGGTGAGGAGGGTTTTCAGCGGAAGTTTCATACGTTCTTTTTTTGGGGATTATCTGATGGGCATTCCAAGATCAACTTACCGATCGCCACGCCCGAAGGTGATGCTCAGAGGGAGGTGGTCGCTCAGCACCCTTCTTTTTTCGGGTGCCAGTAAGTCGGGTACTTCCGCGGAACCGGGCTGGTATTCCTTCTGCATATTGCCGTTAACCAGGACATAATCCAGTCTCCGGGACGGATCGTCAGCCGGATGCGTAAGCAGGTCCGCGGGCAAGGGATCGTAGAAGGTCTCCCCTTCAGACTCCCCCGCTTTCAGGGTTTCAATCTCCCTGCTGCCCAGTGTACTGTTCAGGTCGCCGGCGATCAGCAGGTTCTGAGAAGCATTCGCGTTGAGAAAGCGGGTGAATTGTTGCTTCAGAAAGTTGATCTGCCCCAGGCGCATGGCTTCGTTGCGCTCGCCGCGCCCCGCCTTCAGGTGGAGGCCCGTCAGGATGAATTGGTAGTCTTCCGCCGGAAATACTTCCACCGACCACATCCGCGTATTGATGTTATTCTGGGTTTCCGTGAGCCCCTCCTCGTTGGTATAATCGACTACCGGGGTGGTCACGTTGCCGTAGGCGTAGAGGATGCCCAGCGGAAATTTGCTCATCACCACCACGTTCATGTACCAGTTATCGCTGGGCGCGCTGGCAAAGAACGCGTAGTCCATTCCAGCCAGCTGCTCCGCCGCGAATTGCCGCAGGTATTTCGTACTCTCGAATTCCTGCAGCACCACGATATCGGCGTCCGCCTTTCTCAGCGCCTCCGCCAGATAGGCCACCCGGGTGCCCATATCCGCGTTCGGCTTGTCCTCCCGCTCGTTATCGATGTAGGGGTCGTCGAGGCCGTCGACGAAATGCTCGACGTTCCACGACAGTACCTCGAAGGTCGCCTGGTCCGGATAGGCGTAGCCGGCCGGGGTGACCTGGACTTCGGCGCTAGTCTCCGGCCGTGGCGCGACCGTAGCGGCCTGCGCGCCGGCGCCCGGAGCGGACACGCACCCTTGCAGTACGCAGACCATGCCGCCAACGACCAGCCAGGCAATTCTCGAACGCTGTTGCTTACCCATTTCCATCCGCCGCTGCCTTACGCTCATCATTGTCATTCCTTAAACTGAGGGGCGAAAGTAGCCAGGTCAAGGATGGCAGCGACCGATCTCCGGCCGCGCGGGGGATAGTTAACCCAAACTTAAAACCCGATTAATGTGGCTACCGACAACGAAAAGGGCGGGAACATCCTCGGATGCCCCCGCCCTCGCTGCCTGACGCGGCAGTCGGTCACCGGTCCGCCGGCGCGCTTACTCCATCAAGTCCTTAAAAGCGGAGCCAAAGATCAGGTAAGCCGTATTGCCCCCGATCGTGCCCTCGTTTTGTCCCCACAGAAAGGGCCAGTCGTCGTAGTTCTCGAAGTGGTCGGGCTGGCGGAAGAGCAGGCCCGGGGCTACGTTGCCGGGAATGAAGGAGAAGTCGGCCCGGTTGTTGCCGTAGAAGACCTCCTTCGGCCGGGTGGCGCCCAGGGTGGCTACCAGGGAGTAGTTGTGGTAGGGGTGGTTGCCGTACAGCCAGTCCGTGACCTTGAAGACGTGATCCGCGCTGATGATGTCGGGGAAGTGCTTGTTCGCGAAGGCAATGGTGGTCCCGAAGTTCACGATCTGTCCGGAGCCCGCCCAGTTGCCCAGGCCGATGGGTACGCCGTACGGATTGTCGCTTTCCAGCCCGTCGATGTATTCCTTGTACTTCACTACGTAGGGCCGCAGCTTTTCCTTATAGGCTTCATCCATTTTCGGGATGGCGTGCAGGGCCGTCAGGATATTCCAGCTGACCCCCTGGTCGAGAGCCGGCCACAACAGCTCCTGGAACTTGTCGGCGTACTGCTGCTCCCCGGTCGTGATGTAGAGCTGGAGGTTGGTGGATACGTCCGCTGCCCCCCAGCGCCGGCGGGAGTCATCTTCGGGCTGGTTAGCGAGTAATTCGGTGGCCTCGGCCAGCAACCGCTTGGATTGCGTCAAAGCCCGTTCCGACAGCTCGTCGTTGTAGCCCTTCAGTGCCCGGCTGGCCGCGGCGAAGGTGGTGGCCGCCCGCAGGTCGCGGCGCGCGCTGCGGCTGGTGAAGGCCCACATATCGTCCTTCACCCCGCTCGACTTACCGTCCGCGGCGACCTCGTAGGGGCCGAGTTCCGGATTGTAGGGGAGCCCGTCGGTAATCGAGGCGGCGTCGCCCAGGTGGTGGTAGTTATCGAGCACGGAATTCGTCAGCGTCAGGGCCATGTGGCCGAGGATCTCCGCCTGGGCCACCAGTTGCAGGGTGCCGTGTTCGAGGTACTGGAGCACGTCGGGGCTACCGTCCGGGCGGTGGAGGTCAACGTAGCGTTGCTCCTGGTCGACGAAGGTCTGGTCGCGTTGGGGCTGGAAGTATTCCCAGGTCTGGGCGAAGTTCTCCACCACGCCAAGGTTCGCGCCCGTTTCGATGTCGAAGTCACCGGCGTCGAAGAAGCCGCCCACGTTCAGTCCGGGGATTAATTCTAACGCCTCGTACTCCGTATCGGTGGTTGGTCCCTGGGCGTGAATGTCGAAGTGATCGGTATTCGGCGGGGCCTGGAGGTAACCTTCCTTGAAGGGTTCCCCGTGCCATACCCGGTAGCCCTCGTTGACGAACATGTGGTTCATGTGAATGGGGATCCAGACATCGCTGGTGGCGTCGGTGATCGCGTCGTAGACGTCCTCGCCGATGAGGAAGTTATTCGTTTGGTGGTCGCCGTACCTGATGTAGTAGACCCCGGGCTCGGTGACCGCAGAGAAGTCGAACTTCACGTAGTTGTACTTATAGTAATCGCCCCAGGCTTCGATGCCGCCGGTGAAGGCTTTGGTTTCGGTGCCGTCTACGCCGATCTTATACAGGGAGGCTTCGGCGAGGGGCTCGCTGTTCGGGTCCAGCTCGATGACGGAGACTTTCGGTTGGGTAGGGAGGTAGCCCACCTGGGAGAGGCCGATGTTCGGCTCCCGCTCCCAGCCGTCGATGGCGTGGGGCTCCACGAGCCAGCTCAGCACCTTACCGGTCTGGCCCGCGGGTAGTGCGCTGCGCACCACGAACCAGCCGTTCTGGGCCAGGATGCGGCCGTCGAAGAGCATCAGATCGGCGTCCTCGGACGTGATCTTCACCAGCCGTTCGGGATCGTCGGGGGCCATGATGATCGTCCGGCCGGTTTCCAGGGGAAGCGGTTCGACGAAGGAGCCGCTGCCGCGGTCGTCGTGCGTCACGTAGCCCTTGAATTGCTTGAGCTTCTCGCTGTTGGGCCGGGTGCGGGTATCGCCGACCACGTAGCGGGGGAAGCGGTTGAGGCGGCCGTCCATCGTATAGACTTTATTCCAGTACTGGGAGGGCAGGAATTCCAGGTTAAATCCGGCGTCCCCCTCCAGTTCGGCGGGCAGGGCTTCGTCGAGGTACACGGCGATCTCTACTCCCTTCCCCCGCGGGGTGACCACTACCCGCGATTCGAAGTCGAAATCGTCGTAGCGCAGGGTGGCCGAAATGGTATTCTCCACGGAGTCTACCGTGCGGGTAGGAATGTTAGGCACCAGGTCCCACTGCTCCGGCGTGTTGGATAGGCGGACGGCCCCCCCCTGGGCGGTGCGGACGCCGTGGTGAATGATCTCGATGCCGGCGTTCTTCTCGTCGTTGAAGCCCCCGGTGAATTCATTACTGTAGACCAGGACGTTCACGCCCTGGGTTTCGAAGTAATCCAGGTCGTTAAGCATTAAATCCTGCGCACCGATGCCCAAAATGGGGAGCAAGAACAGGGTGAGGGTCGAAAGTGTCCATTTCATAGCTGATCGATTGGTTTTGGCGTAACTGCCGGGGGTGGCCCAAGGTACACGTTTTGCGCAATCGTTTGCGTGGGATGGAGTGGGGGATTTGGTCTGCTTGCCGCGCCCTGGGTTACGTCACAAGGAGGCAACGATCAACCTCCGCGGGTAACCTAAGCCACACATGAAGCGCAGCAAGCTGAATAGATGGCGTCCATTACGGAATGATGCTGTATAGTAGACTATGCGCTTAAAAGCTTACTCCCAATGGCGGCAGTATTCCTCCTAAGTTCCTATGCACTTCTCAAGAAACTCGTGGTGATCTACCTGGCGTGTTTTGTGACGGCTAACTTACTGTGCTACATCGATTACGAAACCGTATCGCTGGCTCGCGCCTGGAAGAACAGCGAAAGCAGACAGGAGATTTTCCTTCTGGCGGCCATGTTAGCGGTTGTATATTTAGTAGTTGGGGTCAGCCTGACCAAGCTAATAGCGATTTATTACAACCACCGGTAATAGCGTCCAACTAAATGGACGTATTCGGAATCTCTTGGTGGATGGCCTATTCAATACTTGTCACAAAATGGAAGGTGCCACGTAACTAGTCCAAACCGAATGAGCAAGCACGTTACGATAAGGCTGGTTTTTCAGCTGCTGCTCATCAGTTTGCTAAGCTGCCAGGGCGATGACGAAAACCAGCGCCTATTAGGGCACTGGCATGTCTTCCCAATTAGCCCGAAGCCGGCATTTGAAGCATACTCGACCATTGATGTGCTCAACGATTCCGTTGCGGTCTTTGACCGTGGGGTGTTGGATAAAGACGAAGGTTTTTGGGGAACAATCGATCCAGCCGAGAGCCAGATGCGATTCGGAGGGGAATGCCTTATACTAGACTTCCATTTCGAAGTTATTGAAGACACGACCCTGTTGCTAAGTCACATGCAATATGACAGTAGTGACACTTGGTCATTCAAAGCGGTTAGGTGTTCGGAAGCGTGTTGCTCCCCGGAACAGGATTATTTCAAGCACAGCAAAGTCCTGGTTTCCTTACCTAGAGAAAAGCAATCCGTCGGCGCATACGCATACGATCAATTTCCCCATTCCTTATTGCGCATCGCATATGTAGGTAGATTAAACCAGCCCCTGGCAGAGGTTTACGGGCGAACGGATAATGCGCTACTGCTGGGGGACAAAATCTCCCCGATTTCAGACCTAAAAGAATGGAAAAGCAAGCATCTAATAAAGCTACCTGAACAGGCCAGGGATCGAACGCACACCGCGATACTATGTGATACCAGCACAAAAGTCAGCACGATCCAACCCATCCTGGAAGAACTCCAGCGGCTCGGTGAGCAGCGGGTTTGGTTTGGGATCAACTCCTCTATAGACTCGTTTTCCATACAGTGGCTACCGGTTGTGCTATCGGAAGAGCTTGATTCGACTATAATCCAGTATTTAAAGTGATTCCGGACCCCACACCGCATGCAACCCAGCTAACCCCAACCCGTCAGTTACCGTTGCAGCTGTCTACGAGTCACCAGCCGCGTCCTTCGAGGGTCGATTGCCATCCTCGGTTACTGCCTGCAAAATCGTAGCCGTGCAGATTCCCGTACTTACAAATCCCGGCGGCTATGGGAACCGCACCCGCAGTAAACCAGCAGTACGGCAGTCCAGCCTGGCGGATCAGCCAAAAGAGGTGTCGGCCAAACTCCGCCAGATCGGACCCGCAAACGCGTAAAGCGCCCGTATAATCTTCCGACACCCCCGCCCGCCGCAGGTATCGTAGAGCCTCTTGCACTTTTGCACGATCACTATCCTGGCTGAGCCAGGGGATGGGGTAGTCCAGGATAAAGTCCAGCGGTGCATCCAGCAGTTCCGCCAGGGTAGTCCCGATCTCCCGCATGCCGCGCATTATCGGTGTCCGGCCACTCGTACACCCAATCATAAGCGTCACGGAGAAGCGGACCAGTGAAATTGTCCTTTTGCTGCTGGTACGCTGCCTGTTCCCGCCGGTTGATCTTGTCTATTTCCTCCTGTCCGAACCAGCGGAACTTATCGGATGCATGATCGTAGTACTCCCCCGGCACCGACATATACGGGTCCAGGTCGGGGTCGAACCATCGTTGCCACGTGGCTACACAGGTGGCGAGGGCGCGGTTTTGGAGGGCTTGTTTTCTGGGGAGTGAGTAGATCACGGTCAATCTGCTTTGAATCGCGACAACCCGAAGTACACCCGGGTCACCGTATCATTGTGCTTGATCAGATAGGCGATCCGAAGTCCTATGATGGCCGCAGCCGCGCCCATCAGTATTCGGAGCCACTCGGTTCCCAGACCGGCGACCAATAGAATGATGGCTATGTGTTCCCGGAAGGCTTCCCCGTTTTCCAATTGCTGGGCGGTGAGGTATCCCCAGCCCAGTAGCAGTCCTAGGCCAACGAAAGCGAGAAGGGGCTTGCGGATCACCTTCAGCACGGAATCCTTTTCGCGGGTAACCTTTACCGCTTCAGCCCGCTCGGATAGGAACGATACAATACGTTCCGCTTGCTCCGGGCTACTGGCGTCGTAGTGGAGCTGGCTATCCTTCTGGTAGTGGACGGTAATCCTGGCTTCATTTGCTTTGGACTCTACGGTGCGGATGTACGAAAAGGGAACGATCTTTTTCTTCGGACCGGGAGGGAGGGCGGAATCACCCGTTGAGATCTGACCAGGCTGATGCGGGTTAACGGTGAATGTTCCGATCTCCTTTCCGGCAGCGTAGAAGTACTCCCGCTTTTCTCCCGGTTGGGAGATTAGCCATTTTTCAACGTCTTTCTGGATCATGTTTGGAGATACTAGGTGCGTGTGTCCAATTGGGCAGGTCGGTTTTAAAATTTGTAGCCTGTGACGATCACAATAAGCCTTTGTGTAACAGATTTTGATTAATCCACGCATGAATTATACACTAAACACGCATGCATCTCGACAAGTCTTTGTCCATTACTAACCACCATATAGAGCAACGTAATTCACGCCAGCGCTTTCTATACACTTCAGGTCAATTAATAGAGCTTGCAAATCCTTTACAAGACTATCAGCACCTATACCTAAGTTTGATTTTGCAAAGTAGTCACCCCATGGATAGTCCCATCCGGGAGGGGGAACCACACGGTCTGATATATCTTGCTCCGTTGCTAGCTTATCTAGCAAGTTCCGCGTAACCTTGCGGAATTCGGCCACCGTTGTCCATCCTTCGTTGTTCGTGTCGTAGGTCTGGTGCCACAATTCCTCGGCCTCTTCCATTTTACGTTCGATCGCAGCCATCTGGTTTAGGTCCTGCTTCTCTTCGGCCAGGTAAAGTTGATATTCCAGTTCGCCCGTGTCAAGCGAGTAATTACCAGGAAATTTTTGGTACACGGAAAGGTCGATTTGCAATAGGCTTTCGACTTGTTTCAATTCACAACCTTCAAAATCTCTCGACTGAAACATCGCGAAATCCCTCGAAAGGAAGCCGCCGTCGGCTTCTTCGTGGCAACGAAAGATTTCATAGTCGACATCTTCGTCCCTCGTTTTGGCCACAAGTTGGACACTGTATCCCATGGTGTGCTACTGCTGATGTAGATTAAACGGGTGGGTACAAAGCTTATTCTATATTTAAAATACGACTAGCGTGGCAAGCTGTCCACGTAAGACTAGTATCTATTCCCGCCTGTGCAATAAAAGTACGGCCTGCTGTCCGGCTGCAAATACATGTGCTAATTCAAATTAAGCGCAATAGAAGGATTCACACCAACTTAATCAATACTTAAAATCCTTTGACTCCCACCATTAAAAACGATCTCCTCCCCCACCCCACGGTTCAGCAACTCCTGTCCGATCGGCGATGCGGCGGATATACAATAGAACACCTCACCGTCCAGCTTCACCTTGCCCAGTCCGACGGCCAGATAGTACCGCCCGCGGGTCGTGACGACCAGGCTACCCTTGCGCACACGGTCGCTCCCCGGCCCCGGCTCCATTTCATCCAGTTCCTGCATCGTTTCCATGGCCTGCTGCAACTGGTGATTGGCCTGCACCTCCTCGCGGTGCAGCATGGCCCGCCCGGTTTCGTACTTATCCCCGACACTGCTCTTCGTTTCGCTTTCCCGCGACGCATCAATGCCCGCCAGGATATTCCGGACCGTGGCGATCCGCCGCTCGACGTCCGCCAGGCAGGCTTGGTGGAGTTGCTGTTTTATGTGGGTGGGGTCTTTCACGTCGAAAGTGGCAGCTGCTAATGAGTATGGGGTAGGCGGGGGAAGCTTTTGCACTATTCTAAGGGGTAAGGTAATAGAACCAGTTCAACAGCGGTGCGAGCATCGCCCTACCACGCTCTCCACTCCTCCGTAATATCTTCGTCGCTTGCATTAAAGCCCTTAAGGTGGGCAGCGAGAATGATAATTTCCGCAATATCTTCCCGCTGATCAGTCTCTATCAACTCATCCTCGCATTTTTCATTCAAGTCGTTCAGCGATAAAACCGTCCTTTTGACCAAATTCATCGCCTGCTCTCTCGATTCTGCCTGCTCAATTTCGTCAAGGTATACCGTAATCAACTGCATACAGTTAACTACATCACTTCGGTCGTATGCGGGTTGGGCGGCTTTGATGTAGTCAATCATTCCCCGTTCTAACCTGGCTTGTATTTCCTTGATTTCCGGATTTTTCATGGTCTTCTTTATTCTTGGTATGGTACACTTACTTTTCCGCTGACAGGAAGTATGCCTGCAACTTATTCGTTGAAGGTATTCCTATTTGCCAATCAGTTTAGAGTCCTATCGACTTGCTTGTCAAAGTCCGAGACTTCCCCTAAACTCGGCAGAACGACCGGCAACCTATCGGTGCGGTATCCCTTGTCCTGGGCTCAATATGAGGCCGCGACCTGATATCATCCGGACCGTACGCTCTATTTTCCTTTGGACATCAATTCCGTCAAGCCCTGTGGGGAAATGACCTGAATGGAACCGTTCTCTTCGACGACTAAAATTCTAGTGAATTTCCCGTGGTAGTACCAAAAGAAATCCGTAGAAACCGGTTGGGGGTGTTGGTAGTACGATTGCTGTACAATGGGCTGCATCATCTGAATGAAGAGGACAAAGTCTACGGGCTTGTCCGGAAATACCTTGCAAATATCGACTATGCCCTTATTAGGAATGGCCACCACGGAACCCCATTCACCAACGAATTCCGGGGTATTGGTTTGAAGATCCAGGGCTAAACTGGCGCCGTAATCTTCATTCTCAATAAAATGGACTTCGATCTGCTGTTTATCATCACCTACTGTCTCCGAAGCGGTGATAAACGCTTGCTTATTCACATTTTGCTGAGCTATGGCGAATACTTCGTCGGTACCCTTGTTCCACAGATCAAAATGCTCTTTCTGCATAGGCTTGAAAACTGATGGCAGGTCCAACATTAACACCGACCAGGTTCCATTCAAGTGCTTTTCCACGATCATATTATCGGCTCCACCATTCTGTTCCACATATGCTTCCGGGTATACGCGTATGCTTAAATAGTCCTTTATCGCCGCAAAGTTGGTTGGATCGAGGTCCTCTTGCTGGTGGATCGATTCGACCATTCTGGAAAAATGATCCTCGATCACTGCTGGCCAATCGCGCTTGCTTAACGGAGCGCACTTCAACATAAGGTTATGAAGATTGGCCACTGAAAAGGCCTGTCCTTCCTTGAGCTGTACTACGCCTTTGCTGATAGAGGCAATTTCATAGCTCCGAGCAATTACGCTTCTGGATTCGTTAACCAAAAATTTATAGTCCTTCTTGGACATCAGTTCCTCGTACCCTTCTGGAACGGAATAGTCAATGGTCTGCGCGGATAGGCTAATCGTGGACAGTATCAGTAAAATAGCCAGGAGATTATTCATTGGGAGGTATTGTCTAACAAATATCATTACCGGTCGTACCGGAGAGGAGTGGGCGGTTGAGGCTTTACCCTGAGAATGGATGTCGGTCCTTAGCTAACGCTCGTTGGACAATTAGCGTGTTTTTAAAAAATTAAGGAGCAAATCTGGCTAGTGACGATAGAACCATCTGGAGGTTAGCCAGAGACCGTTGCAAAAGGGTATCCCGATTAGCATCAACACTTTTCGTAACGCACACTAAAAAGAAGGGAAAGCCTAGCGTTTGATGTAGAAGCCTGCCGGGAGGAAGCGCTGAAGAAATTTCACGCCGGTGAAGGCCTGCTGGGCGAGAACGGAGCCTTCACGCCGCTGCTCAAGTCCTTTCTGGAGCAGGCGCTGGACGGTGAACTGGACGCCCACTTAGCCGACGGCGACCAACCAAATCGTAAAAACGGACGTGGCAAGAAGCGCTTACGCACCTCGATGGGTGAAGTAGAGGTCGTCACTCCCCGCAACCGGAACGGCGGCTTCCAACCGCAAGTGATCGGCAAGCGCCAGCAGCAGTTACTTAAGGACCTCGAAAGGCTGATCATGACCCGCTACGCCCCCGATAGGTATCGGGGCAGTTCGCTTGGCGAAATCCACGATTGGCTAGAGGAGGCGCACGGCGTGGAGGTATCGCCGGCGACGATCTCGCGGGTGACCGACAGATTATTGCGCTACTGGAGGAGTCGCGCACGCGGCCGTTAGAAATCCGATGAGCTTAGCGACGATCAGGAAACTAAAGCGTTTTTCTGAATACGATCCGCTACAAGGTCCGCGAAAGAGGTCAGATAATCATTAAGTTCGTTTACGGGATGATTGCGGGTAACCAAGAGGGCTACCACGATGTACTCGGCCGGTATATTGGTCATAATGAGTCCGCCAAGTTCTGGATGCAGGTACTTACGGACCTGCAGAACAGGGGTTTAGAAGACATCCTGATCGCCTCGGTGGACAATCTGACGGGCTTCGTAGACGCCATCCAAGCCATCTATCCGAAGACCGACATACAGCTCTGCGTGGTGCACCAGATCCGCAACTCGAAGAAGGATCTGGCCTACACCGATACCCGGCGGGCTTAGGGGTAGGGTCCCTAAGGCTTAGCCCAACTGGAACCGCATCCTGGCTCAGCTGGCCATCCTCTACGATGACCGATTGCGCCTGGACCTGTGAGCGCGACCGTCAGCGTACTTTTTGCCCAAGCCAAGCCCCCCCGGTCTTCTACGGGGGCTTGACCAAAAACTACTTCCGCTAGAAAATGCCGTGACACACTTTATGCAATACTCTCTGGCGCGGTGTTAACTACAGTTTATTTAATTTTAATCTTCGATCCAATTCTCTTCTCAAGAATGTTGATGCTGATTGTAGATAATTTTGCTCTACATCTTGATTTTCTTTCATAACATAGTGTACCATTTCTGTTTGTCCGGTTTCTATATTTGTAAAGTCTATTCGAAATCCGTAGTCCACAGGATGGTAAGCGTTTAAAATAGTGATCCTTTTATTTTTGCGATCGTATTCAATGCTATCCCTGATTATTAATCCATTTGATTGTTTTTCTGCTAAATGTTTCGATTTAAAAAACCCAAAGTCTGAAACTAGGAACTCGAAATTCTTTGAAGCTTTTTCAATAAAGTTCCGTCTCCTCAAATTATAAATGTCTCATGGAGTCATTGATATAGCTTCTTAGTTCTTCTGGTTTTTTTTAACTTTCCTAAATACGACAATTAGCATTTCATCTGCTCACAAATGAAATAGATTTTTTGTGTCGTAGTTGTCGATTTCAACGCGATCTGTACAGTGCGGATTACTATGGAAGTTTATGAAAATTCCAATTACCATTTGAATGGTATTAGATGGCCACATAAGTATTGATATGGCAATTAAGGTTATATAAATTGTAGCCAACGTTTGCGGCGGCGCAGACCGGCTACCACCGACCAGCTTCAAGGTAGCCCTTAAAACTACATCGGCACCCGCCCACACCCTCGCCGGTTTGTCGCTGGCGCTATAATCGGCGCGTTTAATTTATCAATCCTGTTAGACTATAATTTCCTTCTGGCTTCTCCTCTCTTATATATTTTGACAACTCGTTCTTTGACTCTACGTGGAGCCAGACGACTGGATTGATACCGAAGATATTTCCAATTTTATGGCGAGATCTGGATTTATCTTTCGTCTACCCTTCAGAACGGCAATTAGATTAGAGTAATCATACTCGATATACTTAGAGAAGCGCCCTTTTGTCACACCAATTGCCTGTATCATCTTTTCAATGAATGTGCCTGGCGGTATGATCTCTTCGCTCTCTTCATTTAAATATGTTTCGATCTGAAACCTAATCGAAAGCAACTCATTTTCAGTCCTTCTCGCCTCAGGCTGACCCTGACTGTGAGCAGAGATCATCTTCTTTAGTTCTTTGAAGCTTTCGGAATTTTGATTTACGAGTGCTTCTCCTAAACCATTTATCCCCCCCTCATTAATAAACTTCTGCTGCTTCTTCATTAGATTGATTAATTGAGATAGGTATCCATCAGCTTTCGACCTGCGTCCGGATTGATGAACATTTGTTGGCCCATGGCGTGTGTTGCTCCGTACTTGTTCTGATACAAATCTATTAGTTTCGTTCTGCTATCAAAGGTTAGGTAACCTATGTAGTGGCCCGTTCCTTCCTCAAAGCTCTTGTAACAAGCAAACGCGATGAGGCATCCAGCCACCCGATCGTATCGCCCGTGTTCGCCAAAATTGTGCGGTGCGACTTCGATGTTGTTCATGTACAGCATCTCACCATTAAGCAACGTGAGCATCAGTACTCCCTCGATTTCACCGGGTTCACTTACTCTAACGATCTTGCAAAACTCAGCTCCTTCCGTTTTGCCTAGTCGCTTCCAGGTAAACTGCCATCCGTCTTTCTTCAATGGCAAGTTCGAACTAGAGCACCTCACTATTAGCGCGTCGACTGATTTACCGCTGCTGGCTTCGACAAGTTGAATTCTCACTCCTGCAACGTACAGTCAAATATTGACATGTACAACGCCTGTTCTGTCTGTATCTGACAGTTGTAGTTTGTCGCCCAACATAAACGCATCCGTATTGCGCATACCCATCTCCACCAGTACGTATGCCGCAATTCAATAACTTGGTTAAGCATAATAAAAATACCGGATTAATTGACGGGTATGCCCCCTATCAGGCCCGTAACCCGCAACGATCGGCGGGAATATGGCTCGTTTCACTCCTTCCGCAAGTCCCCCACCGGCATCCGCGTCACCTCCACCACCTCCTTATTCGTCCCGTAGCCTACGTACAGGTAATCGCCCCACAGCACGCTCTTCGGGTAGCTGTAGCCTGCCCGTTTGTACCGGCCCGGGTAACGCTGGGGCGGCAGGTCGTCGCCACCGCTACGGAGTAGGTACGCCCGGTCGAAAACGAAGCCGTCCGCACTCAGGGTGATGACGAGGGGGATACGCGACTTGCTGCCCGAAGGGTTATTCACCATGAAGGCGGTGCCGTCGGGTAGGTTGCCGGCGCTCTGCTTGGCGCGGGAGTCGGGGGCAGCTACGAGGACGGGTTGGGTCCACGTTTCGCCGCGGTCGTGGCTTACGGCGGCCAGTTTCTGGAAGGTGCCGGCCTGATCGCGGAAGACCATCACTACGGCGCTGTCGCTCCGGTAAAACCAGCTGGGTTCGATCTCGCGGCTCATGCCGGCATCGTCGGTGGGCACGTTTTGCATTTGTCCGGCCCGCCAGCCGGTTGCGCCGAGGGGGTCGTCCGTGTAAAAGGGAGTGGCAATCAGTCCCGGCTGCAGGTGGAAGGCCGTCAGCAGGCGGCCGGAGGGTAGGGCACGGACATCCTGCTCGATGACGCCGGGGACCGGCTGCCCGGTGGCGTAGGTGACCGGCTCCGGGGCTGACCAGTGCTCCCCGTCAATGGAGGTGCGGAATTCGGTGTGACCCTGCTTGGGCCCAGATTCGTGGTCGGGCCAGACGGAGATGTAAGCCACTAGCGTATCACCGTCGGTCCACCAACCGCCACTTGTCGTAATCCCCTGGTCCCAGACCTCAGTGAGTGGGGTAGGGGGTGTCCAGTTTTCGCCGTCCGGACTTCGGCTGTAGAAGACCCGGGTATCCGGACCGTCCTCATCCACCGAAGAGCTCTGCCACTGGGCGTAGAGCATACCCCGAAAGGGAAAGAGGACCACGCCGTGGTTGTACGTATTGTCTCCATCGCCGGGGGAAAAGACGGTGAAGGAAGCTACGCCCGGGGCCCAGGGTAGACCGAGGGTTTCCGGTTGGTCGAAATCGTACAGCGGGTCTACGGAAAACGGCGGAATGCTGTCCTGGGCTCCCAACACGAAGGTCAGGCAGAGCAGGGGAAGGAGCAAAATATTGAATAAATGCACGTGCTGTAGGGAACTGGCGGACCCTAAACCTAGCGAATTCCTCCAACCGGCCGGGGTAACTGGAAACTAGGTTAGCCGGATAGCCTCCTATTTACCAGATTGCCCGACACCCGCGCCCCGCCGCCCAAAACCCACCGCCCCCCACTTCCGTTTGCTGAGTATGCCGACTGCCGCTTCCACCGCCGATTACGCCTACCTGCTCCGCGAGCAGCAAGCCTACGCCCCCACGCTCGCGAAATCGACGGCCAAGGAGCGGAAGGAAAAGCTCGGCCGTATCCTTCGCTACCTCGACGACGAGCGGAATACCCAGCGGCTGATCGATGCCCTGAAAAGCGACCTGCAAAAGCCGGAGGTGGAGACCCGCCTCAGCGAGATCGGGCCGGTGTACAGCCACGTCAAGTACATCAATAGTAAACTGACCCGGTGGATGGAGCCGCGCCGCATCTCCACGCCACTGGCCATGCTCGGCACGATGAATTACGTCTACTACGAGCCCAAGGGCTGCGCGCTCGTCATTGCCCCGTGGAACTACCCCTTCAATCTCGCCATGGTGCCGGTGCTCTACGCTATCGCCGCGGGCTGCACGGTGGTGCTGAAGCCCTCGGAGCACAGTCCGGCGACCACGGAATTCATGCGGGCCATGTTCGATAAGTTGTTCGCCGACAACGAGATCGCGGTGGTGAAGGGGGAGGCCGAAACCTCCGCGGCCCTGACAAGACTGCCCTTTAACCACGTGTTTTTTACCGGTAGTCCGGCGGTGGGGAAGAAGGTGATGGCCGCCGCCGCCGAAAACCTGGCCAGCGTGACCCTCGAACTCGGGGGCAAGTCGCCCTGCATCGTGGACGCGGACGTGAACCTGAAGAACTCCGCCCGCAACGTGGTCTGGGGCAAGGGCTTCAACGCCGGCCAGACCTGCATCGCGCCCGACTACCTGATGGTGAACGACGCCGTCGCTAAGCCATACGTCAGCGCCCTGTGCGAAGCCGTGACCGCCTTCTACGGCGAGGATCCCCAGGCATCCGACAGCTACGCCCGTATCGTCAATAACAAGCAGTTCGACCACCTGACCGGCCTGCTGGAGGACGCGATCGGGAAGGGCGCCCAGGTGGTCTGCGGGGGCCGCCACGACCGTGCCGATCGGTACTTCGCGCCTACCATCCTCACCGGGGTGACCCGCGAGATGCGGGTGATGCGGGAGGAGATCTTCGGGCCCATCCTGCCCGTGATGACCTTCAACAACCTGACGGAGGTAGTGGCGTTCGTCAACCGCCTGCCCAAGCCGCTGGCGTTCTACATCCAGGCGAAGAACCGCCGCATCGTAAAGCGGTTGCTGGCCGAGACCAGTGCCGGCGGTACGTTGGTGAACGAATTTTTCCTTAGCAACGCCAATCCGGCCCTGCCCTTCGGCGGCATCAACAACAGCGGGATTGGCAAAAGCTACGGCTACCACGGCTTCCTCGATTTCACGAACCAGCGCGCGGTGGTGGAGCGCAAGTTTCTGGACCTTAGTTCCGTTTATCCGCCGTACACGGATAAGGTGAAGTCGCTGGTCCGTCGTATTTATCGGTGGTAAGCCCGTGTTTATCCTGCCTTCATAACTTACCTTTGCCCTATGGATCTACTCCTGACAATCGCCCTGATCTGGTTTGCATACCGTGGTTACCGGTGGTACCAGCGCATGCAATCGCAGGTGGGGCCCGGCCGTAAGCCCCACGATAAGCTGGATATCACGCCCGAGGAGGAGCGGGATGATTATATTGATTACGAGGAGGTTAAGTAGGGGGGGGCCGCTGGCGCGGGTTTTGGGGTTCCGCTTGGAGGGTTAGAGGTTCACCACAGAGGATACAGAGGGCTTCACAGAGGAATCACGGAGGACGCGGGAACTTGTCGCTGCGCGACTGGGGGGTATTTTAACACTGATTTTTACGGATTAGGGCACTGATTTCCACGGATTTTCCATCGCTTCCTGGTCGCTGCGCGACGGGTAGGGTTACCGCAGAGAAAGGAGGAGCGCTAAGTTTCGCCGAGGATAGGGGGTGTCTTGCTTTTTCAGGCGTAGGGAAGGGGGTTCGTCAGCGAGCAAGGAAGACTGGGGGCGCGCTGCGCGACCGGGGTTTTAACACTGATTTTTACAGCTTCGCTACGCGGCTGCCTTCGGCGGTTAGGGTACGGATTTTCACGGATTTCCTTGTAGTGGAGGTCGCTGCGCGACGAGGAGGTTTTCCCAAAGAAAAGAGGAGCGCCGAGTTTCGCCGAGGGAGGTACGGTTTTGTTAAACACAGATGGCACTGCGTGCTTCACAGAGGGCTGCACAGAGTTGCCACAGAGACACCTCTTCCATCACTGTGGTACCTGCATTATCTCTGCGGAACCTCTGCGCTCTCCGCATACTCTGCGGTGAAAAAAGGAGCCGCAGGCTATGTCCCATAACCTAAAATCACCGCGAACAGCGCTCACGAGCCGCAGGCGAGCTACCGCGCCAAGAAAATCCGTGAAAATCTGTGCCCAAAATCAGTGAAATCTGTGTTGAGAAATCGAGCCGAAGGCGAGCACCCCCACCCGCTCTGTGGAACCTCTGTGATGCCCTCCGCGAAGTGCGGCGAAGCACCCTCAGTGTTAAACCTCCACGAGCCAAAGGCGAGCACCCCGTACCTTTCCCCACCAACCCTCCCTCACGAGCCGAAGGCGAGCACCCCCACCCCCTCTGTGGAACCGCTGTGACCCCATCCGTGAAGTGCGCAGCACCCTCTGTGTTTAACCTTCCACGAGCCGAAGGCGAGCACCTCTCCCCACAAGCCGAAGGCGAGCACCCCCAACTCCGCTGTGAACCCCTCCGTGAAGTGCGCAGCACCCTCCGTGTTGAACCTCCCACGAGCCGCAGGCGAGCCCCAATAGCTATCAGGCCGGCAGCCCTTCGTACTTCGTACTTGAAACATCGTACTTCCCATCCCCCCGAGCCGCAGGCGAGCAATCAAACCCGCCTTACCTTTACCAAATGCCAGACCAACCGAAATTCCCCGGCCGCCCGGGCGACTGGGTCCTCTACAAAGACAACCAGCTAATCGCCTTCAACAAACCCGCCGGCATGCCCGCCGTACCCGACAAAAAGGGAAGCCCCAACCTCCTCCAGGTAGCCGCGGCCTACACCCGGCACGATCTCTTCCCCATTCACCGGCTCGACCGGCCCGTCTCCGGCGTGATCCTTTTCGGAAAGAAACCCGCGGCCCAGGCGCAGGTCACCGAGCAGTTCCAGGCCCGCACCATCGAGAAGACCTATCTGGCCATCGTCGGCGAGCGCCCGGAGCAGGACGAAGACATCCTCGTCCACTTCCTCCGGGAGGCCAAAGGCAACAACGCCGAGATCGTCGACAGCAGCGACAAAACCGCCAAGCGCGCCGAACTCCGCTACCGCTACCTCGGCAGCAGCGACCGCTACCACCTGCTGGAGGTCGTGTTGGTCACCGGCCGGAAGCACCAGATCCGCGCCCAGCTCGGAGCCATCGGCTCGCCCATTCGCGGGGATGAGAAGTACGGCTTCAAACGCGGTAATCCGGATCGCACCATCGATCTGCATGCTTACACGCTTGCTTTCGATCACCCAATCAGTGGGAGCCGCGTGGAACTGCAGGCGCCGCTGCCGGAGGAACCCGTTTGGGAGGCTTTTTCGTCTTTACTTACTTCGCGCTCGTAGAGCGCTTCGAACTTCGCTGCCGGAGGCAGCTTTTTACTTGCGCTGTCGGGAGACAGCATCCTACTATGGCCGACATCATTTTTCAGTACTTCCCCGATCTCAGCCCGCGGCAACGCGAGCAGTTCACGGCCCTCGGTGGCCTCTACCGCGACTGGAACGCCAAGATCAACGTCATCAGCCGCAAGGACATCGATAACCTGTACGTCCACCACGTGCTGCACTCTCTCGCCATCGCTAAAGTGGTTTCGTTTCGCGACGGCGCGCAGGTGCTGGATCTCGGAACGGGCGGGGGCTTTCCTGGTATTCCCCTGGCTATCCTCTTCCCGCAGGCCCAGTTTCACCTCATCGACGGTACCGCCAAGAAGATCCGCGTCTGCCAGGAAGTGATCGACGCCCTCGGCCTGAAAAATTGCCGGGCGGAGCAGAAGCGTGCCGAGGAACTCAAGCGGCCGGCTTACGATTTCGTCGTCACCCGTGCCGTTGCCAAGATCGAACAGCTCGCCGCATGGAGCTTACGGCTGATCTCCCAAAAGCAGCGCCATGGCCTGCCCAATGGCATCCTCGCGCTCAAGGGAAAAGGACTGAAACAGGAGTTGGCCGCGCTTCCCAAGGGGGCGTACGTGGAGGAGTACCCGATCGATACATGGTTTTCGGAGGAGTTTTTCGGGGAGAAGGAGGTGATGTACTTGCAGTATTGATGGGAGGTTTATCAAGGGAGGTAGTCGCTGCGCGACAAAGGGGTAAACACAGAGGTCCCACGGAGTAGGGCACAGAGGAATCACAGAGAGGTCGCTACGCGACGGAAGGGGCACCGCCGAGGCGCCAAGAGCACAAAGTTTCGCAGAGTACACACGGAGGTGCCCCAGAGGGTAGCTATTGGAGGCTTTAAGCAGGTGTCACTTGGTGACTTTGAGGGGTTTTCCACGGGGGGGACATGCGACCCACGGAAATGTCCGGCCCTGGAAGGGACGCCTGCAGTTAGCGAGGTCTGTCACGAGCGCAAGCGAGGGGAGGGCCTCGCCGTCATGAGGGCGTCACAACGAAGTAGTCCTTACGCGACAGGAGAAGTACCGCAAAGGCGCAAAAGAGCGTTAAGTTTCGCAGAGGTGTGCGGGAAAAATCCGTGTAATCCGTGCCAGGGCGTAGCCAATCCGTGAACCGCGAAGCAGCGACAAAGTCAATCGGTATTGAGAAAGCTACGAGCCGCAGGCGAGAAGAAGGGTAAATAAAGAGCGTTCGCTCGCGACAGGAGGATTACCGCAAAGGCGCTACCTTTCGTGGAGGTCCTGCGGGAAAAATCTGTGCAATCCGTGCCAGGGCGTAGGCAATCCATGAACCGCGAAGCAGCGAGGAAGTCAATCGGTGTTGAGAAAGCCACAAGCCGAAGGCGAGGAGACGCAGATATAGATCTCCAGCGCAGTCAAGGAGAACAACAATGTTCCCCGTGGAACTACATATACCCCAGGGCCATCACCAAAAAGGTGAGCATAAATGGCATAGATACCCAGAACCACTGGTTCAGGAAGATCAGCATCAGGAAGAAAATGACCGCGCTGATCAGGAAAAACAACCAGTACTTACCGGTGGTGGTATGGGGTTGGTCGGCAGCGGTAACGGCTTCGCGGGAAGTCATGGGGTAGAATTTGGAGGGTAAAGATAAGGTGTCGATCAATAACCAACCTCGCTTGCGGCAGCCCGGTCAAGGAACCAGTGCAGATTGCCGGAGGTGGGGTTAATGTGCGCGGCGGGGAAAGAATCGGCCAATTGTTCCCGGTTGACGATTTGGGCGACGCGTAGCGTTTTGGAACTACCGGTTATCAGGAAAATGACCTCGTCGGAGGCATCAATTACCGGGCCGGTGAGCGTTACCCGTTTTTGGCCGGATTCAGGGTGAGTGGCTACCGCGCAGATAGCATCGGAGGTGAGCAGAGCCATATTGTCCGGAAAGATGGAGGCCGTGTGTCCGTCACCGCCCATCCCGAGCATATTCAGGTCGAAAATGGGTAAGCCGTCGGAGTTCTGCGGCAGTAGTTCGGTGATCGTGGCCGCGTACGCTTCGGCGGCGGCTTGCGGTTCCAGGTCGGTAGGGACGGGATGTATCTGCTCTTTCACTACCGGAACGTGATCGAAAAGCAGGTTCTTCACTTCGCCGTAGTTGCTCTCGGCATCGTCGTAGGGTACCATCCGCTCGTCGCCCCAGAAAAAGTGGAGGCGGCTCCAGTCGATAGTATCCTGGTACTCGGCGGCCAGTAACTTGAACAGCAACTTGGGGGTCGATCCGCCGGATAGCGCCCAAAAGAACGGTCCTTCTCCCCGTTCCTCCAGCTTATCAACTAGGTGATCGGCGAAGGCGCGGGCAACGGCGGGGCCGTCCGTGTATACGTGCAGGTTGGGACTATAAATCGACTTATCCATGCTTAATCAGGTCTAAAAGGTCATCGGCGCTGAGGCTGGCGCTCTGTTCGGTACCGGCGAGGAGGCTATCGGCCAGGTCCCGCTTCTCGGCGTGTAATTTCACGATTTTCTCCTCAATGGTGTTCTCGGACACGAAGCGGTATACCGTCACGGGCCGCTGCTGACCGATCCGGTGGGCCCGGTCGCTCGCCTGGTCTTCTACGGCGGGGTTCCACCACGGGTCGAGGTGCAGCACGTAGTCGGCCGCCGTAAGCGTAAGTCCCGTACCACCGGCCTTCAGGCTGATCAGGAAGATGTCGCCCTCGCCCCGCTGGAAGGCCTGTACGGCTTCGTCGCGTTTCGGACCGGGAGTACTGCCGTCGAGGTACTGGTAGGGGACGTTGTTGGCGATGGCCCACTGCTCGACAATTTTCAAGTGTCGAACGAACTGACTGAATATCAGTGCTTTATGGCCGCCTTCGCGCAATTCTTGGACGGTTTCCGCCAGTAGTTCGAGCTTGCTGCTTTCAATATCGACGTCCGGGTCGACGAGCTTGGGGTGGCAAGCCGCCTGCCGCAGTTTCATCAGTTCGGCCAGAATCTGGAAGCGGCGGTTCGGTCCTTCGCTGTCGTCGATACTTTCCAAAGCCCGCTGCCGCAGGGCCTCGTAGAACGCCCGTTCCGCCGCGGAGAGCTCTACGGTGAGGGTAACTTCCGTCTTCGGTGGCAGTTCTTCCAGCACCTCTTCCTTGCGCCGGCGCAGGATGAAGGGCTGAATGAGGCGCCGCAGCTGCTGCCGACGCTCGTTGTCGTTGTTCCGGGTGACCGGAATGGTGTATTTCTCGTTAAACCGCTGGAAGGTGCCTAGCAGGCCGGGGTTCAGGAAGGTAAACAGGTTCCAGAGCTCCCCGAGGTGGTTCTCGATCGGCGTACCCGTGGTGGCTACCCGGAAATCGCCCTGCAGTTTCATGGCGATCTGGCTGCGTTTGGTGCCCCGGTTCTTGATCGCCTGCGCCTCGTCCAGTACGATGGTCCCGAAGCGTTTCTCAGCCAGTGCATCGCCCTCGAAGGGCAGCAGGCCGTAGCTCACCACCAGCATATCGTAAGGACCGACATTGTCGATGATTTCCTGACGGTCGCTACCGACCAGCAGGATAGGATTCAGGGTGGGGGCGAACTTGGCCGCCTCCCGCATCCAGTTGCGCGTCACGGAAGCCGGCGCGATCACCAGGGCCGGGCCTTCCTCGGCGCGGGCCTGCAGCATCGCCAGGGCCTGAACGGTCTTACCCAGACCCATATCGTCGGCCAAACACGCCCCGACACCCCAGTCGGCCAGGCGCATCAGCCAGCGGAAACCATCGAGCTGGTAAGGACGAAGCTCGGCACGAAAGGTGCTCGGCACGCGTGCCATGGTGAGGTTAACCGTCTGAATTCGCTCCAGGCTCTCCCGCCAGGCGATGTCGGTTTCGAAGGCACCCAGCTGATCGGCCACGTCGTCGAGTAGACCACTGGCGAGGGGGTGTAACTGCATCCCGTCACCGTTTTTGCTCATCAGCCCCTCCATTTCCCGGAGTTTGCGCCGCAGCTGCTCGGTGAGGGCCACATACTGCCCCTCGCTGATCTGAATAAAATTGCTCTGCTCGTTCTCGCTGACTTTATCGATCAGTTCGCGGAAGGTCAGCATCTGCTGCTCGTCGACGGCCAGGGTGCCCTCCACGTCGAACCAGCCGGCCTTTTCCTTGACGCCCAGGCTCAGGTCACCGAAATCGACACTGCCGACCAGTTTGATCTTTTCGCCGCGGGGATGTTCCAGGACGATGCGGTCCAGTGCACGCAACGGTTGTAGTTCGAGCAGTACGTTGAGGCAGTCCTCCACCTCGTCTATCTGCCACTCGTAGTCGCGGTGTACGATTTTCTGGAGGGTAGGGCAGTCGACGATGACACCTTCGGCTCGTTCGATCTCCCGGGAGAGGTCGCGTTCGGCTAGTCGGCGGTGGCCATCGGTTTCGCTGATGACTTTGTTCCGGCCCCGCCCGGGCTTGAAGTACTGGTCTTCTTCGAAAATGGGACGAACGAAGAATTCCACCTTGAAGGTTTCGCCTACGGGCAGCAGGTGAACGTAGGTACGGGAATCCGCCTTGGTCTCGTCGAGATCGTCGATAACGCCGGTAAGGGTGTTCTGGACCTCGGTGAATTTGCTCAGGTTACGCGCTACCTCCAGCAACCGGTGGCGGGCCCGTTTGGGAATTTCCAGTCCCTGGCCGATCTGCCGGTGAATCTGGCTGTGGCCGTCATTCACCTCGATCACTTGGTAGCGGGTCGGGGTTTCCTTGACGACCTGTACCCCGGTACCGTTGAAATCCTGGGCGAAGCGAAGATGCAGCCGGTTATTGGTCTCTTCGATCAGTAACTGGGGGTTGCGGCGAATCAATTCTACCCCGATGGCGGGGTTCTTCGTAAGATACAGGTTCGGATGGCCGACAAGTGCCAGCAGTGCATCCTCGTAGTTAATCGTGTAGCTGCCGTTGGGGTGGTATTTGCTATAGTCTTCCTCGATGGCCTTGGCTACGGAGACGTCCTGCGGGGTCATTCCCTCCACGTCGCCCTGTTTGACCCGCTTGAGGGCCACTTTCCGTCCCTTCGACCAGCTGCCGCCCTTACTGAGGGTCTGCTCGCGGGGTTCCAGGTCGCGGTTCTCGAAATCGACGAACCACACGAAGCGGCTGGTCTTCTTGGTCCGTTTGCCATTGTTGCGGTCGGGGGTACCCATTCCGACGAGTACCTCCAGGGCGCGTTCCCACGGCTCGATGCGCGGCATGGCGTCCGCCAGACTAAAGATGCGTAGCTGGTCACTCAGTTGCTGAGCGCGGCCGGCGTAAGCTTCCCTGGCATCGGCCTCGGGGTGGCGTAAGGAGAGGACGCGGGTGACCTCCATTTCTACCCACTTGTAGCCATTATCCTGGGCCTTTTCGCGGAGTTGCTCGAGCTCTTCCAGGTAATGGGCCGACCGGATAGCGGTATTCCCATCCGTCCAAAGCCGGTAGAGGGCGAGAAAGGTGTGAGCGAAGGCATTCGCCTCCATACGGTCCAGACCGGCCCGTGCGGCCTCCTGGGCTTCCTCGTCGTTGCGCAGGTAGGCGTGAAGGGCTTTGAAGACCAGGTAGGTGCCGCCTAACCGGAGATTCTGGACCGGATCCAGGTTATCGAGGTGATAACCGATCGCTTCGGCGCTCTTTACCCCCCCGTTCCGGAGTAAGGACAGCAAGTAGAGGTAACCCGCCAAATGAGCCGGATACTTGTTCTCGTATTCCCGTCGGTACCCCTTGCGAACGTCGTCGATCAGTTCCTGTGCCGCTTCGTCGTCGTCGCGCAGCACGTGGTAGATCAGGTAATTGGCGGCACTGCGCCACTCGCTCGTTTCCAGATCGGCCCATAGCTGCAACCGGCTCCAGGCGCCCTGAAGGACGAAGGCTTCGGCCAGCAATTCCCGTAGGGGGCCGGATTCCGGCTCGCGGATGTGCTCGTGCTGCTCCAAAAATTCGATCAGCGGATCCAGCGACTCCATGGTTACGAGCGCCCGGCGGAAGGCTTTCCGCAGGTTGATCTCCTGCCAGGCGGGCACCAGGGTTTCGACCCAGCGTGGATCGAACTCGGCAAAGAGGGGATCGATGAATATGCCGGTGCGGGCCTGATCCGGGTAAAAATTCTCGGATTCCCGCTGCAGTCGGTCGAAGCCGGACTCGTTCTGCTGGTAAAAGGCGATACGGATCTCCCGCATCAACGCGTGTGGACTAGCGGGTTGCCAGTACGTTTTATAGGGTAATTCCCGCCGTATTTCGTTGAGTAAAACCGTAAAATCGGGTCGCCGACCGGCGTGGCGCATAATGGCCTCACTGATTTCGGGATTGATCCGCCAGCCGTGATCGCTTTGCTTGACCAGCACGTTTTCCGCGTACAGGCGGTGCACGATATCCTCGGTGTCGGCGTGGGTAAACCGGGACTCGCCCGCGGGCGGAGGCATACCGATCTTGTTCAACAGGCGGGACAGGTCGAGAACGGAGCGCTCCTCGTATACGATACTCATGGCCGTGGCGACGTCACGGTCGGTAGCGCTCAAATTTTTCCAGGCGGCGCGGAAGGCTCCGTTCATTTAGCTTTCAATCAGGGTTATCTAGTTCTAAAGGCTCAGGGGCAATTGTAAGTTGTGCCAGGGTGAGGGTTTTTCCGGGCTAATTCATTGCTCCTGCGCTCGGCGCCCGCCTACACTCAGGCAGACGCGGGTTTCGATTGCGCCAGCTCCTCCACCATATCGGCGATTAGCAAGCGCAATTTTGGTTCTACGGACTGGACGGTCGCGATGACGTCCTCCACCGTAGTGGGCTGGATGTCTACGATGGGGAAGCATTTGTTGCTCACCACCGAGGCC
Source organism: Neolewinella xylanilytica (assembly GCF_002934605.1). GTDB lineage: Bacteria > Bacteroidota > Bacteroidia > Chitinophagales > Saprospiraceae > Neolewinella > Neolewinella xylanilytica. The sequence goes on from NZ_PTJC01000005.1 coordinate 156,775, forward strand.
ACGAACACGGGGAGATCGGCGTGACGCGCCACCAATACCTCCGGTACGGTCGACATCCCGATCACGTCGGCACCGATGATGTTCGCCATCCGGTATTCGGCGGGCGTTTCGAGATTCGGGCCGGCTAGCGCGAGGTAGACCCCCTCGTGGGAACGCAGACCGTGCTTTTTGGCCAGTTCCATGGCCCGGGCGTTGAGCTCGCGGTTATAGACGTTCACCATATCCGGGAATCGCGGTCCGAGCCGGTCGTCGTTGTGTCCCCGCAGCGGATTATCGGGCTGCATATTGATGTGATCGCGTAGGAAGACGACGTCTCCCGAGCAAATGTTTTCGTTAACGCTGCCAGAGGCATTGGAGATCAGTAGGTGCTCGATACCCAGGGCCTTTAGAACCCGAACGGGAAAGGTGAGTTGTTGCATGCTGTACCCCTCGTAGTAATGCAGGCGACCGGCCATGGCGACCACGGGCACGCCGCGAAGCTTGCCGAGCACCAGTTTACCCCGGTGGGTAGCTACCGTCGACACCGAGAAATAGGGCAGGAGGCCATAAACGAATTCGCGTTCGATCTCGATCTCGTCGACCAGGGTACTTAGGCCGGTGCCGAGGATGATCCCGATCCGGGGCTCGGTCTTGGCACGCTGCTTGATAAAGGCGACGCACTCCTGTATTTGCTGGTATATAGTCATGGAAGGCTAATAAACTTTAGTAACGATGCTATCGGGCAGGTAGGTACCCCATTTCCGGTTGTAGGTATGCACGCGGTCGGTTTCCCCACTTTCATTTACTACGGGGTTTCCGGCGAGCAGCCAGGCATACACGCTGCCGTAAAGGTTGTAAACGTGCCGGAAACCCCGGCTTTTTAGTTCTTCCACCATGCGCTCGCTGCGGTAACCGATGGTACAGTACACGACCAGGGGTGTGCCCGGGTCCGCGCCATCCAGCACGCTGTAAGTCGGATCTTTATAACCGAGCGATCTTGCGCCGGGCAGGTGACTTAAGGCGTATTCCTCGGGCTCACGGGCATCCAGAAAGATCGCACCGGACAATTCCTTCGCTTCGGCCGGACTCAGGGACGCCGAATCGGCGGTGACCATCGTCGACAGCCGCTCATCAAGTGGGGGATATCCCGTGCGCAGCCGTTCGGGAACCTGCTGCCCGGAAAGGCGACAGGCGTACAACAGCAACAGGCTGATACCACCGATCAATGCAATAGCTAGTCTCATCCAAGCCCTAACAGCTAGCGGACGGATGTCGTTGTATTGGCAGCCAATTGTTGCGGTCCCTTTCCCACGCGGTCGGCGAGGTACAGCTTGTCTTCACAGTAGGGCAGCAGATGACCGCGAATAAAATCCTTCACTTCACCGGCGATGGCATCGGGGTAGAGCAGATGTACATTCGGTCCCGCATCAAGGGTGAAGTGAACCGGGTGGCCGGTCTCCCTCCGGTAATGCTGCAAAAGCTTGATGACGTGTAGGGTATTCGGTTCGATCAGGGTGTAATAAGGACGGCTACTCATCATCAAAGCATGCAGCGTAAGTGCCTCACTTTCAAGTAGTTGTCCGAAATTTTCCGTATCTCCTTCCATCAATAACCGCAGCATTTCGGTCACCCGGCGGTTCGCCTGATCGTAGCGGGGTGGCGCGTAGGGATTCTGCTCCATAAGCCCGTGCCCCGCCCGGCTGCTAACGGATTTCTCCTCCCGCGAAACAAGCAGGATATCGTCGTGGTAGGTCTGGAACACCGGGTGCAGCCGGTCGGCGATGCTTACTGCGTATTCGTCGCTGCTATCGGCTACGGCTTCGCTTTTGCCCCACACGGCCGCGGAACCATAAACCGATCGGCTGGCGCTTCCGGATCCCAGCCGGGCCAGGAAGCTGGCCTTTCGGTAAAAGGCTCCCCGATCGGTTAGTGGTTCGAAGAGCGCTTCTTCGAGTGACACCAGGCAAAGGGCCAGCGCACTCATGCCCGAAGCAGAACTGGCGATACCGGCGGAGTGGGGGAAACTGTTCTGGGTCTCCACCCGGAAGCTAAGCTGGCGAAGAAACGGATAGATCGGCAATAGCTTGGAGAAGAACGTCCGGGTGCGTTCTGCAAAGTCCACGCGCGGATTACCGTCAAGGTATAGTTCCAGATCGATGCCTTCCCCTAGCTGCTGGCGGGGCGTATAGTGCAGGGTCGTGTCGGTTGCGGCCGCATCCAGGGTGAAACTGACCGAAGCATTCCGGGGAAGCTGGTCTCCGTGCTTGCCCCAGTACTTTACCAGCGCGATATTGGAGGGGCTGCGCCAGCGAATGGCGCCGGCTTCCACTTCATCGGTGACGAGGGTTAGTCCGCTATTGTCGTATTTCATTCTAAGCGCTTACCGGCGTGAGCCACTCTGCTCCGTACCGTTGGCGCGCGCGTCTCGCTGCATGGCATTCTCCCCTTCGCGTTGTTGCCGCTGGTACAGGTCGAAACGACTTGCCGTATTCCGGGAAGGGTAGTAGTTATTGCTGGTATCGGTATCGGCGGTTTCGATGAAGGGATCGAGTACGATACCGACCACTTCCTGCTCGAAGGGGAATACCTTGGTAATTTCTTCGGTACCCATGCGCCAGATCTCGGCGGGGATACGCAGCACCTCGGTAGTGCCGTCAGCGAAGGTGAACTCCAGAACAAGCGGCATGACCAACCCACCGACATTCTGGAAGGTGAGCTCGTAGTAATACTTATCGGCGTTCAGTACGTTTTTCTCTGCTTCCGTCAGGGTGGAGAGATAGCGCTGAAATTCCTGTTTATCGATTACCGTAGCTTCCAAGGGATCGTAGGTGGAGTAGAAATCCACGATCGTCGTATCCGTTTCATCGAAGGTGCTGATGATCTCCTCTTCGTTCCGAATGCTGCTGATGTTACGGGGTTGCTCCTGCTGCTGCTGGCGCGCCCGCTGATTCTCGACCGTCGGATTCATGGTATTGACCCGGAATTCCTGCACGTTGGCCAGGGCGATATCGACGTGGTTGGTGGTAAAGAACCAGCCGCGCCAGAACCAGTCCAGGTCAATGGCCGATGCATCTTCCATCGTGCGGAAGAGGTCGGCGGGGGCGGGGTGCTTGAATTTCCAGCGATTGGCGTAAGTCTTGAAAGCGTAATCAAACTGTTCGCGGCCCATGACCGTCTCGCGGAGGATATTCAATGCCGTGGCCGGTTTACCGTAGGCGTTATTACCGAATTGCCAGATCGACTCCGAATTGGTCATGATCGGACTGATGTACTGCTTATCACCTTTCATATAATCGACGATCTTGTCGGCGGGACCGCGGCGGCTAGGGTAATCCCGTTCCCACTGCTGCTCGGCGAGAAACTGAAGAAAGGTATTTAGTCCCTCGTCCATCCACGTCCACTGCCGTTCGTCGCTGTTCACGATCATCGGGAAGTAATTGTGGCCAACCTCGTGGATGATCACGCTGATCATCCCGTATTTAGTCCGATCGCTGTAAGTTCCGTCAGCTTCCGTACGCCCAAAATTGAAGCAAATCATCGGGTACTCCATACCAATATCGGCGGCGTTGATCGACCACGCGACGGGGTAGGGGTAGCTGAAGGTATAGTGAGAGTACCAGCGGAGGGTGTGCGCCACGGCTTTGGTAGAAAACCGCTCCCATAAGGGGTTTCCTTCTTTCGGGTACATGGACATAGCCATGACCACGCTTCCATCTTCCTGCTCGACGCCCATTGCGTCCCAGATGAATTTACGGGAAGTAGCAAAGCCAAAATCCCGTACGTTCTCCGCGACGAAATGCCAGGTCTTTTCTTGCTTTACCTTCGTCTTTTCCCGCTCGATAGCTTCTTCCTGGGTAGCGACGACAACCGGCTGCTCCCGAGCGGCACGGGCCAATTCCAACCGGCGACGCTGTTCGCGCGTCAGTACATCTCCCTCATTCTGCAGGGTACCCGTCGCGGCAACCAGGTGGTCTGCCGGTACGGTGATCTTCACGTCGTAGTTACCGAAAGTCAGGGTAAATTCCCCACGACCGAGAAACTGCTTATTCTGCCAACCATCCACGTCGTTGTAGACAGCCATCCGGGGATAAAACTGGGCGATGGTGTATAGATAATTATCGTCTTCTTCGAAGTACTCCGACCCTGAACGACCGCCGCCATCGGTCATGCGATTATTAATATTGTACCAATACTTGATGTCGAACTCGATCGATTCTTCGGGTTGCAGGGGCTCGTCCAGCTCGATGCGCATCATCGTTTTCTGGATATGGTAAGTCATATCCTGTCCATCGTCATTTTTGACATAATCGATTTTGAATCCACCATCAAAAGTGGGCTCAAGACGGGAAAGCTGCGCCAGCGACATCTGCTCCCCCATCTGGTTGGTAGACGTCGAATAAGTATCGGAATCCAGTGCCCGTACATTCTGATCCAGTTGCACCCATAAATATTCGAGTGCATCGGGAGATTGGTTGAAGTAGGTTATGGTTTCGGTGCCGTATACCCGTTGTTGCTCGTCGTCCAGCCGAATATCCATCTCGTAGTCCGCCCGTTGCTGCCAGTACATATATCCCGGAGCGCCCGCGGCATTTCGGTATACATTCGGCGTGGGCAGCTCATTATCGAGTTGCTTAAATGGATTGTCGTTAAGCTGAGCGGAAAGGGAAGCCCCAAACACCAACAGGAGTGCTGCTAAAAAATACTGTTTCATTTGGCTGAGTTTTATCTACGCTAAGATATTAATTATCCCTTGCCTTTGTTGTCGCGCAAACTATATTCTTTGGCGCCGGGGCGCGGGAACAACGACCGTCAGACCTTCAAACGACCTGCTGACCGATTGTTCCACGTGGAACAATTTGCCCTATTGTCTCCGATTGTTCCACGTGGAACAATCATATCATGTTATTTTCTACTTAGCAACCACTTCCGAAAGGAGATATAATCGGTATCCATTGGGGTAGCTTCCTTCGGGAGGGTTTCCAGTCGCTTTAGCCGGTCCGGAACGGCAATATCCTGACTCAAAATGCGCTGCATATCGGGTAAAAATTTGCTGGGATGGGCGGTTTCCAAAATCACGCCCCGGGTACGGGGGTGTTCCTTTTGGTAGGCATTCAGGGCTAAGTAGCCAACCGCCCCATGTGGATCGATGGTATAGCCGAAACGATCTTTTACCTCCCGGACTGCATCTTCCGTTGCACCATCGTCAAAGGCGTATCCACTTATTTCTTCCCGCATGCGTCGGTGGGTCTCTGAATCGGGATGGTCCTTCCCGATGACATGTCCGTACAAATTAGTCATCCGGGCGAAATTGCTCGGGGCACCCACGTCCATGGCATTAGATAGCGTAGCAACGGAAGGAGCGATAGCATACTGTCCGGCACGGAGGTAACGGGGCACGACATCGTTGCGGTTGGTAGCGGCTACAAAGTGGTGAACGGGTAGCCCGAGCTGCCTGGCGATCAAACCGGCGGTGATGTTGCCGAAATTGCCACTAGGAACCGCAAAAACTACCGGGTCACCAATTGTTCCCAATTGCTTGTACGCCTCGAAGTAGTAAAAGCTTTGAGGAATGAGCCGGGATATGTTGATGCTGTTCGCCGAGCTCAGCCGCAGGCGTTGCCGTAGGTCGACGTCCAGGAAGGCCTGTTTCACCAGTGCCTGGCAATCGTCGAAGCTTCCGTCCACCTCCAGGGCATGGATATTTTTCCCTAGGGTAGTAAGTTGCTTTTCCTGCAGCTCGCTCACCTTGCCACTGGGGTAGAGAATAACGACCTCAATACCCGGCGTATCGTAAAACCCGGCGGCTACGGCACCCCCCGTATCTCCCGACGTAGCCACTAGAATGGTCAGGGGTTGCGGATCGTCGTTGTAGTAGTGCATCAGCCGCGACATGAACCGCGCTCCGAAATCTTTGAAGGCCAGCGACGGTCCGTGAAAGAGCTCCAGGACATACCTCCGATCGTCGAGCTTAACTACCGGAGCCGGGAAATTCAACGTCTCTTCTACGATTGTACGGAGGTCAGCGTCTGGAATTTCGTCACCCAGCAGCCGCCGACTCACCCGAAATCCGATCTCGGCAAAGCTCATTTCCGGAAGCTCGGCAAAGAAGCGGTCGGGTAGGGGATCGATCCGCTCCGGCATGTACAATCCATTATCGGCGGGCAACCCGCGAAACACGGCTTCCTTGGTATCTACCCGGTGCTCCGGATCATTGGTGCTGTAAAACTTCATAACTGCTGATTATCGCATTATCCGGTTACGGACAAAATCTCCACCCCCCGCTGATTGATGGGAGATACGTAGAGTTGGCTATCGGTACCTAATTCCCGAAATGCCGCCTGCATGCCCTGACCGACGGACTGAGCCAGGTACCCGCTATCGCAAATGGCGAAGATGCTCGGACCGGCTCCACTGATACTGCACCCTAGGGCACCCCGCTGTAATGCGGCGGCCTTTACGGCATCGAAGCCCGGGATCAGCTGCTTACGCTGTGGCTCGACCATATGATCGTGCAGCGATCTACCCAGCAGGGAAATATCGTTGGTATAGAGGGCGGTAATGAAACTGGCCAGGCTGCCCATCTGTCGGATCGCCGTGGCCAGCGGAACCTGATCGCTGAGCACTGCCCGGGCGTCGCGAGTAAGGATCTCAATCTCCGGATGGACCACCGCAACGTGAAGGCCTTCGGGTACGGGCAAGTGATGAACATCCAGCGATTCGTTGGAGCGAATCAGGGTGATTCCGCCCACCAAGCAGGGAGCCACGTTATCCGCGTGAAAGCTGCCATCGGCGACTTCTTCACCCTGGACGGTGAAGTAGAGAATAGCTTCGCGGCTGAGTGGACTGCCGAGTAATTCGTTGACGGCCACGGCGGCGCCGGCGGCACTGGCCGCCGAGGAGCCAAGACCCGAACCAAAGGGCATCTTTTTGTGAATCTCAAGTTCAATGCCCGTACTTCCCATTCCCAGGTGCTCCAGCAACCGCTGGGCGGCTACACCGGCGGTATTCTTCTCCGTGTCCATCGGTAATACCTTATTACCGGTACCCGTGATCGCGGTAATACGTACCCCCGTAAAATCGGGATTTAAGCGGGCGACGATCTCGTCACCGGGGCGGTCGATTGCGAAGCCCAATATGTCAAAGCCTACCGCTACGTTGGCTACCGTAGCCGGAGCGAATACCCGTACCTCTCGCATAATACTAACTTAGTGAAGATCCGATCTGAATGATTTCGGCAAATACTCCGGCGGCGGTGACCTCGGCTCCGGCACCCGGTCCGCGCACCACCAGGGGCCTTACCCGGTAACGGTCACTGGTGAAGACAATCATGTTGTCGCTACCGCTCAGGGTGTAGAAGGGGTTATCGTTTCCTACGGCCTGTACGCCCACGGTTGCTTCTTCTCCTTCCAACGTAGCAATCATCCGTAATGCTTTCCCGTCGGCAGCGGCCCGTTGCTGAAGCTCGGCAAAGTAATCGCCGTTTTCTTCTAGCACCGAAAAAAAGCCATCCACCGATTTCGCTTCCATTGCCCCTTCCGGCAAAAAGCCTTCAACCGATACGTGCTCAGGATCGAGGGGGATGCCCGTCTCACGACCCAGGATAAGTATTTTACGGGCCACGTCTTTACCCGATAGATCTATTCGGGGGTCCGGCTCGGTAAAGCCTTTGTCTTTGGCTTCCCGGACGATTTCGGCGAAGGGGCGGCTACCGTCAAAATTATTGAAAATGTAACTCAGCGATCCACTGAGCACGCCTTCTATTTTATTGATGCGGTCACCGCTGTCGATGAGATCCCGGAGCGTAGAGATCACCGGCAGTCCGGCACCTACGTTGGTCTCGTAACGGAACTGTACGCCGCGCTTATCGGCTATGTTCTTTAACCGCTGATATTGTAAGTATCCGGAAGATGTAGCGATCTTATTCGGAGTAGAGATGCTGATACTGTCGTCTAGGATGGATTCGTAAAAGGAAGCGATCTTGTCGTCGGCCGTATTATCTACGAAAATGCTGTTACTGAGATTCAGGCTGCGCATTCTTCCGACAAAAACCGGAAGATCGGTAGTTAGCTCGGACGCCACGAGTCGCTTCTTCCAGGAAGCGAGATCGATGCCCTCCGCGTCGAACAGCATCTTCTTGGTGTTGGCTAATCCGACAACTTTTACTTCCATTCCGCGGCGTTCGCGGAGATAAGCATTCTGCTGCTCGATCTGCTTCAGCAGGGTGCCACCGATCAGTCCGACCCCAATGATAAAGAGGTGGAGCGTTTTGTAATCGGAAAGGAAAAAGGCTTCGTGTAGGGCATTCAAAGCTTTCGTCTCGTCTTCCCGGGAGATAACCACGGATACATTCAATTCGCTCGAACCCTGGGCGATAGCCACGGCGTTGATGCCGTTCTTACCGAGCGCCCGGAAGAGCCGGCCCGAAATACCGGGTTGGTAGCGCATATTCTCACCGATAATGGCTACCACGCTCAGGTCTTTTTCCACCTTGACGCGATTGACTACCCCCCGTTCGATCTCGAAGGCGAAGGCATCTTCTACGGCCTCTTTAGCCCGGTCGGCGGCGGTGGGTTGGACGGCAAAACTGATCGCATGCTCGCTCGATCCCTGGGTGATGAGTATTACGTTGATGCCCGCTACGGCCAGTGATCCGAAGATACGCCCTGCGATACCGGGTACGCCGAACATCCCCGTGCCCGAGACCGTACAGAGTGCCACGTCATTAATGGAACTGATTCCCCTGACCGCTACCCCGTTTTTATCGCTTTCCTCACTGACCTTGGTGCCGGGAAAATCGGGCTCGAAGGTATTTTTAATGTAGAGCGGAATCCGCTTCTGCAGTGCCGGCATCAGGGTAGGCGGATAGATCACCTTCGCACCGAAGTGCGACATTTCCATGGCTTCTGCGTAAGTCATGCGGGGTATGGTAAAGGCCTTCTTGACGCGACGGGGATCGGCAGTTAGTACGCCACTTACATCGGTCCATATCTCGATCGCGGATGCGTCGAGACCAGCAGCCAGCAGGGAGGCGGTGTAGTCCGAACCACCCCGCCCGAGGGTAGTGGTGAGTCCACCCTTAGCCGATGCAATAAACCCCGTAACTACCTGAACCTGAGGGTGTTCCCGGTAGTGCTCCCGGATTTTATCGTAGCTTTTATCGAAGGCGACCTTGGCATTCCCGAAGGTTTTATCGGTCTTGAGTATCCGGCGCGCATCCAGGTATTCGGCCGGAATGCCCGCCTGTTGCATGCACTGAGTAATGATGTATGACGAGGACCGTTCTCCGAAACTGAGCACGTAGTCCATGGTGCGGGGAGAAGCCTCCCGCACCAGAAAGATTCCGTAAAGGAGGTTCTTCAGCACTTCGTGCGATCGACGCATCTGCCCGGCCGTTTCGTCGCGTAACCGGTCGTCGGTGAGTAAGTCATTGATGGCGGACTGGTGGCGATCCGCGAATTCCTGAAACAGCTGACCGTAGCGATCGTCACCGCGGGCGGCGAGGGCACTCATTTCAATCAGGCTATCGGTAACGCCACCGAAGGCGGAAAATACAACGGTAAAGTGGTCGCCTGAGGCGTAGTATCCCTTTAGGATATTAACAATTCCACGTATTCTGTCCGGCTGGGCGACGGAGGAGCCACCGAATTTGAGGACTTTCATCGACAGGATGCATATTTCCCGTAAAGATGCCTTATTTGGCCGGCATCGAGAGCCTGACTGCGCGTATTCCTAGCGGTGTTTTACGATATACGGAACCGATTATTTACGCAAGCTATCGGGGCGAAGCCCTAGGGCCCAGGCTTCGAGTTCCCGCATCGCCTCCTGTTCCGCTTCCGCTTTGTCCGACTGTCCGCAGAGGTGCAGGACGCCGTGAATCATTACGCGGTGTAACTCGTCCTCGTACCGCTCGCCGAATTCCGCCGCATTCTCCCGTACGCGTTCCGTGGAGATGAACAAGTCGCCGGATACCAGGGGAAAATCCGTATAGGGAAAGGTGATGATGTCGGTAAGCGTATCGTGCTGGAGGTACGCTACATTTACCTGGTGGAGGTAGTCGTCATCGCAGAAAATGTAGCTGAGTTCGCGTAATTCACCGCCGCGGGCGGAAATGACGCGGGTAATCCAATCCTCCAAAAGGGCTGGATCGTGAGTGGGTAAACTTCCCGCCTCGACGTGAAAGGTAACGGTGGAGGGAGTTTTCAGAGCCGAAATTGCATTTCTACCGTGGAACCGCCGTTGATGTAGCGCATCTTATCGCAAAGCTGGTTCATCAGGAATACGCCCCGGCCTCCACATTCGCAGATTCGTTCGGGACAGGTGGGATCGGGAAGGTTCTTGTAGTTGAATCCACCGCCCTGGTCGGAGACCCGGATGGATAAGGCGCCGGTCACCTGAGCGAAGCGAATGCTTACGGTTTTGGACCGGTCTTGTTTGTTACCGTGAATAATCGCGTTGCTGACGGCTTCCGTGAGGCTGATCAGCAGGTTATCGTGCTTCTCCTGGTCAAGGTGATAGCGAGAGGCGAGTTGGTTCACCAATTGCTCGACCTGGTTGATGTTATTCGGATCAGACGAGAGTGTGAGCATGCAATGTTGGGTTCGAAACTATTGGCGGACGGAAAGACAAATAATAAAGGCATATAACACCGTACCCCCGTCCGAAAGTTTATAAGGGGCTGACAGACAGGGAACGAAAGTACTCATCTACCAGCGTTTGGTAGTACGGTTTTAACTCGGGGGTCACCCTGCGGAACTGTTCTACTTCGGCGCGACGCTGGCGAATGTAGGCCTCCAAACTGGGAGGAAGGTCGCGGCGCTGTTGTTCCGCGGTTTCGGATTTACGCTGTTCGTCCATCTTTTGTTCGCGTTCCGCCCGTTCGTGTTCCAGCATTTTGGATAGGATATCCTGTTGCCGCATCAGGGATTCGTTGGTGAGCCGCTTGTTTACAAGGTCTTCCTCGGCGGCATTCATTTCATCGATTAACTGCTGGAGTTCGCCGTTCTTTCCCTCACCGCTTTGCTGCCGCTCCTTTTGTTTTTCTTCCAGGGCGCGACGCAACGCGGCCTGACGGGCCGCCATTTCGGCAAACTCTTTGCTGCTGCCGCCCTGTCCTTTCTCGAGGCCCTCCTTCATCTCGCGCATTTCCTCGCCGATGTTGCGTTGGCCTTCACTGCCGGGGTTTTCGCTGGGTTTACCGCTCTGCTGTCCCTGCTTGCCGTCCTGAGGGTTTTGGCATTGCTGTTGCCCCTGCATCTGGCTGGCCATTTGCTGTTGCATCTGTTCCATGCTTTCGCTCAGCATGAGGGCCAGGTCGTTGAGTCCGGTCATGGCCCGCTGTTGGAGGTTGGCAGCCTGGGGGGTGCGTCTTTCCTCCAGTTCGTCAACGGTATTGCTGAGGTTGCCCCGGATGTCGGTGACTTTATCGGTAATGAACGTTTCGATTTGAAAATTGCGCTTGGCCAGGGCCTGGAGCGAATCGCGTACCAATTCGAAGTCATTGTTAATCCGGAATTGCTGCTGGACCAGCTCCACGTAACGGGGCGTATTTACGGTGGTCAGATTTAACTGATCCATCGTCTCCTCCTGGTCAAAGCTCAGATCGACGATATTTTCCAGCAACTGACGAATGGCGGCCATGTCCTCGGTGTTCTGCTGCTGTTGCATGCTTTGCATGGACTGGTTCATCTGTTGGGCCATCTTTTGCATTTTCTTGCCCGCATCCTGCTGCTTCTTGGCGGCATCCTGACGGGGTTGCTGGCCGGATTGCTGTTGCTGTTGCTCGCCCGCTTGCTTTTCCTGGGGTTCGCTTGGCTCCTGCGCTTCGGCGCCCTCCTGGGGTTGTTGCTCGCCCTCCTGGGGTGGCTGCTTACCTTCCTGAGGTTGCTGCTCGCCTTCCTGCTGCTGGGCTTCCTCCATCTTCCGTTGGGCCGCTTCCATGTCCTGCTTCACCGCTTCCGCCTGTTCCTCCTGTTTATCCAGCGGCATGGGTCGCTCCAGTTGCTCGTTCTTCTCTTCGGTTTGCTCCAGCTTTTTCTGGAGCTCCTCAAACTTCTTTTGCAGGGCTTCCTGTTGCTTTTGCAGCTCTTCGGTGGGCGTTTCGCCGTTTTCCGTTTCCTTTGCCAGTTCCTGTTGCTCCTTGGCAAGCTCCTCGAGTTCCTCGATGGATTCCTGCATTTCTTTTTCTATCTCCAGTTGCTTGAAGAGCTCGAGCATCCGATCCAGTTCGGCTTCCGTTTGCTGGTCGGACAGCTCCATATCCTCCATCTTTTCGAGGGTCTCGTCCTTATTGAGCTCCTCCATAAGGCGCTGAATCTCTTCCATCAGTTCCTGCATCTCCTCGGATAGCGACTTCTCGAACATCTCCTGGAGTTGCTCCTCCTTCTGGTTGATCTGTTCGTTCTGTTGGGACTGGTTATCCAGGTTCTCCTGGAACGCTTCCTGGGCTCTCTTGACCTGCTCCTTGATCTGCTGTTGTTGGGCGGCCAGCTTTTCGACTTCCTTTTTGAGTTTCCAGTCGACTTCCTTTTCCTGGAGCATGCGCTCGCGCACTTCCCGGGTTTCTTCCCGGAGCTTGCGGGTGTCGTCCAGCGCTTGCTGAAGCTGGTCCTTGATCTTGCTGTCGTTGGCGTTGGCGCGTTCGGCCATTTCTTCCTTGGTCGGCATTCGGAAGGTCATCAACGAGGTTTTCGAACGCTTACTCCCGTTGACGCCGTCGTTGTCCCGCACTTCGAAGTAATAGGTCAACTGATCGCCGGGCACGAGTTCGACATCCTGGCGGAGATCGAGAACGTAATCGTATTCCGTGCGCTTACCGGCTGCTCCGCTTACGGGGGTTCGTACCTCATCCGTGGCACCGCTGGCGTTTTGAATGCGGTAAACAAAATCCAGTCCGCGGATTCCGTGATCGTCGGTGGCTTCGCCTACGAAGAAGAGCAGGGATTCGTCCGTAGAGTCGCGGAAGCTTTCCACGGTGATGCGGGGGTACTGATCGGGGATAACGTTGAGCGCGAAGCTGACGGAATCGGCGACCGGGATCCGCTCGTTACCGATGTAAAGGGTATAGCGATCGTTGCGCATGGCGCGTTTGTCGAAGCTGTGCAGATCGCGACCGTCGCGACGGAGGCGGCCGGTGGTATCCTCACTGGCGAACCGCAGGTCGATGTATTCGGTGTTCTCGGTGTCGAAGGACCACTGTAGGCGAGTGCCTACGGGAACGGTCAGGTCTCCGATATTGGCCAGCTCTTCGTCTTTCCGGCCTAGATAATCCGGATAGTCGGCGGCGACGGTAAACCCGGCGATGGTGGGTTTGGGCAGAACCTCGAGGGTGTAATCGGTACTCTCGACCTCGCCGGCGGATAGGCGGAAGGGTACCGAAGACTGGACGTTATTGAACTGGTACGTGAAGGTGTTGCCATCTTCCTTTTGCAGCCGGTAACGGTAACCATCGACTTCGATGTAGGCCTCGGCGGGAAGTACTTCCCCTTGCACGTCTACGGTAAGGGGAAAATTGCCGTACTGGACAACTTCCAGGTTGTCGTCAGCCAACACGAAGGAAAAGGGAGCTGGCCGCTCGAAGCTTTCGTCGTTGCGGATGAGGCGGCTGGTGCTGTCCTGAATCAGGGTTGGGGAAGCGATGAGGATGACCAGCAGGAGCAGCATCGGGGGCAGCGCAAACTTCAGGTAGCGACGATTCTGCGTCAGGTCGATCGCCGAACGGAAGGGGACGGGGCTGATTTCCGATGATTTCTGGTCGATGGAAGCCAGCAGGAGGTCGTTATTGCCCGTAGCCGCCTGGCGACGCAACTGCAGTACATTCAACAACTTGTCTTGGACGTTGCCAAAGTGAGCCCCGATAATCTGGGCGGCGCGTTCGTGACTGATTACTTCGCCAAGCCGGAAGTAGCGGCTGAGGGGAAGCAGGACCCAACCGGCCAGGGCCAACAGACTGACGCCCAAGAAGCCGTACCACAGGATTCGGCGGGTCGTTCCGGAGAAATAGAACTGGGATTCCAGCAAGCTTACCGCGAGAAAGGACAGCAAAACCAAGCCTACCCAGAACAGGAGCCCCCGAATCGCACTATTGATGTAGTACTTCCGGATAAAGGCATCGAGTTTGCCGATGAGCAGGTCGTAATGTTGGGTGCGGGCCATAGGAAAAGGGATTGCGACCGATAGATAACGATCGAATATACAATGGAAGGAACAACTTCCCGGTTGACATACAACGCCTTACGGTCGGCGTATATGCAAAAATTACCACCTTCCACTTAAAAGTGTGAGAACACCTATATTTACCCCGTAAGGCTAACGGAATAGTCCAACATTGCTGGAAGATACCCGTTTGAAACCTAACGTAATTCTTATGTTACGGTGAGCGTCTGCCTCCTCACCCATATCCGTGCTTTCGGCATCAATCGTTCCTATGTATCCCCTCACTCCGCCCCAAATTATGGCCCTTGCCAATCAGGTGGTCGGCGATGGCGAGCATGACTTGTTGTGTGCCAATCTCAGCGGACGGGTCCGCTACGCCAACAATTCGGCTTGCTTTACGCTGGGCTATTCCTTCGAGGATATGCTGCAGAAAAGTTTTACCGATTATGCTCCCCACCTGTCCCAAGATACCTGGAAACAGCACTGCCAGAAGACCATCAGTAACGGGAAAGACCAGATTTATACTTACCACCAGAATTGTAAGGGCGATTCCTATCCGGTGACCATTCAAAGCATACCGCATCTGGTATCGGATACGAATGAGCAGTTGATCTGTAGCATCGTAGCGGATGCAAAAAATAGCCAACGCTATAAACGGATGCTGGAAAACGTCGAGGTTTCCCAACGCATCGGCAGCTTCGACCTGAATTTTCATGACCAAAGCATCCTCGTCAGCGAGAATCTGAAGGCCATCATGGGCGTATCCGATCCGGAAGAGCTCAAGCCCAGCGCCATTTCTCAGCGACTTTCCCGGGAAGACGCCGCCCGTTGGAATTCCCGGATGATCAATTTTCTGAATGGGTACCACCGCATGGACGAAAACTTTCTCCTGCGCGCCGCCGCCGAGCGGGTATCCCTGGTGCGGGTCGTGATGTGGTCTCGGATGGAAGACGGAGCGGTCAGCGGAATAACCGGCCATTACGAGGTGATGGAAGAAACCGGTCAGGAGAGGATGATCAGTCTCGAAGAAAATCAACGGCGGCACATCATTCGTGCCCTGCGCTACACCAATGGCCGGGTTACCGGGCCCAACGGTGCCGGTCGGTTGCTGGACATCAACGGCAAGACGCTCTTCGCCCGCATGAAAAAGCTGAATATCAACCGGGATGACTACACCGTGCGCTAACGGAGGGTAAGGAACAGGTTGAAAAGGAATTCCCCGGTTTTATAAAAGAGTAGCCCGAGCACCGCCAGGCCGATCAGGTTCTGCCACCAGCGGTTCGTACGGTCGCCGAGCAAATCCCGCCGGTTGGCGAGGTAAAACACCGCGGCGGCGATGAAGGGGAGCAACAGCCCGTTGATCACCTGAGCCGCCAGGATCACGCCAATAATATCCAGGCGTAGCACGGCGACGAGGAGGCCGATAAGCATAACCACGAACCACGTAGCCCGGAAGGCGCTGCCCGCGGAGCGCCAGCTTTTGTCGCCGGAAGCGAGCAACTCCCGACCGGCCATGGCGGCGGCCAGCGGTGCCGTCGTAGCGGAGCTAAAGCCGGCGGCAAACAGGCCCATGCCCAGTACCAGCCTGCCGTATTCCCCCAAAAAGGCTTCCAGGCTGACCGCCAGATTCTCGAAGGAAACAAAGCCGGAAGCCGTGACGCCCACAACTACAATGGAGGCGGTAACGAGAAGCCCGACGCCGAAACTGAGCATCAACCCCCGCCGCATGTCACCGAGCCGGCCATCCGAACCCAATCCGGCCGCCAGAAAGAAATTATACGGAACTATCGTCGTCCCAAGCAGCCCGAGCAGGACATCGGTACGTACCGGTGCCAACGGTCGGTCCGGATACACCCCCGGCCAGGCGATCTGGGCCGCGGCTACGATAAAGAGGACGCCCATGACGGCGACGATGTAGGCCATCATGCGACCGATCAGCTGGGTGCTCCCCTTCCAGAGTAGCGCGAAAACGAAGCCGCCGATGAGCAGCACCCCCCACCGGCCGAGGGGAAAGAGCAACTGCAGGCCCCCCAGGGCACCGACCAGATTACCCGCTTGGTAGGCCATACAGCCGAAAAAAACGGCCGCGAATAAGAGGGTGGGAAGCCACTTGCCCCTGACACTCAGCAAATCGCCAAGCCGGCGACCGCTCACCAAAGTGATCCGGGCGGCCATTTCCATAAAAACATACCCGGCCAGGGCAGCCAGAACCACCACCGGCAAGTAGGCGTATCCTCCTTCCGCACCCGCCCGCGTCGCGGTGGCTACCGTACCGGGACCGATGAAGGCAGCCGCGATGAGCGACCATACGAGGGCACGGCCCCAGGAGGTGGATTCGATGGCTAGTTGACTTTAGTCAGCCACAGTTTACGAAGTCCGCTCCGGATTTGACGCTCCTGGCTCAAATCCACGTAGCTATGGAGGGGGTAGGCACAATCACCGCAACGGTGGTAAATGGCAAAGTCGCCGCGACCGTTGATGTAGATGCGAAAATCGCCCGGGGCGGGTTCTTCGCTGCTACAGCGATGGCAGCGGGCCATTTTGCGGGCGAAGTGCCAGAGGAAATCACAGTGCTCCCGAAGGTGGAGCGCCAGTTCGTTAAAGGATATACGGATTTCCGTAGTGTAGGTGAGGGGTTTAACGGAATTCATGAGACCAGGATTTAGACGGCTGGGGGTTGCCGAAAAATTTATTTGCACTATCTGTGCACAATAACGGCATTCTATTGTTATACATTTCGCTCCGGACCCAAAATATTATTGGGTGAAATCTCCAATGGTCAGTAGGTCGCAAGCTGAGCTACCTTCCCTACAACCTTTCC
Source organism: Neolewinella xylanilytica (assembly GCF_002934605.1). Classification (GTDB taxonomy): domain Bacteria; phylum Bacteroidota; class Bacteroidia; order Chitinophagales; family Saprospiraceae; genus Neolewinella; species Neolewinella xylanilytica. The sequence goes on from NZ_PTJC01000005.1 coordinate 173,726, forward strand.
GTCGCCGTAGCTTTGTAGCGCTATGATCCTCCTGTTACACACGCTGATCCAGGCCGTCGTGGGCTTTCTTTTCCTCTTTTACCCCCATGCCGGGGATCTCGTGCCCGGTTTTGGCACGTCTGAGGGACCGAGTTTCGTCCTGCTAATGAAAATGTATGGGCTGGCCGCGCTCTTTCTCGGCGGGCTATCGCTCCATGGCTACCGGAAGCGCAACGACGATCCGACCTTCCTGCTGGTTACGCTTAGCCTCAGCATATACCACTACCTGATGATCGCCGTACAGACCGTCTATAACCCCGATCATCGGGCAACCCTCCTCCACTTCCTGTTAGCCATATTTCTGACCGGCCAGTACCTGGGAAGGCGAAGAAAATCGTGGAAAACCCCTGCCTCGGGGAGCAATTAAACCACCAAACTTTTTTCCGCTTTGTTTTCCACCATCTTTTCCACACCGGCTAAAGGGGTGCCCGGGCGGTAGCGATAATTGATGTAAACCACGGTGGCTACGAGGGCAATGGCGGTGAACTGATGGGCCACGCCGAAGCCGACCGGGACCTGTCCCTGGCTGTTAACCACCGTCAGAATACCGAGGGTAACCTGAGTTATCAACAGTATTATCAACAGGGTATTCGCACGGCGTAAACCCGCCGGGAGGGTAATGCTACGGCACCGATATAAGAAGTACAAAACCATGAAGGTCAACGCGTAAGCCGTAATCCGGTGCAAGAACTGGAAGAGGGCTGGTTGGAACAGACTTTGCTCGTACTTCACCAGATTTTCCACAGTCCAGGCCGATGCCTCCAACAGGATCGGCGGAATAAAATAGCCGTTCATATCCGGCCAACTAGGGTAGGGCAGGGCAGCGCGGGCTCCGCTCATTACTCCCCCCAGTAGAAGCTGCAGAAAGAGTAGCGCATTCAGCGGTAATAGCAGCTTTTTCACCGCTCCCTGTGGAAAAACCGGCCTGACGGGCTGTACCACCTTTAGCGTTATCCACAACAGGTAGGCGAACAGGGTAATTCCCAGCGCCAGGTGGATCGTCAGCTTGTACGCATTGACCCACGGACGATCGATGAGCCCGCTGGCGACCATGATCCAACCGAAGCTTGCCGCGAGGGCCGCCAGCAGCACCACGATGCCCAATCGCCGCATTAGCGGAGCATCGAGATACCCTTTTCGCCAAAAGACCAGGAAGCCTACCGCAAACACCAGACCCATCGTGCGCGCCCACTGCCGATGAAACCATTCCCAGAAGTAGATGAACTTGAAATCGGCCATGGAGATGTCGGCGAAGATCTTCTCGTACTGGGGCGACTGTTGGTACTTCTCGAACTCCACCTGCCAGTCGGCCGCGTTGAGCGGCGGCAAAGCCCCGCTGAGCACTTCCCACTCCGTAATGGATAATCCCGACTCGGTAAGCCGCGTTATCCCTCCGATCACGATCTGTCCGACAACCATCACCAACCCCGCGAGCAACCAAATTTTGACCGGTCGGGGGTAGCGGCGCAGCGATTTTCCCATGCTCTTAATAGTTATTATCTTTTTTTAAAATTCAAATCCCTTTATCATTGTTAGGGGTGTGGAAAGCGGGAGAAAGAATTCCCCATCCGGTTGGTTATTTCAATCTCCACCCCGGCACGCTTCCTTTGAACAATCTATTCACAGGCTAACAAGCTGTAAGCCATGGGGATTTGCCCGTAATCCACATTTCAGCCAATCCGCCCCCCTGGATAACTTTTATGACACAGCCGTGGGGATAACCGGGACCGAGCGGTGGGATCTCGGTGGAGAGCGATTGTGGAGAGCTGTGGAAACGTGGATAACTCGCCCTAAAATCGGCATTTGTGGGTAAGACTGTGGATAACCCTCCCTTTTTCCACGGTTTTCCACCAAGTGGGGTCGGAAAATAACACTGGATAAACTCCTGGTTAACAGGGGTTTTACACTTGACCTATCGGCCACATGTGTATAATGCCCCGCCGGCGCTTATTCGCCCACCAACTCCATCCACTCCATTTCCTTTTCCTCGATGGCTTCGTTGACTTCGGCAAGTTCTTTACCGAGTTCGGCGATCCGTTCGGGGGTGAGATTGCCCATATCGTTGAACTGACGGTTGATCTCGGCTTTGCGTGCTTCCAGTTTTCCAATCTGCCCTTCCACCCGGCGAATGGCTTTGCGTTGCTCCTGCGACAGGTGGTTTTCGCTGGCCGGCGGCGGCGCAGGTGCGGCGCGGGCCGGGGAAGGAGTTGGGCTGGCTTGGAGTTCTTCCTTTCGCATCTCCCGGTATTCGGTGTAGAGCCCGTTCCAGTCGCGGATCTTCCCTTCCCCCTCGAAGATGAACAGGTGGTGCGCCAGCTTATCCAGGAAGAAGCGGTCGTGACTTACGATCAGTACGCAGCCCGGAAAATCGAGGAGAAAGTCTTCCAGCACGTTGAGGGTCACGATATCCAGGTCGTTGGTCGGTTCGTCCAGGATCAGGAAGTTGGGATTCTTCATCAGAATCGTGAGTAAGTATAGCCGCCGCTTTTCTCCCCCGCTCAGCTGGCTTACGTATACCTGCTGCTGCTTGCTGTTGAACATGAAGCGTTCCAGCAGGCCGCGGGCGGTTAGTTTGAGTCCCTTTTCCAGGGGAATGAATTCGGCAATCTCCCGGACCACCTCGATTACCCGCATATCCTGGGTCAGGTTGATGCCTTCCTGGGTGTAGTAGCCGAAGACGGTGTTGCTGCCGTGGACCACCTTCCCGGTATCGGGCTCCAGTTCCTGGGTGAGCATGTGGAGGAGGGTGGATTTTCCGGCCCCGTTCTTACCTACGATACCTACCCGCTCCCCCTTCTGGAATTTATAGCTGAATCCTTTGACGAGTTCCTTGTCGCCGTACGACTTACCGATATTATGGGCTTCGAGGATCTTGCTTCCGAGCCGCTGTCCTTTGATCTCCAGCGTAAGCTCGTCCTCGCCGCGGTAGCTACCGACCTTGTTCTTCAATTCGCTGAAGGCGGTGAGCCGGCTCTTGGCCTTCGTGCCGCGGCCACTGGGCATGCGGCGTACCCATTCGAGTTCCTTCTTCATGCGCTTGCGGTCCTTGTCGAGTTCGGCGCTTTCGGTTTCCTCACGGGTGGCCTTCTTGTTCAGGAAGTCGGAGTAGTTACCGGTATAGTGGTAGATGTTACCTCCTTCGAGCTCGATGATGCGGTTACAGACCCGTTCCAGGAAGTAGCGATCGTGCGTCACCATTAATAAGGTAAGGTTCGGCGATTGCAGCCATTCTTCCAGCCACTCGATCATGTCCATGTCGAGGTGGTTGGTGGGTTCGTCCATGATGATCAGGTCGGGCTCGTCGATGATGAGCTTGGCCAGGGCTACGCGTTTGCGCTGCCCGCCGGAGAGGGTGGCCACCTGCTGGTTGACGTTCTCGATGTTGAGTTTGCTGAGCACCTCCTTGATCCGGGCCTCGATGTCCCAGGCCTGTAGCCGGTCCATACGCGTAAGCGCGTCTTGCAGGAGATTGGGCTTGTCGGTCCGGGAAAGGGCCTCCTCGTAGTCGCGCACGGCCCGTACCAGTTCGTTGTCGCTGTCATAAACGGCGTCCATTACCGTGGCGCCTTCCCCAAAGTCGGGTTCCTGGGGCAGGTAGGCCATGCGGGCGTCCTTGTGGACGTAAGCGCGTGCGCCCGTTCCTTCGGGCTGATCGATACCCGCCGCTACCCGGAGGAGGGTAGACTTACCGGTACCGTTTTTGGCCACCAGCGCTACCTTGGTGTGCTGGGCGACCTGTAGATCGACCTGATCGAAGAGCACTTTCTCCCCGTAAATTTTCGATACCTTCTCTAATTCTAGGTAAACCATCTCCGCATTTTTTCAGGCGCAAAGATGAGGATTATTGGGGCGGCGGCCGCCTACCGAAGATTCTCGTAGACCCAGCCGAGGATGTCTTCCATCGTCGCGTAGTATTCGCGGCTCGAACCCATCACGTTGTTGTGCATAAAACTGAAGGCCAGCCACCGACCGCTACGGGTGCGTAACAGCCCACTGATGCAGATCACCCCACTCAGCGAGCCGGTTTTGGCCCATACGTAGGGTTCCGGCTGGTTGTCGAAGCGCTGCTTAAGGGTGCCGTTGATCCCACCGGTGGGCAACAGGGAGCGCAGCCGCTCGCGGCCGACCTCCCGGTCCAGGGCGGCAATCACCTGCACCAGCTGTTCCGGTTTGACCAGGTTGTAGCGGCTCAGCCCGCTACCGTCGCGAAAGCTAATCTCCCCCAATCCCATCTCCTGGAAGAGGGTATCGGTGGCCCATTCGAAGAAGGCTTCTTCGTCGGGACGCCCGTAACGGCTCGTTGCGGCCAGCAAGATGAGTTGCTCGGCCAGGTAGTTATCGCTATCCTGTAGGAGCTTCCGGTACAGGGTGTCGGGTAGGGGGGTGGAAATCGTCCGCAACGCATCGAGGGGTGGCCGCGGCCGGTCACCCGACCGGATAGACGAGCCGGGCAGGGCGCTGCTCAGGTAACGTACCGTGGTGGCGGAATCGACGCTGAGGGCCCGTTCCAGGGGGAAATTATAGGGACGGTAAAAATTTGCGTTGACCGTAAAGCGGTTGCTTCCTTCTACCCGCGAGATCGTCCGCTCCTGGGCGGCGTCCATCACCAGGTTATCGACCACTTCGGCTGGCGAACCGAAGAGGGCTTCCCGGCCGGTATCGCCCGCTTCCCGGTACTCCAAATAGAGCCGGTTGCCGTACACCGGGAGGAGGGAGCGTTCGAAGACGTACCCGTAATTGAAATCATCCCAGCTCCACCCGGCACCGTAGCGTGGGGGGATGTCTCCGTTTGGAAAATTCAGCACCAGGGGTAGGTCACGCGTAGCCAGCCACGGCAGCAGCGTATCGTAGCCGACGAAAGCGGGGTGCAGGAGCAGCGGATAACCGGTGCCCCATAATTCGATACGATCCTCGAACGCTTGGTACACAACGGCCGGAGCCGCGGCTTCCAGTAGGCGGTTGGCGACGAGGAAGGTGAGCAATTTAGTATTGCTGGCGGGTACGAAATAGCGGTTGGCGTTATAGCCGTAGACCGGTCGTTGCGCTTCCAGATCGTAGAGGGCGAATCCCGTGTGGGCTTCCCCGAAGAGGGAATTTTCAATGCGGTTGTCCAGAGCCCGGGTGGTGGCGCGTCGGGACGTATCCTGGGCCTGACTCACACCGAGAAAGAAGAGGCAGCAAAGAACGAGAAGGGGGATTCGCATACCGGAAGTAAACCAAAAAAAAGGCCGAAACCCGAAGGTTTCGGCCGATAAAATTATAATCCCAAAAACTAAACGGTTGGACGACGGTGAAACGTCGGCATATATCTTGTTAGCTCTACGAAGTGAGTATGGGCGGCGATAGCCGGTTATCGGTACAAAAACTACCAATTCCTGGCTTGCCGTATCGGTGGTATTCGATTTAACAGCCGGTGAGCGGCTTAGCTTTCCTGCTCGTCCTTAACCAGCAGCTGAAAGCCGTTGCCGTGGATATTGACGATTTCGATGGCCGCATCGGGCTTGAGGTATTTGCGCAGTTTGGTCACGAACACATCCATCGAGCGGGCGGTGAAGTAATTGTCTTCGCCCCAGATCTTGGTCAGGGCTTCGCTACGGCTCAGGATATCGTTTTTGTTGATGGCGAACAAGCGCAGGAGCTGAGCTTCCTTAGGACTAAGTTTTTCTTTCGATTTTTCTCCCTTTTCGTCGGTAAACGTGAGAATGCGGAGGGGGAAATTGAAGTGAAACTTACCGAATTCGAAGTCGGTTTGCTCTTCCTTGGGATCGGCCGGGGTCTGGCTCCGACGCAGGATGACATTGATGCGAGCCAGGAGTTCCTCGCTGTTGAAGGGCTTGGTGATGTAATCGTCGGCACCCAGTTCGAAGCCGTTGAGCACGTCGTCCTTCATGGCCTTGGCGGTGAGGAAAATGATGGGGGTCTGGGTATCGTCTTCGCGGATCTTTTTCGCGAGTTCGAAGCCACTCAAACGGGGCATCATCACGTCGAAAATGCAAAGGTCCCAGTCTCCGCGGCGGTAAGCTTCCAGACCGGCTACCCCGTCGGTGGCAAGCGTGACGTCGTAGTCGTGGGCTTCCAGGTAGGACCGCAGGACGTCTCCGAAGTTTCGGTCGTCTTCGACCAGTAAAAGTTTGGCTTCGGTTGCAGTTGATTCGCTCATCGTTAGGGTGCTGTTTACTTCAGGGTAATTTGGATCAGTCAGGTTGCCGGTACGGAAAAGTCACGATAAAGCTACTGCCCTTTCCGAGCTCACTCTTTACCTCGATACTACCGCCGTGTACTTCGGTGATGGTTTTGACGTAGGATAGGCCCAGGCCAAATCCCTTGACGTCGTGCCGGTCACCGGTATGTACCCGGTAAAAACGGTCAAAAATGTTTTTTCTTGCTTCGCGGGTCATTCCGAGTCCGTGGTCGGTCACCGTAACCTGTATACCACGCGGTACGTTTGCGGTGGACACGATAATATCGGGGGCCTCGGGAGAGTATTTATTGGCGTTGTCGAGCAGGTTGTTGACCAAGCTGGACAGGTGGGTCAGATCGCCCTCGACGACGGAGGGATCCGCACGGAGGTGGGTGGTAACCCGTCCGCCCCGGGGCTCCACCTGGAGGCAGATGTACTCTACGGCGCTCTGTACGATGTCGTTGAGGTCCACGGCCGTCAGGTTAAGGTTGAGCCGGCTTTTGTCGAGTTTAGCCATTTGCAGCACTTTCTCTACCTGATCGTTCATGCGTTTGTTCTCCTGCTTAATGATGCGGGCGAAGCGCTGCACCTTCTCGGCATCGCCGCTGATGCGGGGGCTGACGATGCTGTCCGTAGCCAGGGAAATGGTAGCGATGGGCGTTTTGAACTCGTGAGTCATGTTGTTGATGAAATCGGTCTTCATCTCCGAGACCTGCTTCTGGCGAAGGATTACGTAGATCGTGTAGATGAAGCAACCGAGGATAATCAGCACGAACAGCAGGCTGGCGGCGAAATTTCCGTAGAGGGAGCTGTAAATGACCTGATCCTTGTTAGGGCTGTACGCGCGGATTTCCCCGGGTATGGTCGAATCGTCGTCGAACAGAATGACGGAATAATCGGCGTTCATGAGATCTTCGTGCCGGCTCGTATCCGACCCGAGCGGAGAGAGGAGGCGGCCGTTCCGCGCCAGGAATCGCTGCTGACGGGTATCGTAAATCCCGTACTCCAGCTTATTCTCGATACCGGCGTTCTTGAGCTCCTTGACGATCTTGTTGTGGATTGCCTCCCGGTTGATGCGCTCTTCCAGGTTGCGGTTGGCGAACTGGGCGCGCAGGCGAATGGAAGAATTCGGGCTGATGCGAATGGAGCGGGCGCTGAGCAGGCTGGGGGGAGTGCCGCTGATGCGCAGCTCGCTGTACCGCCCCTCGGGGATCCCGCCGGCGTAGCCGTTGTTGAGCGTGAGGCGGATTTCGTCTTCCTCCCGCTTCTCCACTTCGTCGGCGACTTGCTTAAGCACGGTCTGAACGGCGCGGTCGTACCGTTCGCGGTTCACCTCCAGGCCGGTTTGCAGCAGCCGGAGCTGAAGGATGATAAGCCCCACGATCGCGGAAACGATCAGACCGATGATGAGGTATATGGATTTTTGGCTCATGCGAGGGAAAAGCTACGGCGGAAAATGCGGTACAGGATAATACGCCGGAGGGAGGCACCGGTATTCATCACCGGCACGGCTTTAAAGGTTTAGTAACTTTACCGGCGAGCGCATGCCATCCGTTACCATTCATACCACCCAGAACGTCCGTATCGACTATGAAACCGCCGGGGTAGGGCTGCGGATCGGTGCCTTCGCGATAGACCTGATCGGAGTGCTGATCACCTACTTCCTCCTGCTGTTTTTTTTACAACTGGTGGAGGCGGAGATCGACCTGGCCGTGCTGGTGCAGTACGGCCTGGTGTTCTACATCCTGCTGTATTTCTTCTTTACGGAAATGCTGAGCCGGGGGCAGACGATCGGCAAACGGATATTAAAGCTACGGGTTATCCGGCTGGACGGGGAGGACCCCACGCCCGCGGACTTTCTCGCCCGCTCCATTTTCCTGCTGCTGGACGTACTCTTTACGGCGGGCGTACTCGCCGTGCTATTGATCGTGACTGGCCGGCAAAACCAGCGCCTCGGCGACGTGATCGCCCGAACCGTGGTTATCCATACTCGCCACTTCGGCGGGGTGAGCCTGCGGGATATTCTGACTATTCGGAACCGCGAGGAACACGTGGCCCGATTTGCTTCCGTCCAGCGAATGAACGACAACGATATGTTACTGGTAAAACAGACCCTGGCCCGCTACCGTCACTACGGTAACCCGGCCCACCGGGCCGCACTGCGAGAACTGGCCGCCAAAATGTCGGACCTCCTGGAGGTGGCGCAAACCGACCGGCCCGCGTCCGACGAGCAGTTTCTGGAAGCCCTCCTTCTGGACTATATCGTACTTACCCGATGATGCTGGAATACACCCTTGCGCTGGTGGGCTCCTTCCTGGCCGGCGGCATCAATACCCTTTCCGGTAACGGATCGGCGATCACGCTTACTATCCTTATGGAAGTATTGGGATTACCGGCTACGGTCGCCAACGCGACCAACCGCATCGGTATCGCAACCCAGAGCCTGGCGGGAACCTGGGCCTTCCAACGGGCGGGCCGGCTGCAGCTTTCAGCGGGGCGGCAACGGGAAATGTGGACCATCGTGGTCGTATCGACGGTAGGTGCCCTCCTGGGTATCTGGCTGAGTCTGGTGGTGGACAGCGCGACCTACCGATCGATTTTTCGCTATCTCCTGGTCGTCATGCTGCTCGTCGTGCTGGTGAACCCGAAGCGGTGGCTGCGGGCGGAGCAACCCGAGCGACCGCTTTCTCCGTGGATCGGCATTCCCGCCTTCTTCGCCCTGGGCATTTACGGTGGATTCATCCAGATGGGCATGGGCATTTTTTTCCTGGCCCTGATGGTGCTGGTGGCGAAATACGAAATCATTCAAGCTAACGTCGTCAAAGGAATCGTAGTCCTGATCTATACGACGGTTGCCATTCTGATCTATGCCTGGCAGGGAGTGATCGACTGGTCGCTTGGCTTGCTGATGGCCGTGGGGCAAACCCTCGGAGGCTACCTGACCGCTCGTTACGCCGCCAACCACCCGAAAGCGGGGGTTTGGTCGTACCGCTTGCTGATCGTGGTGATCGTGGCGGCCATTGCCAAGGCATTCTGGCCGTTCTGAGTTCCTAGCTCCCGCGCTCCGCCGCCCCATTGACATCCGGTAAAATGGCTAATTTTGGGACGAGCGCAACACTCTATCCGTCAATAGGTTTTAAAACCTGCGTCTGCTACCCCAACTTTACCAGTCATGAAAAAATCCACCGTAAGAAACATTATTAAAACCCTGCTTGGAGTGGGCATCGTGGTGCTCGGTTACTTTGCGATGACCTGGCTCTTCGGCATGAAGGAGGAAGCCCCGCGGCGGCCGGTAGAGAAGCGTATCCGAACGGTGGAAACCCGGCGGGTACAGAACGGTGAGTTGGCCACCACCCTCGATATTCAGGGGCGGTTGGAAGCGTACAACAAGATCCAGCTCTTCAGCGAAGTGGGCGGCGTGGTGGAAGAAACCGGTCGGCCGCTAAAGGAGGGAACGTATTTCCCGAAGGGTGAGGTGATCCTGCGCATCAACGCCGAAGAAGCCCGGCTGAACCTGCAGGCGCAGAAGGCAACACTGATGAATGCCATTGCGCAGATCATGCCCGACCTTAAAATCGACTACCCCAAGAGTTTTGCTACCTGGGAAAGCTACCTCGACGCATTCAGTGTAGACGAACCCTTACCGGAACTGCCCACCGCCGCCGATCAGGCCGAGAAACTTTTCGTGGCCGGTCGTAATCTATACACCCAGTACTACAGCATCAAAAGCCTGGAGGAGCGGCTCGCTAAGTACGTCATCTACGCCCCCTTCTCCGGGGTGCTGACCCAGGTCATGATCGATCGGGGCGCCGTGGTGCGTTCCGGGCAAGCCCTTGGCGAACTGATGGCCACCGGCTACTACGAAATGGTGGCTACCGTGCCGCTTTCGGACCTGGAATACTTGGAAACCGGCGGGAAGGTGCGGCTATACAGCGAGGATATCCCCGGAGAATGGGAGGGCACCATCCGCCGCATCAGCGACCAGATCGAAATCGGATCCCAGACGGTCGGCGTGTACGTCGGCGTAAGCGGTAAAGAACTACGGGAAGGGATGTACATGCGGGGAGAAGCCGCAGCCCGGACCCTGCAAAACGTAGCGGAGATAGACCGTAACCTGCTGATCGATGAGAACGAGGTGTACGTAGTACGACACGACAGCCTGCTGGTGCTGCAACCGGTGACCGTACGGAAATCCAACCGGTCGACGGCCATCGTGAGTGGACTGGACGACGGCACCGAACTGCTGACCAGCATCGTGCCCGGCGCCTTCGACGGTATGCTGGTCCGGATTGAAGACCGCGAGCCGGTCGGAACCCCCGCAGCCGAAGCCGCGGCCGTAAACGGCGCGCAACCCACGAGCAGCCTGAAGTAACCCCCAGCCATGAGAGGATTTATCAATTACTTTATCAAGTATCCGATCGCGGCCAATCTGCTGATGTTCGGTTTGCTGATCATGGGGGGCTTGAGTCTGCTGCAGATGAAGTCGACCTTCTTTCCGGAGACGCCCAGCCGGAACATTTTTATCCAGGTGATCTACCCCGGGGCCAGCCCGGAGGAGGTCGAGGAGGGGATCGTCGACAAGATCGAGGAAAACCTGAAGGGACTCACGGGCGTAGAGCGCTACACCAGCGTCAGTAGTGAGAACAGCGGTACCATCACCGTCGAGGTCCTGAAGGGCTACGACACCGACATCATTCTGCAGGACGTAAAGAACGAAGTAGACCGCGTAAGCAGCTTTCCGACCGGCATGGAACCGCCTGTGATCTATAAGCAGGAACAACTCGGTCGCGCAATCTCTTTCGCCCTGACGGGGCAGGGCGTCAACCTCGGTGCCCTGAAGACCGCCGCCCGCCAGGTGGAAGATGAATTACTGGCCATAGAGGGAATCTCTAAGGTGGAAATGAGCGGCTTCCCCGACGAAGAGATCGAGATTGCCTTCCGGGAAGCCGATCTGCAGGCCTATGGCCTTACTTTCCAGGAAGCCGCCGAGGCCGTACGTCGTACGAACGTGGACATCACGGGCGGCACCGTCAAGGGGCTCAACGAAGAATTGCTGCTCCGCGCCCGTAACAAGGAATACTACGCCGACGGTCTTAAGGATATCGTAATCAAGACCACGCCGACTGGCGGAACCGTACGGCTGAGCCAGGTGGCCACGGTCCGGGATCGCTGGGCCGACCAGCCCAACCGCGGCTTCCTTGACGGGATGCCGAGTGTACGGATCGACGTGCAGAATACCCTGGAGGAGGATATGCTCTCGATCACCGACAAGGTGAAGGAGTACCTGGAAAACTTCAACGCCGAAAACGCCACCATCCAGGCCAAGGTCATCAGCGATGCCAGCATTACCCTGCGGCAACGCATGGCGACGTTGCAGGAGAACGGCATCATGGGCTTCATTATCGTAGCCGTACTGCTGGCGGTGTTCCTGCACTGGCGGCTGGCCTTCTGGGTGGCGTTGTCCATTCCGATCAGTTTCGCGGGGATGTTCATCGTGGCCAGTGCGCTGGATGTCACCCTCAACGTCATTTCGCTCTTCGGTATGATCATTGTGATCGGTATTCTCGTGGACGACGGTATCGTGATCGGGGAAAACATCTATAGTTACCACGAAAAGGGCCTGCCCCGGACCAAGGCGGCGCTTAACGGCACGGTAGACGTATTGGGAGCGGTTTTCGCGGCTATCCTGACTACGGTGATCGCTTTCTCCAGCTTCTTTTTTATCGACGGCCGGTTGGGAGATATCTTCCGGGAGATGGCTATCGTTGTCATCTTCTCGCTGATTTTCAGTCTGGTCGAGGGGGCGATCATCCTGCCTACCCACATCGCCCACTCGAAGGCGCTGGATAAGGACGTCAAGCCGAATAAGGTGCAACGCAGCTTTGACTGGCTCATGAATTTTTTACGGGATACGCTTTACGCCCCGGTGCTCGCGTGGACCATGCGGTTCAAATTCCTTACGCTGTCCATCTGCGTGGCGGTGCTGTTTCTAAGTATCGGTCTGGTGGGCGGCGGCTTCGTACTGACCACCGTTTTTCCGACGATCGAACGGGACGAGGTCGACATCACCGTGCAATTGCCCGCCGGTTCGCCCGAATCCAGGACGATGGAAATTCTCGACCGGATCGAAGCGGCGAGTCAGCGGGTCAACGAGCGCATGAGCGACGAACTGTTTGGAGACGGACGATCTCTCGTCACCCGTATCGAGAAAGCCCTGGGGCCGACTACCTATCAGGGCAGCCTGGAAGTAGCACTGCTTCCGGGTGAGGAAAGGGGAGACATCGACGTGCGTACCGTTCAGAATGCGATTCGCGAGGAAGTGGGAGTAGTCGAAGAAGCCGAGATACTGAGCTACGGCGGCAACTCCTTCTTCGGCAAACCGGTGAGCGTCAGTTTGGTCGGCAACAACATCGAAGAGCTGGAAAAAGCTACCGCCGACATGAAGGCCGAACTAGAGCAGATGGCCGAGTTGACGGACGTAGTGGACAGCAACCAGGAAGGCCTGCGGGAGATCAATATCTCCCTGAAGGATAAGGCGCGCTACCTGGGCCTGGACTTGCAGGATATCGTCGGCCAGGTCCGGTCGGCCTTCTTCGGTGCCGAGGCCCAGCGACTGCAACGCGGAGAAGACGAAGTACGGGTGTGGCTGCGGTACGGCGAGGACAGCCGCCGGAGCCTGGCGGATCTGAATAATATGCGGATACGGTTGGCGGACGGAAGCCAGTTCCCGGTATCCGAGATCGTCAATCTGGAACCGCAGCGTGGCGTTATCGCCATTAACCATACGAATGGAATGCGGGAGGTGAAGGTGGAAGCGGACATCGCGACGAACGCCGTTTCCGTCACCGACATCAACGCCACCGTAGCGGAGGAGATCATCCCGGCCGTACTGGCAAACTACCCCGGCGTAACTACGGTCCCCGACGGGCAGGTGCGCGACCAGATGAAGACCTCGGCTTCTCTGATGATCGTACTGCCGGTGGTCCTCGGGCTAATGTTCTTCGTGGTGGCCCTCACGTTCCGTTCGGCGGGGCAGGCGGCCATCCTCTTTTCCCTGCTTCCCTTCGGACTCATCGGCGTTATTCTCGGCCACTGGCTGATGGGCAAACCCATTTCGATGTTCTCGGGCCTGGGCATGATCGCGCTGGTCGGGGTAATCGTTAACGACGGGCTGGTCTTCATTGCCACCTATAACGATAACATCCGCGGCGGAATGCCCATGATGGATGCGCTGAACGATGCAGGCAGAAGCCGGTTCCGCCCGATCCTGCTCACTACCCTTACCACCTTCGCCGGCTTGGCACCGTTGCTGCTGGAAACCAGCCGGCAGGCGCAATTCCTGATTCCCATGGCCATTTCGGTCGCCTTCGGGCTGCTGGCCTCCACCCTGGTCCTACTGCTGCTGCTGCCGGCGCTGATCGTGCTGCTCAACCGGAGCAGGGTGGGCATCAAACGGATTACCACGGGCAAGAAATACGAATACCACGAGGTGGAGCCTGCCTACCGGGAATTAGGGGAAGACGGTATCGACCACGATAAGCCCATCGGTATCAGTAAAGTAGAATCTTAATGCGCATTTGTATTGACATGGACGAGGTGATGGTCGACAACTATCAACGCTACCATGAGCTGTTTGAAGAACAACAGGGGCGGAAGATCGACCCCCAAGCGTATTACGGCAAAAAGATCTACGAGCTGCCCGGCATCGAATCGATGCGGGACGAGCTGCACCGGCCCGGCTTCTTCCGACACCTTCCGGTGATGAAAGACGCCCGGGAAGTGGTGGAGGAACTGTACGAGAATTACGAAGTCTACATCGTGACCGCCGCCACCGAATTCAAGCACTGCTTCACCGATAAATGGGAGTGGCTGGAAGAGCACATGCCCTTCATCCACTGGGAACGCATCGTTTTTTGCGGGAACAAAAGCATCGTCCACGGTGATTACATGATCGACGATAAGGTCAGTAACCTGCGGACGTTCAATGGGAAGGGCCTGCTTTTCACCGCCTCCCACAACGTCCACGACGAAGGCTACCTGCGCGTAGACAACTGGCTCGAAGTACGCGACTTTTTCCGCAACGAGCGGGCTGCCGAGCTGGCGGCGGAGTCGTGAAGCGGGCGGCGAAGCAAGTCTGGGAATTCAGCTGGAAAAAGCTGCCCTTCGCCCTGACCGGTCTCGTCGCCACGGGGATCAACTACGGCCTGTATCTCCTGCTGGTGGATACCTACCTGCCGCCCCTGCCCGCTACCCTGATCGCGTATTCCAGCAGCGTCGTGCTAAACTTCTTCCTGCAGCGCTACTTCGTGTTCGAACTGCGGCGGTCGCTGCGATCGGCCTTCGCGCTCAGTATGCTGGTGAGCCTGGGCGGCCTGCTGCTGGATGCGGCCATCGTGTACGGCCTACACTATTTCCCATTGCTGGGCGACCGGGAGTGGCTCATCAAAGGGGCGGCTACGGGGGTGGTGTTCTTTTATAATTATTATGGGAAGCGTAGGGTGTTTGAGGGGCGGTAGCGCTCGCCTGCGGCTCGTGGGTTCACCACGGAGGCTTCGCTGCACGGAGGGCTTCACTGAGGAATCACAGAGAGCATAGTATAGGCTCGCCTGCGGCAGGTGATTTGTCTAACACAGAGTTGCCACAGAGGTAATTGCACGGAGGTACCACAGAGAAATGTCTAACTCCGTGGCACCGCTGTGTTTCCCCTGCTTCCGCGGCCCGTGATTTGTCAAACATAGAGGTGCCGCGGAGAAACGTCTAGCTCTGTGATTCCTCGGTGAAGCCCTCTGCGTCCTCCGTGGTGACCCTAAAGCATAGACCGGAAAAATTCCACAAACTCCTCCATCGTCATCGCTCCTTTGTCCCCTTCGCCCTGGACGCGCACGGCGACCTGGCCGTTTTCCACTTCTTTTTCGCCTACGATGAGCATGAAGGGGATGCGCTTGAGCTCGGTGTCGCGGATCTTGCGGCCGATGGTTTCGTTGCGGTCGTCGACGGAGCCGCGGATATCGTGCTTGGCCAGTTCCGTAAGGATGCCCTGACTGTAGTCGTTGAATTTTTCGCTGATCGGCAGGACGGTGAACTGCTCCGGCGTGAGCCAGAGGGGAAATTTACCGCCGGTGTGCTCGATCAGGATCGAGGTGAACCGCTCCAGCGAGCCGAAGGGGGCCCGGTGGATCATGACCGGCCGGTGGGGCTGGTTGTCGGTGCCGACGTACTCCAGCTCGAAGCGCTCGGGCAGGTTGTAGTCGACCTGGACGGTACCGAGCTGCCACTGCCGACCGAGGGCGTCGCGAACCATGAAGTCCAGTTTCGGGCCATAGAAGGCCGCCTCGCCGTAGGCCGTGACGGTTTTCATATCGATTTCCTTGCAGGCGTCGATGATGGCCTGCTCGGCGGATTCCCAGTTCTTTTCGCTGCCGATGTACTTTTCGGGGGTGGCCGGGTCACGGAGGGAGATCTGGGCGGTCACGTCGTCGAAGCCGATCATGCCGAGTACTTCGCGGACGATGTCCACCACGGCCAGGAATTCGCCCTTCACCTGCTCGGGCATGCAGAAGATGTGGGCATCGTCCTGGGTAAAGCCGCGCACCCGGCTGAGGCCGTGCAGCTCACCGGTCTGTTCGTAGCGGTACACCGTGCCGAATTCGGCGAAGCGCAGGGGGAGCTCCCGGTAGCTCCGCGGCCGGAACTTGTACATCTCGCAGTGGTGGGGGCAGTTCATGGGCTTCAGCATGAATTCCTCGCCCTCCTTCGGGGTCTTGATGGGCTGGAAGCTATCCTCGCCGTACTTGTCCCAGTGGCCGCTGGTGACGTAAAGGTCTTTTTTACCGATGTGTGGAGTGGTCACCTGCTGGTAACCGGCGTGCTCCTGGCGATCTTTCAGGTAGTTGATCAGCCGCTCGCGCAGCTGGGTACCCTTCGGTAGCCACATGGGCAGGCCGGCGCCGACCTTCTCGCTGAACATGAAGAGTTCCAGTTCCTGGCCGAGCTTGCGGTGGTCGCGTTTTTTCGCTTCCTCCAGCATGTGCAGGTAGTCCGTAAGTTCCTTGGCTTTCGGGAAGGAGATGCCATAGATGCGGGTAAGCTGCTTGCGCTTCTCGTCGCCGAGCCAGTAGGCGCCGGCTACCTTCATCAGTTTAATGGCCTTGATCGCACCGGTGTTGGCGATGTGCGGTCCCCGGCAGAGGTCGGTGAAGTTCCCCTGGGTGTAGAAAGTGATGCTGCCGTCCTGCAGCCGTTCGAGCAGCTCCAGTTTGTAGGGATCCTGCTTCTCCTGAAAGTAAGCTACGGCCTCGGCCTTGCTGATGTCCCGGCGGACGTAGTCGACCTTACGGCGGGCCAGCTCCAGCATCTTTTCTTCGATGCGGGGCAGGTCTTCGGAACTGATGCTGCGGTCATCGCCGGTATCGATGTCGTAGTAGAAGCCGTTCTCGACGGCGGGACCAATGCCGAGTTTCACGCCGGGGTAGAGTTCCTCGAGGGCTTCGGCCATGAGGTGGGCCGTGGAGTGCCAGAAAGTCTCCTTGCCGCCCTGGTCGTTCCAGGTGAGGAGTTCGACGGTGCTGTCTTCGGTAATGGGCCGGTCGGCGTCGATTATGGTGCCGTTGACGCGGGCGCTGAGCACGTTGCGGGCCAGGCCGGCGCTTATGCTCTGGGCCACGTCCATGGCGGTGCTGCCGGCTTCGAATTGGCGGACGCTGCCGTCGGGAAGGGTGATGTCGATCATCAGGCTTGGGTTTTTACCTGCATACGGACGCAGGATTCGGGGCGCGAAGGTAAGGAATCACATCCCGACCCGCCTGCTTCCTTTTTGTACTTCGAAACGAGGAATATAGAATGCCGGGAAACCGTTGAGAAGTTGCTCTCAGATCAGGAGCTATGCAGATTAACAGATTGGGGGCTTGGTTAGGGAGGGCGGCTTTGGTAGCCCTCTTTTTGGTCTGCCTGGCCGTCATCATTGTCGGGATTTGGCTCGCCAATTTTTCGTTGCTTGGGAAGGAGCCGCCCCAGATCAATGTCATTTGTCAATTTACGGCCCCCGACGGTCTGGAATACACGGTCTATCAAACTGACGGTGGCACGACGGTAGGCAGTTCCGTTGGCGTCTACCGGGGCCGTGCATTTGAACCTAGGCCTTTTCACTGGTGGGCATACGCCGCGGGTGATCGATATCGCGCGGGGCTGACCGGTGATCAAGCTATAATTCTGGTCGACAATAAATTCAGTAATTACGCGGTGACGGATACCCTCGTGTTTGATTTGAGCAAGGAGTCTGACTACGTCCTGGAAGCAAGCCAATTGACGCAGCCGATTTTACCGCTGTGTTCCGAATCAATGGAATAGCCGGTTTACCAGTGATGCCTTACTCCCGGATCGGCTCCGGCAGATCCGCGCCTTCCACCACTACCTCGTAGCCGGCGTTTTGGGCCAGGTAAGTAATACCTTCCAGTACCGAGTTGCCCTGCTCCCGCGCCCGGCGCAATAAATTACTGCTCAGGGCTTCGTCACGCAGCCGCTCCTTGGCGCGGCGGTTGAGGCGACTGTAGTCCTCGGCCGTGAAGGTGTTGAACCAGCTCTCGTTCAGGTTGCGGTACACCAGTTCGTGGTCGATGGCCAGTATCTCCGGTTCCGGCAGGTTGCGGATGGTCATGACGCGGGCGTCGGGGTCGAGGGTGATGTCCAGTTGCTCGAGGTCGTAGCCGACCAGCACCGTGCCCCGCACTTCGACGGTAGCCTGCTTCTCGAAGGAGAATTCCGAAGGCAGCGGCAGGTAAAGCGTGACGTTGCGGGAGGAAGTGGAGTTGAAGATTTCGCTGACGTCCCCCTCCACCGTGACCAGTTTCATCACGTTGCGAACCCGCTCCAGCAAAATGGTGGCCTCCTCCTGTACCACCTGCTCCTGGCGGTGGCCCTGCCAAAGCGTGAGCGCGGCCATACCGAGCAGAAAGGCCAGTACGACGACCAGCAGGGTGAGGAGGGTACGGTTCATCAGTCGGCGAGTTTGGCGTCCATGGGATGACGGAGACCTTTATACGATTTGAGGACCGCCTTGACGCTTCCGACGCTCACGGGCGACTCGATCATCAGCGGAATCTTGTTGCGGTCGTCGCTCACGTAAATTTTCATCTCGTCTCCCTCGTCGAAGAGCTCACCGGAGATGAGTTGCGGACTGAATCGCAGGGTATTGTACCGGCCATTGTCCTTGATCTTCACGTTGTCTTCCGGGCCGAGGTAATGGATCTTGAGGGGGTGCATTTCCTGGTCCATGAGGATCTTGATCGGGATCTCGTCGCCCTCGTCGAGAGCCTGATAGTCGAGGTTGCGCGTGAAATAGATGATCGAGATCAGGTCGTGCATGCAGGGGTCGACGTCCATGTACTTCGGCTCGGTATCCTCCCGGGTGCGGCCGCGGTAGCTGACGATGCGCTCCTCATCCTGAAAAAAGGTGGTCCGATCGTATTTCTGGTAGCCGCCCTCCTGGATATCCTTGATGTGGATCTTCGGCAGTAGGGTTTCCTTGTCCAGGTAGCTGGTGTAGTTATCGGTCACCTTATAGAACCACTCGTAGCTGGGGTAGGTGCGGCCCTTGACGGTGACGCGGTAGCTATCGCCGAGGTCCGTCACCCGAAAGGTGACCTCACCGGCGGCGAGCCAGACGAAGTTCCAGTTGTAGTACAGCTTGTAAACGATCTCTTCCCCCGCCTGGAAGCTGGTATTGTCGATGGAGCAAACGTCGGTAATACGCTGGGGGCGCCGGGGCGCGGGAGCCACGGAATCGGGCTCGATACCGTCCGTTGGTAGCCCGGGTCGATCGTCCGTGCCACCAAAGCCGGGGAGGGCGAGGAAGAGCAGGAACAGCGACTTGAACACCAATGAATTCATCAAACGTAGTTTTTTCTCACGATCAACCAGTACCCCGGCACCGCGGGCAATAACACATTAACGCCGAACAGGGCCGTATATGCTGCCAGCACCGCCACCGCCCCTTCCGGACCCGCCGACCAGAGCAGCAATCCCAACTCCGTTCGGGTCACCAGGTTCAGCCCCGGCGGTAAGGGAATGCCGGCCTGCACCAGGTAGATGGCCATGATGCCGGCCAGCCCCCCGATTAGGGGCAAGCCAAGGCCGAAGAAATGCAGCAACAAGTAGAGTTGCACACAGTAAACAAGAAATCGCAGCGTAGCGTACACACTGGCGCGCGACATTAGCGAAAGCTTAACGTTGGTCAGGGATTCCCGCAGACCGGTCGCATCCCCGACCAACCTTCCCTCGGTCCAGTTCACGATGCGCAGCAGGAGCGGCTTGCCCCCGGCCGCGGCAATCGCCACCGCCAGCGGCCCGAGCGGCAACAGCCACCAGTAGGAAAAGGGCAGGTCGAAGCGGGGTAGCCGGCCCACCGTAAGCACCAATGCCGGCCACGCCAGCAGCAAAAAAGCGACCCACTGGCAGAGGCTGCCCAGCAGGGAAGAGGCCACTACGGCGGGCCACTCCTCGCGGCGCGCCAGCAACATCCTACCGCCGATCTCCCCGACCCGGTTGGGCGTGGCGGCACTCACGCTGACCCCGGCCAGCGTAGCCCGGAATACCTTGGCGAACGGCCAGTCGAGAAAGGGGAGGAGTAACAGCTGCCACTTTCGCGTCTCCAGCAGCCAGTTGACGGGCATCAG
This sequence comes from Neolewinella xylanilytica, assembly GCF_002934605.1. Lineage (GTDB taxonomy): Bacteria > Bacteroidota > Bacteroidia > Chitinophagales > Saprospiraceae > Neolewinella > Neolewinella xylanilytica. The sequence goes on from NZ_PTJC01000005.1 coordinate 193,616, forward strand.
GACCAGGGCGGCCGTCAGGTAGCGCCAGTTGCCCGGTCGTCCGAGCGATTGCCAGAAGTGCGGCCAGTCGATCTGCCGTGCCACTTTGCCGAACTGGTAGATAAAAATGCCCACTACGGCTACCGTCAGTATCCGTAAAAGCCAGTGACGCACGGCGGGGGAGGGCAGGAAGCGGGAAGTCCAAACCATGGGGACGGGTAAAGTACGGCGCGTTCGATAGCTCCGGCGGCGCAGCACGGTACTTCAAGCAAATCGTTTCAGTCCGGCAACTACCAAAAAATTTGTTGGCCTGGACCTTTTCCGCTTACCTTGCACGCTCCCGGATGTACCTCAATCGCTTTAGGGCGACTACGGTAATCGGGGCCGTGCCCGTAAATCTCACTCAACAACATTTCCTTGGCCACCAAGAAAGCCCCGGAACCCGCCGTCTACCGCATCATCGGTATCGATCCCGGTACCGTGGTGCTCGGTTTTGCCGTAGTCGAGGTACATCCCCGCAGCCGCCGGATCGTTGAATTGGGCGTGCTGAAGCTGGCCCAGCTAAAGGATCATTCCCACCGACTGGAGCTCATCCACCGCCGGCTGACCCAGGTGATTCAGGAGCATACGCCCACGATCATGGCCATCGAGGCGCCCTTCTTCGGCAAGAACCCCCAGTCGATGCTCAAGCTCGGCCGGGCCCAGGGGGTGTGCATGGCCGCCGCCATCGCCCAGGGACTGGAGGTCACCGAGTACGCCCCCCGCAAAATCAAGCAGAGCATTACCGGCAACGGCAACGCCAGCAAGGAACAGGTCGCCGCCATGCTGGAAAATGAATTTACCCTGGATAGCAGTCGCTACCTCGCCGACGCCACCGATGCGCTGGGTGCCGCGATGTGCCACTTCTACCAGAACCGCAGTGCGGTGCCGGGCGCCAAGCGCTTTTCCGGCTGGGAGGGATTTCTGAAGGCCAATGCGGACCGGGTGAAATGATTGACCCGCGCGAGCTGCACGGCTACTTCGATCTTCATCCCGCCGAACTCAGCCAACTGGCAGCTGCGTTTTCCGACCTGTCGTTGGCTACCGGACAGGATTTCCTCCGCCAGGGCGAATACCATCCCCGGATGGCCTTCGTGCGCTCCGGCTACCTCCGCGTCCACACCGAAACCAATGGTAAGGAAGTGACGCAGTGGATTGCCCCGCCCCGCTACCTGCTCACCGACCTGGCGGCCCTCGTCTACGGTGAGCCCGCCCGGTGGACCATCACGGCGCTCACCGACTGCCGACTGTCGGTCATTTCGGCGTCCGATTACGCCCGGCTCGGCAAAGAGATTCCCGGTTGGCCGCGGGCCGAACGGAGTTTCCTCGCCCATTGCTTTGTCACCCTCGAAAACCGGGTACTTTCGTTTTTGTCCCTGAGCGCCCGGCAGCGCTACGAAGCCCTCTTCACCGAGCATCCCGACTTATTCAACCGGGTCCCCCTGCAGTACCTCGCCTCCATGCTGGGTATGACCCCGGAGACGCTCAGTCGGATCCGGGCCGGCCAGCGTTCTTGATGTAGATCAACCGGAGTGGGAAAGGAGGCGCCGAGCTTTGTAAAAAAGCAAGGAAAATGGCCTATCATCTTACTACTTCCGTCCGTATCGCTACCTCTCCCGACCGGGTCTGGGAAGCGCTCACCGATTTCCCGCCCTACGCCGAATGGAACCCCTTCATCCAACCTGCTGCGGGTAGCGCCGTGGTCGGGAACCAACTGGATCTGACGATTGCCGGCACCCGTTTTCGCCCACGCGTACTCGTCGCCGTACCAGGGCGGGAACTGCGCTGGCTGGGCCGGCTGGGGATCAGGGGGCTTTTCGACGGGGAGCATTATTTCCTCCTGACCGCCAACGGGGATGGCTCCACCACCCTCGGAGCAGGGCGAGCGCTTTTCGGGGCTGCTGGTACCCTTATTCCGCAATAAGCTGGCTACCGATACCCGTAGCGGATTCGAAGCCATGAACGATGCCCTCCGCCGACGGGTGGAAAGGTCGCCGGCTTAGGAGTTGCCGAGTTCCCGCTCCAGCCGATGCATAAACGCATGGTAATGCACCTCAATCGTATGCCGCTTCGACCGCTGAAAGTCCCGCTCGATGCGGTCGCTGTCGGCTTCGGCTCGTTGCCGAAGGTCTTTGGGTAGGCGGTACGTTCCGGCCATGTAGGCGGCCGCCAATCGCGACTGCGCGTCGGCCAACGGCCAGATGGCCCCCTGGGGCTGAAAAAGACCAATGAAGAGCAGGGTAGGGTAGTCCGGGCGAAACATCCGCAGGTAAAGGGGAATGCGGTCGGCCCGTTCGTAGTCGATCAGGTTCTGGTCCAGGAACGGAAAGGTGATCCGGTAGCCGGTGGCGGCCACGATGGTGTCGTATTCTGATTTCTTACCGTCGGTGAAGGTGACCCGCCGTCCCGTTATGTCGGCGATGCCCCGCCGGGGTTGCACCTTGCCGTGACGGATCTTGTAGAGCAATTCCGAATTCAGGGTGGGGTGGGTGCTGGTCACCGGTACGGTAGGTGCTTCCAGCCCGTAGAGCCGGTAATCCCCGACCATCGCCTTCACCGTCAGTTTGCGGAGCGCGCGTTGCACGAATTTCGGAAAGTAACCGAGGCGCTCATTGAAGGTGTCCACGGGGCGGCCCAGGAAGAACTTCGGCAGGATGTAGTGCGGCCGGCGGATGCTGATGTCCGTCCGCGCGGCGACCCGGCTGATCTCCACCGCGCAGTCGCAGCCCGAGTTGCCGCCGCCGATGACCAGCACCCGTTCGCCGGCGAAGGACCGGTTGTGTTTGTAGGCGTGGCTGTGCAGGTAGCGGCCGGTAAAGGCGGACCGCACCTCCTCCGGGTGGCGCGGGGCGTGGTGGTGGCCGTTGGCCGTCAGCAGGAAGTCGAAGACCTCCGGGTCTCCCGCGTCGGTGGCGATTTGCCACCGGCCGTCGGCGAGCAGCCGGGCTTCGGTCACCCGCGTGCGAAAACGAATGTGCGGACGTAAACGGAAGCGGTCCGCATAGGCGCGGAAGTAGCGGAGTACCTGATCGTGGCTCGGATAATCGGGGTATGCCTCCGGCATGGGGAAATCCAGGTAGGCGCTCATCGACCTGCTGCTGATCAGGTGCGTCGTTTCGCAGACGCTGCTGTGGCCGGGCTGCTCGGAATAGATCCAGTTTCCCCCGATGTCATCGTTCGCTTCGAAGCACACCACGTCCAGGCCACGGGCGAGGCAGTTCTTCACCGCCGCCAGCCCCGAACAACCCGCCCCGACGACGGCCACCCTGATCACTCGGTCCATGCCCCCAAGATAGGGACCGCTAAAACCAAACCCGCACCGCCAACAACAGCCCGAACAAACCCAACGCCACCGCCCCCGCCCGCTGCGCCCGCAGCATCGTCGCCGGCCGTAGCAAGGCGCGGATTTTCCTGGCACCCAGCACCTTGCATGAATCGGCGATGATGATCGTAACCATAATACCGCCGTATACCGCCATGGCTTCATAGGCGTATAAATGCCGGTTGTGTACCTGTGTCACGACGAAGGTCGACCAAAAGAAGGTGGTGAAGGGATTGAAGGTGTTCAGCGCGAACCCCTGGGCCCAGGCACTCAGCAACCCCCGTCGGGAAGGCAAAATTCGCTTGGCTTTCAGATTGGGTGGGTCGCGGTACCACATCACGATGCCGACTCCGATGAGCAGGATAGATCCGATGGTGCCGAAGATTTCGTGGAGGTACTCGTAGTCGAGCAGGCGTTCGAGCCCCTCCAACCCGAAGTGGGAAAGCGAAATGTAGAGGACATCGCTGGTCCAGATACCCAGGGCGGCGGCGAAACTCGCCAACGTACCCCGGCGTAGGCTCAGTTGAACCAGCAGCACCACCAGTGGTCCTACCAGCAGGGAGAGCACCAGCCCGGCGCGTATTCCTTCCCAGACGTATCCCAGCATTTAAACCGTTTCGAGTAGCTGGGCGGCGTGGGTCTTCGTCTGTACCTTGGTGATCACGCGCTCGATCTTGCCCCGTTCGTCGATGACGAAGGTGGTCCGGTGTACGCCGTCGTATTCCCGGCCCATGAATTTCTTGGGTCCCCACACGCCGAAAGCGTCCATGATCTCGTGGTTCTCGTCTGCCACCAGCGGCATCGGGAGGTCATACTTATCGATGAACTTCAGGTGTTTCTTCGGGCTGTCGGGGCTTATCCCCAGTAGTTCGAACCCTTGTTTCCGGAGATCGCCGTAGTGATCGCGCAGACTACAGGCCGCGGCGGTGCAGCCGGGGGTGTCGTCCTTGGGATAAAAGAAGACGATCAGTTTCTTTCCGGCGTAGTCGGAGAGCGAAACGGTCGATCCGTCCTGAAGGGTACCGGTAAAGGCGGGGGCTTGGTCGCCTGCTTGCAGTGTGGTCATACGGATTGAAACAAGGCCCCTCCCGTGGGGTTCAGAAGGGAAAAGCCCCAGCCGTGCCTTATCAATTCGCCCTCATTCTGCTCGTACTCATTCTCGTCGGCGTACTCATCTACCGGCCCATCATGAAACTGGCGCGACGGGATATGGCGGCGCGGACGGCGGCCGGGCTCAGCAATTCCGTCGTATACGCTATTCTACTGCTCCCGGTGATCGGACCGGTGTTTTATCTCCTGGTGCGCCGGGCGATGTTGCCCAAAGAGTGAGTGGAGGAGCCTCCAGTAGTTGATGGCGCCGGAGCGCGGGAGCCGGTACCAACCGGCAAAAAGCAATACTTTGTCGCAAATTATGACCATGAAATTCGGGATAGACCTCGGCGGGACCAAAATTGAAGGCGTCGTAATGGACGATCGGGGAGCCGTCGTCGAACGCAGGCGCATCCCTACCGAGCGGGAAAAAGGGTACGACCACATCATCGGCGGCATCAAACGGGTAGTCGATCAGCTGGAGGAGGTCACGGGTGTCACCGCCGAACGGGTCGGAGTGGGCACCCCCGGTACCATCGACCCGCCCACCGGCCTGATGAAGAATAGCAATACCGTGGTCCTCAACGGCAAACCGCTCGGTCGCGATCTCGAGAAACTGCTGGGAAAATCCGTCACCCTCGCCAACGACGCCAACTGCTTCGCGGTGGCCGAAACGCTGATGGGCTGCGTGCCGGAGGAAGCACCGGATGCGAAGGTGGTCTTCGGCGTCATTCTCGGTACGGGCACCGGAGGGGGAGTCGTCGTCAACCAAAAGATCGTTGCGGGTGCCCAGGGCATCGGTGGCGAATGGGGACACACCTTCCTGGATCACTCCGGCGGCTACTGCTACTGCGGCCGGGTAGGCTGTACGGAGCAGATCATTGCCGGCCCGGCCCTCGAACGGTACTACCTGCGCATGAGCGGCCACAAATTAAGCATGCGGGATATCGTTCCCCGCCACCGTGGCGGCAACGACCCGGCCGCAACGCGGACGATCGATCGCTTTTTGCACTTCTTCGCCAAGGGCATCGCCAACATCATCAACGTCCTGGATCCCGACGTCGTCGTGCTGGGTGGCGGCCTCGGCAACATCGACGAACTGTACGACCGAGGCGTGCCCCAGGTGGTGGACCACCTCTTCAATCCGCGGCGGGACACGAAGTTTCTCAAGCCAAAACTGGGCGACTCGGCCGGCGTCTTCGGGGCGGCGCTGCTCTAGTACAACGCTGTCTCCGACAGCGCCAGTACAAAGCTGTCTCTGACAGCGAAGTACGACGCTGTTTCCAACAGCGAGGTAGGAAGCTCTTTCCAAGAGCGAACCCGCCGAAAATACGATCCCACCACGTAAACACCCTACTACACCATCCCGCCCCCAACAAAGCCCCCCCGCCCCAGGTTGCACCAGAAAATAAAGCAACCATGGCCGACCAAGAAAAACCCAAGATCCCCTACTGGCACGTCTACACCGACAAAGACGGCACCAGCAAGCAAAAGAAAGAGTACCTCACCGACTTCCAATTGGAGAGCATGGGCGGCGACTCCGACAAGCAGTGGAACAATAAGCTCACGAAGGGCGCCACCCAGATCATCTTCAGTGAGCTCCCCGCCGGCTTCGACGGCGACTGGCACGAGAACCCCGCCCCCCAGTGGATCATCCCCCTCAGCGGCGGCTGGTGGGTAGAGACCATGGACGGCACCCGCGTCGAGATGCGGGAAGGCGAACTCAGCTTCGGCGCCGACCAGGGTACCACCGACGAGAAAGGCCACAAGTCCGGCCCCCTCGACGGTAAGCCCTGCAAGATGATGATCATCCAGCATAAGGATAAGAAGGAGCTGGAAGGCGGTAAGGTGGCACCGCACGCGCTGTAGAGGTGGTGGCTCCTGGTCCGCCGAGCGGTAGCTCGTCTGCCCAGGAGACTCATAGCGGCCACGGTCAAAGGTGCCGGTTAGGTTGATCCGTGGGCGGACGAACTCCGTTGCACTGCGTTCGGCAGACCACTAATGGTGGCTCCAGGTCCGAACGCACCCGAGCGCAGCGAGGGGTAGAAACCCCTATACGGAGTCAATAAACAAAGGGGCAGGGCGCCATCCAGGTACCGGGAATATCTTACGATCCACTTCCCCACCAATCCGCGTTCGGCAACCAGTTATCCCGGAAGATTTCCCGGCGTTGATGTTCCAATCTGCGCAGCACGGTGTCTTGGTAGAATTTCTCCATCCGTCGAAAGCGGGCCGGGTCATACTCCGGATCGGGGCGGGGGTAGCGAGCGTCGCGCGATTGCAGGTAAGCGAGCAACTGACGGCGAAGGTCCCCGACCAGATCGGGCCGACGGATGGCGAGGTCCTCCTTCTCCTGCGCTCCGGCGCCCAAATCGTACAGTTCGTCGTGGTCGTCCTCCCAGTAGTGGATGAGCTTCCATTCGCCGCGGCGAATCACCGAGCTGGGATCGCCGCCCTGGTTGCCGTAATGGGGGTAATGCCAGAAGAGGGCCCGCTCGGCCAGGGTGTCGCCGCGCAGCAGAGGGGCCAGGTCGATGCCCTCGATTTCCTGGGTAGGTTTTGTATTGAGTCCGGCCAGGGACACGAGGGTAGGGTAGAGATCGGCCCCGGTGACCGGCGTTTCGACCGTCCGGTCCACGAAGCGATCCCCCGGCCGGATGATGAGCGGCTCGCGGATGCCGCCCTCCCACTGGTAGCCCTTGCCGCCGCGGAGGGGCAGGTTGCTGGTGGCGTAGGCGTCCCCGCTGGCTACGCCGCCGTTGTCGCTGGTGAATACGACGATGGTGTTATCTGCCAGGCCGAGGCTGTCGAGGGTGCGGAGTACCGTGCCGACGGCTTCGTCCATGGTAGCGACCATACCGGCATAGAGCGGATTATCCTGCACCATACGAACGGGAAACCGGCGTTCCATTTCGAAGGCCTGATCCGCCATGCCGCCCTCCACGGCTTTATTGCGGTAGTAGCGCCAGCGTTCCTCGGTCGTCTGCAGGGGGGCATGGACGGCGTAGAAGCTCAACATCGCGAAGAAGGCCGAGTCCTGGTTGGCCGCGATGAAGTCGGCCGTCTCTCGCCCGAGCCGCAGGGTCAGGCTCTCCCCGTCGGGACCATCTTCCATTTCCGGATTTTCGTAGGGCGCGAAGAAGCCACCCGGGGGCGAGCCGCGGTGGTGCCCGCCGACGTTGAGGTCGAAGCCGTGGTCGGTCGGCAGGCTGCCCGCGCCGCCCAGGTGCCATTTGCCGGCGAAGAAGGTGCGGTAGCCGCCGGCCTGGAAGACCTCGGCGAGGGTGGTAGCTTCCGCCGGTAAAGCCCGGACGTAGTCGGGCGGCAGGTGGGTCGTATGGCGGTTGCTTCTCCGCCAGTCTTCGCCGGCCCAGGCCCCGATCCAGTCGGTGATGCCGTGGGTGGCCGTGTACTGCCCTAGCATGATGGTGGCCCGCGACGGACTGCACACCCGGCTCCCCGCATAAGCCTGGTCGAAGACGATGCCGGTGGCCGCCAGGCGGTCCAGATTCGGGGTTTCGTAGAAGGTGGAGCCGGTGTAGCCTAGATCGTGCTTGCCGAGGTCGTCGGCTAGGATGAGGACCACGTTCGGGGGCTTTGGCGTAGGCGACGCTTCTTGTCCTCGGTCGATGCCACAGCCTAGTAGGCAGACGGTAAGGAGGGACAGGGAAAAACGATGCATACGGATCGACTTACAAGCGGCGGAACTGACCGGACTAATGTACCTAATTGGAAGGGCCAATCCGGTAAGTAATTTGTCTTGGGCGAAGCCGATCGGTGGTAAAAAAGGGGCGAGATGTTTCTCGGTCTGAGGCCTCGATTACATCGCGGTCGGAGACCGCTTTGTACTGCCGCTGCCGGAGGCAGCATCTTACTGCGCTGCCGGAGGCAGCGTCCTACTCCCGCGGTCGGAGACCGCATCCTACTAAACGGCCCCACCCTCCGAGGAAGATGGGGCCGAAGTTGACCGTTCCGGTAAGCCGGGTTCTGTCGGTCCTCCCGATAGCTATCGGGAGGACGCTCCACCATTTATCTAGGCCGCCGGTTGCCCGACGGCTCGATCTACCTACCCGCAGCGCTGGGGTTCGACCGGGCCGGCCGCATCCCCGGAGGGAACGCACTGCTGTTTGGTATTTCAACCCACGGGGTTTACCTCCATCCGACATTGCTGCCGGAAGGCGTGGGCTCTTACCCCACGGTTTCACCCTGGCCCTCTCCCGATAGCTATCGGGAAGGGGTGGTTTGCTTTCTGTTGCACTTTCCGTACCCCGTCAGTCTCCCGACGGGGCCCCGGCCGTTAGCCGGCGTGGTGCCCTGCGTTGCCCGGACTTTCCTCTTGCCCCGATAGCTATCGGGGCAAGCGGTGGAGTGGACGGTCAGGGAATATAAACCCTTCAGCCGCCGCGGGGTTGTTGACGCTATGAAAACAGCCGTCATCGGAGCCGGAATTGCCGGCCTGGCCGCCGCCGTACGCCTGGCCGCGCAAGGCCACGCAGTGGAGGTCTTCGAGGCGGCCGACGGCCCCGGGGGCAAGCTGCACCAATTCTCGCTGGATGGGGGCTACCGCTTCGACTTCGGTCCCTCCCTCTTCACCATGCCGCAATACGTCGACGAGCTCTTCGAACTGGCCGGCGAGGATCCGCGCGACCACTTCAACTACGTGCGCCTGGACGAAGTCTGCCGCTATTGGTGGCCCGACGGAACCCGCTTTACCGCTCCGGCCGATACCGACGACCTGGTCCGGGAAGCCGCCCAAACCTTCGAGGTCAGCGAGCCGGCCATGCGCCGCTTCATGGACAAGGCCGCCGAGAAGTACGAGCTCACCGGCCGCACCTTCCTGGAGAAAAGCCTGCACAAAATCGGCACCTGGCTGGACCCGCAGGTGGCCTACGCCATGCTGAAGATCCCGGGGCTGGACCTCTTCCGCAGCATGCACGACGTCCACGCCGCCGCCTTCGACGACCCGCGGCTGGTGCAGCTATTCGATCGCTTTGCGACTTATAACGGCAGCAACCCCTACAAAGCACCCGGGCTGCTCTCGATGATCCCCCACTTCGAGCACCACTTCGGCGCCTACCTGCCCACGGGGGGGATGTACGACATCACCACCGCGATCTACGAACTCGGCCAGCGGCTCGGGGTGCGCTACCACTTCGGACAGCGGGTAGACCGCATCCTGCATACAGCGGGCGCCGGCGCGCAGGTGAAAGGCGTCCGGGTGAACGGGAAAGACATTCCCTTCGACACCGTCGTCTGCAACATGGACGTCTGGCTCGCCTACGATCGCCTGCTTCCGCAGGCCAATAAACCCGGCATCACCCTGAAGCAGCAGAAGAGTACCAGCGCCGTCATCTTCTACTGGGGCATCGACCGGGAATTTGCCGAGCTGGGCCTGCACAACATCTTCTTCAGCCGCGATTACGCCTCCGAATTCGACAAATTAGAGGGGGGTGATCTGCACGATGACGTGACGATCTACGTCAACGTCAGCAGTAAGCTGGTGCCGCAGGACGCCCCGCCCGGTTACGAAAACTGGTTCGTGATGGTGAATGCCCCCGCCCACGCCGGTCAGGACTGGGATAGCCTGGTCAGGAACCTCCGGGATCGGGTATTGAGGACTTTGGGGGAACGGCTTCTACCTGCGCTCCGCCGCAATAATGAGGAGTCTGGAAACTTGGAGGATAATATCCGAGCGGAACGGATCGTGCGTCCGCCCGATATCGAATCGCTCACCGGAAGCCACCAGGGTGCTTTGTACGGCAGCAGCAGTAATAACCGGATGGCGGCCTTTTTGCGGCACCCCAATTTCAGTCGGAACATCGATGGGCTATACTTCCTCGGGGGCAGCGTGCATCCGGGAGGGGGCGTCCCGCTGTGCCTGCTATCGGCCAAGATCGTGGCGGATCTTGTTAAAGTGCCTTAACGGGAGGCTACCAAACATGGTGTATCCATACCCTGTTTTAGTAGGTGCATTCAAACTAACAAAGCATTATGAAGACTATTTATAAATCATGCACCGTACTCGTACTGGCCGTTCTGATGGTATTTGCCACCGGCTGTAATACCAGCAAAGCCGTTAAGGGCGGTGCTGCGGGTGGTGCCATCGGCGGTGTCGTAGGCGGCATTATCGGTAAGAACAACGGCAGCGGTACCAAAGGTGCCATTATCGGTTCCGTAGTGGGCGGTGCCGCCGGTGCCGTAATCGGTGACTACATGGACAAGCAGGCCGAGGAGATCGAGCAGATCGAGGGCGCCGAAGTAGAGCGCGTAGGCGAAGGCATTATGGTGACCTTCGACAGTGGAATCCTCTTCCCCTTCGGTGAGTACACCCTGACCGAAGCTTCTAAAATCGAGCTGAACCGTATGGCCGAAGTATTCAATAAGTACCCCGAAACCGACATCATGATCGACGGCCACACCGACAGTGTGGGCAGCGATAAAACCAATCAGCGCCTCAGCGAGCAGCGTGCCGCCAGTGTTGCCGACTATCTGGCTGAGTCGGGTATCGACCGGCTGCGTATGCAGACGGTAGGCCACGGCGAAACGATGCCCGTAGCCACCAACGATACCGACGAGGGACGCGCCGCCAACCGTCGGGTCGAGGTTGGCATTACCGCCAATGAACAATTGCAGGAAAAAGCCCAGGAGGGCACCCTGACGGTTCCGGAATAAGCTATTCTAATCCCTATTTACTAACGGCGACGGGCTTTGGCCTGTCGCCGTTTTTTTGTGGGCGCGGAGCTTTCTGATTTGGAAGGCAGGTAAATAGCACCGTTCGTTGGTGGCGGGAAAAGTATGGAGGAGGTTGAGACGCGCCCGGGGCTTAACCGATTCGCCGCGTAAACGCCAGCAGTTCCTCCTCCTGCCAGAGATCCGCCATTAGTTGGTAACCTACCGGGAGGTGACCGCCCTCCGCGATACCCGCCGGAATGGCGATGGCCGGTAGCCCCGCCAGGTTGGCCAGCACGGTGTAGATATCGGCCAGATAATTGGCGACCGGATCGTCGGTCTGGTCGCCTACCGGCCAGGGCTGGCTGGGGGAGACCGGCATCATGATGAAATCGTAATCGGCCAGAATGCCCCGCAACTGCTCCTGGATCACCCGCCGGGCGCGCTGCGCCTTACCGTAGAATGCATCGTAATAGCCGCTGCTGAGTACGAAGGTGCCGAGTAGAATTCGCCGCTGTACTTCCGTACCGAAGCCTTCGGAGCGGCTGCGTTTATAGGTTTCCTCCAGGGTTTCAGCGTCCGGACTCCGGTAGCCGTACCGCAGTCCGTCGTAGCGGCTCAGATTGCTGCTCGCCTCGGCGGTAGTGAGGACGTAGTAGGTTGGCACCACGTAATCGAAGTAGTCGAAAGCAGCCGGCTCTACCGTGTGCCCCTGCTGGCGGAGCGATTCGATGGTTGTGGCAATGGTTTGTCGGATGGGGGCGTCGACACGTTCGTTCTCCAGCACCTCCGGGAAATAGGCGATGCGCTTCGGTCCGTCGCTGGTGGCCGTGGCATAGTGCGGCACCTCGCGGTTGGGGGCGGTTGCATCGTAGGCATCGGCTCCGGCGATGATTTCCAGTCCGAGCGCGATGTCGGCCGGGTCGCGGGCCAGCAGGCCGATCTGATCGAAGCTGCTACCGTAGGCGATCAGGCCGTGGCGGCTGATGCGGCCGTACGTCGGTTTGAATCCGTAGATACCGCAGAAAGAAGCCGGTTGCCGCACCGATCCGCCGGTACTGGAGCCGACGGCCAGCAGACAGGTATTAGCCTGCACGGACACCGCCGCGCCTCCACTGCTTCCCCCTGGCACGCGGGCGGGGTCGGCGGCATTGCGGGTGGGGCCGTAGTGGCTGTTCTCGTTGCCGCTGCCCATGGCGAACTCGTCGCAGTTAGTGCGGCCGATGACGATGGCGTCTTCGTCGAGCAAGCGCTGCAGGGCGGTAGCGGTGTAGGGGCTGACGAAGTCTTCCAGCATCGCCGAGCCCGCGCTCACGACGTGGCCGGCGTAGCAGATGACGTCTTTAATGCTGATGATCACGCCGGCCAGTTGGCCCAGCTTTTCCCCTGCGCTCCGGCGCCCGTCCTGTTCCCGCGCACGGTCCAGCGCCTCGTCGGCGAAGACCTCCACGTAAATATTCAGGTAGCGCTGGTCACCGATACTGGCCAGATAGCGCTCCACGAGTTGTACGGTGGTGAGTTCCCCGGCGGCCAGGGCAGCTTGCGTCTCGGCGATGGATGTATAGAACATGGATGCAAGGTAAGTAGGTAGCAAATAGCGGGTAGGCAGCGCAGCAACCACGGTGCCTACCCGCTACCCGCTACCGATTTCACCCAACCCAACCGCCACCATAGCCCCTGCATCCCCGCGCGAAGCACCATGAAGAGCAGCAAACTTCCCCACAAGCCCCAGTTGCCGAAGTGCCGGCCGACGAGGTAGTAGGCGATCAAATAGCCGGCGAAGGCCAGCAACATCGTCTGCCGCATGGCGGTGGAGGCGGTGAGGCCGACGAAGATGCCGTCCATCAGGTAGCAGGGGGTGGCGAGCAGGCAAAACGCGATTAGGACGGGCAGGTACCGCAGGGTGACGGTCAGGGTATCGGCGGCACTGGCCTCCGGGGCGAAGAGGGCGAGCAAGCGGCTGCCCCCGATGCCGTAGATCAGGGCGTAGATACCCGCCAGCCCCATGCCCCAGGCGAAGATCAGCCGGATGACGCGGCTCAGCTCCCGCCGTCGGTCGGCCCCGGCGTACTTTCCGACCAGGCTTTCCGCGGCGAAGGCGAAGCCGTCCACCCCGTAGCTCAGCCAGTTGACGAGCTGCAGGAGGATGACGTTAGCGGCTACGGTGGCGGTGGCGGCGTCGAGGGCATTGGCCCGGTTGTAGAAAAAGGCGAAACTGAGGGTGAGGCAGATGGTACGGATGAAAATGTCGCGGTTGATGCGGAAGAAGGCGCCCAGGCTGACGGCGCCGGAGCGCAGGGAAAGCAGCTTCCGCGAAAGGGGGAAGGCCGGTTCCCGCCATTTACCGTACGCCAGCAATCCGACCCCCAATGCCAGTCCGAAATACTGGGCCGCCACCGTACCCCAGGCGACCCCGGCGATGCCCCAGCCACGAACGGCCACGAGATAATAACTGAGGGCGAGGTTGCAGCTGTTGACGGCCAGGGTGAGCAGCAGCGGCCAGATGGCGTTCTGCCGACCGAAGAACCAGCCCAGCAACACCATTTGAAGCAGGGCGGCCGGGGCGGCGATGATGCGGATAAAGAAATAGTCCTCTACCAGGGCGAGCTGATCGGGGCGGATATTGAGCAGCCACTCCGTGAAGCGGATCAGGGGACTTTGCAGCAGCACCAGGAGCAGTCCGATCGACAGCGCCAGCAGGGCTCCGCGGAGCAGGGCCTGGGCCTGATCCGCCGTGCTTTCCTTTCCGTAGGCCTGGGCGGTAAGGCCGGTGGTGCCCATGCGGAGAAAACCGAAATTCCAGTAAACGAAGTTGAACGCCATGCTACCCAGGCCCACGGCCGCGATGTGGGCACCGCCGAGACTGCCCATCAGCGCCGTGTCGAAGCTGGAGATCAGCGGTACGGAAACGTTGCTGAGAATATTGGGGATGGCGAGGCGGAGAATTTCGCGGTTCACGGGGCGAAGGTAGGGGTAGACATCGGATGTGTCAGATCTGTCGATTTGGCAGGCGTGCCTGACACATCGGATGTCTGTCACGCTGGCAGGTCTGCCACATCCGATGTGTCAGGCCCACCACTTTAGTAAAACATTAAGCAACAGCCCCCGCCTCCACAACGTCTTACTACCGAACTTGCTACCAAAATATCCACCGATGAAAACTTCCGCCACTCTCCTCTTCTGCTTTCTTGTCGGTATGTTGCTATGGACGGGCTGCGGAAGCGACGACGAGGATACCCTCACCACCCTTAACTACGACGGCCCGAACGTAAACGCCCCCCAGCTCCCGCCGGGCCGGAATGTTTTCGGCGTCTATTTTCCTCCGTCGGAGACGGCACCTTACCAAGGGCGCGTACTGGAATCCGTGCGATTTTATATGAGCGACATTCCCGACTCGACCATCGTGGTCGTGTACGATGAGGGCCCCGACGACCGCACCCCCGGCGCGGAACTCTACCGCCGAAATATCACCGGCCGCGTGAATGTCACCGCATGGATAGACGACCGGCTCAACGAGCGGATTGTCATCGGTGACAGAGGAATCTGGCTGGCCATCGAGGTGGTAATCCCCCCCGGCGAGCCCTTCTCCGTAGGCTGCGACGCCGGGCGGAATTTCCAGCCTAACGGTAACCTCCTCTTCCTCTCGACCGAAAGCGACTGGACGACTTTTGAAGAGATCACAGATCCGAACAACAATGGTACCGGCGAAACCGTCAACTGGAACATCCGCGGGGTGCTCTCGGCGGAATAATTAATTTGACCCCAAACGCGGACAAAAATCCCATGTTCGTTCGTTTTCGTATCTTAGGTACGCTTTTTCACCCTTGAACAACACGTTATCCCCTAACTACTTGCTCCGCATTCTCTCCATATCCTGCCTGTCTTTCCTGCTGCTTTGTGCTTGCGGCCGGCCGGAGGTGGATGAGCGGTTCGCGGTTAAGGGCCTGGACGTCAGCCGTTACCAAGGGGCCGTCGACTGGGACCTGGTAGCAGAAGGAGGTCAGCACTTCGCCTTTATCAAGGCCAGCGAAGGACGCGAGCACCGCGACATCGCCTTTCAGGCCAATTGGACCGGTGCCGGTCGGGCCGGGCTCCGACGCGGAGCCTATCATTATTTTCTGGCCCACGTCAGTGTAGAGGAACAACTCAGCAATTACATCGACCTGGTGAAATTAGCTCCGGGCGATCTACCCCCCGTACTGGACGTGGAACACATCGGAAATTTATCGAGCCCCGAACTGGTAAGCCACGTTAAGGACTGGCTCCACCTGGCGGAGGCACACTACGGCATCAAACCCATCCTCTACACCGGACTTAACTTTTACAATCGCTTCCTTGCCGGCCAGTTCGACGATTATCCCCTCTGGCTGGCGCGCTACGACAACCGGGATCCAGTCACGATCTGCGGTCGGCCCTACCAGTTCTGGCAGTTTACCGATCAGGCGCGCATCAACGGCATCGTAGGCAACGTCGACCGCAACGTATTCTCCGGCACCCTCCAGGAGCTGGAGGCCATCTGCGTACCGTATCCCCACGACGAGCAGCAGACCGCTACCGCCAAGTAGGCGATCCCTTTTATACTTCTTCCGACCCCGGTACCGCGAATTTCCGCCCCGTCAGCGCGTCCGTGAACGCCCGTTTGGTGGTCGCGTCGATCCGCAGTTCCTCGTTCAGAAAGTCGGCCAGAAACTCCCCGATCTTGACCGCCTCCGTCAGAAACCCGTCGTGGCCGTAATCCGAATGCATCACCTCCAGCCGGCTGTTCGGGATGTACCGGCTCAGGATGGCCTGTTCCTCAATGGGGAAAAGAAGGTCGGTGTCGATGCTGATCACCAGGGCCGGTGCGGTAATCCGCTTAAGGGCCTCGCCGATACCCCCGCGGCCGCGCCCGACATCGTGGCTGTCCATCCCCCGGGAAAGGCCGTAATAGCAAACGGGGTCGAAGCGCTTCCACAACTTGTACCCCTGGTACCGCTGGTAGCTGCTGGCACGGTAGTCGTCGTACTTCGCTTCCGGATCGCTCTGGGTACCGACGTAGGTGCGGTAATGCCGGTACGACAGCATGGCAATGGCCCGGGCGGCTTCCAGACCGGCCTTGCCGGCGTCGGGTTCCGGGCCGCCCAGGGTAGGGTCGGCACGCAGGGCCATACGCTGGCTTTCGTTAAAGGCGATGCCCCAGGCGGAGTGTTTGGCGTTCGTGGCCAGTACGCAGAGCAGGTCGAAGCGAGCGGGCTCGGTACAGGCCCATTCGAGGCAATGCTGCCCGCCCATGCTGCCCCCCATCAGTAGCCGGATGCCCCCGATACCCAGGTAATCGGCCACCAGAGAGAAGAAGCGGGCATTGTCTTTAGTCGTAACGAGCGGGAAGTCCAGCCCGTAAGCTTTACCGGTCGCGGGGTTATGACTTAGCGGACTGGTACTTCCGTAGCTGCTGCCCAGCATATTCACGCAAACGATGAAGTACCGTCCGGGGTCGATGGTGCACCCCTTGCCGACCAGCCCGGGCCACCAGTCCTCGCAGTCGCTGTTGGCCGTGAGCGCATGGCATATCCAGATCACGTTGTCGCGGGCGGCGTTCAGCGTACCGAAGGTGTGGTAAGCCGCGGTGAGGGAAGGCAGGACGGAGCCGGATTCCAGCTCGAACGGATGATTGATGTAGAGATAGCGGGTCAATGCAGGGGTCGGATTGGCTAGTGGGGGGCGGTATTCCGCAGGACGCTGGCGATCAGGTTGATCTGCCCCAGATGGTAAATGTCGTGCTGCACGGCCCCGTCGAGGGCGTGGCGGTTGTGGTAGTAGTAATCGGGGTGGATCCGCTCTTCGAGCGTACCGTAATCAACGGCTGCCAGCGCGTCCAGCAGGAGTTCCTTGGTCTCCGCCAGTTCGGCCAGCATGTCCGCCTTGGTTTTACGGGAATAGTCGGGCCAGTCTTCCGGCGAGCCCAACTCGATTTTCGGTCGGGGCAACTTCTGGAAGCGGAGGGCGGAGTTTTTCCGCCACGCCACCATGTGCCCGATCAACTGGGCGATGGTCCGGTGTCCGACCGGCCGGTGGAAATCCGCTTCGGGAATCGGGTCCAGACTCTCTTCGACGCCCGTTCCGAACATGGGCATCTTGCCGTGGAGTACGCGGTACTGATCCTGGTAATATTCCGCTGTCATGTTGGGATGGGTGATGACCGGCAGCTGCGGGAGATACGCAGGGGTACCTTCCGCAGCACGGCCGGTCATTGCTAGATAAGGTTGAACGCTTGCTCCAGGTCAGCCTGGATATCCTCGATGTGCTCGATGCCCACGCTGATCCGCAGGGCGTTCGCTTCCACGCCCGCCGCGCGCTGCTCGTGCTCGTTCAGCTGCTGGTGGGTCGTGGCGGAGGGCTGGATGATGAGGGTCTTGGCGTCGCCCACGTTGGCCAGGTGGCTGATCAGCTTCAGGTTGTCGACCACCTTGGTAGCGTCCTCCTTACTTCCCTTGACATTGAAGTTCAGCACGCCGCCGAAGCCGTGGCGCAGGTACTTCTTGGCGTTGGCGTGGCCGGGGTGGTCGGGCAGGCCGGCGTAGCTCACGCTTTCCACCTTATCGTGGGCCTCCAGCCACTTGGCCAGGGCCAGGGCGTTCTCGCAGTGGCGGTCGACGCGCAGGCTCAGGGTTTCGAGCCCCTGCATGAACATCCAGGCGTTGAAGGGGCTCACCGCCGGACCGAAGTCCCGCAGTCCTTCCACCCGCGCGCGGATGGCGAAGGCGATGTTGCCGAAGGGACCGTCCTTGCCGAAGACATCGTTAAAGACCATGCCGTGGTAGCCCGGGCTCGGGTCGGTAAATTGGGGATACTTCCCGTTGCCGAAATCGAATTTCCCACTGTCTACGATCACGCCGCCGACGCTGGTGCCGTGACCGCCGATCCATTTGGTGGCCGACTGTACCACGATGTGCGCTCCGTGCGCGATGGGCTGGCAGAGGTAACCACCGGCACCGAAGGTATTATCCACTACCAGGGGTAGGTCGTGCTTTTCGGCCAGGGCGCTGAGGCCCGCGAAGTCGGGCACGAGGAAGCTGGGGTTGGGCAGCGTTTCGGTGTAGATCGCTTTGGTGTTCTCGTCAATCAGCTTTTCGAATTCCGCGGGGTCCGTGCTTTCCACGAAGCGCACCTCGATACCGATCCGTTTGAAGGCTACTTTGAACTGGTTGTAGGTGCCGCCGTAGAGGTAGGCGCTGCTGACAATGTTATCGCCGGCTTGCGCCAGGTTATTAATGGCCAGAAACTGCGCGCTCTGACCGGACGCCGTTGCCAGCGCGGCGGCGCCCCCTTCCAGTGCCGCCATACGCTTTTCGAAGGCGTCGGTGGTCGGGTTCATGATCCGGGTGTAGATGTTCCCGAATTCCTGGAGGCCGAATAGCTTGGCACCGTGCTCGCTATCCTTAAAGGTGTAGCTGGTGGTCTGGTACAGCGGAAGGGCCCGGCTGCGCGTGGTTTCGTCGACCTCCTGGCCGGCGTGAAGTTGGAGTGTTTCGAAGTGCATGTCGTAAGAAGATTAGGAATGAAAAGGGAAAACCGGCGGTGGGCCGGCAGGGGATGTTTTGCGGCGGGGCGCGGGTGAAGCGAATGACCCGTTACCCGGTTGTTCGGCGTCGAAAGCGGGTTCCGGGTCGGGTCGGGACGTCGGAGGATCCGTAAAGCGGGGCGGGAGGAGCGGCGAGAGCGGGCAAAAACCCGGTGGGAAAAAGGGGCATGGCGGTACGTTTTATAGGCTCCCGCACTGCGGGGCAGGCGTTGGCACCTTTTTTCCCGAGCCATCGGGAAAGTGGTTGCCAGGGTTTCACAGAGCCTGATCTCTCCACCCTTCGTTATAAATTCCTTGCGCACGCTTGCGCAGGCGGCCGAGGTTTGCCGACCGCAAATATACTCCTTTTCCGAAGTACCTTGTACCTGTCCTGATGACGCTATCGGGAGCCCCCTTTTTGGTTTACACTCACCATCCTATGCAAGCATCCTTACTTACCCCGCGTTTCGCGTTGCTGCTCCTGCTGCTGGGCACCGCGCCCCTGGCCGCCCAAATCACCCTCACCTCCGCCTACTTTCCCGAGGTGGGCGACAGCCTCCTCACCAACCAGGCGACGGACGCCTACCGCGACGGCATCACCTTCCAGCCGCCGGGCGAGAACCTGACCTGGGATTTCGGCACCCCCGAACTGCGCACTGAATTTACCGAGGTGCTGGAAGCGGTCACGAACGACACCTTCTTCGTGGATGCCACGGCCCGGCTCACCTCCGCCGCCTTCGCTTACGAATATTACCAACGTACCGATACGGCCTACAACCTCGTAGGGCTGGTTGGCACGCTCCCTTTCCTCCGGGATACGGTGCTCGCCACCCGCCTCACCCCGCCGCGACCGGTAAAACGGGCGAATATTACCTACGGGGATCGCTTCGCCTCCACCTCCGTCCGGGAATTACGCATCTCGATCGACAGCCTTCCCCAGGAAATCAAGAATGGCGTCGCCGGCCCGTTCTTGGCTATTTACGATACCCTCCGGGTGGTAAATACCAGCGTGCGGACCGACGAAATCGATGCCTACGGTACCTTAACGCTGAATGGCAAGGAATACGAAGTTCTCCG
Organism: Neolewinella xylanilytica; assembly: GCF_002934605.1. Classification (GTDB taxonomy): domain Bacteria; phylum Bacteroidota; class Bacteroidia; order Chitinophagales; family Saprospiraceae; genus Neolewinella; species Neolewinella xylanilytica. Next base: position 213,331 of record NZ_PTJC01000005.1, read on the forward strand.
GGAAAAACGGGTGGAGCAACTGGACACCCGGGTATATCTCAAAGCGGACGGCGGCGAATTCAACGACGTCACCCAACAAATAAAATTCGCCGATCCGTCTTCCGGCCAATTCCTCGGTCAGTTACCGGAGCAGGGAACGTATTATTTCTGGGCCCAGGGCGTAAAGGAGCCGATCGTGGAGATCGAGTTCGATGAGGATGAAAACCCCACCACTTTCGTCTACATCCGCGGGGAGCGTAACCCTACGACCTCGCTGGAGCTTCCCGAAGCGTTGGAAAGGGTAAGCCTTCGGCCCAACCCGGTGCGCGACGCCTTTACCCTCTCGTATACGTTGACCCAGGCAACTACGATAAGTGCCGCCCTGTACGATACGCGGGGACAACGGGTATGGCAATGGCCGGCACGCTATTCCAACGCGGGCCCGGGGCGTCTGGAGGGTGATGTGGCCACGCTGGCCGGTGGCGTCTATTACCTGCAATTACAAACTTCCGGCGGGCAGACGGTGAGACGGTTAGTAAAACAATAATTACTACTTTAGACGCCTAATTTCGATCATCGAACTTTTGAAGCGTAGGGAGCATCCATAATTTTTTGCCCTGCGGCCATCTAGATCGCTTGTCATCGAAGACGGAACCTTCTTTCTTCAACTACAAGTTAATCTTCACACATTTATGGTTTCAACCTTACTCATGGCCATACCCTTGCTGGGTATAGTGGCCCTCATTTTCATGGCGATTCGCTACAGTTGGGTCGGCAAACAAGATCCTGGCAACGAGCGCATGGTCCGTATCGGAGAGAACATCGCCGACGGGGCCATGGCCTTCCTGCGGGCCGAGTACCGCGTACTGGCCATCTTCGTGGTCGTCGTTGCCCTACTGCTCATGTTTACGGCCGATCCCGCCACCTCGAGCTACATGATCGGCGTGAGTTTCGTGCTCGGGGCCATCTGCTCGGCCCTCGCCGGCTTCATCGGCATGCGCGTCGCCACCAAGGCTAACGTCCGTACCACCCACGCCGCCCGGGAAAGCCTCGGCAAGGCCCTGGGGGTTGCCTTCGCCGGCGGTTCGGTGATGGGCCTCGGGGTAGTCGGTCTCGGTTTGCTGGGCCTGGGCGGACTGTTCCTGCTTTTCCAGGGTATGTTCGTACCGGAGGGCACCGTAGCCGGAACGGCCGAGGCGCAGTTCGCCATCGTGCGGGTCATTACCGTACTCACGGGCTTTAGCTTCGGTGCCTCCTCGATCGCCCTGTTCGCCCGGGTGGGCGGCGGTATCTACACCAAGGCCGCCGACGTCGGGGCCGACCTCGTGGGCAAGGTAGAAGCCGGCATCCCCGAAGACCACCCCCTCAACCCCGCCACCATCGCCGACAACGTGGGCGACAACGTGGGTGACGTAGCCGGAATGGGAGCCGACCTTTTCGAATCCTACGTGGGCTCCATCATCGGTACCATGGTGATCGGGGCGGCCTTCATCGTGCTGCCCGAATTCGCCCAGAGCGAGATTGGGGGACTTAACGCCGTACTGCTGCCCCTGGTAGTGGCCGGCATTGGTATCCTGGCGTCCATTATCGGTACCTTCTTCGTGCGCGTCAGCGAGGGCGGCGACCCCCAGAAGGCCCTTAATACGGGCGAGTTGATCGCCGCGGCCATCATGCTGGTGCTGACCTACTTCGCCGTGACGACGCTGCTGCCCGCCGAATGGACCATCAGCTTCGATGGACTGGGTAAACCGCTGACCGACCCCCAGGGTAACGAGGTCAGTTTCGCTTACTCCAATATGGGCGTCTTTTACGCCATCATCCTCGGCCTTGTTGCCGGCCTCGGTATCGGCTACATCACCGAATACTACACGGGTACCGGTACCAAGCCGGTGCAGGGCATCGTGGACCAGTCGCTGACCGGCTCCGCCACCAACATCATCGCCGGTCTGGCGGTGGGCATGCGGTCTACCGCTTACCCCATCCTGGTACTGGCTACCGCCATCATTGGTGCTTACTACTTCGCCGGGCTCTACGGCATCGCCATCGCCGCCGTGGGCATGCTCTCCAATACGGGCATCCAGTTGGCGGTTGACGCTTACGGACCGATCTCCGACAATGCCGGCGGTATCGCCGAGATGGCCAACCTGCCGAAGGAAGTGCGCGAACGCACCGATAAGCTCGACGCCGTAGGCAACACCACCGCCGCCATCGGTAAAGGCTTCGCCATCGGCTCCGCCGCCCTGACGGCCCTGGCGCTCTTCGCCGCCTTTATGCAGACGGCCGGCATCACGAGCATCGATATCGCCAACCCCTACGTTATGGCCGGCCTCTTCCTCGGCGCCATGCTGCCCTTCCTCTTCAGCGCCTTCTCCATGGAGGCCGTGGGTCGGGCCGCCAACGACATGATCCAGGAAGTGCGCCGGCAGTTCCTCGAAATTCCCGAACTGAAGGCCGCCCTCGAGGTGATGCGGCGCGCCGGTCACGATGAGACCAAGTGGTCGCCCGCCGATAAGGCCACCTTCGACGCCGCCGACGGCAAGGCCGACTACGCCAAGTGCGTGGAAATCTCCACCGAGGCATCGATCCGCGAGATGATAATGCCCGGCCTGATCGCCGTACTCGCCCCCGTGGTAGTCGGCTTCGCGCCCCGCCTGTTCGGATCCGACGTAGGCGCCGAGATGCTGGGCGGCCTGCTAGCCGGCGTTACCTCCGCGGGCGTCATGATGGCCATCTTCCAGAGCAATGCCGGTGGCGCCTGGGACAACGCCAAGAAAATGTTCGAGGAAGGCGCCTCCGTACAGGGTACCGTGTACTACAAAGGTTCCGAACCCCACAAGGCCGCCGTAGTCGGTGATACCGTCGGCGATCCCTTCAAGGATACCTCTGGCCCCTCGCTCAATATCCTGCTGAAACTGATGAGCGTGGTGGCTTTGGTGATCGCGCCGCTGTTGTAGTCACTAGTGGTCTGCCGAACGGAGCGCTAGCGTAGTTCGTCCGCCCACGGGTCGCGACCTAAAAGATTCAACCCCATAGCGTCTTCCCCTGCCACCTGGGCAGACGAGCTAGCGCTCGGCGGACCAGATGGCGCGAGCGCAGCGCAGTTCGTCCGCCCACGGGTAAAATTGGAAATGCTTACGCCCCTGCTGACTTTGGTTGGTGGGGGCGTTTTTTGTGAAGTGATTCGCGGCGGTCAACCGCTCCGCTATGCTGGTTGGCCGACTTGTCGGAGGAGCGCTAGTCGTCTGCCGAGCTCCGCTCGTCCGCCGACGGGTTGGTGTGGAAAAGCTTATCTGCTGGAATCACTATTGGGGTAGCTGGGCCGACGAGCATCAGTCGTCCGCACAGCTCCGCTGGTCGGCCGACGGGTCGGGGGGAGAGAGGTTGGTCGCGGTAGCTGGGCCGACGAGCAGTAAGCTATCCTTCCAGAACAAACGCTTTTGGTGGTAGCTCGGCGGACCAGCATCAGTCGTCCGCCCAGCGTAGCTGGTCTGCCGACGGGTCGGGGGGAGAAAGCTTGGTCGCGGTAGCTGGGCCGACGAGCAGTAAACTATCCTTCTGGAACAAACGCTTTTGGTGGCAGCTCGGCCGACCAGCATCAGTCGTCCGCACAGCTCTGCTGGTCGGCCGACGGGTCGGGGGAGAGAGGTTGGTCGCGGTAGCTGGGCCGACGAGCAGTAAGCTATCCTTCCAGAACAAACGCTTTTGGTGGTAGCTCGGCGGACCAGCGGTAAGGTAGTCTTCCGGGAAAATTACCTACGGGCGGTAGCTCGGCGAACCTGGGCTGGTATTAAGGTATTACCGCAAGTAGTACCTTTCCCCCATGTCCAACTTCCCCAAACTCGGTATCCTCGGCGGCGGGCAGCTCGGCAAGATGCTCTGCCAGGCCGCCAGCGAGTGGCACCTCCCGGTGTACGTACTCGACAAAGACGAATCCTTTCCCGCCGCGCCCTACGCCACCGTTTTCGAGCGGGGCAACTTTCGCGACTACGACGACGTCATCGCCTTCGCCCGCAACCTCGACGTCGTTACCATCGAGATCGAGCACATCGACACGGAAGCCCTCCACAAGCTGGAAAAACAGGGCGTCAAGGTGTACCCCCAACCCGACAAGATCGATCTGATCAAGGACAAGGGCCTACAGAAGCAATTCTACGTCGAGCACGGCATCGCGACCACGGATTTCAAACTCTACGGCACCAAGGAGGAAGTGAACCGCGCGGTGGAGAAAGGCGAGCTGCATCCCCCCTTCGTGCAAAAGACCCGCACTGGCGGTTACGACGGACAGGGAGTGGCCGTCATCCGTTACCGGGAAGATGTACCCGACAAACTGCTGGACGGCCCCTGCCTGGTGGAAGACATGGCCGATATCGATAAGGAACTAGCCGTGGTCGTCGCCCGGTCCGCGACGGGTGAAGTGAAGGTCTTCCCGACCGTGGAAATGGAGTTTCACCCCACCGCGAACCTGGTGGAATTCCTGATCTGCCCCGCCGCCCTGGACGGTGATACCGATGGTCGCGCCAGCAAACTTGCCGTGGACGTGGTGCAGCAAATGGAGATCGTCGGCCTGCTCGCCGTGGAGCTTTTCCTGACCAATGACGGCGAACTACTCGTGAACGAAGTAGCCCCCCGGCCCCACAACAGCGGCCACCACACCATCGAGGCCTGCGCTACCAGCCAGTACGAGCAGCACCTGCGGGCCATACTGGGTCTGCCGTTGGGGGATCCGTCGCTCCTGCGCCCCGCCGCCATGATAAATTTACTTGGCGCGGAAGGCCATACCGGCCCGACCTACTACGACGGCTGGACGGATGTGCTGGCTATCCCCGAGGTACACCCGCATTTGTACGGCAAAGCGGATACCCGCCCCTTCCGAAAAATGGGCCATCTGACCGCGCTGGGCGATACGGTGGCCATGGCGCGGGAGCGCGCCGCGCGGGCCCAGTCGATGCTGAAGATCATCGCGCGGGAAGCGTAATTCCGCCTGCCGGTCGGCGGCCTTTTTCGCGCCGGGGCGCAGGTGAAAAGGCAGTCGGGTCCGGCCAGCTTGCCCAACGAAAAGCCCCTCCCCCAAGGCCTGTCTTAACGACTGCTCCGGGGAAGGGGCCAACCAACTAAACTAGGTTTTATTTCCAGCCACCGCCGAGTGCCTGGTAGAGATTTACGGTGGCCGCCAGTTGTTCCTTGCGGGTCTCGATCAGATCGGTACGAGCCTCTAGGGCATCCCGCTGGGTGAGAAGCACTTCGAGGTATTCGGCGCGGGTCGACTGAAAGAGCTTGTTGGAAACCTCGATCGCTTCGTCCAGCATCGCCACCTGTTCTTCCTTCAGGCGGTAGGCATCGGCCAGCTTGTCGATATTGGAAATTTCGGTGGCGACTTCCCGGTAGGCATCCAGTACGGTCTGTTCGTATTCGTAGGCTGCCTGTACCTGTCGGGCGCCGGCATTTTGGTACTCCGCTTCGATGGCGTTGCGGTTGACCAGGGGAGCCATGGCGTCGCCGGCCAGGGATAGGAGTAGTGATTCGGGGGTTTTCAGCAGGTACCGCAGATTGAACGCCTGGTATCCCAGCCCTGCCCGGATGCCGAAGGAGGGCAGGAAATTAGCCCGCGCCACGTCGACGTCGAGGTCCGCCGCGGCCATTTCCAGCTCGGCCTGGCGGATGTCGGGGCGGTTGCGCAGCAGCTGGGAAGGGATACCGGTGGCGACCGATACGGGTTGCAGGGCGAGGAAATCGTCGGAAGTACGGGCAACCGGTCCGGGCAAGCGGCCCGTCAGGAAGTTGATCCGGTTCTCCACGGCGGCGATGTCCTGCCGGACCCGATAGGTTTCACTCCGGTTCTTCTGTACTTCGGCTTCGAAGCGGCGTACCGCCAGGGTATTGGACCGCCCGGCCTGTTGCATCAGATTCACCACGCGCAGGGCGTCTTCCTGGATGGCGATGTTGCGTTCGATGTTGTCCAGTTCACTGTCCAGTGCGAGTAACTCGAAATAGGAATCCGCGATCTCCGCCACCAGGTTGGTGATGAGGAAGTTGCGGCCTTCCACGGTGGCCAGGTACTCTAGCACCGCCACTTTCCGGGCGTTGCGAAGTTGCTTCCACACGTCGAGTTCCCAGCTGGCGTAGAGGCCGAACTGGATATTGGTAAGAAACTCCGGGAACGCGCGGTCTTCGTTGATCTCCAGACTTTCTTCCAGAGCACCATTGCGGGTGTAGCGACCGACCTTTTCTACCTCGGTTCCCAGTCCGGCGTTGACCGTGGGCAAATATTCCCCCTTCCGGGCCTGGATCTCATTACGGGCTACGGCGATGCGTTGCAGCAGGATATTGACCTCCTTGTTGTTGACGAGGGCGGTATCGATCAGCCCCAGTAAATAGGGATCGGTGAAGAAATCGTCCCAGCGACGGCCCGCGGCGATCTCCGTGGTGTCGGCCGTCGCCGCGGGGAAGGTGTCCGGTATGGGTACCTCCGCGGCGCGGGTGACGACCTGGGGTACGGAGCAGGAGGCGATGAATAGTAGCGAAACGACCGCGACCAGGCCGGCGGGATAGTTACAACATGTCGGTATCATGGAAGGGGTATTCTTCGGTTAAGGGATCGAAATCTTCTCCCTGAATGAGTTGACGACCCTCTCCGAGTTTGGCGAAGAGGTAGTAAAGGCCGGGGATCAGGATCACCCCGAACAGGGTGCCGAACAGCATACCGCCGAGGGCGGAGGTGCCGATCGTCCGGTTGCCGATGGCGCCCGCTCCGGTGGCGAAGACCAGCGGAATAAGCCCGGCAATGAAGGCGAAGGAGGTCATCAGGATCGGCCGGAAGCGCGCCCGGGCCCCCTCGATGGCGGCGTTGCGGATGGACATGCCCTTCTGGGTCTGCTGCACCGCATATTCCACGATCAGTACCGCATTTTTGCCGAGCAAACCGACGAGCATCACCAGGCCGACCTGGGCGTAGATATCGTTGGCCAGTCCCATCGCCTTTAGGAGTAGGAAGGAGCCGAAGATGCCGACGGGCAGCGAAAGCAGTACCGCAAAGGGTAGTAGAAAACTCTCGTACTGGGCGGCGAGCACCATATAAACGAAAATCACGACGATGCCGAAGATGACCAGCGATTCGTTGCCGCGCCGCGCCTCGTCGAAGGAGAGGCCTTCCCAGGCGATCTCGTAGCCGGGGAGAAGTTTTTCCCGGGCCACTTCCTGTACGGCGGCAATGGCCTGGTTGGAGGTATAGCCCCGGGCGGCTTCGCCGCGAATGGTCGCCGAGTTGTAAAGGTTGTAACGGGTGATCTCGTTGGGCCCCTGCTTTTTCTCCAGCTTCATGAAGGCGGAGTAGGGAACCATCTGACCCTCCTCGTTCTTCACGTAGTAATTCAGAATGTCGCTGGGGTAGCGGCGGTACTGTGGGCCGGCCTGGGTGTAGACCTTGAAGAAGTTGTTGAAGCGGATGAAGCCCTGCTCGTAGGTACTGCCGATGAGAATGTTCAGGTTCTCCATGGCCATCCCGATGGATACGCCCTTCTGCATGGCCAGCTTATTGTCGATCTTCAGTTCGTACTGCGGGTAGTTGGCCGCGTAAAAGGTAAATAGGCCGGTGAGTTCCTTGCGTTCGGCCAGGGCGTCCATGAATTCCTGGTTGATGCGGTCGAATTCTTCGTAGTCCGTACCGTTGGTTTTGTCGAGTAAGCGGAGGGCCAGGCCGTCGGCCGCGCCGTAGCCCGGTACCGCCGGCGGTTCGAAGAATTCGAGGACGGCCCCGAAATCCCGGGTTTCCTCCTCCAGTTCCTCGATGATCTCGCGCACGGAGTGTTTGCGCTCGTCCCAGGGCTTGAGGTTGATCAAACAGGTGCCCGCGTTGGAGCCCCGGCCCTCGGTGAGGATTTCGTAACCGGCTAGGGAGGAAACGGACTGGACGCCGTCGATCTCTTCGGCCACCTTCTGGAGTTCGCGGGAAACCTTGTTCGTGGCTTCCAAGGTGGAACCCGGAGGGGTTTGAATGATGGCATAGATCATGCCTTGGTCCTCACCGGGGATGAAGCCGCCCGGTAGGACGCTGCCGACCAGGCCCGTACCGGCCGCGAAGCCGATGAGGAGCAGGACCGTTACGATGCGCCGGGCCACGATGCCGTCGAGCAGACGGACGTAGCGACCCGTCAGGCGCTCGAACAGGCGGTTGAAGCCGTCCAGGAAGTGGGTCATCGGTGATTTGCGGTGTTCGTGTCCCTCGTGTTTGCGCAGAATCATCGCGCAGAGCACCGGGGTCAGCGTGAGCGCCACCACGCCGGATATGACAATGGCCGAAGCCATGGTGATGGAGAATTGCCGGTAGAACACCCCGACCGGTCCGCTCATAAAGGCGACCGGAATAAAGACCGACGTCATCATCAGGGTGATCGCTACGATGGCCCCGCCAATGTCGCCGAGTACCTCGCGGGCGGCGGGGTAGGGCGGGATGTCTTTTTCCGCCATCTTCTCGTGCACCGCTTCGACGACCACGATAGCATCGTCAACCACGATACCGATGGCGAGCACCAGCGCAAAGAGGGTGATCAGGTTGATGCTCAACCCAAAGAGCTGCATGACGAAGAAGGTACCGATGAGCGAGATCGGTACCGCCAGGGTGGGGATCAGGGTCGAACGCCAGTCACCCAGAAAGACAAACACCACGAGGGCTACCAGAACGAAGGCCTCCCCCAGCGTGTGGACCACCTTTTCGATGCTGGCGTCCAGAAAGGTCGACACGTCGTAATTGATCTCGTACGCCATGCCGCTGGGGAAGGCCCCTTCGAGGTCGCCCAATTTGTCCTTCACCTGTGCAATGACGTCGGAGGCGTTGGTGCCGTAGTTCTGTTTCAGGACGATGGCCGCCGAGGGGAATCCGTCCTTGTTGGAATAGATGTCCTGAAATTCGCTGCCCAGCTCTACATCGGCAACGTCCCTGAGGTGCAGGACCTGACCGTCGGCGTTCGCCCGGATGATGATGTCGCCGTATTCCTCAACCTGGTTGTAGCGCCCGGAGTAGACCAGTACGTATTCCAGACTCTGGGCTTCAATGCCCGAACTGCGGCCCAGTCGGCCGGGGCGGCCGATCACGCTCTGCTCGTCGATCGCCTTCATGATTTCCTCGCTGGATACCTCGTAGGCGCGCATGCGGTCGGGCTTCAGCCAGATGCGCATGGCGTAGGTCTGGCTGCCCAGGATTTGGGCGCTGGCGATGCCATCGATCCGCTGGATCTCCGGGATGACGTTGATGCTGGCGTAGTTGTACAGGAACTTTTCGTCGGCCGCCGTATCCCGGCTGTAGAGGTTGACGTACATCAGCATACTGGGCTGAACCCGGGAAACGACCACGCCCTCGAGTTGCACCAGTTGGGGCAGGCGGTTGATGGCCTGGTCCACCCGGTTTTTCACGTTGACCACCGCCTGGTTGGGATCGGTGCCGAGTTCGAAGATGACCTGAATGGTGGCCTCGCCGGCACTGGTGGCATCGGAGACGATGTATTTCATGCCCTGCACCCCGTTGATGGCGCGCTCGAGCGGAATGAGGGTAGATTGGACCAGTACGTCGGCACTGGCGCCCGGATAGGCAATGGTGACGATGACCCGCGGCGGGGCGATCTCCGGGAACTGGGAGATCGGAAGCGTCCGAATGGCCAGCCCGCCGATCAGCAGGATGAAGAGCGACAAGACGATCGCGAGGACCGGCCGCTTGATAAAGGTTTGAAACATGTTTTTTTCTTTTTAGGGGTTCGGACCTACTCCACGCGCAGGGCCAGCTGCGACATGGCTTTCTCGGGCTCCTGGAATTCGACGTCGATGACATCACCGTTGCGCACCTTGCGAAGGCCCTCGATGAGGATACGGTCGTCCGGGGTAAGTCCTTCGCGGATGACGTAGACGTGCGGCATTTCCTCGGCGATCACGATGGCGCGCTGCTCGAGGCGGTTCTCCTTGTCCACGACGTAGACGTATTTCTTGTCCAGGATCTCGAAGGTGGCCTTCTGGGGGATTACGATGGCGCGTTCGTAGGGGATGGGCATGAGCACGTTGCCGGTCTCGCCGTGGCGCAGAATACGGTCCGGGTTGGGGAAGGTGGCGCGGAATTCGATGTTGCCGGTTTCGTGGTCGAATTCACCCTCGATGGCTTCGACGATCCCCTCCTGATCGAACACCTCGCCGTTGGCAATGCGTAGGCGGACGTGCTGTTTCTCGGGCTTATCCTTGTTTTGCACGTAATCCAGGTATTCCGCTTCCGGTACGCTGTAGTAGACCCACATTTTGCTGTTGTCGGAAAGCGTAGTGAGCAGTTCGCCCTCCTCCAGGAGACTGCCTTCCCGCGCTTCCAGGTGGTCCATGATGCCGTTGTAGGGGGCGCGAATGTTGGTAAAGTCGAGGTGGGCTTCGGCGAGCGTAACTTCGGCCTGGGCCCGGTTGAGCTTAGCCCGGGCCATGGCGAGTTCGTTAGGTGCTACGATCTTCTCGTCGGCCAACAGCTTGGTGTTCTGGAGCTCGATCTCGGCGATCTCGGCCTCGGCCTTGGTGATCTGTAGTTCCGCCTCGTAGATGTTCGGCAGGATCTTGAACATCCGCTGGCCCTTGGAGACGGTTTGTCCCTCGTCCACGTAGATCTCCTGGAGGTAGCCCCGCTCGAGGGCCCGGAGTTCGATGTGGCGGCTGGCGTGAACCTGGCCGACGTATTCCCGGTCGACGGTCACGTCCTGAACCAGGGGGGTCGTCACCTCGAGTTTGGGGGTCACCTCGTGGTGGTGTTCTTCCTCGTGCTGGCAGGCGGCCAGAGCGAGAATCAATAGGGGTAGGAATGCTAACTTGTTCATTGTAGCTTAGTTGGGGAAAAAAGTAGGTGAGTCAGCCTCGCCACCTTAGGCGTCACGGACTAGGGGTGGGGACGCGGCGAGGAGCAATTTTTAGATCGGGGAAGGGCCGATCCCGGTCCTAGCGGACGCGACGATGCGGGTAGCGTCCGACAACGGACCTACCTCAGCGAGAAAGGGAATCGATCAGATCCGGAAGACCCGGTAGAGTACGGTGAGTTCCGTGCCGGCGGGCGGAAGTTGCCTGGCTCGATGCACGGGGCTGGGCGGCCCGGGAAAACAAGTGACGGAAACCACCAAATCAGCCAGGAAGGAGGTACGCTTGCGCGCCGCCACGACATCCTGGGCGTCCTTGGCTTCGCTATCCCGAACCTCCTCCTCTACTTCCGCCGGAAATTCGGGGAGTTGGGAGGGGTCATGTGCCGGTAGTTGGATCGCCGTTTCGTCATCCCCCGTATAGGTTAGCTGCAGCAGTGCGGTTCGCACGTCCTGCGCCGGTATGGCTTCCACTCCCCGCGGAGCGAAACCCGATAACAGCGCTAGCAACAGGTAGATGTACATGGTGGGGTTGAACGGACAGAGTATCAAATGTATCGTCCAATTTCCGCTGGTGGAAAGCTTTCACGGGCTGTAAGTATTGCTATCAAGCATAGCGAATCAAAACCCGGACTTGAAACTTTATTACCGTCGTGAAAAAGTATGTCCGATTTACGCAATCAAATATGGCGGAATGACAAAATGAAGTTTGGATTCACGAGGGTACCTTGCAAGTAGAGGAGACGGCAGAAATTTATCGAAATTTCTAATTTGACAAATCTATGACACGGATACCACCGCATCAAGCTCCTACCGATGCGATCTGATTTGGGTACGAGTTCCGGGCGCGGGGTGATCCTATCGCTGGAAGGCTTGTTCCTGCGCCCCGCCGCCCCAATACCCCTGCCTCAGTCCTTGGAAAACACATCGTGGGGTACCGGCTGCGGTACGGCATCCCGGTGGGATTGGCCGCCGAAGCGGTAAGCGACGCCGATGTTCAGCAGGTAGTCGGCGAAAGCGGCATCGCCCTGGGTATAGATACCGGTCTCCTGAGTACGGACCTTATCCTCGAAGCTCTGGGTCCGATTGCGGTAAAGGGCAACGGGCACGCTGGCGAACACGGAGAGGCTACGGTGGGTGTAACCAATGCCCGGTTCGGCGGAGACCGCGTAGCCCGGTCGACGGTAGCCGGCGCTGCCGCCGACGAGATCATTGGCGGGTACCCCCTCCAGACGGCCACCGAGGAAAATGTTGAAGCCGGCCATGGATGAATAGTAAGCGCCGAGCCGGACAGCAAACTGGTCCGGACAAGAAAATTCGCTGCGCCCGTTGCGGGTCAGTACGCCGTTGGTTTCGCGGGGATTGACGAGGTAGTAGAGGTTGGTTACGATACCGAAGGAGTGTGACAGTGGGTGGAAGCCCTGTACGTCGACCGCGATACCGGTGCCGCCATCCCCGGGCTGGATGGATTGGTCGACGACCGCCTCGAGCGTTTCGGAGCGATCATCGCCTTGATTGTAAAAGGTGTCGGTGTAGTCGAATTTGCCGGTAGGCAGCTTGACACCGAGACCGATGGAGTAATTAAAGTCGTGTCGCTGCGGGTCGAATAGCCAGTAGCCGATACCGAGCCGGATATCCGCCAGCCCGCTCGAGGCGGTGGCGTGGCGATCGCCCAGTCCGGAAGGGGGGTTGCCGCCGTGCTCGTACATCGAGGAGCGGTGGTGAAACACGACCGGTACAACGGCGGTGGCATACCAGCGGCTGGATAGGCCGTAATTCATCCCGAGATCGAGGAAAGATGAGCGGTTGACTACTTCCGTCCCTTCCTGAATGCGGTTCGCCTCTTCCTCGGAGCCCCGGAAGTGACGGAAGGACCGGAAGTGGCGGTAGCCGGCTTGCAAATTGAATTCGCCCCGACTTAGGTTCAGCGAATTGCCGACGCTACCGGCGCAGGCCGAGCCCCCGCGAATGGCAACGCAGCCTTGGCCTTGCAAGGAGGCGGAGTAGGTAAGGGCACCGCAGCATAGCAGGGCCAGCACGAGCGAAGAGATTCTGTGCATGATCGTAAAATCGACTAGTGAGTTCTGCCAAAGGGCAGTGGATACCGAAGATACGGTGAACCGGGAGTTTTAACATGCTTGTGTTGTGCCGGGTAGTGCGGTGCTTGGTAGCAGTAGACATCCGATGTGTCAGGTCCTGCCATTTTTACAGACATCCGATGTGTCAGGTCCTGCCACGTCCTAAAACAGCGTAGCCATCTCGTGCCGCAGCAACCACTTTTTCCGCTCGATCCCTCCGGCGTAGCCCGTCAAGTTTCCGTTGCGGCCCACTACCCGGTGGCAGGGCACGATGATGGCTACCGGATTCCGGCCGTTCGCCGCTCCCACCGCCTGCTGGGCGGCCGGATTGCCGAGGGCCACCGCCAGATCGCCGTAGGCTACGACCTGCCCGAATCGAACCGTGGACAGCTGCTGCCACACGGCCCGTTGGAATCCGGTGCCGGAAAGATCCAGGGGCACCGTGAAGACGGTCCGCTCTCCCGCGAAGTACTCCGTCAACTGACCTGCGGCCATATCCAGTATGCGCCGACCGTCTTCGGTAGCTGGAGCAGTATCGTCCGCTTCACGGCCCCCCGTCGGTTGAACGGTATCCGGAACGAAGGCAACTTTACAGATTCCCCGCCCGCTTGCAACGAGGCGTAGCGGACCCAGCGGGGTGTCCATAACCTGCTCCACGGTGGTTATCATAGCCTAGCGTACATACGTGTATATCTTGCTACAAGATACACCGCCGACGGTCACGGTCACCCCCCAAGCGGGCAAAGCCGGGTGGATTAGCCCATCGCCACCAGAATGAGGCTGACCAGTAATATCCCCGTCAGGTGAAACGCCCCGCTGATGGCTCCGTACAGCAGCGGCCGCGGTATATTCGGATTGATGGCGATGTTGACGGTATTCGCCACCAGGTAGCCCGTGCCGATCACCAGCGCGAAACGGATGGCCGCTGCTATGGTCGTAACGCCCAGTGCCTGCATCAGCAGGGCCGTGGTCACCGTGATGAGCAGCGAACAGGCCGCCGGGCCGATGATGAAGATCGGATCCGGATTCTGCAGGCTAGCCGCATCCTTGCCCAGGGAATAGGCGTACGCCCGGTTAAAGAATACCGTAAACCAGAGCCCACCGAGCACGAAATAGATGGCAAAAGCGGTGGCTACGCCAAGCCAGGAAAGGGAAGAAAAGGAAGTAAGCATAAGGCGGTTTGGATTGATTGCTCCAAAGTTCCCGCCGTGGAGTGACAGCCCTATGTCAGGGGTTAAATTGGCGGCCTAATCTTGACCGGGATGGTAGCGGTCGAAAAACTGTTGGAGCGTCATACCGTGGGGGGTGAAAGTGTCCGACAGTAGCGTTAGACGTCCGATACGGTCCAGCCGGAAGTAGCGGAATCCTTGCCGCAGCCGGCACCAGGCAATCAGGAGCCAGTTCTCCGTACTCAACAGAGCGAAGGGCTCGATGACCCGTTCCGTCGGCTCCCCGGACGCGTTCGTATAGGTGATCCGGGCGGGTCGGTAATTGGTCAGGGCGTCCTGCAGGGCGGAGAGATTATTGCTGCTCCGGTGCTGCTGCAGGTTCCGGTCGAAGGTGGTCCGCTGGTGCAGCAGATTGGCCTTGTCCTTGGCGTCATAGCGCAGCACCGCCTTGATCTTGTCGACCGCCTCGGCGTAGGCGGTGACGAACGACGAATCCGATGTCTTATGTACCAGTTGCTCGGCCAGTACGAGGGCGTTGGCTTCCGCTTCGGTGAAGGCAACCGGTGGCAGGCGGTAGTGCTCCATCAGGGCGTAGCCTTTCCCCTCCTCGGTCGCAATGGGTACGCCGGAGCGCTCCAACGAACGGATGTCCCGGTAGATCGTACGTACACTCACCCCGTACTTCGCAGCGAGTTCCGGCGCCGTAACCAGCCGCCGGGTCTGCAGCTGGGTAAGGATGGCGGTCAGGCGGGAGAGGCGGTTGTTTTCGGATGCTTCCATGCGTTCCCCAAGGTACCGGAAGCCGTGGATTCCCCCGTTCCCCTTTTTTGCGCCGGAGCGCAGGAGAATTCGCGGGCCGCTTTTAAAGTGACCTGTTTCCGCCGAAAGCTGCCGATGACGGCCCGTAAGTCGTATCGAGCACCGGTTGCCTCGGTCTGGTAGGTGCCGACCAGGATGCCATACCCACCCCCCTCGCGAAAAGAACGACCTGGTAAAGCTGCTCCTCCTCCTCGATCCGGCCTTCCAGCACGTAGCCGTCCAGCCCATCGATGTTGACGGGCACGGTTTCCTGTTCTTCCGCGATGGTGTACCCGCCCGCCCGTTGTCGGATGCGCTGTGCCCCAAAGGTAGCCGGGAAGGCGGCAACGGCACCGTGCCGGAATGCTGGTCGCCGGCCGATATCCGGTAAACCCGCGGAAGCAAATGGTTAGCAAGCTGCATGACATCGGCCGACCGCACTTCCTCGCTCCGCACCGAGTTTCAGGGGGGCAAGTCTTCGTTAGTGCGCACCTACCCCGAAAATCCCAAACCTAGAATCCAGCTAGTCGATGCCCTCCGCGGATTCGCCCTGGCCGGCGTCGGACTGGTGCACTTCCTGGAGGGTTTTGCCGGAGGACTCCTCGCCCCGGGAGCCGCCGAGGCAGCGGATCACGGTCTCATCGACCTCGCCTTCCGGGGACTGCTCTGGATGTCCTTCGGTAAGTTTTTCGCCCTGTTCTCCATCCTCTTCGGCGTGAGCTTTACCCTGATGCGGCGGTCGGGCGGTGATGCCCCCGGGTTCCGAAGGCGTTTCCTCTGGCGTTCGGTGATCCTGGCCGGCATCGGCCTGGTGCACCAGCTCTTTTACCGGGGCGATATCCTGCTCGTCTATGCCTCCTTGTCCCCGCTGTTACTGTTGGTGCACCGGCTACCGACCCGCTGGTTGGCAGGCATCATCGCCGTTTGTTTCCTGGGGCTGCCCCGGCTGCTGGCCTTTGCCATTGGCGGAGAGGGGCCCGCTTTCGGTCCCGCCCCGGTGTTGGACCCGACTCACCCCTACGCGGCAGCGTATACCGGTCTGCTGCAGAACGGCTCTTTCACCGCACTGGCCCGCGAGCACCTGACCGGCGGTCTCGGGCTGAAGGCCGATCTCTACCTCGGTATCCTGGGGCGGTATTACTATACCTTCGGCTACTTTCTGGTTGGTTTGCTGTTGGGACGGGCCGGCATGTTAGGGGATTCCCACCGGCTCCTGCGCTACCGCCGCCCCCTGAAGCGCTATGCCCTCGGCCTGCTTACCGTCGGCACCCTGCTGATGCTGGCCCTCTTCAGTCAGGTCGGCCAACCGATCGACTGGTCGGGCTGGCTACCCGTGGTGGCCCTCAATTTTTACGACTGGACCAACGTAGCCGTAACCGCCCTGATCCTGCTGGGCTTCGTGTCCGCTTACCAGTCAGGGGCCGGGCGGCGGGTATTGGCTCTGTTCGCTCCCTACGGACGAATGGCCCTGACGAACTACGTAGGCCTTTCCCTGATCGGCACTTTCCTGCTTTTTGACTGGGGTCTGGGCGGATTCGGGGCGGTACGGACCCACCAACTGGCGTTGCTGGCGGCATGGGTCGTAGCCGCGCAAATGGCCGGTAGCGCCTGGTGGCTAACGCGCTTTCGGTACGGGCCACTGGAATGGATTTGGCGTTCATTTACCTACCGGAAAATCCAACCGTTACGGTTGCCCGTTGCCGTACCAACCTATGTGCGCTCGTAGCGCTCCGCGAAGGCGATCATTTCCTCGATGAGCGGCTTGACCAGTTCTCCCCTGTCCGTAAGGGAGTACGCCACCCGCGGGGGTACCTCCCCGAAGTTCTCGCGGTGGACGAGGCGGTTTTCCACCAGGATTTTCAGCTCCTGGATCAGCATTTTCTCGCTGATATCGGGAATGGTGGAACGTAGGGCGCTCAGCCGTAACGGCCCCCCGTAGAGTTGCCGCAGGATCAGCAATTTCCACTTGCCGCCAACCATTTCGAGCGTAGTGCGAATGGGACACCGTGCCGTCACGTGTATTCGATCGTTCTTCATACCCACCAAAAGGTTAGTACCGCCATTTTAGTCCGGTACCTACAAAGTAAATAATCTTGTGGGATCACAGGAAAAAGAAGTACGGGCACTATGAAAACAATCGCACTCTTCGGCGGCACGGGGCAAACGGGCCGGGAATTGCTGTCCCTGGCCCTTACCCGGGGCTACGACGTCAAAGCGCTGGTAAGAAACCCGGCAAAGCTGTCACAAACCCACCCCCGCCTGCAGGTGATCGCCGGAGATGTCCTGAACCCTGCGGATGTGGCAGCTACCGTTGCCAGTACCGACGTAGTGCTGAGCGTTTTCGGCCACGGAAAGGGCTCGCCGGACTGGCTCCAGACGGACGGGACCAAAAACATCCTGGCCGCGATGCGCGAATCCAGGGTAAAGAAAATCATTTCCCTCTCCGGCGGCGGCCTGCCCTATCCGGAAAAAGACGAGCCCAAATTCGCGGACAAAGCCATCCGCTTCATCATGAACCTCGCCATGCCGAAGGTCATTCATGACGCCGTCGCCCACCACGGGGTGCTCGCGGCGAGCGGCACCGACTGGATCATCGTCCGGGCCCCACGGCTGACCAACGACGCCAAACAGGGTCACTACCGTGAGGGATGGGTAGGCGTGAACGCCAGCACCAAGATCGCCCGGGCGGATTTGGCCGAATTCCTGATCAAGCAGGTGGAAGACGACCGCTACGTACACCAATTGCCGTTCGTAAGCTACTGACCGCAGGCACCATCAACCTTCGGAGTACGAGGTACCGTTTCTCCTGAAGTCGGGCCGTTTATTGACACCACCAACCCCCGGGAGGTGAGTTCTCCTGCCGCCGGGTAACGGACGTGGCGGGGGAAGCGATTTTACCTGCCATCCGCGGAATCCGGAACGGCGTCAACGTTGACGAATTTGGTTTCCGTTTGCCCTTCGTCAACGCGTCCGCGGGCCATAAGCACGCGGATCGTTTTCTCGAAGTTCCTGAGCTCACGGTCCTCGTGTTGTTGCCAGATGGGCGATTCAAACAGGTTGTTATCGTTCAGTTCGCCGTTCTCGTTGAGCAGGCTCACGAATTTGGGGAGCTTGAACATATACTCCCGAATGGCATTCAGCGGCTTGGGAAAATCGAGAATCAACAGCTTTCCGTTCTCCCCGTACATGAAATTGATCCCGAAATTCCGCTCCGAGCCCCGGCTGACGATATTGCCCTTACGGTGTATCCGCATTTTTTTAATGGCGTGGTTCATGGAATTGATCTGAAGATCGTTCGGCATGATGATGTGCAACTCGACGTCTTCGGACTCGTATTCCACGACCTTTTCGATCGTATTCGTATTGTCTTCGTAAATCTCGATACGCAATACGTGCTCCTTTAATTTAGAAAAGACACTAACGATAAAATTGTAATAGTACCCGATGGCGACGCCCGTAGAGGCAATCAGTTCAACCTCCTTCCTGAGCTCCTTATTTTCGTGCTTAACATTGACGTATTGCCAAATGGCGATGGACCCCGATAGAATGCCTACCAGGGCCGCGGTCAGTTCAATGTTTTCCGACATATTCGTCTATTTGGGGTGTTCCGGGAGCGTACGAAAGAAATTTAGGGCATTCTTATATATTATTTCGTTTTCGGGGTGGGCTACCCCGAAATTTTGAAAGTCCCGGGTCGCACGTTCAAAGATGCGCCGGGCCACTTCGGTCGTCAGGAACCGGGTGATGATGGGCGCATTTCCTTCCCGGATGTACTGGTGGTAGGCGTCGTCCAGTTGCTGACTGTACGCAGCGGGGGTGACCACGGAGGTAACGGTGCGGGGATACGGGGCATATCCTCCGATGGATTGCGAGTCGAACGACAGCCGCTCCAGTGCTTTGGAAAAATAGTAATCGGGTTGGCCGTTCACCGTCCGATCGATGGATACCATAGTCATCATACCCGCGCACATGGCACAGGGCTCCAGCGTGGAATAGATGGTATGGCCCTCCAGCGCGTAGATACCGGGGCGGTCCAGGTACCCGGTCATGAGCCTGACTTCGCCGTGCTGGGTCGCGTTTTCCTGCTGGCTCACGTGATTCAGCGCATAATCCACCACTCGATCTGCGGTATCCACCAAAATACAACCTACGTTATAGCCCCGCCCGCCCCGGTCAATGGGTTCCCAGTATCGATAGACCACCGAGTAGGCAAGCAGAGAGAACAGGATATCCCTTTCCGTAGCAATCGGGTCGGAGAGTGGCAAGTTCATGGGGATCGTCGAATTAGGTGGGCGTATGGCCGTGGCCCGGCAATGGTGCACGTAAACCGGGAAGAACCCCGCTTCGGGAGCCGTTACGCGCGAAAACCACCCCCCAAAAGTAAGCCTTCTCCGACCGGTAGTTTCTACTGCCGAGGACCTTCGCCGAAGAGGTGGCCGGTCCCGAAAATATCCTCCGGTGCTTTCGCCGGTAGTCCGGACCAGCAAATAGCGAAGGCACGGTGTTAGCCGCGGAGGGTACCGGACCGGACACGTCGCCGACCGCTACCCGGGAGTTACGGCCTGCCATCGAGCGCTTTGTAGCCGGCCGCTGCGAACCGCCGGAAGCGGGGGCGGGCATCTTACCGGCCGGTAGATCTCCTTGCTTTCGATTTGGCGGCGGAGCGCGGGAGCCAACCTGTTTCCTAAACGCGCAGTGCCTTATGGGAGCCATCACACCGCGGCATCCGCTGCGACAGTCCGCAGTGGCAGTCATGAAAGCCCTTTCCCGACAGGATCTTTTCCTGGTAGCGCTCGATGCGGGTGGTTCGGGAAGCGGATTGTTTGGCCCCGTTGAAGTAAAGCAGGTAGCCGCGCTGCCGGCCGGGGGTGAGCTCGACGAAGGCGGCTTCCAATCCGGGCACCGCGGCAAATTTTTCGTGGAGTTCGGCCGGCCACGCTTCGCCGGGCGTGGCTACTTTTTCGACCTGCTGGCCGGACGCTTCCACCCCGATCGCCTCCCGGAGGTATGCCGTGATAACCGTTTCCCGTTCTTGCACCTGGGTTATGTCGGTAAAGCGCATCAAGCGAACGTGCACGGAATTTTCTCCCGGCTTTTCCAGAATACCCCGGGGGTCGGTGAGCAGGGCGCCCTTCAAGAAGCTGAGGGCGCAACTGTCTTTGAAACCCGCCAGCATGGCCACGTTTTTACCCCCGTACGTGTAGCAGGGTGCGCGCCACTTCCAGGTTTCGGTGAGGTCGGTGGTGAGCAGGATGGTCCGCAGGGCGGTAAGCTCCGGTCGCCACCGCTCGACCCGGGAAAGGAGGTCGTCTACTTGGGGATGCTTGGCCATGGCTGGGGGGGCGTAGTACCCCGTGGGTTTGAATAGCAAGATAGGGGAGCTTGGCGGGTTTTCCGATACACGCAACCGCCGCAAGGCACGAGTAGGGGCATACTGTTCACCCGCGCTCCGGCGCCCCCTTATGTCCGCACTCCCCCGAAATACTTATCCTTCAGCCAGAAAGACACCCGCACCAGCAGAATCAGTGCCGGCACCTCCACCAGCGGACCCACCACCCCCGCGAAGGCCTGCCCGGAATCGAGCCCGAAGACCGCGATGGCCACCGCGATGGCCAGCTCGAAGTTGTTGCCGGCGGCGGTGAAGGCAACGGCGGCCGTCTCGTCGTACCGCGCCCCCACGGACCGGGTGACGAAGAAGCCGATGATGAACATCAGGGTGAAGTACACCAGCAGGGGCAGGGCAATGAGGAGGACGTCCAGTGGGATGCCGACGATCACCTCCCCCTTGAGGGAGAACATCACCACGATGGTGAACAACAGGGCAATGAGGGTAAGCGGGGAGATGGCCGGAATGAAGGTCTCGCGGTACCAGGCTTCCCCCTTTAGCCGTACGAGAATCAGCCGACTCAAGATGCCCAGGAGGAAGGGGATGCCCAGGTAAATGGCTACGCTTTCGGCAATGGTAGCGATGGAGATGTCCACGATGCCGCCGGCGAACCCGAAGTAAGGGGGCAGGACCGTGATGAAGATCCAGGCGTAAAAACTGTAGGCGAAGACCTGGAAGATGCTGTTAAGCGCCACCAGCCCGGCGCCGTACTCGCTGCTGCCCTCGGCCAGGTCGTTCCACACGAGCACCATCGCGATGCAGCGCGCCAGACCGATGAGGATGATGCCCACCATGTATTCCGGGTAATCGCGCAGGAAGGTGATCGCTAGTACGAACATGAGGACCGGCCCGATGACCCAGTTGAGCAATAGGGAGATCGACAGAATGCGCACGTTGCGGAAGACTTTCGGCAACAGGGCGTAGTTCACCTTGGCCAGCGGCGCGTACAGCATCAGGATGAGGCCGATGGCGATGGGCACGTTGGTCGTGCCGCTGCTGAAGGATTCGATTCCGGCGGGGATCGAGGGGAAGGTGTAACCCAGCCCCACGCCCACCAGCATGGCGAGGAAGATCCACAGGGTGAGGTAGCTATCCAGAAAGGTGAGCCGCTTGGTGGGGGAGGTTTGCATGGGAATAGGGTAGGATGCCGCAGGTGGGGTTAATAGCCGTTTCGCAGGTTTGCCGCGTACGTATTCGGTAGGCGGCTGCCTTCGACGGCCCGGGCCGCCGCTTCAATGTCGTAGTCGAACCTGACGAAGGTGACCGAGATGCTGTCCGCATCCAGCGTGGACGTGGTGGCATCGAATTCCAGGATCGCGTAGCAGCCCCGGTTATCGCGGTCCTTCGGCTTGCCCACGGAGCCGATGTTGATGGCGTGGCGAAAGTGGGGAGCGGCTTCGTCGCCGGAATTCAAGATGCGGTGAAAGGGCTGGTGGGTGTGGCCGAAGCAGAGGATGTCGGCCTCCGCCTGCTCCAGGATTCGCTGCAGGCTTTTTTCCGGCCGGTCTTCGAAGAGGTACTCGTTGATCCGGCGGGGGCTGCCGTGGACCAGCAGTAGGCTAAGGCGATCGTCGTTCAACCGAAAATCCAGGCGCAGGTGGGCGGGGAGGGTGCGGAGGTACGCCCGGTTGTCGTCGTTGACGAGCTCGTTGGTGAGGGCGATGGAAACGGCACCGTTGGCGCGTTCTTCATCGGTTTTGTAGGCGCAGCCGCATTCGTCGCTGTGGCGGCCGATGCCGAAGTCGTAGTTGCCGGCAATCGTCGGGATGTGGCGGCGGCGAATCTCGTGAATGACCTCGTTGGGCCAGATGTTGTAGCCGACCAAGTCGCCGAGGCAGTAGATCGCGTCGGCGTGGTGGGTTTCGGCGTCGGCGAAGAAGGCTTGCAGAGCCGGCAGGTTTGCGTGGATGTCACCAAACAGGATAATCTTCATAAAGAGGGCATTGAGTGCGCAAAGAAGTATCGGTTTATCGCGATGAGCCGATGAAAGTGGGCAAAAAATTAGCAGCAATCGAGTTTAGGCAGGTCCTGGTCGAGGAAGTCGTGCAGGGTTTCCTTCATGCGGGCCCAATTGTCGGTGTCGATGCAGTAGCACACGCGGGTGCCGTCGACGGTGCCCCGGATCAAGCCGAGTTGCCGAAGTTCCTTCAAATGCTGGGAGATGGTGGGCTGGGCAAGATCGATCTCCGCTACGATTTCGCCGCATACGCAGCTGTCCATCCTGAACAAGTACTGCAGGATCGCTACCCGTGCCGGGTGCCCGAATGCCCTGGCATAGACGGCAATCGCGTTTTGGGCGTCCGTGAAGTTCGCTGTTTT
This sequence comes from Neolewinella xylanilytica, assembly GCF_002934605.1. Taxonomy (GTDB): domain Bacteria; phylum Bacteroidota; class Bacteroidia; order Chitinophagales; family Saprospiraceae; genus Neolewinella; species Neolewinella xylanilytica. The sequence goes on from NZ_PTJC01000005.1 coordinate 235,922, forward strand.
GATGGCTCCCATGGCTTACTATCGTTTAATCGCAATATTACTATAAAGTAAACGAAGGGTGTACTCCCCCCGGCAAAAAAAAGGAACTACTTCATCCACAGCGCCCCCCGTTCTTCCACGTCTTCCTTGCGGTAGGCGGCGATCTTTCGGATGAGCTCGACCGGTAGTGGCTCGCCGTAGGGGAACTGTACGGAGCCCTTGCCGGTCTTATAGCCGGTCAGCTCGTCGCGGAAGGGTTCGAGGGCGGATTGGGTGGGGAAGAAATTCAGGTGCTGCTTAAAGCCCGCGAAGGAGAACAGGAGTCGGTCGGATTCGAAGGCGGGCTGTCCCCACTTTAGCCCTTCCCGGGCATCCGGTGCCACGCTTTTGAGCAGCGCCCGCATTTCGGTCAGCAGTTCCCGGCCGGCCGCGGGGGCGGCGGCCAGGTATTCGTCTACAGTGGTCGGTTTTTCGGAGGCCATCTTTATCGCGTTAGCATAACTAAGATAAGATAGGGCGGCGGAGCGCGGGAAGAAAGCCGGTCGCTTACCGGCAATCGTTGCTTCTCGTTCCCGGAACCCGTAAGCGGGGGTAGCCCGTCGCTGGCAACCACCGGCCGTGGCCGTAGGAATGGTGTCAGCCGTTCGCCCCGAAAAACGGATTCCCCAGGCCCCGTTACAGGGCCTGGTTACCATGAATGACAGCGATGACTGCCCGACCCGGGGTCTACCTATTGAGTTGAGGCAGCACGCCGTTTCGTCAGCCTATGCTCCGCTTCCCGGTCCTGTTGTTCCTGTTTTGGTGCCTGGCACTACGCACTTGCTCCGACCGGGAAAATAGTGGCGCAACGGCCGATCCGGATACATCATCGAGCGCTTCCGACTTCCAGCTTATCGTCCTTACCGACTTCATCTGCGGCGACAACTGTTACCTCCGCTACGCACCGCGGGAGGGTGGCACCGGCACCTCAGAGGCCATCTGCCGGGCGCCAGCCCGCGGAGAGCGGGAATTGCTGGGGAACTTACCGGACAGCCTGCGGGGCCGACGGGCACTGGCCAGCTTCTCCACCGGTATCCAGGTGAATGGTTCCGGGACGGTGGTGCGCCGCGACTTCCCGAGCATCGTCGCCCTGCAACTGTTGCCACCGAGCAACCGCCTGCCCCTCCGCCCGGGCTTTTACCTTATCGCGGATTTGGGGTGTAGCGATCCGGCCAACGCTGCGTTCCGGGTGTGGACGGGTCGCGGGCTCTCCGGCTCCGCTACCCGCGATTGCGACTTGTCGGTCATCTCCAGCAAGGGGAACGCGTATCGGGTAGGGCAGTCCTGCACCGATTCCTACAACAGCTCGCGGATAGTCACCGAGCTTACCCTCACGATCCCCGATTCCACTACGCTGATCCTTGCGGAGGAGGGGGCGGGCATCCGGTTCGAGCGTTGCCCGGCGGGGGAGGTGCCGGATTGGGCGCGGATTGCTTTTACCCTATCCGATTACGGTAGGGCGGCGAAGGGCGGGTATAAAGCCCCTAATCTCTACCGAAACACGCCCGATAAATTCGGCAGGATCCGCTGTAGATAGACGGGCAGCTCCTGCTCCGGGATCCGGAAGAGCTTGCACATGCCCAGCAGGAACTCCAGGTGCTCGATCTCCCCGTGTAGCTCGCGCACGTTGATGCACTCCGAGATCTGTTTCTGATAGCGCTCGGTCAACCGCTGGGTTTCGTGCTTGCGTGCGTCGACCGAAAGGGACCCGGTTACCGAGCCGGTCACCAGCGTACACAGGCGCAGCTGAATTTCGGCGAGTTGGGAATACACCGAATTCCGATCCTCGGGCAGACTCTTCAGTTGCTCCAGCCAGCCGGAAATGTAGGCCGCCGGATCGCGCCCGAACTCCTCCCGGATGTCGATACGGGGCGATTGGAGGTCGAAGTTCGCGAAGGTAGCCAGGGTCAGAAAACGGGTGGCGAAGTAGATGCTGCCGCGCTCGCTCGTGCCCCGTTCCCGCGCCGCCTGTAGGTAGCAGGTAGCGCCCTCCTTCAGGTACTTGCGTGCCTCGGCTTTGTCGGCCAGCAAGGCGGCCCGTTTGTAGGTACTGCCGACCGTGGCGACCAGTTCCGGACCCGAGTGCACGATCTCCGGCGTAGTGAAGGCCTGGAGAATCTCGGCGATCGCCTTCGACCCCTCCTCCGGGGAAACGGCCCCCCGCTGCCGGTCGATGACCAGTTGTTTGGCGCGGATGTTCCCAAAGGCGAACACGTCCTGCAGGAAAAACTCCCCGGTGCCCGCCCCGAAGAGTTGCCGGTAGGCGGTGATGGCGCGGGGATAATCGGCCATATAGGCGTAGAAAAGCGCTTGCCGGCGCTGGAAGGCACAGGATGCCAGGCCGAGCTTGCGGGCGCGATCGATGCAGACGTGGGCCGTGTCGTTCAGAATGTCGATGTGGCGCTGGATGCTGCCATTCACTTCCAGGCTTTCCGAGCGGGAGATCAGGTTGTCGAACTCCAGGATGATTTCCTGCTCCAGCGTGAAGGTGCCGCCATTGCCCGTACCGGCCCCGTCGGTGACGCAGCGGTAGAACTGATCGCCATAACACTGGTACGCTCCCCAGGTATTGACCTCCCGGTGCCGGGCGTAGCAGTCCGCCCGGGCGCGGGTCACGGCCTCGCCGAAGTAGCGGCCCTTCAGCATTTGCGCGTAGAATACCTCGGCGAAGGTTTTGGCCGCCGCGTCGTCGACCGCCCAGCCGGCGACGACCACGGCTTTCACGCCGAGTTGAATCAACTGGGTGCCGATGTTAGCGGCGAGCTTGTGCCGGCCCTGGCGGTAGGCCTCCAGTCCGGCATCGATCTGCCCGACAAAGCAGCAGTTTACGAAGACCAGCTCCGGGATGGCGCTGAACTGCCGCAGGGTGCCCGGGGTCAGTAATTGCCCGCCGCCGATGGAAATCCCGATCCGGTCCTGGTCCGGTTCGAACTCGCCGTGCGAGGCGATGTGAATGATTTTGTACGGATTGCCGAAGAGCGCCTTGGTGATCGGCACCGGTTCCTCCCCGATGGACAGCGTGGTGGTGAAGCCGGCCTCCTGTAATTGCTTGCCCACCAGTTTTCCCTCCGTTGCGGCGGCGGGCAGATCCGGCAAATCGGTACGGGTAAAGGCCGGATTGGCGATCACCATGGCCGTAGGTTGCCGCACCAGGGCGGGCCGGATGGCAGCCGAAGCGGAAAACAGTTGACGCACGAGCCCCGATTTCGTGAAGGTGGGTTTATCGTCGTACAGCGGGTCGTGGAACATCTCCCAGGGAAAGGCCGCGCTCTTCTCATCCATCCGCCAGGCGATGTTGCGATGGTTGCGGATGAAGTCTTTGTAGCGGTTCGGGACCAGCAGTTCGAAGATCACCTTGGCGTCGTTGGCGTTCCAGGTTGACTCGGTCGAGAGTTCCTCGGCCAGGTAGCGCGCTAGTTCCAGGTTACTGCGGACGTCGTCGGTACTGACGGAGGAGCCGCGATTGTAGGTGGTGAAGTCGAGGTATTCCCGGCCCTCCTTTGTCTCATCCCCCGGCAAGCGGTCCCGCTTGACCACGGAGGTGAAGGTCTGCCACCAGCTGCGGCTGTCCTCCCGCAGAAAGCGCTTTTGCCGGCCGAGGCCCTGCTGGATTTTCCGGTTGAGGTTGATGGGCAGGGAAGAGTCCCCTTCCTCGATCTCGAGCAGCGTCTTGTAGCATTCGTACACCCGGTCTTCGTAGTAGTCCACGAATTCGATGAATTCGATGGGGCGCAGGCGCTTCCCGGGCTTGTCGAAGCTCTCGATCACGCTGTTGGCCTGCATCACCCCGAGAAGAATGCTTCGGATGGATTCCCGCAGCGGTAGCTGACCGTAATTGCTGCCTATGAACAGCGTGCTGATGCCGTGGCTATTGTTCGTCGCTTTCTGGTCCGTCTGGTTATCGCGGTTGAAGACGGCGTACTTCAGGATTCCCTTCTCTACGGTGCGGGTGAGGTTGTAGCCGGTGAGCGCTTCCTTGTCGCCCAGCCCGACGATGATCGCGCCGCTGGGGTAGCGGGTGTAATCGATGATGACGTCCTGCTCGCCGATCTGTTCGGGATAGAAGCCCATCATGTGCCGCTCCGAGAGAATATCGTCCAGGTAGCCGTCCAGGGCCCGCTCCGCGCTGACGATGCCGTCCTGGGCGAAGTGACCGATCAGGACGGGGTGGCGCGCCCACTTCAGGTCGCCGTTGAAGACCTCGACGCGGATCGGCGCGGGCCCCTTCACTGTCCCCGGTGCCGCGGGTTCAAGGCCGAAGAGGTTGTCGAGGGGCGATTGGTCCGTGATTTGCGTCACCCGGCCCCGCCGGACGGTTTCCGTTGGCGATCCAGCGCTGCGCAGGCCACCCACCGGGGCCGATTGGCTGAATCCGGTAGCGGTAGTATCCCCCTTTTCCAGCAGATCGACCAGGCCCGGAAAGAGCGAGGCGTCATTCGCCAGCTCTCCGTGCTGTGTGCGCGTGTAGTAGACCTGCGTGGCGGGTACTTTAGTGGGGATGCCCCGCTTCCAGCTGACGCTGCCATCCCCCTCCGCCGTGGTCAGGTAGCGGAGCCGGTCCTTTTTCCAGAAGAGGGAATTCCGCAACTCGTAGTCGTCCACGGTCTCCTCGTGGTGTCCCGCGACGTAATAGATCACGGACATATCCTTTTCCGTAAACTTTTTGATCCCGCGCTCGACGCCCTCCCGGTAAGTCTGGAACGCTTCCAGCATTTCCGCGCCGATGGCGGGCATGCGACGGGCGTTGCGTGCGTCGCGGAGGGTTTCCCAGGCAGCCGGATCGATCATGCGGGCATCGTCGAGGGGAAGCAACTCGAAAATGCCGGGGAGCTGCCCGAGGCAGGTCAGCAACTCGCGCCTATCGTGCTTGAAATCCAGCAGGGCCAGTTGCCGTACCGTGCGCGCGTGGCCCGTCAGCACCTGGGTGATGAGGTGGGAACCGCGCCAGGGCGTGCCCAAAAGCAGGACGCGGGCGGCGGGACGTTTCCGGAAGCGCACCCATTCCTCCCGGTAGTCGATCATCCACTGGCGTACGACCAGTCCGCCCATCGAGTGTGCGACGATGCGCACGGGCTGATCGATCTCCGTGAGTGCCTGCATCAGCTCCGCGAATGCCCGGGCGGCTTCGGTGAGCGACTTCCGCCAGTCGTACGGGAAGACGCGCACGTCGTAGTTGCGCTGGTTCAGGTCGGTGACGAGAGCGCCGTAGGATCGCCGGATCAGGCTCTGAGCTTCGACCTCATCCGTAAGCTTAGCCAGTCGTTTGACGAATCCGCCCGCGTGAAGCGCGCGGAGGTCCATCCACTGCCGTTCGTTCTGGTGGTACAGATTGGACCCCATGATCCCCGGCAGGAGTACGACGACGGGCCGCTTGCCGGATACCTCGATCGGCCGCAATTCGTCGAGTTGGATCATGCTCCACCCCTGCGGCGGCGCGACGGGTAGTTCGTCCCGCGGGATCAGCGCTACGCCGGCGGGGAGCAATTCCCCGGTCAGGATGGCCGTAATAATGGCCATGTGCACCTTGTTGTCGAAGTAGGAAAAGTGGTCCACCTCCGCATTGGCGATGGTACACACCCGGTTGCTGGGCCGCCGGGCGATCCCCTCCGACATGCTCGCCGTATTCACCACGAAATCATTTTCCTGCCAGTAGTACAGGTTGCTCAAGACTACCTTCAGCGACTGCAATACGCCGCCGCCGGTGTCCGAATCCCCCAGAATGCTGACGAGCTCCGTTTTCAGCTCCCGCTCCGGGTTATTGTTCACCTTGATGAAGGCCAGGTCGGGCACCATGGCGTACAGGCCGGGAAAGGTGGCCGGGTCCTCCCGCTCCTCGATGACCTTGAGCAGAAACGACTTAAACAGGGCATAGAAGGGCCCCAGGCGGTCCGCCCCGGCTTTGCCGATGAGGGTCAGCAAGGCGTTCAGGAAGTGGTCCAGCCGGTCGGCGAGCAGCGTGGTGCCCTGGGCCGGACAGGCCACGCGAACGATGCGGTGGATGAAGACGGCTTTTTGCTTTGCTACCGTAGCCAGTTCCCGCATTTCGTCGGGTATCGGCGTTTGGGTTTCCCCTTCGGTATAGTCTTTGGCGACCAATTCGATCTCGCTGGTACTGTATCCCTTCTCGTCGAGGCGGCTATCGCAGCGCGCCAGCACGTCACCCACCAACCCGCCGCGGGAGTGGGTGATCAGGTCGAAGCTCGCGCCCTCCGGCAGTTCCGCCAGGAGGTCGAGGGCGTTCCGTACTGGGGAAGCGATCAGCGTCGGATGATTGAAGGCGTAGACCTGCCCATCGTAGTGCTGGTGGATCCGCTGCCAGTAGTCCGCATCGATGTTGCTAAAGCCACTCTCGAATTTGGAGGCCGTTCCGTGAATAAAAATGAGGGCCCGGGTAAAGGAGGCGCCCGCGGGCAGCCGTTGCAGGTTGCCGGAGGGGTCCACTTTCCAGAGCCCCTTTTTCTGGGTGTTCCGCTCGTCGATGCGCTGGGCCAGTTGCCGGGCGGTGACCTCCGCCCCCTCTTCCGCTGCCTTGCCGGTGATGATTTCGATGGCTTTGGCTTGGATGCGATCCACCAGCCCCCGCTGGCCCGATCGGTTCGACTCGATCGTGGTCGGCACGACGAAACCGGTTTGTCCGCTACGGGCCAGCTGTACTTCCTGGCCAAACACTTCTGGGAGGTCGTCGGCGTAGCCAAACCATTCCAGGTCGTCTTCGGTGATCAGGCCCACGATCTCGTCGGTTAGTTGCCGATCGTGCCGGGTGCCCACGCCCCGCGTGCGGGTCAGGTCGAAGCGCTCGCGAACCTCGAAGAGGTCGTTCGAACGGTCGGCTAAGGGGGTGGGCGTCGGGGCGCGGGTGCCGTGAATGTGAAGCGTAAAGGCTGGTGGCATGGTCGAGTGTGTGTAGGTCAGGGGCGATCCTGCCCCCTACGGGAAGGAAAATAGGCGTTACACCGCACATTTTTCCCGGCTCATCTCCCGGACTACCGGTGCCCCCCCTTCGGATCTACCCCGTTCATGCACCCGGTAATCAAAAGGTTACCGGTACCCGTCTGCCCGCTGCTCCCTGCCTGGGGTGACCTAACATGGTGGTTCCCTTGACCTCAGCTGCGCTCCGCCGCGAAACCGGTTTCCGGCGGGTACGGCATCGCGCCTACGTCGGGCGGGCACTTACCACTCCCTGATCCTACCTCAGACCCTGTACTCTTCCTTCGCCAGCTTATCCCTCTTGATCGGTTCTTCCTCAGCGTACGTCGTAGGGCGTACCGCTGCCGGCGGGCGCTTCTTCCCCTTTTTCCTGCGCCCGTACCACATCACGAAGCCAGTGACTGGCAGGGAGGCGATCACCAGGCTGGCCAGGAAGGCGATCACCTTCCCCGGGATACCGCCGATGGCCCCGATGTGGACGTCGTAGTTCAGCCGCATGACGAACTTGGCGAAGTCGGCATCGGCGTACTTCGCGTAAACCCCCGGAGAGGGAATCTCCTCCAGGGTGTACTGGTCGAAGTAGCGGTAATCGTTGCGGTAGAAGGTGCCTTCCCCCCGCTCGATCTCCACGTAGACGCTGGAGGTTTCCGAGTAGGGGTAGTGAAGCTCGAAACTCCGGGCGTCGGGTTCTTCCCGCATCAGCCGGGGAACGAGCCGATCGTACGGAATGGCCGCATCATCCGCCGCGGCGGTGCGGCCGGCACTTACGTTCTCGGGAATCACGAAGCTGGGGTCGCCGCTGCCGCCCAGTACCTTATACGTCGCGTAATAGAACCACGGCAGCCCGATCACCGAGCCGGTGAAGGCGAAGAGAAAGGCGAAGACGTAAATGTAGACGCCGACGATGCTGTGGAGATCGAAGTTTTTGCGCCGCCAGCCGGTGGTGGGCTTCCAGCGGAAAGACAGGTTCTTACGGAGTCGCTTCACCCGCCCCGGCAGCCAGATGAGGAGGCCCGACACGATAATGAACAGGAAGACGAGGATGCCGTACTTCACGATCATGCTGCCCACGTCCATCGGTAGCCACAGGTACATATGCCCCAGCAGCGCCCAGGCGAAAAAGCCGGAAAGGTGGTCCTTGGTATGTAGGATCTCGCCAGTGGTCGGATGGAGGAACACGCTCTGGTAAAATCGCGGCTCTACCTGGTAGAAGATCACCTCCACCGGCGCCGTGGTGCCTTCGAAGAGGGTGCCGTGGATGGCGTGCTCCGGAAAAACGGCCTGTCCCAATTCGCGGGCGCGGGAAGCGGACAGCAACTCGGCTTCCGCCGCCGGCTCGAAGACGAACTCCGGCTCGTACAGCGGCTCGATCTCTTCCTTAAACACCCAGGCGGCACCCGTCAGACTGACCAGCAGCACGATGATTCCGGTGGCCAGTCCGAGGTACTTGTGGACGGCGAGAAGGAGGCGGAAGCGTTTGCTGGTGCGTTTCATGGGGGGGGGCGGTTGTCGGGTGTCGGGTTGTCGGGTTGTCGGGTTGTCGGTTGTCGGGTTGTCGGGTTGTCGGGTTGTCGGTTGTCGGGGTGTCGGGTGTCGGTTAGCGGAAGCGGTAGGTGACCGCCAGGCGGCCGTTGATGCCGGGCTCAGACTGCCAGTAAAGGTAGCTGCCGTAGTTGGCACCGGAGTAGAGGTACTCGTCGAGGAGGTTGTTAACGTTGAGTTGGACACGGAAGCGGTCGTTTTTCCAGAACAGGCCACCGTCGACGCGGAAGTAGTCGGGGAGATCGGTCTCGTTGTCGGCTCCCCACGTCCAGGTGGAGCGGTCGATCTGGTACTGATATCCCAGGGAGGCGCCGAAGCCGCTCAGCGCCGAGGTGGCCGGAAAGCCGTAGGTAAGCCAGCCGTTGTTCACGTGGCGGGCGTGGCCGGCTACGCGGCTGCCCACGCGGGCGGGGTCGGTGTCTTCAGTAACCGTTACGTCGGTGTTGGCGTAGTTGAGAATCAGGTTCAGACCGGGGTAGAGCTCGCCCTGGAGGTCGAATTCAAATCCCTGCGACCGAATTTCGCCGAGCTGGATGGAGAACATGGTATTCTCGGGGTCGGTGACCAGCACGTTGTTTTTCGTAATGCGGTACGCCCCCAGGGTGGCGCGCACCCGGTCGTCGAAGAAGGATTTCTTGATGCCGCCTTCCACGTCCCGCGCCCGGACCGGGTCGAAGGGTTCCGCGTCGGCGCTGACGCCGTTGTTCGGCAGGAAGGATTCGTCGTAAAGGGCGTACACGGCCAGGTCGGGCAGCACGTCGAAGCTGATGCCCACCCGGGGGGTAAAGGTGTTGTCCGGCTCATCCTTGCCGACGGTTTCCAGATTCGTATACCGACCCGCCAGGGTGACGCGCAGCCGATCTTCGAAGAAGCCGAGCTCGTCCTGAAGGTAAAAAGCCGTGGAGCGGAATCCGTTGTAGGGATCCGGATAGCGGTCGCGAAGCTCCTGGGAGCGGTCGAAGGTGAGCTCGCCGAAGTTGCCGTACTCCGGGTTGTAGATATTGAAGGGAGTGGTTTCCGCCTGAGAGCTGTAGAAGTCGGCGTAGTATTCCTTGTCCGTATAGTCGATACCGGCGAGAATGGTGTGGCTCACCTTCCCGGTGCGTGCCTCGCCGTTCACGAAGGCCTGTCCGTAGGTGCCCAGAGAGAGCGCGTCCCACATGCTGACCGAGCGGTAAGCGTCACCGTCGTCTTCCAGGGTGGAGATCCAGGCGGAATAGCCTTCCTGCTCGTAGTTGAGCCGGGCGATCTGTACGGTGCCCTGCCACTTGGTGGAGAAGCGGTGGTTTAGGTTGAGCAGCCCCATGGTTTCCACGATGTCGGTGGCCGGGTAATCGGGGTCGACGAAGTTGAAGTCACGATCAAGGCTGCCGTAGCCCGCCGAGACGGGGGCGAAGATGTAGGCCGAACCGAGGAAACTCTCGGCCTGCTGGTGGGTCAGTTCGGCGGTGAGGGTGGTCCGGTCGGAAAAGCGATAGGCGAGGGCCGGCGCAATGGCCCAGCGCTGGGCATCCTCGTTGCCACGGTGGCTGTCGGAGGTCTGGTACATGCCGTTGAGGCGGTAGCGCAATTTGCCGTTTTCGGTCACCTTGCCGCCGAGATCGAGGGCGCCCCGGTAGAAGTCGAAGCTACCGGCCATGACCGTTACCTCGCCGATGGATTGCTCGGTCGGTTTTTTTGTCACGACGTTGTAGAGTCCCCCCGGCTCCCCGGCCGAGAGCATAAAACCGGCCGGCCCCTTTACGAACTCGATGCGGTCCACCAGGCTCATGTCTTCGGATAACGGCCCCCAGCTGTCGCTGACGTTAAAGCCGTTGCGGAAGGCCGGGATCCGGAAGCCGCGCATGTTGAGCCGGGCGAAGTTGCCCCAGTGCTCGAGCATGGTGACGCCGCTTACGTTGCGCGATAGCCCCTGCATGATGTTGGTGATCTGCTGGTCGCGTACCAGCTCCTGGCTGATGACCTGGATGTTCTGCGGCAGCTCGGCGATGGGGGTCTGCAGCCGCAGGGAGGGCGAGATGTTGGATTGTGCGTAATTGTCCCGGCCGCCACGTACTACGATCTCCGATAGCTGCGCCTCCTGGAAACGAAGCCGTACCGGGGCGATCTCCAGCGTCCGGTCGGCAACCACCGTGACTTCCCGACGGTCGTTCGACAGGCCGATACCGGAGAAGAGCAAAACATAGTCACCGGCGGGCACCCGCTCCAGGCGGTACACTCCCGCCACATCCGTTTCCACTCCGCGGGTGGTTCCCTCCAGGCTCACGTTTACAAATTGTAGCGGCTCCCCTTTCCGGTTTTCCACGGATCCCGTAATGGTGCCAACCTGTGCGGTAAGTCCCGCGCCAGCCAATAGCACCAGCAACAGGGGTAGAATTGTTTTCATGGTCTTTTGCTTTATCTAGACTAAGTCTAATTACAAGCAAAGGTATTGATCAGCTTGGAAACGACAAATACTACTCCGGTAAATTTTGTTGCAGGGGATCATTGGTAATGCTGGAAGCGACTTGTCGTCCTCCTCAGCTTCGCCCATCTTTCCCGGTTAGCAAAAAGCCGAGCGATCACCTGGCTACGCTTCCTGGGGGTTGTGTTCGTCTTCGCTAGCCTGATCCTGCGCAGTACGAAGCGTTGAGGGCGTTGAAAAAAGCCGTGGCGGCCGCGCCCTCTGATTCGGGGTTTCCGTGCCCCCCGTCCGCAGCGGATGGTACGCTAATCTTTGGTGCAGCTGTAGTAGTGGTTCTCCCCTTCGTCCTCGAATTCCCCGGTCAGGGTCAGTCCGGCGTCCGCTAGCAAGGATCGGTAGGTTTCCGCGCCCAAAGACAGGGATAGCCGGCCGGTCATGGCGTCTTCCCACTGTACTTCCTGGTACGGAGCCGTAAAGAGGAACCGTCCCCCGGGCCGCAAGGCTTCCCCGACCCGGCGAATGACGATGGTTTGCGCCCGCTTCGGTAGTAAGAACAGCAGCCCCCAGGCGAGCACGGCGTCGAACGAGCGATCGAAGAAGGGGGAATCCTCCACCGCCTCACAGGCGACCGGGACCGCTGGAAAGTTCGCCCGGAACTCCGCTACCAGGGAAGGCGAGGCGTCAATGCCGAATACCTCCAGGCCGGTATGTATGAGCACGCCGGTGATGGGGATTCCCGGGCCGCAGCCCAGGTCCAGCACGGATCCCCCCGGCGGCAAGCCGCGAGCCCAGCTATATACGGCCGAAGAACCGGTAGCGTTGGCTCCCGTGGCGCGGTAGGCGATAAAGTCGCTTGCAATGCGCTCGTACCCGTTTGACTTGTCCATGGTGCAAGCTACGATCGCCACCCCGGCCCCCCGTTTCCCGCGCCCCGGCGCCCCCTCTGCCTAGACGAGTCCGTTCAGCAGGTAGTAGACGGCCACCCCCGAGAAGTAGCCGGCCAAGGCCAGTCCCGTGATCCGCTTCAGGTACCAAAGGAAGTCGATGCGCAGAATGCCCATCATCGCCACCCCGGCGGCCGATCCGATGATGAGGGCACTGCCGCCGGTGCCGGCGCAGTAGGCCAGCAGCTCCCAGAAATCGCTGTCGGGAGGGAAGGTGTCCAGCGTATACATACCCATCGCGCCGGCAACCAGCGGGACGTTGTCAACGATGGCGGAAACTAGGCCGATGACGATGTTGATGAGGTAAACGCTACCGAAGCTTTCGTCCAGCACGGTGGCGAAACGGCTCAGCAGCCCGGTCGTCTGCAAACTGGCCACGGCCAGCAGGATGCCCAGGAAAAAAAGGATACTCGGCGTATCGATCCGTCGGATTACGTGGGCTACCGAGAGCGAATGCCGCTCGTCATCGGGCTTATGGCGGTGCAAAATTTCCGTTACTACCCAGAGCGTCCCGAGGCTGAGGAGCATGCCCATGAAGGGAGGGAGGTGGGTGAGGTTCTTGAACACGGGCACGAAGAGGAGCGCCGCGATGCCAAGCCAGAGTATGAGCGATGACTCCCGGCGAGGCACCTCCACGCCGTGGCCGTGGTCGGCCGTATCGGAGGGTGCCTCGATCGTACCCCGCTTCGTGAAGGAAACGATCGCCAAGGGCACCAGCAGACAAACCAGGCTGGGCAGCAGCAGCGACAGCACGATGTTGACCGCCGTGACCTGTCCGCCGATCCAGAGCATAATGGTGGTCACGTCCCCGATGGGCGACCAGGCCCCGCCGGCATTTGCCGCCACGACCACGATGCCGCCGAAGAACCACAGATCCTCCCGGTCGCCGATGAGCTTGCGCAGCAGGGTGGCCATGACGATCGTGGTGGTCAGGTTGTCCAGTACGGAAGAGAGGAAAAAGGTGACGAAGCCGAGGATCCAGAGCAGCTTGACGCGGTTGTTCGTCCGGATGCGGGAGGTAATGATCTCGAAGCCGCCGTGGGTATCGATCAGCTCCACGATCGTCATGGCGGCCAGCAGGAAAAAGAGAATTTCGGCGATCTCGCCAACGTGCTCGAGGATGCTTTCCTCAATGAAGCCCTCTTCCGGCCCACCGGGAAAGAACGTTTGCTGCCCGATTACGAGGACCGTCCAGCATACGACCCCCGTCAGGATCGCCGTGGCCGCCTTATCGATTTTGATGGTGTGCTCCAGAGCGATGCACGCATAGCCAAGGACGAAGGCGAGTAAGAGTAGGGTATACATCGATCGCTTTAGGTTAAGCCCACTCCGAACGGCCCGTAGGGTGGCGGTAGCAGCTTCGATCTGACAATAACCCGTCCGGGGAGCAGTTTCCTTTTTACCCGCAAAAAAAATTTGTTCGGCCATTCCCACCTCCCGGACCGACCGGCAAATGGCATGCGACTACGACTGCGTTCACTTTTGCGCCGGGGCGCGGGAGGGAAGCCGACGCACCAGGGGCGGGAACGGTGGCAAGCCTCAATTCCTAGTGCATTCACCAGCCATCCCGGGCCTACCGCTACGAGTAGCAGTCAGTATGGGTGATTCGGCACCGGTCCATCGCTCCCATTTAGTCGGTCCGGGGGGAGAGAAGATATCCCGTCCTAACTGTTTCCGGGGCATCAACCCGCGCTCCGGCAGGGTGCGGATGCACGGAGATGACCTGCCTGCCGCGGTCGAAGTAAGTCGTCAATTTTCAAACCCCGCCCCCTAATGCCGGTTGTGAATGCAACCGAAGCGAAGCACATGGGAAATTACGCCAGATTGGTGACCTTATTCATTGCCTTTTTCGCCGTCGCCTGCGCCAGCGAAGAGACCGGCTCGGCTACACCCATCGACGGCCCCGAAACCGTTTCGGTCGACCCGGACAAAACGGGCTTTGCCGAGCGGACTCCCGCAGATAGCACCGCGGAAAACGCCCTGGCGCTGGAGCCGGGTCTCTACGTCGCAGAAGGAAGCGATTGTCGCAACCCCGCCAACGCCGGCTATCGCGTGTGGACGGGGCGGGGGCTGGAAGGTTCCGCGACGGACGACTGCACCTTCGAGGTTGTTTCCGTGGACGGCGAAACCTACACCGGGCGCCAGTCTTGTGCCAACACCTCCGACGGAAACCCTTCCCCCGTGGAGATTACCATCGAAATACTGGAACCCAGTTCCTTCATACTGACGGAAGCCGACGAGACGGTGCACCTGACCCTGTGCCCGGAAGGGGTGGCGCCGGCATGGGTGGCGGAGAAACTGGTGGACGAGTAAAGACCGTAATGTCAGGTTACCGGTGCGGTAACGCCCGGCTTGTCATTTCGCGATGCGCTGGATCACCTCATCCAGTCGGCTGGTGCTTAGCAGCAGTTCCCCCTGCCGGGAAAACAGCATCAGGGTAGGATAGCCACTTACACCAAGGTACTGAGCTTGTGCCTCCGTCACGCGGTAGGAGGGCCACGACATGCCGTGGGCCGCGCGCAATTCGGCGATCTTGCTCTGCGTATCACCCCGGTTCATACCGATTAGCTGAACGCGGTCGGCGTTGCGGGCATAAAACTCTCGCAACTCGGGAATAGCCTCCACGCACGGTCGGCACCAGCTGCCCCAGAAGTCAAGGAGAAGGAATGCTTTATTCGGCACGAACTGGCGAAAATCCGCACTGTCACTCAGCAGCATCGGCTGGTCGAGTTCCGAAAGCAAGCCGCCCGTCCGGAGGCCGTCCTGGCCATAGGTGGTGTCGACCGGCAGCAGCGTGATGCTGCCCCCGCAGTCGTCGAGGGCGGTGACCCGAAAGGCCTGTCCGGCGGCCCCGATCATCCTGCCCGGTGCGTAATTGAAGCCATCTTCGGATAGCTCCTGGCTAAGTGGGCCACCAGCGACGCCGAACAGGATCCGTTCATTCGGATCGGTAAATTTACCGCTGTTGTCGCCGTCAAACAGGCCGATTCGAAAGTCGTTGTTTCCGTGCGTAAAGCTGGCGTAGCGGAAAGTTCTACGCTTTTACCGCAGCCAAAAATCGGCATCTACCCGTTCATTTTTCGCGGTCAGCGATCCGGTTCCGGAGTATTTTTCTACGTCCGCTTTCTTCAGCTCGTCGTTGTAAGCCGGCGGCTCGAACTGGCTCCTGAACGTACAATCCGGATCGCCCTGTCGTGCAACTTGCGTGATCCAGGCGCTATCGTTCGGCAGGTAATCGAAGGCGGGAGCGGCGGTAAAGTCGAAAGCATCGGTTGTGTCTATGTAGAGGGTAGGCCGGGGCAACTGATACGGGTAAAGCAAGTACCAGGCCACGGAGGTGTGCCGGCTCGTCGGCCTACCCGTAAAATAAACGTCGGCTATGGCCGCGCTATCGGGATCCATACGGGGCGGCAGGGTCAAGGTATACGAGGTATCCCTAAAGTAGAATTTGCCATCCTTCAGTCGGACCGGCACCAGGAAAGAAAAGCCATGCTGTCGAGCGCCCTCGGGCAGTTCGTAACCGTCGGTGAATGCTACGGTAAAGGGGCGGTCACCGTGCGGGGCGGACTGGCCGAAACACCAGGCGCCGTAGCAGAGCGGTAAAAGGAACAACAGGGAGTGGCGGAAGGGCACGAAGGACGGTGTTTCCCCTAATATACCGGTATCAAGAAAAAATTTCACAACTTCCGAGCATCCAATTGGTTATATCCTCTCGGATATGGGAAACCGATCTGCAATCCTCCCGGAGTGCCAGCTATACGGTCAGCTTTCTGTTTTTGGACTGGGTTAGTAATATGTGCAGTTTATTATTACTCCAACACTAGTACTACTGAATTGCACACCATCTCTCAACCATTCCTTTATGGCAGACACCTTTAATAAAAAAGAAAGAAACAAGAAGCGGCAGAAGAAGAAGCGGGACAAGCAATATAAGCGGGAACAAAAGAAACTCAGTTCGACCAAGCCCCCCGAATTCATGTACGTCGGAGAGGACGGCAACCTTACCACCCAGGCCCCTGACCCCAGCCTGAAGAAGAAGATCAGCATCGAGGACATCGACGTCAGCACGCCGAAGTCCGAGAAGTCGGGCGAATCCAAGTTCGTAAAGACGGGTTTCGTCAAGTTCCTTAACCTCGAGAAGGGCTACGGCTTCATCATCGACGACGAGAGCAACGAGAGCTACTTCGTGCACGTCGATAGCCTGGAAGGCCCCATCCGGGACGGCGACAAGGTCGTTTTCGAGGCCGGGCGTGGCCCCAAAGGCCCGATCGCGGTCGGCGTCAAACTGCAATCATAGCTTAGCGGAACCCACCAAAAGAAACGGCCCGTCAACGTATAGTTGACGGGCCGTTTCTTTTGGGATGGTAGGATCGCTACTCCGCGTGGGAGACGTTGACCGCGTTCAGGCCCTTTTTACCTTCCTCGACTTCGTAGGTGACTTTGTCGCCTTCGTTGAGGGTGGCGCCGTTCAGATCGTTGGCGTGGACGAATACGTCCTTGCCGCCGTCGTCGGGGGCGATGAATCCAAATCCTTTGGTTTGGTTGAAAAATTTGACTGTTCCGTTGCTCATTGTAGAGTTTGTATCTGTCGTTTAGCGGCGAGATAATAGCTTACTAACTCTACCAAGCCGCAAGGTACGATGTATTTTACTGGGATGGGTTTTTATTTTTATTCGCCGGAGGAAATAGAGATTCGAGGCGCATCCTCGCAGGTGTCAGTACGCTTCGGGGTTTCCCCGGTACCTATCGGACCCCGGAGCGTCGCCGGACGCTAGCCGGTGACGCTCCGAGTAGCAAATAGTCGCCTAACTGCGTTTTCCTGCCTTCCGCTGGGGTGCTCCTACCGCTTGGGGCGGCGGGCCATGGACCGGGCTACAGTCCTTTCACGGTGAAGCCGACGAATTCCCAGTCATCCCGATCGGTTCCGTTGCAGGTTGTAGAGGTAATCAGGGTAACCGAGTTTTCACCCGCCTGGGAATGACCCGTAAATCGGTATTGCTGATAGCTACCGTCTTCCGGCGAGGGGTCAATCGAACCGGTAGCGCCATTTAAGTTGATGGTGTTCGCGTTGCAGGAAAATTGAATACCCTTAGCCATGAAAGCGATTTCGAGGGGCTGGGCGGAAGCAGTGAAAAAGGCAAATTCAATGCCCCATTCCGAGTCCGTTCCCTTTTGAAACTGACTGTTTGCGGATCCTTGGTAGGAGCCGTCGCCAAGGTGGAACAATTCGTAGGCATCTCCCCAGGGGGTAGTAACCTCCAAACAGGATTGGCAACTCGCCAGGGCGGGGCCACCGGAACGGTAAGTAGTACCGGTCGTCAGCGGGGTGGCATAAATCAGGGGTTGGACTTCGTACCCGGACTTGTAAAGCGTCATGGCAATTTCTCCGCTCCGGGGAAAGAGGTCTTCTTCCAGGATCAGGTGGTACTTGCCATTGCCATCCGTTTCGGTCTGGTAATTACTATTGGACGTCCAGAGTGAAAGGACCACGCCTTCCACCGGCTGTCCACCGAGATCGGTTACGCGATCGGAAAACATGACCTGGGTAGGACCGGGCTCGATAAGCTCGTCGGGTTCCGGCTTCGTACAGCCGGAAGCCAGCAGGAAGATGGTTAGGGCGGGGAAAAATGGTAGGTAGCGCAAGGGAAGAAAAGATGTTGCCAGCAGGCTGGTATGATGAGGAGAGCGGGCTGCCAAAAGGACGGGCAAACCGAAGCAGGCGGGCGGCGATTACCCAGGGTATTCACCGTTTGTCATTCATCCGAATTCTTCGGGGAGGTTACCGTGGTGCAGGGAGGATATTTAGGGGCTACCAAGACAGCCGCTTGCACGGGCATTGCACCCGCGCCCCGGCGCCCAAACCACGGGCCGGCCATAAACCCGTTTCTTTGTCCGGAAACTTCGGAAGCAAGGCCGGGGCGCCGGCAAACGCTTACCTTTCCCGACCGCGAATGCACTCATTCATTCCTTCACCCATTCACTGCCTTCCCATGGAAACCACCGAACTGCTGAAGCGGGTCCGCCGCATCGAGATCAAGACGAAAGGCCTGAGCAAACAGCTCTTCTCCGGGGAGTACCAGACAGCGTTTAAGGGGCGGGGGATGTCTTTTTCGGAGGTACGCAACTACCAGTACGGTGACGACGTGCGCAACATCGACTGGAACGTGACCGCCCGCTCCGGCGAACCCTACGTGAAAGTCTTCGAGGAGGAGCGGGAAATGACCGTGATGCTACTGGTGGATATCTCCAAGTCTAGCTTCTTCGGCACGGTCAAGCAACCAAAAAACGAGCTGATCACCGAGATCTGCGCCGTACTGGCCTTCAGTGCCGCCCAGAACAACGACAAGGTGGGGCTGCTGCTTTTCAGCGACCGCGTCGAGAAGTTTCTACCGCCGAAGAAGGGCAGGGGACACATCCTGCGCATCATCCGTGAGCTATTGGATACCCGCCCGCAGGGCAGTGGCACCGACATCGGCATGGCGCTCGACTACTTCACGAACATGGTCAAGAAGCGGAGCATCTGCTTTCTCGTTTCCGACTACCTGGCCACCGGCTACGAGCGCTCCCTGCGCCTAGCCGCCCGCCGCCACGACCTCGTGGGCCTCCACCTCTACGACCCCCGCGAACGGGAACTGCCGCAGGTGGGCCTGTTGCGCGCCCGCGACGCCGAAAGCGGCGAAGTGCACTGGATCGATACCGACAGCAAGCGTGTCCGCGACCGCTACGCCCACTGGTACAACGAAAATATGGACTACTTCAACGACTCCTTCCGGAAAAGCGGGGCGGATACGCTGAGCGTGGAGACGACGGAGGATTACGTCAAGGGCTTACTGCGGTTCTTCAAGGGGCGGGGGTAGGGCTTTCGGTAGCGGTGCCCGACCTGAAAATTTCGAAAAAGCGTAACGGGATTGGCGGTAGGCACATAAAGGGGCGTCATCAAACCGTGCCCCATGGCTCCGCTGCGTTGCTACCTACTTCCTTTATTGCTGTCGCTCTGGATACCCGTTGGAGCCCAGGACATGGGGCACAGCGTAGTGTCCTCCGCCGGAGATTATTTCTCGGTGGCCCACGCCGGTAATCTCCACTTTACACTGGGAGAAATCGCCGTTTCCCGCACGGAGAACGGGGCCATTCTCGAGCAAGGTTTTCATCGGATCCTCACGAATGAGCGGACGACCTCCACCTGGTCGGCTCCCCGGCTCGCGATTACCCTTTCCGCCTTTCCCAATCCAACCGCCGATGTGGTTAACCTGACCGGCGATTGGCAGCGAGACGACCTGGTAGAGATCCGGGACGTCTTCGGGCGCTTGCTCGGGCGACAGGAACTATCCCCGGGCCGCGCGACGGTGGCTCTTTCGTCCTATCCCTCGGGAACCTACTTCCTCACGCTAACCCGGAGCGGTCTGCCCGTCGCCGGTGCGCGGGTGGTCCGCCGGTAACCGGAATCGATTGTCCATCACCACCATCAAATCACTACCGCTATGCAATTCCTTTATACGCTACTCCTGACGGTCGTCTTTAGCGCGGGACTCTTCGCCCAGGCGCCGGCGGCCTTTAAGTTTCAGGCCGTTGCCCGCGACGACGGCAATAATCCCCTGGTCAGCCAGAACATAGGGGTTCGCGTCAGCCTGCTCCGCGGCAGCGACTCCGGGTCCCTGGAATACAGCGAACGCCACGAGCTGGTGACGACCGCTCTGGGGGTATTCGATCTTCAGGTCGGGGGCGGGGACGTGCTGAGCGGCGATATGTCCGGTATCGACTGGGGCGGCGACAGCTACTACCTCAAAGTGGATATCGATCCGGGTGGAGGAACGAACTACGTCAATATGGGAGCCACCCAGCTCCTCTCGGTGCCCTACGCGCTCTACGCCGCCAATGCGGAGGGCGGCAGCGACGACCAGCAGCTGACCCTGTCCGGCACCGACCTGAGCATCGAGGATGGCAACAGCGTGGACCTCAGTACCCTGCAGGACGGGGTCGACGACGCGGACGCGGATCCCACCAACGAAATCCAGCAGCTATCCCTGAACGGCAACACCCTCAGCCTGACCGACGGCGGGGACGTTGATCTTTCTCCCTACCTGAACACCGCGTTGTGGACTGAAGGCAGCAACAACGAGATCTCCTACGCCGGGGGTGGGGTAGGGATTCGCGTCTCCGATCCGGAAGATGGTATGGGACTGCACCTGGGGGACGATGTCTTTCTTCAATCCAACCTTGGTGCCTTCATCATAGGCTACCCCGACAATGGCAACCGCTGGCGGCTGGCGACGCAGAAGTCGGGCGAGGATTTATTATTCCGCAGCAAGCCCGAAGGGCAAAACAGCTACAACAGCCGCTTCAATTTCACCCAGGACGGAAAGTTGGTCGTAAACGGCACCTCCGCGACCGGGCGGCTAACCATCTTTCAGGAGGGGCAATCACTGGGTACGGGCCTGGTATTCGATGACGGTACGGCCAACGAGGTATGGCACGTCACCCACGGCTTCGGGCTGCGCTTTCACTACGGCAACAGCCTGCGGGCTACGATCAGCGCCAACAACGGTGCCTACATTCAGGGCTCGGACCGCAAGCTGAAGCGCGACATTGCCGACCTCGGAGCGGTTACCGACCGGCTGATGCGACTGCGCCCCACCACCTACCTCTACAAAAACGTGGAGAACGCGACGTCGACCATCGGATTCGTTGCCCAGGAAGTGCAGCCGGTATTCCCGGAACTCGTTCACTACATGGAGGCGGACGACACCTACGGACTGAACTACGCCGGCTTCGGCGTCATCGCGGTTAAGGCCATTCAGGAGCAACAGGAAACGATCGACGCCCAGACGAAGCAGATCGAAGACCTGGAGGCGCGGCTGGCGCGGCTGGAAGCGATGCTCGGTAAGTAGATGGGTTCACCATGAACCCTGCTGTGCCTCGTCAGCCGAATGCCCAAAGCGCGCAGCGTGTGGGGTTCGTCTGCCGAGTCGCCGTAACTTCCCGCCATGAACATAGCGCTAGCCCAGATCAACGTCCACGTAGGGAACTTCGACGCCAACCTAAAAAAGATGCTCGACTATACGGAGCGGGCCAAACGGCAGGGGGCCGACATCGTCGTCTTTCCCGAACTGGCTACCGTCGGGTATCCGCCGCGCGACTTTCTGGAGTTCGACGACTTTATCGACCAGGCCAATCTGGTGGTGGAGCAACTGGCCAAAGCCGCGGACGGCATTGCCATTATCGTAGGCTCCCCCACCAAAAATCCGGTAGTGCAGGGGAAGGACCTCTACAACAGCGCCTACTTCCTGGCCAACGGACGCATCCAGCAGGTGCAGCACAAAACGCTGCTGCCTACTTACGACATCTTCGACGAGTACCGCTACTTCGAGCCGGCCGCCGAATGGAACGTGGTGCGCTACCAGGATAAGACCATCGCCATGATCGTCTGCGAAGACAGCTGGAACGTCGGCAACGAAAACCCGCTCTACCAGATGAATCCGATGGATAAGATCATGGAGCACGCGCCGGACTTCATCATCAACATCTCCGCTTCTCCCTTCGCCTACGACCACGCGGCCGAACGGGTGGAAGTGCTGCAGGCCAACGTCACCATCTACGACCTGCCGATGTACTACGTCAACCACGTGGGGGCCCAGACGGAGGTACTCTTCGACGGCGGGTCGCTGGTGCTCAACCGGAAGGGAGAGGTGGTCGACGAGATGCCCTACTTCGAGGAATGCCTCCGCGTATACAACACCGAGGAGGTGGACAACGGCGACGACGTTAGCGGTGAGCGGCGGCGGGACAAAATCACCCTCATCCACGACGCCCTGGTAATGGGGATCAAACAGTACTTCGGCAAACTCGGCTTCAAACGGGCCATCCTCGGACTGAGCGGCGGCATCGACTCCGCCCTCGTAGCCGTACTGGCCGCCCGCGCCCTCGGTGCCGACAACGTCCGCTGCGTCCTGATGCCCAGTCAGCACAGCAGCGACCACAGCGTAAATGACGCCCGACAACTGGCCCAGAACCTCGGCTGCCAGTACGACATCGTGCCCATCGAAAGTGTCTACCACGAGTACATGAAGCTGCTGCAGCCCCACTTCTTCGGCCAGCCGGAGGGGCTCACCGAGGAGAACCTGCAGGCGCGCATCCGCGGGATGATCCTGATGGCCTTCAGCAACAAATTCGGCGACATCCTCCTCAACACCAGCAACAAGAGCGAAATGGCCGTCGGCTACGGTACCCTCTACGGCGATATGTGCGGCGGCCTCAGCGTTATCGGCGACGTTTACAAAACCGAATGCTTCGAGCTCGCCAAATTCATGAATAAGGACGGCGAGGTCATCCCGGAAAACATCATCACGAAGCCCCCCAGCGCCGAGCTCCGTCCCGGCCAGCTCGACAGCCAGAGTCTGCCCCCCTATCCGGAGCTCGACGCCGTGCTCTACCAGTACATCGAGCTCCACCAAAGCCCCCAGGACATCATCGAGGCCGGCGCCGATCCGTTACTGGTGCAAAAAGCCCTCCGCCTGGTCAACATCAACGAGTTCAAGCGCCACCAGACGGCCCCGGTGCTGCGGGTGAGCAAGAAGGCGTTCGGGATGGGGCGGCGGTTCCCTATTGTGGCTAAGTACCTTAATTAGTGAATGATTGAATGATTGAATTGCTGAAGGCTTGCAGGGCTGAAGTCACGCAATTGCCGCATATTCACGTATTCAGCCCTTCCGGTATTCACTAATTCAGTCCCTCACGAATTCAGTCCTTAAACCTTGGAACCCCTAATCACCAACGACGCCGTAGTCTTCGGCATCCTCCTGGTCATCCTGGCGGGGGTATTCACCACGGCCAACAGCGAGCGGCCCTTCTGGGTGACGTTTTATACCTACGTGCCGGCGCTGCTGCTGTGTTATTTCCTGCCGGCGCTGCTCAACTGGCCGCTGGGGGTCATCGCCTACGACTGGTACGAGTACGGGGTGATCGACGCGCTGGCGGCCCGGGGGGTGACGCTGCCGGAGGGGCTTTCCTTCGGGGAGATCAACCGCTTCATCGAGGCGCAGGGACTGGACCCGGCCGAATTCGCGGGCTACACCGGCCACAGCGGGCTGTACTTCATGGCCAGCCGCTACCTGCTGCCGGCCAGCCTAATCCTGCTGTGCCTGAACATCGACATTCCGGGCATCATCAATCTCGGCTACCGGGCGATCGTGATGTTCCTGGCGGCCACGCTGGGGATCGTACTCGGCGGACCTATTGCGCTGATCATCGTCACGAACTTCTTCCCCGGCCTCATCGACCTCGATCCGGAGCTCCTCTGGCGGGGGCTGAGCACCATCGCCGGCTCCTGGATAGGGGGCGGGGCTAACCAGGCGGCCATGCAAATCATCAACGAGGTGCCGCCGGGCATCTTCGGGCAGATGATCGTGGTGGACGTGTTGGTGGCCAATATCTGGCTCGCCTTTCTCCTCTTCGGGGCCGGGCGGGCCAAGCGGATCGACCGGGCCATTGGGGCCGACAACAGCGCCATCGATCACTTGGTCAAGAAGATGGAAGACTACGCCGACCAGGTACGCCGCATCCCCACCAGCATCGATCTCTACCAGTTGCTCGGGGTGGCCTTCGGCGGAGTGGCCCTGGCGCACTTCGGGGCGGACCTGCTCGCTCCGTTCTTCGCCCGGTTCGAAGCGACCTTGGAGGCCCTACGGATGAACACCCTCACCAGTGGGTTCTTCTGGATGGTCGTGCTGGCCACCACCTTCGGCTTCCTGCTTAGCTTCACGAAGGCCCGGCAGCTGGAGGGCGTTGGCGCCAGCAAGTGGGGCGGCATCTTCATCTACATCCTGGTGGCCACCATCGGTATGCAAATGAACATCGGTGACGTGCTCGATAACCTCGGACTCTTCGCCATCGGCCTCATCTGGATGCTGGTCCACATCACGGTGCTGCTCGTGACGGCTTACCTCATCAAGGCGCCCTTCTTCTTCGTAGCCGTAGGCAGTCAGGCCAACGTCGGCGGGGCGGCCAGCGCACCGGTGGTGGCGAGTGCCTTCAACCCCGTCCTCGCCCCCGTCGGGGCCATTATGGCGGTGATCGGCTATGCGCTGGGTACCTACGGGGCGTTGATCTGCTCCTACCTGATGGAGATTTCGGTGGGGTAGTGCTGGTACAATGCGGTCTCCGACCGCGAAGTCCGCAGCGCTTTCCAAGCGCGGGGTAAGAGGCGGTTTCCGACCGCGATGTGTGAGGCGCTCTCCGAGCGCGAAGTCCGTAGTTTTGTCCGTCGCAACCGCAGGTTGCATCGAACATAGCAGCCTGAAGCCGCTTCTTACCGCCACACTATGCAAGACAGTATCCTAATCACCGGCGTATCCTCCGGCATAGGCTTGGCGACCGCCAAGGACTTACTCCACCGCGGCTTCCGGGTATACGGCAGTGTGCGCCGGGGCGCGGGAGAAACGCAACTCCGGGAACATCCGGCCTTCACCGCCCTCCAGTTCGACGTTCGCGACCGGGAGGCCATCCGCGCCGGAATCCAGCGGATCCGCGACGACGGCGCCCGGCTGGTCGGGCTGGTTAACAATGCCGGAGTGGCGATATCCGGTCCGGTAGAGACCGTCAGTGAGGAAGAGTATCGCCGGCAGTTCGAGGTGAACGTCTACGGGCTGGTCGCCGTCTGCCAGGAAGCCCTGCCGCTGCTGCACGAAGCCCGCGAGGCCGGATTCCGGGCGCGGATCGTCAATATCGGCAGTGTGAGCGGCTATCTCACTTCGCCCTTTACGACGATCTACTCCGCATCGAAGTTCGCCGTGGAAGCCCTGACCGATGGCCTCCGCCGCGAATTGCTCCCCTTCGGGATTGACGTCATCAGCGTCGCGCCCGGTCCGGTAAAGACCCCGATCTGGCGGAAGGGGCGCGAACAGACGGCCGCCTTCGAAAACAACCGGTACAGCAACATGCTAAACAAACTAGGCCCCTACACCGAGGCCGCCGAGGCCGATGGCGTAGCGCCCGAAATAGTCGCCGAGGTCATCTACCGCGCCCTCACCGACGAACGGCCGGACCCCGCCGTGCTCGTGATGAAAAAGGGCTGGATAGCCAAGCTGCTCAGGCTGACCCCGAAGCGCTTCCAGGATAAATTCTTCACCAAGCGCCTCGCCGAAAATCGCCGCTACTAGTACAACGCGGTCTCCGACCGCGAAGTAAAACGCGCTTTCCAAGCGCGCAGTCAAAAAAAAACCACACCCCCCAATGCCCACCCCAGCCATCCTGATCACCGGCGTCTCCTCCGGCATAGGCCTGGTCACTGCACTAGACCTACTGCGCCGCGACTACCACGTCTACGGATCGGTACGCGGGACGGAAGTGCCCGAGGAACTGTCGGGGCATAGCAACTTCACCCCGTTGACCTTCGACGTGCGCGACCGGGAAGCCATCAATGTCGCCCTGGATCGCATACGGGAAGACGGTCGCCCCCTGGTCGGCGTGATCAACAATGCCGGCGTCGCCATTCCCGGCCCGGTAGAGACCCTCGCCGAAGCAGAGTACCGTAGACAGTTCGAGGTCAACGTGTTCGGATTGATTGCCGTCTGCCAGCTGACGCTCCCACTCCTACACGCCGCCCGCGATCAGGGGTACAGCCCCCGCATCGTCAACATTAGTAGCGTGAGTGGATCGCTCACCGCCCCCTACATGACCTTCTACTCCTCGTCCAAATTTGCCGTGGAGGCGCTCACCGACGGACTCCGCCGGGAGCTCCTGCCCTTCGGTATCGACGTAGTCAGTGTTGCCCCCGGCCCCACCAAGACCCCCATCTGGCGCAAGGGTAGCGAACTGACCGATGCCTTCGAAGGCAATCGATATAGCCACCTACTGCCCCAGCTCGAACCCTATACCCAGGCCGCGGAGCGGGGCGGGGTAGACCCTCAACTCGTCGCCGATGCGATCCACGCCGCCCTCACCGACCCCAAACCCAGCGCCTATGCCCTGATTATGAATAAACGGTGGCTGGCGCGGGCGGTCAGTAAAATGCCTAAACGGTGGCAGGATCGCTTTCTTACCAAGCGCTACCGCTAGTACAAAGCGGTCTCCGACCGCGAAGTAGGATGCGGTCTCCGACCGCGGAAGTACAAAGCCGCCTCCGGCGGCGCTGGCTCACCTGCACGAACCGGACAGCGCATATAAGTATTCTACCAGCGCGGCCAGAGGCCGCATCTTACTCCCGCGGTCGGAGACCGCATCCTACTTTTCCCGCCATGCAGCTCACCCTAGAAGACCTCCAAGCCCGCCCCGCCGCCTACCGCCGCGACCTGATCAACACCCTCCCCGGCCCGCGCGGCGTCCACCTGATCGGCACCAAGGGGTACAAAGGCACGGAAAACCTGGCTGTATTCAGCTCCGTCGTTCACGTGGGGGCCAGTCCGCCGCTGCTCGGATTCATCATGCGGCCGCTC
Source organism: Neolewinella xylanilytica (assembly GCF_002934605.1). Taxonomy (GTDB): domain Bacteria; phylum Bacteroidota; class Bacteroidia; order Chitinophagales; family Saprospiraceae; genus Neolewinella; species Neolewinella xylanilytica. Next base: position 262,186 of record NZ_PTJC01000005.1, read on the forward strand.
ACCGTACCCCGGCATACCTACCACCACATCAAGGCGAACCAGTGGTTTACACTGAATACGCTGCACCCCGACATCCTGGAGGCGGCCCACCAGACCAGCGCGAATTACGCAATCAAGGACTCCGAGTTTGCCGCGACCGGTCTGACCCCGCAATACAGTGACCGGTGCAAAGCTCCCTACGTAAAGGAAAGTCGCGTAAAAATCGGCCTTACCCTGGAAGAGGAGCACCACATCGGGGGCAACGGGACGCTTTTCCTCATCGGCCGGGTGCAGGAAATCTTCGTACCCGACGAAGCCGTAGCCGAAAGCGGTCACGTCGATCACCAACTTTTACGGACGTTAACCGTAGCGGGATTGGATACCTACCAACGAACCACTGATCCCGTGCGTCTATCCTACGCACGGCCCGGGAATAAACGCTAACCGCATGAAGACCCTATTCTGCCTGATACCCCTATTGTTTTTTGCCTGCGGGCCCGGAGCAGAGCTGCCGCCGGGGGATGTCGAGAGCGCTCCCCCGGCGACCCAACCCGCGCCGGGAGCCACGCCCCAACCCGAGGTGAGCGGCGACATCGACTATAGCCTCCTGACCCCCGGCCAACTCCGTGAAGTGGAAGGATGCACCTACCTGTTCTGGCCGGAGAACGGTACGTCGGACCGCTACGTCTACGGGTTCAACTACGGGGAGGGCCCGGCGGAGGGCTTCTTCGGCGGTGCTTTCCAGACGCTGGAAGTGGTGAGTGAAGAGGAAACCGAAGGGAGCGTGAGCGGCCCGGTCACCTTCGTGCACGAGAACGACGACTACCAAGTCACCACCACCGTCACCCGGGAACGACAAATCGACAATGAGCTCTGGGAACTCAGCGGCACCGTCGTCGTGCGGGACCGGGCCTCGGGTAAAACGCTGCGCATCCGGGTACTCGGCGAGCAGGGCTGCTAGCCCCCGTCAGCCGACTGGAGCGTAGCGACGTCGTCTGACGGGTTCGGACTGAAGCGTAGCGACGTCGTCTGACGGGTTCCGACCTGGAGCACAGCGACGTCGTCTGACGGGTTCCGACCTGAAGCGCAGCGACGTCGCCTGACGGATTCCGACTGGAGCGCAGCGACGTCCACTGCCGACTGGCGGGAGAAAATGTTGAAACACAGATGAAAACGGATCGCTTCACTAGGGCACGGATTCCCTGCGCCGCCACTGCATACTTTCCCACAGGACTTCGTCACGCGACAAGGGCCTTCACGCGCTGTGAGCCCCTCCGCGCCACCTCTGTGGTGAACGGAAGCCCACCGCCCTGCCGCGGAACTTCGCCGACCTCTTTTACCTTTTGTCGCAGACCTTGCTCCTGCGCTCCGACGCAATAGCCTGCCGCGGTAATCTACCTGCGCAGCAGTGCGTTATCTTGTTGTTTCCCAAACGCTAAGCCTATGTCCCTCCGTAAACGTACCCTTTCCCTCGCCCTCGGCGCGGTAGCCTTTCTCGGCCTGACCGCCGCGACCGTCTCCCCGGTCAACGACAAGTTCTTCGAGATCATGAAGGCCATCGAGGTCTACACCAACGTGTACAAGGAGGTAAATACCTACTACGTGGACGATATCGAGCCGAATCGACTGATGCGCACCGGTATCGAGGCCATGGTGGAATCGCTGGACCCCTACACCAACTACATCAGCGAAACCGACGTGGAAACCGCCCGCCTCCGCCAGAGTGGCCAGTACCAGGGCATTGGCGCCGAGATCGAATACATTGACGGGCTACCCACCATCCTGACGCTCTACAAAGATCAACCCGCCGACGCCGCCGGCCTGAAGACGGGCGACCGGCTGATGGAGATCGACGACCGCGAAACCGTCGGTTACAACCGCGAGCAACTGGAAGAGATCATGCGCGGCTTCCCCGGCACGGTGATGAACCTGGCCGTGGACCGGCCCGGCGAAGGAATGAAGAAACTGCAGCTCGTGCGCGGCGACGTCAATATCCCTAACGTACCCTACTCCGGCATGCTGGAAGGGAACGTCGGCTATGTAGCCCTGACCACCTTCACCCAGGACGCGGCCAAGAACGTGCGCGACGCCGTAGCCAAACTGCGGGCCGACCACCCGGACCTCAAGGGCGTGGTACTCGACCTGCGCGGGAACGGGGGCGGATTGCTCAACGAAGCCGTGGACATCGTCAATATCTTCGTGCCGAAGGACGAACTGATCGTAACCACCAAGGGGAAGGTGCGCGACTGGAACCGCAGCTACGCCACCAAGGGGAATCCGCTGGATACCGAACTCCCCGTGGCCGTGCTCATCAACGGCCGCTCCGCCTCCGCCTCCGAGATCGTCTCGGGAGCCCTGCAGGATCTGGACCGCGGCGTGCTGATCGGGCAGCGGAGCTTCGGCAAGGGACTGGTGCAAAACATCATGGAAACCGGCTACGGTAGCCGGGTGAAGATCACCACCGCTAAGTATTACATCCCCTCCAATCGCTGCATCCAGGCGGTAGAATACCGCGACGGGAAACCGTACGACATCCCCGACGACCAGCGCCCCGAATTCAAGACCCGCGCCGGCCGCGTCGTGCTGGGAAGCGGTGGCGTGGCTCCCGATATCGAGGTCGACATTCTGGGGAAAAACAACGTAGCACAGGGGCTGCTGGAAGAATACATCATCTTCGACTACGTGAACCAATGGGTGCGCGACCACCCGGCCATCGACTCGGTTGCCGATTTCCACTTTCAGGACTGGGCCGGCTTTGAAGCCTATCTCAACCGGGCCGACTTCAGCTTCGACTCCAAGGCCGAGCAGCTCCTCGAGCAGGCCGCTGAACGGGCCGCCGCGGAGGGGTACGATATCAGCGCCGAGCTGGACGCCATCCACGAAAAAATGGACGCCGAGCAGGCTACCGCCATCGCCGACCTGAAAGAGGAGATCGTCAGTATCATCGAAAAGGAAATCGCCGGCCGCTACTACTATCAGCGCGGGCAGGTACAGATGGGTCTCCGAAACGACAAGGAGGTACAGGAGGCCATTGCCGTGCTGAACGATCGGGCGCGTTACGATGCGATTCTGAGCAAAAGTAAATAATGGATCGCCTCGTCCGGACGGCCTTTCGTATGAACTCTTCCGAAGCGGGGGATGATAGTACGACCTGCTGGCTTACCCGGCCGTAATTTTGCCGGGATCCAGTCGATCGCCGGGTGACCTTGACCTGTAGGAAGCCAAGCAGCGAACAGTCTCTTTCCCCGGCCGCGGCTTTCCAGGACGTTGGTCCGCCGCTGTTCAATATACCGGAGGACAAATTCCCGCGGACGGATGATGAGGCGGCATTCATCTTCGGCGTCCCCCCCCCCAAGCCATTTATCTGATTACGAAACTGGAGGAGTTGCCATTTGCGAAGGCCTATATCAGTACGTCGCTTTCCGAAATTTAGGACTTGAGCTTACGGGGTATCCAGGATGCGGACCTTATCACGGCGAAGCGCGTAGCCGGCAGGAGCCGCGATCTGAACGATAATGAGCAACTGGACAAAGGGCGCCCCTAGCGCGGGCACCGTAGACTATATCGGCAAAAATACCTGCCGATAGGCAAGCAACCATTGGCCGGGGGTACCGTCTTTCGCGGAAAAACCACCATGCATAAGACCACCCTTTTAATAGCCTTTGCCCCCGCAATACTAGCGTTCGGCAGCTGCCAGGACGATGACCGATACGTAGGATCCGATCGCCTGGCAACAGAAACCCGTCCGGTACTGGATTTCAACGAAATCCGGGTAGGAGACGCCATTGCGGTGGAAGTCTCCGCGGCGCCCCGCTTCCTCGTGACCGTCAGGGGGAACGACAACCTGATGGATCGCATCGTAACGGACGTCCAAGGAGACCGGCTACGGATCCACATGCTGCCGGGCAACTACCGGGAACTGGACGTCACGGTGGCGATCGAAATGCCGGAACTGAATGCCCTCGACCTGTCGGGGGCCTCCGAAGGCCGGCTGACCGGTCTTCCCTCGGGAGCGGATGAATTCGTACTGGAACTCAGTGGCGCCTCTACCGCCACCGCTGAAAATGCCTCCGCAACCGACCTTATTCTCGGCCTTAGCGGTGCTTCGGTAGCCAGTCTGTACGATCTGGAGGTCAGCGTGGCGGAGGTCAACCTCAGCGGCGCCAGCGAAGCCAGCGTACGGATAGCGGACCGGATCACCGGTAGCCTGTCGGGAGCCAGCACCCTTCACTACCGTGGAGAACCGGACATCAGCGTCACCACCAGCGGTGCCAGTGAGCTGCATAACGACAATTAGGCCAGCGCGACGGGGAAGCTAGAGATCATCGACAGGAGTAAGCACGGACTATGACTTGCCATCCCGAATGAAAACCCGGCGTAGGGCTGCGACCCAAAGCGTAAGGTTGCTCGCAAGGTTCAGCGTGTGCGGCTTTCATCCGGTCGGCCACCCCCACGCTGCCGGTGTGCCAGCTGCGCCCAACGTCGTTCCTCCACCCCTTTAGTGCGCACTGCTACCGGCGTGCTTCATTTCCAGCACGTCGAAATAGTTTTGGGGGTTCATTACGCTACCGCTTTCCTTAATGACCTCGACGTCGATGTTTCGGTTTTCGAAAGTCGTAACGAAGTCGTTCATGATCTCGACCACGTCGTGGTCCAGGAACTGGTTCTGGCGTATGTCCAGGCGAAGTAACGCGCCCTCGGGCACCTCGTCGAACTGCTTGCGAATGGCGCCTTTGTTGAAGAAGGTCACTTCCTCGGCGAGCGTCATATTTACCACTGACTGCTGGCCTTCCTCATTGGTCATATGCAGGAAGTGGGAGTTCTGGTAACTGGTGTACAGGATCACGATGATGCCGACCGCGAGGCCCAGGCTGATGCCGATGAGCAGGTCGGTAAAGACGATGGCCACGACCGTTACGATGAAGGGGACGAATTGCCGCCAGCCGGACCGGTAGATGGAAACGAAGGTGGTCGGCTTGGCCAGTTTGTAGCCCACCAGCAGCAGGATGGCCGCCAGTACGGAAAGCGGAATAAGGTTCAGGATCCCCGGTACAAAAATGACCGATACGAGCAGCAGGACGCCGTGGAGGATGGCCGCCAGCTTGGTGCGGCCCCCGGACTGAATATTCGCCGAGCTGCGCACGATAACCTGGGTAACCGGCAATCCGCCGATGAGACCGGAAATGATGTTTCCCGTACCCTGGGCCAGTAACTCCCGGTTCGTGGGCGTAACGCGCCGCCGGGGGTCCAGTTTGTCGGTAGCCTCCACGCAGAGCAGGGTCTCCAGACTGGCCACCAGGGCGATGGTAAAGCCGGTGACCCAGACACTCAGGCGCGAAACGGCGCTAAAGTCGGGGAAACTGAACTGCCCTACGAAGTCGTCGAAGCTTTCGGGTACGGGCACGCTCACCAGGTGTTCCCGCGCGATGCCCAGGCTGCCGTCCCCCATAGTGACTTCCCAGACAATACCGGCCCCGACGGCCACCAGCGGGCCCGGGAGGATGGTAAATATCTTGCCTTTGTTCTTCAGCACCGCTTCCCACAGAATCAGGATGCCGAGCGCGATGAAGGCGATGGTTGTTGCCCCGTCGTCGGTGTAATCGATCAGATTAAAAATTTCGGAGAAGGTATTCTCGCCGTCGGGCTGCAGGAAGGCATCGTCGCCTTCCGGGTCCGCGTCGTAGCCGAAGAAGTGCGGAATTTGTTTGAGGATGATGATCAGGCCGATGCCCGTGAGCATGCCCTTAATCACCGAGGAAGGGAAAAAGTAGCCGATCACCCCCGCACGCAGCAGGCCGAAGGCAACTTGCAGGACGCCGCCAATAACCACGCAAGTGAGGAACAGCTCGTAACTCCCGAGGTCGGTAATGGCCGTCAGGACAATGGCCGTCAGTCCCGCCGCCGGACCGCTGACCCCGACGGGAGAACCGCTAACCGCGCCGACGACGATGCCGCCGATTATTCCCGCAATAAGTCCGGAAAAGAGTGGCGCGCCACTAGCCAGGGCGATCCCTAGGCAAAGGGGAATAGCGACGAAGAAAACGACGACACTGGCGGGAACGTCGCCGGCGAGGTTGTCAAAAAGTCCAAGGCGCTTGGAAGAAGTACGATCCATAATGTGAGGTAGATACTAATAGTAATGCTTTCCATACGGATAGCCACTCTATATGTTGATAGCGAAAATAGTCAAATAAAGGAGATCACCCGCTTATCGGGGGGGACGGAGTCGAGATGAGGTGCTAGCCGTATAAATGACTTCACTCTGCAGTTTCCAAAAACTGCATCTCGTACAACTCCCGGTAGCGCCCGTCTTCGACCTGGAGCAACTCTTCGTGGGGACCGAACTCCTTGATTTCCCCCTTTTCGAGCACCATGATGTTGTCGGCGTTGCGGATCGTACTCAGACGGTGCGCGATCACGATGCTGGTACGCCGGTCGATCAATTTCTCGATCGCGTGCTGAATGACGCCTTCCGTTTCGGGGTCGACGCTGCTGGTCGCCTCGTCGAGAATGAGGATGTCCGGATCGAAGACCAGCGCCCGTACGAAGGAGATCAGCTGCCGTTGGCCCATGCTTAAGGTGGCGCCCCGTTCCATTACGTCGTAATCGTAGCCGCCGGGCAAGCGCTCGATGAATTGGTGGGCACCGATGAGCTTGGCCGACTCGATGACCCGTTCCCGGCTGATGGAAGGGTCGCGAAGGGTGATGTTCTCCATCACCGAGCCGGTGAAGAGGAAAACGTCCTGCAGTACCATGGCCATCCGGCTGCGCAGGGCGGTGAGTTCGTAGTCACGCAGGTCTTTACCGTCAACGAGAATCTCTCCTTGCTGGTACTCATAGAAGCGGTTGATCACGTTGGTGATGGTGGTCTTACCGGAACCCGTACTACCCACGATGGCGAGGGTATCTCCTTTTTTAAGCTGGAAGCTGACGTCTTTCAGGATCCATTCGATGCCCGTGTAGGCGAACCAAACGTTTTTGAACTCCACTTCCCCCTCCAACGCGGCGGGTTGGAGGGTGCCGGTGTTTTCGATCTGGTCGTCGCGGTCGACTACCCGGAACACGCGCTCGCTGGCTACGAGTCCCATCTGTAGGGTATTGAACTTATCGGCCAACACCCGGATGGGGCGGAACAGCATATTGATGTAGATCGGGAAGGCCACCAGGGCCCCGAGGGTCACGCCGCCGGCCCGGGCTACGTCCTGTGCGCCCCACCAGACCATGAGGGCCAGGCTAGCCGCGGCGATGATGTCGACGGTGGGGAAGAAAATGGCGTAGTACAGGATGGCATCGATGTTCGCCTTCCGGTAGTCTGCGTTAATGTCCGCGAACTTCCGGGCTTCCGAATCTTCGGCGTTGAAGATCTGCACGATGCGCATGCCCGTGATGCGCTCCTGCAGGAAGCCGTTCATCTTCTGGATCTGGCTGCGCACCTGCTGGTAGGATTTCTTCACCGCTTCCTTAAAGAGGTAACTCGCCAGCATTAGGAACGGCATGGTGGTCAGGCAGATCAGCGTGAGCCGCCAGCTGGTGGAGAGCATAACGGCGAGCACGGCGAAGATGGACATTAAGTCGGCCAGGATCGTGATCACCCCTTCGGCAAAGATGCTGTTGATCGACTGGATATCGTTGATCGTCCGGGTAGTGGACGTCCCGATGGGCGTCTTGTCGAAATAGCTGAGCCGCAGACCGTTGATGTGCTTGAACACCCGTACCCGCAGGTCTCGGATCACCGACTGCCCGAGCCAGTTGGAACTGTACACGAAAGCGTAGCGGCACAGGGCCTCGAGCACCAGCAGGCCCGCGATCACCAGCGCCCAGAAGGTCAAGCCGCCGGTGTCGCCGGCGAAGATGTAATCGTCGACCATCTTCTGGATCAGCCGCGGCCGGGCAATGGATAGCGGGGCCAGGATGACGGCCAGGGAAACCGCGAGGATGGCAATCCACTTATACGGTTTGGCCAGCGCCAGCACCCTCCACAGCAGGTAGAGGTCGAATTTTTGCTTCTCTTCTTGGGTGGCCATGAAGGCATGTAACAAGCCGGGCGCGCTTTGGGTCGCGGTAGCCACCACAATTTTTCGGGCGCCGGGGCGCGGGTGCGATGCCCGTAAATAAACCGGTTGGCCGAACGACACGAGGAAGCCGCTGTTTTAGCAAACACGTATCAGTTGCCCGTCCATGAAAAACGTACTCGGAAACGACCTTATCGCCTGCTGTACCGACCCGCTAACGGGATTTTACCGCGACGGATACTGCCGCACCGGCCCGCTGGATTCCGGTCGCCACGTGGTCTGTGCCATCATGACCGAGGAATTCCTTGCCTTCACCAAGTCGAAGGGCAACGACCTCAGCACGCCCATTCCCCAGTACGATTTCCCCGGTCTCCGGGCGGGAGATGCCTGGTGCCTCTGCGCCCTGCGGTGGAAGGAGGCCTATGACGCCGGGTTGGCCCCGCCGGTCAAGCTGGAGGCTACCGACGAGTCGGTACTGAATTTCATCGAGTTCGGGGCGTTGCTGGAGCTGAAGCACTAGCCGTCCGCACAGCTCCGCTGGTCGACCGACGGGTAGGGGAGAGAAAGCCTGGTCGGGGTAGCTGGGCCGACGAGCGGTTAGGTGCCCGCCGGCGGCAGCGCTTATCGTGGTAGCTCGGCGGACCAGCATTAGTCGTCCGCACAGCTCTGATGGTCTGCCGACGGGTCGGGGGGAGAAAGCCTGGTGGTGGTAGCTGGGCCGACGAGCACCAGTCGTCCGCCCAGCTCCGCTGGTCGGCCGACGGATAGGGGAGAGAATGCTTGGTCATGGTAGCTGGGCCGACGAGCAGCATTCGTCCGCCCAGCTCCGCTGGTCGACCGACGGGTAGGGGAGAATACTTGGTCGGGGTAGCTGGGCCGACAAGCACCAGTCGTCCGCCCAGCTCCGCTGGTCGACCGACGGATAGGGGAGAGAAAGCCTGGTCGGGGTAGCTGGGCCGACGAGCAGCTATGAACGCTCCGGCGGCGGTGCTTATCTTAAGTAGCTCGGCGGACCAGCAAAACCGAACACCCCCGTGTCCGATATCGAACACATTGAAGTATTCATAAGTCGTAATAGCCTGGCTTTCAGATGGTAAATTTTATGGCACGCTTCCTGCAGCCACCGAAGCATGGATCGTACCATAAATAGCAAAGAGATCAGTAAACGGCGCCGTGGGAAGGTGCTCGGTTGGCTAGCCGTCATCGCCGCCGTCCTGGCCGCGATTTGGTTCGGGATGAAGCTGCTGCGGCCATCCGCCGACGAGAATACCCTGCGCTTCGCCACCGTCGAACGCGGTGAGGTACTCAATACCATCAACGCAACCGCCGTCGTGCTGCCCGCCTTTGAGGAGCAGATCAACTCGCCGGTGGCCACGACCATCGACGAGGTGATGCTGACCGCCGGCACCGAAGTGGCGGCCGGGGATCTGCTGATGCGGCTGGACCGCAATTATGTGCAACTACAACTTGACGGGCGCCGCGACCAGCTGGCCGTCAAGGAAAACAGCATCGGCCTCCTCAACCTCGAATACGAGCGCGACCTGAAGGAGCTCACCTACAACGCCGAGATCAAAAAGCTCGAGCTGGCCGCCGCCCGCGCGGCCCTGGCCGATGCCCGCCGCCTGCTGGAGGTGGGCGGCGCCACCCAGGAAGAGGTCGAGGCCGCCGCGCTGGCGGTACAGATTAGCGAACTCGAATCCCAGAAGCTGAACAACCAACTAGACTACGCCCGCAACAGCCTCACCGGCCGCAAGCGCGCCCTGCAACTGGAAGTCGGCATGGAGGAAAAGGAAGTCAGCCAGCTGAGCCGCCGCCTCCGCGAAACCGAAGTGCGCGCCCCGCGCCCCGGCGTCATCACCTGGGTGAACGAAAACATCGGGCAGCAGGTGACCGAGGGTACCGCCCTGGCCCGCGTGGCCGACCTGGGCCGCTACCGGGTGGAAGCCAGCGCCTCCGATCGCTACGCCGACCAGCTGGCGGTGGGCCTGCCCGTCGAACTGCGCATGCCCACCGGTCGGCTGAAAGGAACCATCGCGGCCATTCTGCCGGAAGTAAGTGAGAACCTGGTCACCTTCCGCGTCGACCTCGACCAACCCAGTCACCCGGATCTGCGTCCCAATCTCCGTACCGAACTCTACGTGATCACCAACCGCATCGAGGATGCACTGCGGGTGAAGAACGGACCGGCCTTCCGGGGCGGCCGCAGCCAGTCGGTTTTCGTGATCGTCGGCGACGAGGCCGTGCGCCGCGAGGTCGACCTGGGCATCCGCAACGGCGACTACGTACAAATCACCGGTGGCCTGCAGACCGGCGACCGCATCATCATCTCCGACCCGGAAACCCTGGAGAACGTCACCTCCTTCAAACTGGAAGAGTAATGACGATCACCACAAACCACCGAATCGCCTACCCGCTTACCCTGCTGTTGGTAGGAGTGCTTTGCACCTGCGCTCCGGCGCAAACAAACCCGTCGGCCGACGCCACGCTAACGCTATCCGAGTTGCAGGCCGCCGCCGCCGCCCGCGCCGAACAGGTGGTGATCGCCGAGCAGCAGCAGCGCGCCGCGCGCCTGGAACTGGACGCCTTCGAAGCCGGTCTGAAGCCCCGCCTCGACCTGGCCGCCACCCTGCCGAATTACTTCCGTACCTCCACGGAAGTGACGCAGGACGACGGCACCATCGCGTTCCGGGAGATTGAACTCAATAACTCCTCCGTATCCCTCTTCGCCAATCAGCGTATCGCCGCCACCGGTGCCCTCATCGGCCTGGAAACCCGCCTCCAACGTACCGACAACTTCGCCCTGGACGCTAAAAGCTACAACGGCAGCCCCGTGCGGCTCACCCTCCAGCAGCCGATTCTGGCCTTCAATCCCTGGAAGTGGGACCGCCGCCTGCTTCCCCTGCAGCTGCAGGTGAGTGATGCCACCCTGCAAGCCGCCCGGGCCGACGCCGCCCTCGACGCCACCGACCTCTTCTTCAATCTGGTGAGCGCCGACCAGGAACGCCGCATCGCCGAAACCAACCGCAGCGCCAACGAAACCCTCTACGAAGTGGCCACCGAACGTTACGAACTAGGGCAGATTACCCGCGGCGACCTGGTGCAACTGGAGCTCGAACAGGCCAGTGCCGAGCAGAACCTCCTCCGGGCCCAGCGCCTGGTCGGGCGGGCCTCGGCGGACATCCTCCAGTACCTCGGCCGGGATTACAACGGACAGCTCCTGCAACCCGAAGCCCCCGAACCGACGGGCGAACTGGTCGGGCTGGAGATCGTCGCCAGCCGCGCCCTCGCCCTCCTCGAACAGCGACCCGAATTGCTGGAGATCCGCCAGCGGGTACTGTTGGCCGAGCGGGAAGCGGACCGGATACGCCGTGACCTCGGCCCGCGCTTCGACCTCAACGCCAGCATCGGCCTGATCCGCAACGCCAATGAGATCGATCCCATCTACCGCGATCCGCAGGACGAGCGGGTGGTCAGCCTCACCTTCGCCGTGCCCCTGCTCGACTGGGGCGAACGCAGCGCGCTCAACAAACGCGCCAACAGCGAGATCGAACTGGCCCGGCAACTGGGGGAACGCCGGATAATCCAACTGGAAGGCCAGCTGACCCAACTCCTCGACCAGTGGACCACCCTGCAGGAAGAACTGGTGCTCGCCACCCGTATCCGCGACCTCGCCGAGGAGCGCTTCCAGATCAGCCAGGAGAGTTATACCCTCGGCGCCATCCCCCTGACCGACCTCACCTTCGCCCAACAAAACCGTGACCTGAACACCCGCGCCTACGCCGAAACGCTCCGCGCCTACTGGACCACCTACGCCAGCCTGGAGCGGCTTACGCTTTGGGATTTTATTAATGACCAACCGGTGTATGAAGGACTGAATAGCGAATTACCGAATTAGTGAATAGTCCCGCACCTACCCGAGCAACGCGAGGGACTGGGTGCCGCCCAAATCACTAATTCAGTCCCTCAAAAATTCAAACATTGACTAATGATCGAACTACAAAACGTCTCCAAATCCTACCGAACCGACACCATCGAGACCCTGGCCCTGCAGCATATGAATCTATCGGTGCCGGCGGGGGAATTCCTGAGCATCATGGGGCCGTCGGGCTGCGGTAAATCGACCCTGCTGAACATCATGGGCCTGATCGACGAGCCCTCGGAGGGTACCGTCGCGCTGGCCGGAAAGGAGGTGACCAGCTACAACGGCACCAAGGTTGCCCGCTTCCGCAACGAGCAGCTGGGCTTCATCTTCCAGAGCTTCCACCTGATCAACGACCTGTCGGTGGTGGACAACGTGGAGTTGCCGCTGCTGTACCGGCGGGTGGGGGCGAAGGAGCGCAAGCGGCTGTCGCTGGAGGCCCTCGAGCACGTGGGACTGAGCAACCGCGCCCGCCATTTCCCCACCCAGCTATCCGGTGGCCAGAAGCAGCGAGTCGCCATCGCCCGCGCCATCGTGGGCCGGCCCAACATCATCCTGGCCGACGAGCCCACCGGTAACCTCGACAGCCACATGGGCAACGAGATCATGGAGATTCTGATGCGACTGAATAAAGACCTCGGCACCACCATCGTGATGGTCACTCACGACGAGCGGATGGCCAAGAAAACCCACCGGCTGGTGCGGCTTAGTGACGGAGAACGAGTTAGTTGATATGCGATTCTTGATTCTAGATATTCGATTTCTGATTCGCTACCGCACGTACCCTCGCCAGCTGGGCTGGCTCGCACGAGCGAAGCGAGCAGGTAACAGCGGCAGCCCAACCCTAAATCAAGAATCGCCAACCGGGAATCGCCAATCAAGAAGACCCATCGGCTGGTGCGGCTTAGTGACGGAGAACGAGTTAGTTGATAGGCGATTCTTGATTCTAGATATTCGATTTTTGATTGGCTACCGCACGTTCCCTCGCCAGCTTCGCCGGCTCGCCCACGGCAGCACGAGCACAGCGAGCAGAGCCATGCGGCAGCCAAATCAAGAATCCGAAATCGGCAATCAAGAATCGCCAATCCATTGCGGCACGAGCGCAGCGAGCAGACAACAGCGGTAGCTCATTCAGCAATTCAGCATTCACCTATTCACCACTTCCAAAGCGAGCAGACAACAGCGGCAGCCAAACCAAGAATCGCCAATCGAGAATCAGGAATCGCCAATCAATAGCGGCAGCACGAGCGCAGCGAGCAAAGCTGCCACTAAAAGACTAAAGAACTAACGGACTAAAAGACTAAAACACTGTGATAAAGAACTACCTCACCCTAGCCCTAAAGGTCCTAAGACGCAAGCCGTTCTACACCTTCATCAGCCTCTTCGGGATCAGTTTCACCCTGATGATCCTGATGCTGATCACGTCGATGGGGGATGCGCTCTTCGGAGCCAACCGGCCGATGTCCGACGTGAACCGGATGGTCTTCCTGCCCATGCTGGAACGGTACACCGAATTCTACGATACCCTCTACGCGGTGGACACCATTGTCATGGACGACGGAACCCTCCGCTACGACAGCACCGAAACCCTCGAGCCGAACGGGAGCATGAACAACTCCAACGGCCAGATGAGTTTCTCCTTCCTGGACAAGAACCTCCGCGGATTGTCGGACGTCGAGAGCTACACCTTCGTCTCCAACAGCTCGTTTACCGACGCTTACCTCGACGGCCGGAAAGTGACCATGTCAACGAGCTACGTCGACGCCAGCTACTGGGAGGTATTCGATTTCCGGTTTCTGCACGGCCTGCCCTTCGGCGTGGACGACGTTGCGGAAGCCAATAAGGTGGCCGTCATCACGGAGCGGATCGCGGACAGCTACTTCGGGGAAATGAATCCCGGAATCATCGGCCGGGAAATGATCCTCGGGAACGAAACCTTCCGGGTAGTAGGCATCGTGGAGCGGCCGCTGAAGGACGACGATACCATTGCCGGCGACATCTTTTTGCCGCTCACCACCATCGATGCCCGGCAGTACGCCAATACGGAAACCTACGGTCCTTTCCAGGCGGTGTTTAAGGCGACCAGTGCCGCCAAACGGGAATCCATCAAGCAACAGCTGACCTTCCTGGCGGAAAACTTCGTGATCCCCCCGGATGCCGATTACGAACACATCCGGCTGTACGCCGGCACCGCGACCGAGAATTTTGCCGCCAACCTCATGCAGGAAAGCGATGCGAGTAAGGCCAAGCTGCTGCTGTTCGTCCCGCTGATCACGCTCCTCGTGCTCTTCCTGGCCCTCCCGCTGATCAACCTGATCAACCTGAACGTGAGCCGCGTCTTCGAGCGTAAGTCGGAGATCGCCGTGCGTAAGGCCTTCGGGGCGGAAAGCCGGGATATTCTCTATCAGTTCATCTTCGAAAACCTGGTGCTCACCTTCATTGGCGGGTTCATTGGTTTGGTACTGGCTTATCTGATCATCCAGTACGTTAATGCCAACGACCTGATCGGTATCGTCCGGCTCTCCTTTTCCGGGAAGATCTTTTTCTACTTCATCCTCGTCATCCTGCTCTTCGGCTTGCTTTCCGGCATCCTGCCCGCTTACCGGATGAGCCGCACCACCATTGCCACCGCCCTCCGCTAACCTACCGCCGCCATGCTCAATCACTTGCTCAAACTAATGTGGAACAAGCGCCGCTCCAACGGCCTGATCTTCCTCGAAATCCTGCTGGCTTTCGTCGTGCTCTTCGGCGTATACGCCTTCGGATTCTACAATCTGGACCGGTACAGTTCGCCGCTGGGCTTTAGCTACGAAAACAGCGTCGGGGTTCATATGGATATTCCGGATGATATGGATTCCCTGGCGGTCATCCAGCTACAGGAGCGCATCCTGCGGGAAACCCGGGAACTCCCCGGGGTGGCTTCCGCAACCTTTCTCGGACCCGTCAACCCCTTCGGGGGGAATACCTGGAGCACTGGCAGCGACGATAACGGCTTCCACCTGCAGACGATGATGGTCTTCGCCGACGAAAACTACGCCGAGACCCTGGAGCTCGAATTCCGGGAGGGGCACTGGTTTACGGAAGCCGACCAAGCGGGGAAATACGACCCCATCGTGGTAAACGGAAAATTCGTCGACGAGTACTATCCCACGCGCGAATCCATGATCGATTCGATTATCCTGATCAACGGGGAAAAAAAGATCATCGGCGTGGTGGATAACTATAAGTACCACAGCAATTTCGCCGAGAACCGCCCGCTGACCTTCTTCTCTCCTCGCAGCTGGAGAGCGGATGGGCAGAGTCCGTTCGAGCAGATGATCGTGCGGGCGGAACCCGGACAAACCGCGGCCATCGAGGAACCCATCTACAACCTGCTTTCCTCCCTCACCAAAAACCCTGACGTAGTGATTTGGAACATGGCGCAGGACCGCATCAAGGCCAACCGGCCCGTGGTCATTCCGCTGGTGATCCTCATTTCGATCTCGGCCTTCCTGCTCATCAATATCGCCCTCGGGCTCTTTGGCGTACTGTTCACCCAGATCAGTCACCGCCGCGCTGAGATCGGCTTGCGGAAAGCCATGGGGGCCACGCCGGGGGAGGTGACCGTCCAATTTGTACTGGAAGTCGTGCTGGTCACGTTCGCCGGCTTGCTGCTCGGGGTCTTCTTCGCCGTCCAGGTGCCCCTGCTGGAACTGCTCCCCATACCGGCAAAATTCTTCTACTTCGGCATCGTAGCGGCGGTGGTGACCATCCTGCTTATCGTGGTGCTATGTGCCCTGATTCCCAGTCGGCAAGCTGCGGGATTACACCCGGCCCTGGTGCTGCACGAGGATTAGATTCATTGGTCGACGGTCTGCATCCGTTGATCGCATTACTCAAATAAACGACCTATGAAGTACCTATTCTTGACGTTCTCTTTCCTCCTGGCTGTAACACTTTCCGGTCAGCATTCGTCTGTGAAAGTGAGCGAGCGCGAGGGAGCAGATCACTACACCTTTTCGCTGCGTAGCACCGACTTGACGGAGGAGATCATGAACGACGTGTTCGCCACCGTCAGCGAGGGGAAGGTCGAAGGCCGGTTTGCCGGGCTGATCCGAACGACCCTCGACGACGGCGTGGAGCTGAAAATGAACACCCAGCGCCGCACGTTCGAAGTGAGCTACGCGGGAGAAGACCAAGCCGCGCTCGCCCACGCCAAAACATTAGCGGCGAGCTTGCAGGAGCGATTGAAATCCGAGCACCCGCGCTAGATTTTTCACTACCCTATAATCATCCTTCTATGCTGTTTCCGACCCTATTGACGACCCTGCTGCTTTCCCTCCCGAACGCGGGACAGGAGAAAGTGGACATCCTGGTGAATGAAGTCAGTCAAGACAATCACTACGAACTCGATATCCGCCTCGATCCATCCCGCAGCCACGATGTAACCGACTGCATCGGTGAGCTGATCGGCCTTAGCTTGCCGGACCAGGTGACCGAAAACCTAGTGGCGGAGGCGGAAGGCATCAACCTAACCTACTTGCCGGAACGCAATCATCTCGCCCTGAAGACTACGGATCTCACTACCTCCGCGGCCGATCGGGCACGCGCCGCCGGTCAGGAGCTCAAAGGGTGCCTGGAGCTTTTTTCCGCCGCCCCCGAAAATTGATGCAGCTATCGTTCGTGCTGCCCCGTCCTTACTAATACAATTTCCCCTCCATCTCCCGCATCCTCATCATCGACGACGACCGCACGGTCTGTAAAAGTCTGGAGCTCCTGCTGAAGCGGGCGGGCTATTCGGTGATGTGTATTCACGGCCCGGCGGAGGCGCTTCCGGCGGTGGCTTCCTTCCGCCCCGCACTGGTGCTGCTGGACCTGAACTTTGCCGTAGAAACCACCGGGCGGGCGGGCATGCACCTGCTCGGCGAGTTGCTGGCGACCGATCCCGGCCTCCCCGTCATTCAGATGACCGGCTGGGCCACCGTGCAACTCGCGGTGGAGGGCATGAAGGCGGGGGCCCGGGATTTCATCGCCAAACCCTGGGACAACCACGAATTACTCAACGCCATCCAGCAACAATTAAAGGACGGGCGCCGGAGCGCGGGAACCACGTCTTCCAAGACCGAAAAGGCGGCTACGATTCCGACGCCGGATCCGTTTGCCGGCATTATCGGCGATTCCCGGCAGTTGCGGACCATCATCCAGCAGGCCCGGCGGGTGGCGGGTACCCAGGCCTCGGTGCTCATCACCGGCGAAAGCGGCACGGGAAAAGAATTAATCGCCGAAGCCATTCATAGCACGAGCCACCGGTCGGAAGGCCCCTTCGTAGCCGTTAACCTGGGTGGCGTGCCCGAGGGATTATTCGAGTCGGAACTTTTTGGACATAAAGCCGGCGCCTTTACGGATGCCCGTAGCGATCGCAGGGGCAGGTTCGAGCTGGCGGCCGGCGGCACGCTTTTTCTCGACGAGATCGGCGATCTGGCCGCGGCGGCCCAGGTAAAACTGCTGCGGGTGCTGCAGGAACGCCAGTACGAGCGGCTAGGGGAAAGCCAGTCCAGACCGACGGATGTGCGCATCATCAGCGCGACCAGCCGCAACCTGGAAAGCATGGTCACGGCCGGCACCTTTCGGGAAGACCTGTTGTACCGCATCAACCTGATCCACCTTCACCTGCCGCCGTTGCGGGAGCGACCAGGTGATATCCTGCCCCTGGCGGATCACTTTCTGGACAGTGCCCGGCGCCGCTACGATCGACCGAAACTTGAATTGAGTCCGGAAGCCCAGTCGTGGCTCCGCCGACAAACCTTCCCCGGCAACGTACGCCAGCTCCAGAACCTGATCGAACGGACGGCCATCCTCAGTCCGGAGGAAACCATTACCGCCGGGCAGCTGCAGCGGCAATCCGGCGGCCCGGGAACGGTCAGTAACTTCGCCCCCTCCGGCATCACCCTGGAGCAGATGGAGATCAAAATGATCCGGCTCGCCCTGGCCCGCAACGACGGCGAGATTACCGCTACGGCCCGGGAACTGGGGCTAACGCGGGCGGCGCTTTATCGGCGGATTGAGAAGCATGGTCTTGGTTAAGGTAGCTGTACGCTGGCCCCAGCACGACGAAGCCTGCCTTGCCGTCTCGAGCGGTTCCATAGGAGCCAATCTGACTAGTGCTGGGCCGTGGTTGGGAGCAGGATAGTCCGTATGGCCCAAACAACCCATAAGTTTGATCCTGCCGTTCTTTAGATAAGATTTCCATGTCCGCCGCCACCCGCTACATCCTCTACCTGACCGTCCTTCACTTGGTGATCGGTATCCTGATCTACCTGGTGGTGGGCCGGGGCCCGGTACTGCTATTGGTGGAAATGGTGCTGTTGCTATCCGCCTACGTCGGGTACCGCCTGTACGAGGTGTTGGTGGCGCCGATTCAGCTGCTCAGCCGGGGAGTGGGAGCCCTGGCCGACCAGGACTTCTCCGTCAAGATGACCAAAACCGGCAGTCCGGATATCGACCGACTTGGCGACGTCTATAACCGGATGATCGATCAGTTGCGCAGCGAGCGGGTGACCGGACGCCAGCGACAGGAATTTCTCGACCAGTTGGTAAGCGCGGCGGACGTCGGCATCATAATCCTGGACTTCGACGGTGGGGTCGAGTCCGAAAATCCCTGGATAACCGAACGGCGTGCGAATCCGGAGTTTGTCACCAGCGTGATCGATCCGGCGCGGTCATTAGCGGTGGGGGAAAAACGCATCTTCACTACCCCCGATAACCGGCGGCTGCACGTGGAGTACGCCAGCTTTATCGACCGGGGGTTCGAGCGCGGTTTCCTGATCCTGCAGGATGTCACCGCCGATTTACTTCAGGCCGAAAAGGAGGCCTACGGGAAGGTGATCCGCATGATGGCCCACGAGGTGAATAACTCGAATGCCGCCATCGTATCGCTCTTGAAAACCATCTTGGAGGTGGCGGTAGCCAACGAGCCCGACCTGGAGGAAATCGTGCGTGATCACTTGCCGCCGGTGATTACCCGGGCCGAGAACATGACGGCCTTTATGCGCAATTTCGCCCGAGTAGTACGGCTTCCGGTCCCCCAGCGCGAACGGGTGGAGCTGAATGCCATACTCCGCGGGGCGGGGGAAGTCATGACACCCCTGCTGCAGCAACACGCCATTCACCTCACTACCGATCTAACGACCCAGCCGATATGGCTCCTGGCCGATCGCGCCCAACTCGAGCAGGTAATCATCAATGCGCTTACCAACGCCCGGGAGAGTATCGGTAGTGGCGGCCGCATCCACCTTTCCAGCAGTGCTAACCCCTGCTCCTTCATGATCGCCGATGATGGAGCCGGCATTCCGGATGACATCGCGGATCGCTTGTTTACGCCTTTTTTCAGTAACAAAAGCAGCGGTCAGGGAGTCGGCCTCACCCTTACCCGGGAGATCCTGGAGGGGCATGGGGCCAGCTATCGATTGCGCACGGAGCCGGATGGGTGGACGCGGCTACGGGTAACGTTTCCCGACTGATGCTTTTACTGTACTGACACATCGGATGTGTCAGTAGTGCCAAAATGGCATATATCGGTATTTTTCGGATATAAGCTGCCTCATTCTTGTAGCTGAAAACAAGGCTGGACCCCAATAGCGCCAAGCATTATTGTCGTCATCGAATTGCGGTTGCGGTCCGATTGTCGCCATCATTTGGCATGGTGTTCAGGAATGAACCACGACCAAAACAAAGCGGATAGATCATCACATATCGGATGTCAAAACAGGTGTCATGTCGACCAGCCGAAAGAAAGGGTACAAATCAATGGGCGCAAAAACCGCAATCAAGGGTGTAAAGCCCTTTAAATTGGGGATAAGTGGGCATCCGATGTGTTAGTAAGATTTTTTCCGGGCGGCGGAAGGGAGAAACGGGTTGATCAGGTATTTCCAGAGCAAGTGCGGAAAACGGTAGTCTATAAGGCAGGCGACCAACGGGGACGACTATGTTTCCACCGGGCCGGTGAATCGGAGAAGTCGCTCTCCGCAATGCAACCAGCGGTCGATTGGGATAGTCGTTGCATCGGTCGGGTCTTTGGATATCCCCTACAGACAAACAGTACAGTAGCGGTTCAGCCATTCAAAGGCATACGTGCCCGATCCGTACCAATGACCGATCAATAGGCCAAGTGAAGCTTCACCGGGACGATGGATGGCGAAACGAAGTATTATGTTCTTGAGCGCAGGGAGAGCACTAAAAAAACTAACTTATTAGTTGTAATACTAGTCGATTAGTACTATACTTGTACTAATCAATTAGTAGATATGCAAAAGCTAGCCAAACGGGAAGCCCAATTGATGCAGGTGCTGTGGCGTCTAAAACGTGCCTTTGTCAAGGAGATCATCGAGGAGCTGCCGGATCCGAAGCCCCACTATAATACGGTATCTACCATGGTGAAGATCCTGGAAGAGAAGGGCTTCGTAGCCCACGAAAAACTGGGGAACGCCTACCGGTTTTACCCGGTGGTGGAGGAAGCCGAATACCAGAAGAAAGCGGTGGACGACGTCGTGCGTCGGTACTTCGACAATTCACCGATGAAGCTGGTCAACTATTTCGCTAAGGAGCAGCAGATCGACGCCGCGGAACTGGAGCGGCTTGTCCAACTCATTAAAGACCAAGATCCGCGACCATGAACTACCTGATCCACGCCGCCGCGCTACTGGCGGGTTGCTACATATACTATTATCTGGCGCTACGCCGCGAGACCTTTTTTCAGCTGAATCGCTGGTTATTGCTCGGGGGAATGGTCGTCTGCTTCCTGCTCCCCTTGATTACCGTGCCGGAGCGGCTTTCTTTGCGAGCAGCGGAAGGTCCGCCCACCGTCGGGTCATTTCAAATAATGGAAACACCCGGTCCGAGGGAAGTCGTCGCCTTCGATATATCTGCGGCCGGTATCATCTCCCGTCCGGAAAATGCGCCGGGTCCGACGGAAATTGTAGGTGGCACGGTAGCGTTGCCCGTTCCATTGGCGGACATTTCTCCCGCGCTTGGCGCCCAAAATCATTCTACCGTCGCAGCAGCGGCGAGAAGGAGCACCTGGTACGTAGCTCCGGACTGGAAAGCGGTGGCGCAGTGGGTGTATCTCACCGGGGTACTGATTTTAGTCGTACGGTTCATTGGTCAATTGGTGAGTGTGCTGCGCAAGGGGAGGGGCAGGCCTACGGTGCGGGACAACGACGTGACCATCGTAGCGCTGGACGAAGACCACGCCCCCTTCTCCTTCTGGAACTCCGTATTCCTCAACCCCGCCGGCTACGACACCAAAACCTACGATCGGATCATCGAGCACGAGCGGGTGCACATCCGGCAACGGCACACGGTCGATCTGATAGTGGCTGAGCTGCTGATCGTGGTACAGTGGTTCAACCCCTTCGCCTGGCTGTACCGCCGTGCCGTGGAAAACAACCTGGAATACCTGACCGACGCCGAGGTGCTGCGCCGGGGCGACGACCCGGTAGGCTACCAATTGAGCCTGCTGCAGGTGGCCGTACCCCACCACGCCCGTGGGCTAGTGACCAACTATAACCAACACTTCTTAGAAAAAAGAATCAAGATGATGAAGGCTAAAAGATCCGCCAACCGGGCCGCCTGGAAATATCTGGCCCTGCCCGGAATGCTATTATGCTCCATGAGTTCGTTCAACGCTGTCGCGCAGCAATCACCCGCTTCCGACAGCCTGGAAAAGGTTGATCCGAAGGCTGATCGGCCTTTCGGTAACCTGCCACCTGCGCCACCTCCGGTACCCCCTGCTCCACCGAATGCTCCCGCTCCACCTTCACCTCCCCATGGTCCAGCCCCAGCCCCGCCTGCCGTGCCAGCGCCGCCGCCGCCAGCTCCCCCGGCACCGTTGTCGGACCGGGGAACGGTGGAGCGCAGCTGGACAGCCCGTATCAAAGGAGACGAAGTATGCTTCCACCTGATCGAAACCTCCGGAGCGCGGAATTATCACTCCGATAGTCAGCGGTGCTTTGACAAGTCGAACCTCGGTGCTCTGCCCCGGGATGGGATGGGCGTCTTTTCCCTTACCCGGGAAGCCGGCACGATTACCTTCCGGGGGATATTTGAAGGGGACAGGGGTACCGGCACCTTCGACTTCGAGCCGGCTGCGGCCTTTGAGGAGAAATTGGAGCAAGCCGGCTACGGGAGCTACACCAACCGTGAACTGGTCCACTTTTTTTACAGCGATATCACTTCCGGGTACCTGGATTATCTCGAGAGGGAGGACTTTAATCCCGACCACGACCAGCTGGTGCAGCTAGCCGTCTTCGAGATCAATCAGAAAACGCTCCCCCAAGTATTGGCCGACCTGAAAGCATCCGGCTACGCCCGCCCCGACTTGGAAACGATCGTGCAGCTGCGCATCTTCGACATCGATGCCCTTTACGTGCAAGCGCTGGCGGATGCGGGCTATCGCGACCTCGACTTGCAGGATGTCATCAATGCGAAGATTCACGACCTGACTCCCGAATACATCTCGGAAATCGCCAGACTGGGCTTTGGAGATGTCGACTTCGAGGAGATCATTGCTATGGCGATTCACGATGTAGACGCCGATTACGTAGCCGATCTCGCGGAAGCCGGCTATACGGACGTCAGTGCAGAGGAGGTGATCGCCAGCCGGATTCACAACGTGCGGCCGGAGTATATACGAGCAATGAGTAAAGCCGGGCTGACCGCGCTTACCCTCGAACAGGCCCAAAGCGCTTCCATTCACGGCGTCGACCCCGGATACGTAGCCGAACTGGCCGAGCTGGGTTTCGAGAAGCTATCGATCGACGACGTTATTGCCGCCAAAATTCACGGCGTAAATGCGGAGCGGGCGAAGGAAATGCAGGACCTTGGCCTGGAAATCAATGACATCGACGATTTGAGTTCCTATAGCATCCATGACCTGACGCCCGATTTCGTCCGGGGACTGCGTGACATGGGATACACGGACTTGAGCGCGGACGATCTCATAGCCGCCCGCATACACGATATCTCGCCGGCTTTTGTGAGGGGGTACGCTGATCTGGGCTACGGTCAGATCCCGTTTGATGTCCTCCAAGCTTTGCGTATCCACAACGTGACCCCGGCCTTTATCGAGAAGCATCGCCGGGAGGGGGATACACTGGAAGATATGATTGATTACAGCATTATGCGGCGCTCCAGGCGGTAAGACTGGGCGGGTTATCCTAGTTTTTAACTATTTGTTATCTGTTGTTTATCAATAGCGTATAGGTCGGTGGTGCTTTTGGAGGGCGTTTAGACATCCGATGTGTCAGGTGGTGTCAAATTGACAGACATCCGATGTGTCAGGCTTCATTTCTAAGCAACTGCAAACATCCTGGAGGTCCGGGCACCTTTATCACTGTTCCGCTTGCCCGCTATGCCCGATACCGATACCCAAACCCAACTTGCTTACCTCATCGCCACGCTAGAGGCGGAGTACGGACGCCAAACCCGCTACAGTACCAAATCGGCCCTCGATCAACTCGTCGCCACTATTCTGAGCCAGCGTACGAACTACGCGGACGAAAAAGCGGCCTACGATAAGCTGTTAGAGACGTACGGTGATTGGGGCGGGGTCGCAGGAGCAACGGTTGCCGGAATCGAGGAATGCATTCAAACGAGCCGTTGGCCGGAGATAAAGGCCCCGCGCATTAAGGAGGTACTCACCCACGTCATTAGTACCTACGGGAACGACCTGGATCGGGTGCTTTCGGATATGCCGGTGGAGGAAGCCCAGGCGGTACTGATGGAACTCCCGGGAGTCGGTTTCAAGACGGCCACCTTCGTTTTACTCTTCTCGTTGCGGAAGCCAGTCCTTCCGGTCGATACCCACGTGCACCGCGTAAGTACCCGTTTCGGAATACTACCAAAGAAGATTAGCCAGGCAAAGTCGCACGGTGCTCTGCTGGAAATACTACCCGCCGACGCGGACGAGCTGCTCAACTTTCACAAGTTGCTGTTCAAGCACGGGCAGCGGATTTGCGTGTATTCCAACCCGCGTTGCGGCAAGTGCATCGTGCGGGAGCGATGCCGGTACGTTCAGGAAAAAACGAACGGAGCAGGGTGATCGATGTGGGGCGTCACAACCCCCCTACCGCAACTTCTCCGTCGCTCAAATCATTCCCCCGGCGTGATCACCCCCAACTCCCGAACCGCCTCCCTCCTGCGCGCCGCCGCCGAAAGAAACGTCCAGGTGCTCTACGCCTGTGAAAGCGGTAGCCGTGCCTGGGGACTTGCCTCCCCCGACAGCGACTACGACGTGCGCTTCGTGTACCGCCACCCAACGGAATGGTACCTGCGCCTGCATCCAGGTAAGGACCAGATCGGTCCGATCATGGAACACGACGGGGAACTGGACCTAGTCGGCTGGGACGTACGGAAGTTCCTGAAGCACGTCACGGAAAGTAATCCCAACGCCCTGGAATGGCTCAACTCCCCGATAGTCTATCACCAGGAGGGGGATTTTCTACCGCGGTGCCGAGCGGTAGCGGATCAATATTTCCAGTCCCGCCGAACGGTGCATCACTACCTCGGCATCGCCCGGGGCGCCCGCGCCGCGGGGGAGGGCGACGACGGTCGATGGAACGTTAAGAAGGCATGCTACTACATCCGATCGATTCTGGCCGCCGCGTATGCCACCCGGCACCTGGCGCGTCCGCCGATCGTGCTCGAGGCACTCATGCTCGAGATCACCGACGAGCGAGTGGCGGTCGACCTAAGAAAGTATATGGACCGCAAAGCCAGCCTCAATGAGAAGGCAGTTGCCCCGCTGCCGATTACCCTGAAGCGCTACTTTGAGGTCTTGGGGACTTCCTTGCTTGACGAGTCTTATCGATTACCGGAGAACCGGCCTGATTCCGACAGGGGAGATGATTTTTTCAGATACGTCATCACATGAGTCCGACCACCGAACGCATCATCGAAGGACACCATCTACTTCTCCACTGCCGCAGTGGTAGCCACGCCTACGGGCTGGCCACCGAGCGGTCCGACGAAGATTTTCGGGGTGTTTTTGCCGCGCGGATAGATAGCTTCCTGGGACTGGATCATCCCAGGCAGTTGTCGGACGAGCGGAACGACCGTACCTACTACGAACTGGGTCGCCTCTTCGAACTGCTCGGCAAGGCCAACCCCACCGCGCTGGAACTGCTGGGGACCGACGGCGCGGACGTGCTGTATAAACATCCGCTGCTGGCGGATCTGCGGGCGGAAGCGTTTCTGAGCAAGGCCTGCCGCGACTCGTTCGCGGGTTACGCGCTCACGCAAATCCGTAAAGCCAGGGGGCTGAATAAGAAAGTCCACAATCCGGTAGCCCCCGAGCGGAAGGGCGTGGAAGATTTCTGCTACATCGTGCAGGAAGGGAAAAGCCGTCCGCTGCGCAAGTGGGCCCGGGAGCACAAGCTGCCACTGACGGAACTTGCGCTGGCAGGGGTCGATCACGCCCGCGATCTGTACGCCGTCTACCACGATCGAGGGGCGGGGTGGGCGGCCGGCATCACCCGAAGCGACAAAGCGAATGCCGTCGCGGTCACCGATGTCCCGGAGGGAGAACTACCCGTGGCGTACCTCTCCTTTAGCCAGGACGCCTACTCCACCTACTGTCGTGACTACCGGGAATACCGCGCCTGGGAGCGTAACCGGAACGATGCACGCTATCGAGGTACCCTGGCGCACGGCCGAGGCTACGATGCCAAGAATATGATGCATACGATCAGGCTACTGGAGATGGCCACGGAGATATTCACCACGGGACGGTTGAACGTGCGTCGGCCTAACAGGAGCTTCCTCCTATCCATCAGGGCGGGGGAATATTCCCTGGACGAAGTGCTGCGGATTGCCGACGAGCGGGTAGAGCAGCTGAATCTGGCCGCAGCCCGAAGCGACTTACCCCATCAGGTTGATTCCGACCGACTGAACCGACGGCTGGTGGGTCTACGGAGGCAGCTGTACTACCCCAATGCCTAATTCCGCCGCCGCGCCAAAAACTGCTCCGGATTAAACCACCGCGCCAGCACCCGCTCGTAGCGCGCGGGCATGAGCCGGGTAATCTTATCGATCCAGTACGCATCGCGGCCAATAAGTACCCGGGGGTTCTCCCGCTCGATACCGCGGATGATCTGCCGCGCCGCCTCCCAGGCCGTGGTCTTGGCCTGCTTTTCGAAGTTGCGGATAAATTGGTCACGTTCCCGTGGGTCCTCGATATCCACGTTGCGGTGGATGTTGGTAGCGATACCGCCGGGATGGACGCAGCAGATGTGCATCAGCTTACCCATCTCCACCCGTAGCGTCTCGGTGAAACCCCGTACGCCAAACTTGCTAACGTTATAGGGGCCAGAGCCGGGAAAAGCGAAGAGCCCGAAGACGCTGCTGATGTTGACCAGACTGGCGCGTGGCTGTTCGCGGAGGTAGGGCAGGAAGACCAGCGAGCCATAGATCACCCCCCATAAGTTGACCCGAAGGGTGCGTTCGTAATCTTCGACCCGACTATACGCGACGGGTTGCTGTCGGACGCTGAAGCCGGCGTTGTTGATCACCACGTCGACCCGCCCGAGGCCGTCTTTCACGTCGTTGGCAAAACGCTGCATCGCATCCCGGTCGCCGACGTCGAAGGCCCGCTGGAGTCCCCGGGTACGCTCCGGCAGCTCGGCCCAGGTTTCCGCCAGTGCTTCTCCTTTCAGGTCGTTAATAGCGAGCACGGCCCCGCGGGCGGCGAGTTGCCACGCCAGTTCCCGGCCGATCCCCGAGCCGGCACCGGTAATGACCACCACTTTTCCCTTAAAGTCTTTCATGTCGATAGAAGGAAACGCCGCTGGCAAGGTTTTCTAAAACCAGTGGCCGAGGTAGAAAAACAGATCGCCCCCGTGATCGGTCAGTCCGTAGGTCAGCTCGATGGGCCCCAGCGGGGTATTCAGTCCGTACCCCACCACGGCTCCGCTAATCCACCCGCTACCGATGGAACTAGGGAAATTGTCCGGATTTTCGAAGTGGGCCACCCGCCCGCCCACGTGGAGGTAGTGATTGGTAAAGAGCCGCTGCCGCCAGAATAGCTCGGACATAACCATCCGACTGCCGGACGCCTCACCGATGTCGAGGCCTGGGAAGCGCTTGAAATTGTTGAGCAGGTTGCGATTGATGCCGCCAAGGTAGTAGCGGTAGGGTAGGGCCGTAGCGTCGAGGAACCCGCCCGCGCTCAGTTCCAGTCCGATCGACTGCTTCTCGCCGAGCGGCAGCATACCGAGAAAATCCAGGTCTGCGTTGTAGGCCCAGGCGGGTTCCGTATCCGAAAAAGGGTGAATGGCCCGGGCGACGGCGTTGAGGTTGAATCCCCGCATCGGGAAGTGGGGCTGATCCAGTTTGTCGTAAATGAAGTAGAGGCGGGAGACGAAGTACATCTCGTCGGCGAGGGTGAACAGGCTTGCGGTATCGGCAGACTGCAGCTGATCGGAGGTGGTCTGGTAATACTTTACCCCGGCGGCCACTCCCGTGAAGCTGTTATGGGTCTGCCGGAAATCCCAATAGGCCTCCGCGCTCCAGTCGTTGAAGCGGAAATCGACCCTTTCGATCGTGATGCCCAGCTGCTCGAAGGGGATTTCGGTGACGTCGAAGCTCACGTCGGCGTAATCGAGGCTGCTCCGCAATCCGAAGGCCGAGCCGTTGATCCGGTTGACGCGGTAATCCTGCCGGTAGCGCAGGCGGTTGCCGGCGATGAGGTCCAGGCTCAGCATGCTGTTGTCCACCAATTGGTCGTAGAGCGTCAGGTTCAGCAGCAGGTTGGCCCGGTACAGCGGGTCGTAGTGTAGCCCCAGGCGCAGTTGCTGGCCGAAGGCGGGCACCTGATCGAAGTCCATGTAGAGGAGCACCTCCCCCGTTGCTTCGTCGAGGTATTCCCAGCGGTAGTTGATATTGGCGTAGCGGCCGGTCACGTGGAGCTCGGCGAGTCCGGCCCGAAAGTCTTCCCAACTGATGCGGCCCGGGATTTGGTCGTCGAAAAAGCTCAGCACCTGGCGGTCCGAGAGGTCCGTCAGCCCCTGGATGATCACTTCCCCTACGTTCAGGTATTCCGGTACCGGGGCGGCGGTCGTGTCGATCCGCGAAGTATCCGACCGCTGCACCGCGGCCAGGGAGTCCAGGGTAGGTTTCGCGGCCAGCGCGGCCTGGTAGCCGGCGTTAATGAGGCTATCGATATCGGCGAAACTCAGGACGTTGTATCCGTCTAGTTCGGGCTTGATGTCCAGGTCGGTGATCTCGTACTGTTCTACGTTACGACGGTTGGCCTGGAAGAAGGCGATCTGGAGGATCAGGTCGGCCACGCTCATAATTTCCCCCGCTTCCAGGGGGTCGGATTCCACGCTGACGCCCAGCACGTAGTCCATTCCCTTAGCCTTGATTTCCTCGGCCGGGTAGTTGTTGGATACGCCGCCGT
Source organism: Neolewinella xylanilytica (assembly GCF_002934605.1). Classification (GTDB taxonomy): domain Bacteria; phylum Bacteroidota; class Bacteroidia; order Chitinophagales; family Saprospiraceae; genus Neolewinella; species Neolewinella xylanilytica. The sequence continues at coordinate 290,528 of NZ_PTJC01000005.1, forward strand.
CGGTCAGCAGCCGGCCGTCCAGTTCGTAGGGGCTCAGCACCCCCGGCAGAGCGGCACTGGCGCGCATGGCTTCGGCCAGCATGCCGGACTCCAATACTACCGCGTCACCTGTTTCGAGGTCCGTAGCGATGCTCAGGTAGGGAATGGGAAGTTGGCTGAAGTCGCGAATGTGCCCCACCCGGGCCGTCCAGTTGGCGAAGAGGTCGTGGACCCGCTGTCCGTCGGAAAGCGCCGTGGGCAGCTGAATGCTGAAGTCTTTCATGGAGATCGACAGCAGGTACTTTTCGTTGTACAGTTTTTCGTAGATGGTGCGGTTGCCGCGGTCCACGGCATCCTGCAGCTCGGCCATGATGTCGATACTGCGCAGCAATTGCTCCAGTTGGTCGGCGCTGTAGCCCGCGGCGTAGAGCCCTCCGACCACCGCGCCCATGCTCGTGCCGCCGATGTAATCCACCCGTACCCCGCTTTCCTCGATCACCCGCAGGGCGCCGATGTGGGCGTACCCCTTGGCGCCGCCTCCGCTGAGGACGAGTCCGACGGAGGTCTGTTTTTGCGCCGCGGCGCAGGTGCAAAACAGGATCGCGAAGAGTAAGGTGAGCTTGGTATTCATCCCTGAGGCTAACCGGTAATTTTTGTCGGTTCCCACTCCGAAAGGTAAGCCGGGCATTGGTAATCCTCCCGGTGGGAAGAGAATCCGTGGTGCGGGCGTTAGCTTTGGCATCCGAAGCTGATGAAGTACGTACTGACATTTGGCGGGCTCTTCTATATGCTATCCTTATTCGGAAGACAGGGGCAGTGCGCCATGCCCGTAGTGGGCGACAGCTACCGCTTTCTCAACCCCCGGGTAGTCGGCTACGACTCCGAACTGGCCCCCTTCTTCCTGCACTTCGGCACCGTATACCGCGACGAGCTGGAGCAACCCGGCGACCGCCAACGCAACGATAACGTAGCCGAATGGCACGAGCGCTTCTGCGATCAGGCCGAGCCGGAAGCCATCGACGCCATCATCTACGGCAACAACCTCAATCAGCTTCAGGAACTTCGTCGCCTGCTGAACCAACCCGAGGCCAAAACGGGCGATCTGCCCCCGGGCTTGCGGTCCAATAGCTTCGCCCACCACCTCCTCGAGGCCAACTGCGTGGAAGTGCTCGAGTACCTGATCTACGCCAAGCAGGCCGAGCCCTTCGTCACCGCCCCCACCAATGCCTTTGATGCTCCCTCACCGGACCGCTCCGAAATGGAGGATCTGCTGAAGCGGGGGGTGGAAGCCTTTCCCCGGGTGGAAAGCCATTACGTTCGCTTACGCTACGCCTACCAGCTGATCCGCCTGGCCCACTACCTGAAAGCGTACGACTACGTACTGGAGCTCTATGCTTACCTAATGCCCAAGATCGACGCCGACCCCAGCATCATTTACGACTGGATCGAGGGCCACCGGGCCGGGGCGCTGCAGTCGCTGGGCAATTACGCCGAATCGGCCTACCTCTACAGCCGCATCTTCGAGCGTACGCCCAGCAAACGCGAGAGTGCCTACCGCAGCTTTCGCATCCGCACGAACGAGCAATGGCGGGAAGCCCTGTTGCTGGCCCAAAACGACCACGAACGCGCCATGCTCCACGTACTGAGGGCCCACAACGGTAAGGCGATCGTCGTGGACGAGATGCGGGATATCTACGGCTACGAGCCCGATAACCGTTCGCTCCAGTTGCTTACCATGCGGGAGCTCCAGGAGCTGGAAGCCTCCCTGCTTGCCAGCCGCGTCCAATCGGAGGGGCCGGACGCGGAAGCTACCGACCGCCTGGTCGAACTCCAGGCCTTCGTTAACCGGGTACTGGAAGAGGATAAAGTGGCCGACCGGGATTTCTGGAAGTTGGCCCGGGGCGTCCTGGAGATGCTGGCCGGCGACTACTTCTTCGCCGAGGAGACCTTTACCGAGCTGGCCGCCACCACGGAGAGTGACACGATCCGCCAGCAGATCGGTATCCTGGAAGAAGTGCTGGACGTGCTGGAGCTGAACCGGGTAACGGATTCGGTGGAGCTTCACTACTACGACCTGCTGACCGACGCGACCCTCCAGCAACGGTACCCGGACTTTCAACCCTTCGTAAACGCCAAACTGCAGTCCGTCTACCGCCGCACGGGGAAGGAGGCGAAGGCCGATCTGATTCGCTACGGCTTTGATGCCATCCAGAAGAACCCGACCATCGAGTCCATCCTGGCGCTGGAACGCATGGCCGACAGCCTGAATCGCAACCGCTTCGACCGCGCCCTGCTCACCGACCGGATCGGCCCGAACCCCGTCGACCACATCTACAATCTGCTCGGCAATCATTACGTACAGCAGGGACAGTGGAAAGCCGCCCTGGAAATCTACCGTCGCATCGACCCGAACCGCATCGATGATTTCGGCCGTTATTCGCCATTTATCCGGCAGATCAACGATCGCGTGGAATTCACTCCCCCGGCCGATGCACCTACCTACAATAAGGTGCAGCTCCTGGACCGGCTGGACGAACTGGAAGAGGAAGCCGACCGCACCACCAACGACACCATCGCGGCCCGTAATTACTTCAACATCGGACAGGCCCTCTACACGATGAGCTACTTCGGCTATAACTGGTCGTTCGCCGATGAATTCCGCTCCGGCAGCAGCGCCGCCCGCGCCGCCGCGGCCCGCGAACCCCGGGAAGTCTTCTCCCACCCCTACGCCCCGCTGGGTAACCGGGAAAGCTTGGATATGGGCCAGGCCCGCTACTACTTCGAGCGGGCCATGCGCCGGGCGCCCGACCGCGAATCCGCCGCCACGGCCGCCTACTTCGCCGCCAAAACCGAACGGAATCGCCACTACGCCCTCGGCCGGCCCGGCGGGGAGCGACCCTTCACCTATTTTGGCCTCATCCGGGATAATTACTCGGACACGGACTTCTACGACCAGCTGATCGCGGAGTGCAAGACTTTCGCTTGGTACGTGAATCGGTGAGGGCCGACTTCCCCGTCTGCCGAGCGCAGCTCGTCCGCCGGGGAAGTTTAGGTATGACGAAAACTCAACAAACTTTGCTCACCCCCCGCGTTTACTCCCCAAATCCGCAACTATGCTGTCCCGCCCCCGCCGCAACCGATCTTCCGCCGCCGTCCGCAACCTGGTCCGGGAAACGGAGCTGAATGCCGGGCACCTAGTACAACCGATCTTCCTCCTTCCCGACCCGAACGCGCGGCTACCGGTCCGCAGCCTCCCGGGTACCTTTCGCATGGGCATCGAGGAAGTATTACGGGAAATTGAGCAGTGCCGGGAGGTAGGTATCCACAGTTTTATGATGTTCCCCGCCGTGCCCCAGGAGCATAAGGACAAGACGGGCACGTACGCCACTGCCGACGAGAATTTCTACCTCCACGCCGCCCGCGCCATCAAAGATCGGTTTCCGGAGGTTTGCCTCATCTCCGACGCGGCCCTGGATCCCTACAGCACGGACGGACACGACGGCGTGGTCATCGACGGCCGCATCCACAACGACGAGACGCTCAAGTTGCTGGACGCCATGGCGGTGGCCCAGGCGCAGTCCGGATTCGATATCATCGGCCCCAGCGATATGATGGACGGCCGGGTCGGCAGTATCCGGCGGGCCCTGGACAAGGAGCATTTGACCGAGACGGCCATTATGTCCTACACCGCCAAATACGCCAGTGCTTTCTACGGCCCCTTTCGCGATGCCCTCGACAGTGCGCCCCGCCAGCTGGCCGACGTGCCGTCCGATAAAAAGACCTACCAGATGGATCCCGCCAACGTCCGGGAAGCGCTGCGGGAAGCAGATCTCGACGCCGCCGAGGGTGCGGATTACCTCATGGTCAAACCGGCCCTCAACTACCTGGATATTATTTACCGCCTCCACGAGGCGCACCCGCTGCCGATCGCAGCTTACCACGTTTCCGGAGAGTGCGCCATGCTACTGGCCGCCGCCGAGCGGGGCTGGCTGGATTACGAGCAAGCGGCCTCGGAAGCCCTCCTGAGTATCCGGCGGGCGGGCGCGGACGTGATTATTACTTACTTCGCGAAGGATTTCGCGCGCTGGAACCAGGCGCGGCCGTTTTAGGGACGCGTAGCGTCCACTTTAGTGGACTGGCTGCCGGTATGGATTGCTGGAGCTTGATAGGGGTTACCACGGCCGTCGTTGTTGGCAGCGTGACGGCTGAAGCCGTCGCTACGGGTAGCGTCCACTTTAGTGGACTGGCTGCCGGTATGGAGTGCTGGAGCTTGGTAAGGGTGCCGTGGCCGTCGTTGTTGGCAGCGTGACGGCTGAAGCCGTCGCTACGCGTAGCGTCCACTTTAGTGGACTGGCTGCCGGTATTGAGTGCTGGAGCTTGGTAAGGGTGCCGCGGCCGTCGTTGTTGGCAGCATGACGGCTAAAGCCGTCGCTACGGGTAGCGTCCACTTTAGTGGACTGGCTGCCGGTATGGAGTGCTGGAGCTTGGTAAGGGTGCCGCGGCCGTCGTTGTTGGCAGCGTGACGGCTGAAGCCGTCGCTACGGGTAGCGTCCACTTCAGTGGACTGGCTGCCGGTATGGAGTGCTGGAGCTTGGTAAGGGTGCCGCGGCCGTCGTTGTTGGCAGCATGACGGCTGAAGCCGTCGCTACGGGTAGCGTCCACTTTAGTGGACTGGCTGCCGGTATGGAGTAAATAGAACGGGTGTATCCTGCAGCATGACGGCTAAAGCCGTCGCTACTCGAGCGCCTCCAACAAATCATCCAGATCGTCAAAGCTTTTGTAGCCCACTTTTTCCTCGCTGCTCCCCCGTAGCGCCAGCCCGTGAAACACGGCCGCGGCAGCGTCCGCATCCTCCGCTTCGAGGTCGATGTGGAGGTAGGCGGGGCGATCGCCGAGGATGCGCTGTAACTCCCCGATAGTAAAGGGACTTCCCTCGGCGAGGTCTTCGTAGGCAATGCCACCCGCAGCGAAATCCAGCACAACCGGTCCGGTAGTCGCATGCAGCAATTCGCCGATGTCCTCCGCACTTTGGTAGCCGGCTACGGGGATCCGGCGGATCAGGGTTAACGATTCCCCGTCTAGATCGGGAAGGGGAGCATCGTGGTCGAGCAGGAGATGGGTTATGCCGTAGGCTTTCACGGCTTCGGCGGTGAGCGGTTCACCCGCGCCCCGGCGCCATTCTACTACACAGGTCGGTCCCTCTACCCATTCCCGGATGGCCATGAACTCCTCCACGGACAGGCCGTCGGGCCCGATTGAAAAGCTGAGGTAGTCCGCGTTCCAGGCCGCAAAATAGCGGGCGTCGGTGAGGTGGGTGATGCCGAAGGCCAGGAGGTGGGTTTGTAACATGGGGCAAAGGTAAACAGATGGTACTCACCCTCACTTCCCGGCCACCACTACGACGATTTCACCCTTCACCTTGCCGCGGGCTTTGTAATCGGCGTGCAACTCGGCGAGTGGGGCGGTGGTGATCTCTTCGTAAAGCTTAGAAATTTCGCGAGCCACGGATCCCTGGCGATCGGGCCCACAGTGCTCCTCCAGCTGCCCGAGCAACTTGGCGATGCGGTGGGGCGATTCGTAGAGGACGAAGGTATTGGGCAGCTCGGCGAGGTAGGTGAGCCGGGTCTGCCGCCCCTTCTTGTGGGGCAGGAAACCTTCGAAATGGAAGCGATCGCAGGGAATACCGCTGGCGGCGAGCGCGGGAACGAAAGCCGCCGGGCCAGGGAGGCAACTTACTTCGATTCCGGCATCGCGGCACGCCCGCACCAGCAAAAAACCGGGATCGCTGATGCCGGGGGTGCCGGCGTCCGTAATCAAGGCGTAAGTAGCACCGGTTTTGAGCTCGGCGACGAGCTGCTCGACGAGGGCGTGCTCGTTGTGGGCGTGGTAGGCCCGCATGGGGGTCTCGACCTCGTAGTATTTGAGCAGGGAGCCGGAATTGCGGGTGTCTTCGGCCAGGATTAAATCAACATCACCCAACAGGCGCAGGGCCCGCTGGGTGATATCTTCTCGGTTACCGATGGGAGTTGGGATAAGGTACAGCACGGACGTAAAGGTCGTGGTGCCGGACGGTTAACCCAAATTACATGATGTTTTCCTCGTCCATGACGTGGCGTACACTGCGGCGGATCATTTCTACGGTAGCGCCATAGACCATATGGCTGCCGAGTTGCCCGGCCTGCAGGCTCAGGGGTTCTTTCATCGGGCTGGGAGCCAGGCCGAGAGCGGGGAGGCCGATTTTGTGGGCGGCGGTCCAGAGAGCTGCACCGAACGGGATACCGGCGGGGGCCTGAACGGAGGGGGCTGCTTCTACGATTACGCCATATACACCGCCTACGAGGGCACCGAAAGCGAGGTTGATGGCTTGCTGGGCGGTTTCTTCCTGGTTCCGGTTGATGTTGGTGTTACTGATTTCTTCGGCTCCTTCTACGATCTGCAGGCGTGCATCGTGTTCTTCATTAGGCTGAGCCGTAGGCAGGCTCCGGTCGACGATCATCTTGATGCCGGTGCCGATCAGGCCACCGATCATGCCGGCGAGAAAGCCACGAACGTAGTCCGGCTCGTTGGACGTACGGGTGCGGGTAAAGTAATCACCAGCGGAACCCAGGGCAGCGGTAGCCGTACCCAGCGCACCGGCGGCGTAGGCCTGAGCGTCGTGACCGGCGGATGCGGCGTACTCCTTGGCCGAACGGGTAGAGGAGGACAATTTACCACCCAAGTTATGGGCCGCTGCTTCCGCTTCGTGGAATTTTTTGTTGGCAAAACGCTTCTCGGAGCGAAGGTCGAGGTTAGACAGGGTATCGGATACGCTGTCGACGAGGGAATCTATAAAGGACATATTTGGGCTTTCTTGTTGCAACGGAAGCACGGCGTGGTCTGTTCGTTTCCGCTTTACAGGCTACAATCGATCGCGCTGTAGGCCATGGCTCCGAAGGCGTACCGAAATCCGACGCCCGGCCCGATCCGGCAATCGGTAGCGATCTGCGGTTGCCCCAGGAGCAAGTCTTCCACGGAGGTTTCCCAGGCGGGGAGTTTAAGCTGATCGCGGCAAAGCTGCAGGTCCAGGGAAAGCCGCCCGGCTAGCCCCCGAACAGAATTAGGTCGACCTCGCTTTCGGGCACCGCCGGTTTTGCTCGGGCTGGGCAGGTAGATCGGATCGTCGGAGGTGACGGTGTGGCTGCCTTGGAAAGTGGGGCGTTTGGTTTCGCTTCGCCTGTTAGTCGCGATCCTTGTTGCTGCCGAACAACCGCTTGATCCACGACTGCTTCCGCTCCTCCCGTCGCTCGTCTTTCGGCTGGTCCCGCTCGAGTTCCTTTGCCACCCTTGCGGCGTATTCCCGGGCTGATTCATTCGCCCGCCGGCCTTTACGCCGGACCATTTCCGCTATCTCGTCCCGGTCAAACTCGCGCAAGCGGCGGGTGATGTCGCGGTCCACGGCGTATTCGTCGCCCTCGTAGTCGTAGTAGATAGGTAATTCATCCAGGTAGTCCGGGCAGTCCAGCTGGTCCAGCGTCATCTGGTCCATGCTTCCGAAGCCGCCGCCGCGGTAAGCGTCCAGCCCGCGACCGTCCTGTACTTTCCGCATGAAGGTACCCCAGATGGGCAGGGCGGTGGCGGTGGCCGATCCGCGGCTCAGGGTGCGGAAGTGAACGGCGGGGTATTCCGCGCCGACCCAGGTGCCCACTACCAGTTTGGGCGTGAAACCGAGAAACCAGCCGTCGGATTGGTCCTGGGTGGTGCCGGTCTTACCCGCCAGGGCGCCCTTGATGCCGTAGGTGGACCGCAGCCGGGCGCCGGTACCGCCGTTGACCACCCCGGCCATCAGGTAGGTGGCGACTTTGGCGGTCTCCTCGTCCATAACCCGCTCGCCGCCAGCGGGACGTTCGAATTGTACGAGGACTTTGCCGTGCTCGTCCTCGATCCGGTCCAGGAAGTGAATCCCCGCCGGACGCCGCCCGCCGTTGGCGAAGGTGCTGTAGACGGTATTCATTTCTTCGAGGCTGGCTTCCACCGTTCCCAGGGCGATACTCGGAATGGCCTGAACCTGCTGTCGGACGCCCATGGAGTTGATCTGGCGGGCCAGGGTGGGTAATCCACTGCGTACGGCGAGATTGACGGCTACGGTATTGACGGACTTAGCCAGGCCGCCCCGCATGGAGTAGGCGCCTTCGTAGTGTCCGCCGGGGTTGCCGGGGCTGTAATTGTTGAAATCCGCGTATACCACCTGTTCGGCGGGGGTGTATTCGCAGGGTAGTACCCCGTTCTGCAGGGCGGTGGCGTACACTACCGGCTTAATGGTGGAGCCCACCTGCCGCCGGCTGATAACGTGATCGAACTGAACGGCCTGATAATCTACCCCACCCACCCAGGCGCGCACCACGCCGGTGGCCGGCTCGGTCGCCAGCAGACCGGCATTCAGCAGGGTGAAGTAGTGGCGCAGGCTATCGATGGGACGCAGCATGGTATCCACGGGGCCGCCCGTACGCCAGTCGTAGATCGTCATGGCACGCGGCTGCCGCATTTGCTCCAGTATGTCGGCTTCCGAATGCCCGGCGGCGGCGAGGGAACGGTAGCGGGTGGATTTCTTCACCGTAGCGAGAAAGGCCGGTTCCCAGGGCGCTGATTTGCTGGATTTCCAGTCCTCGGCCAAATTCTGCTGAATGCGGGGGAGCTGCTCGCGTACCGCTTCCTCGGCCATGCGTTGCAGACGGGAGTCGAGGGAAACGTAGATGGACAAGCCGTCGCGGTCCATGTCGTAGGGTCGGCCGTCGGGGTGCAGCAGGTCGGCGAGGGCTTCGTCAACCTCGGCGCGAAGGCGCTGGCGGAAGTGAGCCGCCGAACCTACCCGCTCGTTGTCCCGGCTATAGTGGAGTTCGAGCGGAAGCTGCTTGACGCTGTCCTTGACCGCCAGCGGGATGCTGCCGTTCTGGGCCATGAGGGCCAGGACGACGTTACGGCGGGAGAGGCTTTTATCGGGGTGCGCCCGGGGACTATAAGTGGTGTTTGCCTTTAGCAGGCCGACGAGCACGGCGGATTCCTGGAGGTTCAGGTCGGCGGCGGGCTTGTCGAAGAAGCGATTGGCCGCCACTTCGATGCCGTAGGCGTCTTCGCCGAAGGGCACGGTATTGAGGTAGAGGTTAAGCAGGTCCTGCTTGCTGAACACATCCTCCAGGCGACTCGCGATGACCATTTCCCGCAGCTTGACCTTGACCATGCCCAGGCTTCCGTACTGCTGGCGGGGGTAGAGCTGTTTGGCTAGCTGCTGACTGATGGTGCTGCCACCACCGCCGCTGCGGTCGCCCATCAGGATGCTGCGGTAGGCCACCCGAAACAGCGCCTTCACGTCGATGCCCTGGTGCTCGAAAAAGCGGGCGTCCTCGGTGGCGACGAGGGCCTTCGTAACGTAGGGGCTGATTTCCTCGGCCGGCACGCTGAGGCGGTTGATGGCGTAGTATTTACCGAGCAGGGCACCATCTTCGGTGAAGATGCTGGAGGCATTGTCGTTCTCGACCTGGGAGAGCTCCTCCCGGCTGGGCATGTGACCGTAGGCGCCACTTAGGACTCCTAGGTACAGAAAAACGAAGAGCACCAGCACCAGGGCCGCCGGAATGCCTACCCCCAGCAGAGCGAGCTTGCGGGGCGGTTGTTTCTTAAGGTAGCGGAAGGTTTTGCGGCTCTTTTTGGCCACGGCAGCCCGAAGCTTTTCGGTCAGCGATTTTGGCATAGTGTAGTTATAACGGCAGGAGGAAAGCTAAACACGTCCATCGCTTCCGGCGCTATACCGGCGGCGTGGAATTAACACAGATTAACGCTCCTCCAACGAATTGGATGACCGCATCTTGTTCTGATGCCAGACAAAGCGGAGCATAGCCCGACCGGTGGGGGCGCTAGAAAGTAGGGTGCGTACATCGGATGTCTATTTCCCTGGCAGGAATAAACCTACTTAACTGTGCGGTCCGCAACGGCACTGAGGGGCGCGGCCTGATTTTCCCTACTGCACCTGAAACAATGCATTGGCGAACAGGAACTTCCCGTTTTCCCAGAACGCCCGGTACAGGGGGTTGTCGACCATGTAGATCACCTGCCCCCGCCGCATGGGTTCCACGCCGAAGTTCAACGTCTCCTGGATCTTTTCGTAGGCCCGGTTGCCCACGAAACCGGAGACTTGTGGCTCCTGGCGGATGCGGCCGACGTTCCACCCGTCTTCCAGGTATTCGTAGGCGTCATCGCTCACCTTCAGGGAGGAGTAAGCGTCTCCGATCCCGAAGCTCAGGGGGTGGGTGTCGTCCATCTCCACCTCGACGATGGCGCCGGGGATGAAGCCTTCGATGAAGCGCCGCTCCTGGCCGCCGTAGGGTTGCAGCCGTTCTTCCCGCTTCGCCGTTTCCGACAGCGTGTCTTTTGGGGCGTCTTTCTCTTTCAGTCCGAAGCCATCCTTACCGGCCAGGCTGCCATTGGCCGAGCCGATCGCGATGAGTTTGCCGCCGCCGCCGATCCAATCGGCCAAGGCCTCCGTTTCTTCCTCACTGAAGCCATAGCGGCCCTCGGGCAGGACGAGAATATCGTAGTCGTCCGCAAACACATCCAGCACGTCCTCGCGGTCGAAGATGCTTAGCGGATAGTCAAGGTCCTGCTCGAAGTAGTACCAGACTTGTCCGAATTCGTTCGGGTAAATACCCTCCCCGGAAAGCGTGGCGATCTTCGGCTCGCCGATCAGGGCGTAGTTACTACCGCCGAGGTCACCGCCGACGCTGGCGCTGAAGCCGGTTTCCAGCACCGACAGGTTTGCCTCGTGCTCGGTAGTCAATCGCTGAAGGGTGCCGGCAAAATCGGGATGCACCCGATTATCCCCCCGGTTGATGATCAGGGTGCCAGCCGGGTATTCGGTATCCCCGAAGGTGAAGTCGGTTTCGGAGGTGCGCACCTGGATGCCTTCCCGCACCAGGGCGGCCAGGAAACGGGCGCTGTTCATACCCTCCCAGGGCAGGGCAAAGGCGTAGGCCGCGGCCACGTCCACCCCGGCGAGGGGGTTTTGGTAGTCGGCCGCTGGGTAGTCTTCGGTTTCCACGTTCAGACGGTCGGTGGTGGCGTAGGTTTCCAGTCCGTAGGCCAGCGGGATCGACCAGGCCGTGATGTCATAGGTCACCGAATCTTCCACCGTGGCGGAGGGGTCGAAGAGCACCTGGGTGAGTACTGACCGCGGTTGGTAGGCCGATACGATGAGGTCGCCCGCGCTGGTTTCCCGGTCCACGGATTCTCCCGTACGGTAGTCCGTTCCCCGGAAGGAGCGGTTTGCCGTAGCCCGCCGGTATTCGATGCCGTTGCGGTCGAGCAGCTCGGTCAGGGCCCGCAGATTGCCGGGCTGGTTGTCGGCGCTCACGATGTAAGTCTTGAAGTTCCCCTGGGGCTGGGCCGTGGTGTTTTGGAAATAATTACCGAACTGGGTGGTGAGCCGGTCCGCCTCGCGGGCGGCGATCTCCACGGTGCTCAGGGCCGTTGTCCGATGGTGGGCAACCCGGTCTTTCAGGGTAAGGGTATCGCCGGTGGGCAGATCGATGGCCCGGCCACCGCGGCCGCCGCCGCCCTGCTCGTAGGTCATGCCGATGGCCCCGTTGAAGGTGGGGTAGGTATCCCCGTAGCTGGGGTACAGCAGGTCGAAGCGTTCGCGGGTGAAGTAGAGCCAGCCATTCCGGTCGAAGTAGCGGGCGTGGTTCTGGCCGATCTCGGTCTGGAAGTCTCCCTGCCAGTCGGTAATGTACTCGTGGAAGGGGGCGGCGGCCGGCGCGAAGTAGTAGGGGGAGGTATAGCCCTGCTCGTGGAGGTCGGCGTGAATGTGCGGCATCCACTGCTGGTATTTCACCATGCGGTGGCGACTTTCTTTCTGTGTCTGCCAGGCCCAGTCGCGGTTCAGGTCGAAGAGGTAATGGTTGACGCGGCCGCCGGGCCAGGGCTCGTCGTGCTCGCGCACGGCCGGGTTGGGGTCGATCCGCTTGCCGGCGGTCTGCCGGTACCAGTTGGTGTAGCGGTTGTAACCGTCGGGGTTGAGGCTGGGGTCGAGCAGCACGACCACGTTCTCGAGCCATTCGCTGGTTTCCGCGTTGTCGGGGTTGGCGAGGTCGTACAGTACGCCCATGCTGGCCTCCGACCCCGTGGCTTCGTTGCCGTGGACGCTGAAGGAGAGCCAGACGATGGCGATGTCCTCCAGTTCCGGGTCGGTATCCCCCTCCAACAGTCCGGCACGCCGCAGGTTGTTCTCGCGGATGGCCTCGATGCGGGCCAGGTTTTCGGGCGTGCTCACCGTGGCCAGAATGAGCGGGCGGTCTTCGTTGGTGGTGCCGTACTGTTCCAGGGTGACGCGGTCACTCTCCCCGGCTACCAACTGGTAGTAGTCGACCAGCATATGGTGGGGGGTGAAGGTCTCCCCCAATTCGTGGGGCAGGAAGTCGCCGGGGGCGGTAAGTTGGCTTTGGGCGGCGAGCGCGGGAGCAAAAATTTCCGGGCAAACGACGGGGCCGGTCAGCAAGACAAGCAGAAGGAAGAACTGGCGCATTCGGGGAGTGTAAAGGTACCGGGGTAAAGGTAGCGTACCCGACGAACTCGTCAGGCGAAGGGCGGGCGTAGCTAGTAACCCGGCATACGAACGGTGCTGCTTGGCTACGAACTCGTCAGACGAACGGCGTGCATTCCTACGAACTGGTGCCCCCCGCTGATTCGGCTGACGAGGGCTAACCTGCGCGGGCCCCATCTGCGGAATTACGTCCCGGGGGAATTCACGCAGTAGCCGCGCAGCCAATCCGCGAGAATCCGCGCCTTATCGAAGCGATCTGTCTAAATCTGCGGTGAGAAAACACGAGCGTAGGCGAGCAGAACCGCTACCCAACACCTTCCGCACTCGGCAGACAAACTCCGCTCCGCTACGTTCGGCGGACGAGCGCTAAAGGCTCCAGCTACGTCCTCCCGTCGCACTAAGCGGCATATCCCCGTCATACTCCCCCGGCACCGGGTCGTACACCAGCACCTCCGTGCCGATCTGCTCCGAGCTCAGGTAACCCCACAGTACCATCGACTTGAACGAGCGATAAAAACCGATCGGCGGCTGCTCGCCCACGGCCGTGCCCCACACGGCGGGCTGGTAGCGGGGCGACTTCTCGGCGTCGCTGAAGAGCTGGCCGCGCTGGTCGGCTTCCAGTTCGTGGAAGACCTTGCCGAAGCGGGTGCGCGCGTCCTCGTCGAAGTCGCGGATACCGGTCTGCATGGGCAGGAGTTCGTCGGTGTCCGCGTTGGTGGCGGCCATGACTTTGTCGATGAAGCGGTCGACGCCGACGTCCAGTCCGCCGGGGGTGTCGGTGGTTGGGAGCAGCGTATCGATGTAGGCGGTGACGAAGCGGGCCTCGTCGTCACTGAAGAAGGCTGGCTTCCAGCCGAGTGCCGGCTCGTTGTTGCAGCCGTGCAGCAAGGCGGGGGTAATAATGGCGCCCCCGGCAAGCCAGCTGATGTTGCGGAGTACGTCGCGGCGGTTCAGCATCAGATATTTTGTTTGTTGAGTTCGGAAACGGCGTGCTCGGCGGCCCGCGCGCTGAGCGCCATGTAGGTCAGGGAGGGGTTCACGCAGGAGGAGGAGGTCATGCAGGCCCCGTCGGTCACGTACACGTTCGGCGCGCCCCACACCTGATTGTTGCCGTTGAGCACCGAGGTCTTCGGATCGCGACCCATGCGGGCGGTGCCCATCTCGTGGATCCCGTAGCCCATCTCGTGCTCGTTGTCGAAGGGCACGATGTCCTGCAGGCCGGCGCGTTCCAGCATCTCCACGGCATCCTCCTTGGCCTGCTTGTTAAGGGCGAGTTCGTTCGGGCCCCACTCGGCATCGATGCTGAGGGTGGGTTGCCCCCATTTATCCGTCACGTCGGGATTAAGCTTGACGTGGTTGCTGTGTTGGGGCAGGCTTTCGGAAAATCCGGTGATGAAAAATTCCCACGGACCGGGCTGGAGGAGTTTCTCCTTGAATTCCGCCCCGTATTCCGGCAGGTTGGCCGCCACGCGCGAGCCGCCCCGCCCTGCCCCGCCCTGGAAGCCGAAGCCGCGGACGAATTTGTCGGATTGCGAGGCCTCATCGATGTTCCAGTAGCGCGGGATGTAGATGCCGTTTGGGCGCCGGCCCTTATAGTAGCGATCCTCGTAGCCCTCCACGGTGCCGGCGGCGCCGACGCGGTAGGTATGGTCCATCAGGTTGTGGCCCAGTTCGCCGCTGTCGTTGCCCAGTCCGTTCTCGAAGCGGCCGGACTTGGAGTTGAGCATGATCTGGGTGGAGGAGAGGGTAGAGGCGTTGAGGAAGATTACCCGGGCCTTGTAGTCAATCACCTCGTTGGTCTCGGCATCGATGATGCGTACGCCGGTAGCCTTGCCCTTCTGATCGTCGTAGATCACCTCCTGTACGATGGAGAAGGGCCGGATCGTCAGGTTGCCGGTCGCGGCGGCCGCCGGCAGGGTGACGGCGTTCGAGCTGAAGTAGGCGCCGTACGGACAGCCCCGGCTGCAGCGGTTGCGGTACTGGCACTTGCCCCGTCCGTTCAGTGGTTCGGTGAGGTGGGCCACCCGGCCGATGATCATGTTGCGGCCGGGAAAGTCTTTTTCGATGCGCTTACGGATGTCCTTTTCCACCACGTTCATTTCCATGGGCGGCAGGAAGTGGCTGTCGGGCAATTGCTTCAAGCCCAGTTTGGCGCCGCTGATGCCCGCGAATTTCTCCACGTAGGTGTACCAGGACTCGATGTCACGGTAGCGAATGGGCCAGTCCACGCCGTGCCCGTCCTTGGCGTTGGCCTCGAAGTCGATATCGCTCCAGCGGTAGGTCTGCTTCCCCCACAGCAGCGAGCGACCGCCCATCTGGTGGGCCCGGATCCAGAGGAAGGGCTTGACCTCGGTGTAGGGGTTTTCCCGGTCGTTGGCGTGGAAGTGCTCGATGTCCTTACCCACGAAGCCGGAACGGACGCTTTTGTAGTGCTTGTCCTGTTCCTCGGCGGTGAGCCCGCCCCGCAGGTCCATGTCCCAGGGGTCCAGGCTCATGGTGGGGTAGTCCTTCACGTGCTCCACGATGCGGCCGCGTTCCAGCACCAGGGTCTTGAGTCCCTTTTCCGTAAGTTCCTTAGCGGCCCAGCCCCCGGAGATTCCGGAGCCTACCACGATGGCATCGTAAGTGAGGGCCTTATCGGCATCTATATTGTAATTGGCCATACGTTTGCTCGATCGACTGATAAAGCCCCCAATATAAGCCGCTTCTACCGTCCCCGAATGTTCATCCCGGTCTACCGTCGGCCCGTACGCTTTTCTTTTTTGCGCCGGGGCGCAGGAGGAAAAAGCTCGCGCTCAAGGCTGTTGATCACCGCACCTTAACCAGGAACAGCAAAATCTCTCCGCGCAACAGCTCCCCTAATTTCTTCAGTGAATGGATTGGCTGATCATCCGGTATAGCTCCCAGGAAGATCCGACACGCCGGTAGAGGTAGTCGGCCTGCCCGTACCCATTGGCAACGAATACATAGGCAAACTCCCCACCGTCGTAAAGTATGGGATACGAGACAGAAAGGCAGTTGCCCTGATCATCGGTATCGTCAGCCAGGACAGACTTCCAGTTGTGCGGTGTTTGCCGGGCAATGCCCGCGACTACGGCTTCCGCAGTAGCGGCGTCCAGTCCGGCTTCGGTAAAGTGAGGGACCGGCATCTCCGGAACCATTAGGGCTGCCGGCGATAGACAAGCATCGGAGCTGTAGTCAGTAAGTACGACGGTAACCAGGGCAGTAATTTCTGAACGAATGCCCACGTCGGGGAGTGACTGCCTTGCGCAGGTCAAAAGGAAGGCGGCAATTATGGCTAGTTTCATAGGATACGGGTAAAGAGACACAACGAGTAAAAGCTTGCTGGAAGAAGGAAATCCCATACTCCACTATTAGAGCTGGGTTACACGTGTACACTTGGGGTCGCCCTCAATTTTCTGTGGTAGCTAGGGAAACGACGCTGACAAACGCTTCGTGTGATGCCACTTCCCGGCACTCCGGCGCGCACTGCAAGTAGATCTCCTCCCCGGAGGCAGACTGTAAAACATAGGATTCGTAATCGGTGCCCTCCATCACCAGCACCTGCATACCCGGATACTTCGTACGGAAGGTTACCGCTCGGGCAGCCATTGGTAAGTAGGGCTCGACCCGTACTCCGCAGATGTCCTGGATCCTGCCTTCTCCGATGATCGCAGCGGCGGTAGTATCCGTGGCAGATGGATCAATTAGGTAGATACGGTCACGGAATTCTTCGGACGACGGTAGCCCTCCAAAGCCAGCCAATATGGTCGCGGTGTAAAATCTAAAATTGGGCACGTTAATCTGCGCTACCGTACCCCCTCGGTGTACCACTACATTTTGATACGACCGACTGGCATCTATGCACGCGGAATCGCTTTGGTCGATCAGCCTCCTTATGTACGTGTCCATACTTTGTTCGTGCACTGTTCTGGAAGGAGTCCGGTAATTCACGCACGACTGAAGGATTACGAAGAGGATGAGTGCGGCGTTGATCTGCAGTCGGGTAAGCTGGTGCCATTTCATTTCAGCGGAAGTCGGGTTGACGAAGATGTAGTTTGGGAAGGCTACCACCGGGGAGCCGGTGAATAGATAGATGCACGGCCAGTCATGGTATGCATACGGCATTCAGTCTTTTTTTAGTTGGTGGGGTAGCCGCTACTAGAAACAAACCAGGTGACCGTCAATCGAGTGGCACGTATCCCGATCGTCCTTCGGTAAGTTGTCCAATGCTTCTACGGAGACTTTCTCCTGCGCTCCGGCGCAAAGCAAAAACACCCAATCCTGCGGTAGGTGGCGATCGATGTACAGTATCCCTGCCTGGCTTATCCCTTCCGCCAGGGGGGCGGGTAGTGTTGGTGCATCCGCCCGGCGAATACCTTCCAGCCGGAAGAAAAAGCTCAGGCACACCAGCCCCACGGCCAGCCACCGGTACCCCCGTTCGCCCAGGGGCGGGCAACGCATCGCCCGCGCAAACAAATACGCCAGATAAGGGATGGCCGGAGCGACGTACCAGTTCTGCTTATTACTGCTGAAGGGTAACAGCAGCTCGGTAATTCAAACCAATCCGCACCGAGGTGTAGGGATAATCCGCCAGCCCGCGCTGCAGCCGCAGGAAATAATCGACGCCCCGCTCCCGCTCGGTTGTTAGATCGAGGCGGACTACAAGGGGGCGGTCCCCGTTGCCCAGGTACCCGTAGTAGCCGCCCAGTGCCGGGGTAAGGGTAAGCCCCCGAAAGCGAACGTCACAGCCCAGTCCGTACTGCACGGCATCGTTCTGGTAGTAATTGTCCTGGAAGGTTTGCCAGACGTAGAAGCCGATCTGGGCGTGGGGCCTGACGGACAGTTCGGTTTCTCCGACGGGATACGTCTTGCCAGCGGAGAGGTCGAAGGAGTAGCCGGGGGTGTCGGTGTAGCGGGCCGCCGAAAGCTTGTTGCCGGACGCGGTTTTCAGGTTGATCGCGAGGAGTAAATCCGGGAGTCGGGCGTGGCCCCGCAGGAGCTGTACGTGGGTAGCGACGTACACGTCTCCACTGGCCCAACCCTTTCCGTCGAAGTCGCGGGCGGCCCGTTCGTCCCGGATCGTCGGGGTCATCGCGTACCGTTCCAGCGGTACATACTGCAGGTGAAGGCCGACGCGGTCGGAGAACAGGGGGATGTGGCCCTCGAGGTAGAGGTTTTGCGTCCGGTCGCCGTGACCGAAGTGGGCTTCCCCGGCCACCCGGAGACGGAGAGCTTCTTCGATGCGGCCATTCCGTACGTCGGGCACCGGCAGGGCATTGGGCCCCATGAAGGCCGGGGCCAGGGTGAGGTAGCTGCGCCAGGGGGAGACGCCGTCCCAGTCGTGGGTGTCGTTCCACCAGCCGTAGTCCTGGGCCCGGCCGAAAAGGGGAAATACGACAAGCGCCAGAAGGAAGGGTAGGGTGGGGCGGTGCATGCCGCGAAAATAGGGGCACCGTAATTGCCATCCTGCAACCCACCAGCTAAAACCCGGGCACGGGTCTTACCGTCTTATAGTACATCCGGATTACTTTGAAGGTCCGAATACGTTTCATCCGCCGAACTATGTCTACCAAGCTTCCCCTTTCCCTTATCCGCCTAGGCACCAGTCTAGGACTCCTCCTGCTTCTGTGCCTGCCCCTCCACGCCCAGACCCTCACCGTCAGCGACGAGATCCCCATGCGCAACGACACGGAGTACACCCTGATCGGGAAGCTTGGCGGACAGGTACTCCTCCTCCAGAACCGGGAGAGCAGTCAGCTCATCACCGCCTACGGCCGCAGCATGAACGAAAGCTGGGAAAAGGAGCTCGAGCTCCGCGGGCGCAACATCCGCATCCTCGAGACCGTCGCCGCCCAGGACGGCAGCGGCTTCCACCTGCTCTACCTGTTCCGCGACAAGGGACGCAACCACCTCCAGCTCGATCGCTACAACCCGGCCGGGAACCTCCAGGACAGTGTAACCCTCAAGGATTTTGGCACCTTCATGACCACTCCCGAAGAGGAAATTTACCTTTCCGAAGACGAGACCAAGGCCCTCCTGCTCATCGTCGAACAGCAGGATAAGCCCCGCTACCTGGGCATCGACCTCGATAGCATGCAGTTACTGTACGACCGCATTCTGGAACCCGACAAGTTCTTCTTCGGGGAAGACTTCGTACAGGCCGAGATCGCCAACGACGGGGATATGTATTTCGTGGCCCTGGAGAATAACTTCAAGAGCCGCCGTAAGGAACACCGCTACCAGGTGTACGTCCACGATGCCAACGGCGGGAGCCGCGAAATGCTGGAGGTCAACCTGGGTGACAGCCTCACCTACGACGTCTTCTTCCGCTACGATAACCTCAATCAGCGACTGGCCGCCGGCGGACTCTACTCCACCCGCGATTTCCTCCGCGCCGAAGGGTACTTCTACCTCTGGATCGACCCCGTCAATCCCCGCAACGAACTCCGGCCCACCTTCCAGAAATTCCCCATCAACCTCGTCCGCAACGTCGAAGGGCGCAAATTCAACAAACGTCGCCCCGGCATCAACGAACTGACGGTACGCGACGCCATGCTCCGGCGCGACGGCGGGATGGTCATGATCACCGAACGCGATCGTCAGCTGCAGCGGCGCGGCTCCGTGGCCCAGGCACAATTGCTGAATACCTACGGGGGCCGCCCGCTGGTCGACTACCACTACGATGAGATCGTCGTCTTCGCCGTCAACCCCGACGGCACGCCTCACTGGAGCAATATCATGCACAAGAAGCAGTACAGCCAGGACGACGGCGGCGTCTACTCCAGTTTCTTTCTCATGGAAACCCCAACCCGACTGCGGTTCCTCTTCAACGATGAGGTCCGGTTCGAGAATTCGGTTAGCGAATACGTCCTCAACGGCCGGGGAGAATTCCTCCGCAACAGCCTGTTCCATACCCGCGACCTCGATCTCCGGCTGCGGTTCCGTGACGGCATCCAGGTCGCCGCCAACGAGCTCATCATGCCCAGCGAGCACCGCAACCGACTCCGGCTGGTGAAAATGACCTACGACGCCAAATGAGGTGGCTACCCCTCTGGCTGTTGGTCGTCACGGCCTGTAGCCCTAAGCTCCCCGACGGTACCCATTTGCTGCCCGAAGCGGAAACGGTCGACCTCCGCATAGGGGATCAACTGCGCACGGAGCGTAAGGGAAGCAATTTTTTCACTTTCGTAAGCGTGCTGGAAGACAGCCGCTGCCCCCGCGGCGTGCAGTGCATCCAGGCCGGCCGGGCGGTAGTGGAGGTACAGCTGCTACGTGGCGGGACGCTGCAAACGGAAACCATCGTCATCGACGGCAATGCGATACCCACCGACCGCGGCCCGTTGCAGATCCTGCGCCTCGAGCCCTACCCGGACGCGGCCGTCGATGATCCGGCACCGTATCGGATGGTGGTGCGTTCCGCCGATTGATTCCGTGTAGCGGAAATTCGCCGTGCCTTGCTTTATTTCCTACTCCATAGCGTCCATATGGATTGCCCTTGCCCCCACATGCACTACGGACGGCCACGGATTTCCCTTTAGCGCGGGGTGACTCTTCGGGTTAGAGAAAGCCCCAGGCTCATATACCACGCCGCCACCGTTTGGCCACCCATACCGGCCAACAACCTCCGCATCCGGATACCAAGTGCCAGCCCAATCAAAAATCGGTTATCAAAAATCGCATATCGCCAATCAAGAGCTCCAGGTCCGCCGACCACGCCGCTAAAATTTGACCACCCATACCAGACAATAAGCCCCCGCATCCGAACGCCAGCGCCAGCCCAATCAAAAATCGGTTATCAACAATCACCAATCAATCGCTCCGCTGCACACAGTCCCAACGCTCAAGCACGGCTACCCACAAATTTCCCGCAGCACCAATTGATTACCCACACCGGAAAAAGCTCCAGTCCCGCTGACCACGCCACCAAAATTTGACCACAAATTCCGCCAATAACCCCCCGCACGCGGGCACCGGGCGCCAGCCCAATCAAAAATCGGTTATCAACAATCGCATATCGCCAATCAAGAGCTCCAGGTCCGCCGACCACGCCACTAAAATTTGGCCACCCATACCGGGCAATAACCCCCCGCACCCGAACGACAGCGCCAGCCCAATCAAAAATCGGTTATCAACAATCACCAATCGCCAATCAATCGCTCTGCTGCACACAGTCCCAACGCTCAAGCACGGCTACCCACGAATTTCCCGCAGCACCAATTGATTACCCACACCGGAAAAAGCTCCAGTCCCGCTGACCACGCCACCAAAATTTGACCACAAATTCCGCCAATAACCCCCCGCACCCGGGCACCGGTCGCCAGCCCAATCAAAAATCGGTTATCAAAAATCGCATATCGCCAATCAAGAGCTCCAGGTCCGCCGACCACGCCGCTAAAATTTGACCACCCATACCAGACAATAAGCCCCCGCACCCGAACGACAGCGCCAGCCCAATCAAAAATCGGTTATCAACAATCACCAATCGCCAATCAACCGCTCTGAACCCAAATGGCAACTTGTACGCTTAACCCAGCAGTGGGTATCTCCGCCTACCTTCATACTTTGGATTTCGTCCTTTAAACTTCGTACTTCCTTCGTCCTTTAAACTTCGTACTTCCGATGTTCTTCCCCACCGGCGACGACCAGGTCCGCGGCGGCCACCGCCCCCACTTTGCCTACGGCCTGATCGCGCTGAACGTGCTGATCTACGCCTACCAGTTTAGCCTCGGGCCGGAAGCCGGTCAGGCCTTCGTGTACGCGTGGGGCACCATCCCCGCGCGCATCGAATCCGGGGAGGGATACCATACCCTGATCACCAGCATGTTCCTACACGGCAGCTGGCTCCACCTGATCGGCAACATGCTCTACATGTGGATCTTTGCCGACAACATCGAAGCCACCATCGGGAGTGCTAAGTTCGTGGCCTTTTACTTCCTCGGCGGACTGGCCGCAGGCCTCTGCCACATGTACTTCAACGCCGGCAGCCCCATCCCCGCCGTCGGTGCCAGCGGGGCCCTCTCGGCGGTGATGGGCGCGTACATCGTCATGTTTCCGCGCAGCCGCGTCCGGGGCTATTTCTTTTTCTTTCGCGTCCACGTGCCGGCCTTTATCTTCCTCGGTTTCTGGTTTTACCAGCAGTCGGCCGCCGGCTTCGCTACTTTGGAAGACAGCGCCGGAACGGGCATCGCCTGGTGGGCCCACATCGGGGGCTTCGTCTTCGGCGTACTGGGGGGATTCTACTTCCGGTTCACCCACGCCGTGCCCCGCCATTCGGAGGGCTACGCTTCCCGCCACGACGCGGAGATCTGAACCGCCCGTCCCGATCGATCGATGGGCGCCGGAGCACGGGTGCGGTAGCAACTTTGGAAATGCGAATCCGTTTCTTTAGAAATACTTATTTTGGAATCATGTCTAAGCGTACCAACAAGAAGAAGACTGCAGCCACTCGCAAGCATGAATTGATTCAGTTAAGGGGTCATTCCAGGAGTATAAATGCGAGCGATGTCAAGCCACATTACCGAAGTACTGCCGGGGAGACGAAAACTTCTCACTCTCAATTGGATGAGTTAGCTTCATCCAGCCATTCCTATCAAACTTTACCAAATACAACCAAACAGGTAGTAAAGGATAAGGTCAAACGGCTAGTTCGTCAGATTCGCACAGACGATCCTGATTTTCTTCTGGCGAAGAAAGAGGATAGCGATCACATCAGAAGTCTTAGACTGCGGGCAATGATAGCTGAAGACTTTGATGAGTTAGACGAAGTCTTTCGAGCCTTAGCTTGACTCGTGGACTACTTGAGCAAGGAGGAAATTATTTTGATTAATCGATCTACTATAGATCGACATGGTGGCAATTTTTTACCTCCACAAAATTTCTTGCATGAGGAATCGCTTGATTACCTCGTGGAATCCGTGCAAGCAGAGATGTTTGGAGCGCCGCTTTATCCCACCCTGGCAGATAAAGCGGCGCTTTATATGTTCAATATCATAAGTAACCATGTCTTTCAAGATGGAAATAAGCGAACTGGGCTTGAAGCAGCTAAGTTGTTTTTACGTCTGAACGGCAGCGACTTTTCCTCCTCGCTTACACAGATTGAGTTTGCTAGTGATCTTTTCCCTGCCTCTCCCCACAGCCGTAATCAGCATTTGATAGAATTCACCCTTGAAGTCGCCTCCGGCTTGGTGAGCCTCGAAGCCTGCCGGGCCTGGTTCGCCGCCAATACCGAACCCCTACCGACGAGCCGACGAAAAGACTAAAGAACGAAAAGACTACCCAGACGGCGAAGCCGGCGACTACCGTACTAACCGCGACCGCAGGGAGCGACTACCCCGGTTGGCGAAGCCAGCCGACTACCGTACTAACAGACGACGCAGCCGTCGACTACTTCCCCAGTTCCACCAGCTCCCCTACCATCATCGCCGTAGCCCCCCAGACGCTCTCCCCGGCCACCTCCCAGTGCGGGACCTCCTTCAGAATCATTCCGTTGAAGAGTTTTTTATCGCGGTACGCCACGGCATTATCGGCGAAGAATCCGGCAAAGGGCAGCTCCAGCACTCGCTGAACCTCGCTGGTTTGCAGGACGAATTCCGGCCGTTGGGGCACGTAGCCGACGAAGGGGTTGACCAGGAAATTGCTGACCGGGATGTAGAGCGGCGTCAGCTCGCCGAGGAGTTCGATGGCTCCTGCGTCCACGCCCACCTCCTCCTTGGCTTCCCGTAGGGCCGTGGCGGCGGCGTGCGCGTCCCGCGGGTCCGCGGCACCGCCGGGAAAGGAAATCTGGCCCCCGTGGCGGTCACCGGGCGGGCTGGTCCGCTGAATGAATAGCAAGTGCAGCACCTCCTCCACGGGGTAAAACAGCGCCAGTACGGAAGCGGCGCGGGCGGTAGCGGGAGCCTCCCGGTGGTGTTGCCGGAGTTGGTGGCCCATCACTTGCTGTGCGGCATAGCCCGGCAGTTCCCCGGCCTGCAGTCGCTGACGAATCCGGTCCAGGTAGGCAAAGCCCCCTTCGGACTGCTGCATCGGCTACTTCTTGTTCGACTGCTTCAGGTAATTCTCCAGCGCCATGCCCATACTCGGCACTTCGGGCGGGTTGGGCGCGATGTTGACGGTGAGTCCGCGCTTCTCGACGGCGGCCGTTGTCTTCCGCCCGGCGACGGCGAGTCGGGTATCCTTCTGCTTGAAGTCGGGGAAGTTCTCGTAGAGCGAATCGATGCCCAGGGGAGAGTAGAAGATGATGACGTCGTAGTACACGTCCGTCAGGTCACTAAGGTCGGAGGAGATCGTCCGGTACATGAGGGCCGGCGTCCAGTCGAAGTTGTTTTCCTCCAGGTACTGGGATACGAATTCCGAGCCCAGGTTGCTACAGGGCAGCAGAAACTTCTCCTTGCTGCGGTGCTTCTTCAGCGTCGGGCCCAGATCCTGGATGGTCCGCTGGCCATAAAACACTTTCCGCTTCCGGTACACGATGAACTTCTGCAGGTAGTTAGCGATCGCCTCCGTCATGCAGTAGTACTTCGTCTCCTGGCTCATCTCGACACGCAGCGCCTTACACAGGCGGAAGAAGTGCTCGATGGCCAGTTTGGAGGTGAAGATGACCGCGGTGTACTCATCGGGTCGTACCCGTTCTTTGCGGAACTCCTTCTCGGTCAGCCCTTCTACCTCGATAAACGGACGCCAGTCGACCTGGAGGCCGTACTTTTCTTCCAGCTTAGCGAACGGACTGCGCTCGGGCTCGGGCTGAGATACCAGTATGGTGCGAATGGGTTTGAAGGATTCCTGTGAGGGTTGACTTTCAGCCGCCATAGGGGTAGATTGTTAACAGGTGAGGCTGTTGAGGCATCTCTATTTAAGTCAAAGCGTTACTCAAATAGCGGTAAACCAGGAGCAGGGGTGCTATTTCGATGGTGCAAATATATAACAAAAAATGAAGCGGTCGACTACCCACATAGTAGTTGGCAATGAACAGCCCCCGCACCAGGTGTAAGAGATACACGATCGCGAGCACCACCATACCCCCTACCAAAAAGGAGTGGCGGAAGCTTTCCGGCGCATAGCTAATCAGCAGATTAATGGGCACCAGAAGGATCCCTACCAGGATGCTGAACACCATTAGCAGGAAAGTATAGCGGCTCAGTTCCTTGCGGAGGGGGTAAATACGCCCCAGTAGCGTGAGCAGCACCAGCTTGAACCCGACAGCGCCCATCACCAGCAGGGTGAAGGTCAGCCAACGACCCCAGACCCCGGTCACCGGCAGCGTAATCCCGAACTCGATGGACACCAGGTAGAGAAAGAAGCCCGCCGACAGGAGGAAGAAGAGGTAGCACATCCAGAGCGCGCTGATCTGCCCGCCCGACCGCCGGCGGTACAACTGCGTCATCACGTTGTCGTTGGTGATCGCTCGCACGCACTGTTGCAGCAGGTCGCGGAAGAGTACCCAAAGACTCGTGACCAGCAAGACCAGCAGCAGGTGAATGAAAACGATCGACCGCGTCTGATTATCGGTTCCGCTTACTTGCGGGGCGTCCGGTCGCGTCACCACGATGGGAGCTTCCTCCTCCCGCTCCGGGTAAACGTCGAAGGGGTTTGCCTGGGTATCGACTGCCGTCGCCTCCGCTGCTTCCGCCGGCAGCCGATCCGTTAGCTCGAACGGATTACCGTTACCCTGGGCCGGAAGGGCGGTGGACAGGATAAATAGGAAGAACAGCGGCAGGTAGGTGCGTATTCGCTTTAGCATGCGTCCCAAAGGTAAGCACCGTTGCGCCCACGACGCAGTATCGTGATTAGGTCAGCAACTGGTATACCGCCATTGCGCTCACGTAGGCGATCGCCGTCATGAAAACGAACTGCACGACCGGCCATTTCCAGCTGTTCGTCTCCCGGCGGGTCACGGCCAGGGTAGACATGCACATCATGGCGAAGACGTAAAAGATCAGCAAGCTCCAGGCCGTGGCGGGGTTGTAGACCGGCTCGTTGGTGACCGGGTTCCGCTCTTCAGCCAGCCGCTCCCGTATCCGGAACTCGTCGTCCGTACTGCCGATGCTGTAAATGGTGGCCATCGTGCCGACGAACACCTCCCGCGCGGCAAAGCTCGTGAGGAGGGCGATGCCGATCTTCCAGTCGTAGCCGAGGGGCTTAATGACCGGCTCGATGAATTTGCCGAGGTGGCCCGCATAGCTGGCTTCCAGTCGTTCGGAGGCTACCAGATCCGCTGTCTCGTCTTCCGAAAGCCCTTGCTCCTGCGCGCGTTCGCCCGCCAATTGATTCGCCGCGGCCATATCCGCGGGTGGTCCGTAGGTGGAGGCGGCCCACAGGACGATGCTGATGATCATGATGATTTTGCCGGCCTCCACGACGAAAGTCTTCGACTTCTGCCACACCGTGGTGCCCACGTTCCGCCACACCGGCACGCGATACTGGGGCAACTCCAGCATGAGGAAGCTTCGTTCCGGGGTGTTCAGTATCCACTTGAAGACCAGCGCCGATAGCATAGCCCCCGCGATACCCAGGAAGTAGAGGCCGGCGAAGGCCAATCCCTGCAGGCTGATCAGCCCGTTCAGGTAGGCCACCTGGGGCACGGCGAAGGAAATGAGGATGACGTACACCGGGATGCGGGCTGAACAGGACGTAAGCGGGGTAACCAGAATGGTCAGCAGCCGCTCCTTCCAGTTAGCGATCGTACGGGTGCTCATGATGGCCGGGATCGCGCAGGCGTGGCCGCTCACCAGCGCCACCACCGACCGCCCGTTCAGGCCGAAGCGCTGCATGAGGCTGTCGAACATGTAGGCCGCGCGGGCCAGGTAGCCGACCTCCTCCAGGATGGCGATGAAGAAAAACAGAATGGCGATCTGGGGCACGAAGACGAGCACCCCGCCGAGTCCGGCGATGATGCCGTCCACCAGCAGGTCGGTGAACCACCCGGCAGGCAGCGTCTGACGTACGGTATCGCCGAGGGTGCCGAAGGTCCATTCGATCAGGTCCATCGGCACGCTCGCCCAGGCGAAGAGCGCCTGGAAAAGCAGCAGCATCAACACGATGAAGAGGATCGGCCCGGCAATAGGGTGGGTAACGACATTGTCGATCCGGTCGCTCAGCGAATCGGTATCGCCGGCGTGGCGCACCGTATCGCGGACGATCGGTTCGAAGGAGTTATAGCGATCCATGGTCTCCTCGACCTGGGCGCGCAGGCTGTGAAAGCCATGGCGGACACGCGCCTCCTGGATATGGTGGCGGGTGGTTTCCGGTATGTGCTTCAGCCAGGGAGCGTGGTGGGTCAGCAGCAGGGCGTGGTAGTCATTGCGGGCCGGCAACTCTCGCCGCAGCTCGGCGAGCACGTCGCGGGCGTTGGCACCCGGTTCGTAGAACGGCTGACGGGGGCGGAAAGCGTCCGGTTCCCGTAGCAGACCGGCAATGACTTCCTTGAGTTCGCCGATGCCGCGGTGGTCGCGGCTGCTGACCGGCACGACGGGCACGCCGAGCTTTTTGCTGAGCCGGGGGATATCGACCGTCAGGCCGTCGCTGTCCATCAGGTCGGCCATGTTGAGCACCAGGATCATGGGCAGGTCGAGGTCGCGCAGCTGGGTGAACAGCAGCAGGTGCTTGTCCAGCTTCGTAATATCGGCTACGTAGAGAATAGCGTCCGGAAAGAGCTCGCCTTCCGGATTGGTCAACTCCTGGACGACCAGCCGCTCGTCGAGGCTCGTCGGGTAACAACTATAGGCGCCGGGGAAGTCGACCAGCTCGACCGTCGGCAGCCCCGGCAGCTTCAGCATACCGGCCTTCTTCTCCACCGTGACGCCGGGGAAGTTGCCGATGCGTTGCCGCAGACCGGTGAGGACGTTGAATAGGGAGGATTTACCGCTGTTAGGATTGCCAACCAGGCCGACTACGGGAGTGGCCTTTATTTGACCATGATGCATGCCAGCTCTTTCTTTCGTAATGCCAGGCACTGCCGGTCGATCTTAACGTACCAACTGCCACCGAAGGGGGATTTTCGGATGACCCGCAGCCGCGAGCCGGGGCGCACCCCGATGTCCAATAACTTTCCGGCCAGGCTCTCGTTCGTAAAACGCTCGATGGTGCCGGACTGACCGACCTGGATAAGGGACGCGGCGGCGGGGACGGGAAAGGACATGGCAGCAGGCTTTGGTAGGAACGTAACGCCGCAAAGATAGAAAAAGTCGACTATCTGTATGAAGTCTAAATAAATCGACGGGAGGGAGAGGCCCGATGTGGCGGCAGACCATCTTTCCGGGTGGTGAATTACCTATATCCCGAAACCCGTAGCTTTACCGCAAAACTGAGACCAATGAAAAATGTAAGCCTGCTACTACCCGCCATCATCCTGTTCGCCCTCGGGTGTTCGCCCAAAGTCGCCCCCGTTGTCGGGGAAGACGGTACCGACTGGAACGCCCGCGCCGCGGAGTACCGGGAAAACCCCGCCGCGCTCCGTGATTTCGTGGAAGATTGCGACAGAGCGCAGGAGCAAGTGGCCGATCTGCGCCAACAGCTCACCGGCTACGAAAGCGAAGCCGGCGACCTGCAGAACCAACTCGCCACCGCCGAATCCTCCGCCGAACAGGCCTACCAGGAAATTCAGCAACTCCGGGACCAGATCACCGTACTGGAGGCCAACCAGGCGTCCGACGAGGTGATCACCGACGAGGCCTCCATCGATGGGGTGATCTTTCAGGTACAGCTGGGTGCCTACGCCCAGAACCGCGTCGACCCCGGCATGGCCACCGGCGATGCCCTCGACCTGACGGACCAGAACGGCATGCAAAAGGTGGTCGTGAGCAAATTTCGTACCTACGATAGCGCCGCCAACCTGCGCGATCGCCTCAAGCAAATGGGGGTAAAGGACGCCTTCATCGTAGCTACCAACGACGGCCAGCGCATCGAGGTGCAGGAAGCACTGCGCATGAGCGGCCAGAACCGCTAGGCCGAAGCGAAGCAACCTATGCGGGAAACCGACTTCATCGAACGGAACAAAGACAAATGGGAGCGCTACGAGGAATCCCTGGAGCGCACCGACCAGGACCCGGAGTTGCTGAATCAACTCTACGTCCACACCACCGACGACCTGTCGATTTCCCGCACCTTTTATCCCAACCGCTCCGTACGGGTCTACCTCAACGGGCTGGCGCAGCGCACCTTCCTGCAGCTCTACCGCGGGCGGCGGGGGGAGGCAAGCAAGTTCTTTACCTTCTGGTCGGATGAACTGCCCCGGGTGGTCTACGACCGTCGCCGTCCGCTGTTCATCGCGTTACTGGTCTTCGTGCTTTCGGCGGGCATCGGCGTGCTAAGCTACCGGATCGACCCCGTCTTCGCCGAAACGATTCTCGGAGCGGACTACGTGGCCATGACGGAAGCGAATATTGCCGGTGGCGATCCAATGGCGGTCTACAAAGCGCCGGATGCTTTCGGTATGGCCTTCCAGATTACGCTCCATAACCTCACGGTCGCATTCCTTACGTTCATTGCCGGCGCCTTTTTCTGCGTGGGTAGTGTCGTGCTGCTGATCCGTAACGGGGTCATGCTCGGGGTGTTTCAGTACTTCTTTTTCGATCGGGGCGACTTTACCGAGCTAACGCTTCCCCCCGGCCTGGACTGGATCGCGCGGGGCATGAGCTGGCTATTGACCGCGGGGGGTAACGGGCTGGAGAAACTCTTTGCCAGCCTGGTTTACCTGGGCAGCGACGAGGGGGTGTTCCGAGAGAGCTTGCTCACCATCTGGATCCACGGCGCGCTGGAAATTAGCAGCATCGTCATTGCGGGTGGGGCGGGCATTACACTAGGTAGCGGGCTGCTTTTTCCGGGCACGCTGACGCGCCTCCAGGCCTTCGGTCGCTCGGCCCGCGACGGCATGAAGATCATGCTGGGCACCGTGCCGCTATTTATCATCGCCGGATTTTTGGAGGGCTACGTGACGCGGCAGACCGACTTGCCGGAGGCCCTACGCTTGCTTTTCATTGTGCTTTGCTTGGTCTTTATCGTATGGTACTACGTCGTCTATCCCCGGGCGGTCGCGGCAACGGGCCCGCCGGAGCGGGAAACCTTCCGCGAGGTGCCGCTGCACCAGGCCGAAAGGCTGGAACTACGGCAGATACGAACGGTTGGCGAGCAGCTTTCGGCTACTTTCGTGGTGGTAGGGCGCGGCATCGGTCGCTTGCTGCCGGGTGTCGGGGTGCTGGCGCTGGTCTTTTGCGTCTTCTCCTTCGCCTTCGGGGGGCAGGCGGCCGAACGCTACGGGTTCGTGGACTACTTTTTCGGTGACCTGGAAAACTTTTATCTCCTGTTGACCTCGATCGGGGAAGGCCGTGGGATCACCTATACGTGGCTGGTGGGTGCCGGATTTTACGGGCTTTTTCGCTTGGCCTTCGGCGTGGTGTACCGCTACACCGATTTGGAACGGCCGGCAGCCGCCGCCGCCCGGGAGCTACGGCTGTTGCTCGTAAGTGGTTTGTTAGCGGTTTGCTTTGCCTTTAACGGCACCGTCGTGGCGCTGCTGGTCTTTCTTACCTTGCCCTTCCTCCTGCTTTGGGGCGTGGGTGGATACACCTTCGATATGCCTTTTCGGCGGGTATTCCGGCTGGCCTACACCAACCTAGGTAGTAGTTACGGATTACTCTTGTTGTTGCTAATTGTTTACCTGCCAGTCACTTACCTGATCGATACCGTGATCGGGCAGTTTTTCTTCCAGTTTCTGGATTGGGTGATCTACACCGACGGTGGCAACATTGATGCCCGGAACGTCATGCTACAGGCCTTTTGCTACTACTCCTTCTTTGCCTTCCTATTCGGTAGCGGCGTGGTGGCTTCCGCGGTGGCCCTCGGTTCGCTCTGGGAAGTGGAAACCGCGGAAGACCTGCGGGGCCGTATTGCTCGCATCGGGGAGGGCGGGCGACTAAGGGGAATGGTGAAGGAATAAGGGGGCGGTAAGGTAGCCTACAGGCCAGAACCGGACATTCTCTTTGGTTAGCCATTGGAATTACCGGAAAAAAAGCGACCTTTGCGGGCCATTTTGCCGACGCGTGAGATGGATCTCGATCATCAATGTAATCAACACATGCTGCCAACTTTACCCCGACCGCGGTACCTGCTGCTTCTCGCAGTCCTGTTCAGCGCCCATTTCCTCCTTGCCCAAACGACCGTTTCCGGAGTAGTGACCGACCAGGAAACCGGAGAGGCCCTGATCGGTGCCAGCGTACTGGCGGTGGGAACCTCTTCCGGTACGATCACCGACTTTGACGGCGCCTATACCCTCGAAGTTCCCGAGGGCGTCTCCCAGTTGCAATTCAGCTACACCGGTTATCCCAATACAACGGAGGACATCAACGGCCGCAGTGAGATCAACGTTTCGCTCACCGCCGGCGAGTTGCTACAGGAAGTTGTCGTCGTTGGCTACGGTGCGGTGCGCAAAGAGGACCTTACGGGTGCGGTGAGCACCATCGAGGAGGGCTCCTTCAACCGGGGTGCCATCGTGTCTCCGCAGAACTTGATCTCGGGTAAGATCGCCGGGGTAAACATCAGCCCCAGTAGCGGCAACCCCGGTGAAGCACCGACGGTACGCATCCGGGGTGGCACCTCGATCAACGCCGGCAACGACCCGCTCTACGTAGTAGACGGCGTACCGCTGGAAGGCGGCGGTGTAGCGGGTGACCGCAACCCGCTGAATTTTCTGAATCCGGACGACATCGCTTCCTACAACGTCCTGAAGGACGCCTCGGCGGCGGCGATCTACGGCTCCCGCGGCGCCAACGGCGTTATCCTGATTACGACAAAGAAGGGCCAATCCGGCACCCCGAGGATCAGCTACCGGGCGGAGGGAACGGTTTCCAACGTGATCAACCGTCAGCAGAACCTAAGTGCCGAAGACTTCCGCAACGTAGTCACCTTCGCCGCACCCCAGCGCCTGGAAACCCTCGGCGACGCCAATACCAATTGGTTCGACGAGCTGACCCGTACCGCCTACGGTACCCAGCAAAACCTCAGCATCAGCGGGGGCGGTGAAACCAACACTTACCGCGTTTCCGCCGGTTACCAGCAGTTGGAGGGCGTCATCCGCGGTGCCGAGACGGAGCGGCTAAGTGTCAACCTGAACTTTACGCAGAAGCTGTTCAGCGACAAACTGACCATCGGGGCCAGCATCAAGGGAGCCAATACCAACAATGTGTTCGACCCGGGCGTGATCAACGCGGCCCTCGACTTCGACCCGACCCAACCCGTTTACGACCCCACGAATACGGCCTTCGCCGGCTTCTTCGAGTACGGGGTTTCGCTGGCACCGCGGAACCCCATCAGCGCCACCGAGCAGATCACCAATACCGGACGCACTTACCGGGGGCTGGGTAACCTCGACCTGGAATACGCCTTCGACGACCTGCTCCCCGGCCTGACCTACAAGGCCGTCCTGGGCTTCGACGTCAACAGTGGGCGGACCAACCGCTTCGTGCCAACCACCTACGCCACCATTCCCACCGACGGTTTCTCCGGTGAATTCAACGTGGCCAACGGGCTGCGCAGCAGCAAGCTCTTCGATACCTACTTCACCTACGCCCGCGATATCGGCAATCAGTCCTTCAGTCTGCAGGCCGGATATTCTTACCAGGATTTCAACCTCGAGGCGCCTTCTTTCCAGGGCCAGAACCTGACCACGGATGCCTTCGGCACGGCCAGCCCCGGCGTGGCGGAAGATATCTTCGCCTTTAACGAAGTGCTGGAAAACCGGCTCATCTCCTTCTTCGGCCGCCTCAATTACAACTTCGACGAGCGGTACCTGATCACCGCTTCGCTGCGCCGGGACGGATCCACGCGCTTCGGACCCGATAACCGCTGGGGCCTCTTCCCCTCCGCCGCCTTCGCCTGGCGCATTCTGCAGGAGGATTTTGCTTCCAGTCTCGACAACACCTTCTCCGATCTGAAACTACGGGTGGGCTATGGCGTCACCGGTAACCAGGAGATCGTGGATTACGGCTTCCTCTCCGTTTACCGTTTCAGCAACCAACAAGCCCAGTACCAGTTCGGTGACCGCTACGTGTCTACGGTGCGGCCGGACGCTTACGATTCCGGCCTGAAGTGGGAGGAAACCAGCAGCTGGAACGTGGGCCTGGATTTCGGCTTCTTCAACAACCGGCTTAGCGGCACCCTGGAATTCTACCAGAAAACTACCGATGACCTGCTCTTTACGGTCAACGTACCGGCGGGTACCAACCTCTCCGACCGGGTACTCACCAATATCGGCGCCCTGGAGAACCGCGGCGTGGAACTCAGCCTGAATGGCGTAGTCTACGACCGCGAGCGCTTCGGCCTGAACCTCAGTGGAAACATCACCTACTACGGCACCGAGATCACCCGGCTTGATGGATCCGGCAGCGCCGACGTACAGGTTGGCGGGATCGCGGGCGGTGTAGGCAATACCGTCCAGCTGCTCCGGGTAGGGGAGACTCCTTACTCCTTCTACCTCTACGAGCAGAAGTACGGAGAGGACGGACGGCCGCTGCGCGATGGTGTAGACTGGAACGACGACGGAGAAACGAACCTGCTCGACCTCTACGAGGATGTCAACGGCGACGGCGTGGTCAACGACCAGGACCTGCGCATCAACGAAGCCCCGGCACCCGACGTGCTGCTGGGCTTCACCGCCGACGCCCGCTACGGTAATTTCAACCTGGCCTTTACCCTGCGCGGTAACCTGGGTAACTACGTGTACAACAACACGGCCTCGAATGCCGGCAACCTCTCCCGGATCACCCTCGGCCCGACCTACGTCACCAACGTCAACGCCAGCGCCGTCTATACCCGCTTCAATTCGCCCCAGTATTTCAGCGATCACTACCTCGAGAACGGTAGTTTCCTGCGCCTGGATAACGTCTCGCTGTCCTACGACTTCGGTCGTTTGGCCGGAGATGCGCTGAACCTGCAAGTGTACGCGGCCGCGCAGAACCTGTTTATCCTAACCGAGTACAGCGGTACCGACCCCGAAAGCGGCGGCATTGACAACTCCCCCTTCCCGCGGGCACGCACTTTTACCCTCGGCGCCCGCGTAGGCCTCTAATTTAAATAATCCGCCGGCCCCGCGCCGGCGTCAATCAAGTATCATGCACTACAGAGCTATCCTGCTTTTCCTTATGGGGTCGTTCGTTTCGTCCTGTACCGACCTGGAAGTCTTCCCCCAGGACCGGGCGGACCCCAACGCCGTGTTTACCGAAGAAGAGAATTATGAGGCGTTCCTGGCACGCATCTATGCAGGCCTCGCCCTGACCGGCCAGCAGGGACCGTCCGGACAACCCGATCTCAGCAGCCTCGACGAGGGATTTTCAAGCTATCTGCGTCAGTACTGGCAGCTACAGGAACTGCCCACGGAATCGGCCGTCATCCAGTGGGGAGACGCCGGACTGCCGGAATTGATTTTCCAGACCTGGACGCCCAATAATCAGTTCATTCGCGCGATGTACTATCGCGTGTTTTTCCAGGTCAGCCTGGCGAATGAGTTTCTACGGGAAACGACCACCGATCGCCTCCAACAGCGTGGAATCCGGGAAGACTTTTGGCCAACCGTAGAGCAATACCGTGCGGAAGCCCGCTTTCTGCGCGCCCTGAGCTACTGGCACGGCATCGATATGTTCGGTGATATCATCTTCTACACCGAGGAGAGTTCCCTGGGGGGCGACGTTCCTGCCGAAGGTACCCGCGGAGAGATCTTTGAATTTCTCGTCCGTGAACTCGACGCCATCGAAGATCAGCTCCCCGACATGGGGGCCGCCGAATATGGCCGGGTAGACAAAGGTGCCCTGTACATGCTGCAGGCCAAGCTCTTTCAGAACGCGGAGGTATATACCGGCCAGGAACGGCACGCCGATGCGGTAGCCGCGCTGGAAAATATCGTAGGAAGCGACGCGTACTCGCTGGAGGAGAATTACGCCGACCTGTTCAAAGCCGATAACCACACCTCGGACGAACTGATTTTCGCCATTCCCTTCGACGGGGAGACTATGCAGACCTACGGCGGGCTTACGTACCTGACCCACGCCCCCATCGGTGGCGCTATGGACCCCGCCGATTACGGAATCGACGGGGGTTGGTCGGGACTGCGGGCCACTCGTGCGCTCGTTAATCTTTTTCCGGATGTTACCGGCGAGACGGACGAACGGGCCATCTTCTTCACCGAAGGGCAGACGCTGGAAATCAACAACATCAGTGAATTCTCCCAGGGCTACACGGTTCCGAAGTATACCAACGTAACCAGCGAGGGGATCCCCGGCAGCGATCCCCGCTTCGCCGATACCGATTTCCCCCTCTTCCGTCTCGGCGATGCTTACCTGATGTACGCCGAAAGCGCCGTCCGCAGCGGATCCGGTAACCTGGACCGTGCCGTTGAACTGGTCAACGAACTGCGCGAGCGGGCTTACAACAGCGACGCCGGCAACATTACCGCCGACGACCTGACCCTGGAGTTCCTCCTCGACGAGCGGGGCCGCGAACTGTACTGGGAAGCCCACCGGCGTACGGACCGCATCCGCTTCGATGCCTTTACCGTAAACGGTGTCTGGCCCTGGAAGGGCGGCGTGCCCGAAGGACGCACCACGGAAGCATACCTGAACGTTTTTCCGATCCCCGCTTCGGAGATCCTATCCAATCCTAACCTCAGCCAGAACACCGGCTATTAAATACAGCACCATGCACAATCCCAAGCAACTTTTGAACTGGTTGGTCTTATCCCTGCTGCTAGTCCTGGTAGCCTGTGACCGCGAGGAGATCGACATCGCCGCCAACACGGACTTTCCCCCCGCCATCCTTTCCTCCACACCTTCGGCCAACGGACGGGTAGTGGCCGGTAACTTTGACGTCCGCGTAGTCTTTGCCGATGGCAGCATTTCTCCGCTGCAATCCGGTACGGTCACGCTCATGGACTCACTGATGACCGAGATCGCCACGGCGACCGAAGACCTCGAAGGGCTCCAGGACTCGATTGTGATCGAGGGATCGACCTTTGGCGCCGCCGACCTGGCACTGGGCATCTACAACATGACCGTCACGGTCACCGATACCAAGGGGCAAACCACCGAAAGCAGTTTTTCCTTCGAGATCAGCAACCTGCCGTACCCGGCCAACTACGATGAGATCTACCTGGCCGGCGACTTTAACACCTGGACGGACGACTCTCTCACCCTCGTGGCCGACCATATCTGGGAGATTCGGAACGTAGACCTCGACGGGGGAGGCTGGAAACTGAAGAGTAGC
Source organism: Neolewinella xylanilytica (assembly GCF_002934605.1). Classification (GTDB taxonomy): domain Bacteria; phylum Bacteroidota; class Bacteroidia; order Chitinophagales; family Saprospiraceae; genus Neolewinella; species Neolewinella xylanilytica. The sequence goes on from NZ_PTJC01000005.1 coordinate 326,319, forward strand.
CTGAGCTGGGACGAAGAGAACTGGGGCGACGGCGACTGCGACGGCTTTTTGAACTCCAGCCTAGCGGCCGGCGGCAATGCCAATACCGAGTGCGGCTTCTCCGGCCTCGTCCACCTTCGCTTTAACGACGAGAGCCTGGCGTACAGCGTGACCCCCGCCGTTACCTTCGCTTCCCAGACCATGGGCCTCTACCTGCTCGGAACCTTCAACAACTTCCAGGGTAGCGAATACCAATTTACCCTCGTAGAGGATAATTCCTGGGAACTCGCCGAAATCCTCCTGAAACCCGGTGCCCAGTTCAAGATTGCTGAAATGCCCGACTTCGTCGGTACCAACTACGGCGACAACAACAATGACGGCGTAGCCCAGGTAGGCGGCAGCAACATCACCTACGCCGACACCCTGCAAGCGGCCTATTACTCGATCACCTTCAACGACCGCTCGTTGGCCTACGAACTTGAATTCCTGCGCAACGAACGGCCGGAAAGTATCGGCCTCATTGGTACGGCAGTCACCGGCGGCTGGACACCGGCAAACGGTGACTTCGACCTGCGCTACGACGAAGGCAGCGATACCTGGACGGCGGTGGTCGGCCTAGTCGCCGGCGAGTTCAAATTCCGGGCCAATGATGACTGGGAACTCAGCTGGGGAGGTGGAGCCTTCCCCTCCGGTACGGCAAGCTCCGACAACGACGATAACCTGACAGCAACCGCGGGCATTTACGTGGTGACCTTCGACGCCAGCACCGGCGAATACACTTTCGAGCCCGCCAGCGTCGGCCTTCTCGGTTCGGCCACCAGCACGGGATGGGATGCCGATATTGACATGACACCCAACCCCGACGTAGCCGGTGAAGTTACTTTGACCACGATGCTGACCAACTCTGCGGATAATCCCGGGGCCGTGAAATTCCGGGTCAACGACGACTGGCCATACAACTGGGGCGGCACCGAATTTCCTACCGGAACGGCGGTATTCAATAGCCCGGACAACATCCCCGTCCCCACCACCGGCGAGTACACCGTAACCTTCAACGTCAATACCCTCGAATACAGCTTCGAGTAGGAGTTAGCACTTGATCGACTACCCCTACGGGCACGCTTCCGGAGAAGCGTGCCCGTTTTTCGTATTGGCTGTTTCAGCTAACCCCGGGGCGGTAGGAGCGTTTGGCGAGGACGCAGGAGCAGGGTGCCGCTGGAAAAGCCTGAACTTTGGCATCCCTTTTTCCCGCTCGCCTTTCCTTGCACCCGCGCGCGGCGCCCAAAAAAAAACGAACGATGCGCTTCTTGTTTCTGCTTCTTTTTCCCCTTACGTTGTCCGCCCAGTGCCTACAGGGGGTGGACCTATCCTACGTGAATGCCGTCGAGGAAGGGGAAGGCATTTACCGGGATAGCCGGGGGGAACGCGTCGACCCCTACGCTTACTTCGCCGAACGGGGGGCGGAAATGGTCCGGCTGCGGTTATGGCATACCCCCGAGAATAACCAGAGCAGCTGCGGAGCACCGATCAGCAGTGGCGGAATGGAAGACGTGCTGCTGGCCGCCCGGCGTACCGACAGCGCCGGTATGGGTATCAAGCTGGCGCTGCATTACGGCGATTACTTCGTGGACCCCGGTAAACAGCGGCGCCCGGCTGCCTGGGACGGACTAGCTGATCAGGCGCTACTCGACAGCATCTATGGCTATACCTACCGGGTGCTCGAACGGATGCACGCCCAGGGAACGACGCCCGCCATCCTTGCCGTGGGCAACGAAACGGATAACGGCTTCGTGGATGCTACCGTACCGACCGACGGCTTCGAATGGGCAGCGGACGGCCCGAAATTTCAGGCGGGGATCCGGGCCGTTGCGGCCTTCAATACGGCTAACGGCACCGCGGTCAAATCGGCCATCCACCTCACCGAAAGCTACGCCCGCTACGGGGCGGCGGAACTGCAGCAGGCCGGCGTGACCGATTACGATATCCTGGGCATTTCTTATTACCCCCACTTCCATCCCGAAACGACGATCGCGGAGATCGGAAACCTGGTGAGCCACCTCACGGCAGCCTACGGCAAGGAGGTGATGATCTTCGAAACCGGGTTCAGCTTCAACCATAGGAGTGGCGGCGACGATTACAACAACTTCCTCGGCGGCAACGGCAACGTGGTGCCTTACCCCGCCACGCCGGAGGGGCAGCGGGATTTCCTGTTGGAATTGACGCGAACGGTGTGCGACAACGGCGGGGCGGGGGTGTTTTACTGGGAGCCGGGCTGGATCTCCAGCGAAATGTGTGACGCCTGGGGGCGGGGTTCCTCCTACGAAAACGCTTCCTTCTTCGATTTCGAGCGTGACAATCGCGCCCTGCCCGCCTTTGAATTCCTGGAGTACGGTACCGTTGCTACGCGGGAGGCGGTGCCGGAGGGGGCCATTACCCTGTACGCGAATCCGCCAGTCGACGGTAGCCTGCGGGTAGTGAGTACGCTGCCGATCGCGGGCTGGCGGTTGTTCGCGGCCGACGGCCGGGAAGTTGACCGGAAGGTCGGGCCGGGGAGCGACCTGAACGTGACGGTACCGACCGCTTCCCTGGCGACTGGCGGGTATTTCCTGCAATTGGAACTTCAGGACGGCCGTCGCGTGAGCCGGCGGGTGGGCGTCAAATAGCCTTTTCGCCGCGCCGGAATTCGACGATCTCAATGTCGTCGACGGTTTCCTCGAACCAGATCAGCGGAGCTGGATTTTTGTCGCCCGTACTCGTGTCGCATTTGAAGAAGAGGTAGTACAGTTGCCAGTACTCCCCGACGCGCTTACGCAGCTCGTCCATGCGCTGCTCGGATTCGGCGTACTTACCGTAGAGGTGAGCGAGGCGCCAGCAGTAATAGGCTTCGTCGTGCAGTTCCACTACGTTAAGGAGTAGGGGGTCGTCCACGTACCGCTCCAGGAATTGCCGGGCGTGTACGGAATGGTGTTTCGACCAGTCGCGGGGGGAGCCCCGGTGCTCGACGTGCTTGAAGGTGTCGTGGACCCAGCAGATGATGCGGAGTTTGCGCCGGGTTTCGCCGTCGACGGGCAGGGCGTCGATATTTTCGTTGACCTCTAGGATATGGCGCCAGATCGTACCTTCCGGATGGCCGTAACGGGGCAACCCCCAAGCTAACCCGCTCCGGAACGCTTCGTCCTTCAGAAAGCGGGCTTCCAGCTCAGTTTCGGGTTGTAAAAGGTCATTAAGTTCTTCGGCGGTCAAAACGGGAGGGTAGGGGGGGCGGTGTTGGTTACGGGCACGAAAATAGCTTAATGCCCGTAAAGTCGGGAAAGCGTTAACCAAAATATGGGTATCTCCTGTTCACTACACGTACCTCCCGATTTGGGTAGAGGGTACCCGACCGACCCATTATGAACGTACGTGCTCACTTTTTCTCCGCTCTGGCGGGTGGCCTCGTCGCCGCCTTGCTCGTGGCGTGGTTGCTACGTCCGGACGTTGTTGTTCCATCCCATACGATACCCGTCGTAAGTACGGAGCCGGCGCTTTACTGGGCCGATCGGGCCGATCCTTCCCGTCCAATGCCGGAATTGCCCGCTTTCGGGGTGGATTTTCGCCAGGCCGCCCGCCGCACCACCATGGCCGTCGTGCACGTGGATGCGCGGGTCGACGGGCGGGACCGGGCGACGGTCAAGGCGCTCTTCAACCGGGAGGACAACTCCGGCAACCTGGGCGGGCAGGGATCGGGCGTCATTTACCGGCCGGACGGCTACATCATCACCAATTACCACGTGGTAGAGGCAACGGATAACATTACCGTCACCACCGACGACCGACGGCGCTATTCGGCGGAGATCGTCGGGGTAGAGCCCAAGACCGACCTCGCGGTGCTGAAGATAAACGCAGAGAACCTGCCGTACCTCAAGAGCGCCAACTCGGACGATGCCGAACCGGGGCAGTGGGTGCTGGCCGTCGGGAGTCCACTCGGGCTCACCAGCACGGTGACCGCCGGTATCATCAGCGCGAAGGGCCGGAACCTGAGCCTGCTGCGAGATCCGGATGCGATCGAAAGCTTTATTCAGACGGACGCGGCGGTCAACCCCGGCAACAGCGGCGGCCCCCTGGTGGATGCGGACGGGCAGCTGCTGGGCATCAACACCGCCATCGCCTCCCGTACCGGGTTATTTCAGGGGTACAGCTTTGCCATTCCGATTAACCTGGTAAGCCGCATTGTCGACGACATTATCGAGTACGGCAGCTTCCGGCGGGCGCTGATGGGCGTGGAGATTTCTACGCTCACCGCCGCCGACATCGAGCGGCTGAACCTCAGCGATCGTAGCGAAGGAGTGGTCGTCGATGCCATCTTCCCCGGCGGGGCGGCCGAGCAGGGGGGGCTACTGGTCGACGACCTGATCGTGGCCGTGGACGGCCGGGTAATACGCGATCTGCCCGAACTGACCGAAATCATCGGCCGGGGGCGACCGGGCGACCGGCTGCTGGTGGCCGTGATCCGGGATAATAAATCGAGGGAGTTAACCATTGACCTCCAGGCGGCCGATGAATAAGCTAAGAAACAATCCACTGCATGAGGCTTAGAAGCGAAAATCTGGTAAAGAAGTACGGCAGCCGTACGGTAGTCAAGGGGGTGAGCATTCACGTCGACCGGGGCGACATCGTGGGATTGCTAGGACCCAACGGCGCCGGAAAGACCACCACTTTCTACATGACCGTCGGTTTCATCAAGCCCAACGAGGGCCGCGTTTATCTCGACGACGATGACATTACCAACCTGCCGATGTACAAACGGGCCCAGCGCGGCATCGGCTACCTTCCCCAGGAACCCTCCGTATTCCGCAAGCTTAGCGTGGAAGACAACATTATGGCCGTGCTGGAAATGACCAAGCTAAATAAGCTGGAACGCGCGGAAAAACTCGAAAGCCTGCTCGATGAGTTCAGTCTCCACAAAGTGCGCAAGAGCAACGGCGACACCCTCAGCGGCGGAGAACGGCGACGCACCGAGATCGCCCGCGCCCTGGCCACCGACCCCAGCTTCATCCTGCTTGACGAGCCCTTCGCCGGGATCGACCCGATTGCCGTAGAGGATATCCAGTACATCGTTGCCAAACTGAAGAATAAGAACATCGGCATCCTCATCACCGACCACAACGTCCAGGAAACCCTCAGCATCACCGACCGCGCCTACCTCATGTTCGAAGGCAATATCCTCAAAGCCGGCACCGCGGAGGAACTGGCCGCCGATGAGATGGTGCGAAAGGTTTATCTGGGGAAGAATTTTGTTTTGCGGCGGAAGATTATGGATGTTTAGGGCTCCCTGCGGTCGCTTAGTGGCTGCGCTTTGCTTGCCTTTAGTGGCTCCCTGCGGTCGCTTTTAGTGCTTGCTGCGCTGCGCGTTAGTGGGCAGTAAGTCCGCCTGCCGCGACCGCCATGAGCGAGCTACCCCAACATTCCCCCGTCAGCCACGAAGGTGCCCCCCGTCACGTAGCTAGCCGCGTCGCTCGCCAGCCAGACGGCCAGACCGGCGATTTCGTCGGGCGTGGCCATTCGGTTGAGGGGGATCATGTTCGTGAATTGCTGGGCCAGCTGCTCGTTTTCCCAGAGGGCACGGCTGAGTTTGGTCTTGACCAGACCGGGGCATATGACGTTCACGCGGATGTTTTCGGAAGCCCACTCGCGGGCCTGGCTTTTGCCGAGCATAATTAAGCCCGCCTTACTGATATTGTAAGCGGCGAAATTGGGATTGGCGTGGAGGCCCTCGATGGAGCTGATGTGGATCACCGAGCCGTGACCGGATTTTCGCAGATGCGGCAGCGCCAGGCTGCTCAGCTCCAGGGCGGCGGTGAGGTTGACGTCCAGGGTTTTATGGTAGGCATCGGGGGTGAGGCCTTCTACCGGCCCGAAGTAGGGATTGGTGGCCGCGTTATTGATCAGGATATCGAGCCGGCCGTAGGTAGCCAGGGTTTTTTCGATCAGTCGGCCGCGGTCGTCGGCGTCGGCTACGTGGCAGGCGATGCCGGTAGCTTCGAGCCCATCGGCGCGGTAGGCGGCTGCAACCGCATCGACCGATGCCTGGTTGCGGGAGCTGACGATCACCTTCGCCCCGAATTCTGCGAGTCCGCGGGCCATGGCTTCTCCGATCCCCTTAGAGGAACCCGTCACGATGGCTACCCGGTCCGTGAGCTCGAAGCGGGGGCGTATGCGTGCATTTTCCACCGATCAGTGGTCGTGGTTCATGCCTTCGGTGTGCTCGTGGTCCTCGGTGCCGAGGATTTGCTCGGCGTTGGCGAGGCTGGTGCGGACTTCGGCTTCCACCTCCGCGATCGAACGGGTGCGCTCGCGGATGAATTCCATGATTTCTTCGTTGTCCATCGATTCCCGCAGTTCCGGCAGGGGGCGGGAGTTGTTCATCCAGGCCATCATGGCGTCGTCGGCGTCTTCCAGTTGCTCGTTGGCGGCCATCAACAGCTCGCGGTAATCTTCCCCGTGGCCACCGGCGGAAAGTTGCTCGGTGATCTCGCGCTGGGCCTGGGTGATTTGTCCCATCATGGGCATTACCCGGTCGTGGCCTTCCATCATCAGGTCGTAGGCGGTTTCCTGGGCGGCTACCGTGGCGCGTTCTCCGGCGGTTTCGGCGACGTCTCCCTCACCGTTGCCACAGGCAAAGAATAGCAGGCAAAATAGCGGGTAGGTAAAAAGCTTCATAATGAATAGATTTTGCGTTGTGGGAGCATAAACAAGCCGGAGGTGAATAGTTGCGCCGGAGCGCGGGTGCCGGAGACTACCTACAAAGGTAGACCTCCCCGGCAACTATCGCCATACTACCCGATAACTCAGTACCGGGATCAGCGGTAAGGCCTCCCGTTCGTTGGGGCGGTTCAGGAATGTATCGAAATAACTAGCCGCCGTGTTGGAAACACCGGCCACGTTCTGGATGTCCAGCGCGATGGTGGTGGAACGCTGGCCGCGTTCCTTGGTGCGGTACACCCGCAGATCGGGACGAAAGTAGACGCCGTTGGTGTTGACGAAGCCTTCGCCGTAATCCGGCGGGATGAAGTAGGGGTTAAGCCGGCCTGAGTTCCCGACGATCCGGCCGGTCCGCTCTCCGCCGTAGCCGATCAGGGCGACGTTGAAGCCGTAGGTACGGGCGTTCGCGTTGTTGTCGGTCCCCGGCCACTCCCGGCCCAGGGTGAGCTTGGCGACCAGGTCGCTGCTGTAGCGGTCTTTAGCCCAGGATTCGTCCGACTGCTCCGTTTCGGCGCGGAATAGGGAGGCGCTGCCGCGGTAATACCACCCCTTCTCCCGTTGGCCGCCCGCCACTTCCGCCTCCAGGCCGTAGCGGCGGGTGGCGGTGCGGGTGGTAAAGACGAAATTCGGATCGATTTCCAGGAAGTTATTCGCGCTCAGCAGGAAGTCGCCGACCCGGGCGGCGTATTCGCCGGGGGTATACTGGTAGTAAGCGGTCAACAGGGTATTCACCTTCCCGAGCTTACGGCCGTAGGCGACGCTGGCCTGGTTGTTTACCGGGATGAAGTCGAAGAAGGCTTCCGATCCCAGCAGCAACCCCGCGTAGGGCATTCGGCTCAGTCGTTCCAGCGCGACGACTACCCGCTGATCGTTCCACCGCAACCGGTACCGCAAGCGGGGTTCGAAAACGATCAGGTTTCGGTTGTTCCCGATTTGGTACCAGGCCGCCCGGGCGGCCAGCTCCAGCGCCCCGCCGCCCGATTTGGATAGAATACGGGTGCCGACGTAGGGTGCTACGCTCCGTGCCTCCACGCTGCGTTCGATGTTGCGGCCAGTGCCAGAATTATAGAAATTGGTTGCTGTGTCGAAGCGGTCTTCCAACAATTCCGCCCCCGCCTGCAGGGTGACCTGTTGGCTCAGAATAACCTCGTGATCGACGAAGGCGCTGATCCGCTGCTGGTCTAACGTGCCGTCGTAGACCTGGACCCGGAGGTTAGGGTCGAAAAAATCCTGGATCCGCTCGGTATTCAAGGTAGAAAAAGCAGCCCCGGCGGTAAGGGTACCGGAGGTGAAGTCCGTCTTGAAATTAGCACCGACAATGGCCAGGTCGTTCTCGAAGTCGATATCGAACAGTTCCTTCTGTTCGGTGACCTCCTCGTCCGGGTCGGGGGAGAAGTAGTTGGTACTGCGACCGAGGACGGTGAAGAGGCTGTAGGCACTCCGCTCCGTTCGCCCATGTAGGTGGGCATTGATGTCGGAGAAGCTGATTTCTTCCCCACCGAAGTCCACGCCCAGATCCGCCAGCAGGCCGGTGAAGCTATAGCGGGCGTTGACGAGGTAGCTGATGCCGGAGTTAGCGATCGGGCCCTCGGTGGCGGCATCGAAGCCGATCAGGCTCGCCTGCAGTTGGTGTACCCGCTTGTCATGGTTGCCGGGTCGCAGCCGCAGGTCGAAGGTACCCCCGGTAGCGTTGCCGTAGCGGGCGGGTAATCCGCCGGCCAGGAAGGCGGAGTTATCGAGCACCTGGGCGCTCAGGGCGTTGGTGCCGCCGCCGTTGAGGGTGGGCAGATCGTAAAAGGTGCCCGCGTTGGCCGTATGGTTGGGGTTAACGACGGCCAGCCCGTTAAGCCGCCAGAGGTTGGCGTTGGGGGTGTTGCCCCGCACGCTGAGGTGATTGGCCTGGTCGTTTGTCTGTACCACCCCGGGCAGGAGGGCGATCAAGCGTGCCGGATCGTAAAAGGTGGCCGGCAATCGCCGCACTTCCTCAATGGTAAAGGCCTGGGCCAGGGGACTCACCTGCAGGTAACTGGCGCGTACTTCGGCTCCGGGTAAGTCGATGCCGCCGAAGGAAAGGGAATCCTGGGCGGTCACGGACAATGACAGGAAAAGACAAAAAACGAGGAGACGGGAGCGGGTCATTAGCGGGGCTTTCACGAAAGCGGTAAAATTACCATTTCTTTCCTTGCACGATTCGCCGCCACTACCGTATATTTGCGCTCCCTTAGCAATGGATGCCTACGATGGTGGGTGGCCGTAGCTTTCGAATCGGGTCGCTTAGCTCAGTTGGTTCAGAGCACCTCGTTTACACCGAGGGGGTCGGGAGTTCGAGTCTCTCAGCGACCACTTTTCATTTACGAAGCCCCTTGACTATCAGTTAGTTAAGGGGCTTTGTCGTTTGTGGGGGACGTTTAAGGGGACAAATAAGGAATTTAAGTAGACTGATTTGCCAACACTCCTAAGTTGAACCGCCCCACTTTGGAGCCTAAATCGGGCGTCTACTCCTTTGCTTTGTACTTTACTTGCCAATTGCAGTCCTACTTACTTGTTGTCTTCCTGGCAGCTACCAAACAGCCATTGTACATGTACCTAATGTATATTGATGAGAGCGGAGATACCGGCCACAACAATTCCCCAACGGATCATTTTGTCGTTTCTGCAATCGTAATACATGAGGAGGATTGGCTCAACGTCTTGAACGACTTTATTAAGTTTCGAAGAGCGGTCAAGGAAAAGTTTGGGCTAAAGATGAGTGAAGAAATCCACGCAGCACCATGGCTCAACAATAATCCAAACTTGTACCCACCTATCAGCAAATGGGATAGGATGGTAATCTTGAGAGCTTGTCTAAAATGGCTCAATAATCGCTCAGACATCAGTGTTTTTGCTGTCCGATGCTATAAACCAGCGAACCGAAATAAGGACGTTTTTGATCTTACGTGGGAGTACTTCATCCAACGGTTCAACAATACACTGGAGCACGGTAATTTCCCCAAAGGAAGGAAGAACGATAGAGGTCTTGTCATGCCAGACAACACACACGGTAAAAAATTAACCAAGCTCATGCGAAGGATGCGACGGTATAATATCGTCCCTAGTAAATTGTCCACTCATGGACTAGGAGCGAGGCAACTCAATGTAAAGCTTGTTATTGAGGATCCGGCTATGCGCGACTCAAAGGACAGCTATATTCATCAACTAGCTGACGTTGTAGCTTTTTTTATTCGGATGAATTATGAGCCAAATCGATATGTGCGTAAAAAGGGGGCTCACAACTTTGCAAGAAAGTTCTTGTCCAAGGTGCTAAATCCGCACATTGTAAGAAATACTAGTCTTAAAGGAGTAAAAGAAGTTTAAATAATAAGGGGCAAACTCTAAGAGCTGCCCCGGGTGACTCCTACTTAACTTAGCCTTAGGCCATTACCCTCATGGGGGGTTCAGAATCAATGTAAAGATACCAAGTTTTATGTAGCTACGCAAAAAAGGTTAAGGCAGGCGCAAATTCATAAATTGCGCAAGCCGAAAGAAAGCCGCTTCATGCTTCCATTCTGCCTGCTTGTGTCTTACATAAGCCTTTGTATACTGTCCACGGTACATCTTTGGTTTACCTTCCGGCCACCGTGGGGGAGCGGGCTTCGCTAGCCGCATCATCTTACTTTCCGCCTGACTTGCGTAGATCGCCGTACCAAAAGCCTTTTGGCTGTAGAAGTAGCGCCCCATTCTATATAGCTTCCGGCACTTGCCGCCCGTATGGGGGCAGATGAAGTACCAAACTTTACCCCGTCCCAGGTTGCTAGGTCGATTAATAAGTCTGATTTGCTGCTTCACTATCTCCCCTTGTCCGGTTTGATAGGAAACGGTCAGGTATGCCGCAGCTTCGTAAGTCTCGACAGCTAGGTTCGCGCTGCCACTTGGTCTACCGCAAAATGACCATTGTATAGTTCCGGTTACCCGGTGGTTAAGTTTCAAATAGCCTTGGTCGATGAGGAACCGAAGGGGAATAGCATTGTGGTGCTCTACAATCGGGGTGCCGGGGCTGTGTCTTCCCATTTTTTAACCTAAATAGTTAAGGATAAGATACAGCTTTTAGACGATAATCACAACCAATTTAGTGTTTTAGCCAAGGTTATAGCGCTGATTATCAGAGCTATAATAGATATGATTCTAGTCCATATATGGTTTGTTCTAGTCGATTTGAAAACCGCGCTTTGATTCTCAATGATCTTGTTTTCCAAAGCTCGCTTTTGTGCTTCAACCTCTCCTCTTAATTTTTGAATTTCAAGTTCAAACCGTTCTTCTTGCCGATTTTTCTCTTTATATATTCTGTCCAAGTAAGCCGAATATCCCCCTTGGTCACATATAATCTGACCTGCGTTCGTGAATCGTATAAAGGTTCCATCGCTCGTTCCCTTATTTGGCTGAATTAGGCCTTCGTCTACTAAGTAACTCAGTATTTGCTGTACTTCTGTAGCGTCAAGACCTGCTATTCGGGCAATACTGACGAGATTGTCAAACACGCGATTTGGCGTCTTTTGATTTTCCTGACAGACCCAATCAAAGATTCTTGCTTTCTTTTCTTCGGTAGTCATTTGCAAATTCTTTATTCTTTAAAGCCTTATCAGGCTCGGTACCCTTCCGGAGTTATTTCCGCCTGTCCAAGGCTCTCCATCATCTCCAACAGCTTCTCAGCTTCCCCCTGTCGCTTCTTAGTCAGTTTAGGCTTGAACGCCTCCGCAATATCAGAAAGGCTCAACGGCGTTTCCCCAGCTTCCCGTAGCAGGTCACGGAGGGTAGTTACTTGAGCGGTTAGGTCTTTTGGCCACTTGCGCTTTTCCGCTACAACAGCCACGGTAGCTATGTCGTCTTCGTCAAGCTCCAGTTCCGATTGTACACCTCTGTTTTCTTCCGGGGCTTGGTATTCCGGACGTAGCCAGCGAACTAAACCTTTTGCTTCCTCTGCCGCCCGTTCCGCGTTGAGGTCAACTAAACGCTGTAATATTTCCTGCGTCACGTCGTCCCTTAGCTTGGCTTCGCTGGAGTCCGGATCGCCCGCTATCAAGTCCTCCCAACCGTAGGCTTTGGCTACTGCTACGTCCAATTCATCGTGTAGTTGCTTGAGGATGCCAACTAACCCCTGTTCGTGAATCTTGCGCTCTTTATCGTCCAATGGCTCGCCGGAGCGGAGCTTTTCCAGCACATTGTATAAGCCGGTCATGGTGAGCTTAGGCTGTTGTGCTTGTTGGCGCTTGCGGTGGGCGTCCAGGCGTTCAGCTAGATTGCGGATGGATTGCTTCTGGTCTTCAGTCGGGGAGGGAAAGGGGAAAGTTTCAAAACAGCGCGTTTTCGCATAAACTGAATCGTTGCCTACACCTAACCAACTTCCAGCTGCCAAAGAGTACACTACGTGAATAGAACTGGAAAGCACACCTAAGTAATGCGCATCATCTAGGGCAATGTTGACGAGCTTGTTATCGGGTAAAACTGTCTTATCAAGAAAAGTAAAAAACCTGTGTCTGGACGTTTCAACTGTAGTAATGTACTTATCAAGGCCTTTCATGGCGGCTCGCATTACAACTCTGGCCTCTCCATAAATCCACCAGTTTTCTCTTACGCTTTTGCGTCTATTTTGATCCCTTTCTGGCTTTACCCTATCGTAAACGTGTTGGTATATGACCGGGAGCTCTTGCCTCACTTTCTCTATTTCATATCCAAATAAGTCGATCACTAATACGTCTCTGCTATGGCTAGTGAGGTCACGGCCATTGCGGTACTCTTTTATGATTTCCCCTTTGTCTATGCCGCACTCTAGATTATAAATGTCGGCCGTGCTCCTTTCAACAATAAATCCGCTGCCTGAAAGCTGCATGCCTCTATGACTGAGACCGCTATTGGCATCAAGACTACTTGCGCCTGCTACATTTGCACCTACTGTTAAATCGGCCTGTACTTTCCCGATTTGCTCCTTAAAAGTAATCTCAGCTGCTTCACTTTCTGCAGGTGAATTTTCTTCTAGAACAGTTATTAGCCCGCCAAGCTTTTCGCCATTTTCAACAGAAGTCATAGCTATTCTAACCGCAGCTCCGTCAGCATTGTCAACCCAGGGATGGTCTGGCACCGCAAAAACAATAGAAAGAGGCTTGCTTTGGCTAAGGTGGTGCTGAATAACCCGCCGGTTAAATGTCTGTCGAATGCTGTTTGTGGTAATAAAGCCGAAGCGGCGAGTTTTACTATTTCTCACCGCTTCCGCCGCCGTATCCCACCAAAACATGACAAAGTCGGCTGAATCTGGGACATTTTTATAGGCCTTGCGTAGCGCTTCTGTGTAGCCGTCCCCCAAGCTTTCCCGCATCCGCGCGGTTCCAATGAACGGCGGATTCCCCACAATGAAATCCGCTTCAGGCCATTCCGCCTTATTCGCACCGATATACTGCAGCGCCTGCGTCCGCGCTGCTTCATCTGGCACCTGCTTGCTGGTTACTGGGTGCGTCTTAAAAGTCACGCCGTCCCAGCGGGTAACGGGGTTACCATCATCAAGTAGCGGTTCAGTGCGCTCCCAGGCTAGCACGGCGTCCCGATTTTCTATGTTGTGGTAGTCGCGGATGATCGGCTCTCCTAAGTCGTTTACATCGCCAGTGCTGCGGAGGTGCCACTGTAAGTAGCCTATCCATAACACTAGTTCCGCAATGGCGGCGGCGCGGGGATTGATCTCGATACCTAGCATGTTTTCCGGGGTAATTGTGGCCCCGGTAAGGCCAATGCTAATTTGACCCTGTCCCAGGTCCCGGAGGGTGTTGCGTACTTCCCCCTCCAGACGCTTTAGGAGCTCTAGGGTGACGTACAGAAAGTTTCCGCTACCACATGCCGGATCAAGTACGCGGAGGTCCGCTAGACGTTGTAAAAAGCTCTCTAAGCTCTTAATTGCCTTATCTGTTTCACCGTCCTCCGCAAGGGCTAGCGCCGCCGTTTGTACGCTTTCCCATTCGTGGCGTAGAGGTTCAAGGATAGTGGGTTGTACTAGTCGCTCCACGTACGCGCGGGGGGTGTAGTGTGCACCCAGGCTATGCCGTTCGCGAGGATCTAAGGCACGTTCAAGCAGGGTTCCAAAAATGGCCGGCTCTACCTCCCGCCAGTCGGCCCGTGCCGCTTCTACCAAAAGTTGTATTTCGTCCTCATTCAGGGGTAGCGCGGTCTGATCGGCAAACAGTCCGCCGTTAAAGTGCTTCACCTGTGCGTTGAGGGCTATACTCCAGCCGCCCTTGTCCATTGTCTGCCACAGCGAAGTAAGGTTTGGTACAAAGCCCTGCGGCTGCTCTTTGGTGCGCTCTAGTAGGTTTGTAAATGCTTTTTCCGGCAGCAATCCAGCGTCCTCCGCGAACATGGTAAACAGACAGCGCATCAGAAAGCCCGCAACTACCTCCGTGGCGTGTTCCCCCTCCAGGCTCTTCGCCAACTTCGCTAGTCGGTCCGCGATTAGTTTAGTAACTCTGGCGCTCCGGCGGGCTGGGTCTAGGGCTAGCGGATCGGTCCAGACTAACCGAAGCCGGTCCCGTAGTTCCTCCCGGTGTAGATCCCTAATCGGGATGCGGTAATTATTGGGGTCGGGGAAAGGTTGGTAGATACCACCGGCGCGGCTCCAGTCGGCGTAAAGGGCGACGCTGTGCCCCACGTCGGCTACCATGATAAAGGGTGGGCGTCCTCCTTTTATTTCCGTTCCATCTAGCAAACGGGCATAGTTCTCCGCCTGCTTTTTTGCCTTTTCCATTGCTACGTCCCAACCGTGGGTGCCACGCTTTCCGTGGCCGGTCTTACGGGCGCGTAGGTTTTTTGATTTTTCCGCGCTGAGGGCTTCCACGCTCTCCAGCGTTGCGCCTTGCTTATTTTCCAGGATGAAGTGCCCGCGCTTATAGCAGTCTATCTTCTTTACGTTGCCTTTTGGCGTAGGTACGGACTTCTCAAAGACGTAGGTGTTTTGACTTTCGTCCGGTACGGTCGGATCGGGTTTGGTTACTCCCAACACCTCACAGAGGTCATTGGTGAAACTTTGGGCGTTGCTTGACTCAGCGGCTCCGGAAACGGACCACTTTTTCACAAACTCGGGTACAGTAAGCATGTCGTGCAAGGTAACACCTCGTTACAAAACCATGATGCTATTCCAGCAGGTCGGAAAAAATTGTCGCTTCGGCTAAACTAAGATCCAACTCGTGTCATTTTACCTTTAGTCTTGGCGATGTACTGGTGCGTGGCGCACTAGGCTTGAACCGCCAAGGGTGTCAGTCTGTGAGTTCGCTTATTCAGACTGTCGATATGACCCACGGCTTATGAGGATGTAAGCCGAGCGTTTACTGTTTTAAACCTTTTGGGATAAGTAGCTAACCATAGCTTAATCAAGTCGTGATTAAGAACAGGGTTAGCTATTTCTATTTTAGGACATCTCATACCGGTATTTCGCCGGTCCATCGAGTAAGGAGGATTTTCGCCTATCTGTAATGGGGCAACTAACTGCTAATCGTGGAACACAATCTTATTGTCTACACCGCTCAAAGCGAGCAATTTTCTAAACAGGGGAGCGTCAAACTAAGCTTACAGGCGGTTGACGCTCCCACAAAAACAAAATTATGAATTTACCTGAATGGCTTATAAAGTTCAACCAGTTTATTTTGGCGATACGAAATATCGTTTGGATGGTCTCAGTAGTAACTACCCTTGTTCCACTAATAATGACCGTGTACAGGAACTGGGGCGGACTATAAGGTTGATCTTCAACTAGGGATCGAAAGTCGTCCTGAGACTACTTTTGAAGACACAGTTGTCTTTGCCATGCTTCAAACATGGTAAGACAACTTTGTCTTCAAAAGGTTGATTATTGGACGACTTTTGAACAGTCAGTAGTTCACCTATTTGGTGCTTCTGAGGCGGGTATGCTTATACTACTCCGCGATATTTTTTCGCGACGTACTCTGATATACCGTAGTTTGCTGCAATCGTATGAGCTATGATGTCCGGCAAGGATATACTTAACTCTTCTGATAGTTCCGTAAGACCTTCGGGATAGCAAATTGCCTCTAAGTCACCATTCAAATTTGTAGTGGACTTACTCCCAGCCTGGGACAGCCTTTCGGTAGGGCACCGAATGGACGCGTTGGCCAAGATGGTCTCGCGTACAATTCGCTCGATGTGCTTTTGTAAGCCCCGAATTAAATAAGAGCCAGGCTGCCCGTCCTTTGAGAGCATCTTAATCGTCTGCTTGGCTCCATAGGTGGCGTCGCTGCTCCGGGCTTTTAAGGGCGTTCTGGCCGCTGTGGTGTGGTTTCCTGCCGAATATCCATGTAGCCTAGCATAGTGCCGTTCTATGGCTTCCCAGTCAAAGAACTGGGCTGTAGCGTACCGATCTTTTCCAATCCTCTTGCGAAAAATGAAAGCCGACATAACCTCTTGCCGAAAAATGGCTAGTCTAACTGAAGGATCTAGCAAGGATTGTAACGTAACCGGCTGAAGTTCTCCAAAACTGTCATGGTACGTCAGTTTGTTAAACTCTTTACTTTTTATGTGAAGCTCTAGGCGGGCTAGCTTCGGTTTGTCTTGCATGGTAGCTATTCCGTCAGCAACTACCCGGCTAGCTATGTACTGTCGGTTTCTTCGCTCTAGGGTAGTTCCATTTTTATATAAGTTGAAGGATCGCGGCGAAGCCTGTTTGCCTATACGCATCCCGTTTACGGTTCCACCTTCTCCAATCTCTATCCCCCAACTCCTTCCCCCCTTGCGGTCAAGGCGATTTGCTTGGATGTATTCAGGAATTTGAATTATACGGGGGCTAGTGATCTGAATTTCCCAGTGAGTCAAGGTGATGTTGGTCGCTCCCACCGCATCCAAAAGACCTACTAGTAGCCCTACTGCCTGGTCAGTGTAGTGCAAGTGGTTTTCAATGTGAAACGCGCACATGGACCGCCGGCCCCGTACCGGATGCGTTGATAAAGTAGCTACCTTGTCCAGATGTGACCGGAAGAACACGTCATAGACCCGCGAGTAATTGCCCCTACCGTGTTCTTGCGGGCGGAGCGTGTAAGAGTCAAAAACCAGCGTTTGAGCCCCTGGAGCAGCTAACAAACTGCCGGAAGATTGCGAACCGGGGCCGGCAGGTAGATAGGCTATTCCGTCTAGTCGGTCATCGGTCAAGCTTAGCTTGGTAAATAGCTCAAACGGAGGTAAGTGTTGATCTTGTGACGTCGGGTGTGTCTTCCCCCTTCGCCCGTCGCGGCTTTGGGGCCGCTCCTCCCCGGGGGCTTCCTTTCCCGCCGCGGCCGCCTTTTCTGTTTGGCTTTCGCCTTTTCCTTCTTTCGCGGTTTCCGTTTGCTTACCTAGCTTCTTTGTGCCTGCTGGGGGCGATTGAACTTCCTTACAGTAGAGGGAGTCAATTGCCCCGGAGCGACCTTCTTTGGACGGAGGTTCATTGGCCCAAACTTTTCCTTTGGGCAGTACCGCAGGGAAAGTGTTGGCGGGAGTTTGTAGGTAGCGGGCTTCTGTTTGTAGCTCGGAGTTAGAGGAGGGAGCTGAGCCGGCGGAGCATAGGCCGGCTAGTTCCGCAGACAGTATCTTTGCCATGCGGTTGCGGATTGTGGCCGCTGCATTTGTAGGGGGTTGGTCTGTATGTTTGGCGACTCGGACCGACCCCCGCAGTTTGCGCGAACCTAGTTATAGAGGGGTTTTGCCTACCGTAGCAGGAGGCGATACAGACTTAGACTTTGCGGGCTAGCTTTTCTACTTGCGTACGATCTAGGCGCACGGCCCGTACTCCCACACGCTTTTTCTCTAGCAGACCGTCGTTGATGTAGTTATCTACGGTGCTTAGGCTTACGCTTAGCAAACTAGCGGCTTGGTGGCGGGTGATGAGAGCGGGTAAATGGGGCTGCTCTGGTTCGTTCGCAGGTGTGGATGCCGGCAACGCCTTCTGTAGGGCGGCGGAAACTGCATTGTCAATCAACAGCGATAATTGATCGGCTGGGACAACTACTAAGGTGGAGGAAAGCGGAAAACGGCTCACGGGGTTTTGGGTTTGTTTGGCCCAAATTTGTGGCTGTTGGTAGTCCCCTTTTAAAACGGGGAAAGGGGAAAGTGTAGGGGGCTAGGTGGCGAATTGCCTGACTCGCTGAAGTAGAACCAAGTCTTTAACGCCATGTCCCTCGTGACGTAAATCGCTTATTATCTGGTCAATACGTTCTTTTTTAAATATAACCTCTCCACCGATGTATTTAGGGTACTCACGCCCGACGTCCTTTGCCGTTCTTTCCCCTTTATTCCCCTTTGGTTTTGGCAGTAGTAGGGCCACTTCTTCATAGGTTGCCGGTCCTGGATCACGCTTCAAAAGTTCTTTTAAGGTCAGTTCCTTGATTAGGTAGCCAATAGCACCGCTTTTCTTCCGTGCGCTAGTTCCCTCCTCCAGCTCCTTTACAAAGCGGTATAGGGCTTCGGCGTCCCCCTCAGGAAAATGAACTTCCATCTTTCTTGCCAATTGGGGCGGGGCAAAGTGATAAAACCTCAGGTGGGGAGACCGGGCAATTCTGAACCACGTCTCATAAAGCTCATTTTTCCATCCTCCCTGTTCTGAGGGGTAGCGAAATCCGTTGGATGTATAGACACTTCCACCCCTGGCAAATGTGTCTAGCCCGTGAAAGTCTCTGTCCGTAAAGGCTTTAGCAAACTGTGCTTCCTGAGCTAGCCTATCAGGATGCCCATCGGGCAGGTGGCTAAGCTTACTGTACCGACTTCGGTAGGCTTTTAAGGTCGCTGCCACGTACTTTTCCCCAAGCTCTTTTTGCTTGGTTTCGATTTTAGCGTACTCCTCTTTTGAGAGGTAGTCTCCCGAAAACAACTTTCCGGTTTTCTTAGCCGCCTCATTGCTGAATGCCATCCAATGCAGACCCCAAGCACGCTTTTGGTAAAGTAAATGGTTAACCTGGTAGACTTGCCTACCCCTTAGCCAGTCCTCATAGGTCCAAACCTGGATGTCGAGACTAGCGGCAATCTCCGGATAGAATCGCTCCAGTTCGCTTACGTCATACAGAAATGTATGGTTACCAACTTCCTCAAACCGACTAACGGGAGTAAGATCCAATATAAAGTGGGCTACAAGAGCCGCTTGTCTGCGCTGTATAGCCTGCTCCTCAGGTAATGCAATGAAGTGTCCTTGTACGGTAGGAGGGTCACGGTACTTCACTGCAGCTTGCGTTGCTGCTATCTCTTGCAGCCGCAGCAGTTTGTACCGTTTAGTAGGCTCGGCGTTTACGCGATTGAGGAGCTCTAAACACCGTAGGGCAACTTCATCAAGATCCACTTTTCCTACGGAAAGGGTTTCCCCAGGGTGATTAAAGTCCTGGTATTCAATTAGCTCAACCCTTTGCCGGACTTCCTCCAAAGTCAACTGTAAGTCTTGCATTTCACCAAGATGATTCATCATAACACCCGAACAGGTCACCTAGACCCGGACAACCTTAGCAAATCTAAACATTCAGGGCTGTTTAAAACAAATATTGTCAAATATGACTAACTTTGCGCCTCAATAAGACTGGTTTTCCGGGCGGCCCCTTTTTTTGGGCCGCCCTTTTATATGGCTTTCAGCTTAGCTCTACTCCAGGCAGCATCAAGCTCAGGTCCAAACTCCATCGCTAAGTGTTCGTCCTCCGGATTGTCGTAGGTCGTTAGCTGAATAGGGTTCTTGTGACCCGTCATTCGCATGATTTGCGCATCTGGAAACCGCATGGACCGTAGCAAGGTAACCGTAGTACGGCGGGCGGTGTGTGAGGTGACTACTGACCACTTAGGCACAACGGTGCCGGCGTAGTCTTTTTGCTCCCCGTCTAGCTGCGTCACGGTTGTAGCTTCACCTAGTGCAAGTCTAGCTACCTCTTTTAGGTAGTCGTTGAACTTTTGGCCGCTGATTTTCGGCGGGTCAAATTTTGCCGCGCCGACGTAGCCATACTTTTCCAAAGTGGGAACGATCCAATCCATGACGGGGCCGGCCGCCGTATGATCCGTTTTCCGCTGACGTTCGATCCGGTAACGGTAACCTTTGCCGCCCGGTAGCGGATGAAAGTCTATTTGTTTCAACTTGTGTATTTACTCGTAGTGGAAACATCGTTCAGGAAAGCAAGAGCGTGGCTATAGCCTAAACTATAAACCGAAAAAACATCAAAGTGTCGAAATCACTAGATGTTGTGATTTTGATTTCTCAGTTTGGATTCAAAAGTGGTGGATACTTAATTTGTCAAACACTAAAACTAAACGCTGTTATGGCCTGTAAAGCTATGGCTTGCGCCATGATCTTATTGTGTGCGTCTAGTTGCCATGTGTTTAAACCTGAAAACCGGCCCCGAGCTGGTATCTCAAGGCAACAATTGTTTACGGCAACCGCAAACGTGGGGGGTGTTGACAAGGTCCTTCCTACAATGTTTTGGTCGCACTATGATGCGACTCAAAGGGGGGGAGTATACTTAGTTATGCCAGATGGAACAGTAAAAGTTTTGGCCGAAAACCCGCCTGATGTTGCTTTAAGCTCCGCTATCACAACTCTAGCCAAAGCAAAAGTGAAAGATGAGATTGAAGCAGAGGCTAAACTAACGGCCATAACTTCTGTCGCTGAATTAGGATCTCGTAACGCTGCGAATTATATGATTCGTGACCTTGCTTTTAGGATTGAGGCATTGCAAAATAATACCGGCGGAATAGATCCTGCAGTCATTGATCTTTACAAAGAGCTACTTACAGTGGCGGAGAGTGTGAGTGCTTCTGAAAATATCTCGCAATCAGACGTGGCACGTTCAGAAGAGATCACAGCTATAATAAAATTGATAGAAACTCTTAACGATCCAGAATATAATGGTATTGAAATCGACCCAGGTCTAATTGACTCGATGCTGAGAAACGCAAGTGAGAGATAAGCCTTCTCCAGCATAGATTTATTTCGATCTGCTCCAAGCAGCATCGAGCTCCGGTCCAAATTCCATCGCTAAGTGTTCGTCCTCCGGATTGTCGTAGGTTGTTAACTGAATAGGGTTCTTGTGTCCCGTCATCCGCATGATTTGCGCATCTGGAAACCGCATGGACCGTAGCAAAGTAACCGTAGTACGGCGGGCGGTGTGTGAGGTGACTACCGACCACTTAGGCACAACGGTGCCGGCGTAGTCTTTTTGCTCCCCGTCTAGCTGCGTCACGGTTGTAGCTTCACCTAGTGCAAGTCTAGCTACCTCTTTTAGGTAGTCGTTAAACTTTTGGCCGCTGATTTTCGGCGGGTCAAACTTCGCCGATCCGATGTAACCGTATTTCTCTATGGTAGGAACAATCCAGTCCATGACGGGACCAGCTGCCGTGTGATCCGTTTTCCGCTGGCGTTCGATCCGGTAACGGTAACCTTTGCCGCCTGGTAGCGGATGAAAGTCTTTTCGCTGTAGCTTGCTGTAGTCACTCCATCTTTGGCCGGTAGCAACCCCGATTAGAAAGAGGTCGCGGACGCGCTCTAACCGGATATTTTCGCTCAGGTCTAATTCTATGAACTTATCCAGCTCAGCCCGGCTAAGGGCAAGCTTGGGTAGCTTACGGTACTTTTGAGTAGTCCAGTTCTTAAACTTGTAGCCGTAGTCCATAAGGTCACGGTCAGCGGCGCGGCGGGCAATTTTGCGGAGACTGGTCATCATCTTATGCACCGTTTGCGTACTGTGGCCTTTGGTGCGGAACAGGAACTTTTTTAGGTCGTCAATAGTGAGTTCATCCAATTCAGCAAAGGCTATTGTCCCCCCGTGCCGGAGGTCCGCGTATTCCCGTAGCAAGTTGACGTGGTTGTTAAGTTTCTTCCAAGTGCTATGCGCCTGACCGGGGCGGCCCTTCGTGAGGTCGCGGAAGGTTTCGGCAAAGCGGACAAAGTCGGAATGATCCAATTTGCCCCCTGCCGGCTCTATTTGGGGGCGGGGCTTTAGCTCCAGGCGATATTCTAGTTCAAGCTTAAAGTTATCGGGAGAAAAGGTTGCCAAAGCTTCCGGAGAGTCCAACTGCCAATCTTGGTAGAGAGCCAACGCTTCGTGTCCGTAACGGTCTAGCCGTTCGTTGAGCTGTTGATTCTCTACGTTCCGGGCGGTCACTTTTGCGCGGCGGGTTTTCGTACTCCACTGTTTCGGGTTGACCCTTTCGCCGGTGCTCCATTTGATCCGCTTGCCGTTGACCGTCAAGGTTAGGTAGATAAGCGTCTCCCGCTCCGACTTGTCTTTAAGGATGTACCGAACCCGCACGGGGTGCCGTCTGCTAGCGTGTGTCATGTGCCTTATTTGTCCCCCAAGATAAGACAGGGGACGTTTAAGGGGACAAATAAGCCGGTCTTGTTGGTTTCTGTTGGGTGTTGTTAAGAGTATTGGGCGGCTGAAACCTAGTATTTATGTCAGGTTTTGACAGGTTTTGTATCTTAGGTTTTCTTAGGGTTCAGGTCTCTCAGCGACCACATCCCTTATTCAGCAGCCGCGGCTGCCCCGGAACGCCCGGCCAGTTCTCTGGTCGGGCGTTTCTGTTTTGGTTCCATCCTCTACGCTGCTGGCATACAATCTCTACCGGGCCAATCCGCCCCGTAGCCGCGCCTGCCATAAACGGGCCCCGCTTTTGCTTACGCGATCCGGGCAAGGAGATGCAGAATCTGCATGATTTCCAAAATGTAGAAAGCATCTAGAACTTTCAATCTGTAGAGTGCTGATTTAGAGGAGTAATTCTGCTGGCACGCTACTTGCCCTTATGCTGCCGACACCCGCTCGATAGTTCGAGCCTTATGAACAAATGCAGTGCCGCCCTGATGGCGCGCCCTCGCTACTTAACGTTAATTATGTAAGATCACAACCGCGGTGGAAACGGAATTTTATTCCACCGCGGCTGTGGTCCAGCGAGACCGCCGGGCATCCATCCCGTCTGATTCGTAGCATCCCGGTTGACTACCTGATCGGTTCGTCGACACCTCGGGATTTCCCAACTGTCCGCAGCGGGAAGTGCTACACCCGGTCTTAGCAAGATCCAAGTGGCCGTTACTGCCACCAACTTATAGTGTCTATTGTGTTGTCAAGTGTCTATAACTGAAGTGGCCCGGCAAACGCCGGGCCACGTTTTTTTGTGGAAACGACACTTCGGGCGTAGCACACGCTTCCTCCGCCGGGCGATCCGATAGCGTGCCGTCCCGGCAAGGGGAATTTGCCGCCAGGCTCCGGTGATGCGCCCATACTCACCAAAAGCTTTACCCAATCGTCAAACTGGCTTAACGTAGCCGTAGCCATGGGGGCCTACCTTTACCGAGCGGAGGAAAGACTTAATCCTAGTTGACGTGTATTGCCTCATCGTTTAGCCTACCTTTTCCAGTGAGCCTTTGCATTTTGAATTGATCGTTCCGTTTTGGGACGGTCTTTTCTTTTTACGGAAATTACCCATTGGACCGTTGACGGTTTGCCACGGAGGGCAGCGAACGGGGGCCTTCCGGATTGAAGATGTCGTAAACGGTTTCATACGGTGCCACTGGGTGGCGCGAGGCCGGTCAGTGGGCCACTGTTCCCCACCGGAATTCACCATCGCGCGGTTCGCTAGTGGAATGGGGAAAGTCCGCACCCGCGCTCCGGCGCCAAAAACTGCCGCGTCCGCGTCCTTCCTTCCGCTTCGCCGTCGTGGGTAACTATGGCCGACCGCATCGGTTGATACATGTATGGACAATCGATGGAATAATTCCAAATATGGGAATTAATCGTCAAAAATATAAAGTGTAAAAAGCTGGTAGCTAATAAATTGAATAGTGGCACGGGGGTTGCTATTACTTGGCATGACCTGCTCCGTTGAAGAGCGAATGAACAAATGCAATCCATGTTTTCAAGAGCCGACTAACTACGGGCTTAGGGCATTATGTACAGACACCGTGACTGGCGAAAGAGACTGAATAGAGCGCCAGACACATTGTTGCCGGACCCCAAACCGGATTCCGGCGGGTTTTAGTATTGTTTTTCCCTTGTTGACCGCCCACCCGGCCGGCCACTCGGGCGACGGGATTAGGCCCCCGTTGCCCCGTCGGCCGGGGGGCATTTTAATCCCTCACGACTAAACGCACCGTGGCTATCGACGCCCCGATGATATCTTCTTTCAATTGTGTAATTCATGTGTAATTGCTATACGTGGCCCGGCGCTCGCCGGGCCACTTTTTTTGCGTTGGGGGTGGCGGTGCTCATCCGGTGACTAAGGGGGCAGGGAAAATAATATTCCAGGAAGCGTGCCGAATGACGGTATGGCACACCGGTAGCGATTCAGCCTTTGGAAGTTTTCCGGCGTCTGGAATAAATGTGAAAAGCTATTATGCGTAATAATATGAAAGTCAGTTGCCATATAAAATGGCACGGGCCTTGCTCCTCTTACCGTATCCTGGCAATCCGGCAAAAGCGGAAAACGATCCACTCGGAAGGCCGGCGCACCCAAATTAATCCAGGCCTAGCTTCCGCCACCGTGCGGGGTTGCTTGCGGGCCTACCAGATAAAGGTGTTTTACTGTTTTGATTAGATAACTTTTGGGTCCTCGTGGCGGCAGGCAATTGATCTTGCCGCACCCGAGGCCTTTTTCGCCGCGATGATCGCGCCTAAAACTCAAGATAAGTGTCGATTGACACGCCTATGTAATTGTGTTATTCAAGTGTCGTATTTACGTGGCCCGGATAGTTCCGGGCCGCTTCTTTTTACGGCATATCGATCCGGGGATCCGGCGGGGGTGACCGTTGATCCCGATGCTTTTCCGAGCAAGTCACGCTTCCGTATGGATGCGCCCGCCCCTTTTCCCGGCCTCCCGACAACGTATAGGGCGTACTACCCCCTCCATTATTTTCATCAGACGGATCGGTCAGGTGCTTTTCCGTGGCTGCCTCAATAGTCCCTGCCGCAGAAAGGCAACCATCGGATGGCTTTAGCATACTGTCTGAAATCCGTACCCTTTCCATGCGTTGGAACATATTTCATCCATATACATTCGTAAATGATTGTTTTACAGATCAATAAATATTGGTATTCTCTTTGATATAGAGTAGGCACAGACACGGTGCCCAAATGGGTGCCAATAAAACAGGGGTATACCATCCCTCACTTTGATCAAACTCTATTGATAATGATTACGCTCCTTAACAACCGATTTTCCCGCCCCGGCATTTTTACGCTATTTGTGGCGCTCATGCTTACCACCGCTAGCCATGTTCATGCCCAGGAGGCGAAGGAAAGCGATAGGTGGCAAACTAGTTACGATGGCGAGTTATCCCCGGAAAAAACCCTGGTCGCTTCGCTGATTTCTTTTGGCGGCGAAGCGCAGGAGAAGGTCAATCACCTCCGTTGGACGGCCGGAAATACCAACACGGCGATGTACTTCAGCGTCGAACGTAGTAAGAGCGGAAACGCCTGGGAGGAGGTCGCCGTGTTTAAGGGAGGGGACGCTTCCGATGCGGTAACGGAGTACCTTTTCGTCGACACGAATCCGGCCGCTATCACCCAGTACCGGCTTCGTATGGAAAGGAACGGCGCGGTCTCGTACCTGACCGAAGCCGTTGAGGTGTTCAGGTGGAATGCAGTTTCCGAGTTGTAAACAAACCAACGCCCCCTTAAGCGGCTCATGACGAATAGCCCGACTGGGTACCCGGTCGGGCTATTCGTATTTGGGGAACTCAGCTCGGTTAGCCAGTGAAAGCGCTTGCTTATTTAGCTTGCGGAGTAAACGGCGCCGGGGCAGCCGCTTCCGCGGTGGTCGGGCAGGTTAGCGGTATTTAGATAGCAGTGACCGCTACTGGTCGTGCTATCGGAATAACGACACTTTGTGGTTGCCGGCACATCGGATGCCGCGGTAGCCGGGGTAGGCCCCTAGGGGTCACGGCGCGAAGTCAGGACGGGCCACGACTTGCCATCGCGTCGTTGGCCTTCCCAACTGAAAACCTTGGGTAGTTTCGCGATCTTAGGGTAAGGTCCCGTAAGGTTGAGCCTGCGCGACTTTCACGCGCTCGCCGGGCACCACGCTGCCGGCGTCCTAGCTCCGCCCAACTTCGATCTTCGACCCATAGCTATCTAGCCCGGAGGCAAATCCGGCTGGAATGCTCTGTCCACCCGCTTGCATACCGGCCGGTCAACCTACCTCAATCAACGGTACTACTCAATGAAAGGTAACCCATAGACCGGTCCGACGCCTGCGTGTTGAGGGCGTCCTGACGCGGATAAGACCACTCCATCGGGTAGTTTCAACCAATGAGGCTCACTGGCGGAAAGGCTGTAGGAAAAGTCGGGAATTGGGGGGATCGCCCGGCCGTGTTCAGATTTCGGACCCCTGCCATTTTTTGGAACGAATAATCATTATGTGTCTATGTAAAATATTGAATACAAAGTAGTTGTATTGCGGAACGTCGTTTGGTATAGGGCAGGCAACTTATAGACATCCGCACACAATTATTACTAACAATGTTTTATTTCCCCTCCTTTGTTGCCCCGATCGTCCTACGGTCTTTTCGTCCGATCGTTTTTATTATGGTGTTCGGACTGGCCGCCAGTCTGTCCGCCCAATCCTTTAGTGGGCTAAGCTTTGACGGAAGCGATGATTTTGTAACCCTCGATCCGCGGTTGGCCGAACAGCTAAGCGGTAAGAAGCAGGTAACCCTGGAAATGCGGGTAACCTTCGATGCGCTAAAGAGCTTCGATGCCTTGTTTTCCTTCGGTAGTTCGCAGGGGGCTAAAAAATCATACGTTTTCGAATTACAAACCAGCGGCGGGGGCGGCAATTACCTCGCCACGAACGTCTCCAATGGAAAAGAAGATTTTCGGGTAGCGGACCAGACGCGCCTGGAAATCGGACGGGAGTACCTGATATCCCTGGTTTTCGACGGTACGCAACGGGAGGCTACGGAGCGCACCCGACTGTACATCGACGGGGCCCGGCAACAGCTTACGGGGGGTAAAAATGCACCATCCGTAACGGCCGACCTGGATGCGGACACCCCGATTTACATCGGTCGGGAAAAGAACCGGTACGCGAATATTACGGTAAGCGAACTACGCCTGTGGAAAACGGCGCGAACGGAGCAGGAGATCGTGGCAAATGCCGTCGAGCAAGCCGACAACGGCGTCGATGCGGATATGATCGCCAGCTATGGTTTCAACAAACCCTACGGAGAAACGGACCCCCAGGCACTCCGTACCCTCGAGGATGCCGGCGGAAATGCCTTCCCGGGCACCCTCAGTAACTTTGCCTTTACGGGTTCCAGTTCCAACTGGGTGGGCATGGCCGCGGTACTGCCGGTGGAGCTGATCGCGTTTTCCGCCACGGTTACCGCCACCGAGAATGACCTGGAATGGACGGTAATCAACGAGCGCGACCTCAGCCATTATACGGTGGAACGGTCGACTTCCGGATCCGGCGATTGGTCACCCGTGGCTACGTTTCTTGCTAAAGCCGGAGAACAGGTCAGTACCTATACCTATCGGTACTTTGACGTGGCCCCGGTTGGCAGTGCCTACTACCGGCTGCGCATGGTGGACATCGACGGAACGTTCACGCTGAGCGAGGTGCGGTATGTGGGTCGTTCCAGTGGGGATAAGCTTGCAGTGTACCCAAACCCTGCTACGGACCACTTTACCCTTGCTTTGCCGGTCGGGGGAGCGGTAAGCCTACAACTCTCGGATGCTTCCGGCCGTCAATTGTGGAGCAAGCAACTTCCCGCCGGCACTACGACCATAACCGAGTCGACGCGCGATGCCGCTCCGGGCTTGTATATCCTCACCGTACGCATGAATAGCACATCCTGGTCGCAACGGCTGGTCATTCGCTAAAAAGTTGCGGCCCGGACGTCGCCGGGCCACACTGAATAGAGACACTATGAACAAACACTAGATAGTAGACAAACCGGTAGGCCTTTCATCTGGGCACGAACCCAGGATGCGCACGTAATCGAGGCGAATCGGTTGTAAATTTTGGGTGAATCAGCAGGGTTGAAACCAGGTGTATCGCGAAAACAGCATATGAACTACTGATTTTCGGTTATCGTATGGCTTGAACGCGAGACAAAATTCTGGTATTGTAACAAGTCATCATATTTAAGAAGTTAACCAAAGGTCCACGGGCTGAAAAGCCTCACCATCGAATAGCCCCCGGTCGCTGAGCTTCAGGCGGGGGATGACCAGCAGCGCCAGGAAAGAGAGGGACATGAAGGGGGACCGTAGTTCGCAGCGCAACTTCCGGCGTACGAATCCACTTAGTTCGCCGTAGCGGGCGGCTACTTGCGGTCCGCGTTCCAGGCTCATAATCCCGGCTACGGGCAGGGGCAGCACTTCGAGGTACTCGTCCCGCCCCGCGGCGATTCCTCCCCGCTCGGCGATTACGGCATTGGCGACGCGACAGATGGCGTCGTCGTCGACGCCTACGACGACGATGTTGTGGCTGTCGTGAGCTACACTGCTGGCGATGGCGCCGCGCTGCAGTTTCATACCGTGTACGAATCCGATGGCGGGCGGGGCATCGGTGTAGCGATTGATGACCGCGATCTTGAGCAAATCCCGCTCCGGGGCGGCCACGGGACAACCGTCGGCGTCAAGCACCGGCAGCATTTCCAATTGGTCGGTTACCAGTTCGCCATCCGTAACGCCGATCACCCGGATCCTGGCGCCGGCCTGGCCGGGTGCCACGCGGAAGTCATTCACCTTTTTGGGGGAGCAACGGAAGGTATTGATCGGCTCGGGGCGATAATCCGGTAGCAGATGCGCACCGGCTTCGGCTACACGGATACCGTTGATCCAGGTAGCCATGACCCCGAAGTGACGCAGGTCGTCGACTTGGATGAAGTCGGCCCGGTCGCCGACCCGTAAGCGGCCGATGTCAAGATGGTAGTGGTCGACGGCGTTTCGGCAGGCGATATGGAGCACGTTAAAGAGGTCGTGCCCCCCGCGGACGGCGCGGATCACCAGGCGGTTGATGTGGCCGGCCATGAGGTCGTCGGGGTGGCAGTCGTCGGTACAGAACATGAGCCGGTCGGGAAAAGCATCGATGAGCTCTTCCAGGGCGGCGTAGTTGCGGGCGGCGCTTCCTTCGCGGATCAGGATCTTCATGCCGGCGGCAAGCTTGTCGCGCGCCTCGGCGGCCGTGAAACATTCATGGTCGGTACTGATGCCGGCGGCGGCATAGGCGGCGGCTTGTTCTCCGCGGAGGCCGGGGGCGTGCCCGTCTACCGGCTTTCCCGCCCGCCGGGTGGCGGATATCTTGGCCATGACGTCCGGGTCGTTCTGAAGTACGCCGGGATAATTCATCACTTCGCTCAGGTAGCGGATATCGGGGCGGGATACCAGTTCGGCCACCTCCTCGGGCCCGAGCCTTGCGCCTGCGGTTTCCGCCCCGGTAGCCGGTACGCAGGAGGGCGCCCCGAAATTGATGCTGAGCGGGGTATGCCGGGCATTGTCGATCATGAATTCCACCCCTTCCATACCCATGACGTTGGCGATCTCGTGGGGGTCGCTTACCGTGGCTACGGTGCCGTGGACGACCGCCAGCTTGGCGAACTCGACGGGCAGCAGCATGGACGACTCGATGTGCACGTGGGCGTCTACGAAACCGGGCAGGATGAACCACCCCCGCTTGTCGCGGGAGGGGTCGCGTTCGATGGAGGCGATGCGGCCGTCTTCGCCGACTGTCAAGACCGCGCCGTAAATTTCCCGGGCGTCGAGGTCGACGTACCGGCCCTTTATTTCCTGCATGTGGCGGTGGAATGGTGTCTTGACCCAACGGATAGGGTGGCCACGGGTTGTACTTTGGATTGCTTATGGACCAACTGAGGGAAATAATCTTACTGGACTATCTCGGCTTCCGCGTAACCGCCTACCAGCTGTTGTTGATCGGCGTGGCTACGGTGCTGTTGCTGGGGACCAACTCCCTGCTCGTGCGCCGGCTGCTGCCCTGGTACTACGGGCGGGAAGCGGTGAGCCCTAAGAACCGCAGCCGGGTACGCAACGTAACCCGTTTTACCCTGTTCAGCCTGCTGGTCATCGCGATCCTGCGGATCTTGAACATCGACATTACCTTCGTTAACGAAGCGATTCAACAGGCGAGCACCAGCGACGGGCCGCCGGTGTACCTGGTGATCCGCATCAGTACGATCGTGAAGGCGCTGTTGGCCTTCATCGTGGCCAATGTGCTGGACATCCTCATCGAGGAGCTACTCGTGCAGCGCTACCACCGGATGCATATGTCTACGACGGCTACGGCCCAGTCGCTTTCCGATGAAGAGCAGGCCGCCAGTCGGTTCCGGGCCGTACGGCCGTTCATGTATACGATGGCCGCACTCGTGGTGCTCAACGATACGGGCCTGGCTGCCCTCGTCCTGTATGCCTTTCGCGACGCGACGGGAGAAACGACCTCCACGATTACCGTCGGCAACGTCGTCTTCGCGTTGGGGGTCTTCCTATTCCTGCGCCTGCTGCTGATGGCGGTGACCAACCTGATCCTCGGCGCTTATTACCGCCGCTCGAAGGTAGACTCCGGTAGTCAGTACGCCATCAACCGGCTCATCACCTACTTCGTATACGTGGTGGGCGTACTGCTGGTGATCCAGGCGGCGGGCTTCGATCTGGTGGTGCTGTGGACCGGTGCCGCGGCGCTATTGGTGGGTATCGGCATCGGGCTCCAACAAACCTTTAACGACCTTATTTGCGGGGTGATCATTCTCTTCGAACGAGGGGTGATGGTGGGGGACGTGGTGGAGGTATCCAATCACCAGATCGGCACGGTGCGCAAGATCGGAGCCCGCACGGCTACCATCGAGACCCGTGACGACATCATCATCTTCGTGCCCAACTCCAAACTGATCGGCGAGAACGTGGTCAACTGGAGCCAGGTGGAGCGGAAGGCGCGCTTCCACGTGGGGGTGGGGGTGGCCTACGGTTCCGATACCGCGCTGGTGAAGGAGATCCTGCTGAAGGTGGCGCTGGATCATCCCCGCATTATGAATACCCCGAACCCGATTGTCCGGTTCCTAGACTTCGGTAGTTCTTCGCTGGACTTCGAGATTATCTTCTGGTCGCGGGATTTTCTGCGGATCGAGGATGTAAAGAGCGACGTCCGCTTTGCCATCGACCAGGGCTTCCGGGAGAAGGGTGTGGAGATTCCGTTTCCGCAACGCGACCTCTGGATACGGGGCGGCAGTGGCCTGGACCGCGTAATCCGTACCCAGGAGGCGGCACATGGGCTGGCGAAAGAAAACGGCCAGTCCACCGGCGACGGGGAATCCGTAGCGGAAACCACTAAAGGAGAAGCGGAGGACAAGAAGTAAGGGGGCGGCGTCCGCGGGTGAAGCGATGGCCACCGCGTCAATCCGTGAACCTCGGGGAAGCCTCCTACGTCCTCCGTGGTGAACCTAAGAACAGATGCAGCTCAACTACAAAACCTACGGCGAAGGCTTCCCCCTCGTCATTCTCCACGGCCTCTTCGGCAATCTCGATAACTGGCAGACCATCGCGCGGCAGTGGGCCGAGGATTACCGAGTCATTCTCGTGGATTTACGCAACCACGGTCGCTCCCCCCACGCCGATGAAATGACGTATCCCCTGATGGCGGAAGACCTCGCCGCCTTCCTCGAGGAGCAGGGCGTGGACCGCTGCCATCTGCTGGGACACAGTATGGGCGGTAAAGTGGCCATGCAGGCAGCTTTGTCCTATCCCACCCTCGTAGAAAAGTTGGTCGTGGTGGATATGGCCCCCCGCCCCTACGGAAGGGGGCACGACGACGTTTTTGCCGCGCTTAAAGCCCTAAACCCCTCCGACATCGAAGACCGCCGCCACGCCGACGAGCTGATGGCCCCCCATATGGCCGACGAGGGGGTGCGGATGTTTCTCCTGAAGAACCTGGCGCGGGATTCCAAGACCGGCTTCCGCTGGAGGATGAACCTGGAGGTGCTGGACCGGGATTACGAGAACCTGATCGGGCCCGTGGGTACCCTGGGCCAGGAGTTTAGCCGCCCGGCCCTGTTCGTCCGCGGCGGCAATAGCGGCTACGTCAAAGA
Source organism: Neolewinella xylanilytica (assembly GCF_002934605.1). Taxonomy (GTDB): domain Bacteria; phylum Bacteroidota; class Bacteroidia; order Chitinophagales; family Saprospiraceae; genus Neolewinella; species Neolewinella xylanilytica. The sequence continues at coordinate 358,087 of NZ_PTJC01000005.1, forward strand.
CGACGATCTCGACGGGATAAAATACCTGTTCCCGGCAGCTGAGCTGGTCACCGTCGAGGGTGCCGGTCACTGGGTACACGCCGAGCAGCCGGAGCGGTTATTTGCCCTGGTGCGGGAATTTTTGGGAGCCTAAACCCTTCCCGGCCGCCCTGACACATCCGATGTGTCAGTACTGTCATTTTTGCAGTCCGCTTTGTTGGCGAGGCCTGCCACATCCGATGTGTCAGGGCCGTCAGTAGCCTCGACCGGAGGAAGTACGTACCTTTACCGCTGATGGTTTACCGCAATGTCATCCTGCTGGTTTTAGTGCTTTGCACCTGCGCTCCGGCGCAAGGACAATCCAGCCACCGTGCCCTGCGCCAGGGCGATGAAGCCTACCGGAAGGGCGACTTCGAAACGGCCGGACGCGCTTACGGCGACGCCATTCAGGAGGACAACAGCGCCCAGGGAAACTACAATCTCGGCAATGCCCTGTACGAACGCGGTAACTACGAGGAAGCCGCCAAACGCTACGAGGAAGCCGCTGGTCTCACTACGGATCCGGCAATCCAGTCGCGCGCCTTCCGTAATCTCGGTGACAGCTACTACCGCCAGGAGAATTTCGAGCAGGCCGTAGAAGCCTACAAGCAGAGTCTCCGCATTACCCCCGACGACGCCGAAACCAAGTACAATCTGACCAAGGCCATCCGCCAAGTGCAGCAGCAGCAACAACAGCAACAGGACGAAAATCAGGAGCAGGACGGCGAAGACCAGCAGCAGCAACAACAACAGGAAGGGCAGGGCGGCGAGAACGGCGACCAGCAACAGGAGCAAGACGGGGAGCAATCCGAGGAGGGCGACGAAGCGCAGGAGCAACAACAACAGTCCGGTGGCACTCCCGGCCAACCCCTGGCCGACCCCAATCAGCCACAAATGAGCCGGGAAGAAGCCGAGCGCCAACTGGGTATCGCCGCCGAAGAAGAGAAACGTACATTGAGCCGTTTGCGGCAGGCAAACCGGGAAGGATGTACCGGAACCAAAGACTGGTAATCGTGCCACGCCTGCTCATCATAAGCCTGTTGCTGACCTGGGGGCCGCTGCTCGTTGCCCAGGGACAGGACGTCAGCTTCACCGCGGAAGTGAGCAAGGAACGCATGCTTCGGAACAGTACGGTGGAGTACCACCTTACCCTGCGGAACGCACAGGGGGAACAATTAACCCCGCCGGATTTCAGCGCCTTCGAGGTGCTGCGCGGCCCCAGTCGGTCGATCGGCACAACCATCGCGAACGGAGTTCAAACCAGCCAGATGACCTTCAGCTGGATGCTGCAACCCCGACGGACCGGGGAACTATCCATCGGTCCGGCGTCCGTTCAGGCGGGAGGACGTACCTACCGGGCCCCCGGCAAAACCATCACCGTACTCGAAGTGGACGACGCTTCCCAGGCGGGCGCGCCGGAGAACTTTTTGCGGGCCGAACTCAGTACCGACCAGGCTTACGTAGGGCAGCAGATCATCCTCAACCTGAACCTGTACGCTTCGGTCAATCCCATTTCCCGCAACATGGTGCGGGAGCCGAGCCTCGACGGTTTCTTCGCCCGCAGCCGCCGTCGCTTCGATGCCTCCCCCACAACCGTGATCGTGAACGGACGGGAATACCAGCGCCGCACGTTGACCAGTTTGGCCCTCTTTCCGATCAAGAGCGGCACCCTGCGCATCGATCCATACCGCATGGTGATCGGGGCGGTGCGCACCCGCTCCAGCAGTACATTCTCGCGCCGCTTTACCGAGCAGATCCCCGTCAATAGCGATACGCTCACCGTTGCCGTGCGCGAATTGCCCCAACCCCGCCCGGAAAACTTCAGCGGCGGCGTAGGGACCTACCAAATGGATGTGGCCATTGATCGCGACCAGCTAACTACCGACGATGCGCTCACCATGCTGGTAGAGATAACCGGTCAGGGAGACGTGCAACGACTGGAAGCACCGGTACCGGTTGATGAAGCCAACTGGAACGTGTACGATCCGCGGGTGATCCGGGAAGAATTCCTCGACAGCCCATCGGGGATGTTCGGGCGCAAAGTCTTCGAATACCAGCTGGTGCCCAAACGCGCCGGAACGTATACCGTGGCCCCGAGCCTGAATTACTTTAATACCGATACGGAGGAGTACGTATCCCTGAGCCCGGAGACCTTTACCATCGCGGTGACGGGGGGCAGCGGGCAAAAGACGTACACGATCGACACGACTACGGTTTCGGAGGAAGCATTGGTCCTGCGCCCCGCCGCCCCCCTTACTCCGGGCCGCCGCTATGGCCGGAATATGGCGGACGGGCCGGTTTTCTGGGGGCTGATCCTGCTGCCGGTGCTACTCGCTGGCGGCCTGATCGGCTACACCCACTACCGGCAACGGCTAGCGGATCGCGACCCCGCCATCCTGCAACGGCAGCAGGCGGGGAAGGTGGCCGCCGCCCGGCTGAAGGAAGCCCGCGTACACCTGGAACGGGTAGCGGCGCGCGACTTTTACAATGCCGTGGAGCATGCCCTGCTGCATTACCTGCGCGACCGCTTCAGCCTCAGCGTGGCGGAGCTGAGTCGCGCCAACATCAACCAGGTACTTACCGGCGCCGGAGCCAATACCGCCCTCACCGAACGCTACGACCGACTGCTGCAACGTTGTGAGATGGCGCTCTACGCCGGACAGGACTCCGCCGCCGATCTCGGCGATACATACGCCCAGGCCGTGGAACTGATCACGGAGACGGAGCGGCAGCTCAAATAGCCTATGCTTTCATTTTTCCGTACCAACCAATCCTTCGCCAGCCTCCTGCTCTTCGGCTACGCGCTGCTGCTACAGTTGCCCGCCTTTGTTTTCGACGGCGGCGGGGTTACGGCCGACGGTGACATCGGCCATTACGGCGGCTGGCTGCGAAGCGCGGTAGGCAGCAGCCGGCTCCTCTCCGCCATCTTGCCGCCGGTACTGGTCGCGACGGCCGGTATCGTGGCCAATAACCTCTGCGACCGCTACCGCATCAGCCGCACGGTTACCCAGTTTCCTGGCTTATTCATCGTGTTGACCTGGGCGATGGTGCCTTCCTTCCACCTTTTCGATCCGCAGCAGGTCAACCTGGTGTTCCTGTTGCTGAGCATCGGCGCACTGGGAAGCACGTACAAGAGCATGACTTCGGCGGTGGCCCGCTTCAACGCCGGGTTCTGGCTCGGACTGGCCGCCCTGTTAGAACCTACCTACCTGTTGTTGATACCGGGCTTTTTCCTGGGCATCAGCATCTTTCGTACGGCCGATCTGCCTTCACTGGCTCAGCTACTAGGCGGTACGCTGGTAGTTTATTTTCTAGCTGCCGTATACGCCTACCTGCGGGGGGATCTGCTAGAATTCTACGTCAATGATCTTGGCGTGCTCGGTATCTGGTCGCCGGAGACGGCTTCGGCCTACGATCTCGTTGGGGTGGGCATCCTGTTCGCGCTGGTGCTGGTGGTGCTGATGGGGGGCGCCAGCAGCCGGGTGCTGTTGAGCATTGAAGGTGGAAAAAACCTTTCTTTCGTCTACTGGGTGCTGCTGTTCGCTATTCCCGTGGCCTTCCTGGGCTCGGAGCTTCACATCGTGGACGCCCAACTCCTGGTGGCACCGCTGGGATTGCTCCTCGGCCTGTGGTTCGTGGATCGTTCGGACCGGCAGGCGGAATTTCTGCATCTCTTGTTATTTGCGGCCGCCCTGACGCTGACCGTCCTGGGACTGACCAGCTAACAATCAGCGGTTTTGCCGGTTATGGGCGGATAACCAGCGCTAAACCACTGAATATGGCTAGTTTTTTTACCGAATTCAAGAAATTCGCCGTCAAGGGAAATATGATCGATCTGGCCGTTGGGGTCGTGATCGGGGCGAGTTTCAACAAGATTGTCGACGTACTCGTGAAGCAGGTGATCACGCCCCCCCTGGGGTACCTCACCACCGGTATCGAACTGGCTGACCTGGCCTGGGTGATCCGGGAACCGGTAACGGATTCCGCGGGAGAAGTGGTAGACCCGGGGGTGGTCATCGGCTACGGGCTTTTTCTCGAAACCTTGATCGATTTCATGATCATTGCCTTGGTGCTATTTCTCATTATCCGGGGGATCAATATCCTGCGCGAGGAAGCCGAAGACCCCGGCAACAAGACCGTCCCAACCCCGAAGGATATTCAGCTACTCACGGACATCAGGGACGAAATGCGCCGGATGAACGACGCTCCCCAAGCGTCATCGCAGCCCCCAGCCTGATGCCGGCTACCGAGCTGTTGCCCGAGCTGAGTAGGGAAAGCAATTTGTCGGAGGCGGCAAACAGTTGAAAGCGTCCGGGGGTGGCCAGCGCGTGCAAACCGAGATTGGTCCGGATGCCGCTGCGGTGATTGAGGTTGAGGCCCACCTTCAGCCAGTCGGTGAGGGTGTACCGTCCCGTGATGGCAAAGGCGGGAACCAGTTCCCCGAGGCGATCTTCCAGCGTGAGCAGGGCGCCGGCCGTAATTTTTTCCGTGAGGTCGTATTCTCCGCCGAGAAAAATGCTGGCGGCGATGTTGCTGCGGTACGCCGTCGCGCCGCTCACGGGTTCGAGGGCCGTTACCAGGCTGTCCACCGCCCGGTCTAGGGAGACGGAATCCCGCAAGAGGTCACCGAGGATATCCAGCCCACTAAAGGTGGAGGTCCCTTCGAAACGGAGCGTCGTAATGTCCGCTTTCCAATCGATGCCGGCACCGAGGTCGGTTGCTGAGGCGTTCAGTCGTAGCCGGTCCAGATTCACCGCCACCCCTATGTCGAAGGCGAATCCGTTGTTCGGCGTAAAGAGGTCGCCCGGCTGGAGCCGACTGGGATTGTACGTCAGGTCGAAGTCGTCGAGGGAACGAAACGCAAAGGCCCGGACGGAGTTAAGGGTCAGGTCCTTATCCAGAGTAAGGGTGTAGTTTTCGGTACCGGTGCCGAGCTCTAGCGTTCCCCCTTCCGCCGCTTCGATACTCGATACGCCGGCGAGGTACTTCACTCGTCCGCCGATCGCGATCTGGTCGTTCACCGCGTAGCTGAAACTGGCGCCGACCTCCTGGTAACTGACGATGCCGCCCCGGGGCGCGATATCGACCGTTTGCCCGATGAAGGCAGCGTTGCCGAGGGCTACCAAGTTGATGAACGAGCGGGGGTAGTCGGCGTCGCCGTTGACCCGCAGCCGGTGGTAGAGTTGATAACCGAAATTGCCGCGGCGGGCGGCTGCTCCGATGGTTTCGATGGAGTAGACGTCCTGGACGGCGTTCCGCTCCTCCGCGAGCCCCGCCCACGCGGCCAGGTTTAGAATTTGTTGGCCGCCGCTTTTTACGAAGACATCGCCGTATTCCACGTTTTGCAAGCGCAAGTCGTTGGCGATCCCCGGGAGTCCGACGGTGAAGGTCGTGGGAAGGAAGTGGACCATGGCCGGATTGTGGTAGGTCGACTGCCAGCTCCCGGAAAGGAGGGGAGCGGTCAGGTTCTGCGCATCGAGGGTGGCCGCCAGCAGGAGGGGCAACAGGAGTAGGCTTTTCCGCATGGCTTATTGGTTTTGCACGTTCAGCCGGGCCCCGATCCGGACCCGCAAGGCCTGATCCTCCCGGACCCGTACGGCCTGGGTGCCTCCCGCCGAGGTGGCGAAGGTGGTTTCCAGGATCAGGGTGGTAGCGCGCCGAATGGCGTCGAGCTGTTGACCGGTGAAGGCGATGTCGTTGGTCGTCGTCATGGTATCGGCAGCATTGCCGTCGGCATCCACGGGGCTGGCTTCGATGATGCGTAATTCGCCTTCCGTCAGATCGGCCAGTGCGGTGCCGCTCTCGTCAAAAAAGGTGCCGGTGAGCGAGAGGTCGAAGGGGATCTCGTTGTCGGTGGTCACCCGGAGGGTGGCGGCGGTGATCTCTCCGTACCGGTCGCCAAGATTGATGGGGAAGCTGTCGCGAATCCGGAAATCGTCGGCGGCGCCGTAGAGGGGCAGCTCCACGTTCACCGTGGCGTCATAACTGCTGGTATCTACCAGAAATCCGGTGACGGAGGGGTCGGCGTCCGGATTGATCAGGGCGCTGATCCGGTAATGAAGGGCGACCGGCTTGGCGGCGATCAGGTCTAGCACGTTGCTGTTCGTCTCGTCGATGATGTATTCCGTAAACTCCTGTTCGCCGGGACGTTTGGGGTAGTCGAAGGCGAATCCCTCGTCTACTACACGGCCTTCCACCGCCAGCGTGTCTCCCGCTACCGTCGTGATATAGAGTTCGTCGATCACGGCACGGGAAGGAACGCCAAAGCTATTGCGTACGGTGACCCTGATGCGGGGCTTGACGAAAGAGATATCCCCGCCCAGGTAGTTTTCGAAGAAATCGATGCGCAAGACGTCGTCCACCCCCGCGTAGGCTTGCACGCCGAAGTATCCTTCGAGGTAAGAGAAATCGAGGTTGGAAAGCAGGGCAACGGTATTGGCACCGGGGTCGAGGGCTTGGCCGTCCGGGCCGTCAATGGCATAATTCACCGTGATCGACCCGCTACCGAAATCGAGGTCGTAGCCGGTCAGGTCGAGCGGGGCGTCTACGTTCGTCAGGGTGGGGGGCGTACCGGAGCCGGAGTAAGCGGGAAGTTCTCCGCTGATCCGTAGGGGGGTGCCGTTGCGCGACAGGTTCGGGAAGGTGAGGGCCACCGTCACCGGGATGTCGTACGTATTCGGCAGGCTGTAGGTGAACGCGCCCCGCTTCAGGCTGAGCACGTCAAGACGGACGTTGTTCGGCAGGGGCAGGGGGATGGTGCGCGAACGGCTGGTAATGGGTAACGGCAGGATACTCGTAAGATTCCGGAGCTGGGTAAACAAGGCTTCCCCGGTTACGGAGGGCACGGTGTCCGTGTAGTTAAAGCGGAGCAAACCGTCGGGATCAACGGTGAGGGTTACCTGCTCGTCGATTTCTCCGAGTAGCTCCGGAAGGTTTACGCGACTGTCGACCAGCGGTACGGCGTATTCGGCCTCGAGCCGGACCTCGTCCACGGTAAAGTCTTCCACCAGGTCGCTGCAGCCGGAAAACAAAGGGGGCAGGAAGAAAAGGAGTAGCAACTTTTGCATATAGGTAGCGTAAGAAAGGGTACACGGGGCCGGGCGGTAGGCATCCGGCCCGGTAAAACAGGGTGCGCGCCAACTTGACATTGCCTCGGGCGTTCCCTATCTTCAGCGAAAGGGACGCCACGTTTGGCAACGACGTTCTGACCAACACACAACACAAACACTAGATGAAGAACGGAAGCTTTACGTCCCTGCACTTAAGCAATCTGGCGGATCAGGCGGAGCGCTTCATGTTGATGACCTATGAACGCTTACCCCGTTCCCTGGTATTGCACAACGACAGCTGGGCCTTGTCGCTTGCGGCACATTCTCTGGAAATCGCCCTTCGCCGCCCGGGTGTATCCCCGGATCTACCCCACCTGGCGCGGGCCGTTGCTTTCCTGGAGGCCTGTCGCTACTGGGGGCAGGGCAGCGAGCTGCGCGGTTGGAAGGAGGTCGCCCGGGAATTCCGGGATTGGACCGGGCCGGATTACCTCAACCTACAACTCACTCTCGCTACCGTATTACCCGATGGCAGCAGCAATCTGCGCGCCGAGGTAGCCGACGTACTTTACGATGCCAAGCTCGCCCAGCGGCTGCTTTCCGGTGCCGAAGGCGCCGAACTTACCTGGCTGGAGAATCGCTACGCCCTCGATACCGGTCAGGGACCGCGGCGGGCCATGAACCGGACGGACGCCCTCGCGCAGTACCTCGATGAACTGCGGCAGGCCCGCTTCCGCGACGGGGAGCTACGTCGGCGCTACCAGCATACCCACAGTGCGGTGTTACTGGATCTACAGAAGCTGGTCGACCGGCTCGAGCGAAAAAAACCGGGACTCCTCCCCGCTCCGGGCGAAAAGGCGAAGTCCGAGGGCGTACTGGATGGTATTGAAAACGGCCCTACCCGTCAGGCCAGTCAGACCTACTTTCGCACCATCTTCCGGAACCAAATCCAATTCAAGCGGATGGCGGATCAAAAGGCCGCGATCATGGTCAGCGTGAATGCCCTGCTGATCGGTGTGCTGATCACCTTCGTCAGCTACCGCAACTGGGCGCAAACCAGTCCCGAGATACTACTGCCGGTGGTCGTTTTTATCGCTTGCGCCTTGGCCAGTCTAGTCTACGCCCTGATCGCCTCCCGTCCGCACAGCCGTAAGGGGGAAGAAAAAAATCTGGCCTTTTACGGGACGGTGAGCAAGCTCGATCGCCAAGAATTTACCCGGCGTATGGAGGAGACGCTCCTAAACCCGGAAGCGCTCTACGGAAATTTGATCGGCGATCTCCACGGGCTGAGTCAGATCATCGATCGCAAGTATCGGTTGTTGAAAATCGCCTACAATATCTTTCTGGTCGGATTAGCTGCCAGCGTTTCCTTAGTGCTGGCGATCGTGTATCTCGTGTAGTAGTGCTTCGCTAATACCGGTTTAATCTTCCTCCCCCGCCTCGTTCTTCTGCGCTTCCAGCTCCGCCGCTTTCTCTTCCTTGCGCTTGCTCACTTTGTTGAGCAGAATCGCGGCTTTGATCAGGAAATCATCGTGGAACTGGGTGTATTCGTTGAACACCATCAGCAGGCGGGCGGCATCGTAGGCAGCCGTGCCCGGAATGATCTGGCGGGCGGCGATGGGATGCAGCCAATACTCCAGGTTGTTGGACCGGAGGTAGGCCCGGTCGGTATTGAAGTTGATCACCCGCGCCAGCTTATTCAGGCTGAAGAGGTAGTCGGTTTCCCGGTTCAGGTCCTTCTGAATGTCGATGATGTTCGTCCAGTTGAACCGGACGCCACTGCGCTCGCAGAGGAAGATGTCGCGCCGGCCGTCGAACACGATCATATCCTGGAAACGATACTTATTCAGGTTCTTGTTGAGAAAATTCCGGATAGCGTTCTTGGTCGAGCGCAGGTTGCGGAACGCGAACTGCAGGTCGTTTTCGCTCAGGCGAAAATCCTCATGATAGGGGTAGCGGCGGTTCGTCCGCATATTCAGTACTTCCCGGACGCGGCGGACCGTATGACCCAGCTCGTCCGTCTCGGCGTAGACATCCACGATGTCCACGTTAGCTTGGTTGATCCAGCTTTCCAGGAATATTTTGTTGGAGCCTCTTTCAAAAACCAGTAGAGCAATCTCGCTGATTGCGTAAAAGTTTGGATAGCCGCCGTATATGTTCCCGTACTTTAACTCTAAAAAGGCGATGTTCTCGTTCACGGTCTGAGGTTAAGTCAATCAATAATGGGTTTCCCGTCGTAAAAATCATGCAGGATAAGGCGTATTCAAAGATACGTCTTCCTGAGTAAAGGCCTGCCTCCCCCAAACGTTCAACTTCCATCGGGTTGGCCGCGCCCCGGCGGGCTAACGGCAAATTAAGGTGGTGTCAGGGCGATTTCTAAGGGTGCCGGAATGGTTAAACCACCGGGGCGGGGGGATTATTGTTGCCGCCTTTCCCTAACAATACCGAAACGATCGACCCGCCGCCACCGGGCATCCTTATTTCCACAGGCGGTCTACGAAACGGCCGTTTTCATAGATAATTTCCCCGTCGGCAAACACCCTTCCACCAGCGCGCATATTGGCGATCATGTCCCAGTGCACCGAGCTCGAGTTTCGTCCCCCGGCCTGGGCATAGCTCTGCCCTACGGCCATGTGAACGGTTCCACCGATCTTCTCGTCAAAGAGGATTTGCTTACTGAAGCGGTCGATGTCGTAATTCGTCCCGATAGCCGCCTCGCCGAAGCGCCGCGTTCCGTCGATGGCGAAGGTTTCGTCCAGCACTTCCTGCCCGCTCTCCGCCCGCCACGACTGTATTTCTCCATCTTTTACTTCCAGGCTAACCCCCTTGACCTCTACGCCGTTACGAATAGCCGGGTAGTCGAAGTAGATGTGGCCGTTCACGGAATCTTCCTCCGGACTGGTGTACACCTCCCCGCTAGGCATATTCGTCTGGCCGTCGCTATTGATCCAGGTACGCCCGTTGGTGGTAAAGTGGATATCGCTGCGGTCGTTGAGGTATCGGAAGGAGGTGCAGCTATTCAGGTGATCCACCACCCGCTGTTGCCGGTCGCGTACGCCCAGCCAGGCGGCTTTGGGGTCGGCTTCGTTCAGCTTACAGGCGTTAAAGACGAAGGCGGTGTATTCCTTTTCACTCATACCCGCCTCCTCGGCCAGGGCCGGGGTAGGATAGATGCACATGCTGCGCTTCAGCCGTCGGTCGGCGGTACGCGCGAAGTAGGTGTCGTGCATGGGTTTGAACGCTTCCCGCCGCGCTGCCTTTAACTCCGGGGAGGGGTCCGGTTCGCGAAGATCGAAGGGGGCGCTCACGTAGATATACGCCTCGAATTCGTCCATCGCCCGTTTTTGGAGGGTGGGCAGGTAAGCGAACTGCTCCGGGCTGCCGTACTCCCGCATGGCCGCCGCCTGCCCCCGCGTAGTGAGGGATACTTCGAGGTTGCCCCCGGCCTTCAGGGTCTCCCGGTACAGCGCATCGATCAGCGGCTCGGCCAGCGTGGTCGAGTTGACGAAAAGCCGCTCCCCGGGCTGCAGGCTCACGCAGTAGTTGACGAGGAGGCGGGCGTATTTATCGAGGTATTCGGTTTGGGGCATCATCGGGCTAAAATCGGTTCGCGTGGGTAACGGGTGGAAGGAGGGGAGGTGCGAAGGTAATTCCTGTTCCTCCGCCGTTGCCCCATGCGCTCAGAACGGGGGGCGGTCTAGCTTCGTTCTTCCCCCTCTGGAAGCCAGGGGCCCATACGAGGCGGGTAGAACTGTTTCCTAATTTCCAGGGCCAAACGATCACCGCTGCCAAACTCCTGTTCGATTACGGCATTACGCTAGCGACGAATCGTACGACCATGTCATTCCTGACCGCCCAATGGCGAAAGCTGATCTTCGCGAACTACCCCGTGGACGCAAAGGTCCTGTTACCTTACCTGCCCGCCCACACCGAACTGGATACCTGGAACGGTCACCCGTACGTCAGTCTCATCGGATTTCTGTTTCGGGACGTCCGCCTGTTGCGGCTCAGGATTCCGTTTCACGTCACCTTCGAAGAAGTTAATCTGCGTTTTTACGTGCGCCGGCGCGCGGGAAACGGCGAATGGCGCCGGGGAGTGGTTTTCATTAAGGAGATCGTCCCTAAGCCAGCCATCACGTTTGTGGCGAATACCCTCTACGGGGAGGCCTACGAAACCCGACCCATGCACCACCGCTGGGCCGAAACCGCCGTTCACCAGCACGTAGAATACAATTGGCGGATAGGCACCCGCTGGCAAACCCTGGCCGCGACGGCGGACAAGCACCCGGCTGATATCGAAACCGGCAGTGAGGCAGAATTCATCACCGAGCACTACTGGGGCTACTCCAAAAGCTCCGCCACGAAGACTACCGAATATGAGGTTACCCACCCCCGCTGGCAGCAAGCCTCCGTCTCCGATTACCGCATCGATGTCGACTTCGCCCTCAATTACGGCCCCCGCTTCGCTTTCCTGAACGACCGCACCCCCGATTCCGTCTTCCTGGCCGAAGGTTCTCCCATCACCATTGAGGGAAAGCGCACTATCGCCTAAATCTAAATAAGGCCCCAACCCTTCAGTTTGCCCCCGATAAGCCCCTGCATTCGCTATAAGCCCATCCTCCGTTCGGGAGCGTAGCAACCGACCCTACCCTCCCTAAAAGACTAGAAAACTAAAAGACTAAAAAACCCCCACAATCCCCGGCCCCCAAAACTCCTTAGTAAAGAAGTAAGTAGCCAACACCAAAAAGGCCGTAGTCAGATAGACCATCACGATGCTCCCCACTTTGGCCCAACGCCCCCGCAGGATGTCCCGGCGTCCGATAAATACCTCCGCCACGAGCAAATTCGGCAGGTAAAACCAGAAGTCCATAAAGTAATCGAAGGGACCGCGGAACAACTGCGTATGGCCCACCCCGTCCGTAACCAGAAACCAAAACCCGTAATCCATCCGGTACAACCACGATCCGATGGCGAGGGCAAATAGCCGAATGCCCCAGGCGCGATGTTTGTCCATACGGCCGGTGCGGGCGTAACGAATCGTTTGTACTGCCGCCAGACCGGTAAGCACCCCGTAGCCCGCAAAGGCAACATCCATCAGCCACCCGCCGATGGTCCCCTTCACGAAGATGAAACTCAGCCCACCTACCGCCGTGAGCATGGCTGCAAAAACATACACCCTCCCCAGCCACCGGTGTGCCGCCGGATACTTGACACGAATGCGGGTCACCAACTGAATGCACCCCAGCACCAGAATAATGCCCCCCGCCGCAAAGTGCAATCCGATCCCCACCGTTGCCGAGCGCGTGTTCACATCGTACAGCCCCGGCAACACCTCGTTCCACTGCTCGGAATTTCCGAACAGCAAACCGAGAAAGTAAAAGCAGAGAATGTATACCCCGAAGATCACCGCGCTGATCCATACCGTACCCACCAGTACCCGCCCCGCGATCTGCAGTTGCCGGTCGGCCGACGTGTAGGTGGTAGGGGTCATGAAGGCATTGCTTACCCACACAATTTAGGCATGATAGGTCTGAGTTGGATACACTTCGGCCACTAACGTACAAACGGGTCAGAACCGCATTTCTTGGGGGGTAAGCAAATCTGCGAAAATCTGTGCCCTAGCGTAGCGATCCGCGAGGTGAAGCCGATCCGTGTTAAACCACGAGCCGCAGGCGAGCATCCCCATCCCCACCGGGAGCGCAGCGACCGGCAAGTGCCACGCGACTAAAAGACTACCCCCTAAAAGACTAAAAAACTACCCCCTAAAAGACTAAGCGAGCGCAGCGAGCCTACCACTGCTTAGCGATATAGGGATACGTCTGCTGGTACTCCACCCGCACCATCTCCGTCAACCGTGCCCGTAGTTCATTCACGTTTTCCTTCGTGTGCGCGCTGACCAGCATCGCCTCCTGCCCGAATTCCGCCTCCAGCCCCTGCTTTAGATCGGATTCAACCTCCTCCCGGCCGTCCTCGTCCAGGTACATATCGTAGTTGCGCTCACGGAAGAGGTCTATTTTGTTGAAGACCAGTAGGGTGGGCTTGTTCTGACAGTCCATTTCCTTGAGCAGTCCCTGCACCGTACGGATCTGGTCGTCGTACTGCGGGTGCGCCACGTCCACTACGTGAAGCAGGATGTCGCTCTCCTTCACCTCGTCCAGCGTGGAGCGGAACGATTCGATCAGGTGGTGGGGGAGTTTGCGGATGAATCCGACCGTATCCGTCAGCAGGAAGGGAACGCCCTCGTAGGCCAGCTTCCGGACGGTGGTGTCCAAGGTCGCGAAAAGTTTGTCCTCGGCGAAGACGTCGCTCTTGGTGAGCAGATTCATGAGGGTCGACTTGCCAACGTTGGTATAGCCCACCAGCGCTACCCGCACCATGGCATCGCGGCCCTTGCGGCGGGTTTCGGCCTGCTTATCGATCTTGTCGAGGTCCTTCTTGAGCTTGCTGATCTTATCGCGGACAATCCGACGGTCCGTCTCGATCTCCGTCTCACCGGGGCCGCGCATGCCGATACCACCACGCTGCCGTTCCAAGTGCGTCCAGAGTCCGCGCAGCCGGGGCAGCAAGTACTGCATCTGGGCCAGCTCGACCTGGGTTTTGGCCTGGGCCGTCTGAGCCCGACGCGCGAAGATGTCCAGGATCAGCGTGGAGCGGTCGATGATCTTAACCTTCATCTCCTCCTCCAGGATGTTGACCTGCTTACCGCTGAGGTCGTCGTCGAAGATGACCATCGAAACGTCCTCGTGGTCCTTCACGTAGGCGGCGATCTCGTGGGCCTTGCCACTGCCCACGAAGGTGCGGTTATCCGGGTGGTCGAGTTTTTGGATGAACCGTTTGACGGTCTTCGCTCCTGCGGTTTCCGCCAAAAATTCGAGCTCGTCCAGGTACTCGGTTACCTGTTCCTCGGACTGTCCGCGCAGCACGACGCCCACGATGACGGCGTACTCCGTTTCCTCCGCTAATCCACTGGCCTTCTGGCCTACGTTCCATTCATTCGCCATAGGTCTGGTATAACCGGCAGTATCCCGGATAAGTTGCCTTTTTCGGGCGGCGGCGCGCAGGTGAGCAGCGGGTTCCCGGGAGAACGATCAATTACCAAGCGAAGAGCCCCGATCCGGCTGTCCCGTTCAGATCATTCCTTCACGATCCGCACGGAAGTAGCCACGTGGTCGTCCGAACGAATCAGTCGCACCACGTAAGGACCGGCGGGTAAACCACCCATCTCCACCTGGGAGACGCCCTCTGTATAGCGGCCCATCAGTATCCGCCGACCGGCAGCATCGTACAGTTCCAGGCGGTAGTCCTGCCGACTTTCCACCGTCAGCTGCGTGGTAACCGGGTTGGGGTAGACGGTAAAGTCCGCACTTAACGCCGGCTGGGTGGAGGCGGTAGCAACCGGTGAAAGCCGGGAAGCTACCGCGGATCCAACGGGGATGAGCCGCCACCGCTGACTGTTGCCCCGGTCGAGCGTCCGACTCAGCGCACGGGGTACGCCATCGACATTCTCGATGTCCAGGCGGTTGTCCGGCGCATTCAGGGGCGCGAAACGGTAGGTGCCGTCCCCGACGGGGAGTGCCTGCCACCGTTGGTTGTTGCGGCCATGGCGGTCGTAGATGTGGATCTCCGTGTTTGTCGCGGAACTCACCCCGGCTACGTCGAGGCGCTTGCCGGGGGCGTTCTGCGGCTCGATCTCGTACACCTTGTTGCCGAGGCTGATAAATTTCCACTGCTGGTTGGCACTGCCGTGTCTGCGGAAGCCATCAACCAGGGTACTGTTCTCCGTGGAGCCCCCCCGGACATCCAGTCGAAGTCGGGTGTCGTGCTGGGGTTCCATTTCGTAGACGGCGCCATTCACAATCGGTATCGTAGGATCGTCGATCTCAATGGTATAGGTAAGGCTGGCGGTACAGCCGTCCGGGTCGGTGTTGGTGACCGTGTAGTCCCCGCCGCGATCCAACCCGACGTCGGTTAATCGCAGGGATCTGCCGGTAGAGGTAAAGTTGTTGGGGCCGGTGTAGCTCCACGGGCTACTGGTGGTGCCGAAGTCCACGCTCTGCGGGCCGAACCAAACCTCATCGCCCGATTCGATCGGCACCGTGGTGGCCTGTATCCAACCCGTGCGATTAATATTGACGTAAGGGATGAGGCGGCAGTCGGGCTGTGACCAGCGGACTACGCGCCCGGCGGTAATGGCACCGGCGGTGGTGAAATTACCGCCCGCGTAGAGGCCGTCTTCCACCGGGACCAGCGTATTGACCAGGTTGTTCGTACCGACCGATTTTCCGGTTCCGAGCGCCTGCCACTGTAGGGCGTCACTCCAGCGGGCGACGTTGTTGACGATATACGACTGATTGTCACGGGTCGTAGCCGTTTCGAAACTGCCCCCGACGTAGAGGTAGGTGCCATCGTGGTACAGGCTGTTGACATTGCCGCTGACGCCCTGACCGAGCGGCTGCCAGCTTTGTCCGGAGCGATCCCAGCGGGCAACCCGGTTTACGGTCTTCCCACCGGCGATGGCGAAATTGCCGCCGGCGTAAATGTTATCGTTGGTGACCACGATCGCCTGCACGAAGCCGCTGGTCCCGCTGCCCAGCGTCCCCCACCGGCTCCCGTCGAAGGTAGCGACGCGGTTGGCGGTCCGGTTGCCGGCGCTGCCGAAGTTGCCGCCGATGTAGAGCGTCCCCGCTTCATCGAAGGCAATCGAACGGACCTCGTTATTCGTGCCGGCTACCCCGGATCCCGAGTCGGTCAGGGCCGACCAGCTACCATTCCACTTCGCGATATTGTTTACGGTCCGACCCCCGGCGGTGACGAAGGTCCCGCCGGCATATATATCCGCACCATTCGTACCGAGCGACAGCACCGCACCATTGGTTCCTGAACCGAGGGCCTGCCACGAACTACCGTTCCAAACGGCGACGTTACGGGCGCTTACGCCGCCGATAGTGGTGAAACTACCCCCGGCGTAGAGTCGGCCGTCCGTGCCCACGGTGAGCGCGCTAACTCGTCCGTTCGAGCCCGTGGAAAGCGCCCGCCAGCCCTGTCCGGTCGTGTAGACCGCGACTTTATTGACGGTCCTGCCGCCGGCGATAGCGAAATCACCGGCCGCGTACATGGTGCCGCCGTCGGTAGCCAGGGCATCAACGACCCCCGAGATCCCGCTGCCGAGTGCCTGCCACTCGCCGATGCCGTCTACGGCCGTCGTGGTGGGCGTGGAGTCATTTTCGTCGATGACGCGGAAAATGCTGCCGCTGCGGTCGTACTCGCTGAAGTAGATCTCGCCAGCTTCGTCGAGTCCGAAGCTGGATACGGGCTCGCCGTTGGTGCGGAAGAGGAGTTGGGCGGTGCCGGCCCCGGTGGACGCATTGTAGTCCATGGCCCAGACCCGACCGGTGACGTAATCCGCGAAAAGTAATTTATCCTTGATGGCGGGATTGGTCAGCCGGCCCCGGTAAACGTATCCCAGGGTAATGGACCGGTCGCCGTTATCGTGGTTGTATTGGTAGACCGGTTTGACCTCGGGCGTAGTCACGAGGCTCGTAGCGCTGCGGTACGTCCGGGTGCCTTCGAAGCGGTTCCAGCCGTAATTGCCGCCGCGCCGTACGAGGTTGATCTCTTCCAGGACGCCCTGGCCGACGTCGCCGCCCCACAGCCGGCCGGTGGCGTCGTCGAAGGAAAACTTCCAGGTGTTGCGGATGCCCCAGGCGTAGAGTTCGTCGAGCCCGCTGCGACCGACACGGGGGTTGTCGGAGGGAATCTCGTAGCGGCCATTGGGAGCGTCCGGGTTGGTTTCCACGGGGTTACTGCCGTCCAGGTCCACGTCGATGCGCAAGATGCTGCCGAAGATGGTATTCAGGTTCTGGGCGTTGCCCTGGGGATCGCCGCCGCCCCCGCCGTCGCCGAGGGAAGCGTACAGGTAGCCGTCCGGACCGAAGGCGATCTTGCCGCCGTTGTGGTTGGACTCCCGTTGATTTTTGTCGAAGCTGAAGATTTCCAGACGGGAAGCGGGGTCGGCCCGGTTGGGATTGGTAGCGCTGACGCGGTAGCGGGCCAGTACCAGTTCCACGTTGATACCCGACACCGAACTTTGACGCGTATGGTAGACGTAGAAGTAGCGATTGCTGGCGAAGTCCGGATGAAAGGCCAGCCCCAGCAACCCGATCTCCTGGCCGGAGGAAAAGCTGACGATGCCGGTCAGGTCCAGGAAGGTTTCCGCGGAGGTGGCTGCGGGATCGTTCGGGAAGACCTTGATGCGCCCCGGTTGCTCGAGCACGAAGAGGCGGTCGGTGCCGTCACCGGCGTGCTGGATTTCGACGGGCAGGTCGAAGGTGAGGTTAGGGAATGCGTTTTCGTAGGAGATATCCGCCTGAGCACCCGCTGCGAGCGGCGATAGCAGGGCGGTCAATAAAAGCCATAAAAAAGCAGGGTAGCGATTCGTGCGCATAGTAGAATGGGTTCCGGTGAAGAAAAACACGCCGTATCCGGAGAGGGAGACGGGTAGGGTTTGGAACCAGGGCTTAGCGCAATCTAAATCAATACCGTAAACCCGATCTTTGGAATTAGGTTTGGAATTTTGATTATTTATCGGAAATTAATTCGGCAAGCATTGGATAGGGCCAATCGTTACGCCCGCGAACGGGTACGGGAATGGGCGGAATGCCGCAACATCGCAGAGCGCAAGTTGATCGATCTCCTCCACCCGTCGGCCCGTACCTTGTGTCCACCCGATTGCCGGCGAGAGTAGTTAAGACACCCGCACTGAACCCTACCCGTCCACTCCTTTTTTGCTACTTCTTCTACCCGTTGCCGGTGGTTTTGCCCAGTCATCCGAGGGGGAAACGGTAGACTGGATCTCCTCCATTGCCGATTACCGATCCCGGCTATTGACACTGCGTCCGGATGCTCCCCGAGAGCTGCAGGAGCTCCTCGAGAAGTGGGATCGTTTGGACGTGCCGATGCAGGAGCGGTACGACGTAAGCCTGAACGTGACGGTGGCCGCGGCCATTTACGGTTACGGGTTCAGGACCATCAGCAACATGCTCGAGAAGCATTTTCCGTCTTCCGTTATCGGACCGTCCTTTACGGAGCGGGACCTGGCCATTCTCCACCGCAACGGAGCCCTGATCGATCTGGTATCTTTGGGGGTACTCGAACTGGAGTATCCCTTTGTTATCGATCCGAACACGGAGCTTTTTTCGGAACTAGCCCATTATGCCATTCAACTCGGCCACATCATAGCGGAAATTGGGGCCGGTACCGGGGCATTCGGGCTCCTGCTCCATCAACTCTATCCCAAGAATAACCTCTACCTCTACGATGTCGACGGGGCGTACCTCAAGTTTATCCGTCAACAATTGCCGGTGGCCGAAGCGGTTGGCCCAGAAGAACGCGTAGAGCTGATACAGGGGAGTAAACGGGCCACCCGACTGCCGGCGTCGGTGGACAAGGTGATCGTCCGCAACAGCTTTCATCACTTTGACAAGCCGGAAGAGATGCTGCGCTCCATCAGGGAAGTGATGAAGCCACGCGGTCGACTCTACCTCCTGGAAGACTTCGCGGATCCGGCCGAAACCGACCCTAGCTGCCCCTACCTTTTGTCCGTAGATGAAATGGTGGAATACCTGTCCGCGGGGGGCTTCCAAGTCGGGTGTACGGTAGACCTGGGCAATCGCTATCTCCTGGAATGTACCCGGAAGTAATCGGGCGCAACCACAGGCTACAGACCGGTTAGCTGCTAAGCCACCATGCCCGGGGTATGCAAAGTGGCCTGCCTACCCCAGCACCCGGTTCAGCAGCGCCGCCGCCCGGTAGCCGGCGGCCCCCAGCCGTTCCTCCACGACGGGCAGGAAGTCGTGGGTGTAGTCATAGCCGAGGTCGGGTAGGCCACTCTCCCGGTCGGTGCGGTCGTAGAGGGTATTGTAGATGCGCTCGCGCAGGACGACGGATTCTTCCATCCACGTTTGGGCGTCGTCGTCAGCCCATTCAGCTTGCCGGGCGCGGGTGTGCATGGTTACGTAATCGGCGAACTCGGTGAAGCTGAGCCGCTCGGCCTCGATGATCTGGGTATCCCAGACGGAGTGCAGGTTGTAGCGGTCGCCGAAGAAAAGCACGGTGATCCGGTTGGCGCCGAGGTCACGGTTTTTACCCACGTGGAGCGGCATGTGTACGTCGGCGACGAAGTGGATCAGGAAGGCCAGGGCCGTGGCATCCAGGGAGCCGGCCAGGGGCTCGACCTTATTTTTCTCCAGCAGCTCGGTCAGCCGTTGGCGGACTTCCTCCTTGCCGGCCAGCACGTCGGCCATGAAGGCGATGGCCTCCTGGACGTCGAAGATGCCGGGGTCCTGGGCGGTCTCGTTCACGACGTCGGCGACCGTCTGGTCGGGCTGCACGGTCATGTAGTGCCAGGGGCTAGCGAAGTCCCAACCGGATTCGGCCCGGATGTAATCGGGCCAGGTGCTCACCTGGGAGAGGTAGTTGTCGCCCAGTGCCGCGTCCACCCGGGCGCGGGCCGCGTCGTTGAGATTTTCGTAGGCGATGTGGGCCACGATCCGGTGACCGTTAGCCCCCCAGGCGGAGAGGAATTGGGGAAGGTAGCAGCAGAGAAGAACGAGCAGGATACGGATCATGGCGCAAAGGTAGCACATGGCACCAAGTCGTCTGCCGACCGCAGCGATAGCGAAGGCTCGTCCGCCGACTGGGTAAACCTAGTTCACGTTGCTCCCGCGCTCCGGCGCAAAAAAAAAACGGGCTACTGAAAGGCAAATTTCCTTTCCGTCACCACGCCATGGTGGCTCCGCGCTATCCCTACGACCGCTATCTTCAATACTATAAAAATCACCTCTTCTCCCTGCTACTAACCGCCTTGGTCGTCACCGTATGTACGGCCCAGCGCATCGAAGCCGAAAAGGTGTTCGGCGGCTACGAATACACCCAAAACGGACAAATGCTGCGGATGGGCGACCTCGTGGATCGGATGGAGCCCGAAACGGAAGCCTACGACCTGATGCGCAGCGCCCGGACGAATCTTACCATCGCCAAGGTGCTGGCGCTGCCCGCCGGTGCCCTGATCGGATGGTCACTGAGCGCCGGCATCGCCGATGGTGATACCAACTGGAAGCTGGCTGCGGTGGGCGGCGGGCTCATCGTGGCCATGATCCCCTTTTCTTCGGCGGGGAACCGGAAATCCCGCGCGGCCGTCGATCTACACAACGAACGGCTCGGTTTCCGGCTACCCGACGACCGGCCGGTATTCGCCCTGGCCGCAACGAAGGACGGCCTCGGCCGGACCGTGGGTTTCTAGCGACCGGCGGTAAACCCTACCTTCGGGTGGTCCAACTCATCGACCCGTGTTCGACCGCATCTTCGCCTACCACCGCGCCGTCAACGACCGCCTGCTGTACGAGCTCGACAGCCACGGGCACGAGCTGCCCGAACGGAGCTATCCCCTGTTTTGCCACATCCTGAACGCCCACCAGATCTGGAACGCCCGCATCCTAAACCGGCCGCCCTTCGGCGTCCGTGACGTGCATACGTACGATGACTGTAGCGACATCATCGGCGACAATCACCGGGATACGCTGACCATCCTCGAGCAATTCGACCTGGAAACGGAGATCGCCTACGTCAACTCCCGGGGCGACGCTTTCACCAATACGGTGAGCGACATCCTCTTCCACGTCGCCAACCACACGACCCACCACCGGGGCCAGCTGATCGCCGACTTCCGGGCCAGCGGCATCGACCCCATCGTGACCGATTACATCGTTTACCGGCGGAACGACTAGGTCGTCTGACGAACGCAGCGGCAGCGGTGGCTCGTCCGCCGACGGGATCGTAGGAAGCCATAAAATCCCCCTAACTTCAGTTACGGCACCTCCGGCACACTATGGAAGAAAACCGACTAGAAATCGAATCCACCGAAGACCTCCGCAAGTGGCTGGCGGCCCACCATGCCACTTCGTCCTCTGTCTGGCTGGTTCGCTACCGCAAGCATACGGGCGACCGGCACGTATCCTGGAGCGAATTGGTCGACGAACTGCTCTGCTACGGCTGGGTGGATAGCCTGCCGCGCAAACTCGACGACGACCGCACCATGATCCGGATCAGCCCGCGCAACCCCAAGAGCAACTGGTCGGGCATCAATAAGGAGAAAGTCGAACGCCTGCGGCGGGAGGGGCGCATGACCCCCGCCGGCGAGGCCCTGGTGGAGGCGGCCCAAAACAACGGCTGCTGGACCTTCCTCGAGGACGTAGAACAGCTGATCGTACCGCCCGACCTGGCGGCGGCCCTCAACGCGACGGAGAAGGCCGCTTACTACTTTGACCGCTTCCCCGACTCCTCCAAACGGGGTATCCTGGAGTGGATCAAGACTGCCAAAACCGAGACCACGCGCCAAAAGCGCATCCGCGAAACGGCGGAGAAGGCTGCCCGGAACGTGAAGGCCAATCAGCCGAAGGGTCGGGATGCCGGGCCGGCGGAAAAGTGAGTCGGCCTTCCGGTAACGCCCGTCGCGACCAGTGTATAAAGGAGTATCTTTTTTCCGGCGGACGGTTTCCCTCCCCCTGCGTTTCCCGGCACCTAGACCCGACTTCGCTCACCCGTAACGTGTCCGGCTCATGTATCTCCTCCCCGGCAAACCAGCTACAGCGACGGCCCCCCGCGGCTGGATCAAGATTGGGATCATCATCGTCTTTATCGTCGGCGTGCTGATACGCCTGCTGCAGTACGCGGGCGATATCTCCTACTGGATGGACGAACTCTTCTCGGTCGTCAACATCGAACGCATGACCCTGGGCGAGTTGCTCACCCAGCAGCCCGCCTACAACCAGGTTGTCGCCCCGGGGTACTACCTCGTGCAAAAGACCCTGCTGCTGCTGGTGGGATACGCCAGCGAAATGGTCCTCCGGCTGTACCCGGTGGTCTGCTCCGTCGTCGGGCTGTTCCTGCTGTACCGCGTGGCGCTCCGGTACCTGCGAGGGCCCTATCTGTTGGCTGCGGTAGCCATGCTGTTCACGGGCCTCGGGTCGTGGTTGTACGGCACTTCGGCCAAGCCCTACGCCGTGGAAATGCTGTACGCGGTTTTCCTGACGCTCGCCCTGCTGCGCCTGCAGGAAGGCCCGCTGCCCGACTGGCAATACGTGGCCATCGGTATCGTCGGGGGCATCGGCACCTTTTCCTCCCTCATCTGCACGGCCTTTCTCGTCGGTGCCGTTCCGTACCTCTTCTGGACGCGGTCGGCCGCTATACCCAAAGGAAAACCGCTACTCATTGCGGGCCTCTGGATCGCGGGGGCGCTGGCTACGATAGGTTACACCCAGTTCGCCCTGGACCCGGCGGTCAAGTCGGCGATGGCCGATGCCCACGCCTATGGCTTTCCGTCCGGCGGGCTACTGGCTTACCCCGCCTGGCTGGTAAACGCCCTGTACGATACGCTCTACTACTTCCTGGCCATTAACCTGCCGCTTCCGGGATTCAACTACCTCACCGCTGCCCTGATGGTACTCGCCGCGATCGGGGCATATGCCTTGCTGCGGAAAGACCCGCGGCGGGGCGTGCTGCTGCTGCTCTTTATCGCCATGGACGTGGCCTTGGCCACCCTGTACCTCCTGCCCCTGACCTCGCGCTACGGGCCCGCTACCTTCTGGGTGTTCTTCCTTTTCGCGATGTATGGCCTGGACTTTTTCCGGGAGCAGGTCCCGGTGGCCCCCAAGTGGCTGGCCTACGGACTGGCCATCCTGCTGGCCCTCCCGAATTTCACCCTGGCGGCGGCGGGCTTGGTCGGCTTGCCCCAGGAAATCGACCCGGTGGAGCAGTTGATTAGCGAGATCCAGCGGGACTACCAGGAAGGCCAACAGGTGCTGGTCCATCCCCGGGCTTACCTCCAGATGGACTACTACGCTCCGCAGGCGGGTCTGACAGACTATTACATCCTCCACGCGGAAACCACCCCCGAACGGTTGACTGCCACGCTCGATTCGCTGGCCCCTACCGAAGCCTGGTTCGTCGTGACCAACGTGCTGGACTACCCCTCGGAACTCAGCGACGCCGCCGTCCGGGAGGTATTCGAGGCGCGGGCCGAAGCCGTGCGGCGGATCGAACTGACGCCGGATACCTACGCCGTGCTCTACCACTTTTAGAGGTCGGCACGTCGGCGGGCGGCCCCGGCCCCGGAGAATTCTTGCCCGCGGTAATGTACTTTCGCGGGGATGAAAACCTGCCTTCTCCTAGCCTTCCTGCTACCGCTGCTGCCCTGCGCGGCCCAGACCTCCGAAACCGGCACTCCGGAAGATCAAATCCGCGCCACTTTCGGAAACTACAAATCCGCCATTCTCAACGACGAGGGCGAGCGGGCGCTGGGCTACGTGGACAGCCGGACGCTGGCCTACTACGGCGATATGCTGGAGAAAACCAGAACGGCCGACTCCGCCACGGTGGATGCCCTGCCCATCATGGATAAGCTGATGGTCCTGGCCATCCGCCATCGCACGTCCCATGCCGATCTCCTGCGCTTCGACGCCGAAAAACTGTTCGTCTACGCCATCGAGCAGGGGATGGTCGGGAAAAGCAGCGTGATGCACAATGAGATCGGGGAAGTGGAGTTGGACGGGAATTACGCCCGGGGAAAACTGGTGGTAAACGGCACCCCCGCCCCCGCCCACTTCGATTTTTACGATGAGGGCGGCTGGAAGGTCGACCTGACCTCAATCTTCCCCCTCGCCAATCAGGGCTTTGAACAGTTGGTCAGGGAAAGCGGCGAACCGGAAAACGCTTACCTCCTCCTGGTGCTCGAGATAATCACCGGTAACCCCGCCGGCCCGGATATCTGGCAACCGGTCGTCACGGAACAAGTCAACGGGGGCTGAATTTTGCGCCGGAGCGCAGGAGAAACGGAATTCCCGGGACGCCGGCCGTGAGCACAACGTCCGTCGGCAGTGTTCGGACCACCGAACCCCCCGTCTATGCTCCTCCGATGCGCCGTTGCCGGTTGTTTCCTGCTGGTTGCCTGTACTTCCCAGCCAGCCGGCCCCGCCCCGGAGACTTCCGGAGCCGACCGGCTGGACGCGGCGCAGGGTTTGCTGCAGGGAAAGTGGAAGCGGCAGAGCTATCCTTACGGTACCATCGAGTTTGGGGAGCAGCGGGTGAAATTCACCACCGGCGAAGGCCTGGCGGAACCGCCCGCCTTCGTCGCCTGGGAACTCGTGGACGCCTGTCCGGACGCAACCGCGGTCGGGGTACCGCCGACCGAGTACGACTTCGTGCTCGTCCATGGCAACGAAAATTGCGATGCCATAAAGCTGTCCGTGGACGAGTTCACCATATACTACGCGGGGAGCGAGGAAGGGGTGATCTACGTACGGGAGTGAACGGCTTACCGACCGAAGTCCCGGACAACGATCGACCGGCCTCCGGCCCGAAGGGATACTTTCCCATACTGCCCGTTCGCCCCGGAAAGCCTCGACCATGGGGCGCAGTGGCGAGCAGGATGACGGACACCGCGTACGCTGCATCTTTAGACCATTATGCCGCTGATCCACCTAGAAACCCGTATCCGAGCGGAGCGAGAGCTCGTCTTTGACCTCGCCCGGAATATCGACCTGCATCAACTGTCCACGGCGCAAACCAACGAAACGGCCGTCGGCGGTACCACCAGCGGACTGATCGGTCCGGGCGAGTGGGTCACGTGGCGGGCCCGGCACTTCGGAGTGTACCAGACCCTGACGGTCCGCATCACCGAATACGACCGCCCCGGCTACTTCGTAGACGAAATGGTCAGGGGCGCCTTCAAGCGCTTCCGGCATGAGCACCGCTTCGCGGCGGCGGACGGTGGAACGGTGATGACGGACCTATTCGACTATACCTCGCCCCTGGCGTGGCTCGGACGGGTAGCGGACCGACTGTTCCTGGAGCGGTACATGAGGGATCTGCTCGTACGACGCAACGCGGTGGTGAAGGAGGTCGCGGAAAAGGCGGCTCGGGACCCTACCGCCGGTCATCGTACTACCCGCCGGTCCTGAGCGACATACCGGGCGTAGAGCAGGAGACCGCCGATGACCATCACGTTCCGGAAGACGTTCAGCAGGTCGCTCTCGGAGTCACCGGCGCGGGGCAGGTTGCACCAGCACGGTCATCAGGAACACATAGATCACCATCAGGACGGCAGCTAGCTTATCGTATTTGCCCCAGAGCGTACTTACGATAAAAGCCAGGATGCAGACTCCGGTGAAGTAGTTCCAAAACAACGGAAAGGGAAGCCATTCGGGCACCCGGCTCGCTCCCACGCTCGGTTGCCTGAAATGGAGCCCGACGTAGAGCAGGAACGAAAGCGGAAAGATGAAGCGGCCGAGGCGCAGCAGACGGTCCATGCGCTTACATTTCGAAGGGCGCGATCTCCCGGATTTCGGTAAACCCAGTGGCATGGGTGGTGATCGGACAATCCTGTGCCCATTCCTTCGCCTCCTCCAGGGATGCGGCCCGGCAGAGCAGGTAACCGGTTACCAGTTTGCCCTCCAGCACGGCGGGCCGGTCGGTGATTTGCCGTTTATCTACCGTGGCACCTTCATAACGGATCGGCTGGGTCGAGATCAGGTTGCCGCCGCGGGCGATCTTGCCGATCCAGGTCCGCCAGGCGGTCATGGAATCCTGCATGGCTGCCGCGTCGACACTATAGCTCCGGTCTCCGGCCGTATTCCAAAATAGCATCAAAAACTCCTTCATATCAACGGTTTGTTGGTGAACGAGACAAACTTCGGACCGGGGGATGCCAATCCCGTTGACAATTGTCAAGGAATCAAAGCTTGGCCTTAAGGCGGGTTACGGTTTCCGGACTTAGCCCGAGGTAGGAAGCGATCAACCTACTGGGAAGGCGGTTGCGGAGCCTGGGTTTATGGTCGTAGAACCACCGCAAACGATCCAGTCCGCTCAGGGCCGTGAGGGTATTGACGCGGTATACGGTGTTGTTGTAGGACACCTCCAGGATCTGCCGGTACATACTCGCGAACTCGGGGACGGTGGCGCACATTTCCTGAAAGGAAGCATGCGAGATCCGCAGTAAGCCGGCGGGCTCGATGCACTTGATGTACTCGGTACTGGGGGTCTGGTTTTGAAATCCGAAGATATCGGTGACCCACTGATCCTCGACATAAAACTCCCGGGTCGATTCGTGACCCCGAGCGTCAATCACGTACACCTGAATGCAGCCCTCGACAATAAAGTAGGCGTACCGGCAAACGTCGCCCTCCTGCAGCAGATGATCGCCACGTTTGGCCCGCATGGGTTCGAAGCGAGACAAGACCAGGGATAGATTTTCCGGGGCTCTCCCAAGTATTCCGGTGATGTGTTGGCGCAGGCGGTCGACCATAGGGGAAACGGTAAGGCGGCTGGTCGAATCGGGCTGCGTAAGAAGACGGTACCCTCGACCACTCTCCGGAGGACTCTACAAAATAAGCTGCTCCGCCGGTAAAGACGCGGCACGCAAAGACGGAAACTGAGTCACGCTGGGCGATCCCCGGGGCTAGGCGGAAAGCGGGCTGAACTTTCGCCCGACCACCACCTTTACCCCAGATGCAAAACCCGGACGCGCCCAAGCTCGGCTGGCCCCTGTGGCTCTTCGTCACGGCGACCCTGGTCTCCAACATCGGTACCTGGCTGTTCACCGTGGGGTCCAGCTGGCTGATGACCGAACTGGACGGGTCGGCGCTGATGGTCGGCCTGGTGCAGACGGCCACCATGGTCCCCCTCTTTTTCTTCGCCCTGCCCGCCGGCGCGCTGGGGGACGTGTACGACCGGCGGCTGAACCTGCTCATCAGCCAGGGGCTGCTCATCCTCAGTACGGCCATCTTCGCCTGGATCGTGTACGCCGGCCAGGCTACGGTGACCCTGTTGTTGGTATTCACCTTTTTCAATGGCTTGGGGGCGGCCTTTTCCCGTCCGCTGATGTCGGCCATCATTCCCCAGCTGGTCCCGAAGCCGCTGCTGCGTTCGGCCGTCAACCTGGGCGGTATCTCCTTCAACCTCAGTCGGGCGATCGGCCCGGTGCTGGGCGGCTACCTCATCACGCGCTACACCCTCGATCTGCCGTACTGGGTCGACGCGGTCAGCTTCCTCACGGTGTGGATCTACGTTTGGTTCTGGCGCGACGACCGCGAGAACCTGGAGCACGGCCGCCAACCCCCGCTGCGGCTGGCGATGGGCGACGCGGTACGCTTCTACCGGCATTCGCCGGCCCTGCGCGACAGCACCCTCCGGGCCGTCAGTTTCTTTTTTTCGGCCAGTGCCCTCTGGGCCCTGTTGCCCCTGATCGCCCGCGAGCGGTTGTCGGGCGAGGCGGACCTGTACGGTTACCTGGTCGGCGCGGCCGGCGCGGGTGCCGTGGCGGGTGGGGTATTGCTCGGTGGCGTGACCCGTCGGCTGAACGCGAACCGGATGATCTTCCTGGCGGGGGGCGTAATGGCGGCCGGTCTTGCGGTACTGGGTTGGTCTACCTCCGTCACCCTGAGCGTCGCGGCGGTGCTTGCCTGCGGGGCGGCTTGGCAGACGGGCTATACCACCGTCATGACCAGCACCCAGTATTCTTTGCCCCGGTGGTTTGGCGCGCGCGGACTGGCCTTCTACCTCATGTCGACTTCCGCCTGTCTGGCGGTAGGCTCGGCGGCCTGGGGCTGGATCGCCGACCTGACGACACTGGCCACCAGTCACTATATCGCGGCCGGCTCCCTGCTGGCATTGACGGTTCTGGGACGGGGGCTGCGGCTGGACCAGGCTAGTGGGTTCGACCTCTCCGCCGGCGACCCCCTATTCTCCGAGGAAGCGAATGACGATACGTCGGCCCGGGTGCCGCAGCTGGTGCGCACCACTTACACCTTCCCCTCCCACTTGCGGGAGCCATTGCTGGATCGCCTCGCGCAGTTAGCCGGCAGCCGGTACCGTTCGGGTGCCCTGCGCCGCCGCATCGCAGCGGACCCCGACGCGGACCGTATCGACGAAGAGGTCTGGCTTATCCTGGGGGCCCCCTACGCCGGTGTGCGGATGCAGACTACCCGCCACGATGCGGATATGCAGCAGGAGTTTGAAAAATGGCTTAGCGACAACGGCGGGGAATGGAAGCAGGAGATGCCGAAGGGAGAAATTTCGTGATCGCAGGCCGGGTCGGCCATTTGGTAATTCCGGGATAGCGGATGGTAAATTCGGAAGGCGGAAACCGTAGCCGCTTTCCCGATCTTCGAGGCCATTGATTGCCCGCGCGAAATTCGCGGCCGGCAATCGCCTATTCCAGGTGCTTATCGATCATGCCATGACCAACTACACCCTACAACAGTCCCGCCGGTGCCGACTCATCGGTTTCTTCCTGCTTGCCCTGACCGTCTGCACCGCCCAACAAACTAGCAGCGAGGGAACGGACGGCGGCTCCCCGGCCCTCACCCGTTACCGGCGCGTGATCGTTACCGCCGGGGGGGATAGGGCAGCCGGGGGATCCGGTTGGAAGAATGAACAACCGGCCTTCCCCACCGCCGAAGGCTACGGTAAATACGCCAAGGGCGGCCGGGGCGGGGCGGTCTTCGCCGTCACCAATCTGAGAGACAACGGGCCCGGCAGCCTGCGGGCGGCGGTGGAGGCTGCCGGGCCGCGGACCATCGTCTTCCGGGTGTCCGGAAATATCGAACTGGAAAGTCCCCTGACCATCCGCCACCCCTACATCACCATTGCCGGGCAGACGGCCCCCGGAGCGGGTATCTGCCTCAAGAACTATCCGCTCAACGTCAGCGCCGACCACGTCATCGTCCGCTATCTGCGCATTCGCCCGGGGGATGTGTCGGGAGCCGAATACGACGCCGTCTCCAGCCGCTACACTAAGCACGTGATCCTGGATCACCTATCCGCCAGCTGGAGCGTGGACGAAGCGGTATCCGTTTACCACTGTGACAGCATTACCGTGCAATGGTCCCTGATCGCGGAAAGCATGTTCCAATCCAACCACGCCAAAGGGAACCACGGCTACGGCGGCATCTGGGGGGCGAACTACAGCAGCTATCACCACAACCTGCTGGCCCATCACACCAGTCGGAATCCACGGATGGCCTCGGGCTCCGGTCACACCGACCACCGCAACAACGTGATTTACAACTGGGGTTTCAACAGCTGCTACGGCGGCGAAGCAAGTCAGCAGGGTAACGATGCGCTGAACTTCTCCACCATCAACCTGGTCAACAACTACTATAAGCCCGGACCGGCCACCCGTACGGGGGCGGTATCGTATCGTATCGCCAACCCTTCGGCACGGGGGGAGGACGACACCGGACAGTGGTACATCGCCGGCAACGTAGTGGAAGGATACCCCCGGGTAAGTGAAGACAACTGGGACGGTGGGGTGCAAACGGAGATCCCCTTCGATCGTATCCGCATGGACGAGCCCTGGCCCGCCATGCCGATCGGGGAAGAGTCCGCCGAAGCCGCCTACGCCAGCGTACTGGATAGCGCCGGGGCTATTCTGCCCACTCGCGATGTCATCGATCGCCGGATTGTCGAGGAGGTAAAGGGAGGTTACGCTACCTACGAAGGGGCGAGCTACCGCCGGGAGTACGACCTCGCTGACGCCGACGCGACGTCCGGGATCATCGATTCGCAGGAGGACGTGGGTGGCTGGCCCGAACTCGCCGGGGAAGACGCTCCCGAAGATACCGACGAAGACGGCATGCCCGACGAGTGGGAAAACGCGCACGGGTTGGACCCCCAGTACCCCGACGACCGCAACACCGTAGCCGCCGACGGATACACCATGCTGGAAACGTATCTGAACGCGCTACGGTAAGGAGGGTGTGCGCGGTTGCCCGGGGGATCGCGGGTGCACGGCTCGCAGACCCACAAAAAAACCGGAAGCGATGTACTCGCTTCCGGTTCTTATGGTTAAAACGGATGGGGTGACCATCCGAGGGGGTTATTTCTTGCCGCCCTTCTTATCACCGGTCTTCGAGCCGCCGGTTTTGGCACCGCCCTTGGTGTCGGTTTTGGGGGCGGAAGAACCACCCTTTCCTCCAGTTGCGGGTTTGCCGGGAGTCTTTTTAGAATCATCAGATTGCTTAGCCATTGTAATTCGGTGTTTATGATCGACGGTTAGCCATCGGTCGTTAGATAATTAGGCTCAAACCGGGTGTTTTGCTGATATGTTTTAATAATGGACCCGGCAGCGAAATTAATTTGCCGTTTTTTAGTTAAAATCCTACTCCGGCCTCGTCCGTCATCCGATGGGTTGATCGATTGGTATTTTTGGCCGTTCCGGGGAGGTGTTGTCATCCCGGAAACGGGGTTTCGTGCCTCCCGCGCGGGTGCACCATTTTCCCTTTTTGGACGGCGACCGAGTAGCGTACGGCTTGCCGGAACCGGGTCCCGAACGACCGTCCCGTTGCCGGTCAGCCCGGGTTCCCGCGCCCCGCCGCCCAACCCTTGCCTGGGTAAGATGAGAAAGGTTAGAATTGTCATAAATACATTTAAAGGAACGGTCGCAATTACCGACCCGCTTATCTTGCGGTTATCTTTGGAATCGACCGGGCCGATGCCTAGCCCACCAATCCGTTGCCATCCATCATGCGCTACCCGAGCCTCCTGTTTTTTGTCCTCGCCCTGAGCAGCCTTGCTATGGCGCAGGTTTCCCCGCCGCAAATCGATACGGTCGCCTTTGCCAATCCCATCGCCGAACAGCGCGCCGACCCCTGGGTATACCAATCGGAGGACGGCACCTACTACCTGATCGCCACCGTGCCGGCGTACGACCGGATTGTCATGCGCAGCGCCGACAGCATCAACGGACTGCGGGAAGCCGAGGAGAAAACGCTCTGGACCGCCCACCCGTCCGGCGTCATGAGCCGCCACATCTGGGCCCCGGAGCTGCACCGCGTCGACGGTACCTGGTACATTTACTTCGCCGCCGCCGAGGCCAGTGACATCTGGAAGATCCGGATGTGGGCCCTGTCGAACGACTCCGAGGATCCCATGACCGGCGAGTGGAAGGAGGAAGGGCAGATCACCACCGACCGCGACGGCTTCGCCCTCGATGCCACCACGTTTGAACACAACGACGAGCGCTACCTCATCTGGGCCGAACGGGACGGCGACGGCACCAGCCTCATCCTCTCGGAAATGAGCAACCCCACCACGCTGACCGGACCGCAGGTGGTCATCACCAAACCCGAATACAGCTGGGAGCGCATCAAGTACAACGTCAACGAGGGCCCCGCCGTGATCAAGCGCGACGGCCGCATCTTCGTGACCTACTCCGCCAGCGCCACCAACGACCACTACGCCGTGGGCCTGCTCTGGATCGACCAGGACGCCAACCTGCTGGATACCACCAACTGGCATAAGTCGCCCGGCCCCGTCTTCTCCTCCAACGAGGAGGTGGACCGCTACGGCCCCGGCCACAACTCCTTCACCACCGACGCGGACGGCAACACCGTGATGATCTACCACGCCCGCGACTACAAGGAAATCGACGGCCCCGAACTCGAGAACCCCGACCGCGCCACCCGCGCCCGCGTGATCCGGTGGACGGCCAGCGGCTTCCCGGATTTCCGGCAGGCGGAAGGGGATGGTATGGAGTCGGAAGCGGGATCTCGGTGAGGCCGCGTAGCGACGACTTCAGTCGTCAGGCTGCCAGGATCTTTCGCGCCGATCGGCGACCCCCCATTTCCCGCAGCTCGGCGCGGACCTGGCTGGTGATGGAGGTCCCTTCCGGGGCCGTTACCTGTCCGTTGGCGGGAAAATCTTGGTTCCCTCGCTGAACTAACGGCTTGCGTATTTCGCCCGATCCACAGCGGAACCCACCGTAAGTTTGCCGGTCAAAAGGAAGCCGAATGGAATTTTGGGAAGCCAGTTTCCGCGATAAGCAGGAAATGTGGGGGCAAGCCCCCGCCGACGCCGCGCGACAAGCGGCGGACTTTTTTCAACAACAAGGGCTCGGGCACGTCCTCATCCCCGGTTTCGGCTACGGACGCAACGCGCGGCCTTTCACCGCCGCGGGCATGCGGGTAACGGGGATCGAGATCGCGGCGACCGCCATCGAGCTGGCCCGTCGCCATTTGCCGCCGGAGGTGGTTATCCATCACGGCTCGGTGGGCGATATGCCCTTTGACGAGGCCCTCTACGACGGCATCTTCTGCTACGCCCTCATCCACCTGCTCGATCCCGCCGGCCGCCGCAAGCTGATCGAGGACTGCTACCGCCACCTCGCACCGGGGGGCTACATGATCTTCGTGGCCCTCTCTACCGAAAACGCCACCTACGGGGAGGGAGAAGCGATCGGCGACAACAGCTTCGTCTCCCGACACGGGGTGAGCCTCTTCTTCTACGACGACCGAGCCGTGGAGTCGGAGTTCGGCGATTACGGGCTCATCGAGGCCGAGGAGGTCACCGAACCCACCCGGGCGGAGGGGGAACAGCCCGTCCAGAAGTTCTGGCGTATCGTCTGCGAGAAGGAGGAAGTCGAGTGATCCCGGTTGCCGGGAAATCGTCCCGCGCATGTTTTCGATCCGAGTGCTTCCCAACGCTCCCCGGTACGCGTTAGGTGGATTGGCATGCCTACGGTGCCCGTCCTACCGCCGTGAAAAAGCGCTACCTTCTTCCAGCTTAAACTTCGTCATGCCCAAGCTCCTGTTGTTCTTTCGCGACTTATTGCCATCGGCTCCGGCCGGTCATCCGACCAGCCACAGCGTAGGTCGTATGGCCTGGCTCCTTACCGTGCTTTTATTGGCTGGCCCGTCACTGAATGCACAGGTGGATCCCCTGCCCGTCGGCGTAGCCGGCCTGACCCATTCCCACGTACACGGCATCTTCAACAGTGAGGGGAGGGGCGACATCGAGATCGTCGGCATCGTCGAAGACAACGATACCCTGGTCGAGCGCTACCGCCAGCAGTACGGCTTCGACCCCGCGCTGGTGTACCCGACGCTGGAGGCCATGGTCGCGGCCCGCCAACCGGCCGCCGTGGCCGCCTTCGGCAACATCTTCGATCACCTGTCGATCGTAGAGTTCTGCGCGCCGCGGGGCATCCACGTGATGGTCGAAAAACCGTTGGCGGTGAGCGCCGACCACGCCCGGCGCATGGCCGAACTGGCCCGTACGCACGGCATTCACCTGCTGACGAACTACGAAACCACCTGGTACCCCACCAACCACGAAGCCTACGCCCTGGTAAAAAAAGAAGGCCGCATCGGCGACATCCGGAAGGTCATCGTGCGCGACGGCCACCGGGGTCCGAAGAAGATCAGCGTGGGGCCCGAGTTTCTGGAATGGCTCACCGACCCCGAACTGAATGGCGCGGGCGCCCTGACCGATTTCGGCTGTTACGGCGCCAACCTGATGACCTGGTTGATGGACGGCCGGCGGCCCCTGACCGTGACGGCCGTCACCCAGCAGCTGCAAGCGGAGAACAACCCGGAGGTGGAGGACGAGGCCATCATCATCCTCACCTACCCGGATGCCGTAGCCCTACTCCAGCCCAGCTGGAACTGGCCGATGGGACGCAAGGACCTCGAGATCTACGGCCTGACCGGGGCGGTGTACGCCGACAACGGCCGCGACCTGCGGGTGCGCATGGCCGAGGGCTACGATGGCTTTGAGGAGGAGTCCGTGCACCTGGACCCCCGCCCGGCCCCCTACGATGACCCCTTCGCCTTCCTGGCCGCCGTGGTGCGGGGGGATATCAGCGTGGACCCGACCGACCTTTCCGCGCTGGAAAACAACCTGACGGTAGTGGACATTCTGGATGCGGCGAAGCAAAGTGCGGCAAGCGGACGAACCGTCGTGCTGGAATAAATCAGGCTGTCCGGCGTCTTCCCCCCCGTCGCGGTGACCTCGTATCCGGAAACTGCGGATGTTAATCGATACGCAGCCGATCCAGCCTTGCGCCGACGACGTAGTCGCGCAATTCCTTTTCGAGGGAGTCGTAGGCGTCCGGGCTTACCGTGCGCTCGATCCGGCCGTCGCGCAGCACGCTGATGGCGTCGCAGTTTTCCCGTAGCCCCGCGAAGACGTGGGAGGAGAGCAATACCGTTTTTCCCCGTTCGCGCAGGCGGCGCAGCAGCGCCTGCATCAGGAGGTTGCTTTGAATATCGACCCCGTTGAAGGGCTCGTCGAGCAGGTATAGATCGTTTTGCTGGACGAGGAGGCCGAACAACGCCAGCTTCTTTTTCATGCCGGTGGAGTAATCCTCCGCGTAGCGGTCGAGGGGCAGGTCGAAGAGGTTCTGGTCGGCAAAGTCCTCGGTCGGTAGCTGGCGGGCGGCGCAGCAGAGCTTCAGGTACTCCCAGCCGGTAACGTAACTCGGAAAGCTCGGATCGGTCGGCAAGAATCCGATCCGCGTACGTACCTCCGCCGGCCGGGGCTGGATGTCTCCCCGGCAGTCGAGCAACCCGGCCAGGCAACGAAAGAGCGTGGTCTTGCCCGCCCCGTTGTGACCCACGATGCCGTGGACCGTGCCCGCCGGCAGGTCGAGGTCGACTCCCCGCAGGACCGGCATCGTACCGAACGAACGGGTGAGGTTGCGGACGACCATCACGTCAGGATAGCGTTGAGCCGGCGCCGGGCTTCCCGGTACCAACCGATGAGCAAAATCAGGAGCAGCGGGGGGAAACACATGCCGGCCACGTGGGCGACGGAGCGCAGGAAGTCAGGCTGTCGGGGATACCCGGCGTATTGCACCACGATCATACCCGTAATGTACAGCAATCCCAGGCCGATGACCAGCAGGTGCAACACCCATCCGTCCGGCCACACCACGCCGAGCGCGACCCAGATCGGGAGGGCGAAAAGGGTATAGGCGTAGCCCGCGGTCCTGATTTTATCCCGTAGGTATCCGCGGGCACCGGACCGGTACATCCGGAGCAGCTCCGGCGGCGGCGTATCGGCGTAGAACGACATGACCAGGAGCCCGCAGCCCACCCCAGTGAACCGCAGCAGGTTGACGTTATCGGCCGACACTCCCTGCCAGGCCACGAAATACAGCAGCGGCAGCACCCACCCGTAGCGACGGAGTCCGACGGCGGATTCGTAGGGGTACCTGCGAAAGGGCGTCGGTAGTACGAAGATACCCGAACCGCCCCGCCGGAATTCCGCCAGGAGCGAAAGCAGGGCAAGCAGTACCCCGGCCGCCAGCCAACTCCCGTAGCCGAGGAGCACCAGCAGACTTACCGATCCGCCCGTCAGCTGCTCCGTATACCGGATCAACCGGACGTCCCGCCGGGAAAACAGGCGTTCCAGCCGATCGAAACGCGCCCCGGCCGACAACGGCCAGAGGGTGACGATCGTCAGGGCTACCAAAATATACGGTGCCGCGGTGAAGCGGCCGTAGAGATATACCGCCCCGAGTACCCAACCTGCCAACCCCAGTCCGACGGCCACCGGCAGCGGTAAGCCAAAATCGGCCAGGCGGCGGCTGGCCCGCAGGAGTTGCAACCGGAAGTAATAGTGCATACGGGAAGCGGTCAGACCACATCGGACGGCCTAAAGCTACGGCATGCCTCGCTGCCTGGAAACAGCAAAACGGGTTCCCGTCCGCAGACGGAAACCCGGCAATGTAATTACTTAATCAACTAAATAGCTCATTCGCCCAGCAGCCACGTAGGGGTGCCGATCATGTCGGCGCCCTGGCGGGTCACGGCGGCCTCGTAGTTCGCAGTATTAAGCACCTGCTCCTCGTCGGGGTACTGGATGCGGAGGGGGATGTGGTCCAGGGTGGCATCCGGGCCGGGGGTTAGCTCGGGCATGCCGGTGCGACGGTAGTCGAACCAGGCCTCCAGGCCGACCATGAACAGACTCAGCCACTTCTGCCGGGCGATCAGGCGCAGGTTCTCGTCGCGGTCGTCGGTGTAGGCGACGCCCTCCTGGCTCAGGTATTCGTCGGTGGCTTCGGTGCCGTAGTAGGCCATCGTGGACCGGATGCCCTCCAGGTAGAAGGCCTCCGCGTCGCCCGCGATGTAGCCCTTTTCGGCGGCCTCGGCCAGGAGGAATTGCACTTCGGGATAGTGAATGAATACCATGTCCACCGCATCGGGCTCTTCCCGGAAGCGGGTGCCGAGGCGACTCTGATTCAGCGCCCCGCCGTTGTAGTTCGAGGCGGCGTCTTCGCTGAGGCCGTTCGGTACGCCGACGTATTCGTCGCTGTCGGGATTGTCCACCGGCCGGAAGAGGATGCCGAGCCGGGGGTCGTTGAGCTCCTTCAGTACCCCCTCGACGGTTACGCTCATGCGCTTTTCGTCGAAGCCGCCCACGCGGCCGGTGTGCTGGGGCCAGCGGTTGGCGCCGACGGGGAGGTAGGGCAGCAGGGCGGAGTCTTCCAGCTCGTCCATGTGATTCGCCTCGCTCACGAAGGATTGCAGGTCGGCGGCGCTGAGGCCCACTTCGTCCCACTTATCCTCCAGGCGCATCATCGTACGCAGGCGCAGGGCATTGGCGAATTCGATCCAGCGGGGGATATCGCCGTCGTGCAGGATATCGCCGTTCAGGCCCACGGTG
The DNA here is from genome assembly GCF_002934605.1 of Neolewinella xylanilytica. Classification (GTDB taxonomy): domain Bacteria; phylum Bacteroidota; class Bacteroidia; order Chitinophagales; family Saprospiraceae; genus Neolewinella; species Neolewinella xylanilytica. Next base: position 394,650 of record NZ_PTJC01000005.1, read on the forward strand.
GGGTCGAAGAGGTCGGCGGCCCGCTCGTAGTCGGCCAGCAGTTGCACGTAGATCTCGCGCTGAGGCGTATAGGCGGGCTGGAAGTTGCCCTCCGTTTTGCCGGCCAGGGCCTCTGAAAAGGGCACGTCGCCGTACATCTCCGTCAGGAACTGCATACAGAAGGCACGCAGCAGCAGGCCGGCCGCCTGGTAGTTCGGATTGTTGAGGCGCTCGCCCAGGGCGATGACGTTCTGCGCGTCGCGGGCGTTGCGGTACAGCAGGTTCCAGGTGCCGCCGTAGCTGCCGAGGAGGTAGCGGTCGGTGCCGGTAAAGTTGTTGCTGGCCACCAGCTGGGCCAGGGTATTGCCGGTGCCCCAGGCCAGGCTGGAGGTGAGCTCGTTGCCCACCTCGTAGAGGATCTTGGGCAGGATCAGGTCGGGACTGGCCTGTTCGATGCTCGGGGCGTTGGGGTTTTCGTTGAATTCCTCCAGGTCACCGCAGGCGAACAGCACCACGGCCAGGAAGAGAAGGGATAAAGGGCGTGCCATCGGACATTGCTTTTTAGTACGTGCTTTTCTCCCGCGCTCCGTCGCCATAATTTTTGCGTCGGAGCGCAGGAGAAGAGAAAATCAGGAAGGGAAAGGGGATTAAAAGACGACGTTCAGATTGAAGCCGAAGCTGCGGCTGCTGGGCGTGGCCATGTCTTCCACGCCGGGCACGATGCCGCCCCCGCCGTAGCTGAAGACTTCCGGGTCGAAGTGGGGGTTCTCGGTGAAGAGCAGCAGGTTGCGGCCGATAAGGCTCAGGCGGATCCGCTGGGCGCCGATGCCGCTGACCCACTCCCGGGGCAGGTTGTAGCCGATGCGGGCCTCGCGCAGCTTCAGGAAGGTGGCGTCGTACATGCCGACGGTCTCGTTGTCGCGGTTAAAGTGGCTCCAGTAGAAATCGCGGGCGCTGAGGGCGGTGGTGTTGGGTACGTAGGTGCCGTCGCCGGTGGCGACCACGCCGTTGCGATCGAGCTCGCTCACGCCGGTGACCCGGGTGGTGCCGCCGATGAAGTCGGTCGTTTCCCGGTCGTACTCCGCCGTTTCGGCCATCATGCCGGAGGTGCCGCCGATCAGCAGCGTCCGGCTCATGATGACGCCGCCCTGCGACCAGTCCCAGAGGAAGCCGAAGTCGACATTGCCGATGCGGAAGTCGTTATTCAGGCCGAGTTGGAAGTCGGGGTTATAGTTGCCGAGGCGCCGCAGATTGGGGTCGCGGACGGGGAAGCCGTTTGCGTCGTAGAGGTGGGCGTAGGTATCCTTGATGTCGGCTACGTCGTCCACGGTCACCCGTTCGTTGGTCTCGGTGTCGATGAGCACGAAACCGGTGCCGTACACGTCGCCCATGCGTTCGCCGGGGCGGGCCAGTACGGTCAGGTAATTCGAACTGAGCTGGTAGCTTTCGATGCCCGGGGCCAGCTCGTTCACCGTGGAGCGGGCGCGGGTGAAGTTGAGGTTGACGCGCCAGTCGAAGTTCCCCCGGCTCACGGGCTCGCCGTTGAGCAGCAGTTCCACGCCCTTACTCTCGATCTCGCCGGCGTTGAAGTAGCGGGCGCCGTAGCCGCTGGACTGGCTCACCGGCACCTGCAGGATCTGGTCGCGCGACACGTTGTTGTACCACGTCAGGTCCAGCCCGAGGCGGCCGCGCAGGAAGCGAAGGTCGGCGCCGAACTCGAGGGTATTCAGCCGCTCGGGTTTCAGGTTGGCGTTGGCGAGCAGGTTGTCTTCCGTGCCGAGCAACTGGCCCCCGTAGGTATTAGACGAAAACTGGAAGTAGCCGAGCAGGCGGTAGGGGTCGGTATCGGCGCCGACCTGGCCGTAGCCGGCCCGCAGCTTGGCGAAACTCACGGCGGCGGGAAAGTCGATCACCTCACTGAGTACGGCGGATAGCGAAGCGGAGGGATAGAAGTAGCTGTTGTTGGCCGCGGGCAGGGTGCTGGACCAGTCGTTGCGGGCCGACAGGTCGAGGTAAAGAAAGTTCCGGAAGCCGAGGTTGGCCGTGGCGTACAGGCTGTTGATGCGCCGGCGGCTGTTGAACTGATTGTTGACCAGCGGAATGGCGGCGTTGTTGAAGCTGTACACCCCGGGCACGGCCAGTTCGTTGGCCGAGGTGCGGCGGAAGCGGCGCTCCTGGGTCATCTGGTTGCCACCGGCACTGATGGTAGCGGTGAAGGTCTCGCCGATCTGCGGCGCGTAGGTCAGCAGGAAGTCGGCGTTCCGCTCCTGGAAGAAGATGTTGTCCTCCCGGTACTGGCCGCGGGGGAAGCGCTGGGTGGACCAGGCCCGCCGGCCGGTGCGCAGCTCGTCGTAGGTGTCGAGGCCGTAGCGGACCATCAGCTGGAGCTCGTCGGTGAAGTCGTAGGTGGCGTTGACGTTGCCGAACAGCCGGTTCTCGTCGAAGGCATTCGTGTTCTCGTACATGGTGAAGTACGGGTTGTCGTGCCAGTTGTAGTTGTAGTTGAACTGCTGGATATTCTCCTGGCCGGGCTGCCAGTAGTCGCGCAGGCTATTCATCTGGATCTGCCGGCCGAACCATACCCAGAGGTACATTACGTTCTCGGTGCCGTAGCTGTTATTGGGGCGGTTGTCGGAACTGCTGTTGATGTAGTTGGCGTTGGCGCGTACCCGCAGCTTTTGGTCCAGGAAGTTTTGTCCGACGTCCAGGGTCAGGTTATTGCGGCTCAGGTCGGTATTCGGCAGGATGCCCTCGTTGGCCGTGTTGGAGTAGCTGAGGCGGAAGTTGCGCTGCTCGTCGCCGCCGTACAGGGCTACGGTATTGATGGTGGTGTAGCCGGTCTCGAAGAAGTCCTCGATGTTGCCGGGGGCAGCGGTCCAGGGCAGGGCCGTGGCTTCGTCGGCGAACTGTCCGTCTTCGGTACGGGGCCGGACGGCGAAGTCACCCGCCCGCAGTCCGGAGCTGGTCGGGCTATTGTGCTGCACGATCAGCGGATTGCCGGCGAAGGCGGGTCCCCAGCTTTCGTCGATGTTGTCATTGGTGCCGGCCCCGAATCCGTCACCGAAGGCGAACTGCCCCCCGGCTCCCTGGCCGTAGCTATTCTGGTATTCGGGGATGCGCAGCGGCCGCTCGAAGGTGGTGTTGCTGGAGAAGCTGGCGCCGATACCCCGCTTGCCGGCCCCGGATTTGGTGGTGATCAGCACCACGCCGTTGGCCGCCCGACTGCCGTAGAGGGCGGTGGCGTTGGCGCCCTTGAGTACAGTGATGGTTTCGATGTCGTCGGGGTTGATGTCGGCGGCGGAGTTGCCGTAGTCGGCGGCCATGTTGCCGTTTCCGCCGCCGTTGTTTCCGTTGTCGTTGTTGATCGGCACCCCGTTGACCACGAAGAGCGGCTGGTTGTCGCCGCTCAGGGAGCTTTCCCCGCGGATGACGATGCGGCTGGAGGAGCCGATGCCGGAGCCGCCGCCGGTGACCCGCACCCCGGCGAGCTTGCCGGCCAGGTTGTTGATCAGGTTGGGGTCCTTGACGCGGTCGAGCTGCTCGCCGTCGATCTCCTGGACGGCGTAGCCCAGGGCCTTGGCCTCCCGCTCGATGCCGAGGGCGGTGACGGTCACGGCGTTCAGGTCCAGGGCGCCTTCGCGGAGCAGGAACATCACCTCGGTGCGGCCGTTGATGGGCTCGCGGAGGGTTTCGTAGCCGACGTAGGTAACCAGCAGGGTGTCGTTCAGGGAGGGAACGGTCAGTTCGAAGTCGCCGTCGAAGTTGGTGACCGTACCGGCATTTGTTCCGGGAATCAGGACGGAAGCGCCGATTAAGGGCTCGTTGTTCGGATCGGTGATCCGGCCGGTTACGGTTTGTTGGGCCGCGAGGGGCGTGACGCCCGCAAGGCAGCAGGTAAGGAGGGTGAGGTAGATCAGTTTCATGGCGTGAGTCGTGTGTTCGCCGCAAAGGTCACGGCAGCGACCGCGTACCGCCAACACCAGCCGTTTAAGTTTGGGTTAAGCCCGGACCTGGGTAATTGACTGAAAAATAGCCAGTTGCGTTAAGTAAATGTGTTCCCGGGGCGGTGCGGGTTTACCAGGGAGAAACCTTTTTTCGCCCGTATTAAGCCACCGTTATTTTACCGTGAATTCCGCTTTACACGGGGGGTGAACGCTTGGGACCGGGGGGCGAACGGGCTAAGTTTGCCCCGGAACGTATGCAGACTTCCCTACTCGATCTCGGTCCGCGACTGCGGAGTTTACGGCGGCGGCGCAAGCTGTCCCAGCAAGAAGTGGCCACGGCCGTGGGCGTGACGAAGGGGATGGTCTCCAAGGTGGAAACCGGCCGGAGCATTCCCACCCTGCCCCTGCTCTTCCGCTACCTCGCCGCCATGGAATGCCCGGTGGCGGAGTTTTTCCAGGACTTCGGTCCCGCGCCCCCGCCGCCCTACGTCCACCAGCGGGCGGAGGCTGCCGAGCCGATCGAGCGGGAACTCGCCAGCCGGGGTTTCGACTACCTGCAATTGCTGGCCGGCGAGGGCCGGGACTTCGCGCTGCGGGCCGTATTACTCACCATCGAACCCGGCTCGCGCCGCGACAAAGTAACCACCGACGCCTATGAGTTCAAATACGTATTGGCCGGCCAGCTGGACTACGAGATCGGCGACACGGTGCTCCAGCTCCGCCCCGGCGACAGCCTCTTCTACGACGGCCGCATTCCCCACGTCCCCCACAATCACGGAACCGAACCGGCCCGCATGCTCGTGGTCTACCTCCACGATCAGCTCCTGCGCCCCTAAGTCACCACGGTATGCTTAGGGCGGGACTGCTGGCCTTCGGCGCCTACTTCTGCACGTATGCTTTCCGCAAGCCCTTTACGGCGGCGGAGTTCTCGGCCGCCGGCGCGCTGTTCGGCGTACTCGATTTCAAGACCACGGTGGTGGTCGCCCAGGTCTTCGGCTATGCCCTATCGAAGTTTATCGGCATCCGGGTCATTTCGGAGCTGAGCCGGGTGGGGCGGGAGCGCTTCTTTATCGCGCTCATTCTCTGCGCGGAGTTGGCACTGGTAGCCTTCGGGCTGGTCGGCGACCACTGGTCCGCCCCCGTGTGGCTCTTCCTGAACGGGCTACCGCTCGGCCTCATCTGGGGGGTGGTCTTCAGCTACCTGGAGGGCCGGCGCACGACGGAGATCCTGGGGGCCATGCTGTCCGTCAGCTTCATCGTCAGTAGCGGGGCGGTGAAGACGGTGGGATCGCTGTTGCTCGGTGCAACCGGGGCGTACTGGATGCCCGCGGTCACCGGTGGCCTCTTTTTTCTGCCCTTGCTGGGGTGTATTTACGGCTTGTCGCGCCTGCCCCCGCCGGACCGGGAAGACATCGCCGCCCGTACCCTGCGCAAGCCGATGACACGGGCCGAGCGCCGATCGCTGCTTCGACGGCTCGGGCCGGGGCTCATCGCCGTGCTCGCCCTCTACGTCCTCATCACTACGCTGCGCGACATCCGCGATAACTTCGCCGCCGAGCTCTGGGCCGACCTGGGTTACGGCGATACCCCGGAAATCTTTACCCTGGCGGAGTTGCCCGTGGCCTTGCTGACGCTCCTGCCGCTGCTGATCGGCTACCGCATCCAGTCTAACCGGCGGGCCCTGCGCTACTACCATGGGCTGTTTACCGGGGCCGCGGCCCTTATCTTACTGGCAACCGTCGCCTTTTCGCTGGGCGTACTGGCCGGCGGACCCTGGATGGTAGCCATCGGTTTAGGGCTCTACCTCGCCTACGTGCCGCTGAACGCCATTTACTTCGACCGGCTGATTGGCGCCTTCCGGCAGGCCGCGACCGCCGGCTTTTTGATTTACCTCGCCGATGCCGGTGGCTACGCCGGATCCATCGTCGTATTGCTCCTGCGCCTCGGCGCCCCCGAAATGGGCTGGCTGGGTTTTCTGACCGCGCTGGCCTACCTCGTCGGCGCGGCGACGCTTGCCCTCAGTTTGTACGGCTGGTTCGCGGTTAGCCGCCGCTTTCCGTCCACCCACGCTCACCCCCCGCTTTCTCCCACCCTTCATCCGACCACGCTATGAAAACCTTCCTCACCCTTTCGCTCCTGCTGTGTTTTACCGCCGGCACGTCCGCCCAGACCGCCACGGAAAACGTCATCCTCATCACCATGGACGGCCTACGCTGGCAGGAACTGTTCGGCGGCGCGGTCGACTCCATGATCGCCAACGAAGCCTTCACGGGCGACCGCGAGCGGATGGAAGCCAGCTACCTGGCCCCGACCGCCGAAGAAAGACGTCGCCTACTCATGCCTTTCTTCTGGGAATCCCTGGCCCCGAAAGGGATGGTCTTCGGCAACCGCTGGGAAGCCAACCGGGTCGATTGCCACAACGACCAGTGGTTCTCCTACCCCGGCTACAACGAGATCCTGACCGGCCGCGCCGACCCCGCCATCAACAGTAACGATAAGATCCCGAACCCCAACGTCACCGTGCTGGAATGGCTTAACGGCAAGGAGGAGCTGAGGGGCAAGGTCGTCGCTTTCGGCAGCTGGGACGTCTTCGACTGGATCGTCAACGAGGAGCGCAGCGGCATCCCCGTCAACAGCGGCTACAACGTGGCGGAGGAAGACCTCACGGAGCGGGAGGCATTCATCAACAAGCTACAGGAGCAGGCCCCGAGGCTCTGGGGCGGCGTCCGGCCCGATATGCTCACCCACAACTTCGCCCTCGAGAAGCTGCGTAAGGATCACCCCCGCGTCGCCTTCATCAGCTACGGGGAAACCGACGACTTCGCCCACGACGGCAGCTACAACCGCTACCTCGACGCCGCCCACGCCACCGATGCCATGTGGCGCGACCTGTGGGAATTCCTGGAGTCCGATCCCCAGTACGCCGGCAAGACCACCCTCCTTATCACCACTGACCACGGTCGCGGCGACAGCCCCATGGCAAAGTGGAAGGACCACGGCCATGACTACCCCGGCTCCGATGCCATCTGGCTGGCGGTAATCGGCCCCGACACCCCCAACCGCGGTGAAATGACCGGCGACCACCAACTTTACCAGGATCAGATCGCTACCACGCTGGCCGCCCTGCTCGGCTACGACTATCCGGGGGCGGACGGACCCGAAGTGGGTAAGCCCGTCTCCGCTGTCCTGTCCACCACCAAAAAATAAGCCATGATCCAATCCGATCTACTCATCGTCGGGGGCGGCGTCCTCGGCACCTTCCACGCGGCCGCGGCGCTCGATCGGGGACTGTCGGTAACGCTCTGCGAAGCCTCGACCACCCCGCGCGGAGCCACGGTGCGCAACTTCGGCCAGATCGTGCCGTCGGGCATGCAGCCGAAGTGGCAGGCACACGGTCGGCGCAGCCTGGCTATTTATAAAGATTTGCACTCTCGGACCGACATCACCCTGCGTCAGCTCGGCAGCGTCTACCTGGCGTCGGACGACGACGAATTGGGGCTGCTGGAGGAAATGGCCGATATCAACCGGGCAAACGATTACCCCAGTCAGCTGCTTACCGCCAGCGAATGCCGGCACCGCTACCCGGGCCTGCGGTCGGACTACTGCGTGGGCGGCCTGTTTTTCCCAGAGGAAGTGACCGTCGAGGCCCGCGAAATGATCGGTCGGGTACTGGCTTATTTAGTCGCGGAACGCGGACTGGACTACCGCCCCGGCCACCGCATCGTTAAGCTGAAGGGCGCCGGAGCGCGGGTGCAGGCCCGCGACAACCACGGCAATCAATACCGCGCCGAACGGGCCATCGTCTGCAGCGGTGGTGATTTTCGCTCCCTTTTTCCCGAACGGCTACGGGCCAGCGACCTGGAACTGTGCAAACTGCAAATGCTGCGGATCGCGGCGGGATCGGGTCCCCAGCTTCCCGGCAATATCCTGACGGGTTTGAGCATCCGGCGGTACGAGGCTTTCCGCGACTGCCCGAGCTACGCCCGCGTGAAGGAAACGGAAGACCCGGGCGCCTTCTGGAAACAGTGGGGCGTCCATATCCTCTTCAAGCAGAGCCCGGACGGTTCGATTATCCTCGGGGATACCCACGAGTACGCGTCCGCCAGGGAGGTAGACGCGCTCTCCTTCGAAAACCGCCCCCGGCTCAACGACTACATGGTGGACGAGGCCAAAAAGATCTTCGACCTGCCCCGTTGGACGATCGACGCCAGCTGGAACGGCTACTACAGCCAGTGCCGCAACCGTGACATCCACCTGGAAAGTATCGGCGACCGCATCCACGTCGTCACCGGAATCGGCGGCAAGGGGATGACGGCCGGTCCGGGATTCTCGGCGGCCCACATCGCCCACCTGTACGACGGTACGCCGCTCCACCCGGAAACCGTAGCGACCCCCGCCGCCAGCCGGAATTAATCATCACCCCCCCAGCAACTCCATCTCCTTGGATACCTTTCGCCTTCCCTCCGATCTGCGCCTCTTCGTTTTCGACATGGCCGGCACCACCGTCAACGAAGACAACGTCGTGTATAAAACGCTACTCTCCACCCTGCAGCGCGCGGGCTACGACCTGGACTTACCCCTCGTCCTCCGGGAGGGCGCCGGCAAGGAAAAGCTGCAGGCCATCCGGGATATTCTGCAGCGCATCGATGGCAACGACGGCCGAGCCCGGGAACTCTACGCCAATTTCCGCGAGGAACTGACGGAGGCTTACGGCGACCTTACGGTACGGTCCTTCCCCGGAGCGGCCGATCTCATCGGCCGGCTTCGGCGTAACGGGGTAACCGTAGCGCTCAACACCGGCTATGACCGCGCAACCGCCGAGCGCCTCCTGCGCAAGATGCAGTGGAAAAAGGGGGAGCAGTACGACCTGCTGGCAACGGCCGACGACGTGGCCGCCGGCCGGCCGGCTCCGGATATGATCCAACTGCTGATGGAGCTGTCCGGCATCCGGGTGCCGACCTTCGTGGCCAAGGCAGGTGACTCCGCCGTCGATATCGAGGAGGGCCGGCGGGCGGGTTGCGGGCTGACGGTGGGGGTCACCACCGGCGCTCAGTCCCGCGCTCAACTGATGGCCGCCGGGGCGGATCTGGTGGTGGACGATCTGGCCGTGCTGGTTATGTAAGCGGCCCTTCTTCGGGGTCTCCCCAATTTTTCCTGCAATCGTGTAACCATTCGCTCTGGTCTGAGTACCCGATCTCAAACACAACGAATGAAACCTCACTGGATCTTCAGTCTACTCCTTGCCCTGCCCCCGCTGCTGGCCAATGGGCAAGGCCTGGACATAGTAGAACAGGATTACCCCGCCGCCCTGGCCAAAGCCGCCGAATCCGACAAGTTGGTATTTGTCGACTTCTACACCAGCTGGTGCGCGCCCTGCAAAGAGCTGGATAAGCTGATCTTTCAGAACGACTCGGTCCGCGACGTGCTGGGTAAGGATTTCGTGCTCCTGCGCTACGACGCGGAAAACGACACCACCTTTCACCTGTCCAAGAAGCATCACGTTTCCAGTTATCCCACCGGCCTGATCCTGAATCCGGAGGGATACCTGGTGGCCCGCAAATACGGCTTTCCGGGCGACGATTTCGAAGCCTTATCCCAGAGCGTCTTGGTATTCACCGAGCAGGCGCTTCGGCGCAGCCAGGGGGATACGGTAATCGCCGGCTATTCCAACCATATCGATGGCACGGAATATCCCGGCTTTTACATCGATTACGTCAACCGCACGAATACGAAGGTCGATTCCACAGCATTCCGTGAGTACTGGGACACGGAGCGAAACGTCTTTTCCGAAGGATACTTTTCCACGCTATTTTACTTCGCTTCCGAAGATATTCCCGACCGGGTCGCGGACCGCCTCCTGGAGCATAAGGAAATCTATTCCACCCTATACGGATCCACGGATGTAGATATAGCCCTCATGTTCCTATCCTTCAATAAGCTCGGTGCCGCCGTGGCGGACGGCGACAGGGAGCAACTTGCCGTGGCCGCCGAATACACACGGGCGGCGCTGGACAAAGATTTCGCGGAGGAAGTAGTCGCGAGATACGAGGAACAGTTCCGGGCGGCGGTAGCGGAGTAGCCAGCGTGGCTACTGACACTAGGCGTAAAACGTAGATACGGCCGACACCTACCGTACCGGTCAAACCGGCGGGAGGTGCCCGAATGCAAAATCCCATGCTGCAAAAGCCTACCTTAATGCAAGCCAAGCCCTAGCCATCCCGATGCCCAAACAACTTCTGTTCGTCTTTACGGTCCTCCTCCCGGTGCTGGTCTGCTCCCAGAGTAATCCCGTGCTCGATCGCTTTCCCGCCGGTACCGTTCTGCACGCCAATATTCCCTACCAGAACGATACCCTAAGCAAGCACCTGCTGGATATTTACCTTCCGGCTGACGCCACCGGACCATTGCCCCTGGTAATCTGGATCCACGGCGGGGCCTGGCTCGTCAACGATAAGTACGCCGACATGAGCTACATGGGCGGCACGATCGCCGAAATCATCAACCGGGGGTATGCCCTCGCCTCCATCGATTACCGCAACAGCACCCAGGCCAAATTTCCCGCCCAATTGCAGGACTGTAACGCGGCCATCGCGCATTTACACGCCCACGCGACGGCTTACGGACTCGACCCCGACCGCTTCGCCCTCATGGGCTTTTCCGCGGGTGGTCACCTGGCTTCGCTAGTCGGGCTCAGCCGGAACAGCGGAAACCCGGATTTCCTGACCGCCACCGATACCGCTTTTCGGATCCGGGCCGTAGTCGATTTCTACGGTCCCGCCGAACTCGTGCTTTTTCCCGGTGCGGCCGATAGCCGGTCGCCGGAGAGCGTGCTGATCGGTGCCGCCCCGCTGGATCGCCCCGATCTGGCCCGCGCCGCCAGCCCCGTTACCTACGTAGACGCCGGCGACCCTCCCTTCCTCATCGTCCACGGCGAACGCGACGACCAGGTGGATCCCAAGCAGTCTCGCCTGCTGAGCTCCTGGCTCACCGTGGCGGGGGTGGAAAACGAGCTGATCATCGTGGCGGGCGCGCCGCACTACGGCCCGGAATTCGACGTGCCGGAGGTGCGGACGAAGGTGCTGGCGTTTCTGGACCGGCATCTGAAGTAATCCTGATGGTATGCTCCACCGGATGCGGCAAAGGCAACTGGAGAAAAAGCAGCCACTGATCAATAAAGCAATACCGCGTGCTGACTATCTTCGGGCAAGCAGCAGCGGTTAGGATGGAGGCCAGTCGGTATGGTTCACGGTGCCGGATCGGGTGCCGACAAACCGGAAAACCTGCCGCAGGAGCTGCCCTGTCCCACCCTGTCCGTCCGCTTACTTTTTCCGCATGAAATGGCTCCTCCCCGTTCTCCTCTGCTTCGCCTGCCGGAGCAGCCCGCAAGCTGGCACCGATTACACCTCCGAAACGCTCACCGTCAACCGGCTTACCGACCACACCTACCGCCACCTCACCTACCTGGACGTACCCGGATATGGCCGCGTCCCCTGCAACGGCCTCATCGTGGTTAACGACGGTGAAGCGCTCGTCTTCGATTCCCCGAGTACCGACGCTACGGCCGGTGAACTGGTCGATTTCATCGGGGAAGAGCTCGGGGCCACCATCAAGGCCGTCGTAGCCACCCACTTCCACGACGACTGCGTAGGTGGCCTGGCCGCTTTTCACGGGCGCGGCATCCCTTCCTATGGACTAGCCGCAACAGTGCGCCGAGCGCAGGAGGAAGGCAATCCGGTACCGGAAAACGCCTTCGACAAACGAATTTCCCTCTCCGTCGGAGACATTGAAACGCTCACCCTGCACCCCGGCCCCGGCCACACCCCGGACAACGTCGTCGCATACGTACCCGCCGATCGGGTCCTCTTCGGCGGCTGCCTGGTCAAGGAAACAGGGGCTACCAAGGGCAACCTGGCCGATGCCGACACCGCCCGCTGGTCGGCCACCATCGGAACCGTCCGGGATAGCTTTCCCCGCCTGCGCGTCGTGGTACCCGGTCACGGCGAACCCGGCGGACCCGAGTTGCTGACCTACACGGCCGAACTCTTCGACCCGGAGCGGTAGGTGGTCCGGCGGCTTATCTTTCTCCGAAGAACCGCCGCATGCCCCACGTTTTCAGCACCGAACTCCGCTCCTACGGGAATACCCTGCGCGTCCACGGGCTATCCACGGGTACGCTGGCCCTCAAGGATAAGGTCATGAACTGCACGCGGCCGGGTAACTTGCGTACCCTGCTTTCTTTCGTTGATAAGCAGTGGGCGGACTTTATGCCGGTCTGGACCTGGGTCATCGAACACCCGGAAGGGACCTTCCTCATCGACACTGGGAATACCGTGACGATGACGGAGCCGGACCATTACCGGGGGCAGGACTTCCTCTCCCGCCACTACTTTACCAAAGAAATGCGCTTCCGCATCGAGCGGGAAGAAGAGGTGGACCACTTACTGGAGGCCGTGGGGCTATCCGCCAACTCCGTGGACCGGATCGTCCTGACTCACCTCCATTCCGACCATACCGGCGGCCTCGGGCACTTCCCCGGTACTCCCGTCATCGTAAGCGACCACGAATGGGAAACGAAGGACAGTGCCTTTCCCCGGTTGTGGCCGGAAGCCACGCAGTTCGACCCGGTAGCCCTCGACGGAAGTTTCGGGCCCTTCCCCCGCGCCCGCTACCTCACGGAGGCCGAGGACCTGATCCTGGTCGAAACTCCCGGCCACACCCGCGGCCACTGCTCGGTGCTTCTAAAGACGGACGATGGCCTGATCTGCTTCGCGGGTGATCTTGTCTACGACCAGGAGCGGCTGTTCAAGAATTCTTTTTCGGCCACCATCCAGAACGAAGCCGACAACCGCGAGAGCTGTCGCCGGCTGCTCCGACTGGCGGACGAGCAGCCCGTCATTTTCCTCTCTTCCCACGATGCCGGGAACGCGGAACGCCTGAACCGACGCCTGGCCCTGAAGTAGCGGGCTTACTCCTCCGCGTCCATTTCCGCGAGCATCTCCCTGGCGTGCTTTCCCGTGGCGCCGTCGGGGTCCAGCGCGATCACCCTGCGGTACAGTTCGACCGCCTTGTCTTCGTTGCCGGCCTTGCGGTGGGCTTCGGCCAGACTATCCCACGCACCGGCCGAATCCGGAAACAGCTCCGCGTTCATCTCCAGTACGAACATTGCCGCCTCGATCTGCCCCTGGGAGAGCAGATTGCTACCCGTTCGGGCAAAGGTGCGTTCGAAGGGGTAGTAGCGGTAATTGGGGTCTTCCACGAACTGGCGGGCCTCGGTTGCCACCTCGTCCATTTTACCGAGATTGAAAAGCTCCGTCAGCCGAGCCATGGGATTCAGGTAGGTCAGTTCACCGTTGTAGCGGAGGATCGCCTTCATCGCGGGATCCACGTTATCGCGGTAGTCGGCGAAGGAGAGATCGGCGGGGAGGTGGGGTGCCAGCCAGTCGGCGTTTTCCCACTGCGGCTTATCCTGCCACCAGGCGAAGGAGAGCCGGGGTTGAAGCTGGCTCTTCGGGAGTTCGACGGCGCGGTTATCTCCGTAGAAGTTGACGTTCTCCGAGGTGGGCTCCCCGACGAAGATGGCGTTGGTGTAGTTGTCCAGTTCGTTGACCAGGTTCTGGGCCGCGGAGAAGGTGCGCCGGCCGATGATGACGAATAACTTGCCCACCCGGTTGATCTTATCCGTGCGGATGATGCCGGTGACGACGGGCAGATTATTGTAGTTGTTGCCGCCCCCATTGAGGCGGACGTCCAGTACCAGGCGTTCCACGTCGTTGTCTTCGACGAACGCAAACACCTCCTCGTAAAAGTCCGGTAGCATTTGGGTGGGGTCGTGCTCTACCTGGCTCTGGCGTACGTAGACGGTCTTGCTGTTGGGTAGGTACTCATAGAAATACACTTTGTCGAGGTGCCTGAGCCAGAGTGGGGTCGTGGATTGGTCCCGGGCGTTCATCCAGTTGCCGTCGTCGGGCAGCATCCCATACTCGAGGGGGTAGCCGTCGTAGGATGCCGGGGCAAAGGTGACGTCGAATGACCGGCCGTCCTTCACCAGGGTCAGGGTCACCGTTTCCTGCCGTTCTTCGGTTACGCCCTGGGCGTGGAGTACGGCGGGATTGCCGAGGTAGCCTAGGCCGTACGCCTGCAGGAATTGCTCGTTCTCCACCGGGACGACGGGGCGGATCGCCGCGATGGCTGCCTCCACGGGCGTGCCCGCTACGTGGGTCACGCGTGCGCCGACCGCCCGGGCGTAGTCGCGGTGGGCGCCCTGTACGTATATCCCGTCGGAGAAAGCGTACAGGTTGTAGGGCATCTGCTGAAAGCCCAGTGTATTACCGGAATTCCATGCATCCAGCCCCAGGCGGGTATGCCCGTAGCCGAACAGCGCGATCAGGCGGGCGATCCCGACCGATACCTCGTGGTCCTCCAGGTCGGGTACGGCGGCGTAAAGCTCCTCCACGGCCGCGTCGAAGGCTTCGGCGGTTACCTTTTTGAAAAGGAAGGGATAGTCATCGTGCACGGTCCGTTGTAGAAAGCGAATGTCTTCCCGCCACTCCTCCGGGCTGAGCGCCGGCTGGGCGTGGAGCGTAAATACGGACCAAACGAATGACAGGGTAAGCAACAGGCGAAGCATGGCGAAGGTATTTCGAAGTGGGGTAAGGTATCGAGAAGGGGCGGCCCATCCCATACGCAGCGCGCTAGTGGGCCCCTACACCCCTAGCCCAGGTCCGACGCGTCAGCATCCACCCGGATAGTAACAGAAAACAGCCCGCCGTAAACAGGGGAATGAGGTATACGGACGTCGGTGGCTGGAACAAGGCTATTCCCAGTGCACCGAGAGAAATAACGCCTGCGGCCACCGCGTATCCCAGTTCATCGTACAGCCAGGCGTAGGGAAACAGATGGGCGCCGGTAATGATGGCGTACCCCATGATGAAGTATTCCGGTGAGCGCAGCAACAGGAAAACGAGGATCGGGAAATAGAATAGTTGAGCGAAATTCAGCCACAATCCCAGGGGTTGGAGGGGGTTGTCGGGTAGCTTCCAGGTGGTTCCCATGACCTTACTCAGGAGCAGCGCCAGGGGCAACATGACCGCGCCTACCATAAAGGTCAGCACGCTTTTATCGTAGGCGGCGTACGGAGTCAGCCAAATCAGCGCTATTCCGAACCACACCAAGGTAGCGGCGAGCATAAACTCGATACCGGTCTTGGTGCGGACGATGAGGTCTTCGCGGTATGCGGCAAGGGTGGAAGTGACCATGAAGGGGCATTGATTTCCTTACAATTTGCCGCAATACCCCGGCGCCTGCCAGCAATTTCGTTCAACCGAGTGGTTTTACCGACGAGCAAGGAAACGCCTAGGCCAGGGAGCGGAGGCCCTCGGTGAGGCTAGGGTAAACCGTTTCCTGGTATCTATTCACCTGCGCTTCGACGCCCATATAGCAAGCGGTGAAAAATTGAATAGACATGCTGAAAAGGGGAGGGGAGCGGTGGCCCGGCGCAACGTATACTCGCCGAATAAGCCGATCAATCAGCCAACATGCGTATCCTGACAACCGCTCTTTTCCTTTTATTGGCCCTTTCCAGTCTCTCCGCCCAGGATGGACGCGCCTACGATTTCGTGGTGGACGCCGGCGGAAGCGGTGACTTCACCCACGTACAGGACGCGATCGACGCCGTGCCCGCCCTGCGTAAAAACCGAACCTACATTTATATTCGGAACGGCACCTATAAAGAGAAGCTCGTGCTGCCCCCGACCGCCACGAACGTTAGCTTCATCGGGGAGAGTCCGGACGGGACCATCCTCACCTACGACGACTACGCCCAGCGGGAAAACCGCTTCGGGGAGGAGATTGGCACCTCGGGGTCCACTTCTTTCTACGTCTTTGGTGACGGGTTTTCGGCCGAAAACATCACCTTCGAGAATGCCGCCGGACCGGTAGGCCAGGCGGTAGCGGTACGCATTGACGGCGACCAGGTCACCTTCACCAACTGCCGCTTCCTCGGCAACCAGGATACGCTCTACCCCCACGGCCGCGAGAGTCGACAGTACTACAACAACTGCTACATCGAGGGTACGGTGGACTTCATCTTCGGCTGGTCGACGGCGGTCTTCGATAGCTGTACCATCTTCTGCAAATCTCCCGGTTACATTACCGCCGCGTCTACCGAGGAACAGGATTCGGTGGGCTTCGTGTTCCGTAATTGCACCATCGAGGGGAGCGCGCCGGCCGGCAGCGTCTACCTGGGCCGGCCTTGGCGGGATTACGCGCAGACGGTCTTCCTGGACTGCGAGCTGGGCGAGGTGGTGCATCCCGAGGGTTGGCACAACTGGGGGAGTGAAGAGAAGGAAAGTACGGCTTACTATGCTGAGTATGGCAACAGCGGCCCCGGCGCGGCTACCAAGGAGCGAGTAGAGTGGTCGCACCAGCTTACTGCGGAGGAAGCGGAGCGGTACCGGGATCCGGAGGCGCTGCTGGGGGGGTGGGATCCTGCGGATCGGTAACTCAGCGGGCAACTACCTGGATTGATGTCGGGTGGGTTTTTTGGTCGCCTACGGCTTGTGGGGGAAGCAAGGTAGTTGAAGTATGAAGTAAAAAAAGCTACCGTCCCGGCAGCTATCGGACTCGCCTGCGGCTTGTTTTCTCAACACGGATTGACTTCGTCGCTGCTTCGCGGTCCACGAATTTTGGGCACGGATTGAACACAGATTGGCTGCGCCGCTACTCCGTGGTTTCCCGCAGCTCATGCCTACCCGAATTGTCGATGCCACTGCGTGGCTTTCGCACCACGCTTCGCGAAACTTAGCGTCCCCTCTTTTCTCTGCGGCAAACCTCCGTCGCGCAGCGACCACTCATTGTCCTCTCCCTCCGTGCTTCCCTCCGTGAAGCGAAGCCTCTGTGTTTAACCCGTTTCGCGAAAATCAGCGTCCCTTCTTTTCTCAGCGGTTACCCTCCGTCGCGCAGCGACCACTCAGCCCACCTCCACGACAAAAAAAGGCGACCCGTCACCGGATCGCCTTAAATCATTTACAGCCTGACGACTGAAGTCGTCGCTACTTCACGTCGAAGCGGTCGGCGTCCATCACTTTGGTCCAGGCCTTGACGAAGTCGCTGACGAACTTCTCCTCGGCATCGTCGGCGGCGTACACCTCGGCGAGGGCGCGCAGTTCGGAGTTAGAGCCGAAGATCAGGTCGACGCGGGTTCCCGTGAGGGTCTTGTCGCCACCACGGCGATCCTTGCCTTCGAAGTGGGTGTCGTTATCGTCCGTGGCCTTCCACTTGTAGCCCAGGTCGAGCACGTTGTTGAAGAAGTCCTGGGTAAGGGCCTCCGACCGGTCGGTGAAGATGCCGTACTTGGAATCGTCGTAGTTCAGTCCGATCGCGCGCATACCACCTACCAGCACCGTCATTTCGGGAGCGGTGAGGGTAAGGAGCTGGGCGCGGTCTACGAGCAACTCCTCGCCGGAAGCGTTGATCGGGTTGTTGCGGTTCACGTAGTTGCGGAAACCGTCGGCGTAGGGCTCCAGGGCCTCGAAGCTTTCCTTGTCGGTCTGCTCCTCCAGCGCATCGACGCGGCCGGGGATGAAGGGTACGGTGACGTCGTGTCCGCCGGCCTTGGCAGCCTTTTCGATGGCGACGTTGCCGCCGAGTACGATTAGGTCGGCGATCGATACGTGCTTGTTGCCCGACTGGGAGTCGTTGAAGCCTTTCTGCACTTCCTCCAGCTTGCCGAGCACCTTATTCAACTGCTCCGGCTTGTTCACTTCCCAGTGGCGCTGAGGGGCGAAACGAATACGGGCACCGTTGGCACCGCCGCGCTTGTCGGAGTTGCGGAAGGTAGCGGCGCTGGACCAGGCGGTGTAGGCCAGTTCACGGACGGACAGGTCGGTATCGGCGATGGCCTGCTTCAGATTGGCTACGTCGTTGTCGTCGATCAGGTCGTAATCGCGCTGGGGAAGCGGATCCTGCCACAGCAGGTCTTCCTGCGGCACGTCGGGTCCGAGGAAACGGCTCTTCGGTCCCATATCGCGGTGGATCAGCTTGAACCAGGCGCGGGCGAAGGCATCCTTGAAGGCCTCGTTGTCGTCGCGGAAGCGCTTGGAGATTTTCTCGTAGGCCGGATCCACGCGCAGGGCGATGTCGGTGGTGAACATGGAAGGGTGATGCTTCTTGTTCGGGTCGTGTGCATCGGGGATGAGTCCTTCGCCTTCGCCGTTCTTCGGCTTCCACTGCCAGGCACCGGCCGGGCTCTTGTAGAGCTCCCAGTCGTACTGGAAGAGGAAGGTGAAGTAGTCATTGCTCCACTGGGTCGGCGTACGGGTCCAGGTGACCTCCAGGCCACTGGTAATGGTGTGTGCACCGTGGCCGCTCTCGTAGCTGCTGTTCCAGCCCGTGCTCATGTCGGCAATGCCCGCTCCGGCGGGTTCGGCACCGACGTACTTTTCGGGATCGGCGGCTCCGTGGGCCTTACCGAAGGTATGTCCGCCGGCGATCAGCGCCACGGTCTCCTCGTCGTTCATGGCCATGCGGCCGAAGGTCTCGCGGATGTCGCGGGCGGCCTTCATCGGGTCGGGCTCGCTGTTGGGGCCTTCGGGGTTCACGTAGATCAGTCCCATCTGTACGGCGGCCAGGGGGCTTTCCAGCTGGCGGTCGCCGGTGTAGCGCTCGTCGCCGAGCCACTCGCTCTCCTTACCCCAGTAGATGTCACTGGCGGGCTCCCAGACGTCCTCGCGGCCGCCGGCGAAGCCGAAGGGCTCCACGCCCATGGTCTCCAGGGCGATGTTGCCGGTCAGGACCAGCAGGTCGGCCCAGCTGATCTTACGGCCGTACTTTTTCTTGATGGGCCACAGCAGGAGACGAGCCTTGTCCAGGTTGGCGTTATCCGGCCAGCTGTTCAGGGGAGCGAACCGCTGATCGCCCGATCCGGCACCGCCGCGTCCGTCCTGGATGCGGTAGGTACCCGCGCTGTGCCAGGCCATGCGGATAAAGAAGGGGCCGTAGTGACCGAAGTCGGCGGGCCACCAGTCCTGGCTGTCGGTCATCAGGTCGCGCAGGTCCTGCTTCAGGGCCTCGAGGTCGAGGCTTTCAAATTCCTTGGCGTAGTCGAAGTCCTTGCCCATGGGGTCGGACTTCTCGTTGTGCTGGCGCAGGATGCTTAAGTTCAGGGCGTTGGGCCACCAGTCACGGTTGCTGGTACCGGCGCTGGCCGTGGAGTGGGCGCCGCTGAGGAAGGGGCAGCTGCGGCTTGATTCGTTGACTTCCCAGACCTTGCCGTTGTCGGGCTGGTTGGACTGATTTTGGGATTGGCCGTGGGACCGGCCTTCCTGCTCAATGCCTTTATTATTGGTGTCTTCCATAGATAATGTGTTTTGCCGGGGCCCCATCGCAGCGGCCTCCGCTATTAGTTGTATTGGTTCAATGATAAGGGTTATGGATCGGCCATAGTTCAAAGCGGGAGCGTTAGGCAGGGGGTAGTCGGCGAACGGCCGGGAAGGTGAAATTTTTTTTTGCGCGGACGCAGGAGCGGTGTTGGCTGACCGGTCAAATGCTTGCCCCTTACCGTCCCCGGCCCTGCAAACGGTCGAACACCCCCGAATGGCTTGGGTTGTTGGTAGTAATTACCCAGCAACGGGTAATCCTCACCGCTACCTCCCGTTCAATGTAGCCCCGTGTATGCGCAGTCGGGACATTGAATTTACCCTACCTATACCTCGCCTCTTGATTGCAATTTTCAAAGGCCGATTTAATAAATCTATCGAATTATGAGTGCTAAAGACAACGGCGTACCCTCCGGTCAATCCGCCAAGCAGGATCAACTGGACCAGTTCCGCTCCGACGCTACCGATCAACCCATGACCACGAACATGGGGCTCAAGGTCAACGACGCGGGCAATTCCCTCAAGGCCGGTATCCGCGGCGGAACCCTGTTGGAAGATTTCTGGCTACGGGAAAAGATCAACCACTTCGACCACGAGCGCATCCCGGAGCGCATCGTCCACGCCCGCGGCAGTGCCGCCCACGGGGTGTTCGAACTGTACGAAGCCATCCCCCAGTTCACCAAAGCCGGGATCTTCAATGACGTGGGACGTAAAACCCCCGTCTTCACCCGCTTCTCTACGGTAGCCGGCTCTAAGGGTAGCCCCGACCTGGCCCGCGACGTGCGCGGCTTCGCCGTGAAATTCTACACCGAGGAAGGCGTCTGGGACCTCGTGGGCAACGACATCCCCGTCTTCTTCATCCAGGACGCGATGAAGTTTCCCGACCTAATCCATTCCGTCAAGCCCGAACCGGACCGCGAGATCCCCCAGGCGCAATCCGCCCACGATACCTTCTACGACTGGGTAAGCCTGACGCCCGAAGCCCTGCACAACCACATCTGGGTCATGAGCGACCGCGGTATTCCCCGCAGCCTGCGCATGATGCAGGGCTTCGGCATCCATACTTTCCGGATGATCAACGACGAGGGCGTCGCCCACTTCGTTCGCTTCCACTGGAACCCCGTACAGGGTACCCACTCCGTGACCTGGGACGAGGCCGTCAAGATCAACGGGGCCGATCCCGATTTCCACCGCCGCGACCTTTGGGACGCCATCGACGCCGGCCAGTTCCCCGAATGGGAGTTGGGCCTGCAGATCATCCCCGAGGAAGACGAGCATAAGTTCGACTTCGACCTCCTGGATGCCACCAAGCTGATCCCCGAGGAAATGGTGCCCCTGCAGGTCGTGGGCAAGATGACCCTCAACCGGAACCCCGACAACTTCTTCGCCGAGACCGAGCAGGTGGCCTTCCTGCCGACTCACCTCGTGCCCGGTCTGGACTTCAGCAACGACCCGCTGCTGCAGGGCCGCCTGTTCAGCTACCGCGATACCCAGCTCAGCCGCCTCGGCAGCGTCAACTTCGAGCAGATCCCCATCAACCGGACCCTGGCCCCCAACCACAACGACCAGCGCGATGGCCACATGCAGATGTCCGTACCCAAGGGCAAAACCGCCTACTTCCCGAATACCCTCGGCGGTGGTTGCCCCT
The DNA here is from genome assembly GCF_002934605.1 of Neolewinella xylanilytica. Taxonomy (GTDB): domain Bacteria; phylum Bacteroidota; class Bacteroidia; order Chitinophagales; family Saprospiraceae; genus Neolewinella; species Neolewinella xylanilytica. The sequence goes on from NZ_PTJC01000005.1 coordinate 415,595, forward strand.
TCCTCACTTCGCAGAAGGAGGGTGCCTTCGAATCCTACACCGAGCGCATAGACGGGAACAAGATCCGGGCCCGTAGCGAAAGCTTCGTCGACTACTACAGCCAGCCCGCCCTGTTCTACCGCAGCCTCACCGACTGGGAAAAGGCCCACACCGCCGATGCCTACACTTTCGAACTCGGCAAGTGTACCTACCCCCACGTCCAGAAGCGCATGCTGTACCAGATCAGCCAGATCGATGAAGCGCTTGCGCAGCAGGTAGCCGAAGGCCTCGGCCTGGAAGTTCCCGACAGCGTCGATGGCCCCGTTAACCAGGCCATCAGCGCCGACGCGGACGTGGAGAAGATGCAGCCGCCGAAGAAGAAGATCTACCTCGACAAATCCGACGCGCTGAGTCTCACCTTCCGCATGGGCAGCAAAGGCATCGCCACCCGGCAGATCGCCGTACTGGCCGCCGACGGTTTCGACGCCGAAGACTTCACCGCCATGACCGACAAGCTCAAGGCCGAAAACGCCGTAGTCAAGATCGTCGCCCCCCACGGCGGCACGATCACCTGCAGCAAGGGGCACGACCACGAAGTGTTCTCCGGCATCATGATGACGGAGAGCGTCCTCTTCGACGCGGTGTACATCCCCGGCGGGAAGAAGTCCGTCGACGCGCTGCTGAAGAAAGCCAAGTACAAGAAATTCGTCGATGAGGCCTTCATGCACTGCAAGGCCATCGCCGTGGACGGGGAAGGCATCCAACTCCTGAAAGCCACCCACGTCGGCGAGTATATGGACGACGACAAGGCCGTCTTCGTGGACGGTAAGCCCCAGGCCTTCGTAGACGCCATCGCCCAGCACCGGAATTACGACCGCATGGAGGTGGCTAAAATGGTACCGGCTTAGGCCTAAAGCCCGTCAGCCGCATACCCCGGACGCGCATCCACCCGGGTCTCGTCAGCCGAATCCCCCGGCCGCGCAGCGCCCGGGGTTCGTCTGACGAGTAAAGTAAAAGTGAAGAGGTCCCGCCTGTTGCAGGCGGGACCTTTTTTAGTAGCCCTTAATTCAAGAAATCCAGCATCGCTTCCAACGCTTGCTCGGGCTGTTCAGCCAGCAGGAAGTGCCCACTGTCATTCACTTTCTCCATTCGGAAGTCTGTGGCTTGCTGCTTCAGCGCCTGCGCCATCATATCGTGGCTACCTGCACCGGCAAGGCCAAGCGTCGGAACATCAATACGTGCGTAGGTGGCGGCGTCGGCAATATCCTGTGGGAAAGCCCGGTACCAGCCGCAGCCGCCGCGGATTCCCGCTTCGGAATCGTAGGCCGCCCGGTAGACGGCACGATCGTGTTCGCTGATCGCTGCGGGATCGAGCAGTAGCGCGTCGAATACCCAATCCAGTACCCGTCCCATTTGACCGACTAAGACCTGCTCCGGAAGTCCCGGCACCTGGTTAAAGGCGACCCACCAGGGGTAAGTGTAGCCTGGGGTGTCTAGTGGGGCCATGGGAAGCATGGGCAGTTTATACATACTTTGGTCGGGATGGGGGGTGTCCAGTAGCACCAGTTTACTGACGCGGTCCGGGTGGTTGGCCGCCAGGCTATAGGCAACTAGGGCACCGATGTCGTGCCCGGCTACGGCTGCCCGTTCGTACCCCAATTGCTCGATGAGGTTGGCCACATCCAACGCCATATTCTTTTTCTCGTAGCCATCAGTCGGCTTATCCGAGGAGCCCATACCACGGAGGTCTACGGCAATCACCGTAAACCGTTCGGCGAGCCGGGGCATAATGTGATGGTAAGCCCACCAGGTTTCGGGCCAGCCGGGTAGGAGCACCAGGGGGGCACCGGTTCCGCCCTGTACGTAGTGTAACTTCACCTTGTTAACCGTAGCGTACGCATGGGTAAAACCGGACAGGGTCCGGATGAGGGTGTCGTCGGTCACGGAAAAGGCATCAGCATGGCGCATAGTGAAAAGTTGGTGGTTATGAATGGACGCCAGACGGGGTCAGTCCTATACTACGGGCGAACGAACGCCAGGCAAACCGCTTAACTTCGTTCGGAGCAACGTCACCGGAACGGTAGGCCGTGATGGTCGTATCGATCATACCACCGAAGAGGAAGAAAAGCCAGGCCGGCGTGAGCTGTCGGTCGATAAGTCCCCTGCTCTGGAGTAAGGTGATCAGGGCGTACCAGGTGTCCTTTATGTTTTCGTATTCCACGCCGGCCGCGACCGGGGCGTCGGGCAGGTCGGGAGTCCGGTAGTGTAGCTTTGTCAGAAAGGCATACTGATGATTGCAATCGATGCCCGCATAGAGCATCAGCTCGAGTTGGCGGACGGGGTCCGAACTGGCCCGATAAGCTTCCCGCATGGCGCGTTGGCAGACCACATTCATCTCGGTAGCGCAGGTTGCGATCAATTCCTCGCGTCCCGTAAAGTAGCGATGGAGGGTCCGACGCGTCACGCCCGCACGGGCCGCTACGGCTTCCAGGTTGGCGGACAGGTCGTCGTTCAAGACGATCACTGCCGCTTCGATGATACGCTGCTTGGTGGGTATGTCGCTCATTTATGTCTTATGTCACTTATTTGTGACAATAACGGGTGTGATGCGGGTTAGTTGTTCAGGAGGCGTTTTTTATTGGATAGGGGCTGAGTAGGGAGCCAGGTGAAAAGGGGGACAAAAGGAGTCAGGAGCGGGCTACTGGGAGGTGGTAATTGAGACCGGTTAGCGCCTTCGCTGGGGGGAATGTGTCTGCCTCGCGGTCGGAGACCGCTGCTTACTGTCGCGGTCGGAGACCGCGTTGTACTTCCGCGGTCGGAGACCGCATCTTACTTCGCGGCCGGAGGCCGCTTTGTACTAGCGGGGGCCGGAAGCCGCCTTGAACGTCCGACGGGTGGCTTCATCAGCAGTGGGGAAATCGTCGGGAATCTCCTGCGTCACCTCGCCCGTGGCCGCCCACTCCACCCCCCGCAGGAAGCTGGTGATAAACCCTACGCCCTGGATCGATTGCGTGTCGTGGCCGAGGGTAGTGTGGAAGATGCGGCCGTCTCCGTAAGTAACGGTCATCAGCACCGGCTCGTGGCGGTTGGTAGGGGCGGTATCGGACAGGTCTTTACCGGTCGCCAGGACGGTCAGGTTTTCGGCGGGGCCCCGCATCATGGCGTAGCACTCGTCGGCGGTGGTCATCCAGGTGTCGGGCATGCCCTGGGTGATGGGGTGGTCCTTTTCGCGGACGGTTACCGGAAATTCATGCTGGGCACCGTGGATTCCCCCTTTACCCGGCGAGTCATCGCGGATGAGCTCCCCACGGTTGTCGTAATAGACGTACGGACCGCTGCTTTCATCGCGGCCGCCCCAGCCCCCGAGTCCGATCATTCGGTTGTAGGCGGGCCATTCCGGAAAGGAATTGTCGGCGGCGTGTACGGACACGAACCCCCCACCGTTCTTCACGAATGCGTCGAATGCGGCCTGGGTAGCCTTCGGCCAGGGGGCGGCCTGCCAGCCGAAATTGGAGATGACGACGTCGTAGTCCGCAAAGTCGGGGGCGAAGTCCGGGTCGGGTTGCGGCTTGGGTAGGTCTTCGCTCGGGCCGGCCCCCGCCAGGGGCAGGAAGTCGGCCTCCTCGTCGGCGTTCCAGGTGTAGGCGCTGCGCCGTACATCCACGGTGAACAGCCCGGTATCTTCCAGGTACTGCTTCATCATGACCGTCGATTTCGGCCAGACGACGTGATTGTTCTGGCCGTCGACGATGAGGACCCTAATCTGGGCGGTAGCGGGGAGGGTGAGTGCGAGAAGTAGGGTGGGGAGCAGGATTGTTCGGGACACGGGTAGTAGGTTACCGGAGCGGGAATAAGGTCGTACCGCTCCGCTGCGGGAGATCGATTTCGGCCCCAAAAGGTAATGGCTTCCGCCGACTATTGGTATCGAGCTTTACAGCCAGACGCTGGAATACGCCGTTTTCCCGGTGCGTAAACCCGACCGACTCTATCTCGCCGTTACGGGTATCGGCCCTTTACCGCAAACTAAATCCAACGGGTTTAGAACGTTGCGCTCCGCTAAGCGCACCAGAGAAAGCGGTAAGCGTGCCGGCCAGGAGAAAGCGGAGCAGCCTTACTTTTACGTTAGCACTACGTGGTAGCTAGCCTCAACACCGAACTACAGGCCGATGGAACCGGCGAAAATCGATGACATCAAAGCGGGAAACGTGGCGGCTTTTCGGGCACTCTTCGATGCGGAGTACGACCGGCTCGCCAATTTCGCGCTCCGTTACGTCGGCGAAACCGCGGTGGCGGAAGATATCGTACAGGACGTATTCGTCGCGCTGTGGAGCAAGCGGGCAGAATTATCGATCCAGGTATCGTTGAAGGCATACCTGTACCAATCCGTACGGAACGGTTGCCTCAATCACCTGAAATCACGTAAGGTCCGGACGACCTACGCCGCGAGCGTGGACGCCCGGCACTGGGAACACCCCACCCTGGAGGAACAGATCGATGCGGAAAGTTTAGGCCGGATGGTCCAGCGTTGCGTCACGGAGATGCCGAAGGAGCGCCAGCGGATTTTTCGCCTCAGTCGGGAAGAAGGGCTCAAGTACCGGGAGATCGCCGTGGAACTGGGCTTATCCGTTAAAACGGTGGAAGCGCAGATGGGCAAGGCGCTGCAGTTCCTGCGCGGGCGGCTGAGCGATTTTTTGCCCTTGCTCCTGCTGAATTGGATGTACACCTTTTTTCACGTGCCGTAAGGGTGGGGGGCCACCGAGTTGTCTCCACCACGAAAGGGAACGAAGAAACCGCATTGTTGACTGGTACGGGCAGCCGCTAAATGACCGAAATGAAAGACATTGATTTTACCATCGTAGCGAAATATCTGGCGGGGGAAGCTAGTGAGGCCGAGCAACACGCGGTCGACACCTGGCGGGTATCGAACGAAAAGGAGTTTCGCCGGCTGAGCGAACTATGGACGGCGGGCGGGGCGCGGTCTGCGGTAACCGATGTCACCTTCGATAAAGCGGCGGCCTGGGAAAAGACCGTCGCCAGACTGGATGGGGAAATGAGGAATCCGAAAAGCAGCAGCTCACCGCCGCGGGTAAGGCAATTACGCTACTGGACAATGCGGGTAGCGGCCGTGCTGCTGGTGATAGCGGGAACTGCCTACCTGATTTGGTCACCAACGACACCGCTAGATGCGGCGCTCCGGGTAACGGCTGCTCCGGGCGAAGCGCCCGCCGTGCTGCCGGATGGATCACGGGTGACCCTGCGGGAAGGTGCCGCACTGCAATACCGGACCGACTTTGCCGAGGAAAGGAGCCTGGTATTGGAAGGGACGGCCTTTTTCGAAGTGGCCGAAGACGAATCTTCCCCCTTCCGGATTCGCACGGATGACCTGCGCGTAACGGTCATCGGCACCACCTTTTACGTAGATGCCGAGCAGTCGGTCGTGGGGGTCGTCTCCGGCGTGGTCCGCGTAGAAGAGCTGGACGGCGGGACGGACACCTTGCGGGCCGGGCAAATGATCCGCTACGGTCGTGACGCGAACGGGCTCGTGGGGATCGAGCCCCTGGAGCAAAACGACCTGTTCTGGAAAACCGGCGTGCTGAGCTTTGCCGATCGCCCCCTCGGGGAAGTATTGACGACGCTACGCGAGGCTTATGGGGTCAGGATCGATTTTGACGCGACGGGGTCGGAAAGTTGTCGGTATACCGGCCGCCTGAAGGAAGCCTCCGCGGACGTTGTGCTGGATCAGCTGGCGATTACGCTGGGATTGAAAGTGACCGAAGCCGGCCCCGGCCACTTCGTGGTCCTCGACGCGGACTGCGACTGATGGGCCGTTCGCTTCTCCAGTTAGCGGTGTTCGTGGTGCTGGGCGGCGGCGTTTCTGCGCAGACCGGCCACCCGCCCCTTGCCGACAGGGTCGTGTCCATCACTTTCTCAAGGACCAACCTCAGCGAGGCGCTGCACGCGCTTTCCGAGCTAGCGGACTTTAGTTTCTCGGTGAACGCGGAACTCCTGGCCGGCAGTCCGGTAATCAGCGGACGCTTCCGGGAGGTAACCGTGCTGGACGTATTGCAACATATCCTCCCCCCGGAGATCGAACTCCGGCATTCCGGCAATTCCGTCATCCTGTTGCGCGCGCCGGAAGCGCATCGGGAACCGCAAGCTCCCATGGAATATGAGATTCAGGGCGAGGTACGGGATGCGGTCACTGGCCTGCCGCTGAACGGTGCCACGGTGGTCGAGGTATCGAGGGGGAAGTCGACCCTAAGTGACCGCGAAGGAAACTTTTCGCTCCGGGTAGTAGCGAGATCCGCTCAGCTCGGATTGTCCTTCAGTAAGGTCGGCTATCGGGATACGGCTTTGTTGCTGCCCTTCGACGCGCATCCCCCGCGGGTGCTGCTGCTTCCCATCCCCCCCGATGCGCCGCCACCGGTAACCGCGCTCGCACCCGATAGCTTGCCCCGAACCGTAGAAACGGTGGGGGTCGGCAGGTTGCTGCTATCGCGCGAGCTGGTCATCAGTGCGCGCAACATCGCGGGGTACACCACGCGGAAATACCAGCTGTCGTTCACCCCGAGGCTCAGTACCAACTTCAAGATCGCCGGCTCGGTGAAGAACGACTATTCCGTGAACCTGCTCGGCGGGTACGGCTACGGCGTTGGGAAAATGGAACTGGGGGGCGTCTTCAATATCGACCGAAAGGACATCTCCGGCCTCCAGGGCAGCGGTGTTTTTAACCTGGTGGGTGGGGACGTAAACGGTGTGCAACTGGCGGGCGTCGCAAATGTGGTGAGAAACGGGGTCCGGGGCGTGCAGGTAGCCGGCGGGCTCAATCTGGTGCGCGGAGACCAGGCAGGATGGCAGGTATCGGGAGGGGGGAACTACGCGGATACCGTATCGGGGAGCCAGATCGGGGTGGTCAACGTCAGTAAGGTGCAGCGCGGGCTGCAGATCGGCCTCGTCAACGTGAACGATTCGGTCGCCGGGACATCCATCGGCCTGGTCAGCATCGTACGCCGCAAGGGCCACTATACGATCGAGGCGGCGGCCACGGAGTTCCTACCGCTCAACCTGACATTGCGGGCAGGTACCACCCGGCTGTACAACATCTACGGTGTCGGCTATGCTACCGGGCGGGACGAAAGCTATCTCTCGCTTGGATTGGGACTCGGAAGGGTTACTCCCGAACGCCGCAGCTGGCGGCTCCGAAACGAACTTACCCTTAACTGGATACAAGGTACGGGCGAGGAGCGGAAGCAGGATCAGGGCCTGGCCCGGTATGACCTGCTGCTGCAAAGGGGATTGACGGGCAACCTTCACCTGCTCGGCGGACCGTCGGCCAATTTTCTCGTCTCCTGGGGAGCCGAAGGCGTCGCACTTGCTCACACCGCTCCCTACACGCTGGCGAGCGGTCGCTTCGGCAATAGGCCCTGGGAGGCCTGGATCGGGTTCAAAGTGGGAATTAGCCTGGCCTTCCGGTAAGGCGCCGCACCTGCGCTCCGCCGCCCAAATGCCGCGCAGCTGAGGAGTCGGGCACAAAAAAATAAAAAAACACGGTCGGCCGATAAGGGTAAATGCGAGCTGAGTTTTCATAGCCGGGTAACCGTGCCGGAGGGATCGCTGATGCCCCGCACGTCATGCATCACAAAAACCACCCGATGAAAGCTATTGCTCGTTACCCCTCCTTTCTGATCTGGCTGCTGCTGGCGGCTGTATATGCCGCCCCGGCGTGGGGCCAGTCTCCGACCACCACCCTCAAGGGCCGGGTAGTGGATGCGGATAACCGGCAACCCGTTCCGCTTGCCACCGTCATTATCGTCGGGTCCAGTCCCCTTGTCGGTCAGATAACGGACGAGGATGGCTATTTCAAATTGACGGAAGTTGCCCTCGGACGGGTGACTATCCGGGTCAGCTCGCTGGGTTACGAGGATCGGGTGGTTCCGAACATCGTGCTCATTTCGGGCAAGGAATTTTACGCGGAAGTAGAACTGAAGGAAGCCTTCACTACCCTCGCGGAGGTGGTGGTAAAGCCGGAAACCGACCGGGGCGGTGTGCAAAACGAGATGGCGCTCGTGTCCAGTCGGTCCCTGTCGATCGAGGCGGCCGAACGCTACGCGGGCGGCATCGGCGATCCCGCGCGACTGGTGTCTTCCTTTGCCGGCGTGGCCGGTACGGGTGACGGCAATAACGACATTATCGTGCGGGGCAATAATCCGCGCTTCGTGCAGTGGCGACTGGAGGGCATTGAGATCCCGAACCCCAACCACTTCAGCGGGGAGGGACTGACCGGAGGCCCCATCAGCGTACTCAACAGCCGCATGTTGGCGAATTCGAGCTTTTACACCGGCGCCTTTCCCGCGGCTTACGGGAACGTACTTTCCAGCGTATTCGACGTCGATTTCAGGAACGGAAACACCGACAAGCGGGAACACAGCTTCTCGGTGGGCGCGCTAGGTATTGATTTCACTACGGAAGGGCCCATCGATCGGCAACGGAGGAGCAGTTACCTGGTCAATTACCGGTATTCGACGCTGGGCTTACTGGATCAGCTCGGCGTGGTCGATTTCGGCGGGGTTCCCCAGTACCAGGATGCCGCTTTCAAGGTGCAAGTACCGACCGGCAAGCTGGGAACGATTTTTCTCTTCGGCATGGGCGGCGATAGCCGGATCGATACGGAATACAGAGAGTTTGAAGACAGCGAGCAGGTTACCAGCCGGTATTCCCAACGCTCCCGGGTCGGGATCGTCGGGGTAAAGCAGGTCATTGCAACGGGGAAGGATGCTTACCTGAAGACGGTAGTGTCTTACTCCGGAAACGGGAGTACGACCGGGGGCATGCGCGTCTTCGACACGCCGACGCTGGAGGAAGATAGCGATGCCCGCCTTGCGAATACCGCACTGCGCATCAGCAGTACGATCCACCACAAGCTGGGCGCGCGCCACCTGCTCACCGCCGGCGTGGTAGGGTCTTTTTTTTACTTCGATTTCGCCAGTAAACGGTTTGATGTAGCTGCCGACGAATTCCGGGTGGGGCAGGACATAACCGGCACGGCCAGCCTGATGCAGGGCTTCACCTCGTGGAAGTGGCGGATTGCCGAGCACCTGTCGCTGGTCAGCGGGTTGCACCTGGAAAAGACGAGCCTCAATCGGGAAATCAGCTTGGAGCCGCGGGCTTCCCTGCGGTACGATTTCACGGATCGGCAGGCGGTAACGGCGGCCTTCGGAGTACACGGGAACATGACTTCCCTGAGTAATTACTTCGCTGTCGTGTACGAGGAAGGGCAGCCCATACAACCCAACACGACGCTGAAACTCCTCAAGGCCAGGCATTTCGTAGTGGGGTACGAGAACCGGCTGTCGGACCAGCTCCGACTGAAGGTGGAGGCCTACTACCAATCGTTGTACGACATCGGGGTCGAGACCGGGGAAAGCAGCTATTCCCTGATCAACCAGCAGGCGGACTACAGTGACCGCCGCCTGGAAAGTACGGGACTTGGCCGGAACTACGGCATCGACCTCACCCTGGAAAAGTACTTTTCGTCCAATTATTACTTTCTAGTCACGGGGTCGCTGTACCAGGCCAGGTACCGGGGTAGCGACGCGGTATGGCGCAACGCCCGCTTCAACGGCAATTACCTGGCAAACGTGCTGGTCGGCAAAGAATTTCCGGTCGGAAAGGCACGGAACAATACATGGGCGGTCAACGGGAAATTCAACCTCCTGGGCGCGCGGTACCTCATGGCGATCGACCTCGACCGGTCGATTGCCAACGGCTCCGCCGTTTACGATGAAGCGCACGCCTTTACCGATCGCGGTGAGAACGTAATTAGTCTCAATTTAGCCACCAGTTACCAGGTGAACCGGGAAAAGGTCAGCCATTCGTTTAAGCTGGATGTTCAGAACGTGACCGGGAATGAGGCGGTGATCGACTATTACTACAATACTGTCAATCAGCAAATCGAAGAAGGCACGCAACTCTCCCTATTGCCGGTGCTCAGTTACACCCTGAATTTTTGAATGGAAACGTGCGACACGCACGGTTTAACTAGGGAGGCACCGGCAGGAAACATCGAGTACGTGCATCCCCGCCCGGGGCCCGGGGGGTGCTTTTGTCCTGCCACGCTGGTAGGTAAGCAAGGATATAGTAAGTTAGCTTCCGTGTCGCTTGCTGCGCGCGAGATGCGGACGGAGCCGGAGCTTCGCCACCCCATTCTGCCGTGCTCCTCGGCGTCAAAAATTAAATTCAAGTTCCGGCTCATAGCTGTAAATTGTATACCGAGCCTATGCTATCGGTTCCTTTCTACGTCCTGCCGCCCAAAGCTGGATCGGGAACCCAAGAAAGTCTTCACGCACCGACCCTAAAGTGATTGATTTATGAACATCTCCGCCCGCCTCGGGGGTAGTTCGGATACCCTCAAAGTGGATCTGGACACCGCCGGTAATCAAAAGTCCCTAAGCCTACCACCTAAGCCATCTGGTGGGGGCGCTGCCGTCAACGGCGGGGAAATGCTGTTGCTGGCTCTCGCAACCTGTTACTACAATGATCTCTACCGGGAAGCCGTGCGTCGTAACCTGCAGATAGACCGTGTCGAGGTAACAGTCAATGGCGTATTCGGGGGGGAAGGCGAGCCCGCTCAACACATATCTTACGGGGTACGCATCACGGCTGACCGCCACGGCGAGGCCGATATTGATGACTTAATCCGCCACGTGGATCGGGTAGCCGAGATTCACAATACCCTACGCCAGGGAATTTCGGTAAGCCTGGAACCGTTGCGCCATTAGGCTCAGCCGGCTTTACCGTACAGCTAGCTACCCTGTTAATTCATGCCTGCTCCCACGTACACCTACCAGTGAGGTGCGACCGGCTTCGTGCTTGTGAGAAACCCTGCCCCCTTAAGTAGGAAAGCGCATCCGCGGCCCTGATATGTGCTTCGCCAATTAGGTTATACACCGCGAATAGTTAGGTGGTGAAAGTTGGCACCCACAGCTGCGGGTAAACGGCCTCACCGGCTGGTTAGACTCGCTACGGTGCTGGCTCTTTCTTCCTGCGCTCCGGCGCCCAGATGTATGCGCGACTCGTCTGCCCGGCCCTAAGGGGGGGGTACGAAACCATTCAGGATCGGATCAAACTTTATCATTGACCCTCCGCCGGCAATCCCGTTATACCCCTATGAAATACTGTCTCCTGGTCGGTCTGCTCTGCTCGGCCCTCACCACCTGCTTTTCGCAACAGCTGACTTACCGAGAACTGTACGGCAACTACGCCTTCTCGCTGGATAACCAGATCTACTCGCTGAATGAAATGATTGCCGAGCAACCGGAGGGGACGGAACTGCGCTGGTTACTGCGCAGCGGCCGCCGGAACAGGATCTGGGGAAATTCATTCGGATTTACCGGTGCTTTCCTGCTCGGTACGGCCCTCGCCGATGCCCTGGTCGACAACGACGGAGAAGAAAGTCTTAACCACTGGGCAACCTACGTTTCGGCCGGAGTGCTGATCGGTGTATCTTTTCCGATGTTATCGACCGCCGACAAGCGAATCGAAGAGGCCGTCGGGTTGTTTAATTCCGGGCCGGGAACCGGGTACATACCGAAACGCAAGCGCATACTATACGCCGGCTACACGCGGGAAGGGGTAGGATTCGGACTACGATTCTGAGAAGATTGCCCGTCGGGTGTAGAAATCATCTGGCGCTTGGCAAAATGCATTTCTCCTGCGCACCGCCGCCCCCGGGTCCAGAAACATCTCTTCGCCGGGGACCGTTTCGCACTTATGAAATACCTCCTATTGACCCTGTTCGTAATGGGCTTCGCCGCTTCCGGTACCGGCCAGCAGCTCACTTCCCGGGTGCTGTACGGTGGTTATGCCTTCTCGCTGGACAACCAGGTTTACTCGATCCACGAAATGATTGCCGACCAACCGAAGGGGACGGAATTGCGGCGGTTATTCCGTAGCGGCCGCCGGAACCGGGGCTGGGGAAGTGCATTCGGATTCGCCGGCGCTTTTCTTCTCGGTACAGCCCTGGCCGATGCCCTGTCCGATGACGACGGGGATGAGAGCCTGAACCGCTGGCAGACCTACGTCGCGTCCGGCATATTAATCGGGGTATCCTTTCCGCTAATATCGACCGCCGACAAGCGGATCGAGGAGGCCGTCGGACTGTATAACTCCGGACCGGCCATGGGGAACAGGACGGAACGCAGGCCCGTCTTCTACGCCGGTTACACGCGGGAAGGCGTAGGGGTCGGTATGCAGTTCTGATGCTAGCGTCCTTCTCTTCGGTGTAGGTGACCGTCCGCCGTGCGAAGCATACTTCCTGCGCCCCGGCGCAAAACCGCCCGCCGAAATTATGGTGTTATAACTTGTTTTTAGTTAATTCGTAGTGTATAGCCGCCTTTCGACTACCTATTCGTGCGGATCGTAAAGAACCAACACTATGAAAATTTCCCTCTACACGACACTCCTGCTAATCTTGTTGCCGCTGACGGGCCGAACGCAAGCCACCCGCATCGGTGATGACATCCTGGCCCGCGACGCCGAAACCTCCCACGGCTTCCGCCTGGCGCTCTCGGCCGACGGGCGGACACTAGCTATCAGTACCGTCGAGGACGACAACCCGGGCTACCTGCGGGTGTACGAGCGAAACCAGAACGGATGGGAACAGCTGGGGCAGATCCTGTTCGGCGCGCCCGAAACCACCTTCGGGATTGCCCTGGCCCTCTCCGCAGACGGACGCACCCTGGCCGTAGGCGCGCCAAATCACGAGGTGAACGAGGTAGAAACCGGTTTGGCGCGGGTGTACCGCCTGGTCGATGATGCTTGGGTGCCGCTCGGGCAGGACCTGCTAGGCGATGAAGTCGAGGTAAAAGCCGGTCTCGACGTAGACCTGGCCGACAACGGCAACATGTTTGCCGTAACCAGCTACGGCAGCGCCAACGGACAGGTAGCCGGTACCGTACGAACCTACGTACAAGCCGCCGGCCTGTGGGTGCCGGTGGGAAACGGGCTGCAGGGGCAAATGATCGGTGCTGGCGCGCAGACCACCGCCCGCCTGTCGGGCGACGGTTCGCGACTGGCGATTAATCGGCCCCTGGAGGGGGAAGTCCGGGTGTACGAATGGGATAATGCCGCGTGGGTGCCCCTGGGCGACCCGATCATGAATGACGGCACGGACATTGGCATAGCCAACCGCATCGAGCTGTCGGAAGACGGGGCGATCGTAGCGATCGGAGCTCCGGCCTCGGACCTTGCCGGCAATGCGCGCGGGGCCATCCATACGTATGCCCTGGAATCCGGAGCCTGGCAATCGCACGGTAATCCGATCACCGGCCTGGAGAACGGCGACCGCTTCGGGGCGTCCTTCGGCATGACGGGCGACGGCCGGACCATCCTGGCGGCTACCCCGGGCTTGCGATTGACCAGCGACCCGCCCCGCGCCGGGGAAGCCAGTTTGTACCGCTTCGAAGGCTCCGACTGGGCGACCGCCGGGGAACCGATCCACGGGGAAAATATTGTGGAAATTGCCGGACTTCAGGTAGCGCTCTCCGCCGATGGGCGTACGATGGCCATGACGATGGCGACCGATGCGGCGGGGGTATTCGTGCGGGCTTTTGATCTGAGTGGCTTGTCAACCTCCGTTTCCGCGATGCCACTCGCCAAGCCACTGAAACTCTATCCGAATCCTACAGCGGGGCGCGTTACGCTTGCGGGACTGCCTCCCGCGGAACGGGTGCTCTCCACCCGCCTGCTCAACCTGGCCGGGCAGGTAGTCCGGGAGGAATCTTCGGATCGGCGGCAGCTCCGACTGGGGGTAAACAGCGGGACGTACATAGTAGAGGTAACCACGACCAGTGGCCGCTATTCCGAACTGCTTACGGTAGCTCGGTAGCCCTTGCGGAGATGAGAAAGGGCAGCTTCTGCGCTCCCGATCATCCCGCAGTGTCAATTAGCACTGTTTTTGCACCCGTTGCGGACGGAGCTGGAGCTCCGCCACCCTCTACTATTGATTCTTTCGGCCGCAACCCCTAAAATAGGCTATGCTTAAGACCCTACTCACCCTACTGATCTTTACGACTGTCATTTTTCAAGCCGCCGGGCAGGAGCTCGTAGTGCGCCAGGTAAACGGCACTTCCGTATTTGCGCGCAACAACGAGATCCTGGCCACCCGTGAAGTGATCCGGTTGCTACCGGACGGCTCGAAGGAGCAACGGCTGCTCCGGGGAAGCCGTTTTCACGGTACGTTAGCCATTGCCACGGCGGGGGTTGGTCTGGTTTATCTCGGCGTGGGTATCCTGCGCACACCCGAGCATTTTGAAGAAGACCCCGGCTTCGATGCCCTGGATCAGATGATCATCGGGTTAGGGTGGCTGGGTGTGTCGGCTTGTCATTTTCAAATTGGCAAGCACAAAGCACGGCGTGCGGTGGCCATGTTCAACACCTCGTCTGTTCCGGAAGGTCCGGACACCGGTATGCAATTCCGCCTTGGTGCGCAGCCTAACGGATTGGGGCTAGCGCTGCGGTTCTGATGCTTTTCTCCTGCGCTCCTGCGCGAAAGTATTAGTTCCGGCACCCCGGGTGTCCGGGTCAATCCACCAAACTCACCCCCTCCTCACTAACGTGAATCACCCGCTCCGGCACCGTCCGGTAGCCCGCGTCCACGCTCGAGTTCTCCAGGCGGAGTACGCCCCGCGGGCACACCGCCGCGCATACGCCACAGCCTACGCAGCTCGCCCGCACAATGTCCTGTCCCTTCTGGGCGTAGGCCCGTACGTCAATGCCCATCTCGCAGTAGGTGCTGCAGTTGCCGCAGCTGATGCACTGCCCGCCGTTGGTGGTGATGCGGAAACGGCTCTGGAAGCGTTGGACCAGCCCCAGGTAAGCCGCTAGCGGACAGCCGAAGCGGCACCACACCCGGTTGCCCATCAGCGGGTAAAAGCCGGTACCGACCACCCCCGCGAAGCCCGCGCCGATGAGGAAGCCGTACCATTTCTGCACCTTCCAGGTCTCGAAGCCGAGCAGGCTGCCGGCGCCCGTGAAGTAGGTGTACAGCGTCAGCGCCGTCATCAGGATAGCCGCGAGCAGGACCCCGTGGACGATCCACCGCTCGAACTTCCAGGCGCGGAGGCTCTTGTCGCTGAGCTGCCGCCAGGGATCGCCCATGGTCTCGGCCAGGCCGCCGCAGCCGCAGACCCAGCTGCAGTACCAGCGCTTGCCCACCAGGTGCACCATCAGCGGCACGCCCACGATGATCAGCACGATGCCCCACACGAGCATGAAGATGCCTACCGCCCCGGCGCTCTGGAACTGGTCCAGCTGCCAGCCGAAGAAGAAGTCGTAGTCCAGCGGCCAGATGTTCTTCAGGTCCTGCTGCGGTTTATTTAGCGCCCCGAGGATCTCCGGGATCAGGAAGGCGAAGGCCAACTGGAAGAACATCACCGAGCCGGTACGGAGCAGCTGGTACTTATTGTGGCGGTACTTCGTGATCATCCGCACGCCCATCACCAGGATGACCAAAGTGTACAGCAGGCCGTATAAAAACCACTGACTCGCTGTACCCCCGAACAGCGCCGTCTTCAGCGGTTCCACCATCGTGATCCAGGGAGTGACGTGGGCCGGCGTCCAGTACAGCAGCACGTAGAAGCCGATGAGGTAGGTGCCCGCCAGGATGCCGATGTAGGCCGACAGTCCGGCGGGGTCGGCTGCGCGGACGCGGGTCTTGTGCCAGGAGCCTTCCACCCACAAAACCAGCCCGAGAATAAGCAGGCCAATCGCCGTAGTCACCGCCGGCCAGAACCAGTCGCCCGCCATGTACCGGATGCCGAACAGCAGGATGCCCAGGATGGTAGCGGCCAGGAAAAAGCCCCGCCAGCCGAGGTTGAGTCCCTTCGTTACCTGGGAATGGTAAATGTGGTCGTGCTTGATGCCGGGGTGGGGACCGAACTTGGGAAGGATATACAGGATGCCGCCCAGTACGCCTAGGCCGATGGTCAGCAGAAAAAAGAGCCAGGGGTTATCGACTACCGGTCCGATCTCCGCCGCCGCGGTCAACGCCGCGAATTTCTCGGTGTAGTAAGCCGGGTCGGACAGCCGGACGTCCCACTCCGATACCCCCTCCGGCAGTTCTTCGTTGGCGATGAGTTCGTCGACGCTTTCGTCTACGCGTTCCCGCGCCGCCTGGAACACCTCCGTCACCTTATCCTGAAAGCTGAAGCTGCTACCGAAGGTCTGGTCCGTTAGTCTGAGCTCGGTCGCGGCTTCCCGGAAGGCGGGCGCCTGCACCTCGTAGATCAGCCGGGCTCGCGGGTCGGTGGGGGCGCTTTCCGGTGCCGCATCGCTCGCGCCGCCGGAGGAGCCGGCGGAAACCGTCGAGCTCGCCTCCGGCGTGCCGGCACCCTCGGCCTCCGGGTTGGGGGCCATGGTGGCCAGGAGGTCCTGCTCGGTCAGGCGGTAGTTTTCCAGGGCCAGCATGCCGGTGAAGACCAGCAGCGACAGGGCAAACAGCCCCAGGCCGATGTACTGCAGGGCGGTTTTGTGGGTGTGCTTAGCGGGCATCGGGCGTAGAGATGGCACGCGGGGTGCGGGTATTGAAATTGAGGAAACGGAGTACGGCGTCCAGTCCGCGTTTGCGGCGGAGCTTCAGGTTGCTGCCCGTCTGCTCGTTGAAGCGTTCGATGATGTCCTGCTCGTACTCGGCGTAAAACTCCGGGTCGAAGTTGGCCAGGCCCAGGTTTTGCAGCACGTCCTCGATGTTGGCTTCTTCCCGGATCCACCGTTCACAGACCTCCTGCCGGTAGCGGATCCCCATCAGGTTGAATCCCCGCACGGCCCCGCCGTCCTCCTCGAAGTTGATGCGGACGGCCTTCTCGCCGTCCTCGTGCTCCCAGTAGAGGGTGGCCAGCCCCGCGCGGCCGTGGGCGGGCACTTCGCCGTAGACCTGGTACTCGATGTCCATGAATTTAGCCGAGTTGAACCAGATGCCCGGGTCGTAGGCCACCGGACGGTCGAGTAGGGTATAGGCCAGCGTTTCGCCCATCATGCGGCCGGTGTACCATACGGCTTCGATGGCCTGTCGGCCGGCGCGGGGCTCGCGTAGCTGGGCGCAGTCGCCGATGGCGTAGATGTCAGTGACAGAGGTACGCAGGTATTCGTCGACGAGAATGCCCTTGTCGATGTCCAGTCCGGTATCCCGCAGGAAGTCGACGTTGGGCCGTACCCCCGCGGTAAGGCCGACGTATTGACACCGGATCCGCTCCCCATCCTGGGTAAGGATTTCTCCTGCCGCTCCGGCGCCGTCATCCACGATTTCTTGCAGCTCCGTTTCGTGGCGGAGGTCGATGCCGTGGGAGCGGATGTGGCGGCTCACCATTTCGCTTTCCTCGCGGGGCAGGGTGTTGCGCCAGTAGCTGGTGTCGCGGACCAGCAGGCTCACCGGGATGTGGCGGCTGTGGAGCATCTCGGCGAGTTCGATGCCGATGAGGCCGCCGCCTACGACCACGGCGTGCTGTATTTCCGGCGTGATCTGCTCCAGGTACTCCAGGTCCTGGGCGCTCACCAGGCCGCCGACGCGGTCGAGGTCCTGGCCCGGCCAGCCGAATTTGTTCCAGGTACTGCCGGTGGCGAGCACGAGTTTGTCGTAGGGCAGGGCTTCTCCCTCCCGGAATTGTAGCGTTTTCGCGGCGAAGTCGACCCCCTCCACGTAGCCCCGCCGCAGGTCGATGCGGTTCTTCGGCCAGAAGAAGGGCTCGTAGGGCATGAGGTCTTCCCAGCGCTGGTGGCCCATGTACACGTACATGAGGGCGGTGCGGGAAAAGAAGTAGTCGCTCTCCGCGGAGATCACCGTGATGCGCACCGCATCGTCGAGCTTACGCAGCCAGCGGGCGCAGGTGATGCCGGCGATACCGTTTCCGATGATGGCTACGTGCATGTCTTCAGGGTGAGTTGGGTCGTAAACTACGTGTTGTAGACGAATAGTCGGAAAACATTGCGCGGTGGGAAGCGGTCGGACGGCTCCCCACTTTTTTAGCCGCATGGTTTATCTTACGTCCTTATGCCCCACCGTTATTTCGTGCAACTCGCCTACCGCGGTACCGCCTACCGGGGTTGGCAGCGCCAATCGGGCAGCGTGCCCTCCGTCCAGGAAACCATTGAGGGCGCCATCGCGCGGGTGCAACGTAGATCGGGGGAGGGGACCCCTGATCTGCGTCCCATCAAGGTCATCGGCTGCGGCCGCACCGACGCCGGGGTTCACGCCAGCGATTACTACCTGCACTTCGACGTGGAGCAGCCCCTGCGCGAGAACTGGCTCTTCATCCTCAACAAGGTGCTCCCGGACGACATCGTCTTCCACCGGGTCTGGGAAGTGGACTCCGGCGCCCACGTCCGCTACGACGCCAAGCAGCGGACCTACGACTATTACCTGCACACCCGCCCGGACCCCTTTCTCCACCTCACCAGCACCTATCTCGAACCCGGCGAACTGGACACCTGGGCCATGGAAATGGCGCTGCGTTCCCTCACCGGCCACCACGATTTCCGCGCCTTCTGCCTGACCCCCGACCGCCACAATACCACCACCTGCCACCTGATGGAAGCGAGCTTCCACACCGAAGCCGACGGCCGCTACCGCTTCCGTTTCGTGGCCGATCGCTTTCTGCGGGGGATGATCCGGGTCCTGGTCCACCAGTTGCTGCGCATCGGCCGCGGCGAGCTCCCGCCCGACGAACTGGAGATCGCACTGGAGACGGGCGAGCGGATCTCGGTGGGGCAGGCCGCGCCGGAGGGCTTATTCCTGAGTGGGGTAGAGTACTAGCTTCGTCCGCCGAACGTAGCGGAGCGGAGTTCGTCTGCCGAAGCGGGTCGGGTTCGTACCACTTCCTGGGCAGACGAGCTAGCGCTCGGCGGACCAGGAAGCCATCGTAGCGCAGCGGAGTTCGTCTGCCGAAGCGGGTCGGGTTACGTACCACTTCCTGGGCAGACGAGCTAGCGCTCGGCGGACCAGGAAGCCATCGCAGCGCAGCGGAGTTCGTCTGCCGAAGCGGGTCGGGAAGAAGTACGATGTTTGAAGTTTGAGGTACGAAGTATGAAGGTGGAATTGTTCGGCCACAAGTGCTATTGTAGGTAGCAGCGGCTTGCTTTGGCGGCCCCTCGCTCCGCGCGGGTGTGTGCGCGAATCGTAGCTAAGAGGTGTACTCCTACCGGGAAAACCGAATACCGAAGGAGAGACGGAAGCTGACCTTCACACTTCGTACTTAGTCCTTCAGACTTCGTACTTACCTACTCCCGCTCCTTGGAGTCCATCCAGATCGTCACCGGCCCGTCGTTCACCAGCGACACCTGCATATCCGCTCCGAACTCCCCGGTTTCCACGGTGCGGCCGGCCACCGCGCCCAGGTAGGCGACGAAGCGTTCGTAGATCGGCGTGGCCACATTGGGGGCGGCACTGCGGGTAAAGCCGGGGCGGTTGCCCTTTTTGGTGCTGGCGAAAAGCGTGAATTGGGAAACGCACAGGATGCCGCCGTCGACGTCGGTGACGCTGTAGTTCATTTTGTCGTCTTCGTCATTGAAGATGCGCAACCGGCTGATCTTACCGCAGAGCCATTCGATGTCTTCCTTATCGTCGGTCTCCTCGATGCCTACGAAGACAAGCAGGCCCTTGCCGATCTGGCCGGTTACGGATCCGGCTACTTCCACGCGGGCTTCCGTTACCCGTTGTATCAATATTCGCATGGGGGAAATATACGATCCGCTGGCGGCAGGGCGCCTCCCACAACAAAAAGCCCTGACCGCCGAAGCAGTCAGGGCTAAACATTTTGCAACCTACCGGACGGAATGCCCGAGCGGTGTCTTATTTCTTGTAGGTGTCGTCGCTGACGGTCAGCTTGTGGCGACCTTTCGCGCGACGGCGGGCCAGCACCTTGCGGCCGTTTTTGGTAGACATGCGGGAGCGAAAACCGTGCTTATTAACGCGCTTACGCTTGGAGGGCTGAAATGTCCGTTTCATGGTTGTTATTTTTAGAGGCGCTCGGAGGCGGACCGGTGGTTTTGCAAAAGTCGGGCAAAGGTAAGGCTTTGGCACGTAACCTACAAACCTCCCTTTCAATTTATTACCGCCGGTTTTCAACCTTACCTTGTCGACATAACCCCTTGGGCATGATGCGGACCGTTTTGGCTACCTGGCTTTGCTTAGTCGTTTTTTCTACCGGCCTCGGTGCCCAACACGGTATGTCGCGCGTACAGTTGGCGAAATTGCCCGTACTGTCCCTGCCGGTTCAGCACAACGACAGCCTGCTGGCCCGGGAGATATCCCGTCGCAAGCCCGGCCGCCCCCAAACCTTTGCCGTCAGCCTGCCCGTTCACCTGACCCCCGAAGATGACGGAAAGTGGGTTGCCGCCGCCGACTACGACCGCTGGCGCATGCGGGTCAAGAGTGCGGGAGCCAAGTCGCTGAACCTCGGGTTTACGCGGTTCGTCCTTCCGGAGGGAGCGGCGCTCTACCTTTCCAACGATCAGCAGCGCTACGGGCCCTTCACGGCGGCCGACAACGAAGACCACGCCCAACTCTGGACGCCGCTGCTGCGGGGCGACGAGGTGCTACTCGAACTGGAAGTTCCCCCCGGGCGGAAGGAGGCGGTAGAACTGGTCCTTTCCACCGTCAACCACGATTTCGAAGGCGCCATCGACCTGCTATCGGGAGATTGCCACGTCGACGTAGCCTGCGGGGCCGCGGAGGGCTATCCGCAGGTCGACGACCACCGCGACGTCATTCGCAGCGTGGCGGCCTATACGGTAGAAGGAAGGGAGCGGTGCACCGGATTCCTCGTCAATAATACCAATCAGGACGGGCGCCCCCTCTTCCTGACCGCCAATCACTGCGGGGTGAACGAGGAGACGGCCCCGACGCTCGTCGCCTACTGGAACTTCGAAAACGAAACGTGCCGCCTCCCAGGCTCCACCGCCAGTGGTAGTGCCGGGAACGGAACGCTGGACGTATACAACACCGGTGCCCGGTTGCTAGCCAGTTATGCGGCTACCGACATGACCCTGGTCGAACTCGACGAACCGGTGAACCCCCGCGCCCGCGCCTTTTTCGCCGGGTGGAACGCCCTGGACAACCTGCCAAACGACGGCGTCTTTACGGTGCATCACCCCAACCTGGACGAAAAGCGGATCTCTTTTTCCGACCGGGCCGTTACCCGCTCGACCATCGTGGGCGAGGCGTCTTCCTCCGGGAATTTTCTGCGGGTGGCCCAGTGGGACCTGGGTTCGACGGAAGGCGGGTCCTCCGGAGCTCCCCTCTTCGATCCGGCGGGGCGGGTACGGGGCCAGCTCTTCGGCGGCCGGGCTACCTGCGGCACCCAGGCGGAAGATATGTTCGGCTGGCTGCAGGTAAGCTGGACCGGCGGCGGTAGCCCGGCCACCCGCTTGATGGACTGGCTGGACCCCTGCGGCCGGTCGGCCGGCACCTTATCCGGACTCGACGAAGCGGACCTGGCCCGAACGCTCGTGGCGTCCCGTGGCTGCCAGGATGTGTGTGTCGCAGCCGATGCCACTTTCGAATTTACGCTGGGCACCGCGTTTCCGGATGAAACTACCCTAACCGTGGTGTCCGATGGTGGCCTGAATTGGGAAGTACCGCCAACCGTGGATGGGGGGCAAAGTTTTACCCTTTCCGTATCGGCGGTAACCGTTGACGCAGGAAGTTACCCGATCGAAATCGTGGCTAGCGGGGGGCAGTACCGGAGCGCCGTCACCATCATCCTGAACGTAACCGTCGCCCCCCCTCCGGCGGTGATCGCGTTGCGGCCGGCGGATAACGGCACTGGATTAGATCCCTCCGTCGAGCTGGCCTGGCGACCGGTTAGCAATGCCGAAAGCTACCAGCTGCAGTATTCCCTTACACCAGACTTCACGGCCGTAGCCGCCAACCTGACCGAACTGGCGGAAACGACCTACACGCCTACCTACCCGTTGCCCGGTGAAACCCGCTACTTCTGGCGCGTACGGGCGCAAAACGCCTGCGGGAATGGCACTTGGTCGGCGGTCCGTTCCTTTACCACCGACACGCGTACCTGCCTGGTTCGCAGGGGAATGGCCTTACCGGTACCCATTCCCTCCGGCGATCCCTCCGAGGTGGTCGCGGCACTGGATGTTGCGGGAGCGATAACTCCCGCCGACCTGGAAATAATCGTGGGTATCGAGCACACCTTTCTTGGCGATCTGGAGGCCAAACTGGTGAGTCCCGACGGGGTAGAAGTGAAACTATTCGACCCCCTGAGCGACGGCAGTTGCCCGGCCCGCAACCTGTACGTGATCTTCGCCGACGATGCCTCGATTACCGCCGAACAGTTTAGCGAACGCTGTGAAGACGGTAGCGACACTGATTACCTGCGCGTACGGCCGCTGGAGCCACTGGCGGACCTCCTGGACCAAAACGCAGGGGGAACCTGGAAACTGGTAGTCAACGACCGGGCCGCCATGGACGGCGGGGCCATCACCGACTTCCGCATCCGGATCTGTGAAAACCGCGTCGACCGGCGTGATCTGGACGTCGAGGTCGTGGGGGAAGCCCTTACCGCCTGCGCCAATGAGGGGGGCACGGCCACGCTACGGTTGGGGGCCGATTTTACCGACGAAATCGCCCTGCGCGTCGAGGCCGGCGGCCTGGAACTGGATAATTATACGTTTTCCCACGATGTAGGTGCCCACACCGTTGGGGTTCGTTTCAGCGCCTGGACGTTGGCTGGCGTCGGCACGCAGGAGCTGGCTTTCACGGTAATCGCAGCGGACGGAACGGAGCGACAAGCCCTGAACACCCTGACGGTTTTGCCGCTCCCCGAACCGGTAACCCCCCTGGCCGCCCGTATCGGTGCGGAGCGCGTCACCTTCCGGTGGCGGGGGTCGGGGGTCGCCGAAACCTACACCCTGGAGGTCTCCCCGACCGAGCAATTTGGTGCCCCCGCCCTCGTCGCCCTGACCCGCAATCGCCAGATAACGCTTCCCCGGGGGGATCTACCCGAAACCTTTTACTGGCGGGTAGTCGGCAACAATTCCTGCGGCAGTTTTCCGGGCCCGTCGCGGGCGATGGCTGCCGATACGGCCAATGCGGTACATACCATTGACGCGGGTCAATCTATCGTCATCTACCCCAATCCTACTCACGGCGAGGTGCGGCTGGAGCTACAGGGCGCGTGGCCCGACCGGCAGATGCAGGCCGTTCTTTTCGGAGCCGATGGCCGGCAGGTAGCGCGGTGGCCCGACGTACGGGCGCTGAATCACCGGCTACAAATGGAAGGGATACCGGCAGGTGTATATTTTCTCCGGGTCACGGGGAGCTTCGGAGGCATTACCGAGCGGCTGTTGTTGCTGCGTTGACCTTGCACCTGCGCTCCGCCGCCCAAAATGGACGTACATGAAAGTCAGCTATCTATTTTTTCTTCTCCTCCTACACACTGGTCTGGCCGCGCAGTTGACCCTGGAGCGGGTGATCGACGATTTCGTGACATCGCCGGCCCTGGAGCACGCTACGGTAGGCATTGCGGTCCGGGAGGTAGCGTCCGGGCGCCAGATCGCCGGCCGGAATGCCGAGTTATCCCTGATCCCGGCTTCCACCCAGAAACTGCTTACTACCGCGGCCGCGATGGACCTGCTCGGCGCGGATTATCGCTTTCGGACCCGCCTGGTGGCCGGCGGCGACATTGATGCCGGAACGCTGACCGGCGATCTCTTCATCATCGGCGGCGGCGACCCGACCCTGGGCAGCCCCTATATGGACGGCGTAGCCGACCTCGAAACCGTGCTGGAAAACTGGGTCGCGGCCATCCAAGAGCGGGGCATCCGGCGCATCACGGGGGCCATCGTGGGCGACGGGAGTTACTACGGTACGGCGGGGACGGGCCGCGGCTGGCCCTGGTCCGACCTGGGCAACTACTACGGCGCGGGGGTGCACGGGCTGAACCTCAACGAGAACGCCTATTACCTTTCCTTTACCCAGCGGCCGGCGCAGGGGAGTACGCCACCGGTGAGCGGAACCGATCCGGCGATTCCCGGCCTGCGCTTCATCAACGAACTGAGGAGCGGACCGGCGAACAGCGGCGATAATGCCTACATTTTCGGAGCGCCTTACAACTACGACCATTATGTCAGGGGAACGATTCCGCGGGGTTCCGGTCAGTTTCGCATTCGGGGAGCGATTCCCGATCCGCCCCTTTTGGCCGCCCAGCTACTACGGGAGAAACTGACGAAGGCCGGCATCCGGGTGGACGAACCGGCGACCTGTCGGCGGCTTTTTGCCGGCACGATCCGCAACGGGGAACAACTGCTGGAAACCTTTTCCCCGACCCTGGCGGAAATCGCCGACCGCACCAATATGCGGAGCGTCAATCTGTACGCAGAAGGGCTGCTACGGGAAATGAATAAGGCGGCGGGTACGCCGGCCCACGAACTGGATGATACGGACGTAATCGTCGACTGGCTCGAAAAAAGGGGGTTGCCGACGAGTTCCGTACGGCTGCGGGACGGATCGGGCCTCGATCCGCGTAACTTCTTCAGTCCTTCCTTCATGACGGCCTTTCTGGTGGACCGGGCCGGGGCGGAGCGCTGGCTGGAAACGATTCCGGTAGCGGGTCGTAGCGGCAGTCTGCGGAACACGCTGCGGGGAACGGCCGCGGAGGGGCGGGTACGGGCCAAGAGCGGTACGGTCAACGCGGTGCGGGCTTATGCGGGCTACGTGGACCGGCCAGACGGGCAGCGGCTGGCTTTCAGTGTCGTGGTCAACAACTATTCCAACAGCAGCCTTGGCGTTAGCCAGTTGCTATACGGCCTGATGCGCGACCTGGTAACGGCGCGGTTATGACCGACCTTTGGGGGGCATGGCCTTATCTTGCCCCACGCTTAGTCGTCGAATATGCGCGTATACCTGCTGTTAATCCCGATCCTGTTCCTGGCGTGCGAGCAGAACGACGGTCCCCGCCCGCCGACTGACGATGTGTATGCATCGCCTTCCGTTGTGGATGAGGACCAGGAGCGGCACGTATGGCAAAAGCCCGGGGTGGTGATCGACGTGCTCGGCGACATTGAAGAAAAGGTGATCGCCGACATCGGGGCGGGGGAGGGATTCTTCGCCCGTCGACTGGCCCCCCTGGCCGACCGGGTGATCGCCGTCGAGATCGACCGCCGGTGGATCGAGTACCTGGACACCGTGCGTAAGACGGAATTACCCCAGGAGATGCAGGTCCGCCTTGAACCCCGGCTGGCGCTCCCCGACGACCCGATGCTTTCCGACCGCGAGGTAGACATCGTGCTTTTCGTCAATACGCTTTACCTGATTGAAAACCGGGAGGCTTACCTCCACAAGCTGCTCCCCGCCCTGCGCCCCAGTGGCCGAATCGTGATCGTCGACTGGAAGCAAGAGGATACCGCCCTGGGGCCCGATCCCGTCGAGCGTATCGGCCTCCCCGACCTAGGTCGCATGCTTAACGCCGCCGGCTTTGAGATCGTTTCGGTGGACAACAAGACGCTGGATTACCAGTATATCGTGGTGGCTGAGCGGAAGTAGGAGGGGGGGCTCGCTTTGCTCGCTTAGTCTTTTAGGGGGGGAGGGGATAGTCTTTTAGGGGGTAGTCTTTTAGTGGAGGAAGTGCCGGTCGCTGCGCTCCCGGGAGGAGTTAGTCTTTTAGGGGGTAGTCTTTTAGTGGAGGAAGTGCCGGTCGCTGCGCTCCCGGGAGGGGGGAGTTAGTCTTTTAGGGGGTAGTCTTTTAGTCGTGGGAGGTGCCGGTCGCTGCGCTCCCGGGGGGGAGTTAGTCTTTTAGGGGGTAGTCTTTTAGTTGGGGACTATGGCGTCGAATGCGCGGCTAGTGGGGCCGGTCGTTTGCCTTGCTACGGGGGATATACTGGTGGGGATTTTGGTGCATATAAGTCAGGAGCTTACCCACCTCTTCGGATAGGGCAGTGAGGCTTTCGTATTGGTCGAGGGTGATGTAGTGGCAGTCCAGGGCAAAGTCAAGCCAGACCTGGGTTTCGAAGTTCTCGCCTATGCAGTCCGTGAGCTTGGCCGCGAAATGCTTGGAATAGAACCGTTTGCCATAAGCCTCACCGAGGTTGGCGCACACGGAGCGGCTGCTTCGTCGTATCTGATCGGTCAGGCTGTATCGCTCCTCCTTGGGAAAAGGGATGCTTGTCGCAAAAATCTGCGTTGCCAGGGTCCGGGCCTTTGCGTAGCCGGTCCAGGTTTTGAAATGAGAATATGCCATGCGGATTGGTTTTTGGCAAACCTATGAGCACGGTATCGACAAAGTCGTCAAGTAAACGTGTACTTGCGAATATAGACGTTTAATAACGCTTACGAATAAGTAAAATACACTATAACGGGCTAATTTACAGGTGGTTGCAAACTAAAAGACTAAAGACTAAAAGACTAAAGAACTACCCTACTAAAAGACTAAAGACTAAAAGACTAACCCTACCCCCGATCCAACCACCGCAGCAACAAAGGAATCAGCAGCAAGTCGCTAACCAGCGCGCTAGCCAGCGTCAGGCTGATGAGCAGGCCGATGGTGACGCTCGGCGGACTGATGCTAAATAGCATGACCAGAAAGCCGAAGAAGAGCACTACCGAAGTAAGCACGATCGCCTTGCCCGTTTCCCGGAACGTAAGGTGGATGGCTTCCGGTACGTCCAGGCCGCGACGGCGCGCGAGCTTGTACTTGGAGAGAAAGTGAATGGTGTCGTCAACGGCAATACCGAAGATGATGGCAAAAACGATACTGACGCCCGCCTCCAACTCGATTTGCAAAAAGCCCAGCATGGCACCGGCGATGAGTAGCGGCAGTAAATTGGGGATCAGGCTGATAACCAGCATCCGCCAGTTACGGAACAACGCTACCATCAGGAGACAGACGATGACGATGGCGAGGCCGAGCCCCTGTAGCAGACTGCGCCGTATGTATTCCGCATTTTTATCCACGATCAATCCGGTACCGGTGGAGCGAATCTCGATCAGCCCCGTATCCACGTTGGCGTTGATCCAGTTGCGGGTATTCTCTAAAAAGACCTTGATACTATCCGCCCCGATATCGTCCAACCGGCTGGTGATGCGCGCTTTTTGGCGGTCGCGGCTGACCAGTAGATTCAAATTAACGTCCGGCACGTTTTCGGCTAGCTGACGGTATTCCCGGTAGCGCCGTTCGGAGGTCGGTAGCACGTAGGCGTCCGCGCGGTTGTTGTTATACGCCTGGTTGATACTGCGGTATACGGCCGTAATGCTAGCGGTACTCTGGACGAAGGGGAAGGCTTTCACGTAATCTTCGACCTTCCCGATTTCCCGGAGGACCGGAAAGTCAGTGACCCGGCTACTGTCGCGCGTAGTCACGGCAAGCTCGAAGGGTCGAAAGCCGCTGAGTTCCCGTTCGAAGAATTGAAAGTCTTCGGTGACCTTCCGGTTTCGCGGCAGGGTAGACTCGATGCGGTAATTGGTGGTGATCATCGAGATGCCCCAGAAGCAGAGGACGACCGTGACGGCCGTGCCGATCTTGATCGCGGTGGACCGTCGTTGGGTAAATTGGTAGGTCCCCTCTAGCAGGCGATCCCAAAAAGCCTGTTGCCGGCCGATCTTCACGATCTGGTCCACACTCAGGTAGCTTAGCAGCGAGGTGGTGAACAGGATGACGGTCACGTAAGCGATCATCACCCCCAGGGCGGCGTTGATCCCGAAATCCCGGATGGGATCTACCCGACTGGTGAGTAGGCTAGCGAAGCCTACCGCCGTAGTGACCGAGGTGAGTAGGGTGGCCAGGCCGATCTCTTTCATGGATACCCGGATGGCGGCTTCCTTGTCCAGTCCCCTGCGAAGCTCGTCGATGTACTTGGACATGATGTGGATCACATCCGATGTGCCGACGATGATCATCAGCACGGGGTAAAGCGCCGCGATGGCGTTCAGCTCCCGGCGGAGCAGCCCCAGCGTCCCCATGAACAACAACAATCCGAGGGCGATGCTGACCAACGCGACGGCGATGCCAAGGGGCCGGCGGAAAAGCAGGAACATGACGAAGGTGACCAGGAGGCCGGACACGATCGCGGAAACCACCACTTCCCGGATGGACATGGCCACCAGCTCCGTCTGGAAGTATGCGGGACCCAGGTAATGGTAATCGGGAAAGTCGTACTGGAGCATGAGGCTGTCCAGCCCCCGCATCAGCGATTGACTCTGGTCTAGCGCGATCAGGCTAGGTGTCTTAAGCACGGTGACCAGCGCCGTACCCCGACGATTGATCAGGTTACCGACGAAGCGTTCGTCGGCCATGATGCGGGCGCTGTCGGCGGCGTAGCGTGCCGGTTCGTCGAGGTGAATGGCCGGCACCGTAGTGATGGCAAAGGGCGTCTTGATGGGGTAGCCGAAGGTAGTCAGGGATTGCGCCCCGTCCACTTCGGGCAGGTCACGCACCGCAATGGAAAAGTCCCGGACCTCCTGCAAGAAGCTGCTGTCGAAAACGGTGGGCTCCCGTTCGAGCGCTACGAGGAGAAAGTTGTCGTCACCCTCAAACTCTTCGATGAACTCCAGAAAATAGGCCAGATCCTCGTCACCACGGGGAAAGAACTGCTGAAAATCGAAGGTGAAATTGAGCCGGAAGCATCCGAATACGGCGAGGGCCGCGTAGACCACGAAGAAGAGGATGACCGGAAGACGATAGCGGCGCATGTAGGGTAGATAATACGCGTAATAAAGAAGCGGCGGCCGGGAAGGTTGTGGCTTACAACAATATTACCGCTTACCGCGCCCGCCCCCCTTCGGCTTCGATTTGTCGCTGCGGGATTTACGTTTGTACACGAGGTGCATCCGGTCCTCCAGCGGATTGGCGTGGTCTTCCTCGTAGCGCTCCCGGTTCAGGTAGGTTTCCCGGGCCAGGAACAGGGCGGCGAGGAAGGAATCCGGACTTGCTATGTCCTGCCCGACCAGATCGTAGGCCGTGCCGTGGTCCGGAGAAGTGCGGATCACCGGCAGCCCGGCGGTAAAGTTCACGCCCTTACCGAAGCTGAGGGCCTTAAACGGAATGAGCCCCTGATCGTGGTACATGGCCAGCACCCCATCGTATTTTTTGAAGTTTCCGCTGCCGAAGAAGCCGTCCGCCGGAAAGGGGCCCAGGGCCATGATACCGGCTGCCTTGGCGGCTTCGATCGCCGGACGCACGACTTCCTCGTCTTCCTTCCCGATACGACCCTGATCGCCCGCGTGCGGGTTCAAGGCGAGTACGGCGATGAGCGGCTTATCCCGCGCGAAATCGGCCCGGAGGCTCCGGTCCATGATCTCGAGCTTTTCCAGGATTTTTGCCTTGGTCACCGCGCCGGCGACTTCGCTCACGGGAATGTGATTCGTCACCACGCCCACTCGCAAATCGTCACTCACGAGGAACATCAGGCTTTCTTCCGCCCCTAATCGTTCCGTGAGCATCTCGGTATGGCCGGGGTAGGGGAAGGCGTCCCGGGGCATCACCGATTTGTTGATAGGGGCGGTGACGAGCGCATCCAGGTGACCGGCCTTCAGTTCGTCGACTACCCGCTCCAGCGAGCGAGCCGCGGCGATTCCTCCCGCCTTGGTAGCTGCGCCTGGTGAGGCCTCTACCGCCTCGTCCCAACACGGTACCAGGCTTATTTCCCCGTCTTCGGCCGCCTCTGCGTTGTCCACGACGCTAAAAGCGAACGTATCCGCGAATCGCGCAAAGACTTCCGCCCCGGCATAAATGACGGGTGTGAACAGTTCCAGAATGCCCCGCCGGCTAAGCGCCTTGACGATGACCTCGGGGCCGATACCGTTGATGTCTCCAACCGAAATTCCAATGCGCAGCGGGTCCATACGGGGGGTATTGTTCGGCCGCGAAGGTAGGCAGCCGTCGGCCGGGAAAGGTAAAGCCTCCGTAAGTTTGTGGCATGAAGGCTATCCTAACCGCCATCGTTGCCATCTTTCTCCTTCCCGCTTGCGGACCCGACGAAGCGGTACGGGTGCAACTGACTCCCGACCAACGAGATACCTTCCAAGCGATCGCTTCCCGGCGCATCGAGACCCTGCGGCCGCTACTGGACAGCATTTGCACCGCCACCTTCGAAGACCGGGTAGCCAACGCCACCGACAGCATCGTGCAGCGCCGCCTGGAAGAGGAAACGCGGCTCCGCAGCCGGCTTCCCCAAATCTCGGGGCAATGATCAGGTGGGCCACTTTCCTATTGCTGCTGCTTAGTTGCGGACCGGAAGATATCGATCCTAACCAGATCATCGAGGAACGCGCCAGTGAGCAGGTAGCAGCCATCCGGGCCAACCTCCTGCGCGACTGCAATGAACGGATCCTGGAGGCGGCCCAGGTACGGGCGGATTCCCTGCTACTCGATCGCGCACGTCGCATGCGCCGCATCGCCGGCCGACCACCCCGCCCCGGCCGCCCGGGAGAACCCCCACCGCAGGAATTGTCCGAGCCGCTTCCCCTGCGTCCGCTCTTTCCCTTTGAGATCCGGTTCGATACGCTCTTGCGCGACAGCTTGCTCCGCGATAGTCTTTTGCGCGATAGCCTGCTGCAGTTAAATCCAATCGATACGCTGCTGAGAAGCGATTCTATTTAATCTTTTTGATTACATCATTGATTTAGTAATCAAAAAGATTGTACAATAGTTGCTCATTTCCCTCAGTGTCACTATATTTGTGACGTTGCCCCACTTACATAAGCAAGGGGTTTACAAGATTGAGAGACCTGTGAATTAGACTATTTTTTGCAACCTTTTTTCGAAGCCGGAGCCTCAGGTTCCGGCTTTTTTATGCCATCGCCGTTGCGGTATAGCCGTAGTGGCGGGCCCCCTCGGAGCCGTCTTCCTTATCGTGGACGTCGGCCAAGAAAAAACCACCTTCACACTGTTTGGCGACGTTTTCGGTCATCTGCCCCCGGTGAAGGGATTCGTAGGTCGCGTAGTCGATTGCCTGGCGGTTGTTCAGCCGCATGGTCAGCTCGAAGGCTTTGGCGACCTGCTTCCAGCCCTCCATCACTTTGGCCGCAAACACCTTGGCTTTCGATCCGCTACCGTAAGCGAAGACGAGTAGTTCCTGTCCGGCCAGGTCGTATTCCTTGGTAAGCCCGTTCTCCAGGATCGCCATCATACTTAGAAACACGCTCCCGGAGTAGAGATTGCCGACCCGGGAACTGGCCCAGTCGCCGGGCGCGATCAGTCGTTCGACCAGCTGTTGGTAATCCGGCGTTTTGGTGATGGAACGAAGGAACTCGCTGCACTTTCCCATGTAGGCTTCCCGGTCGTTGTAATCATCGGCACAGGGAACGTCCAGGTCGTTGCGGCCGATAAAATCATCCCACTGGCCGCTTTCCTTTAGTTCCTCCATGTAAATCTCGGAGAACATGCGACGAGCTTGGTAGGCATACGGCAGGTGAAAGGCGAGTGCCGCGTACGATTCCCGGAGCTCACCGGCCGGAATGCGGTGCCGGCGCCGGTAATCCAGTAAGGCTTCCCGGATACGTGCCTGGTAGGCTTCGTTGCTGTACGGACCGTCGAATACGGGCGTATCCTTGTGCAGGGTGATAAACTTTTCGTTGCAGTCCAGTACGCCTTCCACCTTCAGTCCGGTGGTCAGTTTGTCTTCCAGTTCGTCTAGCGAGTAGTCCTCGACGCTGAGGTTCGGCAGCAGTTCGATCACTTCCTTGATGATCGACCGTTTGCTGACCTTCCTTTTGGGTTTGAAGAAGTCGTGGGCCGGGCGGGTCGCTACGCCAAAGTCGGGGTCGATGGCTAGCAACCGGGGTTCGGGCTTGACCAACATGGCGATGGCACCGGCTCCCTGGGTATATTCCCCGGTGCTACCCATTTCGTACTTGGCACTGTCGGTGGCTACCACGATACCCGTGCGACCGTCCTTGGCAGCGCACCACTCCAGGCAGTTCTGGAGGGCATCCACCCCGCCGATGCAGGCGAAGGTGAGGTCGACCACGTCGCAGTTCAGGAAACAGTTCGGACCGTGAGAATCGGCGAAGTGATCCGTCAGCATATCCAGCACGTAGGTGGCGGTGGGCTTGGCACCGTCCAGCGCGCTTTCGGTGCCCAGGTAAAGTCGACCGATTTTGGACGGATCGAGGTCGTTCTTGTGGATGAGGTCCAGTACGGCATTGGCAGCCATGGTGGCACAGTCCTCCTGCGCGTCGGTAACCGCCATTTCCCGTAGTCCCAGCCCCTTGTTCAGCTTATCGTAGGCCAGGTCACGCGCCTGGGCCAGTTGCTCGATCGGAAGGTAAAGGGGGGGAACGTAAAGGGAAAAGTCATCGATTCCAACGGTAGAAATTGCCATAGTGCTGTGTTTGTCGCTCTCCGTTCAACGACGTGTACAAGCACTCGGTTTAACCCGGTACCCGGCAGTGGCGCATATATTCCAGCACCATGGCCGGAATCAGATCGCCCGTCAGGCTGTGTCCGCAATCGCGGGTAGTGATCAAACTGGAGCCTTCCCAGTTGGCGTGCATCCGGTAGGCCCCGTCGATGGGTGCCAGGTCGTCGCATTCGTCGTGGACGATCAGGCCGGGTACCCGCAATTTTTTTACGTAGTTCGCGAAAGAAATGTCCGAATAGCTCATATCGAGTTTGCGCCGGAACTGGTCGTCGATCCCCTTTTTGACTTTGTCGTGCACCCCGATCACCGCGCAAAACTTATCGATGAAGTTCTCCAATTCTCCCGGTACGGCCAGGCTAATCAGCTGCCGGGGTTGGTATTCGGGTACCATCTCCGCCAGGTACAGGATGGCGGCCATGCCTCCGGCGGAATGCCCGATCCAGAAGTCCGGAGCAAACTCCAGGTGGCGCAGGTAGGCCCCCAGTGCCTCGGCGTAGATCAACGCGTTGAAGCGCCGCCCCTTACTCTTTCCGTGGGCGGGAGCATCGAAGGCGTAAATGGAATAGCCGGCCTTGCGCAACGGCTCGAAGAAGGCGAACCACCTTCCCGTATTGCTTTCCCAACCGTGCAGCAAGAGTACGCTGGGCCCCTTGCCGGGCCAGTGGTAGCAGTGAATAGCGGTACCGTTGGCTTCGAAGGAATGCTGCCGCGCCTCCTTCATAAAGGCCTCGCTGAGCGGCTCGTCGGCGGCCCGGCGGGGCTTGCTCAGCAGGTAGAAACCGAGCTTACCCGCGTGCCGGCGCGACATGAGCGCCGTACCGTTCAGTAGCCTGCGAATGCTACTTAGTACGAACTTTTCTTTCCTGCCTGCCATCCGGCAATCGAAGTATTGGTAGCGGCAAACTTAACTCCGTTTTCGGGAACTTCCCGTTCAATGCCGTCGTTAACTCCACTCCCAATACCCCCCCATGCCGAATTTCGCTACCCGCCTCGGCCGGCTCTACGTGCGGTCATTCGCCGGCCTGCCCCGGAAGGTCTGGTTACTTTCCTTCGTCATGGTGGTTAACCGCAGCGGGGCAATGGTTATCGCCTTCCTCTCCGTTTACCTGGTTAATTCCATGGGCTACTCCGCCACCGCCGCCGGCTGGGTAATGGGCGCCTTCGGGGCGGGAGGCATCGTCGGAAATTACGTCGGCGGACTTCTCAACGATCGCTTCGGGTCCTGGCACATCATGCTGGTCAGCTTAGTCGTGGCAGGCTTTTTCCACATCCTCATCGGCCAAATCTCCGGTTTCTGGCCGCTGTGTATCCTCGTATTCTTTACTTCGATGGTGGCCGACGCTTTTCGGCCGGCTAACCGGGCGGCCATCGCCGTGTACGCGCCGCCCAAGCACCTTACGCAGGCGTACGGGCTGCAGCGACTGGCGGCTAACCTGGGGTTTTCCATCGGTCCGGCGCTCGGCGGTTTGCTCATTGCGGTCTACGGCTACGAGAGCCTATTCTGGGCCGATGGCCTCACCTTCTTACTGGCGGCGGCGCTCTTCGTGGTGATGCTCCCCCCCGACGAAACGGCCCGCCCCCTGGTAAGCGCCGCTCCTGCGTCCTCGCCCTCCCAAATCGTACTCGAAGAGACCCGCCCCGGTCTGCGACAACCCTGGCTGGTGCGCATGATTCTGGCCAACGCCTGTGTCATCACTTGCTTTTTCCAGTTCTTCAGCACCGTACCGGTGTACCTCACCCAACAGGGGTATACGGAAGGCCAGTTCGGTCTGTTACTCACGATTAGCGGCGTGACGATCGTACTTATCGAGATGCCGCTGGTTTACCTCGCCGACCGGCGCTACCGCCCGCTCTACGTCATGCTGGCCGGCACGGCACTCGTGCTGGCCGGCTACCTCATTTTGCCCCTGGCCGTCGTCACGGGATACGCCATGCTCGTGGTATGGATCCTGTTGATTACCCTGGGTGAGATCCTGTTCATGCCCTTCACCAGCACCTACGTAGCAAAGCATGCACCACCGGCCCGGCGCGGCGAGTACCTCGGCTTACTATCGGCGAGTTTTTCTCTCGCCTTCGTGCTTACGCCGGTGGTGGGTTTCCAGCTGGCGGAATATTTCGGTTACGTATTCTCGATCTATGCGGTGTCGGGAATGGGCATCGTCGGCTTTCTCATCCTCCTTACCGTAGACCGTGCACGGGAAGTCCGCACCCGTGAACTGGCGCTCAGGTGAGGACGTCAATGACCGTTTTCAGGGTCGTAAAGAAGGGTTCTCGGGCTTCTCCGGAGATACTGTCTTCTTCCGTCTCGTCAGCCAGCACCAGGTCCTCCACGAAGGCCAGTAATTCTTCTTCCGCGCTTTCTTCGAAAAAGGGCGTTAGCCGGTCACGGAATCCTTCGCCCTTCGAGCGGTTGAATACCTCGTAATTGTGCTCCTCGGCACTGGCGATCGCTTCACCGGTGGCCTCCGGCATGCCGGATCGCTCGTCGTCCACGGACTGGTAGATCACCAGCGCGGCAAACAGCAAAAGGTCGCGCTCCGCCTCGGTAAAGGCCTCCGTATCCTCGTTGGTGAGGTAGTCCATCAGCTCCGGCTGGCTTTCGGCGAAGTCGCGGATTTCCGTCTCGTAATCTTCGGTACCCCGCTCCAGGCGGTCGAGTACGCGATTAATGGTGGCTTCCTGGATCAATTGGTACAGGGATGAGTAAAGAAAATGCGTGAAGTAGGGCGCCGGAGCGCGGGTGTCAGGCTTCTACGGAAGGCTTGCGATCCACGAATCCGAAACGCCCCCCGGCTTCGTCGATGATGAGGAAGCAGAAGCTGTCGGGCTTGTCTTTATAAACTGTACGGAACGGGTCGATCTTATCCTGCTGGACCACCTGCTTGGCGACCAGTTCTTCCAGGGTGGTCACGTTGATCGTCCAGACGAGCTCCCGGTCCGTAGGCACTTCCATAATGTAAATGCCGGGCATGCTCTCCATGTCTTCTCCCGCGTAGGCGACGAAGATCGGGTAGTTGCTCACCTTTTCGTCGACGACCGTAGTGGCCGCTTCGATTAGCGGGGCGTGGTAACGGGCAATGTCGTTCTGTAGGCGAATCCAGTTGGCGTCGTTGCTCATGGGGCGAGGCGTTCTCGTTTCCAGTTTTGATTAGCTTCCCGGCGGTATACGAGGCGGTCGTGGAGTCGGCTGCTCCGACCCTGCCAAAACTCGATCATCTCGGGGATGACTACGTAGCCACCCCAATTGTCGGGTTTGGGCAGCACTTCCGAGTCCTGGTACTTTTTTTCCAGATCTTCCTTGCGCCGGTCCAGGTAGTCGCGGTCGGGAATCACGTCACTCTGCGGACTGGTCCAGGCGCCGATCTGGCTTTTTTTCGGGCGGCTTTGGAAATACTCGGTCGAGGTTTGCTCGTCTACTTTTTCCACCCGTCCTTCGATGCGTACCGACCGCTGCAGTTCCAGCCAGTTAAATACGACGGCCACGTGGGGGTGGGCGTCGATTTCGTGGCCCTTCCGGCTGTCGTAATTGGTGTAGAATACGAAGCCGCTTTCGTTCACCTCCTTCAGGAGCACCGTCCGGGCGGCCGGATGCCCTTCCGCGTTGACGGTGGCCACGATCATGGCATTCGGCTCGGGATCGTCGCTGTCCTTGGCTTCCTCGAACCAGCGGTCGAAGAGGGGGAAGGGCTGGTCGGGAGCATCCTTTTCCAGCAGTTCGTCGGCTTGGTAGTCGACGCGGAGATCTTTAGCATCTATGGCCATGGGAGGAGAATTAACGATGACAGGGAAACGGGAACCGCTTGCCATCTGTGCAAAAAGTCCAGGGGAAATCCCGTTTAGGCTGCCGTGCGCAGCACCTCCAGCATACCGCCTTCCAGCTTCGATTTGGCGTAGACGGTATCGATGGTATAGTGCTTGACATCCTTACGGCCCGGGAGGTCGAACATGGCGTCGGTCATGATGGCCTCGCAGATGGAGCGAAGGCCCCGGGCACCGAGCTCGTACTCGAGGGCGGTTTTGGCGATGTATTCGATCACGTCTTCCGAGAAGGTCAGGTTAATGCCTTCGAGCCGGAAGAGGTGCTGGTATTGCCGTAGCAGGCTGTTGCGGGGTTCGACCAGGATACGCTTCATGGCGTCCAGGTCCAGCGGACGCAGGAAGGAGATGATGGGGAGGCGGCCGATCAGCTCGGGGATCATGCCGAAGCGCTTGACGTCCCGGTGGGTGATGTACTGGAGCATGTCCTCCTCCCGGATCTGCCGCTTGTTGGCGTTGCCGTAGCCGATGACCTTGGTGTTGGTCCGGCGGGCAATGATCTTCTCGATGCCGTCGAAAGCACCGCCGCAGATGAAGAGAATGTTCTGGGTGTTGACCTTTACGAGCTTTTGCTCGGGGTGCTTCCGGCCGCCCTGGGGGGGGACGTTCACGTCGGTGCCTTCCAGCATCTTCAGCATGGCTTGCTGTACGCCCTCGCCGCTCACGTCGCGGGTAATGCTGGGGTTGTCGCTCTTCCGGGCCACCTTGTCCATCTCGTCGATGTACACGATGCCGTGCTCGGCGGCGGCTACGTTGTAGTCACAAACCTGGAGCAGGCGGGAGAGAATGCTTTCCACGTCTTCCCCCACGTAGCCGGCCTCGGTGAAGACCGTGGCGTCCACGATGGCGAAGGGGACCTGGAGGAACTTAGCGATGGTCTTCGCGAGCAGTGTCTTGCCCGTGCCGGTGCGGCCTACGAGTAGAATGTTGCTTTTCTCGATCTGGACCTCGTCGTCGGCCATAGCCGGGTGGCTGAGCCGTTTGTAGTGGTTGTAGACGGCCACGGAGAGGATTTTTTTGGCTTCGTCCTGTCCGATCACGTATTTGTCCAGGTGCTGCTTGATATCCGTGGGGATGATGTTCTTAGGCAGCTTGAATTCGAACTTGGACTTTTTCTGTTCCGGCTGAGGCTCCGGATTATCCGGGTTGAGGCCGCCGTAGAGCTCTTCTGCGACGATTTCCTGTGCTTGCTCTACGCAGACCTCGCAAATATGCGCGTCCAGGCCGGCAACGAGTACCAGGGCGTCGCTTTTGTCACGGCCGCAAAAAGAACAGCGAAAATCTTGTCGTTTACCTCGCATCATAGTCTGGGAGTGTGAATAGTCTTTCTATAAAAAACGGCGGGCCGATAAAACGGCCCGCCGTGTCAGTAATTCAGGTACTGGCGTGGTAGCTTACTTGCTTTCCGCGTTGTTGTCGCGGCGCAGGACCTCATCGACGATACCGTAGTTCACCGCTTCGGTTGCCGTCATCCAGTTGTCACGGTCGCTGTCCTTCTCGATCTCTTCGAAGGTGCGGCCAGTATGGTTGGCTAAGATAGTATACAGTTCCTCACGCAGTTTAGAGATCAGGCGATAGTTGATCTCCATGTCGCTGAACTGACCCTGCATGCCACCGCTGGGCTGGTGGATCATCACCCGGGCGTGGGGAAGAATGGAGCGCTTCTCTTTCGCGCCGGCTGCCAGCAGGACGGAGCCCATCGAGGCGGCCAGACCGGTACAGATCGTCGCCACGTCGGGGGTCACGTACTGCATCGTGTCATACATGCCCATGCCCGCGATGACGCTGCCGCCGGGGCTGTTGATGAACATCTGTACGTCACGCTTCGGGTCGACCGACTCCAGGAATAGGAGCTGCGCCTGCACGACGTTGGCGACGTAATCGCTAACGGCTACACCCATAAAGATGATGCGGTCCATCATCAGGCGACTGAAAACATCCAGGGCGGCAACGTTCATCTGCCGTTCCTCGATAACGTTGGGGGAAAAGCCCGTGATCTGGGGAGTGGCCATGCCACCGACCGTCTGGGCGTATTTCTCCAGGTGCATCGTACTCATACCCATGTGGCGGGTAGCGTACTTCATAAATTCATCCTGGGGGACTTGGGGAGTCATATTATTCTAATTTTAACGATTACTTCTCCCCGTAAACGTACCAGCTTCGCTACGGTTGAGGCGGCTATTCCTCTTCCGTGGCCGGCGTGTTAGCCTCGTTGAACGCCTTGATCTTTTCGTTGAAGCCTTCCGCGTTGAGGGGCTCCTCCTTCAGCGATACGTCTTCCCGAACGGCGGCCATCACTTTCTTTTCCATGGCGTTGCTGGTGAGCTCCTCCCGTTGCTTCTCGTCCTTGAGCATATTCTGGATGTAGTTGTCCAGGAACTCGTCGTTGAGGAAAGGGGGGCGTTGACCGCCGAGCATGCGTAGCAGGTTTTCGAGGGCTTCGGCGCGGATGTCTTCGTATTGTAGCTCGATTTCCTTGTCGGCGGCGATCTTGTTGCGGATGAGCATCCAGCGTACGCCACGTTCGAAGAGCTCGAAGTCGCTGTCTTTGTCGTTCTTGCTGATCTTCTTCATCAGCTCTACGGGTACCTCGAAGTCGTTACCTTCCACGAGGGCACGCTGAATTTCGAAGTTGGCCATGGACGTGCCCTGGGCGTCGAAACCCTTCGCATTCTCGAAGGCGAGTTTTTCCCGCAGCTCCTCCTCGGTGGTGACGTTCCCCTCCGGGTCGAACTGGGTGTAAAACTCCTCGTTCAGTTCGGCCGGCTCCAGACGGCTGATCTTGTTAACCGTGATGGTGAATGACTTGTCGTCGAGGGAAACCTCGTTGTCTTCTCCCAGTTCCAGGAGGTACTTGCGGGCGTGGCTTTCCGAGCCGTTCTTTTCTACCGCGGTGATATCCTCGACGGTGATGGTGGTGCCCTTTTCCTGTCCGACGAGTTGTGCCTTGACGGCGTCTTCGAGGTTGTCGACGTAGAGCTTGGCGTCGTTGCTGAGTTCGCCGTCAACTTCCTGTATGGTAACGTCCAGGATGTCTTCGTTTTGGATGGGGCCTGCTTCGATCTCCTTGGTTTCGCCACGTTGCTTACGCAAGTTCCCGACCAGCTCATCGAGAAACTCGTCGTTGGTGTCGAGGACGTACTTGGAGAAGGTCTGCTCGGGCATCTTGAGCTCGAATTCGGGTTCGAGGCCCAGATCGTAGGACAGCCGCAGGTCTTTGATATTGGTGGCGCTGATCTGATCCACCTGTTCGCTTTCGTCGGGCAGGGGGCTGAAGATCAGCTTAATGTCCTGTTCCTGGATGTAGCCGAACAGCTCCTCCTGGATCGTACGGTCGAGTAGCGGGCCGAAGACCTGGTTGCCCATCAGCTTGCGCAGTGCGGACATCGGGGTTTTGCCCTTCCGGAAACCTTTGATGCTAACGCGCTTGCTTTCCTTTTTCAGCTCCTCGTTGAGTTTCTTGCTCAGCTCCTCCTTCGGGAAAAACAGTTGGATTCTTCCCGTTACCGGTCCGGTTTTTTCGTACGTTACTTCGGCCATTTGCTACTACTTTAAAGAAAAAGCCCACCCGAGGGCAGGCTATAATCCCCAATTTTACTGGGGCAATTGTGCGGGTGAAAGGACTCGAACCTTCACGCCTTGCGGCACTAGATCCTAAATCTAGCGTGTATACCAATTTCACCACACCCGCGGAAAACGCCCGCAAAGGTAAGCAGTGGTTATTTATTGTGCAAGCGGTTGGGAGAAAGTACGAAATAAGAAGGATAAGGGACAAAGTCGAAAGCTCGACTCCGGTTCGGGAGCACCCGCTCGCGACCCACCTGAGCGTAGGAAGCGGTAAACTGCCAGCCCGGTTGCAGTGCTACATTCTCGTTGACTAGCGGCAGAACTTCCCGCCAACCGGTAGGAACTGCGTAAAATGGTGGCCCGGTAAGTGACCTACCCGAAGCGCAGCAGGGGGCGAGTGGCCAGCCTAGTTGCAGCGCTACGGTCTCGATACGGAAGCGGCAAATACCTTACGGTGCGAGTCAAAGCTTGGGGACTGCCCCCCAAAAACTACCCCATAGGATAAATAAACCGCTCGTCCACGATCTTGCCGTCCCGTACCTGGTAGACACAGATCTCGTACTCCTGAACGCGGTTCCCGTCGGCGCGGGTAACGTCGATGCCCATACCAACCGAAAAGAACTGCTGGTATACTAAGGGTTCCGTTACTTCGAGGGAGTGTACGGTCATGTTTTCGTCGTAGGCTTCGCTTTTCGCGATCAGCTTATCCAGGCCGGTAAGGTCGCCATCCGGCACGCCCGGCATCTCGTGGCTGCTGGCGTCTTCGGCGAAGAGCTCCCGGTAGGCCTGGGTGGATTGTTGCTGGCGGCTGAGTTCGACCAGGCGGTCGGCAATTTGTTGAACGGTCATGGTAAAGTGTGTGGGTGAGTCATAAAAATAGGGAGCAAAGAAATTAAAAACAAATAGTTTTAATGTTTTGAATTAAAAATTTTTCCGTGTATATTTGGCGGAGCATCCGTTATCCACTGTTGCACGGCACCTGCGCTCCGGCGCAATTACCTTTGCAAAATGCCAGAACCACTCGAGATCTTTTGGGCCACCGCCGATCGCGCCGTCACGAAAGGCCGGCTCGCCAAGCTTACGTTGAGTAAGCCGCGGCGCAAGGATCCCGCCACGCCCCGCAATCTTTATGCCCGGCCGGTGGATATCAAGGGGGAGGCTTTGCTACAGGTCACCCACCGGTTCGCCGACCGGGAAGAAGCGAAGAACTACCCACCCGAAGACGGGCTCGCCTACCTGCGCGATCAATTGGCAACCGTGTATTACAACGGCGATCTGTTTACGCTCGACG
Organism: Neolewinella xylanilytica; assembly: GCF_002934605.1. Lineage (GTDB taxonomy): Bacteria > Bacteroidota > Bacteroidia > Chitinophagales > Saprospiraceae > Neolewinella > Neolewinella xylanilytica. The sequence goes on from NZ_PTJC01000005.1 coordinate 456,609, forward strand.
AGCAGTTATCCATCATGCAAAGCAGGAAGGGGAACGCCCGCCTGCGCGGTGAACCCGCCCGCCATGAGGAGGTCACGGTGGCGCATAATCGGGAGAAATACCGCGACATCCCCGCCGACCGCCCCTATCTCCACGCCCTCGGCATCACCACCGCCGAGGGACGGGTGACCGCCAACGGCCGCCGCAAGTACAAGCAGATCAACAAGTTCGTGGAGATCGTGGATGGCCTCGTTCAGCAGCACCCCCTGCCTGCCGGTGCCCACGTCGTGGATATGGGCTCGGGCAGCGGCTACCTCACCTTTGCCCTCTACGATCACCTGCGCCATACGCTGGGGCTCGACGTGCGGGTGACGGGGGTGGAACTCCGTCCGCAACTCGTCGAGGAATGCCGGAAGATCGCGGCGGTCAACAATTTCCAGCACCTCCACTTCGAGGAAGGCTACATCGACAGTTACTCCGCCGAGCGGCTCGATATGCTCATCGCCCTCCACGCCTGCGATACGGCCACCGACGACGCCCTGTACAAAGGGATTCAGGCTGGCGCAGAAATTATGATCGTTGCCCCCTGCTGCCAGAAACAGGTACGCCGCGATATGGAGGTGCCGGCCGATCTCCGGCCCCTGCTCGACAGTGGCATCCTGCTGGAACGGCAAGCCGCCATGGTCACCGACGGGCTTCGCGCCCTCTACCTCAACGGGCAGGATTACGCTACCAGCATTTTCGAGTTTATCCCGCTCGAACACACGGCCAAGAATGTCATGATCACCGCCCTCAAACGGGAAAAGGGCTATGGCGCCGGAGCGCAGGAGAAGTGGGACACCGTGAAGGAACGTTTCGGCGTCACCCGCCACCGGATGGAAGAGCTGCTGGCGGGGCAATGATTGAAGTGGTGAATTTTTGAATGGGTGAATTGGCTGCCGTCCCGATAGCTGTGGAGACTCGGCTTCGCTCATGAGGTAATTAACCGGTAGGGCACTGCATACTTCCCGCAGATATTATTGTGGGGCACATGGGGTAAAGTGGCAGGTGCTCCGTGGCACCTCCATAAAGGTTCTCTGTGGAACGCGAAGCGGACTCCGTGTTTATCTCCCGAATCGGAGGTGCACCTGCCGCTAGGAAAATTCGGCTACCAATTTAAGCAAGCTGCTTTCGAGTGTTCATGGTGTGCCGCCCCGCCGTCCTCCAAGCGCGCACATCTCCCGTCCATCGTACCTTCGTGGTCATGTCCTTGCGTTTCCTGATTTTTCTGCTGTTTTTGCCCGTAGCGTTTGCCGTCGCCCAGCAGTCGACCAATCGCACCGTGAACGTTCGGGCGGAATTGGCGCGGAAGGAGATCGTGATTGGTGACCAGATCAATCTGACGCTGAATATCTCCGCGCCGCCGGGAACGCAAGTGTATCCGGTTCCCGCCGCCGTAGTGGCCGAATCGGAAGGGCTGGAAGTCATCCGCGCCGAAGCACTGAACACCGTGGCCGAAAATCCGGAGCTGCTGCTGGAGCAACGTTTCCTCATTACCAGTTTCGATACCGGCTACGTCACCATCGCGCCGATCCCCGTTTTTTACGAACGAGCGAATGGGGTGAGGGATACTGCTTTCACTCCCGATTTGCGCCTGGTGGTACGTGGGGCGGTGGTGTCGGACGAGGAGGAAATCATGCCCATCAAGCCCATTATCGAAGAGCCGCGGAACCTTCTTGATTACTGGTGGGTGTTTGCTATCCTGGCGCTGGTGTTGATCGGTCTTGGCATCCGGGAATATCGCCGTCGGCAGACCCGGGAAGTGCCGCCACCCCCGCCACCGCCGCCGCCCCACGAAGTAGCATTGGCCAGGCTCGACGTGCTGGAGCGGGAGCGACTGTGGCAATCCGGGCAGACCGATACGTACTATGTAGAGCTGACGCGCATCCTCCGCACCTACCTCGAAGCCCGCTTCGGTATCCCGGCCCTCGAAATGACTACGCGCCAGCTCACCACCGCCCTCGACACCCGGGAGGGGCTGAACCGGGAGCAGCGGTCGGAACTGAGTGAACTGCTGCAACTGTCGGACCTGGTCAAATTCGCCAAAGCCACGCCGGCCGAGGAACTGCATCCGCAGGGACTGGAGCGCGTAAGGGAGTTTGTCGTGGAGACGAAGCCCATGCCCGTTGCTGAAACTGCGGTGGAGGATGAGTTGTCTAATCGTAAAGAGCCTTCCTGATGGCGGAATGGAGTCAATTTACCTTCGTTTATCCCTGGATACTGCCGCTGGCGGTGTTACCGGTGCTGCTTTACGTATGGAACCAGCGGCGCGCCGGTGAACGGATTGTCAGTCTGCGGTTGCCGAGTACGCGGTCGGTAGATGGGCTCACCAGTTGGCGCAGTACCCTGCGGCCCTTTTTACCGCTCCTGCACGTCGCCGCCCTGGTACTGATGATCGTGGCCCTGGCCCGTCCGCGCCTCGACCTCAGCGAGGAATCCGTTACCGCCGAAGGCATCGATATCGTGCTAACGATGGACCTTTCCACGAGTATGGGTGCCCAGGATTTCACGCCCAACCGACTGGAGGTGGCCAAGGAAGTCGCCCGTGACTTCGTGAGCCGCCGGGAATACGACCGTATCGGACTGGTGGCCTACGCCGGGGAGGCCTATACGAAGTCGCCCCTCACCGTAGATAAGGAGATCATCGACCGCTTTATCGGTGAACTGGAAATGGGGGAAATTACGGACGGCACGGCCATCGGTTTGGGGCTCGAAACCGCGATTAACCGCCTCAAGGAGAGCGAGGCCGCCTCGAAAATTATTATTCTCCTCACCGACGGGGAGAACAATGCCGGCGACCGCCACAAACCCGAGGTAGCCGCCGAGATCGCCAAGCAGTTCGGAATCCGCGTGTACACCATCGGCGTGGGCAGCGGGGAGGAGACCCTCATGCCCTCCGCTCCGATCGGCGGCGGCCGCTACCGCTTCAAACCCACCCGCGGTACGGTGGACGACAGGCTGCTGGCCTACATCGCCGAGGAAACGGACGGCCGCTACTTTCGCGCCCGCGATTCGGAGGAACTGGAATCCATCTACGACTACATTGACGAGTTGGAGAAAACCGAGATCGAGACCACCGTTTTCCGCCGCTACGAGGAGCAGTTCGCCGGTTTTCTCTGGGTGGGTCTCGCGTTACTGTTGTTAGAAACCCTGTTGCGGTATACGGTGTTAAGAACGATCCCTTAAACCGTTATCACCGTGCCCCGATCCTTAGCCGCTGCCCGCCAGCAACTCGCCCGCGTTTACGACCTGATGTACATCGAGGGCAAGCCCGGCTACGAGCAGGTGACCTTCGCGGAAGAAATGTTCACTGCCCTGTCGGAGCTACGGGATTCCCTGCCGGAGGAGGGCGTTACCGAACTACTGTTCCGGCTGAGCGACGGCATCCCCCCTATGAAGGTGGCGGAACTCTACAACGTACTGATCTGGTCGGCAGACGCCCGGGGAACCATCGACGCCGAGGAGGTCCAGGAGTGGTTTTACAGCAAGCAGCGCCGCCGCATCGAGATCGCCTGCCAGGTGGATCTGTTTCCCAGCAACAGCATGGATGAGAGCGAACGGGTCATCAAGCTGCTGCTGGACAAGTACCCCGACCTGGATTATTTGCTCCGTCCTTTGGCCAAGGAAGTCAAAGCCCAGATCAAGGAAGAAAAAGCCTGGTCGGACTACCGGCGGGATACCTTCGAAATGCCGAAGGAGCTTACGCCGGATATTATGAAGATCATTGATGGGATTAAGCTGCGGTAGGGCATCGGTTCACCACCGAGGACGCAGAGGGATTAGCTGCGCTGCTGCCTACGGCGGTCACAGAGGAATCACTGAGGAAGGGGTCCGCTCGCAAAGGTCCGGGGGCGTGCTGCTTGTCAGCCGAATCCCCCAAGCGGCGCAGCTGCCCGGGGTTCGTCTGACGAGTAAATGAAAGACGAGCCATAGCTATCCGCAGCGGCCCTTAGCCACAGAGCCTGGCAAAACACCGTACCTTCACCATCATAACCCATCCCCATGTTCCGCGTAGAACACCCCGAATACTTCTGGCTGCTCCTGCTGGTGCCGATCGTCGTCGGGCTGTTCTTTTGGTACTGGCGGCAGCGGCGGGCGGCCCTGGATCGCTTTGCGGACCGGGAACTGCTCAGCTACCTGGCTCCGGGTGTCAACCGGCGAATGCCGTGGACGAAATTCGGGTTGGTGGCCCTGAGTCTGCCGCTGCTCGTGGTGGCGCTGGCTAACCCCCAGTGGTCGGCGCAGCGGGAGGAAATCCAGCGGCGGGGCATCGACCTGATCGTCGCCCTCGACATCAGCAACTCCATGCGGGCCGAAGACGTACAGCCCAGCCGGATGGACCGCGCCCGCTTCTTTACCAATACCCTCGTCGACGAACTGGCCGGTAATAATATCGGCGTGGAATTGTTTACCTGCACCGCCGTCATGGCCGCACCCCTGACGACCGATTACGCCTTCGTCAAAAACGTGGTGAGCACGGCCGCACCCTACCAGATCAGTGCCCAGGGCACTAACCTGGCCGAGGCCATCACCACCGCCGAGGCCGCCTTCGACGCGGAGAGCGCCAATCACCGGGCCCTCATTATCGTCTCCGACGGGGAGGACCACAGTGGCGAAGCCGCCGCCGCCGCCGCCCGGGCGAATGCGGAAGGCTTGCTCGTCTACACCGTCGGCGTAGGGAAGCCCGGCGGCAGCCTGATGCCCGTTCAGCTCAACAACGGCCGTAGCGACTACATCCGCGAGGCCGGAGGCGGACCGGCCACCACCAGCGCCGATTTTGCCACCCTGGAAACCATCGCCACCAGCGGCGGTGGCGCCTACTTCACCCTCAGCGGTGACGCCGAAAACCTCGCCCAGGCCCTCCGCGCCCAGGTTGACCGTATCGAAAAACAGGAATTCGAAACCCAGGAGTTCAGCAGCTACGACAGCTACTTCTACTGGTTTCTGGCACCGGCGGTGTTGCTACTGCTGGTGGAGCTGAGCATCGGCCGCAAGGACCGGAAGATGGCGGAGCGCTACGAAGTATAAGGCGGTCTCCGACCGCGGCAGTAAGAAGCGGCCTCCGGCCGCGAAGTTCCAAGCGCTAAGTCCAGCGCAGTCGGAGACTGCGTCGTACTTCCGCTGCCGGGAGGCAGCCTCCTACAGCGAACTACAACCCCCGCACCACCCGCCAGTAATTCCCGTGCTCCAGCCGGAGCACCCGCTCGGCTATTTGCTCCGGAGAGTCGTCGGGGTCGAGGCGTACGGCGGCCTGGAAGATGATATTTCCCTCGTCGTAGTTTTCATTGACGTAGTGGACGGTGATGCCGCTTTCGGTGTCCTCCGCGGCTTTGACCGCCTCGTGGACGTGCTTGCCGTACATGCCTTTCCCCCCGTAGCGGGGCAGCAGGGCCGGGTGGATGTTGACGATCCGGTTCGGGTAAGCCTGCACCAGGTAAGCGGGGATGAGCCAGAGAAAACCCGCCAGCACGATCAAGTCTACCCGGTAAGCTTCCAGGGCCGCGAGCAGGTCTTCGCCCGTTGCCCAGTCATTTCGGTTTACCACGAGGCTCGGTATCCCGCGCTCCGCCGCAATGGTCAGTCCGCCGGCGCTGGCCTTGTTGCTTACCAGCAAAACGACCTCCACCCCATCCTCCGGGTGCGCCTGGAAGCGATCGATCATTACCCGGGCATTCGACCCGCCGCCGCTGACGAAGATGGCTATGCGTTTGCTCATGGGTGCAAGTACGGAAATTAATGAGTGAATTGGTGAATTGGTGAATTAGCGAATAGGTGCGGGACATTGCCCCTCGCTGCGCTCGGGTGGGGGCGGGGTAGCCAAACCAACGTGCGGAGCCAATGCACTAATTCAGTCCCTCAACAATTCACCCATTCCCCAACGAGCTATCCCCTGCGGAGCCAATTCACCCATTCAGCCCTTCAACAATTCACCAATTGCTAAGCCACCGCCCGCACCCGCCGCGCCGTAAACACGGCCACGATGCTCATGAAGATCGTGAAGTACCCCAGCAGTTCGTAGTGCTCCAGCTTGCCGTCGGGACCCTCGGTAATCACGAAGCCGGCCACGACGCTGCTGAAGAACAGGGCCATCTCGTTCACCGACTGCCGGATGCTCATGAAGCCCCCGCGGTTCTCGGGGCGGACCACGGAAGTGATCATGGTGGTCGCCGGGACGTTGCGGCCGCTCGCTACGACAAAGAAGGAGCTCGTGACCAGTAGGGCGACGGGGATGGAGTTCGTGTCCAGGTTGGTGAGCGCGTAAATACTGAAGAGCGCCAGTACGGAGGAGATGGTAAAGACCCGGAGCCGTCCAAAGCGGTCCGCCAGCCGCCCGAACAGGGGGAGGAGGATCACCGTCAGCGCCCCGCCGATCAGGTAGATGAGGCTCACCTGCTTGTCGGCGAAGCCCACGTTGATCTGCATGTAAGGCGCGATGAAGGGAATAATGGTGAAGTGCCCCAGCATCAGCGTCAGGGTGAAGAGCAGGGCCGCCCGCTGGTTGGCGTTGGTAAAGATGGCGCGGAAGGGATCGGCGATCTTGCCTGACCACGACCGCGGCTGCAGCAACTGGGCCTCCGGATCGTCGCCGATCTCTGACTGGTCACCCTCGGGTACGATCGTCTGGTCGACCAGGTGGCCGCGCATGGACGGAACGAAGAAGAAGGCGATCGTGACGAAAAGCCCCGCGAGGGCCGCCGTGGCGTAAAACGGTGCATGCCAGCTGTACTCCGCCGCGATCCAGATGCCGGCCGGCACGCCGATAACCGAAGCGGCCGAAAAGGCGGTCATCACCCAGCCCATGGCCGAGGCGCGCCGCTCGAGGGGAATTACATCGCCCACCACGGCCAGTACCAGCGCGCCCAGCGTTCCGCCGAAAAGGCCGGTACCGAAGCGGGCCGCCAAGAGGAATCCGTAGGTCGGCGCGAAGGCACAGGCCAGCGTACCCGCCGTAAAGCAGGTAAACAGGAAGAGCAGGGCGGAGCGCCGGTCGAAACGGTCGATCACGACCGTGCTCACCAGGTTGCCGGTGAAGGCCGCCAGGGCGTAGGCACTCACTACCCAGGCGAATTGTCCGGGGGTGATGTCGAAGGCGTTCATGATCGTTTTGCCCAGGGGCATGACGATCATAAAGTCGATAATGTGGCAAAACTGTACCGTAGCCAGGATTAGCAGCAGGCGCTTTTCGTTGATCATGCGCCTTTGCTTTGGCAAATTTCCACGAGGACCCCGTTGGTACTCCGGGGGTGCAGAAAGCAGACGAGTTTGTCGTCCGCCCCTTCACTCGGGAGCTCCTGCAGCAGTTCGAAGCCGTCTTCCCGCAGTCGCCGCATCTCCGCGGCGATGTCGTCCACTTCGAAGGCCAGGTGATGGATGCCGGGCCCCCGTTTTTCGAGGAATTTCTGGATGGGGCCGGTCGCACGCTCCGGGGCGACGAGTTCCAATTTCGCCGCGTCACTACCGCCGGTGAAAAAGCTGGTCGTGACCGACTGTTCCGCCACGGTTTCCCGCTTGTAGGGGTCGCGGCCGAGCAATTTCGCGATCAGTTTTTCACTTTCGTCGAGGTTCGCTACGGCGATGCCGATGTGCTCCAGGCGCATGTTTCTTGGGGTTATCCTGGAGAAACGCGCGGTTGCCGCGAAGGTTATTATTGCGCCGGAGCGCGGGAAGAATGTACGGTCGGAACTAACAGCTGCGTATACGGCTTCCGCAGCTGCTTCCACTCCATGAGCCCCATCACGCGGCGGTGGTCACAGGAGCTGCTCCAGCGCAGCATCGACTCCATGTCGTGAAAGGTGATCCAAAGTAGTTGCCGTTCCGGGCGTTCCAAGTCTTCGACGGCTTCCAGCTTGCTGAAACCATCGAACTTGGCCAGGGAACGGTGGAGCTCGGCGGTCCAGGTCGGGAAGTACAACCGGCCGTCGGGAGTAAGGTAGTGCTCGGAGAATACGGTAAGCATCTTATTTTGTGGATCCGGTTGGGTCTTCACAAAACGCCGCAGCGCCCCGCCGATTGTTCATTTTATTCGTCGTATTGCGCAACCGATTAGTTCTCGCTCATGCCCCTCGCTTACAAGCCAGCCAACTACACTAGCCTTTCTCCCTACCACGTGGTACAGGGGGCCGACCGGTACATTGAGTTTCTGGAACAGGTCTTCGGTGCCGAACGGCTACGGCACTATACCTACGAGGGTCGGGTGGTGCACGCCGAAGTCCGCATCGACGATACCGTGCTGATGCTGGCCGACGCCAACGAACAATACGGCCCCAATAAGCCCCTGACCCACCTCTACGTAGCCGACGTGGACGACCTTTACCAGCGCGCCATTGCGGCCGGCTGTACGTCCAACGGCGAGCCCCAGACCCGTCCCGATGATCCCGATCGCCGTGGCGGCTTCACCGATCCGTTTGGTAATAGCTGGTCCGTGGCTACCCAGACCGAGACCGTACATTAACCCCACCACCGACATGACCACCGATACCATAAAGGAAACCTCGATTTCCGAACGGCTGCGGCACCTGCGCGCCGCCGCCAATCAATTGAACCGCCTCGGCGAACGGCAGCTCAACGACTGCCTGCTCCGCCTGGCGGATCTGACCGAAGCCCACATGTCCGCCCTCCTGGCCGCGAACGCCCAGGACCTGAGCCGTATGGACCCGGAAGATCCCAAGTACGACCGGCTGCTGCTGAACGAGGAGCGGCTGTCCGCCATCGCCGCCGACCTGCGCCGGGTGGCCGGATTGCCCTCCCCGCTGGGCCGTAAGGTGGAAGAGCGGGAGCTGGGTAACGGCTTGCTACTCAGCCGGGTGACGGTCCCGATCGGGGTGGTGGGCATCGTCTTCGAATCGCGGCCCAACGTAACCTTCGACGTCTTCGCCCTGAATCTGAAGGCCGGCAACGCCACCGTGCTGAAGGGGAGCCGCGACGCCGCCGACAGCAACCGCGCCATCAAACAACTGATCGACCGGGCCCTGGAGGAAACGGGTCTGCCCCAAGCCTGCTACCTGGCCCCCGCCGAACGGGAAGCGCTACAACCGATTTTGACCGCCGACGGCCTGGTGGACGTAATTATTCCCCGCGGTAGCCAGGGCCTCATCAATTATGTCCGCGCCAATGCCACCGTACCCGTGATCGAAACCGGGGCCGGCATCTGCCACACCTACGTTGACAGCCCCGCCAATCTGGACTGGGCGAAGGACATCGTCACCAACGCCAAGGCCCGGCGGGTAAGCGTGTGCAACGCGTTAGACTGTCTGCTGCTGCACCGGTCGCAACTGGGCCACCTTCCGGAACTGCTGGCTATGCTGGGCGAAGAACACCACTGCGAAGTGTACGCCGACGAAGCCGCCTACGAAGCCCTGGATGGTCGCTATCCATCGGCCCTGCTTAAGCACGCCAACGAGGATTCCTTCGGCACCGAATTTCTGCGCATGGCGATGTCCGTAAAAGTGGTGGATGGAATCGACGAGGCAATAGCACACGTCGAACGCCACGGCAGCCGCCACAGTGAAAGCATCGTCAGCGACAGCGAAGTAAACCAGGAACGCTACCTCCGCGAGGTGGACGCGGCCGTCGTATACGTTAATACCAGCACGGCCTTCACGGACGGCGGGCAGTTCGAGCTCGGCGCGGAGATCGGGATCAGCACCCAGAAGCTACACGCCCGCGGACCCATGGGGCTGGAAGCACTTACGAGCTACAAGTGGCTGGTGCGGGGGGATGGTCAGGTTCGGGGGTGAGAGGAATTGGTGAATCGGTGAATTTTTGAATGGGTGAATGGCTGCCGCACGGGGGCGCTCGCTACGCTCGTGCGGGCAGTTCCGCCTTGGGTGGGGGCATACTCCGGGCTTGTGATGGTTGATTCGCGATACTTGATTTGCGATTGCTGATTGGGCTGCCGCAAGAGTCAGCTCGCTTCGCTCGTGGGGCGGCTGGTTGCTTATAAGACTCGGTCCGTAGTTCGGCCCTGGAAGGGACGCTTCTGGCAGCGAGGTCTGCAGCGAGCTGGCGATCGAAGGGCCTCGCGCTACGGAAGGGGTTTCGTTCCGCCCCGGACCGTACGAGGTCCTGGCGTATTCGCTAAAGCATTATTATGCGCAGGACCCCGGAGTGTGGCCGTACGCAGTAGGTTTCCTGCGGGTGTCCGGACAGTAGCAAGGCGCACGCTGGTGCCCGGACCCTAACCCGGCCCTGGAAGGGACGCTATATCGAGCGAGGTCTGCAACGAGCGAAGCGAGTGAAGGGCCTAGCATACTTCTCCGACCGGCTACGCCCGCCCTAGAACGAACGCTGCACCAGCGAGGCGACAACCGACAAACCGACAACCGACAACCGACAACCCGACAACCGACACCCCGACAACCGACACCCCAACACCCCACACCGTATTTTGCCGCCATGGCCTCCCGATCGCTTTCCCGGCTGAGTTTATCGACTACGGCGCTCGACCTCCGGTTAGCGCTGGTATTGTTGTTGATCACGTTGGCGATCGGCACGGGCGGGCTGATGCTCATCGAGGGATATACCTTGCTGGAGGCTTTCTATATGTCGGTCATCACGATTTCCACGGTGGGCTTCGGGGAGGTGCGGCCGCTGTCGGATGCGGGAAGATTATTTGTTTCGGGGCTGGTGGTCGTCAACATCGGCATCGTCGGTTACGTGCTGGCCGCCTTTTCATACTTCGTATTTGACGGAAGACTTTTTGAAACCATGCAGTACAACCGTATTCAATCCAAGATCGGGAAGCTAAAGCACCACACCATCGTGTGTGGATACGGAAAATACGGCCGCGAGATCGTCAGCCACCTGCAGTTGCATAACCACCCCTACGTCATTATCGAGTTGGACGAGGAGAAGCTCCACGGTTTACTGGAGGAGGATAAGGAGGTGCTTTACGTCCACGACGACGCCACCCACGACGATGCCCTGTTCGCCGCCGGCATCGAGCGGGCCAGCGCGCTGATCACGGCCCTGAACGACGATAGCGACAACCTGTTTATCGTCCTTTCTTCCAAGGATCTCAATCCGAACCTGCGCATCGTCAGCCGGGCCAAGGAGGTGCGCGGGCGTGAAAAAATGATGAAGGCCGGGGCCAGCCACGTTATCATGCCCGAGCAGATCGGGGGCTTCTACATGGCCACCCTGATCTCGAAGCCCGGGGCCGTGGAGTTTTTCAGTTTCATCACCAATGAGCTATCGGCCGATATCGGGTTCGAGGAAATCCGGTACGACCAATTGCCCGAACGCTACCGCGGGAAACCGATCCTGGAGATGAGCCTGCGCAAGCATACGGGCGTGAACATCATCGGCCACCGGCTCGGTACCGGGAAATACGAGGTTAACCCCGGTCCGGAAACCATCCTGCAGCCGAACGGTAGCTTTATCGTGGTGGGCAATCCGGAGCAGCTGGCAAAGCTGCGGGGGATGATCGATTGATAAAAATCCGGACACCCGCACCGCCCGGGGCAGACTCGCGAAATAGCGATCGGGTAGGTGGGGTGGCCGGATTATAAATGAAATGCCTTGGGCCTGATCCCGCCCTACCCCCGGGGCCATTTAGTTATTATTTAACAGCCTCCGGCTAATCTTACCCTTTCGCCGATGCGCCCGGACCAGCTCTTTCACGATCTTCAATCACCCCGGCATCGCCGTGCGCTGGGGCGCGCTATCACGCTGGTGGAGAGCACCCGAGCCGCGGACCGGGCCGCCGCCGCGGAGCTGATCGCCCTGGCCGAAGCCCACCGCCCGGAAGCACCTACTTTCCGACTCGGGGTCAGTGGCACGCCAGGGGTGGGGAAATCCACCTTCATCGAAGCCTACGGAATGGAACTGCTGCGGCGCGGCCACCGGCTGGCGGTGCTGGCCATCGACCCGAGCAGCAGCCTGAGCGGAGGAAGCATCCTAGGCGATAAGACGCGCATGGAGGAATTGACGCGGCAGGACGGGGTGTACATCCGACCCAGCCCCAACGCCGGCGAGCTAGGGGGGGTGGGGGCCGCCAGTCGGGCCGCCGTGCTGCTCTGCGAAGCGGCCGGTTACGATTACGTGATCGTGGAAACGGTAGGGGTGGGCCAGGCCGAGTGGCAGGTACACGGCATGACGGACGCCTTCCTGCTCCTGGCCCAACCGGCGGCCGGCGACGAACTGCAGGGGATCAAACGGGGGATACTGGAGTTGGCGGATCACATCGTAGTTAACAAAGCGGACGCCCTGCCCCGGGAAGCCCGGCTGGCCGCCGCAGAATTACGCCGTAGCCTGCACCTGGCCCCCGCCCGCCCGGATGGCTGGACGGTGGAAGTGGTCAGCGCCAGTGCGCTCACCGGGCAGGGACTGACGGAAATCGCCGACCGGATGGACACCTACCGGACCGAGCTGCGGGAAGGGATTCAGCGGCAGCGGGCCGAGCAACGGATCGAGTGGTTGCGGGAGCAGTTGCGGCGCGAACTGCTAAGAAAACTGGATGTTTACCTGAACGATGCGGGCTTGGATAACGACGAATTACGCGCCCGACTCGACCAACACTTCACCCTTCCCGTCACTGCCGATGTTATACTGACGGAATTTTTAAAATTACATAGACCATGAGATCATTTACCACGCTGGCGGTTATTGTCGGTATTCTGGGTGTCCTGCTCATTGCGGGCTGTACCAGCTATAACGGCTTCGTCAACGCCGAGGAAGACGTAGAGCGCGTTTGGTCCGACGTGGAGACGCAGTATCAGCGCCGATCCGACCTCATTCCCAATTTAGTGAATACCGTGAAGGGCGCCGCCGAATTCGAACGCGGAACCCTGGAAGCCGTAACGGAGGCCCGCGCCCGCGCCACCTCCATCAATATCGATGCCAACGACCTCAATCCCGAAATGCTCGAACAATTCCAGGCCGCCCAGGCCCAGGTATCGCAGGGGCTCGGCCGGTTGTTAGCTACCGCCGAGGCTTACCCCCAGCTGCAAACGAACCAGCAATTCCTGGCGCTGCAGGATGAGCTTGCCGGTACCGAGAACCGCATCGCCGTAGCCCGTACCCGCTTCAACGAAGAGGCGACGGAGTACAACAAGCAAATCCGCCGCTTCCCCGGTGCGGTATTCGCGTCCGTCTTCGGCTTCGATGAGAAACCCCAGTTCCAGGCCGAGGCCGGTGCCCAAAATGCCCCGACGGTCGAATTTTAATGGTCCGATTTTTCAATAAAGAAGAAGAAAACCGGATCGTAACCGCCATCCGCGAAGCCGAACTCGCCACCTCCGGAGAAATCCGCGTCCACGTGGAAGTTGGCGCGCGGAAGCCGGCGCTGGAAGTAGCCAAGCGCATCTTTCACGAGCTAGGAATGGACGACACCGAAGATCGGAACGGCGTGCTGATCCTGCTAGCGGTGGACCGGCGGGAGTTCGCCATCCTCGGCGACGAGGGAATCAATAAGGTAGTGCCGAAAGACTTCTGGGACGACGAGCGGGACCTGATGCAGCAGCACTTTCGCCAGGGCGATTTCGCTACCGGTATCGAACTGGCCGTGCAGCAGATCGGCAGGAACCTCAAACAGTACTTCCCCTACCAGTCCGATGACGTGAACGAGTTGCCCGACGAGATTAGTTATAACCGGTAAGCCGGGACTGAACCGTCCCGGCTCACCTACGCTCCGCACCGGAGCCCGCAAATACCCAACCGTGAAACAGTACCTGTCCTTGCCCGATTTTCGCCCGTCCCGCTGGTCGGCGTTGGTGGTGCTGTTGCTCACATCGCTGGCCCTGCTCGCCCAGCCGGAGGTTCCCCAGCCGACCAACCAGCTGGTCAACGACTTCGCCGGCATGATGACCTCCTCTCAGCAGGCGGAGCTTACGCAGATGCTCAACGCCTACGCCCGGGAGACGTCTACCCAAATCGCCGTGGTCACCGAACCGTCGCTGGAGGGGCAGGACGCCTTCGAGCGTAGCTTCGCCATTGCCGATGCGTGGGGCGTCGGCGGCAGTGAGGACCGCGACAACGGGGTACTGATTTACGTCGCCCGCGACGATCGGAAGATCTACATTCAGACGGGCTACGGCGTCGAGGGCTTCCTCAACGACGCCCAGGCCGGCCGCATCATCCGCAATATCATGACGCCCGCCTTCCGGGAGGGTAATTTCTACGCCGGTATTTCCGGGGCCGCCCAGGCGGTCATGAAGGCCGGTGAGGGAGAATATGTAGCGGATGAGGTGCCCGAGGAGCGCACCGGCGGCATCCCGCCCTTCTACATCTTCCTGTTCATCTTCATCATTTTCATGCTCCTCAACCGCTTCGGCAACCGTCACGACGACGACGATGACGACGACGGCGGGTACTGGCGCGGCGGTCACTATGACGGTCACCCCAAACGGCGGCGCCGTGGTGGCGGATGGTTCATCCTGCCCGGCGGCTTCGGCGGCGGGGGCGGTGGTGGTGGCGGCGGTTTTGGGGGCGGTGGCGGCTTCGGCGGCTTCGGCGGTGGTGGCTTCGGCGGCGGCGGTGCCGGTGGTGGCTGGTAGGCTTTAACGCTTTGTTTGCAGCCCCGGCGCGACCAGGCGCGTTACCTTTATCCTATCCAAAGTAAATAGCTATGCGCGCCATCCTGCTCTTGTCTTTTCTCACTTATTCGGCTTTAGGAATTGCCCAGTCCGATGCCGCTTCCGTCTGGCAAGACCTCGCCAAGGTGAGTTACGAAAAGAAATACGACGAACTGCTCGGATTTAAAGTAGACGTTCCGGTTTTCGCCAAGGACATCCAGGCGATGGAGGGCGAAACGATCGAGATCAGCGGCTACATCGTACCGGTGGAAGGCTACAAAAGCCACAATGAGTTCGTGTTCAGCGCCTTTCCCTACAACATGTGCTTCTTCTGTGGTGGTGCCGGGCCCGAGACGGTGATGGAAGTCACCGCCACCGATCCGGTGAAGTACAGCACCGAACGCATCACCCTCCGGGGCAAACTGAAGCTCAACAACGAGAACATCAACCAACTGATGTACATCCTCGAAGACGCCGAGCAGGTGACGAAGTAGGGTGCCCCTCTGACCAGCTAGCCTTCGTCAGCCGGTTAAGCATCATCACTTAGCCTTCGTCAGCCGATTGAAAATCGTCTGACGAATAAACCAAATAAACCACCCCACACCAGGTGAAGTCTTTACTCTACGTCCTTCTCGCCATCTCCCTCGCCCTTACCGCTTGCCAGAGTGACGCTAATCCCCCCATTCAGGATATGCCGGCGGCGGTGTCCGAACCCCGGGAGCCCACAGAAGCCAAACCGATCCCCAAATTCGACCGCGACAGCGCCTACGCCTACGTGGAAAAGCAAGTCAGCTTCGGACCGCGGGTAGTCAATTCGGACGCCCACGCCCAAACCCGCGAATGGCTGGTCCAAAAACTTGAAAGCTTCGGTGCCGAAGTACGGGAGCAGGACTTCGAGGCCGAAGCCTACGACGGTACCAACCTGAGCGCTACGAATATCATCGCCCGCTTCGCACCGGAATTGGAAGACCGCATTCTCCTGGCGGCTCACTGGGATACCCGCCCATTTGCCGATAGTCCGCTCGAAGACGACCCCAACGCAGTGGTCAACGGCGCCGACGACGGTGCCAGTGGGGTAGGGGTGCTGCTTGAGGTGGCCCGCCAGTTGGGTCAAAATAAACCCGACATCGGGGTGGATATCGTCCTGCTGGATGCCGAGGACTACGGTAAATCCAACGGCGGAAAGCGGGAAAGCTGGGCCTTGGGCGCTCAATACTATTCCCGGAATGTCATCGAACCCAAACCCCGTTTTGGTATCCTACTCGATATGGTGGGCGCGCGGGATGCGAATTTCCCGGTCGAGGGCAACAGCGAGCGGTACGCCCCCGAACTGGTCCGGAAGGTCTGGCGGTTGGCCCACAGCATGGGGTACGGCGATTACTACGTGAACGAGCGGGCTAACGGAATCATCGACGACCACTTCTTCATCAACACCATCGCCGGCATCCCCACCATCGACATCATCAATATGCCTCGGAACGACGGGAGCCGCTCCAGCCAGTTCGTCGACCACTGGCACACCGGCGATGATAATATGGACGTCATCGATAAGCGTACGCTGCGGGCGGCGGGGCAGGTGGTGTTGGCTACGGTGTTTCGGGAGGCGGCTGGTACGTTGTAACGTTAAACACAGAGGTGCCACGGAGTTCATCACAGAGGTGTCACAGAGACGCTTTGCCGGCAGCTCCGTGGCACCTCTGTGCATATCCTCTGTGGAAACTCTGTGTTTAATACCTACTGAGCGGAGCGAAGTAGCGACCCCATATCCACCTTAGGCCCAATCATCCCCCCCAGTTCCTCCTTCTTCACCCGCACCTGCTCCAGCGTATCCCGGTCCCGCACGGTGACGGTGCCGTCTTCCAGGCTGTCGAAGTCGACGGTGATGCAGAAGGGCGTACCCACGGCGTCCTGTCGGCGGTAGAGCTTACCGATGGAGCCGGTGTCGTCGTACTGCACCTCGAACCGGAAGCGGAGGTCGTCGAAGATCTCCTTTGCCATGCCGACCAGCCGGTCGTCGTTGCGCTTGAGGGGCATGATCGCGGCCTTGATGGGGGCGAGGGCGGGGTGCAGCTTCAGGACGGTCCGGGTGTTATTCGGGTCGTCCTGGCCGGGCACCTGCTCGTCGACGAGGGCGTGGGTCAGCGTAGCCAGGAAGAGGCGGTCGGCGCCGATGGAGGTCTCTACCACGTAGGGCACGTAGCTTTCCTTCGTTTCGGGGTCGAAGTACTGCAGCTTCTTGCCGGAGAGCTCCTGGTGGGCGCCGAGGTCGAAGTCGGTGCGGCTGTGGATGCCCTCCAGTTCCTTGAAACCGAAGGGGAATTCGAATTGGATGTCTACGGCGGCGTCGGCGTAGTGGGCCAGGTTATCGTGGTCGTGGAAACGAAGCTTACTCTGGGGGTGGAGCGCCAGGTGCCACTTCATGCGGGCCGCTTTCCACTGTTCGTACCACTCTTGCTGGGTGCCGGGCTGAATGAAGAACTGCATCTCCATCTGCTCGAACTCCCGCATGCGGAAGATGAACTGCCGGGCGACGATCTCATTGCGGAAGGCCTTGCCGATCTGGGCGATGCCGAAGGGCAGTTTCTGGCGGGTGGTCTTCTGGACGTTGGTGAAATTGACGAAGATACCCTGGGCGGTTTCCGGCCGCAGGTACAGCTTACCTTCCTCGCCGGCGATGTTGCCCAGCTGGGTGGAGAACATCAGGTTGAACTGCCGCACGTCGGTCCAGTTCTTGCTGCCGGTATCGGGGTCGGCGATGCCGAGGTCCTCGATGATTTGCTTCAGTTCGGCCATATTGCCGTCGGTCATGGCGGTGGCCAGGCGCTTGGCGATCTCGTCGTACTGCTGCACGTAGCGCTGCACGTTGGGGTTGGTAGCCCGGAACTCCGCCTCGTCAAAATCATCGCCGAAGCGCTTCTGGCCCTTGGCTACCTCCTTGTCGATCTTGGCCTCGATCTTGTCCATATACTCCTCGACGAGCACGTCGGCGCGGAAGCGCTTTTTGGAGTCCTTGTTGTCGATCAGCGGGTCGTTGAAGGCGTCCACGTGGCCGGAGGCCTTCCAGGTTTTGGGGTGCATGAAGATGGCCGCGTCGATGCCCACGATGTTGTCGTGTAGCTGCACCATGCTGCGCCACCAGTATTCCTTCAGGTTGTTTTTCAGTAGTACGCCGTTGGGGCCGTAGTCGTAAGCCGCGGCCAGTCCGTCGTAGATTTCACTGCTCTGGTAAATGAAGCCGTTCTCTTTAGCGTGGGCGGTTAGGGCTTTGAAGTCGATCTCGGTGGCCATACAATCCGTAAATTTTGGGGTGCGAAGATAACCACGGTTCTTGAGCTCCGGCTTACGGACCTTCCTGCATGAAACAAGCCGTGTATGGAACGTGGGAATACCCGGTCGTACATTCGGGGCGCCGGCGCGCGGGAAAAGGGGCCTGCCAAGCAATACCCGGACCGCCCAACGAGCGAAAAACCCATTCGGGAAGGGGGTTCGACTGCGCTGCAGTCGGATAGGCTGTCTTTCCACCTTAACCCGGCGTTGCACGCCGGGCAAGATGGGTTGGACCGCGCTGCGGTCTAACCCCGCCAGCACCACGCCTACCCACTACAAGACTGCAGCGCAGTCCAACCCGGTACCCCTGGAAGCATTCCAGGGTACCTACACCCACCAGCCCCACCCCGCTTCGAGGAAATTTTCCGCACCTGCGCTCCGCCGCAACGTTCAGCAAGCACTACCTTACCCGACAACAGTGCATTTCCATGGGAGAAGAGAAAGTAACCGTACCAACCGCGGACAGCCGTTCGAACTTTACCCACCACCTCCTCCGGGACGTGCAGGCGCTCGAATACATGCTAAAGCACGAGTGGTTCGAGACCGATACCATCCGCATCGGGGCCGAGCAGGAAATGTGCCTGGTCGATAAAAAGACCCTCAAGCCCACGCCGAAGAACATCAGCGTACTGAAAAAACTGGCCGATTACCCCTGGGCCACTACGGAGATCGCCCAGTTCAACCTCGAGTCCAATTTCACCCCCCGCGTCTTCACCGGGGCCGCGCTGCGGGATATGGAGGCCGAGAACATCTATCAATTAAACATCATCCGGGAGGCCGCCAAGAGCAGCAACGCCCACATCGTGCTCACCGGAATCCTGCCCACGCTCCGGAAGTTCGACCTCGCGCTGGAAAACCTGACGCCGAAGCCCCGTTACCTGGCCCTGATTGAGGCCATCAAGGCCCAGCAAAAGAACGTGCGTGGCTTCGAGCTGAACCTCCAGGGGATCGACGAACTCCACATCAACCACGACAGCCCCCTGCTCGAGGCTTGCAATACGAGCTACCAGGTCCACCTCCAGGTGACGCCGGACACCTTCGTGCCGATCTACAACATCGCCCAGGCGGTAGCCGCCCCCATCCTGGCCATTGCGGCGAATTCCCCCCTGGTGTTCGGTAAGCGCCTCTGGCACGAGTCGCGCATTGCCCTGTTCCAACAGTCGCTCGACGTACGCACCAGCAAGGAGCACCTGCGGCAGAGCGAGCCCCGGGTCAGCTTCGGCACCCGGTGGTTGGACAAGAGCATCATGGAAATCTATAAGGAGGACATCGCCCGCTTCCGCGTCCTCCTCGGTACGGACATCGACGAGGACAGTCTGGAACTGATCAGCCAGAAGAAAGTGCCCAAGCTGCGTGCCCTCCAGGTCCATAACGGTACGGTGTACCGCTGGAACCGACCCTGCTATGGCATCAGCGACAACGGCATGCCACACCTGCGCATCGAAAACCGCGTATTGCCGGCCGGTCCCACCGTAATCGATCAGACCGCTAACGCCGCTTTCTGGCTCGGACTGGTCACGGGCATGGCCCACGAATTCAAGGACATCCGCGAGCACCTGAGCTTTGCCGACGTCAAAGATAACTTCTCGAAGGCCGCGAAATTCGGGATCGACACCCAGTTCACCTGGTTTCACAACCGAAAAATCAGCTGTCGCGACCTCATCCTCAACGAACTGCTCCCCGTAGCCTACAACGGGCTCAAAGCCCGCAACATCGACCAGGCGGACATCGAGCGCTACCTCGGCGTGATCCAGCAACGGGCCGAGGCCCATCAGAACGGGGCCCGCTGGCTCCTGAAGTCCTTTACCCACCTCACCGAACGGGTAAACCGCGACGAGGCCGTGACCATCCTCACCTCCCAAATGGTGAAGTGTCAGATGAAGGAGGACCCGGTCCATAAATGGCCGCTGCCGAAGGTGGAGGACCTGAAGCACTACCGGCCCGTGGGCCTGCGGGTCGAGGAGTTTATGGAAACGGACCTCTTCACCGTGCGCGAGAACGACCTCCTGGAACTGGTCGGCGACCTGATGGACTGGCGCAAGCTCCGTTACCTCCCCGTGGAAGACGAAGACGGCCACCTCTGCGGCTTGATTACTACGCGCAAGTTGCTCCGCTACTACATTCAGAAGGGCCGGATCAACAACGAGATGAACGATTACCGTACGGTGGGCGATCTGATGATCGAAAGCCCCGCTACGGTGAGTCCGCAAACCACCATCAAGGAGGCCATGCAGATCATGCGCAGTGGAAAACTGGGTTGCCTGCCGGTGGTAAAGGACGACGAACTCGTCGGGCTGATCACCGAAATGGACTTTCTGCGGGTGGCCGGACGGCTGATCGAAAGGTTGAAGTAAGTACAATGTTTAAAGGACAAAGTACCAAGTAGAAAGGGCCGTGGGCTGCCTGCTGCTTTGGGTTGTCCGTCGGGTTACTTGGTGGTAACCTGCCGTCCGGTACCGGAAATGCCGGGTGATCGGGCGTAGCTTTCCGGTAGGCAAACGAGGAAAGCAGATACGTATTGGGCATCTGAAAAACGGTAGCGATGCAGGGTGCCCCGTACAAGATCCCCGGGCGGGGCAGGGGAATAATCGCGGCCTTCCGGCAAACTTACCGGACCTTTGTACTTTCCACCTTATACTTCAAACTTCGTACCTCACTATGTCGCACAAGCCCCGCCTCACTCCCATGACCGACAAGGTGACCCTCCTATCGGTCACCACCAGCCAGTACCTGAGTGAACAGATCGCCGAGGCGTACGGTCACGACCTGGGCAAGTTCCGGGTCGCGCGCTTCAGCGACGGGGAGATGCAGCCCATCATCGAGGAATCCGTGCGGGGCGAATATGTCTTCATCATCGGCAGCACCTTCCAGCCCAGTGATAACCTGATGGAAATGCTGCTGACGATCGACGCGGCGCGCCGGGCCAGCGCGGGCTACGTCTGCGCGGTCATCCCCTACTTCGGCTACGCCCGTCAGGACCGCAAGGATCGCCCGCGGGTGCCCATCAGCGCCAAGCTGATCGCGAACTTGCTGGAGGCCGCCGGCGTGGACCGGCTCATGACGCTCGACTTCCACGCCGACCAGATCCAGGGTTTCTTCGATATTCCCGTCGACCACCTCCAGAGCCAGGCCATTTTCTTCCCTTACCTCCAGGATCAGGACATGAGCAACGTCATCTTCGCCAGCCCGGACATGGGCGGGGTGAAGCGGGCCCGGGCCTACGCCAAATACTTCGAACGGGATATGGTGATCTGTGATAAATACCGCAAGCGGGCCAACGAAATATCCGGCATGACGCTGATCGGCGACGTGAGCGGGGCGGACGTCATCCTCATCGACGACCTTATTGACACGGCCGGAACCCTCTGCCGCGCGGCCGACCTCATTATGGAAAAAGGGGCCAACAGCGTACGGGCCATCGCCACCCACGCCATGCTCAGCGGCAACGCCTACGAGAACATCAAGAACAGCCAGTTGACGGAACTGATCGTGGCCGATACCATACCGCTGAAGCAGCAATCGGATAAGATCAAGGTGCTGGGGTCCGCCCAGTTGTTTGCTACGGCTATTCAGCATACCCACGAGAACGCCAGCATCTCGGAGCTCTTCGTCAATTAATCCAATACAGCCTTGCCCAGCCGGCGCCTTTACGACTACAACGCCACTTTCCGCCAGGAACTAGACCGCCTGAACGCCGCCCAGCGTACCGCAGTGGAAACCATCGAGGGGCCGGTGATGGTCCTGGCCGGACCGGGCACCGGCAAGACCCACCTGCTGGCCGCCCGCATCGGCAATATCCTGCTGCAGACCGATGCCGGTGCCCAGAACATTCTCTGCCTCACCTTCACCGACGCCGGCGTGAAGGCCATGCGGGAGCGGCTGCTGGGCTTCATCGGGCCCGAGGCCCATCGGGTGGGGATCTATACCTTCCACAGCTTTTGCAGCAACGTCATTCAGAATAACCTCCACTACTTCGGTCGGCCGGGACTGGAGCCGCTTTCCGAGCTGGAACGGGTACGGATCATCCGGGAGCTGCTGGACGGGTTGGCGCAGACCGATCCGCTGCGTCTCGGCCACCATGAGACCTACCACTACGAGCGGCACGTCCAGGACCTCTTTGCCCAAATAAAAGCGCAGAACTGGACGGAAGACGAGCTCCAGCAGCGAATCAACGCCTACGTCGAGGGCCTGGAATCGCACCCGGATTTTATCTATAAGCGGAAGTACAAGGATAAACAGGCCGGAGATCCCAAGGAGGGCAATATCGCCGAAGAGCGGGGACGGATGGAGAAGCTCGCCAGCGCGGTCACTCTCTTCTCCGGGTACCAGGAGGCGCTGCGGAGGCTGCGGCGCTATGACTATGGCGACATGATCGGCTGGGTATTGCGGGCCTTTCACGATCACCCCAGCCTCCTGCGCAGCTACCAGGAGCGGTTCCGCTACCTCCTCGTGGACGAATTCCAGGATACCAACGGCAGCCAGGAGCGCATCATTCGCTTACTTACCGATTATTGGGAAAATCCCAACGTCTTCATCGTGGGCGACGACGACCAGGCGATCTACGAGTTTCAGGGCGCGCGGCTGAACGCCATGGTCGACTTCCATAATCGCTACGCCCGCGACCTCACCGTGGTAACCCTGACGAACAACTACCGAAGTACCCAACAGATACTCAACGGGGCGGATGCGTTGATCACGCGCAATACGTTGCGGATCGGCGAGCGATTACCGGAACGGGGGATTGACAAACGATTAACCAGCCAATGGCGCCGGAGCGCAGGAGCAACACCCACCGGAGAAGAAAACCCTCCGGGGCTCACCTTTCTCAATTTCCCCGACCACCGACAGGAAACCGGTTATCTGGCCGGCCAGTTAAAGCGCTGGCACGACGGTGGTGTTCCGTGGTCGGAAATGGCCGTGATCTACGCGAAGCACAGTCAGGCGGATCTCCTGCGGCACCTCCTGGAACGGGCCGGGATCCCTTACCGGAGCAAACGCCGCCCGAATATCCTCGACGGCCGGCCCGTGCGCCAGCTTCGCGATCTCCTCCGCTACCTCGAAAGCGAATACCGCCGTCCGGGAACCGGGGAGTACCTGCTGTTCCGGGTACTGCATTTCCGATGTTTCGGCCTGGAGCCGTACGACCTCTCGCTGCTGAATCTCGGGCGATTGGCCGCGATGGACGAATACGGGAATATACCGGGATGGCGGGCGTACCTGCGTGACTACGACCTATACCCGTCCGGACTGGAAGACGGGCGTTCCGTCCACCAGGTGGCGCGCTGGTTAGAAGAAACGATCGGGCAGATCGGCAGCCTTCCCTTACCCGAATTCATCGAATACGTACTTAACGGATCGGGCTTACTGGCTGGCGTACTTCGCCACCCTAATCGGGCGGAACTCTTGCAACACCTGGCTACCTTCACCGACTTCGTTTTGCGGGAAATCGCCCGCAGACCGCGACTTGGGCTGGGCGACCTACTGGAAACCCTCGATCAGATGGACGGGAATCGCATTCCCCTGCCGCTACGGTCCCACCTCGACCAGGCGGACGCCGTACTGCTGGTCACCGCCCATAGCGCCAAGGGACTGGAATTCGAAAAGGTCTGGATGCTGGACTGCTCCGAAAAGGCCTGGGGAGCGGGGGGGAGTCGTTCCCGCAATCGGTTTAAACTGCCGGATACCCTCACCTACGCCGGAACGGAAGACGAGGAGGAGGCCAGAAGGCGGCTTTTCTTCGTGGCGCTTACCCGCGCGCGTTCGGAAGTGATCCTAAGTTGTGCCGACCTGAGCAGCCAGGACAAGCTACAGCAACACGTTGCCTTCGTTGACGAACTGATTCAGGAGGGTGAGGTATCCACGCGGGAGACGGGCGTAGCCGCGGACGCCCTGACGGAACTTGCCCACCTCCAATTAACGCCCAAGGATGATGCCCGTTTCCCCCTCCTCGAGCGAAGCGCGATCGCCGAGTTGCTGGCCGATTTCCGGTTGAGCGTCAGTGCGCTGTATGCCTACCTGGATTGCCCGCTGCGGTTTTACTACGAAAAACTGCTGCGGGTGCCCGATCGCGAACGGGAACGAACGGTCTATGGATCGGCTCTCCACGAGGCGCTGCAGAATTACTTTCTCAGGATGAAGCGGGATCCGGACCGGGCCTTTCCCAGCCGGGAGGAGTTGATCTATAACTTCGAAGTGGCGCTGGGGCAGCGGCGGGGACTGCTGAGTCGGGAAGGCTACGATAGCCGGCTGGAGCGTGGCCGGCGCGAATTGGGCAGCTATTACGATGCTCACCGGCGCGATTGGGTAAATGAGGTCGAGATAGAATACTTCATCCGCAACGCCGAGGTAGACGGTGTCCCGCTGACGGGCATCATCGACCGGGTGGATGTACTCAGCGATGCCTACGTCCGGGTAGTGGATTACAAAACGAGCACGGGAGATCGGTCCAAACTCAAGCGACCCTCCCCAAGCGCTCCCTACGGCGGAGATTACTGGCGGCAGCTTACCTTCTATAAGCTACTCTACGATAACCGCCCGGGAACGTTGCACCGGGTAAAGGAGGGACGCATCAGCTACCTGCTCACCGACCCCAACGGACAGCAACTGCAGGAGACGATTGAGATTCTGCGACAGGATACCGACGCCCTGCGCGGCATTATCCGCAATGCCTGGGAAGCTATCCAGGAACAGCAATTCGATGGCTGCGGGAAGCCGGAATGTGAGTGGTGCCGGTTTGCTCGCGACCTGACGGATGCGGTACCGGTGGAGACTACGGAGGAGGTGTTTGGGTTGGATGACGTAGCTTGATTCACCACGGAGGCTTCGCCACACGGAGGGCTTCACAGAGGAATCACCGAGCAGGGGAGCAGAAAAGTCGCTACGCTACCGCAGAGGTTTACCGCGAAGCAGCGGCGTAGTCCATCTGTGTTTCACCTAACTGCGTCAGAGGCGAGGACGCCGCGCGACGGAGGGGGTCTACCGCAGAGGCGCGAAGGGGCGCTAAGTTTCGCTAAGGGGTGAGCGGGGAAGGTTCAACACAGAGGTGCCACAGAGTACGGCACAGAGGTGCCACAGAGTGGGCAAAGGAGGGGTCGCTGCGCGACGGGAGGGTGACCGCAGAGGCGCTAAGGAGCGCGAAGTTTCGCTAAGGGGTGGAGATATCCAGCGCCTTCGGTCAGTCGTTTCTTGCGAAGCAGTGACGGAGCCAATCTGGGAACTGAGGGAAAATCGGTGTTTAATCCGTGCAAAAATCCGTGGCCATCCATGTTGAGAAAAACGAGCCGCAGGCGAGCAACTCCGTGCTACCTCTGTGAAGCCCTCAGGGTCCTCCGTGGTGAACTCCCCGAGCCGCAGGCGAGCTGAGACACGAAGCGCCCATCAAAAAAACGGATTCTCGCGCCGCTCTTCCCCGATCGTGGTGCTGGGCCCATGACCCGGATACACCACTACATCATCCGGCAACGGCATCAGTTTCGTAAGAATCGAGCCGATGAGGGTGTCGTGGTCGCCCATGGGAAGATCGGTGCGGCCGATGGAACGATGGAACAACACGTCGCCGGCAATGACGTAGCCCTCCGCCTTGTTGTAGAAGCAGATGCTGCCGGGGGAGTGGCCGGGGCAGAAAAGGACCTGAAACGTAGCGTCGCCCAGGGTAACCGTGTCGCCCTCGTTGATGAAATAGTCCGGGGCGGGGGAGGGTGTCATCGGTGGCATACCGTATAGCTGTACGAACTGCGGGGCCGACTCGAGGATCTGCTGCTCCAGGGGGTGTATACCGAGTTGCAGGCCATAATGCTTCACCACGAAGGCGTTGCCGAAGACGTGATCAAAGTGGCAATGGGTGTTGATGAGCTTGACGGGCTTCAATCCCAGGGAATCAATTTGGGCCACCAGTGTTTTCTCCTCCTGGTTGGTGAAGGCCCCCGGATCGAAGATGATGGCCTCCTTGGTGTCGTTGTCGTAGACGAGGTAGGTGTTTTCCTGGACGGGGTTCTGGGTGAGGGAGACTACGGTGGTCATGGAAAGTACGAAGTATAAAGGATGAAGTACCAAGTACGAAGGTGCAATGACGCTTCATAGTTTGCCGGACTCCTTCTTTTCCATCATTGCGGCCTGGGGAACCTCGTAGTGTCCGCCAGGACCTGCGAGTGTTCGTCGGGAGGGGAAGTACGAAATATGAAGTAGAAAATACGAAATACGAAGGTCCGATATGGACTACCTAGTTTGCGGAGGCATCTTCTTCTTCGTCGATACGGCTCAGGGAACCTCGGCGTGTCCGCCAGGACCTGTGAGTGTTCTGGCATGACCTGCGGGTGCTCTACCCAGTGCTTCATGTTTTCTACACCGTCCAAGTGTTTTGGATTGGTTTCCACCCGCGCTCCGGCGCAAAAAAAACGGGGGATCCGAACGGCTGTCCGGATCCCCCGTCGGGTGGATCGATGCGGGAGGTTGGTTACGAGTTCATCGTAGCCAGGAATTCCTCGTTGCTGTTGCTGTTCTTCATGTGCCGCATGAGGAACTGGAAGGCTTCTTCCGGCTTCATATCGGCCAGGTGGTTGCGGAGGATGAACATCCGCTGCAGGACGTCGCGCTCGAGGAGCAGGTCGTCGCGGCGGGTGCTGGAGCGGGTGAAGTCGATGCTGGGGTACATGCGCTTGTTGGCCAGCTGGCGGTCGAGCTGCAGTTCCATGTTGCCGGTACCCTTGAATTCCTCGAAGATGACCTGGTCCATTTTGGAGCCGGTGTCGATGAGGGCGGTTGCCAGGATAGTGAGCGATCCGCCGCCGTCAATGTTCCGGGCGGCACCGAAGAACTTCTTGGGCTTCTGCAGGGCATTCGCCTCCACACCACCGGAGAGCACCTTGCCGGAGCTGGGCTGAACGGTGTTGTAGGCGCGGGCCAGACGGGTGATCGAGTCGAGCAGGATGCAGACGTCGTGGCCGCTTTCGACCAGTCGCTTGGACTTTTCGAGGACGACGTTGGCCACGCGGACGTGGTTTTCGGCCGGCTCGTCGAAAGTCGAACTGATGACCTCGGCCTTGACGCTGCGCTTCATGTCGGTGACTTCCTCCGGGCGCTCGTCGACGAGCAGTACGATAAGGTAGGTCTCCGGGTGATTCTTAGCGATGGCGTTGGCGACGTCCTTGAGCAAGAAGGTCTTACCCGACTTGGGCTGGGCGACGATGAGTCCCCGCTGTCCCTTACCGATGGGAGCGAAGAGGTCGACGAGGCGCATGCCGTAGTCGCGGCCGGTGGCGGATCCCGAAAGGGTGAACTTCTCGGTGGGGAACTGGGCGGTCAGGTAGTCGAAGGGCACGCGGTCGCGGACATCCTTGGGGTCGAAGCCGTTGATCTTTTCGACGTCGAGCAGGGCGAAATACTTCTCGCCTTCCTTGGGGGGCTTGACGGGGCCGCGCAGGGTATCGCCGGTGCGGAGGCCGTACGACTTGATCTGCTGCTGGCTGACGTAGACGTCGTCCGGGCTGGTCATGTAGTTGTAGTCCGGCGAGCGCATGAAGCCGTAGCCGTCGGGCATCATCTCGAGGATGCCGGTGGCACTGATGAGGCCGTCAAGCTTGTACTCTGGCTGGCCGCGGCGGTTGTCGTTGCGATTGCCGCGGTTGCTATCGTCGTTGCGGGAGCCCCGATTGTTGCTGTCGTCGTTGCGGGGGCTGCGGTTGTTGCCGTCGTCGTTGCGGGGGCTGCGATTGTTGCCGTCCTCGTTGCGGGGGCTGCGGTTGTTGCCGTCCTCGTTGCGGGAATTGCGGCGGTCGTTGTTTCGGCCACCGCTGCGGTTGTTGTCCTCGCGGTCCTCGGTACGGCCCCGGTTGCTGTAGCGGTCGTTGCGTTGCTGGTCGTCGCTGTCGCTTTCGTTGCTGGTACCGCGGTTGCCCCGGCCCCGGCCCCGGTTGTTGTCGTCTTTACCGTTGTCGGAGGGCTCGTTGTTGCGGCCGCGATTGGTATCGTCGCTGCCCTTGCTGCTTTCGTCGCGCATACTGCGGCGGCTACGGCCCCGGGAGCGCCCGGACTCCTTATTGGAATCGTCGTCCTTAGTATCGGTGTCGGACTCGGAATCGGAGCCGTTGTTGTTCGAACGACCGCGACCGCGGGCGGGGCGCTTCGGCCCTTCATCGTCACCGTCGGAGGAGTTCCGGTTACCGCGGCTGCGGCGGCGGCCGGACTTATCGTCCTTATCGCTGCCGTTACTCTCGTTGTCGCGGCCGGACCGGCGGTTGGGGACGCGATCCGTATCGGAAGCCGTGGGGGGCTCACTGGCGTCGCCGGTACCCTTTACGGCCTGTTGTTCGAGGAGGTTGAGGATAAGGTCTTGCTTGTTGAGCCTTTTGTAAGACTTGAGGCCGAGTTTTTCAGCGTAATCCCGTAGCTCGGGGACCAGCATCGCCTGTAATTGCGCTATGCTAAACATCTATGGATATGGTACGTAAAGGGGAATGGGTAGAAAACCGGTTATTGCGGGTCGGCTTCCCGAACGGAAGCAGGAAAGGGTGACCCGAGATGCGGAATTATGGAAGAATGACGGAGGGGAGAGGCAGAAATGCCGGCTCCGGTGCCTGCGCGCGGAATCGCTTGCCGCGCAAACCTACGACCAAATTTCGAAAACCAAGTGAAAGACGGGCGTAGAATTATAACTAGATACAAAAGTACGTCGCTAAAGGTTTACAAACAACTTCTTTCCGTTTTCCCCCGCAAGCCGAAGGAAGGGCTAACTTTGCGACTCGAAAATTATCCTGGATGCTATTGGTAAATACCCTGCGCGAGGAACGGGAACGCGTACTCACCGGACTAAAGAAGCGGAAGCTGGACGCCGCGGCCGAGATCGAGCGGATCGTCAGGTTGGACGATCGTCGCAAAGAGC
The DNA here is from genome assembly GCF_002934605.1 of Neolewinella xylanilytica. Lineage (GTDB taxonomy): Bacteria > Bacteroidota > Bacteroidia > Chitinophagales > Saprospiraceae > Neolewinella > Neolewinella xylanilytica. The sequence continues at coordinate 485,343 of NZ_PTJC01000005.1, forward strand.
TGCAATCCCGCAACGACGAGCTCCTCGCCGAGCGCAATCAACTGTCAAAGGAGATCGGCGACCTCTTTAAGAGCGGCAAGAAGGACGAGGCGACTGCGAAGCGGGAACGCGTCAATGCGATCAAGCAGGATGTAAGCGGCCTGGAAGAGGAGATGGACACCGTGGTCCGGGAGCTGGAGGAAGCCCTGCTGCAACTGCCCAACGTTCCCCACGAAAAGGTGCGGGCCGGCAGCAGCGCCGAAGACAACGAGGTGTACCGACCCTATGAAGGCACCCTGCCGAAAGTTGGGAGCGACGCCAAGCCCCACTGGGAGCTGGCGGAGACCTACGGCATTTTCGACCTCGAACTCGGCGTCCGGACCACCGGGAGCGGATTTCCGGTATTCACCGGCCAGGGAGCCCGCCTCCAGCGCGCTTTGGTGAACCTCTTCCTCGACCGCAATACCGCCGCCGGCTACACCGAATACGCCCCGCCGCTGCTGGTTAACGAAGACACCGCCCGGGCCACCGGTCAGCTCCCCGATAAAGAAGGGCAGATGTACCACGTACAGACCGACGACCTCTACCTCATCCCCACCGCCGAGGTACCGCTGACTAACCTGTACCGTGGTGAGTTGCTGGAGGCGGACAGCCTGCCCATCCGGCTGACCGGCTACACCCCCTGCTTCCGGCGGGAGGCCGGTAGTTACGGTGCCCACGTTCGGGGCCTGAACCGCGTCCACCAGTTCGATAAAGTGGAAATCGTGCAACTGGCCAAGCCGACGGAGAGCTACGCGAAGCTGGAGGAAATGGTGGATCACGTCGCGGGCTTACTCGACGAACTGGGGCTGCCCTACCGCATCCTGCGGCTCTGCGGGGGCGATATGGGCTTCACTTCGGCTATGACCTACGACTTCGAAGTATGGAGCGCGGCCCAGGAGCGGTGGCTGGAAGTGAGTTCCGTATCTAATTTCGAGACCTACCAGAGTAACCGGCTGAAGCTCCGCTACCGGACGGAAAGGGGCACCGAGCTGGTGCACACCCTGAATGGCAGCGCCCTGGCCCTGCCGCGGATTATCGCCGCCCTGCTGGAGAACAACCAAAGCCCCGAAGGGATTCTATTACCCGAAGTGCTACACGGCTACGTAGGTATGCAGCGCCTGCAACCGGTAGTAGCGTAAATTACTGTACGGCATGTTTACCGGTGGATACGGCGTTTACCTGATTATTACCCTCCTTTTTGCCGGAATCGGCGCCCTGGTGAGTAACCGGCTGAAGAGCAAGTTCAAGCACTACAGCGAGGTGCCGATGACCAATCGGCTTAGCGGGGCGGAAGTGGCCGAGAAGATGTTGGCCTTTCATCACATCCGGGACGTGCGCATCGTGGCCGGCGAGGGGATGCTGACCGACCACTACAACCCTACGAATAAGACGATCAGCCTCAGCCCCGAAGTATTCCAGGGCCGCAGCGTAGCGGCCGCCGCGGTAGCCAGCCACGAGTGCGGCCACGCGGTGCAACACGCCAAAGGGTATGCCTGGTTGCAGTTTCGCAGCAAAATGGTGCCGGTGGTGCAGGTGGCTTCCCGTTTTCAAAGCATTTTACTGATGCTGGCGGTGGCCGGGATCGCCGGTGGCTTCGGCAACACCATCCTACTGATCACGATCGGCGTGTTCGGGGTGACGACCCTCTTCAGTCTGATGACGCTGCCCGTGGAGTTCGACGCCAGCCGCCGGGCGCTGAACTGGCTGGAAGAAAGCGGTACGGCCACCGGACAGCTACACGAAGGCGCGAAAGACGCCCTCTGGTGGGCAGCGATGACCTACGTGGTTGCCGCCCTTTCGGCCCTCGCCATTCTCTTCTGGTTAATCCTCCGGTATATGGGCCGTCGGGACTAACCTTCGTTGTTGACTACATTTACAAAAAACGATTACCATCATGGAAGACCTATTAAGCGACCAACTCGAAGAATCCAAGATGCTGATGGAGGAATCCGTCGAGCACCTGGAGCGCGAACTCGTCAAAGTCCGTACCGGCAAGGCCAGTCCGGCCATGCTCAACGGAATTATGGTTTCCTACTACGGTGTACCTACCCCCCTCAACCAAACGGCTAACGTCAGTACCGCCGACTCACGCACCATCACGGTGCAGCCCTTCGACAAGTCGAACCTGCAGTCGATCGAAAAGGCCATCTTCGAAGCCAACCTGGGCATTACGCCCCAGAACGACGGCGACCTCATCCGCCTCAACATCCCGCCCCTCACCGAGGAGCGCCGCCGCCAACTCGCCAAAGTGGTGAAGTCGGAAGGAGAGGAAGCCAAGATCTCCATCCGCAACGCCCGCCGCGACGCCATGGAGCAAATCAAGAAGGAAGTCAAAAACGGCTACCCCGAAGACGCCGGTAAGCGCAAGGAAGAAGAAGTTCAGCAATGGACGGATACGTACTCCAAGCGAGTAGAATCCATCGTTGAGAACAAGGAGAAAGAAGTCATGACCATTTAATAGGGGGCTGCCCACGGGTCGGTAAGTATCAGTGGTCTGCCGAACGCAACGCAGTGGAGTTCGTCCGCCCACGGGTCGATTAGAGAATTTCTTTATCCGAATGAGTTACAGGCATACCCCTGGGCAGACGAGCTAGCGCTCGGCGGACCAGCGGGCCTCACCAGTGGTCTGCCGAACGCAGCGCAGTTCGTCCGCCCACGGGTCGATTAGAGAATTTCTTTATCCGAATGAGTTACAGGCATACCCCTGGGCAGACGAGCTAGCGCTCGGCGTACCAGCGGCCTCACCAGTGGTCTGCCGAACGCAACGCAGTGGAGTTCGTCCGCCCACGGGTCGACTAGCAACAGTGGTCTGCCGAACGCAACGCAGTGGAGTTCGTCCGCCCACGGGTCGACTAGCGAGTTTCTTTATCCGAATGAGTTACAGGCACACCCCTGGGCAGACGAGCTAGCGCTCGGCGGACCAGCGGCCAGCACTAGTGGTCTGCCGAACGCAGCGCAGCGAAGTTCGTCCGCCCACGGGTCGAGCTTAAACAGCATAGCGCCAAATCATTCTATATCGGTCACCTCATACCGATAAGCCCCATCCTCCGCCGTGATGTGGACCCGGGGGAAGGCCACCCGCCAATCATCGGTGAGGTAGGGCGGGTTACTACCGTCTACTACAATGGGCCGGTTGGCCAGGGAAGGGGGAACGTCGTCCGGACGAAATCCCCCGCGAACCAAAACCAGATCCGGAGCGGGCAACGATGCTAACGCTTCGGGGTACGAAAGATCACCGTCGAGCACCAGCACCCGCCGGTCGAGTAAGCGAAGCAAGGGGTAGGCGACCGCCACCGGGGCCAGGGAAGTATCCCGGTCGAACCGAAGCGGCCCCCCCAAATCGGTAGCCACCACTTTGCGGGAGGGTTCGATCTGGTAATCGGCCAGGCGAGCCGGCACGGAATCACCTACCGCCGCCGCGGCGTGACCGTCGTAAACGTCGATAAGGGTCAGTCGCGGAAGATGGTAGACGGTGAAGAAACCCGGTCGGGGAGTAAGTGCCGGACTAAGCATCCAGTAACTTGCCAGCAGCCCCGTCACGCCCATGGCCAGCCAGCGCGCCCGGTGGCTCGGTCGGTAAGCGAGGTACGCCAGGACCGCGATGAGCGCCAGCAGGCCGATGGCGGAGACCACCCCGAAGGAAGTCAGCTGAAGCGTGGCCCCGGGCAACTCGCTGCAGTACCGAATGAAGGTGTTCTGAACTTCCACAACCCCGTTGAGCAGGGTCCCGGTAGGGGTAAGCCATTGATGCGGTAGCCCGATCAAGGCGAGCACACCGTGGAATAGCCCCATGGTCAGCACGAGGTACGCAAACACGATCACCAGGGTCCCGCTCAGCAGGAAGTACACCGGAAATTGCCCGAAATAGTAGAGGGTGAAGGGTAGGGTACCGAGTTGGGCGGCGGTGGAAACGCTCACCGCATCCCAGGCCAGGTGCAGCTTTCCGGGCAGCCGTACCAGCCGTTGGAGCCGCCGGGCGAAGAGGGCGATGCCGGCCACCGCGGCGAACGACAACTGGAAACCGACCTGGAACAGTTGTTTCGGCTCGATCGCCAGCATCAACAGGGCGGATATGGCCAGTAAGTTGAAGATGCTGTTCCGCCGATTGACCGATTTGCCGGTCAATACCACGGAGACCATCAGCGCCGCCCGCTGCACGGAGGGGCTCAGGCCGGTGATCAGCGCGAAATACCAGACGACCCCGATCGTGACCGCGCTGCGCACCAGGAACCAGAACGGTCGGGGCGGCAGCAGCCAGCCCAGCAGCTGCATAACGATGAGGGCCAGGATACCGACGTGTAAGCCGGAGACGGCCAGCACGTGGATGGCACCGGTATCGGCGTAGGCGGAACGCACCTCGCTGCCCAGCAGGTCCCGCTTGCCCATAATAAGGGCCGCGGCCACCGCGAGGTTGTCATCCTCCAAAAAGGGCGTGAGGCTGGCGAACCAGGCAGCGCGCGACCGATCGCCGATCTGCCGTAGGGACCAGCCCGGGGGAGCGGGGACCAATTGCCATTCCTCCGCGTCGGCGTAGGTACGGTGGTAGACCGACTGTCCGGCCAGGTAAGCGGCGTAGTCGAACACGCCGGGATTGAGGGGCGGCGGTACGCGGGTGGGTTCGGCTGACAGTAACAAGCGGTCGCCCACGCGGAGGTCCTCGCCCCCCTCCAGATAAGCCAACAGCAGGCCCGTTGCGGGGAAGACGGCACGGTCGTCGATTAGCCTTTCCACGCTGAGCGTCACCGCCGTACGGGATCCGGCTTGGCGGACCGCATCCGCGGTGCCATACGTCAGCGTCCCTTCCTGCTGTCGGTGCCCGAAGTGACTGGCATCGTTCAGCGGATGACGTTCGCCGGCGTACCACCCACCGAAGCTCAGTACGGCCAGGAGCAGGGAGACCGAAGCGGCGGAAGCGTAAAAAGGGTGGGGCGCCGGGCGCAGGTGCAGGGCCAATACGGGGAGACAGAGGACCAGGGTAGCCACCAAAAAGGTCGTCCCGTAGCCATAATCCAAATAAGCGGATAGGGCGATACCCGCTCCGAAGGCCGCGACGGGCAACAGCAGCGGCGCGGCCGACCAGGGGATGGCCTTACGGGTATGCGGGCGTAACGAGCTCACCGAAGGAAAGATAGTACTTTTGCGCACCAACCATCACCCCGGTATGTACCAGAACCTTTTACTCTTCGGGATTTTGTGGAGCTCCTGCGCCGCGGCGCAAACGACCCTTACCCTAAGCGAGGCCATTCAGCGGGGATTGGAGAACAACTACCAGATCCGCATCGCGGCCAACGAACTGGAGGTTGCCCAGAACAACAACGACTACGCGCTGACGCAAAAGTACCCAACCATAACCGTCGGCATAAGCCCGGGCGTCAACTACCGCGATCAGGTCAACCCGGCCAGCGTGGTGGTGCAGAGTCAGACTACGAACTATAACGTAGGGCCGGTGGTCGCCCTCGATTGGTTGCTCTTTAACGGGGGCCAGGTGGAGATCAATAAGCAGCGGCTGGAAACGCTTGCCGACCTGAGCGCCGGCCAGCTGCAGCTACAGGTGGAAAATACTGTCCAAGACATCATCAATGCCTACTACAACGCGGTGGTACAGCGCGAACAGATCGAGGTACGGCAACGGGTACTTGCCCTGAGCCGCGACCGGATCCAGTACCAGGAAGTGCGCCGGGAATACGGGCAGGGGGGGACCTTCGAGGAATTACAGGCCCGGGATGCCTACCTGACCGATAGCAGCGCCCTCGTGGTGCAGCGGGTCAACTACCGTAATGCCGTCCGTGACCTGCTGCAGGTGATGGGCAGCGAAGACCTCACCCAGGACGTAGACCTGCAGGACGAATTGACGTACAATCCCACCGACTACGACGCCGCCGTGCTCGAAAACCGGCTACTGACAACGAACCGCACCCTCCAGAATTTGCTGGTCAACCGGGATCTGGCCGCCCTCCAGACCCGGCTCATCGAGACTGAGCTCCGGCCGCAAGTCGGTATCTCCGCTTCCACCAGCTACGACATAGGCGTAGCCATCGGAACACAAACCTTAGAATTTGGCGACGACCAGCCCGGGCGGGAACAGGAAATACGCGGTTATGCCAACCGAGCGCTAGTAGGAAACATCGGTATCACCGCCAGCTATCTTTTGTTTGACGGCAGAAACCGGCGGGTCCGCGCGCAGTCTAGCCAACTCCAGGAGATCACCGCCCAGCTGGACTACCAGGCCGCCCGCCAGCAATTACGGGCCGCCCTGCTCAATACCCTGACGCTCTACGAAAGCCAGGCTCAGGTCATCGACATCACCCAGGACCTGATCGCCAACGCCGAACGCAACCTGGAGATCGCCGAGGAGCGCTTCCGGGGCGGCACCATCAACAGCTTCGACTACCGCCAGGTGCAGGTGGCTTACCTCAACGCCGAGTTTCAACTCCTCAATGCCCTGCTGGACCTGAAGAATACGGAGACGGAACTGCTGCGGGTTACGGGGCAGATCATCCGTTAGTCGTCGGCTTCGCCGACTGGGTAGTCGGTAGTACGGTAGTGGCCCGCTTTGCTGTGTCACGGACTTTGTCTGCAGGGTAGTACGGTAGTCGTCGGCGATTTACGACCTTTGCGCGCCCGGCTACCGTACTACCGCCTACCAGCGACCGAAGGGAGCGGACTACCTGACTAACCGCGACCGCAGGGAGCTACTACCGTACTACACAGCAAGCGAAGCTTGCGACTACCAACTACCGCACTAAAGATGATCGCATACGTAAAAGGCACCCTGGCCCATAAAAACCCCTCCTTCGTGATTGTGGAGGCCGGCGGGATTGGCTATCACATCAACGTCAGCCTCTATACCTATACCAAGATTGAGGGCGCGGAGCAGGTGACGCTGCTGACGCACTTCCACGTGAAGGAGGATCAGCAGACGCTATTCGGCTTTTACGAGGAGCAGGAACGGAACCTGTTCCGGCTGCTGATTTCGGTGAACGGCGTGGGGCCGGCGACGGCGCTGGTGGTGCTTTCCACGATGAACCCCGAGGAGCTGCGGGCGGCCGTGATCGGGGAAGACGTGGGGACGATCCGCCGGGTAAAGGGGATCGGGCCGAAGACGGCGCAGCGGATCATTTTGGACCTGAAAGACAAAATGGTCAAGGAAAGTGGCGAATCGCCGACAATGCTTTCCCCCCAAAGCAATACGCTCCGGACCGAGGCGTTATCAGCCCTGGTTAACCTGGGCTTCGCCCGGCCTTCGGTTCAGCGGGCGCTGAACCGGGTGCTGGCGGCTCACCCCCAAACGGCAACGCCGGAAGATCTGATCAAGCGTTCCCTACGCGAACTTTCTTCCTGATGCAAGCCGATTTTATTCCCGTAACTACCAGCGGGACAACGCTTTAGCTCGCCCATTCTCACTACGTATCGGGGCTTAGGAAGGATTTGCATCGTATGAACAAGATAGTACTATCACTCTGTGTCGCCCTGGTTTCGCTGAGCTTTACCTATGTCCCGTTCAGAACGCCGACGGATGCCATACTAAGCGGTGCCCCCCCGAATTTTAACATTTCACCGGCGATCGATACCCTTCCGCCGATCCGGGACCGGCAGCGGGATTTCATTACCGACCCGAACGAAAACATTATCGACCTGAAGGATCCCGCGGCGGTGGAGAAAACCGTGGAGTACGATCCGGCCACGGGACGGTACATCGTTCGCGAGCGGATCGGCGAGATCGATTTCCGCCCGCCCACCTACCTCACCTTCGACGAATACTTTGAATACCGGCAGCGGGAAGACCAGCGCCGGTACTTCAACAACCTGGCCGGCGTGGGCAACCCCGACGAATCCGTCAGCATCGGCGACCCGCTGGCCGACATCGAGATCGACCCCGACCTGATCAATAACCTCTTCGGGGGAATGGAGATCAGCATTCAGCCCCAGGGTAGCGTGGACCTGAGCTTCGGCCTAAACTACCAGTACCAGGAGAACCCCTTCATCGTCGAGCGCTTCCGCCGGAATACCATTTTCGACTTCGACATGGATATCCAGATGAACGTGACGGGGCAGATCGGGGACAAGCTCAAGCTCAACACCAACTACAATACCGGTGCCAACTTCAACTTCGACAACCAGATCAAGCTGGACTACAACAGCGAGGCCTTCGGGGAAGACGACATTATCCGCAACATCGAGGCCGGCGACGTAAGCCTGCCGCTGCGGGGAACGCTGATCGAGGGCGCGCAGTCGCTGTTCGGGCTCAAAACGGAACTGCAGTTCGGTCACCTGCGCCTGACGGCCATTGCCAGTCAGCAACGGTCGCAGCGGGAAAACTTAACCATCCAGGGGGGAAGCCAACTGGCGACATTCGAAGTGTACGCCGACGAATACGACGAGAACCGCCACTTCTTCCTTAGCCACTACAACCGGGAGGTGTACGAACACGCCCTGGAGGACCTGCCGCAAATCAATACCCTCTTCCACCTCGAAAACATCGAGGTCTGGATTACCAACGACCGGAACGAGGTGCTGGACGTCCGCGATATCGTCGCCTTCGCCGACCTCGCCGAGCCGACGCGGCTCACGAACCCCGATGCCGTGGAGCGCTTTCCCACCCCCCGTTACCAAGAGATCTGCGACGGACTGCCCCTCCCGGAAAACGGGGCCAACGACCTCTATTCCCGACTGGTTTCCCAGGAGCAAACCTTGCGAGATATCGACCGTACGGTTTCCGTACTCCAGTCGGCCCAGTTCGGATTGGAACAGATCCGCGATTTCGAGAAGGTATCGGCCCGGAAGCTGAGTCCCCGCGAATACACCGTACATCCGGAGCTCGGTTTCATCTCCCTCAACATTAACGTCCAGCCCGACCAGGTCGTGGCCGTGTCTTACCGCTACAAGTACAATGGGAACATCTTCAAGGTCGGCGAACTCTCGGTCAACACCGACAATACTAGCTCGGACACCAGCAACTACTCCAACCAGGTACTGATCACCAAGCTGCTTAAATCCTCCACCCAGCGGGTGAGCGAGCCGGCCTGGGACCTGATGATGAAGAACGTCTACTCCCTCGGCGCCTACCAGGTGAACCAGGAGGATTTTCAACTGGATATTCAGTACGAGAACCCCGGCCAGGGCTTTCAGCGCTTCCTTCCCGTAGACGTCGATCTGCCCGGTGGCACCTTTAACCCGATTCCCGGCGTACCCCTGATCCGTGCCCTGAACCTCGACCGCCTCAATACCCAGGGCGATCCCCAGCCCGACGGCATCTTTGACTTCGTGCCCGGCATCACCATTAACCCGGCAACCGGCAGGGTGTACTTCCCGGTACTTGAGCCCTTCGGCAGCGATTTGGGAGACCGGCTACCCGACGACGTCGAAAACCGTTTCGTTTACCAGCAACTCTACGATTCCACCCTATTCCAGGCGCGGGAATTTCCGGAAAAAAACCGTTTTGCGATCCGAGGCTCGTATAAATCCTCCGTCCAGTCGGAAATCAGCCTGGGTGCTTTCAATATTCCCCCCGGCTCGGTACGGGTCACCGCCGGCGGTGCCTTGCTGATCGAGGGCCGCGACTACACCGTCGATTACAGCACCGGGCGGGTGCGCATTCTCAACGACGCCATCCTGAGTTCGGGCGTACCGATCAACGTCAGCTTCGAGGACAATACCATCTTCAGCCTTCAGACCAAGACGATGCTCGGACTCCGGGCCGACTACGAGGTAAACGACAACCTGGCCGTGGGGGCTACCTTCCTACAGCTTTTCGAACGGCCCTTCACCCAGAAGGTCAATATCGGTGAGGACCCGATCAACAACCGCATCTACGGCTTCGACGCCACCTTTAACCGCCCTTCCGGCTGGTTGACGCGTACGCTGGACCAACTGCCGTTCTTCAGCACCAAGGCCCCCTCGAACGTAAGCCTGACGGCGGAAACGGCCATCCTCGACCCGGGGCACAGCAAGGCCATCAACCTGAGCCGAAACGAGCGGGGCGGCATCGTTTACCTGGACGACTTCGAAGGAACGGCCTCTCCGATCGATCTCATGACGCCGGCTCAGAAGTGGTACCTCGCCTCGGTGCCGCAGAACGACGCCCAGAATAATAACCCGCTCTTTCCCGAGGCCGATCAGTTCGGCCTGGTGACCGGCGCTAACCGGGCGGGGCTCAACTGGTACCGGATCGATCAAAGCGCCCGCGACGGAGCGGCGGAAAACAACGTGTACACCAGTATCGTGCCCCAACAGGAAGTTTTTCCCTTCTTCGACGCGGGGAGCGGCCGCAACGGCCTCTTCCAGTTTTTTACCTTCGATCTCTCCTTCAACCCCATCGCCCGGGGACCTTACAACTTCGATACCCCTTCCGGGTACCCGGGGCTGACGGCGGGGGCGTACGGCGATGCCAGCGATCCCTACGATCCGGTGAAACTGCTGGATCCGGCCTCCCGCTGGGGGGGCATCATGCGGGAGATGACGACCACGGACTTCCAGTCTTCCAACATTGAATTCGTCGAGTTCTGGATGCTGTCGCCCTTCCTCGATCCGGAAAACGCCCGCCAGGCCGCGCCGGATGCCGACCGCAAAACCGGAACGCTCTACCTTAACCTGGGCAACGTCAGTGAAGACATCCTGCGGGACAGCCGCAAGTTTTTTGAAAACGGCCTGCCCACTTCGCTGAACCCCCAGCGCCCGGTGGACGAAACCGTCTGGGGACGCGTCCCCGTCGCCCAGCAAATTACCCAAGGCTTCGATAACGAGCCGGCGAGCCGCCGCGCCCAGGACGTGGGGCTGGACGGACTCGACGATACCGGCGAACTGGAGCAGTTCGCGGATTACTTCAGCGCCTTCCAGGGAGCACCCGCCGTCGTTCGCGAACGCCTTGCCGAAGACGTCAGCAACGACAACTTCTACTACTTCAATAACGGGGAGCGCTATCCGGACGGCGTGGGCCTGCTCACCCGCTACAAAAGCTGGAACAATACCCAGGGCAACTCGGCTGCCAACGATGACGTAGACAACGATCTGCGCCAGTCGGCCACCAACCTGCCCGACGACGAGGATTTGAATCAGGATAACACCCTGAACGAATCGGAAAGCTACTTCCAGTACGAGATCCCCTTCGTTCAGTCTCCCGTCAATCCCCGGGAACTGGACGTCGACGCCACCCCCTTCGTCACCGACCGCATCGAGGCCGGTAACGGCCGGATCTGGTACCGCTTCCGGGTTCCGCTGAACACCGACCAAAAGACCGCCGTAGGCGGTATCCAGGATTTCCGGTCTATTCGGTTCATGCGGATGTTCATGCGCGGTTTCGAGGCACCCACCGTACTGCGCTTCGCGGAGTTCGAGCTGGTCCGCAACAGCTGGCGGCGGTATAACCGGCCGTTCGAAACGGGGCCGATCATTGGCGGGGAAGACAACACCGAGTTCTTCATCGACGCCGTCAACATCGAGGAAAACAGTCGGCGCAACCCCTTTAACTACGTGCTTCCCAACGGCATCCGCCGGGAGCAGAGCCTCGGCCTCGTTACCACGCTGCAGAACGAGCAATCGCTAGCCCTTAAGGTGGAGAATCTGCAGCCCAGCGATAGCCGCGCCGTATTCAAGTATACCGAAACCGACCTGCGCCTCTACGAGGAGCTGAAGATGTTCGTTCACGCCGAGGCTACCGGTGAGAGCCGCCTCGACCCGCCGCGCGACGGGCAACTCCGGCTTTTCCTGCGGATGGGGTCCGACTTCGAGCAGAATTACTACGAATACGAAGTCCCCCTCGCGCTCTCGGATACCGTGGGGCTTCCCAACGTGAATACGAACCGGACGGCCTACGCCGACTCCGTCTGGCTGGCGCAAAACGACGTGCGCCTACCCCTCGAACTGCTTACCCAGCTCAAGCTCGAACGGAACAACAGTTCCGTACCGATTGACGCTACCTACGAGCAATCCTTTTCTCCCGCGGAAGGCATCAATCACACCATTCGCATCAGGGGAAACCCCAATCTCGGTTTCGTCAAGGTTTTCATGATCGGTGTCCGCAACGAGGAGGATCTCGATAATGACGGCGTCAGCGCGGAGATATGGGTCAACGAATTACGCCTGGAGGGACTCGACGAACGAGGTGGGGTAGCCGCGATCGCCCGGGCCGACGTACAACTCGCCGACCTGGGTAACCTGACCGCCGCCGTGAATTACAGCAGTGTCGGGTTTGGTGGCCTGGACAATAGCCTCGTCGACCGCAACCGCTTCAGTACCGCCGGCTTTGACCTGGCCACGACCCTCAGCTTCGACCGCTTCCTGCCCACCCGGTGGGGCGTTCGGCTACCGGTCTACCTACAGCATAGCCGCCAGGTGAGCACGCCGGAGTACGATCCCTACGATTACGACATCAAGCTGGCCGATAAACTCGATGCCGCCGAATCGCCCGTCGCCCGCGACAGCATCCGGGAACAGGCCCAGGAGATCGATAAGATCACGGCGATCAACCTCAATAACATCGGTATCGCCCCCCTTGCCCGTGACGGCAATCCGAGTCCGCTCGATCCGGGGAATATCTCCGTCAGCTACGGCTTTACGAAGAGCGAGCACAGCGATCCTTATATCCTCAACGAAACGACCAAGGATCACACCGCCGCCGTCGATTACACCTACAGCCGCGGCCAGGGAGGCATCCTGGAGCCCTTCAAGGGGATTCAGAGTAAATACCTGCGGCTGCTGAGCGAGTTCAACCTCAATCCGCTTCCGAACTCCATCAGCATCACCAACGTGCTGAATCGGCGCTTCTCGACCACGAGCTACCGCTTCGCCGGGGTTGACGAACAGTTTAATACGTTCTTCAATAAGCGTTTTACCTGGAATCGCAACTACAACGTACAGTGGAACCTGACCCGCAGCCTCCGCCTCGGCTTCAACGCTACGATGAATACGACCATCGACGAGATAGACGAGAACGAAGTGCTCGGACTCACCCCCGAGGAACGCGATCGGCTCCGGTGGCAGGAAATCTGGGATAACCTGCAGGAAGGCGGTCGCCCCAAAGCTTATACCCACACCATCAACGCCAGCTACCAGCTGCCGCTGCGGTACCTGCCTTTCCTCGACTTCCTCGATATCCGCACGCAGTACCTCGGCAATTATTCCTGGGCCGCGGCACCCCTACAGCTTCAGGAGAAAGGGCTGGGTAACCTGATCCAGAACAGCCAGCAACGACAGGTAACGGCCGACCTCAACTTCGAACGCTTCTACGACCAGATCCCCTTCCTGCGGGGCATCAACCAGGCCAACCGCCGCCGGCCAACGCGTAGCCCCGGCCGCGCCGGCGATCAGGAGGCAAGCAGCGAAGCCGGTGGGTTGACCAAAGCCCTCGTCCGGCCCCTGCTGGCGCTCCGCCGCGCCCGCTTCAACTACAGCGAAGACTTCACGACCATCATCCCCGGCTTCCTCCCCGAACCGCGCTTTTTCGGGCTGAACGACGGATTCACCAGTCCGGGTTGGGGCTTCGTGGCGGGGATACAGCCGACCATCCGAACCCTGGACGAGAGTGCCTACCGCACCGAGGCGGATTACCTCTACGACCTGGCCGAAGACGGCTACATCAGCAATAACCCCATGCTGAGCCAGGACGTGATCCAGAACTACACCAAGCAGTGGGAGGGCAACGCCGTGATCGAGCCCTTCACCGACTTCCGCCTCGAGGTGACCATGGACCGCAGCTTCTCGGAAAATTATACCGAGACGTTCAAAGTCCTGGACAAGGGACCCAACGAGCCCTTCCAACACGTGGTGCCGGTGCGCGACGGATCCCTAACCTTCAGCAACGGGGGCGCGCTGAGCCTCTTCAACCAGGATACGCTGAACCTGGATAACCTCTTCTCCACCTTCCGCGATAACCGGCTGGTCATCAGCCAGCGGCGGGGGGGCAGCCGGCCCCACCAGGATCCGGATCTCGCGGAGCGGGGCTACCGCTTCGGCTACGGCCCCAACCAGCAGGAAGTACTCATCCCGGCCTTCCTCGCGGCCTACCGCGGCGAGGATCCGAATACCGTCAGCCTCGATCCCTTCGACCTGCAGGGAGCCCCCAACTGGCGGCTCACCTGGAACGGCCTAAGCCGGATTGGCACCCTGGAGCGCATCTTCCGGCGGGTCAATATCAGCCATGGCTTCCAGTCTACCTTCACGATCTCGAGCTACGGTACGAGTCTGGACTACCTCGATGCCCTCGAAGAACAGGTCAACCCCGTCGCCGAAGGCTACGATACCATCAGCCTGAACTTCTTCCCCCGCATCGAAATTCCGAACATCTCCGAAGCGAAGTCCTTCGCGCCGCTGCTCAGCATCGACGCCGAACTGGTCAACGGCCTCTCCGTCAACTTCGCCTACACGAGCACGGAAACGCGCAGCATCAACATCGTCAGTAAGCTGCTCAGCGAAAGCGTGGGTAAGCAAGTGATCGGCGGTTTTGGTATCGTACTCTCCGACGTCCAGATCGGCTTCTTACAGGGCCGCAACCGGGGCCGCGGCGAGGATGCCCCCCAGGCTACCGGCGGCTTGCTGAACCGCGGAGGTAGCCGTTCCGGGGGCCGCCTCAACGTCAGTGACCTCGACATCCAGTTCAATTTCAGCTTGCGGGACGAAAAAACCTACGCCCGGCGGCTCGAATTACCCACCCGGGAACCCGTCGAAGGGGCCCGCATATTTACCCTCGCACCCTCGGTGGAGTACCAGTTGAACCAGCGGATGAGCCTGCGCACCTTCTTCGATTACCGCAAAACCGTCCCCTTCAATTCCCTGGGTTTCCCCCAGACAACGGCCAGCGGGGGCATAGTTGTGCGCTTTCAATTGAACTAGATAGGCCGTTCGGGAGTACCCTAATACGGAAGTTCCGATGTTTGCGGGCCTTCCCCACTACCTGATAGCCGATTTATGAGTCAACCCCAATTTTACCCCCTGCGCGTGAGCCGGTTGGAGCCGGAAACCGATCAGGCGGTCAGTATATACTTTACCGTACCCGAAGCCGACCAGACCGCCTTCCACTACCGCGCCGGCCAGTACCTTACGCTACGCTTTACCATTGACGGCAAGGAAGAACGCCGTGCCTATAGCATGTGCTCCGCCCCCCACGAAGACGAACTCGCCGTAACGGTCAAGCGCGTCGAGGGGGGAAAGGTCAGCAATTACGTGGCGGAGAAAATCAAGGTCGGGGATACGGTTGAGGTAATGCCGCCGATGGGCCGTTTCCTGGCCGACACCGATCCCGCGCTCCGTCGCAAATACTACCTTTTCGGAGCCGGCAGCGGTATCACCCCGCTGATGTCCATCCTGCGGTCCGTGCTCGAAACCGAGCCGAAGTCGGAAGTCATTCTTCTCTACGGAAACCGTGACGAGGACAACATCATATTCAAGGAGCAACTCGATGCCCTGGAGCGCCGGTACTCCGGCCAGCTCACCGTGGAGCATACGCTGTCGCGACCGAAGCGCTACGCCAGTAAGGGACTGAAGGGCCTCTTCAAGCGCAGTTCCACCCGTTGGGAAGGTGCCACGGGCCGCATCGACCGGAAGGCCCTCGTCGACTTCCTGAGCCGCTACCCCGCCGGCGGACCGGAATGCCGCTACTACGTCTGTGGCCCGGGAGAGATGATCGATAACGTCGAGGCCGCCCTGCTCGGTCACGGTGTCGACGATAAGCTGATCCACGTCGAACGCTTCGCTTCCGCCTCCGATACCAAAAAGAACGCCGGCGACAGCCTAGGGGGAACGGTCAACGTCAAGCTGAATAAGGAAGACATCGAGGTCAAACTCAAGCCCGGACAGACCATCCTGGACGCCCTGCTCGAACAGGGGCACACCCCACCGTACAGCTGCCTGGCCGGCGCCTGCTCTACCTGCATGGCGCGGGTAGAAAAAGGCGGCGTCAAAATGGACGTTTGCTACGCCCTCGACGATGCTGAGGTGGAGGAGGGCTACGTGCTCACCTGCCAGGCCCATCCCATTACTCCCGAGGTACACATCGACTACAACGTTTAGGGCGCCGGAGCGCGGGTGCGAAGCAATAGCCCCGACAATGCCGGCCGATCCAGGAATTTTACCGGGCAACTGGTAACCATCCATGTCCGAACGTCATTAAAGGAGGCGAGCATGTATTTTGGCATTCTCCCGATCGGTTATGGCTGACTACCTGAAATTTTGCCTCGCCCTGGCCGGGCTCCTCTGCGGGTATCTTCCCCTGGCGGCGCAGACTTCCCTCGGCCCCAACGGGGTCCGGGAGCGTGACCCGGTGCTTACCGCCGCCGGGGACGTCCTCTACTTCACCCGCCCCGACTACACCTGGAACCAGGGCGCGGACGATCTGCCCGATGTCTGGATCCGCCACCGCGACCGCAACGGTCGCTGGCAGCGGGCGATCAACCCCGGCTCCCCGATCAATTCCTTCGGACCCGACCGCCCGCTGGGTGTAAGCGTGGAAGGCGACCGGTTGGCGGTCTACCGCGGTGGCGGGACGCCATCGATCGACCTGCTCGAACGGAGTGGCCGTAACTGGGCGGTGACCGATACGTGGTCGCTGCCGCCCGAAGCCCGCGATCCGGATAACCTCACGTTCAATGTCAACAGCCTGACCCTGGTCTATGGTGCACCCCGTGCGGGCGGCTCCCGTGACCTCTACGTCCGGTACGCGGAGACCGACGGCAACTGGTCTCCCGCCTGGCCCCTGGCGGCGCTGAACAGTGACCAGGACGAAGGCAACCCCCGCTTCGCCGCCGACGGGCGAACCCTGCTCTTCCGGCGGTCCGGACGTTGGTTTCGGCAGGCGGACCGGCAATTGCCCGCCGAAGCAATAGCGGTGGCCTCCCAATTCATGCAGGTGGCCGCCGCGCCGACGGTGGTGGTCGGCATGACCGACGAAGTGGGAAAGGATGAGCGTATCGAGGCTATACCGAAGTCGGATTCGGAGCTGGTACCCCCCGCGGCGCTCCACGCCGCCAGCCTGGGCGTGCCCCCCGGCCCCGGGGAATTGACCGCCACCGTTCCGTTGAACAATGGTGTCCGGCTGCGCGTCTATCCGGATCGCCTGGGACGGTACGCGATACTTCTTCGGGAAGGGGAAATCGACTTTCCCGATAGCGCGGTCCCCCCGATCGAAGCGCTTCGCCCCCCGGGTAGTTTAGCCAACATCGGTCCGGTATCCACCCCGAACCGGCAAGCTTACCTACGGGAGCAGCTCGAAGCGAGACAAGAAGAACTGGACCGACTCGATGCGCTGCGGCGGGAGCTCGCCTTCACCCGGACCCCGGCCGAAGTAGCGGAGTTCCGACCGAACGATCCGGGAGGTACGGATACCCTGCCTCCGGAACTTCGTCCGGCCGACACCGACTCTACCCGTGCCAAGTATGCTCAGGCGCTGTCCGAACTGGAGCGGATGAAGGAAGAATTCCGGCAGCAGCAGCGGTCCAGGGCGCGGGAACGCGATGCGGCGGAGGCCGTGTACTTTACTGCCGGGGGCGGTGAGCTGGCATCGCCGGATTTATCTCCCGGCCCGGTAGATACGGCCGGATTGCGTACCAGCATTCGTCGGGGATTGTATACGCCGCAGTTGGAACCGCTGACCGGATACCGGGGATGGGAAAACGAGCTTCGCAACGATCGCTCGAATGCCGGGCAAGTCGGGCGGGACGAGATCGCTCGGCTGGATGCGGAATACGCCCGGCAGATGGAAGCGATCCGCGTGCTGCGCAGTCAATTACGGGTGGAAACTAGGCGGCAATCGGATACGTTGGCGGACCGTAGCCTGGCCAGCCATCAATTCACCCATCGGGCGGTGGCTCCGGTGGGAAGCTCCTTGTCGATGGCTACCAGGCTATCCGTCACTTTCGTGCCGAACACGGCCTACCTCGATTCCGGGGGCTACACCGGTATCGATCGGTTAGCGGAGCATATCCGCAACGCCCGATCGACGGTGGAAATCCGGGTGCACACGGCTGCGGCGCTCGATGGCCTGGCTGCCCAACGGTTGAGTGAGGAACGTGCCGCCACCATCGCCCAGCGGCTGGGTGAACTGGGGGTGCCTTCCGTTTACTTTCGGGTCATCGGCTACGGCAACAACCAGCCGGAAGGGGGGGAGCGCGTGGAAGCGATCGTACCCTAAAAGCTATTCGCCGGGGTTCGGCCTACAGTTCGACGATCCGGCCCGATTCCGCGATCTGGAAGCGACGGGCCGTGCTGCCGCTCGCTTGGTAGTCGAAATTCTTCCCGGCACCCTGCCCGCTAACCTGGTAGATCATCATCCCTTCGGTGATGGCCGCCGTGGTCTGGGTCAGCTCTTCCCCGTCGTAGCTGGTACCGGCCAGGATCATCCGATCGATGACCTCCTCGGTCTTCGGGTTCAGGGTAACGAGGGTATAGTGGTACTGTGCCAGGTCGGCTCGCCAGTACACCAGTCCGATGTAGTTATCGGCTTCCGGTAAGCGGAGACAGGCGATGAACTCCGTAAATTCATCGTTCACCTGTGTGGGTTCCATCGGGACGAGGAACTGATCGACCATCCGGCCGGGCAGGGGCGGGGTCTGCTTACTGATCCGACGGACGGTGTCTTCCCCGAGGGTGACGGGAAACTCGACATCGGGGAACTGCTCGACGAAATGGGAAAAACGGATGCGTGGCGTGTCGGACATATAATTGGACTATAGCTAGGGTATACATCCGCCACGGAAGCATGGTTCACGGCTTACTCAACCCACTATGGATAGCGCTTTACCGGTTGGGTCAATCGCTGCCGAATGATCTCTCAATTGTTCCAGGCCGGCACGATAAGTGATGGGCTGCATACCGAAGGCAGCCTGGAACTTGCTTGAGTCAAAGCGGTAATCGCGATCATACTGGTAGTACATTTCCACGCTGTCAGCGACAACGGGGTCAAAGAGACCCAGCAGGCGGAGCGCCCCTTTTTTGATGGGGACGGTCCACGGTTTCCGGTTGAATACCTCACCAACTAGATCTAGCATCCGTTGACCAGTGATGGGGGCCGGTGTCGGCAGATGCCAAATCTGGTTATCGTGTTCTGGGTGTTGGCCGAGTAGATACATGGCCCGACCGGCATCCGGAACGAAAATGAAATTGTGCACCTTGTTTTTATCACCGATCCACATCGGATTTTGGCCAGCGGCTATGCGGTCAATGACCATGCTGTCGAGAAAACTGTTCTTACTCGCCGCGCCGTAAAAATCGGGAGCCCGGGCAATGGTAGCGTTCACTTCTCCGGCCCGAACGGCTTTCATCAACGTGTCCGCAATGCGGGCGCGGACTTCCCCCTTTTTACTTACCGGTCGGTAGGCGCTCTCCTCTGTAACCGGCTGATCGAGCAAACCGTACATGTATACGTTGTCGAAGAAAAGCAGCCGGGATCCGTGGGTGCGGGCCGCGGCGATTACGTTGTCCATGATCACCGGCCACTGTTCCGCCCAAATGCGCGCATCGTATTTAAGGCCGGCCGTCAGGTAAATGACCTCCGAGCCCCTGGTCACCTCCACAACGGCCTTGTGGTCGAGCAGGTCGGCGCCTTTCCAGTGGACGGTGGGCATCTGGGGAGACAGCTTACTTCGACTGACTAGGCGGACGGGAACCGAATCGGTGGTAAGGTGGCGGGTGAGTTCATTGGCGATGGGTCCGCCGGCTCCGAGAATGGTATGCATAACGTAGTGATTTGGTTAGGCTACAAAGCTCGGGGGGAGCGGGGGCTAATCTCCTTAACTTAAGATAAGATCGCCTCCAGGCAGGTTTATGGAACCAATCGCTTCCGGATCCGGGACAGCGAAACCGGCGTAATCCCCAGGTAGTTAGCGATGTACTGCTGGGGAATACGCTGTAAATAGTCCGTGGTATCCGCCAGCTGCCGGTAGCGCTCCTCGGGGCTGCGTAGCACGAAGGCGGCCACCCGCTCATCGTAGCAGGCGATGATGTACTCCGCCAGTTTGCGCATCAGGTGATTGATCCGGTAGCTGAAGCCGTCTTCCCGCTCCCAGGCATTTAGCTGGTCGTAGCTGATGGTTAGCAGAACGGAATCTTCCAGCGCGGCTATGGATAGGTTGCTGGGTGTCTGTCGGAGAAAACTGGTGTAGGCCGCCAACCATTCGCCTTCCGTAGAAAAATAACTGGTGTGCTCCACGCCGTCGACGATATAAAAATACCGCACGGAACCCGAAAGCAGGAAGCCGACCATACGGGGAATTTCACCCGCCGTCACCCACGGCTCGCGTTTGGCCAGTTTGGTGCACTGAACGCCGGGTCCCATGTGGGCGAAGTCGGCGTCCGTGAAGGGAGACAGTGCGCGAACGGCACGGCGGAAGGGTAGGGTTTCGGGACTGAGTAGATCCATACCGCAAATTACAAAGCAGCAAAGGTTGCTACCGCTCCGCTACGAGGGCCAGCGTCCGCCAGCGTATGGCGTTGCCGCGTTTGTCCATCGGTTCCTCTACGTAGAGCGGGTCGGTGAGGTCTACCAGCTGCCACGCATCGCGCAGCAGCCGGTCTATCAGTTTCACGGGGGGATAGTAGCGTTCCCACTGCTCGCGCTTCAGAAAATTAAGCGGAGATACGGTGATCAGGCGGCCGCCCGGCCGTAGCACCCGTTTCCACTCGGCAAACGCCTGGAAAGGATCTGGGATGCGGTCGATGAGAAACGTATTCAACAGTACGTCCAGGGAGGCATCGGGAAAGGGTAGGGTAGCGGCGTCGGCGAGGGCGAAGCGTAGGTTGGGCAGTTGCTTCCCGGAAAAAGTATCGTGGGTGTAACCGTAGCGCAGCAGGTTGGCAGAGACGGTATCCCCCTTTACCCAGTAATCCTGGGCTTGGCGGAGCATTTGGTAGCTGAAATCGATCCCGTAGCAGTCCCAGGCGGGGTGATCGGTGGCGATATCGCCGATAAGCCGGCCGACGCTGCAGCCGAGATCGGCTACTGCCGCTGTCGGTGATGGAGGGAGCCACTTGCGGACGTAGTCGGCCAGGGGTTGCAGGGGATAGCCTCCGTGAGACTCATCGGCGAGGTGGAGGGCCGTTTGCCGGGCTACGAGTTCGTCGTAGCGTTCGTAGACGTCCTGCCGGGTCTCGTCTTCCGATTTGTCGTAGTAAAGCGGAATGCCCCGACGTTCGGCGGGTGGCGGAGGTAAAAGCGTTCCGAAATCGGACAAACCCTAAGCGCTGAAGGAGGTGCCGCAGCCGCAGGTATCCTTGGCGTTGGGGTTGTTGAAGGTGAAGCCCCGGTTCTCGAGGCCGGTAGCCCAGTCGATCTCCATACCGAGGAGGTAGAGGGCGTGGCCGGGTTTCATGAGAACGAGCTCGTCGCCGACTAAAAATTTCTGATCGTCTTCTTCCGGAAGGTCGAAGCCCAGTTGGTACTCAAAACCGGAGCAACCGCCACCGCGCACGCCGATCCGCAGGTGATGCTCCTCGTTTACGTTGAGATCCTGGCGGAGCCGGGTAAGCTGCTCCATGGCGGTAGCCGTAATGGTGATGGGGGTGGTTTTCGTAGTTGACTTAACTTCGGCGCTCATACTGCAAAATTACTTTACTGGGCAATTAACAACGGTATTCCCCGCATGGTTGCCCCTTAACCTTTACCCGTGGAGATGTTGAACCTGCTGTTGTGGACGGTACCGGTGGTATTGATCGTCGTATTGGTCTGGTTGATGGGGGGCGTGCTCACCCGGTTCCGGGATGCGGTGATCGCCCTGGAAAAGAAGGTAACGGCCCCGGCCCAAGCCGTAACCGAGCCGATCGACCCGGTGGCCCTGCGCCTCCAGGCCTGCGAACGCTTTACCCTGATGCTGGAACGTATTTCCGTGCCCAACCTGCTCCTGCGCATGCCGCCCGACGACGAAACGCCCTCCCGGGAGTACCGCGCCGAGTTGCTGCTGGCTATCCGCCAGGAGGTGGAGTACAACATTACCCAGCAGATCTATGTCAGTGATTCCCTGTGGTCGATCATCACCCAGACGCGGGATAACATCAGCATGCAGATCGCCCGGGCGGCGGAGGAGACCCAGACCGCCCGTCAGGTAGCCGAGCGCCTGCGGATGATCAGCGGCCAACAGGTGGACAACCCAGTGGCCCTGGCGCAGGGGGCTATCCGGCGGGAGTCGGCTTCGGTACTGACTAAGAAACCGTAAGTCCGAGACTCACGAATTCGGCGTCGTCGTCCAGAATCAACCCCTCCTGACGCCGGCAACATAGGGCGCTGGCGCTTGGCGTAACGAACGCACTAAGCTGGTAACGCAGGCCCTCCCCGTTGGTAGCGAAGGCGGCCCGTTCCTGGTATACTACCGGCAGTTCCCCGTAGTCTCCATCGCGCTTGGCATCGGACCGTCGACCGTCCAGGCTCACCATCACGTTTTCTCCGTTGCGGCCGAATACGGGTTTCCGGACGTAGCCCCGCCGCGGATCGGGCAGGTCGGCCGGATCGAAGGCGGTGGGCAACAGTAAGGGATGGCCCGGGTTGTCCTGCCAAGCGTAGGCGAGCAGCGCTTTGGACTGGAGCAGCATCGTCCAGGCGGGGTTCACCACCCGCACGAAGTGGTTGACGATCATTTCTTCCAACATCTCCCAGAGTGCCGATTCTTCCAGGGCGATCCAGTCCCAGGGAAAAAACTTCATGAGGTAGTAGTAGCGCACGGTCCGTCCCGGCTTCGGATCGGCGGCCAGCCCGTTATCCGGATCGAAGGTAGCCTCCGGCAGCGAAGCCGTGTGTACCTCCTTCCAGCCCGCGGCCCGCGCCCGATCGGCCAGGAAACCAACGTTCAGCTCGTCTTCCGGGTAGCCCAGGTGGGTGAAGAGCCCGTGGGTGCCCTTACGCGCCGCACCGATTTCGCGCAGGCGGGCTTCCAGGCTTTCTACCAGTTTGTTGGGGGCGGAGCGCTTCACCCCGTTCTGTCGCAGCACTTCCGGTTGGAGTAGGCCGGTTTCGGGGAGCAGGCTGCAGGTATCGGCGTTGAATTCCAGGATGCGTAGCGGCTGTCCGTCGATTCCCCCGGCCAGGTCGAAACGGCCGAACAGGAAATCATCCCATTCGTTGGCTACCGACCATTCCAGCAGGGGGCGGCACCAGTCGGGGATGCCGAGCCGCGCGAGTCGTTTTGGGTCGTTCAGGCAACGGCGGGCCGTATCGCGTAGTAGGCCGTAGGCGGTGTCGCCGGCCGCCAGTGCGGCATCGGCTTCGGAGGGATGGAGGAGCAGGATCTCGTCGGCGAGGTAGTCGGCATTCTCCCCGCTGGTGAAGTAGTCCAGGCTACGCTTGCGGGCGAAGCGTTCCACCCTAGTGGGAGCGTCGATCAATCGTTTATCCACCGAAGGAACGCGTTGAGGTGCCGCCGCTGCGTCCGAAGCCACTGCGGGCGCGGGAGGTCCGGGAGAGGCTGCCGCCGGTCGTGCTGGTCGCGCGCTGGTAGGCGGCCTGGTTGGTATAGGCACTGGCGGAGGGCGTACGGCCCATGCGGTTCAGCATCATGAAACCGAAGTAGCCCAGCGCGGCGGACCGAAAGGGACGGCTGGTGCGGGAGCTGTCCGGCTCCGTCTGCTGGATCGCCTTTACCTCCGCCAGGGTGAAGGTGTCGGAGGAGCCGGACATGCGGTCGACGATCACCCGACTGTCGGCCACGTTGGCTACTGGCTGCTCGCTGGCGATCTTGTATTCTTCGGGACCTACTTCCCGAACGGTAGTGACCACGCCCTGCGTAGGCTCGCTTTCGGTAGTACAGCGCAGCAGGCCGAAATGGAGGCCAGCTGCAACGACAAACAGGAGGAGGGGGCGGGTAGGGTGCATGGAATAGGGCTTAGCGCTCCAAGGTACTATTTCCCGTACCTTTGGCCGGCCCGAAGCCCCGCTCGCCTTGCTCCTCCCCCGTACCGAAAAGTTATTGCTGATCGTCACCGTTTTTCTGGCGGGCCTCTGTTCCATCGTTTACGAATTGCTGATCAGTACTACAAGTGCCTACTTTCTGGGCGACAGCGTCAAGCAATTCTCCCTCACCATCGGCGTGTACATGTGCGCCATGGGGGTGGGTTCCTTCCTGACGCGCTACGTAGAGGGGCGCGAGTTGGAAGCCTTCGTGCGTGCGGAAGTCGCGCTCGGCCTGCTCGGCGGGTTATCCGTACCCCTGCTGTACTTCCTGTTCCGCTTCCAAACGAATATGCAGTACCAGTGGACGATGCTGGCCATCGTCTTCGGCATCGGCTGCCTGACGGGCGTCGAGATTCCCCTGCTGGCGCGGGTGATGAAGACCTACTTTCCCCTACGGGACAACCTCGCCAACGTACTCGGCTTCGATTACCTCGGTGCCCTAGGCGCCACCCTACTGTTTCCCTTTCTGTTGCTTCCCTTCGTAGGGCTGTACAGTTCGAGTCTGCTGTTTGGCGGCGTGAACCTGCTGCTCGGGGCGGGGGTGTGCTGGTTCTTTCGCGAGCAGCTTTCCGCCCGGCGCCGTCGTCGCGTGTACCTGTGGACCGGGGGCGGGCTGCTCGTGTTCACCTTTCTGCTGATCCGCGCCGAGCCCTTCCTACACGCCTGGGAGGCGGCCGCTTACCCCCACCGGGTCATCTACGAAGAGGATAGCCCCTACCAACACATCGTCCTGACCCAGAACCGGGACGATCTGCGGCTGTACCTGGACCGGGTCATTCAGTTTTCCTCCCGCGATGAATACCGCTACCACGAGGCCCTGGCCCGGCTGCCGGCAGCCCAGGTTCCCGGATTTTCCCGGGCACTCATCCTGGGTGGGGGAGAAGGATTGCTGGCGCGGGAGTTGCTGAACTATCCGACCCTGCAGTCGCTCACCATCGTGGATCTCGACGAGCGCGTCTTCGATCTCGGCCGCCGCCACCCCCGCATCCGGCAACTGAACGCGGAGGCCCTCACCGACCCCCGTACCCAGACGGTGGTGGAAGATGCCGCGGTGTTTCTGCGCAACGACACGACGCATTACGACCTAATCCTGGCCGACCTGCCGGACCCCAGTACGGAGAGCGTGGCCCGGCTATACAGTACCTGGTTCTTTGGTCTGGTGCGGGCCCGCCTGCTGCCCGACGGCGTCTTCGCTACCCAGGCGACCAGCCCCTACCATACCCGCAAGACCTTCTGGAGCATCGTCCATACCCTCACCGCCGCCGGCTTTGGCGAGCTGGCCCCCTACCACGTTCCGGTGCCCAGTTTTGGGGAGTGGGGTTTCGTGCTCGCCGCTAATAGTGGTAATTTCCTGCGCGCCGGCGGCCAGTATTTGGGCGCGGACGCAGGTGCAACGAAATTTCTGGAACCCCGCCTCCTTCCCGCGCTCTTTACCTTTCCCGCCGACATGGCCGACCCGGGCGGGGTAGCCGTCAATCGACTGGACCGGCCGATCCTCCTGCAATATTTCCTGGAGGAGTGGTCGGGCTGGCAACGCGAAACCGTACAGTAATGGCGGACTATCTCGGTATCCATATTCTACTCGAACTGCACGAGTGTCCCGCCGATCGCCTTCGCCTGCCCGGTGACAGCGAGCGTATCCTATTGGCAGCGGCGGCGGCCATGGGGGCAACCATAGTGGAATCCCGCTTCCACGCTTTCTCCCCCCACGGAGTGAGCGGGGTAGTGGTCATCGCCGAGAGCCACCTGACCGTACACACCTGGCCGGAGTATGGCTACGCCGCCGTCGATGTCTTCAGTTGCGGACAACTGGATCTGGAAGCCGGATTGGCCATACTACGGGAAGGCTTCGGCGCCGCCCAGACCGAGCAGCAGACCTTTCGGCGCGGCAGGTTGCCGGTTACTCGCGGTCACCGGTAACGGGTTACTCCAATTTCGCGGCCAGGTCGCGGTCGAGTTGCCGGAGCGTGCTCATGGGCTGGGCGGAGAGGGCTCGCCGTTTGAAAAGAAGGGATACCAGCGGATATATGAATGCTCCCCGGGCCAGTATGTAAAGCATCGGGAACAGCGAATTGGCGAAGGGCACAAAGCCTACCCAGCCCTTTTCTACCGTGAGGTCGGGGAGGGGCGGGGCGGGCAGCCCGGCGTATCCGTATTCCAGCGCAACGCCGGCCGTATAAGCAGCAAGTAGAAGGTATATCAGGAGGATGCGTTCCAGTGGCGCATAGCGTCCAGCGAGAAATACGCCCGCGCCAGTGACCAAGGCGGCCCCGACGTGGGTAAGCCCCTCGGACGACGAAAGCAGGCTGACCGCGACGATGGCCGACAGGAGCAGGTTGCCGAATACGGCGTAGCGGAGTCCGGAACGGGCGTCATAGAAGTCTTCAATGGTGTAAGCCGTTCGGTTACGGCGGCGCTGTTCGGCGAATTGCTCCTCGGTGGTCATGACATAAAAACGGCGCACTCGGGATACGAGTGCGCCGGGGGATGCTCCTAAGAGCGATATGATCTTAAACTATACGGCGAAGCTTTCTCCACATCCACACTCCCGGGTGGCGTTCGGGTTGGTGAAGGCGAAACCTTTACCGTCCAGCCCGCCCGAGAATTCGAGGGTAGAATTGCAGAGATAGAGAAAGGACTTCAGGTCGCAGACGACGGTTTCCCCGTTGTCTTCGAAGACTTGGTCCTTCGGTTGCAATTCATCGTCGAAGTCGAGCTTGTAGGTCAGGCCCGAGCAGCCTCCACTGGTAATGGATACGCGCAAGAAGTAATTTTCGGGAAGGCTTTTGGCCTCACGGATGTCGCGCAGCCTTTCCTTCGCGCTATCGGCTACGAAAAGCATAGTATTCAAAGTTTAGTGGGAAGCGGCGATGGACGCTTCGGTCTGCACGCCATTCTTAGCCTGGTAATCCTTGATGGCGCCTTTGATGGCGTCCTCGGCGAGTACCGAGCAGTGGATTTTTACGGGGGGGAGCGCAAGCTCTTCCACGATGGCCATATTGTCGATGGCGAGGGCCTCGTCTACCGTTTTGCCCTTCAACCATTCGGTGGCCAGGCTGGAAGAGGCGATGGCGCTACCGCAGCCGAAGGTCTTGAACTTCGCTTCGGTGATTTTCTTAGTGATGGGGTCAACTTCGATCTGTAACCGCATTACGTCACCACACTCGGGAGCGCCAACGAGACCGGTACCGACCGAGTTTTTATTCTTGTCGAGGGTACCGACGTTACGGGGATTCTTAAAGTGGTCGAGAAGTTTTTCGCTGTATGCCATGGTCTTTCAGTTTATATGCGTGGGAAGCAGTCTGATAAATATAACGGATAGGGAGGTGGAAAGGTTAAGGTAGGTAGATAGCGAGTAGCCGATACTACCGGCTACTCGCTATCCGCTCACTAGTGCTCCGACCACTCGATGGCGTCGATATCGATTCCTTCCTTGTACATCTCCCAGATGGGGCTGATATCGCGCATGTGGTTCACGCCTTCGGTCACTTTGGCGATCGTTTCGTCGATGTCCTCTTCGGTGGTGAAGCGGCCGAGACTGAAACGGAGGCTGGAGTGGGCGAGATCGTCACCTAAGCCTAAGGCTACGAGTACGTAGCTGGGCTCGAGGCTGGCGGACGTACAGGCCGATCCGGAGGAGACGGCGATGTTCTGGTTGAAGGTCATCATGAGCCCTTCGCCTTCCACGTGCTTGAAGCTGATGTTGGTGACGTGGGGCATCCGGCTTTCGCGGTTGCCGTTTACGTAGGCTTCCTCCAGGCTACCCATCAAAGCGGTTTCCAGCTTGTCGCGGAGTTTGCTCAGGCGCTCGGCGTCCTGGTGCATTTCTTCCTTGGCGATTTCGGCCGCTTTGCCGAAACCGACGATGCCGGGAACGTTGAGCGTACCGGAGCGCATGCCGCGCTCGTGGCCGCCACCGTCCATCTGGCTGGTCACCTTGACCCGGGGATTCTTGCGGTTGACGAAGAGCGCGCCCACGCCCTTAGGGCCGTACATCTTGTGGCTGGTGAAGGCCATCAGGTGTACGCCGACCGCCTTGGGGTCTACGGGGATCTTGCCTACCGCCTGGGTAGCGTCGGACATAAACAATACACCGTGCTTGGCACAGATGTCGCCGATCTCCTTCATGGGCTGGATGACGCCCGTTTCGTTGTTGGCCCACATGATGGAAACCAGTACGGTCTTGTCGGTGATGGCAGCTTCCAGGTCTTCCAGCCGAATCAAACCGTCGCGTTGAACGTCGAGGTAAGTAACCTTGCCCCCCATCTTTTCCACCTTGGCGCAGGCGTCGAGAACCGCTTTATGCTCGGTCTTTACGGTGATGATGTGGTCGCCCTTGCGCTGGTACATCTCGAATACACCTTTGATGGCCAGGTTGTCCGACTCGGTAGCGCCGCTGGTGAAAATGATTTCCCGCTCGTCTACGTTGATCAGGTCGGCGATTTGCTTGCGGGCGTTATCTACCGCCTGTTCCGCGGCCCATCCGAAGGGGTGGTTGCGGCTGGCGGCGTTGCCCGGGTTATCGTAAAAGAAAGGGATCATGGCTTCTACTGCCCGGGGGTCGGTCGGGGTAGTGGCATTATTGTCGAGGTAAATGAGGCGCTGGCCCATAGGTATATATTCTAAATCTTGAGGAATTGGCTCCATGCTAACACTTAGCTAACGGATTGGTTGCCGCTATCTTCCGTGCTTTCAGCCCGGGAAAAGAGCTGACGGATTCGGTCGTCGTCCCGACGGTGGGGAGTGAGTCCGCGCGAGCTACAGTACTGTTGGTGGCGCGCTTCGGCCCGGTAGAAGGCCGGCACGCAGCCGACGTCGGTGGCGGGATGAAAACCGTGGGCCCGGAGGGTGGCGAGCATCCGTCGGGCAAGCTGTAGCTGGCGATCGTCCTGCACACTGAAAACGGCCGACCGGTATTGTCCGCTGCCCTTTCCCCGATCGATTTCGAAGTTGTGGAGCGCGAAAAACTCCGCCAGTAACTGCTCGGTCGGTAAGGTGCGGGTATCGTATTGAACGGCCACGACCTCCGCGTGGCCGGTATCTTTGGCACAGACGTCGTGGTAGCTGGGGTTTTCCGTACGTCCACCCGCAAAGCCTACCTGAGTGGCAATCACGCCGGGAAGTTGCCGGAGATGGTATTCCCTTCCCCAGAAGCAGCCGCTGCCGAGTAGCAGCGTTGCCCTTCAGGCTTCGTTCGTGTCGAGGGAGCCGTGCTCCGCTTCGTACTTCTCCCGGGGGATGAACTTGATGGACAGGCTGTTCACGCAGTGGCGGGTGTTCTTTTCGGTGAAGCGCTCTCCGTTGAATACGTGGCCCAGGTGGCCGCCGCAGTTGTTGCACAGAATTTCTACGCGCCGTCCGTCCGCGTCCTTTACGTGCTGAACGGCGTTGGGCACTTCGTCGTCGAAACTCGGCCAGCCGCAGCCGCTGCTGAATTTGTCGTGGCTATCGTACAGGGGCGCCTCGCAACGCCGGCAGACGAATACGCCGTCCTGCTTGAAGTTGTTATACTCGCCGGTAAAGGGCATTTCGGTTCCCTTGTTGGCGATCACGCGTTCTTCCTCCTTAGTGAGGGTGTTCCAGTTATCTTTCGTTTTCATACGTTGAAAACGGATGGATGTGGGGTAGAGTTTTAGCTTCGTCCGCCCAACGGAGCGCAGCGGAGTTGGGCTGCCGAAGCGGGTCGGTGGGGTGGGGTACTCGTCAGACGAAGGGCGCTGCGCGCGCATTCGGCTGACGAGACCCAGGTCACGGTTACGGGTGGAGGATCTCCGGTCCGACCTGAGACGTATGTCTCCCGCGCCCCGGCGCAAAAACCAATTGATGAATTAGCGAATACGTGGCCTGCCGCAAAGAACTGCGGGCCAATTCACGAATTCTGCCATCCAAAGATTCAGTCCTTAACCCTCCTCCACGACGAAGTCGTAGCTCTCCATGATCACGTTGGCCAGCAGTTTGGAGCAGGCCGTTTCCACTTTATCGTGGGCTTCCTGTTCGGTTTCGGCGTGGAGCTCCATGGTGACGTGCTTGCCGATGCGTACGTCGGTCACGCCCTTGAGGCCGAGATTGGGGAGGTTCTTGACGACTACCTTGCCCTGGGGGTCGAGGAGTTCGGCTTTGGGCATGATATTGATGTGGGCGATGAACTTCATACGTGCTGCTTGGCGGAGGTCGGCGGATAAGCCAGATTAAGGATGATGTAGGCCCCGATAATGAGCGGAAAGGCCGAGGTCCACAGTAAAATGAGCAGGCAAATTGCCAGGACGGCAAAGATATACACCGTCTCATTGCCCGCCCAGCCGAAACCCTTCAGCTTGAACGAAAACATCGGATGTTCGCTCACCAGCAGGTAGCTCATGAGGGCCACCGAGCCGTACAGGATCCACGGGTTGAGGACGTAGGGGCCCCAGTTTTCGTCCAGTGCGACGACGAGCATCAGCCCCACGGCGTAGACCGTATGGGCCGGCGTAGCGAGGCCGACGAAGGTGCTGTGCTGCCGCGTATCCAGGTTGAACTTGGCCAGGCGCAGGGCGCTAAACAGGGCGATGAGCAGGGCGGGGGCGGCGGACCATTCCCAGCGGACGGGCGCGCTAAGATCGAGGACGAAGTGGGCGTCGAGCGCGGGTGCGGGGTCTTCCGGTAACAGTAAAAGAACGTAATAAATGCAGGCCGGTACGACGCCGAAGCTGACCATATCGGCCAGGCTGTCGAGCTCCTTGCCGTGCTCGCTGCTGACGTGGAGGGCGCGGGCTACCAGTCCGTCGGCAAAGTCGAAAATACCGGCCGCGAACAGGAACCAGAAGGCCGTGACGAACTGCAGGTCGAGGAGGTTGATGAGAGCCGCGCAACCGCAAAAGAGGTTGAGCAGGGTGAGGAAGTTTGGGATCCAGGATTTCACGGCGGGTAAGTTAAACTTTGTTAAGCTAAGGACACTTTCCCCGCGTTCGGGTGTATGGTTTACGTCTTACAGGAAGTTATAACGGATACTACTTTTGACACTATGCCACGTTCATACTTCTTGCTAACCGGTTTACTGCTGGCCACCCTCGCGCGGGCCCAGCCGATGAACGATGATTGTAGCGGCGCCACGGAGTTACCCATGGTACTGGAGTTTTGTTCGGGCGCCCAGGCTTTCACCAACGTCGGAGCCACCGCCTCCTTGGAGAGGAACGGCTATCCTATCTGCCTGGACGAAACCGACCAGATCGGCGATGTCTGGTATTCCTTCGTGGCGCAACGGAATTCGGCATCGATCGTGGTGGCCGGCGACGAGGCCAACAACAGCCGCGGAAGCCTCACCGCCATCCAGTTCGCCGTCTACGAAGGCGAATGCGATACGCTGAACGATCTCGGCTGCCGGCAACCCCTGAACAGTAACGGATTGCCGGCCGACGGCGGCTCGCTCGTCATGGGCGACCTTCAGCGTGGGCAACGCTACTACATCCTGGTGGGGGGCCGAAATGGCAATCAGGGCACCTTCGAACTCTGCGTCAATCAGTTCGACGCCCCCCCGGACCCCAGCAGCGACTGCGAAACGGCCGTACTCCTCTGCGATACCACCTCCTTCTCCGTCGACTACCTCTCCGGCCGGGGCAACGTACAGGATGATTTGCTGTCGGAAAACGTGGAATGCGGCAGCGGTTCGCCCCCCGAGAACAACTCCTCCTGGTATAAATGGACCTGCGACCAAGCCGGTACCCTGACCTTCGATATCAATCCGCTCGGCACCGCCTTCAACGAGGACATCGACTTCGTGGTCTACGAACTCACCAACGGCATTGATGACTGCGGAAGCAGAGTACCGCTCCGCCAGATGTTCTCCGGCGAGAACAACGGCGACCCCACCGGCAGCATTCCCTGTCTGGGAGAAACCGGCCTCGGCAACGTGGATACGGAAACCTTCGAGAATTGCGGCTGTACGCCGGGCGACAACAACTTCATCGCCGCCCTCGATATGGAAGCCGGAAAGTCGTACGCGTTGGTCGTGCTCAACTTCACCGGGTCCGGTGACGGATTTACCATTGATTTCGGCGGCACCGGCACCTTCCTGGGGCCGCGACCGAACCTCACGTACAGCAGCACCGAAGCCTGCGTCGGGGAAACCATCACCTTCCAGGACCAGTCCACCTCGGTAGACGGCATCGAGTCCTGGGAATGGGACTTCGGCGAAACGGCCACCCCCCGCTATGCCAGCGGTGCCGGCCCCCATGACGTGACCTTTAACGAGGCCGGCGCCCCCAACGTTACGTTGGCCATTACCAGCACGCGGAACTGCATCGAATACATCAGCTCCAGCGAGGTGGAGGTGGTTTGCTGCGCGGATCAGTTCGGCGGTTCGGCGAACATCACCCCGGTCAGCTGTCCCGCCGCCGCCGACGGGCGGATCGATTTCGTCGGCACCAGCAACGTCGCCGGTACTGTGCTGGCGTACGCCTGGAGCACCGGCGCTACGACCGCCTCGCTCGACAACCTCGATCCGGGAACCTATACGGTTACGGTGACCGACGGCACGGGCTGTGAGCGGAGTTTCTCCTACACCGTCGACGGGCCCATGGCGTACGTACTCGATACCCTCATCACGCGGCCGACCTGCGCCGGTGGAATGGATGGCGCTCTCGAGTTTACCATTCTGTCCGGGGGCGCGGGCGGCTACGAGTACAGTTTTAACGGGAGCCCCTTCTCTTCCGACAACCGCATCGAAAACCTGACCGTAAGCACGATCAACGTCGTCGCCCGCGATGCCAATGGCTGTACGATCGAGCAGGACATCGAGGTGGACGAACTCCAACTCGCGCTGGTATCCGGGGTCGCCAACGTACAGGAGCCTACCTGCAACGGCGACAGCGACGGGCGCATCCTGATCGAGATCGCCAACGGCACGCCAACCTACCGGTACGACTTCGGCGCGGGCTACCAATCGGAGGCGGAAATGGGGGGCTTCACCGCCGGTACTTACGCCGTCTCGGCCATTGACGCCGAGGGCTGTACGGGGGAGTACGAGATTACCATTACGGAACCGCCGGCCCTGGCCGCCGCGCTCCAGTCGGACAGTAGCAGCTGCTTCGGTGCCGCTGACGGTCGCATCGCGGTAAGGCCCACGGGTGGCCGGCCGGATTACACCTTCGCCTGGTCAACGGGCAGTACCAGCGACAGCCTCGAAAATTTGGGCCCCGGAACGTTTACGGTGACGGTAACCGACGAGAATGGCTGCGAAATCACGAATTCGGTCACGCTCAATGATCCGGATGAGGTCGTCGCCGCGGTCGATACCGTTGAAAACCTGATCTGTTTCGGTCAGGCTACGGGGGCCGTTCGGTTATCGGCTACCGGGGGAAGCCCCGCGTATAGCTATAGCAGCGACGGGGTGGGGTACCAGCCGGAGCCCCGCCTCGACAGTCTTCTGGCGGGGGATTACGCCCTGTACGTCCGGGATCAAAACGGATGCCAGGATACCGTCACCACCAGCCTGACCGAACCGGCCGAATTCGTGATCACCGCCGAGGAGGCGATACAATTGTATTTGGGGGATGATACGACCCTGCTGGCCCGCAGCAATTACTTCCCCGTAGACTTTAGCTGGGGCCCCGATAGCGTGACCTGCCTGACGCCCGACTGTGCCCGGGCGCGGATCATGCCGTTGCAGTCTATCGACTACTTCGTGTCCGGCACCAACGAAGCCGGTTGCGTGGACACGGCTTTCGTGGCCTTCTCGGTGATCCAGGATCTACCCACCTATATACCGAACGTCTTTACCCCGAACGGCGACGGAAACAACGATTTCTTCACCGTATTCGGGGGCAACGTTATTGCTCGGATTGAAACCATGCGAATCTACGATCGCTGGGGCAGCTTACTTTACGAGGCCGCCGAGCCCTTTCCGGCTAACGAGCCCAGCCTGGGTTGGAACGGGATGCTGGACGGCAAGCAGGTCAATAATGGCGTGTACGTCTACTACGTCGAGGTACGCTACATCAACGGGGCGTTGGAAGGGTACCGGGGAGACGTGACGGTGCTCAACTGACCCGCCGGCCGCGCCGGTAGACATCCGATGTGTCGCAGCCTTCATCATTACGAATTTCACGCCTATGCGCATCCTTCTGTTGTCGATCCTGGTTCTCCTCTTCACCGGCTGTCCGCGCAGTACGCTCGGCGATCGGCTGTTCGACATCAACTATCCGGTGGTAGACTTTACCATTCCGGCGGGTATACCCGGCTTCCAGACCTACGTGATCGCGCAGCCCCGGATGGAAACCAACTTCCAGGATCGGTTGGATGAGAGTGGATTCACGGCGGAGGACGTCGACGTGGTTGGGGGCATCCGCGCCCGCGTCGTGAGTTTGTCCGGAGAGGATTTCCGGGAAATCGAGCGCGCCGAATTGCGCGTATGCTCGGCGGATGAGACCGACTGCACCTTCATCGACCTGATGTTCAGTGTAAGCGACCTCGGCGGCCGAAGGCAGCAGGTGATCAACCTGAATCCCGGCCAGAAGAATTTCCGAAACATCTTCCTGGACAACGAAGAGGTGCGTATGGAACTGGTGCTCACCGCCTTCAACGTGACGACGCAGAACATCGAGGCACGACTGGAGTGGACGGTGGGGGCGCTGGGGGGATTGTAGGCGTGCATTTTTGAATTACTGAATTCGTGAATGGGCCCGCACTACTCCGTGGCAGGACTCGTATTCGTGAATTCAAACCTTCCCTAAACCACCCTTTACCGCGAACCGCTTCGGCAGACCGACTCCGCTACGCTGCGCTGGGCGGTCGAAGCTGGTGCGGTTTCCCGATCCGCCGAGCGCTAACTCGTCCGCCCAACAGGTAGAACCGTTGAAACCCGGTCGCCTTGCAATCTTATAAGGGAATAACCGGTTCCGGTGTAATCAAATCAGTCGTTTAACGTGCCTCACCCACCGATCCTTCACCACTTCGCGGCCTTTATTCGATCCCGGGTAGCGATCGGAGATGAGGAGCTGAAGGCCGTTTTGTCGGCCTTTACCGGCCTGTCGATCAAAAAGGGCGCCAAGCTGCTGCGGCGGGGGCAAGTAGCGAATCAGTACTATTACATTGGCACCGGGGGACTCCGGCTCTACTACGGGGAATTCGACGAGCAGCACACCTCCTGGGTCTTCTTCCAGGATGAGTTCTTCGCGGAGATTTCGAGTCTCCAGCCGCGGCTACCTACCCGCTTCCACATCGAAGCGGTAGAGGACACGGAGTTGCTGGCCATCGACCGGGAAACGATGGATGCGCTCTACCGCCGGTACCCGGCCTGGCAGGAGTTCGGGCGGAAGGTGTGGGAGGAAATGTGCATCCGGCAGGTGGACCAGAACCTGGCCTACCAGACCCTGTCAGCCAGGCAGATGTACGAGCAGTTGCTTCGTCACCCCGACTTCGTACAGAAAATACCGGTGAAACAACTGGCGTCCATCCTGGGCATCACCCCGAACGCACTCAGCCGGATCCGCAAGGAAATGAGATAAGGCATTCCCTACCATATGGTAGTTTTTGGCCCCCGGGTCCCCGATACCTTTGTGCTCAGGCAAGCGGGAAATCTGTCCGTTTGCCGCATTCCACCATTTTTCATCGCTCGCGGCACCCCCGCCGGCGGGGCCATCGCTGCTCCGCGGTGGCGCGCCCCTGCACTTCAGTAAGGTATCATGACCACCCATCCGTATTCCGACGAGGCCCTCGTCCAACGACTCCCCGGCTTTACCAACCACTACGCCACCGTCAACGGCATCACCCTGCACTACGTGGCGGGCGGCAGCGGCCAACCCCTGTTGTGCCTGCCCGGCTGGCCGCAGACGTGGTATTCCTTTCATCCGATCGCCGGCCGGCTGGCGGAGCGGTACCGGGTCATCCTGATTGACCTACGCGGCATGGGCACCTCGGAGGGGCCGCCGTCCGGCTACGACAAGAAGACCATGGCCGCCGACCTCTACGCCCTGGTCGAGCAACTGGGCCTGGAGAAGGTCAGCCTGATCGGTCACGACATTGGTGGTATGGTCGCCACCAGCTTTGCCTTCAACTACCCGGAGCGGACCGAGAAACTGGTCGTAATGGACGGTGCCCACCCCAGCGAGGGACTCTTCCATATGCCCTTGATTCCCGCCCCCGGCACCTTCGGCGAAAAGATGGACGACCGGCAACCCTACGCCTGGTGGATGGGCTTCAACCAGGTGAAGGGGTTGCCCGAGCAGCTACTGGCGGGCCGGTTCCGTCTGCTGCTGGATTACCTCTTTGCCTACGTGATGATCGACGACGAAAAGATGTCCGCGTTCGAGCGCGAGGTGTACGCCCACTACTACGACCAACCCGATCGCATTCGTAGCTCCAATGCCTGGTACCAGACCCTGACCCAGGATATCGCCGATGCCCGACACTATTCGTCCTTGACCATGCCGGTGCTCGGTATCGGCAGCCGCGTCAGCTATGGGTATATGCAGATCGCCATCCCGCAAATCGCCACCGACCACCGGGTCGTCGGTATGCCGGATAGCGGCCACTACATGATCGAGGAGCAACCGGACGAGGTGCTGCGACACGTGCTGCCGTTTTTAAGTGAATAACCCCTTCGGGCGAGCGTTTGGGCGGCGGAGCGCAGGAGAACAGCTGGATGCGAAGAGATGGCTTGCCGGTGCTCCGTTCGGTGCACGGTTCGCGAAGTGTAGTCGCGGTCACTGCGGGTCTTTATGGCTAGCCCCCAGCCTGGCGGGAATGACCGTCCGACCTGCTTCGGCGGACGAAGCTACTCCCGCACCAACGCCAGCCGCATCCGCTTGATCCGGTCCTCCAGTTTCTCGGAGGATATCCGCTCCCGAAGCCGGTCTACGATGAGGGCGAAGGAGAAGGGGGTAGCCTTCGCGGGCTGCTGGAAGAGAATGGTCTGGGCGTTGATGCGATCCAGGGCCGAGCGCAGACGCGCCTCCTGCAGCTGGAAGGTCATGATCTCGTCGTAGGCCTGCTGGAGGAGGAGGTTGGTGGGCTCGTAGTCGCTGAAGACGTCGAAGAAGAGTTGGGAGCCGCTCTGCAGGTGCTTCTCCTTTTTTTGTTTGCCGGGGTAGCCCTTGAAGATCAGGCCCGCGATGGCGGCGATGTCGCGGAAGCGGCGACGGGCCATTTCCGTGGCGTTGATCCCGGCGTTGAGGTCGGCATTCAGTTCGGCGACGTTGAACAGGTCGCTGCCGAGGGCCTCCTCGATGGGTATGGGCTGGTCGCTCAGCAGCTCGAAACCGTAGTCGTTCATGGCGATGGTGAAGGTGAGGGGTGCGAACTGCCCGATGCGGTAGGCGATCAGCGAGGCCAGGCCCTCATGGATGCCGCGTCCCTCGCAGGGGTAGATCAGCAAATGGTAGCCCTCGCGGTCGCTGAAGTATTCGATGAGGAGCTCGTCCGGTCCGGGCACGGCACTGCGCTGCACCTGAATATCGCGGAGGGGAGCGAGTTTTTGCAGCTCGGCATCGTGGTAATCTTCCCGCTTCAGCTCGCCCATCGCCAGGCGGAGGAACTCGGACAGCTGGCTGGAAAGTTGCATGCGGCCGCCCTTCCAACTGGGAACCTTGCCCTTTTTGGAGCTGCTGCGCTTCACGAGGGCTTCCATGCCCTTCACCTTCACGAACTTGAGGCTGCGGCCGGCAAACCAGAAGGTATCACCGGGTTTAAGGCTGGAGATGAAGTATTCCTCGATGGTGCCGATGTAGCCACCTGACATATATTTGATCGTCAACGTGGTCTCGCTCACGATTGCGCCGATGCTCATGCGGTGCATGGTCGCGACGCGCTTGCTTTCCACCCGGTAGACGCCATCTTCATCGCGGATGACCTTGTGGTATTCATCGTAGGCACCGAGGCTGTTGCCGCCGGTGGTGATGAAGTCGAGGCACCAGGCGAATTCCTCGTCGGAGATAGAGGCGTAGCAGAAGGTGTTGCGGATTTCCCGAAGTACGACGTCGCGCCGAAAGCCGCCGCTGACCGCTAATGTCACCAGAAACTGCACCAGTACGTCGAAGCTGCGGATATAGGGGATGCGGCTTTCGATCACCTCGTTCTCGATGCAGCGCCGGAGGGCGGAAGCTTCCAGGAGTTCCAGGCTGTGGGTGGGGACGAAGTGGATTACACTCTTAGCCCCGGGCCGGTGGCCGCTGCGGCCGGCGCGCTGGAGAAAACGGGCCACCCCCTTGGGACTGCCGATCTGGACGATGGTTTCCACCGGCCGGAAATCGACGCCGAGGTCCAGGCTCGAGGTACATACTACCGCTTTGAGGGTGCCTTCGTGGAGAGCGTCTTCGACCCAGTCGCGCAGCTCCCGGCTGATGCTGCCGTGGTGCATGGCAATGGCACCGGAAAGATCGGGGTCGTAATCGAGCAGCCGCTGGTACCAGATTTCGCACTGGCTGCGGGTATTCGTAAAGATCAGCGTGGAGCCGGAGGCGTAGATCAGGGGAACCACCTTTTCCAGTAGCTTGATGCCGAGGTGACCGGCCCAGGGGAAGGTTTCGATCTCGTCGGGCAGTACGGTGACCATCGTGGTCTCCTTGGCGTGGTCGGCGCGGATGATCACGCGCTCCGGGGTGGTTTCGGCGGGGATGAGGACGTCCAGTGCCTCGTCCATATTCCCGATGGTGGCGGAAATGCCCCAGGTGCGGAAGCCCGCGGGCCGTAAGCCACGCAGCCGACTGAGGGCGAGTTCGACCAGCACGCCACGCTTGGTGCCGAGCAGTTCGTGCCACTCGTCGGCCACCAGGACGCGCAGATCGCCAAAGAACTTTTCATACCCATTACTGGCGATGAGCAGGTGGAGGCTTTCCGGGGTAGTGATTAGGATTTCGGGCGGCTTGCTACGCTGCTTGGTCCGTTCGGAGGTGGCGGTGTCGCCGGAACGGATGCCCACCCGCCACTGCAGGCCGAGATCCTCGATGGCGCGCTCGGTAGCGGACTGGATCTCGCGGGTGAGGGCGCGGATGGGGGTGAGCCAGATAGCGCGCAGCCCGTTGTTCGTCCTGGTAGGATCGTCGGGGTGTTCGGCGAGGAACTCCAGCAAGATGGGGATGATGAGCGAATAGGTCTTCCCGCTGCCGGTGGGGGCGTTGACGAGACCGCTTTTCCCGTCGAGGTAGGCTTGCCATGCCCGGCGCTGGAAGGGAAAGACGGACCAGCCCCGACCGACGAACCAGTCGTCGCCGCGGCGTAAAAGTGTTTGTTGGGGAGTGGCGGACACGTTCACCGAACGGCGGTTCGGGCGAACCGGTTCGTGAGCTCCGGCTCGCGGGTTTCGTTAACTCCGTACGCGCTTCTTCCGGGGTGATGGAGCTTTTCGGGTACCGCATTGACCCGAGTACATGTCGGCAATCGGGAATCCGGACCGCCACTAGCTTCCCCGTTCCGACCTTACCTTGCACCCGCGCCCCGCCGCCCTAACCTTCGAACTATGTTTTCAGCTACCACCTACACGGAACGCCGCCGCCAGCTCGCCAACGCCTTATCTTCCGGATTGATCCTGCTACCCGCCAACGGCGAGGCGGCCCTGAATTACCGTGGCAACACCTACCCCTTCCGGCAGGATTCCCACTTCCGCTACTTCGCCGGCTACAACCTCCCCGATCTCGTGCTGACGATCGATGTGGCGAGCGGGGAAGGGCGGCTATACGGGAATGATTTCACGCTGGATGATGTCGTCTGGATGGGCGAACAACCCGACGTGGCAGATCTGGCCAAAGACGGCGGCCTCAGCTACGGTGGCACCCTCGACCGATTAGCCGCCGCGCTGAGCCAATCGGGGGAAGTCCACTACCTGCCCCCCTACCGCGAGGAGCGGCGGCAGCAACTAAGGGATTGGCTGGGCCACTGCGACCGGCCCAGCGTGCCCCTGATCCGGGCGGTAGTCGAACTGCGCTCCGTAAAGAGCCGGGAGGAGGTAGCGGAAATGGATAAGGCGGTGGCCACCAGCATGCGCATGCACGCCGCGGCCCGCGATACGGCGATGGCCGGCATGACGGAAGCTTCCGTAGCCGGGCTGATCGAGGGGATCGCCATCAGCGCCGGTGGCAGACTGGCCTACCCGGCCATCGTGACCCGCAACGGTCATATTCTGCACAACCACTACCACGGCAATCAACTGCGCCGCAACGACCTATTGCTGGTAGACGCCGGCGCGGAAACGGATACGGGCTACGCCGGCGACATCACCCGCACCTTCCCGATCGGCGGAGTGCTCACCGACCGGCAGCGACCGGTGTACGAAACCGTGGAGCGGGCTAAAAGCCAGTGCATCCAGGCACTCCGTCCGGGGGTGGCGTTCCGGGAGATACACGATTTGTCGGCCCGGATCATCACCGAAGGACTGAAAGATCTCGGGCTGATGAAGGGAGACGCGGGAGAGGCGGTGGCCGCCGGGGCCCACGCTTTGTTTTATCCCCACGGGCTCGGGCACATGATCGGTCTGGACGTACACGATATGGAAGACCTGGGTGAGGATTACGTGGGCTACGACGATACCATTCGGCGCAGCGAGCTGTTCGGCACCCGTAACCTGCGGTTAGGGCGGGCGCTGCGGGAGGGCTTCACCGTCACGGTGGAGCCGGGCATTTATTTTATCCCCAAGCTAATCGACCGCTGGGAAGCGGATGGGAAGCACCGCGAATTCATCAACTACGATGCCCTGGAAGGCTACCGGAATTTCGGTGGTATACGGCTGGAAGACAATGTTGTAGTTACTTCGGACAACTGCCGGGTACTGGGCTCCGTTTAGCGTATATTGGCCTAACCCCATACCGTTGGACCTTGCAGTGAATCCTGCTTCCTACTCCCCCGGGGAGGCGGGGGAAAAGCTGGAGGACCGGAAGTCACGTGGTATGTTACAACCCCAGAAACTATGTTGCACCGGCTGCTTTTTCTCCTGATCCTGGGCTTCTCGCTGCCCGCTCTCGCCCAGAATAACCAGCTGGCCCAGCAATACTTCATGGACGGGGAGTACGAAAAGGCCGCCGTGCTGTACCAGTCCATGGCCGAGGAGAGCTACAACCCGTTCTACTTCGACCGCTACGTGAGCAGCCTGATGAGCCTGCGCCGCTACGACGACGCCGAGCAAGCCCTTAAAAAGCAGCTGAAGCGTACCCCCGAAGATCTGACGCTCCACGTCAAGTACGGCCAGCTGCTGGAGCAGCAGGTGGAAGACAACGAGGCCAAAAAGCAGTTTGAGGAAGCGATCTCGAATCTTCGGGCCGATAAGTACCAGATCACCCAGCTGGCGAACGCCTTCCTGGTACTGACCAAGTATGACTT
Organism: Neolewinella xylanilytica; assembly: GCF_002934605.1. GTDB lineage: Bacteria > Bacteroidota > Bacteroidia > Chitinophagales > Saprospiraceae > Neolewinella > Neolewinella xylanilytica. The sequence continues at coordinate 526,504 of NZ_PTJC01000005.1, forward strand.
TGCCATTCGCACCTACGAGCGGGGCACCAAACTGCTGAAGGAAGACGGCGTATTCAGTTTCAACCTCGGTGATCTTTACCGCCGAAAGGGCGACATCGAGCCGATGATCGCCAGTTACCTCGATGCCCTGAACGAAGATCCCCGCCGGGCGCGCAACGTGCAGACTTACTTCCAGCGCTACCTCGACGAGGAGGGGCTGCTCGAAGCCCAGAAGCAACTGTACGCCCGCATCCAGGAAGACCGGAAAGAGAATCCGCTCTACCCCGAAATGCTGGCCTGGGTGGCCATCCAGCGTAAAGACTACAGGGGAGCGCTCCGGCAGGTGCGGGCCCTCGACCGCCGGCTGGAAGAAAACGGCCAGCGGGTGCTCGACCTGGGAAACCTGGCCGCCAACGACAAAGACTACGAGACGGCTATCGCCGCCTACGATTACGTGATCGAGAACAAGCCCGAAGGTTCCCCCTTCTACCTGGAGGCCAAGCGCGAAGGGCTGCTGACCCGCCGCCGGGCCATCACGGACGGTTACGCCTACACCCCGGAAGATTTACGGATCCTGGAGACGGCCTACGAAGCGTTTCTGCAACAGTTCGGCAACAACCCGGCCTCGGCCCGCATCGCCATCCAGCTGGCCGAATTGGAGGCACTCTATCTAAACGATCTGCCGAAGGCTACCGAAATCCTGCAACGTATCGTGGAGTTGAACGGCGTGAACGAAAACGTGCGCGCCCAGGCCAAGCTAGCCCTGGCCGATTATTACTTAATGCAGGGGGAAGTGTGGGAATCCACGCTGCTGTACAGCCAGGTGGACAAGCTCTTCAAGGAGGATTTGCTCGGTCACGAGGCTCGCTTCCGCAACGCCCGCCTGAGCTACTTCCGGGGGGATTTCGAATGGGCGCAGTCGCAGTTCGACGTCCTCAAGGCCTCCACCTCCCGGCTCATCGCGAACGATGCCCTCGATCTCTCGGTCTTCATCATGGACAATCTCGGCCTCGATACCTCCGCCACCGCCCTGCAAACCTACGCCGACGCGGAGCTGCTCATGTTCCAGAACAAGTACGACGAGGCCTTTGCTACGCTCGACCGGCTGCTAACTGAATTTCCCGGCCACGACCTGGAGGACGACGTCGTGTACCTCCGCGGCCGCCTCTACCAGAAGCTGCGCCGCTACGAGGAGGCCGCCGCCCAGTACCAGCAGGTGGTCGACAACTACCCGAAAAGCATCCGGCTGGACAATGCGCTGTACGCCCTGGCCGGTCTCTACGAATCGGAGTTGGGTGATAAGGAGAAAGCTCAGGAGCTCTACGAAACCTTGTTCATCGACTTTAGCAACAGCATCCTGGCCGTGGAAGCACGGAAGAAGTATCGGGCGCTGCGGGGAGATTCGGTGGGGTAGTTGGAGCCGGCCGGGCCCTCGGTCACCTCCGCTGCGCTGCGGTTACCTTCCGGGGTCCTCGATCCCGGTCAATTATGGAACCTTAGAGGGGCACCGAGCGATAGCTAAGAATATCTGCGACGATCCGGACTTAGCGCGACCCGGACACTCAGAGGTGCGAGCACGCTCTGAGGTCCTGATGCTTTCTCACTTACTGAAAGTCATAGCACCTTGGAGTGTCCGTAGGACCTGCAAGTGTGCGGCTACGGAGCGAGCCGGACACTCGGAAGTCACCTTCGCTGCGCTGCGGTCACCTTCCGAGGTCCCTCGATTCCAACCGACGGGGGAACCTCGCGGAGCGTCTGCAAGACCTCCGAGTGTTCGGGCAAGACACCAAATCCACTGAGAATCGTATCTTAGGGTGAAAGCACCCAGCCCATGCGAATGTTAGGTTTAACCTCCCGCTATTCTACCAGTGGACTCCTGATGGCCACCATCATGACCCTGCTCGCCTGGGGCTTCTCCTCCGCCCCGGAGGCAGCCCGCCAGGAGTTGCGATCCCAGACCCAACTACGCGTCACCACCATTGAGGTATCGCCACCGGTCACCGTCACCCACTCCGACAACCGCAGGACCCCGCCGCTGTACCCTGCCTGCTCGGATCAGCCCGACTTCCAACAGCGCAAAGCCTGCGCCGACAAAGCGATGCTGGAATATATCTACGAGCATATTCGCTACCCGAAGGAGGCCAGGGACGCCGGTGCGGAGGGCATGGTGGTCGTTCGCTTCACCGTTGACGCGCGGGGACAAACGGGTATCCCGGTGGTGATCAAAAGTCCCCATCCCGCGCTGGGTACCGTGAGCCTCAAAGTAATTCAACGGATGCTCCGGCGCACCGCCGTCTGGGAGCCGGCCCGCGAGAACGATACACCCGTTGCGACCGAGTTTAATCTTCCCATTCAGTTCAAGCTGAATTAACCCTACCATCATGGCTAAATTAGGTCTGTCGTCCGGTTACTTTTTCACCGGCTTAGTGCTCTCGGTGCTTTTCCTGCTTTTCAACACCGAATCGGTACTGGTGGACGTAGCCAACCGCGACGCGATGCCTGCCTTCCAGATGGATGCCTGCTATTCCGTACAGCGGGGCCAGCTTCCACCGGTCGACGAAATGACCTTGCCGATCTTTCCGGGCTGCGAGGGCGAGGCGGAATACGAAGAGCGGTTCTTCTGCGGCCTGGACCGCTTTTTTGCCTTTATCAACGATAACAAACGGGAAGCCAAGGGCTCGAAGAAGGAAAACGTGGTCGTCGCCTTTACCGTCGGTCGGGTTAGCGGGCGGATGGCCGACATCGAAATCGAAGAGGGAACGGACCGGAAAAACAGGGAGGAAGCTTTGCGCATCATCAACCTACTTGCGGACCGCGACGTGCGCTGGACACCCGCTACCCTCCGCGGGGAACCGAGCTGCATGCGCCTTGCCATAGCCGTTTCCTTTCACGGCGCGGGCTGCGGAGATTAAATAGTTAAGCCGGCGCGAGGGTAGGGTAGCGTTTCCGAAGCATTCCGGCTCCCGGTGCAATACGATGACCTAAGCTAGAGGACCGACCAGAAAAACGAACGGATATACTATCCCAAATAATCGCTAAGCCATGCTCAAACTCGGAACATCTTCTGGCTATTTTATTTTCGGCGGCCTGCTGACGGCCTGGCTGATGTTGCTCTACTCGGGCACCGTATCGGTGACCATCGATGAAGCGGTGCACCCCTATTCCTTTGTTTGGGACGGTTCGCCTGCCCAGCACGCAATGCTTTCCCCGCCAGCCGAGGTGACCTTGCCCACCGTGCCCAGCTGTAAGGGAGAGGCTACCTACGAGGACCGCTTTTTTTGCGGCGTAGACCGGTTCTTCCGGTTCGTACATGCTAATAAGCACGACCCCGAGGGCTCCCAGGCAGAGGACGTTATCGTAGCATTCACCATTGAACATACGACCGGGAAAATAACCGGAATACGGGTAGATCAGGGGGAAGATGTCAACAATGTCTTGGAGGCGGTGCGTATCGTAGACCTGATAAGCCGGCGGTATGCGGGTTGGACGCCGGGCACCGTAAACGGACAGCCCCGCGATATGGAACTTGCCTTTTTGATACCCTTTCACGGGGCGGGCTGCGCAGATTAGTTACTGCGCCGGAGCGCGGGTGAACGGTATGTCGCAACGATATTCCACGGTCACCGTTTACTAAGCTAGATACACCCCAACCCTAGCCGTGCGTAAACTATTCGTCTTCTTCACCCTGGCCTTTCTCGTGGCCTGCAACACTTACCAACCCCTCACCGAAGCGGTGGTCGCGGAAGGCGAGCGCTGGAAAGCAAAGGTGATTCCGCCGAGTCCGCAACCGGTAGACGGCGACCCCGTTGCCGGCCTGGATTACCTCATCCACGGCGACTACATCGGGAGCGGTATTCCGCTGGAGATCCTGCAAAAGCAATCGGCTAAGATGGACCTGGACAGTCTCTACCCCCGCAACGAGCTGAACGAGGGATTGCCTTACTACATGACCGCCTTCATCGCCCCCAACGGTGCCCCGACGGCCAACGGCAACTGTTTCACCTGCCACGCCGGTAAGGTGGACGGTGAGCTGGTGCTGGGCCTGGGCAACAGCTTCGCGGAGTGGGAGAACAGCATGGTGCCGATGGGCGCGGTCATGCGCATCGGCATGGGCCTGAAGTACAAAAAGGACGACCCCGAAACGGTCGCCTTCGAGGATTTCGGCAACTACTTTAAGAAAATGGCCCCCACCGTCAAGCTCAATCAGCCCGGCGCCAATCCCGCCTTCCGCCTCGCCGAAGCCTGTATGATGCACCGGAATCCGGAAGATCTCACCTATTCCGAAGATCCCCTCTACGAGATGTGGGAATACAACGTCGGTACGGATACCCCGCCGTTGTGGCACGTCGGTAAGAAGAGCTCGCTGTACTACACCGGTACGGGGCGCGGCAGCATGTCCAAGTTGCTGCTCCAGGCTAGCGTGCTCGGCGTACCCGACAGCAGCCAGACCCGGAAGTCGGAGCGGGCGTTCCGCGACGTATATGCCTTCCTGAGCCAGCTCGAACCACCGGCTTATCCCGGGGAGATCGACGAGCCGCTGGCCCGGGAGGGGGAAGCCATCTTCACGGACAAATGCGCCGGCTGCCACGGTACCTACGGAGCGGAAGAGACGTACCCCAACAAGGTAATCCACGTCGACGTGGTGAAGACCGATCGGCTCTACGCCGACTACATCCAGCAATCGGCGATCGTGGACTGGTACAACAGCAGCTGGTTCGCCACCAGCGAACCGCAATCGTCCTTCGAGCCGAGCCTGGGCTACGTAGCTCCCCCCCTGGACGGCATCTGGGCCACCGCCCCCTACCTGCATAACGGCAGCGTGCCAACGGTTTACGAGCTGCTGAACTCGACGTCCCGCCCCGATCGCTGGACCCGTGACGGGAAATCGACCAGCTACGACCACGAAAAGCTGGGCTGGCAGTACGATCCAGAGCCGAAGAATAAGGATTGGACCTTCGACACCGCTTTACCCGGTTATGGAAACGACGGACACTACTTCGGCGATAAGCTGAACGAAAAGCAGCGCTGGGCGGTAGTAGAGTATCTGAAGACGCTGTAGGTAAAAGCAACTTACCTTCCCCCGGTCACGTTGATTTTTCACTTAACCAATCCACACTTCCCATGGAATCGAAACGACAACGGCAGGTCTCCGAACTCATCAAGCGCAATTTCAGCATCGTTCTCCAGCAGGAAGGTTCCTACATCTACGGCGCCCAGCCCCTGGTGACCGTGATGGACGTGCAGGTGAGCCCCGATCTCAGCATCGGCAAAGTGTACCTCAGCATCTGGAATACGGAAAACAAACAGGCCGTCATCCTGCAAATGGACGAAGAGCACGCCCGGCTTAAAAGCGCCCTGGCCCACCGGCTGAAGCGCCACCTACGTCGCTTACCCGAACTCTCTTACTTCATCGACGAGACCCTCGACGAGATGAATAAGGTGGACAACATTTTCGATCGCCTCTACGCCGACGATCAGATGCCGGGGAGTGCCTCGTCAGCCGAATCTCTCGACGCACGGCGTTGGGGTTCGTCCTCGTCAGCCGAATCCCTGAACGCACGGCGTTCAGGTTCGTCTGACGAATAACCCCCCCACCATGCTGAGCAAACGAAACCTCTCCAACGTGATCAAGTGGCCCCTCGGGCTGCTGGCCGTGATGTGGCTCGTGTTTATCGTCGACTACTACCTCTTTGGCGGGCTCCTCAGCGCCTACTACGGATTGCATACCCGCCAACTGGCCGGCGTACCCGGTATCGTACTCTCCCCTCTTTTTCACGGGGGGTGGGGGCACATCGTGAGCAACAGCATCCCCTTCGTTTCCCTTACCGGCCTGCTGGTGTTCTTTTATCCCCGGCTGTGGCCGCGGGTGTTGGCCTCCCTCTGGCTGGGCACCGGCGTGCTCGTCTGGGTGCTGGGCCGGTCCGTTACCCACATCGGCGCGAGCGGCGTGGTATATGCCCTGGCCGCTTTCCTCGCCTTTAGTGGCTTTTTCCGGCGGGATTTCCGGGCCATCGCCGTTTCGCTGCTGGTGCTGTTCTACTACGGCGGGATGATCGTGGGCATCCTGCCGGGACAGGAAGGCATCAGCTGGGAGAGCCACCTCCTCGGCCTGATCATGGGCGTCCTGGGTGCCTACACCTACCGCGGCGAGCTGGAAGACCACGAGATCGCTACCCGCCGCAAAAAGACGGCGCGGGAAAAGCAACAACGAAAGAAGGAGCCCTTCCTCGATCCGGATGCCTTCGCCAAAACGAAGAAGGAGCGCGATAACGAAGCCTTCTGGACCCGCCTGAAGGAGCTCAGCGAACGGGAGCGACTGGAGCGCTAGAATGCTGCCTCCGGCAGCGCCAGTAAAATGCTGCCTCCGGCAGCGCTACAGGCCCGGTATCCTATATGCTCCCTACCTAGATTTACTGAATGAGGATATTTGTCACCGAGCAAGACCGGATCTCCTACATCAGGGGCAAATTACGGTCAGACGGCGCCATGATTAGCGTTCAAACTATCAAACAGTGGCCCACATCAATTGCCTTCATCACCTGGAGTTTCGGAGAAGCCGAAAGCGATCACCGCTACCGGGAGGTCTTTTCATCCGGTAAGGAAACGATTTGTCAGGTCACCACCCTCTTTGGAGTTTGGATCGTCAGCAGTAGGTTTTACGAGAAGACCCTCGACGGTTACGAACGTTGCCGTCGGTAGCTATTCCAGTCTGAACCAAACGCCCTCCCCATCACATCTCTGCGAAAGGTAGCGCCCCTTCTTACTGCTGGGGTACCCCGCTCTCCGTCGCGTAGCGATTTCTCCTTTTACCGCCCCTTTGTGGAACCTCCGTGTTTAATTGGGTCTCGCCTAGCTCCTCGTCTGCGGCACGAGTTATTCTCAACACAAATTGCACGGATTTTTGCACGGAGGGTCACGGATTTCCGCGCACAACTCAGCGCAACTTCGTGGCCCTTTTCTTGCTGCGGTAAACCCCTCCGTAGCACAGCGACGCCTCTTTAACTTCTCGCTCGGTGGCACCTCTCTTTATTCATTGCCGTGTGGCTCGGCTCGTCTGTGGCTCGATTTCTTAAACACAGACAGCACGGATTCGCTTCGCTCGGGCACAGATGGAGACGGATTGGCTGCGCCGCTACTTCGTGATTTCCCGCCGCACTCCGGATTCATTTCGTCGCTGCTTCGCGATACGCCGATTATTGAATGCGCTGCATGCCTTCTCCGCAGGCCTCCGTGAAACGCTGTGACAAAGCGATAAATCTCCGATCAAATCACCTCCTCGTGGTATCCTCCGGGGTCCACTCCGTGGCATCTCTGTGTTTAACCCGCTGCTCGCCTGCCGCTCCGTGTTCGCTCGACACAGATGCCCACGGATCGCTGCGATCGGGCATGGATTCCAAGGATTTTCGCGCAGCGACCGCCCTCACGCACGCTGTGGTATCTCTGTGCCGTACTCCGTGGCACCTCTGTGTTTAACCCCCTCCGCAAAACTCGGCGCCTCAGCGGTAAGCCTCCCCTAAGCGCAGCGCCTCTGCTACCCTCCAGCTACCTCCGAAGCCGCGGGGCAGTAATCGCGTCTGCCAGGACGTCGGCCGCCGCCAGTCATGTAGTGGTCCACGCCGCTGACAACACCTTTGTACTTCGTCCGTATAAACTTTAGACATGGTACCTTCTCTTCTCCCGCGCCCCGGCGCCCAAGCAGCGCCCCTAACCCCGTAACCCTTTAGCACCGCAACCCCATAACCCCTTTTCTCTCCAGCCCCTTTACCCCTTGTAGAAACTTTCACTAAAAAATGAAAGCTACCCAACAACTACCCAACCCCCTAACCGTTTTGTCCCTATGAACACCGCCGAACTGCTGGAAAAGGGACTCAACCGCGAATGGCTCACCGCCGAGGAAGGGGTATGGCTGCTCGAGAACGCCGCCACCGCCGAACTCATGCACGTAGCCAACCAACTGCGCTTCGAGTCGGTGCCGGCGCAGGACGTGACCTGGATCATCGACCGCAACAGCAATACGACCAACGTCTGTATCGCCAACTGCAAATTCTGCAACTTCTACCGGCGGCCGGGGCACGAAGAAAGCTACATCACCAGCATCGAGGAGTACAAGCAGAAGATCGAGGAAACCTTCGCCTTCGGGGGAGAACAATTGCTGCTCCAGGGGGGGCACCACCCGGATCTCGGGCTGAAATTCTACTGCGATCTGTTCAGCGAGCTCAAGGCGCTCTACCCTCGGCTGAAACTGCACGCCCTCGGTCCGCCCGAGATCGCCCACGTAGCGAAGCTGGAGGGGATAAGTCACTACGAGGTGCTCAAGGCCCTCAAGGAATCCGGCCTGGACAGCCTGCCCGGTGCCGGGGCGGAAATTCTCAGCGACCGCGTCCGTCGCCTGATCTCCAAGGGCAAGTGCGGCGGCGAGGAGTGGCTGGACGTGATGCGGGCCGCCCACCAGCTCGATATCACCACCTCGGCGACGATGATGTTCGGCCACATCGAGACGAACTGGGAACGGATGGACCACCTCGTGCGCATGCGGCAAGTGCAAAGCGAAAAGCCGGAGTACGCGAAGGGCTTCCTGGCCTTTATTCCCTGGCCCTTCCAGGATGAGGACACCATTCTCAAGAAAATCAAACGCGCCCGGAATACGGTGACCGGCGACGAGTACATCCGCATGATCGCCCTGAGCCGCATCATGCTGCCGAACGTAATCAACATCCAGGCGAGCTGGCTGACCGTCGGCAAGCAGGTTGCCCAGTTGTGCCTCCACGCCGGGGCGAACGACTTCGGGTCCATCATGATCGAGGAGAACGTGGTGAGCGCCGCCGGGGCCCGCTGGCGCTTTACCGCCGACGGTATCCAGGAGGCCATCCGGGAAGCCGGTTTCCGCCCGCAGCTGCGTACTCAACAATACGAATACCGGGAGTTGCCCACCGACATCCGCCAGCAACAGCTGGATACGGCCGAGCTGATCGTAGATTAGCGGCATGGCCGGCACGCTTTACCTCATTCCCTCTACCCTCGGTCCGGGGGCGATCGATACGATTCCCCCCGCCACGCTCCTGGTTACGCGCCGGCTGCGGCACTTCGTGGTCGAAACCGGAAAAGTCGCCCGCGCCTTCCTGAAGGAAGTCGAACTCGACCATCGGCTACAGGAATGCACCTACTACGAACTCAATAAACGGACCCGGCCCGACGAGCTGCCCGCCTTCCTCGCCCCCACGCTCGACGGGGAGGACGTAGGGCTGCTATCCGACGCCGGCGCGCCAGGGGTGGCCGATCCGGGGGCGAAATTGGTCCGGCTGGCCCACGAACGGGGTATCCGGGTGGTGCCCCTAGTCGGGCCCAGTGCGATCCTGCTGAGCGTCATGGCTTCCGGAATGAACGGACAGTCGTTCACCTTTCACGGCTACCTCAGTCCGAAGCGGCCCCAGCTGGCGAAGGACCTGAAGCGACTGGAAAGCGAAAGCCGTAAACTGAAGCAAACCCAGCTCTGGATCGAGGCGCCCTACCGGAACCAGGCGACCATCGAAGTGGCGCTGGAGGCGCTGGCTCCGACTACGCTTTTCTGCGCCGCCGTCGACCTGACGACGGAAACGGAATGGGTACATACGGCTCCGATTGGTGAGTGGGCGGTGGGAAAGGGGGAGGAGATTCAGAAGCGGCCGGCAATGTTTTTGTTGCTGGCCTAAGGTCGAGGGTCGCGCGGCCTCCGGCCCAAGCCGATATTCCAGCGTACGGCAGCCCATTCACTAATTCAGTACGTCACCCATCCGCCGTTTTCCAAAGGACCCGTCGGCGGACCAGCTTACGCTGGGCAGACGACTAGCGGTAGCCCATTCGCTAATTCAGTCCTTCACCCATTCGCCCCCGACATAACTACCCGCCCCCCCGCCGCGTTATCTTTTCCCGATCTTTGCCTCTTCCCCGGAAATTTCCTTCCCATGGCCGCACGGCTCACGCTCTTCTTCAGTCTGCTTTCCGTTTCCCTGTTCGCGCAGTTCGCCAGTCCGATCTCCTGGACCTTCGAGCAGCGCCACCTGGAGGGAGACGAATTCGAACTGATCGCCACCGCCCGGGCCGATGCCGGCTGGTCGCTGTACAGTCAGTTCACCGACGAGGGCGGGCCGGTACCGACTACCTTCTATTGGGACGAAGGGGCGCACTACGAACGTATCGGCCAAACGACCGAAACGGGTCACCGGAAAGAGGGGATGGACGAACTCTTCGGCGTCAACGTCATCAAATTCCTGAGCGACGAACCGGCGGTGTTTACCCAGACGGTGCGGGTACTCGATTACGGCCAGCCCATCACCGGGGAGGTCGAGTTTATGTGCTGCGACGACACCCAGTGCCTGCCGCCCACCACGGAGCCGTTCACCTTTTCCGTGGAGGCCCCCGCGGCTGCCCAGGGGGGCGCCGGCGCGCAGGAGACAACAATTCCCGAAAGCTCCACAGCCAGCGAAACACCCCTAACCCCGCCCGCTCCGGCCGAAGCTGCCGCGGATCCGACGGTAAATATGCCGGCCGAGGAGGTAATGGCTAGTCACCGGGTAAGTCTGCCGCCCCCCACGGAGGAAACGCCGGTAAGCTGGGACTTTTTGGTAGAGGAAATGGGTGGCGATCGTTACCGCCTGTCGCTCACCGGCACCATGGCCGAAACCTGGACGGTTTACAGCAAGGACGTCGATCCGACGATCGGGCCGATCCCCACCGAGTGGGCGATTACCGGTACCGGAGGAGTGGAACCGATCGGTGCGGTCACCGAAACCGCCGATCACCTGAAGAAAAAGTACGACACGACCTGGGAGGCCGAAGTAGCCAAAATCGACGGCGGCACCGTCACCTATTCCCAGACCGTACGGGCGCCGAACGGCCAGGTCATCGAGGGCGACCTTACCTATCAGACCTGCAACGACGAGATGTGTCTGCCGCCGCGCGACCTGCCCTTCCGGTTCGATCCCACCACGGGAACGGCGAACCTGGACGGGATTACCAACGGGGAGTCGGACGGGGATCCCGCCACGGTAGCAGCCGCAACGCCTAATATTACCGACTACGCCATTAATGCCGAACCCGTGGCGTCCTGCAATATCGGGGAGGCCGCTACCCGGGGGCAGAGCCTCTGGACCATTTTCGGCCTGGGCCTGCTGGGCGGGCTGTTCGCGCTGATCATGCCCTGTATCTTTCCCATGATTCCGCTAACCGTAAGTTTTTTCACCAAGAGCGGGGGAAGCCGTGCGGAGGGCGTCAAGGGAGCCGCACTTTACGGCTTCTTTATCTTCCTGATCTACGTATTGCTCAGCGTACCCTTCCACCTGATCGCGGGCATCGACCCGGGTATCCTGAACAACATTGCCAGCAATATCTGGCTCAACATCGTCTTCTTCGTCGTCTTCGTGGTCTTCGCCGGCAGCTTCTTCGGCTTCTACGAACTCACCCTTCCCCAGAGTTGGAGCAACCGCGCGAGCCAGGCCGAAGGGGTTGGCGGCACCGTTGGAATTTTCTTTATGGCGCTCACGCTGGCGCTCGTCTCCTTTAGCTGTACCGGACCTATACTCGGTAGCTTGCTCGTAGAAGCGGTAAGCGACGGGGCCTGGCCGCTGACCGCCGGCATGGCCGGCTTCGGCGTAGCGCTGGGCTTGCCCTTTGCTCTCTTCGCCGCCTTCCCCGGCGTGCTTAACAACATGCCAAAATCCGGCGGGTGGTTGAACAGCGTCAAGGTGGTGCTGGGCTTCGTGGAGCTGGCCCTCGCCTTTAAGTTTCTTAGTAACGCGGACCTGGTGGGTGACTGGAACCTGCTGCGCATCGAGCCCTTCCTAATCATCTGGATGCTGTGTGCGCTGGGGATTGCCGCCTACCTGCTCCGCCTGATCAGCTTCCCGCACGATAGCAGCAAGCGGAAGATCGGACCGGTTGCCGGCCTCGTAGCGGCAGCAAGTGTCTTATTCGCCGTATACCTGGCCTTCGGATTCACCAAAAACGAGGACAGCGGCAGCTACGAATCGCTGAATTTACTCAGCGGTATCGCACCGCCCGTCTGCTACAGCTACCTCAATCCCTGCGACTGCCCCCAGGGGATCACCTGTTTTAAGGATCTAGACGCCGGGCTGGCCTATGCCAAGGAAGTGAACAAGCCCGTTATGCTGGACTTCACCGGCTACACCTGCGTTAACTGCCGCAAGATGGAGGAGAACGTGTGGAGCCAGGACCGGATCAACGACCTGCTCACCGAAGACTACGTCCTCATCAGTTTGTACGTCGACGACCGGAAAGAACTGCCGGCCGAGCAGCAACGGGAGGTTACCCGACTGGATGGGTCGGGCCGAAATTTCCTCATCGACCAGGTAGGGGAGAAGTGGCACTATTTCCAGCAGAGCGTATTTCAACACGCTACCCAGCCTTATTACGTGCTGGTTTCTCCGGACGGGCAGACGCTCAATCCGCCGGTTGCGTACACACCGGACGAGGAGAAGTACGAAGCCTTCCTGCGTTGTGGGCTGGAAGCGTTCCAGGGCTTAAAGTAGGGGAAGGATAGAATCAGACCCTATCCAAAGCGTACTATGCAGGGGGGAAGCTTACCTTTGACCAACCATTCGATTCTTTTGAGGCTCCCACAAACCTAAAATATATGACTGAGCGTACCCGCTTTCACGTAGTCTTCAGCGTCAATGTAGGCGGTCTGCCCGGGTTGGGGGCTACGGTTACTTCCCTCATCCGTAACTGTAGTGAACCGGAAGCCCTCGTCATCAACATCATGTGCTCCAATATGCCGGAGCACCACATGAATAACATCCGGACGCTCTTTACTACGTTGAGTTTTTCGGGGGAGTATCGCTTCATTGAGTACGATGCGGATGAGGAGTTCAGGGGATTGCCCCGCCTGCTCGGAGATCTGACCCCCTACGGGCGACTGCTGATACCGGATTATATCGATGCCGAAAAAGTCCTGTACCTCGACAGTGACCTCGTCATCGATATCGACGTACTGCCGCTGCGCGACTTTGATATGGAAGGGCACGTCATTGCGGCCGTTTTAGGGGGTAACGTGGAGTACACCAACGATTTGCCGTACTTCCTCGATCGGGGCTTCGGAAGGGACATGGCCTACTTCAACTCCGGCGTACTGCTTATCGATATCGACGCCTGGAAGAAAAAAGACATCACCCGGGTCTGGCGCGAAATCGTCAAAGACCGTCCCGAAACCATCCCGACCGTGGATCAGACGATCCTAAATCGGGTCTGTGGAGGGGATTTCCGGCATCTGCCCAAGAACTACAACGTCGCTTTTCTGGCCCACTATAAGAAGCCGGATTACGACCGGGCGGTATTCCACTTCATCGGATCTCCTAAGCCGTGGGATTTTCTCGGCAACCTGATCCACTCGGGCTATAGCCTCTGGAAGCAGTACAGCCCGAGCTTCTGGGAGAAGGAGTACCAGCAGATGAGCGTCGGTCGGCTTGACCGGGCCTGGAATATTCGGCGGAGTATCGGCCGAGCTTTCAAGAAGCGTTACGTCAGTAAGTAGCTTCCGCGGATTTTCCGATCTGGTCGAACTGCCTCAGGGGCAGACCGCTTCATACCCAGCGGGCGATAACTGCGGTCTCTACCTACTTGTGCGGCGACCGCAGGGCGGAAGCCGGTCAATAACTGATTGAAGAGAATCCGGAGGCGTGCTTTAGCCGGTCGAGTCAGGAAAAGGTAAGGTCTGAACGGAGCTATCAACCTCCCCCCGGGCAGGGTGTTCTCCCGATATGAAGCCTTGGAGAATTGCCGCCATACTAACCCTGCCCCTATTACTCATCGCCTGCCACAGCCACGAGGAGGGCATCGAGCCCGAGCATGCGCCCGCTTATTTGCAGCATCATCCGGTAAACGAAGCTACGGGCCTACTACTTGTCGATAGCCTGGGGTATCCCGGCAACCATCCCTTCGATACGGAAACGGGGGAGGTCTTTCCGGAGCCCATCCGGGACTGGAAGTTCGTCGACCAGTTGAACCGCCCCTTCGGCAGCGAGGACCTGCGGGGGAAGGTCTACGTCGCGGAGTTTTTCTTCACTTCCTGTCCGACCATCTGCCCTAAGGTCAAAAGTCAAATGCTGCGACTCGAGGAGCGCTTCGCCGATGACCCCGATTTCCGGTTGGTTTCCTTTTCCGTGGACCCCAAGCGGGATACCCCCGAACGGATGACCGAGTACGCGGGTAAATTGGGGATCAAGGACCTGGATCGGTGGCGCTTCATCCACGGAGATAAGTTCGAAATTTACGACCTGGACGAAGACTACCTCAGTATTGCCCTGGAAAATCCGGCGGCCGAGGGGGGATTCGACCATAGCGGTTATATCGTGTTGGTTGATCGCGAAGGTTACGTTCGGGCTTATGCGAGTGGACTGGCGGAAGAGGAGGTCACTCACCTCATGGAAGACGTGGAAAAATTGCTTGACCTGCAGCCGGCCCGGTAGGCACTAGAGTTCCCGCAACTCCCGCCAGAGATTTTCTCGTGCCGGCCCTTCGTAGGTTGCCCTGCCGAGTTCGGTATGATATATGTGCGTCCGATCGAGGAGCGTTGTGAGCACTTTCCTTCTGCCACTACGGAACACGAAACCCGGAACCATCCAGAACTCTTGCCGCAGCGCCGCCGTATACCGGTCGTAGGCTTCCGGTGGCCGCGCCAGTACGGCTAGATCGAGGTCGATTAGTAACGATTCATCCCCGTTGTCCTGTAGGGAGGGAAGGTGTTCTTTCGTTGCCAGGATCAGTTCCGTGCAGCGCCGGATGCGATCCGGGGTTAGCTTCCCCCCCTGCTCGAGTAGCCGTTCAGCCGAGTGCGCACTTCTGCGCTCGTTGTCGGATCGAGTGGGCTTGTAAACGATGTCGTGGTACACCAGCGCGATTCCGAACACGGAGGGATCCAGCGGGGGCACATGATCGGGGAGGTGAGCAAGCATCTCGTCGAGATGGTCGAGATTATGGTACGCCCTGCCGGCGTAGGCCTTTCTGACGTTCTTCCAGCTTTCCTGCGGGCAGTCGAGATGGTCACAGAGGTGTGTAAAGAAGGCTTCGACCACGCGCTATAATTTAAATGGTCGCGGGAAGGCGTACCTTTGCGGCCGGAAAATCGTAACGAAATTCACCACCGGCCTCCCCGGCCGGCAACAAAATAAAGCTATGTCGGGATTAGATGAAAGCCTTCGCCAGCGTATCCTGCAATTTATTACCGAAGCCCTGGCCGAGGACGTTGGGGCCGGCGACTTCACCAGCGAGGCCACCATTCCGGCCACTAAGCGCGACACCGCCCGCCTGCTCGTTAAGGATGTCGGCGTCCTCGCCGGCGTCGAGATGGCCCGGATGATCTTTGCCTACCTGGACCCCACCATGGAGTTCGATCAGCGGATGAGCGACGGCGACTACATGCACGTTGGTGACGAAGCCTTCTTCGTTACCTGCAACTCCCGGGCGCTGCTACAGGCCGAGCGGCTGGTCCTCAATACCATGCAACGCATGAGTGGCATCGCCACCCTCGCCAATCGCTACGCTTTCGAAGTCGAAGACCTACCGGTGAAGGTGCTGGACACCCGCAAAACCACCCCCAATCTGCGTTTTCTCGAAAAGTGGGCCGTGCGGCTCGGGGGCGGCGACAACTACCGCGAGGGGCTCTATGACCGAATCATGATCAAGGACAACCACGTGGATGCCGCCGGATCGCTCACCAAAGCCATCGAAGGCGTTCAAAGCTTCTTCCGCGAGAACAACATGCAGCTGCCGATTACCGTCGAGGTCCGGAACCTGGTCGAGTTGATGGAAGTACTGCACGTAGGCCAGGTGGATCGCATCATGCTCGATAATTTCGAGCTTCCCCTGTTGCGTGAGGCGGTGGCCCACATCGGAGACCGCTTTGAAACCGAAGCCAGCGGCGGCATTACCCTGGATAGCATCCGCGCCGTTGCCGAGACCGGAGTAAACTTCATTTCGGTAGGCGCCCTGACGCATTCGGCGACCAGCCTAGACCTAAGCTTAAAGGTGATCAAGTAGCAATAGGACCGACACCCCGCCCGAAGGAGGAATGCCGGTCCGGCCTTTCCCGCTGCCTTAATTGGATGGTAGGCGCCTGGTTTTCTCTAAGTGGACTCACCCGAGTCAGCCGGCTACCGGAAAGGTAAAAACGTTGCAAAAAATGCTTTCCCGCGGGTCCCCGGTTAAGTGATTAATCGGTTGTAGGAAAGCTGCCCTGGCTTGTCTAAAAGGGCAGGTCTTCGGCCGGCGTCATCGCGGCGGCCTTCTTACTGCGTCGCTTGGCGGTCTTCTTCGGGGCCGGCTCGGCGGCCATCATCTCCGACTGCTCCGTGTCATCTTCCCGGGTGGAGTAGGAGCTACCGTCGCGGGAACCGAGGAAGGTGAACTCATCCAGGATGATCTCCGTACTGACCCGGGTTTGCTCGTGCTTGTCCGTCCACCGGCTGTAGCGAATGGAGCCGGTGAGGGCAAGTTGCGTTCCCTTCGTGACGTAGCGCTCCAGGGTATCCACCACTTTACCAAAAGCTTTGATGGTATGCCATTCGGTGCGGGTGATTCGCTCCCCCGCTTTATTGCGGTAGGAATCGTTGGTCGCGAGGCTGAACTCGATAACGCGGGTGCCGCTGGTGAGGGTTTTGACGGTAGGAAGCTGACCTACGTTGCCGATGAGGGTTACACTGTTACGTACTTGCATGGTAAAAGGATTGGTATGACTCGCATCCGTTGTCGCATGAATTAATGGACACGAGCATGGTTGATGAAAGTGCCCCCGGCGGATCGCGGCGTGAAGCAGTACACAATGCTTTCATCCGGTGACGGTCCAAAGGTGAGGGCGTACCAATCCGTTAGTCGTCAATTAAACGTATACTTGCGTTTAAAGACGTTTATATTCGTTTTAAAACGTTTAAATACGATTTAATGTCCTGATTATCAACATTTTACGCGATGTGGCCGGAAACAAGAAATTTTGAAGTTTTTTGCCGCTGGAGAGGGAATGTTGGGAACAATCTTCCGTGCCGTGTAACGCCGGGGGCTATCTGCCCTATAGAGCGGCAAACACGACATCAGCATGAAAACGCAATTCTTCTATTTATTTCTGGCCATCGGATTGGTCTTCTCCCAGTCCTGCGACGAGATCGATAATCTCTCCGGCGGGGCCAGTTCACCCGAAGTCACCTACTCGGCCACCACCTACGACGCCGAATTTTTCAAGGCAGGCAGTTCGGCCACTCCCTCCATCGACTGGAACGGTTCCCAGGGTAGCGTCACCCTGGGTAGCAACATCGATGGTCTCGGTGTTAACTCAACTACCGGGCAACTCCAGTGGACGAAAATGCTGCCCCCCGGCACCCACTTTATTGAAGTCGTGGTAAGCAACAGCGAAGGACAGGTCGTCATACCGATGACGATTGACAATCCTCCCTCAGGTAATTTCGAAGGAACCTACGCGGGAAGCTTTGACTACTCGGTTACGCTAATGGAGGATGGGACCATGACTGCTTTCGCGGATGGCGAGAACGCGGCGGGAACCTGGAAGATTGAAAACGGAGAATTCTGGGCACTGTATTCGTATGACAATTATCCCGACTTCCAATATACCCTTCTGGGTGCGTTCGAACTGTCAAACTCCTCCGCAAAACTTACGGGCGACTACTATAATGGAGCGTATTCCTCCGGCGACAAGCCGCTGGGACCCTTCGATGTCACGCTGCAGTAACGCGACCCGACAACTTTGGAACAAATCGCCCGTGGCCTCGCTTAAGAAGCCATGGGCGATTTTCCTATTCATTCCGTACTCCAACGCTGCGCCACCGCCGTAGCCGATCAGGCCCCCGCCGCCATGTTCGGCCTCCGCGACGAAGGCTACGCCAGTCTCTACGAGCAACTCGTCAGCAGCCTCATCAGTGTCCGTACCTACGATGAGACCAGTACCGAGGTCAGCCGCCGACTCTTCGCCCGCGCCCGTACGCCGGAGGAGATGATCGCATTGGAACGCCAGGAACTCATCACCCTCATCACCGAGGCTACCTTCGCCCCCGCCAAAGCCGACAACATTCTCGCCCTCAGCCAAACCATCGTCGACGACTACGGCGGCGAAACCCCGGCCGACTACGACCAGCTCATCGCCTTTCGCGGCGTAGGCCCCAAAGTCGCCAGCCTGGCCCTCGGCGTCGCCCTCAACCATCCGATCATCGCCGTCGACATCCACGTCCACCGCATCACCAACCGCTGGGGCTACGTGGCCACCTCTACGCCCGACAAGACGCGCGACGCCCTGGCGAAGAAGTTACCGCAGGACCTGTGGGTGGAAATTAACCGGGTGCTGGTCCCCTTCGGTAAGCACGTTTGTACGGGGACCCGGCCGAAATGTAGCACCTGTCCGGTGGCGGATGACTGCGCCAGAGTGGGGGTGGAGCACAGCCGGTAATGGCAAGTAATTGCTATAGGAAGGTTAACGTCGCTGCGGATGCAGGTTAAAAGCAAGCGAATGCACATCTTTGCCGGCTCCTAGCCGTACTTTAAACAGAACCTATATCGGTAGCCGAGTTAATCTTGGTTGCCGAATGCACCTAAACACCCCGGCATGCGCTTTTTCTCTTCGTTTACCATCGGCTTGTTTTCCTGTCTTCTTTTAGTGGGTTGCAAAAAAGAAATCTGTAACGACCCCACCGACCCGGACTGCCCGAATTATGAATACTGCACGACGGTCGAAAACCTTTCGGCGGATTTTACAACTTATGTTTTTTCAGAATTCAACCCGGGCTTCGGAGACGGTGAGCTGTACCCCGTGGAGTTGGTCGTCCGGGATACTACCTTCGGCGGGCTATTGCATTTTCGTGCCCTGGACGAATCGGCAGATACTTACGAGTGGAAATTTCCGCGGGATGCCCGCACGTTTTCCGGTCAAATCACACGGGGCCAGTTTCCTCCGGATGTCATTAACGGTGAGGTCTCGTTAAAACTCACCACACTACGGAATGAGGTGAAATGCCCGGACCGAGGCGCGGAAGTAGCCGAACACACCGAAAAAATTTTTATCGTCCCCCCTGATGCGGACTTCAATATACGTCCTATAACAGGGCAGTTCATCGGTAACAATACCTCCGAACCGGATTCCGCCAACTTCGTCATCACATTTTTCGAGGATACCGAATATGTAAAAGGAGATACGCTGGTACGGATTAAAAATTTCCCCCGGAATGCAGCGAACGGCGAGCGATTTGATAATCCGATACTATTCAACAACTACAAGGAATTCTACATCGAACCCACGGCCAACATCTGCTGCGACAGAGTCCACGGCTACGGTCAACTCTCCGATGATAAACAGGATCTCCGCATTGAATACAAAACCTACGATTTCGACCGCCAAGAGTGGATTGAGGATGTATGGACGGGCACGCGCCTGAATTAACCGGCGAAACCGACTAATAGCGCAAAGCACTACTACCGTACTACCCCGGCGAAGCCGACTAAGTACTACCGTACTATTTAATAACCACCTCCTCCAAATAGTCCTCCCCGAACTCCTCATTTAACCGATCGCGAATCCCCTCCCGTACCATCGTAAGTTGGTTCCGTAACGGGGCATTGGTGACGTAGACGTAGAGTTTGCGATTACGAACGAGAAAGTCCCGCGTGTTATCCGCCGTGTGCTTACCGAAGAATTTTTCCCATACCATCTTCGTCCGCGCCTTGAAGTAGCCGGCCTCGTTGTGCTGGTTGCGCAGCAGGCGGAGAAAGGCGTGCTTCAGTGCCTGGGGCTCCGGTTTCTGGGGTGGCTTTTTATACATGGTGACTATTCCTCTTCTATTAACTGCTTCCACTCGTCTTCGTTGCGGGCCACGCCCTCGGCAACGAGGAATCTTTCCCATTCCATTCCGGGGTGATCGCCAATTAGGGACGTGACGCGCTCGGGGTCGGTGTCGGTAATGAAGAGCTGTCCGAAGGCCGAGCTCATCACCAGTTGCAGCAGCTGTCGTACCCGCTCGTGGTCGAGCTTATCGAAGATATCGTCGAGGAGCAGAATGGGCGTCCGGGCCGTACTCCGCTCCAGGAGTCGGTACTGCGCCAGCTTCAGGGACAGCACGAACGACTTAAGCTGTCCCTGGCTGGCCACCCGCTTCAGGGGGTGGTCCTCCTGGGTGAAGATCAGATCGTCGCGGTGTATGCCGCCCGTGGTGCGCTGCAGGATGCGGTCTTTTTCGGTCCGGTCCCGGAGCAGGTCGCCCCAGCTTTGATCGCTAAGTTGGGAATGGTATTCCAGGCCGACCCGCTCCCGTTCGCCGCTGATCGCCGCGTAGGCTTCCAGCAGCAGCTCGGTGAAGGGGGCTACGAAGTCGCGTCGTTTCTCGAAGATATAAGTGGCCGGGGCTTCCATCTGGGCGTCGTACACGCCGAGTAAGCCGGAGCTATCCTGCCGGCCATCCAGCTCCTTGAGTTGGGCATTGCGGTTCTCGAGTAGCTTGTTGTAGGTGATCAGGTGGTTGAGGTACCGGGGGTCGGTCTGGCTCAGGCTGTTGTCGAGCAGTTTGCGGCGGGTGGCGCTGCCCTCGAGCACGAGGCTGATGTCGTCCGGCGTGACGATCACTACCGGGTAGCGGCCGACGTGCTCGCTGATCCGTTCGTAGGGGGTACCGTTGCGCTCGATGATCTTCCGTTGCCGCTTCCGGAGTTTGATGACGATTTTATCCTGCGCCCCGTCGCCCAAATCAAACGTCCCTTCCAGGCGTGCCACCCGGTCGCCGTGGCGGATATTGTACTGGTCTGCCGCGCTCCCATATCCCTTGCTCATGCACAGATAGTAGATCGCCTCCAGGAGATTCGTCTTCCCCGCCCCGTTGAAACCCACGAAGCAATTTAGCCGCGGACTGAAGCGCAGCGACTGGCGCTCGTAATTCTTAAACTGGGTCAGCTTGAGGGAAGAGAGGTGCAAGGGGGGGAAGTACGAAGTATGAAGGGGTAAGTACGAAGTACAAAGGTACCGGAAGCCCCGTGGTTTAGTTCATTGCTTGCAAGTGCCGTGAGGGATGGTTTTTGCGCCGGGGCGCGGGAGAAAAGACAATGCGAACCGGAAGCTTTGGTCGCTACGATCGGGTCCAGTCGGAGGTAGACAGTACGGGTGGAGGACCTCCGGTCCGACTGCTAGGGCCGTGGTATGACTTTTGCCCCTCGCCGTGCTCGGGTGCGTTCGGACCGGGGGTCCTCAACCCACCGTATTCAGGAGCCGCACGCGAGCATCCCTCCGTGTTACCTCTGTGAAGCCCTCCGTGAAGCGCGCAGCGCCCTCCGTGGTGAACCCACGAGCCGCAGGCGAGCAAAGCCATGCGGCAGCCCTTCGTATTTCCAACATCGTACTTCCCTAAACCGCCACGTTATGCTCCCGCAAGGCCGCATTCAGGCTGGTCTTCTTGTCCGTACTTTCCTTACGCTTGCCGATGATGAGCGCGCAGCTCACCTGGTAGTCGCCGGCGGGGAAGGATTTGGTATAGCTACCCGGGATGACGACCGACCGCTCCGGCACCACGCCGCGGTGGGTCAC
The DNA here is from genome assembly GCF_002934605.1 of Neolewinella xylanilytica. GTDB lineage: Bacteria > Bacteroidota > Bacteroidia > Chitinophagales > Saprospiraceae > Neolewinella > Neolewinella xylanilytica. The sequence continues at coordinate 548,036 of NZ_PTJC01000005.1, forward strand.
GGGCTCGTCACCCGTTACGTCGATGATGCGGGTGCTCTGGGTGAGGACGACGTTGGCGCCGAGTACGGCCTCCTTACAGACGCGCACTCCTTCCACGATGATGGACCGGGAGCCGATGAAGCAATCGTCCTCCACGATGGTGGGGGTCGCCTGCAGGGGTTCCAGCACCCCACCGATACCGACGCCGCCACTGAGGTGAACGTTGCGGCCGATCTGTCCGCAGCTGCCGACGGTGGCCCAGGTGTCCACCATGGTTCCGCTGCCGACCCAGGCGCCGATGTTGACGTAGCTAGGCATCATGATGACGCCCTGTTCCAGGTAGGCGCCGTAGCGGGCGATGGCGTGGGGGACTACCCGTACGCCCTGGGCGGCGTAGTCGCGTTTGAGCTCCATCTTGTCGTGAAATTCGAAGGGGCCTACTTCGATCGTTTCCATCTGGCGGATCGGGAAGTAGAGCACTACCGCTTTCTTAACCCAGTCGTTGACCTGCCAGTTGCCATCGGTACCGGGTTCGGCTACCCGGAGTTTACCCTTGTCGAGCGCTTCGATGACGGCGTCGATGGCTTCCCGGGTGGTCTTTTCCTGGAGGAGCTCGCGGTTATCCCAGGCGGCTTCGATGGTGTGGCGGAGATCTTGCATCGGTTGATTTGCGGTAGTTGTTGAGCCGGCAAAGATGGCAAATACCGGGCGATCGCCCGAGTTGTCGGGAATCCTTATATTTTTGGTATTCATTCACCCTTCACACTATGCAACCGTTAGTGCGGCTGCTTTCGTCCGTTGTTGTCTTTGCGGTCCTGGCCATCGGCGGACTGCCCGCCCAAGAACTGCCGGTAGTGGAGCTGATTGCCGGGGGAGCGCACGAGCTGGCGGAATCCCGGCTAGCCGAATCTTCCGACCGGATGCTACTGCTGCAGGCGGGCTTAGCCTGGTCGGAGCAGGACAGCACCGAAAAGGCATTGCGTTACCTGCGTCGCGCCACCGAAGGACCGAATGGCGTACCCGTGATCGATAGCCTTACCGGCCTGGCCTTTCACAAAATGGGGGTAGTTGCCTACTATGCCTACCAGGATAGCCTGGCCGCGGTGTACTACCGGAACGCCATGCGGATACGGGACCGGGTACTGCCCCGCTATCACAACGAGCGGGCCCACAGCCGCACCAATCTGGCCACCGTAATGAACCTGCTCGGCCGATTGGATACGGCGATCGTACTGGTGCGGGAAGCTAATATCATCTACGAAAACGTCAGCGAGCCCGACAGCCTGAACTGGCTGCGAAATCTGAATCAGCTAGGGGAATTCGCGGAGGCGTCCCGGCATTACCGCTTAGGGTACAGCTCGAGTTACCGGGCGGTGGCCCTGCTGGAGCGCATGCAAGTCGACCCCTACGATGCCTTCTACACCTATTACCGGGCGGCCGAGGTGCTGCTTCGCCTCAATGAATTGGTGCCGGCGGCGGAGTACGCCCGTAAGGCAATTACCTACGCCACCCGGGCGGGGGAGGCATCCGATTTGGCCGATGCCCACAATATGCTGGCCATCGTGCAGCGGGAATTGGAGCAACTCGACGACAGCCTCGAAAACCTCCTGCTGGCGGAGCAGTACGCCCGTCAGACCGAGGATACAGCTACGCTAGGCATCGTATACCTCAATCTGGCGGAGTACTACGGCGGGGAAGGCGACCGCGACCGGATGGAGCGGTACGACCGGCTTGCGCACCGGTTCCTGGCGGCCGGCGGTTCATTGGAAAGCTACTACCGCAGCGAGAAGGTGCCGGCCATTCTCCTGGGATGGGGAGATGCGGAAGCCGCGTTGCGGTTGCTCGACGACCGCCTCGCGTATCTGACCGATGGCCGCATTGACCGCATCGGGGCGGAGTTGAATTCCCTGCCGCCGGACAAGCTCATACCCGTTATCGATATGCTCGGCCACCGGGCGGCGGCCCATGGCGCGCTTGCCCAACCCGACCGGGCCCTGGCGGATTATCGGGCCCTATTCCGCTTACAGAACCGGCTGCGGGAGGGCGTGATCGACAACGAAAGCCGGGGCTACCTTAGCCAGGACCTGCGTGGCTTTTACGATCGGGCCATCGCCCTGCTACTGGAGCGGTACCGTGCCGGTGGGAACGAGGAAGATATCTGGGAAGCCTTTCGACTGAGCGAAGGAGCACGGGCTTACACCCTGTTAGCCTCCCTGCAGCGGAATTTCCAGCGGATCCCCCCTGCCGTCCGGCAATTACAGGAGGAGATTTCCCGGCTGGAACGGCTGGTAAGTCTCGGAGCGGATAACAGCCGGGAGGCACTTGCCGCCGCCCGCATCAAAATGGACCGGCTGCAACCTTCCGAAGTCACTTCGGAGCCGGTTGATTTACCGATCAGGCGGGAGGCTCTGGCCACTTTTCTGCGGGAGCAGGATTGTCATTTGCTGGAGTACCACCTTTCGCCGGAGGGCAGCGTGGTGTTTTTATTTGGGGCGGACGGGCGGTTGCGGGTGGCATCCATCCCCGCGGATTCGCTGCTCGACGACCGGGTCCACACCTGGCGAACCGCGATCGAGGACAGTAGGTACCGGCGGAAATCCGTGACTACGCGTGAAGAACAAACGGAGCTGGACCGGCGCTTTCTGGAAACGGGACGGCAGCTTGCCCTTCAGGTGTTGCCCGCGGATTTCCGGGAAATATTGCTCCTGGGCTCCGGCGCCCCCCACCCCCGGCTCTGCATCGTGCCCGACGGAGTGCTGAATTACCTGCCCTTCGCAGCCTTACCCCTGGAGGATGCCCCGCTGCCGCTCGATTATCGGAACCTATCGTACCTCCATGCCTCCGCCGATCTTAGCTACGCCTACAGCGCCGGCTACCTGCTGCGGGTAAGCGGAACCGCCGGTCGCGACTACGCCCGGGACCTGGTTGCTTTCGCTCCCTCCTTTTCCGGGGAACATCCGGAGGCGGCTAAAAGTCAGGGGGCCGGTAGCCTGTTGCGGTCTAATACCGCCTTGGGGCCCCTACTGCACAGCGCGGAGGAAGTGCGGTTGGTCGCGGGGCTGATCGGGGCGTCGCGGGCCTATTTCGACCGGGAAGCCAATCGGGAACAATTTCTTGCCAGCCTCGGGGAGGGAAGAATCCTGCACATTTCCAGCCACGGATCCGTAGACCCGCTGGATCCTAATTTAAGTTTCGTGGCCTTCTCCCAGACCGGTGACCGGCTGCAGCAGGATCAACTGCTGTACTTCAACGACCTCTACGGGCTACCCGTCAACAATGAACTCACGGTGCTTTCCGCCTGTGAGACGGCCCTTGGGAAAGTGGCGATCGGCGAGACTACCATGAGCTTCGCGAGTGCCTTCGCGGCCGCGGGTGCACGAAGCACCCTAACCACCCTGTGGCAGGTGGACGATGCGGCGACGAAAGACCTGGTAGTCGCGTTCTACCGTCGGTTGGTTAGCGGAGCAAGCCGGTTGCTCGCGCTCAACGGAGCGCAAACGGACCTCCGGGAAACCGAAGATTACGCGCATCCGTATTATTGGTCGTCGATGACCCTTTACGGAGCATCCGGCCCCCTGTTGCTACAAGGAGGGAACGATGACCGGCTGCCCTGGTGGGCCTGGTTGGTGATCGGGCTATCGGTGATCACCGTCATCGGATCGTTCCTTCTCGTTATTCGACGGGCCGATGCAAACCAGAACCCCTTAGGGTAGACAGCCGGGTACGGATGGCCTTCCAGTGTACCGGGAAGAAAAAGACACGCAGGAGCTGAATGGGCGGTTGCCCCCCGGATTCTACGGTAATTTTGTCTTCTTCCAGCTTGACCTCCTCCACGTTAAATAAGGCCACCTCCCGCGGGGAGCCGAAACCGGTCTTGGCCCGAAGCGACAGACCGTCTAACCGGACCCGAAACAGATTACGGGTGACCAGGGTAAGGAAGACCGGGACCAGCAGCAGCGTGGCGGGCCCGAGGTACAGCCCCGTAATCCAGGCGTAAATCAGGTAGGCGGGAATGCCGAACAGGCTGAGCAGCAAGACGAAGAGGCTGGCGTTCCGCATGGGGTAGAAATACCCGGCGCGGTAGTCCCGTAACATGAGGTACAACTCGGTCGACACGGCCACCAGCACCGCGATGGCCAGGAGGGAGGCAAGCGTGAAGCTCCACGAAGGCGTGCTTTGGGGGTAGAAGCGGTAGGCTACGACTACGAAGAGGACCAGGATGACGCTGCCTACGTCCGCCAGCCATTGGTAGGGTGGCCGGTAGCTCATACCTCACAGATGCGAAGTCCTTCCGCGAGCGCTTTGATTTTGTCGTCGTAGGAAGGAACGAACTCCTGGGCGATATAGCCGTCGAAACCCGTTTCGTGAATGGCCCGTACGATGGCCGGGTAGTTCAATTCCTGGGTATCGTTGATCTCGTGGCGACCCGGTACGCCACCCGTGTGGTAATGGCCGATGTAGGGGTGGTACTTGCGAATGGTGGCGATGACGTCTCCTTCCATGATTTGCATGTGGTAGATGTCATAGAGCAATTTGAAGCGGTCGGATCCGATCATTTCCCCGAGGGCGGCCCCCCACTGGGTACGGTCGCACATGTAGTCGGGGTGGTTGACCTTGCTGTTGAGCAGCTCCATCTGAAGCGTGACGCCGGCGTCTTCGGCCAGCTTGACCATGGGGCGTAGCCCGGTAGCGCAGTTGATCATGCCGTCGTAGTCGCTCATGCCGCGGCGGTTACCGCTCATGACGATGACGCTGGGAATACCGTGGTCGGCGGCGTCGCGGATGACCTTGGTATATTGCTCCTGTAGCTTCTCGTGGTTCTTGGGGTCGTTCCATCCGTCCCCGATGCTGAAGTCGCCGTGAGTGCCCATGGCGCAGGTCATCCCGTAATTCTTGAGTACGGGCCACTGATCGACGGTCGTCAGCTCGATGCTTTTGAGGCCGATGTCCTGGCCACGCTCCGCTAGTTCCTCCAGTGGCATGCCCTGGTAGCACCAGAGGCAGGTACTGTGGTTGGTGGTGGCGGCTCCGAGGGGGGCGGTAGCCGCATCCGTAGCGGCCATGGCGTTGCCGATACTGAGCGTTCCGATTCCGAGCGCGGCGTTTTTGAGGGCGGTTCGACGATTCATAAGGAAAAGATCTTGCATGATGATTGACGCCGGACAAGATACGGAATTTACCCTGGGCGAACTCCCCTACACAGCGTACAAGGTTGGGGGATAAGGCGTGATTTTGATAAAAAACACCACTATATTGTAACAGCCTATCCCCCCACCGTATAGAAAGTCGAATTCGTATCCCCGCATACCGGGCCTACAAAGCTATCTCCGTTATCAAAGACACTCAAGCATGAACGTGCACACACCTTACTGTTGGTTTTTCTCCCTTTGCCTGATCGTAGCCGTATCTGGCTGCGAGCCGGTAGCGGATCCTGAACCCGCGAGCTGCGACTATTCCACCCCCCAGTTGGCCTATACCCCCGCGGGGGCCTGCGAGCCGAAGTTGGTCTGGCTACGGGCACTCTCCCGTCCCCAGGAGGGCAAGTTTCCCGAGCTGCCCGCGAAGTGCGATCAGGCGGGAGAACTGGGCCGGATAGTGGAGGTGCCCGCACCGCCCCGTTCCGGTGGCTTTACCTTGCACGTGTACAACGGATCGGAAGCCTACGCCTACGTTCAGGTGTTCGGTGCGGAGAGTTGTGTAGGTGATTTCGTGCCGCTTACGGACTGCGTGGCGGACAACCGCGTCGGGTTCAAGGTTCCGGTCGTCATCGATGCGGACTATGAGCGCTATTTCGTCCGCATCGACCTGGCAACGTCGGGGCCCGATGAGGACTACAAAGCTTACTTCGGTAGCGAAGACAACTTCGTGGCCCTGGCCGCTTACGACGGACGGCAGCCCTCCTTCGCGGGTCGAATGGAGTACAATAAGCGAGAGAACCAAGTGCCCGGTCAGGCGGTCGTGCCCCCACCCACGCTGCCGGTCAGCTGCACCGGACTCACCTTTCACCGCCTCATTTTCAGCAGCTGTGGTTCCGGCCAGGACTTGGCCGCCTGGGCCGACGAGATGGGACTTCCCGTCAGCGAAGCTTACGGTGGTAAGGAGGGAAGCGTAGTGGCCGCCGACGCGCCCGAGGGAATGTCGCTGCAAACAATCGGTGGGGCGGCCAAGCAAAAGCGGCCGTCACAGGATACGACCGGTACCTCAGTGGAGCCGGACTACATCATCAGTCTTTTCAACCCCGACGATCCCAACAACTACTTCTCGGGCGACCTGGAACGGATCACCCTGAAAAATGAGAAAATCCAGAACTGCGTGGCTTTCAAGCCGACGGCGGTCAGCACCTCCGACGAAGAGCAGGTTATCGTCAGCATCATCGATAGCGGGGTCGACTTTTCTCCCGCTAACCTGGACTACTGGAATGCCACGAAGTACCGTCAGGCGGTGAAAACCAACTTCATGCAAGCGGGTCAGCTGGGTTTTGATTTCATAAACAATGACGTCGAACCGGAGGACGTATCCCCCCATGGCACCTTCGTGGCCGGTGCAGTGGTCGGCGGATACCGCGGCAGCGCACCCCTGACCACCATCAATTTTAAAATCTTCGGTGCCGATAAGGCGGCTACCTACTTCGGTGCCCTGGTTGCCATCAACGAAGCCATCGCCCTCAACAGCGATGTCGTTAATATGAGCTGGGGCTTTTATTCCAAGGAGCGGCCGGCCGCCCTGGAATGCCTGGTCAAACAGGCGGCCGATCGCGGGGTCGTACTGGTGACCAGTGCCGGCAACGAAGGCAATAACATCCACAACGTCCGCCAGTGGCCTGCCTCCTTTGCCGCCGACTATCCGGAGACGGTGGTATCGGTAGCCTCCTACGCGTTCGAGAACGAGACGATCGATCCCACCAAGGTCATACTGACCGACTTCTCCAACCGGGGTATTCCGGACGTGGCGGTCGCCGCATTTATGACCACCGAAACACCGAACTATGGAGGAATCGGAACGGGCTACTTCCTGGGCACCTCCATTTCGACGCCGATCGTGACCCGCACCCTGGCGAATCTGGAATCGGCGCGTCCGGCCGACGTGAACCATCTGCAGGGCCTATATGATCAAGGACCGCAGTTATCCGGCCTGGTCTTCAAAGAAGCTTACCTGCCCGTTTGCCTGGAAGGGTACACCCCCTAATTGGAATGTAGCGGCCCCGCTGCCCCGGCAGATTCAGTCACTGCTCCCGGGGTTAGCGGGGCACCACCGTGTCAGGAGTTGTCACATCCAAATGCTATATTAGTAACGCCTATCGCCCGCTTTGACCCATGCTATTCCCCCGCTTCCTCTTCTGGCTGATTTTCGTGCCGTCCCTACTCGCTGCTGCGACCGGGGGCGGGCAAGATAGAGGGGAGCATATCCGGCAAGACTCCGTCCGTCTCGGACACTTCGCCCGGGGGGAAGCCGCAAAGGCTGCGGAAAAGGATAGCGTGGCCCGTATCGCGTATTTGCTCAGTACCCGTGATGCGCACGGGAAGGAAATACCGGACAGCCTGACCGGCCTTGCGCTACACCACATAGCTACCATGTATATGAATGCCTGGCAGGATACTTTAGCCATGCCCTTCTTTCGTCGGTCGCTGGCCATCCGAGATAGCATATTCCACGGGCCCCATAACCAGCGGGCGCATATCCGCACTAATATGGGGATGTCGATGCTGTACTACGGTAAGCCCGATTCGGCGGCTATCCTGATCCAGGAAGCCAACGCCATCTACGAATCGGTCGACCACCCCGACAGCCTATACTGGCTCCAGAGCCTGAACGAGCTCGGCGACCAGGCGATCAGGTCGGACGACTACGGACTTGCCTACAGTTCCAGTTACCGGGCGGTAGAGCTTTGTGAACAACTTTCCGACCTGGACGGTGCCGACAAATTTGCCACTTACTACCGTGCCACCCGCATTCTCTTTCACTTCTATGACTTTGAGGCAGCGCTCGGTTACGGTCATCTGGCACTGCAGGCCTTGGAACCAGACGCCATCGAAAACCGGGCACTCTGTATGAACCTCATCGCGCTGATCGACCGCCAGCTCGGTAACCACGACCGTAGCTATCGCTTGCTTCGGGAAAGCCTGCGTTTGACGGGCGCCCAACCGGATGAGTACGTGCTGGCCCGGGCCAACGCCCTGCTATACCTGGCGGAGCACTACGCGATGACCGGTGACGTTGGGCGCAGCCGTTATTACGATGGATTGGCACGTACCGCCTACGCCGAATTCAATGCGCTATCGACCTACCACAGCCGGTTCCAACTGGCGATGTACGCCTTTCGCGACAAGCAATACACCATTGCGGAAGACCGCCTGAATCGCTCACTGCACTTCCTACGGGCACAAAAGGAAGGGAGCTCTTCCGGCAATATCGTCCAGATTGCCCAGCGCCTCTTGCTGCGGGCCCGGGTATATGCGGCTAAGGATGATCCGGACCGCGCACTCACGGACCTGCACGAGGCTTTCGGTTTGCAGGACAAGTTGCGCAGTGAGTTTACGGACCCGACCAGCCAGCGCTTTCTGAGCGGAGACTTACGCAAGGAAATAGACCTGGCCGTCGAGCTGCATTACCGTCTGTACGTAGCGGAGGGAGACGACCGACAACTATGGGAAGCGTTCCGCCTGAGCGAACGGGCCCGAGCCTTTTCGCTCTTGGTCAGCATGGGAAAGCGGGTGAATAGCCGGGAGGAATCAACCATTAAGGGGGCTATTGCTAAACTGGAGCGGCAAGTGGCTCGGGGAGATTCCGCCCACCAGAGTAAACTGGAGGCCCTGCGCATCAGACTGGCCGGTATGCAACGGGCTAACCATCCCGATGCCCGGGGCGTGGAGCCTCTCGATTCCACCCGCCTCATCGGCTATCTGGACCGCCATAGTACCCAACTGCTCGAATATCACCTTGCGGATAGTTTACAACTGGCCTTTCTCCTTTCCCCCGACGGAACCCTACGGGCCTTCCCCCTCCCGGTAGATACTAGTTTACTGCAGGAGATCGCGGAATGGAATAAGTCCATCGTCAAGAGTGCGTACCGGCGAAAGAGCCTACGGCCGAAGCCGGAACAAGACTCACTTGATCGCGTTTTTTGGGCGCGGGGTTGGGGCCTCACCCGACAAGTCATGCCGGAAGAACTTAGAACGGCGCTGGATCCCGAGCTTGCCCTTTGCATCGTCCCCGACAGTGCCCTGAATTACCTCCCCTTCGTCGCGCTGCCCGTCGAGGAACCGTCGGCCGGTCCCATCGATTATGGCGCAATGTCTTACTTCCAGGATAGCCACGCCGTTTCCTACGCCTACAGTGGGGCGTACCTGACCCGCGTGGAAATGCAGCCGGCCAGAGCCTACCCGGTAAACCTCATGGCCTTCGCCCCCGGCTTCGGCAAGGTAGGACCGCTGGCCGCCGCACGAAGCGGGAGGGAGGGGGAGCCTCTTTCCGCCCTGAATTTTAATCAGGAAGAGGCCCGCACCATTGCCGGCATGCTTCCCGGCTCGGAGGTATACTGTGATTCGATGGCTAGCCGTGCAAGGTTCCTGGCCAGCGTTGGTCAAAGCCGCATTCTTCACTTGTCGACGCATGGTCTGGTGGATCCTCAGCATCCCGAGTTAAGCTTCGTTGCCTTCAATCAGCCGGCCGGGCGATTGGATGAAGACGAGCTGCTCTACTTCAACGACTTGTATAATCTGCCGATCGACAATGAGCTGACGGTCTTGTCTGCCTGCGAAACCAGTCTCGGGCAATTGGCACGGGGCGAAGCTCCCCTCAGTTTTGCTGCCGCCTTTGCCTCCGCCGGGGCCCGGAGTACGCTGACTACACTCTGGGAAGTGGATGACCGGGCCACCAGAGACTTTATGATCGCGTTCTACCAGGAGCTAAACCGGGGCCGGGGAAGGCTTACGTCGCTCGTCTCCGCCCAGCAAGCCCTGCGATCCACCGATTACTTCCATCCCTACTACTGGGCCGCCCCGTCGCTCTACGGTCTTACCGGAACCATTGACTCCGCGGCACCGGCCCTGGCGGCAGGGATTGGCCGGAGATGGTCCTGGTTGGCCCTTACCGGCTTCGCACTGGTTGTCCTGCTATCGTATTTCTACAAACGTACCTGATGTATACTATGACCGCTTACGAGAAATCCACGCCGCGCCTTACCTACAGCGATCCCGAGCAGGGGGAGCACCCCCGGCTCACCCGTTTTGACCGCCTCGAAGATCAAGCGGAGGGTAAGCCGCTACCCATTCACGACGATAAGCCGGTAGCACGCCGCTATCGGGTACTGATGCTGCCCCGTACGGATGCCGGCGAAGTTTTCCTGCACGTCTACAATACTACTCAGTTAGGCTTGCGGCTTCGCTATTACGGCCTTAATCGTGGCGGATCGATCGAGCCCCTGCCCGGATGCGACGAGATTGGCGGGGTGCTTTCCCGTTTGCCCCTGCGGCTGGCGGACGGTTTCGACGCTTACCTGGTACGCTTCGGGATCGGGCTCGGGAAGGAGGACGACCAAGTAAAGCTGGGGGAGCTCGACTATTTTTCCGTCGCCGCCTACGCGGGCAAGGAGCCGGTTTCGCCGGGGGGGATCCGCCTGGCCCGGCCGGACCGCCCCAAAGGAGAGGGCGACTATCTCCCCTTCAGCCACAACGGTCGCTCTTTCCAGCGACTGGTCATCAGCACCTGCGATCCCGGGGAGGACATCCGGTCGCTGGCCAAGGCTACCGGACTGGAAATGGCGGAAACCTATTTCGGAAAGCTCGGCAGCGTCATCGCGGTGGGCGTACCTCCGGGGATGTCGCTCAACACCGGGGTAGATACTACTCAGGTGATCCGGCAGAAGGGGCATTCCGGGGAGGGCAACGTAAGCGAGGATTATATCCTTAATCTCTTTTCGCCGAAGGAACCGACGACTGCCCGGCCGGGCTTTACCGAGAATACGGATGAACCCGCCGACGGGGCCACGGAATTCCGGCCGCCCCACCCGCAGCAATTCGACTGCGATCAACAGCCACTCACGGTGGCCCTCATCGACAGCGGCATCGATTACGGCTCCGCCAATGCGACACACTGGAAATCCACCCGCTATGAGCGGGGTTCCGATACCGAATACATCACCCCCGGCCGGTACGGTTACGATTTTATTCGCCGGCAGGAAGAACCGATTGATGAAGCGCCCCACGGCACCTACGTGGCGGCTACGGTGCTGAATCAATACACGGCCGCTCGCCCGCTGCAGCTCCTCCATATGAAGGTATTTGGCGCGGAGGGCATTGCCTCCTACTTTGGCTCGCTGGTGTCGATTTACGAAGCCACGCTGGCCGGAGCGAAAGTGATCAATATGAGCTGGGGCTTCTACCAACAGGAGGAGCCACGGGCTCTACATTGTGCCATCAAGACGGCCGCCGACCGGGGCGTATTCCTGGTCGCTTCCGCGGGCAATGACACGGAAAATCTCGATGCGGTACCCCAGTGGCCGGCCGGCTTCGCGGATGATTTTCCCTGCAACCTGGTTACCGTCGCGTCCTATTGGTATCCCGATCCGAGCAATCCCGACCCCGCTTCCATAGAACTGACCAACATCTCGAATTACGGGCAATGGGAAGTTCCGGTGGCCGCCTTCCTTACCTCACCGGTACCGCGCTTTACTACCGGCGAGACGCATTTTCCCGTGGGCACCTCCATCTCGGCGCCGATCCTGGCGGGGCAGCTGGCCAACTGGTTGGCGGACAACCCGGCCGGCAGCCTGTCGCGGTTCCGGAAAGAATTTTACCGCAACACCCCTTCGTTGGCTTCCGCCGTTACCCGCGGTAGCTATCTCCCCCACCTTGCAGGTAGCGTGGAGGTGTAGGGCGCCGGCGCGCGGGAACATTGAAGGCTACAAATTCCGCCGATTTAACTCCTTCACAGCATGATCCACCGCCCGCGCGGTAAGGGCCATATAGGTAAGACTGGGGTTCACGCAGGACGCACTGACCATCGCCGAACCATCCGTAACGTACACGTTGGGGCACTCCCAGAGCTGGTTGTGCCGGTTCAGCACGCTGGTTTTGGGGTCTTTGCCCATCCGGGCCGAGCCCATTTCGTGAATGGCAAAGCCCGGGTGGGCCTCGGTGCGGCTGATGCGAATGTCCTTCGCACCGGCGGCTTCCAACATTTCGGCTCCGGCGGTGGCCATATCGTCACGCATCAGGCGTTCGTTTTCTCCGAAGGCGACGTCCATGGTGAGGGTGGGCAGGCCATCCTTATCCACCACATCTTCGTTTAGGGTGACGCGGTTGTCCGGGTTGGACAGTCCCTCCCCGAAGGCCGTCATCCCGATCGACCAGCCGCCGGGGGCCAGTAGTTGCTGCTTGAGCTCGGGGCCGGGGCGTACGGCCGTTTCCCGTACGAGCCGCCACCAGCCGTCGCGGTTGGCACCTCCCTGGTAACCGAAGCCACGCAGGTAGTCGCGCTTGGTATCCGCGCCACCCAGATTGACGAAGCGGGGGATGTAAAAGCCGTTGGGGCGACGGCCCTTGGTGGTTTGGTCTGCGTAACCTTCCATCTGTCCGGAAATACTGATCCGGTGGTGGTGATCCATGATGTTGCGGCCTACCTGGTCGCTGTTGTTGCCCAGCCCGTTTGGCTGGGTTCGGGACTTACTGGCCAGCAGGATCGCCGCCGTATTGAGGGTGGATGCGTTCAGGAAGAGTACGCCGCGACTGAAGTATTCGACCTCCTCCCCGGTGTCCGTATGCTTTACAGCTACGCCGGTGGCCCGCTGGGTGTCGGGATCGAAGAGCACCTGACGGACGGCGGCGTGGTTGATCAAGGTCATGTTTCCCGTCGCATCCGCTACGGGAAGGGTAGCCGAATTGCTGGCGAAGTAGCCGCCGTAGGGGCAGCCGCGGATACACCGATCGCGATACTGGCAGTCGCCGCGGGTGCCGAGGTGTACGTTGGGGTCGTAGGCAGTAAGGTGGGCGGCCCGGCCGGGCGTTACGCGGCGGTGGGCGAACGCTCCCTGCACTTTTTCACGGAAAACCTCTTCGACGCAGTTGAGGGGCATTTCGGGCAGGAAGGGGCCGTCGGGTAAATGATCCAGGTTTTCCGGGCGGCCGGAAATGCCGACAAAGCGGCTTACGTAATCGTACCAGGGTTTGAGTTCGGCGTACCGGATTGGCCAGTCGATGGCAATGCCGTCGCGAACGTTAGCGGTGAAGTCCAGGTCGCTGAGGCGGTAGCACTGCCGCCCCCACATGAGGCTGCGTCCGCCGGTGTGGTAGCCCCGAATCCAGTCGAAGCGGCGCTTCTCGGCGTAGGGGTACTCGTCGTCCTTGACGAAGTGATGCTTGGAACTTTGCCGTAGCACGTAGTCCTTGCGGGCGAGCTTGGGGTAGTGGGCTTCTTTCTCCTCGGCGGGCACCTGGTCGTTGTAGGGAAGGTCCCAGGTATCCAGGGTAGCGGTAGGGTAGTCACCGTGGGCGATGTGGCGCCCCCGCTCGAGTACGAGGGTTTTGAGTCCGGCGCGGCAAAGTTCCATGGCGGCCCATCCGCCGCTGATTCCGGTGCCTACGACGATAGCGTCGTAAGTGTTTGCTTCCATTCCTTTCACGTGGTCAAGTTAAGCAACCTGTGGGAGTCGCCGGGGCGAACGGACCGGGAAGCGCGGATATGTCCGGCGGATTCCGCCAACCGTCCGCCACCATTTTTCGGGCGGAAAACGCTTCCCATGACCCGGACGCGACATTTGTCTATCTTTGCGCGAACTACGTACAAGCCCGTCAAACTATGAGCGAACAACGCGCGATTCTGCTGCTGGCAGACGGAACCACTTACGAAGGCAAAGCGGCCGGAAAGATTGGCACGACCATCGGCGAAATTTGCTTCAACACCGGCATGACGGGGTATCAGGAAATTTTTACCGACCCCAGCTATTACGGTCAGATTCTCGTGGCCACCAACGCCCACATCGGGAATTACGGCACGAAAGACACGGACGTTGAATCCGACACCGTCAAGATCGCCGGACTGATCTGTAAAAATTTCACCGTACCCTACAGCCGCCAGCAGGCGCAAGCTTCCATCCAGGATTACTTTGAAAAGGAAGGCGTCGTTGGCATCAGCGACGTCGATACGCGGGCGATCGTCCGCCACATCCGGAGCAAGGGGGCCATGAACGCCATTATCTCCAGCGAGAATTTTGACCTGAAGGACCTCAAGCGGCAGCTCGACGCGGCCCCCAATATGGAAGGGCTCGAACTGAGCAGCCACGTAACTACCAAGGAAGCCTACACCATGGGCGACCCCGCCGCACCGATCAAGGTGGCCGTACTCGACCTGGGAACGAAAAAGAACATCCTCCGGAACTTCGTGAGCCGCGATTGCTACGTAAAGGTATTTCCGGCCCGCGCCACGATGGCGGAGATCGACGCCTTCGGAGCCGACGGCCTTTTCATCAGTAACGGCCCCGGCGATCCGGGCGCCATGGATTACGCGGTAGATACCGCCAAAGCCATGCTCGCCGAAGACAAGCCCATGTTCGGTATTTGCCTCGGCCACCAGATTCTGGCGCGCGCCGTGGGAATCCCCACGTACAAGATGCACCACGGCCACCGGGGCATCAACCATCCGGTCCACAATTTACTGACCGGGAAAAGCGAGATCACCAGTCAGAACCATGGCTTCGGCGTTAGCCCGGAGGCGATCGAACAGAATCTGGACATTGTGGAAATTACCCACCGAAACCTCAACGACGACACCATCGAGGGCATCCGGGTGGTCGGCAAACCGGCCTTCAGCGTGCAGTATCACCCCGAAGCGAGCCCCGGTCCCCACGATGCCGCTTACCTCTTCGGCCAGTTCGTAGATCTCATTAAGGAGCGACTGAAGCAAGGGTAACGTTCCTTGCATCGCCCAGCCATTGTTGCTCCCGCGCTCCGGCGCCCACAAAAAAACTAAAATCAGCACCAACTATGAGTAGTATCCTTGACATTCGCGCCCGCCAGATTTTGGACAGTCGCGGCAACCCCACCGTAGAAGTGGAAGTGGTCACCGCGGAAGGGGCCATCGGCCGTGCGGCCGTACCGAGCGGCGCCAGTACCGGTAAATACGAGGCCGTGGAACTGCGCGACGAAGACAAAAACGTCTACCTCGGGAAGGGCGTGCTGAAGGCCGTAGATAACGTCGAGGAAAAGATCGCCGAGGAACTGCTCGGCGTCGAGGTTACGGATCAGCGCTACATCGACGAGTCGATGATCGACCTGGACGGCACCGACAACAAGAGCAAACTGGGTGCGAATGCCATTCTTGGCGTGAGCCTCGCCTGCGCCAAAGCGGCCGCACTGGAGCTGAATATGCCCCTCTACCGCTACATCGGCGGCGTCAACGCCCACACGATGCCCGTACCGATGATGAACATCCTCAACGGCGGCAGCCACGCGGACAACAGCATCGATTTTCAGGAATTCATGATCATTCCCCTGGGCGCCGATACCTTCAGCGACGCGTTACGCATGGGCGTAGAAACCTTTCACCACCTGAAGAAGGTGTTGAGCAGCAAGGGCTACAGCACCAACGTAGGCGACGAGGGCGGTTTTGCCCCGAACATCAAAAGCAACGAGGAAGCCATCGAGATCGTGCTGAAGTCCATCGAAGCCGCCGGCTACAAGCCCGGAGAGGAGATCATGATCGCCATGGACGCGGCCGCTTCCGAGTTCTACGACAGCGAAAAGGGCGTGTACCGCTTCCACAAGTCCGACGGACGCGAGATCGAAAGCGCCGGCATGGTCGACTACTGGAAAGGCTGGGTGGATAAGTACCCGATCTTCAGCATCGAGGACGGGCTCGACGAAGACGACTGGAGCGCCTGGTCGGCCCTCAACAGCGCGATCGGCAACCGCTGCCAGCTCGTGGGTGACGACCTCTTCGTAACGAACACCCAGCGCCTTGGCCGGGGTATCAAGGAACGTAGCGCCAACAGCATCCTGATCAAGGTCAACCAGATCGGCTCGCTGACCGAAACGATCGATGCCGTCAGCATGGCCCACCGCGCCGGCTACACCAGCGTCATGAGCCACCGCAGCGGCGAGACCGAAGACACGACCATCGCCGACCTGGCCGTTGCCCTCAACACCGGACAGATCAAAACAGGCTCCGCCAGCCGCTCCGACCGGGTCGCGAAGTACAACCAGCTGCTGCGCATCGAGGAAGAACTAGCCGAAACGGCTTACTTCCCCGGACGGGACCTGCTGCGTAAACTCGGCCGCGGATAGGAAGCAGTAGCGGATAGCGATAGCGAATAGCATAAACCACACGCTATTCGCTATCGCCTACCGCCTATTTCCTAAACCCCTATCTTCACCCGACAACGATCCACCCGCCGATGGCAACCCGTAAATCGAAAAATCCGCTCGCCCCTTATTGGAACCTGATACCCGGGTACCTGCGTAACCGGTATTTCGTCACGCTGCTGTTGTTCCTGCTGCTGATGATCTTTTTCGATCGGCATGACGTGGGGACCCAATTTCGCCTGCACGCCACCGTGGACCGGCTGGAGGAAGACCTGCAGCGCTACGATCGGCTGACGGCCGAAGCGGAAGCTGAAAAGCTGGACATGGAGATGAACCGCGAGCGATTCGCGCGGGAAAACTACTATATGCAGCAGGACGATGAAGATGTCTTCATCATCGTAGATAAATAAGGTCGCGATCGGATCTAACCAAAAACCTTTTAAAATTTAAGATGGCAGTTCTAGTCACTAAAGATTCCAACGTAATCGTACAGGGCATCACCGGTAAGGAAGGCAGCTTCCACGCCGAGCAGATGATCGAATACGGTACCAACGTAGTAGGTGGGGTAACCCCCGGCAAGGGTGGGCAAACCCACCTCGACCGGCCCGTATTTAACACCGTTGCGGATGCGGTCAAGGAAGCCGGCGCCGACGTGTCCGTAATCTTCGTTCCACCCCCCTTCGCCGCCGACGCGATCATGGAAGCCGCCAATGCGGGCATCAAGGTCATCATCTGCATCACCGAAGGAATCCCGGTACAGGATATGGTCAAGGTACGGTCCTACATCAACGACTACGATACCCGCCTCATCGGACCCAACTGCCCCGGCGTGATCACGCCCGGTCAGGCGAAGTGCGGCATTATGCCCGGATTTATCCACAATCCCGGTAAGATCGGCATCGTAAGCCGCTCCGGCACCCTGACGTACGAGGCGGTCGACCAGGTCACGAAGGCCGGCATGGGGCAGAGCACCTGTATCGGAATCGGCGGTGACCCCATCATCGGAACCACGACGAAAGACGCCGTCGAGCTGCTCATGAACGACCCCGACACCGAAGGGATCATCATGATCGGAGAGATCGGCGGTACCATGGAAGCGGACGCCGCCCGCTACATCAAGGAGCACGGCACCAAGCCCGTAGTAGGCTTCATCGCCGGGCAAACCGCCCCGAAGGGACGCACGATGGGCCACGCCGGTGCCATCGTCGGCGGTCACGAAGACACCGCCGAGGCCAAGATGAAGATTATGGAAGAGTGTGGGCTGCACGTAGTGAAGAGCCCCGCCGATATCGGTACCACGATGCTCAAGGCCCTCGGCCGGTAACACGCTGTCTCCAATGGTGCGGTAAAATGCGGCCTCCGGCCGCGCAGTAAAAAGCGGTTTCCAACCGCGGCAGTAAAAAGCGGCCTCCGGCCGCGAAAAAAAAGGGGATCACGACAACGTCGTGATCCCCTTTACTTTTGCGAGCAAATCCCGGAAAGGGCTAATACCAATCCTGGTCCTCCAGGTTAGCATAAACGCGCTCGATTCCCTCCTTTAGCCCGATATCGTGCGACCAGCCCATACTATGCAGCTTGTCGACGTTCATCAACTTGCGGGGCGTACCGTCCGGCTTGGACAGGTCGTGGGTAATTTCGCCTTCGTAGCCAACGACCTCCTTGATCGTTTGCGCGAGGGATAGAATACTCAGGTCTTCACCCGTACCGACGTTCACGAAGCCGTAATCGCTGAATTCCTGCATTAGGAAAACGCAGGCGTCGGCCAGGTCGTCGGCGTGCAGGAACTCTCGCTTCGGCGATCCGGTACCCCACATCACTACCTCCGGCTTGTTCTCTTTTTTGGCCTCGTGGAACTTCCGGATCAGGGCGGGTAGCACGTGGCTGCTCTGCAGATCGTAGTTGTCGTTGGGGCCGTAGAGGTTAGTCGGCATAACGGAGATGAAATCACAGCCGTACTGCGAGCGGTAAGCGTCGCAGAGCTTGATGCCGGTGATTTTGGCGATGGCGTAGGGTTCGTTGGTTTCCTCCAGCGGGCCGGTCAGCAGCGCATCTTCCGTCAGGGGCTGGGGGGCCATCTTCGGGTAGATACAGGATGAACCCAGGAACTGGAGCTTCGTAACGCCGTGCACGCGGGCGGCCTCGATGACGTTGGCCTCGATCAGGAGGTTGTCGTAGAGAAACTCCCCGCGGTAGGTATTATTCGCCAGTATCCCACCCACTTTCGCGGCGGCCAGGAATACGTACTCCGGTTGCTCGGTGGCAAAGAACTCCGCTACCGCCGCCTGATTGCGCAGGTCGAGTTCGCGGCTGGTGCGGGTTACGATATTATCGTAACCCGCCCGTTCCAGTCGCCGCACGATGGCGGAGCCGACCATTCCACGATGGCCGGCGACGTAAATCTTATTGTTGGGAGACATTCTTTGCTGGTTATTGCGGAATTAGACTTCCACCGCCTGACGGCCGATGCTGTCGTAATGGAATCCGTTTTCCCGCATGCGATCCGTATCGTACAGGTTGCGACCGTCGAAGATGATGGGCTCCTTGAGCAGCTCCTTCATTTTATCGTAATCCGGAGTCCGGAACACGGCCCACTCGGTAACGATGGCGAGGGCATCGGAGCCTTCCAGTGCCTGGTACTGATCTTCACAGAAGGTCACCTTATCGCCGTAGATGGAGCGAACGTGTTCGGTGGCTTCGGGGTCGAATGCACGAATCTTGGCACCGGCCTCGAGCAGGCGATCGATGGTGTACAGCGCGGGAGCTTCGCGGATGTCGTCGGTATTTGGCTTGAAGGCCAGTCCCCACAAAGCAATGGTCTTATTGCCCAGATCGTCGCCGAAGTGGGCTTCCAGCTTCTCCGCGATGCGGAACCGTTGCTTGGTATTGACGTCCATCACCGCGTTCAGAATGCGGAACTGGTAGTCATGCTGACCAGCCGTGTGGGCGAGCGCCTGCACGTCCTTTGGGAAGCAGGAACCGCCGTACCCCACTCCGGGAAAGAGGAAGCGTTTGCCGATGCGGGAATCGCTGCCCATACCGCGGCGAACGGCATCCACGTCGGCGCCGGCCTTTTCGCACAGGTTGGCGATCTCGTTCATGAAGGAAATCCGGGTAGCGAGGTAGGAGTTGGCGGCGTACTTGGTCATCTCGGCGGAGCGTACGTCCATGAAGATGATGGGGTTACCGCTGCGGACGAAGGGTTCGTAGAGCCGGCGAAGTTTCTCTTCGGCCTTGGCGCTATCGGTACCGATGACCACGCGATCGGGCTTGAGGAAATCATCGACGGCCACCCCTTCCCGAAGGAATTCGGGGTTGGAAACCACGTCGAACAGGCTTTCGTCCAGGTTTTCGGCCAGGGCGGCGTGTACTCGCTCGGCCGTACCTACGGGTACCGTACTCTTGTCGATGACCACCGTATACTTGGTGATAATCGTGGAAAGATCCTTGGCTACGCCCAGGATATATTTCAGGTCGGCGGAGCCGTCTTCGCCCGGGGGGGTAGGGAGTGCGAGGAAGATGATCTCGGAAGCGTCCACGGCCTCCTTCAAGTTGGTAGTGAATTTCAGGCGGCCCTGGCGCTGGTTGCGCTCGAAGAGCACGTCGAGGTCCGGCTCGTAAATGGGAACTTCGCCGCGCTGCATCCGCTCCACTTTCTTGGAGTCGATGTCAACGCAAATTACGTCGTTGCCGGTTTCGGCAAAACAGGTTCCGGTTACGAGTCCAACGTACCCGGTGCCTACTACTGCAATTTTCATAGTGTAAGGTCTAAAGTGATCAATTGATCGGGGTTATAAGGATTTTGGGCGGCGGCGCGCGGGTGATACGCTTCATCAGGAAGCAGAAGCCGTTGGCTACCTACCCGAAACGAATTTGGTTAGCTTTTTTGGGCGTCGGCGCGGGCTACCGCTTCCCGGAAGTAGGGGAGGGTCCGGCGAAGGCCTTCGTCGCGGCTGACTTTGGGCGACCAGTCCAGTATCTTCCTGGCCAGGGTGATATCGGGCTGCCGCACCTTGGGGTCGTCAACGGGCAGGGGGCGGCGGTCCAGGTAGGCTTGGTCGTTACCTACCAGTTCCATGATTTCTTCGGCAAACTGCATGATGGTAGTTTCGTCCTGGTTCCCGATGTTAACGGGCTGGGCGTAATCACTCATCAGGAGGCGATAGATACCTTCCACGAGGTCGTCGACGTAACAGAAGGAACGCGTCTGGCTGCCGTCTCCGAATACGGTAAGGCCCTGACCGCGGATTGCCTGGCTGAAGAAAGCGGGCAGTACGCGACCGTCGTTGAGGCGCATCCGGGGGCCATAGGTATTGAAGATGCGCACGATGCGGGTCTCCACGCCGTGGAAGGTGTGGTAGGCCATGGTCATGGCTTCCTGGAAACGCTTGGCTTCGTCGTACACGCCACGGGGGCCAACGGGGTTAACGTTGCCCCAGTAGTTTTCCTGTTGGGGGTGCTCCAGCGGATCACCGTATACCTCGCTCGTGGAAGCAATAAGCATCCGGGCGTTCTTAGCCTTGGCGAGGCCGAGGAGGTTATGCGTACCCAGGCTACCTACTTTGAGGGTCTGGATGGGCATTTTGAGATAGTCGATCGGGCTAGCCGGGCTGGCGAAGTGGAGAATGTAGTCGAGATCTCCCGGAACGTGGACGAATTTGCTCACGTCGTGATAGTAGAATTCGAATTCTTTCCGGGGCATGAGATGGGCAATGTTGTCCATCGATCCCGTAATCAGGTTGTCCATGCCCACAACGTGGAATCCTTCGGCAATAAACCGATCGGAAAGATGGGAACCCAAAAAGCCGGCGGCTCCGGTGATTAAAACTTTACGCATTAGGGGTGCTATTATAGTGTGTAAGCGGTAGAAACCGCTGGAAATTTTTAGTTAACAGTTCTGGTTGCACAAAGGTGGGGTAAAAAAGAAAACCAGGGGAGCGAAACGCTCCCCTGGCAAAGGTAACTTTGTAAGTGGTTGTCTTAATGGCTTATATGCTGTTGTCCGCTATTGGAGCAATTATTCAAATAGAATCTTGCGGGTGAGGCTGCTTCCCGTGTCGGTAGCCATCCGGAGTACGTATATGCCGGAGGGCAAGCGACTGGGTCGGTTAAAGAGCAACAGCTCCTGCCTTCCGGTAACTTTAATTTCATTCACCAGTACCAGCCGGCCGGCTCCGTCGAAGAGCGAGTAGCGCATGGAGCCCGGTTTGGGGCTTTCCAGGGTGATGCGCACCTCTTCACGGGCGGGGTTCGGGAAGATCTGACCGATAAACCAGCCGTCATCCGTGGTTTCGCCGGCGCTGGCGCTGTTCAGCTTATCGTTACAGGTGTCGGCTACCGGTACGTACTGGAAGTCTTCGTGGAGGAGGTCCCGTACCTGGGAGGGCATCACGTTGAACCAGTCGACCAGGATGGAGCCGTATACGTCGCGGAAGTCGAACTGCATGGGCACGCCATCGGACTGACCGACGTCCTTGTGTACTTCCACGTTCTTGCCCAGTACGCCACCGTTGATGCAGCTTCCGAATAGGAACATGGGACCGGCGTCACCGTGGTCCGTTCCCATGCTGGCGTTGGGGCGGATACGCCGGCCGAACTCACTGAAAGTCAGGCCCATCACCCGCTCTTCGAGGCCTTGGGCCCGCAGGTCGCGCTGGAAATCGCCGATGGCACTGCTGAGCTCCCGCAGGAGGTGTGCGTGCTTACCATTGGTCGTGTCGTTGAGCACCTGCTGCGCGTGGGTATCGAAGCCGCTCATGTAAACGGTATAGACTTTGGTCTTCAGACCGCCCGCGATCATTCGGGCAACTTTCTGAAGCTGGGAGGCCAGGTGGTTGCCGGCCGAAGCGTATTCCACGGCGTTCTTTCCCTTGCGGGCCGCCTTTTCGATCACCTGGTTGTAGGCGTTGGTCTGGGTCATCGTCGTCCGGATGAATTCCAGTTCGTTACCGTAGCGGTCGTCCGGCAGACTCATCGTCATCAGCTCATTGAGCTGTTGGGTATTGGTGGGGTTAAGAACGGTCTGGGCCAGGTTGCCGGCGTGGCCTTCGCAGGTGGAGTGGGACACGTCGCCGATGGAAATAGCGGGAGGGTCAGGCTGTCCGGTCGTAGGGTAACCCACCGGGAACCCGGGGTACTGGGTTTCCAGGTATCGGCCGATCCATCCGGTAGGCTCGAAAACCTCGGAAGACGATCCGGAGGTCCAGATGTCCGTTGACCGAAAGTGGCTGCGTACCGGATTGGGATAACCGACGCTCTGCACGACCTTTAGGCGGTCATCCTTGAACAGGCTCTGCATGTCGGTCATCGAGGGATGGAGGGCCACCTTATCCGTCAGTTTGAGCACCTTACTCTCGTCGATGGTAAACTGCTTCCGTACGGAATGTAGGGTGTCGTACTGGTCGATCGGGATAACCGTATTCAGGCCATCGTTGCCGCCGAAGAGGTGAATAATCACCAGTACCCGGTCGGAATCGGGAGCGATAAGATTCGTAAAGCGGTTCACACCACCACGGGCACCCGTGATTGGCATAAGCGCAGGAATGGTAAGCGCCGCGGCGCCTTGGAGGAAATTTCTTCTTTTCATGAGATCTTGGATTATTGGAGTTGAAATTCAGCCATGCCGAAGAACTTCTCGAAGAAGTCATACAGCCGGTCTTCGATGGGGCGCACGTAGGAATTGTTGTTCGGGTGAGCCAGGTAACCAGTCATTTCGGTCGACCATACCATCTCGGAAGATCCCTGAAGAAGCCAGGATTTAAGTTTTAAGAACTGCTGATCGCTAATCGCGCGCGGCAGGAAAATCAAGATGAACTCTTTCACCACCTCGTTGATGTCGTGGGGATTGGAGAAGCTCTTCATGAACGTGTGCAGGTCCAAAGGCAGGAGGTTATTGTCGACGCTGAAGTTGCGTCCGGTAACCTTCTTGACTACCCAGTACCGCTGTTGCATCAAGGCCGGGCTGATCCAGTGGCGGTGATATTGCGGACCGTCGTAGTAGGCCTTCCAGCCGGAAATCGTCGGTGGCTGTTGGAAGTCGAGCTGGAGCGAATGACAGTCACCCGAGTAGTTCTCGCCCATCTCGTAGCGGAAGCGCAGGTCGATCCAGTCCAGGTGTTTGTACTCATTGAAGGGCCGTAGGCAACTCATGAGTAAGTCGATCGGATTTTTGATCACGCATCCACGCAAGGTGGACTGGTAAAAGAATTCCGAGCCGAACAGCTCCCGCAGGACGGGCCTGATTTCGTAGTTGTTAGCCAGGAGGGTCTGGGCCAGCGGCCGGATGACGTCATTTTCTATCTCATCGGTGATGGTATAGTCTACGAAGTACCGGTACAACCTCCGACAGAAATGCAGGGCGGTATTTTCACTCTTCAGGAGAATATTGATGACGACCTTGTACTCGTCAGCACCGCCATTGCGAATTACCTGGTTGCCGAAGTGGTAGCTCAACTGCTTGTCACCCGTGTCATGGCGGCTAGCTTCGAATTTGGCGGCAACCGGAATCTCCTGGTCACTAAACCGGAAATCGAGGTTGACCCATCCGGTAAGTGCCCGGGCCAGGGAGACAACGTCCTTCTCGGTGAAGGTGCTGTAGTCGCCTTTCGCAATGAGCTCCCCCTTACCTACGGTAAAGAGCTCCATGAGCTCCCGGGCGTAGTTCTCGTTCGGGTTATCCTTATGGTTGAGCGCACCATCGAGGCAGGAAAGCATCTGGGGTTCCACAGTAATCCGCTCCAGCATCGTGCGGAAGTTACCGAGCGCCAGGTCTTGATAAAGCTTGACATACTCGTAAACGGACCGCGCATCGCCATGCTCACCGTGAACCGCGAAGAAATTGATCCAGAAAAAGACCATCCGATCCCGGATGGTGGTCTTCTCCTCGAGCAACATGGTATTGTAGAACCAGGAACGGAAGGAAAGATTGCGATACTTTGAGCCACCGATGTAGGGCGTATTCACCCAGGTTTTGCCCAGCTTGACGGCCGGATCGTGGCCCTCGCGGTATTTGACGGGGGGGGCGGGTACCTCGTAGTCGCCCAGAACAATGTCCAGGGTCTTTTCAAGGCCATCTTTTACGGCTTTGTTGATCTCGTCAATACGAGGACCATACGTGGTACGCCGGAGCAGGTGGGCGGCTGTTTCGCGATCCCACGGGCCGGAATACCGGGGCATGGATGCGACAGCAGCGGGAGACTGTGTAATAGACTGGTCAGACAAATCACGGGTATTTTAAGACAAGGAACAATCAGGTGAGGCCCGTACAGCTTACGCCGTAAGGATCTAATCAAGAGTGTCATGCAAATTGGAATACCGTGATTAAGGCAACGTCACAGCTTAGTGTGTCTCGAAGCGGCAGCAAAACTAAAGGTGAATTGGTGAACGTGCAAACTATTCGCTCGCAAATTCAAAAACTCGGGTGTTTTAACATAAACAAACCGTGCACGATGGACCCCGGAAACGAGCTTCCGGGGCGTCCCTGCCGCAGGAGCTTCATCGGCATTTGTATGGTTAACCCGAAAAGGGTGGTGCTTATTTTTGAACCGGCCGAACTTTTTACTTTCAATCGGTATGCCGGCCTATTCGTACTGGTTGCGGATCTCGAAACCTTCGCGTTTCAACAGTTGATCCCGGCGGAAAAGCTCTACGTCGGCCCGAACCATCTCGGAACACATCGCGGCCAGGTCGTACTTGTGCTTCCAACCTAATTTGGTTTGTGCTTTGGTAGGGTCGCCGAGCAGCAGCTCCACTTCCGTTGGACGGAAATACCGTGGATCGACCGATACCACCGTGGTACCTACCGCCAGGGGGAAATTCGCATCCTGTACGGCAGCTACGACACCGACTTCATCGACGCCTTCTCCGCGGAACTCGAGCTCAACCCCCACTTCGCGGAAGGACATCCGGACGAAGTCGCGTACCCGCGTAGTAACGCCGGTCGCCAGGACGAAATCTTCCGGTTCGTCGTGTTGAAGAATGCGCCACATTCCCTCAACGTAGTCGCGGGCGTGGCCCCAGTCACGTTGCGCATCCAGGTTGCCGAGGTACAACTGGTCCTGAAGACCGAGGGAAATCTTCGCTACCGCCCGGGTGATTTTGCGGGTCACGAAGGTCTCTCCCCGTAGCGGACTCTCGTGGTTGAACAGAATACCGTTACAGGCAAACATCCCGTATGCCTCCCGGTAGTTCACCGTGATCCAGTACGCGTACATTTTGGCAACGGCGTAGGGCGAACGGGGATAGAAGGGCGTTTTTTCCGATTGGGGGACCTCCTGTACAAGACCGTACAGCTCGGAAGTGGAAGCCTGGTAGAATCGGGTTTTTTCCGTAAGCCCCAGCAGCCGGATGGCTTCCAACAACCGCAGCGTACCGATACCATCGGCATCGGCCGCGTATTCCGGCATGTCGAAACTTACCTTCACATGGCTCATGGCCGCCAGGTTGTAGATCTCGTCTGGCTGTATTTCCTGGACGATACGGACCAGGTTAGTGGAATCGGTGAGGTCACCGTAGTGCAGGATCAGGTTCCGGTCGGAAACGTGCGGATCCTGGTAGAGGTGATCGATGCGATCGGTGTTGAATTGCGAGGCACGACGCTTGATACCGTGGACTTCGTATCCTTTGCTGAGCAAAAGCTCGGTAAGATAAGCTCCATCCTGGCCGGTGACGCCGGTGATAAGGGCAACTTTAGACATAAAAGGTTTCTTCAGGGTGTAAATCAGTTCTTCGCGAGGAGGCGGTCGAACAGGGAAATGTATTGGTCAATTAAGTCGTCTTCACTGAACGCACGAAGCCGTACCTCAGCATTTTTGCGGTGTGTTTTCTGCAGGTCCTCATCTTCTACCAGTCGCTGCATGGCATCGGCCAGTGCTGCGCTGTCGTTGTTTGGAAAAGTCAGACCGGCATCGGCCACGATCTCGGAGAGGGCTCCGTCTCGCGAAACAATCACATTTTTGCCCGCGGCCAGGATTTCCGAAGCGGCACCGCCAAACGGTTCCTCCCAAGTGGAGGGGAGCACCGCGATCTTGCAGGCTTTCATCTGATCGACCAATGCCTGTTTGGTAAGCATCCCGGTGAAGGTCACGAAGGCGTTTTGGACGGCGCTATGTACCATTTTTTCCAGGCGCGGACGTTCCGGTCCGTCTCCGATGATACAAAGGCGGTAGCGGTTATCGGAACGCTCCTGAACCGTCGTAAAGGCGTCGATGAGTAAATTTACGCCCTTCTCCGTAACCAACCGGCCCAGGAAGAAGAAATCATAATCGTATACTCCGCTTTCGTTGCGGCCACCAACGAATTTGGAAATGGGGAACGGGTTATGGATACGTACCTGGTTCGGCAGGGGGTGGCGACGCTTCATCCAGTCCGATATGGCGATGTTGGCGGCGACGAACCGTTTGGCAAAGGTTCTTAGCGCGGCAACCTTTACGATCCCCCGCAACGTGGCGGGTAGCTTACCGTTTTTCAGGTGGAAAAGGAAGGAGGGAAAGGGCCGGAGTGGCGCGATCTTGCCGTCGTACCAGCCCGCTCCATCGATACAGGCGACCTGGTAGCCCGTATGCCGCATGACCATCGGCTTACCGGTTAACATGGCGTAAGGTGCGGCGTATAAGCTGGCCCCGTTGGAAAAGATCAGGTCGGTTTGCTTCGCCAAGCGGTAAAATTCACGGAAGGAGGGCTGCCGAACTATGCGGTAGTCCTCGTCGTCCGTTCCCGCGTAGGGTATCGGCGTGACCAGCGTGACCTCGTGCCCCCGCTCGGTGAAGTGGACGGCAAAGTTGTTCGCAAGGGTTTCCATACCTCCCACCATCGGTTTAAAAACCGGGGTGGAGATCAGTATCTTCATAGGATAGGGTTGTACGGGAGCACCCGTGCTGAGTCCAGCACGGGTGCGATTTTAAGTAGGTAGTAGAGCACGTAAGAATGCGCTACAGTGCGTTCTCTTCCCCCTTGATGAAGGCATTGTAGGCGGTCATAATGACGCAGCGAATATCCATCAGGATAGACCAGTTCTCCAGGTACCACACATCGTATTCTACCCGCTTTTCCATTTTCCATACCTCGTCGGTCGGGCCACGGTAACCGTTGATCTGGGCCAGGCCGGTAACGCCGGGCTTCACCTTGTGGCGGATCATAAACTTGTCGATCAGGCGGGAATACTCCTCCGTGTGCTTCAGCATGTGGGGGCGGGGTCCTACCACGGACATCTCTCCGGTAAATACGTTGATGAATTGGGGGAATTCGTCGAGGCTGGTTTTCCGCAGGAAGGCACCGACCTTGGTAATGCGATCGTCACCCTTCGTGGCCTGCTTTTCGTCCGAACGTTCGTTAATCCGCATCGACCGGAATTTCCACATCCGGAAAACATTGTTGAGGTAGCCGGTACGTTCCTGGCGGAAGAAAATGGGCCCCGGATCTTCCAGGTAAATGGCGATCGCAACGATGGGCATCAGGATCGGGAAGATGAACAGGATCACCAGCGAACTGACTACCAGGTCGAATACCCGCTTCATGATCTTGTTCCGCAGGGAGGTAAGGGGCTCCTCCTTCAGCGTCAGCATGCTGAGGTCACCGAGCTGCTGGCTTTTGTACGTACGCGGGAACAGTGTGGTTTCCCGGGGAGCCACTTCCACGTCGATGAACTGCATTTCGCAGATTCGCATGATCTCCTTCTCCTGTTCAAGGGTGAGGTCGCTGTAGAAAAAGATCAGCTTGTCGATATTCGGCTGTCCTTCCAGGTACGCTTTCAGGTCGAGGTAGCCACCAATGTTGTTAACGTTGGCGTGAGGGGTATTGCCGAAGCGCCCCACCAATTCCGCGCTTCCGGGAAAGCAATAATCGAAGGCCTTGAACAGCTGCTGGAGGTTTTCCGCTTTACCGCCAACAATGACGTATCGGAATTTCTCGAAGGGGCTTTCCTCCCGTAACCGGTGAAATACCCGGCCCGTGGAAACGAGCACCAGCGCCAGGCCGTGGGCGAGGAGGATGAACGGCGTATGGGGTGCCTCCCGCAGTACGTTGTAATAGAACAGGGAGGTGAAGGCTAGTAAGAAGACGAGGATCTTGAAAACCTTCGAGAGCTGCTGCTCCATTCTTACCCGCTCGTACCATCGGTAAGCGTTGAAGTAAACGCATAACCAACCCCACGCAATGTTGACGAACACGACCAGTGCGAAGTTCCGTCCCGTAATCGCGGAACTATAGTCGAAAACCCCATAGGTAATCAAGCTCGCCAGAAAAAACGAAAGGTTGATAAGAATAAAGTCCGTCGCTATCAAGTCATAGCGGTGCGGCGTCGACCGCATGACCCGCGTATGCGGAGCAGCGGCTAACTGGGATGAGAGTTCCATGAATTGTGTTGTTTAGTGTTCAATGCCAAAATCTGTCGAAAATCCAAAAGAATATTCTGCTTATTTAATCTTTGCGCGGCAAAGGTGAGGGCTCCGCTGGCCTCGTCGGCCCGCTGGCCGGCTAATATTTCTCGCAACCCTACTTCCAGGGCATCTACGTCTTCGGGAGCTACTAAGGTTCCCAGTCGGTGCTCAATTACTTGATCGTACAAAGTTGTTCCTTGTTCGGCTGTAATTAATGCATGTCCGCCGACGGCCAGTATGTTGGTCAGTTTGGAGGGCATAACCAGATCCGCCGCCGCTTTCTTCTGCAGCACGAGATGAACGTCCGCGGCGGCAAGGGTGGAAGCCAGTTCCGAAAGGGGCTGTAGCGGTTTGAAACTCAGGTTAGGCAAATTCCGCTCCCGGGCTTCGGCCACGAGGCGCGCTTTCGCGCCCCCTTCCCCAATAATAAGGAAGTTTAACCTGGGTACGTCACGCATTCGATCGGCTAGCTCGATAATATTTTCCAATCCTTGCTTTTCGCCCAGGTTACCGGCGTATAGTATAAGTCGATCGTCGTCGGCAATGTTCCATTTGCTGCGGGCCGATTGGGCACGCGCTACCGGAAAAACCAAGTCGCCGTCTACCCAATTAGGGAAAAGGACGATCTCGGCGGCGGGGATGCCCTTTCGGGAAACCCGGTTCAACATTCCCTGGCTGATGGTGGACACCTTCGAAACCCGGCGGAGGAGCCACGCCTCGGCCCGCTCGAGGAAACGGAGCAACCCCTGCTGTTTGATGATTCCCAGGTCTCGGGCCGCATCCACCTGCAGGTCCTGAATGTGGTACACCACGGGCGTACCCTTCAGCCATTTATGAATGATAGCGGGAAACCCGAGGTGAAAGGGTGGGCTGATGCAGATGATCTGATCGTAACTACGGAAATAGCGGGGGATCCAGTAGCGCATCGAACTGATGACGAAGCTAAACTCGTGCAGGATGCGGCGCAGCCCCGTAACCACTTTGGGTACGTAAAGCGGACAACGGTGAACCGTCACGCCCTCGAGTTCCTCGGTGTGAAAACCCCGGTCATAACCCTCCTTGATTTGCCACTGCGGGTAGTACGGCGGTGCCGTAATGACCTCCACATCGTCGCCGGCGGCGGCAAAGAAAGCCGCCATTTCGCCGGTGTACTTCCCGATGCCAGTCAGTTCCGGGGCGTAGTTTATGCCGTAAATCAGTATTCTCACGTCGTTCAAGCGCCCGGAATATACCGGATCGTTTTTTGTAAGCCAGCCAAACGGGCTCGGTTGGGGTTATGGTTTCAATACGCTACCGGGGAAGCACCGGCCTTTCTGTCTTTGATCACTCTAGCCGGAGAACCCATGCAAATTTTTCCGGCCGGCAAATCTTTAAAAACGGACGATCTGGCACCAACTAGTGTTCCCCGACCGATCCGTACTCCCGGAGCAACGTAAACGTCCGTGGCGATCCAACACTCCGGCTCTATAATAATAGGCTTGCTGAAAATGGTAAAGTCGATCGCCTTCGGGTCGTGGCTACCGGTGCAAAGATAAGTCTTTTGGGAGACTACCACGTCGTTTCCAATCTCAATGGGGCCCAGGCTGTACAGCACCACGTCGTCACCGATCCAGGCGTGGTCGCCGATGGACACCTTCCACGGAAACTGGGTGCGCACCGTAGGACGGATGATGGCGCCCCGCCCCACGCTGGCTCCGAATTGCCGGAGCAGCCACCGACGCCATCCGTACAAAAACTGAGGAGAGGGGCGAAAGAGCAAGGCCTCTACGATCCACCAAAGCTGCACGTACCAGCCCGGCCGGCCCCGGAAGTCATCCGGGAGGCGAAAGATCTCCAGGTTTTGGTATTGGGACTGCATCAAACCGTGGTAGTTTCCCGGTTGAGGAATACGCTGACGTCGAGGTTGTATTTTTCCTTCACCACTACCTCCAGCGGGCGAGATTCCATCTCCCGTTTGATTTCAAAGATCGTGGAATCCACGAGAAATCGGAACCAGAATCCCTGTAAAAAATGGAAGATCAGCCCCTCTTTTCCGTCCAGAAAGCCCAGCTTGATGATGTAGCGGTGGAACAGGTAGAGGAAGCTGCGTAGAAACAGCGGCGAGCGTTGGAACACCCGGCTCTTTAACCAGCGTTTCCTTTCGATGGGGTTACCCAGCAACCGGGCATTCACTTCCCCCGTCTCTTTTTCCGACAGAATGGACTCCACGGCCTCGAAAACGGCCCACCGGGCGTGGGATACCGTAAAGTCCCGCAGGCTACTCATTACCCCGTCCTCCAGATCGGCTCCCTTGGCCGCGAGCTCCGTCGTGCCGTCGACCACGAAATGCTGGTCGTATACTTTGTTCTCGCAGTGGCCAAGGTGTTTCCGGTAAAGGCGGAGGTGATAGATCGGGTGGTAGCCACCGTACTTGATCCACCGGCCCAGGAATACCGCCCGGCGGGCGAACATGTATCCGTCCACGCCCGGGCGATTGGGATCGAAAGACTCGTTTATCCAGGCGACCATTCCCGGAGTGAGGGTTTCCCCGGCGTCCAGGTGCAGCACCCACTCCCCGCCGAACGGGGTGTTCTGCTGGGCCCAGTTTCGCTGGGCCGCGTAATTTTTGAACGGATGCTGGACGTACCGTATCCCCCGTTCTTCCAAGATGCTCAGGGTGCGGTCCGTGGAATACGAATCGACCACGAAAATCGGAGCCTTCACCCCCTGGAGGGAGTCCAAGCAGTTGGCGATGTTGGCCTCCTCGTTAAAGGTTAGAATAACGACGGTTAGTGCGGGTTCCATGCTAGGATCTTTTGGTACGCTTCCTCCCATTCCGAAACGTTGGCGTGAATACTAAATTCCTCCCGCGCAAGACGGTAAGCGTTCTCATTCATCTGGCTGAGCTCCTCGGCGGGCAGGGCGAGGATGCGGTCGATGACGGTTTCCAGGCTTTCGGGGTCGTTCGGGATCCAATAACCGGCGTGATGCTCCTCCAGGATCTTCCAGGGCGTTCCGGTCGACGCTACCGCCGGCGTACCCTGTGCCAACCCCTCCATCACCACGATCCCGAAATTCTCCGTGTGGGAAGGCATGAAGGTAAACCAAGCGGCGGCCAGTAACTCTTCTTTTTCCCGGCCGTCACGGTGCCCGAGGAACCGGATTTTCTGGCTTAGCCCCATGGATTCTACCTTGTCGACCAGCATGCGGCCGTAGTCGTTGTAGTAATCCCCCACGATCTTCAGCGTAAACTCGCTGGCCAGGAACGGCTTGGACCGGCCCAGGGCCTCGATCAGGTTTTCAATCGCCTTCTTCGGGTCGATGCGGCCGATGAACATGAAATACTTTTCCTTGCTGGTTTCAATCCGCTTCGGCAGCTCCATGTAATTCGGGATTTGAATCACCTTGGAATCGGCACCGAAATTATTTCGGATGTATTCCGTCTCCGCATCGCAGGTGGAATGAAACCACAGCAAGTCTTTGTCAACGAACTTGTTGATCAGGGAGATAACCGCTTTTTTCTTTTGCGGCGAGCGCAGGAGCATGGGTGGATCCAAATCACCGCGCGAGGACCACAACATCGGTTTTCGGTAAAACTTGCTGTTGATCACCGCCATCAAAAAGGAGGCGGGATAGGTGATCATCGACAGGTGTAGCACGTCGGCCTCCCGAATCCGCTTCATCGCTCGGCGAATTACGCCGAGGGGAAGGTAGTGGATGGGATTGCGGGTGTAGATTACCCGGCCGTAGTCCGTATCCAGCCACTGGCCACGCGGCATGGGCAGCGCTTGCCCCCGGTCGGTGGACGCTATGATCGGCTGGTGCCCCCGGCGCGTAAGGGCCTTGGTGATCCAGTAGACCGTATTGTCGGGTCCGCCGGTTTGGGCCGGGTAAAAGCTACCCGTGGGGAAAAGGATCGTAAGTTTCTTCAAAGTATGGTTTCGTATAGATCGATGTACTGCGCGGCAATGGCATCGATGTGGTACGTTTGCGCGTTCTGCAGACCGCGGTTGATGAGTGTATTCCGGTACGCATCGTCGTTTAGGACGCGCAGGATACCGGCCCGAATGGAGGAAACGTCTTCCGGGTCCACCAGTTCGGCACCGCCGGCGCCGGCTACCTCCCGGTGGGGGGAAAGGTTGCTGGTAACGACTGCGCGCCCGGTCATTTGTGCTTCCAGTATGGGTATTCCGAATCCTTCGTAAGTCGAGGCGAAAACAAGGAGGTCGCAATCCACGTAACGTTGTCGGACTTCCTCGTCGGTCAGGCCGGCGGCAAAGTGGTAGTCGATTCCTTGATCTTCCAGCTGGCGAATGTCTTCCGCGCCGGGCTGGCCGATAATGTCCAGTCGGCAGGGTATGCCGTGTAACGCGGCCGCCAATCGACCTATGTTCTTGTTTTCCTTAACGCCAACCTGCAGCAGGGTAGGGTAGGCTCGGTGGAAGGCTTTCGGGCGGTGCTCGAACATCGGGTCCACGAAATTGGGAATGACGTGGATGTTGTCCGACGAACAATTGGTCAGCTCCAGTAATTCCCGGCGGGTCTTTTCCGAGATCACGGTGACGGCTTCGGCCTTCCGGGCGGGCCATTCGAAGATCACCCAGCGGTAAAACCAGTAGCGGGGGTGCCACTTCGGGTACCGCAGCAGGGGATTGCAATCGTGAAAGGTGATCACCCGGGGGCCCGGCATTCCGAGAATGATGGAGGTGACGTCGCCGGTGACGTGATTAATGGCCGGAACGGATTGGGATAAGCCCTGCACCTGCGCCCGCGCCCAATCCCTGTTCTGTCGCACCGCGCCCAGCCGGTTGTTGTACTGGGGAAGCTCCAGGCGGTTTACCTCCAGGCCGCGCGATTCGAAAGCCAGCGCGAGGCGGTCGAAGAGGCGCTCGATGCTAAACGCGGTAGGGTAGCGCTTGCGGTAGAAAAGATTAAGCTGCATCCGGGCTATCGTCGTTGAGGCTGGCAATGATCAATCCACCGGCCAGGATGGAAAAACCGTGGGAAGTAGGCTGGCTCCAGCCACCGAGAACGATCTTCAGGAAGCCGAAGCTCAGTAACATAAAGGGCAGCGGGTTACTGCGCATGACGGCCACCACGCTGGCGATCAGCAGGTGGATGGCCAGTACGGCGCGAAGCAGTACCGCCATGATACCCAGGATAGGGCCCATTTCGCCCACCATCCGCGTCCATTCTCCCTCACCGAGCAAGAATGCTTTCCCTCCCGTCAGTAGGGTAGCGCCCACGTTGGTTCCCATGCCCAGCCCCGCTCCGTACCAGGGTAGGTGATCGTTGTCGGTGAACGCACGGAGTAACCCGCCGAGGAAACGGTCGGAAATGCTACTGTCTATCCCCCCCTCGACCCGGCTGGCGGCTTCGAAGCGGGTAGTTAGGACCAGGAGCGCGGTTTGAAAAAACTCGAGGGTAGCCAGGAGCATGAACACCACCGGAGCTATGAATACCGCTAACCCGAGGTTGCGAATTCCCCTTGCGCTCCGCAGACTCACGATAACGAAGAAGAGCAAACATATCGCGACCTGCACGAGGTACGTCCGGCTGATGGAAAGGGGGATGGCCGCCACCGCGCCGGCCGTGCCGGCGATTAAGGGTAGCCGGCCGATGCGGTCCGTCCGCGCCAGAAAGTAGAACAGATAAGCTACGGCCAGGGAAAAGTAGGTTACGTTGCCGTTGGTGAATGAAAAGGTACCGGACGGGCGCATGTATCCCAACGCGCCGGGAAAGCCGGCTCCCTCCATATCGCCCCCGACCCCGCGGTTGATCCACGCCGATTGGGGGCTGAAAAACTGCAGGCCGATGATCAACGCCATCAGGGGGAGTAAATAGACAGTATACCGGCCGATTTTTTCCACGTGACTGCGGGCCAGCACGTTCCCCATGATAAAAATCAGGAAGAAATGCAGCAGGAGGGTGCGCAAACCAAAGATGGCCACCAACAAGTTTTGGTGGCCTAACCCCAGGGTGAGCAGGAAGGAGGCAATGCCCAGGCTCAGTAAGGAGAGGGTATAGAAGTTGAGCAGTCGATAACCCGCCGACAGGTAGGTGAGGATGATCAGCACGACCAGGGGATCCCGAACGATCGTAAGCGGGTTGGATAAAAAGGGTAGGAACCACTTACGGAGAGCTCCCTCGAAGAAGAGCAGAAAAATGTATAAATAGATCAGCCTGCGGGTAAGCCGGTCGGCTCCCTGCCTGTATTCGGTGATGTGGTCTACCTCAGGCATACCTGGTTACCTGTTGTGCGACGGAGGTGGCCAGCTCGTAGCCATATTTAGACCAGGGGCGCCCGGCGGCTGTCCGCACGGCTGCCCGGCCGAGCTCGGCTACCGTCTGTGGCCGCACCAGTAATTCTTCCAGTAGTTCCGAGATGGCTTCCGCGGAGCCCGCCGGAACGACGTAGCCATCCTGCCCCTGGGTGATCAGGTCGGGGCCGGCGGTGCGCTCGGTGGTGATTACCGGGGTGCCCTGCGACATAGCCTCGGTAATGACCAGCCCGAACCCCTCGAAGTGAGAAGGAAAGAGCAGCACGTCGTGTTGTTGCATCGTCCGGAGAATTTCCCGGTGTGGAAGACTCTCAATGTACCGATGTTTCGCCAGGTATTCGTTCAACGGTGGGCAGGCTTCTTCCGGGAGCCTCCCGATGACGGTCAGTTCGATCCGCTTACCGAAGGGAGCGATGGCCTGAAACATTTCCAGTAAACCTTTCCGCTGGGATAGCCCCCCCACGAACAACAATCGCAGGGGTCTGCCCTGAGCATTCTCGTATTTACGGTTGGTTACCGGCGTGGGGAAGCCGTAGGGGATGACCGACACCGGAGGAAGCTGTTCGGGATAGTCTTCCAGGGTCTTGGCGGTAAAGCTACTCGCCACGTAGATATGATCGGCCAGCGCGATTTCGCGGTCTTTGCGGGCCAGCTTTTCTTCCGAATCCTGCATCCCCTTGATGGTCATGGCCCAGTCCGGATGATCGGTAGCTACCTGCCCGAGTAGCTTTCTCGATGCTCGCCAGTATCCGATCGGCAAATCGTAGAGGGTGGACAGGCCGAGTTGCTTAGCCACCTCGAAGGAATAGGCCGCACCGTCTTCGTAGGCGTAAATGGCCTGCGTCCGTTTACGGCGGAGGCGGTTGGCCACGCGCTTATCCAGGCTGCGGTAGATCGCATCGACGCTCAGCGGGCCGGTTTCGTGGCGGGTCAGGCGCTTCAGGCCCAGGCGGGTAGCCAGCAGCCGACCCAATTCGAGCCACGGAAAAAGGTGGGTGTGGATTTCCAGGGCCGGGGAGTAAGCGCGCCGGTTAAAGTCGTTGAAGGGGCCGATTTGGCCTAGCTTGTCGAAGGTGTTCCCCGGAAAGGTGGCGATGGCGGTGTAGAAACACTCCAGCAAACCGGCGGCTTCTAAGCCGTCGAGTGCGGCGCGGAGGTTGGCGTTACCGGTGGGGTGGGAGACGGTTACCATACTTATTCCGACTTTGTAGATCGCTCCGCCACCCGGCTGACCCGGGGTACTTCGAGCTTGAGGTCATCCATAAAGCGATCGGTTATCTTTTGCAGGTTTTCAAAGATGGGCGCGCCTTCGTTGAGGGCGGCTTTCGCCCGCCCCACCGCTACCGCGTCGAAGTGCTCCATGACCAGCTCGTTCAGCGCGGCCTGGAAAAAGGGGGCGCGGTCCAGTTTGACAATGGGCGAAATAACCGGTAAGCCATGCTCCAAAAAGGCGGCAACCGTTCCACTCTTGCCGAGGCTGTGCCGGGGGATGGGGGAAATGGCCAGGTCGCAGGTGGCCAGCCAGGCGGATACCCCCTCCGGACTGAGGTACCCTACCGGCAAAACGGTAGCCGCGGGTACCGCCGATTCAATCGAGTCCGCAGCGGCGCTCACCTTGGCCTTGCCTCCACCGAGCAGCGCAACCTCCAGCGTCCGGCCGTTTTCCGTACACCAGGCCGCGGCATCCCGTACTACCCGCAGCACGGGGGGCGGGGTTTCCATGCGGCTGAAGAACGCTATCCGGTAGGCATTCGACGACCTTTGGGTGATTTCCCCGATCACACCGTCCATTCGGCCGATATTGGCGAAAAGGGGCAGCGGCCGTACGTCGAGTCCGTGGCTGGCAAGTTCTTCCTGGTTAAAGGGTATGTGGGCGTGGATCACCCCGGGATGCAGGGTGCGGCATATCCGCAAGGTGACCCACTGCTGGAGGAGGCCCGTGAGCCGCCCCTTTACGTCCCTCGCCGGCAGGTTCCGCAGCCAGAGTTCGTGAAACATGATTTCCACTTTGGCCAAACCGACGATCTTGCGGAGGGTCGCTGCAAAACGCCAGGGAATGCCACTGTCTGCGAAAGAATAGGGCACGTACTGGAGACTGATCCATTCGGGGCCTGCCTCCTTAATTTTTTCCAGCATCAGGGTGGCGCGGGCCGGTTCACCCACGGTGGCCGGAATGCGCAGGGTGGGCACGCCCGATCCCTGGTCGTACTGGACTTCGTCGAGGAGTTCGGTTACGGCATCGTCGTGGGTGGCTACCAGGTGCACTACAACGCCCCGTCTTTGAAGACTACCGGCGAGCCTGCGGGCATAATCACCTACGCCGTCCCGACCGGGTTCGGCCGATCCGCACAAAAACAAAACGGAGGAGGTAGCTTTCAATAGGGTGTGGGTTGATGACGCAGTGCCGAATAGGTCACCGCCGGGAGCAAAATTCGGTGAGCCAATTAGAGGCGGTGGTAAAAGCGGCCGAGCCAGCGGAGTGCCCGGCTGTATTTCAGCGTCCGGTTTGCCTTGGCAACGGGCAAGGGTTGTAGCGCGGTGCCGTTGACATGGCGCCAGAACTGGATGTCGGCCTGCCGGGGTGCCCGGCCCTGAAGAAAGTCCTTTCCAAAATCGCGCTTCCAGGGCTTTGCACCGATGGGATGGAACATCAGTTGCATCCCGTTAATGAAACTCATTGCCTCCGGTCCGATGACGGACAGGGGAACCTCCGTGATCATCATGGCCAGGTTGAAGGAATCCTGATTGGTGCTCTGAACCATGGCCGTGCGATCAAAAACACGAAACTGCTTCATGTCTCCGCTCTTTGGCGCCAGGATCGAAAACGCCCGGTTCCAATCCGCTATAAACGGCTTCTGCTCCTGCGTCCACGCCAAAAACCCACTATTGTAGAAGCCGTGAATCTGGTTACGGACGGTCAGGCCGTTGGCTTCGGCGAGTTTCGCCCACTTGAGCCGGATCGGGTGGGTAGGGTCGAAAAGGAAGTTTACATCACCACAGATGCCGATTCCCTCCGCTACCCATTCTCCGAAGAAGGACATGCGGGTATTGATGATGATATCCGAGTCGAAGAAAAAATATTCGGTAGCATCCGGAGCCAGCACGTCGCTGACGTGGGCGAACCACTTTGGTTTTTCGTGAACCATGTGTTTGCTGCCGCTGAGCTCGACCAGTTCTACCGGGAGCCCCTCGGGGGTCGTAAACTCTCGGCCGTGGTTGGAAACCCGCAGTGGGGGAAGCCACTCCGGAAGCTCCCCCCGGTAACCTACGATGACCTTGTCCACGTACGTACCGTAGTGAACAACGGAGTTCAGCAAAGCGGCAAACCCGAGGAAATAATCACGCTCCGCAAGCGTCGTCAGAATCTTCATAAGTGTGGGGTGGTAAACTTTATGGTAGTGGTTGCTCGTCGGTGGACCACTCGATTTTGACCAGGGTCCGGTAAAGGAAATCAATAAAGCGGTAAGCCAGATTGATCAGCGAACCGTAAATGGAAAACATGATCACACCGGCCAGCGAGCTGTAGTCCACTACAAAGGCGAGTAAAATGACCTGACTGGCGATCGTCGTCCCGATAAATAGGTACGGATTGGGGATAACCCCGCGGGACGTGGAGAGGTTGTGTGCGGTGCCGCTGAGCAAAGACAGGCAACTGCTGATGGTCATCAGGAATACTTCGTACTCCAGGTCGGCGTACTTGTCTCCCAATATCCACAGGAATTCGTCCGGGAAGAGGTAGACGCCACCTACGATCACCGAGCACAAGATCGCGACGAGGGCCAGTATCTGGAAGAACCGGCTAATCACTAACCGCTTTTTAGAAGCAAGTCGGGCGTACCGGGGCGTAATCAGGGTATCCACGACCATCTTTACCAGGGTCAGGATGACCATGAGCCGGCCGATAGCGCCTAGGTTGGCGATGCTTTCGGTACTGCCGAAAATGGCAACGAGCCATACGGTGATCTGCCCGCTTATGCAGTAGTAGATGCTTCCTGGCAGGATCCGTTTGACGGTTCCCATAATCTGGGCCCGATATCCCGGATCGCTGTCCGCTTTCCAATCGGCCTTACTAAGGGACAACTTGCGTAGTTGCAGGTTTCCCATCACCTGGCTGGCTCCCGTAGCGAGGATAGCTATTCCGGCGAAGGGAAAGAAGAACACGAAGGGTATCGTGAGCAGTACCCGCGAAATGTTGATGCCGACGTTGATCTTGAGCAGATCGTTGACATCTTGGTGCAGTTTCGGCACTACCTGTAGCAAAGAGCCGGAAAGGGCCGCCCAGAAAGTGGGCGTAAGGCACAGAATCAGCAGCACGGAGTGCCACCAGATCATGCCTTGTTGCTGCAGGAGGAAAAAGAGAATGGGCAGGGATACCAGCAGGCTGCCGATGGCGAACTGCCGGCGCATGTGCATGCCGGTGGCCAAAATCTTACCGAGTTCCTCCCGGCTCTTCCATTTCTTCCCGCCCAGCGACATCACGCCGGTGGAGATGCCTCCGTCGGCGAGTACGGTCATCGTACCGAGCATGGTATTCGCCAGGGTATAGTAAGCGTACTGCTCGGACGACAGTATTCGGATGATGAAGATGCCGCAGATGAAACCCGTAGCCTGGATCAGCAACTGCGCACCCCCGGTGACCCCCAGGAGTTTTCCCCACTTGAACAGCCTCGGCGACGCTGCCGCCAGCTTATCTAATCGTTGCAATGCGGTTGCTATTCGTAGTAGCCGTAGCCGTACCCGTAAGAAGCTTTCGGGTTAATTCCGTTGATGACCATGTTCAAGCGGGGCAGTTTGCCCGTCTCGATGATTTCCGTGATGTAGTTGACGCTCTTCTTAGGCGTGACACCGACGCGGACCATAAACAGCGTAACGTTGATGTAGTCTTTCATGAGCAGACCGTCAGTGACGACGCCGACCGGCGGAGCGTCCAAAATGATCACGTCGAAATCTTGCCGCAAGCGGTGGATCAGATTTCCCATCCGGCCGTCCATCAGCAGCTCCGTCGGGTTCGGTGGGATGGGGCCGCTCGCTATGAGATGGAGTCCCTCCTGCACGGTAGGCTTGATGACGTCTTCGTAGGAAGCCTGTCCGATCAGGTAATTAGAAAGGCCGACCTGGTTGGTGGGGTCGTCCGATTTGGATACCATCGTGGCCAACTTCGGCTTGCGCATGTCCAAACCCACGACCACTACCCGTTTTTTTGACAGCGCCAGCGCGGCTGACAGGTTCGAGGCAATGAAGCTCTTTCCTTCGCCGCTCACGCTGGAGGTGACCATAATCACCGACGGCTGATCGGCGGGCAGCATGAAGCCCAGGTTGGTGCGGAGCAAGCGGAAAGCCTCCGCCACTCCGTTGCGGCTATTCTGGGTGACCACGATGGAGCCATGATCCTTGCTTTGGGTGATCCGGCCGACCACCGGGTAGGGGAACACCTTCATGATTTCCTTCTCGGTGCCGAGCTTGGTGCCCAGCACCTCCCGCAGAAAGATCGTACCGCCGGGTACGATCAACCCCACGCCGAAGGCGAACAGGTAGATCATCGTTTTATTTGGGCTGACCGGGTTCGGGCTGCTGGAGGCGCGGTCGATGATGCGGGTGTTCGGGGTCTGCGCGGCGATCGTAATGGCCGCTTCCTCCCGCTTTTCCATCAGGAAGATGAAGAGGTTCTGCTTGATCTCCTGTTGCCGCATGATCTGCAACAACCGCTTCTCGTTGGCGGGAAGCCGGTTCATCTGCGCCTGCAGCGGGGCTATCCGCTCCTCGATCTTGGTAGCGCGTTCGTTGGTTTCCCGAAGAATGGAATTGATGCTGCGGAGGAGACTCTCCTTTAAGTTGTTCAGCTGCTCGCTAAAGGTCGCTACCGTGGGGTGGGATTCGGTCACGAACTCCAGGCTCTGATCCCGCTCGTAAATAAGTTGGTTGTACTGGACGATCAGGTCCGACAGCACCCCGGAGATCACCTCCGAAGCCAGGGGAAGGGGGTCGTAGCTATTTTCTTCCGTGAGGGTCCGCCGGACTTCCTCGACCAGTTCCCGGCGAATCTGTAGTTCGGCTAGTTGCGCATCCGCCTCGTTCATCTGGGAGAGGTAGTTCGAACCCTGGGTAGATAGGTCCACGCTGATGTTGGCGTTCTGCTTGAAGCTGGCAACGTTGCTTTCCACTTCGTAGAGCTCGTCGGTAACGTATTCCAGGCGTTCTTCGATAAAGGCTACGGTCTGACCGCCCGTCTGCCTTTGCTCCTCCACAATCTGTTGCTCGTACACCGCGACCAAGGCATTAAGAATGTCAGTCGCCTTTTCCGGGACGGGGTCGGTAATGCTTAGGCTGACAACCCCCGAGCTTTCCACTTGGGCTACGTACAGACTGCGGTTGTAGCCCCCCGCTACGTCCGACGGCTTACGAACAATTATTTGGTAGATGTCGGGCTGACCGATAATGGAAGCCCCCTCCTCGATCGCCAGGAGGAACCGCCGGTTGCCGATCCGAAGGGGCTCGTCGTAGGAGACCGAAGCCGTATCGCCTTCGGAGCGGATCAGCGAAAAGGTGTTGGCATTGTCGAAGCGGACCATGACGCTTCCGTATACGATGGGCTCGTTGGCCGTGGCTGCGGTGGTCGTAACGGTATCCACCAGTAGCAGGCCGAATTGATCGGGTTTGTAGATTTCTACGTCACGCACCGAACCCAGGTGAAAGTAGCTGATGTCGAGGCCCAGCAAATTGACCACCCGTTCCATCAGGTACTTTGAACGCAGCATGAAGATCTCGTTGTCAATCTTGTAGGTATTCTCGAATCCGAGTTCCTGGGCGATGACATCCGTTGACAATCCCCCGCTGCTGGACTGCTCCTCGATCAGCATGGAGGTCTGGGCCTGATATACGGGCGTCGTGTAGCGCAGGTGCAGCCAGGCCAGAAAAAAGCAGATCCCTATCGCCAGGACGAACCAGTACCAGTTGCGGAGCATCCGGTTAATTAGGGCCTCGAAATCCAGCTGGATCGCCGGAGCGAAGGGATTGGCCTGGGGGCCACCCGTCTTAAAATTGTGCGGCGCGAAGTCCTCTGGAATATTTTTCATAGTGTTGTAACTAGGTTGCCGCCTCCGGCTTAATTCTTAATGACCAGGGTAAGGATCACGGAAGTAGCGATTGAGATCACCGGCCCGAGGTAGTTAATGAGCCGCTGGCCCGGATCGGAGACGGTAGCGGTTCTGGCCCGGATGGGATCGACGTATATAACGTCGTTTTGCTTCAGATAGTAGTACTCGGAGTTAAAGATGCTGTCATCCTGGAGGCTAATTCTTTGATAACTCCGCACGCCGGCTTCCTCGCGTACTACCAGAATATTATCCCGGTTGGCGTAGTCGGTCAGGTCGCCGGCCATGCCGAGCGCTTCCAGGATCGTCACCCGGGAGTTCGGCATCGTAATGACACCAGGGGCGAATACTTCCCCCAAAATGGTGACCTTAAAGTTAAGGAACCGCACGTTGACAACCGGGTCGCGGAGGTATTCCCGCAAACGGCCCCGGATTAGGAATTGCAGCGACTCCAACGTTTGCCCCGCCGCTTCGATACGCCCTAACAGGGGCAGGTCGATGTAGCCGTCTTCATCCACCAAGTAACCCTGGAATAGCTGGATGTTCTGCGAGCTAGCCTGGGAAGCACTGGCCATTTGGGTCGTTTGGTTGAACGGCATGGCTGCCTCCGGATTGACGCTTTCCACATCGATGCGGAGCAAGTCCTTCGGTTGAATTTGCAATTCGACCTTGTTGTCGATCTGCTCGGTCTTGTTGGCGGTAACGGGTACCTCCTGAAAGTTTCGCAATTCTTCGTAGGATACACAACCGGTAAGGCTACCCAGCAGGTAGAGGGCCAGAAAAACGATAGGCAGTCTCATGAAGTTAAGTTGTAGCAAGTGATCTCAGCGCCGAAATTAGCGACTTATTAGCACGCCTTCGGCGTCCATGTGTCGAAAGGACACAAGCTCGGGTGGTGTGAAAATGTGGAAAATGCCGAAATCTGGTTTGAAAGAACGGATGGCCCGTTCCGGATTTAGTTGGGGAATACCGGCCGGAAGTCCGGCCGAAAAGGTATCTGATGGGTACAGGTAGCTTCCGTTGCCCGAAGGGCGAGCTGGTGATTTTAAAGCTGTCCGCCGAACGGTAACGACGCGAGGTGAGGTCGGAGCGCCGGATTCACATAAGTGAAGGATGGCGCTCGTGGTACAAACGTTGATCTTGGTGTTAGTGGTGCAGAAACGTTGCCGTCTTCTGCGATCCTGGCCGAAACGGCAAAAGTGGGAATGATGTTTGCTACCCCCGGCAGGTGGTGATGCATGGATGTATTATTCTAGTGTGTTAGTCTGAGCTTCACCTGCTAAAAGGCAGGTCCACGATCAACCCGTGAGGCTACGGAAGTATCCGCTCGCTCACATTCCAGGAAATCTACGTGGTGCAAAGATAGAATCAAATACGGACAGCTGCAAAATTACTCCCCGATTATGGGTAGGCTTCCGTACGGCGGCGGGGCGCGGGTGCCAGGGCGGTAACGGAAACGAAGGGAGCCTCGGATTGCCGGTAAAAGCCCGCGAAAACCAGCAGGCGACCTTTTTAGGGCTGGAACCGCTTGGGCCGTTCTTCTGCTGTGCCGCGCTTCTTAACGTTCGTACCCCGGATGCGGTAGAACCTTATCGTGCACGGCCCGTTCTAACCATACGCTCTCTTTTGACGGCGCGTTCTCCTTTATCCTTCTTCATCGTTGTGGCGGACCCTACGAAAAAATTTCGTTCCACTGTAACGGCACCCAAATTTTCCTGCATTGAATATCGAAACGGCGCCTTGGATTCCCTCTTGGAGGGGCATTCCCATAAACGGTCTGATGGGCGACGTAAACGTATTCGGAATTATAAAATACACCTGCATCGGCTATGCAACCAATCTAAGTGTGATCTTTGCCGCGTATATTTTATATCACCTTGAATACACCCGGCAACTTACCCTTTCGCGGGTAACTTTTCTACACTCGGAAAGCATAGACCCATTCGCCGGTAGTTTGATTTAGCATTTATAGAGGCCCCGATTGGGCCACGCGTTTTGACACCAATTTTGCTCCGCACCTAGGTCCCTGCTATGTGTGGTACGAAAACAGCACTAATGAACAACACTTTACGTTTGGCGGTAGCCCTTCCGCTCCTGCTTATCACCCAGCTTCTAGGTAGCACCACTTCCCCCGAAGGCCATACCGCGTACCCCATCCCGGCGGCTGTCTGCGCGCCGATCAGTTCACTGGATTGTAGTGAGATCGGTGTGTCCTTGCCCGTAACGTTGTCGTTCAATGGTAACGGCGGCGGACTAGGCGATCGGAACGGTGATTTTACCGGCTTCACCATGGTGGAAGCCCCTTCTTTCAATGAGTTTCCTTCGGAGCCCTCCAATGCCGATATCCCCGGTTTCGAATCGGATCTGCTGGACGTTACCGCAGGCCGTCTGGTCGTCACCAGCACCAAGGGAACCCGCTACCTGATGCCGGTAGGTACGACGACCACCAACAACCAGGTGAACGCCTTGGGAGTAGGTTTCATCGCCCCCGGAAGTGTGTACAACGTAGCAGTCGACCTGGCTCAACCGGATTTCGCGGGTAGTGCCACCTCGGCAGACCAGCAAGCGGGTATCTGGTTCGGGCTGGACGAGGACCAGTACGTGCACGTGGCGCTGGTGAAGGTCACCGACAACTCCCAGCGG
This sequence comes from Neolewinella xylanilytica, assembly GCF_002934605.1. Taxonomy (GTDB): domain Bacteria; phylum Bacteroidota; class Bacteroidia; order Chitinophagales; family Saprospiraceae; genus Neolewinella; species Neolewinella xylanilytica. Next base: position 592,675 of record NZ_PTJC01000005.1, read on the forward strand.
GTGCAACTACTCGTTGAGTCGCTGGATCCAGCGGATCCCAACCGGGTAATTACTTCCGAAATCTTCTCGAATAGCTTTCAGACCAACAAGACCTCCATTCAACTGCGATTGGAACTGGACCCGGTGTTTGATCGGGTTAGCGCTTATTATTCGATCGATGGAGAAAACGAACTGCAGGTAGTAAACAGCCAGGGTGGTTTTCTGCCACTTCCCGCTTCGCTACAGGGGGGGATCGACCACGACGGCGATAACAGTACGGATAACTTGTCGTTTGCCGGAATTTATACCACCCACCGCCGCGCCGCCATCAACGAAGCCATCAGTTTCTCCTTCGATGAATTCTCGGTATCGGTCGAGGATTATACCCCTGGCTTGGTGTGGTCACCCGATCAGGTCAACTTCGACTTGGCGAAAGCCCAAACCGGAAAGTCTTTTACGGTAGACCTACGGACCAACGACGGCACCACCCCCAACATAGCCATTTCGAGCAATCCCACCAGTAGCAGCTGGCTTACGCTGCCCGCCAATCCCCGTCTCGGCGAACTGCAATTTGCCATAAAATCCGGCATTCCGGTCGGACAATACAGTACCCGGATCACTGCCACGGCGAATGGGTACGTTACGGACGAGCTAACCGTCACGGCAACCGTGAGCGACAAGAGTGGAATCCCGACCATCACCGGCAGTATCCCCGCCAACGGCGAGGACAACGTGTCGCTTACGACTTCCATTTCGGCCAACGAACTGTACTTGCCCAACGGTGATAACGGCATCTTCGGTATCGATAACCTGACGATCACCCAGCAGACGGTCAAACTCTTCCGCTTTGCGGATGGCATTGAAATTCCTTCGACCGTTAATGGTAGTGGGGGAGGTGATGCGATCAACCTTACGCCATCCATTCCCCTTGAGCCGAATACGACCTATCGTTTCGTGATCGACGGGGTGACGGATCTCACCGGAGCAGCCTTTGAGCGGTTTGAGGCCGTTTTCACTACGGCCGCCGATGACACCGGCGCCAGTGGAGCCCTGGACGACGTCTCGTTTACCCGCGTCGGTGATGTAGCCACCGGTCATGGTTACTCTTCCCTCACGATCGGTCCGGACGGAAAGCTCTACGGCCTACGCATCACCGGTACGATCGATCGGTGGAGCATTCAGGAGGAGAGCGGCGCGCTGGTGGATATGGAAACGATCACCACGCTCGAAGATGTTTACGGTAGCCGCGCCGCTATCGGTCTCGTTTTTGAACCGGGCTCCGACGCAAACAACCTTATTGCGTACGTAAGCCATGCCGACGGGGTGCTTAACAACGGTCCGCCCTGGAATGGTAAGATCAGCCAACTCTCCGGACCTAATTTAGGCACCGAAAAACTGGTGATCACCAATTTGCCCCGGTCGCGCCGGGATCACCTCATCAACGGCATCGTGTTCGACCCCACGAACCCCCGTGCATTCTACTTCAACGTAGGCAGCAACACGGCCGGTGGCGAACCCGACGGCTCTTGGGGCTTCCGTAAGGAACGCCTGCTATCGGCAGCGACCCTGCGGATGGACCTAGATAAGCTGCCGGAATCGAAGTGGCCGTTGAATGCGAAAACGACCATGGATCAGGAGGCGATCAACAACGTCGATACCAATTCCCCCACCCTCGGTGACGGAAACGGAACGTACTTCGAATCCGACCAGTCCTTCCCCGACGATGGTACCTATAACCCGTATTACACCGAAGCTCCGCTGACCATTTTCGCCACCGGTATCCGGAATGCCTACGATCTGGTTTGGCATACAAACGGCCAGCTCTACATTCCGACCAACGGTACGGCCGGCGGTAGCAATACTCCCGCCTCCGTAGACGGGACGCGTCGGGTGAATGGAAACTACTACAACCATAGCGACCCGAGTGGGAAGTTCCCACCGGTGCCGGCCACCTTTAGCAACAATACCCAGCGAGATTTTCTCTTTCGGGTCGATCCGACTCGAGACGTCGGCTATTTCGGTCACCCCAATCCGATTCGCGGAGAGTACGTCCTGAACCGGGGCCCGGTGGACGTTTCCGGTTACGGCAACAACGTGGCTCCCGATCCGAACTATCGTGGAATCGCTTACGATTTTGGATATAGCAAGTCGCCCAACGGAGCGATCGTCTACAAAAGCGATGCGGAGGGCGGCAAGCTTAAGGGAGCCATTCTGGTTTGCCGGTATTCCAACGGTAGCGATATTATGGCCCTGGTACCGAACGGTCCTAACGGTGATATCCTGACCACCAAGCTGGGTATCCCCGGTTTCAAGGACTTCGGCGACCCGCTTGACCTTACCGAAGATCCAAACAACGGGAACCTATACGTGTCTGACTTCGCCCGTCAATCCATCGTACTGCTGAAACCCAGCGATCAAAGCTCTCCCGAGCCCATTGTACAATTAATTCCTTCGCCTACCCTGATTACCGAAGGAATTGCGGACGGAGTGGCGGAAAATCCCCAAACGGTCTTTCTCGTCAACGCCGGTAATGCTGCCTTGATCAATCCGGTAGCAAGCCTATCGGGCCCCGATGCGGGTCAATTTTCGGTGAATACGTCATCCATTCCGGGTACACTCGATCCCAACAAGGCCGTCTCCATCTTCGTCACCTTCAATCCTACCACCGAAGGCCCGAAAGTGGCTACTCTTACGGTTGCTGGATCTAACTCACCGGTTTCCGCGCAGATTGAAATCCGGGGGCTAGGGAAAAAGGGAACAGGCGGGTCCAATGAACCTTCCCTGCAGCAAATTATCGATACCTACGGGTACGAGATCGACATTGCCGACGGCAACCCCTCGACCAACCGCATCGATCTTCCAAGCGGAAAAGACTACAACGACCTGCTCGGTGACGAAGCCGGAATCCAGTATTTCCGGCGGGCCACCGACGGCCCGGTTACGGTCGAGGTGCTTGGCGTGTACGGTCCGGTGGACAAGAATCCCGTTACGGGCTTCGGATGGTACGAAAGTGGAATTAGCACTTCCACCGAAGAGTTATTTACGGTAGGCAACGTGCCCGCCAGCAACGGACAAACACTCACTCCCACCATTTCCGGCGCTACCGAGTTCAACCCAACTGCTGAGGTGTTTGGTTTTTACAGCCGGTGGCCGTCTTTCGCAGATCGCCAGGTTTTCCTGGAAGACGGGTTAAACACATTTGACGCCGCTACCCCGCACCATGTCCGGGTCTATGAGATTCCGGGGCAGGACAATACGTTCGTGTTGGCCTTTGAAGAACATACGAGTGGTTTCGATTACCAGGATATCGTCGTGGTCGTGCGTAACGTGGATCCAGCTTCCCTCATACTGGCCCCCGAAATAACCGCCGTCCCGGAGGAGATGATTTTCGAGGTTTCCGAACGCACGGGTGGCCCCCAATCCCAGACCAAACAGGTCGTTATCACGAACACGGGGAATGCCGTCTTGGAGATTTCCGGTGTAAGGATTGACGGACCTTACGCGAAGAATTATTCCTTCATCGGTCCCGGTGTGCTCACGCTCGCCCCCGATGCGTCCCAGACTTACAGTGTCACTTTCGACCCCCCCAATAACAATACCGAAAGCGATCGGGGTTACCAGGAGGCAAGCCTGACTTTCTCGACTAATTCAGAAGGTAACCAGTTCAATCTGGGCCTCCACGGCCTCAAAAAGTGGGGACTGGAGGGAGGCGCCGAGCCACCCCTACAGGACGTGGTCAACACGCTTGGAATCGGCATCGATGTCGGATGGACCACGTTGAGTGACGACGTTTCTATTCCCGTGCGCGGGCAAGAGGTACAGGAACCTATTTTCGAAGCGGCCGGTGCCGGACCGGTAGGTATCCAGGTAGTGGCACGTTATGCTCCGGCCGGTGTCGTGCCTTACGGGTACTACACGAAACGCAACGGAGAAATCACGCTTAACCAACTTGGGACTTTGGCCGATGGCCTTGCCGCGGCACAAACCCTATTCCCCCCCCGGGTTACTGGTGCCAACCAGTTTACGGTCAATACCAAAAACGGGTTTGGACTATACGTTAATCCGGGAGGTAGCTCCGGTGTACTCTACACCGAAGACGAATTAAATACCGGTGGGGTAGAACATCGTGCACGCGTTTACCCCGCCCGTGATCGTGACGGAAGGCTGGTGCCCAATAGCTACGTTATTGGTTTCGAGGAGGCCGAAAACGGTGATTACCAGGATTATCTGATCGTGATCACGAATGCCAGGGCCTACATTGCCCCCGAGCCTGCCCTGTCCTTTCTACCGCCATCGATTGATGTAGTGGCTACGGAAGGAAAATTGTCGAGCCCCTATACGGTTGCTTTGGAAGCAAACACCGACATCGATTCCGACGCCGTTCAGCTATCCAGTAGCGCCCCCTGGCTCGTATTGCCAGGAAGTTACACGTACGGCGAACTGATCGACGTACGGGTTGACGCCTCTCAGCTCACGTTTGGCGTTTACGAAGCGGAAGTGACGGCAATTGCTTCCGGGTTTCAGTCTTCCGTATTGAACGTTACGGTTACCGTAAATCAACCGGATGCGGAAGGAACCATCAAAATTAATTTTCAGGACGACTCCTTTACGCCTCCGGGAGGTTACCTGGCTGACATTGGAGAAGCCTACGGACGGCGGGGTAACGGTTATACCTACGGCTGGATTAATCCGGCGACCCGTCGACCATCCAGTAATATCACGGGGGCCCGCGGTGACGAACGTGGGTTGTCCAACCTTAGCACCGATGCGGAGAAATTGTTACGCTCCTACAACCATTTGGACATGTTGGGGCAGAACAATCCGCACGATTGGGAGATTGAACTGCCAAACGGACTTTACCGGATTGAGCTAGCAGCCGGCGATCCGATTGCGTTTAATAGCTTGCATACCATCCGAGCGGAAGACTCGGTGCTGATCGACAACTTCATTCCAGCCGTCGACTCCAAATTCGCGGTCGGGCTCGACACCGTCCGGGTGAATGACGGCAGGCTGACGCTGGATGACGTTGGTGCGCCCACTTTGGGGAATACCAAGATCATCTACGTGGATATCGTCCCCGTCGATAGCAGCTCCTTCGAGCCGGCCATTTCTATTAATCTGCGTGGAAACCAAAACGACCAGGGTGCTTACTACGGCGAGGTATTGGTATCACTTTCTGCTGCGGATAAGTCCGGTAGCGGGGGCATTGACGCGTTAACTTATTCCCTTAACGGAGAAGCGCCAGTAGCTTATAACGAACCGTTCACCGTAGTTATTCCAGCGGGTCAATCTTTCACCAGCAACATCATCGAGGTTTCCGCGACCGACGCGCTTGGTAATTCCGGGAGCAGGCTCCGATCCTTTGACCTCATCCCCTTCACCGGCGCCAGCATGCGGGTAGAGAACCTCACCCGAATTCGCGGATTAGACCGTGGTTGGCCGGCAGAGGATTGGTTCAGCTTTACCAAAATCGAGCGGCCGCTGAATTTCCGGGGAGATACGACAGTGACCCGGTTGCAGAATACTGCTCGAATTTATAATGATGGAGTCTCTCCGTTGATCATTCGCGCCATTACCACTACGGATACGGATTACTATACGGTAACGGGCATTGACATTCCGGCGACCGGCTACGCGGTGCAACCCGGAAGTTACGTGGACGTTGAGTTGAACTTCGTGGTGGACGAGCCGCCATATCGCAGAATAATAGAAGAGGAATTAATTATTTCCTCTAACGCCGACAATGCCATCGATCAGGAAATCCATCTGAGCGGTGTTTACATGGTTGCCCCGGAGGGTAGTAACGAACCCAGCCTGCAACAGCTGTTCGAGGTTTATGGCTTCGGAACGGAAATGGGAAAAAATAGCGACGGCAGTTATATTTTAAGTCCCAATTCTACCTTCCCCAGCGATGCCGACATCAATGCGGGGAAATATGGCGACCTGATTTACAGCGAGTACTTCGTGCAGGCCGACCCGTCTGAAGAAGTCGTGATGGTGAATTTTGGCGCATTCCACGCCCGGGGGTCGAATCGCCACCGCTTACTCGACGCCTCCGGCGAAAAAGCGGTAGGCCCGAGCGTCGGACACGGTCCGCTATGGTTCCAAACCGTACTGCCGGAAACGTTCAATCCATCGCCGAACATCGCCGGTGGAACTACATCGGTAATTTCCGAACCGTTCTGGATTCAGATGGACCGCTATAGTTCCCGCGGCGGAGATCTTTACGGGGATAACGTGAATTCCCAACTTGCCGTGAGGGTATACAAAGCCCTCGACCGCGAGGGCAACGTGATCCCTAATGAATACTTCGGTGTCATGGATATCATCGGCTCTGGCTGCGATGTCCCGGGCAATGGTAATTGTGACTGGCAGGACAACGTCATATACCTGACCAATATCCGGCCGCAGCCGGTACCTACGGTTGCTGACGTTGCCAACCTTACGGTTGACGTCCTTCAACCCCGTTTGTACGATGTATCGACCTTTTTCGACCGCGGGTATCCCGGCAACCGGCTGACCTATTCGGCTACGCTGGCCGGAGGAAGCCCGCTGCCAAACTGGATCGCCCTCGATTCGCTAACCGGGACGTTCACGATCGCGGCAGGCGTTTCACAGGCGAATAACGACTACGATGTTGTCGTAACGGCCACCGATTACAACCTGCTAACGGTTTCGGATCCTTTCACCATTCAAGTCAACGAAACGGATATTGACTGCCTGGTGAATGCGAATGTGGACGGTCTGCCCAAGGTGCTCGACTGCACTACCCAAACCGTACGCCTGAGTGGAAACGTTACGGGTGGGGCGTACTTGTGGAGGGGGCCGGAAGGCTTTCGGTCGAACGTGCAAAACCCGGTCGTTTCCCTTCCCGGCACCTATACGCTGGCCTCCACGGCCGGTGATTGCCCCATCGAAGAAACCGTCGAAGTGCTAGTAGGTCAGCAGCCAGCCGACCTGCGGATTGAAGCGCCCTTTACAACGTTAAGCTGCACGGTCGGTAGTATTGAACTGCGGGCAACCTCTACCAGCGAGGTTACGTATGCCTGGTATAATTTATCGAATCAGTTGATCGGTAATTCCGCCACCATTACGGTGGATGAGCCAGGTGTATACCGCGTGGAGGCAACCAGTTCCGGAAATTGCAAGCGAATCGTTTCCGTAACGATCGACGAAGACAACTCCCTCGCCAGTGCTGGAAACGATGGTTCAATAACGGTATGCGGTGCGGAAGCTCCCTTCAGTTTGTTTGACCGCCTCGTGCAATTGGGTGGAAACCCCCAGGCCGGAGGAACCTGGTCGCTGAACGGAGCTACCGTTCCGGACCTTTTCACCCCCCGGGCAAACACGGGAACGGTTACCTACGCCTATACCGTAGGAGGAGAAGATAACTGTCCCTTCGACGTTTCTCAACTAACCGTATCCATACAGTCCCCTACCGTATACTATGCAGATATTGACCGAGATGGATACGGTGATCCGAACCAGACACTATTGTCCTGCGTGCCGCCGCCGGGTTACGTAACCAACGGACGCGACAATTGCCCTACGGTTAATAGTACTAACCTAACGGATACGGACAACGACGGCCTGGGGAACAGTTGCGATCCGGATGACGATAACGACGGTGTTCCCGATTTGGAAGACTGCGAACCGTTAAATCCACAAGTCGGAAGAGCGCGCGTATACTACGCTGACTTTGATAATGACGGCTTTGGGGATCCGATGGATTCCCTGGTTACCTGTGCCCTGGCTCCCGCTAATTACGTCATTGACAACACAGACAACTGTCCTTATACCGCTAACCCGAGCCAAATAGACAGTGACGGGGATGGTTTTGGTGACGTGTGCGATGGCTCGGCGGCCGGTACCAGTATCTTTTGGTTGGAGGCAGAGTGTGGCGAGGTCGGCTTTAACTGGTCCACCATGCAGATCGATTCGGCGTCCAACGGAGTAGTGGTTTTCTACCAGGGGCCGCCGTCATTAAACAGTCCGCCCGAGGATATTGAAAAGAACCGCCTGCGGTACACGGTCGACAATGTCCAGTCCGGTACTTACCGGCTGTATGGCCGGGTATTTGCCGAAAGCGTCGCCGACGACTCTTTCTGGATCCGCATCAACGGTGGCGAATGGAAACGGTGGTACCAGGGATTCCCGTACGGACAATTCGGTTGGATTGAAGCCGTCGGTAGTCCGATGGAGTTGGTTGACGGACAAAACGTCATCGACATTCTTTTCCGGGAATCGAACGCCCGTTTGGACAAGCTCTATCTCGCTCTGGACGGCATCAAGCCGAATGGTCTCGGAGGAGAGTCCATCAACTGTACTCCCCCGCCGAACCAGGCTCCCATTGCAATCGGTAATTTGCGGCCCGACGTAGGGGTAGCTCCCCTCGAGGTGCGGATGGACGCATCGGAGTCGATCGATTTAGATGGGTACATCACGGAATATGAATGGAACTGGGGGAGCGGCTTCGCCACCGGTAATCCGGTGCGGGAGACGTTCGCCCTTGGCGAGTACGAAGTTACCCTCACCGTCACCGACGATAGGGGCGAAACTGGTTCCGCTACCTTACCGCTACAGGTGCTTGCCCTGGGTGGTGACGACGATGGAGACGGCGTACCGAACGAAGAGGATGTATGCCCCCTGATCTATAATCCGGCTCAGCTACTGCCGACCTTCTACGCCGATGCCGATAATGACGGACTCGGAGACCCGAACGTTTTCGTAGAAAACTGTACCGCGCCCCCCGGTTACGTGGAGAACCGCCTGGACAACTGTCCGGAGACGACCTCCAACGATATAACCGATACGGATGGAGACGGCATAGGTGACATCTGTGACGACGACATCGATAATGACGGGGTCCCGAATGAGGAAGACTGTAATCCATACAATAGTAGCGAAGGCCGGCTAACGGTCTACTACGCCGATTTCGATGGAGATGGATACGGCGACCCCAACAACAGCATTACCGCCTGCACCGCTCCGCAAGACTACGTAATCGATGGATCGGACAACTGTCCGGAAGTTGCGAACGCAGATCAAATGGACAGCGATGGTGACGGCATAGGCAATACCTGTGACCCCTCCGTTGTAGGTAAAACCGATTTCTGGCTGGAAGCGGAATGTGCACTGGTAGGATCCGGTTGGCGGACGGTCACCAATCCCGGCGCTTCCAACGGTCAGTACGTGGTATTCGATAACGGCTCCTCGACAAACCAGGTTCCGGCGGATATTCCGGCTAACCGGGTTCGGTTCAATTTTAAAGGCGTCCAACCCGGCACCTACTACATCTATGCCAGAATTCTTGCCCCCAGCCCGAACGACGATTCTTTCTACACACGGGTGAACGATGGGCCGTGGGTAAGGTGGAACAGTGGTATCTCTCCTGACGGCATTTTCAAGTGGTATGAGTTCTTGCTCGAGCAGGAAACCAATAGCCAGTACGTACTGCTGGATGGAGATAATACGATTGACATCGCATACCGGGAAGACGGTACCTACCTCGACAAGCTGTACGTAAGTACGACGCCCGGTGTACCGGAAGGAGTTGGGGAAATCGCTACAAACTGTGGCAACCTCCCTAATGATGCGCCTAACGCCGTCGCTGAAGCTAGCCCGATCGTCGGCTTGGATCCCTTGACGGTAAGCCTCGATGGCAGCAATTCATCGGATTCGGATGGCATTATTATCAGCTATGACTGGAAGTGGAAAAATGGTGGATCCGCAGTAGGAGCCTTTCCGCAAGCCGTACTGAACGAAGGTTCGTACGCCATCAGCCTTACCGTAACCGATGACGACGGGGCGGTAGCCACCGACGTCGTTAACGTGACGGTACAGTACAACGATACCGACACCGATGGTGATGGTATCCGCGATGTTGAGGACAACTGCCCTAACTTCTTTAACCCGGGACAGGAGCAATCTATTTTCTACGCCGATTTTGATAACGATGGCTACGGCGATCCAAACAACACGATCCTGGCCTGTGAAGCACCAGCCAGATACGTTAGTAATGCTCTCGACAACTGTCCAAACCGAACTTCGTCTAACCTGACGGATACCGACGGTGATGGACAAGGTGATGTCTGCGATCCCGACGACGATAACGACGGTGTCCCCGATAGTGAGGACTGCTACCCGCTTGATCCTACACGGAGCGAGGGGCGGGTGTATTATGCTGACTTCGACAACGACGGTTTCGGCGATCCAACCGATAGTATCGTCGCGTGTAGTCCGCCCATGAACTACGTGGTTGACAATACGGACAACTGTCCGGACATGACCAACCCCAATCAGTTGGACACCGATAACGATGGTATTGGAGACGTCTGCGACGCTTCGATCATCGGGATCAATGAATTTTGGTTGGAAGCAGAATGTGCCCAGGTAGGTGGAAACTGGCGGATCAGAACCGACAGTACGGCTTCCGGAACCGCCTACGTGGTCAGCGCTGAAGAAATCATGTCCGGTCCGCCATCGGACGTGCCTGACAACCGCATTCGGTTCGTTATGCAAAACATGCGTATGGGCAGGTACCATATGTTTGCTCGCGTAGCGGCCGCCACCTCCGCGGACGATTCTTACTGGATTCGTATTAACGACGGAAACTGGCTGGAATGGAAATCGGGAATTATCATCGATAACCAGTTCCACTGGAATGAAGTGGCGAACAGTCCGTTTGCCTTCCGCGAGGGATTCAATACCCTCGACGTTGCTCACCGCGAAAACGGAGCGAAGCTGGATAAAATTCACCTTGATTACGATGGGGCCCTGCCAACTGAATTTGGTGAACAGGATCCTACCTGCGCCGAAGGTGGCAACCAGCGTCCCGTGGCGGTCGCGGCGGCAACTCCCCTCTCCGGACCCGCTCCGCTGAACGTTCAGTTGGACGCAACGGCTTCCTACGACAACGATGGCACCATTGAAGCTTACCAGTGGTCCTATGACGGTAATACCATTACGGGCCCAGCGCCGCAAATTGTCCTGGAAGAAGAAGGAACCTATGCGATAACCCTCACGATTACCGACAACAGCGGAAGTGCCTCAACGGATATCGTACAGGTTACCGTTAATCCTCCCCTCAATATTCCGCCGGTTGCCATTGCAGATGCGACTCCGCTAAGCGGACCCGCACCGGTGCGGGTCGACCTGAATGCCAGCAGATCATCCGATGCGGATGGATCCATTGTTTCCTACCAATGGAACTGGGCAGGCGGATCAGCAACCGGAAGAATCACGTCCCAGAGCTTCCCCGCCGGTACTTACTCGGTAACGCTGACGGTAACCGATAATGGTGGAGCCACGGGCCGGGATACCATTATCATACGCTCCTTGCAGGAAGGAGTCGACAGTGACGGTGATGGAATTCAGGATACGGAAGACAACTGTCCGGATTTTGCCAACCCTAGTCAAGCGATTACTACCTATTTCGCAGACAGAGACGGGGATGGCTTCGGTGACCCCGCCGAATCGATTCAGGACTGCCAGCAACCGAATGGTTACGTTACGGATAATACGGACAACTGTCCCGCCACCTTTAATCCGGATCAATCTGATTCAGATGGCGACGGCGTTGGTGACGCTTGTACGACGGTAGGTGTGAACGAAGCTCCGGTTGCGGTTGCTGAAGGCACGCCACTCGTTGGCGAAGCGCCACTTACCGTACAACTGAGCGGCGAGCAGTCTACCGATTCTGATGGTACTATCGTTTCCTACGCCTGGTCGTGGGCGGGCGGTTCGGCCACTGGTGCCACCACTTCGGCTACGCTTCCGGTAGGTGAGTACCAAATCGTACTTACGGTAACCGATGACGACGATGCCGTCGGTCGGGATACGGTGAGCGTTCGGGTGATCGCCCCTAGCGTAGACACGGACAACGACGGGGTAACCGATGCCGAGGATAATTGTCCTACCGTAGCCAATCCCGATCAGTCCGATCTCGACGGCGACGGAATCGGTGACCTTTGTGACGATGACATCGACGGAGACGGGGTAGCGAATGCAGACGACTGTGACCCTGCCGATCCGCTGGTTGGTGCGGCCACTACGGCATACTACGCCGATGTCGACGGCGACGGATTCGGTGATGCGACGGATTCCCTGGTTGCCTGCGAGCAGCCCGATGGCTATGTGACCGATAACACCGACAACTGCCCCGCTACCTTTAATCCGGACCAAACGGATACGAACGGCGACGGAACGGGTGACGCCTGTACGACAGTGCCGGTGAACGAAGCTCCGGTTGCAATTGCTGAAGGAACTCCGCTTGTTGGCGAAGCACCGCTTACCGTACAATTGAACGGCGAGCAGTCTACCGACTCGGACGGTACCATCGTTTCTTACGCCTGGTCGTGGGAAGGTGGCTCAGCTACGGGCGCAACAGCCTCCGCTACGCTTTCGGTAGGTGAATACCAAATCGTACTTACGGTAACCGATGACGACGATGCCGTCGGTCAGGATACATTAAGCGTACGGGTATCCGCTCCTCAGGTGGACTCGGATACCGATGGTGTGCCCGATGTCGAGGACAACTGTCCTACCGTAGCCAACCCAGATCAATCCGATCTGGATGGCGATGGAACCGGTGACCTTTGTGACGACGACATCGACGGCGACGGCGTGCCGAACGCGGACGATTGCGATCCCTCGGATCCCCTGGTTGGCGCGGCCGGTACGACCTACTACGCCGATGCCGACGAGGATGGATTCGGTGATCCGAACGACTCCCTGGTAGCCTGTGAGCAGCCGGATGGTTACGTGACCGACAACACCGACAACTGCCCCGCCACCTTCAACCCGGAACAAACGGATGCGGACGGTGACGGTGTCGGTGATGCCTGTGACGACCTCGGCCCGTTGGAAACCACCTTTACGTTCGAAGCGGAATGTGCCGCGGTGGGTGGAAACTGGGTATTACAAACCGACAACAATGCCTCGAACGGCACCTACGCGGTTTACAACGGAACCCGGTCGGTCTCTGCTCCTCCCGCGGATGCAGCTCAAAACTACGTGCGGTTTGAAGTACCGAACGCAGTAGCCGGAGCGTATCACCTCTTTGCCCGGGTTTACGCTACGGGAACCGGAAGTGACTCGTACTGGGTACGGGTGAACGGAGGGTCGTGGCAGCAGTGGAATACCTTCAATGCCTACAACCAGTATACCTGGGACGTAGCGGCGGGTAGTCCCTTTACGCTGACGGCCGGATACAACACGGTCGATTTTGCCTACCGGGAGAATAAAGCCCGTTTGGATAAAATCCATCTGGATCTGGACAGTACCCTGCCAAGCGGCATGGGTGACAGGGATGTAGCATGTACCGGCTCGGAGGTGAATCAGCCCCCGACCGCCGTGGCTATGGCTACGCCCACCAGCGGTACCGCTCCGTTGGCGGTCCAACTGGACGGAAGTGGATCGAGCGACGTTGACGGCGAGCTGGTAAATTACCTGTGGAGCTGGGACGGCGGTTCGGCCGCTACGGCGCAGGCGGAAGCCACCTTCACCGAAGGGGTCCACGCCGTGACCCTAACGGTCACCGATGACGACGGAGCTACGAACAGCGACGTGGTGACCGTCACCGTGACGCCTCCCGCCAGCGATGCCGACGGTGACGGCGTGATCGATGCTGAGGATAACTGTCCGGAAACGAGCAACGGTGATCAAACCGACACCGACGGTGACGGAACGGGCGATGCCTGCGACGACGACATCGACGGCGACGGCGTGCCGAACGCGGACGACTGCGATCCCTCGGATCCCCTGGTTGGCGCGGCCGGTACGACCTACTACGCCGATGCCGACGAGGATGGATTCGGTGATCCGAATGACTCTCTGGTAGCCTGTGAGCAACCGGATGGTTACGTGACCGACAACACCGACAACTGCCCCGCCACCTTCAACCCGGAACAAACGGATGCGGACGGTGACGGTATCGGCGATGCCTGTGAAAGCAGCGGTCCTTTGAAAAATGTCTTCACCTTCGAAGCGGAATGTGCTGAGTTTGGTGGATACTGGACGCGTAAGGTGGACGCAAATGCTTCGAATGCTTATGCCATCGTTTACCGCGGAGGAAGTTCTACCCGGACAGCCCCGGCTGACGACCCTAGCAACTACGCGCGCTTTGTCGTGGAAGGTGCCGAAGCAGGTGATTATCACTTATCCGCACGTGTCAACGGTCGTGATGTCGGCAAGGATTCATACTGGGTACGGGTGAACGGGGGTTCATGGGTCAAATGGAACCGTTTCTCCGCTTACGGCACCTATGTTTGGAATCGGGTGTCCGGTAGCCCGGTTACGCTCCAGGAGGGACGTAACACCGTCGACTTCGCCTACCGGGAAGCCGGTGCCCATCTTGATAAAATCCATCTTGACAAGCGTTCGGATATGCCATCCGGAATGGGTAGTCCTGACTTTACTTGTGGGGGTGCTCAAATTAATACCTTGCCGGTCGCCGTGGCAACCGCTACACCGGGTTCCGGTATAGCTCCGCTTACGGTTCAACTGGATGGAAGCGGATCTAGGGATGGAGATGGTACCATTGTTACGTATCAATGGACTTGGACAGGTGGAAGCGCTACGGGCGCAACGACCACGGTAACCCTGGAAGAAGGGGTGTACACGGTCGTTCTTACCGTTACCGATAACAGTGGTGCCTCCGGTAGCGATACGCTTAGAATCGCGGTAGGCACGCTGAATATGGCGGACCGTGATGGTGACGGGGTACCGGACGAAGTAGACAACTGTCCGGATACCGCTAACCCATCGCAGGAATTGCAAACGTTCTACGCGGACGCGGACGGCGATGGATACGGAGACCCGGGGGCACCGCTACAAGCCTGTAGCGCACCGGCCGGCTACGTGGCCAACGCCGATGACAACTGCCCGAGTGTAAACAGTTCGGACCTCACCGATACGGATGGGGACGGACTGGGAGACATTTGTGACCCGGACGATGATAACGACGGTCGGGAAGACGCTTTTGATTGCCAGCCCCTCAACCCGGCGGTAATTTATCAGCAGGCCTACTACCGGGATGCGGACAATGACGGATACGGCAGCCGCCATGAATACGTCTTCAGCTGTACGCAACCCGAAGGCTACGTGACCAACTCTTCCGACAATTGCCCGAACGTCTACAACCCGGATCAACTGGATACGGACCGTGACGGAATTGGGGACGCATGCGACGACCCGGTGGTCGAATTCGACGGCAACTATTGGTTGGAAGCGGAATGCGCTACGCTTAGCAGCGGATGGACTATCGATGAGAGTACCGTGGTATCCAATGGGAAGTACATCGGATTCCAGGGGCTGAGTCGCTACGAGGCCCCTACGGCTACCAGTCCCGGCTCCCAGATTGCTACCACCGTGGATATCGCTGACGACGGAACGTATCACCTGTATTTACGCATGAATGCATGGAGAAGCTCCAGCAACAGCTTCTGGGTACAGGTCGATGCCTCTCCGTGGATCAACTTCTCCAAAATAGTAGGAGGTGCCGCAATCTCCACGGATGGATTCCAGTGGGTGAAAGTCAACAACGACGGTTCCGACTTGAGTTTTGCGCTGGCGGCAGGGGAGCATACGATCCGTATCGCCAACCGAAGCGCTTATACGCTACTGGATAAAATCGTTCTCTCCCAATCTAAGGGGGTACCCGCGGGACTGGGTGGAGCAGCCGTGAATTGTAGCAGCAACTTCACCGGTGCCGAACCGGAAAGCGAAAGAGGAAGTACCGCCGATGCGGAATCGAAATCTTTCGGTAGTGAAGCGACGCTGGAGATCTTCCCGAACCCCGTTGAGACGGAACTGAGCCTCCGTTTCCAAAGTGAAGGAAGCGGTCGGGTGAACGTGATGATCCTGGATATCAGCGGACGCCTGGTACGTGACCTCGAATTCGATAAGGAAGGTGACCTGTTGTCAACGCAACTGGATGTCTCCCAACTTCCGATGGGCACCTATCACCTGCGCATCGTCGCAAAAGACCGCCAGTTGGTTCGAAAGTTCATCAAACTGCGGTAGACAGGTCTTATGGAAGCCAAGCGGCCCGGGAATAAACTTCCCGGGCCGCTTTTTTATGAAATCAGGCTCCAGCCCTTGACGGTACTGAAGTGACGGTCCAGGTAGCTGCGGAGCAGGAGGTGTTCCTCGAGCCGGAGGTTGGGATCGCGTTGCAGGAGGTCCTTCGCCCGTTCCCGGGCAACGGCAAGAATGCGCCCGTCCTGCGCCAGGTCGGCGATGCGCATTTGTAAAATCCCGCTCTGCTGGGTACCATCGATCATGCCGGGGCCGCGTAATTTCAGATCCGCTTCCGCGATTTTAAAGCCGTCGGTAGTTTCGACCATGGTGTTGATGCGCTGCCGGCTCTCCTTGCTGAGTTTGACGCTCGATAGCAGAATGCAATAACTTTCCGCGGCTCCCCGCCCGACCCGACCCCGAAGCTGGTGCAGCTGGCTGAGGCCGAAGCGCTCGGTATGCACTACGACCATGATCGTGGCGTTGGGAACGTTCACGCCGACTTCGATGACCGTCGTGGCCATCATGATCTGAGTTTCCCCGTTTTTAAAACGGGCCATCTCGTAGTCTTTGTCTTCCGGCTTCATCTTACCGTGTACCACGCTGATCTGGTACGCCGGCCGGGGGAACTTATGCAACATCTCGTCGTAAGCTTCTTCCAAGGCCAGCAGGTCGAGTTTTTCGTTTTCCTCGATTAGCGGATAGACGATATAAGCCTGCCTACCCTTGTCGATTTCCTCCCGGATCCGGCCGAATACCCGTTCCCGGCGATGTTCCGTAAAGTGAACGGTCTTGATCGGGGTGCGGCCCGGAGGGAGCTCGTCGATAATGCTGACGTCCAAGTCGCCGTAGGCCGTCATGGCGAGGGTCCGGGGTATTGGCGTGGCCGTCATGACCAACACGTGGGGGGGGTAGGGCAGGTTCTTCTTCCAGAGTTTGGCACGTTGCTTGACCCCGAAGCGATGCTGTTCGTCAATGATGGCCAGCCCGAGATTTTTGAATACGACCGGCGGTTCGATCAGGGCGTGGGTGCCAATGAGGATATCGATGCAGCCCTCAGCAAGCGCTTCCAGGATGGCGCGTCTGGCCCGGCCCTTCACGTTGCCGGAAAGGAAAGCAACGGTAAGGTCCATTCCCTCCAAATACGCGCGGATGGATTCGTAGTGCTGAAACGCGAGGATTTCCGTCGGAGCCATCATACAGGCCTGAAAACCGTTATCGAGGGCCATCAGCATCGTCATCAGGCCCACCATGGTTTTGCCCGAACCTACATCACCCTGTAACAGCCGGTTCATTTGAATCCCGCGCCCCAGGTCCTGCCGAATTTCCCGCAGCACCCGCTTTTGGGCGCCCGTGAGTTGGAACGGTAAATGGTCGTGGAAAAAGCGATTGAAGCGGTCGCCGATCTGATCGAAGGTGTAGCCCGCCACTTTGGCTTCCCGGTTCACCTTTAACTGGATCAGCCGCATCTGTAGCAGGAATAGTTCCTCGAACTTGAGCCGTCGCCGCGCCGCGTCCAGCTCCGCCTGACTGCCCGGCAGGTGAATGGTCCGGACCGCGGCCGAATGGCTGATCAGCCGCAGTTCCTGAACCAGATACGCCGGGAGCATCTCGGGAAGATCGGCTTCGGACAACCGATCGAGGATCCCCCGGATCATTTTTCTTCGGCCGCGGGTATCTAATCCGCGTTTATTCAGTTTTTCGGTGCTGGCGTACACCGGCTCGAAGGTCGCGGCCGCTTCGGATTGCCCCGTGTTGGCGAGTTCCATTTCCGGGTGGGCGATACTCAGGCGACCGTTAAATTCCTGGACGGTACCGTAGCACACGTATTCCTCACCAATTTTAAAGGTGCGGTCCAGGTAATTGACGCCGCGGAACCAGACGAGCTCCAGGGCCGCCCCGCTATCGTCGCGGAGTCGGCCGACCAGCCGTTTTTTGCGGTTTTCTCCCTTGACGACCAGGTTTACCAGTTTACCCTTTACCTGGACGTTCCCCTGGTCGGGCATGATGTCGATAATACGGTGAAACTGTGTCCGGTCGACGTACCGGAAGGGGTAGCTGTACAGCAGATCTCCCAGGGTGAAGATCATGAGTTCCTTGCCCAGCAATTCCGCCTTGGCCGGTCCGATACCTGGCAAGTTGGCAATGCCCCGGTCGAGCAGCCCCGCCTTGGAAGCCGATGGAACCATCCGTTCGTTTAAAACAATTTGGTGTAAATATACGACTCCCGCAACCGCTCGCCAACCCTAACCAAGCAATCGTGCCTTCATGGCTTCGAAGAGCAGGATACCGGCCGCCACCGAGACGTTGAAGCTGTTCAGCGTACCTGCCTGCGGAATGCGGAAGGTCTGGTCGGCAGCTTTGGCTACTCCCTGGCTGATCCCTTCATCTTCGGACCCCATAACGATGCATAGCGGTCCCGTGAGCGATATGTCCTCCAGGTAGGATTCCGCGGCCAGGTCGCTGGCAATCACCTTAACGCCACTCATCCGGAGGAATTCCACCGTATTGACCAGGCTCTTTTCCCGGCAAACCGGCAAGCGGCTGAGGGCGCCGGCGCTGCTCTTTACCGCGTCGGCGGTCAGTCCTGCACTGTTTTTTTGGGGGATGATGAGGGTGTGGGCGCCACAAACCTCCGCGCTACGGGCGATCGCCCCGAGGTTACGCACGTCGGTCACGCCGTCCAGTAATATGAGCAACGGGGTTTCGCCGCCCTCGTAGATCAACGGCAGCAGGTCCTCCACCTTCTGGTAGGCGGCCGCGGCGATTTGCGCTACTACGCCCTGATGGTTGCCCCGGACCATCCGTTGCAGTTTTGCCTGGGGTACGATCGTCATCGGCACGTCGTGCAGCTTACAGGCCTGGCGCAGTTCCTTTTCGAATTCGCCCCGCGTTCCCTGCTGCAGATAGATCTTGTCTACGGGTTGGCCGGCGGCCAGCGCCTCCAGCACCGGATGGCGTCCGTAAATGACGTCGCTTTGTTTCATCCCGCAAGATAGGGACCGCCCGCGTTCAAGCTTCGCCGTGCAGGGTGCGCACTACGCCGACTACCAGGAGAACGGCCAGTCCGATTCCTATCCGGACCCAAAAACGCTGGCTGGACATGATGATGGTCTGCAAGTGACCCGGATTGGCCCGGCCGGGGGTACCGTTGCCGGCTTCCTGCACCCAATTGCGGTGGCGGGTATTGTCCAGTCCGGGGAGGGCAAGCGCGTAGGTGAAGGAAGAATCGGCCGTTTCCACCAGGCGGTAGGATAGGGCATTCACGTAAGCACCGTCGGCAGCGTACAGGCCGACCCGGTCTTCGGATTTATTCAGGCCAAAGGGTAATTCTCCGACGTAATCCCGAACCTCGGGGTGGGCCCGGGCAAACTTTCGCCGGTCCTTACAGACTACCAGGTAATTGCCCGGTGCTACGACCGCCTTTGGAAGGACGAAGCGTTTACCGCTACCGTCGACCAGGAACCAGCCCGTAAGGTCAATGGACTGCTCGCCCCGGTTGTACAACTCGAGCCAATCGTCGGCCCCGCTGCTTTTCGCACAAATCTCGTTGATGACGAGCTGATCGGCGGCGGGGTGGCGCGCCGCCTCGAAGGTGGCCGTCAGGCGGTAGGGCCGGTTTTCCGTCAGGTCCAGCGTCAGGCTATCTCCCTCCGCTCCGGACTCCTCCCAGCCGGTGAACCGAAAACCGGGCTCGGGAACGGCCCGGACCGTAAGGGGGAAATTAGCGAAGTAACTGCCTTTCAGTCCGTCCGTTCCCACCTGCATATTCTCGTTCAGCACCACGAAACCTCCGAGGGAAGCGGAAAGGGAAACGGTACGATCTTCTCCGCCGTTGAAGTACTCGCGATACTGCTCGCGAAGGTGCTGCGGGCGGTACAACGCAAAGCGGCGTAGCTGGTCGATGTGATACGTCCAGGTCTGTGGTCGGAGATCCCAGCGGGCCAGCTGGCGGGGCATCTCGTTCCCGATCGCCGATACGGTACTTTCGATTCTTTCCGTCACGGCCTCGGTGCTGAAGTCGGTGTGGAGATAGTCCAGGCTACGATTGACGAAGTGGCGGCGATACCCCTCGTTGGCGAGTAGCTTTCGGTGAAACAGGGTACTCCAGGGTGGATTGGGCCAGGCGGGACCGTCGTCCGCGGTGTATAATTTCAGGGTGTTGTTCAGCCATCCGTCGGATTGGTGGAGGCCGAAACCCTGGTCTACGTCGTAGAGGATCCAGCGAAACCGTTCGTTCGGACCGTCGGGGCGCCAGTAACGGATATTCCCGCCGGCGTCGTGATTGTCGAAGTAGGTCTGGGCGATCTGTAATTGTTGGAAATTATCGATGTCCATCATTTCGCCGAGCCGGGCGTACGCGGCGGGATCGCGCAGGTCGGCTGTCCGGATGAAGGACCGTAATGCACCGTATTCGTTACCGCGACCATGTTTAACGGATTCCTCGTGCTCCAAAAGGCTGAGGGAGTCTTTGTCCACGCCGGGGTGGTGATCTTCGAGGAAACGCGGATTGATCTTTTCCCGGAGGTGGTAGATCCCCCAATACTGGCCGTTAATGTACACCTGGGCGGGCCGGGCGTCCTGTACGTCCAGCGTCCAGCTCCGGTCGCGAAGCAGGCCCGTCAGCAGGGCATCACGAAGAAAGCTTCTTCCCCAGTCGGACCCGCCGTTGCGTAGCACGACAAACCGAAAATCCTGTTCGCCGTCGGCTCCGAAAAGGGGGTAATCGATCCGCTTGTTGCCGTAGGATTCCCTTCCGGAAAGGGAGAAAGATTTCTGGGGGTGACTCCGGCTGGCGCCGCCAAACATCCGAAAACCCATAATTCCGGCGTGGACCCGTGTTCCGTCGGATTCGAAGATGTCGATTTGGGCCGGGTGCTCCCGGTGGGTATTCCAATTCGGGTCGTCGGGGTCGTCACCTTCCACGAACCACCCGTTGCGGCGGTGGAAGAGTCGCCCTGGATCGATGCCCAAAGAGACGGTGAGCAGCTCGCTGTCCGGCTCGTCGATCAGGTAGGTTCCGCCGGCCGTCGCTATTGCTTCCCCGTTTTCAAAGCGAACCGCCCGGATCACCGCCGAACGGTCCAGTTTTATCGTCGTGCCCCGGTACCGGGAGGATCGTTGAGTGGGTCGCGAACCGTCGGTAGTGAAGTGGATGGCTCCCGCGCTTCCGGCGCCCAAAGAAACCTCCACCGCCGCGGCGTAAAAACCCGGGTCAGGGGAAAGCCGCAACGCCTCCTGAGCCGAACCAACCGCTAGGCGGAGGGCGCAGAACAAAATTAGAATCGTGCGAAGCGGAAGCAAGCCGGTCAAGAATTGGTTACTTTGTGCACCCGTATCGGAACCGGGAACGGGATTAATTTATCAAACTTTCCAATGGACTTCAGCCTGCAAAACGACCAGCTCCGCATAAAGATACAATCGACCGGCGCGGAGCTGAAAAGCCTGGTCCATCTGGGCACCGGCCGCGAATACATGTGGTCGGGCGACCCGGAGGTGTGGCCCAGTTACGCACCCGTCCTGTTTCCGATCATCGGGAAGCTGAAGGACGAAAAAACCGAAATAAACGGTACGACCTACCACATTCCGAAGCACGGCATCGTGCGGGGTAGCGAGAAGCTGGAATTCTTCTCCAAGTTAGAAGACCGCATCGTCTTTCGTCTCTGCAGCGACGACGACACCCTGGCCCAGTATCCCTATCCCTTTGACTTCCGTATCACCTTCCGTCTCCGCAACGAGCATCTGATCATTTACCACGAGGTGATGAACACGGGCGACGAGCCGATGCTGTTTCACCTCGGCGGTCACCCTGCCTTCCGGGTTCCCTTTTTCGAGGGAGACCGGTACGAGGATTACGTTCTCCGCTTCGAGCACGCCGAAGATAGCCGCAGCTACGAGGTCACCGAGCAGGGAACGATCGGTGCGGGAACCCGCGGCGTGCCCTGGACGGAAGGGGGCACCGTACTGCCCCTGACCCACGACCTTTTCGAGGAGGATGCCCTGGTATTCAAAGATCTCAAATCCCGAAGCGTAATCCTGGAAAGCCGCCACAAGGGTCCGGTGCTTAAACTGGACTACGCCGGCTGGACCCACCTCGGCATCTGGGCGAAGCCCCATGGTGATTTCGTGTGTATCGAACCGTGGATCGGCTTGGCGGACGCGGCGGAGGGGAGCGGAAAATTCGCCGACAAGGAAGGGATCATCAAGTTGGGCCCCAACGAGACCTACGAAATGAGCTACGACATTAAAATCCTCGCCTGACGCCTTCATATCCGGTAGAGCGGCTCGATGGCGCGGTAAAACCGTAACAGGTCACCTTCCCCGAGCGGCCGGCCGGCCGCCACCAACCGGATCTGGGACAAGGCTCGCTCCGTTACCTCGGCCGATAATTCGATTCGCTCGATCAATTCGGCGGGCGGGGGATTGCCCTCCGACCACCGAAGGCCGAAACGGGCGTTGAGGTGAAAGCGCAGGCTGGCCAGCTCCCGTTGTGCCAGGGCGGAATGGTTGCCCTTTTCGTGGACCAGCCGGCTAATGGTATCGATAAAGCGGCGGCTGGAATTTTCCTTCGCCGCCTGGATGGGTATCACGCGTTGGCGGCGCTTGCCGCGGAAGATGACGTAAAGCAATACCCCGACCAGCAGGGTGTACCAGGCGAAGGCCAACTCCCGGTGTTCCTGGATGTACCGCAAGGTTTCGTTACCGGTTAGCAGGTTCCGACCGCCGGTGTAATCCCGGGGAATTTCCCGATTGGCGGCCGCGGAACGGCGGTAGCGGCGGTCGAACTCGTCCCAAACTACGGGCCCGTCCCCGATCACTTCCAGCACGGCTTCCGGATAGCGGTACTGGCTGGAATCCAGCACGAACCAGTTGGTGAAGAACAGCGGATTGGAGTGGAGGTAGAAATCGCCCGTGCCCCAGCCGATGCGCACGAAATTGATCCCGGCGGTATCGATGCCTCCGAGTACCTGGTTGTCCAGCGCGGGGTCACACAATAGGCCGTCGTCCATGATCCGCAGGCCGACATACTCCGTGCGCCAGAACCGGGTATTGACCAGCTCGAAACTGTCTCCGCTGGGGTATCGAAAGGCGGTTACGGTGTCGAGGTACACCTCGGTAAAGTCGGTCGACGGCCCGTAATCCTCGTTTTCCGGGCAGTAGTCTCCGAACAGCTGGGTCGCGAGGCCCTCCGGCAACGTATTGGCCGCGATAAAGGCGGTATTGCCACGGGCCACGTACGCTAACAACCGCTCGACCGTCGCGTCCGAGTAGTAGGGGTAGTCGCCGATGTACAGATACGTACTCGACGACAGGGTATCGAGCCGGTGGAGGTCGGCGGTGTCCCGTAGTACGGATAAGCCCCCCGGCCGGGCGGCCAGCAATTCACGCAGGGCCAGGAGGTCGAAGGGCTGCTTACCCTCCAGGTCGTAATTCTCGTCCCAATTCGTGAAGGAGCATCCGAGGAAGGTGGACAGCAACACACCCGCCAGTCCATAGTAGAGTACGGTCCGCCTCATACGGCAGGCGTTGGAGGTGGGGCGGGCAGCCCGTCGGCGAGCCCGTGAAAGCGGGATCGAACCGAGCGGTAAGTGAGGGCGTCGAGGGGATACTGCCCGTACCAGTAGCGCTCGTAATCCCGCGTAAGGTGACCGAAATCCTGCCGGATCGAATGGCCCTGCAGCTGATGCAGGTAGTCGCGGTTGCCCAGGTCTTTCCGGTAGCGGATGAGGGCCGCCGCGTTTAGTTGCTGAAGGGTGTTGAGGTAAAGCAGGCGAACGGCTAGGCTGTATTCACCGGCTGACTCGGCCCGCGAAAGTAGGTTGGCATCCACCCCGTTCCTGACCATTTCTTCCTCTGCGAGCGCTTCGGTACCGATGCTAATCTCTTCTGGTGCGGGCGAGGGAGATCGTCCCCGGCGGGCACTCCGGTAGATGAGGTAGCCGAGCAAACCCAATCCCCCCGCCAGGGCACAACCGATGGCGACGATAGCGGGCCGGCGCAGGGCGGAAAGGTCCGGATAACTGACCGGTGCTTCGGGGCGAACGGGTGGCGCTACCCCTTCCGGGGCTTGGAAAACGATCTCGCGACGCAGTTCCTCAAGGCGTTGCTCGGGGAAGAAGCCGTCGTCTTGCGCGAAGGCGGTCGCTGACAAGCAAACAAGGACAAGCAGGAAAAGCGCTAGGGTACGGGTCATCAGTGGAGTACAAAGATACGCAGATCGGCAGGTCGCGGGCGCGGGCGGGTACGGTCCGGTTTGGAGCTAAGAGACAATATTTCGCTCATTTTCCTATTTTCCTCCTTTCAAAACCGTCGGAATTCAATCCGGCACAACAAAAAACGCACGTGAGTAAGTTCGATGAAAAAGTAGCCACCTACGAAGCTAGCCTGGAGAAAATCGACAAGGACGGGGACAAGCAGCTGCTGCGGAAAGTAACGCAGGGGCTGGGGCCATCCATCTACAACAGTGATGCAAACCGGGTCGCTTGTAGCGACAAAAAGGAACTTCAGCGGGTAGTGGACAACTTCTGCAAGAAGAAACTCGGCATGACGGACGAGGCCAAGGCAATGGACGCCGTTCAGGCCGTCTGCAAAAAATATACCGACCGCAGCAAGCACCGCGCGGTGTTTTACTACCTGGTGGTAAAGGAACTCGGTATGGAAAGCCACTATGCTTAGGGATCGCGCAATTATAAGTGTGCCATCTGGGACGAAGTTATTTTGCGTGCTAGTGAGGCAAAAAACGTAGGCGAAGCCCCGCTTCGGCGAGGCTTTTTAACGAAGCTAGGGCGTAAAAGAACAAGTATCCAGGTGCATAACTTATTGTTGCGTGATCCCTTAGTCTGCCCGGATGACCCGTCGACCGGTCAAGCCCTCGGCTATCACCCGGTAAACGAGATCGGCTACCGCTTCCGGTGCCAGAATACGGGCCGGCGGGGTTTCGTGCTTCCAGCTATCGGTCAGGGTAGCCCCCGGAGCGACCAGGGTGGTGCGTACCCCAGTTCCCTCGAGGTCCTGCGCCCAGCCTTCCCACAGCCCGCGTAGCGCTTTTTTGGTAGCCGCGTAGGCTGTCATGTGTGGCATGGCGGCATCCGTCGCAGTAGACCCGATCACCACCAGGTGGCCGCGCTTCCGCTCTATCATGGGCGGCAGCAGGCGGCGTGCCAGGCGGTGGTTGGCCAAGACGTTGAGCTCCCACATGTCGGCGAATACATCGGAGGCTACGTCGATCAGCCGGCCCGGCGTGTACTGGCCGGCGTTAAGCACTACTACGTCGAAATGCCCCGTGACGGTATCGGAGCGCAGGTCGGCCACCCACGGCTCGATCAACGGCGCTTCCGCGGCCAGGTCGCGTAGTTGCTCCGCCGTGCGGGCTACGGCCGCTACCCGGTGTCCTTCCCGGGCGAAGCGTCGGGCACAGGCGCGGCCGATCCCCCGTGAAGCTCCGGTAACCAGGATGTGCATAGGCAAAGTGAGTTGGGCGCCGGTGCGCGGGTGCAACGATATCCGGTGAACCGGCAAAATACGGTCGGGAATGCGGCTCGCTATCTAATTCGTCGTTCGGCAAGGCGGAAGCTATCCGAGAGGGGCCTAAATTGCTTACATTTACCAACGCCAACAAGCCCCCACCATGCCCGAAACCACCACCCGTCCGAAGCCCCAATTTACTGCCAAGGAAGACTTTCACCGGCAAGCCCGGGAAGATCGCTACCAATTCCACGACTATTATCTCGTTGACGACTTGCTGGAGGATCACCATCGGATGGCCCGGCAGGCCGTGCGCGACTGGGTCAAGGCGGAGGTTAGCCCCATCATCGAGGATGCGGCGATGCGCGGGAAGTGTCCGACCCACCTGTTCAAGGGCCTGGCGGAGGTCGGGGCATTCGGCCCTAGCCTGCCGGTCGAATACGGCGGTGGCGGTATGGACGAGATCGCCTACGGGGTGATCATGCAGGAACTCGAACGCTGTGACAGCGGATTACGCTCCATGGCGTCCGTACAGGGTAGCCTCGTAATGTACCCGATCTACCAATACGCTTCGGAGGAGCAACGGAAAAAGTACCTGCCTAAACTGGGCAGCGGGGAACTCATCGGCTGTTTCGGGCTCACCGAACCCGATGCCGGCTCCAATCCGGGAGGCATGCTGACGACGATCAAGGATGATGGCGACGCTTACCTACTGAACGGAGCCAAAATGTGGATCACCAACAGCCCCATCGCAGACCTGGCGGTCGTGTGGGCCAAGGACGAGGAAGGAAAGGTCAGGGGGATGGTTGTCGAGGCCGATACGCCCGGCTTCTCGGCGCCGGAAATCCACGGTAAGTGGAGCCTCCGGGCCAGCATCACCGGCGAGTTGGTTTTCGAGAACGTGCGGGTTCCCAAGGAGAACGTCTTTCCGGACATCCGGGGTCTGCGCGGCCCGCTCAGTTGCCTCAGCAAAGCCCGTTACGGCATTGCCTGGGGCGCCATCGGCGCGGCCCTGGATTGCTACGACAGCGCCCTTCGCTACAGCCTGGAACGGGAGCAGTTCGGCAAACCGATCGCCGGCTTCCAGTTGCAGCAGAAGAAGCTGGCCGAAATGATCACCGAGATTACCAAGGCCCAGTTGCTGGCCTGGCGGCTCGGTACCCTGGCCAACCGGGGGGAAGCCACCCCGGCCCAGATCAGCATGGCCAAGCGCAACAACGTACACATGGCCCTCGAGGTAGCCCGCGAAGCGCGGCAGATCCACGGGGGAATGGGCATTACCAGCGAATACCCCATCATGCGGCACCTGATGAACCTGGAGACCGTCCTTACTTACGAAGGAACCCACGACGTTCACCTGCTCATAACCGGCCACGATATCACGGGCATCAACGCCTTCGAGTAAGTGACCTTCGATTCGCCGTTCGGTTGGGGTTGCGAAAGAAAAAAGCGGGTTCCGCATATACTTCACCGATTCGGATCGCGTATGTACATTGACGACTTTTTCCGGCCGGGACAAGCCTGATCCTTCTCACGGCCGATTTATTTTAGCTATCCCAAAAACCACTCCTTGCAGCTCGGATTCCGATCGCTCCTGTTGCTCTTCGTGCTCACCGGCCCGGTAATGGCCCAGTACCAACCCCCCTTAAGCGGTCCGTTGTTAGTGACCGGCACTTTCGGTGAGTTGCGCAGCAACCACTTTCACGGCGGCCTTGACTTTCGCGGTCCGGTCGGTACGCCCGTACGCTCCGTTGCCGCTGGCTACGTCAGCCGGGTCGTCGTCTCCCCGGGCGGATTCGGGCAGGCCGTGTACGTAAGTCACCCGGACGGGAAGCGGACGGTGTACGGCCACCTGGAAGTGCTCAGTCCGGAAATTAAGGACACCATCCGGGCCCTCCAGTACGAAACGGAATCCTTTAGTATCGACTTTCGGCCGGATTCGACGGCTTTCCCCGTCACTGCCGGGCAGGTAATCGGTGGGGTAGGGAACCGGGGGTTTAGCTTCGGCCCCCACCTGCACTTCGAGGTTTGGGATGCGGCCACCGAAACCCGGTTGAATCCCCTGTCCCTCGGATTCACGGTTCCCGATACCCGGCGGCCGACGGTGAGTGCGGTCCGGGTTTACCAACTGTCGAATGACGGCAACGTCCTCGGTAGCAAAACGTATTCCGTAGTGAGTACGCCCCTGCCAGATACGCTCATTGTGGACGGGCCCCGGGTAGGCCTGGGCTTGCAAGCCATCGATCGGCAAAATTCACTGCCTAACCGGAACGGAATCTACCGGGCCCGGCTTCTCGCCGATTCGATGGAAGTGTTCGGCTTTACCTACGACCGGATTCCCTACGTGAAGTCGGAGTACGTCAACGCCCTGACCGATTACGCGGAATACCAGCGCACCGCCAATTGGTACTACCGGCTATACGCCCCGCTGCCGGAGGCCGCGTTCTGGGAGACATCCAGTAGCGTCACCTCGCCGGGAACGATCGATCTGACGCGCCAGGGCGTGCGGGAGATAACCATTATCGCCGCCGACTACGCTGGTAACGAATCGGTCTTCCGTACCGTACTGAAATATGCTCCACCTGAGCCCGCCACCGATTCCAGGCCGGCTACGGCGGGCTACCAGTATTTTCTACCCCGCGGAGAAGAGAGCATCGTCGATACCGCCGGCATGCGCCTCGAGCTGGCTGCCGACGCGCTCTACACCGATCTTCGGTTTAGCTACGTTCGGCTTCCGGAAAGCTCGGCGGGATACCTGAGTGACGTACACCAACTCCAGGATCGGGAGACGCCACTGCACGGAAGCGCCACGCTCATCATCGCCCCCGATCGCGTGCTTACCAACCGACAGCGGCAGGCTGCCTACGTCGGCCGCTGCAATAAGGACGGAAGCTACGGAAGCATGGGAGGAGAATGGACGGCGGACGGACGGATGATGGCGGAGATCGGCACCTTCGGCGATTACACCATTTTGATGGATACCGTACCCCCCCGCATCCGCATTCGCGATTTCCGTACCGATCTGCGTGGCCGGTCTTCGTTCAGCCTCTTGGTCGATGACGCGGTTGGGGGCACCCTCGATTACCGCGCAATGGTAGATGGGAAATGGGCGCTAATGGAGTACGACGCTAAATCGGGTACGCTCACCTATACGTTTGAAGACGACCGGATTGCACCGGGAACAAGTCACGAATTCCAACTTAGGGTAACGGATGCACGGGGAAACAGCTCCGAATTCGAACGGACCTTCCGGCGATAACCAGGAAACTCCCTCCCGGATCGCTACATTCCGGACGTGAATTGCGAGCGATTCAATTTTAGGATAGCGGGCACGACGCTAAGCGGCCAACTTGGCTACCAGATCGTTAATTCGGTGGAGACGCTCCCGGTCGATATCGTAGTGAATGAACTTGCCTTTCCGTTCGCGAATCACGATTTCCGCCTTACGTAAAATGGCAAGGTGTTGGGAGACTACGGACTGCTCGACGCGCAAATTGACGAATATGTCAGTAACGTTCAGGCTGCCTTCGTCACAGAGCAGCTGAATGATCTGCTGTCGTAACTCGTGGTTGAGCGCGCGCAGGATCATGGCAGCTGTTTCGAGGGCATCAACATTGATAGGGTGTTTCCCATCGGAGCCATCGGCTCCAGGGTTTAGGGTGTGTTCTGACATCTTTTGTTTAAATAACCAAAACAATATAAGGCTATCGGCTCGGTAAGTCAAGCGGGATTAAGACAAAAGGACAAAGCCAGCGTGATAACAATAAAAAAGCCTTTAACACTCGGTTAAAGGCTACATAACAAACACTATGAACAACACAAGATCTTTAGGGTAAAACAGATGTTTTATTCTCGGCGCTTACAAAGATAGAATTAAAGCTGGAAAAGTTCTGTGCCTATCTAAGAAAAACGCGGGTTTTTCAAAAATTTTTGAAACCGTGGGCATCCATTATAGATTCCGGAGGTTTCCACCGACCTTCATGCCCGTTCATAAACGGAAATGAGGCATTCAGTACTTCAGTATATCGAACAACCCGCTTTGCTGGCGGAGGTGTCGCTGGACGAGTTGCTCGCGCAGCTCGCATCGTACCCCTATTCAACGAATCTCCGGCTCCTGGTATTGTTGAAGGCGAAACAATCTAACCACCCCGATTTCGAGGCCCATCTGAGTGCCTTTGCTTCTTCCACCTTCGATCGTAGCCAGCTCTATCATCTGCTGACCGCCCTGGAGCAGCGCGAGGAAAGCAGCAGCGACGTCCTGGAACTCATCGAACTGGAGGAACTGGAGCTTTCCCCCCTGGAAAGTTCCTTCAACGAGGAAATCCCTTCCCGATTGAATGAATTACCGGAGCCGCAGACCGAAACGAATCGGTTTCCCGTTACGGAAATCAAACCCATCTTTCTCGAACCCTTCGACGAGGAGCCCCTGTTTCCGGAGGTTTCCCCCGGCGTTGCCCGTACCGCCCGTTGGGTCCGCCTGGCGGAAGCCTACACCTCTCTATTCCCCTCCATGTTCAAATCGCCCCGCCCCGAAGATCCGGCCCACTTCCTTACCGAACTCCGTTACCAGCCGCAGACTACCCTGAATGAACGCCTGCGGAAACTCCGCCACCTCACCGTCCATCGACCCGACTCCACCAAAGGCAATGGGCTGGAAGACGTTGCCGTGGTTAGCGAAACCCTGGCGGCCCTGCTTGTCCGCCAGGAGCAATACCAGAGTGCCATTCAAATGTATCGCCGCCTCACCTTGCTTTATCCGGAGAAAAAGCCGATCTTTGCCGGCCTCATTAAGGAATTGAAGGAAAAACTATAACCCTATGGTCAATCTGCTTACTATTCTGACCGGTGTAGTCTGTCTGCTGCTCATGCTGGTAGTACTCATCCAGAACCCCAAAGGCGGGGGCATCGACTCTACCTTCGGCGGTGGGCAGGCAAACCAGATGCTGGGTGCTTCCCGTTCTACCGACGTTATCGAAAAGGTGACCTGGGGGCTGGCCGTAGCCCTTTTTGCCCTTTGTATCCTCACCGCCCTGGCGGTCGGTTCCGTCGGCGACGGCGCCAATCTCGGTACCGGGCTTTAGGATCACCTCCTACCGTATCCGACTTACCGGCTCTAACGAAAGCGCCCCGCACTGGACACAGTGCGGGGCGCTTTCGTTTTCGAATGCCACGGGATCACTTATCCCAGCCAGGTATAGAGGAAGGCCAGAATGAGGATAATCACGATCGCGGCAATGTTGAAGCCCATGCGCGTGCGAAAGAGGCTGGGGTGCAGGTCGATCGCTTTGTAGTCGTCCGCCGTCTTGTCGGTGTAAATCAGCGCAACCACCCCGATGGACAGTACAAGGAAAATGATCGACATCCACAGCGGGATCCCGGGAACGGGTTGGAGCAACAGCCGCAGTCCGGTAGCTCCCCCAATTCCGATGACGGCCAGGCAAAGTCCGTTGCGGAGCTTTATGTCCTTGATCAGCTTTTCGTGGCTGTCGCGATTCGTGATCTGACCACCGGTTTTGTGGTTGGCGGATTCTTCTCCCGGAGCCAGCCGCTTGCGCCCCGTAAACTGGCTGACTACCACCATCAGGAGGGCGGAGATCACGAAGATGAAGGCCATTCGATCCAGGAACGGCAGGTCGGGCATGAGCTGCTGGAAAGCCCACGACAGCGGTACGGAAGACAATACCACGAGCAGCGCGGCCTTGGCCGTACCCCGGCGGTAGAAAAAGCCGAATACGAACACCACCAGTACGCCGGGGCTGATGAATCCCGTGTACTCCTGGATTACCTGAAAGACCTGCCCCGCATTATCCAGCGCGGGAGCAACGGCCGCCCCGATGACCAAGGAAACGGCGGCGGATATCTGCCCGACGCGCACCTGCCGTCCTTCGGTAGCTTCCGGATTGATGAACTTGTTATAGATGTCCATCGTGAAGATGGTAGACGTTGAATTGACCATCGAACTCACCGAAGACCCGATCGCGGCGACCAGCGCGGCAAACGTCAGGCCGGTGAAGCCCACGCCAACGTAATTGGCGAGCACCCAGGGAAACGCCTGGTCGGCCTTCGTGATCGGTAGGTTAGCGGGGTCCTGCTCGCGCAGCAAGTACCAGGCCGCGATACCCGGTAGTACGGCGAAGAAAGGAATGAATAGTTTCATAAAGGCCGCAAAGGCTACGCCCCGCTGTGCCTCCGCCAAATCCTTCGATGCCAGCGCTCGCTGAATGATGTACTGGTTGTTGCCCCAGTAATAGCCGTTGGTGATCCACATACCCCCGAAAAGGAGGGCCATGCCGGGCAGCAATTGGAAACTGGATTTTACTTCCGCGCCGGACTCCAGGGCCGTAGGCTCGCCGTAAGGGGTTACGCCCGTGGAAAGCTCGTGGGCGCTCGCCACGTCCAGATAGGTATCTCCCGGCTCGAAGAGCATTTCGAAGTGCTCGGGCAACGCCTGGTACAGATTGGCGATGCCGGTGAAGACGCTGCCGTCACCGACAACGCTCAGGATGCCGTAGGCCGCGATGGTGCCACCGAGCATGAGCACGACTACCTGCACCACGTCGGTCCAGACCACCGCTTTCAATCCCCCAAAAATGGAGAAAGAGGCGGAATACAGCACGAGCCCGATGATGCCGTAGATCAGGTCAATACCCAACAACGTCTCGATCGCCAGTGCTCCCAGATAGAGTACCGTTGCGATGTTGACGAATACGAAGAGCGCGATCCAGAATACCGACATGATGGTCCGCACCGTACCGTCGTAACGCTCCTCCAGGAACTGCGGCATCGTGTAAATCTCTTGTTTCAGGAAGACCGGTAGAAAGAACTTGGCTACCAGGATCAGCGTGATCGCGGCCATGAGTTCGTAAGCGGCAATGGCCAGGCCCAGCTCAAAGCCGGAACCATTCATGCCGATGATTTGCTCGGCCGAAATATTGGACGCGATTAACGAACCACCAACCGCCCACCAGGGCAGGCTGCGACTTGCTAAAAAGTAATCGCTGGCCGTCGAGGTTTTCTCCCGGTTCGCGATCCAGACACCGAAGAGGATAACCCCCACAATGTACGCACCGAAGATGACCGTATCTATCGTACCTAAGTTTCCTAGCTCCATAATGACGTTGATGATTGACTTTTGCGGTTGAACCCGCGTCAGCGGAAAAGTGCGGCAATATAGGCCTTATCTAGGCGGGCAGTAAAGCATCTACGCCGAAGTACCGAAATTCCCGTAGGTGAAAGATGGTGTCCCGCAGCGGACGGAGCCGTTGGGCAAAGATTTCGTGTGCCGCCTGCCCCTCACCGCGCAACAGGCCGCGCAACAGTTGAAGAACCAAGGTAGGGTATTCGCTCGCGTACCCGATTCGCCCCAGGTAACGGGCCAGATTGTTTATTCCGTAAGTGACGAATTCCAAATGGCCCAACCGATAATGGCAGACCAACTGCAGCAGCCGGGCGTATACGATCAGGTCGTGTCGCAGCGGTTTCCGTTCGTTCAGTACCGGATCGAGGTAGGTGAGCGCCCGGTTGAGGTGGCCGCTGAGTACGCAGATGACCGATAGCTTGTAATACAGCACCAACTGCTTATGGCGGTCCACGCCGTTCACGCTTGCCGCACGTTCGCCGAGTTGTTCGATTTGCGCCGGAGCGCAGGAGCAAGGTTTTGTGAGCAAATGACGGTCCATTTCCACCCGCAATAGCAGGATGTCCGCCATGAATTGGCTGTTGCGCTGCTGCTGGGTAGACTGTATCCCGCTCAAAAAGGTCGCTAATTCCGCCGATGCCGCAGCGTGTCCGGCCAGGTCGTCCCGAAAGAACGCAATCAACAACCGCCGGTCCATCCCCTTGATGTAGAAGTTGACGTCCCGTTCCCGCAGCTCGTTGCGGCCGCGGATCTGTTCGGTCCATAAGAAGGCGTGGTAACCGGCCCGCTCCAGTTGCAGTTGATTGTAGTGAAACCAGAAGCGGCACTGATGCGCCAGTACCCGCTCCTGGTAGGTAGCGGAAGCCGGCACGGGGTCGCTGAAGTAATGGTGGAATAGCTGGTAAAATTGGCGGGCGGCAGCGGCATTGCCGACGTGACCGTGCTGGATAAAGTAGCGCTGGAGCACCAGCTGAAGATTGGATTGGCGCACGGTGCTGTCCATTACGGCCTGTCGCTTGCGGCTCTCAGTAGTCAACTCCGCCATACGCCCCGGTGAGGAACGGGTGATGTGGCGGCTTTCGATGAGCTTTTCAAAGTCGATGATGAGCAGGTGGTGCAGGTCGAGGTGATAGGTGAACGCCTGCTCCTTGGCGCGTGCGAGTAGCTTCAGCGCGTGCAGGTACAACCCCCGGTCGTAGAGCAAATTGGCATAATCGATCTGCTCCCGTACCTGGATGCCCGCGTCCCGGCGGCGATGCTGGAGGCGAAGTGCGTCCAGGATCCTCCCGTACAGATGCCGTTGCAAGTTCACCAGCTGGGTCGGGCCGGTAATGCCCAGTAGGGCATCGAGTTTGGGATCTTCCAGGCTTCCCCCTTTGCTTAAATGCTGGAACAAGCGGTAAAACTTATCGTCCTCGCCGGCACCACTTTGATTGGTGTAGCGGGTGAAGAAGCGTTTTTCCGAAGTGTCGAGGGTAGAAATCAATTCCGTTAACTGCTCTTTTTTCGCGATTGCCATAACAAAAATGGGGTTTTGTGTCCATCGGGATCGGCGGAAAGTAGGAAAATATACGCACCTAAATTCTTCGGATAGCAAATGAATATGCCGTAGTAAAGTGTACACGGCAGCTGCTCCGCGAATAATTGAAATCCAGTCGATGACAGAATTGGATTCTTTATGATTTGACCCTCAGGGTTTCCATTTGTGAACTTTGAATCAACAGTTCTACCGATCGGATCGCTGCTTTCTTTCTATTCCATACGTGCCTTACGGGGCAACATCCACTAGTCTATGAAACCAATTACAACTGCACTGGGCCTGCTCGTGCTGCTTTCCGGTAGTTTGTCCGCCCAGAGAACCTTATCCGGATCGGTTACTGACGATAGCGGTCCGCTGATCGGCGCGACCGTTATGGCGCAGGGCACGACGATCGGCACGGTAACGGACCTGGACGGTTTGTTCGCGCTTTCCGTGCCCGAAGGCATCGAAAGCCTGCTGGTTACCTACACGGGCTACGAAGGCAGGACGATTCCGATTACCGCCGCCTCCGAATACGAAATTTCCCTGGACGAGTCAGCCCTGGACCTCAGCGAGGTAGTAGTAACCGCCCTCGGGGTAAAGCGGGAAAAGAAATCGCTGGGCTACGCGGTCCAGGATCTGGACGGCGAGGCGATCGAACAGACGCGCAGTACCAACGTCATCAACGGCCTGTCCGGTAAAGTGGCCGGTCTCCAGGTTTCGGCCGGCAACGTACCCGGCGGCGGATCCCAGGTGGTGATCCGAGGCAACAGTTCGGTGCTCGGTAACAACCAGCCGCTGTATGTTATCGACGGGGTTCCAATGGAGGGTGATTTTGCCGCTCCGATCGACGGAGCCACCGACAACAACGTCTACGGGGGCGGCATATCCGAGATCAGCCCGGATAATATCGAGTCCATCACCGTCCTCAAAGGCGCGAACGCCGCGGCGCTCTACGGTAGCCGGGCCGCTAACGGCGTAATCCTGGTTACGACCAAGAGCGGTGCCAACGCGGAAGGGCTTACGATCAGCTACGCCGGCAGCTATTCCATCGAGAATCCCTTTGTCGTTCCCGAGTTTCAGAATATCTACGGTGGTGGCACCGGTGGGGTGACCTGGTATTCTGACGGGCGCAATGGCGGCATCACGGACCCCCTGGCCCTCGAGCAGTTCCGCAGCGTGTATCCGAACGCACCGCTGGTCGGGACGGCCGGTGTCGACGAAAGCTGGGGTGCCCCCATGGACGGGCGCCTCGTACGGCACTGGTGGTCCGGAACGGAGGTGGCCCCCCTGGTGCCGGTCCCCGACAGCTGGAGCAACTTTTGGGATACCGGCAACACCTCGAACAACACCCTCAGTATTTCCAACAACTACGGGACGGGCAATTTCCGCTTCAGTTTTGGTCGCATGGATACCAAGGGCATCATGTACAACAACGATTACGAGCGGAACAACTTCCGTCTTAACATCGACCAGGAACTGGCTCCGAAACTGAAGGTGAGCGTGAGTTCGGAGTACATCAAATCCGGCTCCGATAACCGCCAGCAGCCCGGACTGTGGGAACTCGGCACCTGGCACCATCGCCACGACGACTGGGGGGTACTGCGTAACTACGCCGATTACATGGACGTGCACATCGTGCGGGAAGGAGATTGGTACCCCTACGCCAACTGGCAGCATTCCTTCGCTTCCAACCGCTTCTACGAGCAGGAAAACCTGACGAACGCGAACGAAAAAGATCGACTGCTCGGCAACGTCGCCTTCACTTACGAATTTTTGCCTTCCCTTAGCCTGATGGTGCGGGCCGGTACCGATATGTGGACCGACACCCGCAGATCCGTCAATCGGTACGCCAGTATCAAGAGTGGAAACGAACTGAACGAGTCGTTCAGCGAAGACGTACTCCGCCGCCAGGAAACCAACCTGGACTTTATCCTGACCTACAACAACTACTTCGGGGAAGACTTCAGCGTCAACGCCCAGTTCGGCGGCAACCACCGCAGCAACTACTTTAAGCGCAACTACATCGGCGTCAACGACGCCACCATCAATGGCCTCTATAACGTATCCAACAACGCCAGCCAGAACACGAACGTAAGCCGGATCGAGGAAAAGGAAGTGAACAGCTTTTTCGGAGCGGCTAGTTTCGGTTACAAAAGCTTCCTGTATCTCGACGTGACCGCTCGCAACGATTGGTCGAGCACTTTACCCGTTGAAAACAACAGCTATTTCTACCCCTCCGTCAGCCTGAGTGGCGTGATCACGGATGCCCTGAGCATCAGCAGCCCCATCCTCAGCTACGCCAAAGTGCGGGCCGGTTGGGCACAGGTCGGTTCCGACACGGACCCATACCGTTTGCGTCAGGTGTTCGCCCCGGCTACGCCCTGGAATGCCACCACACCGCTGTTTGCCGAACAGGCAACCATCGCCAACTCGGATTTGCGTCCCGAACGGACCACCGGTAAGGAAGCGGGCCTCGACCTGCGCTTTCTGGGCGGCCGTATCGCACTGGACGTGACTGCGTACGAGCAAACCACCGAAGATCAGATCATCAATATCGCGGTGAGTCGGGCGACGGGCTACGGCAGTAAGTTGATCAACGCCGGTAAGGTGCGCAACCGGGGCGTCGAGGTTATCCTGTCCGGGGCAATCGTCGATCTGCCGAAGTTCGGTTGGGACGTGTCCCTGAACTACGCCAAGAACAACAATACCGTCCTGGAGCTCTACACCGATGAGAGCGGCAACGAATTGGAAACGATCGTCCTGACCAGCCTGCGCGGACTCAGCCTGGAAGCCCGGGTAGGTCAACCCTTCGGCACACTCTTCGGCTCCGGTTTTGCCCGGGTACCCGATGGAGAACTGGCCGGCGAGATCATCTTCGAGAACGGGATACCCGTGAAGGATCCGGATTTGAAGGTGCTGGGCAACGTCAATCCCGACTGGATCGGCGGTATCCGCAACACCTTCCGCCTCGGAGCATTCAGCGCGAACGTGCTGGTCGATGCGCGGGTAGGGGGAGAGATTGCCGAGCAAAGTACGTCGTTGGGTATGCAAACCGGGGTTTATCCCATGACGGCCATTGGCCGGGAGGAGGGCGTAATCGGTAACGGTGCCCGTAACATCGGTGACGGCGAAACCCCGATCTACGTAACCAACGACGTGGTCGCACCAACCCGCGACGTAGTCGGTGCCCTCAGTCCACGCTACGCCAACGAAGGGGCCATCTTCGACGCCAGTTTCGTCAAGCTGCGGGAGGCGGGCATCACCTATGCGCTGCCCCAGGCGCTGCTGAGCAACGTATCCTTCATCCGGGCGGCCAGTATCAGCCTGATCGGTCGCAACCTGGCCATGCTGTACAGCAACCATAGCCAGATCGACCCGGAATTCAACGTATCCGGAGGAAACCTGCTGGGAGCACTGTCCTACACCACGATTCCCAGTACCCGCAGTTTCGGGGTGAACCTGAACGTGACCTTTTAAGGCAGTCTTTTTTCCCGCGCCCCGGCGCCCTACCTCCCAACTCCAATTACGAATACGATGAACGCTACATACTTATTTCTGCCTTTCCTGACCGTTCTGTTGCTGCTGAGTTCCTGCGACGAGGGATTCGAGGAGCTGAACGCAAACCCCAATGAACCGGAGCTCGTGCCCCCCTCCACGCTTTTCCCGCTGGCGATTCGCGAAGCAGCGCAGCGTATCCACGGTCACAGTACCCGAAACGAGCGGCTGAACCTCGACGGCGGCATGCTCTGGATGCAGTATTTCGCCCGTAATCAGTACGTGAACGAGGGCGATACGTATAACCCTGCGGCCACCCTGCGTAGTGAAAACTGGGACGGCTTCTACACCGAAAGCCTGGTCAATCTTCAGACGGTGATCAACCTGACTAGCGACCCCGAGAGCGAGGATTACAACCTGAATTACGCCGCCGCGGCTACGATCATGCGGGAATACGTCTTCTCCATCGTCACGGATACCTGGGGCGCTATACCCTACACCAATGCGCTGGACGGGGCCACCGAGGGCAATCTCGCACCGGCTTACGACAGCCAGGCCACCGTATACGCCAGTATGCTGGCTAACCTGAAGGCGGCCAGCGAACAACTGGATCCGGCCGGTGCGCCGATTGAAAAAGACATTCTCTTCGGCAGCGATATGATGATGTGGAAAAAGTTTGCCAACAGCCTGCGGTTGCGGCTGGCGAACCGACAAGCAAAACAGGAACCGGCGGCCAGTGCCGAGGTCTTCCGGGAAATCATGGGTGACCCGGCTACCTATCCCATCGTCACCCCCGATGAGGATGGACTTTACTTTCAACCGACCGTCCGCCAGAGCGGCGAAAACAACAACAGCTGGAACGAAACGATGGTCTACGGCGGCCGGGAGGACTGGTCGATCAGTACGACACTTATCGCTGCCATGGCCGATAATGCCGGGGAGGTAGTGGATCCGCGCCTGGAGATTTACGCCGAACCGGCCCTGGCCGGCGACTACGCCGGTAAGTATGCCGGGGCGCCCAATGGATTACCGGAAGGCGACGCCGTGGCCTACTATACGACGGCAAGCCGACCGGGCGCCTACTTCATGGGAGAGACCTCGGCAATTCCACTAATCACCCGGTCGGAAATCGATTTTATCCTGGCCGAAGCTAGCCTGGACGGGGACTTCACCGGCGGGTCCGCTCCTTCGGAATACCTGCAGGCCGGCGTCGAAGCCAGCTTCAAGCGGTACGGACTTACCGTGCCGGACGGTTACCTCGCCGGCCTGTCAACGGATATGGAAACCATTATCACCGAAAAATGGAAAGCATTATTCCCGCAAGGCATCGAGGCCTGGACCGAATACCGCCGGACCGGGTATCCCGTGCTTCCGCAGCCCGACCCCCGCGCCGTCATGGAAAACGAAGGGAAGGTCCCCACCCGGTTGCGGTACCCGGAGTCGGAATACAGCCTGAACGCGGCGAACGTAACCGCCGCCGTGGGCATGAACGGGGGGCCGGACAACAAACTGACCGCCCTTTGGTGGGCCGAATAAACCGCTACTTATCAGATGACAATCGCTAGTATCATGAAATACCTATTCCTTTTTCTTCTACCCCTCAGTTTCCTAACCACTGCATGCCTGGAGGACGAAAACGCCTTCACCGTAGAAGCTTCGCCGGTAAAGGCGGATATTCTGATGGTGTCGGATCCGGCTGACGAAACCGTCGTTTACCAGGGCACTTTTACCGAATTAGATAAAGATGGTATCCTCGACGCCACCGTGGGTATCATCGCCACTCCGGTGGCCAACCTGGAGCTTTCGATTACGGACCAGGAACAGAACCTGCTGGAAAGCATCGTGACCGATGCGGATGGCAGGGCCACGTTTTCGGTAGCCGCCGCTTCCCTTGCCGGCGTAACGAGGCTCGAATGGGCCGGTAGTTACAACGGTAAAGCCTTTCGTATCCTCAAAAACCTGTAGGTAAAACCTTCCCGTTTCCCATTATCACCCTTCAACAATTTCTTATGCATTCGACTACTTCCACCAGCCGCCGCAGTTGGCTGCGCCGGGCTGCCCTGACGGGGGCCGGGCTAGCTGCTATTCCCTCTCTACAACTCGGGGCCGCGCCCCGGGTCGTCCGCAAAGCTTCCTTTCGGGAGTATCTACCGCAACTGGAATGGGAGCATTCCCTGGCCAAGCGACCGCCGCTCAAGGCCAGAATGCTGGCCAACGAGAATCCCTACGGTCCGTCACCAATGTGTATCGAAGCCGTAGCGAAGAGTGCTTCTGCCGGTAATCGGTACCAGCACGAGGCTGCCGCTGAGCTCCGCAAAATGATTGCCGACTTTGAAGGGGTGCCGGAGGATTACATTATGGTTACACCCGGCTCGAGCGATGTGCTGGAAAAGATGGCTATCGTTCACTTTCTGGGTGGCGGTAACGTCGTGGCGGCCGATCCGGCGTACATGTCATTGATCAAAGTCGTCATGGGCATGGGAGGTACCTGGAATAAGGTAAAGGTCACCGACGATTGGGCGCACGATCTGCCCGCCATGAAGAACGCGGTCAACGCGGATACGAAGATGGTGTACATCTGTAACCCGAACAATCCTACGGGAACGCTTACGGATAACGCTGAGCTGCAGACATTCTGCAGGGAGGTTTCCGCTGACGTGCCGGTCTTTGTAGACGAGGCGTACCTGGAATTTTTGCCCGACTACAAGTCAAAAACTATGGTGCCGCTTATCCTAGAGGGGAAGAACGTCATCGTTGCCCGGACCTTCTCCAAGATTCACGGTATGGCCGGCCTGCGCGTCGGTTACGCGGTAGCGCTCCCCGAAACGCTGGAAAAAGTAGGGGAGATTAGCAGGGGAGCCATGGGGCTTTGTAAAACCTCCCTGGAAGGTGCGATGGCCAGCATGAAGGATACGGATTTTCAGGAAGCCAGCCGGATGCAGACGACCGCATTCCGCGAACAGGTCTACGCCGGCCTGGAAGGAATGGGTTTGAAGTACGTCCCTTCCCATACCAGTTTCGTACTCTTCCCGATCGAAATGGGCGGGGAAGTCTTTCTGGAGGGGATGTTCGATCGGGGCATCGGTGTCCGGTCCTTCGACATTCACGGCAAGAACTACTGCCGGGTTAGCGTAGGCAAACCCGAAGAGGTGGACATGTTCCTCTCTGCCCTCCAAGAAGTATTAGTGTGAATTGATTGCCGCCGGCGTGCCATCGGGTACGCCGGCGCTACCAAACCGATAAAATGAATCCAGCCCTACAAAAAACGCTTGCGTTTCTTCTCCTAATTATTGCCGGCTACCTTATACAAAGTAAAATACAGGCGAAGAACGAGCTAAAGGGCGTAAAAGTCCTGATTCTCAGCATTGTCCTTCCCGCTACGATCTTCGTGGCCTTGCTACGGGTGGAAGTCTCCCGGAGCATGCTGATTCTACCCCTCTTAGCGCTGGTGCTTAACGCAGCACTGTACTTCGCGTCTACCCTTGCGCTTCCTAAGCTGGGCTTTGAGAAGGAAAGTCCTCAGTTACGTACCATGTTGCTATTGGTCCCCTCTCTAGCGCCCGGTCTGAGTGCTTTCCCCTTCATTCTCGAATACCTCGGAGACGGAGAATTGGCACTGGCCGCGCTGGCCGACGTGGGAAACAAGGTTTTCGTGCTGGTGATCCTTTACTTGGTGGCGATGAATTGGTACTACCGCCAGCGTGGGGAAGCGGCGGCCGTTCCCAACCGCAGCGGGAAACTAAAAGAGTTGGGGGTTGCCCTGCTGGCCGAGCCGGTTAACCTGGTTATCCTCGTTGCCATCTTTATGATTTCTTTCGGTTTTGATCTCGAAAGTCTGCCCTTCTTTTTAAGCGACACCGTAGCCCGCCTGGCAAGCCTAATGACACCGATCGTGCTGCTCTTCATCGGCATGGCCGTGAACTTTCAAAAACGCGAGATGGCGCTCATTTTGCGCGTGCTCTGCTACCGATCCGGGCTTGCATTTGGTTTAAGCGGTCTATTGATCCTGGCCATGGGCCTTACCGGCCCGCTAGCACTTCTGGCCGTAGTATTCGCTCAGTGTGCCGTCAGTTTCTGGCCGTTCGCCCATATGTCCGCGGTGGAGGTTCTGCGGCAGGAGGCTACTCCCCAGGTCTTTGACCTCGATCTCGGATTGAACGTACTGGCTTTTTCCCTTCCGTTCTCGACGGTAGTGATCCTGTCGGTGCTGAGCTTCGAGGATTGGTTTGCCTCCCCTACGGTATTGTTTCCTTCCGCCCTGATCATGGTGGTTTACCCGGCCATCTACCTGTTGCGCCCGTATTTCCAGGAGGTCAGAGCGGATACGGAGAATGCCCGAGCGTAGAGCGAGGGGAGTCAGTCGTTGTCGCTACGGTGACCTGCGGCTGCGGAATTGATGATCACCAAGCGGTTAAATTCAGCCAGGTCCTTTACTTCCGAATCATCGTATTGCTGCGGCAGATCCAAAAAAAAACTGTGCTCGTCGTTACCTAGCTTCCCACTGAAATTCAGTACCTCATCCTCGTCGTCGAAGTAGAAGTAGCTGTGATGGACCGCGTAGTAGTCTTCGATGGCAGGCTCGCCTTTTTCTTCGGCGGCAAGCGGGCAAAGGATGAAGTAGGTGATTTTTCCCGTGTCTTTATTACAGATCACGTCATATACTACGGCGATCGGGTTTCCTTTGCCAATGAATACTTCCGATCCCAACGTGGCGGAAAGAGAGACGATCAGCGTGGTCATTACGTAAGGCCCGTTATGCCTTAGGACCGACGGGCGCTGGCGTTAGCACGCTGTGCAGCCTCCTTGGCTTTGTGCGTCTGGAAGGCTCCGATCACGGCTTGAAGGACGGGGATTACCACGCGCAAGGATCCAACCAAGCCGGTGAACGTCTTCAGGCGACTTCGCTTGCTGCGAGATCTACCCTCCTTATACGGAGTACCGTCAGGGTATTCGTGGATAACTTTTGTTTCCTTGATGACTTGTTGCTTCTTGTTGGAAGATGACAGGATGCTGTTTAAGAGCATGAGCCCTACTACGGCACCACCGGCCGGTGCGGCTACCTTCTTCACGAGAAAGTTGGTAGCGTTTCCACGCGTGGTGCCGATCGAGTGTGCAAATTCCCTTTTGGCCAGCTCGGTTTCCATCCGGACTTGTTTCTTCCGGCGTTGCAGCTCACCGAGGGTCTTTATTTTGGATTCGCGTATCATATCAGACTTCTTTACCGTCGTGTTCAAAAAACTTAGATATTACCTTACTCACTACCGGGTTCGTGATCAGGGTGTCCTTGAGCACGAGAACGAGTAATAAAACGACCAGTAATAACAGGGCAACCGCGCCGAACCCGTAAACAAAGCTTTCGAAGGCCAGGGTCAGGGCAAACCCCAGGGTGATGAGTAGAAAGATCAGCGTTATAAGCCCAACGACCGCCAGCACAACCCCGGTTACGATGCCGGAAATAGTAGTAGCTGAAGTTTCGGCGAGGTTCAGCTTAAAATACTCAATTTTTTTTTCGACCAGTCGGTTGATGTAGCCGTAGCTTTCACCTAACTGTTCGAGAAGTTCTTCTTTTGCCTGCATGGGTGTGGGTTTATATAGAAACGGCCATGCAGTTGTGGTGACATTGCATGGCCGTAATGTAGAAAGGCTTTCGCGAAGCCGGATGAACGCCTAGCTCTCGGTAGTACGATCGATCTTTTCGCGATTCTCGTCCATTTTCCGTTCCGCTTTATTTACTCCACGGTTGAAGCTGCTCTCCGCGGTATTGACTGCAGACTGGGCATTTTGGTTCGCCTTTGTAGTTTGCTTGTCGATGGTGGACCGCGCCGATTCGGCTTGGTGGGATGCCCACTCCTTACCTTCGTCGAGTTTCACCTTTGCCTGATTAGTCAGTTCGTTGGTTTTCGTTTTGGCCTGGTTGAGGTACTCCTGGCCTTTCACCTTTGCGTCTTCGACGAGCTGGTTGGCTTTAGTAGTGACCTCTTGGCTGTACTGGTTGATTTGGTTGCCGTACTCATCAAACTGAGCGCGGGCCTTGCGTTGCATGGAGCGTCCTTCATTGGAGTTGAGATAATATCCTACGGCGATGCCAGCGATAAGTCCAAATCCGAGGGCCCATCCTTTTCCTGAGCTGTTATTGTCGTTCATTATGAGGAAATTTTAAGTTAACGAGCATCGATAATGACGCACATAATTATATCGTACGCTGGTCCCGGATGTTCATTGTCGACCGCCACAACCTCAACATTTTGGTGGGATCCGGTGCGTTTGAGGCTCCGGTCGGGAGTAAATCCAGGTTTAGAGTTTCATTTTAGCAATTATCGTGTAATGTGAACCAAAGATTCAGCGTTTAAACCTTATCTTTAAACCATTCTCATAAAACTTTCAACCCCGGAAATTGAATTTCTTATCAAGTAACATCAAGTTTCTGCGCAAGCAGCGGAAGCTATCCCAGCAGCAGTTGGCCGATGACCTTGGGGTCAAGCGCAGTAATATTGC
This sequence comes from Neolewinella xylanilytica, assembly GCF_002934605.1. Lineage (GTDB taxonomy): Bacteria > Bacteroidota > Bacteroidia > Chitinophagales > Saprospiraceae > Neolewinella > Neolewinella xylanilytica. Next base: position 636,786 of record NZ_PTJC01000005.1, read on the forward strand.
TGCCTATGAGACCAAGAACGTAGAACCACGCCTTGCCCTCATCAATGAGATGGCCTTGTACTTTTCGGTACCCTTAGAAGATCTGGTGACAACCGATCTGAAAACCACTTTTACGAATCGCGACGCGCTGGGCATGCGCGGAGATAAAGGGCTTCCTCCCACTTCCGTGGATGAGATAGCCCAGCTTTCCGGTAAGATTCACCGCATGCTGGACGGCTTCAAAGTTTTCTATGAGTTCAAGAAGAAAATGAATGAAGTCAGCGCCGAAACGCCGGTAGGAGACATCGACAACTTCCTCACCTTCATCAATCATATGCTGGAGTACAACCGGTTGATCGAAAATATCGTGAAAACGAACGATCGCTCAGGCGCGCCGTCCGCCGCCAACCCGGATATGTCTCCGATCAGGCCGGTCGCGGCGGAAGTCGTGACCGCGTCCTAAGTCGTTTGGATGACCTGTGCCCGGGTCGGCTCCATGTTCACGGGTAAGTTGCAGGTACGAGCGGTTAGTGGCACTTTATGACTCTATCCGGAAGCTCGTGTTCTGGCTTCGCTTCATTTGCGCGGATAGCCGGTGCGGGAAAACGGCAGCTCACCCCATGTTGTCGGCTACTTCTTGTAAGCTAAGGGCGAGCTCGTCGCTGCCTGGAAAATTAGCTTGCCGCAATTGAGCGATGCTTTTCCGAAGTTTGATCTGATTGCTACGCCGCCGCTCCCACTCGATTTCCCGTTGGGCCATGGCCTGCTCGTTTTGCTTTACAACGGTTGAAAGCAATTCGGGGAGGTTGCGAAGATTTTCCTTGAGCAGGTAACCGGAAGCACCGGTAAGGACAGCCTCTGCTACTTTCTCTTCGTCGTTAAGTATGCCGGTAATAAAAACGAACGGAGTGCTATCCAGGTGCTCCCGCACGTAGAGAAGCGCCTCCAACCCGTTCATGTCGGGCAGGTTGTAATCCGACAGCACGATGTCCGGCTGGAACATGACCACCTTCTCCTGAAATTCGGCCCGGTGTTTCGCCACGGCGAATAGGACATTCGGGTTGAACTTACGGACCTGGCGCTTGACCAGTTCCAGGTCAACCGGCATGTCTTCCAGGATAAAAACCTTAAAAATATCCTCGCTCACTGGTTCCGTTATTTATCTTAAGAGTTGCGTTCGATCATTTCAACGATGCTGCTGCCGCCCACGGCTCCGGTAGTGCGTTCGATGAGTTCACCATCTTTAACGAGTAGAAGCCCGGGCGGATTAGTGACATTGAAAACTTTGCAGATCCGCGGGGAGGCCTCTACGTCAGCTACACCAAAGAATACCTTCGTGTAGCGATTGGAAAGACCCTCGAGTAAGGTACGCATAATAATCCCGTGCCCGTCCCAGGTGGACGTAATCAGAAGCACCGATAATCCGGTGTGGGCCAAGACTTCGTTGACCTTGTCATCATTGATGTGGGTAAGGTTTTGCCCTTGCATGGATCTGATTCCGGATTTGCGTAAGCGATCGAGTCAGGCTTGAGACGAACTGAACATCTATTCAAGAGGGAGCAGGATGGAAAGCTTTGGTCGGGTTAACGAGGGCGTGGGAATCATGTTCGCACACTGGCCGTAAACTTCCGAAAAGTAGTAGGGGATTGGCAGCAGCCAAGGCAGGCACACCGATCGCTGGTTATTGTATATAGTCAATTGCTTATATTAAGCTAGCATTAATACAATGTTCAGGCGGCTAAGCGACTAAACATCAGCAAAATAGATTGTTGGCACGGCTTTTGCACGACTATCGGAGAGTGCATTTGAGATTTTTCATACATTTTAAGCTTTAGCATGACCAACCAGCAGTTTATGTCCGAAATGGACCGCCTCGAGAACATCCTCTTCTCGTTTGCACTTCGCCTCACCAGAAACTATGAAGACGCACAGGACCTGATGCAAGAAACGATTTTCCGAGCTTACAAGCACCGGGATAAGTTTGCGATGGGAACTAATTTCAAGAGTTGGTCATCCACGATTATGCGTAACACCTACATCAACCGCTACCGGAAGATGAAGAGTCGCAAGCACGTCAATGAACCCGTGGAGAGTTTCCTCTTCGCCGTCGAGAACAAAAGCGCGATCGCCAACGGAGGTGAGATGAATATGCGGATGGAGGAGCTGGAAGACAAGCTTCGTCAGATCAGTGAGATCTACAGCGTTCCCTTCCTCATGTTTTACCGGGGTTACGAGTACAAAGAAATTGCCAGCTACCTGAACATTCCCATTGGTACGGTCAAGAGCCGCATCTTCCTTGCACGGAAGAAACTGAAGGCTTTGATTGGGGAGCGTCCGGCTGCCTTATAGATCTACTTAACGTCAACATTTCGAAAAGTTAATGGAGGGGAAGGGTCCGAAAGGATGCCTTCCCCTCTGCTTTGGCGGAACTTGGCTCGCACAACTTTTGCTCGGAGAAGTTGTAGCTGTCTACCGAATAACCTTACATTCGGTTTAAGGGATGACCGGGCCGGACCGGTATCCCGCCGCCGCCACCAGCAATTAAGGCGTACTAAACCAACAAGCGGTACGTTCTGGAACGGTGATCTATGTTTTAAGCCTTCGTCAATGAGACGTGAAAAATTTATTTTCAATCAGCGTACTTTACAGTACGACAGAGTAGTAGAGCCTCTAAGCCTCACCGTCTTACGCTTCTTCAGCTTCTTCTGTGCCGCCGTTCTCGCCGGCCTGCTATTTACCGCCCTGGTACACCGGTACTTTCCCAGTCCGAGTGAGCGCATGCTTATGCAGGAGCTGGATATCGCCAAAACCGAGAACGAAAACCTGAGTACGCAGTACGAGGACCTGGCCGGTATCGTAGCGCACCTGCACGAGCGCAGCAATAACACGGTCCGTCTCGCGCTCCGTATGGAGCCGATCGACAACGACGTATTTCAGGGTGGTCGTGGCGGACACGACGCCTACGAAAGCCTGAAGAGCCTGCCCCACGTAGGCGACCAAATGGCCGGGCTGCGGGAGCGGGTCGATCGCCTGCGCTACCAGGTAGATCTGCACAGTCGTTCGCTGGACGAGGTAGCCGATATGGCCATGCGCAAGGAGGACATGCTGGCTTCCATTCCCAGTATCAAACCCATCCGCGGCGATCAGTTTAGCCGGAAAATGGAGAATCTTTCCGGTTACGGCTACCGCATCCATCCGATTCTAGGCGTAAAGAAGATGCACTATGGCATCGACTTCAACTGCCGGAAAGGCACGGAAATCCAGGCTTCCGGCAAGGGGGTTATCGAGTTTGCCGGCCGCAGTGCTTCCTATGGCAACGTCGTCATCATAAACCACGGATACGGATTCAAGTCACGCTACGCCCACATGAGCGCGATTAAAGTCAAGAAGGGGCAGGAAGTAGACCGCGGCCATCTTATCGGATTGGTAGGCAGCACCGGTCGCAGCACCGGCGATCACCTTCACTACGAGATCGAGAAGGACGGCGTAAAGGTCGATCCCATTCAATTCTGCTACGATGGCTTGAGTACCGAAGAGTACCAGGAACTGGTAGAGGCTTCCCGCCAGATGAATATGTCCTTCGACCAGTAACGCAGCAGCCAACCGTACCAATTAAATAGGGTAACTCCGTCGGGGTTACCCTATTTTCATTTGGTGAAGGTGCAAAACTGGTTAGCCGAGGGGAATTACCGCGCGGATGCGGATCGCGTACTGCAACGCGTGCTGGACGCACCGGAGCACGTAGGCGAGCTAATGCAAATCGTATTGGAAGGGAGCGACGCCGCGCAGGTAAACCGTGCATCCATGGTGGTAGGCAATCTCGGTCGCATTCAACCCGGTTGGTTGACCCCCTATTTGGATGCGATGTTGGAAGCCTTGGATCAGCCCCGGTTTCCATCCGTCGGGCGAAACCTCCTGCGGTACCTGAGTGAACTGCCGTCCGACGCCATACCGGAACGGCTGCACGGAAAACTCGTCGACTTGGCATTGCGAATAACGGATGATCCGGAGGCGGCCGTCGCCAATCGGGTCTTCGCCATGCAGGTTGTTGCCAATTTTTGTGACCTGTACCCGGATTTGGCCGGCGAATTACGGGCGTGCCTGACGCACCATATTCCAAACGGCAGCCCCGGATTTAGGAGCAGGGGGAGGAAAATTCTGTCCAGTTTGCCCGAATAGTTTGATCCTGCGCTCCGGCGCAATGAATTTCATTAGGTGCGTAAGAAAAAAAGTGTATCTTTGCACCCGCTTTGGACCCACCCACGGTCGTGAAGCATGCGAAACCATTGTTTTTAACCAATCAGTACACCTGATCCGATGAGAAATTACGAGACTACATTCATCGTAGACCCAACGCTGTCGGGGGATGAGATCAAAGCGACAGCTCAGGCGTACGTAGACAACCTCCAAAAGGAGGGCTGTGAGATTGTATTTGTGGATGAGATGGGCCTGCGCACGCTGGCTTATGACATTAACAACCGCAACAACGGTGTCTACTACTGTGTGGAGTATACCGCTCCAAACGGCGCCTTTCTGAAAAATTTCGAGCTTGGCATGCGCCGGGACGAACGCATTTTGCGCTTCCTCACCGTTGCCCTAGACAAGTACGGAGTTCAGTACAACGCCGATAAGCGTGCCGGTAAGATCGGCAAGGCCAAGCGGCACAAGCAGGAGAAGCCCGCCAAGACCGAGCCCGCCGCCCACGGCATCAGCCGCAAGAAGGCAGACTCTCCCCACCTCAGCGGTGTCCCCTCGGGCGACGCCGAATCCTTCAAGGAAGAGGAATAACCACCGTAGTAACCACAAAAACAATTCATCATGGCCAGTCGCGATGATATCAAGTTCCTCTCGAATCCCAAGATCGGAGGACGCCGCCGGAAGTACTGCCGGTTCCGCCGTTACGGCATCAAGTACATCGATTACAAGGATCCCGACTTCCTCCTCACCTTCGTGAACGAGCAAGGGAAGATCCTTCCCCGCCGCATCACCGGCAACTCCCTGAAGTACCAGCGCAAGGTGGCTTCCGCGATTAAGCGGGCGCGTCACCTGGCCATGCTGCCGTACGTCACGGACCTTCTTAAGTAGTACGGTTGTCGGTTGTCGGTTATGTCACAAAACCCGACAACCGACAACTCAAGATTTATTCACCCTAACCGGCATATGTAGCGGGTAAAGCCCCATAAAGCCGGGACAACATAATTCAATATGAAAGTAATTATGCTGCAAGACGTCGAAAAAGTCGGCGATAAGCACGAAGTCGTCGAGGTAAAGGACGGTTTCGGCCGGAACTACCTGTTGCCGCGCGGACTCGCTATTATTGGTAACAAATCCAATATGGGCCGGCTGAACGAAATGGTGCGTCGCGAGAACGCTCAGGAGCAGAAAAAACTGGACGTCTACCGTGAGGTCGCCAAGAAACTACAGGGTAAGACCCTCCGGGTTGGTGCCAAGTCGGGCACCAGTGGCCGCATCTTCGGATCGATCACCCAGCTACAGATCCGTAACCTGCTCCAGGAGCAATTCGGCGTCGACGTAGAGCGTCGCAAGATCGTACTGCCGGAGGAGGCCAAGGAGCTCGGTACGTACCAATTCACCATGCGCCTGCACCCGGACGTGGTTCAGGAAATGGATATGGAGATCGTGCAGGAGTAGGTTCGACCCTACTAATACATACGGGCGTGGGGATGTACGGCAACGACCGGCATCCCCACGACTTGTTTTATACGAGCCCTTCCCGCATGAAATCGTGGAGGTGTACAAAGCCCAGGTAGCTATCCTGCTCATCGACTACGATGAGTTGGCTGATACTGAAGGTCTCGAGGATGCCCACCGCGCGCACGGCCAGGGTCGAAGCGCGGACCGTTCGGGGGGTGGGCGACATCAGGTCGGCGGCGGTGATTCCGGTGAGGTCCTGGCGGCGGTTCAATAGCCGGCGGAGGTCGCCATCCGTAACAATGCCGCACAGCTGTCCGGAGGCTCGGTCCACCACGGCTGTAGCTCCCAAACATTTGTTGGTCATTTCGAGCAAGGTTTCGGGCAGGGAAGTGTCGGGGTACACCTGGGGCTTCTGATTCTGGGGGTATAGGTCTTTTACCCGTAGATAGAGTTGTTTTCCCAGCGATCCGCCGGGGTGAAAGCGGGCAAAGTCAGCCGGTGTAAAGCCCCGTAGCGCCAACAGGGAAGTGGCGAGGGCATCGCCCATGGCCATCTGCAGGGTGGTGCTGGTGGTGGGGGCCAGCTCGTTCGGATCGGCTTCCCGTTCGAAGGGGGTGTACAGGAGATAATCGGCCTGGCGGGCGAGGGAAGAGTCCCGGCGGCTGGTCATCGCGATTAGGGGATTGCCCATGTTGTGCACCAGCAGCGCTAACACCTTGATCTCGGCGGTTTCCCCGGAACGGCTAATCATCAGGACGAAGTCATCCGGCTGGATCATGCCGATGTCACCGTGGATTGCGTCGCCGGCGTGTAAAAAGAAAGCTGGGGAACCGGTTGAATTTAGCGTGGCCACAATCTTTTGGGCTACAATTGCTGTTTTACCAATTCCCGTCACGATGATCCTGCCACTACTTTCATGGATCACCTCGACACAACGGGCAAACTCCGTACCAATGCTTTCCGCCAGTTTTTCCAGCGCACGGGCTTCTATCTCCAGCGTTTTTCGGGCGGTTTGGGTTACCAGGTGGGTGGGGTTCAAAGTGGAGGACGGTTTTTTGCGATGGGGAGAGAGCGGCAAAGTAGGGGTTGACTTTTACAACTCCCTTACGTCTAAGCATTGCTCGCCGATAAATAAGTATTCCCCGATGCCTGACCCAATTTCTAACATCATTTCATATCACACGGCGGTAGAAATCCGTTAACGGCTCCTTAGCCATTATTCGGGCACAAGTTGTTACTTTAGATTTGCATTAAGTAACGAACAACGGTTCGGCCGAAACAAACAAAAAGAATGACAGCCAAAGCGTCAGTAAGTTTTTTAGAAGAAGCATTAGCCGAAAATTTCGGATTCGACACATTCAAGGGGAGCCAGGAAGCTATCATCCAGTCTCTTTTCGACGGAAAGGACACCTTTGTAATCATGCCCACCGGCGGCGGTAAAAGCCTTTGCTACCAGTTGCCGGGCATCATGATGGAAGGCTGTGCTTTGGTGATTTCACCGCTCATCGCCCTGATGAAGAACCAGGTTGATTCGATCCGTTCCCATGGCGAATCGGACGAGATCGCGCACTTCCTCAATTCTTCATTATCCAAGACGCAGATGCGTCAGGTTAAGGAAGACATCACTTCCGGAAAGACCAAGCTGCTTTTTGTCGCCCCCGAAACGTTGACAAAGGAGGAGAACATTGAGTTCTTCCGGGAAGCTCGTATTTCCTTCGTAGCCATCGATGAGGCGCACTGTATTTCGGAATGGGGGCACGACTTTCGCCCGGAGTACCGCCGGATCCGGGAGATGCTGGACCTGATCGGCCACAATATTCCGATCATCGCGCTTACCGCCACCGCCACGCCGAAGGTGCAATCGGATATTGTCAAGAACCTCCGGATGGGGGAAGATCATAACACCTTTGTATCTTCCTTCAACCGCGATAACCTCTACTACGAGGTACGCCCGAAGGGAAAGAAAGAGTACACCTTCCGCCAGATCATCAAGATCGTGAAGGAAATGCCGGACCAGTCGGGCATTATTTACGTCCAAAGCCGGAAATCTGCCGAAGAGATTGCCCAGGCACTGGTGGTGAACGGAGTAAAGGCCGCTCCCTACCACGCCGGGCTGGATCCCAAGACCCGCTCGCGCACCCAAGATCAGTTTTTGATGGAGGACGTCGACGTCATTTGTGCCACGATCGCTTTCGGGATGGGCATTGACAAGCCGGACGTTCGCTTCGTGATGCACTACGACATCCCAAAGTCCATCGAGAACTACTACCAGGAAACGGGCCGTGCCGGCCGCGACGGCCTCGGGGGCCGGTGTATCGCCTTCTACGCCTATAAGGATATCCTGAAACTGGAGAAATTCCTTCGAGATAAGCCGCTGATGGAGCGGGAAATGGGTGCTCAGCTGATGCAGGAAGTGATGGCCTACTCGGAGACCACCGCGTGTCGCCGCCGGTTCCTGCTCCACTACTTCGGAGAGGAGTACGACGAAGTGAACTGCAACAAAATGTGTGACAACTGCCGCCACCCCCGCGAGCGGGTGGAGGTTACGCAATCGGTAGTGGAAGCTTTGCAGGCCGTCAAAACCCTCGATGAGAACTATCCGCTTAAGACCCTGACCGAGTTCGTCCTCGGTAAGGAAACCAAGCAGATGAAGGATTACGGATTCACGGACCTACCGGGCTTCGGCAGTGGTAAGGACAAGGAAGATGTTTTCTGGAGTTCCGTATTCCGCCAAGCGCTACTAAATAACTTGGTGCGTAAGGACATCGAGTCTTACGGTACACTCAAGCTAACTAAGGAAGGCGAAGCGTTTCTTAAAAAGCCCTATACCTTCGAGATTCCCATCGACCACGACTTCGAGAAGGAGCTGGCCGACGATATGCGCGGGGAAGCGGACGACGCAAAGGCCGTGGTGCTGGACGAGACCTTGCTCCTGGCGCTGAAGGATCTTCGTAAAAAAGAGGCTAAACGACTGGGCATTCCACCTTTCGTCATCTTCCAGGATCCCTCCCTGGTCGACATGGCTACCCGCTATCCGATCGACTTCGAGGAGATGAAGAACATCCATGGCGTCAGTATCGGCAAGGCGAAGCGGTACGCTACTCCGTTCCTGAACCTGATTGAGCGGTACTGCGAGGAGAATCAGATCGACCGTCCTTCTGATTTCGTAGTCAAGCAAGTCGCTAATAAGTCCAAAACCAAGGTCAATATCATTCAGGGAGTGGACCGCAAGCTCTCCCTCGAAGACATTGCCTCCAGCAACCAGCTCAGCATGGACGAGTTGCTCAGTGAGATGGTGGTCATCGTATCCTCCGGTACCAAGCTAAATATCGACTACTACGTCGAGGAGGAAGTTGATGAGTACAGTCTGGAGGAAGCCTACGAGTACTTCATGGGCGCCGAAACCGATGATCCTGATGTCGCCTACCAGCAATTGAAAGAAGAAGACGTGACCCTGGACGAGATCAAGCTCGTTCGGATCAAGTTCCTTAGTGAAATGGCTAACTAGCTTTCGCCCCGATTGCTATCGGGGAGCGCAGGTAATAAGATCGAACCGATGGCCCGTTCCACCCGCTGGAACGGGCCATTTTTTGTTCGCCACCTACGTGCTTTACGGGCAGACCACGGCGAACTGTGCTAACTATATCCCGAAGAGTCGCACTAATGCGCCAAGACTGCCTGTAACTTGTCCAACCCCTACCCGCGAATGGATGGGGTTCGCCTCCCCTAACCGGCTACCGGGTCGTATGGATGCGCATTTCCGATTGGATGAAAGCATCACACCCCCGCAGCCAACACCCGATCGAGCTAGCCGAGCGGCATAGCGGAACCTACCGGAGCGAAAATTCAGCGAAAAACGTTGGATCGGGCAGTTAAGGTCCTCATCCACCGCGCGGTAGGTCCGTCAGATTATGCGCCTACGCTATTCCGGAAGGGGACGTCCATTTCTTATCCCGGTCACCGAATTTAACGTGTGAGGGTACTAGTTGGTCCAGGTAGGAGCGTTGTAACGCATACTTGGATAATGTATGGCAATCACTCAGCCTCTTAAAAGGAAGATTATTTGGCTTTTAAGGGACTGCCCGTATTTCTCAACACCTTTACCTAACTACTTACATCGCTATTGCTTATGGCTAACCTTTACCCAAAAAAGATCTTTTCCTGCTCGCTACATTTGATCCTGGCCCTATTCAGCATAATAGGCTTTGGAACATTGCACGCTCAGCTACAGGGCTCGTACACCATTGGTGGCAGCAGTCCGGACTATAGTTCCATCAACGCTGCGGTTGCCGACCTCAAGGCCGAGGGCGTATCCGGGCCGGTGACCTTTCATCTCCGATCCGGAAATTATTTCGAGCAGGTGAAACTTACCGCGATCAACGGTGCTTCCCCGGTCAATACAATCACCTTCCGAGCGGAAAGCGGTCACGCCGATGATGTAACGATCAGATATTCGGGGCGCAGCCTTTTGAATAATTATGTCCTTCAGCTTAACGGGGCGGAACACGTACGCATAGAAGCGCTTACCGTGCTGGCGACCGGGGGCGCCTACGCCAGGGCATTGACCGTATTCGGTGATGTTAGTGATCTGGTCATAAGCGGTACCAAGGTGATAGCCCCTACAACGACCCTGTTGACTACCGACCAAGTTGCCGTGTACATGGATTTAGATACGGCCAGCGATATCCGTATCCGCAACAATGTAATTACCGGCGGCAGTACGGGCATCTACTTCACGGGAACCGCGCGTGCCAAGGCCACCGGCACGGAGGTTACCGACAATGTATTGCAGGATTTCTCCTATTTCGGGGTCTTTCTTCAGTATCTGAATGGCGGCGTGTTGACCGGTAACCGGATTATCGGCAAACAGCGTGGGTATAGCCGTTACGGGCTGTACGCTAACGACTGTGACGGCACGCTATCAACCCCGGTCCTCGTGGCTAACAACATTGTCTCCCTGCCAGACGACGGTCTCCATGCGGTGTACCTGGTCAATTCTGAAAACCTGAATTTTTACTACAACAGCTTGTTTCAGACTAACACCGGTACACCCTTTACTACGGTGAGCATCGGGAACCTGACGGTGCGGAATAACATTTTAAGAGCGGGTGCGGGTAGCGCAGTAAGCGTGCTTTACGCCACCTCCGTGGACATGCAATACAATAACCTGTTTTCCACCGGCCCTTATCTGGTCCAGTGGGAAAAGAAGAACGTGCCGAATCTGGAAGCATGGTACAGCGCGGTGGGGCAGGGTCTTTATTCCCTAAGTGAGGATCCACAGTTCGTATCCCCTACGGATTTGCATGCGAATAATCCGGCCCTGGCGCGCGCCGGTCTAACCGTTGCCGAAGTCAATACGGATATCGATGGAGAGGACAGGAGCGATCCTCCCAGCATCGGCGCCGATCAATTCAGTGTCCCGGACGATGATGTGGACGCCGACGGTATAGGTAGCGATCAGGACAATTGTCCCACAACCTACAATCCGGACCAATCGGACAGTGACGGTGACGGCGTGGGCGATGCCTGCGACTCATCGGAAGCCAACACGATGACCAGTTTTTGGCTGGAAGCGGAATGCGCTACGGTAGGTAGCAACTGGGAAATCATTCCCGACGATAAAGCCTCCAATCAGGCGTACGTCTCCGCTCCTGGCCGACGTTCCACTACCATTCCGCCGGCCGATCTGCCCGAAAACCGCCTCCGTTTCACCCTGGAGCGGGTAGCTGCCGGTGGCTTCTTTTTGCAGCTACGGGCCTTTACTCCCGACCGCGAATCTGACTCCTTCTGGGTGCGGGCCAACGAGGGAAGCTGGATTCGGTGGAACAATATCGACTGCACCGACAAGTTCACCTGGGATATTCTTCCCGATACGCTGGAACTCGCCGCCGGTAGCAATACGATTGATATTGCCTTCCGCGAGGGTAGTGCCCTGCTGGATAAGGTATTCCTCTCCCAGCAATCCAGTCCACCCACCGGCTTCGGCGAGTTGGCCGCCAACTGTTCGCAACTCAACAACCAGCCGCCCGCGGCCATTGCTTCCGCCTCGGTCACCCAGGGGGTAGCTCCCCTAACGGTTCAACTGGACGGCAGTACGAGCTACGATATCGACGGACAAATCGTGCAATACGATTGGACCTGGTCCGGCGGGAGCGCCAGTGGTGCCACGCCGACGATAAGCCTGAGCGCCGGCATCTACGATGTCGAATTGACGGTAACCGACGACACGGGCAAGACCGGCACCGCAACCATCACCGTACAGGTTGCTTCGCCCGACAACCCACCGAGCGCCGCGTTCTTCTCGTTTGAAGCGGAGTGTACGATCCGCGATACCGAATGGCGATTAAGCGAAGATCCTGCAGCGAGCGGTAACCAGTTCGTCAGTTATACCGGCTGTCGTTGTGAAGGGCAGCCATCAATGCAGCACCCAGACCAGTACCTCAACTATAGCTTCGTAACCGCCGAGGAGCATTCCTATCACCTCTTTTTCCGGCTCGATGCCCCCGATGTCGGCCGGAATTCCTTCTGGGTCAGAATGGACGGTGGCGAATGGATCAAAATGTGGCGGGAAGAAAGCGGGGCAGCATTGTTGACCGCGGGCTTCGAATGGCGTCGTTTAAACGATGACTCCCGGCCGGTTACCTTCCTGCTCGCGCCGGGCGAACACACCATTACGGTAGCATCCCGCGAGCCGGGTACGAAATTGGACAAACTCATCCTCTCTCCGTCTGATGTTCTTCCCTCGGGCACCGGGGAACCCGCCCAGAATTGCGCGCCGTACCAAGCTAATCTGGTAAAGGGGGACGCCAAGGAACTCGTTCTGGCTTACGAAACGGCGCAGGTTACCGAGGCTGGCCTTACCGTTTACCCTAACCCCGTCACGGAACGTATTTCCCTCGAGCTCACCGACGATTATACGGGAGATGTTGGCGTTACCCTTTTGGACGGACTAGGACGCCGGGTTCGCGACTTTCGCTACGAGAAAGCAGATCGAATCTTCCGGACCGACCTGTCCGTCGCGGACCTGTCACCTGGTATCTACTATCTACAATTGCAGGGCAAGTGCAAGATGATCGAGCGCTTCGTGAAGCAATAATGGCCGAAACCACGTGAAACCGGGGTCGGCACCTTTGGGTGTCGGCCCTTTTTATTAGGGATATGTATTGCTTGAAGTAAGTAAGAGAAAACGAGGATTGCTACGTACCCCCTCCTGGGACTGCAAAAGCCTGTAGCCCGCCCTTCGGGCTGTAACAGTAAGCCCCACCTCCTTACCAAAGCGGAGCTTTGTACGGACGTGGGGCTTATTGTTTCGATCACCTGCGGTGATCGGGCCACAGGCTTATGCGGAGGATGAGGGATTCGAACCCCCGGTACCCGTGAAGGTACACCTGATTTCGAATCAGGCACGTTCAACCACTCCGCCAATCCTCCCGAAGTGAGGCGCAAATTTACTACTTACGGGAGAAAAACCTATGGATAAATAGACAACATTTTGTTTTAATTCGTATCTTCGGTCTGTCGCGCCATCTTTACCCTTACTCGGTTCCCATGCTTTTCTACTCCTTCGCGGCACCTCTTTGATCCTTTAGTTTTTTATATATGTATACGGAGGAGTTTGCCGCCGTAGCGCTGAGTCGCGTGTCCGGTATAGGTCCCGTTGTGTACCGTCAGTTGCTGCGGCATTTTGGTAGCGCGGAAGGAGCGTTGACGGCGGTGGCCCGGGAATTGTCGGTAGTTCCCGGCGTTTCCCGGGAGCTGGCGTCGCGCATCGGTGCCGCTGCTCCAAAGCGGGAAGCCGAGGCGATACTCGAATTTTCTGTAAGGCATGGGGTACACATTCTTCGGGCGGGGAGTGAGCGGTATCCGGCGACACTACGGAATTTCGAGCGGGCCCCGGCTATCCTTTACCACCGGGGTAACACCGACCTGAGCCGCCGCCGCACCCTGGCCGTAGTAGGAACGCGGCGCGTAAGCCGGACAGCCGGTCAGCAGATAGAGCGGCTGTTGGATCCGCTGGCTGAATACGATCCCCTTATCGTCAGCGGACTGGCATACGGAATCGATACGGCAGCTCACCGCAGGGCGCTGGCACGGGGCCTCCCGACGTTGGCGGTTCTGGGAAGCGGGCTACAGTACGTGTATCCCTACGCCAACCGTAAGCTGGCCGAGGACATCTGCCGGCAGGGTGGGGGAGTACTAACCGAATACCCCCCCTGGGTAAAGCCGGAGCGGGAGCATTTTCCTGCCCGCAACCGGATTGTAGCCATGATGGGGGAGATGACGCTTGTCGTAGAATCGGATGTAAGTGGCGGGTCCATCATCACGGCAAACATGGCGCACGAGCTGGGGCGAAAGGTAGGTGCGTGCCCGGGTCGCGGAGGAGACCGTAGCACGGCCGGTTGCAATGCCCTGATCAAACAGGGGAAGGCATTCCTGATTGACGGTCCGGAAGACATCGTCCGCCTGTTGGCCTGGAAGCCGGCGGCCGAAGGGCGGAAGCAGTTGCAGCTCTTTCTGTCGCTCCTTCCGGAAGAACGCCAGGTAGTCGATCTACTGCAGGAAGAAGCAAGCGGAAGCCGGATTGACGAGCTGAGTACCAAGTTGCAGTGGCCACCCGCCAAATTGGCGAGTCGCTTGCTAAGCCTGGAAATGCAGGGTATCATTTCCGCATTACCCGGACAACGGTACCGGCTATCGGCTTCCGGTTCTTTCCCGGGCCTACCATAACCTAGTCTCGGCCGCACTCGATGGGGTGGTATATCTTTGTAGCATGATGGATCGATATTTTCTTCTCCCCTTCCTGATTCTACTGGTGGTTACCGCCTGCGGACCCGCCCCACAGTCCACCGTCCAAGCGCCCACCGTACCGCCGCCTACACCAACGGCAGCTCCGTCCGCACTTGCGACGCCGGCCCCCCGTCCGATCGAGGCGGAGCCGCTGGCCGAATACGTCCGGTCCGAGCGAGGACCGAAGAATATTATCCTCATGATCGGAGACGGAATGGGTATCACGCAAATCTCGGCCGGCCTTTACAGCAACAACAACCGCCTCAATCTGGAGCGTTTCAGCGTCATCGGCCTGCACAAAAGCTACAGCGCCGACAACCTCATCACCGATTCCGCGGCGGGTGCTACAGCCTTTGCGTCGGGAGTAAAGAGCTATAATGGTGCCATAGGGGTAGACGCCGATACCCTTGCCGCTCCCACCATTCTCGAGATGGCCGAAGCCGCCGGCATGCCTACCGGCCTCGTAGCTACCTCATCCATCGTGCACGCTACTCCGGCGGCTTTCTACGCCCACGCCCGCTACCGGCAAAATTACGAGGAGATCGCCGCCGACCTCCTCAACACGGACATCGACCTGTTCATCGGCGGCGGAGCGAAATTCTTCGAGCGCAGGGAAACCGACGAGCGAAATTTAAGCGATGAACTCCGTGAGCGTGGGAACGATCTCCAGTCGTTTGTCGATACGGACATCAAAGACCTCATCGTCGACCGTGCCAAAAATATCGGGTACTACACCGCCGACGGAGAGCCCCTCCCGTACAGCCAGGGCCGCCGTTATTTGGTAGACGCCAGCGAGCTGGCAGTGGATTACCTCGATGAACGGGATACGGAAAACCAGGGCTTTTTCCTGATGGTCGAAGGCTCACAGATCGACTGGGGCGGCCATTCCAACGATAGCGACTACATCATCTCCGAAATGATCGAGTTCGATCAGGCCATCGGTGCCATGCTAAACTTCGCCCAGCAGGACGGCGAAACCCTGGTTATCGTCACCGCCGACCACGAAACGGGAGGCTATGCCATCAACAACGGTTCTTCCATGGGACAGATCGACGGCGCTTTCACCTCGGATTACCACACGGCAGACCTGATACCGGTCTTCGCTTTCGGCCCGGGAGCAGAGCGCTTCAGCGGGATCTACGAGAACACGGCGATCTTTGACAAAATGGTCCAGTTATACGGACTTCAACCCGCCGGTGAAAGCAACGAGCGGTAAGTTAGGACCGCGCTCGGGTTCAAAATCATCGGGGGTTTTGACTAAACTATAACGTCCCGCGTTTAACACTTATCCCCCGTGACCGTTATGGATATTGTAATCTCGACTATAAGTAGGGGCAAACGTGTATATTTCGGCGCTTTTTGGACCTATACCCGGGTTATCTACCCTTCGGTGCCCTTCGCGGAAGCCGAATGTGCGGAGATTCCCGAATCGTAATTCCTTAAGCCCCGAGGGTACATCATTAAAATTTACCAAGTGCAAGTACAAATTCAGAACACCGTAGAAGATATCCACGCGTCGCTCAAGAACTGGAAAACCATCATTTCTCAGTACCAGCAGGCTAATACCTGGCGAGCGATCGGCCAACTCTTCAGCAGTTTCGGTCCTTTTCTCGCGTTGTGGATAGCTATGTACTTCAGTGTAGGTTATTCCATTTGGTTGACCCTGCTCCTCGGCATGGTAAATGCCTTCTTTCTGGTCCGCATCTTTATCATCCAACACGACTGCGGCCATTACTCCTTCTTTCGGAAACGGAAGGTAAACGACGCGATCGGATTTGTTTGTTCCTTCTTCAGCTCGATCCCGTATACCTACTGGGCTCGGGTGCATAGCTTCCATCACGGGCATACCGGTCAGCTGGAGCATCGTGATATCGGGGATATCGACTTTCTGACGGTAGGTGAGTACCGGGAGCTCAACCGGTGGGGCCGGTTCAAGTACCGACTGTTCCGTAATCCGGTGGTGCTTTTCGTCGTGCTGCCAATGGTTTACCTCGGGGTGGTTATGCGCATGCCGCGCATCAAGTTTCCCGGCTGGTCTCCCATCCACCGCAAGCAACATATCAACAACTTACTGATCCTGGCAGCCTATGTAGGACTGGGTTTCCTGGTAGGCTGGAAGGCGTTCCTCATCATTCAAGGGAGCATTATTTTCTTCTTCGGCATCATCGCGTTCTGGTTCTTCTACGTGCAGCACCAGCACGATCAGACGTACATGCAGTGGTCGAAAAACTGGGATTACCTCACCGCGGCGATCAAGGGAGCGACCTTCTACAAGCTTCCCCGTATCATGCACTTCCTTACCGGTAATATCGGTTACCACCACATCCATCACCTCAGCAGCCGGATCCCGAATTATAACCTCCGCCGCTGTGCCAAGGAGAACCCCGTGCTGCAGCGCCACGTGACCAAGATCACCTTCCTGCAGAGCCTTCCGCTTATGTTCAATAAGCTGTGGGACGAGGAATCCCAGCGGATGATCTCTTTCCGGGAATTCCACCGCGGAGAGCAACGGAAAATGGCCGCATAGGGCCGTTATTCCGCGGTTACCGAATGGGTGGACACCCGCTCCGCCCGCCTGGCGGGCAATATCGAGGCCAGCAGCCCGATCACCAATACCGTCAGGGTCACCACCAGGAAGTCTACCGCACGCAATGACATGGGGTAGGCTTCCGCAAGGGTGCCCGGCAGGCCGACGATTCCATAGTGCGTCTGGATAAGGTAGATCAGGGTAGCCAGGGCGAATCCGGTTCCCAGTCCGATGGCGCTGATGAGTAGTCCGACGCGCAGGAATACGTTGCGGATCTCCGAACCGACCATTCCCAGGCTTTGCAGAATAACGATATCCTGCCGTTTCTCCAGGACGATCATCCACAGGGCACCGACCAGGTTAAAACTGATCAGGATGACCATCAGGGTGACAATAGCGTAGGCTACGTATTTTTCGACTCGCATCAACTTCAGGATGCTATTTTCCTGCTCGAAGCGATTGCGAACTAGGTAATCGTCTCCAAGCAGCCGCTCCAGGGCGCGGAACGTTCTCGGATTGTCGAAACCCGGGCCCAGTTTTATTTCCAGGGAAGATACCGTAGGCGCGTCCACGCCCAGCAGCTCCCGGGCCACGGATAAATCTACCAGTACCGCCTGATTTTCGAAGGCCTCCTGGCTGCGCACGATTCCCATCGGCAGCACCTCCCGAACCCGGTAGGGTAGCCGACCGCTGGCCAGGATCGAGCTACCGCCGCGGGTTCGTGGGCGGGGCACGTAAATGGACAGCGGGTTGACGCGGTTTTCCGGGTCGATCAATAGCTCTCGGGCCAGATTCTGCCCCACTATCGATCCCATCGTTTCCACCTGGGGTACCAGCAAATCGTACTGGCCGTCCTTTATCATGGTGTCGATCCCGTTGATGCGGGCGTATTCGCGGTCTACTCCCTTGAGCGGGCCGAATGCCTGGTGGCCGAGGTATTGGAAACGGGCGGTTTCTTCCAGGGTGTGGGAGATTACGCTTACGCCCTCCACCGACCGGATCTCGGTAAGGAGGCTATCGGTCGCCTCGAACGTCTTTCCCTTTGCCGCCGTGATGCGCACGTCCGGGTTGAGGTTGTTGAACATCCCCACGAAAATGTCTTCAAAGCCGTTGAAGACACTCAGCGCGATAATTAGCGACGCCGTTCCGATGGCCACCCCGAAGGCAGCTACGAAGGTGATGATGTTGATGGCATTGGTCGATTTAGGCGCGAACAGGTAGCGCCAAGCCATCCGCGCGGATAGATTCATCGTGCAAAGTTAGCCCTTCGGAAAGTAAGCTACCCGGAAGGCATCCGCTCGCCGGCGATATCTTATGGCCCCTGGTGTACAATAACCGAGGAAATCTACCCGACGGCCGCGCTGGACCGTATCTGCCCGAACTGTTCCGGCTTTCATGGCCGCTTTTACGCGTCTTTCAGGCGCTCCAACAGGTCGTTGAGATGCTCTACGTCACCTTCGGATAAACGTTCACTAATGACGGAATCAAGCTGCTCGCGGTCGCGGTTGATCACTTCGAGCAACTGTCGACCGCCGTTAGTAATCCGGGCGCGGTTACTGCGACGGTCCTGATCGGAGGGGAACTTGTCAATCAGCTCTTTCTTCTCCAGCCGGTCGACGAGACGGCTGGCATCGGACATTTTATCCGCCAGCATCTCCCGTACTTCCTGGATCGAAAGGGATTCCGGGTAGCGTTCATTGAGAATGCGGAGAATATTATACTGCTTGGGCGTAATATTGTGCGGCTGTAGGAACTTCCGCAGGTTGTCGTTTATCCAGCTACAGGATTGCAATAAATTGAAACGAAGCGCTCGGAACTGGTCGTCGGACACAAGCGCCTGCTCGGCGTTACTATTGGCTTTCATGCCGGTTGGTGGGTTAGGGTGTTACTAATGCGAGCCTGGAAGACTGTTTGGGCCCACAAGGTAAGAAAACAAACAGAGATTCTCATATTTCAGCAAAGCGTTTGGTGTCATAACCTCTTTGCTTGGCCCCGGGTTTGTTGGCCAGCCTCACCTTTTGGCCTTCGCCGCACCTGCGCTCGCCGCCCTTTAACGACTCCTTAATATCCGTCGAACGTCCGAAAGTCGCTTTCCGGCGTTAAGGGAGTAGTCAAGTATGCTACATGAAAACCTTCTTTTTCCTTCCCATCCTTCTTTTGCTGACGGGCATGCTCTCCGCCCAGGATAATAAGCAGTACACCCAGGCTGCCGATAGTGATCCCGAAGCGAAGCAAATCCTGGAGAACATCCGCAAGAAATACGACGGCTATACGACCATGGCCGCGGATTTCAGGCTCGAGCTCGCCTTTCCGGGCCAGCCGGTGGAAGTGCAACGGGGAAGCGTGACCCGCCGGGGCGACCTGGTCCGGTTCAAACTCGGCAACCAGGAGGGAATCATCAACGACGATGCCGCTTACATCATTCTGCACGGCAGTAAGGAGGTGCAGATCAACGACTTGCCGGAGCCCGGGGAGACCACCGGCGTGCTCACCCCTCAGAACCTGTTTAATTTTTACGAGGGCGACGATTATGTGCTGGCCATGCAGGGCGAGGAAACGCAGGACGGGCGCACCCTCCAGGTGATCGAGCTGAAACCGCTCGATCGCAACGAAAGCGATTTTACCAAGCTTCGGCTCCTCGTCGACGGCCAGCGCCGGGAAATCGTTTCCGTCAAGGCCTTCAGCCGCGACGGCAGCAGCTACACCTTCCTTCTGGACGCTACCCGGGGCAACACCCAACTAGCGGATAACAATTTTACCTTCGACCGGGCCGAATTTCCGGGCTACCACGTGGAGGATCTGCGGTTCTGAGCAGATAAAGCTCCCGATTGCGCCGGAGCGCAGGTGAACGGCTAACCAATTGGCCCAAAGGCGGTTGGTAGGATATGAAAAGGCCTATCCTCGTTATTGCCGGTGCTACCGGATTTCTCGGCCGCTGGTTCATCGAGCGCTACCACCGCGACTACCACATCATCGCACTCAGCCGCAGCGCCATGCGGCCAGACCCTACTTACGACAAAGCCGAGTGGCGGCAGGTCGAACTATACTCCATCACCTCGACGGAGGCGGGGGTGCGGGGTGCCGACTTCGCGCTTTACCTGGTGCACTCCATGTCTCCGTCGGCCCGCCTGTCTCAGGGCAGCTTCGAGGATACCGACCTATTGCTCGCGGATAATTTTGCCATCGCCGCGCGCAATCAGGGGATAGAACAGATCGTCTTCGTAGGCGGCTTGCTGCCCGACGACGAGCCCCCCGAAAATTACAGCCGTCACCTGGCCAGCCGGCGGGAGGTGGAAGTGACCCTGGGTTCCACCGGCGTCCCGGTTACCAGCCTCCGGGCCGGCATCATCGTGGGGGCGGGCGGCTCTTCCTTCCGGATGATCGACAAACTGGTTTCCCGGCTGCCGGTCCTGATCTGCCCCGCCTGGTGCCAGTCGGCGACCCACCCCATCGCCCTGGACGACACGCTGCGCATCGTGGATTACTGCCTGGGCCGAACCGACCTCTACGATCGGACGATCGATATCGGCGGATCGGAAAAGACCACCTACATGCAAATGCTGGCTACCGTGGCGGAACTGCGGGGCAAGCGTAAGATCATTCGACCGGTAAAGTATTTTAGCCCGGGCTTGTCGATCTACTGGGTTAGCGTATTCACCGACTCTCCCCGGGATCTGGTAAAGCCGCTGGTAGAAAGCCTGCAGCACCGGATGGTGGCCGCGGACAACGAAATACTGCAAGCCTTTCCCAACCGAAAAAACTTCCGGGAAGCCGCTGAATTAGCCATCGCCGGTGAAGGAAGCCTGCCGGCCCTGCCGGGGCGCGTCCCCGCACCGGACGAGGAGAAGAATACGGTGCGCAGCGTACAGCGGTTACCTAATCCCCACGGCCATACGGCAACGTACGTGGCCCGTCTCTACCAGCGGTGGTTGCCGATCTTTTTCCGTGCGCTCATCGGAGTTCGGACGCGCGGTGACGATTCCACGTTCCAGTTTTTGGGCTTGCCCTTGCTCAAACTGACCTTCATCCCGAGCCGCAGCGATGACCACCGTCAGTTGTTCTACATCGTCGGCGGGCTCCTGGCGAAACGAATCGACAAGGGTTGGCTGGAGTTCCGCAGCGTACTCGACGACAGATACATCATTTCCGCCATTCACGAATTCGTTCCTGCGCTGCCCTGGTACATCTATGTAGTGACCCAGGCACGGGCCCATAGTTTGGTGATGGAGCGATTCGGCCGCTACCTGTCGACGATGGATTCCTAGCAGCGGGCGGAACCTGTCCCGGAGCAAACCGTTAGAGGGGCATGACAACTAGAAAGCTGAATAACGGACTCGATATGCCAACGCTCGGACTTGGCGTATGGCAGAGTGAAAACGGAAAAGAAACAATCGACGCCATCCACTGGGCGCTGGAAGCCGGCTACCGCCACATCGATACCGCCCGCATTTACGAAAACGAGGAGGCGGTAGGAAAAGCACTCCAATCGGCTTCGGTAGATCGGGACAAAGTTTGGCTCACCACGAAAATCTGGAACGACGACATCGAGGCGGGCCGAAATACCGAAGCGCTCGACGAAAGCCTGGGTCGGCTACAGGCCGACTACGTGGACCTGGTGCTTCTCCACTGGCCGGTAGCCGGCAGTGAGCAAGCCTGGAACGAGCTGGAGCGTGCCGTGGAGGCGGGGAAGGTCCGCAGCATCGGCTTGAGTAACTTCATGGAAGACAACATCGAGAAGATTCTTCGGGCCGGAAGTATCGTACCCGCAGTGAACCAGATCGAGTACCATCCCTACCTGGCGCAGCAGGATGCCATTACGGCCAGTGACGCCCACGACATTGCGGTTACGGCCTGGAGTCCGCTAATGCAGGGCAACTTCCTGAAGGAACCGGTCTTTGGAGAAATCGGCGAACGCTACGACAAAACGGCGGCCCAGGTCGTGCTCCGCTGGTGCCTCCAGAACGACGTCATCGTAATCCCCAAGAGTACGAACCGGGGGCGGATCCGCGAGAACGGCAACTTGTTTGACTTCGAACTTTCGGAGGAGGACATGCAACAAATCGATGCGCTGGAGCGGGGGAAACGCTTCGGTGCCGACCCCCACGATTACGGATTCTAACAGTGAACATCGGTGGTGAGGCGGGGGTAGTGGTGACAACTGAACCATTAACCTTCAGTAATCACTATGCCGGCTTCGTCCTTCACCCCGATAAAATCGGCCTTAATCGGTGGTGTTTTATCCACTTTAGTCATTTTTTTCGGCACGTACTTACTCGGTGGAATCACCGACCCCGAGGCCATAGATAATTTACAGGAGATCCGTCCGACCCTTCGCTTTACGGCTAGCGGGTCGATGACGGCGACCTCGACGATCCTGGCACTCATGCTGACCTTACTGTCGTTCACCCAGCAGACGGATCGCAAGCTCAAGGCTTACCACTACAACCGCATCTGGTGGATCGCACGATTCGCCGCGATCGTATTCGTAGCCGCCCTCGTGCTGCTCATGATGCTTAACGTGCCGATCAGCAATGCCGAAGAAACCTTTCAAGGATTCTATAACGTGGTGTACTACACCTTACTGGTATATACGGCCTTGATCGGGGGGATGATGATCACCATCATTCTGTTGCTGTACCAGGCGGCTCGCGACATCATCCTGATCGCGCATCCCGGAAAGGTAGTTTCCAGCCTCTACGCGAACCCCGAGCCCGAAGAGGAGGGAAGCGACCGAATGACGAAGCGCGAGCGGGAAAAGATGGAGGTGCCAGCCCCGGAGGAAGGGGTAGGGTCCGAAAACTGATCGCGTTGCCCGCGAATTTTCGTTTATTGCCCTTCGGTCCGGCGATTGCCATTCAACCCATGCCGGGCGGTTACGTTAGCAATGCATCCGGTACAGACCACTAAACATTAATTCCCCACCCATTCGATGGAAGCCCTCAAAAAGAAATTTGCCGATAAAGCCCTACCGCTATACCAGGAACTTCGCAGCATAGCGAAAACGAACGGTGACTTGAAAGCCGACGAGGTAACCCTTAGCCAAGTACTCGGAGGCGCGCGCGGAATTAAGATGATGCTCTGGGAAACCAGCCAGCTCGATGCCCAGAAGGGGATCCGTTTCCGGGGATATTCCATTCCGGAGATCAAGGAGTCCTTACCCAGCGGTCCGCAGGGTGAGCCGAAGCCGGAAGGCCTATTTTGGCTGATGCTGACGGGGGAGATTCCCACCGCCGAGGAAGTGGACGCGCTAACCCAGGAATGGCACCGGCGGGCCGACGTCCCTGCACAGGTGTTCACTACGCTGGACAGCCTGCCCGCCGATACGCACCCGATGACTCAGTTCACCATTGGCGTGATGGCGATGCAGTCGGACAGCATATTCTCCCGCCGGTACGCGGAGGGGTTGCCGAAGAATGAATACTGGGATGCCGTTTACGAAGACAGCATGAACCTCATTGCCCGGCTGCCGCGGGTAGCGGCCTACGTCTACCGGCGGGCCTTCAAAAACGGAGAGCACATTGAGCCCGATACCAGCCTGGACTACAGCGCGAATTTCGCGCACATGCTCGGTAGCGACGACGAAGATTTCCGTAGCCTGATGCGCTTGTACCTCACCATTCACGCCGACCACGAAGGGGGAAACGCCTCGGCCCATACGGTAAACCTGGTCGGGTCTACGCTCAGCGATCCTTATCTGGCGTTCTCCGCCGGGATGAACGCCCTGGCCGGACCGCTGCACGGATTGGCGAACCAGGAAGTGATCAAGTGGATCTTCGAGATGATCGACAATCTCGGAACCAAGACGCCCACCAAGGAGCAAATTCAGGAATACGTTCAGCAGACACTGGACGAGGGCAAGGTGATCCCCGGTTACGGGCATGCCGTACTGCGTGAACCGGACCCCCGCTTCGTGGCCCAGCGCCGGTTTGCCGAGCAGTACATTCAGGACAGCGACCTGATCTCGACGGTGTGGAAAATTTTCGACGTCGTGCCGCCCATCCTGCAGTCTCTCGGTAAAGTCAAGAACCCCTGGCCGAACGTTGACGCCCACTCCGGTGCCCTGCTCGTACACTACGGTTTCGGTGAATTCAGCTACTACACCGTACTCTTCGGCGTGAGCCGTGCCCTCGGCGTACTTGCCGCCGGTATCTGGAGTCGTGCCCTGGGAATGCCGCTCGAGCGCCCGAAGTCGGTCACCAGCGACTGGGTAAGAAAACACGTCCTTCAAACCGCTAAATAAGCCAACCCGTAAACCAATGAACGTACCTGATAATCTTTTCTACACCGAGGAGCACGAGTGGGTGCTTATCGACGGCAATACCGCGACGGTGGGCATTACCGACTTTGCGCAGGAGCAGTTGGACGAGCTCGTTTACGTAGAAGTGGATACGGTAGGGGAGACCCTGGACCGCAACGAGGTGTTCGGCACCGTGGAAGCGGTAAAGACAACCAGTGACCTATTCATGCCCCTGGCGGGCAAAGTGATCGCCTTTAATAGCGAACTGGACGAGAGCGACGGCGATAACCCCACCATGGTCAACGAAGACCCCTACGGCAAAGGCTGGATCGTAAAGGTCGAATTATCCGACCCGGATGACCGGGCGGGATTGCTGGATGCCGCCGCCTACGCTGCATTAATTTCTTAAAAGTTGGCGGATCACCCACCAAAGCCCACTTCACCCGCATCTACTCCCCGAAGACAAACGGGAATCCGGCTGATTACCGTGTTCTATGCGCTGTTACTAGGCTACGTCAGTCTGGTTCCAGGGCAGCGGATACCGGGAATTTTTGACTGGTCGGAGCTATTTTCCCCGGATAAGATTGCACATTTTGGTGCTTACGCCTTTTTTGCAGTATTATTGTCTTTCTCAATCGGCAGTGCTTCCACCGGGAAGCGGGCGGCAACGGCCGCCTTGGCCGCCGCCCTGTTCGGAGCACTAATGGAAGTGTTACAGGGCATCGCCGGGACCGGCAGAGAATACGATCCCGTCGATATGGTAGCCAACCTGATCGGCGCACTGCTGGGAGGAGCACTCTACGTGCTCTTGCAACGAATTGTATATAAGTACCTCGCTCCGGCGGGGTAGTAGCTCTAATTATTTATAAACTTAAGCCATGGGAGATTTATCTATAACAGGTGCTACCCTGGCGATAACCTTCGGAGCCATTCTGCTCGCATTGATCGGCCTGATCTATCTGATGCGGAATGTCTATCAGTCGCGGACCGAGAAGGGAATTGCCGGTGAGTACACCGAAGACGCCGACAAGGACGGTTCTTACATCGAGAACCGGGCGAAGTACGAGCGGGTAGATGTCTTCGGGCTGAGTTCCACCTTCTTCAACTTCGGTTTGGCCCTCGCCGTCGGCCTGTCGCTCCTGGCCTTCGCCTGGACGCAGTACGAAGCCGAGATCATCATTCCGGAAGGCGCGCTTGAGCTGGAAGAGGAGATCGAGATGGAACCGCCCCGGACGGCCGAACCCCCCCCCCCTCCGCCCCCACCGCCACCCCCCGTCATCGAGGAAGTTCCGGAAGAGGAACTGATCGAGGAAGATCCGCCGGAATTCGAGGATACTTCCATCGACGAGGAAAGTGTCATGAACGAGCCACCGCCGGAGGTTAAGGAAGATAAAGCACCGCCCCCGCCGCCGCCCCCGCCACCACCACCCCCGAAGCCCGATGTAGAGGAGATCTTCAAAGTGGTAGAGAACATGCCCATGTTCCCCGGCTGTGAAGATCTGGGTAGCTATGCCGAACAGAAGCAGTGTGCCGATAAAAAGATGCTCGAATTCATCTACGGCAACATCAAGTACCCCGCTATCGCCCGTGAGAACGGTGTTGAAGGTATGGCCGTTGTTTCTTTCGTAGTAGAGCAAGACGGTACCGTAACCGACGCCACCGTCGTTCGGAACCCGGGAGCCAAAACCGGCGAGGAGGCCCTCCGCGTCGTACAGCTTATGAACGAGAAAGGCATCAAGTGGGTGCCCGGTCAACAGGGTGGACGCGCCGTACGCGTTCAGTTCAACTTGCCCGTCAAGTTCCAGCTCGAGTAAACAATCGTTACTCCGATCCTGATAAAGGCCGGGAGCTCGCCAGAGCTACCGGCCTTTCTTATTGAACCCGGTACCCTACCCGTGCTTCGCGCCGGTCATCACCTCGTCGATAAACCCGTACTCTAGCGCAAATTCGGCGGTCATCCAGTGGTCCCGATCCGCATCGCGCCGGATTTCCTCTTTCGTCCGATGGGTATGCTCGCTCATGATGGTATATAGTTCGTCCTGTAGCTCCAGCATCAGCCGGTAGTTGATCTCCATATCCGACACTTTCCCCTGCATCCCTCCACTCGGCTGGTGGATCATCACCCGGGAGTGAGGAAGGGCGGTTCGCTTGCCGGGAGCTCCGGCGCAGAGTAACACCGATGCCATACTAGCCGCGAGAGAAGTGCAGGTGGTATTCACCGAGCAGGGTACGTGCCGCATGGTATCGTAAATGCCCAGGCCGGCCGTTACCGACCCGCCCGGCGAGTTGATGTAAAGCGTAATGTCGCGCCCGGGGTCGCTACTGGCTAGAAATAGAAGTTGGGCCTGGATTACATTGGCGACGTAATCGTTGATCTCGGTTCCCAGAAAGATGATCCGGTCCATCATCAGGCGACTGAAAACATCCAGCTGGGCGACGTTGAGCTGGCGTTCCTCAATGATGGTCGGATTGATCGATGCCAGCAGACTACGGTAGGTGCCGGCGGGATCCAGTCCGTGATCGAGGGCCGCATAGCGAAGAAAATCGTGCATAACAGTTGGGTTGGGGCAGGGGCGGGCCTATCCGGCCCGTGCCGGTTCAAAAAATTGCTTGAAGTATAGAGAGGTTAGTTACCGTTCCAGCGCCAGACACGGGTCAGCCAAACCAGGACGTGGAATCGACGCCGAGGACGCCCCCGACTGATCCAATCCTTCACCTGCCCGAGCGGAATTGATTGCGGCAAGGTTTCCGGTAATTGCCGAAGCAGGCGGTCGGTATTCTTGCTCATAGCAGCAGGGACGCATAAATAGTTAGCCGCTCGCTAATACGGAGCGGCTTGCCGTCCTCGGCAAATTTTTCCCGCAGCTCCTTGCGGGCCCGGCTGATGCGGGTTTTCACCGCCCCCGGCGTGGATTGCTGGATATCCGCGACTTCGCGAATCGACCAGCCACTTACCGCCGTGAGCAGGAGGGCCTCTTTGCTTTGCTCGGGAAGTAGGTCAATGGCCCGCAGCAGATAGTGTAAATCCAGCGCCAGCTCCGGTTGGGCGGGCAGGCGGTCGCTTAAGTGCCGCCGCCGCTCCTGCAGGTAACGTTGCTGTACGCGCGCCGAGCGGAGTTGATTCCTTACCCGGTGGTTTACGATCCCGATCATATAAGCGAGCAGCCGGTCTTTATCCTCCAGGCGATTCCATTGCTCCAGGGCACTCAGGACAGCATCCTGTGCAATGTCTTCGGCGGAGGCCAGGCCAAAGGTCTGGCTGGCGCAGTATTTCATAAAGCGGTCGTGGAATGGCGCGTACCAGTCCATGAATTCGGCGGAGGGCGATGCAGCGGTCATGGTCTCTGTTTCCAATATAGTAACGGAACGGAGCAAAAGGTTACACGTCTCCGGCAAGCGAAAGGAAATAGTATAGGATAAAAGGTAGCCAGCCTACCTTTTCAGGGCCTGCACGTTAGTACAGACAAGCTACTCCGGATTGGGGGAGAATTGTCATCCAGGATTACGGATACCATGCCAAAGATTCCGCTGTTCGAGCAACTAGGAAAACGCTCCACCGCGCTGCTGAAGGACCACGCCTTCGGGCGGGGCATCCTGATGGTCCTGGCCATCGTGGTGGCTATTGTGGTGGTTTCCCACTTCTTCCCGCTGTCGACTGCGGTTAGCACCGCACTGGGAATCTTTCTGGTGTCGATCTGTGACCTCCCTGGAAACAGAGCCGCGCACGTTGCCAATCAGGTTGTCGGTTTGCTCCTGGCCGTCACCAACGTCGTCCTGATTCAGTTCACGCTGGATATTCCCTATTTAAATTTGCTGGTGCTGCCCGCACTCGCTTTTGCATCCGCGTACCTATCCGTACTCGGAAAACGGGCCAGCCTGGTTAGTTTCAGCGGATTGCTGGCGCTCGTTCTGGCGTATGCTTTCCCCCAAACGGGTTGGCAAATCTTACGCACGGCTTTGGCGATTGCGGCCGGCGGCGTATGGTTCATCCTGCTCAACCTCCTCTTTCATCCCCTTCGCTACCGGCAGTACCGGATCGGGCTATTGAATGATTTACTTCGGCTGACCGCTAATTATCTGGCTCTGAAAGGGGCGCAACTCCGTTCCGATACCACGGATGAGCAGTGGCCGCCTCTTATCCGGGTGCACAACCAGATCAGTGAGAATCGAAAGGAACTGGCGGATTATTTCTACGCCACGAATCCCGATAGCGTAGCGCGCAGAGGGGAAAGCCACGAGGGGGTGCTCTTTATCGAGTTGGTCGAGCTGATCGAGCTGGCCGCGGCGGTTCCCCTACGCAGGGCGGTGGGGCGACGTTCGGCGGCGGTGCTATCCGTGGCAGACATCCTGGACGAGGTGAAAGATGCCCTCATCTGCGTAGCCGATAAGTCAAGTAACTTCCGTACCGCGCAGCCGGAGCAGCTTCGCCGGCGCTTGCTTTCGCTCGTCCCGGAAGCGGACGAGGAACCCACGGACGACCGGAATGAATTTCATCACTACCTCGGGATCCTGATCGCCAACATCGACAGGCAGCTCGATAAGTTGGAAAATATACAAGCCCTAGGAGAACGTGAAATGCAAGCGGATGCCCTGGTTTTCGAACCGGACGCTTACGAGCGGCTACGCCCGAAAATCAACTGGCGCGGCTTGCAGGATAGCTTTACCACCGAAGATGCCGTGTTTCGCCATTCGCTCCGTCTGGCCGCTGTCGTAACGCTGGGGTACCTGGTGGGGCAGGTTCTTGGGGTACAGAACGCTTACTGGATCATGCTCACGGTCGTGGTTATTCTACGTCCCAGTTACGTTCAGAGTAAGGATCGGTCGCTGGAACGTACCATCGGTACGCTTATCGGCGCTGCATTGGCCGCTTCCGTGGTATTTCTGACCGATAGCTACCTGGTCTACGGGATCATCGCCGCGGTGGCGCTTCCGTTTATGTTCGTCTACCTGAATAAGGATTACCGGATTGCCGCCCTCTTCGTGACCCTGAACCTGGTATTCGTGTATGCCATGCTCCACCCGAGTGCCTATACCGTTATCGCCTACCGGATCGTCGATACGGTCATCGGGGCCGTGCTGGCCTGGTTGGCCAGTCGGTTTCTTTGGCCCGCCTGGGAACGCGGCGGGATCACCGCCCTGCTCGGCAGTGCGTTGCTGAACATACGAGCATACCTGCAGCAGGAATCCGCACTCTTTCGTGCGGGGAAGTCGGACGGCCTCGAATACCGCCTTGCCCGGAGGGAGGCATTCGTCAGTCTGGGTGAGTTAGATGCGACCTACGAGCGGGTGCTGCGCGAGCCCGGGGGCGGGGCCCGGCAGAGCGATCGTATGTCCGATATCGTCACCGACCTTCACCGGATCCTTTCCGTGGTCGCCCATATCGGGACCCTGCTTCGGTATACCGCACCCAGCCTCGACCAGGGGTATGTCAATACGCTGATCCAGGAGCTCACCACGGAGCTGACCCATTGCTATCGATTGGCGATCAACGAGAGCGCATACGTTGCCCCGCCGCCCGAAGCGCACGCCGACGAACTGGCACAGTTCAGGGACGCGCGCCAGCGGGAAACCCACTTAACTTTGGTACTGGAATACGAATACCTGCGGCAACTAACCACGCGCTTACAAGCCCACCTGCAATCGGGAATGTCGGGGGCCGTTCCCTGACCGAAATAAATCGCTCGGAATGCGCTTTCCGCGCTGG
Source organism: Neolewinella xylanilytica (assembly GCF_002934605.1). Taxonomy (GTDB): domain Bacteria; phylum Bacteroidota; class Bacteroidia; order Chitinophagales; family Saprospiraceae; genus Neolewinella; species Neolewinella xylanilytica. Next base: position 666,675 of record NZ_PTJC01000005.1, read on the forward strand.
ATTCCCCGCAATGATTTGGGTAGAAATGCAAGCCATCCCCTATCTTTGCCGCCCTCAAGCGCGGGATGTAGCGCAGCCCGGTAGCGCGCGTCGTTCGGGACGACGAGGCCGCTGGTTCGAATCCAGTCATCCCGACCAAAGACGATGGAGCCAGTACGCGTAGCGTGCTGGCTCTTGTCGTAGGGAGGAGCGGGGAAGACGAAGCGCAGCGCAGTTTACCCCCTCCCCCTACGACAAGCGCCCCGCCCGGAAGGGCGGGTAGGCGCGATGGTCTTTGGTGCCCCACCCGGACCTAAGCGTCCGGAATCGGGTCATGCTTTCCGCGGCCACTACCGCTATCCTGGGACCGAATGGACCATAAGAACCGACTTGCACGCCGTTCATTGGACCTCATTTCTCCCGCGCCCCGCCGCCCTAAACCAATCCGAAAAGAAAAGGAACCGCCAGGGTAGTCACCACCCAGAAGATGAGGCTCAGCGGCGCGCCAATGCGGGTAAAGTCGAGGAAGCGATAGCGGCCGGCACTGTACACCATGGCGTTCGTCTGGTAGCCGACGGGGGTCATGAAGCTGGCGGAAGCCCCCACGGCCACCGTCACCAGCAGGGGCAACGGATCGATGCCCACCTGTTCGGCCGCCGCAATGGCCACCGGTGCCAGCAACGCGGCGGTGGCGTTGTTGCTCATCACCTCGGTCAGGAGGTTGGTGGCCAGGTACAGGGCCGCGACCAGGGCAAAGGGGCCCCACTGGTAGATATTGCCGGTAAGCAGGGACGCAATCGCGTCGTCCAATCCGCTGTTACTCATGGCCCGGCCCAGGCTCAGGGCTCCGGCCAGCAGGAAGACGATTTTCCAGTCGATCGACTCGTACGCCTCGTTCATGTTCACCGCTTTACCGAGGACGAGGACGCAGACCCCCATCAGGGCGGCGATGCTAATCGGTAGCAGCCCGGTGGTCGCCAGCGCGATAACGGCCAGGATCAGCGCGCTTACGAAGTAGAACCGGCCGCGGTTGAAATCCGTGATGGCATCGCTCGACAGGAGGATGAAGGGGCTGTCCTGCTGCTGTTCGATGTGCTGCAACTCCGAGAGATAGTGGCTCTTCACCTCCGCGAGGATCACGTCGCCCGGGGTGAGGGGCAGGCGGTACAAATGTTCGTGGAGGGTTTCCTCCCGCTGCCGGATCGCCAGTGGTACCGCCCGGAAGCTGCGACGGAAGTCCACCTCCCGCAGGTTTTTGCCGACAAATTCGGAGTTGGGGGTCACCACCATTTCCACCAGGCTGCTGTTGTCGCGCTCCAGCCCCGTGCCCATTACCTGCACGCTGCCGGTGTTATCGACCAGTCGGACCCAGTCTTTCAGGTTCAGGATTTTCTTCCGGTCGCAGCGCACCTTCAGGGTGTCGCCCTTCACGAGGCTGAAGTCGCCGGGCGGGAGCAGGAAGCTCTGTTCGCCCCGGCGCACCTCCATGATGTCCATTTCGAGCTCCCGTACCAACGGGGAATCCATAATGCGTTTGCCGGCCAGATCGGGATGGTCGAGGATGACGATCTCCGCGAGGTAATCGTGGAGGGCGAATTTTTCTTCCAGGCTGTCATCACCCGAGCGATTGGGCAGCAGCCGGGGACCGAGGTAAGTCAGGTAAATCGCCCCGATGCCCAGCAGCACCAGCCCGATGGGCGTAATGGTGAACATATCGAAGCCCTCGAGCCCGTGGGTGATCGCCACGCCGCTCACGAGGATATTCGTGGAGGTACCGATCAGCGTACAGATGCCCCCGAAAATGCTCGCAAAGGAAAGGGGAATAAGCAGCTTGGACGCCTTAATCTTCGCCGTGGCGGCGATCCGGGTCACCACGGGAATGAATACCGCCACCACCGGGGTATTATTAATAAAGGCTGACGCGAAGGCTACCGTCAGGATGAGCAGGAACATCGCCTTCTTCGGCCTCCGCCGGAACCGGGCCGACATGGAGCCCGCCACCTGTTGCAATGCCCCGGTCTTCAGTAGGGCGGCCGACAGCACGAACATGAAGGCCACCGTGAGGGTAGCGTCGTTGCTGAAGCCGGCCAAACCTTCCTGGGGGGTGATGACCCCGCCGACCACCAGCGCCACCACGATGAGCATGGCGATGAGGTCTACGGACAGCCACTCGGTAACGAACAGGATGACCGCCCCTAGGGCTACCAGTAATGTGACAACGGCCGGCGTGAGCATACGAAGCCGCTAAGATAGGCGAAGTCGGCGCTTGCTTAGAACTGCTGGTAAATGTTCTTCAGGTCGGCGTTCGTCTCGGCGGCTTTAATGGCCTCCAGACTGGTGCCCATTTCCATGATCAGCTTGTTCAGATCACCGGTGTCGCCCAGTTCTTCCACTCCCTCCGATAGCGTATTGCGCAGGTCGCTGATGGCCTTGGTGGCGGCCAGGCGGCGCCAGGGGCTTTGCGACTGATTCAGCGCAATCTCCTTCAGGCGGGCCACTCCGGCGGTCTGTTCGGCCGCCTGCCCTTTCGCCAGCAGGGTCTGGTAGGCCGTGTACAGGTCGATGGCCTGGTAGTTGTCGGAGGTTTCCAGGCGGCTCTCGATGTAGGGCAGCTTGCTCAGGTCGCCAGACTCGCTGTAAATCCCGGCCAGCGCGGCACTGATGTCCTGGTTGTCGATCTCCTCAAGTGCCCCCGCTGCTTCCGAGGCCCCTTCGGGATCCGCGGCGACCAGCGCCTGCAAGCCGGCGGCTACTACGGAGTATGCTTCCGCTTCCAGCGCCTCGGTTGCGATTGGGGCTAGTTCGCCGTCCTCTATCTGGGTGAGCAGGCCGAGTGCCGTAGCCCGTACCTGACTGCGGTCGTCGTTACGGGCAATTTCCCTTACGATCGCCAGCTGGGCTTCCGAAGGTTCCTCGAGGCTTTGCAGTGCAACTCCCCGGATGGCGTAAAAGGAATCCTGGAGCGCGGCGGTCAGAATTTCGTCCTTTAGCTCCGGCTCGCTACTCATTCCGGCTAGCTGACCGACGGCCACGTAGCGGTCCAGGAGGGCGGGAGCATACCGGTACTGGGCGGCCAGTTCTTCCGGCGTTTTCTGGAAGTCCGTTTCCGCCAGCAACTGGTGTTGGGGGTCGAAGACGACCACCTCCGGTTCCAAACCGGCCGGTAGGGTAAAGGTCTGGTCGCGCATGTCGATCAGGATGCGGTGGCGTTCGGCCGTTCCGTTGGTGTAGACATCCACGTCCACGGGGATGCGGAAGACGGCCGGTACGTTATTGTCGGTATCCTGGAGCTGCTCGACGCGTAGGGAGACGTTCCCGTCGGCGTAGTCGGAGGTGATGCGCAGTTGCGGGTGTCCGGCGCTGAGGTACCACTGGTCGAAAAACCAGCTCAGGTCCTCGCCGGTGGTGTCTTCGAAGGCCATGCGCAGCTCATCTACTTCCACGGCGGAGTATTCGTGGCGGTTCAAGTAGTACTGCAGGCTGGCGAAGAAGGCCTCGTCGCCGACGTAATGGCGCAGCATGTGCAGCACCGCGCCGCCCTTGTTGTAGCTGTGGGCGTCAAACATCTGCTCTTTGTCGTCGTAATCGTACCAGATCAGTTCGTGGGGCGGGCTGTTCTGCACCGAGCCGAAATATCCCTGCCATTCCTCCATCTGGTGGTAGTCGGCGGCGTCCTTACCGTGCTTTTTCTCCATCCAGAGGTACTCGCTGTAGTTGGCGAAGCCCTCGTTGAGCGTGAGGTTCGACCAACTTTCGCAGGTAACCAGGTCGCCGAACCAGTGGTGGAACATCTCGTGGGCCACGATCTTTTCGTTCACGTCCACGTCGATGAGGTCGCGGTCGGTGCCGTTCATGAACTCACCGAAGATCACCGCCGTAGTGTTTTCCATGGCGCCGCTGACGTAGTCGCGCACGGCCACCTGGCTGTACTTCGGCCAGGGGTATTCCACGCCGGTGAGCTCGCTGAAGAAGGTGAGCATCTCGCGGGTGTAGGGGAAAATGGACGTCGCGTGATCGGCGAATTCCGGTTCCATATAGTAGTTGATGGGGATGCCGTTCCATTCCTCGTCTTCGACGATCTCGAAGTCACCCACCACCAGCGCAAAGAGGTAGGGGGCGTGGGGCAGGTCCATCTTCCAGTAGTCGGTGCGTTTGCCGTCGCCGGCGGGCTCGGAACTGACCAGGGTACCGTTAGAGAGGGTTTCATACTGGTCGTCGACGGTCACGTAGAGTTCCTGGGTGGTCCGCTCGTTCGGCTTATCGATGGTGGGGAACCAGCGGCTGTTGTTTTCCGTCTCGCCCTGGGTCCAGATCTGGCGGGGCTTGTCGCCCTCCTCGCCGCGGGGGTTGATGAAGAAGAGTCCCTTGTCGGAGGTAATGGCACCACCCGCGGTACCGGTTTCGGCCGGCGTGGCGGTGTAGTCGAATACGACGGTATACTCCTGGCCGCGGGTGTAGGCCTTGTCGAGGGTGATGGTAACGTGCTCGCGGGCGTCATCGTAGGTGTACTCCAGCTCGGTACCGTCTTCCATGGTGATGGCGTTGAAGTTCAGGTTCTTGGCATCCAGGGTGAGCTCGTTGCTCGGCCGGAAGATGGGCTTTAACCGCAGGGTGGCCTTACCGATCACCTGCTCTTCCTCCCAGTCGAAGCTGACCTCCAGCTTGGTGTGCAGCAGATCGTGTACCCGCTCAAAAGCGATGGCGCGCGGAGGCAAGGTGTTGGGGATCTCCTCCGCCGCCGTACCGGCCATTTCCTCCTCGGTGATCACGCCGTTAGTGGCGGGGCTGACCGTCATGGTGTCCAGGTTCCGCATCTCGGTTTCCACGATGGCGGTGTCCTCCGCGGGCGGCGGTGGGGGGGTGGTAGCGGCGGTCTGGCGGGTGGTGTTACAGCTAATGGCCAGTAGCAGGGTTGCCAACAGGCCGGTCAGGGTCAATCGTTGCATCAACGGGCGTGGTTTAGCACACTAGGACAAGCAATTGCGGCAAAAGGTTGCTTTTGCGCCGGAGCGCGGGAGAAGAGAAAAGTCGCGGGACAAAAGAAACCGCCGGACCGAATTGCTGCGGACCGGCGGTCATACCAACAATGCTCAATCTTAGTTCCGGCCCCGGCGACCCTGGCCGCGACCGTCCCGCTCGCCGCGGCGCTCCTGCATCCGCTCCTTACGCTCGGCCTGCAGGGCCTCGAGTTTGGCGAACTGCTCGTCGGTGAGGACGGCCTTCATTTCGGTCAGGCGCTGGTCGTTGGCCGTTTTGAGGCTCGCGCGCATGGCTTCCCGCTCGGAGCGGAGTTCCTCGCGGGCTGTTTTCACTTCGGCGGCGAAGGATTCGTTGATGGCCCGGACGCGCTCGGTCTGCTCGGGGGTGAGTTCCAGGACGGTAGCCAGGCGCTCGGTCTGTTTTTCGATGCGCTCGGCGGGATCGCGGTCTTCACCGCGCTGGGCGCTGAGGACGCCGGTGGCCAGCACGAACAGCAGGGAGAACAGGATCGCTTTCGTAGTTTTCATTAGGATCTGGTTTTGGATGATGAATAAGGCAGTCGCTCTCGGATGACTGGGCTACAAAGGTGGGCCCTTCGCCGCCCCGTGTCAAGTATAATCAACGAACGGCCCGGTTCCATCAATGAACGGGCCGTCGCGCACTTTCATCCCTGCCGCCGGTGGCCGACCTTTGTCTCCATGCAACGACCCGACCTCCCCCGCATCGCGCTCCAGGCCCTCGCCTGGGTAGGGCTGTGGGCGGTGGTCTTCCTCATCGTGGGGGGCGGTTTCGACGCGCCCTTCCGCTACTTCCGGCGGCTGTTCCCGTTACTGATTGCGATCGGGGCGGTCGTATTCGTCAACGGGGCGGTGCTGGTCCCGAGCCTCTACTTCCGGGGGCGCCGCGGCTGGTACGTGGTGGCGGCCGTGGCCCTGGTGGTGGCTACGACGCTCGTCTTGCAGAACATCGACTTCAGTGGCCGCCGCTTCCCCGTGCTCTACGAGCGCTTGTCGCGCAACCGAAACCTGGGGCAGGGGACGTTGCGCTACCTGCTGCCGCTGGCCACCTCCGTGATCGGATCGGTGTTGGTGGACGTGATGCGCTACGCCGGTCAGCAGGAAAAGCGAATCGTGCAGGCCCAGCGGGAGCAGCTGGCCACGGAACTGAAGTTCCTGAAGTCACAGGTCAACCCCCACTTCCTGTTCAATACGCTGAATAACATCTATACCCTGACGCTGCTCCGCGACGATAAGGCCCCCGAAAGCCTGCTGAAGCTGTCGGCCATGCTGCGCTACATGCTGTATGACGCCGAGATCGAGGTGGTGCCCCTGGGCCGGGAGATCGATTACCTACGCAACTACGTGGCCCTCCGCGGCCTCAAGGACAGCCGCGGCCTCAACGTCACCGTCGAGCTGGACGACAGCCGGCCCGAACTGCCCGTGGCGCCGCTGCTCTTGATCCCCTTCGTGGAAAACGCCTACAAACACAGCCGCGTGGAGGACCGGGAGGCGGGATACATCACCGTGGCGCTCACGACGGGCCCGACGACCATCGACTTCCGGGTCACGAACAGCGTTCCGCCCATCCCTTCGCCGGTGGACGGGGTGGGCGGTATCGGCCTGGACAACGTGCGCAAGCGCCTCGAACTGCTGTACCCCGATCGCCACCAACTCACGGTCGACGCGGCTCCTGAGCGCTTTTCCATCCACTTGCAACTCCGGGTAGCATGAAGCCGCTAAACTGCCTGATCGTCGACGACGAGGAACTGGCCCGCCGGCTCGTCCGCACCTACTGCGAGCGGCTGCCCGACCAGCTGCGGGTAGTCGGAGAAGCCGCCCACCCCGTGGCCGCCATGGAGCTGTTGCGTGCGGAACCGGTCGACCTGCTCTTCCTCGACATCCAGATGCCCGGCATGACGGGGCTGGACTTCCTCCGCACCCTGCGCCGTCCGCCCGCCGTGGTCCTTACCACCGCCTATGCCGAATACGCCCTGGAGGGCTTCGAGCTGGACGTGGTGGATTACCTCGTGAAGCCCTTCGCCTTCGAGCGCTTCGTGGTGGCGGTCGGGAAGGTGCGGGATTACCGGTTTCCGGAAACGCCTTTCTCCCGCGCTCCGACGCCAAAAACTAGTGCTGGTTACCAGCTCGTCCGGTCAGACCGCAAGACCCTTCGCATCCCCCACGCCGACATCCGCTACATCGAAAGCATGCGGGAGTACGTGGCCTATCACACCGCGCAGGGCCGCACCCTCACGCTGGGCTCCCTGAAGCAACTGGAGGAAGAACTGCCGGACAATTTCCTGCGCGTGCATAAATCCTTCATCGTGGCCACCGAGCGGGTCGAGGCCCTGGAGGGGAACCAGCTGCGCATAGGGGAAACCCTTATCCCGATTGGCGGCAGCTACCGGGAGTCGGTCAAATCGCGGCTCTTCGGAGGCTGAACTTTCGGCTTTTTGGCGGTATTTATGGTGGTTCGGCCGAGACATCGGATGACCCCTCCGCGACGCTGGGGGAGACATCCGATGACCGGCCAAACCCAGCAACCAGCAACCAGAAATCCCAGCACCCAGTAACCCCACCCCCCCCCATGAACCACTACATCCTCTTCTACGAAACCGTAGACGGCTACGTCGAGAAGCGCCAACCCTACCGCGACCAGCACCTCCGCCTGGCCAACGAGTTCCGCGAGCGGGGCGAATTGGTGATGGCCGGCGCCTACGACCCCGCCGACGGAGCGGCCTTGGTCTTTAAGGGCGAATCGGAGGACGTGGCGGAAAATTTCGCGCGGAAGGACCCTTACGTGATGAAGGGGCTGGTGAACCGGTGGTGGGTTCGGAAGTGGAGCGTGGTGGTTGGTTAGTAGTTGACTTCGTCAACTGTTAGTCTGTTAGTCGTCGGCTTCGCCGCCGGTTAGTAGTTGACTTCGTCAGCTGTTGGTTCGTCTAGTTGATCTTGACGCCGAAGGTTTGTAGTAGGCCTACGGCCTCGGGCAGGGAGAAGCGGGCGCCGCGGACCCGGTTTTGCGTGGGGTCGATGCGGTAGTGGCGGGAGTCGCGGAGATCGGCTTTGCGGAGATCGGTGTTATCGAAGGTGGCGCGGGCCAGGTCGCAGTCGACGAGGGTGATGCCCGTTAGATCGGCCTGGGTGAAGTCGGCTTCGGTGAGGTCACAGCCGGTGAAACCGCAGCGGGTCAGCTTCAGCTTGTGGAAGGAGGCGTGTTGCAGGCGGCGGTCGGTGAAGGTGACGGCGAAGGCCAGCGGGTCGCCCGCGTCGAAGCTCAGACCCAGTAGCTTGCAGCTTGCGAAGCGTACGTTCTGGAAGGAGGTACCGGTTAGCGTGGCGTTGCTCAGGTCGCAGTCCTGGAAAGTGCAGTCGAGGAAGCGGATACCGGAGAGGTCCGCCCCGGCCAGACGGCAGGCGGTGAAGGAGCAGCCGTCGTACTCGGTGGCCGTAGGGGTAAAGTCCTGGTTACGGAAGCTTTCGTCGGCGAGGTAAGTAGCCATGGGGGTAAAGTACTGCGGCGGAGCGGATGGTCGGTCCGATCGGGGGCGGTACAATGACAAAGGTCCCGCTTTGGGGAAAGCGGGACCTTTGTAAAAGCTTCCGGAAACGGTCTATAAGTGGATGCCGCCCGAGACCTCGATGCGCTGGCCGTTGACCCAGCGGGCATCGTCGGTACAGAGGAAGGCCACGACGCCGCCGATGTCTTCCGCTTCGCCGACGCGCCCGAGGGCGGTCTGTTGGCTGATCGTTCGGTTGATCTGTTCGTCGTCCCGGACGCGACCGCCGCCAAAATCGGTGGCGATGGCTCCCGGGGCTACGATGTTGGCGCGGATCTTGCGTTCGCCCAGTTCCCGGGCCAGGTAACGGGTGAAGACTTCGGTAGCTCCCTTCGCTGCCGCGTAGGCCGACGATCCGGGATAAGAAAAGCGGGCCAGTCCGGAGGAGACGTTCACGATGCCGCCGCCGTCGTTGAGCAGCGGGAGGGCTTTCTGCGTGAGGAAGTACACCCCTTTGAAATGGATGTCAACGATGCGGTCGAAATCCTCCTCGGTGGTTTGTTGGACCGGGGCGTACAGACCGGTACCGGCGTTGTTGACCAGGAAGTCAAATTTGTCGCGACCGGTGGTTTCTTGTAGCCGGCTCGTAAAGTCCGCGAAGAAGGCGTCGAAGGTGTCGACCCGCGAGGTGTCGAGTTGGAGGGCGGCGGCCTTGCGGCCCTTTGCTTCGATCAGCCCGACGACCTCCTCCGCCTGGTCGGCGTGGCTGTGGTAGGTCAGGATGACGTCGAGCCCCTTATCGGCGAGGCGGAGGGCCATATCGCGACCGAGGCCGCGGCTGCCACCGGTGACGAGGGCGGTTTTGTTTTGCGTAGACATAGTAGTTCAGTTTAGAAGTAAATGATGACCACAAAGGTCAGTCCCGCGGGGTGGGGTAGCCTTGCGGAAATCAAAGGCATGCTTACAGCGATCAAAGGACTTAGCCCCGGAAGGATCCCGGCGAGTGATCGGTGTAGCGCTTGAAGTAATTCGAGAAGTGGGCCGGCTCCTCGAAGCCCAGCGCATAGGCGATCTCCGATACGGACCACCGGCTATGGCGCAACAGCACCTTCGCCTCCTGTACGATGCGTTCGCCGATCAGCTGGGAGGTGGTCTTTCCGGTTTCGGCTTTGAGCGTTTGGTTGAGGTAGTTGACGTGCAGCGACAGGCGCTCGGCGATCTCGCCGGGGGTACGCAGGCGCAGCGGGTTAGTCGGGGAGAGGGGGGTGAATTCCCGTTCGAGCAACTCCCGGAATAGGGCGGTGATTCGCGTCGCGGCGGTTGGCGGATCGGCGACCGTGGGGGCCGGCTGCAGTTTCTGGCCGAGATGGATCAGCTCCAGGAGGTAGGTCCGCAACAGATCCGAGCGATAGGCATAGTCGGAACCGGCCTCCGCGATCATCTTCCGGAAAATGGCGCGCGCCACTTCGGCGTCCCGTTCGGTTACTTCAAAGAGCGGGGTCTGGCCGGGTCGAAAGATGGGCAGCGCGTCCAGACGGGTGCCGAGGGGATTGGCGGCCAGGAAGTCGCGGGTGAACACGCAGAAATACCCGCGTGGCTGGGAATCCAGCGGAAGCCAGTGGTAAGGGATATTGGGAGTGGCGAACAGCAGCGCTTCCCCCCCGACCTCGATCACCTTGTCGGCGTATTCCGCGCGGTTGCGACCGCTGATCAGGCTGATCTTGTAATAGGTACGGCGGTTGTAGGGCATTTCCCGCGGCGGACCGTCGCGGTGTAGGGCTTGCAGATCGAATACCCCGAAGTGGCCGATATCGCCGGAGGGCTTTGCTACGGAGGGGGCCGTCTGTTGCCCACGCTTGGCGGCAATTTCGCGGTAAAAGTCGTCGAGGGTGGTGGGCGGTTGATCGGCCATGGTGCGGGGGTGTATATCCCTAACCCCCGGTCCTTCCTCCGGGTTGATGTCGGCTGTGCTCGCCAGGCCCTGCCGTTACGATGCGGGTGTCAGGGCTTCGTCCTGCTTCCGCACCCGGTCGATGATCACCCGGCTTTCCGGGATAGCCGGAATGCGACGGAGCTTGATCGACAGGTCCTGCTGCGGGAGGTAATACTCCATCCGCTCGACCAGGTTGCGGAGGGCGGCTTCGGTCAGGTCGATGGTGATCCACTCGCCGGCGCAGCGGTGGTTGTGGTCTTCGCCAGCAGCAGGCGGGTTTCGAATACCTTGGTGTTCCGCTTGCGAAATTCGCGAAGGGAAATGGGGTAACCGGTAAGGAACACTCCGAGCGTCTGATCCACGAATGGGGTTTGCCCGGGGAACTCGGTAGGCGGACCGGTAGTTTAGGCGGATCGGCATAGCGGGCACCTAACGATTTGCTTACTGGCAATTCGTCCCAGTTTGGCGGCCGAGACATCGGACAGCGAGCCGCCAGGGTAAGACCTCGTAACCTGATTACCCGAAATTCGTCCTAAGTTTGCCGGCGAAGACATCGGATGTCTCCGCCGCTACCGCTGCGGGAGACATCCGATGACCCGCCCAACCGACCCCCCCATGCACATCATACCCGCCATAGACCTCATCGACGGAAAATGCGTCCGCCTCACCCAGGGCGACTACGCCCAGAAAACCGTCTACAACGAAGACCCCCTCGCCGTGGCGAAGGAATTCGAAGCGGCCGGGCTGGAGCGTCTCCACGTGGTGGACCTCGACGGGGCCCGCGGCGGCGGCATCGTCAACCATAAGGTCCTGGAACGGATCGCCGGGGGCACGGACCTCAAGATCGACTGGGGCGGCGGCATGAAGAGCGACGAAGACCTGCGCATCGCCTTCGAAGCCGGTGCCCACCAGGTGACCGGCGGTACGATCGCCGTGAAGCAGCCGGAGGTGTTCCTGGGTTGGCTGGAGCGGTTCGGACCCGAGCGCATCATCCTCGGGACCGACGTACGCGGCGACAAGATCGCCGTCAGCGGCTGGGAGGAAGCCAGTGACCGGGAACTCTTCGAATTCCTGGCCGACTACGTGAAGCGGGGCGTCCGCTATACCATATGTACCGACGTAAGCAAGGACGGACTCTTACAGGGTACGGCCCGCGAGTTGTACGCCCGCATCCGGCGCGAGCAACCGGAGGTGAACCTCATCGCCAGCGGCGGTGTAGCGACGACGGAGGACCTGGATGCCCTGGTGCGGATCGACTGCTACGGCGTCATCGTGGGGAAAGCCATCTACGAGGGGCGCATCTCCCTGGAGGAACTCAGCACTTACTGAATCAGTGGCACATCGGCGGAAAGACCAGGTCCTGGAAGCGCTGGAAGTCCACCGGCAGGGCGGCGTGCCACCCGCGCCAGAGCAGCAGCGCACCGGCGAGGGCGACGACTACCGGCGTGTACCGTAGCAGGAAGCCGTTGCCCAGCCGGACCAACCGTCGTCCGGTAAGCAGCAGTCCGAGCAGTAAGGGCAAGGTTCCCAGCCCGAAAGCAAGCATGAACAGCGCGCCGGCAACTATTCCACCCGCGTTCGCCGCCCCGATAACGGCGAGGTAGACGAGTCCGCAGGGCAGTAAGCCGTTGCAGCACCCCAGTCCGAAGTGGGCCAGTCCGCCCCGGTTGAGCCAGCCACTTATCCGCCACCGCAGGGCGAGCTGCAGGCGCCCGTATCCCGGCCAGGCGGCTACCCACCGTTCCGGCGAGAGGCGGGCGAAGGCAATCAGCAACAGGGCCGCCCCGGATACGATTGCCAGGGGCGCCTGTAGCTGGAGCAGGCGGGCACCCAGGCCCAGACTACCCAGCAGGGCTCCGAGCAGGGCGTAGGTCAGCAGGCGGCCGGTTTGGTACTGGGCTACCGCTTTCCCGTCGCCCCCCGCGGCCAGCATCAGGGGGCCGCACATACCTACGCAGTGAAGGCTGCCGAAGAGACCGAGGGTGAAGGCGGCGAAGAGTTCCACGGTTACGGGCTTTACAGGTCGAGGTCCAGTTCGTCGTAGTACTTCCGGCCGGCCGCTTCCCACTCCACGATAGCTACGTAGCGGCCGCCGGGCAGCCCGGCCACCGGGAGGTCCATGCCGCCCTCGGCGTCCAGGTCGAGGCGCACCGTACGGTCATAGCGCTTACTGCTCGGGCGGTAGAGCAGCAGGGTGCCCGTGGCCTCCGGTGCGAGATAGTCGGGAAACTCCAGTCGGTGATGCTCCAGCCGCAGTGGCTCGGCCAGGGTGCGGCTGTTGCTCCGGCGTTCGTACTCCTGCTGGTAGTTGATATCGCGCTGGTAGTAGGCTTCGGTGACCAGGCTGTTGTCGAAGCCCATGCTTTTGATCACCACGACGACGAGGGTACAGACGAAAAAGGAGTAGAAAAGGGCGATACCGTGGCCCCAGTGGATGGTCATGATCGGTTAATTGGAGGGGTGAAGGAAGGAGGTGGTGATCCGCTTGAGTTCTTCCCCGCCGGACCGGACGGATACGACGATCTCGTCGGGGTAGCCGTTTCCATCCGCCGGGACGACCAGGAAGAGCGCGCCCTCGACGATCTCTCCGGGCGGCACCGCGGGCGTCCCGCCTACGGTACGGACCTCGGCCCGCCCACCGTCAGCCACGAAGGTCAGCGGAAGTTCCAGCCCCGTCTTGTTGACGACCTGGTAGGTATACAGATTGGAAACGGCGGTGTCGGCCTCGGTGTGGTAGAGCGAGCCCGGGGCGCGGAGCAGGATCACGTCAACGCCGTCCCGGCTGCTCAGTAACCATACATTGAGGGCGACGAGGGCCAGCAACAGGGCGGAATAGGCCATGGCCCGGGGCGTCCAGATCCGGCGCTTGCCCTCCCTGACTCCGCGCTCGCTATCGTAGCGGATGAGCCCCCGCGGTCGGTCGACCTTGTCCATGACCGCATCGCAGGCGTCGATGCAGGCCGTGCAGTTGATGCACTCCATTTGAATGCCGTTGCGGATATCGATGCCGGTGGGGCAAACCTGGACGCAGAGCCCGCAGTCGATGCAGTCGCCCTTGGGCGGCGGCGGGGCGATCCCGGTCAGGTTGTCTTCCATGCGCTGAAGGATCCGGTCGGTACAGGCACTGTTGTTTTCGCGGCAGGATGCACAGCTCGTGCAACTGGTACGCTTGGGCTGGCCGCGGTCGATTTTACCCCGGGGTTCGCCGCGCTCGTAGTCGTAGATCACGTTTACGCTGTCGTCGTCGAGCAGTACCCCCTGCAGGCGGCCGTAGGGGCATACGGCAATGCACACCTGTTCCCGCATGTAGGAAAAGACGGCGTAGAAAATTCCGATGAAGGCGACGATGGCCAGAAAACCGCCGGGGGCTTCGAGGGGCGACTGCTGCACGATCTCCAGCAGGCCATCAGTCCCGATGATGTAGGCCAGGAAGGTGTGGGCGATGAGCGCGGAAACAAGTAGGAAGAGTCCGTGCTTCAGGGCTTTCTTCCGCACCTTATCGGGGGTCCACGGTGCTTTCGCCAGTCGCTTCTGGGCGTTGGCATCCCCTTCGATCCAGTATTCGATCTTCCGGAAGACCATCTCCATGAAGGTCGTCTGCGGGCAAACCCAGCCGCAGAACAGCCGGCCGAAGACTACGGTAAACAGGACGATGAACACCATTGCCGTCACCATAAGGAGGGCGAAGAGGTGAAAATCCTGGGGCGTGAAGTGCAACCCGAACAGGATGAAGCGCCGCTCCAGCACGTTGAACAGAAAGACGGGCTCTCCCCCCACGCGGATCCAGGGCAGGCCGAACAGGATGGCCAGCAGGAGATAGCTCAGCAGGGTACGGCGCTGGTAGAAGCGCCCTTCGGGTTGCTTGGGGAAAACCCACAGCCGCTTCCCCGCTTCGTCTACCGTGGCGATGTGGTTGCGAAAATCGTCCTTGGGTGGTTGCGGGATACTCATTTGCTGGTTGCCTCTGCGATGTAGCGTTCTCCTTCGGGTTCCTTCCCGTTGGCGGGGTTGGTGCTTTGCAGGCTCAGAATGTAGGAGGCCACCTCCTGAATATCCCGTGGCCGCAGCTCGTTCTTCCAGGGGATCATGCCTTTTTCCGGTACCCCGTTTTTAATGGTGCGAAAAACATCGTTGACGGAACCCCCGTGAAGCCAGTATTCGTCCGTCAGGTTAGGCCCGATACCGCCCTCGGCTGCCTTGCCGTGGCAGGGGGAGCACTTGGCCGAAAAGATCATCTGGCCGGCGTCGATGGCGTCCGCCTCTTCCAGCAGTACCACGTTGTTTTCGTCTACGCTATTCTCCTGCGTCTTCAGGTAAGCCTGCACCTTGGCTTCGGCGAGCGTCATCTCTACATCGTAGGCTTCGGCGGGGCTGAGGGCGAAGTCGGAGAAGTGGACGAAGTAAACGTAGACCGGCGCGATAGCGATGGTGACGTAAAAGAGGCCGGTCCACCAGGGGGGGAGGTTATTATCCAGTTCGCGTACGCCGTCGTATTCGTGGTTCAGCACGATGGCCGCTTCTTCCTCGATCGGTACGGCATCGGTCATCCGTTCGTAGAGGCGTTGCCACCAAGCTTTAGTCGGTTCCAGTTGCTCCAGGCCGACCTCCTGCAATTGCTCGGGGTGATACTTCCGCAGTAGCCGCTCGCGCTGGAGCGCCATGAGCTTAAAGCTCAGGTCGAGCAGCGACCAGAGGCCGAGCAGGATCACCAGCACCATCACGAAGGCGGCGAAGAGTTCCAGTTCGGACATACTGGCCAGCGGACCGGGGTAGGGCGGCGAAGGCGCAGGAGCCAACAACAACAGTAAATAGCTGTCCTTGAGCGGCTGCTGGGCTACGTCGCGGTAGGAGTCCTTCCGGCGGGCGAAGACCATGATCAGGGCGAGCGTAAAAACAATTACGAAGGTCAGCAGGGCCAGTATCGCCAGCCAGTTGATACCGGCATCCTGTAATAAGTACTTAGCCATCGGGTCGTTACTTTTTAAGTTTTACCTGGGGTTTGGGCTTGATGTCGGTACCGAGCCGCTGGAGATAGGCGATGATGGCCACGATTTCCTTTTGCTCGAGTTCGGGGTCGTCGACGCCGTTTTCCCGGAGGTTGTTGGCAATGTCCTTCGCCTGGATACGCAGGTCGGCCACCGCGCGCTCGGCGTAGCCGGTGGGGTAGGGGGTGCCGAGCGTTTGCAGGGTGCGGATCTTGGCGGGCAGGTCGCTGATGTCGAGTTTGCGCTCCAGCAGCCATTCGTAGGGGGGCATGATGCTGCCCGGACTGGTGCTCTGGGGGTTCTGCATGTGCTGGTAGTGCCAGCTGTCGAGGTATTTGCCGCCCACCCGGTGGAGGTCGGGGCCGGTACGCTTACTGCCCCAGAGGTGGGGCCGGTCGTAGATGAACTCTCCCGACATGGAGTACTGTCCGTAACGGGCCGTCTCGGAGCGGAAGGGGCGGATCATCTGGCTGTGGCAATTGTTGCAGCCTTCGCGGATGTAGAGGTCCCTTCCCTCCAGTTCCAGCGGGCTGTAGGGGGTGACCGCCTCGATCTTGGGCACGTTGCTCTCCACCATCACCATGGGGAAGACTTCCGCCAGGCCGCCAATAAGGACCACGATCGTGGCGCCCACCAGGAGCTGTACGGGGCGGCGCTCGATCCACCGGTGCCAGTATTCGCCGCGGTGACCGGCGGGGCTGGCCTCCAGCGGCGGCGCGGCGGCGCCTTCGTTGGCGA
This sequence comes from Neolewinella xylanilytica, assembly GCF_002934605.1. Taxonomy (GTDB): domain Bacteria; phylum Bacteroidota; class Bacteroidia; order Chitinophagales; family Saprospiraceae; genus Neolewinella; species Neolewinella xylanilytica. The sequence continues at coordinate 682,789 of NZ_PTJC01000005.1, forward strand.
TCAGGCTGCCCTGGCGGACCGTCCGGATGAGGTTGTAGATCATCAGCACCACGCCGGCCACGTAGACCGCGCCGCCGAAGGCCCGCATGGCGTACATCGGCAGGATGGCATTGACCGTTTCGAGGAAATTGCCGTACTGTAGGATGCCTTCGGGCAGGAATTGCTTCCACATCGCGCTCTGCGTCCAACCCGCCCAGTACAGCGGCACGGCGTAGAACAGCACCCCGAGGGTGGCCATCCAAAAGTGGACGTTGGCCAGCTTCCGGCTGTAGAGTTGGGTGCCGAAGATGCGCGGCAGGATGTAATAGAGCACTCCGAAGGTGAGCATGCCGTTCCAGCCGAGGGTGCCGACGTGTACGTGGCCGACCGTCCAGTCCGTATAGTGACTGATCGCGTTCACGCTTTTCAGGGAGAGCAGCGGCCCCTCGAGGGTAGCCATGCCGTAAGCGGTGACGGCGACTACCATCATTTTTAGTACCGGATCGATGCGCACTTTATCCCAGGCGCCCCGCAGGGTAAGCAGGCCGTTGAGCATCCCGCCCCAGCTGGGGGCTATCAGCATGATGCTGAAGACGGTACCCAGGCTCTGCGCCCAGGTGGGCAGGCTCGTATAGAGTAAGTGGTGGGGCCCCGCCCAGATGTAAATGAAGATGAGCGCCCAGAAGTGAATGATCGACAGCCGGTAGCTAAACACCGGCCGGTTGGCCGCCTTCGGGAGGAAATAGTACATCAGCCCCAGGTAGGGGGTGGTGAGGAAGAAAGCCACTGCGTTGTGGCCGTACCACCACTGCACCAGCGCGTCCTGTACTCCGGCGAAGAGGGGGTAGCTCTTCCAGAGGCTGACGGGCAGTTCGAGGCTGTTGCCCACGTGGAGCACGGTGACCGTCACCCAGGTAGCGATGTAAAACCAGATGGCTACGTAGAGGTGGCGTTCGCGGCGGCGGGCGATGGTGCCGAACATATTGATGCCGAAGATGATCCACACGAGGGCGATGCCGATGTCGATGGGCCACTCCAGCTCGGCGTATTCCTTACTGGTAGTGATGCCCAGCGGCAGCGTCAGTGCCGCCGCCAGGATGATGAGTTGCCAGCCGTAAAAGTGGACGTAGCTCAGCTTGTCGGAGAACATCCGCGTCTTCAGCAGCCGTTGCAGGCTGTAGTAGACGCCCATGAAGATACCGTTACCGACAAAGGCGAAAATCGCGGCGTTCGTGTGCAGCGGCCGGATGCGGCCGAAGGTGGTTTCGGCGGTGAAGTTCAGGGCCGGAAAAACCATCTGCAGCGCCGCCAGCAGGCCAACGCTCATGCCTATGAGTCCCCAAAAGGAAGTTGCATAGGCGAAGTATTTGACAATCTTGTTGTCGTACGAAAAGTGTTCCAGGCTCGTGGCCGGAGACGTACCGTCAATCATCATTGGTGGTGTATTCGGAGTCGAATAGGATGCGAATGGAAGGGGTGACCTCGTCGTCGTACTGGCCCGTGCCTACCGCCCAGAAAAAGGCCAGCAGGAAGCCGCCGGCAATCAGCAGGCTCAGCAGGATCAGGAGAAGGATGACGATCATGGTGCTTCGTTTACGGTGTGCAAGGTCTTGCCACGAGCTCCGCCGATCGGTGACTCGGGTCAGCTACCCGGGTGATATAAATCATGTCGGTAAAGGAGGTAAGCGCCCGTACTGGCCACCAGCACGATCGTGATCGAACTGGCCGGCATGAGGATGGCGGCTACCACCGGACTGAGTGCGCCGGAAACCGCATAGCTGAGTCCGACGAGGTTGTACAGGAGCGCCAGGCCGTACGCGATTCGGGTCACCCAGCGGAGGCGCCGGCAGGTCAGCAGTACGGAGGGCAGAAATCCTAAACGGCGGGCCGAAACGATGGCGTCGCAGGCGGGGCTGAAGGCCGATTCGTCTTCACTGACCGCCATCCCGACGTCCGCCGTACGCAGCGCGCCGGTGTCGTTGAGGCCGTCGCCGACCATCAGTACCCGGTTACCGCTGCGCTGCAGGTCTTCTACGAAGGTCTGCTTCGTGAAGGGCGACATGCGGAAGTGTAGTTGATCGGCCGGGAAGTAGGCTTCCCAAAAATTGTCCTTCGGCGGATCGTCGCCGGAAAGGAGGTATACCTTACCCCGGGTTGAGAGCTCCCGGAGTGCTCCCCGTACGCCGGGACGTAAACGGGGCGGTCGGGTGTCCAGCCGGAGCACCGCTTTTCCGTCCACCGTGGCGTACGTTCCCGGAGGAAGGTCCTGGAGCCCACAGAAGTCGGCACGGCCAACGCGGTACACCCGCCCCCGCCAGCACAGGTGGAGTCCTCGCCCTTCCTCCTCGGCCGGGGCGGTGGTAGTTGGTGCCTCCATTCCTTCGGCGGCCAGGGCGGCGGCAATCGCCTGGCTGCGGGGGTGGGTGGAATACCGGCACATGGCCAGGAAGACCGGCGCTTCCCCCTTCCGTGAGGAATCCATCCAGGTAAGGGCGTGTCCAACACCGGAATCGATAAGGGTCCCCGTTTTGTCGAAGACGAAGGTATTCACCCCGGCCAGCCGGTCGATGGTGGCCGCGCTACTCAGGTAGTAGCCGGCCCGTCCGAGCAGCCGCTGCAAACTCCCGTAGGCAAAGGGGGCCGCCAGGGCGATCGCGCAGGGGCAGGCGATGATGAGTACCGACACGGCCGCCCGGTAGGCGGTCGCCGGATCCGAGCGGTACCAAAATATAAACGTACACAGGGCAATCAGGAATACGGCCCCGGTAAACACCCCCACCATCCGGTGCGGCGGCCCGACCGGCGCATCACCGGCCCGCCGCCCGTCGCGCCACAGTTGCATGAGGTAGCTTTCGTCGGCCGACCGGGTAACCCGCAGGGTCAGTGCCTTTCCGGTCGCGCGGCCCCCGGCGAACACCGCCTGGCCCGGGGCGGTACGTTTCCGTTTGCTTTCCCCGGTCACGAAGCTGTAGTCGATGCCCGCGCCACTGGCCGCCAGCAGGATGCCATCGGTGGGGATAATCTGGCCGGGACGTACGATCAGGACGTCGTCCGTCCGGACGTCCGCGACCGCTACGGCTTCGAGGTTGCCCGCTCCGTCGCGGCGGTAGGCTCCGATCGGAAAATAGTCGTGGTAATCGCGTTCGAAGGACAGCCGGGTGAAGGTATACGACTGAAACCAGCGTCCGATGAGTAAGAAGAAGACAAAGCCCGCCAGGCTATCCAGGTATCCGGAGCCACTCCCACCGGCGATCTCGTAAACGGACCGGCCGAAAAGGGCCAGCATCCCCACCACGATCGGAAAGTCGAGGGTGATGCGGCCGAGCCGGAGTCCGGTGTACGCATCCCGAAAGAACCCGGTGGCTGCATAAAATAGCACCGGCAGGCTCAACAGCAGCATGCCAGGCCCGATAGCCCTTCCGATAAGCGTTGCACCTGCGTCCTCGCCCAAACCCAGATATTCCGGGAAACTGAGCAGCATGATGTTGCCGAAGCAGAAGCCGGCCACCCCAATGCGGTAGAGCAGCGACCGATCGGCAGCCCCCGCTTGCCGCGTATCGGCTCGCCTCAGCACCGGCGGATATCCGATGTCGGCGAGTAATTCGGCAACGGCCCGTAAGGTGGTTTGGCGGGGATCGAATTCGATGGTTGCCCGTTTGCGGGTCACGTCCACCTGGCTACGCCGTACACCAGGGAGCAGGTTGGGAAGCCGCTCGAGCAGCCAGACGCAGGCGATGCAGTGGATGGCCGGCAGCTCCAGCTCCACCCGCCATACTTCCTCGTCGTGGTAGCGGGCCAGCGTGGCGGCGAGGGCCTCCGTTTCCAGCCAGTCGTAATCGTCGCGTTGGTAACGGCGTTGGCTGCGTCCCGCGGCGGGGTCGAGGCGGTAAAAGTTCTCCATCCCGTGCTCGCGCAGGAGGGTGTAGACCGTGCGGCAGCCGGAACAGCAGAATCGGGGTACAGCGCCGGGGTGATCGCTTTCGGGGCAATCTTCCCCGCAGTGGGCGCACGTTGTTCGGACGGGCGGGGATAGGATATAGCTCATATGGCCTGGCTGAAGGTGGCCGGGCTGGGGTTGCGCGCCCAGTAGTGGTCGTCGAGGGGCAGGCAGATGTTGCGGAGGAAAGGTTTACCCGCCTCGGTAACCTCGACCCGGTAGGGGGATCGGCGGACCAGGCCGTCGAGGGCCATATCGTTCCAGTGCAGGACGGCCCGGTCGATGGCGGAGCAACGCAGGGATTCCTCGTTCCAGTCGGTATACCCGATGCACATGAGGTTAAGGATGTGGCGGCGGACGGTGCCGTCTTCCGGAGCCAGGGCGTGCCCCTTGACGATGGGCAGGCGGCCCTCCAGGAGCACCGCCCGCTGGTACGCTTCGACTTGTTTTTCGTTCTGCACGTACATGTCCCAGCTATCGCCGATCGCCGAACAGCCGAGGGCCAGGGTAACGGGCGTATTGGCGGTGGTGTAGCCCATGAAGTTGCGGTGCAGGCCGCCGGTGCGGTGGGCGATGGCCAGGTCGTCGGCGGGCAGCGCGAAGTGGTCCAGCCCGATGTCGTAATAGCCGATGGACTGCAGCAGCCGGCGCCCGGTCTGGTACAGTTGCCACCGTTGTTTGCCCTGGGGCAGGTCCGCTTCGGAGTAGGCGCATTGGCCGGGGCTATGCCAGGGCACGTGGGCGTAACCGTAGAAGGCGATGCGATCGGGGGCGAATTCCCCTACTTTCTCCGCCGTACGCACGATGTCGCTGAGCTCCTGCTTCGGCAGTCCGTAAATGAGATCGAAATTGATGGAGGTGTACCCGGCTAGTTGGGCCGCGCAGACGGTGCGGGCCACGTCCTCCTCCGTCTGCCGGCGGTTGATGAGCCGCATGATCTCCGGGTTGAAATCCTGGACGCCGAGGCTGACCCGCCGGAAGCCCCGGGCGGCCAGGGTGCTCAGGTGCTCGGCGGTAGTGGTGGCCGGATGGGCTTCGAAACCGAAGCTATAGGTGTCGGCCGGGGAGAGCCGCTCGAGAATGCCGTCGACCAGGCGGGCCAGGGCGTCCGGGGAGAAGAAGGTGGGGGTGCCGCCGCCGAGGTGCAATTCCTTGAGGTAGGGAGTCACCTCCAGCGACCGCAGGTAAAGGTCTAGTTCGGCATGCAGGGCGTCGATATAGGGTTCCTCAACGCCGTGGTTCCTGGTGATCCGTTTGTGGCAGCCGCAGTAGGTACACAGTTGCTCACAGAAGGGAAGGTGGAGGTACAGGCTGATGTCCCGCTCTTCGGAAAGGCGACGGTTTACGGCGCTAAGCCAGGCTTCCTGGCTGGGGGGCTTAGGCTGCCAGTAGGGCACGGTGGGGTAGCTCGTATAGCGGGGGACCGGGCGGTTGTACTTTTCGATAAGACTCACGGAGCGCCGAATTTTTTTCAAAGGTGGCCGTATCGCTACCGCCGGAACGGTGACGCGTGTCGTGGCGGGGGATGATCTATGTCACTCCACGGGGGGGCGGCAACGGTGACCTTTGTGGTATGCTCCCCTGCCTATGCGCACCTTCCTATTCCTGCTTCTGGCCGTGCACGGCCTACTCCATCTCCTGGGCTTTGCCGCCGCCGTCGGGTATTCCGGTGGAGAATTCACCCTCTTTATCTCCCGTAGCTGGGGGCTGGGCTGGTTGGCCATCGCCGGCATCCTGCTGTCCGCCGCCGGCTTCCTGGCCGTACGCCATCGTCACTGGTGGACCGCCGCCGGCGTGGGGGTAGTGCTCTCCCAGATCCTGGTCCTTCGGTTCTGGGTGGATGCCAGTTTCGGCACCATCCCGAACCTGCTGATCCTTGCCTGCCTGGTGGTCACGTACGGCGCCCGGAAGTTCGACCGGAAGGCGGAGCGCAGCCGGCGGCAACTGCGGAGATCCGTAATCCCCACCCCGGCCCGTACCGACGAAGCCCTGCCCCCCGTAGTCCGCCGGTGGCTAGCGCGCAGCGGAGCCCTGCACCGTCCGACGCCGTCGTTCCTTCATCTGGAGCAGACACTGGCAATGCAGCTGAAGCCCGACCAGCAAATCTGGTACACGGCGGAGGCCACCCAGCTCATTACGGCATCGCCACCCGCCTTTCACTGGGCGGTGCAGGTCCATATGCACCCGCTGCTGACCGTATACGGAGAGGATAGCCTGGTTAGCGGCCGCGCGGCTATGCGGATGTCGCTGTTCGGGCTGTTGCCGGTGAGCGAGGTACACGACGACGCCAAGGTAGACGAGGCAGCCATGCAGCGCTACCTGGCGGAGTTGGCCTGGTTCCCGGCCGCCGCGCGCAGTGCCCCTATCGAATGGGAAGCTTTGGGAGACCACGAAGCACGTGCCACCCTCCGGTTGGGGAAGCAAACCGCGTCCGGCATTTTTTCCTTTACCCCCGCCGGCGATTTTCTCCGCTTCGAAACCCGACGTTACCGGGAGCACGGCCCGGAAGCACAGCGCCTGCCCTGGATCGCGGAAGCCGAGCGATGGGCGACCTTCGACGGGATCCGTGTCCCCTCCCGGCTGCGGGCCAGCTGGATGCTCGACGGCAGCATATGGACCTGGCTGCGCATCGAGGTCACCGATCTCCAACAAGCCGATTCCGTAAATGAGCCTGACCCAACCCCGCAGCGCACCAGCCGCCCCGATCTCCAGTTACACGATTGAAACAAACCCTATGAGTAACCCTACGACCGATAGCCTGCAATTGCTCGACGCCTACTGGCGCGCGGCGAATTACCTCTCCGTAGGGCAGATGTACCTCTGGGATAACCCCCTGCTGCGCCGCCCCCTACGCCACGCCGACCTGAAGCCTACGATCGTGGGCCATTGGGGCTCCGCGCCCGGCCAGAACTTCGTGTACGTCCACCTCAACCGCATCATCCGACAGTACGATCTGAACATGCTGTACATCTCCGGTCCGGGCCACGCCGGCCAGGCCATGGTGGGCTGCACCTACCTGGAGGGCACCTACTCCGAGGTGTATCCGGACATCAGCCAGGACGAAGCGGGCCTCAAAAAGCTCTTCCGGCAGTTCTCCTTCCCCGGCGGCATCGGCAGCCACGTATCCCCCGAGTGCCCGGGCAGCATCCACGAGGGCGGGGAGCTGGGGTATTCCCTCAGCCACGCCTTCGGGGCGGTTTTCGATAATCCCGACCTGATCGCCGCCTGCGTCATCGGCGACGGCGAGGCCGAAACCGGCGCCCTGGCCACCGCCTGGCACGGCAATAAGTTCCTGAGCCCCGCCACCGACGGCACCGTCCTCCCCATCCTCCACCTCAACGGCTACAAGATCGCCAACCCCACCGTGCTGGCCCGCATCAGCCCCGAAGAACTCGACGACCTTCTGCGCGGCTACGGCTGGACGCCCCACTACGTCGAAGGCGACGATCCGGAGGTGCTGCACCGCGTCATGGCCGACACGCTGGACGCCATCACGGAGGACATCCTCAACATCCGCCGCCGGGCCCGCGACGAAGGGGATACCGACCGCCCCCGCTGGCCGATGATCGTGCTGCGTACCCCTAAGGGATGGACCGGACCGAAGCATGCCGGCGGCCACGCCATCGAGGGGACCTTCCGCGCCCACCAGGTGCCCATTACGATCGGCAAGAACGACGACGACGCCCTGCGGCAGCTCGAGGAATGGATGCAGCGCTACCGCCCCCACGAGCTTTTCGACGAGCAGGGAAAACTCCGCCCCGAACTGGCGGCGCTGTCCCCGGAAGGAGCCCGCCGCATGGGATCCAACCCCCACACCAACGGCGGGCAGTTGCTGGAGGACCTGGACCTGCCCGACTACGCCGACCTGGCCGTGGACGTACCCGCACCGGGGCGCGCCACGGCCGCCGATACCGAGGTGCTGGCCGGCTACCTACGCGAGGTCATCCGCCGCAACGCCGACCGGCGCAACTTCCGCATCTTCGGCGCCGACGAAACGCTGTCCAACCGACTGGCCCACGTCTTCGAGGCCACGCAGCGGCAGTGGACGCTGCCCACCGCGGAGCACGACCAGTACCTGGCCACCGACGGCCGCGTCGTGGAGATGCTCAGCGAGCACCAGTGCCAGGGCTGGCTGGAGGGCTACCTACTCACCGGCCGCCACGGCTTGTTCAACAGCTACGAGGCCTTCATCCACATCGTCGATTCCATGGTCAACCAGCACGCTAAATGGCTCAAGCTGACCGCGGAGCTCCCGTGGCGCAAGCCCCTCGCCTCCCTGAATTACCTGTTGGCCTCCCACGTCTGGCAGCAGGCCCACAACGGCTTCACCCACCAGGATCCCGGCTTCATCGACCACCTCGTCAACAAGAAGGCGGCGATCGTGAGGGTGTACCTTCCCCCGGACGCCAACTGCCTGCTCTCCGTCTGGGATCACTGCCAGCGCAGCCGCCACTACATCAACGTGGTCATTGCCGGCAAGTACCCCGCCCAGCAGTGGCTTGACATCGAAGCCGCCAAGGCCCACTGCGCCGCCGGTATCGGCTGCTGGGATTGGGCGGGCTGCGGTACCGACGTCGAGCCGGACGTGGTACTCGCCTGCTGCGGCGACGTGCCCACCCTGGAGACGCTGGCCGCCGTCAGCATCCTCCGCGACTACCTGCCGGACTTGCAGGTACGCGTGGTCAATGTAGTGGACCTGATGAAGCTCCAGGCTCCCACCCAGCATCCCCACGGACTGGAAGAGGCGGAATTCGATACCCTCTTTACCCGCGACCGCCCCGTCATCTTTGCTTTCCACGGCTATCCCTTCCTCGTGCACCGGCTGGTCTACCGCCGGCACAACCACGGTAACTTCCACGTCCGCGGCTATAAAGAGGAGGGGGCCATCACCACCTCCTTCGACATGACGGTGCTCAACGAACTGGATCGCTACCACCTCGCGCTGTCCGCCCTGCAGCACCTGCCGGAGCTGGGACGCGAAGGGGAACGGGTGCGGGAAGCCCTCGAGGGTAAACTGGCTACCCACCGTACGTACGTAGAGGAGCACGGGGTGGATATGCCGGAGGTGCGCGATTGGCATTGGACGTCCTGACCGGGCCCCGCTCCTGCGCGCCGGCGCCCCGCTTAGGAATGCCAGCCCTACGGAGATGACCTGTTTTATGCCTGCCGATGATTCAGATCATCGTTCGGCGGCATGGTAAGACGGAGCTTTAGGAAAACCAACCCGTTCCGTCATGCAAGAAGTTATTGTCCCCGTAGACTTTTCACCCGCCTCGGCAACCGCCCTGCGCTTTGCCGCCCGGTTGGTGGAAGAATCCGGTATGCAGCTGCGCGTCATTTATCCGTACACCTCGCTGGTCTGCCGTGCCAGCTACGAGCGAAGTCCGGACTACTACCTGCGCCGCCTCGAGGTGGCCCTTACCGCCTGGGTGAGCCAACAACTCGGCCCCCCCTACGATGCCGGGCGGGTGGATGTCCGGGTAATCGACAGCGACCCGGCCGCCTACCTGCTCGCCTCCAGCCAGGAGGCTACGGTGGCCCTGATCGTCATGGGTCTGCCCGAACACCACGAGGGGGGTGGCCGCCTGCCAACGCAGGCGCTGAGTGAAGCCATCACCGCGGGCGGTGGCTGCCCGGTCATCCTGATTCCGGCCGGCTACGAGGAGCTGGCCGCCACCCAACTGGCCGCCCCCCTCTGCGGCCGGCAAAGCAAAACCTACCGCCGCCGCAGTCGCCTGCCCGCCGGACTATCCTGATCGCTTTGTACCGGATATAAAAAAGGCCGGGCTCCCCGTAGGCAGCCCGGCATACATTTACACGGATCGACTATATTCCTTAGCTCCCGGCCATGGCATCCATTCCGGCTTCCTCCGCCGAAGCGTTTACCACCACCTCATCGGTGAGGATCAGCAGGGGCAGGGGGGTGTGCAGCGCAGCATCCCGGGTGCGGCTGCCCTTCGAAAGCCGGTTCAGCCAGCCGCGTTCCGGGCGGTGCATCACGACGAGTTGACAGTCGCGCTCACCGGCGAAGTCGAAGATGGCGCGGGTGACGTGCGGGGACTTGCGTTCGGTAATCGTGGCATGGTAGCCTTTGTCGGGGCGGTCGAACACTTCGCGGAGGAGTTCCAAGCCGTACTGGGGCACTTTGTCGTCGCCGGTCGTGATGTGGACGAAGTGCATCCTGGGGCTGAAGGGCCGGAGGGAGCGAAGCAGGCTTCCAGCCTGGAAGGGTGCGGTTCCCTGCAGGTCGGTGGCGAAGCAGATATCGCGGAGCGGCTGGTAAGTAGCCTGTTCGGGTACGATCAGGATCGGGCAGGGCGCGCGGTTCATGAGGACGCTGGTGTTGGTGCCGAGCAGGTCGTCCCAGGCACCCTGGCTACCGGTGGTGCCCATCACGATCAGGTCGTTCTTTTCCCGTTGCACCTGCCGGCGGATGGAATACCGGAGGTCGCCGATCTCGACGTACGTCTGGATGGCGGGGACGTGGCGGAGCTTCCCCGCTTCCAGGGTGAGCCCCTTGCGGTAGAAGGCGAGCAAATCCTGGCGGGAGTTGTCGATCATCAGGTCGGTGACGTTGACGAAGGAACCGTAACCGGGGGCGGAAACGGCCGGCGGTAGGGCGAAGAGCAGATGGATCGCCGCGTCCAGTTCGTCCGCCAGCCGGAGGGCATAGCGGTAGGCGTTCATGGCGGCGGGGGAGAAGTCGGTGGGTACGAGAATGGATTTGACGGGCTTCATGGCTTGCGTGCTTTAGTGGACTCCCAAGTTGAAGGCTTCGGATTGTCCGTGCGCTGATCGAGATCAGCCGACCCGATGATCTGGATCGCCTCCTTGCCGGTTACCGGACCCAAACGGGGCGGTGGGGCGGCGGCGCGCGGGAGCGATAGCCACCCTGGACCGGGAAAGCGGATATGGCATCCACCCGATAAGCATCATCGCCGGCCATGATCTACATCACCGCGGAGCTCCCGCTGCGCCGTGATCTTTACCGGACCGACAACGGACGTTCACTTCCGTCAAAACCGACCTAAGCATGCAACATATCCTCATCCCTACCGATTTCAGCCCCGCCGCCGCCCGGGCGATTGCCTACGGCAGCCTACTGGCCCGCGAGTACGGTGCCAAAGTCACCCTGGCTTACATCCACAGCATGCCGATGGACCCGATGCGGATCGGCGAGGTCAGCTCCGAACTCTACCGCGACGGGGAGGCGCTGCTCGAAGACCACGCCGAGCAATTGCGGGCCGAAGGCCTGACCGTAGACACGGAGGTTCAGCTCGGTACGCCCGTATCCCGCCTCAAAAGCATCATCCTCAAACGGCAGGTCGACCTCGTCGTAATGGGATGTCAGGGCCGGCACCACGTAGCGTCGAATCTTTTCGGCAGCACCACTACCTCCCTGATGGAGGAAGTGACCGTGCCGATCCTGGCCGTCCCCCTGAACTACCAGCCCCGGAAACCCGAGCGCATCCTATGGGCGGCCGACAGTAAGGTGCCGAAAGGTTCCGCCATGCTGGAGCCCATGCTCGAGTTGGCCGAACGTAGCGGTAGCGAACTGCAGGTATTCCACTATCAGGAAGCCGACGAGCGGGAGCTCCCCGATCCGAAATTCAAGGAACTGCTGGCTGACGTCTCCTGCGATATTTACGTACAGGTGGACAACGGACTATCCGTGGATATCGCCATACGCGACTTCGTGGAAAAGACGGGGGTCGACCTCATTACGGTCATCCACCGTCGCACGGGCTGGCTCAATCGACTGGCGGTCGCTTCCTCCACTCGCAGAGCCGTCTTCACCTCAGCGGTACCCATTCTCATTCTCCAGGAAAAATAAGCCGCGCTACCATGCTACGTATGTCCCTCTACCGTCTCGCCTTTCCCTTACTGTTATTCGCGTGCCTTACCGGCTGCACCGAAGACTTCTTCGTCGACCTGGAACCCCTCGAGCGCGACCTACTGGGAGTGTGGGTGGCCGCCGAGCGGCAGGACACGACCTCCCTCAGCATCTTTAACGACCGCGCTCAGCTCATCTGGCGGCGCAACGGTCGCAAGTTTGCCGGCATGACCCTGAGCCGGGAAGAACAAGTCGCTATCCGGCTCACCGAGGTGTGGATGAAGGGGCTGGACGAAGCGGTGGAATTTCGAAATTTCCGGCAGGTCGACCACCAGCTTGCCCAGCTACACGCCACGCTGCGGGAATTGCGGGCCCCGCTCGTCGAGGCCCACCCGGCCGACCAACTTTACGCCTTTGACGACCGCTGGGGATGGGTGGAGGAAATCAGTCACGACCAGCTGATGTGCCTCGTGGAATGGTCGGAGTACGAGGAGGCCTTTCAGGCCGCGAAAACTACCTGGCGCCATTTCCGGACCCTTGCTCCCGGGCACGCGGAAAACCTCTTTCCGGGCCTGGCGGCGACGGCCCCCGAAGCTGAAATCACCGCAATTGCCGTGGATGCCGAGCTGGTGTTGTTCGAAGACATCCTTTCGCTGGGTAACCACACCCTCACCACCGAAACCTGCGGAACGGTGCGGCAACGCTTCCTGGACCACGTGGCCGTCCTGATCGGCTACCCCGAAGCGGATATCACCCTCTAATGACCTTATTCATGCAACAGATAATTGTACCCGTAGATTTCTCCGATACCAGCGCGGCCGCCTTGCGCTTCGCTACGTATTTAGCGGAGGTGATGGATCTTGACCTCCGGGTGGTCCACGTTTTCGATTCCCTGGTGAGTGTGGCCCAGACGCTCCGGCCGGAAACCAGGGAAAAAGAGCGCAACCGGCTGGAAAGCGAGTTGACCGCCTTCGCCCGGAAGCATACGGAGCCCGTACTGGCTACCTTCCAGGGCAACCTGGACAGTCTGCCGGTGCTCCGCGCGACGGCCGTGGAAGGTCTGCCAGCGGCTACCTTGCTCGGGATTAGCGAGCGAGAAGAAACGGCACTAATCGTGATGGGCGGGGTAGGGTCGGGACAGGGGCTGCGTCCGCCGGGTATTTTCGGGAGCGTGGCCCGCAATCTTGCTACCCGCGGTGGCTGTCCGGTGCTGCTCATTCCCAAGGATTCCGGGTTTCCCGCGGTGGAACGGATGGCCGTCGCGTTCGAAGAGCCGGCCGACTTGCGCACCTTTACCCCCCTGCTACGCCCATTGATCCGGGGTATCCGCCCCGCGGTGCGTTACGTCCACGTACTCGATGAGGACGAGAGCCGGGAACGGGACCGAAAAGAGGAATTCGTAGTGGTTTCCTTCGGTCCCGATTTTCCCAGCTACACCTACACCTTTGACGAATTACCGCCCGGCAGGGTAGTGGACCGGCTGGTGACCTACACCTCCGAAAAGCAAATCGACCTGCTCGTAGTCGGGCGAAAGCGCCGGTCGTTCCTGGAACGTCTTGTTCACCCCGATCACCTCTCTCCGGTGGTTAGAGCGGGTTCCGTTCCCCTGCTGATCATTCCCTTTCTCGGTGATTGATCAAGATCATCCGAAGCGGTGACGCCCAACACTCCAACGGGAGCGATGGGAACGGAACTTTGAGTAAACCAACCCGCCAACCATGACGCACATTCTCATTCCCGTCGATTTCAGCCGCGCCTCCCACAACGCCTACCGCTACGGCCTGCACCTGGCCGAGCGCCGGGGATTGCACGTCGTACTGGTGCATTACTACAGCGGCTCGATCGATCCGCGCACCAACCTGTACATCGGTGGCGACGGGACCATCCAGGGGAGTTTCGAGGCCAGGTTACGGGAGTTCGCCTATTCGAAGGGAGCCTACGGTGACTTGCTGGCCGTAGAACCACCCACCGGGGTAGAAGTTACCTACGAGGCCGACGTGAGCCTCCGGCCCGCCTTTGCGATCGGTAAACGGGCGGAGCAGCCGGACATCAGCCTGGTCGTGATGGCCTCCCGCAGCTCCGAATCGGTGCTAGGAAAATGGCTCGGCAGCACGACGACTACCGTTTCGGAAAGTTGCGACTGTCCCGTCATGATCGTTCCCCCGGATGTCCGGCACCGCCCCATCCGGGAGGTCGTAGTCGCCAACAATCACGATACCGCCGATCCTGCTCCCCTGGCCTACCTCGAGGAATTATCCGACCTCTACGGTGGCAGCCGCGTCCATTTCGTGCACGTGGAACGCCTGAATGCGGACGGCGACACCACCTTCGTACCCTGGAAGTTGATGCAATTGATCAAGCGCCGTGACGCCGGGGCCGGCTTCCCCTTCGAGGTGGTCACGGTCCAGGACGACGACATCAGTGAGGGGCTGCTGAATTTCGCGAACGGTATCGATGCCGACCTGATGGTAGTGGTCAACCGGTCGCGGAAACGGTGGCAAGCCTTTTTGCAGGCCACCCTTACCCAGGATTTAGCGCTGCGTTCCACCCTGCCGGTGCTGGTACTGCACGCCCAGTCGGCCGAGAACCCGCGGGGCAACTACCAATTCGATCACCAAAAAGAAGCCTGATCGTGCGGCTCCCCATGCTCCTCCTGCTGATGCCGCTCTTCTGGTCCGTTGCCTGCAGCGAGGAACAGATCGTCACCGGGGTAGCGGCCGAATCCGCTTTCGTCCGACTCCTTTACGGGCTTACCCACCGGGATACGCTGGCCAGTCAGATCGCGGCAACCGAGCTCAACGCTCACCTGCGTTCCCTGCGAACGGTAGGGTACCGCCCGCTGGCCGATGCCGACCTGGATGAGCGCATGTACCGTTTCGACCGGGCGGAATGCGCCTTTCTGGAGTCCCTGGCATCCATCAACGGCGGAGAACTCGATCTGGCCGCCGTCCAACTCGACCAGGCCGTATACGAAGTCCGGGCCGCAGACCCCCCGGTATCCGCCGAGCTCTACGTGCTGAACCTGTATGACTTCATCGGGGCATGGCTCGAAGTGGGTACGCTTTATGCGGACCGGGACGCATTCGTCCAGGAAGGAAGGAACTGTGCGGCAAACGCCCTGCGGGAGTGGGCCTCGATCCGGTATCTGCGACCGGATCCCGTTGTCTATCCCTCCATTGCCCGGAATCCGCTCCCCTTTCTCGAAGCCCACCTGGCCCTGGAAAGCCGTTTGCGGGAGGTGGAGGGTTTCGTTCACCGCAACGATGCGATACCGGAAGCCGTGATGAGGGGCACCAGCGAGGCGCTGTGGAACGTACTCTTACTCTTCGGTGGCGGTGAAACCGCCCGCACTACGCCGAAAGCGGGTTCGAACACGGTTACACCAGCAGCCCTCTGAGCCTGGCGGGCTCGGCAACCGTGATCTGGCGGCCGTCGGTAACGATCAGCCCATCGCGCCGAAAATCGGAGAGGGCGCGAATCACGCTTTCCTTCGTCGTTCCGACCATTTGGGCCAGTTCTTCGCGCGACAATTCGATGGCTGTTTCCCCGTACCGTTCGTGCAGGTCGCAGAGGACCAGCGCGGTCCGGCGGCGCACGCTGTCGTAGGCTTGCTGCACCAGGCGGTCGGACCGTTCAACGGTTTCACCGGCGAGCAGGTGCATCAGCGCCTCGGCTACGTGCCGGTCTTGGTTCACCAGTTCCAGTAGCCGGGGGCCGGGTAGGCGGGCACAGCGCACGGTTTTAGTGGCTGCCCGGGCGGTATAGTACAGGGGGATGCGTTCGAGGAGGCAAGCGGTGCCGAACAGGTCACCGGGCCCCAGGTCGGCGATGATGTAATCGCGGCCGTACTCGTGGGTACGGGTGAGGTGGACGTGCCCCTCCTCAATGCGGTATAAAAAATGCGGGTACTCTCCGTCGCGGGCAATGGTTTCTCCCTGATCGTACGTAAGCCGGTTGCCCTGGTCCGAAAAGGCGGCGAGTAGGGTGTCCATGCCCCTCCCGGGATCGCTGAGGTGAGCGGCGGCCGGGGCGGTGGCCGTGCCGCCGCGGGCGGCCTTCTTCAGGCGGGTCCGGATGACCTGCAGTAGCTCGTCCTTGTAGAAGGGCTTGGTAATGTAATCGTCGGCGCCCAGGTTCATGCCGCGGCGGATGTCTTCCTTTTCCGTGCGGGCGGTGATGAATACGAAGGGGATTCCGGCCGTCTGGTCGTTTTCGGAAAGCAGATTGAGCACGCCGTAGCCATCCAGTTCGGGCATCATCACGTCGCAGAGGATCAGGTCGGGCGCTTCGGTGAGGGCCAGCTTGACCCCTTCTAGTCCGTGGCGGGCGGTTGACACGCCATAGCCGTACAGCTCGAGAATCTCGGCGAGGTTTTCGCGTACCTCCTCGTTGTCTTCGATGATGAGGATATTCGTTTTATCCATGGTTGGGCTGGTTGGAGAGGGAGACGGTAAAGGTCGTGCCCCGCCCGAGCTCGCTCCGGAAGTCGATGCTGCCCGATAGTAACTCGACGTAATGGCGCACGATGTTGAGCCCCAGCCCGGTTCCCTTGATGTTCTCCACGTTGCCGGCCCGGAAGAAGCGATCGAACAGATGGGGCCGGTCCGCCTCCGGGATGCCGATACCCCGGTCCTCCACGGAGATAAGGATCCGGTCGCGGGCGGCTTCCGCGCGGACGACGATCGGGGCACCCTCCGGGGAATATTTGGCGGCGTTGGAGATGAGGTTCATCAGGACGTGCCGCAACAGCTTGGCGTCGGTGTATACCGTCCTGACCGTCTCTTCCACGACCATTTCCACACGTTGTCCGGGGCGGAGCTGCCCTTCGCTCGTCTCGATGCTGGTGGCCAGTAGCGCCCGCACGTCGATGGAATGTTCGTTGACGGTCACTTCCCCCTGATCGAGTTGGGAGAGGGAAAGGAAGTCGTCGAGCACTTCGGTGAGCTGGCTGACGGCCGATTTGATGCGGTCCAGGTGGCGCAGGCGTTTGGGTTGCTGCTCGGCTTCCTGGTAGAGTTCGATAATTTCCGCCGAGCTGAGCACCGTGCTCAGCGGCGTCTTGAATTCGTGGCTGGCCATGCTCAGGAAGCGGCTCTTAAGCTCGTTGAGCTCCCGTTCGCGGCCGAGTGCGCGTTTGAGCTCCACTTCCCGGGCCCGGAGGGCCGCCGTCCGGTCCTGTACTTTGTTTTCCAGTTCCCGGTTCAGCTCATTGACCCGGTCCTGGGCCTTGTGATATTCGGTGAGGTCGTGTAGAATGCCGGTGTAGAGCACCCCGTTGTCCAGTTTGACTTCGCTGACCGCGAGGCGTAGGGGGAATTCCCGCCCGCTCTTACACCGCCCGATCACTTCCCGCCCGATCCCGATGATGTGGGGTTCCCGCGTACGCTGATACCGCTGGAGGTAGGCGTCGTGGTGTACCCGGTCGTGATCGCCCATCAGCATGTTGACCTTTTGGCCCAGCATCTCGGCTACGGTGTAGCCGAAAAGGTCGGCGGCGGCCTTGTTGGCATTTTCGATTACGCCCCGCCCGTTCATGGTGATGATGCCGTCGGTGGCCATTTCGAAAAGGGCCTTTAGCCTGCGTCCGTCATCCTGCTCCGTGGGGGGTGCCATTTTCTTTATTTCGACCTACGGCGAAGGTAAGAAAGCGGGGCGGCTCCGGGAGGGTTTTCCATTCTGCCGCCCCGGGAACAAGTGAGTGCTTTGATATTCCGGCGAAAACGTCGTTAGCAAAGTCGGTTAGGCTGCCTTTTCGAGCTTGCCTTGCTTGGCCTTCGCCAACGGGAGCACCTTGGAATCCGCGAGAACCGGGACTTCCGGCTTGAAGCTGATACCCAGCACCGCGCTGAGGAAGAGGGGGAGGGCCAGTCCGGCGATCAGGTAGTATCCGCTGAACATACCCAGCAGTACCACCCCCATCATCAGGTAGAAGCGAATGACGACTTTATCGAAGGTGATTGCGTAGAAGCGCATGGCTGTATTCGTTTGGTGATGGGACAAAGATGCCGCCACCGCCGCGGGCAGGAAATGACCCGGATCACCGCCATCCATGATTTGTAACAGCCTCCGCGCTACCCGGAAATGCACCCCCCGGACCGTCCGGAGGGTATAAAGTGCGCACCCCGCGCATGATCGCTCCCTTCTGGACCGTTTGCTTACGGGAACAAGCTTTTAGCTTTAGTCTACGCCTATGAAACCCTATGCGACCATTTATTTACCTGGTCCTGCTGATGGTATGTGGTTTTCACCCCGCCCATAGCCAGGAAACCATTCTTCATTTTTCGTGGGACGCTTCGGTGACCCAACCGGACGTCGGTCCGGCGGGCCTGACGGCGACTACCATTAGTCCGTACGCTACCATTGCGGCCGGCGGTGTCGGCGGAACCAACGGGCTCTCCGCCGGTCTCCGCGCCGGGGGCAATGCCGCCAATGCCGGCGATAAGGCCAACATCCATTTGGTGGTCCCCGCCCACGAGGCCTTCAACGTGGACGGCATCGACATTTCCTTGGATTACCAACGGGACGAGGCCATCGGCACCCTGATCAGCCGCGGCGCGAACTTCATTTTCGGTACCGCCGCCGGCGCGCAGGTGACGTACCGCCTCCAGGACCCGGAGGAAGGGAACATCACCACCTTCACCTCCCCCGTCTACGAGATCGATCTGAACGATAATCGTTTTCACCGACTGCGGTTTGTCTATAACCCCTATTCCGGGGAGGCTAGGCTGAGCATCGACGGATCCGTCGTGTGGACACCAGCCTTCACCACCCCCGGGCAAACGCTTTACTGGGACAAGACCGCCGACATCCTCATCGGTTACGACATTGACGGTGCCGGGAATAACCGGCCGGTCCTGGATAACTTTACCTTCGGGAAGGTCTTACCCGCCTCGCTACCGGTGGATCTGATCGCCTTTTCCGCAACTTCCACCCCGGCGGGCGTCGCACTGGAATGGGAGACCGCCCGGGAGGAGAATCACGAAACCTTCCTCGTGCAGCGTTCCGTACCAGGCGGCCATTGGAAGACCCTCGCTACCCTGCCCGGGGAAGGCGATCGACCGTATGGCCACCGCTATCACTACCTCGATCCGGAATTCGCCGGAGGGACAACCTATTACCGACTCGCTCAGGTCGACGTCTCGGGAGTCACTACCTATTCCGAAGTGCGCAGTATACACCACGATCAGGCTTACGTCGCGGCTGCCTTCACCGCCTACCCGAACCCAGCCCACGACTATCTATACCTCGATATCGACGCATCGCCGGGCGAGATCCGGGTCAGCGATTTAAGCGGGACGGACGTCACGGATGCCGTCATCGTTTCCCCCCGTCCGTCCACCGGACTGCAACTCGACCTTCGGACCCTGCCGGCAGGGTGGTACGTCATCCACGGGCACTGGGGAAACCGGAAGGTCCTCAAGCGATAGGTTCTTTTCCCTAGCAGCGTACCTTCGCGGCATGGATGCCCCCAAAGAGATTACTTACGCCGGCGGACCCCTCCGCGGCCACCTACGCCTGACCGGTTCCAAATCGATTGCCAACCGCGCCCTGCTGATCCGCGCCCTCACCCCGGGCGGATTTGAAATAAACGGATTGGCCGCCGCCGACGACACCGTGCGGATGCAAAAACTGCTGGAAAGCGAGGACGAGGTGCTGGACTGCGGACCCGCGGGCACCACCTACCGCTTCCTCACCGGCTACCTCTGCCGCCGCCGCGGCATCCAACTGCTCACCGGCAGTCAACGGATGAAGGAGCGCCCGATCGGCATCCTGGTGGACGCGCTCCGTACCCTGGGGGCCGACATCGAATACGCGGAAAAGGAGGGCTACCCACCCCTCCGTATCGGTTACAGCGCGCTAGATAAAAGCGACCGCGTCAGCATCGCCGCCGACACCAGCAGCCAATACATTTCCAGCCTACTGATGCTGGCCCCCACGCTGCCCACCGGCCTGAAGCTCACCCTGGAGGGCGAGATCGTCAGCCTGCCCTACATCCGCATGACCCTGGCGATGATGGAACACTTCGGCGTGCACCACCACTGGGAGGGGCAGACCATCGTAATTAATCCGCAGACCTACGATTCCCGTCCCTTCACCGTCGAAGCCGACTGGTCGGCCGCCAGCTACTACTACAGCTTGGCCGCCCTGGCCGAAGAAGCCGACCTGCGCATCGACGGCCTCTTCGAGGACAGCCTCCAGGGCGACGCCGTCGTCAGTAAGCTCTACGAGGACTTCGGAGTAACCACCACCTACACCCCGGAAGGTATTCACATCAAAAAGCCGGCCGGTACCCCCCCCCCCCCCCTCTTCGAGCACGACTTCGTAGAATGCCCCGACATCGCCCAGACCCTGATGGCCACCTGCGCCGGACTCGGCGTACAGGGGCTCTACTCCGGTCTGCAAACACTCTTTATCAAGGAAACCGACCGCGTAAAGGCCATGAAAGCCGAACTCGGCAAACTGGGCGTATCCCTCTACAAGATCCCCCCCCGCATGGCGGGCAAGACAGGGATCCAGTACTTCGCCCAGGAGGGGAAGGCGGATTTCGCAGCCGCTACGCCCACTTTTTCCACCTACCACGATCACCGCATGGCGATGGCGCTGGCTCCGCTGGCCCTGTTGCACCCGGTGCGGATCGAGCATCCGGAAGTCGTGGAGAAGAGCTACCCGGATTTTTGGGGGGATTTGGCCGGGTTGGGGATTAGGTAGGAGGCGCGAGGCCCTCCACGCGCTGCGCTTGGTGCGGACCTCGCTGGTTAAGGGCGTCCCTTCCAGGGCCGCGGGGGCGGGGAGCTATCTTCGTCCGGTACAGGCCCGAGTAAGAACCGACCAGCTCACCGGACCTTCTTACTTTGTCCCTCCTACTTCAAACATTGTCCTTCCCCATGCCCCGCAAAACCGCCGAGCAGCGCACCACCCTCGACCTGAACGGGATGCGGGTGCCCGTACGCATCATCACGGAGCGGGGGCGGCGGTCCACCATCGCGTCGGTGCGACAACGGGCGCTGTACATCCGATTACCGCACGCATTGGGCGAGAAGGAGCGGCAGCGCCGCATCCAGGAAATGGTCGACTGGGCCCGCCGGACCGCCGCCGACCGGCCGGAAGCCTTCGCCCACCTGGTAGCCCCGCCCGTAGCGGAAGCCTACACCTTCGATTTTCGGGGGGAGGAATACCGGATTGCGGTACGAACGCACCCGGGCAAGACGCACACCATTGTACCCACCAACGGACATTCCCTGACCGTCAAGCTTAGTTCCTGCGCTCCGGCGCCCCAACAAACGAAGGCGATTCCCAAATTGCTGGCGAAATACTTCGCCGGGGGCTGCCTGCCGGAGATCACCCGCCGCGTCCACGAGCTCAACGACTACCACTTCCAGCGCAAGATCCACGAAGTCAAACTGAGCGACACCTACACCCGCTGGGGCTCCTGCTCCCACCGCGGCAACATCAACCTGGCTACTCGGCTCCTGCTGGCCCCGCCCGCCGTGCTGGACGCCGTCATCATTCACGAGCTGGCCCACCTGCTCGAGGCCAACCACGGGCCGAAATTCTGGGGGCACGTAGCCCGTGCCCTACCGGAATACAAAGTGCACGACCGGTGGCTACGCGAAAACGGACCCGCCCTGCGTTTCGATCCGGTACCCATACGCTAATTTAGCCCCATGCGTCTACTCCTTACCGGCCTCCTGGCCCTGGCCCTAGCCGGTTGTATCTCCCCGAAAAAGGCGGCCGAACGCTACCAACCGCGGATCGATACCCTCGACAGCCTGGCCGCCGTTCAGGCCGACTCGATCTACCAACTGACGCTCGCCCTCGAACGCAGCCGCGGTGGTAACGACATGCTGCTCGAAACCCAGAACCGCCTGCAGGACCGGCTCCTCGAACAAGACGATCGCATCGAAGCCCTGCAAAGCAACCTCTCCAGCACGAACAGTGAGTTGAACGAACAGCTGGAGAACCTGCGCGAAGCCCTCGAGCGCCGAGAAGCCAATCTCGACTCCCTCATCGCCCTCCAGGCGGCCATCATCGATGATTACAGCTCCAGCCTTTCGGCCGTGGCCAACCGCCTCAGCGACTCCCTGGAGACGAAGCTGGACAGCGGCCAGTATGTCATCCTGGACCGCCCCGGGGAGGTCATCCTGAGCGTCCAGGAGAGCTCCCTCTTTCGTCCGCGGTCAGTCGGCTACCTCGTCGACGATGCCGCCGCGGTGCTGAAAACCCTGGCGGGCACGCTAGGGACGAACCCCCTGCTTAAACTGCAGATCGTGGGGCATACCGACAACCAGCCCAATCCCATCCGCAACACCGATAATTGGGAGTACGGAGCCCTGCGCGCCGCCACGCTGGCCGACAAATTGGCCACGGAGTACTACATTAGCCCGAACCGGATCACCGGTGCCACCCGCGGAGAGTACGGGCCGACCCAGAGCAACGCCACCGAGGAGGGCCGCTACCAGAACCGGCGCGTGGAGTTCGTCTTTACCAGCAACGTCGCCAACCTGCTGCGGGAGCTCGACCGCCTCACCGTCCAGTACCAGGGCACCAAACGCTAACAATTATGGTTGACCAGATCGACATCACCAAAGTCCTTTTCCTCGACATCGAAACGGTAAGTGGCGCCCCCACCTACACCGATCTGGACGAAAACATGCAGTACCTCTGGTCGCTCAAGGCCCCCGGCGCGCTGCGGCGGTACGGGGAAACCATCGAAGGCGAAGAACTGGCCGAATCGTACGACGATAAAGCCGGCATCTTCGCCGAGTTCGGCAAGATCGTCTGCATCAGCGTCGGGGCGGTATACCGCGATTCGGACCGCAAGCTCAAGATCCGCCTCAAATCCTTCGCCAACCGCGACGAGGCCAAGCTGCTGACCGACTTCAACGAGATGATCGATCAGTATTATGGCGACCCGAACAAGTACTTTCTCTGCGGTCACAACATCAAGGAATTCGACGTCCCTTATATGTGCCGGCGCATCGTCATCAACCAGCTGCCCATGCCGAAATTGCTCGACATCTCGGGCAAAAAGCCCTGGGAAACCAAGCACCTGGTGGATACGATGGAGCTGTGGAAGTTCGGCGATCGAAAATCCTACGTCTCCCTGAAGCTGCTGGCCGGCATCCTGGGCTTCCCCAGTCCGAAAGACGACATCGACGGCGGCGACGTCGGGCGGGTGTTCTGGGAAGAGGACGACGTGGAGCGCATCGCCGTCTACTGTGAGAAGGACGTACTGGCAACCGCCCAACTGTTCCTGCGCTACGCCCGCAAGCCGCTCTTTGCCGAAGACCAGGTCTTCTTCGTGGAACGTTAAAATCCGGCTCGCTTTCGTCCGTCGAACGACTTGCTTCCCCATTCGCGTTAGGCTAGTAGCGTCCGGCGTTGCCCGCTGGCCGCCGCATGGTTAATTTGCTCGCATGAGGTGGTTACTCCCGTTGGTATTGTTTTGCTTCGCGGCGTCCGCCGTCCGGGGCCAGGAAGGGCAACTACCGGCGGTGGAGTTTCTGCGCGCCCGGACCGCCCAGCTGGGGGTGAGCGCCACCGACCTCACCGAGCTGACCGTGGTGGATCGGTATCCTTCGCCCAGCGGCGTGGAGCATGTATACCTGGGCCAGTCCGTCTACGGTCTCCCCGTCTACAACGCCGGCGCCGCCGTTCACTTTCGGGGCGATGAGGTGGTACACCATGTTTCCTGGCTGCAGCCCCGGCTGCGGGAGCGGGCCGTAGCGACCGTGCCTAGACTGACCCTGCGGGAAGCGTACCAGGCGGGGTACCCGCCTCCGGAAGCGGTGCTGGAGGAAGGCGAACTGGTCTACTTTCCCCTTCCCGACAGCAATGCGGTCCGCCTCTGCTGGCAGCTCACGATCGACGACCGCCCGGCCGGCATCCATTACCTCCGCATGGTGGACGCGGTCACGGGGGAGGAGCAGTACCGCAAGGGCCTTTCCATCAACTGCCGGTTTCCGGAAGCAGGGCGCCGGAGCGCGGGTGCAACGCCTCCCTCCCAACAGCAAGGCAAACGGGTAACGCCCCCCCAGGACGGTGCGATGTACCACGTTTTCCCCTTTGGCCTGGAGTCTCCGCTGCACGGCGAGCGCCAACTGCTTTTCGAGCCCGCCGATCCGGTTGCCTCTCCCTATGGCTGGCACGACACGGACGGCCGGCCCGGAGCGGAGTACACGGTCACCCGCGGCAACAACGCCTACGCCTACCGCGACGCGGATGCACGGCCCAATGAACCCGACTCGGGCTACGTGGCCGACGGGGGAGCTGCCCTGGACTTCGATTTTCCCTTCCACCCCGACGACGGGCCGGAGTCGCTACTTTCTGCCTCCCTCACCCAGCTGTTCTACAACGCCAATGTGCTCCACGACTGGGCTTACGCCCACGGCTTCGACGAGAAGGCGGGTAATTTTCAGCACCATAATTATGGTAATGGCGGCCAGGCGGGGGATCCCGTGCTGGCCGAAGCCCAGGACGGATCCGGAAGCAACAATGCCACCTTTTATACCCCCCGGGATGGCAAGCCGGGTCGGATGCAGCTCTTTCTGTGGCGGGGCCGGACGGAGCTGCTCGAAGTGCGGTATCCGGCTTCCGTAGCCGGAAGGTTCCCCAGCGGCGGCGCGGAGTTCGGGATGCCCCTGACCAAAGAACCCGTAGCCGGCGAATTGGCGATCGGGCTCGACGGGAGTGATCAGCCGGAGCTGGGCTGCGGCTCCTTCGTCAACGCCGCTCACCTGCGGGGCAAGATCGTACTCATCGATCGGGGCGTATGCTCCTTCCAACTGAAGGCCTATAACGCCGAGCGGGCTGGCGCACTGGCGGTTATCGTGAGCAACCCCGCTAACGACCTCTTTACAATGTCCGCCACGGAAGACGGGGAAGATTATCCGGTGACCATTCCCGTCATCCTGGTCCGGCAAATCGATGCCGAGCCACTCCGCGAAGCTCTCCTGCGGGCCGAAACGGTGCGCCTGGCCCTGGCGGATTACAGCCGGACGCCCATTGACGGCTCCTTCGACAACGGCATCGTGGCCCATGAGTACGGCCACGGCATCAGCAACCGGATCGTCGGCGGACCGAGCAATACCACCTGCCTGCTCAACGACGAGCAGATGGGGGAGGGGTGGTCCGATTTTTTCCTGTTGGCCGCAACGCCGCGATCCGCTCACCCGGCACCTACGGGCAGGGAGAAGCGCTCCGTCGGAGTCTACTCCACCGCCGGGCCTACCGATTCGCGGGGATTTCGCAGCCAGTTCTACTCCACCGACCCGGCCGTGAACGATCTCACCTACGACCGCGTGATCACGGCCTCCGTACCCCACGGAGTGGGTGAGATCTGGGCGGCCACCCTGTGGGACATGTATTGGGCACTGGTCGATACGTACGGCTTCGACGAGGATTTGACACACGGCGACGGCGGCAACAACCGCGCGGTCCGGCTGGTCATCGAGGCCATGAAGTACACTCGCTGCGGCCCCGGGCTGGTCGATGGCCGTGACGGGCTCCTAGCCGCCGATTCGATCGAGCACGGCGGGGCCGATGCCTGCTTGCTCTGGGAAGTGTTTCGGCGCCGGGGACTGGGCTTCTCCGCCGAGCAGGGGGAAAGTACGGCCAGCAACGATAACCGCGAGGCCTTCGACCCGAATCCCGCCTGCCTGCCCACCCTTAAAATCAGTAAAAATGCCCAGCGAAACTTCGTGCGCCCGGGGGATCCGATAGTATATACCCTTACCGTCCGCAACGACAAGCCGGAAGCCGTGACCGGGCTGACCATTACCGACGAATTGCCCGCCGGCATAACCATCGATACGCACCGCATTGCCGGTGCCGAGGATGTCCGGGTGTCGGGTAGCCAACTGGCCTATGTTCTGCCCCGCCTCGGACCCGGGGAACGGCACGTGATGCACTATACCGCGGAAACGGATGCCACCCGTTCCCCTACCCGAATTTTCGGGGACGGTGTGGAGGGCGGACCGGGAAACTGGACTACCGTATCCCGCGGAGGAAATAATGGATGGCAACGCATCGGTTCGGACGCCTTTTCCGGCGATACCGTCTGGCACGTAGCCAATGTAGGCTCCCAACAGGAGCACATTCTCCAGACGGCGCGGCCGATCCCAATATCCGGACCGGGCCCCGTGCTGCGCTTCTTCACCCGCTACGATACCGAGCCGGCCTACGACGGGGGCGTCGTGGAGGTATCGACCAATGGTGGGACGGATTGGCGGACACTGAAGGACAAATTCATTCGCCATGGCTACCGGGGCAAGCTTTCCGATCGGGGCGCAGCCGTACTACGGGGTAAGCCGAGCTTCTGGGGGGATAGCGACGGGTACCGGGAGGTGATCCTGGACCTGGGCGATTACCGGGGGCAGTCGGTCCTGTTCCGCTGGCGATTCGCTTCGGACGCCCAAACCGGCGCGGGAGGTTGGTGGGTCGATCAGGTGGAGGTACTGCCGGAAGTGGTTACTTACGACGGACTGGCGCGGGTAGCCACGGCGGAAGGCGACCGCGACAGCAGCCGGGTAAACGCTCCCGGCGTAGTAGTCAATTTTTTGAACGACGAAATGGTGGGCGTCGCTTCGATCTTCCCCGCTAATGCCTCGATGGACGTATTCCCGAATCCGGCGGCCACCCGTTTACACCTTCGCTTCACAGCGCTAGGGGTGGGTGCCGGTCGCCTGGAGTTGATCGACGCGAACGGCCGCAGGGTGCTGCAGCAGCATCTTGCGCTGACCGGCAAGCAGCAGGAATACCCGATATCGCTAGCTGGATTGCCAGCTGGAATCTATACGCTGATGCTTACCGAGGCAACGGCTAGGACCGCGGTGCGGGTTTCGGTGTTACGGTAAGAATCAAAAGGGATACCCCAGACCGATCTGGGGGCGGATCTCGCCGAAGCTGAACCTGCCGAAATCCCGCCAGTAGGTACGTTCCGGATAGATTTCGGAGGAAAGCCGGTCGATGGGTTCGCCCTGTCCGGTTTGGGGATAATTAAAGCGGAGGGGAACGGCCAGATCGAGGCGGAATACGAAGTAGCTGAGGTCGATGCGCAGGCCGAAACCCCCTGCCACGGCCAGCTGGCGGTAAAAGGGTTCCTGGTAATAGGAGGTGCCGCTTTCCTGCTCCTGCAGGCGGCCTTCGAGGAGGAACTGGGAACCGGGGCGGTCGGTGTCTTGCCCGAAGGTCCAGACGTTCCCGATATCGGTGAATACCGCCCCCCGGAAAAAAGAGAAGAGGTTGAAGCGATATTCGAAGTTGAGTTCGAGTTGCAGGTCACCGGTCTGGTAGAGCACGTTATTGTTCAGTAGGCCGTCGTCGGTGATGCTGAGCGGATCGACGTACGAGCCGGGCCCCAGGCCCCGGGGGAGCCAGGCCCGCATAGAATTGGATCCGCCGGCGAAGAACTGCTTCACGTAGGGCACTTCCTGGCTATTGATCAGCGGGCGGGCCACGCCGATCAGCAGGCGGGTGGCAAAGCTACGGAGGGGGCTGAATTGTTTGTAATAGCGGACGTCGGCCACGCCGAGGGCATACTGCGCGAATTGATCGTTGGGGTCCAGCTCGTCTACGAATTGCCGCGCGATCAATACCTCCCCGCCCGTCAGCTCGAACTGTCCGTTGAGGGTAATGGACCGGCCCTGACGGTCGGGGCGGCCGATGCGGGTGTATTCGATGCTGCGGAAGAGCAGGCTGAGAAAGTACTGGTCGCTGATGCTGCGGCGGAGGCGTTGATTGTTGACCAGGATGGAATCGAACTGCGGCTCGATGGTGAAATTCAGAATGTCCAGCGCGGTGTGATTGATCCGGTAGGAGGTCGTGGTCGATTGCCGGAAGTCGTAGCCAAGGCGCGCGTTGGCGATCGTATAGGTGTAGAAGGTGCGCAGTAACAGGTATTCGTACGCCAGACTGTAGCGGGTACTGGCCCGTTCCTGCAGATTTCGGTAGAAGTTATCCGAGATGAGCCCGAGCCGTTCCGCAAAGCCGTAAAATCCGAAATCTTTGAAGCGCGGTAGATTCAACGATGCCTCGGCGGCCAGATCGACGGTATTGAAAAACTGGGCGGTACTGTCGGGTACCGGATTGACTTCCACCCCCGCCCGGAGGCCGAGGGTGAGCAATTCGGCCCCGCCGAAGACGTTCCGGTTGCGGAAGGTGGGACTGACGCTAACGCCGATGAGGTTATTGCTCAGGGCCGAGTTGGCCAGCAGTTGGCTGCGGTTGGTATAGTTCAGGTCGAAATCGACGCCGAAGGACATCCGCTTATCGGGGCTGAGCTGGATCCGGTAATCGAGCACGTTCGGATCGGCGGGGTTCGGGATCTGGTTGATGCGGACGAAACGGTAGATACCCAGGCCGCCCAGCGCGCGGGTGGTTTTCTCGTAGGCCTCGCGGCTGTAGAGGCTGTCGGTTTCGAGGAAAATATTTTCGGCGAGGATGTCCGGGCGCATCTGGAAATCCGGGGTTGACGACAGGAACCGCATGCCGCTGACTACAGTATCGCCGGGGTAGGCTTCTCCACTCACCTCCCGGGCCGGGCTGTAATCCGTAAGCACCGTGATCTGACCGATCCGGTATTTCTGGTAGGCATTTTCTTGCTCGGGGGGGAGGATGGTCAAGTAAATGTCCGCGCTACCGTTCCCCTCCGTGGTGTCGATTTCCAGTTTGTCGAAGTAGTTGTCGGAAAAGTATGCGTAGCCTTCGTCGCGGAGGTATCGTCCGATTCGGACTTTCTCCTCGTCGAAAGCGGTCAGGTTCAGGGGCTGGCCCGTCTGTAGGGCGCTTTCCTGCTTTAGCACTTGCAGCATACTGTCGACCGCCGGCTCGGGGCTGCTGTAGACCACTGTGTCGATCGTGAAGCGGGTGCCGGGATCGACGTGGTAGATGAGGTTGACCTTTTTCCGCTTGCGCCGGTCGGCTTCGTGATAAGCCGTAGCGTCGAAGTAGCCCCGGTAGCGCAAGAAGTCTTCCATCAGGGAGGCCGACCGCCGGCTCAGGCTATCGTTGTAGTAAACGGGGGGCTGGCCGATGGTCTGGCGGAGGAAGCGGTCGATCCGGCCGCTGTCCTGGGGACTATTGTTGGCGAGGTAGAAAAACTCGCGGGGAAAGAAAAAGAGGAAGTTTCCGTTGGGCTGCTGTTTGGCTAACAGGCCGAGCTCGTAGACGACTTCCCCCCGTTTGGCGACCTTTGCTCCCTTACGGAGCTCCACGCGCTGGTCGGTGAGGAGTTCCTCATTCTCCGGTATGTATTTCGTAACATTGCAGGACGTCAGGAGGACCGCGGCCACCAGCGCCGGACCGACGTAGCGCAGACCCCCCGCCAGTATGCCCCTTAGCTCCGGTACGATAAAATTCATAAGCAGCCTACGTCAGAAAAAAGTCAGGCAAAAGTACCACAAATTCACCGTCGAGGGCAGCCGCACGGTGGGCGAACTGCTGCGCCAGGATCGCTACGCAGTAGATGGGATTTACGCCGTGGAACAGTGGGTGGCGGAAGTAGCCCCTGAAATGGACGTCCCTTTAACGGTGGTGACCCCGAAGGAGTTGGACCGGATAAGTCAGCTAACTACCCCTAACCAGGTTTTAGCGGTAGTATCTATTCCGAAGGAGGAGGCCACTCCGCCATCCGCCCCCGACGGCTGGTGCCTCTACCTCGACGGTATTCAATCACCGAGTAACTTGGGTGCCTTGTTACGGATCGCCGACTGGTTCGGCTTTCCCAGCGTTTACGGCGGCCCGGGGACGGCCGACCTGTACAATTCGAAGAGTATCCAGGCCAGCATGGGCTCTTTTCTACGGATCGATTACCGTACGGCGACCCTCGCCGAGCTGGTTGCTTTGTTGCCCGGGGTGCCGGTCTTCGGAGCGGACCTCGATGGAGAAACTATTTACCGGGTGGAAGCCCCCCCCGCGGGAATTCTGGTTATCGGGGGGGAAGGCCCCGGTATCCGGGACGAATCTGCCAACCTGATACAGCGGAGGCTCACGATCCCCCGCGCCCCGGGTCGGGAAACCGAAAGTCTAAACGCCGCGGTAGCCGCCGGTATACTGATGGGCTGGTTGGGAGCCGGGCCGGGTCAGCTAGCTACGGGCCGCCGGTAGCGTGCCGACCACTCATGCTTTTTCCGGTTCCAGAAAAGCTGGGCGGAAACGGCGAATACGGCCGCGGCAACGCCGATACCGATCAGCAGCGGCAAGCTCCGGTCCCGCTCCACGCTCATCAATTCCGGCAGGTGGGCTGCTAACTCTCCGAATAGGGCCAGGTAGAGCCCGACTACCGACCAGTACATGAAGCTGAAGTGGTAGAGGAGGTAGTTCGCTGCGGGACGCCGCAACAAGACCGGAACCATACCGCCGATCAGGGTGAGCGTACTCACTACCGCCAGCCAGTGAAATGGGCCGAAGGTGCCGAAGAGCGCGTAAATCAGGAAAGCCGTGATCAACATCACGATCATCGTTACGGCGTAAACGTATCCAATGCGCCGGTGGGTACTGGAGCCTTTGGGCAGATACAGGACGAAGGCCCCCGTAACGAGGGCAAGCAGGGCGGACAGAAAGTGGATCAGGCCTACGGTATCGTGGATAATTGCGTGCATCGGTTTGCCGGATTCAGACGACCTAAGTACTCCCGGCCCGGCGGTTTGCCAGATTTAATCGATGGGTTAGACGATCCCACCGCTTAACGGCGGCTGGAACCTTACGCAGAACGCCCGAAGCGTAGTGCGCCGGGCGTTCGCGGGGATGGCAAGCAAACGGTGCGCTATTCAGTTTTTCATACGCGCCGACGCCAATCGCTCATCAGCGAACGACTACGGTTTCTTCGCCTGCTCCAGGATGGCGGCCCTGCCGAGGCACTCGTGGCTTACGCCTTCGTACACCCGAGAGTTGACGTCGACTCCGGCTTCCAGCGGATCGGTTGGAGCGTTGATCTTCGTAGCCGGAAGTCCGCTGAGATCGCCCGAGGTTAAGGCTGATGAGCGGAGCGTCGGTATCCCGGCATTCGGGACAGTAGTCATGGGCGGCTGAGCAGAACGGCGTTCGCTGCTTATCCAAATAGTTGCCGTTCATCCATAAGGGTCCGGTTTAGTGGGTTTTCCCTCTACGGGTTGGCGCACAAAGGGAATATTTGTCCGGTACCGGAGACTTGTCTGCTAACGCACCGTGCGCTTATTTTCCCTTTCCCTGAATCAGCACCACCAAGGTGTAAAAGAGGATTTTGAAATCCAGGGCCAGGGAGCGGTTCTCAATGTAGAGGATGTCGAACTTCAGGCGCTGGATCATTTCCTCTACCGTGCTCGCGTAGCCGTATTTGACCTGCCCCCAACTGGTGATTCCCGGCCGAACCCGTAGCAGATGGCGGTAGTGCGGGGCTTGTTGGCTGATCAGGGTGATGTAGAACTGGCGTTCGGGGCGCGGGCCTACGAGCGACATATCTCCTACCAACACATTCCAGAATTGAGGCAACTCGTCCAGCCGCCACTTGCGCATGGTAGCGCCCCATGGCGTACAGCGCACGTCTTCGTCCCGGCTAAGCTGCGGACCGTTGTGCTCTGCATCGGTGTACATCGACCGGAACTTGATGATGCGAAAGGGTTGCCCGTTGAGCCCGATGCGTTCCTGGGTGTAAAGGATAGGGCCTACAGAGGACAAGCGGACACGGAGCGCCACGTAGGCGTACAGCGGGGAAAGTAAGATCAGCATGATCAGCGAACAGCCTATGTCCAGTGCCCGCTTAGCGGTCCGCTGCCAGCGGGGCATCAGGTTTTGCCGAATCTCGATGAGTACCGCGCCAAACACGTGATTCATCTTGACGGTACCCAGCATGATGTCGTACATGTCCGGAATGATCTTGACGAGTACATTCCGTTCGTAGGTGCTGAGGACGCCGAGTAGCTCCCGCAGGCGGCTGTGCTGGCTCGTATCGATCGCGATAATCACTTCCTCGATGTTTCTATCCTGGATCAACTGGTCTAAGTCGCCCAACCCGCCTAGCCGGGGCATGCTTCGTTGCAGGGGGGGCGGCTGTTTACGCTGGCCATCCACGAATCCGACGAAGCGATACCCCAAACCCTTGGGCCGGGAAACGATGTCTTCGTACAGGGCGACGGCCCGCTCTCCACCACCGACGATGAGGGTATTGAAGGATACCGCACCGGCCTTTAACCGGCGACTGGCCCCCGTGAGTAAAAACATACGGGCAAAGGCGGTAAGGAAAAAATGGCAGCCGAAGTAAAGTAGCGGGGGCTGGTAGGAGGCCGCCGCATCACCGGTCCGATCGACGAACCAGATGAAGATGACCGCGACCGTACCCGCAATGGATAAACCCAGGGTTTGGGCCAGCGTAGCCAGTCGACTGAGTCGGTAGATGTCGCGGTACTGGTCGAACAGGATATATACGGCCAGCCAACCGCCGGCAACGACGATGCCGAGCGGGTCCAGGGCGCGTTCAGGGGTCTCGTTGAGCCAGTGGAACAATGCCCAGGCCAACCAAGCCATGAGGAGATCCGCGACAATGTAGACGTAGCGGTCGCGCCGCCGCCGCGCGGCGGTGTCCGGCTGTAAGGTTTGCGTATGGACGATCGGCGGCGTCATCACGGGGTGAAGTAGAGTAACTTTAGGTTGTCAAGATATACCGTTCCGGCACCAAGCTCGTTCGGGAGCAGACTGGAGAGGGCGATCCGAAGCTCGGGCAGGTCGGCCGACCCAACGACCGGGCTGAGGTTAAAGTATATCTTGGTCCAGTTGTCGCGGGGTAGAAACCCCGGGTCGAAAACCCGTACGATCGACAAATCCCTTTGCCCGATAACTCCGAAAATGGTGGGTGCGTCGGCGAGAAAGTCCACCTCCAACCACACCGTGATGGGAACGAGGTTAAGATCCCGGAAGGTCAGGCCGGTAGCCACTTCGGAAAGACGATTCGCATCCGAAAGGACAATGGCTCCTGCCGCTCCGCCGCTGCGAACCTCGTCCGACTGCACCGCGATGACCCCGCCCGGAGTAAGCGGATCGGTGAATACGCGTTCGAACCCGGGCTCGAAGCCTTCGACGAAGCCGAACGTCGTCCGGTCTCGGTACCGAATCACCGGGCGGCCCAAGTCAATCGTTTCGCCACCTATGAGGGTAAGGGTTTGCTCTACGGGGGTGTAAAACGGATAGCTATCCGGCGTGATACTGCGGCCATCCTGGTGTACGCCCGCTTCCAACCGGATCACCACCTCGCCCGTCCGAAAAACGGGAACGCGGCCGGGTAGCGGGAAAACCCCGATAAAGGCTTCGTCCGCGAAGGCCCAAACCTCGGTGATGGCCGAGGTAGCAGCTCCTTCGCCAGCCGTCGTTTCCAACTCGAAACCTTCGATGAACAGGTACGAAGGCTCCCGTTCCAGGTCGGGTGGGCAGGAGGTCAGGAAAAGGAGCAGGAGCAGGGGGAACCAGGTACGGCGCATCGTCAGAAGGAGTCGGTCATGCGGGCCTGTGAGGCGGCCACGGCATCGGTAATCCGCTGGGCCAGCTCCAGGGCCCGGTAGCCGTCTTCGATACTGACGGCTACCGGCTCGCCTTGCTCGATGCTGCGGGCCAGGCTTTCGAGCTCCATCTGGATGGCATTGACCGGACCGCTCTTCGGCTGGTCGACGTGGATAATGCGCGGGCCACGCGGGGTGTCGAGGGGGAACTGCTGTCCCCGGTCCGGGATATTCGTACCATCCGAATCGAACAGGCGTACGACTTGGCTTTCCTTTTCGAGCAGATCGAGGCTGAGGTAGGCGTCGCGCTGAAAGAGCCGCACCTTGCGCATATTCTTGAGGCTTACCCGGGACGCGGTCAGGTTGGCGACCGCGCCGTTGGTGAACTCGATCCGCGCGTTGACGATATCCGGAGTCGTACTCAGTACGGCTACGCCGCTGGCCCGGACATCGGCCACCTCCGCTCCGGCGAGCTTCAGTACGATGTCGAGATCGTGGATCATGAGGTCGAGTACGACACTTACGTCCGTACCGCGCGGATTAAACATCGCCAGCCGGTGAGCTTCGATGAAGTAGGGTTTGACGGGTACGTCTCCGAGGGCCAGCAGGGCGGGGTTAAAACGTTCGACGTGGCCCACCTGTACCAGTTTGCCGGCTGACCGGCTCAGGGCGATGAGTTCCCGCGCCTCCTCCAGCGTTTCGGTGAGGGGCTTCTCAACGAAAACGTGGCAGCCGGCTTCGAGCGCTCTTTTAACTACGGAATAGTGGGAGGAAGTCGGGGTGACCACGTCCACCACTTTTACGGCCTCGATCAGCGCATCCACGGAGGGGAAGGCGTTAACCCCGAACGTCTCTGCTACCTCCTCCGCCAGCTTCCGGTCGGTATCGTAGATGCCGACCAGGTCGTAATCGGCGCTGGCCAGTTGAAGGCACTTCAGGTGAATCTTGCCGAGATGGCCAACGCCGATAAGACCGATGGAAAGCATGGGAATAGATTGAGCCACAAAGCTACGGTCCCCGTTCTAAAGCCGAAATCAACGTACCTAAGTGTTAAAATCACCGGTTAAGGAAATTTTAACACTTAAAATCTGCAAAAAATTCTTGGATTAAACAGAATGCCGACAGGCAATATTATTCGGTGTCCGCCGGGAGGTTGGCGGTTTGTAAGGTGAGCATCTGTGCGGGCCGACGATCCGTCGGAAGGGGTAAGGATGCGCCGAATCCAGAACCGAACACCTTAGTTTGTCCGTACGTTAAAAAAGAAAGCGGTGCAGTCCGGCCCTTGATTACCAAGGAGGAATGCACCTAGCTTTGCATTCACTAGGATTTGGGTATTGGCTCACCTAGATGGATTTAGGGACAGAATTGGTACCCGTTCACGCGTTGCCGGTTGCACCCGCTGGCGCTATTTTTTAACGAAACAGACACTATGAGCAAGCTCCGCACGGTGCTTCAC
Organism: Neolewinella xylanilytica; assembly: GCF_002934605.1. Taxonomy (GTDB): domain Bacteria; phylum Bacteroidota; class Bacteroidia; order Chitinophagales; family Saprospiraceae; genus Neolewinella; species Neolewinella xylanilytica. The sequence continues at coordinate 717,459 of NZ_PTJC01000005.1, forward strand.
CAGTTGCTACTATTGCTACTGGTAACGGTCACCTACACAGCACAAGCTTCTCCTACCTCACCCTCAAATTCTAAAATAGAGCGCACCCGCGCCAAGATCGTGAATCGCGTACAGCGGCTCGATCTACCTCTGAAGGTCGCTACGACCGACGATTTTACCGACCGTAAAATCAACGAATACCTGGAGTTGGGGCACCGGAGTACCGAACGAATGCTCGGCCGTGCCAACCAGTATTTCCCCGTATTCGAGTATTATCTGCGTAAGCACCAGATGCCCGTTTCGCTTAAGTACCTAGCCGTATCCGAGTCGATGCTCGTGCCCGGTGCCGTTTCTCCCGCTCTCGCCGCCGGCCTCTGGCAGTTGATGCCCGCTACCGCTCGGGAAATGGGCTTGCGGGTCGACAGCATCGTCGACGAGCGGCTGGACCTGTACCGCAGCACCGAAGCTGCCGTACTGATGCTCAAGCGCCTCCACGAAGAGTTCGGTGACTGGCACCTTGCCCTCGCTGCCTACAACTGTGGAAACGGCCGCGTGCGGAAGGGAATCCGGCTAGCCGGCAGCAAACAGTACGTAAAGGTGAAGGGGTTTTTGCCCCAGGAAACCCAACGTTACGTAGCCGCCTACGTAGCCGCAGCCTACGCCGTTAACTATTATGGTGACCACGGCCTAATCCCGCACGAATTGGAAGGCACCGATTACGTCATGATCCACCGTTACATGAACCTGGCAAAGATTGCCAGGGAATGCGATGTCCGCATCCCTACGCTTCGGCGGCTGAACCCGAACTTTGTCCGGGGTTACGTGCCCTCCACGGTAGAAGGATACCGCCTACGGGTGCCCTCCCACAAGAAGCAAGCGGTCCAGCTCTTCCTGTGGGGTCGTCCGAACCTGGTCGAGCTTCCACGAAATGCCGATCTGCCCGCCGCCCACGCTACCGCGGCCATGATGGGATACGATGCGCAAATGATCCTGTTGGGCGTTTCTTCCGAACGCCTGGTGTACGATCAGCCGGACTGGACCTTCCAGTCGCTCCGTGACGGCTTACTGATGAGCCTCTACGATAGCTACCAGGCGCTGGTATAAGCTCACCGGTTATGCTTAGAGGTATTGTTTCTTGATCCGGTCCATGCTTCGCTTACTCTCGCGTTGCCGGATACTGTCGCGCTTGTCGTAGATCTTCTTACCCTGAACTAACGCTACCTCTACCTTGGCGAGCCCCCGCTCGTTGAGGTAAAGGCGGTAGGGGATGATGGTAAGTCCTTTCTCCTTCACCTTCTTTTCCCACTTGGTAATCTCCTGCCGCTTCATCAGCAGCTTGCGAGTACGCCGTTCCTCGTGATTGAACTGGTTCCCCTGCTTGTATTCGCCGATGTAAAGGGATCGAATAAACATCTCACCTCGCTCGATGGAGCAGTAGCCGTCCCGGAGGTTAACGTGGCCTTCCCGGATCGCCTTGATTTCGGTGCCCTGCAGCTTGATGCCGGCCTCTACGGATTCCAGGAATTCGTATTCGAATTTGGCTTTGCGATTGACGAAGGAGGTGGATTTATTCTTTTTGGCCATAGCGGGTTAAGATAAGTAAGGCCAGGCGAATCCTATCGCCTGGCCTTACCAAATATGAATAGGGTATCAAAACGCCCGACCCCGTGCTGGGTTCGGTTTAATTTCGTTCTCCCTTGACCATCCGGGCCCGGTGTCGGGCGTTTGCCGGAGTGATCGAAAAAGAAGCGTCGGGCCGGCTCGTTATTGTCGACGCGCAGTTGATCGGCCGTAGGATTGGGCCATGCCATCCGCCTCGTAGAAAGTCGAGAAGCGATCCGGGAGCAGGCCTTTCAATATTTCGGACACCTTTCATCAACGTTTTTACGCGTTGAACCGAGGCGATTGCCTATCCGGCATAAAAAGAGAGGCTACGCCGGGTCATGACGATAGCCTCTCTGTATAGGTTTAAACTCTTGTCGTAAGACCTAACGGCCGTTTTAGCTTTAGAGTTCGATGGATTACTTACTCGCGCCCGAAGGTTGGAGACTGTCCATCAGAAAATTCGTCATTTTGGTGTAGAGGTGCAGTCGGGTCGGACCACCGTAAATACCGTGGTTCCGGTTGGGGTAAAAGTACGTATCGAACTGCTTATTATTCATGATCAGGGCGTTCGCCATTTCCGCGGTATGCTGGAAGTGGACGTTGTCGTCGCCCATGCCGTGCACCAGTAGCAGGTCGCCCTTCAACCGGTCGGCGTAGTTGATGGGGCTGTTCTCGTCGTAACCCGCACGGTTCTCCTCGTAGGTGCGCATATAGCGCTCGGTGTAGATGCTGTCGTACCACTTCCAGTTGGTCACCGGAGCAACGGCGATGGCGGCCGCAAAGGTTTCGTTCCCCTGTAGAATAGCGTGCAGCGCCATGAAGCCACCGTAGCTCCAGCCGAAGATGCCGATACGGTCGGCGTCGATGTAGTCCAGGGAGCCGAGGTACTTGGCGGCGCTGATCTGGTCTTCGGTTTCCTGCTTGCCGAGGGTGAGGTAGGTCTGCTTCTTCAGTTCCTCGCCGCGGGCGCCGGTGCCGCGGTTATCGACCACGGCGACCACGAAGCCCTTCTGTACCAGCATCTGGAACCAGACCATATTGGAACCCCGCCAGTTATCGAGCACCTGCTGGCTGCCGGGGCCGCCGTAGACGTGCATCAGCAGCGGGTGCTCCTCGCTGTCGACCATATTGGCCGGCTTGATCATATAGCCGTTCAGTTCGGTTCCCTCCTCGGTGGTGAAAGTGAAGAATTCGGCGGGTTGGAAACCGGACTGTCCGATGCGTTTCGTGAGGGCCTCATTGGTGACGATGGTACGGATCTCCGCGCCGGTCTCGTCCATCACCGTCACCCGGGCGGGGCGGTTGATGTTGGAGTTGGTCAGGACGAAGTAATCGTACTTACCACTAAACTGGGCATCATTATACCCGCGCTCCGACGCAATCGGAGCGGGCAGATCCCTTCCGCGAAGGCTCTTCGAGTACACTTCCCGCTGCATGGGGTCCCGTCCGGCGGCCTGAAAATAGATGCGGCCGTCGTGGACGCCGTAGAACTCGGTGACGTCGTATTCGCCGGAGGTAAGCGGGACGGGCTTGCCCCCTTCCATGTCGTAGTGGTAGAGCTGGTTGAAGCCGCTTTCTTCGCTGGTCCAGATAAAGCCGTCTTCGAGGAAGGTGAGGTTGTCGGTGACGTCCACGTAGTACTTATTCTCCTCGGTCAGCAGGCTGCGTTGCTCGTTGTCGTCGACGTCGAAGAGCAGCAGCTCGAGCTTATTCTGATGGCGATTCATGCGCTGGGCGGTGAGCTCATCGTCGTCCAGCGTCCACTGCACGCGGGGGATGTAGTGCCACTCGCCGCTGTCGTCACCGTTGACGGTTAGCAGGTCGGTGGTTTCGCCGTTCTCGAGTTCGTAGACGTGCAGGCTCACGGTACTGTTTTCCTCGCCCACCTTCGGATACTTGAAGGTGTTGTACTCGGGGTACATATCGTTGTGAAAGTCGGTGTAGGTGAACTCCGGTACGGCACTTTCGTCGAACTTAAGAAAGGCGAGCCGCTCCCCGTCGGGGCTCCAGTAGAGCGCCTTGCTGAAGCCAAATTCCTCTTCGTAGACCCAGTCGGTAGCACCGTTGATAATGGCGTTGACTTCACCGTCTTCGGTCACCTGCGTGAGATCGCCGGCTTCCAGGTTGCGGATGTAGACGTTGTTGTCCACTACGAAGGCGACGTTCTCCCCCGTGGGATCGAGGGTGGCGAGGCGGATTTTGCCTTCGGGATAGACCGGGGTGAAGGATTGATCCTCCGTGTCGTACACGAAAAAGTTGGACTGGGAGCTACGGCGGAAGAGTTGCTCGGTCTCGCTGCTGATCAGGAGCTTGCTCTCGTCGTCACTGAAGGTATAGCTGTCGACGCGGCCGTTGAAGCCGGCGTCGGTGGGTAAGCTGCTTCCTTGGACGAGGGTGTCGGTCGGTTCACCCGTGGTGATGTCGTAGGTGACGACGGCATTATCGGTCAGCTCGGCGTACGAGGTGCCGTCCTGCAGAAAATTAAACCCGCTGACCCCGTCGGGGGAGAAGGCGTAGGTAGACCAGATATCTTCTAGCGTAATGGGGGTTTGCTGCTGGGCGGTAAGGCTGGTGGCGACGAGTAATAGGAAAGGCAGAAGCAGGCGCATGCGGTTTATTTGGTTGGGACTAAGGTAAATGGGAAACGGTGCGGGGGGGTGGGAGGTTTTTGCGTCGGGGCGCGGGAGAAGGGAATTACTCGTCAGACGAACCCCTTGCACTGCGTGCAAGGGGGATTCGGCTGACGAGGGGAGTGCCGCGGGGCCGGTTGGTTTCCCCAGGCGGCGCGTGGGTATACCTCGGGGGGATGGCCTAATAAGAAAGGAGCCGCAGGCACAGCCACCACCCGCTTACCGCGAAGTGAAATGCCCGCAGGGCATTCCTAAATCAGCGGAATAGACAACTGTGCAGGAAACCCACGCAGTGGCAGCGAAGCCAATCGAGGCGTAATCCGTGCCTTAAATCCGTGAAATCGGTGTTTCGCCTAACGAGCCGCAGGCGAGCTGAACCGTAAAGTGCACCACCGGCACAACCCACGAACCGGGAGACCACGAACCAACCGTATCTTCCCCGTCCTAACCGAACAACACAAGCATGCGACACCAGCTGACCTTACTCCTGGTTATTGTCTTTTTCTCCTGCGCCGCGGCGCAAAAATCCGAGGCCTACCAGCGCCTGGCCGCCATCGCGGAAGTCGAGCAGAAGGTCATGGTGCCCATGCGCGACGGCAAGCGCCTCGCCACCGACGTGTACCGCCCGAAGGACGTGGAAAAAGCCCCCATCATCTTCGTCCGCACGCCCTACCAATTCAACGGCTGGGTCGACGGCGAGGAGCAGGAGCGTAACTACGAGCGCGCCTACGAGGCCGTGAGCCGCGGCTACGCCTACGTCGTGCAGAACGAGCGCGGCCGCTACTACAGCGAGGGCGAGTGGGATATCCTGGGTGTACCGCTCACCGACGGCTACGACGCCATCGAGTGGATGAGCACCCAGTCCTGGAGCAACGGCAACGTCGGCCTCTACGGCTGCAGCTCCACCGCCGAATGGCAGATGGCCGTGGCCAGTCTGGGTCACCCCGCCCTCAAGGCCATGGTGCCGATGGGCTACGGTGCCGGGGTGGGGCGCATCGGCGACTTCTACGAGCAGGGCAACTGGTACCGCGGCGGCGCCGGGCAGATGCTCTTCACCAGCTGGCTCTACGGCGTCCAGCACGATCCGGCGGCCCCCCGCATTCCCGAAGGACTGCCGCGGGAAGACCTGCTCCGCATCCAGCGCTTCTACGACATGGCGCCGGAGTACCCCGATATTTCCAGCAAGGAGATGCTCTCCACGCTGCCCGTACAGGACATCATCTCCGCCAACAATGGCCCCGAGGGGATCTACGAGGAAATGATCACCCGCAAGCCCAACGACCCGGCCTGGTACGAAGGCGGACTGTACCACGACGATATGCCCTTCGACGTGCCGACCTTCTGGTTTACGAGCTGGTACGACGTGAGCATCAGCCCCAACCTCGCGCTCTTCAACCACGTCCGCGAGAACGCCGAATCCGAGGAGGCCCGCGAAAATCAGTACCTCTGGATCGCGCCGACTCTCCATTGCGCCTACACCCGCGCCGAGGAGAACACCATCGTCGGCGAGCGGAGCGTAGGCGACGCGCGCTACGACTACGACGGCCTCATCTACGGCTTCTTCGACAAGTGGCTGAAGGAGGAGGAACCTTCCACGATGATCGACACCCTGGCCCGGGTCACCTACTACACCATGGGCAGCAACGAGTGGCAGACCACCTCCGCCTGGCCCCCGCCGAGCGCCGAACTGGTTCCCTACTACCTGAGCAGCGGCGGAAACGCCAATACGATGTATGGCGACGGAGCGCTGGAAACCAGCCAACCCGCAACCAATACCCAGCAACCAGATACCCTACTTTACGACCCCATGAATCCCGTGGTCAGCTACGGCGGCAACGTCTGCTGTACCGGCGACGCCATCGACGGCGGCAGCCTGGACCAGCGTCCGATGGAAGCCCGCAACGATATATTGGTGTATACCTCCGAGCCCTTCACCGAGGATACGGAGGTGAGCGGTTTCGTGGAGAGCACCCTGTACGTCAGCAGCGACGCCAAGGATACCGACGTGACCCTCAAGCTGATCGTGGTCGAGGAAGATGGCAGCGCCTATAACCTCGACGAGACCATCCAGCGGCTGCGCTACCGGGAGGGCTACGAGCAAGAAGTGTTCATGGAAGAAGGCGAGGTTTACCAGGTCGACCTGACGCCGCTGAGCACCAGCAACCTCTTCAAGGCCGGGCAGCGCCTCCGCATCGAGGTGAGCAGCTCCAACTTCCCCCGCTTCGACCGGAATATGAACACCGGCGGCAATAATTACGACGAGACGGAGGGCGTGGTGGCCCGCAACGTCATTCACCATTCCGCCGAGTACCCGAGCGTGGTGCGCATCCCGGTGGTCAGCAAGACGACCAGCCGGTAACCCCTTACTTATGCAGCTAAAGGCCCGTCTCCGGCAATCCGAACCCCTCCGCAACGTCTTCATGACCCTGCCCGTACCGGCCCTGGCCGAGCGGATGGGCGTGATGGGCGTGGAGAGTATTACGCTCGACATGCAGCACGGATCCATCGAGGATGCCCACCTGCTTGGGTTGCTGCAGGCCATCCGGGCGGGCGGTGCCCTGCCACTGGCCCGCCTGGCGTGGAACCGGCCGGAGCTGATCATGAAGGCGCTGGATTACGGCGTGGAGGGCATTATCTGCCCGATGGTGGACAGCGCCGAGGAAGCCGCGGCATTCGTGCGGGCGGCCAAGTACCCGCCGGTGGGGAATCGTTCGTTCGGTCCCTTTCGCGCGGATCTCCATCATGGTGGCGACTACTTCGCGGATGCCAACGACGGGACGCTCTGCTTCGTCATGGTGGAAACGGCCGGCGCGGTCGAGCACCTCGACGCCATCGCCGCCACCCCCGGCCTGGACGGGCTCTTCATCGGGCCGTGGGATCTAAGCGTCAGTCTCGGGCTGAAGGAACGCGCGAATTTTTCCGATCCCGATTTATCCGCCGTGCTAGACCGCGTGGTCGCAGTAAGTAAGCAGCACGGGCTGTTCAGCGGCGTCTTCACCATCCGGCCGTCGGATATGCCGGGGCTCGTCGGTCGCGGCTTCGACCTGATCACCTGCGGTACGGAAGACGTGATCTTTCAGCGGGGACTGGGGGATTGGATGGGGGCGTGGTAGGGTTCCTAAACCTACTACCCCCAGCCTCCGTTGCACCATCCATGCCCCTCCTCACCTTCAACGAATGCGGGATCTACTGCGAGCGCGCCGACGTCTACATCGACCCCTGGAAGCCGGTGGACCGCGCCCTCATCACCCACGGCCACGCCGACCACTCGCGCTGGGGGAATAAGTACTACCTCTGTACCCGGACCGCTGCGCCCGTCATCCGCTACCGACTGGGCGACATCAAGCTGGAAACCGTGGAGTTCGGCGAGGTAAAGACAATCAACGGCGTCAAATTCAGCTTCCACCCCGCGGGGCACATCGTCGGCTCGGCGCAGATCCGCGTAGAATACAAGGGCGAGATCTGGGTCGCCAGCGGCGACTATAAACTGGAGGACGACGGCCTCTCCGAAGCCTACCAGCCGGTCAAATGCCAGCACTTCATCACCGAATCCACCTTTGGCCTACCCGTCTACCGCTGGACGCCGCAGGAGGAGGTAATGGCCGACATCAACGACTGGTGGCGGCAGATCGCCAGCGAGGGACGTACCGCTATCCTGACCGGCTACGCCCTCGGCAAAGCACAACGCTTACTGAACGGACTGGATACCTCCATCGGTAAGATCTACACCCACGGGGCCATCGAGAACACCAACGAGGTGATGCGCCGGCAGGGCGTCAAACTGCCCGCGACCACCCGTGTCACCCGAGAGATCAACAAAAAGGAATACCTCGGCAACATCGTCGTGGCCACCCCCGGTGCCATCGGCCAGCCCTGGGTAAAGAAGTTCGGGAACGCCAGTATCGGGGCCGCCTCCGGCTGGATGACGCTGCGGGGGGCGAGAAGACGCCGGGGAGCCGACCGCGGCTTCGTGCTGAGCGACCACTGCGACTGGCCCTCCCTGCTCGAAGCCATCGACCTCACGGGGGCGGACAACGTCTACGTGACCCACGGCTACACGGCCATCTTCAGCAAGTACCTCCGCGAGCAGGGGCTGAACGCCGTGGAGTTGCACACCGAATACGAGGGCGAATTGGCGGAGATCGAAACGAAGGGGAATGCGGAGACGGAGAAGGAAAATTTGGCGGCTGATGCGGAGTGAGGTTCACCACAGAGGTAACGGAGGGTTTCACGGAGGAATCACGGAGGCTTTTCTTCATGTTGTAAATTCTGTGGACCTCTGTGAAGCCCTCTGGGTCCTCCGTGGTGAACCTCAGCAACCTCGATACCGATGAAGAACTTCGCAGAAATGTTCCGCCGCCTAGACCGCACCACCAAAACCAACGCCAAGGTGGACGCGCTCGCCGACTACTTCCTGCAGGTAGACGACGAAGACAAATTGTGGACGGTCGCCCTCCTCAGCCATCGCCGCCCCCGCCGGACCGTCAACTCCAAGCTGCTGCGCGCCTGGGCCTCCGAGTTGAGCGGCATCGATACCTGGATCCTGGAAGAGAGTTACCACGTGGTCGGGGACCTGGCCGAGACGATCGCCCTCATCCTGCCGCCGCCGGAGCAGGACTATGACCATACCCTGACCCACTGGATCGATTACATCCAGCAGTTTGCCGGCTACGACGAGGAGGGCAAGAAGGAAGCGGTGCAGGAAGCCTGGCGCGGACTCAATACCACCGAACGTTATCTGTTCAATAAGCTCATCACGGGCAATTTTCGCGTAGGGGTAAGCCAGAAGCTCATGACGCGCGCCCTCTCCCGGGCCACCGGCATTGAGGAAACCAACCTGGCCCACCGCCTAATGGGTAACTGGACCCCGAACGATACGACCTTAGAGGACCTGATCCACAGCGAATCGGCCACCGATGACATCTCCCGTCCCTATCCGTTCTACCTGGCCTACCAGCTGGAGCAGCCGGCGGAGGAACTGGGTAGCCCGGAAGAATGGCAGGCCGAGCACAAATGGGATGGTATCCGCGGACAAGTCATCGTACGCGATGACGAAGTGTTCGTCTGGTCGCGGGGCGAGGAACTGGTCAACGATAAGTATCCGGAATACCACGTCTTAGCTTCGGCGATTCCGAACGGAACGGTGATTGACGGGGAGATCCTGCCGTACCGCGACGGGCAGCCGCTCGGTTTCAATGTGCTACAGACCCGGATCGGCCGGAAGACGGTTAGCAAAAAACTCCTTAAGGACGCCCCGGTCGTGCTCATGTGTTACGACTTGCTGGAATACGAGGGCCGCGATATCCGTAAACTGCCCATGTCCGACCGCCGCGAGTTGCTAGAGCGCGTCGTAGCAGAAAACGATACCGGCGGGGTGCTGCAGTTGTCGCCCGTCTTCGCCTTTTCCCACTGGGACGAGCTGGCCGCCGAGCGGGAAACGGCGCGGGAGAAGTTCAGTGAGGGCATCATGCTGAAGCGCAAGGACAGCGCCTACAGGCAGGGGCGCAAGAAGGGCGACTGGTGGAAGTGGAAGGTCGATCCCCTGACCATCGACGCCGTCATGATGTATGCCCAGCGGGGGCATGGCCGACGGGCAAACTTGTACACCGACTTCACCTTCGGGGTCTGGGACGGCGAAGATTTGGTGCCCTTCACCAAGGCCTATTCCGGCCTGACCGACCAGGAATTCAACAAAATCACCGCCTGGGTGCGCCGCAACACCGTCGACCGCTTCGGACCGGTACGGAGCGTGAAGCCGAAGCAGGTATTCGAGATCGGCTTCGAGGGAATTCGAAAAAGTACCCGCCACAAATCGGGCGTGGCTTTGCGCTTTCCGCGGATGCTGCGCTGGCGACAAGACAAGCCCGTGGAGGAGGCCAATACGAAGGATGACCTGGAAGCGCTGCTGGCAACCTACGGGGGGTAAGCTCCGTAGTTCATCCGGTCTTGTAAGTTGCTTTGGAAGGGGAAGAAGTTATTTTTCCAAATTTTCTTTGATAGTTGATTGCCAATTGGTTAAGGCTTTCCGGATGCGCTTTTAACGGCTTTGCCCGTAACAGATCGACGGCAGGATTGAAGCCTTGGCAATAGGTGTTTGCACATATCTTAGGCGGTTCAATCAACTCACTAGTGCTATGAAACAATTACTACTGGTCCTCTGCGGGCTGGGGCTTTCCGTAAGCCTGGCCGCACAGCGGGTTATCGAAGGAACGATCGCGGACGATGCAGGAACCCCGCTGATCGGTGCTTCGATTCTCGCGGAAGGAACCACCACCGGCACCGTGTCCGACATCGACGGAAACTTCACCCTGACGGTGGCGGACGAGGTGCGCAATCTGATCGTCTCCTATACGGGATACGGAACGCAGACGGTGCCCCTCGACGGAAGTACCACCCTGGATATCGTGTTATCAGAAGACGCCGCCCAGCTATCCGAGGTAGTGGTCGTCGGCTACGGCAAACAAATCCGCAGTACCCTGACCGGCAACGTGGCCCAGATCGACGGGAGCGACATCGAAAACCTCCCCGTTTCCAGTGTGGAGCAGGCCATGCAGGGGCGCTCGGCGGGCGTTTTCGTCCAGTCGGTAAGCGGCAAACCCGGTGGCCGGATCAACATCCGCGTACGGGGATCCTCCTCGATCTCGGCGGGCAACCAGCCGCTCTACGTGGTTGACGGGGTGCCCATCACCAGCGGTACCTTCAGCAGCCCGGGCTCCGGAAGCCAGAACTTTTTGGCGGACCTCAACCCGAACGACGTGGAATCCATTGAAATCCTCAAGGACGCCTCGGCGTCGGCTATTTACGGTTCCCGTGCGGCTAACGGGGTGGTGCTCATCACCACGAAATCCGGACAGAGCGGTAAGGCCCGCATCAACCTCAACCTGAGCGGCGGGGCCAGCGAACCGAGTCGTTACCGGGAATTTCTCAACGCCGAGGAGTACGTCCGGTTATTCCGGCAAACCGCCGTCGGAGCCGCCCGCTACGACTTCAATAACCAACTGAACGACTTCGGCCTGGAAGGCGACGAGTACACCCTGGACAATACCATCGCCGCCTACACCGAGTACGTAGAAGACCGCCTCGATCGCTATAGCGGACCCAGCGACTGGCGTAACAACGAAACCAATACCGACTGGCAAGACGAGGCCTTCCAAACGGGAAGGAACCAGAATGCCGATCTGAGTTTGAGCGGGGGTACCGACAAACTGACGTATTACGCAAGCTTTGGCTACTCCGACCAGGAAGGGATTCTGGCGGGCAACGGCTTCCAGCGTCTCAGCTCCCGCCTGAACCTGGATGCCCAGGGATCGGAAAAGCTCACCTACGGACTGCGGTTCGGCTTCAGCCGCAGCGACAACGAGCGGGTCAGTGACGACAACCAGTTCAGCACCCCGCTACAGTTGATCGCGCTTTCGCCCATTACGCCGGTACGGAATACCACCGGAGAAGACTTCGTGTACGACGGCACCACCTTCGCGCCCGGCCAGCTGTACGACCGGCCGATCACCACCTACTACAACGGATTGGTCGAATTGGCCAATACCGAAAAGCAATCCATTAGCTACCGGACGCTGGGCAACGTTTACGGACAGTACCAGCTCGCGCAGGGGCTCTCCGTGCGCGCGGAAGCCGGCATCGACGTGGCCAACATCAAACAGAACCGCTTCCTCGGCCGACTGAGCGACGGCGGGGAGGCCACCAACGGATTCGCCGATAGCCGCTGGGGCAATATCGTAAACTACACTACCAAGGCTCTGCTACTGTACGACCGTGGCTTTGAGGGTGGGCATAATGTCGATTTCGTCGGCGGCATCGAATTTCAGAAATCCACCGAGGAAAATATCGAGGTCGACGCCCAGGAGTTTCCTCTCGATCAGCTACGTACGATTGCCAGCGCGGCCGACATTACGGGCGGAACCACCGATCTTACCGAATTCGCCTTCCAGAGTTATTTCGGCCGGGCCAACTACAATTTCGAGCGGAAGTACCTCTTCAGCCTCAGTGCCCGCCTCGATGGCTCGAGCCGTTTCGGCGCCAACAACCGCTACGGATTCTTTCCCGCGGTGGCCGCCGGCTGGGTGCTGAGCGAGGAAGCCTTCCTAACCGACAACCCCCTGGTAAGCTACCTGAAACTGCGGACCAGCTACGGGCTTACCGGCAACGCCAATATCGGCAACTTCGAAAGCCTCGGCCTGTACGGGGCATCCAGCTACGGGTTCGTATCCGGCCTTGCACCTTCGCAGATTCCCAACCCCGACCTGACCTGGGAAACCACGAAGCAGTTCGATATCGGCCTGGACTTCGGATTCTTCAACAACCGGCTGAGTGGCGAACTCGACTACTACGTTAAGAATACCACGGATTTGCTCCTGAACGTCCCCGTGCCCGGCACGACCGGTTTCCGTACCCAGTTCCGTAACCTCGGCGAGTTGCAGAACCGTGGAGTGGAGCTGCTCCTCAACGCGGTCGTTTCCGACGGTGCCTTCGGCTGGAGCACCAGCTTCAACTTCGCCTACAACGACAACGAGATCAAAGCCCTCGCCCCGGACCAGGAAATCATCGACGACGGCGGCAACCGCTACATGAACGTCGTGAAGGTGGGGGAAAGCCTCGGCTCCTTTTACGGCTACGAGTACGCCGGGGTAAATCCGGAGAACGGTGACGGCCTGTTCTACGTAAACGCCACGGACGACGACGGCAACATCGTCGACCCCAACGCCACGACGAACGACGCGAACGAGGCGAATTTCGTGATCCTGGGGAACGCGATTCCTACCACCTTGGCGGGCTGGACCAATAATTTCAGTTTCGGAGGCCTAACCCTCGACGTTTTCTTTCAGGGCAGCTTCGGCAACGAGGTGCACAACTCGGCGGGCAACTTCCAGAGCTGCGGCGGTTGCTGGTTCGACAACCAAACGCGCGACCAGCTCGACGCCTGGACGCCGGAGAATACGGATACCGACGTTCCCGAAGCCCGCTTCTACTGGGGTAATGCCGACATCAACCGGAGCAGCCGCTACGTCAGCAGCGGTGATTTTATCCGGCTCAAAACCCTGACACTGGCTTACGAACTACCCGGAACGGTGTCCGGTCGGCTGGGGCTCAGCCGCCTGCGCTTTTACGTTACCGGGCAGAACCTGGCCCTGATCACCGACTACGCGGGCTGGGACCCGGAAGTAGCGGCGGACTTCCTGGCCGACGATTCGCCTAACATCCAGACGAGCGTTGATTTTTATACCGCTCCCCAGGCCCGTACCATCATCTTCGGCGTCAACGTCGGTTTGTAGTCCCCTCACCAACAAATAATATACCATGATTCAGAAACTAACACTGCTGCTGGGGCTGGGCTTCCTGACGGCCTGCGGCGACCAGCTGGAAATACAACCTTTTCAAAGTATCGGCGAGGAGGTGGCCCTTTCTTCCGACGCAACGGTCAAAGCCGTCCTGGTAGGCGCCTACGACCAAATCAGCAACGGCGACCTCTACGGGGGCAATAACCTGCGCGACGCCGAACTGCTCGGCGGAACCGGCGAACTGCTGTGGGTAGGCACCTTCAACGCCCCCGATGAAATTGCCCGCAAGCAAATTTCCACCGGCAACGGCGATGCGGAGGAGACCTGGCTGGAAAGCTACGAAGCCATCAATACGGCCAACAACGTACTGTCGGCCCTTGACGTGGTAGACGCCGACGATCGCGAACGCATCGAAGGCGAAGCCCGCTTCCTCCGGGGATTGCTGTACTTCGACCTCGTCCGCTTTTACGCCCTGCCCTACGAGGAAGGAACCCAGAACGATCAGCTGGGAGTTCCGATCGTGCTGGAACCCACCCGCGGCATCAGTGAAGAAACGAACGTGAGCCGCGCAAGTGTGGAGGCCGTTTATCAGCAGGTCATCGACGACCTCACCACAGCCGCCGAGTTACTCCCCGAAACCAACGGAATATTCGCCGACACCTACACCGCCACGGCCCTGCTCGCCCGGGTATACCTTCAGATGAGCGACTACGCGGCCGCCCGCGACGCCGCCAGCGAGGTGATCGAAAGCGCCAATTACCTGCTCACCCCGGAGTACGCCGCGGCCTTCATGAATGGCAGCAATTCCACCGAAGACATCTTTGCGATCCAGGTCAGTAGCCAGGACGGCGTCAACAACATGACCACCTTTTTCTCCGTGCCGGAGTTCGGCGGACGCGACGGCGACATCGAAATCCTGGATGCCCACCTCGCCCGCTACGAGGAAGGTGATGACCGCCTGGAGCTCTTCTTCCAGCGCGGCGGGGCCACCTTCACGGGTAAGTTCAACGACCAGTTCGCCAACGTGACGATCATCCGCCTGGCCGAGATGTACCTCATCCGCGCCGAGGCCAACGAACGCCTCGGTACCGAAGTAGGCGCCACGCCGCTCGAAGACATCAACCGCCTGCGCGACCGTGCCGGCCTGGATGACCTGGACGAGGTGGATCTGACCTTTATCCTCGACGAACGCCGGCGGGAACTGGCCTTCGAGGGTTTCCGCATCCACGACATCAAGCGGTTGCGGGAGACCATCGGTGCCTACGCCTACGATGCGCCGGAACTGATCTTCCCCATTCCCGCCCGGGAACGGGTCGCCAACCCCAACCTGGAGCAGAACGAAGGCTACTGACCGAGCCGCTGCATTTCAGTCTTCTTCTTGAATACCTCATCCCGCCGCACGTTCGGGGTGAGGTATTTTTTTTGCGCCGGAGCGCGGGTGCCAAACTCGATCCACCACCCATTGATGGCAGATTACTACCTTTCCCTCCATTCGATCGGGAGCTAAAGGAATAAATATGATTTGGCGCATCCTCTTGGAAGCCCTGTTTAGCAATGCCAGTCCGGCGGGGAAGCTGCCCTGCGAGCTACCCAACACTATGAAGGCAGTACGCCACCAGCGGTCGGACGCACCCCGGGATCAGAACAACCAGCTGTTGGAATATGGGTATGGGATGGAGTACGGTAGGTCCGGCGGAAAGTTGTTTGCCTGCGCTCCGGCGCCACATTAGTTTACCGCCTCCAGGCACTATTTGCGTGCCTTCGCTCTTAGCATGGTAGCTAATCCTTCACCTTGTACATTAAGCATTCCTTTCCGGCTTTCGGTTTCTACAATATGTTGGTGGGAGTGGGTCTTCTGATCATCGCGGGAGTGTTGGTCTGGGTGCATCCCGGCTCCGCCGTTCTTCCGGCGCTAGCGGGGGGCGGCTATCTGTATCTCGGGTATCACCTCCGAAATGCGGCAAGCCGGCAGATCGTCGTCTTCACTGCTATCGTCTATGCCGTATGGTTAGCTTACGGTCCGCTTGTTTATCAAGTGAGGATGAGTCCCGGCATCCTCATCGGCATCTTGCCGGGGAGTTTGGACCTGTCGTTTGATGTGGCCCTGCAGGCTGCTTACAACGCTACTGGCGATGCACCACCGGCCCTGGGATTCGATTTGCTGGCGCTGATCATACTATTCTACCTCGTGGACCAGTATCCCTTCGTCCCGGAATATCCCGCCCGTCCCCCGGAGGATATTCCGGACGCCGATTCCCGATCCTAAAGCACCGAATACTGCACGAAATCCGCCCGCTCCGGGTAGTCGGTGGTGAAGTGCAACCCGCGGCTCTCCTTACGTAGCGAGGCCGCTTTCGTGACCAGGTAGCCCACGGTGATGAGGTTACGGAGCTCGCACAGCTGGGGACTGACCAGGCTGCTTTTGTACAGCTCCTCCGTTTCATCGTGGAGGAGGTCGAGTCGATCCTTGGCGCGCTTCAGTCGCTTATCGCTGCGCACGATGCCCACGTAGCTGGACATCACCTCCTTCAATTCTTTAATGCTCTGGGTGATGAGTACCTGCTCCTTCGGCTCGGTGGTGCCGGTGCGCTCCCACTGGGGGATGCCGCGTTGCATAGGCTGGTTGTCGATGTTGGCGGCGATGGAGTGGGCGATGCGGTGGCCGAACACGAGGGCCTCCAGGAGGCTGTTGCTGGCCAGGCGGTTGGCGCCGTGGAGGCCGGTGCTCGTGCATTCCCCACAGGCGTAAAGCTGGTTGACGGAGGTACGGCCGAACTCGTCCACCTGCACGCCGCCACACATGTAGTGGCAGGCCGGCGTGACGGGGATCAACTGGCTCATCGGGTCGATGCCCTTTTCCTTGCACTTCTCGTAGATGGTCGGGAAATGGGCGATGAATTTGTCCCGGTCGAGGTGGGTGCAGTCCAGGCACATGAACTCCGCGCCGGTCAGCTTCATCTCGTTGTCGATGGCGCGGGCCACGATGTCGCGGGGGGCGAGGCTGCCGCGCTCGTCGTATTCGTGCATGAATTCGGTGCCGTCGGGCCGTTTCAGGATGGCGCCGAAGCCCCGTACCGCCTCGCTGACCAGGAAGGCCTGCCGTTCGATGCCCGGGTTGTAGAGGGCGGTGGGGTGAAACTGGACGAACTCCATGTTCTCCAGGTGGACCTTGGCGCGGTGGGCCATGGCGATGCCGTCTCCGGTGGCGATCACCGGGTTGGTGGTGCTGCGGTAGATCTGTCCGTTGCCCCCGGCGGCCAGTACGGTGGTTCTGGCCTGGATGGTACTGATCTCCCAGTTTTCCTTATTCAGCACGTAGGCGCCGTAGCACTCGATGTTCGCCGTCAGGCGGGTCACGATGTGGCCGAGGTGGTGCTGGGTCAGCAGGTCGAGGGCGAAGAAGTGTTCGTGCACGACCAGGTTGTCCAGGGTATCTGCCTTGGCGCTGAGGGCCCGCTGGATCTCCCAACCGGTGAGGTCCTTGAAGTGGAGGATGCGGTTCTCGGAGTGGCCCCCTTCCCGGCCCAGGTCATACTTCTCGAACTGGTCGAGGTCGAAGCGGGTTCCCCACTCGATAATCTCCTCCACGCGCTCCGGTCCTTCTTCCACTACGATGCGGACGATGTGTTCGTCGCAGAGCCCGGCCCCGGCGTCCAGGGTATCGGCGATGTGCTTCTCGTAGGTATCCGTGCCGTGATCCCACACCGCCGCCACGCCGCCCTGGGCGTAACTGGTGTTGCTCTCGTGCTCGTTGACCTTGGTCAGTACGTCAATTTTCAGGTCGGGCCGCAGCGTGGCGAGTTTGATGCCGGTGCTGAGGCCGGCTATGCCGGAGCCTATGATTAGTACGTCGGTGGTCATTTTCAATGGGTGAAGGACTGAATGATTGAATTAGTGAATGGCGGCGTAGGAGCCCGTCGCTGCGCTCCGGGGGATTGGGTGAGGGACTGAATTATTGAATTAGTGAATGGCGGCGTAGGAGCCCGTGGCTGCGCTCCGGGTCGTTCTGGTGATGAAGAGCAGGCTTTCAATGTAGAACGCAGTTTTCAGGAACCAGGCCGGTGGAAGTTGTTTGTGCCGTATGTATGCACGTACGCCGAGCAAAGCAAGGCGAAAATGCACGCATAACCATTCAAAATTCAGTGCTTCAAAAATTCACTAATTGCCCCTGCATGCGGGCTAATTCATTAATTCAGTCCTTCATTACCTCATCAATTACAACTTGGTGTAGTGCTTATCATCGATCAGCGACTCCGCCGGATTCCGCCAGCTGGCACCGGTGATGCCGTCCCACAGGCGGTCGGCTTCCTCGGGGCCCCAGGTGCCGGCGGTGTAGCGGGCCAGGGGCGCTTCGTTCTTTTCCCAGGCCTGGAGGATGGGGTCGACGAAGGCCCAGGCCTGTTCGACACTGTCGCCGCGGGCGTAGAGGGTGGGGTCACCCTTCATGCAGTCGAGTAGGAGGCGGCTGTAGGATTCGGGGACGTCCTTGGTGGTGAGGTCGCGGTAAAAGAAGTCCATATCGACGTTCTTCACGCGGAAGCCCTCGCCGGGGACCTTCATACCGAACTCCAGCGCCATCCCCTCGTCGGGCTGGATGCGCATGATGAGCTGGTTGTCGCACTTCAGGGCGTAGTCGTCGTAGCCGGAGAAGAGGGCCTGCGGCGGGTTCTTGAAGGTGATGACCACCTCGGTGACCTTCAGGGGCAGGCATTTACCGGTACGGATGAAGAAGGGGACGCCGGCCCAGCGCCAGTTGTCGATGAAGAACTTCATGGCGACGTAGGTCTCGGTCATGCTGTCATCGGGCACGCCCTCCGCTTCGCGGTATCCCTCCACGTGACCGTCCTTCGTATCGCCGGCATCGTACTGCGCCCGGACGACCTGCTGCGCCACCTGCTCGCCGGTGATGGCGCGCAGCGACTGGAACAATTTCATTTTCTCCCCGCGGATGGAGTAGGCATCGGCCCGGATGGGGGGCTCCATGGCCACGTGGGCCAGCACCTGCAGGAGGTGGTTCTGAATCATGTCGCGGAGCGCACCACTTTCGTCGTAGTAGCCGCCACGGCTGCCTACCCCTACGGTTTCGGCGGCGGTGATCTGGACCGACTGGATATAGTTGCGGTTCCACAGCGGCTCGAAGAAGCCGTTGGCGAAGCGGGTAACTAGCAGGTTCTGGACGGTTTCCTTGCCGAGGTAGTGATCGATCCGGTAGATGTCGTTTTCGCGGAAGACCGACTGCAGTTCCTCGTTCAGTTGCTTAGCCGATTTCTCGTCGTAGCCGAAGGGTTTTTCCACGACCAGCCGCGACCAGCCGTTTTCGGGCTTATTCAGTCCTACTTCGGCCAGCGCCTTGGGAATGGAACTGTACAGTTTAGGGGGCGTGGAGAGGTAGAAGATATAGTTGGATCCCGTTTCGAATTGCTCGCCGAGGTCTTCGAGTTTCGCTTTCAGCTTTTTGGCGTCTTCCACCCCGTCGTAGGCCTTCAGGTCCTGGTAGAAAAGCAGTTCCGAGAAGGCCTTTAGCTGGTCTTCGTCGTAGCCATTGCCCTGCATGAACTCGTTCTCGAACAGCACCTTTTCCCGGAAGGCCTCGTCGGTGTAGTCGGTCCGGCTCGCGCCGAGGAGAGCGAATTTTTCGGGGAGGTATCCCCCGCGGTAGAGATCGAAGACGGCCGGGATCAGTTTTCGCTGGGCCAGGTCGCCGGAAGCACCGTAAATGATCAGGATATGGGGGTCGATTGGGTTGGCCATGCGTGGGAGGGGAAAGCTTTTAAAATGGTTTCCCTATCAAAGGTCCCACTTTTTATAAGGTTTACGGCCCGTCTAAGGTAATTTTAGGCCCATCTTACAATACCGACTCTATGACCATTGGCATCGCGACCGACCACGGCGGCATCGAACTCAAACAACAACTCCAGGAATACCTGGAAGAAAAAGGCTTTACGGTAAAGGACTTCGGGGCCTTCGCCTACGACGCGGCCGACGACTTTCCCGACTTCGTGGTGCCGCTGGCTCGCGCAGTGGGGGAAGGGAAAGTAGACCGGGGCGTAGCCGTCTGCGGCAGCGGGGTGGGGGCCAGTATCGCCGCCAACAAGATCAAGAACGTACGGGCCTGCCTGATCAACGAGAGCTACAGCGCGCGCCAGGGCGTGGAGCACGACGACATGAATATGATCTGCCTCGGCGGCCGGGTGATCGGCATCGAGCTGGCTAAGGAACTCCTCGACAATTTCCTGGGCGCCGAATACCAGAACCTGCCCCGTCAGCAGCGGCGCATGGGTAAGGTGGCGGACCTGGAGCGGTAGCGGCGGCATCAGTCGCCGCGGCTGCGACGGTTAGGGCCGTGAACGCCCGTCAATCTACTTCCCGCCAACAGCGAACCAATCCAGCACTGAACCTTTACACCTACCTTGCACCCGCGCTCCGGCGCACGAAAAAATACTCCAATGGACCAGCAACTATATGATTTCGGCATGATCGGCCTCGGCGTTATGGGCCGCAACTTTCTCCTTAACGTGGCCGACGACGGCTTCGGCGCGCTCGGTACGGACATCGACCAGGAATCCGTCGACGCCCTCAACGAAGAGGGCAAGGAGATGCGCGTGAAGGGGGTCAGCACCCAGAAGGAATTCGTCAGCCTGCTGAGCCGACCGCGTAAGATCATGATGCTGGTGCCCGCGGGCAAGATCGTCGACAGCGTGATCGAAGGCCTGTTGCCCATTCTGGACGAGGGCGATATCCTCATCGATGGGGGCAACAGCCACTACGACGATACCGACCGCCGCTACGAATACCTCAAAACCAAAGGCATCCGCTTTCTCGGCGCGGGGGTTTCCGGCGGAGCAAAGGGGGCCCGCTTGGGTCCCAGCATCATGCCCGGTGGCGACCGCAGTGCCTGGGAAGACGTCCGGCCGATCCTGGAAACCGTAGCCGCCAAGGTGAACGGAGATCCCTGCGTGACCTACATCGGCGAAAAAAGTAGTGGCCACTACGTGAAGATGGTCCATAACGGCATCGAGTACGGATTGATGCAGCTCCTGGCCGAAGCTTACGATATCTTGAAGCGGGTTGGCGGAATGGACAACGACCAGATGTCCGAACTCTTCACCCGCTGGAATAACGGGCGGCTCAACAGCTACCTGGTCGAGATCACCGCGGCCATCCTGAAATTTCGGGAGGAGGGTAGCGAGACCCACCTGCTGGACGTAATCCTGGATAAGGCCAAGCAGAAGGGAACCGGTAAGTGGACGAGCCAGTCGGCGATGGACATCGGCGTTCCGATCCCCACTATTGATTCCGCGGTTACCATGCGGGCCATCTCGGCCTTCAAGGAATACCGGCAGGATAATTCCAAGCTTTACACCGTCGTCCATCCTGACGAGCCGTTGCTGAAGGGAGAAGGACTTGCGGAGGCCGTGGAAAAGGCGCTTTACTTCGGCTTCGTTTGCTGCTACGCCCAGGGCATGCACCTGCTCGCCGAGGCTAGTGAAGAGATGGACTACAAGCTCGACCTGGAGGGGATTGCCCGTATCTGGCGGGGCGGCTGCATCATTCGCGCTGAACTATTAGAAACGATTCGCTCCGCCTACGGCAAGCGGGAGGGCTTAAAGAACATGATGGCGACCATCGAGTTCCGGGAAGACCTGCACGACTGTCGGGACGCAGTAGCGGAGATCGTGCACCAGGCCAACGAGCGCGGGGTGCCATCGATGTGTCTCTCCTCGGCGCTGCAGTACTTCGAAGCCTTCCGGTCCGAACGCCTGCCGCTGAACCTGGTGCAGGCCCAGCGCGACTACTTCGGATCCCACACCTACGAGCGACTGGACGAAAAGGGAACGTTCCATACCACCTGGGACCCGAAAAAGATACACAAAGCCGGTGACGAAACCGACAGTGCCATCCCCACCGATCCGAACGAGGCGAAGGTGATGGATCCGCCCAGCGGGGCCGAGGGCTAAAATAAATTACGCGATATTAATGTATATACATTAAATTTGTGCCAACCTTAAACTCTGTGTACCTACACGGGTTATGTTTTCTTTCACCCTGTAGTATGGTGTTTACTCAACCTCATCATTATGAAAAGCATTTTCCCCGTTTTCCTTCTCGCGTTATTGGTAGCTGCCTGCGGCCCTTCCGGGACCGAAGTGGAGTCTTCCGACGCCGTAGCGGCCGCTGAGGCCGTTCCCGCCACTGCCACCTTTACCGTTGACACTTCCGCCAGTGAAGTGACCTGGGAAGGCTCCAAGAAAATTGGTGGCGGCCACGAAGGCATCATTCCCATCGAAAGCGGTACGCTTACCGCCAACGGTGAAGAGCTCGTAGGCGGTCAATTCGTCCTGGACATCACCCGCCTCGAAAACCGTGACCTCGACGGTGAGGGCAAGGGCAAGCTCGAAGGCCACCTGAAAAGCGCCGACTTCTTCGACGTGGCCCAGCACCCTACGGCGATGTTCGAAATCACCAGTGTGACCCCGGTTGATGGTGAACAGGACTACAACCACAACATTACCGGCAACCTGACCCTGAAGGGAACCTCCCGCAGCATCACCATTCCCGCCAACATCACCATGAGCGGCGGCCAGATCACCGCGTCGACGCCCGACTTCGTGATCGACCGTACGGAATGGGGTATGGAATACGGCAGCGGCTCCATCGCCGGCATCGCTCAGGACAACATCATCAACGATGAAGTTGGACTGAATCTGAGCCTGGTAGCCCGGCAGTAAGCTATCATTATCCAATCTGGAAGAGGTTGTCCGCCGCGGTGGGCAACCTCTTCTTTATTTTTGCACCATGAAGATCACCTATGCCCTGGACGCGGTACCCGAGGTGGCCGCTCGGCTGCTCCGGGAGGTCGGCACCGACCGAATCTACGCCCTGGAGGGTGCCCTGGGGGCGGGCAAGACGACCCTGGTGCGGGAAATTTGTCGGCAGCTGGGGGTTACGGACCCGGTTTCCAGTCCTACCTTCAGTATTGTCAACACCTACAGCAGTCCCGCGGGGGTTATTTATCACTTGGATTGCTACCGGTTGGAGTGCGTGGAGGAAGCGATCGATGCCGGGATCGAGGAGCTACTTGAAACGGCGGAATCGGCCGTCTTCGTAGAATGGCCGGCCGTGATAGAACCCTTATTGCCGGACGACGTTGTTTTTCTGCGCTTCGACCATGATGCTACCGATCCGGAACGGCGCCACCTCCAAATCACCACGGGCTAGCCCTAAGCTTCACTATGAGCAGCAAGGAAAAGGAAAAGATTGATCTCCCCAAGGAGCTGACGTCCACTTACGGACAGACCCAAACGGAGACTCTGGCCGTGGAATCGAAATCGGAGGAACTATTCATCGGTATCCCAAAGGAAATTATCCTCCAGGAAAAACGGGTGGCTATCGTTCCCAGTGGCGTCCATACGCTCACTAGCCGCGGCCACCGGGTACTGGTGGAAACCCAGGCCGGCGTGCCGAGCAGCTTTTCCGACCACGACTTTAGCGAGTGCGGGGCGGAGATCGCGTATTCCGCTCAGGAAGTGTACCGGCGCGCCCGCGTCATCGTGAAGGTAGCACCACCTACGCTGGAAGAGATCGACATGATGCAGGAGGGTAGCGTGCTGATCAGTCCGCTGCAGCTCCCCACCATTAACGCCGAATACCTCTACCGCCTGAAGCACAAGCGAATTATCGCCCTCGCCATGGAATATATGCAGGACGACGAGGGTAGCTTCCCGATCGTGCGCATCATGAGCGAAATGGCCGGTATTTGCGCCATTCAGACCGCTTCCGAGCTGCTCAGTACGAGTCACGGCGGTCCGGGTACCCTCCTCGGTGGCATCTCCGGTGTGCCCAGCGCGAAAGTGGTCATCCTCGGTGGAGGCGTGGTGGCCGAATACGCTACCCGTGCGGCCCTCGGCATGGGGGCGGAGGTACGCGTTTTCGACGACAACATCCACAAGCTGATGCGGCTGCAAAATTCCGTAGGCCGGCAGCTCTACACCTCGGCTATGAACCCGGTGTACCTACGGCGTGAGCTTCTGGATGCGGATGTCGCCATCGGTGCGATCCATTCCGAAACCGGCCGTACGCCGGTGGTGGTGAGCGAGGAGATGGTACGGGCCATGAAACCCCATTCCGTAATTATCGATATCAGTATCGATCAGGGTGGCTGCTTCGCCACGAGTGAGCTCACTACTCTCGACCGGCCCGTGTTTCACAAGCACGACGTGGTGCACTATTGTGTTCCCAATATCGCCAGCCGGGTAGGGCGGACGGCCTCCATCGCCGTCAGTAATATCCTCACCCCTATTCTGTTACGGACGGAAGGCGCCCGTAACTTCGAGCACTTCCTGTGCCATCACGCCGGTCTCCGACACGGTATTTACACCTTCCGGGGTTGCCTCACCAACCGCTACCTCGGGCAGCGCTTCGAGATGCGGCATACGGATATCGATCTGTTGATGACCAGCGGATTGTAACCTACTCTCATCCGGCGCTACAAGCCCCCCAATTCTTTCCCCGTCCCCAAAAGGGACGTCTACCCCTTAGCGAAGGCATCCTCCAGCGCAGCGAAGGGATGCCTAGCGCATTACCGCTAAAAATCCAGTCCTAAAGAAAGGTGCAATTTACCCGGCTGCCGGTTGCTGGTTTCTACCCCCCAACCGTAATCCGCCCGGATAAAGTAACCGAAAAGGGTAGTGCGCAAGCCGGCACCGTATCCATATACGATAGGCTCCCGGAAGCGGCGCACCCGCACCCGTACCGGACTGTAGCCATCGGCACTCTGATCGGGATACTCGGTGATGTTGACGGGATTGTCTTCGTCGAAGGGGTCCTTACCCGCCCAGGCGGTACCGATATCGAAGAAACCGACCAGCTGGAAGTCCCGCAGGAACGCGGATCGCAGGTTGTTGAACAGGTAGTTGAATACGGGTACCCGGAGTTCGGCGTTGGAAAGCAGGTACGTGCCGCCATTACGGATGTTGATATCGAAGCCACGCAGGGGGTTGGCAAGGTCCTGGAACACGAATTCGCCCGTTTGCGGGGTAGGGATGGCGTCGTTGAAGTTATTGACGACGCTGTTATCGGCACCTCCCAGGTAATACAGGATCTTCTGCTGCCCCAGGTTAGTGGCCCCGGCGAACCGCAATGCCAGGATGCTGCGCTTCAGAATGCGTTGGTAGTGTCGGGCATCTATCCCGACCACTCCCAGCATACCCGGTTCGAACTGGGAATCCACCCCCTCGTCGAAGGAGATATTGAAGCTCTTGTAAACGTCACCGTAGAATTTATAGCGCGTGCCCATCCGCAGATTGGTGCCTAACAGGAGGGTATTGTCGAAAACGTATTCGAGGCGCAGTCCGATTCGCTCCGTACTCAGGGGCTCGCTCCGGAGAGCCGCCAATTCGGTGGGCAACGTTTGGACGCGATCACGGCGCAGGGTTCCGATGGCGCGGACGCTGCGGAAGATATCGAGTGGATACCGCAGTCCGTACTGGGCCATCAGGGTATTCTCTTCCACCAGCCGGGGCTGGTTGAAAATGGAATTACTGTAAGCCCCCTCCTGGATGCGGCGGTTACGCCGGTAGAAAGTATACGTCCGATCGAGCCGGTGCTTCAGGTCGGAGCCGGTCAGGAAGTATTCCGTACCGTTAAAGCTGGTCGGGATACGCACGCCACCGGTAATGGAGTAATCCTCGAGTAGGTCCGTCAGGTTTCCCTTGAGCAAGATGCCGACCGGTTGTTGCGTATAGCCGTCGGGGTTTGCCACCAGCGCGTTCATCCCGTTGAAGAGCGGCTCGTTGTCGACCGTAGTTTTCACGTAGTTGACACGGAAGGTCGTGCGGTAAGCCGTTACCTGCCCCGGGCGAAAGCGATAGATCCGGTTCAACTGGGCCACCGGCCGTTCGCCCTGGAACACCGATCCGGCTCCCCGTCGGGGTTGGTCGCGGCCCACGATCGTCAATGGCGGACGCGTTCCCGTCGAATCCGGTCGTGCCGCCGGAACACCGTCGATATCCGTGGTGGCGGGGTCGGCGAGGATGTCTTCGGGTAGTTGTTCGACGGGCGGCGGTGCGACCGTATCCTCGAAGCGCGTCTGAAACAGCAGCCCCTCCTCATTGGTGGCCGTTTCCGGATTGATCTTGTTGGGGCGCATAATCCCGTCCCGCTGCTGTTGCACCTGGCTGGTAAACTCCGGCACGACTTGCCCGGCGGCCTGGTAACTCCGCCTGCGGTAGGCGGTAGGCGTCAGGTTGCGGATGGCCAGGGTGTCGAAGGTGAAGCGGCGCACGTAGGTGGTCCCCCCGTCGATAAAGCTTTCTACCCCGACGTTCACTTTCCGGCTGCCGTCCAGGCGCAGCACGTTGGTGCCGTAATCCGTAGTGGCTTCCGTAACGGCCCGTTCCATGTAGATCGGCCGAATCACGATGGAGTCCACCTTCATGGTGTCGAGTGCCTCAAGCGTGGAATCTCCGTGCATCACGATCTCCGTTCCGTCCGGTAAGTAAATCGTCTGCTCGTAGTGGTCCAGGTAGGTTTCCAGGTGCGCCTGGTAGCGGTTGTAAATGCCGTTGGCGTCGCTCAAATAGGCGAAGTGCTCGTCATCGATGGGGGCCGGTTCCCGCTCGTCAGCCAGCGGGGTATCCGTAATGCGGACCAAGGTTCCCGGCGTATTCTCCAAGTCGTAATAGAACAGGTCGAAATGCCCGATGGGCAGGAGGGTATCGAGGCGGGTAGCCAGCAGGGAAGTGTCGGGGCGATTGCTGGAAAAGACGACACCGCGACGTCCGCGTACATTCACCGGGGTGGCGTCGAGGTCGTCCCAATGGTCGTTGGTCAGATTAACGGCCTGTCGGGAAGCGGGGTAATACGTATACACGTCGCTGAATCCGTTGGCAATCGCGCTGATGAGAAAGCTACCCGGGTCGGCGTACTTCATGCTCAGCACCCGATCCAGTCGGATCCCGAGAATGTCGGTGGTCGACTTACCGGTGTTGAGATCGTGCAGCAGCAACTTCGGCTGATCCCGGAACTCGTACAGGATCGCCACTTCCTGGTTGGTGGGGGAGAAATCGACGAGGGGATAGGCGTAATCCGTGGCCTGCAGGAGGTTGCGTTGTCCGCCCTTTAACAGCAATTTGCGCTCGCCGGTATTGACATCCTGTAGGTAGACCTTGTACTTCCCGATCTCGTTCAGGACGTAGGCGATACGCTGGCCGTCCGGACTCACCTTCAACTGGGTGATCGGTAGCTGCCGTTTGTTTTTGATCTCCAGCAATCCGTCGGTGGGCAGGTTGCGGCCCCGGGCGTCTTCGTTGTACCGGTTGGTGTAGAATTCCTGCCAGTTGTAGAGGACGGTTTCGTAATTACTGCCCAAGACGTATAGGAATCCGTTCTCTACGGAGCGGTTAATCCGCGTCAGGTACAGCAGGTTGGAAACCGTCGGCCGACCGAGATTTTCGGCGATATAGTACCACATGGAGTGGCCGGCCAGTCGTGGGTAATCGGCGGCGAGGTCCTGAAAATCTTCGTATTCTCCGGTAGCCAGTAGATCCCGGAGCTGATCGTCGAGTTCGGAGCTCCATTCCTGGCCGAGGTAGCTGACCAGTCCGGGCTTGAACCAGGTAGGCAGATTCAGCAATACGGCATTTTGCACCACTTCCTGGACGGTCGATCCGTAAAGCAGTTGCTCGATGTACACGCTGGCCATGGCTTCCCGTACCTGCCGCCGCAGATCGGTGTGATCGCCGTTGAAGTAAACGAAGGCCTTGTTACCCAGGAATTTCGCCTGGGTGCCGGTCAGGTAGCTGGTATTGGTATTCAGCGACTGGTTGCCCACCAGTTCGAATACCTCCTCGTTGCCGATGTTGCTCTGCTTAACGTCGGTGATGTCCTGGTAGGTGATCAGTTGCACCTTCTCGTTCAACCGGCTCTCCAGCATCTTCTGGATGTAAGCAAAATCGTACTCCGCAAACTGGACGACCGCCTGGCCGATACCCTGGTTGTTGCCGTACCAGTACGTGATGAAGTTATCGGATTCGTACTTCTCCCAATCCTCGAAATCGTCGTGGTACTGCACCCGGTTCTTGCCGAACTCCACGCGGGAAGTCTGGGCCGGAAGCGCCGAAAATGCGCAGCAGACAAGAAAAAAGAGTAGAATACGCATGGAAGACCGTTTACATCGTTTGCCTGGCGCGATCCCCACATATGGGAAGGCCGTCAAGCAAGATAACGGAAAAGCCGGCGATAGGTTAGCGTTTAACTTCGGTTTGGTCGGGGGGAGGGAGGAGTGAATGGTTGAAGGGCTGAGTTAGTGAATGGTGGAGGTGCTCGCCTTCGGCTCGTGGGGGGGAGGAGTGAATGGTTGAAGGGCTGAATTAGTGAATGGTGGAGGTGCTCGCCTTCGGCTCGAGGAGGGAGGAGTGAATGGTTGAAGGGCTGAGTTAGTGAATGGTGGAGGTGCTCGCCTTCGGCTCGTGGGGGGAGGAGTGAATGGTTGAAGGGCTGAATTAGTGAATGGTGGAGGTGCTCGCCTTCGGCTCGTGGGGGGGAGGAGTGAATGGTTGAAGGGCTGAATTAGTGAATGGTGGAGATGCTCGCCTTCGGCTCGTGGGGGGAGGAGTGAATGGTTGAATGGCTGAATTAGTGAATGGTGGAGGTGCTCGCCTTCGGCTCGTGGGGGGAGGAGTGAATGGTTGAAGGGCTGAATTAGTGGAGATGCTCGCCTTCGGCTCGTGGGGGGAGGAGTGAATGGTTGAAGGGCTGAATTAGTGAATGGTGGAGATGCTCGCCTTCGGCTCGTTTTTCTTAACACCGATTGACTTCGTCGCTGCCTTCGGCGGTTCGGGCACAGATTATACACAGATTGGCTGCGCCGCTACTTCGTGGTTTCCCGCAGCACTAATCCGTCGGCGGACGAGCAAAGCTCGGCAGACGACGGATCCCCGAGCGAAGCGAGCCGGACGACCGAAAATCCGTATCCATCCGTGCCGGCGCAGCCGGTCTATGTTGGTTATCCCACACGAGCGGAGCGAGCTACTCCTTGCGGTAGCCAATTCACTAATCCAATCATTCAGTAATTCACCACATCCTCCCGGGCGGAGCGAGCTACCTCTTGCGGCAGCCAATTCACTAATCCAATAATTCGGTAATTCACCAATTACCTTACCCCTCTAAATACTTAGCCACCATCTCCTGCACCACGTCCTTCAGGTACATCTTTCGTTGCTTGGCTTCTTCCTTTAGGGTGAGCAGGTGGTCTTTGTTAAAGACCAGCGTCACGCGCTTGGTTTCTTCCTTGGTGGGCTCCTCGGGCTCGCGATCGGGGTCGTCCTGGACGGTGCTGCGAATGAGGTAGTCGAGGCCGGTACGACGGCGGTTGCGGCTGCTGCGACGATTATCGTCGCTGATGAAGACGTCGAGGTTCTTCGTGAAGTTCTTGCTGGTGATCTTCTTTTTGGCCTTCTTGGTCTTCACCGGTACGTCTACGTCCACCACCTCTTCCTCGACGGCCATGGGGTCGTCACCAATGAGGTAGTCATTATCCTCAAAGAGCCCGGATAGGTTGTCGGTAAAGCGTTTCTTGGCCATCTCGGATTACTTAGCGGGGGTCGTTGCGGGTTGCTCCTTTTTGCGGGGCCGGGTGTGGATCGGATTATCCGTCCGCTCCATGATCTCCTTACATACCTTTAGGTAGTCCTTGGCGCCGTTGCTGGAGCCGCTGTAGGTGAAGATGTCCTGTCCCTGCGAGGGAGCTTCCGCTAAGGAAACGTTATTCCGGATATAAGTTTCGAAGACCAGGGGACCGAAGTACTTGTGGATGGTTTCCACCACGTCGCGGTTGAGCACCTTGCGCTGGTCGTACATCGTGGCCAGTACGCCGCTGATGTGCAGGTCCTTATTGAGGCGGAGCTTTACCTTCTGGATGACCTGCTTAATCTTGGCTAGTCCTTGCATCGCCAGGAATTCGGTCTGCAGCGGGATGATCACCTGCTGGCTGCTCGTCAGGGCGTTCAGCGTAAGTAGCCCGAGGCTTGGCGGACAGTCGATGATGATGTAGTCGTAATCCGCGTCCACGCCGGCGAACAGCTCCCGCAGAATGAATTCGCGGCCGGCCTCGTTCACGAGCTCCATCTCGGCGCTGGAAAGATCCAGGCTAGAGGTCACGACGTGAAAACCTTCCTTCACCTCGAAGGGCGCCAGGTCGGATTCGCCCATCATACTTTCGTAGATGGTGACCGCCTGTCGCGGAATGCCGAGGCTCAGCGTCAGGTTAGCCTGCGGATCCAGGTCCACGAGCAATACCCGTTTTCCCAGTTCGACTAATCCGGCTCCGATGTTGATGGCGCTGGTGGTTTTTCCAACCCCGCCTTTGTGGTTCAGTAAGCTTACTACAGTTGCCATGCAAGGTGCTTGGTGTTGCGGCGAAGGTAGTGAATTTAATTCAAAATGTTGGGCGCCGGAGCGCAGGAAGGATCCGGATTGGCGGAAGTTGAAGATTTCAAAACGCTCATACCATCCACTCCGTCGTGGCCGTGGCTTTGCGACCGCTTTCGCCGGCCTCCGTAGATGAAACGGCGTATTCCTGCGTTGGAAAAAGCGTCACCCGCTTACGCGGCCCGGTGGTTTTAGCCCCCGATTCCTGTTCACCTGACCCTGAATAATGTACACCCCACAGCGCCTAGCCGCCCTCTTCCTTCTGTTGGCCCTGATCGGTCGCCCCGTGCTCGCACAAAACAACAGCATCATCTCCATTGCCCCGGACCTGACGATACTGTTGAATAAGCAAGGGCTCAATCTCTACGACAACGGCTACCTGGTCGATCATGCGCCCTCTAACCTCAGCTTCGGCCTGTCCGCGCTGCGGCGGCATTATTCCCGGGCGGGTAAACCGCTTTCCTTTGAATACGGTCTGCGGTTGCATAAGGAAACCACCCGGCTGGACGTAACCGGACCGAACGCCGAGCGGTCCGGTATCACCCTGCACCAGCTCGGCGTGGGCGTGCCGCTCCGGGTCTTCTTCGACGGCTGGAAGAAGGGCAAGGGCCTGATAAAGAACCAGAGTGGATTGTTCGTGGAGCTCATGAACAGCGCCAACTTCCGGGGCGATCTGTCGAAGAACGTCTACACTTCCCACCTGTCCCTGGGGGCCAGGACGAAGGGCCGCGTCGTATACTTCCAGATTGCCTTCGGCTGGCCGGTCTACACCAGCCAGACCTTCTTCACCGCCCTGGATCGCGGCTTCGCATTCACCAATAATCAGCGCCGCTTCGCGCTGTTGACCCTGGGCTATTCCCTGCCGGATTAATCCTTCCGGCCGGCCGGTAGCGGCTTCCGCCCCACGAAGCGTACCACCGAACCCAGCCCGTTGTGGTACTTCCCTTCCCGGAGCTCCACTTCCTCTTCCGCCAGCCGCTGAATCGTATATCCCGGAAAATCACGACGCAGATCCTCCACGGAGAACAGCAAGCGGGCGTCCCACGGTCCCCCGACTTCCGGGTCGCGTTCCCGGTACGCCAGATGGTCTGCGCCGAACGCCTCGAAGAGGAGGGCGCCGCCGGGTTTCAGGTAGGTGTGCAGCAGGGCGTGGTAGTGCGTCCGTACGCTCGGGGGGAAGTGGGCGTAGATCAGCGCCACCGCGTCGAACTGCCCGACGGCATAGCCGAGCTCCGGCAGGTCACCCACGCGGTAATCGATCCGCACCCCGCGGTCCGTGGCCAGTTGCAGTGCCTTGGCCCGCCCCGCCGCACTGATGTCGAAGGCGGAGACCGACCATCCCCGTTGCGCCGCGTATACGGCGTTGCGCCCTTCCCCCTCGGCGCCGAAGAGGATGGTTCCGGGGGGCAGGTCTTGCAGCTGAGCGGCCAGAAAAACGTTCGGTTCGCTGCCGTAGGCGTAGCCGGGTTCGCCGAAGCGGGTGTTCCAGAGAGTTAGCCAGTCGTTTGCCATGGGTGGTGTTTAGGGGGGAGGATGCGGGTCGCCGGCTTGCCCGGGGTGGGCGGCGCGGACTTCCTCGCCTTTGCTGTACCCAGAATACGGATTATATCCCTATCGCCACGGAGCCGTTCGGTCCGGATGGCCGTCCCACGCCGCGAAGCCGAACGTCCGAAAGATCGGAAAAAATAGCAGCAGGGAACCGATCCGAATCAGGGGATACAAGTAAGGCGGCGACTGAAAAAGGAAGGCGAAGGGAGCCCCTTTCCCACCAATCTCGCCGCCGTTGATCACCCCGTCCAACTGGCTGACCCACAGGCTTACTTCGTGCACCGTTGTCAATAGGATGAGGACAAAGATCCCTGTAGTAACCGTTTTGGTCTGAAATTGCCGCCACCGGAGGTATCCCAGCAGCACTCCACCCTGAATCAGGAGCACGGCGGCGTGAGCATCCAGGCGAAGGGCAAAAAAATCGGGAGCCAGAATGCAGAAGGCCAGTAGGAAGTTAAGCCAGGAAAATGCCCGCAAATTGCTTTGGGCGTCCTGTAGTTTATACTCCTGAATGTAGTGCACGGGTAGGGTGTTGCGGGTTAGCGATCTCCGGTCCTAGTATGTGGAGGAGCGGCTCGCCCTAATTTCGGATAGTAAGCTAACGCATCCATTACCGGCTAGGAACGGACGCCGCGTAATTAACGTTTTCGTAGAACCCTACACCCGGCCCGCGCCCTATTTTGCCGAAGTTGATCGCTTCTCTCCCCCTGCCCCCCGAAAGCTACGAACACCTTACCCATGACCTACCACCCATTCAGGCCAACGCTTGTATCCTTCTGCTTACTCCTGGCCTTGATCGCATTCCCTGGCTGCTACGACGATGACGACGCCTACGTACCCGAACCAACCTGCGAGGGACCGAACGGGCAGGGCTGCACCGGTGAATCCACCTGCGACAATGGCAGCTGCGCCTGCCTGGATCCCTCCAATCAGATCGCGCCCGAATTTTGCGTACAGAACCAGTACCGGAATACGTTCGTCACCTACGACCAAATTCTCGGATGCAGCGATACCAGCCTGATCGCTTTTCTGGACGACCCTTTCGCGATTGAGTGGCAAGACAATGAGGCTTCCCGCGGCCTATCGACCTACGGCTACAACCGCGACCCCAATATTTATCTGCCGGGGGGCACCGGGGCCACCCTGATCCGCCCCGCCGGTACCAATACCGGAGCCGATAGCATTTATATCACCGAAATTTTTGGTCCGGAGGGAATTTACTGCTCCCGCGAATCATGGACTTGCATAAATTCTTTCAAGGGTGCTTTCGTGGGGCGCGATACTATTCGCGGAGTATTCCGCCTGATTGGATGCAATGACAGGAATTCCGGGGAACCCTTTCCGGAGGCATTCCTGCAAGAAACGCCGATGACCTTCGTGCGGGTGAATTAAGCTCTAAAGGTCGACCCGAGAAGCTACCGTGCGTCGGGGCGCGGGAAGGATGCATTCCAGCCAATCGGGGGAACGGTAACTATTGCCCCGATCCACCATTCCGTTCCTCATTCGCCCCCGGCCAGCGCCGCCATAATCCGGTGGAAGACCTCGGTATTCTCGAACACCCCGGTAAAGGCCGCCGCCCCCGGTCCGTAGGCGAACAGGGGAACCAGCGTCCCGGTATGGTCGACGCTGAGGAAGTCGGCGCGTACCGATCCGTTGGTGGTGCCCGTAGCTACGCCGAGCCCCCCGGTCTCGTGGTCGGCCGTAACGATGACCAGGGTTTCCCGGTCGGTATCCGCGAAGCGCAGGGCCCTGGCTACGGCACGGTCGAAGTCCAGCATTTCGGTGACGACGGTGGTAATGTCGTTCGCGTGCCCGCCGCTGTCGATCTGGGCCCCCTCGACCAGGAGGAAGAAGGGACGGTCCGTCCGGCCCAGTACGGACAGGGCCGTATCCACGCTGGCCGGGAGGAAGTCGCCCCGGCCGTCCTCCACCGAGGGCATTTTGCCGGCTCCGTGGTAGATGGCCGTCGGGCGGTCCAGGTTGCCGATGTCCTCCAGGGACCGGGATTGGTACCGCTCCGCGATCCGGTCCGCCTTCGCGGCACCGCCGGCGATGAAGAAGTCCAGGTCGCTGGCTACCAGGTCGGCGATGATCTTGTCCGAATCGTCGCGCTCGGCGGTGTGGGCGTAAAAGGCGGAGGGGGTGGCCCCGTCGATGCCGTCGGTTGTGATGATGCCCGTCGTGTAGCCTTCCCGGCCGAGGAGCTCGACCAGGGTAGGCAGATCCCCGCCGGCGGTGTCGACGCCGATCGACCGGTTGTTCGTCTTCTCGCCGGTCGCCATGGCGGTGCCCCCGGCGGCCGAATCCGTCACGGCGTCGTCGGCCGCGGTGGTGCTGACCAAGCCGACGTGCTTGATCCGGGTAAGGGAAAGGTCGCCGCCGTTGGCGACGCGGGCCGCGGAAATCTGGGAGAGTCCGTTGCCGTCGCCGATCAGCAGGATGACGTTGCGGGCTCGCGCGTTCGGGTCGAAGTTATTGCTGGGTTCGTATACCGGCGATTCCTGCTCCAGGCGGTAGGTGCGCTGTGGTAGCTGGTCGAGGAAGGCGCGGGCGGGGGCCGGGCGGTCCGTATTGATGTAACCGACCCCGAGTCCGGCGAAGTAGGCCCAGGCGGTCTTCGTATCCGGGGTAGCCCAGAAGCGGAAGGGCTTGCCGGTGGGCGCTACGGTTGCCAGGACTTGTTGCACCCGCGCCCCGTCGCCCGACGTAATTCTGCCGTAGCCGTTCCACACGGAGTAATCCCGGAAGCTCTGGCTGATGAGCGCCACCTTGTCCAGGTCGATCTCGCCCAGGTCGTCCAGCCGCTGGTGGTCGAAGTAGATGAAGTCTGGGTAGTTTCCGTAGTCCGCGGCCTCGGGACGGTTGCCGGAGATGACGAAAGTTACCTGTCCGCTCTCCGTCAGTTTCGGGTAGCGCTGGATCGCGGCGACCACCTCGTCCAGGGTTTCGTAGGCTTCCGACTTCAGGTCGATGAGGAGCTGGACCGGCCGCAACGCAACGCGCTCCGCCAGGCGATCGAGCTCCTCCAGGTAGAGGGCGGAGAAGGTGGCACCGGACGCGATTTCCGCGCGGGAGTGGGTGGCGAACAGCGTATCCCGTTCCAGGTAGAGGTCCACCTCGATCGATTCGGCCCCGTTCCCGTAGGCGTGCCAGAAGGGGACGTCACGGACGTAATCGTTGTGGGCGTGCACCCGGTAGGTCTGCTGCGCCAGTAGCGGAGTGAGGGTGCAAAGCAGAAAATAGACTAAGCAGGTGGAGGCTTTCATACTACGGAAGATCAGGATCGTTATTCAATATCTAGGGCGGCGAGCAGCCGGGTGAAAATCTCGTTATTCTGGTAAATGCCGAGGAAAAGGTCCTCGTGAGGTCCCTTGGCGAAGATGGGCACGTGTACCGCGCTGTGCTGATTGGAATGGAAGCGGATGGCCACTTCGTCGGGAATCTCCTTTCGCTGCCCGAAAACCACGTGGGGCTGATACTTCTTACCCAGGCTGGCTTCCCCGGTTTCGTGGTCGGCCGTGACGAGCAGCAGGGTATTCGGGTTGTTTTCTACGTAGTCCAGCACGATGCCCAGGGTGGCGTCGAAGTCCGCCATCTCCTCGATCAGCATGGTATCGTTCTCGGCGTGACCGGCCCAGTCGATGTAGGAGCCTTCCACCATGAGGAAGAAAGGCTCACCCGTTTGGGTGAGGTAGTCTAGTCCCATGCGGGTGGCGTCGGGCAGGAAACTGCCGCGGCCTTCGACCTTGGACGGCAGGGCCTCGGGGGCCAGCAAATAACCGTTTCTCCGGTCGGGATCGGGGGCGGACAAGTCGGTGGAATCCAGCCGGTAGTGCTGCGCCGCCAACTCCGCGTACAGGTTACGGCCGTCCGCGCGTTTGGTAAAGTAGTCCAGGCCGCCGCCCGCGAAGAAGTCCAGGTCGGCGGTGACGAGCTGGGCGGCGATCTCCTCGTGCAGGTCCCGGTCCTCGACGTGGGCGTAAAAGCAGGCGGGGGTGGCGTGGGTGATGGAGGTGAGGCTGACCAGACCGGTACGGTACCCCGCTTCGTCCCGCAGCCGTTCCAGGATCGACGGTACGGAGACCGAGTCGGGGGAGACCGAAATCGCGCGGTTGTAGGTTCGTACGCCGGTGGCGATCGCCGTGGCCGCCGCCGCCGAATCCGTCACTTTGTTACTGATGCTGTTCGTCTTCACCAGCCCGATCTTGTCGAAGCGGGTAAAGTTGGGCTCGGCCTCCCCGAAGTAATAGGCGGTCGAGATCTGGGCGAGCCCCATGCCGTCGCCGATCAGGAGGATAACCCTTAACGGCTCTTCCGCTGGCTGCTGGGAGTAGAGGGATCCGTAAAGCAGGATGGTCAGAAGGGGCAGGAGGATGCGGCTACGGGAGGACATATTTGGTAGTTGGGGGTACCCGGGTGCGGGCCTATGGATGTAAAAAGGCCGGCAAGAGGTCATTGTCCCCTGCCGGCCGGTAATTGATGATGGTAAGCGCTTGCTTCACACCGCTGGAGGTTGTAGCGGATCCGGCTACCTCCCCCCCCGCCGTGGTAGCCGGGGGACGAAAGGCGGAGGAGTGGAAAGGTCTAGCGGTGCAGGGGTGGCTGCGAATTCCTTAATACCCCTGATTCTGGTCCAGGTAACCCGCCGTATTGGAGGCGCCGTCAATGGCCGATTGCGGAATGGGGAACAGGCGGTTCAGGGGGTCGGTATCGGTTTTTTCCGTCCAGGCGTCCTCATACGTTCCAAAGCGGATCTGGTTCGTCCGCCGCAGGCCCTCCCAGTAAAACTCGAAGCCGAGTTCGCGATAGAGGATGTCCAGATCGATGGCGGGCAGGGCAGCGGGAATGGGTTCCCGGGCGGTGCGGGAAGTCCGTACGGTATTCATATCCTCCAGCGCGCCGGCGCTATCTCCCTGCCGTAACCGGGCTTCGGCGCGCATCAGGTAAATCTCGGCGTAGCGCAGCAACACGATGTCGATGCTGCTGAAGTTATTGGCGTTGGGCGAGGTACGGCTGAACTGGTACTTGGATACCCGGTACCCCTTGGAGTGGAGGCGGCCTTCGTTGGTGAAGTCGACCTGCAATTCGTGGTTGACGTAGGCTACGTCGCGGTCCGGGCCGTTCCCCCGTATCTGCTTGACGGGGTAGATGCGGTACAGGTTCGGGTCGCCGTCGCAGCGCAGGAAGGCACCGTTGTCGTCCTTCCGCGGGCCCCAGATGATGCCCCGGATGATGCCGCGGTCGAACTCGTATTCCTCCGCGGTGGTGCAGTAGTAGTGATCCGCGTCGTTGAGGGGCGAGATACCGGTCAGGTCCCGAAGCGCTTCGGGGATCGGCTGGTTTGGCATGTAGAAGCGGGCATCCGCATCGGCGGGGTCGACGTCGCCGTAGGCATCCAGCCAGGTCCGGTAGAAATCGACCGTAACGGCCGGGCCGTCGGTGCCGTCCGAACTGGTGAACTCGGGCCGGCCCCACATGGATCCGGTCAGGGACCAATAGGTCCAGCGGCTGTGCTCCTGCTCCAAGACGCCGCGTTGGTCGATGGCGAAGATCAGCTCGGAGTTGCCGTTGTTCTCGTCGTTGAACAGCTCGAAGTATTCCGGAGACAGTTCGTGGCGGCCGGAGTTGATCACGTTGGTGGTGTATTCGATCACCTGATCCATGTCCGCGTCTGTGAAGTCCGGCGTGCCGTAGGGGTCGCGGTAGACCGCGGCGTTCAGGTGGAGGCGGGCGAGGAAGCCCCACACGGCGGTTTGCGTGATGCGTCCGGGGCCCCGGTCGGTATTGATGGCGTCGACTACCGACAGCAATTCGCCGTCGATGTAGTCGATGGCGTCCTGTCCGCGCAGTACCTCGGAGGTCTCGA
This sequence comes from Neolewinella xylanilytica, assembly GCF_002934605.1. GTDB lineage: Bacteria > Bacteroidota > Bacteroidia > Chitinophagales > Saprospiraceae > Neolewinella > Neolewinella xylanilytica. The sequence continues at coordinate 754,808 of NZ_PTJC01000005.1, forward strand.
GCGAGCGTTCCTTCCGGAACACGATCCCCCAGCTATCCAGCATCAGCATATTCAGGTAAGCGCGCAGGGCTTTCATTTCATACAGCGCGCCCTGGGCTTCCTGGTTGCCCGTTTCCGCCAGCGGGGTGAGGGTCTCGATGGCCGTCAGGGTGCGGGAGATGTTGCGGGTAAGTTCGTTCCAGGAGCTGCTCACCAGGTCGTTGGTCGGCGTAATGCTGTGGCTATGCGTAGCCAGGAATTTACCGCCGTCGAACCAGTCGGTACCGCCGCGGTGGGGCAGGATGGCTTCGTCGGAGGCCAGCAATTGCAGGCCATAGTAGTTGGTGTGCAGCCAGGTCGAGGAGACCTGGCCGTAGGCCGGAGCGATCGCGCCGCTGACCGTTTCCGCCAGGCCGCTGCCGGTGAAGGATTCGTCCAGGACCACTTCCTGGAGATCGGTACAGCTGGCCATCATGCTTAGGCAACCGACCAATAGGGTATGCTTGATTATGTTTTTCATCGTAGTAGATCTTGGGGCGTTAAAAAGTGACGTCCAGGCCAAAGAGGAAGGTCCTTCCCCGTGGGTAGCTGAAGTAATCGATGCCGAAAGTTTGGATATCCCCGACGGAGCTTCCGGTGTTGATCTCGGGATCGAAACCGGTGTAATTCGTGAACAGCAGCAGGTTTTGTCCCGTGAAGGAGAGCCGGATGTTCTTCACGACGTTGCCGATGCCCAGGCGGTCGAGGTCGAAGTTGTAGCCCAGGGTGGCATTGTTCAGCCGCAGGTAGTCGCCGTCCTCCAGGTAGCGGGTGGATACCCGGTTCGAGTTGGACACGTCTTCGTTGGGGAACTGCACCGCTAGGTCGGTGGTGTTCAGGGAGTTCGAAAGGTTGCCCTTGCTGTAAAGCGATAGGGCCACGTGGTTGAAGATCTTGTTGCCGCCCACGCCGTTGAAGTTGATGCCCAGGTCGAAATTCTTGTATGCGAAATTGACGTTCATCGCATAGATGTAGCTCGGTAGGGCCGTACCCGCGGCGAAGCGGTCGTTGTCCAGGATCTCGCCGTCGCCGTTGATGTCGGCGAACTGGTTCAGGCCGTCTTCCCCGATGCCGATGAAGTCCTGCACGAAGAAGGTGCCGATCGGCTCTCCGTTGAGCACGCCGTTGATGGTGGCGCCCGACTGGCCGGCCCCGATCACGGATCCCGTCGTCAGGATGCTGTAGGGGGAGTTCCGGACCTCGTTCTCCGTCACCGAAATGTTGCCGCCGATGCCGTAGACGAATGCCCGCGTCTCATCGCTGTTGTAGTTCAGGGCCAGCTCCACGCCGGTATTCCGGATCTCCATGTTGGGAATGTTGGTCCAGAACCGGTCGGTGGGCTGGATGGGGTCCACCGGGGCAACCTCCAGCAGGATGTTCTCCGACACCTTATTGAAGAAGTCGACGTTGCCGGTCAGGCGGTAGTTGAACAGGGCGAAGTCGAGGCCCACGTTCGTCTGGGTGGATACCTCCCACTGAATATTGGGGTTCGCCAGACGGGTGTAGATGGAGCCGTAGGGATACTCGCTGAGGTCCGATGCGTTCGGGTCGAGGGGGTAGGTGTCGTTGCCGCTGTTGCTTTCCGTGAAGCTGGCCTGGGTGATCTTGGAGGGAATCTCCTGGTTGCCCGTTTGCCCCCAGCTGGCCCGTACTTTCAGGTTGGTGAATACGTCGCTGGAGGCCAGGAAGGGTTCGTTGGTTACGTTCCACGCCAGGGCTACGGAGGGGAAGTAGCCGTACTTGTTGTTAGCTCCGAATTTGGAGGACCCGTCCGCCCGCATTGTGGCCGTGATCAGGTACTTGTCGTTGAAGCCATAGTTGATCCGGCCGAAGAAGGACTGCAGTTCGTTGATGGTCGCGAAGGCGGACTGCCGCGTCGGCTCGCTCGCCGCCCCCACCTGGTAGCGGGGCTCGACGCCGTTGTTCGGAAACCCCTCGGTGAAGAAACCCTTCTGCTCCACCTCGATCTGCTGGAAGGAGTGGCCCGCCAGGAACGACAGGTCGTGGATGCCCCGGTCGATCGAATACGTCAGGGTGTTCTCCGCCTGCGTATTGGTGTTCGAGGTCGTGAAGGAGTTCAGGCTGCCCAGTTCGAAATCGTTGATGCTGGGGTAGGGCATGAACTGGACGTCGCGGTTCGTGGTCGAGTAATCCACGCCGACGCTAAAGCGGTAAACCAGGTTGTCGACGATCTCGATGGAGGGGGCCAGGTTGGCCAGGATGCGATTGTTGTACGACAGGTCGTCGTAGATGCGCTCCCGTACCAAGGGGTTGATGTTGTCCCCGACTAGGTCCGTCGGCTCGCCGTCGACGGTAGCCGGGAAGGTCGGATTGAGTTGCAGCATATCCGTCACGACGGAGGTCGTATTCGGCCGGCTGTTCTCGAAGCGGGTGGCGGAGAAGTTGAAGTCCACCTTGAATCGGTCGTTCAGCGCCCGCTGCGTCAGGTTCAGGCGGGCGGAGTAGCGCTCCAGATCGTTGTTCCGCAAAATGCCCTCCTGGTTTTCGGCCGAAAAGGAGGCGAAGTAGGAAGAGCTGCCCGCTCCGCCGCTCATGGACAGGTTGACGCGGTTGGTATTGGCGGTCCGGGTCAGCTCGTCCTGCCAGTCCGTATCGGCCCCCCCGTCGTTCAGAACCCCACCGATGGCGTTGATCTGATTGCGGAACGCGGCGGCGTCGAATACGTCGATCTTCCGGGCGAGGGAGGTGATCGCGGTGGAGGCGGAAACGTTGATCTGGGACTGCCCGGCCCGGCCCTGCTTGGTGGTGATGACGATCACCCCGTTGGCGGCCCGCGCGCCGTAGATCGCGGCCGCGGAGGCATCCTTGAGGACGTCGATGCTCTCGATGTCCGCCGGGTTAATGAAGTTCAGCGGGTTCGTGGGCACCCCGTTGACGGTGTTGTCCAACGCGAAGCCATCCACCACGAAGAGCGGCGTCGTGCCGGACCGCAAACTGCCCACGCCGCGGATGATGATGTCCTGGGCCGCTCCCGGCTCCCCGCTGGCGGCGGTAACGTTAACGCCGGCGATCTTGCCTTGGAGCAATTGGCCCGGGTTGACTACCACGCCCTTGTTGAAGTTCTCGTTCTTCACCGAGGCGATCGATCCGGTCACGTCCGACCGCTTCTTTGAGCCGTAGCCGACCACGACGATCTCGTCGAGCTGGGCGGCGTCGGATTCCAGTACGACGGTCAGCTCGTCGGTGCTTTCCACCTCGATTTCCCGAGCTGCCATGCCGATGTAGCTGAACCGCAGGATATCGCCGACGGCGGCCTCCACGCTGAAGCGGCCGTCCAGATCGGTGACGTTGCCGGTGCCCGTAGCGGCCACGCTAACGGTCACGCCCGTGAGGGGCTGGTTATCGGCATCGGTCACCGTGCCGGTGATCAGGGACTGCGCCCCGGCGACGGCGAATGCACTAAAAAATAGCGCAAGCACGAAATACAATCTTGTTTTCATATACGGTGAGTTTGGTGCCGCAAAGGTATTTCGGCCTGCAGCGCGCGCAAGGGTGGTGAGATTAACGAGGCATTAAGTTTATCCGCGGAATTGCATGATTTGTTATGCGGAGGTTACGTCCAAATTAAGGGAAAAGCCTTTTGCCCGCAATCGGGAAAATGGCGTACCCAAACGCCGAAAGGATTGCACCATACCGCTATCCCTCCCCAAGCGTTCCGCGCGGGCGCCAACTCTTATTGGAAAGCCGCACCTTTACCTCCGGACGGGGTCGTCCCGTTTTGGCCACCGCCATCTCCCCGACCACCATTCGCGGGACGGTGTTTTGCCGAAAGCCCGCGGCGGAGTTCCGATCCATCGATACAAAAAGGCCAACTTGAATAAACCGCAAGCGTATAAATTCTCCGCGGCCACCGCGATGCTCGGCTGCGTGGCGGTTCTGGCCAGCGATGTGATCGGCATCATGGTACACGAAAAGCACGACCCCATCAGCGACACCATCAGCATGCTGGCCATCGGCAAGTACGGCTGGATTCAGGATACCGGACTCGACTTGCTGGGGCTCGGCTACCTCGCGCTCGCCGCGGGCTGCTTCACTCGCAAACGCAGCGGGGCCCGGTGGATGGTGATCGTCGTCATCACCGCCTTGATCGGTACCGACATCATCCTCATCGCCGAGCACAATCAGTACGCGGGGCGGCCGGGCACCAACATTCATATGACGCTGGTGTACATACTGACCGGCCTCTTTTTAATCCTGAACGTATTGGGTAGCTTCGGTCCGGACGGTGCCCGGCTCATTCCCCGGCACTTTTCCGCGTGGATGGCCGTACTCTGGCTCCTCCTCGCGCCGGCCTTGCCGTTCATCCCCGATGGCTGGAATGGCGCCTACGAGCGGCTCGTCGGAACGCTGCTGGTAATCTGGCCGGCGGTCGTTGCCTGGCGGTTGTATCGCTTGGCGGAGGGTTTTCTGGCGCCGGGGCGCGGGTGAAGGGTTGCCCACTAGCCGGATCGCGGGGCTATTCCTCACCTCACCGTTGCCGGTACCACGCATTAAACCGCGCACTCATCTGCCGGGGGTGACTTTCCGTCAGGAAGTGTTTTCCCTTGCCGAGATACACGAAGGTGGCGTGCTTGAAATGCGTTCTGGCATACTCCACCGCGGGCTTGCGATTCACCAATCCCTTTTTCGCATAGAAGTAATGGATCGGCACGGTGGTTTCTTTCATACCCGCAGAGATGGTATCCAGAAGGGTAGCAAAGGCACTTTCTCCCTTCCCCTTGGTGTAGGACAGCACGGCCGGATCGGGGCCGTTAGTGGTGGCGTACCGGCGTTCTTCCTCCGACCAGGGTTCGGTATAGTAGGCGTAGGCCTCCTTGGGCAGTTTCCGGCCGGTGAAGAAATTGACCGCCAGCTTTTTGCCGGCGAAGTTCCTCCGCACCATCCAGCTTTCATTGCCCTTTCGGGTGCGGGTAAGGCGCATAAAGGCCCGGAAGCTAACGGGGAGCTGGTCGTACATCACCGCCGCGGGCATGAAGGGAGCCTCGAAGAGGGCGATGCCCTTTACGTTCCCGGGTTCCCGGATGGTATAGAGCATACCGGCAATGGAGCCGATATCCTGGACGAAAAGCGTGACGTTCTTCAGTCCCTTCGCCGCAATGAAGTCGGTCAACATCCTGTACTGCACCTCCACGGAAACATTCCGGTCGGCCGGAAAACTGGACTTCCCGAAGCCAAGGAAGTCGATGGCGATCACCCGTTTGTTACTATCGATGGCGGGGATAATGTTTCTCCATAAATAGAGATTGGCCGGTAAACCGTGCAGCAGCAGTACCGGGTCGCCTTGCCCGGATTCGACGTAGTGCACCGTATCCGCTCCGAGCGGTATGAATTTTGATTCGAAGGGAAATGCGGCGGAAATGTCCGATTCCACGGGAGTCGCTTTACCCGGGTAAATTTCCTGCGCATGCGTCGCGAAGGCAACCGTGATGAAAAGGATTAGAATGGCGAATTGTCTGACCCGCTTATGCATGCTTCCTGTTTTTCAAATGCGTTATTAATCGGCTGAAGATGTAAACGTGGCTGATGACGTTGACGACCCCGATGGTGACGAAGGCCCACCACATCGTGCCGATATCGTAGTTGTAGAATCCGATACCGAATACCCGCGGAAAAGCGACCAGCAAATCGGTAAAGCCGAATACGTTGAAGAACCACACCAGGGGAATGGCATAGGCCCAACGCCGCCGCAGCGCGATGGCGGTGACGATGGCCAGCAGGGCCGTGGTATAATCCCACATACCTACCGTAAAGGCCAGATCGTCGGGAAAGGCGTCGTACACCTGGGTGTCGACCATGAATACCATGCCCAGGTAGCGGAGGCCATGAATCAGTACCATCGGTACGAGCGCTTCGTGGATACCCAGTCGGCCGAGGCGGGGGAAGACGTACCAGCGGAAGGCCAGGTAAAAGGTGAGCAGGCCCGCGGCGGCCTGCATGTTGAGGATGGTAAAATTGTCCATTTCGAATTATTCGGGTGAGTGGATTGCCTTAACGGCGTATACGGAGGAGATCAACACCACGGCGGTGCGTACCCAGTGCAGGAGGACCCAGGTGCGTAGCTTGCTCACCGTTTCCCCCGCTGAATACCTACCGTCCATGAATCCGAAGTTGGTGGGGAGGTGATAGACAGCCGTGATGGTGCAGGCGATCACGATGCCACCGAGGACGATGGCCCAACGCCGGCGAATGACCGGCTCACCCCGGGAGATGATAACCAGGACGATACTGGAGAGCAGGGCGGGCAGCAACAAGCCCATGGTGGGCGGCAGGAGGTAGGGAAACTGCAGCGTGAACTGCTCCGTGAATACCTGGGGCGAGAGCGACTGCCAGTACAGCCCGTACCCCAGGCCGATGACGAGCATATTGCCCAAAAAAGCGGCGGTGGCGATGGTGCCTACGTAGGCGAGTATATTTTTCATGATTCCGTAGTAGGTATCGGCCGTTTATTGAGCTGGCGAAAAATGAATTTGGGGGCTACCCGACTCATTATTTTTAGTAGTCGCGAAATCCCGGGCGTGATCTCCTCCCGTCCCTTCGTGAAGTCTTTCCAGAAGAGCGTCGCCAGTTTTTCCGCCGGCATCGGTTTCAGGTTATCGTCCCGTAAGTCCGCGTCGTGCGCGAGCTGCGTGGCCACCACCGGGGGAAGTAGTTCCACCACCCGTATACCGTGCACTTTTAGTTGGGGACGAATCGCCTGCGTCCAAAAATGGAGCGCCGCTTTCGTGCCGGAATACACCGGGGCCTGGGCGTAAGTGACGTAGGCGAGGCCCGAAGAAACATTGATCAGGGTCGCGTACGGACTCTTTTTCAGCTGGGGCAGGAATGAATGGAGCATTTGGATGGGCGCCTGGAAATTGATTGAGATCTCGGCGAATTGCTTTCGTAGGTCATTGCTTTCGTCGCCCGTGTCCACCAGGTTCATGATGCCCGCGTTGTTGACCAGGATATCGATCCCGCCAAATGCCGCTTGGGTATGGTCGACAAGCCGGCGGACGTCCTCCTCCCGGGTCACGTCTCCCGGATAAATGTGAATGGCCGGTAATGCCTTTTTTACCCCTTCCAGTTTACCGCGGTTGCGTCCGGTAATCAGCACGGTATGGCCTTGCTCGAGGAATTTCCGGGCGAGCGCGAGGCCGATGCCGGAGCCACCGCCGGTGATCAGTACGGTTAATTTCGGGGTATTCATTGCGTTCATTTTGGGGGATGTCAAAGGGAGCCGGTATGCAGCAGTCGGGTATGCATCCACAGCAGCACCGCCGTGGGAATTAATTCGATCGCGATACCGAAAAGGATGAATGAGGTGGGGGGATAATGCCTCAGGGCGATCGCCCGCACCAGTCCGCCAAGGAAGAGCGCCACCATGAGGAAGCGAAAAAGGGCTGCTTCCGAAGGATTCCAGGCGACGTAGAAGAAGGCCAGCGACATCGACGCCCAAATGGCCGCCACGAAGCGGTGGTTATTATCCTCCATCGGCGACGTCCCCGGTTCGAAGGAAGCGGTGACGCCCAGGTAGCCCGTTCCCAGGGCGATGAAGCCGTAGAGCACCAGGGAGATTCGGATGATTAGGAGCATGGTCGGAAAAGCGCTGTTTGTCCCTTAGACAAGCGCTTTTCCCAACTGTGACCACTTCGGAGAAAAAATCAGTCGAGATGCAGCCGTCCCCGCCACTGCGGGCTTTCCAGGATGAGTTCCAGGAAGTTTTTCTTCTCGAAGGTGGTCTGGTAGCTGTGCTGTCGGTGCAGCTCGGTATACAGTTGCTCGGACTCGTCGACGAGGTAGTCGGCGTCCGGCGCCAGGGCCGCTTTGAAGGTGGAGAATTCCTTCCGGTTGTAGAGCAGGTTTTTGGCATCCACCCGCCCACTCTCCAGGGCGACCGTCACTTTCTTATGGCAGCGGCACGGATTGCTTTTATCGACCAGCCCGCACTTATGCTGCATGAAGTTGTGCAGGTCCTTGCGGGCCCGACTCAGTTTTTTCCGGTAGTTGTCCCGGGAGATTTCCATGATCTCCGATCCGACGTGGTGGTCGGCGTTGAAGATGTCGCCGATGATGTAGATCAGCCGCTGTTCCCGGGTCAGGCAGAGTAGCATGCCCGACAGACACTGCAGGCGCACCTCCCCGATGACCTCGGCCTTCTCCGCCCGTTCCTCGGCGGTGAGCGAAACATCCGGACTGCCATCGAGCAGTTGACCCAGCTCTTCGAAGCTTGCCGCGAATTGATTACTGGGTTTCACCCGGTCGTTCAGGAAGTGATTGCGGACGATCCGGTAGGCCCACGTCCGAAAGGAGCTTTGGCCGTGGAAGGAACCGAGATTGGTAATGATCTTAAGTAGCGCTTCCTGTGTCAGGTCCTCCGCCTGCACCGGATCGTTCACCATTTTCCAGGCGATGTTGTAAATGAAGGGCTGGTGCCGCAGGATCAGGCCGTTTAGCGATGCTTTGCTGCCGTTGTTGATGTCGCGGACAAGTACCTCATCCGGGGTGTCCTCCTCGTAGGTGGTGGAAAACGGATTCGTTCTTCCCATGGGTAGGTCTTTTTTCTATAACCCGGCCGGATCGGTAGCGGGCAGTATTGCCCCGTTGCAGTAAAGTAGCGCTAATCCCGGGCATTACCGACCGATGCGCAGCACCATCCCGTTGGATTGACTTAGGTCGTTGCGTTCGACCAGCGCCAGGATGTCCCCGCCCGGCAGTTGCGCCAGAGTGCGGACGCGGCCCGGAAGATCCAGGCCAAATGTTTCCCCGGTGGCGCGGTCGTACTTCATCAGTCTGCGGTAGGCCAGCGAGCCGAAGAGAAAATAACCGTCCCAATCGGCGATGTTGCTTTCGTCGACCTGCAGCAGGCAGGCGGGTGCCAGGGCTTGTCCGCCGTAGTCGGTCGGAACGGTCCAGTAGTGTTCCGGCAAGACGGTGAAGGTGGCCGCGGAGTCCTCGGTAATCATGGAGACCGGCCCCCCGTCGTAATCGATGCCGTAGCTAAAGAGGGGCCAGCCGTAATTCCCGCCCCGCTTGATGAGGTTGAATTCATCCCCCCCCTTGGGGCCGTGCTCGATACCAAGGAGAGTCTGCGTCAAGGGCTCGTACACCAGCCCCTGCACGTCGCGGTGGCCGTAGCTCCATACGGTGGTGGGACCGGTTAGGCCGGGGAAGACCGGATTGTCCGGCGGCACGGAGCCATCGGCGAGCAGGCGGTGGATTTTACCGGCGTCGCTGCTCATGTCCTGGGCGTACAGCACCGGGTGGGCGGCCGAGGAGAAGTCGGAATTACCGACGTTGAGAAAGAAGTGGGTGGAATCCTGCCAGACGATGCGCATGCCGTTCCCGGACCAATTGGGCTGCCGGGTCGAGAAAATCGTGTCGAACGCGACGGCCCTACCGTCCTCGATCCGGAAGCGGCTCACGCGGGCAAATCCCTCCGTATCCAGGTAGGAAGCGAAGAGGAGGCCGTTATCCCGGTAGGCGGGGTGCAGGCTCACGTCCATCAAGCCGCCGTGCAGGATCGCGGCGAGGCCCGGGGTGCCGAAGGTGGCCACCGCCGGCATTCCGTTTACCTCCTTCAGCGCACCGGCGGTGTAGTGGAATAATTGGCCCACCCGGTCGGTGATGTAGTATTCGTCCTCTTCCACCACGGCCACCCCGAAGGGGATCGTGAAGCCCCCGGCCAGCGTATCCACCGAGAACGCATCGGGACTAATGGGGTAGGGCGATGGCGGGACGTCAATCCGGTCGTTGCCGCAGCCTAGCCAGCAAGCGGCCACCACGACCGACAGCAGGATCCGGACAGACCGCAAGGGAATCAGATGAATCAAACGAAAGGTTTGGATGAATGACCAAAAAAAGCACCTCTCCTGCGTTTCCGCAAAAGCCATCGACCGAAGCCGTGTCTCCGCTGACCAACCGCGCGGTCGCAGGGGGCGGGTACGGTAGAATGTTTTTGCGGCGGAGCGCAGGTAGCTGGATAATCCGATCTCAGTGCCGGAACGCCAGCCGCCCGGCCGGCACCGTGGCCGTATGGAAAGAGGCCAGTTTTACGTGGTATGTCAGCTCGCCCCCCGGCGACACCTGCAGGCCACTGCGGATCGTGCCGTCCAGCGGCCGGTGTACGACCATGGCGGTATAGATGAGGGCTTCCCCGCCGGGCGGGATGATACGCTCCCCTCGCGTCGTCTTCCGGAAGGTGTGATCCAGGTGTTCCCGCAGGCCCCCGACCCCGTAGTTGAAGTCGGAAAGCTTGTCGAGCGACATCGTATCGCCGGGAAGGGTCAGGCGGACGTAGGTACCGGGTGCCGTGGGGAAGGGAATGGAATCCCCCGGAAATTCCAGGGATACCGCAAGGGGGCGGTCCGCTGTGTTCACTATGCGGCTCCAGAAAACACCCACCCCGTAGTGTATGCCGGTGGGATCGGTGTACCCCACCGCTCCGCCGGGGTCGATGGAGCTTCCCCCCTTGGGCAGACTATTCTGTACTAGCGCGGTGTGACCGGCGACGTCCGCGTAGCGGTATTCGGTGTCGACAAATCGGTCGAGTGGCGATGGTGCTGCCGAAAGCGGGTCGATCCTTGTTGTTTGCGGTGACCCGCTACTGGACCCTTCCCGCTCGGCAGGAGCCGGCTCGCCGGGTCTGCAGCCGACCAGCAGGGCTAGTATGCCGACGACAAGGATCGATCGTTTCATTAACCGTGAAAATAAGCGGTGGCGGGAGCATTGCCAGGATGATGGGTATGGTAGGGCAGCCTTTTCCGAGAAGTCTTGTCTCCCGCGCTCCGCCGCAATAAAAAGCCAGCCCCTTTGGAATAAGATAGCCTCGTCGCCATCCGGTAGAACATGGCGTCCCCATGGAGATGAACGAGCGTGAGCCCGGTGGTGTCGTGGAAGCCATGGGCCGGATCTCCTGCGCAGGTGGTAGGCAACTACGAAGAAGTGGCCGAAATTCTGACCCGCCATAGAAAGCACCGGGGGATGGCCGTTGATCGGGGGGCGACCCGCTGGATTGCAGGAATACCTCCTCTGGCAACGGACTACCGGATAATCACCACCCGCTCCGTCGCCCGTACCTCGTCGTTCACCAGCCACTGCAGCTGGTACACGCCGTGCGGCAGGTCGGGAAACCGAAGGTCAACCGGATTTGCGGACCCGGCCGGGTAATTTCCGGACCATACCCGCCGCCCGAATGAATTGAAGAGTTGTAATGCGAAAGCACGCATTGTTTCGGGCAGTTCCACGCTACCGTGCTGGCGGAGCGGATTGGGATAAACCTGCAGTCCGTCCAATGCAAAGGCGTTATCGACGGAAACTACCCGACTGATCCGTTCTACCCGGTCCGCGGACTCGCCCCGCAAGCGGTAGTACGAGACCCCGTAGTGGTTGTTTTGGTCGGTGTAGTTTCTGACTGCTATCAGCGCGGGCGACAAGGATTGGATGGTGGTAAAGCCCGCCTCCACATCGAGTTGACGCTGCAGGGTCCAGGCATAGTCGTCGGCGCTCACTTCCGTCTCCCAGGTAAGGTGAACCGTCGTGGCGGTCTCCCGCGTGGCCGTGAGTTCGGTAGGCATCAACGGCAGCGGCGGGCTGAGAGTAATGCCGCAACCGCTCAATTCGTCAGCCAGCGTAGTGGGGGGCACGCTGACTTCGGCAATCGCTCCGGCGTGGGAAAGTGAGAGCGTCGTCACGGACGGGCTGGAAAGGGAGGTGGTCTGAGCCCATAGCGAGGTGGACGTCACCGGTAGCCAACCGATCAGGAAGGCTAGACGAATAACTGTGCCGCTATCCAGTATCATATCCCGTCGGCAAAATTGAAGCGCTCGACGTAGGTCCCAGCAAGTGCGCCATCGTTGCCGTAGTAACGGTACGTTATTTCGACTTCCTCGGCGAGCAAGCCGATCACTTCGTCTATGCCTTCGCTGCCCTCCGCCCCGGTTTCAAATTTCGTAAATACCACATTGGTGAACTCGAAGATCATGATCACCTGATTCCCCGCGCCTTCCCGGTAAGCCGTGAGCGTCACCTCGTCGAATCGCCTAATCCTAGCCACCGCTGCGAATAGAAAGGGAGTAGCCCGGTCCGTTGATTTACCGAGTAGAAAGGCACCCTGGGTGACCGACGGGCTAACCCTTCCCGACCCCGCATCGGAGGAAATGCCGTAGGAGAAACTGCAGATCTTGATCTGGTCCTCATAACCAACAGCGGAAAGCTCCCCGGCGATATCCTCGATCTCCAGCGCGTAGGCCAATTGCGCGGACAATAGATTCGGTAGGGCAAAAACCAGGAGGCCGAGCAGCAAAGGGCGGAAGCGCGTAGTGATCATAGTGTAGCGTCTTTGTGGCCTTCATGCGACTTCGACAGCGTTTGTTACACGGCATTCTGCTACATGTAGGATGACCGGAAATCCTACCGACCCGCATCAGGTAAATGCAGGGGCGCTTACGGGCGACGGAGCGCAGGTGGCAGGTCAACCCACCGAAACGATCTCCACGTAAAAGATCAGATCGCTATTTGGGGGAATCGCCTTGCCGCGCCCCTGCGGACCGTACGCCTGGGCGGAGGGGATAAACAGCGTCGCCTCGTCGCCCCACCGCAGCAGGCCCATGGCCTCGTCCCATCCCGGGATGATTTCCCCCGCGCCGACCACGAAGCGGACGCCCCGCGGGTTGCTGAACGACTCCTCGAAAATCCCCTCCCGGGACTCCAGCATACCCACGTAGTGTACCTCCACCCGGTGTCCGGGCCGTGGCCGGATACCCGTACCCGCCTCGTGAATGAGGTAGCCGAGACCGGAATCGGTCCGGATAGGGTCCAGCTTCCAGTTCAGGTAATCCCGGCGCACGCCTTCCGCGAAGGCCACCCGGTCCGCGGCGCGGGCCCGTAATTTGGCTTTGGTGGGCTTTTTCATCCAAGTAGGCGCTTAGTCGGCTATCGCCGCCCCGACCAAAATGCGAAACTTCCAGGCGGTCTGATCCTTCGACGTAGCCTGCGTCTGCTTCATCAGAATGCCGATAAGTTCCTCCTCCGGGTCGGCAAAGTACTGGGTGTTGAAGTAGCCACCCCACTCGAAGGTGCCCGCACTGCTCTTGCCGCCCAGACTTTCCCCCGTTTCGTTGACCAGTCCGAAGGCCAGTCCATAGTCGGCCCCCGGGCCCCGGAGGCGACCGATCTGGTTGGATAGGATCGCCTCTACCGTGGTCCGGCTGAGTAGCCGGACGCCGTTCAGCTCGCCCCCGTTGAGGTACAGCTGGAGGAAGGTAGCGTAATCCTCGGCCGTGCTGGACAGGCCGGCCCCACCGGAGAAGAAGCTACGGGCGCCTTTGATCGGATAGTCCGGGTCGTAGAAGGTCGTAGGGTAGTTCTCCCAGCCGTCGTCCGTCGGCCGCTGGATGGATACCAAGCGATCGTACTTATCCTCCGGCAGGTAGAACCAGGTATCCTCCATGCCCAGGGGCTCGAAGATGTGGGTACGGAAGTATTCGTCTAAGGGCATGCCGGATAGCACCTCAATGAAGTAGCCCAGTACGTCCAGTCCTTCGCTGTAGGTGTATTTGCTTCCCGGATCGTGGTGCAGGGGTAGGGTAGCGAGCTTACGGACGCTCTCCTCGATCGTGATTTCCTCGGTGGTGAAGAGATCGGTGACGCCGGCCTCGTCGTACATCCGCTTGAAGCGGGGGTCCCCGTCGATGACGCCGTAGCCCAGTCCGGAAGTGTGGGTCAGCAGGTGGCGAATGGTGATGGGGGTGGATACCGGCCGGGTCTCAAAGGTGCCGTCCTCGTAGAGGGTATCGAGCACCCCGGTTTCGGCGAACACGGGCAAGTAGTTGGCGATCGGATCGTCCAGCTGGAACAGCCCCTGCTCCCACAGCATCATCACGGCGGTGGAGGTGATGGCCTTGGTCTGGGAAGCGATACGGAAAATGGCGTCTCGTTCCAGTTCTTCCCCGTCGGCACTGGCGTCCCCGAAGGCCTTATGGTAGACGATCTTCCCCCGCCGGGCTACCAGGGCCACCGCCCCGGGCACCTCGTCCTCCTCGATGGCGGTGGTCAGCATCTCGTCGATCCGCGCCAGCCGTTCGGCTGACATACCCACCGTAGCCGGATCGGCCGTGGTCAGGGGAGGGGAGTCCTGGCTGGTGGCGGTCTGGGCGGTGAGGCCGAGGGAAAACAGCAGGATAAGCGAGGCGAGGGACACGCGGGGTAGCATCGGCAGAAGGTTGATTTGCGAAAAGGTACGCTGTTTAAGCGGCAAGTCCGGATGGCTCCTACCGCGTCCGCAACTGCGTGGCCAGCCGCTCCATTTTGGCGGCAATAAATACCCGCTCCGTCTCGGTGCCGCAGTATCGGTAGGCCGCCCGCAGCGATTCCAGCGCCGCCGTCGGGTCCGTATCCTCGGTGAGCTCACTCAGGAGGAGGTGGTAGAAATGATTGTCGTGCAGCGGCAGGCCTTCGGCTTCCCGCAGGGCCGCGGCATTTCCCCGGACCTTCGCAAGTGCGTAGAGGCGGTTCAACTGCGCGAGCGGCGTTGGATCGACCGTAAGCAAGGCATCGTAGAGCGACAACACGCTCTCCCATTTTTCCCGGCTGTCACCTTGTACCGTATGCCAATAGGCGATGCTGGCTTCGAGGTAGTATTTGGAAACTACCTCCCATTGCGAGGCGCGCTGCAGGTAATAGAATCCCTTTTCGATCAGGGCGGTATCCCAGCGGGTGGTATCTTGGTCACGGTACAGCACCGGTTCGCCGGCGTCCGAAAGTCTCGCGTCCAGACGGGAGGAATGAAAGCACATCAGCGATAGCAGGGCGTTGGACGCGTGGGTGTCCGTGGAGGGATTACCCAGCAGCAGGTAGGTGAGCCGTACGGCCTCGAGGCATAATTCCTTGCGGACGATCGCGTCGTTCCGCTCGCTGTAGTAGCCTTCGCTGAACAGGAGGTAGAGGGTGCGGAGCACGCTTTCCAGCCGCGGGGCCAGACGGGCGTCGGCGGGCACTTCCAGTTGTACGGCGTGGTCCCGCAGTTTTCGTTTTGCCCGGTGCAGGCGCTTGTTGACGGTGTCTTTATTGGTCAGAAAAGCGGCGGCGATCTCATCGATCCCGAAGCCGCAGAGCACGCGGAGCGCGAGTGCGATCTGCGCCGATTGCGGAACGGACGGATGGCAGACGGTGAACAGCATTTGCAGCTGGTGGTCGGTGATGTTGCGGTCGGAGAGGTCGATGTCCGGCTCCGTGACCGTGGATTCGCGGAGCAGCTGCCCGGCGATTTTCTCGCGGAACAGGTTTTCCCGCTGTAAGTGGTTGCTGGCCTTGTTCCTGGCCACGGTATACAGCCAGGCGACCGGATTTTCCGGGATCCCCCGGTAGGGCCAGGTTTCCATTGCGGTCAGGAAGGTTTCGCTGGCCAGGTCTTCGGCTGCGTCCAGGTGGTCCACCCCGAAGCGCCCGGCCAGTACGGAAACGATCCTGCCGTATTCCCGGCGGAAGAGATGCGGTATGAGTTCGCGTGGTTCCATAAAAAAGCCCCGCGGGCGGGGCTGAAAATAGGTCTTAGTGCGTAACGATCTCCCGTACTTCGACCGTATTGCCGGTGCCCTCCAGGATGGGCGTGCCCTTGGCGAACTCGGCGGCTTCCTCGGCCGATTCCGCCCGGACGATCACGTAACCCCCGAGGGTCTCCTTGATGTCGCCGTAGGGACCGTTGGTAACGAGCTTGTTGTGGTCGACGACTTTGGCACCGTCGAATAGCAGCCCGGTGCCGCCGACGAATTTGTTCTGCGCCGCGATGCCGTCCACCCAGGCTTTCTGTTGCTGCATCCACTGCTGCATCTGTTCCGGGGAAACCTGGCCGTTGGCGTTCTCGTGGCGGAAAATGAGGATGAATTCTTTCATGGTATGGTGATTAAGCGGATGATGTAAACGAAGTACACCATGAAAACAATCGGGACGTTACGAATTGGACCTCGATGCTCCGCATTATTTCGGAGCCCCGCGATTGTCCATCAAGCCGTACACCGCGGTGACCAGTCCCCCTTTACAATGGGGTTTACCTGGAACTGCTGCTTCGCGGTGGGCTTTCATCTCCTGCTCTCCCGGTTCGGCGTTAGCCTTTGGGATCGGGATCCTTAACCCAATCCACGGAGCCGACACGTACTCAAGCGTGGATTCCCGGATCCGACGCTTGCGTTGGGCTGCGTTTCGCTTCGCGGCAACGGCGAATTGCTGCCTTGATCTGAACCAGGATAGCCGCGACCAAATTTTCACCGCTGCGCCATAGGCGATCAGCCAAGCTAAACCGCTTCGTGCAGGGTCTAGCTACGGTTGCACCAGGCATCTGATACCTCGCCGACTACCGTACTGTCAAAGTAGCCCGGGACCGGCGTGTTGCTTATTGGCGGGTCGGTTGCTCCACATGGCTAGAAACTGCCCGGTAGCCATCTTTCGGGCGGCCTGTTTTGCCTTCGTGGCGAGCGCTCCTTCGTACGATTCGTCAATGGTTTCAAACCATAGCTGTAGCCACCTTCCAAAGTGCGTCTGGTCGATGGAATAGGCATAATTAGCATCGACACGCTGGTGTTTTGCCGTTGGATTCCCCTTGAACCTGGCGATCCCAAACAGGTTGGTCTCCCAAAAATCGGTCAGCTTGTCAAGGTGGTCCGGCCATTTTTCCGCGGGGATCTGGCCGTTGAAAATCGGGCCCAATGTTTCGTCGCTCCTGATCTTGGCGTAAAAGGCGTGCACCAAATCACGGACATCCGTTCTGGTATCAATGGTCTTCATAGGCTTTACTTCAGGCGTTTTCGGCCACTTTTTCTACCCGTTCGGCAGCGTATCGTTTGGAAAGGGTTAGCCGAAGTTATCGGTTGCATTTTATGGCGGTTCTGAACTTGGGTAGCCACTATTCCCATAGGTGTTCGGTCAAGTTACGCCATCGGGGTAGTTGCCCAATGCGCAATGTCGCTCCCGGACCGGTCCGACGAGCCAATACCCGATCAACCGTCCGTCGTACTCACTTCGGAAGCAGGTACGTACATCAGCGCCGACGTACCAAGAGCACCTTATCGGCGCAGGCGGTGTAGCGGTCGAGCTCCGCGGCTACCCACGTGGCCCAGGTGGCTTGCTTGGTGGAGTCCTGGTATACCTCGGCGTCATAATCGTCCTGCTTAAGCTGGTTGGCGTAGGAGTGCCGGGAAGGGAAAGTTGCTCATCGTCCTTGGTTTTAGGTGTGACCGCGAATTGGCCCAAGCGCAGGGTGGTCGAATATCAAAGGTCGAACTGCCAACAGTTACTCGCGCCCACCAGGCCCAATCCTTCCTCCATGTTATTAGCCACCGTGGTCGGCTCGGCGAACGGATTATCGTTATTGCTCTGTAGGGTTTCACGCGTTTGTAGGTAGTTATACGTAGCTGGGGTGGTCTGGCAGACGTTGGCGGTTCTTTCATATCCGCCGCCGGAAGGAGAACTTAAATTGTCGCTGGTTATCTCGGGGCCCAGGGCATCACGGCCGTGGATGTAATCGACAGTGTAACGCTGTAGTTCACCTCCGTAACCTTGTTGGGGTACTTGATCGACGAACAGGTGATAGTAATCCTGTTCCCCAACTTGGTTAGGCCAGGTAGCGGAGGTGCGCTGCTCCTGATCGCCGTCTATAGTGTCCAAGACAATCGATTCTAGCGGAATAGCCAGCTCCGGTATAGTGGTCCGACCCCGCGCCGTAAGCCCATCCCACTCCGCGATCACTTCGTAGGTCTGGCCGGCTTCCAGTTGGGCCTCCGACTGCCGCAGTACATAGGTCCAATTCCATCCCGATGGGTTAAATGTAAACGGGAGGTTACCAGCCGGGCCGACCAAGGTCACCCGTGCATCTTGCACTAGCCCGTTAGAAGGATAATCCGGCGGTGGAGTGCCGACGGCCGGAGCGGTTACGAAGACGTCGGCCCGGATCAGCGAGTCCTGCGGAGATAAGAGGCAGTTGAGTACCAGCTGCCGCTCGTAGGGTAGGGCGTCCAGTTCGATCTCCCGTTCGAAGAAGCCGACACAACCGCCCGCGAGGAGGACATACACGGAGAGCGTGAAAAGTAGGAAACGCATGGATTAAAATTCGAAGTTATAGGAAATGCTGGGTACCACGGGAAAGAGGGCGCGCTGGACCAAGCGCCGGCCGCTGCTCCGGAAGCCGCGTTCCGTAGTGACGTAGAAGGGATTGGCCCGGCTGTAAGCATTGTACAATCCAAGCTCCCACACGGCCTTCCCCCATTTCGGGGACCGTCGCCACCTCAGGGCTACGTCGAGGCGGTGTACGGCCGTCATGCGGTAGTTATTGCGCTCCTCGTAGTCCGCTAGTCTGCCCCCCGTATTGCTAAATCCAGGTAGGGCGTTGTAGCCGTACTCGCTGATGGGCACCGATGTCGGTACCCCGCTACCGTACGTCCAGTTGGCGGAGATCAGCAAGTTGGGCCGCAGGTCGTAGCGGGCGGTCAGCGTCAGGTCGTGGCGGCGGTCCTGGGCGGCGGGGTAGTAATCGTCGTCGTTGACCCCGTCGAGTTGCTCATCGACCCGGGACAGGGTATAGGCCAGCGAGGCCCGCAGGCGGCTACCGGTATACGTTCCGCCTAATTCGAATCCGCCGGCCCGGGCGTGGCCGGAGGTCAGGTTATCGACGACGTCGATACGGTTGGTCTGGCCAGGCTCGTTAAGGGCATCCAGCAGGAAGAAACTGGCCCCGTTCGTATACCCGATGATGTCGTTGAATAGCCGGTAGAATACCGCGCCCGTCACCGACCAGGCTTCGGCGTCCGGGCTCCAGGCGGCACCCACCGAGAAAAGCTGGCCGGACTGGGGGCGGACGTCCTCCGAGGCCGGCACCCAGAGGCTGGTCGGCAGGGTAGGGCCGGAATTCGAGAGCAGGTGCAGGTACTGGCGCGTGTAGGCATAGCCGGCGGTGGCGGTCCAGGCGTCGTCGAGTCGGTACGTCAGGTTAAGGCGGGGTTCGGCGGCGGCGTAGCTCCGGCCGGACCGGGGCGTAAAGCGGGTGAAGCGGAGTCCGTAGTTAGCCGTCAGCCGGGGCGAAACGGTGAACTCGTCCTCGAGGTAGGCGGTCAGTTCCAGGGCGCGTACCGTATCGGCCCCGTCGGCCCGGCCACCCTCCATGTCCGTGACCTCGGCACTGGTGATCAGCGTGAAGTCGTGGTCGGTAGCGGAGGCGCCGGCGCGCAGGGTGTGGCGGTTCGACAGGAAGTAGTCTAGATCGGCCTGTAGTCCCAGATCCCGGATGCCGCTGCGGTAGGTAACCCGGTAGAGCCGGTCGCGGGTAACTTCCTCGTTCTCGACGGTAAAATCGAAGGCAGTACGGATGCCCGTCACGTTCAGGAACGCCCGCTCCCCGAGTTGCCGGTTGTAGCGGACCGTCAGGGTGCGGTTCCCCCAGTCGAAGCCGTCGGTCTGCTCCGCACCGCCGTATTCGTCCTGGAAGGAGAAGCGGTCCTGCCCCAGGTAGCCGCTGACGAACACTTGCTGGCGGTCGTCGAGGTGGTAGTTGACCTTGAAATTACCATCGTAGAAGTAGAGCTTGTCTTTCTCGCCGCTCAGGGCAGTGTAGAGTAGATCGAGGTAGGTCCGGCGGCCGGAGAGCAGCACGCTGACCTTCTCGCTCTTACCGATGGGCCCCTCCAGCGTGAGGCGGGAGGAGAGCAGGCCGATGCCGCCCCGGCCGTGCCATTCCTTGCGGTTGCCTTCCTTCATCCGCAGGTCGACCACGGAGGACACGCGACCGCCGAAGCGGGCCGGGTACTGCCCCTTGTAGAGGGTCACTCCCTGTAGGGCGTCCGAATTGAAGACCGAGAGAAAGCCGAACAGGTGGAAGGCGTTGTAAACGGGCGCGCCGTCCAAAAGAATCAAATTCTGCCCGGGCGTTCCTCCGCGCACGAACAGGCCACCGAATCCTTCCCGGGGGTTGGCAACGCCCGGGAGGAGCTGTAATGCTTTGAAAACGTCCTTTTCGCCCAGCAGCACCGGGTTGACGGCCACGGCCCGGGGATCCAGCTGGTGCACCCCGGCGCTGGCGCGTGCGGCCGCGTCGTTGCGTGCGGTGACTTCCACGGTGGTGAGTTGCTCGCCGGCCGGTTGCAGGGCGATGTCCAACCGGTCCGGATCACCGCCGATCCTTACCGTATCGCTGCGGTAGCCCAGGTAGCTGAAGACGACGCGGCGGCTGTCCGCGGGTAGGGTGAGACTGTAGAAGCCGTAGCCGTTCGTCTGTACGCCGGTGGTGGTTGTCGGTAGGTAGACGTTGACCCCGGCGAGTTGCTCGCCGGAGGTGGCATCGGTGACCGTACCGCTGAGGGTAACGGAGGTCTGGGCCGCCAGGGGTAGGGTGGCGAGGAGAAACAAGATGGTGCGGAGCATGGCGGGATGTAGTGGGTGACCGCCTTAGCGCTTAACTGCCGTGATGGATATGTCGCAGAGGTCATAGCCCTGCATGGAGTCCCACATCCATTTGTAATCCTCAAGGTGCAGTCTTAGTTCTCCCTTATTTAACTCAAAATCAAAGACATTATCTAAGACTCGGCTCAGGTCAGCATCGGAGCTCCAGGTCTCCGCATCCCCCCGGTTAAATCCAATTACTTCCATACCACTGGCCGGGTCGTGGCTATAGTTATATCGGTAATTGTAAACGGTGCTGTCGGAGTCGACGACGGTCATCGTACACCGGGTATCGCGCGGGGCACATTCACCGAACTGGAAGGTCGGTGAGGCGGTGAAGAGTACGCTATCGGTGCCGGACACGGTGACGACAAATTCAACCGTCTCAAAAGTGCCCTCGATCCGGTTGAGGGTTTGTCGCTGCTTGGAACAGGAGGCAACGAGCAGTAAAAGTAAAATAGGGTATAGGATTGTACGCATTGGTTTGGGGGTTTAGGTGTTTACGGTGCAGGAATTTAGGGCGGCTTATTGGCACCGTACTCCTATTTAAGAGAACTTTAGGTAATTAAAAGATTGTTTGAACGTCTTATTCCGGGAGATATAGTTGGCCTTTTCGGTCCTTCCTTTTGCGATGGACGCGGGAGATTTGGTCGTTACAGGCACTCTTTCTTTGCCCGCGAACGGCGTACTATCCGTCATGCCTAATTCCAGCCCGAAGGGTTGCCGAAGTATCTGTTATCCACAAAATTTATCAGATATGCGACTGCCCGCAGCGTCCGCAACCGGAATACTATGTACCTGCTTCCGCCTGAATTTGGCTGGCGCAAAGCCTGGATACGAAGTGCCGCGGTGGTCGATGGTCATTGATCCACGCTACCGCTGCAAAGCGTCCCCTGCCGGTAACGCTCAAAGGATATGCTTCGCACAGTTATACAGGGCGCAATCCCAATCCCCCTTCGAATACAGGAGGGTAGTGAGGGACGCATTACGCAAACGTTCTTTGGTGTCTACGTGGGGAATCAGGCGTTGCAGCGTCAAACGAACCAGTGCCCCGTGGCTGACCACCAATACGTTGGCGCCGTCATGGGTATCCAGCAGGTAGGAAACAAAGGATAGTCCGCGATCGACGATGGAGGCGCTGCTTTCGATGTTTAGGGGCAGGGATTTCCAGTCATTCCCCCAACGGGCGGTCCGTTCTTCCCGGGTGGTTCCTTCCACGTCGCCGCAGTGCATTTCCGGTAAGCTAGTACCCTTCGAATTTGGAAAATAGAGAAATTGAACAATAGTAATGTGCGGGATAGGCGATTAAAATACAGCCCATCAGGAAAGCTTGTTGTCACCCTCTATGTACAGAGGCGGAAGTGTTCACGATGGGCGGCAATAAAATCTTTCTAGCACATATGATAAATAATATATCGCGTTGTTCCCAGGATTTTAGGATAAAAAGATAAGTACTCCCTTCTACAGCGTATATTTGGCATACACCTCAGGCTATTTATTGATTAGCCGCTAAACCCATCCCTTATGAATAGTAACCTACTCAGGCTTACTCGACTCGCCGTGCCCATGGCACTCGTTTTGCTCATCGTAACTGCTTGTGAGCAGGATCGGCCGCTTACACTCCAGACAGATAATGAAGTATTATCTTACAGTGGCCCCACCCCGACAACGACCCTCACAGGACAATTCGTCGAACAACTGGCAGATGCTATGCAATATGCGGAAGTACGGTCGTTTGTCAAAGAAAAAGTGATGCTCCAGTTTGATGGGGATTACGATTTCCTGCTTGCGTTTGAAAAAGATTCTGAGATCAGCATTGCCGACCGAGATGATATTCGGGTCTTTGGAGATCTTTTCTCCTACAACAATGATAAAGACCTTGACCCGAAATCTGGGTCATCTGCCTTCATTGATGATCTTTTGGAAGAAAATCCGTTGCTTCAGGTGCATGTACCAGAACTATGGGAAGGTTCCACGGTAAATTGGGATGAAATTGCCCATACCCCGAATATTGCCAACCTTCAATTGGTAGAAATTGATAAGGGTGACTTGCCTACATACCTTACCGCTGCAAAAAAAATGGACAACCATTTCCGGGACCGAAGCGCCTGAAGAAGTCACCATGGTAGTCTCGATAAACGAGAGAATCGTTTATTCGAAGGGACCATATCAATATGATTCAAAAAGGGGTTCTGGAGTAATTCCAAAAGCCTGTCCTTTAGAACCGGTGAATTCGAATGGCGATGACTATTATTACGATAGCCGTGATCTTGATAACTTTGACAACTGCTATGTAGGCGGTAATCCTCCCCCTCCGAGTGGTGGCGGATCAACCCCTAAGCCCAGTTCCACAAGCAAAAGTTTCCCCTGTGGCGATTCGGATCGTGCGAGCAACAATAATCGAGATCGAGTGTCGTTCCGCCGCTTCAAAAACATTGACAGATGGCGTGATGCAAATGAATGGTTCGATGGTGAGCACGAGATGCAGGTAAGTATTT
Organism: Neolewinella xylanilytica; assembly: GCF_002934605.1. Lineage (GTDB taxonomy): Bacteria > Bacteroidota > Bacteroidia > Chitinophagales > Saprospiraceae > Neolewinella > Neolewinella xylanilytica. Next base: position 777,742 of record NZ_PTJC01000005.1, read on the forward strand.
CATTTCGCAATTCCGGTGGAGGGCCAACCACGCTTAAAAAGACATGGTTCGGGAGTTCTGATGATTTGCGCAGTTGCAACTGGCTTACATGTGATGTAGATAATTTCAACGGTGAATTTCAGGAAGTGATAACTTGGCTACCGGATGCTGCGGGTAATATGATGAAGTATAGTTGGTTAGAAGTCGATAGTGGAACTCCAATCACACTCAGTTTCAAGCTTTCACCTAAAGTGAAATTTGCGAATATAGCAGAAGTACAAGCTTTTGAGGTCGGCTTTTCGATTACGATCTCAAATAAGTCAGACGACCTGGGAGAACACATCGTCGAATATTGCAACAGTACAAATCCTCGCAGTGAGTATGACACAGGCTGGGTTATTTTTCACGTAGATCAGCAACCTTAATCCCCGTAATGTTTAAACAGACAAAACGAAACGCTATAATGCTCACCCTGCTTCTTTTTTTCGGTTTGCAAGCAACCGTATGGAGCCAGCTAAAGGGTATATCTTTGTTTACAGGTGGTGAGATCGCAACTCATCGTCTGGTGTCGCCAATGGATGCAGCCGGATTAAACTTCAATTTTGGCTTCGGTCAACTTACGGAATCGGACGGCGAAGAGTCCTTTTTTGGTGGTATCAGGGCCGATTGGAAAGTAAAGGATCAATTTGGGGTACAAACACAAATTGACTATGGCCGCGTGATTTATAGTGTCTTTTTTGAGGACCCTACCGAGGAAAATGGCATTTTAGGACCGTTGAACCGGGGAATATTTTACGCACCCGATCGACTCGACTTCTCCGTTCTGCCAAGCTATACCCTTGAGCTGAATGATTTCTGGATAACTCCCAAAATTGGCTTCACCTATTCCATTCCTGTTCGAGAGGAAAATTATATCGACAAAATTCCCGACAGCAAAACCCAACAACAGGCAGTTGCTATAGAGAATGCACTTAACCGTTCCTTTGGGGGTTCCGTCTGGAAGGTAAATGCCGGGATTGATATAGGGTATAAAAGGTTCTCGGCCTTTGCCAATATCCGGCATCAGATCAGCTCTGCCTCTGACAATCCGGTAGAGGTGGAAGCCGTAAATCTGACGGTGCCTTTCGATAACCGGCTAACTGCTCTTCAATTCGGATTAGGGTACCGGGTTTTTTAACAAGCCGCTGTATTTAAGCTGGAGATGGCCAGTTCCTGTACCGGGGCTGGCCATTTTTCTTTCTGCTAGATGTTAGACTGTAGTACCTCGGGTTTTCAGACCACAGAACCAAGTTAATTCGTTGAAAGTTAGGCGGCCTTGTGGTACCACTGGATAGGTTATACTGAGTCAATTCCCTTGTGATCCCCGTGTTTGTAGCAATGCAGCCACTCCTCGATTCCCCGGTACAGTTGGCGGCCGTCGTCGGCCGGACTCAAGAAGATGTGTCGATACTTAATCGTAACTTGAGGTTGGGGGAAACCGCCTGTTTTTTAGAAGTTTATGAAAGATGAGGCGGGCAATCGGTACTTTGAAGAACATCTGAACTTCCTTCCGGACCAAAGCCCGCCCCATGCTCACCAAGGATAAAGCACACAAGCTGATTGAGATCTTCGTCACGGTAGATGATTTCTGCCAGCAGCTCGACCGTTTGTAAGCCCTTCATCCGCAATCCACTTTTTGCAAACCTCGGTTTGAGGGCGTCAGTAAGCGGTTAGCGAACTACGTATTGCATATCTAGTGATTGTGCCACCAACTTTGCCGCCATGGCAAACTACCACAACCTGACCGAGCGCTGGCAGCGCAGTGGCCTAACTCAGCGGGCGTTCTGCGAGCGCGAGGGCATCAAATAAGCTCTTAAATCCGGTTCGGGGTTATGAATAGTATCGGAATAATGGGCTATTCGTTCTGCTTGAACTTATGCGTGCGCAAAGTCTAGATCCAAAGTAACGCTATAGCCGATTACTACTTATCCACGCTGCCGGTGCTGGGGAAGCCTACACTGCCAGCACTCCTCAAAAGATATGCTTCGCACAGTTATACAACGCGCAATCCCAACTCCCATTCAAGTGTGCCAGGGTAGTAATCGACGCATTCCGTAAGCGTTCTTTCGTGTCTACGTGGGGAATCAGTACCTTCAACGTTAAGCGAACCAGTGCGCCGTGGCTGACCACCAATACACTGGAGCCCGCATGATTATCCAGCAGGTAAAAGACAAAGGATAGTCCCCGGTCAACGATGGAGGCGCTGCTTTCGATGTTCAGGGGCAGGGATTTCCAGTCCTTCCCCCAACGGGCGATGCGTTCTTCCGGGGTGGTGCCTTCCACCTCGCCGCAGTGCATTTCCCGTAACCGGATGTCCGTCCGAACGGGTAACCCGAGCGCCTTAGCAACAATTTCGGCGGTTTCCCCAGTCCGCGACAGATCACTCGAATAAATAAGGTCCCATTCTTCTCCCTTCAGTCTATCGGCCAATGCGTACGCCTGCTTTCGGCCCGCTTCGTTCAGGGGAATATCCGTTTGACCCTGTACGCGTCCTTCCACGTTCCAGTCAGTTATGCCGTGTCTGATGAATCCGATGCGGGTCATTTAGGCTGCTGCTTTCTTTAAATGTAGGCTTTGTGATCTTTATCAGCGCACCGGTTGCCGTCCCAGTGGGGGGCACCCTGCGGCCGCGATCAAAAGGGCGCAATAGAGGGGCGGGCGACGCTGGTGGTAATGCACCCTTCCGCGCAGGGCGTGGGTATCCGTCACAGACATTGATTGACCACTGCCTATATTCCGTTCGCCTTCATTTGCAGTTTGCCCGAAAGCTGCATTCCATCCCGGGCATTCAAAACGATCAGCGTCAGGTTAGCCAACCCGAAAATGAATTCGGCGATCTGCGCAAGGAGGAAAACGCTATCGATGGATTGGTAATGCGAGCGGTAGTACAGAAAGATGGCTAAGGATACCAGGCAAATGCCGTTCACCAGTATCAGCTTCATCCGTTTGACCTTCGCTAAGACCAGCGGGCTTTTTGACTTTCCGGCAAGTTTATCACCGGTGATCTTCAGGGTTGGCATAGCCAGGATCATGATGGGCATGGCATATAGAATGAATGCCTTTACGCTGCGGATAATACCGTCATCGCCCTTGAGTTCCGCGAAGAGTGACAGGGAGAAGAAGGTAGCAATGGTCAGGGCCGCTACGATGGTAGCGATCAGGTGTACGGTTAACAGGGTATTACGCTTCATTCGGACTGTTTTTGGAAGGGTAATTCCAATCAGCCCATACTGCACCCTCCGTCGAAGGGGAGAGTAACCCAACATCCGTAGCAAACGATTGCTGCCTGGTTAGGAACAAGCTTGCTACCGCGAAAAGCGGCAACGCTAAAATGGAGATTAGCCTCATGGTCTTACGATCTAAGATTGATGAGGCAAAGGTCCCGCCGGTAGCTAGCCTAGAATTGTAAAAAACGGAAAGACGGGATTTCTTTTTTGAGCTGGTTGGGCGATCGTCCCGTGATGCCCTTCACTTCGTGATTAAAGTGCGCCTGGTCGAAGTACTCGTTCTCGTGCGCAATACGCGTAAGGGAATCGGGCGAGTGCTTGAGCTCGTAGGCGACCTGTTTCAGCTTCACTATGCGTAGGTATTCCTTGGGCGAGCAGCCGATCTTGTCGTTGAAATGATTCCGTAGGGTTCTATTCGTCGTGCCTAGCTGTTTGGAGAGGTCGGCGACCTTGATGTTTCCGCCATTTTCTTCAATCAGGTTGATTGCTTCCCTGATAAGGTCCATATCCCGGGTGAGGAGGTTATCTAAGAAGACGGTTTCCACTTCATCAAATAGCTGCTCCGTGCTTTGGCAGGCATGGATTCGCTTGACAAAATTGGTGGCGACGTCACCAAAGAGCTCCTCGGTGTCGATTAGCCAGGGCATTTTGTCAATGGATTGCTTTGTAAAGTACGCCAAGCCGTAGGGCCGCAAATGCGCCCCCAATATTCTGACGGTTTCCCCACTGGGCTGCACGCTTATCTGTTGCGTAGCGATTTTGGAGATGGCGATGTTAACCAGGGCCGATTGGTTGATCGAGTGGTTCGTCACGGTAAACGGTTCGCCGAAGAAGTAGCCGAAGGTTATCCTGGGGAAGGGGATGATCGGTTCGGGTTGCCGGGATAATTGGCTGACCGTAGTGTCGAGGTAGAAGTAGCTTTCTACGATGCTGGCTAGGAAGGGATCATTGGGCTTTCGTATGATGAATGGGGCATCGGGGTCCATTTCCTTGGTCGTATTGGTTGTTGGCTGCTGTTGCTTGCCATGGGGCGGCTACGCTCGAACGCTCGCTCAATCTAGGCCAATTCCTTCCAAAGGAATCAACTCATTGATGGCATCTGTTAGTTGGTGTTTAATGGAATTTTCAGTTTCGGGGAAAGGCTACACGAGCAGCTTAGCTAAATTACTCTTTTTGGTACAGCGCGACGTCACCGCGAAGTGGCAAAAGCCGATGCGCACCTGAGCACGACGTACTGCGCAGCAAAACCGAATCTTCTCCCCACTGGCCATCCTCTACGATGACCGATTGCGTCTGGATTGGTGAGTGCCGCCGTCACCTTGTTTTTTGCTTAAGCCTCGAGGTCTTCTACGGGGGCTCGGCCAAAAATTGCTTCCGCTAGAAAATGCCTTGACACACTTTGTGCAATACTCCCGGAGTAGGGGGTGTGCGGGGCGGGGTGGGTGCATGCTCGGGGGTGTTCAACCAAGCTAGCGCTGGAAATAGATTTGTCTATTCCTCCAGATGTAGGGATCCGGCTTCCTCCCCCTCTGCCGGCAGCTGGGGTAGTGGCCCTAGCTGTTTAGCCCCGGGGGGCAAAAGCCGGAGGAACGGAAATCTCTATTACTACGAGCTAGAGCTCACGAACCGGTATGGATAGGCCGCAAGCTAAAGCTCACTATCCGGATAGGTACGCTGTATACGTCGCGAGCCGGAGCTCACGAGCCGCGCACCGCTATTCCTCCACGTAAAAGCCAAACTTGCCCTTTCCGTAATCCCGCATCGCCTCCATAATCTCCGTCTGGGAGTTCATGACGTAGGGGCCGTGGCTCACCACCGGGGCCCCGATCGGTTCGCCGCTGAGGATGAGGGCGCGGGCTTCCCCGTTTCCGGTGTTGGTCAGCTGGATGCCGGTGCCGTCGTTGCGGTAGTAGAGCAGGGTACGGGCGGCGTAGTCGAAGCCGCCGCCGGTAGCGATGCCGCCGTCGAGCAGGTAGGCGGCGAGGTTGTGGCTTTCCGGGACGGGCAGTTCGGCCGTTGCACCGGGGGGGAGGGTCAGTTGCCAGGCGTTGATCGGGGTGTGGGTTTGCGCGGCTCCCTGGGTACCGTTGAGGTTACCGGCGACGATTTTTACCTGCGCTCCGCCGCCCAAATCTACCGTGGGAATATCGTCGGTTTTCAGGTCCTGGTAGCGGGGTTGCACCATCTTATCGGCCGGCGCGAGGTTGACCCACAGCTGGATGCCCTCGACGGTGCCGCCGGTTTCCATGAAATCCTTGCTGCCACGCTCGCTGTGGATGATGCCCCGGCCCGCGGTCATCCACTGCACGTCGCCGCCGCGGAGGTGACCGGTGTTGTCGCGGCTGTCGCGGTGGCGGATGGCCCCCTGGTAGAGGAAGGTCACCGGCTCGAAGCCGCGGTGGGGGTGGGGCCCCAGGTCCAGCGGATCGCGCCCGCCCGCCTCCACCTCGAAGGGGCCGAAGTGATGCAGCAGCAGGAAGGGGTCGATCTGGTCCACCCGCTGGGTCGGCAGGGGCTGGTAGACCCGGAAGGCGCCCATGTTCAGTTCGTGGGCGGGCAGGACGTGGGCGACGGTGCGCAGGTGCATAGCTAGGCGGGATTTAGTGTATCTACATCCATAACATCGCTAACCACGGACGGGTTACTATTCGGCCGTTTGGCGATGTATGAGAAATAGCTTACTTTAAGCACCGTTCCCCTTCAGCTAAAACTACCGCAATGCGTCTAATTTGTCAGGCTATGGCCCTGGTGTGCCTTACCACCTTCCTTGCAGCCTGTACCGGGGACGACGATCCACTGCCGATGGCCGGCGTCGACGCGGAGCTGCTGGTGGAAGACTACAACTACTACCTGGACGAAGACGTACCCGAACACGAGCGGGCCTTTGCGGCCGTCGGCGCGGTCACGGGCGTGCAACTGGCCGAAATCACCGAAGGGGAAGACCGTCTGTCGTTCGTCTTCCAGGAAGATAAGGATGCGGTACAGCGGGTAGTGACCGTCGACGTGGAGGAGGACATCGAATTCCCGGCTTCCATCGACGAGGCCAAGGTGATCTACCTGGGGGACCACCTCATCGTGGTGGATTTGGAGAGCGATTTCTTCGTCCACCTGACCACCGGCGGGGAGAACCTGATCCCGGAGCTTCCCGCCTTCGAGGGCAACGACCTGACCGTCCGGCTTAAAAGCCCTCCATCCCGTCCCGCCAATTCCAAATAACGAGGACCCAGTTGCGGCCGTCCGCCGAGGTGAAGCGATCCAGCTCGTCGAAGCCCACCCGTTCGTGCACCCGCAGCGAGCGCGTATTGCGGGCGTCCACGGCGGTGACGCAGTAGGTATAGCGCAGGTGGTAGCAGGCGCGAAGGTACTTGTACATACGGTCGGGCAGCTTCTGGCCGCGTGCTTCCTCGGCGACGCAGATCTGGCCCATGATCAGGTATTCGCTTTCCCCCAGCAATTGGCCGCGGTGCAGGAGGCCGTCCTGCCGTTCGATCAGAAAGGTCAGCGCCGGCACGTCCTCCTTGAAGGATCGATCCATGGCCAGGCAATATCCGAGCACCGTCCGTTCCCGAATGGCGATCACCGGTGCCGCCGTTTCCCCCATTCGCTTGAGGAGCGGTAGGTCGTGGGTGGCCGTCACGAACCCCTGGGTGCTGGCGGTGTCGGCATCTACGCTTTCCATGAGATTAGCCCGTTGCAGCTCCAGGATTTGCTTTAGCTGGTAGTCTTTGCGGGCCAGGGTTAGTTTGATGGGTGCTTCCATGAAGAAGTACGATGTTTGAAGTACGAAGGACAAAGTACGAAGGGCTGCCGCACGTTTTTGCTCGCTTCGCTCGTGGGCCCGGTCGTCTGCCGAGCTCCGCTCGTCCGCCGACTGGGCGGGGCGCCGACGGGCCATTCTACGCGTGAGTAACGAATGGCGAAATACACATATTAAGTGCCGTACCTCCGGAGCTTTGGTCGGTACCTTTTCCTACGTGGAAGGGCTCCGGGTTCGTCTGCTACTCACCCGTAATGCGAAAACCATGTGTAAGCCCTGCAATCCGATCAATTACCAACTCACTGCAGCCCGGGATTATAGTTATTTAGGTAATATTCCCGAGGTAGATACTGTAATGAATGACTTTATCGATGCCAATAATAGCGTGGGTTGTGCGGTAGGCATCGTCTGTAACAACCAGGTCCATTACCTCAAGGCCTATGGCCTTTCTAGGCAGAACGACGCGGATACGGCCTTTCAATACTATACCCCCTCGAGCGTCGGCTCTATCTCTAAGACATTAACCGCGTTGGCGATCCTGGTTTTGCACGAACGGGAAAAAATCGATCTCCAGCAAACCATCAACGCCTACTTACCCTTTTGCCCGGTTGCCTGGCGTGATATTACGGTACTGGAGTTACTAAGCCATTCCTCCGGCTTGCCGCGTGAACCCAGCATGAATTTTCCCAGCACGGAAGCCGACCTCATCAGTAAGTTTCCCGACGATGGGGATCACCCCGGCATATTCCCGCGTAACGCATACTTTGGTTACCGGTCGACGGAGAAACAAACGGCTAGCGGGACCAGCAGTTATTCCAATGCAGGCTACACCATTCTGGGAGCCATCATCGACTTTATGACCACTAACCCAGCAAATGATTTTGCGCCCGTCGAGCGGGGATACGAAAATTTCGTTTGGTGGAATGTCTGCATGAAGGGCGGGACCATATCGGGAGACACCATGCTGTCCCCCTGTCTGAATGCCTATTGGCGACAGGCCGATATTCCAAATCTAGCCTTCGATCAACCTGGCAATGCCGAATCCTTCGTAAATCGACGGTATACGGGGTGGGAAGGGCCGGCCGGTGGCTGGACTATGACGATTGGGGACCTGGCCCGGCTGATGATCATGATCAATACCAATCAGATCATCAGCGAAGAAACCCGCCAATTGATGATGGACAACTACGGGGTTACCGGAACTTCCGCTTTGGGGTTAGGGGTGTTTCGCCCCACTGCCGGGTCCCAGGCCGCCGAATATTTCGGTGCACCCGCCTTCTTTCATTCGGGTAGGATAGGTAACTACGATGCCCGGTACACCATGTGGAACGAAAGCGGTTTCGGAATAGCGCTCCTATTCAATTCCAGGACGGAATCCAGCGCCATTAAACAACTGACCCTGAACCTTGCAGGTCACTTCATCGGCAACCGGTTCACCTCCCTCTGCAACGCCAACGACATCGTATTGTCGACATCGGATGCCCAGAAGGTCGGTACCCAACTTTATCACTTTAGTAAACACCACCAACGGGACGTGGTGCGCATAGTAGAACTATACCAGCACCGCTATGGATCCCTGGAGCGGGGCGTGGGTGCCCTGTTAAAGAATCTGGGCGATAACAGCGGTCCCAAGCTTCTAGATCACCTCCTGAAGGGAGAATTCGAAGTGGTGGCCAGGTACGCCAATCGCCTCTTCCGGGAACGCCTCATGACCCCCCCGACGAATGCCCACACACTACCGGACTACGATATCGAGTAGGCGGTAGGCTTCCCCGGGGCGCGGGCCCTTCGCGGAGTGTAATGACCTGCGGCTGGCTATGCAATGTCCTCTATCCCGTTCTGCCAGTTCCAAACAACGATTACTCAGTCTTTACCGTCGGGACCCCGAAACCAGTCCAGCACCTCGAAGCCCTGGGTGTCGGAGTCTACGCGCTCCAGGTGGTTGGTCTGCTGCAGCTCCAGGATTTGCTTTAGCTGGTAGTCTTTGCGGGCCAGGGTTAGCTTGATGGATGCTTCCATGAAGAAGTACGATGTTTGAAGTACGAAGGACAAAGTACGAAGGGCTGCCGCACGTTTCTGCTCGCTTCGCTCGTGGGCCCGGTCGTCTGCCGAGCTCCGCTCGTCCGCCGACGAGGCCTTGGTGAATGGATGAATTGTTGAATTAGTGAATGGCTGCCGCATGTCTCAGCTCGCTTCGCTCGTTGTGGGAAGAGTGAATTTTTGAATTGTTGAGTTAGGGAATTGGCTGCCGCAATCCCGATAGCTATCGGGACTCGCTTCGCTCGTTGTGGGATACTCAACACAGATCGGCTTCGCCGGCACGGATTTCGGGCACGGATTGGCTGCGCCGCTACTTCGTGGTTTCGGTCGCCTCAGCTCGCTTCGCTCGTGGGCCCGGTCGTCTGCCGAGCTCCGCTCGTCCGCCGACGGGCCCTTGGTGAATGGATGAATTATTGAATTAGTGAATGGCTGCCGCAATCCCGATAGCTATCGGGACTCGCTTCGCTCGTTGTGGGAAGAGTGAATTTTTGAATCGTTGAGTTAGTGAATTGGCTGCCGCAATCCCGATAGCTATCGGGACTCGCTTCGCTCGTTGTGGGATACTCAACACAGATCGGCTTCGCCGGCACGGATTTCGGGCACGGATTGGCTGCGCCGCTACTTCGTGGTTTCGGTCGCCTCAGCTCGCTTCGCTCGTGGGCCCGGTCGTCTGCCGAGCTCCGCTCGTCCGCCGACGGTCGCTTGGTAAATTCGTGAGTTTTTGAATTAGTGAATGGGTGAAAATGCTGCCGCGCTTCTCAGCTCGCTTCGCTCGGGCACAGATTAGCACGGAATTTCCCGCAGCACAGGGCTTATACCAAGGGAGGGGAAGCGGAAATTACCGGAGGGGCTGATTTATAATGTGGTCCCGCTTATTTTGCAATCGCCCAGCCGAACGAGCGAAGCGAGCTGAGGCGACCGAAAATCCGTGCCCAAAATCTGTGAAATCAGTGTTGAGAACACGAGCCGCAGGCGAGCTAAAACGCGCGGCAGCACCTTTGTACTTCGTACCTCATACTTCAAACATCGTACTTCTCCCCCCCCCACGAGCCGAAGGCGAGCTGACTTGCGCGGCAGCCATTCACTAATTCAACAATTCACCCATTCACCATTCCCCCCCGAGCCGAATGCGAGCCTCCCCAAGCGGTAGCCCATTCACTAATTCAACACTTCACCCATTCACCAATTAAAAAACCGGTCCCCCCAAAGGAGAAACCGGTTTTCTATATCTATCGTAAGGATACGTCGGCAGACGAAGTGCCATCACCCACCCTGCGGGATGGCCAATGGCCCTTCGGCGGACGAAGTGCCGACTTATTTCCGCTTAATAGCCCGCTTGGCGGCGGCCACCACGTCCGGTGTATCCAGGCCGTACTTGGCCAGCAGTTCGTCGGCGGTACCCGATTCCCCGAAGGTGTCATCGGTAGCGACGTACTCCTGGGGGGTCGGCTGGTGCTTGCTGAGGCATTCGGCGATGGCGCTGCCCAGGCCGCCGTACTTATTGTGTTCTTCGCAGGTCACGACGGCGCCGGTCTTCTTGGCGCTGGCGATCACGGCTTCCTCGTCGAGGGGCTTGATGGTGTGGATGTTGATCAGGTCGACGCTGATGCCTTCCTTCTCCAGCTGGCGGGCGGCCTCGATGGCTTTCCAGACCAGGTGGCCGGTGGCGAAGATGGTCACGTCCGTACCCTCGCTGAGGGGCAGGGCCTTACCGATCTCGAACTTCGTGTCTTCGGGGATGAAGACGGGCCAGCCCGGGCGACCGAAGCGCAGGTACACCGGTCCGTGGTGCTCCACGATGGCCTGTACGGCTGCTTTGGTCTGGTTGTAATCGCAGGGGTTGATGACCGTCATGCCGGGGAGCATCCGCATCATACCGATGTCTTCCAGGATCTGGTGGGTCGCCCCGTCCTCACCCAGCGTCAGGCCGGCGTGGCTGGCACAGATCTTCACGTTCTTGTCGCTGTAGGCGATCGATTGGCGGATCTGGTCGTAGACGCGGCCCGTGCTGAAGTTGGCGAAGGTGGTCGTGACCGGAATCTTTCCGCCCGTAGCCAGACCGGCCGCGATGCCCATCATGTTGGCTTCGGAGATACCGACCTGGATGAAGCGGTCGGGGTAGGTATTGATGAAGTCTTCCGACTTCATGGAGCCACGGAGGTCGGCGGTGAGCATGACCACGTTGTCGTGCTTGTCGCCGGCGGCTTTGAGTCCGGCGCCGAAACCGTCGCGGGTGGCTTTCTTGCCGGTGGATTGTAATTTATCGAGGGATAGCATGCGCTATAATATTCTTAATGATTAATGGAATGGGGGGCTGGGCCCTACCGTACTAAAAGGTGGCGAAGCCACCGACTACCGTACTAAACCCCTTCGGCGGGGAAGTCGCCAAGGGTTTCCTCCAGCTGGCCCAGGGCGTTGATCGCCTGCTCCTTGTCCGGGGCTTTGCCGTGCCAGTGGTGGGTGCCGACCATGAAGTCCACGCCCATGCCCATTTCGGTGTCCATGACGATACAGGTAGGCTTGCCATTGCGCTTGGCAGCGGCTTCCTTGAGCACCTTCACGGTCTCTTCCATATCGTTACCGTTCATGCGCATGATGTCCCAGCCGAAGGCCTTGTACTTGTCGGCGAAGCTGCCGAGCTCGAGCACCTCCTGGGTGGGGCCGTCGATCTGCTGGCCGTTGTCGTCGATGATGAGGACCAGGTTGTCCACCTTGTTGTGGGGAGCAAAGAGGGCGGCTTCCCAGATCTGGCCTTCCTGCTGCTCGCCGTCGCCGGTGAGGACGAAGACGGTGCGGTCGTCGCCGTTCATTTTTTTGGAGAGCGCCATGCCGATGGCTACGCTGACGCCCTGTCCGAGCGATCCGGAAGCTACGCGGATACCGGGCAGCCCCTCGTGGGTGGTCGGGTGGCCTTGCAGGCGGCTATCGATGGCACGGAAGGTCTTCAGTTCTTCGGCGGGGAAGTACCCGGCGCGGGCCAGTACGCTGTAAAAGACCGGGGAGATGTGGCCGTTGGAGAGGAAGAAGACGTCTTCGTCCTTCGCTTCCATATTGAAGGAAGGATCGTGCTTCATGACTTCAAAATAAAGCGCGACCAGGAGGTCGGCGTTACCGAGTCCGCCACCGGGGTGGCCGCTCTGCGAGAGGTACACCTGCCGGATAATGTCGCGCCGTACCTGGGAGGCTATTCTTTTGAGTTCTTGGATATCTGCCATATAATGGGGGTAATTGAGAGTGATTCCCGGCCGTGCTGCGGGAACCGCAAATTTACCTAATAAGGTTTGACTAGTGGTTTTGTTCCTTCCCCGGGAGGGTAGGGGGCCCTAAACGCACTTATTCCCCCTATTTCTTGCCGCACGCCGGGGGCAGCCGGTATTGGGCGCCGGAGCGCGGGTGCAGGGATGGGACCAAAAAGATGCCCCCGTCCAGAAGGCTGAACGGGGGCATCTTATGGGAATCGGGATATCGAGCCGGTGCTTACAGGCTGTCGATCCAGTCCTTTAACTGTTGCTTGGTTTTCCCCAGTTTGGTCTGGAGGTTACCCATGAACTCGTCGTGTTTTCCTTCCTGGTAGGTCAGGTCATCGTCGGTGAGGTCACCGTATTCTTGCTTGGCCTTTCCTTTGACCTGGTTCCAGTCTCCCCGTATTCTATCTCCGCTTGCGCTCATCGTATGTTGTTTTGGTACCTTTCCCCAACGGCTCCGCGGGTGGCGGTGTTCGAGGAATGGAATGCACCCCGCTATGCAAGACGGCCGCCGGCTCGCCGAACTCAGACGATACGCTACGGAACTGGCTCCGGATTACCGGGCCTGGGTCGACGAGCATGATTACCCCCCGGATCATGCCACGCTCCATTTTCATCGCTCGCTGATCGGCTGGTACGAAGCCGTCCTGCTCCCGGAAGATCCCTACACCGGAGCCGCTTTCCACTTCGTGACCACCATCGCCGCGGTCTACTTTGCCGACGGCCAGGTAAGCACCCACCGCTTCCCGATGGGCAACGGGCCGCTGGATCACTTACCCAAGCCGGTCCAGCTGGACGCATCGGGGCAACGCCTGCTCCTCCGCCTGAAGGAAGCCGGCGATTGTCAGCAACTCCTCCTGCTGGCCGATTACCACCGCATGGAATCCGCCGCCCTGGCCCGGGCCCTCGATCTGGAACCCGACGACGAACTGGACGACCGCCTTCTGAGCTGCCGGGATGCGGTCACCGAAGGCGATCCGGAAATGGCCCGCCGTTACCCCGCCGCGATCACCCTGGCCGGCCGCCAGGACCTCATGCGCACGCTCGCCCGGGAAGCGCCCGCCCCCGAGCCGATCCCTGCACCCGCGCCCGCCGCCAACAAAGAAAGCGTCCAATTGCGGCCCCGCTACCGAATTAAGCTTCCTTCGCTATCCACGGGCCTGCTCCTCGCCGCCGTGTTGTGCGGGGTGCTGGGCTGGCTCGCCTACGATACCTTCGGCGGTAGCGCCCCCGGCGACCTGTACGCCCGTGCCTTCGAGCCCTATCCCAACATTTTCGCCGATACGCCCCCACAAACCGACGCCGAGCGCGACCTGGAGCGCATCCTCTATTACTACGACCGAGGCGATTACCGCACCGGTTACGACGAGCTGCTGCCCACCGCCCCCGCCTATCCGGCTTCGCCGCTCTACCTCGGCGTGTCGGCTCTGGCCCTCGACGATCCGGCCCGGGCGCGGGAGTGGTTCGCCCAACTCCCGCCCGATAGCCCTTACCTGGCTCCCGCCGCATGGTACGACGCCCTGGCCCTGCTCGCCCTCAACCGCCGGCCCGAAGCCGAGGACGCCCTGCAGCGGATCGCGAATACCGACGGCCACCCGTACCGGGCCGCTGCTCGGGAGTTGTTGGCTGATCTGTAGGTCGGAGAAGGGGGGCGCTGCGCGACGGTAGTGGGTCACCGCCGTGGGTAGTAAGCGCATACTGAAATTCACCACAGAGGTGCCACGGAGTACACCACAGAGGTGCCACGGAGGAGGCTTGCTAAGTGGTCGCTGTACGACGGCAGTGACTAACCGCATAGAAGCAGAGTACCGCGGAGTTTCTCGGAGTCGTGCGGGAAAAATCCGTGTTTAATCCGTGCCCGAGCGTAGCGATCCGTGAAATCTGTGTTGAGCCTATACACCGCGCCGCAGGCGCAGCAAGGTCTGCGGTCGGACCGAAGGTCCTCCACCCGTGGGCATCCGAACCGCGGGAGAGACAAAACGAACTGATAGTTCACCACAGATGTGCCACGGAGTACAGCATAGAGGTGCCACGGAGGAGGCTTGCTAAGTGGTCGCTGTGCGACGGTAGCGATAAACGGCAGAGAAGCAGAGCACCGCGGAGTTTCGCGGAGCCCTGCGGAAAAAATCCGTGTTTAATCCGTGCCCGAGCGTAGCGATCCGTGAAATCTGTGTTGAGCCTATACACCGCGCCGCAGGCGCAGCAAGGTCTGCGGAAACCCACGAAGTAGCGGCGCAGTCAATCTGTGTTGAGAAAAAACGAGCCGCAGGTGAGCAAAGCCTCTCCACAGATAGCTCAGGGGGCTTCACCGAGGAATCACCGAGGGGAGAGCAGCCAATCCGTGACCTAGCGCAGCGAGCTGCCAAAATCAGCATTTCAGAATTACGAGCCGAAGGCGAGCATCTCCTGCGCCCAAGGGAATTCACATAACATGTTTGTAACTCCCGTTTCCCCTGCGCCCCGGCGCAAAACACCCGCTTTGGAAAACACCCGTTCCAATAATCCCCATCCGGGTCACCAGAATTTGCCGACACCTTCGTACTTCCTACTTTGTCCTTCCAACATCGTACTTCTGTACCTTCGCGCCCATGAAACCCTCCATCCCCAAAGGAACCCGAGATTTTCTGCCCCACGAGGTGCGGCGGCGCAACTACATTTTCGACGTCATCCGGAAGCATTTCCACCGCTACGGCTACCAGCCCATCGAGACGCCGGTGATGGAAAACCTGTCGACCCTGACCGGGAAGTACGGCGAGGAAGGCGATCGCCTGCTCTTCAAGGTGCTCAACAACGGCGATTTTCTCGGGAAAGCGGATTCGCAGCAGCTAGCCGCCCAAGATAGCGACGCCGTACTGCCGCAGATATCGAAGCGCGGCCTCCGCTACGATCTCACCGTCCCCTTCGCCCGCTACGTGGTGATGCACCAGAACGACCTCGCCTTCCCCTTCAAGCGCTACGCTATCGCCCCCGTGTGGCGGGCCGACCGGCCGCAGAAGGGCCGCTACAACGAGTTCTACCAGTGCGACGCCGACGTGGTAGGCTCCGATTCCCTCCTCTACGAGGCCGAACTAACGCAGCTGCTGGACTGGGTATTTGCCGACCTCGGACTACGCGTCGTCATCCGCCTCAATAACCGGAAGATCCTGGCCGGGCTCGCCGAGATCGCCGGGCACCAGGACCGGATGATGGACATCACCATCGCCATCGACAAGCTCGATAAAATCGGGGAGGCCGGCGTCGAAAAGGAACTCCGGGAGCGGGGCGTAGATGCGGCGGCCATCGATACGATCAAGCAATTCTTAGGCGTCACCAGCCTGGGAAAAGTAGCGCCGCTGCTGGAAAAAAGCGCGATCGGCCGCGAGGGCATCGGGGAACTTCAGGCCGTATTCGACACGATCGGAGCCACCACCAGCCGCGTTGAATTCGACGTCACCCTGGCCCGCGGCCTCAATTACTACACCGGCTGCATCTACGAAGTGGCCGTCGACACCGATTCGCACCCCGGTATTCAGATGGGTAGCATCGCGGGTGGTGGCCGCTACGCCGACCTTACCGGCATCTTCGGCGGCCGCGACCTGCCCGGCGTAGGCATCAGCTTCGGAGCGGAACGCATCTATGACGTTCTGGAAGAGCTCCAGCTATTCCCCGCGGATGCCAGCGAAGATCTCGAGTACCTGCTGCTTTGCCTCGACGAGGCGAGCCTGGCCCACGGTTTCGAGCTAGTCGGCCAACTTCGCCGTGCCGGCCGGAATGCGGACCTCTATCCCGCCGCCGCCAAACTGGGTAAAATGATGAAGTACGCCGATCAGCGCAATGCCCCGAAGGTCATTATCATCGGCAGTGAAGAAGTGAAGAGCGGCAAGTACTCGGTAAAGACCATGGCAACCGGAGAGCAGGCTACGCAATCGCTTAGTGGGTTGATTGGGTAGTGGGTAGTCTGGTAGTAGGTAGGGGTAGTCAGTAGTCTTTTAGGGGGTAGTCTAGTAGTAGGTAGGGGGTAGTCTTTTAGGGGGTAGTAGGTAGGGGTAGTCAGTAGTCTTTTAGGGGGTAGTCGGTAGTCTGTTAGTAGGTAGTATTTGGGTGCAAATTGCCCGACTAAAAACACTACCTACTAACAGACTAAAGGACTATCCCCTAAAAGACTAAAAGACTACCAAACTAAAAGACTACCCCCTACCAGACTAAAGGACTACTCCCGATACCCCACTTTACCACCCGTTTCCAGCTCGATCATATCGTGGACGATGTTGACCGCTTCGCGGATGTAGACGTCCTTACCCACGTTTTGCTTGAAGTCGTCGTTGCGGGCGACTTTGCTTTCGTCGGCGAGGATGGGGTCGAGGTCGACGACCAGGTTCTCTACGCCCTGGTTGACGATCGTGTCGAAGATGCCGTCAAATTGTTCTGCCTCTTCGCGGGCGGTGCGCTGTAGCTCGGCGTAGTCGGTAAGGGCCAGGGGATAAGTATCCCGGTCGCGCTGCCGCTTGACGCGCTTGGCGTTTTCGGCGATGCGGTCGAAGGTAGGACTGGCGGCTATCCGCACGGCACTACGCTCCATCAGTTCGTCCATGTGGCGGATGCGGTAAACATCCTGGCTGTACTTGGCGGGCTCGATTTCGGTCCAGGCGAGGGGCGACTCCTGTTCTTTCTCACCGGTTTCCAGTAAGGAGCGGCTGTTAGGCAGGACGATGTCCGGGGTCACGCCGCGCAGCTGGGTGGATCCGCCATTGATGCGGTAAAACTTCTGCATCGTCAACTTTACGGTACCAAGTGGCTTGATGTCGTCGAAACCATTAATGGTCTGGTCCATATCGATGAAGCGCTGCACCGTTCCCTTCCCGAAGGTGGAGTTGCTGCCCACGATCACGGCCCGGTTGTAGTCCTGCAGGGCGGCGGCCAGGATCTCGCTGGCGCTGGCGCTGTATTCGTTGACCAGTACTACCAGCGGCCCGTCGTACTGCACGCGGCGGTCTTTGTCCTTGAGAATTTCCTTGCTGCTTTCACGGCCGGCAACCTGTACGACCGGGCCTTCGGGAATGAAGAAGCCGGTCATGTCGACCACGTCGCGGAGGGATCCGCCACCGTTGTTGCGGAGGTCGAGGATGATGCCGTCGACGTTCTGCTCCTTAAGCTTGTCCAGCTCGGCTTCCACGTCCTTAGCGCTGAAGCGGCCGTCCTCGTTCTGGAAATCGGCGTAGAAGCTCGGCAGGAGGAGGTAGCCCACTTTATCGCCCGAATCGGCGTCGTCGATGATGAGCGACTTGGCGTAGGTCTCGTCGATGATGATCACGTCCCGCTCAATGGCGATGTTCTGGATCGTGCCGTCGGGCTTTTTGACCTTGAGGTAGACCATGGTACCCTTTTTACCGCGGATCTTATCGACTACGTCTTCGAGGATCATCCCCTTGATATCGACGAGGTCACCTTCTTCCTGGCGGACGCCCATAATGATGTCGTCCTCCTGCAGCTCCTTGCCCTTCCAGGCCGGGCCGCCGACTACGATCGAGGTCACCTTGGTGTATTCGTCGTTGGTTTGCAGCGTGGCACCGATGCCTTCCAGGCGACCGCTGAAGCGAATGTCGAACGATTCCTTATCCTTGGGCCGGAAGTAGCTGGTGTGAGGGTCGAAAACGGCGGTCATGGCGTTGAAGAACTGCCCCTGCTTGATGCTGGGCTTCATTTCGCGCATCCGGGCGAACCAGTCTTCGTACCGCTCTAAAATTTTGCCCCGGTACTCGATTTCCAGGGAATCCATGGAAGGGAATTCCGTGCCGGTCGTATCCAGCTCGATCTCTTCCTGCTTATTCACGATCTGGGCGACCAGGTCGCGCTTGGTGTAGTCGTACCAGTACTGCTTGAGTTCGGTGTCGGTTGCCGCCCAGTCGGAGTCCTCGTCGCGATCGGTAAATTCGCCGCTGGCGTTCAGGTCAAAGGGTTCGGAGAGGATTTCCTCGTACCAGCCTTCGGTCTTGTCGAGGGCGGCCATCCAGCGCTCCTGCACCAGATCGTAAAAGGTGAACTCGCCGGCCAGGCTCTGATCGTCGATCTGCGTACGGTACTGGCTGAAGGCATCGATATCCTCCTGGGTGAAGAAGAGGCGGGCGCCATCGACGTCATTCAGGTATTGCTTATAGACGCGTTCGGAAAATTCGTCATTGATCGCCACCGGCTGGTAGTGGTAGTTCTCCAGGTTCGCCAACATTGTACGCATGATGACCGAGGGCGCGTCGCCCGGCGGAGTAGCCAGCTCGTGGACGGGGCGCATAGCGGCGATGAGCGCAAAAACCAGTAGTAGGGCGGAAAAAAGCAGGGGTCCTCTCGACTTCATGTTTTTCTTTTTGAAACTCCGAATCAATCTCAAGGATTGTTGGGTCAGGCGTGGAGTTACGGTATTAATGTTTGGCGGGGCGCAGTAGTTCAGAAAGGGGAGCGGGAGTGAGCTGTTTAACACCACATTAATGCGGGCTTACATTCCGGTGACCGAAGCGGCCTCCCCCCAGGTAATCCGGGATTACCCAAGCGGGTAATTTTCGCTTGGGGTACGACGAAGAACCTGTTTGGATTCTCCTTACCGGTCTGCCAACGGCCTCCTTCAGCCCCGTTGTCGTTACCCGACGCGGTAGATAACGCTGCTATCCCCCGTGTCGGGTGCCTAAACAGGTCGCAAATTGCCTCATTTTCGACCAGGTTCGGAAAAGCCAAACAAGCTCTAAACGTTCGTCCCGACGATGGTATTTTCCGGCCGTCATGAGACCCGCGCTCCGTCGCCCGAATGCCCGTTGCCTTCCGGGCCGTTGGCTTGGTCTATCTTCGCCCCGTGCGAAAGTGGTTGTATATCGTGGCGGCGCTGCTGCTGTTGCCGGCCCTGCTGATCAACCTGGGGCGGGTGGTCTTCATCGACGACGAGGGGATCCGGGCGCTGGTCGCCCTGGAGATGCTCTGGACCGGAAACTTCCTGGTACCCACCATGCACGGCGATATCTACCTGAATAAGCCGCCGCTGTGGAACTGGATCCTGGCCGCGAGTTTCGCCCTTCACGGCGAAGGCAGCGAGTGGGCCGCCCGCTTGCCTACGGTCATCAGCCTGCTAGGCTTCGGGATTACGACCTACCTGTTCAGCCGGCGACACTTCGGAAGCTACCTCGCGGCGGTCCACGCCCTGACGGTGATCACCTGCGGGCGGATGCTCTTCTGGGACAGCATGCTCGCCCTCATCGACGTCTGCTTCAGCTGGCTGGTCTACACCCAGATCATGCTCCTCTACTACTTCGGCCGGCGGGGCCGGTGGTGGGAAGCCTTCGGGTGGACCTACCTGCTCACGGTCGCCACTTTCCTGCTGAAGGGACTGCCGGCCGTCGTCTTTCAGGGACTGAGCATCTTCGCCATTCTGGGGTGGACCCGGTCGTGGAAGCAGCTCCTGCGCCCGGCCCACCTGCTTACGGGGCTGGGGTGCCTCGGGCTGCTGGCACTGTATTATGTACCCTATTCGGAGGCCGTCGACCTGGAGCGGGTGGCCCGCCGGCTGTTCGTGGAGAGCGGCAAACGAACGGCCGTGGCGCGGGGGCTGTGGGAGACGGTCCGCCACGTATTCGCTTTCCCCTTCGAGATGAGCTACCACTTCCTGCCCTGGACGCTGCTGCTGGTGTACCTGCTGCGGCGCGGTGGGTGGGCGAGCCTCCGCACCAATGATTTCGCGGCCTTCTGCCTGGTGGCCTTTTTGGTCAACGTTCCCGTATACTGGCTCTCGCCGAATGTCTACCCGCGCTACCTGCTCATGCTTTTTCCCCTGCTGTTCGCGAGTTTGCTGTGGCTGCACCACCTGCACGTGCTCGACCGGAGCCCGACCTACGTTTACCTGCGGCGGGGGCTGCTGATGGTGATGACGGTGGTCGCGGTGGCTATTCCGTTCGTTCCGCTGGTACCCCAGACCGCCATCGTGGAGGCCGCTTGGCTGAAGAGTACGGTTTTGGGCGCGGCCGCAGGTGCAACGATCTTGGCGGGCTGGCGGCGGGAGAAAGATTTCCTCCTCCTCTTTTGCATTTTCCTGTTATTGCTGCGCGTCGGGTTTAATCTGTTCGTCCTGCCCCCCCGCGCAGCGGAAGACGAACGTGGCATCGCCGTTCGGCAATCCGCCGAACGGGTAGTGCGTACGGCCGGGGATAGCGCGCTTGGTATCTACCGCTTCAGCCTGATCGAACCCGCCAGCGGATGGTACCTGACCCGGGCGCGGGGGGCGGTGGTGCCCCGGGTGTACGCTGATTACGCCCCGGAAATGCTGTACATCGGCAGCCCGTTCCAGTATCCCGGCTTACGGATCGAGGCCGTAGACTCCCTTTACCTCCGGCATTTACGCGCCCGCTACCCGGTGGGGCGGTTGCTGGAGGCGGCGGACTTGCCCGCCGACGAAACGGAGGAACTGCGGGACGGCATGGGGACGGGTATGCCCGTGGGCGACTAGCCGGCGTATATTCGCGGCGTGGAACTATCGATCGTCGTAACCATCCTCAATGAAGTGGACAACATCCGTCCGCTCATCGACCGCATCCACGCGGCGGTTGCCGGGATCGATTATGAGATCGTCTACGTCGATGACGGCAGCACCGACGGATCGGTCGCCCTGCTGAAATCCTTCGACGACCCCCGGCTCGTCGTCGTGGAGCTGCGGAAGAACTACGGACAGAGCCTCGCCCTCATGGCCGGTATCGACGTGGCCCGCGGCACCTACATCGCCACCATGGACGGCGACCTGCAGAACGACCCGGCCGACATACCCTCCATGCTCAGGATGGTGCGCGACGAAGACTGGGACCTGGTAGTCGGCGAACGGGTGAACCGACAGGACGGAGCCCTGCTGCGGAAGATCCCGAGTGGCATCGCTAACTGGATCATCCGCAATCTGAGCGGGGTGCATTTGCGGGATTACGGCTGCGCCCTGAAGGTCTTTCGCGCCGAAATTGCCCGTGACCTGGGAATTTACGGGGAGCTGCACCGATTTATTTCGGTGCTGGCAAGCCTGGAAGGCGCGCGCATCACCCAGGTGCCGGTGCGCCATCACGCCCGCCGGCACGGGCAGAGCAAGTACGGCCTCGGACGCACCTTCCGCGTGGTGAGCGATCTGATTTTGATGCTCTTCCTGAAGAAGTACCTGCAGCGGCCGATGCACCTTTTCGGACAGGTGGGGCTGGGCATATTCGCCGCCGGTGCCCTGATCAACCTCTATCTGCTGGCGCTCAAGCTGGCCGGTCAGGACATCTGGGGGAAGCCGCTGCTGATCCTGGGTGCCCTGCTCGTACTTACTGGCGTACAGTTGGTTACGGTCGGGATCATCGTGGAGGTACTGATGCGGACTTACTACGAAAGCCAGCAGAAGCGGCCGTATAAGGTGCGGGAAATCAAACGGGCGGGGGAGACGGTGGAGGTGCTGCCGCTCGGCCTGCCCCGGGCGGAAAAACTGCGTGAACGGTGAGCCCCCGATTACATCCGCTGGCCGAAGAGGTCGCGGTTGCCGCCGGGGTTCTTCTTCTGAACCTTGGTGGTATTCATGAGGGCGGCACAGCCGGATTTGCGGCTACAGCCCGTCATAAAGAGGATCGAGAACCCTAGTAAAATAAGGAAAACAGGATAAACACTGAGCTTTTTCATACGTTTGTACGGCTAAACTAGGGA
The DNA here is from genome assembly GCF_002934605.1 of Neolewinella xylanilytica. GTDB lineage: Bacteria > Bacteroidota > Bacteroidia > Chitinophagales > Saprospiraceae > Neolewinella > Neolewinella xylanilytica. The sequence goes on from NZ_PTJC01000005.1 coordinate 799,695, forward strand.
GGTTAAAGGACCAAGCCTTGTGCCTGACTTCGACTACCTAACGAAACCTGATTCATACGGCAATTTCTTTGCCACTTTTTAACAATCCAAATTTCTGTATAATGAACAAAGGAGAACTTGTATCGTCCATCGCCGAGAAGTCGGGCCTGACGAAAGACCAAGCCGAAAGCGCACTGAGCGCCACCCTCGCTAGTATCGAAGACGCACTCAAGAGTGACGATAGCGTTAGCTTGGTAGGATTCGGTACTTTCTCGGTTAACAACCGCCCCGCCCGGGAAGGACGTAACCCCCGCACCAACGAGACCATCCAGATCGCGGCCAAGAACGTAGTGAAGTTCAAGCCCGGTAAGAAACTCAGCGAGTCCGTAAACTAAGCCACCCGGTTTAGTCTTAGGACCCTGAATCGCAGCGACCCGACCGGCTCACGCCGGCCGGGTCGCTTTCGTTAACCCCTTTCCTATGGCTACTTATCTCATCGTCGGCGGCAGCTCCGGCATCGGTCGCGCCCTCGTCGACCAACTTCTTCAGGCAAACCACACCGTCCACGTCTGGGCCCGGCAAGCTCGCGATCTGCCCCCCGCGGTTCACTTTACGGCAGTGGACGTCACGGCCGAGGGGGCCGATATGGGTACGGGACTGCCGGACACACTGGACGGTCTGGTGTACTGCCCGGGAAATATCGACCTGAAATCCTTTCGTAGCCTCAAACCCGACGCTTTCCGGCAGTCTTTCGAGCTGAACGTAGTGGGCGCCGTGCGTTGCCTCCAGGCCGCCGAACGGGCGCTTAAACGGAGTGACCGAGCTTCGGTGGTCCTTTTCTCTACGGTAGCCGTGCAGCGCGGCATGCCCTTCCACGCCGCGGTCGCCGCCGCCAAGGGTGCCGTGGAAGGCCTTACCCGTAGCCTGGCCGCGGAATACGCCCCCTCCATCCGGGTCAACGCCATCGCTCCTTCCCTCACCGATACGCCGCTCGCCGGAAAACTGCTCGCTTCCGACGACAAACGGGAAGCCAGTGCCAAGCGCCATCCTCTGAACCGGGTGGGCGACCCCGCCGATATTGCAGCCATGGCGGTATTCCTACTGGGCAACCAGGGGCGTTTCGTCACCGGCCAGGTGATCGGCATGGACGGTGGTCTCGGCGCCATTTAGATTTGCCTAAAGCAAGTCCGCAACCAGCTGCTGCAGATGCGGTATGTTGACCTCCTCGAACCAGGGGTTACGGCGCAGGTAGATACCGTTGCGCGGACTGGGGTGGGGTATTGGAAAGTACGCCGGTAGGTAATCGGCGTAGTTCCGGACGGTTTCCGTGAGGTTTTTTCCCCGCCGGGCTCCGAGGTAGTGGGCCTGAGCGTAGGCGCCGATTAGAATTTGCAGCTCCAGTCGCGGCATTAGGGAGTGCAGGGGTTCCTGCCAAAGCGGCGCGCACTCCGGCCGTGGCGGGAGATCGCCGCCTTTTCCCTTCCCCGGGTAACAGAAGCCGATCGGCAGCACGGCGAAGGTGGTAGCGTGATAAAACTGTTCTTCCGTCACGCCGAGCCACTCCCGTAATCGACGGCCGCCGGGGTCGTCCCAGGCCACGCTCGATTGGTGGGCCAGCCGTCCGGGTGCCTGGCTGATAAGGGCTACGCGGCATTCCGGGTGAATGCGGAAGATGGGATTAGGGCCGAGGGGGAGATGGTCCGCGCAGACGGTGCAGGCCCGGGCCCGGGCCAAGAGGGGGTGGTCGTAACCAGGGTGGAACCGTTTTGCCACCGGCCTCAGAAGGTTCGGGCGTACGTGATGAGCAGCTGTTCGGTGAGGCTGACCCGTTTGCCGAGGCCGGCCGTTCCATTGGGGGCGTCGTAGTCGGTGATCTGTACGCGGATGTCGTCGTCGTAGAAGACGTTGACGAAGAGGGAAAACAGGAGGTTCTCGGTGATGGCGAAGGCCAAGCCGTTCTGCCAGTCGACGTCTACGTTCTGGGGGTTCCGCAGGTAGTTGGTGTACAGGCCGAGGCTGGAACTGAGGGTGACGCGGTCGTCGGTGAGGAAGCTGGCCTCGAACTTCAACTGGGCCAGGGCACCGATCTGGGCGTCGATTTTCTCGTACTCGGGGTAGATGCCCCGGCTATCGGGCGTACCGCTGACCTGGTTGCCGTGCACGCCCCGGGCGGCAATGCTGTCGCTGGCTACGATAATGAACTTGGAACTGACGGGGGAAAAGAAAAGGGAGATGGCCGGGGTCGGCTGGTAATCCAGACCGATGGAGAAGGTGGTGGTGGCGGGCGCGAAGAACTTGGAGAGGGGGCTGCGGCCGGTATCCAGCCAGTCGGAAACGAAATTGCCGGAGTAGAGGTCGGGAAACTGGTACGTCGGCACCAACTGGCTGAGGAAGGTGAAATTCGCCGAGTAGTACAAGTTGCCGTCCTCGCGGATCTGGTAGCCGTACTTACTTCCGAACCGGAGCTCGTCGATCGTTTTCTGGAAGGGGATTTTATCGGCGGATCCCTGGGCGATGACGCCGGATCCGAGGCGCTGTAGTCCGAATTGCCAGAGCAGGGTATTGTCCCAAGTACGCCGGTCCATCTTGTACTTGGCGAAGGCGTTGACGGCGGACCCGAAGCCGAGGCGGTTCTGTCCGGCACCCTGTTTGGGGTTGATTTGCAGCAATTGGGTCAGGTCGAGCCCGATTCCCGCGCCCCGGCGCCAACCTTCCGGAATTTCTTCCGCCTCCTGCGCGAGGAGGTGAAGGGAGCAAAAAATGAAAAAAGGAATGAGTAGCGAGAGCTTCATACCGCGATCTTGGGTATTCTAATGAGGGGGGCAAAGATGGGACGGGCGGGCCGACAAAAAGTAACTTAAGTTCCTAAATGTGGCGGCAGGGAGGGGCCTTCGTCGCGCCGGCTATGCATTTCGTAGCCTTCGCTGCTGAGCTTGCTGAAGGGAACGGTAAACTCGGAATCTTCCGACCGCAACGTGATGCTGACGCTGTTGAGCTGGACGACCTCTCCCCGCTTGCCGTCGATGCTGACCTCGTCGCCGAGGCGAAGCTGATTGCGATTGTAAAAGCTGGCCAGGATATTGCCCATGATGTGCCGGGAGGCCATGCCGTAGCCGATGGCGAAAGCGCCCGCGATACCCGCCAGGAGGATACTGATGTTCGTTTCCATGAACTCCGTCTGCAACTGGGCCTGACTGAGGGAAATAAGGATGATGTTGAGCAGGATGAAGTAGAAAACCGCGTTGGCGATCAGGTTGCCGGACGGGATGGCCAGCGACCGGCAGGTGGTGAGTACCAGCCGCTTGATGGAATCGGCCAGGAAGATGCCGCCGATCAGGATGACAAAGGCTAATATGGCGTTCGGCAAATAGGAAATGAGGTCGGCCATCATCGCCGAAAGCATGTCCATGCCCAGTGCCTCGACCGCGGCCATGGTGAAAACGATCAGGACGAAGTAGTACACGATGGCCGCTAATACCCGGCTGGGGAGGAGGGTGATCTTGGCGTTGCGGAACAGGTCGATGTTCAGCAGTTTATCGGTGAGGCGGTCGAGGCCGGAAGCCGCGATGAGCCGCCGGAGGATTTGGTACAGCCCCTTGGCGATCACGTAGCCCACCAGGAAGATGACGGCGGCTTTGACGAGGGCCGGAATGACGGTCAGCAACTGGTAAGCCTGGAGGCGGAGTATCTCGAGCACGGAGTCCATGGGGGCAATTAACGGATAATGTCGCGGTTGGTGCCGGGGCCGAGAGGTTCGTCGTTGAAGGGATCGTCGTCATCAAGGTCGACCATGGGCTCTCCGCCCCCCATAACGTTGAGGGTGTCGGCCATGACGGGCCCGAAGAGCTCGACGACGCTGGCGATGAATTCGGCGGTCCGCAGTTCCCGTTCGACCTTCCGGCGCACGACAGCTTGCCGCTCCCCGGTGAAGGAGGCGATATCTTCGTCCCGCAGTGCCAGAAAGTTATTCATGGGTTTCAGGTTACGGAGGCGAACTGGCGGTCGTGGATGCGCTTGGATTTTTCCTTTACCCGTTTCAACTGCATCTTTACGGCCGATTCGGTTTTACCGAGCAGCGAGGCAATCGTTTTGATCTTCACCCCGTCCTTGTACTTCATCAGGAGCAGGGTCCGTTCGGATTCCGTGAGTTGGGAGAGCACGTAGCGGAGTTCACTGAGTTGCATGCTCATCAGGGCCTCGTCGGGCACCTCCTCGATCGTGTCTGGCGGGTCTTCCATCTCGGTGGCGAAGAGCTCCCGGCTACGGCGGCTGCGGCGAATTTTGTCGATACAGAGGTTATAGGTGATGGAATAGACCCAGGTGGAAAACTTGGCCTGGCCCTCGAATTTACCCAGGCTCAGGAATATCTTGGTAAAAATCTCCTGGGTGGCGTCTTCCGCTTCGCTTTCCTTGTGCAGCATGGTCATGGCCTTACTGTATACTTTGGCGGCATAGCGCTCGTAGAGCAGGCGGAAGCAGGTAGCGTGCTGGTGCTTGCGGTAGGCCAGCACGATGTCCATGTCTTCCATGGAAGGGTCGCAAGCTTGAGTGGACGCTTGGGTGAGCATTCAGGTTTCCAGCTTCGGGAGCTCGGATCGTAGCGGCTTCCCAGGTGAGACGTCAAATTACGTATTGGGTCACGGAACGCGAAAGTTTCCCCGGAAAATCATTCCACGACCTTGCTTGCCTGGCTCACCGCGGCCACGTTGAAGACCCCCAATACGGCTTCTTCCCCGTCGAGGGCCACCACGTTGCCGGGGGCATTGGCGATGGGGAGTTGGAAGATGCCGTTGCTGCCGTTCTGAATCTGGTCGCGGGCCACGCTCAGGTAGAAGAAGGCTTCGTTGCTGAGCGACCATACATCGACGTGGAGGCTATCGCCGGGCTCGAGGGCGACCACGCCGCCGTCGTCGTCCGTGCGGTTGATGCTGAACCGGATGGGTGCGATGAACACGATGCCGTCCGTGCCGCTGCCGGCGTCGAAGGTGGCGTCGTATACCAGGGAGAGCTCCCCCGGGCGGTTGAGCAGGGTGTCGTTGATGGTGGTGCGGATCAGATAGGCATCGCCGACACCGACGAAATCGCGGGCGTACAGCTGGGCGTACAGGCCCGCGTCGAGCCCGATCGATTCTTCCTCGAAACGAACCGCGATGCTGTCGATGGGGGGCACCCGTTTCACCGTCGTCTGGCTGCCGTAGCGGAGCCCGTTGCGCTCGAGGCCGAGGACCAGCTCGGTACCGACCGCGCCCAGGGAATCACCGGGAGCCGGCTCCCACACGTAGTCGCCGTCGCCCCGGTACGTGAAGGTGAAGCAGCTAGTATCCGGGGCGGTGCGGCAGATCACCACCGCGGCGTCCTCCACGGGGGTGGGCAGGCGGTTGGCGTAGTAATCCTGTGATTCGGTGAGGCGGACGGTCTGGGGTTCCGCCCGATTGGTGAGCCAGGCGTCGACGACAAGTTGGGGGGCGTCGAAGTCGGTCTGGAGGGTGACGGGGTCCTCGCAGTTCCATAGGACAAGGGCTAGCGAGAGTAGGCCGAGCGATCGCATCATTGGAAGGTGAAGTTGTAGGAAACGGAGGGGATGATGCTACCGACCACGGAGAGCTTGATGGCTTCGGTGTTGATGGCCTGCCCGGGAAGGGTGCGGCCGTCCAGTTGGTCGGCGTAGATGGTGAAGGGGTTGCGGCGGGCGTAGAGATTGTAAATGCCGAAGATCCACTGCCCCTGCCAGCGGCGGTCGGCTTTCTCTTTTTTCGGGTCGAGGGTGAGGCTCACGTCGAGGCGGTGGTAATCCGGAATGCGAAAGTTATTACGGGCGTCACCGGCGTTGTTCGGGATGTAGTAACCGAGCTGGTAGTAGCCGCTGTTGGGCAGGGTGGTCGGGGTGCCGGTGTTGTAGACGAAGGTACCGCTCAGGCTCACGCGGTCGGAGAGCTCGTAGAACGCGGTCAGGTTGAAGTTGTGGGTCTGGTCGAAACGGGTGGGGTACCAGTCGTCATTGTTGATGCCGGGCACCAGCCGCTCGGAGCGAGCCAGGGTGTAGCTCAGCCAGCCCGATGCGCGGCCCTTGTTTTTCTTGAGTTGCACTTCGGCTCCGTAGGCCCGCCCTTCGCCGCTGAGGACCTGCCCTTCCACGAGTTCGTTGAGGATGAGGTCGGCCCCGTCGATGTAATCGACCAGGTTGGCGAAGTCCTTGTAGTAGGTTTCCAAGCTGAGCTCGTAGGTATTGTCGCTGAGATTACGGAAGTATCCGAGGGCGAACTGGTCGGCCCGCTGGGGTTGGATGTTGTTGGTGCTGGGCGTCCAGATGTCGAGGGGGATCGAGGCGGTGGTATTGCTGAGCAGGTGGATGTACTGCACGGTGCGCTGGTAGCTGGCCTTCACCGAGCTGGTGGAGTTGAGGGTGAACTGGGCCGCGGCGCGGGGTTCCAGGTTCAACCAGTCGTCGATCACTTCGTTGCGCTCCGTAGGGGTGACGCCCGTGAGTGGGCGGGGCAGTCCTTCGCGGGGGGCTTCGCCGAATTCGTAGATATTGCGTCCGCCGAGGTAGGCGAAGTGGCTCAGGCGCAGCCCGTAGTTGAGCTTCAGCCGGTCCCACAGGGTCACCTCGTTTTCGACGAAGGCGCTCGATTCCAGGGCCCACTGGCGGCTGAGGCTGATGTCGATTTCGTCGCCGCCGCTGACGGCAATGGCGTTGGCCGGCTCGAAGCGGTAGTAGATCGCCTGGCCGCCGAAGCGGATGACGTTATCGGGACTGACGAAGTAGGAGAATTCCGGTTTGACGCTGGTGTTGACGATGCTGGCGTCCCAGTTGAAGGCGTCTTCGTCGGGGTCGTCGCCGAAGTCAATGGCGTAGTCGTAGTCGCTGTAGTAGACGGTCAGGTTGGCGAAGAGCTTGTCGGAAAAGAGGTGGTTCCAGCGCAGGGTGCCGGTGGCGTTACCCCAGCTGAAGCCGGCCGCGTCGCCCGGACTGAATACGTCGCGGCCGAGGTAGCCGGAAAGAAATACTTGGTCCTTATCGCTGAAGCGGTAGTTGGTCTTCAGGGTGAGGTCGTAAAAGTTGAGGCGGGTACCGCTGAGGTTATCGTTGAGGAAAGGGGCCGCCAGTACGTCGATGTAGCTGCGGCGGCCGGCGAGGAGAAAAGACGACTTATCCTTCACCAACGGTGCTTCCACGCTGAGCCGGCTGAAGATGGTGCCGATACCGCCCTGCATCTCGAACTGCTGGTTATTGCCCTCCTTCATGCGCACGTCGAGGATGGACGAAAGCCGGCCGCCATAACGCGCGGGGATGCCACCTTTGTACAGCTGTACCCCCTTCACGGCGTCGGGGTTAAAAACCGAGAAGAAGCCGAAGAGGTGGCTGCTGTTGAAGACGGGCGCCTCGTCCAGGATCACCAGGTTCTGGTCGATGCTGCCGCCCCGCACGTTAAAGCCGGCGGCACCCTCGCCCACGGTGGTCACCCCGGGCAGCAACTGGATGCTGCGGATCACGTCCACTTCCCCCAGCAGGCTGGGCAGCTTCTCAATGGTGCTCATGTCGAGCCGCTCCACGCTCATCTGCAGGTTGCTGACGTTCTCGTCTTCGTCGACGGCGGTGACGACAACTTCCTGGAGCACGCTGCCGGCTTCCTCGAGAGCGAAATCGCGGGTGAGGTTGCCGTTGAGCTCCAGTACGACCTTCCGTTCGGCGTAGCCCAGGTAGCTTGCCCGCACCGTATAACTGCCGGGGGCAACGGTGAGGGAATAAAAGCCGTAGGCATTCGTCACCGTGCCCAGGGTGGTGCCGTCTAGTTGCACGGTAGCCCCGATGAGGGTCTCGCCGTCGCTGGCATCGCGGACGTAGCCACTGAGCGTCACCCGGTCCTGGGCACCGAGCGTGGAAATAAACCCGACCAGGAAGAGGAGGGTGGCGGCGAGGCGGAGGGCGGGCTTACCCAGGCGTCCGGTTTCGACCGCAAGGTAGGAGCGGGGGCCGGACCCGGAGAGCACGAGGGGAGTCCAGCGTGGAATCGGTAGAATAGATGTCTTCACAGCAGCCGTAACGACGAATAGGGCACGGCGGTTATGGCCCCGTACCCTATTCCGATCAATCGGCTCCGATTTTAGACGGAGGCGTGACTATTTCGGCTCATCGCTCGTATTCGCTTCCCCGACTTTTTGAAAGTGACCGGCTTCGGTGATGGTTTTTTCTTGGCCGGTGTCAGGATCGGGGTAGCTGCGTTCGTGCACTTCCACGCTCAGTTGTTTTCCCTTCAACTTATTGGTGTCTAGGGTTTCTCCTTCCATTTCGACGGCGCGCATTAGTTCGGCCAGGATGGGTTTGCTGGGCTCGCTGTCGTAGAAGCGCTGCTCTACGAAGCCTTCATCGGTCTCCATACGGGCGGCGAAAAAGGGGATGCCCTTGTACTCGCTCTTTCCTTCGGAAATCTCGGTGATGGTCACTACGTGGCGGCCGTTTTGCAGGCGGGGTTTTTCGTTTACTTCGAATTTCATGGTGGCTGTTTCTTATAGATGTCAATTTAGAACATTTTGTTTTAAACAACCCAATCTTTTTGCGCCGGGGCGCGGGAAAGTTGTCGCTTGGGAAGCGAAGCGGGCCGTGTCGGGACTGGGGTCACGGGAAACCCTGGCCGCTATTCCGCTGCGGGGTTCCTGCGCTCCGCCGCCCGAACTTGTCGCTGGCGTTTGCTCTCCCGGCGCGCGTGGTGTATTATGGCTTCGCCTTACAAGCGTTCAAGCCTTTCGATTATGCCAAGCAACACCTTTTTTTCGGGGGGAGACCCCCGTCGGTCGGGCTCCATCCTAGTCTGGATCCTATTGCTGATCATGCTGGCCGCCTGGAGCCGACTGGCCGCGCAACAACCCACCGCGCTGGAAGTGGAGTACATCCCCACGCCACTCGGGATCGACGTGGAAACCCCGCGCTTCAGCTGGCAGTTGACGGCGGACCCCAATCGACACGGTGTAAAACAGACCGCTTACGCCCTCACCGTGACCGATGAAGCCGGTACCGAGGTCTGGAATAGTGGAAGGGTAAACAGCGGCACGGCGCTCGGTATCCCGTACGCCGGGGAGGACCTGGAGCCCGCCACCCGTTACGACTGGGAGGTGACCGTGTACGACGAGCGAGACAGCACCTACGCCGCCAACTCGTGGTTCGAGACCGGTTTGCTGAACGCCACGGAAGCCGCCTGGGAGGGTGCCCGGTGGATCGGTGGCGGCGATGCGGACCAGGTGCTGCACGCGCACTACCTGTCGGTGTTCCGGTTGAGTTATACCCTGCAGCTCGACAAAGCCAGCGGGAGTACCCGGGCCTCCCTGATCCTCGGAGCCAACGACCTGCGGCTGCGCGACGCGTACAAGAACATTTACGGCCTGTCATCGCCCGAGGACAGTGCCTACGTGCGCCTGGAAGTGGACATCAGCGAACCCCACCCGACCTTCAAGGTGTACCGCGTTGGCTACCACCCGGATGACCGCGCTGACCGGCCGCTCTACGCCATCGTGCTACCGGATTCGGTGCAGGGGGAATCCAGTCTCTACGGACCCTACCGGATCGAGGTCGGCAGCGTATTCGGTACTACCCGCATCCGGTTGAACGGAACGGAAATCGGGACGGACCTCGAAACCTACTACCGGGGTGGTTGGGGCCGCGGCGGCCTGGTGATCAACCCCAACGGACCCAGCGGCGATTACCTCGCGTACCCGATGCTGGCCGACATCGGCTTTTCCGTTCCGGCAGGGCAGCAGGCCACCTTTTCCGACTTGACGCTACGGCACTACCGCGCCCCCTCGAACGTCCTCTGGCAGCCGACGGGAAAAGCGGACGGTTTTGCCGCGCGGTTGGCACAGGAGACCGACGGCGAAATCGAACTCCTCGAAAACGGTATCCGCGTCCGCGGGGGAAGCGGGGGCACCTTCGCCGTAGCCGATCCGAGCCAGAACGCCGCGCCGATGTTGCGTACCACCTTCGCCGCCAAACCGAACGTTACCCGGGCCCGGATCTACGTCACCGCCCGCGGCGTCTACGAGCTGTACCTGAATGGCGAGCGGGTGGGGGAGGACTACTTCAACCCCGGCCTGACGCAGTACGATGAAACCCACCTCTATCAGACCTACGACGTGACGGACCGGATCGCGGCCGGCGGTGATAATGCCCTCGGAGCCTGGCTCGGTGAGGGCTGGTGGAGCGGGAACCACAGCTTCTCCGGCGCCAACTGGAACTTCTTTGGTGACCGGCAGTCGCTGCTCGCCAAACTGGTCATCGACTACGCCGACGGCAGCCGGGAGGTCGTCACGACCGACCCCGACGACTGGCGCTACTTCAATAACGGCCCCCTGCGGTACGGATCCTTCTTTCAGGGGGAAGTCTACGATGCCCGCCGCGATACGGCGATCGCCGGTTGGGCTACGGCGGACTACGACGATAGCGACTGGACCGAAGCCACGGAGGTGGACGTCGCCCGAACCGCCTTCATAGGTGACGACAACGGCCGGAAGATTGCCTACGAAGATTATCGGCTGCTCGGACAGATCGGAACTCCCGCGCGGGTGGTGAAGGAATTGACCGCCCAATCGGTCGAGGAGGTCCGTCCGGGAGTGTTCGTCTACGACATGGGGCAGAATATGGTCGGCGTGCCGCGGGTGGATCTGGGGAGCGGGGAAGCGGGCCGGGACATCTGGCTCCGGTACGCCGAGGTGCTCTACCCCGACTTGCCGGTCTACGGAGACAAAGTGGGGATGATCATGATCGAAAACCTCCGGGCGGCCCACAACCACGATCACTACATCACGAAAGCGGGCGACAACGTGTTGCAGCCCCGCTTCACCTTCCACGGTTACCGCTATCTGGAGATTACCGGCATCGAGGAAGCCCTGCCGGTGGAGGCGGTGAAGGGGCTAGTCATTAGCTCGATTGACGCGGTCACCGCCCATTACGAAACGTCGAACGACAACGTCAACCGGCTGTTCGAGAACATCGTCTGGTCGCAGTACGGCAACTTCCTGTCGATACCGACCGACTGTCCGCAGCGCAACGAGCGGATGGGCTGGTCGGGCGATATCTCCGTATTTGCCCGGACGGCCACCTACCTGGCTGATGCCGATCAATTCTTCCGCCGCCACCTCCTGGCGATGCGGGAAACCCAGTACCCGGACGGTCGCTTCGCGGACGTGGCACCGGCCGCCGACGGCTTCGGGGGCATCCTCTGGGGCAGTGCAGGCCTTACAGTGGCCTGGGAAACCTGGCAGCAGTACGGGGATACGGCGGTGCTGCGGGAGCATTATCCGGCCATGCGCGACTACATGAATTTTCTGGCCGAGGGTATCGACCCCAATAGCGGCGTCATGACGGCGGGGGCACTGGGCGACTGGCTCAGTCCGGAGGGAAATCAGAACGACAATACCCTCCTCTGGGAGAGCTACTACATCTTCGACCTGCAGATCATGCGGGAGGTAGCGCAACTACTCGGCAAGCAGCAGGAAGCGGCGGATTACGCCGCGAGGATCCAGGCGCGACAACAACACTTTCGGGATACCTACCTGGAGCCAGGTGGCTACCGGACCGTGCGCTCCGGCCACGTGATGAACGGCTTCGGTTCCTCGCCGCCGGAGCAACAGGTGAAGGAGATCGAAGGTCGACCCAACTACATGGATACCCAGGTCTCCTACGCCCTGCCGCTGGCCCTGGGGGTAGTGGAGGGGGAGACTGCCGATAGCCTGGCCGCCCGGCTGGCCGACATCTTGCGGCGAACGAACGAAGACGACGGGGGCGTGAGCCGACCGGCCTATTCCCTGATGACCGGCTTTATCGGTACGGCCTGGATCAGCAAGGCGCTGTCCGATTACGGGTACACCGACGTAGCCTACGAACTCTTGCTGAACGAGCAGTACCCCTCCTGGTTGTACCCGGTCACCCAGGGAGCGACCAGCATCTGGGAGCGGCTGAATTCCTACACCCACGAAGACGGCTTCGGCGACAACAACAGCATGAATAGCTTCAACCACTACTCTTTCGGGGCGGTGGGGCAGTGGATGATGGCTCATTCCCTCGGTATCCAGCGGGGGGAGCCCGGATTCAAATCGTTCGTCCTGCGTCCGGAGCCGGATCCGACCGGTCAGCTGACCGAGGCCGGGGGGCACTACGATTCGCCGTACGGTCGGATCGAGAGTAGCTGGAAAACCGAAGGGAATGGCCTGACCTATTCGGCTACCGTTCCGCCGAATACCTCGGCAATTCTGTACCTATCGGCCCCCGACGCGCAAAGCGTACGGGAAGGTGCCGGCCCCGCCGACGGGGCGGAGGGCGTGCGCCTCGTACGGTACACCGGGCGGCACGCGGTGTACGAACTGGCTGCGGGTACCTACCAATTTACGGTAGCGAACTAAGGGGTAGCAACGGTTCCTTTAGCGGTAAGGGGGCGGGGGGTGGAGCAACTACTAATTATTCGCAGCGCGCAGCCACTCCACAAACAGCCGTACCCCAAACCCCGTAGCCTGGCGGTCTTTGGCGTACGGGCCCTGCTTCAGTGCCACGCCGGCGATGTCGAAGTGGATGTAGCGCTCGTGGCCGTGGGTGAAGTTTTCCAGGAATTTGAAGGCATCGGTGGCCCCGTGCAGCGGATTGCCACTGAAGTTCTTCACGTCGGCTACGTCACTTTCCAATCCCTTGGCAAAATCATCCCAGGGGGGCAGGGGCCAGACGCGCTCGCCGCAGGCATCCCCTGCGGTCCGGAATTGGTCCACCAGTTCCTCGTTCTTGCTGAGGGTGGCGGCACAGACGTAGCCAAAGGTGCGCACGGCCGAACCCGTAAGCGTCGCCACGTCAATGAGGGTGGTGGGGGAGAAGTGCTTAACGGCGTAGCTCAGACCGTCGGCCATGATGAGGCGGCCCTCCGCATCCGTATCGATGATCTCGATGGTCTTGCCGGCGTGGCTTTCGATAACGTCGCTGGGTTTGATGCTTAGGGCGTCGACGCTGTTATCGGTGGCGGGGACGATGCCGACCAGGTTAACCGGCAGCTTCAGGCGGGCGGCCGCCTCGACTGCGCCGAAGGTAGCCGCGGCCCCACCCATGTCACTCTTCATCAGGTGGAGGTTCTGACTGCCTTTAATGCTGACGCCGCCGGTGTCGAAGGTGACGCCTTTGCCGATAATGGCGGTCGTTTCTCCCTCCTGCGCTCCGCCGCGATATTCCATCACGATGAGCACGGCCGGGTCCTCGCTCCCGCGGTTGACGGCCAGGAGGGCGTGCAGTCCTTCCTGCAGGCAGGCCTCCTTGTCGAGCACCTTCACGTCGTAACCGTAGGTGGCTCCGCTTTCCCGGGCGAAGGCGGCCAGATCCTGGGCGCGCTTTTTATTGGCGGGGGCGTCCACCAGGGAGCGGACGCGGTTTTGTACGTCGGCCAGGATCAGCGCGGGTTCGGTATTGCCGTCGTACCGGAAGGTCCCCTTCGCCAGGGGGTGGGCTTCGTGGTCGCCCTTGCGCTGGCCGGCGGAATAGCTGCCCAACTTCAGGCCGCCGATGAATTCCTCCGCCAGTCGATCGGCTACGTTCGGGGCCTTGACGGCCAGCTCGGCACTCAGGTGTTTCGCTTCCTTGTGGCTGAGCAGTTGCCCCAGGTTTCGCACGGACGCCGGAGCGGCGTCCTTCGGCAACCGGACGATGAATCCCGGAGGGGAAAGGGTACGGAGATAGGTGTCGGCGGGAATGCTATCGGCGTAGTCGTCGTTACCGTCGGCGGGCAGCAGGGTGATCTCGATCATGGTGGAGAAAGGTTCGGAAGGCGTGGTGGGTTCACTAGCGGCCTGCCGAACGTCGTGCAACGCAGTTCGTCCGCCCACGGGTGGAAGTGGCTAGTGGTCTGCCGAACGTAGGGTAACGTAGTTCGTCCGCCCACGGGTCGGTAGTGACTATGCCTAGGTCCACCCATCTCCTGGGCAGACCAGCTGGCGCTGGGCGGACCAGGAGCTGGGCAACCCCGCGACATTTCCGCCCACGGGTCGAAGGTGCTAGTGGTCTGCCGAACGTAGGGTAGCGTAGTTCGTCCGCCCACGGGTGGAAGTGGCTAGTGGTCTGCCGAACGTAGGGTAGCGTAGTTCGTCCGCCCACGGGTCGGTAGTGACTATGCCCTGGTCCACCCATCCCCTGGGCAGACCAGCTGGCGCTGGGCGGACCAGGAGAAGGGCGGACCAGAAGCTGGGCGGACCGGGAAGGCTGGCAAACTATTTACTTACCTTTTGCATTTGATCAAGACGAAAATCACGTGTCGGCCTGCGTCGCCACCAAAGCAACAGTATGAAGATCGGCGTTGTCTGTTATCCCACCTACGGCGGCAGTGGCGTACTGGCCACGGAACTCGGCCTGGGATTGGCGCGTCGTGGGCACGAAATCCACTTCATTACCTACCGGCGACCGGCGCGGCTCGGGTTTTTTCACGAGAACGTCTTTTACCACGAGGTAGACAGCGGCGCGGATTACCCGCTGTTTGAATTCGCCCCCTACGAAACCGCTCTGGCCTCCAAGCTGGTGGACGTAGTCGAGAACTACGGCATCGAGCTGCTGCACGTCCACTACGCCGTGCCCCACGCCGCGGTAGCCTACATGGCCCGTAAGATCCTGATGAGCCGGAACCGCTACGTTCCTTTCGTGACCACCCTGCACGGTACCGACATTACCCTGGTGGGCAGTAATCCGGCCTTCGAGCCCACGATCACCTTCGCCATCAATGAATCCGACGGGGTGACGGCCGTATCCGACTCTCTCAAGCAGGCGACGCTCGACAATTTCGAGGTCCTTCGCCCGATCGAGGTCATCTATAATTTCATCGATTTCGCCCGCTTCAAGCGGAACAACAAGGAACACTTCAAGCGGGCCATCGCCCCTAACGGGGAGCGCATCCTGATCCATGTCTCCAATTTCCGGCCGGTAAAGCGGGTCGACGACGTGATCTACATCTTCAAGATCATCAACGACCAGACGCCCAGTAAGCTGCTGCTCATCGGCGACGGACCCGAACGCAATAAGTGCGAGGACCTCAGTCGCCGGCTCGGCCTCACGAAGGACATCCGCTTCCTGGGCAAGCAGGACGCGGTGGAAGAATTGTTGGCCGTAGCCGATGTGTTTCTGTTGCCGTCCGCGAGTGAAAGTTTCGGTCTTGCCGCGCTGGAAGCCATGGCCTGCGAAGTCCCGGTGGTGTCCAGCAACGTAGGGGGTATTCCCGAGGTGAATATCGACGGGGTCACCGGCTTCACCAGCGGCGTCGGCATGGTCGACAAGATGGCGGAGGACATCATGAAGATATTCGAAAACGAAGATACCCTGAAGCGATTTCGGGCCAATGCGCTAAAGCAGGCCGAACGCTTCGATATCGCCAACATGATCCCGAAGTACGAAGCCTACTACGAGAAGGTGCTGGAAGAAAGCCGGTTGCCCTCCGAAGCGCCGGTCGCGGATTGCTAAAGCCGGCCGGGCTGCCTCAACCGAGTAAGGCCAGGACGATGACATGCAACACCGACGGACACAGCAGACAGCCCAGGCCCGTATAGAACGTAGCCGTCAGCGCCCCGTAAGGAACCAGTTTCGGGTCGGTGGCGGCCAGTCCGGCGGCTACTCCGCTGGTGGTTCCCAGCAGGCCGCCGAAGACCACGGCCGAATGTGGGTTATCCAGGCCCAACCGTCGCGCCAGTAGCGGCGTGAGCACCGTGGTCGCGATGGTCTTTACAACCCCCGCGGCAATACTGATGGCCATCACCTCCGAGGTGGCGCCGAGCGCCGTGCCGGTCACCGGTCCGACGATGTAGGTACAGACGCCCGCCCCGATCGTCGTCAGGCTTACCGGGTCGGTGTATCCCATGGCAAGCGCCAGGGCCACGCCGATCACGAAAGCCAGTACCACGCCAATGAACAGGGCGATGGTCCCGGCCGGACCGGCATGTTTCATCTGCGCGGGGTCGGCACCCGTTGCCGTAGCCACCACGGCAAAGTCGCGCAGCATCGACCCGCCCAGTAGCGCCATGCCGGAGAACAGGGGGAAACTGGCAATGCCCCGCTCGCCGCCGAGAAAGGCCAGCACCAATCCGATAATAATGGCTACCGCTACGCCCGGGATGAGTCCGCCCAGGACGCGGCGGGCGATCCAGAACGACACCAGCAGTATCAGGCCGACCACTAGGAAGGCGAAGATCAGCCCGTTTTTGATCAGCAGGTCGGAAAGGATGGCCTTCATGACTCCTTCGCGGTTTCTTCCCCTGGCCGGCCGATCCGCGACAACAACGGTACCAGAGCGAGCGCCGCCAGGGTGGCTACTATCCCCGCGAGTAGGGCCAGCCAGCCCCCCGAAAGGGCGGCGGTGGCATGCTGCACCGAAGCCATGGCCACGATGATGGGGATGTACATGGCACTCCAGAAGCGGATACCACCGGCCGTGGCGCCGTCCATCATTCCGCGGCGGCGGAGGTATCCGTTGACCAATATGAGTAGCAGCATCGCGAAGCCTACTCCGCCGACGTCGCCGTCGATACCGATCACCGCGCCCAGTAGCGTTCCGACTACCTTGCCAAGTAGAAAGCAGGCCGCCAGCGTAGCCACTCCGTAGATGGTCATGGGAACTGCTTTTTCAGCTCCTGCTTGGTTACTTTACCCATTACGTTGCGGGGCAATTCCTTCGTAAAGAGGTACTTCCGGGGCAATTTGTAAGCGGGAAGTCGGTCGCGCAGCCACCCCTCGAGGGCGGTGAGGTCGACTTGGCCGTCATCGACGATCAGGCAGGCGCCGATTATTTCGCCCCACTCCTCGTCGGGTAGGCCAACGACGCCACAGTCCCGGATGGCGGGATGTTGGCGCAGGACCTCCTCGATCTCCAGGGCGGAGATTTTATAGCCGCCGGATTTGATGATGTCGACCGAATGGCGACCGAGTATCCGGTACGCACCGTCGGCAAGCGTGGCCACGTCACCGGTTCGGAACCAGCCATCGCGGGTGAAGGCATCGGCGGTCGCGTCCGGCCGGTCCCAGTACTCCAGGAAAACGTTGGCGCCCCTTACCTGAATTTCTCCGGCTTCGCCATCCGCCACCGGTTCGTTTTCCTCGTCAACGAGCCGCACCGATACGCCCTCCAGCGCCTGACCGATGTGTCCGGGCCTGCGCTCGCCGCGGTAGGGGTTGCTGATGGCCATGCCCATCTCGGTCATCCCGTACCGCTCCAGCAGCGTATGGTCGCTGATGGCCTTCCAGCGTTCCAGCACCGATACCGGTAGGGCGGCCGATCCGGATACCATCAGGCGGAACGCCCGCAGCCGGTCCGATAGGGCTTTCTGCTCCGCTTCCGGCAGGCCGTCGTAGTACGCCAGCAGCTTGTAATAGATGGTGGGAACGGCCATGAAGACAGTGATCGCCCCGCTCCGGAAGCGGTCGAAGGTGGCCGCTTCGCCGAAGCGCGGCAGGAATTCGCAGCAGGCACCGCTCCAGAGCGCGCAGCACAGGGCGTTGACGATGCCGTGGACGTGGTGCAACGGCAGCACGTTGAGGATCCGGTCCTCCGGCGTCCATTCCCAGGCCGTTACCAGGCTACTGATTTGAGCCTCGATGTTGCGGTGGGTCGTAACCACCCCTTTCGGTTTGCCGGTGGTGCCACTGGTGTACAGGATCATGGCCCGCCGGTCGGGAGTGATATCCGGGAGGCGGACTTTCCCGCTACCCACCTGATGGGCGGGGCGGAAATCCGTATCGGGCAGATCGAAGATCGGCCGGAGCAACTCCTGGTACGCAGGCGCGTAGAGCACCGACCGGGCGCCGGTATCTTCGATCACGTACTGCAGGGAAGGCAGCGGATGCTTGGTACACAGCGGAACGGCAATACCCCCGGCCCGCCAGATGCCCCACTGAATGGCCACGTAGAGGAAGCCGGGCGGCACGAGGAAGGCAACCCGCTCCTCCTCGAGATCGTCCATGCCTTCCAGCAGGTCGGCGGCGATTTCGGCGGATTTTCGCTCGAGTTCCGCGTAGGTGTAGGTTTGGTTGTCGCTGCTTATGGCGGACCGGTCCGAATACCGGCGGGCCCGTTCGATCAATGGAACCAAGGTGGGTGGATTAGCGCATGATGACTTACTCCGACAAGGTAGCTGTTGTCAGGCATATTTCTCCTCGACGATCCGCGCTACCTCACTCGGGGAGGTAACCGATGTTCTCCGCCGGTTCAGCGCGCTGCAACCACTCCGCCAGGCAGTCCGTATCCGTTTCCTCACACACCGGGTCACCATCGCAGTCGAAGGGTACGGCCACGAGCTGGCAATTGGGCGACGCGTACCGAAAGAAGTACCGTTCATCCCGGAGCAATACTTCGACAAACGTCGCACAACTTGATTGCGGCTCCGCCACCAATCCCAGTCGGCTGATGATTCGTTCCGCGCAGTAGCGGTCCCCCGGTATGAAACCCAGTAACTGCTGATCCGTAGCCGCGCCAATCACCCGCCGGGCCTCATCCGGCTCGAACGGCAACCTTTCCCCCGTGCAGGCGTAATACCGCGTCTGGGTGTAGCAGGTAGCTGAATTCACTGTATAGATCGTTTCCTCCGCAGTCTGATAAATGACGACGGATAGGCTACAAGGAGGTTGGGGGTCCTCGACCAACCCCAGCCGTTCGGTAACCTGGCGCGCGCACACCTCAACCGCACCGGCTGGTTGCTCACATCCGGAGATGCCCAGGTAAAAGCCGAACAGGCCGGCCAGTAACATCACGGGAAATACGTTCATACGCGGTAGACGGTAGCAGCCTTCCCGACGTTGGCGGTTCAGAAACGAAAAACCCCGTAGCCCCGCATCTGGTACATGGCCACGGTGGTCAGCATCGAGGTGGCGATTTCCACCTCCGGGCTCACCGCTTCCGCCGCTAGGTCGCGACCGATCAGGGACTGCCCACAGACGGTCAGGCGCACCCCCGCCTGCTGCAGCGCGCGTAGGAGGGGCAGGTTCGGGTTGTCGACGCCGAAGCGTTCCCGGTACGCTTCGGTGGTCAGCACCCCGTAGGTAGCCGCGCCGTGAATGGCGAGCACGACCTGCACCCGGTCAGCGGGCACCCCGGCTACGGCAAAGAGGTTGAGCAGGCGGGAGACATGGTACAAACCGCCGCCCAGGCTGTCGGGCTCCTCCGCCCCCGTGAAGACGTCGATCACTAGCCGGTAGTCGAGCTCGGGGTCGGGCCGGACGGTCGCTTCCGGAATGGCGTAGATGCCACCGAAGGGCACCGCCGGCGTAACCCGCTCCTGGGCGCCGAGCGCGGGAGCCGGCCAAATCCCCGGAAGGAAACCTATACCGAAGATCAGAAAAAAACAGAGGGGGCGCATGCAATTCGTTTGGGTGTTGCGGTAAGATAGCTGTACCCAGCCTTGCCCCGGCGATCGGCCATCGGGTGGCCACAATCGGGACGCTTATTCCACGGCCTGGAATATATTTCGGTTCTGCTATTTATAAAACCCTGATAGACAACAGGTGTACTTTATGGCACGGCCTTGGCAGGGTGGGAGGTAGATTTATAACTAAAGAGCACTCAACAACTTTTGCAGCTACGGCTGGTGTAGCAATTTTATGACACGCAAACATAAATAACGGCTTGAACGGCGGCCGCTTCTCCATCGGGGAACCACGTCCTTCACAGCTATTTGTACCCGGTCTTCGTCGAGAAGGCCGGGTCTTTCTTTTCTTTCGACTATCCTTGGGTACCGCTTGGCGGTCGTCATTCCTTGCCCCCGGGCAACGTTCAAATCTGTGTACCTATATACTATCGTGCCCCGGTTGTACGTATTAGAGAAGTACGCATTTATCCGATACACCAACCCGCCCCAACGGCCTTTGTAGGTCGATGGCCAATAAGTCGAGCAAGTGGATAGTTTCAAGATCTTCGTTGTCGAAGACGACCCTTTCTATGGCAAACTGCTGAAGCATCACCTGAATCTGAATCCGGATTTCGAGGTCGATCTCTTCACGACCGGGCAGGCATGCCTCGAAGCCCTATACCGGAAACCCGACGTCATTTCGATCGATTACGGGCTACCCGATATGAACGGCGGGGAGTTGTTCGCCCGCATTCGCGATCTGAACAATGTCGTTCCCATCGTGATCATCAGCGGACAGGAGGACATCTCCACCGTCGTTAATCTACTCAAGCGCGGCGTCCACGATTACATCGTCAAGGACGACAATACGAAGAGCCTCCTCTGGAAATCCATCGTAAATATCCGGGAAAACAGCGACCTGAAGGTAGAGGTGGAATCCCTGCGGGGGCAGTTGGAGGAGAAGTACAGCTTCGACGGTATCATCGGCAAAAGCCAAGCCATGCAGGGTATCTATACCATGCTGCGCAAAGCCGTAAAGTCGAACATCAACGTCAGCATCACCGGGGAAACCGGCACCGGCAAGGAAGTGATCGCCCGGGCCATCCACTACAACAGCGAGCGTAGCAAGAAGCCGTTCATGGCCGTCAACACGGCCGCGATTCCCGAAAACCTGCTGGAGAGCGAACTCTTCGGCCACGAGAAGGGCGCCTTCACCGGCGCGGTCGGGCGGAAGGCCGGTAAGTTCGAAGCGGCCAAGGACGGTACCCTGTTCCTGGACGAGATCGCCGAGATGGACCTGACGCTGCAGAGCAAAATTCTCCGGGCCATTCAGGAACGGGAGTTCACGCGGGTGGGCGGTACGGAAAACATCCCGTTCCGGGCCCGCCTCCTTACGGCTACCCACCGCGACCTGGAAGTGCGGGTGCGGGAGGGTAAATTCCGCGAAGACCTCTTCTACCGCATCATGGGCTTGCCGATCGCCCTCCCCGCCCTGCGCGAAAGGGGAGAGGATATCCTCCTGCTGGCCAGCGCATTCGTGAAACAGTACGCCAAAGACAACGGCCTGCAACCGCTGAAGCTCAACAAAAGCGCCAAGGACAAACTCCTGAAGTACGATTTTCCCGGTAACGTTCGGGAGCTCAAGGCGATCATCGACCTGGCCTGCGTCATGACGGAAACCAATAAGATCAACGCCGACGATATCATCTTCTCCGGCCTCAATAGCCCGTCCAATTTCGAATACGGCAGCAAAACCCTGCGGGAATACACCCGCGAGATCCTGCAGCACCACCTGGAGAAGTACGACAATAATGTGGTCCAGGTAGCCAAAGTATTGGACATGGGGAAATCCACGATCTACAACATGCTCAAGAGCGGAGAATTACAGAGCGAGCTTTCCCGCTAAAGCTACCCTACCGCGTTGCGTCTCATTCTACTACCGTTTTTGCTATTCCGCCCGAAGGCGGAGCCTTAGAAGCCCGGAAATGACTTATCACAAATTACTACGTCGACAAATCAAACAGCATCTGTCGGCGAAGGTACTGGCACAGGAAGAGGTACAGGCCTTCCTAAAAAGTATCAACGACTCCTACGGGAGCTACGACCGGGAGCACGCCCGGGTGGAGCACGCCTTCCAAATCGCCCGGTCGGAAGTCGAGCAAGTGAACCGGGAGATCGGTTCCCTCGTCGACCAGCGGAAGCGCAGCCTGCAGGAACTCAGTCGGGCCGCGGCCGAACTGGCGGATGATTCGAACGGTACCGAAGCGGAAGGGGACCTGGTTTCCCTCTCCGAAAGCATCCGCGGGCAGGTCCACGTCACTACCATCGTGAAGGACGAGCTAACGCGCAACATCAACCTGTTCAAAGCATTGCTCAACAACCTCAAGTCGGCCGTCGTCATTGAGAACGAGCACAACGAGATCCTCTTCGCGAACGAGTTATTGGCCGATTTCTTTTCCGAGGCTTTCCACCCCCAGGACATCATCGGCGACGATGCCGTGCAGACCCGGGATTCCTGCAAGTTCATTTTCAGCGATCCGGACAAATTCATCGCCGATATCCAGGTCTGCCTCCAAAACCGGGTGCCGGTTTATAATCAGCAGCTGGAACTGAAGGACGGCCGCATTCTCGAAAGGGATTATGTACCCATTTTTGTCAACGGAGCCTACAAGGGCCACCTGTGGAAGTTCAACGACGTAACCGCCAAGGCCCGCTACGAGCACCAACTACGGGAGAGCGAGGAGCGCAACCGACTGATCATGAACTCCTCCATGGATGCCATTGTCGTGAGCGACCAACGGGGCACCATTCAGTATTGGAACCCCCGCGCCGAAGAACTTTACGGCTGGTCCTTCGAGGAAGTAAAGGGGAAGAATGGGGTGGAACTGACCCTTCCCGAGCGGCTGTGGAAAGCCTGGATAATGGATTTGAATGGCCACCTCTCCCAACAGAAAAAGAACGGAAAAAACCGGGTTCTGGAGCTGGAGGCCGTCAACCGGGCGGGCGAGCATTTTCCCATCGAGCTAGCGTTGATCACCTACGAGCAGCACGGAGAGACCTTCTATGCCGCCTTCATCAAGGATATCTCCACCCGCAAACGGTGGGAGAACCGTCTCCGGGCCCAGGAAGAGAAGTACCGGAATATCATCACCGATATGAACCTGGGCTTGGTGGGAGTCGATCTGAACGAGACCATCAATTACGTCAATCAGAGCTTCTGCAATATGAGCGGCTACTCCATGGATGAACTGGTGGGCCAGCACGCCAGCTTCCTCCAGTTCGAGGAGGCGAATATGGTGCTCCTCCGGGAAAAAATGGAGATCAGTGCTAAGGGCATGTCCGGCACCTTCGAAATCACCGCAAAGAACAAAGCCGGAGAGAAGCGCTGGTGGTTCGTCTCCGGTGGCCCGAGCTACAACGACGACGGAGAGCAAATTGGCTCCATCGGCGTGCACCTGGACATCACAGAGCAGAAGCGGATGAAAGAAGAGCTCGAAATTGCCAAGAACAGTGCCGAGCAGGCTTCGGAAGCTAAGGAAGCCTTCCTGGCCAACATGAGTCACGAAATCCGCACTCCCCTCAACGCCATCATCGGTATGATCCGCGAGCTGAGCCGGGAGAAGCTGTCGCCCAAGCAGCAAAGTTACCTGAGTCATACCGACTCGGCCGCCCGACACCTGCTCTCGATCGTAAACAGTATCCTCGATATCTCCAAAATCGAGGCCGGGGAGCTGGAGCTGGACTGCCACGATTTTAGCCTCGAAGCCCTGGTCGCCAATCTCCGCAGTATCCTCCACATCAAGGCCGCACAGAAGGGACTTACCCTTGATTGCTGCCTCAGCCCAACACTCTGGAAAGCACACCTCGGCGATAGCGCACGCCTTCGCCAGGTACTGATCAACCTGCTCGGGAACGCGATCAAATTCACGATGCAGGGTACCGTTAGTATGTACGCGGAAGTCGTGGAGGAAGACCAAACCGGTCAGACGTTACGCATCGAAGTGGCCGACACCGGTATCGGCATGGCTCCGGAATACCTAGGCGAGATTTTCTCCAAGTTCAGTCAGGCGGAGCGATCCACTTCCCGCCGTTTCGGAGGTACGGGCCTGGGTATGTCCATAACCAAGGAAATTGTCCGCTTGATGGACGGCACCATCGAGGTCACCAGTGAGAAAGGGGTGGGCACCCGCTTCGTCATCCAGGTCAGGCTGGCCAAGGGAAACATCGACAAACTCACCCTGCAGGAGGAGCAAAACCAGCACCTGCTGGAAGGCACCCACATCCTGCTGGTCGAAGACAATATCATGAACCGCTTCATCGCCCGCAAGAGCCTCTCCCACTTCGGGTGTACGGTCGACGAAGCCGAAAACGGGCGTATCGCCATCGATCTGCTCAAGGAGAAAGCGTACGACCTGATCCTGATGGACATTCAGATGCCGGAACTGGACGGCGTGGCAACCACCAAGATTATCCGCGGCGATCTCCGCCTCGACGTTCCCATCATCGCCGTCACCGCCAACGCCTTTAAAAAAGATATCGACCTGTACCTCAGTATCGGAATGAACGACTTCGTGACCAAGCCCTTCGAAGAGCACGCCCTCTTCGAGACGCTGTCGCAACAGCTCCGCATCAGCCGCACCACCGATAAACCGACGGTCGCCTATACGGCCAGTAGCTGCTACGATCTGGGCTTACTCCGTAAACTCGGCCGCGGCGACGAGACATTCGTTCAGAAAATGGTCGGCATCTTCGTCGAACAGATGCCCGTTTCTCTCCAGGAGATCTGCCAGGCACTGGCGCAGAAAGATTATCCGTCCGTTGCCCAGGTAGCCCACCGGATCAAACCGAGTATCGACAGTATGGGAATCGGCCAACTCGAAGGGGTCGCCAAGGACATCGAGGTCTATGCCAAATCGGATAAGGTCGTGCACGGGGTACTCGCCAGTAAAGTGAATTTCTTCTGCGGCACCCTGATCACCGTGGTCGACAAAATCCGAGAAGACGAATTATTACTACTGTAGGCGATTTGTGGCGCCGGAGCGCAGGGACAAAGCCCGTGCCGACCATATTTCTCCGCCTAAGATTAAGCCGGTGTGAACCATGTGTAAACTTTCGTGTAATTTGTAGATAATCGATACGGCAGTCTACCATGGCTTAAGGTGCAGTATCGTACTGCCCTTATACCACACTATGACAATTTTTACCCAAGATTACCTGCCGGATGGAAACTGGTTCCAGCGGTTTGACCGCCAAGCACTTGCAATCGGGCTTTTGCTGCTCGGTACGGACGTGGTTTTTCTTCTGTTACACGTAGCACTCAACTTTGACTTCCTATCGGACCGCCGACTGCACATCGAGGTGGACAATGGTTACGCGGAACAGTTCCAGTATCTCAAGTTTTTGACCAGCGCCGCCCTGCTCCTGTACCTCGGCTTCAGCCGGAAAGGAACTACACGGATCTTCCTGGCTGGCCTGCTGCTGTTTCTGCTCTTCGAAGACATTGCCCGCATTCACGAAGATTTCTACCTGATCGGCGAGCGGTTCATCGCCCTCCCCGAGGTGGGGCCGCTGACGAACCGGGCCCTCTGGGAACTGATCTACGGCCTGACGGTAGGGGGGCTGTTGCTCGGGCTGCTCGTTATCAGCGTCCTGCGTACCTACAATGAGGTGCTGCGTAAACGCATGGTTTTACTCTGCCTCCTGCTCGTCCTGTTTGGCGGCTTCGGCGTTGCCGTCGACGCGGTGCACGGGCTGCTGCAGCAGGCCGGAGATAGCCCGTATACGGAAAGCCTGCTGGGCATCGTGGAAGACTGGGGAGAGATGATCACCGTCTCGCTCATGGCCATGCTCGTGGTCGACGACGTTTACCGTACCGCGCCGAAGAAAGTGCTTTCCGGCGGACCGAGGTAGCTAGGTTTCAGCCCACCGGCGTCGATGATGAATTGCTGGAAAACGACGCCGGGGTCGACCATCCACACTTTCAGCGTGTGCTGTCCGGGCAGCAGTTCCCCGTGCTCCGATTGCTTTTTACGAATGTGATCCGTCACCGAAGTGTTCCACCACTCGGGGTATTCCCAGTCGGGCTGATCTTCGCCGGCGTGGATATTAACGATCCGGGGTTCTTCGTCGTCAATGGCGATGGCGTACCGCAAGCCTTCGTTCTTTTTATAGTTGAGGGTAGGAGAGAGGTGGGTTTCCACGGTCACCGCGGCCGAATCCAGTAAGGTGAAGGTATACTCCAGGCGGGGAGCGCCGGCGGCGGGTGACTGCGGCTCGGCATCGGCCGGCTCGGGCGTCATGGCGGAATGGGTCCGGCCGAGATTGGGCACCAGGGTCCAGTGAACGTGCTCCCCGTCGACTTTAGCGGTAAAGTTGGTGGCCTCGATCGATACCACCCCATTGTTTTCCAGGAACCCGGCGGCTTCTACGTTCGGGGTGCGAAGGGGAACGGCTACCGTAAACTCCCGGTCCCCGTCCGAAAGTACGACCGTTCCGCTGCGTACCGCTTCGGGTACGCGCGACCAGTCGATGCTTACCGTCACTTTCTCTTCGTATTGAATCTCCCCGCCGGAAGACGACAGCTCGATCCAGTCCTCTATGGCATGCACCGTATAGGTGAGCGGCTCCGTGCCTTGGTTGAATACTTCCAGGTAGTATTGCTGGTCGTTCAGCGGATCGAAGGCGGGAAAGGTGCGGCTATACAATCCACCGCGCGCCCACCGCGAGCCGGGTCCGTGCTCTACTACGTAGCCGAGCGCGGCGGCCTGAGGCGTCCTGATGTACGTGATGGCGGGCATCCGGTCTACGGGCGGTTCCGCCCAGCTGGTGTAGCCGATGTGGTTCTGGGCCATGAAGTGGTTCCACTTGCCATCGGCCAGGGTATCGTGGTAGTAGCGGATGAGTTCGGCGTCGCGCTCGAACTTCTCCTTGGTGAGGTCAGCGTAGTAGTTGGCGGAAGCGCGCTGCTGCATGGCATACTGCTGGTTTTTACCGGCGGCGACGTACATCTCGTTCAGGTTTCTGGAGATCTCGATCGGGAAGTGGACGAGCTGGTAGTAGGCGTCGCGGGCCGCTTCGTCCAGGTCTTCGTAGACGGCGGTGCTACGCTCGTACAGGGCATCGTATGCTTGAAGGACGCGCTCGGCTTCGCGGTAATTATCCAGGCTATAGGTATCCGGTTTGATCATTTCCGGGGTGCGGCGGGCGCTGTATTTGGTGGACAGCGCCAGGATGTCGGCGATCTCCTCGGAACGCTCGGAACCAAACTGCTGAGCGGCCCAGTCAGCGTAGTAGCCGGGCAGGTCGGCGGCTTCCATGTCGGCGTTCCAGCCGAAGTCGAGAAAAAAGCTGATCGGCAGTTCCATCGGTTTGAGGTCGCCGACGTTGGTGATCCAGAGGTCCCGGACGCCCCATTCGTAGGAGAGGTTCATCTGTTCCCAGACCCGCTCGATTTGGGTGACGTTGAGCCAGCGGTAGGATACGGGGCCGCCCACGAAATCGAAATGGTAATACATGCCGTAGCCGCCGGCGTGGTCCATGTCTTCTTTTTTGGGGAGGATGCGCACATTACCCCAATTGTCGTCGCAGAAAAGTACGAGGATGTCGTCGTCGACGCGCATCCCCTTATCGTAGTAGTCCTGCACTTCCTTGTAGAGCGCCCATACCTGGGGCGTTTCCTCTACCGGTTTACCGGTGACGTCGGTGATGATCTCCCGCTGGTCGGCGATGATCCGCTGGAGCAGGGGAACGGCGGTGCCTTCGCTCATGGCCTCGTCGCCGTCGCCGCGCATGCCCAGGGTGACCACGCTTTCGTAGTCGCCCATCCGTTCGATGCCGCCCCGCCAGAATTCCCGCAATTTGGGTGCGTTCGTTTCGTAGTTCCAGGCGCCGCCATCGTAGCGGCTCCACTCTTCGTGGTAGCGCATCATAGGCTCGTGGTGGGAGGTGGAGATGACGATGCCGTAGTCGTCGGCCGTTTGCAGGTTCTCGGGGTCGTCGGTGGAAAATACCCGCGGCCGCCACATCGCTGGCCAGAGGTAGTTGGCCTTGTTTCGCAGGAGCAGCTCGAAGACCTTTTCGTAGAATTCGTGGTTGAAGGAGCCGAAGTTCTCTTCGACCCAGCCGGTGAGGGCCGGCGCCTCATCGTTGAGGAAGATGCCGCGGTACTTCACCGACGGGCCTTCGGATACGTAGCGGTCGCGACTGACGTAGACCGCTGCTTTCTTTTGTACCGGCGCGTCGGCCCAGTAGTACCAGGGGGAGACGCCCATCTCCTTGGATAATGTAAGTACCCCGTAGGCGGTACCCCGCTTGTCGCTGCCGGCAATCACTAGCGCTTCCTTTACGCCCTTCATGGGCCGTTTTACGGTCTGGACGATGAAGCGTTCCCATTCGCCGTCGATCTCTTTCACGCTCAGTTTGCCTTTGCGTACTAGCTCGTCGATCAGAGCGCTTTCACCGACGGTGCCGATCACGACCAGGCGGTCGGTGGCACCGCCCGCTTCGGTGCTTATCGTCGGTCGTTTGCCGGTCACCTTTTCGACATCGTCGGCCAGAAAGCCGGCGGTGATTTCGACCAGCTTTTCATCGTTGGCATCGTAAAGTATATCCGTAGCCCGGTCGTCTACCAGCGTGAACTGGTGCCGGTCGTCCGTCGGGCGGTCCGAAACGGAAAACTGGGCGTGGGCGAACACGGGGAGCGCGCAAAGGAGAAGGGTAATGAATCGCATGATCGGCTGACTGAAAGAAAAAGGAAAAGCAGGCTCCGTAGGCGGTTGGAGCAATCGATTGCGTAAGATAAGGAGTTCTGTTTAATCTCAATTGGACCCTCGCGGGTCCCTTGGCTATCGCTCGGCGACGCTCCGAGGTCCTCGTCCTTCGGGAGGTGAGCGCAGGGGGACCTCAAAGCGTGCTTGCACCTTCGAGCGTCCGGGTCGGCTCCTAACTTCACCCCTTGATCATCCCCTCCAACAGGGCCTGTACGGCGGGCGAAGTACCGAGGGGGCGCAGGAAGCACACGTAGAGGTTAACGGCTACGATGAGCAACGTGGCCGGATGGTTCATCTTGCCGTAGCGGCGGGCCGTGAGGAGAGCCAGCCCGATGATGACTACCTGGGCTAAATACACCGGCGTGATGATGTCGATGTCCGGCCAGGAATCCTGCCCAAGCGCAATGGCGACGAACTGAAAGCCCCGACCGATGGCCGGCTGCAGGATGATGAATACGGTCGCGATCAGCCACCAGGCGTGTTCGTCGACCTGCTTGCGCTTCAGGATACTCATGATGACCGCCCCGGCGAAGGCCAGGATCATCGGGATCTCGATCGACGCCACTCCATAGAAGAACCAGGGCTCGAAGGGGCCGAAGCGGTCCGGCATCTCTGCGGCAAGGTGAGCGGTATTTATGTCGCGGTACATCATGCTGAGGGCGGTCAGGCAGACCCCCCCGGCCAGGAACATTCCGATGATGCCGTTCGTCCGGTGGCGTTCCAGTTGGCCGTGGGTGGCGTAGTAGGGCTGGATAATGAGGTAGAGGTACCAGAGGGCACCGGACCAGTAGTGGATGTGGACCGACCAGGCGTTGTCGGTAAAGTCGCCCCAGTAATCTCGCAGGATGCCTACTTGCATCACGACGAAGGGGATAATCATCCAGCGGTGGAGGTTGTGGTATTTGTGCATGGCGTATTGTTCAGACAGGTGACTACCTAGCCCGGGCACCCGCCGACGAGCGGGAATCGGTAATGAGCAATATGGGTCAGGTGGTGGTGACGGCTCCTACGGTATAGCTTCCCAGCCGGTTTTGTTACACCGACTACTTCCGCGCGCTATCCGCGGAGAGGGTATCGCGGCTGTCGGCGGGCGGTTCCAGCTTCATCAGTTCCCCGATCTCGAAGCGCAGCACGTCTTCCGCCGGCAACTGTAGCATGCGCTCTTCCCCCCGCCAGAAGGCCGGGTCTTCCCGGATGCGGAGGGCGGACATCGCCGCTGCCCCGTCGCGCAGGCGTCGGCCCTTTTGGTACCGCTTCATTTTCTCCGGATCCGTGATCACGTCGGTCACGAAAAAGAAGAGGGTAAAGATCCGGGGGTACTCCCGCCAATCCTGGTCCAGGGCCCATGTGAAGCTGGAGCGCTGTGGGTAGTATTTGCCGTTTACTTTCTGATAGGCGGTGTAGACCGCCGTAGGGTTTCCGACGTAACCCATGCGGATCTCGGAAAAGGAATAATCGGTCAAATTGATCACCGCCTCACCGGTGTATTCGCCCGGTGGTGGCCGGCCGGGAGCTTTGAGCTGGTGCGTATACCGCAGCCGGACCAGGGTATCCGTGCCGTCAAAGTACTGGCCGATCTGCTGGAAGGTGAGGTGTTCTAAGTCTTCACCCGAGCTGCCCCTAAAGAGGTACCCCAGACTGTCGCGGTAAAGGGGGTTCCCCAGCCAGGAATAGCCACCCGTCAGAAAGGACTGCCGGTCAAAGAACCGACGCGCTCCCGCCGGTACCTCCTGACTCCCCTTGGTGACCCGCAGTTGGTCGATCCATACTTTCGCCCGCTCCCGCTCATGGGCGGGAACATGTACGTAGGGACCGTCGGCGATGGTGAGGTAGCCTTCGTTGAGCTGGGCAAAGCCGACATTGGTGGCAAAATAGGAGCGATGGTACGCCTTCAGGTGATAGGCGTCATGACCGTAGTTTTCGGGGATGCGATCCAGGGCTCGGCGCACCAGTTGCCGCAACCCGAGATCGGAGATTACAACGACTCCGGGCAGTTCCACGAACTGCGATTCCAGACGGATGACGAGGGGCCGCTCCGGCAAGCCCGCTTCCTCGGCCAGGCGGACGCGCCCCACCTCGTAGGCGATCGAGCTGATCGCCAGCGTAGCGTAGCGGTAGGTCGCACTATCGAGTGAGATGGCGAACTGTCCGAGTTCGTTGGTCAGAACGCCCCGCGACTGGTCTTCCTCCAACACGACGTTCGCGAAGGGCACCGGCTCGCGGCTCACCGCATCGACGACGTAGCCGGTGATCGTTACCTGGCCGGAGAGTGCGGCGGAGAAAAGGGCCAGGAAACAGAGCAGGCGCATGGAGTTGGGATTTAGCCATAAGATAGGGGGTTTCGGTGATCGTTGGTTACCTCGGTCATTCCCGCAGCTCCGCTGGTCGGCCGACGGGTTTGGTGGGGAAACCTTGGGGGTAGTGGTTTTTCGTAGTAGCCGGGCCGACGAGCCGTTACGCCCACCGGCTCGGTGGTGCCCTTGGCAGTAGCTCGGCGGACCAGCGACGGTAGCCGGGCCGACGAGGACCAGTCGTCCGCACAGCTCCGCTGGTCGGCCGACGGGTTTGGTGGGGAAACCTTGGGGGTAGTGGTTTTTCGTAGTAGCCGGGCCGACGAGCCGTTACGCCCACCGGCTCGGTGGTGCCCTTGGCAGTAGCTCGGCGGACCAGCGACGGTAGCCGGGCCGACGAGGACCAGTCGTCCGCACAGCTCCGCTGGTCGGCCGACGGGTTTGGTGGGGCGAGGCTTGGGGAATAGTGCTTTTTCCAGTAGCTGGGCCGACGAGCCGTTACGCCCACCGGCTCGGTGGTGCCCTTGGCGGTAGCTCGGCGGACCAGCCACGGTGGCCTTCCGGGCTTTAGTCGGTAGATCGAACGGGCTTACTTATCTTGCTGTATGCCCTATCGCCTGATTACCCTTTCTCTCTTCCTTTCCGTCACCCTCTTCGCACAACCCCGACTTGAGTTCCTCGACCGCGGCGTCATTGCCCTGCGCACCGGCGCCCAAGAAGCCTTCGTCAGCTGGCGGCTGCTGGTTACCGACCCGGAAAATGCGGCGTTTCACCTCTACCGTACGGTAGGCAACGGCGAACCCCAACGAATCACCGCGACAGCCATCAGCGAGGGGACGAACTTCACCGACCGCGACGTCCCCTTTTCCAGTCCGGTCACCTACCGGGTGGAGCGGGCGGAGGGCTCCGCGGACGCTGCCGGCGCGAGCTTTACCCTGCCGGCGCGAGCACCCGTCCGAAACTACCTCAGCGTACCGCTCCGGACCCCAGAGGGATTCACGCCCAATGATGCCTCCGTAGGCGACCTCGACGGCGACGGGCAGTACGAAATCGTACTCCACCAGGTGGGTCGCGGCCACGACAACAGCCACTCGGGGATGACCACCGCCCCCGTACTGGAGGCCTACGAACTCGACGGCACCCTGCTGTGGCGTATCGACCTGGGCCGCAACATCCGCGAGGGAGCCCACTACACCCAGTTCATCGTTTACGACCTGGACGGCGACGGCCGCGCCGAGGTAGCCTGCAAAACCGCCGACGGCACCACCGACGGCGCGGGTACGGTGATCGGAGACGGCAACGCTAATTATGTCAACGACGCCGGCTACATCCTCGCCGGCCCCGAGTACCTCACGGTGTTTGACGGCCGGACGGGGGCCGCATTGTCGACCGTCGACTACGATCCGCCCCGCCACCCGGACACCGAATCGCCCACCACCGAACAGCTGAAGGCGATCTGGGGCGACGGCTACGGCAACCGGATGGACCGCTTCCTCGCCGGCGTAGCCTACCTGGACGGTGAAAACCCAAGCCTGATTATGGCCCGCGGCTATTACACGCGTACGGTGGTTGCCGCTTACGATTTCGGCGGCGGAGCGCTGGTTAAAAAGTGGACCTTCGACAGCGATGACGGCAATCCCGAAAACGCCCCCTACGCCGGGCAGGGCAACCACAGCCTAAGCGTAGCCGACGTGGATGACGACGGCCGCCACGAGATCATTTACGGGGCCATGGTGCTCGACGACGACGGCACGGGCCTCCACACCACCGGCCTCGGTCACGGCGATGCCCTCCACGTATCCGACCTGGACCCGTCCCGCCCCGGGCTGGAGATCTTCGACATCCAGGAGCGCTTTGACGATGCCGGGGCCCACTTCCGCGACGCCCACACCGGGGAGGTACTCTGGAAAAAACCCTCGATCAAGGCGGGAGACGACGGCGAAGGCCCGGGGCGCGGGCTATCGGCGAATATCGACCCCCGGTACCCCGGCAACGAGCAGTGGGTGCGGGGCGCGAACATCGAAGGTCTGTACAGTGCCAAGGGCGAGCTGATCTCCGAGAACAAACCGCCTTCCTGCAATTTCGCGGTTTGGTGGGACGGCGACCTGCTCCGCGAACTCCTCACCGGCAACACCGTCACCAAATGGGACTGGAAAAACGAAACCGTAGACACCCTCCTGCTCGCCGAAGGCGCCACCTCCAACAACGGCACGAAGTCGACCCCCGCCCTCAGCGCCGACCTGTTTGGTGACTGGCGCGAAGAGGTCATCCTGCGCAGCGAAGACAACCGGGAGTTGCGGATCTATACCACCACGATCCCGACGGAGCACCGCTTCGTTACGCTGATGCACAATCCGGTATACCGTGTGGCCGTAGCCTGGCAGAACGTGGCCTACAACCAGCCGCCGCACCCGGAATTCTTCATCGGGCCGAATATGGAGGCACCCCCCCGGCGCCCGGTCCGGCTAGTCGGGGGTAAGTAAGTGTCCGGGTTCATCGCCCCACTGTACTTCGTCCTTCCTCCCGGCCCGCGCCGGCAGACGAACTCCGTGGGCTCCGCTCGGCGGACGAACCTAATGCGTCGCCTCCCGGGCTCAATCGTCGATCCGGTTGTAGTTAACGCCTCGCTCGAATGCGACTCAAGCGAGGGTGTCATCACTGCTCCGTCGCGGCCTACGAAGACGGGGTAGTTGGTGCCGGTCTCGTAGAAGCGTGCCCAGGCCGGCCGAAAAAACGGTCTACAGGAAGCGCTGCAAATGCTTTTTATAGTAGCGGGCGTTGGTGGCCGCGCTCTCCAGGGAGCTGCTCGCGAAATTCCCGCCCTGCTCGACG
This sequence comes from Neolewinella xylanilytica, assembly GCF_002934605.1. Lineage (GTDB taxonomy): Bacteria > Bacteroidota > Bacteroidia > Chitinophagales > Saprospiraceae > Neolewinella > Neolewinella xylanilytica. The sequence goes on from NZ_PTJC01000005.1 coordinate 832,897, forward strand.
TAGCAGAACTTCAGCCCCGACCGGTCGGGATCGGGAAGCAGGTTGGGATAGTCGATGCTACCCCGGCCGAGCTCGGTGTAATCTTCGGTTTTCTTGTCCATGTCTTTGACATGCCAGAGTGTGACGCGGCCGGGGTAGCGATCCACCATTTGCCGGGGCGTGAGGTCGGAAGAGCGGATCAGCCAGTACATGTCCAGTTCAAGTTCCACCAGTCCGGGGTCGGTTTTTTTGGCGATACCGTCGAAGGGCACCCGACCGTTGATCGGCTCGAATTCGAAGCCGTGGTTGTGGTAGGCGAAGCCCAGTCCGGCGGCGCGAACACGCGCGCCGATGGAATTGAGCAGGTCGGGCAAAAATTCGAAGGTAGCCGCGGTACGTTGTTCGGGGGCCATCCACGGCCAGGCGATGTACGACAGGCCGAGGGTCCTGGCCCCCCGGATGCACTGATCGACGAAGGCGGTCATCTCATCGGCCGGCCGGTAGAGGTAAGAAGCGAAGCCGAAGTGCCCGCTGGAGGCCGTGAGTCCGTGATCGTCGAGAAGGGTGCGGAATTCCGCGGCGGGACGGTCGTAAAAGGTACCCCGGTCGCCATCGAAGCCGAAGATCTCCACGTCGCGGTAGCCCATCTTCGCAATGGCGCCCAGGCTGGCGACCGCGTCGTCGGTCATCGCGTCGTGGATGGAAAAGAGCTGGAGCCCCATGGGGAATCTGGGATCCCGATCCTGGGAGAGGGGGGCGGCGGAAAGCAAAGTTGCGGCTCCTAGGGCGCCGCCGGTTTGAAGGAATCGACGTCTGTTCACGCAGCTCAAGATAAGCGCTACGCTAAAAAAAGGCGGCGGCGGGGCGCGGGAGCTATAGAACTAAGTTGCGGAAAATACTGATCCCTTATCTTTTGGCCAGATTCCTTAACGTATCCCGATGAAATTACCCGTTTGTCTTTCCCTGTTCGTCCTTCTTTTCTCCTGCGCTCCGGCGCAAAACGAATCTGCCGCTGCAAGCGAGCCGGCGGCCGCGGAAACGGAATCCGAGTGGATCACCCTCTTCGACGGGGAAACCACCGACGGCTGGCGCGGCTACAACGCCGAGGAAATGCCCCCGGGCTGGGTGGCGGAAGACGGCGTGCTGTACTTCGACACCGAAGTGGAACTGGAACAGGACTACACCGGCGGAAAAGACATTCTCTACGGCGAGCGGGAGTTTGACAACTTCGAGCTGGAACTGGACTGGAAAATCCCCCCGGGTGGCAACAGCGGCATCCTGTACCACGTGCAGGAAGGCTACGATGCTCCCTCCGAGGTGGCCCCCGAATACCAGCTCATTGACGATGCCGGCTACGCCGACATCCACGACCTGACCGGCTACAACAGCCAGTTCGGCGTAGATCACCCGGAACGCTTGCAGGACTGGCAAAGCACCGCCGCCGACTACGCCATGTATACCCCCGACTCCACCAAAAAGCACCTCAACCCCGCCGGTGAGTGGAACAGCACCCGCATCGTGTACACCCCGGAGCGGGTCGAGCATTGGCTAAACGGGGAGATGGTCCTTTCCTTCGTGCCCTATTCGGAAGACTGGGAGGCGAAGCGCAACTCCGGAAAATGGAAGAATGCGCCGGATTACGGGAAATTTAAAAGTGGGTACATCGTGCTGCAGGACCATGGTAGTCCGCTGTGGTTCCGGAATATCCGGATTCGGGAGCGGTAGGGAAGTACGATGTTTAAAGTTTGAAGTAGGAGGTACAACGGGCGGGGGTGCTCGCCTGCGGCTCGTTTTTCTCAACCCAGATTGACTTCGTCATTCACAGATTAGGGCACAGATTTGCACGGATTGGCTGCGCCGCTACTTCGGGGTTTCCCGCAGTACAGGATTGTACGGATTGGTTTCACTCGTTCGCGCTGCTCGCCTGCGGCTCGTTCCTTCCGAACCAGGGTACGCCCGGCCCCGGAAGGGACGCTTTGGGAGTGGCGAGGTCAACCCCCAGCGCAGCGGCAGGAGGGCCTCGCGGTCAAAAAAATCACCAATCACTGGGATCCAAGCAAATCCCCCGTATTTCCCGCATCTCTAGTACCTTGTCCAAATAAGGTTGCCCGTGCCTTTGGGGATGGGACGCAGATAATCAATTGCCATGCAAAGAAGAAGATTTATTCAGGGGAGCTCGTTGCTGGCGGCGACGGTATTGCTTCCCCAGTGCGCCACGTCGAAGCAGGGGAAGGCGGACCGGTTGCGGACCGCCCATATCGGCCTCGGCTTTCAGGGCCGGTCGGACCTGGAAGCCATCGCTTCCCACCCGTCGGTCGAGGTCGTAGCCCTCTGTGACGTAGATGCGCGGATGATCGCGGAGGTGCAGGGCACGTATCCCAATGCCCGGGCTTTCGAAGACTACCGGGTCATGCTGTCCGAGATGGGCGGCGAGATTGACGCCGTCATCGTAGCGACCCCCGACCACAGCCATGCGCCGGCCTCCCTCCTGGCGATGCAAATGGATAAGCCGGTCTACTGCCAGAAACCGTTGACCCACCACGTATCCGAAGCCCGGGAGATGGACCGCGTGGCTCGGGAACGCAAGCTGGTGACCCAGATGGGTATCCAGGTACATAGCTTCTACGACTACCGCATGGCGACCGAACTGATTCGTTCCGGCATCATCGGCAAGGTGGATACGGTGCGCGCCTGGTCGCCGAAGAACTGGGGCTATAACGGTCCGCAACCCACTAAGAGCGACCCGGTGCCCGAAGCGCTGAACTGGGATCTCTGGCTCGGCACCGCGCCCGAGCGGGCCTACGTAGAAGACTGGTACCACCCCACCAATTGGCGGAAGTTTCTCGACTACGGTTGCGGCACCCTCGGCGATATGGGCGTCCACATCTTCGATACGCCCTACAACGCCCTGGAGCTGGACGTGCCCCTCACCGTCATGAACGAGTGCCGGCCCCCGAACGGCTACGGCTTCCCGGAGAACAACATCGTGACCTACGAATTTCCCGGCACCGACTACACCGGCGACCGGCTGAAGTGGGTCTGGTACGACGGCCCGGGCGCCCCGGCCGGCCACCCGGAGCTGCAATTGCCGAACGGTGATGCGCTGCCCGAGCAGGGGGCGGTCTTTGTCGGCGAGAAGGGGCGGTTGCTCCTGCCGCACTTCATGGAGGAGCCCCGCCTGATCGTGGACGGTGCCTACCAGAACATCGATGCCGAGATCGCGGACGCCGCGGCATCCCTGAAGTTGGGCGAGCCGATCCGCAACTACGCCAGCGAGAGTCCCAAGCACTACCACCAGTTCGTGGATGCCTGCCTGGGCAAGGACGAAACCAGTGCTCCCTTCAGCTACGCCGCCCGGTTGACGGAGGTGATCCTGCTGGGCGTCGTGGCGGGCCGATTCCCGGGCCAGACCCTGCACTGGAACGCGGAGTCGGCGCAGTTTGACGAGGCGGAGGCTAATCAGTACTTGGCTGGGGATTACCGGGAGTTCTGATAATTTGTGAATGGGTGAATGGGTGAATGGGTGAATGGGTGAATTTTTGAATGGCTGAATTTGCGGGGATGCTCGCTTCGCTCGTCTGCCGACAGGTAGGGGATTGAGGGCTCGCTTCGCTTGTTTTGCCTTCGGCTGGGTTCACACGGATTTTACCGATTTACTGCACGGATGGGCACAGATTTTGCTGTGTGAAGATGCTCGCTTCGCTCGTCAGTCGTCCGCCCAGTGTAGCTGACCGGCCGACGGGTTGGGCATTAAGGGCTCGCTTCGCTCGTTTTGCCTTCGGCTGGGTTCACACGGATTTTACCGATTTACTGCACGGATGGGCACAGATTTTGCTGTGTGAAGATGCTCGCTTCGCTCGTCAGTCGTCCGCCCAGTGTAGCTGACCGGCCGAGGGGTTGCTCCGGATGGGGGAGAGGGCCTGACTACCACCCCCTGGGCAGACGAGCTAGCGCTCGGCGGACCAGGGGGTGTGGACCAATTTATTTGGAAGTGTCCCGCGACACCGAATCCTGCCGGGTTTCCGGCAGGTCCAGCAGGTTGCGCATCTCGAATTTCAGCGTTTCGTCCACCGGTAGCTGCAGCATGCGCTCTTCTCCCTGCCAGAACGCCGGATCGTGACGAATGCGGAGGGCGGACATCGGCTCCCCTCCCTGCAGTCGTTTGCCCGTTTTATACCGCTTGATCTCTCGGGGATCGGTGATCACTTCAGTGACGTAAAAGAATACATTGAAGATACGCGGATATTGCCGGAAATCCTGATCCAGCGACCAGCTGAAACTCGACCGCTGGGGGTAGTACTTGCCATTCACTTTCTGGTAAGCGGTATAGATGGCGGTGGGGTCTCCCTCCTTCAATGTTTTGATCTCTAAGAACGCCAGGTCGGTCTTATTGATGACGACTTCCCCGACGTGATCGGGTCGTTGGCCTTCCGGCTGCTCCCGGGCGTAGGTGAGGGAATCCAGCGCGTAGCGGATGCGAACCAGGGTGTCGGTACCGGACAAGTATTCTCCGATCTGGCGAAAGGTGAGCTGGTGTAAGTCATCGTTGGTGCTGGGCTGGAATACCGGACCTAAGCGAACCTCATATAACTGGTTGGCTACCCAGTTGTAGCCTAGGGTCAAGAACTGCTGCTGATCGAAGAACTTGCGAATGTGGGGAGGGACATCTTCCGCTCCCTTGATAACTTCCATTTGGTCTACGTAGGTGCGCGTGTCTCGCTCCCGGATGGACTTACCTCCGTAGGGTTCGTCCTTGATCGTAAGATAGGCTTCGTTGAGTTGCGCAAATCCCTGATTGGTGGCGAAATAGGAGCGATGGTAGGCCTTGATGAGGTATTCCTCGGCGCCGTAATTGTCGGGTACGCGGTCCAGGGCACGGCGTACGAGTTGTCGTAGTCCCAGGTCGGACAGCACCGTCACGCCCGGCAAATCCACGAATTGGGTTTCCAGGCGGATGTTAAGTTGCTGGGGTTCCCCGGCGGTTGGGGAAGGGAGTGCTTCCGATAGGCGGACGAATTGATGCGCGTAGGCGACCGAGGTAAAGACCAGTGTTCCCCGGTGCCGCTCCGTACTGTCGAGCGTAATGGCAAAGGCGCCGAGTTCGTTGGTCAGGACGCCTTTACCCTGGTTATCCTCCAGGAAAACGCTGGCAAAGGGCACGGGCTCGCCGCTGACGTCGTCCAGCACGTAGCCGTTGATGCGGTACTGGGCAGGGAGGCTGCTCTGGACGAGCAGAAAAAGCAGGATTACGCGCATGAGGTCGATTTTGCCTAGAAGATAGGGGGAATCCGAGGGCTGAATTTGATTGGACAACTAAAAATTAGCTCGGTGTTTGAACAAGCCGCGTCGGTAGCGGTACCATTCTGTCCGCCCGATCGTCTCACTAACCATTTTGCCTTTGAAGATCGCGATACGCATTGGCGTGCTGTGCCTCCTTATTGCCTTGGATCCAATCTCCCTGGCCGGGCAGCAGCGCGACAGCTCCACCTTCTCGGGTAGCTATACGCTCGGTGAGTTTGCTGGGGCGGCTACGTACAATTACCAGCTCCGCCGCCGCGATACCGTACGGCAAGGACCCTTCACCTTCCGCGGTGCCAACGCCCGGGCCCTCCTCACCGGAACGGACCGGCCGTTTACCTTCACCGGCCAATACGTGGACGACGGGCCGGTAGGACCGTGGACCTTCGAGTTCGGGATGTACGGGCTGGGCGGTCCGGTCGCCCTGCGGGACGGATACTACCGGGTAGCCGTAGACGGTATCCGCCACCAGGCCACGGGCCGGCTCCTGGATGGGGAGCCCGACAGCCTCTGGACGCAGACGATCCACCGGGTGGTGGCTTCGGATACCGCGGAGGTATTGCTCCGCAGCGCGATCAACTTTACGGCGGGGGTGGCCCGCCAGTCCTTCCGGTTGGAATCCGGCGCCACGGTACTGCTCGGACGGGTGCAGCGCGACGGGGTGGCCGAAGATGCCTGGACGGTCTATACGGACCTGGAAACCGCCCAGCAGTGGACCTTCGACGACGGCCAACTGCTCCACATCGTCAACGAGCCCGAAACCCGCGGCGATACCGTGGCCGTGCTGCCGCTGCTATCGGGGAAGACGGAGCTGGTCGACCTGGACGCCCGCTACCTCGATTGGTTATCCATCCAGCTGGCGCTGCAGGGAGAGGAGCGTGCGCTCGACGGTAATCCGGTCATCGAGCTACTGACCACCAACGCCGAGGCCTACGCCCGGACCTTCGCGGCGATACGGGCCCTGGGCGGGGAGGCCGGCCGTCCGCTCTTCCGGGTGCGGTTGCCCGTCGACCCCCTGACCCGCCGGGAGGTGGCTCAGCTGACCTCGATCGACGCCGACTTGCGGGCGGTGGATACCATCAGCCAAGCCTTACTCGACAACACGGCCCTATCGGTGGTGCAGAACGCCGATCCGGAGGTGGCCTACCTGCGGGCCGCCGTGATCGCCCTGCGCGATAGCCTCCTGGAGCCGGTACGAACCCTCCGGAACACCTACGAGCGGGAGGTATTGCCCTACGTTTCGCGACCGGCCTACCTTGGCTACCTCTGGTCCGGGGGTGTCGAAGACGGGGAGATCCTGGTCACCTATCCGGATGCCGCGGGGCGCCAAAGCCGGACGTTCGCCGGTCCGGGTGCCGGCCGGTTTGCCATCGGCGAAGAGGGGTTGCCGGCCGTGGAAGCACTCACGAAGTACGTGCTCGCGAGCGTCGATTCCATCCGGGTGGCCCTCGGGCAGAAGAGCAATACCCGCGAGCGCCGGCAGGCCGTCACCGCGCTGGAAGAGCAGCTTACCCGGGAATATTACCTGCTCGACAGCTTACTGGAAAGCCACATCGGGGTTTTGCCGGAGCAATTCGGTCTGGAATCGGTACAACGCCTGGTAAAAGCCGAATTCCAGCGCTACGCCGCCACCAAGGATGTACTGGAAAAGGGGGAGGCCGCCCAGCAGCTGATCCGCTGCGTGGAAGACCTGGACGCCTTGGCGTTGCAGCTGATCCGCCTGCCCGGCCAGCTGGAGGAGGTCCGTGCGGCCTACACCGATGAAGTATGGAATAACTTTACCGCCACGGTCATGGAAGAGGTGGTGAAGAAACGCCTCTACCGGGCCTACGAAGACCGGTTAATCCCGTATTACCTCGATCGGGTCCGAGAAGGGCTGACGTGCGATACCGCCGGTGCGCTCCAGTCCGCCCTGGAAAGCCTCCACCGGCGGATGCTCGCGCTCCGCACCGCCGAGACCGACGCCCTGGAAAGCCGCCTGCGTAAGGTGGAAAAGCCCACCGAAATCCTGGAACTGCTCACCGCTTCCGAACCCCAATAATCCACCGGCCATGTTCGAATACAAGCGCTCCCTCACCACGCTGTTGCTGGTTCTTGGCTGCCTGACGGTGTCGGCCCAGCAAACCGAACCCGTTGCGGAATCCGAATTCAAGGAACCGCTCACCGCCTTCTGGATCAATACCTACGGCAACATCCGCCTGTCCGACCGTTTCTTCTGGGTGGCGCAGACCCACTTCCGGTTCCAGGAATCGGCCCGGCTGCCCCTGGCCGGGCAGATCGGGCAGATATACAACCGCCACGCCATCAGCTACCTTTATTCGAAGTACTTCCGGGTGAGCCTCGGCGGGGTGATGCGGTTCAACTTCAACCAGGACGAGGTGCCGGAAGGGGAGCGGCGCACCGTACCCGAATACCGGATCTGGCACGAATACCTCTTCGCCCAACATCTTTCCCGGCTGATGCTGTACCACCGGATCCGGCTCGAGCACCGCTGGACGCGGGGCTTTACCGATACCGAAGCCGATGACTGGATCTTCCGCAACCGCTGGCGCTACATGATCTCGATGAAGATCCCGCTGAACAAACCCAAGCTTTCCCCCGGTGCCTTCTACGTGGGGCCGGAAGCCGAACTGATCATGCAGAGTGGTAAGGCGGTGGTGGACAGTCCGCTGGAAGACCTGCGCCTCCACACTTCCTTCGGCTACATCGTCAACCCCCGGCTCACTTTCGCCACCGGGCTGATGTACTCCATGGGGCAGGACCTGGCCAAGGGAGCCTACTACAAACAAAAGTGGACGTGGCGGGTCCACATGTATTTCTCCCCTGACTTCCGGAAAGTGAAGAATAAGCTACCGATGATTCACCTCACCGAGTGATCCGCCGGGATAAACCCACTAGCCATGCTGAAATCCAAACGATTCCTGACCCTCACCCTGCTCTTTATCGTTGCCGCGGTCGTTGCCGGCTACGCGCTGCTTCGCCTGAACGCCCCCGATGAAGAGACCACCGAACTGCGGCAGCGACTTAGCGAGCAGGCTTCCCGCATAGAGGCGTACACCAGCCTGCTGGCCGTGGATTCCATTTTTAACCGGGGAGACTACCAAGCGGCCCTGCGGCAATACGAGGCATTGCAGCCACCCGATAGCCTGCTGGCACTCCGGGGAGCCGTGACGTCGAGGATCCAACACGCCCGCCGGCTGCTGGAGATACGCTCGGTATTGGATTCGTTGGAAATCCGGGCTTCCCGGGGCGTGCTGACCGTATCCCGGCCACTTGCGGGAGTCGGGTCTTCCCCCGTTCGGTCGATGCCCCTCGCGGAATCCCGTCCCGCCCAGTACGATTCCCTGCTGTTTGCCCTGCAGAAGGCCGACATGCAGATCCGCAACCTGCAGGGGCAGTTGCGCCGGAGTAGCGGCGGCAACTACCTGACGTTCGAGAGCCGCCAGGGCAACGCGGTGTATTACGTGGGGGACGTGCGCGACGGGAAGGCGAACGGCCGGGGGGTCGCGCTGCTCAGTTCCGGCAGCCGCTACCTGGGAGAGTGGAAGGACAACCAGAAGCACGGGGTGGGGGAGTTCCACTGGCCGGATGGCGCCTACTACGAGGGGGAATACGAGGAAGACGAACGCAGTGGCGAAGGGACTTACCACTTTCCCGGTGGGGAAATCTTCATCGGTGAATGGGACAACGACCTCCGGGAAGGAGACGGGATTTTTTATGACGCCGACGGGGAAGTGGTGGCCCAGGGGGAGTGGGACGATGACGAATTGGTGGAGCAGCGGTAGGCGTCCGCACAGCGTAGCTGGTCCGCCGACGGGTCTAGCAAAAGTCTTTTGATCAGGATGCTCACTCCGGCCAGGCCAACCGGCGGGGAAGGCTTTTGAGGGGGGATGTTACGTGGTGGTAGGTCGGCGGAGCAGCATACGCGGGCCAGATTTAACACCCCAACCTCCATTTTGGAACCCGATTTAGCACGGGATTAATCTACGCTTAACGGCTGCCGGGCACCTTTGCGATTTACCCGGCAACCACATGAGAACACGCGCTACCCTTTACACTTTTTTACTTATTTGTACCAGTATCAACGCCCAGCAGTTGACGGGCCGCGTACTCGACGAAGCCAACCTTCCCCTAGCCGGGGCTACCCTCAGTCTGGATGAGGTGGGGATGACCGTCAGCGACCAGGACGGCTACTTCGACCTGCTCGGCGTGCCCGTGGGAGCCCATACGCTTCGCGTGACGTACATCGGATTTACCCCCACGGAGCGTACGGTAACGGTGCGCGACGGAGAAACGACTTCTGTCGACGTACAATTGACCCCCGGCGTGCAACTCGCCGAAGTAGCGGTCATCAGTCAGATGCGCGGACAAGCCCGGGCGCTTAACCAACAACAGTCGGCCCTCAACATCACCAACGTGATTGCCGCCGATCAGATCGGCCGCTTTCCGGACCAGAACATCGGCGATGCCCTCAAGCGGGTACCGGGCGTCAACGTTCAGTACGATCAGGGGGAAGCCCGTTTCGCTAACATTCGGGGCACTTCCCCACAGTTGAATTCGGTGACGGTCAACGGGGAGCGCATCCCTTCCGCCGAGGCAGAAACCCGCTCCATCCAGCTCGACCTGATTCCCGCCGATATGGTCCAGGCCGTGGAGGTAAGTAAGGCGGTTACCCCCGATATGGACGCCGACGCCATCGGTGGCTCCGTCAACCTCGTTACCCGTGCGGCACCCTACGAACGGCGCATCAGCGGCACCCTCGGTGGCGGCTACAACTTCCTGGCCGACGAACCCACTTACAACGGCAGCCTGATCTACGGCGAACGCTTCGCCAATAACGCCCTCGGCCTCATCGTCTCCGGCTCCTACTTCAACAACAACCTCGGATCGGACGACGTGGAAGCCGAATGGACCTACGACGAGGACCCCAGCGATGCCTATCCGGCGGAAATCCAGATCCGGCAATACTACCTCCAGCGGGTCCGGAAAAGCCTTTCCCTGGGGCTGGACTACAAAATTGCGCCGGGCCACACCGTTTTCCTGCGCGGTATCTACAACCAGCGCAACGACTTCGAGAATCGCTACGTGGCCGAATACACCGACATCGAGCGGGATGGCGACCAGTGGATAGCGGAACTGAAGCGGGAAACCAAATCCGGCACGGAAGACGAAAAGTACGCCCGCCTCGAGGATCAGTCGATGGCCACCCTTAACCTCAACGGCGAGCACCTCTTCGGTACGCTGAAAACCACCTGGAGCGCCTCCTGGGCGCGGGCGGACGAGACTCGCCCCCACGAGCGCTATTTCGAATACGGTACCGGCGACCCGGTGCCGGTGACCGTAGATTTCGGCAATCCCAAGCGCCCCTACATCGCCGCCGTGGAGCCCGACTTCCGCGGGCCGTCCGACGCCTGGGAGTTGTCGACCCTCACCGAGGAAAATCAGTTTACCAAGGACGTGGACGTGAACGGACGCCTCGACTTCGCCCTGCCCCTCACCAGTACCGGCGATTACCGCAATACCCTGAAGTTCGGCGGCCGGATACGGACCAAGGACAAAGTCCGCGACAACGATTTCTTCGAATACGAACCCATAGGTGACGCCCTGCTAGCGCAGAGTCTCGCTCACCTGACCGACGAAAGCAAAGCCGGCTTCCTCGCCGGAGACTACGCCGCCGGCTCCTTCGTCGATCCGGAATACGTCGGCAACCTCGACCTCGGGGGCGCCGGCTTCGAGGGAGAACGTGACCTGAGCGAGCTTGCGGGGAACTTCACCGCCAACGAGAACATTTTCGGTGGCTACGTCATGCTGGAGCAGCAGGTGGGCGCTAAACTGACGGCCCTGGCCGGTGTGCGCCTGGAACGCACGAACCTGGAGTACGCCGGCTTCCGTTACGACGACGAGGCGGAAAGCCTCACCGCCACCGCTACCGAAACCTCCGATTACACCAACTTCTTGCCCGGCCTGCACCTGAAGTACGCCAGCGACGAAACCACCATCTTCCGCTTCGCCTACACCAATACCCTGGCGCGACCCAACTACTTCGACCTGGTGCCCTACCGCACCATCGAAGACGGCGACGAGATCAGCATCGGAAACCCCGACATCCAGCCCACCCTGAGCCTTAATCTGGATCTGATGGCCGAGCATTACTTCGGTAGCGTCGGACTGGTCTCCGCCGGCGTCTTTTACAAAGACATCGACGATTTCATCGTGGATCAGACCTTCGACGACTACCCGTTCGAGGGTACGGAGTACAGCCAGTTCTCCCGTCCGATCAACGGGGGCAGCGCGCGGCTGCTCGGCTTCGAGGCGGCCTTTCAACGGCAACTGGATTTTATCGCCCCCGCCCTTTCCGGCGTAAGCGTGTACTTCAACTACACCTACATCGATTCCAAGGTCACCGACTTCAACTTCGAGGGCCGGGAAAACGACGAACTGACCCTCCCCGGATCGCCGAAGCATACCCTCAATGCCAGCCTCGGATACGATACCGGCAAGCTCACCACCCGCGTCAGCTTCAACTACGCGTCCGATTTCGTGGAGGAGGTAGGGGAGGAGTCCTTCGAGGACGTCTACTACGACCGGGTCACCTACCTAGACGTTAACGTCAACTTCGCCGCCACCCCGCGGCTAACCCTCTACGCCAATGCCAATAATCTGCTAAACCAGCCGCTACGTTACTTCCAGGGCATTCCCTCCCGTACCTACCAGGGAGAATACTATAACGTCCGCCTGGATGCCGGCGTAAAGTTCGACCTGACCCGCTAGTAGCCCTCGTCAGCTGAGTCCCCCGAGTGTGAAGCCCTCGTCAGCCGAGTCCCCCGAGCGCGAAGCCCTCGTCAGCCGAGTCCTCCGAGCGCGAAGCGCGTGGGGCTCGTCTGACGAGTAATCCACCTCTCATGCACTACCCAAATCCCATATATCTTCTCTCCCTCCTCCTGCTGGCCGCCTGTAGCCGCCCCCACCCCGCTGAGGCCGTGGACGCCTCCGTCACCGAAGCCCGGGAGGACAGCCTCGCACTGGTAGCCGCCTACGCCGGTCGGGATCTCATCGAACACAGCGTTACCGCCTCGGTGGAAACCGCCTCCGCCCGCGCGGACGTGATGGACGACGCCGCCGACGATCCCGCCATTTGGGTGCATCCCACGGATCCGGGGCGCAGCCTGGTCTTCGGCAGCAATAAAACCAGCGGACTGGCCGCCTATAACCTCGCCGGGCGGGAGGTCGCCTACTACGCGATCGGCAACGTCAACAACGTCGACATCCTGACCGGCGTACCGCTGGGGCAGGAGCGCATCACCCTCCTCGGCGCGAGCAACCGCACCAACCAGGCCATAGACCTCTACCGGGTGGACGAGCAAACCGGGGCCCTCACCCCCGTCGCCGACGGCATCCTTCGCATGGATAGCACCAAAATCGACGACGTCTATGGTTTTTGCCTCGGGCGCTCCGGTGGGGACGTATATGCGATCGTAAACGGGAAGAATGGGTTGCTGCAGCAGTTCCGCGTGGTAGAACGCGGCCCGAAACTGGGGCTGGAGCTAGTCCGCGAAGTGCAGTTCCCCTCCCAGACCGAGGGCATGGTCGCGGACGACGAGCTGGGCTGGCTCTACGTAGGCGAGGAAGCCGCCGGGATATGGAAGCTGCCGCTGCAGGCCGGGTATTTGGGCGCCGGAGCGCAGGAACGGGCCGATCCCAATAACGACGATCCCACGAGGGCCCGACTGCTTGCCGCCCGCGTCGACGATCCCACCGACCTGGTGGCCGACGTGGAGGGGCTGACGCTCTACGAAGCAACGGACGGCAGGGGTTACCTGGTGGCCAGTATGCAGGGGAACTTTTCTTATGCGCTCTTCGACCGGGACGGGGACAACGATTACCTGGGCAGCTTCAAGATCGTCGACGGTGCGGTCGACGGTGTCGAGGAAACGGACGGCCTGGAAGTCATGGCTACCCCCTTACCGGGCTTCCCCGGGGGACTACTCGTCGTCCAGGACGGCTTTAATTACGCCGGCGATACCCTGCATCCGCAGAATTTCAAGTACGTCGATTTCGGAAAGGTGCCGAAGTTGCCGTTATAACCACGGGGGCCACGCGGCCCGTGGTAGATTGCGGGCGCCGGACCGCTGGAGCTTACCCCGGCACAGCGTCCGTTGGAAAAGTATACGCATGTTAGAGTAAGCTTCCGTTTCAGAGACCGTCCGATCGCCCAGCGCCTTACATCGACCGATGCAAGTCGTCTACATCCCTGCTCCCGCCATGATCCCTTATCGTCACCGTGCCGTTTTGCTGCTTTTGGCCGCGCTTTCCTGGCTTCCTACCCTGTTAGCCCAGGCGGATGGTCCCGCCCGGATCAACGAACTGCAGGTCGTGGCCACCCACAATAGCTACAAGCGGCCGATGGACGGGCCGGTCATGCAGCAACTGATGGCCCTGGACAGCGCCCAGGCCCGGTCGCTCGATTACGCCCACCCGCCGCTGCGCGAGCAACTCGACCTGGGGGTGCGCGGCCTGGAGATCGACGTACTCCATGACCCCGAAGGCGGCCGCTACCGGGACCCCTACGGCCTGCGAATGCAGCGGGAAAACGGCTTGCGGCCCGAACCCCTCGACACGACAATGCTGGACCGCCCCGGCTTTAAGGTGCTCCACGTGCAGGACATCGACTACCGCTCGTCGTGCGGAACGCTTCGGGCCTGCCTGGAAGAACTGCGGGCCTGGTCGGACGGGAACCCGGGCCACCTGCCCGTGCTGGTATCCATTAACGCGAAGGAGGGAGGCATCGACCGGCCAGGCTTTACGGCCGCCCTGCCCTTCGACGATGCGGCGTTTACCGCCCTGGACGAGGAAGTGCGCCGGGTACTATCCCCGGATCGCCTGATCACGCCCGCCATGGTACGGGACACCTTCGCGACCCTGCGGGATGCCGTGCTGGCGGGCAACTGGCCGACCGTCGATCGCGCCCGGGGAAGGTTCTTCTTCGTGCTGGACGCGGGAGCCGGGCAAACGGCTATCTACACCGACGGTTATCCGAGTCTGGCGGGTCGGTTACTCTTCGTGACCACCGACCCGAGCGCGGACGAAGCGGCGATCCTGTTCCGAAACGACCCCGTCGGCCACGAAGCGGAGATCCGGGACCTCGTGCGGCAGGGTTTTTTAGTCCGGACCCGCGCCGACGCCGGAACCACGGAAGCCAGGAACAACGATTATTCCCGACTGGAAGCCGCGCTGGCCAGCGGAGCCCACTACATCAGTACGGACTACGAGCAGCCCGACCCGCGCTTCGGCAACGATTACCGGGTGCGGCTGCCGGGAGAGGTCCTGGTCCGCTGTAATCCACTGTCGAAGGGCCCGGCCTGCCCCGAAACCCTATCCCCCGAAAAATGAAACGATTACCCTTCCTCCTCTGCGTAGCGGGACTGCTACTAGGCTGCTCCACCTACACCCCGGCGGGGCGGACTAACCTGGCGCGTGCCCCCTACCTGCAAATGGCCCTGGGCGACAGTGCTACCGTTCTCTGGCGCACCCGGGCGGGGGAGGAGGCAGCGGTTGCCTATCGGCGGGTCGGTACGAAAACCTGGGAAACGGCCGTGGGAAAGGTGCGCCCGACGAATACGGGAGTGGTGGAAAACGAAGTCGTACTCACCGGTCTCGTACCGGGTGAACCCTACACCTACCGGGTGCTGACCGACGGCCGGCAGCTGTTGAAGACCGATCCCGTCTTTCCCGCCCCCCTGGCGGATACGGCCACCCGCTTCCGCTTCTTCGCCGTGGGCGATATCGGGGAGCCGGAAGAAACGGAAGGAACGCCGGGCTGGCTGAACGACGCCCTGGTCCGGGATCCGACGACCTACCGCTTCGGGCTATTGCTGGGCGACATCGTTTACCCCACCGGGCAGAGCGCCGTGTACGACGAGCGCCTCTTCGATCATTTCGCCGGCTACTTCCCGACCACCCCGGTGTACGCGGTACTGGGCAACCACGACTGGCACGAACCGGAAGCCAATTACATGGAAGAGTGGAAGCTGCCGGGCAACGAGCACTACTACGCCTTCCGCCAGGGGAACGTCCGCTTCCTGGCGCTGGACAGCGGAGCTAACGGGGAACTGTACGATTCGACGGCTCAACTTGCCTGGCTGGAAAGCGAGCTGGCCCGTCCCTCGGAGGCAACGACCTGGACGGTCGTCTACCTCCACCACAACGGGAAAAGCTGCACGTACAAGCAGGATTACCCTGCGGTGATGGGGCTCTACGGACTATTCGAACGGTACAACGTCGACCTGGTCTTGAACGGCCACGCCCACACCTACGAGCGGCTGCGTCCGATGGACGGCAACGGTACGCCCGGTGCGGAAGGCTTCACCAGCATCACCATAGGAAGCGGGGGAAAGCTGCGGGGCACCAAGGGCGATCCCACCCCCTACACCCCCGACCCGGAAAACTGCCGCCACCCGGATTTGGTGGCCCGGGCGGTGCACGACTGGGTGTACCTGGGCCTATCGGTGGAGGGTGATACCATCGTGGGTACGGCTTACCGTACGCGGGATAATGCGGTGGTGGATACGTTCTCCATTACCCGATGAACGGCGTCTTAGGCAGCTGATCCGGCGGCTTTTCGGTAGGGTGTTATCGCGCAATAGGGCCCCGGGCAACCCGTTTTCAACCTACCAAAGGCCCATACGTGCACAAGATTAAATACCTGTTTACGGCAAGTTTGCTGCTTCTCCTTACTCCTGCGTGTGAAAAGGAAATCATCGAACCCGTAATGGTGGTACCCCCCGAACCGGCACCTCCCCCCGAACCGGCAGGGCCCCCCGAGCCGGTAGTTACCTACGATATAGTAGGCGGCTACGTGCAAAAAGGCCCTTTTCTGAACGGGACGGCCATGACGCTCGCGGAACTTGACTCCCTCCTGGTCCCCACCGGTAAGACGTACACCACACAGCTGCTGGACAACCAGGGGACGTACGCCGTCCGCAATGTCAGCCTGGAATCGCAGTACGTACAGGTGCAGGCCAGCGGGTTTTATTATAACGAAGTAACCGACGCCAATTCCTCCGGCCAGTTGACGCTCTTCGCGCTCTCCGACCTGAGCGAAAGGAACAGCCTCAACGTGAATCTGCTTTCCAGTCTGGAGAAGGCCCGTATCGAGTACCTCCTCGCAGAGGGCGTTGCGTTTGCCGCCGCGAAGGCCCGGGCGCAGCGGGAGATCCTGGCCGTTTTCGAGATCGACGCCGCGGGCATGACGGCTTCCGAGTTGCTGGACATTACGCAGGCGGGTGAGGGCAATGCTATTTTGCTGGCCGTTTCCCTTATCCTTCAGGGCTACCAGGAGGTGGCCGACCTTTCCGAGTTGCTGGGTAATATGAGTACCGACCTGCGGCAGGACGGCGTGGTCAACAGCCAAAGCGTCGGCTCCACGTTGGTCAACAATGCCGTTGCGCTAGACCCGGAAGCCATCCGGGCAAACCTGATTGCCCGCTACGAAGCCATGGGCGTAACGGTGAGCATTCCGGACTTCGGGCCGTACGTGAAGCACTTCCTGGACCATACCAAATTCACGTTCACCAACAGCATCAAATACCCCGAAAACGGTGCCTACGGCAAAAACGTGCTTCTGACCGGCGATACCATTTACTCCCGCGATGCCTATTCCCTGGCGGCCGAATTGCCGGCTCCCTACCAGAGCCTACGGGTGGATATTAGCGGGCCCGGCTGGATGTTCAACTCCATTCAACCGGATCGGGGCTGGGAATTCGGTTCCCTCGGGCCGAATACCGCCCGCACCTTCACCACGACCCGGACGGGTAAAGTCGATTTCGAGCTGCAATTCACGCGGCAATGGTCGCCAGCCCCGCCTTCGGTGCCGGTGCCATCTCCCCTACAGCCCTGCTATTCCGACCAGGGGAATCCTTATCCCGAGATGGATACCGTGCAGGAGCTGCCACCGTATCCGTGCCTCATCGGACTGGACACCATCTTCCCGCCAACGATGCCCGTGGAGGAGCCCGGTCCCCCGGAGCCGATCCCCACCATCCGGATCGCGGTCTACGAGAACGGAAGTGAGGATGCCCTTTGGGTAAAGGAGATCATCGTGCTGTAAGGTAAAGAGGTATGGTGGCGGCTGGAATTTTTCTCTCCACCGGCCCGGAGCTACGCCGCATTCGGTTACGGCCTACCGCACAGCCGGTTCGCCGGTAAGGCATCTCCAGTAGTTGTGGAGGATCGTTGCTAAGGCTAGTCTACAGTGATCATGCCAGGATTTGAACCGTGGCGACCTGCTTCTGATTAGAACGGACGGGAACGGTTTCCGATCGCCCAACGGCGGCACTTTTCGTATTATCGTGCGGGAAACGTGTAACCTGGTAAAGTTCATGAAAGCAAATGCAGGAGGATATCGCTAGACATTTCCGTTTCTCCGGCTTTTGCCCCCCAGGAGCCAAGCCGTTAGGGCCCCTACACCAGCTGCCGCGACGGGGGAAGAAGCCGAATCTTCTACAATATTCAGCGGTATGATGCAGGAGGATTTCAGCCGGGAGCGACTGCTTCTCGCCGTGGATTGCATTGTCTTTGGCTTTGACGGGGAGTTTCTCAAGGTTTTGCTGATTAAACGCGGATTCGAGCCGGAAATGGGGAAGTGGTCCCTGGTGGGCGGATTCCTCCAGACCAACGAGGTGCTGGAGGATGCCGCGACGCGGATCCTCAGCCAGTATACCGGACTGAGCGACATCTACATGGAACAGGTCGCCACCTTCAGTAAGATCGACCGGGACCCGGAAGACCGCATCGTATCCACCGCCTACTATGCGCTGATCGATATCCATAAGCATTCCCAGAAGCTGAGCCGGCAATTTTCGGCCCAGTGGTTCAACATCGAGGATTTCCCCCCGCTGATTTTCGACCACGGAGAAATGGTGGCGGCCGCGCTGAAACGATTGCGGACAAAGGCTCAGACGGAGCCCGTAGGCTTTGAGTTGCTACCGAAGAAGTTTACCATGCGCCAGCTCCAAACGCTCTACGAGGCGATCTGGAACGTGACGCTGGACAAACGAAACTTCAGCAGCAAGATCCGCTCGTTCAATTTCCTGGAGAAACTGAACGAGAAGGATAAATCCACCTCGCGCAAGGGCGCTTTTCTCTTCCGCTTCGATGCCGAGGAATACGATAAGCAAGAGCGAAGCCGCACCACGCTAAATCTGTAACGTCCCAGTCGAACGGACTGGATCAATCCACTTCCTTCAGGAGGCGGACGGAATAGATCTGCCCGGTAAATGACCCCTCCGCCGCGGCGAATGTAAGGGTGAAGGCTTCCCCGGCGGCGCTGTTCAGGACGGCTTCCGGAATGTGGATGTCCAGCGTTTGCTCGCCCCCTTCCCGCGAGCCCGGCAGGCTGACGGCTTGGACGACCTCTTCGTTGATCAGCACGTCAAATTTGCGGGGGGGGCCGGCGGCCTCGTGGATAATGCGCAGCGTTTTGCCCGCCTTGGCGGTATTGTTCAGGTCGTAGCTGAACCAGCCCCGGGCGGAACGCCAGCTTTTTCCTTCGTCGGTACTCCCGTTGTCGGTTTGTTCTCCGGCGAAGCGGTGCTCGGTTTCCGGTTGTTGTTCGCCCGCCGCGACGTGGTCGACGGTGGAGGCTTCCAGGGCAAGCTGCTCGGCCTCCGCGGCGCGCATGTCGGTCCGTATTTGCTCCAGCTCGTCCGGATCGGTGACTCGCCAGTAGAGCATGTACCGGCTGTCGTGTACTTCGAAGAACGGCTGGAGAACAAGGGCTTCCGAACCATCCGGCGTAACCGCGTTGGCGATGGTAAAGCGGAGCGAATCCCCGGGGAGTGCATTCACCTGGCTGCTCAGCTCGCCCCCGTCCTGAACCACCATCGGTGCCTCGTCCAGGGGGAGAAATTCACCGGCGGCCACGTGGCCCATCCGGCTATCGTCCGCTAACAGCCCCTCCAAATCGTCCGACCCCGTGGCCGCGGCCAGTACGATGGGGCCGTGTACGAAGGAAGCCCAGGGGGAGTTGTCGGGCAGGAACTCTACCCGGGTTTCCATCGGGAGGTTGACGCTGACGCGATCGCCGCTTTTCCATTCCCGGTCGATCGAGACGAAGCCCGCCTGGTCGGTGGTCACGGATTGCTCTTCCCCGTTCACGGAAACGGCAAAGGCACCTTCGGGCACCCATCCCGGATGGCGAAGGTGGAGCGCGAAACGACTTGGTTGCTCCAAACTCAGCGCTATTTCCGAGTTGCTTTTGTAGGGGAAGTCCGTTACCTGCCGAAGCTGCAGCCCCTTCTCCTCCCAGTCGAGGGTGGAGGCGATGAAGAGATTAACGTAAACGTCGTCCTCGGTGTGGGCGTAGATCAGTTCGCCGTACTTGCCGTGATTTTCGAGCCCCGAGCCTACGCAGCACCAGAAGCCTTCCTGGGGCTGGGAGTACACGCGGTAGTGGCGGGGCCGCATGGGGGTGAAGTACACGAATCCGCCGTCGGGGTGCTGGGAAGACAAGATGTGGTTGTACATCGCTCGCTCGTAGTAGTCGATGTATTGCTGGCCGGGGTTGTCGAGGTAGAGCATCTTGGTTAGCCGCAGCATGTTGTAGGTGTTGCAGGTTTCCGGCCCCTGGTTGGAGGCGATCATGCTGGAGAAGTCGTCGGCGGGGTGGAAATGCTCCCGGACGCTGTTGCCGCCGATGGAGACGGTGCGTTCGTCCACTACCGTGCGCCAGAAGTAGTCGGCCGCGCCGGACCAGCTCGTATCGTTGGTCACCTGGGCCACCCGCTCGAAGCCGATCACCTTCGGAATCTGGGTGTTGGCGTGCATGCCGGTCAGCCGATCCTCCCGTACCAGCAGCGGATCCAGGACGACCTCGTGGGAGAGGCGGCGGGCCAGGTCGAGGTACTTTTCCTCACCCGTGTAGGCGTATACGTCGGCGAAGATCTCGTTCAGGCCACCGTGCTCGCTGCGGAGCATATCCTGCATTTCCTCGGCCGAAAGATCCTCGGTGGTTTCCACGAACCAGTCCGAGAGTTTGACCAGCATGTCCAGTGCCTGCTCGCTACCGGCGTAGTCGTAGGCATCCCGGAGGCCGGCAAAGATCTTGTGAATATTGTAGAGGGGGACCCAGCGGTCATTGAGGGAGAAGGCGCCGGCGCGGATGTCGCCGCCCTCGATCTCTTTCCACATTGGCTTCCCGTCGGGAATGCCCCCGATGTAGCCGTTCCCGTTTTTTTCCTGGGCTTCCTGCAGGCGATCGAGCATGTAGGTCAGTCGCTCGTGGACGGCGTCGTCGCCCGTGGAGGCGTACATGAGCGACAGGGCGGAGAGGTAATGCCCGCCGATGTGGCCGTTGAGGCCCGAGCTTTCCCAGTTGCCGTAGTTCTCCGCTTCCGGGTCCATGCCGGCCTCTTCCAGGTAGGGGGCCAGCAGGCGGTCCGGGTCCATTTTCATGATGTAGTCCAGGTCCGTTTGCTGGGCCCGCAGGAAGGGACCGGCTTCGAGGCTTACCGCGGATAGGGGGAAGCTTTGCAGTTGCTGGCCGGAGAGCAGGCCGATGGCGCCGCAGGCGATCAGGAAGGAAAGTAGGTGCCGGTTCATAAGTAGCTGTCTATTGAAGAATGAGCTGTCGCGGTCCATACAACACCCGCAGGGGGGCATCGTTTCTCGCCGCTACGACAGTAATCGTGTTTTGGTTTTGAAAGATCGTCAGGTCCCTCGTTTCTCCATAGACCGCGAATCCGGAAGTGGCCGCATCCACGGCGTCGAAGCCGGTTTCGGTGCGTAGCAACAGGTTCCCGTAAGAAGCGTCGAAGCGGCCCACCGAGGGCATATTATCGTGGAAGTTTCCGGCCGCGAAGACGTCCGTTCGACCGTCGCCGTTCACGTCGGCGGTGGTAAAGGCATGAATGGGAGCGTACTGCGCTTCCTGGGGCAAGGCGTGGAAGGTGTAGTTCCCCCCGCCTTCATTGAGCAGGTATCCCGACACGAAGGTTTCCACTTCCCGGATCTCGGCCGCCGCTCGTTGGTGCTCGGGCATCATTTCCGGGAAGGTATGCTCCGCGTATTCGGCGTAGGTGGGGTACTGCAGGCGAATGGTCGGTAACTGCTCCTTGAGCTCGTTGAGGCCGGGGTAAATCCATTCCTTCCCGTGGCGGTAGTACGTCAGGATGGGATCGACGGTGAGGTTGCGGTCGAAATCCTGCAAATACAACCGTAGCGGTTCCTCTACGGAAGCCGTGAGGCTGGAATTCAAACCCCGGTTACCGAGCAACAAGTCATCGTCGCCGTCGCCATCGAGGTCGGCGGGGTGGACGGTATTCCACCAGCCCGACGTGCCCGGCAAGGCCCGTTTCGTAAACATACCATCACCTGCGAGGTCCAGAAAGGTGACGGGCATCCAGTGGCCAACCACCGCGAGCGATCGTTCTTTCGCCAGCCAGGTCGCGTCCGTCACCATGCCGAGGCCACGCAGCGATGCGGTCCGGTCGGTGGTATCCACGGAAAACCGCCCCCGCCCGTCGTTCACCAGGACGTAGCTGTCCGGTGAAACACCGTACTTGCCCACCATCGAGCGGGTGCCGACGAAGAGATCGGGAAAATGATCGCCGTTGAAGTCAGCGGCCACCACGCAGGAGGCGTTGGCTTGCAGGTTGGGAACGGCGGCAGGGGCCAGCGTGAAACCGCCTTCGCCATCGTTGCGGTAGAGGCGGTCCTGGAACAGGGATTCGTGTACAAGCTGCCCACCACCGCTTGCTACGTATAGGTCAAGATCGCCGTCACCGTCAGCGTCGAGGAATACTGGTTGGGCATCTTCGTAGAGGGTATCCCGGCGGAACGCTTTCTGGGGGGAAGGGGTGAAGCGGGGCGTTCCGTCCGGGCCGGCGGCCTGTAGGTATAGTTGTCCGCTCTGTCCGAAGGCCCCGCCAACGTAGAGATCGATGAGGCCATCACCGTTCACGTCCCCCTCCGCCATACGCGGGCCTTCGACGGACAATTTGTGGGGCAGCAGTCGCTCGAAGTTGAAGTCCACATGGGCATTCTCCCGGTGCTGAAAGTCCAGGCCCGATTCGTCCGTAATGTCCCGGAAGGCTACCGGTAGGGTGGGCGGACTGGCCGAAGGTTCGCGGGCGTCAGCGTAGTCCAATCGCAAGCTTTGCGCGACCGGGACGTTTGACAGTTCCTGGATCTTGCCATCGGGCCAGGTCACGGTCAGTTTCGGGATATCGGTCAGCGTTCCACTGCCCAGGATCATCACCGGGTCTACGGAGGAGAGCCATCCCCGTCCGGGGTTTTGCTCCTGTACGATCTTGCCCCACGGCACCTCCAGTTCGACCCGCGCGCCGATTCCAAAGGGATTGCCCACGGGGCCGGCGAGGGTTAGGCTCAGTGAGTTGTTTTCCGTGGTTTCCGCGGTCCGGTTTCGGTAGACGGTTGCCTCGTCGTTGAGGTTGTTGACGACGAGGTCGAGGTCGCCGTCGCCGTCGAGATCGCCGTAGGCGGCACCCATCGAGTAGCCCACCCGGTCCAGTCCCCAGGCTTCCGAAGTATTCTCGAAGGTAAGATCGCCCCGGTTGCGGTAGGCGTAATTGGGGGCGGCCCCGTCCGGCATACGCTGGACCATCTCCAGGGAGGAGACCGTCTGCTGGACCTCGTCGTCGTAGGTGAAATTGATGTAGTCCAGGTCGATGGGGCGCTTCACGATTCCGTTGGCGACGAATATGTCCTTCCACCCGTCGTTGTCCAGGTCGGTCAGCAGCCCCGCCCAGCTCCAGTCGGTGGCGTGAATGCCTGCCAGTTGTCCGACTTCGCTGAACTGCACATTATCCGCGAACAGGTTGCCGCGGTTCACCTGCAGCATGTTCCGGGGCGACTGGTAGAAGTAACCGAAGTTCAGTTTGTAGTCGTAGATATTGTAGGGGTCGGGGCCGGCAGACTTCTTGCGGATCACCTCGTCTTCCGGCATCATGTCGAGGGTCAGGATATCCAACCGCCCGTCGTTGTTGACATCGGCGATGTCGTTGCCCATGGAGAAGGTGCTGCTGTGGCCGAGGGTCCCCATGACGTCTTCACGGAAAGTGCCGTCGCAGTTGTTGTAGTAGACGTAATCGTTCTCGTGGAAGTCGTTGGACACGTAAATATCCGGGCAGCCGTTTTGGTCGATGTCTCCGATGCCCACGGCCAGCCCGTAGCCGGTAGCGCCTCCGTAGATGCCGGCGGAGTCGCTCACGTCGACGAAAACACCGTTGTCGTTACGAAACAACCGGTCGCCGGCGAGCGGATCACGTTTATTCCGTTGGCCGGCGTGAATGTACACGTCGGGGTTGTGGACCGAGTGGTTGAGCTGATAGAGGTCGAGGTCCCCGTCCAGATCGTAATCGAAAAAGGCCGCCTGCTGGGAGTAGCTTTCCAGGTCCAGCCCGAACGCGGCGGCGCGGTCCGTAAAGGTGCCGTCGCCGTTATTGATGAAGAGTTGGTTCGTCCCGTCGAAGCCCCGGTAGCGGGCCACCTGGCTTACGTAGAGGTCGAGGTAGCCATCGCCGTTCACGTCTGCCATGACGACCCCGGTCTTCCAGTGCCGCTCGCCGGTCGTCCCCGCTACCCCGGCAGCTTCGGTGATGTCCTGAAAGCGGAAATCGCCGAGGTTGCGGTAGAGGCGGTTCGCCAGTTGGTTGGAGGTGAAGTAGATGTCCGCAAGGCCGTCGTTGTCGATATCCCCGATGGCCACGCCCCCGCCGTTGTGGGCGTAGAGGTACTGGTTGATGTTCAGGTCTTCGCTCTCCGTGAGGTGATTGGCGAAATCGATACCGGTCTCCGCGGGCGGCATCTCGGTGAACAACGGACGCTCCTCCCGGCACCCGGTAAACCAGGCCAGACCGAGGGCCAGGAGCCAAAGGGAGGGGTATGGGTTCGCGGCGTAGGTCACGGTTGGAGTAGTTGGAAGAGTTGTACGGGCCGGTCGTTGCGGGCCACCAGTAGATAGCGACCGCCCGCCAGCCGAATCGGAACGATGTCGCGGACCTGTCCGTCCAGTTCCCATCCGCTTTCCCGGGCGGTAGCCACGGTAAAGCTTCCGTCTCCCGCGCCCACCAGCAGGGTGCCCCGGCTGGCATCGTACCGGCCCATCTCGGGTTTGACCGCGTACAGATTGCCCCCCAGCACCACGTCGGGTATATCGTCTCCCGTAAAATCGGTCACGTAGACGGCCATCGTTGGCGCCAGCTGGGCCTCCCGGGGCAGGGGCTGGAAGCGGAAGCGGGAGCCTTCGTTCAGGAATACCCCGCTTTCCAGGGTAGTCACCCGCAAGTGGATCGCCTCGTCCAGGTCCTCGGCGGCGAAAAGCGCTCCGATCCGCTGCTTCTGGTAGGTAGCGTATTTGAGGTACTCCTTTTTCAGGGACGGCAAGCTTGCCGTCAAGTCGTGGAGCAGGGCCACCGGGTAGGACGTATCCCCGTTGTAGGCGGTGATGATCTGTTCCACGGTGCCGTTGCGGTCGAAGTCGTAGACGTAGCATTCGACCGGACGCCGGGCGGATGCGCGGAAGCGGGAATTCAGACCGTGATTACCCACGATGAGGTCCTGGTCGCCGTCGCCGTCCAGGTCGGCCACGCTGATGGCGTTCCACCATCCCGTATAGTCCGTCAATCCGTAGGCTTCGGTCCGGTCGGCCAGGCCGTCGTCGGTTTGGATAAAGATCCGTGGAGCCATCCATTCTCCGACGACGATCAGGTCCTGACGGTCGTCTCCGTTGATATCCGTCCAGGCCGCGTCGCGGATCAGGCCGATGGCGGACAGGCCGGGCGCGAGTTCCTCCGTCCGGTCGGTAAAGGTTCCCGTGCCGTCATTTTCCAGCAGGTAGCCATTTTGGGGAACGCCGTAGTGCCGGTCCCGCAGGCGAACGCCCACGAAGAGATCGACGTCCCCGTCCCCGTCAAAATCCTGCGGCGCTACGCAGGAGGTACTCTCGAAGCGCCGCGTGGGGTAAATCGCCGGTGCCTTGAAAAACCGGCCTCGCCCGTCGTTGAAGTATAGACGATCGGCTAGGGCGGAGGAACTGGCGGCGTACTCATTGCCCCCGCTGACCACGTAGAGGTCCAGATCTCCGTCTCCGTCGGCGTCGAACAGGGCGGCGTCGACGTCCTCACTCCGGGCGTCCTCCAGCAGGGCGGGTTGGGATAGCGGCCGGAAGGCCCCGTCGGCCGACTGGGCGAACAACTGGCCGGGTCGGTCGCGCGCGCCGCCGATGAAAATGTCTTCCCGTCCGTCACCCGTCACGTCACCGACCGCCAGACGGGGCCCTTCGGTAGAAAGCATGTGGTAGAGTAGCCGGTCTTTATCGAAATCGTTAAAGTCGTTTTCCTCGTGGGCGATACCGGCTTGTCCCCCCACTTTGGCTTCGAGGAACAACGGTTGAGCAAGTCCGGCCCAGACCTGGCCCGCGTACAGGTCGGTGGCTGGCGACTCGGAACCGGCGGGCTCCCGAACCGTAAGCAGGGTATCCACGGGGACGTCGGTAAGCAAACTTTGGGCACCCGACGGCCAGTCAATCGTGAGGCTGTCGATACGGTCTGCTGCGCCCAGTCCCAGGAAGAGTACCGGCTCTACGGAGGACTGAAAGCCCCGTACGGGCATCTGCTCCGCCGAGGTGATGCCGGTTCCGGATTTGGCCGTCACCTGCGCCCCGACGCCCTGGGTGTTCCTTCCACCACCTTCCAGGCGGAGCTTCAGATAGTGGCGGTCGGGAAAGTGGCGCTCGGCGTTGTTGCGGTAGAGGAAGGCGGGCATGTTGACGTTGTTGACTACTAGGTCCAAATCGCCGTCGTTATCCAGATCTCCGAATGCCGCGCCGTTGGAAAAGCCGGCCTGGTGCAGCCCCCACTGCTCCGTGCTGTCGTGGAAACGGAGGCCCTCCTGGCCGGAAAATAGGACGTTCGCGATGGGCTGGGACGGGATCATTTCGATCAGCTTCTCGTAGTTCACCCCGTCTTCGGTGCGCAGGCTCCGGGCGACGATATCGTTGGAGATGTAGCGGAGGTAATCCTGGTTGAGGATGTCCTGGTAGATGCCGTTGGTGACGTAGAGGTCCGACCGGCCGTCTTTGTCCAGGTCGGCAAACAGCGCGCTCCAGCTCCAGTCGGTGGCCTCGACGCCGGCCAGGCGACCCACTTCGCTGAAGCCGAATTCGCCGGGGTGGTCGGCACCCGTATTCCGGTGGAGCATGTTACGGGTAAACTGGTGGTGGTAATCGTAGCGGACGTTGTGCCGGTACTTGTCCCAGTTCTCGAAGGTCATGGAGGTTTTCAATCGCCCTTCATCGCTGGGCAGCATTTCGGTAACGAAGAGTTCGGGGTAGCCGTCCCCCGTCAGGTCCGCCGCGTCCACGCCCATGGAGGCCATACTGATGGACTCGGCTTTGTCGACGAGGGTTTCCGCGAAGGTGCCGTCGCCCCGGTTCATGTACAGGTAATCCCGCTCGAAAAAGTCGTTGCAGACGTAGATGTCCGGCCATCCGTCGCGGTCGAAGTCGGTCACCCGCACGCCCAGCCCGAAGGCGATGGTGCTGCCGTAGATCCCGGCCTCCTCACTCACGTCGCGAAAGGTGCCCCCATCGTTGCGGTACAGCTTATGGCCGCCGACGGAATCGCGTACGTAGCGGTCGTTGCGCCGCAGGTCGAAGGAACCGATGGCGCGAAAGGAATTGTTGAGCAGGTAGGCATCCAGGTCGCCGTCGCGGTCGTAATCGAAGAAGGCCGCCTGGGTGGAATAGCCGCGATCGGCCAGGCCGTAAGCCCCGGCCCGCTCCGTGAAGGTGCCGTCGCCGTTGTTGACGAACAGTTCGTTGCTGCGGTCATCACCGTCTACGTCGCCGGAGTTGCAGACGTAGATGTCGAGCCACCCGTCTCCGTTGATGTCCACCATGCTCGTGCCGGTAGACCAGGCCTGAGTGCCGGTCACGCCGACCGACTCCGCTATTTCCTCGAAACGGAGATTGCCCAGGTTGCGGTAGAGCCGGTTCGGACCCATATTGGCGGTGCAGTAGATGTCCGGTAGCCCGTCGCCGTCGATGTCCCCGATGGCTACCCCCCCGCCGTTATAAAAGTTACGGTAGGTGTAGATATTGAAAGCCTTGGTGTTCTCTACGCGGTTGTAAAAGTCAAAGCCGGTAGCCTCCGCCGGCAGCAGGCTGAACAGCCGGGAGGCGTCCGCTTCCCGCCGCGGGGGATCGGGGGTGCAGGCACCGGCCGCCAGGAGCAGGGCGGCTACGATCGTGGCGAGGGCACTATAGTTCATGGCCGGCGGTTTGCGGAGCCAGATTGACGAACCAGAGATTTACCAGGTAGGGGTCCAGGTCCTTCCATACGGTCAGCCGGCGGTTACCGGTCACTTTGGCGTACACCTCGCCCCGGCCGGGTACGGGACTCTCGATCCGCAAAAAGCCGGGGCCGTATTGCTCGTCCATCAGCCCCAGTACGTCCTGCAGCAGGCTATCCTGGTGGAAGGGGCGGGCTTCGGAAAAGGCAACCGTATCGGCGTAGTATATGGCGGCCTCCAGCTTGGTGATTACGTTGCCCTCGAAGGTGGGAAAGTAATTGATGTAGGCGGGATGCGCCAAGCCGTCCGGCAGGGCGGCCAGCAACCAGGATCCGCTCTTCAGCCCGCCCTCGCTGGTCTTTCCCGCCAGGTGTAACGCCATGCAGTGGATGCGGAATTCCTCGAACGACATGCCGAAGTACAGGTCTCCGGGCAGGCTGTCGTAGCGAACGCCCGAGGCTAATTCGCTGGCCTGCCAGTCCTGGAATTGCCGGGCCGGGCTATCCCGGCAGCCGGTAAAGCAGCTACCGGCCAGGCACGCTATACAGAGGGAAAGCAAATACTTGATCACGGCGCTTTTTTTAGTACGACGGGCGCATCGGCGTAGCGGGTAGTGACGATCAAGCGACGGCTTCCGACCTTGACCGGTTGGAAATCCCGCACCTCGCCGTCCAGATGGATACCGGAACGGAGCGCCGATACCGGCATGAACGACCCGTCGCCGTTTCCGTGCAGGAACAGGCCACGGCCCGCGTCGTAGATGCCGACCTCGGGTTTGGCCCAGTGAAAATTCCCACCGAGGAGCAGGTCGATGGTACCGTCGCCGTCGAAATCCTCCGCCAGCGCGGCGAAGATCGGAGCCAGCTGCGCCTCCTTCGGCAGAGCCAGGGGCCGAAAAACGCCATTGTCGTTCAGGTAACACACCGACTCGGTGGTCACGGCCCGCAACTTGGTAGCGGTTTCCAGCTGCTCCGACGGGAGTATGTCCTCGACGCCCTGGCGGCGATAGTTGCGGAAATAGAGGTACTTCTTGCGCAGTTGGGGCAGTTGGCTCACCAGGTCGGTCCGCATAACGAGCGGATAAGCCCCCCCGTCGTGGTAAGTAGTCAGGAGGTGCTCGATCTTGCCGTTGCCGTCAAAGTCGCCGGTGTACAGCCGGGCCGGGGCATCGGGGGTAGCGCGAATGCGGGTGTTCAGCCCCCAGTTTCCGGCGATGAGATCCGGATCGCCGTCCTGGTCCACGTCGGTCACCGCCAGCGCATTCCAGAAACCGTTCGTCTCCCCGAGCCCGGCGGCTGCCGACACTTCGGTCAGCGTACCCCCGTCGTTGGCGAATAGCCGCAGGGGCATCCAGTCGCCGGCGACGAGCAGGTCCGGATCGCCGTCCCCGTCGTAATCCAGCCATTCGGCGACGGTCACCATGCCGAGATCGACGAGGTCGGGCGCGCGGTCGCGGCTTTCGTCCTCGAAGTTTCCCGCGCCGTCGTTAAACAGCAGGTAACCGGCGGGCGGCTCCCCGTACTGGAAGGCCATGGCCCGTACGCCTACGAAGAGGTCGGTGTCGCCGTCGCCGTCCACGTCGGCCGCCCGGACGCAGGCGCTGTTTTCGTAGCGCCAGCTGGGTAGTTCCTGGGGGTCGCGGTGAAAATTTCCGTCTCCGTCGTTGCGGTAAAGCCGGTCGAGGAGCAGGGTCGACGTGGAAGGGAACTGGTTGCCGCCGCTGGAGACGTACAGGTCCGGATCGCCGTCGCCGTCGGCGTCAAAGAATACCGCGTCGCTGCTTTCCGCCGCCGCGTCGCGGGTGAAAGCCGGCTGTTCGGACGGTGCAAAGGTGCCGTCGGGCCGCTGGAGATAGAGCCGGTCGGCCTGCCCTTCCCCTCCGCAAAGGAAGAGGTCGTCCCGGCCGTCCCCGTTCACGTCGCCGCTGCAACTCCGCGGCGTGCCGGTGCGTACCATATGGAAAAGCATCGGGTCGCGGTCGAAATCCACGAACTCCGTTCCCCGGTGCGCGAAGTCGATCCCGGCGTTTCCGTTCTGGCGGGCAAACAGCGGTTCTGGAGCAGACGAAGGATCCGGCGGGTTGGGGTGGCGATCCGTCGAATCGTAGGTTACCGTCAGTAGCTGGTTCGCGGCTACGTCGGTGAGGGTGCGGACCGTCAGGTCGGGCCAGCGGATCACCACCGAATCGAGCCTTTCAATCGCTCCCAGGCCGAAATGGGCACGGGCGTCCACGCACGACTGATACCCGCGCATCGGCGCGATCTCCTGGTACCACTGTTGGTTGCCGGCGTAGAGACTTATTTGGGCGCCGAGCGCAGGAGAAAGCATGGGCCCCCTTGCGTCGATCGTAAGGTAGTGGCTTGCCGGGTCCAGTTCGTCCGTCCGGTTTCGGTAGAGGAAGGGGGGCATGTTGACGTTGTTGACCACGAGGTCCAGATCGCCGTCGTTATCCAGATCGCCGTAGGCGGAGCCGTTGGAGAAGCCGGGGCAGTCGAGCCCCCAGGCCGGAGCGGCGTCCACGAAGCGCAGGTCGCCCATGTTTTTGAAGGCGACGTTCGCCAGGGGCGTACTCGGCATGCTATCGATCAACGCTTCGAGGTAGGCGCCCTTCTGCTCCAGAATGCGTTTGGCGGTAGCCGGGTCGGCGTAGAAGTTGAGGTAATCCAGGTCGATCAGATCCTTATAGATGCCGTTGGCGACGTAGATGTCCTTTGCCCCGTCGTTGTCCAGGTCCGCGATCAGGGCACCCCAGCTCCAGTCGGTCGCGCTGGTGCCGGCGTAGCGGCCGATCTCGCCGAAGGTGACAGACTGGCTATCGGGGGTGGCGTAGCCCCGGTTCCATTGCAGGACGTTCCGGGGAAACTGCCGGTGGTAGCCCGTCCGTTCGTTGGATTGGTATTTGTTCCAGCTTTCGAAGAGGGTCTTCGTTTTGAGGCGCCCTTCGTCGCGGGGGAGCATCTCGGTGACGAAGATTTCCGGGAAGCCGTCACCGTTCAGGTCGGCCATGTCCGCACCCATGGAGCCGAGGCTGATCTCGCCGATCGTCGCTTCCAGGCTTTCGGTGAAGGTGCCGTCGCGATCGTTGAGGTAGAGGTAGTCCCGCTCGAAGAAGTCGTTGGACACGAAGATGTCCGGCCATCCGTCCCGGTTCACGTCACCGATGGTGACGCCCAGTCCGAAGCCGATGGCGCTGCCGTAGATGCCCGCCGCCTCGCTCACGTCGGTGAAGCCGCCACCGTCGGGGCCCGGTGGACCGTCGTTACGGTACAGTTTGTTGCCGCCGTGAGGATCCCGTAGCTCGCGTTGGTCGGGGCGGAGGTCGTAGGCCCCCACCGACCGCAAGGAGTTATTCAGGAGGTAGAGGTCCAGATCGCCGTCCTTGTCGTAGTCGAAAAAGGCGCCGTGGGTGGACAGGCCGAGGTCGTCCACCTTCCATTCCGCGGCGGCTTCCACGAAGGTGGGCAGTCCGGTGGCCGGGTCGTTTACGCCCTGGTTGATAAAGAGCTCGTTGTGGCGGTTGTCGCCCTCGGGCCGGCCGGATTTGCAGACGTAGATATCGATCCAACCGTCGCCGTTGACGTCGGCCAGGCTCACGCCGGTCGACCAGACGCCGGGGCTGCCGAGGCCGGCCCGTTCCGTGATATCCTCGAAGTGAAAATCACCCCGGTTCAGGTACACCCGATTATCGACCATATTGCCACAGAAGAAGAGATCGACGAGCCCGTCGTTGTTGAGGTCACCAATACCTACACCAGCACCATTGTAGAAATTGCGGTAGGTGTAGGTATTAAAGGCCTCGGTGTGCTCCAGGTCGTTCCGAAAATCGATATTCGTTCGCTCCGGCGGCAATAGCGTGAACCGCGTATCGGTAGTGCCGGGGCAAAGATCGACGGAAGGGGGTGGGTCTGCACAGGCGGTGAACAGTAAGCCCAGCAGCATAGCGGCTATACTCCGGGAAGCATATACGGTGCCGCGATGAATCAATAGCCGGGGTTTTGCGTCAAATTCGGGTTTGCGTTCAGTTGACCCTGGGGGATGGGGAATAGCAGCTTTTCTTCACTGGAAGCATTCTTCTCCCACCAGTTGCCGGTAAAGCGATCGAAGCGGATCATGGTCGGCCGGCTGTGGGCTTCGAAAGCAAGCTCCCGCTGAATCTCGTCGTAGAGCTCGTCTTCGGTCAGCGGGTCGATGGCCTCCAGGCCGGCGCGCTCCCGCACCTGCCGCACCAGCTCTACGGCTTCGGCGTCGCCGTTGTCCATCCGCCACAGGGCCTCGGCGCGCATGAGCAGGATATCGGCGTAGCGGAAGATCGGGAAGTCGTTCTGCTGGGCGAGGGCCAGGCCGAAGTCAAAGGCAAACTTGCCGATACGGGCTCCCGACTGGCTGAAGGCCCGGGGGGTTAGCTCGTTGATCTCCGGCGTGAAGATGAGGGGGGCTCCGTCGGGTTCGGGGTTGCCGTCGGAGTCCACTTCGGTCTCGCCGTTGGGGTCCAGTAGCGGGTTGCCGGCGGCGTCGTACTGCTGTCCTACGATAAACATCTCCTTGCGGCTGTCAGTCTCGTCGAAGGTGTTGTAAAACTCTTCCAGGGCGACGAAGCCGTTCCAGGGTCCCGTAGTGAAGTTGTAGGTTTCGCGGTTCAGGGGGTGGAGCGTCCGCATGTGCATGTTAAAGCCGGTGTTGCCGCCCGACTTTTCGTACGGAATTACGAAGATATTCTCGCGGGAGGTACGGTTTTCCGGTTCGAAATTGTCGAAGTAGTTCTCCTCCAGTACGTAGGGGCCGTCGTCGATAATGCGGGAGGCGGTGGCGGCGGCCATTTCCCACTGGGGGGTGCCGGTATAGGTTTCCGCGTTGAGGTAGACCTTGGTGAGGAGCGCCAGGGCACCCCAGCGGGTCATGCGGCCGTAGTAGGCACCGCCGGAAGCGTCCGACAGCATGCCGGAGTCGAGAACGTCGTTGAGCTCGCTGACGATGAACTGGTAGACTTCGGCGCGGGGCGCGCGTTCGGGATTGGGCGTTCCTTGCAGGAAGGAGGTCTCCAGGGGGACATCGCCAAAGAGGTCGATCATCAACCAGTAGTAGAGCGCCCGCAGCGACCGCATCTCGATGATGGCTTCCTCCGAGCCCCCTAATTCGGACAACTCGTCGATCGTCCGGTTACAGGCGGCGATGCCGCTGAATCCGAGGTTCCAGGAGTTGTTGAAAACGAAGAAGGTGGATTCCCATTCGTGGCGGTGCAGCCGGGCCCAGACGCCGCCGTCGTCCCAGGGGCCGAATTTGGCCGGGGCGGCACTGGTCTCGGTCGATAGCTCCTGGGATGGCCAGATGGCATCGTTCACGTACAGGTTGAGGTTGGTATAGTTCTGCAACAGCGCGCCCAGGACGGCGTCGTCCGAAGTGAACTGCGTTTCCGGCGTCAGGTCGCTGTAGATCTCCGGTTCGAGGTCCGTACAGGATACGAGCAGGACCGGTAGCAGGGCGGGGAAAAATTTATATAGTTTCATCTTAACGTTTCGCTTCGTTGATTAAAGGCCGACTTTGACGCCGATGGTGTAGGAGCGGGACCGGAAGTAGTTGTTTCGGTACTCCACGCCGGGGTAAAGGGCATCTCCGATACGCGGTTCCGGGTCGACGCCGGTGTAGCTGGAGATCACGATGGGGTTTTGGGTGGCTACGTACACCCGCAGTTGCCGGAAGCTGGAATTCCCCAGGTCGAAGTTGTAGCCGAGCGCCGCGTTATCGAGTTTGACGTAGTCGGCTTTCTCCACGTAGTAGTCGGACCATTCTTCGTTGCCGACCATGTCCGGCAGGTAGAAGTCGGTGATTACCAGGTTGTAGTTGTTGACGTTGTCGGGCACCTCGTAGTAGGCACGGCTGATGTTGGCGATACTGTGACCGAAAGCACCCCGGAAGGTGGCACTGAAGTCGAAGTTGCCGAAGGTCAGGGAGTTGTTCCAGGCCAGCTCGAAATCGGGCAGGGCGTTGCCCACGATCGGCCAGTCGTTGAAGCGTTCGATCGCTCCGTTGCCGTCCAGGTCCGTCAGCTCCTCGTACTGGCGGTTACCGTCCGCGTCCAGGCCCAGGAAGCGGGGTGCCTGAATCTGGCCCAGTTCCTCGCCGACCGCGGCCCGGATGACGTTGGTGCCGTTCAAGCCCGGGGGGCCGGGGTTGCCGCCGAAGAACACCTGGCTGTCTTCGTTCAGGGAGATGATGGTCGTCTTGTTGGTCGAAAACGTGATGCCGGTGGTGTAGGCCAGCGCCTCCTGGTTGATGACGTTGTAGTCTACCACCAGTTCCAGGCCCTTACTTTCCAGTTCGCCGAGGTTAAGCAGGGTGGAACCGAAGAAGTTGGGCGGCTGGCTCACGGGCTGGTTGAACAGCAGGTCGGTGGAGTTGCGGGTGTAGGCGTCGATGGAGCCCGTCAGGCGGTAATCGAAAAGGGCGAAGTCGATGCCGATGTTGGTCTCCGCTTTCTGTTCCCATTTTAGGTCCGGGTTCGGGTTGCTGGCGTAGTTGAACAGGCGAATGTTGCGCTCGGCGTTGCCGTCATTGAAGGGAATGGTGCCGGCGTTGCTCAGCAGTACGCGGTAGGCGTAGAACGGAGTGGGCAGGTTGCCGGTCACGCCGTAGCCGGCCCGCAGTTTGAGGCGATCCATCGGTATGTTGAGGGCCTTGGCGAGGTCGACGCCGGCGCTAAGTGAATAGAAATTACCCCAGCGGTTGTTGGCGCCGAAGCGGGAGGATCCCTCCCGACGGTAGGCCGCCGTAAAACTGTAGGTGTCCTCGAAGCTCACGAGGGCGCGGCCGAAAAAGGAAGCCAGTAGCGACTGGCCCTTGCCGCTGTCGAAGCCGCGCCGGGTCACGTCCTCGGAGTTAATACCGAGCCCGAAATCGAGGTTGTTGTAGCCCAGTTCATCGGTGATGAAGCCGGTATTGAACACGTTAAAGTTCTCGGTGATCAGCTCCTGGTAGGTGTACCCGCCGACGATGTTGAGGTCCACGCGGCCGACGCGCTTTTTGTAGGAGCCCGTAAGTTCGAAGAGGGAATTCTGCTCGTCGAGGGAGTTGCGGTCCGCCCGGCCCTGTAGCCCGTCGAAGCCGCCAAAGCGCTGGGCCGAGGTGGCGTAGGCGCCGTAGATCTCACTCCGGTACTGCAGGGAGTAGAAGGCGGACGCCGTCAATCCCTCCAGCAGCTCGTAATCAGCCCGGATGCTGCCGAGCATGGTCTTGTACTTGCCTTCGCGGGTGTTCTCTTCCATGATGGCAACGGGGTTGTGGAACTCCGTGGTATTTGGCTCCAGGTAGCCGAGCTCAGGGTCGTTGTCCACGTACACCGGGGCGGTCGGGTTGGAGATGAGGGCGAATCCCAACGCCTCGTAGGGCACGAAGGAAGCGTTGCGGATGTTCACCGAGACGTTGCCGGTGAAGTTCAGTCGACTGTCCAGTACCGAGTGATTTAGGTTCAGTCGGGTGTTGAACTGGTTAAAGCCGCTGTTGCGGGCGATGCCCTCCTGGTCGCGGTAGTTGACCGACAGCCGGTAGCTGGATTCCGCGGAGCTGCCGTTGAGGGCCAGGTTGTAGGTCTGGGAAACGCCGGTACGGGTCACCAGGTCCAGCCAATCGGTGTCGTAGCCAAGGTCCGTGCCGCCCTCTTCCACGAAGCGCTCGGCACTGGCGATCGGTACGCTGCGGGCAATTTCGTCGATCGTTCCGTAGGCGTCGAAGGTTACCCCGCGCGTTCCCTCCCGGCCTTTTTTGGTGGTGACGATGATCACCCCGGAAGAGCCGCGGGAGCCGTAGATGGCCGCGGCCGATCCGTCCTTCAGTACGTCGATCGAGGCAATGTCGTTGGGGTCCACCAGTTCCAGGTTGCCGCCCTGCACGCCGTCGATGATGATGAGCGGGGAGGCATTGGCACCGAAGGTGGACAATCCGCGCAGGCGGACGGCGAATCCCCCGTTGGGGTCGCTGCCCGAACGGTTGATGGACAGGCCCGCGACCTTACCCTGCAGGAATTGCAGGGGGTTGTTGACGTTGCCCTTGTTGAACTGGGCTTCGTCGATGCTCGCCACCGAGCTGGTCACCTGCTGCCGCTCCGTGGTGCCGTAGCCGATCACCACCACCTCGTTCAGGTTGGTGGAGGTGTTGCCGAGCGTCACGTCGATGGTCGTGCGGTTCTGGACCGGGATTTCCTCGGTGCCGAAGCCGACGTAACTGAAGATCAGCACCGCATCGGGCGGTACGGAAAGGCTGTAGCTGCCGTCCAGGTCGGTGACCGTGCCGCTAGCCGAGGCGTTGTCCTTTTCGAAGACACTGACGCCAACGAGGGCTTCCCCGTTACCGTCGGTGACCGTGCCGCTCACCTCGACGGTCTGCGCGCGGCCCGTAACCGAGAGCAGGAGGAAAAACCCGAACGATAGCAGGTGAGGGAGGGAAAAGCAGGAGACGGAAGCGCCCGGGAGGGCGCGCGTTGATTTAGTTTTTTGCATGAGTGAGGACTAAAAGGGGAAGTATGATGTGTGAAAATAACACTTATAATTTCACAAATACAAATTTTTGATCCGGCAATACCGTAAAATTTTGTGTGGGTATTGCCGGGTATTCACGAATGATCGGGGTTTTGAAGTTACCGCGAATTTTGCATAAATCCACCGGGGGCGTCGTGCTCCTAGTGGGGAGGCAAACGGTGCATTCGTCGCAGTTTGGAAGGATTAGGTAGGGCGAAGTCTTCGGGTTCGGCCACCCCGCGCGCTTCGCGGTGCAGGAAGTTCGGCAGCGGATTCTCGTGTCCGATTGGCGTTGACTCCCGCGCTCCGGCGCCCAAATTCTGCATTCCGCTACGGGAATCCTTACCTTCCGCAGTTCACTTTCCCACTGCGTATGCCTACGTTTTTCAAAGTCCTGCTGGCCTTGCTGGTCGTCGTATTGTTGGCGGCCGGCGGTGTCGCCTGGTACGCCCACTCCACCTACGTCGGCTTCGAGCGGGGGCACCCGGAAGCCACCGATCTGCCGGAACTTACCATCGACGGGTACCGCTTTATTGACCGGAACCGCAACGGCCAGCTGGATCCCTACGAGGACGGCCGGCTACCGATCGGCCGGCGGGTGCAGGACGCGCTGGACCGCATGACTACCGATGAGAAGATCCACTTGCTCAAGGGCTCCGGACTGGCTTCGGCAATAGGCGTTGGAGACGTAAACATTCCCGGTGCGGCGGGGACCATCGTGGCTACCCCGCGGCTTGGCCTGCCGGCGCTCTACCTCGCGGACGGGCCCGCCGGACTGCGCATCGAGCCCACCCGCGAGAAGGATGACGCCACGTACTACGCCACGGCATTTCCCATTGGCACGTTGCTCGCCTCCACCTGGAATACGGAGCTGGTGGGGCGGGTAGGGGAGGCCATGGGCGCCGAAGCGCGGGAGTACGGCGTCGACGTGATATTAGGGCCGGGCGTAAACATCCATCGGCATCCCCTCTGCGGCCGCAACTTCGAATACTACTCCGAAGACCCCCTGCTGACCGGTAAGATCGGCGCCGCCATGGTGAACGGCATCGAATCCCGCGGGGTGGGCAGCAGCGTGAAGCACTACGTGGCCAATAACCAGGAAACGGAGCGCTTCGTGAACGACTCCCGGGTGTCGGAGCGGGCGCTGCGGGAGATCTACCTCAAACCCTTCGAGATCATCGTAAAGGAGGCCCAGCCCTGGACCATCATGAGCGCCTACAATCGGGTGAACGGAACCTACGTCTCCGAAAGTCCGGAATTGCTGAACGGGGTACTCCGCGACGAGTGGGGGTTCGCGGGCGTCGTCGTATCCGACTGGTTCGGTGGCAGCGACGCCGTTGCCCAGTTGAACGCCGGCAACGACCTGCTGGAGCCCGGTACGAAAAGCCAGTGGAATGCCCTTAACGCTGCGGCCGAAAGCGGTGGACTGCCGGCGGCGGCGATCGATTCCTCGGCGGCCCGGATTCTGCGGCTGATTTTCCGCTCGCAGAAGCTGCAGGGCTACGTCGGGAATAACGCGCCCGCCCTGGAGCAGCACGCCGAAATTTCGCGGCGGGCGGCCGCCGAAGGAATGGTGCTGTTGAAGAACGAAGGCGCCCTGCCGCTCCGGTCTTCGCTCAACGTGGCGCTGCTGGGCAACGGCTCCTACGACTTCCTTTCCGGGGGCACCGGGTCGGGCGACGTCAACGAGGCCTACTCCGTTTCCCTGGAGCAGGGGCTCGAGCGGGCCGGTTTCACCGTCAATGCGAGTGCCAAACGCCGTTACGCCGACCACGTTGCGGCCCACCCCAACGCCTTCGTCAAGCCGGAGGGGATGCTGGCGATGTTCGTGCCCTACGACCCGCCACGGGTGGTGTACGCGGATTCAACGCTGGAGCTGTTCGCCCTCACGTCGGACGCCGCCATCCTCACCATCCAACGCAACAGTGGCGAGGGCGGCGACCGCCAGGAAGCCGACGACTTCCTGCTCCGCGACTGGGAGCGGGAGCTGATCGCGAATGCCTGCCGGATCTTCCACGCCCGGAACAAGCCGGTCATCGTGGTGATGAACGTGGGTGGCGTCATCGAAACGGCTTCCTGGAAGGACGATCCCGACGCCATCCTGCTGGCGTGGCAGGGCGGACAGGAGGGCGGCAACGCGGTGGCGGACATCCTCACCGGAATCGTGAATCCGAGCGGTAAGCTGCCCATGACTTTCCCGGTGAACCTCGCCGACCACGCCTCCCACGCGAACTTCCCGGCCGGCGGCGGTAGTATGGACCCGACGGACTTCCTCTTCAACCGGGAGCTGAAGCCGGCCGATGAGCAGGTCCGCAACATCGACTACACCGATTACGCCGAGGGCATTCACGTCGGCTACCGCCACTTCGACGCGGCCGACCTGGAGGTGGCATACCCCTTCGGCTTCGGACTGAGCTATACGGACTTCGCCTACGAAAACCTGACAACCGAGATCTCCGGCGATACCCTCCGGTTTTCCCTGACGGTGACCAATACCGGCGACCGCGCCGGCCGGGAGGTGGTGCAGGTGTATAGCTCCCTCCCGGAAAGTGCGGTGGAACGGCCGGTCCGGGAGCTGCGGAGCTTCGTGAAGACGGCAGCGCTCGAACCGGGGGCTTCGGCTGTAATCAGCGGTACCTTCCCGGTGAGCGATCTGGCTTACTGGGACGAGGATGCCGGTAAGTGGATCGTGGAGCCGGGTAGCTACCGGCTGGAGGTGGGGCGTTCGTCGCGGGATGCGAGGTTGCTCAGCCAAATAGCGGTGCCGTGAGGTGGAAGTGTTTGAAGCGGTAGAAAGCCGAGGTTGAGCGGTTTCTAACCCGAGTACTCCGCGTGTAGCCTTTCGACCCGGAGGGTCTCAACCTTGGACCGTGGCGAGCCGTCAGCAGCCCTCCAGGGTCGAGCGGTCTGTGACCCGAGACTTCCCGCGTTGCTTTTCGACCCAGGAGGGCCTCCACCCTGGATTTTGGCGAGCGGTCGGTGATTTTCCAGGGTCGAGTGGTTTCCGACCCGAGACTTCCCGTGTAGCCTTTCGACCCGGAGGGTCTCAACCTTGGAATGTGGTGAGCGGTCGGGGATATTCCAGGGTCGAGCGGTCTGTGACCCGAGCCTTCCTTCGAGCCGGTTCGGCAGACGAGCTACGCAAGCTCCGCTCGGCGGACGAACCTAATGCCCGCCCCGCCCGGCACCGATCCGCTCCTCCC
Source organism: Neolewinella xylanilytica (assembly GCF_002934605.1). Classification (GTDB taxonomy): domain Bacteria; phylum Bacteroidota; class Bacteroidia; order Chitinophagales; family Saprospiraceae; genus Neolewinella; species Neolewinella xylanilytica. Next base: position 872,192 of record NZ_PTJC01000005.1, read on the forward strand.
ATTCCGGATAATCCCGTTCCAGCAAGCGCCGCGCCCAGTCACTGATCCAGCTGTAGCCCACCCGCCGCTCGTATTCGATCTCGGAGAGGGCGTAGCGCACCACCCCGTCCCGGCCGACGAACATCGGGTAGTTCGTGCCGATCTCGTAGAACCGCGCCCACAGGGGCTCGCCGTGCTCGGGGTCGAAGCCCACGATCAGGTCGTAGCCCTTGGGCAGGCTATCGTCCGGCTGGCGGATCAGCCGCAAGCCCGGGAGCTGCACCCGTTCGAACCAGTCTACCGCGGCCCGCACCGACCGGATGACGGCCGAATCCGGCTCCTCGATCCCCATCAGGAATTCCACGATGCCCACGCTTTCCGATCCGCTTAGCGACACCAGCTCGTAGGCGCGCGCCCTGGCCGGTTCCAGGGTTTCAGGGTCGTGCTGGGCGCACCAGGCGGTGAGCCGGCCGTCCGCTTCGATCTGCGTTTTCAGGATGACGTCGGTGCCTTTGTCGATGGCTTCCTGGGCCGCGGTAACGCGGGCAGCGTCGAGAAAAGGATAGCTCCCCTTCGTCACCTCCCGCAGGAACTCCAGCACCCCGATCATGGCGCCGTCGTTGTAGGTGATGTTGGCGTAGTAGCCCGCCCGGATGGGGTAGAACTGGGGCCACCCGCCGTTAGGGTACTGGGCTTCGAGCAGGTAATCCACGCCGCGGAGGAAGCTGCTTTTATAGCGGTCGTCACCGGTGTGGGCGTACACCCTGGCGAGGTAGCGCAGTTGGGGGTAGGTGGCCTTATTGTCGATGGTCGGGCGGCCCAGCTCTTGCTTCGGATCGGCCTTTCCTTGCTCGATGGTTCGGATATCCGCCTCCGTGAGTGGCGCGGCCATATCCATATTTTTTGGCCAGCCGCCGGTGGCGTGCTGGTATACGAGGAGGTTGTCCGCTACGCGCCGGGCTTCGGTGCTGCCGTACCAGTCGGCTTCCTGGTGTTGGGCATCGCGCCAGGTGACGGGCTTGCCAGAGCCTTGCCCCGGCAGCGCAGCGCCGTAGACCAGCCAGAGGCTCACTAATAGTCGGAGCAGGAAGGCAGAAATAGGGAGGTGGTTTGGCATGATCGCGGCATTTGACCAGAACGGAATGGCTGCGACCCGGCGATTCGTACGCGGGGTGAATTCAGGAATAGCCAATGGTGAAACCGGCGCAGAGAATGGACGGAAAGGCCGACCCTTGCCTTCGCCTCATCCGGTTCGGCTCATTCTCGCAGAATGCGTACGATTACCCGTTCGTACGCGGTGAGGGCGGGGGTTCCGTGGTCGGTAACTTCCAGAATGAAGTGGGCCGTCTCCTCCCGTTCCACCTCTGGTGCCGTAACCCACACGGAAGCGGCATTTTCCGGGGCAAAACGTATCTCCTCCTGCAGGGAGCCCGGCTCCGGATAGTGGTACCATAAAAAGCTGAGGTGGTCACCGTCCGGGTCGGTGGATCGCGCGGCATCCAGGCGAAAGCCCTGGCCGGAGCTCACGGTGATCTCCCTCGGGTTGTCCAGTACCGGTACCGGAGCGTGGTTGGCTGCTTCTACGGACTGGACCGTCCAGTCCATCCGGGCGGCAAAATCGCGCTGGAAGTCGTCCCGCCACCTCCATAGGGTCACTTTGTTGCCGGTAAAGCTCGTATCGGCCCGTTCCACGGCCCGGCCGTAGGCGCTGGGTAGAAAGGGGGTGTAGGTGTCCGAAGCATCCGTCCAGACGGGGCGGGTTTCCGCGGTAAAGGGAATGCCGGGCGCCCCCGCACCGTCCGGGTCGAAATCCGGCGTATACTTTTCGTAGCGGCCGCCCCAGCCGCCCCAATCGGGATGCTCCGGGGCATGCAGGCCGTTGGCGACCAGCCACAGCCAGGCGGGGGTGTCGCCTTCCATTCCCCAGGCTACGTCGGGATAAGCGGCGCCTAAGGGGCCGTGGTCCTGTTGAATGTGGTCGTTGAGCCAGGCGTTACTGATGGTCGTGTTATCGATCCCCGGGAACCGGCCATTGATGGCGATCCAGGTGGAGCGGCCATAGTCGCCGTAGCTGAAGACATAGAATACGCCGGGAAAATTCTCCCGGATCCACGGGCCGCTATCGTCCTGGTCGGAGATGGTGTAGACGCGGAGTTTGCCGATGAGCCGGTCCGCTTCTTCCTTCGTTTTGGTTTCCCGGATGGTGTACAGCGCCTGGGCCAGGGTGTTTATCCCGCCCCAGACCGATACCCAGAGCGGACGGTCGTCGTCTGCTTCCAGCAGATCGATGATGCGGGCGGACCCCTCCGAGTCCTTGCCTTCTCCCACACCGGTCATGCCGTAGACGGGCAGCCCGTCGTAAACTTTGGTAAGTAAGGATTCGGCGGTAGGGTAGGCCGGGTCGTGGAGAATCAGGTTGGGGCGAACCTCCCCGTAGGTGGTGATGATCCGCTCGACGGATTCCGGGTGAATGGCTTCCCGCATCCAGGTGGAGGTGGTGGCTACGATCCCCTCGATCTCGATTTCGTTGGCGTACAGCAGTAGTCGAATTAGCGACTGGGTGTCATCCGGGTCAGCCTCGATGTCGGTGAGCACGAGTAGGCGGTGGGGGGCGGTTGTCTGGGCCTGGAGGGCTGTCGCAGGGTCCGCCAGGAAACTGAGCAAGCAGCAAACTGATAAAGGGAACGATTTCATCATGATCGGTGGCTAAGCGGCAAAGCTCGGTAGGTCAGGGGATCAATACTAGCTACATTTACCGACAAACCTACCGGATTCCGAGATTTGAATGCCTTTGACGAACAGCGCGGACAATTCCGTCCCTACGGCCTGACCTGCGAATGGTGGACCCCCACCCTGATGGGTAAACCCGACCGCCACAACGAAATCGAGCTCAATTACCTCCCGGAGGGGGCACTGACCTACCTGCTGCAGGATCGCAAGATCACCGTGCCGTCCGGGCGACTGACCATTTTTTGGGGACTCATCGCCCACCAGATCGTGGATTTTTCTTCTTCCGCGCCTTATCTCGTCTGCACCTTGCCCTTTAGTCAGTTCCTGGAGTGGGGGTTGCCACCGGCCTTCGTGGAGCGGGTCTTGCAGGGAGAGGTGATCTGGGAAGCGACGGCCGAAAATTCCATCCCCGATCGATTGCTGATCAGCCGGTGGGTAGACGACGCCGGGGTACCCGAGCGGGCAGCGGTGATGGTACTGGAGATGCGGGCACGTCTCCATCGGCTGGCACTCGCTTGCTCCCGCGCTCCGGCGCCCCATTCTTCCGCCGTCCCGCTGGCCGCTCCGGAGATCAGCCAGGTCGAACGGCTAGCGGTTTATATCGGACGTAATTTCCGGCAACCTATTCGGGTAGCCGATATCGGGCACGCCGTAGGCCTGCACCCCGACTACGCCAATGCCCTGTTCAAGCGCCTTCCGCCTGACGCTGACCGAATACATCGCCGAGGAACGGATCGCCTACGCCAGTCGCCAATTGATCGCAACATCCGACCCCATCACGGACATTGCGTACGCCAGCGGCTTTCAGTCCATCAGCCGGTTCAATGCGGCCTTTCGGAAGATCAACGATTGTACTCCGCGCGCCTACCGCAAACGCTACGTCGATTGACCGGGGCGTGATGAGTCAAGTCGAGGGGAACGGTGGCTGCCCGTCCCCCCCGTTGCTCTCCGGACCGTGATCAATTGACCGCCAGCTCTCGGAGAAGCTACGGCTACCTAAAATTCCAGCTCCGTTCCCCAGTGATCCGCCCTTGGAGCAGGACGTGCAGGGGGATTACGGCTCTTTAATGGAGTGTATTTGCGCCGGGGCGCGGGAGGAAAGGTAACCGGGAACCGGCGGTGCTACTCGTCGGCCGACCGAGGCACGCGGCTCGTCCGACGGGGGGGAGGGCCGAATGAAAATATATTGTTCCTAAGCAGCGCGCGGCATAGGGTGTCCGGCATACCTTTAGCTAGGTAGCGTATTCCGCTTCGCTTTAAGTCCCAGTTAGCTTTAGGTAAGTAAGTTATGCATTATAGAAGTAGGTATATATTATTTCCGTAAGACCGCGGTTACTTGTCTTCCGGACGGGGATTAACGTGAGCAGCCGACTACCCATACCCACGCCTATGTATCCCATGCTCACTTCCCCCAAACGGTCTCCTTCCGCGCTGCCGAAGCGTGGGGCCGACCCCTCCCTGCCGCCGTTTTCGTCCGACCCGGTCTTCGAGCAGCTACTGGCGCACGCCAGCGTGTACTGCTATTCGGTGGACTACGCCACTAGTCGGTTCCGCTACGTAAGTCCGGGCATATTCTCCCTGCTGGGCTACGAGCGGTTGGCGTGGCAGTTTGGTGGTCCGCTGGCGGCCTTCGAGCACGTCCACCCCGATGACCGGGAATGCGTACGTAAGATCTACGCCGAGATCCACCGCGAGCTGCTCCGCCACGCCCCGGAAGTACGCACTGAGCTCGGCTTCGTCTTCACCTGCCGCATGCGCACCGCCCGGGACCACTACCTCCACCTCAGCCACCAACTGACCTTCCCCGGCGTAGACGACCGTGGCCGCCCCCTCTGGGACTTCACCCTCGTCAGTGACATCACCGCCCTCAAGGTGCCGCAGGTATGCCAGCTACAGATCCGCTGCGATCACCTCCCCGCACCCGCGAACCGCAAGACCCTGGTCTTCACCTGCCACGCGACCGTCACCTTCTCCCGCCGGGAGATCGAGATCCTCCAGCTCGTCGCCCAGGGCCTCGAAAGCCAGGCGATCGCCGATCGGCTGTTCATTAGCTACCATACGGTTTGTACCCACCGGAAGAATTTGCTGCGGAAGGCGGGGGTGAAGAGTCCGGTGGAGTTGGTGGGGTTTGGGCGGGGGGTGGGACTGGTGTGAAGTTCTGACCCACGCTGAATAATAATGAGAATACCTAGCAGTAGTGATTGATATATATTGATAGGAATCTTAGCTTTGTAAATAAGCCCAGACCTTCCCAATCGACTATATTTATAAATGAAAATTACGAGATGAAGCGCTGGTTGACAATAGCCACCTTTTGTAACAGATACGCTTCTAAAACTAGCTGTTTGCATGCCAGAAATCCAATTAATTTTTCAATATGTATGACAGGTTGAAGGGATTTTAAGTTTTCAACTTTCCATTTAACCGTCAATACTGATAGTGCTCCGCCTACCAGCAGGTTAGCAAAATACACAGCTATCATGTGAAAATTTTAAAAAATCAAAACAACAATCGCAGAATAATTCAACACTATCTTCATCATCTTTAAAATAGAAATTATGTCGCACCATATAACTTCACAACAAATAAAAGAAATTCTTGAGCATAATGGGATTAGCACTATTGATGACCTAGTCAGCCAACTAGCCGACAGCGAAAACCCGAGGCCTGGAATTATATTAAAAGAAGGGCAGCTTGTAGGTGAATTAGATCGGTCATGGTTTATTAAGGTATGGGAGCTTGATAAGCTTCTTGAAGGAGACATTAATGAACTGCCTAGTGAATTAGGTGGAAATATAATGAAGCGGTAGCTTTAAATGAACTGGATTGATTCCTTCATTTCGGACAATATCTTAGTTTGTGATTCTGCCTACGTAGAATTACAAACTAAGGCTTGTTGTGAATATGTTTTATACTGTTCACAGCTCAAACAGAGGGAAATATTAACCGAAAAGCACATATCAATCCTTAACAAGATCCGATTTAGCAATGTTGCTTATTTTGAGCCCCTATTGAACTTTTGCATACTAGAAGAACTGCCCGAAATAAGCTTGAAGCTCCCCCCATCCATTGAAGTAAAATACATTATCTCAATCATATCTAATAATGAAGATTACTCATACTGGAATCGTTTACTCTGCCTCTTCTTAAGGAAGTTTGCCGTCAGCGGACTATCAAGGCACAACATGTATGAATTTACGCATGTTATATTTTATTCCAGCAATTTCGGATTAAACAGATTTATATCTCAATTAGACAATTCTATTGTTGCGTCGTTAGTTGAAATTACAGGGTGCTGTATTAAAATTTGCAACCTGTCTCTAAACTGGGATTTGGCCAGAGAACTCTATTTAGTACTCTTAATTTTGGACTCAAGTTGTTCTGCCGAAATAATGCAGCTAGTCAATACTGAAAACAATGTTATAAAATCAAAGCAAGGATGGTTTCTTTCTGATGGCAAAAATTTAGGGTATTATGAAAAATTAGAAAACGACTTGTCCTTCACACAAAAATACAGCCTATACCATACAACTCTTATATGCAGTTTATTAGAAATAGTCATCGCTAGCCATGGTATCGCGCATCGAGAAGAATATCACGAGGTCAGCTAAAAACTCAATTTGGTTATTGAAGATGAAAATAACTGTTGATAGGTACAACGATAGTTTACTAGCTGACTGCAAATTTGGCAAATAACGACCATTAACTACTTCCCTCTAGACCTTTCTTCTTTTATCAGCAATGCATTGAATGTGACCTAGTCCCTCAGAATCTTGGATTGGATATTCCCATTGAAGCTCTCGGTAAATGCTTTAAAAGAGGGTTTCGCCGAGCGCGAGATCGCCTCTCAACTCTATAATCTACAAAACAACATATGCACCCACCGTACGAATTTGCGCCACAAGACCGTGGTAAGAGTAACGATGGAATTTGTGGGGTTGGCTTTAGGAATAGAAAGTGATAAATAAATAACGCTAGATTAGAAAGGTATTGTTCAGGCCGTTCGTAGGCTTTTAAATTTTTTCCTTCAACTTTTTGACCATGCCCAACCTCATGAAGCTTGTCCCCATATTTACCCTTTTGCTTGTTTGTCAGCACGCTACCGCACAAGATTATAGCTTGCCACGACCGGAAACTCGAACGACCTTGACCGAGGCAGACCTGAGAGAAATGTTGACCGTGCAATTTTCTAAATTTATCACCAGCAATTCTAATGCTGTGCTTGGAAGTTTTGCAGGATTCTCCACGATCAATGGCCAGTTTGAATTAGGAGCAACCCTAATCCCCTCCAATAATTTTCTGATTACTACCAAGGTTTCGGCCGGAGCGATCGAGGGGGTGGCGGGCCTCTTTAACAACGGCAAGTTAAACAGTAAGGTGACAATGAATGCTGCTGGGCATCGGTTGCTTAATCTAAATAATCAACCTGACATACGGTTCAGCCCCGCGCTGGAGTATAGATCTGAAACGGAGAAAGCCCAGGAATTATCGAAATACAGCGCAGAGGTCTTAAAGTATACTTCTCAACAACCGCTACTGCAGGCACGCCTCGATTTGGAAAATGAAACTACCACTCTGTCTCAAATAAATTCGAAGTTGTCTGTACTTGGAGGGGGAGTGGCTAATCCAGTTTCGCCACAATTCCAGAAAGATACTACTAACTTTAAAATTTTGGAATACCAAAAAGCGGAATCGCTGCGCAAAATCACCATCTTGAAGTCCAACATTGATGTCATGAAAAAACCAGGTTACTTTGATGCCCAGGTCGATCGAGCTAATGAGCGAATTCGATCGACTCTCCATACAATTAACCAAGGTGTTTCTCAGCTAACTGTAAGTGGTTTAAATGTACACTGGATTACCCTCGGACTCGGTGTAGAGCGTGACCGTTTTACTTTGCTTTCGGTTACGGATTCGGTCGAGATGGTATCAGAATTTGTGACACATACTGGAAGGCGATTGCAGTTGGCATTTTCACACTATCGTTATAATGATCCCATAAACCAGGAACCAGTTGAAGATGCTTCTCCGCAAGACCTAGCTGACCCTATCCGCGATGAGTACTGGTCTGTGGGAGCTAAATACGGACGCGGAAATAATGCTGGATCGCTGAAAAGTGCCACCTTGCGGGAGACATCGGCAATTCCAGGCGATTCATCGCGGGTATACTATACCGAACAAAAGGTCCTACAGGGAAAATTTCGCGACGAGCTAGATGAGCTAACTTTGTACATCAATTACTATCGGTTTTTTACAGCGTTTGCAGATACTCGAGCAGCATACCACATCTATCCCAGTCTATGGATAAGAGATGGATACGAACCGGAAGTGTCATTAACCGTGGGTTTACTATATCCCTTCCATAACCAAAAAAGCCCAGAGTCGATCGCAAATGTGGAAATTTTCCTGCAATTCCGAAACTTAATGAATGACCGCATTGGTCAAAATGGTATTGGAGGTGGGTCGACCGTCGGTTTGACAGCTACTTTTCCTATTGATTTTCTAACTAACTAACTAACTAACTTAAGAAATGGCAAAAAAATATGTAGTATCCTGCTCTGTAGAAGGAGATATCGGCCAATATGATACGGATGGTGAGGCAGCCTTGGCCGCTAAAGCCCATAAACAGGAAAATGGGTCAGAACACAAAACGAGTTGGACACCGGCAGGCATATTCTCAATTCCAATAGAAATTGCAAACCTTTTTATAAAGGGGTTAAGGTATCCAAATTTCGCGGCGTTAGATGCAGTCAAATCAAATATCCAGATAGAATCGGAGGAGGATTATGAAGAGAGTATCTATTACGTCTTTTGTAAGACCCACGGCTTTCGCGATATCTTTCTCACCTTTAAGGAAGCAGAGGCTGCTAAAGAACAGCATGAAAGGCAATGTCTTACAACCTGTGACTGGGCAATTGAAGTAGGTAGTCTGACAGACGACTTACCGGCAGGCCCTGTTGATTAGTGGGTCGAACTTAGGTCATATACACTATACGCAAATTAGTTTAGTCAAAATGAAAAGGCTGGCGCCGTTCGGTAGCATGGACATTGACTGACTAATATGCACCATAATCCCCTGGCTTTCCAGGGCCCATTTCATATAAAAGTGTAAGTAATCAAGATCAATTACTTTACTGGCATTGAGATGATTAAGCGAAAATAAATCCCGCCGTTTCGTTTTCATATTGCATTTCTCTACCTAACAGATAGTCTAAGTATTCGTTACTGAAGATTTATTGAATCGGTATGCGTAGTAAAGAAAATCTGTAGTCTAATATTTTATTTCATATGTCCCACAACTATTAACTTTCACCAAAGCAGGTTCAAATCGGTCCAAAGTCTTTCGAAAAGTAAAGGGGATTCTACCATACTACGATAAACTAATTTATTCCGTAATTGAATTACTTCCATTATTTACATAGAGCAAGAGCTATGCCATTTAGCTAATTAAACATAAAAGAGAGTAAATCGACGGGGTGTTGGACGGCTACTACGCCCCCGGAATGGGCAGCCTAGCAGTTCGGTATGCATCATGGTGATTACACTATTGCTTAAGCTCATGTAGGATCAGAGAGAAGTTTCGATTCAAACAAGTTGGTCCAAAAATTGCCCCTGTCAGTACTTCGTGCGCCAGACTTTTTATCCGCACCGATAATTAATATAGATGAAATAAGGGTATAAATTCAAAATGTTATGAATAATACTATAAAATATTACCTTCCGGAAAGAGTCCTAAAACTAACAGTAAACTACGTGGTAAAACAGGAATTAACCTTTAATGAAAAGGAGGAGGTGGCCACAATGAAATATAGGGATTGTTACATTCAAGATGACATACTTTTGGAACCCCTTCTCCATGCAGATTATCAGTGCAAATACATTTTCGATTATAGTAGATACCGGTCTTGGTGTTACAACTTAAGCTTTGAAGCCGAATTTGATGAAAATGGTGCTGGTATATTACAGGCTATAAATATTGAAACCACCCCAGTAGTTAAAGATGTAATTGTCGGCGTGGTCAACGTAGCGGTTTCCTTAGCGAAACTTGGAACAACAGCTTTTCTGGTAGACTCACCTACCCATGAAGAACCATTAAATGTAGAGGTAATTGAAAAGACTTTCACTGAAACATATTTGATTAAAACTGGCGATATGAACGAAAAAGATGGTAGCCGGTCAATACAATTGCCTAAACCAAATGTTGGTGATTTAAATACCAAAATTCCAACTATAGAAGTTTTTATTAAGCCAAACAAAATTATTCGGCAAAAGAAAAAATCAAAAAATATATGTGTTTCAAAGACAGAGGTGTATTATAGAGAACCTATACTAAGCAATGTCAAGATTAAAGTTTTAAATAATGGAGATATTCAGGAGCAAACCGTTATAAACGAATATATCTATTTTTCGCAATTTGGAGCCACAATTCCACTTCAGATTTCTTTCGGCAAATTTTTTAATAAAGCAAGTAGCAAAGTGAGTTTTAGCAAGGCTACCGGAGGCCTGGAAAAATTTGCACTTACTAACGAAAGCAAAATTAAGGAAACAGTAGATGATTTTAGCACATCTTTAAATGCAATGAATACTACAGTTGGTGAATGGCACAAAAGCAAAAAAGAAAAAGTCGCCGAAATTGAAAAAAAGAACAAAGTTAAATCAGATGATAGAAAAGAAAAGCTCAAAAATTTAGCAGATAAGGAATTAAACGATTTGATCAAAAAGAAAGGTTTTCTTGAAGTCGAAAAGAAAATATTGATACTCAAAAAAGAAATTGTAGAACTTAAAAAATAATTATATTTGATCAGCTTTTACAGTTTTTAAATTCAGTGCTTTTATATCTTTGTAAATTATAGTTTTAGCATTAATTTTTCGCCAGAAATCGGCCAAATAGGACCAAAATATTGCGAAAAATTCAAGATTCTTATCCTAATCAATCACTTCTACCGTCTACCCGAGCCATGGCGACCCTCGAACGAAGTTGCTAAGTTTTGCTTTTACCCAAAACATATCAAATAGAAATTTCTAGCTCAATTACGTTAAATTTTCACACTGTAGGTGGGGTGTTATACTATTTTATCCAATCCACTTCTTGAGGAGTATGTCCCAGAATGGGCGTGGGGCAGGGCTAACGCATCATACTTCTTAAACCTACTTTGGACCAACTTTACCGGACGCTTACCTGCGAACTCCAAAACCAGAATTTCAACTATTCAGTGGTAGCAGCTTAGGGGAAGCCTACACTACCTCGTCGGGCGTAAGGTCAAATCCCAGCTTAGGATACTTCTCCAGGGGCATCCGGAAAGCACGGATCGCCTCGTGCGTACAAAGATCCTCGACCTCCGCCACCGAAGTGCACGCGCGTAGCCGATCAAACACCGCACCCACGATCTCCCGGGCGCGCTGGGGATTACCGGTTTGCTTACTCGCCATGTCCTTCGTTTTCGACCTCCTGCTCCGGCGCCAGGTATTCTTCCTCACTCATCCCAAACCCCGGATCCACCACCAACACCTCCGCATACGTCAAGCCGTACAACCGGTACACCAACACGTCGATCTCCGCCTCCAGGGCGGTGGTGTCGGCTTGGGGGTCTTGGGATTTTTGGGTTAATACTTCTTGAACTTTTTTCGAAAGGTTATCTGCATTTGACATTGGTATTTGCAGTCTTTCAAAATACTTAAATATTAGTTGATATCCATTTTGAATAGAAGTGCAGAACATTTGTATTTGGAACCAACCCAATTTTGAATTCAAAATTCCCAGCAGCTTATGGTCCACATTCGAGGCGATATAAGTGGCATTGTTTGAATAGAATTCTGAGCTGTCAAAGGTGAAAACCGGCTTAACTTGAAATATTTGGTAAATTATTTTTTCACTCTTGAATTTATCATAATAGTCACAAGCCCGCAATTCCCACCAAAAGTCTCCCTGATCGTACCGCTGTTTGGCCCTTTCCTCGTATTCGGATAACCACCCCGCTACCGCTGGATATTCTTGTTGGAGTAAGGCAAAACCATCTTGTTCCGAAATCTTTGGATCACCATGTGCATACGTCCAACCCTTCTCGAAAAGGATCAAATACTTATCCGCCACCGGCGGCACGTACCGCTTCACGTCCCGACCCGCCAGGAAGGGCTTGATCACCTCCGCACCCTTCGGGTCTTCGGCAATTAGTCGGTCACGGGTGGCTAGATCTATAACGAAGGCTTCGTTATACCCGGTTTTAATGCCGTAGTATATCTCACCGTTTACGTACTCACCCAGTGGCACGCCGGTATTCCGCAGCTTCTCCAGTAACCGTTGTGTTTTAACGTCAGCCAGGTTCCAACCGTCTTCGGTCAGTTCGGCCTGTAAGCTGTCGAACTGGTGCTCGTGTAGTTGATCCCGAAACCGCGATGGATCTAGTTCCGGCACGTTCATCGCCCGGAAGGTTCGTTCCGGAGCGCGATTTTCCATACTGATGATTACCGGATAAGTAGTTGCCCCGTCGAATACCTGCAGATCTCCAAAGTCGATTAGCTCGACAATACGGTAGTCACCTAGGTGTTTCCGCAGCGTCTTACCGAAGCCGGCCCGCATGAACTTATTCGAAATAATGAAACTGAACTGGCCTCCGGGTCGCAGATTATTCATTCCCAGTTCGATAAAGTACACCAGCAGGTCTGCAGTCCCCGAGTACACTTTGAACCGGCTCTGTAAATACTCTTTCTGATCGCCTAATTCCTCCTGTCGGATATAAGGCGGATTCACCACCACCACGTCAAAGCCCAAAAACTCCCCGTCCGCCCCCAGCACCGCCGGGAACTCGAAGCGCCACTCGAAGGCATCGCGGTAGATGGCGTTGTTCTTGACCCCCTCGATCTCGGTCTGTAGTTTGTCCACTTTCGCCTTCAGGGGTTTGATCTCTTTGCGCACCTTCTTCTCGTCCACCGAGCCGAAGAGGTCGCCGACCTCCAGCAGGCCCTCCAGCTGCTGCAGCTTGCCGCGGGCTTTGGAGAGGGCCACCACCCGCTTGTCGTTGCGGCCGATGTGCGACTGGAAGTTGCCCTTGATCGCGTCGATCAGCTCCAGCAGTTCCCGCTTTTCGTCGGGGCCGGTCGCGCGATGGTAGGTAGCCACGGCCACCCGGTAGCTATCCAGCGTGAAGCGGTCGCTCTCCGCCAGGGCCCCCTTCAGGTCGTCGTCGAGGGCGAAGCGGCTCACCAGACTGTTGCCCTGCTTGATGTTGATGTCTATGTTGGGGAGGGTTTCCAGGGACTGAATGGGTGAATTAGTGGATGAGTGAATGGGCTGGCCATTCACCAATTCAGTCCTTCGCTCATTCACTCCATAATAAGCATGCTTAAGCAGCTCGATCCACAACCGCAGCCGGCAGATCTTTACCGAGTTGGGGTTGATGTCCACTCCGAAGAGGCAGTTCTCGATTAGGGTACGTTTTTCCTGGAAGAGGGTCCGTTGCACCAGTTGTACGGTGTCGTCTACCTGTAGGCGACCGTGGGAGTCTTCCCGTACGCGGTACTCGAAGGGGCGGCCGTCGCTACGGTAGGTGAGGAGGAGTTCGTCGTTCTCCACGGAGGCCTGAATGTCCCGGTTGAACGTGGCTCCCGCGCTCCCGCCGCCCAGAATGCCCAGCTCCGCCTTTACGGCGATCAGTTCGTTCAGCGCGGAGACGAGGAAGTGGCCCGAGCCCACGGCCGGGTCGCAGACGGTGATGCTGTTGACCACCGCGTTGGCGGCCTCGACTTCGTCCGCTTTGTATTTGCGGCCGAGGAAGCTGGCCAGGTCCCCGAAGTCGTCGGAATCGAAGTCGGCGAAGGGGCCGTCGGCGTCCCGGAACTTCTGTACCGTGGCCCGCCGGATCGTCTCCCGGCACATGTACTCGGTGATGAAGCCGGGGGTGTAGAAGCTGCCGTCGCGGTAGCCGTTGATCTTTTCGAAGATGAGGCCGAGTACGCTGGCGTTGATGAGCGGCTTGTTCTCCTCCTGGATGGCCCCGCCGCCCCCGCCGAAGTCGTAGGCGTCGAGGAAGGCGAACAGGTAGTGGAGGGTGTGGTCCCGGCCCCTGGCGCGCAGCACCGTCTGGGCGTGGTAGGGGAGTTCGAACTGGTCCTTGAGGGCATGCACGTACAGCAGGCGCTCCTCCAGTTCGGTGGCCTCGAAGAGGGAGCTGTTGAGGTAGGGCACGTGGGCGAACTGGCGCACGATGGGCTGCCGTTCGGCGGGCTTCACCGCCAGCACCTTGAAGAAGAGCGTATGCAGGCCGTCGAAGTCGGGGATGAGCTTGGGCGTCAGGAATTTGTAGGAGCGCATCGTGGCGGGGGCCGGCTCGCCGGACGGCTGGTGGTAGCTCACCAACTGGCTCTCGAGTAGTTTCAGGAACAGGATCCGGTTGATCCAGGTGATGCACAGTTCCAGCGACACGGCGAATTCGCGTTCCGCCTGGTCGCTCCCGTAGGTCGGGAAGTCGGGTACCTGCCGCCAGCGCTTGTCGGTGCCGGCCATGTCGATCACGTTCTCGAGCAGGCTGGCGGGGTGGCGTTCGCCCGGGGGCAGCCGGCGGATGATCTTTTTGCCGCCGCTCTTTTTCACTTGGCCCTTCCCGTCCACGCTCACCTCCTCCAGGCCGATGATGTGCAGCAGTTCGCGGTAGAAGCGTTTATCGAGCTTATTGGAGTCGTTAGCGAAGGGGCGGCGCAGCAGGTGGACGGGCCCGAGCAGCTTGTACAGCGGCGTGAGCTTGTCGTCGGTGTCCTCGCGGCCGTCTTCGCACCACTTCCGGTAGTCACTCAGTTTCAGGGCGGTGCAGGGCAGTTCGTCGTCCAGTTCCGCCAGGTGGGCGGCGACGTGCTCGTAGGCGAGGGCGTTGGTCTTTCCGGGGTCGGCGTCGATCTCCAGCAGCCGTTTGCGGAAGCGTTTCTTTTCCCAGAACAGCCGCTCGAAGTCGCGGTCGGCGAAGAGGTAGGTCTGGTCGCCGTCGGTGATGACCAGGCTTTTGATCCCGACGTTGCCGCTTTCCCGCTCGCGGACGAAGTAGAGCACCAGCTCCAGCAGGGCTTTATTCGTTTGGGCGCCGGGGCGCGGGTGCCACATTTCCGCGGAATTCCGGGCCCGTTTGGCTTCGATCATCACCCCCACCGGGTCCTTAGCCTTCGGCCCGTCGTGGATGACCGCGTCGATGCGTCCCTTGGTAGCCACTAGGCAGTCCGCCTCCCGGTACCACACCTGGCGCAGGAAGGTCATGAAATGGCCTTTGTGGTTCTCCTCGCTTTCGTCGGGGTTACCGATGCGGTCGAGCAGCAGGGGGAGCTCGTGCTTCAGCCGGTCGATGGCGGCGCGGGCTACTTTTTCCTTTCGGTAGGCTTTATTGAGGGACTGGGTGGGGCTCTAGGCGGGGTGGTGTAGCATGCGGGGGTTAAAATACTACGAGGTGACGGTATGTACCGCTCTGAAATGGCGTGTCCACATCAATTCCTCCGTATTCCCGAGTGGGGCCGGCAGGTAAGCGATAAAACGCCCATATTCGCAGGTACAACCTGCCGCCATGCCCGCACTCCGCCCCCTACCTGACCGTATCCTGTCGATCGACGTCCTACGGGGTTTCGATATGCTGATGATCATCCTGGCCGACCGCTTCTTCTGGAGCCTGCGGGAGGGAGTGCACACCCCCCTGACCGACGCGCTGGCCACGCAGTTCGACCATCCGGAGTGGTTCGGATCGACCTTTTACGACATCATCATGCCCCTCTTCCTCTTCGTGGTGGGAGCCGTGATCCCCTTCTCTCTCTCGGCCCGCAACCGCGAACGAGTGGGCCTGCGGGCCGTCTACCGGAAGCTGCTCCGCCGCTTCGTCATCCTGTTCATCCTTGGCTGGATCGTGCAGGGCAACCTCCTGGCCTGGGACAGTAGCCAGTTCCGGCTGTTCAGCAATACGTTGCAGGCCATTGCCGTGGGGTACCTGTTTTCCTGTCTGGCGTGGCTGCACCTGTCCCGGCGGGGGCGGTACCTGCTGTTCGGGGGCTTGCTCATCGGCTATGCGTTGCTGCTCGTCCTGCCGAACGTGCCCGGCGTCGGCCCCAGCGAGGTCTTGCCCGACCGTAATTTTGCGCTCTACTTCGACCGACTGGTGCTGGGCCGCTTCGACGATGGCCTCCAGTATACCTGGCTGCTCAGCGGACTGGGCTTCACCGCAACGACCCTATCCGGCCTTTTCGCCGGCGAACTCATCAGGACCAGTCTTCCCCGTGAACGAGTGGCGCGCTACCTCCTCTTACTGGGCATCGCCTTCCTTTCCGTAGGCCTGGTCTGGGGGGGCTGGCACCCGATCGTGAAAAAGATATGGACGAGCACCTTCGTCCTGGCTTCCTCGGGCGTCTGTTATCTGTTGTTAGCCGCCTTCTATTACGTGATTGACGTGCGGGGAAAAACCGGGTGGACCTTTCCCTTCCAGGTGATCGGCATGAACGCGATCGTAGCCTACGTACTCTCCCACGTATTCGACTTTCCCGGTATTGCGGGCCAGGTACTGTACGGCCTCGAACCCATTGTAGGCGCGTATTACGAAGCCCTCACGGTATTGGGCGGCTTCGGCATCCTGTATCTTCTGCTGTGGTATATGTACCGAAACGGGACCTTCGTGAAGGTCTAGTACGGTAATGGAGCTGCTACTTCGCTTGGGCGCCGGAGCGCAGGTGTCGGGGGAATTCAAGACCGTAAAAAAGTCGGTAAGGGCTTAGAGCTTGTTTGGATTCTCCTCACCGGTTTGCAAAGGGCCTGTTTCCGCCCCGTTGTCGGGTGCCTAAACAGGTCGCAAATTGCCTTATTTTCGACCGGGTTCGGGGATCCCTAACAAGCCCTTGGCGGGACTACCCAAAAAAAGAGGTGCACGACCAAGCCGCGCACCTCCCAGAAAGATGTCATAAACAAATACTCGGTCAATCCACGTCCCAGAAGAGCGTGTTGGTAAGCTTATCCTCACCACTCACTTCGGAGTAGTTGGCGTTATAGGTGATCTCGCGGCCCGGGATCGTCCACCGGCTGGGCGGCAGCGGCTGGGTGGAGGAGTTGTCGGTCCAGAAGCCCAGGGTGGGGTAGTCGAGCCGCCGCACTTCCGCCCAGTTCTCGTAGGGTTGGACGATGTTGAAGTGCAGCCATTTTTGCCGGGCGATCAGCTGGATTTTATCCTCCGTCGACTGGCCGGGCGTCATTTGAACCGGCTCGGACTCTATGAGTGCCTGGTAATCCGCGTCGGAAACCTCCTCGACGACGACACCGGTGCTGGCCGAACTGACGGAATTCACGTAGAGGTAGAAGTCGATCGACTGGCGGATGCCGGTCTCGTAGGCGGTTACCGCCGCTTCCCCGTCGCCGGTGCGGGCGTAGTACTCCGCCAGCAGGAAGCTGGTTTCCGCGGCGCTGAAAAGCAAGCCGGGGAAGTACTCGTTCTCGCTGAAGGTGCGGCGGTTGTAGAAGGCGATCAGGCCGTCGTTAACCAGTTGCTGCTGTTCGCTACCATCCAGAAGCGGATCGATGCCGAGGTAGGCGCCGTCGGGCGATTCGGTACCGGGTTCGAAGAGAAGCTCCAGGCGGGGGTCGTTCGATTCCAGCAGCAGGTCGATCAGGGCCTGACTGGCGTCGTCCCCGTCCCAACCGGCCGAGTTGATCCCGTCGCGGAAGCCCCGGGAGTTGATCGTCGAGGTTGGGTCGAAAACGTCGATCATGATGTTCTGCTCTCCCGTCTCCACGGTGGGAAAGCGCTCGGAGTTGCCGATGATTTCACTCAACTCCGCGGTTGCCCGGGAGCTGAACTCCGGCGCTTCCACTACCCGCATCAGCATCCGCATCCGCAGCGAGTTGGTGAAGCGACGCCAGAGCATGACGTCCCCGCCGTTGATGATGTCCTGGCTGGTGAAGGAGGCGGCAACGCCCGGGGACAGTTCCACCGAGGCGAGTTCGTCGGCGATCGCCTGCAGATCGTCGAGCATGAAGGTGTAGATGTCGCTGCCCGAATCGAAGCTCGCGTACGACTCGGAGTAGTTGCCCGCGTTGGTGCTCAGCATGCCGGCATCGAAGTAGGGCAGGAAGCCGAAGAGGTCCACGGCTCGCTGGGTCTCGTAGTGCATGTAGGTAGCCGCCGCCAGCCGGAAAATAGCCCGATCCTCCTGGGCCGCGGGGTCCAGGTTGTTGTAGATGCGTTGCATCTCGCGGTACTGCGCCAGTACTTCGTAGTAGTTGTTCCAGAAGGATTCTACCCCCGAGGAGCCGGGTACGTACTGGTTGGGACTGTTCGACACCCCGATCGACTGCGTCCAGGGATTGAGCGTTCCCCGCAGCACGACGAAGTAGTTGGTGTAGTTCGGTACGATGTAGTCCTGGCCGGCCACCAGTACCCCGGTAAACTGCTTGTCTACCGTCGTTTCGGCGATGCGGGAGGGCTCGGCGTAGGCGTCGGCAAGATCGTCTTCCGTACAGGAAAAGGAGCAGGCCAAAAGTGCCCCGAAGAGCATATATCTGAGGTCCATAATTAGGTACTTCATGGATGGATGATTATACCGCTGGATAGTTCCGTTTCTCTGGCTTTTGCCCCCAGGCGGGAGCGGGAGCCGGGTCCCCTGCAATGTCCAGCGGTATGATGGGGTGATTAAAAGGAGGTTTTAAACTGCACACCGAAGGAGCGGAACGACGGGTTGTTACCAGCATTGTTGATGTTCTGGTACCAGCGGGATCCGGCGGTGGTCTGCTCGGGATCCAGGTCCTTGATGGAGCGGTAGATGAAAAAGATGTTGCGGCCGTAAACGGAGATGTTCGCGTTCTGCATGCCGACACCCGAAAGCCAGGTAGTCGGCAGGTTGAATCCGAGGGCCAGTTCGCGGACCTTCACCCAGTTGTTCTCGTTGATGTAAAGCTCGTAGCGGGAGTTGCCGTACTGGGGGCCGCCCCAGTTGTAGGTACCGTTGTAGTAGCGGGCCTGGGACACGACGTTCGTGTTGGGCTCGCCGTTGATGTTGACGCCTTCCAGCAGGATACCGTCGTTAAACACGAGTTCCCCGTTCGGACCTTCGTTGGCGGTGGTCTGTACGCCCTGGCCGTCCTCGTTCTGGTAGTAGCGCAGGCCCCCACTCTCGGCGTCCATGTAGTTCAGGCTTTCCTCGGTGAGTCCGCGGCTGGTCATCCAGTAAATGCCCGTGGGCATGATCGACCCGCCGTAGCTGAAGTCGGCCACGAAGTTCAGCGTCAGGAATTTGTAACCCAGCGTGGTCAGGAAGCCCCCCTCGAAGTCGGGCAGGGCGTTACCGTATACCTCCCAGTTGTCCCCGTCCAGTTGGTAGAGGCCGTTGGGGCCAACGATGCGGTTGTCGTTTGCGTCGGTGGCTACGGGGTGGGCGTAAATGTCGCCCATGGGCCGGCCGACCACCGAGCGTACCTGGGCGGCGTTGCCGTCGAAATCGGCGTGAATCAGCTGGGTAGCATCGTTAGCCAGTTGTTCTACCGTGTTGATGTTGCGCGCGAAGTTGATGGTAGTGGTCCAGTTGAAGTTTTCGTTGCGGATGATATCGGCACCGAGGGAGAATTCCATACCCTCGTTCCGCAGTACGCCGATGTTGGTCAACACGGTGGTGGCGCCGGAGCTGGTCGGTACGTCTACGGGTAGGATCTGGTCGATGATCCGTCCGTTGTAGTAGGTAGCATCCACGCGGAAGCGGTTGAGGAAATTCAGGTTGATGCCGAATTCCACCTCCTTCTTCCGCTCGGGCCGGATCAGTTCATTGCCGAAGGCGTTACCCAGGTTGGTATAGATCACCGCGGAGCCGCCGCCGGACTGTACCCCGAGCGTGTTCTGGATGTAATTGATGTTGGCCAGGTAGCGGCCGGGATAGTTGCCCACCACGCCGTAGGAGGCCCGCAGTTTCGCGTAGCTGATGCTACGGGGCAGGTCGAAGATCTCGTTGAGGATCAGGCTCGAATTGACCGATGGGTACGAAAAGGAATTGTTGCCCGGCGCGATGGTGGAAATCCGGTCGCGCCGGATCGTACCTTCCACGAACCAGAAGGTCTTGAACCCGAAACTCAGCGACGTGAACAGGCCGTCGGTGATTTCCGTAGCCCGGGTGGCGCGACCCTGCGGAATATCCCGGGAAGCGGAAAGGTCGAACTTGTTCTCGGGGCTGAGGCCGTTGACGGTGCCGATGGAGGTGAGCGCGTAGTCGTACTTGCGGGCGGTGTAGCCGGCCAGTACGCCCAGGGAGATGTCATCCGTCACGTCCAGGTCGTAGTTCAGGATCACGTCACCGTACAGCAGGTTCTCGGTGTAATTCGTTAGCGAGAAGGCGCCGCCGGGGTTGTTGTACAGGGCGGAGGGCAGCTCGGTGGAGTTCCAGCTCTCCGTCTCCTGGGCGGTGTAGTCGGTAGAGAGCCGCCCCTGGAGGTTCAGTCCGCCGATCACGTTCCACCGCTGGGTGAAGTTGGCGATGACGCGGTTGTTGTTTTCGCGCGACTGATATTCGTTCACCCGCCACACGTAGTCGGCGATGTCGGACTTAAAGCCGTTGTAAATGATGTTTTCCTCCGGTGTCGTGCTCGGTTGGGTACCCGTGCGGAAGTAGTAGCCGTCGCTCGTTTTGTAGCGGTCGAAGTACCAGTCGGCCGACTCGAAGCGGTCCATCATGCCCGTGAAGTTGTTCACCATACGGTCCACCTTGTACGGGCGGTTGTTGGTCGACTGGTTGATGTACCGGACGTTCAGGCTGGAACTCAGTCGCTCGTTGATGTCGTAGTTCGTGGTGAAGGTCAGGATGTTGCGCTCGTTCTTGGAGTTGAAGGAGATCATCTGGTTGTCCTGCCGGCTCAGCGATACCCGGAAATTGAAGGCTTCCGTACCCTTTGAAACGGCCAGGTTCACATTCGAACTGTTGGCGGGCTGGAAGAGGTCGCCGTAGCTGTTCTCGGAGGATACGTAAGGGCGGACGACACCGTCCCACGCCATCACGGGCTGGCCGTCGAAGTTCGGGCCGAAGTTCACGCTGGTGTTGATGAGCCCGCGGACGTCGTTCTCTTCGTCACCGTCCGTGTCGTACCCGATGAAGCGATCCGCGCCCTGTCCGGCATCGGCCAGGGATACCGGGTAGCCGGGGCCCCGCACGTTCTGGTAGCGCGGCAGGTAGGCGATGCGGTCGGTGTTGTAGGAGGCGTTGAATTCCACGCCGAGCCCCTGGTTGAATTTCCCTTTCTTGGTGGTGATGAGGATCACCCCGTTCACGGCGTCGGAGCCGTAGAGCGCCGCCGCGGAAGCTCCCTTGAGTACGGAGATATTGGCGATGTCCTCGGGGTTGATGTCCAGCAGCCCGTTACCCTGGATGCGCTGGTCGTCCCAGTAGCTGGAATTGTTGAACTCGCCGTTCCGGATGGGTACGCCGTCGAGCACGATCAGGGGCTGGGTGTTGCCCGTTATGGACGCCTGTCCGCGAATGTTGATGTTGATACCGCTCGTAGCGCCGCCGGGCGTAGAGCGAATGGATACCCCGGGCGCCTTGCCGTAGAGTGCCGAGGCGAAGTTGGTCACCTGGGTCTTGGTGATGTCTTCGGTCTGCAGTTCCACGGTCGCGTAGCCGAGGGCCTTCCGCTCCCGGGAAACGCCGAGGGCCGTCACCACCACCTCGTCGATGTTGTTGCCCTCGGTCAGCGTCACGTCTAGCGTCGTACGGCCGTTCAGCACCAGCTCCTGGGCCCCGAAGCCGATGTAGGAGATGCGGAGGGTGGGGTTATCGCCCGTTGGCTCGAAGGAGTAGAAGCCATCGACGTCGGTGACGGTGCCGTTGTCGGTGCCCACCTCCAGGATGTTCGCCCCGATCAGCGGATTGCCCGCTTCGTCGGTAATGGTGCCGGAAACCGTCTGGGCGAGACTGATACCCACCACGGACCACACCAGCAATAGTGTCAGTGTAAATTTCATATACTAGTTATTTAGAAAAATTACCCAATATGCGTTAAGGTTAACGCAGGCCCAACTTGAGAATCATAGAGTGCGTTAAGGTACACGCCACGGTGAAATTAGGTAGATATTGTAATTAATCTACTCATCAAGCTACAACAAATTATCTCGCCGGTTGCACAAATTTTGCCGTATCCGGGTGTTTGCCATTTAGTATTTGGCCGGAAGCGGTATAGTAAGAATCGAATTTGACCGGGACAGATTAAGCTTAGTGATTGTTAGGAACGGGTCCGTGCATTCGGGCGGAATTTCTTCGCCAAATTAGCGTTAGGAGCACCTGTCTAATCCACCTTGCGTTCGTTACGTAGTGGCTGTTCGGCTTTTCGTAGTTTAACCGGTCGGTAGCTACCCGCTGATGGATCGCCCTTCTACTATGGAGCGGATGCTCCCGGGCATAATGCCTCCTGCTGCCGGCCCCACCCGTTTGCCACCCTACTCAACGCTTAACCCCTTTCATGCAACACAAAAAGCCCACCCTGAACGACATCGCCCGGAAAGCGAACGTCTCCATCGGCACGGTGGACCGCGCCATGAACGACCGTGGCCGCATTGCCCCGGAGGTGAAGGAAAAGATCCTGTCCATCGCCGACGAGATCGGCTACAAAAAGAACATCTACGCCTCCCTCCTGGCCTCCAAGAATAAGGTGAAGCGGCTGGCCTACCTCCTGCCGAAGAAAGGAATGGACGGCTACTGGGACCTGGTATTGGAGGGGATTCAGAAGGCCATCGATCACAAACCCATCGAGACCTTCGTGCTCGAAGCGGTCTACTTCGATCTCCATGACCCCCGGGACTTCCTCCGCGCCGTACGCGAACTGAAGGATTTACGGGTAGAGGTGATCCTGACCGCCCCGATCTTCCACAAGGAGTGGCCCACCCTGATGGGCGAGCTGGCCAGGCTGCGCATTCCCTACGTCATCATCAATACCTTCCCGGAGAAGGTGGATGCCAACTACCTGTCCTACATCGGGCCCGATTCCTACAACAGCGGTAAGCTGGCCGGTAGGTTGATGAATTATCACTGCTCACCGGGCGCCAAGGTGCTGATGATGCCACTGGAAAAAGAGTACGCCAACGCCCGCCATATGGTGGAGAAGAAGAACGGCTTCCAGGAGTTTTTCCGACAACGAAACCCGTCGGTGGAAGTGATCACCTCCGACTTCGCCGACTTCGAGGATCAGCAAGCCATCAACCGGTACATGGCCCGCACCATCGAGGAGAATCCCGACCTGGCGGGTATCTACGTCAGTGCCTCCCGCACATACCTCATCGCCCGGGCCCTGGAGCTGCTCGACCGGAAGCCCATCCTCATCGGCTACGACGTGCTCCCCGAAAACGTCGGCCACCTCCGCAACGAAAGCATCCACTATCTCATCAGCCAGAACCCGAAACTGATGGGTTACCTCGGCATGAAGGCCTGCCAGGAATACTCCATCTACAATACCGTGCGGGATAAGAAGATCCTCATCCCGATGGACATCATCGTCCCGGAGAATTACCAGGAAAATAAGGGCAGCTACGTGCTGGTCGAATCGGAGCTGCTATCCATGACCGAAGGGTAAGCCGAACGGGGAGCGTGGTCTCACCGCTGGCTTACCCTCCAGCCCGAATAAATACTTAGGTACTCGAATCCCGCTAAAAGCTGATCCCCGCCTCCAAATTAATCCCGCTGAATTCCGCCCCGGCAAACCGGCCGGTCCAGGCGTTGCCGGTGTACTCCTGGCGGACGTATTCCAACTTGGTGACGATGTTCTTCGACAAAAACCAGCCACCACCGACGTTCAGCCGCTTAATCTGCAGCTCTTCGGCCGCGTTTTCCAGTGCTTTTCCTTGGACGGTATTGTAGCGTCCCGCGACGTAGAACCGCTCCTGCGCTCCGAAGCGATAGATCAATTCCGCGGCCAGCTGGGTAAAGGCACCCTCCTCGCCGACCTCCGTTTCGTTGCTGCCGGAGGCTACCTCGTAGATCCCGAAGAACTCCAGGCCCCGGAACTTGACGAAGGGGTTGAGCTGTACCGCGGTCAGTTTCGCGAAGCGGGCGTTGTAGCGTCCGTCGAAGTCACCGCCCTCGCTATTGCCTTCGGTGTCGGGCAGGGTGTGCAGTACCGAGTAGTAGCGGCTGCCCGCGCGATCGCCGCCGTAGAGCCAGGTGCCGGTGGTGGTTCCGTGATTCGTGTACACCGAGCCGGTAAGCCGGAGGCGTAGATCGGCGTTCACCTGCTTGTCCACGCCCACCTTGCCGTAGAAGGAAGGCTGATTGTCGGTATTGTCGTTCACGACCACGTTCTGGTTGAGTTTGCCGTTGGTCACGCCCACCACGGCCAAGAGTCTCTTGTGCTGGACGGTCAGTTCCCCGAAGGCTTCGGTGGAGAAAGCGTCCATGAGGTAGTTGCCCACGAAGGGGTTGTAGGTCACCCGGGCGTTGTCGCTGCGGCGGTAGTGAGCGTCGCCGTAGTTGAACTCGTCCAGGCCGATGCGGACGGTAGCGAACCGCATGAGCCCGTCCAGGAAACCGGGGCGGATGAAACCCAAATCGTCGAGCTGGAGGTAACCGCCCCGCACCCAGGCTTCTGGGTGATGGCGGGCGGAGAGGTAGGTGGTCAGGTGCATGCGCACCCCGTCGATCAGTTGTACGTCCAGGTTGAGGTTGGCGGTGGGCAGGTTGAAGTTGTCGCCGAGCTCCACCAGGTTATTGGCATCGTTGCTTTGGTCGAGCGCCTGAAATTGCATGGCAAAATCGCCACCCACGCGCACCGCTACCCCGTCGAAGGGCACCGTATCCGCCTTGGCCGTCTCGAAGACGTTGATGCCGCGTTGGTCGTTCGGGCGGAAGTATTGCAGGTCGGCGCGCTGGGCGTGGGTCGTCATCGTGACCGCGCAGGCGACCAGGAGCAGGAAATATTTCATGGTAATATGGTTTGTGGGTGTGGTTAGGGGGAATCAGGCTCCTTCGGAGCTTTTCTCGTAGGTGACCGAGAAATGCAGGGTAATGACGTCACCGGTTTTCATGACGCCCAGCATGAAGGAGGGGGGCGTTACGTCATAGTCCGTCATGCTGAGGCTGTAGGAGCCCTTGCAGGTGACGGAGGCGTCCGCGTTAACGACCACGAAGACGTCCATCTCGATATCCCGGGTCGTGCCCGCGATGGTGAGCCGGCCGCGCGTCTTGGCCAGTTGCCCTTTCGCCTGCGGAGATAGCGTGGCGGAGGTCAGCTGGTAAGCGATGCGGGGGTATTCCTCGGCTTGCAGGGCGTCGTAGGCGTTGTTGTCGAGCCCCTTGTTGCCGCTCTTGAGGTCCTCCACCCGGAGGGCGAAGCTCAGGTTTTTGATCGCCTCCAGGGCGGGCTCCGTGGCGTCGGCCAGCACGAACACCGCGTCACCGGTGACGTTGGCGGTCTCCATTTCCCAGTCGTGGAGGGTAGAGGAGCCCAGCACCCGCATGCTGGTGTCGCCTTCGCCCCGCAGTTCGTAGCCGGTTTGGGCGTGCCCGACGGCCGAAAGCCACAGGGTGCAGCAAAGGAGGAAAAGCAGGGAGGTAAGGTGCGTTCTCATAAGGATGGTGTTATCCGTTTTATCGGTTGACGACACAAAATTATCCCCACCAGGGAGCGGCTGCACTGCGGCAGATCACTGCCGGCGATGATTCTTCGCAGTGGCCCGGGATGGCGGCTGGGGGCGTCACCCGCAGAGAAGCGGTGGCGAAGCATCGTACTGACCGGTGAAGTCTGGTACCGGAAGCACCTGGCGGCGGGGCGCCGGTGAAAAGCAGTTCCTCACCGTCAAGCCCGGTATGCCGAACGCGTAGCGTGACCCTTCGGGCATTCCCCCGGCTTATCGCTCGGTAGCCGTAGCTTCTTCCATCCGCTCAAACCGTAACCGCTCCCCCCGGAAGTCGACGATCTCCATCCCCGTGACCCGCCCGTCGGCTCCCCGGGGAAAGTCTACGGTAAAGGAGTACCAATTGACGCCCGAAAATCCGCCTTTGCCGTCCGTCCGCAGCGGAATATCGCCCAGCCGAAAGTGGGAGAGCAGCGGTTTACCGTCAACGAACCGCAGGTCGAAGGTGCTGTCCAACTCATCGCTGTGGTAGGTACCGGTAATGGCTTCCGGAGTGAGTGGTGCTTTCGGTTTAGCCACCTTCTCGCCCGAAGGAGACGCGACGGGTGGGGTGAAGGTAGCGTAGGGCCCGAGTACCGGCTCCAGGTACCTTTCGGCAAACCCAAAGCCATTCGGGTAGGGCGCGAAACGGGCATCGTTGCTGAGCAGGATCACCGTAAGCCGCCGTGCCGGCCAGCGACCGAGGAAGGCCCGGAAACCCCCGTCGCTGCCGGTATGGATGAAGCTCGTCAGCCCCCGGTACTCGCGCAGGAACTGCCCCTTGGCGTGGCGGATTCCCAGTTGTTCGTCCGCGTACGCGGGCGAGCCATTGTCCAGGGTGGTGGCTGCGTTGAAGGTGGCGATCAGGGCCGGATCCCCCACCACGGGGTCGTAGAAGTTGGCGCTCCATTTCGCCAGGTCCGCCGCGGTGGTGAACAGGCCGGTGGAGCCGACGTAGCTGTTGTTTAGGGCCTCCTTTTTAAATCGGCCCGCCGCGAAGTCGTAGCCGTAGGCACGGTGGGGGATCAGCCGCTCGTGGTCGTCGTAGAATTGGGTATGGTCCATCCCGAGCGGCTCGAACACCCTTTCCCGCAGGAATGCATCGAGGGACATCCCGGACACCCGCTCCACCAATTCGGCTAGCAGAACGTAGTTCGTGTTCGAATACCGGAAGGCACTTCCCGGCGCGAAATTCAGTTCCCGCTGCCGGGCCACCAACCGCAGGATCTGGTCGTTGTCGACGTACTCGTCCATCCGCCAACCCGCGAAGGTGAGCAGGGCGAGGTGGTCCTTCAGTCCGCTGGTGTGGCTGAGCAGGTGGTCCACCCGGATCGCCGGCGCGAACTGGGTGAGTTCGGGCAGGTATTGACCGGCCGCGTCCTCCAGGCCGATCAGCCCGTCCGCGGCCAGCAGGTAGACGGCAAAGGCGGTGAACTGTTTGGAAATGGAGGCTACCTGGAATACGGTGCCGGTATCTACGGGTATGCCGTATTCCAGGTTGGCCGTGCCGTACCCCTCGGCGAACAGGATCGAATCGCCTTCCACTACCAGCACCGCCGCGCCGGGGGTGGTGTCCCCGTAACCCGCGTACAGCCCGTCAAAGTGCTGGCGGATATCGTACCGCGACGATTGGCCGTAGCCGCCGAAGGAACCAAGGGAAAGTAGCAAGACCAGCAGATTGTACCCCCGGGTCAGCTGCAAAGGGGAAAGCTGCATACGGGGCGATATTTGGTGGGACAAAGTGCGGCCGATTTTGGGTTCGTGAAAAGGACGGAGCATGCACGCCCGTGGATGCATTCAGCACCGCGCCGGGTTAACCGCCAGGTCAAGATACGCGGTACGCTGCGACCGGCCGACCATACCCGCCGGGTAGCACCCGGAGTCTAGGGATTTACCAGTTGTTCACCGCGGTTGGCGGTTTCCCGGGGGCTGGGTCGCCTAAATGCGCGGTTTTAGCGCGGCGGCGTACTCGGGGGTACGTACGTAACGGAAGTATCTTGTATGGCATCCGTCAGATCCGGAAGCGCGCGATCCATCGGGTTCCGACTTGACCACCCGACTTAAAGCCTGTGGTCTTCCTGATGCGCTCGTTTACCCAGAAACAGATCCCTGGTTTTCGCTCCTCCGGTAAAGGGTTTCAGGTAGGCCGCGAAGTCGTCCATCGTCCAGCCCAGGTACCGCATCCGTTGCAGGTAGAGGAAGAAGAACGCTACCAGACTAAAGAATAGGGTCATTTGCCGGTAGTCTTCGGGCACGCCTAGCAGATGCAAGCCGCCGCCGTTCAGTAGGGCAATGCCCATCAGTAAAGCGTTGAAGCGAATGCGGTGCATAGCCGTTCGGGTAGGGACCTTTTAAAATAGGGGAAATATCCATTCCCGTGTACCGGGATCTTGTACAGCAGGCGCGCAGGATAATGGAACTTACCGAACCAACACCTCATCCAGGAACAACCACGACCGTCCGTGCGCTACCCGGAGCCGCAAGTAGCGCGCCGGGCGGGCCGGAAAGTCCACCCCGAAGTCTTCGATGGTCGTCTCCGGAGCGGACTGCAGTTCCCGGGTAAAGGTGCCCGTTTCGGTGTACGTCTGCCCGTCTTCGGACACGGACACCGCCACGGAGGTCGGAAAGTAGATCCCCGCCCCCTGGCTTTCCAGGAATCCCAGCTGCACGGAAGAAATTTCCTTCGCCTCCCCCAGGTCGAGCTCGATGGTCACGTCTGTATTCAGCCAGCCCAGCCACTGGCCGTCGTGGAAGTCCTTGCTGCCGCGCAGGATATTGACGGGGGTGACGTCTCCCTGTCCGGAGTAGGCCTGATGGTAGGTGGGTTCGAAGGTCGCCCGGGCGTTCACCGCTTCGTGGAATACATAGCTCTTTTCGGTGGGCCGGGTGACCGGTTTACCATCCTCGAAGACGACGGCCTTCACGGTAGCCGTGGAGCTTAGCCGGACGGGGCCGTCGTACAACGGCGAAGCGGCCGTCACCGGCTGACCGTCGGTGGTGTAGCGGATCCGCGTATCCGGAAATTCGCTGGCCAATCGCAGACTTACGCTGGGCGCGGCCGGGTCCACTTGCGGCTCCATCGTCACCTGGTAGGCACTTTTGGCGTAGTTGATCCCCATCCGGTCGAAGCGGGGAAACATGCGGCGCGTCCGGGTCGAAAAGTCCGCCCAGTCGCGTACCGACCGCGGCGACCACAGCACCTCGGCCGTAGCCCACAGTCTCGGATACAGCATGTACTCCGAATGCGCCGGCGTGGGCACGTATTCCGACCACAGGTTCGCCTGTCCGCCCAGCACGCGGTCCCGCTGGGCCTGCGTCATGGAATCCAGCGTGGGCTCGAATCCGTACACGGTGTTCAGGTAGGTAAAGGCCCCGAAGGCGGTGGGCTCGTAGTCGGGGTTGCCCTGGTAATAATCGAAGTAGGCGTGACTGGTGGGCGTCATCACCACGTCGTGCCCCTCCTTGGAGGCCTCCCAGCCGCCCTGCATCCCGCGCCAGCTCATGACGGTGGCGCCCGGAGCCAGTCCGCCCTCGAGGATCTCGTCCCAGCCCAGCAAGGTGCGGCCGAGCTCGCTCAGGAACCGCTCGATGCGGCGGATGAAGTAGCTCTGCAGCTCGTCGGTGCCCGCCAGGCCTTCCGCCTCGATACGGCGCTGGCAGTGGGGACAGAGCTCCCAGTTGGTCTTCGTGGCCTCGTCGCCGCCGACGTGGATGTAGCGCGAGGGGAAGAGCGCCATCACCTCGGTGAGCACGTTTTCCAGGAAGGTGAAGGTCGATTCCTTGCCCGCGCAGTAGATCTCCGTGATCGGCCACACGCCGCCGGAGGGTACGGCGATGGTGTCTTCCGTGCACGACAGCCACGGATAAGCCGCGATCGCGCTCATTACGTGGGCCGGCATCTCGATCTCGGGGACGACGGTGATGCCGCGCCGCCAGGCGTAGTCGACTACCTCCGATATCTCCGCCTGGGTGTAGTAACCCCCGTAGGTCGCCTCGGCGGCGGGGTCGTTGGTTTCGCGGGCGTTCCAGGCTATGGCCTCCTGGTCTACGCGCCAGGCGCCCATCTCCGTGAGCCGAGGGTACTTTTTGATCTCAATCCGCCAGCCCTGGTCGTCCACCAAGTGCCAGTGCAGGGTATTAAGCTTCAGGAAGGCCATCCGGTCGATGGTCTCCTTGATGTACTCCACGGGGAAGAAGTGGCGGGAGACGTCGAGCATCAGTCCGCGCCAGGCAAAGCGGGGCTCGTCTTCGATGGTCAACTGCGGAATTTCCCAAGCTACGTCGGTGACGGTTGTGCTGTCCTCGAAGGCGGGCGGAAGTAGCTGCCGGAGGGTTTGCAGTCCGTAGACCAGGGCGTGCAGGGAGCCGGCGTCCACGGTGATCCCATCGGCGTTGACGTCCAGGCGGTAGGCTTCGTCGCCCAGGGCGGTATCCTGTCGCACGGTGATGGCCTTTCTCCCGCGCCCCGGCGCCATCAAATCCCACCCGGTAGCCCGCGCGTACTGCTTGGTGAAGAAGTCCGCTACCTGGCGCTGGGCCGCCGACTCCGTGCGCAGGCGGGTATCCGCATCGAAGGTGAAGGTGCCCGTGCCGCGGGTAACGGAGGCGGGGTAGGGGATGAGATCGAGGGGCTGCTGGGCGGATAACCCACCCACGAAGGCGGTAAACAGAAGAAGAATGAGGCTACGGAGCATGGAGGTGCGGGGGCGTTAACGCAGGGAAGGTACAACCTACCGGACACTGGGCGCTGTACCCGCTTAGGCACTAGTGATCGGGCGTTCCTTCGGCCGGGACGAGGGTAAGTACCGTTACGCCGTTGTCGAGGGAAAGCACATCGGTGCGCCGGAGGAAGCGTTGTTGTTGTAGCTTGGGAAACAGCGGCTTACCGCTCCCCAGGAGCACGGGATTCACCTCCAGGCGGTATTCGTCAACGAGCCCGGACTCGATCAGGGTGGCGGCAAATTGCGCGCCGCCTACGATCTGCATATCCCTACCGGATTGCTCCTTGAGCAACCTAATCCGTGCCGCGGCATCCCCGTTTTCGATTCGGGCTCCGGGCCATTTGGCGTCGCGGAGGGTGGCGGAAAAGATTAGGTGCTGCGTCCGTTCCGCGTAGCGGGCGTACCGCCGGTCGTACTCCGAATGGCCTTCTCCGTGCAGTACGGAAGACCAGTAATCGCGGTAACCGGCCCACATGCCCCCGCCCAGGAGCAGGAGGTCGGTATGGTCCAGCAGGTCGAACAGTGCTTCCCACTGCGCATCGGTGGTGGGGGACATCCACCCCAGCTCGCCTTCCGGCCCTGCCGCGAATCCGTCCAGAGAGATTCGCATGGAAAGGATCAGCTTTCTCATGGTATAATATTTTTCCCGCTCGCTCTTTAGAACCCGTTGACCTGCCGCTGCGGTTCGTCGCTATCCCGCCCGGCGAGCTCACGATGAGGCTCTTTGCATTCCGACAATTTGGAGTATCCTTATCGGATTCAACCTGGTAACTATGCGCACTTGGTCCCTATTCCTGTTTTTGGTGGGTGGCAGTTTCAGCCTCCTCGCCCAACCGGCCACTTACCTCCGCGCCGACGCCACCCGCATCCTCAACGGCGAAGGTGAAGAAGTCATCTTCCGCGGCATAGGCCTCGGCGGCTGGATGCTCCAGGAGGGTTACATGCTGAAGACCGGCGGGCCCCAGTACAAGATCGAGCGGCGCATCGAGGACCTGGTCGGCGCCGAACGCAAGGACCGCTTCTACGACGCCTGGCTCGCCAACCACACCCAGCGGGCCGATGTGGAGGCCCTGGCTGGCTGGGGCTTCAACCTGATCCGCCTGCCGATGCACTATAAGCTGTTCACCCCGCCCATCGAGGAAGAGCCGGTAGCCGGCGAGGTCACCTGGCGGGAGCGGGGTTTCGAGCTTACCGACAGCCTCCTGGCGTGGTGCCAGGACAACGGAATGTACCTCATCCTCGACCTCCACGCCGCCCCGGGCGGACAGGGCGAGAACGCGGACATCAACGACTACGACCCCACTAAGCCTTCCCTCTGGGAAAGCGAGGCCAACCGGGAGAAAACGATCGCCCTCTGGCGCCGCCTCGCCGAACGCTACGCCGACGAGCCCGCGGTAGCCGGCTACGACATCATCAACGAGCCCAACTGGGGATTCCAAAATCACGAGGAGGATCCCAACGGTTGCGCCGAAACCGAGAACACGATCCTGTGGGAGCTGCAACGCGACATCACGGCGGCGATCCGGGAAGTGGACCCCAACCACATCGTCATCATCGAGGGCAACTGCTGGGGCAATAACTACCGCGGACTGCCGGAGCTGTGGGACGATAATCTGGTCGTCAGCTTTCATAAATACTGGAACCCCAACGACCGGGCCTCCATCCAGCACATGCTCGATATGCGCGAGGAGCGACAGGTGCCGATCTGGCTCGGCGAAACCGGCGAGAACTCGAACACCTGGTTTACGGATGCCATCTCGCTCTTCGAGGAAAACGACTTCGGCTGGGCCTGGTGGCCGCTGAAGAAACTGGGCTACAACAATCCCCTGCAGATTCCGCTGGACCCCGGCTACCAGGATTTGATCGATTACTGGCGATCCCCGGACGAAGTCGCCCGGCCCGATCCGGACACCGCCTTCGCCGCGTTGATGCAGTTTGCGGAGAACACCAAGTTTGAGAACAACATCCAACACCCCTCCGTCGTCGACGCGATGATTAGGCAACCCCACTCGGACGCGGCCATTCCCTTTGCGAAGCACACGCTGGGCGGCGACACGACCACCTACCTCCCGCTCACCGACTTCGACCTCGGCCGCGCCGGTATCGCTTACTCGGACACGGAAGTGGACAACACCACCACCAAGGCCGGCGGCCAGGCCTGGAACTACGGCTCCGCCTACCGCAACGACGGCGTCGACATCCGGCCGGCGCAGGATGAGCGCGGCAACGGCTACGCGGTCGGCTGGACGGAGGCCGGGGAATGGTTGCAGTACACCGTCGAAGTCGCCACCGCCGGCGACTACCGCGTGGCGATCCGGGCGGCGGCGACCGATCCCGGCGCCGCGGTCCGGCTGGACGTCGACGGAACTACCGTCACCGAAGCAATACCGCTTCCCGCCACCGGAAGTGGCGAAACCTGGCGGACCACCCCGCTGGGTACGGTCCGTCTCGACCCCGGTACTCAGGTCATCCGCCTCCACGTCGCGACCGGCGGCGCGGACCTAAACTGGCTGTCCTTCGAGCGCGCCCGGTAGGAACCGTTCCGAACATTCCCGGACCGCGGGGGCTTGATGACGTAATCTGCCGCCCTATGCCCTGGATCCCGATCGTTTGCTTGCTGTTGCTCACCGCGTACTTACCGGCCCAGTACAGCCCTACCATCGTCTCCGGTCGGCCGGGGCAGTCGATCAACGCCGCTACCGTGGGCAGGGGGGTGTACCAGGTGCAGACGGGCCTGAACCTCGACTGGGCCCGGGAAGGGCGGGAAAACCTCTTCGACCTGAGCGAAGTGACCGACATCCGCGTGGGCGTCTTCGAGCGGCTGGAACTGAGCGCGCTCATCATCGGGGAGGCGGACGAATCCACGGTAGCGCCGCGCGGCACCCGTCGCGACCGAGGCATCAGCGACACCCAACTGGGCGGACGGTACCTTTTTCTGGAAAACGATGGCTGGCGACCGGCCATCGCGGTGCGGGCACATGCCCTGCTGCGCGCGCAGGACGAGGACTTCCGGCGCGAGCGCGTGGGCGCTAACCTCATCCTGGCGGCCGACTGGGCGGTGACCGACCTACTGGCTTTCACCGCCAACCTGAGCCGCACCTGGCCCGGCGACGGCTCCCGGTCCGACGACTACGTGGCGACCCTGGGCTTCAATCTCTCCGACCGCTGGAGCTCTTTCGTGGAGGTGTACGGCACGATGACCGGGGTAGCTACGGCCAATTACGACGGTGGTTTTGCCTATCTGGTCAACGACAACCTGGGCCTGGACCTATCGGTGGGCTGGGACGGTGACTACGGTGTCAGAAGCTACTTCCTCGACTTCGGCGTCTCTTTCCGGGTGGACGATCACTGACCCTCCACCCGCTGCTCCGGCTGGTCGCGCACGGTGAGGGTGAAGATGTCCGGCCGCGCGTAGTGGCCCGCGACGTCGAAATCCAGCCGGGCGCGCACGATGGCTTCCGGATCCAGCTCGGCGGTGACGACGCCCGCTTCCCCGTACAGCGGTCCGGCGATGATTTCCCCCAGCGGCGAGACGATGACGCTGCCGCCGCGGCTTTCCGCCCGCTCGGGTTCCCGGACCAGTCCGCGGTATTCGGCGGGCAACATCTCCTCGGTCATGTAATGGTTGCAGCCGAGCACGAAACAGCGGCCCTCTAGGGCAATATGCTGCATCGTGGCGGTCCAGCCGTCGCGGGCATCGGCGGTGGGCGCGATCCAGATCTCGACTCCCTGGCGATACAGGGCGGCCCGGGCCAGGGGCATATAGTTTTCCCAGCAGATAAGGCCGCCCATTTTGCCGATGGCGGTATCGAAGGTGAGCAGGTCCTCCCCGCCGGCCTCGGCCCAGATCAGCCGCTCTGTGCCCGTCGGTTTGATCTTGCGGTGCACGCCGAGCAAGCCGTGGGTGGGGGAGAGGTAAAGCATCGAGCAGTACAGGCTGCTATTCCGGCGTCGGCGCTCGGTGACGCCGATCACCAGGTAGGCGTCGAGGTCACGGGCCAGCTTTTCCAGCCGCGGGCGATCGTCGCTCTCCAGGTCGACGCTGGCGCGGTGGTAGGCAGCGTACAGCTCCCGTCCGGCCGGCGTGCGGCTACCCACGACGGCCCCGAAATCAAAACCCCGCGGGTAGCCGGGCACGAAGGATTCGGGGAAGACGATCAGTTTGGCGCCGGCCCGCGCCTGCTCGGATGCGAGATCGGACAACTTTTCGAGGGTAGCTTCCTTATCGAAAAAAACGGGGCTGTCCTGGATGAGGGCGACGGATAGGGGCATGCCACAAAATAGGGCGGCGGAGCGCAGGTGGGAAGCCAATAAAATTGGGGCGAATGTTTGGCTACCGTCCAGCTGAAACCCGCCCGGCGCTCACGGATGGGTGGAGCGCCAACTGCAGCCCCAGCGCGACCAGCCAAACCAGCCATAGCGTGCTACCCACGAAGCCCGCCCGCCCCCACACCGGAAAACCGGGCAGCACCGTAGCGAAAAGTTCCGCCTGCGCAGCCAGGTAGATCGCCGAGCTGGCGTAGCCCAAAGCGGCGAACCAGGCCGGGAAGTGCCAGGCGGAGCGGAGCAAGCCCGTAATCCCGACCACCCAGCCGATCGTGAACAGTTGTCCCAGGTGCTCGCCCAGCACCACGCCGCCGTACTGGTGCACGAGCTGAAAGAGGGCAACGGCGATCCGCTGCGTGGTTTCGTCCCCGGACACGTAATTGCCGGCCAGCAGCGGCACCACGAAGGACCACCGTAACAGGCCTACGACCTGCACGAACAAGCCGAGCGTGCCC
The DNA here is from genome assembly GCF_002934605.1 of Neolewinella xylanilytica. Lineage (GTDB taxonomy): Bacteria > Bacteroidota > Bacteroidia > Chitinophagales > Saprospiraceae > Neolewinella > Neolewinella xylanilytica. The sequence continues at coordinate 906,983 of NZ_PTJC01000005.1, forward strand.
ACGGCGGTCAGCCACCGCGCTGCCGGCGCGTCGGCTTCGAGGGTTCGGCCCAGTTGTTGACAAGCTACGAGGAGTGGGAGTCCCAAGACGGCAAACAGCCACCAGGTGATCCGCAAGCCGGTGCCCCCGGCGTGGAAGGCCATAAGGATCTCCCCGGGGTCCCGCCGCAGGATGCCGGGATAGTCGAAGCGGATGGCGAGCACGGCGTAGGGGATCAGCACCCCGCAGGCGCCGAGGACGAACAGCCAGCCCGTACTGCGTAGCGCGCTCATGCCGGGGTACTTTGGGTGGTGAACCAGTCCATGGTCTCCCGGACGATGGCATGAGGCGGCGTGGCAATGTCTCCGAAGCGGGCTGTGAATCGCTCGGCGGAAAGGAGGTACGGTTGATTGAATTGATAACCCAGCTCCCGAACTTCCCGCGCGAAGGGACTGAACCAGCCAGCAACCGCCAGGGCCGCGGGCGGGATGGACCGATAACGGATGCGGCGGTCCAGCGCGGTTTCGAAAAGATCTATCCAATCCCGCTGCGGCAGTGCCGCTGTCCCCGGCACGTGCCAGACCTGTCCGTAAACATCGTTGGCGAAGGCAATCAGCGCCATGGCGCGGGCCAAATCTCCGATGTAGGTGAAGGCATGCGGCAGGTCGGTGCGACCGGGCAGGAAGACCGTTTTTCCCCGCGCCGCCCGATGCAGAAAATCCACGCCGAAGACGCCCTTGTGGATCCGCGGGCCGATGAAGTCGGACGCTTTCACCACGGCTACCCGGTCGCTCACCCCGTGGTGGGCGAAGGCGGTCAGGAGCTCCGCCCGGATGCGGCCCTTCCGGGTGGCGGCGGCGTGGGGCAGGTCTTCCGTATAGACCGCGCCCCCCAGATCGCCGTAGGAATACAGATTGTCGGCTAAGACCAGGCGCGCGGACGAACCGCGGAGGCCGGCGACGAGGGCCGCCGAGAGCGCCAGATAGAACCGTCCCCATTCCGGATAGGGCACGTCGGTACAGCAGCAAACGATCTCCGCTTCACGGAAGATTTCGGTGAGCGCCTCCGCGCGGGTTACGTCTACGGACCGAACGGTTACGCCGGGGGGCAGGGGGAAGTCGGTCCGGCCGGAGCGATTGAATAAGCGGAGGGGGGCGGTCGGGTATAGTTCCCCAAGGACTTCGCACAGGCTCCGGCCGACCTGGCCGGTTCCAAGAATACTGATCATGGCCCGGGAATTAAAGGGTGAAGGAATAGCCGATGCCCGGCGTCGGGTTCACCTGCAGGCTTTTGCCTTCCGCCCCCAGGACGATGACGCCGAGGCGCAGGTTAAGTCCCTTCCAGACCACCCAGCGTAGGCCGGCTTCTACGGCCAGGGCGTTCAGGTCCCGGTAGTCGCGGGTCTGGCCGCGCAGGTAAGACAGGCCCCCGTAGAAGGCGGAGGGCACCGGCTGCTTGCCCCAGGGCAGGAACCAGTAGCTGACGCCGGCTTTGAGGAATTCCGTCGTAACGCCACTTTCGAAATTGGTGGGGTAGTAGCCCGCGTGCATGGAAACCCGCCGGTGCTGGTATTCCAGTCCGATGGAGGGGTTGCGGAAGCCGTTGAGGCCGATTTGATGGGCGGGGAAGCGGTCCTGCGCCTGTGCCGTGGTGACCAGGAAGAGCAGGAGCCCGGTAAAGATTTGCTTGAACATCGTTTTCGTAGTTGAAAGTTGATGCCGCAAAGTTCCGGGGGCCGTGGACCCGATCCGCCGGACATATGTCCGGAAAAACCGTCACGTTACTTTTTGGCCCGCAGCCGGCTCAGGTGGCGGGGGGTGATGGCCAGCATGGAGGCCAGGTACTGCAGGGGGACCTCCCGGAAGAGCTCCGGTTCTTCCCGCAGCATCTTGTGGTATCGCTCCTCGGCCGTCAGGGTGATGAGGTCGAAGCGGCCCTTGTCGATGCAGCAGATCTGCCACTCGAGCAGGCCGGTGTAAAAGTCGCCGAAGCCGGCCACCTCGGTACGGAGCGCCTGCAACTGCTGGCGGTCGATCGTCCAGAGTTGCGAATCCGTCACGGCCCGGATGCACTCCGGCGCGGGCGTCCGGTTGAGGAAGCTCAGCAGGGAGGCCGCGAAGCTGCCCGCGAGGGAGATGTAGGTGGTGCGCTCCTCGCCGCGGGTGTCGACGGTGAAGTAGCGGAGTTGCCCCGATTCTAGGTAGGCCAGGGAGTCGGCTACCCGATCCGGCCGCACGAAGTCCTCCCCCCGGGCCAGTAGCCGGGGCGTGAAGCGGGCCGCGATGGTTTCCGCCGCGGGGCGCGCGAATCCGGCCCGCCGGAAGTATTCCGTCAGTGTATTCATGCGGGGAGCTTAATTTGGGGATGTGCCGGGGCTTTCCGGGAAGTATTGCACCTGCGCTCCGGCGCCCTCCACCCGAATTTACGCTTTGCCGCCCAATGACCGGATGGTTGTGATGGTCGGTTCGTAATGGCCGAATTCCCGCATCGGAATGCCCAGTTACTCGGTCTGCGTTACCACGTGGGCCGGACCGGTGTTCCCGTCAGTATTACTTGGGCTGTTGCATGCGCCTAAAACGCGTAATTCAGCGTGGTACCGTCGAAGAACTTGACCTCCTTAAGGCCGGTAATGACGAGTCCGCAGCGTTCACCCGCCGGTCCCTTCAACACGTCAGTGCCGGCAACGGACCCGCTTCCAATACCGTAATTCCTTCCGCGTCGGTATCGGAAATTCGGTTCGAGTACACTTTCATGAACTGCCCAGCGAAATCGTTCCTCACCCCGCCAAAACCCACCCCGCTACCTAGCCGCGAAGATTGATGTGCCGAAAGCTACCGCCGGCGCATGGTGGCCCACCAGTTCAATACCGCCGTCGCCAACGGCCAGTCGCCCATCGTCGCCTACATGCAGGAAGACCTGCCCGCCGACGTCGGTATGCTGGACATCGAGCAGGGCGGTAAGACCGACATCAGCGACGACTACTGGCTCACCGGCGTCACCCTCAGTAACCACAGCTGGAGCTACATCGACGGACAGACGTACAAGGACCCCGCCCTGGTAATCCGCAATATGATTGACGTCTGGAGTAAGCGCGGCATCGTGCTGCTCAATGTAAGCCCCCGCGCCGACGGCGTCATCAACCGGGAGCAGCGCGAGGTGCTGGCCGCCACCGGCGACGCGGAATTCGAGGAGGGGCACTTCGGCGGGCAGTCCGCCACCATGCAGTACACCCACCATGACATCCGCTTCACCCGGTCCAAGGACGGAAGCGCCGTCTATGTCTACGTGCTCGGTAGGCCGGAGGCTAATACCGCGCTGCCCATTCGCCATCTCGTGGCCCAGAACGACGGGCGTACCGTGGAGGCCGTTACGGTGGTGGGTAGTGGTGCCCAGGTCGACTTTGCCCTGGAGGGGGAGGAGATAATTTTACAAACTCCCGCCGCCGCGGCGATGGACGAGATGGCTACGGTATTTCGGGTGGATGTGAGGTAGGCAGGTGTGCCGGTGGCTGATCCGAAATGCATCACTATTGACCGTGGGCGTTTCTCCTGCGCTGCGGCGCCAAACGGGGAGCGGTAGGAGAAGGAGTCAATACTCGGGAAAGAAATCGGGCTGTTCCCGCAGCAACGCGCTATGTTGCTCTGGGGTCAGGAACAGATAGCCTGCCGCCTGTCCGTCGTCGAGGGCATAATGAAATTCTCCCTCGACCTTATTCTCCTTCATCGCCCTTTCGATCAGGACCAGGAACGAAGGGTCCAGCCAGTCAAGCTCCATCCGGAGTTTTTCCTGGTAATGCCGGCCCGCATGATGGAAGGAAAAGTCGACGTGGTCTTCTTCCCACTGCTCGGCAAAATTATCCTGGACATCGGTAGGTGAGAAAGCTCCCCGGGAGGCCGCAGCGAACTGGTTAGTTAGCTCTTCGTAGGGGTTCTCCAGATTGCCCGTTTCCCAGTCAAAGTACACGATCGTTTTCGGAAAACAGAGCAGTATATCCTGGTAACTGGCGATGGTGGCCTGCGCCGCACACTCCCGTCCTGCCTGCAATTCGGTGGTGGAAAGATGAGCGAATAAGCCCATATCCCGGTATAGCTCAATAATAGAAGTGATGCGGTCGCTGGTAAATTTGTTGGTGTGGTCTTCCCAAGACAAGAAGTCGTGGCTTTGGTGTTTTACCCAGATAGTGTATTCCTCCTCAGTTAGTAGAATAAAGGCAAATTCGGGAGTTGCGGGGCGGGCATACCCGTTTCGTTCTGGGTAGGATTGGGCGAAATATAGTCGGTAATCCGAGCGCTGATCGCGCAGAAAGCGGTTGATGCTCCGTGTGAGGTCCTGATGGATTTCGAGCACAGAATCGGTGATTGCTTCTTCCGGCTGTACAAAGTCATAAAAGAACTTATCCCGGTAGATGCCATCCTCGGTGGTGAACGCTACCTCTAAGGCATACTCCACCAGGCCCGTAAATCCTGCATCGTTGGTTACCACGCGCCGTACCGATAGATCTTGCATGGACAGATTCGGAACGATGGACTGCAGGGTGTCGTAGAGCAACGAATAGCCCTGCTCCACATCGGCGGGGAGTTCTTCCGGGCGAACTACAATTGCGCGGTCGGAATACCGCAGCAGGTCGATTTTAGGGAGTAACGGTGATCCTTCGGGGCGGGAGGTGAACCGGCGGTAGCCCACAGCGGAAAGGATGCCCGCGGTGTACAGCGCCTCAATGAGCGCGTCTTCCCGGGCCCGGTCCCCGGGATAACTTTCGACGGCAGCCATCAGCTGGGCTGCGTAGGCAAGAATGGTATGTTCGTACGCTGCCTGGTCGCTGGGCATTTCCCGGTTGATCGTTTCGTGTACATCCTCCGTCAGCAAGCCAAGGTCCCGAAGGTCTCGCAGCGTGCGCCGTTTGGTTTTACCGGTAACACTGCAGGTGCGACTAATAAGCTCCGGCTCCAGCATCTCCATGGACATAGTGAGGTACCAGGAAAATCCGGCGTCATCCGGAACGTACCCGGGTTCGGGCTCGATCGCCGCTTCGATACGGTAGCCTTCGAAATCCGCCATTTGTCTGCGAATTTTCTCCTTGTCTTCCGGAGAAAGGGTTTGCTGTCCCCGTTTTTGTACATAGTCACCGTACAGGCGTGTGTACTCCAGCATGCCGGACCGGTACCCCAAGTCGGTCAGAAACGCACGGCTAAGGAAGGACAGCAACTCAACGCGGCTGATTTCCAACCCGGTTGTGTGCTCTTCGCCAGCGTTCAGGCCGTACTGGTACCGCGGTAAGTCATTTTCCCGAATCCGGTCGGTTAGCACTTGCCTGCCATGGTCGGATAGTATCTGCACACGGTGTAAGCGATCGGCCATTTCTATGGCGTCGGACTGGGAGAGCATCTGGGCCTTGAGGGAAAGGGTGAGGAGCAGGGAGGTGTACAGACAGATATTTCTAAGCATGTCAGCGGGGCGCAGGGAATAACTCGCAATATGGGCCGCTCCCAGCCGAGGGTGTCCGTAGAGCGTCATGGAAATTTTTTGTAGAGGACGATCATTACCGCTTGATAGCCGGCCATAGGTAGTTTCAACGAGTAAAGCACCGGCGTAGCACTCATGGCTCCGGAGTTAATAGATTCTTTAGTATTCAAGGGTTGCTTCCGGCATCTGCTCGAGAAAAAATCCATCATACACTACGGCGGAAAGCAATATCAGCAGATCGTAGGGAGTAACGGAGCTCAGGTCAGCAACGCTCAGGCGAGCGCCGGTTGCCGATACGTCGAAGCCCAATCTGCGAAGATTACCGGCACCCCTGGTTACGGTAAGGGTGGAGTACTGCCATTCACCTAGATACTTTACGGTCAATTCCAGTCGGTTCGCTTCACGGATCAACTCGAGAAGGAGGTGTTCGGGGATGCGCAGGCGAGCCTCCGTGATCTTGTGGTCAAGCCGCGCTTCCAAAACGCCCAGCAGCTCGTCTCCATCGGTATGGCTGTCGGTCGATTTACGCTCCAGCGCGGCAATGCGGGCGGTGAGCTCCGCTTCCCGCGTGGCCATTAAGTCCCGGTATTCATCCACTTCGCCCAAACCAGGCCGTCCGCGGGCAGCGTGCAGATTCGGTAATTGCCGCCGGGCTTTCGCTAATAATGCCGCGGAGGGATCACGGAGGTGGCGGTAAATCCTGAGCTGCCGGTTCACCTGTATTAAGCCTGCCTGGTGAAGATTGGCAAGGGCATAGTCTAATTCTTGGACGCAAGCCGTAATGGCCCGCTCAAGTCGGAGTCGTTCCGATTCTAACTGCTGAACGATGAGGGGTAGGTCGGAAGGCGTCAGGTGGATTTCGGGTTTAAGATCGGGGTTTTGGTAGGGACAACGCTCCTGCGCTTCTGCGCCAAAAACCACCTGAAAAAAAGGCAGCTATGGCCGGAATCGGCCTGACAATATTGCCGGTAGCTCCTTCGGGTCCGCACTTTGCAAGGTTAAGGCGCCCCCCCAGCGAACCGGAGAAATAAAGCCGCCGGTTAAAGGGGTGAGCGCATTTAGCTAACCATCGCTGGTCGGTTCCTATGCTATGGACCGGTCGGCCGCATTCGATAAAATCTATGAACTTCAACAACTTCACCATCAAAAGCCAGGAGGTGCTCCAGCGGGCCAGCGAGATTGCGGTAGGCAATCAGCAGCAGTCCATCGAGCCGGCGCACCTGCTGAAGGCGATCTTCGAGGTGGACGAGAGCGTGACGCCCTTTCTCTTTAAGAAGTTAGGGGTAAACACCAACGCGATCAAGGCCGCCATCGACAGCATCGTAGCCGGGGTGCCCAAAGTGACGGGCGCCCAGCAGGTCCTGAGCCGCAACGGCGTCGAACTGGCCCAGCAGGCCAACGTGGCCGCCCGCGAGATGAAGGACGAATACGTCTCCATCGAGCACCTGCTCCTGGCCGCCCTGAAGATCAACGACCCGGCCAGCGAGGTTCTGAAGGACGCCGGTATTCGTACCAAGGAACTCAAACTCGCCATCGAAGAACTTCGTGGAGGTAAGCGGGTCACGTCCAATAGTGCGGAGAACGCCTACAACAGCCTCGAGAAGTACGCCGTCAACCTGAACGAGCGCGCCCGCAACGGCAAGCTCGACCCGGTGATCGGCCGCGACGAGGAGATTCGCCGCGTGCTGCACATCCTGGCGCGCCGCAGCAAAAACAATCCGATTCTAATAGGTGAGCCCGGCGTGGGTAAGACCGCCATCGTGGAGGGCCTGGCCCACCGCATCGTGGACGGCGACGTGCCGGAGGACCTGCGGGATAAGGAGATCTTCAGCCTTGACATGGGTGCCCTCATCGCCGGTGCCAAGTACCAGGGTGAGTTCGAAGAGCGCCTCAAGGGCGTGATCAATGAGGTCACCCAGGCCGAGGGACAGATCTTCCTCTTCATCGACGAGATCCACACGCTGGTGGGGGCCGGTAAGGGACAGGGGGCCATGGACGCCGCCAACATCCTGAAGCCCGCTCTGGCCCGCGGCGAACTGCGCGCCATCGGGGCCACCACGCTGGCGGAGTACCAGAAGTACTTCGAGACCGATAAGGCCCTCGAGCGCCGCTTCCAGCAAGTGACGGTCGACGAACCGAACGAGGAAGACGCCATTTCCATTCTCCGCGGACTCAAGGAGCGTTACGAAACCCACCACAAGATCAATATCCTGGACGAGGCCGTCGTGGCCGCCGTACAGCTTTCGGAGCGCTACATCACCGACCGCTTCCTGCCCGATAAGGCGATCGACCTGATCGACGAGGCCGCCGCCCGTCTGCGCCTGGAGATGAACTCCATGCCGGAAGAACTCGACGAACTCGAGCGACGCATTCGCCAGCTCGAGATCGAGCGGGAGGCCGTGAAGCGCGAGAACGATGAGACCAAGATCGACCGTATCCGCAAGGACCTCGCCAACCTCGAGGAGCGCCGCAACGAACTGCGCGCCCAGTGGGAAAGCGAGCGCGAGGTGGTGCTCGGTCTCCAGCAGGCCAAGCAGCGCATCGACGAACTGAAGAACGAAGCCAACCGGCTGGAACGCTCCGGCGAGTATAGCAAGGTGGCCGAGATCCGCTACGGACAGATCCCCGCGGTCGAAGCGGAACTGAAGGATTACACCGACCGCCTGGCCAGTATGCAGACCAAGGCCAAGATGCTGGTGAAGGAAGAGGTCGACAGCGAAGACATCGCCGAGATCGTCGCCCGCTGGACCGGCATCCCCGTTACCCGCATGCTCCAGAGCGAGCGCGAGAAGCTGCTGCGCCTGGAGGAGGAACTGCACGAGCGCGTGATCGGCCAGGACGAGGCCGTCGAGGCCGTCGCCGACTCCATCCGCCTCAACCGCACCGGCCTGAGCAACCAGGACCGCCCGATCGGCTCCTTCCTCTTCCTCGGTACCACCGGGGTGGGTAAGACGGAGCTGGCCAAGGCCCTGGCCGACTACCTCTTCAACGACGCCGACATGATGACCCGCATCGACATGAGCGAGTACCAGGAACGCCACGCCGTGAGCCGGCTGGTGGGTGCCCCTCCGGGTTACGTGGGCTACGACGAAGGCGGTCAGCTCACCGAAGCCGTGCGCCGCAAGCCCTACAGCGTGGTGCTGCTCGACGAGATCGAAAAGGCCCACCCGGATGTCTTTAACATCCTGCTGCAGGTGCTCGACGACGGTCGCCTCACCGATAACAAAGGTCGGATCGCGAACTTCAAGAACACGATCATCATCATGACCTCCAACATCGGCTCCGAGATCATCCGGGAGAAATTCTCCCAGATCGAGGACGGCAACGAGGAAGAGATCATCTCCGACACCAAGGACACCCTCTTCAACGTGCTGAAGCAGACGGTGCGCCCCGAGTTCCTGAACCGCATCGACGACATCGTGATGTTCCGCCCCCTGGGTCGCGGCGACATCCGCCAGATCGTCGAACTGCAGCTCAACGAGGTCAAGCGCATGCTGGCCGAGCAGAACATCACCCTGTCGGTGGCCCCCGAGGCCATGGACTGGCTTGCCGCCGAGGGCTACAACCCGGAGTTCGGTGCCCGTCCGCTGAAGCGGGTGATCAAGAAGCGCGTCCTGCGGCAGCTCTCGAAGCAAATGCTGCAGAACGACATCCAGCCCGGCAGCCAGGTCGTCCTCGACGTCTTCGACGACGTGGTCGTCTTCCGGCAGGCCCGTGAAACCGAGCGGGTAGGCCAGACCGCCTCGGCGGTGTAACGACTATTTGACGTGTATGATAAGTTGCCCCTGCTCCGCTTTGGTGGAGTGGGGGCTTTTTAATTGGTGAATTTGTGAAGGAGTGAGGGACTGAATTGGCTGCCGCTCGGGATAGCTCGCTTCGCTCGTGGGCGGGATGCTCAATACGGATTTGGCAGATTCGCTCCGCGGCTGCCTTTGGCGGTTTGGGCACGGATTTCTTGATCGGCTCCGGTCGCTTCGCTCGCGGCACCTCGGGCCGGGTGGCGGAGATCCACCTCCGCCCGATCTCACCCTTCAAGATGCTTTGCGGGTGGCACAGTACTCCCCAGAGCTGGAGCTCCTGGACCCGGGCGACCAGCGAAGGCGCGCAGCGCATTCGATAATCCGTGATATCCGGAGCCCAGCACCAATCCGTGCCGAGCGAAGCGAACCGAAGCTCGACGTAGTTAATCCGTGTGAACCCAAACCCCGAGCCGCGGGCGAGCCACCAGAAAAGCCTATTGCGTAAGGAACCGCGGTGAGCTATCTTGTCTACGTGGAACTTCGGGCAAAACATCATCATACCGTAGGGCAAAGCTGGCGGCTACCCGGCAAGCCGATGTGGATGCTGGCATGCCTGTTGTTACCGTGCCTGCTTGCCGCCCAGGAAATTTGCGACAACGGCCGTGACGACGACGCGGACGGGCTCATCGACCTCAACGACCCCGACTGCGCCTGCGAGATCATCGAGCCCAAGTCCCTCATTCCGAATCCCTCCTTCGAAGACCTGAATTGCTGCCCCGGCAGCCGTAGCCAGCTTAACTGCGCCGTCGACTGGATCCAGGCCTCCGAGCCCACCACCGACCTGATCCACCAGTGCGGCTGGATGGGGTGGGAGGAATTCCCGCCGCCGCAACCCTTTCCGGACGGGGAGGGCATCATGGGCTTCCGGGACGGCCGGGTAATTCGCGACGGAGCGCCGGAAACGAACTGGAAGGAATACGCCGGGGCATGCCTCCTGAGCCCGCTGCTCACCGGTACGTCCTACCGCTTCGAGTTCGACGTGGGCTTTGTCGATTTTCAACAGTCGCCCCCGATCGATATTTCCTTTTTCGGTACAACCGACTGCGAGTACCTGCCCTTCGGCACGGGCAACGAGGCATTCGGCTGCCCGACGAACGGGCCGAACTGGAAGAAGCTGGGTGAGGTGCGGGTTTCCAGCGGGGGGCGGAATGCCTGGGTCAAGGCATCGATCGAGATCGTCCCCGAGGAGAACATCCGGGCGATTGCCATAGGTCCGGATTGCAACGCCACCTTCAGTTCCGTAAGTACCTATTATTTCTTCGACAACCTGCTACTGGCGGATCTGGAGGTGTTCGAACTGCGGATATCCGAAGTAGCGCACCCGTGTAGTCCGGACTTTACGCTGTCCGTGCCGGCCAACCCCGAGTATGGCTACCAGTGGTACCTCGGCGGCGTGGCCCTGGTGGGGGAGACGGCCGCGGCCCTATCGCGCCACTACGGCGAGGGAAGCTACCAGGTCCGGATCACCGACGCCCAGAGTTGCCGGCTGACGGAGACCTACGAATACCGCATCCCCGTTTACCGCACCCCGGATCGCGTGGCGATCTGCGAAGACGACGTTTACCGCTTCGGCGACCGCCGACTGATTGAATCGGGCGCCTACGTCGATACGTTTCCCAACCGCTTCGGCTGTGACAGCATCGTGTCCCTGCAACTCGAGGTCATCGGAGACACCTACGATACCCTGGAGGCTACCGTGCTGAACGGCGAGCTCTTCGAAATCGCCGACTACGGCTTCCGGGCGGCCGGGGAATATCCCCTCACGCTCACGTCCTCGCTGGGCTGCGATAGCCTGGTATTGCTGAAGCTGTCCAGTTTCGACATCTTCATCCCGAATGCCTTCAGTCCGAACGCCGACGGGCGCAACGACCTCTTCCAGCCCTTAGCCGCGGAGGAGCTCATTGCGTCGATCGACATGCAGGTATTCGACCGGTGGGGCAACAGTGTCTACCGCGGCGCGGGCTGGGACGGGGGGGATATGCCGCCGGGCTACTTCGTCTACACCATGCTAATCGCCTTCCGTAACGGAACGGAAAAGATGTTTTCGGGTGGGGTTACGCTGGTTAGGTGAATTAGTGAATTGCTGAATTAGTGAATTCGCGAATGGGCGGTCGGGGTAGTATCCGTCGGAGACTTGGCTCGCGGAGCCGCTGCTACGCCCGATGTCGAGCGGCTTGCAGCCCGAGCCGATACTACCACGTGCGGCAGCAAATTCACGCATTCACTCCCTCACGCATTCAGTCCTTCCACGAGCGACCCGTCGGCGGACCGGCTCCGCTGGGCAGACGACTAATGGACACCGCGGGTCGAGCGGCTTGCAGCCCGAGCCGATACTACCACGTGCGGCAGCAAATTCACGCATTCACTCCCTCACGCATTCACTCCTCCCGCGAGCGACCCGTCGGCGGACCGGCTCCGTTGGGCAGACGACTAATGGACACCGCGGGTCGAGCGGCTTGCAGCCCGAGCCGATACTACCACGTGCGGCAGCAAATTCACGCATTCACTCCCTCACGAATTCAGTCCTCCCGCGAGCGACCCGTCGGCGGACCGGCTCCGTTGGGCAGACGACTAATGGACACCGCGGGTCGAGCGGCTTGCAGCCCGAGCCGATACTACCACGTGCGGCAGCAAATTCACGCATTCACTCCCTCACGAATTCAGTCCTCCCGCGAGCGACCCGTCGGCGGACCGGTCCCGCTGGGCAGACGACTAATGGACACCGCGGGTCGAGCGGCTTGCAGCCCGAGCCGATACTACCACGTGCGGCAGCAAATTCACCAATTCAGTCCCTCACAAATTCAGTCCTCCCACGAGCAACCCGTCGGCGGACCAGCTTCGCTGGGCAGACGACTAACGAATACCGCGGAGTCGAGCCCTCTCCGGCGCCGAGCCGATACTACCACGTGCGGCAGCGAATTCACGAATTCAGTCCCTCATCCATTCACCACTTAACCCACCCCCGTTAAAGACTGTTAACAAAGGGCCAACGCACCAACCAAATTAGCGGTCAGATCGTCTTATTACCGTGCTTTCTGCCACGAAAAACCACGCACACCGAATTAATAAAATAGTCCCATGAAAAAGTTTCTCTTAATCGTATTTGTCGCCGTGTTGGGCGGGCTGATTGCCCTCGGCGGCGCCAATTATCTCGGTTGGGGTGACACCCGCTACGTCGAAGTAGCCGGCACCCCCTCCAGTTTCACCAATTTTGCCAATGCACCCAGTACCCGGGTGGTACCCGCTCCGACCGACGGCTTCGTCGTGGCGGCCGAACGCGCCTTGCCGGCGGTAGTCCACATCAAGGCCAGCAAGTCGGTCAGCAGTGGCGGACGGATGCAGACGCCCTTTGGCGATATCGATCCCGATCAACTCCCCGACGCTTTCCGTGACCTGTTCGGTAACCCGGGCGGACGCGGTGACGGCGGCGAGATGCCCCTCCAGCAGGGAAGCGGTTCCGGCGTGATCGTAAGCAGCGATGGCTACATCGTTTCTAATAATCACGTAGTGGCCGACGCCGAGACCCTGGAAGTCGTACTGAACGACGAGCGTACCTACACCGCCAAGGTCATCGGTACCGACCCGACCACCGACATCGCCCTGATCAAGATCGACGAGACCGACCTGCCGACCGTTCAGTTCGCCAACAGCGACGACGTGAAGGTTGGCGAATGGGTCGTGGCCGTTGGGAACCCCTTCAGCCTCACCAGTACCGTGACCGCCGGTATTGTAAGCGCCAAAGGCCGCAGCATCGACATCGTACGTCGTAGCGGCGGCGACCTCGCCATCGAGTCTTTTATCCAGACCGACGCCGTAGTCAACCCCGGCAACAGTGGCGGTGCCCTGGTGAACCAGAACGGCGACCTGATCGGCATCAACACCGCCATCAGCAGCCCCACCGGTGTCTTCGCCGGCTATAGCTTCGCCGTACCCTCCGCCATCGTTAAGAAAGTAGCCGAGGACCTGCGCGAGTTCGGCGTCGTACAGCGCGGCCTGCTCGGTGCTCAGATCCGCCAGCTCAATACCCCCTACGCCAAGGAGCTCGACATCGACCGCAACAACGGGGTGTACGTAGCCGAAGTGATGGAAGGCAGTGCCGCCCAGGAAGCCGGCATCCAGAGTGGTGACGTTATCCTGGCCGTAGACGGTGTCAAAACCCTCCGCAGCAGTACCCTGCTCGAGCAGCTCGGACGTCGCCGGCCCGGTGACAAAGTAACCATCACCGTAGAACGCGACGGCAATCGTCGGGACTACGAGGTGCGCCTGAAGAATAGCAACGGTACTACCGATGTCATCCTCCCCGAGGAAAAGCCCGAAGTCTACGCCGACCTCGGTGCCGACTTCGAGAATCTGGACGAAGACTACGCCGCAGAGCTTAACCTCGAAGGCGGCGTAGCCATCGCCGAACTGGGTAATGGCCTCCTGTCCGAACAGACCCGCGTTCGCCCGGGCTTCATCCTCACCAAGGTCAACGGCCGCGAAGTGACCAACGTGGAGCAACTCGAGCGCCTCCTCGACGTAAGCCGCGGTGCCGTGACCCTCGAGGGTTTTTACCCCGACGATCCAGAGAAATCGGTGAAGTACGCGATCGTAAAGTAGCGCACGGTACAACCGATAAGCTTTAAAAAATGGCGACTCTCCTGCATTGGGGGGTCGCCTTTTTTTAGGTTGGAAGGAGAGAAGTAGTGAATTCTTGAAGTAGTGATTTAGTGAATGGGCCGCAATACCCACCCGCCCTGGAAGCTAACATCTACAAGTCAGTACAGCACGGGCGGCATATCTCAGCTGCCTCCACGCAGCCAGCAGCCATTCGAGCCGGAGGTCTTCATTCCCTTTTGCTCATTCTTTTAAAGATTGGGTCAACCTGCTCCCGGAACTTGTGGCGATTCCGCTGCCCTTCGCCCCGAAGTCCGCCCTCCAAATGCGGAGCCATTCAGTCCCCCAACCATTAACTCCTTATAGCTCCTCCCCATCCTCGAGCGGAGCCATTCAGTCCCTCAACCATTCACCAATTCACTCCCTGGACCTCGAGCGGAGCCATTCAGTCCCCCAACCATTAACTCCTTATAGCTCCTCCCCATCCACGAGCGGAGCCATTCAGTCCCTCAACCATTCACCAATTCACTCCTTGGACCACGAGCGGAGCCATTCAGTCCCTCAACCATTCACCAATTCACTCCTTGGACCACGAGCGGAGCCATTCAGTCCCCCAACCATTCACCAATTCACTCCTTGGACCTCGAGCGGAGCCATCCAGTCCCTCACCCATTCACTCCTTGGACCTCGAGCGGAGCCATTCAGTCCCTCAACCATTCGCCAATTCACTCCTTGGACCTCGAGCGGAGCCATTCAGTCCCTCAACCATCCACCAATTCACTCCTTGGACCTCGAGCGGAGCCATTCAGTCCCTCAACCATTCACCAATTCACTCCTTGGACCACGAGCGGAGCCATTCAGTCCCTCAACCATTCACCAATTCACTCCTTAGACCTCCCCCCTCCCCACGTAATAAACCTGCCCGGGTGAATCGTTAAGCTTTGTATACCAGATACGTTACCTTCGCGGCCCCCTTCAAAGCAGAATATGAGTATCAAAGTTGGCATCTTTTTCGGCGGTCCTTCCCGGGAGCGCGAGATTTCCTTTGCCGGGGGGCGGACGGTATACGACAACCTCGACAAATCCCTTTTCGAGCCGGTGCCCATCTTCGTCGATAGCTTCCGGCGGTGGTATCTGCTCGACTGGCAGTACCTCTACCGGGGTAGCATCCGTGACTTTTTTCCGCCCGTGGCCATGGCCCCGGAAAGCAAGCACGGCTTCCAGGTGTACCAGGAAAGCCTCGGGCCGAAAGACGAACTGGCCCTCGAGGAAATGGGCAGCCACGTTGGGCGCCGCATCCGCCGCGAGGAACTGCCCGAACTGATCGACATCGCCTTCCTGGCCCTCCACGGGGAGTACGGAGAGGACGGCCAGTTGCAACGCGAACTCGAGTACGCCGGGGTGCCCTACACGGGCAGTGGCGTGGAAGCCAGCGAGATCGGGATGGACAAGGCCGTCCAGAAAGAAATGATGGCGCGCGACGGATTTCCCTCCCCGCCCATCCTCGTAATTGAAAAGGAGAACCTGGCGGCCACGCCCATCGAGCAACTTTTCGCCGATTCCGTCGAGCAAATCGGCTGGCCCATGGTGGTGCGCCCCGCCCGCCAGGGCAGCAGCATCGGCGTGGCCATCCTCGACGAGGAGGAAGGCCTCGCCGGCTTCGAGCACGCCGTCAACGCGGCCTTCTTCCGGGAGGCAATCCTGCTTACGGACTACGCCGAACGGTCCGCCACCGACCGCATCGAATACGTGCGCCGCGTGAGTGACCTGCGCGACGGTATCGCCTTTCCGATGGACGCCCAGCGCGGCGACCACCGCCTGACCATCTATACCCCGGACGATCTGCACGACTACCTCGAACGGGCGGCTGCCGACGGCGGCGACCCGCTGGTCCTGCTGGAAGGACACCAGACCGAGCAGCGCGTTATCATAGAGGGCTTCATCAGTGGTAAGGAGTTTTCGACCATCGTTCTGCGCAAGCCCGACGGCGGGGTAGTGGCGCTGCCGCCCACCGAGATCGTCAAGTTCGAGGGCGAGCTGTTCGATTACCGGAGCAAGTACCTGCCCGGCCGCAGCCGCAAGGTGACGCCCATCAACCTGCCGGGCGACGCCATCCAGCGCATCCGCATCGAGACGGAACGCCTCTTCCAGCAGCTCGGCTTTCACGTCTACGCCCGCATCGACGGCTTTTACACCGCCGACGGCACCATCTTCCTGAACGACCCGAATACGACCAGCGGCATGATGCCCTCGTCGTTCTTCTTTCACCAGGCGGCCGAGATCGGGCTGAGCCCCTCCCAATTCCTGACGTACATCATCCGGACCAGTTTGCAGGAGCACGGGCACACGGACCTGATGCAGCAGGTAGACGCGGATCTAGATGCTTTGGCGGCGAGCGCAGGTGCAAAGGAACGCGTTGCCGTATTGCTCGGTGGCACCAGCTTCGAGCGCCACATCAGTGTCGAATCCGGGCGCAACGTATACGAAAAGCTTTCCTCCAGCGAAGCTTACCGCCCCCTGCCCGTATTTCTGACCGCCCCTATTGATACCCGGCACCAGGACGAAGACTTCGTGCTCTACCAATTGCCGGTCAACCTGCTCCTCAAGGACAACGCCGACGACATCCGCGATAAGCTGGCCAAGCAGGAAGAGCACCCCGTCATCCGGGAGATCCGCGACGCCTGCCGCGCCATCACTGCCCGCTATGCCGACCCCGACGTGGTCTTCCACCCCGATCACCTGCCCCTGGCGGAATTGCCCGACCGGGTGGACCTGGTCTTCATTGCCCTCCACGGCCGCCCCGGTGAGGACGGACAAGTACAGCGGAAGCTCGAAACCCTAGGCCTGCCCTACAACGGCTCCAGCCCGGAGAGCTCCGAAGTGACCATCGATAAATACGCCACCCTACACGCCCTCTACGACGGCGGCCTCCCGGTCACCGAACAATTACTGGCTACGAAACAGGACTTCCAGCTGAACGCGAAGGGCTTCCTGCAGCGGGTGGAGGAGCGTTTCGGCTTCCCCATCATCGCCAAGCCCGTGGATGACGGCTGCAGCTCGGCCGTCCTTCTGCTGCGCAACCGCGAACAACTGGAAGCCTACTGCCGGCTCACCTTCGAGCCGGGTGGCACCACCGAACGGGCCGCCCGCCGGACCCTGAAGATCGGTGAGCAGGCGGAGTGGCCGCTGGGGAAATCCACCATCCTTTTCGAATCGCCGATCACGGCCGAAGGAGCCCCCAAATTCCTGGAGATCACCGGGGGCATGCTCACCCACTTCGACGCCAGCGGCGATCTGCGCTACGAGGTCTTCGAACCGAGCGAGGCCCTGGCCGGGGGCGAAATCCTCAGCCTGGAGGAGAAATTCCTGGCCGGTGAGGGACAGAATCTGACCCCGGCCCGATTGGCCAGTGGAAATTACGATTACCAGCACGTAGCCAAACAGGTAAAACGCGACCTGGAGAAAGCCGCCCGCATCCTGGACGTCACCGGCTACTGCCGCATCGATGCCTTCGTGCGCGTGCACGAGGACGGCCGGGCGGAGACCATCGTGATCGAGGTGAACAGCCTGCCGGGCATCACGCCGGCCACCGCCATCTTCCACCAGGCGGCCATCGCCGGCTACCAGCCTTACCAGTTCATTGCCGCTATCCTGGACTTCGCCAAGGAACGGCAGCGCCGGCAAGGGTTACCCCCGCTGATGGCGTCGGAGGCTGTGGCAGTTACCCCTTCCCTCGAAAACGCGACACCCGCGCTTCCCGATAGCTATCGGGACCCAAAAAAAAAAGCTAGCTCCGTGGTTACGACGATCCTGAAAAACGTAGTGGCCGCGCTGCTATTCTTCGCTCTGGTCTTTCTCGTGCTGAAGTTCGGCCTGGATTGGTACACCAACCACGGCGAAAGCATGGCGCTGCCCACCTTCGAGGGGATGCAGATCGATCAGGCGCGGGCGCTGGCCGAGGACAACGGGTTGGGCCTGGACGTGACCGTCGGCCCCTTCGACCCCGAAAAGCCGGCCGGGCTGGTCGTGCAGCAACAACCGCCCGTCGGCAGCCGGGTGAAGAACAACCGGACGGTGTACCTGACCGTACTCAGCGAGGATGCGCCCGACGTGGCCCTGCCCGGCCTGGTCGGCAACTACGACTACAACCAGTACGTCCGCCTCCTCAAGGTAAAGAACCTGAAGTACCGTATCCGCGAACGGCAGTTCGACGCCCGGCAGGAAGACGGTACCATCCTCTACATGTACTACGACGACCGCAAAATCACCGACGAAGACCTGCGTGAGGGCGTCACGGTGCCGATGGGCAGTACGATTGACTTCGTGATTACCCAGCGGCGTGGCGACAACGTCCAGCTGGAAGATTATCGGTGCCAGACCTTTGGCACCGCTGAATTCGCGATCACGGGTAGCCAGCTGGTGATCGGCGAGGTGATCGGTGAGGTAAGCAACCGCAACGAGGCGTACATCACCCGTACCGACCCCGCGCCGGGCAGCCGCCTGGAAACCGGTGCCAAGGTGGACCTCTACCTGAGTCAAACGCGGCCGGCTGACTGCGACTAGACCAATCTTATCGCGGCCGGCCACGTTCCGTAGTTTCTAACAGACACTGATGAAGCTTTCCCTACTGTCCCTGTTCCTGGTATGGGGCGCCCTACTCGCCGCCCAGCAAATCGTGCCGCTCGCCGAGCACGCCCAACTCCGCCGAGGAGGGGACCCACCCGCTCCCGCGGCCCTGATGACCTGCGAAAATCCCGACTTGTCGGGTATAGAGCGGATCGTGGCCGGAGCATTCAATACCATCCGTGTGGAACTGGATACCGCCGGACTGGGCAGCGACCTAACCGATTACCGCTGCATCGGCTGCGACGAAGCCGCCTTCGGCACCGTGGAACTGCGCAACGACACGGTCGTTTACACTTCCCTCCCCGGCGTGGGGCAGGGGCTCGATACCCTGGGATTTACCGTCTGCTCGGCCACCGTCTGCGCGGACACGACCACCCTCGTCTTTCTCGTACAGCGGGAGGGGCGCACCATCGAGTTGGGCAACCAGCTCATAGAACCCGAATCGTCGACGGAAATCATCGTCCCCGAACCCGAGCTACCGGGAGGAGCGTTTTGCCGCACGATCACCAACTGTGCCGACGCCTACCCCGGGCGGGGGCAACGGTTTGCCTTCCTTACCGATAGCGACGCCGGTAACGACTTTCGCTACAAGGCGGCCCGCTACGGTGGTACCGACACGGTCTGCGTCACGGTTTGCAATGCGTACGGGCTCTGTGATACCTACCGAAGCACCTTCGAGATCAACCGCCAGCCGGTCGCCCTGCCGTTCTTCGACGACTTCAGCTACGACGATATCCGCCCGGAGGTAGCCCTGTGGCAGGATGCGGACGTACTGGTCAACCGCACTTACGGGGTACGGCCCCCCTCCATCGGGGTGGCTACCTTCGACGCCATCGATTACGCCGGACAATCGTACCAGCAGATCGGCAATGGCCGCCGGGCAAATCCCCGCGATTACCTGACGTCGGTGCCGATCCGGCTCGCCGGGCAGAGCGGCACCGTCCTCTCCTTTTACTTGCAGGCTAAGGGATACGGCAACCGGCCGGAAGTTATGGACAGCTTCCTGGTACAGTTTCTGGCGCCCGATGGGGAGTGGGATACCGTCTTTTCACGGGAGGGGCTGCTGAATACTTCCCCCAACACCTTCCTGCCCGATTTCACCGGGGAATCGGTGCCCGTGCCCGCGGCTTACCAGTACGACGGCTTCCAGTTTCGCTTCGTGAACCTAAGCACCGAGCGGGGTTCGGTCGACAACTGGAACCTGGATTACGTAAAACTCAGCAATCAGTCTACCAGCTTGGTCACCCAGGATCTTGCCCTGATCGAGGAACCCTTTCGGCTTATCGCTCCCTATACCAGCATACCGGTGCGCCACCTGCAGGCCGGCGGACAAAGCCTCCTGGCGGAT
Organism: Neolewinella xylanilytica; assembly: GCF_002934605.1. Lineage (GTDB taxonomy): Bacteria > Bacteroidota > Bacteroidia > Chitinophagales > Saprospiraceae > Neolewinella > Neolewinella xylanilytica. The sequence continues at coordinate 926,795 of NZ_PTJC01000005.1, forward strand.
TCCATTTTCCTGAAAATGTGGAACCACCGGGCGGACGTGACCCCGGTAACCGCTTCTCGCTACCGGGTGACCGACGCGACCGACGGCACCCTGGTGGGGGAGGGCGGACTGATTCCGTCGCCGTATTTCGGTCAGGATAACGGCATCGCCCCGAGCGGCATCGAGGTGCGCGGGGCTACTTTCGATCAGCTGCCGTCGTACGGGGCAGTGCGCAACTACCTATTTGCGCTTGATCCGGCGGAAGACTATACCCTCGCCACCACTTACCAGCTTACGGTCGCGACCGAGGACGGCGGTTTTGCCCCCGGTATCCTGCGGAATAGCACGGCGACCCAGTTGACCGAGCTGGCGGACCACATGGCCTACGACGACGGCACGGCCGAGGTGGCCATCGAGGGGCAGGGGGGCAACATCATCGTACAGCGGTACACGGCCTTCGTGGCGGACCAACTCATCGGTATTCGGATCCGCCTACCGCGGGTACTGGACGGGGCCGGCGATCAGGGCATCACCCTCGTGGTGTACGGGGAGGGCCAGGACGGAGCCCCAGGCGAGCTGCTGTATTCAGCCGATTATCCTTTGCTGTACCCCGAGGATATCTTCGACGATTCGTTGCAGGCCTTCACGAGTTACGCGCTGACCGAAGCGGTGGACCTGCCAGTGGGGAGCTTTTTCGTCGGGTGGCAACAACAGGAGGCCGACCGCTCGCTATCGGTGGGCTTCGACCGCAACAATCCGCTGACCGAGGGGCAGTACTTCGATGCGGGCAACGGGTGGCAGGAGCTCGAGGGATCGACCCGGGGCGCTATCATGATCCGGCCGCTTTTAATCGGGGCGGATGTGCGCCCTACGGCGACCGACGAGCGGGAATCCCTGACTGAGTTCATCCGCCTTTATCCGAATCCGACGGAGGACGTGGTGAACATCGGCTTGCCCAGTTCGCTTATAGACAAGGACTTACGAATTAACGTATACGCAATGGACGGTCGCTTGGTAGCCCGACAGCGCGGAACCACGGTGGTGGATGTATCCGCCCTCACGCCGGGAATGTACCTACTGGAATGCCGGATCGGGGAGCGGATCGGCCGGCAAAAGTTCGTGCGCCGTTAATCTATTTCTTGCTTATTCTTGTTGGGTCCCACCAAACCGGATAACCTAAAAGTGACGATGGAAGCTACCGTAGAGGAACTGAAGAAGAGAGAGAAAGAAGGCAAGAACGATTACGTTCTGCTAGACGTGCGGGAGGATTACGAGCGCACGGAATTCAATGTGGGGGGAATCCACGTCCCGCTGGGTCAACTGAGTATGTCAATGGACAAACTGACGCCCTACAAGGAGCAGGAGATCATCATCTACTGCCGCAGCGGGAAACGATCGGCCATGGCCCAGGAGCTGCTCCGGCAGTCGGGATTTAAGAACGTTCGCAATCTGGAAGGGGGTATGCTGGCCTACCAGAAGTAGGAAATTACCGTTTCCGATACACCTCGACTTCGAAACCGGCCTGACGTACCCGGTCCGCCATTTCCGTTGCCTCCCCGTACGATCCCGTACGATCGACGAGGGCGACGGCGTAGGTGCCGCGGTCGAAATTCTCAAGGGTGGTTCGGCTGAAACCGGCCTCCCTGAGATTGCGAATTCGTGTACGAGCATTGATTTCCTGGCGAAAAGCGCCGGCAATTACCAAAAAATTGACTCCCGCACTCCCCATGGCCGTCACACTGCTATCCCGGCTGTTAGCGGGCACAAGGTCCTGAAAACGTTTGGGTTGCATGTTTTCCATGGGATCGGTATCGGCTTGGCCGTCAGCGATCGCCAGGGAATCTCCGGTCCGAGATGTTGGTAAGTCCGCCCGATTGGTCTTATCTTCGAACTCAGTTTGGCTTTGTTCTGAAGCGGCGATCGCCCGAGAAACCAACAGCGCGAGCGCAATCAGGCAAACTACAAGGATTAAAGGGATCAGAATAGATGTCTTCTTCATTGTTTACAAGTGTTTATCGCCAAGCTCCCGAAACCCTAAAGATATAAAGCGTGGTGTCGATTTGCTGTAATCGGCTGGAATTCCGTTTACCTCATTTGCACCACCCCCTCCGGGGACAAGAATTTGTCAAGTGTTTGCTTTTTGGAAAGACCGTTTTTTCAGGGAGTGCCCTTCGGGCGCTCCCTTTTTTTATCTTTTCAACCATTCTTTTGGTCCAACGTTGGCAGTACTATGTCGGAAACTTTACCCATTCACCTGCCGGGTGCGGCGATGGACGACCCCAACGCCCCCGGCCGTAAGGAAGACCACATCGAGCTTGCCTTTGATTCCCAGGCCGATCGAGACGGGCTGGACGAACGTTTCGACTACGAACCTTTATTAGCCGCTCATCCCCTTCCGGGCAGCTACGGCACTATGGACTGGGGCGGCAAGGAATTGCGGGCTCCGCTCTGGGTGAGCAGCATGACCGGGGGTACCGAAAAGGCCCTGGTAATCAACCACAACCTGGCCCGGGCGGCGGGGGAATTCGGGCTTGGTATGGGCCTCGGTTCCTGCCGTAGCCTGCTCTACGACGACCACCGCTTCGACGACTTCAACGTACGTCCCCTGGCGGGCGACGGCGTCCCCATTTATGCGAACCTCGGCGCCGCGCAGGTGCAACGCTTACTGGAGGACGGCGATTCCGTTCTCATCCCCCAACTCATCGACTCCTTGCAGCTGGACGGCCTGATCATTCACGTCAATCCGCTACAGGAGTGGCTGCAACCCGAAGGAGACCGCTTCACGGCACCGCCACTGGAATCGATCCGGGAAGTGGTTCGCCTCTTCCCCGAACTGGCGGTGATCGTCAAGGAGGTAGGGCAGGGGATGGGCCCCGCGAGCCTGAAGGAACTGCTCCGGCTACCGATCCTGGCACTGGATACGGCGGCTAACGGCGGAACGAATTTCAGCAAACTGGAGCTCTTCCGTTCCGATGCCCTGGCCCGGATGGCGTACGCGGGGCTGACCCGGGTCGGGCATTCCGCCGAAGGAATGGTACGGCAGATCAACGCCCTGGTGGCGGAAAATCCGGACGAAGTGCGCTGTGCTAAAGTGATCATCAGTGGTGGCGTGCGGACCTTCCTCGATGGCTATCACCTGACCTCGCTCAGTTCGCTGCCGGCCATCTATGGTCAGGCGTCGGCCCTGTTGCGGCACGCCCGGGAAGACTACGGCAGTCTCCAACGGTACGTGGCGACCCAGGTACGCGGGTTGGAACTGGCGAAGGCCTATCTTCGTCCCCGGCTTTAACCATACCCACGTACCCGTGTCCGAAAACATCCGGGAGAATCACCGCGTCAGCGGTTTCAGCAAGTTCGATAAGCAAGCCCGCCGACGGTGGCTGCTCGATCACTTTTTACCCGGTCACGACAGCGGAGATTTTGCCTTTTTCGATGCGACCAATCCGGATCTCCAGGAGGTAGTCGACAATTTTAGCGAAAATACCCTTGGTAACTTTCCGCTTCCCTTCGGCGTAGCCCCCAACTTCCTCATCAACGGAAAGGTGTACGCGGTACCGATGGTCATTGAGGAGAGCAGCGTGGTCGCCGCCGCGAGCAGTGCCGCCAAGTACTGGTTGACCCGCGGCGGATTCGAGGCGGAGGTGATCGCCACCGAAAAGCTGGGGCAGCTCCATTTCCGCTGGGGAGGCCATCCCGACCGGCGCGCGGCCCTGTTTCCCGAGCTGGAGCGGCGGCTGCGGCACGTTACCTCCGGCATCACGGCCCGGATGGAAACCCGCGGCGGCGGGGTGCGCGGCATGCAGTGGAAACACCTCCCGGCGGTCAACGAACAGTGCTATCAGCTGCTGGTCCGCTTCGGCACCGGCGACAGCATGGGAGCAAATTTTATCAACACGGTGCTGGAGGCCTACGCCACCGAAATCGAATTGTGGTCTTCGGACAGCGAGCAGCTTAACGCCCGCGAACGGGACCTCGAAGTCGTGATGGCCATCCTGAGCAACCATACGCCGAATTGCACGGTACGGACGTGGGTCCGCTGCCCGATCGAGCAAATGAATTTAGCGGGCTCCGGCGTGGATGCGGCTGATTTCGTGCGCCGCTTCTGCTTCGCCGTCGACATCGCCCGGCAGGATCCCTACCGCGCGGTGACCCATAACAAGGGCATCATGAACGGCATCGACGCCGTGGTGCTGGCTACCGGCAATGACTTTCGGGCGGTGGAATCCGCGGCCCACGCCTTCGCCGCCGAGGGCGGAACCTACCGGTCGCTGAGCCGGTGCCGGGTGGTCGACGGGATATTCCACTTCGAACTGACCGTGCCGCTGGCCCTGGGTACCGTGGGCGGACTGACCCGACTGCATCCGCTGGCCGACATCGCCCTCGACATGCTCGGGCGCCCTTCCGCCGAGGAATTGATGTGCGTGGCCGCCGCCACTGGACTGGCCCAGAACTTCGCCGCCCTGCGCAGCCTGGTGACCACTGGCATTCAACGGGGACACATGCGGATGCACCTGCAGAATATTCTCTCCAGCCTCGAAGCCACCGTTACGGAGCGCAAGGCGGCAACCGGTTTTTTCGACGGGCGGACGGTGAGCCACCACGGCGTACGGCAGTACCTGGAGAAGCTTCGGGGGTAATGCTGAATGGGTGAAGTAGGGAACGGTGGCATTGCTTCCGCCTGGCAAGGGCTCGAAGGGTTGACCTCCGGAATGCTGCCGCACGACATTTCCATCCCTCCGGCTTTTGTCTCCCGGGCTAAGTAGCTAGAGCCCCATCTCCAGCTACCGCGGAGGGGGGGAAGCCAGATCTCATACACTGTTCGGTGTTCCGCTACGGATGAATCCCTTATGCTTAGGGGACCGCTCTAATCAAGTCCGCCATCCTTATTCCGGGAAGTATAAAATGAAAAAGCCCCACTCCTGACGAAGTGGGGCTTTCGTGTTGCGCCTCAGAAAGGGCTCGAACCTTTGACCTACGGATTAACAGTCCGCCGCTCTAACCAACTGAGCTACTGAGGCAAAATTTTTATGTCAACGCACGCTCATTTAGCACAGTTGTCGTGGTCTCGGATCTTTGACCTACGGATTAATCCCGATAGCTATCGGGACCGCTCTAACCAACTGAGCTACTGAAGCAGAAGCGCTAAGCGGACGCAAATTTACGTCGTCCGGGTTTATTTTGCAATCTTTGCAGCCCCAAAAATAATATTTATGAGCTTGCTCGCAGTTGGAACCCTTGCCTACGATGATGTTTACACCCCCTACGGGGAGGTAAAAATGATCGAGGCGGGTAGCTGTACGTACATTGCCATGGCCGCTACCTACTTCGTGCAGCCCGTACAGGTCGTTTCCGTTATCGGTGGCGATTACAACGATGATTTCCTCGCCGACCTGCAGCGTCGCGGCTCCGACCTGGAGGGCGTGGAGGTGATTCCGGAAGGAAAGTCGTTCTACTGGGCCGGCCGCTACCACGACGACATGATGGGCCGCGATACGCTGGACACCCAGCTGAACGTGCTCGCCGACTTCGATCCCAAGGTGCCGGAAAGCTACCGGAAGGCGCCCTACGTCATGCTGGGCAACCTGACCCCGGCCGTGCAGTCGCGGGTGCTGGATCAACTCACGGAGCGCCCCAAGTTGGTCGCCCTCGACACCATGAACTTCTGGATGGACCACGCCCTGGAAGACCTGATGGCCGTACTGAAGCGCATAGACGTGCTCATCATCAACGACGAGGAAGCCCGCCAGCTCAGTGGTGAGCTGAGCCTGCTAAAGGCGGCGGCCAAAATCGTGGAAATGGGGCCCAAAATCCTCATCATTAAGAAAGGAGAGCACGGAGCCCTGCTCTTCGAGGGGGAGAACCTCTTTTCGGCGCCCGCCCTGCTCCTACCCAAAGTGGTCGACCCGACCGGGGCCGGGGATACGTTCGCCGGCGGGCTCATCGGTTACCTGGCCGCCACCGACGACCTGAGCTTCGCCAACCTGAAGCGGGCGGTGATTTACGGATCGGCCATGGCAAGCTTCGTGGTCGAGGACTTCGGGACCCGCCGTATGCAGACGCTCGACCAGGAGCAGATCGACCGCCGGGTACAGCGCTTCGGCGAGCTGATGACGGTGAGCCTCTAAGTCCCGATGGAGGAATTCTTGCGCCAAGCGGCGGCTACCGACACCGTGGAGTGGCTAGCGACACTTACGGCTCTTGCCTACGTATGGCTTGCCGCCCGCGACAATAACTGGTGCTGGCTCTTCGCCGCCGTGAGTGCCGCATTGTGGGCGCACCAGTCTTTCGTGGTATACCGCCTCGTTTCGGACGCTCTGCTGCAACTCTTTTACCTGGTAATGGCCGGCGTGGGCATTTATCGGTGGCAGCGTACCGCTTTGGCGCCCGCCAAGGAAACCACGCTGGACGAACTTGCTATCACCGAAAGGCCAGCTCCGGGCTCCGGCATCGTGCGCATGACGCTGCGGGAACACCTGCTCACGATCGGTGGCGGCATCATCGGTGGCTTATTTTTGGGAGCGGTGGTTGGTTCGCTGACAACGGCGACCAGCACCTACGCGGATGCGATCACCACCACCCTCAGCGTAATCGCCACGTTTTTACTGATCGGCCGGCGACTGGAGAACTGGCTCTACTTCGTGGTCATCGATGCGGCGTACGTTCTCATCTACCTGCGCTCCAGCGCCCTCCTGTTTGCCGCCCTGATGGTGCTTTATGTCGTGATGGCGATCTACGGTTACCGCAACTGGCGGGGTTTGCTAGCCGTAGATCGTGGCTACGATGCCGCGGCCTGAGGCCCGGTTGCGAAACTCGCAGAGGTAGACGCCCTGCCAGGTGCCGAGATTGAGCCGGCCGGCGGTGATGGGCAGGGTGACGCTGTGGCCGATCATGGCCGCCTTGATGTGGGCCGGCATATCGTCGGGACCCTCGAGGGTGTGGACCAGGAAGGGCATGTTTTCCGGTACGATCTTGTTGAAGATGGATTCGAAGTCGGTAAGGACGTCCGGGTCGGCGGCCTCGTTGACGGTAATGGCCGCGGACGTGTGCTGGATGAAGAGGTGCAGCAAGCCCCGGTCGGGCAAAACGGGGAGCTGCTCCATGATCTCGCGGGTCACGACGTGGAAGCCGCGGGGCCGGGCTTGAAGGCGGAAAGTTACTTGGTCGACCACGGTAGCGGGGTTTAGATCGGGCAAAAGTACGGAGGAGTGAACAGAGCCCCCCCGATTGACCTATCAAAGAAGAAATTACCCTAGCTTATGAAAGTTTCCCCGAAGTTGGTAGGATTCGTACTTCGCCTCTTTGCCATAATCGGCGTGGTTGCTATTCTGTACTTCGGCAAGTCGGTTTTACTCTTGCTGACCGTTGCCGGTTTGATCGCCATTCTGCTGAACCCCGTGGACAACAAACTTCGCAGCTGGGGCTGGAAGCCGGGCCTCGCCATCGCGGCGTCGGTTTTCCTGCTGGTCCTTTTCTTCGCCGGCATATTTTTTGCGATCGGACAGCAGGCAACCAGCTTCGCGCAAAACTGGCCCGAGATCGAGGACCGCATCAGCCAGCAGATCGAGCGGGCCAAGGAGCAGATCCCCGTGCTTCCCGGCGGTGCTACGACGGAGGCCTCCGATTCCACCTCGACGGGGCAGCAAAGCGGTAGTGCTTCCGGCCAGTCCGCCGACGGGGGAAGCAGCGGGGGAAGTATGCTGCAAAACCTGCCCTTCGGGCAGTCCCAGATTACGGGCGCCCTTTCCAGCACCCTCAGCGTACTCGGTGATTTCCTGCTCATGTTTGTCTACATCGTCCTCTTCCTGAGCCAGAAGGAGCGGTTGCGGGAATTCGTCCTGCGGCGGGCGCCGGATGAAAAACGCGGGGAAACCCACCAGACCATCAATGAGGCCCTCGACGTGGCCCAGCAGTACCTCAAGGGGCGGCTGATCCTCATACTCATCCTGTCGGTGCTTTACGGCGTCGGCTTCTCGCTGGTGGGGCTCAACTACGCGATCGTGATCGCCGTGCTGGTGGCCATCCTCAGCATTATCCCTTACCTGGGCAACATCATCGGGGGAGGGATCGCGGTGGCGATCGCCGTGGCCAGTGGCGGGGGAACGACCATGATTTTGGGCGTGCTCGGCACGATGGCCGTAGCGCAGGTACTGGAAAGTTACATTCTCACGCCCCTTATCGTGGGGGACGAGGTGGACATTAACCCCCTCACCACCATAGTGGCCGTCATTGCCTTTACGGTGATGTGGGGAGCGGTGGGCGCGATCGTGGCCATCCCCGTGGTGGCCATCATGCGTATCGTCTTTAAACATATCAACGGCATGGAGGATTACGCTTACCTTCTCGGACAGGAATAAGCCGTAGCCGGCCTATCTTACCCCCTCAATTTTACCTTATGCCCGTAGTTTACACCGCCATCACCCACGCCCACTCCGGCCTTCGCTGGATCGTGCTCATCCTGCTGATCGTCGCCATCGCCCGTGCGCTCTCTATGCGCAGCAGCGGGACGGTATACCCGGGCAAGGACCGCTGGGCGCTGTTCGGTCTGATTTCGGTGCACATTCAGCTGCTGCTCGGGCTGCTACTGTACTTATGGCTCAGCCCCTACGGCATAGCCGCCGACGTCCCCGAGGATGCCGGCCAGTCGGTAGCGAAGTACTACAACTGGGTACACTGGTGGGTGATGATCATCGCCACGGTGCTGATCACCGTCGGCTACAGCAAGGCGAAGCGGCAGGCGGAGCTGAACAAGGGCTGGAAAACGGTCGCGAAATACTACGGCGCTGGGCTGTTCCTGATTCTGGCGGCCATTCCCTGGCCGTTCTACCCGGGCCTGGAGAGCGTGGGCCTGGGGTAAGCCTCACCACCGAAAGCGCACCTCGGCTCCGAGGGTCGGCTGGATATCGGCGTAGTCTCCCGGTGCGGCGCCGACGCTCAGCCCGGCGAGCCAGTGACCGGTCAGTCGGTAGAGTATCCCCGCTTCCGCGTTGGGGATGAGCCAGTCCTGGCCGGTAGTCAGCGGGAAGCTGACTACCCGGGAGGAGGTTTGGGTCCAGCCTGCCGCATTTAGCCTGGTCGACAGTCGGTATTCGTCCTGTTCCATAGTACGGAGAGCCAGTTGAATCCCTCCCTGTACCCAGGGTTTCCACTTACCGGAGGTAGGAAATTCATAGCCGGCGTTGAACGAAACTAACCACATCCGGAAGCGACTCTCCCGGAACGCCACGTATTGATCCTGCTCTTCCACGATAAACCGGCGGGCGGCCTTTTCCAGTAGATAGTCGGACCGGAAGTGGGTAGCGCCCACGGCGAAGGTTATTCCCGCACGGGTACGTCGGTGTAGCTGAAGCTGCAGCACGGGCTCTAATTTTACCGGGCTCACGCCCAAATCGGCAAGTTGGTAGAGCATACGCAGTTGTCCGTCCACCACGAATCCGGTAGCGCCCTGGGTGGTTATGACGGATGGTTCGTCTGCGTAGGTTTGTACGGAAGTCTGGGGTTCCCGCGGATTGGGATACAGGTTCAGGCGTAGGTCCCATGTCCCGCGCCGTGGCTGCAGGACAGGGCTTACCGACGAAACCACGGGGGGAAGGATGGGCCGCTCGGCGGCATACCGGAGTGACGGCACGGTAGGTACGGAGCGGGTGCTTCGGGAGGGTAGGGGGGGCGTTACGGCTTCCGCGGGGCGGTACACGGTAGTGCGGATGGCCGCCAGGGTATCCGTTGGTTGCAGGAATACCCGATGCCGTACCGTTTCGGGCAAGTTGCCCCGTTTCAGCTCAGTAAATCTTCCAACTTCGGCTTTGGTCTCGGAATCCCTCGTGGCCGGAAGGTTACGCGCTTGCAGGTCGGTACCGTCCTCAAGGGCGGGTAAGGTGGTGGCTGGCTTCGCATCCGTGCTCTCTTCGGTGGGATACGACCAGTACGCCAGTCCGGCAACCGCAAATAGCAGTAGCGTAAGGAAGTAAACAAGCCAGGGCGCTCCGGCTGCGGGTTGTTGGCCGAGGCGTCGCTGGAGTTCCGTAAACCCTCCGGGGGGCGGGCCGCCGGGTTGCGGTTCCTGACTGCCCTGCCGCAGTATGTCTTCCAGGTCAAGCATTGTTGAAGTTGATGGTAGGGTTAAAAAAAGGGGTAGCCAGGCGTTTCAGGTGTCGGCGGGCCTTGTGCAGATTGCTCTTGGAAGAGCCCACGCTGATGTGGAGGCGGTCGGCGATCTCGGGGTGGGAGTAGCCCTCGAGTACGTAAAGGTTAAAGACCAGCCGGTAGGAAGGCGGCAGGGATTGCAGGAGTTGGTAAAGGTCCTCGGTATTCAATCGGTCGACGGCGGCGTTAAAGGTCATTTGGGCCGGAAGGGGGACGATCCTGAGATCGCGCTGCCGACGCCGGTACGCATCAATGGCGGTATTGACTACGATGCGCCGGAACCACGGGAGGAAACTTTGGGGAAGATCGTCCAGGTGGGGGAGGCTTTGGAATAGCTTGAGGAAGCTGTCCTGGAGTACCTCCTCCGCCGACTGCCGGTTATCGCTGTAGTAAAGGGCCACCGTGAGCCCGTAGGGGTAAGCCGCCGTATAGAGGGCGCGCTGCGCGGCGGCATCCTCGCGGGTGCTGCCCAGTACTAATTCGTGAATTTCTCTTTCGTCCCACATCAGGCTGCGAGAAATTTATTTAGCGATGACGATGGAAAATTCTCCCTCCCCCGTCAGCTGTTCGGACAGTGATGTGAATTGTCCGATCAGCTCGTTGTCCGACCAACCGTCAATGGTAAAGTTCACGGGTACGGATGACCAGCTGCTGCTGTCCACGTGGGGGCACCCCATGGTGGAGTCGTCGTACAGGTCCGCAAAGGATACGAAGCCCCGCAGGGAAGCGATCGGGTAGGGCAAGGTATAGAGCGGATCGAGGGGAAAGGACAACTCGACCAGTTCGGTAACCTCAGCATCTATCCGCCGGATAACCAGGAAGTATTGATCGGGATCCCGTTCCGCGCTCACGGAATCGATGTTGTAAGTCTGGTAGTAATTATTGAGCCAGGCCCCCGGGGGTTGGGTGAGCTTGAACGTTCGTTCCCCGATTCGTCCCCGGAGGAAGTCGTTTTCGCCGACGGCCGTGATCGATTCGGTAGTGTTCTCGCAGCCCAGCAACAGGCAAAGGAGGAATAGCGGTAGTAAGGGGCGGGACATAGCGGGGTGATTGGCTTTATGGACATCACGCACGTTTTCCCGGTGGGGTTGCCTCAGTCGGCGTGCGGCTGCTCAATTAGCGTATCGCTTTCCCGTTTATTCACCACGCCGACCCCCAGGATCTGTAGCAGTATGGACAGCGCCACCAGCAGGATGATCACGTAGACGATCTTCTTGAGCGTGGAGGTTTTCTTTTCGGGCGGCGGGGGCGCAGGAGCGGGGCGGGTCGGGGGCACGGTAATGCGGTTTGGTGACCCCTTCGAAACGGCTCGCGGCGGGTTGTGTGCGGACGAGGCGGACCGGGGAGGACGATGTATGAAAAACGAAATACGGTGGCAGCCTGCCGGGCAGACGAGCTACCGCTCGGCGGACCAGCAGGCGCCCGCAGCCGGAGCTCCCAAACCCGGCAAGGGAGAAAAATCTTACCCATTCCGTAACCTTCCCCGAAAAGCGCAGTACTTCCCCCCGCAAGCAGCAACCAACCACCCTTTGGCAGCGACCGACGAAACACTGATGGAAGAAGTAGCAGCGGGAAAGATCCACCGGCTCTCCCTGCTCTACGACCGGTATAAGGCGCCGCTGCTGGGCTTTCTGATCAACCGTACCTATTCGGATCGCGCCACGGCGGAGGACCTGCTGCACACGACCTTCGAACGGGTCATCAAATACCGCACGAGCTGGCGCCCAGACGCCTGCTTCAAGACCTGGGTGTTCACCATCGCCCGCAACGTACACCGCGACCACCTCCGCCTGGAGGGGCGCATGCCGCTGAACGACGAGTTCGAATTCGGTAGCCTCGCCCACGAGGAGGAAGAACGCTACCCCGACTGCCGCCGCGCCCTGGCCGCCTTGCCCGACAACTACCGGGTGGTGGTGGAACTGGCCTGGCAGCGCAACATGAAGTACGCCGATATCGCCGCCGTGCTCGGCACCACGGAAGCCAACGTCAAGGTGCGCATGCACCGGGCCTGCAAGCAGCTACGGACCAACTACCACAATCTGAACCAACCATGAACCGCATACCCCAAAGCGAATTGATCGACTACCTCGCCGGGGAGCTCAGCCCGGAGCGGGAAGCGGCCGTCGAGGCAGCTTGCACGAGCGACCCGGATACGGCCCGCGAACTGGCTTCTCTCCGCCAACTGCGGGAAGCTACCGCCTCGGTGACCGACCCGGAGCCGAGCCCCGCCGCCGACCAACGGTTCGCCAAGATGCTGGCCGGCTACGGGGAAAGCACCGAATCGCCTACCGAACCGGCTCCCCGTCCCGCATCCGTACGGCACCTGCGCCCCGTCGCCCTGCTCGGTATGGCCGCGAGCCTGATGCTGTTGGTCTTCGGGCTGGGGTGGTACTTCGGCCGCAGCGATACCAGCGAGCTCGAACGCCAACTCGCCGCTACCCGAACCCTCATGCTCGAATTAATGGAAGCCGAACAACCCACCACCCGCATGCGCGCCGCCACGGTGAGTCTGGAGGTGGAGGTAGCCGACCCGGTCATCATCCGCAACCTCGGCCACCTGCTGCGAACCGACGAAAAAGCAAACGTGCGCCTTGCCGCCCTGGACGCCCTGGTCCGCTTCGAAAGTGCCCCCGCCGCCCGTGACGAAATGCTCGCCGCCATGGCCGGCGACCCACCCCCCGCCGTGCGCGTCCAGCTCCTCGAAACCCTGGTCGCCCTCAACGAGAAGCGGGTGCTTCCCTACCTCGAAGAAATTATTAACAACGACCGTATCCCCCGCCCCCTCCGCGACGCCGCGGAACTCGGAACCTTCAAACTAATCTGATTATGCTTATTTCCCTCCGCATCCTTTTTCTGTTTTTTCTGGCCACGCCGTTGCTGGCCCAAGAGGATTTTAAACTAGCGGCCGCCGGCAAGACGGTTGTTTTCTCCGAGATCGATCACCTGACCATCGTGGGCACCTCCGGCAGCGAGCTAATCGTGGAAGGCAGTGGTTCGGCCACCGACCGCGACGACCGGGCCGCGGGCCTGCGCCAGATCAGTGCCTCCGGTCTGAAGGACAACACCGGCACCGGGCTCAACGTCACGGAGAGCGGCGGTACCATCCGGGTAGCCCAGGTGGGCGGCGACGGGGAAAAGGTGACCGTACGGGTACCCAACAGCGCGAGCGTCACCGTCGAACAGAGCACCCACCGCGGCGGCGACCTCGTCGTCCGTGACTTCTCCGGCAGCCTCGACGTCTCCATGATGTACCACAAGGCCGAGCTCGAGAACGTGACCGGACCCCTGGCCGTAAATACGGTCTACGACGATATCGTCGCCACCTGGGATGCCGCCCCGACCGAAGAGGTACGCCTCCACTCCACCTATTCGGACGTCGACATAACCCTACCCGCTACCACCAAGGCGGACGTGCGGTTGTCCACCGGCTACGGAAGCATGTACACCGACTTCGACATCCAGATCAAATCCAATACCGTAGCCGGCAACGAGGAAAACCCCGACTACGACCGACCCAGCGAAGTCAACACCAGTAAACTCAGCGGCACCATCAATGGCGGCGGTACCCTGATCACCCTGACCGCTACGTACGACAATATTTACCTCCGCAAGCAGTAATCCTTTAACCCATCCCCATGCTACGTATACTCCTTAGCAGCCTCCTGCTGGCTGCCGGCCACCTCTCCGCCCAGTCGGATCCGCGGATCATCCCAACCAACGGAGCCACCCACCTCGACATCACGGCCAACTTCGGCGACGTGGAGTTGGTCCCCTCCCACACCGACCAACTCACGCTGCGCCACGTGGTGGTGATCAACGGAGTCGAACGGCCCGAGCTGGGCGAGATCACCGTCGACCGGCGGGGAGACCGGCTGATCGTCGCCGAAACCAGCCCGACGGAGGATCAGCTGTCCCGGGAGTGCGCGGCCCAGCGCGCCTCCGGTGGCAACGGCCGCCAGTACAACTGCAACAGCCGGATCGAACTGCAAATTGCCGTCCCGGCCGGCATGCAGGTGGAGGTGGATACCAAATACGGCGGCGTGCACGTGGCCGATATCGCCGGACTCACCCGCGTACACAGCACCTACGGCACCGTGGAGGTCGACCACCGCGATCTCTCCGGCTCCGCGGAACTGGATCTGTACAGCAACTACGGGGAGGTGGACCTTACCCTGCCGGCCAACGCTACGGCGGAGTTGGAGCTCATTACGGAATTCGGTACGCTGCTGACCGATTTCGATATCGCCATCGACGCGGAGGCCAGCGAGCAGCGGCAATTTTACGAACGCGTCGTAGGCACGATCGGACAGGGCGGCGGCGCGCAGGTGCGATGCCGGTCGCCCTACGATACCGTGTACCTCCGACGGGCCAAGTAACACCGGCGGGGCGGGAAACGTGTCAGGAAAAATTCAGATGCCGTGCAACCAGTCCAATTAGCTTTCGTCGTTGCGGTACACTCCGCGTTTATGAGACTGCGTTTCCCGATCTACTCCTTGTTGCTCGTGAGCCTGCCGCTTTTCGGTCAGGACACCACCACGCAGCTGCTCTATCCCCAGCGGACTTTCCAGACCGAGCGGATCCAGGGGGAGGCCCCGCTGATGGACGGTAGCCCCACGGAGGCGGCCTGGGAGGCGGTCGAGTGGAGCGGCGATTACGTCCAGTTTCAGCCCAACGCCGGTGCGGCGCCCACCCAGTTGACCTACCTCAAGGTCCTCTACGACGATCGCAACCTATACGTTGCCTTTCGCTGCCTGGACAGCCAGCCCGACAAGATCGAACAACGGATGGGGCGGCGCGACGAGTTTCCCGGCGACTGGGTGGAACTCAACATCGACAGCTACCACGACAAGCGGACGGCCTTTTCCTTCACGGTCTCCGCCTCGGGGGTGAAGGGCGACGAGTTCGTATCCAACGACGGCAACAACTGGGATAGCTCCTGGAACCCCATCTGGGAAGCGAAAACCCAACTGGATTCGGCGGGCTGGACGGCGGAAATGCGCATCCCCCTGTCGCAGCTGCGTTTTTCTTCCGGTGACGACCAGGTTTGGGGCATTCAATCTACCCGGATGGACTTCCGGATGGACGAACGGAGCCTCTGGCAGCCCCGCGACCGGAACGCTTCGGGTTGGGTAAGCCGGTTCGGGGAATTGCGGGGGCTGCGCGACCTGCAACCCCGCCGCACCATAGAATTACAACCGTACGTAGTCGCGCAGCGGGCTACCTACCCCCTGGAGGAAAACAACCCCTTCGCCGACGGCGCCGATAACCGGCTTTCCGCCGGTCTGGACGCCCGCATCGGGGTGACGAACGACCTGACGCTGGACCTGACCATCAACCCCGATTTCGGCCAGGTGGAGGCCGACCCGGGTGCCCTCAACCTCGACGGCTACCAGATCTTTTTCCGGGAGCAGCGGCCATTCTTCGTGGAGGGGCAGAATATCTTCGACTTTAATCTTTCGCAGGCCGAGGCCGGCGGCGGCCATACGTCGGACCAGCTGTTCTACTCCCGGCGGATCGGGGGGAGCCCGCACCGGGTGGTATCCTCCGAAGCGGATCGCCGGTACTACGTCGACCAGCCGGTGAATACCACCATTCTCGGTGCCGCGAAATTCAGTGGCAAGACCAGTTCCGGACTGAGCGTGGGCCTATTGGAAAGCATTACGGAGCGGGAGATGGCGACGATCGACCTGGCCGGCGAACGCAACGAAACGGTGGTGGAGCCCTTCACCAATTACCAAGTGGGGCGGGTGCAGCAGGATTTCCGGGGCGGCGACACCTACGTCGGCGCCATCATGACCGGCGTACAGCGTTCTCTCGGCGACGACCCCGAACTCGGCTTTCTGCACCGCGAGGCCTATTCCGGCGGCCTGGACTTTACTCACCGGTGGAAGGACAGAGCCTGGTACGTCAGCGGAAACACGGTACTGTCTTCGGTTAGGGGAAGTAAGGAGGCCATCCTGGAAACGCAGACCGGTTTTGAGCACTTCTTCCAGCGCCCCGACGCAACCCACCTGGAGGTCGACAGCAGCGCCACCCGGCTCAACGGCAGCAGTGGCATGTTGAAAGTGGGAAATCTGGGGGGCAACTTCATCTTCGAAACCGGGGCGACCTGGCGCTCTCCCGGCTTCGAGATCAACGACATCGGTTTCATGCGCAACGCCGATGAGATCAACTACTTCGGCTGGATGGCCCGACGCTGGCAGGAGCCCTTTTCGATCTTCCGCCGATTCCAGGTCAACGGCAACGTGTACACCACCCTGGATTTCGGGGGGAACCTGCTCCAGCAAACCTTCAACGTCAACACCCACGCCAACTTCACCAACTTCATGAACGGCGGGGCCGGGGCCTCCTACGTGGCCTACCGGGCGTCCAAAACCGATTTGCGGGGTGGCCCCATTCTCCGGCGAAGCCCCGGTGTGGAATACTTCGGCTACGTCAACTCCGACCAACGAAAGAAAGTCACCGTAGGGGTGAATGCCTACGAATACCGCACCTTCGACGGTACCCACCGCGAGGGCTCGGTCGGGGTATGGGCCAACTGGCAACCCTTCGACGCGGTCTCCGTAAATATCTCCCCCGACTATTCGACCTTCCGGCGGGCGGATCAGTACGTCGATCAACAGGACGTCGCCGGAGGCACGACCTACCTCGTCGCGTCGGTAGACCAGCGAACGTTTAGCACTACGCTCCGCTTCACCTATAACCTGACCCCGGACCTGACGCTCCAGTACTACGGCCAGCCCTTCATCAGCCGGGGCACGTACCAGGATTTCAAGCAATTCACCGGCGCGGGAATGGCGGAAACCTTCGGGGAACGGTTCACCGCTTTTTCCGACGCGGCGGTCACCTACGACACGGAGGAGGGGCTTTACCGCATCCGATCCGCCGAAGGCGAACTGGAAGTCGGCGACCCGGACTTCAACTTCATCCAGTTCCGCTCCAATATGGTCATCCGCTGGGAGTATCGCCCCGGATCGGAGATCTTCCTGGTGTGGGCGCAGGGGAACACGGCCAGCGGCGACCCCACGCAGGGCTTACTGCGTAGCCTCGGATCGAACGTCTTCTCCGACGAGACCCGCAACACCTTCCTGGTCAAAGCAACCTACCGGTGGTACCGGTAGAGAAACCGTTTTAGTTGATTACATTGTCTCTTTGGGTAACCGATCGGCTTTCGCCGGTCGGTTCCTTTTTTGCGGGGAAGCGGTCCGCCGTATCTTCGGCCCATGGCCCTTTACCTGCGTGACACCCTGAATTTTGTGCGGAAGCTCACGCCCCGCCGCGCGGTGAATGCCGGGAAGGTGATCGCCAGCTACTACGCCACGCGCTGGTTGCAACGGCCGGTGGTGTGGGGCAAGCCCTTTACCGTTTCCTTCGAACCGACTACGGCCTGCAACCTACGGTGCCCGGAGTGCCCGAGCGGCTTGCGGCAATTTACCCGCCCGACCGGCAACCTCAAGGCCGACTTTTTCCGCCGCACCCTGGACGACATCGCCGACCGCCTGCTCTACCTCATTTTTTACTTTCAGGGGGAGCCGTACATCAATCCGGACTTCCTCGACATGGTGAAGGAGGCGACGGAGCGCGGGATCTATACCATCACTTCGACCAACGGCCATTTTCTAAACGACGCCAACGCCCGGCGCACCATCGAGAGCGGACTGGACCGGCTCATCATCAGCGTCGACGGCACCACCCAGGAGGTGTACGAACAGTACCGCAAATCGGGAAAACTGGAAACCGTGCTACAGGGCGCCCGGAACCTGGTAAAGTGGAAGCGGGAGATGAAGTCGGCCACCCCCCACCTCATCTTCCAGTTCCTGGTGGTCAAACCCAACGAGCACCAGATGGCCGACGTGGTGCGCCTGGCCGACGAGATCGGCATCGACGAGGTGAAGTTCAAGTCGGCCCAGCTCTACGACTACGAGCACGGCAACCCGCTGATGCCGGAGCAGGAACGGTACGCCCGCTACTACAAAAAACCCGACGGCACCTACGGCCTCAAGAACAAGCTCCAGAACCATTGCTGGAAACTCTGGCACAGCTGCGTCATCACCTGGGACGGCCTGGTGGCCCCCTGCTGCTTCGATAAGGACGTCACCCACCGGCTTGGCGACGTGAAATCGGAAGGACTACACGAGGTATGGGATGGCGCGGCCTACGATGATTTCCGCACGAAATTGCTGAAGGGACGCGCCGAGATTGACATCTGCCAGAACTGCACGGAGGGGTGCGAGGTGTGGCTGGGGGCGGAAGTGTAGAAAGTACGAAGGCTGAAGTACGAAGTAAAAAGTACGAAGGTGAGGGGTGCTTTGATCGTTCCTGTGGCCTCGTCGGGCGGTAGTATACCCCAAGGTCGAGGCGTTCCACGCCGAGTCACCATCAGCTGGCAATCTCCCTTCTCCTTCCCGGGCAATCGCCATGCGATGGGTCAACCTCACCGGTTCCGGTGGATTTGGACAGATTCGCCAGTCTGGGTAATCTTAACCGGCCATTTTCCAGAGTTGGAGGAGTGGGGTTTTTGATTTACGATTTGGTGGCTGTCGGTTGAGCTGCTGTGGTGTGGAATTGGTCGTGGCGCCGATGGTGTGGCTAGCGGCATAGGGTGAGGTATAGGATTGGCGATTCTTGATTTTCGGGATTCTTGATTTGTGATTTGGCTGGCGCATGCTTCCGGGATTTGGGGGCCGTTGCCTGGGCCTATTGTTTTGATAACATGGGGTGGGATGAAGGCGGGCTTATCCGAATACGTAAAATGGAACTATGCGGCGGGTAACCACGCAGTAGCGGCACAGCCACATCCGTGTCCATCCGTTCCCTAGCGAAGCGATCCGTGCCGGCGCAGCCGGTCTGTGTGAGTGGAGAAGATGGGCGATTCTTGATTTTCGGAATTCTTGATTTTTGATTTGGCTGCCGCGTGCTTCCGGGATTTGGGGGCCGTTGCCTGGGCCTATTCGTTTTGATAACATGGCGTGGAATGATAGCGGGCTTGTTCAAATCCGTGGAATCGAACTATGCTGCGGGTAACCACGCAGTAGCGGCGCAGCCAAATCCGTGTCCATCCGTTCCCTAGCGAAGCGATCCGTGCCGGCGCAGCCGGTCTGTGTGAGTGGGGAAGATTGGCGATTCTTGATTTTCGGAATTCTTGATTTTTGATTTGGCTGGCGCATGCTTCTGGGATTTGGGGGCCGTAGCCTGGGATTATTCGTTTTGATAGAATGGCGTGGGATTAAAGCGGGCTTATCCGAATCCGTAAAATGGAACTATGCTGCGAGAAAAATCCGTGGCCGTCCGTGCCCTTAGCGAAGCGATCCGTGCCGGCGTAGCCGGTCTGTGTGAGTGGAGAAGATTGGCGATTCTTGATTTTCGGAATTCTTGATTTTTGATTTGGCTGCCGCGTGCTTCCGGGATTTGGGGGCCGTTGCCTGGGATTATTCGTTTTGATAGAA
Organism: Neolewinella xylanilytica; assembly: GCF_002934605.1. Lineage (GTDB taxonomy): Bacteria > Bacteroidota > Bacteroidia > Chitinophagales > Saprospiraceae > Neolewinella > Neolewinella xylanilytica. The sequence continues at coordinate 946,360 of NZ_PTJC01000005.1, forward strand.
TGGCGTGGGATTAAAGTGGGCTTGTTGAAATCCGTGGAATCAAACTATGCTGCGGGCAACCACGCAGTAGCGGCGCAGCCAATCCGTGTCCTAGCGCAGCGATCCGTGCCGGCGTAGCCGGTCTGTGTGAGTGGAGAAGATTGGCGATTCTTGATTTTCGGAATTCTTGATTTTTGATTTGGCTGGCGCATGCTTCTGGGATTTGGGGGCCGTTGCCTGGGATTATTCGTTTTTATAGAATCGCGTGGGATGAAAGTGGGCTTGTTGAAATCCGTAGAATCGAACTATGCTGCGGGTAACCACGCAGTAGCGGCGCAGCCAAATCCGTGTCCATCCGTGCCCTAGCGAAGCGATCCGTGCCGGCGTAGCCGGTCTGTGTTGAGATAGCGCCGGACGGAGGATTAAGCCATTGGTTTGCCTACCGCCGAGCGGAATAAAGTCGGACCGGAGGTCCTCCACCCATATTGGCACCACTGATGCAGTAATCTGTCGAAAAAAGGTAACCCCACTGTAACAAAGCACCGAGGTTCGTCCGTGTACCAACCAAACGCCCCGACGTGCAAAGCTTTACTTCCCTCATCGATACCGTTCGCGACCGCCTGTACCGGCTGGCCCTGCGAATGACCGGTGATGGGAGCGAAGCCGAGGACGTCGTACAGGATGTACTCCTCAGCGGATGGCAGCGGCAGGACGAGATCGTGCGGCTCGACAACCCGCCCGCCTGGCTCATGAAGATGACCCACAACCGGGCGATCGACCGGTTACGGTCGCGGAAGACGCGCTCGTCGTACGAGCGAGCCGCTGCTCCGGGAGAAGCCTGTGATCGGACACCCCACCGGCTGGTGGAAACGGAGGATACCCTCCACCACATCCGCCGGCAAATGGAGAAACTGCCCCTGGATCAGCGCACCGTGCTGCAGCTACGGGAAGTGGAAGGCATGAGCTACCGCGAAATCACCGAGGTGACCGGACTGAAAATGGAGCAGGTGAAAGTCTACCTCCACCGGGGCCGGCAGCGGCTGCGGGAGCTATTAGTAAAAGAGAAAATCGTCGAACGATGAAGCACGCACAAGCCACCGAACTGATCGAACGCTATTTCGCCGGATCGACCTCGCTGGAGGAAGAGGCCGCGTTGAAGGCATACTTCCGCAACGGCGACGTAGCCCCGCAACTCCAACACTACGCCCCACTCTTTCACTACTGGGAGGCGGAACTTGCCACAACGGCCCCGCCGAAGCGTACCGCCCCCGTGCGGAAACTCCCGCGGCGCTTGTTGGCGGTCGCCGCGGCAATCCTGTTACTGCTCACCGTGCAATTTGTGCACCGGCAGCAGGCCCCGGACGTCACCGGCTTCCCGGTAGCGCAGCGGCAACCGGTAGACTGGAGCCGCCACGAGATAACCGACGAGAAGGAGGCCATGCGCTTCCTCAAAAAGGTGCTGAAAAACACCTCCGAAAACCTGACCAAGGCACCGGAAATCACCATTCGCGAATTGCGGGAGGTGGAACGGATCCTGGATTAATTAACCCTTACGGCCTAACCCGCCGACCAACATATACACCGATGAAATTCCTAAGTGCTTTCCTGTTATTGATCTGCGTTGCTCCCGCGTCCGCGCAAAAAATCGCTCAACTGGACGCCATCAGCAACTACTTCAGCGAGTACGTCGACGACGAGCGCTTCACGGCCGTTTACGTCTCCGGAAAAATGTTCGACCTCTTCGAGGATGCCGACCTGGACCTCGAGGAAATGGACGAAAAGGAGATCGCCGCGATCCGCAACGTCGTACAGGACATCCAGGGCATCCGCGTCCTGCATACCGATATCACCCCCGATCGCTTTTACCAGGAAGCCAAGCAACGGATCAGCACCGATGCCTACGAGCTCCTCTTCAAGGTGCGTACCCAGGACGGCCAGAACGTCGAGGCCTTCATCCAGGACGAGAACGCCGTAGTCAATGAGCTCTTCCTGCTCGTCGGTGCCGACGACACCTTCGCCATGCTCAGCTTCGTGGGCAAGATCGATATCTCCAAACTCGGCGAGTTGCAGCGCGCCCTCGAGTAATCACCCCCTCAATCCTTCCGCCATGCTTAGAATACTACTTCTCCTGTGTTTGCTTTCCTCCGGCATTTCCGCCCAGGATCAGGTGATAAGGGACTTCATCAAAGAACACCGCCGGGGGGAGGAGAACGTAGCACTGACGGTCCCCGGCTGGTTGATCGGCCTGGCCAGCGACATTGCCGAACACGCGACCGACGACCCCCACGAGCAGGCCGTTTTCAGCCTGGCGGGAGAGTTGGGCACCTTGCGGGTCCTTACTTACGATAACGAAGACTTCGAGGCACCCGGTGCCAGCATCGTTAATCTCCTCTTCAGCCTCGAACGCTACAAGGATTTCGAGCGGTGGGCCGACATTCGTACCCAGGACGGCGAGCGGATCTCCCTCACCGTCCGGTACAAAAAGGAACGCATCCGCGACCTGGTGGTAGTTCTGCAGGACGGCGAACGCACCACGCTGGTCTCCGCCCGCGCCAATCTAAGCGCCACGGAGCTGGGGGAGCTGGTAGCTAATTTGGAGGAGCTTTAGCAGTTAGTCCGATGTCCCCACCTGCCGTACTAACCACGACCGAAGGAAGCTCCTACCATACTACCCCGGATGGCGAAGCCAGCCGACCAAAGCCGCATCTACTAACAGCGACCGCAGGGAGTTACTATCCCACTACCGTACTAACCGCGACCGCAGGGAGCGACTACCGTACTACCCCGGACGGCGCAGCCGGCCGACTACCGTACTACCGTACTACCTTAGCGCCATGCGCGCCAACTTCCTGAAACACGTAGCCCAGACCAGCCCCGCCCCCATGGGACTCGAAATTGCCGGGGGAGAAGGCGTATACCTGATCGATGCGAACGGCAAGCGCTACCTCGACCTGATCGCCGGCATCGGGGTGAGCGCCCTCGGACACAATCACCCGGCCGTCGTCGAAGCCGTACAACGGCAGGCCGGCACTTACATGCACACCCTCGTTTACGGCGAGTTCGTGCTGAGTACACAGGTCGAACTGGCTACGCTGCTTTGCGCCCAGCTTCCCGAATCCCTCGATAACGTTTACTTCACCAATTCCGGTACCGAAGCCGTGGAGGGCGCCATGAAGCTGGCCAAGCGGATCACGGGGCGCACCGGCTTCGTATCCGCCACCCGCAGTTACCACGGCAGCACCCAGGGGGCCGCCAGCCTGATGTGGCCGAAGGACTTCACCCGGCCCTTCCACCCCTTGCTTCCGGGGGTGACCCACCTTGACTTCAATTGCGATCACTGTCTGGGGCGCATCACCACCGATACCGCCGCGGTCATCCTGGAAACGGTCCAGGCCGAGTGGGGCATCCGGAAGCCCAGGCCGGAATGGATCCATGCCGTACGCCGCCGCTGCGATGAAACCGGCGCCCTGCTCATCCTCGACGAGATACAGGCCGGCATGGGCCGCACCGGCACCCTCTTTGCCTTCGAGCAGTACGGCATCGTACCCGATATCTTGTTGCTCGCGAAAGGTTTCGGCGGCGGAATGCCCCTGGGCGCCTTCGTGGCTTCCCGGAAATTGATGGAGACGCTGACCGTCGATCCCGTGCTAGGCCATATTACTACCTTCGGGGGGCATCCGGTGAGCTGTGCCGCAGGCCTGGCCGTACTGCGGGAGCTAATCGATCGTCCAGAACACATCCGGTCGGTGCCGGAGAAGGAAGCCCTGGTGCACCGCTTATTAGTGCACCCGAAGATCCGGCACCTGCGCTCCGCCGGCCTCTGGATGGCCGTGGAGCTGGACGATTTTGACGAAGTAAGGCGGGTAATTGCCGGCTGCCTCGAACGCGGTCTGATCACCGACTGGTTCCTGTGGAATGAGCGCAGCCTGCGAATCGCTCCGCCGCTGACCATTTCCGAAGCGGAACTGGAATGGGCGTGCGGGGTAATCCTGGAGGCGCTAGCGACGTAGCCCGCGGAGTGCAAGCAGGCAAACCACCCACGCCACGACCGTACCGAGCGCTACCCCGTACGGAATAAAGGTCAGGCCGTAGTGCGCCAGTCCCGCCAAGCTCCCCAGAAACAGGATGAGAAACATCGGCCCGATGGCCTGAAATCCACCGGCGTTCTTTTCCTGGGAAAAGGGAAGGGAGCGCTCCGTGTACTGAAAGAGGATCGATGCCAGCAGAATGGCCGCCAGACTGAGCAGAATGTCATCGAAGACCCCGGCCCCGGCCACGATCCCCACGCAAACGTACACCACCAAACCCACGGGTACGAAGAAGAGGCCGACGACGGCCATCAACTGACCGTACAGGATCGGATTCAGTCGCTCGACCGGATTCGTCTGCCATACCCACCCCGCCCGGAAGTTTTCACTCAGCCGCGCCGAAACCAGGGGGCTTACGATCAGAATGGCAAATATGTACAGGGACGTAATCACCCCGCCCGGTCCCAGGGGGTCCCCGCCAGCCACGAGGCGTTGCCCCGCGAACCCCACCGCGATCAACAGGGGAATAAGTAGCCCGGGATAGACTTGCTGCTTATAATTGAAATCGCGGGTCATGAGCGCCGCGTTGAAGCGGTAGCTCCCCCGCTCCGGCCCGGTACGGGTCGTCAGTCGCCCCCACCAGTTGCGGTAGCGGGCGAAGAAGACCGGAGTCAAGTTCTTTTCGGGGCTGTCGTCCGCCGGCTCCGAGCCGGCGATCCGGACGCCCATCAGCTGCGATCCGTAGTTGCTTCCCTGGCTGACGTAGTACCGCACCCCCACCGCGGCCGCGCCAATACCGAGCAGCCCCTGTACCAGGCTCAGCGGACGGGCGCCGAAGTAGGTCACGCTGTCCCAGACACCGCCGAGCCAGAAACCGGGCCAGCAAAATCCCCACGCCGTGCCGACGATCCGGAGGTCGAACACCCCGTCCCCCGAGTCCGTCAGGTTGATCAGGTTCGGCAGCTGGTACAGCACGATGAACAGGGTGGTCAGGACCACCTGCAGGTACCCCATCACCCTCCGCAACCGGTCCGGCGACATGCGCCGCAGCAGGGTCAGGTACAGTCCCAGGGTCATGCTAACCACGATCACGGTCAGGAGAACGCAGAGCAGGGCGTACACCGGCACCAGCAGCGGGGCCAGGTAGAGCAGCGCCAATCCCAGCGGGATCGTCAGCGGCAAAACGAATTTGCTCGCGAATAAGTAGACGTACAGTCCGCGCGACAGACTCAGGGTAGCGTCCGTAACCGGCCGGCTGTAGAGGAGCGTCAGGTCGCGGGTGTCGAACAGCGTGTCCGTCATCTCGGTCACGAGCATAAAACCCAGGTACACCGAAATAAAGGTAAAGATCATCCCCACGGCGGTGGCCTTATCGTCTATGGCCAGGTAGAGAAAAACAAGGATGCTGCCAAATATGAATAGCAGACAGTAGATCAGGATAGTGTAGTCCGAAGACTTCCCCCTGGTTTGCCCCATCATCTTTAGCGACCGGTCGCCGATCTTCATCTTGCTAGCCAGGATCAGGCGCAGGGCCCGCGGGTCAGCCCCCAGGCGTTGCCATACGGGCGCCAGGCGCGCCACCGACCACAGCAGCAGCCTATTCATCGCTGTCCAGGTTAAACCGCGGCCCCTCACCGCCGGCCCGCCCGCCGGTCAGCTGGGTGAAGAGGTGTTCCAGGTTGTCGCTGTGAGCCCGGGCGTTCAGTTCGGCGAAGGTACCGTTGGCGGCGATGCGCCCGTCGTTGAGCAGGATGATGCGGTCGCTGATCCGCTCCACCACGTCCATGATGTGGCTGCTGTAGAAGATCGTTTTACCCCGCTCGGTGAGCTGCCGCAGCAGGTCCTTCACCCGGATGACGCTGTTGGCGTCCAGTCCGTTCAGCGGCTCGTCCATGAAAATCAGGTCGGGGTCGTGCAGCAGGATGCTCGTCAGCAGCACCTTCTGCCGCATGCCTTTGCTGAAGCTGTCCATGCGCTGGTTGCGCCGGTAGCTGAGGCCCAGGTACTCCTCCAGGCGGGCGGCCCGGTCGCGGATGCGCGGCTCTTCCATGCCGTGCAGGCTGCCGACGAGGTCGTAGAATTCGGCCGGGGTAAGCACGTCGTACAGGTCCGCGCTCTCCGGCAGGTAGCCGATGCGCCGCTTTACCGATAGCGGGTCTTTTCTCACGTCGATCCCGAGTACCCGTACTTCCCCGTCGAAGCGATTGTCCAGCCCGCCGAGAATCCGCAGGGTCGTAGTCTTGCCCGCGCCGTTCGGCCCGATGTAGCCGACGATCTGCCCCGGCGCCACGGTTAGGTCCAGCCCGAAGAGGACAGGCTTTTGGTAGTAGCTTTTGCGCAGTCCGCGCAGTTCGAGAGCAGGGGGCATGCGGGGTTTTAGGGTTGCCGACTAAGGTACGAACGAATTTCGCGCTGGGTCTTTCGGGCGCCGGAGCGCGGGAGGAAAGATGGCAACTTCCGGCTTGCGTACCTTCGCCCCATGGACTTCCCCGCCCTACTAAAATCCATCAAGGCTAAGGACTTCAAGCCGGTCTACCTGCTCCACGGAGAGGAACCCTACTTCATCGACCAGCTGGAGGAGGCGATCGAACGCCACGCCCTGGCGGAGCACGAACGGGCCTTCAACCAGACCATCGCCTACGGCAAGGATACCGAATACCTGCAGATCGTGGACGCCGCCCGTCGCTTCCCGATGATGGCCGAAAGGCAACTGGTGATCCTGCGGGAGGCCCAGGATATGCGCGACCTGAAGGAACTCGCCGCCTACGTCGATAAGCCGGCTCCGACGACCGTCCTCGTCATCAGCCACAAGCACAAGAAGCTGAACGGTAACCTGACGCTCTTCAAGAACATCCGTAAGAACGGGGTGGTCTTCGAATCCAAGGCCCTCTACGACAACAAGGTGCCGGCCTGGATCACCCACTACCTGAAGGACCGCAAGTACGGCATTAAGCCCGAAGCCAGTACGCTGCTGGCCGAATACCTCGGCACCAGCCTGGGCAAGATCACCAACGAGCTCGACAAGCTCATGCTCAACCTGGCGAAGGGCACGGAGGTCACCACCGAGATCGTGGAAGAGCAAGTTGGGATCAGCAAGGATTACAACGTCTTCGAACTGCAGCGCGCCATCGGCCACGGCGAAAGCACGAAAGCCGCCCGCATTCTCCACTACTTTCGCGCCAACCCCAAAGCCGCCCCGCTGCCGATGGTGACGGGAAGCCTGTACAATTACTTCAGCAAAGTCTTTTTGCTGAAGGAGCTGCACGCCAAACGGGAGAGCCGGCAGGCCATCATGAGCGCCCTGGGTTTACGCTTCGATTTCTTCCTGGCCGACTACGAGCGTACCGCCCGCCAGTACACGCTGAATGACCTCTACACGGTTTTCGCCCTACTGCGGGAATACGATTTGAAGAGCAAAGGGGTTGGCAGCAACCTGGCGGGAAAGGAAGAAGGCGAACTGATGAAGGAACTGGTGTGGAGAATGATGCACGTGGGCGCGGGCGTCACGCAGTAGGCGGGGCGAAGGATTCACCGAGCGGGGCCGAAGCTTTCGGTAGACTGAACCAAAATGTGGCGCCGGGACCTTCGTTGTTCGTTACCCCGATTTTCCCACCGTGCAAATGCACGATTTTGCTGCAGAAAGCCAGGCCGATCCCCTGTCCGCCGTATACATCCGCGTGGTGGAGGCGCTCGAAGAGCCGAAAGATGCGCTGCTGCCCGGACTCCGGGATGCCGATGCCGTTATCCTGGAACGTGATCTTCCAACCATTCGCGAGCTCCTGGGCGGCAATGTGGATCTGCGGCGGCACGCCGGGGCGGGTAAACTTCAGGGCGTTCGACAGCAGGTTTTGCAGCAATTGCCGCAGTTCGGCCGGGAAACCGAATACATCGGGTAGACGCTCGGCGTGGATTTTAGCTTTGCACTCGGTAAGGAGGAGCCCGAAATCTTCCTTGATGTCCGCCAGTAGATCGGACAGGGAAACCGTCGTTTTCTCGCGGTCGTGGCCGATCCGGACGTAGCGGAGCATATCCTCGACCATGCTATGCATATGGGAAGTAGTGCGATCGATAAAGCTCAGATACTCCCGGCCGGATTGATCAAGTTGTTGGGCTTGCTCATCGAGCAACAGATCCACGAAATTACGTACCGTGCGCAGGGGCTCCTTCAGGTCGTGGGAAATGATCGAAGCGAACTGGTCGAGTTCTTCGTTCTTCGCTTCCAGCTCGCGATTTAACTCGGCGATGCGCCGGACCCGTTCGCGGAGTTGGATCTGACTGACGGCCTGGGTCGCTAGTATGCGGAGGGTAGAAAGTTGCCTTTCATCGAGCTTCCGGGGCTTTTCGTCAATAACGCAAAGGGTGCCGAGTACGAAGCCCTGGTCGTCGACCAGTGGCGTGCCGACGTAAAACCGCATCGAGGGATCGGTACGGACCAGGGGAGAATCACGGAATCGCGGATCCTGCAGGGCGTCTTCCACGATTAGTTGTTTGGTGGGGTCGCTAACGACGTGGGCCGCGTAGGCAATATCGCGGGGTGCCTCCGTCATGCCTTCCAGGCCATGATTGGCTTTGAACCAGCAGCGATCGGTATCGACCAAGCTAATGAGGGACACGGGCGTCTGGCAGATACTGGCGGCCAGCGTTACCAGGTCGTCGAATTGCTGTTCGGGCAGGGTGTCCAGGATCGCGTAGGCACGTAAAGCACCGATCCGGTCCGCTTCGTTGCGGGGAAGAGCGGGAATTTCCATAGGCCTGGGCCTCTATCGTCAAGATTAGTGAGTGGATGGAGGGCCTAACCGGACCCCATCGAATAACAAGCGGCCTAATATACTACTCTTCGAGGTCAAAGATGCTATCGGATTCCGATCGGTCCACGCCGTCCCGCAGCCGGTCCATGGCATCGACGGCCTGCTCGTAGAAATCGTAGAAGATGGGGAAGACGGCCTGGGCGTTATCGATCACGATATCGGGGAGCTGGGCGAGCACGGGGTAGGTGACGCTATCGGCCCGGACTTCATCGGTGATAATCTTGCTGCGGTCGCCGAAGTACACCAGTCCGGAAAAGATGAAAGTGAAGAACAACCCGGACAGGATACCGCCCAGGATCTGGTTGATGAAGTTAATGTTGACCGATTCGAGGATGCCCGTGAGCCCGCGGGCCAGGATGCGGAATAGCACCAGGGTCAGGAAGAACAGCAGCACGACCCCCAGTATAAAGGCGCCCGCGCTGGTCACGGCCGGGAAGGCGTTGAAGATCATTTCGGCCGCTACGGGGCCGAACTTCATGGCCGCGAGGATCCCGAAAACGTAGCTCACCAGGCTGAGCACCGTAGAGATGATGCCCCGGCTGTAGCCGACCCAGAAGCCGTAGGCAAGGAAGACCAGGCAGATTATATCGATGACCATGGGACAAAAATAGGAGGTTCACGCACGCCGCGCAGGGGAAGTCGATGGACCGTGCAGCTTATAAGACAAACGGTAGGCCCACCGGGTTGAGGATTGCTAACTTTGCGGCGCTTCGGTGATCAAAGCGCCGGAGCTGACGTTACCCAGCAACTAGCAAAACATATCATTACATGATCCGCATACTCGCCAACGACGGCATCGCAGCCAACGGCCAACAACTTCTCGAGGACGCCGGCTTCGAAGTCGACACCAAGAAAATCCCCCAGGACGAGCTGATGACCAAGCTCAACGATTACGACGCCATCATCGTCCGCAGCGCCACCAAGGTGCGGAAGGACCTTATCGACGCCAGCCCCAACCTGAAGGCGATCCTGCGGGGCGGCGTGGGCATCGACAACATCGACCACGAGTACGCCGAGAGCAAGGGAATTCCTACCTACAACACCCCCGCTGCTTCCAGCGATGCCGTCGCGGAACTGGTCTTCGGGCACTTCTTCGCCCTGAGCCGCTTCCTCCACCGTAGCAACCGCGAACTGACCGCGACCGACGGGGATTTCAACAAGCTTAAAAAAGCGTACGGTGAGGGGCAGCAGCTCCGCGGGCGTACGCTGGCCATCATCGGGTTCGGCCGGATCGGTATCGCCGCCGCCCGCATCGGCCTCGGCCTGGGTATGAAGGTGCTACCGGTCGACCTGTACAAGGATTCCGACACCGTCAAGCTCAGCTTCGCCGACGGCCGCGACATTGATTTCAAACTCGATACCGTACCCCTGGACGAAGCCATCAGCCAGGCGGATTACATCACCATCCACGTGCCCGGCGGAAACCTGATCGGCACCGAGGAGATCGGTAAGATGAAGGACGGCGTCATCATCGCCAACACCAGTCGCGGCGGCGTCATCAACGAAGACGCGCTGCTACAAGCCCTGAACAGCGGCAAGATCGCCGGAGCCGCCCTGGACGTATTCGTCGGAGAACCCACTCCACGTCGCGATCTGCTGGAGCACCCGCGCCTGAGCGTTTCTCCCCACATCGGAGCGGCTACCGGCGAAGCGCAAGACAACATCGGCGTCGAGCTGTTCGAAAAGATCCGCGACCATTTTGGTAAGCAGTAAGGGAAGCATATCGGCCATTTTCGAATTCAGCTGGTGGGCCTTTGCGGTGGTGCTGGCCTGTATGGTGTTGCTGCCCATCTACAGCACCATCCCGGATTTCCCGTTCTACCTCCCGAATTTCATCTACGTCGTCGTAGCGGTCACCCTCACGCGTTACCTCTTCCTATTACGGGTTACCTGGCTGCGCGATCGGTTGATCGCGCAAGCCGCGGTAGCCTTCCTGCTCATCCCGTTGATCTTTTATATGGTGCAGGAATTCAACGCGTTCATCATTTACTTCGACGAGCGCGGGCCGGACGTGCTCGTGCGGGGACTGGAGCCGGACCTCGGCGGCACCATGGACAACTACATGCACGCCGAGTACCGTTTCTTCGGGGTGTGGGCGGTCGTGGCGTCGATTGTTATGCCCTTTCGGCTGGTTTACAATGCCTGGGTTAGGTATCGTTCGGGTGTAAGGCATTGAAAACGAGCTGTTTGCTTGGTGTTTGTGATGCCGGGTTTTACGATTTGTAGGGATAATGGTCGGCGTGCGCCGAATTCCCCGTAGCTTGAGGGGACAATTCTATTTTCCCAGCGAATTTTCGCCATGACGCCACTCGAACTCGTCTACGACAAGATCCTTCCCCTCGCCGACCTTAGCCGCCGCCGCTGTGGTTGGCGTACCGTTAGCCAGCGCACCGTATTTACCAACGGGGTCTTCGATCTGGTGCATCCCGGTCACCTCACCTACCTGGCGCAAGCCGCCGGGCTCGGCCACCGGCTGATCATCGGCGTCAATTCCGATGCCAGCGTACGCCGGTTAAAGGGCGACACCCGCCCGGTGATGTCGCTCGAGGCCCGGATGCAGTTACTGGCCAGCTTCTTCTTTGTGGACGGGGTCATCGCCTTCGAGGAAGACACGCCCATCGAGCTCATCAAGCATTTGCGACCGGACGTGCTGGTAAAAGGCGGCGATTATACCGAAGAGACGATCGTCGGGGCATCCGAGGTGCGTAGCTGGGGCGGAACGGTGGAGGTGCTTCCGTACCTGGAAGGCCACAGCAGTACCCGAATCCTCTCTACCATTCGCGAAGAAGTGGCCTAAGTATGCACCCGTTCCTGCTCGCGATCGCTTTTCTACTGCTCCCGACCCGGGAAATGATCGCTCAGGATACGATCGCGCCGGGGGTTTACCAACGGGCCATAGGCTTCCTGCCGGAGCGTACCCAGGATCGCTTGGTCAACACCTTCGTACGGCCGAACTGGTTTCCGGACAGTACCGGACTGTGGTTCATTGATCGCTCGGGGGAGGAGAAGCGGTACCTATCCGTTTCCTTGCCGCCAGGGCAACCGCAACCTCTTTTCGATCGGGAGCGGCTAGCCGAATCCCTCGAGGAGGCGCTGGGGGAGGATTTCGATCCAACTGACCTGCCCCTGGAAAACCTTCGTTACCGGGGTGACAGCAGACTGTCTTTCACGGTCGGTAGCGAAAGCTTTCTTTTCGATGCTGAATCCAATGAGCTGGGCAGGGACGAAGCACCGGAATCCGCGCCGAACGCCGTCAGCTTTTCCCCGGACAGCAGTTGGGTAGCCTACGCGGAAAACCATAACCTGTACCTGCGCAAACCGGATTCCACGGAACGACGTCCCCTCACTACCGACGGAACGAAAGCCTATGCCTACGCCTCCTGGTACGGCTGGGATGATATCATCGAAGGAGAGAACGGACCGCGACCGGAGCACTTCGGGGTCGAATGGTCGCCGGACGGGGAATGGTTGCTCGCCAACCGCGTCGATCTCCGCAGTGCCAATAAAATGTACTTGCTGGACTGGAGCGTCGATAGCCTTTTCCGGCCCCGACTGCTTTCGTATTACCGGGGCTCCCCCGGCGATACCGGTATGGTGTACCTAGAGCCTGAATTCTTCAACGTTCGCACGGGGGAGCGGGTCACTACCGGGCTGCCCCGGGGTACCCACATTAACGCCGTCGATGTCCGGTGGTCCGAAACCCCGGGGAAGGTGTACCTGCAGTGGCAGCCGCGCGGATTCAAAAGCGTCGGGCTCTACACACTCGACTTGTCCACCGGGCGCCTGGATACCCTCTACGCCGAAAGCAGCCCGACCAACATCGATAACTTCTCGGTCGAATTGGCCGAGTCGAGCGACCGGCTATTCTTCCTTTCCGAAAAATCCGGCTGGCGGCAGCTTTACGGCCTCGAACTAACCACCGGGCGGGAAAACCGGCTGACCCGGGGCGACTTTTACGTCAACGAAATCGTCCGGGTCGACGAGGCGGCGGCCACGGTGTACTTCCTTGCCTCCGGCCGGGAGCCCGGGCACAATCCTTACCACCAGCAGCTGTACCGGGTGGACTTTGACGGTAGCGACCTGCAACTCCTTACCCCGGAAAACGCCAATCACCGCATCAGCTTCTCGCCGGACGGGAACTATCTGGTCGATAACTATTCGACCGTTTCCACGCCGACCCGCACCGTAGTCCGCGACGCCGCCGGCGGTGAGGTGCTCACCCAGCTGGCGGTAGCGGAAGCAAGTGGTCTCGGCGACTGGACGCCCCCCGAGGCGTTCACGGCCCTCGCCGCCGACGGGCAAACCGAAATTTACGGGGCCATCTGGAAGCCGACCGACTTCGATTCCACCCGCCGGTACCCGGTGATCGACGCCAGCTATACCGGACCGCATACGTACGTTTTTCCGACCGACTACGGGGCGGGCCTTTCCCTGCAGTCCTTCGCGGAGTTGGGTTTTCTGGTGGTACGGATCGACGGTCGGGGATCCCCCGGACGGTCGAAGGCGTTTCACGATTATTCCTATAAGAACCTCGGCGGAAACTTGGGCGACCACGTGGCGGCCATCCGCCAGTTGGGCGAGCGGCACACCTGGGTGGACACGAGCAGGGTGGGCATCTTCGGCCACAGTGCCGGCGGTTACGATGCGGGGCACGCGGTGCTCGCCTATCCCGACTTCTACAAGGTAGCCGTAGCCAGCTCGGCCGACCACGACCACCGCATGGAAAAGGCCTGGTGGCCGGAGATGTACATGGGCTGGCCGGTGGATTCGGCTTACCATCTGCAGTCTAACATCACCATGGCGGGCAATCTTCGTGGAAAACTGCTCATCACCCACGGGGGCATCGACGAGAACGTGAACCCTTCTGCCACCTTTAAGCTCGCCGAGGCGTTGATCCGGGCGGACAAGCGCTTCGATATGCTGATCTTACCCAGCCAGCGCCACGGGTACACGGGAAAGGCCGGCCGGTATTTCACCAAACTCCGCTGGAATTACTTCGTGGAGCACTTGCTGGGCCGGGAACCTCGTTGGGATATTACTTGGCCGGAAGACTAAGCCTTTCTCCCGCGCCCCGCCGCAAAAAAGGAAAACGTAGCCATCGGATGCCCCCTCCGCTACCGTTCCGGAAGCCATCCGATCACAGGGCCGACAACCGACAACCATGCCAAGCATACAAGCCGTAACCGATTATCTCGAAAGCATCGCCCCCGCCCACCTACAGGAGAGCTACGACAATGCCGGGCTGATCGTGGGCGAGCCGCAGACGGAGGTGACCGGTATTCTGACCAGTCTGGACTGTACCGAGGAAATTATCCAGGAGGCGGCGGAGCGCGGGTGCAATATGGTCGTGGCCCATCACCCGATCGTGTTCCGGGGGCTGAAACGGCTGAACGGTGCTAATTACGTCGAGCGTACGGTCATTAAGGCTATCCGGTCCGGCATCGCCATTTATGCCATTCACACCAACCTCGACAACGTCCGCTACCGGGGCGTGAACGAGCGGATCGCGGAGCGGCTGGGGTTAACGGACCTGCGCCTGCTGCGGGCGAAGAACGAGGAAGGCACGGTGGGCTCGGGGATGGTGGGTATGCTGGCCGATCCGGTGGAGGAGAAAACATTCCTGGCCACCCTACGGGAAAAAATGCGCGTACCGGTAGTTCGCCACACGGCGCTACTGGGGCAAAGCGTACGTACCGTAGCCGTGGCCGGGGGGGCCGGGGGCTTCCTGCTGGAGGATGCGAAGCGGGCGGGCGCGCAGGTTTTCGTGACCGCCGATTATAAATACCACGAGTTTTTCGACGCCGACGGGCAGATCGTAATTTGTGATATCGGGCACTACGAAAGCGAACAGTTTACAACTCAATTACTTGCGGAGTTGTTAACTAAAGAATTTACTACCTTTGCGGTCCTTTCGACGGAACGGAACACCAATCCGGTCCGCTACGCTTTCGACAGGACCCTGTAACCACTATAAAGATATTCTGCATGGCTGCTGCTGCCCCCACCGACTTGACGGTTGAAGAAAAAATGCGCGAACTGTATCGCCTGCAACTGATTGACTCCCAGATCGACGAGATTGAGATCCTCAAGGGAGAACTCCCCATGGAGGTCAGTGACCTGGAAGACGAGATCGCCGGTCTCGAAACCCGGATCAGCCGTACGGAAGGGCTCGTCGACGAGCTCAAGCACGAGATCGGTCGCCACGAAGCGAACATGAAGGAGTCCGACATGCTCATCACCCGCTACGAGGAGCAGATGAACAACGTCAAGAACAACCGCGAGTACGAGGCCCTGATGAAGGAGACCGAAATGCAGCGGCTCGAAATCCAGCTCAGCCAGAAAAAAGCCAAGACCGCCAACGAGGACCTCGAAGGCCGTACCGCCACCCTTGACGCGACCAAGGAGCGCCGCGACGCCAAGCTGAAACTGCTCGACGTAAAGCAGGAAGAGCTAAAGAGCATTATCGCCAAAACGGAGAAAGAGGAAAAGAAACTGCGCCGGCAGTCCGACAAGCAGCGCAAGCTCATCGAAGACCGCCTACTGCGCGCCTACGACAAGACCCGCGCCAACTTCCGCAACGGCCTGGCCGTCGTGACCGTGCAGCGGAACGCCTGCGGCGGTTGCTTCAACGCTATTCCGCCCCAACAGCAACTCGAGATCAGCCAGCGCAAGCGCCTGATGGCCTGCGAGCACTGCAGCCGGGTGCTGGTGGACGATTCGATTTTGGAGGAGGAAGCGGTGGAGTCTTAGTCGATCGCTGGGCGATCTCCTTTAGTACGGTAGTCGCTGCTTGCGCAGCGGAGTAGTACGGTAGCCTCGTCACCCTTTGAGGATTTGACCGGGAGGTAAAGTGAACTGGCCGGGATTTCTTAGCATGTAGGACAAAAGTTTGCCTACTTCCTCGGAAGCCAAGATGTAACTGTGGTAATGAGCGGTAGCTAGATATTGGCTATCCAGCGCAATATCCAGCCATACCTGCGTTTCGTAGTTTTCTGTGATACAATCCGTCACCTTCGCGGTGAAGTGTTTTGGGTACGCTCTGCGGCCGTAAGCTTCCGCAAGGTTAGCGCACACGGAGCGGGAGGAGCGAATAATTTGATCGGATAGCCGCCGCTCTTCGCGACGGGGGAAAGTGTAGGTAAGTCGTTCAATAGATCGACATAACCGTAGGGCTTTTTGATAACCAAGCCAACGGCGGAATTTGGATGATTGCATATTTGGAAGTTGTTAGTCAAATGTGCGATCAATAGACTCAACTTGTCGTCAATTAAACGAATACTTGCGATTATATACGTTTATACACGGTTGTCCGGTGCGTACCTGGGCATTTCCATTAGGTTCGGTGAAGTAGCTCTAATCGGTCCATCGCATAACTATCGTACTACTCCGATGACGAAGTCATCGACTACCAACTACCGTACTATATTTACCCCATGTCCTCCAGAATACTAATCATAGGCGCGGGTCGCTCCTCCACCGCCCTGATCAACTATGCGCTCGATAACAGCGAAGCCTTTGGTTGGAACGTGACCGTAGCCGATGCCGACCCCACCGTGGCCGCCGCTAAGGTCAACGGTCACCCCCGCGGGCAGACCGCCTGGCTCGACGTGACCAAGACCAACGACCGCCGCGAGCTCATCGGCCGCTCGGATATCGTCGTTTCCCTCCTGCCGGCCCACCTTCACATCGAAGTGGCCCAGGAATGCATCCGTCTGAAGAAGCACCTGGTCACCGCCAGCTACGTAAGCCAGGAACTTTACCGACTTGGCGACGAGGCCCGCAACCGCGAGCTCATGTTCATGGGCGAAATGGGGCTGGACCCCGGCATCGACCATATGTCGGCCATGCAGCGCATCAACGCGATCCGGGAAAAGGGGGGCGAAGTGACCGCTTTCAAGTCTTTCACCGGGGGACTGATCTCGCCCGAAAGCAACGATAACCCCTGGGGCTACAAATTCACCTGGAACCCCCGTAACGTCGTGCTTGCCGGCCAGGGTACCGCCCAGTACCTCGACAACGGCAAACTGAAGTACCTCCCGTACTACCGGCTATTCCAGAGCACATGGGACGTGGAGGTCGAAGGGATCGGTAAATTCGAAGCCTACGCCAACCGCGACAGCCTCCTTTACCGCGATCAGTATGGCCTCAACGACATTCCCACCATCCTGCGGGGAACCCTGCGCTACCCCGGCTACTGTGCGGCCTGGAACGCCCTGGTCCGCATCGGTATGACGGACGGTGACTTCCCCATCCTCGACAGCGCCAACATCACCTACCACGAACTCATGGAGGCACTGGCCCCAAGCGGCAACGGCTCGGTAAAGGACCGCATCGCCGGCATGCTGAAACTCGAACCGAAGGGGGAGGTCATGAAACGGCTCATCTGGCTCGGGCTTTTCCGCAAAAAACGGATCCGGCTGAAGGGGGCCACCCCTGCCCTCATCCTGGAAAACCTGCTGCTCGATAAGTGGAAGCTCCAGCCCAACGATAAGGACCTGATCGTCATGCAACACCAGATCGATTACCGGCTGGACGGCAAAAACAAGCGCGACATCTCCAACCTGGTGATGAAGGGCAACGACTCCCGCGATACGGCCATGGCCCGGCTGGTCGGCTTGCCGCTGGGCATTTTCGTTCGGCTGATGACCCAGCACAAGATTCACTCCACCGGCGTGCATATCCCCACCATGCGCGAGGTCTACGAGCCGGTACTGGAAGAGATGCAGGATTACGGATTGAAGTTTACCCATCATACGGTTGACCTCTAGCACCCTCGTACGAGCCGGACAGTTCAACCAGGCTGCCCGGCAGGGGGCTTACATCCTCATCGCCCTGGCGCTGCCCCGGCTCGGCTTGTCGCGGGCGGATATCGGTGAATGGGAATCGCTTCTCTTCATCGGCTACGTCCTCGGTTTCAGCTGGACGAGCGGCTTGCTGCAGGGTTTCCTGGTACTAATGGGGGAGCTGCCCGCGGATCGATCGGGTGGATTCGCCCACCGCGCCATCACCGTCTTCGCGCTGCTTTCCGCGGCCGTCCTACTCACGGCAGCCGTTCTGCATCCCCAGTTGTTTCGCCTGTTGCAACTCGACGGGCCGCCGCTGGGATGGTACTTTTTTTTCGTCCTCCTGCTGAGTCGGTGGCCATCCTACTGCTTCGAGCAAACGCTGTTGCTGACCGGACGGGTACGGCTGCTAGTCGGTTACGCGGTCGTCAACGCGCTGGGGCTGATGCTTTCCCTCCTGCTCCCGCTCTACCTTGGCTACGGGATGCTGGAGGGGATGCGTACGTTGGCGTTGTTCGCGGGTGCCAAGTTGGTGGGAATCGGCTTATGGTCCTGGCTTACTGCAACCCCTTCCCCGGCGGACGTCCGTGCTACCTGGTTGCCCGACCTGCGGGAGTGGATGAAAGTAAGCGCCCCCCTGATGGCCTACGCTACGGTGGCGGCGCTGGTGGTGGCCGTCGACCCGTGGGTGGTGAACTACTGGTCGGGCGGAGACGAAGCGGTTTTCGCCGTGTTCCGCTACGGGGTGCGGGAGCTCCCGTTTCTGGCCGCTCTGATTAACGGGATGACGGTGGTGACGATCCCCCTCATCGCGCGGGAGCGGGGCGGCGGCCTGGACCTGCTGCGCCGGCAGTCGCGCAAGCTGTTTCATTACGTATTCGGCCTCACCCTGCTTATGCTGCTCACCGCCGACTGGTGGTGGACGGCCGTCTTCACCGACACCTTCGCCGATAGCCTGCCGGTGTTCCGGACTTACCTGTTGGTCGTGGGCTGCCGGCTGGTCTTCGCGATGACCGTACTGACCGCGCTGCGGGAGACGAAGCAGTTGTACCTCTGGGCCGTACTGGAGCTAGTGGTCAACATCGTACTATCCCTCGTTTTGGCTCCGCGATTCGGACTACTGGGGATCATCTGGGCTACGGTGATCGCTAGCTACTTCCACGAAATCTGCCTGATTATTTACTTACGGTACCGCACTAAAACGGCCTGGCGCAGCTATGCGGATTTGCGGTGGTACGGAGTGTATTTGGTGGTGCTCTTTGGGGCGTATTATTTGTTGTTGTAGGTTGACATGCGTTGCTTCAGATCGCTTTGCTTGGAAATCTCGATACGGATCGACTTCTTCGAAGGCTGTTTCGTTTCGCGGGAATCTCAACACGGATGGCCACGGATTCGCTTCGCGGCTGCCTTCGGCGGTTTGGGCACGGATTTGCACGGATTGGCTGCGCCGCTACTTCGTGGTTTCCTGTATGACTCCGGGATGCCGGTGGGGCTACGGGCCGTCCGCCTCGGTGAAACTTCGCGCTTCTCCGCGCCTCAGCGGTGACCTTTAGCGCGCAGCGCGCCCTCCGGTCTTCTTTCGCTTCGTTTAACCTCCCTTCTGACCGCGAGGCACCACGTGTTTTGAGTGGTGCTCCAGTGTACGCTTAGCCACTTACGCTGGAATACCCCCACGCTCTGTGGCACCTCTGTGCCGTACTCAGTGGCACCTCTGTGTTGAACCCTTCAGGTCGCGAAGCGACAGACGCTTACTCGTATTTTCGTGACCCTTATTGACCGCTAGGCCCTCCGCTCGCTGGCGCTCGCTGCAGACCTCGCTATTCAGGGCGTCCCTTCCAGGGCCGGGCAGTTTACTGGTATTTGTGCGTGGCCATCCGACAACGCTGAAGTATCCGTCTCTCAAGCGCTCCCTCAAGCGCCGAAACGTTCTGCGAAACTTAGCGTTGCTCCGCGCCTCGGCGGTAACCCTTAGTGCGCAGCACCATCTCTGCTTACCTCCCCCCTCTGTGAAACCTCCGTGCCGTACTCTGTGGCACCTCTGTGGTGAACCTCCCCCACGGTGCCCGCCGTCGCGCAGCGACACTCCGCACTAAACCAGCTTATCCACCACGATCACCAAGCGGGAAGGCTTCTTTACCACCCGGTTGGCCAGCGCGTCGACGGAGCGCCAGGCCCGGAAGGGGAGGTGGCGGAGGATGGGGTGGGTGCGCAACACCAGCAGGGCCTTATTCGACAGCGTATAGGTACGGTAATCGATCCCCGGCAGGGGCGCCAGCAAGGAGGCGATCACCCGCTCGTTGAAGCTGTGCAGGTGGGCGTGGAGCGGGGTAGGGCGGTTGCAGTGAATGCAGAGGGAATACTGGATCTTCTCCGCGTAGGGCGTCGAAAGGATGAGCCGGCCCCCGGGTCGGACGACCCGGAGGAGGCTCCGCAGATAAGCCGCGACGTCGGGTACGTGCTCCATCACCTCCGAGGAGATGACGGCATCGAGGGAAGCATCCCGGAAGGGGAGATCGAAGGCATCGCCGGTGACGGCCACGTGGTGGGGGGCCGGGTAGCGCTTGATCGCCTCGGTGGAGTTGCGGATCGCAATGTCGAAGCTGATCACGGCATCTACGCGGGGAAGCAATTCCCGGGCTACCCAGGCGCTGCCGCAGCCGACGTCGAGTACGGTACGGGTTTCAGCGGGGAGGTGGCGTAGGATTTCCTGGTGCAGCCGGTCGCTTTCGTGGCGGGTAGCGCCATCCTCGACCGGTGCGAAGTAGTCGGATTCCAGCGCGTCCAGGTGGTAGTGCTCGACGTAGTTGCCGGCCTCCGGATCGTCGGGGAGGAAGTTGTACACGCCCTCCGGGGTCAGGTACGGTTCGGGAGGTCGGTAGGCATCCCGCAGCAGCGAGCTTAGGTCGAACATGGGGGCAAAGCTACGCACTCGGGACCGCTAGCCGAGCAGCTCGTCGAGTTGCTCGAGGGGTAGGCTTTCCTGGTCGTCGACCGTGCGTTGGGCCAGGTTTAGTCCGCCCTGGCGCAGTTTGGATTCAATCAGGCGTACGAAACCCGGAGCATTTCGCAGATGGGAGAGCTTGATGCGCACCGGCTGCCGCGGTAGGTGCAAGTGCATGTTTATTGTCTTGCCAAAGCCGAGAGAGCCAGGAATTTCCCGGATGACCATCCCCTCCACTTCGTCCAGGTCGATCACCCGGGAGCGCCCGATACGCCGCGCCACGGTAAGGGTACGGCCGCTTACGATCAGGCGTTCGTTCAACAGCCAGGGGTAGGAGATCAGGTACAGGATGGAGGCGAACGTGAGGGCCGCCACCACGACGTTACTCCAATCGCCGATCCAATCGTCGCGGAGCAGAGCCAGGGCGAAAGACGGGAGCACGATCCCGCCGATCGCGATTAGGGCTTTTCGGTGGTGGTAGGTATAGGTGTTCATGCCTTCAAGATAGGAATCGTTGCCTGCTCCCGCGCTCCGCCGCCCGATTCATTTATCTTGCCGCATGACTACTTCCGAAAAACTCACCGCCCTACGCCAGCAGATGCTGGAATACCAGTTGGATGCCTACGTCATCCCCAGCACCGACCCGCACCAGAGCGAATACCCCGCCCCGCGCTGGGCGGCCCGCGAGTGGATTAGCGGATTCACCGGATCGGCCGGTACCGTAGTTGTGACCCTGCACGAGGCGAAGCTGTGGACCGACAGCCGCTACTTCCTGCAGGCGGAGGAAGAACTGAAAGATACCGGCATCCAGCTGATGAAACTAAAGACCGCCCACACCCCGGAGTACGCCGACTGGCTCTGCGACCACCTGCTGAGCGGGCAAACCGTAGGCGTGGACGGCCGGGTCTTCAGCGCCCGCGCCGCGCAATCGCTCGAGAAAAAACTCACCAAGGCGGAGCTACAACTAAAGACCGACCACGACCTGATCGGACTGGTGTGGTCGGACCGTCCGGGGCTGCCGAACCGGCCGGTAAGCGAGCACCTGGCCGACTACAGCGGTGAAAAATGGGAGGATCGGCTGGGCCAGCTGACGGACTGGATGACGGGGGAAGGGCTGGACTATTTCCTGGTGAGCGCCCTCGACGAGCTCGCCTGGTTGCTGAACCTGCGGGGTACGGATATCGACTTCAATCCGCTGATGGTGGGCTACTTCGTCGCCGGCCGGCGGGGCGATCACGCCGTATTCGCCGAGCAAGGGGCGGCGCTGGCGAGCTGGGCCGACCGGCTGGAGAACCTGCAGCGGCTGCCTTACCGCGACACCGAGGGGTATCTGCGGCGGCTGAACGCCCGGGACGCGGACATCGGCTTCGACCCCGCCACCACCTCGGTCTGGCTTTCCACGGCGGCCGGGGGCGTGGCGGCCTGCGGAATAGCGAGCCCGATCCCGAAATGGAAAGCCCGTAAAAACGACACGGCCCTCGACCACCTCCGGGAGGTGATGGTGCACGACGCGGTGGCGCTGCTCCGCCTGCGGCGGTGGCTGGACGAGCAGCTGCCGGCCGGTGTCACGGAGTACGAAGTGGGGGACAAACTGGCTTCCTTCCGCGCCGCCTACCCGAACTACGTGAGCGAAAGCTTTAACCCCATCGTCGGCTACCGAGGCAACGGAGCCATCGTGCACTACCACGCCAGTCCGAAGCGCGCGGCCCGGATCGAAGCCGACGGCATCCTGCTGCTCGACAGCGGCGGCCAGTACCATAACGGGACCACCGACATCACCCGCACCTTCGCGCTCGGCACCCCGACCGCAGAACAGCGCCTGCACTTTACCCTGGTTTTGCAGGGGCACATCGACCTGGCCACGGCCCGCTTCCCCACGGGCACCAGTGGGGTGCAGCTGGACGCACTGGCGCGGCGGCCGCTCTGGCAGCACGAGCTCAACTACGGCCACGGGACCGGCCACGGGGTGGGCTTCTTCCTGAACGTGCACGAGGGGCCGGCGGGGATCAGTCCGAACCCCCGCTCCCCGGCCGCTCAGTATCCCCTGGAGGCGGGCATGGTGCTCAGCAACGAACCCGGCTACTACCGGGAGGGGGAATACGGCATCCGGACGGAAAACCTCGTAGTCGTTCGGGCGTCGGAGCGCAGGAACTGGCTCTACTTCGAAACGATCACCCTTTTCCCCATCGACCGCCGACTCATCGATACCGATCTGCTCACCCGGGCCCAGTTGGAGTGGGTGAACGATTACCACCGGATGGTCTGCGAGCGAGTATCGCCGCGGCTGGAAGGGGCGGAACGGGCCTGGCTGGAGGAGGCTTGCCGGGTGCTGTAGCTTCATCCGCCGAGTGGCGCGTACCCGAGGTCGTCTGCCGAAGCGGATCAGCTAGGCCAAGGCAACCATCCGCCCGACCAAACGTTCCAATCCGCGTCCCCCCGAATCACACCCCCCCTTGCGCGAACTGAAGTTCCTCAACCAATTTTTCTGGAAGTACCGCTGGCGGCTTGCCCTGGGGATCGTCTTCATTTGTATTTCCAACTACTTCCAGGTCCTGCAACCGCAGGTCATCCGGGAGGCGCTGGACCTGGTGATCGACTACGTGAATACCTACGGGCTGTACAATGGCTTCGAGGTACAGGGGGAATTCTTCGGCATTCTCAGTCATACCCTGATGCTCTTTGCCGGGCTGGTGCTCGTGCTGGCGCTCATCATGGGATTCTTCCTCTACCTGACGCGGCAGACGATCATCGTGATGTCGCGGCTCATCGAGTACGACCTGCGGGAGGTGATCTTCGATCACTACGAAGACCTCAGCCTCGAGTTCTACAAACGGAACAACACTGGCGACCTGATGAACCGGATCACGGAGGACGTCAATAAGGTGCGCATGTACCTGGGGCCGGCCGTGATGTATCTCGCTAACCTTATTTCCACCATCATCTTCGTGATCGCGAGCATGCTGGCGGTGAGTCCGACCCTTACGCTGTATACCCTCATTCCCCTGCCGGTACTGGCGGTGAGTATCTACTACGTTAGCAACATCATTCACACCCGCTCCACGCTGATCCAGCAGCAGCTCTCGAAGCTGACGAGTATCGCCCAGGAAGTATTCAGCGGCATCCGGGTGGTAAAGAGCTACGTGCGGGAGCGGCAGCAGGTGCAGTACTTCGCGCGCCAGAGCGACGTGTACAAGGATATGAGCGTGGACCTGGCCAAGGTGGACGCTTGGTTCTTTCCCCTCATGGTCTTCATGGTGGGAGCGGCTACGGTGCTGACCGTCTACGTCGGCGGACTCCAGGTCGTAGCCGGGGAAATCTCCGCGGGCAACATCGCCGAATTCGTCATCTACGTCAACATGCTGACCTGGCCGGTCACCGCCATCGGCTGGATCGCCAGCATCGTGCAGCAGGCCGCGGCAAGCCAGAAGCGGATCAATGAATTTTTGGGCACCAAAACCGCCATCACCGATCCGGATCCCGCCTACCGCGGTCCGATCAAGGGGGAGATCACCTTCGAGGATGTCACTTTCGTCTACCCCGACACCGGCATCAAGGCCATCGACCACCTGAGCTTCACGCTGAAGGCCGGGGAAAAGCTCGCCATCATCGGGCGCACCGGGTCGGGAAAAACCTCCGTGGCCGACCTGCTGCTACGCATGTACGACGTGACCGAAGGCCGCATCCTCATCGACGGCCAGGACATCCGCGAGATCGGACTGGCCAACCTGCGCCGCAAGATCGGCTACGTTCCCCAGGACGTCTTCCTTTTCTCCGACACCATCAAAGCCAACATCGCCTTCGGGGCCGATCACAACCCGAGCGACGAGGAGATCGAGCAATTCGCCAAACACGCCGCGGTCTATAAAGACATCGAAGGACTTACCCTCGGCTTTGACACCCTAGTAGGGGAGCGGGGCGTGACGCTATCCGGTGGCCAAAAGCAGCGGGTGTCCATCGCCCGCGCCCTCATCAAACGACCCGACATCGTGCTCCTCGACGACAGCCTCAGTGCCGTCGATACCAACACCGAGCAGCAGATCCTCGGCTACTTCAACCAGGCGCTCCAGGAAAAGACGTCCATCATCATCACCCACCGAATCTACGGTCACCTCACCTTCGATAAGATCATCGTGCTGGAGCAAGGGCGGATCGCCGAGGTGGGTACCCACGAGGAATTGCTGGCCAACGGTGGCTACTATAGCGAGATCGTGGAGCGGCAGATGGCGGAGGAAATCGAGGAGGAGAAGGGGGAGTGAGCCCCGTCATTGGTTTCGCTTCGCAACTGGAAGGCATGGGAGGGGGGTGTCGCTTCGCGACGTAAAGGGGTTCAACACAGAGGGGCACGGAGTACGGCACGGAGGTTCCACGGAGGGGAGGTAGGCAGCGTTGGTGCTGCGCACTAAGGGTTACCGCCGAGGCGCGGAGAAGCGCTGAGTTTCGCAGAGGGGTACGGCGCTTGGAAAACCACAAGCAGAACAGCGGACACCGGACCTTCGGATAATTATGCCTAACGGCCACCGAGAATCCCGGCCCTGGAAGGGACGTCTTGGAATAGCAAGGTCTGCAGCGAGCGGAGGGCATCGCGGACCAACCCTCTCTTTTCCAAAAACGGGCCTCGATTCCAATAAATGGAAACTATTCAGCGATGCATATAGTGTAACTGTATGCAATACAGGGTATTAGGTTTCTGTCACTGTATTTGCAGCTACCGGGTATCACCACCCGTAGCATGAAAAGCGTCTCTCTCACAACACCGGTCCGGATAGCCGGCCAACCCGTTCGGGTCCTGTTCATTGCCAATCCGGATGGAAGACCCCGGTGGGTGTGGCCGGCCGATGCGCGGCGACCGACGTTTCTGAGCTTTTATCCGGCGGTGACGCTCCGGCAGCGTGCCTTCCGGCTGGCCGTGCGGCTGATCTTTATGCTAGGGTTACAGCGCCTGGTTTTCTCCTCGGTGGTCATCGATCGGCCGGAAATGGCAGGGGAGTCCGACTGGGCACTCTTTACCGGGACCACCGGGCCCAACCGCAAGGAGGTGCTTATCCGCGACCGCCAGACCGTCGTGAAGATCGCCGTGGGGCCCGATTCGCAGGATAACCTGGCCAACGAAGCCCGTACTCTGAAAAAGCTGGAAGGGGCAAAGACCCCGCTGCCATTCGTTTACCCGAACCTGGTGCACTACGCGGACCATCGCTTGTCCATTACCCGGCTCGCCGATTACGGTACCTGGGATACCATCACGCCCGACCACATTGAAGCCTTGCGGTCGTTGCGGGCCGGGTTCTCCGAACAGGGGGGGCTGCATACGTGGCCGGAGTGGATCGCGACGAACGAACGACTCACCGCCCTGGAAGCCGGGTCCGATACGCGTATTCCCGGTCGGCTACTCACGGACTTGCTTGTGCTCGCCGCTGCTTTCGATCCCGTTCGGCCCGTTCGGTACGGTCTTTCCCACGGTGATTTCACCCCCTGGAACACCCTGCGCACCGACGGCCGGCAGCTCGGCATTATCGACTGGGAACTAGCCCGGGAACAAACCCCCGTCGGTTACGACTATTTCCACTTCCACCTCCAGCAGGGCATCATGGTGGAGCGGAAAAGCTGGAGCCGCATCTACGCCGATATCCACGCCGGACTCACCCCCCTGGTCAAACTCGCCGTATTCGGATCCATCCGGGTGAACGTCGACCGCTACCTGCGGCTGTACCTCCTTCACCACCTTACGTACTACCTCTCCGTCTATACCCGTCAGGAAGTATGGCACCCGCAAATTCACTGGCAACTGGAGGTCTGGCGGGATGCTCTCGGTGACCTGACGCCCTCCGGGCACGGCCGCCCGCAACTGATCGCCAGCCTGTTCGCCGCCCTGGCCGGGGTCGACTACGCCGTGCTCAAAC
Source organism: Neolewinella xylanilytica (assembly GCF_002934605.1). Taxonomy (GTDB): domain Bacteria; phylum Bacteroidota; class Bacteroidia; order Chitinophagales; family Saprospiraceae; genus Neolewinella; species Neolewinella xylanilytica. Next base: position 972,796 of record NZ_PTJC01000005.1, read on the forward strand.
TCGGTGACGGGGACCCGGCGGACCTCCCTCCCGACAGCGACCTGGATATCCTCCTGTCGCGGACCGCGGCCGAAACCCTCATCGCGCGCATCCAAAGCTTTCGCGGCGTGGACCGGGTACGCATCGTCCGTAAAAGCTTCATGGCCTCGCTGGCGATCGTCCTCTCCAACGGACAGCTGCTGCACCTGGACCTCATCTGGAAACTGAAGCGGAAGGCTACCGTCTTCCTCGAGGCCGCCACCCTCATTGAAGGCGCGCGCGTCAATGCACACGGCATCCGCGTGGTGAACGAGCGCGATACCGCCGACTACCTGCGCTTGTTCTACGGCCTCAACGGACAGCCGATCCCGGAGAAATACGCCGTCCCGGGCGGGGAGCTACCGGTATTACCGATCCAGTCCAACCGGGGCTGGCAGAAATGGCGGAACCGGTTCGATTACGTCCAAGACACCCTGCTGACCGCCTGGCGCGACCGGGGGTTCGTGGTAACCTTTAGCGGAGTCGACGGTGCCGGAAAGAGCACCGTGATCGGGGAAGTGACCCAACTGATCGATAAACGGATTCGGCGCCCGGTCAAGGTGCTGCGCCACCGGCCCTCCGTATTGCCCATCCTCAGCGCCTACGTACACGGCAAGGAGGGCGCCGAACAGCGGAGCGTGGAACGCCTTCCCCGCACCGGTAACAACCGCAACCTTCTTTCCTCCCTGCTGCGCTTCGGCTATTACTTCACCGATTATCTCTTCGGCCAGGCTTACGTGTACGTACGCTACGTCCTGCGCGGCTACGCCGTGGTTTACGATCGCTACTACTACGACTTCGTCCTGGACGCGCGGCGCAGCAATATCGAACTGCCCGCCATTGTGCCCCGCCTGGGCCTGCCGCTGCTGATGAAGCCGCGCTACAATTTCTTCCTCTACGCCGATCCGGATACCATCCTGGCGCGCAAACAGGAGCTCGACCGGGCTACGATCGTCGACCTCACCAACCGCTACCGGGCGCTCTTCCGGGACTGCCAGGACCGCTATCCCCGCCACGTATTTGCCAGCGTGGAGAACGTCGAGCTGGCGGAAACCCTGGCTACCGTGCGCGAAACCCTGCAAACCTCGATCAAGTAGGTATGAAAACGCTACTGACCCGCCTCATCCGGCTGCGTAACCCGCAATTCGCCTTCGCGGAGGGATTCGATGGCCGCATGGTGCTGAGCTTCCTGGTGGTTACCGGGCTATCCTTCCTGCGGGGGTTGACGATGCTCCTGCGCTTCCGCCGCCCCCGCTTTATGCTGATGGGGCCGGGCGTCCGCCTGCGCTACGCCCACCGGATCCATTACGGCCAATTCCTCAAACTCGGCCGCGGCGTGACCGTCGAGGCCCTGGGCACCGAAGGAATAACCTTCGGGAACAACGTAAGCATCGGCGACTGGAGCAAGGTGGTCGTCAGCACCACCCCCGGCGATCCGGGCTGCTTTATCCGCATCGGCCATAACGTCGGTATCGGGGAGTACGCCTACCTCGGTGGGGCCGGCGGACTGACCATCGGCGACGACTGCATCGTGGGGCAGTACTTCAGCTGCCACCCCGAGAATCACCACTTCGCCTCCCTTACCACCCCCATCCGCCAACAGGGCGTGAAGCGGGAAGGAATCCGTATCGGGGAGGATTGCTGGATCGGCGCCCGCGTCTCGGTGCTGGACGGCGTCACCGTCGGGGCGCACTCGGTGATTGCCGCGGGGGCGGTGGTTACCCGTTCCTTCCCGCCCTACAGCATCATCGGCGGCGTACCCGCCCGCCCCATCGGCAACCGCCTGACCCCCAACCCCTCCCCGCAACCCGAACCCGAAGCCGTACCCGCAACATGAAAACCATCCTCTCCACCGCCTACGCCGTCAATCCCTATAAGGGGTCTGAAGACGGAATGGGCTGGAACTTCGTCTACCAGATCGCCCGCTTCAATCGGGTCATCGCGGTGACCCGGGAGAACAACCGCCCCGCCATCGAACGGTACATGGCGGAGCACCCCGACCCGGTCTACGCCAACATCCGCTACCTCTACTACGATCTTCCCAGGCACCTGCGTTGGTGGAAGCGGGGCAGCCGGGGGGCCATGCTTTACTATTTGCTGTGGCAGCGAGGCATCGTGGACTTCGTGCGGCGGCAGGGCCTCGAATTCGACGTCGCCCACAACCTGAACTTCCACAACGACTGGACGCCCAGCCGCCTCTGGTCCCTCGGGAAGCCCTTCGTCTGGGGACCCATCGGTCATCACCCCCGCATTCCGGCCATCTTCAACCGGACGATGCCGCTGGCCGACCGCTGCAAGAACCTACTCACCTGGTCGGTGAAAAATTACTTCTGGAAGTGGAGCCCGGCGCTGCGGAAAACGAAGGAACGGGCCGACTACATCTGGTGCATGAACGACAGCGTACCCGATACGCTGGGCCTGGCCAACCAGCCGCACCAGGTTTTCCCGAACGTCGGCAACCAGGATTACGGCTGGGCGCCCGACGTGCCCGCCGGCCCGCCCCACATCCTCTTCGCCGGCCGGCTGGTCCACATGAAGGGCCCCGACCTGGCCGTGGAGGCCTTCGCCGCGTACCGGAAGCGGTACCCCGACACTGGGGCGACGCTCACCCTGGTGGGCGACGGCCCCGAAAAAGCCCGCCTCCGTACCCTCATCGCGCAACGGGGGCTATCCGACAGCGTGCGGCTCATCGACTGGATCGAGCGCGACCGACTAATGGAGATGATGCAATCGGCCTCCGTCTTCCTGTTCCCTTCCCACGAAGGAGCCGGCATGGTGGTTCCCGAGGCCCTCTCCTTCGGGGTGCCGGTGATCACCCTGGAGAACTGCGGCCCGGGCCGATTCGTCGATGCTTCCTGCGGGGTGGTCGTGGCGGGCGACACCTACCAGGAGGTGGTGGACGGACTCGCCGGCGGGCTGGAGAAGATCCTGCACGCCGGGCCCGATTACCGGTTGCTGCGGCAGGCCGCCCGCGACAAATTTCTTACCCGCTTTCACTGGGACAAAAAGGGGGACATCCTGCGCGCCATCTACGCGAGCCTATAAATCAGTTCACGCCCATGATTCACGCTTTTCACTTACTCAACGATTTTAGCGGCTCTCCGAAAGTCCTGCGGCAGGTGCTGCAGGGATTGGCGGCGGAAGGGCACCCCGTCGAACTTCATACCAGCCTGTCCGGGCGGGGTTTTCTCTCGGATATTCCCGGGGTGGGGCTGCGCGATAATCGCTACCGCTTCATCCAGTCGGTACCCCGACGGCTGTTGCTGTTGCTGTTTTCCCAGGTCTACGTGATCGTTTCCGGTTGGAAGCGGGTGCGCGCCACCGACACCGTTTACGTCAATACCCTGCTGCCCTTCGGGGGGGCTATCCTGGGCTGGTTGTGCGGCGCGCGGGTGATCTACCACCTGCACGAGACCTCCGTGAATCCATGGATGTTCAAGCAGTTTCTGCTTTTCTGGGTCAGGGTGTGCGCGACCGAGGTCATCTACGTATCCGATTTTCTGGCGGAGGAGGAGCCGTTGAACAAATCCCGCCACGTCATCTGGAACGCGATTCCGGAGGATTTCTCTCTGCGCGCCGCCGCCCATCTCCGGCGGCGGACCACCGTGGAAAACGTACTGATGGTAGCGTCCCTCAAGCGCTACAAGGGCGTGGACGAGTACGTGGCCCTGGCCGATGCTTGCCCGGAATTCCACTTCGAATTGGTAGTCAACGCGGCTCCCGCGGACATCGCCGCCTACTTTGGCCACCGGAGGCTGCCCGGTAACCTCATCGTCTTTCCCGCCCAGCAGGACGTACACCCCTTTTACCGGCGGGCGGACGTCGTGGTCAACCTCTCCCGCCCCGACGAGTGGGTGGAAACCTTCGGCCTCACCGCCCTGGAGGGGATGGTCTACGGCCTGCCCGTCATCGTGCCGCCGGCGGGGGGCATCGCCGAGATCGTGCCGGTGGGCTATGCCGGTTACCACATCGACGGCCGGAATACCGAACGGCTGGCGGGCCGGCTGCGGGAATGGCGGTCGAATCCGGACCGCTACCGTAAGCATGGCGCCGGAGCGCGGGAGCAAGCCGGGCAATTCACCGAAAGCCGTTTCCTGGAACGCATCCTGGCGATAGTTCAAGCTGGCAAGACTTCCGAGCAGCGGAAAACGGTCCAGATGCTGGAAAGCATGTAAGTAAAACTATAGGTAATAGGTTGATCCATAGCTGTTTAGGATATAGGTATATTTTTTGCCATTCGGTGATTGTCTGCAAATCGAATGAAAATGAAAAGGGAAAACAAAAAGTTAGCAATTATCGGAACGGTAGGGCTTCCCGCGAAATACGGCGGCTTCGAGACCCTCGCCAGCCACTTGGTGGAGCAGTTGGACCGGCAGTATGACATGACGGTGTACTGCTCCGGGAAACAGTATGCCCCCACGAACCGGCCCACGCACTACCGCGGCGCGCGCCTGCATTACCTGCCCCTGGAAGCCAACGGGGTACAGAGCATTCCCTACGATAGCTGGTCCATCCTGCACGCCTTGCTGTACGCTGATGTCCTGCTTATCCTCGGGGTAGCGGGTGCCTGGATGCTGCCCTTCGTGCGCCTTTTTACGAATAAGCGCATCATCGTTTCCATCGACGGCATCGAGTGGAAGCGCGACAAGTGGTCCTGGCCCGCCCGCATGTACCTCTACTGGGCGGAGAAGATCGCCGTAAAGTATTCCCACTGCGACATTTCCGACAACGAATCCATCCAGGACTATACCGCCCTGCGGTACGGTAGCCTCAGCAACGTGATCGAGTACGGTGCCGATCATACGATGACCGTTCGCCCCGCCCCGGCCGATGTGGAGCGCTATCCCTTCCTGGCGAAGCCGTATGCCTTCAAAGTCTGCCGCATCGAACCGGAAAACAATCTGGAGATGATCCTACGCGCCTTTAGTGGGTCCGCACCCCTGCCCCTGGTGGTGGTGGGCAACTGGGCGAAGAGCCCATTCGGGCAGGAGCTGAAAGCGCGGTTCGCAGACCGGGCCAATTTGTTGCTACTCGATCCCATCTACGACCAACGGGAAATCGACCTGCTACGCGGCAACGCGACTTTGTACGTACACGGGCACAGTGCCGGAGGTACGAACCCCTCGCTGGTGGAGGCCATGTACCTGGGGCTGCCGATCCTGGCCTTCGGCGTCAGCTACAATCGGACCACTACGGAGGGGAAAGCGCAGTACTTCGATACCGAGGCGGAACTGAACGAGTGGCTCCTCCGGTCGACAGCGGAAGACTGGCCGGCCATCGGTCGGGCGATGAAGGAGATTGCCGACCGTCGCTACCGCTGGTCCGTCATTGCGGGCAAGTACCATGCCCTGGTACAGCGCGCCTGCCAGACGGATGAAAAGATCAGCGTAGTGCCGGCCTTTCAGCACTACAGCCCCGAAGTCCTGACCGAGCACGGCGCCGGCCACCTCGCCACCCACCACATCTTCTACGAAAATTAAGTCCGCGGTCATGCAACTACGTCTACTCATTTCCCTGGCCCTGGCCTTCCTCATCGTCTACGTCACGGTACCCTATTTGCGCCGCCTGGCCCAAAACCTGCACTGGCTGGACGAGGCGAACTCCGAGCGCAAGGTGCACACCGACAGCATTCCGCTGGTGGGCGGACCGGCCATGGCCATCGGTATCTTGCTGGCGGTACTGCTCAACTTTCCCGGATCGGGTCTCGTCACGGGCTTTACGTTTTCCGTGCTGCTCGGGGGCGGGGTACTACTGATTACCGGAATGGCGGACGATAAGCTCGACTTGCCTCCCCAGATCAAACTGGGTATCCAGGCTTGCTGTGCCTATTTCTTGTGCCTTCGGGGCATCTACTTTCAGGAGGTTTTCGCCCTGCTGGGCATGGGGGGACTGCCGGACCTGCTACAGCAAATCCTGAGTTTTCTCTTTATCGTAGGCGTAGTGAATGCTTACAACCTGATCGACGGTATCGACGGACTGGCGGGCAGTCTGTTCATGGCGGGCTTCGCCTGGCTCGGGGGAGCCAGCCTTTACCTCGGCCACCTGGACATTGCCCTGGTCAGCGGGGTCACGCTGTCCGCCACCGCTGCCTTTCTTCGGTACAATACGTCCGCGAAGCAGAAGATCTTCATGGGTGACGGGGGTAGCCTTTTCCTAGGGTTTATCCTGGCGGGAGCGAGTATCGCCTTTTTGGAGCGGGGTGCGACGGATGCCCGGGCGGCCCTGTGGCTCATCGGCAGCTGTTCGGTACTGGCCCTTCCGGTACTGGACGAACTACGGGTATTCGCCGAGCGCATTGCCGACGGTAAGTCCCCGATGTACGCCGACCGGTCGCACATCCACCACATCCTGCTGCAGATCGATCCAGCGCACCGCTCGGTGCGCCACTGGATTCTGCAAATCGTTTTCGCCGTGTTTCTGCTGGCGATGCTCACCTCGTTCTGGCTAGGTGTATGGGGTGGGGTAGGCGTGATCCTGCTGAGTTTGTTGGGGGTCTTCGCGATCCTGCAGTTACAGCGTGGCATGCACCGCCACCGGGAATCGTTACGGATGCTCGAACGTAGAAATTCCGGGCCGGGGAATAGCAAATCGGCGTTTTGAAAAATAGATTGCCCCGGTCGAGCGTATTAACAACGTTCCAAGATCGGGTTGACCGTATTTGGTTCATCGCAAGGGATGTTCGCTAATCGATTTAGCGCATCCCCGACTTAATCCCAGAAATTGTGCTAAGCATTTTCATCGTTGAAGACGACCCGTTTTACGGGAGCCTGTTGCAGCATCACCTGCGGCAACAGGCCGATTTTGAGGTAAGGCTGCTGGCTACCGGCACGGCCTGTCTGGAGGAACTTTACCGCGAACCGGACGTGATCAGCATGGACTACGGCCTGCCCGACATGAACGGCGGCGAGTTGCTGAACCGCATTTTAGAAAAGCATCCTTCGATCGCGGTGATCGTCACCAGTGGACAGGAAGACATCGCTACGGCGGTCAGCCTGCTCCAGCAAGGAGCCCGGGATTACCTGGTCAAGAACGAGAATACGAAAGACCTGCTCTGGAAATCCATCCAGAACATCAGTGAGGCCAAGGCGCTGAAGCGGGAAGTGGCGGATCTGCGGGAGCAATTGAGCGAGAAGTTCAGTTTTGACAGCGTCATCGGGCGTAGCCCGGCGATGCAGCAGGTCTTCAGCGTCCTGCGGAAGGCGGTACGTTCCCAGATCAACGTCACCATTACCGGTGAAACGGGAACCGGGAAAGAGGTGGTGGCCCGGGCGATCCACTATAACGGCCCCCGACGGAACGAACCCTTCGTGGCGATCAACACGGCGGCCATACCGGCGGACTTGCTGGAAAGCGAACTCTTCGGCCACGAAAAAGGCGCCTTCACGGGAGCCACCGAGCGGAAGATCGGGCGCTTCGAAGCCGCCGGGGAAGGTACCCTGTTCCTGGACGAGGTGGCCGAAATGGATCTCAATCTTCAAAGCAAACTATTACGGGCCCTGCAGGAGCGCGAGTTCTGCCGGGTCGGCAGCAATAGCCCGGTTACCTTCCGCGCCCGCCTGCTCACCGCTACCCACCGGGACCTGGGCGCACTCGTGCGGCAGGGGAAGTTTCGCGAAGACCTCTATTATCGCATTATGGGTTTACCGGTGGAGCTGCCGCCCCTGCGCCGGCGCGGGGAAGACCTGCTCCTACTCGCTAACTTTTTTCTGGATATGTACGCCCGCGACAACGGGACGAAGCGCGCCGAACTCGGTCCGGCGGCCAAGGATAAATTGCTAAAGCATCCCTTTCCCGGGAACGTGCGGGAGCTGAAGGCCGTCATCGATCTGGCCTGCGTACTCAGCGAAACGGGCCACATCGTGCCGGAGGACTTAAAGTTCTCCACCCTCAACGGGCCCTCGGCCATCGACTACGGCGACAAAACACTGCGGGAGTACAACCGGGAAATTATTCAACACTACTTGACGCAGTACGACCGGAACGTCAGTAGCGTAGCGGAAAAACTGAACGTAGGGAAATCCACCATTTACGGGATGATCAAGAGCGGGGAAGTCTCCCTGCGGTAAGCCTATGAAACACCAGCAATACATCGTCCGCACGCCGCAGGAACTCCCGGCCAGTCCGGATCCTTCCGTGGACCTCGTGCTCGGCTTTGGTAACAAGGCACTGCTGGAATGCGGAAGTATTTATAGCCGACTGCAAGCCCTCTATCAAAACGCCACCGTCGGGCTTTGCTCTACCGCCGGAGAAATTTACGGCGGGGAGGTATCGGACCGTAGCCTCTCGGTACTCACCTTATCCTTCGCCCACACCCGGGTTCGCCACCGGGGCGTGCTGACCGAGGCTTTTGCCGACAGCTTCGCCGCCGGCCAAGCGTTGGTTACCGACCTGGAGGCGGACGATCTCCAGCTGATCATCCTGCTGTCTGACGGCGCCCTGGTCAACGGCAGCGAATTGGTGAAGGGGATTCAGTCCGTTATCCCCGACCGCATCCCGATTACCGGGGGACTTGCGGGCGACGGCGCCGATTTCCAATACACCCTCGTGGGCCTGAACGAAGAACCCCGGAGGGGGCGCATCGTCGCCATCGGCCTCTACGGCAACCGGCTGAAGGTCGCCCACGGCTCCTGCGGAGGTTGGCAACCGTTTGGCGTACAGCGGGTGGTGACCAAATCCTCGGGGAACGAACTCTTCGAGATCGACGGCAAGAACGCGCTGGCCATTTACAAGCGCTACCTCGGCAATCACGCCGCCGACCTGCCGGGAAGCGCCCTCCATTTTCCCCTGTCCATGGAGCAGGAAGACGGCGGATACCTCGTCCGTTCCATACTCAAGATCGACGAGGAGCGTCAGAGCATGATTTTCGCCGGCGACCTACCCGAAGGAAGCAGGGTGCGTTTCATGATGGCGAACCTCGACCGCCTGACGGAAGCTGCCAGTACCGCCGCGCGGCTCGCCCTGGCTACCGAAAAGGCCATCACGCCGCAGGTGGCTATCCTCATCAGCTGCCTGGGGCGCCGAGTGGTGCTGGGCGACCGGGTGGACGAGGAGGTGGAGGCCGTTCGGGAGGTTTTTGGTCCCGATACCGTCCTGACCGGCTACTATTCTTACGGAGAAATTTCGCCCCTCCTCAATGGCGGGCCGTGCGCCCTGCACAACCAGACCATGACGATTACCTGCTTAGAGGAACTTCCTTAGCCTTACCCATTTTGCCTTCGCCCATGTATCACAAACTGCTCCAGAAACAAATTGACAAATTTCTCCCCGCCGACTACCACGGTGATGAGCGATTAACCGATTTTTTGGCAAGTATTCACGCTTCCTATTCGTCCCAGGAGCAAGACCGCGCCCTGATCGAGAACGCCTTCCGAGTCAGCGAAACGGAATTTAAAGAGGTGAACGGGCAGTTGAACACCCTCGCGCAGCAGCGGCTGGAAACGCTGAAGCAGCTCAACCAAACGGTTAACAGCCTGGTAGGTACGGATGGCAAACACCCCGAGAAGGACAATCTGGTGGAACTTTCCGAGCGCATCAAGGATCAGGTGCACCGTAACAAGGTCACCGAAGAGAATCTGAATCGCCACGTCAAGCTCTTCAAAACCCTGCTGACGAACCTACAGTCGGGCGTACTCGTAGAAAGCGAAGACCGCAAGATCCTCTTTACCAACGATACCTTTTGTTCCCTCTTCCATATCCCCGCCGCGTCCGACGACCTGGTCGGGATGGACTGCTCCTCCTCCGCCGAACAAACCAAGGACCTCTTCAAGGACCCCGAAGGATTCGTGACGGGTATCCACGAACTCCTTCGCAATAAAAAGGCCGTCTACAACGAGGTATTGGAAACCGTAGACGGTAAGATCCTCGAGCGCGACTACGTGCCGATCTGGATCGACGGGCTCTACAAGGGGCATCTCTGGGAATACACCAACGTTACCGAAAAAGTACGCTACCAACAGGTGCTCCGGGAAAGCGAGGAACGCAACCGGCTGGTGCTCAATTCCTCCCTGGACGCCATCGTCATCGCCGACGACAAGGGAGCCGTACAGTACTGGAACCCCCGGGCGGAAAAGCTCTTTGGCTGGACGCAGGAGGAGGTTATCGGGCAACAGATGGGGGACTTATTCATCCCGTCTCACCTGGCCGATGCCCACCACCGCGGTATGGCCCGCTACCTGATGACGAGCGTCAGCCACGTGATGAATCAGGTGCTGGAGCTGTCGGCCCGCAATAAGGACGGCAAGGAATTTCCCATCGAGCTGATCGTGGTGACCTACCAGCAGCAGGGAAGGCGGTATTTCTGCGGCTTCATGAAGGATATATCGGTGCGGAAACAATCCATTAACCGGCTAAAATCCCAGGAAGAAAAATTCCGCAACATCATCGCCAACATGAACCTGGGCCTTCTGGAGGTCAACAAGGAGCGCACCATTCGTTTCGCCAACCAAAGCTTCTGCGACATTTCCGGGTACACGGAAGAGGAGCTGGTCGGAAACGATACGGACAACTTCCTGCCCGCGCCCCTGGGTTTCGGTACCACGCCCGACGGCTACGAGCTGGGCGTGCGCAACAAGCAGGGCGATCCGCGGTGGTGGTTCGTCTCCACGGCGCCGAACTATAACGATACCGGCGAGTTGGTGGGCGCGATTGGCATCTTCCTGGACATCACCAACCAGAAGCAACTGGAATCGGAACTCGCCGTGGCCAAGACCAAGGCGGAGGAGGGGTCGGTCGCCAAGGAAGCCTTTTTGGCCAATATGAGCCACGAGATCCGTACGCCGCTGAACGCGATCATCGGGATGATCCGGGAGCTCTCCCGCGAGGAACTCTCCCCCAAGCAACAGACCTACCTCGACCATACGGATACCGCCGCCCGCCACCTGCTTTCCATCGTGAACAGCATCCTGGACCTGTCTAAAATCGAGGCCGGGGAACTGGAACTGGACGACCACGACTTCAGTCTGGAAGCCCTCATTGCCAATATGCGAAGCATCCTGAACGACAAGGCGCAAAAGAAAGGCATCAGCCTGCAATTCGACCTGGACGACCGCATCTGGCCGGCCCACACGGGCGACAGCTCCCGCCTCCGGCAGGTGGTGATCAACCTGCTCGACAATGCCATCAAGTTTACCCTCAAGGGGGGCGTCCGGTTGGAGGCGACGGCCATCAGCGAGGAACCAGACGGCCAACGGATCCGCCTGAAGATTACCGACACCGGCATCGGGATGGACGAGCAGTATCTAGGGCAACTCTTCTCTAAGTTCAGCCAGGCGGAAAAATCCACTTCCCGTCGCTTCGGTGGCACGGGGCTCGGGATGTCCATCACCAAGCAGATCGTGGAAATGATGGGCGGTACGATTGCCGTAGACAGCAAGAAGGACCGGGGGACTACCTTCACCATAGAGCTAAAACTGGCACCGGGGAACATCGAGCAACTCGCCGACTCCACCGAAGAAAACCTGCACCTGCTGCGGGGCACCCACGTGCTGCTCGTGGAGGATAATATGATGAACCGCTTCATCGCCACCAAGAGCCTTTCCCACCTAGGCTGTACGGTAGACGAGGCCGAAAACGGGGCGGTCGCGCTGGACATGCTCAAGAAAAGTTCTTACGACGTGATCCTGATGGATATTCAGATGCCGGAGCTCGACGGGGTCGAAACCACCAAGATCATCCGTAACGAACTGCAGCTGCATCTTCCCATCATCGCCGTGACGGCCAATGCCTTCAAAAAGGATATCGATCTCTACCTCAGCATCGGTATGAACGACTACGTGACCAAGCCCTTCGAAGAGCAGGTACTCTTCGATACCCTGCTGAAGTACGTAGTCAACCTGGTGGAGACCCCGCCCCAACTAGCGCCGGCCGCCAGCGGAACGGTAGCCATTTACGACCTTACCAAGCTGCGGGAACTAAGCCGGGGGGACGAGCAATTCGTGGAAAGCATGGTGGAAATCTTTACCGAGCACACCCCGCTGGCCCTCACCGAGATCAGCGAGGCCATGCACCGGAAGGACTACGAAACGGTCGCGAAAACCGCCCACCGCATCAAACCCAGTATCGAAAGTATGGGCATCGTCCAAATCGAGGGGCTCGCCAAGGATATCGAATGCTACGGGAAATCCGCCGACCCCGATCACGCCGAGCTGACCGCTAAGGTCGACCGGCTGACCGATACCCTGGTCGCGGTCATCGATCGGCTCCGCACCGATTTCAGCACACTAAAGTGACCGGTTCCAAAATCGGAACCCTTTCCATGTGCTGGACAAGATTTTTGAATAGGATATGCCTAAATAGTTGATTTTCAGTATGTAATCGGTTTGGCACCGATTTCGCAAAGCTATTGGTAAATCTGCTGCTATGAATAGTCTACTCCACCTTACCGTATTCATCGTCGATGACGACCTCTTCACCTGCTCGCTGTACCAGAAGCACCTGCACAATCTCGGCTTCACGAATACCCACCTTTTCCACAGCGGAGTGGACTGCCTGAACCACCTTCACCTGGACCCGGCCATCGTGCTCCTCGACCACGATATGTCGCAGGTAACGGGCTTTGAAGTACTGAAGAAGATCAAGCGGTACGATCCGAATGCCTCGGTGATCATGGTTTCCGGACAGGAGGACATGGCCACCGCGCTGGACGCGCTCAAATACGGTGCCTTCGATTACATCATCAAGGGAGAGACCGAAGTACAGCGCATCGAACACACCCTCTACCGGCTAGCCCGGCTGCGGGAAATGCTATCGCGCCGCTCCCGTTCCCTGCTCGGCAAGCTGATTCCCAATGGATAAGTAAGCCTTCTTCCCCCCCCGATCCCGTGAAACACCTTCCCCTACTTTGCCTTTTGTTGTTCGTTAGCCTCCTGAGCGGCTGCCATACCCAAAACCTCTTCGTGCAGGAGGCCGGGAAAGACAGTCACGGGGTCGCTGCCGCCGATAGCCTGTTGTACTTCAGCGAAGATTACCAGTACACCATCCGCAAGGACGACAAGATCAGCATCAGCGTGTGGGGGCACGACGACCTGAGCGTGGGGTCTACCTACGGGATCTACAACTCCAACGAGGTATACGGAAAGTGGCTCATGGTCGACGCCGAAGGGGCCATTGAGCTGCCCCGCTTCGGCACCCTCACCGTGGAGCACCAGACCATCCTGGAACTGAAGCGCCGGATCAAGGATTCGGTGAGCACCCTGCTGGTCAACCCGATCGTGGACGTAAAGGTCCTGAACCGGGAAATATCGATGGTGGGCGAATTTCGTACCCCCTCTACCATCCCGGTGGACAAGGAGAAAAATTACCTGCTCGATCTGATCGCCCGGGCCGGCGGCTTCGACGCCTACGCCGATAAATCCTGCATCAAGGTGTTCCGGCAGTTGGGGGAGGACACCCAGATCCTGACGGTCGACCTGACCACGAAGGGGGACTACCGCTATAAGAACCTACCGCTCTATCCGGGCGACATCGTGATTGCGCCGGCGCGCGGGTACAAAGAATTCGACCGGCGCGTGTCGGTAATCGTCCCATTCACCTCCGCCATGACGGCTTCGGCCATCTTCCTGGGCGCCTTCGGTGGCTAAGCATATGCAAGAGCAACTCAGCATACTTCGCCCCTATATTCGGGGACTTCCCATCATCGTAGTGGCGATGGTGGCAGGCTTGTTGGTGGCCAAGAAGTATCTGTCGTACACCACGCCGATGTACGAGAGTACGACCAAGATCAAACTAGCGGACCTCGACCAGGGCGTTACCGGCAACAACCTGTTCAAGGACTTCGACGTATTCGCCAGCACCGGCAAGATTGCCATGGAGATCGAGGTGCTCAAATCGCAGATCCTGGTCCACCAGACGCTGGAAAAACTAGACTTCGATGAGGAGCTCAGTCGCGTGGGCAAGGTCAAAACCTCCGAACTCTACACGGATAAGCCTTTTCTGCACCGGCTCACCGTTCATGACCCGGATTACTACGACCGCGACTGGATGATCCAGGTAACGGATTCGCTGCACTATACCGTGCAGTTGCCGGAGACAACGGAGGTCTTCAGTGGCGTTTTCGGGGATACCCTCCACCTGCGCTCCGTCGCCAGCCTCTACCTCGTCCACAACACGGAGCTGCTATCCAAGCGGCCCGACCTGGCCCTGCGGGGAACCTACCAACTGCACAAGTACTCCATGGACCGCCTGACCGGTAAAGTGGCTGGCACCCTGGACGTGGTCGCGGTAGACAAGGACGTAGCTATCATCCGCATCATCTACAAAAACAACGTTCCGGAGAAGGCGGCCATGCTCACCAACGAGCTGGCCCGCACCTACATTGAAGACTACATTCAGGACAAGTTCCGCGTAGCCGACATCACGGCCGAATTCCTGGACCAGCAGATCACGAAGGTCTACGACGAGCTCGCGCAAACCGAACGGGAAATCCAGAGCTACCGCGATCGCAACGAGATCATCAACATCCGGATGCAGACGGAAACCGATCTGCGGCAGGTATCCCAGATGAAGATCCAGCAAACCAACGCCCGCATGTCGCTGGAGGCCATCAACGAACTCTACGACTACATCCAGTCGGGAAAGGACAACTTCCTGGAGCTGGCCCCGAACTTCGAGGCCTTCACCGACCTGCTGTCGACCGAGATGGTCAAGAACATCAAGCAACTCCAGGCCGAGCGCCAGGATCTGCTGCTGGTGTACCGGGAAGACCACGAACTGGTACGGACGGTGGAGGAGAAGATCGACTTCTACGTCGACTACTTCGTAGAGAGTATTAACAATACCCGTCGGAACCTGCAGACGAAGTACGACAAGCTTACGCGGGATATCGAGGAGGCGGAACGCGCCTTCGAGGGGCTGCCCGAACGGGAGCGCACGCTGACCACCCTGGACCGGGAGTTCGGCCTGCAGCAGCAGTCGTACGTCTTCCTGAACGAGAAGCGCATCGAGGCCGAAATAGCCAAGGCGGCCAAGCATTCCTTCCACCGCATCATCCAGGAGGCGGACGTGCCGGAGAAGCCGGTCTCTCCGAACCGGCCGATCATCATTATCGTATCGTCGCTGCTGGGCATGTTCGGGGCGGTGATCTTCATCTTCCTGGTCAACGCCAGTAAAGCACGGGTGAACGACATCACCTCGGTGGAGAAGCATACGGACATTCCGATCGCCTACACCACGCCCCACCTGAAAACGGAGGAAGCCGCGGCGGCTTACTTCAAGAACGAGGTCTTCAAACTGGATATGAAGGGAATGCTGGCACCGCACAGCTCGCTGGTGTATTCCGCCTTCCACCGCAACCACGGGGTGCGCTACCAATTACAGCAATTGGGGGAGGTCTTCCTGCGGGAGGGCCGCAACTTCTGCGTCCTCACCTTCGACGGGGAGCATACCTTCCGGCTACCGGCGGAGCACCTGCGGGTCATGCACGAGGAGGAGGTGTCGCGGCACACCTTTGCCGAGCTACTGTCCTGGTATCGCCAGCTGTGTACGGACTACGACCTGGTGTTGGTGGATAACTTTAACCTGCGGGACAATGCCAAGTCGCTGCTCTTCATGGGCCTGGCCGATCAGAATATCTGCGTATTGGATACGCGCAAGACCCGACTGCGAACCCTTGGCGAGCTGAACCTGCTGCGGGCGAAGCACGGGATCGACCACCTCCGAATCGTGGTGAATAACGATAATTACAGTCCGTCCCTGCTCCACGAGGGCATTTGGATGGTGCGCAAGGCGATCGCCTACCTGAAAAAATGGCGTTCGTGATGGGGCGCATACCGAAACAGCTCCAGCTGATCGCGGAGCAGGGCATGTTCAGCGGCACCGGCTTCCTGGTGAATATCGCCCTGGTGAAGCTGCTCAGCCTGGAACAGTACGGCCGCTTCGCCTCCCTGATCATTGTCGTCTACCTGCTGCTGGCCGTGGTGCAGTCGCTCGTGGTGCAACCGCTGCAGGTGCACGTGGCCACGGAACGCCGGGATGCCGATTACCGGTCGGTGCTGCTGGTGGTGCTCTTGCCGCTGGTCGGGCTCTTCTCCGTGGCGCCCCTGTTGCTGTACGTTGCTGGACCGGGGTGGATGGCCGAATACCGGCCCTTACTGCCCGCCTCCGCCGGCTACGTCGCGGCCTTTCTCCTGAGTGACTTTTTGCGGAAGTATTTCCTGGCGCGGGGGCGGACGGAGGTCGTTGTCGGCATGACGGGTACCTACCTGCTGGGCGTGGCCGCCGGGCTGGCTTACGGGGCTTACGCGGGGGTGGACGACCTGGTCCCTTACCTCCTGCTGTTGGGGGCGGCCTTCGTGCCCGGCCTGCTCCTCGGCGGAATCGTTTACCTGCGAGGTTGCCGGCTACCGGAGTTGGCCTTCCTACGGCGCTACCTGCGGATTCACCTGCTGGAAGGGCAGTGGCTGCTGTACGCGGCGGTGGTGCAGTGGCTATCGAGCAACCTGTACGTGATGACCTCCGGTCTGTTGATCGGCGTCGAGGCACTGGGGGTCTTGCGGTTCGTCCAAACCCTGCTGGGCGTGATCAATATTGTCCTGCAGACCCTGGAAAATTACGTGCTCCCCCGACTGAGCGAAGCCTACCGGGTATCGGTCGAGCAGTATTACCGCTCCGCGCAGCGGCAACTGGGATGGTATCAATTGGCGACGCTGGCCGGTCTCGGCGTGCTCTTCGTCTTCGCCCGGGAGGTTATCGTGCTGGTGGGGGATACCGCTTTTGCGCCCTACGCCTTCGTGCTGCGCGGAATGGTGCTGCTGTACGGGGTCATCGTCATCGCCTATCCGGTTCGCCTGCTGATCCGGGTCACCGAGCTGAACCGCTCCTACTTCACGGCCTACCTGGCCAGCTTCCTCTTCAGTCTGGTCAGCTACCGCTACCTGCTGGGCACCTTCGGCGTCACGGGCGCGGTGGCCGGACTGATCGTCAATCAACTCATCCTGCAGGCCACCTGGCTGGTCGTCTTGCACAAAAAGCAGTTCAAGCTATGGAAATTATACACCTGGTAATGGGGAAGGCCAATCCGGCCCGCATGAACGGCGTCAACAAGGTGGTCTACCAACTGGCCACCCGGCAGACCGCGGCGGGGCTGAACGTCAGCGTCTGGGGATTCACGAAGACCCCGGAGGCCGACTACGGTGAACGGAACTTCCGGACGGTGCTGTTCCGGGAAGACCGGAACCCCTTCGCGCTGGACCCCGCCTTCCGGCGCGCGCTGGGCGACCTCGATCGGGAAGGGACGGTCTTTCACCTGCACGGCGGATGGGTACCCCTGTTTTCCCGCGCCGCCGCCGCCCTCCACCGGGCGGGCTTGCGGTACGTGATCACCCCGCACGGAGCGTACAATACGCGGGCCATGGAGAAGGGACGGTGGAGAAAGAAACTGTACTTCCGACTCTTCGAACGGTCTTTGCTGCGCCACGCCGCCGCGATCCACTGCATCGGGGCCAGCGAAGTGGACGGTCTGCAAACCATCTACAAAACCGACAAAACGGTGCTGCTGCCCTACGGTATGGACATGGTCGGCACCCAGCGCGCGGAGGCCCGGGCGGAAGACGGCTTCGTCTTCGGCTTCGTCGGCCGGCTGGATTACTACACCAAGGGGCTGGATCTGCTGCTCGACGCCTTCGCGGCGCACATCCGGACGGACGAGGATGCCGTGCTCTGGATCGTCGGCGACGGGGACGGCCGCGCGGCGGTGGAAGAAAAAATAGCGACGCTGGGTATCGAAGACCGCGTAGTGCTGCACGGTTCCCGCTACGGGGAAGATAAGGATGCGCTGCTGCGGCGGATGCGGGTCTTCCTGCATCCCAGCCGCAACGAGGGCATGCCCAGCGCGGTGCTGGAGGCGGCGGCCTTCGGCGTGCCCTGCATTGTCACCGAGGCCACCAACATCGGCGACTACGTACGGGAGTACGGTGCCGGGCGGGTGGTGCCCAACGAAGACGATCGGGCCCTGGCCCTGGCTATGGGGGAATGTCGGGGCCTGGGTGGCGGTACGCTGCTGGAACTGGGTAGCAACGCCTCCCGTATGGTGGCTACGGCCTTCAGCTGGCCGGAAGTGGTCGTCCGTTTCAATAAGCTGTACGCATGACCCTGGACCCGGCCAAGCACCAGGAATTTCTCAGGAGCACCGAGCGCTGGCTCTTCGTGCTGCTGTTCCTGATGGTGGCCTGCTTCTTTACCTGGAGCGAAAACGTCGTGATCACCCGGGCCATCAAGCTGGTCGGTCGCAACGGCGTATTATTTGGCGCCTTCTACCTCTACCGCCGGGTACGGGAATACGGGGTGCCGGGGTCGATGACGTGGGATAATATTTTCGTCGCGGGACTTTACGGGGTATATCTATTCCTGGGCTTTGCCTCCTTTCTCTGGAGTACCAACGTGGGGGTGAGTGCCCTGCAGTGGTTTATGACCACGCAGAGCTTCGTCTTCTGCCTCTACTTCATCAAGATCATCAGCATGATCGACCGGTACTTTCCGGGGCACCGGATCCGCTTGTTCCAGCTGCTCGGCAATACGGTATACTACCTGGTGCTCATCTTCGTAATCGGTATGTGGGTAGATCCCGACACCTTCTTCCGCATGACCCACGGCGGGGAGGAAGCCCGGCTGGGGGGCTACATCATGAACCCCAACGAACTCGGTATGCTGGCCGGGGTGGGGGTGGCCTGCCTGATCTTCAACTACTACGATGCCCACCGGCCGAAGTGGACGACCTTTCAGCTGATCATCATCTTCTACTGCCTGTACGCCACGGGCTCGCGTTCCTCCCTGATCGGAGCCCTGATGATCATCGGTTTCCATGTGATGCAGTCGGAGCAGCAGCAGATAAAGGTCCTCATTATCGCCGGGATGTTGGTCGTCTCTCCGGTCGCCATCTGGAAGGTGGTGCTCAAGGATGGCGACACCGAGCGCCTGGAGGAAATCATGAGCATGACCGGGCGCCTGCCCTTCTGGACGGCCCTGATCGCCGAGGGCCTGCCCCGCGAACCCCTGCTCGGCTTCGGCTTCATGCGCATCGACTACAAGGAATACTTCCAATCGACGCATACGTATCCGGGCAAGATGACGCACAACACCTTCATGCAGGTACTGATGAACCTGGGGTTCGTGGGCATGACCGTGGTCATCTACCAAATGGTTTTCACCATGCGGGCGATCATGAGCGCCACGAAGGAAAAGAAATTGATGATGATCGGCATTCTCATTCCGATCACGATCAACAGCCTGACGGAGTTCGGCATCTTCGGGGAGTCGAATTACGGCATTCTGTTTTACCAGTTGGTGATCTTCTCGGTGAGCTTCGGGGTACGGGAGTATTTGACTACGGAAGAACGGATGGGGCTGCGGCGGCGGAAGGATACGGAGCCGGGGCTGGCTGCGCCTTGCGGGTAGTCGGTTGGCTCGGCTTCGCCTCACGGCCCGAATCTTCATACGGCTGGCCACGGATTTTGGGCGCAGATCGACACAAATTTTCCCGCATGCTCCGCTGACGGCCCGGCCCTGGAAGGGACGCCTGTAGCATAGCGCGGTCACGCCCCGGCGTAGCCGGGGCGGGCCTCGCGGTAGCAAAATGTGAAAACCGGCATACTCCACGATGAATACCGCACGGCCGCCCCCCACCGGATGTGCGATATTTACTCCCAGTCAATCCTGCAAAACCCTATGCCCATTTCTACCCTCCGCACCGCGGCCTTATCGTTCGTCCTCAGTTGTATCGGTTTCGGCCCGGGCCTGGCCGCCCAGGACGTAACCATCGACGCCCTCTACGCCGATCTCCCCTTCGAAATGCCACGGGTAGAGGAGCCCACCTTCCCCGACCGGGAAGTGCTGATCACCGAATTCGGCGCGGTCGGCGACGGCACCACCCTCAATACCCAGGCCATCGACGACGCCATCGCTACCGTGGCTCAGGCCGGCGGCGGCACCGTGCGCATCCCCCGGGGCATGTGGCTGACGGGGCCGATTAGCCTGCGCAGCAATATTCGTCTCCACACCGATGAAGGGGCGCTGGTCATCTTTAGTGAGGACAAAGACCTGTATCCCCTCGTGGCGACGAGCTTCGAAGGGCTCGAAACCTACCGCAATACGTCGCCCATCAACGGTCGCGACCTGGAGAACATCGCCCTCACCGGCCGCGGCGTGTTTGATGGCTCCGGCGATGCCTGGCGCCCCGTCAAGAAGGATAAAATGCCCCCGCCCCAGTGGAAGAAGCTGGTCGAATCCGGCGGAGCCCTCCGCGACGACGGCAAGATCTGGTACCCCTCCGAGGAGTACAAGCGGGCCGATAGCAACGTCAATTTCAACGTGCCCAACCTCACCACCCGCGAGGAATTCGAGCGGGTGAAGGACTACCTTCGCCCGGTGATGGTGAGCCTGATCAGTTGCCAGAACGTGCTCCTCGACGGACCGACGTTCCAGAATTCCCCCGCCTGGAACATCCACCCGCTGCTATGCGAGAACGTGATCATCCGGAACCTCCAGGTCCGTAACCCCTGGTACTCGCAGAACGGTGACGGACTCGACCTGGAATCCTGCCAGAACGTGCTGATCTACCAAAATACCTTCGACGTGGGCGACGACGCCATCTGCTTCAAATCCGGCAAGGACGAGGACGGACGGAAGCGCGCCGTACCCACCGAAAACGTGATCGTATCCCACAACACCGTCTACCACGGTCACGGCGGCTTCGTGGTCGGCAGCGAGATGTCCGGCGGCGTCCGCAACGTAAAAGTGGCCCACTGCACCTTCATCGGCACCGACGTGGGCCTCCGTTTCAAAAGCACCCGCGGCCGGGGTGGGGTAGTGGAAAACATCTGGATCAGCGACATCGACATGGTGCGCATTCCCACCGAGGCCATTCGCTTCAACCTCTTTTACGGCGGGAATTCGCCCATCCTGGAGGAAACCCAGTCGGCCGAAACCGAAGCGCGCGACGAGACGCTCATGCCCGTGACCGAAGAAACCCCCTCTTTCCGCAACATCCATATGCGCGATATCCGCGTCACCCAGTCGGAAACCGCCGCCCAGTTCCAGGGGCTGCCCGAGATGAACCTCCAGAACGTCACCCTCGAGGACGCTTCCTTCGACACCCGCCGGGGCATCACGGTCATCGACGGCGACGGCATGACCTTCCGCAACATCCACCTCCACCAGGCCGAAGGGCCCGCCTTTACCTTTTACAATTCCAAAAACGCCGAGGTGGAAGAAGTGCAATTCGCCCAGGAGGCGGAAGATTGGATCCGCGTGCTGGGGCCCCTGTCCCAGGATATCCGGCTCAAGACAAAGGGCGATCCCTCCAGGGAGAAGGTAAACTTCGGACAGGGCGCCGGAGCGGATGCGCTTCGCTGGGAATCAAAGTAGCGCTTCCCTCTTTTTGCGCCGGAGCGCGGGTGCCGGGCCGTTCCGTGCCGGAGCATTTTTTCCTCCCAAAAGCCTAGCTCAAACCGCTGGACATTAGAGCGGATCCGGCTCCCTTCCCCTACTCCGCGGTAGTTGGGGGAGGGGGGCAGCTGCTTAGCTTATGGGGCAAAAGACGTAGGAGCGGAAATATGCAGCGGTGCAAGCCAAGCCGTACCACCGACCACCGACCACCGACCACCGACAACCGACAACCGACAACCGACAACCGACCACCGACAACCAAAAACAACTAATTACACCAGCCCAAAAAACTTTATTTGTAATAAGTCTAAATAAAATTTGTCAGCTTGGAGGGGTGCTTCTACCTTTGCGGGGCCTTCGCTACCGAACTCACTAGTGAACCCCGATGCCGTTTACACTCCCCTCCTTCGTGATCGCTTTACTGCTGCTGCAGGTACCGCTCTTCGGGCAGTCGGAAACCACGGGCCGCTTATCCGGCGGCGTATTCGATGCGGACAACGAGCCCCTCACCGGGGTGGTCGTGTCGCTGAATCCCGGAAATCACCAAACCCTGACGGATCTGTCCGGCACCTTCTCCTTTCCCGAACTGACCCCGGGCAGCTACGTGGTGCAGGCATACCTACTGGGCCACAAGCCACTGCGTAAGGCGGTAGCGGTAGCGGCCGGGGCGCAGGATCTCCGCCTGGTCCTCGAAGCCGACGCCATGCTGCTCGAAGAAATAAGCGTCGTCGGGCAATCCGTAACGACCGCCCTGGAAACCGAGGGATTCGCCATGCGCGCCCTGGAGCTGGAGGAAGAAGAAAACTCATCGGTGCAGGTGACGGACCTGCTGGATCGCACCTCCGGGATCCGGATCCAGCAGAACGGAGGCATGGGTTCCCGCATCAACTACAACATCAACGGCCTGTCCGGCAACGCCATCCGCATCTTTATCGACGGCATCCCCATGGAGTCGTACGGGCCGTCCTTCTCCCTGCAGAGCCTGCCCGCGAGCATGATCGAGCGGATCGAGGTGTACAAGGGGGTGGTGCCCGTGGAGCTGGCCGGTGACGCCCTGGGAGGAGCCATCAACGTGGTGCTGAAGAAGACGCTCGAACGCAATGCGCTGCGGGCCTCCTATTCGTACGGCTCGTTCAATACCCACCAAAGCGCCGTTTCCGGTAACTTTTACGATCCGAAATCGGGCTTCACCGTCAACGGCTCGGCCTTCTACAACGCATCCGACAACGACTATGAGGTCTGGGGTAACCAGGTGTACACCACCGACCCGACCACCGGCGACATCACCTACGTCCGCGCCCGGCGATTCCACGACCGCTACCGCTCCGGCGGCTTTAACGCCAGGGCCGGTATTACCAACCGGAGCTGGGCCGACGAGCTGCTCGTCGGCGGGGTATACTCCTCCCTCGACCAGCAGATCCAGCACGGCGCCACGATGGAGTCGGTGTACGGCAGCCGCAAAGCGTACCAGCAGACCCAACTCGTCAATTTGTCTTATAAGGACAATAGCTTCCTTTCCGACAAGCTCAGCCTCTCCGCCTTCTCCTCCTATTCCAACCTGGATCGCCGCATCGTGGATACCGCCGCCTACATCTACGACTGGGACGGACAACGCAAGGAAAAACTCGATGCCAACGACAATGTCATCGGCTACTACGAGTACATTTCCGGGGCCGAAGCCGGTACCCCTACGCTGCAGACCAGCAACGAGCGTGTCTACGTGGGCCGGGCTACGGCGGGCTACCGGATCAGCGAGCGGCACGACCTGACGGCCAACGTCCTGCACACCTACTTCACCCGCGACTCCGAGGATCCCCTCCGCCACGTCGATATCCGGGACCTGGAGGACACCCGTTTCTCCAGCCGCTCCATCGTCGGACTGGGCTACGCCTACCGGAGCACCGACAACCGCCTAAAGCTCTCCGCCTTCTACAAATATTTCAACCAGGGCGTGCGTATCGTGGAATACCGCAAGGAAAGCGCCACGGCGGAAGTAGAGCTGAACCGGGTCAACCGCAGCGTGCGCGCCGACGGGTTCGGGGTCACCGCCGCCTACGAAGTGTTCCCCAACGTGCTGGTGCAAACCTCGGCCGAGCGCTCGTTCCGGCTCCCCGTGCCCCAGGAGCTCTTCGGCAACCTGGCCGAGAACCTGGAACCCAATTACGGCCTCCAACCCGAACGGAGCAAGAACCTCAACCTCGGCGTCACCCTGGGTACCTACCGCTTCGGCAATCACGAAACGCGGTTCCAGGTCAACGCCTTCATCCGCGATACGGAGGATAAAATCAAGCGGAACGTTCGGGAAGACGACACCGACGAAACCACGGAATTCATCAACGACGACAGCTACATCAGCAAGGGATTCGACGCCGACCTCTTCTATTCCTTCGCCGGCAAGCTCGATATTACCTCTAGCGTATCCGTCTTCAATTCCCTGTTCAACACCCCCTTCGACGAGGACGGGCTGGCCTACGACTGGTACCGCGACCGCGAACGCAACGCCCCCTTCTTCACCGCCAACGGGAACGTGCGGTACCGGAAGCAAGACCTGATTCAGAAAGGCTCCCGGGCCTCGGTCAGCGCCAACGTGGGCTATGTCCACTGGTTTTACCGCGACTGGGAATCCTTGGGTGGCCGGGGTAAAGACATCATCCCCACCCAGCTGGTCTGCGACGTCGGTCTGCTCTACACCTTCCCGGGCGAGCGCATCACCCTGGCCCTCGACGGCCGAAATATTTTCGACCGCCAGGTTTTCGACAACTACGCGCTACAGAAGCCGGGGCGGGCTTTCTACGCGAAAATCAACTTCACCATTCTCTGATTCCCGGGGTGATTTGGTCGACTCGGCACCCGCCGGCCAGCCATTCCCATCCCTTTACTAACCCGAAAATCCACTTTCATGACTACCGCATTTAATCGATTCGCTACCCGGCTGCTGGTATTCGGCCTGATCGGCGTGCTGCCGCTGACCTCCTGCGAGGAAGACGAAACCCCGACGCCGACCACCGGGGAAGAGGAAACCCCCGGGTCGGAAGACCGCGAATACTTTACACTGGCCCTTTCCGCCAGTCCCACCGGCGAAACCAAAGTCTACACCCAGGCCCTGACCGACGTCAGCGAGGGAACGGTGAGCTACGACGGCGTCGGCTACGAGATCCCCTCGACCCGTACGGCCCGGATCTTTTCATCGGCCGACGGCTCGACGCTCTACAACCTCGATTACGGCGGGGGGCGGATCTACAAGTTCGACGTGAACGGCGGCGAAGACTACGCCCTCGAGTACGAGAAGAACGTTGAGTTCGTCATGGGCACCGCCTACCCGCGCTGGTCCAAAGCGAACGAGGCAACCGCCTCCGTCCACTACGCCGAAGGCAGCGAAGCGGCCCGCGTCTACGAATACACGGACAGTACCGAGCAGGCCGACGGTACCTACGTCTACACCGATTCCACCTTCGTCCGCTCCGACGTGACGGTGCGGGTGATGACCGTCGGGCTCGACGCCCTCACCTTCGGCGCCGTCGAGGAGTTCGTCATCCCGGTCACCCCCACCGACCTGGAATCCTACAACTATGTCGGTCGCGTGGATGCCCCGGTGATCGCCGGCGACAAGATCTTCTACGGCATGGCGAAGAGCGCCTACAACCCCGTCGAGCCCTGCACCGGCCGGGGGTGCCCCGCCGCCGTGTATACCAATACGGAGACGCTCGTACTGGATTACCCCGGCCTGACCAATCCCCGCATCATCGCTACCGAGATGGCCGCCGGCGCCACCAACGGCTACCGGACGCCCGTTGCCCACCTCGACGAGGAAGGCGACGTATACCAGATCATTTCCGTTCCCGACAACACCTACGACACCTACATCCTGCGCATCCGCGACGGGGAATACGACGAATCCTTCGACTTCAACCTGTCTGACCTCCTCGGCGAAAATACCCGCGCCTACGGCTGGTTTTACACCGGCAACGGCATCGGCTACGTTCCTTACCTGCGCACGGACGAGACGGACTCCAACGACGACTCCAACTGGTCGGTAGCCCGCGTGGATCTCTACCAGGGTACCGCCGTGAAGATGAACCTCCCCGAAAACCTCTGGCTGCGGCAGTACCAGAACGCAGCGGTCCGGGACAATAACTTCTACATGGCCATCACCCCCACCGGTGAAGACGGTAACGTCTACATTTTCGATACCACCTCCGACAGCCCCGACGGCTTCACCCTCGGCGCTACGCTGAAGAACCTGGCCGAGGGGACATATATCGGTATTTATTAGCAAGCTCGCAGGCTTCCGGGCCTGACCGGGTTATCAAAGGCCGAGTCATTCCCGGGTCGCGCTGCACGTCCAATGCAGCCGCCCCGGTGGTGCTCGGCCTTTACCTTTCCATGCCCGTCACCCTTCACCCACACACTGCCGGCAGTGGCAATGATTCCGGACGTGGGCGAATACCAGTGTAATCGAACCCGCGTACATCAGCCATTTGGCGTAGGCCAGCTCGTACGGTTCCAGGAGGAGGCCTACGGCGAAGGTGATCCACGCCGCCCACAGGAGATACCGCAGGGAGGGATGTTTCGTATGGCGGGCGGAATACCACACCGCTAGTAAGCTTAGGACGAGAAAGATATAATCGAGGGAGGCCCACCACCCGCTACCGTGGGCGTGCGCTCCCAGCCTGCCCTCCAGCATCGGTCGGGCGGCGAAGAAGAGGGGCGTCAGGGTGCAATGAATGGCGCAAAGCCCGCTGACCGCGGCACCCAGCAGATCGGAGCGGTTCAGGTTTTTGGCTACGCTCATCGCTGCCCGTGCTTTCGTGCGCCGGTGGACGGGATCGGCACCAGGCATTTGTCCAGCAGCCGTTGCAGTCCCGCCCGTTGCAGCCGCTTGCCGATGAATACCACTACGCTGCGCCGTTCCTCCCCGGCGGTCCATTCCCTTTGTTGCTGGAAGGACAGGCGCTTCCCCACGGACTGTACCAAGTGTTGCCGGTCGTCGCCCCCGAGCCAGACCAATCCCTTCATCCGGTACAGGCCGGTCGCCTGGAAGGTGAGGTACACGAACAACTGGTGGTACAGCACCTCCATTTGGAAGGGACGGTCGAAAACGAAGGTTTGGGAGTTGATCCCCTCCGTATGGTCGTGGGGATGGTGGGCGGCGGGGCGCAGGACAGGAAACCCACCCTCCCCGTCGCCGAATGCCTGTCCGCTAAGGAGGTCGTCCGTCTGGCGGCGGCCCACTCCGGGGCCGACCGGGGGGAAGGCTTGCTGGTGGCCGCTGCGTACCTGCGCGAGGGGATTCATCGAGCGCAATGTTTCTTCCAGTTTCTTCACGTAGGAGCCGGTTACCAGGTCGGTCTTATTGATGAGCAGGATATCGCTGAAGGTGATCTGGCTGACGGCCTCTTCCGTTTCCCGTAGTTGGTCCTCGATGTGTTCGGCGTCGACCAGGCAGATGATGGCCGTAAGCGGAAAGTGTTTTTTGATCAGCGGGTGGGTGATGAACGGCTGCGCCAGACCGGCCGGATCGGCTACCCCCGTGGCCTCGATGATGATCTCGTCGAACTGGCTGCGCCGCTCGTGCAGCTCGTTGAGGATGTCGTACAGATTATCGTGGAGCGTGCAGCAAAGGCAGCCGTTGTTGAACTCGACGATCGTATCGGCGGGCGTCAGTACGAGTTCGTTGTCGATACCCCGTTCGCCGAGCTCGTTCTCGATGATGGCGTACCGCACTTCCGGACGCTCGCGGAGCAGGTGGTTCAGGAAGGTGGTTTTTCCCGCTCCCAAAAATCCCGTAAGAATGGTGACTGGCTTTTGCACGACAATGCTCGTTTAGTACGCAGCGGTGTGCGTACGGGGTCTGGTGAATCAACGGTTTACCCCGTCGCGCGGCCGGGGACGCTTACGGGAAACGCCGTCTTGCTACCTCGCATCTCGTACAAGGTTTGCCTGCATTGCGTATTCCCATCGTAAACTGATTTGCTTAATGCAACAGTGTCGCAAAAGTAGTGATTTAATTCGTCTTGCACCCGCGCCCCGGCGCCCCTTTATTTACTTAACCTAAGCTTAAAGCTCGCTCCACATTCCGTTTGCATGCGGCGGGTTCCTTTGCGGGGTAATGAATTCCCTGTCCGACCGCTACGGTAACCGCTCCGACGAAGAACTCGCGGCCCTCCTGCACCGGGGCCAGCAGGCCGCCTTCGGGGAGATTTTCCGGCGGTACTGGAAACGCTTGTACGCCTACGCCTACCGCATTCACGACCGGGAAGCCGTGTGCGAGGACATCGTACAGGAAGTCTTTACCGACCTGTGGGAACGGCGCCATAGGGAACCGATCGCCAACCTGGAGGGCTACCTGTTTCGGGCCACCAAGTACAGCATCGCCAGTCACCTGCGCGGCGTCCGCTTCTCCCCGGCCCAGCAGGAGGCGCTGCAGGAGCTCGAAATGGACGGTACCGTGGAAGATAAACTGGCGGCCGAAGACCTCGACCGCTGCCTGCAGCACGGCATTACGGAGCTGCCCCCCCGCTGCCGCCGGGTTTTCCAGCTCAGTCGTTTCGGCCACTACTCCAATACGGAGATCGCCTCCACCCTAAATATTTCCATCCGCACCGTCGAGAAGCACATTAGCGACGCCATCAAGCAGTTGCGCAGTAGGGTGGAAGTGCATCATCTGCTGGTGTTGGTTATCTCCACGTTAGCTTAACGTAAGCAAATTGCCGCCCATTTAAAGGAATGGTTAATTGCGTTTCGGGCACTACGTGTACCGCCGCCCGGGGGAGACTTACCGGTAAACCGGCTCACTTTGGATCCCCAGGCTTTCCGTCAATTACTCGAAAAATTTGCCTCCGGCACGGCCAGCGAGGCGGAGCGGGAGCAAGTGGAACGCTTCTACGCCAAGCTGCAGTCGCGAAGGGCAAATACGATCGTACCGACCGACGGGGAAACGGAGCGGCGCATCGCGGACCGGATCCGGGCCAAGCTGACCGAAGCACCCCGCCGCCGGAGATGGAAGCCGTGGTACCCGATCGCCGCCGGCTTCGCGCTGGTGGTCGGACTGGCCGCCCTGCTGCCGCTGCGGTCCGGGAACGACACGATCACCGTCGTTACCCAGGACGGCGAACGCCGCGAGTTGGCTCTGGCGGACGGTAGCACCGTAGACCTCGAGGGTGCCGCCAGCATCACCTTCCCCGCCGATTTTGCGCAACGCCGCCACGTAACTCTCCGCGGGGAGGCCTTCTTCGACGTAGCCCGCGACACCCTCCACCCCTTTACCGTGGTGACCGGGCCGGTCATCACGCGGGTGCTGGGTACCTCCTTCACGATCAAGCAGAAGGGAGCGGACGTCGTCGTCAGCGTCGTCAGCGGCACGGTGCGGACGGTGGCCGAAGGCTCCGATGGCGCGATCCTCACCAAAGGCCAACGGATCCGCTACCGCGCCGGCCGGCCGCTCTTCCCAAACCAAAACCTGATCCTGCTCTCGGATACCCCCCTTCACGAGACCGCGCAGCTCCTGGCGCGGCGCTACGGGGTGCGGATCGACCTCGCGCCGGGGGTGGCCAAGGACCGTCGGCTTTCCGGGAAGTTTCGCGACGAAGCGCTGGAGCACGTGCTGACCAGCCTGGCCATCCTGGCCGACCTCGAGATCGAATACCTGGAACCCGACCACATCCTGATCAAGAACGCCCGTCCCGACTGACGGCTACGCTACACATCCTATGTCATTTCTCCCCACCCTAGTAATTGAACCCACATGATCGCAACTTACCGACATTCCTTTACGCGAACGATTTACCGCCTCTGTCCGCTTTGCGTGCTGGTGGCTGGGTTGGTGGCTCCCGTCCGCGGACAGGGGCCCAGCCCCGGTCTGGCCAACGCCGCCTTCCGGGACGCGCCACTGCGGCAAGTCCTGGACGTCATCGAGGAGCAGACCGACTTTACCTTCGTGTACGACACCCGGGTGCTGAATCCGGACCAGGGCTTCACCCTCGACGCCACCGACGAGCCCCTGGAGGCGGTGCTCGACACCCTGTCCGAACGCGGCGACCTCGAATTCGAGGTGGTCGACCGCATCATCACGATCCGGAAAAAGGAGAACGCGGCGGAGATCGTCCGTGGTTCCGTCCACGACGCGGAGGGCTTTCCGCTACCCGGGGCCACGGTGATGGAGCAAGGGACGACCAACGGAACCACGACCGACTACGACGGCAACTTCAGCCTGGCGGTGACCTCCGCCGACGCCACCCTGGAGGTATCCTACATCGGCTACGGTACCCGGACGGTGGAGGCTACGGCCGGTTCCGTCCAGGACATCATCCTGTCGGACAACGTGAACTCCTTCGATGCCGTCGTAGTGACGGCCCTGGGCATCAAGCGGGAGGAGAAAAAACTGGGCTTTTCCCAGGCGACGGTGAAGGCCGACAACCTGGCGCAGGCCGTGCCCAACAACTGGACTTCCGCGCTGCAGGGCAAGGTTGCCGGGCTCAACATCACTTCCGCCAGTTCGGGACCGATGGGTTCCCAGCAAATCACCCTGCGCGGCAACAACTCCCTGGACCCCAACGGCAACTACGCCC
The DNA here is from genome assembly GCF_002934605.1 of Neolewinella xylanilytica. Lineage (GTDB taxonomy): Bacteria > Bacteroidota > Bacteroidia > Chitinophagales > Saprospiraceae > Neolewinella > Neolewinella xylanilytica. Next base: position 1,002,756 of record NZ_PTJC01000005.1, read on the forward strand.
TCATCGTCGTGGACGGCGTGCCGGTGAACCAGGAGCTGACCCCCTCCGGCTCTTCCTCGGCCTACATGGGCGCCGACTCACCGATCGACTACGGCAACGCGATCTCCGACCTGAACCTCGAAGACATCGAGAGCGTGACGGTGCTTAAGGGCCCCGGCGCCACCGCCCTCTACGGCAGCCGGGCCGCCAACGGTGCCCTGATCGTCACTACCAAATCGGGGAGGCAGGCACGCGGCCTCGGCGTGACCTACAATTCCAGCGTCAGCTTCGATCACATCCAACGCTGGCCCGACTGGCAGTACGAATACGGGCAGGGAACGGGCAAGAGCTTCGACGACAACGGCGACCCCTACTACTCTTTCGGCTCCTCGGAAGACGGCAACAACACCGGCAGCACCAGCAGCGCCTGGGGCCCGGCCTTCGACGGACAGACTTACTACCAGTATGACCCGGCGGTGGAGGGACAGTCGGCCGAGCGGCGGCCCTGGCGCGGCTACCCCGACAACCGCAAGGACTTCTGGCGGACGGGCGTCACCTACAACAACAACGTCTCCCTCCAGGGCGGTAACGAGCAGGGGTCGATGCGCCTTTCGGCGGGCCATTCCAAAAACGAATGGATCATGCCGAATACCGGCTTCGAGCGGCTCACGGCCTCCATCAACGCCAACTACCAGATCTCGGACCGCATCGAGGTCGGCTCCGTCATCAACTACAACAACCGGACCAGCGACAACCTGCCCAGCACCGGCTACAACAACGGTTCGATCGCCTACTTCATGATCTTCCAGAACCCGAACGTGGACCTCGACTGGTATCGGCCGATCTGGCAGGACGGTCAGAACCAGATCCAGCAGATCCAGCCCTTCAGCTCCTACATCGACAACCCCTACCTCATCGCCTACGAGGCCACCAACGCCCTGGGCAGCGACCAGATCGTGGGCAACATCTTCGCCAGGCTGGAGCTGGCCCCGCGCCTGGAACTCATGCTGCGTACCTCCCTCAATACCTACCACCAGGACCGGGAGCAAAAACGGCCGTACAGCATCAACCGCTACGCCCGGGGCTTCTACGAGAAGCAGAACATCTTCAAGCAGGAGGTGAACAGCGACTTCCTGCTGAGCTACGACAACCAGCTCGGCGACGGCTTCGCTTACTCCGCCTCCCTGGGCGGCAACGCCCTCGACTACCGCTACCGCCGCACGGATGCTTCGGTGGACGCCCTGGTGGTACCCGGCGTCTACAAGCTGGCCAACGGGGTGAACAACCCCATCGTGCAGACCTACGACCGCAACCGGAAGGTGAACAGCCTTTACGGCTTGCTGTCGCTGTCGTACGAGGAGAAGATCTTCCTCGACCTCACGGGCCGCAATGATTGGTCGAGCACACTGCCGGTGCAGAACAACTCCTTCTTCTACCCGTCGGCCAACGTAAGCGTTATCCTCTCCGAGCTGTTCGAACTGCCCGAGGCGGTGAGCTTCCTGAAGTACCGCTTCTCCTTCGCCCAGGTGGGCAACGATACCGATCCCTACCGGACCAGCAAGTACTACAGCCAGAGCGCCTTCCCGAGCTCGGCCTCCCTCTCGACGAACCTCTACAACCCCAACTTCCGCCCGGAGATCACCCGGAGCTACGAGACCGGCATCGAAACGCGGCTGCTCAAGAGCCGGCTGACCCTCGACGCCACGGTATACGAAACCACCACGAAGAACCAGATCATCTCCATCCCTCTCGACATCACCACCGGCTACAGCTCGGCGGTACTCAACAGCGGGGAAGTGCGCAACCGCGGCGTGGAGCTCACCCTGACGGGCAAGCCGATCAAGAGCGAGCGGCTGAACTGGACCAGCACCCTGACCTTCTCCCGCAACTGGAATAAGGTACTGGCCCTGGCCGACGGCATCCAGGGGCAGCAGGAGATCGGTTCCGCCGGTCAGGCCACCATCATCGCCAAGGAGGGGGGCACTACCACGGCGATCTACGGGGCGGCCTTCGTGCGCTCGCCCGACGGACAGATCGTATACGATAACGCCGGCCTGCCCGCTTACCCCGACGATATCTCCTACATCGGCGACGCCGCCCCGGACTGGCGGGCCGGGCTCTACAACAGCTTCCGGCTGGGTAAGGCGACGCTCAACTTCACCCTGGACGGGCAGTACGGCGGCATCATCTACTCCCAGACCCACCACAAACTCGCCGAGCAGGGAAAACTGCGGTCCACCTTCACGGGCCGGGAGGAAGGCTTTATCGTCGGCGAAGGCGTAGTCCTTAACGAAGACGGTACCTACGCCCCCAATACCACTCCGGCCGTGACCCCCGACTGGTACACCCGCTACTACCGCCGCGCTAACGTGGAGTCCAATTCCTTCGATGCCTCCTACCTGAAACTGCGGGAAGTCAGCCTGGCGTACACCTTCACGGGCTCCTGGCTGCAGACGCTGCGGATCCAGGGACTGGAAGCCTCCCTTTTCGGTCGTAACCTGGCCGTCGTGTCGGACTTTCCCATCTACGACCCGGAAACGGCCACGCTGAACGGCGATACTATCCTGCCCGGTGCGGAAATCGGCCAGATGCCGTCCCCCGCCACCTACGGCTTCAACCTCAAACTCACGCTGTAACCCGGCAAGGTCTTCTCCCGACCGTAAAAATCAACCATGAAATACTGCTTGCTCTCCCTCTTCCTGCTGCTCCTCACCGCCTGTACCGGTGATTTCGCGGAAGTCAACGAGGACCCCAACCGGATCGCCACCATCAGCCCGGGCACCCTCATCAACCCCATCCTCTACGACCTGGCTACGCACAACGCCGGCCGCAGCCACGCCATCACTTTCGACCTGATGCAGGTCACCGTGCCGTTCCCCAGCGTTTCCGGCGGACTGCACCGCTACGACGTCAGTCCGAACATCGGCAACTCCTCCTGGTACTGGTACTACCGCCTCGCCAATAACGTCAAGGAAATGCGCATGGCGGCCGTGGAAGCCGAAGATCCCAACTACGAGGCCATCGCCCTGACCCTCAACGCGTTGATTTACGCCAACCTTACCGACCTCTTCGGTCCCGTACCGATGGAAGAAGCCTCCCGCGGCGAGGAAGGCAACCTCTACCCCCGCTTCAACTCCCAGGAGGAAGTGTACGCCACCATCCTCTCCGACCTGGAGCGGGCGAATACCCTGTACGATGCGGACCTCGGCATGGTCTACGCCCCCGATATCCTCTTCCAGAACGACGTGGAGAAATGGCAAAAATTCACCAACTCCCTCCACCTCCGGTTGCTGCTGCGGGTGTCCAATCGCCCCGACTTCGACTCCTGGGAAACGCTGACCACGATGGTCGGTAACCCGGACTTGTACCCGGTGATGATGGCAACCGACGAGTCGGCCGTCCTCCAGGTGACCGGCGTCACTCCGAACGTGTCCCCCTGGGGCCGGCCCCAGGATTTCCGGCTGAATACGAAGATGACCTCCTTCTTTATCGACAACCTCAATGCCCTGGAGGACCCCCGCCGGCCGGTCATCGCCACGATGGCCAAGGATTCCGCGAACCAGAACATCGGCTACCGCGGCATCCCCAGCGCCTACGACGGCCCGGAATCCCAGTTCACCTACAATGCCTCCACCCTCACCATCGAGCAGGTGGAGAACCCCATGCAGATCTTCCTGCTCACCTACGCCGAGGTGGAGCTCATCAAGGCCGAACTCGCCCAGCGCGGCTACACCGACGGCGCCGAAGCCCACTACCGCGCCGGCGTAACGGCAGCGGCGGAGCAGCTCGGAGCTACGATCGCGGCCGATTATTTCGAGAACCCCCTGGCCGCTTACGACGGCAGCCTGGACCGCATCCTGCTGCAGAAGTACTACGCCCTCTACTTCGTGGACTACCAGCAGTGGCTCGAGTACCGCCGCACCGGGCTGCCCGAACTGCCCACGACCCCCGCCACCCTCAACGACGGCAACATGCCCGCCCGCTTCTTCTACCCCCAGGACGTGCGCATCAACAATAACGCTAACTACGAGGATGCCCTCGGGCTACTCGGCGGACTGGACGACATCAATACCAAAGTTTGGTGGGATACCATCGACTAAAACCAACAAGACAAAAGAACCATGACCAAGCTCCTCCTTCCCACTCTTCTTTACCTATTGCTGGCCGGCGGCCTCTCCGCCCAGGATACGGCCACCGGAACCGTCTACGCCGACACCAACGGTAACGGGACCCGCGACGCCGGCGAAAAAGGTATCGCCGCCGTAAGCGTCACCAATGGCGAACGGGTCGTCCGGACCGACGCCGCCGGCCGGTACACCCTGCCGATCGGCGACGACCACATCGTCAGCGTCATCAAGCCCGCTGGCTACGCCGTACCGACCGACGCGAACAACCTGCCCCGCTTCTACTACATCCACAAGCCGGCGGGCTCCCCCAGTTCGGACTTCGCCGGCGTAGCGGCCACCGGTCCGCTACCGGACGCCATCGACTTTGGCCTCGTTCCCCGGGAGGAACCGGAGCAGTTTACCGCCCTCATTTTCGGCGATCCCCAGCCCTACACCCTGGAGGAGGTCGACTTCTTCGCCCGCGGCGTGGTTGCCGAAGTGGAAGGGATCGAGAACATTCCCTTCGGCCTCAGTCTGGGCGACCTGGTGGGCAACGATCTCGACCTCTTCAACCCCTACATCCAGGCGGTGAAACGGGTTGGGATCCCTTGGTACAACGTCATGGGGAACCACGACCTGAACTTCGACGCGCCGACGGACCAACTCGCCGACGAGACCTACGAGGCCCACTTCGGTCCGGCCAATTACGCCTTCAACTACGGCAAGGTGCACTTCATCGTGCTGGATAACATCCTCTACCCCGATCCCCGCGACTCCAGCGGCTACTGGGGCGGCTACCGGGAAGACCAGCTCGACTTCGTGGAGAACGACCTCCGCTTCGTGCCCGAGGATCACCTGGTCGTACTCGCCCACCACATTCCCCTGGACGAATTCGGCGGGGAGACCTACCGCGACGAAGACCGCGCCCGCCTGTTCGACATCCTGGCCGATCACCCGCATACGCTGTCGCTGTCGGCCCACACCCACACCCAACGCCAGGACTACTTCGGCGCCGAGGAAGGCTGGCGGGGCGATTCCGTCCACCACGAGTACAACGTCGGCACCACCTCCGGCGACTGGTATTCCGGCAGGCTGGACGACCGGGGCATCCCCGTTTCCACCATGCGCGACGGTACGCCTAAGGGCTATGCTTTCCTCCACTTCGACGGCAACCAGTACCGGACCGAATACCGCGTGGCCGGTAAACCCGCGACCTACCAGATGGAGCTCTTTCACCCGCGGGTGATCGCCCGGGGCCGCAACACCCAGGCCGGCATCTACGCGAACTTCTTCGTGGGCCGCGAGGGCGACGAGGTGGTTTACCGCGTTGACGACGGCGCATGGCAGGCGATGGAATACGTCGAGGAGCAGGACCCCAGCTACGAGGCCTCCGTCTACGAATGGGACACCGCCGAGGAGCTCCTGCCCGGCCGCCGCGGCTCGAACGCCGTACCCAGCACCCACCTCTGGCGCGGCAACATCCCCGCCAAATTAGCGGCGGGCGAGCATACCATCGAGGTGCGGGCTACCGATCAGTTCGGCCAGGTCCACACCGGGAAGAGTGCGTACCGCGTGGAAGCCGTGCGGGAAGCGGGAAGGTAGGCGGCGAATAGCCCCTATTTTCGCCGCATGGAATACTTCGTCCTTACCATCGACTACGTGGGCGTCCTGGTCTTCGCGATCTCGGGGGCGCTGGCGGGCATGCGGTCCAAGTTTGACATCTTCGGGGTGTTCATCATGGCGCTGGTGACGGCCACCGGGGGCGGTACCCTCCGCGACCTCCTGCTGGGCAGCACCCCGGTCAACTGGATGCTGCACCCGCTGTACGTCTACCTCGTGATCGGGGGCGTGGCCGTCACGTACCTCTTCCGCACCCAGGTAGTGAAACTGCGGCGCAGCCACTTCCTCTTCGATACCATCGGCATCGCGCTGTATACCGTGGCGGGGGTACAGAAGGCGCTGGCGTACGAGCTGAGTCCGCTGGTGGCGGTCATGCTGGGGGTGGTGTCGGCTACCTTCGGCGGCGTGATTCGCGACGTGTTGGCCGGGGAACCGCCGTTGATCTTCCGCAAGGAGATCTACGCCAGTGCCTGCCTCGCCGGCGGGGTGGTCTTCCTGCTGGTGACGGCCTTGGTGGGCGAGAAAGCCGGCACGGTGACGGCGATCATTGTGGTCTTCCTGATCCGCTACTTCGCGATTAAGTACAAGTGGTCGCTGTCGGTATCGGCGTGACGGCAAAGAAGGGTTTGGGCGCCGGGGCGCGGGTGCCGGAGATCGTGGAAGGGGGAGCGTTTTCCGGCAGGGTCACCCTGGCGCCGTCACCCGCAGCGCTATCCGGACTACACGAAAAGATCATTAAAAAAGAGTTCCACGAGATTGCCCAGGATAAAGCTACCCATGGCCCCCAGTGCCGAAATACGTCCGAGCCGGTAGGCATTCGTAAACGCCAGCCTTAGCGACACCGCGCTGCAGGCCAGTAGGATTAGCCTCGCGTAGAGCGGAATGGTGGTGGGAGATAAGCCGATCAGGTTGAAGAACACCTCCGCCACGACGGTAAAGCCAAACAGCGCCAGGGTGAAATTTGCCTTCCGATGCCCGAAGTAGAGGTAGCCACCGGCAAGGAGGAGTTCGACGCAGATGGCAAGCGGTCCGAACTGGGTGTAATATTCCGGCTGGAAGTAGCCCGAGAGGCCGACCGGGTACGTAGTGGCCGCAAAGAACACCCCGCCCAGTCCCAGGGCGATGACAATGAAAACGGTCGCGACGACTTTTCGGCTAAGCATGGTTGCGGCAATCAGGAAGGGTCAAGAAGATTGGGTTTTTGGCAATAGTAGGCTTGCCGTTCCCTGTTGCCCAGCTTTATCGATGACCGCCGCCGATTGCTTCGACGAAGGCTACCCTCTCGCCACTATGATCCAGGGTCGAACCCTTCCAGGGTGAGATGGTGTGCGTGGCATCTCGCCGCGATAATCCAAGGTCGAGCCCTTCCAGGGCGAGTAGTGTGCGTAGCATCTCGGCCCGGAGGGCGCTCGACCTCGGCTGGTGGCGGAGTCGATGCTACGCTCCAGGGTCGAGCCCTTCCAGGGTGGGATGGCGTGCGTAGCATCTCGCCGCGATGATCCAAGGTCGAATCCTTCCAGGGTGAGATAGTTTACGTGGCATCTCGCCGCGATAATCCAAGGTAGAGCCCTTCCAGGGTGAGCTGGTGTGCATGCCATCTCGCCGCGACAATCCAAGGTCTAACCCTTCTAGGGTGAGATAGTGTGCGTGGCATCTCAGCCCAGAGGGCACTCGACCTCGGATGGTGGCATGGTCGCCGCTACGTTCCAAGGTCGAGCCCTTCCAGGGCGAGTAGTATGCGTAGCATCTCGGCCCGGAGGGCGCTCGACCTCGGCTAGTGGCGGAGTCGATGCTACGCTGCAAGGTCGAACCCTTCCAGGGTAGGATGGCGTGCGTAGCATCTCGCCGCGATAATCCAAGGTCGAACCCTTCCAGGGTGAGCTGGTGTGCATGCCATCTCGCCGCGACAATCCAAGGTCGAACCCTTCTAGGGTGAGATAGTGTGCGTGGCATCTCGGCCCAGAGGGCACTCGACCTCGGCTGGTGGCATGGTCGGCGCAACATTTGAAGGTCGAGTCCTTCCAGGGCGAGTAGTGTGCGTACCATCTCGGCCCGGAGGGCGCTCGACCTCGGCTGGTGTCGGGGTCGGTGCTACGCTCCAAGGTCGAAGCCTTCCAGGGTGAGATAACATACGTGCCATCTCGCCGCGATAATCCAGGGTCGAACCCTTCCAGGGTGAGATAACGTACGTGACATCTCAACCCAGCCATCCCCTATCTCCCCGGCTTCCAGGAGACATACCTCCCGAACGGTCACAATCGATTGCGCCGGATTGGGTACTTTTCCCCCCTAAAGTCCGCTCATGTACCGCTTCCTCCTGGCTTGTATGCTGCTTCCCCTCTGGTCTAGTGCCCAGTTTCGGGACGACTTCGATGTCGACAGCCAAAACGACTATATCCTCATGACCGGCGACGGCGATCCCACCATGGCGCTCACCGCCCGCAACGGCCACGGCATCATCTCCATCGACGCTACCCGCGACCGGCATAACGTCTGGTGGACCATCCTCAAGCGCGACGTTTCCGACTTACTGGACTTGCCCAAACTCGAGGACCCGGCCAACGAGCTGCTCGTGGAAGCCCGGGTGAAGATCAGCGCCGCTCCCCGCCGCGTCAACTTCATGGTGGTCACTAACCGGACCACCGACTTCCACGAGCACCTGCGGGAATTCGATATCGCGGATACCAGCGAATGGCACACCATCAGCTTCCTCACCCGGGATCTGGACGTGCGGGCCGACGATACCCTCTACGTCCAGTTCTGCGCCACCGACTTCGGGCCGGACACCTACGAAGTGCAGCTGGATTACTTCCGTGCCGATATCGTGAAGGCCGCCGACGCCAGTCCGGAACAAGGAGAACCCCTCATGTATCACCCCGAGGTGCCCGACCTGGCCACCTTCGACCGGGTGCTGCCGGTGGCGCAGAACGCCGTCATCGCGCCCGATTACCCCGAGGTCAACTTCAGTAACTGGACGGCCCGGGAGGGCGAAGCGGATGTGCCGGTACTGAGCGTCGGACGTGGCCAGTATGCCCTCCTGCGCTGGGAGCTAGACGACTTCCGCGGGGAAGCCGCCGACGGGGCCGGTATCCTGGAATTGACCACCCAGGCCGTGGCCTCCGGGGGCAACTACCGCGAGGCCTACGGCGATCAGCTTGGCGAGGAGTTCCCCAAGGTGCGTATCATCGAGGTGATGGGCGGTGACCCCGACTGGCAGCAGGACAGCGTGACCTACGATGACTTTCTCTTACCCGACGGCAGCGAGCCGCTGAACCAACAGATGATCTTCGACGTGGCGGTCACGGCGGGGCGGGGGAGCGTCACCCACGTCACCCTCTCCCGACCGGTGATGCAGCGCCTCCTCGACGGCACCACCACCGGACTGATCATCAAACCCCTCGGCCTCATCAACGCCAGCTTCTACGCGAACGACGGTGACCAGGGCCCGAAACTCTATTTCAACCTCCGCCAAACCGCCGGCCGATGATGCGCGACTACCTGTTTTTTCTTGCCGTTTGCCTGCTTACCTCCCTGCCGCTGCTCAGCCAGGAGGCGGTTGGCGTCCACCACGTCTGGGAAGTAGTGGAAATCGAGCTCACCGCCGCCGAGGACTACGCTAATCCCTACGCCGAGGTCGCTATCTACGCGGAGCTGGAAGGCCCCGATTTCTCCAGACGCGTCTACGGTTTCTGGGATGGCGACTCCACCTTCCGCATCCGGCTGACCGCCCCGACGCCCGGCGAGTGGACCTTTACCACCGGATCGAACCAGCCGGACGATGCGGGGCTCAACGGACACCGCGGCTCCTTTCGGGCCGAGCCCTGGTCCGAAGGGGAGTTGGCCGAAAACCCGGTACGCCGTGGGTTCCTGCGCCCCGACGCAAACGGACACGCCTTAATCTTTGCCGACGGTACCCCCTTCTTCATGCTGGGCGATACCTGGCTGGCGGGGAGTACGTGGCGGCTGCCCTTCCGCGGCGCGGTGACGGACAGCAGCTACCAACCCGGTCCCGGCATCGGCTTCGAGGATGCCGTGGGGTGCCGCAAGCGGCAGGGTTTCAACTCGGTGAGCATGATCGCGGCCTTCCCGAACTGGGATGCGGACGTGCACCCCAGCACCTACGCGGATTCCAATGAGGTGTACCTGCGCAACGCCTGGGAGAAATTCGGCTATACCGTGTCGGATTCCCTGGGGCGCGATGCCTCCGGCGACATGAGCTACTGGGGAAGTTTTACGGCCAAAAATATGCGCGACGAGCGCGGGAACCTGCCCTTTCACCCTTCGGCAGGAAGGGAGGAACTGTCCGATTTCGACCGGGTCAACCCGGCCTATTTCCGCAGCCTGGACCAGAAAATGGCCTTCCTGTCGGAGCAGGGCTTCACCTCCCTGCTGGAGACGGTGCGGCGGGATGCGGGTCCGGCGTGGGCGGCCTACTTCGACTTCAACGAGAGCTTCGCGCGCTACTTTCAGTACCTGATCGCGCGCTACGGGGCCTATAACGTGGTGTTCAGCGGTATCCACCTTGACTGGATTCCGGAAGATTTCAGTTTGACGGCCGATCAGTTCAACGAGGCGCTGACGTACCACCGGGAAACCTATGGTCCGCCCCCCTTCGGCCAACCCGTAACGGCCCTGATCAACAACAGCACCCTGGAGCAATTCGGCGCCGGCGACGAGGCGCCCTGGCTCACCATCCAGAGCGTCGGGAATAAGCCGCGCGATCACCGGGTGAGCGATTCGCTGGAGTCCATCTTCGCGGTAGAGCCGCCGTACCCGGCCATCAACTTCGAGCCGTACTACACCGGCTGGGACCACGAGATCAACAAGCCGGGAGGCGAGCGGCCACCGGCGAATTCGGAGCGGGATAACTACTTCGCCCGGGCGCAGATGTACGGGTCGGTGCTGTCGGGCGGACTGGCCGGCCACGTGCACGGTACGGCCGCCTACGACATCACCACCACCGGAGAGCCGGCGGGTGCGCGTCCCCACTTCTGGGAGGCGCTGGGCTATACCTCCGGAAGTTATATGGTTCACCTGGGCGAATTCATGCTGTCCGAAGGCGACGCCTACGCTGCGCTGCGGCCGGTGCGGGAGGATCTGCATCCCCACAAGGCGCCCGATGCGCCCTTCGACGGACTGGACGGCTGGGCCTACCTGCTCCGTGACCCGGCGGCGCAGCTGGCCCTGCTCTACTTCGAGCACGGAGCCGCGGTGCCCGAGGTGCACGGCATGCAAGCCAGTGCAGAGTACCGCCTGACCTGGTACGACCCGACCACGGGGGTATGGGGCGATGACACGGAACTGCGGAGCGATGCGAACGGGGTGATCAAGCTACCCGCTTTCCCCGCCGCCAGCGACCGCGAGAACCGGGACTGGGCCGCGAAGCTGAAGCTGGTCGCCGACTAGGTAGACTTCCCTCAGGCATTTGTCAAGGCTTCGATGTCGAACTTCTTCATTTTGCGGAAGGCCTCCATCACGCGGGGCCCCCGGACGGGATCGCCGAGCAGTTTCGGCAGGACCGCGGGCACGATCTGCCACGACAGGCCGTACTTATCCTTGAGCCAGCCGCAGTTGCCTTCCCGGCCGCCGTCGGCGGTGAGGTGGGTCCAGTAGTGGTCTATTTCGTCCTGGTCGGCACAGGTGACCACGAAGGAGACGGCCTCGTTAAAGGAGAACTGCGGTCCGCCGTTGAGGCCCATGAAGGTCCGGCCGTTCAATTCGAAATTCACCACCATCGGGTTTTCCGAGAGGATGCGGGAATCCGGAAAGACGGAGCAATAATAGCGGGCGGCTTCGCCGGCGGTACCGTCGAACCAGAGGCAGGGATGGATAGGAAGGGTCATGTGGGCGGGTACCGGTCACCGTGCGGAATGACGGAGGGGGAGCAATGGCACTGCCGGTTGTTCCGGAGGACGCCGCGCGGGCCAACCGGGACTGGGCGGTCATGCCGCGCGGGCGATCTTATTTTCCGGGAGCGTCGGTGAGAAAGTCGTTCACCGTGAGCCAGTGGACGAAGGCATCGAACCAGCGGTTACTGGTCCGGTCGGGATTGCCGAGGCCGAAACCGTGGCCGCCGTTCTGGTAAAGGTGAAACTCGACGGGGATACCCGCTTTGTACCAGGATTCGATTACGCCGAACTGACCCCCGAAGAGGAAATCGTCCGAAGCGATCGCACTGAACATGGGTGGGGCATCCTCGGGTACTTCGACGGGGCCCATGCCGCCGTAGATCGGTCCGATAAAGGCCAGGTTCATCGATTCGGAGTTGAGCGTCGAATGCATCGTGAGCCCGGCGCCGGCCGAAAAGCCGATCATACCGATCCGGTCGGTATCGACCCCCCATTCCTCGGCCCGGTCAACGATCATGGCGTAGGCGGCCTCGGCGTCTTCCAGTTGATTGGAGAGATCGCGGCGCGGACGGGCGGGCGGGGTTTCCGCGGCTGCCTCCCCCTCGGCGGGCGGGGCCGGTGCGGTGCGGGGGCGGTTCATGAAGGCCGTGAAGTCTTCGAGGGTCTCCGCCGTGGGGTGGAGGCGGTATTTCAGTACGAACGCCGCGATGCCCTGCTTGGCCAGTGCTTCGGCGACTTCCCAGCCTTCATTGCCCATCGAGAGCCACATAAATCCACCGCCGGGCGCCACGATCACGGCCGCGCCGTTCGCCGTGCCGGGCTCGGGCAGGAAGGGGGTGAGGGTGGCTTCCGTAATGTTGCGCGCCATGGGGTCGCCCCACTGCCGGAACCAGGATTCGGAAGCGGGCTGATCGTCGACGCCGCCCGTATTCAGGGGGATCGCATTGGGCTCCGCGGGGGCATCCAGGGGGTAGATGGTACCGTCCTGCGCCACGGCGGGGGCGGCGAAGACGAAAAGAAGGGCCACAAGGACCGGTGCGAAGAAAGGCTTGGCGATGTAGTGCATGTCGACGGGATCGGTAGGATGAAGGCTAAAAATAAGCAATGTCTGTACCTACGCCGAATCTTTTTTCAAATTCCCCACGGGCGACGGACCGATCTCGCCCACGTGGGGTGGGCCCCTCGCCGGATGCACCGATGCCGCGCATCCTGTATCGCAGCGGGATCAGTGCCGGTACCGCTCCGAAAGCATCACCGCGCAACCCAGGTGGAAGGATTGGGCGAGGTAGGCGGTGGGGACGATCATCAGGTCCTGCTCAAATTCCACCCCGTAACTCAGGCTCAGGAATACCCGGGGACCTACCCGCACGAAGGCACCGACGTTCCCGGATACGGTGTGGGCGGTCAGGTTATTGAAGATCGGGCCGAAGGCGATCCGCGGCCGGAACGCTCCTGACGGGTAGATGTACTCCAGTTGCAGGGGGATCTTGAAGAAGGCTTTCGAGCCGGTTTCCAACTGCAGGCGGGAATAGAGTACGCCCGTGCGGAAGTAGAGCTTTTCGTTGACGCGCGGCGACCAGAAGTGCACGACGGCCCCCACCGGGTAATACGACGACGCGGTGAGGTCGGGTACGTCGGTGTAGGTAGCAAAACCGCCCAGGAGTTCCGGATTCGGCACGATCAGCGGCGGTTGCTCCTTCAGCACGGTAAATTTCTCCGCGATCCCCAGCGCCTCGTGGTATTCGCGGAGCAGCTTGATCAACGCATTATGCTTGGGTTCGCCCAGGTCTTCCGTCAGCGCCGCCGCGTCGGGCAGGTCCTGCATGAAGTAATTAAGGCGGAGGATGTGGCTTTTCGACTCGTTGTACACCCGTCTCCCGTTCACGTACTTGATGGACTCCCGGTATTCCAGTTCGGACAATTCGAGCCCCGGTTTGTCGACGTAGTAATGATTGCCGAGGGTGTCGCGGTAGTAGTACAGGCTGATCCGGCCGTCGGTGAGGCGTTCCAGGAACACCTTTTCCCCGTCCACCTCCTCCGAGACGAACGACCGGCCCCCGTCGAAGCGGTAGGCGGCGATCTCCCCGGGCGCGTAGGTGGTGGCGTCGCCGTCGGGCGTCCGGAAGCGGGCGTGGTAGCTCAGGGCCAGATCGCCCCGGTAGTGGAGCTCCCCGGTGATCGTATCGTTGGCCTTCGTTACCATGTATCCGGGCCGGAAGTCCCGTTGGGCGGTGACTACGGTAGTGCCGATGAGCAGTAAAATTACCGCGATCAGTCGGCAGTTAGGGTAAAGGCGTGAAAGCAAGGTTAATCGATTGTAGGCCGGTGGGGTTAAACAGGTTAGGCCCACTAGGGCTCCGAACTTAACGGGGCGGGGCCGGCGATATTTTGCCTGACAAACGCAGGGTGGGGCGCCGGCGCGCGGGTGCCGGGCAAACCCGGAAAGGCCACGGCACTCCTGGCTAACGAAACACCTGGTCCCGTAAGCTACTTTTCCACGGTAAAGGTCAACCGCCGGTACCGTTTCAGACTCGGCATCCCATCGTCCTGCACTTCCAGGATGATGTACAGCGGGCCGTTCGGCATATCCGGCACGGTGAAGGAAGCGTCGGCCGCCGTTTCCCGGTCGATCTTGAGGGGCTGCGCCATGCCCGACGGATCGGGGTAGTGCCACCAGTAGTAATAAACGGCATCACCGTCCGGATCGGTGGCCCGCGCCGTCAGGGATACTTGCTGGCCGGGTTGCACGACCCCGTCGGTGCCGGTCGCTTCGATGACGGGCGAGTGGTTGGCGTCTTCGTAGGACTTCACCGACCAGTCCGCTCGCGCCGCGAAGTCGTGCTGCACGTCGGGGATCCACCGCCAGAGGGTTTTGTGGGGATTCCCGTCGTCGGCGGCGTCCATCCAGTAGTTGCCGCGCACGGAGCCGTAGCGGCCGCCCCATCCGCCGAGGGCGTAATCGGCGTAAGCTTCCAGGCCGTTATCCACGAAGTTCAGGAAGGCCGGGGTGTCGCCCTCGCTGACGTTATCCTGGGGGTACCAGGCGCCGAGGGGACCGTGGCCGTTCTTTACGTTTTCGGAGAGCCACCGCCGGCTCATGAGTTTGGGGTAGGGATTGTGGGCTAAGGGATCATCAACGCCGTGGTAATTCCAGGTCATGTGGAAGGCGTTGTTGCGGATCACCCGGATCTCCGGCAGATTGGCTACGATCCAGTCGCCGGCCGCGTCCTGGAAGTCGATGGTGATCACCCGCACCTGGGCCGCCTTTTGGGCGTACGCTTCCGGGTGGTCGTTCCGGAATTTCCACAGCGCATGGGCCACGGTATTGACCCCGCCCCAGCAGTTGAGGTGCAGCAGCTCGTCGTCCAGGGCCAGCAGCTCCCGCACGATCAGGTCGGCTCCCTCCGAGTCGGCGTAGGGGGGCGCGCCGGTCAGGTGGTCGGGATCCTCGTTGCCCCGCACGGTGATCGATTCCAGGTAGTCCACCGTGGGGTAATCCGGATCGTGCAGCAGCAGGTTGTCCCGCACCACGCCGTACACCCGGTAAGCCTCCCCGATCCACCCCAGCCCGTGGCCGTTTTGCTGCCACTTGGAATTGGTGGCGATGATGCCCCGCACGTCGACATCGGATGTGTACAGCAGAAACCGCACGAAGGAGCTCCGGTCGTCTACTTCCCCGTCCTGGGTGATGATGACGAGGGGCTTCGCCGCCTGGCCGGTGGCGACGGCGGACAGGGTCACGAGGAGCAGGCAGTTTATGGCGATGCTAGTTTTTTGCATGATCTACTGTTGGAAAGTCGGGAGGCTGGGGCAATTTACCGCTTCGTACATGCTCCAAGCCGGGTAGACGTTCATCCGGCAGGGCGAAGGGGGTCGTCCCCTACACACCGACCGCCTGGGCCCAGCCAGCGTACAGTTTGGCCAGCTCGCTCACGGTAGCCGGCTGCTCGGTGGCGATATTGGTGCCTTCGGTGGGGTCGTTGCGGAGGTCGAAGAGCATCCAGGCCCCGTCTTCCCGGTGGCGGACCAGCTTATACCGCCCGCGCCGCACCGCCGCCCGGCCGAAGTGCTCCCAGAAGAGCGGCCGCGTTTGCTCGTAGGCCTCCGATTCCAGGTTGGAAAAGATATCCCTTCCCGGCAACGCTTCCCCGCCGAGCGGGATGCCGGCCGCGGAGAGGGCGGTGGGGTAGAGGTCGATCACGTGGCCGTAGGCGTCGATCCAGTCGTCACCCTGCGGGGCACCGGCCGGCCAGTGCACGATCAGGGGGGTGGCGATACCGCCCTCGTCGGTCCACTGCTTGTATTTGCGGAAGGGGACGTTGCTGAGCTGGCTCCACGGTTTGCGGTAGGCAACGTAGCTGCCGGGCAGGCCGATGGTGGCCGTGTCGCGGTGCAGCTGGCGGCCGCTGATGTCCTCGGCGCAGCCGCCGTTGTCGGAAAGGAAGACGAGCAGGGTGTTATCGAGTTCACCGCTTTCTTCCAATTGCTCGATGAGCCGACCAATGCCTTCGTCCATGCGGTGCACCATGGCGGCGTACACCTCCATGCGGCGTTCCCACTGGTCGGCGGGGTCGATGTCGGTCCACTCCGGCACGTCGTCCTCCAGCGGCGGTAAGGCGTATCGCGCATCGATGAGGCCGAGCTCCCGTTGCCGGGCGTGGCGCAGGTGGCGGAGGCTATCCCAGCCCGCGGCGTACTTCCCCCGGTACAGCTGGGTGGTGGCTTCGGGGGCGTGGAGCGGCCAGTGGGGAGCGGTGAAGGCGAGATAGAGGAAAAAGGGTTGGTCGCCCTGGGTTTGCTCGTGGTCGCGCAGTACGTCGACGGCGAAGTCGGCGTAGGCATCGGTGGCGTAGAAGCCAGTGGCGGGAGGCGTCCAGGGCACCGAATCCAGCACCATCTGCCGTTGGCGGTCCTGATCGGTGCGGAGGGTGTAGTAACTGCTCGCCCCGCTGATGAGCCCGAAGTAGCGGTCGAAGCCCCGCCGGAGCGGCCAGTGCTCCGGTTTTTCGCCTACGTGCCACTTGCCGGATAGGTAGGTTCGGTAACCCGCGTCGGCCAGTCGCTCCGCCAGGGTGGGAACGTCCTCGCGGAGGTAGCCCTGGTAGGGGCCCGGTTCCGGGGTGCTTTCGACGCTGCTGACCATCTTTCCCATGCCCGCTACGTGGGGGTACTGACCGGTCAGGAGCGACGCACGGGTGGGGCAGCAGCGGGCCGCGTTGTAGAAATGGCGAAACTTGAGCCCGTCGGCCGCCAGCCGGTCGAGGTGGGGGGTGGCGATCTCGCCGCCGTAACATCCGATGTCGGAATAGCCCATATCGTCGGCCAGGATGATGACGATGTTGGGGCGGTCGTCGGTGGGGCCGGCGGGATCGGCATTCGAACGGCACCCAACCGCGAAAAGGAAGGGTATGGCGAGGATCACTACGGACAATTTCATGGAATCAAGTTAGAATTTCCCGCGGTGCCGGTGGGGCGCAATTGTCCACCACCTTCGATCACCGGTTGCTTCCCGATGGAACCGGTCGGCCGGCGCACTAAATGCATTCCAGCCAGTAGCAAGCGCTGGAACGTAAAGGGGTAAGCTCGGTGGACTACCTATTCGCCGCGAAACTTCCGCAAGCGAAGCAGGTGAGTGCAGGACGGTTGGCGCGGAGGTTCGACGTACTATTTCGGTACGATACTGCCCGATCATGCAAGCCTTGGCCTATGTACCGCTATCGATCCACAACACCGGTTTCGCCTCGTCCGGCGCTGACGACCATGCCCCGTACGCCGGCAATGGCTCGGCCACCCGGAGGCAGGGTGCATCCTCGTCCCGCGAGCGCGTGGGTGACGGAGCCCCGATCGCAGTGCCCACCAGCGCCATGACAAATTTTGTTTTATATGATTGAGTTTCGTGACCCGCCGTGCCAGATATCCCCATATTGGGCGTCGGCGGGTCATTTCTGATACCTCATCTTCCCCCAATATGACCGATCCTTTTCGACCCAGTTGTATCGTTTTAATTTTGCTGTTGACCGCGGTAAGGCTGGTCGGGCAAACACCGGATCGCCCGAACATCATCTTCATCCTCACCGACGACCAGCGCTTCGATGCCCTGGGTTACGCCGGCAATCCCCTGGCCCACACCCCGGAGATGGACCGCCTGGCCGAAGCCGGCACCTACTTCTCCCACGCCATGGTTACGACGCCCATCTGTGCGGCCAGTCGGGCCAGTATCCTGTCCGGCGTCTACGAACGGGCCCATCGCTTCAACTTTCAGACCGGCAACATACCCGACCGGTACCTCGCCGAAGCTTACCCCGCGGCCCTGCGCGCGGCCGGCTACCGCACGGGCTTTTACGGCAAGTATGGCATCCGCTACGATGGGGAAGAGCTGATGTTTGACGAGTACGAAACCTACGACCGCAACAACGCCTACCCCGACCGCCGCGGCTATTACTACCAAACCCTGGACGGGGATACCGTACACCTCACCCGCTACACGGGGCAGCAGGCCCTGGATTTCGTGGACCGGAACGCCCACCGCGACCAGCCCTTCTGCCTTTCCCTGAGCTTCAGCGCCCCCCACGCCCACGACCCCGCGGAGGAGCAGTACTTCTGGCAATCGGAAACGGATCAGCTATTGACCGACCGGGATGCCCCGCCTCCCGCGCTCGGCGCCCAGGAAAATTTCGACGCCCTGCCGCAGGCCGTGCGCGCCGGCTTCAACCGCCTGCGCTGGACCTGGCGCTATGATACGCCGGAAAAGTACCAGCACAGCGTCAAGGGCTATTTCCGCATGATCGCCGGCATCGACCTGGAGATCGGGAAGCTGCGGCAGAAGCTGGAGGAAAAAGGACTTGCGGAAAACACCGTCATCATCGTCATGGGCGACAACGGCTACTTCCTGGGGGAGCGGCAGCTTGCCGGGAAGTGGCTGCTGTACGAACAGTCGGTGCGGGTGCCCCTGATCGTGTACGACCCCCGCCAGCCCGCCCACTACGACAGCGACGCACTGGCGCTCAACATCGACGTGCCCGCCACCATCCTGGACCTAGCCGGGGTGCCACAGCCGGAAATGTACCAGGGAATTAGTCTGTACCCCATCGTGTCCGGGGCCACGGACGAACTGGACCGCGACACCGCCCTCATCGAGCACATCTGGGAATTCGCGAACATCCCGCCGAGCGAGGGGGTGCGGACGAAGGACTGGAAGTACTTCCGCTACGTCAACGACCGCTCCCTGGAGGAACTGTATGATTTGGGCGCCGGAGCGCAGGAAACCAAGAACCTGGCCGGCGACCCCGCCTACCGCGACAAACTCCTCGAATTCCGCCACGCTACCGACCGGCTGATCGAACGGTATAGCGACGACGGCTCCACCGGACCCACCGGCCTGTCCGTAGAGTACCTCCGCCAACCGGCCGGCCTGCCCCTCCGCGATCCGGAACCGGAATTCGGCTGGGTCGTCCCGGCCGCGTCGGGCGTACAGAGCGCCTACCAGCTGCTGGTCGCCTCGAGCCGGGAAAAGATCGACAACAGCGTAGGGGACGTCTGGAACAGCGACCGGGTACGGAGTGGCGCCTCGTCCGGGATCACCTACGCCGGTCCGCCCCTGGAGCCCGGGCGGGACTACTACTGGAAAGTACGGATCTGGGACGGCCTGAATCGCCTGACGGCCTACAGCGCCCCGCAACGATTTACGGCCGGACCCGCCGCTACCGCCAGCCTGACCACGCCGAACCGCTTCCAGGTCGATACCATCGAACCGGTCGACCGGCGGGAAACGGACGAAGACGTATTCATCGACTTCGGCAGGGACGCCTTCGCGAATATGGAGCTCACCTACACCGCCCGGCGCCCGCACGAGTTGACGGTTCGGGTCGGCGAACTGCTGAACGACGACGGGACGATCGATTCCGAGCCCGGGGGCACCATCCGCTACCAGGAAGTGGAGCTGCCGGTGCGCCGGGGTACCCATACCTACCTGCTGCCCCTGGTGCCCGACGAGCGGAATACCGGACCGGCGGCCGTGCGGATGCCCGATTCCTTCCCGGTCTTGCTACCGTTTCGCTACGCCAGCATCACGGGGGTGAAAAACGACGGCCTGCGGGAGGTGCGGCAGCTGGCTTACCACGGCTACTGGGACGAAGCGGCGAGTTCCTTCACGAGCAGCGATACCATTCTGGACCAGGTTTGGGACCTCTGCAAGTATACCATCAAGGCCACCACCTTCGCGGGGCTCTACGTGGACGGCGACCGGGAACGCATTCCCTACGAGGCCGATGCCTACCTGAATCAGCTGAGCCACTACACCACCGACCGGGAGTACGCCATCGCCCGCAGCACCATCGAGTACTTCATGGAGCACCCGACCTGGCCGACCGAATGGCAGCAGCACGTGGCCCTGATGTTCTACGCCGACTACATGTATACCGGCAATACCGAACTGATCGAGCGGTACTACGAAGACTTGAAGTGGAAGACCCTGATCGGTCTGATCGGCGAGGATCACCTGGTGAGTTCTTCCCGAATCACCCCCGAATACATGCGCAAGCTGGGTTTCGGAGACCGCGACGAGGAACTCCGCGACATCGTCGACTGGCCGCCGGCGGGCTGGGGCGGCTCCGATACCCAGGGCGAACGGGACGGCTTCGTCTTCCGGGACAACAACACCGTGATCAACGCCCTCTTCTACCGGAACATGGAAATCATGGCGGAATTCGCCGACCTGTTGGACAAACCGGAGGAAGCCATTGAGTTCCGGGTGTACGCCCTGCAGGCCAAACGGGCGGTCAACGAAAAAATGCTGGACAAGGAGCGGGGCATCTACGTCGACGGCGAAGGCACCGACCACGCCTCGGTTCACGCCAATATGTTCCCCCTCGCCTTCGGCATGGTACCGGACGCCTACGTGGCCTCGGTGGGAGAGCATATCCAATCGCGCGGTATGGCGGCCAGCGTATACGGGGCCCAGTACCTGATGGAAGCCGTGTACGAAGCAGGCATGGCCGACTACGGGCTACAGCTGCTGACCGATACCAGCGACCGCAGCTGGTACAACATGATCCGCTACGGCTCCACCATGACGATGGAGGCCTGGGATTTCAAGTACAAGACCAATCTCGATCTGAACCACGCCTGGGGGGCGGTGCCGGCCAACATCATCCCGCGCTACCTCTGGGGATTACGGCCGCAGGAGCCGGGGTACGCCGTCGCGCGCATCCATCCCCGGATGAGCACCCTGGAGCGGACCTCGATCGAGGTACCTACCCTGCGGGGCACCATCCGGGGGGAATACGAAAACCTCCATCCAAGCTTACAGGTCTACGAGCTAACCCTCCCCGGCAATATGGTGGCGGAGTTTTCCCTCGATTTAAAGGAGAATCAGGCGATGACGCTAAACGGCGAAAGCGTCAATCCCGCCTTCAAAACGGTCCGCCTGGAACCGGGGCTGAATCGGATCGAGGTGCGGATCAATTCTTTCTGAAGGACGCGCTCCTCGGGAGCATTCCCTCACCCCTCGCGCAGAATCTTCTCCATCTTCCGGCCCCGGGCGAGTTCGTCGACGAGCTTGTCCAGGTACCGTACCCGCCGCGTCAGATCGTTATCGATTTCCTCGATCCGGTAGCCGCAGATCGTGCCGGTGATCAAGTGGGCGTTGGGGTGCAATTGGGCCCGGTCGAAAAAGGCCTGGAAGGTGATGCCCTCGTCGACCAGGGCCTGTATCCGGGACGCTTCGTAGCCGGTAAGCCAGGTGATGACCCGATCGAGTTCTTCCTTCGTGCGGCCCTTTTTCTCCACTTTGGTGACGTAGTGGGGTAGACGGAAGAGAAGGTCATCTTGGCTATGCGCTCGTCCTGACTGCTTTGGTTACGCATCGGGGAGGGGGGTGGTGAACGGTAAAGATCGGGTATTGCGGGTATTCCTGCCATTCGGGAACCGGGTAAGGTTCGTGAGCTTCACCCGCGGTGTACGTTTCTTGAGCTCCGCTCGCGGTCATCATCGCCGGGATCACTGTTTCGAATGCCCTGGCAAGCAGCCAAGTGGGATAAGCTAACCACAGCGGTGACACGGAGGGCTGCACGGAGGAATCACAGAGCAGTAAGGTAAAAAGAGGGGTCGCTGCGCGACGGAGGGGTACCGCAGAGCAAAGAAAAACGCAAAGTTGCGCGGAGCCAGGCGGGAAGCCAAGAAGCAGCGACGAAGTTAATCCGTGTTTCGAATGCCCTGGCAAGCAGCCAAGTGGGATAAGCTAACCACAGCGGTGACACGGAGGGCTGCACGGAGGAACCACAGAGCAGTAAGGTAAAGAGAGGGGTCGCTGCGCGACGGAGGGGTACCGCAGAGTAAAGAAAAACCCCTCACTCATCCTCCCCCTCCGGCACCGCCGGCGCATCCGTAGTAATATTCACCTTCACCCCCCGCCCCAGGTCCCGGGCGGAGGGAATGGCGGGGCGTGAATCGGCTACGTCCCACTCGCTCAGCCGTTGCCCCCGGAGCGTGGCTACTTCGCGGGGGAAATACCACCGCGACGCATCCGGAGCATTACCCTCGCCGGCGAAGTGCACCAGGATGTAGTTGGTCACCGCCGCTATTTCCGCGTCGCTCAGTTCCGGCATCGGGGGCATGGGGGCGCCGTAGGTGCCGGTGTAGAGGCCGTAGAGAGTCAGGTTGACGAGGTAGTCCCGTCCGCCATCGGCCGTCAGGTGGACCGCCATCCGCTGGATCGGCGGGTACATCCCCCGTCCCGAGCCGTCGACCGTGTGGCAGTTCTGGCAGTTGACCCGGTAGGTCCGTTCGCCGAAGGCCAACCAGTCGGCCGCCGTAGGATCGGGCCCGTCGAAGAGGACGCGGGGCTCGACGTCCCCCTCGTGCGCGATCACCAACTGCGCACTGCGCACCCAGGCAAAGCCCATGGCCCCCAGGATCAGCCCGATCACGAGGACGTAGGTGAAAACATTGGCGAGGATGTGACGCATAGGACGGGGCGGGTATAGGGTGGGCCGAAACGGCGATCAGGCGAGGGCGAATTTTTCGAGGTAAATATGCGACTGGGGTACGCCGTGTTCGAGCAGCGCCTCCTGTACGGCGGTCATCATCGGACCGGGCCCGCAGACGAAGAACCGCCGCACGAACCGA
Source organism: Neolewinella xylanilytica (assembly GCF_002934605.1). Lineage (GTDB taxonomy): Bacteria > Bacteroidota > Bacteroidia > Chitinophagales > Saprospiraceae > Neolewinella > Neolewinella xylanilytica. Next base: position 1,025,434 of record NZ_PTJC01000005.1, read on the forward strand.
TCCTTCGGGAGGCGCCGCTCGAGGAGGTCGCCCGTTACCTTGCCTTCCTCGGCGGCCCAGTCGTGGGGGGGCTCGTCGAGCACGAAGACCGTTTCCAGGTCGAGCCGGTCCTTTAGTGCCTCGATCTCTTCACTGTAGGCGAGCTCCGGCTCCGTATTGGTGCTGTAGATGAGCAGGATCGGCCGCGGGTCGCCGCGGTCGGCCAGGGTGTTGAGAAAGCTCATCATCGGGGTGATCCCGACCCCGCCGGCGATGAAGACGTAGCCGGGGGCCTGGGCGCGGTCGATGGAGAAGGCGCCGTGGGGCCCGTCTACGTAGACCGTTGTCCCTTCGTCAATTTGTTGGAGGCGTTCGGAAAAGTCACCGAGGGCCTTCACCCCGAACGACAGGCCGGTCGTTTTTTCCGCGCTGGAGGCAAAGGAGTAGGGGTGCTCGTCCAGCGTGAACGGCGAGTCGCCCACCTTGATCCAGGCGAACTGCCCGGGGTGGAAGCGGAAGCCGTCGTGCCCCACTGCCTCGATGTCAATATTGACGGTACCGCCGCCCTCCGGCCGGACCCCGACGATCCGCCACGGCCGGCGCTGCTGCAACCAGGGTTTGATCAGCCGGAGGTAGGCGATCAGCGACACCAGCCCCACGCTCGAGACCAGCCACAGGATCTGCTTCCAGAGCGTATTGATGTACAGCCCGGCGAGGGACACGTGGGCCTGGGCGAAGACGAGTACCAGAATGCCCAGACCCGTGTGAACGAAGCGCCAGTGCTCGTAGCGGATCTTCAACCGTTCCCGCCAAACGGAGGTCACCGCCAGGGCGATCAGCAGCAGCACCGCCAGGATGCCGAACTTACTGGCGTAGGTGCCCCCGAAGGGATTGAAGAGCACGATGCGCGCCGGGTGCTCGATGAGCAAGAGGACGGGGTGGATCAGCACCAGCAGCATGGCGACGATCGCGATCTGCCGGTGGTACTTCAGTACCACGTCGATGCCGTAGGGGTAGGTCAGCGGCTTAAAGCGACCGATCAGGACAAACTGGATGCCGATCTGCGTCAGTCCGACGAAGCCCAGTGCCACGGACAGCTCCACCAGGAACGAGCGCCCCGTCGGGACCGGCGGCACCAGCATCAGCCCGATGGGTGCCAGCACGACGAAAAGGTATACGCTTAGCCAGACGACGCCAATGAGGGTCCGATTCATGCAGGATGCTTCAATTCCTCTGCACAACGGCGGAACGGACGGTCAGGTTAGTAGGGGCGGCAAAATGTTTTGGGCGCCGGGGCGCGGGAGCAAGGAACCAACGTTTCCGTTTTGTCTTCCGTCTACCCGAGGGCAACGTCATACCCGTACGCCACACCGGCCGTGACTCCCAACCAAATTCCCCCTATGCGAACCACCACCTGCCTACTCCTTGCAATCCTCACCCTGCTCTTCCCAGCCTGCGAGAAAGCTGCCGACACCGTCGAACTCCAGCGGATGGAGACCCAGTGTGCCGACCCCTGGTATGCGGAAGAACCCTATCCCTTTACCGGACCGGATCGGGCATTAAAGGCGTATTTGACGCGGCGGGGGGTGCGGGTGTTGGGCGTGCGGTATGAAGTGGATCCGTCTGTACAGATCGTTTGTCTGGCTTGCGTCTGCGGCACTGGGCGAACTATTTTCGTGACGGTACCGGAGTCGGATGCTGGGCGGTTGGGGGATTTGGGGTTTGGGGGGTAGTGAGGGTGTACTCTATGCTTTGAATACGGGGAGTGAAATATAGGGCTAGAAAACTGCCTCAGGCCTCGATTGGGAGGCGGTGTCTTGAGTAGTCCAAAATCTTTTGACTTAATGAAGTTGTTCCGCTGCTAGCAGCATTTACACTTCACCAAGGTCGAATTTTAATTTGCTTGCTAAATCTATTTTATTTACGTTATTTACCAGTTTGCTTATGTATGCAAACATTTCTTTTAAGCTGAGCTCGAATACATCATTGATTGAATACGAACTAAAGTATCTTACAAATTTTTCATCAACTACCCCATTGGAGTGAATAAACACGTGCCTAATTTGAAGAATCATTTCCAATTCATTTACGTCACTATTGGTAAGTACTTTTAAATGTTTTATTTGTTTGTTCTCTTCTATAAAGCCCTTAACACTACCTTTTTGAAGTTTGCCTATTTTTTTTCTCGCCCAATATTCTACAAATTCTTGTAGGTCCTGGCAAGAAAGAATTTCTCTTACGGTGACGTTTTCCTCCGATTTTAAGGTTTCCGGCTTGGATAAGTATATTTCATATAAAATATTTGACATGTATACTTCAAAGTTATCAGCTATGCTTGAAAAAACAAGTCGCGTCAAAACTTTACCATTTTGACTGTGAGCAGGAACCTCCACATCGGAAATAAAATATGTTTCAAACACGCTATCTATTATATCAATAACAGACCGTAAGTGATTGTTAAACTCGGCTAGCGCTTGGGTTCCTCCAATATTCTTTATGCTCAAATTTTGCATTAATGGTTTTAACAAAGGCGATTTTGGTGACTCGCTTTTGCTACTCGATTTTAAGTAAATTTCTTTGCCATTTCGTGTGTAGATTTCACCTTCAACGGTAGAAATGACATTATTCGACTTTTCTACACCTATCACTATTATATTCTTACCATCAGTTTTGATGTATCTTTTTTTGAGTGTAGGCGGAGGAGTTAAAAAGCCTACTGCCCTGGACAATATGGTTGATACTTTAAATTCCCGGCTTATTCCAACACTCTCGGGCTTACCATTCTTTTTTGTAACGCCTAAAATTATTTGGCCACCGTCAGCATTAGCGAAAGATGCTATTAATTTTGCTAGTGCCTTGGGGGGCGGTAGGACTGCTTTATACTCTAATTTGTGACCTTCTGGGGTTCCTATTTGTTCCATGACTGCCATTATATTAAATGGGAAATTTATGAATTTGAGCCGACTTCAAAATGTGCCCAAGAGAAATTCTTTTAACTTCTTTATTGGTATCAACCCACAATTCACTGTCTTGATAGTCGAGAACATCCCTTTCCGCTTGATAATACACAATGACTTCGTCCTTATAGGCAGGACGACAAACTATATCTATTGCGCTAGAATTCTTTTTAACTCCTCCAAGAATTGTATCAGCGGTAAAATCCGCTTCTGACAAATCGTAGTCTTGTAACTCTTTCAAATGCTCAAAAATAGCAGTTTTAGCTCGCTCAATGTAGGTTGCAGCTTTTACAAACATGTCTGCCGTAGGGACTGAAGAGTGGTCAAACATGTCTGCCAAATTTTGATCCTGCATCGCCTCTCTCCATTCCTCAATGTTAGTAACTCCCAGACTTGACAATATCTCTGAGGTGATAGGAAGTAATTTTTCAGTATTAGTTTTCTGCACAGCCATTTTAGAAAGTATAGACTTGATTTCGGATATATCGGCTAAGTCGAATTCTTGAAGTAGATCATTCAATTTTTCAATTTTTTCTACGTTTTCTATCATTTCTTCTTCATCATAGAGGAGATACTTAATTTGATGCAATGATGGAAATTTAACTCTAGCCTCCTTTTCATCATCTCTGAAAAATTTAAGAATAAGGTTAAAAGCCGTTCTATAATTTTTAGACTGCTCCCTATCATTAGCTTTTTCCAAAGCTAAAACGTTTATCATTCGTGTAACTTTTGGCTCATTGATTGAATTCACTTCTTCAAAATTAAATTCAATAGCATTGTTAATTAAGTTTTTTCGAACATCTGAGCCAAGTTCACGCAAAATATCTTTAAAGAGCTCATTTATGGTATCATCTTCCAACTGGATTTCTTGCATTTTGATAAAATACCCATTCTGATTTGGGAACAGTTGGTATTTATTAATTAGTTTATCATAATTATATTCGTCTTTCTCCAAAAGTTTATAAAACAAATTTAGCCAAGAGATCGCATCTTTATGACCTAGCGCACCTTGGAGTTCTTCAATTCGTTGAGATTTCTCTATAAAATTACAGAGCGTAGCAAGGTTAAACTTCCCGCAGATATCCCATGCATATTTAGACCAAAACGGTACGTGGTCTAATTTAGGTAGACGATCACCGAAAAGTGATATTCCAATATTCCAGGCTTCATCACGTATTTTGTAATTCGGAATTGTTGGTATTAAGGCGTAAGGAAGATCCTTTTTATCAAATAGCGGAATTAAATGCCCAACTGAAGAAGTTAAAATACTTTTTCTCATTATTATGCGTCTCACTTCCCCCACTACCTTCGACTCATAATAGTTTTGGTTTAGCCAATTTTGGTATTCGTTGCTAGTTTCAACTTTGGCTAATAAATGTAAATTCTTCCATTCATCGTTTATCGCTAGCCGCACCAGCTTTTGAAACAACCCGATCGCTTCAGATATATATTCTTTATTCTGTTCGCTCGATGGGTTAACTCTTGCCGGAGTTGTAAGGTGTATACCATCTCGGGGCTCCGTAGGATTGAAGTTTGGATTGTTAATTACAGCTGGAAAGCGAAAGCTGTCTGATCCTAATAATGGAAACTGGCAAAAGAGTGAAGGTACATTATCTTCTATTGGTAATATTCTGATGCTACCCTTCTCAACTTCTATAGGAATGATGATCGAAGTAAAATTTTCACTTAAAATAGCATAATGCAACTCTTTAGCATCCCCCTCATAATATTCCTTCTTTACAGTAATTACTTGGCCTATATCACTAAGTGGGGTTGTTTTTTCTAACTTGTATATTCTTCCTTTTGAACCAAAAGCAACTTCTTTGATCTCGTCATTAAGGGCAAGGGTATAACCAATGTTTGACTTTAAATCATTCAGCCCCTCAGAATAAACTCTTTCTGCAACATCATCTAAAAGAGGATAAATAAACTGCGTGTTATACTTTGATGCGTCATAAGCCTCGAAGTTTGGTAGGTGATCAACTTCGTTCAGTACCGCCCTAGACTTTTCAACTGATTCGATAATTTCTCTATTCGAGTAGCCGCTTCTGTCTAGCATAACTTCAAATCTTTTGTATGGTAGAGTTTTGTCTTTAAGTACTCCATGAACTGTAACTCTTTCTGATAATAAATGAGTTGTCAAAAATCCAGTCCCAAACTTGCCTGTAGTCTTTCTTTTTCCGGTTTCATCTTCCTTTTCTTGGTCTTTAGTAGATATCTGCTCAATCAAAAACCTTATGTTGTCTGCTTTAAATGGCTTGCCATTATGGCTGAATATAAATTCATTTGAACTTGATTTTGCAACTCTAATTTTAACACCCTCGGCTTGAGAAACGTCCTTAGCATTTTGTACAAGTTCCCATATCCATCTTCGAGCATTAGAAGTGTTTTCATCTATTGTCGATCTTAATGTCGAAAGATCTCTCAAAATTTTAGTTGCTATGTTTTGGTTATGGGCTGATGCTTGAGAAGCATTCAATTTCTCTTTATAACTCATCGTATATTTTCCTTAGTCAAGACTGATGTGTACGTTGTTTGTTCGAGTTTAGTGACCGCTAACAGGTGCGCTGACGCAGGCTGGCTTTACCGACGAGTTACCGGGTAAGACAGTATTTCTTTTTCGTGAATAAAACACTATCGACACCGATCCACTCACCTGCTGGCTTTACGCTAGTGCTATATTCTGCGCTTTTTCAATTAAATTCTCTAATAAACGCTTTGAGAGACTCAGGTGTATCTGCATATTGGGAAAGCTGAGAGATAATCTGTGTCCTGGACACAGTTAATTTGACCTTTTGCTTCACAAATCGTCTTTGATTCCTGTCATTTGCATCAGTCAGTAACAGATTCAAAAATGTGAATAAAAATTGTGCCTGATATTTACCTCTTAGAACTAAACATAGGTCATTTTTCTGAAGATAGGTTTCAGATTCATTGATTTCTTCTTTAGTAGGATTACAAATTGGCTTAAATTCAATGTTAAGAGTATTTAAATCATAATCGCATTCCACTTCATCAAGTGTAATTCTTACAAATCCTTTTGGGAGTTGGTCATCTAAAGAAAAATTTATCGGTACATCCTTATCTTGTGCTTCTTGTCTCAAAAATCGATACCAACTATTGATTAACAAAACACACTCATTAAATTTCTGGAGTCTGTCATCAAAAAGCGTCAAAATAGTTTCATATTCTAGATCTGCTTCGTTTACATTAAATTCCGAGGTAAGTACTCTTCTAAACGTATTCCGATTACAGTAGTAGTTTTCAATAGAGTACCCCGTTGTAACGTATAGATCAAGGGGAATTGTAACTAATTCTTCGTCAAAATCCTGGTCAACAAAAAATGCTAATTTATAATTTGCATATTCAGGTTTTGCTTTCAGTATAGTCCTAGCTTGCAGAACATTACCTTTACCCTTGCAATTGAAATGAGTGTAGCTGCCATCATAATATGTTTCTGCTCTGCTATTATAATATGGCGCATCTTTTCCTTCATAAAAACAGAATAAAACATTCGTGCCTTTTCGAGCCAGTAGGTAGAATTTATGCAGAACAACACTGACAGAGGAATCTTTTGCGGCAGTTAGTGTAGCAACTTTCATTCTCCAATGTATGTAGTGTATGCTTCTAATCCTATTGAACTAGATGCAAGTTCATTATCAAAAATAAAGGGAGAATGAGTTACAGATATTAATAATTCACAATTTCCGGAGTCAATAATATCAGGAAGTAATTTTTGCTGCCAGAATATTGATAATGACAGTTCCGGTTCATCAAATAGGACAATGAACTTTTGTCTTGTCGACAAATAAATTCTAGAGAATAATGAGACAATTTGTTTTTCCCCTGAAGAGAGTTTGTCTAATAGGTCATTTAGTTTTACTCTATATTCTGTTTTTAGATTTACAAGATAAAACTCAACTTCACTAGCCTCGTAGACTATGCCTTTGTTACTTTCTTTCAAATATTGATTGCATACTTTTACAAACTTTTCGATAGATGTATCTATAAACCTTTGCTTGTCGTAGATTTGCACTAGCTTATCCAAGAAATATATAAGGTATTTATCGTCCTCCCCATACGATTTCTTTTCGGTCACTACTTGCAATATTTTATCTTTGTCTTGCTGAGAAATAGCGTCACCTACTCTTGCCAAGATTATTTCAATATCATCTGGACTTATTCTTGAATACGCACCCTCATCAATACTTGGTATTCCTCGAACTAACTGGCTTAGTATTTCGCTTGATATTTGAGATAGGCCTCTGCTTGATAATATATTGATTTCTTTTTGAATACTTTCAAATCGGCCCACTACGTCTCTCATGCCAAACTGAACAAGCCTCGAGTCTCTTTCCGCTATTCGAACTTTATTTTCATCAAATCCGAGATTGAGTAAATCTTCCTCAATTCTTCTAAATGTTGGGAAATATAAAATAGTTACGTTACTAAATATGCTATCTATTTTTTTGCTCAAATCCTGTATGTTCTTATTGTCTAAATCAGTGCCACAAATAGATTTAAGAGCTGTATAAACCATTCTGCCACTGTAAGGCAACTTTTCCCTTACACGCCTAACGGGAGCAGACATAATAATTCGGCTTAAGGGCCCCTCATTTTCAAGGAGTTGAGAAATTTTATCAAGATCGTAAGGTGATAAAAGACTGGCAATTTCAGATACTACGTGATTGGGCACTTCATATGACTCGTCAGTGTCAGTATATCTCAAATCATCTTGATCTATATGGTATTCGCTCCCGTCAAAAAAAACAATGTCTAAACTTTGGAAATTTAGTTTTTTAAGCCTGTGGAACTTCTTTGATATAGTAAAATAAATTATATTAAGTATGGTGGTTTTACCCATACCATTCTCTCCTATCAAAATCTTTGATTTTGACTTAAGATCAATATCGATTATTCGATCCCCAAACAACCCATTAATTGTAAATCTGTTGAAATAATTGTTCATACATTCTATTTTGGTGTAAGATATGATTTTAGCGCAGAACATTAAGTCCAGTATCCACCGCCCCGAGATAGTGGGTGCAACGGTCAGTTGAACGAAGCCGAGTCGGTCTATGGGTTTTACATTTCTCGCTCATCCTTTTGCTTAGCCGTTTCAGCCATCGGGCACTGCCTCAAAGTACCCCGCCCCGGCATTTTTCTCCGCCATGCTCGACCATTTTGCCACGTTAACCTTTGGGGATGGGTATGGCTGGCCGCTTTTTTACTTCGGGCAGGCCGGGTTTTGGTAAGTTAAGTGCTGGATACAGTCGGCTTCCACCATACCGGTGGTGCTCGACGCGGGTGCCGGTAGTTTACCACGACCTTACTATCGGTCGAACTACCTCCACTTCCTGCAATAGGAAGCGCTCGTTGCCGATCGTCACGTGTTGGTTGAGTCCCTTGTGGGGCCGAGGTGAGCACTCGTCCCCCGGCTTATTCCACGGCGCTTCCGATGCAATTAATTCAGTCGTGTAGTCGGGTTCATAGGGATCGCCATCGGAAAAGGATCGAAGTAGCTAAGCACCAGAAATCCAGTCACCGACAATTCTCCCGCGCCCCGGCGCAAAAATTCCACCGGTGTTGCTGGGCGAGCCGACAAGGCACCTTCATTCAAAGGATACTCGACGTTGAATGGCCGTAGCGATGCCGCATCTCTCCCGGGGCAAACCCTTCCAGGGTGAGAGGATGTGCGTGGTATCTCGGCCCGGAGGCCGCTCGACCTCGGAATGTCGAGCATCGCCGGAACGCTCCAAGGTCGAACCCTTCCAGGGTGAGATAGTGTGCGTAGCTTCTCGGCCCAGAGGGCGCTCGACCTGGGAATATCGTGCATCGGTGTAACGCTCCAAGGTCGAACCCTTCCAGGGTGAGATAGTGTGCGTGGCATCTCGGCCCAGAGGGCGCTCGATCATATTTTCAGTCCATCACCGCCTCATAAATAGCATCCAACAAGCTCCCCCGCTCCTTAGTATCGTTCCCCAGCTCCCAGAACATGATGCCGCCGAGGTTTTTCTCCATCGCATATTCCGCCTTCAGCCGTACGGAGGTGGTATCGTCGTAGGTGAAGAAGATGCTGTCGGTGCGGCTGTAGAGGAAGGGGGCTTGGGCCGTCGAATCCCAGAAGCGTTCGTAGCCGTTCTTTTCCTCATACTGCGCGCGGATGTCGCGGTAGGCGGACCAGCCGATGTGGGGACCGCCGACCGGCTGGTAGAGGCCGTTGTTCTCTGGTCCGACGCCCTTCCACGAGCGACCGTAGAAGGCCGCGCCGGTGACGATCTGCCGCGGATCGACCCCGCGCGCGATGCAGTAGTCGACGATGTATTCGACCGAGCGGGGGTGCCAGTCGCCTTCGGATTGCTCCTCTTTGATGTTGCGTTGCAGGTGGTAGCGGCCGAAGGGGGTGTCGCGGATATCGGCCCACTCGATCTTTCCCTGGTTGGTGTGGTGGCCGGTGTAGGGGGAAACGTAGGTGACCTGATCGTAGGTCATCACGTTCATGTAGTCGGCGTACTGCATCACTTTTTCGACTTCGATGAAGTCGTAGTAGCGTTCCCAACCGGCCGCGGCGAAGGTGAGGGTCTGGTCGCGGTCCAGGGCGTCGAGGTGCTCGCGCAGGCTTTTCATGGTGCGGGTGAAGTTGCGGGTGTCGGCTTTCCGGTACTTGATGCCGGCCTCTCCGATGCCGGGGTATTCCCAGTCCATATCCAGTCCGTCCAAGTCGTAGCGTTCCATGAAAGCGGCCGCGCTTTCGGCGAAGCGGGTGCGGGTGCTGTCGGTGAGGGCCATATCGGAAAAGCCGTCGGCCGTCCAGCCCCCGCAGGCGACCATCACTTTGAGGTTGGGAAATTCTTGGCGCCGGGCCACCAGCCGTTCCAGGATGGGGCCGGACCGTTCGGGCTCCCGGAACCGGAACTCGCCGTCGACCACGTTGGCAAAGGAGAAAATGATGTGGGTGAGCTGGTCCAGGGGCAGGTCTTCCGGCATATAGTTTTCCGCCGGCACGTAGTACGCCATGATGTTGATCGGCGGGGTTTCCGGGGGCGCGGGGCGGTTCGTGAACAACCAGCCGGCCAGGAGTACGAGGGCCGGTGCGGCAAAGGCGAATTTCATACGGGGGAGTGGTTTTGTTGCGGGGCGGGTAATATATCCAGCGCGGAGAATCGGCCTCGACCGAAGGCGCGCCTTCGTTAAATGTACTGCTCGGCGGGTATGCGATCCAATCGGGTGGGGCAATGTCGGCGGGCGGGAGTGAAATTACGCGGGGCCAGTCGGTGAGCAGCCCTATTGCCCCCCCTGGCGTAGCGAAGGATTACGGTTATCGCATCCGATCGGACCGCGGGTGCTCCGGGCGGTTCCGCTCCGGCGCCATTATTCAACTTACCTCCCGGGATATTCCGGCGAGCTGTATTCCCCGTGCGTACTATCGAACTGGTCCGGTATCCGCCGGTCCCGTCCTGCCAGGTAGTATGGGGCCGATGGGCGGTGGGTAGTAATGGAGGTAATTTGAACGTCGGGCCTCACTACTGAAATTTCACTACGCTACGCTGGGTATAGATGTATAATTCGTCCAGCTCATCGTCGTGATATATCCCCTGCAGGCACTGATCTTCCCCGATCCGCGTATCCTGGATGACGGTAAAATCATCGTAGGTGAAGGGGCCGCCGCCCGCGAGGTCAAACGTGAATAGCCCCAGGCATCCCTTATTGCTGGTGGTGATATAGAGTTGCCCGTTTAGCGCCAGCACATCGGTGAAGGAGGCGGTTCGGAGGTAATTTAATTTAGCATCGCCCGGCGCGGTTTCTTGTTCCATCGTTTCCGGGACCAGCAGGTCGGTCCACTGAGCGGAATCGACGGACCAACTTGCTATATCGGGATACCCGACGTTAGCCTTGCCAACCAGAATAAATTCGTTTTCCGATAGGGTAAACCAAGTGTTTCTCCAGTCCTGGAGGCCGGAGAAATGATAGGCGTCCTCATCAAAGGACTCGATCAGGTTGCCTTCAGGGTCCAAGCGATAGATCGAACCCGAGCAACACATTGATAGCGCCATGATCTCACCGGATGGGAGCACCGCTAGTTTGCCTAGCATATCGGGGAAGAGGTCCGATAACCGCTGGACTTGCCCGTCCACGAGAGTGAATACCTGGTTTGGCCAATCTTGAATACTGTCGGCCTCGAAGGTCGTAAAGTAGATGGCATCGTTCACGACCTCGATGTGTTCGCAGGTGGTCGCGATGCGCTCGAGTTCCAACGATTTATCGAGATCGAGGCGGTACATGCCTTGGTCCGTACAGAAATAGACTCGGTGGCCGTCGACCTCGATTTCCGAGGTAGCTACGTTGTCCATTAGGGCGTAAAATTCGGCTACCCGGGTATTGAAGGCCAGGATATCCCCTCGGTCAGTGGAAAAGAGGATGGTTTCCGCTACGCCGACCAGGTGTTCTATCGTCACCTCCGGGCCGACGAGGTCGTATTGGGCAGATTCGGCGTATCCGAAGTCTTCCTCGGTCACAATGAAGGCCAGGGGATTGGGATCCGCTTCCCGGCAGCCGAGCAGGCAGATGGGAAGGAGCAGTAAACAGCGGCAGAGGGTGTTCATCGTCGGGTTGTAGGGTACGGTGCTCGCGGGAATCCACTTCCCAGCTTGATTACGAATGGTCAAGGTAAAGCGGAAAATTGCAGCCTTTCCCTATCAATAGGTTAAAGCCAACGTGGCTATCCGCCCACCGGGATAGCGGGCGCGACTGCCAATCCGGTAGGCGGGTAAGGCGAAGTTTGTTTTTAATATTCCAAAGTCCGGGATCAGCATCAGTCCCCGCCGTTCCGGAAGGTATAGCATGGCCGCTTCGTCGCCCGTGTCGTACCATAGGCATGGCCAGCCAGCTTTCCGTCGACGATCGCCGGTCTTCCGTCTTGCTTTGAAGATAAAGGAAGACTCCGGCGTTACCGCGAGGGGTACCCTTCCTCCCGCAGGGCCCGGATTCGCCGCTTAAACCTAAAGGCGAAAAAGGCGGGAATCAAAGCGATCAGTAAACCGATCAGCAGGCCCTGTAGCACGAACTTCAGCCGCTGATTCGTATCGATGTCGTGGCGGTGGTTCCAGATCTCGACGATCTTGCCGTCCTCGAAGCGGAAGACGTTGATGATCGGGATCGAACCGGCGCCGAGCAATACCCGGCCGATGAGGGTTTCGGGTTTGTAATCGGCGGTCCAGCGGGTTACCACCAGATCACCTTCCGCGACCTGGTAGTCGATGTTGCCCCGCATGGTTCCGTTCTTCCAAAAGAAGTCGGCGATGCGTTGCTGTTCCGCGGCCGGTTCGACCACCCCTTTCCGGTCGCCGATATCGTGGACGATGTATTCGTCGGCGACGTATTGGTGATACTTATCGGTACGGTCCTGGAACCAGAGGTCCTCGTAAAATTGGCGGGCAATCTCTTTATTGATTGCCGTCCGGTCGACGGGGTCGTCCGCGCCGAGGACGACGGCCGACAGGGTCAGGAAAGGAAGCAGGGGCAGTATGCGAGAAGTCACGGTCGGTGCTTTTTGGTGATGGTCCAAAGATGGGCGGTCACCGCGGGCGGGTCGTATTGCTGCCGGCCGAATCACTAGTGCGAAAAGCCGGGATTCACACGGCAGACGGCAATTTCCCGAAGTGCCGCTTAAAGGCAGCCGTGAAATTGGAGGGGTGGGAATACCCTAACTCGTAGCTAAGTTCGGAGGCGGTCTTTCGCTTGTGTAGCAATTCCTCCCGGGCGTATGCCATCCGGATCCGGTTGCGGTACTGCAGTGGGGCCTGACCGAATACCAGCTTGAAGGAGTCCTTGAATTTCGTGACGCCCATGCCGGCCCGTTGGGCCAAATCCGGGAGGGCGGGCACCTTCGGTTCGAGGGGATCGCGCAGGTTGGTAGCGATCCGCATGATTTGCCGGAGGTCGTCGGGGTGGAGGCTGTCCACGCTACCCGGTTTCTGGTGGCGGGAGAGCTTGCCGAACAGTTCGTTCAGAAAGGTGAGCAGATGGGCGTGGCAGCTCAGCTTATTGTCCAGGCTCGCCAGCACCTGCGTCAGGGACTCCCCGAGCTCGTCGTCCAGGTCCTCGTAGGCGATGGGGCGGTCGAGGTCCACCGAGGCCTCAATGCCTGGCAGGAAGGTGGCTACGAAGTACCGGTAGAAGCGGATGGACAGCACCTCCGATTCCGTCCCCGCGGGGAGTACGGTGTGCATTTCCAATCCCGGACCGCAGAAGAGAATACCGATCGGTAGGCTCCGCTGGAAGAAGATGGTGTCGCCGCCGATCCGTTTTTCCTGGCCGAAGCGCGACAGGTTAATATGAATGAATAACCAGGGGGAGTCCGGCGGATTGGTGGTATCCATTTCCAGCGGGATCCGGAATTGCGTCGTGCCGAAGTGATACAATTCCAGATTGCCGGGAAAGCGGACCTGAACGGCCGCCGCCTCGTTGGTCCCGATGCTGGGATGAATGGTGAAACCGTTAGGGAAGTCCTTTCCTCCGATGCGGTCCTTAAACTGCTGGTGAATGTTTTTGGAGATGTCGATGTGGAGGGTCATCTGGGGGGAGGAGTGGGACTTTATGCGGTCACCGAATGTACAGAAGCCCGGGGATAATGCTGGCCTGGCGTTTGGTAGCTTTTAATTGTAGTGCCGACCGCATCGCGTACCGTATGCCATGCTCTTGTACCGGTAGGCAACCCGCCAAAACTCGGCCTGCAAGGCCTCGACCCCGGATCACCGGATGGTGGAGCGATGTTTCCAGGTACCAAGCCTTCCCCTTCGCCGCGTTACTTCCGCTGCACCAACGACACGTCATCCACCAGGCAAAACGCCCCCGCTTCCCCGTCCGCCAGGAAGCCGATCTCGACTTCATTGCCGGCCACCTGGATACCGTCCACGCGGACTGTCGTCCACTCTTCGTTGGCTTCCGTTATGGTGGTGGTGAAGCGCTCCCCGCCCGATTCGGCGTACATCTCCAGGGTGTCGAAGCCGTCGCTGTTCTTGACCTTGGCGGTAAGGACGTAGCGGTCGTTGGGGAAGGTCACGTAGGGGGAGGAGGTGATGGTCTGGTGGACGTGGCGGACGAAGGCCACCGTGTCGCTCATGTTCAGGCTGCGTTCGCCGATGACGTGCTTGCGTTCGGCTTCCGTGTTGGCGTGGTTGAGCTTGGGCCCCAGGGTGTCGAGCGAAATGGGGGTACCCTCCACGACTTCCGTTTCCCATCCCCGCAGGAAGGTCTGTACGGGTTTGACCTGACTGGGCATTTCCTTGCGGTCCGCTTCGAAGCTGGCGTTGATGGCCCAGTTGTTGTCTTCGGCAACCCGCCATTCGCCGGTTTCGGCGTTCAGATCCCAGGAGTTGAGGGAGTTGAAGTAGGGTTGGTCGCCGTCGAAGGAGAGCGGCACCCACTGGTTGTAGCCCAGGCCGTTACCCGCGAAGTCGGCCCAGCGGTCGCCGCAGTAGATGACCGTGGTATCCTTGGTTCCCCGCACGGTAACGAAGAAGCCGGTCTGGGAGATGTGAGCGTAATCAGCCTCCGCACCCGCGAAGACCTGCATGTCATTCTCCGGCAGGTAGGGACCCATCACGTCGTCCGCGACGAGGTAGTAGGGGAGGGAGCCATCCCAACCGTACAGCTGCGAAGCCGCCAGGTAGTATTTATCCTGGTACTTGAACATACAGTTCCCCTCGCGGCCCGCGCCGCCGAAGACCTGCTTATAGTCCAGCAGGGTCAGCGTATCGTTCTGCAGGCCGATCTCGGAGAGGTAGATCTTGTGGCGTCCCTGCCCGTAGCTGTACACCAGGTAGGATTTGCCGGTATCTTCGTCGGTGAAGACGGTCTGGTCGCCGGTATTGGAGGTGCCGATCCAGGATTCCATGTTCTTGTGGTGGCTCACCTTGAACGGTCCGAGGGGCGAATCCGCGACGGCAAACATAACCTCGGCGTTGTGCTGGATGATCAGCACGTACTGGTCGGCCTCCTCGACGTAGGCCACGCCCATGCGGCCCAGCCAGCCCCACCGCCGCTCGGAATCCCCGAATACTTCGTCGGGGGTGAGTACGTCGGCCTCGAAGGTCCAGCTGACGAGGTCGGTGGAGGAGTAGCAGTTCACCCCCTCGAAGTTGTTCCGCGGCTGGGTAACGGAGGGATCGTCCCGGTACATTTCCGCCTGCTTGTAGTGCACGCCGTACCAGTAGTATTTTTCTTCCCCCGTTTCCGGGTCCGGGAACGTAAAGATCCCGCCGCCCTGGCTGTACAGCGGGTCGCCGTTTTCGGTATCCCAGAAGGTGTCGTTCTTGATGTTGTGGAATTGGGCCGCGGCCTGTTGGCCGGCCAGGGCTACTACGAACAGGAGGAGGAAGAGTCTTTGGATGCGCATGGGGTTTAGTTTATTGGGTGGATACCGGAATCGGGTGCTGAAGGGGCTCATTCCTTTTCGGGGTAATACCGCCCCACAACCTCCAGCTTATCCCCCGAAAGATCCACCTCGAACAGCTTGGGCACCCGGATGTAGCGGCCGTTCACGGAGCGGTGGCTGTGTACGGACATAAGATCCTTCCCTTCGAAGGAGGTGAAGAGCATCCCGTGGCCGAAGTTATCCGGGGTGATGGGCTCGGGCTCCTGTGTCCACGGTCCTTTAAGGTCGCCGCTTTCGGAGTAGGCTACGCCCTGCACGTAAATGTCGTGTACCCAGCTTGTCCACATCATGCCCAGCCGGCCGCTGCCGGTGCGAAAGAGCCAGGGGCCGTCGGTGACCACGCTGGGGCCCACCGAACCGTCGTCGCGTTCCTGCCGGCTCCAGGGGGAATCGCTGGCGCGGAACAGGAGGGTAGACTCTCCGGTGGTGCCGCTCAGGTCGGGCTTCAGCTCGATCATTTCCATCGTGCCGTTCTGGTTCTGCAGCCACTCGTGGCAGAAGACCATGTAGGGCGTGCCGTCGGTGTCCACCCAGAAGGTGCCGTCCAGGGTGGGCATGTCGGCGGGCAGGTAGGTGCTGTCGGCCATGGGGACGTACGGGCCGTCGGGGGTATCGCTTACGAGCACGTGGCTGGCCCGCCGCTCGATCGCGTTGCCGGCCACGGTATCGATGATGACGGCGCGGTTGGTGAAGGTGGCGAAGTCGTAGTACTTGCCTTTGTATTGGTGGAGTTCCGCGGCCCAGATCATCGGGTCGGGGCCCATCCAGGAGTCGGGGTCGGTGGCGACGATCTTGTGCGGGCCTTCCCAGCTGACCAGGTCCTTGCTTTTCCACATCCAGCCGCCGGTGCCGGTCAGGTAGTAGGTCATGGTGGCCGAGTCGGCGAGGATGGCCGGGTCGCTCAGGCGGATGGAGTCGAGGGGAATGTCGGAGCGGACCGGGCGCTGGCCGAAGGCGAGGCAGCCGAACGCGATCCACAGGAGCAGGGTCGGAAGGTGTCGTTGCATGATACTGGGAAGATAGATACTTTTTCCCGCGGCAGAATGGCGTAGCCGCGGCTGCGGGCGGGGAATTGGGGGCGCCGGAGCGCGGGTGCAACGGGAACCGGCAAATTTCCCGCGCTCCGGCGCCCGAATCCAATACCTCGGAAACGCCGGGCTACTTCATATGCAAAGAGGTATGTTCCGCCGCTACACGAACGGGAATGATCTTCGATATATAATTAGCTCATTATAGATATACCAACCGCTTACCCGGGGATTCGCTCATTGGGCAAATACCCTACTTATGCGAAAGCTTAGCCTGCCGGTGGTTCTGCTATGGACCATGAGTTTGACCCAGGCACAGGACCGGCCAGCTCAAATCAGTCCGTGCTGCCCAACCATCGACCGTACGGTAACCGAGCTGCTGCGATTGATCTCCAATAAGCCGGGCGAAGCGAAAGACACCGCCGCGATTCGTGCGCTCTTCCTTCCGACCGCCCGATTTACGGTGCATACCCAGGATACGACCGGCAACCCCCTCCAGACCGCGGACCTGAATGAATTTTTATACTATCTCCAGGACCCTTCCTACGCGGACGGGTTCGAGGAAGTGGACATTTCCCGGGTAGTCGATGGATACCGGAATATCGCCCAGGTGTTTTAAACCTTCGAAGCGACGGAGGGGGCCAGGCACAAGGAAAGAGGGATCACGAGCTATCAATTGGTACGGGTAGCCGACCGGTGGATGATCGCGATTATGGTCTGGACGATGGAGTCGGCGGACGATCCCTTACCCCGGAAGTACCGGCGGTGATCCGCGAAACAGTAGGGGCGAGACGATGGGAGAAAGAGCAGCGGGTTGCACCCGGCGGGAATCCTACAGGGTTTGAAAGATGAGCGCGAATGCCGCCAGCACGCCGGTTGCGATGTACGTGCGGGTCAAAGCCAGCCGATCGATTGGGAAAGCGGCTACCACTTCCGGACGGGTAAGCAGCCACAACACGGCCGCGTAGTAGAGCACGGCGGAAAGCGAAAGCAGGGGGTGGGGCGGAGCGAATAGTTCGGTTAGCAGGAAAAATTCGGTTTTTGCGAAGTCGGGGAGTAGCGAATACAGGTTTAAATGGTGGAGCATCGACTCGTAGAGCGTCGACAGTCCGACGGCCAGGCTCATGCCGGTGAACAGAACGGCTACTATCCAACCCCACGGTTTACCCAGCCAGAAGAGCACGGGAATGGCGGCGAGACCGATCGACAGCAATACCAGGAATAGGGATAAGCCATCTAACAAATGATACAGCTCCGGAGACCATAGCCCCGCGTAGTTCCCGGCCTCGTACAGCTGAACGGCGGCGGCCACGCCCAGGAGAAGCGTAAGGATGCGATGTTTACGCCGCGCATCCGGCGTCCCGATCTGGATGGGGCTGGCGGCGGCGGCCCAGGCGCCGGCAGTTGCTTTGATTTGCGCAAGCTTATCGTGTCGTTTACGGGCCTTGGTGGTATGCTCCCCGCGTTCCTGTTCGAGGGTAGCTGTGGTGTCCGCCACCTCTTCTTCGGTCAATTCCCGCCTGGCTAATTCCTCCCGGGCTGCCTGTACGGCTACCTCCTGGTACGCCTTTGTATCCAGCGTTATCCGCATTAATTGGGGGGTTGGTAAGGACCGGTAACGGGTACGGAATTCTTCTAGGCTCATTAGCTCGTTATAAGGGCGAATCGCTGGAATCCGCACGCCCGTGTTTTACGGCCGGGGATAAAAACGCGAGTCGGCCATCCTGCTGGATAGGGGGACTTTTGATATAAAGAACGGAAGCTAGTTTAAATCATCCAAAAGCCGGGTATTCGTACCCATCGATATAGCGAGGATAAGGATTATACAACCGGTCAATCTGCTCCAGGGTAAGAAGGATGGATCCGGACCGCGCTCATCGCTGATCAGCTCGTTCGACATTTGCATCAAGGTCTTGTGGTCTTCCGGCAGTTGTTGCCCTAAACGCTGTTCGGGTACTGTAATCAAGGCTGGCGTCGCCCGACGTTGGCTCAGGATTATATTAGGCCGGCCCGTATCGCGATCGTATAGCCGGGATAGGCGATCTAGCGCACTTTTAATGGGAGGTATGCTTCCATCCTTAGCTCGTTCGCTAGTATTAGGGCTTCGTGCCAACCGCCCCCACCTCCAACTTCCCCACCGATTTAGCCACCGCCATAGCCACCGTAGCATCCCCCGTGACGTTGGCGATGGTGCGGCACATGTCCAGCGGCCGGTCGACGGCGAAGATCAGGGCGATGCCCTCCACGGGGATGCCCGCCTGCCCGAGGACGATGACCAGCGTGATGATGCCCGCGCTGGGCACGGCCGCCGCGCCGATCGACGCCAGACTGGCGGTGACGACGATGCCGAGCTGGGTCGTCAGGTCGAGCTCGAGCCCGAAGACCTGGGCGACGAAGACGGCCGCGACCGCCTGGTGCAGGCTCGTGCCGTCCATATTGACGGTCGCGCCGATGGGCAGCACGAAGCTGGCGATCTCCTCCGACACGCCCAGGTGGTTGGTGGTGCGGTCGAGGGTAGCGGGTAGGGTGGCCGCGCTGGAACTGGTGCTGAAGGCCAGCAATTGCGCCGGCGCGATGCCCCGGAAGAAGGTGCCATACCCGACGCCCGTGAATAGGCGCACCAGCAGGGGATAAAAGACCAGGATCAGGACGGCCAGCCCCAGCAGCACGCAAACGCTATACGTCAGCAGGGCCGCGAAGAGGTCCGCGCTCGGTGCCTCGACCACCAGGGCCGCCAGCAGCGCGAAGACGGCGTAGGGGGCGGTGGCCATCAGCAGGTCGATCAGTTTGAGGATGACGTCGTTCACGCCGTCAAAGAAGGCCTTCACCGGCCGCGCCTTATCCGGGGGGATCAGGATGAGGCCGACGCCAAAAAAGACGACGAAAACGATCACCTGCAGCATATTGCCGTTGAAGGAGGCCGCGCCGACGATGTTGTCCGGGACCATGTCCACGAAGAACTGCAGCGGCCCCTGCTCGGACTGGGCCGTAGCGATCTCGATCCGCTGGGAAGCGTCGGTGGCGTAGGCGGCCAGCAGTTGCTCCCGCGTTTCCGGCAGCACCACCTTACCCGGGTTCACCAGGTTGACGATGCCCAGGCCGATGGTCACCGCCGTTACCGTCGTCATCAGGAAGAGCGCCAGCGTACGGCCGCCGATCCGCGAGAGCTGGGAGATGTCCTGCAGGTCGCTGATCCCCTTGATGAGGGAAGCCACGATGAGCGGAATGGCGATCAGCTTCAGCGCATTTATGAAGATGATGCCGAAGGGCTTGATCCAGTCTACGACGAATTCCGTCGCGCCCACCGCGCTGGCGAGGAAGCCGAAGCCTACGCCCAGTACCATGCCGATGATGATCTTCCAGTGAAGGGGTAGGTGCTTCATATACTTCCCGTAATTGGGGTAAAGCTACGCGCAACGCCCTATATCCAAATGGGAATTTGCGGGCAGCTCGCCGGGCCCGCTTCTACGCTTCCCCGGGCGGCGGGGCACGGCACTCATCAGTGATTTCAGATCCGAATGGCGCCTTCCTTACCGGATCCACGCCGGCTTCGCCCGTAGCACCCGCTGGTACACGGGACAGTCTTCGACGTGCGCCCCCGGCAGAAAGCCGGTACTCATCAAAAACTCGTTGACGATCTCGCCCCCGGTGAATTGGAAGGTTTTTTTGAACAGCTTCATCCAGGATTCCCGGGTCATGGGATGGTGGTGCTCCAGCCACGCCTGGAAGGAGCCGTAGTCCTGCTGCAGTTCCGCGATAGCCTGCGCGTTAAAGATGGCGGCGTTCACCTTGAGCTTGTTGCGGATGATCCCCGCATCGGCCAGGAGGCGCGCACGGTCCGCCTCCGTGTACGCGGCCACTTTCCGGATCGAGAAGTTGTCGTAGGCCTTGCGGAAGTTGTCCTCCTTTTTCAGCATCGTTTCCCAGCTCAGCCCCGCCTGGTTGATCTCCAGGAGTAAGCGTCCGAAAAGCTCGTCATCGTCGTGGATCGGAAAGCCGTAGTGGTGGTCGTGGTATGCCTTATGGAGGCTTTTCCGGGGCTCCGGCATATTGTCGATCGCGCTGCAATAACTCATGGTCTCCGTTTTCTTTACATATTCAGCCCCCAGCACGCCGCTAGATAGCTTCATTACGTGGATCGTAACCGGCAATTTCGCTATTCCATGGGATACGCCTTTCGGACCGATTACCGCACCCTTTCCCACCACCGGCTGAACGCCTGCCCACCATCGCTATCGGGACCCAAATCCACCCGCTCCCCGATCAGGGGCGTCACCAGTCGGAAGTTGGAGGCCTCGTTGAGCTCGGTGAGTTTGCGCAGGGGCTCGTCCCAGGGGTGGGCGGCGAGCGGGAATTTGGAGGAATGGACCGGCAGGATGCTCGTAGCCCGCAGATCCCGGGCGGCCAGCAGGACGTCTTCCGGGAGGTTGTGCACCTCGCGCCAGGCTTCGTCGTACTGTCCGTTGTCGAGGATGGCGAGGTCGATCGGTCCGTACTTGCGGCCGATGTCGGCGTAGTGGCGGTCGTAGCCGCTGTCGCCGCCGAGGTAGACGGTATAGGTCGGCGTTTGCAGGACGTAGCTGGCCCAGAGCGTATTCGCGGAAGAGAGGCCCCGCCCCGAAAAGTGGCGCGCCGGCTCGACGTATACCTGGATCCCGCCCTCCAGACTCAGGGCCTCGTACCAGTCCTTTTCCACGATCCGGTCCGGCGCGTAGCCCCACCGCTCGAAGTGACTGCCTACGCCGAGTCCGCAGATCACCGTGCCGACCTTATCCCGTAGGGCGACGATGGTCTCGTAGTCCAGGTGGTCGTAGTGGTCGTGGCTGATAAAGAGGTAGTCGATGGTGGGCAGATCGGCTACCTTATAGACGTCCGTACCGGGAAAGGCCTTCAGCGTTCCGGGGAGCGGGGATGCCTGTCCGCTGAATACCGGGTCCACCAAAATGCGCTGCCCCGCCAGCTGGAGGAAGTAGGAGGAGTGCCCGAACCAGACCAGGGCGTCCGCGTCGGTGGGCAAATTCCTTAGGTCCGTTTTCACGGAGGGGATCGTATCGGTAGGGTGATGGTGGGGTATGGTAGCCACGTAATTCCGGTAAAGCACATCCAGCCAGCCGTGCCCCTCGGAGAGCAGCGGCGTCTCCGTCAGGTTACGAAACTTGCCATCGCGGTAGTGCGGCGACCGCCGGATCCGCTCCAGCCGTTCGCCCCGCGGACTGGCCCCCAGTTTTTCCTGCCGCAGGAAGAGGACCGTCGCCAAGGCCAGGCCCGCAAAAAGTAAGATCGCTACACCCATGATTCGCTTCCGTAGTTTCATCGCACCAGCTTGCGAACAGGTACACCTGAGGTGGCGGGGAGTTGCTTTGCTTTGGAGCGTACTCCCACGAGGATCGAGGTAAAGGGGGTAGGGCAGGGGGGCGACGGAGCGCGGGAGAAAGGGGAATTCCCGGCGAAACGGGGATGGATACTTCCCAAACGCAATTCCTATTGCCTCCCACAAGCTACGGCTTTAACTACTCGGCCCCAGCCGGCCCCTGCTCCATCCGACGGCGTATCCGTCCACCGCCCCGGTTAATGCCGAGCATGTGTAGCGGTACGATCTTCCGGTCGGGGTAGGTCGGGGTTTCGTTCACGAATGGGAAGGAAGAATACCGGCTGCGGACACATCCGATGTGTCGTGAGGTAGTTCAATCGAAAATTGTAGCCTTTCCCAAAAACCTGGACAACTCATCAATCACTAAACTGGCGTTGTCATGAAGCAATCAACGTTTTCGGAAAGCCAGATCGTCAGGGCCCTTAAGGAGGTCGAGGGCGGGCGTAGCGTTAACGAAGTGGCCCGCGAACCGGGCGTGGCTAAGGCTACTCGAGTCCTACCAGCAGGTCAACGGGGTGGTCGAACGATTCCGTCAGGATTTCAACTGGTTTTACCCCCACGCCGGCAAGGAAGTATTACCGCCCAAGGAGTTTGGGCAACGCCGATTGGCGCAAACTGGTTAAGGTTCAACCGTCCAGCTTTGGGGAAGTCTTCAGCCTGACCCGCTATTCAACCCGTAGCAATCGTGGCCGAAAGGTGTTGGTAAATTTATTCAGCCAGGTGAGAAAGAAAGTTTTGATAGCAGCACGATTCTTTTCCGCTAGGACGTCATCGCACGGCATACGCACACCTACGTCAAGATTGCCGTGCCATTCATCTATCCTGACTTCGGGGCCTAGCTCCTCTTGTATTCGCTCCAGATCTTCCAGTAGGGCATCCGACAGCTCCGTGCCGTACGGATCGTTCTTGATACGCATGTATACCCCAACCCGGCTGCTGCTCTTTGAGAAGTAGGCGGAGATCCAGGCTGACTTGGTGGGCTCCGGGTAGACAAATAGGTTTTGCGCGTTGGCTAAGTTGGGCATGGGCTGCCCCGGATCGTCGAAGGTGAGTTCCGCAATCAACTCTCCCCAAAATTTTCGGTAAAAAGGATGGGCTGACGTACTGGAATTACTTTTCTCCGCTACCGGTTCCGGCTTATCCCCGTTCTCATGGTAGCTGATGTTCAGCTGGTCGGGAATGGTAATGTGAACGCGCTGAATCTCGACCGTTTTGACGATGGTCTTCGGCAGGATCAGCGTACCCAACGTGGCATGTTGGTAGACGCTGAGTTCTACCATGGAAAAGGTGAAATTCAGGTGACCGACGTTCGTGAAGAATTCTACGATGCGGTGCGCTCCCTCCTTGATACCATCCCCTACGATCAGCAGCAGAAATTTGCCCCGGCGTAAATTCCGGCTGACGGCGTCCACGAAATCCGCCTCACTAGGCACCTTGTCCGGGAACTTCTCGGCCAGCATATCGTACAGCACGTTCCCCTTCGCATCCAGCTTCCGGCTTACCTCCCGTTGCAGGTCTTCGTAGGTCCACGCTGCCAGTTCCTTGGCGTAGTCCAAAATCTGTGCGATCACCTCCCGCCTGGCCTGCGGATTTCGCCACAGCTTGGCCTCAACGATACACAACTCCCCGTCGGGCGTCACCAGCAGGATATCCAGGAAACCCGCCGGCGTGCGCAACTCCGTACATATTGGCAGGCACGGATTGAACGACTCATCGATGTCACTGAACGGCAGCAGGTCAGGGCACTCGAACACGGTCTGCTGAATAAACAGCTCGCTGGGCGGATCGACCTTTTCGAAGGCTTGCGTTGAGCCATCATGGAGGAGTAGGGGGGTGCCGTAGGCGCTTTTCTTCATAATGGCATTCTTACTCGTGGCGCGTGCACCATAGATTAGCTAGGCTAAGCTTCCCTGCAGGGTTGTCCGCGCCGGACGAAAATAGAGCGCCCGATTGCAACGAGGGGATGTGTACAGTACGGTAACTTTAATCACCGGAAACCAGGCTTTTGTAGCTGCATGAATTGGGCGACGGAGCGCAGGTGCAAAGCACTTCGGTGAACCTCGAGGAATACCACAGCAAATTTCACGGTTCTGGTATATCGTCCGCTCCAGTAACCAGGTGGCTCTGCCGATGCCGTTGATCTCGTGGTCCCATTTGTACATGGAAGATCATCGAAAAGTTAGTTTCCTGAACGAGTGAGGCCACGCCAACCCACTGGGAAACGCAAATTGCCGGGCAGGCGGACAACAGCGACTCTCCAGCCGACCGGCTATCGTACAGGTGCTAACTTATCGCCTCTGCTAACGATAGGGCGGTTATTACGAATGTAGGAGCCCAAGGACCAAAATGGTAGCAGCTCACTGAGCGCAGTAGAAATAGAGGAAGCGGTAACCGAACTCGTCAGTTAACCCATCGACGCGGCCGAATCTCGGCGCTGACTTGCGGTCACACGGAATGCCATACCGCAGCCAACTGCTTTACAAACTGTTCAGCACTGGATGGAGCGCAAATGCCCACGTATGACTTCTTTAAAAAATCAGTATAGTTTTTACTTTTTGTAGAGGTGTGACCTAGCGAAAAACAGGAGAACAGCTTTGCGGACGTGACCCGTCCGACAAAGCCAGGCCGCACTTTCAGCGGGTAATTCCAGGGCCCAACTTCTAGCATAGTGCTGCGAACTGAGAGGAAACCACACCGTTCACCCTTACCGTGTGTGCCTGCGGTTAGCTACATTCACGCATCCTAATCGAATCAGCTTGTATGAAAAAGGAACCCTATCACCCTGAACCCTACTGGTCTACCGTTGCGCAACGAATCGGTAGCCGTTCTGGTAAGAATGTGATTGCCGGAGACGACGAGCCCTACTACCGCTACAAGCGGGAACGGTTTCTGGAGATGCTCTCTACGGTAGACTTCAACGGAAAGTCCGTACTAGAAATCGGCCATGGCCCAGGGGGGAACCTGAAGTTTATCCACGATAACTTCACTCCTTCAAGTTTGGCAGGTGTGGATATCTCTGCGGATATGGTACGCTTAGCAAAGTCAATATTGCCGGCAAGCGTAGAACTGACAAAGATTAACGGGACGAAGCTTCCCTTTGCGGATCGTTCCGTTGACATCGTTTTCACCGCCACGGTATTGCAACACAATACCGATGAAAAGATGCTGATCCCACTCATCAAAGAGATTTCCCGGATTTCCAAATCATCCGTTTTCATCTTCGAACGCATTGATGACCCGATCGCTGGCGATGAACTCTGTCTTGGTCGTCCAGTCAGCTACTACGAGGCCTTCTTTAATGATGGCGGTTTTCAGTTGGTCGATGTCGAATACATTAATATTCATGCCAGCTATCTCATGGCCGGTGCAATTCGCAAGGGGCTGAATCGTAAAACCAGGGAGGAGGGTGAACCCCTCAATGGCTTTTCCCTGGAGCTTCAGGAAATCCTGTTACCGCTTTCCAAGAAGATAGATAAAATTTTGACTAAACCACGTGATTTAGCCAAGCTAGCATTCAGGAGATCCTAGCTGAGGGTCAACTGCCGAAGATTAAAATCTATCTGTGCGCTGCAGCTAACTAGTTTAACGCGTACGAACAGCGTCTTGCCGCAAAACGGGGTATCGTCCAGATCTTGTATTCTGCCCCCTAAGGAGACCATCCCGGATCATCCGGTGGGATCGAGAAACCCAGTACAACTGGGTTCGAGTTAATGTAAAACGGTAACCGCATACTTTTTGGATAGCCGTCCTTAATGAAAGATGGCCCCCTTGCTCTGTAGCCGATATCTCCGGTCTTATTCCGATCGCCGCATTTAGTAGCTGGTCGACCAGGTGGCATACCGCGGCGGGGATCGAAAGATGGGTCACTGCCCATACGTTACGCCCCACCTGGGTAATGCTGCTGACGGAGGCCGGGATGCCTCAGGAGGAACTTAAACCGCTGCTCAGCCGCGAGCAGTCTAAATGGACGGACATCTATCGGATCGCAAAAATACTGACCGTGAAGGCGTGTTTGAACGGGCGCACGGCAGAGCGAGTGGGGCGCTTCGTCCACTCTACGCCCTCCCTCGACCTCCTTACGGGCCCTGACGATCTGCTTTTCCGAAAACGTTGATTTCTTCATGACATCGCCAGTTTAGTGATTGATGAGTTGTCCGGTTTTGGGGAAGGCTACAATGCCACCAGCGACAAAGTGAGATTTGGTGCGCTAATTGTTGGTAAGCGATTTGAGCGAATGATGAAAAGCCTTAAGTATTCAAATAAAAAGCTCAATCTCAAGCAAGCTCGATTCAATCGAACTTGACATCATTTTGAAATTTGACCAATTAATTATCGTATTGTAGAGCCTAATGATCCAGCCGTTCTCATTTTCGGTCAGCTAACGCCTATAGAGCTCAGTGGATGGTCCCTGTTTTTGGCGGCGTTTTAGTGCCACGGTCCGGCACTTCCTATCAGCAGTCCGAGTGTTTGCTGTACGTCTGGAAGCTAGTCCAGTCTTTACTGCATAACTTCCTGCACCGAGCCGGTAAACCAGAACCGGTCGAAACTGCCGATAGTGAGAACTAATGCCAATGAACCTGTTCCCATAACCGCTACCACCCTTGGTTACATTTTGGGTAAAATTCTAACCAAGCCTTTGATTGCAGGAGTCAGTAATTCCAATATTTTATTTTCCCGCACTGAGCGTAGCTTTTCCCCGTTAAATTAAGGTAGTCAATACTAGCTGTTTTGCTGAAGTCTGAAAGCAGCTCTGAAAACGCTTCCTTTTTTTCGTACGATACTTGCGGGTTGAGAACCTTGAAAAAGTACGCTTTTATGTTCCCATCACGGTCGAAATAAATCTTGTCCACTACAGCTATATTTGAATCTTGGACCTCCCAACGGAAGTTGTTCTCATTTAGATACGTATTAACTTCTACATGTAAATTTTTCCAGGACTTTACCACCGCATCAAAATTTGATTTTGCCTGTTCTGGGTTAAGCATATTCGGGTGCGTATCGTCCAGGTTTAGCCGCTCGTATTCTGCCAAGTCTACTTCGTTATCTGCATTGAATGTCCTGACATTCGTATTGAGATCGGTGTTGACATCCGAGCGTGTTCCCGTGGAGTTGCAACTTACTAATATTGTCAATGCAGAAATTAGTACCAAGGAGAGGGCGAACCCTATGTAAGAGTGCTTGAAGCTAGACATTGGGAAGTAGAATTAAACTCAAGACACCCTACCGCACTACCTGATGCGCTAAGGATGAGATGGCTGGTTTACAGAATAGATGAACTAGACCTAACTTTTGGTGTGAAGGGGGGAGAGCAGCTTACATCTGCAGCAGCAGCAGGTTATAGGAGGTGTAGAAGTGTAACTTACAGCAGTCGCTGGCAACAGAAATGACAGAGGTGTTGCATTGAATCGACTATGGGATGAGTCGGCCGTCCGGCCGCTGTGGTCCGGGCTATAGCAAATTCTCGTTTTCTCGGGGGCGCAATTCCAGTTCTGGCATTTCGACCGGCTCGTCTTCCGGAGTCGCTACCGAATTTTGCTGAGCCGGTCGCTGCGGAGCGAGGTATAAACCGATGAAAGCCGCAATCAGAAGTGAGATGCCTCCGCCGAGAAGGTACGAGTTCCAGGCTGGTGTTCCGATAGCCTGAACCTTCAATAAAGCGCCGGCCAAGGTAAGCAACGTCGAGAGTGCAAATAATATGCGTGAAAGGCGTTTAAGGCACGTATTACTTAGGTAGTCAATTAAGCGACAACTTCCCCGTGAGTATAGTACCTCGGGTTTTCAAAATACGGAGCCAGTAAGTTGATGGTCGATCAGCATTTGAGTACCGCGTACTGTTTTCGAGATTATATGATTTCGCTCTTTAGCCAGAGAGCGAAGCTCAAGGGCGGAAATGCGCCTTCAAACAGGCTTTAGGGCACGGAAAATGCCCGGTATTTCACAGTCATTCTAGGTCTGCGAATTCTGCGAAGTTGTTGTATTTTGCCATTGCACCCACCATTCTGTGTGATAAACGCCCTCCCCAAGTTTTAAAGTGGTGCATATGCACCACTTTAAATTTCAGCCCACCATGCCCAAGAACCGAACGATAAAAATTGGCGACCAGGATGTCCGCATCGATCTGGACTCCGGCTACTTCTGCGTAACGGACCTAGCTTCCCTCCGCGGCCGATCAGCTGACAACCTGAAGAACTGGATGCGCAATGCCCAGTCCCTGAATTTCTTCGAGGCCTGGGAACAGGAGCACATTCCTGCCAACCAACAGCTGAATCTGGATGAATTCCGCCTGGCGCTTAGCCGTGACGTTGCCTTTGTTCTAAGCGGAGCCAAGTTAGTAGAAGCCGGCTGTCAGGGCATCTTCGTCCAGCGCGGACGCTACGGCGGGACCTATTGCCACATCGACTGGCCACCCACTTTGCCAACTGGTTTGACGCTCGCTTCTACGTTAAGACCATACAGGTAGCGCGTGAGCTATCCGACCGGGTCTACGGTCGGGACGCCGCCCACCTCCGCTTCTCCCGCGACCTGGCTTCCGATTCCTACGCCTTGATCACCAGCCAGCGGGATCAGCAGTCCCTTCCGGCTCCGGGCACCAAAGAACACGTCGCCGCTGAACACGGACACAACCCCGTACAACGCTACCTCAACCAGGTCAGTGCCGACATTAGCAACCTAGCGATTTGGAAAATGACCGCCCTCGATTGGCGGACTAACCCCTCCCGACAACCCCCGGCATAACATGCGGGACTTCGCCACTGCCAAGGAACTGCTGGTCGTGAATGCCCTGCAGATCCTGATGCACGACCTGCAGTCTCAGGATACCTCTCCAGAACAAATGCTAGAATATATATCTACCCGGGCTGATGAGCTTTTGGCGCACTACTGCAAAACCGAGGAGAAGCAGTACATCCTGGAGCTTGCCCGGGACAAGCGGGGCTGGTGATGATCGACACGCTTTTAACTGAAGGATTTCTGAGTTCACCACATCCTTATATATAGAGCTCGCCGTGGAAGACGTAACCGCCATCGCCAAACAAGTTGCCCGCCTCCTCCGCAAGTCCGGTCTGGAGACCTACGACCAGACCAAGCACGTCTTCCGGGAAGTGCGTAAGGAACTGGACTTGTCACCCCCGAAGCGACATGGACGTAACACGGTCAAGCGCCTCAGCGTCGAAAACCTGCGGGCCTTTCTGCGGGCAGCGCAGCGGCAGGAGCCCAAGGTTAACCTGATGATGCAGACGCTCTACGAGTCGGCCGTGCGCGTAAGCGAATTCACCAGCCTGGAAGCCCGCGACTTTATGTACGATCAGCGGCGACTCGTCGTCAGTGCCGGCAAGGGCGACAAACGCCGCGAGGTGATTATCAGCACGGAGCTCGCCGGCATGTTGCGGCTCCACCTGGGCGACCGAAAAGCGGGGCCGCTATTCCGCAGCCGGCAGGGGAAGGCCTATTCCGACCGGCGGATCCAGCAGCTGGTCGACACGGTGGCCACCGCCGCGGGAATAGAAAAACGCGTGACGCCGCATACCCTCCGCCATACTCGGGCCACTCTCCTGACGGAAGCGGGAATGACCCGGGAGGAACTGGGCCCGCTACTCGGTCACGAGCAGTCGAACACGACGGACATCTACGTACGCACCGCACAGGTGCTGACGGTGGAGGCGTTTGATCTGGCACACCGGGGGGTGGGGGAGCGGGTGTGAAGCTTCACGAGCGGGTAGTTTACGGTACCGCGCCTCCGCTTACCGGGAACTCATGCCTAGTTGATTTCTGATGCAGGGAGTAGTGAAAATTAGCCTAAAGCACGACGCCCAGTCGCAAAAGCGTCATCGCCAGAGTTGCGTATTTTGTGCTTGGTGTCGGCGCACACCCGTCAATTATTTCTGGTCCATTGCGAGGGAATGCGCATGCGTTTAAGGTTAGCGGTAATTAAACAAAAGACACGTAAGAAAAAATGATGACCGATAAACCGAAGCTAATAATTTACGAAGAACAGACTTTCAAAGTTGGCGAAGACACATTCATTGACAGTGCAGCAGAAAACAACAATGCAGTTGTATTTGAAGACAATTGCGAAACTGGTTATTTTTACGCTGTGGACAGAAATGACGACTTGAAAGTGTTAGACGGACTTCATATTTATAATGTGTCAAACGTGACTGAAAAGCACAAACCTTCGACTTTAAAAATCCTTTGGACAGAAGACGAATCAAAAGCTTTTCTATCAATAAATAATTATTACCACGCTGTGTTTGACTTTAAGAATAAAGCTGGGTATTGTAGAAATGGGTTTCCTGAAACAACTAATTCGTGGACAAAAATAAAAGAGCGTAAACTAACAGACACATTAATTGACGATTTATCAAAAAACAAATAACTACCCCTAAAAGCCGTTTGCCGCAATGGTGCCTGACGTGGTTAAATCAAGTGCAGTGCTTCTATCAACATTTGTGCTTGGTTGACAGTGAAGTGCTCCAAAATCCCCCACTGCGGCAAGCGGCAAAACGTTGGAACTGATTCAGTAATAGTGTTTCAGGGAGTCAACTACAGAAGATCTGGTATGGCAGGTCCATCAGGCGGTGTCAAACGGCCGCCTAGATTTAATTAACTAACTTGGTATCGTGCTTTGAAAAATCGAGGTATTGTAATCTTTTTTCTTTTCTGATGCAGGCTTACGGCAGGTAAGTGTGATTTCCAAGTTCCTAGAAGCACATCTGGGACGAAGCACCTCTAAGGTTTCGGATGAGAGTGCCATTTTGGCAGCAAATATATATAGAGAATGTCGATTTTCGGGAACTTGCTGAAGGAGAGTTTGATAATATACCTGGATTTTTGTGGCCGTTTGTACAGGAGGTAGCGGTAGAGGTTGCGATAGAGTTAATTAAGCGAAACGTTCCAGGTGTATCGGATTACAGCAATGTCATCGATGCTATTAATAATGTGAGACAGGGGGATATATTGGGATTTCTCGGGGAGACATTATATAGTCAAAAGGAAGTTCCCGGCTCTAGCTGCTCTGAACCTTACACTTGACGGGATTGAGCTGACGGGAAAAGCGTCACGGGCATGGAGGGCAGTAGCTAAAATGGAGCACTTTGGTTCTGAATTTGTTGAAAACTTGCTGACTGTAATTAAAAATCAAAGTGGTGGCATATTAGGAAAACTTAATTGGAGAGGAAGTAATATCGGAATGTCACTTGCAGATGTCAATAGCCCACAATCATTTTTCAACGAACTTCTTGGATTGTTTCCAGATGTTACAGGTCCGTACATTAATCCTACACAACCGCTAGAACAAACTTATAAAGTTGCGGATGATGTAATTCAAATCAAGTTTTATCCCGTTGCTAATACTACGGGTGGACCCACAATCAGCTTCAAAATTAAAGGTCTGCCCGAGAGAAAAATTAGATTTCTGTAGAGGCCGATGCATACACCTTAACAATAGCAAAGATCAAACCAATGAATGACGTGATAACATCAGAGCAGAGCACTATAGATTTAAGTAACTATAAATTGTTGCAGATTTTTACAAGTAAGAATACTATTCAATATGGCTTTTCCGAGTTGGAATTAGTCGGCGCTGAGAAAGTCCTTTTTGCATTTCAACATCAAGTTGAATATGTGTTTATTACTTTTGATTTTACGAGAAACAGTATCCAGAACGGTATTAGTAGTTTTTTGCAAATTCAACGAGCGACCAATTATGACTATGAACTTGTCAGTTTATTTAATTCTGCTATTTCTATTGAAAATCAATCGAGGTCAACTAAGAGAAAATGTACTACCGGTAGTCAAAGTATGAAGGTAGAAGCGTTAGTTGAAGATTTGGAAATCAGAATTGAATGCACGATTAATCTTCATTCATGTACTATTCATGCACGCTCAGAAGATGCTCCAAACTCTTATAGTTTAATCATTCAGTAGACCGTACAATTTCTACTAATCAAGCGCGAACTATAAAATTCCTTTGAATAGCAAGATATTTTTTTGTCAATATGACGCTTCAAATTTTACCCACACTGCGCCCGTCTTCCATGCGCTCTGGCGCACTGCGTTGGCGTCTCCGGTAAGTCTGATTCATAAAACTAGGTTACAGATTGTGTATAAGTATAACCTACTAGAGATCGTCCAGGGAGTACTATAATACCTCGGCAAAACTGGACCATGGCCTAAGTTGAAAACTTAACTTGTACCATGAAGGGATCGAGAAGAAAATTCACCCCCGCCTTCAAGGCAAAAGTCGCCATCGAAGCCTTGAAAGAAAGAAGCACCCTGGCCGAACTGGCCGAGAAGTTCGAGCTGCACCCCAATCAGATCAGTCAGTGGAAGCAGGAGTTTATTGCCGGTTCCGAGCAGGTCTTCGAGACCGGTAAGGGCAAGTCCACTACCGGACCTGATGCGGTCACCGCCAGCGAAGCCGAGCTGCAGCAACTCTACGCCAAGATTGGTCAGCTGCAGATGGAGCGCGACTTTCTAAAAAAAAACTTAGCCAGATGGGATCACCTGAAGTAAGGCGGTCCGGTTTGGAGGCCCAAGCTGGCCTATCTATCCGCCGGCAGTGTGACTTGCTTTCGGTAAGCCGCGGCAGCGTCTACTACGAACCCAAGGGCGAGAGTGAGCAGAACTTAGCTATGATGCGGCTGATGGATGCCCACATCCTGGAGGAACCTACGGCGGGCGTGCTGACCATGCAGTCGATGCTGCGAGATAAAGGGTATGAGGCGGGTTACGAACGGGTGCGTAGATTAATGCGAAAAGCCTGTATTCGAGCCATTTATCCACGCCGGCACCTGACCGTACTGGGCCAGGCGAAGTATGTTCACCCTTACCTGTTGCGGGACCTGGAGATCAACCGGCCGGGGCAGGTCTGGGCCGTTGACATCACCTATGTCCCGCTGCAAAAGGGTTTTATGTACCTCACGGCGATCATCGACGTATACTCGCGCTATATCGTGGGCTGGGGCTTAGCCAACACCCTGACGGCGGAAGCCAGCCTAGGGGTGGTTCGCCAGGCGGTGGCCGAGCACGGGGCACCGGAGATCCTGAACTCCGACCAGGGCTGCCAGTTTACCTGCTCGGAATACGTAACCTGTCTGCGTGAGCAAGGCATTGCCATCAGCATGGACGGCAAGGGCAGGGCACTGGACAACATCTACATCGAGCGCTTCTGGCGCACGATTAAGTATCAACACATCTTCCTGAACCCCGCCGACGACGGCCGGCAGCTGTACCGAGGAATCGAGAAATGGCTGCATCGCTATCACCACCGGGATCACCAGGGAATCGACCGAGTAAAGCCTATCCAGCGGTACCGAAACGCCGCCTAACTTTCACCTAACTAACTTGGTGCCGTGGTCTGAAAACCCGAGGTATTATAGGTGGCCACTCGCGCTAGAAGCAGAGTCGACCGATGACAGTTTCCCAGACGGAAAAGTGCGATCATATGCTAAGAATAGGGGCCTCCTAGAAGTCTACTTAAAATAAGCTTTACTATAAGGACGACGTAAGTGCTTAATTTACAGGATAAAATTAAGGCTACTAAGCCCGGAAGCCTACGAACAGGCCCATCAGCATTTCTACTTTAGTATGATTGCGGCTTAAGGGATGCGTATACCCACGACCCCTTGATCTCTTTCTAGCGAAGAATTACTTGGAGTGCTTTCGCAACGAATCCTAAACAAGCAGTTACCTCCCTGGTATTGCGTGGGTACACGGTTCGAAGAAATGAGCAATGCCCACGGTAACTAGCGCCTTACTTTTTTCAACTTAGCCAAGTTTTCTTGCGCCAGGGAATTAGCCGGATTCATGCGCAGGGTCAGTTCGTACATGGCGATGGCCTCATCAAATTTACCATTTTCCATCAAGGCTTCGGCGTAACTGTCGTAGGCATTGGAGCTATCGGGAAATAGTAAACTATTTAGCTTAAACACCTCCAGAGCCAGCATTTCGTGCCCGGAAAAGGTGTCTCGTAACAGCAGTTCATACCCCAAATCATTCATCTCAAATTCGTTCATGTAGTAGGCGGTATCACGCTTAAACACGTTGAACTTGCTTACCGCGGCGTCCGTACCTTCCTTCACTAGGGTGACCCCGAATTCCCGTACCAGTGACTTGGAGAGCGAAACATTTATCCCGGCAAGTCCCTCGACGACATTGGCCATGCCAAGGAATTTATAAAAGAAATGCGGGTTGCTTTCGTTTTCGTACATCACTAAGGACACGTCGTCCGTAAAGTTTTTGTAGAAAATGGTCGTATGGCCTACCAGGCTACCGTCGTGCCATACGACATGCTTGCCGGCACTGTTTTGAGTATTCAAATTCCATCCCAGCGCAAATGTCTTTTTACCGCCGCCGGTACGTAGGGTATCCCCATTGTCGAGTACCGTCGGCGATAACATCTGTTTCTTCAGCGAAGTAGACAACAAGACGTCGTCATCCAATGCTTTGTCGAAAGCGGCCATGTCTTCGATTGTGGTCATCACGTTACTTGAGCCAAAAAGACCTCCCGTGTGAAAATTCGTGTAGATAGCTGGTCGGTCCAGGGAATCCACGTTAACCACCGCGGAATCGTGGTAAGTCGGGTAAAAATAGCGGGCTGTATTGGGACCATCGGCATGCCGGACGTACGTATTCTCCATGCCGGCGGGACCGAATACTTTTTCTTTCATGTACGTTGCAAAGGGAACATCGGTTACCTCCTCAATCGCCAAACCGAGCAACACAAAGTTCAGGTTGTTGTACCCGTGCCGAGTACCCGGCGCATATACTAACCCATAATCACCCTTTGTCAGCATGTGGTACACTTCGCGGTTTGAGATTACGACCTCTGGGTGCATCTCGATGTACTCTTTCATCACCTCACTGTCTTCGGGCAGACCCGAAGTATGGGACAGCAGGTGCCGTACGGTAATGGTCGGGTAAGGAAATTCGGGCAAGTAAGAATAGAGCGGTTTATCCAAACCGAGCTTCTTTTCTCCAACTAATTGCAGTACCGCAATAGCCGTGAACGGTTTCGAAACGGAGGCCAAGTTAAAGTTGGTTGCCGCAGAATTGGGGACCTTTGCTTCTTTATTCGCCCATCCCGCGGAACGCTGGTAGATCAGGTTTCCGTCGCGGATGACTCCGACACCTCCGTTCAGGAGACCATGCTGTTCCCAAACGGAGGTCATGCTGTCTAGTTGATGTATTTGGTAGTCGCTTAGGCCATCAACTGCTCGTTGGGCATGTGCCGTGCCAATCATAAGGCACAGTAAGAATAAGATATTGGACCGCATAACCACCGTGTTTTGCGGCAAAGATAGCCTAGCACCGGGGTCGGAATGTTGTACGAAATTAGTCACTCTCACCACTGCCGGTAAATCGAGGGGAGAATCCCGGTTTCCGCCTTGATGGAACGGGAGAGGTGGCTTTTATCGGAAAATCCGCATTCGAATGCGATGAATTCCAGGCTCGCGCTGGTGCTTTTTAACATAGCTAGGGCCTTGCTTACTTTGATTTGCCGCAGGTAGGTGGATAGCGAGCACGAGAAATACCTTTTGAAATACTTGGACACCGTTACCGGATGAGCGCCAGTTAGTGTGGACAGCTCCTGTAGTGACGGATTAGTATTCCAATTGTCGTGCAAGTAGTCGCGAACGTCAGTGACCCATACCGGCGGAGGAGACCTTCGATCGTTAGGGTCTAGAGACAGGAGCCCCAAAATCGCCAGGGTCGCGGAACCTTGGTTGGCGTCGCTCAGCAATTCACTGTAGGTATTCAGTACGGGTACCAGCAGATTACTGCCTGTCGCGAATGCCTTGCGGATGTGTTCTTCGGATAGATCGTACTCCTTGAGAAAAGAATGGTTAAACTCCACGCTCAAGTTCAGCGAAGGGTACTGAGTATGGTCGTTTAGGTGGTATTCTCCGGAATAAAAAAAAGCCAGATCGCCGGGTTTTCGCTGACTGGTTTGCATACCTCGGGACTCCCTTGTTCCCCCCTGCAAGAAAAAGGTACAATGGCACTCTTCGTGTGCATGCAATTGCTCGGCCCGCGGCCTCATCGCCGAATGCGGATAGGATACCAGCGAAAAGAGGATGCCATCCGTAAGTCGTACCTCACGGCTCTCGCCGAGATAAGAAGAACTATTAAGTACTAACATGTTCGAGAAAAGTTAGGGAGTAATCTATAATACCTCGAATTTTTCAAACCACGATACCAAGTTAGTTGAAAGTCAGGCGGCGTTTGGTTTGCCCCCTTAGTAATCGGACTTTCGCACAGTTCGAGTTGACTAGTCGATGCGGGTGCTGATCCCGTTGGATCCGCAAGCATCCGTTTCCTGTTTCCCTCTGGTCGGTGTTAAAGTTCTCCAGAGCTACCTGGTGTATCTCCAGGGCTTCGGCTACCAGATCGCGGCACCTTCTGGCCTCCATGGAGTTACCGAGCTTCCAATGAATGACGAAGCGACTGTACAGGTCGATGATGGCCGTCAGGTACAAAAAGCCACTGCGCATGGGCACGTACGTAATGTCCATGGCCCATACCTGATCGCGCCGTAAGCCCAGCAATACTTGATGATTTTCAGGGCCAACTTGGTATGGGTGGAAAAGGGCACTTTCTTCTCCTGCATGGTGGTATCCAGGAGCACCTCCGCTTCCACCTCGCTACCGCAGTACAGGCGCACCGTCAGACTTAAGATTTTCTCCATGCCGGCTTCCCCAATGCGCTTACGTAGATAGACAAAGTCGGTCGGATCAAAGGGCGGGTGATGCTGAAAATAGGTCTCCCAGTGAAGTGCTGCAAGTAGCGGTTTTAGACCCACCAATGATGATTGACCCTTTCCCTACCTGGAGCGCGCCTTCATCGTCTCCGGTGACCGGGAGCTGTGCCTCACCGTGCCTACGGACGGACGCGTGCTTCCCGCGCCCATTCTGGATCTCTTTGACGGGCAACTGCCGGAATTTCTTCCCTTCGAGGACTACCAGCGTAACTACATCGAGCTGGTGCTGGAGCATACCGCGGGCAAGGTCAGCGACAAGGACGGAGCGGCCCAGATCTTGCATATGAACCCCAGACATTGTTCAGCAAAATGAGACGGCTGGGGATCCGGCAGCGAGTTAAGGGAGCGGTCCCCGGAACACGCCGCCTTCTGCCGGATGTGCAGTTATGGCCCGGGTGGAAGGGGAGCCTTAAACTACTCTACTTAACATAATCTATGCTATGATCTATAGACGGAATGGATGGGGATCCGTCAAGTACAGGCGAGCTATCCTGGGTGGGATAAACGACGGCTCCCCCATTCAGCCCTGATCCCCCGTCGTTGGCAGATCAATTGGCTAAGCTTCAAATGTTGGCCGCCCCTTACCTTGTAAGTATGCACGCTATTCATGCCATCCTAGGGGCGTACGTGGAAAGGGTCCGGCCGCCGGTGGAGATCCGCCACGAGTTGGACATTACCTACACGGTCGAGGGCCACAACGTCTTCATCAACGAAGTCCGGCCGGCCTATCCTTCGAAGACGCAGCTGAGGGCCTCTCCCAACGTAAAATTCACCTACGTGGAATCCCGGGACGTATGGAAGATATACTGGATGCGGGGGAACCTGCAGTGGTCCGCCTACGGACCGGCGCCCGAGGTCAAGACTTTGGAAGAAGCCGTGGCCATTTACGACCGCGACGATCACTACTGCTTTAAAGGTTAGGGAACGGAACGCCGCTAGCGCCGGCAAGTCCTGGCTGGTTTCCCGCGGGGGAGGAGAGGCCCCGGGGGCTAAGTGCCGCACCGGAGGCGCAAACACTACCTCAGTAGATTGTCCTGACTGCTTGCAACAACGGAAAGACATCCTCGCGTTGCCCGAGGGTTGGGCGGCCATCCGCCCACCGATTTGGCCGCTGGCCTCACCCGGAATCCGTGAAAGCCAGCTGCGAAGCTGCCCGCAAAGGCCGCAACCCCTACGAGGAGGAACCTTTACGGCCGTAACCGCTCCCGGCGCGGGCCGGGGCCAAGAAAAGGGGAGAGGTAGCCGGTTGGATTATCCGGGGGGGGGGGTCAAAGCACGGTGAAATGGTTTCCACACCCGGGGGGTCAACACTCTGGAATAGGGGGGCAGTACTTTCCGGAAAGGGGGGGTCAAAGGTTCCGGAATACGCAGTCGGAGTCTTCACCGTCCGAGAAGGGAGGCCGTAGTCTGAACAAAGAACGGGGCAAGTTCTACTTCGCGACTACCACCAGGGATGGCAAAACCGGTGACGGAACCTAGATAAAACTGCGATCATATACTAAGAGTAGGGGCCACCTAAAAGGTCTACTTAACATAAGTATAATTAAGTTCTCTAACAGCAAATGAAATGACACCATCACCGGCTCGCAGCTGATCAGTCCATAAAAAGAGACCGTAGCCCACGATCCTATCCGGTGAGCGCGCAGGCCAGCGACAGGAACAGGCAGAGTAGATAGCAGCGCATGGGAAGACCAGGCTACCCCTCCCGTTCCCCCTCACTAAGCCGCCGCAGCACCCGCAGCGCCGCCTCCCCCCGCTCCACCTCCACAAACAAATGATCGTGGTAGTACCCCGCCATCACGTTACAGCTGATTCCCTCCGCCGCCAGGGCCGTGGCCACCGCCGCCGTCAGTCCCACCGCCGCCAGGTCGGAACGGACGCGCAGGGTGATCCACGCGGCGCGGTAGGTGTAGGGGAGGCCGAGTCCGTCGGCGACTTCCTGCTGCAGGATGAGGGTGGTCCCCTCCGGCTCCCGGATGGTGGCTACCGGCAGCGTGCGGTCGATGCCGGCCGTGTCGGGGACCAGGGTAAAGACGTAGGTGCCGGGGTTCCGCTCGGGACATAGGTTTTGCAGCAACTGTCGGAGGTCGTTTACCGGGGGCATGGGGGAGGGATTTTGGGCGCCGGAGCGCAGGAAGTCGGCCAATTTCCGTTCTCCCGCGCTCCGGCGCAAAAGGTCAGCGTTTGACCGCCCGGAGGCACATGAAGGCCGGGAAGCTCAGCAACTCCCGGTAGTGTTTGGGGTCGCTTTGCTGCATCTCGGGGGTGGGGAGGGGCTCTACGAAGTCGTCGAGGTAGAAGCCGTTGCGGAGGAGGGGCTGGATGCAGGCCTGTAGCGGGCGGCGGTAGCTGGTCACCTCCACGGGGGTGCCGAAGCCCTTCCAGATGGCGGTGACCCGCTCGGTGCGGAAGTAGTGTTCCGAGCGGAAGTAGCCGTACTCGAAGAAGGGGTGCTCGACCGACAGCACCAGGCAGCCGCCGGGCCGCAGCAACCGGTGGAACTCCTGGAGCGCGGGCGTCCAGTCGGGGAGGTAGTGGAGAGCCAGGGCGCAGAGGACCACGTCGAAGGAGGCGTCGGCCCGATCGGGTAGGGGAGCGGAAAGGTCGTGGACGAAGAAGGTGCCCCGGCTCCCGTTGCGCTTCCGGGCCAGCTCGACCATCTTCGGACTCAGGTCGAAGCCGGTGACCCGGGCGCCGCGATCGAGGAGGATCTCGGAGTACTTGCCCGGGCCGCAGGCGGCGTCGAGTACGTCCAGTCCGTGGACGTCGGGCAGGAGGGCCAGGGTATTGGGCCGGTCGTAGTGGGCGTTGTGGGGCTTATCGTCGATGCGGGCGGCGTAGTCCGGGGCGAGCGTTTCGTAGGCTTGCAGGATGGCCTGGCGGGTGGGGTCCATGGGCGGGAGTGATCGGGCTTCCCAAGGTAGCGCCGGACAACTTAGCGCGCGGGGCGGATGGTCGTCCCGGGAAGCGATCGCTCCTTCATTGCGGGGATGCCCGGCTTGTTGCGGGAAACCGCCGCTGGTTTTCCGTGGGGTCGGGAAGGCAACGGGCACCGGGAAGGTTATCTCGCCCGGGTTTCCGATTCGCTACTTTGCCGTTCGGTGCGGGTGGATCCTTCGTGATCCCGGGACGAGCGGTCGGTTAGATCCGGTCCGTCACGTCCCGCTCCGGCCGCAGCACGCCGTCGTCGAGTACCACCGGGGTGTTATAGAGCAGGGTATCCCCGTCGGTGATGGCGCTGATGTCGAGGTCGCGGCTCTGAAATTCTCGCAGCATCACTTCGGAGTAGCCGGTGGGGGCGTCCTTCCAGGCGTCGGTAGCGAGGTCGTCGTTGTAGCGGTCGACCAGGTCTATGTCGGTTAACTCGATGAGGTCGTTTTCGAATTCTTGCAGTTCGCGGCTTTCCATATTCGTTGGATTAGTTTTTTCTTCATACCGTTTCGGGGTGGGGTGGGGTTCGATTTAGGCCGCCAGAGATTGTAGCGGGTGCGGCTTCGCACCTGTTTGCGGTAGCTAGAATGGGCTTGCACGCTCAACCCGGGTAAGGCAATTTGGTTGGAACGAAATTCCGTGGCGACGGAGGCGCGCTTTCCGGTAAATCGACCTGCTTTGACCCGCCTCCGCCACGAAAGATTTGGTTGGTAGCGGAGAAAGGGGTATACTCGTTTCCCTAAGTCGCGCAATCGATTGTGCATTGCGATAAACCCATGAATCATGCAACACAACTTCTTACTCTTTTTCTGTTTGTTCCTCGGCGGATTGCTCTCCGCCCAGATCCCCTACGTCTACGACCAGGAGAACTCCGGCGTGGAATGCGACGCCCCGCCGCTGCCCGATCCCGAAAACCTGACCAACTACCCCTTGCTGCCGGATCCCTTCGCCTTTTCCGACGGCAGCGGCCGGGTGGAGGACTTTGCCGACTGGGAATGCCGCCGCAACGAAATCGGCGCCGAGATAGCGGCGTATGAGATCGGCCCTAAACCGGCCGCCCCCGCCGACATCACCGCCACCTACACCAACGATACCCTGCGCGTCGCGATTACCGAAAACGGGGAAACGCTCACCCTCACTTCCCGGGTCACCATGCCCGAGGGCGACGGCCCCTTCCCCGTGGTCATCGGCATGAACAACGCCACCGGCTCGCTGCCCGGCGAGCTGTTTGACGGCGTCATCCAGATCCCCTTCCGCCACAACCAGGTGGTAACCTATAGCCAGACCAGCGACCGCGTACCCGGCGATCCCTACTACCGCCTGTACCCCGAATTGACGGAGGTCGGCAATTACAGCGCCTGGGCCTGGGGCGTGAGCCGCCTCCTCGACGGCATCGAGATCGTGCAGGAAGCCCTGAACGCCGACCTGGACCACGTGGCCGTCACGGGCTGCTCCTACGCCGGCAAGATGGCCCTCTTCAGCGGCGCCTACGACGAGCGCATTGCCCTGACCATCGTCCAGGAGTCGGGCGGCGGCGGCATCAACGCCTGGCGCGTATCGGAAACCATTGGCAACGTGGAGAAAATCGATAACACGAACTACAGCTGGTTCATGCGCAGTATGCAGACCAATTTCGCCGGCCAGCCCGGCCTGCTGCCCCACGACCACCACGAGCTGATGGCGATGGTGCTGCCGCGGGCCCTGCTGGTGCTGGGTAACCCGGATTACGAGTGGCTGGGCGACGAGTCGGGCTACGTGGCCAGTCGCGCCGTGGAGGAAGTCTACCGCACCTTTGGCATCGAGGACCGCTTCGGCTTCTCCTTCCGTGCGGATCACCCCCACTGCCAGCTACCGGCGGAGTCGTACCCCGAGGTGCAGGCCTTCGTGGATAAGTTCCTGTTCGAAGACGGCGACGCGGATACCAACGTCCGCTACCACGAGTTCTACGGCACCAACTACCGGCGGTGGATCGCCGACTGGGCCGCCCCCGCCGATCCGAACGCCCCCGTCGTGGCCCTCACCGGTCCGGAAGACGGCGGGGTGTACGAGACCCCGGCCACCCTCACCTTCACCGCCTCCGTCCAGGACGCCGATAACAACATGGCCGCCGTCCTCTTCATGAACAATAACGACACCCTCTCCGTCGATTCCCTGGCCCCCTACGAATTCGTCTGGGAAACGGGCACCGTCGGCACTTACCGCGTCTACGCCACGGCGGTGGATTCCGCCGGCCTGATCGGTTACTCCAACGAGGTGTCCGTGACCCTGCGCGCGCCCGTCGCCGCCGTGTACCGGACCGCCGAGGTACCCACCGTAGACGGCGTCACCGACGAAATCTGGAGCAACGACAGCATCCTGGCCTTCGAAGCGACGAACGAACTGGTCGGAACGGATATCGCCGCCGACGACCTGTCGGGTACCATTCGAATGATCTGGGACGCGGACAACCTGTACTTCCTGGCCGAGATCATCGACGATACCCTCGTCAACGACAGCCCCAACACCTACGAGGACGATAACGTCGAACTTTACTTCGACGTCGATAACTCCAAAGGTGCCAACTACGACGACAACGACGTCCAGCTATCCTTTGCCTGGAACGACGGCACGACCATCGGCACCATCCCCGGCGATTTCGACACCGAGGGCATCGTGTACGCTGTTTCCGATACCGACTTCGGGTACCTGGTCGAAGGCATGATCCCCTGGACAGTCCTCGGCGGTACGCCTTCCGATTCCATGATGGTCGGCTTCGACTTCATGATCAACGACGATGACCTCGGCGGCGGCCGCGACGGCAAGCTTTCCTGGAACGCCACCGCGGATCAGGCCTGGACCAATCCCGGTCTTTTCGGTACCGTCATGCTCGTGGGGACCAGTATGCTATCCGACGTGATGACCCTGGACGGACGCACGATTACCGCCTTCCCCAACCCGACGAGCGACCGCCTGAACATTCGCGGTATCGACACCACCTTCGACTATGAGGTGTTCGATGCCGGCGGTCGGCTGCAGGCGCGGGGTACCGCCAGCCAGGCCATCGCCACCGACCGGCTCGCGACGGGCGTCTACTTCCTGCGGATCCGCGTAGACGGAGAGGCCCTGCAAACGCGCTTCGTGAAACGATAATAACGCCTTACCGTTTTTTGCATTGATGTGATGACGTGCCGGCTGCTCCGAACGGGGTGGCCGGTACCTTTTTGGCGCGGCTCCGCCTGGGGCAACCTTCGGTGCCACTTAGGCCAGGGGGCGGGTGAAAAACCGACCGATCAGCGCGGCGGCCTTCAGGGCGAAGCGTTTTTTCCGCACCGTGGCGGCCGAGTGGATACGTATGGGAGTCTCCACGTGGTGCCAGTACACCTTATCGGTATTGCTGGGGCGTGACCCGTTGATCAGGATATTCTTCACGTAGTTCTTGTGCCAGGGTTTCCGGCGGCCCGCGGCGTGGGACATTACCTGGCCGAGCCGGCCGAAATCCATCGCCTCCCGGCCCATAATGCT
This sequence comes from Neolewinella xylanilytica, assembly GCF_002934605.1. GTDB lineage: Bacteria > Bacteroidota > Bacteroidia > Chitinophagales > Saprospiraceae > Neolewinella > Neolewinella xylanilytica. Next base: position 1,068,395 of record NZ_PTJC01000005.1, read on the forward strand.
GACTTCGGGGGTAAGGTCTTTGGCGATATTGAGGGCGTCCTGGTCCATGAAGTGAAACATGTTCCAACGGTCGGCGATCCCGATGCTTTCCTGTTTACCGGTGTATTGCTTCATGTAGACCTGGAGTTGTTCCCAGAGTTCGGAGAAGGCCCGGTACTTTTTGTTGATGCCGACGAAGCCGCCGTTGACGTAGGTGCTGTCCTGCGGGGTGTAGGCGATGCCGAAGCCGGCGTAGTACTGTTGCCACTGCTTGCGCAGGGGGTGGGTGACGGGCAAGGGGGAGTTCATATCCTCGCAGAGGGCCACGCCCCACTGGGCCCAGTCTTCGAAGTGATGCCATTTCGCCTTGATGACGATGTCGCAGTCGATATAGAACACGTTCTCCATCCCCCGCGCTTCGTAGCGTTTCCACACCTGGCGGATGAGCTCCGGCTTGGCGTAGGCCAGCATCTCATCGGTCGCTTGCTTGGCAAAATAGATTTGGAAGCCGGGGGCTACTTCCCACTCTAGGTTGCCGGATGCATCGGGGGTGGCGTCGCCAATCCAGGGGGGAAGGGTGCCGCGGTAGCCGGCGTAGAGATCGCCGCGGAAGCCCGCCGCGTAGAGGGAGTTGGCCAGGGCGCCGACTCCGTGGTGGTAGTCTCGCTCGAAGACGGTACAGATCACGCTTTTAACAGCTGACATCGAAAGGGTGGATTGGGGGGTCGGTTGGGGCCGAGCGGTGAGCGGTAGCCGGTAAAAGGGAATGGTAATAGGGTGTTCATCGGTTAGAACGCAGGGAAAACCCCCTAAAGTTTAGGAATACGGTAACCTTGGCGCGCAAAGTTAGCAAACAACCGACGCACGAAGCTGTCAGTCGCTTTCCCTACATCGGTGACCGGTCGGAGTAGGGAGTGCCGAGGGGAACGACCTGGAAATCACCGCCTACGCCCTTCAGGGCCACGGTGGTCGCGGCACCGGCGTACACGGACGGATCGAGGTAGCCGTAGAGCTCCGCGGAAACGAGCAGGTCGTTGTCGACTGTCTTCGTGGCATCCTGGAGCCGGGCGGCGATATTGACCGGGTAGCCCATGACCAGCAGCCGGTCGCTGCCGGCGATCCGAATGCTTCCCATGATGACGCGCCCCAGGTGGATCCCGATCCCGATCTCCACCCGGTGGTTGAAGTGAACGCGGAAGTAGGATTCGTTGAGCTTTACGAGTTCGTCGAGCATGGCCCGGGACGCGCGCACGGCGGCGGTGGCGGCGGCGGGCCGTTCGGCGTCGAAACCGAAGGCCGCGTAGATGCCGTCGCCCGCCGTCTCGATAATGCGACCGTCGTGCCCTTCGATGAGTTCCTGGAAGATGGTGAAGAGCTTGCGGACAATGTGGATCACGTCGAAGGCCAGGTGGCGCTCGATGAAGGGGGTGAAGTTGCGGATATCGAGGAAGAGCAGTACCAGGTCGCGTTCCTCCCCGATCTGCTGGGTAGAACTGCCGGCGAAGGGGCCGACGTAGAGACCCATATCCGACTCGTCCCGCAGGATCCGGCTCAGGCGCACGGGGCCGCCCGTGGCGCACGTCTGGCAGGCCAGGCGGACGTCGGGGGGGAAGTGCATCCGTTGCCGCAGCGCTTCCTCCCGCTCGGTGGGCGGGGTGAGGTAGTTGGCGCCTTCGTGGACCAGTACCCGGCAGGTCGAGCATTTGCCTTTGCCGCCGCAGACGTGGTAGAGGGGGATGCCCGCGGCAAGGGAGGCGTCAAGTAGGTTGGCCTCGTCGGAAACGAGGACGCATCCTTCCTTGGTAAACTCAATCGAATGCTTTTCCATGGGCCCGCCGGAATTGGTTGGCGGCGAAGGTACAGTGTAGCCGTTCGTCTAAAACCCGGCACCCGCGCACCGGCGCCCGCCCATCGCTTGCCCCGCCCGCAGTATCTTTCACCCGCAATGAGCATCTGGGACACCCTATTCGGCCGCACGACCGGCTACCAGGCCGGGGAAGAACCCGACCACCGTTTTGGGCGGTACACCGACGCCTACAAGTCACGGGAGAATTACGCCGCCTGGGACCGCGCCGTGGACGCCTTCGAGGAAGACCGCTTTCTCGATAGCTGCGCCGCCTTCATGGCCTACCTCCGCGACGAGCGGGAAGATAACGTGAAGTGGCAGCAGGAAGCCGGCAAGCTCTATTTCGAGTTTTACCAGGGCAGCAAGCGGGTCACGGGCTTCGCCGACCAGGAGCAACTGCGCGCCACCGCCCGGATCGCCCGCCTCGAAACCCCGAACGTAGACCTGCTGCGCCGGCTCACCGCCATGAATTACGAGCTCAAGTACAGCCGCTTCGCCCTCGACGATGACGACTGCCTCACGATCATCTTCGATACCCCGGTGATCGATGCCAGTCCCCACAAGCTATACCACGCCCTTAAGGAGATGGCCCTCCGCGCCGACAAGCAGGACGACTTGCTCCTGGAAGAATTCGGCGACACCGTAAGCCCGGTGGAGGTCACTCACCTCGAACCGCTTTCCGGCGAGGAGAAAGCGCTGAAGCTGAATTTCCTGCGTCGCTCGATCCGGGAGGTCACCGATTACCTTTCTTCCGGCCGCATCAATCTCGAGGAGCACCCCGGGGCGGTGGCTTACCTGCTGCTGGAATTGGTGTACCGCCTGGACTACCTGCTCGTCCCCGAGGGCCATACCATGGAGGCACTGGAGCGCATGCACCGGATGTACTTCGCGCGGGAAGAAGAACAGCCGGTGACGTACAAAAACGTTCGTCTTCTCGCCGAGCTGCAGCAACTGGTGGAGCGGGCCCCCGAAGACTTCGCGGAGGAGCTGTACGGGGGGAAGTCCACCTTCGGAATCACCCTCCCGGCGAGCCACGACCGGCTGAGCAGCCTCATCCGCAACGAATTACCGAACATCGACTGGTACCAGGACAACGACTTCCCGGAAGTGGCACGGGCCATTCCGGGCTATATCGCGGGCTATGCCCTTTTCAATTACGCCATCCCGCCCCCGGACCGCGACCTGCTCAACCTCTACTACCGCGTCAGCCAAGACGCCTACTTCCGGACGCTGGGATACCGGCAGAACTTACTGACGCGCGACGGCCGGCCGGCCAGGCGACCCATCAAAGCGGCCATCGCGGAAATCGTGGAGCGCCACCGGCGTGCCTATCCCCAACTGCGTCCGGTGACCAGTCAGCTGAGCTTCGATAATTTCCCGGATTTTGGCCGCAGCTACCTGGAGATGGTGGGGGAGCTGGATCTGCGGGGACTGGGATAAGGCTAATCCGCTCCCGCCGAAGCACCAGTGCGATCCGCAAGTGCCGCTGCAAGCTGACGGTGAGGAGACTGCGCATGTTTCCGGGTAACTGGCAAAAAGGAGGAGCTGCGTCCGGTAACCAGTCAGCTGAGCTTCGATAATTTCCCGAATTTTGGCCACAGCTACCTGGAGATGGTGGGCGAGCTGGATCTGCGGGGACTGGGATAAGGCTAATCCGCTCCCGCCGAAGCACCAGTGCGATCCGCAAGTGCCGCTGCAAGCTGACGGTGAAGAGACTCCCCCTGTTTTGGGCAACCGGCAAAAAAAGGAGCGCCCCTGGACACAGCGCGTTGGGTTACTTCACGCCCTAGACAGCGGTAAGGTTGCTACACTTGCTTCCATCAGACAAACAAAGCCAACGGCCAGCAGCATCGGCCTATGCAAGCGTCCCTGCCGATACTAAAAGACTACCTAACTAAAAGACTAAAGAACTACCCGACTAAAAGACTAAAAAACTACCCGACTAAAAGACTAAAGACCTACCCAACTAAAAGACTAAAGAACTACCCAACTAAAAGACTAAAGACCTACCCGACTAAAAGACTAAAGACCTACCCGACTAAAAGACTAAAACCCTAAACATAAAGCTCCCCCTTAAGCAGCCCCCGACTGATCACAATCTTCTGTACCTCGCTCGTTCCCTCGTAGATCTGGGTAATTTTGGCGTCCCGCATAAGCCGTTCCACGTGGTATTCCTTGACGAAGCCGTAGCCGCCGTGGACCTGGACGGCCTCGACGGTGTGCTTCATAGCGACCGAGCTGGCAAATAGCTTGGCCATGGCGCCGGCCTGGTCGTAGTCACCACCGGATTCTTTCAGCCAGGCGGCCCGGTAGACCATCATCTTGGCGGCCTCAATGTCGGTGGCCATATCGGCGAGTTTGAAGGCGATGGCCTGGTGGTCGGCGATGCGTTTACCGAACGCTTCCCGTTCCTTGGCGTAGGCGGTGGCGAGTTCGTAGGCGCCGCCCGCGATGCCGAGGGCCTGGGCGGCGATCCCAATGCGGCCTCCGGCGAGGGTCTTCATGGCGAACTTAAAGCCGAAGCCGTCGTCGCCGATGCGGTTTTCCTTGGGCACCTTCACGTTGTTGTACATGATGGTGTGGGTATCGCTGGACCGGATACCCAGCTTGTCTTCCTTGGCGCCGATTTCCACCCCTTCCCAGCCGGTTTCGACGATAAACGCGTTAATGCCGCGGTGGCCCGCCTCGGGGTTACTCTGGGCGATGACCAGGTGGACCTGGCTGGTGCCCCCGCTGGTGATCCAGTTCTTGGTCCCGTTCAGCAGGTAATGATCGCCCTGGTCGACGGCCGTGGTGCGCTGGTGGGTGGCATCGGAGCCGGCCTCGGGCTCGCTGAGGCAGAAGGAGCCGATCCATTCTCCCGTGGCGAGTTTGGTGAGGTACTGCTGCTTTTGTGTTTCGCTGCCGAAGGTTTCGATGCCGTAGCAAACGAGGCTGTTGTTCACCGACATGATGACCGAACAGCTGTTGTCGACTTTGGAAATTTCTTCGAGGGCTAGGATATAGCTGAGGTAATCGAGCCCGCTGCCGCCGTATTCGGGGCTCACCGTCATGCCCATGAAACCGAGTTCACCCAGTTGCTTCACCTGCTCGGTGGGGTAGTCCATGGTGCGGTCACGGTCGATAACGCCCGGCTTACATACCTGCTGGGCAAAATCGCGGGCTGCCTCGCGGACGGCAAGCTGTTCTTCGGTAAGTTGGAAATTCATGATCGATGCAATTTTGGGACCCCAAAATAGCGAATTTTCGCTCTTGCCATCCGGCTTAGGGCTTTATCCGTCGGCATGTCCCTAACTTGTCCTTGTTCGAGGATAGAAGTCGGGCGGAGATAGGACGCCGGCAGCGAGGTACTGGGGAACCGAGTGAAAGCTTATCCGTCAGGGTGCATTCGGGATCGCCAGCGCCACGCTGGCGAGTCATGACCCGGCCTTGCTAAAGGTCCTTGATCGCTTCGCTCATTAAGGAGTTTACCGGTGGATGGTTTAATCCAGTCGAACCTCCCCGGATTATGCTTATCCTACCCATATGAAGGTTCTACTCACCTGCCTTATTCTTTTTATCGCCGCTACAACTTTTGGGCAACGCCCGCTATCCGTTGCAACGTCCTACGTGGGCATCGACACCGCGCGCGCGTTTATCCTGGTTCAAACCGGGGCCTCCGGGCTGTCTGATTTCCGCCACGGGCTGGCGATGGCAACCGACACCTTCAGTTTGCTGGTCGCCCCCGATACCCTGCGCTACGACAGCAGCTACCGGGTTAAGAATGTGGCGGGCGATACGCTGGCCCTCCACTTCACTCCGCTGCCCCTGTTGCAAATTCGCAGTTCGACGACCATCAACGAAAGCGACAAGGTAGCCGGACAACTATCCTACGCCCACGGCGCCGAGGAGATTACCTCGCCCATCGGGGTGGAGTACCGGGGCGGCTTTACCCTCAGCTACCCGAAGAAAAATCTGGACCTGGAGTTTCGGGAGGAGGCCGATCCAGAAGAATCCGCTAACGTCAGCCTGGCGGGCATGCGGGACGACGACGATTGGGTGCTGGACGCCATGTATAACGAACCGTCACGGCTTAACGGTTACGTTGCCCACAAGGTCTGGCTCGATCTGCACGAACTGAGCTACGCCGATGAAGAACCGGAAGCCCGCGCGGGGGCCGACCTGGCTTACGTGGAGGTCTTTCTGAACGGGGAATATTCCGGCTTGTACACCCTCGGCGAGCAGGTCGATCGCAAGCAACTCCAACTCAAGGATAACAAGGACGGGGCAATTCGGGGCGAACTGTACAAAAGCGAAGACTTCTCCGATGCCACCAACTTCCTGCGGGTTCCGTTTGAAGCGCCCGACGAAGACGACTGGGCCGGATGGGAAATGAAGCACCCCGACTTCGAAGACGGAGACTGGGCACTATTGCAGGAGGCGATCCGCTTTGCCGGAACATCGTCGGACTCGCTGTTTCAGGCCGACGCGGCCCGGCGCTTTGACCTGGATAATATCGCGGATTACCTGCTCTTCATCAATGCCATGTTGCTGACCGACAATACGCGGAAGAACCTTTATCTCGCCCGCTACACCGCGGATGCCCCCTATTTCTTCGTCCCCTGGGACCTGGACGCCGGCCTCGGAAACCGATACGAGGGTAGCCGCAATACCGATACCACCGTCTGGGAAGTAAACCATCTCTTCCGTCGGCTCACCGATCGCTCGCCTGCGAACTTCAGCGACCGCCTGTGTGCCCGCTACGAGGAACTCCGCGACGGCGTACTGCATCCCGACAGCCTGGTAGGCCGGGTGAACCAGACGATGGACCGTCTGCAATCTTCCGGGGCCTACGCACGCGAATCCGCTCGCTGGCCGGAGACGGTAAACTATAGCACCGAACAACGGGAATTCACCACGGATATCGTGCGAAAACGGATGGCTTATCTGGACCGCTACGTCTGCGCCATCACGACCCCGACCCCTTCGGTTGCCTCCGACGACGTTGCCGTTCTGGAAGTTTATCCCAACCCGGCTACCCGCTCCGTCAGCTTCAACCGACCGAACGCGGACCGCACGAAAACTACCTACGCGCTTTACTCCAGCACGGGCCGGATCGTCAGAAAGGGCACCTTGGGTGCCGGCGAGCGACAAATTGGCGTGGCAGGCATTCCCGGCGGACTATACGTGCTACGGGTGGGTCAGGCGGTAACGCGGCTGGTGATCAACCCGCGCTAAGCCGGCTGGTGGACTTACTGCTTGGGGGCGGCGATAAATTCGGCCATATCAATTCGCCGTACGAGCTTCCCTCCCGCAACACCCCCCGCGCCGAGGTCACGTCGGTATTCCACGAGTCCGATATCGCGGGCGTAAATTTCATATCCGCTGAACGTCGGGCTGATGTCCCCTTCCCGGAGATCGCGCAGGCTGACTTCCCCCTGGAGGTCGAAGACGACCCCTTCGTAGGTTTCGCCCATCACCTCGAGGGTAGTGTCGCCTCGGTAGTAGCGGTTGAGGGAGACGTAATTTTCCGCGTCGGGATTACCGGGCGGGGTGAAGCGGACGCGGTATCCGGTTGCCCGTTCGTCGGCGGGGTAGAAGGGGAAGGTTCGGTCGTAAAGGATATCGGCTTCCGTCTGTTGGCGGATACCGCCGGTGTCGGGAGGGTACACCGTGAGCTTCTGGAGGTACACCCCGTCGTTGCGTACGCGCTCGGTGGCTACCTGCACGGGGGTCATGCCGTCGGCGTAGCGGGTGGAGCTGAGGTAAAGGGCGGAGTCCTGATCGATACCCAGGTAATACCAGTATTCGTAGGGGGCGGGATCGAAGTTGCCGGTATTCTCGTATTCGTAGACGAGGCCTTCGGTGAGCTCCCGCACGGGGTAATAATAATCGCGGATATCCTCGTCACCGGCACACGCACATATCAGGCAGCAGAGCAGGATGGCGAAGGTCCTCATTTTTTGCAGTAGAGCACCCAGGCCGGGGGCAGGTTCAGGTAAATGCGTTTGGCCTCCACCTTTCCGAAGGCGCGTTCGTAGTAGGACTTGGTTTTGAGGCTGTAGTGCACCTGGTTGTAGCATCCGCCGCTACGCAGATTGTCGCGGGCGGCGTTTACGATGCGGTTACCCAGTTCGGGGGGGAGGGCGGCGAAGGGGATGGCCGAAACGACGTGGTCAGCGAGGTCGGCATCGATCTTGTCCAGCCAAAAACGGATATGCTCGGCACTGTCCTGGGCCACAACCAGCCGGGGGTCGCCGATGGCGCGCATATCGTCGCAGAGGTCCTCACTAACCTCGAAAGCGATCACTTTGCCGTCGGGGTGGAGGCGTTCCAGGATGTGGCGGGTGATGACGCCGTCGCCGGCACCCAGTTCCACGATGGTGCGGGCGGTGGCGAAGTCGATGCGGTCGATGGCCGCCGTACACAGGGCGGGGCTGCTACGGGTGATGGTGCCGGTAGTGCCGATGTTTCGCAGGCCTTCCAGTAAAAAGGAGAGTGTGCTCATGCTGATCCGTTCGTTCACCAAGCGTAGGAAGCGGGGAAAGGTTTACTACACGTCGGTGCGCTGGGGATCGAAAGCCTCCAGGTAATCGCCAATCCGGCGCAGGAAGGAGCCGCCGAGGAAGCCGTCGACGACCCGGTGGTCGTAGCTCAGGCTCATGAACATCATCTGGCGTACCGCGATGAGGTCGCCGTATTCGGTTTCCACCACGGCGGGCTTCTTCCGAATGGCGCCGACGGCCAGGATGGCCACCTGCGGCTGGTTGATGATTGGCGTTCCCATGACGTTGCCGAAGGTGCCGACGTTGGTCACGGTAAAGGTGCCGTCGCGGATCTCCTCGGGTTTGAGCTTGTTCTGGCGGGCGCGAGCGGCCAGGTCGTTGACCTGTTTGGTGAGCCCCATCAGGTTGAGGCGGTCGGCGTTGCGGATCACGGGGACGATCAGGTTCCCGCTGGGGAGGGCGGCGGCCATGCCGACGTTGATGTCGGCCTTCTTGATGATGCGGGTACCGTCTACGCTCACGTTGACCAGCGGAAAGTCCTTGATGGCCTTGGCAACGGCTTCGATGAAGATCGGCGTGTAGGTGATCTTTTCGCCGTGCTTTTGCTGGAAGTCTTGCTTGATTCCTTCCCGCCAGTTGACGATATCGGTAACGTCAACTTCGATGAAGCTGGTGACGTGCGGACTGGTCCGCTTACTGTCGACCATGTGGTCGGCGATCAGCTTCCGCATGCGGTCCATCTCGATGATCTCATCGGAAGAACCGGAGGCAAGACTGCCGGCTGGTGCGACAGGGGGGGGGGGGGGAAGGGTTGTCGCGGGAGTTCCAACCGTTGGTGCAGCCTTGCCAGGACCGGTTATGAAGCGGTTATCTCGCCGCCTCAGGTAAGCCTGTATATCTGATTTGTTGACCCGGCCGCCATTGCCCGTTCCGGGGATTTGGTCGAGCTCGGCCTGGCCAATGCCCTCCTTCTCTGCAATAGTACGAACAAGCGGCGAATAAAAACGACCGTTCTCCGACTTTTCTGGTGTGCCGGGCTCATTTTCAGCATCCGTTTCGCGCCGGGGCGCGGGTGCGGTGTTTGCTTCCGCTTCCGGAGTGGTTGCTGGTGGGGAGTCCGGTGTTTCTTCCTGGACGGCGGCGGGCGCCACGGCGGGGGATGCTTCCACTTCGGCCCCGGCTTCGGTTTCGATGAGGGCGATGACTTCCCCTACGGCGACGGTGCTATCCACTTCGAAGCGAATTTCACGGATCGTGCCGGCTACGGGGGAGGGTACTTCGCTGTCTACTTTGTCCGTGGCGATCTCGAGCACGGTATCGTCCACTTCCACGGCGTCGCCGACCCGCTTCACCCAGTTCAGGATGGTGGCTTCGATGATACTTTCGCCCATCTTGGGCATGACGAGCTCTACTTGTGCCATGTTGGTTGCATTGGTTTTGCCGGCTGGTCAGGCCGTGATCGACTAGGGACGGGCAAATTTAGGTTCTAACTTCCACTTCGAGGGTGGAGCTCGCCGAATCCTTGGCAGCTGCCTGTTCGATGATGCCGGAGTTTGCTTACCGGCAGCGTGACGGCTGAAGCCGTCGCTACGCGTAGCGTCCACTTTAGTGGACTAGCTGCTGGTATTGTTGTCAAGAAAGCGCTTTGCTGCTACCGGTGGTCGTCGCTGGCAGCATGACGGCTAAAGCCGTCGCTACGCGTAGCGTCCATTTTAGTGAACTGGCTGCTAGTATTGCTGTCAAGAAAGTGCTTTGCTGCTACCGGTGGTCGTCGCTGGCAGCATGACGGCTAAAGCCGTCGCTACGCGTAGCGTCCACTTCAGTGGACTAGCTGCAGGTATTACTGTCAAGAAAGTGCTTTGCTGCTACCGGCGGTCGTCTTTAGCAGCCTGACGGCTGAAGCCGTCGCTACGCGTAGCGTCCACTTCAGTGGACTAGCTGCTGGTGTTACTGTCAAGAAAGTGCTTTGCTGCTACCGGTGGTCGTCGTTAGCAGCATGACGGCTAAAGCCGTCGCTACGCGTGATACGTAAACCGATAATTACGCCAGTCACCTACTAAACCCGCCTTTTCGGGATTACGGAGGATGTAGTAAAGGATGTTTTCATAGGCCTTCGCATTCCGGACGTAATGGTCGTAACTGTCTTTCTGCCAAAAGGTGCCGGTACGCCCCAATTCTTGATTGAGGAAACGAGCGGAGGCTCCCTTAACTCGTTGCATGATTCGGTGCAGCGGTTGGTAGGAGGAAACCAATTCATCCTCATCAAGCAAAAAATGGTGGTGGTCAGCTAATTGATTCCCTAGGGAAAGCAACAGGTGAGCGTGGTTGGGCATGATACAGTAGGCCTTCAATTCATACAAGTCATCGTCGAAAGTATGGAGGTGATCCGCCAATGAGGCGCAAAGTGCGGGATCCGAAAAAAAGCAGCGGTCGGATTTTCTGTTATCTAAGCGATCGTCGTATTGTTTGAAGTAGGCGTATCGGGCTTTAGCAATGAGCGCGCGTCGTGCTTGTGCACCGAGCGATGTTTTCCGTATGCGCTCAATTTCCCGCTGATATTCCCACTGCAGCGCCTGCATTACGGATAGCGGCAAGGCATTGTGGATCCGGAAAGTCACGAAGAAAGTGCCGCCAATGGGCGTGTAATGGGGTAGGCGGCTTTTATAAAATGTCTCTAAAGTGTTCATGGGTAGCGTGTGTCCACCCAATATAAAACTTCATGTTATTTTTTTAATAATATTGATTCAATTTGTTTCAATAAAATTGGGTCTGTGGTTGTGTTTATTTATGTTGTTCCTGGCATGACAGCGTTGGCCGTCACTATTTGTTATTCTACTAGCAATCGTCGCTGGCAGGATGACGGCTGAAGCCGTCGCTATGCGTAGCGTCCACTTCAGTGGACTGGCTGCTTGGTAGGCTGATGAGAAAGTGCTAAGGCTGCTAACGCGGTCGTCGTTGGCAGCACGACGGCTGAAGCCGTCGCTACGCGTAGCGTCCACTTTAGTGGACTGGCTGCTGGTGTTGCTAGTTGGGAACGGCTGAGGCGGCTACGGCGGTTGCTGCCGGCAGGATGACGGCTGAAGCCGTCGCTATGCGTAGCGTCCACTTCAGTGGACTGGCTGCTTGGTAGGCTGATGAGAAAGTGCTAAGGCTGCTAACGCGGTCGTCGTTGGCAGCACGACGGCTGAAGCCGTCGCTACGCGTAGCGTCCACTTTAGTGGACTGGCTGCTGGTGTTGCTAGTTGGGAACGGCTGAGGCTGCTACGACGGTTGTTACCGGCAGCCTGACGGCTGAAGCCGTCGCTACGCGTAGCGTCCACTTCAGTGGACTGGCTGCTGGTGTTGCTAGTTAGGAACGGTTGAGGCGGCTACAACGGTTGCTACCGGCAGCATGACGGCTGAAGCCGTCGCTACTTTTTGCGCCGCGGGGTCCGTTTGGGTTTGGCAGCTGCCTCGCTATCGGCCGGGGGCGTATCCGCTTTTAAGCTTTTGTTGGCCGTCCGTTTGGGTTTAGCCGGGGCTTGGGCTTCCGGTTCCTGCGGTTTGAGGTTACGGGTGCCACGGGTAGTGCGTTTGGGTTTCGCAGTTGGCTGCAGGGTGAGGTCCTTTGCAGCCTCCGAACTCATCGGCGGCTCCTGGCTCTTGGTGGTATCGGCTGCCTTTTTAGGTTTTGCGCGCCCCGACTTAGCGGCCTTTTTGGGCGGGGCCTGTTTGTCGGATTCATTGGTCACCGGATTATCCTGTCCTTCGCTGGTATTCGCGGCCTTCTTGGGTAAGGCGCGTCGCGACTTGGCGACCTGTTTGATCGTTTCCTTTTTCTCGGATTCGGTGGTAGCGGAGGTCTCCTTACGCTCGCTGGTATCCGCCACCTTTTTAGGTTTTGCGCGTCGGGATTTGGCGGCTTTTTTGGGCGGGGCCTGTTTGTCGGATGCGTTGGTCGCCGGGTTGTGCTGACCTTCGCTGGTGTCCGCGGCCTTCTTGAGCGGGGCCTTTGTATTGGCTTCGGTGGTTCTTGGGGTAGCTTGGCTATCGCTGGTATCCGCTGCCTTTTTGGGTTTTGCGCGTCGGGATTTGGCGGCCTTTTTCGGCGTATTCTTTTTCTCGGATTCGGTGGTCGCCGGCGTGTCCGGGCGGTGGTCGGGATCGGCGGCCTTTATGGACGTTGCCCGGTCGTCGGATTCGTTGGTTGCCGGAGTAGCTTGGTCGGTGCCGGTGGAGGCGGGTTTGTTACGGTTCCCCCGTCGGGACTTGGCAGGCTTAGCCGTCTTGGGTGCCGAACGGTTTGGTTCCGCTTCCACCGCTCTTGGATTAGGTTCCCTTTCTTTTGGCATCTCCTCAACCTGTTGGGCGACGGGTTCGGGGACGGGGCGAAGCACGGGCGCGCCGATTTCCAGGCGGAGCAGATTGAGCGCGTGGAGGGCGGTGTACTCGATATTCCGTTGCCGGTCCTTGCCGGACCGCAGGAGCTTGGTTACCGTACCCTCCGGGGTAGCGAGACCGATCCAGATGGTGCCTACGGGTTTCTGGGGGGTTCCCCCCGAAGGCCCGGCGATGCCCGAGGTGGCCAGGGCGTAATCCGCGCCAAGCCGCGTGCGGGCCCCCTCGGCCATAGCGGCCACGGTTTCCTGGCTTACGGCGCCGAATTCCGCTATCATTTCCTCAGGTACTCCCAGCAGGGAGGTCTTTAGATCATTGGAGTAGGCGACTACGCCCCCCCGGTAGTGGTTGCTCGATCCGGGCAGGGCCGTGATCAGGCCACCCAGGTAGCCACCGGTACAACTTTCGGCGGTGGCCAGGAACTGCTTGCGTTCCTGCAGGGTTCGGGCGACCACCGACGCCAGATCGTCCTTTCCGTAGCCGTAGACAAGCGGGCCGAGTACCTGCTCGAATTCCTGCCGGTAAGCTTCCAGGTCGTTGCGGAGGGATTCCTCATCCTCACCGCGCGCACTAATGCGCAGCCGCACGGTGCCCAGGCTCGGGAGATAGGCCAGGCTCATGTGTTCCGGGAGGTTATCTTCGAGCGTTTCCAACAGCTCGGCGATGGTGCTTTCTCCCTCCCCGGCGGTCAAAATGGTAATGGACCGCAACACCTCCGCATCGAATTGCCGCCGCTTCAGCCGCCGCATCACTTCGTGGTCCATGAGGTACTGCATCTCATAGGGGACGCCGGGCATGGAAATAACGACCTGATCGTCTTTTTCCAGCCAGAGCCCGGGGGCGGTTCCTCGTTCGTTGACCAAAATCTTGGCGTTGGTCGGCAGGCGACACTGCTCCTTATGCGCTTCGGTCGCTTTCCGGCCGTACCGGGAGAACACCTTCTGCAGCCGGGCCCAGGTAGGGGCGTGCAGCCGAAGTTCGGCGCCGAAGTAGTCAGACAACACGAGCTTGGTGATGTCATCCTTCGTAGGACCGAGCCCGCCGGTCATCAGCACCAGGTCGGACTGCTCCAGCGCCCGGTCCAGGCCACTCATGATGCCCATGCGGCTGTCGGCCACGCTCAGGTGCTCGATAACGGTGATGCCTTCCTCGCTAAGGGCGGCGGCCATGTAGGTGGCATTCGTATCGGTGACCTGACCGATAAGGATCTCGTCGCCAATGGTCAGAATGGTTGCACGCATAGTTTGTTATGAAGGGTCAGTAAGGCCGGGGTTTATCCCGTATCAAGGTGGTAAAGGTCGCAAAGTTTAGTTATTGCCTCTCGTTCCCCCCTGGAATGTCGGTGGCCCGGTAGACAAAGGAAAGCAATCTACTCCGTTGGTTCCGTAGCGATCATTTCCCGGGATGGACTACCCATTGGGTGGACGGTAGTCGGTCCGGCACGTATGCTCCCCCCTCGCCGTATCGGAAAGTGAAAAGCGCTAAAAAACCGCCCTATGTTAACTGTATGTTACCAAATGGACGATTTCAGGGGTGTCGTCGGTAGCTAAAGTGGTCGGACGACTATTCGTCGGACGAGAAATCGCGCGACGACTTTTCGCGCGACGAGTAGTCGCGCGACCACTTTACCCCTGACCAAAGCCCGAAGCCAAAATTCTCCGTTATTTTACCGGTTATCCTTCCCACCCGCGCCCCGGCGCCCTAATACATCCTCCCCCTTGCCAGATCACAAAAGCGGATTCGTCAACATCATTGGCCGGCCGAACGCCGGAAAGTCCACGCTGATGAACGCACTCGTGGGGGAGCGGATGAGCATCATCACCGCCAAACCCCAGACGACCCGGCACCGGATCATCGGGATCCTGAGCGAGCCGGATTTCCAAATCGTCTTCAGCGACACCCCCGGCTACATCGAGCAGGCCAGCTACAAGATGCAAGAGAAGATGAACAGCTACGTCAACTCCAGCTTCGAAGACGCCGACGTCATGATCTACCTCGTCGATCCGCAGGAGGAATACACCGAAGACGACCTGCTGGTGGGCAAGCTCCGGCGTATGGATACGCCCCTCTTTCTCGTCTTCAACAAGCTCGACCTGGTAGACGAAAACCGGGTCAATCAACTCGAGCGGCAGTTCAAAAAGTGGATCAAGCCCCAGCGGGTTTTCGGCATCTCGGCCCAGTCCGGGCTCGGGGTAAGCGATCTCCTCGACGCCATCAAGACCGAACTGCCCGAAGGGCCCGTCTACTTCCCCGAAGACCAGCTGACGGACCGCTCCGAGCGCTTCTTCGTCTCCGAAATTATCCGCGAACAGATCCTGGAGCAGTACCACCAGGAGATCCCCTACAGCGTCGAGATCGAGATCGAGACCTTCGAGGAAACCGAGACCAAGGACGGGGAAGAACTGGCCCGCATCAGCGCCGTGATCTACGTGAGCCGCAAGACCCAGAAGCCCATCCTCATCGGCAAGGGCGGCAGCTCCATCAAGAAGCTCGGTACCAACGCCCGCAAGCGGATGGAGGAGTTCTTAGGACGGAAAGTTTTCCTGGAAACCCACGTCAAAATCCGGGAGGACTGGCGGGATGACGAGGCCTGGCTTAAGCGGTTTGGGTATGACCGGTAGTCGTTCGCTGCGTGAACTTCTTATTACGGTAGTCGGTAGTCGGCTGCCTTCGGCATTCGGGGTAGTACGGTAGTCGGTAGTCGGCTGCCTTCGGCATTCGGGGTAGTACGGTAGTTGCTCCCTTTGGTCGCTGTTAGTATGGTAGGGGATAGGATATAGGATATAGGGTATAGGCTTGGGATTTTTGCCGGCTGCGCCGTTGGGGGGGGCAGGGAGGGCGTTGAACTTCCCGGGTATGGGGTTGCGTTGGAAAGGGGACTGACTAACCTAAACGAATAACAATGGCCGACACTACCAAGACCACCGATCACGATGCAATCAAAAAATGGGTAACCGACCGCAACGGCGCGCCCGCCAAGATCGAAGGAACCGACGGCGGGGATGGCGAGATGATCCGCGTCTACTTCGAGCAGAAGAAGGAGAACGCGGACCTGAAAAAGATCGGCTGGGACGAATGGTTCAAGCAATTCGACAAAAGCAAGCTAGCTCTGCTACACAGCACCGAAGCCGGCAATACGTTCAATAAGCTCGTTAGTCGGGATTAAACCCGGGCGCAGCCGCGGTTACCTATGGGCTAACGGAATACCCGCTCCGGTTTCGCAGCTGCCGTTATCCGACCGTCCGCCGGTGAAACAGCCGCCCCGCCGGACTCGGGGCGGGCATCACCGGGATGGCCGCGGGGCGGCGGTCCTGGCCGTGCTGCTGGTGCAGATCGCCGGAATCGTGGGTTCCGTCCACGTCCCCTGCGTCATCGCGCTCACCCTCCCCCTAAACCGGACCCGCCTGCCGAAAGCGCTGCTGCCCGGCACGTTGTCCCTGCTTGGATCGGCACTGCCCGGCCTGTTCTTCATCGGATTCGCGGCCTTATTCATCCCGCGGAAGACCGGGCTGATCGCGCGCTGGGGGGCGGTTGCGGAGTCAAACTACCTCCGGCCAAGAGCCGGGTTACCGAACCTGGTGGCCAGTCGTTGACGTTGGCAAGGTATAACCGGTTTTGCGCCGGAGCGCGGGAGCAGCAAAATCCCGTTCCAGACCGAAACCAACAAAATTCAAGCAATCCATGGCTACGAACGCCTCCACCACCGAACATTCCACCATCCGCCAATGGGCCGAAAAGCACAACGGCGTCCCCGGCGTAGTAGAAGAAGCCACCACCGCCAACGATTCCCGCCCGCTGGCCATCATCTGGCCGGAGAACCGCAGCGACGCAAAATTGCGCGAGATCAGCTGGGACACCTTTTTCGACCATTTCGAACTGCGGCAGCTGGCCCTGGCTTACAATACCACCGACTTTAAAAAGGATTACGAGTTTGTTGCCCGGGGTTAATCCGCCGGAAACATGCGATCCTCTTTCTCGTACTCCCGACGAATCGCCGATTGCAGTCGGTGGGTAGTCAGCTCCAATTCCCGGGCCGCCACCGCCTCGTACACCGCATGGCGGATGGCGTTGGCGATGCTGGCCCCACTTACTTCGTAGGTAGCGGCGATGGCCCGCAGATCGACCCCTTCCGCCAGCGGATGACTTTCGGGCAGCATCTTGTGCCACAGGGCGAGCCGCTCGGCGGTAGTCGGCGGCGTGAAGGCGACGATGGACTCGAAGCGGCGGGTGAATGCCTTATCCAGGTTCTGCCGGAAGTTCGTGGCGAGGATGCAGAGGCCGTCGTAGTTTTCGACCCGCTGGAGCAGGAAGCTCGTTTCCTGGTTGGCGTACTTGTCCCGGCTTTCCTTCACTTCCCCCCGCTTACTGAACAGGGCGTCGGCCTCGTCGAAGAAGAGGATCCAGCCCTTGCTTTCCGCCCGGTCGAAGAGGCCGGAGAGGTTCTTTTCCGTTTCCCCGATCCACTTCGATACCACCATCGATAAATCCACCCGGAAGACGGGTTTGTCCACCGCCTTGCCCAGCAGGGTAGCGGTCAGCGTTTTTCCCGTGCCCGGCGGACCGTGAAACAGCGCCCGGTATCCCCGGCGGCTGTGGCGGCCGTAGACGGGATCGCCGGCCAGGCGTTCGTGGTGGTCGAGGTAATTTTTGAGGTAGGCGATCTCTTGGAGGCTGCGCTCGGGTAAAACTAGGTCATCCCAGGTCAGGTTGGTTTCGAGGAGCTGGGCGGGGAAGGCGGGGGAGAAGGTGGGGATGGATAGAGTTCCCCAGATCAACCGTTCGGCCCATTCGGGAGATAGGCGAAGATGCCCCGCCAAAGGTGGTTCCCCGGGCGGGGGCGGCAGGAGGTCGAGAAATCCATTTTTCCGGAGGGGGGCAGCGGGGTGTAAGAGTGTACTGACGCGGAGATGATGCTGGATGTCCGTTCCGGTCAGAAGAAAAAGCGCCGTTTGCCCGGTAGGTATGATGCCCCGGTACGACTGGCCCCGAATACCACCAAACGAAATCAGCTGATTTTCGGTGCCGCCGCCCGCCCGGATCGCTTCGTCCAGCAGGCCCGGGGCAAGTTGCGGAGCGGCCGCCAGCAGTAGGACCACACTTTCCAGCGAAGTAAGCGCGCTATCCCGGACTAATCGGCCAAAGGTCGAATCATACGGCGGCGGTAACCATTCGGGGAACTCGAAACCTACGCTTTCGTCCAGATGGTGGGCCAGCCGCCGTTTTACCAGTTCTTTCAGGAAAGCGAAGCCTTCAGATAGCCCGCCGGCGTAGGGTGACGGATGTTTGTGTATGCTCATGGTTAGCGATTGGATAGATATTCCGCCTCCTGGCCCGGGTCTCCGGTAGGGGACAGGAAGCACCATTGCTCTCCGGGAGTCAGTCGGGCGAAGGTGATGGATTCATCGCCGCTTTGAAACTGCCACTGGCGGCTTCGTCCGGGGATGCGGGGCCAGTAATACCGACATACCATACCCCGTTTGCCGGTTTTCGTTTCTCCCCACCAAAAACAGACGGCGAGATCGGTGGTTTCCAGGTCAGTCGGAAGCGGGGACGACAGGTAGGCGGCATACAGGTCCCCGTAAGTCGGATGCGCATAGCGGGTGATTTTGAGCAGGCGCCGCGTAACCGCTTTTCGGCGAATGGATACACCCTCCCCCTGGGCTTCGTTCTCCCCTGCTTCGCTGGTCGCTTCCATCGGGGCATATTCCAGGCGCACCTCCGGATGTAGTACCAACTCCCGAAGCTGGTGGAGGATAGCGTTATACTCTTTCACCTCGTCGCTACCGGCTAGGGCATACAGCCGGGTTTCGAGCTTGCAGTAACGCCGCGTCATTTCCTGAGCATCTTGCGTGGTCATAGCTCTTCGGTTCTGAAGTCATCGGATCCGGTACGCATTATGGGGAGCGGAAACAGGCTTTGGTCGTTGACGAATATCTGCGCTTCGTACGTAATGTCCTCGGTGACCCTAGGCGACTGACTTCCGGACATTTCAGCTACCATTTGGCGAGCCAGGGCATCTCGGTCGGCGGCCAGATCCTGGGATTGCTCCAAAATATTTCGGACGACGTTTAGCAGCCGGTCATTGTCGTACACGGCGTAGGTGGCTACGACCTTCAGGCGCATATTGACTACGTCGTTCGGATAGAGTCCTTGTTGGGTAGTCAGTTCCTGGTACAATCGATCTTCTATGGCGTTCATGTTCCTTTGGTTGAAGTCACGCGAAGTTTGGATAATGTTAAGGGCGTTCCGGTAGCCGCTGCCCTGAAACCAGTCCGCGATCAGGTGCGCTCGCTCGAGGCGAATGCGCTGGGGGCCGGGGGCCAGGGGCGGTAAATTATCTCGGGCCTCGAGGAAGGCGGTTTCGACCTGGCCACCAAATTCGGTATCCACGTTCACTCCGCCGTAGGTGTTCCGTGGCTTCGGCACGAGATAGTCCCCGACAACCTCGTGCCGGAATTGCTCGCCGAAGGCGCCCTGCACGAGACTTATATCTACCCGAAAGGTTTTCGGATTGGGATCCTCGAAAGAACTGTACTGGTAGTTGACTACCAAATGGCTGTTCACGAGTTGGGGGTTGGGAGGCGGATCGACGCGGTATTGGGTGTGGGTATTCCGGAAAGTGAAGGTCTCGGTGAAATATTCGCCGGCCTTGGCAACGGCACCCGTAATGCCACCCCCTTGGAACAACAGGTTTTGAAATTCCTCTTTAAGGGAAACCGCTCTGGCAATCGCTCCATCTTCACCGGACGGGGCTTCATTGAAGTGCACGATTCGTCGGCGGGCCGCGGCGAATTGCGGGCGACCTACTCCCACGCCAAGCAACCGCTCCTCGGCAACTCCGGGATTGTTGCTTACAAAAGCGGATAGGGCGGCGTTAAGGCCCGGTAGAAAAACCTGATCGAAATTGCGGGTCTGGAAGCGGGCGTCTCCGCTGCCGGTGCCGAGTGGTTGCCGGTGCAGAGGCTGAACTATGCCCCGTTCCCGCAAGGCATCGCGTACATTATTCCACGCGGCCATCGCACTGTAGGTAGATTCTTCCTCCACCGCCTGGGTACTCACGGTATCCTGCGCCGCGGTATCGACGCTGGTAAATTCCGGCTCGTACTTTGTCAGGATCGATTCCTCCCCAAACAGGTCAAACAACTCCGTCAGGATCGGCACCAGCGCTCCTTCGTCCGCGGTAGCCTCCGCGTTCTGCTGCACTGCCTCCTGGATGTCCGCCCGCTCGTCCTCGCCGGCTTCCACCGTCAGGGCGTCGGTAATGTCTTCCTTGGCCTCCGTTGCCGATTCCAGGGTAATTCCCAACTGGTTCGCGGCAAGCGGCAGGAGCTCGCGGATCCTCGGTTGGTTCTCTTCCGGACGTTGCCCGACGGTGGAGTTCCACTCCCGAATCTTCAGTTCCAGCTTCGTGGCCCGGCTGGCGACCATCACGTCCACGCCGGCCGTGGTGTCGATCCACAGCCGGTGGCCCTCATTGTCGGCCGAGAACCGGAATTCCTCGCCAACTTCATCATCCAGCGCACCCCCGTCCCCATCCTCCTCCCCACCCCCAATCCCCAAACCAGCCAGCAACCCCCGCGCCCGCTCCACCAAAAAGCCGATCGCCCGATCCACCGCCCCCAGTACCATTTGCTGGAAGCCCCCCACCACCTCGGCGATCTTCTCCGGCAGATTGCCCAGCCCCAGGAAGCCGGCGATGAAGTCGATGGCCGGCACCAGCATGCCCACCAGCGCCTGCTCGGTCTTGGCCGCCATGCCGGCGATGTTACCGGCAATCAGGTCGGCGATGCCGCCCACGATGGTCTGCACCAGACTGAAGATGCGCGCCGCGTTCTCGAAGATCCACTTCAGCACCTTATAGATCGCCTCGATGGCCTGCAGTACCGCCCCCGCCGGGTTAAACAAGCCCAAGATGCGCACCGTGGCCACGCTCACGATCGTCTCCACCATGTAGCTCACCGCCGCCTCGATCACGGTTTGCATCATGGCGGCGGGATCCAGCCGTTCCTTAATCATCTCGAAGATGCCCCCCGGCCCCTCCTCGATCAGCAAAGTGAGCAGTTCGTAAGCCTTCTCGATCAGTTCCACGTTCTGCTCGCCGATGTGCCGTACCAGGATCTCCCGGATGTTGGGCCATGTCAGCCCCATCAGCTGGAGGAAGAAGGTGATGATGCTCTTCAGGGAGGTATCCGGTGGTAGCTCTACGCCGACCGTCCCCATCGCCGAGAAGAGCCAGTTGATAAAGCCCGTCAGCAGGTGATCGAAGAAGTTATCGAAAAAGTTGCTGAAGCCCAGTCGCACCGCGTCCATGAGGTTATTGGCGAAGCGCAGGGGATCGTCGGCGATGTCGGCGGCTACCTGCTCGATCTGGGCGATCAGGGCCCAGAAGGCGGCCGGCGCGATGCCCACCACCGTCAGCAGGCCGTTGATGATGGCCCGTACCGGGTCCTCGATGAAGGCGCCGATGGCATCGGCCACTTTCTGGATCAGCCCCTTCGCCGCTTCCCGGAGGGCGTCGATGCGCTCGCGGGCTTCCTGCACCGCCGCGCCGGCCTGATTCACGAGGTCGTCGGTGAAGTCCTGCTGGGCGGTGTGAACGTCGTCGCGCAGCCCGGTCAGGCGCTCCTCGAAGCCCGCCTGCTGCTGGCTGGCCCAGTCCTGGAGGCCGGCGGGCAGATTGGAAAAAAGCTCGGCGATGTCGCGGTCGGCGTTGTCGATGATCTCCTCGCAGGCGATCACGATGCCGTTCACGTAGGTGCTGATCTCGCGGATGAGTGCGCAGATGTCCCGCCCGAAGGTCCGCTCGGCCGAGGTGTAGATGCGGGTGATCTCGTAGGGCAGGCCGGTGACGTCGTCCCAGATGGATACGATGGCCCCGCCGACCCCCTCGTGGCGCTCGTCCACCATGTCCTTGGCCCGCTGCAGTTCGGTGTCGAAGGCCGTAGCGATGCGTTCCTTACCCGTATTCCACATGCTCATCGCGGTGGTCACCATCGGCTCCAGCTGATCGTTTACCGCCTGCCGCGCGGTGCTGAAGATGGTCTCCGCCGCCGCGGCCGCCGCGATGCGCTGTTCCTCCTCCGACCCGGCCATCGCCACCTGCTGTTGCAGGCTGCCCAGCGTGGTCCGGTCGCGGCTCGCCTCCAGGGCCGCCAGGGCGCGAGACTCGACGTCGCGCATGCCCTGCCGACTGGCCGCGACGGCTTCCTCCTGTTCCAGCAGTACCTGGGCAGGGTTCTCGGCGGCTACCTGCTCCAACTCGGCCATGCCCTCGCGGGCGTCGGAGAAGGGCGGCCCGGGGATGTTTCGGGTCACCTCGTTGTCGATGTCGGCCTCGGCGATGCGGTCGGCGGTGGCGGCCCGGTCGGCCTCGAGGCTGACGTCGGACTCCGTGGCGGGGGGCGGGGTCACGTTAGCCGCCGCTACGTTCGGCAGGTCGCCTACCGGGGGCGTGTCGGGCAAGGGTTCGCTGACCTGCTCGGGGCTTCCGGTCGCCTCGGTATTCACGGCATCGTATTCGTCGGCGGCGGACTGGCTCTGTCCGGAGATGTCGTCGTTCAGCGCGTCGCCGACCTCCTGGGCCGCCGCTTCGGGGTCGGCGCGGCGCAGACTGGCCTCGTCCGGCGGCCGCTTGTTCTCGATGGCGTCCTGGATGTCGTCGCAGAGCTGCTCGATCTCCGGGCTCGGGGCCGGCTGTTCCCGTAGGGCGGCCGTGAGGTTGCCCTGGGCCCGGGCGGTGGTCTCCTGCTCCGGTTCCTGTACGTTGGCGCGGGCGCCCGCGACGCTTTCCGCGGGGGGCGGCAGGTTCTGCTGCCGGCTGCCGGTGGTGGCCATCGCCCCGGTGGCCCGGCTCGCCCGCGCCTGGGTTTGCTGTTCCAGGTCGGGAGGCGGGGGCGGGATGAGGAGCTCGACCTCGGGGGGAGCCGCGGCGGGGGCTTCCAGGGCAACCTCCTCCGCTACGGGTACTTCCGGCTGCGCTTCGGCGGGTGCGGCCGGTAGCGGGCTGACCAGCGGTTCGGCGGTCTGCAGACCGGGCCCTTTGGCCAGCAAGGACGGAGCGGTCCCGGAGCCGGCGGGCACCAAGGCCTCCCGCTGCCGTACCGGGGGCGCCGGCGGCCGTCGTGCCCGCTGCCGCTCCCTCATCGCCAGTCGACGTGGAGGGTTTGCCGCATGCGTTTCGACCGCACTAAACGTATACTCCAGGGCAGCCGCTCGAGCAACAGGTCCTGGGGTTTTTCCTCCACGGTCAGACGCCATCCAGGGGCGTGCCAACTTAGGGCGCCGGAGCGCAGGAGAAACGCATCCCGGAAGGCGTGAATGCCCGTGTTTTTCAATACCGCCCAGTGCCCGATCACGCCTTTCAGTAACTCGTCTGCGGCGACTCGGTCGGACGGCGCCAACTCCATTGCCGGCTCCAGGAAGTCATCCGGGTGGAGGCCCAGCAAGACCTTGGTGAGGGGCAGGTCCCACTCGGAACAGTCCGCGCTCCCGTGCACCAGGTAATGAAACAGCGTCGCGGCGCGCGGGAGATCGTCGCAGTCGACCTGTCGCAGGAGATAGTCGAGGTAGGGGTGGAGGATGACGATGCCGGCATTGGCGGGGTGCCAGGCGGGGGGAGATGGAGTTTCCGCTTTGGACGGGTGCTCGGGCCTGACTTCTTCGATGGGATCGGTTTCGGGTGGGCATACCAACCGGGCCTTGGGTCGTGTCTTAGCTGAAAATAGGCGCTCCAACGCCGCTTGCCATGCTGCCGCTTGCTTGGGTGCGCTGTTCGGTACCGGCGAACTTTCCGGGTCGTCCGCCAGCCTACGGGTCAATTCCTGCCAGCTTTCCCCCTCCCAGTTGCATTGCACCTGCGTACACCGCCCTAAAAACACCGCGGGGGATTTCCGCCACGCCCGAAAGAGCAGGGTCCACTCCCATTCGCTCGCCGCCGCCAGCCACGATCGAACCAGCTCGCGGAGATCCGCACCGGATGCCGCCCCCCAGGGTAGATTGCCGGTGTGCAGGTAATCCAGCAATTGATCGAAGCGCGCGTGGTGTTGGGGGGAGGTCCGCGCCGACGGGACCGCTAAAGCCTTACTGAGTTGCGCTTGGATTTGCCGGGCCACCTCCGCTTCCAGCCGCTCGGCGTTCGCGATGGTGACCTCGATTTCCAGTCGATCGATGAGGCGGACCGAGCCGTCGTCGGCCTGGTCCAGGGAATGCTCCAGGGCGGGCAGAATACGGAACTCCTGCAGCCGGGCCAGTCGGTCGTACCAGCCGTCCTGTGGCTTCAGGTCGGGCGCGTCGAGGATCAGCGACTGCCGGTGAATATGGTGCCCCCGGCGCATCAGGTGCCGATGTTCGTGCTGGCAACGGTGAAGCAGCCGGTTTCGGGATCCACCAGTAGCAGGTGTACGGCGGCGGTAAGATCACTTTGGATAATCCCTACCCCGAACTGCTGTTCGTTGCTCAGATTGGGAATGCTGAAGGTGATGTCCCAGAAGAGATCGAGGTTTTGGAGGTCGCCGTCAACCGAGAGCTGGCGACCCTGTCCGCGACCGTCCACCCGGATCTCCACCTCCGAAGGCTGATCCCGGCAGAGGGCTTCCGCCGGGGCATTCGGTTCACAGCGGTTGACGCGGAAGCGATCGAAGCTGGAGGTAGCCGCGGCGCTTTGCTGGTCCTGATTGTCGGAGACGATGCGGGATTCGAAGTTGACGGCGGTCTTGGTGTAGGTCACCCGGCGGCGGCGGGGGAGGCGGGCGTCGCGATTGATGATGGCCTCCTGGTACTGAAGACCGACTTCCAGCACCCAGTCGTGGCAGTCGAAGAGCTCGGCGTTGAAGCGGTCGAAGGCTTCGTTATTTACGGAGGACAGGCGCAGACCGGGTTCCGAATTCGGTAGATTCAGCGGTCCATTGATATGGTCCTCGGCACCGGTAGCGATGCGGTCGAGGATGGCTTTGGTCACCTCCGGGAAGTTGGCTGCGGTGAGGATCGCGTTCACCCCCGCCAGGATGCGCCGGATGTCCGCGTTCATGCGCCGGAGTTCGACGGGGCCAAGGGCGAAGGCGTTGCCCGCCTCGTCCGTCAGCGTGAGTTGCAGTACGTCGAAGGTAACGCTACGGAATTCCGTGAACTGGCTGGGCCGTTGCAGCCATAGCGGGTAGCTGGCCCGGGTAGCGATGCCGTCGCAGGGCAGGCCGCAGTCGGGCTCGTCGACGGTGCAGGTGTGCGGACCGATGGCGACCTGGGTGCCGCATTTCGCCTCGGAATCGTCGGCCACGATCAGGGTGAATTCATTCCCGCTAGCGATGCCCCGGACGGTGCCGACCGCCCCCTGTTCCAGGCTTTCCTGGCTGCCGTCGGGCTGCACGAAGGTGTAGGGTGGCTGACCGCCGATGACTTCGAAGTCCTGGGAGAACCGCTGGTTCTCGTCCGTACAGACGGGCGAGCCGACGAGGTTGACGGTGACCACGCCGCGCAGCGTCAACGATACCGCTACGCTGCCCGCGGCACTATCGGTGATCGTCCCGGCGAAGCCACCGAACACCTCCAGGGCCTCCTCCGGCAGTGGCTGGCGGTTGCCGTTCGCGTCCTCGAGGAAGTAAGGGGGCGTACCGCCGGACGCGGTGAAGGCCACTTCGCCGATCAGCAACGAGCGCATGGTCCGGGAACATCCGACCTGGCGAACCTCGGCAGTGAGCGGCTCGGTCGGCTCCTCCGGCGGGGCGGGCGGGAATACCTCGATGGGGATGCCGCCCCCGCAGCAGCGGTAGGGGAGGTAGAAGTCGGCGATCACCGTACCGATCGTAAGGCCGGGAATGGGGGCCTCCGCCCGCGGAAGCGCCAGGTTGGCGAGGTCGAGCTCCACGAATTCGTTGTCGTCCCGGATGGTGATCACCCGCGCTTCGGCGCCCGGCACCTCCAGGCGCACCTGCACGGGAAGTTGATCGACCTGGAGGCGGAAGTCGCCTTTGGCCACGGTAGCGGCGGCCAGATTCGCGCCGACCACCCGGAGGCGCGCACCGGGTACCGGCTGGCCCGCGTTGAGAATGCGCCCGAGCAATCGGAATCGTCCCGGGCGGGGAGGCCGGAAGTCGCCCTCGGGACCGTGATACACCAGCACGAAGGTGCCGCCCAGCTCGGTACCCGCTTTGAATTGCAGGCCCGGGTGGTCTTGCTGGAAATTGGCGAACAGCTGCCGTCCCAGGATGATCCGCCGCCGGTCTTCGTACTCCGCGTACAGGGCTTTCAGGGCGTCGAAATCACCGGCGGTCAGGAGCTCGTCGAGCTGGTCCGACAGCTCCTCCAAATCGAGTTTCGGACTCGTGGTGGGGCTGCCGGCCTGGGCGTCGTTCAGGCCAAGGGCTAGGAAACGCGCCGTAAACCGGCCGCCACCGAGGAAGGTGCCGGACCAACTCTCCAGCGCGGCGAAATCGAGGTCGCGCAGCAGCGGCGTAAACCGGCCCGGCGTGGGGGCCAGGGCGTGGATGAGGAGTAAGTGGGCGATGTAGGCCGTGTCCAAACCAGCGTAGAAGGGGGCGGCGGCGGTATGCTGGGCGTAGTGGTCCTCGTAGAATTCCCCGACCGTACCGCGCAGGAATTGGTAATTCGGCAGCCGCTGGAGCAAGGGTGCCTGCACGTTCCCCCGTAGCCCGAGGGGCTGGCTGGTCTGCTTGTCGCTGAGGATCTTGGTATCGTAGATGCGGACGAGCACCTCCGCCAAGCGGCCCAGCAGGCTCTCCCGCAGCACGACGTACTGGCTCTGCAGGTCGCCGAAGTGAAGGTCGTACTCTTCGATCTGCAGGCCCGTCTGCAGGCGGCCGGTGCGCAGGGCGACCACGTCGATCGGCAGGCGGTAGGTTTCGATCTGCCGCCGGATCTCCGCCACGGCGGTGCGGTAATCTTCTCCGATGGCCCCCTCGATCCGCAGGAAATTGCGCGGCTCCAGATCGTAGAGCAGGGGGTTGCGGACGAAATCGTCTGAACTGTTCCACTCGTTGGCCCGGAAGCCGAGGTTTTCGTCCGAGCGGCCGACGGCGGTCAGGGCGGGGTTCCACACGCCCGGCAGATTCGCGGGATCGTAGTAGTAGGGAATGGCCTTCCGGGACAGGGGGCGGTTCAGGAAGGAAGGCGTGATCCGAATCCCCTGCACCGCCGGGCGGGTGCGGTCGTCCGGGGTGGGGAGCTGCGTATCCGTCACGAGGTACACCAGCCGCTCGAAGAGGTGCAGCAGCTCCCGGCGACCCGCGATCTGCCGGTTCTGGACGGGCGAGCTGACCCAGTTGTGGCGCATCCCGTTCGTGACGCCGGCATCGGTAAAGGTGTGCAGCACCAGGTGGCGGGGGAAAATATCCGGGTCCGGACAGCAGAGGCCGAAGAGTTCCTCCGCCCGCGCCCGCAGTTCGTCGTAGGCGTGGATGACGGTCAGCAGGTGGTCGTAGTAGTACTGGATCATCACCGCGTCGGGACTGTCCAGCAAGCTGCCGTCCGGCACGAAGCTCAGGCCCGTTATCCGTCCGGCAAAAGGGTTGGCGGGGTAATCGGGCAGGAGGGGCGACAGGGTCTCGAAGGCCGCGTCGAGTGCGCCCTGCACGCCGGTCAGCGTGGCCGAGGAAAGGGCGCGGGTGTAGGTGGTAAGGACGTCGCGGGTCGTGACCGGCGAGGTGTTCGGAACGTCGAAGCGGGGTCCGCGCAGCGTGGGCAGGGCCAGGCGGTCGGCGTAGGATTGCCCCAGGGCGTAGTAGGCTTCGACGCCCGGGTGGTCCTCGGCCAGGACGCGGCGAATCTCCTCGAGATCTCCCCGGCGGATGAGCAGGGGGCGTACCGCCGTCTCCACCGTCCGACCCTTGTCGTCGCAACTGGTGGGGGTACAGTTGCTGTTGTCCACCGCCCGGCATTCGAAGAACAGTAGGAGCACCTTTTCATCACCTTCCCCCGCGTCGGTATCCTGGTTGGTCCCGGTCAGAAAGTTGCGGGTTAGGGCCACGGCCTCGCCGTCGTCGTCGCGGTCGGTAGTCAGTTCCCAGAGGGGGTAGGTCGCATTCGGGTCGCCCGGCAGGTTAAAGAAGGTGTAGTCGATGTCCTCCGGCATGGTATAGGGCCGGCGGAACTCCAGGGGCTCGTCCTCGTCCCAAATGATCAGGTGTCCGGCCGAAGTCACGCCGCAGCCCCGGCTGATGGTCAGCTGGTTTCCCGCCTCGTTGAGGCTGGCTTCCAGTCCACAGACGATCCCGATGCCGATCAGGTGGGTCCGGGTCAGGCGCTCCTGCTCGTAGAGGTAGTCGTAGAGCTGGTTCAGGTTCTTGCTGGTCAGGATCTGGTTCGGCGCGAACTGAGGATAGGCGGGGAAGGTGGGGAGCATGGCGGAAAGCTTTAGAGGGTACCTAGGGTGGTTTGGTCCAGGCGGACGGGGTTCTCATCGTCGCCGTCGTCGCAATCGTGGAGGGTGGCGGTGGGGTAGGCGCTGCGTAGGGACTGGAAGACCAGGAGCAGCCGCCGCAGCCGCACGCTTACTTCCAGCCAGTCGGTGTAGAAGCCCTCCAGCAGGTCGCGCAGCTCGTCCAGGCGGGGGTCGTCGGGCAGGCCCCAGGCGGCGTAGAGACCGGGGTCGCGGGTGGCGATGAGGTCCAGGGAGTCGATAAAGTCCGGCCACACGTCGTCCATCAGGGTAGATGCGGCAGTGGGGACGTCGGCGTCGGTGTCCACCAATTCGCTGACGTGTAGGCGGTAAACCTCTCCGAAATAGCCCAGCAGCAGCCGGGCCTGGGCGAGGGTAGCGGTTTCCGGCAGCCAGTCCTGGACGTGGGCCTCGAGTTCGTCGTTCAGCTCCGGCCAGGCAAAGGCGGCGTTGGCCGTCAGCCACGGGCACCAGGCCGCCTCGAAGCGGCTGAGCTGCCGGGCCAGTTCGTCCGGTACGGGGCAGCGGCAGCTTTGCAGGAGTTCGTCCAGCTCCTCCGGGCTGTACTCGCTTTCCCCCTTCGCGTCGCTGATCCAGCAGAGTTTGGGCAGGAGGTAAACGGGCGTCTCCCGGCGGATCAGGCGATCGGCGTACCGCCGCAGCTCGATGTCCTCGCTGTAGGGCGCGGCTTCGGCGGGCAGGAGGTAGGTGATCCGGAAGCTGTAGGGATCTTCCATTCCCCGGTGGTTGCAGTCGGCGGCCAGGCAGACGTCCAGCAGCGCGTCGCCGGGGAATTTGGGCCGCAGGAGGACGTGCTCCACCACGAAGAGGCGTTCGTTGGCCAGCCGTTCGGTGAGGAAGTCGCCGAGTTCGTCGTTTACATCTACGGCCGCCTCAATGCGGGCTTCGATCGCCGCCCAGGCGGCGGCTTCGGCCGTTTGGGCGGTAACGTAGGTATCCGGTACGGCCTCGTCATCAATGAGGAGGGTGCCGTCGTCGGGGTGGGTCAGGGTGTAGCTGACCGACCAGCCGTCCGGAGTCCGTTGGATGTCGAGCGTGAAGTAGGCCCGTACGTCTTCCATGCCCAGGAGCCGGCGAAGGCGCTCGCCCAGGCCGGAACGGTTGCGGTAGCCGCAGACCTTTTCCCCCAGGCGGTAGTTGATACCTGCGCCCCGACGCCCGCTTATTTCGGGCAGGAAGCGGAGGAAACGGATCTTGTCCTGGATGAGCTTGTCCGGCCCGTACGCGCGGCGCGTGCCCTGGTCGTGGATGAGGAGGGTGTAGTCCTGCATCCGCTCCCCGAAACGAGCCAGTAGGTGATCCAGAAAGCGGTTTCGGCGATCAAGAAATTCCTCCTCCCGTTCGAGGAGGTCACCGAGGATATCCTGGAAATTCACCGGGTCGGCGAGCAGGTCCTGCAGGTCTTCCAGCGGTTTACCGGCCGAAAACAGATCGGGGCGCCGGTAGGTCCGGTCGATGCCCTCGTCGGTACTGAAGAGCTCGCCGAAGTGGGTCAGCTGCTCCGCCGTGCTGGCGGTGATCAGCTCCAAGGGGATCAGGTAGGCCGCGAGTTGGCGGGCCTGGGCGCGCCGCCGGTCGGTCGCCTGCTCGGGCAGTCCCGCCGCGCCGATTCCGTAGGTTTCCGGCAGGGTGTGCTGCACGGGGAGGTAAGTCGGCGTGCCGCGGTGCCGCCCGGTGGGGACGGGGTAATCCAGCTGGCTCACCGGCAGGGCCATCGCGCGGTCGGCCGCACGCAGTTGATTTAGGATGGCGCGCAATTCCGAGCCGCGCGGCTGTAGGGGTAAGCCGTCCTTATAGATCGATACGCCGCTGCCCGGAATATAGAGGGCCGGGTAATGACCGGGGCTTACCGGAAAGCACCAGAGGTCTTCGGTGACCGTGGGGCGCCCCTCCGCGTCGTAGACGGTGAAGCGCAGTTTTTCGATGGCGGCCACCCCCTCGATGTCCATCAGTTCGTTGATCAGGTCGCTGACGTAGATGCGCGAGCGCAGCACGGAGGCGTCCAGGTCGTCTTGTAGGACGAAGCCCTGCTGCAGGGCGGGCCCGTCGAAGATGTCCTCGGAGCGGTAGCCGGCCGCTTCCATTTCCCGCAGCGTCCGGAAGGGGACGATGGGGTTGAGCAGCAGTTCCAGGGTCCGGTAGAAGTGCGCCAGTACGGCTTCGACGTCGGCGGTCGGACTGAGGTGGAGATCGGCGCATACGGCCACGTCTTCCGCCCGTACCCGGTCGAAGCGGCAAAAATCCTCGCCGACCTTCCGGTTATCGTGCAGCAGGGTCTCGGCCGCGGCGAGCTTTTCCGCCCGCGCCCGGAGTTTGCGGTGGTAGGTGTGGACCAGGTCTCCGGCTGCCAGCAGGTTCTCGATGACGGAACCGTCGGTGCCGGGGGGCAGGCTGCCGCGCTGCCAGAGCCGCAGGGTCACCGCGGGCAGGGTCAGGGCTACCGTTTGGGTGTCGACCGTGAACTCCAGGCTCAGGTCCAGGAAAAAGATGTCGCGCAAGCCCCGCCGCAGGTCGTCGGCGTCGACCCCCTTGGCGAGGGTACGGTCGCGACTGAAGCGGTCGATGGTCCAGTTTGTGAGTTCGGCATCGGCGCCGGTTACCAGCCGGTACGCCTCTGGGGAAAGGTCCCGCCACTCGGGGAAGCGAAGTTCGGCGTCGATCGGCACCGGGGGGGCGCCGCCGTTGGGCAATAGGAGTTGCCCGTCCACCCGGTCGGTGTTGAGGTTGCCGAGCTCGGTGTCCGGCGCGAACTGTAGGAGGACGTCCGTGAAGCCCTTGATCAGGACCGGCCCCTCGTGATCGGTGGCCCGGCGCTCCGGCCGTATCCGCCACCGGGGGGCGAAGGTCAGTTCGCCATCCTTGCATTCGGGGTAGACCGGCGGCCCGCAGGCGCAGCTCTTGCAGATGAGCCAAGCGTTGCTCAGCCCGAGGTTGTCGATCAGCAGCCGGCGGTAGTCGTCGTTGGTGATCGGGGCGTTGGTGAAGATGTGCCGGGCGGTGAAAAAGGGCTGGCGGTAGTCGATGCCCCCGCCAGCGTCGGTCAGCAGGTCCGCGACGTCGAATTCCCCGCGGTAGCCGATCTCGGCCAGGGCGTCGGCCAGGTGTTCCAGGAGGGTGATGCCGGGGTCGTGGGCGTTGTAGTCCGTCCAGCGTTCGTTGGCGAGTTGTTCCACGGCGGCGTAGGCTTCGTCGCGGAGGGCGAAGTAATCGGCGGCCGGGGAGGGCAGGGTTTTGGGGTCGATCACGTTCATGTGATGATCGGATTTTCGGTGATGATCACGGTCGTCCCCCGCGCGCGGCGGCGGGGCGGCTGGCAGGTCTCGGTGAGGCTGGGGGTGGATTCGGCGGTGAGGGTGCGCAGGTCATGCTGCGGCGTCGAGGCCAGTACCGCTACCAGTTTGGTGGGGCGCAGTCGCTCGGCACCGTTCTGAACGGGGTCGGTGACGTGGAGGAGCGTGACGTTCTTAACGTAGTCGACGTAAGAGCGCTCTTCCATGAAGTTGACGACGCCGGATCGGTGCACCTCGGCGGTGAAGTCGAGTCCGGCAAGCCCGCCGTCGTGCCAGGGGGAGATGTACTCGATCAGGTCGAGGTTAAGTTGCTTTTCGGCCCAGCTTACGTCGGTTCCCGCGGTGTACTTGACGTCGGCCCGTACGATGACGTCCTCGAATAAGGGATTGCGGACGTGCAGCACGGCGTGGCAGCTGATGCGTGCGCGCAGGAAGTCGTGGATGGCCTCCCGCGTACGCAGGCTGACGTAGGGTCGGAGGTCCGAGCCTCCCGAGCGGCCCAATGGCAGCACGGTGAAATGGCCGGCCCGCAGTTCGTGGTAGGTATAGGTACCGGCCACCGCCCCCGGCTGGAATTCCAGGTGCTGCAGGCAAATGACCCGCTCAACCTCCGGAAAAGCACCCAGCACCAGGTGCTCCACGTCCCACTCGGTGATGCCGCGATTCTTGTGCCGTAAGCGCTCGCTCAGCCGGGTAAAGTAGGCATCGCGGGTCTCTTCGCTCGTGCCGCCGTAAGTGGGGTAGGGCTGGGCGACGGACTTGATGCCCGGCAGCGGACGGACCAGTTTCGCGATCGTCCCCGCCGGGAGCGGGGCATCGGTGACGGATTGCCCGGGCTTCAAATCCTGCACGACCTCGACCCCGTTGGTATGCACGCCCAGGAGTCGGTTGACGGCGTCTACCTTTTCTTCTACGCTCAGGCGAATCCACTGCAGGTCGTCGCCGAACACGGTATTCGCCGGCTTGGTATTCGGGGGCAGGTCGAGCCGCACCAGACCGGAGCGTAGCAGACCCTCCGTGCCGTCCGAAATTTTTGTCGGGGGAAAGAGGATCCACCCGTTGTTTTCCAGGTAATGCCAGCGCACGTGCCCCTCCGGCTTTTCCAGTAGCGGGTCGGCGGTGCCCTCCGCGATCTGGACGAGCAGGGATAGCTGGGAACCGGGGGGCCACGATCGGATACCGAAGTACGTTGCTCCCGCGTCCGCGCCCACGGCACTATTTGCCTGCGGTAGCACCTGTGGCAGGAAGGCCGTGTTCCCCGCTCCCGACAATGCCCGCGAACCGAAGGGGGTGAGGTGGTAGAGTTGATGCGCCCCCGTTTGTGCGTTGAGGACGTTCGCCGAGCTCAGCGGAAGCGTATAGTTCAGCGTCAATTCGGCCAAGAGCGGATTGAAGGGAGGGGAAGGTGCCCCTCCCGAATTGGCGACCACGATCGCCTGGGAAGCATTGGTTACGCTATTCAGAAAGGGGGAGAGCGTTTCGTCGACCACCGTTTGGTAGGCCGTGATGGCTTCCGGTATCGCGCCGGCCAGGGTGTCCAGCGCACCGGGGGCCTCCGCGCTGAGGGTGTTGACCACGTTTCTGACCTTGGAATCGAGATCGGAAACCGCGGCGGGCACGGCGGCAACCAATGCGCTGAAATCAGGCGCATCGTCACTGTCGCCGGTGAAGCTGCCCACGAGCTCCACCACCGGCTTGAGGGCATCGAAGATGGACTTGGAAAAGGCCTCGGTCGAATCGATGAGCGTCTTCGATAGCGCCGAATACACCGTCGAGGAGAAATTGGTGATCGCCGCAGTCGCAGCGGCGGAAAATGCCAGTTGTGCCGTATTCGAGGCCTGGTAGAAAGCGGCCGCCTCCTGAGCTACGGATTGCAGTATGCCCATATTCGCCGGTTCCCCCGCCGCTTTGTTGGCCGCCCACTCCGCCAGCTCGATGGGGTAGTCGGCGTGGCCCCAGTCGCGTAGCAACTTCCATCGTAAGTGCCCTCGGACGTCCCCGGCCGTGTAGGCCTGGTTCGTCTCGTGCGTAGGGGAGGTGACGTGTGCGTCGGAAAGCTCCACGGTGAGCGTACCGGCATCCAGTTCGAGATCTCCGCCGACGGTCGCGAATTTTCCGTTCGTCAGCAAAGCGGTTTCCGCCTCGCGGCTACCGGAACCCGAGGGGTCCGCCCAGCTCCAGTTCAGAGTGACCGCCGCGAAGGCTTTCTGAAACACTTCCGCGTTGCCGATCGTGAGGATGTCGCCCCGCCGTGGCATCGGCCCGAAGGGATGGAACGGCTTGGCCGCGTCGATGCTGCCCGCACTTCCCGAAAGGGCCAGCTGGCGGATTCCGTTCACCGCGAGCCCGATTTTTAGGCTCCCGAAGTTCCTGCCCGCGAGCAGGCGGTTCACCGCGGGCGAATTCAGGTCCTGCGCCAATTCTAGCCGGAGTACCGGTTGGTCGGTGGCCAATCCCTGCGCGTGAATTTCCTCGTCGTAGTGCACCACCGCCGGGTCGTCGTAGGTCAGTACTACCACGGCTTCGGTGCCGGTCAGCACCGTGGTCGTCTCGTGCCAGCCCGCCTCGGTCGTCAGGTACACCCGGAGGGTAACCCCCGGCGCGGGTACCGCGGACATCCCCTGAAACCGCAGCGTAATGGTGCGTTGCCCCTCCCGCAATAGCAAGTAGTGGGAGGCAACGGCCAGCCCCAGACGCGCCAATGGCATTCCGGCTGCGAGGTGATTTCCGACCGGCAGCTGGTGGCCGAAGGGATAAAAGCCAGGCTGCTCCTCCGGAAGGTCGATTTCCCCGAGCCCGTCGGCACTCTCCACCACGGTGGCGGCGTAGTACTTGCCGGCGTCCCCGGCGGTAAACACCTTGCGGTTCTCGCCGGGGAAGGCGTACACGGACGGGGTATCCGCTACCCGGAACAGGGCTCGCTTTTCCACGATTGTGGCCTCGCTCACGGTTACTGCCTCCTGACTCCGGAATACGCGCTCGGTACCGGATGCCGCGTCCTTCCCACCCCGGAATTCCGTGCCCGCGGTCAGGTAGGTAGACGGCAGATTCTTGCGGGCCTCCAGGTACAGCAGGGCGCGGGGCGGCTGGGGCGCGGCTGGGGAAGTCCGCAATACCCGGTGGTAATAAAAGCGCAGGTGGCGGTCCGTAAGTCCGTTCAGCATCCGCCGTTGGGTCTCGCGCATGCGCAGGTAGGCGAGGATAACCGTGAGGTGGGGCGCATGTCCGGGCTCGCGTTGCAGCCGCTGCCATTCCGTTTGGGCGGCGGAGCGCAGGTGCAAAGCCGAACTCACGAAGGTCTCGTACACCCCGTGAAAAAAGGCATGGCCAACCGCGTGCAGGATTTCCGCATCGGAACCCGTGGGCGGCGTGGCGCCGAAGATCACGTCGTCTTCGCCCACTTCGGTGAGGTAATTCGACCAGGAAAGGCCGCCGGTCCAGCGGAGTTTGAGGGGCGGCGTGCCGTCGATCAGCCCCTCGGTTGAATAGAGCGTACCCCCGGCGGCGTACCCATCCCGGAGATAGTCGGGCACCTCATCCGTACCTAGGGCCGAAAAAAACGGAGTTTCCGCCGCCCGGTAATACGCCAGCCAGCGCCGGAAAGCGGGGGCCAACTGGTGGGCGATTAGCGACTCGGCCCGTTCGCGTAACGGTCCGGCGGGGTCGAGGCGCTCGGTCAGTCCGTCGAGCGCTACCACGGCCGAGGTCAATAGGTCGAACAGGCTCTCCAGCAGTTGCTCCGGCGGGATGCTACTCTGATGGTCTTCGATCAGCTCCCGGTGCTCGGCGAAGCGCTGGCCGAGGCGTTCGAGGGGCCAGGCGATCAGCCGGGCGGTAGCCACGTCGGCTTGCTTGTCGTAGAAGGGCCGCCAATCGCCTTCGACGGTATTGTCCGCTTTGACGAAGTTGATCTCTCCCGCGATCCGGCGCACGAACTCCAGCCAGTCGGTATCCCGCTTTTCGTCCACCTGCACGTAGGTCGTCGCGAGGGCCGCGGGCAGGCGGGCACCCCGGAAGCTACCGTCGGGGAGCAGGGCGTTCGGATTGCGCGTCGGATCGTTGGCGGTGGAGGGCATGGTCGGGCTATATCTGGTCGATCAGGCTACCCTCTTCGAGGTAGAAGGGGTAGACGAAGTTGTAGCGGGTGTTGTTGGCGCGGATGCGGTAGTCGACCACGAGTTCCACCCGCCCGTCGCGGAGGAAGGAGGTGTCGAGGGACATTTTTTCCACCAGGATCCGCGGTTCGTACCGCAGCAGGGCCATCCGGATCCGGTCGAAGAACTCGGTTTGGGTGGTCGTATCCATCCCGGCGAAGAGCAGGTCGCGGAAGGCAGCTCCGTAGTCCGGCCGCATAGCCCGCTCCCCGGGCAGGGTACTCACCAGGATGCGCAGGCTCTCGGCGATGTCCGCCGGGCCGACGCTCATGTTCACCTCGCCCGTGGCGGGGGAGAATTCGGGCGGAAAGCTCCAGCCGATGCCTAGATAGTCCTGGTTCATGGTCGTGTCAGTTGATGAGTACGGTAGGGTAGCCCAGGGTGATGGTGCCCCCGTGGGCGGTGGTGTCGCCCTGGCGGGCGGCCGGTACGCCGCCGATCAGGACGGTTCCCGACCCCATGGCCACGGTATCGGGCGGGCCCACGCAAGTGCAGGTATCGCCCACGACGCTGGCCGGCATGCCGCCGATGAGCACGGTGGGTTGGCCGGGGCCAAGTACCGGTCCGCCCACGTGGGGTACCGGCGGGGTGCCCGGGGTGGACAGCGGGCAGGTATGGAGGTCTCCGATGCGGGCGGCGGGGGGCATGGTCAGTTGATTTGTACGAGGGATCCTTTGAGGGTGAGGGTGGCGCCGGCCTCGAATTTTCCGGTGGCGGAGCTTTTGATTTCTACCGAGGTGCCGTCCACCTTCACGCTGCCGGTGGCCTTCAGCGTAAGGTCGCTGGCGCTTTCGATGGTGATGCCCGAGGCGCTCAGCTCGATCTTGTTGCCGTTCTGGTCCTTGATCGCGATGGTGCCGTCCTTGCCCGTGAGTTGCAGGCTGTCGCCGGAGGGCGTTTCCAGCAGGGCGGATTCGTCCTCGTCGTCGAAGACGAGCCGCAGCCCGCCGCGGCTGACGTAGCCGGTTTCGTAGTTGTCCTCGGTGGGCGGGAAAGGGGCCGGGCGTCCGGAACTGTGCAGGCCGCCCAGGATGATGGGGTAGCGGGGGTCGCTATGGAGGAAGCCCACCACCACCTCATCCCCGACGGCCGGGCGGAAGGTCAGTCCGGCGCCGTTGCCCCCGAGGCCGGCGGCCAGTCGGGCCCAGTTGCCGGCGCCTTCGGGCGCGGTGGCCGGCAGGGAGATCAGGATGCGCGCTTCGCCGGCCGGATCGTCGTGCATCTGCACCACGGTGGCCACGTGCAGGCCGCTGGTGGCGGGCAGCAGCCCTGCGGCGGCCGGCGCGCTGACGTTGTAGCGTTCGGTGAAGCGTTCGGGCTGAATTCCGAGCTGGGCGGTCGTAGTCCACTTTCCCGCGCTGAGTTCCTGGCGGATGCCGCTGACGTAAGCTTTGCCGTTATAGACCGCGCCGAGTTTATCCAGCGTGACGGTGTCACCTACCCCCACATCCGATGTCCCCTGAAAGCGGACCGTTCCCCGCACCCGGCCCAGTTCGCTGAAGCGGGCGGTAGCGGCCGACCACCCGATGAGTTCCGCCGGTTCCAGTCCGCCGCCGTGTACTTGTTTGTAGGGTGCTTGTTGGTGGACTTCCGCCAGCTTTTCCGACCCATAATCGCCGGTGCCCGGAGCTACGGGCGGATTTGTTTCCACGACGGTTTCGTCCTCGGCGGCGCGCCAGGCGTGGCTTTCTACCTCCACATGCTGGTGGCGGGCATCGACTTCGGCGTCGAAGGCCATCAGGTTGGCGCCGTATTCCAGGGCCAGGGCCGGAGTGGGGGAGAGCTCCGGTACCTTGACGATGACTTCTCCGTCCAGTACGATCACGATCATGCCGTTGGCTTCGGCCCGGCTCACGATGAAGTCCCAGTCGGTACTCAGGTGCTGGGTGAGTTCCGGCACGATCTCGCCGGTATCCGCCACGTCGGCGGTCAGTCCCGCTGCGGCGATCAGGCTTTCCAGGGCGTCGGCGTCTTTCTGGTCGGTGAAGTACCGCGACTGCCGGTTGATCGTCATCCGGAAGGCGGCATCCTTACAGGTTACGGTCAGCAGACTGCGGTCGCCGCTGAGCCGGATGCGCTGGCCTACGATCACCCCTTTGAAAACGAGTTCGTTGGTGCCCTGGTAGCCCATGCTCAGCTCAATTTCCTTACCCGGATCGAACGACCCGCTCTCGCTGAGTTGGAAGGTTTGATCGGCCAGGCTGCCGTCCTGCAGGATGATGGTCGCGCTGGGGATGCGGTTCACTTCTCGGTCGACAATGACGCTCAGGACGGGCAATCCGGGCCCCAGGTCCTCCCCGTCGCTCAGGACGGTGAAGCTGACGGCGGTCGGCGGCGCAACGGTCGGGATGAGGCGGCTTTCGGCGGTCATGCGGTGGGGATTTTAATGGGCGGGAAGGCGAGTTCCTGACCGACTCGCAGGCTGCGGTAGGTATCGAGACCGTTGAAGGCCGCCACGGCCTGCACGTGGTCGAGATTGGTGTACACTTCCTGGCACAGGTTGGCCAGGGTGTCCCCATCCTTTACGACCCGCCGGTGGGTGAGGTCCGGCGAAAGCAGATTGTTGATCAGCTCGCCG
Source organism: Neolewinella xylanilytica (assembly GCF_002934605.1). GTDB lineage: Bacteria > Bacteroidota > Bacteroidia > Chitinophagales > Saprospiraceae > Neolewinella > Neolewinella xylanilytica. Next base: position 1,106,513 of record NZ_PTJC01000005.1, read on the forward strand.
ATCGCATCCGAGAAACTTCCCTTGAAACTGACCTCCGCTACCGCCCGGGTGGGCCGCCCGTCGGGGGTGAAGAGCTTGAAATTGTAATTGAGCGCCGTCACCCGACCCTTAAAGAGCATGGTGCCCCAGATGAGGGTGAAGTGCCGCATATCGTGGGTGTCGGATTCGACGCCCAACAGGAATTTCTTGAAGAGCTCGGTCTCCGCTACTATGTCGGGGCGGGCAATGCCGTCCAGTATGCCGGTTGCATCGAAGATCAGTTCGCAGCTGAAGGTGCCCGGCGGGGTTTTCTTGTATTTAAGGGTGTTGGTGCTTTCGCTGCCATCTTCCGCCCGGACGGTTTCGTCGACCTCGTACTCGATGGCATGCTCCATGCCGTAGGATTCCGGGTTCACCAGCACCGGGAAGGCGGGCGGGATCGCCGGTTGCTTCCGGTCGGCATCCTTGAAGGCCAGAATCTTCATTTTTTCCAGGGGGCCGAGCATGGTCTAGCGTTCGTTTTTGCGGTTAAGGATTTCGAGGGTTTGCTCTACGGCTTCGCGTACCAGGGCGTCCTGTCCCTGTTGCTGGGCCTGGGCGCGCGCTTCTTTGCGCAGCCGCGTTACGGGCGGCTGTCGTTCCTCGTTGGTTTTGAGGGTGATGACCAGTTCCTTGATGACGATAGGCATGGGTGGTGCTTATAGCGGGTGAAAGGTGCGGTAGCCGAGCTCGAGGGTTTCGATGACCAGGCTGTTTTCTTCGGCATTGAAGTCGGAGTGGCTCCACTTCTTCGGCCACGCCCAGTCGACTTGCCAGCTCTGCAGCGGCTCGCCGTCCGGATCGAGGAGGTGAATGGTGACGTCGGTGGGGGCAAACTGCCGGTCGAAAAAGGCCGCCTTACACCAGTCGCTGAGCGCGGAACTGACTTCCATGGCCCGGGTAAGCACCAGGTTAGGGTACTGCGTCCGTACGGGCAGGACGTGTTCGAAGCGGTTCTCGCCACCCTCTACCACGGTTTCGGTAGTGTACTCCACGCTCAGCCCGCTGACGCTCTGGAAGCGAATGTCCTCGTCCCCCCGGTCGAAGCCGAAGTGAACGCTGAAGTGAAAGCCGAGGGCGCGGGGCGTAGCCATGTCAGACGAGTTGGGAAATGCCCTCGGTGGCCACCTCGATCGTTTCGATGGCGATTTCGTTGGCGTCGGCCTTCATCTCCGAGGGGGTGTACTTGACCACGAAGCAATTCATGGCCCGCCAGGTCATCACCGGTTCCAGCTCGTCATTCAGCAGCTTGATGGTGAGATCCCTGCGCTCCGTCGCATTGAACTGGTGGCTGTTGAACCACTTGTAGAAATCCGCGTCCGGCGCGATCGTACCCCGCTTGAGGGTGATGTTGGCGTAGGTCAGCATGCCGGGCATTTTCTGCTTGGAGGCCACGGGGCTGGAACCCTCCCGGTACTCGATGACCTCGGTGCTGGATTCCAGGCCGGTCACCTCGGTGAAGCCGACGCGTTCGCCGCCCCACTCCAGGAGGAAGCTGAACTTTAGTAAGGGTAGGTTTGCCATTTTTTAGTCTGTTAGTCTGTTAGTCTGTTAGTCGCTCCCTTTGGTCGCGGGTAGTGGGTAGTCTTTTAGTCGGGTAGTCTTTTGTTGCGGGGTGCAGTATGTGACGAGCGAAGCGAGCATCCCCGGAAATTCAGTCCTTCACTCCTTCAGTCCTTCACTCCCTGCTCAGGATTGCGCCTGTTGCTGGCTAAAGCGGAGGACGATGAACTCGGCCGGGCGAACCGGGGCCAGGGAAATGTCCACGATCATCCGGCCGGCGAGGACGTCCTGGGCGGTCATGGTTTGTCCGAGGCCGATGGCTACGCGGTAGGCTTCTTCCGCTTTGGCGCCCTGTAGCGCACCGGCCCGCCACTGCAGGTTGAGGAAGTTCTCGATCATGCCGCGGACCCGTAGCCAGGTGTTGGCGTCGTTGGGTTCGAAGACGAAGGACTCGGTGGCTTTCTTGATGCTTTCCTCCAGGAAGATGAGCAGTCGCCGCACGTTGATGTATTTGTATTCGCCGTCGTTACCGGCCAGGGTGCGGGCGCCGAAGATCAGCGTGCCCCGGCCCGGAAAGGCGCGGATGGCGTTGATGCTCTTGCCGGTGGTGTGTACGTTGAGGTTCCCCAACTGCGTTTGGGTGTACCGCGTATCGGGGCCGAGCACGCCGATGACGCTCTCGTTGGCGGGTGCCTTCCACACGCCCCTTGCCTCGTCCACCCTGGCGTAGACGCCGGCGACCGCACCGCTCGGCGGTTGGTAGGTGATGTCGTTCTCAATGCCGTTCGCCACGGTGCCGTATACCGGGAAGATCCGCCGCAGGTTGGCGTCCGGATCGAAGGCGGCGGTGAGGGCCGCGTCGTAGGCGGCGAAGGCGTCGGCCAGATCCGACAGCGTATTGGGGTCGGTATTGTCGTAGGCGGCGATGGCGGCATCTAGATTGGTGCGGGCGTCCGTCACCGCGTCCGGGAGGGGGTTAGCGGGTGGACTGGCTTCAACCGCGTCCAGCGCGGTGGTGAGTGCACTCGCATCGGCCGGAGCATTGAGTTGAATATCGGCGTGGGCCGCCTTGGCGCGTCCGATCCGCATGAACGACAGGATATCCGTGTCGTCGTTGTGTAGTTGGGTGTGATCGAAGCCGGTTAGCGAAGACCCATCCGCAAAATTCAGGGTCATGTTTTCCAAAATGGGATAGTCCACGGGGTGGTACAGCTTGGTCTTTAACCAGGGCGTGTAGACCGCGCCGTAGCTTAGGCTATTTACGCCAATTGAATCCCGGAAGTCTTGTCCGGGGGACTTGGCGGGATCGGGAGCAACCGGGGGTCTCGAAATGGTATCTTCCCGGATCAGGTCGCAGATAGTGAACCGATCCTGCAGATCGCCGCACTGCAGGAGGGCCGCTTTCTGCACGTCGGTGAGTGCCGTAGCATCGGTGGCCGCCATATCGGGGAAAAGCAGAAGGGTAGGCTCGTCTACTTTGGCGATGGCTTCGAGCGCCCGACCGGGACCGGTAAAATCGGTGTCGGTGATCTCGGCATCATTGGAACCGTCGAAGGAATAGGCACCCGTGGACACCACGTAGCAATCTCCCCCGCCATTGGCGTAAAACAGCCGGATCGCGTCGTAGAGGTAGTAGCGGACCCGCAAGTCGGACCGAATGAAATTCATCGCCGCGTCCAGCTCCACCTCCGTAACCGCTACGGGCGGACCGAAGCCGAAGATGGCCTCGTACTCGATCTGGCTGGAAATGCGGACGGGTTGGTCCACCAGGCTTTCCCCCGCGGCGGTTTCGGTCAGCTGGGTGTACCCCAGAAAGGCGGGAATGGCCGTTTCCACGGCGGCCACCGAGGGCGGGAGGGTGGTGATTTCCTGGACGTAGACGCCCGGTACTTTTAGATTGGCTAACATAAAAGGGGCGATTTAGCTGGTGGGTAGATGTTGCATAAAGCGGAGGACGATGAATTCAGCGGGGCGGACCGGTGCAACCTGGATCACCACGATCATGCGGCCGTCGATCACGTCCTGGGGCGTCATGGTCTTGCCCAGCCCGACGGCCACCCGGAAGGCGTGCTCCTGCTTCGCCCCCTGGAGGGCACCGTCGCGCCATAGGAGGGTGAGGAAGTTTTCGATCATCGCCTGCACCCGCACCCAGGTGTTCGCGTCGTTGGGCTCGAAGACGAACTGGGCGGTGGCTTTCTGGATGGATTCTTCCAGCATGTTCATCAACCGGCGGACGGAGACGTAGCGGTACTCGTTGTCGTTGCCGGCCAGGGTGCGGGCGCCGTAGACAAGGATGCCCTTGCCGGTGAAGCGCCGGATCGCGTTGATCGATTTGCCGCTGATGGTGTCCACGTTCAGATCCCCGAGTTCGGTTTGGGTGAAAACCCGGGTCAGGCCATCCGCGCCCGCCACGCTCACGTTCGCCGGTGCCTTCCACACCCCGCGGGTACGGTCGACGAAAGCGTAAAGGCCGGCTACCGCGCCACTCGGGGGAACGGGAACCCGGGTGTCGTTGAGCCCCCTCAGGATGCTGCGGTAGGTGGCCGATTGTTGGTGTAGGGCCGTTTCTTCCCGTTCGATTTCCGCCGGCTCGGTAGCCGCCGCGGCGGTTGCGAAAAGCCCTTGTTCGTCCGGAAGGAGGGCGTCTTCCAGGGTTTGGGCCGGGTTACCTACGCCGACCGAGAAGACGGCACCGGCCGCATCCAGCACCCGGGCGTTGTAGGGTTTGGAGAGCGAGGTGATCAGCCAGGGTGTATAGGCCGCGCCGTAGCTCAGTCCCACGGTGCCGGTATTGTCCCGAAACTCCTCCCCGTCCAGTTGGTCGGCGGGCAGGTCCAGTACGGCTACGCGATCCATGCGGGACTGGCAGTGCTGCAGGGCGAAGTCATGCAGGCCGTACACTTCGTGCGGACTTCCTCCCAGCGACACGGCATCGGGGAAGAGCAGGATGGTAGGATCATCCCAGGTTTCCAGGGCTTCGATGCCCGCCGTAAACTCCGCCTCGTCGGCGGTGGTGGCGTCGTTCAGCAGCCCGCCGATTGACACGATGAAGCAATCCCCGCCGCCATTCGCGTAGAAGAGCTGTACGGCGGGGTAGAGGTAAAATTCCTGGGTCAGGGTGGCCCGTACGAACTGCCGGTTCTCGTCCAGCACCACCGAATCGACGGTAGCGGGCAATCCCCGCCCAAACAACTCCTCGAATTCCAGCAGCGAACCGATCCGGATAACCTGCACCGGCCGTTCTTCCTCCGGGGTGTTGGCCGGGGAGCCCAGTTCAAGCGGCCGCTCCGGTCGTTTAACCGTGTAGCCGATGAAGGCGGGCAGGGCGGTCTCTACCGGGGCCACCGAGGGGGGGAAGGTCGATATTTCTTCGACGAAGACGCCGGGGACTTTATAGGTTGCCATGGATGTCAGGGATTGGAGGAGGTAAAGTGAAAATCGAGGGCGAAGCCCGCCCATCCGGCCAGCTGCAGTTCGATTACGCCGAGCAGATCGGGTATACTCCCGAAGCCTACGGCCAGGTTCTGATTGGTGATGTTGGCACCCGTGAAGCGATAGCGCCCCGCCGGACGGTCCCGGAGATCGAGTTGGTATTCCGGCGTCGTGGCTTCTCCCCCGGAGACGGCGAAGGTTTCCAGGATCGGGTTATTGAAAAGGAAGGGATCGCGTAAGTCCACCGTGCTATCCGTGCCAGGAGTAGTCTGAGCGAGCCGCACCACCGCCGGGCTGCTATCCAGGTAGGGTAGATTGCCGCCGGTCAGCACGTAGCCGGACACGGGGGGCTGATTGGCATTCGTGACATAGAAAAGCTTCCGCTCCAGCGTTGCGACGCCAAAATTGGTCTTTTTGGCAAAGCCCGGGTCCAGCAGGAACACCCCAAGCTGCAGGCGCACGGAAGGGTCGGTGGTCGAAAAAGAATCCTGCGCCAGCAGCCAGCCGCCCTGGGTGGACCGCTTCCACTGCAGGCCGTAGCGATCCAGCGTGGCCTGTCCGGCCTCGGTCGGCCGCAGGTCCAGTAGCGGCCGCAGATCGTACCGCAGGTAATCGCGTTGCTCGGCGACCGACAGCGCCCCGGGGTCCGCTACGGGCACCTGTCCCGCGACGCTACCGAGGTAGTCGGGGTGCCAGCAGCGCAGCGTAAGCAGCTTGGTGTATGTGATGCGGAAAGCCATGGTCAGCGGAGGGATTCGTTGAGGACGATTTCCGTGATCGGCGGGCCGGTAACGGCGTTCTCCGGCAGGAGCTCTACGTTAGCCGTCTGAATCAGGTAGAGAACGGACGGAATTTGCTTGCCCCCCAGCATCCCCCAGAGGTGATTTTGCTCCTCGAAGGAGGGCGAGAGCAGGCTGAATTTCAGTATCTGGTCGCCGTAGGTGCCGCCGCCGGGCCAGGCTACCGTCCCGTCGTCGGTGAGTTTATTGCGGTGCTGGAAGATGGCGATGACGTGGGAAAGCAGGGTCATCGCGTTGAGGTAGTTGCTGTGGTTGGCCGTGATGAGCACGTAGAGGTTCAGGCCCACCGGTGGGTTCCGGTAGAGGATGCCGTTGCTATCGTCCGTAGCCAGGGGGTTGACGCGGTAGTTGCGCTGATTTTTGCGGCTGGGATCCTCTTCGGTCCGCACCAGGGTGAGCACGATGGAATCGGTGAGGGTAATATTTTGCTCGCCGTCGCCGATCCCTTCCAGCTCCGGCCGGCCGATATTGCCGACTACGGTGCGGTTGAGGGGGGTGGTCTGGATGGTTCCCAACTGCGTTTGCAGGTAGCCGCGAACGGTCATCAGTAAGTCGGAAACGCGGTCTTGGACGATAGGCATGATGTCGGCGCTGTAGGGGTAAAGTTGCGGGACGGCGGCGGGCGGCGCGTCCCGGTTTTCCATGATATTTCGGTCAAGGATCAGATCGCGCAAAGCTCCCGGCGCATCGCTTCGCGCACGATGCCGGCCGTATTCCGTACCCCCAGTTTCTGCAGAATGTGCGCGCGGTGGGTTTCGACCGTGCAGCGGCTGATGAAGAGCTTGGCCGCGATCTCGTCGGTGGTGTATTCCAGTACGATCAGGCGGAGTACCTGTCGCTCCCGCTTGGTGAGCGGCTCCACTAGCGGGCGCAGGAGCAAGGATTCCGTCTGTAGGTCGGGGTCGATATACCGTCGTCCTTTTCCGACGGTAACCACGGCCGTCCGCAGCTTTTCCGGCGTCGCATCGCGTAGCAGGTAGCCATGCAGCCCGCCGTCCATCAGTCGGCTAACCAGGGCGGGATGAACGGCCCCGCCAATCAGGAGGCGACGACGATTCCGGCAGGAGCGATCGCAGAGTTCGACCAATTCCTTTTCGGTCGGTCGGTCGCCGGCAACCAGCAGCTGCAGGGCGCTGGTCTCCCCGGCAAGCAGGTCGAGCAAGCCCGAGTGAAAAATTGGAGACGCCCCGGTGATCAGTAGCGTTGATGGGTGCATAGTGAATGGTTTATCCAGTCCACGGGCCGGCCAGACCGAAACCGTGGATTCAGGGTGAGTAAAAGCAAAATGCGTTGGGGCTACCTCAATATAGCACGTTGGAACGTGTATATACAGGCGCGGTGGATTCCGGTGGCGGTGATTTATGGATCGGCGCGGCGCGGCGTTACGAAATGTTAAGAAAATATGTTGCCCCAGGCCGGGCCGAACGGCAAAGGCCGCGAGAAACCTGGGGCCGCCGGCGAGCAACCGGGGTGGGGGGGTGGCATGGGGGCACGGGCTATTTGCCGGGGGCGTTGATTATACGGAGCACCCCGTCTTTTGGCCGTGGGTGTACTTCCCCGTTTTCCCAAGTTGTCTGAATCGTCTCGCTATGACTGAAAAATTCCTCCGCGCGCCCCACTGGAAGCTATTCGTTTACTCCTTTGGCGTCCCCTTCCTGTTGCAATTGCTGGGCACTGCCGTGTCGCTGTCCAACCTCGTCACCCTCGAAGGCCCCGGCTCCGTTCCCGCCTGGCCGTACTATCTCTCCTCGGCCGGTTCGCTCGCGATCGGCGGGGTACTGTACGGTTGGATGTGGGCGGTCGGCTACGGACTCCAGCAACGCATGCCGCGCGAATTCCGCCGCCCCACGATCGGGTTCGGGGCGGTATTGGCTACCCTGGCGACGCTTTGTTTGGGGAGTCTGTTCTACAGTGGTGACGTGTTGCTGCTTATGGACGAGTCCAACGTATTCACGCTACTCTTCTGGACGGTCCTGCCCCTCCTCATCGTCTGGATGATCGCCCACCTCTACTGCGCTACCTACCTGGCCGACCTGGTCATTTTCGCGGAGGAGGAGCGGGAGCCCACAACCCACGAACTGATGCAACTAGCCCTGCTCATCTGGGCCTTTCCGATTGGCGTCTGGATCGTGCAGCCCCGGATCAACCGCCTGGCGCGGCGCGCAAGGCAGGGGAATTTGGGCGCGGACGCAGGTGCGGAGGTTGTTTACGGAGATCAAAGCCAGGTGGCATAGGCCCGTTTACAACACCGGCACCCGCTCGATAATTTCCAGCTGTAATACGACGTCGTCCAGCGGTACGGCCGGCGCGGCACCCCGGGTGATGACCTGGTGCATATTGTCGAAAAGCCCCATCCAGTGGCCGGCGTGGGTTTGTACCGGTCCGCGGACGGTGAGACCGTTGACCTCGGTGTGCAGCAACCCATGCTGCTCGGCGGGCTCTTCCCCGAAGCGGTCGTGACCGGGTGGGATACCGGCCTTGAGCTGGTCTTCCTGGACGTCGATCCCGTACTTGACGAAGCTGCCCCGTTTACCGTGGAGGGTATAGCGGGGCGTGGGTTCCCGTACCAGGAGGCTGCAGGAAAGGTGGACGCGCATCGGGCCGGCATAAGTGAGCTGTATATCGAAGGCGTCCGGAATACTGGAATGTTCCCGCTGGGTCCAGGTGGCGCCGCTGACGTCGTCGGGCCGGCCGAAGAGCACGATCGCCTGGTCGATGATGTGGGCCCCGAGGTCGTAGAGCATGCCGGCCGCGGCACCCGGCTTTTCCTTCCAGGGTTTGGCGTTGGGTTCGGGTTTCCAGCGGTCGTAGCGGGCTTCGTAATTGACCAGTTCTCCCAGCGCTCCGCCGCCGATCACCTGACGTACGGTCAGAAAGTCGCTGTCCCAGCGGCGATTCTGGAATACGAACAGGTGAAGGTCCCTGCTAGCGGCCAGGTCGCGCAGTTCCCGTAGCTGGGCGGCGGTGGCGCAGGCCGGTTTGTCGACGAGCACGTGCTTGCCGGCTTCCAGGGCGGCCCGGGCGATTTCGTAGTGGGTGGCGTTCGGCGTGGCGATGCTGACCAGGTCGATGGAGGCATCGGCTAGCACCGTGTCCGCATCCGGGGTAGGCTCCAGGCCCGGAAATTCTTCGGCTAGCTGCTCGGCGCGGCTGGTGACCACCCGCTTGACGGTGAAGCCGGGGTGGGCGCGGTAGAAGGGAGCCTGCAGGTAGCGGCCGGAGAGGCCGAAGCCGATGAGGCCTACGTTGAGTTGAGCGGAAGTGGACATGGGGCTGAATATACGGTCGTCCGGCGTGGATCGTCGTGCGGAGGCATCCATCCCCTAAACCGCCGGCCCGGTTCGAGCGTGCGCACCGTGTTGACGGCAGTATCGCGGCCGGAGTACCCGCCGGTACCTTACATTGCTCCATGCCGTGGTTGTCCCTGCTCTCCATCCTTTTCCTGCTTGCCGTCCACCTTTCGGTCGGCTATTTGCGACTGTCCCGCATCCCCCGAAGCCGGTGGTTGTCGTTGGCGGGTGGCATATCGGTGACCTACATTTTCCTCCACGTGCTGCCCGAGTTCGCGGTGTATCAGGACGTGCTGGCGGAGAGTACCCGGCTCAAGTGGATGGCCGACCTGGAGCACCATATCTACAGTTTCGCCCTGCTGGGGCTGGTCGCCTTCTACGCCATGGAGCGGGCGGCCAAGCGGGCCCGGGACACCCACCGCGATCCGGAAGGCGACCACGACCGGCACGGCGTTCGCATTTTTTGGGTCCACATCGCTTCCTTTGTCCTCTACAACGGCATCATCGGCTACCTGATCGTTTGGCGGGAAGACCAGACTACGCTGGGCTTGCTCTATTACGTCGTCGCGATGGCGTTCCACTTCATCGTAACCGACTACGCCCTGTACGACCATTACCAGGAATTGTACCGGACCAGGGGGCGGTGGCTGGTGGTCACGGCCCTCGTAGTGGGATGGGTGTTGGGCCTGGTGGTGGAGATTCCGGAAGTATTCATCGGCATGATCTTCTCCTTCCTGGCCGGGGGGGTGATCATGAACGTCCTGAAGGAAGAACTACCCGGGGAGCGGCAGAGCAACATTCGGGCCTTCGTGGTGGGAGTGATAGCCTATGCGCTGTTGCTATTGGCTACCTGATTGCGGCTTCGAGTGCATTGTCGACGTTCAGGCGCCATTTGGCTCCCGCGCTCCGGCGCGATAGATATAAGAAAATTCCTACATTCAGCCCATAAACAGCTTTATCGATCATGACCGACCGTAGAAAATTCCTCCGCCAATCCGCCAAGTACGGTGCCGCTTCCCTCCTGTTGCCCGCCTGGGCCTGCGGCTCGGGTGGTGAAAGCCCGGAAGCCGGCGCCGAGACAACCCAAACGGAAGCGGAAACCGCCGGTGGAACCCTCGATGCTTTCGGTATCCAGCTGTACACCGTGCGCGACGTCCTGCCCCAGGACCCGAAGGGAACGCTGCGCAAGCTGGCCGACTACGGCTACAAGCAAGTCGAAGGATACGAAGGCGCCCAGGGCATGTTCTGGGGCATGGAGCACACCGAATTCAAGGACTACCTCGACGAGCTGGGACTCACCATGGTGTCCAGCCACTGCAACATCGACGAAAACTTCGAGGAAAAAGCCCGGCAGGCCGCCGAGATCGGCATGGAGTACCTGATCTGCCCCCACATCGGAGCCCAGGACAGCAAGGAAGCCTGGCAGGCCGTGGTCGACAAGTTCAACCAGCGCGGACAAACCTGCGCCGACAACGGGATCCGCTTCGCCTACCACAACCACGGCTACAGCTTCGAGAACGTCTACGGTATCGTTCCCCAGGATTTCATGATGGAAAACACCAACGATAGCGTCGACTACGAGATGGACATTTACTGGGTAGTGACCGCCGGGGCCGACCCCATCGCGTACCTGAACAAGTACCCCGATAAGTGGAAGCTCTGCCACGTGAAGGACCGGATGACCGATGCCGCCGCGGACGAGGCGGATGCCTCCACCGACCTGGGCACGGGGTCGATCGATTACGGCGAGATTCTGGCCGTCGCCCAGGATCACGGCATGGAATACTACATCGTCGAACAGGAGCGCTACGACAACTCCACCCCGATGGAAAGCGCCGAGGTTGACGCCCGCTATCTGCAACAACTTCGCTTCGGATAGCCGCCGGAGCCCCTGACTACTAGTCTTCGCCGTACTTCGAATACAAGGAATCCGGATCGCTGACCGCGGTATAGAACAGTACGCGGGTCCCCTTATTCTCCTCGCTTTCGATCCATACTTCGCCTTCGTGGAAACGGATGATCCGCTTGACGAGCGCCAGTCCGATACCGGTGCCCTCGATGTTTTCCACGTTGGTTGAGCGGGTGAACAGGTTGAACATCCGCGATTGTTGTTCGCGGGGAATGCCGATGCCATTGTCTTCCACGTAGAATACGGGGTGCTGCCGCCGGTACTCGCCGGTCCAACCCACTTGCACCCGGCGCCCGCACTTAGTAGCGGCGCTGTACTTGAACGCGTTAGATAAAAGGTTCGTGAAGACCATCAAAAGGTAGTTCCGGTCGCCGAAAATGTCGGGCATGTCGGGTTGGACCTCGCAGTGGAGAAACTTCGCGCTACCGTCGGCCATGTTGGCGATCGATTCCGCGACCAGGCGGGATACGGTCAGGCGATTGACCAGAATTTTGGTTCGCTCGATGCGGCTCAGGGCGAGGATCTCGCGGATGAAGTGCTGTACCCGAACCGCGTTATCCTTGATATTTTGGAGGTGGTGGCGACCTAGCTCCCCGAGGGATTCCCCGAAATCCTCGTTCAGGATGTCGGCGTAACTGGCAATACCCCGCAGCGGGGCCCGCAGATCGTGGCCGACGGCGTAGCTGAAGATCTCGAGATCGCTGTACGCCTCCTGGAGCAGCGCGTTTTGCTGCTGAGCGCGGTCGTACCGCTTCATGACGGTATCGCGGATGAAATTTTGTAGCTTTTTGGCATTGCCGATGGATGCCTCGCTCCACTTGCGGGAGCGGTTGTAGCGTAGCACCTCCTGGCGGGCGAAGCGGCGTGCCTTCTCGACATCCGACTCCGGGCTACTGCCGTATACGACGGACTGCACCGCCGCGGGGCGAAACCAGATGATCCAGTTATCGGCCAGGGCATCCAGCGGTAGAAAAAGGATGCCGGCCGCCACGTCCAGCAGATCTTCCCCCCCGGGATAAAAGGTGGCGAGTTGGTCCGTACCGTAAAACGGGGTGGTGAGCCCCTCGCGCTTCAGCCAGCCTACGATGTCCTCTACCACTTCGCGGTCGGGGGTCAGTTCGTGAAGTGTCAGGCTAGCCCCCGAACAGATGGCGGCACCGTGGGTGTCGGGGATGAGGTCGAGGAGGCTGAAGTCGGGGCCGATGAGGCCCTGCACGAGCGTATCCGAGCGGAGGATGTTATCGTATAATCTGGAACCGCCGTCCTTCGCGGGGTGGTCGCGGTGCCTGGCCGGTTGGTAGGCAAAGTGTTCTATCCGCTGTTCTACCGTTTTACCCGCCAGGTAAAGAAAGGTGCGCATTTGATAGTCCAGCCGGACCGGCTCCACCCCGTGCATGTACAGGGCCCCCCAAAGCTGATTGCCCCGGGAGATGGCCAGCACTGCGTTGGTAGCAAGCTTGTTGTCATCCAGAAATTTTTCCGTGTTGACGTTCGGCTCCCGACTGCCGACGTGATGCCGAAGCAGTTGTTCGGCCGCTTTCCCGAAGCTTCCCCGGATCGCCACGTTGCCCCCGTCGAGGGTAAACACTTCTACCGGGTTCGCCACTAGTTTTCGGTGGGCACTTTCCGGGATGTCGTGGCGAGTAAAGTGAACGCCCAGGAAAGTGGGCAACCCATCGCGGTGGCACTCGTTCACGACCACGCCGTCGTAGCTCTGGTCGAAGCGTAACACCATCGATCGATCGAAACCCAGGTGGCCGTGTGCGCCGTCACAGAGTGCCTGCAGGAGCGCCTTTTTGGAAGTTGCCGAGGTGAGTCGTTCCGTGAAGGCACGGAGGCGGAAGGCATAGTCTCGTGGTTGCGGCCAGGTGCGGCGCGGTTCGATCTCCACGACCCACTCGTCATCCGCGGGGTAGAAAAGGGCCTGGTAATTGGCTTCTCGCCATCCGGCCTGTCGGGGGAGCTTCACCGGTACGGGCCAATCCGCAAGATCATGGACGGGGATAGCGTCCAGGCAGGCGGCCGGTAGCAACCCGGTCAGCGGGGTGCCGATGAGATCCGCCGGGGATCGGCCGCATATCGTACGGGCCTGCGCGCTGACCGCCTTGATGGACAGCGAATTTCGGCAGGCGACGATCACCAGGGCGTAAGACTGTACCAACGGTGACGGGATCATATAAAACCTACCTTTTCGCAAATATAGGAAATAGGTCAGGCGGTGACGGCGCTAAACCTGATGACATATCGTAAAGTGTCGCCAATGTAGTGGGACCTTAAGTCACCGATTAGCGAATGGGCACCCCCTATCGACCGATTACCCCCACTTTTTCCCAGCCGGGGTGGGCGGGGTCGACGGGGAAGTCCTTCGGGAGAAGAACCCCACCGGCAATCAGTAGGTATCCGGTGAAGTTAACCCGCTAACTCTTCCCGTAAAAATTTTCCGGTGTGGCTTTCCCCTACTTGGGCGACTTCCTCGGGGGTTCCGGTAGCTACTACCGTTCCGCCGCCGCGACCGCCCTCCGGGCCCATGTCGATCAGGTAATCGGCCACCTTGATGACGTCCATGGTATGCTCGATCACGAGTACGGTATTGCCCTTCTCCACGAGTTTCTGGAGCACTTTCAGCAGGTACTTGATGTCTTCGAAGTGCAGGCCGGTAGTGGGCTCGTCGAGGATGTACACGGTCTGGCCGGTATCGCGCTTGGATAGCTCCTCGGCCAGTTTCACCCGCTGGGCCTCGCCGCCGGACAGGGTAGTAGCCCGTTGGCCGAGGGTAATGTAGCCGAGGCCGACGTCGCGCAGCGTCTTCAGGCGGCGGTATATCTTGGGGATGGGCTGGAAGAAGTCCGCCCCCTCCGCCACGCTCATGTTGAGGACGTCGGTAATCGATTTGCCCTTGTAGAGGATTTCCAGCGTTTCCCGGTTGAAGCGCATGCCCTGGCAGGTCTCGCATTCGACCTCCACGTCGGGAAGGAAGTTCATCTCGATGGTGCGCATCCCGCTGCCCTTGCAGGTTTCGCAGCGCCCTCCCTTCACGTTGAAGCTGAAGCGGCCGGGCTTGTAGCCGCGGATCATGGCCTCCGGCAACTTGGTAAACAGCTGGCGGATGTCGGTAAACACCCCGGTGTAGGTGGCGGGGTTGGAGCGGGGGGTCCGACCGATCGGCGACTGGTCGATATCGATCACCTTGTCGATGTGCTGCAGGCCGTAGACGCGGCCGTGCTCCAGGGGCTTTTTGACGCTGTTGTACAGGTGCTGCCGCAGGATGGGGTAGAGCGTTTCGTTGATCAGGGTCGACTTTCCGCTGCCGGATACGCCGGTCACGCAGGTGAGGGTGCCGAGGGGGATCTTGATATCCGCCCCCTTCAGGTTGTTGCCCTGGGCACCCTTCAGCGTCAGGAACTTACCGTTGCCCTTGCGGCGGGTGTCGGGTACCTCGATCTTACGGCGGCCGGCCAGGTAGTCGCTGGTGATGCTGCCGGCGTGCTCCTGCTTCAGGAACTCCTCGGGCTTGCCCGCCGTCACGACCGCGCCGCCCTTCACCCCCGCGCCGGGGCCCAGGTCGAGTAGGTAATCGCTGGCCATCATGATGTCGCGGTCGTGCTCGACGACCAGCACCGTATTGCCGATGTCGGTCAGGTCGCGCAGGGCCCGGATGAGTCGTTGGTTGTCGCGCTGGTGCAGCCCGATGCTCGGCTCGTCCAGGATATAGGTAATGCCGGTGAGCTGGCTGCCGATCTGGGTAGCCAGCCGGATACGCTGGGCCTCACCGCCGGAGAGGGTGCGGCCGGGCCGGTCCAGGCTCAGGTAGCCCAGGCCAACGTGTAGCAGGAACTGCAAGCGGAAGCGGATCTCCTTCAGGATGTCGGTGGCGATGAGGGTGGTACGCTCGTCCATGCCCTCTTCGGCCGTCTCCATCCATTCTCCGAGCTCGGTCAGGTCCATGCGGGCGAGGTCGCTGATCGTCTTTTCCTTGATTTTGTAGTAGCGGGCTTCCCTGCGCAGCCGGGCTCCTTCGCAGTCGGGACAGGTATCGATGGTCATGAATTCCTCGGCCCAGGTGCGGATGCGCTCGCTGGTGGTCTCCTCGTACCAGCGTACGATCATGTTAACGAGGCCGTGCTTTTCGACGTCCCACACCATGTCGTGGGCGCTCTTGTCGTATTTGCTTTTTTTGGATTTTTTGCTTTCCTGACTGCCGTAAAGGATCACGTTAAGCGATTCGGGCGCGATCTTTTCGATCGGGTCGCTCAGCTTGAATTGCTCCGCCTTCGCGATGGCTTTGATCTGCTTGAAGGTGGTATTGTCGCGGGTATCGCCGAGGGGGACCAGCCCGCCCTTGTTGATGCTGAGCGAGCGATCGGGGATGATCTTGGTGAGGTCCGGGCTGTTCACCTGCCCCAGTCCCTTACAGGTCGGGCAGTAGCCGTAGGGGGAGTTGAAGCTGAAGGTGTTCGGACTGGGCTCTTCGTAACTGATGCCGTTTTCGGCGTCCATCAGGTTCTTGGAGTAGGGGTTGGCTTCTCCGGTGTCGGCGTCCTGGATGAAGACCAGGCCCTCGCCGAGTTTAAGGGAGGTGGATACGGCCTGGCTGAGGCGATCGCGGCGGTCGGCGGTCATCTTGATGCGGTCGACTACCAGCTCGATGTCGTGCACCTTGTAGCGGCTCACCTGCATGCCCTCTTTGAGGTCCTGGATCTCGCCGTCCACCCGTACCTTGGTGTATCCCTGCTTGCGCACCTGGTCGAAGAGCTCGCGGTAGTGGCCCTTGCGACCGCGTATGAGGGGCGCGAGGACCACGATCTTGCGGCCGTCGTACTCCGTGGCGATCTGGTCGAGCATCTGCTCCTCGGTGTAGCGGAGCATGGGTTTGCCGCTCACGTAGCTGTAGGCGGTACCGGCGCGGGCGTAGAGCAGCCGTAGGAAGTCGTAGATCTCGGTGACCGTACCGACGGTGGAGCGGGGGCTCCGGTTGGTGGTTTTCTGTTCGATGGAGATGACCGGACTCAGGCCGGTGATCTGCTCCACTTCCGGCCGCTCCATGGTGCCCATGAATTGGCGGGCGTAGCTGCTGAAGGTCTCCATGTACCGCCGCTGCCCCTCGGCGTAAATCGTATCGAAGGCCAGGCTGGACTTGCCGCTGCCGCTCAGGCCGGTAATCACCACGAGCTCGTTGCGGGGCAGCTCGACGTCGATGTTTTTGAGGTTGTGCTCCTTGGCCCCGATCACGCTGATAAAGCGCTCCGTATGTGGTATTTCCTGGGTTTTCTGGGCGGCGGGCGCGGGTGCGGCGGTAGTCGGTGAAGGCATAGCCTTAACAACCCACGAACTTGGTAGGTGGTTGTGTCGGTTGCGGGCTCCCTGGTCTTCCGGCGACCGGCGTCAGCCCCCTGGTCCGCCGAGCGGTAGCTCGTCTGCCCAGGGGGCGGGTCGACGGGAGGATCGTTGTGCGCCACTCGCGTAGGCCAGTATCGGAGCAGGAGCGTTTTTCCACCCCGACTCGTCGGCGGACCAGCTTACGCTGGGCAGACGACTGATGATGGTCGGTGGCCAGCATCAGCCCCCTGGTCCGCCGAGCGGTAGCTCGTCTGCCCAGGGGGCGGGGTCGACGGGAGGATCGTTGTGTGCCACTTGCGTAGGGCTATATCGGGGCAGGAGCGTTTTTTCAACCGACCCGTCGGCGGACCAGCTAGCGCTGGGCAGACGACTGATGATTGCCGGGGACCAGTTCACGCTGGGCAGACGACTAGCGACGTCGAACGCCGATCAACTTCTCCGCCAGCGCGTAATTGCAAAGCGTTCCTTCCCGTAAACCGGCCCAGTCGCTAGCGGAGGAATACGGCCAATCCGCAGCGCATTCAACCAGCCCGGCTTTGACCGGATTGTAGTGGATATAGTCAAAGCAGTGCCTGATGTAGGGTACGTACTGCGTGAACGGACGCTCCTCTACTAATTCCCAGCTTTCCGGTATGAAGTCTTTGTAAGCGGGCTCATATTGTGTTTTTCTAAACAGACTTCCCCTGCGCTCATACTGTGGGTTTACCCGCCGGGTATAGCTGCTTAGTAAACTGCGAAATGTTGCGTGGATGACCTGTTGTTTGCTAGGCTTTAGTCCGGCCATTTGTATTTCGATCCCTGCCTGCTTTGGTATCAGCTGCAAGTGAAAATGGGTGGGCATCAGGCAGTAGCAAAAAATATCCGCGACGGGTAAAATCTGCTTGCGAAGTTTCCGCAAAAAAAGGTGGTAGAACTCTTCCTGCCGGTATACTACCTCGGAATTGATTGACTGGTTGTAGACGTGGTAAATGACGTTGGGGTAGTACATAGTCGAAATTAAGGCAATTGGAAGAAACTGTAGCTTCCTGGTCCGCCGAGCAGCAGCTCGTCTGCCCAGGGGGCGGGTCGACGGGAGGATCATTGTGTGCCACTTGCGTAGGTCTGTATCAGGGCAGGAGCTTTTTCCACCCCGACTCGTCGGCGGACCAGTTAGCGCTGGGCAGACGACAGACGACCGTTGTACATTCGCCAGCAATGAGCCCCAGCCGTTTCCCGATCCACCTTTGCACCTGCGCGCTCGCCGCCCTCCTTCTCAGCGCCTGCGGTAGCACCTATCCGCCCCGCAAGTTCCGGCTGCCCGAGCGGCTGAGCGAAGCTTCCGGACTGGTCATCGACGACAACCGCATGCTATGGCACAACGACAGCGGCGACGGGCCCTATCTCTATACCACGGACATCCACGGGGAGCTGCTGGCGGTAGACACCCTCGCCGCCGACGCGGTCGACTACGAAGACATCTGCCAGGATGACACCGGGCGCCTCTACCTCGGCGATTTCGGAAACAATACCGGCCGGCGCCCGGATCAGACCATCTACCGCTACGATTCCACTACGGGCGTCACCGATTCGATCGTCTTCACATACCCCGGCCAGGATGGCCGCGGGATCGACTATCCCGGCAACTACAACTGCGAGGCGATGGTGGTCGCCGATGGCCAATTGCACCTGTTCACCAAGGACGTCCTCAGCGGCAACCGCCCCTTCTACATCAAACACTTCCGGCTGCCAGCTCAACCGGGTACCTACGAAGCCGAACTAGTCGATAGCCTCTACCTACCCCGCCGGGTGATCACCGGCGCGACCCTCGACCGCCAGCGCAACGAACTTTACCTCGTGGCCTACAATTTTCGCGTCTTGCTGGGCTTCCTGCCCACCGGTGCCGCCTCCCTCATCAAGCTGTCGAACTACCCCGAAGGCGCGTTCTTTCGGGGGGATATCGAGCGGCGCAACGTCGCCTGGGCGGTTCCTACCCAGCACGAGGCCGTAGCGATCTACAACGACGCATACCTCTACATTGCCGCCGAGGCCACCCGGATTCGGAAGCGCGCCATCGCCCGTCGCATCAAGCGTTGATTACTGCCACTGCCGACTACCGATCCGGTAGAAGATGACGTACCGGCTTTCGGCGGTAGCCACCTGCGGCCAGAGGTCGTTAATCACCCGCATGGCCAGCGCGGTATCGGCCACTTCGCGGCGCAGCAAATCATCCTTATACAGGTATATGTTTTCGTAATACGTGGCGGAATCAACGCGGTACCGTAAGGGGGTAAGGCGGGCAAAGTACGTACTGTCTTCCAGCGGAGGCAGGGCCGGCTCATTGATCAGATAGACCAATTTACCACGACGGTAGACGGCTGCCCAGTCATAGGTCGCCACGGCCAGATCTAGGGGAACGGGGTAGGGGGGCTGGTTGCGGACGTAGCCGTTGATCGTCTGGCGGTCAACGATGGAGTTTTCCGTTTCCCATTGACTGAGGTCGCCCGTGTTGTAAGCCATCAGTACGGCCCGGTCCACGGGCGGTATTCCCTGGCGGGTACGGTCGCGATACTGATGCAGACGTACCGTACAACTGAGGGTAGCTTCCGTCAATTGGCTGAGCTCGCGCAGGAAAGCAAAGTAAGTTTCGCGCGTACCCGCCGTCCAGTCACAGTCGATTTGTACTTCCGTATAGGGGTGGGGGAACAGATTGCTTAGTAGGGTAAGGATGTTTTCGGCCAGGTTCCGGGGATCGTGCTCGAAGACCTCATTCGTGATAAACACCACCGGCACCAGTTCGACCGCCACCGCGCCGCCCGTAACCAGCTCGGCGGAAGGTTCGGCCCTCCCTTCGGTCCAGCTCACGTCAAATACCTTCACGTACAGGCGCTCTGCTTTCCAGGACCGTATCGGCTCAGCCGGCGGGTCCAGGTAGGTTTCCCAGTGATAAAAAGCATATTCCGGCTGGGGTACTTCCGTACCACACGACCAGAAGCAGAGCAGCAGCAAAAAGCTATAGCTCCACCTCATCTTCCAGCCTTGGGGCGATCACCTCGCGGAAGCCGGCGCGGCGGAGACTTTCGGTGAAGGGCTCCATGCGGTCCAGTGTGCCGTGCACGAGGAAGAGCTTTTTACAGCTGTCCTGCTGGCCGTTCAGGAAGTTGATCAGCTCGGAGCGGTCGGCGTGGGCGCTGAAGCTGTCCATGACGACCACGTCGGCCCGCAGTTCGTGGTATTCACCGTAGAGTTTCATGCCGGTGGCCCCGTCGCGCAGCTTGCCGCCGGGGGTGCCGGGGGCGCAGTAGCCGACGATGAAGATGGTATTCTTCGGGTCGCCCATGGTATTGGCCAGGTGGTGTTTGCTGCGGCCGGCGTTCATCATGCCGCTGGCGCTGATGATGATAGCCGGCCCGTCGAGGAAGTTGAGGGCTTTGCTTTCCTCCACGTCCTTAATATAGGTCAGGTCGTTGAAGCCGAAGGGGTTATCGTCGGTGAGCAGGTATTCCTGGAGGTCGCGGTCGTAGCACTCGGGGTGGGATCCGAAGACGGTGGTGGCGTTCACGGCCAGCGGACTATCTACGAAGACGGGGATTTTCGGTAGTTGCCCGCTACTCTCCAGCTGGTCGAGCATATAGACGATCTCCTGGGTGCGCCCCACGCTGAAGGCCGGGACGAGCAGTTTACCCCGCTTTTCGACGCAGGTCTTCCGGATGATCTTAAGAAAGCGTTCCAGGTCGTTGGGGGCGAGCTCGTGCTCCCGGTCGCCGTAGGTAGATTCGCTGATGAGGTAATCGCAGTCCGGCAGCTTGCGCGGGTCCCGCAGGATGGGTCGGTCGGGCCGCCCGACGTCACCGGTAAAGCCTACGGTGGTGGTGCTTCCGTCCGCCCGGCGGATGCGCAAGGTCACGCTGGCGCTACCGAGTATGTGGCCGGCGTCGCGGAACTGGAGCTCTACGTCCGGGTGGATGCGGATCCACTCGCCGTAGGGGTGGCCGACGAAGCGCTCCAGGGCGGGCTTCACGTCGGGGCGGCTATAGAGCGGTTCGCGTCCCTTGCCGAATTTGCCGTACTTCTTATTGTAATACTCCGCGTCCTTCTCCTGGATGAAGGCGGAATCGAGTAGCAGGATGGCGCAGAGGCTTCGGGTGGCGTGGGTGCTGTAGATCTTACCCGGGAAGCCGTCGCGCACCAGCTTCGGAATGCGGCCGCA
The DNA here is from genome assembly GCF_002934605.1 of Neolewinella xylanilytica. GTDB lineage: Bacteria > Bacteroidota > Bacteroidia > Chitinophagales > Saprospiraceae > Neolewinella > Neolewinella xylanilytica. The sequence continues at coordinate 1,126,988 of NZ_PTJC01000005.1, forward strand.
GTGATCGATGTGGGCGTGGCTGAGTACGAGGGCGTCAATTTCCCCGGGGTCGAAGAGGAAATGCTGATTAAAGTTCTCCATGTCCTCGTTCCGCCCCTGGTAAAGCCCGCAATCGAGCAGGATCTTGTACCCATCGTCGAGGGTGAGGAGGTGGGCCGACCCGGTAACTTCGCGGGCGGCACCGCAGAATTTGAGCGTCATGGGAGGAGGGGTGAAGGACTGAAGGACTGAATTAGTGAATGCTTGAAGGACGGAATGGGTGAATACAGGCGGGATAGGCGCCGTTTCGGGCGACAGGATACGTAAATCGGTTTGAACGCCCGCGATTGTCGGGGAGAGATCCTGGTTCACACCCTCTGTAAGCCGGTTTTTGCGCCGGGGCGCGGGAGCAATGAGACCTGACACATCGGATGTGACAGTCTGTCACATCCGATGTGTCAGGTCGGGGAAGACGGGTATTCAGGAAAAATTTCCCCGGTAAATGAGCGTAGCCGGGAAGTCAATTGCAGCGGGTGGGGTGTAGTCATCCTCGAAGGTGCGCCGGTACCAATAGGTACAGTAGCCGCCGAATTCCTCCGCCAGTCGGGCCATCATCGGCTCGTATTTTGCCTTCAGCTGGTCTTCGATTTCGCGGGGGATGCGCACTTTGGGGGAGGGGTTGGACACCTTCCGTAGCTTGCAGTGCCGGTCGATGGCGGCGGGGTCGCCCCCGGTGAAGTCCACGATGTCGGCGAGCAGCGCCCGGGGGTCGTGCACGATCGCATCGAAGAAGCCGATCAGGATCCGATTGGGGTCGAAGCAGTTGCCGTAAGCTCGGAGGGTACGTATATAGTCGGTACGGAGTTCCTGGCCGTCCGAGTCCAGGAACTCCCGCAGGTTTTCCAGGTCGAAAGCTTCGTCTTCGGTGTAGTTGGCTATCCGGCCTTTATTGATGGTATGGCGGTAGTGCGACCACGCCCGGTCGATAGGATTACGGATCAGGAAAATGATCCGGGCGTCGGGGCTGATGGTCCGCATGCGTTCGATGTCCTTCTCCTTCAGCATGGAGTAGGCGGGGGTGATGTCGCCGGAGATTCCCGGTAGGTCCGTGAACAGGCTACGGTACCAGTTATCGGTGTACTCCGGTAAGCAGTAATTCGCCATCCACTTCACCTCGTGCATATTGCCGCGGCGTAAGGCATCGAGTGTCCGTTTTCCTTCCATGTAAACCCAGGAGGGCTTTTTTACCCGATCGAGGAATTTGGCCGGACTCAGCGCGTACGGAATCGGATACTCCTTACTGCGGTTAAAGTAGTGGAGTTCCTTAACGTAGGGTAGGGAATACGCGGGAAGCTCCGACAGCCGGGCCCAGAGCCAGGTGGTACCGGATTTCATAGCGCCGATGCCGTAGAAAGAAATATCGCTCATTAGCGGCCGCGTTCAGGAAGAAGGTGGAGTTATTCCCGAAAGAAACGCACTTTTTGCTACTGGCGGTACCTCATCCTTCCAGAAAACGCGTCTTCCATTCCGGGCGGGGCAGCATGCAGTTTTCCCGCTTACCGAACCAGTTGTAGCGGTGGTGACTGACGTAGTTGTAGAAGAAGTCGCGGATCTGCCGGGGAATGATCCCGAAGATAGCGAGGTACGACAGGGGTCCGCCCATGAGTTCGAGCGTTTTGAGCACGCTGGTACTGCGGGTATATACCTTACCTTTTTGGTAGAGTACCACCGAGTTCAGGTCCTTCGGATCGATGCCGTAGCGGGGGAGCAGTTCCTCGGCTATGTCGGACTGCAGGCTGGCAAACCGTAGCTCGCCCCGGCGATCGTGCTTCAGGATGAACTGGACGGCCCCGTTACAGAGGTTGCAAACGCCGTCGAAAAAGAGGATGGGATGCGATGTATCCATACCCCGATAACACGGCCCGGTGGCACTAGGTTAGCAACGGCCACCGCAGATCGCGATCCGCGACGGTGTATTCCCCGTCGATTTCCGGCCATTCGATCCCGAAAGCGGGGTCGTCGTAGCGATAGCCCTGCTCGGCTTCCGGGGCGTAAAAGTTGTCGCACTTATACGCAAAGACGGCGTGGTCGGAAGTGACCAGGTAACCGTGGATGAACCCCCGGGGCACGAAGAGCTGGCGGTGGTTTTCGCCACTGAGGGCAATACCGTACCACTGGCGGTAGGTGGGGGAATCAGGGCGCATGTCTACGGTGACATCGAAAACCTCACCGGATAGTACCCGGACAAGCTTTGCCTGTGCTTTATCGCCCTGCTGGAGATGCATTCCCCGCAGAACGCCATGGCTACTGGCCGCCTGATTGTCTTGCACGAAGGTGGTCGCTATTCCGGCTTCCCGAAAGGTTTCCTGATTATAGGATTCGAAAAAGTACCCTCGTTTGTCTCCGAAGACCTTTGGCTCGAAAATTTGCAGACCTTTAAGCGGCGTAGTAAGAAATGGCATAATGGATTTCGATGTTTTTAGCTCAGGCCGTCAACTAGCTGCCACCCCTGAGTCGTTTGGTCTCAAAGGTAAGCACGGCTTGCTGACAGCAGGCTGATCGAACGCAGCCATGCTCCAATACAATACACCAATGGTCGACAACTGGGAAACAGATTTCGCCTACCAACGCATCCGCCACCTCATCCAGACCCGCTTCCGCCGGGATACCCTCCCGGATCTGAACGCCCTGCTCTTTCTCGTTGGCGTACAGGAACTAGGCCGCTGGCAGGCCGACTTCACCAAGGAGGAAAAGCGTGACCTCATGCACGTGGCCGTCTGTCGGCTGATGGCCGAAGACGGCCACTACCGCTTCGTCGGGCGGGACGATGACGGTTGGCCCCATTACGAGCTGACGAGCAAGATCCCCCCCACGGACCTGAAGGGGCAGGAGCAGCTGCTGAAGGAGAAGATCATCGGATACTTCCAGGACCTGGAAACGACGGAGGGCTTCATCGGCTAGGAAAACATGCGCTAACTTCGCGGTGTGGCCGCGGTGATCCGCTGCCGGTCACGGTTTTCCTTTCACCTGCTCCCCGATCTTGACTATGCGTTTCCTTCCCTATTTTCTCCTTCTCCTGCTAACCCTCACCGCCTGCAACGCCGACGGCACCCGGGCCATCATCCAAACCAATATGGGCGACATCGAGGTTCTCCTCTACCCCGAAACCGAAGGCCACACCGAGAACTTCATCAAGCTGGCGGAGGAGAATTTCTACACCGGCACCCTCTTTCACCGCGTCATTCCCGGCTTCATGGTGCAGGCGGGCGACCCGGAGAGCAAGGGCGCCCCGGCGGATAAGCCCCTCGGCATGGGCGGCCCCGGCTACGAGATCGACGCCGAGATCGGTGCGCCCCACCTCCACGGGGCCCTGGCCGCCGCCCGTACGCCCGATAACGTAAATCCCCAGCGCCGCAGCAGTGGCTCCCAGTTCTACATCGTCACCGGGGAACTGCAAACGGACAATAGCCTCGACAATATCGAGCGCATCAAAAACATCAAGTACAACGAAGCGCAGCGGGCAGCCTATAAAGGCGTTGGTGGTCGCCCCGACCTCGACCAGGACTACACCGTCTTCGGTGAGGTCGTCAGCGGTATGGACGTGGTTGAGCGCATCGCGGAAGCGGAGACCGGCGCCTACAATCGCCCCCTGCAGGACGTGGTGATCGAGAACGTGGTGATCAAGTAGGTTAGCTTCGTCCGCCCAGCGTAGCGGAGGTAGTCTGCCAAAGCGGGTGGGTAGTAAGAGAATCCCCCGAAGCTGAAGCTCCGGGACCCTGCGCCACACGTCAAACCAGCCCCAACGAACAGCTATACACGAAAGCCGGTGGCAAATTCGCCAGCGTAAACCGCACCGAAACGTGGGAAAAGCTGTCCTTCAGCAGGCCGTAGTCCTGGAGGGCGTATTGGTATTGGAGGTATTCACCGCCCGGGGCCAGTACTTGCTGCGACTGGCGGATGATCCGCTGCTTCACGGACTGGTCGATCATGCTCAGCGGCAGACTGGAAACGACGAAATCGACACTGCCGGGGGAAAAGTGATCGGTAAGCCGATCGGCACCGATGGGAATGACCCGCAACCGCTCGTCGGCGATCAACTGCAGCCGTTCGACGAAGGCCGCATTGATTTCAAAGGCCGTAAGCGTGCTCCGGGGGTGGAGCGTACCGAGTAGCGCGCGGGTGACGCATCCTTCGCCGGGACCCAGCTCCACCACCGTCAGGGGCCGGTCGCTGGGGATGGACCCGATCAGGTGCTTAATGAGCACCGGGGAGGCCCGGGCAATGGCGCCGGTGGAGCGAAAATTTTTCAAGGCTTCCCGAAAGAAGTTCCAGTTGTTCATAAAGTTGGGTCAGCGCGAATGTCACAAAGAACGCATAATTCAGTTAGAAGATCGCTCCCGCGCCCCGCCGCCCCAAACCCCTGCGCCCGCAACCATTCCCACCCACCGGTTGTACCAACTGCTAAAGTAACCCCCGTATGCTGCGCATCCTGCTGGTCGAAGACGAAGAGAATATCCGCGACACCGTCAAGCTCAACTTCGAAATGGAAGACTTCGAAGTCGTCACCGCCGAAAACGGGCGCAAAGCACTGAAGCACGCCGAAGAGCAGCACTTCGATATCATGATCGTCGACGTCATGCTGCCCGAGGTGAACGGTTTCCAGGTGGTCGAACAGATCCGGCTCACCAACCGCGATACCCCCATCATCTTCCTTACCGCCAAGGACCAGGCGCAGGATCGCATTCAGGGCCTGAAAAAAGGCGCCGACGATTACCTCACCAAACCCTTCGTCTTCGAGGAGCTCTTACTGCGGGTCAACCGGCTGATCGAAAGGACCAGCAAATCGCCCGACGTACAGCCCGAACTGTTTACCTTCGGCGATAACCGGGTCAACTTCGCCACCTACGAGGCCGACGGTAACCACGGTACCTTCACCCTGACCAAAAAGGAAGCCATGCTGCTGAAATTGTTGACCGAACGCCGCGGCGAGGTAGTGAGCCGCCAGCAGATCCTGCAATCCGTATGGGGCTACGACGTCTACCCCAGCACCCGGACGATCGATAACTTTATTTTGTCGTTCCGCAAATACTTCGAGAAAGACCCCAAGGCACCAACCCACTTTCTGAGCGTACGCGGCGTTGGCTATAAGTTCGTCGAGTAATTCCTTTAATGCAAGACATTTCCTTCACCTATCCCGTCTGGTACCTCGCCCTTTGCGCGCTGGCCGGCCTGGCCGTAGCAACGGTGTTGTACTTCCGGGCCCCGCTGTCCGCCGCCAAGCCCCTGGTCGCGGGCATGGCCGTCCTGCGGTTTCTCGGCTACTCCCTACTGGCAGCCCTGCTGCTCGCGCCGCTGCTGCGCTACGTCGACACCGACCGCCAGGAACCGATCGTCGTCATGGCGCAGGACGTCAGCGAATCGGTCGGACTGGAAACCGATACCCTCGCCTATACCCAGGAGTGGAACGCGTTGCGCGATGCCCTGGCAGCACGCTACCGCGTGGTCGAATACACCTTCGGAAGCCAGGTGAAGGAGAACGGCGCGCTCCGCTTTCAGGATAAGCAGACCGACCTGGATGCCGTCCTCAACGAGATCGGCGACGTCTACGGCACCCAAAACCTCGGTGCGGTCATCCTCTCCACCGATGGCATCTATAACCAGGGAGCCAACCCGGCCTACCGCGATTTTTCGCTCCCCGCCCCCGTCTACACGGTCGGCTTGGGCGATACTACCCGCCGCCGCGATCTGCTCGTCAGTCGCGTATTTCACAACCGCATCGCCTACCTCGACGACCAGTTTTCCATCCAGGTGGACGTCCGGGCCCGCAACGCAGCCGAGGAAGCTACTCAGCTGACCGTAAGCCGGATCACCGAGGCAGGTAGCACCGTACTCCACACGGAGCGGATCGCGATCGAGGGCCAGGACTTTTTCACCACCCGCGAGGTCATCCTGGATGCGGATCGCCCCGGCGTGCAACGTTACCGGATCGCGGTGACGGCGATCGGAAACGAGGTCACCCCGGCCAATAACCAGCGCGATATCTTCGTCGACGTGCTGGATGCCCGCCAGCGGATCCTCATCCTCGCCGAAGCGCCCCATCCCGATATCGGTGCCCTGCGGCAGGCGCTCGTGACGGGCCGCAACAACGAGGTGGAAGTCGCCTACGGCCAGGCCTTTACCGGCAACGTAGCGGATTTCGACCTCGTGATCCTCCATCAGCTTCCCTCCGTGGTCAACCGCCTCAGTCCGGTGCTGGAGGTGCTCCGGCGGGAGGAAGTGCCTACGCTGTTCATCACCGGGGCCGGCATCCCCGCGCCCCTCATGAACGCGGCCCAGGATCTGCTGGTCTTTTCGGGGTCCCGATCGCTATTGGGACAAGTACAGGGCAATGAGGTAACCGGACGCATCGTCCCGAACTTCAACGCCTTCACCCTCAGCGAGGAGCTGATCCGGGCCATTCCTACCTATCCCCCGCTGTCGGCCCCCTTCGGGGATTTCTCGCCCGGACCGGGAGCCCAGGTACTGCTGAACCAGCGGGTGGGGCGGGTCGATACCGAGTACCCCCTGCTAGTGGTAGGTGAAAGTCGGGGCCGCCGCACCGGCGTGGTAGTGGCGTCCGGGCTCTGGCAGTGGCGGCTGTACGATTACCTCGAATACGGCAACCACGAGCGCTTCGATGAACTGATCAGCCAGCTTACCCAGTACCTTACCGTGCAGGACGACAAGCGCCGCTTCCGCGTCACGGCCGCGGAGAACATCTTCGACGAGAACGAAGCCGTCCAGTTGGACGCCGAACTCTACAACAGCAGCTACGAACTGGTCAACGGCCCCGAGGCCACGATCCTGGTCACCGGACCCGAGGGGCGCGAGTATAATTACACCTTCAGCCGCACCACCAACGCCTATACCCTGGATGCCGGTACCCTGCCGGTGGGCAACTACGCCTACCGGGCGCGGGTCAGCGACGGCGGCGAAGCCCTCATCAGCGAAGGCCGGTTCAGCGTGCAGGCCGTCGAGCTGGAGCGCTACGCCCTGGAAGCCGACCATGCCCTGCTCCGCCAACTCAGCGAGCGCTACGGCGGGGACCTACTCTTCCCCGGTCAGCTGGCTACCATTCCCGCCCGCCTCGACGACAGTGGAGTAGCCAAACCCGTGCTCTTCGAAACGGTGAACACCCGCTCCATCCTCAACCTGAAGGGCATCTTCGTACTCCTCTTCTGCCTCTTCGCCGCGGAATGGGGACTGCGGCGCTGGTCGGGAAATTATTGATGGATGTCCTTGGTTGGATCTTTACCGCGAGGCCCCGCCGCCGCTGCGCTGGGGCGTGACCTCGCTACCCAAAGGCGTCCCTTCCAGGTCCGGGCCGGTGAGGCGAAGCATGCCGTAAAATCCGTGTCCATCCGTATTTAACTTTCCCTCCACGAGTCGCAGGCGAGCACCCCCGCCCATAAAATCCGTGGTCATCCGTGCCAGAAGCGCAGCGAAATCCGCGAAATCCGAGTTTAGCTACCCCCACGAGCCGCAGGCGAGCAACCCGCCCATAAAATCCGTTTTATTTCCCCCCACAGCTACCGCTTCAGACCAAGCCCTAACCAATTTTTAAGAAAGTGTTTGTACAAAAAACCATTGTAGGTACCCATAAACCGAATGTTTTAGGGGATTAAAAAATATTTACCCGATTATACCAAACTCCGCAAAACTAAGTTGGGTAGGGCTCTCGTAACTCCGATGAAGCTCCTATTTCATGCACCGCTACCGGTGCTACTTTCAAAAACTTAGCTATGCAACACAACTACCATTTCAAATTTCTATTCGTCGCCCTGCTGGGGCTCTGTACGGGCCCGGTACTCTACGCGGCGACCATCACCGTTACCTCCACCGCCGACACGGGGGAAGGTAGCCTGCGCGCCGCCGTCATGATGGCAGCGGCCGGCGACGAGATCGTTTTCGCTCCGCAGACGAACGGCCAGTCCATCGGGCTGATGAGCGTGATCGAGATTCGCAAAGACCTGATTATCCGGGGAAACGGCCGTAAGGTCACCATGATCGACGGTAACCGGATGAGTCGGGCGTTCTCCGTCCTGAGCGGGGCTACCGTGATGATGTACGATCTCCTGATCAAGAACGGCCGGGAATTCATCGGCGGCGGACTTCGCGTCCGCGCCGGGGCGACCCTGAAGCTGTACGGCGTCCAGGTGGACGGCTGCGAGGCCTTCGGGGCAAGATTCGACCGCGGCGGCGGGGCCGTGTACAACCAGGGGAATTTCTACATGACCAATTCCGTGCTGTCCAACAACACCGCCCTGGGTCGCCAGGGTTCCGGCGGTGCCATCTTCAACGCACCCGGCGGGATGCTCGAGATCGCTTATTCCTGGATTCGCGATAACCAGGCCAATCGCGCCGGCGGCGGCATCGAAGATGCTTCGGGCAGCGGTTCCACGGTGACGATTACCGAATCCAATATTAATACCAACACCGTTTTCGATGCTCCCGGTAATGGCGGTGGCATCCACATCGGAAGCGACGGCGATGTCACGATCGTCGGTGGTACCGTTGACCAAAACAAGGCCGGCGCCGAGGGCGGCGGTATCTGGAACGGTGCGGGAACCCTCACCGTGAGCAACACCCTGGTCCGCATGAACGAAGCCATGGGCGACGAAGCCGATCAGGGCGGCGGCGGATTGTACAACAACGGCAACGGTACGATCATCCTTAAGGACAACGCCCGCGTCATGAACAACAAAGCCACCGGTACCTCCGGCAGCGGCGGCGGCATCCTCAACAATACCGGCGCCACGCTGCTGGTGACCAACAGCCAGGTCTCCGGTAACGAAGCCAACCGCGCCGGCGGCGGGATCGAAGACGCCTCGGGTAGCGGTAGCCCATTCACTATCACCGACTCGAAAGTCAACCAGAACGTAGTATTCGACGCCCCCGGCAACGGCGGTGGCATCCACATCGGCGGCGACGGCAGCCTCACGGTGGACGGTGGTACCGTAAACGAGAATACGGCCGGCGCCGAAGGCGGGGGCATCTGGAACAACACCGGTACCCTCACCGTCAAAGGCAACGCCAGCATCTTCGGCAACGTAGCCCTCGGCGACGAAGCCGACCAGGGCGGCGGCGGACTTTACAACAACGGTGGCGGTACCATCGTAGTGAGTGAAAACGTGCAGATCCTGGAGAACAAAGCAACCGGCCTAGCCGGTAGCGGCGGCGGCATCCTCAACAACACCGGTGCCACGCTGAACATCTACGATAGCCGTATCGCCGGCAACGAAGCGAACCGCGCCGGTGGCGGCATCGAGGACGCTTCCGGCAGCTCCAGCGCCTTCACCATCGTAAATGCGAAGATCACCGATAACGTCGTCTACGACGCCCCCGGCAACGGTGGCGGTATTCACATCGGGGGCGATGGTAGCCTGTCGGTGACGGGCGGCACCGTGAACGACAACACGGCCGGCGCCGAAGGCGGCGGCATTTGGAACAATACCGGGACGCTCGCCATCTCCGGCACCGAAATCCGCGGCAACGTAGCGCTCGGAAACGATGCCGACCAGGGTGGGGGAGGCCTCTACAACAACGGTGGCGGTACCATTATCCTCACCGATGGCGTGCTCGTCGAAGGCAACAAAGCCACGGGCACCGCGGGAAGCGGCGGCGGTATCCTGAACAACGTAGGCGCTACCCTCGACATCACGAATGCCAGAATCGCGCTGAACGAAGCGAATCGGGCCGGAGGCGGTATCGAAGACGCCTCGGGCAGCGGCTCGTTGGTTACCATTACCGATAGTAAGATCAACGATAACGTCGTATTTACTGCCCCCGGCAACGGCGGCGGCATCCACATCGGAAGCGACGGCGACCTTACTATCACCAACAGCACCGTGGACATGAACAAGGCCGGCGCCGAAGGCGGCGGTATCTGGAACGGTGCGGGAACGCTGACGGTCCGCAATACCCTCCTGCGCATGAACCAAGCCCTGGGCGACGAAGCCGACCAGGGTGGCGGCGGATTGTACAACAACGGCGACGGGACCATCGTCCTGGAGAACAACGTCCGCATCCTGGACAACAAGGCTACCGGAGCTTCCGGCAGCGGCGGCGGCATCCTGAATAACACCGGCGCTACCCTCACGATCGCCGACAGCCGCATCGCCGGGAACGAAGCAAATCGCGCGGGCGGCGGCCTCGAAGATGCTTCCGGCAGCCCCAGCATGGTGACGATCACCAACACCGATTTTGCCGACAACCGCGTCAACTTCGCCCCCGGCAACGGCGGTGCCGTACACGTCGGTGGCGACGGTAGTCTCACGATCACCGGCGGCAAGGTATCCGGTAACAGCGCCGGACAAGAAGGCGGCGGCCTCTGGAACAGCGTCGGTACCATGAAAGTGACCGGTGTTGAATTCTACGAGAACGTTGCCGAAGGCGACGATGCCGACGACGGCGGCGGCGCGCTCTTCAACAACGGCGGTACGATGATCGTCGAAGATGCCTACGTCCACCATAACCTGGCGACCGGTGCCGCTGGCTCCGGCGGCGGGCTCTTCAGCACCGGCGGATCGGTCACGGTCACCGGCGGCGAATTCGCTACCAACCAATCCAATCGCGCCGGAGGCGCGGTCGAGATCGTCGACGGCAGCTATACCTCCATGGACGTAGTGTACGACGGGAACGTGACCGGCAATGCCCCCGGCAACGGTGGTGCCTTCCACGTCACCGGTATGATGAGTACCGTCGACTTTACCGGTGGTTCCGTTATCAATAACGTCGCGGCCAACGAGGGCGGTGGCCTCTGGAACCAGGCGGGCACGATGATGTCCGTCACCTCGGTGAGCATCCTCGGGAATACCGTCACCAACCCCGGCACCGTACAGACCCGCGTGGCCGGAGCCGGCGTGTTCAACAACGGCGGTATCCTGGACATCGTCTCCTCCACCATCGCCAACAACGCCCTGACGGGCGGTGGCCTAGTCGGCGGCGGCGGCATTGCCAACAATACCGGCGGTACCCTGACCGTCATGCAGTCCACCGTATCCGGCAACAAGGGAGGCGTAACCGGCGGCGGCGTGGCCAACGACGGCACCGTTGAGATCGTCAACACGACCATCACGGACAACACCGCGCTAGCCGGCGGCGGCTACGCCCAGGCGACGCCCTACGCTACCCTGACCATCACCGGGTCGATCGTGGCCGACAACGAGGCCATCAAGGCGCCGGATTTCGCCAGTGCGTTCAGTACCGTCAACTCCGGCGGATTTAACCTGATCGGCACCGACGTGCTGAACCAGTTCCCCGCAACGGATACGGATAAGGAGGGGATGTCGGCCGACCTGATGCCCCTCGCCGACAACGGCGGTATGACGATGACCCACGCGCCGAACTGTACCAGCCCGGTAATCGATATGGGCGATCCGGACGATAACGGCCCCGATCAGCTCGGCCAGCCGGTCTTCGGCGGTACCCGCGACATCGGTTCCTTCGAGAAGCAATCCCCCTGCTACGGTACCGATCCGGCCCTGGCGAAACAGCTCGACCGGAGCAGCGAGGCGGTGCTGGCTACCGACCAGGTAAGCGTCTTCCCCAACCCCGCCGCGAATGACCACCTCAACGTGATCATGCCCCGCGACTTCGAAGGTGACGTATTTCTGCGGATCATCGGCAGCGACGGCCGCAGTCACGACGTCAAGACCACCCAGTCGCCCCGGTATCGTCTCGACCTGAGCGGATTCAGTGTAGGAGCCTACACCCTCCAGGTGACTAACGGAGCGGAGCGGCAGACGGTCCGCTTTATCATCGCGCGGTAGTAAATCCGCCGTGTTGCGCTACAATGCCCCGGTCCCGAACAGGATCGGGGCATTTTAATTTGGCCAGACGTTCCCGGGCCGATTTTCGTTAAATCGGACGTGCGAATGCAGCGTCTGTGCGGGATATTCGGTCGTTTGTCGACCGTTTACCCTTTACAGGTAATTGTGCCACGCGGCTCTATCTTGTGGGTTATTGAGTTATCTTTGCGGTCCCAAAGGGCAGCGAGTTCATTAGAAACCGATTTTTAGTGCTGATCACCACCAATCCAAAAACCCTGAATCTTCAGCATTCCAATCCGCTGGATGACCTGCATCCCGAGGAGCAGCGGTGGTTTGCGATCCGGGTCGGTAACCGGAAGGAAAAAGTGGTGGTCAAGCAGCTCGAACGGGATGGGATCCAGACTTTCCTCCCACTGCGGGATCGTCCCTTCAGCTACAAGTCCAAAACCGGGGTGCGTAAGATTCCCCTGCTCGGCGGTTATCTTTTCGTAAAGATCACCCAGCGGGAAGCCCTCAAGGTGCTGCAGCCGAACTTCGTGTTCGGTTTCGTGAAACTGGGTACGGAACGTCGGCAGATCAGGCAGGAGGAAATCGATCTGCTACGGCGGTTGAGTTCCGACAACAGCCTGGAATGGGTGGTGGAAGAAAAACTGGCCAGCCTGCAACCCGGGCAGCTGGTCGAAATTTGTCGGGGACCCCTCTCCGGCGTACGGGGGCATTATGTCAATGCGAAAAATAAGAAGACCTTCATCATCTCCTTCGGGGGGCTCGATGCCCGCCTGATGACCTGTGAGGTGTCGCCCAAGGATGTCGTCCCGCTGGACGGCGAAGTCCTCAACGACGCCCCGCCGGAAGACGAAGGGAAAAAGAAACTTTGGTAGCAGCGTATTCCAAGGTGGGCAATGCATCGCGGTTGCGATTCGGACTGAGTGGCTTCGACACATGGACGGCGAAGCCGTATCCCGCAGCTTCGTCCGCCGAACGCAGCGCAGCGGAGTTCGTCTGCCGAAGCTGCGGGATGATCACCACCCACAGTGACCCGAGTGCAACTAGGGAACCGATAAAGTGAAACGCGTCCTGATCATCACCTACTACTGGCCACCCTCGGGGGGCATAGCGGTGCTACGCTGCCTCAAGTTCGCCAAATACCTGCGCGACTACGGCTGGGAGCCGGTGATCTTTACGGCCGAAAACGCCCATTATCCCACCTTCGACGCCAGCAACGAGAAAGACATTCCCGCCGACCTGGAAGTGATCCGCGAGCCCATCTGGGAGCCTTATGCCTGGTACAAGCAATTTATGGGCAAGCCGGCCGACGAGAACGTGAACAACGTCTTCTACACCGACGAGCAGGCCGGAGGATGGAAACACGAGCTGGCCGTCTGGGTGCGGAGCAACTTCTTCATCCCCGATGCCCGGGCAACCTGGATCGGGGGGTCGGTAAAACGCATCCTCGACTACCTGAAAACCAATCCCGTAAACGCCATCCTCTCCGACGGACCGCCCCACTCCAATACCCGCATCGCCACCCTGGTGAGCCGGGCCACGGGGCTGCCCTGGCTGGCGGATTTTCAGGATCCGTGGACGCAGGTAGACTACTACCAGATGCTCAACCTCACCGGCTGGGGCCGCAGGAAGCACGAGCGACTGGAGCAGGAAGCCTTCCAGGGCGCTAGCCTGACCACCATCGTGAGCCCCCACTGGAAGCGGGACCTGGAAGCGATCGGGGCGAAAAACGTGCGCGTCCTGTACTGGGGCTACGATCCGGCGGACTTCGCGGGGCTCGATCGCCAGCCCCACCAAAAATTCACCCTGACCCACCTCGGAATCATGGGGCACGACCGTAACCCGGAAGTGCTGTTCGCGGCCATCCGCCAACTCAAAATGGAAGAACCGGGCTTCGCGGAAGATTTCGAACTGCGGCTGTACGGACAGGTGGACCACCGCGTCCGCGCCCGCATCGAGGCCCACGGCCTGGTGGAGCAGACCAACTTCGCCGGTACCGTTAACCGGGCCGCGGCATTGCAGGAGATGAAAAACAGCCACGTACTTCTGTTGCTGCTCAACCAGCAGGAGAATGCGCTGGGAAGAGTCCCGGGAAAGCTCTTCGAATACCTAGCCGTTCGCCGCCCGATCGTTAATTTCGGACCGGCGGCAAGCGACGTCGCGACCATGATTGAAGCAACGGAAAGCGGTTCGACCTTCCCGTACGACCTGGCACCCGCGCTCGTCGCAAAAAAAGTAAAAGCCCACTACGACGTCTTCAGGGGGCGGCGGCGCGCAGGAGAAACGAACGCCGATATCGAGCAATACAGTCACCCGCAGCTCGTTCGTAAACTTTCAACCTTCTTAGACGAAATCGCGGCATGATCCAAAAAACGATCCTGGTGACGGGGGGGGCGGGCTTCATCGGCTCCCACCTGGTGCGCCTCCTGGTGAATAAATATCCGGACTACAACGTCATCAACTTGGACGCCCTTACCTACGCCGGTAACTTGGCGAACGTAGCGGACATCGAGGACCGGGCTAATTACAGTTTCGTGAAGGCCGATATCACGGACCTGGACGCCATGCGCAAGATCTTCGCGGTGTACCCCATCGATACGGTCATCCATCTGGCGGCGGAAAGCCACGTCGACCGCAGCATCGAGGACCCCCTGGTGTTCATCAAGACCAACGTACTGGGAACGGCTACCCTGCTGCAGGCGGCAAAGGAAGCCTGGAAAGGGAGCTTCGCCGGGAAACTCTTCTACCACGTCTCCACCGACGAGGTGTACGGATCGCTGGGCGACACCGGCTTCTTTACCGAGGAAACCCCCTACGATCCGCGGAGTCCCTACTCTTCGTCCAAGGCGGGGAGCGATCACCTGGTGCGCGCCTGGCACCACACCTACGGCCTGCCGGTGGTGCTGAGCAACTGCTCGAATAACTACGGTCCGTACCAATTCCCGGAGAAGCTGATCCCGCTGTTCATCAACAACATTCGCAACGAGAAGCCGCTGCCGGTCTACGGTAAGGGAGTCAACGTGCGCGACTGGCTGTACGTAGTGGACCACGCCCGCGCCATCGACGTGATCCTCCACGAAGGGAAAGTGGGGGAGACCTACAACATCGGCGGCCACAACGAGTGGAAGAACATCGACCTGATCCACGTGATCTGCCGCACCATGGACGAAAAACTCGGCCGCGAACCGGGCAGCAGCGAAAAGCTGATCGCCTACGTCACCGACCGGGCCGGCCACGATATGCGCTACGCCATCGACGCCACCAAACTGCAGGAAGAACTGGGCTGGACGCCGAGCCTGCAGTTCGAGGAAGGCATCGCCAAGACCATCGACTGGTACCTCGACAACGAGGCATGGATGCAGTCGGTCACCAGCGGCGCCTACCAGGAATACTACACCACCATGTACCAAAACCGCTAAAGCCCCTCCGATGAAAGGAATCATACTAGCCGGCGGTTCGGGTACCCGGCTGTACCCCATCACCAAGGGCGTCTGCAAGCAGCTGATGCCGGTGTACGACAAACCGATGATCTACTACCCGCTGAGCATCCTGATGCTGGCGGGGATCCGGGAAATCCTCATCATTACCACCCCCGAAGACAACACCGCCTTCCGCAACCTGCTGGGTGATGGCAGCGAGCTGGGCATTCGCATCGAATACGCGGTCCAGGAAGTCCCGAACGGACTGGCCCAGGCCTTCGTGATCGGGGAAGACTTTATTGCCGGGGATAAGTGCGCCCTCGTGCTGGGCGACAACATCTTCCACGGGGCCGGCTTGAGCCAGCTCCTCCAGGAAAGCGCGAAATTGGAAAAGGGTGCCCGCGTCTTCGCCTACCCGGTCCACGACCCCGAGCGCTACGGCGTGGTCGAGTTCGACGCGAACCGCAAGGCGATCAGCATCGAGGAAAAGCCGGAAGTGCCGAAAAGCCGCTACGCCGTGCCCGGGTTATACTTCTACGACGAGCGCGTCGTGGAGGTCGCCAAGAACGTCGAACCCAGCGCCCGCGGCGAATACGAGATCACCACCGTCAACCAGTGGTACCTCGAGCGCGGCGAACTGGAGGTCGGCATCATGCAGCGGGGCACCGCCTGGCTGGATACCGGCACCTTCGAGAGCCTGCACGACGCGGCGGAATTCGTGCGCGTGATCGAGAAGCGGCAGGACTTTAAGATCGGGTGTATCGAGGAGGTGGCCTGGCGGATGGGGTGGATTAGTAGCGAACAGTTGCTTGCCGTATCTGATCCGTTAAGTAAAAGCGGATATGGGAAATACTTAAAAAGCCTCGTATGAGCAAAGTAGTAAAGAAGCTAAGCGAAGTTCGGTTTTTATCGTATTTCAGATTCTTCTACAGTTATCTCGGCTCGGCGGTCTTTATTGCCCTTGGTCTAAGTATGCTAGTGGCCCTCTTAGACGGCATCGGGTTGACGATGTTTTTACCCTTGTTGCACGCCGTTGACGGTGGAACCGGGGAAGCCGACGGTGAGAACATGGGGTCTATGCGCATAGTCCTTGACGGCATGAATGAATTGGGCCTGTCACCTACGCTTGTCACCGTTCTTTTAGTCTTGCTGTTCTTCTTTTTTATGAAGGGTATTGCAAAGTTTGCCCTGGATTATTACCGGACGATACTGAACCAGCGCTTTGCCAATATTATGCGTTTGGGTAACATGAAGTTGCTGGCGGGCTTAGACTACAGCGAATTTTCCAAAGCCGAATCGGGTAAGATCCAAAACACTTTCAGTGGAGAGATTGTGAGGATCAATACTGCTTACCGTTCTTATTTCCAGATGCTTCAGTATCTTATAATGACGGGTGTTTACGTCGCACTGGCCTATGTAGCGAATCCGAAATTTGCAGTGATAGTCGCGGTGGGAGGCTTGCTTTCCAATCTGGCCTTTAGTCGAATCTATAGAATAACGAAAGAAGCTTCCAGAAGAGTTACTAAGGAGATGAATAATTTCCAGGGTTTTCTTATTGAGAGTGTTTCTTCGTTCAAGTTTTTAAAGGCTACGGATTTGATCACCCGCTATAAGGAAAAAATCGATCAATCCATTGTAAGCGTTGAAAAGCAGCAGCGCACAATCGGTGTCATGAACGGTATAGCTAATTCAATCAGAGAACCTTTGGTGATGGTGGTAGTAGTAGCTGCTATCCTGATCCAAGTAACCGTATTTCAGGAGAGCCTTGGTCTGATCATCCTCAGCTTACTCTTCTTCTACCGCGGCCTGACCAGTTTGGGGACGATGCAAAATTCCTATAACCAATTCTTAGGGGTTTCGGGCTCGATCGAAAACATGGAGGCCTTTACCGAGGAAATGAAGCATTTTCAAGAAGATCCGGGTACAGTGCCTTTCTCCGGCTTCAAAAAGAAAATAGAAGTTAAAAATCTTAACTACGGATATGATGACGTTCCGGTGTTGAAAGATATGTCTTTCGTTATCAATAAATACGAAACCATCGGGATCGTAGGGGAAAGTGGTGCAGGAAAGACCACGCTCGTCAATTTGCTATGCGGCCTGCTTCCCCCACCGACTGCCACTATATTGGTGGACGGTATAGACCTGAGGGAATTGAATAAACACGATTTTCGGCGCCAAGTAGGATATGTGACCCAGGAGTCTCAGGTTTTTACGGATACGGTAGCTAACAACGTCAGTTTTTTCGAGAATCCTTCTGAAGAAACCGAATTAAAAATTCAACAGGCTTTAAAGTTGGCTCATGCCGCAGAGTTCGTGGCCATGCTACCGGAAGGTTTGAATACGCAGATCGGAATCAATGGGGTAAATTTAAGCGGCGGACAGCGGCAGCGTATTTCTATTGCAAGAGAACTGTACCGTGAGGTCGATATTCTCATCCTGGACGAGGCTACCTCTGCGCTGGATAGCCAAAGCGAAAAGCTTATCCAGGAAAATATCGATAGTCTAGCAGGTACCGTAACCATGATCGTCATTGCCCACAGATTATCAACAATTAGCAAAGCAGACAAAATCGTTTTCCTCAGGGCCGACCACACGTACGAAATAGGAACATTCGAATCTTTGCAAAAGCGATCCGCAAACTTCCGGCAGATGGTGAGTTTACAGACTGTTTAACTTTAAATTTTTAGAAATTATTTATGGCAAACTCTACTGGTCAATATGCTGTACTCGATAGTTCCATCGAACTGTCGGCTTTCCGAACCAAGGAAAAGGCGATTTCCGTAGTAGGCCTGGGATATGTCGGTCTGCCCCTGGCCCTCGAACTTGCAAAAAAATTTCGTGTCATCGGGTTTGACATCAGTTCTCCTCGGGTAGAAATGATGAAGAATAGTCAGGATCCAAGCGAAGAACTGGAAACTGCGGCATTCGATGGGAAGGACATCTTTTTTTCCTCGGAAGCTGAGGATTTGAGTAAGGCCTCGTTCCACATTGTAGCCGTACCCACCCCAGTAGACGAAAGTCGCAGCCCAAATCTCCGGCCATTGCTTGGGGCTTCCCGCTCGGTGGGCAAGGTGCTTAAGCGCGGCGATATTGTCGTCTTCGAATCGACCGTGTATCCAGGTTGTACGGAAGAGGATTGTGTGCCTATTTTGGAAGAAGAAAGTGGACTCACCTTTGGTGAGGATTTTACGGTGGGCTATTCCCCCGAGCGAATTAATCCCGGTGACAAGGAGCATACCGTCGATAAGATTTTGAAGATCGTAAGCGGTAGTGATTCGGAAACCCTAAAGGTAATAGCCGGAATTTATGGTGACATTATCACCGCCGGCATTTACGAAGCGGCGAGTATAAAGGTTGCCGAGGCGGCTAAAGTGATCGAAAACAGCCAACGGGATGTCAACATCAGCTTTGTCAACGAACTGAGCATCATCTTTCGGCAGATGGGCATCGATACCCAGGACGTGTTGGATGCCGCCGGCACCAAGTGGAATTTCCTACCGTTCCGGCCGGGCCTGGTGGGGGGGCACTGCATCAGCGTAGATCCGTATTACCTTCTGCACAAGAGTATAAAGCTGGGCTACGATCCGTTGGTGATCGCCAGCGGGCGTCGCATCAACGACCGGATGCCCGCCTTCATCGCCAAGGAACTGGTCCAGGCCCTACTAAAGGCGGATAAGAACCCCAAGCAGAGCAAGGTGCTGATGCTGGGTGTCACTTTCAAGGAAAACGTGGCGGATATCCGCAACTCCAAGGTGGTGGACGTAGTGCGGGAATTGATGGACTACGGCGTCAACGTGCATCTTTATGATCCGCACGCCAGTCCCAATGAGGTGGCGCATGAGTACGGGCTAACGATGATCGACGAAGTAGGTAAGCAATACGACGCCATCGTCGTGGCAGTGTCCCATACTAAGTTCAAATCATATGATTTGGACAAATTCCGGGAAATGAGCCGCGACGGCTTAATGCTTTTTGACCTGAAGGGCCTCTACAACCGTGACGAATTGCGGGACGGAGAAACCATCTGGCGCCTCTAATTCAAGACCTAAAAATTCCCCGAACATGGTACTCATTACCGGAACGGCCGGTTTCATCGGTTCCCACCTTGCCCAGCGGCTCGTCCGTGACGGCGAGCAGGTCGTCGGCCTCGACGTCATCAACGACTATTACGACGTAAACGTCAAGTACGGCCGCCTGGAGCGGGCCGGCATCTCCCGGGACACTATTGCCTACGGCGAGCTGGTGCAGAGCAGCACCCACCCTAACTATCGTTTCATTAAGCTGGACCTGACCGACCGTGAGGGGCTGAGCGATCTCTTCGTTAGCGAACAGTTTACCACCGTGGTCAACCTGGCCGCCCAGGCCGGCGTCCGCTACAGCCTGGTGAACCCCCAGGCTTACATCGACAGCAACATCATCGGCTTCACGAACATCCTGGAGGCCTGCCGCCACCATGGCGTCAAGCACTTGGCCTATGCCTCCAGCTCCAGCGTGTACGGCCTCAACGAGCGGATGCCGCTGTCTACCAGCGACAACGTCGACCACCCCATTTCCCTCTACGCCGCCAGCAAGAAGAGCAATGAGCTGATGGCGCACACATACAGCCATCTTTTTGGTCTGGCCACTACCGGCCTTCGGTTTTTTACCGTGTACGGACCCTGGGGCCGGCCCGACATGGCGCTATTCCTCTTTACCGAGGCCATCCTGAAGGGCGAACCCATCAAGGTGTTCAACCACGGTAACATGGTGCGTGACTTCACCTACGTCGACGACATCGTTGAGGGAATTAAACGGGTAATCGACAACCCGCCCAAGGGCAACCCCGACTGGACTGGAGAGGCCCCCGATCCCTCAACCTCTAAGGCACCCTATAAGGTCTACAACATCGGCAACAACGACCCGGTCAAGCTGATGGACTTCGTTACCGCCATTGAGGAAGAGCTCGGGCTGGAAGCCAAGAAAAACATGATGGACATCCAACCCGGCGACGTACCGGCAACCTACGCCAACGTTCAGGACCTGATGGACGACCTGGGCTACAAGCCGGAAACGAACATCCGCCACGGCATCCGGCAGTTCCTTGATTGGTACCGGGAATTTTACGGCCAAACCCAGGGGGCGGGCGCGGACGTGGGTGCCGGAGAAAATCGCGAGGCCTAGTGCTTGACTGGCTGTTCGGACGGAATCGCAAGGAAGTAGAGGACTTCGGTTTTCTTCACACCGATATGCATGCCCACTGGTTACCGGGGATCGACGACGGGGCGGAAAGTCTGGACGACAGCCTGAACATGATACGGGAAATGGCCGCTCTCGGCTACCGCCGGCTGGTCGCCACCCCCCACGTAATGTCCGACCTCTATAACAACGCCCCGGAAACCATCCGGGGCGCCCTGGAGAAGGTGAGGCGGGCCGCGGAAGCCGCAGGGCTGGATATTCAGTTGGACGCCGCCGCCGAATACCTGCTCGACGAAGGCTTCCCCGAACGCCTGCGGCAAGATCGCCTTCTTACCCTGCCTGGGAACCACCTACTGGTGGAGTTTTCCTTCGTTTCTCCACCTACCAACCAGGACGCCCTTTTCTTCGACATTCAGACAAAGGGCTACCATCCCGTGCTCGCCCACCCCGAGCGCTACCGCTATTTCCACAAACGGTTCGCCGATTACCGCGGCCTGGAAGAGCGCGGTATCCGGCTGCAGGTCAATCTGCTTTCCCTCACCGGCTACTATGGCAAGGCCGTGAAGCAGGTGGCCGAGCAACTGCTGGCGGAGGGGCTGGTGAGCCTGCTGGGGACTGACGCCCACCACACCCGTCACCTGGCCGGTATCCGCGAGATGCTCGGCAACCACCGCTACGCCAAGTACCTGACTTCTCCCTCTCTGCGCAACCAGGAATGGTTGGGCGGAAAGTAACCCCCTACGCATTTATGCAACGATTCGTAAACGGTCTGCTCGCGCTGTTGTTGGTTATCGCCGCCACCGGCTGCGTGTCCCACGAGGAACTGATCAACTTCAAACCCCTGGATCCGGTCAGCCTGAGCCCCCAACAAATCACCAACAATACAAGCCTGACGGTACAGCCCGAAGACCTTCTCCGGATCACCATCTCCAGCCTTAACCCGGAGGCGGCGGAACCCTTCAATCAGTCGCAGGAAGATTCGCAGCAGCGAAACCAGAGCGGTTCGGGCGGGGTAGGCAGTCTGCAGTTGGAGTTGACAACGGGCTACTTTGTGGACGATGCCGGATACATTGACTTCCCGGTACTTGGCTCCTTGGATGTGGGTGGACTTACCCTTTCGGAGATTAAAGAATTGATCGCCGGGCGCCTCGCCGACGGTTATCTGAAGGACCCAGTGGTTAATGTTCGCTTTTTGAACTTCAAGGTGACCATCCTCGGAGAAGTGATGGCTCCCGGCCTGCTGCGTTTGTCCAACAAACGGGTAACCCTCCTGGAGGCCCTCGGTATGGCGGGCGACCTTACCAATTACGCCAACCGCACCAACGTACTAATTATGCGGGAGGATAACGGGGAGCGCACCTTCGCCCGGCTGAACCTCCAGAACGAGGACATTTTCTCCTCCCCCTACTTCTACCTCGAACAGAACGATGTCATCTACGTCGAGCCCATCGAGGCCCGGGTGGCCACCGTAGCCGATCCCCTGCAGCGAATCGTAGGCTATGCCTCTGCGGCTTTGTCGCTGGTGTCCATCGTGATTGCCCTGGCGCTGCGCTAAGAATTATTCTCACCGCTTACTTCCGATTTTCTTGGAACCACTTAATCCAAACGCCGGAGAATTTTCGGCAATGCCTTCTCTCGAAACCAAGCAGCCCAGCGGCGATGCGGGAGGACTGAACGTCCGTGCCATTATTGGGCGGGCCCTGCGCCAGTGGTATCTGTTCATCATCTTTCCCCTGATCACGGTCGGGGTGGGATACCTTTACCTTCGGTATGAGGTGCCCGAATACGAAGTTCGGGGGACCATCCTCGTCAAGGAAAGTACGGAAGACCGAGCCATGGCTCAGGCGGTCAGCGGGGTGGCCGCTCCTGGAATGGTGGAAAACAGCATGAATCTCACCAACCAAATTGAGATCCTGAGCTCCTTCTCTTTGCTGCGGGCCGTGGTGGATAGCCTTGGGTTGGATAAACAATACATAAGTGAGGGAAGAGTAAAGAATACGATTCTATACGGCATTGAGGAGCGTCCTTTTTTAGTCGAGTCGTACAATGACGGCAACGGTAAGCTGTACGGGAATTCCATGCTCATTGAGGTGACTGGCGCTGGCTCATACACACTCCGGTATGGAGAGAGCGGCCCTGCGGAAGGACGATTCGGTCAACCAATCGTTCTTCCCTTTGGCACTCTTACAATTGTTGAGAACCCTGATCAGAGGGACTCTCGGACCTCCGCAACCTTGGTTATCCGGGATCCGGTTCTCTTGGCAAGATCCTATAGCAGTCGCCTACAAATCTCCACTGTTCGTACGTCGGAAATGCTACAAATCAGCTTGACCGATGAGGTACCACAACGGGCCATTGATATCATCAATGAGGTGATTGAGGAATATAACCGGATTACGATTCTCGAGAAGAACCAAGTAGCTACCCGCACTACGGAGTTCGTCAACGACCGGCTGAATTACCTTTCCGCTGAACTGGACGAAGTAGAGCTCCGGGCTGAGGACTACATCCTCAACAACGACATCGTAGGGGGAACCGAACGGGAACTAGAAGAAGCGTTTCTGCAGCTAAAGGAAAATGGAACGCAGATGATCGAATTGGCGGTCAAGTTGGACGCCATCGACCGCATCCGGACGATGCTGCAGTTACCCGTTGACTCCCTTAATTACCTTCCGTTTGATGTATCGCTGGAAAACTTGACCATAAGCCCCCTGCTTAACCAGTACAACAGTATTCAGGCGGAGCGGGAAAAGCTGCTAGCGTCGGCCAAGGAGGGCAACCCCGTTCTCCTGCCGGTGGAAAGGCAAATCACCGAGATCCGACAGGTACTGAACCAGGCACTATCGGAGGCCCGGGCGGACCTGGTAGACCGGCGGGAACAGTTGGAGAGTACAACCAATGAAACCTACCGCAACATCCGGCAAATCCCCGGAAAGCAAAGGGGGCTCTTGGCCATCGAACGGCAGCAGAACATCCGGGAACAGTTGTACCTATTCCTGCTGCAACGCAGGGAGGAAACGGCCCTGTCCAGCGCCGCGGCGATTTCGAATGTAAGAGTGTTCGAGGCTCCCATGCGGAGGGGGAGTACCTCCCCGGGACAGATGCCGGTGTATGCCATCGCCTTATTGCTTGGGTTGGTACTCCCGGTCGGAATTGTTTCGGTACAGGAAATTATGAATGATACGATTTCCAGCCCCGAGCAAATCAAGGCCCTGACCGGCGCCCCCTTCCTAGGGGCCATCTCCTACGAAGCCCAGGACGACCGTATCGTAGTGACCCGGACCAGCCGAAGTCCCATTTCCGAAATGTTCCGTATGCTACGGACCAATCTTCAATTCATGGGAGCCGGCCGGGAGCAACAGACCTTTTTGGTCACCTCAAGTATGGGGGGGGAGGGCAAGACCTTCGTGTGCATGAACCTGGGTATGAGCCTGGCGATTTCGGGAAAGAAGGTAATCCTGATCGGCATGGACCTGCGGAAACCCAAGCTTGGCAAATATTTGCTCAATGAGGGGGCCGACCTGGGGGCGGGGCTAACCAATTACCTCGCCGGGGAAGCCTCCCTGGAGGACATCACCAATGCGCTAGAAAAGCAACCGAACCTCCATTACATCACCAGCGGGCCTATCCCGCCCAATCCAGCCGAACTGCTGATGCTGGATGCCGTAGATGACCTATTCGCTGAACTCCGGCGACGGTACGACTACATTGTGATCGATATGCCACCCGTAGGCTTGGTCACCGACGCCCTGTTGATTAGCAAACAGGTTGATAGCACCATCTACGTAACCCGCTTCGCGGAGACCAAAAAGGGTCAGCTGGAGATTGCCAACGAAATCTATACCTCTAATAAGTTACCTCACCTTTCTATCGTACTGAACGGCATTAAATCGGGTCGGGGGTATGGATATGGATATGGGTACGGCTACGGATATGGTTACGGATATGGGTATTATAAAAAGGATTGACCGTAAATTCATTCGAGGAACTCCTTTAAGCGGGGTAGCCAAAATGATCCTGTCTATGAAGAAGTCAACCTCTAAGCAACTATTGTTTGTGTTAACGAACAATACTCACTTGGGCAATATGATAAATATTGTCAATCAGAATCATTTTGATGCAGGCGATGCAGTAATTCACGTCATACTCGCCTGTAGGTCAAGGGAAGAAGACGTAGCACTACGAAACGAAGTAGATAATTACGCCGCCTCGAATCACCAATTGGTTCGATGTCACTCTTTTTGGGGAGGTGGGGGGGGGAGGACTTTGTGGAATATTCTGTTTTTAAAATTCGGTATTTTGTTTAAGATGATGCCGGATAGTTATGACACTGTATTTATAAGTAATTATACGCACTATATTCAACACCAAATCGTAAAGCATGTTAAGTACCATAACATTATCCTGCTTCACGATGGAGTCCTCACTTTACACATAAATGAGTTGAGGAAGTCAGGCAAGGTATTTGATGGCAGATCGACTTCTAAGCACCTCATGAAGCTGTTCCCGCCGCCCCGGATCGAGAAGTTGACGTTCTATACTCCTTTCTCCTTTAAGACACACAACGAGGATGCTGTTGTCCCCTTTTCTTACGGGGGCGTACTAAAAAAGCGTCATGGTAGAGAGGCT
Organism: Neolewinella xylanilytica; assembly: GCF_002934605.1. Taxonomy (GTDB): domain Bacteria; phylum Bacteroidota; class Bacteroidia; order Chitinophagales; family Saprospiraceae; genus Neolewinella; species Neolewinella xylanilytica. The sequence continues at coordinate 1,152,006 of NZ_PTJC01000005.1, forward strand.
CATTTTATAGGAAGCCCCCTGGTGCAGAATAAAATGATAGATCAGGATTACTTTGATCGGCTCATCGGTCTCCTTTCGGCTAAGTTTGATAACCTAATCTACATCGCCCATCCTAAGGAATTAGACCATACGCTTGCAAAAATAAGAAACTACGTCGAGGTTATTCGATTTGACAAGAATTACGAAGAACAGTTGGCTGAATCAGATGAACTGCCACATACTATTGTATCTTTTTTCTCCTCGGTTTTATTGAATCTGTTTTCTGTTTACGAAGATGTGTCTTTTGTGAGTATATTGTTGCCGGTCGAGCAGTATCAAACTGCCCAAATGGGTAAGGATGAGCAAATAGTGAAACTGTATAAGTATATAGCCTCCATCAGTAGTCCAAATTTTCAAGTAGTTGCTGCAGAATCCCTTGAAGTCGAAAAGTTGTAAGCATTAGATATAGAGTTGACGAACTGATTTGGGCGAGGAATCTATCAACTTGACTTACTACGCTACTTGCTAGGAATTCAGACACGGCATCGTCCATTTCATGTGTAATTCAAAGAAACACAAAACAGCTATTCGTTCATTACAGACATTAAATTTCAGGATGGTCGAGTAGCGATCATATCGTTATACCCAACCAATTGGTTATGGGTGTTAAATAAGAAGTTTAAAATAATCTATGCCTAAATATTCTGTAATTATTCCAACGTATAATGATTCGGGAAGAATTTCCAGATCTGTGTCTAGTGTGATCAATCAAAAGCTAGATGATTGGGAATTGATAGTTGTGGATGACGGATCAACAGATGAAACATCTAAAATTATCGAACAATTTTTAAGCGACCCCAGAATAACTTATTTAAAAAGAATAAATGCAGGTGTAGCTGCTGCTAGAAACACTGGCTTTGAAACCAGTATAGGTGATTATATAGTATTTTTGGATAGTGACGATGAACTCAAAACTGATTCATTACTAGATTATGACAATAAAATTAATTTAAATACCAATGTAGGAGTCGTGAGTTGTGGTTTGATTATGGGGGAAAAAATAAAATTGCCCGCAGTAAACCCTAAAATTTCTAAATTTAAATTTTTAAATATACCCGGTTCTTTCTGTATAAAAAAGGAAGTATTTCTCCATTGTGGGAAGTACGATGAAATTCTTAAGCAAAGTGAGAATTGGGAAATGATGGCTCGAGCTTTGGAGTACTGTGAAAAATACAATTTTAAAGTTGTTTCGTTTGATACTTGTAACCTCTTCTATCACCATCAAAAGACCCCGGCTCAAACCAAAACTCGCGATTTATATAGAGCACAAGCAACTTACTACCTTGCACAAAAATATTTCCATGACGGGGTCCTTCATTTTAATAAAGACAAATTTCTTATTTCCGCAGCAGTAAATTTCACCAGGGCAGGTGAAATTGAGAAGGCCGACAAAATTTTCAGAGAAATCTTAAATAATACTCCCAGTATATCTAATCTATTGAGATATGTTATCTTTAGTATACCTTATTTGAGAAATAAAAAATGGGTAAGAAGGTCTTAAGTTTTAAAAGCCTAACTCGTTGATTGTTAATAGCTGTAATTGTTCCGCCAAAATATGCCATTGGCAAATTGGTTTAAAATAAAGTCTGTGTTTTTTAGCCGTATGATAAAAACTATGCGATGGAGACCTTGTCAATCTGTGAGATAGTCCATTCAAACTTTATATAGTCAAATCAAGAATATGTTAAAAAAACTTAAGTTTCCTAAACTTTCTCCGGCCAATCTTGCAAAAAGCCTGAGCATCCTCACAAATCGCGAAAAGGCTATTATCTCCAAATGGTCCCGATCAGCGACAACAGAAAAACTGGGGAGACGCGATTAATACGGGCATGATAGTGAAAATATCTGGAAAAAAGGTATTCAATCATGCAGATCTTATTTACACCGGTAATGTTCCGATTTATTCAGTTATAGGATCGGTGCTCGACCATAGCAGAGTTCGCAATCTTGAAGTGTGGGGATCAGGGTTCAAAACGAACAAGTCTCCCATGTATGTATTGCCTACCAAGGTTCATGCAGTCCGGGGACCATTAACCAGGCAAAGGCTGTTAAATTTGGGAGTCGACTGCCCTGAAGTATACGGAGATCCAGCGTTGCTGTTTCCAGAATATTTTCCTGTCGAAGATCAGCCGGTCGAGTATGAACTTGGGATAATTCCACATTATGTTGACAAAATAATGGTTTGCTTAAAAATCTTACGCGGGACAGCAGAGTGTTAGTAATTGACATCGAAGCAGGCATAATGGAATTTCCTTTTACTAGTGAAAAAATGCGCACATATTGTTTCGAGCTCTCTTCACGGGCTCATTCTCGCAAATGCATACGGTATTCCCAACGCACAGATTCGGTTAAGCAACCTAATCAAAGGAGGAAATTTTAAGTTCAACGATTACCGGCTCAGCGTAGGTAAGTTCGAGACTGATGCCATAGACCTTGACGCTGACTTAACTGTTGATAAATTGCTGAAAAACTGTTCCTTCCAGCCGCTGAAGATAAACCTTGAATCTCTAAAAAGATCTTGCCCGTTTTAGCGCTCTCGAGTGTTCCGTCTATCGCACCTAAACGAGGCGTCATAGCATAGGGTGTGTAATCTGATAGGTTTACTCATCTCCGTTTCTTTCTAGTACGCGCTCTATGCACTTGCGGATCTCGTAGTGATTATAGCATACATTTTGAATACACCATTTCTCGAGTTGTGGCCCACGGACCTGGCACATTGCCATTTGCACGAACTGAAACGACATGGGCTAATTGTACAGAGCGATAGACAGGATATCGGCCGAGATAGCTTTCACGTCATCCTTGATATTTGTAGCGGCCGAAGGAAGATACTTTCGACGATAGCCGAATAACTCAGCAGACGCAGTATCTTCGCCGTAAGCGACGACATGATCGGTAAAGTAGACGATCATGCCCTCGATAAAGGCCCTAGCCTGCACGGTCATATTCGCTCGCCTTTGAACCAAGGTGATGATCTGCAGCAGCCAGTCACTATGACTGCTTTGACTCAATCCCTCGTGCTTTAGGAGCTTAGCTGTCAGAACCATCAACTTGAGACCTTTCGCAAAGGCAGGTCTAGAGATTTAGACTATTGCGTAACCGGGCGTATATTTTGGCGTTCAGCCCTGTGGCGGCATAGTGATCGATGCATTCGCGGTCGCCTATGGTGGCCAGTAGGGCGAAGGCATAGTCAATAAGCAACAAGATTTGGCGTGACTCAAGGCTTAGGCAAGAGCATGCTGAGCGCGATATCATCCTAAAAAATGCGTTTGACAAAATTCATCATCGCGTGACTAAAGTCACCAACCGCCGGCGTGACCAGAGTACGCAGCCTCGCCGGCAGATTATCGCCCCGATCGCAGAGCACATTGCGCAAGCGCAGGCTAGGACGTTGGGCCAGGGTGTGACCCAAGAACTCAGCCACCTCGTCCCCGTTACAGGAGGATTGGACCAGCATATACAGGACATCGACATGATCTCCCCTGAGAGGACGGTCCAAACTGACGGCATGCTCCGTCGTAACCCTCAACAGGAGCAATAGTTGTTTATTGCTAATCTATATACTGTCGTCGAGAATGCCTACGTATTCCTCGTTGAGGGTCTTGGTGAGGTTACGCGCATGCAGTCCACACCGCTCTACCTAATTGCTGACGCTTTTGAACGACGGGGCGAAGAATTTCCGGTTCATAAGCTCGGCGTAGAGGCCGGCCGTAGCCGCGGCGCAGCGCAGTGAGCCCCCATGCAGTACTATACAGACGACCACGGCCATCATCTGGATGGGGTAGATGTAGTTGAAAACCTTGTGCGGGTCGACAACGGGGCGCAGGTGGTCAATTTCCTGAAGCTGTCGATCAATGAATCGATTGCGATGACGAAGCTGATTCTAGAGCCTGTGCCGCTGTTGGATGTAATTTTACTCCCTGATCTTAGTTGCCGGGCCGTACTTCGGAGGCGTGCCCAGACTGGTGATGTTTTCTGTTTCAGACCTCAAAGCTATGCCAATTCTTGTCACACTTCTTTGCAGAAAAATGCAAAAAACTTTTGCCTTCAGATTACACACTCTACGTTGTAGCATAGATCATCGATTCACTTCACTCCAAGTCACTGTCGTTCTGAACGCCAGGAGGGGTATAGATATACGGCGAGGGGGAATGGAAAACCCGCCAACATGGAAAAAGCGAGCGACTTACCGCACAAGCTTCACCTGGGAGTAGAGGAACAGCCGGGGGTTCATTCACTGCTATACCACTACCCTAGCCGAGGTTAACGTCTTTGCTGAATTGCGACCATTGCTCAAAAAGCCTACCGAACAATTCACTCTAGTGACGGCCGTGTGCCTGAATGGGGCCTTGGATACCAAGCAGTGTATCGACGAACTGCTAGACCCGCACATCAGTTCGGTCATTTTATCACGGCGGGATGCTGTACCATAGCCCCCAGAACAATAACATTTTAACTATGCCAATTATCCCCGCAATCAAGCGATGGCTCACAGTGCCTAGATAGGCAGCAAGGCGTGGAAAGACGAGGCAGGCTACCACCGAAGTTTGACCGAATTGGCTGTGTTTCGCTACAAGATAATCTGCAATCTACAACTATGCTTGTAATTATCCACCTAACGCCTGAAAAACATTATAAAGGTTGAGGCGATAAATGCCATGACAGACTTAGTTATGCCTGTATCGTAACTCTGTGTTAGACTGGCGCGCCTAGGATGGTGTGCTAGACGCGCAGAATTAATTCATGTTACGAAGCCTCGGTGGTAAGAATTTTGCCTTTACAAATACTCAATGAAAATGTCACTACTGATCAGGTTTTGGCTATGAAAAAAGTCCTCTTCGTTCTAGATACCCTGAAGACAGGGGGTGCTGAGAAAAGCACCCTGTACATTGCCTCGCGGCTGAAGAATGTTGACGCTACGGTGTGTACCATTTACCGGGGAGATGACCTGAGCGGAGACCCGGCCTTTACCGGGGTAAAGATCATCCGGCTGGACGCACCCGACGGGTTCAACTTTTTTGCCAATGCCAAAAAGTTGCGGGCCGTGATCGACAAGGTTCAGCCCGACCTGGTGGTGAGCAGCATCTTCAAGGCCAACATTGTCACCCGCCTGAGCCTGCGGGGTACCGATATCCCGCTGCTGGGCACCTTCATCAACGATGACTATCCCTGGGGCCGGTTCCAGGCGGGCGACTTCAAGAACAAGGCCTTCTTCATCTGGCGCTACCTCTGGGATGTGGTCACCGTTAGGCGCAACACCCATATGGTTTCCAATTCGGAGGCTATCAAGTCGTCCAACGCAGGGAAGCTGTTGTACCCCAGGTCCAGGGTTTCCGTCATTTACCGCGGCCGGCCCATTGAAGAAGAGAAGCAGGGGGACAGGACGCCGCCGGTGTCCACCGCTCCCGGCAAACTGCGGTTTCTCAACGTCGGCCGCCTGATCGAACGTAAGGGACAACTGGAGCTGATCCGTGCCTTCCAGCGCGCACTACATACCTATCCGAACCTTCAACTGCTGATTGCCGGAGAGGGATCCTTCCGGTCCGTACTCGAGCGGGCGATCTGCGAGGGTGAGAGAGGGGATTCCATCCGGTTGCTTGGTCACGTCAGCAATGTGGACGAGCTCCTGGAATCGTCGCAGGTGTTCGTTCTGGCCTCCCACTTTGAGGGTTTTAGCGGGGCCTTGGTGGAGGGCATGCTGGCCGGTAAGCTCATCATCTGCTCCGACATTCCGATGAACACTGAAGCGATCCGCGACGGGGAAAACGGGCTGGTGTTTCGCTGCCGTGATGAGGACGACCTTTACTCCAAAATCGTACAAGCGGTGGCGGAATACGAAGAATTGAGGAGGTTGGGTGATAACGCCCGCGCCTACGCCGTTGCGAACTACGATATGGAAAAGGCCGCCGAACAGTACGAGGCCCTTTATCTAAACCTGATGCGCCCGTGAAAATTCTACAGCTCGTCACCGCCCGACAGTACCGAGGGGCCGAAGTCTTTGCCAGCCTGCTGTCCGAGGAGTTGGCCCGGGGTGGGGAAAATGTCCATTTTCTGGGACTCTACACGCCACCTGTAAATGACCTGCGCGCGGCGGGCTGCACCAATTCCGACCTCGGCGGTACGAAGGCTAAAGGCTTTTCCCCTGCGCTGTTAAGCAGGCTGAGCAGCTACTACCGGGAATACCGTCCCGAGGTGATCCAGGCCAACGGTTCGGATACCCTCAAGTACAGCGTGGCCCTGAAAGTGCTCAATCCGGAGGTAAAGATCGTATACCGCAACATCAGCGTCTTTAGTGTATGGGTGAGTTCGGAATTGCGGAGGCGAGTCCAGCGGCTGATGTTCCGCGGCGTGGATTACATTACCTCCGTTAGTGAGGAAAGCCGCGCGGATATCGTCCGGACCTTGGGTTTCCCGGCCGATCGCACCCGGGTGGTGCGGCGTGGAGTCAAGACCGATGCCGTCGTAGACCGGGCCGCGGCCCGGGAGCGGCTGGGGGCGAGCGGCCCCACCATAGCCCTGGTTGGGAAGCTCTCACCTGAGAAGAACCACGGCTTCCTGTTGTTAGCCTTCCGTGAACTACGGCGGCGGCTGCCCGAGGCCCGGTTGTGGTTCATCGGCGACGGGCCCGAACGGGAAGCGCTGGAGCAGCGCATCAAGTCCCTGGACCTGAGCGATTACGTCCGGCTGTGGGGGGGACAGACCGATGTTATGCCATTCCTAGCCGCGGCGGACGTGCTGGCCATCACCTCCACTGTAGAGGGCATCCCGGGGGTCATACTGGAGGGGGGCATCCAGGGGACGCCAACGGTCTCGGTTGACGTAGGAGGGGTGAAGGAGGTATTGAGGGACCGGGAAACCGGCCTGCTGCTCAAGGGCTACCATGTAGACACCTTCGCGGAGGCCCTCGCCACCGTTCTGACCGACCCCGCCCTGCGGGACCGGCTGGGCCGTGCCGCCCAGCGGGTGGTCAGGAAAGAGTATACGCTAGATCGCGCCGCCCGGGAAACCCTCGATATCTATTACCAAATCACCAGCACCGGGAAATGATCAAAATCTACCACCTCATCAAGTCGCTCGGCCGCGGCGGTGCCGAAATGCTGCTGCCCGAGACGTTGCGCGTCCATGACGGGGATGCCTTCGCCTTCCGGTACGCCTACTTTCTCCCCCACAAGGGGCAGGTGGCCGAAGACCTGCGGGGGATGGGGGTCACGGTCGACTGCTACTCCGCCTCTAACAACGCCGCCATTCTGGCCAAGACCGCGGAGGTGGCCAAAACGGCCCGGGAGTGGGGGGCGGATCTGATCCATTGCCACCTGCCGATCGCAGGGGTGGTTGGCCGCTTGGTCGGTCGGCTTACCGGCATTCCGGTCATCTACACCGAGCATAACAAACAGGAGCGCTATCACTTCCTGACCCGACAGCTCAACCTGCGTACCATGGCCTGGAATAAGTACGTCATCACCTGTTCCGGCGATGTAAAGGTCAGCCTCGATGCTCACCGGCGGCTACCGACCACTCCGGTGGTGCCGTTGCTGAACGGTGTCAACACCGAACGCTTCTCCCCGGCGGCCTACCCGCACGACCGGGCGGTACGTGAACTCGGCCTGCCGAAAGGTAAGCTGATCGTGGGGACCGTTTGCGTCTTTCGCACCCAAAAAAGGCTACACCTGTGGCTGGACCTGGCGCACCGCCTTTACCGCGCGAACCCCCAACTTCACTTCGTCATCGTAGGCGACGGGCCGGAGGAAGAACGGCTGCGTACCCAGGTCAGCGAGCAGGGTATGGACGCCGTGATCACCTTCCCCGGCCGCATTCAGGAAGTCCGTCCTTGGCTCGCCGCCATGGACGTCTACCTGATGACCAGCGAGTTCGAGGGGCTGCCCATTGCGATGCTGGAGGCCATGAGTATGGAACTCCCCGTGGTCGCCACCGCGGCGGGGGGCATCGGGGAAGCCGTGACCCACGACAAAGAAGGTTTTCTCGCGCCGGTGGAAGAGTGGTCGTCTTTGGTAGGGCCGCTGGATCGCCTGCTGCACGACGAGTCGCTCCGGCGAACGATCGGCACCGCGGCCCGGGATCGGGTGCAGCGGGGATTCAGCATCGAGCGCATGACCCGCGAACTGGAACGCATCTACCGCCAGGTAGTCACCCAATGAATTTACGCCACGCTACCCCCGCCGACCTGCCGGGCATTATCGATCTCCTGCGGGCCAGCCTCGGGGATGGCAGCACGGAGAAATCCGCCGCTTTCTGGCGGTGGAAGCACGAAGGTAATCCCTTCGGCGCATCGCCGGTGATGGTGGCCGACGACGGAGGGCGCATTGCCGGCGTGCGGGCCTTTATGCGGTGGCAGTGGCAGTCCCGCGACCGTACCTATCGTGCCCTTCGCGCCGTGGATACCGCCACTCACCCGGATTACCGTGGCCAGGGCATTTTCAAGCGCCTCACGCTGCGGCTGATCGAGGAATGCAGGCAAGAAGGAGACGACTTCATTTTCAATACCCCGAACGAGCAGAGCCGCCCAGGCTACCTCAAGATGGGCTGGCAGCAACTGGGGAAGTTACCGGTGCGGGTCGCTCCGTTGCGCCCCCTGGCCATCGCCCGCAACTTGTACCGACAAATCGATCACGCCGTGCCGGACCTGGGAGCACCGAATCACGAACTGCTCTCCGACCCCACCGCCCTCCAGTGGCTTGAAGGTGTCGGATCGGCGTCCGCGCGGGGCTGGTGGACGCCGCCCTCCGCCGCTTTCCTGCGGTGGCGCTACGCCGACTGCCCGGCGCGAACCTACCACGTGGCGGGTGACCCGTCCGAGTTCATCATCGTCTATTACGGCCGACAACAACGCATCGGTACCGAATTGCGTATCGTGGAGTATCTGGTTCGAGAGGGCGCGGAGCGCAGAGCAAAGGTCGCCCTGGCCGATCTGCGCCACCGATACGGCACGGACGTGATGACTGCCGCCCCGACCGCGGCCCTACCCAACTACTTTTTGCCCGCCCTGCCCATCGGCCTCATCCTAACCTTTCGTGAACTCAACCACCGGGATCCGCCTCCAATCCGTGAATGGCGGTATACCCTCGGCGATTTGGAACTTTTTTAATGACGCTCGTACTAATTCTAGTGCTTACAACGATCATGGCTGCGGTCATGATCAACGGCCACGCCTCGGAGTTGCGGCATTCGAAAGGAGCAATTTGGGGGTTGTATGCATATCACACACTCTTTTGTCTGATCTACTTTCTCTGGGCGCTGGTAAATAACTCGGATTCAAAAGCCTATTACAGCGATACCCTCCGTGCCAGCCGGGGTGGGTCATGGTTAGAGATTTACGACTTCGGTACTCCGTTCATTGAATTTTTGGCCTATCCATTCGTAAACGGATTGGCACTGCCTTATGTGTCCGTAATGTTCCTATTCGGGTTCTTCGGATTTATTGGATTTTTCTATCTCTATCTTTTTGTATCGGAGCAAATACAGTTTCGGCATAAACTACTTGGGATAGACATTATTCTGCTGCTATTCTTCCTGCCTATCGCGCATTTCTACAGTGCCTCTCTCGGCAAGGGCGCGGTTATCCTGGCTGGAATGGGCCTGTTATTTTATGGGCTAAACCGTATTGGCAAACGCCTGATTTTCTTGCTTCTCGGCGTGTTCATCGTGCTTCACGTGCGGGCACACATCATGGCGGCAGTCTGCGGAGCAGCCGTCTTAGCGGCGGTATTCAGTAATCGCGGTATCAAGAACTGGCAGAAGGTAATCATCGTAGTGGTTTCCCTAGCGGCGCTCGGACCCTTATTTCAGCAAACATTTGCGTACGTAGGGGTGGACGCTACCGACGCGGAAGCAATAGAGGAATGGTCCGAGAAGCGAACCACTGACTTGAAGAAAGCCAATTCAGCGGTGGATATTGAGAACTATAGTCAGCCGATGAAGCTCTTCACCTTCCTGTTCCGGCCGCTGTTCATCGATTCTCCTAATGCCCTAGGCCTTATCGTGTCGGTGGAAAATCTAATCTACTTAATTCTTTTTCTTCGTTGCTTCAATCCGCGTTTCCTGCGCTTTATCATCCAGGCACCGTGGATGGTCAAGATGGCACTGACCACTTTCTTTGTAGTCTCGATAGCGTTAGCACAAATCAGTTCCAATATGGGTATTGCTATCCGCCAAAAATCCCAGGTTACTTATCTGTTTGTTTTTGTATTGCTCGCTTACGCGGATTACGCGTACCGAACGGAACGCAAACTGGTCATCGGTGAATAACAGGGGCGGCTTCATCATTTCGCTAGACTTCGAATTGCACTGGGGCGTATTCGACCACACTTCCCTAAACGATAAGAGCCGAGCCTACTTTCGAACTACCCGGGACCTGATTCCGCCCACCTTACAGCTATTCAATGAATACGGTATAGCTGCTACCTGGGCAACCGTGGGTATGCTTTTCGCCCGGAATAAGGAGGAGCTTCAAGAGTTACTTCCGGAGCATCGGCCACAGTACCGCAATCCGCAACTCGACCCGTACCGATTACTGGCTGAAGTAGGGGAGAACGAGGACGAAGACCCATACCACTATGCACCCTCGCTGATCGAGCTCGTTGCCGCCACGCCCGGGCAGGAAATCGGAAGCCACACTTTTTCTCACTTTTACTGTCTGGAACCCGGACAGGACAGCGAAGCCTTTGCCGATGACCTCGGTTGCGCGCAGCGGGCGGCAAACGGGTACGGACCGGCGACCTCCCTCGTTTTTCCACGCAATCAGTACCGAACCGACTATTTTCCTGCGCTCCGGCGCCATGGTTTTCGGGCGTTTCGCGGAAATCCGGAGACTTGGTTTTGGCAAAGTCGGTCGGGCGAGGACACTACCCTGTATCAGCGGGCCGTACGGCTAACGGACAATTACCTGCCGCTTGCGAAATCCTATCTTTTCGACGTTGGAAAGGAGGATAACGGACTGGTCAACATTCCCGCCAGCCGCTTCTTTCGACCTTACGTTCCATCAATAGATTCGTATGGAGGTCAGCAGCTCAAATTATGGCGTATATGCAAGGAAATGACCCGTGCCGCAGAGGCAGGGAAAAATTACCACCTGTGGTGGCACCCGCATAACCTCGCTACCGATCCGGCTCGCAACATGGCCGGGTTAGAAGAGATTCTGCGAACTTATAAAGACCTAAACCAACGTTACGGATGGCAGAGTCACTCCATGGAATCCTGGATCGAAGCCAGTCCACAGAATTGAACGAAATGGCTCTAGCGGGGAAAACGGTAGCGGTTGTCGTCAACACCAGTTGGAATATCTACAACTTCCGGGGTGGGTTAGTCCGGTCTTTTATTGAAGCTGGTGCCAGGGTATTGGCTATTGCACCGCCGGATGAATATTCGGAGCGCCTAGTTGACGAACTGGGAGTAATCTTCGTGCCACTCAGGCGATTGAGTCGCAAAGGGACTAATCCGGTCCAGGATTTTGCCCTGACGTTGGAGTTGATCCGGATATACCGCCGCCATAAGGTCGATGTTGCCCTTCATTATACGATCAAACCCGTCATCTACGGATCACTTGCGGCAAAATTCACCAAGGTTGCCAACATAAGTACCCTGACGGGATTGGGATACGCTTTTCTCCAGTCCGGAATCGTCAATCGGGTGGCGATAAAACTGTACCGGCAAGCGTTACGATCTGCCTACTGGACGTACTTTCAAAACGCGGACGACCGGCAGCTATTTTTAGCTAGCGGTATGGTTCGTCCAGACCGTTCGGGGGTAGTACCGGGGTCCGGTATCGATACGGAACGCTTTCAACCTACGAAATCGGATACTCCGGAAGACATCAACTTCTTGTTCATCGGTCGCCTGCTGTACGATAAGGGCATCGTGGAATTTCACGATGCCGCGACAACGCTGCGAGGGCGGTATCCGGACGTTACCTTTCATGTAGTAGGTGGACTGGATGATGGTAACCCAAGCGGGGTATCGGCTATGATGGTCAAAGAATGGGAAGCATCCGGCGACATCGTGTATCACGGTCAGGTAAGTGATACCCGACCCTACATCGCTAAATCTACCGCCGTAGTGTTGCCCTCCTACCGGGAAGGATTGCCTCGGGTGATGCTGGAAGGCATGGCGATGGGAAAGCCGCTCGTCGCTTCCGATGTCCCCGGTTGTCGGGATACCATCGTGCACGGACGCAACGGCTATCTCGTAGATGTCCAGAGTTCGGAAAGCCTGGCAAGTGGAATGGAAAAGCTGATCTTGGCTTCCCCCGAGGACCGAACTAAAATGGGGGTGGCGGGAAGAAAGATGGCCGAAGAAACATTCGCCGAGCCGGTGATCGTAGGCAAGTACGTGGATTTGCTTATCGAGGCGTTCCGGAACTAACCCGCTTTTTTCCCTCCTCCATTAGCGGTGAATCTGAATGGGCGATCTTGCCATCCATCTGTATCTACCGTGACATTAATTATCCCGGTGTGGCGGAGACGCGACGAGATGGAATCGGAAAATTCTCCCGGTGCCGGGTTTACAAAAGGCGACTTTTGTTCCGAGAACCGACGGGAGCTATCCCTACGTACCTCCTTGGAATCTATGGACAAGCATTGAGCCACCGAACTTCGTTAAGTGGCAAAACATTACCTTTCCCTTTTCCTCGTTAACCTAGGGGAAGCTTGATAGCCAAATTCACCTTGCCCAAAAAAGAACCGTAACTAATTCATCCGAGCTTGTCGGCGGAAAAAATCCTCTTCCTAGCCAATTATTTTCCGCCACGCCCCGCCGTGGCCGGTCGTCGGCTGGGGCACCTGGCAACTTGGGCACTCGATCATTACCGCAAGGTATTCGTGATTCGAGCCGACCGGAATTTCGCCGGTGACGATCTCCCGGACTTGGACGTAATTGCCCTACCCGCCCGCGATCTTCGGGCCCTTCTGGGCGGCCCCGGCCCCGCCCACACCCTTCCCCACAATAGCTACCGGAAAAAGGTTTCCGGCCCCCTGCTGCGGCTGCGGCAGTCCTTCCCCTTCCTGTACCTGACCGACGACGGCGGTCCGATCTACCGTCGGGAGGCGTACCGGGAAGCGGTTCGCCTCATCGAGGCGGAGGGCATTACCACCGTTTTTTCTTCCTTCCGGCCTTGGAGCGACCACCTGGTTGCTCGTCAGCTGAAGCGTCGCTTCCCCCACCTGCACTGGATCGCTGATTTTCGGGATCTTCACGCCGATCCGGTACGGCGAGACGTGTGGTGGCCGAAATTACAAATATGGTGGGCCAGGAGGGTAGTCCGTCGGGCGGATGAGGTATGGGGCGTTTCCGAGGGGCAGGTCCAATATTTGAAGGAGATCTTTCCGGCGGCTACGGTACGAAGAAACCGCCTGTTTAATCTCCCCCCCGCGTCGACCGCACCGCAATCGGATCGCTTTACCATTGTCTATACGGGCAGCCTGTACGACCGCCTCCAGTCGATCGGGCCGCTGCTGAATTCCCTGCAGGAGCTGGTTGCCCGGGGAGCAATGTTGCCCGACGACATCGAATTGATTTACCGCGGCAAGGATGAAGTCCTCTGGCGGGAATGGACCAGTTGTTTGCCCGCGAGCATGCATTGTAATACCCGATCCTACGTTGCTCCTGCGTCCGCGCAAAAACTACAAGAGGAGGCCCAAATGCTACTTTTGCTGAACTGGTCCGCCGAGGACTATTACGGCGTGCTTACGGCTAAGCTCTACGATTACCTTTCCGCCGGCCGACCCATCTTGGCACTCGTGAACGGCCCCGACGATCCGGAGCTGCGGGCGATCATTGAAGGCACCCATGCGGGCAAGGTCTACGCGCGCGACGCTTCCCCTACGGATTGGCTACTCGGTTGCTATCAGCAGTGGAAAGAGGGTGGGGGACGGGTGCCCTGGTCTTCGGATCTGAAGACAATGGCCCAGTACCTGGAGGGCGAAGCCGTAGGCCAGACAACCAATTATCCCCAAGGCCGATAAAATTTTCTGCCGATCGGATGCTTCCGGTGTGGTGGCTGCTCGTTTATGTCGCCCTGCTGCCCTAACTCGATCACGTATTTCATCTGGCCGAGGTGGTTTGCGCTCTTTTGAACGTTTCCTGGCGTGGCGGCGCAAAAAAGCCAGCGTATGGGAATAAGGGGGTGTGCCTGAAGCAGCTGGCATCGAGGTCGCCGGTGAAAGTAGGCCTACGTTTGTCGAGTAGCCGTTGGAGCATCTTCTTTGATAGCCTTGATGGATCTGCAACGTAACCGCATAGGGCCGTCGCTTTTTGGTCCCACCATTGGGCAACATGTTAGCAATATGTGGTTTAACTATAGGTTAGCATTACTGATTGAGGCAATTCCTCGTTAAAACAAGTCTAGTTGGCAACTGCACTTGATATATCCCGAGTAATGATAATCGTTCCCGTGTATAACGAGGAACCGGCAATACTCAGGCGAACCTTAAAGGCCCTGCGCGGGGCGGGAGCCCGTATCCTCGTCGTCGACGACGGATCCCACCCCGCAGTAGAGGTGGCGGTGTCTCCGGACGTAATACTTTTACGACATTCGGTTAATTTAGGACAAGGTGCCGCCCTTGAAACGGGGATGGCTTTTGCCAGAAAAGATCAATTCGTTGATATCCTGGTGCACTTCGATGCGGACGGTCAACATTTCCCCTCGGACATTGCTAATTTACTTGCTCCGCTTTTTAAAGGGGAAGCGGATATCGTATTCGGAAGCCGATTCATGCGGCAAGCCGATCGGCTAAGAATTCCGCCAATGCGACGCTTGATCCTTCAACTTGGCCGCATATTTAATCGTGTCGTAACGAGCATTCAGATGACTGACGCCCATATTGGCCTGCGAGCGCTAAACCGACGTGCTTTCGAACGGATCTCGTTGCGGGAAAATCGGATGGCTTACGCTACTGAATTGCTTTGGCAGGTACATAAGCATGAACTGCGATGGCATGAAGTTCCCGTTGCCGTTGTCTACACGCCGTATTCGCGGGCAAAAGGTCAGTCTTCCTGGAATGCTTTCACGATTGTGGGTGACATATTCCTGAGAATCATTTACCGCTGATTGTATGGAACCCATCCAGCTACTTTTAATTATTGCCCAGATTGCCATCGCGCTGGTGTATCTGAAACTGACCCGCTACCGGTTTGGGACGGTACTCTTCCTCGCTACACTGTTACTGTTTGGTGTGCTGGCGGTTTACGATCCAGATTCGACTACGGTAATTGCCAACTATCTGGGGGTAGAACGGGGTGCAGACTTGCTTCTATACGCAACGGTCATCTGTTTTTGCGGGGCGCTCGTGGCCATTTATGGCAAGTTCCGCAAGCTTGATGAGCAGCATACGGGCGTGATCCGCGAACTTGCTCTCCTACGTCAAATCCTCGAGCGCAACGAGGATGCATGACCGTTCTGCGCCTGCGGGGACGATTCTGACCGTCACCTCATTACTCTGTATGCTTCCCTTTCTGGTATCGTGCTTCTACTGGCATCCGGTAGGAACCCACGCCGTGGACTGGATCAGCAACTGGGGGGGGAAGTACGATACCGTAAGTTGGTGGGAACAACAGCTTGACTGGTACACCACGACGATGGGACGGTATAGCAGTACGGCCTTACTAAGTACGGTCGGGAACTGGTATCGATTATCTACCGCTCGAATCGTCGTTCTTGTTCTGCACCTGGCTCTTGGGGGAGCCCTGTTTTTCCTTGCTTCCACCTTGCTGCAAAATTGGAAAACGGGTCTGGTTGTCACCCTCACCGTACTTGCCCTTTACCTGAGTCAACTCAGCAATCCGTACGATAGTCTATACCGGCTAACCGGCTTGTTTATCTACCAAACCGGTCTTATTAGTTCACTGGTCCTGGCGGGTCTACTTTGGAGGGGGCATATATTTCTCGCTCTGCCGGTGATCGTGTTTACCGTAGGCACCAACGAAATCAGTCTGCTGCACACTGGCCTGTTGATAGGCAGCTATATATTACTGCGTCCGGAGTGCTTGCGGACACCTGCCGGTTGGTCGCTCATCGTGACGGCAGCATTATCCGCTGCCGTGGCACTTCTGGCCCCAGGAAACTGGGTAAGAGCGGACTTATACCATTCCGCGGCCTTTTCGGACCTCACCCTGGTCGGAGTAGTAATTGCTTCTGGCGTCTACCTAATGGTAAGCTGGATTTCTTCCACAAGCCTTCTACCCATCCTCTTACTTTGTGGTGCCCTTCTTCCCCGCATCTCGTTTACCCGCCGACAGCGTCAGTTCACTATATTAATGTCGCTGGTGCTTCCTGTGCTGTCTGTCGCACCCGTACTGGTGGCAACCAGAGGGGAGAGTTTACCGGAAGGAATTACCGATTGGCAGATTATTCCAACCGTGATGTTGCTGATAATGGTCGTTACTTCCCTTCCCCGGCTGATACTACCGGGCAAAGCTATTGTTACGCTGGCTGTATTCATTGGGCTGGCCAATTTACTGGGAGGGCTATATATAGACCGCGGACGGGAAGGTCCACCCCGTGGTCCGATCGATCGGATCGTTATAGCTTCTCCACCTGGCGCAGCCTGGTTGCAGTTGCTTACTGGAAAAACGCAGCGGTATGATCAATCCGTTGAACGGCAGTATGCGGTAGCTCAGGAATGTGAAGCAGGGGATTGTGTCGTACCCCCGATGGCTGAATCCGAAACATACCTTTATGATGCTAGCTACGACCGACGAGTACTGCCGTACGGAGACCCCTGGTTTGGCTACCTGGTAAACCGTCCGGACATCGTTGTATTTGCTAAACAGCCGGCGGTTGAGAGACGGTAAATTTGGAGGTAAGCTGTCTGCGCCCTTTCCCGCTTCGCTCGGAAATATGAAAGTAGCATGCCCTACGCCATCTACTGCTGTTTACACTGTTAGCCGCCAACTTAACGCAACTTGTCGGGCGCTAATATGGTGTGGCCTTTTCTGTCCCGCCATGGTAGGTCGTCGGCTTGCCTAACTGGTCACTTGGGCGGGCCACCACTCGACAACATCTACGTTGCACGGACGCCCCGTAACTTTTTGGGTGCCGATTTACCGGACTCGAACGTTTTTGCCCTGCCTGCCTGCGATTATTGTCCCTTGGTGGGCGGGTCCGGTAGGGCTCACCCCTACCCAATAACAGCTTACCCTGGACGGGCGCCTTCGCCGAAACGGGCATCTTCGGCTTGCTGGCCAGCTTGCTTTACTACCGCTCCGAGCAGTGGACGATGGCTGTGGTCGTGTTGCTGTTTTTCCTGGTTGCCGGCGTGTTTAAGGACGTGATGAATTTCCGGGGGGTGTGGGTTTTGGTGGGGGTTATTTGGCTTCTGTACGTTGCACCGAAGTTAAACCACCGAACTAATGAAACACACCGTGCCCCCCGACCAGTATTCTACCTCAGCCTGTAAAGCAAGCTTTGTGCAATTGCCTTTTTGCGGTTACCGCTAAGCAAGCAGCAACAGCTCAAAGCAACATGAAGAAAAAGGCCAGTCCATACCGCTAGGCATTGTAGTGGATCTCGCTTCCTCCCGCTCTTGCGCGGCAACTGGGGTAGGGTCCCTGTTGCTTAGCTCCGGAGGCAAAAGCCTGAGGATTTGAAATGTATGGAGGGATAAGGCCAGCCTCTGAATGATGCTTCACAGAATAATTTGTTAACTCTTTGCTGGCCCTGCAATAGGGGCTACCTTTGCCAACCTTATGGAAGAATTGAACCTAAACGGTAAGACGGTTTTGATCACTGGAGGGACTGGCTCCCTCGGAAAGGCCCTTACCCGCCGCATTTTTGCCGAGTGGCCAGACGTACGCAGACTGGTCATTTTTAGCCGGGACGAACAAAAGCAGTTTGTAATGGCGCAGGAATATCCCGCGTCAAAATACCCCGCCATCCGGTACTTTATCGGGGACGTGAGAGATAAAGACCGGCTGGTTCGTGCCATGCAAGGGATCGAGTACGTCATCCACGCGGCGGCAATGAAACACGTGCACCTCGCGGAGTACAATCCGTCGGAATGTATTAAGACCAACGTTACCGGGGCCGAGAACGTGATTTATGCTTGTCTGGAAACGGCAGTAGAACGCGTGGTCGCCCTGAGTACGGATAAGGCCTGTGCACCGATCAACCTGTACGGGGCGACCAAGCTTACTAGCGACAAATTATTTATTGCAGCGAATAACATCCGTGGGAAGAATCCGATCCGGTTCTCCGTGGTACGCTACGGGAACGTGATGGGATCCAACGGCTCGGTCATTCCCTTCTTCCTTGATCGCAGGAAGGAGGACTTTTTACCGATTACCGATCCCCGCATGACGCGGTTCAATATCAGCCTTGACGGGGGAGTGGACATGGTGTTTCACGCTCTGGCTAACGCTTGGGGGGGAGAGATCTTCATTCCCAAGATTCCAAGCTACCGTATTACTGACGTCGCTACCGCAATTGCCCCGGAAAAGGACCAGAAGGTAGTCGGCATCCGCCCCGGTGAAAAGATCCATGAGGAGATGATCACCCCTTCGGATTCGTTTTATACCTACGATATGGGTAAGTATTACGCCATCTTACCGTCGGTACCGAAGTGGGATATGGAAGCTTTTAAAGAACAGTTTGGAGCAGAACTGGTGCCCAACGGTTTTAGCTATAACTCCGGGACCAATACCGAATGGGTAACCGTGGAGGAACTTCGGACATTCATCACCTCGCACGTCGACCCAAGTTTCACAGTATGACCGACCACGTTATTCCCTACGGAAGGCAGCACATCACCGACGAGGATATCGCCGCGGTCGCCGAGGCGTTGCGTTCCGACTACCTGACTACCGGTCCGCGCGTAGACGAATTTGAGGAAAAATTCGCTGCCTACATCGGCGCAAAGTATGCCGTGGCCGTAGCGAATGGAACGGCCGCGCTTCACCTGTGCACCCTAGCACTTGGCGTCGGTGCGGGAACACGCGTTATCACTACCCCCATCACCTTCGCCGCCAGTGCCAATTGCGTTCGCTACTGTGGTGGCGAAGTATGGTTTGCCGATATCGACCCGGTCACTCTGACCCTGGACATTGAAAAGGTGCGGGAGTTGATCGCAAGTAAACCCCGAGGATATTTTCACGGCATAGTACCGGTTGACTTTGGGGGCTACCCCGTCGACCTGGAAGCCTACCGGGCGCTGGCCGACGAACACGATCTCTGGATCATAGAAGATGCCTGCCATGCTCCCGGCGGTTGGTTTACCGACAGCAAGGGGACGAAGCAGTGGTGCGGTAACGCGAACTACGCCGACCTGGCCATATTCAGCTTCCACCCGGTAAAGCACATCGCGAGCGGGGAGGGAGGAATGATCACTACCAACGACCGGGAGCTGTACGAAAAGCTGCTGCTGCTGCGGACGCATGGCATTACCCGCGACAGAGGTAACCTGAGATACCCCGATCACGGCGGATGGTACATGGAAATGCAGCAACTCGGTTATAACTACCGGATACCGGATATCCTGTGCGCATTGGGAATCAGCCAGCTAAGCCGGGCCGCGGAAGGAATGGACAAGCGGCAGGAGATCGCCGAGCGTTACGACCAGGCGTTCAAGGCCATATCTACGGAAAAAATCCGGGTACACGGCGTTCCGGGCGAAGCAATACGGCACGCTTTTCACCTTTACGTGATAGAAGTAGCGGATCGCAGGGGGCTCTACGATTACCTGCGCGATCGCGGGGTCTTTGCTCAAGTGCACTACGTACCAGTGCATACTATGCCCTACTATCGGGATATTGGATACGAGGAAGCCGATCTACACTTATCGGAAGCATACTACTCGAGGGGGTTAAGTCTGCCCATGTACCCAGCCCTTACCGAACAGGAGCAACAGTTTGTGGTTGACTCGGTTAAGGCTTTCTTAAATGCGTAGGCTGGCCATCATTCCGGCGCGGGGGGGAAGTAAGCGTATTCCAAGAAAAAATATTAGGCCCTTCCTGGATAAACCGATCATTGGCTACTCCATCGCTGCGGCCCTCGACTGCCAGCTGTTTGACGAGGTTATGGTGTCTACGGACGACGAAGAGATTGCCCAAGCAGCCCGTAGCCTCGGAGCGAAGGTACCCTTCTCACGAAGCCGCGAAGCCAGTAGCGATACGGCGACTACCTATACCGTAATTGAGGAGGTGCTTGGTAAGTATGAAGATCAGGGAATTGTATTCGACGAAGTCTGCTGCATTTACGCTACCAGCCCATTCATCACCCCTGATTTGCTAAGGTGCGCACTGCGAATGCTTCAGGAAAAGGCGTTTGACAGCGTGTTTCCGGTAATCCGGTATTCATTTCCTATACAGCGGGGACTCACCGTCGACGATTCCGGCAAGATGACCCTGCTGGCCCCAGAGCATCTGGACACCCGCTCCCAGGATCTTCCCCCTACCTATCACGATGCCGGCATGTTTTATTGGTTCCGTCCCGAACCGATAGTTACCGCCGGGCGCCTGTGGACCTCGAACAGCGGATGCCTGCCCATCGATGAAATGGAAGCTCAGGACATCGATACGGAGACTGATTGGAAGCTGGCCGAGCTGAAGTACCAATTGCTGCGGAATGGGTAAGCCGATAGTGATTTTTCGGGCGGATGGATCTTTCAAGACAGGCCTGGGCCACCTCGTCCGTAGTAGCGCGCTTGCAGAAATGATCTCCGCCGATTTCGATTGCCGGTTGCTGTATTCGGAATGTCCGCCGTCGTTGCTGCCCGATCTAGAGCATTCCTTTTCTTCCGTCGAGCGACTCCCTGAGTCCGCAACAATTGCCGAAGAGCTTTCTATCCTGCTCAAGCAGCTCGGAACCATTTGTGTTACCGTAGTGCTCGACGGTTACCAATTTGATACAACATACCAAAATGACTTGGCTGCGGCTGGGCATAAGGTGGTGTGCATTGACGACATCCACCGGTACGCTTTTACAGCCGATTTGGTGATAAATCACGCTCCCTCCGCAGTCTTAGCTGACTATACTTTCGCTTCCCATACTGCATTTGCCTTCGGAACTAGGTTCGCGCTTCTAAGAAAACCCTTTCGCGAGCTGGCAAGGGCTTATAATAGTATTAAGTCGGACGCCGGAATCTTTGTCTGCCTTGGGGGAGCAGACCCCGGTAATGCCACACTTCAGGTGCTTAAACGCCTGGAAGAACTAGACGTTTCGGCACCTGTTTCGGTAGTGATCGGATCGGCCTACCGGTATGCAAGGGAGCTTGACGCGTTCACCGCCCGGAGCCCTTTGCATCTTTCTGTATTCCATAATCTGGGCCCAAAGGAAATGGCCCAACGAATGGCCATGTCTGGTATAGGTATTACCAGTCCGAGTACCGTATGCTTGGAGTACCTGAGCACAGGAGGACAACTTTATCTGAAAGTAATTGCCGACAATCAAGAGGAGATTTATCGCTCCTTAATCGAGAAAGGCCAGGCGCTAGACTTCAACCAATTCGGCACCTCAATCCACTCAGGTGAAGAAGGGCGAGGCATACCGGTGATCGACGGATGGCAACCTTACCGGTACCGCGCTCTCTTCCGAAATCTTGGTATATCCTACCGCGCGGCTCAACCTTCCGATAGTGACCTTTACTTCGAGTGGGCAAACGACGCTCAAGTGAGGGCTCAGTCGTTCTCTAGCAAACAGATCAGTCTGGCTGAACATCAACAGTGGTTTAATAGGAAGTTATCCGATGCCGCAAACAAGCTGTTGCTATTTTACATAGGTAGTGACCCGATCGGTCAGGTAAGGCTGACGTTAGAAGGAACCACCGCAATTATCGGTTACTCCGTTGCTAGCACGGCGCGCGGAAGGGGTACCGGTTCGGCCATGCTGCTTCACGCCGAAAACTTCCTACAGCGCCACCATCCAGAAATCCGTGCGCTCCGTGGCTATGTGAAGCAGACTAACCCGGCGTCAATCGTAACCTTTCGGCGGTTGGGCTACAAAGAAAGCTCCCCTACGGAATATGTGAACGCGCTAAAATTTGAACTCCATGAGCTTTAAAATCGGAAAATTCTCAATCGGTTCCGATCACCGGCCCTTTATCATTGCCGAAATGTCCGGCAATCACAACCAATCGCTTGATCGAGCCCTGGAATTGGTGGATGCTGCCGCTGCAGCCGGTGCCCATGCCCTTAAACTACAGACCTATACTGCCGATACCATCACTATTGACCATAAGGGTGGGCTGTTCGATATAAAAGACGAAAACTCCCTGTGGAAAGGCAAAAACTTGCATGATCTCTATCAGGAAGCCCATACACCCTGGGAATGGCACGAACCGATATTCAACCGAGCCCGCGAGTTGGGTATGGTGGGGTTCTCTTCCCCCTTTGACGAATCGGCGGTGGATTTCTTGGAGAACCTCAACGTACCGGCCTATAAAATCGCCTCCTTCGAGTCCAACCATCATCCCTTACTCCGGAAAGTAGCGGCCACGGGTAAGCCAGTGATTATTAGTTCGGGGGCTTCTCGACTTGATGAAATCTATGAGTCGGTGCGCGTGTTACGGGAAGCCGGCGCCAAGCAGATTTGTGTTCTGAAATGTACCAGTACCTATCCGGCCACGCCGGAGAATACTAACCTCCGGACGATTCCCGTCTTTCGGGAGGTATTCCCCGATTGCACGGTTGGTCTCTCCGACCACACTATGGGTATTGGCGTGTCGGTCGCTGCGGTAGCATTGGGTGCTTGTGTCATAGAAAAGCACTTCACGCTACGCCGGGCCGATGGTGGTGTGGACAGCGCCTTTAGCCTCGAACCGAGTGAATTGGCCGATCTCGTTACCGAAACGGAGCGGTCCTGGCAAGCAATGGGCAGCGTACAGTTGGATACGCAGAAGGCCGAAGAAAAAAGCCGGCAATTCAAACGTTCTATTTATGTCGTGCAGGATATCTCAGCTGGCGAAGTATTTACACGGGAAAACCTGAGGGTGATCCGCCCGGGCGATGGAATGGCGCCGGCTTTCTACGAACAAGTGCTCGGTAGGAAAGCAAGCGCCGATATGAAACGGGGAACTCCCTTCAAGCTTTTTCCATAAGTCGGCCGCTTCACCATTCAGTATACGCGGTTGGACTTTGAATAAGTCAAACAAATTTTGTCGTGGCAAAAGCGCTTGCTGAGGTTCTTTTTGCACTAGACTCTGGTGGGGAGCAGTAAATATTCCCGACATAACTAACTGGAGGTAAGCGGTTAGGTAGAGCCTTCTTTTTGATCTAATGATAGGTCCGAGCTTTGCGGGCAAAAGCAAACCGTTCGTATGTCCTGGTTCGGGGCCAGTATACCCCGAGTAATCAAAGCTAAATTTTCTGCGTAGACACAAATATTAAGCATGCTAATTTCCAATATTAGTGCCACAATTCTATCTGCACAGGTAATTCAGTCCGGCCAGGGAGACCTTCACTGACTACGCTGTTTGGCGGTACCTGCGGTGCGCAGGAGCAAACTAGCCAAGCTGCCACCGGCCATCACCCGACCCCGTACCGATCGCTTCACCATCGTCTATACTGGAAGCCTGTATCCCCAATTCCAGTCGCTCTCCCCCCTGGTCGGGGCCATCAACGCGCTCGTGGAGCGGGGGGCGGTGCTCCCGCAGGACCTTCAGCTGATCTACCGGGGTAAGGACCGCGGCGTCTGGGAGGAGTAGACCAGGGATCTACCTTCGGAAGTAGCACGGGATACCGGGGGGTACATCCCACCTGCGTCCGCGCAAGAAATACAGGCCAACGCCCAGTTACTGGTACTGCTGAACTGGTCCGCGGAGCAGTACTACCGCGTGCTTACCGGTAAGCTGTACGATTATCTTGCGGCCGGCCGACCCATTTTGGTGCTGGTGAACGGTCCCGACGATCCGGAATTGCGGGAAATTGTTGAGGGTGCTCAGGCCGGGAAAGTATTTGATCGGGACAGCCAGCCGACCGAGTGGCTCCTCGATTGCTACCGGCGGTGGAAGGAAAGTGGGGGACGGCTACTCTGGTCGTCTGATCGGGAGAAATTAAAGAATCTACTTGAGGCGGAGCCGGGTTCCACCGCAGGATGCCCTTAAGATTACTCAGCTTGTTACTCCGACTTTTCCAGGGCTACGTCCTGCTGATGCCCCTGCGGCGACTGGACGTCGTTCCCCTCTTCCACTGGCTGGGAACTTCCCTCAACATAACCGAAGTTCTCTTTTTGGTTCTCGGACCGCTCGCCGTATATCGCGCCGGCAGGGACTTATGGCCTAAGCATGATTGCTTTACCTGGGCGGCGATCGGCTTATTGGGGGTGCTGAGTTGTTCTACGGTTGCAGCGGGAACCAACAGAGGGTACTTGAACTGATCGGTCGGTACTACTTGCTGGCGCTGTTTCTGACCTTCTGTTGGGGAGTCAGCAACCTGGGGCCGGCCTCTTTGGAATCCGTATTTCGGTGGTGGACGTACGGCGTGATTTTCCTCGTGGCAACCGCGTATTTGGGCTATATGCTTGCGTGGACCGGGACCACGGAAGCCTTGGTATGGGTATACGAGGACTATCCCTATTTCGGTACAGTTTACCGGGCGATGGGGCTGGCGGGCGGCTGCACCCCCCTCATCCTACTGCTATTACCCCCGCTTTTTAAACAGTGGTGGAACTGGCGGGAGGAAGGTACGTTTCCCTGGTTCCTGTTGTACGTGACTCCCGTTTTGTTGCTTACGTCGTCCAAAGAAGTCCTGGTCATTCCGATTGCCTTGCTGTTAATGGGTAAATGTTTTCTCCGGCCCATCCGGTACGGGCTGGCGGGCGTCCTCCTGATTGCCTATAATTTCAGCTCCCACTATATCGTGCAGCCATCGCAAAGAATACGGGGCAGCGTTTACAAGCGTGCCGAGTACAGCCCCGGTGTAGTTGCCTATCGGGGGGAGTCGTTTCAACTCTTCGAGACCACCTATATCGCGCTAAAGCGCACGGCCGTCTACCTGGCGAATCAACACCCCCTGGTGGGTATTGGCGCGGACCAATTTCAACAAACGCTTAAGGATGCCCGGCCAATGCACCTATATCCGACCCACCTCCCGACCTACAATCCCCATTCTACCTGGTTTGGCGTGTTGGTGGGAGCGGGCTATCTGGGGCTGATCGCCTTGACCGGTCTGGTGGTGATAACGGGCCGTCAGCTTAGGGCCAACCTTCGTTGGAGAACCGCCCGCACCCGCTCCTATGACTGGTCCATGATGGCCAGCTCATTGAGTATATTAGTTGTCAGCGTCAATTATGATATGCTTCATTTCAACTTTCCATGGACTCTTTTTGCCCTGATATTGGGACAGAAAGGTGAAAACGGGTCGGTAAGTGCAGCTCAAAGCCTATCTGATTCCCGCCTACGCCGCCGCTACGCTCTTTGCGCGCGCACTGTCGCTGCCCGCCCCTGCTCCCGGAGACGGTCCAGCTGACCGAGCTCATCTTTCCGGTAGCCCTGTGGAGCTTTCGCCAGGAGATGATCGAGCTGATCAGGCGCTATCGATGGTTCTCTTTGGCACTGGCGCTTTACGTAGCGGCTAACCTAGTGTCCGCCCTAGTATCGCAAAACGGTGCCGCCCTGCTGGAAGCCGGGGCCCGGGCTTACCTGGCCTTGCTGGCTTTCGTGGTTGTGGCGCACGTGCGGAGCTATGGTAGCCGGTCCGTGGCCGTATGGTGGCGGCGCACCACGGTAGGCGTAGCCACGGCATGCGTGTTGGTATACGGCGGGGTTATCCTCGGTCTTCTGGATCCGGGCGGCTGGGTAGTCTTTATTCCCGACTATCCCATATTCGGTCCGGTGTACCGGCTCCGGGGAACGGCCACGGTATACGGCATGATGTACATGCTTCTCCTTCCCGGCCTGCTCATTGCCTACGCCCGCTGGCGTGCGGGGTGGGGCTTGGCAGCTGCTGCTTATCCTTGCCGCCGCTGGTATGACCCTGGCGAAGGAAAACCTGCTGTTCTTTGTAGGCGCCTTACTGATCGAAACCAGGTACCGGCTACCTAAATTACGTCCGCTGCTCTACGCCACCGCAATTGGGTTGGTAGGCATTCTTCAGGTCAATACCCACTTTTTACTATTACCCACGGATCGCGACCTCACCGCTACCATCTTTACTTCCGGTCGAACGGTTTATACTGGGTCGGACTATGTGGTGGCGGAAACCAACTACACCGCCAACAAACGCGCCGGGCTGTTGATCGGAGCGGCACACCCCTGGCTGGGCGTAGGCCCCGGCCGCTTCCAGGACTACACCGAAGCCCTGGTACCGAGCGGTAATTACCCGGCTCACTTTGGCCGCTTCAACCCGCATTCCGCTTGGACCGGCGCTTTCGCCGAAACCGGCCTCTTCGGCTTGCTGGGGCTGATCGCATTGGTGGCCAGTCTGCTTTACTACCGGCCGGAAGGGTGGACGGTCGCCGCGGTGGTTTTACTGCTCTTCCTGGTGGCCAGCATCTTCAAGGACGTGATGAACTTCCGGGGGCTGTGGGTGCTGGTGGGGCTGTATCTGGCCAACAGCACCGAAGGGTATTCGGAAAAGAAACCCTTCCTTCCATCTCAACAGGCTGTGTAGCTGTCTAGAGGAAAATAGATCCCGAGGCATCTGGAATAATCCCTCACCGGATAGCTGTCTGACAAGGTTGGTATTGAGCCATTGTAAACGCTGTGAATGGCAGTAGGCTTACGCTTGCGCACCGGGCTAATCAACTTGTTCTGCAATCGATGACAGCAAGGGGGAATTGCCGCTTTGGCGTTAAATCGCTAAATTTGGTTCGGTTTTGAAGCCCGTACTGTCTAAGGTGCGTCAGTATTTTCCTCGAGGCGTTATTACCCTCCACCGCTAACCCCAAGTTATTGCTTGTGTTACTCAGCCGTTACCTCCCCCACCTGATCTGTCTGCCCTTAGCTCTCCTATCCTTCTGGGGTAGCACCGAGGCACAAAACTGTGACGGCAGTACGGGACCCGTGATTTTCGCCGAGGATTTTGGTTCCGGCGCCGGTCCGGGGGAACCCCTAGCTCCCGGAACTACCACGTACACCTACGGTTCCGTGGGTGGGGGAAACTATTCGGTCACGAACACGACCGGAATCAATCGCGACCGCTGGCACGATGCGCCCGATCATACCGAGGGCGATGTAAATGGCTACGCCCTGGTCTTCGATGCTTCGGACGACCCGGGAATTTTCTACCGCGCCACCTTCGACAGCCTCTGTGAGAATACCGACTACACCTTCTCGTGCTATGTGGCCAATGTCGTTCGGCCATTTGCCTGTGAAGGGAACAGCATCGAACCCAATCTAAAGTTTTCCCTTTTCGATCCTGCCACCGGGAATAGCCTCGGCTCCGTGATTACCGGTTCTATTCCGACGACGGATACCCTCACCTGGAATCAATTCTCCATTTCCTTTCGTACCCGCCCCGGTCAGCGCGACGTGGACATCGAGATCACCAACAATGCCATTGGCGGATGCGGCAACGACCTGGCCATCGATGATTTTCGTTTTAGCCGGTGCAATCCCGTCCGCGAACAGCGCTTTGATCTGTGCCAGCTACCGGAACAAATGGTGGTTGTTGGAGCGGACACCCTTCGGACCCCCGGTGTATATGAGTCCTTTATCGACCTGCCGAACACCTGTAACGACAGTACCATCATCACTACCCTGTACGGGGAAGCGAGCTCCAACACGGTAGAAGTAATTGCAAGTTGCATCGGAGACGTCGTCACGGTAGACGGTGTCGATTACACGAGTGACACCGTTTTTATCGATACGATCGCTCACGCAGGAGGATGTGTTTCCACCGTCACCTACAACCTGACCTTTTCCGAAACCGTGACAACCGAATTACAAGCGACGATTTGTCAGGGTGATAGCCTGTTGTTTGCCGGAAGCTGGATAAAGGAAGAAGGAGTGTACCGGGATACCCTGACTTCGGTGAACGGATGCGATAGTAGTGTAGTCTATACGGTTCGAGCCGTTGATTTTTCGGTTGACATAGTCGGATTGCCTACCATGCCCGTGGAGGTGGGCGATACCCTGGCACTCGGCGTAATCACTTCCTCCACGGGTACCGTTGCTTATACCTGGACGCCCCCTCAGGTATTTGATTGCCCGACTTGTCAGGAAGTGTTGCTTTCCATTCTTCGGACGACTACCATCGGTTTGTCGGCTATCGACGAGGTCAGCGGATGTGTGGATTCCGTTTTCTTCACTTTGGAGACGGAGCCGTGCGGGGGATCTTATTTCCCGAATGCCTTTTCGCCCAATGGAGATGGCGCCAATGATATCTACCACCCCTTTTTGAGCGACTGCACGACGGAAGTTGTCGCCTTTGAAATTTTCGATCGCTGGGGCGCGAAGGTCCACAGCCAATCCGGCGTAACGGCCGACCAGGTGGTTTGGGATGGCCAATGGAATCGCCATGCCGCCCCAATCGGGGTGTACTCCTATTTTGTCTCCTACGTTCTTTCCAACGGAGGCACCCGACTGGATAAGGGCCATGTAACGCTACTGCGTTAGGCTTCAGCCGCTGAATGTATGATTCTCGTATATGGGTATCTCTGCGGGAGGCCCCCATTCACGTCGCTAGCCATGCGGGCATACAGAACATCCCCGTACCTTTGGCGCTGACGGCGGGCTGCGCAGGATTTCCTCTCAGCTTTGAGTCGGTCTTCTTCGTCCGCTCCTCCCCGAACCAAATTCGATCGAACTGCATGCCTACCATTCTCAAATTGATTTCCGGTTTTTTGCCCAGGTCCCTGCGGGGATGGTGGAAGCGGAGAAAAGATGCAAAGGAATTGCAACAGTGGGAGGAAAGCGGTCAGCCCGTTCCACCGCCCCACGCCGTAAAGCAGCGCACTATTCGGTCCGTGCACCAGCGCTTTCCCTATACGACCTTCGTGGAAACCGGAACCTTTATGGGGGACATGGTAGAGGCCCAGCGAAAGCATTTTGCCCGGATCTTCTCCGTTGAGTTGAGCAAGCCATTGTTCATTCGGGCCGTGAAGCGCTTTCGGGGGGATAACCACATTACCATCCTTCAGGGCGATAGTGGCAAAGTCCTTCGGTCGGTCGTTCCCGAACTGCAGGAGCCCGCAATATTTTGGCTTGACGGTCATTATTCCGGCGGCGTAACCGCGCTGGGTGAAAGCGTATCTCCCATCCTTGCGGAAATCGAAACAATTTTATCAGACACCCTTCACGACCATGTCCTGCTGATCGACGATGCCCGGTTATTCGTTGGCGACGAGAATTATCCGGACCTTGAGACCGTGACGGCATTAGTACACCGTCTGGACACCAATTACCGGATCGACATTACGGAAGACTGTATCTGCGTTACACCGCAGTAAATCTTTCGGTCTACTTTTCCTATGACTTCCCAACAACCAGGCAATTCGCTGAAAGAATCGTACATCGGCTTACGTACCGACATCATAGGCATGTTGGAGGGTGAGGCCAGCGCGACGATACTGGACGTTGGTTGTGCGACCGGAGTGAACGGAGCCTACCTCTTAGATCATGGTCACGCCAAGGAGGTGTATGGTATTGAGTACGACGCAGTAATGGCGAATTTGGCGAAAGACCGTTACCGGGAAGTATGGCAAGGAGACATTGAAGCCATGCAATTCACGGAGCTATTCAAAGATCTACGCTTCGATTGCCTGATTTTCGGGGACATTCTCGAGCACCTTCGCGATCCTCAATTAATTCTCAACGATTTGCTTGCCTTCCTGCGCCCCGGCGGCCGGGTGGTGATCTCAGTCCCGAATATGCAGCACGTCTCCGCACTGTGGACACTTGCCGCGAAAGGGTATTGGCCTCGGAATGACCGCGGCATTTTCGATCGGACGCATTTGCAGGTCTTTACCCGGAAAAACCTGATCGAGCTGGTGGAGTCATCCGGTTTGGAGGTTGAACAATTGCAGCGCGTGTTTCGCTACCGGGATCGTTTGGGGAGTCAATTTCCCATCTACGGTCGCTTGCTTAAAGTAGCCTTTCCCGATTACTATACTTTCCAGTATCTCGTACTGGCGAAGAAGCCGTAGATGAGCTTCCAGCGCCAGATAGTAAACAACTTCCTGAAGGTCGGGCTGCTGAAGTATTCCGGGCTCGTCGTCACCTTCGCGGGTAGCGCACTGGTCAGCCGGCAACTCGACCCCGAGGAGTACGGGGTACAGGCCATCGGCGCGATCTACTTCGGGGTGGTGACGCTCTTTCTCGACGCCGGCTTCTCCCTGGCCGTCATCCGGGAGGTCGATACCCCGGCCTTCCAGCGCAGCGTCCGCCTGTTCGCGCTGGGCATGGGGGCGTTGCTCGGGTCGCTGCTGATCCTGGCCGCCTATCCCATCGCGTGGTGGTATGGGATGCCGGAAATTACCTGGGTACTGGTGCTCTACGGGGTCTGCGCCTTTCTGAACGCCATCCCCATCGTCCACGAAGCCATCCTGTCGCGCCGGGAACAGTTCGGCTACATCGCCCGGGTGGCCCTGCTGGCCACGGTGGTGCAGGTAATCGCTACCTACCTGCTGGCCCGCGCCGGATTCAGCTACTATGCGCTGATCCTCCCCCTCTTGGCGGTCCCCCTGCTCAAGTACGCTTTTTACCACGGCAAGGTCGACCTCATCGCCCGCGGCCGACCGTGGCGGCAGCTGCCCTTTCGCGCCAGTTTTCGGCGCATCCGGAGCCTGATGGTCAACCTGTCGGTCTTCCAGGTCCTGCTGTACGTCTCCTCCAACATCGACAATCTTTACCTGAGCAAGCTGTATTCCACGGCCAACCTCGGACTCTACAATCGCGCCTACAACTTCAATCGCCTGCCGCTGACCATCGTCTCCGGCGTCATCTCGACCATCCAGCTGCCGATGTTCGAGCGCATCCGCCAGGAGGGGCAGAACGTGAAGTACGAGTTTACCCAGTACATCCACCTTCTGGGAGGCATCGCTTTTCCCGCGGTGGTCATTTTCCACCTGTTCCCCTACGAGATCAGCGCCTTTATCTGGGGGGAAGACTGGCGGCAGGTGGGCGCTTACCTCTACCCCCTGTCCATCCTCTTGCCCACCTCGCTGATGATCAGCGCGGCCGGAAACCTGTTTATCGTGTTTCGGGGAGAACGGTTTCTGGTGTACAATACCGCCATCAGTTCCCTGGCCCAGATCGTCGGCGCCTCGATCGGGGTTTACTATTCCATCGAAGGCATGATCGTCGGTATCATTCTCGGTAACCTGTTCGGTTCGCTTCCCGTCACGATGTACTTTGGGTTCTACCGCCTGTTTGGGTACACGCTCTGGGAGATTTTCCGGGTATGGTGGTTCAATTACCTGATGGTCATCGGCCTGTTGTCGTGCTACATTAGTGGAAACGCGGAAGCAACCTACGCGGTCCTGGCGGTCTACTCCGCGGGATCGCTCTATTCCATCGGCCGCTACGTCAAGCACAACTATTTTGGCTAGGATCCTCACCATCGTGGTCACTTACCAGGCGGAAGCCTGGCTCGATACCTGCCTGGGGGCGGTAAGCCAACTGGGCGCGCTGACCGATCTTGCCGTGGTCGACAACGCCTCCACCGACGGAACGCGGGCGCGCCTGAAAACGGACTTTGAGGAAGGTATCGACCACCTGCATCTCTCCGACCGCAATCTAGGTTTCGGCAAAGCCCACAACCTCGTGTTTAGCCAACCGTACAGCCAGGCCTACGACTACTTTTTCCTGCTGAACCAGGATGCCGCGATCGGAGCGGAAGATTTGCGTCGGTTGGTGGCCGTCGCGGACGAGCATCCCTCTTTCGGCATCCTGAGTCCGTTGCAGTATGCGGGCGACGGGGCGCTGGAACCCAGGTTCGCCAGTTACCTTCCGGGCGCGTCCATACCCCAGGACACGGCGGTCTTCCCCGTCAACTTCGTGAACGCCGCGTTGTGGCTGGTCCGTGCCCGCGTGGTGGAGCGGATCGGGTATTTCAATCCCGTCTTTCCCCACTACGGAGAGGACGTAAACTACGTCACCCGCACCCAGCTGGCCGGATTTCGGGTCGGTGTCGTTCCCGCCGCGCGGGGGTACCACTACCGGACCGGAGCCACCGTTACCGGTCGCCTCGATCATCCCCCCTACGATCACTGGATCCTCGGCTTGCTGCGGGTGGTGGATCCCTCCACCTCAACGGCGGTGGCGCTGCGGCAAACCCTGGGGGATTACGCCGGGCTATGCTTGGGGTTGCTGGTGCGGGGTAAGGTTTCCCTGGCGGCTATGCACCTGCGGTACCTCGCCCGTTTGCTACGTCACGTACCGGAGTACCGGACGTACGCCAGCCTGCACATCGATCGGCCGGATTTCGGCGGAAAAACCATCGAACCATGAGCGGCGGCCTGGTCTCCATCCTCGTCCCGGTTCACAACGCCGCGGGCTATCTGTCCGAGCTCATTGCTTCGGTGCGCGCGCAGACCTACGGCAACTGGGAACTCCTCCTGGTCGATGACCTTTCCACCGACCAGAGTTATGCGCTTATGCAGCGCGCGGCGGCGGAAGATGCCCGCGTCGTCGCCCTGCGGAACGAGCAAAACCGCGGTCCATCCGCCACCCTGAATCGGGCGGCGCGCCAGGCCGGCTCCGATATCCTGTTCCGCCTCGACGCCGACGATACCATGGAGCCGCAACGCCTGGAAAAGCAACTGGCGTTTCTCGACCGCCATCCGCAAGTCGGTCTGTTGGGTAGCGCCTACTACGAAACGGACGCGCACGGCCACATCCGGGGGCAGCACGGCAGTAGCGTACGGGAAAGCGCGGAGCTGAAGGCCAAGTTCATGTTCACGAATGCCATGGGCCACAGCACCGTCGTCTACCGCCGGGCGGCCTTTGACAGGGTAGGAGGGTACGACGAATCGCTCCGTGCCTCCCTCGATTACGATCTGCTGGCCCGCCTCAGTACGGTCACGGAATGCGGCTTCCTCCCCGAACCGCTGGTGCACTACCGGACCCACGCCGAGAACATTACTACCACCCGTCGGGAGGCCCAGCGGACCAATGCCGCCGCCGTCCAACGGTATATGTTAGGCCATTACGGATTCACCGCCACTCCGGAAGCGCTCCAAATCCACCGCCACGTCGGCGTGGAGCCCTTCGTGGGCGATAGCGCGGCCTATGCCACCTTCATTCGGCGGGCACGGGGGTGGTTTGCCGAGCTCGATCGGCAGAACCTGCAGCTCCGGGCTTTCGAACCGGCCGCTTTTCGCCGCGTGCTGGAGGAAATGCATACCGGCCTCTACACCCGTGCTTCCTGCTCGCTCCGGCTGCGGGATTTCGGGCGCACCCTTACGACGGACTACGGCTCCCTGCGCCCGCTTCCCTTCCTGAAGCAGCTGGCCCATTCCGCGAAGAATGGGATCTGATCCGCTTCCCCGGTTATCCCTAGTTGCCCCGGCCGCTTACCTTTGCGGCGATGTTGGTACTGGTAGATAAGGAAGGACAGCTGTGCAACCGGTTATGGTCCTACGCCCCGTTCATCGCGTACGCCCTGCACCACGACATTGCGGTGCGGGTCCTGTATCTGGGGCCCTACCACGAAGCTTTCGAGGATCTCGGCCGTTTTCCCCGGATCACCTTCCCCGAATGGTCGTCCCGGTCTTACGATTATCTCAAGCAATTGACCCATTTGGTGCACCGGCTGCCCCGCTCGCTGCGGCGGGCCTTGCGGGTAGATTCGCTCCGGTTCGGGGATCCAGCCTACGAACGGGTCAAGCCATTGGATCGGGACGGACTCGTACTCGTGCAATCCTGGCGGGCCCCCGTGCCCCAGCGGTACATGCAAAGCGAGCACGACCGCATCCGGGAGCTGTTCCGCTTTCGACGGGAATCCACAACTAAGGTAGACGCGCTATTGTCGCGGGAGCTACGTCCGGATGACATCCTGGTGGGAATCCACCTGCGCCGGGGGGACTACGCCACGTACCGGGACGGGGAGTACTACTACGACGATGCCACCTACGCCGCCTTCCTCCGGCAGTTGCCAGCGCAGTTTCCCGGTAAACGCCTGCGGGTCCTGCTCTGCTCCAATGAGGCAATTCGTCCGGAGGCTTTCGCCGAGTTCGCCCACTTTTCCGTGCCGGATGCCACGGGCGTCGAGGACCTCTACGCTTTGTCCCGCTGCGATTACATCATGGGTCCCCCGAGTACGTATTCCATGTGGGCTTCGTATTACGGACGGGTACCCTTGCTGTTTCTGGAATCCGCCGCTACTCCAGTGAAGCGGGAAGACTTCAGCGTCATCATCCACCAGAATCACTTTGCCAACGGCCGGGTGCTGTACGGCGAGTCGCGCTGAAGCATGGCGGTCATGCCCTCCGACCCACCTTTACCATCCTAATCGACGGGATCCTGCGCTTTTTGGTGGCATGCTGCTGGGGCGAAGGCATCTTTTTTCCCGCGCTCCGCCGCCAAAACCAGGATTCGGTATGCAGGTTATCCTCCGGCTGGGATCAGCGGACCAGGTGAACCAGTCCCTTCAACTCGACCTCTTCGCCGTTGACCGGGCGCGCTACGAAGACGTAGGCGTACACCCCGTAAGACTTTCGGTCAGGGTTAACGTAAACCGATCCACTGCGATCGGCAAAAAGCTCGGGTATTGCGCACGTATCGCATAGGGCGAAGTCTCCGGACCAAAGGAACGCTATACCGGTGTCGGGCAGCCCTGTGTCCAGCGTGGTACCAATAGTAATTCACCCCGTTGGTGCCGCCGCGGTGGTCGCTGGTGAAGATCCAGTATTCGTCGGGACTGCCCCCCACCGGTATGACTACGCCCGAACTGGTGCTGGAGGGGTGCCCGAGCAAGCCATCGGCCACCTTCACGTCATTTCCGTTGAATACGGAAATACCGGCGGTGTAAAATAGCAGCTTGCCCGCCGCATCGGAAACACTGGCCGTCCCTTCGCGACGCTGCAGGGCGGACGGCGTGATCTCTAGGTTTCCGTCTTCGAACCGAAGCCCGCCGTAACAACCGAAATGCCAGTTTCCGTTTTCCTTCCGGGCGGTGAGGGCAAAACCCAACAAAGAAGGCTGATGGTGAAAAGCGCTTGTGTCCGTATACCGGTCATTATGCGGGTATAGCCAGTTGGGTGGTTTTTCGGCACGATACGCTTTCCTTCCCGCGGGTTTCCCGACCTTTACGTTTGCTATGATCCCACCCCTGTTCACCGTAATCATCTGCACCTACGACCGGTCCGACTTACTGCGCCATTGCCTCGACTCGCTGGCGGACCAAAGCGACGCGCCCGAAGACTGGGAGCTCCTGGTCATAGACAACAATAGCACCGACGCCACGCCGCGGGTAACCGACGACTTCCTGGCCGCCCATCCGCAACTGAACGGCCGGCGCATCCGTGAAGCACAACAGGGGCTAAGCCACGCCCGCAACCGCGGTTACCGGGAGGCCGCCGCCGACTGGGTCATCTACCTGGACGACGACGCCCGGGCCGATCGGCGGTTCCTCGCGCGGACCGCCGAGCTCGTTCGCGATCGCCAATACCGTATCGTCGGTGGCGTTTACTACCCCTGGTACCACTACGGCCGGCCGGATTGGTACCGGGACCGCTACGCCAGCAACGCCCTGCCGGCCTACCGCAGCCTCAGCGTTCCCCCGGCAAACTACGTGGCTACCGGGGGGGTCATGCTGTGGGAGAAGAACCTCCTGGCCGAACTGGGCGGCTTCGACCCGCGGGTGGGCATGGTCGGCAAGCGCATCGCCTACGGGGAGGAGACCTACCTCCAGGCCAAGGCCCGGGCGCGGGGCATCGCGGTGGCCTATGACCCCCGGCTGATCATTTACCACGTGGTGATACCGAAGAAGCTTTCGGTCGACTGGTTCTTCCGCTCCTACTTCGCCGCGGGGCGGGACGCGGTGCTCGGCGGTAAAGTGAAGCCCGGATTCTTTTCCCTCGCGAAGGAACTACTCCTGGCCGCTGGAGTTATGACTAAGGATCTCCTTTGGTACACCCCGCGTTTATTAGGGCCTGATTATTACCTGGAAAACTGGCTCATCGACGTGTTTCGGAAGGTGGCTAAACGCGTCGGTACCGTCTACACCGCCTTGCTGCATGATCGAGTTACTCACCGCTAGTCCGTTACTCCTCCTCTTCGCCGTCATGGCCATCGGCTATGGCGTAGGCGAGATCCGCATCAAAAGCTTCAAACTCGGGGTAGCCGCCGTTCTTTTCGTCGGACTGGGCTTCGGCGCCCTCAGCCCGGCCCTCGAAGTGCCGCAGTTCATCGTCTTTATGGGGCTGGCGATCTTCGTGTACACCGTCGGACTCAGCTCGGCCCCCGCCTTTTTCGCCAGTTTTCAACGCAACGGCTTCCGGGACATTTACTTCGCCACGGGTACGATCCTGCTGTCCGCGGCGCTGGCCTACGGGATCGGGGTATGGCTGGACTTCGATGCCGCCACCACCAGCGGACTCTACGCCGGCGCGAGCACCAATACCCCGGCCCTGGCCGGCCTCCTCGACGCGATCCAGAAGAACGTGCCGCTGGCCGGCCAGGACGCCATGTCGCAGCAGGCGGTGGTCGGGTATTCGCTGGCCTATCCGCTCGGGGTGTTGGGCGTGATGCTCGGCCTGTTCGCCCTCCAGCGCATTATGGGGATCAGCTACGCGGAGGAATACCGGGAGCTCCAGAAGGATTACCCCCTCGGCGAAAAGTTACTCAGCCGCACCTTCCGCGTCGAGCATCCCGATATGGCGGGCCATACGCTGCGGGAATTTCGCCTGCAACACCGTACGGGAGTGGCTTTCGGCCGGATGCTCCACAACGGCGAAACCTACCTCACCACCTGGGACAGCCAGCCGGAAACGGGCGACCTCATCGTACTCGTCGGCTCCGAGGAAGCCATCCAGGAAACGGCGCAGTACGTCGGCCCGGCCGAAGAGGGACAACTGAACCACGACCGCTCCGTCTTCGACGTCCGGCGCATCTTCGTTTCGAACGAGGAGATCGCCGGTAAGACCATCGCCTCCCTCAACCTCCAGGAACGCTTCAACGTGCTCATCACCCGGGTACAACGGGGCGATATGGACCTGCTGGCCAGCGGCGATACCGTGCTGGAACTGGGCGACCGCATCCTGCTCGTAGCCCACCGTAAGGACCTCCCGGAGGTGTTCCGGGTGTTCGGCAACAGCTACGAGGCATTATCGAAGGTGAATTTGCTTTCCTTCGGCTTGGGCATCACCCTCGGGCTGCTGCTGGGCATGATCACCTTCGAGCTGCCGGGGGGCTACTCCTTTAGTTTGGGTTTCGCCGGCGGTCCGCTGATCGTCGCCCTTATCCTCGGCCAGCTCCGCCGTACGGGGCCCATCGTCTGGACGCTGCCCTACGGCGCCAACCTCACCCTACGGCAGCTCGGTTTGATCTTCCTGCTGGCGGGCATCGGTATCCGTTCCGGTCAGACGTTTTACCAGACGCTGCAGACCGACCTCGGTCTCAAGCTCTTCCTCGCCGGCGGCGTCATCGCGATGATCACGACGGTCGCGACCATTTTGGTGGGGTACCGCCTTCTGAAGATCCCCTTTTCCTTCCTCGGCGGTATGGTCGGCAGCCAGCCCGCCATTCTGGAGTTCGCCGTGGAGCAGGCCGGGAACAAGTACCCGACCATCGGCTACACCCGCATGCTTCCCGTGGTGCTGATCGGGAAGATTCTGGCGGTGCAGTTGTTGTACTCTCTGCTGAGTTAAGGGGTTAGGACAAGGAGTGAATTTTTGAATTAGTGAGGGACTGAATGGGGCGGCACAGTAAGCCCCTGGCTACGCGCGGCGCGGGTACGCAGATAGACGAAAGTAAGGCGGGCTATGGACTGAAAAGGGCGGGACACTAGGTGCCTGGCTACGCGCGGCGCGGGTACGTAGAGTAGATAGACGAAAGTAAGCCGGGCTATGGACTGAAAAGGGCGGGACAGTAGGTGCCTTGCTACGCGCGGCAAGAGTACGGAGATAGGCGCTCGTAAGTTGGGCTAGGGACCGAAAAGGGCGGGACAGTAGCGGCCTTGCTATGCGCGGCACGAGTACGCAGATAGGCGCTCGTAAGTTGGGCTAGGGACCGAAAAGGGCGGGACGGTAGCGGCCTTGCTACGGGCTGCACGAGTACGCAGATAGGCGCTCGTAAGTTGGGCTAGGGCTGAAAAGGGCGGGACGGTAGCGGCCTTGCTACGCGCGGCAGGAGTACGCAGATAGGCGCTCGTAAGTTGGGCTAGGGACTGAAAAGGGCGGGACAGTAGCGGCCTTGCTACGGGCTGCAGGAGTACGCAGATAGGCGCTCGTAAGTTGGGCTAGGGCTGAAAAGGGCGGGACAGTAGCGGCCTTGCTACGCGCCGCGCGGGTACGCGGATAGGCGCTCGTAAGTTGGGCTAAGGACTGAAAAGGGCGGGACGGTAGCGGCCTTGCTACGCGCCGCGCGGGTACGCGGATAGGCGCTCGTAAGTGTGGGCTAAGGACTGAAAAGGGCGGGACGGTAGCGGCCTTGCTACGGGCTGCAGGAGTACGCAGATAGGCGCTCGTAAGTTGGGCTAGGGACCGAAAAGGGCGGGACAGTAAGCGCCTTGCTACACGTGGCATCCGTGCGCACCGACCCGAGCGCAGCGAGGGGCCAGCCTCCAACGGCCCCATTCAGTCCTTCAGTCCTTCAGCCCTTCACTCCTTAAAAACTAACGAACTCCCCCGGATCCACCGCCCGCCCCTGGTGCCAGAGCTCGAAGTGGAGGTGGGGCCCGGTGCTCTGGGTGCCGGTATTGCCGATGATGGCGATGGCTTCGCCGGCCTTGACGCGGTCGCCTACCTCCTTAAGGAGCTTGCTGTTGTGTTTGTAGAAGCTGATGAGGTTATTATCGTGCTGGATGCCGATCATGTTGCCGTTCGCATTGCTGTACTCCGAAAGGAAGACGATGCCCTCCCGGGTGGCCTTCACGGCGGTGTTCTGGGGGGCGAGGATGTCCACCCCGGTGTGGTCGGTGGCCAGGTTGAAGCCCGCGCTCACTTCTCCATTCAGGGGGGCAACGAGGTAGACCGAAGCGAGGGTGACGTCGTTGCTGCCGGGCGAAGGCAGGCTGACGGTCATCGCGGCCGGTACGGCCATCCGTTCCTGCTCCATATCGCGGCGTAGCTGGATTTCGGCCTCCGAGGGGGGTAGGGGGTCCACCTCTTCGCTGGCCACGATCTCGGTGCGCTTTTCGACGCTGTCGGCCGTGATGACCTTACCCAGCAGGGTGCGCTTCAGGTTTTCGATGTATAGGTTCTGTCCGTCCACGATCTCGGTCAGCTCGCCCACCGTATACTGCAGGTCGGCCATTTCCTCGCGTTGTACCACGTCGCCGTAGCCCGGCACGTACTGCCGCAGCGGGGTAAAGGCGATCAGCCCGATCACGATCACCGCCACCACCAGGAAAAGGGTGGAAAGGGCGGCGTATACGTTGAGCGGCGTCAGGTTGTAGCTGCCGATCTCGTGGTAGTTGTGGGTATTCCGCACGACCAGTTGGTACTCGTCCTGGCTACGTTCCTTGAAGCGGTTCCAACGACTTTGATTCTCCTGTGTTTCCTCCATGATAAGGTCCTGTAAGCCAAACATACCCGCCCGCATCCCATTCTTTTTTCGGGCGCCGGGCGCGGGTGCCATACAAATTCGGGAAATGGCGGCCAGACACCGGGGGCAGCCTACACTTTCCGCTACCTTGCGCGCGTTTACCGCGTACCTCCCATGTTAAGGGGGGCAGGGCAAGCACTAAAGCATAAGGTTTGAGATTAACGAAGTTGTTGCTGGTTTTATTGACCCTCCAGGTGATCGTCGCGAGTTGTGCGTCGACCAAGAGCCGGGAGGAGCAGGGCGTCGTGGCAAAGCTATGGCATAACACCAATTCCCACTACAACGGCTACTTCAATGCGCGCGAGATTATGGACGAAAGTCTGCTCGCTCTGAACGAACAGCATACCGACAATTATAACCAGCGGCTCGAAATGTTCCCCTTCCTGGCCGTCGACAACACCGGCACCGTAGCCAGTGAGCTCGATCGCGCCATCGAAAAGGTCGCCGTGGTCGTCAAAAAGCACCCCTTCAGCAACTGGACCGACGACAGCTACCTTCTCGTCGGGCAGGCCCAGCTGCTTAAGCAGGACTACGAGGGCGCCGAACGCACCCTGGATTTCGCGATGAAGGAATTTCGCCCCCGCCCCGAGCGCAGTAAGCGGAAGAAGGGTAGCGAAGCCGAAGGGGAGGAA
Source organism: Neolewinella xylanilytica (assembly GCF_002934605.1). Lineage (GTDB taxonomy): Bacteria > Bacteroidota > Bacteroidia > Chitinophagales > Saprospiraceae > Neolewinella > Neolewinella xylanilytica. The sequence continues at coordinate 1,192,261 of NZ_PTJC01000005.1, forward strand.
GACGAGTTCGAAAGCGGCCGGGAAGTGGAGGTCAGCGAGACCCAGTCCCGCCGCGACCGTATCAAGGCCCAACGCGAAGCCCAGCGCGAACGGCAACGTACCATCCGCCAGCGCCAGAAGGAACGAAAGGCCGAACAGAAAGCCCGGGAAAAGGCAAGGAAGGAACTAATCCGCGCCCGCAAGAAGGGCATCCGGCTGCCCTCCCGAAACACGCCCGCCGATACCACCGCGCTCGCCGGACTCGAAAACGAACCGGAAGAAACGCCCGAGGAGGCCGTCGAGCTGGAAGAAGGTCCCATCGGCATGATCTCCATCTTCGGGAATCGCTCCGCCGCCGACGCCGGCAGCGGGGAATATGGCAGCAAGCCCGATAGCTACTTGGTCAAACACCGCCCGGCCTACCAGGAGATCCGTCTCTGGCTCGCCTGGACGCTCATCAAACGCGACGATTACGACCGGGCCCAGATGATCCTCCAGGACCTGCGCAATGACCGCGGCACCTTCGCCGACGTCCGCCGCAAGGCCATGGCCGTACAGGCCTACCTCTATCTGGAGCAGGACCGGCTCGACGAGGCGATCCCCTTCCTCGAGTCCGCCGCCGAAGTGGCCGAGGAGCGCAACGAACGGGCCCGCTACTACTACATCGCCGGTCAGCTCAACCAGGAGCTCAGTCACCCCGCCGCGGCCGTCGCCGACTTCGAGCAGGTCGTCGCCGCCAAGCCCGCCTACGTACTCGAGCTGGGCGCCCGCATCAGCATGGCCCAAAACGCCTACCTAAGCGGTGGCGGTAGCCCCGGGGAAGCCCTCAGCCAGCTGGAGCGGATGACCAAGGAAGAGAAGAACCTGGAATACGAGTCGCAAATCCTCTATTCCATGGCCGGTATCGCCCTGCGCAGCGGCGACGATGCCGCCGGCGGGGAGTACCTGCGCCGGGCCCTCAACAGCCCGTACAGCGGACCCGACACCCGCGTCGAAGCCTATCGGCTACTCGGTGATATGGCCTACGAGGAACGGGATTACCTCTCCGCCAAACAGTACTACGATAGTACGCTACAATCAATGCCCGAAACCGACCTCCGGTTTGCCGCTACGTCGGGGCGCCGCGACCAGTTGGGCAACGCGGCCATGCAACTGCAGTCGATCCAGCGCAACGACAGCCTGCTCCGTATCGCCACGCTTCCGGAAGCGGAACGGCGCAGCTGGGCCGAAGAGCGCTTCGCCCTGAGCCGGGCCACCAACAGCGCCGCCCTCTACAGTACCCCCGCTACCCGGGGCAGTATCCCGGTCACGAACGCGGCCGCTTCCGTTTCCAACAGCGCGTTCTGGGGCTACAACAGCCAGACCATCCGCCGCGGGCGCCGCGACTTCGAACGCCGCTGGGGCGATCGCTCCCTGGAAGACAACTGGCGACGCAGTACCCGCACGAATGGCAACCTCTTCGCCGACGAGGGCGATGCGGGCGCCCTCGTCGCCGGCGGGATGGATGCCGCCCTGGTCACCGAAGATGAGATCAGCCGTATCCTGGCCGACGTGCCCATCGACCCCGAGGCGCAAACCGCCACCCGCGCCGAACTCGCCGAGGCCTACTTTACCCTGGGCCGGGAGTACCGCGACCGCGTCGAAGACAACGAATACGCCATCCAGGCCTTCGAAACCCTGGACGAGCGCTTCCCCGATAGTCCCCACGAACCCGAAAGCTGGTACTACCTCTACCTCCTCCACACCGATGACGGAGCTACCGGGAAGGCAACGGAATACGCCCGACGGCTACAAGAAAAGTACCCGGATAGCAAGTTCGCCCGCCTCGCCAACGACCCCAATTACGCCCGGGAAATGATGGACGAAGCCGCCGGTAGGATGCGCGACTACGAGCGGGCCTACCGGGCGTTCGAGGAGCGTGACTTCGCCGCCGCCCAAAGCCTGATCGATTCCGGCACCCGCGAAATCGCCGCCGACCATCCCCTGCGGGCCCGCTACGACCTGCTCAGCGCGATGGTTGCCGGTAAGCTCGAAGGCCGGGCCGCCTACATCGCCGGCCTCCAGCAGGTCGTGGCCGATCATGAGAATTCACCCGAGCAAACCCGCGCGCGCGAGATCCTGCGCCTGCTCGGGGAGTCCGGCGCCCGTATCCCGGGCCAGGCGACCGCCGGCCAGGCGGTCACCGCCCCCTTCCAGGATTCTCCCAATGAGATTCACTACATGCTGATCGTTTTCAATAACCAGGAGGCCAAACTGAACGAACTGAAGGTGGAGTTGGAAGATTTCAACCAGAAATACAATAAGCTGGACCGCCTCCGCTCCACGCCGATCTACATCGGCCGCGATAATGAAATCCCCATGCTCGTCATGCGGCGGTTCAACAACGCCATGGATGCGATGACTTATTACCGCAATGCCACCGAGCACCGCGACGAGTTCCTCAACGGAACCGAGGAAGGGTATACCATTCTCCCCGTTTCCCAGTCCAATTACCGCGAGATCCTCAAGGCCCGGGCGATCGCCGGCTACGACCGCTGGTTCGAGGCTAACTATCTGTAGGGGAGGGGTGACTCACCTTCCAGCTCCGGTGTAGGTTCTTCTTCCGGAAGTCTTGCGGGAGCGTACGGGCGGTTATTTCCCGGAGCTGACCGCTTATCGCGTTCTCGTCGAGCCTGAATTTGCGGTAATTCGTGCTGAAGTACAACGTTCCCCCGGGCAGCAGCCGGTCCAGCGACCGGTTCACGAGCTCGGCGTGGTCGCGCTGGGTATTCAGTACCGCGTCCATCATTTTCGAATTGGAAAAGGTGGGCGGGTCGAGGACGATCAGGTCGTAGCGTTCCCTCACCGGCCCCCGCAGCCAGCTCAGGGCATCTTCCCGGAGGAATCCGTGGCCGGCGGGATCGAGGCCGTTGAGGATGAAGTTGCGCTTTCCCCAGTCGAGGTAGGTATTGCTGAGGTCGAGGTTGTCAACCCGGACGGCACCGCCGGTAGCGGCGTACACCCCGAAGGAGCAGGTGTAGGCGAAGAGGTTGAGGATCCGCTTACCGCTCGCCGCTTCGCCTACCATCCGGCGGGTCTCCCGGTGGTCGAGGAACAGGCCGGTGTCGAGATAATCGTGCAGGTTAACGTAGAAACGCCGACCGTACTCCGCTACGGGAAACTCCCGGCCGATCTCCGCCAGCTTTTCATACTGCTGCTTGCCGCTCTGCCGCTCCCGGATCTTGAAGTGAATCCGGTCGGGATCCACCTCCAGGGCCGTGGCGATGTCGTCGCGGTAGCCTTCCGTATCGGCAGCTTCCCCCCGGGCGTAGACCGCTACGTAGAGGCGGTCGCCGTACCGGTCTACCGTCAGCGGGAAGGCCTCCAGGTCGGCGTCGTAGACGCGGTAAGCTTCCAGTCCCTTACGGCGGGCCCACTTACCGTAGTGGCGGTCCATTTTCCGCAGGCGGTTGTGAAAGGCTTCAAGTTGGGGATCCATAGGTCAGGGTTCGGAAGGGCATTGCACCCGCGCTCCGGCGCAAAAAAATATCACCAGTCGATCCCCTTGCGCAACCAGTTGAGGGTTTCGGCTTCCCGGCTGTCCGGCGGTGGCTGGTGATCGTAAGCCCAGCCCGCCAGCGGGGGCAGGCTCATCAGAATGCTTTCGGTGCGGCCGCTGGTAGTGAGGCCGAACTTGGTGCCCCGGTCCCAGACCAGGTTGAATTCCACGTACCGGCCCCGCCGTAGCCGCTGCCAGTCCCGTTCGGACTCGGTGACGGGCGTCTGCCGGTTGAGCGCCAGCAGTTGGAGGTAGGTGGGGGCAAATGTTTCTCCTACCGCCGCGGTGAAGTCGAAGAGCTCCCGCTTGCTTTTTCCCTCCGCAGCGGGCTCGAGACGGTCGAAGAAGATGCCCCCGATACCGCGCGTCTCCTCCCGGTGGGGAATGTAGAAGTAGTCGTCCGCCCAGCTTTTGAACCGGGGGTAGTAGGCCGCGTCGAAGCGGGCGCAGGTAGCCCGAAGCTGAGCGTGAAACCAGGCCGCCTGCTCTGGCACCACGTAGTGCGGGGTCAGGTCGATGCCGCCGCCGAACCAGAAGCGCCCGCCCTCCAGTTCGAAGTAGCGCACGTTCATGTGGATAATGGGTACGTGGGGGTTGCGCGGGTGGAGGACGATGCTGACCCCAGTGGCGTAGAATTCGGTCTGCCCCGCTTCGGCGTGGAGGCTGGCCGCGGCGGCCGGGGAGAGCTCCCCGTGGACGGCGCTGTAGTTGACGCCGCCCTTTTCGATGTCCTGGCCGTTGATCACCCGGGCGCGCCCGCCGCCGCCGCCGGGGCGGTCCCAGCTGTCTTCCCGGAATTCGGTACCGTCGGCCGCGGCGAGCTGCCGGCAGATATCGTCTTGGAGGCCCTGGAAGTAAGCGCTTATTTCGTGGAGGTCCGGCATCAGGCGTCGAGGGCTTCGCGGGTACCGGCAACGCTTTTTTTCGCACTGCCGATGAAGATGCGGTCGCCGACGACGGTCACCGGGCGCTTCAGGAAGGTATATTCTTCGAGGATGAGCCGGCGGTAGTCCTGCTCGGTCAGCTCCCGGTCGGCCAGGCCCAGGCTGCGGTATTTCATCGCCCTCCGGCTAAAGAGGGCTTCGTAGCTGCCGGCCAGCTCGGCCATACGGTCGAGCTCCGGCGGGGTGATGGCGGTTTCCTTGATGTTGACGACCTCGAGGTCGGGGCGGTCACCGATTTCGGTGCGGATGCGCTGACAGGTCTTGCAGGTACTTAGCTGGTACATTTTTGCCATGGCGCAAAGCTAAGGCTTTTGCCCGCCGTCAGCCCGGCGTGGCCCACTCCGCCGCGAAGCGGGCGAAGGTGTCCCGGGCGCTCTGCTCGGCCCGCCGCAGGTCGTCCTCTCCGAGGGGTACCGTGGCGATCATTTTCGTGAAGGCCCGCCACTGCTTTACGCCCCATTCCGACTGCTCCCGGTAGAAGGTAAAGGGGGCCTCCGAGCGGAGCCGTTCGTTGTCCTGCAGCTTGCGGTAGATCAGGCTTCCTCCCAGGCTGGCTCCCTCGAGCACGTACAGGCGGCCGAGTACCTCCGGTAAGTCGTAGGAAGTGTCGGGCGACGGGGGCGCGGGAGTTAGGAAACGGGGACGGTAGGCATAGTCTCCCCGGGCGAACCCGTTGACCAGCGGCTCCAGTAGCAGGTGGACGCGTCGCTGCCAGTCGATCACCCGACGGTATTCGGCCGCGGTAAGCGATCCGTCCATCATTTTTGCGCCCATCGTCATGCTTTCCAGGTGCCGGTGGTCCGCGCTGGTAGCGGACCGCAGTCGGTCCAGGAGCTGTTGGCCGTCGCTCATACGTCGATGTGGTTGAACTTGATCCAGAAGGTGGACAGACAGGCAACCAGGTCCTTCAGGTCGCCGTAGCGCTCCGGCTTGGTAAGGTAGGCGTTGACGTTGTGGCGGTAGGCGCGCTGGATATCCTTCTTTTCGGAGGAGGCACTAAGGATGATAACGGGCAGCCGGCGGAGCCGGGTACGGCTGCGAATGAACTCCAACAGGTCGAGTCCGGTGAGACCCGGCATTTTGATGTCCAGCACGATCAGGTTCGGCAGGCGGTCGTTGTGCTCCAGTCGTTGCAGGAGGTAGTCGCGCGTTAGCTTTCCGTTGGACTGGTGTACCAGCGGGTAGTCAGGATTGAACTTCCGGAAGGCCCGCTCGAAGAAGATGTAATCGGCGTAATTGTCCTCCGCGTAAAGAAGATAGGGCTCCGTGTGGAGGATGTCCGAATGCTCCGGCGCAGCGGGCTCCTGATTAGCGTCAGCCATGGGCATCTTAAAGCTGTTCGGGGGCGAGGTAGAAATTGAAGGTGACGCCCAGGATATCGTCAGATACCCACACTTTGCCGTTGTGGCGGTTGACGATGCGTTCCACGATGGCCAGGCCTACCCCCGTGCCCTCGGTCTCCGACTGGGTGGACAAGCGGCTGAACATCTCAAAGATGGTATCCGCGTATTCCTTGGGGATGGACGGCCCGGTATTGGAGATGTAAAAGGAGGGGCGGTTGTCCCGCCCGTGCTTCCTGGTACCGATCTGCAGTGCGGACTCGCTGTCGGGCCCCGGTTGCATATACTTCAGCGCGTTGGAGATCAAGTTCATGAGCAACTGGCGTAACATGCGCTTATCGGCGATCACGGTCGGCATGTTTTCGGTCATCTCGATCCGGATCTCCGTGTCGGCAGCGTATACGGGCAGCAACTCGGCGATCACCTCGGCGGCGATGGCGGATACCTGCAAGCTTTCCAGTTGCATGCCCCCGCTCCCGACGCGGCTGAGTTCCAGGATGTCGGTGATGAAACTGTTCATTTGCTGCACCCCGGCGTGGATCTTGGTGATGATCTCGTGGCCTTCGGCGTCGAGCTGATCGCCGTAATCTTCGGCCAGGATCTCGGTGTAGCCGTTGATGGCCCGCAGGGGGGCCCGCAGGTCGTGGGAAACGGTGTAGGAAAACGTCTCCAGATCCTGTAGGGCCTTCTTCAGTTGTTCGTTGACCTGTTTTACCTCGGTGTAGCGCTCCATGAGGCTATTGAGGATCGTGATCCGTAGCGAGATCGCGGTATCAATCTCTTCCTTGAGCCAGGGCGCGCTGCATCCCTCTACCGTTTCCACGTAGCGGGCGAAACTTCTGCGGGGGCCGAGGCGGCGGGTTCCGTCCTCCGAGGTGATCAACTCCTTTTCCGGCTGTCCGCCCCAGGTTATGGTTTGGGAAATGCCCGGACGGAACCAGCAGATCCAGTCCGAAAAGTCTGGATTCATGAAAATGATCAGCACGCCGGCGGCTTCGTCGCAGTAGTGCTCAAAGGGTTTGAAAACCTCACCGATCTTTTCATTGGTGAAGACGAGGTTCGACTCCGGGTTGCCCTTTTCCTGGACGAATCTGATCAGGGCCTGAATATCCTCCAGGGGAGGCGTGGTATCGTACGCCTCGTAGCGATTCTCGAAGTGGATGGCCGCCCCGGAGATGCCGGAGAACAGGTTGCGGATGTTGTGGGTGCCCTTGGTAAGCCCGTCGAACAAGTTGCGGGTCTTCGTGATCATCTCCCCGATCGCCAGCCGAGCCAGGTTACGGGTGAGGGTTTCCTGGCGGTAGCGGTTCGCGGACTGCAAAGAGAGATGGCCGCTGAAAATCTGGCCTACAAAAGCCAGCATGCTTCGGATACTGTAGTCGATGAACCGCGGCGAATAATGGTGGAGCGCGAATAAGCCCCACAATTTGCCTTCCAGTACGATGGCTACGCTCAGCGAATTATTGACACCCATATGGCTCAGGTACTCCAGGTGGACCGGAGAGACGCCCCGGCTGGTAGCCATGGTCAGGTCGAGGGGGGCTTCCTCCACGGCGACACTACTGTGCAGGCGGGCCGGCGTTTCCACCCCGTTGCTGATAAGGCGTACCCGGTTCTTCAGGTACAGCTCCCGGGCCTGCTTGGGAATGTCGGTGTGGGGGTACCGCAGGCCCTCGAAGGGTTCCAGGTTTTCGCCGCGGGCTTCGGCGATCACCTCCCCGTTGTAGTCTTTATCGAAGCGGTATACCATCACGCGATCGTAGGCGGTTACCTGGCGAATGACCTTGGCCGTTTCCGTAAACAGATTGTCGTACTCCCGTATCTGCTGAATCTTGGCAATCGCCCGCGAGAGCAATTGCTGGTAACGCGATGCCTGGATGAATTCGGAGGCGGACTCCACCTCGACCAGCAGGAAGTCGCCGTTCTGGTGAATGATCACGTTCTTCAGTACCCGCTCGGTACCGACCTTGAAAAAGGCCTGGATGGGATTGAGGGTCTCGAAACCGTCTTCCCGTCCCAGGCCCACCGATATCTGCGCGGTGATCTCGTAGGGGAGAATCTCCCGCATGTGCCGGTCCATAATCTCCTGCCAGGGTTTCCCGATGATCTCCTGGGAATTTCCGCTGACGTAGCGGGCAATGAGGTCGTCTTTTCCCAGCGCGATCAGGCAGGCGTGTGCCTGGATGACCTGAATGTGGCGCAGGGGTTCGTCGTCGCAATTCTCTAAATCTACCCGGTAAGGATAAATCTGGCGAATATTATTGGCTACCGGGTCATTGGTTACGTGCATGCAAAAGTCTCTGTACGACCACTATCCCAAAAGATGATGAGTGGGCGATAATGAAGTGGACTCCAGCCCGGGCGGGACCGGTCGGTGTTATCCGCTAGCGGAAGCACCTGGGCCGGGACGGGAGGGGGGCAAGAACTCCATCACATCACCATGGGGCGCAAACGATTGGTTTTAATCCAGAAAGAATTGATGGAATTGACCAGCTCCCGGAGGTCCTGGAAGCGGTTGGGTTTTACCAGGTAACCGTTGGCTCCGTAGTCATACGCCATGGCAATGTCCTGCGGCTCGTCGCTACTGGACATGATGATGACCGGTAAATTTTTGGTTCGTTCGTCGCTTTTCAGTTTAGCCAGTAGCTCCAGGCCGCTCATGCCGGGCATTTTGATGTCGAGAATCGCCAGGCGGGGCAGGAGCTTGGAATTGGTCACGTCACTGAGGCCCTCCAGTGCTTCCAAACCGTTCTTGCACCACACGAGCTCGGGGGGCGAATCCAGTCTGCGCAATGCGCGTTGAAAGAATTCAGCATCGGTGGAGTCGTCCTCGGCGAGTAAGATTTGATTAGCGTACATGGGGCAAGAGCGTAACTGAAAAAACGGGGCAAGGCGGGCAAACCGTTAAAGAACTACAGAAACAACTCAAATTTCGCTAGAATAGTTTGCTGGCATCGGAAAGATTTGGATCGGTATTAAAGAGAAAGGTTGCCCCCCTCCCCGCTTCGCTTTCGATCCGTATTTCGCCGTTGTGCCGGCTGAGGATACGGCGGGAAATGGCCAGTCCTACACCGTTTCCCGCGTAGTCCTCCTTGGTTACCAGGCGGTTGAACATACCGAATACCCGCTCCTGGTGGGCTTTGTCGATACCGATGCCGTTGTCGCGGACGAAATATTCGCCGTCACCGTATTCGTTGGCGGGCCGGTAACCGACTTCCACAATGGGTTCGGTTTGTCCTGCGCTGTACTTAAAGGCATTGGAGAGTAGATGGCGAAATACCATGGTTAGGAGTCGACGGTCTCCCCGTAGCGGGGGCAGGCCCTTCTGGATCCTAATCTCCAGCGGGAACGCGAACTGGTTTTCGAGTTCTTTTTTCGCCGTACGCACCATTTTAGCCACGTCGCAGACGGTGACCTGGAGCGTTACCCTACCGATGCGGCTCAACTCCAAAATGTCGGTGATGAATTGATTCATCCGGGCCGCGTTATTTTGGATCACCTGGATCAGTGCCTGGCCCTCGGCGTCGATCTGCGGCCCGAAATCTTCCATCAAAATTTCGGCAAACCCATCGATCCCCCGCAGCGGTGCCCGCAGGTCATGGCTCACCGTATAGCTAAAGGATTCCAGCTCCTCGTAGGCAACCTGGAGGCGGTGGTTGATCCGGGTGAGCTGGCCATAGCGTTCCATGATGACGTCGCGGATGTAGTGTTGGAGGTCCCGGGCCGTATCCTGGTTTTCATCCGACCAGGGCAGGGAATAGCCACGGCGGATCTCCGTCGTCGATTCGAACCGTTTTCCGCCGGCTTCCGCTCCTTCGTTCTGGCGGCTCCCATAGATGACTTTCTGGGCTATTTCCCCCCGGAACCACGCGATCCATTCCGTACACCGGATGTTCAGCGGGATGGCCAGGAAGCCCGCCGCGGTGGCGGTAAGGTCGGAGGCCGTCGGGACAAGGGAAGCCAGGTGATCGGTATTGAATACGTCGTTGCTGGCGACCTGGGATTTGGCCCAATCCAGCAACTCGCGCACCGTGCTTTCGGGTGGCGTCAGGCCAATCGTCACCAGGTCGCCGTCCAGTAGGATGGCCGCTCCGCTGGTGTCCGGCATGAGGTCCATAATGCTGGGGTCGGAACGCTGTAGCCCCGCCAGTAAACTGGGAGCGGTCGCTAAATTCTCCCGCACTTGGGTCCGGATAAGTTCGGTGGCCAGCAGTTGCCGGTGCGCGACGTTGAAGGCGCGGTACGCCAGGGCCTGACTGGTCAGGTTGCCAATGAGGTGGGCGAAATTTCGCAGTTGATGATCCAGGTACACGGGTTGCTTGGCGTGGCCGAAAATCATTCCCCATAATTCATCATCTTGCCACAGGGCGATGCCGAGATAACCCTGCAGGCTTGCCTCCTCGACAAACCGGATTATCGTGTCGAACACCTTCCGGCTCCCCAAGCAATGGCGGATCATACCCGCTGCTTCCGTAGCGTCGCCCACGAAGGTGGTTTCGGCGTGGTTCCCGAATGGATAGCTGTGCACGCTTTCCAGGCGGTAGAGGTGGTGTGCTTCCAGCGGGAAGTCCTGTTGGCGGTACCGTAACCCGTTGATGGAGGGTAAAACACCATTGTTGTATTCCTCCGTAATGACGCCCGAACCGTCGTGCTCGAGGTGGTAAATGACTACCCGATCGTACTTGAGGTAGGTAGCGATGCGGCTGCAAACGCCCTGCAGCAATTCCGAGGTACTGGTTGCCCGGATGATAGCCTGGTTGATTTCCCGTAGGGCCGCCCCGTGGGGGAAGTCAATCTCCATCCGGGTTCTTGGCTCCACTTCCAGGACGAGCAGGTTATCCGTGTGGTGGGCGATCACCTGTTTGTGGTCCCAGTCTACCGGCTCCCGCTCGGTAAGCTGGATCTCCGCGATTTCCAACTGCTTGATCATGTGCCTGGCGGCACCCAGTGTCGACGGACTGAATAGTACGGTGGCCGGTTGGCCGATAAGGGTTTCGGCACTTGCTCCGACAATCGTTTCGACGTTTTTGGTCACGGCAGTGATCGAACCCGCATCATCAACGACGATCACGTAGGCGTAAGCTTGTATGGATAGGGTTTCGGACATGGGAAAGACCAATGGAAAATACGGTAGTAAACCCGTTACGTATAAAGCGCAACGAACAACTTCCATGTTTAAGGCCGCAAGTTAAAAAGCGGTGGTTTAGCTAAACCATGTGGGGCAATCCGGAATAATAGCTTTATGGAAGCAAGCGAACGGCTTATACGACACCCTGGCCTCGACCCCCTGTGGCGAAGCATTGAGCGGGAACACCGCGGGAAACTGCTGGCGGCGGTCGTTTTGGTAACGGGCGGTCTGCTGCTTTGCGTCTTTTCTCGCCTGTATTCCGCCTGGTGGCCCTTCGCCGGTTCGCTGAGCGCCACGTTGGGTGCGGTCTGGTTACTACGCTCCCTCGGTCGGCAGCCGGTCGCCGCCTGGCGGGAGGATTTGCGGGAACGACCCGGGCGTTTCGTCTGGGTTTACGGAATGGTGACCGAACGAATGCCGTTCGGGCTAAACCTGATGCGTAGCGGCGTCCTTTATATCTACGATGATACCGGCGAAGGACACAGCTTCAGTATGCCGGCCGATCAGTTGCTACTGGTTACCAAAACGCTGAACCGCCTGTTGCCCCGCGCGGAATTCGGCTATACCCAGGAACGGGAGTTGCATTACCGCGGTGAGATCAGCCGGCTAAACAAATAAATTATGGCCAACTTCTGGCAAAAAATCACCGCGCTCTTCGATTCCGCCGAGCAGAGCGGCCCCGCCGATCCGGCCGTGCACGAAATGATCGAGCGCGACGAAGCGGAACTTCAGGATTACGCCCGCTGGAAACGCACCCTCGGCCGGCGCAGGCTCCTCGACTGGCTCACCGATCAGTACGCCGTCCAGCAAACGATGGGAAACGGCGACCGGGCGGTGGACTTTCTCGATACCCCGAGCAGCAAAGGCTTCGTCATCCACTTCAGCGAAACCCAATATACCAAGCCGGAAATCACCCACTTTTTCCACTACCTGAAAGAACGGGTGCTGGAGCTCAATTACCGTACGCAGATCAGCGACCGCAGGGTGTACAGCCGGCCCGACTGGGTAGAAACCCAGGAACGGCACTACCTCAAACCCCGGACCCGTACCCAGCGACTGGCCGGACCGGTGGAGCGGGGCGGTCTGGAACAGAAATTCGGCAACATCACCGTGGAACTCGAACTCCGGAACGACGTCCCCTGGAACCTGCGGCTCCGCGCCACCACCTATCAGGATGCCCTGTACGGGGAGCCGGAGTCGTTTCGGGCCCTCCTAATGGCCCTGGCCGGAACAACGGATTAGCCTTCCACGTTTCCGTGGTATGAAGCTCGTTTCCAGCCTGTTAGTCTTTCTTGCCCTTCCGCTGTGCCTTTCGGCCCAGAGCCTGAACGAATTCCGGTGGAAATCGCGGGTGATTATCCTCTTTGCCCCCAGCCTCGACGATCCCCTCTTTCTAAAGCAGTACGCCGCGCTCGACGATGCCCGCGAAGCGCTGCAGGAGCGGCGAACGGTCGTACTGATGGTTACCCCCGAAGGCGTGCATGAAAACAGCGGACTTTTCCTGGCCGAAAGCAGTTCGGAATACTTTTATAACCAGTTCTCCGCCCAGCCCTACCAACTCGAGTTATCCCTGGTCGGGCTGGATGGTACCGAAAAATACCGGGCGAAGAATACCGTCACCCCGGTTAGCGTCTTGCTGGAACTGGTGGACGGCATGCCCATGCGGCAACGGGAGCTGCAGCGGGGAACGGGCAATCGCAGCCAGATCAATTCCAAGGATCCCACTCCGGACATTCCGGACGGTAAGAATTAAAGGGGATCCGCCCGCTAGCGGATTAGGTCCCGCACGTTGTAGATTTTCGGCCGCCAGTAAGAGGAAGCTAAAATGTTTTCCCGAATGACGCCCCGGCTACTGGTGGGGTGAATTACCCAGATTGCGCCGGGTGAAGCATCCACGATCATCGATACGTGAAAAACGGGCTGGTTCGGTCCACGCCGGTAGAAGACCAGGTCTCCCGGACGGGCGGTCTCGGGATCGATGGGCGTCCCCTCCTTCGCCTGGTCGCGGGATACGCGTTGGATGTCCAGGCCCTGGTCGTTGTACAAATACTTGACGAAGCCCGAGCAGTCGAATCCTTCTTTCGGGGTGTTGCCGCCGTACTTGTACCGGATACCGAGCAGGGTTTCTGCCTGGCTTACCAGTTCGGTACGTACCATCGCCGTGGGGCCACTTACGGTACGGGCCTTTTCTACCTTTTCCGGTTTGCGCACCCGGGGCTGATCTTCCGTCCGGCTGGGTGGCCGGGGTGTCCGGCTACGCTCCACGGTTGCCGAAGACCCGCCCCCCCGGGAAGGGTTACGCATGCCGACGGGCGTACGGAAGGAGCCACAGCTACTCAGCGCGAGACTCAGGACAACGAAAAAGAGGAGCGGTAATTTCAAAGGATGGGATTGTTAACACACAACGCGAACTGTGGCAAATTTAGTTTAGTTTGGCCGTCGTGACCACCGGAATTAACCCTATCCTAACGCACCTGTCGAATGTTTACCTCGGCAATCGCTTTTTCTACGCCCTCGGTGGGGTAGTGCTGCTGTCGGCGCTCGGGTTCCGCTATGCTGCCCTGTTCTTCATGGCCGTAATTGGCGCGGCACTGCTGCTGCTCGGTACCATTTATGACCTGTACCGCCTCTACCGGTCGGCCAGTCGGATCAGCGCGGATCGGACGCCCCCATCCGTGCTCTCCCTCGGAGACGAGCTGCCGGTTACCATCACCCTGGGGAACGCGAGCACGACGGACCTCCGGGCGGTGGTCACCGACGAACTGCCCGAACAACTCCAGGTGCGCGACCAGCGCATCTCCGTTCTGCTGCCCGCCGCCACCCGGCAGACGGTCAGCTACCCCGTCCGCCCCGCCACCCGCGGGGTGTACCGCTTCGGTGATCTGAACGTATTTCTCCAGACGGCCTGGCGACTGGCCGAGCGCCGGCTCGTGGCCCCCCAGGTGCGGGAGATCGCCGTCTATCCCAGCATCGTCGGGATGCAGCACTTCCGGCTGGAGGCGCGGGCAAACGTACCCCACGGGGGAAAAAGCCAGCCGCGACCGGTTACGCGGAGTTACGAATTCGACCAGATCAAAACCTACGTGCGGGGAGACGATCTGCGCAACGTCAACTGGAAGGCAACCGGGCGGCGCGGACAGGTAATGGTCAACCAGTACGAAACCGAGCGGGCCCAGCGCATTTACTCGATCATCGATAAAGGGCGGACGATGCTGATGCCGTTCGCCGGGCTTAGCCTGCTGGATCACGCCATCAATGCCAGCCTCGCCCTGTCGCGGGTCATTCTCGACGGCCAGGACCGGGCCGGCCTCCTGACCTTTTCCGATAAACTGGGTGACGTTATCCCGGCCGACAATAAGCCGGATCAACTCGCCCGCATCCTCCAACTGCTGTACCGACAGCGGGAACGGGAGGGGGAAAGCGATTACGATCTACTCTACTACGCCACCCGCCGGGTACTGCCGGGCCGCAGCCTGCTGTTGCTCTTCACCAACTTCGAAAGCAATTACGCGCTGGACCGGGTACTGCCAACCCTGAAACGGATTGCCAAAAATCATAGCCTGGTAGTGATCCTGTTCGAAAATACGGAGGTAGCCGCCCTGTTGCAGGAAAAAACGGTGGATATCGGCTCCGTTTACCTGAAGAGCACGGCCAGGCGCTACGTGCAGGAGCGGCAGTTGATGGCCCTCCGGCTGCGGCGCAACGGCATTCGCGTTGTCCTGACGCCCCCGGAGGGCTTAAGCGGGGCGGCCATCCAGGAATACCTGCGAATCAAGCGAAAGGGCTTTTAGGGATCAGTGCAGGCCCGGAAAAAAGACGTCGGGGTAATGGTCCAGCTCGTAGTCGTTATCCGATCGATACAGAATGGCGATCAGGTCGAAGCGAATCTCCCACTCGTAGTCGATGGCTTCCATGTAGGCCGAGGCGGCGCGACTGATGCGGCGCTGCTGGGCGGCCTTGAAAAAGCTGCTGGGGTGCCCGAAGGCCAGCGATGTCCGGGTTTTAACCTCAACGAAAACCAGGATGTCCCCGTCCCAGGCGATCAGGTCGATTTCGGTACGGCGGTAGCGGTAATTGGTTCGGTCGATCCGGTACCCCCGTTCCGCTAAGTAGGCGCTGGCCAACGCTTCACCCGCGTTTCCCGTCTTCTTACGGTCGGTCATAGGCTAAAGCTAGTACAAACTCCCGCGGCCGACACCCGAATCCCTCGATCGACCGTTATCTTTGCCCACCAATAACTCGTACTCCATGCCGCGTCTTGCTTCTTTTTTACTACTCATCGGCCTGCTCCTGTCCACGCTGGTATCGGCCCAAACCAGGGAGGATGCGGCCCGGGACGATCTTGGTTACGGCTCCCGGGGACGGACGGCGCAGGATACCGAGGCCGGTCAGCTCTGGTACGGGGCGGGGGCTACCATCGGCTTCTCAGCCAACCAGTTTTCCAATCTCTTCCGCATTGGCGTCGCGCCGATGGTCGGGTACAAGTTTAATAATTTCCTCAGCGCGGGACCGCGGGTGAGCGTGATCTACAACCGCTATCACAGCGATGCATTCGGTAGCGTGGACGAGTTTACCGACAACTCGTTCAGCTGGGCGGCGGGCCTGTTTGCGCGCGGCAAGGTATTTCGCAGCTTTTTCGTCCACGCCGAATACAGCCTCCTCAGCGAGAAAGACTTTTACACGGCCCCCAACGGTCAATTGGCGGAAAACCGCACCTTACGGGCCATCCCTTACCTCGGCGGTGGTTTCAACCAGGGAGGTGGCCCCGGCGCTACCGGATTCGAGTTTCTGCTGCTCTTCCGCCTCACCCAGCCGGACCGCCTCAACGACGCCCCCTACGAGATCCGCTCGGGCTTCACTTACAATTTCTAAACTGCCAACTTCGTGGGAGGCATTTCCGCTCCTCCGACTTGCCCCCGCAAACGTTTAGGGCACCTTTCCCGGCTACCGCTGGAGAGTGGAAGCCGGATCATACTCCTAAACACTTTCGCTATTCCGGCCATTGCCCCAGCCCCAAACAGGGGGAGGGGGTCGGATTTCCGAATACCGTAAAATCGAGATGAGCTGAGAAATAAAAAAGCCCCGGTTCGCGATGAACCGGGGCTTTTTTATCGGGAGGGTGGCATTACTTATTGTCGCCCATCAGGTAGCCGAAGCTTCCTTTCCATCCGCCTACGCGGGTAGGGTTCCATTTTCCTTCCTGTACCTGTTGTACGATGTGGTTAACAATCTCGCTGACCGTGATGTCCGAAGGATTGTCGCCACTGGAAAGGCGAGCCTGGTAGATCTTTCCGATCTCGGCCGTGGTGAATCCGCTCAGGGCAGCCTGGGTAGCACCGCCTACGAGGAATTTCAGCGGACTGAACGCCCGGGTAATGCTGCTGGCGATGCCGGTCAGTAGGCGGCCACCCAGAGCACAGACTCCGGTGGTGATCGTGGTCCGGATCATCTGGTCGTCGATATCGTAATCGTACAACTCGGCCAGTTCCCGGATCATTTTGACCTGAATGACGGTGAGGGCGGCTACGTCGAGTCCGAAAGAAGGAATCAGACCGGTAGCGGTTCCGAACAGGGCGTACTTACGAATGATGGAATCCGCTTTGTCGGATTTTCCCGCATCGTTGGTTTTAGCCGGCAGATTTTCGTTGTTCACGTTGCTGCCGAGAGTAGGGTTGTCGGTGGTAGTCTTTGTAGTAGATTCGGGCGTTGCCATGTTGTAGGTATGTTTTCGTTAGTACCCATACAACCGGAATTATCGCCCCATATGTTCGGTCTCGCGCCGTATTGTGTCTACATCCCGTACTGATCCAACAGCAAAGAAGCCAACTCCTCGCTATTGATGGTGATCTTGCCCGTAGCCTCGTCGACGTGCACCTGCCCGTTGCGGAAGTGGTCCTTGGTACAGGTAATGCTGATCCCGCCCACCCCCGCCCGGAGGTAGAATTGGTTACGGAGCGCTTTGCGATCTACCCGGAATCCCTGATCGAGCGGACTGTTCTGGTCGGCCAGCATCTCCTGGAGGGGTTTTTCGTTTCCGTAGAAGTGCTCGTCGAAGTCCTGGACGCGGATCGTCTGCTGCGGTGCCTTCGCGGCGTATTTCACCAGCGCTTTCTCGAAGTCTCCCTCATTCATGGCGAAGCCCGTCTCCCGGTCTTTCGGTACCGGCAATTCTTCCACCATTTCCAGGAAGGACTGGGTAAGCTCCGCGCTGGTCTCCGCCCGGTCGATCCCCACCCAATCGGTAAAGTACTGGCTGATGCTACTCTGGGTGCGGGCGTGGCGGATCATCTGCACGTTCCGACCCGGTCCGGCCAGTAACCGCGCCGCCATGGCCATGTTCTTGATGTCGAGGTAGGTGGTCGTCCGCAGTTTAAGCGTCGGGTCTTCGCCCTCCTCCTCGAAAATCATGCCCTCGGCATTGCGGATCATGTAGATCCCCAGTATCCGTTGCTCCTCCATCGTGTAGTCGGCGAACAGCAGGTAGCCCCCCTTGGCACCGACCACGCCCTCCAGGTTGTCCTTCAGCACCGCCATGGAGTGGCCGCTGAACTCGATAAAGGGTTGCCGCCCCCGCCCCGCTTCGAGCCAGTTCTGGTAGTATGCCGGGAACAGCCCCTCGTCCGGTTCCAGCAAAAATCCCTGGAGCAGGTCCGATTTGCGTTCGAAGGTCTCGTCCAGCCGGCCGATCAGTTCGGTGGCCTGTTCCGTGATCGGCAGCGCTTCGCTACTCAGCAGCAGCGAGGCTTCCGCCATCTCCGGCTGTTTCTTCAGCTCGTGGACGATGGCGTGGTGAATGATAAGTTGGTCCATGCCGCGAAGGTAAGTTGCCCGGAAGAAGAAAGGGGAGGGCGCCGGAGCGCGGGTGCCAAAGCGGAGTCGACCCGATTGTCATTTCTACTCATCCGATGGTTGCCACCGGCCGAAAGCCTAGCCGAATCGGGTAGCTTACCTAGCTGCGGGAAAGGAAAATCATCCCCCGATACCGGAGCCGAAACTAAGCCAGGCTGTGAGTGTTATGCAAGTGTATTTAATGTACCTACAATATAAGTTCCCATGAAAACGATTTATCACGCCGCGGGGTCCCGTGGCCACGCTAACCACGGCTGGCTCAATACCTATCACACCTTTAGTTTTGCCGGTTACCGCGATCCCGAACGTATGCACTTCGGCGTACTACGGGTATTGAATGACGACGAGGTGGCCGGCGGCCGCGGCTTCGGCGGTCATCCCCACGATAATATGGAGATCGTCAGCATCCCGCTCGAGGGTGACCTGGAGCACAAGGATAATATGGGCAATACCACCGTCATCCGCGAGGGAGATATCCAGGTGATGAGTGCCGGAACGGGGGTCGTGCATTCGGAAAAGAACAAGCATGCCGACCGTCCGGTCAAGTTTCTCCAGATCTGGGTATTCCCCGACCGGCGCGACGTAGCGCCCCGCTACGATCAGGTGACGATCGATCCGGCCGGGGAAGCCGACGCCTGGCAGACCGTGCTCACCTCCCGCGACGATGCGGAGCCCGGTACGGTATGGATTCACCAGGATGCCCGCTTCAGCATCGGTAAATTCGCTCCCGGCGCCGAAACTAGCTACGCCCTCCGCGCTGCCGATCGGGGCGTTTACTTCTTCGTGTTGGAAGGGGGCGCGGAAGTCGCTGGAAAGCAGTTGGGCCGTCGCGACGGGCTCGGCGTCACCGACACCGATGCCCTCCCCGTCATTGCCGGTAGTGAAGGAGCCCGTATCCTGGCCATGGAAGTCCCGCTCGGCTAACGGCTCAGTACCGCTTCCGCGCCGGCGAAGGTGATAATTCGAAGGTCGGTCGCACCGGCGGGAAGCCACAGGTCGCGGGTGGTCTGGCTCAGGAAACCGCTGCCGTAATAGACCTCCGTTACCGTTGGATTTCCGTTTAAGCGGTAGTGCACCCGCTGGGCGTTGGGCGGTACGCTTATCCGTTGCAGCCGTGGAGCGTCGATACTAAAGGCCCGCGTGGGCCCCTGGTTTTCAGCGGCAACGATGATCGGCGTACCGGCTACGTTCATCACGGTAAGGCTACGACCGTTGCCCGGTACGATAAATGCGTTGCTTACCCCCGGAACGAACGTGGCGGTGGCGGGCTCGAAGAGCAGGACCAGTCCGTTCAGGGCGTCCAGCATCCCCATGCCGGTTTCCGTACCGTAGTCGTTGCCGATGGCGACCAGGTCCGGATAGCCGTCGGCGTTAACGTCCATTGGTTGCATGCCGAAGATGGGTGCCACCTGGGCGGGGCGGGGTAGGGGATGCAGGGCAAAGTTACCGTCGCCCAGATTTTCGATCCACGCCGATTTGAGGTAATTGGCCTTAAGGGTAGTGACTTCGGCGTCGGGATAGCCGCTCAGGACCTCAGCGATCGTTGCCCGACCGAATTGCTCATGGCGGGGATACCGGCGTTTGACGCTGATGATCTGCTTCTCCGTATCCGTTCGCTGGTGGTGGGGGAATTCTACCAGCTCGCCGTCCTCGGCCAGCGCCAGTTCTCCGATCAGGAGATCGTACCCTCCGTTGCCGTCGAAATCGCCGCCGTAGAGGCCGACGTACCCATTGTCGGTAGCACCGTAGAGGTGGTTATCACCGAAGTTGCCGGCCACGTAGTCGATGTCGCCGTCGCGATCGAAGTCGGCCGCCGCCAGACCGTTCCACCAGCCCCGGTGCTCCGAGAGCGTCGCCGGGGTTTCGTCCGTGAGCGTTCCTTCCCGATTGCGGAACAGGCGGAGCGGCATTCCCTGGCCTGCAATCAGGAGGTCGGTCCACCCGTCTCCGTCGTAGTCCGTCCAGAGGGCATCGCAGACCAGGCCGATTTGCGCGAAGGCGGCGGGCGATTGCTCCGAGAAGCTACCGGTACCGTCGTTGATCAGGAGGTAGCTGTCTACCGGCTCGGGGAAGCGGGCCGGTTTGAGCCGGGAACCGACGAACAGGTCGAGGTCGCCGTCGCGGTCGAAATCGGCGGCGCGCACGCAGGAGCCACTGGCCCGGAGCGGCGGCAGGGCCTCACCGGCCGGGGTGAAGTTCCCGTTCCCGTCGTTCAGCAGCAGTTGGTCGGCGAGTTCCGGTCGGTCGAGGGCGAACTCGCTGCCGCCGGCCACGAGGTACAGGTCGCTATCGCCGTCGTTATCCGCGTCGAAGAACAGCGACCCCAGCTCTTCGGCCGCTTCCATGGTGGCCGGGATCGGCCGGGGTGAAAAGGTGGGCGACCCGTTCGCTGACCGCCCCTGAATAAGCAGGTCTCCCCGGTAGAAATGACTCCCCGAGCGGTAGAGGTCGTCGAGGCCGTCGCCATTCACGTCGGCCACGGCCATTCCCGGCCCGAATTCCGAAAGTTTGTGGGGCAACAGCGGCTGCACGTTAAAGTCGATGAAGAGGCAGTCGCGGTGTACGGTCAGCTTAGCGAGCAGGTCGGGGCGGGCGGTGAGGTAGTCGGTGGCGGCCACGGGGGGCGGGGCGTCCGTTGCCGGGTTGCCCTGACCGCGTTTTAGGGTGGTTCGGTTATTCCATTTGACGGAAGGGTAGTGCTCCCGCGCGCCGTCCGGCCAAATAATTTCTACCATACGGAGGCTGTCTCCCGGTTGAAAGCCGAAGTGCAGTACGTTGCTGACGCTGGAGAGGAAGCCGCGGACGGGGCTGTTGAAGGCGGTCATTCGGCTCAGGTCGGTGTGTACTACGACACGGGCCCCAATGGCCTGGGGGTTGGCACCGGGCTGCCGCAGGTCGAGTTGCAGCCAGTGCACCTGACCGGAGGGGGTGGACGGACCGATCAGGTCGTTCCGGAAGAGGAAACAGCTGTCGTTGATGTTGTTGACCACGTAATCTAGGTCGCCGTCGTTGTCGAGATCGGCGTAAGCGGCCCCGTTGCTGAAGCTGGGGTAGTCGAAGCCCCACTCGGCGATTCGTTTGGTGAAGTGGGGGACGGATTGGCCGTCGTTTTCGTAGGCGTAATTCGGAATCTTTATGGAAGGAATCTGGGCCAGTCGGGTTTCGCGGGAGGCTAGCCGGCTGTTGACGACATTGTAGTCCATGAAGTCCCGGTCGGTAACGTCGCGGGGAAAGCCGTTCGTGATGAGCAGGTCGCGGTCGCCGTCGTTGTCCACGTCGGCGGCCAGGGGGCTCCAGCTCCAGTCGGTAGAAGCTATGCCGGCCATCATCCCGACGTCGCTCATGCTGAAGGTAGTATCGTCGATTCTGCGGTTTAGCTGGAGGGTATTACGGGTGAACTGGGGCAAGTAACCGAAACGCGCGTTGTTCAGATAGGCCGTGTAGTTATTCGGCGGCATCATGGCCTTGCGACGGAGGTTATTCTCCGGGTACATGTCCACGGTGATGACATCTTCCAGACCGTCATTATTCAGGTCGGCCACGTCGTTCCCCATGGCGGAGTAGCTGCTGTGCTTGAGGAAGTCGGCCGCCCGGTCGGTGAAGGTGCCGTCCTGGTTATTGATCCAGAGCAAGTCGTTGCTGATGTAATCGTTGGTGACGTAGAGATCGGGCCAGCCGTCGTAATTCAGGTCGCAAACCGATACCCCGAGGCCGTAGCCTTCGCGCAGGATGCCTGCGTCCCGGGTCACTTCCGTGAAGCGAGGCAGCCCGTCGGGACCGGGGCCGTCGTTGCGGAAAAGCTTGTCGTTCTTCTTGCCGCTACCGTCGGTGATTTTGGGGAGGTAGCGATTGGGGATGGCGCGATCGTCCATCTCGTTGATGAGCAGGTAGAGGTCCAGGTCGCCGTCGTGGTCGTAATCGAGGAAGGCGGACTGGGTGGTGTGGGAGGTGTCGGCGATGCCGCAGGACGCGGCAACTTCGCGGAAGCGGGGAAGGTCGAGGCCGTCCGGACCGGTTTCGTTGCCCAGGTTGAGGTAAAGGAGGTTAGCGCGGCGGGCACCGGGCTCGTAGGTGGTGGCGCTTACGTAGATGTCGGGGCGGCCGTCCGCGTTCACGTCCGCCACGACTACGCCGCTGCACCATCTGCCGGTGGCGGCCACCCCGGCTTCCGCGGTCACTTCGGTGAACTGGAGGTCGCCGCGGTTGAGAAAGAGTTTGTTGTCGGCGGTATTGCCGGTGAAGTAGATGTCGGTGAGCCCGTCGCCGTTAAAATCGCCGGTACCGACGCCGCCGCCGTTGTAGACGTACTCGAAATCGAGAATGTTAAACGTGTCGTTTTCCGTAATCCGATTGGCGAAGGTAAGGCCGCTTATCTGGGTAGGTATACGTTGAAAAAGGATGGTGGCTTCGTTTTCCCGGCAGCCCGTGATCAAAAACAGGAATCCGGCAAGGAAGATAAACGGTTTCATGCGGTGAAAGTGTGGGCCCAAGATAGGCAACACGCCGGCGGAAACGGACAAACGGGAACGTAAGCCACCGGTCAAAAAGAAAAATACGGCCGCTAATTCTCTTCGGAATATTTGGTATGTTAGCGTCCGGAAAGCGCATAATATTAGGCACGGAAGTGACCTTTACCTATGAACTTTCGAACTCACTAACTTAATCTCGATCATGAAACAACTTTTGAGCCTATTGGTGGCGCTGCTGTGTTCAGCCGCCATTTACGGGCAGAATTCAGTAACCGTCAGCGGGACGATAACCGACCCGGATGGCTTGCCCCTGATTGGCGCGACCGTTATTGCCCAGGGTACCTCCGTCGGTACCGTAGCCGACATCGACGGCAACTATGAATTAACCGTTCCGGCCACCGTTACGGACTTGGTGTACTCCTTTACGGGTTACGAAACCCAGACCATTACCCTGAGCGGTCAGACGATCGTCGATGTCGTAATGTCGGAGGGGGTTGCCCTGGACGAAGTCGTGGTAACCGGTTACGCCGTCACCAGTAAGCGGCAGACCACGGGCGCCATTTCCACGGTGAGTGCCGAGGAGCTGACGGCCATTCCGTCGGGCAACGTCGAGCAGCAGCTGCAGGGACGCGCGGCGGGCGTGACCGTCATCACCAACGGGCAGCCGGGAACGCAATCGATCATTCGGGTCCGTGGATTCGGATCTTTCGGTGGTAACAACCCCCTTTACGTCGTGGACGGGGTGCCGCAAACCAACATCGATTTCCTCTCCCCCGACGATATTCAGAACACCTCGATCCTTAAGGACGCGGCTTCCGCTTCCATCTACGGTGCGCGCGCCGCCAACGGCGTGGTGGTTATCCAGACGAAGCGCGGTAGCCAGGAGGCTTCTCCGCTGAAGGTTACCTACAACGGACTTACCGGCTTTACCGATCCCGGTAGTGGCAACCCGATTCTGACGCCCCAGCAGGATGCGACCAAGACTTGGGAAGCGATCCGGAATACGGCCGCGGCTAACGGCGTCGACCCGGTTTTCAACCATCCCCAGTATGGAACCGGTGAAACTCCGGTCATCCCTGACTACATCATGGTAGGGGCAACGAGCGGCTACGTAGGCGAAATCGACGTGGAGGATGAGCGCACCCGGTACAACATCGATCCCGCTTCCGGAGATTATTACCAGGTAGTCCGCGCGAATAAGGAGGGCACCGATTGGTACGACGCCATTACCCGGACGGCCATGGTCAACCGCCATACCCTCGGCTTTTCCGGTTCCACGGATGCTACGCGCTACTACGTTAGCCTTGGCGCTCAGATACAGGAGGGAATCCTGTTGAACAACGATTTCGAGCGCTATACCGCCCGCATGAACACGGAATTCGACCTGGGTAGCAAGGTGCGGTTTGGACAGAACCTCCAGTTCACCCACCGGAAGGTGCTCGGCCTGACGGGTGGCGGTGGCGGTGCCGGCAGCGCCAACGAGGAAAACCAAATCCTCTCCGCCTTCCGCCTTAATCCCCTCATTCCCGTGCGGGATATCTTCGGAGGATACGCCGGAACGGCCGCTCAAGGCTTCGGTAACCCCCGCAACCCCGTCGCCGAGCGGGAGGGCCTGGCCAACAACCAGAGTTTCGAGAACATCGCCTTCGGTAATCTATACCTGGAATTCGAGCCCATCGAATCCCTTGTCCTCCGTTCGAGCTTCGGCGGTAAATACGTCGGCTTCAACGGTCGGTCCTACGGGCGTCGCACTTATGAAAACGCCGAAAACATCGGTAGCTTCAGCTACAGCGAGTTTCAGGGTTACAGTACCGACTGGATTTGGTCGAACACCGCCACCTATACCATGGATTTCGGTGCGCACAACCTCAACGTACTGGGTGGGGTAGAAGCACTGGAAATCGGAAATTTCCGCTCCAGCAACGGATCGGGCATCAATCCCTTCAGCGAAAGCGTAGACTTCGTGTCGCTGAACAACGTCGATAGCCGGGTGGTCACCTCCGGCTTCACTTACGGAAGTCGTTTCTACTCCCTTTTCGGGCAGGTCAACTATAACTTTAACGACAAGTACTACCTGACCGGCGTTTTACGGCGTGACGGTTCCAGCCGTTTCGGTGCGGACAACCGCTACGGTACCTTCCCCGCCATATCCGCCGCCTGGCGGGTTACCGCCGAGCCCTTTATGCAGAACCAGACCTTCTTCGCCGATTTAAAGATTCGCGGTGGATGGGGGCAGATGGGTAACTCCAACAACGTATCGGGCGATAACCGCTTTAACCTTTTCGGTACGGGACTCGGCCCATCGAGCTACGACATCGGCGGCACCAACTCATCCGCCGTTGCGGGCTTCTACCGCAGCCGTATCGGCACGGAAACCGCCCGGTGGGAAACCTCGGTAACCTCGAATATCGGCTTTGACGCTACGCTGTTGGGTGGCAACTTCGACGTCATCGTCGATATCTGGCGCAAGGAAACGAACGACCTGTTGGTACAGCTTGCCGTTCCCAACGTTCTCGGACCCTCCGCGACGCCACCTTCGATCAATGTAGGTAGCATGCTGAACGAAGGCATTGACGCCCAGCTCATCTACCGGACGAAAATCGCCGGAGACTTTGGTATCGAGGCCACCATCAACGGTGCGATACTGAACAATGAGATCACGAAGTTTACGGATGACGTGGACTTCTTCGATAGCAACGTGGCCAGCCCCCGGATCAGCGGCACCATCGTGCGCAACCAGGTGGGCATGCCGCTTTCGTCCTTCTTTGGCTACAACGTGGTCGGGCTATTCCAGAGTGACCTGGAAGTACAGAACGCTCCCGACCAGGAAGGTGCCGCTCCCGGCCGTTTCCGCTTCGAGGACAACAACAGCCGCGATGAAAATGGCGAACTCACGGGTATTCCCGACGGACAGATCACGGAAGCCGACCGCACCTTCCTCGGTAGCGCCGTACCCGATTTCACCGGCGGTGTCAACTTACGCTTCGATTACAAAGGGTTCGATCTGACTACTTTCTTCTACACCTCCCTCGGTGGTGAAGTGTACAACTACGGGAAGTGGTTTACCGACTTCTACGGCACCTTCGTAGGTGCGGCGGTATCTACCCGCGTACTGGATAGCTGGACTCCCCAGAACCCCAGTACCAACGTGCCGATCTACGAAAACATCTCCAACTTCAGTACCTCGACCGAATCCAGCAGCTACTACGTGGAAAGCGCTGATTACCTGCGCCTGCAGAATATCTCGCTGGGGTACTCTTTCCCGGATGATTCGTTCCGCGGCTTCGTAAGCACCCTACGGGTAGCTATTTCCGCCAACAACCTCTTCACCATCAGTGGTTATGACGGCCTGGATCCGGCCGTTGGCGGTGCCGCTGACACCCTTTTCGGGGTAGACCTGGGTAACTACCCCGTAACCCGGGGCTACAACCTGGCGCTAACCGTCGGATTCTAATATGTTTCTTGCCCGCATCGCCCGGACCCTGTCCGGGCGATGCGGACGGGATACGATCACCTTCTAACATTAACTATCATGCAGACTAGAAAACGTCTCACATATATTTTAGTAACCTTCGCGGCGCTGGGTATGGTCTTCCATAGCTGCTCGGATGACTTCCTGGAAGTTGCCCCCACCGGATCGCTCAACGAGTCGGTCCTCAGTAGCCGGGCCGGTATCGACGGTCTACTGGTCGGCGCTTATTCTCAGTTGGGCGGCCGCGGTAATTACTTCGCCGGCGCCTCGAACTGGGCGAACGGCTCCATCCAGGGTGGCGATGCCAACAAGGGGACGGAAACCGGTGACTTTACGGATATCAACGAACTGGTTCGGTATCAGCTTACGCCGACCTCCCGGATTCCTGCCGACCGTTGGAACGGATTATTTGAAGGCGTAGCGCGTTCGAACGCGGCCATTGCAATCGCCAAGAATTCCACCGACGTTAACGTTAGTGAAGAATTCCGTACCGCAGCACTCGCCGAAGGTCGGTTCCTACGGGCATTGTACTATTTCCAACTCAAGATTTCCTACAACAAAGCGCCATTTATCTCCGAGGATCTGATCCCGGAAGAAGCGGTTCTGGTGCCTTCCAGCGAACTTTGGTCGGAAATCGAGGCGGACTTCCAGTTTGCCTACGAAAACTTGCCCACTATTCAGGATCAGGCCGGACGGGCTAACAAAACCGCCGCTGCCGCCCTGCTCGGAAAAACGTATTTGTACCAGGAGAATTGGGCGCGAGCCAAGGAAATGTTCGACTGGGTAGTGGCGAACGGAAGAACGGCAAATAACCAAGCCGTAGCACTGGTAGCAAATTACGGGGATCTCTTCAACGCCGCCTTCGACAACAATAGTGAGTCCATCTTTGCCATTCAGGCGGCCGCTAATACCGGTACGGTGAATAACGCCAACCCGGACTTCGTGCTGAATTTCCCCCACAACACCGGAGCCAGCGGCCCCGGCGGTTGCTGTGGCTTTTTTCAGCCGAGTTTCGATTTGGTGAACTCCTTCCGCACCGAGGGGGGAAAGCCGCTCTTCGACCAGGCGTACCGGTCGGATGCCAACGCGATCGCCAATGATTTCGGCCTGACCGCCGAGGATCCCTTCACGGTTGACCCGAAGCCGGTAGATCCGCGTCTCGACCATTCCGTTGGTCGCCGCGGTGTTCCCTACCTGGATTGGGGCCTCTTTCCCGGCCGGCCCTGGATCCGTGACCAACCCCACGGCGGACCATACGCCCCGAAGAAATTCATTTACTACCAGTCTCAAGAAAACACGTTCTCGGACGGAACGAGCTGGACCCGGGGCTATCCTGCCGTGAATTACGTAATCATCCGGTACGCCGACGTCTTACTGATGCTGGCCGAGGCGGAAATCGAAATGGGTAATCTGAGTCGTGCACTCGAACTGATCAACATGATCCGCCAACGAGCCGCCAACTCCGTACTGCCCGGCTCTCCGGCAAACTACCAAATTTCGCTGTACGATGATCTAGGCAGCCAGGACAATGCCCGCAAGATTCTGCAGTTCGAGCGGAAGCTTGAGCTCTCCGGCGAGGGTCACCGCTTCTTCGATCTTCGTCGTTGGGGCCGCCTGGAAAGCTTCATCCCCGGCTACATCGATTACGAGCGGCAGTATCTGCCGGTTCAGTTCGGCGGAGCCCAATTTACTTCCCCCCAGGACCTGTACTACCCCATTCCCCAGGGGCAGATCGACCTGCAGACGTTGGAGGTACTCGGACAAAATCCCGGATATAACTAGGCGCGCACGCTTGCTCGCTTGACCCAGCGGCCCCGATCGGAATGTCCTTCCGTTCGGGGCCGCTTGCATTTACGCAAGTAGTCCGCCTTTACCCTTCGACACCTCTTCCGGACCGGGTTGCTGCGAATACGTAGTGTATACAACCGAATGAGTACGAGCTTAGCCGTTTGCGGCAGCGGCCCTCGTGCATGCCCCCGAAGATCCCTTCTCGCTTGATATTATATCCATCAGCGAAGGAGGAGCGAAGGAACCGCAGCTCCGCGCTTCCACCATCGTCCGTTTCCGGCTACTATCGGTCAGTAGGGAGAAGTCCGGCTGGATTATCAACGCGGCAAAGACGTTACCGAAGGATTACCAGCTTCTCCAAATCGCCGTTGACGACGTTCGATCCATCGCCCTGCAGCCGGACCTGGTAGAGATATACCCCGCGGGCAAGCTGGTCGCCGTAGTCGTCCAGGCCGTCCCACTCGATGCAGTCGTCCTGGCGGATGGAACCGTCGCTGATCGCGAAATCGGCCTCCAGGGACTTGACCAGTCGGCCACTCACCGTATAGATCTGGATCAGCGCGTTCACTTCCTGGCCGATGAGGGTGTGGTCGAACTGAAAGCAGGTGGAGGTGGTGAACGGATTAGGATAATTCAGGACGTGGGTCAGGGCATCCCCCATATCCGAGGCAACGATGAATTCCGTGGTCTCTACCGTGCTGTTGTTCGCTACGTCCCAGGCGCGTACCGTAACGGTATGCAGGCCGGGTTCGAGGTCGAAGAGGGGGTAGCGGACTTTCCCGCTGCGGTAATTGTCGATGTCGGCTTCGTAATAGTCGTTGAGGACGATCGGGTTACGGGAATCCTCGTCGAGGACGGCTTCCAGGTCGTGACCGATGCTGTTGCCGGTAACGTTGATTCCGAGGTCGTCGGTAAGGTGCAGCAGTAGGACCGGATCCTCGGATACCTCTCCTCCGGCTACGAAATCGGTGTTGTCGAGATACACCTCGATCGCGGGGCCCTCGTCGTTGGCCGCGGTGTCGTCTCCCGTTCCCCCGATGATGAGGCGGTCGTAAAAACCGGCGGCGTCGATCCGCTGACCCTTATCGGCGGCGTAATAGCTGACCTTGGCCGGCCCGAAGGAATAGTCGATATCGTTCGGCACCACGAATTCGAAGGAAAACTTACCGTTGGTAACGGTAGCCCGCCCCCGGAAGACGATGTTTCGTTGCACTTCGATTTCCAACAGGGGGCTGTCGCTGTTCTGCTGCAGGGTGGAGATGGTCTGCGCCTTATCGTAAATGGTGGGAAATACCTCCCCGTTGAAGTTCGAAAGGAGTACGCTGTCAAGGGTGATCACTTCCCCGCTGATGCGAACTTTTTGTAGCGCGCGGACGGTATCGGTGCGGGCCATGTCTGCCGGTAGGGTGTCGATCATGGTGGTCCGAACGCTGTGACGCGGCAGGGCGAGCACGGTGGCCGGGTCGCCGAGCAGGGTATACTTCCGGGCGTTCTCCGTGTCGCTCTTTAGAAAGTTGGCGTCGTCGACCGGGGTTGTTTCGTTTTTGGCGATCCGGATGATATCCCCGAGGCTCGGCCATTCCCCGTTCGTCCGGTCGAGCATGGCCTGCACCGTATTGTTGGTCAGCTGGTAGTTGCGGGTGGCGAATACCGGCCGCGTGGTGGTCATGAGGGCGATTACACCGCCATTCGGGGTTAGCAGGGCTTCCTCTCCCGCACTCACGAAGGAGGCGTCGTCGTAATTGCTAAACGTGCAGGTGGCGGTAATAAAGACCGGGGGCTGGATGGGGTCCGGCGCGTTTTCGGGGCGTGTCCAGTTTCGGATCTGGGGGATCGTCAGTACGCGTTCCTGGGCCCACCCTCTCGGGCCGCCGTGCCCCAGGTAGGTGACGGCCATGGCGCCGCGGAAGATAGCCCGGTCGAGTCCTTCGGTAATGGCGGGATAGCGCTCACCGGCCGAAATACTTTGTTGGGGGTACAGATCGAAGTAAAGCTTGTCGAAATTGAGGTCCGGTTTGCGACTTTCCACGGCGTTAGCTACGCGATTGACGTCAATCGTATGGCGGCCGCGGTCTTCGTCGTCTCCCACGAACACCATGCGCGTACGCCAGTCGCCGAGGGTGGACGGATCGGTATCGTAGCGAATCAGCTTATCCACCAGCGGACCGGCTTCGTCGGCCGATTTAACGGGCAGCCGACCGACGGCGATACTCAGGTCCGGGGCCAGGGGCTCGTTGCCGTAGGCATCGGTCATGATGCCGTAGAAATCGTCCGCGGGGAAACTGCTTACTTCCGTGAAGCTTCCCTCGTGTTGGAAAACGGGGATGAAATTCGTCCCTAACTTGTAGATATTCCGGTGGTCGAAGCTGCCATCGCCGAAAAGGAGGAGGTACTTCAGGGCGGGGTCACGTTCGTAAACCATCCGGACGAAGTTGCGGATGGCCGCCGGGTCGTCGCGGCCGCTGCTGAACTCATGGTAAATCTGCTGGGTGGTGACCAGGCGCACGTTGTAGCCATTGTGGCTGCGGCGGTGTTCCGCCAGGTTTTCGGCCTGACTAAGGAACTCCGGGTGGGTTACGATGATCATATCCGCCCGGTCGATCCCATGGAGGTTCTGATTGGCTACCTTGCCCACGGCGCGGGGTTCCAGTCCGGCGGTAGAACGGAACGCCACGTATTCATACGACGTACCGGCGGGGGCGGTGAACCGGCTACCCGAGAGGTTGGCTTCCAGGGCTTCCGCGCCGTCTACCCGCCAGACCCGGGTATCGGCTGGCGGGTTCAGGAATTGGAAGGTCACAGCCGTGGCGGCGGCCGTACGGGTGTCGCGAAACGGGAACTGCGTAAGCGACCCGAAACTGAGGCGCCGTCGGGCGCGAAGCTGAACGTAATCGAGCCAGGCCTCACTGCGGGCGGCACCGCCGGGCCGGGGATAAACAACGGTCACGTCCAGGCGATCCGTAGTGGCCGTAATCGAGCCCGACAGGCCGGTCGATCGGGCGGCGGGGCTCTGCTCCTGCGCCCCGTAGGTGACGGCGGAGGCGAGGGAGCTCACCACTTCGGTCCCGTTCACTTCCACGATATAGCGGCTGGATGTTTCGGCCCGCACGGCCATATTCGCCCGCACGCCCACCGGTTCGGTGGTCACCAAGTCCGGAAATACGAAGGTGGGATAGGCTTTTTCGCGGTTGGCTTCGAAGTGTTCGCCCCACCAGCTTTGTCCGGAGCCGTGGCTGTTCCCGTCCAGTTCGTGCAGGATATTGTAGGCATCCTCTTCGTAATGGCGGACATCGTCGAAGGCATCGGTGACCGTTCCGCCGGAGCTTGCCGGCAGGGGGCTTACGCGGCGCCCGCGGCCGGGCACGTTGAGCTGCAGGTAGTAATAGTTTTCGGTGGCGTAGATATTCTTTTCCAGCCCGAAGCGATCGGCAACCGCATCGTAGGTTTGCCGGTCGGGTCCTTCGGCGTAGAAGAGGATAAAATCACCGCCGTCGAAGCGACCGTCGGACTCTCCTTCGATGTAGATCGCCAGTTCGGGCAGGTCGTCGGGGGGGGTGAGGTTCGTAACTTCGGGGAGCATGCCCCCCCGCTGGCCGTATAGTTTGATGTCGCGGGGGTCGATGCCCTCCAGCCCCGTCACCTTTAGCGCATCCGTGAGGAAGGAGCGGGATAAGCGGTGGATGCCGCTCGTGGTAACCGCGATTCGGTAAATATCCCCCTGGCGCAGTACGGATTCGGTAGCGAAGGAATTCAGCGATTTCGGGTTCGGCTTGCCAGCTTCCGGGACCAGGCGGAGATCGACCGAAGTGAGGCGCTGCAGCCCGGTAGGGGAGTTGATGACCGATGGTCCGCTGATCTTTCCCAGCCACCCTTCGGGCTGGAGCGACGCGGCGTAACTAAACGAGAAGGCGGTTTCCTCGGGCGGCTCGAATCCGGACGGGGGAAGAAAGGCTTCACTCTCCAGACCGGCAATTTCGACGCGGTAAGCACGTCCGTCGCCGGGTTTCAGGGTATGGAGAAAGGGAGGAAGTTTGCCGGTATGCAATGCTCCCGCGTCCCCGCCCAAGGTGTACGAAAGCACCACGCGGCGGTTACCCTCCCATTCCACGACCGTCGGCTCTTCCCAATTAAGCACCTGAGAAACAGCGAGCTGCGCACCGAGCCCCGTGGAGATGAGTAGGCAGAAAAGGGGCAGAAGAAACTTGGGCATA
Source organism: Neolewinella xylanilytica (assembly GCF_002934605.1). Lineage (GTDB taxonomy): Bacteria > Bacteroidota > Bacteroidia > Chitinophagales > Saprospiraceae > Neolewinella > Neolewinella xylanilytica. The sequence continues at coordinate 1,223,979 of NZ_PTJC01000005.1, forward strand.
TACGGTCGATGAGGTGCGAAAATAAGATACGCCGTCAGGCGGGAAACGTTGTCCCGGGCCGGCAGATTGCCGGCGGGGGCAGGCCAGCTGTCGTAGGGGCGACGGCTGGGCAGCGCAATTTGGAAACCGCTTACCCAGGGAGTAGCTTTAGGCATGCGCAATCTTTATTTTTTACTGTTTGCCCTATTGTGCGGTCTGGAGGCGGTCCAGGCCCAGGACGCGGTTTTTTCGCAGTTCTATGCTTCCCCGCTTCAGCTAAATCCGGCCTTTACCGGGGTTAGCGCCGCGCCGCGGATCACGTTGAACTATCGCAGCCAACACACGAGCTACCCCAGTGCCTACCGCACCTTCGCCGCAAGCTACGAACAACCCGTGGCGAACTCTCCCTCCAATTTCGGTATCCGGCTGCTGACCGACAGCCAACTCGAGGGACTGTACAAAACCAGTCAGCTAGCCTTCGTCTATGCTTACGACGTACGCATCAACCAGGACTTTCACGCCAGAATCGGACTGAGCGGCGGTATTCTCGACAGCCGGATCGACTATAACGGCTTGGTCTTTGGCGACATCATCGATCCGACCGACGGTCCCGGCGGGGTTTCCGAAGAGCAATTGGAGGCTGCCTCCAGAACCTCCGTCGATCTCGGTACCGGAATTCTGATTTACGGGAAGAACGTGTACGGCGGACTGAGCATCGAGCACCTTAACCGACCGGACGAGGGGCTCCTTGCCCTGGACGATAACCTCTATGCCGGGAGGCCCCAGCGGTTTAGCCTCCATACGGGGGCTCAGTTCGACCTCAAGCGCTACAGTAATCCGCGCCGGCCCGCCTACGTTACCCCCAACGTACTCTTCACCAGTCAGGCCAATTTCCAACAACTGAACATGGGAGCCTACTTCGGCTACGGAGCCTTTTCATTGGGGGGGTGGTACCGTCACGCTTTCGGAAACGCGGACGGATTCATCGCCGCCGTCACCTTCCGGGAGGATATACTACGGATCGGTCTGAGCTACGATAGCGTCATTTCGGCGCTGCGGAGCGTACCCGGTGGCCTGGGAGCGACCTTTGAAGTCAGCTTTACGATCGATTTCGGCGACAGCCAGGAGCTGCAGCGGCGGCGGCACGCGGACCGGTACAACGACTGCCTGGGCATGTTTCGTTAGCGCGGGAAAGCCAAGTTTTGGAAAGTTCCTCGGTTATCCCCTAACTTTAGTGCCGTCGTAGCACAAAAAAAGCGCCAACCGAAGAGCGGTTGGCGCTGTCGTTATAATTTCGCTAAAACCGGTAAGCTGACACGAGGCTAGTTATGTCAACCACTCCTTTGATGAAAACCCCACATTCAAGGGTTGCGAATTATAACTAAAGAGACACTATGAACAAACACAATTTCATAAAACTCAAGATTAGATCTTAGGAAAAGTAGTTTTAGGTGTTTTTCCGTTGTTGATGATACAAATATAGAGCGCGGAGGTACCGAAAAGTAAGCGTTTTCAGCTATTTTGCAGCACGTTATCGAGCGCTACCTTCTCGCTTATTTTTTATAACTGGCTGATAATTAGTTTTTTGTATCGCTCGTAATCGCTCACTTCGGCCTCATTCCGTAACATCATAATGGAGGATATCCAGGAACTTTTAGAGATCGCCTCTGGAAAAAAAGTAGCCAAGCTGCTCAAAATCAGCCAGGCGAAGGGAAAGCAATCCATGATTGCCGAGCTACACGCCCTGATCAAGAAGGGAAATCTGGAAGAAGACGATATCGTGGAGCGGCTTTACGGCGTCGGAGCTACCAGCAGCCATGCGGCTTATCGCGCGCTGAAGGGCCGCTTGCGGGATTTGATCACTACCGCCATAATGGACGATGACGTCTATTCGGCAAACTACCGTACCTACGACGAGGCCCAGGTCAACGGCTACCAGCAGCTTAATCTCATCAGCCTGTTGCTCACCCGCCGGGCGTGGCAAAGCGTCAAGTACCTGGCGCATCTCACCCTGCGAAGGGTACAGGACTACGAGATCCTTCCCATCAACAGCCGGCTGACTTCCATCCTGGCAAGTCTGTATTTGGGGGTTGGATTTGACGACAAGCGCTTTTCGAAGTATCAGGAACTGGCGGACTATTACGCTCGCGCGGAGTGGGTGCTGAATAAAGTGACCAGTCGGTACCGGGAGATGCGGAGAATGATTTACACGCATAAACTGCTACCCAACGAGATTGGATCCACCGTGTCCGAGTTCGTAGCCGAATGCGAACCCGAGGTGAAAAAGTATCCCAAGGTGTCCGCCATGCAGGCGATGTTTTATATGATGAAGGTGCACAGCCTAACCCTGTTGGGGAACTACCTCGAAGCGATCCATACGGCGAACGAGGCGGAGATCGTGCTGCGCAACTGCAAGGGGGCCGGGAATCAGTCGTTGTCCCTCATGGCGCTAACGCGCGTGGAATGCTCGGTCAAGCTAAAGGACTTTAAGGAGGGATATTTGCAGGTGAAGCGGGCGAAGGCCATGATCGCGGAGAACTCGATCAACGACCTGAAGCTTTCGGAATACGCCATAACGCTGGGGCTGCAAACCGGGCATTACGATTACGCTTACGAGCAACTGGCTCAGGTGGATCGCGCCGCCCTAAAGCGGTTGCTGAAGCAGCAGCACGTGGAGTACTGGTTTATCCTGGAGGCGTATATTAATATCCTGATTTTGTCCGGAATGATCGATCCCGCCAAAATGCAGGGAACGCTACCGGACTTCAAGCTATCCAAATTTGTCAATAACGTACCGTCCTATTCGAAAGACAAGCAGGGAATGAATATTCAGATCCTGATCCTGCAGGTCATTTACTTCATTATTCAGCAGCAATACGGAAAGGTGATGGATCGGACCGATGCCCTTAGCCGCTACGGTAGCCGCTACTTGATGAATAACGAAAACTTACGGAACAACTGCTTCTTTAAGCTGCTGCTTACCGCCAACAAATGTGAATTTCACCGGGCGGCAACGATGCGGAAGTCAAGTAAAACGTATCAGAAAATGGTCAGCCCGGAAGCGAAGAAACTCGGTAGGGCCAACAGTACCGAAATGATCCGGTACGAAACACTATGGGAGATCGTGTTGCAGAACCTGGATGATAAAGCTCCCGACCGTAGGCGCATGCGGATGCCAGCCAAATAACTGGAAGGAAGCTAAGACAGGTAAGTAACAGGGGGGCTACAGGATGATATCTTCTACCATGGCTGGATTGGGTTGTATCCCCGTAGGGAAAGGTGTACGATGAAGGATATAGATAGATTCTGCCTAAGCGCGGGTAACGATATCTTCGACAACGATGTTCGCACTGGCTAGTTCGGTGCCCCGGGTTACAATGTCTTCGACAACGATGTTGTTACTGGCCAGTTCGGTGCCCCGGGTTACGATGTCTTCGACAACGATGTTGTTACTGGCCAGTTCGGTGCCCCGGGTTACGATGTCTTCGACCACGATGTTGTTACTGGCCAGTTCGGTGCCCCGGGTTACGATGTCTTCGACCACGATGTTGTTGCTGGCTAACTCGGCGCTGCGGGTTACGATGTCTTCGACCACGATGTTGTTGCTGGCTAACTCGGCGCTGCGGGTTACGATGTCCTCGACCACGATGTTGTTGCTGGCGTAGGTTACGATATCTTCTACGACGATGTTGGCGTAGGTTACGATGTCCTCGACCACGATGCTGGGGGTGAGATCGCCCAGGCTTTCAAAGGCGGTGCGGGCGGCTTCGAGGGTTTCGGGAGTAAAGAGGTTTACAAAGAATTCCATGAGATAGGTCTTAAGCGAGAGAAAAATGCGAGGCGTGAGTGGGAAGTTGGGGGAAGATCAGGCGCGGGTCACGATGTCCTCGACGACGATGTTATTGCTGGCTAACTCGGCGCTGCGGGTTACGATGTCCTCGACGACGATATTGTTGCTGGCTAACTCGGCGCTGCGGGTCACGATATCCTCGACCACGATATTGTTGCTGGCTAACTCGGCGCTGCGGGTCACGATGTCCTCGACGACGATGTTGTTGCTGGCGTAGGTTACGATATCCTCGACGACGATGTTGGCGTAGGTCACGATGTCTTCGACGACGATGCTGGGGGTGAGGTCGCCCAGGCTTTCAATGGCGGTGCGGGCGGCTTCGAGGGTTTCGGGAGTAAAGAGGTTTGCAAAGAATTCCATGAGATAGGTCTTAAGAGGGAGAAAAATGCGAGGCGTGAGTGGGAAGTTGGGAGAAGATTAGGCGCGGGTCACGATGTCTTCGACCACGATGTTGTTGCTGGCGAGCTCGGTGCCACGGGTCACGATGTCCTCGACCACGATGTTGTTGCTGGCGAGTTCGGCGCCACGGGTCACGATATCTTCGACCACGATGTTGTTGCTGGCGAGTTCGGCGCCGCGGGTTACGATGTCTTCGACCACGATGTTGTTGCTGGCGAGCTCGGTGCCACGGGTCACGATGTCCTCGACCACGATGTTGTTGCTGGCGAATTCGGCACCGCGGGTCACGATGTCCTCGACCACGATGTTGTTGCTGGCGTAGGTTACGATGTCTTCTACGACGATGTTACCGGCAAGCGTATTGAAAAAATCTACGGCAGCTTGTGCGGTTTCGATAATTTCGGGAGAGAGAAGTTCGTTGATGAATACCATGATGAAAGTTTGTTTGAGAAAGAGACTTGAGAAAATCACCCCGCTTCGGGTGATGGTGAAAGAAAATTCGAAAACCGGCGCGATTAGAGGATAATATCTTCTACCATGATTCTTGTGGGTTGTGGCCTGGGTCGGCCGGATGAGGAGAATCGGTTTAGTGTTTTCATGAGATATTGTATCCTGCGTTTCCGCTGATTGTGATCCAAAGATGCGGGGTGGGGTGAGCCGGAATTGCAGCACTTTTCGACCGGGAAATAGGTCGAAATTCGAACATTAAATCGCGCAAAATTTCGTAAAACAAAGAAAGCCAGTGTCTTGCGGCACTGGCTTTCTTGTTATACGGAATATAATAAATACAATAAATTGTCTTAATCTCCGGGATTTTCCGTGATTTCCTCGTCCCGCCGGCTTCTTCCTGGCGCACCCAATCGCTCGAAGGTGCTTTCCGGTGGTGGACCGAAGCGTCCGCGCCCCTCCGCTTCGTCGTCGGCGTCGTAAGCTTTGATGATCGCCTTCACGAGCCGGTGGCGCACGACATCCTCGGCGGTAAGGCGTATGATGGCGATTCCCTTAATCGGAGCGAGGATATTTATCGCCCGCCTTAGGCCGGATACCTGATTACGGGGTAAATCCACCTGGCTCAGGTCACCGGTCACGATGCACTTGGCGGAGGGCCCCAACCGCGTCAGAAACATTTTGATCTGCGAGGTGGTGGTATTTTGGGCCTCGTCCATAATCACGAAGCAGTTGTCCAGCGTCCGGCCCCGCATATACGCGAGGGGCGCGATTTCTATTGTGCCGTCTTCCCGAAACTTGTCCAGCCGCTCCCGGGGGAGCATATCGTCGAGGGCGTCGTAGAGCGGGCGCAAATAGGGATCGATCTTGTCTTGCAGGTCACCGGGTAAGAAGCCGAGGCTTTCTCCCGCTTCCACCGCCGGCCGGGTAAGGATGATCTTTTTGACCAGCTTATTCTTCAGGGCGCGGATAGCCAGGGCGACGGCCGTATAGGTTTTGCCGGTACCGGCGGGCCCGACGGCAAACACGATATCGTTGGCCTCGGCGGCCTCGATCATCACGAACTGATTCGGCGTACGGGCCTTGATGGGCTTACCGTTCCGACCGAACACGATGGTCTTGTTCGCACTGCCGGTACCCAAGCGGGTCTGAAAGGGGTTCTCCCCCGCCAGCAGGTCCTCCACGGTGTGGGTGCTGAGTTCGCGGTTATCCAACAACAGCCGCATCATCAGTTCCAGATGATGCTTGATCTTTTGGGCTTCCGGTTTTTCGGCCTTAATCTTGATGTTCGTCCCCCTCTGGGTGACGGTTGCCTCGGGATAAGCCGACCGAATCAGGTTCAGCTTATTGTTGTTTTCCCCGAGCAAGGAAACGGGATCTACCCCGTTGATTGACATTACGATTTCGCTCAAACGATTGATTTTTAGCCCCGTGGACGGTTACGGGGCAATTGATCTACTTAACTACCTACGGGAGGGCAAAGTTTCAGACTTTTACCCGGAACCTTAGGGCGTTTAGGCCGCTCACCGACTGGAGCGGATCGAGGGACAAGTGCTCCACGTCACCGTCGATATAGCCGGCCTGGTGCAGGTAATGAAGGTAGTCTTCGTATTCCTCTAGGTCCTTGTCTTGCATGTATACGATACTCACCATACCCGGCTGGGTCAGGCGTTCCGCGCCCTGGTGAATAGTGGCCTTATCGATCCGCTTCTTCAGGATTTCGTACCGCACGTTGTAGTCTCCGTCCACGTCGAAACGCTTCTCGTCCATCCGGAAGCGGATGTTCAGTGTAGACGTATAGGCGAAGATCAATTGTGCCGTTCGCAACGGCATCGGCAGCTGCGGGGTCAGCTCGGCTGCTTTCCGCGTTAGCTGGCACATGTCCACCAGCTGGGAAAGCCGCAGGTTGCGCAGGTGCAGGTCGGTGAAGCGGTGTTGTTTGAGGAGGCTCTGCCCCACGTACATCTCGTACTCCACCCCATCCGTTTTGTACTTTTCGAAGTAGTGCGGGAGGACCTTCTGGGCCGCCTGATCCCGTTCGGAGAGAAAATCACCGATCATCCGGTTGAGGCTGTTGACGCTCGATTCGTAGTCTCGGCGTACCCGGTAGAAGAGCCGCAGATCGGCATCGAGGTGGCTGAGGTAGTCGGCCACGAGTTCGCGTAATTCGGGAAACGATTGTCCGAGCTGCTCGACCAACGGAGTAAGCTGGCGGTGAATGAAGTCGCCCATTTTGACCTCGTGGCTGTTATCGAATTCCGCGAGGCTGGTGCGCAGGTGAACGTCCATCGTCAAAATCACCTGGTTGATAATCGGAAACTCGACCAGGTCGAGCGCACGAACCAGTACGAAGCGCCCCGCCCGGAGGTTGTCGATCAGATCCTGGTAAATGGCGGCGTTGCGCAGGTTGCTGCTGCCCACGATATCCAACTGTCCGTATAAAGGATAGACCTTTTTAAAGCGGATCTCCTCGGCTACGGGTGGCAGCCCTTCTTCCTGCCGCTTAAGAATATTGAAGGCCGCCTCGGTAAACCGCCATTCCACGGTAGGATGCAGACTGGTGTATTGCTCCCGCAGGATGACCTCGATCCGGTTGTTGATGTACTCCCGGCTACGCTCCACGGCCGTCCGGAATAGCCCCCGGATTTCCTCGAATTTGGATTCCATGAAGGCATTGAGCACGTTCGGCTCCGGGCTGGCTAACTCCACGATGCCGATCACGTGTTTTCCCTGACTTAACAGGGGAGCCAGGAGGAGACTGCGGTAGCCGAGGTCGATGAGGCGTTCTTCGAGCAGGGTGGGGGCGGAGAGGTCGCGCAGGTCCTGGACGACGAGCATTTCCCCGGACTTAAATACCCGTTCGTAAATACTGCCCGCGTAGGCCGGGTCGGTCAGGGTGGCGACCTCGTCGGCCAACAAGTTATACCGGATGCGGTACTCGTGGTCGACGGCCCGCTCCTGGGGGTAGTCCACCGCAGTGAGGCCGAGTTGCAGGTGCGGGAGTTGGAAATGCAGGCGGACCAGATTGGCCAACTCCTTGACCCGCTCCACGTCGAGGACGGCATCGCGGCTGATCAGCCGGTGCTTGAGTCGGCTGAGGCTTTCTTCCGCCGTAACGTCGTGGAGCTCGGCGAGGTGGAATCCGTGGAAGCTGAACACCTCCGGCGGAAGCAATTTCTGCCAGAGTTCGGTATCGTGTATGTTGTTGAGCAGCCGTTGAATCTGGACGTCCCGGAGTTTCGGCAGCTTCCCCTCGACCTTCACGGCAACGTAGTCGTGATTGAAGATGGGTTTGTAAAAGCGCGTGAGCCGGGTACGCGGGTCCGGTACCGTCAACATGGCCGTCGGGTCGATATCCAGTTCCACCCCGTAACATTGCTTGAGGATGGTACAGCCCACGGTCACCATGTGTTTATTCCATACTTCCCGCGCTCCGCCGCCAAACGTATAGCAGACGTCCTGCTGCCCCATCAGGGCGTTCAGGCTTTCACTGGCGAACAGCGGTTGCATGGTAAAGGGCAGGGAGAATTTGTAGAGTTGGGAACCACGCTTCTCCGGCGATATCAGGAAAAGCATAATCAGATCGACCAAGTCCTGGTGGCGGTCGAGCAGGGAAAGGTCGTGAATGGGCTGGCGAAAGGCGGGGACTCGCTCCACCTGCCGCAGCACCTCCGCCGCGAGAAAGCGAACACCGGCGGTGCCTTCCTCCGCCAGTAAGGTCACTTTTTCCAGGATCCGTTCGAAACTGAGAACCGAAGCATAGGGAATGACGAAGGGGTCAAAGCCCGGGCCGTGTGGCTCGGTTTCGTCGAAAACTACCGGAATACCCGACTTGCTGTCCCGCTCACGGACTGCGATCTCCAGATTCATTACTGAATAACGCGGTGGCGACAAAAAGGCTGACCCCTAAGCGCGAATCGCCTTAATACCAGGAAGCTCCTTGCCTTCCAGCAACTCGAGCATGGCACCGCCGCCGGTCGATACGAAGCTGACCTTGTCGGCCAGGCCCGCCTGGTTGATGGCCGATACCGAATCGCCACCCCCGATGAGGCTGTACGCTCCGTTCGCTTCGGTGGCATCGGCCACGGCCTCCGCGATGGCGTTGGTGCCCTTGGCGAAGTTTTTCATTTCGAAAACGCCCATCGGGCCGTTCCACAGGATGGACTTACTCTTGGCGATCACGTCGGAAAAGATGGCTACGGATTTCGGGCCGATGTCCAGCCCCTGCCACTCGTCACCGATCTCTCCGGCGGGGACTACGTCGGATACGGTGTCGTTGCTGAATTCCTTACCCACCACGGTGTCAACGGGCAAGTAGATCTTGGTGCCCTTGGCTTCGGCCTTCTTCAGGAGGTCGAGGGCCTTGTCGGTCTTGTTCCGTTCCACGAGCGACTGGCCGACCTTCCCGCCCTGGGCCAGGCTGAAGGTGTAGGCCATGGCACCCCCGATGATGATGTTGTCCGCGAAGTCCAAGAGCTTCTCCAACAGCAAAATCTTATCGCTCACCTTGGCACCGCCGACGATGGCCGTGACCGGGTGGGTCGGGTTGTTGAGAAGCTTATCGGCTCCGTCCAGTTCGGCACCCATCAGGAAGCCGAAACTTTTCTTGTCGGCGTCGAAAAATTTGGCCACCGTAGCCGTGGAGGCGTGTTCGCGGTGGGCCGCCCCGAAGGCGTCGTTGACGTAGAGGTCGGCCAGGGAAGCCATGGCCTTGGCCAGGTCCGCATCCCCCTTTTCTTCACCGGCGTAGAAGCGGGTGTTTTCGAGCAGCAGCACCTGCCCGGGTTCGAGGGCCTGGACGGCGGCTTTAGCGTCTTCCCCGATGGTGTCTTCCACGAATTCCACCTGGCAGCCGATATTGTCCTCCAGCGTGGCGACGACGGGGCGCAGGGTGAAGGCCTCCTTGTCGACCGTGCCGTCTTCCAGCTTTTCCTGCTGGGGGCGACCGAGGTGGGACATCAGGATTACGGCGGCACCGTTCTCGAGTAAGTATTTGATGGTCGGGGCGGCTTTTTCGATGCGGGTGGCATCGGTCACCGTTCCGTCTTCATCGATGGGAACGTTGAAGTCCACCCGTACGAGCACGGTTTTGTCTTGAAGGTTCAGGTCTTTCAGCTGCATGGGGAATAGAAGATTACCGGTAAAAGAAAACCGGGGCGCCCCGTTGTGGTGCGCCCCGGTTGGGTAGGTTGGATTAAAGGCTGGAAATACGTTCGCAGAGGTCGGCGAGGCGGGCGCTATAGCCGGCTTCGTTGTCGTACCAAGCGACCACCTTCACGAGGCTGCCGGATACGATGGTCTGCTCCTTGTCGTAAAGGCTGCTGTACTTGCTGCCGACGATGTCGCTGCTCACGTAGGGGGCGTCGACGTAGGCCAGGATTCCCTTGAGGGGGCCGCTTTCCGCTGCCTTTTTGAAGGCTGCGTCGACTTCTTCCAGGGTCACGTCGCGCTTGACGATCGCGGTAAGGTCGGTCAGCGAGCCGGTGGGCACGGGTACGCGCATGGCACCGCCGTCGAGTTTACCGTCGAGGTGGGGGAGTACCAGACCGACGGCCTTGGCGGCACCGGTAGTGGTTGGCACGATGTTGAGGGCGGCGGCACGGGCGCGACGCAGGTCCTTGTGGGGACCGTCCTGCAGGTTCTGGTCGGCGGTGTAGGCGTGCACGGTGGTGATGAAGCCTTTTTCCACGCCGAAGGCGTCGTCCAGCACCTTGACCATCGGGGCCAGGCAGTTGGTGGTACAGCTGGCGTTGCTGTAGATCTTGGTTTCGGCGTCGATGACGTTTTCGTTGACGCCCAGTACGACGGTGGCCACCTTTCCCTTCGCGGGGGCGGAGATCAGCACTTTCTTGGCTCCGGCTTTCAGGTGAAGGCCGGCGCTTTCCTGGTCGACGAAGCGACCGGTGCATTCCAGCACTACGTCCACGTCCAGGTCGCCCCAGGGGAGTTTGCTCGGGTCGGGCTGGCTAAGGGCATCGATCTTCTTGCCGTCGATGTAGATATTGTCGTTGTCGGAGGTCACCTCCCCGGGGTAGTTGCCCTGTACGCTGTCGTACTTGAAGAGGTGTGCGAGGGTGGCATTGTCGGTAAGGTCGTTGATCGCGACGACGTCCAGCCCTTTTTCGAGTAGGTTACGAAGGGTAATACGTCCGATGCGACCGAAGCCGTTAATTGCAATCTTTGCCATAAGTAGAGGTGAATTTTTTATTGGGATGCGCTTGCCGTGGAATTGGCGGGCGGCGGGGCGCAGGGGCCAAGCCAATCCGGCACGGAATCTAGATAAAGGTTAGCCCGCCACATTGTTCAAAGGTAGCATGCTTAGTGTAAATATTACGGTTAGTCGGCGCCGGACTGCGGCTTATTTGCCCGCGCAGCACGGATTTCCGCTGCGTTTTGCTCCATTGCTGCCTCTGCGGTTGTGGTTTGGCTATTCCGATTCGGACACGCGAAGGTGCAAGCACGCTTCGAGGTCCTAGTGATTTTAGTGCTCGACTGCCCTATTCCGCCCAGATGCCCGTCTCCAGCGTCCAGTCGTAGTTTTCGTACTCCCGGTCTAGGTTTTTGTTTGCGTCCTCCAGCACTCCGTACGCCACCAGGAAATCGTCGACGCCGCCGCGGTCGCGGAAATCGCCCCGGAACCAGGAGAAGAGGGGGGAGGTAACCAGCACCCGTTGGCCGTCCCGCTCCTCGACGGTGGCGTGCTCGGCGAGGTAGGCACGCACCCGGGTGTCGATCTGCTCGTCGTAGGTTTCGGGGCGGTAGATCGCTACCGGCGGACAATCGCTCGCCCCGCAGTTCAGGGCGAAGTGAATGCGGGAGTCTCCTCCTTTTATGCGGAAGGTGCGGCTGAACTTGTCGGTGAACAGTTGGGGAATGAATCCCAGGCCCAGGCGGTTCTCCCCGCCGCGGATGATGCCGTGCTCGATGTCATTGGGGCTGAGCGCATGGCCGGCTACCGTAAAGCGGGGTGTACTGAAAAAGGCACTCCGATCGTCGTACCGGGCCGGTTCCTCCGTGAGCAGGTACTGCACCATACCATTATATACGTTCACCCAGAAGGCCAGCTTTTCGCTCCGGGTGTCGAGGGCGGCGGCCAGGTTGCCGGGTTCGTAGGTGGCGAGCCGGTCCACGATATCGTCTACATCCCGGCCCACCTTCAGCCCCTCGAGGAATTGTTGGCTCAACTGGTTCGGGCTGGTTTCCGGGTCGAAATTCGTGTCGGCCTGGTAGGTACCGCAGGCGGTGAGCAGCAGGAGGGATAGGGATAGCAGTCGGTACATGGTCGCGGATTGTATGGGGCTAACAACTGCTCCGCCCTTTGGCTCACCGAGCCTACGGGGTAATAGGGCGCCGGAGCGCGGGTGGGAGGCCGGACCGACCGGACCGGCTGCCGCTCGCTCACCCTGATGCGTCGACAATGCGTTACCGCGCGGGTAAAGCCGTGCTTGCCGGGTAGCGATTGGCCACCACGGACTGCTCGGCGGGGCGGGGTTTTGGCTCGGATTCGAGGAAAAACAGGGCGATCGCCAGAAGGATCAGAAAAAGGTAGGCGCTGATGCGTTGGGCAAGGTTCATAGTGTAGGGTGTGAATAATAGGGTAGGAAACGGAACAAGGGGATCAGGGGGCGGCGAACCGCAGAAAGTTCCTGGATCCCTATCCTCAGCGCTGCAAAATTAGGGTGTTTCGGTACGCAGGACAAGCTTCAGTCATAGATTTAATTCAGGCTTATTCTGCGCTTTACGGCCCAGCCGTTTCCGCGGGGGAGAGCGGGCTACTCGAAGGAAAGCCGATGGGCGAAAAAGGGCAGCATGTCGGTAGGTACCCGTCCTTCGCGGGTGAAGATGCCGCTGGTGTGGGTGCCGATGTACTCCTCTGCCTGATGTTCGATGCCGACATTCTCCAGTCGCTGGCTGAACATCTCGCACTGCCGTACGAAGCGGTCGCCGGCGTTGCGGCCCCAGTCGAGGGCAATTCCGCGGAGCGATTGCAGCTGCGTCAGGTGGTCGGGGATCATGTGCACCGGCATTTCGGCGTACCACTTCTCCAGTACCTCGGGGTGCACCACCAGGCTGTCGTTCCGGTAGGTGAAGGGGACGTCGGCGTAGAAGGGGGGCTTATCCGGATTGGGGGACCAGGCCCGACCGAAGGCGACGATCACTTTGGGGAAGTAGGATTGCATAAGGTCCTCCATCGTCTCGATGCCGGCGAGTTCCTGGTAGGTGGGGCCGTTCGGGCCGTATTCGCCTACGACGGTGAGGGCGCCGGGGCTGAGGGCGTAAACACTGCTGAAGGTCTGGGGGTAGCGCATCGCCAGCTTGAGTGCCCCGTACCCTCCCATGCTGTGGCCGGTGACGCCGCGGCTGTCGCGCCGGGCCAGGGTGCGGTAATGGGTGTCCGTATACCTCACCAGGTCTTCGGCCATGAAGGTTTCCCAGTTGCCGAAGTGCTCGGAATTGCTGTAAAAGCTGCCGTCGATGGCGGTGCGGTTGTCGGCCACCACCAGAATGAAGGGCGGAATCTTTCCCGAGGCGATGGCGTAATCCAGGACGTCGATCATCTGGGGGGTCAGGGTATGGTCGTTCAGGAAACCGTGCAGGTAATAGATTACCGGGTAGCGGGTGTCGTCGGCGTCATAAGTCGGGGGTAAGTAAACGGACACCGCCCGGGTGGGGGATTCCCCGTACGCATTCTCCAGCGCCTCCGAGTAGAGGGAGTCGACGACCACCCGGCCGGCTCCCGCGGCGGACTGGGCAAACGATAGCTGGTTGCAAAGCAGGCAAAGGGTAAGGATCCGGAGCATTCGACTTGGTTTGGTCTCAAGGTCGGTAAAATCACGGGACCGCTCTCCGTCGCCGGCCTGCATTTCTCCCGCGCCCCGTCGCCATAAATTTCGGACCGGACCGGCCAACATCGCGCTCCCGGGGGGTTATAGGGGTATGCCTGCTTCCGCCGCCCTTTCCGCTGTCCTACTTTTGCTCCTGCTGATCGGTTGCGGGGAGCCGGGTGCCAAAACGCCAATAGGGGCCCCACCCCCTCCGCGCGATCCACCCGCTACCCTGACGGACCGGGAGGACGTACCCGACGCCGCCGACACCCTGCCACTCGCGCGAATCCGCGACCGCTACGCGCGGGTCCAACGGCTGCTCGACGGGGGAACGGTCCGCGCCGATACCCTGCGCACGAACTGCCGAAACCAGGACGGGGAGTTTTTCCTGGTGCGCTACTTCGACGGAGCGGACCTCATTATGCTGCGCACGACTACCGGCATCGGGCACGCCTTCACCACCAAACGGATGTACTTCGATGACGGTACGCTCTTCTTTGCCTGGCGCCAGGACGAGCAATTCGGTCCGGCCGATCCACCCGACGGATCCGAGGACATGGGCTGGACGAGTGAATACACCGAAACGCGGTATTACGTCGCCGACGGTGTGGTGATCCGCCAACTCACGAAAACCTACGAAACGCAGAGCTGGAACGACACCCTGTCTTCGGACGCCATCCCCAACACGCCGGTGGAAGCCGCTGAGGGGAAGCCCTTTCCGGATGGGGAAGCGCTGGCGGATTGGAAGCGAGGGAAAGTGGATTGCTAAGGGGCAGGCCGGTGTCCGCGCCGTGGATCGACGTGGAATGGGTAAGTTTGGAATCCTGCCGGAGGATGTCCCGGAAATAGTAACCGACAATCAAGATCATGTCCAACAGAAGGGCCTTCATCAAAAACGCCGCCCTCGTGCCCGCCGCCCTGGCGGGAAGTGCGGCGCTTGCCCACCCCACCAAGCTGCCCGCCGACGTGCCCGACACCCTGACCGTCCTCTTCCAGGGGGATTCCATCACCGACGCCGGCCGCGACCGGGCGCGCACCGAGCCGAACGATTCCGGTAACATGGGAGTAGGCTACGCCCTGCTTGCTTCCGCGATGCTGGTCGGAGAATACCCGGGCACCGATCTGACGTACTACAACAAGGGCATCAGCGGCAACAAAGTCTACCAGCTGGCCGAGCGCTGGCAGGCGGACGCCCTTGACCTGGAACCGGACGTGGTAAGCATCCTGATCGGCGTTAACGATTTCTGGCACATGCTGAACGGCAACTACGACGGCACGGTCGAGGTATACCGCGACGATTTCCGGGCGCTGCTCGAGCGGACGCGGGAGGCCCGGCCGGAAGTGAAGTTCATCGTTTGCGAACCCTTTATCATACGGGGTGGCAGCGCGGTGGAAAGCGAGCGGTGGGAGAGCGAGTTTCCGGCCTACCGGGAAGCGGCGCGGGCAGTGGCTTCCGAATTCGATGCGGCCTGGGTACCCTTTCAGCGGGTGTTCGACGAGGCGCTGGAGGATGCCCCCGCCGAGCACTGGAGCCACGATGGCGTACATCCGAGTCTGGCCGGCAGCTACCGGATGGCCCGGGCGTGGATGGAAGCCTTTAAGGAGTTGTGGTAAGCCTTTACCCGAAGCGTTGGTAGTGTCCGGAAATAAAAAGGGCCCGGGCGAAGCCGGGCCATATCAAATTGACACTATGAACAAACACAAATACGATGATGAAAAACAGCATCGAGCAGGGCAATAGCCCTTGGGCACCAGGGTGTCAAGATGGTATTTCTGACGGATAATAGGTGGCTCTCGAAACTGATACCTACAGAATAATCTGCATGATATACTTCTAAAACGGCCGTTCCGCAGGCCATATTGCCAGTGTTAACAAATGATAATTGCCGGCCATAAAAAAGCCCCGCCCGGAAATTCCGAACGGGGCAAGTAGAAGTGTTGTGTTAATGTGTAAGTAGCCTCTCAAATGTTATTCGCTTACCGGTATTAGTTGTCTATACAACTGTTGGGGCGGCGCGGAAGTTTCGTATTAAGAATTAAAGTATCGGGACGGCCGCTTCCGCTGGGTCGTGCGGTGCCCACTACCGCTGCGCGGTGCTAGGGGTTGTCGTCCCTTCCGATGGGGTGGCTGCCGTTGCCACCCCGTCCGGGGCGAATGCGCTGGGCGTTGCGGCCGGGAGAGACGGCATACCCATTATAGTCGGCGAAGAGGTAGAGTAGCGACAGGTAGAGTCCGTAGAACATCTGGGTGGCAATCGACGACCAGTTTTCCTGGAAGCTCGATCCGAAGATGAGGATGCACACCAGCGCCACGCCCGCCGCGGACGACCGGCGCATCGCGGCGCCGAGGATCAGCGACAGCCCGAGCACCAGCTCCAGGAAGGGGAGTACGTAGGCGAAGCCCAGCGCGAGTCCGGTGGGGAAGAGCGTATCCTCGAAGCCGCCGGCCATGCTCTCCGCGAAGGCCTGCAGTTTAAAAATCCGCACGAAACCGTGACCGAAGAAACTGAACCCGATGGGCAGGCGGGCGAGGGCGTAGGCGGCGGAAGCTTGGGTCATGGTAGCGGGAGATGAAGGATTTACGGGATAACGGGGTGGGGGGCGGCGCAGGTTCGGGAAGGGCTTGGGCGGCGGGGCGCGGGAAGTGTGCTTGCCCATCGCTTCCGGTGGCCATGGGACCTTGCTGCCCACTCCGCTGGAGGTTCTCCTGGGTTTGCTGCCTTTAGTTTGTCGACCTCAACGAGTCAAGTGGCAAAAGCAGCCTACACCTCCCCTCGCACAGCTGTGGAACGCAGCCGCCGGGTGAAACCGATCTATGGGTATGGAACCGCTCCGCTGCCGCCGTAAATTGTACCGCTGAAGGCGTGGACGGCCGCTTTGGGAGGGATCCCGATAAAGCCCACCTGCCTTCAGCGAAATAGGGGTATCGCCCCGCACCGCGATGCCCTGCCGTACCTGCTCTTCCGCGGCCACTGGTAGTGGCTAGACGCGTAAGCTTACCGAAGGCCATACCGGCAAGAGCAAATAATAAGTTGCTAGCGACCGCTCGGTTGCATCCGGCGATTCGCTTTGCATGTATGGAAAGAAATGACTTAACCGGTTGATTATGCAAACAGACCAAGATAAAAGCGGAATGCACCCGGCGGACCCGCGTCCAAGCCCCTTTGCTCAAACCTACTTCCACGGCACGAAGGCCGATCTCCAGCCCGGAGACCTCATCACCCCTGGCTTCAATTCAAATTTTGGTCAGCGAAGAAGCGCCCGGTATTGCTTCCTGACGGCTACCCTGGATGCCGCGATCTGGGGGGCTGAGCTGGCTGTCGGTACCGGGCGGGAGCGGATCTACCTGGTCGAGCCGACGGGGCCCCTGGAAGACGACCCGGATGTAACGGACCGGAGGTTTCCCGGCAATCCCACGATGTCCTACCGGGCTACCCAACCATTCAAGGTCGTCGGTGAAGTCACGCTATGGCAGGGACATCCGGCCGGGCAAATCCGGGCCATGAAGGACAGCTTAGCAAGGCTAGGGGAGCAGGGAATCGACTCCTTGAACGACACGGAATAGCGAAGCAGGCCGCCAATGCCGAACCGCTAAGGGGTAGTTTTCGCCTTGCTACTGGTTCGGAAAGGCGAAAGCGTTGCGGTGGCGTATTCCTGGTTGGTTTCCCCAACTCCCGCGGTCCGTCGCCCAGACGTTCGCCAGCTAGTTTTCGTTGATCCGGGAATGGATGAAATCGTCGCCCGCTTCCCGCCCGTCGATACGGAAGGAGAGGCCGAAGTCGATGAAGTAGTCGGTTAGGCCATCCCGTCCCTGCCAGCCGGCGGAGACGTCCAGCAAGAGATTGTCGCCCACCAGGCGGCCAAATCCGCCGTCGAAGTTGGCGGTGGCCCCGTCACTCAGGGAGCCGTACATCTCGACGAAGGAGCTCCAGTTTTCGCCGAGGGAAAAGCCAAGGGCCGAGGTGTAACCCGTGGTGCGGGTGTTGTTGCCGCTCCAGCTGCGATGGAGGTTAAGCGTAAGCCCGGTAGCCGAAGTCAGGCTCCAGCCCGCGCTCACGATGAAGTTGGCGCCGGTATGGTCGCGACGAAAGGCTTCGTCCTGGGCGGTGAGGAGGGCGCGCCCCTGGACCGCCAGGGAGGGTCGCCACCCGGCATTTTGTAGCAGGTTGTAGCGTAGCCCCAGCTGGGTATTGCTGATACCCCGCTCGCGGGTGGTGCGGCCATTCGCTGCGGATGCTACGGAAGCGCCCGCGATGACGCCGCTAAGCTCCAGGTGATCGAGTAATCCTACCCGGATGACGGTGGTTTCGGTCAGGTTGGTGCGTTTATCCGCGCCTTCCCCGATCCAGTTGACGTTTAGCCCGGTCTGTATTTGGTAGACTCGTCGTCCGACGGTTAGCCCGCCGATGGACTGCCCCGGCCGGCCCGTCACGATGGTGGGGCGGTACTGGGCGGCCAGCAGGACGGGAAGGAGGAGGCAGAGGAACAGTTGGGCAAATTTCATGGTCACATAGCAGCCCGTTCGCACCCTTTGTTCCGATGGCGATAGCCGCGAAGGGGTGTCTTGAGCCCGCCGCGCTTCGGGATTCGGTGACGAAGCGGCGGCCATCCGAACCGGGTACGGCAGGGAGTGGTTATGAACCCCCAAAGGAGAAAAATGGAAAAACCCGTAGTCATCATCAGCGGTGCCGGTCAGGGCATCGGTCGTGCCACCGCCATTTACCTGGCCGAACGCGGGCACCGGGTTGCCCTGCTGGAGCGGGACGAGGAAGCCGGCCGCGAAGCGCTGGCCGCCTGTGAGGCGCGGGGAGAAGCCCACTTCGTGGCTACTGACGTAGCGGAGGAAGCATCCGTCAAGCAAGCCATCGGAGAAGTAGTAGACCGGTGGGGGCGCCTCGACGGACTGGTCAACAACGCCGGCTTCGCCATCAACAAACCGATCGAAGTCCTTTCGCTGGACGAATGGAACCGGGTCATCGATACCAACCTGACCGGCGCCTTCCTCTGCACCAAGCACGCCGCTCCTCACCTTCGGTCCCGTCGGGGGGCGATCGTCAACCTGTCCTCTACCCGCCGGAAGATGTCCGAACCGGATACGGAAGCTTACTCCGCCTCCAAGGGGGGCATCTTCGCGCTCACCCACGCGCTGGCCATGAGTCTGGGGCCGGATGTACGGGTAAACAGCATCAGTCCGGGCTGGATCGACGTGACCCCCTGGCAAAAGGAAAGCGAGCGGGAGCCGGCGGAACTGAGCGAAGCGGATCACGAACAGCATCCCGTCGGCAGGGTAGGGGTGGCGCAAGACATTGCCGCGCTGGTCGAATACCTGCTGTCCGAACGGGCGGGGTTCATCACCGGCCAGGACTTCGTGGTGGACGGGGGGATGACCCGGAAGATGATCTACGTTTGAGGGAGCTTCGTCTCCGAGCCACAGGGGTACGCCCGTCGATCTTGAATCCGCAAGTTGTACCGGGTAAAAGCCTTATCTTGAAGGAAAGGCGGGGGACTTGTACGGCGTACACAAAACGGAACGGAGGATTATGAACACACACGCCGATCAGCGGCAAGCATCCGCCGGACATTCCGCGGCCTCCAGTGTTTCGCATCAGCAGCGGGATAGCGCAGCGGTTCGTCGATTCGTGGATGAGCGCCCGGCAGCCAGGGCCCAAGCAAGGTGGCAAGGCATCGCCGACGGTAGTCCGCGGGTAAAGCAACTACGGTCCGTGCAGGCCATGGCTAATGGCGGAGCGTCGCGGCAGCCCAACAAAACCGGTTTGCCGGACGGGTTGAAAGCCGGCCTGGAAAAGCTGTCCGGCTACGCGATGGACGATGTCCGGGTACACTACGGTTCCCAGCAGCCCGCGCGTTTACAGGCCCATGCCTACGCGCAAGGGACCGCTATTCACCTGGCATCCGGGCAAGCCAAACACCTACCCCACGAAGCCTGGCACGTGGTACAGCAGAAGCAGGGACGGGTGAGGCCTACCTTCCGCCTGGGCGGGGAAGCAATTAACGACGATGCCGGCCTGGAACGGGAGGCGGACGTCATGGGCGCCAGAGCCAACCGACCGGCAGCCGGGCTCGCTGCACCCGTAGGTAGCCCCCACTGTGGGGATTGTGGTTGTGCCAGCTGCACGGGGTCAAGCGAGACGGCCGCGCCCGTTGCCCGCCGGGCGCTATCCGTTGCGGGGTACGTACAGCGAATCGCCATCGATGGACTGGCGCCGGACCTACAAACGGCGCTGGTGGCGGCATACCGGGCGGATGCCAGCAATGGCGACATGTGGGGGCGGGAAAGCGACATCGCGGCTTTAGCCATTGGTTTGGGAATCCGTATCCACGTCCTGAATTTCTCCGCCGATCCGTCGGCACCCGGAACGGATAACGTCCAGACGTACGGCGGGGGCGGCAGGCCCATTTATTTGCATTACTCCGGCGACCACTACGACGTGCTGGAACCGGCGCAAAACGGGCTTTATGCTAATGCGACTATCGGTCAGCGGTTTCGCCGGTTTCCGATCCCGGGCAACGGGAACTGCCTCTTCGCCGCGATCTGGCAGGCGGCCAAAACGGAAGCCGAAACGGCCCGGAGGGTAGCCGATCCCGACGGTAATCCCATTAGCAGTATGGACGAAGGGCAACGTTTTCTTCGCGCGTTCTGCCACGGCGGCGATGCTCCCCTGGTGCCGGAAGCCGCCGTCCTGCAGGAGATCGCAGCGATGGATGACGGGCTGTCCGACGAGCACATCGGCCCCCACCTGACCGCTGGCCTGCTGCCCTATAGCGTCGCTCCGGAAGGCGACGCGGGCCAGGTGCGGCGGCGCCGAAAAAAAGGGAGGAAACATCGGGTAAAAAAGAAAAAGAAACCCCCGGCTAGCGCGCTCCCCGTTGCGCCGCTGAAGGCTGCGGTGCTGTCGGCGAAGGAAGCCACTGCCAGGCTTGCAAAGTTTAAATCGGCGCCGGATTACTGGGCCACCCTGGCCTGGACCCCGATCTCGGAGTACGCGATGAAGGCGAACCTGCCCCGGGAGGACCCCTTGTTCGCGGCGATTCAGGCATCCGTATCGGCTGGCATTGCCAACCAACCCTACGTTTCCGGTAAGGGGGAGAGCACCCGGATGGAGGTGGTCGAGAAAGCGGTTGCCGCCCTGAAAGCCAAGAAGAAACTGTCGGAGCAGGAAGTTGCCAAGCTGAAGACCCTGGAACGGCGGCTGACGGAGAAACAACGGGGCGGCGCGCCGCCCCCCCGGTCCCGACCGGTGGAGATCGACCGCATCGAGGTCATCGCCAACCAGCGCCTTTGGAACGCCTACCAGGCGGCCAATCAATCGATTCGGGCGGACCTCACCCAGCGCAGGGACACAGACCCGCTCAATAAAGTGAAATTCGCCGGGGCGAAGGACCAGACTTTGGACGACAGCGTAGGGGAAAAGCGGTTATTTCACGCCTCCTCTCCCGAGATCCTGGATATGATCGAAACGGGCGGGTTCAATCCGGCCTACTCTGCTAATAAGGCGAAACCCGGCGAGAAACCCCGCTACGGGCCGCTCGGACAAGGCGCCTACTTCGCCGACGTGATGTCGAAGGCCATGACCTACACCCAGTGCCCGGTGTGCTCCGACTACGACTGCCAAGTGCATAAGGAGGAAAACTCGGAGATATTGCTGAGCCGCGTGCTGCTGGGGCATGTGAAGAAGGCCCACTCCTTTTTGCAGCCGGGGAACCTCCGGGGAGAGGATCTGTCCATGGGCAAAGCCGGGCGGCATTCCGTCTACAGCGAAGGCATAAAGGGATCAAAAAACCTGTTCACGGCGGCCTCCGGTCTGAACGAATACGCCGTGCGTCAGGCGGCGCAGACGTATCCGGAATTTCGGATTTACTACAAGACCAAGTAGGACGCGGACAAGGGTCCGTTGAGCGTCGCGCCCTCCACGTGCCGGATCCTAGAGTACGCTTGGTGTATCCCCCCTGGCGGGTTTAAACGAGCGCTTTGGGGTAGCCGGGGCCGCAGATTCTTTGCGCCGGAGCGCGGGAGCAATATCTTGTCGTAAGCTTAATCGTCGATCCATGCCCGTTTTCATCCGCTACCCTTACGGTATCCTGTTCCTTCGTTTACTGCTGATTGGCTTCACCCCCTTGTCGGCCCAAACGCCCGAAAGCTTAGAGCGAACTCCCTGGCCGGCCCAGTGGATCGCCGTACCCGGCACGGATCCCGAGGCCTACGGCGTTTACCTTTTTCGCAAACAATTTACCGTGGAGGAGCCGCCGGTGTCCTTCCCCGTTTACGTCTCCGCCGACAACGACTACCAACTCTACGTGAACGGTAACTTCGTCGCCCGGGGGCCGGCCAAGAGCGACCTCGACCACTGGAATTACGATAGCCTCGACCTGGCTCCCTTTCTGACCGCCGGCACCAACACCCTGGCCGCCCGGGTTTGGAACGCGGGCCCCTTTCGCCAAGAAGCGCAGATCACCTACCAGACCGGTCTCCTGTTTCAGGGAGCCACCCCGGAAACGCGGGCAGTCAATACCGACACCAGTTGGGTAGGGCGGGAGGATAGCAGCTACCGGCCCGTGCCGGTGAGCCCCTACGGTCCCGGCCCGGGCCGAATCGGGATGTACGGCTATTACGTGGCCGGCCCCGGCGACCGGGTGGATATGGCACGGCGGGTCGTTGGATGGGAGCAGGCCGATTTCGACGCCGGCGGGTGGCAAGCCGCCCGGGCGATCGCGCCGGGGGTACCCCGCCATTCGGTGGGCATGGACGCCCGGGAGCCATGGCGGCTGGTGGCCTCTCTGGTGCCGCAAATGGAGCGGAGGCCGGAACGCTTCGCCGCCGTCCGCCGGTCAGCCGGAGCGACCGTTCCCGATGGATTCCTTTCCGGCTCGGGTAGGGTAACGGTTCCCGCCCGCACCACGGCTACGATCTTGCTGGATCAGGGCCACCTGACCAATGCCTTCCCCACCTTCCACCTGGGCGGGGGGGCGGGCGGCCGGGTGGTGATCGTCTACGCCGAAGCGCTCTACGAAGCCGACCTGCGCACCAAGAACGACCGGGACGTGGTGGAGGGAAAGTCGATCCTCGGTCGGCAGGACAGCGTGTTTACGGATGGCTCGGCGGACCAGCTTTTCTCCCCCCTTTCGTACCGCACCTACCGCTACGTGGAGCTGCGGATCACCACCGGGGCCGATCCGCTGACCATTGCCGACATCTCGGCGGTAGCGGTGGGCTACCCCTTCGAACGAACGGCCACCCTGGAAACCTCGCTCCCCGAAATGGATACCATGCTGGACATCGGCTGGCGGACGGCCCGGCTGTGCGCGATGGACACCTACATGGACTGCCCCTACTGGGAGCAGCTGCAGTACATCGGAGATACGCGCATTCAGGCACTCGTGTCCCTCTACAATAGCGGTGACGACCGCCTAGTCAGGAACGCCCTGAACCTCATAAACTACAGCCGGCAGCCGGAGGGCATCACCCTGAGTCGCTACCCGACGAACATCAAGCAGATCATCTCTCCGTTTTCCCTCTGGTACATCGGTATGTTGCGGGATTATATGTGGTACGGCAGCGACCGGGCCTTCGTAGCGGACAAGCTCTTCGGTACCCGCCAGGTACTGGACTACTTCGGGAAGTTCCAGGCGGCGGACGGTTCCCTGAAGCAGCTGCCAAACTGGGCGTATTCCGACTGGGTGAACGCGTGGAGACGGGGCGAGCCGCCGAGAAGCCAGGCGGGCTTTTCCGCGGTTCTGGACTTACAGCTGCTGCTGGCCTACCAGAACGCCCGTCAGTTGGAGACGGAGCTGGGCATGCCGGTCTTCGCGGAACTGTACGCGAACAAGATGGAGCAATTATCCGCGACCATCCGGGACAAGTACTGGGTTGCCGACCGCCAACTCTTTGCCGACAACGAGGACCGCAATTCGTATTCCCAGCACGCGAATGCCCTGGCGATCCTGGCGGGCGTTGTACCGGAAACGGAACTGGAGGCACTCGGGCGGCGGTTGTTGCAGGAAGATGATCTGGCCCCCGCCTCGATCTACTTTAAATACTATTTACATCAAGCGCTGACGCGGGCCGGCCTCGGCGACGATTACCTCGACTGGCTGGACATCTGGCGGCGCAACATCGACCTGGGCCTGACCACCTGGGGGGAAGATTCCGACGTGGAGGATACCCGCTCGGACTGCCACGCCTGGGGGTCGAGTCCGAACATCGAATTCTTCCGCACCGTACTGGGGATCGACAGTGCGTCGCCCCACTTTAAAACGGTCCGCATTACGCCCCACCTCGGGGAAATCCGTGCAATCGCGGGGGAGATACCGCACCCCGCGGGGAGCATTGCGGTGGCGTACGATTTGGACACAGGGGAGGCGCGGATCACTTTGCCGAAGGGCATCACCGGGGAATTCGTGTGGGCCGGCCGGTCGGTGGCGCTGGCCGATGGGGAGAATGTGGTGGACATGTAGGTTGAAGCATCCACGGAGAGTTGGTGGGCGGGGCATCTCCACCCGGAGGGTACCCGGCCTTTGGCGTATTTACGGGCCGAGGACAATCTAGGGTCGAGACTTTCCAAGTCGAGATGCGACACGGGGAAGCTCGGCCCCGAGGTAAATATCATCCACGGTGAGTTGGTGGGCGGGGTATCTCAACCCGGAGGGCACCCGGCCTTGGAGTGGTTGCAGCGGCCAGGAACAATCCAGGGTCGAGACTTTCCAAGTCGAGATGCGACACGGGGAAGCTCGCCCCCGAGGGAAAAATCATTCACGGTGAGTTGGTAGGCGTGGCAGCTCCGCCCGGAGGGCCTCGACCTTGGATCTTGGCGTGGATAGTGTTCCGTTCCAGGGTCGAACCCCTTTCAGGGTGAGCTAGTGTACGTGGTTTCTCGGCACGGAGCGGGCCCGGTTCCGACGGATCGAATACTGCATCGCGTGCCCAGACAAGTGGGGCGCTACGAATCCAAAACGACCCACCCCCGCACCATCCCCGCCCCACCGGGTTAAGTAGGTGAAATCAAGCACCCACCCATGCTGCGCAACGCGACCAACCTACTTATCACCGGAACGATACTGCTCGTTCTGATCACGCTATCCCATCCATCGCTTTCTGCTCAGACCGCGGACCTGCTCGTGGTCAATAAGGTGCCAAACACCTCCGGCCAGCCCGGTAGCCTGAGTTTCATCGACTACGCCGCGGGGAAGGTGGTGGCGACCGTGACCGTAGACCGGGAACCCCACGAGGTGGCGCTTACCCCCGACGGGAAGTACGCCCTCGTAGCCAACACCGGCGGTTACGTTACCCCGAATAACACCCTTTCGCTGGTGGACGTGGCGGCCCGCAGCGTGCGGCATACCGTCGACCTCGGCGCGCTGTATACGCCCCACGGACTGGCCTACAGCAAAGCGAACGGGCTGTTTTACTTCACGGTGGAGGGCTCCCGGGCCATCGGTGCCTACGACCCGGAAGCCAATGAGGTCGCGTGGATATACGGTACGGGCCAGGCGGGATCCCACATGCTGCTGATCAGCGAGGACGGCCGCACCATTGTCACCGCCAACCGCGAAGACGCCTCCGTATCGATCCTGAAGCTGGAGGGCGACGATCCCCTCGCCGCGGCGGCCTGGAGTGGCACCATCGTTCCCGTCGGGGAGCGGCCGGAAGGTTTGGCCTTCGCTCCGGGGGAAGCAATGGTCTGGGTCGGCCTGCGGAGTGGCGACGGGCTGGTGCTGGTCGACCCGGAGGAGGAACGGGTTGCCGAGCGGTATCCCATTGCCGGGCATTCGGTGGCGCGGTTGCTTTTTACCCCCGACGGCGCCACCCTGCTGGCCGCCGATCCGAACGAGGGTAGCGTGCTCTTCATCGACCCCCAAACCGGGGCGGTAGCAGCGACCGTGCCCGTAGGGTCCACCGCCGCATCGCTGTTTCTGGTGCCGGGGGGCGAAAGCGTGCTGGTGGGCGTATCCGAAGATGATACCATCGCGGAGATCGACCTAGCCACCCGCGAAGTGACCCGGCGGCTGGAGAGCGGTCCCGACCCGGATGCGATGGCGTGGCCGGACAAGGAGTAATAGACCGCTAGACCCAGCAGCACAACCGGTGCCGGAATAGGACTGGCCGGTTGAAGCGCTTTGGGGTGGGGATTTGGTTTGTTCCCGCGCGCCGGCGCCATGCTTTTGGTACCGGTCCCATCAGCGGGAAGACCGGGCGAGAAACAATAAGCTTTATAAAATAAAGTTCTTTGATATATTTGCAGCTTACCCTTTGCTTATGAAGCTCTCCGATCGCCTTGACGCGCTCCACCACCGGATCTATGGCAACCGGTGGCTGCGGTACTTCACCTATTTCTGCCGTTGGACTTTGGCCCTGGGTTTCCTGATGGCGGGCTACGTGAAGGTGATTGGGGAGCGGTTTACAGACCTCCCCGTTAAGCACCCGATGGGGCATTTTTTGCAGGGCTTTTACGAGACCGGCTATTACTACACCTTCGTCGGCGTAATGCAGATCGTGGCGGCGGTGTTGCTCGTGATTCCCCGCACGACTACGCTGGGGGCGGTGATCTACTTTCCCATTATCCTTAATATTTGCATCCTCTCGTTTTCGGTGCGCTTCGAGGGCTCGCTGCTGACTTCGCCGCTCATGGTGTTGGCCAATCTTTATCTGCTGGGGTGGGATTACCATAAGTGGAAGTATATCCTGCCCTTTCGCCGATCCGTAACCGACCGTGCCCTGCCCGGACCGGTAGAAGCCGACCACCGCTTTCCCTTCGCCTTTTTTGCCGGGGTAGGGATTACCGTCGTGCTGGTAGGGGTGATGACCTTCAGTATCTACAACATCCGCCCGCGGGTGCACTACCGCGACTGCAACGACCAGTGCGCGACCAGCCCGGACCCCGTCGCCTGCGCCGCCTTTTGCGATTGCGTGTACGAGGAAGGGGCACCCCTGCGCGATTGCGTGGCGGACTACGAGCGGGCGCTGGCGGCAGAGAAATGAGCGCGGGAACTAACGTGCAGCGCCATTACCGGCTGACTGAGGCCGGCAGCCAGACCCGCATCTTATTGACCCCGCGGTTCGACCAGGCGTAGTAGGGGATGGCCATTAGTCCGTCGTTTTCCACCACGTTCACGCCGCCGAGCAGCTCGGGGCGGAAGGCAACCGAATACGTATCGCCCGGGGCCACTTCGATCCCGTCGTAACGGGCTTCGTTGTCGATGCTTTCCACGGCGTAGACGATGGGTCCGTACTCGAGGGAGACTTTGCCCCGGTTTTCCGCTACTTCCTGGCTGGCGACCACCTGGCGCACTTCCAGCGGGAAGTCCAGCTCCACCCGGTCGCCGGCCTTCCATTCCCGGCTGAGGGTAACGTAGCCGTTGACGATGGGGGCTTCGGTAAGTAGTTCGCCGTTGAGGGTGACGGTCGGCTCGCCGGGCAGTTCGTTGGCGTAGTCGTAGAGTCCGCCGGGCAGTACCTCGTTGCGCGCCCAGCCCGGGATGCGCAGTTTGAGGCTGAAGGGGCCGGCGGTTTCCGGGGTGACGGTCAGGTCGACCTGGCCGGTCCAGGGGTAGCGGGTTTCCTGGCGGAGGGTGACTTGCTGGCTACCCAGATCGATGTCGGCTTCGCTGCCGGCGTAGAGGTTGACGTAGATCGTATCTCCCGATTTCGCGTAGATCAGTCCCGGCACGGCCGGCAGGAAACGGATCAGGTTGGTGGGGCAGCAGCTGCAGTCGAACCAGTCCTTTCGGGTGCAGGCGCCCTGGTTGAACTCGTACTTCCCGTCGGATTCCAGTGGATTGGGGTAGAAGAAATGGGTGCCGTCGAGCGCCAGTCCGGCGATCAGGCCGTTGTAGAGCGTCCGTTCCAGCACGTCCAGGTACTTGACGTCGCCGGTGAGGGCGTGCAGCCGCTGATTCCAGTACACGCTGCCGATGGCGGCGCAGGTTTCGTTATAGGCGGTCAGGTTCGGGAGTTCGTAATTCTCGCCGAAGGCTTCGCCCTCGTGCAGCGCACCGATACCGCCGGTGACGTAGGTCTTTTTTTCCACCATATTCTTCCACAGCTTGTCGACGGCCAGGCGGTAGTCGGCATCTTGCTGGATGGCGGCGATGTCGGTCATGGCGGCGTACATGTAGACGGCGCGGACGGCGTGGCCGACCACTTCGTCCTGCTGGGTGACGGGTAGGTGATCCTGGGAGTACGAACCGAACAGCTCGTGGGTTTCCGGATCACCGCGGTGGTCCAGGAAATAGCGGGCCAGGTTCAAATAGTCTTCGCGACCGGTGAGCCGGTAGAGCTTGATGAGCCCGGTTTCGATGATCTGGTGGCCGGGGACGGTGTGAATCTTGTCGTCTCCCTCGCCGAATGTCCTGACCATCAGGTCGGCGTTAGCGAGGGCGATGTTGAGGAAATTATCCTTACCGGTAGCCAGGTGGTGGGTATAGGCGGCTTCGTAGAGGTGGCCGGCATTGTAAAGCTCGTGGCTGTGGCTGAGGCCATCCCAGCGTTGCCCGTCCTCCACCGGCACCCAGGGGGCGGGGGGCGAATCGGGATCAATGGTGCGCCAGGTGGTGAGATAGCCATCCGCTTCCTGGCCGGTAGCCACGATGGCGATAAGGGAATCCAACAGGGACTCGAGTTGGGGGTTCGGGGCGCTGATGAGGGAATTGGAAGCTCCTTCGATCACCTTGTACACGTCGGTATCGTCGAAGGGCATTTCCCCGCGGACCTCGCCCTCCATTTCCCCGCCGGCGATGAGGAAGTTCTCCAGCCGGCCCTCTTCCTCGCATTTGGCGATGGCGTATTCAATGGTCTTTTCCTGCACTCGTTCGATGATGGGGAGCCAGAAGTCGTCGGTGACCTTCACGTTGCGGATATCCACCGGGGTGATGGGGTAGCCGGTGTCGGGCACCGTAGTGGAGCGCGCCTCCGTTTCCGGCGCGGACGTCTGGCAGCCCAGGATAAGGGCCAGCAGGATGGGAAGGATCGATTTCATGGTATGCGACTTTGAACGTATTAAGGTAGTGCTTTATGGATCATTGTCAGTACGACAATTATTGAACGCGCCGGTCAGCACCCTACTTCATGTATTCCACCGGGGCGCGTCAAAGCGAATAGGGAATGCTGTTCCCGAAGGAGCCGTAAGAACGTAGTCGCGCCGCTGATAAGGGGCCGGCCGACAGTTAGCGAAATGCGTTGAAAGCGGCTGGAACTTCCCGGGCGATAGCTGAGTTGAAAGGTCAATCCGACGAATAAAACACCCACGCTATGACCCGTTCTACCCCCAAGAAAGGCAGTACCCCCATCGATCGTCGTCAGTTCGTAAAGGCCGGTGGCGGTCTGCTGGCGCTGTCCGCGATACCGACTTTTTCGCATGCTACGGACAATCGGTTGCCGGCTAGGAAACTCGGACAGACCGGCCCGATCGTAGAAGGTTTCCCGCCCGCCGAGCTGGTGGGGCGCCCCCGTCCCCAGGGCCTGGAACTGGGCATGCCCCCCGAGGAGCGCATCGGCTTCGCCATCGTCGGCCTGGGGAGTTACGCTACGGGCTACATCATTCCCAATCTTAGCGGTACCAAAAATGCGAAGCTGACGGCCCTGGTTTCCGGCAACGAAGAGAAACGGAACGCGGTAGCTTCCACCTATGCTATCGCCGACGAACACCTGTACGATTACGAGACCTTCGACGCCATCGCCGAGGATCCGGACGTCGACGTGGTGTACATCATCACGCCGAACGTTTTTCACCGCAACCTCGTGGAACGGGCCTTCGCGGCGGGTAAGCACGTGCTCTGCGAAAAGCCAATGGCTATCACCGCCGAGGACTGCCAGGCCATGATCGACGCCGGCAACCGGGCCGGCAAAAAACTGATGATCGGCTACCGCGCCCAGTTCGACCCCTACAACCTGAAGGCGATCGAACTGATTCGTGACGGCCGCATCGGCACTCCCTCCACCCTGGTGGCCGACCACGGCCATTTGCTCCCGCTTGACGTCCCCAAGAACCAGTGGCGCGCCAAGCAGGAGGTGGCCGGCGGGGGTAGCCTCTACGATATCGGCATCTACAACATCAACGGGGCCCGCTACCTGCTCAACGAGGAGCCCTACGCCGTGCGGGCCAAGTACCACGAGGGCTCCGGCCGGCCGGAGGTGACCGTGGAGGAGGAGATCGAGTGGCAGATGTTCTTTCCCTCCGGGGTGATCGCCAACTGCTCCTCGAGCTACCTGACCACGAACAACAAGCGCATCCACGTGCAGGGCGACAAGGGCGAGCTCACGCTGGACCCCGCTACCAACTATTATATCCGGTCCCTGAAGATCACGGATCGCAGCCAGGAAAATCACCACATCGAAGAGATTCAGATTCCCAATCCCAACCAATTCGTACCCATGCTCGAGGAGATGGCCGCGGCGGTATTGGAAGACCGGGAGCCGAAGACGCCGGGTGCGGAGGGCCTGCAGGACGTCAGGATCATGGAAGCCATTTACCGCGCCGCCGAAAGCGGGGAAGAAGTGACCATCAGCTGAGGGATAATAAGCGGGGCGCCGGAGCGCGGGAGCAACGTACCTCCGCTAAATCGTAATGCTTTCCCCCATCTCCACCAGCCCGTGAAAGCCGATACCCAGCTCCTCCAGGTAGGCCCGGTAATTCTTTTGTCGCGCTTCCACGAAGTAGGGCTTCGCGTAGCCGTCGTGGACGGCGAACACCGCCTTCGGTTCCATCCGCTTCATGAATTCGAAGGCTTCCACCTCCTTCAGGAAAGGGGCCATGATCGGGCAGAACAGCAGCTCACAGCCTTTGAACCGCAGCAGGTCGTCGCTGAAGGAATCACCCGGGTTGAGGATGGTGCCGTTGATGAGGAAGGCGGTCACCGTGGGCACCTTTTCGGAAAGGATCGGCTGGTGGGCTACCGGTAGGGCCTCGAGCTGGAAGGCGCCGAATTGCCGCTTGCCTTCGTCGAAGACGGTCACCTCGATGGCGTCCCGCTGCAGCCGATCGGCTACTTCCTGGTTGCCGATAATCTCCGGTTGGTGACTGGCGATGATGGTTCGGATGGCCGGTCCGTACAGGTGATCCGGGTGATCGTGGGTGATGACGAGGTAGTCGATGTCGGGGAGTTCCGCCGCGTTAACCTCCCCGTTCGCGAAGCTGAAACTCCCGGGGTCGAAAAGCAGGCGCTCGTTTTCGTGCTCGAGCAGGAGGCAGGAGTGGAGGTATTTGGTGATTTTCATGGGCGTTGTCTTGATTGATCCTTGCTGTAACTGCTGGCGGACGGTGGGGGTTGTGGGGTTGTGGGTTGTCGGGTGTTGGTTTTCGGTTGTCGGGTTGTGCCCGGGGTCCCGGAGCTCCAGCTCCGGGTGTACGAGCTTGTAGTCCCCCGAGCTGGAGCTCGGGGACCCTTGCGTGCTACATCCCCGAGCTGGAGCTCGGGGACCCCCCCGCCACCCAATTCCACAATAATCCCCAGGAAACTTGGCGCGGTACCTCCGGATAGATTATCCTTGAGTCAAATTTCGATCATGCGACCTTCCTACTTCTCCTTTCTATGCATCGCCCTGCTGCTGACGCTGTCGTCCTGCGGAACGAGCAGCTCCCCCGATAACGCTGAAGTCGCCGCCAATACGGTCAGCGAAACCGCCACCGACCAATTCGGCGGCATCGCCCTCTACACCCTCCGCGACACCATGGGCAAGGACCCCCGGGCGGTACTGCAGGCGGTGGCCGACCTGGGCTACGAGTACATCGAGGCGGCCGGCTATAGCGACGGCAAGTACTACGGTATGGAGCCCGCCGCCTTCAAGGCCATGCTCGACGAGGTCGGCCTGAAGCCCATGAGCAGCCACCAGAGCAGCATGACCCGCGAGAACGCCAAAAAGGAGATCGCCGACGCCAAGGCCGCCGGCTTCGAGTATATCGTGATTCCCGTTCCCCCCGAAGGACTGTTCAAATTCGACCCCGCGACCCGCAAACTGGGCATGAGTGGTACGGTGGCCGACGCTTCCGACATCATCAACGCCATTGCAGCGGAAGCTTCCGCCCAGGGCATGAAGGCACTTTATCACAACCACGATTTCGAGTTCGTGGAGAACGAGGAGGGCATCGTCCCCATCGACTACTTCATCGAAAACTCCGACCCGGAGGACCTGAACTTTCAAATGGACCTCTACTGGGTCACCAAGGCGGGCGCCGACCCCGTCGAATACTTCGAGCGCTACCCCGGCCGCTTCAAGGCCTGGCACGTTAAGGACATCGACGACCAGGGCCGCTTCGCCCCCGTCGGTACCGGCAGTATCGACTTCGCCCGCATCCTGGCCGCGAAGGAGCAGTCGGGCATGGAATTCTACCTCGTGGAGCAGGACGCCACCTTTAACGAGACGCCGATGGAGGCGATCGAGATCAGCCATCGGGCGCTGGGGGAGATTGGTTTCGAGTAGGCCGCGCTTTTCAGACTGGGCGATATTCACGAGGCTATTGTCGCTGCCGGGACGTACGATCCGAGCAAACTGCTGGACATCTTGTTCCTCTTTCTTTTGTCCCCGGGACCAAACAACCGGGTTCCCTCCCCAGCTATCGTAGCAGGGGAGGAAACCCGGTGCGCACCAATGTCCAGCGGTTGGGTAGCCGATACCACCTGATCGTTTTGCCGCCGTGGTGCTGATCCCTCAATTTGCTGCGGAGTTGCCGGAAAGCAGGTTTCCGAATAAATTGTTGCGCAATCGATTGTTCGGCAGTATTTTTACTGTTGTTCGCTACCGGGGCAATAGTTTTGTTTGTCACGGTCCGGATGGTTTTTCACCTAACTCATTACTCGCCGAGCGGCCGATCGAGCTTCTCCGCAACCTTCAATTAGTCCTTCATGCTAACACATTTACGCAACTGCCTTACGGCGGCTTTCCTTGTCATTGCCTGTACGGCCCCATCCCTGGCGCAGAATGGGCTGCGGGAATGGGCCGGGCCAAAGCAGGTTTACATCGGCAACATCATCAGCAACGCCCTGCTCGATAACCCCGGCGGTTACGAGGGCGGACGCGCCCTTACCAATCTGCGGGCCGAATACAACGTAGTGACCCTGGAGAACGCCATGAAGATGAATGCCGTGCTTCCCGCCAGCCAACCGGCCAACATTCATGCGCTATCCGTCACCCAACTGCGCAATACCCTGCGCACCGGCCAGGTCGACCGCTTCCTCACCGATCCGAATTTCAGTGGATTCCGGAAGCGGGGGCACGCCATGATCTGGTACAGCCAGGCCCCGACGTGGCTCGACAACAACGCCCCAAACTGGACGGCACAGCAAGTTTTTGATTTTTCACGGAAGTACATCCTGGCGCTCGGCCAGGTCTGCGGTAATGCCATCGACGAATGGGACGTTCTCAACGAGGCAATCTCCGATGAGAGTACGGCACGCTGGCGGACGGGCACCTGGTACCGGCAGGCGGGCAGCGGGGGTACCACGACCTACGGGCCGGCCACGTACGAGAATTATTTTCGCATGTTGTTCGTGTGGGCCCGCGAGGCCCAGCCCAACGCCCGGCTGTTCTACAATGATTACGCGATCGAAACCTTCAATGCCAGCGAGACCTCGAAGAACGGCTTCCTGCGGAGCCGCTTCAAACAGCTGAAGAACTGCGGTGCGCCGATCGACGGCATCGGCTTTCAGAGCCACTTCATTGCCGCCCAAATGATTACTGCCCAGGGAGCGGTCAACACCGGATTCATTAACGCCGTGCAGGCCAGTATGGAAGACCTGGACCAGGCCGGGCTCGAGGTCGCCATCACGGAACTCGACATCCGGATCTGCAACGGCGATCGCTCCGAAGCCTCCCAGGAACCCGCTTACTACGAATTCGTACGCATGGCCTACGCCCAGCCCAACTGTCGGGAAGTACTGCTCTGGGGGCAGCACGACGAAGTGAGCTGGATCACCTTGTCCACTACCGGCTCCTTCGGGCCGTGCCGCGATCCGCTGATCTTCGACAATAGCTTCTACGGAGCCAAGGAAGCCTACCGTGGCGTACGGGGAGCAATCCAGTCGCAGCCCAACCGCTCTTCCTACGGGTATCCGCCCCTCAATCCCGGTGCCGGACCAGCGGGCAACTGCAACGGAAGCCCGGGCGGGGGCACCCCCGCCATCAATACGGTGAGTGCCGGCGACGATGCCGTCCGGGATGCCGACAACGCCCTCACAGTGAATTATACCGCCACCGGCAACCAGGACATCGTGGTCTATTTCCAACTCGACAGCGACCCGTATACCGTCTACCGGGAAGTGCGGCAGGCCGTCACCGCTGGCACGCGTACCACCCTGCTACAGGTAAACGTGCCGGCCAACGTGCCAATAGCCGATAATGCCTATCAGTACCAGGTGCTACTGGCCCCCCGCGGCGGCGGCTTCGACAATCGACTGGCCAACCGGGCCGTGACCGACGTAGACGTAGTGGCTACCGGCATCGGCAACCTGGACGGTCAGGTATTTCTCCTGCGGAATGTGGCCACCGGTCGCTATCTCGATTCCGATGGTACCCCCGTCATCTGCGGAACCGGAAGCGTGGGCAGCGATAAGCAGTGGCGGCTGGTGCGCACGGAAGGCGACTACTACAACATCGACAACGTTTTCCCGGACCGCGGCATCCTAGACACCGACCCCAACGGCGTACTCTTCTGTGGCAGCGATATTGCCCCGAACGACAGCGACGACAAGGAGTGGCTGGCCGTCAGTCTCGGCGGTAACCGCTTCCGGTTCAACTCCCGCATTAGCGATCGGGGGAACCTATATAACCTTCCGGACGACTCCGCCGGGTACGCCGATGCGACGGATGCCCGGGCGCAGTGGGAGCTCCTGCCCGTGAGCGCCGCCCAGGCCGCCGCCCCGGCCCCAGCCGGCAATCGGTCACCAACCGCCGCTGCCTACCTCACCGACCTGACGCTTTATCCCAATCCCACCAGTAGCGAACTGTGGATGGCCGGACTACCGGACGGCCGCTACACCCTAAGCGTCCTGGATGCCACCGGACGGCAGTTGCTTCGGCGGGTAGAGTCGGTCACCGGCGGGCAAAGTCACCTCGACGTGACTACCCTTCCGGCCGGGCTTTATCTGTTGCATGTCCGCGGTGACTCCAACCGCCAGGTTTCCCGCCGATTCCGCAAGGATTAGTTCCTATTTCTCGTTCATCTACAGCCCCCCGGTACTTGCCGGGGGGCTTTTCCTTTTACCACCCGGAAGGGGGCGCCGGTTCCGAATGGGAATGGGGTAGTAAGCAACGAACGGTCGCAGTTGGCTATCTTCCCGCGCTCCGGCGCAAAAAAAACCATGCCACTACCGCCCGAAACACACGACGTCACCATCGTAGGCGCCGGCCTCGCCGGTATCGGCACCGCCTACTGGCTGCAAAAAAAGTGCCCCCAGAAAAGCTTCACCATCCTGGAAGCCCGCGACAACATGGGCGGCACCTGGGACCTCTTCCGCTACCCGGGCATCCGCTCCGATTCCGACATGTTCACCTTCGGCTACCGCTTCCAGCCGTGGCAGGAGCCGAAGTCGCTGAGCTCCGGCGCGCAGATTCTGGACTATCTACGGGATACGGCCGGGCAACACGGAATTGACGACAAGATCCGCTACGGCCACCGGGTGACGGCGGCGGACTGGAAGGGCGACAAAGCGGAATGGACGCTGACGATCGACCGGGAAGGCGAGGAAATTCAGTTGCGCACCCGCTTTCTCTACCTCTGCACCGGCTACTACAGCTACGAAGAGGCCCACCGCCCGCAATTCCCCGGCGAGGAAAGCTTTGCCGGGCGGATCGTCCATCCCCAGTTCTGGCCGGATGACCTCGACTATACGGACCAACGCGTCGTGGTGGTTGGCAGCGGGGCCACCGCCGTCACCCTCGTGCCCGCCCTCGCAGAGCGCGCCGCCCACGTGACCATGCTGCAGCGGTCACCGACCCACATCATGACGCTGCCGAACCGCAGCGCGCTCTACGTGGGCCTGAAAAAAGTGCTGCCGCAGCGGTGGGCGTACCGGCTGACGCGCTGGGTCAATCTCGGCGGCGGGATGCTGCTCTATGGACTGTCGCGAGCCTTCCCGAAGCGGATCGCGGATTTCATCCGGAAGGGGGTGGCCCGGCAGGTCGGTCCGGAGATCGATGTGGACCAACACTTCCGCCCGAGCTACGACCCCTGGGACCAGCGGCTCTGCCTGGTGCCCGACGGCGATCTCTTCCGCGCGCTAAGGGAAAAGCAGGCTAGGGTGCTGACGGACGCCATCGACCGCTTTACCAACCGCGGGCTGCTACTGGCCTCCGGGAAGGAAGTACCGGCCGACCTGGTCGTGCTGGCCACGGGCCTAAAAGTAAACCTGCTCGGCGGCGCGGCAATCAGCTTGAACGGCCGGCGCGTCCGCAGCGCCGACATCATGCTATACAAAGGGATGCTTCCCAGCGGGCTGCCGAACGTGGCCATCGCCTTCGGCTACACCAATGCTTCCTGGACCCTGAAGACCGACCTCACCGCCAACTACGTCTGCAAACTGCTGAACTACCTGGATCGCAAGGGCTACGCTACCGTCGTGCCGAAGCGGGAAACCGACGTGGCGGAGGAACCCTTTCTCGACTTCAGCGCCGGCTACATCAAACGGGCGGCGGACGTAATGCCCAAGCAGGGATCGCGCCGGCCGTGGCGGGTGTACCAGAATTACGCCATGGACGCCCTGATCACCCGCTTCGGCCGCATCGACGACGGGGTACTGGAATTGGGGCGCCGGAGCGCCGGAACAACGCCGGCCAACGAACCGGACGCCGGCCCCGTCT
Source organism: Neolewinella xylanilytica (assembly GCF_002934605.1). Taxonomy (GTDB): domain Bacteria; phylum Bacteroidota; class Bacteroidia; order Chitinophagales; family Saprospiraceae; genus Neolewinella; species Neolewinella xylanilytica. Next base: position 1,260,283 of record NZ_PTJC01000005.1, read on the forward strand.
AACGCGCCATATCCCCGTCAATACCATGAAGTACCTGCTCTTGCTGCTGCCCCTACTCCTCTTCGGCTGCGATCTCCGCGACCCGTCCCAGGGACCGGTAACCACGGAAATCCGGAAGGGTAGCCGCTGGACCCTGCGGACCGGCAGCTCCCCGGAGGAGGTGTACGCCCAGTTGCAGGCGCTGGGGCGGGAGAAGGCTCTCGATCGGGTGGGAGTGGTGGGCCGGATGCCCGCGGCCCGTCCGGCGGAACTGAAGAGCGACCTGGCGCTGTACGATTTCCTCACCCTGGAGACGTCCACCGGCCGCACCGAGCGGGTCGTCTTCCGCCTGGGGGAAGCGGCGGTCGTGGCGATCGAAGCGGGGGGTGCCCTGCCGGATTCGGTGGGGCGGTGGCCGGCGGAAAACTCCATCTTCGTGGGCGACCCGCTGGAGGTGCTGCCGGAGAAACTGCGGTTGATCTACCAGCAGCCGGAATACGCCGGTTACGTGCTGTCGTTGCCAGACAAGCCGCTCCGCCGCGCGTACGATCCCGGGATGGCGGAATTTTCGGAATGGGCCTTCACTTTCGAAGAGGGGGCGGCCGAGTTTACGGATCGCTTTTCCGTTCGCTTGTACTTCGAGGGGACCGGGCTGGAGACGATCCGGGTCACCCACCAGCGCTTCGAGACGGTGAACTAGGGAAGAATGCCGAAAAGGCGCATGCATTTATCGACGGGGCCATACTAGACCGGCGATTTGCGTTCGTTAGCGCTGGCAGCCAACTGTACTGAACCATGCAATGCATTTCCAAGTCTATCCGCACCTTCATCGGCGCGCGCGACTACGGTGAATCCCGGCGGTTTTATGCCCGTCTGGGGTTCGAAGAGGTCATCATCGACCGCAAGATGAGCTACTTCAAGGTGCGGGGTAGCCTCGGTTTTTACCTGCAGGACTACTACGAAAAGAGCTGGGTGGAAAACACCATGCTGCTATTGGAGGTCGAGAACTTCGACAACTGCTACCGCGAACTGATGGCGCTGGACCTGCCGAAAGACTACCCCGGGGTACGCTTTTCGGAAGTGAGGCGGGAGGATTGGGGCCGCGAGCTGCACATGCACGACCCGGCGGGGGTGCTGTGGCACTTCGCGGAGTTCCGCACCAATTGACGGACCGGCCCTAGCGGGTTTTTTTCTACCTTGATTGGTATGAAAATGACCTGCCTCACGTTCGCCGCGCTGCTGCTGTCCCCCTTCCTGTCGGCCCAGGAAGCACCTACTATACCGGCCATCGGGATCGTCCAGGATTCCCTCGAAAACGACGCCGTCATCACCGCGGCCGGCTACGGCTACCTGACGGCGAGCACCCAGTTGCTACTCTCCCCGCGGAACGTCTCGGAGGCGGAATTTCAGGCCCTGCTTCCGGGCATCCGGGCGCTGGAAGTACCCCTGTACGCTACGAATCTTTTCCTTCCCGGCGAGCTGAAGGTGGTCGGTCCGGACGTGGACGAGGCCGCCGTAATCGGCTACGTAGACACGGTATTGCGGCGAGCGCAGGAGGCGGGGCTAACCCTGATCACCTGGGGAAGCTGCGGGTCCCGGTCCTTGCCCGACGGCTTCAGTAGGATCGAGGCTGCCGCCCAGTTCGTGTACATGGGCAAGCGGGTTGCGGAGGTAGCCGAGCGCTACGACATGATCCTCGCCTTGGAAAACCTCAATACTACCGAGTGTAACTTCATTACCACCCTGCGGGAGGCACTGGAGGTCGTCCGGGCCGTCGACCACCCGAATTTTCGCCTCTGCGTAGACATCTACCACATGCTGATGAACGGGGAGCCGGCGTCGGATATTCGTGGGGTAGGCCCCTATGCCGTGTACAGCGAGATCGCCGAGCGGGAGCATCGGGCACCACCGGGCGTTGCGGGGGATGACTTTACCCCCTACCTGCGGGCGCTGAAAGCCGAAGGCTATACCGGAAATATCCACATCGAGGCACGGTGGGGCGAAGTCGGCGAGCAGGGGAAGCCGGCTTACGAGGAGATGATGCGGCAGGTACGGGAGGCGTACGAATGATGCGGTGGCTTTTCGGACCGACCCATCGTTGACGTGCGGAAAAAAAGATCCCGGACGCTGACTACTTCAGCGTCCGGGATGGTAATTCGGTTGCGGCAAGGTTTTCGACACCTACCGCAGGGCCGCATACAACCGCTCGGCGACTTCCTGCGAACTGGCCGGGTTCTGGCCGGTGATCAGGTTGCCGTCGGTTTGCGCGTGGACGCTCCAGTCGGCCGCTTTGGAGTACTGACCGCCGTGGCCCTTCAGCATATCCTCCACCAGGAAGGGCACGACCTCCGTGAGGCCGACCGCTGCTTCTTCACTGTTGGTGAAACCGGAGACCTTCTTACCCTTCACCAGCGGCTCGCCCGCGGCATTTTTCACGTTTTTCAGTGCCGCCGGGGCGTGGCAGACGAAGGCGATGGGTTTTTGCTGGGCGTTAAACTGCTCGATGAGCGCGATGGAGGTTTTGTCTTCCGACAGGTCCCACAGCGGGCCGTGGCCGCCGGGGTAGAAGACCGCGTCGAAATCGTCGGCGGAAACCTCACTCAGCTTCTTCGTGGTGGCGATCACCCGTTGGGCTTGGTCGTCTTGTTTAAAGCGCTTGGTATCCTCGGTCTGGGCATCTTCCGTGTCGCTGCTGGGATCGATGGGGGCCTGTCCCCCCTTCGGGGTAGCTACGGTGATCTGCGCCCCCTTATCGAGTAGGGTATAGTAGGGCGCAGCAAATTCCTCGATCCAGAAACCGGTCTTTTTGCCGGTGTCGCCCAACTTGTCGTGGGAGGTCAGTACGAATAGAATGTTCATAATAGATTTTTTTACGGTTTGGTATTGGTGGCCGGGGACATTCCGTGCCGATCAGTAGGCCATCTTGACGATCTGTTCGGCGTCGGAGGGAGTAAGGCTGCGGTGTTCGCCGAGGCCTTTCCAGCCGCGTTCGGTGAAGCGACGGGCGACCTCCTCGCCGGTACCCTCGTAGTCGTCGGTGTAGTCCGATAACTTGGTATCGATACCGAGCTGGTGGAAGAAGTCTTCCGTGCGGACAATGGCCGCGCGGGCCCGTTCCTCCGTAGATCCTTCGGTGATGTTCCAGACCCGCTCGCCGTACTGGGCCAGCTTCTCGCGCTTGGCTTCGAAATTATACGTGTAATGACTCGGCGCGACGATGGCCAGGGTGCGCGCGTGGTCGATGCCGTAGAGCGCGGTGAGCTCGTGGCCCATGGCGTGGACGGCCCAGTCGGTGGGTACGCCCTTCGAAATAAGGCCGTTAAGGGCCATCGTGCAGCTCCACATGAAATTCGATGCGGCGGTGTAATCGGTGGGGTCTTCCAGCACCTTTGGAGCTACCTCGATGAGGGTCTGGAGGATGCTTTCCGCCAGCCGGTCCTGCAGCAGGGCGCCGGTGGGGTAGGTCATGTACTGCTCGAGCACGTGGGTGAAGGCATCCGTGATCCCGTTGGCCAGTTGCCGTTGCGGAATGGAGTGGATGACCTCGGGGTCGAGAATGGAGAAGACGGGAAACAACCCCGGCCCGCCCATGGCGAGTTTCTCCTTGGTTTCGGCGCGGGTGATGACGGAACCCGAGTTCATTTCCGAGCCCGTGGCCGGCAGGGTCAGGACGGTAGCGAAGGGCAGCCCTTCCTTGACGGAGATGTTATCGGTGAGGATCTTCCAGGGGTCGTCGCCGGTGTAGCGGGCGGCGGCGGAGAGAAACTTCGCGCCGTCAATCACCGATCCGCCGCCGACGGCGAGGATGTACGTGATGTCCAGCTCCCTTATGACCTTTAGCGCCTCCATGAGTTTGGCGTATTCCGGGTTAGCGGGGATACCCCCGAACTCGACGACCTTCCGGTCGCCCAGGGTGGCGGTCACCTGCTCGTAAATGCCGTTGCGCTTGATGCTGCCGCCGCCGTAGAGGAGTAGGATGTTGGCATCCCGGGGGAGTTCCTTGTCGAGACTGGCGATCTGTCCTTTGCCGAACAGGATCTTGGTGGGGTTCTGATATTGAAAGTTATTCATGTCCTTATTTTTTTACGTTGACGACCATCTTGCCGGTGTTCTTCCCGTCGAAGAGGTCGAGAAAGGCCTGGGGAATGGTGTCGAATCCTTCCCGGACGGTTTCCTTATGGGTGATTTTGCCCTCCTGCAGCCACTGCGCGAGTTGCCGGACGCCGTCGGGGAACTTGTCGGCGTAGTTCGATACGATGAAGCCCTGCATCAGGGCGCTGTTCTTCACCAGGAAGGGACGTACGCTGACACTTCTGGGCAGTTCCTTGCTGTTGTAGACCGCGATGGCCCCGCAGTTGATGGTGCGGGAAAATTTGTTGATGTGGAACAGCACGGCGTCGGAGATGTCGCCGCCGACGTTGTCGAAGTACACGTCGACCCCGTCGGGACAGGCGGCGCCGATGGCCGCGGACATATCCTCGGTCGTGTTATAGTTGATACCGGCGTCGAAGCCAAATTCGGAGGTCAGCATATCGACCTTTTCGTCGGTGCCGGCGATGCCGACTACCCGTAGACCGAGAATCTTGCCGATCTGGCCGACCACGCTGCCTACGGCCCCGGCGGCACCGGATACGACGAGGGTTTCACCGGACTTGGGTTTGCCGATTTCGGTGAGTCCGAGGTAGGCGGTTAGGCCAGTCATGCCCAGCACGCCCAGGTAAGCGGACAGCGGGGCTTTACCGGGGTCTACTTGCTGTAGGCCCTTGGCTTTGGCGACCTGCCGTTCCTTCCACTCCAACGAACCGGAAACGTAGTCCCCCTTTTGGAAGCGATCACTTTTCGATTCGATCACTTCGGCGATGATGCCGGAAGAAATAGGTTTCCCCACTTCGAACGGAGGGACGTAGGAGGGGGCGTCGCTCATCCGTCCCCGTAGGTACGGATCGACGGAAACGTAGACGCTCCGCAGGAGCACCTCTCCGTCGCCGGGGGTGCCGATTTCCGTGGTGGTCAGGTCAAAATTTGCCAGCGTCGGCTTACCCGAGGGACGGCTCTTCAGGAGGATGGTTTGGTTGTCAGGCATGATGGATATGTTTAGCTTTTTATACTGTCCCAGGCCATCCGGTAGACTTCGTCGATCCGGGGCTGGGTGATGTCGTAGAGGTCGCGCTGCTGCATGTGGAGCAGGAAAGCGATGGGGTAGATGCTGAAGGCGTAAAGCTGGTAGGGCGATACCGGACGGATCAGGCCCTCCGCCTGGCCCCTTTCCCAGATTTCGAGCAGCGGGCGGAGGTGGCGGAGGCCTTCCTGCCGACTGGCCTCGTCGATCATCGGGGTATTGTCGCACTGGGAAAGAAAGACGGCCTTGTCCCGCTCCCGTAGCTTGAAGGCGGCGATGTTGTGCCAGACCGTACGGAAATCGTCCTCGACGGAAGCCGTAGGGGTATAGTCCCGGAAAGCCGACGTACTGAACGCCTCCTTTACTTCCAGGTACACCTGGTTTACCAGGTCCTGCTTACTCTCGAAGTAGCGGTAGATGGTGCCCGCCGCTACGCTCGCCCGCTTAGCGATCAGGGACATCGGGGCGGCGTGGAAGCCGTTGTTATTGACCAGATCGATCGTCGCCGTGATGAGCGATTGTCGTTTGGCTTGTCCTTTTTCCGTAGTGGTCATGGTAGGGTCGGTGTACCATGTAAATGAACGTTCATTCATTTTGTTCGGACACCACCTTCTTCTCGCTTGCTTGAACGGTGACCGACCGTTTGGCGGTTGGTCGACTTTGCGAGGAAAACTGGTGCGGAGTCGGTTTTCACCTGCGCTCCGCCGCCCAAGTTTTAGTTACGCTACCGACTCTTTCTTTCCGTCGCTCCACGACGATTTCTTCGGATCAGCGCGTACAGCATCCAAAAAGCTAGCGTGAGTAGTACGACCCGGGGCAGAAAAGAGAGGATGGTACCATTGTAATACAGCTAGCCCAATACCATGATTGAAGCGGTGTACGACAGGACGACTCCCGTGGTGTTTTCGGGCTTTATAGAGAATATTTTTGCAAAGAAGAACATCAGTAACAAACCGAAAACAGTGCCAAACGCGGAATATATGGCCAGATAGACAAGGCCTGGCATAGAGCCCACCCAATACATTGGTTTCATTCCAGTGGATAGATAACTTACTACTTCATTTAATGCCTGTCCGGAGAACAGGAGGAGGACGTAAAGTAATGCGACCGGTGCCCTATGGGCTGGGTGGATAGCAAAACGGGATGGGCTAGCCATGATGTGAATTAAGAAATGTAAGGTACAGGTGTGATAATTAAACCATCAGGGGTTCCAATTAAATACCATTACATACTGAGCTTTTGCTGATAAAGTCCACGCAGTTTATTCGCCCATTGGAGTTGTGCCCAAAAGAGAAGCGTGAGCACCAAAGCAATAGCTACAAGGTAAAGCGGGGGACTTTTGCTGGAGAAGAAAGCCAATATGACGATCGATGAACTGTATGCCATTACCATCGCCTTGATATTTGTCTGCTTCACCCGGAAAACAGTGGAAAGGGCCATCATCAGCGGAAATCCTATCCATGTTCCGAATAGCGTATATAACACTATTGTTGATCTTCCGTGAGAGCTGTCTATCCACATTAGACTTCGTGTTTCACCTAGTATATATGTAGAGATGTCTAGTGCTTCCAGACCGAACTAAGCTGCACCTTGACTTGCCTTCGCGGCGCTGCACTGCCCGAATGAAAACCTTACGTAGCTATGCGACCTTACGGGTAGGGCCCCGTAAGGTTTAGCATGCGCGGCTTTCATTCGGTTGTTCAGCACCACGCTGGCGGCCTCAAGCTATTGCTTAGTTCAATCCTAAAGCACTAAGAGGACTAACCCAGGGAAAAGTAGAAGAAGGTATACTGACCAGATAAATAATCAATGCGTTATCCGGCTGCGCATTTTAGGTGTATATCTTTGATAACAGGATTCAAGGTGGATGGAACGGTTGGCTCCGGCAAGCTTACTTTAATTCAGTCAACACCGTTAGCGGTCCCTCTTTAGAAAACAGCTTCGCGGCGGCGTCACGTACGGTTTGCGAAGTTTTATGCCGCCAGGTCACCACCAACCCCACGTTTCCGCCACCCAACGTAAGTTTACCGCTTCCACACCGTTGTACCCCGTACATTCACTCGTCCCGTCGATCGTATGAAACGCTTTTTACTACCGTTCTGCCTGTTGTTGTTTGGCTTACGTCTTGCCGCCCAGGACGCCGCGGCCACCGACCACGTGCTGTGGTACGATGAGCCAGCCGGATACTTCGAGGAAAGCCTCGTACTGGGGAACGGTCGGGTGGGGGCCACGGTCTTCGGCGGGATAGCGACGGATACGATCTTCCTGAATGACATCACGCTCTGGTCCGGCGAACCGGTGGATACCGCCATCGATGAGGACGCGCACGAAGTGCTGCCCGCCATCCGCGACGCCCTGGCACGCGACGACTACGAAGCCGCCGATTCGCTCAACGTCGCCCTGCAGGGACCGTACTCCGAATCCTACGCCCCGCTGGGCACGATGCGGCTCCACTTCGACGGTCAAGCCAATCCTACCAACTATTACCGCGAGCTCGACATCGCCACCGCCACCGCCCGCGTGCGTTACCGGGCCGGTGGAACGACCTACGAGCGGGAGTATTTCGTCAGCCACCCGGATCAAGTGTTTGTGATCCGCCTGACGGCCGACCGGTCCGGTGCCCTCAACACCACCCTGGACTTCAAAAGCCTGCTGCGCTACGACTTCGCCCGTGGAAACCGGCAGCTGAACGTGCACGGCTACGCCCCCTACAGCGCAGAGCCCAGCTACGTCGACGTGCCCGATCCCGTGCGCTTCGATCCCGACCGGGGCACCCGCTTTTCCTCGCTCTTCCGGGTGAGCCAGACTGACGGGCAGGTCAGCGTGACCGACAGTACGCTCACCATCCGCAACGCCAGCGAGGCAGTGCTGCTGGTGTCCATCGCCACCAGTTTCAACGGTTTTGACAAGAATCCGGCAACGGACGGGCTCGACAACCGCGCGATCGCCGCGGAGAACCTCAACCGGGCATCCGGCTATTCCTACGACGAGCTTCGGGAACGCCACGAGACCGACTACCGGGGTTTCTACGACCGGGTACAACTCGACCTGGGCAGCACCGATGCGCCCCGGCTGCCCACCGACGAACGGCTGCAACGCTACGCTACCGGTGCGGAGGATACCCAGTTGGAAGAGTTGTACTTCAATTTCGGCCGCTACCTGCTCATCTCGAGCAGCCGCACCCCGAATGTGCCGGCCAACCTGCAGGGACTCTGGAACCCCTACCTACGTCCGCCCTGGAGTAGCAATTACACCACCAACATCAACGTGGAGGAGAACTACTGGCTGGCGGGTCCGGCCAACCTTTCCGAACTGCACGAACCGTTGCTGGGTTGGATCGAAAACCTGGCACAAACCGGCGGGGCCAGTGCGCGCAATTATTACAACAGCCGCGGCTGGTCCGTAGCCCACAACTCCGATATCTGGGCCATGAGCAACCCGGTGGGGGAGAAGTCGGGCGGCGTCAACTGGGCCAACTGGAACATGGGCGGCACCTGGCTGGCGACCCACCTCTGGGAGCACTACCTCTATACCCTGGACACCGCTTACCTGCGGGAGGAAGCCTACCCGCTGATGAAGGGGGCCGTGCAGTTCTGCATGGACTGGGTGGTGCGCGACTACCAGGGGCACTGGGTCACATCGCCGTCTACCTCCCCGGAGGCGAAGTACGTGACCAAGTCGGGTTACGTCGGCTCCACCATGTACGGCGGCACGGCCGATCTGGCCATGATGAAGGAACTCTTCGATGATTTTATCGGCGCCTCGCTGACCCTGGGCATTCAGGATTCTTTCCTACAGGAAGTGTACAACGTCAAAGCGGAACTGCATCCCTACCGCCTGGGCCGGAAGGGAAACATCCGCGAATGGTTCTACGACTGGAACGACGAAGATCCCCGCCACCGGCACCAGACCCACCTTTTCGGAGTGCATCCCGGCCACCACATCGCTCCTGACCTGACGCCCCAGTTGGCACAGGCGGCCCGGGTTTCCCTGGATCTGAAGGGCAACGAGAGTACCGGATGGTCCAAGGGCTGGCGCATCAACCTCTGGGCCAGGCTGTGGGACGGCGACCGCGCCTACCAACTGTACCGATCCCTTCTGAAATACGTCCCTCCTAAGGGGAACGTACACGGCGGTACCTACCCGAACCTCCTCGACGCCCACCCGCCCTTCCAGATCGACGGCAACTTCGGCGGAGCGGCGGGCGTCATCGAGATGTTGGTGCAGTCGACCGAAGACCATATTCGGTTCACCCCCGCACTCCCCAAAGCCTGGTCCCGCGGCAGCATCAGCGGCGTGCGTACCCGCGGCGGGTTCGAGGTTTCCCTGGAATGGTCGGAAAACCGGCTGCGGCGAACCACCATCAAGGCCCTGAAGGACGCCCGGACGATCGTCATCCACGGCGACCGGGAACTGCCGTTACGGCTGAATGCGGGGGAGGAGCGGGTGATGAACTGGTAGGGCGAAATAGAGGGATACGATCAGGGCAGTTCGGCCCGGTGCTGCCAGAACACATTCGAAATGCCCCGCGCCAGGAGAGCCCCCAGTACCGCCGAAACGATCAACGCGAGCCAGAAACCGGGGTGCTCGGTGGAAGGTTGATAGTCGAGCAGGTATACGCCCAGCATCAATAGGGCCGGAAGGAGGATAAGCGCGGCGCCTATGTACAGACGCCGCAGCGTCGCATTCCGAAAGAAGGTGTCGCGCACCCGCCAGTCGAACAGGGCGGCGACAAAGCCGGCGACCAGGATCAGAAAAACGAATAGCAGGGTGATCAGGATCGGGTGGCGGTATGCGTAAACCCCCGTACCCGCTGCCAGCCAGGTCCGGTTCGGACTTACGTACACCAAGGTATCACTAGCCGGGGCGAATTTGCGTTGAAGGAGCGACCACAGTTCGGTGCCGGGCTGATCGTAGCCCAGGGCCCAGATCCCGACGCCGCCTAACCCTTCCTCCAGTACCCAGTCGTACTTCACGTTCAGGGTAAGGCTGTCGTCGCACCAGATGGTTTCCAGTAGCGGGTCGGTACCTTCGGGCCCGCCCCCTACACTGCTTCGGTCAAGCTTCACCGACCATCGCGTAGGATCGTAGGCGGTGTTGTCCAACCCGCGGAGGCGCGCGCGTACCGATCCGTAGGTGACGTGATCGAAATAGGTGGTGTCGCTTCCATCCGCCGCTTTGGCCCGCGTCCACTTTCCGCCGTAGTAGGGGAGTCCCACGACCAACTTTTTCCGGTCCACTCCCTCGTCCAGGTAGGCGTAGACGACCTCCTCGATGCTACCGTAGCCGGTCCGTTGGGCGCGCGGCGCATACAGAGGCGCGATGGGACCCGGCAGATCGCGGCCGGTGACGAAATCGTAGGCGGTAAGGATGAAAAAGTCAACGTGTGGTTGCAGGTCGTCCAGTCGGAATATAGGGCGCTGGCTCCGGTTGCGATTCATCTTCGGTAGCACGACCGATAGTTCTGCGGCGGCATTCGCGGTCCGTAGGCGCTCGCTCAACGCGACGATAAAGGCGGTGAAGTGGTCTTCAAAACCCTCGGGGATCAGTTCGAAGTCCACGTTGATGCCGTCCGCCCCCATCGCCATCACCCGGCCGACGATGTCCCCGATCAGCCGGTCCTGGAGGTCCAGGTCGGCTAAAAAGATCCGGTTGTTACGCGTTCCGAAGCTGGTCAGGGTGAGCTGGACCCGCGTTCCCCGCGCGTGGGCGCGATCGACCAGGTCGAAGTCGTCGGCTTCCCACCCCCGGACGACGTCAGGATTGGTATACAGAGCCCCGTTCTCTTCTACATCGATGTCGTAAGCAAACAGTCCCACGTGACTCAACAACTCGTAACGGTATTGCTGGTAGGCCGTGGCCATCCAATGGGGGTGCCATCCGAAAACGCGGATGTCCTTGGCCAGGACGACGGTGTCTCCCGCAGCATAAGCTACCGGCCGGTAATCTGCGTAGCGCAGTTGGTCCGGCGTCAGGAGCATGGAATCGCTTAGCCGCCGGTAGCGGGCGTGCTGTTCCCGGTGGACCAAATTGTACACGTAGCCGTAGCGCTCGGCCGGTTGGAGGTCCGGTCGGTCCGTATTGAAGGTGCCGGTGCTCGAATCCGCGGATGATTGGACGAACAGCTGCAGGAAGCGATCGATACGCGACGGCTCTTCCTGTCCCGTAACACTGGCAAGGGACGCGATCAGGAACAAGGTGAGGAGCAAGCGGGTGAAGCGCATAGGGCGATGACGTTCAGGGGTGGACCGACACCCACCGGATGCCCCGTCCCTCGGTTTGGTAAATGGCTACGACGAGAAGTTGCAGGGGATAGGTATTGCTCTCGTGGCGGTTCTCCAGGCGTAAAGTCAGGCGCAGATCGCCCTCCCCCGTTAGCCCCCTTAGCGCTTCGCCATCCAGCACCCCGAAGGGGTATCCGCCGTCGGAGGAGGTAATTTTCCGCTGGGAACTATCTTCCACCAGTTGGTAGGTGATCCGGTACCGGTCTGCCATCCCTCCCGGCGACCGCACCGCGGGTAAGACCACCGGGTGGCCGGAGGCAAAGGCCGCCAGCGGTGCGCTCACGCCGGGTTGGCTCCAGGCGGGTGGTATCTCCCCGGCCAGTGCCGCGTAGGCCGCCAGCAATTCCGGTCCGGCGCCGATCCAGTACGCCACCGCCAACAGGGAATCCCGGTTTTCGGGTGTTTCCTCCCGGATTTGCTTCGGTATCCGCACCGGGATCCGGACGCGGTGGCTACCCAGGGGATTGCGCAATCCCACCACCGTTTCGGTCTTATCGGCTGCCTGAAAAAGGAGGGTGTCTTCCACCAACCAGTCCGGGCGGGCATCGAACTCGTGGAGGCGAGAAAAATCGTAGGAGCCAGGACATGCCTGTCGCGAGAGGGTGTCCAGGCGCAGGGTCGGTACCGGGCCGAGGAGCGCAGCTTCCCGGAGGGTGTAAAGGATGGTCGAATCTTGCCGGAGGGCGGCGACGCGCAGGAGCGAAGACCGTTCGTTACCGACGGTGTCCAATTCCACCCGATTGACCAGGCTATCTATTGCCACCCGGTTGCTGCGGGGCGGCGGATCGTACCGTTGGTAAGGCCGGGGTTTTCGCACCACGGAAACGGTAGCGAACTGCTTTACCGGAAATACCAGGAACCTCCGCTGGGCCTGCATGGATAAGGCGAAGTATGCCGGCACCCCGGTCAAGACCTGCGTGAACTGCAAGGGAGCGGCGTCCTCCGCGGCCGCCAAAATCTCCCCCTCCCCCCGCAACAGCATCCGCCGCAGGGGGCGTTTGCCTACCGTCGAAACGGTAATTTCGACGGTATCGCCGGGGCGTGCGGGACTATCGGTAGCGCGGTTTCCGGTCCACTTTTTGCGCGGTGGGGTGAAGCGGATATCAGGGTCCGCGTCGTCGGACGGCGAAAAGGTGAAGCTCAGTGCGCTACAGCGGTCTTTCCTCCAGCCGGCAAGCAAAGGAATACGGGGAAGACCGAGAAACTCCCTACAGCTGCGCGAACTGATGCGCACGGGCGCGGTGGGCCCCAGCTCGACCGGTCGTTCCTGATACGTTCGTACCCGACGGGTAGCGGCGAAAGTGGTGACTTTACGGGCGGTACTATCCGTCCAAATCAGACAGGTGTCCGACCCGGAGGCAATAAGCGCGGGCCCCTGCGCGAGGAGGAGGTGTACGGGCAAAAGCGTCACCAATCCTACCGGTACCCAGGTCAGTGAAAGTCGCTGGAATAAATCGCCCATCATGCCGCTGGACCTTGCATTAGGATCGCCCATTAAACCAATATACTATTAATCACCCGAAATTGCGTGTATAAACTTATAAACTATTACCTTCTACCGCCGCTAGTTGCCGGCTCGTCACCTTATCGGGAAAGAATCGAGTATGAACACGAAAGCACCGGTGGATTCCAAGCTGGAACTTGCCCTGGATTTACCGCCCCAGTCGATCGATGTACCCCGGACGCAGAGTATTCAGGATTTAATCCGGCAACTTGGGGGCCCACGCCGTTTCGTACTGCTGCGGGGCTCGGGCAGTGTCGGTACTCGCTACTTTATTTTCCGGCAGTTCATTCCATACCTCCAGGATGCGGGTCCGGAATGGCGGACGGTGACGCTGGTGCCCCGGCAGGACCCCATCGGCAGTCTGGCGGAGGCCCTGGCGGAACCGGGTGTGCTACGGGCCAGAAAAGTATTTGAGCCCGCCTACGCCCGGGAAATCGAGCGGGAGCTACGGGCTTCGTACGACGGGCTTATCCGCCTGTACCGAAAAGCTAGGCAGCGGGATGGCAAGGCGTTTAAGTTGCTGGTCGTTGCCGATCAACTCGAGGAACTGTTTAGCTACCGGGAGCTGTCGGAACGCTGGCGGCAGCTCTTTCCACACCGCCAGCTTCCCGTGCGAGCCGGTGACGACGCTCTCTTCTTCGGGCTCCTGATGAACGCCCTACGGAGCGATCTCCCGATTTACGTCCTCTTCGGCAGCAATTCCGATCACGTTATCCGGCTCAACAATTATCCCGGCTGGGCGGAGATGATCACTACCCTTACCCAGCGGCTGCCCCCCCTCTATCCCCACGAGATCCGTTCGGCTTACGAACGAGCGTCCGCGGGGGAAATGCCCGCCGTGCTGGTGCGACAAATCAGCGAGGACTTCGCCGCAGCCCAGGGAAAGTTATCCAATCCGATCGCCCGGGTGAATATATCCCTCTACCTTCTGTGTCACTTTGGCGGGCAGTGGCTGAAACAGCAGCCGACGGACGAGCCGCTTACCCGCACCGCGTTTCACCGAGCATTACAACAGGAATACCAGCGCTTCCGGGGGCTGACGGGCTGCGCCGACCGCTTGTTCGAGCAGACCTACCGGGCGCTGTCGCCCGCCGATCAACTAGTGGCGAGGCGGTTATTCCAGTCGGTCACTACGAAGGATAGCCGGCCGGAGCGCGTCCTGACATCCTACCCGGATACGTTCGGGGAATGTCTGGAAAAATGCTTTCGCACCGGCGCGGAATACGCGGATACCCTGGCACTCTTCCCCCAGGCAGCAGCAGCGGAATCCGTGCCGACGGAGCTGAACGCGACGCAAAAAAGGAAACTTTTGCTGACGGTCATCGAGGCATTTTCGTTTCCGGGAACTTCCTTGCCGGCCGTGATTTTACCGGTTGGCAAGTACGGTGTAGTCGAATCGATGACGGACATCGACGACGCCACAATTCTGGATCTCGACCCGGGCTTGTTACTGACCGACTGGAAGCGGCTGCGAAGCTGGATCAACCGCGAAAGCGACGGGGCCACCCTCTACCGGTCGCTGATCGACGAAGCACGGTCGAGTACCGACCCCAAGGGGGAGGATGATGCGGATACACCGACCGCCAAAGCCCTCGCGCCCCACCAAAACGAGGTATTCGGCTTATGGGCAACGCTCAAAACCGTCAGGTTTTCGTTGCTGACCCTGCCGAAGGAGCCCGGTGCCATTGCTTCCCGGCACTATACCATGATCACGAGCCGCACCGAACTGGCCGGGCGATTTTTACACGAATGGTTACCCAACGAGGCCTGGACGCGGCGATACACCCCGCTTGCTGATCCCGTGGCGAAGGATGAAGCCGGATCCGTTCCAACGGAAGGCCCCAGCGTGCACCCGGCGGCCAGCCCATTGCAGCGGGTACTACGCCTGATCCGTCGCAGCAAGCAACACCACGATGCGGAAGCCGCGGCGAAAGCAGCCTTTCGCCAGGAAATGGGGCAAAAAGCGAAGTCGTTCCGCAGCCGGCTCATCATTGCCCTGCTAGCGATCGTCGTGGCCGTGATCGCGATGGTTTTCGGTACCATATTTTATCGGATGGAACGGGAAACCCAGAATAACCTGAGATTACTGGACTACGTCGACAATCTGAACAAGGCCAGGCTGATCCCCGCCTCGGTGTACCATAGTTCCGATTATCATGACCTCAAACAGGCGATACAGGACTCCTCCACCATTGCCGATAAGCAGGATGTAACGGCGTATCTCGCGGGAAGAGATGTCCTGCACATGGCGCCCCCGGGGTCCGCACACTACCGCGTATCCACCGCCGGGCTGCTGGCCCTCGACAACTTCGTTGACGGCGGGGACGACGGGGACTTCACCTCGGAGGAAGCCATCGCGACAACCTTCACCGCCTTGACCACCGCCTTCTCCGCCATGACGTCGGGCGGCACGGAAAAAAGCTACCAGTACCCCTTCGTGTATAGTGCCCAGCGGGAAGCCCGAACCGCCCTGCTGGCCCTGCGGGATGCCGATAACGTACAACAAAGATTTTCTTCGGCGATCCGCCAGGTAGTCTCCAATCCTACGGTCGAGGACCAGTTTGTGGTGGGAGATGCCAGCGGTAACCTGTGGTTTTACGACCAAACCTCCTTCGCGCCTTCCGATACGATAGAAGTTGGCAGCGAAATTTCCGCCCTCCGCTACGTCAACCGGGGCCGGGAATTGCTGGTGGGAACGTACGGTGGGAGCCTTTTTCGCTACGGCGTACCTCCCGATCGGGACCCTGGTCCGCCGACTTATCTACTCGGCACCTCGACGGTTCGGGGAGCCATATTATCGTTGGACCCCGTAGCCGACCGGGATGATCTCCTGGTAGCCCGTAGCGATCAGGCCTTTCTGTTGCTCCGGCAGGACGCAACGGGGCAATACCGGGAAATTAGACGGGTAGATTTGGCAGGCCGCATTAAATCCGTAGCGGCGGTGGCCGCCGCCGCCGATGGCCGGGTCTTCCTGTTGGGTGGCGCGGACGCTACGGCCATCGTCGAGCTGGACGCTGAATCGTTGCGACTGCGCATACGTTCCGTAGTGCACCATCCCGCCGTATCGGTTTCCGCACTGGCCCTTTCGGCCCCCACCACCGGCAACGAACAACGGGTAGCCATCGGCACCGAGATGGGAGACATTTGGCTTAGCACCCTCGGGGATATCGTGCGCCTGGGCGACGACCCGGAAAGGGCTACCGAAATCCTGGCCCAGATCAATCGGACGGAAGCATTTCAGGAAGCTAAGATCACCGGTCTGGTCTTCAATGACACCTACCGCGAAGGAAACCGGCAACTGATCTCCTCCAGCCTGGACGGGACCGTCTGGCTGTTCAATCTGGATCTGCTGCCACCTTGGGAAGACTACGTTCTTCAAAAGCACGATGGTTTCCCCAATTACGACCATATTGCCATCGAAACCGACGGGCACAGCATTACCGGGGTTACCCGCGTAAATGCCGATAGAATCGTGGCCGTCGAAAATAACCTGCTCTACAACTGGCCCACGAATATCCGGACATTGCAACGGGACATCGAAAGCCAGCTGGCGAAGCCGGAATGAATACCCGGCTACCGGCTTATTCTTCCAGCAGGTCGATACACGCTCGCAATTTGTTGAACTTGGGTTTCATTTGAACCTTAACAGTCGGGTCAGATAAGCGGCCGACAACCGCTTCCAATCGCTTCAGAGTAGCCAACAAAGCTTCAATTAATTGTCTTTTTTGGCCCATCTCGTAGGTTCCACCCATTTGGCCGGAAATGATACGGTGGTGAAGCTGAGCTAGCCAATCATCCAAATGGAATTTTGCCAGCAAAACTTCATAAAACAGGTAGCCTTCGGTCGTGTTCTTCAAATCGTTTTTAACGAATTGGTCCAGTACGTACAGTTGCTCGTTCATTTTTAGGATATCCCTTATAATATCGCTGGCTGCTGTTCGGACGATTTGCACCCACATCCGCAGAAATGACCTTCGCTGAGGGTCGTCGCCCTCCCTGATCTGCAGGCCTGCTCTCAGTTCGGAAGAAACCGCGCCGGGCACGGTTCTTTGCATATCTGTGGGAAGCTGAATTTGCTTGGTTTCCCGGAGGAAATTCGCGGTATAGTCATCATCCTTATGTCCTTCCGGTGCGGGAGTGGCGTGTAGCGTGGTTGGATCGGTAAAGGTTACGATATCCAGCGGGGCCACTTTTTCGCCCTTGATTTCGGGTTTTCCTTTCTTGTCGGGAGCTCCCCTTCTTATCCGCCTGATGTTGCGGGCCAGGCGGCCGGGAAATTGGTTCTCCCCACCGAAATGTTCGTCCAGCATATCCTGGTCGGTATCGGATAAAAAGCTCAGGTCGGAGATCGTTTCCGGTCCGAGTTTTTCCCGCTGGGCGAAGTCGTTGTAGATTAGGTTAGTAAAGAGCGTTTCGCCGGAAGAATCCATGTGGAAGCGGGTTCGCCCCCGGTCACGGCTGTAATAAAAATCGACGTCCACGATCACCGACCATTCCTGGTTGATCAGCAATTTCCGGTTCCTGCGCAGGTAATCCCACTGCCCGGATTTTTTGAGGACTTTTTCGACGAGCCGCACAACAGCCTGCTGTTCCGCCTCCGGCAACGGCTCCTCCAGTGGCCTCATCGCCCCGGCATCCCGGATTTTTCCGGTGGAATGCAACTCGATCCCGTCTTTACCTACCCGGATCGCCATGCTGAGAATGCCCTTGTTTGCGTCGCGTATACCCCTGCCTTCGAAAGTACGGTCCAGGCTACCGAATAAGGCGGCTTGCGATTCCCGCTCCGCACCATCCAAAGCGAATTTTTTCGGTCGGGTTAATCCGGCCCTGTGCAGGGATCGGTACGACGACTTCCTGCGGCGCCTGGGTTTTTTACTCCGCGCTCGATCCGGAAGCCGGTCCGCTACCTCCGGCCGCGGGGGCGCTTCCGGCGTGGCGTTTTCCGGTGGCGCATCCGATTCTTCCACTTTCCCCTTGTCCAGCCAGGCGACCAGCTCCGCCAGGGTACCGTAGGTCACTTCCCCGAAGGTATACGTATCTGCTTCCGGCGAATACGTGAATACGATAGAACCCGACGGAAGCTGGATGGAATACAACTGCTCCGTAGCGTTTTCACCGACGAAGTCGAACAACAGATCATCCTCCCGAAAGCGGTTGCCTTTCACCCGGATGGGGGCCCGCTGGACGACGCCAGCACCGCCGGAAATGCCGCTCCGCTCCAGCAGGCGGAGCTGGCCGCTCGATTCCGCGGAACGCAAACCGGGACGTTTAGGCCGTCCGCCCTGTCTTCCCGCAGCGGCGGCCTGAGCGTTACGCTGGCGGTCGATTTTCTTTCCTTCCATATGTTGGTTGTTGATCCGTTGTACACTTGGATCGGTAGATCCTTTTTGATTTAAATCGTTTTGCCTTCCTTCCGGTATTCCCGGCGGATGGCATACACGATATCCCGCTGGTGGATGCAGGGCTCGCTCCGTCGGAAGGCCAGCATGCTGCAGTAGCGGAGAATGTTGACGATGCTTCCACCCGTAAGCTCGTAGGTTTTACCCAGTGCGGCGAAATCTACATCTTCACCGAGGGGGAGCTTGTCGCCGAAGGCTTTCTCCCAGAGGCTGATCCGCTGCTCGACATCCGGAACGGGAAAGTGGATGATACTCTGGAAGCGGCGGGTAAAGGCTTCGTCCAGGTTCCGGATCTGGTTCGTAGCCAGGATCACCATGCCCGCGTATCCCTCGATGCGTTGCAGCAGGTACGAGGTTTCCTGGTTGGCGTAACGGTCCTGCGCGTGCCGCGCTGGGCTCCGTTTTCCGAACAGCGCATCGGCCTCGTCGAAGAACAGGATCCAGTCGCGGTGCTCGGCCATCGCGAACAGGGCGGATAAGTTTTTTTCCGTTTCGCCGATGTATTTAGACACCACCTGGCTGAGGTCGATCCGGTACACCGGCCGGTCCACTTCCTTGCCGAGCAGGCTGGCGCATAGGGTCTTTCCCGTTCCGGGCGGACCGTAGAACAACGCCCGGTAGCCCGGTTTCAGCAGCCATTTCAGGTCCCATTCCCCCAGGATCGTGCCTTCGTGGTTTATCCACAGGCAGAGGTCTCCGATCTCTTCCTGCAGCTGAGCGGAGAGGACCATGTCGTCCCATGTCAGACTCGTGTGCAGGGGTTCGGCCGGAAATTGCGTAGAGTAAGTGGGCGCGAAGGGCCGGTCGGTGGTGAGCCGGGTGAGGGCCTCGTCACTAAGCAGCAGCGCGCCACTGAGGGCGGGCTCCGGGCGCTGCACGGCCTGTAGTCGCAGTAAATTCCGTTGCGACAGCACGCCGTCTTCCCGCAAGTATTCGGTCACCGCCAGCCGCTTTGCCGTATCGGTTCCGGCCAGGAGGAAGGCAGCCGTCTCTCCGGAGGGAAGAAAGCCCCCGTGCTGTCCGCTGGTTAGTCCGCCGAACTCCGTAAAGCCCCGGTCGAAGAGCTCGTTCTTGGTGAAAAAAATATCGAGGGCGGCGGGGCGCAGGTGCGGGCAGAGGGCCAGGGCGATGAGTAAACGGTGGTCCGTCAGCTTCTCCCCTAGGTCCGACCGCCTGGCCGTTTCCCGTAGGGATGCCTCCAGCCGGCGTACGGCGCCCGTATAGGCCGCATCGGGATGGATCAGTTTCGGAGGGGCGGGCGCTGCCGTCGGCTCCCCCCGGAAGTGTACGGCAAAGCGCCATTCAATTCGCTGGCTTAGCCAGTCCAGTTCCCGGTCGATCGCCTGCGCGTGGTCAGTGCTTTTTCCCATTTATCCGTTTTTGGTGCCCCATTCCGTGGTGATCCGCATCGGCATCCAGGGGAGCTGGACGGTAGAGATCGTCCAGGGGAGGAAGCGTAGCAGAATATCGTAGCCCGCCGGGGCCACCGTCAGCGACCAGTCGGATTCCCGCTCGACGAGTACGCCCTCCCGTAGGAAAAAAGAGGCCCGCAGGTTCTCCACGGACGAAGCCCGCAGCGGTTCCCAGTTGTAGCGCACGCCGTCGAGCAGCTGACCGGAGATTTCGATCTCCTCCCGGGTCGGTTCGAATGACTCGGGTAGGGGCATTTCCGTTGGAAGGCCGCAAATCACCTTGTTGAGTACCGTATACGGCTCGGGGCACTCCGTCTGTCCCGTCACCAGGTAGTGGAGCAGCAGGCAGGCGCGGGAAGCATAACCGGGTTTCAGGAAGGCCGACCGCCCGGTCATGCCCAACCGGTTAAAGTACCGCCCGAGAAAGGGTGCCAGCAGGATCATGCCCGCGTTACCCAGGTAGTGCGCGCCATCGAGCGGGTGCCCGGCCTTTCCGCGATCGGTAGTCGGGCCGGGCGTGGCGTTGCCGGTAGAGCCGCCGGTGACCCGTAGTGGGTTAGCTAGTACCGGCAAGCGGTCGTCTCCCTGATTACTCCGCCCGCGCCGCCATTCCCGGTACAGGTCGCCCGCCGATAGATCGTGGTGCCTCACCAAGCAGCGGAACAAACCCGCCACGTACGCCCCCTCCTCGAAGCTTCCTTGGCGGTCGTTCAAATGCGTCAGGGCGGCAAGCACAGCAGTGCGTCCGTAGGCTGCCGGGGTCACGCTTTTTAGGGATTCGGTCAGCGCTTTTTGTACCTCCACCCATAGATTTACCACCCGGCGGTAGGCCACGGGAAAAAGCAGGTAAAGCAGGGTGCGGAGTTGCTTGGTCGGTGAAAGAAGGAACAAGTACCGCCGACCGCCGCGCAGCCCCAGCACTTCCCGGTAGATACCGATTGCCTGGCTGGCGTGCTCCCGCAAGACTTCCTCCTGGATGGCAATCAGTCGCGCTTTCGGGCGCATGTATTCCCCGGGCGGAGGGGCACCGAGCAACAAAAAATACCGCAGCGCGCGGAAGCGGGCGGCGAAAGAATCCTCCGTGTCCGTGGGGCCGTTGCTTCCGAGCAAGCGCGGCAGGGTGGGGGCTACCGCCTCCGCTACCGGTGGTTTTTCCGATGGCATATCCTCCAGTACGGTCACCAGTCGCATGAAGGTGACATCCCCTTCGCTGACAAGGGCCCGGGCTATTGCCGATAGACGCAATCGAAGTTGACCGGCAGCGGCTCCTGCGCTCGGCGCCCAATTTTGGATGCCGAAGCCGACAAACCCGCTGCTGCTATACGTCCCTTGCCGCAGCACGTAGTTCCAGCCGATGGCCAGTCCGGCGCTCCCGGCTTCCTTGTCCTTTTCCGGCTTCGGTAGGCCTCCCTCGGCTCGAAGGATATCCGCCACGCGGGCAAATTGAATAATGAATGCCGCCAGATCAGCCGTCCGACGCCGGATGAACTCCGTGACGACCTCCGGAGTAAGGAGGGAAAAAGCGGCATCCGCCAGTTGTGGCTGGTCGCGGAGCAGCCGGTGTACCGTATCGCTGTCCGCCGCCGTGGCCCGCCGGAAGAGTTGCTCCTCGGATAACGCTTCCCCCTCCCACCAGCCCCGTTCCCGACGGGCTAATCGGTGGCGGAATACGGCCATCAGGGCAATAGCCGCTGCCCTTTCGGGGTGCTCCCGGATACGCGCCACCTGCCGTAGCACGGGCTGCCTCAGTAACCGGACGCCCGAGGTTGGCAACCGGGATTCCAGGCAGGTCAGTAAAAGGCGAAGGGCGGTAGCTTCGTCCGACGAAACCGACGCAGCCAAATTCCGGAGCAGGGCGTGGGAAGCCAGCCCGTATTCGGCCGCCAGGCACTCCAGTACGTGCGCCAGCGCTCGAACGACCCCCAACCGGCCTGGCTCCGCATCATAAATTACCGTGAGGGTATACCAGAAAAACCGCTGCCGTATTCCGTCCCGGTGACCGACGGAGCTGGCCCGTTGCAGAAAGTGCAGGAAGTCGGTTACAACGGAAACCGGCACCCCTGCTTCGGAGTCCAGGGCTTGCGTGATCCGCTGCAGGAGCTCGGGGGCATCGTACTTTTTAAGCGTTTTCGCAACGCGCGCTGGCACACCCCCGTCCCCCCGGATCGGATGTTGCCGCTGGCTTTCCCACTTTCGCAGGTAGGCCGTCAGCCCCGCGGAGTCGAGCGTGGCCATATGTCGCAAGGCATCGTCGGTCCAGTATGCCCGCAACCGCTGGCGGCCCCCCGGCCGAGCTAGTAAGTCGCGGAAAAACTCCGCCGCCCCGGTACCGGATTCACCCAGCAGCGCCGTCAGCAGATCGGAGCGCCCTTCGACGGGCGGGGGCGGGAAACGCTCCGGTACCGGGGAAGCGACGTTCCCCGATAAAGTAGTTGCCACTGGCGTGCCGGCGCCTTCCTCCGACCGGAGCAACCGCCACGCCAGGCTGCCCACGGGGATGGCCGTAAGGGGCTTGTCTCCCTCGGCCTGCTGGACCGCGCGCCGTAGCCACCGAATGTGTTGCTCGGTAAATACCGGCCGTATTCGGGTAAATAGCTCCGCCGATAGCTGCAGGGTTGTCAACACCTCCAATGCTTCCCGCCCGCGGTAGGTAAGCATGAGGTCCAACCACTCCCGCTGCCGAACCGTCGGTGCCTCCCCCCGCAAGCCGGAGGCCAGGAATCGGTTCAGGCGCTCCGCACTCAGCCAATGCTCCCCGACCTTTCGGATGCGGTCAACAACGTGCCGCCCGGGCGTACCGGGACTACCCCGGTGAACGGAAGGCAGTACGTACTCCACCAAGGCGCCTATTTCCAAATCCGAAAGGGCGGCGAGCAACTTCGCCCGTCCACCCGGCCGGCCGAGGAACCCCACCATCCAGGCTAGCAGGGCGCGCGGACCGGACCGCGGCGGTGCGGCACCGTCCGTTTCCCCTATCAGGGCTTCGAGCCGACTTTTCCAGTCCGCCAGGTGGGTGACCCCGGCTTCATCCGGTGACCGGTTCCCAGCGGCTCCCTCCTGTACCGATCGACTAGAATCGGGCTCCGGCGGGGTGGACTCCGTTTTTCCCGCTTCCGGCTCCTGGCGGGGTGGCGCTAACCTTAGCGAATCCGTTTGTTTCCCCTCATCCGCGGTACCGACGGGCCAGGAGGTAGGCGTTACTCCGGTTTGCCCCCGCGGGGATGCCGCCTCGCCGGAGCCAGGGTGCCAACTGGTTTGCGGCCGTTCGATTGCCCCGCTTTCCGTGCCTTTTATTTTTGCGCCGGGGCGCGGGTCCGATGCCAACGGGTAAAACCAGGGGTAACTCCCCGTCAACAAATACTGCCGGTGGGCGGAGATATGCCGCGCTTTGGGAGCGATCGGCGTTAATTCAGGGAGCAAGTCCGTCAATTTTTTAATTAATGCACTGGCGATCCGCCTGACCAGCACCCGCTCGAAATCGTCGCGAGGTAGTTGACCGATGTCGAGAGAAAGGGATTCGATGCGGTAGTAATCCGCGCCGGGAAAAAGCCGATCCAGCGCTTCGGCGACCAACGGTATCAGTCGGTTGCGACATATTTCACCGGTATGCGCCAGGATGTAGTCCGCATCCCGTCGGGAGGAGACGGCGATCCTTATCCGTTGCCGGCCGATGACGTGGGTGCTCATTCCTTGGGGGGGTATTCTCCTGCCGCCCTGGCGCTAATCCACCGCAGCACGGCCTGGCGAAGGGGCACCTCCGCTGTGGGAGGGGGGGCTTGCCGATCGGCGTTGGTTCGCTGCAAGTCGAGGAGATCCTGCCAGGCTCCGCTGGCCGCTAGGGCCGCCTGGTTTTGCCAGTAGGTGAGCAGTGCCTCCGTAGGCGGTGGATCCAGGGTGCGCAACAGCCTGGTGATTTGGGGGAGGGTAGCGTGGCGGAGGTCTCCCCACGTCCGGATGCCTCCACCTCTTAAAGCTTGGGTAGCTTGGACGGGCATGCGGTCGAAAAAGGAGAAATCGGACCGTTGAAACATGAAGTCGTAGCCGTACAACCCACCGAGTCGGTCCAGCCACTCCGCCGGTAGTCGGTTTTGGTCGCGAGGGGCTGGGTTTGACTCCTCCGTTGTTTCGTTCGCCCGCCGCAGGAAAGTGATGAGGGCTGCGGAGTGGGTCAGCCGGTTCGTGTCGTCTCCCCTTTCCGAGGCGGTCAACCACGCTTTAAAATGATTTTCGAACCGAGCCATCTCCCCGGTATCCAGCCAGTAGTACGTGACGCGGAGATGGGCCGGGAGATGCTGGGCTACCAGGGTACGGAACACCCGGCGGAAAGTCGGCTCCTGGAAGGTTGCCGGCCAATCGGGGAGGACGATACTAAGCCGGAAATTGTAAAAATCCTTACTGACCTCGTGGTCGGGGAATCGCTCTTCCGTAAATTCGAGTAGATCGTAAAACCGTTCCGGACTTTCCTCGTGAAACCGCCGCATGATCGCCAGGATGCGTCCCTTAGCCCTACCCGCCGCGCGCCGGTTGGGAAAGGGCGAAGAAAGCAGGATCGGTTCGGTGCCCTTGGTGAGGATTAGCAACCATTGGTCTGCAACGATCTCCTTTACCTGCCAGCTCGTTTTTTGGGAGGCGAGCAGCAACAATTCATCGTGCATCTCCTGCAGGCGTCGTGTTTCCGTATAAAAGGGGCTACGGAAGGTAAGCTTCGTAGCTTCCGTGGGGTGTGCCTCATCCGTTTCCACGGTGAGCGAAAGCAGGCAACCGGAATCCCGGCACGGACGAAGCAGCAGGTGCTCCACCACGAAGAAATTCTCGCCTTCCCGGTTGGCGCGGCGGCTGTAATCCAGGAAGCGGTTTAGGCTATCCGTGACCGTTTTTTGGCTTCCCTTCCTCAGCAGGATGCCTTCGTTGTCGCCGCGGTGCTCCAGCATGCGCAACTCGGCCCCAGTATCGCTCTGCTTTATCCGGAAATTCTTCCGGTCGACCGCCATACGCAGTGCGGTCTTCAGCAGTATGGCCGGTGTTTCTACGGGATCCCCCGGTGGCAACTCCTCGTCCATACCCGGCAGACGAGCGATCGATCGATTCTGGGGCGGGGTGGGAGAGCCGCCGCTAAGCTGGTCTCCCCGTCCGAGGCCGAGCAGCACGAATAGCCGCTTTTTGAGCCCGGACACGTTGTCGGTCTCCCAAGCCGGGCGGGTGTAGTTGAAGGCACTCCCCCGGTTGCGGCTCAGGTCGGGGTATTGCCTGAGCATGGCGGCTTTACCCTCGATGATCGATTGCTTCCGCTCGCCCCGTTGGTGCGTGGTGTAGTGCTGCCGTAGCTGGTCCGGAAAAGTTTCCCCGAATCTGGCCAGCAGGTGATCCAGGAAGCGGTTCCGTCGGTCGTCGGCCGGGTCGAACGCTTGGTTAAGCTTGGTCAGGCTGGCCAGGATCGCCTCCTCCCGCGCACCGGCGCCCGCGGGGAAGTGAACCAGGTCGATAACGTCCGGAATACTGAATGGAAACTGCACGGCGTAGGTGCTCACGTGATCGTAGGTTCCTTCGGCATCGGTGGGTGCCGAAGCCGTGATCGAGAACAGCTGCCGCAGCGAGGACAACTGGGCCAGGTAGTTGGCCATGATCTGCTCGAAGAATAGCAGGTAGGCCTTTAGCTGGGACGCCTTCACCCGCTGTTCCCGCGTGGCGGTGGGGGGCAGACCGTAGGCGCCTACCCCGTAGATGGCCGGTAGCAACTCCTGAAAGGAATGGTAATCTTTCAGGTCGTCGATCCGCTTATTGGCGCGGATGGCGTCTTCCTGGCCGGGAGGCTGAAAGGGACGGGTTTTCATCTCCCGCGCGGTCAGGGTGTCGCTGAATTGCTGTGCCTGCCGAAAGTCGATGCGTACTTCGGTTCCGTTGCGGATCACTTCGATTTTCGTGAAGGGGTCGGCTTCCTGCAGCATTTTCGAGTCCAGGCTCAGGGCGGCGTTTTCCGAAGGAATGATCTCGTCACCGGTGACGGGCCTGCCGTCTTTCCAGACCCGTATGCCGTCCACTCCGCTCACTCCCTCTACGCCCTGGATCGTTTCCCGGATCGCGGACACCCGGGCATTCCCCGGGAGGGGGAGCAGTTCTTGCGGTTTGATGAAGCCGTGTATCGGTTCCGGTCCGTCGAAGATATCCGAGACCGCGTAGCCTTCCCGCTCCAGTTCTTCGCGGCTGTACTGCCTGACCCTCGGATTCAGCAGGTGCTCCACGGCGTGCATGACCCGGGCGAGCACCATCTCCCCGAAGGCATCGGGGGCAATGGTGATCCGCGCGGTGAAGGAAACGTACTCCGTACGCAGTACCACGATGTCGTACAGGTCTTCGCATAGATTCCGGTGGGACATCATCAGCTCCCGGGTCTTCCTGATGGCAGCGTGGGGGTTTGGGGCCCGGTTGAGTTCCTCGCCCAACTGAATCCTGATCCGGTAAAGCCCCCGGTACCCAAAGGGGTTATCCAGGATAGGCTCTACCCACGCATTGCGAATTTCCGGCACCCGATCGATGAGGAGGCGTCGATAGTCACTTTCGCAAACGGGGGTCGTGGGGAAGATCACCCGGGCGGGGAAGAAGGCGTTTTCTTTCTGAACTTTAGCGGTTTGGCCGGTCGCGTAGAGGATATCCTCGACGTCAAAATTGGCCCGGTACGATAGATCGGTAAGGGCGAAGCACAGGTACTCGAGTATGGTCACCCCCGGATCGTGGACGTTATAATCCGTCCAGATGGCACCGGCGAGTTGTTGTACATACGCCAGGCCCTTCAGCCGCAAGGCATGGTAGTCGAGGCCGGTGCGTAGGTGCTCCGTCTTGGGTATGCTGATGTGTTTTTCCACCGGCTAGTCGTGGTCGGCGAACAGGCCATCATCCCACAGTCCCGTAATGTGAAAGCGAATGTCGCTGGTCCGGTTCCCTTCGTCCAGGCCGTAGTGCGTGAAGGTGCGCACCTGTAGGCGGTACTGCTTATAGCCCCCCGACCAGCGCAGGTCGATCCGGTTGAAAAACCAGCCGAAGTAAGTGCGCGTTTGCCGGATGGCGGGTCGACTGCCTTTTCCACCGAAGGCATTCAGGGCGATCCCGTGGGTGACGGCGTACTTTCCTCGTCCCTTCGGACCGTCCGCCCGGGCCACTACTTCCAGGGCCTGGACGTCATCGTAAGGGTCGGTAATGTCGTGCCATTGGCCGTCGGCCGGCACCCGGCCCGTGTGGAGCGTCCCGACCCTTGCCGTGGCGCCCAGGGTGCCGGCGACCTCCACGGGTAAGCGGGGCCGGTCGGTATGCAAGCCCACGTGGTGGTCGTTGGCGAGGAAGAGCGCCGTGCTGGATTCGGTATCTCCGTTTCGGCCCCGGGTTACCCGGCTGAAGCCCAGGCCCCGGGCCCCGTTATTGCGCAGCAGTTTGACCTGCCAGGCGGGAAGCGGGTGATCCATGCGTTCGTAAAAGCTCAGCAACTGGTCGTGATCGCCGTGGGGGGCCAGTTGCAGCCCGTCCCTCGGTTCCTTGGCGATGCCGTCTTCCAGCCGGTTGACGGAGGAGTCGATCAGGTCCGCGAAGTGCTTCTCCGAGGGGAATTTACCCTTGCTGAACAGGGTTTTGAGGGAGTCTCTTTTGCGTTGCATAGGGATCTGTTGTCAGGAGGAGAGCCAATGGGCCAGGATAGCCGCGTTCCCGCGCGGAACGGCTGGTGTAGGTGGCTCCGGCTCGTCTTCCATCGGGTCTTCCGAGATGATAAAGTCGGTCTCCAGTCGCATCCGCTCGATGGCGGTGGGTTGGGGATGTTCGTATTCGTCCACGTCCAGGAAATCAATGGCGTGTTCCTCAGTCGGTACCAGCAGACTCCACGGGCGATAGGCGTGCACGGCATCCAGCGTATACCCATCGTGGGCGGTATCCGTCATTCCGTAAGCGCCCGCCTCCTGGTAGATGTGGACAATGGAGAAGCCGGTGACGTAGGTCACCTCCGGATGACGGCCGATCAGGGCCATCACGTCGTTTTTATTCACCGTGCCGCCGATCGGCAACACACCGCCGGTAAACCAGGGGCAAATCAAATCCCGCAGCCCCAGGTGTAGTTCCTTCCATATGCGCCCCCGTTCGCGCTCGGCTCCTTCTTTCAGGCGTACGCGGCAGTTGATTTTGACCCGTTCGTAGGTGGGATTGATCACCCGCAGGGAAACGAAGGGGCTTAGCCGGTTGCGGAGGTAATTGGTAATGTCGGTAAGCTGAGGGTGCCCGAGGCGGGGCGTGAGGGTTTCCCCCGTAAGCTCGGGTACGCACACTACTACCAATTCACCCGCTTTCACTTGCCCGTCAACGTCCGCCGGCCCGACGCACTTAACTTGGTGGAGGTAGGGGAATTTTCCCAAGACAAGGTGCTCGACGTCCCAACCGGTTACCGCCCGGTTCTTGTGTCGGAGGCGCTCACTACCGCGGATGTAAAAGGCTTCCCGCCCTTCCGGTTCCTTGCCTCCCGTGAAGGCGGTAAGTTGGCGAACGGAGTCGATGCCCGCGATCCGGTACGCCAGGTCGGTAATCCGGGGTCTGGCCAGCGGGGGGGTGGCCAGATGCAGGGGGTCGTCGCTCACCTCCCATAGTGCGGGCACGGCGTGGGGGGTGATGCCCCGGCACCGACCGAGAATCCGTACATCCCCCCGAACGGCGATCCGGAGCCAGTAGCAGTCGGTACCGTGTAGGGGATGCCCCTTCCGGACGTTTTCCTTGCAGTATAGCACCACGATTCCGGAGGTCGACAAATCAACCGTACTGTCGCTGATCACCTGCTCCTGGCCAAAGTCCGTCCACCCGTCACCGCTCCAGAACTGCCAGTTGATTTCTACCCGTCCTTCGGTCGAGGATAGTTGGCCGACCGACAGGTCGAAGAAGAGGCTTAGCGATTCCGGCGGGACTAAATTTTCGATCCCGATCAGGAGGTAGCCATCCGCGTGAAAACGGGGGAGGAGGGAGGTCGATTCCCGGGATTTCCCGGCGTATACGACTTCCGTACCAAAGGGATGTATGGTAAAGAAGCGGCTGCCGGTGGGCGTTGCTCCACTAGTAGCCGTGTCTTCACCAAGGTCCATTGTTTCGATGGCGGAATAGTCGATCCGAACCCGGTTCAGTAGGGGCGTGTGAGGCACCTCCGGCATGGCGGCCGAAGCATAATTGGATGGGGGGAGCAGGGAAAAAGGGCGGGGGCGGGCCTGCAGGGAAAGGCGTTCCGCGAATAGGCGGGGATAGATTTCATGGCCGAAGGCCATGGCCGGCTTGCGCAATACGAACCGGAAGTACCCGGCCCGGACCACGTTGGAATACGGCACCAATTCCCGGAGTGCGTAGTTGGGCCGCAGGGCTAATTTTTCCAGGTTTTCACCGGTCAGGGACAGGGTCGTTCGGGGCGCGATCCCATTAGCGGAGGTGGAGTCGTCCGTAAAGAGTCGCGCTTCGTCGGCGTCAGCGGGGGGGCGAAATTCGTAGTCGGAAAGCGCGCTGATGGCTACGGTGAAACTGTTGTTGTCGGTATCGCCGGGGTATTCCGCGTAGTGATCCGCGAACCCCCGCGGCCGTTGTGGCAGGCTGGCCCAGTCCAGATGGAAATCAACGGACAGGAGCTGGCGATTGGTCAATTCCGGATGCCCGACTAACAGATAGCTCCCGCTTCTCGGCTGGGGGCCGAAGGGCGGGAAGGGGGCGGAGGCATCCACCAGTCCGAGATCGTTGCGCGCGGCAACGGTACGTAGGCCCGCCACGGTCACCGACAACGTTATTTTTTCCAGCAAGAGTTCCCGGAGAAACGAAAAGGGGTACACTCCGTTTGCCGATCGCAGGGTGCACTCCAATACCGGAAAGTCGGTACGGTAGACCGCCCCGTGGACCTTAGGATCGATCCCGACTACCGGCGGTAGGTGGTGGGGGAGGACAAACTCGATGCAGATACCCGCCGCGCCCGCCCCGAGGGGGCTGATTCGGTACCGTTCGATCACCAGCCATGCTCCGGGCGTGGGCAACCGTAGCCGAAAGGCGCGACCGAGCACCTCGTGGAATACGTCCTCCTGGGTCCGGCCTGTTTCGGAGCGGTCGGCGATATCCTCCACCAGCGTTCGTAGAAAGCGAAAGGAGTCGGGGCGACAATGCAGCTCCACGCGTAGTTTGCGCTCCCCTTCCGCCAGTTGCAGGAGGCTCGCGGCAATGGCAAAGCCCATTTCGGCCTCCTGCATTCTTCGATCGGCCGGTCCGAGGTCGAACTGGTCTTCCCCGACCAGCGGCCAACTTTTGTCGGCACGCGCGAACGGCCCCCCGCGGCCATCCCCGGAATCGGCGACGGCCGCACTGTAGACGGCGGTAACCAGTTGGTAGGTGCCGCCGGTGGTGACGGTAGGATTGTGAGCCACGTAGAGCGTCTTGAGCCGGGCAACGCGGGCTTCCGAAACGGCCAACGCGGTCGCGGTGCGGTAGTAGACGGGGTCGCCGGTCGCGGTGTGCCCGGCCAGCAGGCGGGTTCCGGCCGGTATCCGGGTAGTTCCGGCCCCAGGGGTTAATTGAAAGGCGACGGTGGTCCGGTCGGGCTCGGTACCCTTCACCCGGCGGCGGAGAATTCGCTCGTAGTAGTAATCCAAATGCCGCCGGGAGTACTGGTTGAGTTCGTCCTGGGCGTAGACGAACAACCGCAGGAAGGCAATGAAAAGCGCGATATGTGGTTCGTGGTCGTTCCGGTCTTCGATCGATTCCCGGAACTCGTTTTCCGCGATTTCCTGCAGGTAGGCGACCGTAAAGTACAGGCGGCGGTATACTTGCTGCAGGCCCGGGCCCAGGCGTAATAGATAGGGGGATAGCGAATCATCCTCGGACGTTTCGCTATCGGGTGGGCCGTCCGGATGTTCTGCCGGATTTAACATTTGGCGTAGCTTTTCGACGCGCTGCTGATAAACCGCGGGCCGTTCACCGCGCTTTTCCCATACCGGATGCGTTTCGAAGTCCGCTCGCGTGAGTAAATCCTCGACGGTTGTGAGGAAGGCACTCAGCTCGTGGCCGAGTTCAGCCCGCATGGCCGCGTCTATTTCCGCGACGATACGGTAATCGGCCTCCCAACGGTTAAGTCGGTGCTTCAGGGCTTTCCACCCGGCGAGTTTTTCACTTAATTCGAGCAGGTTTCCGATCAGGCCGGTAAACAGGTCAACCAGTTCGGCCTCCTCCGATATACGATGCATATCCAGGAAGGCCTGCTGCACCTTATCGTCTATTTCGCCGGGCTCGTAGGCAATGACGATGGCCAGTACCACGCTGATATCCTGTTCGAAAAGATTTTTCCATGTATAGTGACTGGACGATGCCGGGTCGGTAACGGTTCCCCGGGCATCCACGTATTTAATTTCCGCGGCATAGCTGGCCGCGTAGGCGAGTAAATCGGACAGACTGCGTTCGTCGACACTAACGTATTCGGGGGCCAGAGCCGACCGTTTCCGCTGTTGTTGGGTCGTACCGTAGTGTATATCCGCCTGTGCTCCCTGTTCGCTGGTCATGGATTACATATCGGTGAGATTCGTTCCCTCCCGGAAATAGAATGGGTAGACGATATTGTCGCGGCTGTTGGTGATTCTCTCGGTGTAAACCACTTCGATGTCGATCCGCCCGTCCAGTTCTTCGTGGAAGCGCACTTCGATCCGGTCCACCGTTATGCGGGGTTCAAAGCGCAGAATGGCCGTAGCGATCATGTCTACGATCCGGCTTTCGGTGGAGGGGCCGAAACTTTCGAATACCACGTCGTGGAGATCGCATCCGTAGTTCGGCCGCATGAGCCGTTCCCCCGGCGTGGTGGCAAACAGGAGGAACAGGCTTTGCTTGATGTCCTCCTTGCCCTCCACCATGGCGAGGCTTTGGGCACGGTCTCCGAAGCTGGGCGGAAAACTCCAGCCGGTACCCAGAAACGATTTGAGGTTTAGTTCTTCCATGGGGTAGGGGGGTTATCCGCCGATCATTACGGTCGGCAAGCCGAGCACGACGGTCCCCCCGTGGGCGGTGGAATCGCCCATGCGTACCGCCGGCTTGCCCGTGATCAGTACGGTGGCCGATCCTTTGATCACGCTGTCGGGCGGACCAACGCAGGTGCACATGTCTCCCATGACGGACGCCGGTAGTCCGCCGATCAGCACCGTCGGTGCCCCGGGGCCCGTGACCGGTCCGCCTACGTGGGGGATTGGCGGCACCCCCGGTGTGACCATGGGGCAGGCGTGCATATCGGTAAGGCGGGCGGCGGGTGGCATGGTGGTAATGGGTTTAGTTAATTGATCATGACGATGGCTCCCTTCACGGTGGTTTGTCCGGAGGCACTGATTTCGGCCGAGGCCTTGCCCTTGAGGGTGGCGCCGATTTCCCCCTCCGCCGCGACGTTGAGTCCGGTGAGGGTTACGTCGCCTCCCGAACTGTCGGCGCTTACACCGCTGGTTCCCGCCAGTTTGACGGTCTTGTCGGCGGTGGCACTGATCTCGCCGGAACTCTTCAGGGTGATCCCGTTCGCATCCATGGTGAATGCGTTACCGTGCTGGTCGATCAGGCTGATCGACTTGTCTTCGTCGGAGAGCAGGAGTTTGTTTCCGGCCGGGGTTTCTAAGCGGAAGATTTCCTTCTCGTCGTCCATCTCCAGGGTGATGCCGCTCCGGGTTTGCAGTCCCTTCAGATTATTCTTGTCGTCGGCTACGGAATAGGGCGCCTCGCGCTGCGGGTTGTAGAGGCTGCCGAGTACGACAGCCTTGGACGGGTCATCGTTGATGAAGGATACGATCACCTCATCGCCCACTTCGGGAGAGAAGAAGGCCCCCTTGCCGGTCGTTGCATAAAATGCGGATTGCCGCGCCCACACCACCGTATGCAGCGCCGGAATGGTCACTTGGATGTGCCCTTTGTTATCGTTGCCTTCGTAGGTGGTCACCACCTGGCCGTTGAAAAGGCCACGAACGGTGGGTAGCACAGTGGTTTGCCCCCGGCCCGGGAGGTCGGGGTGCCGTTCGCAGAACAGCTCCGGCGACAACCCGAAACCGATCTCCGTACGCCAGACACCTTCCCGTACGGAATGGCGAATCCGGGACGTGATCGTAAGCCCGTCGAA
Organism: Neolewinella xylanilytica; assembly: GCF_002934605.1. Classification (GTDB taxonomy): domain Bacteria; phylum Bacteroidota; class Bacteroidia; order Chitinophagales; family Saprospiraceae; genus Neolewinella; species Neolewinella xylanilytica. The sequence goes on from NZ_PTJC01000005.1 coordinate 1,293,103, forward strand.
ACGGTCTCCGAAGCCCTCGAGCTCCAGGAGGGTATTCAGTTCAGGCGCACTCGTGCCGAAGCAGGTCACCGACCCGCGAAAGCTGGAAAGCCGGGATCTGGTGAGGAGGGCCTCGGCGACCCCCGTCAGTACCGTTTTATCGGTCGACCCGGTGGTCTCCAGCAGGCGTTCGCGGTCACCGAGCATCCCGGCGATCTTGGTCGGGGATAGATTGCCTAGCACCTGCGCCCCGGCGCCCGATTTGCTGGTTTCCACGTAGTCCTGGGTGGTAAAATCCCAGTCACGGGCGACGACCGAGGTATACTGACCTGTCGTATCGAAATCACCCCGAAAGTCGAGAACGTCGGTCGAGAAGTTCAGGGAGAGCCGCGCGGAGCCGCCGTCAACCGGCTTGGCGATGGCCACCTTCCCGTCGGTATTACTGACGACCATGCCGTTTCCCTCGGCTCGGGTGACGAGAAAGTCCCAGTCGGAGAGCGCATACTGTAGCAGTTGTCGGTGCTGGTACGGCGTGGTTTCCACGGTAGCGTCCAGACCCGCCGCGGAGAGAATTTCCTTCATGGCCGCACTGTCCGAAGTGTCGGTGAAGCTTTTCCGCTTAGGGATGCCGGTGAGGGCAATCGCCTTATCCTGGCAGCGCAGCATTAGGGTAGGTCGACCCTCCCCGCTGGCCCGCAGCGACTGACCGACGATGATGCCCGAAAAGATAGATGCCTCCGTCTCCGTGTATCCCATTTGCAGCTCAACCGCCGCGCCGGGGAGAAAAGCCGGGTCCGTGAGCTCCTCGAAAGCCGCGCTGTCGGAATCCGCGCGGGGTAGTAACAGGGTCAAGGTAGCCTTGCTGATTTGATTGATCTCCCGGTCCACCTCCAGGGAAAGCAGGTCGTAGGTATCGCGGAGGGGCCTGCCGTCGAGGAGCACCGTTATGGTGAGAATTTGACCGGACCGGGCGTCATTGGATAGTTTCACCGGCATCCAGTTGAAGGGGTGGGAAAAGGATTTCCTGGCCCGGCCGCAGGGCCATGACGTTGCGGAGGCCGTTGACGCGGGCCACCTGGATGTAGAAATCGGGCTTCCCGTAGATGCGGTTGCACATCAGGGGCAGGGTGTCGCCGGCTTTTGCGATGCGGATGTGGGAAAGATCGGGGGAGTTTTTTCGCCGCAGGCTGGAGCGGGTAGCCGCGTCGATGTACTGGGTAAAGGTGGCCGTCGCCCTGGCGCGAAGGGGCTTGCCGCTGCGGTCGAATAGCTGGTAGTCGATGGACAGATCGGTGAGTTGACCCTTGAACAGCAGGCCGCTCGCCCCGCCCCATTCCAGCTTGACGAAGTTGATGGAGTGGATGTCTCCGTTGTACAGCAGGACGTACTTCCGCAGCTTTTCGATCTGGGTGGGTACATCGGGCCCGGGGATCACCCCCGTGCCGTCGAACCAGATATCGAGAGCAAAGCTTTCCGGGGGCGGGTCCACCACCCGCTGTTCGACGAGTTGACCGTTGGCCAGTTTCGTTTCGGCCGGGCCCAGGGAAAGCGGGCGGTATTTCCGTTTGTAGCTACTGGGGTTGACGGTGAGTTCGAGGGGGGCTTTGAGACCGTCGACCAAGGAGGTAAAGGTCGCGTCCTTGTAGGCCCAGATGCGAAGTTTACGGTCGGCTTTGGATGAGGTGGGCATAGCTTTCGTGTCTTATCTTAAGCGGCGCTCCTCCTCGAGCAGGCGGTGTATGTTCCGCATACATTCATCAATCACTTGCCGGCGAAACCCCTTTAGCATGGCGCCGTTGTCATTGCTTACCAGCTGGATGATCTCCCGGCGAAGTTCGTCGACGTCGCTCGGGGTGAGTAGCGTATTCTCCTCCGTGGTACCGGTTGTTGTCGGCTGGAGGCTTGCCTGAATGACCAGTTCCTTGATTTCAACGGGCATGGGATCGGGTTAGCTGGGGGAGGAATGCGGGTAAGACTTAGCGGCGGGCTGGTGGTCGACGTCGAAGTAGCCGTAGGCAAAGGAGATGGTCTCGATCACCAGTTCACTGCGCTGGGCGGTCAGCCCCGACAACTCCCACTTTACGGGATAGGCATTCGTGAAAATCCAGCTGACGAGCGATTCTCTGGCCTGATTCCGTTGCCCGCCGCCCGCGTCGAGAAGGGAAACTTTGAGCAGCTTCGGTTTGATCGCTTTGGCCATGCCGCCCTGCAGGGTAGCGATGCACCAATCGGCCAGGGAGGAGGAGCGGAGGACGAGGCCCCGTTTCAGGACCAGGTTGTCGTAGGTCGTGCCGGCCGGGACTTTGTGCGCGAAGCGGTTTTGCCCCCCTTCGGAGATGGATGTCACCTCCATGGTCACGTTGATGCCCGATACTTCCTGGAAGCTGGCGTCGATGGGGGGGAAGGGCGATTCTCCTTCGCCGAGGATCTCGACGGAGTAGAAAAACCCTACCGGTGGCTGGTAATTGGCGGTGCCCGGTTTCATGCGATCGGTTTAAACTTTGGCGAAGGTGAGCCCCTCGTGCGCCAGTACGATCTCCTCCACGGCGACCTCGCTGTTCTGGGCGTTCAGGTCGGTGCCGGAAACCTTCATCGGCCAGGCGTTTTTGAGCGTCCAGGTGAAAAGCGGGTCGTGTTCCTCGTTGAGCAGGGAGATGGTGACGGTGGACCGGATGATGGTATTCATCTTCACCTTCATGAAGTAGTCGAAGAGACTCGTATCGCTGAGGAACATCCCCTTTTTGAGGGTGACGTCCGACGATTTGCGGAGCCCCGGCATCTTGATGGTCGAGAAGTCGATGCTGTCGCCGGAGCGGTATTCCATCATGTCGTATTCCGTGTCCAGGCCGGATACTTCCTGAAACGACACCTGCTCGTCGAGTCCGTCGATGGTGACCTGAAAGTGAAATTTGGGTACGGGCCAGGGGTTTTCCTGTTTTTCGCCTGCCATGGGAGAGGGTATTTATGCGTGATGGAGGAAAGAGGTAAGCGGGTGCTTAGGATTGCTGCATTTTTTGCTCGAAGGTGATGACGATGAATTCGGCGGGCCGGGTAACGGCGAGCTTGACGCTCATCCGGAGGTATCCGTCCAGGATGTCCACCGGGGTCATGGTCACGCCCAGGCCGATATTTACCTGGAAAGCATCGGCGGCCGTGGATCCGGCGAGCGCTCCGGATTGCCATACGTTCGTGAGGAAGTTCACCACCACGGCCTTTAAGTTTACCCAGGTGGAGGAGGTATTGGGCTCGAAGACGTAGGGTTCGGCGGCGTATTTGATGGACTGCTCCACGAAGATCACCGTGCGCCGGACGCTGATGTACCGCCAGTCCATGCTGTTGCCATCCAGGGTGCGGGCACCCCACACGAGCGTTCCTTTTCCGGGAAAGCTGCGGATGGCGTTGACGGCCTTGCCGTTGATGGGGATGTTGAGGTCCTCCTGCTGGTCGCTGCTGATCGTGACGGCCGGATCAATGACGGATCCCACACTTACGTTAGCGGGAGACTGGTGCACGCCAACGGTGTTATCCACCATCGAGTAGATTCCCGCCATCGCCGCGCTGGGTGGCAGCAGGTTCAGCTCCCGGCGGATGTCCCGCAGTACGGATTTGAACATGGGGCTTACCGCCACGAGCCCTTGGTTGGCGGTTTTTAGTTTTTCCTCGTCCGCCACCATGCTAGGCAATTCTTTGAACAGTTCCTCCTTCACCTTCTTGGCGAAATCGGGCTTGGCCAGTCCGTTGTAGACGTCTTGGTTAAGCGCCCGGTCGAGCAGGGAGAGGAGGCTGGTGACCGGTACGTCGATGAAATTCGTTTTGAAGTCATCGCGCTTTTCGATTTCGCCCTTTTCCGTAAAGGTGCCATCCGGAAATTCCCGGACATCCCCCACCGCGCCGATATTGGTGATGTTGCGGAGGCTAACGGCATCGGCCGAAACCGCCAGCGTATTGAGGTAGGGGAAGTAGGCCGCGCCCCACTGCAAATTATTCGAGCCGATGGTGCCGCGGTACCGGTCAATGTCATCCTGCATGTTGTAATCCGGATCCTGGTATGCGGCCCGGTTCATCCATACGTCCGTGATGGCGAAGCGGCTGCGCATATCCGTGCCGCAGTGTTTCAGCACCGCTGCGTACAGGCTGTTCATGGCGGTGACCATAGCCGTTTCCTGTCCGGCATCGACTTTGACCGTGGTGGCTTCGGGAATGACCACCATGGTGGGTTCCATTTCCTTGAGCAGGGGATCTATCCCTTTTTGTAGTGTTTCTAGTTTGACCGCCCCCCCATCATCGGTGTATCCTCCTACGGACACGATGTAGCAGTCGGAACCCCCGTTGGAGAAGAACATTTTCATCTGCGCGTACAGGGTAAAGTAGCTTTCCCTGATCTCCACGGTGTAGGGGATCGTCGGATTTGGGGAATCGCCCAGCTCCACCTTCGTAGTCGGCGCGCCCCCGAAGAACTGCAGATATTCCCCGAAGGAGGAGATTTTGGTTGGCTTCAGCAGCAGGGATTGCTTGCTCCGCTCCGCCCGCTCCGTATACCCGATAAAGGCGGGTACCGCCGTAGCGACCGGCACCGCGGAGCTGGGGAAGGCGCTTCTTTCTTCAATGTAGACCCCCGGGGTCTGATAAACTCTGGCCATAGGTTGGTGGATTTAATAGCAAATGGGAGGAAGTATCACAGGTAGATGAAGAGGTCGGAGAAATAGGTCTCCTTTCCGGGGTCGGGAATGATCCGGGATGGGCCGGCGGATGGCAGCGGCAGGGTCATGGTTTCGGTTCCCGACCCGGAAGTGGCCGATCGGTTCAACTGGAATTGCCGCTCGGGGCGTTGACGCAGGGCGACCGGCGTATCCGCTACCAATTCCACGGCTTCCTGGCCGTTGGCCAGGCGGCGGGTTTCGGGCGCCTCCACGAAAGCGACGGCGGAGGCACCGGCGGGTGGCGATGCTTCCTTGATGCTAAAGGTGACCGTTTCCGATTCTTCGGTCGCCGAATCCACCACGAGGTACCGCCACCGGGTGGACCGGGCGGCAAACGACAGGGTCAGGTCGGTCACGGCGGTGGGGTGGGTCTCCATTGAAACCAGGCACTGTAGGAGTCCGATCGCCCCGGGGGGTAAGGAGTGGCTACCGCCTATGAAGGTCAGGTAGGGGGTTCCGGCTTGGAAAAGGATGTAGCGCCCGGGCGCCGATTGGCTCAGGTCGATCCGTACGCTTTCGTCCTCCGTCCCCAGTATCGTGCCCTCGTCGTGGGCGTTGCCGGCTGCATCGCGCAGCGTGAGCTCGTCGGGCGAAAGGTCGGGTAGCAGGAAGGAGGGGGGGAAGACGGGGTGCCGGTTGGACGCCGCCGGGCTCAATTCACCATTCACTGTTTCCCAGCTACTGAAATAGTAGCCCGACGCGGCAGGATCGTCGATGGGCAAATCGGTGTAGTTGGAGAACAGCGGGTCGCCGGAGCGCAGGAGGAACGTGAGCAGTACCGAAACGGGGGGATCCATAAGCGGTGGTGTCCGATTACCGGTGGTTCCGTAGTAGAGGGTGTACCCGTAATCCCGCCGGTGCCAGCGGAGTTGATAGTGGCGCAGCAGACCCTCGGTGGGTCCGAAGGGAACGACTTCGATGGCCGGGTTTACCCCCGTAGTAAAGTACGGATGGTGGAGGTAGATATTCAGCAGCGGCGAGAAGGCGATCTCCATACGGCGGTCAGTCTTGGGGCGTTGGGCTTAGTCCGGTAGTGACGCCCACGCCGCGTACCTCGCTGATCTCTTCCAGCACCCGATCGTGTTGAATGGGTACCGTCCGGATGCGGATGCATAGAGACGGGACCAACTTTGCCCCGATGGCGCCCCAAAGTTCGTTCAGTTCCCGCTGCTCCTGATTCTCGATTTCAACGGTGAGCTTATCGATGCCCGCCGGAAAGTCGGGGGTGTTATTCGGAGTGAAGACCTGCTTGTTCTGGAAGTAGCCGACCAACAGATCCAGGAACTTTAGCGCTTCCGGGTAGTTTCCCGGAAAATTGGCGGATAGCAATAGCCGCAAATTCAGGCAGATGGGTGGATTCACCTTCGCGCCGGCCCGCGGCGGCCGGTTGAGATTGTGCTTGTCTTGCTCTAGCCCCGTCAGCGTACACACGATCCGGTTTTCGATGCCCGTGGCGGGATTGCCGTCCAGATCCACCAGGCCCGATAAGGCCGCCAGGGTGCGCGCTTCGCTGATCGACCGTTGCAGGTGCCGATTGAGGTCTTCCACCAATGCGGTTAATACGGTGTAAATCATTTACTGAGGTTGGGATACTAGAGTAGTGTTCTGACGATGCCGTCAGTTACGAAATAATTATATAGGGGTATGACAACCCTAAAAGGGCGGGCCGAAAAAAGGGAGTGAATGTTTTAACATAAGTAATATAGGAGAAAATATTTAATTCTGTCCTGTATCACGTTATTTATCTTTTATGCCGGGATGGCTACTTGTTTGATCGCCATCATCACCAACCGGAAAAGGTAAACGCCAATGAAGCAGACGGCATAAGCGATAACGAACAGCTCCGTCACGAATACTTTTTCGTCGGGGCTGTAAGCGGGGGCGGGCGATACGAGATCCACCGCGGACAGCCAAATAAAGGCGAGGGGGAAAGCCAGCACCAGCGTAGCCAGCAACCAGACAAATTCACGGGCGATAAATGCTTTCATATAGGCTGGCGTAGTATTTCTCTAATCCGTCCGATCGGTGTCCTGAGGTGGAGTAAAATCCGGAATATCAGCAATACCGGCTATGGCAATCCCGTATTTGAGAAAGCATTCATACCGTCTATCTTAATATACGGGATAATCGCGATTGATCGAATAAGACACCCTGCAATCGCGCCCGGTCGGTATCTTGTTTATTAGATCCGTACTTCTGACCGTTACCCATAGGATTCAGCCCGCCACCATCACTATTCGATGGGCGAAATGAATAAGAATGCCGTACACGGTACCGGGAGGGTGAAAGCCGGGGGGGCTATACGATAAAGTTCACCACCCCGCCGTCTACCCGCAGCGCGGCCCCGTTGGTCGCAGAGGAGAGGGGGCTTGCCACGTAAGCCACCATATTCGCCACTTCCTCCGGCTCCGCCCAGCGGTGAATCAGGGAGGTGGGGCGTTTTTCGTCGATGAAGTCCGCTTTGACCCGGTCGAGCGATTTGCCATTTTCCCTGGCCTGTTTTTCGAGCGAGGCTTCGTTGGCGCGACTCAGGGTCGGGCCGGGGAGCACCGAATTAACCGTCACCTTGGTCCCCTTGGTGAGGCGGGCCAGTCCGCGCGACAGGGCCAACTGGGCCGTTTTGCTCACCCCGTAGTGGATCATTTCCGTGGGGATGTTCTCGCCCGACTCACTGGAAATGAAGATGATGCGGCCCGCGTTTTTCTTCAACATCCGCGGGAGGTAGTGGCGGGCCAGGCGAACCCCACTCATCACGTTCACGTCGAAGGTCGTAAACCACTGCTCGTCGGTGATTTCGGCGAAGGCCACCTCGCCGAAAATGCCGACGTTATTGATCAGGATGTCGACTTCCGGTAATTCGGCGAGTAGGTTGTCGATGTCCGTAGGTTTGGAAAAGTCGGCGGCAATGCCCCGCACCCTGGAATTCCCGGTTTTCTCCCGGAGTGCGGCGGCAGCCGCTTTGACGTCCGCCGGCTTGCGGCCATTGACGATCACTTCGGCCCCTTCGGCAGCGAGCAGGTGGGCAATGGCGGCACCGATCCCCGCCGTCGATCCGGTGACCAGGGCTACTTTTCCGTTCAACTGTAAGTCCATCTTCGATAGGTTTCCCTCACAACCACCCCCGTGGCGGGAGGTTGTCCCTAACCGCCAGCCTCCGGATCAAATAATCAGAAAAGGCCCGGCAAACTTTTGATTTGCAGGGTACCGGTGTACTTTTGTCGTTATCTATAGTTAGTCTAGATAAAGATGTTGGCCGATCCACGTGGTTCTACGCTTTCCTTTCCTACCGGATTTGCCCGCCCGGTCCGACCCTTCGCAGTCCGCCGCAGATCGGGTGCCCCGGCGCCCACCCCAACGATTGTACCCTAACAAAATTCCCCATGGCAAAAACGCATTCCTACGGCTTCCGTGAGCTGACCAACGACATCCACCTGTGGCTGGGGCTGGCGAGCGGGATCATCCTCTTCCTGGTTTGCCTTAGCGGCACCATCCTGACCTTCGAGCACGAGATCAAGGATGCCACCCGGGAGGAGATGACGGTGACGCCGATGGGGGAGAAACTGGCCGTTTCCCAACTCGTGACCTCGTTGGAGGAGGGCGGGGAAGGCACCGTGACCGGTATCACCATTCCGGCCGCTTCCGATGCGCCGTATCGCTTCTCCGTCAAGAAGGATCCGAGCGAGCGCCGGGGCACCACGGTACTGGTCGACCCCTATACCGCCACTGCCCGGGAGGAGGGGGCCTCTTCCGCCGACGATTTTCTCTTCGTCATGTTCCGGCTGCACCGCTGGTTGCTATTGGATTCCGCTATCGGACGGCCCATCGTGGGCGTAGCGACCATCATCTTCATGGTGCTCGCCGTTTCCGGCATCGTGCTCTGGTTCCCCAGGAAAGTGCGGTGGAAGTCCGTCAAGCAGGGCTTCAAGATCAAGACCGCCGCCGGCTGGAAGCGAATCAACCACGACCTGCACAACACCCTCGGCTTTTACGCCAGCATCTTCATCGTGATCATGGGACTCACCGGGCTTTGCTGGTCGTTCGAGGGCTACCGCGAAGGACTCAGCGCCGTCATCGGAGCTAAGGTGTTCGACCGTAGCGGACCGGAGTTCGAAGCGGGCGCCGGAGCGCAGGAAACCACCATCTCCCTGGACGAAGCCATCGCCAGCGCCCATGCTACCTTGCCCGGGGCCGGCGATTTGTCGGTGAACCTGCCCGCCGAACAGAACGCCTTTTACACCTTCCGGAAATACGATGCCAGCGCCTGGTCGCCGGTTACCTACGACCAGCTGTACCTCAGCGAGCAGGGCCAGGTACTGGCTACGGTCCGCTTTGCCGATAAGGGGTTGGGCGAGCGAATCGCCGGCCTGATCAAGCCCCTGCATACGGGCGAAATCTTCGGCACCTTTTCCAAGATCCTATACTTCCTGGCCTGCCTCATCGCTACCACCCTGCCCATCACCGGTACGCTGATCTGGTGGAATAAGCTGCAGAAGAAACGGCGGCGCGTCTCGGCCTAAAGCCCTACCTTTATTCCGGATTGAATAGCTACCCGAATTTTTTCGGATAGCCGGACACTAGGATACGACACACATGATCACTTGCCCCCGACGGCTGCTTTTTGGCGGCCTGTTTCCCCTGCTATTTCTTTATTGGTCGCCGCTTTGCGGTCAGGACAGTATTCCGCCGTCCGGGCATTTCGAGGTTGAGTTGGAACCGGCCGCTTTCATTTTTCGGGGGTATACCCTCAATATGGGCTTTCAGTCCGGTCCCTTCCGGGTCAGCGTGAAATCCTTCGCCGTCAATCAGCCCCGGCTCTTCGTGGGGAACCAGCACGTTGCCGTCCAGAGCTCCGGGATCGGCTTCGAGGTCAATTACCTTTTCCGGCCAGGGCGTACCCCCTTCGTAGGGGCACTGAGTGATTTCTACAGCGACCAACTCTTTGCCCGCTCCACCCACGGCAACGGCTTACAGAAGTCGGTCAGCGCCGGCGTACGGATCGGATACCGCCACCTTTTCGGCGAGATGGCTACGGACTACCGCGGATGCTATTTGTCGGGCTCGCTGGCCGCCTTCCGCAAGTTGGATGCGGGCGACCTGGTAATCGCCGGAGAGCATTACGCCCCCCGGTCGCTGTACCTCATCCCGGCGGTGAACGTGGGCTACCGTTTCTGATCCGCCGCACCACCCGTGAGCGAACTTTCCGCCCGCCCCGCCATTGACGGTGAAGAACCAGGTATATATACACTATGCAACACGTACTCGTCATCGGGGCCCACGGTCAGGTAGGCTCCCTCCTCACCGACAAACTCCACGCGGCTTCCGACTTCACCCCGGTAGCCCTTATTCGCAAACCGGAACAGGCCGACGACTTTGAAAAGAAGGGCGTCGAAGCGCGGGTGGCCAGCCTCGAAGACACCGTCGAAAGCCTCGCCAGGCACATGAAAGGGATCGATGCCGTAGTGTTTACCGCCGGTTCCGGGGGCAATACCGGAGCGGATAAAACCCTCACCATCGACCTGGACGGGGCCGTCAAGGCCATGGAGGCGGCCAACTCGACCGGGGTCAATCGCTTCGTGCTGGTGAGTGCCCTGTTCACCGGCGACCGCGACAAGTGGCCCGATGAAATGAAGCCCTATTACGTGGCCAAACACTACGCCGATCGTATGCTGGAGCAATCCGGACTGGACTACACCATCGTCCGCCCCGGCACCCTCAAGAACGAGGCCGGTACCGGTAAGATCGACACGGCCCGACCCGGAGCGGAACCCCGCGACGTACCCCGCGAAGACGTGGCCAGTGTAATCGTGGAGGTGCTTGGTAACCGGACTTCAATCGGTAAGGTGATCGAATTTTCCCGGGGAGAGACGCGCATCGCGGATGCAGTGGCCGCTTTATAGGAGGTATGCTTTGCTCCCGCGCTCCGCCGCCCAAAGGGTAGGCGGGGGGGGTACCCGTAACGCTTAGGCGGGGGGAATGAAACGATTGTCCGCAAACGGGAAACAACCGCCTTCGCGAACGGGAATCACAGGGTAGATTGCTTGTATGGTACCGGGGACGCTTACCCTTACCCGGTCGACCCTGCACTACTAACCCATACCTCGATGATGCATAACCCCCGCCTCCACCTTTTTATTCCCCCCCTTGCTAGGGCCTTCCTCCTGCTGCTGCTTAGTGGCTCCGTGGGTGCGCAATTGCCCACCGCCGCCGCTGTAGCCGCCGAGATGACCGTAGGCTGGAACCTCGGTAACTCCCTGGAGGTGCCCGATGGCGAAACGGCCTGGGGTAATCCCGCCACCACCAAGCGGCTCGTCGATTCGGTTAGCCGCGCGGGTTTTAACGTACTGCGCATCCCCTCGGCCTGGAACAGCTACGCCGACCAGGAATCGCTTGAAATCGACGCCGACTGGCTGGCGCGGGTGAAGGAAGTCGTGGACTACGGCATCGCCAATGATATGTACATTATCCTCAACAGCCACTGGGACGGCGGTTGGCTCGAGGAGCAACCCGTCTACACCATGCAGGCAGCCGTCAACGAAAAACAGCTGGCCTACTGGACGCAGATCGCCAACTACTTTAAGGATTACGGCGAACGCCTGCTCTTTGCCGGCACCAACGAAGTGCGGGCCAATTACGGGACCCCCACCGTGGAAAACATCGAGGTACAGGAGTCCTACAACCAGACGTTCGTGACCGCCGTCCGCGCCACCGGGGGCAACAACGCCTCGCGCAGCCTCATCGTGCAGACCTACAATACGAACATCGGGCACGGATTGGCATACTTCACCCTCCCCGAAGATCCGGCGGAAGACCGGCTGTTCGTGGAAGTACACTACTACGATCCCTACAATTTTACGCTCGATCAGGATCCCGCCAGCGCCTGTACGGTCTGGGGGCAGCCCTGGGCGGACGGCGACGTTTGCACTTGGGGGCAGGAAGCGTACACCGATGACCTATTCGGTCAGGTGAACGCGGAGTGGGTAGCCGAAGGGGTACCGGTCATCCTCGGTGAATTCGGTGTCGGTCGGCGAAGCTCCCTCACCGGCAGCGAGCTTACCGATCACCTGGAATCGCGGGAGTACTATTTGGAATACGTCGTCGCGTCCGCCGTTGAAAACGGAATGGTACCGATCTACTGGGACAATGGCTACTACGGCGATAACGGCTTCGCGCTCTTCAACCGCACGAGCGGGGCGGTAGTGGACGCCGGGGCACTCAATGCCCTGCTGGATGGAGCGGGCGGTACGGTAAGTACGGGAAACACCCCGCAAGACGTCGACCTGGGGGTAGCGCTCTTCCCCAATCCCTTCCCGGCGGCCCTTACCCTGCGCATTGCCGATCCGGCACTGGTCTACGGACTCCGGCTCACGGATGCCTATGGCCGCAACGTCGGTTACTGGCCGGCCACCGCGGTACGGTCCAGTATGGAAATTGGTGAGGGGCTGCCGGTGGGCGTGTACCTGCTGAGTGTGCTGGATGTCAGGGGTACCCGCAGTCTCAAAGTAGTCAAGAGCCGGTAATGGAGCGTGGTTACCCGACGACCGATATAACTTACCTTTTCCGCATGCATACCTTCGACGTTCTTTGGCCGGCCCGCCGTTGGCAGACCCTTTGCCTGCTGCTTTTTTCGGTAACGGTCCGCGCGCAAACGGGCCCCTTACCGCTTTTCAAAGCCGACCGACCGGCGGTCGTTTACCTGGAGGCGGGGGCCGACAGCCTGTTGGAATGGGCGGCGGCGGATTTAGCCGGCGATCTGGAAACGCTGGCCGGACGCGAGGTGGACGTCGTAGCGGCAACGACCTTCGATCCGGAAAAGCCGGGAATTTACATCGGGTTGGGCGCCGGAGCGCTGGTGCAAAGCTTTCCGGAGAAACACCGAATTAACTTACCTACGGAGTGGGAGGCCTTTTCCATCCGGCGGACGGGCAGCAGCCTGTTGATCACCGGCGGGGATCTCCGGGGAACGGTCTACGGCGTCTTCGACCTGGCCGAGCGCCTCGGCGTTTCCCCCTGGAAGTGGTGGGCGGACGTGCCCGTGCTGCCCCGGGAACCCCTCGAACTTGACTTGCCGGAAGCGGGCATCACGGAATCGCCTTCCGTACGTTACCGGGGCATTTTCCTGAACGACGAGGACTGGGGGCTGCAGCCCTGGGCGGCGAAGACCTTCGAGCCCGAAGTGGGGGACATCGGACCGAAAACCTATGAGAAAATTTTCCAATTGCTGCTGCGCTTGAAAGCTAATACGATCTGGCCGGCTATGCACCCTTCCACCCGGGCCTTCTTCACTGTTCCCGGCAACCGGGAGATGGCCGAACGCTACCATATTTTCGTCGGCAGCTCCCACGCCGAGCCCATGCTCCGGAACAACGTGGATGAGTGGGACCACGACCGTTGCGGCGATTACAATTTCCAGACTAACGCAGACACCATCCTGAACTACTGGCGCCAGCGGGTAACCGAAACTCAGGCCGATAACTATCTCTACACCGTCGGCATGCGCGGCATCCACGATTCGGGGATGGAAGGTGACGCCACCTTGGAGGAACGGGTGGCCCTGCTTGAGACGATCATTACCGAGCAGCGAAGTATGCTGGAGGAGGAGAAGGGGGTGCCCGCCGATGAAGTCCCACAGGTCTTCGTTACCTATAAGGAAGTACTGGATCTGTACGACGCCGGCCTCGACGTACCCGAAGACATTACCCTGATGTGGACGGACGACAACTATGGTTACATCCGCCGGCTGAGCGAAGGAACCGACCGCGAACGGAGTGGTGGGAGCGGGGTCTACTATCACCTCAGCTACTGGGGCCGCCCCCACGATTACCTATGGCTGTCTACTACCCAGCCCGGATTGATCTGGTACGAAATGCAGCGCGCCTATGCCAACGGGGCCCGCGACATCTGGATCGCGAACGTGGGCGATATCAAGCCCGCGGAGTACAACATGGAGTTCTTTCTCGATCTGGCCTGGGATGTCGAGGCGATCGGCCGGGAAGGTATCGACCGCCACCTGACCGAGTGGGCCAGCCGGGAATTCGGAGTCTTCGCCGCCCCGGAGATCGCACCCCTCCTCCGTGAATACTACCTCCTGGCCATGCTCCGCAAACCGGAATACATGGGCTGGAGTCAGACGGAGCCGACCACCGCTACCCGCCCCGCGGCCTTTACCACCGCCAACGACAACGAGTTCCAGCGCCGGATAGATGCCTACCGAGAACTATACGCCCGGTCGCGTGCGATTGCCGCCCTGCTGCCGGTAGCCCGCCGGGATGCGTACTTCGAGCTAGTCGACTACCCCGTCCGCGGTGCTTCGCTCCTCAATCAGGTTTACGGCTACGCTACGCTGGCCGCGCGTACCGCTGACCCCGACCGACGCGACAGCCTGCGCCGCGCCGCAAGCAACGCCTACGGGGAAATCGGGGTGTTGACCAACTATTACAACGATGTGCTGGCCGGTAGCAAGTGGAACAACATGATGGATTACCGGTCGCGGGGCCTGCCGGTCTTCGACCTGCCCGACTTTGGCGACGCGGCAACAGCCGAACCATCGGAACCGATCCCCGGCGCACCGCAAACCATACCCGTTGCGGCCTACACCACCGCCGAAGCGACCGACTCCTTCCGCTGGCAAACCATTCCGGGGCTCGGCTACGGTGGGGAAGCCCTGACGTTATTCCCCCTCGACATTGCCCGCTTTACCGATCGGCCCTCCGTGGATTACACTTTCGAGGTCGACGAACCAGGCACCTACACCATCGAGGTGCGGTGCTTGCCTACCCACGCCAATGACTTCGGTCACGAGCTTGCCGTAGCGGTTAACGACCAACCGGCCACGGATTACCCGCTCAATACCCGCGGCCGTAGCGAAGCTTGGAAAGAGGGCGTACTCGGTAACCACGTCGAGGTGACCCATTCCGTCAGCCTGGATGAAGCCGGCCCTCATACCCTGCGCCTCTCCGTCAACCAGACGGGGATCGTCATCGACCAGATTGCGGTATATCCGGCGGACTATCCCGAGTTTTATGAGCTCCGGCGATAGGGTGGGGCGATTCCCGACCAGTAGTAGGGCCAGGGGGGCAGCGGAAAGCTTTCTCGCTTATCATCAGCGTATTCGAAGCTAGCCCTTATTCTCCGTTTCCCGGGGGCATCGGATTCACCCCTCGCTACGCTCGGATAGGGTCGCGGGCGGGAGCTCACGAACCGGTTCCGGAGCGTACAAACCCAGCAAACGAAAAACCCCCACCCGGCATCGCCCGGTGGGGGTTTTAAAAACGAAACGGATCACCCTCAGGCACCCACCACCTCACCGCGGGTAGGCTGCTCGATGCTCTCGGCATCCGGCTCGCCACCGGCTACCTCGGTGTGGAGCGATTCCATATCGATCACGTGGCGGAAGGCGTGGTCCGTCGTGTCGCCGCGTAGCTTGGTAAATACGTCGTTGATCCGGTCCATCCCGATGACCTCGATCTGGGGTCGGATACCGTGCTTGGCGCAAAGATTCATCACCTCCTGGGTCTCCTTGACGCCGCCGATCAGGGAACCGGCAACCTCGATCCGGTTGAATACCAGGTCGGCCGGGACGAATTTCGGGATCTCGATGAAGTTGCCCACCATCACCAGGCTGGAGTTCTTCTTCATGAGGGGAATGAAGATCGACAGGTCGAAGGGATAAGGGATAGTATTGATCAACAGATCGATGCTCATCGCTTTTTCCTGCATGGCGTTCTCATCTCCGGTCACGACTACCTCGTCGGCACCCAGTTTCAGGATCTCATCGCGCTTGCTTTCGTGGCCGGTGAAGGCGATCACTTTCGCGCCGAGGGCCTTGCCGAGCTGTACGGCCATGTGCCCGAGTCCGCCGATACCGGCTACACCGAGCGTCTGGCCTTTTTGCAGGTTCCAGTGCTTCATGGGGGAGTAGGTGGTAACGCCGGCGCACAGGATAGGGCCCGCATACTCCGGCTCCATGCCGTCCGGGATCGTGATGGCAAATTCTTCCCGTACCACCATGTGGGTGCTATATCCACCGTAGGTATTCGATCCGTCGGGTACGGTGGGGCCGTTGTAGGTCAGGGTCGCGCCCTTCGGACCGGTGCAATACTGCTCCATGTCGCTTTTGCACTCCTCACACTGCTGGCAGGAGTTCACCATGCAGCCAACGCCGATGAGGTCGCCCTGCTTGAACTTGGTGACCCCTTCGCCGATGGAGGTTACGCGACCGATGATCTCATGGCCCGGTACGCAGGGGTAGACCGAGTTGCCCCAGTCGTCGTTCACCTGGTGGACATCCGAGTGGCAGACGCCGCAGTAAATCACTTTGAAGCCGATCTCGCCGGCGCGGACCTCTTTTCGGTCGAAAACGACCGGCTTCAGGGTATCGTTGGCGGAGATAGCGCCGTATCCATACACTTGCATAAACGTTGGTTTTGGTTGGGTTAGCAGATTGTTTGGAACGTGTAGGGAATACCACGCCCCAAAGCACGCTCATAAGGAGTAAGGCCGGTCCGACGCGGCAAACGACAATTCCTGTACGTACCGGTGGGTACGTAAGGGAGAATCGGACGGATCACCGAAACCCGGACGGGAGGGACGGAAGAATCTAGATTGCCGTCGGTACCGGAAGCTAGGCATCCGGGACATAGTTCACCACGCTACCGGTATATTCACCGAAAAGCCCCATTTTGACCGGTACGTACTTTGTTAGGAAAATTCAGGCAGCTTTCCGGGCGTAACCGGCGATGGGGAAGGAGCTTATTCGCGCACCCGAAACCGGGACGCCCCGGCTGCTTTTCCGTAAGTTGGGGTTTCGGTCGGGCCCCTGGCCTTGGCTGCCCCCCGTTTAAAGTCGCCGAATCATGAACCGAAAAGAATTTATGAAAACCACTTCGATGATCGTTACCGGCGGCCTGGTCGTACCCTTCTCGGCCTGCGGGCGGCAGGTCTTACCGGGGCTGGTCGAGGACCCGGGAACCCGGCAAAACTGGGCCGGCAATTATACCTACCAAGCCGAGCGCCTCTACCGCCCGGGCACCGTGGAGGAAGTGCAGGAGTTGGTCCTGGAGCTTGGTAAACAGAAAGCCCTGGGCTCCCGCCACTGTTTCAATAACATCGCCGACAGTCCCGGAAGTCAGATTACTACCTCCGGCCTGAATCGGATGCTGTCCGTGGATGAAGCGAATATGACGGTTACCGTCGAGGCCGGCGCCCGCTACGGTGACTTCGCCGAAGAGCTGCACGACCGTGGCTACGCCCTCCACAATCTGGCGTCTTTGCCCCACATCACCGTGGCCGGAGCCTGCGCGACCGGCACCCACGGTTCCGGCGTGGAAAACGGTAACCTGGCCACGGCAGTGGTGTCCTTCGACCTGGTCCGGCCGGACGGGGAACTGGTCACCATCGACCGCCAGCACCCGGATTTTCCAGCCGTCGTGGTCGGTCTCGGCGCCTTCGGTATCGTCACCCGGATGACCCTGGAGGTACAGCCCACCTTCGAGGTCCGTCAGCATATCTACAATAATCTTCCCCTGACTTCGGTGGTCGATCACTTCGATACCATCATGTCCGCCGGTTATAGCGTCAGCCTGTTCACCGATTGGCTGGACGGGAACGTCAGCGAGGTTTGGATCAAGCGTCGTACGGACCGCCACGCCGAGGAGCTGGGGGGGGAGTATTACGGCGCGCTGGCCGCTACGGAGAACATGCACCCCATTGCCGGGCTGTCCACCGAGGCCGTCAGCGACCAGATGGGCCGCCCGGGACCCTGGTACGATCGGCTGCCCCATTTCCGGATGGGCTTCACGCCGAGCGCCGGAGAGGAGCTGCAATCGGAATACTTCGTTCCCCGGGAGAATGCGGTGGAAGCCATCTTAGCCATTGAGGCCCTGGCCGATGAGGTAAATCCCCTGCTGCTGATCTCCGAGA
Organism: Neolewinella xylanilytica; assembly: GCF_002934605.1. Classification (GTDB taxonomy): domain Bacteria; phylum Bacteroidota; class Bacteroidia; order Chitinophagales; family Saprospiraceae; genus Neolewinella; species Neolewinella xylanilytica. The sequence goes on from NZ_PTJC01000005.1 coordinate 1,310,700, forward strand.
TCCGCACCATCGCCGCCGACGGTCTTTGGATGAGTCCGGCCTACCAGCGCGACAGCGTTGCCCTCCACTTCACCTGGAAACAGCAGGAGCCGGAGGTGCTGGCCCTGCTGCCGAAAATTGAAGAAACCCTGGCGCCCTTCGCCGTCCGTCCACACTGGGGTAAACTCTTCACGATCAATGCCGCCACCCTCCGCCAGCGTTACCCGAAGCTGGACGATTTCGTAACGCTGGCCAAGCGCTACGACCCGGAGGAAAAATTCCACAATACTTATCTGGACAACCGGGTCTGGTAACCTGCTTGTTTCGGGCGACGGGGCGCAGGAAAGTAGAATCCCTCAAACTAGCGTTTATGGCAACTCGCTGACTGCTGACTGCTTCGGCCATCATTTTCGCGTTGGCCGGCGTCTTATTCACTTTCCTGCCCGAGGAGGTAGCCGGCCGGTTGCACGCAAATCCCGACGGGGCTGCGGTTCCGATCTATCAATTGCTCGGGGCTGTTTACCTGGGGTTTGCCGGGCTGAACTGGCTGAGCCGCCGCAGCAAAATCGGGGGTATGTATGGTAGGCCGGTGGTTGTTGCCAATTTCGCCCATGCCTTCGTAGCCGTATTCGCGGTTGGTCGACTGGCGCGTCTAAGCGGGATGACCATCCCCTGGATGGCCACCGTGGTCTACGGCATCTTCGCCGCCACCTTTGCTTTCCGGCTCTTTCGAAAAGCTTAGCGACCGCCTTCCCCCTCGATCGCGCCGAGAAATTCCTGGGGCACTTGGAGAATGGTCATGTTGTGAATGTCGTCGTAGCGCTCGTTTACGAAGTTCTCGTTGGGGCTGTCGAAGTTGGCGATGAAGAGTTTGTTGCCGACTAGTAGCGGCTCGCATGGCTGATCCATCTTACCGTCGGCGCCCGTGGTGTTCCCGTTTTCGGCGAGGGTGTGCAGGGTGCCGTCGGCTTCGACGAGGCGGAGCGCGTTGGCCTGGGAGTCGGCGATGTAGAGATTATCGGTGTTCCGGTCGATGAAGATGCCGTCGCAGCTGGGAATCGTGCCGTATTCGAGAAAGACTTCCCGGGATTGTACGGTTCCGTCCAGGTTCATGGCATACTTGAATACCCGCCCGTCACTGAACATGCCGACGAACATATTTCCCTGACTGTCGAAATCCATACCGTCCGCCCCGAAGGCCATACCATTCGGCTGGCGGATGGCGTGGAGGGTATCGATCAGGTATTCCGCGTCCATGGTGGAGGCTACGTGGATAGAATCCTGCAGTTCCGCTTCGGGGAAGCGCCAGATACCGCTGGTGTTGGTGGAATCTTCCACTTCCCATTTGGTATCGGTGACGTACAGTGCCCCGTCGTGCCAACGTACCGCGTTCGGGTGTTTCAGGCCGGTGACCAGCACGTCCACGCCGGTGGGTTGGCCGTTCTCCATGTTAAGGCGAAGGATTCGGCTGGCGTAGTCTTTATTAACGTAATACTGGTTGTCGGCGATGTAGAGATTGCCGTCGGTGCCGAAGGTGATGCCCATCGGCCCGGCTTTCCGGGTTTCCGGGTGAGCGGGGGTGGCGTAGAAGACACTCCATTCGTAGTCCGGGGTGATCTTGATAAGCAGGCCGGGGTATTCCGGATTGTTGAAATTCGGATTGGAGACATATACGTTCCCGGCCCGGTCGAGCGCCATGCCATCGGGCTGAGCCAGGAAATCGGGGAAACTGAACAGCATGTGCTGTACGCCGGGCTCCAATTCGGTTCCGGCCGTCATGTCGGGGTCGACTTCCTGGGCGGAGGAAACCGAGGATAGGGCCAGTATGGCCAAGAGGATTGCGATACGCATCATACTATTGGTTAAGGGGTAGAACAATATAGGTCGGTGGAGAGGGGGTGGGTTCGAAGTTGGCGGGGTGCTCCACCCACTGTTGCTTTTGAATGACATGGCTGTGGCCGTGGTATACCTTCGGCCTGAGCTTGGTGGTGCTCGGGCACAAAAATCCAAGGTGGAGACCCTCGGGGTCGAAAGGCTAAACGTGAAAGCCTCGGGTCGGAGACCACCCGACCTTATACTATCACCGACCGATGACCAAACTCTACGAGCTCGAAGAAGGCAACCGACCTAAGTGCACCCAGTGGGCGCGCCCGCTACAGCAAGCTATCTCCCACCCGCCCCACGATCTCCTCGCAAAGCCGGTGGCTCTCCAGCACCCCGTCCAGGTAATCGGGGGGCAACGGCTTTCCCCTTACCACCGCGATCCAGTGGTCGATCATGGCCCCGAAACCCCGCTGCTCCAGGGTCGGGGTCCAGTTTCCGAAGCCGAGGCGGTCGGTTTGGTTACCGTGGTAGTGGTAGCCCCGGTGCAGTTCCTCGATCTGCCATTTGTGGCCCGGGGTATAGTATTCCACGGTTTCCTCGGTGATGCCGCTGACGCGATTCATGCCGCCGGTCAGTAGGCAGTCCCCCTGCAGCCAGCGGACCTGCACGTTCGCCAGCCCATCGCCCCGCATGCGCGTATGCACGGTGAAGTGCCTCACTGGCCCTTCGCCCAGGAAGCGGAGGCTGTCTACCACGTGGATAAAATCATCGAAGACGAAGCGCCGGGGATCGCCCGGCAGGTCCACCCGGTTTTTGTGCCAGGTCATCTGGATGGCTGCATCTTTGGCCTTCAGGGCGCTGATCAGAGGGGCATACCGCCGGTTGAAGCCAACGAATAACGGGCAATTTTTTGCCCGGGCGAGGTCGATCAGCCCGGCGGAAGCGGTCAGCGAATCACTCAGGGGTTTGTCTACGAACGTCGGGATCCCCGCCTCCAGCAGGGCCGTGACGAGCGCGGCGTGGCTCTCCGTCGCGGAATGCACCATCGCCGCGTCGGGGCGATGGTCGAGCAGGTCGCTCAGATCGGTATAGGTTTCGGCAATGCGGTAGCGTGCCGCCAACTCACTGAGTTTGTCTGCATCACGTGTACACAGTACGGGCTCGACGCCCGGGTGGGTGGTCATGAGCGGGAGGTAGGCCTTGTCGGCAATGTCGCCCAGACCGATAAGGGCGATCCGGAGTTTGGAAGTAGGGGGCATGATCAGGGCAAGATAAGCCCGGCGGACCGACCGGCACCCGTTCCCGCGCCCCGGCGCCCAAACCTACTTTAACGTTGTCGCAACGGACCGCGTATTGCCCAAGCCGAACTTTTAACCGATCTTTACGGTTGCATTGATACTTCCCGGATATTTCCGGAGAAGCGACACTATAGAAACGACACGATGAATTTTACACGGATTGTCCGCTATTGCGGGCTCACCCTGCTGGCTTTTTGCCTGCTCCCCACCTTCCTTTCCGCCCAGTCCAGTTCCTCCGGTCGCCTCGAGGCACACTTCGACGCCCTGACTATCCCCCGGGGTGGCTACGCCGTCGGGTTGGCGTACCAGCACAACCACCTGCGGCTCGGCGTGACCACCTTCAACCACCGGCAAGCCGGTATGGTCGTGGCGGAACGTAACGTAAGCATCCGTACCTCCGGTCTCGGCTTCGGTGCGGATTACTTCCTGCGTCCCGGGCGTGGTTTCTTCGCGGGTCTCCATACGGCGTTCCACGAGGAAACCCTGAGCCGCACGATCAACGAAGACCGGGCCACGCAAAAAAGTATCGAAGCCAGCCTGCAGACCGGATACCGCTGGGCCTTCGGACGGGAGGAAGAAAACTTACGGGGGCTCTACCTGGAAATGGTCGTGGCCGCCGGTACCCGCCTGGGCGCCCAACCGGTCAGCCTGGGCGCCGGCACCTATACCCCGAAAGCGATCGCCTTTCAGCCGGCGCTGCGGATGGGCTACCGCTTCTGAGGCGACGGGCTTTTATTTATTGCCGTTTCAGGGTATTTTCGGTCTTACCCAAAAGACTGACAATGCGAAATCCGTACCTGCTGCTCATCTTCACCCTGATCGGCTTGCCGCTGACGGCCCAGCTTAGTTCCGAGGAAACCACCGTGGTGGAAGGCATCGACCGCCGGGCGGAGGCGTACTTCGGCGTGGCCAAGCAAATCTGGGACTTCGCCGAAGTCGGCTACCAGGAGCAACGGAGCTCGGCCCTGCTCCAGGAGCTTCTCGAAGGAGAAGGGTTCACCGTCGAAGCGGGGGTAGCCGACATCCCCACCGCCTTTACGGCTACCTACGGATCCGGCGGACCGGTCATCGGCGTGCTCGGTGAATTCGACGCCCTGCCCGGCATCACCCAGACCGCCAGTCCCGACCGGGAAGAACGAATCGACGTGAACGCCGGCCACGCCTGCGGCCACCACCTCTTCGGTACCGGCTCGGCCGCCGCGGCCATCGCCGTCAAGAACTGGCTGCAGGAGAATGAGCTGGAGGGCACCATCCGCTTCTACGGCACCCCCGCCGAGGAGGGTGGCGCCGGCAAGGTGTATATGGTGCGGGCCGGACTCTTCGACGACGTGGACGCCGTGATCCACTGGCACCCTTCGGACGGGAACTCCGCCGACGCGGCCTCCTCGCTCTCCAACAAATCGGCCAAATTCCGCTTCTACGGCATCTCGGCCCACGCCGCCGCCGCGCCCCAGAACGGCCGCTCCGCGCTGGACGGCGTGGAGGCCATGAATCACATGGTCAATATGCTGCGCGAGCACGTGGAGATGGAATCCCGCATCCACTACGTGATCACCCGCGGCGGGGAGGCCCCGAACGTAATTCCCGACTTCGCCGAGGTGTTCTACTACGTCCGCCACCCGGAAATGGCCCTGGTGGACGCGAACTTCGAGCGGGTGGTCAAATGCGCCGAGGGCGCGGCACTGGGTACCGGCACTACGATGGATTACGAGGTGATTCACGGCGCCTATAACCTGCTGCCTAACGTCACCCTGGGGGAGGTGATGCACGAAAACCTGCGCCAGATCGGCGGGGTCGAATACGACGCGGAGGAACAAGCCTTTGCGGAGGGCATCGCGGCCACCTTCGAGAACGCGGGGGAAGCCGATCTGTCGACCGCCGCGGTAGTGGAGCCCTTTCAGGTGATCCGCAAGGGTAGCGGGGGCTCTACCGACGTGGGGGATGTCAGCTGGGCGGTGCCGACCGTCGGGCTACGTACGGCCACCTGGGTGCCGGGTACCTCCGCCCATAGCTGGCAGGCGATCGCGGCGGGGGGCACCTCGATCGGTAAAAAGGGGATGGTCGTGGCGGCCAAAACGATGGCGTTGACCGCTATGGACCTCTTCCGCCAACCCGAGCTCCTCGAGCGGGCCCGGGCCGAGCTGAACGAGCAGCGGGGGACCGACTTCGTGTACAAGGCGCTGCTCGGTGATCGCGAGCCGCCGCTCGATTACCGCAATTAAGCTATGCTGGCGGAAGCCTCCTACTGGGTCATCCTTCCGTTACTCGCCGGATTGGGCACCGGAGCATTCCTCCTTTCCACCGTAGCCGGCGGCGGCGGGTCGCTGGTGCTGGTTCCCGTCCTGAATTGGCTGATCGGAATGGGGCAGACGGCCCCGGTGCTCAACTTGGGTACCCTCATCGGCCGGCCCGCCAGGCTCGTCATCTTTTGGAAGCATATCCACTGGCGCATCGTAGCCTATTACGCGCCGGCGGCCATCATCGGGGCGTGGTTGGGGGGCTACCTGTTCGCTACTTTCCGGCTGGAGTGGCTGCAGCTCCTGGTGGGGGTTTTCCTCATCAGCACCGTCTGGCAGTACCGCTTCGGCAAGCGGGAGCGGTCGTTCGCGATGCAGCGGTGGTGGTTCGTACCCTTAGGGCTGCTCGTCTCCGTACTCGGCACCATCATCGGGGCACTCGGGCCGGTGCTCAACCCCTTTTATTTGAACACCGGCCTGGATAAGGAGGACCTGGTCGCCACCAAAACGGCCAATTCTTTCCTGATGGGGCTTAGCCAACTTGGGAGTTACACCTTTTTTGGCCTCCTCACGGGCGAGCTGTGGACCTACGGGCTCGCGCTCGGCATCGGGGCCACGGTCGGCAACCTCATCGGAAAGCGGTTTCTGGCCGGCATGAAAAGCCTCACCTTCCGGCGGATTCTGCTGGCCTTCACGTTCGTCAGCGGCGTGCTACTGCTTTACGGCCAGCTCGGGGGAAGGTAATTGCGCCGGGGCGCGGGAGCGGAAAAAGCATCGTAACCGAAAAGCCTACCGGTACACCGCGTCATTTCCCGCGTACCGATACCACTCGAAGGAGGCCGTATTGTCCGATTCCTGTCCGTCGGAAGTGGCGTAGGGGGCGAGCACGACGCCTACGAACCCGCCGGCATCGTCGGTGCTCAGGTATTTTCCGTCCAGTCCCTCGGCCAGCGTTTGCCAGTCTCCGTCTGCACCGGCGAAAGACAGCGCGTAATCCGCACCGTCGAAGCTGATGCGCAGCTGCACCGGACCCTCCGGCGCCGGAGCGCTTTCGATGACCTCGGTGCCGCCTTCCCGGCTATCCACCGACTTTTTGAACTGGATCACCGGTTGGCCGTCGGCCATGGTTTTGGCGATGTAGAAGAAGCGTCGCTCGTTCTGGAAGGCGATCAGTCCGGCCGACTCGTTGTCGGCCGAGGGTTCAAAATCCAGCAGGACGGATGCTTCGCCGGTCATGTTGTGCTGGCGGTGGCCGACAAAGCTCGGGTTGCCGCGACCGGAAGCCGTTTCGGGGCGCAGTTCCAGGGTAAGTTCGCCATCGGAGAGGTCGTACCATTTTTCCTGGGGCGTGCGTAAGAAAAGGTAGCGCAGGTTGAGGCTGTCCCCCTCGAATTCGTCGGTAAAGACGATGTTGCCGGAAAAGCGGTCGCCTGTCGCATCAACGGTGGTGCCGAGGGGAGTCGGGTAGCTGAACTGTACCTCCTCGAAGTCGGGGTTGATGACCGGCCAGCCATCGTCGGTCCAGCGCACCGGCGCCAGCCAGGTATCGCGGCCCGTATTGAAGTAGTTGCCTTCGTAGGGGCGGACGGCGAGAAAGACGGCCCACCAGTCGCCGTTCTCCAGTTCCACCATATCGGCGTGGCCGGCGTAGGATACGGGGTGCTCCCGATCCGGATCGAGGTGGCGCTGGGTGAGAATGGGGTTCTGATCCCAGGGCTCGTAGGGCCCGCGCACGCTGTCGCTACGGAAGATTACCTCCGAGTGCTGGGGCCCGGTACCGCCCTCGGCACACATCAGGTAGTAGTAGTCGTTGATGTGGTAGATATGCGGGGCTTCGATCCACACCGGCTCCTGGCTGAGATCCGTACCGCCGTTGACGAGCAGGGTTTGTTCGCCGGTTACGCTGAGGGACTCGCGATCGATTGCGTAGAGGCGGATCGTCCGGTGGCCGCTGTACAGGGAGCTATCGCCCGGGGGAATGCTGTTGTAGACGATGTACATACTCCCGTCCTCGTCGAAAAAGAGGGAAGGATCGATCCCGTTCACCTCGGGGAGATAGGTCGGTTCCGACCAGGGCCCCGCCGGATCGGTGGCCGTGATGATGTAGTTGCCGCCGCCACTTACGTTGGTGCAGGTGATGTAAAACACCCCGTCGTGGAAGGTCATCCCCGGGGCAAATAGCCCGCCACTGACGCCGCTACCCATCGTGTTGAGCTGGCTGGGGCGGTCCATCGCGTGGCCGATCAGCTCCCAATTGACCAGATCTTCGCTCTCGAAGATCGGCAAGCCGGGGAAGTAGGCGAAAGTGGACGTCGTCAGGTAGAACTTCCCGTTCGCCTGGCAGATCGTCGGGTCGGGGTAGAAGCCGGCCAGGATTGGGTTCTGGAATTCTGGAGCGGACGTTTCGGCGGTGGTGACCACGTTTTCGCTACAGCCGGCGCAGATCAAGAGCGAGCAAAGAAGGAGTAGGGGAAATCGCATGAAGTTGACTTTAGGCTTGTCGGATCGATGTAAGATAATAGTTATGTTGACACTTATCCCCGGGCCCCGGGTGCTTTACCGGCTTGCACCATAATTTGCCGGAAAGGGGGCGGCGGCGGAGCGCGGGAGCAACCACCCTTGCGAACCTAACCGCTACCTGGCTATCTTTAATTTTCCACCCGACGGATATTCCATGGCCTGCCTCCTGACGCTCCTCATCATGCTCGTGCTTTCCTCCCTCGACGCCCAGGTTCCGGAAGTGCTGGATTTTGTCCGGACCGATGTCTTCGACGAAGGCCCGACGCCGGCCTGCCACGCCGCCACGATCGTGGAAACGACCCCCGGCCGGTTGCTGACCGCCTGGTTCGGCGGCAGTTACGAAGGGGCGAAGGACGTCGGTATTTACCTAGCCCGGTCGCGGGGGCAGGACTGGTCGGAGCCCCGGCAGCTGGTCGCTGCGCCGGTTGTGGACGGCGACACGCTGCCCTGCTGGAATCCGGTGCTGTTCCAAAGCCAAAGTAAACGCCTCTACCTCTTTTTTAAAGTAGGTCCTAACCCCCGGGAATGGCGCGGTGCCGTGGTCACCTCCGACGACGACGGGGCTACCTGGACCAAACCGGCCTATCTACCCGAAGGCTTCCTCGGCCCCGTCCGCAACAAACCCGTCGAAACGGAGCCGGGCGTGATCCTCTGCGGCAGCAGCACGGAGAGCCCCACCACCGACGCCTGGCGGGTACACCTGGAACGGTACCGCGAAGCCACCGATACCTGGGAAAAGGTGGCCGTTCCTAATTCCCGGGATTTCGAAATCATCCAGCCCGCCATCCTGCGCCACGGCGGCGATACCCTGCAAATACTCTGCCGCAGCAAGCACGATCGGCTGATCGGGAGCTGGTCGTACGATGGGGGTGCCAGCTGGACCGACGCGGATAGCCTGCCCGTACCCAACGCCAATTCCGGCGTCGACGCCCTCACCCTTTCCACCGGAAATTTCCTCCTCGTCAATAATCCCCTACCGATGGGCGACGACTGGTGGAACGGCCGCAACGTGCTGGACGTAGCTTTTTCCACCGACGGCGTTGACTGGCTACCCCTGGTCGACCTCGAACGCCACGAGGAAGGAGAATACAGCTACCCCGCCATCATCCAGGCGGCGGATGGTACCGTCCACGTCGTCTATACGTACGACCGGAAGAAGATCCGGCACGCCCGCTTCCGGCTGGTTACCGCCCGCTAGCCCGTCCGCTGAGTCGAGGATTCTTAATTTGCCGCTCTATGCCACTGCCCCCCGCCACCGTCCGCTTCTTCGACCGCTACGCCGCTTACTTCACCGCTTCCGATAGCCTGCAGGTGGCGGCGATGTACGCCTTTCCCGCCAGCATTTTTTCCGCTACCGGCCAATCGGTGATCATGGACCGGCCCGCTTTTCTCCGCGACTGCGAACTCACCTTCCGGAAGTACGACGCGGTGGGCGTCAAGCGCATCACCCACCGCCTGGTCGGAGACAGCCCGATCAACGGGGTCATCCGGCTGGTGGAAATGGAATGGATCTTCCTGGATCAGGCCGGGGAGCGGCTGACCGACTTCCGTACCCGCTATATCGTCCGCGACTTCAACGGCCACCTCATCATCCTCGGCGTGGTGGAGGTGGACGAGACGGAGCGGCTGGAGCAATTGCTGGATACGGAAGCCTAGCCAGGCTATCTTGCGGAGATGGGATGGAATTGCCTGGCGCCGATCGCCGTACTACTGTTTTTCGCTACCGCCAGACTGGCTGCCCAGGAGGCTACGTGTACCCTAATCACGCCCCGTTACGTATTCGATGGCACTGACCTTTCCGAAGGCCTGTCGGTGCTGGTGCGAAACGACACCATCGCGGCCATCGGAGCGGTCACCGACCTGGAAACCTCCGGCTGTGCGGTTCGGGAATTTCCGGAGGGTACCCTCCTGCCCGGCATGATCGAGGGCCACGCCCACCTGCTGCTGCACCCCTACGACGAAGTGGACTGGAACGATCAGGTGCTGAAGGAATCCCACGCCGAGCGGGCCATCCGGGGTGGGTTGCACGCCGGAGAAACGCTGCACGCCGGCTTCACTACCGTCCGGGACCTGGGATCCGAGGGGGCGGGGTACGTCGACGTAGGGCTAAAACAAACCATCGACAAGGGCATCATTCCCGGGCCCCGGCTGCTGGTAGCCGGTAAAGCGATCGTCGCCACGGGGAGCTATGGTCCCGGCGGGTTCAACGAACAGGTCCGGGTGCCATTGGGTGCCGAGGAGGCCGATGGCCGGGACGAGCTGATCCGGGTAGTCCGCGACCAGATCGGCCACGGTGCCGACCTCATCAAGGTGTACGCCGACTACCGCTGGGGCCCGAACGGGGAAGCCCGGCCCACCTTCACCCAGGAGGAACTGGCGCTGATCGTGGAAGTCGCCAACAGCAGCGGCCGCCCGGTAGTCGCCCACGCCGCCACCGCCGAAGGCATGCGCCGGGCCACCCTGGCCGGGGTCGCCACGATCGAGCACGGCGACGGCGGCACGGCGGAGGTCTTCGAGCTGATGGCGGAGCGAGGAGTAGCCCTTTGTCCGACCCTGGCGGCCGGCGACGCTATTTTGCAGTACCGGGGTTGGCGGAAGGGGACCGATCCCGAGCCGGAACGAATCCGGGAAAAGCGGGCTTCCTTCACCGCCGCCCTCGCGGCCGGGGTGACCATCGTAGCCGGCGGCGACGTCGGCGTATTCGCCCACGGCGACAACGCTCGGGAACTGGAGATGATGGTGGACTACGGGATGGAGCCGCTGGCGGTATTGCGGTCGGTGACTTCCGGAAACGCGGACGTTTTCGGACTTGCCGATCGGGTAGGGCGGATAGTACCCGGCTTACTGGCCGACCTGGTGGTGGTGGATGGGGATCCTACTCAAGATATCTCTCTGTTGCGGGAGGTGCGTTGGGTGATGCTCGGGGGCGAGGAGGTTGACTTGGATTAGGCGTTCTTCCAGCGCCCCGGCGCCCTGCTTACCACTGATACCGTACGCCCAATCCCAGGTCGATGCCGGGGGCGGCGATCCCGCTGGCAAATCGCCAGTAAAAACGGTCAAGGAGGTTTTCGGCCTTGAGCTGGACGGATACGCGCTCGGAGAAATCGTAGCCGGCGTAGGCATTGAAGGTGTACCAGCCGGGGGCGCCTTCGCTGTCCGGGGTCAACTCGATGTTGTCGGCACTGCCTACCCGATCGAAGGTGTAGCCGCTGGCAGCGGTGCCGTCGATGGCATTGACGGCGTAGTCTTCAAACTCCTTGCGGACCTGGAAATCGACCCGCCCCCGCGCCCACCACGGACCGCGTTCGTACCGCAGCCCGAACTGGCCGTAGGCCGGGGGGATGTGGTCCTGCGGAAGCGTGAGCAGCTCGCCGCCGGGAGCTTCCTGTCGCCGCTCGCCCCGCAGCCAGTTCAAGCGGCCGTGTAGCTCCCAGCCGGTAGCGAAGTTCCAGGCGGTGGCGAGGTCGAAGCCGTAGACCCAGGCGCGTTCGGCGTTGACGTTGGTGTCGGTGTAGAGGGTGTCGCCGCGGCTAACGAAGGAGGTGCGGCCGTCGGGCAGGGCGCCGGCGCGGCGGATGACGGCGTCGGTGAGGACGGTACCGTAGGCGGTGACCTCGAAGCGGAAGGGGCCTTCCAGCCGTCCGTAGGCGAGCTCCAGGGTGTGGGACTTTTCGGGGCCGAGGTCGGGATTGGGTACCTGTACCCGTCCGTTCTGCTCCCGGAATTTGCCGAAGTCGTCGACGTTGGGCGCCCGGAAACCCTGGGCGAAGAGCAGGCGTACCGAATTACCGGCGCGGCGGTAACGCAGTCCGATGGCCGCGGTGAGCGCATCCGAATTACCGCCGGTTCCGTCGAGGTAATCTTCCGGCCAGGCGACGATGTCGTTGGGGGTGAAGGTGGCGCTCAGGCGCTGATAATTGTAGCGGAGGCCGCCCCGCACCCGCCAGTAATCGGCGAAGCGGTGGCTCAGGTCCACGTAGGCACCACCGGCGGCGAGGGTGCTGCCCCCGCCGGGATACCGGGTGGGTTCGCCCGCCGGGGTGGCGGTGGAGATCACCTCGTCGTAACGCCCGTCAAGGCCGTAGCGCAGTTCGGTGCCGGTGGCGAGGTGTTTGGCGAAGTCTACTTGCAGGGTGTAGGCGTGGACGCCTTCGAGGTTCTCGGTAGTGACGGGACTACCGAGCCGGCGCTGGATGCGATCCTCCTCGGTGTACTGGTAGGCGAGTAGGTAGGTGGCCACGTCGTAGAGGGAGGTAGGGCGGCGGTCGGAGAGGCGCAGACTGCCGAGGGCGCGGGTTTGGGGGCCGTAATCCCACCGGGCCCAGCGGAGGTTGCCGTCGCGGCGTTCGATGAGGGCGTCGTAGCGCGGGATATCGGAGGTCGTGGAAAACTGGAAGTTGGCGTCCAGCTCCATCTTTTCCGCCAGGCGGAGCCGAAATTTCTGGAGGAGATTGTACTGATCGTAGCCGCTGCCGACCTGGCGTTGGGGATTATCGTTGTCGAGGACATCGTCGCCGTCGACGTACTGATCGCGGAGGCCGAAATCGCCGTAGGCGTCCGGCCGGTTGCCGCCGGCGCGCAGGTCACCGATGGCGGTAACGGAATAGCTGCTGAGCCCCGCCCAGTTGGCTCCGCCGAATTCGAAACCACCGGCGTAATTAAGGGCATTGGCGGCGGTGGCGAAGTTGGCTTGCTGATAGCCGCTCCAGCCACCGTCGGGCCGGAAATCGGGCTGGCGGGTACGGAAGTGGACGACCCCGCCGATGGCATCGCTGCCGTAGGTCAGGGCTCCGGCGCCGTAGATAACCTCGATGCGTTCCAGTACGTTGGGGTCCACGGTGATGGCGCTCTGTAGATGGCCGTTCCGGTATATGGCGTTGTTCATCCGAACGCCGTCCACGACTAGCAGTACCCGGTTTGCTTCGAAGCCGCGCACCACCGGGCTGCCGCCCCCCAGTTGGGACCGCTGTACGTACACCCCGCTGAGGGCTTCCAGGGCGTCTGCCGTGGTTAGCGACTGAATCTTCGCCTGATTTTCGCGGTCGATCGTTTCCACCTGGTAGGGTAGGGTGTTTGCCCGTTCATCGCGGCGTCCCACGATGGTGGCCGTCATCAGGCTGATGCCGGAGCTCCATTCCAGCATGCTGAGGCGGTTGATGCCGGCTTGTAGTCGGTCGCCGGTGACCGTGAGTGGTTCGAAACCGAGAAAGTCGATGCGGAGGCTGTCGTCTTCGGCGAGGTTGACGGCGAGCTGGCCGGCATCGTCTGTGTAGCCGAGTTGCTCGTCCGGTAGGCGGATGACGGTGGCGCCGGACAGGGGGTCCCCTTCTTCGTCGAGTACCTGCAGGACGGTCTGGGCGGAGGTGACCGCGGGGCACAACAGTAAGCACAGAAGCAGAAGACGCAGCAACGGAACCATACCGCTAAGGTACCACCGGCTTGGGAACTATAAACTCACTCCTTCGGAATCAGTACGTAGCCCGTCTGTGCCAGTTCGCCAAAATCCTCGTAGCTGATGGTGACGTATCCGCCGGCACCCCAGTTGCGGCCGAGCGAGCTGCGGAGTTCGAACGTCTCGGCCTCGCCGTCGTAGCCGATGACGGTCATGAAATGCTTTTCGGTGGCCGGACCGTCGGGTTCGTAGGTGCCGGACTTCAGGCCCGTGAAACGGTCGTCGGTCGACAGTTCCACGATGACCGGGTTGCCCCGGCTGAGGGCCTTCCGGGCTTCGAAGACACGGTTGCGGGGCTTGGTTTCGGGGCGGAACAGGTAGCCGAAGTTCTCGATGCCGAAGCGGGCCACGGAGTAGACTGAGTTGGGGATAGTACTGCTGTTATAGGGCACGATGGCGGCCGATACCGTGCCGGCGTTCATGAGTAGCCCGAGTCCGTCGACGAGGTTGGGGCGGGTGCCGGCGTTGGCCAGGCTCATCGAGATGTAATCCGGACTCATATTGTCCTTGAAGTTGCTGTTCAGGTTGACGTAGTACTCCAGGGCGTCGGCCAGGGCGTAGGCCCATTCCATACCGGTCTGGGGCACCTGGCGGATGGGCATCATGTAGGGCTTGATATTTTGGCGCAGGAGGTCTTCCCGGGAGGAGCTGCCGATCCCGGGGATATAGTACATCATCTGGTCGATGGTCTCGAGATCGCTGAGGCCCTGCAGTTTTTCCGCGCTTTTGGCGGTGCCGTAGGGTTGTTGGGCGAGGGCGCAGGAGCAAAGGAACAGGGCAAACAGGAAAGCTGTCTGGCGGAGAATCGTCATACTTCAGGGTACTTAAAAAGCTGTGGGGTGCTAACGCTGGGCTGACGGGCTAACGTATACGAGGGGTGCCGGTCCGCCGAGCTACCGGTAAAGTTTTTGGTGTTGAGGAAAAGCGTGTCTGCTCGTCGGCCCGGCTCCGGGGGGTGCTGGTCCGCCGAGCTACCGCGACAAACTTTGCGGTCGGGGGGAAGGTAAGCTGCTCGTCGGCCCAGCTCCGGGGATAAGGCTCATGGCTGCGACCCGTCGGCCGACCAGCAAGCTGTGCGGACGACTGGCGTATTTTCACCCCAATGCACCGTATAGCGCCCACCCCCTCCGGCTACCTGCACCCCGGCAACGCGGCCAACTTTGCCGCTAATGCCCTGCTGGCCGACGGCGGGCCGCTCCTCCTGCGCATCGACGACCTGGACCGCGAGCGCTTCCGCCCGGAGTACCTGGAGGATGTCTTCGAGGTACTGCACTGGCTCGGCATTGATTGGACCCACGGCCCGAAGGACGCCACGGACTTCGAGCGGCACTGGTCCCAGGAGTATCGGATGACATTGTACCTCGAAGCGTTGGAGGAGCTACGCACCCGCGCCCCGGCGCAAGTATTTGCCTGTCCCTGCTCGCGAAAGGAACTGGCGGATGGTGTTCATGTACACGGCTGTCTGCGGGGAAGCATCGCCTTCAACCGGCCAGCGGTGGCCTGGCGGGTGGATACACGCGGTACCATACTACACGAAAGCATGCCCTGGTTCGCGGTACGCAAGAAAGACGGCCGCCCGAGTTACCAGCTGGCCTGTACGGTCGACGACCTCCACTTCGGGATTACGGAATGTGCGCGTGGGGAGGACCTGCGGGATAGCACGGCGGCGCAGGCCTTACTCAGCGATTTGCTGGGTTATCCGCCGTTGCTGGAACGGATCCGGTTCGTGCACCATCCGTTGATCCTAGAAGGGGGGGAGAAGCTTTCCAAGAGCCAGGGGAGCCGCGGGGTGCGGGAGTGGGGCGTCAGCGCGAAGGAGATCTTTCAGATTGCCGAAAACTGGTTAAGGGTCACACCTTCAAACCATCCACCTTGCGCACCTCCTTGATCACCCGCACCGCGTTGTGATCCGGCCGGATGGGAAAGCCCCGCCGCTTGGCCCAGGTGAACGTGAACTCCGCTCCGAGGAAGAGAATGAGGCTATTGTAAAAGGTCCAGACTAGCAGGGTGACCAAGGCTCCCGCGGCACCGTACGTATTGCTGAAATTGGAGTTGCCGATGTACAACCCGATCAGGTAGCGGCCGAGCCCGAACAGCAAAGCGGTGAAGATCGCGCCGGCCCAAATATCCTTCCACCGCGCCTTCGCGTCGGGTAGAAACCGGAAAAGCAAGGCGAAAATGATCGCCGTTACAATGGTCGCCAGTACCCAGCTGGTGATGCCGAGTACCGCCGGTCCGAGGGCGGGCAGGTAGCTGGCAATTTGGTCCATGAAACCGATAATCAGGGCATTCACGATGAGCGTGATCATCAGCAGGAATCCGAGCCCTACCACGAAGCCGAAGCTAAGCAACCGGGTCACCAGAAATCCGATGATGTTATTAGCCGGCCGGGCCTCGATCTGCCAGATTTTATTCAGGCTCATTTTCAGGGTCGCAAACACCGTCGAAGCCGTAAACAGCAGCGTCGCTACACTGAGGACGGTAGCCCACAGGCTGTCTCCCGTGGAATAGGCATTGCTCACGATGTCCTGCAGAGTAGTAGCGGCATCCGGGCCGAGCAGTCCCTCCAGTTCCCCGTACAGCCTTCCGGTGACCGCATCTTCCCCCATGAAATAGCTGGCAATCGCAATGGCCACCACGAGGAGGGGGGCGAAACTGAATACGGTATAGTAAGCCAGGGCCGCGCCCAGGGTGAAGGCGTCGTCCTGGCCGTAATTATTGAAGAGTTCCTGGGTAAAGGAAACGGTACGTTGAAAGAAGTTCTGTTTGGGCACGGATTGCGGCTTTGCTCTTACAATACCGATACCCACAACAGTGTTCGCCCCGGCGATTTACGTATTTTGCCCACCACCCCGACTGTATGCAACGACCTCCTTATTCCGAGCGGCCCGACCACGGCCTGGGCCGGACCGCGGATTTACCCGCCGATCATCGGCCATTGACCTCCGTAGCCGGTTACCCGCCTTACCTGCGTGGTCCTTACGCCAGCATGTACGTGGGCCGACCGTGGACCATCCGTCAGTACGCCGGCTTTAGCACCGCCGCGGAATCCAACGCCTTCTACCGCCGTAACCTGGCTGCCGGGCAGCGCGGCTTGTCGGTTGCCTTCGATCTGGCTACCCACCGGGGGTACGACAGCGACCACGAACGCGTCCGGGGCGACGTAGGTAAGGCCGGCGTTGCGATCGATACGGTGGCGGATATGGAGCGGCTGTTCGACCAAATTCCCCTGGATAAAATGTCGGTCAGCATGACCATGAACGGGGCCGTCCTCCCGGTTATGGCCTTCTTTATCGTGGCGGCGGAGCGGCAGGAGGTAGCCCCCGAAAAACTGAGTGGTACGATCCAGAACGACATTCTCAAGGAGTTCATGGTGCGGAATACGTACATCTACCCGCCGGAGCCGAGTATGCGCATCGTTTCGGACATTTTCGCTTACACCGCCGCTCACATGCCACGCTTCAACAGCATCAGCATCAGCGGCTACCACATGCACGAAGCGGGCGCAACCGCCGCGGTGGAACTGGCCTATACCCTGGCTGACGGGCTGGCATACGTAAGAGCCGGTGTAGCGGCGGGGCTGGATGTCGACGATTTTGCCCCCCGGCTGAGCTTCTTCTGGGGCATCGGCATGAAGCATTTTACCGAGATCGCGAAGCTCCGGGCGGGCCGCCAGCTATGGGCGGAACTGATGGCGGAGTTCAAGCCGAAAAATCCGAAGAGTTCGATGTTGCGCACTCACTGCCAGACCAGTGGCTACAGTCTCACGGAGCAGGATCCCTACAACAACGTTGCTCGTACCTGCATCGAAGCGATGGCGGCGGTCTTCGGTGGCACCCAGAGTCTGCACACCAATGCCCTGGACGAGGCGATCGCCCTCCCCACCGATTACAGCGCCAAGATCGCGCGGGACACCCAGCTGTACCTGCAGCACGAGTTGGGAATTACCCAGGCGGTAGACCCCTGGGGCGGTAGTTTCGACGTGGAGCGGGAGACCCGGCGGCTGGTAAAGGAAGCAAGGGAACTCATGCAAGAGGTCGCGGAAGCCGGCGGAATGGTTCGGGCCATTGAAACGGGCTTGCCGAAATTGCGTATTGAAGAAGCCTCCGCCCGCAAGCAGGCTGCCATCGACTCCGGCAAGGAACAGATCGTGGCGGTCAACATCTTCCGCAACGACGAGGCGGCTGATTTCGAACTCCTGGAAGTCGATA
This sequence comes from Neolewinella xylanilytica, assembly GCF_002934605.1. Lineage (GTDB taxonomy): Bacteria > Bacteroidota > Bacteroidia > Chitinophagales > Saprospiraceae > Neolewinella > Neolewinella xylanilytica. Next base: position 1,328,221 of record NZ_PTJC01000005.1, read on the forward strand.
ACGACCGCGTTCGTCAGGAGCAACTGGACACCATCGCACGAACGAAACGGGAGCGCGATGCGACGGAAGTACAGGCTGCCATCACCTCCCTAACGGAAGCGGCGAAGGGAGATGGGAACCTGTTATCGGCCGCCGTGGTCGCCGCCCGCGCCGGCGCCACGCTCGGGGAGATCAGCACGGCGCTCGAAGAAGTGTTCGGGCGCTACCGGGCCAGCCACCAACTCATCAGCGGGGTATATGCCGGGCATTCGGCTCCGGATCGATTGCGCCAGGTCCGGGAGCTTTCCGACCGATTCTCCCGGGCCAACGGCCGCCGCCCGCGAATCCTGATTGCCAAACTCGGTCAGGACGGCCACGACCGGGGGGCCAAGGTGATCGCCTCCGGCTTCGCGGATTTGGGTTTCGACGTAGACGTCGGTCCGCTCTTCCAGACACCGGACGAGGCGGTACGGCAGGCGGTGGAGAACGACGTCCACTTACTGGGTATCAGCTCGCTGGCGGCGGGGCACAAAACCCTGGTTCCGGAAGTGGTCCGGCAACTGGCCGCGGCGGACGCGGCGGACATCAAGGTGATCGTTGGTGGGGTCATTCCTCCTGCCGATTACCAATATCTCTACGACCACGGCGTGGTGGGGATATTCGGACCGGGCACGAATATCACCGTGGCGGCGGAGGAGATTTTGGAGATGATGCTGGCCGAGTAGACATCGGATGTGTCAGGTGCCAAAAAGTGTGCCAAAATGGCAAAAAACCTGACACATCCGATGTCTCCCCGCTACTCCAAGCTCCGGATCCGATAAAATTCCAACAACCGCTTGGAATCCCGGTGCGGATAAAACCGGGGCTCTACGCCCCATTCGTTTACGTAGATTCCCGGTTCCTCCCGCTCATCCACGAATTTCCCTATCAGCTCGGGATCCACCCCGGCCGGCAGCCGTTCGAGAATCCGTGCCTTCGCCGCGGGCCATTCCGCTCCCAATTCACTGCGGATCAGCCGAATCAGCTCGCGATCTTCTTCCGTATAGTTTGCCATGATCAATTTGCTTTTTACTCCCCGATGGATTTACACACGAAATCCGGGATGATGCCCGACGCGTTGATTTCCGTTTCCGCGCTCTCGGGGCGGGTATTCCCGCTCAGTACCAACGCCGTGGACACCCCATAGGTGTTGCCGCCCAGGATATCCGTGTGTAACGTATCGCCAACCATTAAAATATCCCGCGGGCACACGGACGGGAATTCCTGCGCCACGCTGTCCAATGCCATCTGAAACATCTGGCTCGCCGGCTTACCAAACTTGACGAATTTCCGCCCCAGTACGTACTCCGCCAGCCGGGCGATGCTCCCCGTCGCCAGGGCTACATCGTTGGCCGTGGTAGGGTAGAGGAGGTCGGTGTTGGCCACCACTACGGGCACCTGGCACTTCCGCAAAATATTGATCAGTAAATTGATGTCGACGTTCATGTCGTAGCCTTCGTCGTCGAGAAAGGCTACCGCTCCGATTTCATCCAACCGCATAATATCGACCGCCGAAATAGGTATAGCCTCCAGCCCCGCACCGATGATGTATTCGGCCGAAGCCGCCGTGCCGAGGTAAGCAACTTTTCCCCGCTTCACTTTCTGCTCCAGAAAGTGCCGGGTGGTAGCTCCGCTGGTGATGATCTTATCCTCGCCGATGCAGTGGAGTCCATATTCGGCCATGCGGTCGGCGGCGGCCTGCGGACTTCTGGCGGCATTGTTGGTCAACACCCGTACGTGTTTTCCCGCCTCCATCAGCCGTTCGACGGTCTGAATCGCATTCGGGATCGGGCCGCGGTGGTTGCGTAATACACCGTAGCTGTCAAAGAAGATAACCGGAAATTTAGCGGCCACTTCGTCAAAGGGGATAATCTTCATGTCCAATCAGAGTCTAAGCGTATGTAAAATCTTTTCCACGGAAAACTTTTCGTCCAGCGTCGGAAGGTGCGTCGTTAGCACGTCCCGAGAGAGCTGCTCGGCAAACGAGGGGAGGAAGAAGTAGCGCCCCAGCCGCAACACGTAGTTCAGGAGAAAGAAGCGGTAAGCCTCCTTGATGAAGAGCACTTCGGGGCGCGTAAGCGGGAAAATCTCGTGGTACGACCGCAGAAACAGCATAAACCGGTCTTCGAGCAGTCGGTCGACCTCGTAGGTGAAGGCACTTTTGTCGCCAACCTCGCTCACCACCCGGCTCAGGAAGTAGAAATCCACTACGCGGGTAGATACCCGGAACCAGTCGTAATCCCACCGGCTGGCCAGCCGCCCGTTCCGGTCCACGCTGAAGTTGCCGATGTTCCAGTCCACGAAGACCGGGATTTTCTGAAAGCCGTACACGTTAATTCGGAAGGTATTTTCCAGGAAGCGCCGGCACTGTTCCTCGATGAGTTCGTAATGGTCGGGATAATCGGTGCGGGCCGTCGTCACCAGGGCAGTGACATCCGTCGTCATGTCCCGGTCACTGCGTGGCAGGGTGTTGGTTACCAGGGTGCAATCGCGGTGAAAGTAGGCCATCTCCCGTCCGAGTTGACTCACCTGGTCTTCGGTCAGCTTCCGCGGCGGATTTTCCTGAATCTGGATCGGTCGGTAGAAAATGATCCAGGCATCCTGCTCCGCGTCGATGTGGCGGTGAAAGAAAAGCTGGTTTCCCTTCATCAGTCCCCGGCTCAGGAAGTTGGCGTAGCGGACGGGAAGGTTATTAGCCAGTACGTTGATGATCGTATGGTCCTCGGCAAAGCCCTCGAAGGAGCCGAAGTAGGTAACCTTGGCAATCAGTACGTTGCCGTCTTCCATCACCAGCTTGAACACGTGGTTGGTGGATACGCGGGCGCTGATATCCTCGATGCTCCGAATCGATCGGGTGTGGTCGTAGGCGCGCCAAGCGTAGCGCAGTATGTTTTGGTGATTGATCATGATCTGGGGTGAAGGTAGGTTTTAAGCCCTGCGTTTTGCAAACCTGAGAATCGGCTACCGGTTTGCTAAGGTAAAGTCGACACCATGAGAGAAAACCCACTACCCCTTCTGCTCCTGTTCGTGGTCATCGGCGTCCTCCCGATTATGGTACGGGGCCAGGACGGTGGCGAGCCCCCCACGGAAGCCGAGCTTCGCCGGTCGGAACTGCTACGGATCAAAAAGCTGACCGCCCGCGGCCCCCACCGGAAGAACCCCCTGGCCGCTGGCCGCCTACTGGTCCTCAATGCCGCCAGTTCCCAAGCCGAGCGGATCCTGCGCCGCCGTATCCCGAACGCCGAACGCCGTTCCCGCAGATCGACCTTTACCTCGCTCGGTTACCGCGAACCCGTCGGCCCGCCACCCCGCCAACGGAAAGAAAGGGGAACCAACGCCGACGCTGCAGATAACTGATCAGATCTGCTCGAAGTAGCGACGCGTTTCCCAGTCGGTGACCACCTCCAGAAAACGATTCCACTCTAGTTGGCGCGATCGCACGAAGTGGCCGCAAAACGACTCGCCCAATAGTTCCGACACCCGCTCGCTCCGGCGCATCGCCTCCGTCGCCTCCCCGAGGTGCTTCGGCAGCGGTTGGCCGACTGCCTGCTCGTAGGAGCTGCCCCGCACCATGGGGAGTTCCAATTCTAGCTCGTGTTCGATGCCGTAAAGCCCCGCCGCCAGCGCCGCGGCGATCGCCAGGTAAGGGTTCGCATCCGCCCCAGGTACCCGCGTCTCCAGTCGGGTGGCGGTCGCGTCCCCGGGAATGTACCGCAGGGCCACCGTACGGTTTTCCGTCCCCCAGTTCGCGCGGGTAGCGGCCCAGGACCCTTCGATGTAGCGCTTGTAACTGTTTACGGTGGGAGCGAACAGCGGCATGATTTCGGGTAGGAATAGTAGCTGTCCGGCGACATACTGTTTGAGGGTCGTACTCATCCCGTCCGCCGCCCCGGAATCGTGAAAGGCGTTTGTGCCGTCGCGCCACAGCGATTGATGCAGGTGGCCCCCGCAGCCCGGCAGCGTGACGGATGGCTTGGCCATGAAACTGCTCACCAGGCCGTGGCGGTAGCTGATTTCCTTCACGCCGAGTTTGAGCAGGACGGCCCGGTCGGCCGCCTCGAGGGTTTCCCGATGACTGACGGCCGCCTCCAGTACCCCCGGCCCCGTCTCCGTATGCAGCCCCTCGAGCTGAACGTCAAAGCTTCGCAACTGGTCATAGAGGTCCCGGTGGAATGCTGCATACTGGCTGGTCCGCAGTCCGGAATAGCCAAACATCCCCGGCGTGAGGGGGCGGGGCGACCGGTGGTCCTTTTCCGCCAGGGATTCCGGGGTTTCCCGGTACGTAAACCACTCGTACTCCGGACCGAAACGGGCGGTGAAGCCTAATGCACTGGCTTGGTCTATCACGCGGAGCAGCAAAGACCGCGGGCAGGCAGTGCCGGCCAGGCCGTTATCGTCGCGGAAATCTCCCAAGAAAAACGGAATCCCCTCTTCCCAGGGTACGCTGCGAAGCGTATGGGTATCGATGCGGGCGGAAGCATCGGCGAAGCCGGGGTCGGGTAATGGCTCGGGGTACACCGCGTCGGCAATGTCCCACCCGAAGATGACATTGCAAAAACCGAAGCCTTTGTCCACCGCGTTCAATAATTTCTCAGCCGACAGGTATTTAGCGCGTAGCACCCCGTCCAGGTCGGTCACCCCAACCTTCACGCGTTGGGTAGGATCTTGACGGAGTTGGTCCAGGCTGAGCTTCATCCGGGCAAAGATAGGTAACCCGACCGGCGAACAATCGACCTCGCCCACCGGCTTTCTTCACCAAAAGACGGCCCGAACGTGGCCCCCACTATATTTCTATTATGAGCAAGGAAAAAACGAGCAAACTTCAGATCATTATCTATTCGGTTTCCGCTTTGGTCCTGGTCGGATCAGTAGCTTCCTATTTCATCTTTCCGGGCTTCCAATCGGGCGTGCAGGAAGCTTACGACGTTGTGAGCAGTGGCAACAACCAGCGCATCACCGAATACGTAATGCAGTTCGGATTTTGGGGCCCCCTGGTTGTAATCCTGATCATGACCGTGCAAATGTTCCTTATCGTAGTGCCCAGCTGGTTGCTGATGATCATCGCGGTACTGGCCTACGGCCCGTGGTGGGGCGGCCTCCTTTCCGTAGTCGCGGTCACGGTAGCCAGTACCATCGGCTATTCCATCGGTATGGGGCTCAGCGAAGCAAGCCTCTCCAAGCTCGTCGGCAACAAATCCCAGGCGAAACTCTCGGAAACCGTTACCAAATATGGGAGCGGCGCCGTCGTGCTGTTCCGCTTAGCCCCGTTCCTCAGTAACGACGCCATCAGTTTCGTAGCCGGCATGCTAAAAATGGGCTATGTCCGGTTCATTCTGGCCACGCTGGCCGGCATCATCCCCCTCACCGTCCTCATCGCCTTCTTCAGCCAGGATATCGAGCAGCTCAAAAATATCCTAGTCTGGGTAGGCGGTATCGGGCTCGGACTGTATCTCATCTACCTGGCCTACCAGTACTTTACCAACAAAAGAGACTAATCGCCGCAAGCGACTAAAGGGCGAAGCCCACTAAAAGACTAAAGAACTAAAAGACTATCAAACTACCCGCCGCAGGCGACTAAATGACTAACCGCCGCAGGCGACTAAAACGGCGAAGCCGACTAACAGACTAACCCCCAAAGGCGACTAACAGACTAACAGACTAACGAACTAACAGACTAACGAACCAACAGACTATTCCTCCGGTCGCAAATCAAACCGCCGCCGCAGCTCATCCAATGCCGGATTTTTCTCCCGCATTTGCAGGTATTTATCCTTTGCCGAAAGCCGTTTCTTAACCTTGGCCTGTACGGGTTTCAAACTCTCGTCGTGCTCGAGGATCATCACCAGGTTCGGCCGTTCGAAGGTCTTGCGCAGGTGGGTGATGAGGCTGTCGTCGTCTCGCAGCGAGGCGATGGCCCGGGCCGATCCCACTTTCACGACGACTTCCTCTTCGCCGTGTAGCACGGGTAGGGCCTGCTTCAGGAAGACGGCCAGGGGGGTGCCCTGTTGCTCGGCCAGGAATACGTCCCAGGCGCCCCGCAGGTGCTCGGCATCCAGTTCGGGCAGTTCCTCGGGGGCTGCCGCGTGGTCGATTTCCTCCTCGGCCTCGGCAATCAGGCTGCTCATATCGACGCTGGCGAAGGAAGCGGATCCCAGTACCGGCGCGGGTGCCTTGAGGGGGGGACTTTCGGGAGTTAGCTCGCGGGGCTCGCTCGCGTCAGGACTTTTTTTTTCGGCGGCGGGCGCGGGTGCAATGGGCTCGGAAACCGGTAAAGCCGACGCGGTAGGGGCCCCAGCGCTCACCACCAGGGCCTCGTTGCGGAAGGCCCGACGAATGCTCACCATGCGGAGCAGGGACATTTCGACGTGCAGTCGCTTGTTGCGGGCCAGCTTATAGTTCAGGTCGCAGTCGTTGGCCAGGTCCAGTACGGTCAGCAACAGGTCGGCGGGGGCAAGACCGGCTTGCTGCCGGTATCGCTCCCGTAGCCGATCGCCTACCTCGAGCAGTTGCAGCGTAGCCGCATCCTTGCAAACGAGGAGGTCGCGGACGTGGGCCGCGAGTCCGTTGAGGAAAAGATCCTCGTCGAAGCCCCCCTTCAGCACCTCGTCGAAAAGCAACAGCATTCCCGAGCGATCCTCAGTGAGGATGTAGTCAACCGCCCGGAAGAAGTAGTCGTAATCGAGTACGTTCAGGTTCTCGATGACGGCCTCGTACGTAATGGTTTTTCCACTGAAACTCACGATCCGGTCGAAAATGGACAACGCGTCCCGCAGTGCCCCGTCGGCCTTCTGCGCGATGATGTGCAGGGCGTCTTCGTCCGCTACGATGCCCTCCTGCGCGCAAATCCCCTGCAGGTGCTCGATGATATCGTTGGGCTGAATGCGCTTGAAGTCGAAGATCTGGCAGCGGGACAGGATCGTCGGGATAATCTTGTGCTTCTCCGTCGTGGCCAGGATGAAGATGGCGTAGGGGGGAGGCTCCTCCAGCGTTTTTAGGAAGGCGTTGAAGGCCTGCTGCGACAGCATGTGGACCTCATCGATGATAAACACCTTGTATTCGCCATGCTGCGGCTGAAAGCGTACCTGCTCCGTCAGCGCCCGAATGTGGTCCACCGAGTTGTTACTCGCCGCGTCCAGCTCGGTGATGTTCAGGCTGGCGTTGTTGTTGAAGGCTACGCAGCTCGGACAAACGTTGCAAGGCTCGTAGTCCGCCGTGCGGTTTTCACAGTTCAGCACCTTGGCGAGAATGCGCGCGGAGGTCGTCTTACCTACCCCCCGCGGCCCGCAGAAGAGAAAAGCGTGGGCCAGATGGTCGGTCTGCAGGGCATTCTTCAGCGTCTGGGAAACGTGCCGTTGCCCTACCACCTCATCGAAGCGGACGGGACGGTATTTCCGGGCGGAGACTACGAAGTTGCTCATCGGGGCGAAGATACGATTTTGCCCCGGGTGGACCCCATTATACCCACCACAAAAGCAGGGTGCCCTACCGCGAAAGCGATGCGCTCTACCGCCCGCCAAGCGCGTCTCTATTTACGTGTAGCCGCTACTCCACCATTTCCCGGGAAACGATCACCCCGGCCTTGGTATAAACCGAGTCAATCCAGATGGGCTCGGAACGGATAATCCACATCACGCTATCAAATTCCTCCGGAGTGAAGCCGTGATCGGCCAGTATGGACTCATAATAGACCGTCTGCATCGAATCGCGTATGATCACCGGCACCTCGGTCACCAAGGATTCGGCGAGCTGCAATTCAGCGATCGTCTGCGCAAGTCGATCGACGTCGACGGGCGGGGGACCGGGGATGACATTCGCGCAGCCCGCAGTTAATACTAAAGGGAGCAGGAGGGTCCGCAGCCTCATTGGTCGTCTTTAGGGTAGTAATACGCCGTTCGCCGGGTATCCGCCAGGGTCCACTTCGACCACTTTTTCGTTTTAAGCTCGCAGCCTATAATCCCCGCCGTGGGTACGTTGCCGATAAAGTCATTGTTTTGCATGGCGTTGGCCGCTTCCGTGAATCCCGGGTTGTGACCGAAAACGAGTACGGTATCCCAGCCTTTCGGTAAGTCCTGGACCACTTTCTGGATGGTTTTCGGGCCGGCGTGGTACAGCTTTTTTTCCTTGATGACCTGCGACTTGCTTAGCCCGAAGGCCTCGATGAAGGCCTTGGCGGTGTGGCGGGCACGCTTGGCGCTGGAGGTGACGACGCCATCGACTTTGAGTCCGGACTTTGCCAGTCGAGCGGCCATGTACGGAGCATCTTTTTTACCCCTGGAATTCAGCGGGCGGTCGTGATCGGTCAGGCTGGGGTCCGCCCAACTGCTTTTCGCGTGGCGCACGAGGTATATTGTCTTTACTTTACTCATTCATCTATCGCTTTACCTGCTGTTAACACGGACTTAAAGTGGAAGCCACACGCTTAGCCTAATTTTGCAGCTTATATAATAACGTTCCAATGACTGCAACAGCGGCGAAGATACTCCTGGTCGACGATGAACCCGATATTCTGGAAATTCTGGAATTCAATCTCCTGAAGGAAGGATTTGAGGTCGCCACGGCCGGTAACGGAGAGGAAGGATTAGCCGTAGCCCGCAAATTTCAGCCGGATTTGATCGTGCTCGACATTATGATGCCGATCATGGATGGCGTCGAGGTATGCCGCCAGCTCCGCGCGGATTCCAAATTCGATAATACCATCATCACCTTTTTGACGGCCCGGGAGGAAGATTATAGTCAGATCGCCGCCCTGGATACGGGAGGCGACGATTACATCACCAAGCCTATCCGGCCGCGGGTCCTGATCAGCCGGGTGAAGGCGCTGCTCCGTCGCAACGCCCGCCAGGAAGACGAAGCGGACAGCAGTTCCATTTCGATCGGCGACCTGGAGATCGACCTCGAACAGATCGTCGTCCGCCGCGGCGAGGAACGCATCGATCTGGCGAAGAAGGAATTCGATCTGCTGACCCTTCTGGCCGGCAAACCGGGCAAAGTCTTCAGCCGCGAGGAAATATTTAACAAAGTCTGGGGCACCGATGTCATCGTGGGCAACCGCACCATCGACGTTCACATTCGAAAACTAAGGGAAAAACTTGGCGACCACTATATCAAAACCATCAAGGGTATCGGCTACAAGTTTGAGTTCTAAGAGCTTAAAGAATAGCACCCCCCGGGAAATCGCCATCCGTACGGCCTTCTTTATCGCCGTTGCCTTCGAAGGCGCGCTCCTGCTTTTTCTCGCACTGCCCTTCGTCCCCTTCAGTTGGTGGCTGATCCTGCTGTGCGGTCCGGCGATCTTCGTGATCAGTTACCTCATCGTACTCGCTACCCTCGACCGCTACATCTACCGCAAGATCAAGCTAATCTACAAGACGATCCACAGCCAGAAGGTCAGTACCGACATCAAAAAGGAAGGGGTCGACCTCGACCAGCCCATCATCGACGACGTCGAGCAGGAAGTAGCCGACTGGGCGGAAAGCCAACAGGAGCAGCTCGATCAGTACGAGCGCTTCGCCGAGTATCGCCGCCGCTACGTGGGCGATATCAGCCACGAGCTTAAAACCCCCATTTTTAATATCCAGGGGTATCTCCATACCCTTATGGACCACGGCTACGACGATAATAAGATCACCCGCTCCTTCATTAAGAAGGCGGCCAAAAACGTGGAACGGCTGCAAACCATCGTCGAAGACCTCAGCGCCATCAGCCGCCTGGAAAGTGGTGACCTCATGTTCGACCCCGAGCCGTTCAATATCAAGGAGCTCGCCCAGGAAGTCATCGAAGAGCTCGACCTCAAAAGCCGCCAGTCCGGTATCACCCTCGGCTTCAAGAGCGGTGCCGACATCGGCTTCATGGTGAGTGCCGACCGGGAAAGCATCCGCCAGGTACTCGTCAACCTTGTTTCCAACTCCATTAAGTACGGCAATCAGGGCGGCGCCACCCGCTTCGGATTCTACGACATGGAATCCTACATCCTCTGCGAAGTGGCGGATAACGGCATCGGTATCCCCGAAAAGCACCTCCCCCACGTCTTCGATCGCTTTTACCGGGTGGACAAAAGCCGCAGCCGCCAGAAGGGGGGCAGCGGTCTTGGTCTCTCCATCGTCAAGCACATCATGGAAGCCCACCAGCAAACCATCAACGTACGCAGTACGCCCGGAATGGGTTCCACTTTCGGAATCACCCTGGCAAAAGCGTAACCATCACGGATCCCGCCGGTATGCCCCGCCGCGATCCCTCCCGTAGTTTACTTCCCGCTCGGCCGCACGCACATAAAGTCGACGGAGAAGTTGCAACTACGAAGCAGTTCGTATATATTTGTACGAAACAGTTCGTACATGATCGCGCCTACCGAATCCGAATTAAGCATCCTGGGTGTCCTCTGGGAAGCCGGCCCCCTCACCGTCCGGGAGGTCAACGACGTCCTCAACCGCCAATCCTCCGGTAACGGGGAGAAGCCCATCGGCTACACGACCACCCTGAAGATCATGCAGCTCATGGCGGAAAAGGGCCTGGTCGACCGCGACGTGAGCAATCGAAGTCACGTATACAGCGCGGCGGTGGCGCAGGAGCGAACGCAGCGGAACCTGCTGAGTCGTTTCGTCGACCGGGCCTTCGGCGGTTCGCGTAGCGAGCTCATTCTGCGGGCACTCGGCGATGGAAATGCGACTACCGACGAGCTGCAAGAGATAAAAAAGCTGATCGAAAAACTGGAGCAAGATGGTACTGAGTGATATCGCCGCGCTCGGCACCACCATCCTGCACTCCCTCTGGCAGGCCACCCTGCTCGCCGGGCTTCTTTGGCTGGTTAGTCGGAACCAACGGCTGACCGCCCGTGCCCGTTACGGTCTGGCCTACGCGACGCTGCTGGTTCAGTGTAGTTTATCCGTCATTACCTTACTGTATTACCGCGCTCCGAACCCCCACCTCGAAGCAACGGTGAAACAAGCGGTGATCGATTTCGTAGCTGCCGCTCCGCCCGGAGCCGTCACCCGGCACCTGTTGTATACCCCTGATTTCTGGATGGGTGCCCTGGTTTCCTGTTGGTTGCTCGGTATGCTGGTCGGTACCCTGCGGCTATCCGTTTCACTCTGGCAGAGCAGGCGCATGCAGTCTCGGGCGGTGACGCCGGTCACCGAAGGTTTCGCCTGCCAGGTGCGCACGCTCGCGCTGCGAATGGGCTATTCCGGCCGCTTACGCCTGTGGGCGAGCCGCCTGGTCGATACCCCGATGCTGGTCGGACACCTAAAACCCGTGCTGCTGTTTCCGGTCGCGATGGTCAACCGGCTCTCCACCGAGGAAAGCGAAACCGTTATCCTGCACGAGCTGGCCCACCTTTACCGCTACGATCACTGGTTCAATCTGTTGCAGTGCCTCATCGAGGTGGTTTTCTACTACCACCCCGCCGTACACTGGATCGGCGCCCGCATCCGGGAAGAACGGGAACACTGCTGTGACGATCTGGTGCTCGAACACGGGCCGGGGCGGCTGCCGTACGCCCGCGCGCTGCTCTATTTCAGCGCCGCCCATTCCGAGTCTCCGGCCACGCTCTCCCTTACCGACGGCGGAGGCCTGCTGTCCCGGGTCCGCCGCTTTGTCAATCACCAAGAAATAAGTTATAAAATGAAAAGCCGACTCCTCCTTCTGCCGCTGTTAGCCGTAATCGTCCTGGTGGCCACCGCGGCCTATGTACCCGCTGAAACCCCTGCCAGTGCGGAATCCCTTTCCGGAAATTTCTCCGCACCCGCGCCCGGCGCCCAACACGCGGCAACCGCCGTGGATACGCTCCCCCAAGGCACCCACCAGGTGACGAAGATTTCCGACGGTAAAACCACCCGGCTACGCGTCGAAGACGGAAAAATCACGGAACTGGAACTGGACGGAGAACGCATCCCCGAGCAAGCGTTTCCACAGTACGAGGAACAGGCCGAGGAACTGCTCGGTATTCAGCGGCCGTACCGGATGTCGCGCAATGACACGGTAATCCTATACGAGCCCCTGCATCATCGATTTTCCGATTCCGTCCTGATTTACCGAAGCCTCTCCGCGCTCGACGGGATCGACCTGAATTTCGATTTTGATTTTCCCACGGAAGCCCTACAGGACCGGTTTTTAAAGCTGCAACTCAACCTCGATTCGCTCGGAAAGCACTTTGAATCCCTACAGTTTGACGGCCTGGACGGGGAGATCTTCCTTGATAAGGATCTGGAGCTCATGGACAGCGTCTACACCCGCTCGCTGGACGGGCTGCACATCTTCCGACACCGCCTCGAGAACATCGACCGGATAGACGATCTGGACGAGCTACGGGAACGGGAAAAAGTACTGCAAAAAGCCCTTGAGCAGCTGGAAGAACGGAAGCAGCAGCTCCGTGATCGACAAGATGTTCGCGGGGAAGCCATGCTGGACCAGGTTCGTGCCGCCCGCAACCAGGTACTGGCGCACGCCCGACACACCCGGGAGGCTTTACAACAGCGGCGGCACGCCCCTCTTGGCCTGCAAGTCCATTCCGATGACGGAGCCATTGCCTGGCGACCGCTCGAAGGAGGAGCATCGATCGACGCTTCCGCCGTTCCGCTACCCAACTCTCGTATGCTTCCCTGTCCGCCAACCGCTCCCTCCGCAACTAGCAGTCCGGCGAGGATTTACACCTACGAATACGGCCCCGGTAGCTCCCTCGAGTGAGCCGGAGCACTAGACCGATACGCTGGCGGTAATGTAGCTGAGAAACCGCCGCAGCGCCTGCCGCTTACCCACATCCAAATGATAATCGATATGGTGGGTGTAGTAGTGGGTCAGGTCAAAATCGGGGGTAGGGGAAGGCAGCAGCAGCTGCAGTTGGGGTAAATGATCCAGCCCCTCCCGGAGGGCGGCGTTGAACTCCGCTATGAATTTCGGGGATAGGTCCGGCGAGGTAGTCACCCAGGCAGCAAACACGAAGGGCAGCCCGGTATGCTCTTTCCAGGCCGAGCCGAGGTCGTAAACGTAGCGGAACCGTTTGTCCAGTCCGATTGTCCGGTCGCCGATCACCAGCCCTCCGATCGTACCGTTGATGTGCTCGATGTACCCTTCGCGGGCATCCAGCAAGGTCACGGGGTGCCGCCAGTATTCCTCGAGCAACAGCCGGGCGAGCAGCACGGAGGTGCGGCTGTGGTGGTCGAGGTAAACGTGGGTCATTTCCCGCAGGGGAACGTCGCCGTAAATGCAAACGGTGGCCACCGCGCCGTCCGCGCCGATACAGTAATCGCTGATGATCTCGTACTCGGGAAGCTCCGGTAGCACGGCCACCGGCACCAGGCCGATCTCGGCTTCACCGGCCACCAGGCGGCGGGCGCATTCGCTCGGAATGGCGAGGTCCATGTCCATACGGTCGCTGATCGGACTACGCAGCAGCCCGTACAACAAGGGTTTGGTGTTGAGGTAGCTGACGGCCACCATGCGGGGTTTGGTTCCTACCATCGCTCTTTATTCACTGGCTCGGGCAGGTGATCTCGATCGTTCTGGAGATGAAACTCGAAGGTGCCGTCTTCCCGTTGTTCCGCCACCCAGAGGCCGAGGTTGTTGTGCCGCAATTCGTTCATGCGTCCCAGGGGGCGTCCCATCATGAGGGTGACCAGTCCGCACATGGCCCGGCCGTGGCTGCAGATCAGCACCTTGGATTCGGGGCGTTGGCGGAGGTGATCGATGAAGGACTGGAGGCGTTCCCCCATTTCCCGGGCGCTTTCCCCGCCGCCGATTCGTCCGTCGAGCTCGCCGGTAGCCCAGCCATCCTTGATTTGTTGGTACTCGGCGATGCTTTCGGGGGTGCCAAGCTTGCCCTCGTGGCTGCCCCAGCACATCTCGTTGATCGTTACGTGCTTTTCCCAGGGTAAGCCCCCGTCGATAAAGTGGGATACGGTTTCCCAGGTACGCTTCAGGCCGCTAGTGATAACCAGTTCGAAGGGCTCCGCACGGTAGCGCTCGTAAAAGTGACGGGCCTGGGCGCGGCCCGTATCGTTAAGACTGGAATCTACCCCGCTACCCTGTACGATGCCGCGAAGGTTAAAGTCGGTTTCTCCGTGACGGACGATGTAAATGGTTTTGGGATTTTTCATGGCAGTAGCTGCTTGTACGGTGAGAAAGTTCGGGGGAGCTTACACTACGGGTAGGGAAGTATAGCCCCGGTACGCCTTATCGTCGGCAAACTCCGCGTCCGTATAATCTTTAATGACGCCGTATAGCGTATCGCGTTCGATGGGCCGGCGACCGACGGAGCGGATCATTTTTACCAGGTCCTCGGTACTCATGGCCGGGTGTTTTTCTCCCCCGGCCATGGAATAGATCCGGGTGGTGTCGTCGATCGTACCATCGATGTCATTGACCCCGAAGGCGAGGCTCAGTTGGGCGGTGGTGCGACCGATCATGGGCCAGTAGGCTTTCACGTGGTCGAAGTTGTCGAGGTAAATGCGGCCGATCGCGTAGTTGCGCAGGTCTTCGATCACGCTGACCTCCGGGAGGTGGCTCAGCTCGTTGTTCTCGTTGCGGAACTTGAGCGGGATGTAGGTCTGGAAGCCACCGGTTTTATCCTGCAGCGCCCGCAGTTTTTCCAGGTGATCGACCCGGTGGTGGTATTCCTCGATGTGGCCGTAGAGCATGGTGGCGTTGGAGCGACCGCCCAGTTCGTGCCAGATTTCATGGATGCGCAGCCACTCCTCGCCGCTACATTTCCCTCCGGCGATCTGGTCACGGATCTCCGGAGCGAATATTTCGGCACCGCCGCCGGGCATACTTTGCAGGCCGGCCTCCTGCATCAGCCGCATGCCCTCTTCGTAGCTGATCTTGGCTTTCTTGAAGATGTAGTGGTACTCCACCGGCGTCAGGGCCTTGATGTGGAGGTCGGGCCGGTGGGCGTGGATCCGCTGGAAAAGCTCGGTGTAGAAGGGCACGTCGTACTGCGGCAGCACCCCCCCGACGATGTGTACTTCGGTCACGGGCTGGCCGTCGTACTTGCGTACGATGTCCAGCATGTCCTCGATGGTGTACTCCCAGCCGTCTTCCCGCTTTTTGATCCGGCGACTGTAGCTACAGAACGTACAGGTGTAGAGGCAGACGTTGGTCGGCTCGATGTGAAAATTGCGGTTGAAGTAGGTGTTGTCGCCGTGCTTCTGCTCGCGGACGTGATTCGCCAGCGTACCGAGAAAACCCAGGGGGGCTTCCTCGTAAAGCAACAGCCCTTCTGCCTCCGTAATGCGCTCGCCCTGCGCTACTTTTTGGGCGACGGCGCGCAGGTGCGGAGCCAATCGGGAATCACGAAGCAGGGTCTGGAGGGGGGCGGGAGAAATCATCCGGTGGGGTTAGCGATTCTAGGTACAACAACCGCAACAACTTTCAGTTTTTTCTGAAAGAAATAATTCGGCTATTTAACGTCCTCCAGTATGCGGACCACGGCACCGGGGTCGATTTGCCAGTGGAGGCGATAGACGACTGTGCGGTGCTTCCCCGTCTCCAGGTCGAGGCGCCGTCGTTGGTGGCGGTCCGTAATTTGTAGAACGTACGTGCGGTTGTCATCGGTCCGCAGTTCCAATTGCTCCCCGGAAAGTGCCAGGATAACGCCCGAGATGCTGAACAGCTCCGGGGCCTCCGCAGTGATCGTCGACCGGGGATCGGCCGGAGGATGCTTTTCCGCCGGCGAGCGGTTGCTGCGGGCCAGCGGGATATCGGTGTAGCGGAGTTTCCGGTCCTGCTTGTCGGCCGATAGCGCCTTAAGCGCCTCGCAGCTATCGGCAAGGGGGTCGATCAGCAACGCTACCAGTTGGCGGCGATCGTCTTCCTTCCGTACGGACAACTGGAGTTCGGCACGGATTTGCCGAGGGTGGGCATTAACCACCGTTTCCACGCAGCGGTCGGCTTGAATGCCGGGATAGACCAGTTCTTCGGCACTGATGCAGTTGCAGACTTCCCGAGCTAGTTGTTGGATAAAGGACTGGCCGGTTGTTCGCTGTCCCAGTCCGGTAAGGACGAGGAGCAGCATAGAAGACCGAACCGAGCGGGAGAGTCGCATATGGTCTAAGGTAGGGAGATCCTGATTTTTCGATGGTTGGGAATACGGGTATGGAGAAAATGGTCCGCCCTTGGGGATCGCTATTGAATTAGCGCAGGATGACCACCTTCCCTAAGCCATTCTTGAAGTACTGATCGGTGACAGCGTGAGTGGCCCGGAATTCCTGGTTGCCGGAGTCCTGGTGGGATTGAAGCGGACTACCGGTTTCATCCGCGGTGATCACCCGGTAGAGGTAGACACCGTTGGCTAGTTGGTCGCCGTATTCATCGGTGCCGTCCCAGCTGTAAGCGGTCTGGTGGGTGCCGATCTTGATGGTTTCGTGGGCTAGCAGGTCGATATCCCGTACTACCCGGCCGGAGACCGTCATGATCTGGATGCGAAAAACCTCCGGTGCTTCGCTGCCCGTGAGGGTATACACGAAGCGGGTCTGGGTCGTAAACGGATTCGGGTAGGTGAGTACGTTGGTAATCAGTTGTTCGTTGAGCACTTCGAATTCTTGCTCGTAGTCGAACAGGCCGGATTTGTTATTCGAGCGGTCCTTGGCCTGTACCTTGATGCGGTAGGTGCCATCCACCGGCAGTTCGGGGCGGAAGTAAATTTCGGCCATATTATCGCCGGTACCGGGGGCGGGGACGTACTCGACGCGCTCGTCCGACATGCGGATTCTTTCACCGCTGTTGCCCTGTCCGGGGTAGACCAGTTCGATTTCGTAGGCGGAGGAGTCGTCTAGGCGGCGGAAGGTGTTTTCGTCCCGCAGCTGAATAAGTATTTCGGGTTTGGAGCTCACCAATTCCCCGTTGTTGATCCTGCGCCCGTCGAAATAGACCTTGAGATCCGGATCCACCAGGTCGGTACTGATGCCTAGATCGGTAGTGAGGAAATTATTAAAGAGAATTTCCTCGGGTTGATCCGCACTGGGGTTGAGCAGCAGCTGTACCCGCAAGCCGGAATTAATCGAGGTGGTGGGCAGGGAAAACTGTACCGTGTCCCGTCCGTTACCGGCCAGCGGGGGGCGCCTCCGGAAAATGCGCGTTACCCGGTTGGTTTCATCCAGCACGCTCAGTTCGATGAGCAGGCTATCCATCGGAATGGGAGAGAGGTTTTCGTAGCCGATTTCCATCTTCGCCACTTCACCCTGAGCGAGGGTGTCGGGTACGGAGTAGGCGACTGCGGGGCTGATCGCTACGTCACCGGGGCGTTGGTAATCGATGTACAGTTCATCCAGGGTAGCGGAAGTCCGCAGCACCTCGTCGAAAAAGGACAGTTCAGCTTTTAGGTGCTGGTAGGTCGTTGCATCGTAGTCGGACAGACTTAGGGTGAATTCCAATTGGTCACGAATGGAAAGCGGTTGATCCTGAAGGAGGTCCCATTCGCCGGTGGCTAACTGGCCAAAAAGTTTAAGGTGGCAGCTGTCCTGTTGTTGTATGTTATCCGGTCGAAATTGCAGGCGCATCTCCTTCCAGCTTAGGGCGGGGCCTACTTCCGGCGTGGTGTAGGTTCCGTTGTCCCAGTTCTCACGGATCGCTACGCGCACGTGGGTCTCTGCGTCCTGACTGTCGCCGACCGCTTCGCCGAGCGCGCCTATTCCTTTTTGAAACATGAAGGTGTAGGGCACGGAACCCAGGGTTTCGAGCAGGCGGATTTGCTCGGCACCTTCCGCTTCCAGCACGCCGTAGATGGTACGACCGAAAGCTGTTGAATCGGCTAGCCAGTCGGACGTATGATATTCGATATCCTCGCCCCGTTGCGCACTGTAGACGAAGACGTACTGGCCATCCTGTACGTACTCTTCCAAAAACTGCATCATGCCGGAACGACCTGCGGCGGTTCGGGTATCGAAAGACCAGGGATCTGCTACTCCGCGGGCTGAATTGTAGGAGCCGTCACCTGGCGAACTAAACCATTTCCTGTTATTCGTACTGTCAACTACAATTATCTGTATTCCGGCCCGGATCTTCCATGGAAATGGAGATACAAATCGATTGTCATTTTTTCTAAACTCAGGCATACTTCCGGATTTATAGATGCCGTTGGAGATCTCTATATAATTTACATTTTGTTTGAAAGCCCATACCGGATTTTTTTCAAATACCTGAATGTTTTGCGCTTCGCCCTGACTGAGCTGCCCCGGGTGTTGGAGTGCATACCCGATATCGTCGGACACTCGCGCAGCGAGATAGGTAAAGCTACTTTCGCTCCAGAGGTACCCCTGTCCGACTGTTAGACTACTGTCTGGACTGATGCGCCAGTAGTAGGTCGTGCTATCCTGGAAAGAAAGGGAAGGGGCATACCGGATAATGCCACCCGCAGCGGTGATCTCTTCATTGACCAAGGGGATAGAAAAATCAGCCTCGAGTGATACTTGTACGGCGTACTTTCTTTCCGGCGCCAGCGGATCGGAGGTGCCCGCCACCAGCTGCACCCCAGGCCCCACCACTGCAAAGGGCGGGGGGAAAGCTACTTTCGCCGTATTGGCGATGATGGTAAACGGTACACCGGGTCGCCCGCCAATGACGACGTCGTTGTTGCTTTCCGCGCTGCCGGTGGGCAGTTCGGCGATGGCACCCGCCGCATCGATGGTCAGGAGCAGTCGGTTGTTTCCTACGGCCTCGATACCCAGGTTGGGTACTTCAAGCGCTACGAACTCCTCGTAAAACGGGACCGGAACCGGTAACCGTGCCAAATCACGGATTTCACCGGTGGGCAATTCTTGCCGAACGTTGATCAGCACGCTGTCGGGAAGACCTTCCGCGTGGGTTCCTAAATTAATCACCTTCAGGTTGACGGTAAACGTGCTGTCCTGAGCGGGGATCACTTCCGGCACGAATTTAACCGTAGCAGGATCGATGACCAGGTCCGGGCCCGGGCGGGGATGGAGCCGGAATGCGGGATCACCACTGAGCGTGAACTGTTCCATTAATATACCCAAGGTGAAATTACTCGTCCCGGCGAATTCATCGATCGTTGCCCGCAGCACGTCACCAACACCGTCTCCATAGTAAGGCCCGGAAAGGTTCGTAAAGATGCTACGACCGTAAGTTCCCAGGGCGCTGATGTACCCCAGGCCCTTTGAGGCGGCGTAGGTAATCGCTCCCCCCTCCGGTAGGAATATAAATCGTTCGCTAATGCTCCTGGCTTCGGTGAACGCGTCGCCGCTGTAGCATCCTAGGCTGAGCATGAAGGGATACTTATTCTGATTATTATAGTTTTCGGGGTTATCGATATTGAAATCAAATCCCTGGCTGCTGGAATGTCCGTAAAAGGTGAGTAAGGATACTCCCTGGTTGATCCGGTTGAAGATGATGTCCTGGCGGGCCTCTTCGATGGGTTCACTGTTCGTTTTAAATACGCTCGTTACGCTCCCTCCCAGAAAGCTGTTTTCGAAGATGTTCTCCATCGTGGCCAGATTGTACCGGATCGCGCTCTGTTCGCCGGCGGTGGTGCCGCCGCCCAGGAACAGGGCCTGCTTCATCCAAGCTGCGTCGTCGATGGTTTGGTCGACCTCGTAGATCTGACGTTCGACTTCCTGAAGCTTGCGGACGTAAATGCCGATTTCTTCCCGGTTGATGGCAGCCAGGCGGCCCGTCGCCAGCTTGGGCAGGGGATTGCCCAGGTCGGCCGACATCAAATTATCCGAAGCGGGAAATCCAAATCCCGGCACGAAGAAGGTACTCCATGCCGCTTCGAGGTCGGCGCGGTCCCGCAGGGCCGTGTACTCTCTGCCTTTACCCACCAGAAATAAGTAATTCAGCTGCGGAGCTACCTGCTGCGCGGCGTAGAGGTAGTTGCGAATGGCCTGGGGGTGGCGCCGTAAGCCGTAACCGAAGGCATCGTAGAGGTCTTCCACGTAGACCGTATGTACAGTGTAATTGCCTCCCACCGAGCTTTCGCGGTAGTCGGCCATTGCGTCCAGTTCGGGGCCCGCCAACCGGCGACTCGTTATAATCAGGTAATCGGTTTGCGGCGGAGGCAGTAAATCCGTAAGCGTCACCAGTTGGCTTGCCGCTGGCGACCAGGCTTCGTTGAGTAAAACAAACCGGCGTTCTGCAACAGCGGCGGACAACTGAAACTGACCGCCCAAGATGGGGTACACCGTCGCGGAAGCCGGGTCGTAGAGCCGGCTTCCTGCGTTGACACCACTAGTAAACTCCAGCGTTTGGGACGGCCCGGCCGGCAGGGTGAACGAAAGAAAATTCGCCGTACCCACCGCCCGGGCCGGATAGGTAACCGAAACGAAGGCTAAATTGGCTTTGTCCTGCGGGCCGGCCTGCCCCGCGATCGAAAACGACGCCTGGTTGGTAGTGAGCGCGAACGATAGGGTGGTATCGTGCAAACTCCATTCATCCCCCGCGTTGATGGTAGCTAGTGCTTGGTTGTTGACCGTGATGAGTTGGGAGTGAGCGTCTCCGAAGGCAAGTCCGAACCGAAGCGACAGCGCAGCCTGGCCACTCACCGCTTCCGGAAGCGCCAGTTTTTCGCCGGTAACTGTGCTGCCATTACTAGAGAGCAGATCGTTGCTGCGCAGGGAACCGTACCCCTCATTCCACTCGTAATGCGAAAAATAGACGCTCAGGCCGGCCGTGCGTCGGAAAAATTTACTCTGCGACTTTCCGTATACCTTCTCCGTGGTCCGGTAAATGGTCGAATTGGTAGGACCGCCCGTCGGATCCGTGGCCGGGCGGTACCGCAATACCTCATCTGGAGATGCAGCCAAACCAAGGTAGTACGCCGACGTATCGGTATACATCCCATACTCGGTGTTGAGGAGCATATCTTCCCCGAACTCGAAAAGGTATTTGTCCATTTCGCTGCGAGCACGCTCTCCATAGAAAAGGACCTCCCCGTCAATTACGTCGATCGGGACGGGCTCCCCCCGGTGGTAGAGCTGCAGGCGCTCCAAATCCGCCGTCGACTCGATTAGTCCCGACCCGGCGATCAGTTCCGCGGTCACCCGGTAAAAGCCGTCCTGGGCTACGTCCAAACGGAGGTGACTGCTTCCCGCACCGTACCATTCGTTGCCGTAGCGCACGCCGGATTCGGTGGCCATTTGCGCTACTATAGCCAGGGGACAAGCAAGGGTGAAAAGGAAAATCGTAAAGGTGCGAGACATAGGCAGTGGTTGTTCCGACACAAGCCGGAAGGGGGTTCGCGAAAACCAACTTTAAAGGTAACGCCCCCGTCTCGGTCCGATGTACAACTACCTACGTGAAATTGTCCGGTTCCGGACGCACCTTATTCCGGCAGGTAGGTCAGTTGCTGATCGCGAAGGGGGGGCATGCCCCGATAGCCCAGCCCGATTGTGGGGAGAACGGAGGTGCCGGTAGGCGCAAAACCAGCGGGGATGCGGCCAGCGTAGAGAAGGGTGCGCTTTCCGGAGAGCAAGCGGTCCACGGACAAATTATATAATCGTTGGTAGCGGTAGGCGCCATCCTCCTCCTGGTCGATGAGGTAGAGGTCGATCGGCAGGTCGCCATCCAGGCGGACCTCCCGCGGCGCGGTAACGTAAACCCGTAGCGAGTCGTCGCTTCCGGTTGGGAACCCGGCTTCCAGGGCCACGTCGTCGATGACCTGGAAGTTTTCGATCCGGCGCAGGCGGAGTTCTCCCTTCTGCGGCCGGAAGGTCTCCTGACCGGAAAATTTCCAGTTCCCTTGCCCAAGTAGCCATACCGGCTGGTTGTGATACACGGTGTCGCGTTGCCAGATATCGTACTGGCTTGGTCGGTAGGCTACGTCGGTGAACGTCCAACTCGGGTTGCCGCCGCTGTAGAATTCGTAGAGCGAAGCATACCGGTAGCTGTTCTCTACGATTACCGGTTCCGACCCGGCGATAGTTTGTAAGCGCTCCACCCAGGGCTGGTGGTCGAAGGGTTTCTCGAAGGGCAACCACTCCCGGGGTGCCATCAATAATAATCGGGCGACCACGAGAATCCCTCCCGTCAGCCAGCAGAGTCTAAGCAAATTTTTCCGCCATTCGGGGAAGCCCTCCACCGCCCGGAAGGTGATGTACACTAGGGGAATGGATAATAATGCCGTCCACTGGGCCTCCGTCCGGCCCTTCGTCGTGGAGTAGAGAAAGAAGAGGAGCATCCCCCCCACCAGCCACCGGAGTGAGCGTCCGAAACGATCCTGCGGGCGGACCCGGGTGAAGGACAGCCAGTAGTGGTAGAGGAGGAAGGGGCTGAAGATGAGCAGCTGATTGAGGAGGTACTGGGTGGTGAACTTGAACTGGTAGGGGTCGTCCCGCCCACTGAGGTGGTAGCGGAAGGAGGGGAAATCGTGGGCGTACTGCCAGTAGAGGTGGGGCAGGAACAAACAAGCTCCCGTTAGTGCCGCTACCCAGGCCGAAGGTTTTTGGATCAGGTACACCAGACTCGGTAAAACGGTAAAGAAGATCAGCATCAGGCCGTGGTACTTGCTATAGAGCAAGCCGGCCATCGTCACCCCCCAGATGAGGGCGGACGGCAAATCCAGTCGCTGCAGGTAATTCCGGAACGCCAGCAAATACAGCGCCGTGAAGAGCAGCAACGGACCGTCCGGCGTAGCGATAAAGCCGTACACCTGTAGCATCGGTTGGGCGAACGCGAGGGCGGCGAGGGTCCAAAGCGCAACTCCCCGCGGTCGCCCGACCAGGTAGTAGATCGCGGTCAGGGTAGCTCCGCCCGCCAGCACGTGGCCGAACCGGAGGCCCAGGCTACCCGGCAGCCAGTCTTTACCCAGTGCGATCAGCAAGGCCACGGCCGGGGGGTGGTCGAAGTAGCCCCAGTCCAGCCGGCCGGCGTACATCCAGTAGTAGGTTTCGTCCGGGTCGAGGGGGGTGAACGCCGCCTGTAGCATGTTCAGCAACAGCCAGGCGAGCAACAAGTGATAGGGCCGGACACGGACACTTTGGGATAACATCCAACGAAGGTAGGCAGCTCACACCGTCCCGTACCACCCTTCTGCCGCCTTCCGGTACGGAGCTGACGTAAGCCGGAACGCGAATTTTTTCTTCCGGGTTTCGCATCTTTGCGGGTCCATGAAGTACCTCACCCCACCCGTGCTGTTTTTTTTCTTGCTTTTCTGGTCCGCCTGCGGCGGTACGGAACACGAACCGGCCACCGCGGCCGATGACCGTAATTTGGCGGAACGGCTGCCCGGTACCTGGGAAACCGTTGAGCTGGAAGTCGACTACGCTACGTACATGGGTGCGGATACGGCCTACCAAGAACACATCCGGGAGGCGGACTGGGGGCAGGTTTACGGCGTCAGGCCCCCCAGTACCGAATTCACCCCGAACGGAAAGCTCCGGCGAACTTACCGGCTGCGTTCCGGAGAGGTAGCTAACATCACGAACGGGATCTGGAAAGTGACCGGCGATAGCCTGCTGGTCATCGAGCCGAACATCACCTATACCTACGCCTACGAACTCGAAAACGACCGCCTCGAGCTCACCGGCAGGGTGGATCAGGACCAGGACGGCCAGGCAGATGACGATTTTCGGGCGGTCTACCGAATGACGAGCCGGACCCGGTAAATAAAAGACGGCCCCGCGAGTGTTCGCAGGGCCGTCGGCAATTCATTATTACGGTAGTCGTCCTTTTCCTAACGAGCTACGACAAAGCGGGCCGCGCGGTCGTTCAGGCGAAGGGTATAGACGCCGGGAGCCAGCTGGGGTACACGGAAAGTCCCGCCCTGTACCTGGAAGGTGCCCACCCGGCTGCCATTAGGGGCGTAGATTTCTACATCCAGATCCTCACCGAGCGCCCGGTCAAGGGTCAGTTGCTGACCGGAAGCGACGGGATTGGGGCTCAGGCTGAGGGGCGCCGTCTCCGTCTGACGGTACGCCACGTACTGCACGCCGAGTTCGGTGCGGGTGCCGTCGAAATCGTACTGCTCGAGGCGGTAGTAGTTGGTGCCCACCGACGGCTTCTCATGCCGGTAGCGGTAAGTGCTGGCGAGACCGGTAGTACCCTGCCCGCCGATCGTGGCCACGGGGGAAAATTCCTTACCGTCGGTACTGTGGGCGATGACGAAGTGGCTATTGTCCTCTTCGTCGGCCGTTTCCCAGTTCAATTCTACCCGGTCGTCGTAGGCCTCGGTCGTCCAGGACATGAGGGTCACGGGCGCTGCTGATGACATTTTCGGGTCGCCGAGGGTGCAGGTGCCGCTGCACTGGGCCAGCAGATAGTTCAGGTAATCCACACTATTGTTGGGCCATTGTTCTGGATCTGTGCCAAAGTTCTTGTTATCAAACAGGTGGTAGCTTTTGGTTCGTGGGCCTTTATCGTACTTGCCTTTATCGTACTCGATGTGTAGGTTATTACTAGTTTTCATCAGAGTAAACCTTGTCAGTCTATCGGTAAGCGTGGATGCTGAAAATGTTGGATTGACATTGCCGTATACGGTAACGGTGATCCCACGGAGGTCCTCGAATCGTTCTAGGTTGATGCTATTAAGCCCTTCATTCAAAGTCAGGGAGCAAATTTCATCAGGCGTATCGCACGCACTGCTGTAGAAATCTGTATTTTCCTTTGTGCGGGAAATTTGACAGTCGCAACTATCTTCTTGTGCCATTATAGCAACGGGAGCGAACAGCGCTGCGAGGAGCAGCACCCTAAGGTTAATAAATTTCATCGTCGTGTTGTGTTGTTATTGGAAGACCGAATAAAACTGCCTATCAGTTTATCCGTCGCAATAGTGTTTGAAAGAATGGTGTCGTTCGTAAGTGTCGAAAAAAGGTGTTATCAAGTGTCGTTTAAATAAAATAGTGTTGTTCAACGTGTCAATACCGAAGTGTCCGATAGCATACCGCCAGACATTACAGGGCATTCGGTTTCCTTCCCCTCCTGGGGGCAAAAGCCGGAGGAATGAAAATGTCTAGCGGTATGTTCGTTTAATGTAAAATAGTGTTGTTCAACGTGTCAATATCGAAGTGTCCAATAGTGTTATGTAGCCAAAATAGTGTGTCGAAGTGTCGTGTCGGAATACGTAAAAAAAGTCAGCGCTGACATAAACGGTAAATAGGCGATAAAACACAGGCATCCCATATGGGGCACTTGCATCCATCACCGAACAGTAGACAATCCCTGTGTTGAGGGGGAAAATTTGTGTTGTTCAGTGTCGTAAAATCTTGGCAACAGGTATATACACGCGGATATAGGTTCGGATAAACCGAATGGCATTAAAACCGGAATATCAGCGATGTAAAACTGTTGATATGGTAGAAGCTAATAACAAAAGTCATTTAACTCGTGGATCTACGCGATCAAGGCGTGTGATCTGATTACAATACAATATTACGGCTTCGATGTTCACCCATCCTAAATTTTACCCGCTTTATTTTCCCCATTGGGGCTTTTTAACATATTCGTTTTTTACCGGGGGCGAATAGTCGGTCCGGTTCATATCGGCCATCGTTGACTCCCGGGCAGCGCGACCCTTTGGAAGGAAGCGCCCCACATTCCCCGACAACCTTCGGAAGGGAGCTATCCTACTCCAGCGTAACGTTCAGATGCAGTTCCCGCAGTTGCTTCGCGTCGATGGCGGCCGGCGCGTCGATCATCACGTCCCGCCCCTGGTTGTTCTTGGGGAAGGCGATGAAGTCGCGGATCGAGCTCTTGCCGTTCATCACCGCGCAGAGGCGGTCGAAACCGAAAGCGATGCCCGCATGGGGCGGCGCACCGTACTCGAAGGCCCCCATCAGGAAGCCGAACTGCTCCTCCGCTTCCTCCGGCGTAAAGCCGAGGAGCTGGAAATTCTTTTCCTGCAGCGCGCGGTCGTAGATCCGTACGGAACCACCTCCGATCTCCGCTCCGTTGATGACGAGGTCGTAGGCATCGGCCTTCAGCGACTTCATGGTATCGTGGTCGCCGGTCAGCATGCGGTCGATCTCCTCCCGCTTGGGGCTGGTGAAGGGGTGGTGCATGGCGTGGAAGCGCTCCGACTCCTCGTCCCACTCCAGCAGGGGGAAGTCGACCACCCAGAGCGGTTGGAAGGCACCGGCGGGGATCATGTCGTATTCCTGGGCTACGTGGAGCCGCAGGGTACCCAGCTGGGTGCGGGTTTTCTCGTCGTCGCCGGAAAGGACCAGGAGCAAGTCACCGGGCGTTGCACCTGCGCTCGCCGCCCACGCCTGTAACGCCTCCTGATCGAAGAATTTATCTACGCTGCTCTTGAAGCTGCCGTCCTCGTTGCATTTGACGTACACTAGTCCTTTGGCGCCGATCTGCGGGCGCTTCACCCAGTCGGTAAGGGCGTCGAGTTGCTTGCGGCTCAGATCGGCCTTGCCGGGTACGCAGATGCCGGCCACCAGCTCCGCGCCGTCGAACACCTGGAAGCCTTTACCCTGGGCCACGGCGTTCAGGTCAACGAGCTCCATACCGAAGCGGAGGTCGGGCTTGTCGGAGCCAAAGCGGCGCACGGCCTCGTCGTAGGGCATGCGGGGGAATTCGCCGAGATCGATGCCCTTGACTTCCTGGAACAGGTGGCGGGTGAGGCCCTCGAAGGTATTCAGTACTTCTTCCTGGGTGACGAAGGCCATCTCGCAGTCGATCTGGGTGAATTCGGGCTGGCGGTCGGCGCGCAGGTCTTCATCGCGGAAGCACTTGACGATCTGGAAGTACCGGTCGTACCCGGCCACCATCAGGAGTTGCTTGAAGGTCTGGGGACTCTGGGGCAGGGCGTAGAATTGCCCCTCGTTGAGGCGGCTGGGAACGACGAAGTCGCGGGCGCCCTCCGGCGTGCTTTTGATGAGGTTGGGGGTTTCGACTTCCAGGAAGCCCTGGGCGGACAGGTAGGCACGGACGGCCAGGGCCAGCTTGCTGCGGAAGATGAGGTTCTGCTGGAGAGGATTACGGCGCAGATCGAGGTAGCGGTACTTCATGCGCAGGTCGTCGCCGCCGTCGGTCTCGTCCTCGATGGTGAAGGGCGGCACCTTCGATTTATTGAGCACCATGAGTTCGCGGGCCAGGATCTCCACGTCGCCGGTGGGGCGGTTCGGGTTCTTATTGGTGCGTTCGCGGACTGATCCCTTTACCTGAATGACCCACTCGCGGCCGAGTTTCCGGGCCCGTTCGGCGAGGGGGGCGTCGTCATCGCTGTCGAAGACCACCTGGGTGATGCCGTAGCGGTCGCGCAGATCCACGAAGGTGAGCCCGCCGAAGTCGCGGCCGGCCTGGACCCATCCGCTGAGGGTTACTTCGGTGCCGGCGTCGGTGAGGCGGAGCTCGCCGCAGTTGTGGGTACGGAACATGGTCGCTGTCTTTTGGGGCGGCAAAGGTACATCAGTCTGGTAGTTCTTTCCCCGACTCCACGTTGAGCGTACTGGCGCTGGCTGTGGCGATTAGTGAATCGTGGTTGGCTCCCCGCAAGATCACCGACTTCGTTTCGGCTTCTAAATAATAGTGGGCGCATTTCGTTTAAGTAGCAAGACACCCCCGCCCAATACGGCCCTACTGGATCGTTATTGATCATTTGCAGATACCAATGGCTGTTTATCAACCATTTGTATCTGTGGAACGACCTTGCAACAAATGCTATTTTTTAAAACCAGCCGGTGGATGCCGCTCTTCGTATGGATGGGCGTCCTGTTACTCTCGAGCACCGTATTCGCGTACCCCGGTTTCACCGGCGAAGACTTCAGTTGTAGCTCCGATAATCAGCCCCCCGTACCGGATGGAGCAGCCGCCGGAGGCTGGCGACAGCTCGAACGCCTCACCGCACCCGACGGCGTCGCTTCGGCTTCCTTAGGGAGTAGTGCGGACATTGACGGCAACTACGCCGTGGTCGGTGCACCCCAGGACATCAACGGTGGAAAAGTGACCGGCGCCGCCTACGTATATCACCGCGCGCCTACGGGGTGGCAGCTAGTCGGCAAGGTAGTGCCGGGCGACGCCAAGGACGGGGATCGCTTCGGTACGAGCGTCATCATTCGCGGGCAGTACGTCGTAGTGGGGGCACCGGACCACGATGCCGGAGGTAAGAATGCCGGGGCGGTGTACGGCTTCGCGCTATCGGGAAAAAATTTGTTTCAAGTCGCAAAGGTCGTAGCCGCCGATCGCGCTGCCGGGGATCAGTTCGGGGAGAGTCTGGCGGCCACCTACGACCGGCTTTTCGTAGGGGCGAGTGGGGTAGACGGTGCCTACAGTAACACCGGAGCGTGTTATGCTTACCGCCTGGTGGGCACGAATTTCTACCTGGAGCAAAAACTGGAAAGCTCGGACGCGGTAACCGGACAACAGTTTGGAAGCAGCGTAGACGTCAGCGGCGGAACCCTCATCGTGGGGGCATACCGCGATAATACCCTGGCCAGCGCCGCCGGGGCCGCCTACATCTGGAAGTATTCCGGTTCGGATTGGGTAGAAACGGCAAAATTGTACGGCGGCAGCCTCGGGGGGACGGACCAGTTCGGTTTTGCCGTTAGCATCGATGGGGGCAGGGCGCTGGTCTGTGCCAACCGCGACGACGACGGGGGCACCAATGCCGGTGCCGTGTACGCCTTTGAAGAGCAGGCCGGAAGCTGGAACCAGAGCCAGAAGATCGTGGGCGGCGGATCCTACGGCGGTAGTTTCGGAAGCACCCTGAAACTCCGTGGGGACTCCGCCGTGATTGGTGCCGCGAAGGGCACGCAGGGCCTTAACCAATCGGGGCAGGCCCACCTCTTCGTGTTCAATGGGTCTTCCTGGGCGGCGGAGTCGGACTTTCCCATCGACGACGGCACCGTGGAAGCAAAGGGCTACTTTGGGTCCTGTATCGCCTTTGACGGCAAATCCGTCATCATTGGTGCCAACGGGCAGACCGGCGCGGCCAGTAAGGCCGGCGCCCTCTATGCCTTCGAACCGCGGTATACGCTGGCGGCGACCCGCTTGGTCGCCTGTGATGGTCCGGTGATCCTGCCGACGCCCGGCGCAACGGACAATTGTACGGGAGCGATCACCGTCCGGAGTACGGACGCGATTACCTTCTCCGCTGCCGGTACCTTCTCCGTCGAATGGCACTTCGCCGATGCTGCGGGCAATTATTCGTCCGCTACGCAAACCGTAGACGTAGTCGTTCCCGGTTTAACGTTACCCTTCACCGAGGACGTAGAAGTAAGCACCGCCAGCCGCGCGTGCTGGACGGTCGTCAATGGGGGGTCGGCCAGTGGCTGGTCCACCCACGAGGATTCCGCCCTGTCCTTTTCCGGCAGCGGCGCTTTTCTGCTCGGGCCCGCGGTATCCGCCGACCACGACGATCAGCTGCTCAGCCCCGCTTTCCCACTGACTACCGGCACGGAGTATCTGATGTCCTTTTACCACCGTCAATTGCCCGGTAGCCAAGATGAAAAGCTACGGATCTACCTGGTTGACGCTGCCGATGATTCGGAGGTAAAACAATTATTTGCCGACGTCGCCCTAACGGCGAACTACGAACAGGTGAATTTGATCTGGACCGTACCTACCGAGGGGGATTACCGCATTGTGCTGGAAGCGACCGGGCCGGTCGGGGGGGCGGGGGTGCTCATCGACGACATCGGGGTCGAGGAATTTGACCCCGGGAAGAACTGGAAGGGACTCGTAGGGAAATCCAGTGACGAATGTACTACCGTCGTAGCCAGAGGGCTGCACGGATTCGCCCGCCACCGGGTGCTCGACCCCGCCGGCAACCTCGTCGTCGAAATCGACCCGAACGGGAATGAGCTGGGCGATGTGAACGTCAGCGTCACCGACTACGCGGACGTGCGCCGCGCCCCCTTCACCCGCCGCGAGGTACTGGGCCGGTACATGGACATCTCGCCCCAAAACGGCTCCGGGCCGTATGCTAACAACGGGGGGGTGAAAGTCCGCATCTATTACCGGCCGCAGGAGCTAAGTCAGTTCAATGCCGCCCGCTCGGAAAGCAACGGCTGGTCCGACCTGGTGATCACGCATTATTCCGACATCAATCAGGATTGTGACCTGGACAATAGTACGGGGACCGATTATTCCCTGGAAATTCCCTCGGCTACCGGCGGAGTCAACGCTAACGCCCAGTATCTCGAATTTACCACGACGACCTTTTCCGAGTTCGGGGCCACTTCGCTGACCGCGATGCCGGCTACGCTGGTGGATTTCACGGCGGTGAGCAACGGAGGAGGTGTATCCTTGCAGTGGTGGGTGGACGGCGAAGAGAGCGTATCCCACTACCTCATCGAGAGATCGACCGACGGCCGAACGTATGCAGCTTTTATCGGCGTGCCCGCGCAGCGGGCGGGGGTCTACGAGGCGCGGGACGCGGCTCCCGACGTCCTCACTTACTATCGTCTGCGGATGGTAGATGCGGATGGCACGGTAAACTTCAGCAATGTCGTAAGCATTCGCGGTCGTCAGCTGCTCTCCCGGTCAACGGTCTTCCCGGTACCGACCGAAGACGTAGCCTACGTTCGCTACCGGCAGGATGCGGCCGGCGCCGTACGCTTTCGGGTCACCGACCTGCAGGGCCGGGTGCTGACCGATCGCCTGCTGGAAAAAGCGGCCGGCGAGTACCGTGAGGAGATCGATCTGAGCGGCTTCCCCGCCGGCACCTACGTACTGGTACTCAGCGGGGTGGTCCCTACCGAAAATTTCAAACTGGTAAAGCGGTAGGCGCTACCTGCGGTCATTCGGACTTACGGATGAGCCAACCCGGCGTGTCCGGGGGCAGATGGTAGCGGACGAAGCTGCCGTTTTCGTCCGTTTCGACCGACAGGATGCGTTCCGAAGACGGGCCGCTGACGTTGCGCAGGGTGGCGGCCTGCCAGCCGTCCGGTACGTAGGTTTTAAAGGTGAGGGGTACGTTGTAAACGGCGGGGTCGAGCTTGCCGGAGAGGGTGGCCTTGATCGTACCCTCGCTGTACTGGCTGCTCACGGTCGTGGCTTCCCGCTCGCGCATGTACTTCGTTACGGTGGCGAAGGGAGCGATCCACAACCGGTCTTCCCGCTCCTTGATGTAGGTGAAGTATTCCCGCAGCTCCGCTCCGGGGCGGGCCGCCCAGCCGTAGGCATCGACGCCGTGGAAGACTTCCACCAGCCAGACGTTATCGTGGGCCAGGGTGGTGTCGATCCAGCTTTTCATGGTTTGCAGGCTGGTGCCGTCGGTCGGGCCGCGCTGCCACTGGACGTATTCCCGTTCCTGCGCTCCCGGCGCCAACCGGCTTGCCCGATTCAGTTCGGCCAGGTAGGGGGCCGGCATCCGGTTGCGCAGGGCGGGATAGACGCGGTGGGCGTATTCCATGACGCGCTCGTCCTCGGTTCCGTAGGGGCCTTCGGCGGAGAAGGTGGCCGCGGGCCCGAGAAAGCGCTTGATGTCGTCGCGGCTTTGCTCCAGTTCGTACAGTAGGTTGGCTTCGTCCAGTACGGCCAGCTTGGGGTGGGTGACGGTGTGGCTGGCGATCTCGTGGCCGTCGGACTGGTACTGGCGCAAGTCGGCCCAGGTGGTGGTGTCGACCGCGTTGTCGTGGAAGACCACGGCATCGGTGTCGCGGAGCTTTCCCTTCAGCAGCTTTTGGTAGGCCTCGTCCATGAGGGCGTAGGCCTGCTTTTTCCCTCCGCCTTCGTAGGCTTCCCCGGCCCGGGTGTGGTAGTCGACCGCCTCGCTCGTACCGGTGAAGGCGATGAGGGAGGCCCGCTCGAAGAAGGTAGTCGAATCGGTCGGTACTGCCGCGGCTTCCCGGAGGATGTCTTCCCGGTTGCGCCCGATGAAGCGACCGCCGAAGGAGCCGGGGATCTTGCCGGTGATGACGTAGAAGGTGGCTTGCATATCCAGGCTATCCAGAATGGGCCGGGCCACCGTGAACTGGGTAATGATGCCGTCGTCGAAGGTGAGGGAGACGGCACCGGTTTTGTCGCCTTGCCAGCGGGTGATGTCGGTGTGGCCGGGGGCCTGGGCGGCGAACGTGGATGGCACACTGACGGCCAGCAGGAGGCAAAGGGAGAGACGAAGCGGCATGATGCGTAGAACTTGAAACCTGGGGCGATACGACCCTCTTGAAAGCAATTATTGCGCCGGAGCGCGGGAGAAAGCGGGAACGGGCAAAAGGTAGCCAAATTACACCGACCGCCGTCGGGCCGGTGTGACCTTTTCCCCCGCTTGTCCGGCGATGAACAGTTGGCAACCGCCCCGCCCGGAAAAGGCCGTACCGACCCGCTAAGCCTATCTTTACGGCGCTTTGCCACCTATCCCTCCGTAGAGTCAATTTCCGTGGTTACCCTATACCTCACCTTCGGCACCGATCTTACGGTCCACCAGCAGGCTGTTTTTTCCGCCATGACCCTGTTGGCGCACCGGCCGGGAGAAATCGTCGTGTGGACCGATGCTCCCCATTTCTATCAGTTCCTCGGCGACCGGGTGTCTACCCGGTACCTGGAGCCGGATACACTCGCCGAATGGAAAGGGGCCCACGACTTCTTCTGGCGTATCAAGATCGCCGCACTGCGACAACTGTCCACGGAATACCCCGGGGAACACCTTTTGTATTTGGACGCCGACACCTTTTGTTTCGCCCCGCCGGCTAAAATGGTTGGCATACTGGACAACGGGGTACACTTGATGCACGCGCTGGAAGGGCTCCCCTCCGCCTTACCAACCTCCACCGAGCGGCGAATGGGCCGGCAGACCCAGGGGAAAACTTTCGGCGGGGTTTCCCTCACCGACCACCACTTCATGTACAATGCCGGGGTGGTGGGCCTTTCCGCGCACTTGGCGGGGGAAGCGGTCGACCTGGCGCTCCGCATTTGTGACGAAATGTGCGCCGCGGGGGTTACCCGACGCCTGGTAGAGCAGTACGCTCTGTCCATCGCCCTGGCGGAGGCCGGGGGACTTACGGTCGCTAACTCGGTCATCGGCCATTACTGGGGAAACAAACGGGAATGGACCGACCGGATCGGAACCTTCTTTTTAGGCCATCACCTGCTCGGTACGTCAGCGGAAGAACAGATCACGGCAACGCAGGGCGTGGATTTCCGGGCGTTTCCGCTGTACCGTAAATCGAGCTCCACCCTGAGAAAGCTGCAGGCCTGGCTGGCGGCGAAGACCGTCGGCTACCCTAGCACCTACGCTCCTCCGGAAGGAATGGACGCGAGCGAACGGTCGGAGCGGTGGATGGCAAGCCGTTAGTCCGGTTTTTTACGGTTCCAGGCCCTTAGGTCCTCGTTGATGTCGCCGACGGGCTCGAAAGCCTCGATGAGCGTGCGCCCCAGGAGCGTAGTCGCTTCCGAATCATCTTTACGGCCCACCAGGTAGGTGACGGTAGTATCCGCGAGAATACGTTGGGCCTCCGCCGCCTCGTCGATGCGAAAGGCGCGGGCGTGGTGGTCGTAAAAGAGCAGCGAGGAGTGAATGTAGGGGGTCGGCACGGGACGGTCCAGCAAGTGGTAGGAGATCTGAAATCCGTTGATCGCAAAAAAGGTTTCTCCCGGCGGCAGGCGGTCCCGCAGGTAGTCGGCAATGATCCGCGGCTCGTCATCCTTGCCGGCGTAGTAGAAGGCGTGCCCGATGCCGAGGCCGATGCTCACGACGGCCACCGCCCAGGGTACCCAGCGCCGGCGGAGAACCTCGCTCCAGACCAGCCCCACGCAGGTGCCCGTATAGAGGGCCATTACCGGATGGAGCTGGACCTGATAATGGCCGAACCGCTTCCCGGTCAGCAGTACGACGACGCTTACCAGGAGGGCTTGCAGGGCTAGGTACGTGAGCCAGACCGGCAGTTGCTTTCCGACTTGGCCCCGTACCTGCGCTACGACGCCCAGCAAAAAGAAGGGGCTGTACCGCAGCAAATAGTCGCCCATATACTTCAGCCGCAGGTACCACGGCAGATCGATGGGGTAGGCCGAGCCGACCTCGAAGGTGTAGAACCAGAGCTCGGGGAGCATGCCTAGTTGAGCGAAATAGGCCACCACGCCGGCTACCGGCAGGAGAAAAGCTCCAACCAGTACCAGGCCATGCCCGACCATGCGGGCCGGTTGGCGGCGGTACCACCATACCAAAAACAGGCCGATCGCCAGGGCCTCGGCGGCCACGAAAGGTTTGATGACGAAACCTACCCCCAGCAGCAAACCGGCCAGCCACCAGCGCTTACGGGGGGCTACCACGGTAGCGGCTACCGCGCCGATGGTGAAGACGTTGAAGAAGATCTCCGTATTCGGCGACACGCCGTAAAACTTGTACACGCTGCACATAATGATGTACACCGTGCCGGCCACGTAGCCCGCCCCGGGCTTTCCGGTAGCGCGTTCGGCGACCACCGCGAGCAGCCATGCGCCAAGGGCTACGAAGGCCGTGGCGGCCAGCCGCAGCAGCCAAATGCTGCCGCCGGTCAGCTTGATGAGCAGGGCATACAGCCAGAAGATGCCGATCGGCTTGGTGTCGATCACGTCCCGCAGGTAAATCTCCCCCCGCAGCAGCTCGTCGGCCCCCACGATGTAGGTGCTTTCGTCGTGGTTGATCACGGAAACGGAAAAGCTGCCCCAGCGGATCGCTACGGCGAGGATAAAGAAGAGTACGGGAACGATCCAGGGGCGGTGGCGCATGGGTAATCAGCGGGCGTTAGCCATCAAAGGTAATGCCGCCCGGGCCCTCAATCCTGCCGCTCGTAAATGTATAGCTGGGCATCCAGGCTGTCGACCAGCGTAAAATCTTCCAGCAAGCGGTCGGTCAGGGGAGTGAAGAAGGCCGGATCCCCGGGGTGGCGCACCACGTAGCGCAGCTTGGAGTTGGCCAACAGTTTTTCGGCTTCCGCCCGCTCGTCCAGTTGGTAGGTGCGTACGTACTCGGGATAAAACATAAGGGCGGTGTGTACGAAGGGCGTAGGCACGTCCCGGTCGAGTAAGTAATAGCTGATCTGATGGCTGGTCACGCTAAAGAATTGCTCTTCGGGGGCCAGCCGTTCCCGGAAATAATCGGCGATCATTTCCGGACGGTCCGTCTTGCCGGTGTAGCGCACGTAGTGAATTACCCCAAGCAGGGCGGCTAGGCCGGTCAACCCGTAAACCACCACACGCCGTGACAGCCACCGGCGGACTCCCCCCCAGGCCTGCACTCGCTCGTCAAGAAAGGCGGCCGCCAGGAGGCACAGGGCCGGGTGCAACTGAACCTGGTAGTAGCCGAAGCGCCTGCCCGGACTCAGGATCATGATGGCTACCAGCGCGAAATACACCAGTAGGTAGTACAGCCATACCCGATTGGTACCCCGACGGTACGCCGCGTGGACGGCTACGGCAGCCGGAATCACCAGGATGGCGTACCGGAGCAGGTATTCGCCCAGGAATTGGAGGCGCAGGTACCAGGCGAGTTCCGCCGGGTACCTGCTATTGACGGTGAAGGTGTAATACAGCAGTTCATCCACCATACCCAGACGTAGGTAATGGGCATAGACCACGAGTAGCGGCACGCAAAAGCCCGCCACCAGCCAGGCGGCGGATAGCAGGCCCACCACCACTTGCCGACGTCGCCACCAGTAATACCACAGGGCGAACAGTCCGGTAGCCAGGCTCTCCGCGGCGGCGAAGGGCTTGATGATTACCGCCGTTCCGAGTAGCAGGCCCATCGCCGGCCAGTGCCAGCGGGGCGGGTCGGCGGTGGGCGCCGGGGCGCGGGGAGCAATGCCCAACGCGAGGGCGGCGGCCGTCAGGCAATTGAAGAACAACTCGCTGTTGGGGCCCAACCCGTAATCGGAAAAGAGGGAGCAGGCGAAAACGTAAGCCATCCCGGCGGCCGACCCCACGCGGTCGCTACCGGTGGCACGGCGGCCGGCCCAGTACAGCGCCCAGGCCGTCAGCGCCACGAAGAGGTGGGTTGCCAGACGTATCCCCGGTATGCTGCCCCCGGTCAATTTGATCAGGCCGGCGTACAACCAAAAAACACCGATGGGTTTGGTGTCGAAGATGTCGCGCAGGTAGACTTTCCCGTTGAGCATCTCCCGGGCGATGACCAGGTAAGTGCTTTCGTCGTGGTTGATCACGGAAATGAAGGAACTGCCCCAGCGGAGCAGGAGCGACAGCCCGATGAAGAGAAACAAGGTGGGCCAGGGGCGGAGCGACATGGGACCAAATTTAGTATAAGTCCCGGCTGCCAGGAGGTCCATTTGTGCGCCTACCATCCCGGGGTCGGGTTCCGACGGTGATCCGTTCCCGCGCCCCGGCGCCCGACTATCTCTCTACCGAAGTACCCGCTATCCGACTACCGTACTACCTTTGCCCCATGTACCAACGCCTAGTCATCAAGGTAGGAACCAACGTGCTCACCCGTGCCGACGGCCGGCTCGACATCACCAGCATCAGCAACCTCGTAGACCAGATCGCGGACCTGAAGCAGCGGGGGGTGGAGCTCGTGCTCGTCTCGTCCGGGGCGGTGGGGGCCGGGAAGGAATTGCTGCCCGGCCGTGCCAACGACGAGGCGGTAGCGCAGCGCCAGGTTTACTCCGCCATCGGGCAGGTCCGGCTCATGGAGTTGTACCGCAATCTCTTTGCCGGCCACCGGCTGCTCTGTGCCCAGGTGCTGGCTACGAAGGGTGATTTCCGCGACGACCTCCACTACGACAATATGCTCAACTGCTTCCGGGCGCTGTTGCAGGACGAGATCGTGCCCGTGGTAAACGAGAACGACGTGGTGGCCGTGACGGAGCTGATGTTTACTGACAACGACGAACTAGCCGGGCTGGTGGCACGGATGGTGAGCGCCGATGCCCTCGTGATCCTGAGCAGCGTAGAGGGACTCTACGACGGCCCGCCCGACCGGCACGAAAGCCGGCTCATTCCCCGGGTAGCCGCCCACGATACCGGTGTCGACGGCGTGGTACAGGCCCGACGCACCAGCGGCGGTCGCGGAGGAATGGCCACGAAACTCCGCATCGCCCGCGAAACCGCCACGGGGGGGATTCCCGTACTGATCGGTAACGGTCGCCGGCCGAACATCCTCTCCCATTTGTCGACCAACGACTGGCCCGGTACGGTAGTGGCGGCTACGGACAATAGCGCGGCTGCCGACTGAGTTCTTACCCTTTATCCGCCATTCTCCGTATGCGTATCCCCATTCTACTGGTTGTCCTGTTGACGCTGTGCTTTGCCTGCGAGGTGGACCGCGATTACCTCACCGGTGATAGCGTCGAATTACGCTTCAGCCTGGATACCCTCACCTTCGATACCGTGTTTACGGCCCGGGGCAGCGCCACGCGGGTCTTTACCGTATACAACGACGGCAGCGATCCGGTACTGATCGACCGCATCACGGTGGCCGGGGAAACCGGGGTCACCTTCACCTTCAACGCAGATGGCACCATGGGGCCGGAAGTGGAAGACGTGGTGATCTTCGCCCAAGACAGCATCTTCGTCTTCGTGGAAGTGGAGGTGGACCCGACCGAACCGGAGGAGGTCAGTCCGTTCATTGCCACGGATCGCCTCCTTTTCGAAACCGGTGATTTTCAGCACGAGGTTACGCTAGAGGCCTACGGCCAGAACGCCCTTTACCTCAACGGATTTAACCGGGGCACCCTGGTCCAGCCCATTTGCCAGGACGGCACCTTTACCCTGCCAACGGAGCTGCCTACGGTGATCTATGGCTCGTTGGTCGTGGATTCCTGCGTGCTGCGGGCGTTGGCGGGCACCCGCATCTACTTTCACGGCGGCCTGCAGCGCGACGAACAACCCGGTGGCCTGGGCATTTTCGAAGATGGATTCATCTATACCCTGCCGGCCGGCCGGATCGAGCTGCTGGGGACGCTGGAAGACCCGATTATCCTGGCAACGGACCGGTTGGAAGAGGATTTTGCCGAAAGCACCGGTGGCTACCGTGGGCTGGTACTCGGCCCGTTAAGCCGGGGCAACCGCATCGAGCATACCGAGATCCGCAACGCCATTATCGGGGTGACGGTCGACAGCCTCGCGGAAGTCACCCTGGCGAACAGCCGCATCACCAACAGCAGCGGCGCGGCGGTGGTGAGCTACCAGGGAGACGTGACGGCACGCAACGCGTTGTTTCATTCCAATCAGACCAACTCCATCCAGGTTATCAAAGGGGGGAACCTCCTGCTGGAACACTGTACGGTCGCCAACTACGGCTCCACCCAGCCCGCGCTCAGCCTAAGTAATTGTGCCCCGGTGCCGGACGAAGATTACTGCCTCCAGGCCCCCCTCTACGCGCGTATCGCGAACAGCATCGTGGTGGGGGGCAGTCCGGTGGAAATCAACCTGATCGACGTCGACGCACGGGAGGACCCGCAAACCTTCGACCTCCGGATCACCAACAGCGTGGTACGTACGGACCAGCGCTTTCTGAACGATGCTGGAGGCTTGTACGAAAACTTTTATTCCACGATCTGTGAAGGGTGCTATAACCTGGAGAGCGGGAATTTGCTGTTCGCGTCGATTAGCGACGATGACTACCGCCCGGACAGCCTCAGCGTAGCGCGCAACCTGGGGGTCTATCTGCCTTCACTGCCCCGCGACCTGGAGGGTAACGAAAGAGATACGGAAAGTCCGGACGCCGGAGCGCTGGAGTGGCAGCCGGCCGGCTAGGCAAACCAATCCGGTGGACCCGGCGTTACACCTCGAACCCCGTAACCCCAACCCCGCACCCCCCCAAGTTCATGGTCGTTACCAATATGCTTTTCCATCTGGGCCGTTACGTGACCTTGTTGCGTGACTCCATTTCCCGCCCGGAGAAATTCTCGATGTACTATAAGGAGACGATGCGGCAGATGGACGCCATCGGCGTAGGGTCGGTGTTCATCGTGCTCCTCATTTCGGTCTTCATTGGGATGGTTACGGCGGTACAGTTTGCCGACCAGCTCGGCGACAGCTTCGTGCCATCGTACTACATCGGCTACATCGTCCGCGACATCACCATCATCGAGATGGCACCTACCATCACCTGCTTGGTGCTCGCCGGTAAGGTGGGCTCCAATTTGGCCGCGGAAATCGGTGGCATGCGGCAGAAAGAACACATCGATGCTATGGAGATCATGGGGGTAAACACGGCTGCCTACCTGATTCTCCCGAAGATCATCGCGGCCGTGGTCGTCATCCCCATGCTGGTGGCGATATCCGCCTTCGTGAGCATCATCGGGGGCTACCTCAGTACGGTGGTGCCGGGAACGATCTCCCATACGGAATACGTGTTGGGGCTGCGCTCCTTTTTCGTGCCCCGTTACGTATTCATGATGTTCGTGAAAGCGGCGGTCTTTGCCTTTCTCCTTACTTCCATCAGCTGCTACATGGGCTACCACGTGAAGGGGGGCAGTATCGAACTGGGAGAGGCCAGCACCAGCGCCGTGGTGGTCAGCGACGTACTAATCCTGGTTTTCGACTTTTTAATCGCCCTCGTCCTCACCTAATCCGCCAACCATGATCCGCACGGAAAACTTAGAAAAATCGTTTGGCGAGAACCACGTCCTAAAGGGCGTCTCCACGGAGTTTTACTCCGGTAAGCCCAATTTGATCATCGGTAGCTCGGGCGCTGGAAAAACGGTATTGCTCAAGTTGCTCATCGGTCTTTTCGAACCCACCGATGGTAAGGTGTACTACGACGATACGGACCTGTTCTCCCTGAGCGACGAGGCCTTGCGGCAGATCCGGATGAAGGTCGGTATGCTCTTCCAGGGTAACGCGCTTTTCGACTCCATGTCGGTAGGGGAGAACATTCGCTTTCCCATGGATATGTTCACCAACAAGACCGCGGCCGAGAAGGAAAAGCGGGTCGATGAATGCCTCGAAATGGTTAACATGGAAGGCATCAACGAACGCTTTCCCTCGGAGGTCTCCGGAGGCATGCAGAAGCGGGTCGGCATCGCCCGCGCCATGGTGCTGGAGCCGAAGTACCTCTTTTGCGACGAGCCAAACTCCGGCCTGGATCCCCAAACCAGTATCCTGATCGACGAGCTGATCTGCGACCTGACCAATCGGAACAACATCACCACCGTCATCAATACCCACGATATGAACTCGGTGATGGGCATCGGCGACAACATCGTTTTGCTCAAGGACGGCCAGCTCGCCTGGCAGGGCGACAAGACTCAGGTGCTTGAAAGCGACAGCGAGGTACTACAGGACTTCATTTTTGCCAGCCCGTTTCTCCGGCGGTTGCGGGAAGATGCTCTCAAGACCCGGCACGCTCAGGAGTAGGAAAAGGGCTTCGCCGTTTTGTTAGTCGGCTTTGCCGGGTAGACGTTTAGCAAGCTGGCTTCGCCAGCTGGTTAGTGCGGCTCCGCACCCTCGGAGGAACCTGCATTGGCCTTCGGACGCTCGCAAGTCCCCGGCTATCGCCCGGTGACGCTCCGAGGTCCTTTGTTCGTCGATGCCGGAAAAGCACCAGGACCTCGGCGTGTGCTTGCACCTCCGAGCGTCCGGACCGCAGGAGCCTGCCTTGCCTTCGGAGCGTCCGGGCAAATCCATTACCTTGCTACGGTAACCAAGCCCCACCACCATGCGTCACCTTCTGCATTCCTCGCTTCTCCTCATTATGGCCGTGCTGCTTTACGCCTGCCAGGAAACCGGCGAACCCGCCGTGGATACGCCGCCCGAACTGGAGGAGATCGGGGAGGCCCCCGAATACGCCATGGTGATTCACGGCGGGGCGGGCACCATCCTGAAGGAGAATATGACCGACGAGCGGGCGACCGCCATCCGGGAGGCGATGAATGCCGCCCTCGATGCGGGCGAAGCCGTACTCCGCGACGGTGGCAGCGCGGCCGACGCCGTGGAGGCGACCATCTGGGTGATGGAAGACAGCCCCTACTTCAACTCCGGTAAGGGGGCCGTATTCACCAACGCCGGCATTAACGAACTGGACGCCAGCTTCATGACCGGCGAGAACCAGGAAGCCGGCGCGGTAGGTGGCATCACCAATCTCAAGCACCCCATCAGCGCCGCCCGGGCCGTGATGGAGCAATCCGAGCACGTATTGCTGACCGGTAAGGGGGCCGAGGAGTTCGCGGCGGGCGTGGGTCTCGAGGTCGTGGACCCATCCTACTTTTATACGGAGGAGCGCTTCCAGAGCCTGCAACGCGCCCTGGAGGGGGAAAAAGTAGAACAGGAAAAGATCGACGTCGATCAGAAACACGGTACGGTGGGGTGCGTGGCCCTCGACAAGAACGGCAACATCGCCGCCGGGACCAGTACGGGCGGCATGACCAACAAGCGCTTCAACCGCCTAGGGGACAGCCCCATCATCGGCGCCGGCACCTACGCCAATAATGCCACCTGCGGCGTCAGCTGTACGGGATGGGGGGAATTCTTTATCCGCTACGCCGTGGCTTACGACGTCCACGCCCGCATGGCCTACGGCGGTGCCACCCTGCAGGAAGCCGCCGATGCCGTCATTCACAAAACCCTGGTCGAGAAAGGCGGCACCGGCGGCCTGATCGCGCTGGATGCGCGGGGTAACGTGGTCATGCCGTTCAATACGCCGGGGATGTACCGCGGGTACCTGAAGGCCGGGGGGGAGCGGGAAATCCTGTTTTACGAGGCTAAGTGACGCTGATCCGCCGAGCTACCGCGAACAGCACCACCGGTTATGGGGCTGTTCACTGCTCGTAGGCCCAGCTACCGCGATAAGCCCCTTTCCAACCGACCCGTCGGCCGACCAGCAAGCTGTGCGGACGACTGTTGCTGGTCCGCCGAGCTACCGCGAAAAGGATCATCGGTCTCGGGACTGCTAGCTACTCGTCGGCCCAGCTACCGCGCGATAGGGCTTTTCCAACCGACCCGTCGGCCGACCAGCAAGCTGTGCGGACGACTGTTGCTGGTCCGCCGAGCTACCGCGAACAGCATCACCGGTTATGGGGCTGTTCACTGCTCGTCGGCCCAGCTACCGCGATAGGGCTTTTCCAACCGACCCGTCGGCCGACCAGCAAGCTGTGCGGACGACTAGCGCGCGGTAAACATCTCCTCCAAAGGCACCCGCACTTTTTCCTTGTGCTGGGTAGCGTCTTCCTCCGAGCGGTAACCCACCGGAGCGATGACGGTGGCGGTCAGTCCTTTCTCCGTCAGGCCCAGAAGCCGGTCGTATTCACCGGCGTCGAAGCCTTCCATGGGGCAGGTGTCGATGCGCAGTTCGGCGGCGGCGGCCAGCAGCGTACCCAGGCCGATGTACGCCTGTCGCTTATTCCAGGCTTCGATCGATTCCACGGATTTACCGGCCACCGAGCCCTTCATGTAGTTGGCGTAGTCATCAAGTTGGTCGCGGGGCACGCCGCGCACTTCGGCCGTACGGTCCATATAGCGGTCGATCTGCTCGGCCGGCATCTTTTTCATGGCGGCGAATACAAAGACGTGGGAGCACTCGGTCAGTTGGGGTTGGTTGTAACTGGCGGTGCGGAGCTGCTCCTTTAATTCGGGGTCACTCACGACCACTACCCGGAAGGGCTGGAGTCCGAAACTGGTTGCGGCCAGGTTCACGGCTTCTTCCAGGCTTTTCAGGTCCGCATCACTTACCCTGCGGTTCTCGTCAAATCGTTTGGTAGCATAGCGCCACCGTAGGCTTTCAATCAGTTGCATAGGATACATTGTTGTATATACATTAATTTGCGAGGCAAGCAATAGTTTTGCGCCGGAGCGCGGGTGCAATGAATTTTTAAACCCCAGGCATTGTAAAATCCCTTAGGACTTACTACTTTTGCGTCCGCTTCGCGCTACACCCCGCCCAGGTGGTGAAATTGGTAGACACGCCAGCTTGAGGGGCTGGTGTCCATTACGGACGTGCAGGTTCGACTCCTGTCCTGGGCACTCCTGATAAACGGCTCCGCTGCTTCGGCAACGGGGCCGTTTTTAGTTGCCGCCCGCCGGTCATACCTTTGAAGCATGATCCTTAGCGCACTGACCCGGGCCCGCGAATCTGGCCGCAAGTTACTGGCCGTCCTCATCGACCCGGATAAGGCCACCCGGGCCAAATTGAAGACGCTAGGGGAACACAGCCACTCCGGCTTCGTGGATTTCTTCCTCTGGGGCGGCAGTCTGGTCAACCAACCCCAATCGGAGTACTATCTCCGCTTGCTGAAGGCACACGCCGAGGTGCCCGTTTTGCTCTTCCCGGGTTCGGTTTACCAGCTCGACGACCAGGCGGACGGCCTCCTCCTGCTCTCGCTCATCTCCGGCCGGAACCCGGAACTGCTCATCGGCCACCACGTGACCGTGGCCGGCCGCATCAAGCAAATGAAGCTGGCCACGTTTCCCACGGGGTACATGCTCGTCGACGGGGGGCGGCCGACTTCCGTATCCTACATGAGCGGTACCACGCCCATTCCCGGGGATAAACCGGCCATTGCCGCGGCGACCGCCCTG
Organism: Neolewinella xylanilytica; assembly: GCF_002934605.1. GTDB lineage: Bacteria > Bacteroidota > Bacteroidia > Chitinophagales > Saprospiraceae > Neolewinella > Neolewinella xylanilytica. The sequence continues at coordinate 1,371,517 of NZ_PTJC01000005.1, forward strand.
GCGGGAGAGCAGCTGGGTTTACGCATGATCTACCTGGACGCCGGCAGCGGGGCCCTGCGCCCGGTTTCTCCCGAGATGATCGCCGCCGTCCGCAAGGAAGTCGATCTTCCCCTCGTGGTCGGCGGGGGGATCCGAAGCCCCGAGCGGGCCCGGCAGGCCCTGCAGGCCGGGGCCGACATGATCGTGGTGGGTAACGGACTGGAGGGTAACCTGGACTGGCTCCCCCGCCTCTCCGCCGAGGTCAGTTCGTTCGGGCGGGAATCGGTCGGCCTGAAACGCTAAGGCCGTGCCCGGGGCAGCACCCGGTCGTAATCGGCCCGCTCCAGCTTGTTCGTGGCTCGCCTGATCAGGCCATGGGGGCCGGGGTATTGCGTCATGTCTACTAGGATGGTTGTGTTGTTTTTCGGTAGGCGCGGACCAAAGGTAGGTATCCCGATGCCGCCGTTTTCCATCGCGGCAGGATTCCGGTGCGCAATCCGGTAACGGGAGCACATTGCGGAATGGACGGACCTCGCGGGGCGGAAGGCAACGCACCCGCGCCCCGCCGCCCAAATGAATTTCCGCGAACGAAAACCGCCAAATTTTGTACCCCATCCATGGATGCAGTAAACCTCCCCGCCCCCGGGAGCAAAACTCGGATCGTAGTTGTCGGAGGCGGTTTCGCCGGCCTCAATTTCGTCAGCAAACTGGATACCCGGGCGTACCAGGTCGTCCTGCTCGACCGCCACAACTACCATACGTTCGCCCCGCTGCTGTACCAAGTGGCGACCGCGGGCATCGAGGCCCCCGACGTCTGCGGGCCGCTGCGTAAGTCCTTCCGCGGGAAGCAGGATTTCCACTTCCGTATGCTGGAAGCGCGGGGCATCGACCCGGACCGGCGGGTAATCCGCACCGGGGCCGGCACCATCCGCTACGACCACCTCGTATTGGCTACCGGTACCCGGGCCAACTTCTTCGGCAACGCCAACGTGGCCGCGCACGCCCTGCCGCTGAAGACGGTGCCCGACGCGCGGCGGCTGCGCAACCATATTTTTCAGACCCTGGAGCAGGTGGATATGACCGACGACCCCCGGGAGCGGGAACGGCTGATGACCTTCGTGATCGTAGGCGGCGGGCCCTCGGGGGTGGAACTCGCGGGGGCCCTCTCCGAGTTACGGCGGCACGTACTTGATCGGGACTATCCGGACACCCCCATGGGCGGATTGCGGTTCGTGCTGGTGGAAGGCAGCGATCAGTTGCTCGGCGGCTTCAGCGAGAAGAGTAGCGCCGATGCCCGCCGTAACCTGGAGGAGATGGGAGTCGAGCTCCGGTTCGGCACCCTGCTATCCGATTACGACGGTCGTACCGCTACCCTCAAAGACGGGAGTACCATCGAAACCGCCACGGTGATCTGGGGCGCCGGGGTGACGGGGGAGATCATACGGGGCCTGGGGGAGGGGAGTGTTACCAAGGCCCGCTACGTAATTGACGATCGCCTGCGGGTACGGGCCTACGACAACGTTTACGCCCTGGGCGATATCGCTTTCCTCACGAACGACTCCTGGCCGAAGGGACACCCCGGCGTGGCACAGGTGGCGATCCAGATGGGGCAGCGGCTGGCCCGCAATTTCAACGCCCTGGCGAAGGGGGAACCGACCCGGCCCTTCGTGTACTTCGACAAAGGGAACCTGGCCATTATCGGTCGCAACCGCGCGGTGGCGGATCTGCCGAAGAATGTGCATTTGAATGGCTTTCCCGCCTGGTTCATCTGGGCGTTCGTGCACATCTTTTACTTGATCGGGTGGCGTAACCGCCTATTTACTTTCCTAACCTGGGCGAGCAATTACGTCACCTATAACCGGGCGGTAAGGCTGGTTCTGGAACCATCGTTGGAAAACCAATTCGACCCGGAACGGGTCGGGGAAATCGAAGAGTAATACCGACGGTCGCACAATCCAACAATGCGTGCACGTAACAAATGTGAACACCCTCGGGCAAAATGATCTATTTCCCCCACAAACTTGTGATTTCTTTAAACCTAAAGTGAATAATTCGTGATAGTATTGTCGACGCTTAACGGGTACGTGTTACCCACCCTGAAATTCAACTTGATATGAAACGAATTCTACCTTTTTTCCTTACTAGCTGCCTGGCGCTCTTTGCCGGGGTACTTACGGCGCAGACCCAAACCGTGGTCGAAATCATCACCGGAAGTGAAAATCACGAAGAGTTGGTTGGCCTCTTGACGGATGCCGGACTGGTCGCTCCGCTTTCTTCCGCCGAAGGCACCTTCACGGTGTTCGCCCCAACGGATGCCGCTTTCGCCATGCTTTCCGAGGATGACCTCGCGTATTTTGAGGATGATACGGATAGCCTAGCTTCCGTCCTTACCTACCACGTAATTGGTGATTCGCTGGGCATTGACACCTTCGATACCGGTATGATGTACGGAACGCTGAATGCGGGTGACAGCATCTACATCAGCGGATACGCCAGCGATGGTGATAGCGATACCCTGATGATCAACGGAATGATGGTTGGCGTCACGGAAATTGCCGCCACGAACGGCGTGGTTTACTCCATCGATGTTATCCTCATGCAGCCGGTGGCTACCGTGGTTGACATCGTAGTGAACACCGATACGCTATCTATCCTCGAACAAGCCGTTATCGGTGCCGAACTGGACGACGACCTAATGGCGGCCGGTCCCTTCACCGTTTTCGCTCCCTCCAACGATGCCTTTGCCGGCATCAGTGCCGATAGCTTGATGGCGCTGGTAGACGATGAAGATGAATCGGGCACGCTGGCTACGATTCTTACCTATCACGTGGTAAGTGGACGCTACACCTCGGCTGACCTTATGGACGGAATGATGCTCACCACCCTCCAGGGCGAGCAACTCGAAGTGACCATCAGTGGTGATTCGGTAATGATTGACACTGTGTTGGTCACCATGACCGACATGATTGCCGACAACGGTGTTGTTCATATAATCAATGGCATTCTTCTGCCCGAAGCACTGACCAGCACCCAGGAGCCGGCCTTCGCCCGGGAGGTAAGCATTTTCCCCAATCCGGCTACCAGCCAGGTTTACGTGGATCTGCCCACCAGCATCCTGAATAACGCTACGTTGACGCTGCGTGACTTCACCGGCCGCACCCTTCTGAGCCGTCGGGCTACCAGCGACCGCGAACCAATCGAGGTCGGCGCGCTACCCACCGGTACCTACCTGTTGGAGATCCGCGCCGATGGCGGCGCCATCCAGCGTAAGGTGATGGTACAGCGGTAAGCTGCGCTTCATAAGCTGCTATGAAAGGCCATCCTTGACTGCTGTCGGGGGTGGCCTTTTTCTTTGCGCAGCCGGAGGCTGCTTTTTACTGGCGCGGTCGGAGACCGCTTTCTACTTCGTCCCGATAGCTATCGGGAGTGACCGCATCTTACTGGCGGTCGACGTAAAATTCGGAGGTGCGGCGCCATGCGGGCCAACGTTCGGAATTGGCCAGTTGCAGCCCCACGTCCATCATCAACTCCGCGTCCTGTACGGCGCCACCGAGGGGCCAGGCACCTGAGCTATATTCATCGGCCGGCTGGTGGTAGCGCTGGGCGACAAAAGCGTCCTTCTGCTGCCGGGCGTATTCCTTACCGAGGGTCGCGTGCTCGTAACCCCCGTCGGCGTACAGCACGGGTACTCCCTTTTTGGCAAAGTTGAAGTGATCCGAGCGGTAGAAGTAGCCCTTTTCGGGTTCTTGCCCGCCCTGTACGTACCGACCCTGTCGTTCGGCCGCCGTAGCGGCTAGGTCGTCCATCTCGCTGTGGCCCATACCGGTGATGGTGAGGTCCGCGGCCGGGCCGATGGGGTTCACCCCGTCGATGTTGATGTTGGCCACCGTCTTGTCTATCGGGACCAGCGGGTTATTTACGTAGTAGGCACTTCCCCACAATCCCTGCTCTTCGGCGGTGACGAAGAGAAAGTCGACGGACCGCTCCGGTCCCTTCGGAAGTTTGGTGAATGCCTCCGCCATCGCCAGCAACTGCGCCACTCCGCTGGCGTTGTCGAGGGCACCGTTGTAGATGCTGTCGCCGTTGACCGCCGGACCGACGCCGATGTGGTCCCAGTGGGCGGTATAAATGAGGTGCTCCTCGGGGCGATCGGCGCCCGGGAGCGTAGCCATGATGTTGTAGCTCTTATCGAAGCGCAGGTCGTTGCGCACGGTGGTCGTCAATTGGGTTCGGAGGGGGATTGGCTCGAAGTCAGGGCTGGCGGCCTCCTCGAACCACCGAATCCCGGTCAACCCCGAGGCCTGAAAGAGCTGACGGGCGGCATCGAGGGTAATCCACCCCGCCACGTCCAGCTTCGGTTGGCCGTCGTCTTCGAGGTTTAGTCGCTCGCCGGTCCAGCTACTCTGCACGACAAACCAGGGGTAGCCCGCCGCACCCTGCTCGTGGATGACCAGGCAGGCCGCGGCCCCCTGTCGGGCGGCTTCCTCGTACTTGTAGGTGTAGCGACCGTAGTAGGTCATCGCGTTGCCCTTGAACAGGGTCGTGTCTTCGAGGTAGTATCCGGGGTCGTTGACCATCACGACGACGGTTTTTCCCTTTACGTCCAACCCATCGTAATCGTTCCAGCCGTATTCCGGGGCGACGATACCGAAGCCCGCGAAGATTACTTCGGAGTCGGTTACGCTGACCCTTTCGACGGGCTTATCGGTGAAGGTTATGTAGTCTGCCCCCAGCCGCCAGGTCAGGTCGCCGTTGGGTAGCGTCAGGTCGATCCGCTCGGCCGGGTGGCCGGTGATCTCCACCATAGGCACTTCCTGGCGGTAGCTGTCGCCGTTACCGGGTTGCAGGCCGAGGGCCTTCAGTTCCTTTTCCAGGTAGGCCAGGGTAAGCCCTTCCCCCTCGCTGAAGGGCAGGCGGCCGCCGTATCTATCGCTGGCCAGCTCGGTGAGGTGGCGGTCGATGGTGGCGGAGTCTACGGGCGCGGAAGTGGTTACCGGGGACTCCGCGGAGGGATTATCCTGCCGGCAGGCGAAGAACAACCATCCGGAAAACAGGCAGAGCAGAGCGGGGAAAAACTTCGTCATGGGGCGGGGCGGAGAGAACGGGAAAGGGAGTAAGCTAAAGTACCGCTCCTTTCCCGAAGCCACGCCGATCGTATACGCTGCAAAGGTTGGTTTATGGCGGCGGAGCGCAGGTGTAGCGATGGATAACCATTGTCTAGCCATGCCGCAAAAGCAGCCGGACTTCCGCACCCGAACGGCCAGCGAAAATCAATAATCGTCAATGAACAGGCTTACCCCACTGCGCTGTCAGGGTAGAATCTAAAGCGTATCTGCGGTCTCATTTGACGCGATGCTTTGTTACAAGTAAAATTCTGGAGGGTTGCGCGCCCTACATTAGGGGACCAAAGGGTCGGGAGCTTTTACCCCCCGTGCCCCGCCTCCCACCAACCACCAAACTACGAACTACAAGCCCCAGGGTTTAAAGCCATTCAGGCCCCGAGCGCGGTCCAACCCACCTTGCCCGGAGTACAACTCCGGGTAGGTGGAGGTAAGGAGCCATTGACTGCAGCGCAGTCGAACCCCAACGCCCGAACTAGAGGATATGCTGTTTAGTAGTGGTTTTGGTAGACTTGAATGGAAAGACCGTCTGCGGCAACTTTTGGCGGAAAGGACCAATCTTAAACTTAACAAGCGCAAAAGGCGCTTCGGAACGGGAGGCGCCTGGGGTACTGCCATTAACAGGGCTTCCCTTCTGGTTGGGCCATTCCCGCCCAGCGAAAGCGCAGCATCGGCTTGCCCGGTTCGATTTCCGCTTCCCCCTCCAGTACAAATCCCAGCCGCCCGAGCAGTCGGATGCTACGCCCGTTTTCCGGTAAGGAGATGGCCAGTAGTTCCGGTAAGCTTAGGATGCCGGGGGTGGCCAGTAGATATTGGGAAGCTTCGTAGGCAAAGCCGCGTCCCTGGCCGTCGGCTAAAAACGCAAATCCGAAATCCGGTGCGGGCAGCCCATCCCGGCGAAATACACCGACAAACCCGACGGGAGATGGGAGATCTTTCGGTACCACCAAGTAACTACCGTGCCCCGGCTGGTCGTATCCCGGAATTACGCGATCCCGAATATAGGCCGCCGCCGCCACTTCGGTCCGGACGTTCCGGTCGCCGATGTACCGTAACCAACCGGGGGAATTCAGCAAGGCCAGGAAGAAGGGGGCATCGCTTTCGCGGGCCCGGCGCAGGATGAGCCGGGGCGTACGGATCCATTCATCCATTACCGGAAAATGAACGGCATTTCCAAAGGCCCCGAAAACGACAGATCCGTAAATTCGAAGTCCAACCGGGCGGTCCCTTCGCTGCCTCCGTCGACGGCGATGCGGCGGGTACGGGGGAAGCTGGCGGACAGGCCATCGACGGCGGCGTAGTCGCCGTTCACGACCGAGAGCATGCGCTGCTGCCCCAGCTCCTGGAGCTCCATGCTGCCAAGCTGGTAGGTGACGGGGTCATAGCGGTAGTCGGCGGCGAACTCCCGGCTGCTGCCGGTGAGGCGGATGTCCTGGCCGTCGCGGCTGACCTCCAGGTTGTCCGTCAGAAAAACGGCGTTACCGAAGAAGATCTCCTGCAGCAGGTCGAAGCGCGCCGGAATTTTGTACTTCGCTTCCAGGTAGCTCAGGGGCTCGGCCGTATACTCGCTTTCGAGGCGGTTGTAGAGGAAAAAGCTGTCGGGACGGATAAGTGCGCGCGCTCCTTCGATGCCGAATTTTTTAACACTCATCCAGATGGCCTCGTCGCGGTGCAGCCGTAGGTAGGCCGTTCCCCCGATACTCAGGTCGTCGGTTTCCACGTCGACGCGGGCCTTTGCGTCCATCCACTCCGCGCTCGTCCGGTTGGCCTCGATGCCCCGAAGTACCTGATTAAGGCGCAGTTTGCCGGCGGGCAAGGCGATGCCGTCGTCCGTCGGACCGGCTACCTTACGGTTGCAGTTGGCAAATAGAAGAAGGGCGCTGAGCGCCAGAAAGAATAGTCGCATAGGAGGGGGGGCTAAGGAGCTACGAGTTCTTGCCGGCGAGACTGGCTGATTTACTGCCCGCGGCCTTTGCCCGCCGGTAGTAGTCGGTGGCGGCATCTTTGTCGCCGGCGTCGCCGCTAACGTCGCCCATCAGTTCGAGGAGGAGGGCATTGGTGTTACCGGGATGATCGAGGGGGAAGAGGGCGGCGGGGCGGGGTTCGGCCAGCTGTTCCAGGTACACCGCCATGGGTGCCTTGGGCCCGCCCGGCAGCTTGGCGGTTTCTATCTGGCCGATACCGGATCGGGTTTCCATCGCCGACAAGGCGGCGGTGACTACCGTCAGGGCTTCGGCCGCATCCGGGTTGGCGGACACCATTAGTTGGGCCTGCTGCAGCAGATTGCGGGCTTCCGAATAATCGCCGCGGAAGGCTTCTCCCAGGGCATAATAGAGGTAGACGGACGGACGGTTCGGAAAGATATCGAGCGCTTCCTCTCCGTATTCGCGCAGATCGGCGGACTGGTTGTCCAGGTAAAGGGTAGCGAGGAGTTGTTCCCAGACGGGATAAACCGTATCGTCGAGCTCCAGGGTAGCCCGGTAGGCGTCGGCCGCTTCGGTGAGCCGGCCGCTGTGGTAGTAGAGGTCACCGACGATCGCGGCCGCTTTGGCATCGTCCGGGTGCACGCGGCGCAGTTCCCGGGCGAGGTCCAGCGCCCGGTCGGCGAGTGCCCGGTCATTAGTGCTGGCCACCTCGTTGATGAGGGGCAGGAGCTTGCCGATCTTGAGATCGAGATCCACGTCGGTACGGGCCAGCAGGTCCATTAGTTCGGCGTCGCTTCCCGCACCGGCCTTTCCCGCGGAGCGACCGGCGTCCTGTAGCGCGAGTTGGGCCCTCACGTCCGCGGGCTGGATGCGGAGAATCTCCTGGTACACCTCCCGGGCTGCTTTTTCGTCTTCCTGGGCGCGATAAAAGCCCGCGAGTAGGTGGCGATATTCCACTTGGTCGGGATAAGCTTCGATGAGGGCCTCCAGCTCCCGTTGCGCCCGCTTGAGATCGCCGGTGCCGACGTACAGGGCATGCTTGCGTCGCGATAGCTCGGCGTTCACCCCGATCCGATCTTCGAGCGTTTCGTACACCTTGATCGCGCCCTTAATATCCTGGGCCCGAACCAAAAAGGCCGCTTGTTCGAGGTAATTCTCCGGTTCCGTGGGGTTGCGTTGGATGAGGCTGGCGTAGAGATCGGCACCGTCCTGGTAGCGACCGGCCGTTTGGTAGAGTTCGGCGAGGAAGGCGGCGTACACGTCGTTCGGCCGGATGGCGTAGGCGCGCCGGAGGGCCTCGATGGCCGGTGGGGTATTGCCCGCGGCGTACTGCAGCCGGGCCAGCTCGAATAGAGCCGGATCGTTCTCGGGGTCGGTTTCGAGGATCCCCTCAAACAGCTGAATGGCTTCGTCCGTTTTGCCCAGCAGGGCTTCCTGTTTCGCTTCGATGAATGCCTTCTGCATATTCACCGCTTTCTCCGTCATTTCCGCCTGGGCGGTAAGGAAAGCGGTAAATAACAGGATAGGCAGGAGCAGGGAGGTACGCATAGCAGTCGAAAGTTAACTAGCTAACGTTTTGAGGGCCGGACTAGTGCTGGCGGGTGGCCGACGGTTTTCGTTAGCTTGGGTACGAAACGTTGCCCGGCCAGGGTTGACCGGCATCGTGGTCCGCCCGGCGCAGCTGGTTTGCCCGGGATGCTGTGAGTAAGTACTATTCAGCTGTTCAGGGCTATCCGTCGGCGGACCAGCATTGCCCGGCATCCTTTTCCGCCCGGGGCAGCTGGTCTGCCCGGGATATTATGAGTAAGCACCAACAACCGTCGGCGGAATAGCGAAGCTCGGCAGACGACAGTACCTTATTCCACCACCGTGATCTTCATCATATTCATCCGGCCGCGCTTTTCCAGCGGCATACTGGCCGTATTGACGATCATGTCGCCGGCCTGGACGTGGTTGTTTTCCTTCAGGATATTGACGATGTCGTCGACGGTGTCGTCGGTAGTCTGGAACTCGTCGTAGTAGTAGCAGCGCACGCCCCAGCACAGGTTCAGCGTCGAGAGCATGCTCGGAATGTCGCTGAAGATGTAGATCTTCGAGTTGGGTCGGAAACTGGAGAGCTTGAAGGCCGTGTAGCCCGACCGGGTCATACCGGTGATGGCGCGAGCGCCGACACCCTGGGCAGCCCAGCAGGCGGCGGAGCTTACGATGTCGCTGACGAAGGTGCCGCTCTTGTCGTTGGCCTTCGGCCGGCGGACGCCGATCTCGTAGATCTTTTCGGCCTCCTCGATGATGCTGTTCATCCACTTCACCACCAGGGCGGGGTGCTTTCCTACGCTCGTTTCGCCACTGAGCATCACGGCATCGGTACCGTCGAGCACGGCGTTGGCCACGTCGGTAACTTCAGCGCGGGTAGGGCCGGGGTTGGTGATCATGGAGTCCATCATCTGGGTGGCGACGATGACCGGCCGGGCACGCTGGATACACTTCCGGATGATCTCCTTCTGAATGATCGGGAGGCGTTCCATCGGCATTTCGATGCCGAGGTCGCCGCGGGCCACCATGATGGCGTTCGAGTGCTTGATGATCTTATCGATGTTCTCGATGGCCTCGGGCTTCTCGATCTTGGAGATGATCTTGGCCTGGTGGCCGGCCCGGTCGATGTGGGCGCGCAGTTCCTTACAGTCGGAAGGATGGCGGACGAAGCTGAGCGCGATCCAGTTGATCTCGGGGATGGTCAGGATGTACTGGAGGTCCTCCATATCCTTCTCGGTCAGGCTGGGTAGGCTGATCTTGGTATTGGGGAGGTTGACGCCCTTGTTCGATTTCAGCTTGCCGGCGTATAGGGCCTTTAGTTTGACGGTGTCGCGGCCGTTAGTGTCGACGACCTCGAAAACGAGGGTACCGTCATCCACGAGTACCCGCTCGCCGACGCGGACGTCCTGGGCGAACTGGGGGTAGCTCATGTAGATCTTTTCGGCGTTGCCGATGCATTCTTCGTTGACGAAGGTGACGGTGTCGCCGGCCGCCAGCTCCAGTCCGTCGCCCTCCATCTTGCCGACGCGCAGCTTCGGCCCCTGAAGGTCGGCGAGGATGCTGACGTGGGTTTTCATCTCTTCGTTCAGCTTCACCAGGTGGTCGACGACCTGTTTGTGATCCTGGTGGGTGCCATGGCTGAAGTTCAGCCGAAATACATCCACCCCGGCCTCGATGAGGCCCTTCAGCCCTTCGTAGCTGTTGCAGGCCGGGCCTACGGTGGCAACGATTTTGGTATTCTGGTGGTCAGTCATAGCAGGGAAGTAATTTTAGGATAGTGTAAAGTATACAATAATGGGCTAAGGTAACGGCTAGCTGGCGATAAAGGAATAGAAAGGCTCAGCGGGGCGCTGGTTCGCGTTTTTGGGTGGTATTCAGGCAGGTCGCCCGATTTCCCGCACCCGCGCTCCGGCGCCCCGCCACCTTAGCGGACAAATGTCCGATCCGGAAACGATGCGATATAGGTTATTATGCGGCCCCCTGCCCCGACACGGTCATGGGTGATTCGTACTCGGTTCATTCCGTCACAAACTCCGCAAACCGCTCGATCTTCAAGCTCCGGCCGGCGTGGCTGCGCAGCAAGGTATCGTACAGCAGCGTCATGGCCCCCGCGGCTTCTCCCGCCTTGCTCACCGCCCGGAAGAGGGGGAAGATGCGCCCGTGGCTGTAGGCATTGAAGGATACCGCAAGCAGCTCCCCGTCCCGCGTCTGGATGCCGGCGGCGTTGCCCCAGCTGCGGTGTAGGATCTGGTACATGATGCGCTGCATGGCATGGAACTTCCAGTCGTTCTCGGGGCTCTCACCGTGGACGCTTAACCAAAATTCGGCGAACGCTTCCGGCTTCAGATTAGGAACCGGGAGGAGGTCGGCGGCCTCGGACCGCGCCATGCGGGAGTAGTAATCGGGCGGAAAACCGTCGGTGATCGACTCGTATGCCTGATTGAGGAAAAGTGCCGATCCCTCCGCCTGGGTGACGGTGAAACGGCCACTGTCTTTCGGAACGGAGGCGGGCTCCACGGTGAGTTCGCCGCCGCGGTACGCCTCCGGGATGGCGTCCCAGAAGGCCTGGATCCGCTTCGGGCTCAGGGGCTTCACACTGTACACCGCCAGGTCCGGTACCAGGGTAGGCTGGGTCAGGTAGGTGCGGCCGAGCCAGTTGCGCCGCTTCGGCAGGGGCATGGCCGACACGTAGTTGTCGCCTTCGACCAGCAGGTCCCATTCCTTGGCCGTCGCGTTGAGGTACCAGTCGTAACCGTAGAGACTGCCGTTGGTGGCAAAGTGAACGCAGCTATTATAAAGCTGCTTGTCGATGTCTTCCTGGGGGATAAAGCGGATGTCCATTCACCTTAAAGGCAAGAGGGGCGTGGCGGTTTAAATAAAGGCCCCCGCCCGCGACGATTTCTGTTCCCCCGGCGCCCGTGTAACAAGGTACCCGCTCGGGGCATCATGCAATATGATCGATATACCACGCCACCCACGCCGCCCGGGAAACCCCGGTTGGCTGCCCCTTTTGCTCCTCTTTATCTCCGCTTCCCTCTTTGCCCAAAAACCTGACCGGAGACCTCTGGACCGGGAGGTAAGCCCCGATGGTGTACGGGCCATCGGGGTGGGGGATTCAGTCTTTCTTCCCTCGGTAGACTCGCTTAGGCTGGCAGTGAGGCCGCCGTCCTGGACGCTGCGACCAACTTTGTCGCAGGGCCCGGTGGCGGTGGTGGGTCGGACCACCCTGATCCTACCCGGCGGGACAAATTCCCCGTTCTTTGCACCCTGGACCGGCGGTACCAGCTTTACCAATATACCGCAGGATAAGTTTTTGCTGGTCACCTTCGCCCAGGCGATCGAATCCTCCGGATCACCCGATGGGATCGAACGGCGGATTCTGGTCCGGCTGAATACCGCGCCGCCCAACAGCGGAAGCCTGGCCATCACCCAGATGATGCTGGTCGGAACGAATTTCACCTCGGTTCCGGTGGTCGGCAGTCTCGATAACCCCCTGCTCATCGTCCGTCCCGGCGGAAAGATCGACGCGTACAGCCTGAATAATTCGGAAGCCAACATCGAGGTCTGTCTGCGGGGTTTCCTGGTGGACCGCCTGGATTTCGAATAGAGCGGCACGTGGCCGTCAAGCGGAGCGTAGCTTACCTTGCCGAACCTAACAAGCCCACCCGCCCATGCTTGCTCGACGCGCGCTCTTTTTACTGTTTGCCGGAATGCTTTTCTCCTGCGTCCGCGCCCAAACTTTCCCGGACCCCGTAACCGTTAACGCCCACCCGCTGGTGGAGACGGTCACGCTGGAAAGCGAGGCGCTGAGCGCCTTCTGGGACCGACCCGTGAAGCTCATCTTCACCGTATTGTTGCCGAGCGACTACGCCAACGCTCCCAACGCCCGCTACCCGGTCCGCTACAACGTGGCCGGCTACGCCGGGCGCTACGACCGGGTGAATCGCCTGCTCGGTGACGCGGAATTCGCCGATTGGTGGACCTCCGACGCCGCCCCCGGCGTCATCACCGTCTTCCTCGACGGTAGCGGCCCTTTCGGGGACTCTTACCAACTGAATTCGGCGAGCAGCGGCCCGTACGGCGACGCGCTGATCGAAGAGATCATCCCCTACGTCGATGAAAAATACCGTACCCGCGGCGTGGCAGCCCGGTACGTAGACGGCTGCTCCACCGGGGGGTGGGTCTCCCTGGCCCTACAACTGTTTTACCCGGACAGCTTCGCCGGAACGTACTCCTATAGCCCCGACCCGGTCAGCTTTAAACGGATGCAACTGATCGATATGTACGCCGACACCAACGCCTTCGTCAACCGGGCCGGTCTGCTGCGCCCCAGCCGCCGCGATATCTACGGCGAGCCCGACCTGCTGATCCGCGACGAATTTGCCGAAGAGAACGCGGAAGGCATCGATAGCACCTACGTCACCGGACAGGGACAGTGGGGTGCCTGGAACGCGCTGTACAGTCCGCGGGGTGAAGACGGCCGGCCGCTTCCCGCCTTCGACGGCGTCACCGGCACCATCGACCCGGAAGTGGTCGAACACTGGAAGCAGTACGACCTGCTGCTGCACGTCCAGGACAATTGGGCCGAGCTCGGCCCCAAAGTGGCCGGCAAGCTCTACGTCTGGATGGGGGACATGGACAACTATTACCTCAACAATGCCATGCGCGACTTCGACGCGTATTTAAAGACGGCCACCGCCCCGGCTTCGGACGCCGTTATCGAGTTTTCGCCCATGAAGGGGCACTGCACGGAGTATTCTCACCGAGAGGTGCTGGAGCGGATCGGTGAGCGGTCCGTGACTTCCACTTCAGCGGACTAGCTGCTGGGTTACCGTACTCGCTTCGCGTCGGAGGCAGCCTGACGGCCGAAGCCGTCGCTACGCGTAGCGTCCACTTTAGTGGACTGGCTGCCAAAACGTTGGGTTTGCGGGGCAGGTGTTTCAGGCAGCATGACGGCTGAAGCCGTCGGTCCGTAGCGTCCACTTCAGTAGACTAGCTGCTGTGTTACTTCGCCTTATCGTACTTGCTTTGCGTTGGAGGCAGCATGACGGCTGAAGCCGTCGCTACGCGTAGCGTCCACTTCAGTGGACTGGCTGCCAAAACGTTGGGTTTGCGGGGCAGGTGTTTCAGGCAGCATGACGGCTGAAGCCGTCGGTCCGTAGCGTCCACTTCAGTAGACTAGCTGCTGTGTTACTTCGCCTTATCGTACTTGCTTTGCGTTGGAGGCAGCATGACGGCTGAAGCCGTCGCTACGCGTAGCGTCCACTTCAGTGGACTGGCTGCCAAAACGTTGGGTTTGCGGGGCAGGTGTTTCAGGCAGCATGACGGCTGAAGCCGTCGGTCCGTAGCGTCCACTTCAGTAGACTAGCTGCTGTGTTACTTCGCCTTATCGTACTTGCTTTGCGTTGGAGGCAGCATGACGGCTGAAGCCGTCGCTACGCGTAGCGTACACTTTAGTGGACTGGCTGCCTGATGAAGAACAGGGGCAAATTTGGCAGCATGACGGCTGAAACCGTAGCGACGCCTTACAGCGCCGCGTACACCCTCCGCATGAACGGCCCGATCTCGCTCGGCTCCAGCCAGCGGGTCACGACCACCAGGTCCAGTTCCTCGTCCACGACGATAAAGTTTCCGCCGAAGCCGGCCGCGTAATACACGTGGTCGGGCACCCCTTCCCAGGCGCGGTCGCCGGCGTTGAGCCACCACATGTAGCCGTAGCTGGCGTTGGCGGCCGCGGGGGTGCGGATCATATCGACCCAGCGCTCCGAGATCAGTTGCTCCCCGTTCCAGTTGCCCCGCCGGGCGAAGAGCAGGCCGAGGCGGGCGTGGTCTTCGGTGCTGATGAAGAGCCCGCCGCCGTGGTGGCCACCGCCGCTGACCGACTGCATCCGGAGGCCGTCAAGCTCCACCCAGCTGTCGTCGTAGCCGTGCCACCGCCAGGTGGTGCTGGCGCCGATCGGGTCCATGATGCGCTCCTTGAGCACTTGGGGCAGGGGGAGGCGCCACACCTGCAGCAGCGAGTAGGCGAGTACGTTGACGCGCACGTCGTTGTACTTAAAGTGGGTGCCGGGCACGTGCAACTCGCGGTTCTTCCAGCTGTCGTAGGTACCGTCGGGGTCGGGGCGGTCGGTCCAGTCTTCGAGGCCGAAGAGGGTGCCGGACCAGTCGGAGGTCTGCTGCAGCAGGTGCTCCCAGGTGATCTGTCCGTTGTGCTGGCCATCGAAGGTGCCGTCCCAGACGTATTCGCTCACCAGGTCGTCCACGGAGTGGATGAGCCCGTCGTCGAGCGCCAGGCCCGCCGTGGTGGAGAGGTAGCTCTTGGTGACGCTGAAGGTCATGTCCACCCGGTCGGTGTAGCCCCAGCTGGTGACGAGGTAGCCGTCCTTGATGATCATGCCGGCCGGTTCGCCGCGTTCCTTGGTGGGGCCGCGCAGGGTGTGGCCGGGTTCGCGGCTGAAGCCTTCGAGGATGGCGAGGCGGAGATCGCGCTGCCCGGAGTATTCGTTGTTGATCGCAAACTGGACCACGCTGTCCAGTCCGGCGTCGGTGAAGCCGGCTTCCGCGGCGGTGCGTTGCTGCCACTCCGTGGGGGAGGGGAAGTATTGCGCCGGGGCGCGGGAGAAAAGAAAAACCAGGAAGAGGAGGTAGGTGAAGCGCATTAGACAAATGTAAGGCTGAGAGCAAGGTATTCCGGTATCCAAAGAGGAAGGCCCGCTTCGAGCCGTACGGTGGGCTTTATCGGCCGGGCGGCGCTCGACGCGGGATTCTCTACGAGCGCCATTTCATCCCAGGGGTGCGTTCAGGGGCGTGACGTCTCCGCTCAAGGCGCTCAGCGCCGGATGGAGGGTACGCCATCGGGAAAGGCGGGTCGCTCCGTTCAGCACAAGACGATCGCTATCGCCCCGGATTCATTAACGCCCGGAATGATATTACCCGCCGGCTCTCCTTCCTTGTTACAGATCTACTGTAAACCAGCGGGTGCAAAGGGAGGAAGTCATGTCGGAGAAAGGGTACCGCAAAGTTACCCGGAGGTTAAGGCGGGGCGGAAGAAACGGCGGCCGGATTCGGCAGCGCCCTCGCAAGAGGGGAAGCAGGTTACCTCATAACGGCCGGATAGGATGCGGTTTTCCACCGGGGGTCAAGCAGGAAAATCGATAAAATTGTAGGTTTTGCACAATTAATCACCCGTAGTGCACAATAAATGAGGCTTTTGCACACATCGGATGTGGAAAAGAGCATCGTTTTCCACAATGTGTAAAAGGTTATTAACAATGTGGAGAAAAGAGTAAATTCCCTTAAGAGGCTGATTTACATACAGTTAACAAAAGTTATCCACACGATGTGGATAAATAGGCTTTTTTATCCCTCAACAGTCGGCCTATCTTGGCACTTATACGGGGGAAACCAACAAATTGGTTGGACGCCCCGCACGCTCCGGCTTGCTGATACCACTTAGGCTGAGGCGGCGTCCTACTGAAGGGGTGCCGCCTTAGTTACCTGACACCAAGAAACTTACGGGTTAGTCCGGCCCTTCCCCCATCGAAGAACACGTGGAGGAACAGTCACTGCTATCCCCTTTTTTGACCATCGCAGTGCAGTAGCTGCCTATAAAACCGTTCCCTATGAATGCCAAGCTTGAACCGATCCTGGTAGAAAATCCCAACCGCTTCGTCCTGTTCCCGATCCAGCACGACGACATCTGGCGCTATTACAAAGACAACGAGGCCTGCTTCTGGACCGCCGAGGAGATCGACCTCAGCGCCGACCTCAACGACTGGAACAACAAGCTCAACGACAACGAGCGCTACTTCATCAAGCACGTACTGGCCTTTTTCGCCGCCAGCGACGGCATCGTCAACGAGAACCTGGCCGAGAACTTCGTCGCCGAGGTGCAGTACACCGAAGCGAAGTTTTTCTACGGCTTTCAGATCATGATGGAGAACATCCATTCCGAGACCTACAGCCTCCTCATCGACACCTACATTAACGATGGCGCCGAAAAGGACCACCTCTTCAACGCCATCGAAACCATGCCCTGCGTGCAGAAGAAGGCCGAATGGGCGCTGCGCTGGATCGACAACGGCAGCTTCGCCGAGCGGATCGTCGCCTTCGCCGCCGTGGAGGGCATTTTCTTCAGCGGCTCTTTCTGCTCCATCTTCTGGCTCAAGAAGCGTGGCCTCATGCCCGGACTCACCTTCTCCAACGAGCTCATCAGCCGCGACGAGGGCATGCACTGCGATTTTGCCTGTCTGCTCTACAACGACCACATCCAGTACAAGCTGGAAGACGGCATGGTGACCAAGATCATCAAGGACGCCGTGGAGATCGAAAAGGAATTCGTCAGCGATTCGCTACCCGTCAACCTGATCGGCATGAACGCCGATATGATGTGCCAGTACATCGAGTTCGTCGCCGACCGCCTCCTGGTCGAACTCGGCGAAAAGAAGGTCTGGAACGTCGAAAACCCCTTCCCCTGGATGGACATGATCAACCTGCAGGGCAAGACCAACTTCTTCGAGAAGCGGGTAGGGGAGTACCAGAAGGCTGGCGTCACTTCCGACCGGGAGAAGCAGGCTTTCTCTTTGGATGAGGACTTTTAGATAAGCGATTCCTGATTCTCGATTGGCGAGGACTGATTGGCTACCGCACATACCCCTCGGGCGGCTGCGCCGGCCCTCGCCGAGAGAAGGATAAGCGATAAACGATTTTTGATTGGCGAGGGTGGATTGGCTACCGCACGTACCACTCGGGCGGCTGCGCCGGCCCTCGCCAAAAAACTGACAACTGATTATGACTTCCAATGAACGTGCAGCAGAGCTTGAGGAACGCCTCATCGCCTACTCCGTGCGGATCGTGAAGTTAGCCGAAAAGTTCCCCCGTTCCTACGCCGGAAAGCACTTCGGTCACCAGTTACTTCGATCGGGTACAGCGCCGGCACTACTCTACGGTGAAGCGAGAGGGGCAGAGTCAAACAAGGACTTTCGTCATAAAATCAGTATCGGATTGAAGGAATTACGGGAATCGCATATCAGCCTCCGTATTGTCGATCGATCCGACTTGGTTTCTAAAATCCGACTCAATGAGTTGATCGAGGAAACCAACGAACTCATCAGCATTTTTGTCGCCACGGTCCGTACCCTGGATCAGCGCCAGAAAAAAACCAACCACTAGAGAAGCAGGGGAAAAGGTTTACGGCCGCACGACCGAAGGGAGCAAAGCCGTGCGGCAGCCAAATCAACAATCGCATCTCAGGAATCGCTAATCACCAATCAGACAACCAAACACTAACCGCGAGCGAAGGAGTCGAAAAGGTTTACGGTCGCACGACCGAAGGGAGCAAAGCCGTGCGGCAGCCAAATCAACAATCGCATCTCAGGAATCGCTAATCACCAATCAGACAACCAAACACTAACCGCGAGCGAAGGAGTCGAAAAGGTTTGCGGTCGCACGACCGAAGGGAGCAAAGCCGTGCGGCAGCCAAATCAACAGTCGCATCTCAAGATTCGAGAATCGCAAATCATAAACTATCACACCCATGCAAGTAATCAAACGATCCGGACGCAAAGAAGACGTCTCCTTCGATAAAATCACCGCCCGCATAAAAAAACTGTGCTACGGGCTCGACGAGAATTTCGTCGATCACATCACGGTAAGTAAAAAGGTCATCCAGGGGCTCTACGACGGCGTCACTACCGTCGAACTGGATAACCTGGCCGCGGAAACCGCCGCCTCGATGAGCACCGTCCACCCGGACTACGCCCAGCTGGCCGCGCGCATCGCCATCTCCAACCTCCACAAGGAAACCGACAAGTCGTTCAGTGCCACCATGGAGGGGCTTTATAACTACGTCGACCCGAAGACCGGCGAACCCGCCGGCCTGATCGGTGACGACACCATGCAGGTAATCCGCGACAATAAGCGGAAATTGGACGCCGCCATCATCTACGATCGCGACTTCGAGTTCGATTATTTCGGCTACAAAACCCTGGAGCGCAGCTACCTGATGCGCCGCGACGGTGCCGTGGTGGAACGCCCCCAGCATATGCTGATGCGCGTTGCCGTCGGTATTCACCTGGAGGACATCGACAGCGCTATCCAGACCTACCAGCTGATGAGCGAAAAGTGGTTCATCCACGCCACGCCTACGCTGTTCAACTCGGGTACGCCCAAGCCGCAGATGAGCTCCTGCTTCCTGCTCAGTATGACCGACGATAGCATCGAGGGCATCTTCGAAACCCTGCGTCGTTGCGCCCGCATCAGCCAGAGTGCCGGTGGTATCGGTCTCAGCATCCACAACATCCGCGCCACGGGCAGTTACATCAAAGGCACCGGCGGCACCTCGAACGGCATCGTACCGATGCTGAAGGTGTTCAACGATACGGCCCGCTACGTGGACCAGGGCGGTGGCAAGCGCAAGGGCGCCTTCGCCGTCTACCTGGAACCCTGGCACGCCGACATCTTCGAGTTCCTGGACCTGAAGAAGAACCACGGCAAGGAAGAAATGCGCGCCCGCGACCTTTTCTACGCCATGTGGATGAACGACCTGTTCATGCAGCGGGTGAAGGACGACGCGGAATGGAGCCTCTTCGACCCCAACGAGGCCCCCGGTCTCTGCGACGCGCACAGCGGCGAATTCGAAGCGCTGTACCACCAGTACGAGCAGGAAGGTCGGGCACGTAAGGTCGTCAAAGCGCAGGAGCTGTGGTTTGCCATTCTCGACAGTCAAATCGAGACCGGTACGCCCTACATCCTCTATAAGGATGCCGCCAACCGGAAGAGCAATCAGCAAAACCTTGGCACCATCCGCAGCTCCAATCTCTGCACCGAGATCATGGAGTACACCAGTCCGGACGAAGTAGCCGTCTGCAACCTGGCCAGTCTCGCCCTGCCGAAGTACGTCAACGAGGACGACAAGACCTACGACCTCGACAAGCTGGTCGAAGTGACCCGCGTCGTCACCCGCAACCTCAACAAGGTCATCGACCGGAACTACTACCCGATCGAGCAAGCCCGCAACTCCAACATGCGCCACCGGCCCATCGGCCTCGGCGTGCAGGGACTGGCCGATGCCTTCATTATGCTGCGTATGCCCTTCGATAGCGAGGAGGCCCGCCAGTTGAATAAGGACATTTTCGAAGCGATCTACTTCGCCGCCTGTACCGAGTCCATCGCGCTGGCCAAGGAGCTCGGTCACTACGAAAGCTACCCCGGCAGCCCCGCCAGCAAGGGCGAGCTGCAGTTCGACCTCTGGGGCGTCACGCCCAGCGACCGTTGGGACTGGGCCGGCCTCAAGGAAGACCTCGCCCAGTACGGTATGCGCAACAGCCTCCTGGTAGCGCCGATGCCAACCGCCAGCACCAGCCAGATCCTCGGCAACAACGAGTGCTTTGAGCCCTACAGCTCCAATATGTACACCCGTCGTACCCTCTCCGGGGAGTTCGTGGTGGTGAACAAGCACCTGCTGCACGACCTGATTGGTCTGGACCTGTGGGACAACCAGATGCGCAACCGCCTGATGCAGAGCAACGGCTCCATCCAGGACTTCGAAGACGTACCCCAGCACCTCCGCGACCTGTACAAGACGGTCTGGGAGATCAGCCAGAAGGTGGTCATCGATATGGCGGCCGACCGCGGGGCCTTCGTCTGCCAGAGCCAGTCGATGAACCTCTTCGTCGAGAACGTCAACTTCGGTAAGCTCTCGAGCATGCACTTCTACGCCTGGCAGAAGGGCCTGAAGACCGGCATGTACTACCTGCGCACCAAAGCCGCCCGCGACGCGATCAAGTTCACCGTCGACAAAGAACAACTGGTCAAGCAGAGCGACGACGGCGACGGTCAGGTAAAGCAGGGAAGCCGCAAGGTATCCACGCCTAAGATGATCGGCGGCGTACCCAGTCCACAGGCCAACAACGGACCTGCCACCGCTACAAAGGATTTCGAAGAATTAAGCGCCGAACAGACGGCCGAGGTAGGCAAGACCTGTAGTCTGGACGATCCGGATTGCATCGCTTGCTCCGCTTAGAGAATTACATTCCTTACCCACATTCCTGGCCCGCGGCGTCTCTGACATCGCGGGTTTTTTTTGGTTAGGCACCGGCAGACGGCAGAGCGGAGAAAA
Organism: Neolewinella xylanilytica; assembly: GCF_002934605.1. Classification (GTDB taxonomy): domain Bacteria; phylum Bacteroidota; class Bacteroidia; order Chitinophagales; family Saprospiraceae; genus Neolewinella; species Neolewinella xylanilytica. The sequence continues at coordinate 1,392,192 of NZ_PTJC01000005.1, forward strand.
AGCCGGGGAAATTTGCAAATACTACACGTGTAGTATATATTTACGGTATGGCCGTAGATCCGTTACCCTCCGATGCCGAACTCCGTATACTGCAAGCCCTCTGGGAGCAGCCCGGAGCATCCGTGCATGATGTCCACGACTGGATATGTACCCACGAACGAGCGCTCAGTTACACGACGGTACTGACGCAACTGCAGCGGATGCATAAGAAGGGACTGGTCAAACGGGGGCGGGACGGCCTGCAGCACCGGTATTCGTCCGTTCCCACCCGATCGGAAGTGGAAGCCAAGCTGATCCACCGGTTATCGAATAAGGCATTCGACGGTTCGGCGGTCCGACTGGCGCTGAAAGCCCTCGGTACGGATCAGCCGACCGGGGAGGAACTGGACGAACTGCAACGATGGCTGGACGCACAAAAAGATCAGCATGATTGACCTTCTCTACCATCCGCTGCTGGCCGCCGTCGGCTACGCCCTGCTGCATTCCCTGTGGGTATTCGGCCTGTTCCTACTGGCAGGACGCCTGACCGCTAAGGGATTTACCGACCCCGCACGCCGGCATTCGGTGCTGCTGGCTTTTCTTACCCTCCTCCTGCCCGTATTCGGGATGCTGATTTACCTCGGCTGGCCGGCCGAAGCCGAACCCTTGCCGGGGGCGGGCGGCGACGCGAGCGGGGTTCCTACCGACACCCCGACCGATGGGGTAGACCTCATGGGCACCGGGCAATGGATCCCGGAATGGTTACCGCTGCTTTCCGTGATGTATCTCATCGGCCTCTTACTGGCCGGAACGCGAACTCTGTGGGCGTACCGGAGTATGCTCGGACTACGGAAGGGCTCCATCCTGCCCGAGGCGGAGCGGATAGCCGACTACCGAAGCCTTCGTACCGCCATGGCCCCGGGCTGCCGGGCCAAATGGCGGCTGTCGGCGGCGGTCAATCAGGTGCTTACCGTCGGGGTGTGGCGGCCGTTCATCCTCTTCCCCCTGGCACTGGCCAACGAACTATCAACGGAGGAGGTGCACGCGATCCTCCGGCACGAACTCGCCCACCTTCGGCGCCAGGATCCGCTCTGGCAGGCGCTGCAGCAACTCGTGGCTACGCTCTTTTTCTACCACCCACTCGTCAACTGGCTATGCCGCGAGCTGGACCGCGAGCGGGAATTCGCCTGCGACGACCTCGCGGCCGGTGTGTCCGGTCGTAAAACCTACGCCCGTGCCCTGTTGCGCGTGGCGGCCTATTCGCTTCATCCTAAAATTCCGTTTACCGTGTCCGCAACCGATCGCTCCTCCTTTTCGCACCGCGTGCATCGCCTCTTTGGCCCCCAAAGCTCCGGTAATCCCCGGGGTGGCTATTTCCTCGCCCCGCTACTTTCCCTCCCGCTGTTCGTTCTGCTGACTCTGGGTACCCTGAATGGCCCGTTCACTACGGTGATGCCCAATACCAACATCACCGGCACCATCTTGGACGGCGCGACCGACACGCCCCTTGTCGGAGCTACCGTGATGGTGAAGGGAACGAATACGGGCACGATCACGGATATCGACGGAGACTTCAGCCTGGACTGGGACGATAGCGGCGCCGTCACGCTCCTCATCAGTTACGTGGGTTACGTGTCGAAGGAGATCATCTTCGATAATATCAAGGACCGGGAACTGGATATAGAGCTTAACAAGCAAGAGAAGGTCCAATTCCGCAAGGCGTCCGGGGATGAATCGGCCTCCTTCTCCAACCTCCCCGATGATATCATTCTGGTAGTGGACGGTCGCATCGTCGACCGTAACGAGGTCTCGCTTTCTCCGTCCACGATTGCAGAACTCAAGGTCATCAAGAACAAGGAAGAGATGACCAAACTCGGTTTCGACGCGGAGAAGGACGGCGTCATCATGGTCACTACGAAAAAGGAGTAGGGGCGATCCGTTTCGGATTCACGGCAGGCCGACATCGAGTGGCACAAAACGGTTCGGTTCTACCATAATCTGGACACCTTCTCGCGCTCCGTGCCCTGTCGCGGAATAATTTGCTCCCGCTTTTGTCCGGTAGCCGGGGCGGGGCGGATCCTTATCCGAAGCTGTCAAGTCGGCGTTTTTCTTGATCATTCCACCTCTCTTCTTCTCGTTTAAGGGTAGTGAGCATGGTTTCTACGTCAAGGTCCGTTCGAGATAAGCTTTTAATCCTGTCGAAGTCTAATATGCCGTAACCATAAGCAGGATGATGCCGGCCCGGTGTAAAGTCGTTCGTATTGGGAGGCCTGGTTCCCATACGCAGCATGGCATGAATCTGAGCTGCCGTGATTTCCGGGTATCGTTCGATTAAATAGCCTGCCATAGCTGCTGCCTGCGGGGCGGCGAAGCTACTCGCTAATAGACAACCAAAAGGTGACAAATAAATCGGTGGAGCCATTACATCGAGGTGCTGACCTTCCTTTGTATCGAAGGCTGTGCCCTCAGCCTTAACGGAGCCTACCGTAATCACTTTGTGATAGTTGTTAATTTCATCCTGGTCAAACGGAACGCCTTCCTGAGCTTTTTGAGCGGCCCATATGACGGGAATACCCTTCCCACCCCGTCCGTTTGACACGGCGTGATCGATGGCCAACTTTAGAATGGACTGCATAGGTACGTGCCCGCCGGAAGCACTTCCCAAGGAACAACTAATCACGCCCACGTCAGGAAGAATAGGATCCGCATCCGCCGCTACCGTTTTGGCGATGCATTTTGCCAGCGAAGCCTGGGTTCCCAGGTTATTTTTACTGGCCATCGAAAGAAGCGCGATATGACCGGTCGGATGCAGCTTGTTTACTATACAAGCACACCTGGTGCCATGGTTTTCGGAGCTTATATAAAAGTCGTCGAATGCACGAGGCTGATAATTATCGTCATAATACACGCTATGGACCACACTGGCTTCACGTAACTGTTCTCTTGAGCCAAAGAATTGGTCTACCACTGCAATGGTCAATTCGTTTTCCTTGGGCTTACGTGGCAGGAAGGCAGCTGAGGCCGCAGCGGCCGATGCACCGTTTAGGGAATACCGAAAATTCTTGTGGGCATTCCGGTACAATACGATATCCCGCGCCTTGTCCTTGGTTTTTAAGATGGAGTGGGGCGGTAGTTTGACACTCAATTGTCTGAATTGTGGCTCCGCAAACTGGATAAATTCGCGGTATTCCGGAGCTTCTGAAATCGTATTAGCGAGTTGTAGAGCAGCACATCCACCTTCAGGGGTATGGATTTCGTACAGATTTTTCGCAAAATCCAGTTCACGTACGTTTCGTGTGTCTATTTCCAGTTCCGAAAACACGGATTCAATCCTCGAACGGGAGGTAGAATCCTTGAATTGTACCGCTAACCATGGCACGAAGTCAATTTCACTCGCAACCTCTCCTTGCCAGTCCTGGACTACATAGGCGATGTTCCCTTTGGAAAATTCACGTACATCGAATCCGATTTTACGTTGAACGGTATTGAAATATCTGGATGATTTAGTAGTCACTGGTGGATAGCGAGGAAAAAAATCGTCGCTTTTAGGTTTGATCGCGACTTTCAAACCCCGGATATACATATAATCTTGTGAGCACTTTTTCATGGTGTTTGAATCCCTGGGCTTAAACGATGCCTGATGACGAATACCAAAGTCGGAAAAATCACGGAGTACAAGAAAGGGATCGGGTCACCAGATATAGTGAATGTTAGGGTAAGTATGCTGTTTGTGATATTTGGTTTATAGCTTGCCGGAAAACCACCTCCATGCCACGTACGCAGTTTCAATTACAGCCCGGTTCGGGAAAATACTTTATTGACTCTGAAGACAACCCGAATCAGCCTTACGGCTTGTCGGGAAACGTTTTTCATCATGTGCAATCCGGCGAAGTACCCTATTTCGTGCTCAACGATGGTAGCGTAAATGATACGCAGGAACTGTTGGACAGGCTAGCCGAAGCCGCCGACGGAAATACCCAACCAGGCGTAAAAAGTGCCAACGTACTGGGTTTGACGATACCCAGGGGCATGACCAAACTCAATAACCTGTTGGACTACAGCGATCCAGGCGCGGGAGTAGCCATGGCTAACATCGGTAACAAGTATGAAGCCTTTCAAATAAAGCTTCTGCAGGAGCTACGGCAGGATTCTGAAGCGGAAAGACAGGAACACGAGTCGTTAGGGGTCAATCACTTTTGTACGGATTTCGAGATAGGCGATGCCAGAAGTTGTTCGGCTACGCAGGGTAATTGCCCGAAGATGATTTGCCAATCCAGCGCCAGGATAGGTTTGTCGGACGCTTCACCTAAAATTGACCCTTTGGTAGCCCGCTTTGATCTGTTTTCTCACTTCCAATCCGAGTACCAATCGGAGGCTCTGAAGAAAAGCGAGATTTACAAGCTGTTTGACGGATATATCGGTGAAACTGAGGGAGAGTTTACCACTATTTTCCAGAACGGGGTGACCCTACTGGGCAGTTATCTTCCCGATCACACCGTAATGTGGATACCCATTCCTGATGATAGCGCGCAAGCGACTCATGAGAAATTGAAAGACTTGCCGTCGGATACCGTCTTTTATTCCGAAAAGGCGGTGTACTGCGATACCCTGGATATTTGGTTTGGCTATCCGTTTGAAGCATTAACCTGTCAGGAAGCCAGGGAGAGAGGCCTGTAGCACTAGGGAGCGAATACCTATCCGGCGAGGAGGCCGGCCCATTGCCTGGGGTCGGCATCCCGCTGGGCTTCGCTGCGGTGCGCCGCCCGCCGTTGCGCTCTGGCCAGCGATTCCGATACCGTACATCCCCTTCCTAAGTGATAGCGGTAAAAGTCCATCAAAATCCGGTTGGTCGCGCTGGCGGGTATGTCATAGAACGATGCGACGACGTCCGGCACCCCCGCCAGGTGAAAACTTCGTCGCAGACTGAAGTTTCCTTCCCGGCTGAAAGACTGGCCGCGATCCGTGGAACAGGCGGCAAGGACAACTAATCTGGCGTCCCACGAACGTTCACTGATGCGTAACTCATTGAGGCTGTCACCGGGAGCCATATACAAAAAGTTGCGGTGCAGGTGCTGCGTATCCGCTTTGGCGTGGGCGGATAGGTGTAGTATATCGTATTGCTTGGCGAACCGCAAGAATGACTTGCTGCTGCAATCATCCTTACGATAGTGATTGTAATCCGTAGATGTTGCCGCAATTGATTCCTGCGCGACGTCGCCCAGGTAACCGTCCAGTTGGCTGTGTGTCCAGATCCCCACGACCGGGGCTTCTCCCCTCAGAGCGTTTCTCCGCTGGGCTAGGTGCCGTTCGGTCCGCCAGCTCGACAGGTACCGTATGTTCCACTCATCGACCGCGTACCGTAAGTCGGAGAATTCGGAAGGGTTCGGGCCACGGTCAATCACCAATGCGGAAAAGGGTAGGGATTGAAGGTGAGGGCTCGGTACGACCAACAATTCTTTCCGCTGCCGCATGAGTTGGACGACCGGACCAGCTATGTCTTGTAGGAGCTGGTTTGCTACCCGCGCGTATTCTTCCACCTCTAAACCGCGGGCTGTATTGAAGTGATCCGTGAAGGCTAGTAGATGTTCCGTGACCGGTCGTAATGGAGCGGTATATAGAGCTTGGGTGTCCCGGTCGACATAAAGTAGGATCAAGAAGCTATCCACTTCGGAGAATTCCAGCAATGCCTGGCTCGCGTTCAGTCGTTCGCACACGTATGGCAGGGTATTGCTCTCGTCTCTCAGGCCCGATGCGGAAATCACTTCCTTCCTCCGATCCAGAATGCGGGCCCGTAAGGGTATACGTTGCTGGTTCAGTAGCCAAAATCGTTCCAACTGTTCCTCGGAAAGACCTCTATCCGTGTCGAATTCGGTCTTCAATAATTGAATTTCCGTCTCAACTTCCACCAGGGCCGTCGTTGTGTACTGACTGCTGTCGCCGGCCTTATTACTGGTTCGATCCATTAATTCCTGGACGAGGAGAAAGGACTTTTCGCCCTCCATCGCCTGAAATGCCGCATCTAAGTGTTCCTGGTTCGGCTCGTCCTGGGCTACGGCAACCGACGCTCGCAAGACCGAACTAAACAGGCGTTCCCCCACCACCAGACTTCTGTTTAGAACGGATTCCTCGTTAATCCCGCGTATTGCGGCGTCGTAGCGGTTCAAGGCAGTTTGCGCATACAGATTGGCCCGATTCAAATAGATCCGGTCTCCGGAATCTTTATAGAGCTTTAATTGGTAATCGCTCATGGGATTCAAAAGGGAGGTGCACTGCAACCTTAAATGACACGACAGGGGATCCTCTTCGCCGGGGGGGCAACACCCAAAGGATTGCATATTCGACTTCGCCATACTCGTAGCCGCCCGAAAATCTTGTCTGAACTCTAATACCTTCATCAGGTAGTAATATGCTTCATCGACGTATCCATAATTGAAGCTTGTGGTATCACTGACAAGCCTCCCTGCATAAACCACCGTGCTATCGTAGTTATCCCGGTGGTAGTGAAAGTAAGCGAGCAGTCTGTCCCGGGATCCGAAAAATGGGGTTCCGTTTTCAATGCGATCAATAGTCTCGACTATCTTGAAAAACGTTTGGTCGGCCTCCGGTCGCCGCGTTGTCAAAATGGCGAGATGTTCCAGCGGGTAGCCGCGCCAGGGAGAATCAATTCGGTCCAACGTACGGTCGGCTTCTTTCAGCAACTCGGCACTTATGTCCCACCAAATTTCTTTGTCCGACCGGGCACTCATCTTGTCGGCCTGTTGTTTGCAACCACGTCCCTCAATGGTGAGGAGCAATGCGTTGAGAAACTCGTCTTCGACGGATGATTCCGCGAGCAGATGCCGACCGTATTGCGCGTAGATCTGAATATCCCGATAGCTCCAATCCAAAAAGGCCTGATATGCCTGGCACAGCAATTGTCGAGCTCGCAGGGATCCTGATGGCTCGGCGGGCATTTGTGCCTCGGCCAATCGGGTAAAGTATTCTACCGAGTCGCGATGGTAGGCCCGGTCGAAGTGCAATAAGGCGAGGTATTGATAGCCCATGGTACGAATGGAGGGGGGAACGTTGATCGAGCGCTCCGTGAGCAGGCGTAAACGTCTAGCACGGGCCATTGCTTCCGGTAAACGTGCGGCCTCATATTCCTTACGCAACACCTCCAAGCTGTCAGACAGTGGGTGATTTTCCCGAGAACTATCCGAACTACTAGCGTGGTCGCCGCAGTGCAACAGGCTAGCCGCCACGACAATCGTGAATAGTAGAAAACGGGACTTCATAGCATTTCTGATACCGAAAACAAGTTACGGTCTTTCTTGCGTCCTGCACCGCTCACATGATATTATAATGAATATCTGACCATCTGCCCAGGCTTCGTCCTGGCCTAGAGCATTCCCGAACTGTCGACCGACGGGCATCAACCTTCTATTCGGCCGGTATTTATACCGGAAACCGCAACACCACCTCCGCCCCCCGACGATCGACAGCCGGCCGTCCAGCTGTTCGGCGAAGGTGTGGATCAGTAAACTGCCGAAACTTTCCTTACCCGAGATCTCCTCCGGCCGGATGCCGCGGCCGTCGTCCGCGATGCGCAGTTCGATGTCATCGGCATCGCGGAGCAGCTCGACGGTGAGGGTGGCGGCGTTGCGCAGGGTAAAGGCGTGCTTGATGGCATTCGTGATCACCTCGTTGGCGATCAGGCCGAGCGGGATCAGGCGGTCGATGTCGAGGTCGATGTCTTCCAGCCGCTTTTGCAGCTGAAGATTGATGCCCCCTACGTTCAGGGTCTGTAGCAGCTCCCGAATCAGTTGGTCGAGGTAGGAGCGGGCGTTGACGGCCGGCGTCATGTGGTCGCGCAGGTACATCCGCTGGTGGAGGATGGCCAAGGACCGTACCCGCTGCCGGCCCATTTCGATGGCATCCCATGCCGCCGGGTCCTCGATGAACTGGGTTTGCAGCGATAGCAGGCTGCTCACCATCTGCAGGTTGTTTTTCACCCTATGGTGAATCTCCCGCAGGAGCAGGTCCTTCTGGTCGTGTAGCTGCTGCAGCCCTTCCTTTTGGTAGCTGATCTTGCGGAACAGCAGCCCCAACGTTGTCCGGCGAAAGCATCCCGAAAAAGTTCCTGAGAGTCACCACTTGCCATATTATGGCAAAATACCCAATTTTCATCGCCTTCAATTAATGGTGTTTGGTCTACTCCACGTAGGGGATTGAGATCGCCGGGTGGCCGTTCACCGCTCCGGGAATCCAAACACCGGATAGGTGTGCGTGACCAGGATCAAGTGTACTGCCTTTGCGGGCAAAACCAGGTTAGTTTGTGCGGCCGCGGGGACAACGAAAAGGGAGTTTAGTTAAAATTTGCCCCTTGTAAAATAAATTGGGCGCAGCATCAAGCGGGGAGATATTTTCGTCTCCCTGAGCGCAACAAACCGAGCTCGCCCACATTGATGAAGCACCTTTTTACCCTGTTTTTTCTTTGTCTCTCGCTATCCGGCTTTAGTCAACGCGTAGTTACCGCACCCGGAAGCTTTAGGGATCTGGTCTACGTTGAAGCCCGCGACCGCCTCTATGCGCTCCAGGTTTCGGACAATAATGCCGGCAGCGCGCTTTGCCTGATCGACCGGGAAAGCGGCGCGATCCTGGAATCCTATCCCATCGGGTTAGATCCGACCCGAGTGGTGGCCACTAGTTCGGGAGATTACCTCTACGTCGCCTTCGCAAGCGAGAATCGCGTTCGCCGCTTCAGCCTGCTTACCAATTCTATCGACCTCGACTTCAGCCTTGGCGGGGAGGAGTCTTTCGACGGACCCTTTTTTGCGGAAGACATCCTTCCGATCCGGGGCAGCGACGATCTGCTCGCGGTTGCCCGGGGCAGCTATTACACCTACCCTAGTGGGGCCGGCATCGCCCTTTTTGATCGGGGCCTACAGCTGCCCAACGTGCCTACGGAGCGCCCGGCGGGCAATACCCTGGTGTACACGGACCAGGACGCTACGATTCTGGCCTTCGAAAATCAGCTTTACTACCAGTTGCAACGCCTGGCGGTGACAACCGGTGGATTGGATCGGACCGCTTCGTATGACGGACTGTACACGAATAATAGCGCTCGGTTGGAGTACGCGGCTGGCCAACTATACGCTCCCAATGGAGGAATCGCGCAAATAGCGGAGGGCGTCCCCGGCTTCTTTAGCGTGCTTTCCCTGGAGGGCCTAAATCAGTCTGGCAACTTAGCCGTGGAGGCCGCTCCGGAGGAAAACCGCCTGTACTATTTAGGCTCCGGCACGTTTTCCGGTCGTCTGAGTATCAGTGTATTCGATCTCCCTTCCCAAACGTACGTTTCTACCATCGAGTTGGACCCCTATGCACTGAGCTATAACTGGCAGGGGGGAAGCGTACTCGAAAAATTAGGGGAGAGCGAAACCTTCGCCTACATCACCGATGACCGTGTTTTGGGGATCGTAACACTTTGCGGATCCGCGAGCGCCGAAGTGCCGCCGGCGCTCACCGGATCCCTGACCATCTGTATAGGCGATTCGCTACTGCTCACCCCGCCATCGGGCTCCTTGATCGCTGGCGGGCAAGTGATATGGTCGACCGGTGCTACGGGCGATAGTATCTACGTTACCGAGGCCGATGAGTACAGCTACCGGCTGGTTGACCCGAGTGGTTGCCCCGGTCCGCCCAGTCCTTTCGTTTACGTCGATCAGATGTACTACGGGTATGAACCGCCCTACATCGAGGAACCCCAGACGCAAGTACTTTGCAGCGGGAGCACGGTTGAACTAACGGCCTATTCTCCCTACGGGTTTCCTGTTGTCTGGAATACGGGGGATACTACCTCCGTGCTTACGGTTAGCCAGGCGGGCACCTACTTCGCCTACGGAATAATTGAAGACAACGGCTGCCTTTCCAGTCCCTCCGAAGCTTATGCCTTTACGGCCGTCGATGCGGCCCCGCCCGCAGCCCCCGTCGTGGAGCAAGGACTTTTCATCGATACCTGCACTACGGATTTGGTTGATCTATCCATAGCGGATGGTGACCTGTATTATTACTGGACGGCGGATTACAACGGATACTATCAGGAGTTGGAGGGTAGCAGCCGGATCGGTATCTACCCAAATTACGCTTCCACGCCGTCGCCCTTTACGGTGCAGGCTATGGATGACAACGGTTGCCTCAGCCCGATTACCACCGGCCAATTCATCAGCCGGCCGTTGCCGGATGCGCCGACTATCCAGTACAACGAAGCGACCACCACGCTAGCCTCTACGCTGAGCGGTCCGCTATACTGGTACCACGAGGACGTGTTCGAAGGGGAAACCACGGGTCGCTACTACCGTCCCCAGCGGAACGGCTTCTACACCGCCCGTAAGAAAGGACCATACTGTCTGTCCGAACCGAGTAACCTGGTTAGCGTGGGAGGGGTGAGTACGGCGGTATACGACGAGGTGCTTAGCGAGCAGGTCCGCATCTTCCCGGTGCCGGCACGGGAATCGGTAAACGTTTCTATTGGGTCCGGACTGGTGTGGACCTTAGCTCCCGGGCTGATGGATTACCAATTGTTTAATCATGCGGGAGCGCTGATCACCACCGGAAAACTGGACCCGCGGGTGCCCCAAACCCCCATATCGGTGGCCGGTCTGCCCGCCGGCATGTACGTGCTGACTTTAGCCACGCGGGAAGGACAGTTGTTGCGGAAACGGATTACGGTGATGTAGAGGGTTTTCCCGCGCTGCGGCGCCCTAAATAATTTACCGCTGCCAGACGGCAGGGGGCGTACGGCCGTGGTCCACCACGGCCGTACGCGTTTATCCAACCCCGGGGTAGCAGCGTACGGCCAGGTCTCCGAAAATAATTATTGATCCACCGGGTCACCTAATCCCGCCGGGCAGATCAACGCTCAATCCGCCACCAAAAATCACAACCACTACCCGGCGGAGCGTAGACCATTTAAATCAATTTATCATGTATAAACCTTTTACTTTCTGTCTGTTGCTTTGCCTGTCTGGCTACCTATCGGCGCAGAGCTATTCCTTTTCCGTCGATACCGAAACCTATGTTGACCGGGAAGACGGTCGGCTGCTGTCGGGAACGTCAAATTGGGGAAGTGATTACGATCTAGGATTCGATATACCCCTGGGTTTCCCTTTCTCCTTTTTCGGGCGCTCCATCGACACGCTATATTTCTACGAGCGCGGTCTCTATACCGTACCGCAACCGGCCGACGATATCTTTACCGGTGACCTAATGGTTCCTAATGTGGCCGACCTCGCTGATCGTTCCCCGGCAGCAGAAGGTGATTCCAGATCGCCGATCACCTACCACCTGACGGGCAACGCACCCGCCCGAATTGGTATTATCGAATGGGAAAATGTCGGATACGAGGATGATATATACAGAAATAACTCCTCGACGGAGTACACCAACTTTCAGGTTTGGCTCCACGAAGAGGACGGCACGATCGAAATCCATTACGGACCGAGTTCAGCAGGGGTGATCGCCGGACTGGAGGAGACCGAACCCGGCGTCGTCATGGTAAAGGACTATTACGAAAATCCAGCTACGGACTCCGCTAGTTGGGCCGAATTATTCTATCTGAAGGGCGATGCCGCATCTCCACGCTGGGAGGGGATTGAGACCATCGAAGCATTAGACACCTTGGACTTGTTGCTTAATAACCATGCGGTGTCCGGTACCGTCTACCGCTTCACCGCACGCGAAACCAGCCCGAGCGGCCTCTTCCAACCCGCCGCCAACCCCGCCCCCCTCCCCGTCTTCCCCAACCCCACTACCGGCCGCTTTGCCATCGATCTGGCCGGGGATCTCCGCCTAGGGGAAGGTCGGTTGAATGTATACGATGCCGCGGGCCGTGCGGTGGGGGATCTGGCTTACCCCGCCGCCGACTTCGATCTTTCCGCGTTGCCCGACGGGCTGTACCACCTCCGGCTATCCACGGAGAACGGCCGCCCGCTGGTCGGGCGCATCGTTAAGCGCTAAGCGACATGGTGGTGACGGCGGAAGCTGTTTCCGAATGCACGGTCCTTTCCAGTAGCTCCGCCCGCGATGCGCATGCGCATCGCGGGCTTTTTTGCGGGCCAGGGCTATTTCGGTCGGGGGAGGCGTAGTCCGGGGCAGAAAAGGGTACGGTATGCCTGCAATATGGTCGTGATTTAAAAGGGGTACTCAGCGTTTATCCGGCAACCTTATCTCGACCAGCTCCCCACCTGCTCTACCCCTGGCTGCTGGAAACGACGGGGGAAGCCGGTTACCCTGAAATCTTGCCGGGCGGTTTCGCCTACCCAGAATATGGCGATTACCCGCCCGCCGACTGTACCTGGCGCGGCAAGCACTGCAGTCGTATTCTCCCTACTGCGCCCGCCGTGCCGCCTTTCGCTCCTCCCGGTATTGCCGCTTTAGCTCCCGGTATTCTTCCAGGCGACCGCGGTCCTTGAAGTAGCGCCGCCGGCCCAGCCGGAATTTGGTTTTCGTTTCCCCGTCCTTTCCAGCTTCCATGACCAGGTAAACCTTCCAGCCCGCCCGTGCGTACCCCGTGCGCGGCGGTGGTTGGTCCATTAGTCCCCGCCCAATGTTGCGCAGGGGAATGGAAATCAGCATGTCAGGACCGGTTTCCGGGTCGATGGAGCCTTCTACGAAAAATTGGACTCCGGTCGACTGAATTTCCGTACGCGGTATGGAGATCAGGCCGCTGTCGATGACGACCTCTCCCTCGAGGGGGGCAAAGCGCAACTTAGCCAGCCGGTCCGCCATCCAGGCCTTTTTGCCCATCTCGGTTAGTAGGGCCCAGTCGATCAGTTCGGTATTGGTAAGCCGGAAATCCAGGGTGCCGTGGGTACTATCCATGACCAGCTTCCCGGTAGCTTCGTTTAACTTACCCACTACCGATCCGTCGAGGGTTAGGTTTCCGCGCAATGCACCGATATCGTCGGGCAGCTGGAGGCCGAGGTAGGCCAACTCTTCTCTTACCTCTTGCAGGGGCAGGGTATCGGCGGTGAAATGGACGATGAAGGGACTAATCACGGCGGTATCCAGGTCGTAGCTGGCATCGAAGGCTACCCGCCCGTCGGCCAGTTGGAAGCCCGAACGTTCCAGGAGTAGGCGGGTAGAGTCCTGTAGGCGGAGACCGGAATAGAGGTGCACCAGCGGTGCGGTTTCCCCGGTGTACAGGGTGTCGATGGCCAGGCTAATGTCGGGTCGGAAGGAGCGAAGCGCGCCGGCGGCGGTGGAGAATAAGCTTTGGAGGTCGGGGGCCGAATCGGTAGTTTCCTTACCGTCTCCCTGCACGAACCCGCTCAGATCGGACCAGAACAGGCTGGGAGCGTAGGCATCAGCGGTTACGCGGAAGTTTTCCCCGGGCCGGGGGTACAAAAAGGCGTTGATGTTATTCAGCGCACCACTGAGGCTGACGCTACGTTCGGAGCCGTCGGCCAGCAGCTCCATGCGGTACTCCGCCCGGGCGTCGGTAATGTCTACGGCGAAGGAGCGTAGGGGCACGAAAACGTCGGCCGGGCGGTAGGCGATGCGGCTACTGTCGATTCGAAGGCGAAGATTGCCCGTTTGCACCAGCTGGCGGAGATCCGTCGGCGTACCTACCAGTGACAGGTCGATGGTGAAGTTGCCCGTGCCGAAGAAGAAGTCTTCGGCGCCAAAAAGCACGTTCACGACGTGGGGATCCCCGCCGAGGTGAATGTCGGTCACCAAGCCGTTCGGGCCGGGCTCGTAGTCCATCCGCCCGGCGAATAGCTCGCTGCGGCCATCGTGGAAGGCCAGGCGTCCGGTGTTGAAGCCCGGCTCGATGCCGAGACTGTCGGCGATACGTCCTTGATGATCGAAATCGATGCTCAGGTCTTCCGGCAGGGAGTCGATGCCCTCCGGGATGTAAACCCCGAAGTAATCCAGCGACGATCGCAGTTCGTTGAGGTTCAGGTGCTCGGCCGCCAGGCTCAGGTGGAAGGGGGTTTGCCCGTCCATCGCCAGATTTAATTCGGCGCCGAAGCCCACCTGGCTACCCGCCCAGTTGAAAGCGGTTCGTTCCAGGACGAGGGTGTCGCCGTTGAAGTGGAGCCCGGTACCGAAATCGGTAAGGGTAAATACGTCGTAGTAGCCGACGGTGTCGAAGGTGGCGTCGACCTGCGGACTGAAGGTGTGCTGAATCCCGCGGAGGGTTTCCTTCAGGGCCCGGGACTGGGTAGCGGCATCGGTGATCGTGGTGTCGGGGCCGTCCGTTTCGTCTTGCGGAAAATACCCCCCCTGACCGAAGAATGTGAGGAAATCCGTCCAGTTGATCCGTGGTGCGGTTAGGGTAACGTCGGTATTCAGGCGGGCGTCGGGTACGTCGATGAGCAGGGGCGTCAGGTTGTCGACCCGACCGGCCAGGTCGAAGGAAAATCCGTTCGCCAGCGGGGTGCTTTCGATTAGGAAGGTAATATCCTGATCGTTCTTCTCTACCCGGATGGACCGAAAAGGAAAGCTTGCGGCGGCGGGCCGGTAGCCCACGACCAGGTCATCCAGCTGCAGGCTCCCGTCGCTGGTGGTGGCTACGTCCTCAAAGGAAAGCAGGGAAGCATCGACTTGCGTAAGCAACTCAAACCGCCCCCGGTCGAAGAAGAAATCGCGGTTTTCCAGATAGGTACTCACCGCACTGGCCGGGCCGGAGAGCCGCAACGGGGCGCGTAGCACGGCGTCCTTACCGAAAACGGCCACGACCGCCCGCGGGCTCTCGATCCGGGCGCCCAGGTAATAGGCCGACAGGGAGTCCAGCTCGACCCGCAGGTTTTTCTTGCTGCCGGGAATACCCCCCTCGGCGGGGTCAAGGCGGTTGACGATCTCCCCCCGGGTGGAGACGTTCGTGAAATCGTATCCCTTGGCCGTTACGTCCTGGCCGGAGAGGGAGAAATCGATCGTTACTTTCTCGTTCTCGCCGGGTGGGAGCTCGATGGTAGCCCGCACCGGGAAGCGCCCGCTCACGAAGTAGTCGCCCAGCTTTTGTTGCAGGTCTTCGTGCAGCAGCGGCCGGGCCTGGGGGTAACTGGTGCGGTCGTTGGCCACGTAAATAAAGGTGGGGTCGGTCTCGCTCCGGCGGATCTCGGCCGATACGGTGAAGGCTTCGCCACCGATGACCAATTCGGTGGGGCAAACGGTAATTTCCTCCTCGGTGAAGAGAACGTCCACCGGTCCTTCTACGCGGGTATTCTTCAGGTAGCCCCCCTTTTGGGTATTGAAGGCGAGCTGGCCCACGGTGGTGACGAGGTGGCTTTCCAAAATTACGTTGCCGTCATCCGGCTGGAAAGCCAGGGCCTGCAGGGAATCGATGTGTACGTCGATCCATTTGTTGCGGGGGGGCAGGCGGTAGGTGAAGCCGAGGTCCGTCACGCCGATACGTACGCCCTCCCACGCCAGGCGGGGCAATCGCCGCTTGGTAGGGTCCTGCTCCCGGGCGGCCGTGGAATCCCGGTCCAGGAGGGTGCCCGTATTGAAAGTGCCGCTTGAGTCGGCCACCATGCGCAGGCCGCCGCCCGTGAACTGGAGCCGGCGCAGACTGATGGTATCGCTGAACAGGGAAGCGAGACTGAATTCGGCGTGCAGCCGATGCAGCTCCAGGAGGGCCGGGTCGTTGCGGGTAAGCGAACTATCCCGTACGACGAGGCTGTCGATGGTGAGGCTGACCAGCGGAAAGCTTTCCCAGGCGGTCAGGTCGACTTTGCGGAAAACGATATCGAGTCCGGCCGGGTAGGCATACTCCCGCACGAGTTTTTCTTCCTCGGAATTTAGGTAAGCGTTGAGCGCCACGGCGAAACCGGCCAGTAGTAGCACCACCAGACCCAGTAAGATCAGGAACCAGCGGAACAGTCGTTTAACCATAAGCACGCAGCATTACCGGGAGGCGCATTCCGCACGCCTCGGTGTCCTGCCAAGTATACAAACCGGAAGGTCGGGACATCAGTTCGTAAGGTTACTGTGCGTGAAGGGACGTCCGCGGGGGGCAGTCGGCGGTGCGACCGAGATTTCCTACTTTGTGGGGGTTACCTTTCTTTGCGAACCCCATTAATTCATGTAATATGTCCGATGAGGCGCTACTGGCGGCCTTGCGTACGGATACAACGGGCACGGCCCTCAAAACCGTGTACCAGAAGTACCGCGAGCCCTGTATTCGTTTTCTAGTGGGGCGTATTGTCAACCGCGACCACCCCAACCGGCAGGAGGTGGCCACGGAACTTTTCACCGAAGCCCTGATTATTCTGGTACAAAATGTTCGTTCCGGTAGACTGACCGAGCTCTCCGCTCGGCTCGATACCTACCTGAATGCCGTGTCGAAGAATCTGTACCGGAAACTGTTAAGAACCAATCGCGAAGTCTACCTCGAACCCGAACGCCTGCCGGAAGCACTCGTTACCCCCCACGGTGACGAGGAAAATGAAGCCATTCGGCGGGAATTGCACAGAAAAATGCGGGACCTGGGAGACCGTTGTCGTCAACTCCTCGTCCACTTTTACTTTTTGGATCTGGACTGGAAGACGATCGCCGAATTGCTGGGTTATAAAAACGCAGCCTCGGCGAAAACCAATAAAGCGAAATGTATGGTTCGCCTCCGGGCGCTTTACGCAACGGACCCCGCCAAGTAATCAACAATGGAATCCGATTTTCAACTACCACCGGACCTGCTCGACAGGATAGACGCCTACTACGAAGGCGATCTGAGCGCCGAGGAAGCCGCTGCTCTCCGTGCCAGGTTACGGGCTGACGCGGAACTGGCCGCCGCGGCCGCCCGTTACGAAGCGGTCTACCGCCACGGCTTTCGGTCGTCGCCCGACGAGCTAAACAGTCGCGACGCGATGCGCGATACCCTCCACCAACTGGAAGCATCGCTCGAGCCGGTCACCCTCGGCCGGGAGCGTCGGCTATGGCCCCGCATCCTGGGCGTGGCGGCTACCGTGCTGCTATTGCTGGCCGTAGGATGGTGGTTGCTGGCGCGGCCGGATCCGGATACCCGCCTGGCGCAGGATAGTATCGAGTGGTTGCCGCGCGAAGGCGCCTTGCTGGGCCCCAGAGAGGATGCGGAGGAAGGACTCGACGCCTACGATCAGAAGGAGTACGAGCGGGCCTATCCGCTGTTGCGGGCCGGCGTCGCCTCCGGCACACTCGACAGTATCAACCTCCTGTACGCCGGCGTTTCCGCCCTGGCCATTGGACAAGCTGAAGAGGCTCAGCAACTGCTCACGGAAGTACTGGACACCGGGAGGTATCCCTACGACGAAGGCGACCTCCGCTTCTATCTTGCCCTGGCCGAACTGCAACTACAAAACCGGGAGGCTGCGCTCCGGCAACTGCAGCTGGCACGCGATCTGGAAGGCTATACTACCGATGATGCCCGCCAACTGCTCAACCAGCTAGAAGGGGAGGAGTAAGGCGAGGAAATGCAAAAAAGACGATCATTCGAAATAGCCCTGCCTGCGGTACGTTAGATCGTCCGGATGCCTATTCAAGTTTTTGAACCGCTTCCTGCTTGGCTAGCCCGGAGAACGCATCCGCTTTCTTGATGAAAGCAGGATGAACCGAAAGCTAAGCGCGCGAGGCATCCCCTTTTGTAGCGCCCCCTGCACCTGATTACCCTGACGATCGACGCCGCCGACGGCCTGGAACTTTCCGGGGCCGGTCGGTCTGGTTTTCCCGCTTCACTCTCCGTAATTTTGCTATGCGTTACCTCATTCTAGGCATTCTTTTGTCTCTCGGTACGATCCCGGCGGCCTCCGCCCAGTGCCAGCAACAATCCATCCGCTCCCAGCTTACCTCCGTTTCCGAACGCATGAGCGAAATCGGGTATCCCATGATCTACCTGACCTACTGCGGATCCATGGGGAAGAGCGACAGCCAATTCCACGATCTGGAGCTCTACGGCGGCGTTGCCTATAAGATCTTTGCCGTCTGTGACGGGGATTGCCCGGATCTCGACCTAAAACTGTACGATGAGAAGGGCAACCTCGTCGATGAGGATACCCTGGAGGATTATACGCCCATCGTCGAAGTCAGTCCGACGGCCCCAACGCGCTACCGGGCTAAGGTGATCATGTACGAGTGTGAGACCGAGCCCTGCTATTACGCCATACGCGCGGTAGCGGAGTGAGTCCCTTGCCCCCGCGCTTGTCCGTACGAACTCTCAGGGTCGGTTTGCGTACCATTCATAGGAGAACCAATCCCAAGAGAAAAGCTATATGACCAAAATCGCGACTACGGACTGGCACCACCAGCTCTACTTCTGGGGCCACGCCGCCAAAGGCTGCGTGTACGTAATGGTGGGCGGCCTGGCCCTTGCCACGGTAATCGGACAGGCCAGCGGTGGCCCCGAAGGCCCCCAGAAGATCGTGCGCTACCTCCAGGACGAGCCCTTCGGAACCGTCCTCCTCACCGTACTGGCACTCGGACTATTCGCTTACTGTGGCTGGCGCTGGTATAAAGCCCTCACCGACGAAGCCAACGACGGCACCGATCGCGAAGGAATCATGAGCCGCACCCACTACGCGATCAGCGGTAGTATGTACGGTTTACTGGGCGTGTATACCCTCACCCTCGTGATCGGCGGCAGCACCGAAGGCGATAAACAGGCTCTCCTCGTCGAGCTCATGCAGGAGCCTTTCGGTATGGTGGGCGTGGGGTTTCTGGCCCTCGCCGCCCTCTACGCCGCCTACTGGCAGTACGATCGGGCGGTGCACGAAACCTTCCTGAACGATCTGCAGACGGATAAGATGGGCCGGAAGGAACGGGAAACCTACCGCTGGATGGGCAAACTGGGCTACGGATCACGGGTCATCGTCTACCTCGTCTTTACCTACTTCCTCGTCAAGGTCATCGTGGCCCAGGACGCCAGCCAGTATAAGGGACTCGGCGGCGTGCTCCACCTCATCAGCCAGGGCGCCGGTAGTGTATTTCTGGCCCTGATCGCGCTCGGACTGTTCCTCTACGGGGCCTTCGTACTCGTCAAGGCCCGCTACCGCCAACTAAGCTGAGGGCGCCGGAGCGCAGGTGAAAAGCCGGGCGGCGAAGCGAGCGCCCCGACGCAACTGTTTCCGGCCAGGGGATGCGGAAAGTTTCCGGCCCGCCGCTTATCTTAGTTCCATGACTGATCAGTTGTCCGGCATCGCGAATTATTGCTTTCGCTGGTGCGAGCGCTGCCCCTTTACGGACCGCTGCGGCGTCTACTCCCTCGGCAGGGAGTTGGGGGCCGAGGGGAGGCAACAGAACACCATGCCCCGGGCCTTTCCCGCCCTTAGCGGTTCTTACGCCGACTTTCTGCGGCGGTTGGAAAAGCAGTTGATGGTGGATGGCGTAAGCCTGCAGGAGCTGGAGACCGACCCGCCGCTGCCGGTGGCCGAAATAAAGAGTCGCTCCCGCAGCATGGTGATAGAATACCTAAGCGCCTCTCAGTGGACGCGGCCCCTGCTCCAGTCCGCCAATTTCGACGACCCTTCCGTTCAGGCCGCCCACGCCCTCAACTGGTACGTAGTCATGCTGGGCCCCAAGGTGCAACGCTGCCTGCACAGCCGGGAGGAAACCACCGAGCAGGGAGACGGATTTTTTTACGAGGATGCCCGCCGTACCGCCTATCTCACCTTGCTGTGTCTCGCCAGGGCCACCGCGGCCGTCACGGTGCTGCTGGAACGTTCCGTTTCCCCCCGCTCCCGTCTGGTCGGCCTGGTGGTTCAGTTCATCCGGCTAACGGAAAGCATCCGGCGGGTATTTCCCGACGTAAGCCTCTACCCACCGCCTCACTGGGACCAGGAACCATACCTCTCGGAGCAACTGGCGTTTTACGGTGGGGTGCTTCCCCTGCATCCCTTCCTCGAAGGAATGTGGCGCTACGGCGGCGAACGGGCGCCGGGAGGAGGCTAAAGGCAAAAACCCGGAAACTGGGCACCGGTTACCCGCCACTCCTCACCTTCCAGGATGAATTCCATCACGCCGCCCCCCTCGAACACTTCTTTCTCCCCCGAAGCGGCATTTACTACCTCGTAGGCTACCAGGTAAAACTGGATGGCCTGCCGGTCGGTCGGGGGTTCTACCTGCGGCCCGTCGATCACGTCGAAGGCCAGGCCAACGATTTCCCGCCACTGCCTACGCCAGTTGAGGAGGTGATCCAGGCCGCGCTGCCGGGGCACGAGCCGGTTAGCGAGCCGCATTTCCGTGGCCAGCAGGTCGACGGGGAAAGGTACGTCGAGGCGGAAAAGTGATAGTAGGAAGTGCTCCGTCAGCGCTTCGATGGGGTCCATACTGGCAATAACCACCTCGGAGAATGACAGGGCCCGCCGGCTCCCGGGAGGGGGAGGTACGATCTCGAAGTCGAGCAGCAGGTTGTGTAAATAGTCGTAATAATCCTTCGGTTCGAGCTCCTTGGCTTCGTCTTCCACTAGCAGGATGCCGACCCGTTCCAGGGCTTCGGTTAGCCTGCGCGCCTCCCTGGTGGCGATTTGGTTATCGGGAATGTCGCTCGGCAGTAAGATGGGCATATCCCCGAGCAGGCTGCGTACCGTCACGGTATCCTGAGCCGCTTGCTGTTCCTCGAACTGGCGGACCTGCTCCTGGAAAGCTTCCAGCATTTCCAGCGGGAGTTCGTCCGAAGTGTAGGATTGACTGCCCATCTCCGCATCGAAGAGGGCGGTCCGCAACTGCCGTTCGTAGTTTTCCTCTTCGGTGGGCGGGTCGGGGGCCGCGCCCCGGTCGAGGTAAAACAGTTTCCGGAACGCAATCGTGGTCCCTACGCCGGGAGAATGGTATGGGCCACCTGCATTCGGCTTCACCCCGATCAGGCCGTAGTAGGCGAGGTAGTGTTCCAGCAGCCGGAGCTGCAGGGCCGTAGTCAGCTGGGTGCCTGGGAAGTCCCTTTCCAGCAAGGGGAAGGCGCGCCGGAGCCGCTCGCCGTAGAAGGTCGCCGGCCTTTCCTCGGTACCGAACAGCAACAGCAGGTAGGCCAGGTAGCCGAAGACGTGCTGGAGAGCGGACGACTCGGGGTATCCGTCCGCCCAGCCGAGATTGAACAGCTTGAGGTGCTGGCGAAATAGGGTAGCGAAAAAAGCGTGCTCCGAAAGCGCGCGGGCTTTTTTCCCCTTCGCGGTCAGGCTCAGCTTGTTGTGCCGCTTCTTCGTCCAGCCCATGACCAGGGGCAGGTGCTTGGCCACCTGGGCCGGCAGGTAGTCGTCCTCGCCGGAAAGCTTGGTGATGCCGCTATCGATGTCGCGGGCGGGGAGTAAGCCGGTGGCGTACCATTCCTTCACCAGGCCAGCGGGCAGGTTCCCCTTCTTGGTGAGGGGTATATCCCTTTCGGCCAGGCGATCCAGTAGGTCGCGTACGAAATGTACCAGGGGCATGGCGGCCGGCGGGGGCACGTCAGCGTCCGACAGCCGGACGATGCTCCCGCGGTCTAGGAAGTTATGGAGAAGCCGGTGCACCTGGCCCGGGCGCAAACCCTCAAAATCATCGAGGGGCTGGTCGGAAAGGTCTTCAAAGGCAGTAGGCATGTATGGGTGGCGTAGGTCGAAAGAAAGGTAAGATAAAGCGCGGCCCACCAACGAGCTCCACGCCTGCATCCGTCCCTTAAATGAAAATTCTAATTCCATGCGGCTCCTTTCCTGGCTTTTCGTGTCGACTACCCTGCTGCTCACGGCCTGTACGGCGGACTCCTACACCCCCGCTGCCTTGCCGACCACCTTCGAAACAGTTGACGGAAGCGAAAGCACGCCCGACCGGGGGCAACATCCCGCTTCCGATCGCAGCGGGCTCATCACCGCGGGCGAATGGAACGACCTGGATCACTGGGGTTTCTGGCAGGACCTGACCGGACACCAGGAGTACGGGCACAGCATCTCCGACTGGGGCATTCACACGACCGAACGGATCCGTATTCAGGTCACCGACGCAAGCGGCGAACCGGCCCGCGATGTGGAAGTCCGGGCTGCTTCCGGAGGTCAACATTTCACCACCCGCACCGACCACCGCGGTCGGGCTGAATGCTTTTTCGCCACTGCTTCCGATCTCGAGCTAATGGTCGACGGAAGGGAGGTTGACGAAAGGGTGACCGAGGAAGTAAGCGGCGCCATCGTCGTGCGCCTGGACTACGAGACCGAGCGTTCCGGGGCCGTCGACCTGGCTTTTTTAGTGGATGCCACCGGTTCCATGGGCGATGAATTGGAGTTTCTCAAGGATGATCTCCATGCGATCCTGCAGGAGGTGGGAGATAAGCACGCTACTATCCAATTACGGACCGCCGCCGTATTCTACCGCGATACGGACGACGCCTACCTCACCCGCCATTCCCCGTTTACGGAAGACCTCGCAACGATGACGGCCTTCATCGCTCAGCAGTCGGCGGACGGCGGAGGGGATTTTCCCGAGGCGGTTCACACGGCGCTCCAGGTTGCCCTGCATGAACTGCGGTGGTCGACAAAGGCCCGCACCCGCGTCGCTTTCCTCCTGCTCGACGCACCCCCCCACAGTGACGCGCAGACCGTGGCCACCTACCGTGGCCTGCTGGAGGAAGCGGCAGCGGCCGGCATTCACCTCGTTCCCATCGTTGCGAGCGGTATCGATAAGCCAACCGAATTCCTGATGCGCCTGACGGCGATCGTAACCAATGGTACGTACGTGTTCATCACGGACGACAGCGGCATAGGCAACGACCACCTGGAGCCAACCGTCGGGCCATTCGAAGTGGAGTATCTAAAGGACCTCCTGCTGCGCCTGATCGACCAATCCATCGATTAACGGCCAGTCACAGCCTGGCCCAGCCGGCTATCGCTTTCCGCTTAGTAGTTTCTTGAGTTCGGCGTAATCCTCCTGACCCTCGAACGGCTTGTCACCGGCAATGATACTGGTGGCGATTTCGTGGCGGGCCTTGATCGTGGCGTCCTGATTCGAGCGGGCGGAAAAAATCAGTTCGTAGGCGCCGATCCCTGCCTCCTCGTAAAGCGCTTCGCTCGGCCGGAAAGTGAGGATCAGGTCCTTGCCCACACGCGTCGTCCCGTAATCGATGGTATCCGCGTTGGGGTGGAATAGCCCGAGGTCGAAATGCTCGAAGGGAAAATCCTCGAAGAGCATGGAATAGAAGGGAGGACACAGGGCCACTTCCTCACACCCCGGGCAGCGGTACTTGACGAGACAGTTTCTCGGAATGGGATCGCGCCCGTAACAGGGAAAGCGCCCCCCGCAGTCGATGCCGATGCGGAAATCATCCAGGTCGAGATCGATACACAGGGCCGGGTTCAGCAAACAGGGGCTTGCGGCGGCGGGCGGTGACCCGGCGATGCGCATCCGGAACATTCCCCGACCTTTGGTGCCGATGTAAACGTTCAGGCCGTTATCGCCGAACGGCATGGGGGCTTCTTCAAAGTGGGCGAACTTCGGACGTGGCACCTGGATGCCCGACGGGTCATCGGGGTCGGTTACCGGCCGCCAGCTTTCCCCCCCATCGAAGGAGATGAACAGTCCGGCATCGGCGGCGCCCGCCACAATCACCTCCTCATCGTACGGATTGAAGGCAACGAGACTGGGTTGCAGGTATCTTCCCCGGGGCGTCAATTCCGAGGTGATCGAATACCGGTACGTACCGCCGCCGGTCATGAGGTCGTCCAGTTCGGGCAGTGCATCCCAGGAAGCTCCCCCGTCTACACTCAGGAGCATTTGGGGCGACAAACCGGACACGAAGTGAGAGGCGATGATACGGTCGGGATTGGTAGGGTGGGCGTCGAATACTCCGAATCCGCCCCTGCCCCCCGGCGGGTCGACGGTCGTCCAGGCGCCGGTGACGGAGAGGCCGTCCTTCCGTCGGACCCGATCGCTTCCGCTCCCGTCGCCCGCCCCGATCTGGGCGTATACCACCACGTTACCCGAAGATTCGGTCGCGACGTGCAGACCCGAGACGCTGGCCGGTACGTTGGAGGACCCCAGGCTGTTCCAGGTGATCGGATTGGCGCGAATATTGGTGGTGAAATACACCCCGGTTGAGGTAGCGACGATGAACCGGTTGCCACCGGCGTTCACGATTAGGTCGCCATCGAAGAAGGGGCGCACGTTTCCCGGAGGATAGGTGTTGATCTCCCTGCCTCCGACCATGTCCCGATCCCGCAGAAAGAGGAGGTTAAAGCGGCCGGGGCGGAAGCAACAAACGGAATACAGTACGCTACTCCGGTTCGGTGCCACGTCGAAGCCGTCGCAGCAGTCCCGGTTATTCCAGATGGGATCCGGACTGCTTGCGTTAGGGGTGACGTAGGTACCATTGTCCATTAAGCCCGCGTACAGGTATTCACCGGGTTCGCTATTGAATCCCGCCATACCGAATACCCACAGCGCCCGGACCGTGGTGGCGGGTTGTTCCCAGGCGGGGGAGTGACAGCCCGATCCACCGGCCGTATTTAAGTAGACCCCACCGTCGGAGGCCATGGCTACCGGGCAGGCGTCGACCGAAACCGTGGGGTCGAAGAGGATGTCGCCCAAATCGTTGTGCCCCCCGACGGTTCTCGTGAAGGGGCCCGTCCAGGTATTGTCCGGGCAGCGGGCGCTTCCACCGGGGGCGGGGTCAGCGGGGGTGGAGCAGCTACAGCGGTGCAGGTCGATATCCCCGAACCACAGATCGTAGGCCGTGCCGGTCCGGTTGTTGACCTTCACGAAGGGTATCCTGCCCTGGGGGGCGGGGTTGACCATGGTGTTCCGCCAGGTTTCCCCGCCGTCGGTGGTGTGGAAGATCAGGGTGCCGACGGTAGCGAAGAGCACGTAGTCCTCGTCGGGGGATACGGCGATCGTGGCGATTCCCGACGGGAGCGCATTCGCGGGGTCGGAGGTGGTCGTCCAGGTTAGTCCGTTATCGGTGGACCGGAAATGCCCATCGTCCCCAACGATGTCTACGATTCCGTTGTGTACGACGACGTCCATGATCCGGTCGGGGGAGTTCCGGGGAGTTGGGTCCACGAAATTCCACGTGGCCCCTCCATTGGTGGAGATGGCCAGCCCGCAGCTCGTGCCTGCGTACACCCGATCGGGGTTGTCACGATCGAAGGCGATACCGTAGCCGGATAGCGTTTCGGCTTCCACGGCCCTTTGGCAGAAGCCGGTGGGCGGGGTAAAGGATGCCGGCCTGGTCCAGCTCGTTCCCCCGTCGGTGCTGCGGTTAAGCCCGGACAGGCTGCTCAGGCGGCCGTCGTAGGTCGAAGTGGCCAGTACAACGTTCGGATCGGCGGGGCTTACCTCCACATCTACCGTCAGGGTAGGGAGGTGGCCGTCGAGGCGCTCCCAGTTGTTCCCGCGATCCCTGCTGCGGAAGAGACCACCCAGCTCACTCGCCGCGTAAAGGCTGTTGCCGTCACCGCTAATGGCGAGCTTGTTTACCCTGCCACCGGAGGCCCCGTTCGGGTTGGTGGCGTCGAGGGTGGAGGAGGTGGGGTTGATTTCAGTCAGCGTGATGGACTGTCCGGAAAGGGTAGACAGTAATAGCAGTGGCAGGATGGGAAGAATTCTCATGGCAATAGGGGTTGGTAGGTAAGCGGGAATCCGGTTAGCGATCAGGAGAATCAAAGGGGCAGACGGGGGCGTCGAACCGAATGGTTTGACCGGGGAGCCAGCTGTCGTCGGTGGGGGAGAAGGTGGATACGCGCAGGTAATACGTCATACCGGGAACCAGCCCGGCCAACGCGAGGCGATTCCCCCCGCTTCGGTTTTCGGTGGTGAAGTCACGGACGCGTACGTCGGCCAGGCTGCTGGTCAGATTAGCGGCCCGCCCCTGTTCGGCGGTGAACTGGAAAGCTTTCTTCTCGCCGGGAAGGAGGGTGTAAAACAGGTCTTGCTCGAACCCCTGCTTGTAGGGCGTCAAATCGATTCGGTAGGCGGTTCCCCGTTCCTGGACCTTGGCCCAGGTGACCAGGACGAGGCTTTCGCGCGGCAATTCGACATCGCAGTCCGGGGAGACGACCAGATCGGGTATTTCCTGCAACTTGGCGGCGTCAACCGGTAGATTGGCCGGTGGCACCCGATCGGTGATTCGGGTGCCGGACGGGCATCCGGTAAGGAGTAGGCACGAGACCAGTAGCAGAATGGAAAACCGGAGCGGGGTGGCGGAATCCGGAGGAAACAGCGTGGGAGAGGTAAACATGTCGATGGGGTATGCAGGTGAAGACATACCACCAGGTATGGTCGTTGCTCCGGCTTTTGCCCCCGGCCCCCAATCGGGGGGAGGATGCCCGATTCACTGCGATGTCTAGCGGTATGCGGTGAAGTAGTATCGCTCTCTAATGACGCACCGAAGCCGTTCGTTACCCGCACGGCACCTCCCCACCGGCCAACTTCGCGGCAATACGTCCTGCCGGTCAGTCCGTTGGCGGGGGGCGGCGAAAAATTGCCTCGCCCGGGGAGGGCCGAGCGGGAGGGGCCTACTGCCGCCGTCAGCCCACCGCGGCGGCGGCGGGGGCAGCATAGCGGGTCTTACCTTTGGACATGCGCTTCCTGATCTTGCTTACCCTTTCCTGGTTTGTTTGCCTCCCGCGCGCCGGCGCCCAATGTCCCGACGGTTTGGAAAAATACCTGACCGGATTTTCCGGGTTGGAGGCCGGCGCGTTCTCCTTCCTTGACGATCAGCTCGACAGCGTATCCGTACTGGGCTACGGCGAGGATACCCACGGTTCGGCCGAGTTCACCCTTCTGGCGGGGGAACTGCTGAAGTACCTGGTGGAGCAGCACCGCTTTACCGGTATCGTGCTGGAAACGATGGTGGGGGAGGGGGCCTATCTGGATGCCTACGTACAGGGGGAGCGCGACGACCGGGACTATCTCCTCAACGAGATCAACAGCAGCTGGCGCTACCGGACGGAGGAGTTCGTGGCGCTGCTGGAATGGATGCGCGCCTATAACGTCGGCCACCCCGACCGGCCGATCCACCTGTACGGTAGCGAGATGCAGTTCGTACAGTCCGACGCGCGGCTGGTGGCGGATTACCTCTCCGCCCTGGGGCACGAGGTGGAGGTGGCCGCCTACGACAAACACCTCTGGCAGCGGTTCAGTCCGGAGGAGAAGGCGGCGCTCTTCAATAATTACCGGCAGTTGCTGGATTACGTGACGGTCCACGGCCCCGAACTGGTAACGGCGAGTTCCCGGGACGCTTACGAGGACATGTTGCGCCACGTGGAGGTCATCGGGCAATTCGTACTCGTCATCAACCAGCCGCGCGAACGCCACAAGCACGATCTGCGGGACCTGTACGCCGCCGAGAACCTGCTGCTACTCCTGCGCGACGGGTCGCGCGACGTTCGCTTACTCTACTGGGCGCACAACGCCCACGTTGGCGACTGGGTGAGCAACGGGCAGGTGGACGTGACCGGCCACCAGCTGGCCAAGCGGATGGGGCGGGGGTACTATGGATTGGCGACCGACTTCGGGAACGGGGAATTCGTAGCCCTGGCGCCGCGGGGTGAGGTGTGGGCCGACCAGGTCATTTCGTTCGAGCTGGACCCGACCACCTTTACATCCTGCCTGGCCCGGACCGGCAAGCCCTACAGCTTTCTGGATCTCCGGGCGGCCCGGAAGGACCCGGCCCTAAAGGCTTCCCTCTCGGGTCCGCTGAAGGTTATGGCCGGTGCCGGGGCACAGTACTACGGTCAACCGACGATCGAGGAAAACATGGGTAGCGCCTTCGACGGCATCCTGTACCTGGACCGGGTGCAACCCATCAACCGCCTCCC
The DNA here is from genome assembly GCF_002934605.1 of Neolewinella xylanilytica. Lineage (GTDB taxonomy): Bacteria > Bacteroidota > Bacteroidia > Chitinophagales > Saprospiraceae > Neolewinella > Neolewinella xylanilytica. The sequence goes on from NZ_PTJC01000005.1 coordinate 1,419,893, forward strand.
CCGGGAGTGAAGCCAGCCGGGCAACCCGTACCTTGGCGCCAACCCATCCGCTATGCGTTTCTCACTCCTCACCGTGTTGCTCTTTCTCACTTTCGCGGCCTGTACGGGCGATACCGATCCCGTTACGGATAACCCGGGTAACTCGGTGGATTTTCCCATTGAGGAAGCGCCCCTCACCCTGGATCCCTACACCTTCGAGGATAGTGTCGCGCTGCGGTCGCACGGACCCTACTTCACCTACCGCCTGAATACCGTAAGGGCAGAGGGTGGATCCCAGGAGCTGCGCCGCCTGATCAACGATACGTTGAGCGCCCGGCTATTCGGCTTCGTCGTATCCGATAACCTCCCGCTGGATACCGCCGTTAAGGCGTACGTCAACCCGCTCTTCGCGGACTACACCAGCCAGGACGTACAGGAAGAATGGTTGCAGGAAGCTCCCCAAGCCCTCAGTCGGCAACAGGAAGAGCGGACCGAGGTGGTGTACCGGGGCGACAGCCTGATCGTGTTCGGCCACCAGTACTACGAATACACCGGTGGCGCGCACGGCATGTCGTTCACTACGCTGCTGCCGTTCCGGGTCGATCCGCCGCAATTCCTCACCTATGACGACTTTTTTGCAGCGGGAACGGAGGATGCGCTCAGCCGGCTCCTGACGGCAAAGGCCATGGAACACCCGGACCGGGTGTTCGGGGATTCCATTCCCGTCACCCGCAATGTCGCGCCCTTACCGGACGGGATGCGGTTCTTGTACGATCCGTACGCGATCGGTCCGTACAGCTCTGGGGAGATCGCCCTGGACCTGCCCTACGCCGTGCTGGAAGGAATACTACGGCCGGGGGTGGCCGACCTGGCGCGCTCTTGGTAGACGGTCGATTCGGGGGGCGGCGATGACGGACTGGATAGCCCAACCAGCCGACCCATAGAGCGGTGATTCGACCGATCAGCGGGGGTAGCCCCAGGCGCGGGGTGCGGGTACTTCACCCCAACTAAACCGTTTTAGTGGTAAACCGTCGAGTCGAAACGCCGGATTGTCGAATCGCCCCACACGGCGTACACGTTCGGCCTTCCTTTGCCGCTATAACCCCGAGAAATGAAAACCTATTCGTATTCCAAAATTGTGATGTGTGTCGCCTTGTTGCTGCCGACGATCGCCCTGGAGGCTAATCCTCTGGGCGCGGACGCGGGAGCGACGGGCTTTTTCACCGGCCCTATTGCCTGGAACCCCGCCGCCGGCTCGATTACGGGGCTGGTGGTTGACGGAACGGATAATTCCCCCGTGGCCTACGCTACCGTCAGTCTGTATAACGCCGCGGAGGAGTTGGTGAACGGCACCATCAGCGATGAGAACGGTCAGTTTACCGTTACCGACGTAGCCGACGGGACCTACCGCGTGGAGATCTCCTTTCTGGGCTACGAGGCCGTATCGGTTCCCAACGTGACCGTGGCGGGTGGCAAAGCGGCCTCCCTCGGGACCGTCACCCTCGGTGCATCGGCCGAGCTTTTGGAAGAAGTGACCGTAACCGGACAACGTTCCCTGATCGAGGAAAAAGTGGACCGCCTGGTCTACAATGCCGAGCAGGACCAACTCAGTAAGGGGGGCGATGCCAGCGACGTACTGCGGCGGGTACCGCTGCTCCAGGTAGACCTGGACGGCAACGTAAGCGTACGCGGCAACCAGAACATTCGGGTGCTGATCAACAACAAGCCTTCGACGATTATCGCCAGCAGCGTGGCGGATGCGATGAAGATGATCCCCGCCGACCAGATCAAGAGCGTGGAAGTCATCACCAGTCCCTCGGCGAAGTACGACGCCGAAGGATCGGGCGGTATCATCAATATCATTACTAAGAAAAACAGCCTCGCGGGTTACTTCCTGAACGTGGATACCGGTATTGGCATCCGAGGCTCTAACCTCGGCCTCAACGGCAGTTACCGCCGGGGTAAGTTCGGGGTGACCCTTGGTGGATTCGGCCGGGCGTTTTACAACAACTCGGAGACTTCCCTGGTCCAGCAATTTACGGATAGCCGCAGCGAACAGTACGGCGAAGGCAGCGACAACGGCCTTTTCGGCCGCTACAACCTCGGCCTCGATTACGACCTCACCGACAAGATGTTCCTCTCCGGTGGCGTGCGTTTCGGCATCCGCAACTTCGACCGCGACCAGCTACAGACAACCAATGTATTTGCCGAGGAGACGCCGATCTCCACCTTCCTGCGCGACATCGAAAGCGAGAGCGGTGGCAACAGCATCGACTTCAACCTGGATTACCTCTACGTCATCAAACCCGGGCGCGAGCTGAGCATCTCCACCCTGTATAGTACGACCGACGAAAACAGCAACTTCATCTCCAGCAACCTCGACGGACAAGAGACCGTCCTGAGCCGCCTGCAGAATCTCAACGACAATAACAACCAGGAGATCACCCTGCAAACGGATTACATCCACCCCATCGGGGAAACCCAGATCATCGAGGTCGGTGCCAAGGGCATCCTGCGGCAGGTGAACAGCGACTTCAGCTACCTGAGCTCCGAAGGCAACGGTGCGTTCACGCTCGATCCTTCCAATCCGGCCGGTACGCTTGACTACAGCCAGGATATCGCCGCCGCGTACGGTGCCTATACCCTCAGCCTGCCCGGCGACCTGACCGTGAAGGCCGGCCTCCGCTACGAACAGACGATGATCGATGCCACCCAGAATAACGAGGGCATTGAAATACCCGACTATAATAACCTGGTACCGAGCGTCAACTTCTCGAAGCGACTAGGCCAAACCACTACCGTAAAGGCTGGCTACAGCCGCCGGATCCAGCGTCCCTGGCTGCGCCAGTTGAACCCTAACGTCAACCTGCAGAACACCCAGAATATCGAGGTCGGTAACCCACTGCTGAGCCCCGAACTGACCGATAACTTCGAGTTGGGCTACAGCAACATGATCGGCAAGACCTACCTCAACCTGTCCCTCTTCGGACGGAACACCGACAATGCCATCAACGAGGTCCGCACCCCGATCGATAGCCTGGACGGGGTGCTGCTGACCACCTACGAAAACATCGGAAAAGAACAGGCCGTCGGCGCCAACGTCTTCCTCAACCTGTACCTCACCAACCGGTGGACCGTCAACGGCGGATTCGACGTCGATTACGCTCAGCTGGAAGGGCAGGTGACGGGCGTAGACGGAATATCCGTCACCCAGACCAACTCCGGCTTCAACTACGGCGGCCGGCTAATGAGCCAACTGAAGCTGAACAAAGGCTGGACCGCGCAGGCTTTCACCTTCATGCGGGGCCGCCGGGTTCAGCTACAGGGTTCCCGTGGCGGGTTCGGTATGTACGCGCTGGGGATGAGCAAGGAATTCAATGATGGCCGCGGCACCATCGGCCTCTCCGCCGAAAACTTTGCTGGCCGGGGCTGGACCATCCGGAGCGAACTGGAAACGCCGAACTTCACCCAGGTGCGGGAAGACCTGCTCCTCAACCGCAACGTGAAGCTCACCTTTAGCTACAAGTTCGGCGAACTGGAAGCAGACCGTGCTCGCCGCAAAACCCGTTCGGTGACCAACGACGACCTCATGGGCGGCGGTGAAGACGGCGGCGATGGCGGAGGAGCCGCACCCGCTCAGGGCCGCCGGGGTGGAAAAGCGCCCGCACCTAAGAAGGAGCGCAAAAACAAGAACAAGGAGTAACCCTCCGACCGGAATTTAGTGAGTGTAAGTGCCTGCTGCTTAGGGCACTCCCCATCGAGCCCCCGCGCCAGTTTCGGCGGCGGGGGCTTTTTCGTGTGTGGCGGGGATTTTGTATTCTTGGTGTATTCAATCACCTTCGACATGCAACAGCGTAAAATCACCCTCTCCGAATCTGAGATCCCCGACCAGTGGTACAACATCGTGGCCGATATGCCCAACCGACCGCTGCCGCCGCTCCACCCGGGAACGCGGGAGCCGATCGGTCCCGACGCCCTCGCCCCCCTCTTTCCGGAAGAGCTGATCAAGCAGGAAGTGAGCACGGAGCGGTGGATCGACATTCCGGACGAAGTGCGGAACATCTATTCGCTGTGGCGGCCAACGCCCATGTACCGGGCGTACGGACTGGAAAAGGCCCTGGATACGCCCGCCCGGATCTACTACAAATACGAGGGGGTAAGTCCGAGCGGCTCCCACAAGCCCAACACCGCCGTGGCCCAGGCCTACTACAACAAGGCAGCCGGGGTGAAGCGGATCACCACCGAGACCGGTGCCGGGCAGTGGGGTTCGGCCCTCAGCTTCGCTTGCCAGCACTTCGGCCTGGAATGCGAGGTCTACATGGTTCGGCTCAGCTACGAACACAAGCCTTATCGCAAGGTGATGATGAATACCTGGGGCGCTACCGTATATCCGTCTCCCTCCGATCGGACGGAGGCCGGGCGCAAGGTGCTCGCCAAGGATCCGGATACCACCGGCAGCCTGGGTATCGCCATCTCCGAGGCCGTGGAGCGGGCGGCCACCGACCCCGATACCAAGTACGCGCTGGGCAGCGTGCTCAACCACGTTTTACTTCACCAGACGATCATCGGGCAGGAAGCCCTGCTCCAGATGGAAAAGGCCGGGGAGCTGCCCGACGTCGTGATCGCACCCTTCGGCGGTGGGTCCAACTTCGCGGGTATTGCCTTTCCCTTCCTGCGGCTGAGCCTGACCCAAGGAAAACAGATCCGCTGTGTGGCCAGCGAACCCGCCAGTTGCCCCAAATTGACCCGCGGCCAGTTTCGCTACGACTTCGGCGATACGGTAGGCATGACGCCGCTGCTGCCCATGTATACCCTCGGCCATAATTTCGTTCCGGCGCCCATCCACGCCGGCGGACTCCGCTACCACGGCGCGGGCGTCATCGTGAGCCAGCTGCTGAAGGACGGGCTCATCGAGGCCCGCGCCCACGATAACCTGGAGGTATTTGAAGCCGGCATCGCCTTTGCGCGCGCCGAAGGGATCATTCCCGCCCCCGAGGCCGCCCACGGCATCGCCACGGCCATTCGTGAGGCGGAGCGCTGTAAGGAAGCCGGGGAGGACAAGGTGATTCTCATTAACCTCTGCGGTCACGGCAACTTCGACATGAAGGCCTACCAGGATTATTTCGCGGGGAAGATCGAATCCCACGAGCTCACGACCGCGGAGATCGAAAGCTCGCTGGCGGAACTGGACACGCCCCTGGCCTAATTCCCGGGCCGGGGCCTTGGCAGGTTTATCACCCCAGCGTAAAGCTACCGACCGCGGGGCCCGAAAGGATGCCGGATACCGAACCCGGGACCGCGGGTGGACATAGTAGAATAAAGAACACTATGCAAACTCCGCTCCCGCGCTCCGGCGCAAATCCCCTTATGCTGGCCTTTCTTTGTCTTTTCCTCTCCTGGGCCGTAACCGGTCAGAATGGGGAAGCCTTGACGGAAGCCGGTCCCGTAAAGATCGTGCCGATCGTCGACGGCCTCGAGCACCCCTGGGGAATGGCCTTCCTGCCCGACGGACGCATGCTGATCACCGAACGGGCGGGCCGCCTCCGGATCCTGCAGTCGGACTCGACCCTATCGGAGCCCGTAGAAGGAATCCCGGAACTCCTCTCCTACGGGCAGGGCGGTCTGCTTGACGTGGTGCTGGACCCCGACTTTGAGGAGAACCAATTCGTGTATCTATCCTTCGCGGATGGGGGGCAGGATTCGATGGCCTCCTCCGCCTTCGGCCGCGGCCGCTGGGTCGACGACCGGATCGAGGACTTCGAAACCCTCTTCGTACAGAACTACAAACTCCAGGGCCCCAACCACTTTGGCGGTCGCATCGAGTTCACCGACGACGGTATGCTGTATTTCACCATGGGCGAACGCTTCCAATTCGATCCGGCCCAGGACCTGAGCAATCACCTCGGTTCCATCGTGCGATTGAATACGGACGGTACGGTACCCGACGATAACCCCTTCGTCGGACAGGAAAACGCCCTGCCCGAGATCTACTCCTACGGACACCGCAACATCGAGGCCGCGGCCATCGATCCGGCTACCGGCATGCTGTGGGTCACCGAGATGGGCCCGATGGGCGGCGACGAATTCAACGCCGTGGAGGCCGGCAAAAACTACGGATGGCCGGTAGTCAGCTGGGGCGACAACTACGACGGAAGCAAAATTCCCGATCCGACCACCCGCCCCGAATTCGCGGACGCGGCGATTCACTGGTCGCCCACGATCTCTCCCTCGGGCATGGTTTTCTACACGGGCGACGCCTTCGAAGCCTGGCAGGGTAACGCGCTGATTGGTGGACTGACCGCTAGCGGCATTGTCCGCGTAGCCGTAGATGGAACGACCGCCGAGGAAGTGGAACGCATCCCGATGGGCGTGCGGGTTCGCGAAGTCGCCCAGGCTCCCGACGGAACGATCTACGTGCTTTCCGATGCGGAGAACGGACAACTCTTCCACCTGCGTCCCTTCGACGAGAACGGAAAATAAACTACGTTCGCTATTCCCGGACTGTTGCCCCGCCCCAAGGAGGCAACAGTTCGTGGATTGGCAGACCCAATGGAATAGGCGTTCATAAGGCTGGATACTATGACCTGGACCTTCCGTATCGGCCGCGTGGCCGGCATCGACGTGAAACTGCACTGGACCTTTCTCATCCTGCTGGGATGGGTATTTCTCAGCTACTTTCGCCAAAGCGGTGAATTGGCGGACGGCCTGACCGGCGTGGGTTTCATCCTGGCGTTATTCGGCTGCGTCGTGCTCCATGAATTCGGTCATGCTTTGGCCGCGCGGCGCTACGGGGTCAATACGCGCAACATCGTGCTGCTGCCCATCGGCGGCGTCGCCAACTTGGAGCGGCTACCGGAAGAACCGAAGGAAGAGCTTATCGTGGCGGCCGCGGGACCGGCGGTGAACGTGGTGATTGCCGTTATGCTGGCCGCCATCATCGCCGCTACGGGCGGTTTGCCGGACCAGGAAACGCTGGAGTCCATCACCCTGCCTTCCGGGCGGAACTTCCTCATCGGCCTCCTCAGCGTCAACATTCTGCTCGTGCTATTCAATCTGATCCCGGCCTTCCCGATGGACGGCGGCCGGATGCTCCGGGCGGTACTCAGCATGAAGTTCGACCGGGCGAAGGCCACGAACATCGCCGCCAAGCTGGGGCAGGCCCTCGCCATCGTTTTCGTTTTCCTGGGCTTCTTCGGCAACTTCTGGCTCGTCTTTATCGGGCTGTTCATCTACCTGGGGGCCGGCGGGGAGAACCGCGCGGTTGGCATGCAGGCTTTGCTCGAGGGGTATCACGTAGCGGACGCCGTGATGCACCAGTATACCGCGCTGAACGTCCACCAGACCCTCGATTATGCGGTCTCCGTACTCCTCGACGGACAGGAGCGGGACTTCGTGGTCCTGGATGACGGGGAACCCGCCGGCATCCTGACCCGCGACGACCTCATCCGCGGCCTGAAGGAACACGGTCGCGACGGCCGCATCGGTCAGGTGGCCCGCCGCCCCGATCTGCTGGAGCTCGACGCCGACAGCGAACTGCAGCTGGCCTACCAGCAACTGCGGGCCAGCTCCACGCCGATCTGTTTCGTGCGCGACGCCATGGGCCGCATCAGCGGGGTGCTGAACCTGGAAAATATCGAGGAGGTACTGTTGTTGCGGCGGGCGCTGGGGAATACGAAGAATCGACTTTGAAAGTATGAAGGCGGAAGCTCACCGGACAAAGTAGAAAGGGGAACGGAAGCTTTTCCGGGAGTACGCGTCTTTGCGCCGGGGGGCGGAAGAAATGGTGGCATTAAGGCTTCGTGGCAACGGTCTAACGAGACGTATTGGCTTTCAGTGGGGTGGCGGAGTTCCGGTTTCGAGTAATACCCACACGTGAAATACTGGCTATCGCAAACAATCTCCCGTTTGACCGTTCCCGGAGCTGGAACTAGTTGACACCGGGAACCCATCTTTTTGCGCCGGAGCGCAGGTGCAGCAATCGAAACACAGCGGAATCAGCCACCCCAACCTTTTGTTAGTCCGCCGAGCCGGATGTCTTTGGGCAGTATCGGTGCCGCCAGGAGGAGCAATTAATGGGTGCAAGCAAGCTGGTCGATACCACGGTTACCCGACGGCGGATGCGAAATCACGCTGGTGAACTGGCTGTTTGGGTAAACTTATGATGCAATTACCCGCCGCATCGGCTTCGTAGAAGTAGTAGGGCGTTTGCGTTTTCAGTAGCCGCATCCAAACGGTAAGTACGTCCGCTCGGTCTGTATTCAATCGGGTTATTTTACCTTCGGAAAGGACTAAATCCACACCACCTCGAATCTTTTCCGTGTCCCAATAGATGCGTAGGAGATAATCGGGAAAATCATAGGACGTTTCTGGGGAATAGGGCAATGGGCCGGATCAAAGACTCGGGACAATGGGGTGATATAGCCCCTGGATTACAAGGAATAGGGCTGAAGTTTAACGGAGTGTTCTCATAGTATAGGGCTATTCGTCTTGAGGAGGTATCATCGATCTCGGTTGAAGCTGCCGCAACTCAAACTGTTCATAGTGTTGGAATGCCAGGTTTAATTCGTTGATAGTAAATATAGGGGGGCTAAACCGCCGCTGCTGCATCCACAGGGATGTTTCAGATATATCATAAAAATAGGATCGGCGTTCAATCCAACAGGGTGAACATGTGAACAACGTTCACGTATTCAGGCATCTATAAATTGGTGCAGGAACATGTTTTGGTGGGTAGATTTTGGGAAGGGTAGGAGTATCCCGCAGGCTCGCTGCTTAGGCTTTGGAACGTAGTGGGAAACCTTCGCTATCCGTTGACTGCCCGCGACCAAGGGCCCCTGTCCGTTGGTTTTCAGGTCGGACCCCATTACGATCGGCTCTTCCTGCCCCCAGCAACTCTCGACGCAGCCATACGGCCACTCAGGAGAGCATTTAGAACCGGTTAGGTCATGCGAGCATTGCTCGGCAATTTGCGAATCCGCTCATCCACTTGTGCCTTACACTGAGGCAGCCACGTTGCTACGGGCCTTTTTCCACCTAAATGAAGACCGCCCCGAAATTCCTTCGGGGCGGTCCGCATATAAGATCGAAAGTGAAGTAGCCGGAGCATGATAGCTTCCCGGCACCCCAAACTTACATTACTGCCGAATCACCTGCTGACTAGCGACCCGGTCGCTCATCCGGACCCGTAGCCAATACACTCCGGCGGGAAGGTCGCTCGCGGGTACGGCGAACTGCTGGGACCCGGCGGCGAGCTTGCCGTCAGTGATCTCGGCGATCAGGCGTCCGTTGTTGTCGTAGAGGTGGAGGCCTACGTCGGTGGCAGCGGGCAATTCGAAGCCAACCGTTAGGTCGCTGCGGAAAGGGTTAGGGGAAACCGTCCAGCCGTAGGCGCCGAGATCGAGCGGGGGCAGGGCACTGGTCGACGCGATGGTGATGCGGCCCGTACCGCCCTCGGGGTAATCCGCGGCGGTGACGATTCCGTTCGCACCGGTTTCCGCCAGTAGGTATTCGTACAGGACGCGCTGGTAGCTGGGGCCGATGTTGGTGAACGCGAGGGCGGCAAACTCCCCGAAGGCATCGCCACCACCGGCGGTGAAATTGTTGGTTACGACGTAGACGTCGGGTGCCCCGGCTACGACTTCCCCGTTGGCTACGATGGGCGTGCCGTCGTCGAGGGTGACGGTAGTGATGCGATCCACATTAGGCGTACCCGTGGTGTCGTACACGATCTCGAAACCGGCGATCTGCAGGAAGCGGCCGTCACGGCCGGGCACCTGGCTCACGCTGTTTTCCAGCGCGGCTTTCAGGGAATCCGGACTGATGGGCTCGATCACCGAAACGAAGTTAGCAAAGGGCAGGATGTCGAAGGTTTTCAGTTCGCTGATCTCGCTGTTGGCGGGAATGACTTCGTCGTTGCGGATACCACCGCCGTTCTGGACGGCAATTACGGGTATGGTCTCGTCAAAGTCGTAATCGTCGAATACCGTATCGAAGTACCAGAGGTAAGCATCGGTGATCAGGTTTCCCTGGTTCGTTTCCATGGTGCGCACGTCGGCCCGCAAACCGTTCAGGTCTACCTCCGTGATTGCCACGATATTGCTGGCCAGGGATGCGTTGTACCGGACTACCGAGTCTTCCAGCATGGCCACCGCTGCGTCGACCGGCGCCGATCCCGTGACGGGAATAACGTCCGACCGCTCGGCGATGGCCATAACGTTGCCGTCGCCGTCGAATTCCACGATCAGGTTACCTACGTAGCGGTACTCGCCTGGTGTGGTGACGACGTACACCGTATTGCCGTCGGCATCGAGGGTATCAATGGGGTAGGTGTCGTCGACCTCGAGTCCGCCGAGGGCATTGGCCGGATCGTTGGTCAGGAGCTCGTCGCCACCGCCGGCGATGATGATGTCTACTCCGGTGAGGCTACCGGCCAGCATCAATTCTTCGTCGATGCTTTGCAGGTGGCTGATGAGGACGATCTTATTCACGCCCCCATTTTGCAGGGCATCGATCTCGGCCTGGGCGATGCCGACCAGGTTCGGGTCTACCGTTACGCCCCGCGGGCTGCTGACGGTGGGAAGGGCTGGCGTGGTTAGTCCGACGATACCGATCCGTTCTCCGGCCACCTCGACGGTTGTGCGACTGGCGATCCGCCCGCTGGTGACCAGTGCTTCCAGGCCGGGCTCGGCGCTAAAGTCCAGGTTGGCGCTCAGAAAGACCGGGCCGCTGGTGGCGGTTTCCTCGATGACGCGCTGCAGGATATCGGGGCCGAAATCAAAATCGTGGTTGCCGATCACCAGGGCGTCGTAGTCGATGGCGTTCAACACCTCGCTATCGTATAGCGGGGAGCCGGCGGGCCGGGCCAGGCTCGCGTTGAAGGCCGGGCCGGGGAGGAAATTGTCGCCACTGCTCAGGGTCAGGGTTGGAAGGTCGAGATTGCGGAGGCTATCGACGATGGCCGTAAAGCGGGCCGCGCCGCCGAAGGCCAATCCGTTTTCGAGGGTGTCGGCGACGAGCTGGGATTCTCCGTCGTTGTTGTGGAGGAGTTGGAGGGTGAAGGTGGGCGCTTCCAGGGAAAAGAGCGTCACCGTGCCGCTGATCTCATTGGCGGTGACTACCAGGTCGCGATCGTTGGGGCTGCTGGCCGCGGGGATGAATAGGATGTCTTCGACACCGAGATCGCCCACCGCGGGATTGACGCTGTCGTCCTCGAGCTGGGCGTCGACCGTGAAATCGCGGTTATTGGTGTAGCTGACGAAGAAGGGGGCCTCAGGAATGGTGATGTCGTAGATCATCACCCCGCCGATGCGCTCCAGGCCGATGAGGGCGTACATGCGATCGCCGCGTACCACCAGTTCGACGGCTTCGGGTTCGGGGCCCTTATCGTCGGAGCGGGAATCGAAGCTATCATTCTCGTCGTTGTTGCTGTTGAATGCGTCTGGGAGTAGTTCGGCCAGGATGCGCTCGAATTCGCTGCCGCTGTCGTAGATCAGGGTGCCGTCGGCGTGAAAGATGGAAAAGGACCGCGCGCCGTAGCTGTATATCTGGTCGACGTCACCATCGCAGTCCACGTCGCCATTAGCCGTAGTGGTGGTCAGCCGGCCAAGTACGCCATCGTCCTGCAGGCTTTCCGCGTCGGGGTAGGCATCGGGGTCGAGCTGCAGGTCGGCTACGCGGGTCTCCTCGCTGTATCCGTCGTAATCCCGGGCGTCGCCCTCGTTGGCCGTTACCAGGTAGGTTTGATTATGCATGCTGAAACTGGCGATGGCGTCCGGCATGTACATTCCCAGTACGGGATAGGGGAGGATAGCAATCATATCGTCCCGGTTGCTGGCATCGAAGGCGTTGGCTTCGCAGCTGTAGTCTTTGTAGCCGAAGGGCACGATGTCGGTGAAGCGCAGGCTGTTCAGGTCCAGTACGGCGAAAGCGTTATTCTCCTGTAGGCCGACATAGGCCCGGTCGCCCTGCACGGTGATGTACTCGGGCTCGAGGTCTTGGGCTACCGAGGCACCGGGGCCGAAAAGGCGCACGCCCCGGGCCATGAGGCTGGCCCGCTGGGTATTGAAATCGGTGAAACGGATGGTGGTCGCGGTGGCGGATTCCAGTCCTTCGGTAATATCGACGACGGTGACCGAGCCCTCCGGGTCGACGGTATAGGCGTCGTTGGGCTCGCCCTCGTTGGCGGTGAGGATGAGGTTGCCGTCGGGGCTGAAGGTGATCATGTCGGGTAAAGCGCCGGCGTCGAAAGTGGCTACGACCACCCCGTCGCCGTTCATCACGACGATCTTCCCGGGGCTGTCGACTTCCGGGCCCTGGAAGGCCGCGGCGATCAGTCCGTTGGCGATCGCGACGCTATTGACTCCGTCCACACCGGGGACTTCCGGGGTGACTTCGGCCACCAGGGTCGGGTTCGACGGGTCGCTGATGTCGAGAATGGTGATGGCGTTGGCGTCGGCGTTGATGAATACCAGTCGCTGGGACACCGTGTCGTAGGCTACGATTTCGGCGGCCCCTTCGTCGAAAACGCCGGTCCGGTAGGTGGAGAGCGGGGTGAGGAGGAGGTCGTGGGTGCCGGCGGGCGTAGGCAGGACGGGCGGACAATCGCCCTGGGCACGCAGCCCGACTACCCCGAGGATGAGAAGTAGCAAGTAAAGGTTTCGCATAGTGTGGGTGTATTAATCCCGCAACTAAGCGAAGCCTGCGTTCGTCGCTGGCAATCAGTGCTTTAAGTTTTGTTGAACTTTGTGTTAACTGACCGGGTGGGACGATGCGACAGGGAATTTTTTACCTGGCTGATTAGCCTGGCACCTGCGCTCCGCCGCAAAAATAAAGTGGACGAAATCCGTACTCCACGTAACAACATTTCATATGTTGTAACAAATATTTAACCTCTTTCGTACGTGGAGCTAACCCGGGGAATGGAAATTTATGGTCGCTGATACAAATGGGCTTGTGTCCGAAATAACGCATTGACTATGAAGCAAAAGCGCCCCGTCGAAGTGGTGGTGATCTCGGATGTGCACCTGGGGACTTACGGCAGTCGCGCCGGAGAGTTGCTGGCCTACCTCCACTCCATCGATCCGCGCACGATCGTGCTCAACGGCGACATCATCGACATCTGGCAATTCAACAAGCGGTACTTCCCGCCCGACCACCTAAAAGTGATCAAGCACCTGCTTTCGCTGGTGGTGAAGGGGAAGGAGGTGATCTACGTAGCCGGAAACCACGACGAGTTAATGCGCCGATTCCGGGGCTTCGACCTGGCCGGTTTCAAGATCGTGAATAAGGTGGTACTGGAGCTGGACGGCAAGCGGGCCTGGGTGTTTCACGGGGACGTATTCGACGTAACGATGAAGCATTCCCGCTGGCTGGCCAGGCTCGGTGGTATCGGCTACGACTTCCTGATCCGCCTGAATACCGTGGTAAACGCCTGCAGCCACCGGCTCGGGCGGGGCAGGATATCGCTGTCGAAGCGCATCAAGAGCGGCGTCAAGCGCGCCATCCGCCACATCGATGATTTCGAAACGACGGCGGCCCGGATCGCTATGTCCAACGGTTACGAATACGTGGTTTGCGGCCACATCCACCAGCCCCAACACCGGGTGATCACCGACGAGCGTGGCCGGTCGGTGACCTACCTCAACAGCGGCGACTGGATTGAGAACCTCACCGCCCTCGAGTACGACCGAGGCCGCTGGTCACTCTACGAGCACGGTGGTGCCCCCGTGGCGGCGATCGGCACGGACCCGCTCGATACCGCGGACCTCTCCCACGCCATGATCTTTCAAGCGATGGTGGAAGAATTTCAACTGGAAACAAGCAGCTAAATCGGGCATATGCGCATCCTTTACGCCATTCAGGGAACGGGCAACGGACACCTCTCGCGGGCCATCGAATTCGTCCCCGCCCTCCGCCGCCGGCCGGGGCTGGAAGTGGACGTGCTGCTCAGCGGCTCCCAGACCGAGCTGGAGGCGCCCTTCCGCATCGATTACCGGCTGGGTGGACTGGGCTTCGTCTTCGGCCACCGGGGCGGTATCGATCTGCGCGAGACGCTGCGGGCCTTGTCCGTCATCGACTTTTTACGGGAGGTGCGCACCCTGCCGGTGCACCGTTACGACCTGGTGATCAATGATTTCGAGCCGGTGAGTGCCTGGGCGGCCCGACGGGCGGGCGTTCCCTCCTTCGCGCTTTCGCACCAGTACGCAGTGGCCCGACCGGGAGCCCCCCGGCCCCGGGGGCTGAGTCCGCTGGCACTGGCCTTTCTGCGCTGGTATGCTCCCTGCGCGGCGGGTGCCGGTTTTCACTTCCGGGCGTACGAGCCGGGGATGCGCCCACCGGTGATCCGGGAGGAGGTACGGCGGGCGCGGGTAGCCGACTACGGCCACCACACGGTGTATTTGCCGGCCATTGCCGAGGACCAGCTCGTCCGGGTGTTCTCCCGCTTTCCCCTGTACCGCTTCGAGGTCTTCAGCAAACGCCGGCGGGTGCGCACCCGCATCGACAACGTGGATCTGTACCCGGTAGGCCGCGACACCTTCCTGGAAAGCATGGCGACCTCCCGCGGGGTGATCTGTGGAGGGGGCTTCGAGACTCCGGCCGAGGCACTATTCCTGGGTAAGCGGCTCCTGGTAGTGCCGATGCGCAACCAATTCGAGCAACGCTGCAACGCGGTGGCCCTCCGGGAGCTCGGGGTGATGGTACTCGACGGACTGGGCAAAAAGGATTGGCCGCGGGTGGGGGAGTGGCTCCGCAGTGAGGCTCCGGCGCCCCACCCGTTCGCAAACGATACGGAAGAAATTATCGATAGCATTCTATCGGCTTACGGGCCGGTGGACTTCGGTAGTCGGGCCCTATCTCCGGCGTAGCCAAGCTTCGGGGATACCGTCTTCAGCTACGCTTCACGCCACCCGGGGCGGACAAATACGCCGTTCAACTAGGTAGTGCGCTGCCTTACCGCATGGCGCTTTCACTGATCACGTCAAGCTCGGCGTAGCCGGCGGCATTGTCTTCCTTGGTATTGGCGAGCGCCTCGAGCTTAACGAAGCGGGCGGTTACCGGATCGAAGGTTTTGTCTTGCCACAGCGGGTTGTTGTTGATATTGGAAAATTCCCCTTCACTGACCAAGCGCCAGGTTTCACCGTCGGAGGACACGTAGAAATTGTATTCCGTGATGATGCCACTCGACCACAGCCGCTGATCGGGCAGGTAGCGGAAGCCGGAAAGCCTCTCCTGCTTGCCCAGGTCAATGATCAGGCTCGCGGGCAGGGCATTGCCCGCCGGCTGGTGCCAGTAGGTGTCGGGATCTCCGTCGATAACGTTGGCCACCTGTTCGTCCGGGATGTCTACGATCCGCCAGTCGGTCCGGGCAATCCCGAAGCGCTCCGTGGTAACGGGACTAAGTTCGCTACTGATGGGGCTGTAGGCAACCGCGCTTACCTCGATGCCACCAGCATCGGTGGCGATCGGCCCGTCGTAGCGGGGAGAATCCGGGGTGGGTTCGCTGCCGTCGAGGGTGTAGAACAGTTCGGACTCCGGGTCGGCGGGCAGAATCACCACCTCACCCGATTGTTTCCGTAAGACCGTCGGGGGCGTCAGGATTTGCGGAGCCCGGTACACACCAATGTTGGAGATCAGCGGGCACGCCTTGGCATCCGTAATGTTGAGGCGGAGCCGGGTTGCCTCCACCGTTGGAAAGCGCAGGATTCGCTTATAGCCGATGGTCGTTTCGTCGGCGATTTCTTCCCAATTCCCGTCCACGAGCGCTTCCAGCGTGAAACGGCGGACCCGCTGACCCAATGGGATGTACTCCTGCACCAGGAAGCGGTTGAACCGCGTTGGCTGGCCGAAGTCAAGGGTCAGCGAGGCGGCTGTGACCCCGTCGTCCGTGGTCCAGTAGGTAGCGTCGTTGCCGTCGATGGCCTGGGTAGCGCCGTATTTCGGATCGTTGCCTCTTACCTGCTCGGCGGTTGCCGAAGCCCGTTCTACGAGGTTGTCGGCGAAGGCTTCGTTTACCGCCGCGGCAAAGTCCAGAGCGCGCTGCGCGTCCGTTTCGGGAATGAGGCCGTCGGGGGCGATGGCGAAGTTGAGCAACAGGGTGGCATTCCGGCCAATGGACTGGTAATAAATATCCATCAGCTCGGGCAGGGTTTTGACCTTGGTGTTCTCCCGCGGGTGGTAAAACCATTCGGGCCGGATGGACGTGTTTACCTCGCCGGGCACCCAGGCGTCGCCGGCTTCGACCCCGTGCCGCAGTTCCTCCTCGGGTACGGGACCGGTGCTGTTAAGCAGGCTCCAGTTGGTCTCGCCGACGTAGCCGGATTCGGTGCCTACCCAGCGCAGGTCGGCGCGGTCGCCGCCGTCGTTCCAGATCACGATGTCGGGTTGTAGCTCGCGAACCATCGCGTAGGTATTGGACCAGTCGTAATAGGTGGTCCGGTCGATCTTGCGCAGGGTATCCGCGCCGCCGTACCAGCCGGTGCCCCCGTTGGCTCCATCGTACCACACTTCGAAAATATCTCCGTAGTTCGTCAGTAGCTCCCGCAATTGGTTGCGGAAATAGGTGATGTACTCCGGCTTGCCGTAGTCGGGGTGGTTGCGGTCCCAGGGGGAGAGATACACACCGAACTTCAGTCCGTACTCCTCGCAGGCGGCGGCCAGGTCCCCAACGATATCCCCCTTTCCGTCTTTCCAGGGCGCACTTTCGACGGAGTAGTCGGTGTACTCCGAGGGCCACAGGCAGAAGCCGCTGTGGTGCTTCGCGGTGAGGATGATCCCCTTCATGCCCGCTTCCTTACAAACCCGCGCCCACTGCCGGGCGTCGAGTTTGGTGGGATTGAACAGGGCGGGATCTTCGTTGCCGTAGCCCCAGGACATGTCGGTATACGTATTGATGGAAAAGTGAATGAAGGCGTAGTATTCCATTTCCTGCCACCGCAGCTGATTGTCGCTGGGGGTCGGGCCTACGGGCGCGGGCGGGGTGATTTGCGCAGCTATGGTAGCGGCGGAGCAGGTTAAGAGGATAAAAAGTAGGCTGATCGACTGCATGGGTTGCTGGAATAAAAAACCGATAAGTCACGATTAGCCCACTCCGGACTACCGTGACGAATGCGTTGAACGCTTGAATATAGGGAGGTTCTTTTTTTGCCGGCTTCCGATCGGAAGGCCAGGGGAGTTCGTCCGGAAGAAACGAAGCGTGGCTGATTTCCAACCCTACTTTTTGCGGGGCCTCCTGCGCCGCGGTCGACGGAGGAAGGATATGTACCCCTGTGGACTTACGTCATGTCGGGGAGAGAACCGATCGCCGGCTAAACTGCTTTGGATAATTGTCAATCTGACAAAAGGGAGTACTTTACCCCGACAGCCAAGGTTGCAAACCTCCCGCCGCCCTGTCTTGCCCATTTAACGTTCCGTCATGCAACTACTACCCGATCATCTGCGCTTCCTCTTCCTCCTGGCCATGCTGGTCGGCTGCTGTACGCCCGGCCGGGCCCAGAAGGACCAATCGGAGACCATCACCCCCACCACCGAATTTAATAACCCCGGCTACGGTAACCCCTACCTGCCGCTATGGGAGCACCTGCCCGATGGGGAACCGCGGGTCTTCGAAGACCCCGATAAGCCGGGGAAGTACCGCATGTACATCATCGGATCCCACGACGTGCGGGTAGATAGCTACTGCGGACCGGACATTCGCGCCTGGTCGGCTCCCGTGGAGGATCTGTCCGACTGGCGCGACGAAGGTTCCATTTTTACCTACTTCATCGAGGGGCAGTGGGACGTCATGTACGCCCCCGATCTCGTGGAGGTGAAGGAAGCGGACGGCGGTAAAGTCTATTACCTCTACCCCCACAGCCGCGGACGGGGACGGGAATCCATGGTGGCCAAAGGCGACCGCCCCGACGGCCCCTTCACCGTGCTGAATGTCATCCAGGACAGTACGCAAACCGTTCCCGGTAGCACCATGGGCTTCGATCCGGCGGTATACATCGAGTACGGCTCGGATTCCGTGGATGTGGACACCGAGGCCGGCTACCGCGCCTTCGGCTACTGGGGCTTCCAGCGGTCGCAGGCGGGGGAGCTGGACCCCGAGACGATGTACAGCATCCGCCCCGGGAAGGAAGTGATCGACCGCTTTATCCCCTCCAGTCGCCGCTACGGGGAGGTGCGCGACCCGGACGCCGGCTACCCTTACGTCTTTCCCGACCAGGACCTGGGGGCCTTCAACTTCTTCGAAGCCGCTTCGATCCGAAAGATCGGCAATAAGTACGTGTGGGTGTACAGCGGCTATTCCGGTCCGGATTACGGACTCAGCAGTACCAACTCCGCCCTGCGCTACGCCTACGGAGATACGCCGCTCGGCCCGTGGAAGAGCGGGGGCGTGCTGGTGGATTCCCGGGCGGTAGTGCCCAACGAGGACGGCAGCGCCCTCCAGACCACCTACGCCGGCCACAATACCCACGGTAGCATCGAGCAAATCAACGACCAATGGTACGCCTTTTATCACCGCGCCCCGCGTGGATTCGGCAACGCCCGCCAGCCGATGGTGGCTCCGGTAACGGTCGATTGGGACGAAGCCCCGGTGGCCGAGGGTGGTAAGGTGACCATCCGCGCTTACGACCCCTACGCCGAAGACGAAACCTGGACGGCTTCCGACGACCGCGGCAATACCTACACCGGCGCCGAAGTGACCTCCGAAGGTTTCCAGATCTACGGCCTGGACCCCTACCGCTACTACAGCGCGGGCTATGCTTGCTACCTGTCGAACACAAGAAGCCAGTCGGACAACTGGGACATCTGGGACAACAGCATGCCCGTCACCGGCGTGGTGCCCGGCGACGTTATCGGGTTTAAATATTTCGGCTTTGGCGGACTGGAGGAAGCCACCAAGGGGCTGCAGCCGTTCGCCGGCACCGCCCCCGGCAACGAGACCGCCTTCAACGTCTTCCTCAAACCCCTCACCGACCAGGCGTTCGAAGTGGAAGTCTGGCTCGACGGCCCCTACGACAATGCCACCTGGGAGGGCCAACGCATCGGTACGGTCAGCGTTCCGGCCGGATCGCCTTCGGAAACCACCCGCTTCACAGTGGACGTAGCCGAAGCGGTGGACGGACTAGACGGCAAGCACGCCATCTTCCTCGTGGCCGGCGCGGCCGACTCTACGGCGCTCTTCGACCTGGCCGGACTGGGCTTCAGTTCCAGCACGCGAAACATCGAACGCCACGTGCCGCCATCGGTGACCATTTCCGTAAACGGGGAAGTCATCGAGTTGCCGGAAACGCCGGTGCGGTCGACCAATGAGAACGGCATCGTCACCCTGGACCTGTACGAGGCCACCTACGCACCGCGGGCCGGCGGCGCGATTCCCGAAGTCACGGCGACCGTCAGCGACCCGGCGGTCAGCATCGAAGTGGAACAGCCGGACACCGCCAACGGCACCGCCCTGGTGCATTTCAATTATCAAGGGGTGGTGAAGACGTACCGGGTGGTACCGGTGGCGCGGTAGCGATATGGGGTATTCGGTCATCCAGTCGATGGCATGGGGTTCCAGCCGTGGGCCCGGCGGCCGCGGCCAACGGACGTACTACTGCCGGAACCGTCCAAGCTGCAGCCGTATCTTGATGCTGGCACGCATTGGCTAGCCGGGTCGCGACCCCTTACCGAAAAAATCCTGGCAACCAACGTGCGATAAAATAGTGATCCGCAATGATGACGCGCATTGGATTTGTCCGACACGGCATAACCGACTGGAATCTTGAAAATCGCATTCAGGGTCAGACGGATATCCCCTTAAACGATACGGGTAGAAAGCAGGCGCATGCCTTAGCCAATCGACTTAAGGGAGAAGAATGGGATGTCCTATACGCCAGTGACCTTATCCGGGCTCGGGAAACCGCCGAGATTGTGGCTGCAGCAATGGGAGTAAGCGTTCGGACGGATCCCCGATTACGCGAAATGAACTGCGGAGCTGTTGAAGGAACCACCCAGGAAGAACGAATAGCACGTTGGGGGGAAAATTGGAAGTCTTTACCGTTGAACATCGAAAGCAAAGAGTCGATCGTAGATCGGGGACTGTCCTTCACTTCCTACCTGCTCGCGAATTATCAGGATTCCAGCGTATTGGTCTTCAGTCACGGAGCACTGCTTCGGCTAACCCTGAAGCAACTAATTCCCCAGGTAGATACCCGCGAACGCTTACGTAATTCGGCAATCACTACGCTCGTCCATTTTGCAGGAAGCTGGGATTGCGAATTGTACAATTGTACGAAACACATAAGTTGAGGGTCTGCTGGCTGTCGTGCGGTAAGCGGACATAGTCGCCTGCTTTCGCAGTAGACGAAAGCTATGTTCGATTGGGTAAACGACCCCTCGTGTGGGGCCGGTTTGTTGCCGGGATAAAACCAAGTGGCCGTCTCAGTGGTAATTAAGGTTGACCCATCAACCACTATCAACATGCTAGGTAAGGAAGTAATCTGTGTAGACGCCAAACGTATTCCCGCCGAGATTCCCAATCATCCCGCCGAGGGAAAGGTCTATACGGTCCGCAAGACCTTTAAAAATGAAAACGGCAGGTGGGGAATCTACCTGACGGAGATCGTCAATCCGGCTATCATGTGTACCGCCGCGTGGGGCCGGTATAAATTCGAACCCAATTTCGCGGAATGGCGGTTTACGGATCTGCTCGGGCAGCCGCTGGATGTAGAAGCGGCGCTGCGCGAGGAACTGGAAACGGTAGAAGTGGAGGTCGACAAAAAGCAGGGAGCCTAATTCCTGTAGCCAGATAGACAAGCATCCGCGGAAGCCGGTTTCTACGAAATTCAGGTGGTTACCGGCGTCCCCCCGGGGAATCCGGG
This sequence comes from Neolewinella xylanilytica, assembly GCF_002934605.1. Taxonomy (GTDB): domain Bacteria; phylum Bacteroidota; class Bacteroidia; order Chitinophagales; family Saprospiraceae; genus Neolewinella; species Neolewinella xylanilytica. The sequence goes on from NZ_PTJC01000005.1 coordinate 1,440,721, forward strand.
TTCGACGGTAAAAGCTTCCGCGTTCATGGCGGCTATTTCGCGGATTGGAAGGAGGGCAGGGCGTCGCGGTACGCCTAAGCTCCCTACTTACCTGGCTGGACCGGGGTCTTTATGGGTATTGCCCAGCGTGTGCTTTCTCCGCCACGACGAACGGGAGGGGTGTCCTGCTTCCGCTCTGCTGTGGCTACTCCCCGGTAGGCTGCCGATCAGCCACGATCTCCTCCAGGGCCGGAAGGTCGAAAGTGAGATGGCAACCGCGTGCTTCTTCGTCCGGAACCTGTCGCCGCGCTACCGCGTTCACCGGCGGTTCGTTGCTTACCATCCGCAGCAATGGTTGCGGTAACGGGGGGATCATTCGGGCGGCGGAGCGCGGGAGCCAAGCGTATCCGGTGAATGGATGCCTGCGCAGGGCCAATATCACGGTTCGTCCTGGCCCCTGCCGTTACCGTCCGCTTATTACCGTTTGGCAGGCTTGTGTGGAATTGGCAGGGAAGCGTAGGTCCTTATTTCCAACGGCTCAACGCCAACCTAATGTCGCGATCCTTTTCGCCGGACCAGCGAAAGCTGCGGCGGGAAAGCGGTACCTTTCAACTATCGGCATCCCCTTTTTCCTCCCCTCCCTCGCCGAGCAAAAAGAAAGGGGGTTTACACAATCGCGCTGGTCTTTGCTGGCAACAATCCGTGCTCCAATCATGCCCACCCTTCCATCTCAACCCGTCCCGTTTACCCTCGAACAACTCCAGGCGGCCCACGGCCGGGTAAAAAGCGGCGCCGACTTCCCGCGATACGTCCAGGACATGGAGCGGTTAGGGGTCGTGGCCTACGATTACTACGTCTCCGATGGCCACCACAGCTACCGGGGGAGGGAACAGGTCCTTACCACCGTGCCCGTCGGGGAGCCCTTGCCGGTCGCCCCCTCGGGCAACCGAGAGGCACTGCAGCAAGCCCTGACGGTTCACCAGCAAGGCCGGACGGATTACCCCACTTTTTGCCGGCAGGCCGCCGCGGCGGGAGTGGATAAGTGGACGGTGCGGACGCTTGAATTAACCTGTTCCTACTACGATGTGCAGGGGCAGGAAATGTTGGTGGAGGAAATCCCGCTACCAGGTAACCCGGGGCAATTTTAGCCGCAGCGAACCGATTTAATCCGGCCTGCTACGCTGATACTCCTTCATTCGCCTTATTACGCAGGCGTTCGTGGCGAATGCAACCCTTCAACCTTGCCCGAGCTAATGGCAGCCAGGGCGATCAACCTAATTATACACCGGTACTTTCCCAAACTATCGGGCATCCGGCAGCCTCGCATTAGGACAGCTGCCATTACGCGTGGTCGGCCATCAGCCTCGGAACCGATTCCACCGATCAGGCAGGAAGCCCCACCGCCACCCCGGACGCCAAACGCGGTTCCAGCCAGGCGAAAAGCGCATCCACGGAATGTACCACGGCATCGGGTTGCAGGGCGGAGAGTGCGGCGCCATCGGCCGTGGCCGACCAGGCGGCGGCAACCACCGGTATGCCCAGCTTCCGTGCGGCCGTCACGTCGCCGGGAGCATCGCCGACGTACACCGCTTCCGCGGGCTGGAGGTTCCACTCGGATAGGATGTGCCGGAGCGCTTCCGCTTTCCGGGGACCACGGGGAGATCCGGTTTCCATCACTTCGAAGAATGCTTCCAATCCGAATTGCCGCAGGGATAGCCGGGTACTTTCCACTCCTTTTCCGGTCACCAGCCCCAAGCGTACACCCCGGTAACGGAGGTAATGCAGTAGGGTGACCATCCCGTCGAACGGCACCGGGTACCGGTCGTGGAGTCGCTCGTAGTGCGCCAGATAGTCCGCCAGACCTTGCTCGTAGCGGTCGGGAGCCAATGCCTGGATCGTCCCCTCCTCGGAGGGACCGAAGGTCGCCATGATCTCCCGATCGGTGAGGGATCGCCCCGCGGACGGCTCCACGGCGAGGCGGAAGGCTTCGATACACAGCGGCAGGGTGTTGGCCAGCGTGCCATCCAGGTCGAATAGCACGGCCGTAAGGGCGGGGGAGGGGGTATTCGCTTGCGCGGGCCGGTCACCGTAGTTGGTCAGCTTCAGGGTCAGTAGCGACAACGCCAGGATCAGCGTCAGTCCATTCGCCACCACCACCGGTACGTCGCCGATCCACAGCCCGTACAGCAACCACAGGAAGACGCCGCTACAGAACAGGACCAGCATCGGCAGTGACAAATCCCGGGTAGATTTCGATCGCCAACTGTGCAACACCTGCGGTACGTACGCCGAGGTGGTAAGGGTAGCGGCAGCTAAGCCGAGCAGGAATGGCGACATGGAAGCGGGGCTACGGGGCTAATAATTTGCAAAATTATGCATAATATTGCAAATTATTGCAAATAACCCTCGGCTTGGCGCTATTTTTATCGCCACGCTCGACCATCACCCCCGCAAATGCTTAAGGAAGCACGGTTCCGCTACATCCTGGAGGTTTTGCATCGGGAAGGGCAAGTACGATTAAAGGCGTTGAGCGAGGAACTTCGGGTCTCGACGGATACGGTACGGCGCGACCTGACGACTTTGGCAGAAAGGGGGTCGCTTACCCCGGTGCGGGGCGGTGCGTTGCCGGTGTCAGGCGTACCCTCGGCCTACCGCGCCCGGGAGCAGCAGGCTACGGCAGCCAAGGAGCAAATTGCCCGCAAAGCCCTTACCCTGATCGAAGACGGACAGCTCATCATGCTCGACGGCGGCACCACGGCCGCTTGCCTCGCGCGGCTGCTTTACGATCGGCGGGGACTTACCGTGGTCACCAACAGCTTTCCGATCGTCACGACCCTGATGGATCACCCCGACGTTGACGTACGCTTCGCCGGCGGTAAGCTGCACCGGAATTACCGCATCGCGGTGGGGCCGGAAACCATCGATTTTTTGCGGCAGTTTCGCGCCACTTGGTCCTTTCTGGGCACCTTTGGGTTGCACCCGGGGGCGGGTTTGACCGTAGCCGACGATCGGGAGGCGGCCGTCAAGCGCGCCATGATCCAATCCGCCGATCGGGTAGCGGCCATGGTGACGAACGACAAACTGGGAAAGGCGGAACCCAACGTCGTCTGCGGTTTAGCGGATCTGGATACGCTCATCACATCGGATGATATCCTGGCGGACGACTTGCGTTCGTACCGTCAACCCCGGCTGCGCATGCTATAGGGCGCCGGAGCGCGGGAGAAAAGCCCGACGCGCCGGTTACCACGCCGGAGTCGATGGCGCCAATGCCATCTTCCAACCGAGGTTTCTTCCCCACCGACCGCAGTGCCCCGGGGTAACGAGCCGTGGCTGCCTGAAATAGCAAGGGCCCCACCCGTTGATTGGTTGGAGCCCCGCTAGTAGTTACACTTGAGTTATGTAGCCAAAAATGTGTTGTTCAAAAGTATCTAGTGTCTGAATCTAAAAACGGGCGATGCTCCCTCAACTTGTGACTTAACGTTGTTTTTACACTAAGTTTTTTTGACATCTCCTTTTTCGCGTGTTGCTAGCCGGGTAGCGGCTGTTGGAAGGGAACGAGAAGTAAGATAGGGTTAGGTGTTGGAACTTGTACCGGTGAGGCCTGAATTATTTTCGTCCGCGTACGATGATAGAATTGCTCCGTACGTGTCGGTGCCTGCTTCGTCATCGGCGGAGGGCGTGGCTTGCCGCTGCCCTATCCACCCCAGCCTTCGGGCAGCCCCCAGTCCTTCGATTTCGGCTTGGGAATTCTGCGGCGTGCCGGGTCGTCGTCTCCGGACAGCGGGGTGGGAAGAAATGCAATCAGGTCGTCCGTTAGCACGTCGAGCAGTACGAGCCGCCGTTCGGTCACCTTTACGATATCGTATACCAGGTAGAAATCCTGGCCGTCTCGGTAGCGGGGGTGGATCCTGGACTTGCCGAGAAAGTAATCGACGGAAAGGGTAAGCTGGCGGCCGGCAGCGTCCAACCGGTAGCGGCCCATGAGGTAGCGCCCCGCTTCGGTACCGGGGCCGTAGTCGAGTTGGAAGGTGGCGTCCGGAGTAAGCAGCAGCCGACGCTCCCCCCCTTCCTCCTGCCAGTGATACGCCTGCAGCAGCGTATCCGGCTGGGCCCGGAGGCCGAACAGGGGCAAAAGAAGCAAAAGGAGGGAGGCGTACATAGGGCAATGGGTCGGAAGGAAGACAGGTCCGAATCCCGTTAAGTTAGCCGGGCAACTGATCTTAACGGAATCTTTAGGGAAACGGCGGTCGGTCCGTCGCGTTCGCGGCACCCGCGCCCCGGCGCCAAAAAAGAATCGCGTCATCTAACCGGGGATCCGAGTAAAAACCAAATTTTATTCCGATGAAGCCCGCCTTTTCTTACGATTACGGTTCAAAGTAAGGTAGGCTGTCGTTTCAGCAACAGAAAATTCGACAGTACAAGTACTGTGTAGGCTGCTCGACGTGTTATTAGGCCGTACCTTTGCGACTTATTCCACCCAACGACCAACCCTATGGGCAACGAAGCTTACGACAAACTCTGGAAACTCATCGGCCTGCGGTATAAGAGCCACCCCTGGCACGGTATCGATATCGGTAGCCGCGCCCCCGACGTGGTCAGCGCCTTCATCGAGGTGATCCCCTCCGATACCGTCAAGTACGAGGTGGATAAGAAGTCCGGCTACCTCATCATCGACCGGCCGCAGAAGTTTTCCAACATCGTTCCCGCCATGTACGGCTTCATTCCCCAGACCTACTGTAAGGAACAGGTGGCGCAGTACTGTATGGAGCAGACTTGCCGCACTGATATCAAGGGCGACGACGACCCGCTCGATATCTGCGTACTCACCGAGCGGGAAGTGACCCACGGTAACATCATCGTCAAGGCCAAACCCATCGGCGGTTTCCGGATGCTCGATGGCGGCGAGGCCGATGACAAGATCATCGCCGTACTGGATAACGACGAAGTTTACGGGAGCTGGCAGGACATCAGCGACATCCCCGAACCGATCCTGAACCGCCTGCGCCACTACTTCCTTACCTACAAGCAGCTACCCGGGACGGCCCCCAAGTGCGAGATCACCCACACTTACAACCGCGAGGAGGCCCAGGAGGTGGTGCGCCGCAGCCAGGAGGACTACGCCGTGGCCTACGGCAACCTCGAGGAAGTGATGAGTGCCACCCTGATGGAAGCCCTGAACTTCGGACAGCGGCAGCGGGGAATCCTGGACAGCCTCTAGGTTCGGCTCCAACGTTTGGCGGGGCCACTGCGTCTGGCGGGGTACGATAACCGCTTTTCCTATGCGCCGCTTACCATCCACTTTACCGCTCCTGATCGCGCTAACCGGCTGTAGCCAGCTGGCCGACGACGAGCTCCAGTTCCGCCCTGAGTGCGGACAGCCCATACAGATCGTGGACGCCCTCGTCGAGTTACAAACCGACGATTATACCCTGCTGGAACTGACCGTCGAGGATCGCTGCCTCACGGTACGCATTGCCGCCACCGGCTGCAGCGGTGACCAATTTGGAATGGATTTGCTCACCCGCGGGCAAATAGCGGAGAGCACCCCCACGCAAACGTCGGCCCGCCTGATCTTTGACGATAACGTTACCAGCGGAGACGTTACCTGCCAGGCGGAATTCGAAAGGCAGTTTTCCTTCGACCTCCTGCCATACCTGAACGACGGTGCCCTGCCGACCCGTTTTTCCCTGATCGGCCTGGATACTACGCTCTCGATCGAGTAAGCTTTTACCGGGCACGATGTGTCGCGGGCCGTTCGTTTAGGAGCGGTACACCTACCGCTACTACCGCACTTGCCCCACTCGTTGCGCTTCATTCTCCTGCTCTGCTGGTCGCTGCTCCCGTTGTTGGGTTCGGTGCGAGCCCAAGATCTGTACTTCCCGCCCGTGGTCGGCAATGAATGGGAGCAACTCGATCCGGGGACACTCGACTACGATCCCGAGCGGATCGAGGCGCTGTACGGTTTTTTGGATCGGACCAATACCAAGGCCTTCGTACTGCTGTACAAAGGCCGGATCGTGCTCGATCATTACATGAACGGTTTCGGAGCCGATAGTCTACACTACTGGGCCAGCGCCGGCAAAACCCTCCTTTCCGCCGCCGTGGGCATTGCCGCGGAGGAAGGCCACCTCGAACTGGATGCCGCCAGTAGTACGTATCTCGGTACGGGTTGGACGCAGTGTTCCCCGGGGGCGGAAGCCGACATTACCGTCCTGGATCACCTCCGCATGACGACCGGGCTGGACGACACCGGCGATTTCTTCTGCACCGACGCCGCATGCCTTACCTGCCTGGCCGAACCGGGTACGCGGTGGGCGTACTACAACGCGCCATTTACCAAGCTGCACGATGTACTGGCCGCCGCCACCGGCCAGACGCCGACCCAATTTATTCGACAGCGATTCCGGGCGACAACGGGAATCGCGGGTGGGTACGTATCGCTCGGCCCCTACAACGAAGTATTTCTCAGCACCCCCCGGGTAATGGCCCGCTTCGGCCTGCTGCTGCTCAACCGGGGCGCATGGGCGGGCGAGCAAATTATCCCCGCTGCCTACCACGCCCGGATGACGACCCCGTCCCAGTCGATCAATGCGTCCTATGGCCTGCTGACCTGGCTGAACGGCCAGTCGACCCACATGCTCAACGGTTCGCGGGAAGTGTACACGGGACCGCTACTGCCCGCCGCTCCCGCCGATACCTATTTCGCAGCCGGGAAAAACGGGCAGTTCATCAACGTGGCGCCCAGTCAACAACTGGTGTGGGTACGGGTAGGAGGGAGCCCGACGGAGGCGGAGGATTACGTAGCCACCGTCTACAACGACGAGATATGGGGCTACGTCAATCGGTTGCGTAAGTCGACATCCACGGCCCTTGGACTGCAGCGGCAAGCTCCCCGACTAGCGGTCGCACCCAATCCGGCCGTCCATGAAGTGCGGCTTACGGCCGAGGAGCCCCCCTCGAGCGTGGTCATCTACGATGCTACAGGCCGGCGGGTAAGCTTCCTGGAACCGAAGCTTGCTACGGTATCCGTCAGCGTCCGTGAGCTGCCGGCGGGCCCCTACCGCCTGGTTTGCTTCTGGGCGGACGGACGGCGTGCGGACCGGACGCTCTCCGTCGTGCACTAGCTCCTTTCTTTTCCAGGCGGCGCAGGTAAAAATTTACTTTGGGTGGCCAGTGCGCACTCTCGAAAGGATGGGGTGTTTCTTATCTCAATTAAGCAGTATGCCATGGTCAAAACGCTAAGCATCACCCTCTTTGCCCTCACCCTCTTCCGCAGCGCGGGCTGTAGTGACGACGCGCGGGAAACCGTGCGGACCACCGATTGCGGACCGGTTATACAGGTGCGCGACCCCATGCCGAGGCTCACCTCCGATGCGTACACGGTCGTGGGCGCCTCCGCCGATGGGCTTTGCCTATCCGTCACCATTTCCGCTACCGGTTGTAGCAGCGAGCCCTGGCGGGTGGCCCTGCACACGGACGGCGCGGTGGCCGAAAGCTCGCCCACCCAGACAACCGCATTGCTCGTTTTCGACGACGGGGTGGGGGAGAACGAAATGACCTGCCAGGCCATCATCGAGGAAACCTACCAGTTCGACCTCGGTCCTTACCTGGCAGACGCGCTGCCTACGACCTTTTCCCTGACGGGGACGGAAACCACCGTGGAAATCAAGCCAGAGTAAAGTGTTAAGACGACGGTAGGCGGGCAACGGCAGCGTTAAGTGCACGACACCTACTTGCCCGATATGACCCACCGCTTACTCTTTCTTGCGGCCTTCCTGGCCACCAATTTGCTTACCGCCCAGAACACCAAGGGCCTGTTCGTCAATTTCAACGGCAGCGCCTCCGGGGTGAAGTACGAGGAAACCGGCTTTGCCGACGCCGTGCTCGGTTATGGCTTTGATTTCCGCCTGGGAATGGGCGTAAGTCCCGCCTCCACCTTCTTCTTAGGTACTTCCCGCACCCAGGTCACCGCCAAACCGGAGTCGCTTTTCGAGGAGGAATACGCCATCCGGGAGTACGAACTTGGCACGCGCTTTTATTTCGGTCGCGGCGGAGCGCGGGTGCAGGCATTCACGGAAATAGCCGGCCAATTCGTCAAAACCGAACCCTTCGCGGGCGCCGAAGCGCGGGGAGCCGGCGTTGCCCTGGCACCAGGACTGCTATTCTTCCTCAGCGAGCGGGCGGCGATCGACGTGCGGCTACGCGCCAGTGGCACCTACGTGTACGATGTGCGGGACACCGAGCTGGACCTTCGCATTCCCGAGGATAGCTACACCTACACCACGGCCCGACTGAACGTCGGCCTCACCTTTTACCCCTCCGTTCGGCGGGCCCGGTACCCCTTTGAGCGGGGTGGCGGACACCTGTAAGGTTCAGAGCGAGTCTTTACCCCCCCCTCCGCAACCCGGCCGTAGATCGCCAACGTGGCTCGGACGCCACAACGCCGTTGACCATTCGCGGCGACACCGCCAACCCCCGGGAAAAGTACCTATGACGGAAATTCTCCGTCTCCGCGGCGATTAGTCGATGCCGACAATCGGCTCCCTGGCACGAATGCGCGTTGCGTACGGCTCGGACCCTTATTCATGCCACCAATTTGAATGGGATAATCCACCGAAGTGCGGCCAAACCTCCTCCCTGGCGATCGGTTATTCCGCAAAAGGGCTGACATGAAACTCAATAAAGCAGCGGAGCATATGGCCGCCGACCTGATCGATAAGCGGCAGTACGTCAAGGACAGCGACTGGAGCGAGGCACAGCCCTCGGCGGACGAGGAGAACGACTTTCTTGATCGTCACGGCTGGGACGACTACGCGGACTGGCACCTGGGCATTCACGATGAGGAGAGCGAAGAAACCAAGGGGCGCTTCGGATTCCCCTTCGGAGACTTTCGGCGGGTGCACCACTCGGGGCTCATTGCCATCAAGCAACGCGCCGCCCAGCAGCATTACGACGGTATCGAACAGGCCGCCGATCGACTGCTTCAACGCTTTGAGGACACGAGGCAATAAGATAAACAATGTGATTATCCTTCCCGTTGGTCAGGGTAAAAGAAGATTATGCCAGACGGGAAAGTGTTGCTGTATTTACTTATCGCTACGATCATCTTTAGTGGTTGCCAGCATGAATCGGCGGTTGACGTCTCCGGTCAGGAGGTGGAATTTCGTAAAGCTTTCCCGGAGCTGATCCAATTACCCGACGGCTTTCAGCCGGAGGGTATCGTAGCGGGTACCGGCAACGAATTCTACGTGGGTTCGTTAGCCGACGGATCGATTTACCGAGGCGATTTCCGCAACGGCGCCGGGGAAGTGATCTTTACGCCCGCCGGCGGCGGTGTGGCGGTGGGGCTTGCCTTCGATCCGGCTACGAAATACCTCTACGTTGCCGGCGGCGGAACCGGTGGCGCCTACGTGCTGGACACCCGCTCCGTGGAGGTGGTCGCTACCTACGATTTTGGGGGTAGCTTCGTCAACGACGTCGCCATCACCAAGGAAGCGGCTTACTTCACCGAATCTTTCGCCCCCAATCTGTACGTAGCTGCGCTCGACCGGCGCGGGGAGCCCACCGGCGGTTCGGAATCACTCACCCTCTCCGGAGAATTTGACTTCCAGCCGGGTGGATTCAATGCCAACGGTATCGAAGCCACGCCCGACGGCAAAGAACTCATCATCGTCAACAGCAGCCTGGGGGCCCTGTACCGGGTCGAGCCCGAGACAGCGGTCTCCCGAAGGATCGACCTGGGTGGGGAAACGGTCGTGAATGGCGACGGTATCTTGTTAGTCGGACAGACACTCTACGTCGTCCAAAACTCCTTTAACCAAATCGCCGAAGTCGACCTGAGCGCTGACCTGCGGAGCGGGACGATCACGGGAATTATCACCAACGAGGCCTTCCGCGTACCCACCACCGTTGCCCGGAAAGGAGGCACCCTCTACGCGGTAAACGCCCGGTTCGGGGTCCCGGCCGGGCCCGACGTAGCCTACGAAGTGGTGGCGGTAAAACGGTAGAATCGTAGAAAAGGCCGGACAACCTGCGGCCAGCTTACGTGTTTATGGTTAAAGTATTGCACTAATCGGCAGTTCGCAGTGTTCCTTTGCATTAGCGGCCCCGCCTAGCTTATACCAATCTTGATGAATATGCACCTTAGTCCCGCGGAGCGCGAGGAATTTTTGTACCTGAACAACCGACTGTCGACCTTCGCCGGACTCGAACCCGAACGGTTGGAAGACGCCTACTCCGACCCCGAGCTGATTGAGCGATTCGTGCGGGATGCCGGAGACGACCTCACCGAACACCAGAAACAGGCCGTAAGGAACTTCGTGGGGTACAAAAAGGGGCGGTTTTATCTGGTAAAGCAATACAAAAAGTACGCCGTTCTCCTCCAGCAGAATCGCCTTTACGGCGTGGTGGGCGTGGACCAGGCCCCGGCCGAAATGGTCAAGGATACGCTTCCGGTGTATATGGAAGCGGCTCTGATCCCCTTTAACGACACGATCGTGATGACCTCCTCCGCCGTATGCGAAAATGGCAGCGTCTCCCGCTCGGACATCGAATACGAATTTAAACAGATCAAAGACGTGCGCGGCATAACCGAAACCCTCGACCCCCAGACCCTGGAAGAGCAGACCTCCCCGGCCGCCCAGGCCGCCGAACAGGAAATGCGGCAGTACCTGCGAACCGCCGCCACCCGCGATAAGCATGCGCCGGACATCAAGAAGATTCTGGATGCCTACCCGGAATTGCACGACGTTTACATGCAAATGTATTCCAAGATTAGCGCCCGGACCATTAAGAAGGACCTGAAAGCCTGTGGCGTCCGCGAACGGCACTTCGCCGTGTACAACAATTCCGTGGTCGCCGTAGCCCCCACCCGCGGAGAATTGCTGGAGCAGCTCAGCGACCTGAGCTTCGACGGCATGATGGGGCAGTGCGCGCTGTTCCGGCTGTAAAACAAAGGCCAACCTTGGGTGATTTCCTCGTCGGGCTAGTCCAATTGCGGGCGATAAGTCTGCACGGCCGGCACTAACGTGCTACGGTAGCGCGTTTGGTAAACGTGAGCGACCTTTTATGGGCCGCTGCTCCTAATTGCCCACGAATACCGTGCAATTCCTCCATCGGACGCTCCTTTTCGGGCTCACCTTGTTTACGACTTCCCTGTCGTCCCAGCATGCCTTACCGCTGGATATCAGCTCCCGCCAAGCGGGCTGTGAACTGCCGATCGTACGCAGTGACGTGACTTACCAACGGCCCTACACGTTTCGCAAGCTGAGCCGACCGAAAGCGCTTCAGTATACGGTCGATTACCGGGAGGATGGCCACCGGATGTACGGCGATACCTGCCATGCCTGGCCCGCGGAAGCGAAAGCCGCCTTTGAATACGCGGTGTCGATTTGGTCCGACGTGCTACAGAATGACCAAAGCATCGATATTCAGGCCTGCTATTCTCCGGATATGCCTACGGGCACCCTGGGCTCGGCCAATCCACAGCTATTTTATGTAGGTCCTTTCCTCGACGACATTGTTTTGCTTCCCCAGGCGCTGGCGGAAAACTTGTACGGGAGGGAGTTTTCGGACGAAGACTTTCCCGATATCCAGGTAATTGTCAATAAGAACTACGATTTCTACTACGGTACCGACGCCAATCCCCCGGCTTCAAAGGTTGACTTCGTCACCCTGGCGGTCCACGAGTTGGGTCACGGCCTGGGATTCGCAGGGAGTGCTAGGGTAGATGATGGCGACCAAACAAACGGCATTGAATGCGAAGGAGTCGCCGGAACCGGATGCGTCGGGTTTTACGATTATCTGGGGAATCTGCCGCCCCGCTATTACGCAACGGCCTTCGATCTCTTCGTCGACCGGGTCAGTGACGGAGCCCCGCTGTTTGGCCTGGCTAATCCCGGTCCCGAAATCTACAATACCCTGCTGGGGGGTAGTGGTGGGCTGTTCTTCGACGAAAGCAATCACGACGACTTTTACGGCGGAACGGAAAATTATCAACTGTATACCCCCTCCACCTGGCGGCAGGGCACCTCCTACAGTCACTTCAGCGATCGCTCGCAGGCGCTCTATTATGCCCTGACCCTCGGGTCGGCGGTACACGACGTAGGGAAAGCCCGTGAGGTGATGTATAACATCGGTTGGCCGAAAGCGATGGCCAGTTTTGCGGCAGCCTTGCCCGTGGACCTTATTGCCTTCGATGCATCGACGGATGGGGCAGTGGTTACCCTGCACTGGCAAAGCGCTACGGAACGCGACAACGATTACTTCGAAGTACAGGTGAGCCACGGAACGGGGGAGTTCCGGCCCCTTGGGCGAGTTCCCGGAGCCGCAACTACCAAAGTCCGCCAGGAATATCGCTTCACGGACGAAACGCCCGTGACCGGGGTCAACCACTACCGCCTGCGCCAGGTCGACTACGGCGGCCGGGAAACCTTCAGCTACGTCGTCAGCGTCCGGGTGGAAGTGGAGACGGTCGAAATCGGTCATCCTTTTCCCAACCCCAACGGTGGCGGGGAGCTTTTTCTCGATTATCGGAGCAGGGAATCGGGCTGGGTTTCTGCCCGGACACTCACCGCGACGGGACGCCAGTTTGGGAGTTTCCGCAGCGTGATCCGACCGGGAGACAATCGGCTCGCTTTCGATCTGAGCGGTTATCCTGCCGGGCTGTATACGCTGCTGCTGGAGGATGAAACGGGGAGTGTTGCCCGGCGATTCGTGGTTCGGTGAGGGAAGCATTTTGTGCGGTTTATTGATGACCGATCGACTGCCTTACCCCGAATAGATAGGCGGTAATATTTGATTTGGTGGAGTATTGGGGTTGAGAATACGCTAGGACGGTGTTATCATTACACACTCAATCACGCGACGATTGTGATTTTTGTAGTCAATCCTAGTAGTATGAAACCGCAGAAAATCCGGGGCGTCCTGTCCCTCCTGGTCCTTTTCCTAGCGACGAGCGTATGGGCCCAACAACTCGTAACGGGTACCGTGACCGGTGATGACGGCGAGCCGCTGATCGGGGTCAGTGTCCGCATCGAGGGCACCGGAACGGGAACGGTGACCGACGTGGACGGGACCTACAGCCTGACCACCCAGGAGGGGAATACCCTCATTTACAGTTATACCGGTTACGGCACGGTAAGCCGGGAGGTGGGTACCCAGACGATCATCGATGTGGAACTGGTGGCCGGTGCCCAACTCGACGAGGTCGTGGTCACCGCCCTCGGCATCAGTCGCGAGCGGAAGGCCCTCGGCTATGCCGTCGAAGAAATCGAAAGCGAACAGATCGAACGCACCCAGCAGAACAACCTGGTGAATAGCCTGCAGGGGCAGGTGGCCGGCGTGCAGGTAACCAGCGCCGGCGGTGGCCCGGGTCAGGGCGCCCGGATCATCATTCGCGGTATCAACTCCCTCGACCCCTCGGCCAATAATGAACCGCTCTTCGTGATCGACGGCATCCCCGTAAGTAACGAAACGCTGACGGCCGGTGGCGGCGCAGAACGTAACGTATCGAACCGCATCGCCGATATCAACCCCCAGGACGTGGAAAGCATGACCGTACTGAAGGGGGGACCCGCCACCGCCCTATACGGGCTGCGCGCGGCCAACGGAGCCATCATCATCACCACCAAGCGCGGACAGGCGGGCAAACTCAGCGTCGACTTCTCTACCACTTACGGCACCGAGGAGGTCAACAAGTTCCCGGAAACCCAACGTGTATACACCCAGGGTTACGAGGGCGTCTATGACCCGGACAGCTTCTGGCCCAGCTGGGGACCCACCGTGGAAGAAGCACGGCAGTACGCGGAGGAAAACGGACTCCCCCGGCCCAACGATCTGTTCAACAATTACGAAAATGCTTTCCAGCAGGGCAATCAGTGGCGCCATACGCTGAGCGTTTCCGGGGGCGACGAGAAGGCAACCTTCCGCACCTCCATCAGCCGGCTGGAACACGAAGGCGTGCTCCCCTTTAGCGACTACGAGAATACGAGCTTTCGCATCAACGCCAACTACGTGGCCAGCGAAAAATTTAACTTTGGTGGCGGCGTGAACTATATCCGCAGCGGCGGTAACCGCGTCAACGCCGATCGCTTCAGCACCCGCCTCACCTACTGGGCACCCCAGTACGACGTCAACGATTACATCAACGAGGACGGCTCCATGATCGGCTACCAGGCCGGACGTACGGCTGGCAACAATCCGATCTACGGGGAGGCAACGAATAAATTCATCGACGACGTAGACCGCTACATCGGAAACCTCAACTTCAGCTACGCTCCGTTTCCCTCCCTCACCTTTAACTACACCATCGGCCTGGATCAGTACAGCGACTTCCGGCAAAACTACGGGCGGGGATCCGTCTACCCCGGGGCCCCCAACTTCGAGGATAACCTCTCCAACGGCAACGGCTTCGTGGTGGAAACCCGGATGCGCAGCCGGGACGTGACCTCCAATATCAACGGCATATTTACCAGCACGGTCCTCCCCGATATCAATATGCGGTTCCTGGCCGGCTTCGATGTCTTCGATTCCAGCTACGACCGGGTGACTACCACGGGGTACGACCTGGATATTTACGACCTGTTCAGCCTGAACAACGCGGCCGATATTCAGACGGAAAGTAACCTGCGCAACCGCCGGCTGCTGGGGCTGTACGGCGACCTGTCCTTTGACTACCGGAATGCCGTCTACCTCACCGTTACCGGCCGCAACGACTGGTCGAGTACGCTGCCCGCAGCGAATCGCTCTTTCTTTTATCCCTCCGTCAGCCTGGGACTCATCATGGACGAACTGATCGAACTCCCGTCGGCGATAAGTTTTTTCAAAATTCGGACCAGCTACGCCGGCATCGGAAAGGATACCGACCCGTACCGGACCAGTATCGTGTACGCCAATCCTACGGGCTTCCCGATCGAGGGCGTTACGGGTTGGTCGCGGGGTAGCCAAAAGGGCGCCAACGACCTGAAACCGGAGCGGACCAATACCTTCGAAATTGGTACTAATCTGCGTTTCCTGCAAAACCGGTTGTCGCTGGACTTCACCTATTACGACGCCAAAAGCGTCGACCAGATCATCCCGGTGCCTACGTCACTCACCACTGGCTTTAGCTCCTTCGTGCTCAACGCCGGTTCAATGCGAAATCGCGGTGTGGAACTTATGCTGAAGGGGAGCCCGGTAGCTACCGAAAATTTCCTCTGGGACGTTACGCTCAACTACACCCGTAACCGGAACGAGGTGCTGGAGATCTACGAAGGTATCGAGGATATCTTCATCGGCGACCACTTCGGTTACGCCGGTGCTTCGGCCACCATCCGCCTCATCGAGGGGCAACCCTACGGTAATATCTACGGGAGAAGCTACGCCCGCTACGGGGCCAACGACGACGACCTGTTCATCGACTACAGCCAGCCCATGCTGATCGGCGCCGACGGATTCCCGGTCATCGAAACTACTCAGAAGATCCTCGGTAACACCCAGCCCGACTGGTTCGGAGCCATCATCAACAATTTTACTTACAAAGGGCTGACGTTCTCCTTCCAGATCGATACCCGCCAGGGCGTCCAGAAGTACAACCAGCAAGGTAACTTCTTCTCCGCCTTTGGTATCGCCCCCTACACCCTCAACCGGGAAGAAACCATTGTTTTCGAGGGCGTCACTGCGGACGGGGAACCAAATACCCAGGCCGTTTACCTCGGTCAGGGCACCGGACCCGATGGTAGAGCCTACGGAGCCGGCTATTACCGCAATACCTACCGTGGCTCCACCGAAAACTTCGTCGAAGACGCCGACTGGATCCGCCTGCGGAACGTGAGCATCAGCTACCAGCTGCCCGCTACGCTGCTCGAAAACCTCTTCATCGACAACGTGAGCCTGCGCGTCACCGGCAACAACCTGTGGTTGGATACTCCCTACAGCGGTTTCGATCCGGAAGGGAATCGGGGCAACGGCAACACGGACACGGGATTCGGTGGCTTTACCTATCCCGGCGTACGTACCGTATTCTTCACGCTGAACGTAGGATTCTAAAAGCCCACAACCATGAATAGCCTTCTTTCTACCTTCCTGACCGTGTTCGCGCTCTTACTCTTCAGTGGTTGCGGGGCGGATTACCTCGATATTAACGAAAACCCGAACGTGGCCACCCGCCCGCCACTGGATGGGTTGTTAGCTAACGCCTCCCTCGGAACGGCGAATAACCACCAGTCCATTAGTAACGGGCACTCGAGCTATTTCGTGCAGTACCTGGCCAGCCCCAATCAGGGAAGTTCCACCGATATCTACGACGAGGTCACCAACGGCGGTGCGTGGAATGGCATCTACGGCGACATGACCGATCTCTACGATCTCATCCGCTTCGGGGAAGAAGACGGCCTCCTGCGCCACGTCGCCATCGCTAAAATCCTTATGGCGGTAAATCTGGGGCTCATCGTCGATAACTGGGGAAGCGCGCCGTACTCCAACGCCTTCACGGGTGAGGAGCTACGGCCTACCTACGACACGGCCGAAGAACTCTATGCCTCCATCTTCACCCTCCTGGAAGAGGCGATCGCCCTGATGCCGGCCGCGGCGGATACGCCCGAAATCGGTGCCGGAAGCGATTTTGTCTACAATGGTAACCTGGATCTGTGGACGAAGGCCGCCTATTCCCTGCGGGCGCGCTACCTCAATCACCTGAGTGAAACCGGTGCGTATGACCCCACCGCGGTCCTCAGCGCTGCGGAAAACGGTTTCGATAGCTACGAAGAGGACGCCGCCGTCACCCGTTTTGCGATCCGGAACCCCTGGGCGCAGGTCGCCATCAGCAACGCCGGTCTCGTGCTCGGTGGCTGGCTATCCGAACAGTTCATCGATGCGGTCAACGGCACGACATACGCCACGGTCGATCCGCGCCTGCCGCTGCTCACCAACGAAAATGAAGACGGCGAATACGTCGGTACCCCCAACGGCGAAGGGCGCGCCGGTACGGGAACCGCCACCTCCGAGTCCTATCTCGTCACCGAAGGCTACTTCTCCTCCGAAAACGCCCCCCTCGACATCATCACCTACGCCGAACTCAAATTCATCGAGGCCGAAGCCGCTTTGGCCGCTAGCGACCAGAACCGGGCTAATACCGCTTTCCGGGAGGGGGTTACCGCCAGCATGCTAGAAATTGGTGTCGATTCGTCCGCCGCCGTAGCCTACCTCAACGAAGCGTACGACACCGACGCCGTAACCCTCGACGACCTCTTCCGCGAAAAGTACGTCGCCCTGTTCCTTAGCCCGGAAACCTGGGTCGATGCCCGGCGCTACGATTACGCCTACGAAGATTTCGAGCTCCCCACCGGTGCCGCCCTGAATTCCTTTCCGCTCCGGGTCATTTATCCGGATACCGAGACGAACCGCAACGCCGAGAACGTGCCGGACGTGACGATGCTCACGCCCCTGTTCTGGGATACGGAGTAACCACCGTACCGGTCCGTAAACATCCCCCCGCTTTCCGGTTTAAGCCGGAAAGCAATTTCATGAACGTTACTCTCGCACAAGCCGAAACCATTCTAGCCGCCGCCAAAAAGAAGGCCGCGGAGATCAACACTAAAATGGACATCTGCGTAGTGGATTCCGGCAGCAACCTCGTCGCCTTCGCCCGCATGGACGGCGCCTGGATCGGCTCGGTCGATATCGCCATCAAGAAAGCCCGCACCGCCGCCTGGTTCATGATGGACACCAAATCCCTCAGCCCCCTCGTACAGCCCGGCGAAAGCCTCTACCAGATCGAGCTGAGCAACGGTGGACTCATCACCTTTCCCGGTGGCGTGGTGCTGAAGCACGGCGACGAGGTGATCGGCGCCATCGGCGTTTCCGGCAGCACGGTCGAGGACGACCACGTGGTTGCCACCGCCGGCGCTCAGGCCCTGAAGTAGGCTTACTGCCATCCCCCCCCGAGGGCCTCGTAGAGATTGACCACCGACTGTAGGCGGGTATTTCGCGCGTTGACTAGGTCCAGACTGGTATTCAGGGTGTTTTCCCGTGCCCGGAGAACTTCCAGGTAGTTCGCGTAGCCGTTGACCAGTAGTTCTTCCGAATACTCCGTTGCCAGGTCGTAAGCCGCGAGCTCCTGCTCCTTAACCTCGATTTTCTCACAGGCGGCCGCGTAGGTGTAGAGGGCATCCGACACTTCCCGCGCGGCCGTCAGTACGGTTGACCGAAAGTCCAGCGTCGCCTGCTCCCGCTGCAGTTCCGACACCGCATACTGCGTACGGATACGCCTGCCGTCAATCAAGGGGCGGACGGCTCCCCCGACCAGGGTGGCAAAGAACGAACTCGGATCCAGGAACTTGCCGAGCGTAAGACTCTGCAGTCCTACCGTTGCCGAGAGCGTAAGCGAGGGATAGAAATCGGCCCGGGCTACGTTCACCAGTTCGAAGGCGTTGATCAACCCGTACTCCGCCGCGATGACGTCCGGCCGGTTCGCGAGCAACTGAGCCGGCACCCCCGTGGTCAGTTTGGAGGTCGTTCGCTGCTCCGCCAGAGTAGATCGGGGAAAATCCCGCAGATCACTGCCGAGTAACAACGACAGCGCGTTTTCCAGCAGATGAATGTTGTTATTGATATCGATCAGGATGGCACGGGCCGTGAAGATCTGCGCCTCGGTTTGCTTGACACCTACCTCCGTGACGTTCCCCGCCTCCTTGAGGGCCCGGGTCGTTTCGAGGCTGTTCTGGCGGTTCACGATGGTCTGCTCCGT
Organism: Neolewinella xylanilytica; assembly: GCF_002934605.1. Classification (GTDB taxonomy): domain Bacteria; phylum Bacteroidota; class Bacteroidia; order Chitinophagales; family Saprospiraceae; genus Neolewinella; species Neolewinella xylanilytica. Next base: position 1,459,424 of record NZ_PTJC01000005.1, read on the forward strand.
GATCCGCCGCTGTTCGTCCAGCGACAGCAAATCGAAATACGTCGAGGCGATGTTGGCAATCAGCCGGCTCTTCACCGCGGTGTGGGCCGCCACGGATTGTAGGTAAAGCGCCCGCTGGGCCCGCTGGGTGCTGCTGATCCGGTCCCAGACGTCGGCTTCCCAGGCGACCGTTCCGCTCAGCTGGTACTGGTTCAGGGTGCTGAATTGAGCGCCGAACTGGCTGTTTTTCGATAGCTCGGACCGGCTGTACTGCAGGGTGCCGTCCACCGTAGGCCGGTTCAGCAACCGCGCCTGCTGCAGGTAGGTCTCGGTAATGCGAATTTGCTGGATAGCGATCCGGATGTCGATGTTATTCTCGAGCCCTTCCTCGATGTAATCCTGAAGGTAAGGATCGGTGAAAAGTTCCTTCCAGGAAACGAGGGCCAGGGAGGCACTGTCCTGGCTCAGGCTGTCCGAGCGGAAGTAGCGGGCGGTCACGATCTCCTCCTCGGGGCGCACGTATTCCCGCGCCGAGTAGCAGGATGCCAGGAACAGGGGAATACTCAACAGGAGCAGGTAGGTCGGATTGCGGGAATTGGTCATGGTCCTACTGGTCTTGAGGATGTACAATAGCGGGCGCCGGCGGCGCAGGTGCGGGGGCCGGTACGGGCGGAGTGGGCGGACCGCTGATTTTTTCCTGGATCCACTGGAAGAAAACGAATAGCACCGGGATGAAGAATACCCCGAGAATAGTGCCCACCAGCAGTCCTCCGACGGCGCCCGTACCGATGGATCGGTTACCGGCCGCCCCGACGCCGCTGGCCAGTACGAGCGGCATCAGGCCCAGGATGAAGGCGAAGGACGTCATCAGGATGGGGCGCAACCGCGACTCCGCCCCCTGGATGGCGGCGTCGATGATCGACTCCCCGTGGCGGCGGCGCTGCAGGGCGAATTCCACGATCAGGATCGCGTTCTTAGCCAGCAAACCGAGCAGCATGATGAGCGCGATCTGGAAGTAAATGTTGTTCTCCAGTCCCATCAGCTGGGTGGTACCGTAGGCCCCCAACACGCCGAGCGGGAGGGACAAGAGCACCGAGAAGGGAATCAGGTAGCTCTCGTACTGTGCGGCCAGCAGGAAGTAGACAAAGACGATCGACAGCAGGAAGATCACCGTGGTCTGACTACCGGCGTTGACTTCCTCCCGGGTCAGGCCGGAAAAGTCGGTGGAATAGTCGGCGGGCAGGGTAGCGGCCACCTCCTGTACGGCGGCGATCACGTCGCCGGAACTGTAGCCGGGGTTCGGAGCGGCCGTCACCTTGGCGGCATTGAACAGGTTGAAGCGGGAAACGAACTGGGGGCCGTACGCCCGCTCCAGACTTACGAACTGGGTGATGGGAGCCATTTCCCCGTTGCCCGTACGGACGAACATGTTACCCAGGTCGGATACCTCGGCCCGGTCTTCCGGCAGCGACTGGATGTACACCCGGTACTGCTTGCCGAAGCGGGAGAAATCCGCCGCGAACAGGCTGCCGATGTATCCCTGCAGGGTGGAGAAGATGCTGCTGATCGGTACCCCCATTTCCTTGGCCAGTGGTGCGTTGAGCTTGAGCTCGTACTGGGGGTAGGACGTATTGAAGGACGACTGGGCGTACAGAATCTCCGGCCGCTCCGTGAGGCGGGCCATGAAGTCCTGGTTCACCGCGTCCAGCTCGCTGAAGCTGCCGCCGGAACGATCCAGCAAATTCACCTCCGCCCCCGCCGCGGCGCCGAAGCCGGGTACGCTGGGCGGCGCGAAGAACACGATACTCGCCTCGGGGATGGTAGCCGCCGCGGCGAACATGCGGGCGGTGATGCTTTCCATGGACAGGGAATCCGCTTCCCGCTCGTCCCAGTCCGCTAGCCGGATGAAGCCGAGACCGAAGTTGCTGCCCGCCCCGCCCAAAAAGCTTCGCCCTTCGACGATGGAGGCCAGCTCCACCCCCGGAATTCGGCCCAGCTTGTCGGCCAGTTCCATATTCACCGCGTGGGTCCGGTCGATCGAAGACCCGGCGGGTAGCTCGATGTTCGCGAATACGATGCCGCGGTCCTCGTCCGGTACGAATCCGGTCCTGACCTGGCCGGACGTCCACCAGATACCCGCCACGGCGAGCAACAGGATAAGCACGGTCAACCACCCGTGGCGGTACAGGAAACCGACGGATCGGCCGTAGCGCCGGACCGTGGCGTCGAAGCCCCGGTTGAAAGCACGGAAGAAGCGGTTCCGCCCCTGTCCCTCCTCGTGGCCCTTGAGAAATAGGGCGCATAAGGCCGGGCTCAGCGTCAGGGCGTTCACCGCCGAAATGATGATGGCGACGATCAGCGTGACCCCGAATTGCTGGTAAAAGACGCCCGTCGGCCCCTGCACGAAGGTGACCGGGATGAACACCGCCGCCATGACCAGCGTGATCGAGATGATCGCCCCGGAGATTTCGTGCATGGCGTCCAGCGTCGCCCGCTTCGGATCGTTTTCCCCCTCGTCGATTTTGGCGTGGACGGCCTCGACCACCACGATGGCGTCGTCGACCACGATACCGATTGCCAGCACGAGGGCGAACAGGGTGAGGAGGTTAATGGAGTAGCCGAAGAGGTTCAGGAAGAAGAAAGTGCCGATGATCGACACCGGTACCGCGATGGCCGGGATCAGCGTGGAGCGGAAGTCCTGCAGGAAGATGAACACCACGATGAAAACCAGGATGAAGGCCTCGATCAGGGTGTGGACCACTTTCTCGATGGAGGCGTTCAGGAAGTTATTCGTGTTGTAGGGAATGTTGACCTCGATACCTTCCGGGAAGTTCGGCGTGAGCTCCGCCAGCCGCGCTTCGATTTCGGTGATGATGTCGCGGGCGTTGGACCCCTTGATCTGGTAGACGCCCATGTTCACGGCCGGATTGCCGCTCACGCTGGACGTACCCACGTAGGATTGGGCACCGAGCTCGATCTCGGCCACGTCGCCGAGCCGCAGGTATTCCCCTTCGCCCAGCGCCTTGATGATGATATCGCGGTACTCCTCCTCGGTCTTAAAGCGGCCGCTGTACTTGATGGTGTAGCTGAAGGCTTCGCCATTGTTGTCACCCAGGGCCCCCGCGGCGGCCTCCAGGCTCTGTTCCTGCAGGGCGGCGGTGACGTCGCTCGGGATGAGGTTGTAGGCCGCCAGCTTATCGGGTTGTAACCAGATGCGCATGGCGTAGTCCCGCGATCCGAAAACGTTGACGTCCCCCACGCCGTCGATCCGCTGGATCTCGGGAATGACGTTAATCTTGAGGTAGTTGTTAAGGAAGATGTCGTCGTAATCCGGGTTCCGACTCAGGAAGGAGATGAACATCAGCGCACTGGATTGCTGCTTCGTTACCGTGACGCCGGTCTGGACAACCGCCTGGGGCAGCAGGGGATTGGCCCGAGAGACCCGGTTCTGCACGTTGACGGCGGCGATGTCCTGGTCCACATTCTGGTCGAAAAAGACGGTGATCGAGGCCGTTCCGCTATTGGTGGCGGTGGAGGTGAGGTAGGTCATGCCCTCCACCCCGTTGATCTGCTCTTCCAGGGGGATGATGACGCTTTCCAGAATGGTTTCGGCGCTGGCTCCGGGGTAGCTGGCACTGACCGTGATGGTCGGCGGAGCGATGTCGGGATACTGGGTGATCGGCAACTGGCTGAGCCCCAGTAATCCGAGGATCACGATAATGATGGAGATCACCGTCGACAGTACCGGACGGTTGATGAAGGTTTCTAACATGGCTGGGGGTTGAAAGTCCGCCTAGCGGAAAACGGTAGGTAAAGGCTGGGCGATCGTATCAAAAGCTACCGGAACGGGCTGAATGCGGGCGCCTCCCCGCAGTTTGTTGACGCCGGTGGCAACGATCCGGTCGCCGGCGCTCAGGCCCGAGGCCACCACGTAGAGGTTGTCTACCTGCGTCAAAATTTCCAGGGGCGCGGCCAGGGTGGTGCTGTCGGGTTGGACGCGTAATACGTAGGTCGTACCCTGCTGGTCGAAGGTGGCCGTCTGGGGGACCACTATGGCGTCCGTATAGGTTTGGGGAATGCGGATGGTACCGCTGTTGCCGTCGTTGAGCAGTCGGGCGGGGTTGTCGAAGACGGCGCGCACCTGGATGGTGCCGGTCTGTGCATTCACGCGGGAGATGACGGCTTCCACGCGGCCCTCCTGCTCGTACAGGGTGCCGTTGCTGAGTTCCAGTTGCACCTTCGGTAGGTCCTTGATCTTTTCCTCGATCGTTTCTCCCTCGGCGGCCTGCATGAAATCGAGGTATTGCCGCTCCGTAACGGAGAAGTAGGCGTATACCCGGCTGATGTCGGAAACGGTGGTCAGGGGCTCCGTACCGCTGGGGCTTACCAGGGCGCCGGTGCGCAGGCCGATGCGGCCCAGGAAGCCGTCGATCGGGCTGGTGATGCGGCCGTAGTTAATATTGGCGGCTACGCCGTCCAACCCGCTCTGGGCCTGCTGAAGGCGGGCCCGGGCGGTTTCGAGTTGTACCTCGCTGATGATGTTCTTCGCTACCAGTGGCTCCAACTTACTCACCTCCACCTGGGCGGCGTTGACGTTGGCTTTGGCGGCGGCTTCCTCCTGGTTTAGGGCCTGGGTTTCCAGCCGGAAGAGCAACTGGCCCTTGCGGACGTGGTCGCCTTCGTCAACGAGCACGTCGGTGATGTAACCGGGAATCTTGGCACGTACCTCGCTGGTGACGACGCCGGTAATGCGGGCGGGATAGCTGTTGTAAGCGACTACGGTCCGCGTCGGGACGGTGGTCACCGAAACCCGGGCCGCTTCGGTCGCGCCGGCCGCCTGCGGTTCCGAGCCCTCGGCGCAGGAACCGATCGAGAGACCCAGCCAAACAAGGATGGAGAACAGAAATACAGTTTTCATAGGCTATGGAGTACGCCCGTTCGGAAGAAAGCGAAAACCGACAGGCGATGGGGGGTATGGGGCACACGGCAGAAGCCGTTCGAAATGGCAATGAGCGCTAACAAGAAGCACCCCCGATAGTTGGGGAGAAGATCGGTGAAATCACTTTTTTCCCAATCTTAGTTCCTTTTTTACACTATCCTATTAGCGATTCGGTCGTCGGTAGGTACGCCGGACTTAGATAGGGGGGGAGATTACGACTGGGCGACGTAAGTTGTACCATGCTTCGAACGACGATCTATTTTCTCCTTGGCATTAGCCTGTGCACCTGCGCTCCGGCGCAACGAAACGCCCAGGCCGAAGTTGCACTCTACGACTACGACGTAGAGGAACGGCTCCGGGAACTGGACATCGATCCGCCCGCCCCCTCCGCACCGATCGCTAATTACGTAAACGCCGTACGCGCCGGCAACCTGCTTTTCCTGGCGGGGAAGGGGCCGCAAACGGAGGCCGGTTACGTGACCGGAAAAGTGGGGGCGGACCTGAGCGTCGAGGAAGGCTACGCCGCCGCACGGCTCGTCGGCATCACCCAGCTCGGCGTCCTGCGGCAGGAATTGGGCGACCTGAACCGGGTCGTACGGATCGTCAAGGTGACCGGCATGGTGAACGCCACCGGCGATTTCACCCAGCACCCGGAAGTGATCAATGGCTTCAGCGACCTGATGGTGGAAGTCTTCGGCGAGCGGGGGAAACACGCCCGTGCGGCCGTTGGGATGGGCTCCTTGCCCCGGAATATGGCCTGCGAGATCGAGTTGGTAGTGGAAGTCCGCTAGCTGAAATCCCAGCGCCTGCGGTGAGATGGCTGTCGTTGTACTTCCCGGTTGTTCTTCTGGATTACAGCCGACGGGTATCCTTTGGCACTCGGAGGGTCGGGCGGTGCATAAGACAGCGTCAACCGCCGTTGCACGCTAAAAACGGCTACTCGGTAACGATGAGTATGCGGGCCGGCAGGATCTGGCGGGCGGAGTGGACGCGGACCAGGTAACTACCGGCGGCTAACCGATTGGGAAAGTCGATCCGGGCGGGGCCGGCTTCCGGATGGATCGTTTGGCGGAATAGCAGTTGCCTTCCCGTAGCATCGATTATTTCCACATTGAATCCCTGGCCGGCATATGCACCGGGCAACGCCAGGTGGAGGCTGCTGCCCGCGTTCGGATTGGGGTAAATGTCCACCGTGGCGGAGGTTGCCGAAAGCTGTACCGTAACCACGTCCGAATACCGAAAACGGCCGTCGGTATCTTCCATCAGCAAGCGGTAGTATGATTTGGCTTCGGGCGACCGGGAGTCACGGAAGGTATAGTGCAGTTCACGGTCCACTGAGTTACCGGCCGCTGCTACCGTCCCAATGGGGGTGAACGAGCGTCCATCGGGCGATCGCTCCACGGTGAACTGCCTGGTTTGCCGTTCGTTGGCGGTTCGCCAATTCAGCCGGACGAAGGCGCCTTCCGGCCGGGCCGAGAAATCCAGGAGGTCCAGGGGAGCAACGGCGCTCGATGCGCTGGCTACGATGGCCCCGTCACCGCCGCCGCCGCGGTACTGCGCTGACAGCAGGAAAGAAGCACAAAGGCCGGCCATAAGGAAAGGAACCCGTAAAAATGGGAAAAGACGGGGAATACGTTGCATGGGAGGGTTGCTTTAGGCTATAAGGTTACAGGCCACGGACGCCGCGCCACTGTAGCCAGTAGTACCGGGAGGCATTGTTCGAGGTGACGACTTTGGAGTAGGAGCGATCGGATATGCGCATGAGGCCCTGGGCGTTGTCACTACGTCCGCCCCGGATGCCGACCCCGTCAACGTCCGTCGGCCAGGTTGGTACGTTAGCAAAACCATCCGCGCTGAGGCTACCGTCGCCGTGGGTATTCGTGAAGGCGCGGCCGGTGTCGTCCACGATGGTGACGACCCCTTCCCACTGGTTGCCGGAAAGTTCCATGTTGCCGTAGTAGCCCGCACCGGCCGACACGCGGTCGGAAGCGGAAATCTCGGACACACTGCCGGCGTACACCCCGCAGCGGAGCGGACCCTTTTCTGCCCGGTCGGAGGGGTTGGTATCCAGGTACGTTGCATTGCCGTTAACCCCGAGCTTGGTTAGTGTATAAGCGGCCACCTTCTCATTTGGCAAACCGAAGTTCAGGATGGCGTAGCGCGCGTTCGCTACGTTGGGATTGCCCCAGGCGAATTCATCCCCCATCGGATAGAGGGGCCCGCGGGCGGCCTTTTCGAACTCCAGTTCCGTAAGCGGCCGCAGGCCCGACCAGTCGAAGTAGGCCATCATATCCAGCATGGAGGTGTAACCGGCCGCGGTTTCGGGCAGGGTCGTGTAGGCGTCGGCGCCTGAGGCCGGATCGTACACCACGCCGTTGTGGAAGTGTTCGGTGTCCGAATCCTTGCCATCAGCGGCAGTCACGTCGTGAAGCAGGCGATGGGCCGGCGAGAGCGTATTAAAGAAGTCGACCCACTGCTGCTGGGAGGTTTCGTACTTCATCAGGTAGAAGGCATCGTAGCCGTTGGGGTAGTCCGCCGGTATCGGGCCGCCGAAATCCGCCCCGCGATTCCCCACATCCGTGTACCATAACCGGTTGCCTTTGCTGCTCACGATGATTTCACCCGCGTTCCTGACGTGGTAGGGTTTGCCGTTGTTGGCTTGGTAGAATTCATCTACCTCGCTGCCGTTTGTCAGGCCGGTGCCCAGGTAAAAGGCGCCGGCGGGAACGTAGGTCATTTCGATGGCAAATACCCTGATCTCTATGTCCGTACTCCACGCGATGGCATCTACGCCAAGGTCCCACCCCAGTTCGATTCCGGGATAGTCGGCCGGTCCGGTCATCTCCCCGGAGGCGTACACCATGACACCTACGTCGTCGAATACGTCCACGCTGGCACCGCTGGGGATAGCCGTCGCGGCGGAGAAACGAACGTGCCGCCACTCGCCTCCTCCCACCCGGTATTTGGCGAAAACCCAGGCCGCATCGTAGTTGCCGGGAGCGGTAGTGACCCGCCAGGAATTTTCCCACCGGAGGTCGAATTTTACCGTAGCGAACCCGGGATCGCCGAGATTGTCATAGACGGCCAGGTTATCCACGAAGATGTTGTTGGCGGAAAGCGTAATGGTGTACCACCAAAGGACGAAGAGGCAAAACGGGCGTTTCATGAATGCGTGGGTTTTGGCGTTTGGCATGACGTAGGCTACCCGAACGAGGTACGTTCGAGGGCCGGGAGCAGCAGTAAAGGAGATCATTACGGATAGTCAAGTGCGTCAAATGACACCCTTGAGTTACCAAAAGCGCTGAAAGTCAGACACACTAGGCGTGCCGCAGGATCAGGTAGATTAAAAAATCAATAATGCGTTCCTAGAACCGCATCGGCGGAGTAAATATTATTACCCCCTGCATATTTGGAAATTAATAATCTATTACTGACCCGTTAGTTGCCGTACTTCGCTGTTTTCCACCGGCACGCCGAGCGATTCCAGGAGGCTACGGTAGCGCAAGGCCGCCGCATCCGCCAGTTCGGGGGAGGCAAAGTCCTCGCCCGTAGTAATGACGGAGGCTTCCGGGTCACCCCGTTCCAGGCAGGCGGCGGGTAGGACGTCGTGACCGCGCAGGCCGGCGGCCAGCAATTGGGTGAGCCGGACCTGCACCTCATCGGGAGTAAACTCACCGTCCACGACCACGAAGGTGGGCCGGTTCGGGTGAACCGGGGGGCAAATGTCAAGTGCGGCGGGCGCGGGAGCAACGGGGTCACGGTCCGAAACACGATCGAAGTCGGCAGTCTCTCCGTCGATATCGACCCCTTCCGGCGTGGAGGCGGCGGGAGGGGGTGCCGGCTCGGTCGTTTTACCAGGCTCCCCTTCGTAGACGAGCAGGATGAGGCCGGCGGTGATGACCAGCAACACCAGGAAGTAGAGCAATCGCCGCCGGTTCTGCCGGCGTTCGGGTGGGGTAGGACCGTAATTGGGATGATGATCGATGGTGGCCAGTATTTCGGACCTGCGGCCGTAGCGGCTCAGGTAATCATTAAAGGTATGGCGGGGCCGCGGTATTTCCGGAAAGGTGAGCCGGCCCCGGTCGTCAACCAGGATCAGTCCTACGCCGTTTTTCCGGCATTGTTTGCGCAACACGGTAAGGCTGCCGGCATCCGGAAACGTCTGCTTTCCCATCGCGAGCCAGCTTTCGTTGGCCGGATATTGGGCTAACTGACGGATAGCGGGTACGGCGCGCAGCAGTCGGACGCTTACCCGCCCGATCGCCCAAAACAGCAGAGCCCCGGCTCCGGCAAAGAGCGCCAACAGGTAGGGGCCGTCCAGCTGACGCCGGTAGCCCGCGTAGGCGATACCTGCCGCCAGCGTTACCGTTACCAGCAGCCGGAGCAACCGGCCCGCGCCGCCACCCTGCGGTTTACGCAGTCGCAGCTGCCGTATCGTCGACCGGCTCTTGGCTTCCACGACCACTACGTACGGGCGTTTAGGCGCGCGCATGAAGGCCAACAGCACATCGGCCCGCTTCAGGTTGGTGTAGGCTTCGGTGCTGACGTAAGCGGTGCGACGGCGGTAATATTCCTTGTTCAACTTCTCAGCCACGGACTGCTGAATGAAGCGTTCCGTTAACGGCTTCCCCATGCACGAAATTAAATAAATTGTGGGTTATTTATAATTAACGATAAAATTTGTGTTATAATTGTAGCCGGATGGTAGGCGCTGCAACACGTAGCGCATGCTGATTAAAACTTTTGCAAGTGCGGTCCAGGGAGTGGATGCACAGTCGATTATCGTGGAGGTGAACGCCGGAGGCCCCGTACCGGAAAACAAGCCCTGGTACAACGTGATCGGCTTGCCCGACAACGCGATACGGGAGGGTAGTTACCGGGTGGAAACGGCCCTGCGTAACAGTGGCTACCGAAATCTTCGGCTGCGTACCGTGATCAACCTCGCCCCGGCGGACGTACGCAAAGAAGGAGCGGCTTACGACCTGCCCATCGCGGTGGCCTACCTGCGGGCTACTTCCCAGATCACCACCGCCAATGTTACCGACTACCTGATGATGGGGGAGCTCTCGCTGGGCGGTCAGGTACGGCCCATCAAGGGTGCCCTGCCCATCGCCATCAAGGCCCGCCAGCTCGGCTACAAAGGCATGCTGCTGCCCCAGGAAAATGCCCGGGAGGCGGCTATCGTCGACGGTATCGAGGTCTACGGCGTGACCACCTTGCGGGAAGCGGCGGAATTCATTTCCGGTCAGCAGCCACTGGAGCCAACCCAGGTAGATACCCGGGCGGAGTTTTTCCGCGATCGGATGTCCTTCGACGTCGACTTCAGCGACGTTCGCGGCCAGGAGAATATCAAGCGGGCCCTCACCATTGCCGCCGCCGGGGGGCACAACGTCATCCTGGTCGGTCCGCCCGGCGCGGGGAAGACCATGTTGGCCCGCCGGTTGCCGACCATCCTGCCGCCCATCAGTTTGCGGGAAGCACTCGAAACCACGAAAATCCATTCGGTTGCCGGGATCCTCCCGAAGCAGGCCGCGTTGATCACCAACCGGCCGTTTCGGGCCCCGCACCATACCATTAGCGACGTAGCACTGGTGGGTGGAGGGAGCTTTCCCTGCCCGGGCGAAATTAGCTTGTCGCACAATGGCGTGCTGTTCCTCGACGAATTACCCGAATTCAAACGAAGCGCGCTGGAAGTCATGCGGCAGCCCATGGAGGAACGGCGCATCGTCATCAGCCGGGCCCGGATCACGGTTGAATTTCCCTCCAGTTTCATGCTGATTGCCAGTATGAATCCCTGCCCCTGTGGGTACTTCAACCACCCCGACAAGGAATGCAACTGCGGCCCCGGCGTAGTCAAACGGTACCTGAACCGCATCAGTGGGCCGCTGCTGGACCGGATCGACCTACACGTGGAGGTGACCCCCGTCCCCCTCAAGGAGCTGACCTCCAGGCCGACCCGTCCAACGGAAAAGAGCGAAGCCATCGCTCGGCGCGTACAGGCCGCCCGGAGTATTCAGGAGCAGCGGTTCGCCGACCACCGGGGCGTGTACTGCAACGCCCAGATGCCGAGCCGGTTGGTACGGGAACACTGTCGGCCCGGAACCGCGGGCGGCAAACTGCTACAGACGGCCATGGAAAAATTACAACTCAGCGCGAGGGCCTACGATCGCATTCTGAAGGTGGCCCGTACCGTGGCCGATCTGGAGGGGGAGGCGGACATTAGTCCGGCCCACCTGGCCGAGGCCATTAATTTCCGTAGCCTGGATCGCGGCTCGTGGGGGGAATAGTCGTAACCGGGCGTACCGCTACCGGCTTTCCCGCATCCGGACGATCTTCACCTCGACGCGCTGGTTGCGCTCGTTGCATTCCGGCGTATCCTCGATACACACCGGTCGGTTGCGGCCGTAACCGCGGGGGGTCATGCGTGTGCCCCCCACGTTCAGGTCGCTCAGGTACTCGATCACCGTGACCGCCCGGGCCTCGCTGATGCGTTCGGCGAAGACGGGGCCGGCCCGGTAGCTGGCGTGCCCGCCGATTTCAACGACAACATCGGCGTTGGCCCGCAGGAAATTGGCGATCTCGGCGAGGGCTTCCTCGCTTTCCCGTTCCAGCTCGGCGCTGTTGGCCTTGAACTTGATGTCTTCGATGGCGAAAACCTGGCCCACGCGAAGCTGACCTTCGGTTTGACCGAGCTTCACGGTGGGGCCGGCCGGTTTTGACGGTGCCGCGGAAGGCCGACTAGAAGGCTTTCGGGCGGCGCGCGTCAGTGATGGTTCGGTGGTTTTCTCCGGTTGCGTTCCCGTGATTATCTCGGGGGTAGGGGCTTCGTCGGTAAGGTCGCAGGCTACGGGGGTAAGGGGCTGAATGTTATCGACCAGTACGTTTCCATTGTAGGGAAACAGAATGGGCGTATTGTAGTATGCTTCCAGCACGATGTGGGTATAATCCTCCTCGGGCTCCAGTTTAAAGGTGTACTCCTGCCAGTCGACGTTATCGATGAGGGGGCTCTTACCGATAATGGCGCCCAGGTCGCAGTTGCCGAATCCGCCCCGGATCTGCAATTTGGCGGGTGTATCGTAGTTCACCTGGGCATCCGTGAGCCGGCTCTGCGACCGGTACACGTCGGATTTGGCCAGGTGAACCCGCAATTCGTAGCACTGGCCGGCCACCATGGGGTTGCTCATCTGCTGGCTTACCCTTTCGTAGGTATCGTTGTCGCGGACGACCATGCCGAGGTAGGTATTCTGGTGGAAGGCGGTTTTGAAAACGTCGAATTCGCGGTGGGGCTCCGGCTGCACGTCCACGGCGGATTCTCCCGGAAAACCGCAATCCGTCCAGCCGCGGGGAGGCTCGCTTACGCGGGGAATGTCTTCGAAGGAAGGATTGGTCAGATATATCGCCACGTCATCCTGCGCGGAAAGTGTCGTACAGAGCAGCAATAACAGGGGCAATAAGGAATAGTGCATCGCGTGTCGATTGTGTCGACCGGGTGAACATCCGGCAACCCGGCCCGGCTTATTCATAGTACCCTACTAACGCCCGAGGCGGCAAATTGGTGCAAAGAGAATGTTACCGTCGGTCCTTGACCAGTAAGGGGCAGAAAGGACGAAAATATGCGAAAATTCGACTATTCCCTGGACTACGCGAACCTCGATCTGCGCAAGCGGCCCGACCTCTACGCAATTGGTCGCGGCGAACAGGGTGTACTGCTCGTCGAACCCTATAAGTCGGAAATCCTCCCCCACTGGCGCTTCAAGGATCCCGCCACTGCCCGGGAATCGTCCGACAAGATTTTCACCCGCTTTATCGACTACCTGGCCGCCAATGACTTCGTGGGCGCGGACATGGCCCGCAAATTTCTCCAGATGGGTTACACCCGCTCGCGACGCTACGCCAACTACCCCGGCGGGAAGAAATATCGCGGCCCCGTACCGGAAGACAAAAAGGGACAGAGCGGCGCCCACGGGAGAGCGCAGCACGAGCGCGGCCCCGAGGATCCCGTTAAAGCCGAATCCGCCCGCATCTTCAAAGCCAAATGGGAAGAGGCCAAAGCGCACCCCGATTATCAAGCACAAAAGCAGGCCTTTGTCGAACGATACGGATAGCCAGCAGGTGACGACCGCCGTCCCCAACTGACCCCAGGCCAGTCCGCTTACAGTACCTATCTCCCTCATTTAGGCGATACCCGCTCGCGGCACAACACGAACCTTCCGGCAGAATAAGGGCCAGATCCCCTCGTGCCGCAAATCCGGTAGATGCCAACTCCGAAATGCAGACCGCGGAACACCACAGCCAAAACCCCAAGTCATTCCAAGGCAGCCCGCTGGACATAATTGCGGACCCGGCTTCCTCCCCCTCCTGCGGTAGCTGGGGGAGGGGCCCAAGCTACTTAGCCCGGGGCCCAAAAACGGATAATTAGAAATGTCCAGCAAACTGACGCGAAGACCTAAAACCGCCAGCACCTCCAAGGCTAAACGGAAGTAGGCTAACACTCCTCACGACGACCGCTGGCCGAGCAGGCCTTTACCCAACACAGGAGCGAATTAATGGGGGGCTTTGTAGCTGGTTTTCGGCATGTCAAGACGGCCAACCTATACGTTGCCATCTATCATGGGTTGTCTAAGTCCAAGGCTGTTGAAAGGCGATCCTTGCCGACGAGACCAACGACCGACTACCCGGCGAAGCCGACTAAAAGACTAAAAGACTAACGAACTAAAAGACTAACCAACCCCTCCAACATCCGCTCACACCCCTCCAACTGCTCAACCGCGACGAACTCATTCGCCCGGTGTGCCTGCGCGATATCCCCCGGACCACAAAGGACGCTAGCGAAGCCCGCGTTAGAAAACTGCCCGGCCTCGGCGGCGTAGGCGACCGTACCGGTTCGATCGTTGCCACTGATGCGTTTGACGAGATCTACGATGCCGGCCGATTCAGCGGTATCCAGCGGAGGCACGGGCGGGTGGAGCGGAAGGTGCTCGATCCGGAAATCCGGGAAGATCTTGCGGCAAATGCGTTCCCGCTCGTGGCAATAGGTTTCGAAATCGGTGAAAATGTCGGCCGCGTCGTCGAGTGGAATATTGCGGTAGTCCCAGTCGAAGCGACATTCGTTGGCGATGATGTTGAAGGCCGATCCTCCGGCGATCTTACCCACGTGAATGCTGGTATGGTTCGGATGGAACCGGTCGTCCACGTGGCCGGCGGCGATCAGCGATTCCATCTTTTCTTCCAGCCATAGGATCAACCGGGCGGCCTCGTGTACGGCGTCCACCTCCTCCCGGATACGGCTGCTGTGGCCCTGGCTGCCGTGAACTACGGTAGTGTACACCATGATCCCCTTCTGGCCCACCATCGGCTGCAACATGGTCGGCTCGCCGATGATGGCCCCCGCCGGCGTTTCTTCGTAGTGGTCGCGGATGGCTTCGGCTACGATGTCCCCCGCCCGGCATCCGATCTCTTCGTCGTAGCTGAAGGCGAAGTAGACGGGGCACTTGAGTTCGGCGCGTTGGAACATCGGTACGGCGGCCAGGCAGCAAGCCAGGAACCCCTTCATATCGCAACTGCCGCGGGCGTAGTACTTATCGCCTTTTCGGACCAGCTCGTAAGGGCCCGTCTCCCACGGCTGGCCCTCGGTGGGCACCACGTCCATGTGGCCGCTGAGGATGATGCCGCCGTCGGCCGCGGGGCCGATCCGGCAGTGGAGGGCGGCCTTATCGCCCGTTTCGTTTGGCACGAGCTGGTACGCCACCCCGTGGGAGGTGAGGTAGGCTTCGATCCAGTGCAGAATAGAAAGGTTGCTTTGCCCACCCAGCACGGGAAAGGAGACTAGGTGAGACAGGATTTCGGGGGCGGTCATCGTGCAAAGGTACAAGCCACGGGCAGGAACCTTATGGAAGACCAGTAGTTACAGCATAACACCACAATTGCGCTGGGCAGTCCGGCCCCGGGCCCCGTGACTTTTTCCCGAATCCGCGTCTCAATCCGGCAAACCGACATCAGACACTATGCACGCTATACGCTTATTCATCCCCCTTTTTCTTTGCGCCGTAACGCTCCCCGTTTCCCTCACCGGGCAGGTGAGCTCGCAGGACATGACCATGAGCCAGGGCACCGAGCCGGCCCTGGTTTTGCGCTTGCCGACGACCGACGAAGACGACGTCGAGGACCTCTGGGAGGACTGGCTCAAGGACACCTACGACGTTAAGACCCGCAGTACCCGTAACGTGCGTACCGGGGAGCTCTCCTCGCTCAACTTCACCATTCCCGGGATCAACGAGGGCAAAAAACTCGATATGTACAGCATTGTCCGGGAAGCGGGAGAAGGCAGCCAGCTCTACGTCTGGATCGCCACCCCGAAAGGGTACGTAGGGCCCGATCTGGATCCCACCGACTACGTGGCCGCCGAGAAAATGCTCACGGATTTCGCGGACGTAGTCAGCCGCGACGCCATGCAAGAGGACGTCGACACCGAAGAGGACCTTCTCTCCGACCTCGAAGATGATCTTGAAGACCTGCAGCGCGACAAGCGCAAGGCCGAGGATGACATCGAAGACGCCCGGGAACGTATCGCCAAGCTCGAGGCCGAGATCGCCGAGAACGTCGTCGCCCAGGAGGAAAAGCAGCGCCAGATCCAGGAGCAGATCGAAACTCTGGAACGGGCTAAACTGCGCTTGCGCAAGAATTAGCCGACGCTCCCCGCGGGTATCTTGTGGTCTTCATAAGCCACCTGTATGCGTCCCTTCTACTATTTACTTTGCCTCTTTCTGCCGCTCGTTAGCCCGGCCCAGTCCGACCCAGGTGCCCTTCACTTCGACGCCGACCGGCTGGCACGGGTAGATAGCTTTCTCCAGGACCTGGTGGACCGCGGCATCGTGCCGAACGCCCAGGCCTACGTCGCCCACCGCGGCGAAGTCGTACTCCGCTCCACTATCGGGCTGGCCGACCTGGACACCCGCCGCCCGGCCCGTCCGGATGACATCTACCGCATCGCCAGCCAGACCAAGGCGCTGGTGACCGTTGGCCTCATGAAGCTCTACGAACGGGGGAAGTTCCTGCTGGAGGATCCCATCGCCCGCTATATTCCCGCCTTCGCCGACGTGCGGGTGATCGACGGCCGCGACAGCGCCACGGGGGAGTGGCGGACCGTCCCCGCCGAGCGGCCCATCACCATTCGCCACCTGCTGACCCACACCAGCGGCCTGGGGTACGAGCTGCCCGGCGACCTCGACCAACACTATCCGGTACCCCTCTTTGCCAGTCTCGAGGAGGAAACGACCGAGGAAGTGGTCGACCGGATCGCCCGCCGGCCCCTCCTCGCCCAGCCCGGCACCGAGTTCGTGTACGGACTGAGCACCGACGTGATCGGCCGGCTGGTGGAAATCCTCTCCGGACAAGCGCTGGACGACTATATGCAACAGGAAGTCTTCGGGCCCCTGGGTATGCAGGACAGCTACTTCTACCTGCCGCAGGCGAAGGCCGATCGCCTGGTCAGTCTGTATTCGAAGCCGGAGGGCGCCGGAGCGCTGGAGCCACACGCCAACGATACCTTCCGCCTTTTCCCCGTTGCCGGAGCCCAAACTTACTTCTCCGCCGGTGCCGGTAGCGTGGGCACCATCGATGACTACGCCCGCTTCTGCCAGATGTTGCTCAACGGCGGACAACTGCACGGCGTCCGTATCCTCAGCCCGACGACGGTGGCCTTCATGACCCGCAACCACATTGGCGATCTGGAGGTCTGGGACCGCCGCGACAAATTCGGACTCGGGTTTATGATCATCACCGACCAAAGCCATTACGGTGACCTGGCTAGTCCCGGCGCCTACAAATGGGGCGGCATGTACTGCTCCGAATACACCATCGACCCGGCCCGTGACCTGATCATGCTGGTCTACTTCAACGTCCATCCCATTCCGCAGTACGCGGAGGTGTTGCGTAAATTTCGCATCCTGGTGTACCAGGCGATGGTAGACTGAGCGGGGTAGGGTAGACCTTGTTGGGAACACTTTTCCCGCCGGGCCGGTTAGCCAAAGAAACGCCCCTTATGGCACGCCCCCTAAGTAAAGCACCCCACATCAGCGGGCGCGAACCGGAGAATGCCGAGGGTATCTCCCAGTCCGCCGCCCCCCCGGTAACCACCTTTGCACCCGCGCCCCGCTCGCCCGGAAAACCCGCCCGCCTCTGGAAGCCGAAGCACGTTTACGTTACGGCGGACGCCTACCGGGAGGAGCACGGCCGCCGCATCGTCGAACGCCTGGACGCCCTCGGGATCGGCTACGAAGTGATGAAGGCCAACCGCCTACCGAAGCTCGGCGGAAGTACGACGGCCGAAACCTACCGCAAAGCCAAGAATACCCTCGCCATTGTCAATGCCCCGCCTAGTGCGCTGCGGCTTACCCCGATTCCACCCTCGGCCGACTGGCAATTTCACCTGGCGAAGGGCTGCCCCGCTCACTGCCAGTACTGCTACCTGGCCGGTAGCCTGCCGGGCGCGCCAGTCACCCGGGCCTACGCCAACCTGGACGCCATCCTGGAAAACAACGCCAGCTTCATCGATCCCAACCGGACGTTGACCACCTTCGAGGCCAGTTGCTACACCGATCCCCTGGGCATCGAGCACCTGACCGGGTCGATCAGCCGGGCCATCGAGTGGTTCGGGGGGCAGCCCGAAGCGCGGCTACGCTGGGTGACGAAGTACGATGCCGTGGATCCGCTGCTCGATCTGGAGCATAACGGGCAAACGCGTTGCCGCATCAGCCTCAACGCCGAGTGGGTCACCCGCCGCATCGAGGCCGGTACCGCCGATCTGGAAGCCCGCCTGCACGCGATGCGGCGCCTCGCGAGAGCGGGGTATCGGGTAGGGGCCGTGCTGGCACCCCTCATGCCCTTCGAAAACTGGCGGGAAGGGTACGCCGACATGCTGCAGCGGCTGCGGGAGGCCCTGGACTTCGAGGTAGACCTCACCTTCGAACTGATCACCCATCGCTTTACCCCCGGCTCGAAGGACATCCTGCTGGAATGGTACCCCAAGACCCCGCTGGACTTCGACGAGGCGCGTCGCAGCAAAAAGCGGAACAAGTTCAGGAGCCACAAATTCGTATACCCCAAAGAGCAGATGACGGAGCTTAAGGAGTGGTTCGGAAAGGAAATCGAGGCCAGGTTTCCGGAAGCGGAAGTGCTTTATTTTACCTAGCGGACGTGGAGCTACCTGGTTCTATAGTCTTTTAGTTCGATCTCTTCGTCGTCCAGTAGGCGCACCAAATCGTGGGTAGTGACGATTCCAATTGCTTCCCCCGACTTGCCCATCACCGGCAAGGCATGAAAGCGGTTCATCCGAAACAGATTAGCGGCGGTCCGCACGGTATCGTCCGGCTCCAGTTTGACGAGCTTGCTGGACATTAGGTCGGCCACGGTGGTAGCGGTGGACGACTTGTCGAGCAAGCGCAGGTAATCCGAGGTGCTCAGCAGACCGACCAGCCGGCCCCCCTCCACCACCAGCAAGTGGTGAATCTGGTGCTGGCCGAAGAGGGCGCTCGCTTCTCCCAGCGGGGTGGTGGGCGCGACGGTGATCAGGTCGGTTGCCATAAGGCGACGAACGGGAAGTAGGGGATTCATAGACGGTGCGTTTATCCCGAAGGTAACGGATTACCGGAAGCGACTATTCTTCATTCACACAGGGTAGCGGCCGCGTTCTCGCTCACCTCCAGCCCCGCCCACGCGGCGAGCCCCCGGTAGACCTCCCGGCCGTCGCGTAACAGGCTTACTTCCAGTTCCGCCCGCAGGCTTTCGTTGATCTTGCCGGTCATGGCGCCGCCGATAGGACTGGCCAGGTTACCCCCCGGAGCGGGGTGGCCCACTATGGTCAGGTGGTGCCGGCGATCGGAGAATTCGAGGGTGACCTTCCGGGCCCCTTCCGTTAGGGTGACCTTCTCCCGGGCCTTCGTCCAGGTCGTGAAGGTGTGCAGCTCCCCCTCGAGGAGGAAGGTGCACAGAAAACCGCGGAAGCTCGAGCCCAGCCAGGGGATACTGGCTACGCTGAACATCAGGCTGGCCGGCGCAGCGGTACCGGACAGGTGATTGCTCTGGCCCCATATCCAGGCATCGGGGAACCCGCTTCCCCAGTCTTTTTCGGTATATCCCACGCCGGTGGTCAAATCTACTGACCGGCCGTCGTGCCGGATGGTGCCGGTTAGCCGGTGGTGCAGGCTCACCAGTCCGTGGTAGCACTGCATGCCGGGCACGAAACCATACCAGCCCATCACACCGGGGGCGAGGGTGCGGGCCGGCCAGGGATGCAGATCGGTGAGGGTAAGGTCGAGCTGGAGATCGGGCAAGTCGATGCAGAGCCGGTCGGTGGCAAAATGGTGCGGCCCCACCTGCACGCTAAAGCGATCGGCCGCGGGGCGGAAATCGTGCACCGTGTAGGTGTGGTAAGCCGTAGTGGCCCGCGTGCCGTCAAGTACCTGCAGGAAGCTGTGCCCCCGCCCCTCCGCATCGTAGCTGATACCGGGAATGAAGGCGAAGGCGAATTCCTCCGCCGGGATGACCACCTTGAAGTACCAGCCTTCGAAAAAGGCACGCCGGCGCCCCCACCCCTGAAAACGGGCGGGGTCGAGGCTAGCCCTTCGGCGGAGCAGGAAGTGGTGCATGAGGGGAGTACTTCAGTGTCGCCGCCGCATTAGCGGCTTCGGGCAATGGTCGACAGGGCGCACAAGTTAAGCCCGCGCGGAACGGAATGGTTTACTACAGGTAACGGACGGGGCAGGACGAACCCGACGCCTTAACGTTGCTACCCGACCAAGGTAGGATCAAAACGGGAAATGAGCAGTGGAGGAATGCGAGTCGATCACCGGCTCTACCCAGCTAGCTACCGCCTCCGTAGCAACCGATACCTGCGTTGGCTTGGCCGACGACAACGTCTGGTACAAATTCAAATTCACGGGAGGATTCAACTCCGTTACCGTACGCCAAACCGGTGGCACCGGCAACGGGATCGTCGTGCAGGAAATCGGCGGCCCGGTCGGGGCCAATACCTGTAACGAACAGCTCACCTCGGATAATCCGGAAATCGAGCTGTTTTTTGGGGTGGGGGAAGACAGTACCTGGCTGCGCATCTTTACCCCGGGGAAGGGAACCTACGCCGAATTTACCATCTGCGCGACCGAGCTCGATCGCCGGATCGCGGAGGGGGAGGGATATACCGAGGCTACCCCAGTTGTCTTCGACGGTTCGGGCGCTGCCGGGGAGTTCGTCGACGTAAGCGTTGCCTCGGGAATCGTAGCCAGCATCGAGAACACCCAGGCCCTGGGGGCGGTCACCGTGAGTTTTTACGACTACGACGGTCCTGCCCGGGAGGTGGACGAAACGGGAGCCGTATACCTTAACCGCAACATCACCATCGTACCCGAAAACCAACCGGAAGATTCGGTGGCCGTTCGCCTCCACCTCACCGAGGAAGACATCCGCAGCGTACTCGACACCGGCGTCATTTCCGCGGCCAATACACTGGCAATCACTAAAATGGCCTCCTCGGCGTGTTCCGGCACCTTCCCCGGTGGCGGCGAACCGGTGGCGTTTCGGGGGGTAGGCGCATACGGAGCCGGCGGGTACCTCGAGATTGCCGTGCCGTCCTTCAGTGAGTTTTTCATCCATCCCGCCGGTCAGGCCCTGAGCACTTCCGTGACGGACAATCGGTACACCACGGCCCCGTGGACGGTAGCGCCGGATCCGGTGGGTAACCGGGTGGTCCTTACCGCTCCCCCCGAATTACACGGTAAGACCGTGTGGGCGGAAGTGTTTACGGCGGATGGCCGCAAAGTGATGAACACCACTCTGGCCCCGGGCCCACTGCGGCCGCTGGACAGTTCTGCCTGGCCGTCGGGTACGTACACCGTGGTCCTTACCTCCGCCGGTACCCGTACTTCGGTGCGCATCGTTAAGTAGGGCGGCGGAGCGCGGGAGCCGGGATCCTTTCACAGATTCTTAACAGGAATCCGATGTGTAGTCCGGTTAACACCGGCATCAATGGGGTGTTATGCCAACCAAGCTTTACTCTATGCGCCACCTAATCATCGTTTTTATCGCTTTTTTTGCGGGTACCCTTATGGCCCAGAATTTTCCGGATGCCTACGCCACAATCGATTCGCTGAGCCAGCCCGGCCAGTACCGCAGTGCCCTCACCGCGGCCGAAGCGGGCTTCACCGAAGCGCGGGATGCGGGCCAGCAGGATCATATGGCCCGGCTGCTGGCCTACCGGGCCGGGTTCGTACGGCAACTCGAGGAAGACGGGGTACAAGCCGCCGTCGACCTGCTACGCCAGGCTACCCGGGCATACCCCGACCTGGAAACCTATACCGCCCTGGCCCATCTGCTGCTTGGCGAATACTACCACCGCTACGCCGAGGAGAACGGTTACCGGCTCAGCGAGCTGACCACCGTTGGTGAAGCGCCGGTACCGGACAGCCTGCCGCTGGCCGATTACGGTATGGACGAACTGCGCTTCCTCAGCCAGCGAAATATCTATCGAGCCCTCGAGCTCACCCACGACAACCGCACCCCGCTGGAAGAAATCCCTGGCCTGATCGAAGGTGGAGAAGGGCGTACGGCCGAGCTCCCCACCCTCTACGACCTGATTATCGACCGGGCCATGAACGTGCTCGGCAGTTCGTTGGGCTCCCTTACGGACGACCGGCCCGTAAATCCGGAATCCCTACTCGTACCGGCCGAAGCCTTCGCGTCCATCGACCTGACCCTTAACTACGACCTGCGCAAGGGCACCCCCCGCAAGCTGCTGGTCTACCAACAGTGGATCGCCTATCATTTAGATGCCGGCGGACCGGCCCTCCTCCACGCCGATCTGCAGCGGATGGAATTCGTACGCCAACTCGGCGTCGCCGACACTACCTATCTCACCGCCCTCGAACGGATGTACGATAGCTACACCGGCGTGGCCACCCGCGACCGCATCCTGGTCGAAATGGCCCGGGTGCTCAACGGCGATAACGAGGCCCTCGGCGAGCGGCCCCGGGTGCGTGCGCTGGCGTTGCTGGACCGGGTAGGGGAGGACGATCCCGTCGCCCGCGCCGCCGCCGCCCAGCTACGGGCAAACATCACCCAACGTAGCCTCGACGCCGAAACCCACGCCTTTTACCCACTTCGCCAACACCTGCTGGTCGGGCTCGGCTACCGCAACCTGGAGCGGGTCTATTACCGCGTCTACGCCATCGATGCGGCGGACGGCCAACAGCCCAGCTACCGCACCGACCGGATGCGGGAGGAACTGGCTTCGTTACAGGTCGTGGCCCGTGGGAGTCAGCGGCTGTCCGCAAACGACGACTACAGCGCCCACCGCACCGAGCTGGACCTGGACCCCCTGCCGGCGGGCGCCTACCGGCTGGTGGTGGCCAGTGAAGAAGACCTCGCGGCCGAGAACGTCACCTTCAGCGCGGTCGATTTCCAGGTGACGGATATCGCCGCCATGAAGATCAACGGGGAGGACGGCGACTTCATGCAGGTGACCAACCGGACGACCGGCGCGGCCCTGACCGACGTGGAAGTCACCCTCCGCCGTGAGAACCGCCGGGGCAATTATCAGGCGGCCGGTACGCGGCGGACCGACCGGAACGGCACCTTCGAGTTGCCCGGTGGCGACCGTTACGTCAATTACCAACTGATCCTTACCCGACCGGGAACGAAGGACCGCCTCGTAACGAACCAGTATGCCTACAGCCGCAACGAAGGCGAAGGGCGGAGTACCGACTACACCACGCTGCTCACCGACCGCCCGATCTACCGCCCGGGCCAGACGGTGCACCTCTACGGCTTGCGCTACCGCCAGGATCCCGATGGCATGCCCGCGATCCTCCCCAACGATCGGGTGACGGTGACCCTTCGCGACGCCAACTACCAGGTCGTCAGCAGCCAGGAAGCGACTGCCGATGCCTTCGGGCGCTTCAGCCTGGATTTCGAGCTGCCGGAAGGTGGCCTTACCGGGGAGTTCACCTTACAGACCGACAACGGCAGCGCGGGCTTCCGGGTCGAGGAATACAAACGCCCCCGCTTCGAAGTCACCCTCGACGGTCCCGATAGCGCCCCCGCCGGTGAGGAGGTGACGGTAACGGGCACCGCCCTTACCTACGCCGGTCCGCCGGTGAGCGAGTCTCAGGTCAGCTACCGCGTCTACCTGGAGGAAGTACGCTGGTTTTATTCCTACTTCCGCGGCAACGGTGGGGGCAACGAGCGCGAATTGCTCACCAGCGGCACCACCCAAACCGCCGAAGACGGCACCTTTTCGGTTCCCTTTACCCTGCCGGAAAATCTCCGAGCCCCCGGTTACGGCCGTTACCGCTTCGTTGTCGAGGCTGACGTGACCGACCCCACCGGGGAGACCCACGAAGCCACGACCTCCATCGCCCTGCGCGGGGAGCGGCCGGCGGTGGCGGTCACCCCCGAGCGGGAAACCGTAGACCGGGGCGACAGCCTGACGCTGAACCTGGTAAGCGATGGCGAGGAAGCCGTGGAGATCAACGTACGCGTGGTGCCCGTCACCAAACCCAACGCCGCCCTCCTCGAACGGCCCTGGCAGATGCCCGACCGGCCCGTTATCAATCGAAGCGCCTTCGAACGCAACTTTCCCTACTTGGCATACGCTCCGGTCCCGGAGCTCACCGAATGGCCGGTTGCCGGAGATGCGGTCTTCGAGGAAAACGTCACGATTGTCGGGGAGCAGGAGCTCCTGCGCTTCGCCGCCACCTTTCCCGTCGGCCACTACCGCATCGAATGGAGCTACCCCGACGGCACCACCGGGCAACCGGCTACCTTCAGCGTGTACGACGCGGACGAAGCCAGCTTACCCGCCGGAATGCTGTACCAACTGGATCGGCTCGAGGACTCCGTGCGGGTAGGGGAAGAACTGACCTTCCGCCTTCTTTCCGCCGTGGAGCTACCGCTCGTACTGAGTCAGTGGCAGAGCCGCCGGGGTGTTACGTTTGGCCGCACTGCCTCCGATGGCAGTCTCCGCTTCACGTATACTCCCACCGAAGCGGACCGCGGCGGCCTGACTTTCGAGTTCGCCTTTGTCCGCTTCAATCGTTCCTTCACCGAGCGCCGGCAGCTCGAACTGCCCTGGGACGACAAGAAGCTGGAAGTCACCTATACTACTTTCCGCGACCGACTGCGCCCCGGCGAGCCCGAGCAGTGGACCATCGAACTCCGCAGCCCGGACGGGGAGCCCGCCGCCGCGGCCGCTTTGGCTACGATGTACGACGCCAGTCTGGACCAACTCTACAGCGGACAGGGCTGGGCCTTCTCGCCCTACCCCCAGTTCTACGGCGGACCGTCGCTGACGGAAGGAGGGAGTTTCGGCAGTGCCTACGGGCGGGCGTACGGTACGCCGGTCGACCCGGTGACCGACACCATTCCCGATCTCCCCGAACTGCAGTTGCCCTTCGGACGCGACCTGACGTTACAATTGCGGGGAAAAGTAATGGGGGTGGAAATGCGCTCGAATGCCGTGCAACGCTTTGAAGCAGAATCGCTGGACGAGGCGGCCGTATCCGGTATGGCTGCCCCGCAATCCGCCTCACCACCCCCACCCCCGACCGCCGAAGCGGAAGACGCGCAGGGAGGTGAGCCGGTAAACATCCGCACCAACCTCCAGGAAACCGCCTTCTGGCTCCCCGAACTGACCGCCGGGGAGGATGGTGCCCTCCGCATCAGCTTCACCAGCCCCGAGGCGCTCACCGCCTGGAAATTCCGCCTCTTCAGCCACGATAAGGCGCTGCGCTACGTCATCTCCGAGCGGGAAATCATTACCCAGAAGGAACTGATGGTGCTGCCCAACGTACCGCGCTTCCTGCGGGAGGGCGACCGCATCGAGCTCACCGCCCGCGTTTCCAACACCACGGATACGGCCATGGACGCCACCGTCGAACTGGAACTCTTTGACCCGCAAACGGGAAAGGTGATTCCGCTGAGCGAATTTTCGGGCGCCGGAGCGCAGGAAGAACGGCCAATACGTCAATCGGTGAAGCTCACCGCCCAGGGTTCCGCTACCGCCCGCTTTGCTCTCTACGTGCCGGAAGGAAAGGCCCTGGACGGTCCGGTCGGGTACCGCATCATCGCCCGCAGTGAGCGCTTCAGTGACGGCGAGGAGAACGTCATTCCCGTCCTGAGCGACCGGACGCTGATCACCGCCCGGGTACCCTTCTACCTGCGTCGCGGCGACAACAAGACCGTCGAGCTGCCCCTGCTGGCCGACTACGACAGCCAGACCCTCGAGCACGTCGGCTACACCTTCGAGGCGACCACCAATCCCGCCTGGCTGGCCCTGAAGGCATTGCCCTACCTGATGGAATATCCCTACGACTGCACCGAGCAGCTCGCCAACCGCTACTTCGCCAACCAGCTGGCGTACGTCACGGTATCGACCAAGCCCGTACTGGAAGAAGTCTTCCGGAAGTGGCAGGCCGACAGCAGCGCCCTACTCAGCGAGCTCGAGCAGAACCAGGACCTAAAGGCCGCCCTGATTACCGAGACCCCCTGGGTCCGGGAAGCCCAATCCGAAAGCGAACAGCGCGCCCGCATTGCCGATCTCTTCCAACTAAAGCGATTGGCCAAGGAGCAAAAGGAATCCCTCGCCAAGCTGGCCGCCCGCCAGGAATCCGATGGCTCCTATAGCTGGTTCCCGGGTGGTCCGTCCAATCCCTACATGACCCAGTACGTGCTGGAGACCTTCGGGCGAATGCGAGCACTAGGGGTCATCGGTGCCGAGCAGGAACCCACCGTAGACCGGATCGCCGAGGCCGCGATGGCGTACCTCGACGCACAAATGCAGGAAGCCTACGGGCGGCTTTTCGATCGAACCCAGGATTCCGTGCAGCTTCGCGAAAACTACCGCCCGAGCCCGCTGCAGCTGCACTATCTCTATGCCCGGGGCCAGTTTGCCTCAACCGGAGCATCGGATACCGAAGCACTCCGTTTCTTCCGCGACCGGGCCTTCGCTACCTGGACCGATTACGGATTGTACGAGCAAGCCCTGATCGCCCTCATCGCCGCGGCGGCGGACAGGGACCTGGGCACGGCGATCCTCACGAGCCTGCGCGAACGGGCGATCCGGTCCGACGAGTTCGGGATGTACTGGAAGTACGAGCGGGGTTTCCGCTGGAACAATCTGCCCATCGAGACCCATACCCGCATCCTGGAGGCGTTCCGTACCATCGATCCCCGCCCCGCGGAACTCGAAGATATGCGGCTCTGGCTGTTGACCAACAAGCGGACCAACGCCTGGCCGACGACCAAAGCGACCGCGGCGGCCGTCTACGCCCTGCTGAACGCCGAAGGTAGCTTCTCCGTCGATCAGCCTACCGTACCGTTGAAAGTCCGCTGGCCCGAAGCCTCCCGCGAATGGAGCAAGCGGGTGGCCGATCTGCAGGAAAAGCCGGAAGCAGCCACCGGAGCCTTTACCTTACGCTTGCCCGCTTCGGAAGTCAGCCGCGATCTGGCGCGCGTCCGCCTCAGCAATACCGGCAATGACTTGGTGTGGGGTGGCATCTACTGGCAGTACACCGAGGTGGCGGATCAGGTAACGGAAAGCAACAACGGCCCCCTGACCCTGCAACGGGAGTTATTTCTGCGTACCGGCGATCGCCTGGAACCCCTCACCGAAGCCGCTAGCCTGCAGCCGGGCGATCGCGTTACTGTACGCCTCACCGTCACGAGCGACCGGGACATGGACTTCGTTCACGTTAAGGACCGCCGCGCCGCCACCTTCGAGCCCGTGGAAGTACTTTCCAGCTATACCTACCAAAACGGACTGGGCTACTACTTCTCCCCGGGCGACCTGGCCACCAACTTCTTCATCAGCGACCTGCCGAAGGGCACCTTCACCCTCGAGTACGACCTCTTCACGACCTACGCCGGCAGTTTCAGCAATGGTCTGGGGCGGGTGGAGTGTATGTATGCGCCTGAGTTTGGAGGAAATTCGGCTGGAGGCCGGGTTGAAGTACGGTAGTTAAGTAGTCGCCGGCTTCGCTTCCGGGGTAGTACGTTAGTTCTTTAGTCTTTTAGTCTTTTAGTCTTATAGTCTTTTAGTCGGCTTCGCCGGTAAGTGCGGGCCGACTAAAAGACTAATGAACTAAAAGACTAAACCCTACAGCTTCAGCTTCTCAATCCGGTCAGCCAACGTCTCCCGGTAGCTTTTGCCCACGGGTAGGGTAGTAACCTTTCCCTTTTCCATAACCTCGACCATATTCCCCTGCAGGGCCTCGATGCGGTTGAGGTTGACGATATAGCTGCGGTGGATGCGCTGGAAGTCGCCGGTGGGGAGCTTGTCTTCGAGGCTCTTCATGGTTTGGAGGGTGATGACCCGGTCGTTGGGCAGGCGGATGATGACGTAGTCCTTGAGGCCTTCGATGTAGACGATCTCCTCGAGGTTGACGCGGACGAGCTTCTTGTCGGCCTTGACGAAAAAGTAGCCGGGGCCGCCATCCTGTACCGGTAGGGCCTTGGCTTTTTGCTTCAGCTCGGCTTGCTTGACGGCCCGGTTGCAGGCCTGGAGGAAGCGGTCGGTACTGATGGGTTTGACCAGGTAGTCCAGGGCGTTAAGCTCGAAGCCATCCAGGGCGTAGTTCGGGTAGGCGGTCGTGAAGATGGTGACCGGCGGGTCCGACAGGCTGCGCAGGAAATCCGTACCGGTCAGCTGCGGCATATTGATGTCGAGAAACATCAGGTCCACGTCTTCCTTTTTCAGGATTTCGTTCGCTTCGAAGGCGTTGTCGCACTTCGCGATGAGTTCGATTTCGGGGATCTTCTCCAGGTAGGTTTCCAGAATGTCTTGTGCTAGGGGTTCGTCGTCGACGATGATGGCGTTGATCATAGTTGTTGATTTGCTAGGGGATGGAATAAAATTAAGGATCTTCGGATCTAGGGTGGGCCGTCGGCCGGGGCAAGCAGGCTTCTATAGCTGTAAGTTCAGGTGGATGGCATAGGTGCTGGGGGATTCCCGGATCTCGAGCTGGTGGCAATTGGGATAGAGGAGTTCCAGCCTGCGCCGCACGTTGACCAGGCCGATGCCACCGCTGGGGCGGGCGGCGTCGGGGGGGCGGGGAAGGACATTGCCCTTGGTGTTTTCGAGGGCGAAGTGGATTGACTTGGGTTCAACGTGGAGGGTGGCGTGGACGAATCCGCCCTTGATGGCCGCGTTGATGCCGTGCTTGAAACTGTTTTCCAGGAAGGGAATTAGCAGCAGGGGCGCGATCTGTTGGTCGACCACGTTGCCCTTTACCTCCAGGGAGATGTCGATGCCTTCGCGCTGCCGCAGCCGTTCCAGATCGAGGTAGTTGCGTAAATAATTGATCTCCTTGCGCAGGGGTACCATCGGTTCGTTGCACTCGTAGAGCATGTACCGCATCATCTCGGAGAGCTTGATAACGATGTCGGGAGCCTTATCGGACTTTTTCAGGGTCAGGGCGTAAAGGCTGTTTAGGGTGTTGAACAGAAAGTGCGGATTGATCTGCGATTTCAGGAAGCGCAGTTCCGACTGCATGGTCTCGTTCTCGGCCTGCTGCATTTTGCGGTTTTCGGCGATCCAGTCGGTCATGATCTTACCGATCGAGCTGACGCCACCAATGAGGAAATTTCCGAAGAAGTAGGCGCCCATATTGTTGAGTAAGTCGATTTGAATCGTCTCCCGGTAGGAGAAGAGAAAGTATTTGATCACCAGTTCGAGGGGCGTGAAGAGCACCGACAAACCGATCAGCGCCGCCGTGTACACCAGGTATTTACCCGTCTTAAGGTAGGTGGGGAACAGGAAGAGCAGGTTCGTATACACCACGATGGCGAAGACCAGCACGGTGATGAGTTCGTTGACGATCGCCAGTCCCAACCCGATTTCTCCGGTTTGCATCTGCAGGATGACCAGGATCCAGAAGAAAACAAACCAACCGATCCCGTGGTAGAAAGGCCGGCGCACGAGCGTACTGCCCAGGCGGTCGGCAAAATGACTGATCTGGGCGCCTGCGGATTCTCGGGTGGCGGTCGACATGGGCCGTAAAATAAGGTGGAGGGAGGGGTTCGGGGAAGGAATTTCTACCAATCCGGCTTCCGCGGCGATGAAAGGGGCCTCCAACAATTACCGGGGGCTAACCGTTTTCCCGCCTATGGGAACGTACCTCATCGCAGCCGTAGCCGCGGCCATCATCTACCGGATCGGACGGGAAGTCATGGGCAGTTTCCGACACCCGGACGACGAGGAGCTCCTCGACTACTGGAACGGGGTGACGCGGGATGAGGATCGCGGCGCTTACCGACAGATCAGCGAACACCTCTCTAGCTGCGATAGCTGCCGCGACCGGCTGGACGAGCTGCGCAAACGTCCCGGGGGCCCGGGAGCGCATTCCCCGCTGATCACCCGGCGCTACTAAACATCGTAGGCCCGACGCACGGTTAGGGAAGTACCAACAGTAAAGCTATTTCCATGACCATCCAGCGCTTCCACGACGAGATCAACGACCAGTATTCCTACCTCATCATTGAGCAAAAGGAAGCTATCGTAGTAGATCCCAGCCGTAATGCCCAACGCTACTTA
Organism: Neolewinella xylanilytica; assembly: GCF_002934605.1. Lineage (GTDB taxonomy): Bacteria > Bacteroidota > Bacteroidia > Chitinophagales > Saprospiraceae > Neolewinella > Neolewinella xylanilytica. The sequence continues at coordinate 1,488,922 of NZ_PTJC01000005.1, forward strand.
GCATACCTCAACGAACACCAACTCAAACTCGTGGGTATCGCCCTCACCCACCGCCCCGGCTCTTTCGCCAGCGGATGGGCGGAATTGCGCGAGAAAACCCGGGCTACGGTTATCGGAGCCAGTTCCTACCGCTTTCACGGGGAAGGGCATTACCTCCACGCCGGCCGCGCTACCATGTTCCCCTTCGGTGATGGCAGTCACCTGCAGACGCAGCCGACGCCGGGCTTTACGGCAGACAGTATCTGCCTGCTGGCCATGGATAGCGACGGGAAGGTGCAGGGCATCTTTACCGGCGGCGCGCTGCTTTACGACGGCGTGGGCTACCCCCTGCCGCGCCCCGAAGACAAAAACCCGCTCCACGGCCGAAAGACCTACGTAAAGGAGATGTACGAATCCTTGACGAAGCACATCAGCGGTTTTGCCCCGAAGGCTAACATCTATGCCGGTTTCGGAGAAGCGGCCCACTTCAGTAAAATGGCCGAGAGTCGGCACGCCCAGTTTAACCTCACGGAGGCGAAGGAGGAAAGTCCCGTCCTCAACCAGAAGGACGAAAATGCCTTCGAACGGTACGTGTTAGCGGATTATCCCTTCGTACCCGCCTACGTACAGGGCTGCCTGGAGAAGAACCCGAACGGCTACCAAAGCTGGGCCAAAGCGCTTTATCCCTTCCGGGAACTGTTGACGGAAGAACACCGGGGGGAAGCCCTCAAGTTGCCGGGAGATATGGCACCTGCGTCCCCGCAAAACCTATTACTCGACGGCGAGGAAGTGCTCGTTATCGATACGCGGCATGCCGCAGACTTTACCGCCGGTCACCAACCCGGGGCCTTGAATATCCAGGCCGACGGACCCTTTGCCTTAGCGCTCGGGTCGGTGGTTAAGCCGGGGGAGGTATTCCACGTGATCATCGACGAGGAGGAGAAAACCTTCGGCATCGCGGAAAGCATCGCCAAGATCGGCTACGACGAGCAACTGCAGGGAGCGAGTAAATGGTCGGACGCCCACGACACGGTGCTGCCTAAGCCACTGAACCTCGACGACTTCAAAGCCAACCACGTGGGGCATTACACCATCGTCGACGTACGCTCACCGGAAGCAGCCGAGAAGGACACCCGCTTCTACGGGGCGATTAATATTCCCTACTGGGAACTGCGGGGCCGCGCCGGACAGGTGCCCCGCGACCGACCGGTAGTCGTGCACTGCGGTGATGGATACGCCTCGGCGATCGGCGCCAGTATCCTGCGTCGGGAAATCGGCGACCGGGTGCCCGTTTACGATCTCGGTAAACGGATCAAGAAGTTCAAGGCAGGCAGATAAACGCAAAAACCGCCGGACGCAATGGCAGCGTCCGGCGGTTTTGATTTACGGTTTGCCCGAGGGGAGGCTAGACCTTTTCCGCGAGGGTGGGGTAGGTCAGATACCCCTCCGGCCCGGGGGTGTAAAAGGTTTCCTGGTTGGGGATATTCAGTTCGGCACCTTCCTGGAAACGCTCAACGAGATCGGGGTTAGCGATGAACGGCCGGCCGAAGGCTACGAGGTCGCCCTTATCGGCGGCAAGATCCTTCTCGGCTCGGTGGGCATCGTAGCCACCGGAAAGGATGAAGGTGTTCTTGAAGGTGTCGCGCAGCGTATGCTTGATGGATTCCGGCACGGGCGGGGTACCCATAGCCTCGTGGTCTACCATGTGCAGGTAGACGATGCCGATCTCGTTCAGGATCTCGGTGAGCCGGACGTAGGTTTCGTCGACGCTATCGAAAGGACCGATTTCGTTGAAGAAGCCGTAGGGGCTGACGCGCATACCCACCCGGTCGGCGCCGATGGCGGCCACCGTGGCTTCGGTCACGTCGCGGACGAAGCGCAGGCGGTTTTCCACCGATCCGCCGAACTGGTCGGTTCGGAGGTTGGTCTGGGGATTGATGAATTGTTCCAGCAGGTACCCGTTAGCGGCGTGAAGTTCTACGCCATCGAAGCCGGCGTCGATGGCCAGTTTAGCGGAGCTGGCGTATTCCTTGACCGCGAACGTAATATCGTCCAGGGTCATTTCCTGTGCCAGGGGAATCGGCTGCAGGCCCTTACCGTCTACGTACATCTGGGTATCCGTCATCTCCACCGCGCTGGGCGCGAGTACCCGTCCGCCTTCGGGCAGGTTATCGGGGTGACTCACCCGGCCGCAGTGCATCAACTGCATATAGATCTTGCCGCCGTTCGCGTGCACGGCATCCACGACTTTCTTCCAGCCTTCCATTTGCGCGGCGGAAAAATTACCGGGAATTCTTGGATAGCCCAGACCGTTGAAACTGGGAGAGGTACCCTCGGTAATAATCAGGCCCGCGCCCGCCCGGTTCCCGTAGTAGGTCACCATCATGTCGTTCGGCACGTTGCCTTCGGCACGGGAACGGGTCATGGGGGCCATAACGACGCGGTTTTTCAGGGTAATGTTGCCGAGTTGGTACTCGGATAGTAGATGGTCTAGCATAGCTTTCTTGGTTTGTACATGCAACGGCTGCATCGCCGTAAGGTTGCCTATACATGTATATACATTAATATGCCAGGGGGTAGAAACCGGCAAAAGTAACGTATTCGCAGGTTTAGCTTATATTTAAGCATTGCTCCGAGCCGCTGGGGCGGGTTTTCCACGCGTTGCCTAAAACCCAAACTATGTTACGCACCCTTTACCTACTGCTATCCATTCCGTTGCTCCTGTTACTGAGCAGTTCCCCGGCGGTGCCAGATGACAACCCCGCCACGCCCGTTATCACGGAAACCACCCTGCCCCCCTTCAGCCACGGGACGGCTTCCGGTGACAATATGATGCAGTTCCGGGGCTATACGGTCAGCCATGTGCTAAGCGAGCTCACTTCCTTACCGGTCGATTACCGGTTGGAGGAAGATCCGCGGATAGATTTCAACTACGCTTATCCCGACTTATCCACCGAAGAGGCTACCAAAGTGGCCATCCGGGCACTGGTGGAGTTCGTGGGTGGTCGCGTAGCGGGCATGTTCACGACTACCCCCGGCTACTTGCTGGAGGCTTCTCCCACCATTGGTAAACGGAGCGCGGAGGACCTGGGCCTTTCCGGTACCGGGAAGAAAGTGGAAAACAACCGCGTAGGGGCCTCGGAGCTTTCCCTGAGCGAGTTAGCCGCATTACTTAACGCATACCGCCCCGAAGGCTTTTACGCCGAGGATGATGCCTGTTGCGTAAGTGTCCTTTTTCCGGCCGACGCCTCGCTGGAAGCGCTGGAGCAGGGGCTACTGGAAACGGCTGGGGTGAGGTTGCGGGCGGGGAAACCGATGGTTACCGGTCTGCGGGTGACCCGCTAGCTAGCGGCGGGTTTCTACCTCCAACTCCCGGTATCCCGTTTGCGGATCTTCCGTACGAATGAACCGGTGGTCAAGGCTTTCGCCGATGACGATCTCCGCGGTGGTGTACACCACATTCCCCTCGAGCAGGTGGCCGCCGATCGTTTTCCCCTCCCCGTCGGATACGCTGAGGTGAAGATGGCTACCGTGCATACTCACCGTTCCGACCAGACTGACGATTTCGAAGTGGCCCGTACCGGTAGATCCGTCGGGCTGGTTCGCGAACCGGAGTTGCCAGTCCGTCAGGCTACCCACGCAGGTAACGATATAGCCCGCCTCGATCCGGTGGTCTTCGACGTACCGCTGGATCTCCTCCCGCAGATCTTCGCCGGGTGCCAAACGGAAGGCATGGATACGGGGAGCAGCGTGGGGCATAGGGCTAGATGATGGCTGGCAGCCAGTGACGAAGAGGAAGACTGCCAACGCCAGGAATTTTTGGATCATACGGTAATTTCCGCAGGGTAGGCGGGATTCAGCCCCAAGGTAAGACTACCACCGTTCGTTGACGTGGTAGGGGGGGGACTGCTCCCAGGAGATCGTCTTTCCGTGCCCCTACCCAGCATCGCCGGCCAAAGTAGGTCAGACCGTCCATCCACCCCGTAGGTAAACCGCAGGTTAAATTTCTGATGGTCGCTGGGGAATGAACTGGTCGGACGAGTAGTCGTCCGACGACTACTCGCGCGACCACTACCCGCCTAAAGCGCGATCGGCGCCCCCAATAACTCATCCGGAATCCCGAAGCCATCGACCAGCACCCCCGCCTCCGGACGCAACTCGGCACAGAGCACGTCCACCAACTTACGGATCGCCTTGCTCTTTTGTCCGCTGATGTAGTCGCTCTCCATATACCAGCCGGCGTGGTGCTCGATGGTGTGTACGGCGTAGAGGAGGATCGTCTTTTCGAGTAGGTCTACGGCCTCCGTCGAAGGCTTGTCATTGGAGGACACATCCGATGTGTTTCCGGATGCCGCCGGTCGGGCCCCGCGCAGATCGTCTATCCGTGCCAGGCTTTCGTCCAGCACCAGTTGCTCCACGTAAGCTTCGGCCGCGGCGATCATGTGGGTCTGGCAGAGCAGGCCGGCTTCGTAGGCGCTTTTCCCGTCCTTGATGTACGCCCGCAGCCGCTGGGCCAGGGTGCTCACCAGGCGGCGGGTACGAAAGTGGAAAGCGGACTGATAGAAGGACCGGCTCTCGAGGTGCTCGCGGTCCGTCTGCCGCACCACATAGGGGTTCTGCTCGGTGACGATGGTGCCCACCCGCCGGCCGATGAATTTCAGTACCGCAAAGTTGCCGTCCTCCTGGAACGACTTTTTGAACTCCGTCAGCAAGCTCTTGGCCAGTAGCTGCATGAGCACGGTGTTGTCTCCCTCGAAGGTGGTGAAGATGTCCGTATCCGCCTTCAGGTCGGCGATGCGGTTCTCCGCCAGGTAGCCCTTACCGCCCGTCGCTTCCCGGCACTCCTGAATGGCGGCGGTGGTGAACCAGGTGGCGTAGGATTTCAATCCCGCGGCCATCGCCTCGATTTCCCGCATCTCCGATTCGGTGCGGTTCACGAAACGGACCAGTAGGTGGTCCAGGCCGAAGTGAATGGCGTAAGCCTTGGCGACCAGCGGGATCAACCGTCGTTGCTGATTCGGATAGTCCATGATGATCGTTTCCGACCGCATCGACTCCGACGGGAATTGCCGGCGCCGCAAGCCGTACCGCACGGCAATAGCCAACGCCGATTTTGCCGCGCTTAGTCCCGCCCGTGGCACGAATACCCGCCCGCCGACCAACGTACCCAGCATGGTGAAGAAGCGGCGGCCCGGACTCTCGATCGGGCTCTCGTATTCACCGGCTTCGTTGATGCCCCCGTATTTGTTGAGCAGGTTGGCTACCGGCACCCGCACGTGATCGAACCAGAGGCGACCGTTATCCACTCCGTTCAGCCCCATTTTGTAGCCGTTGTCCTCCACCCGGATGCCGGGCAGTACCAATCCCTGTTCGTCGCGTATCGGTACGACAACGGCGTGGACGCCATGGCTCTTTCCGTCAACGATCAGTTGGCAGAAGACGGCCGCCATGCGGGCGTGCATCGCGTTACCGATGTATTCCTTGCCCGCCGCGACGCTCGGGGAGTGGACGATCAGCTCTTCGGTTTCCGAATCGTACACCGCCGTGGTTTCCAGTCCCCGTACGTTGCTCCCGTGACCGGTCTCCGTCATCGCGAAGCAGCCGGGCAGTTCCAGTTGGCCGGTAGCCTGCAAGTATTTATCGTGGTGGTATTTCGTGCCCAGGTTGTACACGGCACCCCCCCACAGCCCGAACTGTACACCGAACTTGATCACCAGGCTCAGGTCGTGGTAAGCGATGGTCTCGAAGGCCGCCGCGTAGTCCGACATGCTGTCCTGCCCGCCGTATTCCTCCGGGTAGGACAAAGCGCCGATGCCCTCCTGCGCCAGTTCTTTGCACCACCGCAGCACTTGTTCCCGGTAATCCTCCTTGATGCGCAGGGTAGGCCGCTCGAAGGAAGGCCGCAGTAAAATGGCTTTGGTGCGTTCGATCACGTCGGTATGCCCGTCTTCCAAAATTGCCTGCAGCACCTTGGGATCAATCCGTGACCCGGTAATGGCTTCCGCCAGTTTTTCCCGTTCGTCGTAGAGGGGGAAGAGCGACCGGTAGGTGTCTTCCTCGATCCCCCAGAGCATTTGCTCGATCCGGGTGAGGGCGGGCAGTTGCTCGCCCCAGAATTCCCGGCGCCCATCGGCGTCTTCTTCCGCGGCCAGACCAAGCCAGGCACCCAACTCGGCCAGACTGGCGGGGCGGTCAGTCGGTAAGGCTCCCGCCGCCTCCCGACCGCTGCTCAGCCACTGCTGGTACCGCTCCCGGGCGGGGGGGCGTGCCGGATCGCTCCATTCGAGCAGCAGAATCTTGTCCTCCCGCGATAGAAAAGGTAAACCCGCGGCCTCCTCACGGATCGATTCGATCTCGTGCACGCTCAAGTGGCGGTCCGACCAGGCTGCGTACAAAAACGGAACCATTGCCTGGATACCGGGGGAAAGGGAAGTGTTACTTTGGAGGTCTGCGCCCATGCCTGATCGATGTTTGGTTTTCAAACGCCGGTCGGCCTCGCGTGGTTGGTCCGGCTTGGTCGTTAACGGTACCGGACGCCACTTCGTCTCCAGAATTTTGGGCGCCGGGGCGCAGGATAGGGCATGGGCTCAGCCGTTGCGCAAGCTGTACGGGCGGTTTGGCCGAGTGATAGGAAATTAAGGCGAGTACGGGAACGAAAAGCAATAAGAGAATCATCATTTCACCGGTCAGTATTCCTCTCCAGGCGGGACTTGCGTAAATCATGTAGGGCAAAACTATCCCCACTGTAGCTAGTAGGAATAGCTCTAAATACCCCATGATTTCCGTCCCCCCGGTCAAATAATTGTCCGTAGGGTTGTCTGGGTTGAACACCACGTTGTACCGACGACTTTGCCCTAACTCCCGTAGAAAAAGCGAGGCATCAGACTCCGTTATATACCGCATCCCCGGTGCCAGCCGATTGCCGGTGTAGCGCGCTCCTCTGGCGTAGAAAACGTACGGCTGTTCGAGTTCGGCCCGGTAGTAATTTACATAACGGAAGGCATCGCGGTAGCCGGTGCACAGTCGGTCCGGCCCCTCCGCCAACGTGGCCGGTGCCTGCGGCCAGCCGAGGGTTCGCTGATGCCGGCTCTCCCGCCTGAAGATCCAAACGAGGTACAGCACACTCAGTACAAAAAGTAGCATCGACAAGCCGTCAAAGAGGATCACGGGAGCGGTTTTTCTTTTGCAGGAGTTTTTCCGGATCAGTCAGCCGCAGCGGCCGGTCCTCCAGGCGATTAAGCAATTTGTCTTCCGTAGTCGTATTCCCTTCATTGCGTACCCGATCCGTGGAGGTCACCGGAAGCAGCAATTTCCCGAGATCAAAGACCGGCTGGGCGAGAAAGTAGACGACCAATAAGAGCAGAACCACTACCACGGCGACCACGAACAGCACGACCAGCTTCTGCGTATCGGGGCCCTCAGTACCAAACCACAGCAAAACTCCCGGTAGCAGCAGGCCGTAAACCAAGAACAACCACAGTTTGCCGTATCCCAGGATCGGCTTCCCAATGGTCAGGTAATTCTCTTCCGGGCGGTCGGGATTGAAATACACCTCGTATTTCCGGCACTGGGACAACCCTTTCAGGAAGACTTTCGCCTCGTCGACATTGAGTAAGTCGAGCTTCGGAGCCAATCGCTTACCCGAATATTTTTCCCCCCGGGCGTAAAAGACATAGGACCTTTCGAGCTCCGCCTTGTAAAAGGTGGTTTCCCCAAGGTGGTTGGCTTCCGCGGTGCCAAGTCTGTCTTCGCCTTCCGGTAGCACCGCCACCGCCCGGGGCCAGGTAAGTACTCGTTGCCGGTTGGCTTCCTGCCGGGCGCGACGCACGAAGCGCACCGACGAAAGGACCAATATAAGGAGGGCGAGTCCGATCCAGATCATCTAGCGCCAGCGTTGTTCGCGCCGCGCCCCTTCGGAAGCGACCTTGCTGCTGGCCTGTAGCCGGGCCGTGAGCAGATGCAGTCTTCCGGCCGGCTCGCGGGTGTAGATGGCCTCGAATTCCTGTTCCACGACGCCGCTCAGCAACTCGGCGAGTCGATCGGCATCCTTCCGGTTCCCCAGGGCGGCGGGGACGCCGAGGTAATATTCCCCTCTGGTCCAGTCGTCCGGAAGCTTCATCCGGAGCAGGTAGCGTGGGTTGTCCACCGGTGACATCAATTCACCCAGCGCACCGGCGAAAAGCTGCCCGTCGTGATGCTCGGCTTCGGAAAGGAATACGATCTCCTCCCCGGCTTCCTCTTCGAGCCGTAAGCGGTCGGGAGTGGCCGAGTGGAAGTGGCTGCCCCGGTGCAGGCTCTCCGCCAGGGCGCGTCCGTAGGCAAAAAGCCGGGATCGGGTATCCGCGAGGAGGGTGTGCCGACGGGCCGCCTCGTTCCGCTTCAGTTCGGGGCGGAAAGCGGTCTGCGCAACCATCCAGCTGAAGTAAACACCAACAAACACCAGGGGAGGTTGCCAGCCAACGCTCACCAGCAACAGTAGAACAAATATCAGGGGATGTCCGAGGTGCGGACTTAGGTCCACCTCGTTGGCAAATACCGGGTTGCGGTCGCTCCGTTCCAGTCGGGGGCGGGCCGCTTCCCGCAGGCGCAGCAGCCTCGGCACGTAGTACAGGGCCCCCACTCCGCCAATCACCGCGGCTATCCAGGGTAGTAGCGGTAAGGCTACCATGCTGCCCGCAAGGGCGCCGACCAGGGCGACGAGGCACGCTACCTTCATCTGCAGCAGCACCATCCGGTAGCGCTCCTCGATGTGGCGATCGACGGACTCCCGGTAGTGCAGGGTAAGGGGGTCCTTCCTTTCGTAGTACCGCTCAGCGGGTGGGCGGATCGTTTCGACCAATTGGGTTCCCGCCCCGAGGGCTTCGCTCCAGCGCCGGGCCAGATCGTCCCGGTTCGTGGCCCGTTCCTCGGTGAGTTCCCGAAGTTCCAGCATAGACTCCGCATCGGTGGTACGGAAGGACGCCGCGGCCGGTAGGGCGGGTACGGCAGATGCGGCTGATCCGCCTCCGTTTTTAGAGAACTGTAGGTTGTAGCGCTCCAGGCCATTCTGTATTGCCGGCTTACCGACCAGCCGCGGCCCGGCGAATCCCCGGAACCGCCGGCGCATCCGGTCGACCTCCGGTCCGCCGCGGTCGACGTCGGGATGCACGACTACGGGGTGCCAGATGTTGGCCGTCTTATCGGGGTTGCCACGGACCGTACGGATAGCCCGCCCCCGCATTTGGTTGCTGAGCACGAAGCTGCCCACCCGGTTCGCCAGAATCAGGCTGTTCACGATGGGGGCGTCCCAGCCCTCACCGAGTAACGATTTGGTGCCCACGATCACGTGGATCCCCCCTTCGGCAAACAATTGGTTAATCCAGCCTACGATGTGCTTGTTGGCTACGGTGGCCGTGTCCAGTACCAGGTATTCGGAGTCGGGGAAGAGGGGCCGGGAGGTGATGACCGTTTCGAGGGGCAATTGCTCGTAGGCGATTTCCCGTAGCCGAATTAGTACCGGCTGGGGGATAATGACCAATGATCCCGACAATAGACAAAGGTTCCTGGCGTAGTAAGCACCTGCGCGCCGGCGCAACACTTCAAAAACGGGCACGGTGCCGACCTTGAGCAGGGGCCGGCGGTCGTATTCCGTGGTGGGCAGGTACTCGTCGTGGATATTGTCGGTCAGGATTACCAGGCGCAGTTTATCCAGCAACGCATCGCTTTCCAATTCCGTGATATGCACCAGGGCCTCCAGTTTCGCCTGCGGGCTTTCCAGCTCTTCCGCCGCCGCCCCGCTTGCCGGTGGTAGCGGTTCGTCGAGGCGGAGTTTGCCCCGATCCCAGGCGCCCATGGCCGATAGACCCCGTCGATAGGGTTGTAATAATGGTTTGGCGTGCTTGTCCCCGAAGTAGTCGTCGTGCCGCAGGGCCCGCTCCAGGAAAATCCGCAGCCAGTAGCCGTCCAGCACCGGAGCCAGGGTAGCTTCGCCGTGCAGCACCCCCAGGGCCGGCGCCGGCGGTTCGCTACCCTGAGCGCGCAGGACGCTAAGCAAGGAAGTGAAGTACTCGGGGTGCTCGAAAATTTCCGTGTAGTGCTCCTCCGGCTGTTGGAGCCAGGGGTGATCGCGGATGAGGTAGGCCAGTTCCGAACGGGTGTAGGCCATCTTCAGTAAATCCTCCTTGCGGCTCTGCCATTCGCGTAGCAAACGCCCGTCCCCGGGGGGCGGCAGGATGGGGTAGAGGTAATCCTGGTGCGGACAAAGGTCCCCGCTGGCCACCAGTTCGGGAATGCTGATCTCTTCGTCGATCTCCCCGCAGAAGCCGTAGTAGCGCCGCCATTCGATGCCGCTAACGTCGTAGGGTGGGGTAGCGGTCAGCGCCACCAGCTCGGGGTTGTAGCGTTCGGCGACCGCGTCCAATACCCGCCACCATTCCCTGCGTAGGTGGTGGCACTCGTCTACCACCAATGTCTCCATCCAGTCGAGCCCGTCAGTCCCGGTCTTTTCGTGGTAGGCCCACAGCGCCTGGTAAGTCACGACCGTGAGGGTAGCCGGCGCGTAGAGGTCGGTAGCAACATCCTCCGGGTCGCCACCAAAATCGGCCCGGAAGCGATCGATCCACTGTTCGCGAATCGTCAGGTTCGGGGCCAGCACGAGGGTGCGGCCGTTCAGGCGACGCATGATTTCCAGCCCCAGCACGGTCTTTCCGGCGCCGGGCGGTGCGACGATGTGAATTTTGCGGTCGTCCCGGTACTGGTCGAGCCGGTCGAGGATCCGCGCCTGGTAAACGCGCCAGGAATAGCGAAAGGAAAGGGCGCCTAGGGCCATGCGAGAAAGTACGGATATTGGCGAGGTAAGGGGTGCGTAGTTGCTCCGGCCATGTACTGGAGCTTACAGTTCGGCCGCAATTCGGTCGGCCAGATACCGTGCCTCCGCCTCGTCCAGGGCCAAGCCGAAGGAGAAGGTTTTCATGCCGTAGTCAAACCTGATGCGGCCCTCGCCAAAGCCAAAGGCCGCCATGTTACGATTTCCGCTAAAGAGGCTGGTATCTACCGCATGGTACCGTACGTTGGTGATTTGTCCGCGGTGTAATTCCTTGCGCATTCCAAATCCGAAAACGCCCCGAAAGTAAACCACCCGGGAACCCTCGATCCGGAAAGCTTCCTTGCCGAACCACAGCCAGGAAACTACGCTCAGGGCGAAAACGCCACCTGCCGTCCACAAAATCAGCCACACCGCCAAAAATAGATCCGGGATCTCTCCGCCTCCGAGCGACCCGATAACGCTGCCGCCGGCAGCTACGAAGCCGGCGGCCCAGCCCAGTAGCCAAACCGGCAGGAAAATCATCGCGAACCACTGTTTGCGGGAGGGAACCGTGATCGCTAATCCATTTGGGGTGCGCCTGATCGTGGCTGTACCGTTGTCGCTGCTTTCCATGGTGTTTTCTGGGTGTAGCACGATGGTCGTACCGTGCGGAATGGGTCAGGAATATGGCAATAACCGAATGAACGGGATTTTATTGAGCGCCTTAACGTCGGGCGGCCGCATTGTTACGGCCGGGCGCTCCCACAAGAAAATCCATTCAAGGCCCGCAAAAGCCCGGAAATTGATGAGCATTTCGTGCCCGGGAAAATCGGATTATGGTAGAATCATCCCCGCATTCTTCCTGATTTTTGGGAGATATAATCACGGGTTGAGGTAGGGTCCATAGTATCCAATAAAATTACTAACAAATAGCGGGCGGAACTGGCTGCCGGCCAGCACCACCGCGCCGGGTACGTACCCGAAAATAAGCTCGGCCTGGCCTATATTGCCTTCCTACACTCAGCTGCCGTTTGGCATTTCAAACACATTACCTTGGTACGTATTTTAATTACGGGCATGCTCGCCCTGCTAGTATGCCCCCTTACCGGCCAGCTGGCCAACACCAAAGCAGCCATCACCGAAATTCGCCGTAGTAAGATCATCCTCGGCCTGACCGGTGACGAACACATCGATCGTACCCTCCGGATCGCGGTCGATAGCTTCTGGCGGGTAGGACGGCTCACCGAGGAGATGCCCTACGAAGAAGCGCTGCAAGCCGCCAACGACGACGACCGGACGATGGTCCTCTACGTTGACAATATGAAGAGCGAGACCAGGCTCATGCAAAATCAGTTCGACAACGGGGGGGTGCCCACGATGAATTGGCTGCCCGGCCCCTCCAGCCAGAGCCTGATCCTCACCGTTAGTGACGGGAAGCGGCTGAAGCGCGATATGAAAGCCTTTCTGGCCCTGCCGACCGATGAAGACGGTCTCGTACCCGAAGCGGCCATCTATTTCGGCGTAGCGGCCCTCAACGACATGTGTATGACCGTAGCCCGCGCCCCGAAGTCCGGCGCCGCCCACCTGAAGGCGACCCTGGCCAAGCGGGGGCGCCGGCTGAAAGCCAAAACGCTCTACGTGCTCGACGAGCTGATCGACAAGAAGTTGACCCAGGACGTTTTCGCGGACATATACGGCTTCCAGGTAGAAGTAGTGGACTTCGAAACGTGGTCCGAAGTTGTTCTGAATCGCCAGGCGGGGGCTGCCTACGCCATTGTCAGCCCCGTGCCGATGGGCGGACGGCATGTCTACGCCCATTACCTGATGGATGCCGAGACGGGCCTGATCCTGGGCGTGGCCTACCCTAAGGTCGCCGTAGCACTGGGGCCCATCAACCTTTCTAAGAGCAATTCGGCGACCATCAACGAAAAGATGGCCGAACTCTACCACGAGGCCGCTGCCAGCCGCTAGTCCTTTCCCCAACCGTGGAGCGCCGGCAATGCGTTTTTCCACCCCGTAAGCGTCCGCTGAACACCGTTTCCGGACTTAGCGTATAATATATCCGCTACTTATTAGTTCTTTTGACATACTGTAGTGCGCACCCGGTCAAGAATTTAGGTGGCTGTAATACGGTGCCTAGCCCATAGCATAACACATTAACCTGCAAATCACTAACATGAAGTTAGGAAGAGCGTTGTGGTCGCTTGGGTCGCTACTGATTAACGTCACCATCATTATCCACCAAATCATGGCCCGCCGCATGCCCGCCGGTGACCCGGCCGGCCGATTTGATTACGTTATCAAGAATTGGGACATCTATGGTCTCAACTGGCGGGTCGAGTGGGTGCTTATGGCCATGATCGCCGCCGGTGCGATCTTTTTCGCCATCCGTACCCGTACGCTTAGTTGGGCGATAATCTCCGGCGGACAGGTCTTGTTACTCCTCACTTACCCGGTTTTGCTTGCCGGTTATCTGGGGGGATCACTACCCATGGCCACCCTGGTGAACCGGCTGGCAACCGAAATTTTCGTTTCCGGTAACATGCTGTTCCTGGCCGGACTGCTCCACCTCTACCTCACCGACGAACAGTTACCTCTCTGGGCCCGCTATCCCGCAGCGGCCCTGGCCCTCGTCGGTGTCCTGGCCTTCGTCGGGTGCAATTTCGGCCTGTTGACCCTGAGTGAGATCGTCGTCGCCGCCCCCGTGCTCCAATTACTTTACGTTGTCAACAGCTATTACGGGCTTATCGTCCCCCTCAGCCGGCAACGCAGCAGTCGAGACGCGCGGGTTTCCGTTAGCCGTACCGGGGCGCGCCCGCAGCGCGTTAGCAGCTGAGTACATTCCACCACTTGGCCAGTGCCGGCATACGGTGCGATCTTGCTTTCTCCGCCGTCACGGCGGACTAGCTGCTGGTACACCACGCGCGGCATTTTTGCGCCGGAGCGCAGGAGACAAGCCTCGCGAACCACTGGGTAGATACCGGGGGGGAAGAAAGCGTGTGCATGGTTGCCGGTGATGGCTTCTCTGGTCTCAGTGCAAGCTGATCACCCGGGCCATATACCATTCTCCGTCAACCTGCTGCCAGACCGTTACGAAGCGACTGGGTACCGATGGGGCCTCCGGTTCGGCGGCGTTCACGAAGCGATGGTAGCCGATCTGTACCGCCCCATATCCCGGGATGGGGTGCACCTCCACGGTTTCGGGCAGCAGGATGCGCGCTACTTTGCCGCAAATATTTTCTTCGATCGATCGCAGGATGCCGGCCTTGGAAGTGGCCAATCCGCCGCGGTCGTGATAAAACTCGATACTATCGGAGTAAATCCGGGACTGGGTCTCCATATCGCAGCTATTGTAGGCATCGAAGTACGTCCGGTCCATTTCCAGGATTTCCGCGTAGAGCGCCGTATCGACGGCTACGTAATCGGGGATCGGTTCCTGAGCCAGAAGGGAGGCGGAAACCAGGAATAGGAAGCACGGGAGGACGCCCCGCCAATCAGCCTGGTGCATGGGATGCAATTTTCAGCAGTATGTGACCGTAACTTATGGGGCAAGGTACCCATCGTCGGGGTAAGCCGGCAAACCTTTTACGGGCTACCGAATTCACCATACCATGCCGAAACTACGCTTTTACTATCCTTGGTTCGATCGCAGGGCGTTCCCCGTGCTCGCGGGGATTGTCGCCGGACTGTACCTCCTCGAAGAGGTACTCGTATTACGCGAGCAGCAGCAATCGAAAGTAAAGCGATCGGTGATCAATACCGCGGTGGCCGCTAGCGGTTTTGCCGTGGTTCGCGCCGCCCTCCTCCCGGCGATGGTCTGGGCCGGCACGCTAGCCGAGCGGAAACGCTTCGGACTGGTGCAGTGGCTGCCTCTGCCCGGCCCCGCTCGCTACGTACTCGCCTTTCTGCTGCTCGATTACACGAATTATCTCTGGCACGTATGTACCCACCGGGTACCCTTGCTTTTCCGGCTCCACCGCGTTCACCATTCCGACCTGGACATGGACGTCACCACCGGTTTCCGCTTTCATCTGGGTGAGCAAGTCTTTTCCATTCTTTTCCGCGGGGGCATGATCGCCCTGATCGGCGCGCCGCCGAAGCTGGTCCTGGAGTACGAAGCCGTGTTCGAGGGCTGTACCGCCTTTCACCACAGCAACCTGCGCCTGCCGGCCGGTTTGGAGGCGTTGCTGGCCCGGATGATGATTACGCCACGTGCCCACGGCATTCACCACAGCATCGTCGAGGAGGAGTTCAACAGCAATTTCGGCGTCGTTTTTCCTTTTTGGGACATGCTCCACGGCACCCGCCGTACCGACGTCGCCCAGGAAGCCGTGACTATCGGGATGCCAGCCTACCGGGACGCGGACGCCCTGACCGTCGGTCGACTGCACAAGATGCCCGTTGAGCCCATTCGACCGTGGGCGCTGCCCGACGGAACGGTGCCCCGTCGCAGCCCGAACGGTCAACTGGAGATGACGCGCAGCGGTCAGTCGCTGTCCGCCGGGGAATAATTGCTGGGTAGCATCCGGCTTACCTCACTCGCTCCCATGGCACCACCGAAGCCGATCGGACTGTTGCCGAGGGTGCCGTCCGCCCGGAACGTTGCTTCCGGCCCCCCGATTACCATCACCGAGGTCAGGTAGGCAGCCCGTTTCCTGCGGTCCGGTGGCAACGGAAGGCCCTTCCGGTCGTGAAAGTAGAGAATGGTGATTTGCCGGTTCTCGAGACCCTGAAAGGCCATCTCCCCGTCGGACCTGGCTTCCAGGTAGGAAAGCAGATCGATGGGGCGTGCCTTGCCGTCGATCATTTCGTAGGTAGCGAATCCATTGGCCCCGAGGTCATTAGCGTACAGAGACCGGAGAAAATGCTGGGAAGACGCATAAAATGCCCGTTGCCGGTTCCGGCGATGTTTCGGCCGAGCTTTTCCCTGCCTACCCTCGTAGGGCTCGAAGTAGTAGGTGCCGAGGCCGTAGGTGCTGCCCGCGGCGTAATTGACCACGAAGTGCTCGAGGTTTACCCGCACCCGGTAACCGAGCATGGGGACATCCGCCTCCAGCGTGCCGGTACTGCTGGCACGCAGATCTACGGCCCGATCGAAGGTCAGCGTTTTTCCGTCGATGGCCCACGCTACGTTGCGTAGGTCGTCCGGCAGGCCGTATTGTTTCACCAGCACGTCGGCGTTGCGGAGGGTGTCGGTTTCGTAGTGCCGGTCGAAGCGGAGCCGGTCGGTAAACTGAAGGCGGGCGCCCCGGCTCCATTCTTCCGTACCCAGAAACCGTTCCCGGAATTCAGCCACGTTCTTCGCGCGGTTGTTCCGATCGCCCACCTCCACGGCCGCGATCTCGTTGGCGGCCGGGGTGAGTAGCCAGTCTTCCGTTGGTCCGGCCGAAGTGGCCGTACGGCTGGCGGTACGGTAATTCAGGTGGGTAACGACTACGGTAGCGGGCAAGGTCACCGCGGAAAGGGGTAGGCGATAGCTCCCGTCGTCCGCGGTAGTGGTGCCCACGGTCGTGCCGTCGAAATAGACGGTCGCGAAGGGAACCGCCTCCCGGCTCAGGCTGTCCAGTACCCTGCCGAATAGGGTTTCCTGACCGGGAAGGGCAGCGGATAAGAGGGCGAGAATAGCGAGGGGGAACAAACGAACGATGGAGAACAAGCGGAAACGGTTTTGGTCAAGGCCGACGGGTAGGGCAAAATAAGACGGCTGGGAATTAGCCGGGCTGGTGGGTCATCCCCACGCCCAGCCCTCTGGCCACAGCCACAGCACCAGCGCCCCCGCCGCAATCGTCAGCCCGGTGGCTCCCAGAACATACTTGCTTAGGTTTCTGGACCCGAGGAAAACCGCCAGCCCCGCTTTGAACACCATGTTGGACAGGGCCGCCAGCAGGATGAGGCTCCAACCGCGTTCGGCGGTCAGCCCGCCATCCTTGATGGTGTTGCTGAGACTCAGGGTGATGGCATCCACGTCGGTGAGTCCGCTAATCAGGGATACCACGAAAAGGCCACGCTGACCGAAATAGTCCTCCACCGCGGCAACCGCGAAGATGATAATGGCATACAGCGCACCGAAGATGAGCGCTGCCTTTAGCTGGGCCGGATTTTCGGGGTCCGGAAGCTCCTCCGTTTCCTCGTCGTCGTTGATCCAGTACAGGCCACAGCACAGTAGCGCCATGAAAACCACCATGGCGGCAATGGGCGGGGCGATCACGCCGAGCCGTTCGGGAATAACCACCCCGACCTCAATCAGTACCCGGACGAAAGAAATGGTCGAAGCGATGAATATGACCAGCGCGGCCAACCGCCCCGCCCGCTCGGTCCCCGCCGTCCGCTTGGCGTAAGTGACCGTAGTTGCCGTGCTGGAAATGAGGCCGCCGAGAATGCCGCCGGCAATGGTGCCGATGCTTTTTCCGGCCCACTTGTAGACGAAGTAGGCCACTACGCTCAGCCCCACGATCAGCACGACCATGGTCCAGATCTCGCGGGGGTTCAGGGTTTCGTAGGGGCCGTAGTCCTGGTCGGGCAATAGTGGCAGGATGATGAAGGCGATGGCGGCAAACTGCATGATCGCCCGTACGTCTTCCCGCGTCATGTTACCCGTCACCCGGTGCAGGGTTCGCTTCAGGGAAAGCAGAATCGCCACGCTGGCACCGGTAGTGACGGCTACGGCGGTGGGCCCGATGGGGATGAAGGCACCTACCAGAAACATGAGGAGGATAGCGATTTCCGTGGTCTGGCCGATCCCCACGTCATCGGCCTCCTCCGCACGTAGGGTGTCGGCCCGGATGAAGTTAGCCGCCGCGATCAGGATGGTTACCGCGATCGCTCCGGCCGCGATCAGCCACCGGGAGTCCGTTGCCTCGGCGAGCAGGGCGCAGAAGGTGCCGCTCAGCGTGATCAGCCCGAAGGTGCGGATGCCGGCTATTTCGGAATTGGCCCGCTCACGCTGCAGGCCGACCAACAGCCCCAGCCCGAGACTGGTAGCCAGGTGTACAAAGGGGGTATAATCCATAGGGTAACCACTGGAAAAGCAGGGACAACCCATCTGTTCACTGGAAATGGATAAGTCGATGCACGTGGCCGGCCATCCGCCGCATCGTCACCGGGGCACCAAGGGGCAAGCTTTTCCCGGCCCCGCCTAAACTACTGGGGCCCGGGCGCCTTCTACCTAAAAACACCCCGCCATCGCCAACCGACTTCAGCACGAAACCAGCCCGTACCTACTCCAGCACGCCCACAACCCCGTGGATTGGTATCCGTGGGGGGAGGAGGCCCTGTCCCGGGCCCGCCGGGAAGACAAGCCCATACTGGTCAGTATCGGCTATTCCACCTGCCACTGGTGCCACGTGATGGAACGGGAAAGCTTCGAAGACGAGGTCACCGCGCGGCTGATGAACGAACACTTCGTTTGCATCAAGGTGGACCGGGAAGAAAGACCGGACGTCGACCAAGTGTACATGGATGCCTGCCAGGCCATCACCGGCGGGGGCGGGTGGCCGCTAAATGCCTTTTTGCTACCGGACGCCCGGCCGTTTTACGCCGGCACCTACTATCCGCCGGAGCAGAAATACAACCGGCCGTCCTGGACCGAACTCCTGACATACCTCAGCCGGACCTTCCGGGAGGAGCGCGACCAGGTGGAGGACCAGGCGGAGCAATTAGTGGATAACCTGAAAGCGGGTGGAGACCGGCTGCTCGGGATTGCTGTCGAGCCGGAAGACACCCTGATGGAGCAGGTTCGCGCCAGCTACGATGCCGCCCGCGGCGGGTTCGGGGGCGCACCCAAGTTCCCGCAGAGCCAGGCGCTGGAACTCCTGCTCGCCAACGGAATCATCACCGGCAACAACCACGATATCTACAGTGCCGGCCATGCGATGCGGGCCATGCTCGGGGGCGGCATCTACGACCAGATCGGCGGTGGCTTCAGCCGCTACACCGTAGATGCCAATTGGCGGGTACCTCACTTCGAAAAAATGCTCTACGACAACGCCCTGCTGCTACGGCTGCTGGCGAAGCTGCATCTGGTCACCCCCGACCCCCGCTACCTGCAGGCCATGGAGGAGACCACGGATTGGTTACGCCAGGAAATGGCACTCCCCGATGGCGGATACCGCGCGGCGCTGGATGCCGACAGCGAAGGGGTGGAGGGAAAGTACTACGTGTGGGACTATAAGGAACTCGAAGCGCTGTTCCCGTCGGAAACCGTCGAGCTGGTGGCCGATTTCTATGGCCTGACCGAAGCCGGAAACTGGGAGGAGGAGCATACCAATATTCCTTACCGCCCCGGCCCGCTGCCGGCGGTCACCGGCCTGCCGACCGACGTGGCGGTGGCCAAGATCGCCGAAGCCCGCCGCACGATGGCAGAAGTGCGCCGGCAACGCATCCCCCCCGGCGCAGATGATAAGCTGATCCTCCAGTGGAACGCCTTGTTGGTTTCCGGCTGGGCTTGGTGCTACCGGGCCACCGGCGAGCAAACTTACCTCCAGCTGGCGACGGACCTTTATACCAGCCTGAACGAGCAGCTTCGCCACGACGGGACCTGGTACCGCAACCGGACCGACGGGACGTTCGGCGCGCCGGCCTTTCTCGACGACCATGCCGCCATGGCCGCCGCGGCCCTCGACCTGAGTGAGGCGAGCTTCGACCTCGATTACGCGTTGCGGGATGCGCGCCATCACGTCGATACGGTACTGGAGCGGTTTTCGGACGCCGAGGAGGTCATGTTCTACCTGCGCCGGCCCGAAGGCAGCGAACTCCCGGTGGCCACGAAAGACTTTTACGACAACGCGCTGCCGAGCGGCAACTCCCAAATGGCTAACAATTTGTATCGCCTGGGAAGACTGACGGGGCACGCCGCCTACCATGACCGGGCGGAACGCATGATCGCAGCGATCCGTGGCGCGGTCCAGCGCTATCCTACCAGTTTCGCCGGATGGGCCATGACGCTGCTGCTCATGCAACAAGCGGAGCGGGAGCTGGCGATCACGGGCGTCGGGGCGGTGGCAGCGGCCCGCGAATTCTTGTCGGACTACCGACCCGACCTCATGATCGTGGCGGCGGAAAAAGATCGAGAAGACGTACCAGTGTTACAAAACCGCTACCTTTCGAAATTACGCTACTTCGTTTGTGAAAACCGGACCTGTAGGTTACCGGTTGATACGGCTGAGGCAGCCCGTAAACTGCTGAACTAAACGTCAATGACCCGCCAATTTTACCTACTTCTCTTGCTGTTGCTGGTCGGTGGGGCCGCAAGTGCGCAGCAATTGGGCCACTACAGCCTGTACTGGCTCGACCCCGTACAGTTCAATCCCGCCTACGCCGGCCTCGATAACAGCCTCAGCATAACCGGCACGTTCCGGGCCCAGTGGACCGGACTGGACGGGCAGCCCACCAGCCAGCGCCTGAGCGCTCACCTGCCCGTTTACTTCCTGAGCAGTGGCTTCGGGGTCGAGGCCGAACGCGACGAGCTCGGTGCGCGCAGCCTCAATCGCTTCGGGGCTACCTGGAGTTATCAACTGGTGACCTCTTCCGCCGTCTGGTCCGTCGGGGTCTCCGGACGCTACTACCAGATGAGCCTGGACGGATCGGCATTGCGCACTCCGGACGGCGACTACACCGAGCCCAATTTCGTCGCCCACAACGACGTATTGCTGCCCAGCGGCAACGAAGGTGCGGGCACGATGACCTTCGCGGCCGGCCTGTATTACCAGTCGGAAAGATTGGAGGGCGGCCTCTCGGTCCGTAATCTCACCGAAAGCGTGATCGAATTCCCGGGGCTGGATTACCGGTTGGGGCGCCAGTACCACGCCTATCTGCGGGCCCGCTTCGATTTTCTGCGGGCCTGGGAACTCAGTCCGCTCATCGGGGCCATGAGCGATGGCATTCAGCATCAGGTCACTACGGGGCTGATCGCCCGGTACGACGAAAATATTTTTGGCGGTATAGCTTACCGGGGCTACAATAATCAGACCACCGATGCCATTTTACTGATGGCCGGCCTGAATCTCAGCGACAAGGTATCGTTGGCTTATGCCTACGATCTCACGCTCTCTGAATTACGCACCGTTCAGGACGGTAGCCACGAGTTAACTTTGAAGTACAATCTCCGGCAACGGATCGGCGCCGGTGTGCCGCCGCCGATTATCTTTAACCCACGTACCAAACAATGATGATCTATGTCGGCTCCCCGCAGATTCAGTGCCATAAACTGTTAAATTGGCTTGCGGTTCCGCACTTGTGATACTAACTATGTTTTACCCTACGTTCCCCCCTTATACACCCCGCCCCTTGAAAACGAGGAAAATTCCGGTTTTGCGCATGAAAAATCAATTAAACACTTTTCTAGCCGTCCTGCTTCTGGGCTTGACGCTGTCCAGTTGCGGCGGTAGTCGGGAAACCGGCGAACTCGTCGGTACCCTTGACCGGCCTACCTGGAAGGGCGTGCAGCCCTACGGTATGGTCTACGTTCCCTCCGGATTCGTCCACGTCGGCAATAGCGACCAGGACATCACCGGAACCTTTATCCAACGACCGAAAGCCGTTACGATCAACGGTTTCTACATGGACGATACGGAGATCTCCAACAACGAGTATCGCCAGTTCATGGATTGGGTTCGGGATTCCATCGCCCACGTCATTCTCGGTGACGTAGACGAGAACGGCAACATCGACTGGGAGCTGCCGATCGACTACGGCGACGAAACCCTCTCGGAACTCTACCTCGAAGAGTATTTCGCCGGCAAGAAGCAGGTGAACACCAACCTCTACGAGTACACCTACAGCGAAGTCGACTGGACGGAAGCCGCCCAGGCCCGCCCCCGCGGCATCGACGGTCAGGGAATTACCGACTACGTTACCGAAAAGACCGTCAACGTCTATCCCGATACGCTGGTGTGGGTCCGTGATTTCGCCTACGCCTACAACGAGCCGATGGCCCGCGTCTACTTCAGCCACCCCGCTTACGACAATTATCCGGTTGTCGGCATCGACTGGCACATGGCCCGCGCCTTCAGCCACTGGCGTACCACCCTCTGGAATACCTACAACGAAGACGCCCTCATCGAGAGCTTCCGCCTCCCTACGGAGTACGAGTTCGAATACGCCGCCCGCGGTGGCAAGGAACACGCCCCATACCCCTGGGGTGGCCCCTACGTCCGCAACAGTAAAGGCTGTTTGCTGGCCAACTTCAAGCCCGGTCGCGGTAATTACGCCGACGATGGCGGTTCCTACACCGTGCCCGTCGACGCCTACTACCCCAACGACTACGGCCTTTACAACATGGCCGGCAACGTAGCCGAGTGGACCATCACCGCCTTCCAGGAAAACGGTACCAGCTTCATCCACGACTTCAACCCCGATATCCGCTACAACGCCAAGGACGACGACCCCGTCTCCTACAAGCGGAAGGTTATCCGCGGCGGCAGCTGGAAAGACATCAGCTTCTACCTGCAGAACGGTACCCGGACCTTCGAATACCAGGATACCACTAAGTCTTACGTCGGCTTCCGCAACGTGATGTCCTTCACGGGTCGCTCGATCAACGACTTCTAGATAATTTCAAGCGCTTAACTTTAACGGCCGCTCCGGATTTCCGGGGCGGCCGTTCCGTTTTCCATGGACCCTACCTCCTTAGCCAACCTGATCAAGCAGACCGCCTACGACCTGGGCTTCGGCTTCGTGGGCATCGCCCGCGCCGAACGGATGGAGCCCGAGGAGCGACGGCTCGAAGCCTGGCTCGATGCCGGCCACCATGGCCAGATGCATTGGATGGAAAATCACTTCGATAAGCGGGTAGATCCGACCAAACTGGTACCCGGAGCTAAGTCGGTGGTTTCCCTGCTCTACAATTATTTCCCCGCCGACGATACCCCCAGCAGGGAGGCTCCGAAGGTAGCCCGGTATGCCTACGGCGAGGATTACCACAAGGTCGTACGCGGCAAGCTTCGGGAGCTTACCGGACGCTTGGAGGAGGCTATCGGTTCCCCGATCGACGGGCGGGTGTTCGTAGACAGTGCCCCCGTACTGGAAAGGGATTGGGCGGCGCGCGCGGGTGCAGGGTGGATCGGTAAAAACACCCTCCTCCTCAACCCCAAGGCAGGATCCTACTTCTTTCTGGCGGAAATCATCAGCGATCTCCAACCGGCTACCGATTCCGCGATACGCGATCATTGCGGCACCTGTACCCGGTGTATCGATGCCTGCCCGACGGATGCAATCAGTCCGCAAGGGTACCTCGTCGACGGCAGCAAATGCATCAGCTACCTCACCATCGAGCTGAAGGAAGCCATTCCCGAAGAATTCCGGGGCCGGATGGAAGGCTGGGCGTTCGGTTGCGATATTTGCCAGGAGGTTTGCCCCTGGAATCGATTCAGCACCCCACACCGGGAACCGGCCTTCGAACCCCACGCTGATTTACCCGGCATGGGGCCGCGGGAGTGGACGGAAATGACGGAGGACGTATTCCGGCGGGTTTTTCAGAAATCAGCGGTCAAGCGGACCAAATTCACCGGCCTTCGCAGAAATATCGATTTTTTGGATAAGGGCGGATCGGACTAACGGATCGTGGATTCCTCGTCCCGCGGCTCCGGTTGGAGGCTGGTAGTTGCTTCGGGAGCCGCGACGGTTTCCCGCTTTTCCGGCCGCAACGCGAAGGGGAGCATGATAAACATACCGGCCATGATGGCCATATCCGCCACGTTAAAGATGCCGGTCTGCAGTCCGAAGGCCTTCAGGTGAAGCATATCCACTACGTGACCGTACAGCAAGCGATCCACGATATTGCTGAGTCCGCCACCCACGATCAGCGACAGGGCGATGACTTGCCAGGCGTTCAGCAGCTTTTCGCGGAAGATGTAGTACAGGAGGGCGATCAGCAGCAGGGCGGGAAACAGATTGAGCAAGACCGGCCGCCAGAAGTCATTCAGTCCCGATCCGATACTGAGAAATGCTCCGGTATTATGGACGTGGGTCAGGCGGAGGATGCCGTCCAGGTAAAACTGATCGGGTTCGCCCTGCAGGTGCTGGGTGGCGAGATATTTGGTCCATTGGTCGAGACCTACGGTGATCAATACCACTACCAGTACGGAAAGGAGCCGGGATTTAAATGTTTTCATCGGGACAAAGTTAGGGCATACACGACTGGCGATTATTTAACGCCCAAAACCTCCGCCAGCTTGCGCTCCAGTTCAGGGCCGCGGAGGTTGCGGGCCAGAATGTTGCCTTTCCGGTCGAGAAGCACCGTTTGGGGAATGCTGGTCACCCCGTAAAGCTGGCCGTATGCGCTCCGCCAACCCATGAGATCGGAAACGTGGAGCCACTCAAGCTCGTCATCGGCGATGGCTTGTTCCCACCGGGCCCGGTTGTCGTCCAGGCTTACCCCGAGAATTTCGAAGCCCGCTCCTTTGAACTTGTTGTACATCCGCACGACGTTCGGATTCTCCCGGCGGCACGGGCCGCACCAACTCGCCCAGAAATCGAGCAGCACGACCTGGCCGCGCAGGCTTTCCAGACTGAGGGAATCGCCACTTGGCGTCAAGGCCGTAAAGTCCGGAGCCTCGGCACCGATGATGTAGGTACGCAACACGTCGGTTTGCTGCTTCATGGATGCTACGGCCGCGGGGTACAGATCGGCGAACTCCGCGGCAATGCTGTCGGCCAGGGGTTGGGTAGCCGGGTGCCGTTCGGGAAGCATGGCGGCCAAGGCTCCGCTCCGGGCGAGGAAACGCGCGCGACTGCCGACGGGCCATTTTCCGGTTTTTTCCAGTAGCAACGGGGCGAGTTGGTCGGTCGGTATTACCCGAAGGATCTGGTTGCCGAAGGTGCGGTAGGCTTCGTAGGTCCAGGCCAGGTCGTTAAAACCGGGGTCGGAGTAGTCTACGAATTGAAAGTAGGTCTCCAGGTAGTGCTCCAATTGGGTAGGAAATTGGTCGAGATCCGCCGAATAGTGGCTGAGGTAGGTATTGAGACTGGCGATTCGGCCGAGAATGGGGAATTGGTTTTTTAGTTCGTTTACCAACAGTTCTTTTTCCCGGTCCATTTCCGCCATGGCGATCCGGCCTTCTTCCCGCACCCGTTCGTCCTGAATGACCTCGATATCCTGCTGGAGGGTCTGGTAGCGCTCGTCGAATTCCTCGAAGCGTTTTTTTAGCCGATCGTAGGCCTCATTGACGGGACTATCGCTTACCGATGCATTTCGGAAGTCTCCGCAGTTGCCGGTGATCCGAGCGGGTTGCTCACCACCAATAATCAGGGGGCGTAGGTCTTTCGGCTCCGTGCCCAAGTACCGAAAGACCGGTTCCTTTAGCTCCAGCGAGGCGGTGTACACGCCATCGGCCGCCCGATCAAGTTGGTGGACCGGCACAAATCCGAACCCCGTAAAGGCGTATAGCTGAGGCGGGGTTGCGCAACCGCTAACCTCGGCGGTCAGGGTAGGGGACTGTTGGGCAGTTAAGCCAAAGGACAAAAACGTCAGGAGAAATAGGAACCGCTTCATCCGGCAAATTTACGGGATATATCCACGGTAGCCTTCTGGTGATCGACCCGTTTCCGACGCGTAGCCAGCAAAGTGCCCGGATTGGGCGGGGATTCGTCCGGAGAATGTGTGCTTCCGCCGAAAAAGGTGTCCGGCCGCGCCATCCTACCCAACCGGGTCAGGGGCTGGGCCGTTTACCCCGTATGGCAACTTACCGCTCTCCCTTCGACCGTTCACCGATCGCTACCATCATTGGTATCGTCATTTCCGTGGCGGTGCTGTACGTTATGTTCTCGATCGTAGGTTGGGTCATTTCCTTGCTTTACCGCTATAGCTGGCTGATCTTGATCGCTGCGCTCGTTATCGATTACCGGGTCGTGCTGGATTACCTGAAGGGCCTCAAGCGGCTATTCGACCGAAGCCCCGTGTACGGTTTACTGGGCGCCGCCGCTACCGTAGCCTTCTACCCCCTGGTCTTCCTGTATTTTCTCGGCATCGCCCTCTTCAAAAAGAAGGTTAAAGAAGCCAAGCAGGAAGCGGACGTCCGTCGTAACGGCCAGTGGGTGGATTACGAGGAGGTGTCCGAAGAGCCGATGGATATCGATACCGAATATCGGGAATTGCCCCCACCGCCATCGCCCCAGCCCCGTCGCCGGGAAGAGGGAGACTACGACCAGTACTTTAAGTAAGGTTGGCTTGGTTTTGTTACCTGCCGCTCCTGATCGCCGCCGCGTATACCGTCTGGCAGATCGGGAACTTTCAACGCTGGGCGACGGGGCTGTCGATTTCCCCTGACGCCTTTGCCCGTTGCCCCTCCATTGCGGTCCTCGTCCCGTTCCGGAACGAAAAAGACCACCTTCCCGCCTTGGTCGAAAGCCTGTACGCCCAGCAGTATCCCGGCTACTTCGAGATCCTGCTGATCGATGACCACTCCACGGACGGGGGCGCGGCGACGGTGGCACCCCCCGGTGTACAGCTGCGTACGCTACGGCTCGCCGATTACCCCGAATACATAAACCGGGCTGCGTACAAGAAGTCGGCCCTGACCCTCGGGATCGACCAAGTCGATTGCGAGGTGATCGTTACTACGGATGCGGACTGTCAGTGGTCTCCAATGGGACTCACTTACCTGGGAGAAGCCTTCGCCCGTGGCGCGGATGTGGTGTTGGGACCCGTGCTAGTAGATCCGGTCACCGACTACAGCTCGGCCTTTCAGGCGCTTGACGTGCTGGGGTACCAGCTGCTAACCGGCGCGATGGTGCAGGCCGGGGTGCCGGGTTTGGCTAACGGGGCCAACTTTGCTTTTCGAAAACGGGCCTTTACCTCGGTGAGTGGCTATCGGGGGGTCGATCATCTCCCCTCCGGCGACGATGTCTTGCTGCTGCATAAGTTCGTGGCGGCCAAAAACCTCTCGATCCGCTACGTCGGACGAAAGGAAGCAGCGGTGACGACCCTGCCGGTGGAAGGCTGGCGGAGCGTCTGGTATCAACGCCTTCGATGGGCGGGTAAAGCCGGCAACTACGCCAGCCCCGCCCTGACCTTTGCGCAGGGACTTGCTTTCGTGACTTCCGCGTCCATTGTCGGCTGCCTTCTTCTCGGATTGGTAGATTGGCGGTTCGCGGGGGTCGGGTTGGGTGCGTGGACCCTCAAATCTGTAGTTGATGGGGTGCTACTAGGTGCCATCTGCCGGCACTACGGGCAAGCGGCGCTGATGCGGTGGTACGGATTCGTTCAGTTAATCCATCCGTTTTACTTGGTGGCCGTCGGTACGGCCGCGCTGCTGGGGGTAAAAGTGTCGTGGAAGGGGCGACGGTAGACGCGGTCAGAACCTAGCGGCCGGAGCGACCGCTTGACTGGTGAACAGTCCCTGGGCGTATTTAAACGCAGCCGTGACTCCGATCATCGCGGCGTTGTCCGTGCAATATTCAATCTTTGGGACGAAGGTTTCCCAGTCTCGTTTGCGCCCCTCCTGCGCCAGGCGCCCCCTTAGTTCACTGTTGGCGGATACGCCTCCCGCAAGCGCGACGCGGTGCAACCCCGTCTGTTCGGCGGCGGCTACCAGTTTGCGGATCAGGGTAGCCACAATGGCTTCCTGGACGGAGGCGCAGATATCGTTGAGGTTGTTTTTGACGTAGTCGGGCTCGGCTTCGACCCGTTTCTGGAGGGTATATAAAATACTCGTTTTCAGACCGCTGAAACTAAAATCCAGTCCGCCCGGATCCGGTTGAGCGAAATCGATGGTTGGCTTTCCCGCCCGGGCGAGCCGGTCCAGTTCGGGGCCGGCGGGGTAGGGGAGCCCGATCAGCTTGCCGGATTTGTCGAAGGCTTCGCCGGCTGCATCGTCGATGGTCCGCCCGATAATCTCCTGCTCTAGGGCGGAGTGAACCACTACGAGCTGGGTGTGTCCGCCGGAAACCGTCAGGCAAAGGAAGGGGAAGTCGGGTTTGGGGGCTTCGGCGAAGTGGGCCAGGACGTGGGCTTGCATGTGATCCACCTCGATGAGGGGGATGTCGAGGGCCAGGGCCAGGGCCTTGGCAAAACTGACCCCCACCATGAGGGAGCCGATGAGGCCCGGCCCGCGGGTGAAGGCGACGGCATCCAGTTCCGAGGCTGTCCGTTCCGCCCGGCGGAGTGCCACGGAGACGGTGGGCAGGATATTCCGCTGGTGCGCGCGACTGGCGTGTTCCGGAACCACGCCTCCGTACTCGACGTGGATGGCCTGGGTGGCGGTGACGTTGCTCCGTACCCGGCCGTCTTCCACTACGGCGGCGGAAGTGTCGTCGCAACTCGATTCGATGGCTAGGATGAGGGGCATGGGGGAAGATTCGGGTGTTAAATAACGCACGAATCGTTCGTCCGTTGCACCAAGCTGCCGGTGCATTGCATCTACCGGCTACAGATTTTTGCTCCGGCGGGTCAACGCCTTGGAGGAAATGTTTTATACTTGCATAAATTAACTGCTCACGATGCGCAAATTATTCAGTCTGGCCTTTTTGGTACTAGCCTTCTTTTTGGGATGGCTGCTGTACCGTAGTATTGAAGAACCGATCACCTTCGCCGACGAGCGAGCGGTGCGGCAGGATGCCGTTGCGGAACAGCTGATGGTTATCCGTACGACCCAGGAAATGTACCGTGACATTACCGGCATGTTCGCCCCTACCTTCGATACCCTGAAGCAGGTACTCCGGGAGGGTGAGTTTCTGGAGGTCCGGATCCTGGGCGACCCCGACGACGCTGATTTTGACCCCGCGACGGCTTACGATACCATTTACCGGCCGGCGATCGATAGCATCAATCGACTGGGTATCGACCTCGACCGCCTGGAGTACGTTCCCTTCACCGAAGACGTGAAGTTTGATATCGCCGCCGATACGATCGACTACCAGTCTACCAAGGTGCCGGTCGTCCAGGTCGGTATCCCCTACAAGGAATTCATGGGGCGGTTCGCCGATGCCCGGTTCCAGCGGTACGACCAACGCTACAATCCCAACGCCCCCATTAAATTCGGCGATCTCAGCAAGCCCAGCTTGGCCGGGAATTGGGAGTAAGTAACTATAATATTACTTCCGCCGCTTTCCAGCGGGAGCGCGCGCAGGATTACGAACTGTCCATCCTTACGGGGATGGACAGTTTTGCGTATACCCTTCGGGATCGTACGGAAAATCGGCTTCTTGCCTACCGGTCGTATTCCTTCGGGCGCGATGAGCGGGCGGATTGGTCCGCCGCTATCGTCCGGCTGGTGGAGGAAGACCCGCGATTGAATGGGCTGCATCACGGAAAAACCTTACTAGCGTGGGACACTCCCGTGCTCACCCTCGTGCCGGAAGCGCTATACTCCCCCGGTAACCCCAGTGCCTATCTGGAACAGTTGACCGTTATCGGACTGGAAGACGAGGTGCGCCACGAGCACTTCCACGAGTTGGGCGCCGAGCTTATCTACGCCGCCCGGCGCGATCACATCCTCGCCGCGGAGCGGGAGTTGCATTCGCTGCGCACCCAACACGTTGCCGGCGGGCTATTAACGGCCTGGTCGCTTCGCTCCCGCAGACTCGCTCACCAATCCGTGTCCTGTTCGGTAAGGGAAAATCGCTTGTTTATTGCCGGACACGATAGCGGGGCACTGATCTTCTACAACACGTTCCGGTACGATACCAGCCATGATGCCGTCTACTACCTGTTGCTGGCCTACCAGCAGTGCGGGCTGACGCCGGACCGGGTGCCGCTCTACCTGAGCGGGGAAGTCACGCTGAATAACGAACTCTATAACCAGTTTTACCGCTACGTAGAGGATATTCGGTTTAGCACCTATCCCACACCGCCGGCGACGCCTCCCGAGCTGGCCGGGATACCTTCCCACCTGTATTTTGACTTGCTCTGTCTCGGTTGATCAGGGCCCTTTAGCTTCGTTGTTATGCGCATCATTTCCGGAAAATTCAAGGGGCGCCGCTTTACCCCGCCCGCCGACAACTGGCCCACGCGGCCTACGACGGATTACGCCAAGGAAGGCCTGTTTAATCTCCTGAACAACCGACTGTATTTTGAAGACCAGCGGGTGTTGGACCTCTTCGGAGGAACGGGGAGCCACGACTACGAGTGGATCAGCCGGGGCTGTTGTGACGTGACGTACGTAGACAAGCACGCGCCGGCGGTGGCTTTCGTTAAGCGTACGGTTGCGACGCTGGAGGTGGAGGAATGCATCCAGGTTTTCCGGATGGACGTATTCAAGTTTATCGAGCGACCCGCACCCCAACCCTACACCTACATCTTTGCGGGCCCGCCTTATCCCCTACCTAACATCCCCGAGCTGCCGGATCTGGTGTTTGGAGCCGGATTGCTGGCCGAAGGGGGGCTGTTTGTGTTGGAACACAACCCGCACCATGATTTTACCGCTGACGAACGCTGCACCGAAGTACGCAAGTACGGCAAAACGATTTTTAGTTTTTTTCAAACGTAGACCGCCGGTGGCCGTCGGTTGGCGGACGGCGGGGCACGAATAATTCGGCGCTCCGATAATTTGCACTCCGCGGTGGCGGTTTAAGGGAAAATGGACACTATGTATCGCTTACTTCTTGTTTGCTTACTCCTTTCGGCGGGGCTTGCGGCGCAAACGCTGGAGCGGAGCTACGGACTGGAACTGACGCCG
Organism: Neolewinella xylanilytica; assembly: GCF_002934605.1. Taxonomy (GTDB): domain Bacteria; phylum Bacteroidota; class Bacteroidia; order Chitinophagales; family Saprospiraceae; genus Neolewinella; species Neolewinella xylanilytica. The sequence goes on from NZ_PTJC01000005.1 coordinate 1,519,294, forward strand.
AACTACGCCAGTAGCCGAATCACCCGTGGAAACAACATCACCTTCTCCGAACTCGAAATGCTGGATAGCCTGGAAAGTGGGGCGTACGGATACGGTGCCGGGCTGGTCTTCGAAAACCGGGTGGATCGCATCGGGTACACCACGGGGCTGCGGTATACCCGTACCGGTTTGGAACGCCTGCAGCGGCCCCTCGAAGGGGGGAACCGAACGTACAGCGAAACGGTTGCGGCGCACTATCTCGCCGTTCCCTTTGACGTCAATTTCTATCAGGACGTGACCGATGCCGACCGGGTGCTGTTCACCCTGGGTGCGGGTTTGCAATACCACTTGGGTACCCGGACGCGTCGGACGATTTACGAAGGAGACCGGGAGGTCGAGAACGTGGATCTCGATAACAGTGCGACCGACTACCGTCCGTTCGTGGTTTCCTTTTCTACCGCGGTCGGGTACGACCGGAAGCTGAGCACTGACTACGCCCTTCGCTTCCAGCCGTATTTTCAGTTTTTCCTGAATGGGAATCTGCGGGAGACCAATGACCTGCGCGCTAACCGCAACTACTACCAGGTCGGACTTCGGTTGGTAGTGCGCAGATTGTTTATCTAGCAGGCGAACGCGGCATGGACAACCGCTGTTTGGGAGGCACTACCCTTACCTCATCTCAGCCTCCCTTTATATGGCCTTTTTCGGACACGTTATTAAAGCCCTGATCCAAACCAAGCATACGCTGCTTCCCCACGAACCGACGGATCCGGAGGCGGCCCAGGAAGATCAATTGCGCCATCTCCTGGAAACGGCGAAAGACACCGCGTTCGGTAAGTACTACAACTTTGCCCGTATCCTGGAAGCGGAAGACATCCGGACAGCGTACCGGGAGGAAGTACCCCTGTTCGACTACGATGAGATGAACGAGGAGTGGTGGAGAAAGCAGCGCCACGACCCGGATATTACCTGGCCGGGCCGTCCGCGGTTTTTTGCCCTGAGCAGTGGTACGACCGGAAAGAAGAGCAAGCGGATACCGGTTACGGACGAGATGCTGGAGTGTACCCAACAAGTAGGTCGCGCCCAGGCGGAATGTCTGGCAAACTTCGATTTCGACGCCGATCTCTTTGAAAAGGATATTCTGATGCTTTCTAGCTCCGCTCAATTGCGGGAACGCGATGGCTGGCAGGAAGGCGAGATCAGCGGCATTAACGTCAGTAACATGCCGGAATTCATGGAAGGCTTTTACAAGCCCGGCCTGGAAATCGCGCAGATCGACAACTGGGACGAGCGGGTGCAGCGCATTGCCGAGGAGGCCCCCAAATGGGACGTCGGCGCCCTGGCCGGCATCCCCTCCTGGATGGTGATGATGCTCCGTAAGGTCATTGAACACAATAAGCTGAAAAACATCCACGAGATATGGCCCAATCTGGCCATCTACACCACCGGTGGCGTTGCCTTCGAACCCTACCGACAAACCTTCGAATCCTTGCTGGCGCATCCGATTACGATCATGGATACGTACCTGGCCAGTGAGGGCTTCTTTGCCTTCAACGCCCGGCCGGACACCATGGCCATGGAACTGGCCCTGGACCACGGGATGTATTTCGAGTTCGTTCCCCACGATGAGCGGGGTTTTGACGAAACGGGTACGATTCTCAAGAAACCGATGGTCATTGACTACCGGGATGTCGAGGAAGGCGTCGATTACGCCCTGATCGTTTCGACGCCCGCGGGTGCCTGGCGGTACATGATCGGCGATACCGTTAAGTTTACCGACCTGGAACGGATGGAGATGGTGATCTCCGGGCGCACGAAGTACTTTCTGAACGTGGTGGGCAGCCAGCTCTCGGAGGAGAAACTAAATACCGCCATCGCGGATCTAAACGAGAAAACCGGGGCGACGGTAAAGGAATTTACCGTCGGTGCCCTGAAGCGGGAAGAAGACGGCGAATACGTCCACCAGTGGGTATTGGGGTTAGAGAACGGAGAGCTGGATGCGGAGGAAGCCAAGTCCGTCCTCGACTCCCACCTCCAGGAAGCCAACAAGAACTACAAAGTAGCCCGCCAGAAAGCCCTCAAGGACCTACGCGTCCGGGTAGAGCCTGCCGACCGGCTATACGCCTTCCTGGAACAAACCAAGAAAAAGGGCGGTCAGATCAAGTTTCCCAAGGTCATGCCGGAGGAGAAACTGCAGGAGCTGCTCAGCTTTCTCAATAACTCGTAAACTTCCCGGGTAACTGGTGGCGGGTCGTCGGACCAAGGTTCGTCCGACCATTACTCGTCCGACGAAAACTCGTCGGACGAGTAATGGTCCGACCTACACGAAGCCAAGGATCAGGTAAAGCGCCGCGGCAATCCCCCCCGCCAATCCGGCGTAGGGAAGTTGGGTTTTGACGTGGTCGATATGGTCGGTAGCACTGGCCAGGCTGGAAAGGATGGTGGTGTCGGAGATCGGGGAACAGTGGTCGCCAAAGACCCCGCCGCCGAGTACCGCCGCGATCGCCATGAGGACGTTGGCATCCATCTCCCGCGCCATGGGTACCGCAATCGGGATCATGATGGCAAAGGTACCCCAGCTCGTACCCGTGCTGAAGGCGATGAAGCAAGTAACCACGAAAACCAGGAAGGGGACCAAACCGGGCGATAACCACCCGCGGGCCAGCTCGGAAACGTAGATGCCGGTTTCCAATTGCTTGCACAGCGCGCCGATAGCGAAAGCCAGTAACATCAATAGGGCGAGCGGAATGAGTCCGGCGATGCCCTTCAGCACCAGGTCGACACTTTCGCGGATACCAAAAATGCCCTGGGCTTTGTAAATGGCAATCGATACCAGGATGGAAATCGAGACCGCGGTGAGGACGGCCGTCGATCCGCTTCCGCTGCCGATCGACTGGAACAGCATGGCACCCGCGCCGGCGTCGCCCCCCAACAGCTCCCGTGCGTCGGCCCATCCCGTATAGGCCAGCATGAAGGGCATGCACACGACCATGACCACGATGGGTACGATCATGTTGATGGCTTTCGGCTGCACGCCTTCTTTCGCCTCCACGCTGGTGAGTGACTCGTCCACCACCGGCGTGGCCCCTTCGTTTAAGACCTTCCCTTCCCGCGCCCGCCGCTCGGCCTTTTTCATGGGGCCCCACTCGATGCCCGTGAGTACCACCACCGGTACCAGGAAGAGCGCCGCGAAGGCATAGAAGTTATATCCCAACGCCCGCAGCATGGTTCCGAAGGGATTGGCGAAACCCTCGGTAGCCAGTAGCGTCATGATGAAGGCTCCCCAACCATTGAAGGGAATGAGGATAGAACTGGGGGCGGAAGAGGAATCCGCGATGTAGGCCAGCTTCTCCCGACTGAGCCCCAGCTTGTCGAAAATCGGCCGGTACAGCGTGCCTACGGTCAGTACGCTAATGCTGGATTCGACGAATACGACGGTGCCGGTCGCCCATGCCAGTAGCTGGACGACGGTGCGGCTGGAACCGTCCTTTCTGCGCTCGTACTTAACCAGGCGGCGATCGATGGCCTCGATAAATCCGTTAACCCCGCCGCTCCGCTGCATGAATACGATGAGTGCCCCCACCAGCGCGCAGAACATAATGGTGCGGGTATTGCCGGCGTCGGCGAATACATCCACCAGTCCCTGGAGGGTATCGAGAAAGCCGATCCACACATTGCCACCGGAAAGGATCACGTATCCCAGGAAAATGCCGACGAAGAGGGAAATGAACACCTGCCGGGTGGCAATGGCCAGGACGATGGCGATGACGGGAGGGAGAAGGGTAAGGAAGCCGAGCTGTTCTGCCATGTTACAAACCTAAACATTCAGCGGGCAATCCACGCTTAGCATATAACAAAACGAAAATTATGGCTACCACGATCAAGACCGTCGACCAAAACCTTATCAAAGCCTTCGCTAACGCCCGGAATGGCTTACCCGCCATGATCGATCAGAACATGGACGGCTACAACAGCCAGCCGCTGCGCATCCACTTTGACGATGTCGACAACGACGACGATTTCGATATCAACCCCGTAAGTTGGGAAGTCTTCTTTACCGAAATGCGTAACCGGGAGCTCGCTTTCGCCTACGAAGAGGACGGAGACGATCCCTATTTCTACGAACTCGTACCCGCCAACGCCTAACCAATGGACATCGTATTGATTGGCGGGGGAAGCGGATTCATCGGTATGCACCTATCGCGCCGGCTACGGCGCGATGGCTACGAGGTCCGCCACCTCAGCAGAACGGTGAACCCGAAGGCGACCTTCGCTACCTACCACTGGGACGTCGAAGCCCAAACCATCGACGATCGGGCACTGGATGGCGTGGACTACGTCATCAACCTCGCCGGTGCCGGTATCGCCGATGCGCGTTGGACGGAAGAACGGAAAGCCCTGATCATCAAAAGTCGGGTCGAAAGCACGCGGCTGCTGGCCCGCCGTTTTGCCGAGGGCAACCGGCGCCCCAAGTTGTATCTGTCTGCCAGCGCCGTCGGCTACTACGGCGACCGGGGCGCGGAGTGGCTGACCGAAACGGCGGAACCCGGTTCGGGCTTTCTCAGCAAATCCTGCGTGTTGTGGGAAGAGGCCGTGGCGGAGATCGACCGACTCGGCATTCCCACCTTCGTCAACCGCACTGGTATCGTGCTACACCCGGAAGAAGGGGCGCTGGAAAAAATGCTGTTGCCGCTCAAGGTATGGACCTCAACCTACTTCGGGAACGGAGAACAGTACTACAGCTGGATCCACGTCGAGGACCTGGTAGGCATCTACGCCTACGCCCTCGAGCACCAACTTACCGGCGTGTATAACGGATGCGCACCTAACCCCGTCCGAAGCAAGCAACTCGCGCAGTCGCTGGGCCCCGCCCTCGGCAAAAAGGCGGTAGTCTTGCCCGCACCCGAGCCGGCCTTGCGGGCGGCCATGGGAGAAATGAGCCATACGGTGCTGGATAGCGCCCGTTGCTCGGCGGAGAAGATCGAGCAAGCGGGCTACCGATTCGCTTACCCCGAGTTGAGTCAGGCCCTCGAACAGTTGCTGGGGTGATCCTTACGTACGATGGGACCTTTGCCGGACTACTCTCCGCCATCTTCGAAAGCTACCGGCTAAAGGCGGATGTCGTGGATATCATCCCCGAAGACCGGTACCAAGAGCAGCTTTTCTCTTCGGCCTCCTACGTGCCGACCAATACGGCGCATGCATCGCGCGTGTTGAAAGGACTCCAAAAACATAGTGGCAACCAGAAGATCGGCGACTTCCTCCGGCGAACGTACCTGACCGAGCAGCCCGAGGTGGAACGGCTGATTTTATATTTCGTCCACCGACAGATGGAGGTACGCGCCCTTGACATTAGCAAGGATGCGGGCGACGACCGGGTACGGCAACTCCTGCGTTTGTCGCAGCAGATGGGGCGGGAAATCCACCGGATGCACGCCTTCGTGCGATTTCAGCAGACGCCGGACGGGATGTACGTCGGCCTCATCAACCCCGATTTCAATTGCCTGCCCCTCATCGGCGATCACTTCGCCGCCCGCTACCCGGCCATGGAGTGGCTCATTTACGATACCCGGCGGCATTATGGCCTGCACTGGAATCAGGAGGACAAAAAAGCGGCCTTTATCACGTTGGATTCCGGCCAGGACGGGCGGTTGCGCCGGCTGTCCGAGGAAATGCTCGACACCCGCGAGACGGACTACCAGGAGCTTTGGCAGACGTACTTCCGTGCGGTGGACATCCCGGAGCGGAAAAACCTGAAGCTGCACCTGCAGCATGTACCCAAACGCTACTGGAAGTACCTGACGGAAAAAATCTAGGGTGCCGAAGGGGTAAGGTCCCTGATCATATAGCGGTCACAAGCCGAGTGGCCGGTGTGGCCGAGGGGTGCATCCAGGGGGGTGAAACCGTACTTGGCGTATAGTTTTGCGGCCGTCGTCATGCCGGCCACCGTCTCCAGGTACATCTTGGAGAAACCGTCCCGGCCGGCTTCGGCCAGGCAATGCTCCAGGAGCTGCTTACCACCCCCGTGACCCCGTACGTCGGGTAGTAAATACATCTTTCGCAACTCACAGACCTCCGGTCCGGAAGCATGGAGTGGCGCATATCCACCCGCGCCGACGATCTGTTGGTGGCTATCGACTAGCACGAAAAATGCCGAACGGGCTTCGGTGTAGGCCGAGAACATATCCGCTAGTTCGGGATCGTTGATGGAGTACCCGTCTCCGGTACAGTGGAATTCCGTCATCACCGTTTTGATGAGTCGGGCAACGGCGGCATTATCCTCCGGTTGGATCGGGCGCAAGTGGAGCATCAGTAACGTTCGTCGAGTTGGTAAATGGCGGGTAGCTGTCGACCGAATCCGTCGTAATCGAGGCCATAACCTACTACGAATTTAGTGGGAATGGAAAAGCCGATCAAGTCGACCGGTACGTCCACCCGCTGGGCCTCGGGTTTGTGCAGTAGGGTGACCAGGAGAATGCTGCGAGCGCCCATCTCCCGGAGGACCGGCAGGAAAGCCTGCATGGTGAGTCCGCTATCGACAATATCCTCGATGAGTACCACGTCCCGGTCGCGGATCAGCTCCGGTTCCGGGGCGAGCAACAATTGCACCTGCCCGGCCGACTCGGTGCCGCTGTAGCTGCTGGTGCGCACGAACGACACCTCCCCGGCTAAACCGCTGGCACGCACCAGGTCGGCGGCAAACACGTAGGCCCCCTTCAGCATCACGACAAAGGTCACGTTGCCCTGCGGATAGCGGGCGGCCACCTCCCGGCCCAGCTCCGTCACCCGCTGGCGGATCGCTGCTTCGGACAAGAAAGGGCGGAACGGAAGGCCGTGAATGAGGATGGTGTCAGCGCCGGACAAGGACATATTAGCTTCGGTTTTACGATGCGAAAGGTGGCGATATTTTAGGACCCGCCCTGGCGGGCGGACCGTGTTAATAAATCACCGCAGGCAAAATCAGAATGTAGCACGGAATAGGAAGGGGTTGAGAAATTATAATTTTACAATTGTCATATTGACAGATAATTCTCCGGAATGACGATGGTTATCTTTTGTGAAAAGACTGTTGCACCAACAATTTAATCGGCTGAATTTGGCAAAACCAAATTATAATATTACGATACCGAAGATTGCCGAAATAACGGAATTGCATCCTTTTTGCCGTTTGGCTATGAAATTCCCGATGATTCCCCCTTATATTTGAATGAGCACGCGGTTAAGCTCGCTTTACCACCGCGAAAATTAATTTGGTTTTATTTGGTTAGGGCTGAGGTGGTGCTGTGGTGGCACTGCCTCTTTTTTTTACCAGGAAACCGCGATATCGGCGTCCAGGTCTTTCCCGAAGCGGTTCGTTTGCTCGGTCCGCATTCGGTAACCCCGGGCGGGCTCGTAGATCAGTCGGTGCTGCCCTTTGGACAACACCGTTCCCGTCCGCCGGATAATTTCAATATGAACGGGAACATTGTCCTGGCTCACCACCCGCAGCCGGCGGGTCTGCATGCTGCTATCGAGGGCGGTATAGGTGCGGATCAGGGAGTCGCCCCGCGCTTCCCGCTCGCTGTGGTACTTATCCAGCCAGGCGGGTTTGTTGATGTCCGCCTCCCGAAAGACGCGGAGGTCGGTGGCGAAGTTCAGGTCGGTCATTCGCTTGGTTTCCGTGGTTCCGTTGAGGGTGATCGTCTTGGTCACCTCCCCACCGGCCGCCTGGAGGCTGTCCACCTGTCGGTTGATGTAAGCGGTCAGGTCGAAGTAGGGGTCGCGCGCTAGGTCCTCCTCGACTTCATCGGCAAAGCAGGCAGTAAGCAAAAGTAGGAAGGGCAAATAGCGAAGCATGGGGAGGGAGCCTTTCCCTAAATAACGCACCAATACCGGAATAGTCGACCGCCTCAGTCGGGAAGGGCGAAGGCCACGTAGCGGTCACCGGAATCGGTGCCCAGTTTGCCACCCCCGCAGGCGATGACCACGAACTGCTTTTCGCCCGCTTGGTACACCGCCGGAGTAGCGTAGCCCGCGGCCGGTAAAGGAGCCTCCCAGAGCAGCGCGCCGTCACGGGTGCGAAAGGCCCGTATCTTTTCGTCCAGCGTCGCCGCGATGAAGACCACCCCGCCGGCCGTAGCTGCCGGTCCGCCGTAGTTTTCGCTACCCGTATTGCGGATTCCCCGGTCTACGAGGTCGGGGTATTCTCCCAGCGGTACCTGCCAGGCGATCGTGCCCCGGTCCAGGTCCAGCGCAGTCAGCGTACCCCAGGGCGGGGCCGTGATCGGGTGGCCATCGCTGGTTTTTAGCCGGGTGTATCCGTCCATAATGTAGGGGTAGGGCCAAACACCTTCCCCGCTGGCTTCTTTTTTGTCGCTATCCGTCGGTGCCGGGCGGGCGCCGGTAGCTTTCGCCTCATCGAGCTGCAATAGCCAATCGGTTACGGCCCTTACCTGATCGTCGTTCAGCCAGCTGACCGCCGGCATCGCGCCCCGGCCATTACGGATCACGTGGCTTACCGCGGGTCCGTCGAGTCGTTGAGATAACCCGCGCAGGGAAGGACTTTCAAAAACGCCGCCCCCCGCCCGGTCCGCCCCGTGGCATGCCTGACAAGCGATCGCGTAGATCTCCTGTCCGGCATCCGCTCCGGCCAATCCCGCTACCGGGTTCATCTTCAGCATCCAGGGCATTTCGTTGGCGTTGACGATAAACAGGCGCTCGGTGGGGGAGTAGGCGCCGCCACCCCATTCCGCCCCGCCATCGAAACCGGGAAAAAGGATGGTGCCGGCCTCGCTCGGTGGGAGAAACGGACCGCCGAACCGACTTTTAGCCAGCAATGCCCGCGCCTCCGTGTTCCTGGCCGTATCGTAGGGGTAGAGGTCTTCCGCGGAAAGGTGTTGCCGGGTGAAGGGCGGCGGCGCGGTCGGCATCGGTTGGGTCGGACTGGTGTATTCGCCCTGCAGCTCCGAAGCCGGGAAGGGCCGCTCCTCCACCGGAAACAGCGGCTCGCCGGTTTCCCGGTCCAGCAGGAATAGGTATCCCCCCTTGGTGGCCTGGGCTACGGCGTCGACTTCCGCGCCATCGTGCTCCACGGTGATCAGGACGGGCGGGGCGGGCAGGTCGCGGTCCCAGATGTCGTGGTGAACGGTCTGAAAGTGCCAGCGGTAGGCGCCGGTGCGGGCATCCAGGGCCAGCACGCAGTTTGCGTAGAGGTTGTCGCCCGGTCGGTTCCCCCCGTAGAAATCGTAGGACGCGGAGCCGGTGGGTACGAACACGATTCCCCGCTCGGTATCCAGGCTCAGTCCCGCCCAGGAGTTGGCCCCGCCGGTCAGGGGCGATAGGGGTTCGGGCCACGTATCGGCTCCCGCCTCGCCGGGGTCGGGCAGCGTACGGAACGTCCAACGCAGGGCGCCGGAGCGCAGGTCAAACGCGCGGATGTAACCCGGAGCCGCCCCCAGATCTTCACTCACCCGCCCCCCGATGATGAGCAGATCTTCGAAGATGATGCCCGGGCTGGTGGCGATGACGAATTGCTCCCGCGCCCCGGCGCCCAGGCCCGTATGCAGGTCCACCCGGCCACCTTCTCCGAAGGTGGTTACCGGCGTTCCGTCCTGGGCGTCGATGGCATAGAGAAAGGAGCCGGCGGGGTAATAGATCTGGCGGTCGTCTCCGTCGGTCCAGTAGCTCAGCCCCCGGTTCGTACCCATCCCGAAGAGATCGTCGTGAAAGACGGCCGGGTCGAAGGTCCATAATTCAGCCCCCGTAGCCGCATCCACGGCGAAAGCCTTCAGTTTCGGGTTGGTACCGTACAGTATCCCGTCGATCACCAGCGGATTGCACTGGATTTGGCTGCGGTTCAGGGAGTCCGCATCCCCGGAGGCGTACGTCCAGGCTACCGCCAGCCGGTCCACGTTGGTTGTGTCGATCTGCGCCAACCCGCTGAACTGGGTCGTGCCCGGGTCGCCGAGGTAGTGGCCCCAGTCGGCAACCGGCAATTCTCCGGTTTCCGGCGACGTACAGCCCGCCATCACCAGGGTGGCGACGGCGAATAACAGTTTCGGTACGCTTTTCATGGAACCAAGATGGGGAATATTCCGCTACCCCCACCGCACCCGCGCCCCGGCGCCCCAACCTTAACTCCGTCGATCTGTTTGAATGCCCAAATAAGTACTATGAAAGCCGCCCCAGATGCCAACTTCGCGACTCAGTGTATTCACGGAGGATTAGAGCCCGACCCCCAGACCGGATCGGTGATGACCCCCATTTACCAGACCTCCACCTACGCCCAGTCCGCCCCCGGCGAGCACAAGGGCTACGAGTACGCCCGCACGGGAAACCCCACCCGCACCGCCCTCCAGAATAACCTGGCGGCGCTGGAAAAGGGCAAATTCGGCATCTGTTTCAGTAGCGGTTTGTCCGCCATGGACGCCATACTCCGCACCCTGCGTCCGGGCGACGAAGTACTCGCCAGCGACGATCTCTACGGCGGTAGCTACCGGCTCCTCACCGCGGTGCTCGGCAACTTCGGCCTGAAGAGCCGCTTCGTGGACATGCGCGACACCGATCAACTCGCCGGGCACATCACCGAGGCCACCAAGCTGCTGTGGATCGAGACGCCCACCAACCCCATGCTGAACATCGTGGATATCCAAGCGCTGACCGATTTGGCCCGCGACCGGGGCATCCTGACCTGCGTCGACAACACCTTTGCCAGCCCCTACCTCCAGCAGCCGCTCGAACTGGGAGCCGATATGGTGCTGCACAGTGCCACGAAGTACCTCGGCGGCCACAGCGACGTGGTGATGGGTGCCGTTATTACCCGTAACGAGGAACTGGCCAAAAAGCTCTACTACCTGCAGAATGCCGTCGGCGCCGTGCCGGGTCCTCAGGATTGCTTCCTCGTTCTCCGGGGCATCAAGACCCTCCACCTGCGGGTGCAGCGGGCCTGCGAAAATGCCAGGCACATCGTCGAGGTGCTACGGCAAAACGACCTAGTCGCTAACGTGTACTACCCCGGACTGGCCAGTCACCCCCGCCATGAGATCGCCGCCAAGCAGATGCGTGATTTCGGTGGTATGGTGAGCTTCGACCTCAAGGAAGATACCCAGGAAGCCGCTACCCAGGTGATGCAGAATACCCACTACTTCACCCTCGCCGAGAGCCTCGGTGGCGTTGAAAGCCTCATCGGCCACCCCGCCTCGATGACCCACGCCAGCATCCCCCGGGAACAACGACTTAGCGTCGGCCTCACCGATAGCCTGATCCGCCTCAGCGTCGGGGTAGAAGATGGCGAAGATCTGGTGAAGGACCTGGAAGGGGCCCTCACCAAAGCCATGGCGCTGGCGTAGACCGCCGGGTTACGTACGGTCCGAGAAGAAAGCTTGCAGGCGATCCATCGCTTCCCGCAGAGCCTCCGGGGAGACGCCGCTGTACACGATGCGGAACCAGCCGGCGTCCGGTTGGCCGAGTCCGCCCGGCGCCGTGAGGAGGACGCCCGTTTCCTCGAAGAGTTGCTGCCAGAGGCTCTGTGCGGCGTCCATGTTGGGCTCGGACAGAAAGCCGGAGAAGTCGGCCCACACGAACAAACTCCCCCGGGCGGGAGTGTAGGCTACGTCGATGGCGTCGAGGGATTCCGTGACGGTGCGGTAGGCATCGGTCAGTAGCCGTTTGTTGCGCCTTTGAAAATCGGCGATCCATTCGCCATCATTCAACAGTTCGGCCAGCAGCCACTGGGTGATGTTACTTACCTGGTGGGGGGCGTTGAAATTCTTATACGCCCGGCGCATTTCCTCGTTTCGAGTGTACAGCAGCCCGACGCGGAAGCCGGAAATGCCGAAGTCCTTGGAGAAAGAATACCACCAGTGGAGGTAGGGGCTGTTCATTTCTTCCAGCAGCGGCAGGAAGGAAGTGTAGGCGGATTCGTTGGGAATTCCGTCCACCCCACGTTCGAACTGACTGAGGGCATAGATTTCGTTCACGACAAGGTGGATTTCCTTTTCCGTACACCATTTGGCCATGGATCGCAGCTGATCGTCGGAGTAGATCGCACCGGTTGGATTATCGGGCTGGGTGAGGATCAACAGCCGGAATTTATCGCCCAGGTGATCCAGCGCCGCTTCCAGTTCCTTGATGGAAAGGGGGTGAAAGGCGGGTCCAAAATCTTGCTCGTAGTGGCGGATATCGTAGCGCCGCAGTCTGGCCTTGTTGTGCAGGTCGGGGGCGTAAGCCTGGTAGGCCGGAGCCGGAAAGACGGCGTAATCTTCCGGTCCACCCAGCACCATGGCACTTACTTCCACGACGGCCGTTGCTCCCGCGCTCACGCAAAAATGATCGGCCGAGAGTTGCTGCCCGGCGATGTGGCGACCTACGAAGGCAGCTACGGCCTCGCGGAAGTCGGGCGCGCCGGCCAGCTCCGTATAGGCCGCTACCCAGTCCGGCCAGTCTCTCTCGGCCGCGATGGACTGGAGCTTGTCCCGTAGCGTAGGCCACTGCAACAGGTTTTCGGCGATGCAGAGGGGAATGGCACCGTCGGTGTTATCGGGCGCGTAGGGGTTGGCCTGGGCTTTTTCAAAGAGTTCGAAATCGGGCCGGAGGGGTTCCTGTGCCTTTTGGGCGCCTCGTTTGGATAGCATACGCGGGTTTTTGTGGTCTGACGTATCGTTCTACCAGTGGGCGGCCCAAAAGTTCGGCGGTTCAAAGCTCAAAGTCCAGGGCGCGGCGCAGGACGGCCGAGTCGCGTTCGTCCACGAGCTTGCGGTAGCGCGCTTCGTTGAAGCGGTAAAGTAGGGCCGGTCGGTGGGCCACGTTCTCCTGCTTGCCCACTTCCTCGAGGATGCCGGTTTTCAAAATGCGGGTGCGAAAGTTGCGCTTATTGAATTCCGGGACGCCCAGTACCGTCTCGTAGAGCCGTTGCAATTCGCCCAGGGTAAACGCTTCCGGCAGCAGTTCGAAACCGATGGGCTGGTAACGCACCTTGGCGCGGAGGCGGGCGGTGGCCAGGTCGATGATGCCGGCGTGGTCGAAGGCCAGTTCGGGAAGTTCATCCAGGGAGAACCAATCGGCGCGGGTGGCGTCCGATGCCGCGTTGGTCGGGTGGTTGCCGAGGTTGACGAGGGCGTAATGGGCTACGCTGATCACCCGACCGCGGGGGTCACGCCCCGGCTGGCCGAAGGTGTAGAGTTGCTCCACGTAGATATCCTTCACGCCGGTTTCTTCCTCCAGCTCCCGTAGCGCGCTGACTTCCAGATCTTCATCCATGTCCACGAAGCCGCCCGGTAGGGCCCACTGTCCCTTGAAGGGCTCGCCGCCACGTTGAATCAGCAGTAACTTGAGGGTCTGGCCACCGTCGTAGCCGAATACCACGACGTCAACGGTGACGGAGGGGCGGGGGTGTTTGTAGGTGGGCACGGGTAGAAGGTTTACGCGTTACGGTGTTGGGTTTATGCTTTTTGCCGGAGCAGCTCCGCTTTCTCGGCCTCCAATTCGGGGCTTAGGCCGTACCGGAACCGGTTCCAGTCGATTCGCTCCCAGTCAGACCAGTTTTTTTGCGCCAGGGCGCGGGAGCGGTGTAAGTCGGGAAGGTCGCTAACCCGGGATCCATTTCTGTATACCGGCTGGAGTGCCGGCTGGCAGGTTCCGGAGAGGGAATGGACCTTGCCGTTCGCAATGACCGAATTGCCGGGCTCGCCGGATAATTCGTTGAAAAGCTGGCTGCCGACGGGCTGCTCGTCCCGGTAATAGCGGCGAATGGCCAGTTTGCCCGGGTTGCTGGATTTTTCGGCGGTTTCGGAGCGTTTGATTTTTGATTGCCAGTTACCGGTGGTGTCCTGGATCGCGGAGAGCTTGTATACGCCTCCGAGTGCCGCCTGGTCGTGGCCGGTCACCAGCCGGGTACCGATGCCCCAGATGCTGATCTTGGCTCCTTCCGCCTTCAGCTCCCGAATGGCGTATTCGTCCAGGCTGTCGCTGGCAACGATCCGGGCGTCGGGAAAGCCGGCTTCGTCCAGCAGTTTACGGGCTTCGATGGAGAGCTGACCGAGGTCGCCGCTATCCAGCCGGATGCCGTTCATCTCGTGGCCGCGTTCCCGCAGCTTGTTGCCTACCCGGATGGCGTTACGCGTTCCCTCCAGGGTGTCGTAGGTGTCGACGAGGAAAATGCAGTTTGCGGGCAGGGCCTCGGCGTAGGCGTCGAAGGCGGTGAGTTCGTCCGGGAAAACCATTACCCAGCTGTGGGCGTGGGTGCCCCTCACCGGGATATTGTAATACCTCCCGGCCCAGACGTTACTGGTGGCGTCGCATCCTCCGAGGTAGGCCGAACGGGAAGCGGTCAGCCCCCCGTCCAGTCCCTGCGCCCGCCGGAGCCCGAACTCGAGTACGGTATCGTTGCCCGCCGCGGCCTTGATGCGGGCGGCCTTGGTGGCGACGAGGGTGGAGAAGTTCATAACGGTTAGCAGGGCGGTCTCCAGCAGCTGGACCATAATCAGCGGCCCTTCGATGCGCAGCAGCGGCTCGTTGGGGAGCACGATTTCCCCTTCCGGGATGGCGTCGAGATCGCCGGTCCACCGCATCCGTTGCAAATAATTTAAAAAGGGCTCCTTGAACAGGGCCGAACCGTCGCTGCTCTTCAGCCGGCCGAGGTACTGGATATCGTCGGCGTCGAAGCGGTAGTTTTCGATCAGGTCGATGGCCAGCGGCAACCCGGCGGCCAGCGCGATGCGACCGTCGAAGGGAGCCGTGCGGTAAAACAGGTGGAAAATGGCCCGGCGCTCGTGGATGCCCTGGTCGTAGTACCCCGCGGCCATGGTCAGCTCGTAGAGGTCGGTGAGCAGACCGAACTGGGGTCGGTAGATCCGCGAGAGGTGGGAGAGGGCCATGGCTTAGTTTATGTGCTAAACTAAGTCGGGGGGGCTAAATATGTTCAATCCGCTGCTTCGATGCGACGCGTGCCTTTTGGAGGACAGGAAGATTTTTCCTAAATTTCTGGAGTACGGTGCCCCGTTTGGACGCCACTAATTATCCACCTATGCCCACCGATTATACCGTCTCTAAGGGGATCTTTTACTGGGCCGGGACGTTTTGCGTAATCGCCGCCCTGTCCCTGTCCTTTTCCGCGGATGCCCTATCTGCGACCTTTACAGGCTACGACCTTGCCATCGGAACCATCGGCCTGGCCATCGTTGGCTGCCTGCTTCTATGGCGTAACCAGGCCGGGGCACCGCTGGAAAAACACCTTGCGTTCGGAGTACAGGTTACCCTGTTTTGGGGGGTGGTCCTGCTTCCCGTTGCCCGGGTTCCGGACTGGTTGCAAGCCTTCGCGGTGGTTTGCTGCTTGGCTGCCCTGGCCGGTCTGGGATATGCGCGTTACCGTGACGACCTGGTTAGTTGAGCGCGGGCGCAATGGCGGTTGCCGGCCGAAGGCCACTGAAGCATACACTATTCACCACTAAAATCTTCGAAATGACCCGTAACAAGCCGCTTCATCGCGCCCACCAAGCGAAGTGGATTCCGATCGGACTGTGGGGTATTGCCGCGGTCATATTGCATTTCCCGGGCGTGGCCCCCGCCATGGAAATACCGCTTTTCACGGCTGCCTGTTTGCTTGTCGCCCTGGCCGGTTACGTAAGGTGGCGGAGCGTTTTCGGTACGGACGGCCAAACGCGCTTTAAAAGCCTGGCGGGTAGTTGTATCCTTCTGCTCACCGTGTTCCTGTTTTCCGACCTTCAGCTATTCGGCGAACGGGCCGTTATGCTGGCCGGTATACTGCTCCTGCTTTTGCTCGCTGCCTATTTCGGATGGCGTGGCCGCCCCGTTTTGTCGGAACAGCATGCGTAAATACGGGCAGGGCTCCATCTGGTAGGTGAATTCGACCGTTTCCGGCGTACCTTCCTCGTCGGGAAATCGCCCGATGATTTCCGGATTGGTGAGCCCGCTTTCGTAATCTTCGAGCCGGTAACCCCCGAAAATCTGAATGCCGGTCCGGATGGCAAAGAGCCCCCCCGCCGGCGGCAGCGGCAGCGTTACGGTGGGAAAATCGGAGGATTTCGTATTCCGGACGTAAGAGCGCAGCGTGTGCCGGTCGATCACTAGCAGCTCGCCGAGGTCTTCCACCAGCGGTTCTCCTTCGGTTTCCGCTAGCCGGCCGAGCCGCAGGGTGATCCGTTCCGGGATGAGGACGGTAGTAGCGGGCAACTGGCGAAGCAGGTTCAGCGTGATCGGCACCTGCATCTCATCCACCAGACTGAACTGCATCGTTTCCGATAGCAGGATGTCTACCGTACGATCCGGTAGCTGATAAGTGGAGGCATCCGTCAGCACCACATCCCGCACGTACGCCCCGATACCCAGCGCATCGATCAGTCGCTCGACGGCCGCCAGGCTTACCGCGTTGATTTCGAGAAAAGTAAATTGGAGTTGCTCCGCCGGAAACCGCGTCATCAGCGGCAGGGCGAGGGTGGCGAAGGGACCGGTACCAGCGTACACGACGTGGACGGGGGTAGTGGACCCGGCGGCGATCGCTTCGTTTACCGCCGCGTGTAGTCCGGCGATGAAGCGTTGCGTCCGCAGCTCGTCATCGATACACAGGGCCGCCCAGGTGGCGCCAATGGCAATGCCCCGCCCGGTATCGAAGGGCTTAAGGCTGCTGTCGTCACCCAGGTCTAGCCCGGAGGCGGTGAGGAGCAGGTCGCGGTATTGCTCGAGGGTGTCGTGGAGAAGGGAGGGGGAAGTGGCATCGTCGAGTAAGACGTCGGCCACGGCAGCCAGGGTGGCTAGTCGGGTCATTCCGGGAGATTGCGACCGTCAACGGTGACGGAGGCGCTGGGGCAAAGGTACGCTGTTTCGGCACCATGCTGCGGAAAGGATCGCGGGAGGTTAATGGTCGCGCGAAAACTCGCGCGACGACTACTCGTTGGGCGACTACTCGCGCGACCACTACTCGTTGGGCGACTACTCGCGCGACCACTACTCGTTGGGCGACTACTCGCGCGACCACTACTCGTCGGACGAATAGTCGTCCGACCACTTCACCTCCCGGCGACCTGGCCAAAATTAACCTGGAGTTAACATACGGGCAATACACTAACTACCCTCCCGTCGACCTGGCGGTTCCACGGAGCATCTCATCTCGACCATGAGCGGGCAGCGCCAGGGAGTACCGCTAACGCCAGTTCACCTCAGGGATACAGCAGGTACCGATCCCGCATCGCCCGGTAAGCAGCCAGTTCGTCGGCCCAACTGGCGCGAATAGCCTCCTCCGATTCGCCGGCCGCGATCATTTTCCGGAGGCGATCCGTACCGGCCAGAAGGTCGAAAAAGTCCGGTCGGGTGAAAAAAGAGACCCCGGCATCGGTCAACGCCCCGTGGGTGGAGAGCAAGGGCTGCAGGTTCAGTTGATTCTCCCGGTAGGTCACGGCCGGCGTGTTGGTAAGGTCGTAGCCGTGGCATACCTCTCCGTTTAACTTCGGATCGGCCGCTCCGGGGCCGGGGCGCGGCGTGAACGTGAAGGGCGCTTCCAGCTGTGGGTGACCGTATACCTGGAATTGCTTGTCCGTACCCCGCCCCACGCTGAGCGCGGTTCCCTCGAAGAAGCACAGGCTCGGGTAGAGGTAGATACTCCGTTGGTTGGGTAGGTTGGGGGAGGGGGCCACGGGCAGTTCGTAGGGGCTGTCGTGGGTGTAGTCCCGGCAGGGTACGACCGTCAGGTCACAGGTCAGTCCCTCGCCGAGCCAGCCTTCCCCGTTCACCATTTTTCCATATTCTCCTACCGTCAGGCCGTGCACCACGGGGATAGGATCGAGGCCCACGAAACTCTCGAAACCCGGCCTGCGGACGGGCCCGTCCACGTAATGGCCGTTCGGATTGGGGCGGTCCAGGATCACCACGGGCTTCCCGTAGCGCGCGGCCGATTCCATTACGTAGTGGAGCGTGGAGATGTAGGTGTAGAAGCGGGCGCCTACGTCTTGGATGTCGAAGACGATGAGGTCGACATTTTCCAAATCTTCCGCCGAAGGTTTCTTATTGCTGCCATAGAGCGATCGGATGGGGAGTCCCGTGCGGGCATCCAATCCGTCGGCGATCGTCGCACCGGCGTCGGCCTCTCCCCGGAAACCATGTTCGGGAGCGAAGATGACGGCCACCTGCTGCCCGAGGGCCAGCAGGGTATCGACGAGGTGGGTTTGGCCCACGGTGGATGTCTGATTAACGACTAAGCCGAGCCTTTTCCCCTGGAGCAGCCAGCGGTAATCTTCGGGGTTCTGGGCGGCGGGCGCAGGTGCCAGGTCAACCGGGAACGCTTGGCCTGGCTTGGTTTCGGCCCCGACGTCGGCCGGGCGGTTGGTGATTTGCGTTGCTCCTGCGTCCCCGCCCGAGTTAAAACAATTTGCGGTAAGCAGGAAGGTAAAACAAATTATTAGATATACCTTGGCCATTCCAGTGCATTGAAGACCGCCGGAGGGAGCGGACCTGAACTATGAGTAAGAGAGAATACGCGATCGTCGACATCGAGACCACGGGCGGGCGTGCCTCCCGGTCCCGCATCACCGAAATCGGAATCGTGGTGTACGACGGCGAAAAGGTAACGGAAACGTTCGAGACGCTGCTCGACCCCGAACAGTACATTCCCGCCGGTATCGTAGAGTTAACGGGCATTACCCAGGAAATGGTGAGCGGCCAACCCAAGTTTTATGAGGTCGCTAAGCAAATCGTCGAGCTCACCGAAGGCCGCATCTTCGTAGCCCACAACGCGAAGTTCGACTACGGCTTCCTCCGGGAGGAATTCAGCCGCCTCGGCTACACCTTCTCCCGCCGCAAGCTCTGTACCGTTCGCCTCACGCGGAAGTGCTTTCCCGGACTGAAAAGCTACAGTCTCGGCAACCTGATCCAACACTTCGGATTCCAGGTCGAAGCCCGCCACCGCGCGCTGGCCGATGCCGTCGCGACCACGGAATTGCTCCAGCTGTGCCTAGCCGGGGAGGATTGCGCCCAGGAAGCTACCCGACTCATCAACCACGGCATCAAGGAAACCCGCCTGCCCAAGCAGATCAAGCTGGAACAGATCATGGAGATCCCGGATGAAACGGGGGTCTACTATTTCCACGACGATCGCGGCGACGTCATCTACGTCGGAAAGAGCACGAATATCCGGAAGCGCATCGCCCAGCACTTCAACGATCACACCACCAAGGGAAGCCGTATTGCCGAGAAAGTAGCGGACATCACCTACGAAATCACCGGTAGCGAGCTGGTCGCCCTCCTCCTGGAAAGCGAGGAAATCAAACGCCTTCAACCCCGGATCAACCGTGCCCAGCGGGGTAAACGCTTTAGCCACGCTATTCATAGCTACCTGAATGAGCGGGGTTTCCGCTGCTTCGACGTGGTCCGCAATACCGCCCAGGCCCGCAAGGAACTCGACATCATCAGCGAATACCCTTCGATCAGCCGCGCGAAAGGCCGCCTGAATTTCGTCCGTAAGCACCTGGAACTCTGCAGCGCCTTTACCAACATTTACCCGAGTAAATCGGCCTGCTTTCACTACCACCTAAAGCAGTGCCGCGGCGGCTGCGCCGGAGAGGAGGATCCCGATACCTATAACCTCCGCGCCGAGGACGCCCGCCTCCACCTGCGCAACGTCTTCGACGAGGATTTTCTACTCTTCGATCGCGGCCGGAGTCACGACGAGGCCTCCGTCATCCTGGTCGAGGAGGGCAAATACCAGGGCTTCGGTTACATCGACAAGGAGCGATCCAGCGACCTGGCCATGGCCATCGACAGCGTAAAGCGGTCCGTCACTTACCCGGATACGGCGCGCATCATCCAGCGTTACGTGAGTGAGAAGGGGGGAAAGATGGTGAATTTGCGTTCCGGGAAGGTGGTTAGGTAGTCTTTTAGTCGGGTAGTCTTTTAGTCGCGTCCCTTTCGCCGCTTGCTGCGCTCGCGATCGTGGTGCGGTAGTAGGTTAGTCTTTTAATTCTTTAGTCTTTTAGTCGCGTCCCTTTCGCCGCTTGCTGCGCCTGCGTGGGGGTAGTATGGTAGTATTTTAGTCGGGTAATCCGTTGGATTTGTCCCTTCCTGCACTCGCGATAGGGGGTATGGCCGCCCTTCGATAAGGGACATGAGACAACCGACAACCGACAACCGAAAGCCGAAAACCGACAACAGGCTTCGACAACCAACAACCGACAATCCCCCCCCTTACTTCCTACGCTCAAAGGGTATCCCCAGCATACGCCACAGATTCTGGTGGTCTGGCTCGTCCATATGGGTGTCTACGCCGTAGCGGAGTTGCCGGTTGTCCATCACTTGATAGGTGCCGAACAGCCGATCCCATACGCTGAAGATGTTGCCGTAGTTGCTGTCGGTGTAGGGGAGGACGTAGTGGTGGTGCACCCGGTGCATGTCGGGGGTGACGAAGACCGTACGGAGCCCGCGGTCGAGCCATTCGGGAAGGCTGATATTGGCGTGGTTGAACTGGCTCGATACCACGCTCATGCTTTGGTAGAGAAAGACGAGCCAGATCGGCGCGCCCAGCAGCATGACGGCCACCGTGGTAAAGGCGAAGCGGATCACGCTTTCCCCGGGGTGGTGACGGTTGGCGGTGGTCGTATCCACGTTCTGGTCGGTATGATGGATCAAGTGAAAGCGCCAAAGTAGGGGTACCCGGTGCTCGGTCCAGTGAGCGAGGTAGGCGCCCAGCAGGTCTAGCAGGAGTAGACCGGCGATCGCCATGGCCCAGGTGGGCATGGCGATCCACTGGAGTAGTCCGAATTCACTCGCCACCGCCCACTGGCTGCCCCGCACGAGCAGGAAGGCCAGCACGAAGTTAACGACAACGGTGGTCAGGGTGAAGAAAACGTTGATACCGGCGTGGCGCCACCGTTTGTATTCCGCCGTAAAGAGGGGGACGGCGCTTTCGAGCAGCCAGAAAAGCGTGAGGCCGCCTACTAGGATCAGGGTCCGGTGACTGCTTGGTATGGTTTCAAAGTACGTTGCGATCGACTCCATTCCTCCAAGATACGGCGAGCTCCAGGCGGAAGACGGTAATTTAGCAGACAAGAACCCCGTACCGTGAACCGATTATTCCTTAACGAGCGTGCCATACTCTTGGCCGTTATCCTGAATTCGCTGGTCATCTTCGCGCTGTACTTTCCCAGCCAGCGGGACGATCCCTGGTTGCTGGGGCTCGACTATTTTTTCATCCTCTTTTTTCTGATGGAGGTAGTAGTGAAGCTTGCGGTGCTGAAACCGCGCCCTTACTTTTCAAACCCCTGGAACCGCTTCGATTTTTTCATCATCGTCGGTTCGCTACCGGTGCTGTTCCTGGCATTTTTTGATGTTCCCGATACCACTATTCTGATCCTGTTGCGGCTGTTCCGGTTGGTTCGCCTGGTACGGTTTCTGCGGTTCATTCCCAACGTCGAGCAGGTGATGCAGGGGCTTGGCCGGGCCCTGAAGTCTTCCGTATTGGTGTTGGCCGCGCTGTTCTTTCTGAACTTGTTGCTAGCCATGGTTACCTGCCACTTTTACGCGGATACCGCCCCCCGCTATTTCGGCGATCCGCTGGTGAGCTTCTACAGCATTTTTCAGATGTTCACCCTCGAGGGTTGGAACGAGATCCCGGATGCGATCACGCCGAACAGTGCCAGTCCGTGGCGGGTGGGTATGACCCGGCTCTATTTCGGCAGCGTGGTGCTGCTCGGCGGCATTTTCGGTATTGGATTGGCTAATGCCATCTTCGTGGATGAAATGACGATGGATAACAACCGGGAATTGGAGCGGAAAGTCGATGCGCTGACGGAGGAGATCCGTGCCTTGCGCCGGGGGCTGAATGCCTAACCGCCAACCATTAATCGGCGGGTGGTTAGAATTCTTCCCCGTTCGTTCGTCAGGCTGTAGAGGTACGTTCCGCGGGGAAGCCTTTCCAAGTTGAGGGGAACCTTCGCCTGACCGGAAACGGGGGCGAATCGCGCCTCACCGACTTTCCTGCCAAGTACATTCAGTACGCGAATGGTGTAGTTGCCGGCATCCAGTCCGTTAACCTCGAAGGTGGTCAGGCCGTGGGTAGGATTGGGATAAACGTTGATATCCGCCTGCCGAAGGTAGGGCCCGCCGGTGGAGTTGGTGGCGTCGCCCTGTATATACGTCAGTCGGGTGAGGCTTCCGTCCGGTGCCTCCGTAACGGTCGCGATCGCTTCCTTCACGCCGGGCGACCAAAACAAGTAGGTCGTCATAGGTGGCTGTTGCCCCAGAAACTCGGCAATGTCGGGAATGGCGGCGCCTAAATTGTTGGTCACGTCCACGTAGCCCAGTATGGGTACCTTGATTTCCACCGTAGTCTGGATAAATTCGACCCGTTTTTCCCGTAGCACGTCGTAGGTTCGGTTGTCGATCGTCAGGGTACCGGTAGCATCTATTTCGTCTTGGCGGACGCTCGAGGTGGTAAGCCGGATACTGTCCACCGCCTCGGTAACCACGGCGTTCAGCTGATCGAGGGCTTCCTGCGGCAGATCGTCCGGCGCAACTACCAAGCCGGTACTGGCGGCGGCTTCAAACTCATCGCCGTACGACAGTGGGGCCCGGCGTTCGGGGCGGGTGGGATTGAGGGCGACCTCCAGGGGAAATCCTTCGAGTAGGGGCGTGTTACCACGTATGCCGACGAGGTTTATCTCCGTTTCGGTGACACGAAAGTAGCCTACGGTACCCGATTCGATGTTCATGGCGATCTGGGCATCGGTGAACACCGAATCACTCACCGCCGAAGTCACGGGGAACAGGAGTTCGCTTGCCGCGGTGAGCTCGCCGAAGTTCCAGTTGACGCCCTCACCCGGGCCGAGGAGGTCGACCGTGAAACCATCGTCCGCGACGTAATACTTAAGCGTATCTCCCGCTTCCGGAAAGTAATTGCTGTTGAGAATGATTTGTTGCCCACGGAGCGTGGATCCCAGCAGCATAAGCAGCGTAAACAGGAAGGTTTCTGACATCAGGTCGATCTTCAAAGCCTCCCTAAGGTAAGTCCTTTCCGGTGCTTATTGTGCGATTCCCGTACAATTAACCGAGGCTTAACCCCGGATGGGGGCCAACCACTTTTGGGCCGTCACCGGATCCCATCCTTTTCGCCGAGCGTAATCGGCCTCCTGGTCCGCCTGAATACCCCGTACCGTAAAGTACTTCGCTTCGGGATGGCTGTAGTACCAGCCGCTGACGCTCGAGGTCGGGTACATGGCGAAGCTCTCCGTGAGCCGGATGCCGGTCGCTTCCTCCGCGTCCATCATTTCCCACAGCTTGGCCTTTTCGGTGTGTTCCGGACAGGCCGGGTACCCCGGAGCCGGACGAATACCCCGGTACCGCTCGGAGATCAGGTCATCGTTGTCCAGTCCTTCGTCGGGGGCATAGCCCCAGTATTCCCGCCGTACCCGCTGGTGCAGCGCCTCGGCGAAGGCCTCCGCCAGCCGGTCGGCCAGGGCCTTGAGCATGATGGCGCTGTAGTCGTCGTGGGCTTCCTCGAAGCGCTTCACGTACTCCTCGATACCGATCCCCGCGGTGACGGCAAAACCACCGATGTAGTCCTGTTTGCCGCTGTCTTTCGGCGCGATGTAATCGGTCAGGGATTGATTCGCCAGCCGGGCCGATTTCTTGCTCTGCTGCCGTAGCTGGTAGAGCTCGTAAGACTTCTTATCGGTTTGGACGTGAACGGTATCCGTGGATACGTCCGCCACCGCGGGCCAGAACCCTACCACGCCCCGGGCGATCAACCATTTTTCCGCAACGATTTTGTCCAGCATTTGCCGGGCTTCCCGGTACAATTGGGTAGCCTGTTCGCCGACCACTTCGTCCTTAAGTATCTCCGGAAATTTACCGGCCAGTCCCCAGCTGCTGAAGAAGGGCGTCCAGTCGATGAAGTCGACCAGCTCCTCCAGCGGGAAATTATCGAGGGTTTTGGTACCGGTAAAGGTCGGCACGGGCGGGGTGTAGGTTTCCCAGTCGAGCTGGAGGCCGTTTGCTCGTGCCGCTTCGATCGTCAGGGTCTTTTTGTTGGACTGTTTATTGGCCCGTTGCACGCGAACGCGCTCGTAGTCTTCGGTGATGCTGTTCCGGTAGCGCTCCCGCTCGGATTCCTCGGAATTCAGCAGTTCGCTCACCACGGTGACGGCCCGGCTGGCATCGAGGACGTGTACCGTCGGGCCGCTGTAGGCCGGGGCCACCTTGAGGGCGGTGTGGGTCTTGCTGGTCGTAGCGCCACCGATCAGCAGGGGGGTCTGCAAGCCGCGGCGTTCCATTTCGGAGGCCACGTTGACCATCTCGTCCAGGGAGGGGGTGATCAGACCGGAGAGACCGATCACGTCGACGCCCAGGCGCTCCGCCTCATCCAGGATTTTGGCGGCCGGCACCATAACGCCCAGGTCGTGGATCCGGTAGTTGTTGCAGGCGAGCACCACGCCGACGATGTTCTTGCCGATGTCGTGAACGTCGCCCTTGACGGTGGCTAATAGGATGGAACCTTTATGCGTCTCCTCTTCATCGGCCGCGCCTCCCAGTTCCAGGCGCTCCGCCTCGATGAAGGGTTGCAGATACGCCACCGCCTGCTTCATCACCCGGGCGCTCTTCACGACCTGGGGGAGGAACATCTTCCCCGACCCGAAGAGGTCGCCCACGACGTTCATGCCGTCCATCAAAGGACCTTCGATCACGTGCAGGGGGCGGGGGTACTGCTGCCGGGCTTCCTCGGTATCGGATTCGATGTATTCCGTAATACCCTTCACGAGGCTATGCCGCAAGCGCTCCTGGACTGTACTCTCCCGCCATCCCAAATCGCGCTGGACGGTACGCCCCCCCACGTTCTTCAGCCCCTCGGCAAATTCCATGAGGCGGTCGGTGGCGTCGTCGCGGCGGTTGAGGATAACGTCTTCCACCAAATCCAGGAGCTCCTTGGGGATGTCTTCGTACACCTCGATCAATCCGGCGTTTACGATACCCATGTCCATACCCGCCCGGATAGCGTGGTAGAGAAAGGCGGAGTGCATGGCTTCCCGCACCAGGTTGTTTCCCCGGAAGGAGAAGCTCACGTTCGATACCCCGCCACTGATCTTAACCCCCGGGCAGAGCTCTTTGATGCGCCGCGTGGCTTCGATGAAGTCTACCCCATAGTTGTTGTGTTCGTCGATGCCGGTGGCGATGGCAAAGATATTGGGGTCGAAAATGATGTCTTCCGCTTCGAAGCCGGCCTGCTGCGTCAGCAGTTTATAGGCGCGCTCACAGATCTCCACCTTGCGATCCATCGAATCGGCCTGTCCCTTTTCGTCGAAGGCCATGACCACGGCGGCCGCCCCGTAGCGCTTTACCAGCCGCGCCTGCCGCAGAAATTCGGCCTCGCCCTCCTTCATGCTGATGGAGTTGACCACGCACTTTCCCTGTACGCAGCGCAGACCGGCCTCGATGACGTCCCACTTCGAGGAGTCGATCATGATGGGCAGTTTAGCGATGTCGGGTTCGGCCATCACGAGGTTCAGGAAGGTCTTCATGGCCTCCTCGCTGTCAAGCAGCCCCTCGTCCATGTTGATGTCAATCACCTGGGCGCCGCCTTCCACCTGGTCGCGGGCTACGTCGAGGGCGGTAGGGTAGTCGCCGTCCTTAATCAGGCGGGCGAATTTCTTGGAGCCGGTCACGTTCGTCCGCTCGCCTACGTTCACGAAGTTGGTTTCTTCCCGGATGACCAGGGGCTCCAGACCGCTCAGCCGGGTATGGGGCGCCCGCTCCGGTACGGGCCGTATCGGGAGACCGGCCACAGCCTTAGCCATCGCCGCGATGTGCGCCGGGGTGGTACCGCAGCAACCACCGATCATATTGACTAGGCCGCTGGCCGCGAAGTCGCGGATGTACTCCTGCATCTCCTCGGCATCCTGGTCGTACTCGCCCATTTCGTTGGGTAGACCGGCATTGGGGTAGGCGTGGACGTAGCATTCCGCGATCTTCGACAGTGAAGCCAGGTGGGCCCGCATTTCCTTTGCTCCGAGGGCGCAGTTCAATCCGATGCAGAGCGGTTTGGCGTGGGCCACGGAAATGTAGAAAGCTTCCGTCGTTTGTCCCGACAGCGTGCGGCCACTGGCATCCGTGATGGTGCCGGAGATGATTACCGGTAACTCGATGCCGCGTTCGTCCCGCACCTCCTGCAGGGCAAACAGGGCGGCCTTGGCGTTCAGCGTATCGAAAATCGTTTCGATGAGGATGCAGTCGACCCCGCCGTCGACCAGTCCTTCGATTTGGGTCTTGTAAGCCTCGCTGAGTTGCTCGAAGGTAATGGCCCGGTAGCCGGGGTCGTTTACGTCCGGACTGATACTCAGGGTCCGGTTGGTAGGTCCGACGGCGCCGGCCACGTAGCGGGGCTTGTCTGCCGTAGTATAGTCATCAGCCGCGCGGCGCGCCACTTCGGCCGCGGCCTTATTCAACTCGTAGACGATGTGCTGGGTTCCGTAATCCGCCTGGGCGATCGTGGTGCCGCTGAAGGTGTTCGTCTCGATCAGGTCGGCGCCGGCTTCGAGGTACTGGCGGTGGATCTCCTCGATCACGTCCGGCCGGGTGAGCACGAGGAGGTCGTGGTTGCCTTTGAGGTCGCTGGGGTGATCTTCCAGGTGGCCGTGGCGGTAGTCGGCCTCGGTGAGCCCGTAGCCCTGGATCAGGCTTCCCATGGCGCCGTCAAGGACGAGGATGCGTTCGGCAAAAATTTTGGACAGCGGGGGGCGAGACATCGGACGTAGTTGGGAGCAGCTAGCACTCCGGTTTCTGAGGTAGTAAGCGGGGCGCAAAGATACGAAGAACGTTATCCCTCACGGCTTAATGGGGCGGTGGTTTTGATGCTTTGCGCTGTTTGCTCCCGCGCTCCGGCGCAATGATTGGCGATCAGCGGCGAGCATGTTGGCTACGAGGGAATCGCCCGACCCCTACCTACCACCTACTCCCCCCCCTACTATTCCTCCTCCAACGTATCCCGCGTCTCCGGAGCCGTCAGATCCCGGTGCACCGCAATGGCCGCGTTCATTTCGAAGCCGATGATCAGGATGAGGGCGTTCAGCTGAAACCACAGCATCACGATGATGATGGTGGCGATGGAGCCGTAGAACTTCGTGTAGGTATCGTAGCGATTGAAGCCGTCGATGTAGAAGCTGAAGGCTACGGAAGTAAGCAAACTCAGGATGGTGGCCAGGGTCACCCCCGGACTGAAGTAGCTAAAGCGGGTGATCGTAGCGGCCCCGTAGCGGTAGAGCGAGCCGATGATGATGTAGTAGAGGGCCAGCATGGTGACCCAGCGAACGCTGTTGACCAGGAAACGGGCAAAGCCGCCCAGCCCGAGCCAGTAGTTGATCCAGCCGATGATGCTGTCGCCCATAATGACGAGTACCACGCTGGCGATGATGAAGAGCCCGATGAGGAAGGTGAGCCCCACGGCCACCATCCGCTTGCGCAGGAAGCCCCGCTGCCGAAACACCTTCACGTAGCTCTTTTCGAAGGCCTGCATGAGCGACATCATCCCGTTGCTGGAAAAGAAAACCGCCAGCAGGAAACCGAAGCTCAGCAACCCGATCTTGGGGGAATTGGTGATCTCCTGCACGAAGCCGAAGACGATATCCCCCGCCTGACCGGGCATCACGCGCTTGATCTCTTCGTACAGCGTCATGTTGAAGTTCTCCAGGGCGGGAAACCAGATGCTGAGGAAGTTCAGGGCGAAGGGGACCAGCGTGAAGATGGTCAGAATGGAGGGGAAAAGCGACAGAAAAAAACTGAAGGCTACGCTGTTGGCCCGGGTGAAGAGGTCGTCGCGGGTCGCTTCGTTGATGACGAAGACCACCACCTCGTAGATCGGTACGCCGTGAAATCCGATGAGGCTATTCTCCTTGCTGTACTTCAGTAACCCGATCACCACGGGGTGCTCGGTGAAGTACCGCTTGAAGGCCGTCATGCTGAATTTCTTCACGCTCAAAAATTCGGACGTATGACCTGGAGGAGATATTCGGGTACCGACACCGTGCGCTCCGTCTTGACGTCGACAAAGCAGAGTTTGACCGAGCCGCCGTTGACCAATTTACCGTTTTCGTTGTGGATCTCGATGTGAAAAGTGATGGTCCGGTCGGGTACGTGGCGCAGCTGAGTGGTAATGGTCAGCACCTCGTCGTAACGGGCCGGCCGTACGAAGCGTTGGTTCAGGCTCATCACCGGCATCATGACGCCGACCTTCTTTTCCATTTCGGCGTAGCTCAGACCGAGGCCCCGCAGCATTTCCGCCCGGCCCACCTCGTAGAGCAGCGCGTAGTGGCCGTGGTAGAGGTAGCCCATCTGGTCGGTTTCTCCGTAGCGTACGCGGTGGGTGGTTTGGGCAGTCAGCATAGGGCAGGTAAGAATTAATGCGCTCGCGATTACAATCGGGGTGGGTGAAGGTAACGGTCGGTACGCCAACGGGGTTTGCTGCGTAGCCGTTGAGCCGCTCGTAGAAAAGTATCCCGGTTCGAGGGCGATTATCGGCCTGCGGGTCGAATAGTCCGTCGCGGCGTTGGGCGTATCTTCGGTACTTCCGACCTTTGCCTTATGAAAAACAAAACCACCGCCGGTATCTTCGCCCTGGTCTTTGGCGGACTGGGCGTACACCGGTTTTATCTGGGGCAGAAGGGGTTGGGAATCCTGTACCTGCTCTTCGTTTGGACCTTCATCCCCACGATCATCGCCATGATCGACGGCATCGTCTTCCTGACCCAGGACGACCAGAAGTTTAACCGCAAGTACAATCCGGAGTTCTGGGCGGCCCAGCAACACCAGCAGTACCAGCACCAGTACGAGTATGCCGGCCCGCCACCGCCCCAGCCGCCCCGCCAGGAGTACGTGGCCCCGCCCCCGGCCGGCCCCCGTAAAGATCCCTTTCAGCTTACGGCCGACCAGTATTACGCCAACTATCAATTCGACGAAGCGATCCGTGACTACCGCCGCTCGCTGAACGTCGATCCCCGCCAACCAGAAGTCCACTTCAAACTGGCCTGCCTGTACTCCATCCACGAAGAAACCGACACCGCCCTCTACCACCTCAGTCAGGCGCTGGAGCATGGCTACTACGACTTCGACGAGATGGAGCGGCACGATCACCTGGCTTTCCTGCGGTCCACTCCGGATTACGCCGCCTTCAAATCAAACGGTTACCGGAAACCTGCCACCCGCCCCCGGTCGGACGCCGACATCGTTTCCGAGCCCGGTGCCGCTCCGGATACGCTCGAGCTTTCCGACGACCTCATCACCCAGATCGAGCGATTGGCCAAGCTAAAGGAGGAAGGAATCCTCTCCGATGCCGCCTTCCAGAGGGAAAAAGAAAAGCTGTTGCGATCTTAGCCGGACCCTTCGTCGGCCGAACCCAGCCCAGCGAAGTTCGTCCGCCAAAGGGTACGCTCACGAATATCGCTTCCCATGATGTCCTCCCCCCTGCTACTCCTGGCCATCTTATGCGGAAGCGTGGTCCTCTCGGAATGGTTGGTGCGGAGGACCTTTCTACGCCACTTCGGAACGGCCCTGGTGGTCATCGTCGTCGTGGCCGTCTGGGCCAACTTGGGCCTGATCCCCTCCGCCAGCCAGGGATCGGTAGTTTACGACGGCATCTTCCGCTACCTGGCGCCGTTGTCCATCTTCTACCTGCTGCTCGACGTAAACCTGGCGAGTATCCGCCGGGCCGGCGCACCGATGTTAGGGCTGTTCGTGCTCGGCAGTGCGGCTACGGCCCTGGGCGTCTTCGCCGGGATGTTCGTAGTGGACGGGCCGACTCACTTTGGCGAATTCTACCCCGCGATCAGCGGCATGTTTACCGGTACGTATACCGGCGGCAGCGTGAATTATAATGCCATTGCGATCCACTACGACATGATGCGGGAGGGCATCCTCTACGCCGGGATGACCGCGGTGGATAACATCATCACCGCCGTCTGGATGGTGGTCACGCTGGCCGTACCGCTATTGTTCCGGCGGCGTGATGTGATCAACCCCGGTCCGGCGGAGGCCACCGAAGACGTCGAACGGGCAACCGAATCGGTAAGCGTCCTCTCCATCGGGGTGCTACTGGGTATCGGTTTCCTCAGCCTGGCTGCTGCCGATGGGCTAGCCACTGCTCTGGAAAACGGGGGCCTGAACGTGCCGTCCATCCTGGTACTCACCACCATCGCCTTGCTGCTGGCCCAGGTTCCGGCGCTGCACCGACTAGCCGGTGGACAGGTAGTCGGGCTGTTCTTCGTTTACCTTTTCCTGGCGGTCATCGGGGCCTTCTGCGAACTGGCCGCGCTGGGGCAGATCGGCGACCTGGCCTGGCGGCTTCTCTTTATGGTCTGTGTCACCGTGGTGGTTCACGGTACGATCGTTTTCGGCGGAGCCAGGTTAATGAAACTGGACATGGACGTAGCCGCCGTAGCCTCCCAGGCAAATATCGGAGGCTCCTCTTCCTCCCTCGCCCTGGCTAAAAGCCTGAACCGGATGGACCTGTACCTGCCGGGTATTCTGGTCGGATCACTCGGAAACGGGCTGGGAACCTACCTGGGCTTTTTAGTGGCCGGGTTGGTGGCACCGTAGGGATCTTTAGCGAATACTAACCCGCACGGTGACCATGCTTCTACTCAGAAAAACGTCCAGATCTTAGCCAGGAGCAGGAGGGCTATCCCGATCGGGATCACGTAGCGCAACTGCCAGGTCAACCGCTTGCGATCTGCGGCCGTGACGCGGTGGCCACCGAAGGCCAGTTCCTCGAAGAAGGCCGGTAGTCCCCACACCTTCAGCAAAAACCAACACAGGAGCAATTCCCCGATAAGCAACGAGATACTCCCGAACCATTCCAGCAAGAAATTGAAGTAGCCGAGACCGGGGTCGCCCATTCCGGCGAAATTGGTTAGCCAGGCTGGCCCGTCAGCGGAACAGGAGATCACCACTGGCACCGCCAGCGCGAAGACGAGGAGACCCACCACCGGTCCTCCCGAACGACGTCGCCAGCCGTAGCGCTCGGTCATGGTCCGCAGCGCGGGCTCGAAGAGCGACACGGCCGAGGTCAAAATGGCTACCCCCAGGAGGAAGAAAAATAACAGGCCGACCCACTGGGCGGCCATACCGTAGGTTTTGAAAATTTCGACCAGGTTGATGAAGACCAGCGGCGGACCGGCGTAGATGTCCCCTTCCGCCCCGCCAATGAGGGGCAGCACCAGCACCGCGCCAAGAATGGCTACGGCGGTATCCAGGTGGACGATCTGCGGGGCCGCGCGGAGCACGTTCGTTTCCCGGTCGGCGTGGGTGGCGAAGGTCATCATGGAAACCGCGCCAAGCCCGAGACTGAAAAAGGCTTGTCCGAGCGCGTGCAGTAGTCCCAGTTCCCGGTTGTCCGTCGGGATGAGCAGCCCGCGCCAGTCAAACTTCAGCAGGTTCGGATAATCCAGTGCGCCGGGGCGCAGGAGCGGCAGAGACACGATCAAAAAGATCAATAACAACCCGAGGACCGGCATGGCGAATTTGCCCAATCGCTCGATCCCGGCGTACAATTCCCGGGAACAGACGAAGGCCACCATAGCGGTAAACAGTCCCGTGAAGAGCAACGCCCGCGGGATGGTGCCGATGGCTGCTCCAAAGGCCGGTCCGGCCGGGGTAGTGGCCACCGCGGCGTAATCCGTCAGGTAGGTCCAGACGTAGTCAAGCGTCCACCCCGCTAGGACGAGATAAAACGACGCGACCATGATGGAGGTCAGAATTCCCAGCCAGGCTACCGCCTGCCAATTTTTCGAGGTGCCCGGCCAGGTGAAGGCTTCGGTAGCGTCGGTGCCACGCCGTTTGCCCATGGCATTCTCCAGTACCATCAGCGGTATGCCCATCAACAGGGTGAAGACGACGAAAGCCAGGATGTAGGCACTCCCCCCGAAGTAGTGCACCCGGTAGGGAAAGATCACCAGGTTGGCTACCCCGATGGCGGCGCCGGCGGAGGCCAGGACGTGACCTACGCGAGAGAATCTTACGGACATGGGGTGAAGATAGGGGCCCGCTGCCGACCTTCCGCTGAGGAAAATTACCGGGGAATACCTTTTCACCGGGTGTGGGAGGGGGGCAGGGTCCTATGTGCCAATGTTAACTGCAGGTTAAGAAATCGATGGTCGTCGGTAGCGAAAGTGGTCCGACGAGTTATCGTCGCGCGAGTAGCCGTCCGACGAGTAACCGTCGCGCGAGTAGCCGTCCGACGAGTAACCGTCGCGCGAGTAGTCGTCCGACGAGTAACCGTCGCACGAGTAGCCGTCCGACGAGGAACCGTCGCGCGAGCCAGCCCGCCAAGCTCGCCCTGCCATCTTTTCGAGCGGTAAGCAACCCTTAGGTGGAGGTGGCAACCGTCATGCGACGGCTCCCCACTGTCAGCAGGGTAAGCGCTATTCCCCCACATACGGCCATCACCCCGACCATCGGCAGGGCCGTTTCGTTCTGGAGCACGCCGACGAGTCCGGAAGCCAGGGCTCCCACCGCCATCTGTAGCGACCCCATCAGCGCCGAAGCACTCCCCGCCGTATGTTGCATCGTATCGAGCGACAGGGCGCTGGAGTTGGGGAAAATGAACCCAAGACAGAAGAGGTAAGCGAAGATGAGGGCGGTGGTCGCAATCAGGTTGGTGTAGCCAAAGTAGACGTCAGCGAAAAGCAGACCCGCGGTCACGCACTGCCCAATCAGCGCCAGGAAGACGATGCGTTCGCTCGACCGGTTCCGCAGGCTCCGATTATTCAGCTGGGTAGCCGTCACCAAACCCGCGGCAATAATGGCGAATACGATCCCGTACTGCTGCTCATTCAGTCCGAACAACTCCAGGTAGAGATGGGGAGATCCACTCAGGTAGGCGTAGAGGCCGGCCGAGGAAAACGCTCCGGTAAGGGCATACACGATGAAATGCCGATCGGTGATGATGGACCAATAGTTCCGGGCAATGGCGTTCGGTCTTAGGGAATAGTAGGGGTTGATCCGGTCGTAACTTCTTAGTAGCAAATAGCCCCCCGTGAGGATCAGTAAAGACATCCCCGCCAGAATACCGAAGACGTACCGCCACCCGAAAGCCGTGGTGATGAAGCCGCCCAACGTGGGGGCGATGATCGGGGAAACGGCGATCACCATCATCAGCAGCGAAAAGACCTTGGCCATCTCCTTGGTTTCGAAGAGGTCGCGCACGATGGCGCGGGAAGCGACCAATCCCCCGCAGGCACCCAGCGCCTGAAAGAACCGAAAAACGATCAGCATCTCAATCGTAGTGGAAAACGCGCAGGCTACCGAGCTAAGGGCGTAGATCGTAAGCCCGATGTACATGGGTCGCTTCCGGCCAAAGCGCTCCAGCAGAGGGCCGTAAATCAACTGACCGATGGCCAGGCCCACGAAAAAGCTCGACAGCGAAAGCGAGACCCGGCTGATATCGGTGCCGAGATTTTCGGCAATGCCCCCGAAGGCGGGTAGGTACATGTCAATGGAGAGCGGTCCGATGGTGGTCAGGGAGCCGAGCACCAGGATGAGGAGGAACCGGTTTTCTGTTGGATCTGGCATGGGGGATTGGAAATGCTGGGTATTCGTTAGCCCGCTTTGACGCGGGGCGCTACTTCTTTTCCGATAAGCTCGATTGCCCGCAAGCGTTGCTCGTGGGTAAGTTCGGCACTGTCCATCTGGAAGGTCAGGCGGTCGATGCCACCGAGGGCTTCGGAGTGCCGCAGGATCTTGGCGGCTACTTCCTCCGGTCCACCGACCAATAAGGCGCCCTGGGGACCCCGTTGGGCGTCGAAGTGGGGCCGGCTTTGTGGTCTCCAACCCCTTTCCTTGCCGATCTTGTTCATCGTGCGGGTATGGCCGGGGTAAAAATCTTCCACAGCCTGCTCGGTGGTTTCAGCCACGTAACCCAGAGAATGCAGGCCGACCTTCATCCCCGTCGGGTCGTGACCGGCCTCCCGCCAGGCATTCCGGTAAAGATCGACGAGCGGACGAAAGCGGTGGGTCTCCCCGCCGATCACGGCTACCATGAGTGGCATACCAAGGGTGCCTGCACGGGCGAAGGAAGCGGGCGTACCACCGACGCCCAGCCAGATCGGTATGGGATCCCGGGCGGGGCGCGGATATACGGGTTGGTCGTTGAGCGCCGGCCGGAATTTTCCCGACCAGGTGACCCGCTTATTATCGCGAATTTGTAGCAGCAGCCCCAGCTTTTCCGTAAACAACTCATCGTAGGTCGACAGGTCGTAGCCGAACAGGGGAAAGGCATCGATGAAGGAACCCCGGCCCACCACCAGCTCGGTGCGCCCTCTAGAGATCAGGTCGAGGGTGGCAAAACTCTGGAATACCCGCACCGGATCGGCCGCGCTGAGTACGGTGACCGCGCTGGTGAGCTTGATTTGCTCGGTGCGTGCCGCTGCGGCCGCTAAAATGGTTACGGGGGAGGAGTCGAAGTAGTCGGGGCGGTGGTGTTCCCCCATTCCGAATACGTCGATGCCCATTTTATCGGCGTGCACGATCCGGTCCAGCAAGTCCTGCATTGATTTTTCGGCGTGTAGCACGTCACCGGTGTTCTCGTCGATCACTGCGGAACCGAAGCTGTCAAATCCTATCTCCATGGTCTGATAATTTCGTGTAGGAACAATGGATACGTGGGTAGAGTTCCCTGCAAAAGAAAAAGCCCGGATCGCGTACGCAACCCGGGCTTTTAACGGAAGGGGAAGGGCTTATTCTTCCTCGTTTCCTTCCTTGGTTTCGCTGGTAGCGGCAGTAGCTGCGGCGGCGGTAGCTGCGGCGGCCGTTTCGGTATTTTGGTTGTTGGTAGCGGTAGCGGCGTCGTTGCTGCCCCCTTTACCGCGGCGGCGGCTACGGCGGGTGCGTCCTTTCGACTTGGCTTCATCCTTGTTGTAGACCTCGTTGAAGTCGACGAACTCGATCATGGCGGTCTCGGCACCGTCACCCAGGCGGGAGCCAGTTTTGATGACGCGGAGGTACCCCCCCGGGCGATCCCCGATCTTATCGGCCACCGTGCTGAACAGCTCCATTACGGCCTCTTTATTCTGCAGGTAGCTAAATACGGTACGCCGGTTGTGGGTATCGTTGGTCTTGGCGCGCGTTATGATGGGCTCGGCGTAAGTACGCAGGGCTTTGGCCTTGGCCAACGTCGTATTGATCCGCTTATGCGTGATCAGCGCGATCGTGAGGTTACGCAGCAGAGCCTTCCGGTGGGCGGTCTTGCGACCCAAGTGGTTAAATTTCTTACCGTGACGCATGTCAGGAAAATTTGCCGGCAACACACACCTCACGCTCGTATGCGGATCGGGCAACCGCGAGGGGGAGGGGTAATTTGCCGAGGTTGTTTTGGATAAAAACTACATCCTTGCGGATGACCCGGGCCGCGCGGAGCGCGGAGGTAGTCTGTTAGTCTGTTAGTCTGTTAGTTGGCTTCACCGGTTAGCGGGGCCAACTAAAAGACTAAAGAACTAACAGACTAATAAAAGCGCTTCGCGCTACTCTTCGTCCAGCTTGTACTTGCTAAGGTCCATACCGAAGGTCAGGCCTTTCTCCACGAGGAGCTCTTCGATCTCGACGAGCGACTTCTTACCGAAGTTGCGGAACTTGAGCAGTTCGTGGGTGTCGTAGCGAACGAGTTCGCCGAGGCTGTTGATCTTGGCGGCCTTGAGGCAGTTGTAGGCACGTACCGACAGGTCGAGGTCTTCGAGGCTTGTCTTGAGCAGCTTGCGCATGTGCAGGATGTGCTCGTCGACGATGGTTTCTTCGCGGGCACCGGTGCTCTGGAACTCGATCGGCTCGTCGGTGATCAGCATCAGGTGCTGAATCAGGATACGGGCGGCTTCGCGAACGGCATCCTCCGGGTGGATGGTACCGTCGGTCTTGACTTCGAGAATCAGGTTCTCATAGTCGGTACGCTGACCAACGCGGGTAGATTCCACGCGGTAGGCAACGTTCTTGATCGGGGTATAGATGGCATCGACGGGAATGACGCCGATCGGAGCGTTCTTCGGCAGGTTGTCGTCTGCGGGAATGTAGCCGTAGCCCTTGGTCACGGTCAGTTCGACTTCCAGGTTGACGAAGGGTTCCATGGTACACAGCACCAGGTCGGGGTTCATCACCTTGAAAACATTGGTATGCTCGTCGATATCCGCAGCGGTAAATTGCTCCTTGCCACTGATGGTGAGGTAGATCTTCTCCTCCTCCATGTCGTCGTTCTCGATGGTTTGCTTGAGACGGACCTGCTTGAGGTTGAGAATAATTTCCACCACGTCTTCCACAACCCCACGGATGGTTCCGAATTCGTGATCGACACCGGCGATACGTACGGCGGAAATGGCAAAACCCTCAAGGCTGCTCAGGAGCACGCGACGCAGGGAGTTGCCGATGGTTTGGCCGAACCCGGGTTCCAGGGGTTTAAATTCAAAGTTGCCGTGGAAGTCGTCCGACTTCTGCATCGTGATCTTATCCGGCTTCTGGAAATTTAGGATACTGCTCATACTTTATTTACTGACTTGGAGTGCTTTATGTCCGCGAATGACCGGGGCAACAACACCAGGGATATAAAATTAGTTGGCCCTAACCGGCGGTGGGCCGAATCAGGGCTAAGAAAAGGGGTGACCGACGGTCCGCGGTGGCGTCCGGCCACCCCTCATCCAAATTACTTCGAGTAAAGCTCGACGATCAACTGGGTGTTGATCTTCTCGGGGATATTCTCGCGCTCGGGGTAATCGATGAAGGTTCCTTCCATCTTTTCCTGATTGAACGAAAGCCATCCGTAGTTGCGGACGTCATTGCGACCGCTCATCGTTTCGCGAATCACCTCCAGCCCCTGAGATTTACCGCGTACGGAGATCACGTCGCCGGGACGAAGTTGGGTGGAGGGAATATTATTGAGGCGGCCGTTGAGCATGATGTGGCGGTGCGACACCAGCTGACGGGCAGCGCGACGAGTAGGAGCCAGTCCGAGACGGAACACGACATTGTCCAGGCGGGCCTCCAGGTATTGCAGTAACAATTCACCGGTAATACCCCGCGAAGCGGCGGCACTCTTGAACAGGTTGAGGAACTGCCGTTCCAATACACCGTAGGTGTACTTGGCTTTCTGCTTTTCGGTGAGCTGGAGCTTATAGTCAGAGGGCTGACGGCGGCGGCCACGGCTGTTACCGTGTTGGCCGGGCTTGTATTTTTTACGCTCGAACGCGCGGCTGTAGCCAAAAATGGGCTCGCCCAATGCGCGGGCTTTTTTAGCCTTGGGGCCAGTATATCTAGCCATAGTGACGGGGATGTTGAAAGGTTACTGAATCGTCTCCTCCGGAACGGGAAACAGAGTAGTATCTTGGTGAAGTCCGCAACGCGGTGGCTCACCAAGCCCGGAAAAAGCAAGGTCGCTTAGACGCGACGACGCTTGGGCGGACGGCAGCCGTTGTGCGGCATGGGGGTTACGTCCTTGATCTTAGCTACACGGATACCGGCACCGTCGATGGCGCGGATAGCTGCCTCACGACCGCTACCCGGGCCCTTAACGTATACCTCGACGACGCGTAGACCGGCTTCGTAAGCTACGCGGGCGGCGTTGCCGGAAGCGACCTGGGCGGCATAGGGAGTGCTTTTCTTGCTGCCGCGGAATTTCTCCTTACCGGCGCTACCCCAGCTGATGACGTCACCGGCCTTGTTGGTGATCGAAATAATGATGTTATTAAACGAAGCCTGGATGTATACCAGCCCTTCGTTGTCTACTTTTACTTTGCGCTTCTTAACTACGCGGCTGCCTGCCTGTCTTTTGGCCATTACTTAGTCGCTTTTTTCTTGTTCGCTACGGTCTTACGCTTACCCTTACGGGTACGGGCGTTGGTTTGGGTACGCTGTCCGCGGAGGGGAAGACCCTTACGGTGACGGAGGCCACGGTAACAGCCGATGTCCATCAGGCGCTTGATATTCGTTTGTACTTCGGTACGCAGATCACCTTCCACCTTGTATTCGTTGGTGATGAGGTTGGAAATGGTCCGGATATCTTCGTCGGTCCAGTCCTGCACCTTGGTATCCTGTTCGACACCGGCGCGCTGGAGAATCTCCGCAGCGCGGGTATCCCCTACGCCAAAGACGTAAGTAAGACTGACGATGCCGCGCTTGTTACGCGGCAGATCTACTCCTGCAATTCTTGCCATAGTAACTCTAGCTTAGCTTATCCCTGACGTTGCTTGAACTTCGGGTTCTTTTTGTTAATAATGTAGACTTTTCCCTTGCGACGCACAATCTTGCAATCGGCCGAACGCTTTTTGACGGAGGGTCTGACTTTCATAGTAAGGTTAATTTACGACCAGCGGCAGTCCGAAGGCTATTTGTAACGGTAAGTGATGCGTCCGCGACTCAGGTCGTACGGACTCATCTCTACAGCTACCTTATCACCGGGAAGAATTTTGATGTAGTGCATCCGCATCTTGCCGGAGATCGTCGCCTTGATTTCGTGGTCGTTTTCTAGCCGTACCCGGAACATCGCGTTCGAGAGGGCCTCTTCAATCACGCCATCCTGCTTGATCAGGTCTTTTTTGGACATGTTTTAAATTTCGGAGGGCAAAGGTAAGATTATTTTCTTATCCGCCCAAATGGTTTACGGAGCTATTTTCCCTAGGTAAAGGTTTTTACCCCCTAAGTAGTTGAAAATAAGTAGGTAACCGCCAGCTTTACTGATTCGCTGCCGATCGGTTACCGCTTCACCGTCCTGTGGATCTGACCAGGGACGACCTTGCCAACCCCCCGCGCCGAAGCAAAAGGATAGCTCGCCTACCGGATTACCTCCACCGGTTGATAGACCGCCACCAGCGCCTCGTCGAGGTTATCGACGTATTTAAGGTTGTCGTTCCGGCGAATGGCCTCCTCGATGGGGCGGTGATCGCTCATCAGGTCGGCTGGTTCGCCGTCGGGCCGGATGGCGATGCTGTGCTCGTAGTGGGCCGCCGGGCTGCCGTCGACGGTAATGATGGTCCAGCCGTCCGCCCGACTCACCACGCTGCGTTTGCCCAGGGTGATCATCGGTTCGATCGCGATAATCAGGCCGGCCTTTAGGACGGGTCCCCGGCCACGCTTGCCGAAATTCGGTACGTCGGGGGCTTCGTGCAGGCTGCGGCCCAAACCGTGGCCGACCAACTCCCGTACGGCTCCGTAGCCACATTCCCGTTCGGTGTAGTGCTGGACCGCGTGGCTGATATCGCCTACCCGGTTGCCTTGCCGGGCGGCGTCGATGCCCAGGTAAAGGCTGTGTTTGGTTCGGCGGCAGAGGTCCATGATGGGTTCGGTCACGTCGCCAACGCAGAAGGTATAGGCCGCATCGCCGTAGAACTCGTCGACGACCGTACCACAATCGATGGAGAGAATATCCCCGTCCTCAAAAATCTGGTGCTCGTTCGGTAGGCCGTGAACGACCTCTTCGTTGCGCGATACCAGCAGGGTAGAGGGGCAGCCGTACAGTCCTTTGAAACCAGGTACCGCGCCGTGATCCCGGATGTACGTTTCGGCGAAGGCGTCAATTTCCTTTCCGCTCAGGCCGGGGCGAAGCATTTTGGCTACCTCGGTGAGGGTATCGCACACCAACTGGCAGGCCTTGCGGCTACGTTCGATCTCCTCAGGCGTCTTAAAAATCATCTTGCGGCCTTTGCGTGCCATAGTTCGCGGGGTTACGTATTGGGGTAGGTAACGCGGGAGGACAAAGGTAGTTGAAGTTTTGCTGTCGTGCATGGGGTCCGCCCCGCACCCGCGCCCCGGCGCCCCCCGCTCATGAAGTAGCGCGGCTAATTCATTACCTTCGCCGCCATGGGCAAAGTAGTTGCAATTGCGAACCAGAAAGGGGGGGTGGGGAAAACCACCACTACCATTAATCTAGGGGCGTCCCTGGCCATTCTGGAACGTAAAGTCCTCATCGTCGATGCCGACCCGCAGGCCAATGCGACCAGCGGGGTTGGCATACCCGCCGAAGACCTGGAAGCCAGCATTTACGAGGTGCTGATCAACGGCCTCGACGTCAACGAGGTCGTTTACGAGACGGAGACGCCAAACCTCCACATCGTCCCCTCCAGCATCAACCTGGTCGGGGCGGAGGTCGAGCTGATCAACCGCTTCCGCCGGGAAGACGTGATGCGCAACAGCATTATCGAGCCGTTGCGCCGGCATTACGATTATATTCTCATCGATTGCCTGCCGAGCCTGGGGTTACTGACCATCAACGCCCTGACGGCGGCCGACTCGGTGCTCATTCCCGTGCAGTGCGAGTATTTCGCCCTGGAGGGCCTGACCAAGCTGCAGAGTACCATTCAGCTCGTGCAGAAACAGCTAAATCCGAAGCTGGAAATCGAGGGTATCCTGCTGAGTATGTACGACCAGCGGCTGCGCCTGGCGAATATGGTGGTGGATTCGGTACGGGATACCTTCGGCGACGAAGCCTTCAAGACCATCATCCACCGCAACGCCCGCATCAGCGAGGCCCCGAATATGCACCTCCCCGTCGTAATGATCAATGCCGGTAGCCGAGGGGCGAAAAACTTCCTCAGCCTGGCCGAGGAATTTCTGCTTAAGAACGGCGAACGCATTACCCGGTGAGTAGAAAAAAACGTCGCAAGGCCAGCGTAAGTCAGTCCCCTAACCCCGGTCCGGTTCCGGCGTCGAGCCAGTGGCGTTTCTTCGTCTGGGCGTGCTGCTTCTTCTTCCTGGCCGCCCTCCTCGTCCAACTGGACGTGATGACCGCCTGGCCCGGAGGGGAAGGCTTTGCCCTGGCCCGGGCCCTGGATGCCGGCTGGGGCGACTACCTGCCCGCCTCGATCAACCACGTCCTGCTGCCCCTGGGCGACGCGCTTTCCGACGACCCCGATTCCCGCTTCCTGTTCCCCCGCATGCTCTCGGCCTTCTGGCTGGTGCTGGCCGCATTCTTTACGTATCGGT
Organism: Neolewinella xylanilytica; assembly: GCF_002934605.1. Taxonomy (GTDB): domain Bacteria; phylum Bacteroidota; class Bacteroidia; order Chitinophagales; family Saprospiraceae; genus Neolewinella; species Neolewinella xylanilytica. The sequence goes on from NZ_PTJC01000005.1 coordinate 1,560,181, forward strand.
GGACGAGCCGCTTGTTCGGCACCCAGGTCAGCCAGTTGGCGCTCCTTTGCGCCGGGGCTTCCTTGTTCCTGCCGTTCTTCGGCAAGGTCGCCACGGCCGATACCCTGGCGTTGCTGGGCCACGCCGGCATGCTCTGGTCGTTGCTGCTGTACGCGCTGGCGAAAGACCAGCGGAAGATCTACGCCTTCGGGGTGTTCGTGCTGCTGGCAGCCATTGCCGCTCCGGTTTCCACCCTGCTGCTTTCCATGATGGTGGTGGTGCTGGCGGTCTTCCAACGTACGGACTACTCCTGGACTACCCCGGCCGGCGTGGCGGTCGGGATCAGCATGCTGGTGTTGCTCGTGCAGGGCCCCCAGGGAGCGAACACTTACTGGTATTACGGTCAGGAAGACAGCCGCGTATTGGACCTGCTCTACTACGGCCTGCTCGGTATGCTGCCGCTGGCGGGGTGGGTAATTGCCGGCTTCCGCGACCTCATCTTCAAAGCCCGCAATTTCGAACAGTTTTCCATGATCGTCGGCATGGCGATGGTCGTCACCCTACTGGCCCAGTCGCTGTTGTTTATGTACCTCGTCGCGCTGCTCGCCGGTAAGCAAATGCAGCTGTACTTCAGCGAACCGAACTACCCGTGGAAGGATTTCGTGCGGGCCACTTCGGTGGTTCAGTTGGTAGTGGCCTTCATCGGCGCGTTCTTGCTGCTTACGGGCGGGGCGATCTCCTTTCCCGGCGGGGGCTTCCGGGCCGCTCTGGGCATGGCCGCCGCCTACTGGATCTTCAGTCTGTTGGCGGTATTGGGCATCTTCGGCGACCGCCGGAATTTCGCGCTGGGTGGTTCCATCCTTTCCGGCATGCTCACGGTGATGTTTTTCTGGGTGCAGGTGTATCCCTACGTGGAGGTGGAGCGCTCCTGGCCCGAGGATTTGCTGTCGCAGGTAACGGAGCCGGCCACCCTGCAAATTCCCGACGAGGCCGACGAGAGCGAGCTCAGTACGGCCCTTCCGTACTTTCGCATGGCGGGTTGGGAGTTGGCGCAGGAAGGTAGCTACCGCCTTTCCATGGCTCCCGTTGCGGCCGATTCGTTGGAGGGCGCCGGCGCGCGGGTGCGGGGCCGTGCCATCCTTCAACCGCTCACCTTCGTCCTTTCCCCGGTGGAATAACGTCCGGCATTGTCGGAACCGTAAGGAATGCATCGCCCGCGGTAACCTATTTCCTTGGCCCGGCAGACCGCATATTTTTCGCCGCGAAACGGAAGAATCGGTGTAAGTTGCTCGAAACTTTGCGATCATGAAAAAAGAAACCATCGGGTTGATCCTGGTAGGCCTGGTTGGTCTGGCGCTCTTCGCCAGCGGGATGATGAAACTTTTCGCCCCACCACCGGAAGTCGTGGAATCCATGGGGTCGAACCTACCGCTGTTGGCCATCGTGGAGATCGGCACGGTCGTGGTCATGGCCATCCCGCGGACGCGACTGCTGGGCATCCTGCTGATGGCGAGTTACCTCGGGGGCGTCATCGCGTTCGAATGGCTACAGATGCCGGGCTTTCCGGTGGCGGGGGTTATCCTCAACACCCTACTTTACGTGGGCGCCGCGCTTTACCGTCCGTGGCTGACCAAGGGCGCTTATTCCGGTATCCCGACGGCCTAGGCTTATCTTTCCGCACCGCCGGTCTGGGCGGGATTAGTAAAATCATCGATCATGAATACAGCACGGGTCTGGACTTGGGCCATCACCGTCGCGCTGGGCGGCTTTCTTTTTGGTTTCGACACGGCCGTCATCAGCGGAGCGGAGAAAGCCATCCAGGCGGAATTCGGCCTGAGCGACCTGGCCATCGGTCAGATCGTGGCCATGGCCCTTTACGGCACCATTATCGGAGCGATCTTCGGCGGGGTGCCGGCCGACCGCTTTGGGCGCAGGGCTACGCTCATCGCCATTGCGGTGCTTTACCTCGTTTCCGCGGCCGGTTCGGCGCTGGCGGCGGACCCCCTGCAACTCAATATCTTTCGCTTCCTCGGCGGACTCGGGGTTGGGGCCAGCTCCGTGGTTGCCCCCATGTACATCACGGAAGTAGCACCGGCCGGGCAGCGAGGACAGCTGGTTGCGGCCTTTCAGCTCAACCTGGTCCTCGGTATCCTGGTAGCCTACTTCAGTAACTACCTGATCGTGAACGCCACAGTTACCATCGACTGGCGGTTGATGCTGGGGGTAGAAGTGGCGCCGGCACTGTTGTTCCTGATCCTGCTCTTTTTCGTCCCGCGCAGCCCCCGGTGGCTGCTCACTAAGGGGGGAAACCGGGCGGAGGCGCTGGATGTACTGATGCGCATCAATCCGGCCACCGCCAACGAGGAATTGCGTAAGATCGAGCAGTCCAATACGACCCGGGAAAAGGTCGCGCTGGCAAAATTCTTCAGCGGGAAGTACAATCGGCCGATCCTGTACGCCTTCCTGTTTGCCTTTTTCAACCAGGTATCCGGCATCAACGCGGTGATCTACTACGCGCCCCGCATCTTCGAAGCCGCGAATCTGGGCACGGAAAGTGCCTTCCTTTCGTCGGTGGGTATCGGTGTGGTAAACGTAATTTTCACCTTCATCGGGATGTACCTTATCGACCGCAGCGGACGCAAAACGCTGATGTACCTCGGATCATTCGGTTATATTATCTCCCTCTCCGCGGTCTCCTGGGCCTTTTACACCGATAACCTGGAGGGGTTGACCGTGCCCATCTGGCTATTCGTTTTCATCGCCAGCCACGCCATCGGACAGGGAGCGGTCATTTGGGTATTCATCAGCGAAATCTTCGGCAATGAGGTCAGGGGGCTAGGTGCTTCCCTAGGCAGTACTACGCACTGGATTTTTGCCGCCATCATCGGGGGCAACTTTCCTTTCCTGGCGGCTACGTTCGGTCAGGCGGCCATTTTCGCGGTTTTCGCCTGCTTCATGGTGGGGCAGTTGCTATTCGTTTATTTCCTGATGCCGGAGACGAAGGGGGTGGAGCTGGAAGATCTGCAGAAGGAGTTGGTGCGGTAGTCGCTCCCTTCGGTCGCGGTTAGTTCTTTAGTCGCTCCCTTCGGTCGCGGTTAGTTCTTTAGTCGCTCCCCGCGGTCGCGGGGAGCGACTAAACTACTACCCCGGAAGGCGAAGGCAGCCGACTACCGTATTACAACTTACTCCACTTCTCGGAGCGACGCGAGTTCTCCACCACGACCTCCACGAAGCGCATGCCGCGTAGTCCGTCCTCCACGGTAGGGAAGTCCGCTTCGATTTCGGTAGGTTGCCGTCCTTCCATGCGGGCCCGCAGGGTGGCGGCGAAGTTTTTGTAGATGTTGGCGAATGCTTCCAGGTAACCCTCCGGATGGCCGGGGGGCGGTACACGCTGGGCGGCCACCGCGGCGGGGTCCAGTTCACCGACGCCGGTACGGTAGTGGATAGCGGGTTGCTCGTGCCGTTTGTAGATCAGGGTGTTCGGTTCTTGCTGGTGCCATTCCAGGCCGCCGGTTTCGCCCCATACGCGGATGTTGAGGCCGTTTTCCTCACCTACGGCAATCTGGGAACAATGCAACAGGCCTTTGGCTCCGTCCTCGAAGTGAAGCAGGATGTTGGCGTCGTCGTCCAGTTGGCGGCCTTCGACGTAGCTGGTCAGGTCGGCGCAGACTTCGGTTACCTTCAGGCCGGTGACGTATTCCGCCAGGTTCTCGGCGTGGGTGCCGATATCGCCCATGGCACCGCCAAGGCCGGATTTGCTGGGGTCGCTGCGCCAGCTGGCCTGTTTGTTGTCCGTGGCTTCCTTCTTATCCGCCAACCATCCCTGGGGGTATTCGACTACGATCTTGCGGATCTTGCCGAGTTTGCCGTCGCGCACCATCGCTTTGGCCTGTTTGACCATCGGGTAGCCGGTATAGTTGTGCGTCAGGGCAAATACCAATCCCGTTTCGTTCACCAGAGCTACCAATTCCCGCGCCTCGTCGACACTGAAGGCCAGGGGCTTATCGCAAACGACGTGGAAGCCGTTCTGCAGCGCCAGCTTGGCCGGACCGAAGTGAACGTGGTTGGGCGTGACGATGGAAATGAAATCCATCCGCTCTCCCTCGGGAAGCTCCTTCTCCTTTAGGATCATCTGCTCGTACGATCCGTAGACCCGGTTCGGTGGGAGATAAAAATCCTCTCCGCTTAAACGGGATTTCTCCGGATCCGAGCTGAACGCGCCACACACCAACTCGATCTGCTGATCGATCGCCGCGGCTATGCGGTGTACACCACCGATGAAGGCGCCACGTCCGCCACCTACCATTCCCATTCTTAATTTCCTTGCCATTCGTTGCATGATTTTTTACGGTGGCAAGTATAGGGAAAAGATGGTTGTCGCGGTGGGATAGGTGGCGAACTGGCGGTCGGCGGTGGAAGCACGCGTTGAGGGCCTCGTACTTTTCCGCTTACCGGGAAGGACAACACGTCGAAGTGTCGCCGTACGCGGTAGGCGACCGGTGAGGATGCGGACCAACGAAAAACCCCGCCAGGAAACAAGTCCTGGCGGGGTTTCAATCAGCCATGCTGTGGGAGGTCAGCAGTGCCTACGTAGTTACGGGTGATTCTGCTTCGGTCTTCACCGTCTTGACTTCCTGCTCGTCTGTCAGGTCGTACACGATAGGGGTAGCAATGAAAATCGAAGAATACGTACCGACCACGATACCCACCAGCAGGGCAAAGGCGAAGCCCTTGATGCTCGCTCCCCCGAAGAGGAACAGCACGAACACCACCAGTATAGTCGTGAAGGACGTCATGACCGTCCGGCTGATCGTACTGTTGACGGCCAGGTTGATCATGGTCTTCTTATCCTGGCTGACGTGGTTGTTCAGATACTCCCGGATCCGGTCGAATACGATCACGGTATCGTTGATGGAATAACCGATCACGGTCAGGATGGCGGCGATGAAGGCCTGGTCGACCTCCATGTTGAAGCCGATCCAGCCCCAGCATGCCGCAAAAATACCCAGCGTAATGATGGAATCGTGAAAAAGGGCGACTACCGCACCCGTTGAGAAGCGTTTGCCCTTGAAGCGGAGCAGCAGGTACAGGAAGATGCCCAGCAGGGCGATCACGCCGGCCCATAGCGCCGAGCGCTTGATGTCGTCGGCGATCGTTGGCCCTACCTTGCTAACGCTGGTGATGTGCGTTCCACCGTCGGATTCGATATTGCCGAATTCTTCCAGGGTCAGGGCGGTATTACCGGTCGCTTCCACTACGCCTTCGTAGAGGGCTGCCAGTACGATATCCTGCGGCTCCTGGTCGTCGATCAGGCCGGTTTCGTTCACCAGGTAGTTGGTGACGATGTTGTAGGTATTATCCGTGTCTACCGATTTGATGGTCGGGGTACCCTGGAAGGGACCTTCCAGACTGGTACGCAGTTCCTGGGCGGTGACGTTCTCCTCCAGAACGACGGTGTAGCTGTAGCCCCCCTTGAAGTCGACCCCGAGGTCGAAGCCACGGACCAGGATAGCCACGATGGACAGTGCCACCAGAATGCCGCTGAAGGTATAGGCGGCTTTCCGCTTGCTGAGCCAGTCGATATTCACATCGGCAAATAGGTCCTTGCTACCGCCCGTCCAGAAGGTCATCGTGCCCTTCTTTTCGACCCAGTAATCCACCAGGAGGCGACCCACCAGTACGGCCGTGAACACCGAAGCCAAGACACCCACGATCAGCACGACGGCAAAGCCCTTGATCGGGCCGAGGCCGAACCAGGCCAGTACGGTAGCAACCAGAATGGTGGTCACGTTGGCGTCGATGATCGCGCTGTAGGAATTGCCGAAACCATCCCGGACGGCCTGGGGCACCGTTTTGCCCGTGCGCAGTTCCTCCCGCACCCGCTCGTAAATGATTACGTTCGCGTCTACCGCCATACCGATGGTCAGCAGGATGCCCGCGATGCCCGGCAGGGTCAGTACGGTTCCTAGGCTAGCCAGGGCGCCGAAGATGAATACCAGGTTAAGCAGCAGCGAAATGATGGCTACGATACCCGCTCCACCGTAGTAGAACAGCATGAAGGCGAGCACGAGGCTAAAACCGATCAGCAGCGCCGTAATGGAGCTGGTGATGTTGGCCTCACCCAGCGAGGGGCCGACGATGCTTTCCTGGATGATCTCCGTACGGGCGGGCAAGCGGCCTACCTGCAGGATATTGGCGAGGTCGGTGGCTTCCTGTACGGTGAAGTCGCCGGTAATGCTGGTGCTTCCGCCGGTAATCGCGCCGTTCACGCGGGGAGCGGATACCACCTGGCTATCCAGCACGATCGCCACCTGGCGGTTGCCGGCATTGGCGGCTTCGGTGGTCATGCGGGCCCAGATGCGGCTGCCCTCGGAGTTCATGCTGAGGTTGACGGCGACCTGGCCGTTCGGATCGGGGCCGCTGCTGGCCCGGGTCACGTACTCGCCGGTCAGGGGCGCTTCGCCGCCGCGGGGGAGGTTCAGTTGGTAAAGCGGGTACAGCTCCACCGCGTCACCGCCCTGGTCGCCGAAGTCGAGCGGCCGATCCGCCCAGCGGTAAATGGCGTTGCGGGGGAAGAGGCGGGCGATCTCCGGGTCGCTGAGGTAGTTGGTTACCGCAGCGCGGTCACCCGCCGTGGCTACGCCGACCACCGCCGGGCCCAGGTTACCCTGGTTGGGCGTCAGGACGCTGAACAGCGGGCCGGCCGTCTGCCGGGGCACCTCGCGCTCCTCGACGGAGGCAATGCTGTCGGGCAGCAGGTTGCCGTCAGCGTCCGTGGCGTAGATGGTGTCCAGCACGATCTCCGTGGTGGAGAAGTCGGCGCTGTCCTGGCCTTGCGCCAATGCTTGCCGGCGGGCCAGCAATTCATCGGCCTGGATCAGGGCGTTGACGCTGGCCTGGTCGATGTTAACGACGTCGTAGAATTCCAGGTTGGCGGCAGCTTGCAGGAAGCTGCGCGCCCGCTCGGGGTTCTCGACTCCCGGTAATTCGACCAGGATGAGGTCGCGCTCGGCGTCGAGGCTGACGTTCGGTTGCACCACGCCGAGTTCGTCGATCCGCTTGCGCAGCATGACGTACGTCAAATTGACCGTTTCGTTGGCTTTTTCCCGCAGGATGCGGAGCACCTCGGCGTCGGAGGTGTTGATGCCGATCTGGTCGCGCAGGGCGTCGTTCCGGCCGAAGATGGTGGCCAGCTGTTGGTCGCCGGCGCGTTCCATCCAGGCGTCGCCGAATAGCTCGATAAAGTCGGCGTCGGCGGTTTGCTGAGCTTGGGAGGCTGCATTGAGGGCTTCTTCAAAGGTGGGGTCCTTGGTATTGCGGGCCAGGGTTCGGAGGAACTCCCGGAGATCCACCTGGAGGACGACGGACATGCCGCCCTTTAGGTCCAGGCCGAGGGCCAGCTGTTGGGCCTTGAGATCCTGGTAGGTGTACGATTTAATGAGCGGAAGTCGGAAGACCTCCTGGTCGGAAATGCTGTCCAGATAGGACGCGCGAGCAATGCGGTAAGCTTCGCCTGAGTCTTCTCCCGTGAGGTTTTGCGCGTACTCGTCCGCGTCATTTTCCACCGCGTTGGTGGGGATGACGAAGAGGTACTGTGCAACCGTCACGAGGATCATGACCACAAGGAAAAACTTGATAAGTCCCTTGCCTTGCATAGTAAAGAATTTAGGTTCCGGCGGTGCCGCCGTCGGAATCGGGCGGACCACCACGTTGAAGAAGATGGTGAAACCTTTCGCCGTCGGGGCCTCCCAGACCCGGGCCTGCGAAAGGGGCCGCAAATATACGGTTCAGCCGATTACTAAATTGTTCGCCCCCCGTCAGGCTTTTGCGGGAAGTCGGCCTCCCTACGTGACCTTTTAACGATTCTCCGTCTAGGAATACCGCACAACCCCGGCTGCCCGGGGGTTTTATAGCTTGCTTCTAATCCTACCTGAATGACATCGCACCTGCGCTTCGGCGCAAAATTTTTCTTGCTCCTCGGTCTGTTGAGTACCTCCTTTCGGGGGGGCGCCCAGTCTCCTCTCGACGTAGGCGTTCACCTGACGCCCCAGGTTCGCTACATCACCTCGTCACCCGCCGATCTGCGCCAGACGACCATTCCGACGGTCGGTGAAGACGGCCTGGCCGTAGGTTTCGGCGGCGGCGGCTACCTGGAATACGAGTTCGCCCCCGGCTGGTCCGCCCGGGGTGGGGTTGACTTCTCGTACAAACGCAACCACTATACCGTCAAACGGACCTTCACGGAGACCGGTGAAGTAGTCGAAGGGCACAATCGCATCGCCTACGCGAGCATCGAAGTGCCGGTTTCGCTGGTCTACCACTTCGACTACCTCCGCCACGACAACCGCTACCTCATCGGGGTCGGTACTACGCTCAACCGGTGGAACGGCGCCCCGACCTTCCGCACGCGGTTTTTTCGGAAGGGTACGGTAGATGAGCCCGTCTCGGTAGCCAAGCACACTTTCACCGTGTTCGGCGGCTACGAGCATCCGGTTTCCCGGGCCTTCGTACTGAGTTTCGAACCCTACTTGACCTACGTGCCCAGCGAGTTTCTTCTGGAAACCGCCAGTCGCTCGAAAATTTTCCTGGAAAGCGGACTATCCGTTCGCCTCCGCCTCGACAACTGAGACCATCCCGTCGGTCCAGTCTTGCCACTGCATTTTACTGATGCCGACCTTACCCGCCAGGGCTACCGCTTCGTTCCGCAGCCGGTCGAGCACCGGCCCGTCGTGCACGTTCGGCCGCTCGTTCCGCCCGTGCACCTCGGCCGTTACGCACTGGCCGATTTGCCTGACGATAAAAGTGTTGGTGGCTCCTTCCGCGTAGAAGTGGGCGATGGTCCGGTCGTTGCCTGCCGGATTGGCGCATGGGGTAATGGTCAGGGACGCCCAGGGGGTGGGTACTTCTCCCGCGTTGATGGCCGTGATTCGCACCCAGTCGTAGCCGGCCCCCGAAGGACTACCCGGCCCCACCAGGTCGATTCGGATGAAGTCGCCGGGCCGCGGTGGTCGCTGCACGGGCTCGCCACTATCGCCGCATAGCCGAAATTCCGTACGGATGCCATCGTTCAGTTCTTTCCAACGATCGATTTCGTACAGCCGGGTGCTGAGCTGCTCGAAGGCTTGTCCGGCGCCGCTATCGAGGCAGTGCATGCTTACCGTATCGTGGTGGCTGCCTTCCCGGCGGCCTGGTATGTCGGCGGTTGTCATATGCGGTGGTTTGGGCGCCGGAGCGCGGGAATAAAGATCCCGGTGGAAGCAGTACGGACCAGCTCTTTCCATCCCCTTAACACCGGCGAAAGTGATTTGTGCCGCCGGCTTAGCGGAGGATCAATACCGTGGCCGCGCGGGCCGGTACGGTCAGGCCGCCGGACAGTTGGTGTACCTCCCCGTCGAGGGTTTCCCCGGTAGTGGCGGAACCGAAGAGCTCCCGGTAGCGGTCGAGCGGCAACGTTACCTCCGACGTGTTTTTGTTTAGGATTACCGCTACCCGCCCGCCGTCGTCGTCGAGTCGGCCGTAGACGTACACTCCGTCCTGAGGGGCGAAGTGCAGCGTACGGCCCCGGGCGATGACCGCCTGGTCCTTCCGCCAGCGAAGCAGTTGTCTCAGGTAGGCCTGCACTTCCCGTTGCTCGGCCGATAATCCCGAACCGGAAAAGGCACTGACGGCATCGTCCGCCCAGCCGCCGGGCATGTCGGCGCGGATCACCCCGTGGTCTCCGGGCGCCCCGTCATTATTCAGCAGCACTTCCGACCCATAATAAAACTGGGGGATGCCCCGCACGGTGGCTAAGTAGGTCAGGGCCATCTTGATGGCGGCCACGTCCCCGTCGAGTTGGGTGGCCAGCCGGTCCATGTCGTGGTTTTCGGCAAAGACCATTACGGAAAGCGGGTCGGCGTAGAGGAAGTCCATGGCCAGGGCCTCGTAGAGTTTGATGAGTCCGCGGTCCCAACCCTCTTCTTCCTGGAGTGCGGCGATCAGCGCCGCTTGCTGGGGGAAGTCCATGACGCTCGGCAGGCACGAACGATACCCGTCACTGTTTTCCTTACCGCGCTGCCAATAGGCAACGATGGCCGGTTCGTACGACCATTCCTCGCCGACGATGGAGAAGTCGGGGTATTCGTTCATGATCCGGCACGACCATTCGGTCAGGAAATCGGCGTCGGGGTAGGGGTAGGTGTCCTGGCGAACGCCGCCCAATCCGAGCGTCTCTACCCACCAGATGCTGTGCTGGATCAGGTAGCGGGCCAGGAAGGGATTGCGCTGGTTGAGGTCGGGCATGGTGGGAACGAACCAACCGCCGATCATCAGCTCATGGTCGACCTCGGCGGCGTAGGGGTCCTGGTGGACGGTCCGTCGATGATTGGTCACCTCGGGGTTGTCCTGGAAATTCAGCCAGTCGGAGAAGGGCAGATCCTCCATCCACCAGTGCCCGGACCCGCAGTGATTGACGACCTGGTCCATGATGAGTTTGATGCCCCGCTCCCGGGCGGCTTCGGCCAGGTCGATGTAATCTTTCAGGGTGCCGAAACGGGGATCCACGGCGTAGTAATCGGTGATGGCGTAACCGTGGTAGGACCATCCAGGCATATCGTTTTCCAGCACTGGACTGGGCCAGACGGCGGTGAAGCCCATATCAGCGACGTAATCCAAGCGGTCGGTGATGCCCCGGAGATCGCCGCCGTGGCGGGCGAATCCGGCGGTGCGGTCCACGAGCCCTTCCCGCATACCGGCTACCGAGTCGTTTTCCGGCACGGCGTTGGCGAAGCGGTCGGGGGTGATAAGGTAGATCGCGTCCGCGGAAGTGAAACCCGCAAAGGACTCCGGGTCGCGGGCGCGGGCCTGGATGGGGTAAGCGTGGGATTGGACGAGCCGGCCATTCCGCGTAAAGCGTAGTTCGATTTCCCGGGCCGGTGCGTTCGGCGAAATCGCTAGGTCCACAAAGAGGTAATTGGGGCTGTCGGCGGAGTGGGTAGCGGTCACGGCTACGCCCTCGGCTTCCACTTCGACCTGCAGGGCTCCCACCTCCGCGCCATGAACGAGGAGTTGCAGGGTAGTGTCGTGCATGCCGGTCCACCAGTTCGGGGGCTCCACCCGTAAATCCTGGGCGGATAGGGATGCTGCGAGTAGCAAGGCTATGGGAAGCAGGTGCCGAGTAAGGTGCATGGTAGGGACTTTCTGAGCGGAAGGTACACTTCCGGCTTGGATGGGCTATTCAAGCCTATGTATGGACAATTCAATCTTTAACATTTAATTTTCCGGTAAAGCCGCCTCCGTTTACATCTATTGGAAGGGTGACTTGTTGCACTGGTAGAACGACCCCATCCAAAATTCGCAGAATGCCCAACCAATATTTGAATTGGTCAATCATTTTTAGCGCGCTATTCTTCCTGTTTTCACCTATTTCGACGGTTACCGCCCAACAGCGGCTCGATCTGGGCGTAGTGGGTGGTCCCGAAGTTAACTTCGTGGGGTCCGAACCTCGGCAGAGCGAGTTGTCCCGCATTCAGACCATCGGGGAAGCCGGAACCGCAGTCGGATACTTTCTTGGCGCGTATTTAGAGTATGAAGTGTTGGGTGGCCTGTATGTACGGGGCGGACTCAACTACAGCCGAAAGCGGTACAGCTACGCCGTTTCTCGCGGGCTGCCCGAACGAGGGGATGTTTCTTACGGGCAAAACCGTATCGTGTATACCGCCATTGAGGTTCCGTTAGCGATCCTTTACCGTTTCCCTTATTTACCGAACAACGACCGCTTTCTTGTGGGCTTGGGTGGGGTAGCTGACCGCTGGGTAGGCGATCCGCAGGTGAAAACGGATTTTCTGCCCGGAAGCGCCGATCGGTCGTACATCCGGGAAGCGCACCGCTCCGTGAATTTTTTTATTGGCTACGATCATTACCTGTCCGACCGCTTTGTCATCGGCATCGAGCCTTACCTCTCTTATTCCCCTACCGAATTCCTGTTTGAGACAGAAACCATCAGTGCCAACCGCGTACAGGGTGGGATTGCCGTAAGGATTCGCTTCGACAACTGATCGGGGCGCGCCTTCGCCGGGCCGTCGAAAACTCTTAACATCGTACTAAGGAAAGTTAGTTGTGAGTTAGAAGGAAGACATTCATTCTTCCCAAAAAACTCCTGCCTCTATGCGGCAATTGCTACGCTATTCTACCGTATTCGTGTTTTTTCTTGGATTACAGTTTAGCCCACTCGGGGCGCAGACTAGGCTATCGTATGGATTCCATCTCTCTCCGGAGGTGAATTATATCATGTCCACGCCTAAATCAAGCCGCGATAAAAAGCTGACCACCGGCAAGTCCGGGATGGCTGCATCCGCCAGTCTGGGAGGCTATTTGGAATACGAGCTGATCCCGAACATCTACCTCCGCGGCGGCATGAACGTTGCCGTCCGCCGGCATTACTACGAAGTGGAGCGCCGCTTCGAGGAGACCGACGAAATAGCGATGGGAGAAAACAAGGTGACGTACTACGCCATCGAGATGCCCGGCGCCATCGTGGCCCGAACCAATTTTATGAAAAAGAACGACCGCTTTCTCATCGGAGTCGGTGGCGTACTCAACCGCTGGATCGGCGATCCCTGGATTGAAAACAGTTTCATAAACGGGAGCGCCAACCCCGAGTATCGCACCTTCGCCAAGCAGACCGTTACCGGCTTCATTGGCTACGAATTCGAGCTGTCGCGCCATTCCTCGATGTCCATCGAGCCGTATCTTTCCTACACTCCGACCAGGTTCTATTTCGAAAATTATTCTTACGCCGACGTGAAAGCCGAAGGCGGTATCTCCTTCCGCGTCCGCTTCGATACCTAGGACAGGTTACAGCGCTACCGGCACCAGATGCCAGAGTGCCGCTGCCGCAGTTGCCCCGAGCATGGGCCCGACCACCGGGATCCACGCGTACGACCAGTTGCTATCGCCCTTATTCGAGAGCGGTAGGGTGGCATGGGCAACGCGCGGCCCGAGATCGCGGGCCGGATTGATGGCGTAGCCGGTCGGTCCGCCCAGGCTCAGACCGATACCCAGTACGACCAGGGCTACGGGCAGGGCATCTAATGCACCGAGACTTCCCGCGTCCTCACCGAATTTAGGTCCGGTGATGTAGAGCACGGCAAAGACGAGCACGAAGGTTCCGATCGCTTCGGTGAGGACATTGGATACCGCATTCGGAATGGCCGGATCGGTACTGAAGGTCGCCAGTATTTTCCCCGGGTCGTCCGTGGCACGGTAGTGGTCCCGGTAGGCCAGGATCACCAGCGCTTGACCGACGAAGGCCCCGGCAACCTGCGTCAGGAAGTATCCCGGTACCAGTGCCCAGGAAAATTTCCCCGCCCATGCCAGCCCGAGCGTAACCGCCGGATTCAGGTGGGCCCCGGAAAGGGGAGCCGTAATAAATACCGCCGTGAATACGGCAATGGCCCAGGCGAAGGTGATCGAAATAAGACCGCCGTCGTGCCCCTTGGTTTTGTCCAGCAGCACGTTGGCCACTACGCCGTTACCGAGCAGAATGAGGATGGCGGTGCCGATGAATTCACCTAGGTAAGCAATGGTAGCTGTTGTCATGATCGAACGCTAAACGGGTAAACCGAATGCTGATCGGTCGAAGGAAGCGCTCCGACCGGTAATTTCCCTCCAGTATACGCAGAATCAGCGTTTCAAAGCCAGACCGGCCTCCCATTCATATTTCCCCCTTCAGTTTTTTGTGTACTACCTCCATTTTGGAGTTCACCTGCAGTTTGCGGTAAATATTCTTGATGTGGTCGCGGACGGTTTCGATGCTGATGTCCAGCCGCTCGCCGATCTCACGGTAGCTCAGGTTGTCTACCAGGCCCTGTACGATTTCGAGTTGCCGCGACGTCAGTTGGTCGGCTACGTTGACGGTCGACTTTTTGCGCTGCTGATTGTGGAAGGCCACTACCTGCCGGGCGATACTGGGGCTCATGTAGCTACCTCCCCGGTTTACGGTGTGCACCGCGTCGCGGATAATGGTGGGGTTGACCCGTCGCTTCGAGATGTACCCCACGGCCCCCGCCTGCAACGCCCGGAAGATGTTATCGCTCTCATCGCTGTTGGTCAGCATGATGATGTCCATTGCCGGCCAGCGCTCCAGCAGCTTGGGAATTCCGGCGATGCCGTTCATTCCCGGCAGCATAATGTCAAGGAGTAGCGTGTTCAGTGGGCTACTGGCTGGCAAGCGGGTCAAAAACTCTTCTACGCTGGTCGCTGCCAATTCTACCCGGACTTCCCGGTTGCCCTCGAAGCATTCCTCGACACTGGCGAGCATGATCGGCTCGTCTTCAATTATACCCAAATGGATCATTCCTGTTGTAGTTAGTTACGGGTCTAAGTTATTCGGTGGATGCCCGACGGTTGCGGTAAGCTACGGCCCCGCGGTACACCAATAGGCAGAAGAGCAATACACCGATTCCAAGGTACAGATAACTTAGCTCACCGACTTTGCCGTAAATCACTATAAATACGATACTTACCAGAAAGAACGTGGGGACCTCATTCCACAACCGTAGCTGCCAGGTCGAGAAGGGGCGTTCGCCGGAGCGCATCGGTAGCATCAATTTTCGTTTGGTATACACCTGGTAGACCGTCAGCCCGACTACGGCCGCTAGTTTGACCGCAAGCCAACCGGGCGTCCCACTGATGAAATAGTCGGGATTTACGGCAACCATCACTAACCCACCAGTCCAGGTAACCATCATGGCAGGGTTGGTAATGATCCGATACACCCGGTCTTCCATCCCGATGTATTCCCGTTGGAGAATTTCCGCCCGTAAGGCACCGTCCGGTGCACCGTCACTAGGCAGCCGATCCGTCTCGGCGTGATTCACCAACAGCCGGCCCAGAAAGAAGAGTCCGGCGAACCAGCTGACGAATCCGATAACGTGGAGCGCTTTGGCGAAAAGGATCAGGTCCATAGACCGCAAAACTACGGTACCCGTGTTCGCCATCGCTCAATTTCGCGTCAAAAGAACGGGCTTACAGCGTCTCCCGGGGTTAAGTGTTAAGGACGAATCTTTGCCGAACATGGTCCCTTACCCCGCCGTTTACGCACCGAATGCAAGGGGTTTGGGCCCCGGCATGGGCTACCTAGTAACAATCAACTATCTGATATCCGTTTTATGAAATTTGACGAGCTTTGCGGCAAGTTATTCGTAGTTCTGCTACTCATCGCGCTCTTGTACGCATAATGTGAAACCTGCTTCCACGCTTTCTATCGTTGTACCCGCCTTTAATGAAGCGGCAACCATTCACCGCATCCTCGATCGGGTGAAAGCCGTGGAGTTGATCGGTAATCTGCAAAAGGAAATTCTGATTATCAATGACTGCTCCACCGACGATACCGAAGGGGCCATCGATCGCTATGTCCGGCAGAACCCCGATCTGAACATTCGCTACCACCGCCATCCCCAAAATCTCGGAAAGGGTGCCGCCCTGCATACCGGTATCCGCCTGGCAACGGGAGAGTACCTCATCATTCAGGACGCAGATCTTGAGTATGATCCCCGGGAATACAACGAATTACTGCAACCCATTCTCGATGGCTTCGCGGACGTAGTCTACGGCAGTCGGTTTCAGGGAAGTAAGCCCCACCGCATCCTCTTTTTCTGGCATACGCTGGGCAACAAGTTTCTGACCACCCTCAGCAATGCCTTCAACAACCTGAACCTGACGGATATGGAGACCTGCTACAAGCTGTTCCGTACCCGGCAGTTACAATCGCTCGTTCTGCGGGAGCAGCGGTTCGGCTTCGAGCCGGAAGTAACGGCCAAGATCAGCCGCATTCCGGGCATCCGGATTTACGAAGTCGGTATCAGTTATTACGGGCGTACCTACCAGGAAGGAAAGAAGATCGGTTGGCGCGATGGCTTCCGGGCGATCTACTGCATCCTGAAGTACGGTATGTAGACCGACCCATAAAAAAGCAGCATGGGCGCTCATTGGCTCATGCTGCTCTTTTTTAGGACACGCCTTTTGTTACGGCTAATCGATGGTAAAGATTTCCGGATCCAACTCCGTATTCACTTCCACGGAAGTAGCCGACAGCTCGATCGGGAAAGGTGCCATACCCGTCAGGGTCATTTGGTGGGGGAAAAGTATCCCCCGCACCGGCTGATAGTCGGAATAGCGCTGGGTGAGCGTCTGCGGGCCCTGGCTCCGGATCGTTTGCACTTTCAGCATGGTCTCCGCGTCGTAGTACTCGCGTACCGGGCCACCCGCACCGTTCACGACGAGCACGACGGCCTGCTTGCCATCCACCATTTCCGTACCCTCCAGGGTGACATCGGACAGGTTTTCGAGGTAGTTGGCTTCCGGGAAGATCACGGCCTGTTCCGCCAGGGCCTGTACGGCCGCTTCCGGTAGTTCAACGGCCTGTCCCATCTGCTTGACCTGTGCCTTGCCGGCCGCATACCGCTGGTCGGCCACGACCATGCCGCTCATGCTGGTCTGGCTGCTCATCCTGCCGTCGCTGGTGGTAGTCATGGACTGGGAGAGGGTTTGCCCCTGAACGGATCCCTCCAGCATCATGGAAACGTTCTCCAGGGCCAGCGCCTGTTCCTTGCCGCCGATCGCGTCGAAGTACCCGTTCAGTACCTGTTCCGCGGTCAGATCGGTTGGTGCAGCGGTTTCCGTCCTATCCACTGGTTGCCCGTTCACGTCATAGTAGTTCACGGTACCGCTGGTAGCGAAGCGGGCGAGTTTGTCGGCTACGGAGGGGTCGCCCACCACGATGATGTTCGTATTGCCGGCGGTAACGATATCGTTGGCTACCTCGGCCACGTCGTTGAGGCTGCTGTTCTGTACCACCTGGAGGTATTCCGGGTAGAAATCGCGGTCCAGATCGTAATGGACGGTATTCAGTGCATAACTGGCTATCCGTTGGGGGCTCTCCAGCGCACGGCCGAAGGAACCCATCGTCCGGGCCTTGGCCACGGCCAGTTCCGCGGAGTCTACCGGCTCGTCCGTCAGGCGCTCCAGTTCGTAGAGGAATTCCGCCACGGCCGAATCCGTCACCTCATTGCGGACGCTAGCGTAAGCGCGAAAACTACCCACCCGGGGATCGTCGCTGATACTGCTATACGCGCCGTAGGTGTAGGCTTTGTCTTCGCGCAGGTTCGACAGCAACCGGCTGTTGAAACCACTGCCCAATGCCTGGTCCACTAGGCCCGCGCGGATGGACGCTTTCGTACCAGGCTCCAGTTCCACGGGGTGGGAAACGATGATGTTGGATTGAACCGATCCGGGGCGGGAAACGAAGTTGACCGTTACGCCATCGGGCCGCTGGGGAGTAGGGAACTCCGGAACGGCCACGTCCCGTTCCTCCCAATCGCTGAAATGCTCCGTCGCCAGGCGGCGGGCTTCTTCCGGACGGAGGTCGCCTACCATCACCAGGTAGCTGCGGTTCGGTACGAAGTACGTGTCGTAGACCGACTTCACTACCTCCAGGTCGATCGAATCGAGGGTTTCCTGCGTCATCTGCTCTCCGTAGGGGTGATTGGTGCCGTAGGTGATCGCCTGGCTTACCCGTCCGGCGATGGCGTCCGGGCTGGTGACCTGCTGAGCGAGGGCCGCACGGGCGTCTTCCTTCACCTTCGCGAATTCAGACTCCGGGAATTCGGCGTTCAGGATCACCTTGCTCATGAGGTCGATCACTTCCTCCTTGTATTTGCTGATGGTAGAGGCGTAGGCCCCGGCCCCGCTGGTGCTCAGATTGGCGCCGATGAAGTCGACGGCCTCGTCGATCTCTTCCTTGGTCATGTCGGTCGTTGCGCGACGGAGCATACTGCCCAGGAGTTGCTGTGCACCTGCGTACGCGCCCTCTAAATGCGGCGGAACGTCCACGAAAAGCTGGTAGCTGACCCGGGGGAGCTTGTGGTTTTCGACCAGGACTACGGTGAGCCCGTTATCCAGTTCGAATTCCTCGAAATCGCCCAACTGAATCTCGGGCGCCGGTCCGGGCTCGGGGGCCGTGGCTCTGAAATCTTCGTTGGCCACCGGTGCCGCGGTTTGGGTGGGCGGCGGGGGCGCGGGTTCCGTGCCGGTGGTAGCCGGCTTGGGTGTCCCGCAAGAGAAACCCAGCAACAGAAGCAGGATTGCCAGGGGAAAATATAATCGTTGCATGGTATAGAATTCTTGGTGAGGGTTTTAGGCTAGCGGCTGCTGGGCTGGGGAAGCCAGTAAAGGAGGACGCGGTTGTCGTCCGTGTAGTATTCCCGGGCGACGCGGCGGATGTCTTCCTTGGTCACCGCTAGGTAGCGATCGGTTTCGGTATTGATCAGGTTGGCATCTCCGAGAAACATTTCGTTGTTGGCGAGGCTTTCGGCAATGCCCGCCACGCTACCGTAGCCGGAAATGGCGCTTACCTCGATCTGGTTGCGAAGCTTCTGAAATTCCCGGTCGGTGATGAGATCATTCTGCAGCCGCTCGATTTCGGCCTGAAAGGCTTCCTCCACGGGGCGCAGGTCTTCGGTGCCCGGAGGCGTAAGGGCGTAGGCGATGGCCAATCCCGGATCCTGGCTGGAGGAGGGGAAGCTACCGACCTGAACGGCTAACTCCTTTTCGTCAACCAGCGCTTTGTTCAGTCGGCTGCTCTGTCCCTGGCTGAGCACCTGGTTTAGCATGCTGATGGCGTAGTAGTCCGGATTGCTACGGGCAACGGTGCGGTAACCCATGACCAGGGCGGGTAGGGGCACCTGGTCGTAAACGGTGTCCCGGATTTCGCCGCCGAGGGGTGGTTCGACTACGTCCACCCGGGGGGGCTCCGGTCCGCGGGGAATATCGGCGAAGTACTTCGCTACCAATTCCTTGGTTTCCTCTACGTTGATGTCTCCGGCGATACTGAGGATGGCGTTGTTGGGCACGTAGTAGGTCTCATAAAACCGCTTAAAGTCGGCTTCTTCGGCACTGGTGAGGTCTTCCATGTAGCCGATATTGGGGTCCTTGTACGGGTGTTCCTTGAAGGCGCGCTTGTACAATTCCATGGTGAGGGTACCATAGGGCTGGTTGTCGTACCGCTGCCGGCGTTCCTCCTTGACGACGTCGCGTTGGGTTTCTACGCCGACGTTCTGGACCTTGGCGTGCAGCAGCCGTTCGCTTTCGATCCATAACCCGAGCGCCAGTTGGTTGCTGGGAAGAATCTCGTAGTAATAGGTCCGGTCGAGGCTGGTATTGGCGTTCAGCGCCCCGCCGGCTCCTTCGACGTAGTCGTCAATGGCGCCGCGTTCGAGGTTTTCGCTTCCCTCGAAGAGGAGGTGCTCGAAGAAGTGGGCGAACCCGGTGCGGTCCTCGAAGCTGTCCTTACCCCCGACTTCATACATAATGGAGACGGCTACGATGGGAGTGGTGTTGTCCTGGTGGAGAATGACCTTCAGGCCATTGTCCAACTCATACTCCACGAAGTCGATGGTGGTCGACTGGGCAACGGCCACGACGGACAATCCGACCAAAAAGCAAAGCAGCAACAGCCACCGGTTTAAAGCATGCATAAGGGTAGTGTTTTCTCGAATAACCGAAAATACACCACTTCGTTGAAAAACGGGTAGGGGGTTAAATCGCGCCGACGTCCTTCCGGCGACGCTCCAGTTCCTGTTGGATAATGCACCGCAGCCGTTTGCCCCGATCGTGGCATTGGAACCTGCCCCGCATGTACAGATTGCCGGCGATGAGCAAAAGGGTGAGGAACAACAGCGCGGCCAGCGTGCCATACACTACGGGAAGCCACCCGAGTAAACCCGCCGCGCAAGCCATGAATAACATGAGGGGAACGCAGATAGCGAGGCGGAAAATGGTCCGCCGGATTTCCCGCAACCGCATGGATTCAATGCGTAACCGACGCAACAACTGGTGCAGCTCATGCGTAGCGTATGCTTTAGCGCCTCCCGTTAGGATCAGGAGAAAATCATTGTTGCCCGCCTGTTCGAGACGATTGATTTGCCGGTTCCAGAAGCGATCTGCCATCTTAACAGCTAAAATTATAGACTTGTCCCGGAGGTTCAAAGGAAAAGAAAAGAAAATCATTTCTACCGGCAGATATAATTCAAACAGCCTTGTAATTATTAAAACATTTTGTAATATTTGCGATTGCTGCCACAAAGAGAGACTATGACATCCGTACCGGCCCGCGCCGCCTTGAAAAAGTATTTCGGTTACGACGATTTCCGGCCGTTGCAGCAGGCCATCATCGAGCACGTGTACGCGGGTAAGGATGGCATCGTGCTGATGCCCACCGGCGGCGGTAAGTCCATGTGTTTCCAGATTCCTGCGGTTACGATGACCGGGACGGCGGTGGTCGTCAGTCCCCTGATCTCCCTGATGAAAGACCAGGTCGACGGGCTACGCGCGGTCGGGGTACGCGCCGCCTTTCTGAATAGTACCCAGCGGGGAAGCGAGAGCCATGAGGTCGAACAGGCCTACGAAAACGGCGAACTTCACCTACTGTACGTGAGTCCGGAAAAGCTGCTCTCTTCCGGTTTCTTCACCTTTCTCCGGCGGCGGCGGGTCTGCCTCTTCGCCATTGACGAGGCCCACTGCATCTCCGCCTGGGGGCACGACTTCCGTCCGGAATACACCCGGCTGCGGCAGCTCAAGCAAGCCTTTCCCAATGTTCCGGTACTGGCCCTGACCGCCACGGCCGACCGCCTGACGCGGCGCGACATGGCCGAGCAGCTCGGCATCGCGGACGCCCAGCAATTTATCGCTTCCTTTAACCGGCCGAATTTGCGGCTGGAGGTACGGCCGGGCCAGAAGCGCCGGGAGCAGATCGTACGCTTTCTGCGCGACCGCCCCCAGCAGGCCGGCATTATTTACTGTTTGAGCCGGAAGCAAACCGAGCAGCTATCGGAAAAGTTACGCGAAGCGGGCTACCGCAGTGAAGCTTACCACGCCGGACTTACCGCGGATCGGCGGGCCAAAGTGCAGTCCGACTTCATTCGCGACAAAACCCTCATCGTCTGTGCCACGATCGCCTTCGGCATGGGGATCGACAAGAGTAACGTACGGTGGGTGATCCACTACACCATGCCCAAAAACCTGGAGAACTACTACCAGGAGATCGGCCGGGCAGGCCGCGACGGGACGGATGCCGACACGCTGCTATTTTACTCCTACAACGACTATTTGACGCTGAAGGACATGATTTCCGGGAGTGGGAACGCCGAGATCCAGTTGGCTAAGCTCGACCGGATGAAGGAGTACGCCGAAAGCCTGGCCTGCCGCCGCCGAATCCTGCTGAATTACTTCAGCGAGGACCACGGCGAAGATTGCGGCAATTGCGACGTCTGCGCCAACCCCCCGGAACGCTTTGACGGTACCGTACTGGCGCAAAAGGCCCTTAGTGCGGTTGCCCGACTGCGGGAGTCGACGGGCATCGGCCTGACCATCGATATTCTCCGTGGCTCCGGACGCAAGGACGTGCTCGCCAACGGCTACGATCAGATCAAGACGTACGGGGCGGGGCGGGATATGTCCACCTACGATTGGAGCCAGTACTTCGGACAGCTGATTAGCCTGGGGTACCTCTACGTTGCCCACGAGGACTTCAATAAACTTCGCCTCGCGCCCGCCGCCCGCCGGGTGCTTTTCGAAGGGGAAACCGTGGAGCTCGTAAAGTTCCAGACCATCCGTGATCGCAAGCAGGCGGAGGAAAGCCAGACGGCCAAACGCGCCGCTGCCCCTCGGAGCCGCAACTCCCTCTTCGATGTACTGCGAGAACTCCGGCGCACCCTCGCCCGGGAGGCCTCCATACCGCCATACCTGATCTTTTCCGATAGGACGCTCGAGGAAATGGCCGCCGCCGAACCGACTTCCGAACGGGAGATGGCCCGGATTAACGGGGTCGGCGAAGTCAAGCTGGCCCGCTTTGGCGATCACTTTATCCAGGCGATTAAAAACTTCGACGGCGGAGCGGAAGCGCCGGAACCGGAACCCGTAAAGAAACGCGACGGCGACGTCCGCAAGGCCCGTCGCGCCGAGGATCGCGAGCGCCACGGCGATACGCCCACCCATCTGGTGAGCCTGGCGGCACTGCAGGCGGGGGAATCCGTGAAGGCCATCGCTACCGCCCGCGGGGTTAAGCCGGCTACGGTGTACAGCCACCTGGTAAAGGCCTATCGGGAAGGAAGCGACTTTGCCATCGAATCCCTGTTGCCGGCGGAAGCCCGGGACTGGATCGACGAGGCGACACAATCGACGGACGAAGCCGGGGGGCGAAAAGCCATCCTGGCGTACATTGCCGCGCATCACCGCGAGGGAGTGGTACAGTATCACCACCTCGAGCTGATGGAAGCCTTTCGTAATCGCTACCCCCTAACCCCAACCCCATGAGTGATTCATCGAACTACCTATTCGTATACGGTACGTTGCGCAGCGACATACCCTCGAGTATGAGCAAGTTTCTCCGGCGCCGGGCTACCCTGGTGGGTAAGGCCACCGTTGTGGGACGGCTGGTGGACCTGGGTGGTTATCCGGGCTTCATCACGGGAGAAGGCACCACGAAGGGAGAGTTGTACCGCATTGGTGAAGAGCAGGCGGCGGAAACCTGGCAAATGCTGGACGCTTACGAGGGGGTGTCCGGGCTGGATTCCGATCACTACCGACGGGTAGTGGTTGACGTACAGGTGGGTGACGGTGGCCGTTTCCGGGCTCAGACCTACGAATACCAGCAATCGGCCGAAGGGAAAACGGAAATCCCCCACGGAGACTATCCGCCCTTCTACCGCAACAACCCCGCGCACCGAAAATTCACCGGCAACGACTGATGCGCATCCTTCATACGGCAGACTGGCATCTCGGGCACCGGCTGTACGGCAACGACCGAACCGAGGAGCACGAGCGGGCACTTGATTGGTTACTCCGGACCGTTCGGGACCGGCGGGTCGATCTCCTCATCGTAGCCGGCGACGTGTTCGATAGCATGAACCCATCCAATACCGCCCGAAATTTATACTACCGATTCCTCGGTCAGTTACAGAGCACCGGCTGCCGTACCGCGGTGATCGTAGGGGGTAACCACGATAGCCCCAGTCAATTGGATGCTCCCGCCAGCCTGTTGCGGCACCTGAACGTTCATGTCATCGGTGGCGCCCGGGAGGTCGTAGCCGATCAAATCATTCGGATTACCGGTGCCGATACTTCCTCCTCGGAGGTCGTTATCGCAGCTGTACCATACTTGCGGGACCGCGATCTGAAATTCAGTGTGGTCGGAGAGAGTGCGGGAGATAAGGTGGAGCGGATGCGCGCGGCTATTCGCCAGCATTACCAGGACGTGGCCGCCGCCGCCCGGGCTGCCCGCACCGATGCCCGGACTCCGATCGTCGCCACCGGCCACCTCTTCGCTTCCGGCGGGGAAGATGCTGACGATAAGATCACCAACATCTATCTCGCGGACCGGAACAACATCGAGGCGGGCCACTTCGACCCTTGCTTCGATTACGTGGCCTTGGGCCATATTCACCGCCCGCAGCGGGTTGGGGGGCAGGAGCACATTCGGTACTCCGGTAGTCTGATCCCGCTCACCTTTGGGGAAGCGCAGGTCGATCAGTCCGTTTGCTTGGTCGAGTTGGCCGGAGCTGGGGAACCGGTTAAAACCGAGAAGATTGCCGTTCCGACCTACCGAGCCCTGGTAACCTGTCGGGGCCCCGTAGAGGAGGTGAAAGCCGCCTTGTCACAACTCGTGTCCCGACAGCGTAGCGCCGATCGCGATGATCGCCCGCCCTGGGTCGACATCCGCGTCGAAACCCCGCATCCACTACCCTTACTTCGGGAAGAACTTCAGGAGGTGGTCACCCCCAGGGAAGACGAAAGCAATGCGGGAATGAATAGCCTTCCGCTGATCCTGCGGTGCACCACCGTGCTTCCCGTGGGTAATCGCCGGCAGTTTGAAGTAGAGACGGTGAATCTGGAAGAGCTACACCCGGAAGAGGTCTTCCATCACCTGTGCCACGGCGGAGAAGCAACACGACCGGACTATCCCGAATTGCTCGAATCTTTCCGTGAATTGCGCGGATGGATGGAAGATCAGACGGGCACATGAAGATTCTGGCGATCAACATTTTTAATCTCAATTCCCTCGTGGGGCTTCAGACAATCGACTTCCGCACCGAGCCCCTGCGATCGGCGGGTTTGTACGCCATTGTCGGTCCTACGGGTGCCGGCAAGTCCACCGTACTCGATGCCATCACCCTGGCACTCTACGGGCGGACGGAACGCGACACGTACGGTGCCGAAGTAATGAGCCACGGCACCGGCGAATGCTTTGCCGAAGTGATCTTCGAAACCGGCGCGGGTACCTTCCTGAGCCGGTGGGAACGCCGTCGCGCCCGACAACGCCCCGACGGGAACCTACAAACCGCCCAGCTGCAACTCAATCGCCTGGATCCGGACGACGGGCTGTTCAAACCCTTGCCCGCCGATAAGCTCCAGGAGGTGAAAGAGTTGACCCGCAAGACGATCGGATTGGACTACGACCAATTCGTTCGATCGGTCATGCTTACGCAGGGTCAGTTCGCGCGCTTTTTGTCCTCCACCACCAAGGAGCGGGCCGATATTCTGGAGAAGATTACGGGCACGGAGATATATAGCCGCATCAGCCAATCCGCCTTCGAACGGCATAAGCTCGCCCGCGAAGCCTTCGAACGGCTACGGGAAAGTCAACGGCACTTGGTCCCCTTGTCGGTGGAGGATCGCGCGGAAGTTCAGGGCCGCTACGATACTTTGCACGCCGAAATTGAGACCCTACGACCCCGACTAGCGGAGTTCCGCCGGCACATCGAGTTGCACCGACGGTTCCAATCCATCACGGAGCGGCACGGTCAGCGAAAGGAAACGTATGCCGTGGCGGAAAATGATTGGGCGAATTTGCTATCCATCCGCGAGGCACTATCGGCAAGCCGGCGCGTTGCTCCTTTCCGCGAGCCTCTTGCCGGCCATGACCGGTTAAAGCGGGAAAGAGAACAAGCCGAAATACATCTCCGGGAACAAACGGCCCTCCGCGAAGCGCGTAACCGGGAAGTGGGAGAGAAAGCGGCCGCCGCCCAGGGAGCCCGCACTGCGTGGTCGGATTACGAATCCGGAAAGCCAGACTGGCAGCAGCGACTGGCTGCTGCCGCGGAGACGGAAACCCAGCTCACCGTACGTCAGCGGGAGGAGGCAGCCGATCTATCCGAGCGGGCTCAGGCGGAGGAGCGGGGGAACCGTTTGGCGGAGGAAGTTAATGCGTCCGCCAGTCAGGCCGCGAAGCTGCGGCAGCTGTTGCAGGAGCGGGATCCGGAAGCCATTACCCGGGAATTGACCGAACTCGAGGATCGGCTGCAGGAACTGGTTAATCGTCGCGATCAACTCCAGGAATGGCAAGTCCGCCTCGATCTCGAATCCCGCCTGGAAGGTTTACGGAAAGAGAGCGAACGCTTTAGCAGCGAACTGGAGGAAGTTAGGTCGTTGCAGCAAGCCGCCGCGCAGGAACTCAGCCGCGCCGAAAAATTGGTAGAAACCCGGCAGCGCATGCTGACTCGGCTGGAGCAATCCAAGGGAGTCGAGCATTTACGGCACGAACTCGCGGAGGGGGAGTCCTGTCCCGTCTGCGGTTCGACCCACCATCCCGCCCTAGAGGAAGGAGCGACCGATCTGGATGCCGATATTCGCACCGCACGATCGGATCTCCGCACCATCACGGAGCAACGCAACCTCGCGCGTCAGCAGGATCGGCAAGCAGCTACCGCGCTGGCGCAAACGGAAACGCGCTATCAGGAACACCGGAAGCGCGAACAGGAATTGAGCTTGCAGCTCGAATCCGGAGCGCCGGAACGGGAGCGTCCGCCGGGTAGTCTGGAGGAAATTGTCGACCTGCTCGCGCAGGTTCGTAGTCAGGGACAATCCACTCAGGATCAACTGCAAAAACTCCGGCAACTCCGCTCCGCAGCGCGGGAGTTATCCCAGCTGCTACCCAAATTGGAAGCCCAGCAACGGCAACTGAAAGAGAACGAGGGTGCCCTGAGCCGGCTGATGGAATGGGGCCGGCAACGGACTACGGAAATGGAGGCACTGCGGGATAAACGCCGCCGGCTCATAGGAGGGGATTCCGTGGAGGCAGCACGAAAACAAGCGGACGATCGCGAAGCCGGCCTGCGGAAAACGCTCGCAGAGCGGGAATCCGAGCTGCAACAAGCGCTGTCGGCGGCCCGAACGGCGGAGGAGCGGGAAGCGGATCGCCGTAAGCAGCTCTCTGAATTGGAGCAATCCATCGCGGCCCTTGATCTGCACCTTGGCCAGTTGCTAAACAAGCATGGCCTGGAGTCCTTAGCGGTGGCCCGCAGTCTACTGCTACCGGCCGACCGGGAAGCGCAATACACCAAACTACGCGAAGCAACCCAGCTGAGACTCCACTCGCAGCGGGATGCCCTGGCTTCTGCTACCCAGGAGCTTGCGGCTGCCGCAACGGCCGTTAAGGACCTGCCGGCCGCTCCGGACCTATCCGCTGAACTCGATAAGGTGGAACGGCGGGCGGAGGAATTAAATCAGGAAAAGGGATCGGTGCTGAAAGAGCTGGAGCAGGACGATCAGCGCCGCTTCGCCTATGGCATCTTGGTCGAAGAACTGGAGCGAGCCGATAACGAACGGCAGCGTTGGGCGCGCCTCAACGACCTGATCGGGCAAAAGGACGGGGTAAAGTTCAGCCGCTTCGCCCAAACGCTCACCCTGCAACGACTCGTCGAGGCGGGAAACCGTCACCTGCGGCGAATCAACGAACGGTATCGGATGCGTCACCGGGCCGCGGACGATATGAGCCGGGAAAATCTGGAACTCGAAATCATCGATACTTTCCAAAACGATAACTGCCGGCCGATGACCACTCTAAGCGGCGGGGAAACCTTCATCGTCAGCTTAGCCTTGGCCCTCGGATTATCGGAACTCGCCAGCGGTCAGACGAACATCCGCTCGCTGTTCATCGACGAAGGCTTTGGCACCCTGGATGAAAAGATTCTGGACGATGCCGTCTCCGCACTGGAACAACTGCAGGGCCAGGGGAAGACGATCGGCCTCATCAGCCATGTAAAGGAGTTGCGTGAGCGGATCTACTGCCAGATTCAACTCACGCCGCGGGGAAGCGGCCACAGTCAGCTTTCGGTCACTCCCTCGTCGTGACGAGCTAGCCAACCAAGCAGCGCACCGCGAAACGCGTCCGGCGCTTCGGCAAAGGACACGTGCCCCACGCCGTCCAAGGCAAGTAACTCGCCGTTGGGTAAGCGCTCCGCGTACGCCCGCTGGTGCGCGAAGGGGATGATGGGATCCCGGGTGCCGGCGATGGCCAGGACGGGAATCGTGATGCCGGCCACTTCGTCCATCAAGTCCATATTCAGCAGGTAACGGAATAGCACCCGCTGTCCGTGAATGGAATGCCGGCTGACGTCCGGAAAGATGTGCTCCAGGGTGGGGTCCAGCTCGGGGTAAGCGAAGAGCTGTCGCCACCGTCGGGCGTAGAAGACGGTGGCGAGTTTCAGAAAAACGATGTGTTGCTGCATCACCCACCACGCCAGGTGAAAGAGGGCCTTCCGGAATAGATTCCCCGTACTGAAGAATTGCAGTACCCCCTCCAGTCCCTTTGCCCGCCCGGTCATAAATCCCCCAATACTAATCACCGAAAGCACCCGACCGGGATGCTTCGCGGCGTAGTTCAGACAGGCAAAGGCGCCAAGACTGTAGCCGGCCAGGTGAAATTTTCCGGCGGGGAGCACGGAATCTACCGCTTCACGTACCAACTCGGCAAAGAGCGTTTCGCTCAGCGCGTCCACGCTAATATCCCCCGCATAGGTGCTGGGGTAATGGAGCGGCAGACTGATGGAGTACCAGCTGCGCGAAGCCCGGATCTCTTCGTACATGGCGGCCTCCCAGAAGCGCAGACTGGCCGTCAGTCCGTGAATCCAGACCACGGGCGGGCGGGTAGCTTCCGCATTCGAGTGCGACAAGATCGCCAGGCTATGACCGCCGTGGCTAACGAAAGAAAGGAGTGGCTCGGACATAAGTCGGCTGGCGAACGAAATCGGGGCCGGGGGGTTAGATTGGGGCAGCCCCGCTGATTAGCGGTCGCAAGGTAGGCCCAAACCGGCTTACCACTATTTCCATCACCAAAACCAAGCATTTATGCAGGTTATCATCCATAACTCTTCCGAACTGTCGGACGTCACTACCAAGGTCATCAACGAGAAAGTCAATAAGCTCGAAACCTACTACGACCGCATCGAACGGGCGGAAGTGTTCCTTAAGGAAGACGATGGCAGCGCCGCCAACGGGCACACCGTGGATATCCGGCTCTTCATCCCCGGTAACGATCTTTTCGCCACCCACACCGACGAAAGCATCGAGCGCGCGACCGCCGAGGTCACCGAAGCCCTCCGTCGCCAGATCCTTAAGCACAAGAGCAAGCAAAGTAACTAGGCCCATTCACTGGCAACTAGCCGCCCAAAAGGCCCGATCGAATTTTCGGTCGGGCCTTTTGCGTTTATTTCGGGCGCCGGGGCGCGGGAACCAAACCAGCCCGATATCCCGTAATATTGCCCAAAATATTCCCCCATGGCCAATGCCCTCCGCGAAACTAATTTTTCCTTCGATCCGCCGGCCACGCTGTATCGGGGCAAGGTCAGAGACGTCTACCGGCGGGACGGACAATTGCTGATGGTCGCCAGCGATCGCATCAGCGCCTTCGACCACGTACTGCCGCGCGCCATCCCCCACAAGGGACAGATTCTTAACCAGATCGCCGCCCATTTTTTGGAGGCTACCCGCGACATCTGCCCCAACTGGCTGGAAAGCAACCCGGATCCCAACGTAGCCATCGGCAAGGCCTGTCAGCCGGTGCCCATCGAGATGGTCATCCGGGGCTACCTCGTCGGACACGGATGGCGGGAGTACCAGGCCGGCAAACGGGAACTCTGCGGCGTGCCGATGCCCGAGGGCATGAAGGAAGCCGATGCCTTTCCCGAACCCATCATTACCCCCGCCACGAAGGCCGAGGAAGGGCACGACGAAGACATCAGCCGGGAAGCAATCCTGGAACGGGGTATCGTCGCACCCGACGTCTACCGGAAATTGGAAAACTATACCCGCCGTCTCTTTGCCCGGGGTACGGCCATGGCCGCCGAGCGCGGATTGATCCTCGTTGACACCAAGTACGAATTCGGCATTGCGGACGGCGAGATCTACCTCATCGATGAAATCCATACCCCCGATTCCAGCCGCTACTTTTACGCCGAGGGTTACGCCGACCGGCAGGCCCGGGGGGAGCACCAAAAGCAGCTCAGCAAGGAGTTCGTTCGGGAATGGCTCATGGAGCACGACTTTCGCGGCCTCGCAGGCCAAACGATGCCGGAGATGCCCGACGAGTTTGTCGAGCGCATCACCGCCCGCTACACCGAGCTTTTCGAACTCATCACCGGGAAAACGTTTCAACCCGCCGCTACGGAGGATATCGCGGCCCGAATCGCTAGCAACCTTTCCGCCACGGACTGGAAACCCATCGCGAAAGCCTGGTGACGCGGCCCTGATCATCTATGTTTAACGTCCAAACCCACCACCCATGAAAATCATATGCATCGGCCGGAACTATGCCGCCCACGCCGCCGAACTCGGCAACGCCCGCCCCGAGCGGCCTATTGTGTTCATGAAGCCAGGTTCCGCTATTCTGCCCAACAACAAACCCTTCTACTACCCGGAATTTAGCAAGGATATCCACTACGAAGTGGAACTGGTCGTCCGGATCGCGAAGAACGGCCGCCACGTCGAACCCCAATTCGCCCTGGACTACGTCGAAAGCATCGGCCTGGGGCTGGATCTCACCGCCCGCGACCTACAGCAACACTGCAAGGAAAACGGCCATCCCTGGGAGGTTGCCAAGGCTTTCGACCATTCGGCTCCGCTTTCGCCCGAATTTTACCCACCCAAGGATTTCAGTGACCTCAACGATATCGAATTCACCCTGGAAAAGAACGGGGAAGAAGTGCAGCACGGCCACAGCCGCAATATGATTTTTCCCCTCACCGAGTTGATCTGCTACACCAGCCAGTATTTCCGACTACAGAAGGGCGACCTGCTCTTCACCGGTACACCGGAAGGGGTAGGGGGCTTGCAGGTCGGTGACGAGCTCATCGGCCACCTCTATACCAAAGAGGGAAAGAAGGAGATGTTCCGGACGCGGGTGAAGTAAGGGGGGTAGTGCCGGGCGGCCTATGTAGTGGCTCTATACCTACCGATCAGCATCTTTGCTGGGATGGGTTTTGCTTTTGGCGCGCTTATCATTAACGTAAAAACGAATGCGTTCCCACCCGAGGTGAGAATCGGCCGCGTATGTTTCGGCTGCTAAGGGGAGGGGGGGACTGTTGTAATGACTTGCCCGGATATGGATCACCACCCGGTTGGGTAAGCAGAGCCGGAGAATTACCTCACGTAGGAGCATAAAAATACCCGTAGTCAGTCGTAGCCAGATAACGAGTTCGTAACTGACTGATGTACAACTAACTACGGGTGAAGTGGAGGCGGCGAGATTCGAACTCGCGTCCAGCGAAAGCGCAAGGCAGCTTTCTACATGCTTATTTACCAATCGAATTTTCGAGCACCGGGTAAGTATGGTAACCCACTCATTCGGTGCCTTAAATCCTTAATCTCGCTCACGATTCGGATTAGGATCATGAGCCAGCCCGAGGGGGTGATGATATGCGGCGCAGTGTGTATCAGGCGTCAACTACACGGCACATTTAGACAGCTAAACTGAGTTTAGGCTGCCATGGCATAGCTGGGAGTGCCAACTAAGGGTTGGATCGTTATTTTTTACGGAGTAACCAATCATGCTCCGGCATGCTTACTACAAAGCTTACTTCCCTGTCGATTCCGGTACGCCCCCGTTGGGACTCAGCTCCTCTTTCGATTCACTGACCTTCTGAGGGTAAACGCGCTCGGTTCGGGGATAGTTCGGAGGTTAATCCGCTTGTTGGTAAGTCTTTTCATTTTTATCAACCGAAGCAGGAGCGGGTCAACTACCGACTCCGGCTGCGCTCGCTTATAGAAAAGGGAATCGCGCGATGCATGCTGCGCCGTCCTAAAGGAGCGTAGAGAGTTATTCCGGTGTCGTTAGGGTAGAGGACCCCGAGAGATCCGGATGATTGCCTCTCTCCGGCCCGTACCACTCCCTACTGGCTGCTGGCGTCGTAGGTAACGACCTGGTTGGGGCCCACCCCGTCAAAACGGTACTCGTTGTTACTGACTTTGTAGTACAGCTTTGGCCGCACCAGGGTGAACTCGAACTTATCGAGGGGATTCATCGCCGCATCGAATTTAAAGCCCGGCACGTTGGTCACGATCGGCATACCGTGGATTTCCATTTCCACGTCCGTACGGAAATTGGTCCGCCCGGCGTCGCCCGCCCCGGTAACCAGCGCCCCGTGGGATATGCGGCGATCGTCGATGTCGTCCGACCTGCCCCCCTGCCACACCGCGAGGCTGTTGCGCATGAGCAACGATTGGGGCGGGCTCCGGAAAACCTGGTCGAAGTTTCCGATAAACTCGAAGTCGTTGATTTTCGATACTCCGCCAATGGTAAAGGCCGTCTCCCCGTTCTGGCCCACGCCGCTCACGCTCGTCAGGTCGGTCTCCTCCGGACCCGATCCGGTCGCACCGAAGATGGACGAGACCACCCCGCTACCCCGCAAGCCGTTGATGAACAAGCCCGGCGATTTGATACTGATCAGCGCATCCACATCGATCGCGGACATGGTGCAATCCTCTATCGTTACTCTTCCCCCCGCGGTCGCCGACCATTGGTTGATGTCATTATTCAGGATCACGCCATCCCCGCCCATCTGTACGAATTCGCAGTCGCGGAAGAGGGTATTGCCGGTAGTCAGGCCGACTGACATCACCCCGATGGGTTGGTTTCCACCCATCGGGGAAGCCCGCTCCGTATTTTTTGCGTCGAAGAAGAAGTAGTCACCGATAAACTTCGTTCCCTCCGAAAATTCAATGATGGCGTGTTTGATGTTGATCCAGCGGGTCCCCGTACTCACGAAATTGGTCATGCTGCGGGCGATTTGTGAGCCGACCCACTGACCCGGCGCGGCCTCGATCACGCAGTCTTTCATCCGAAAGTTCAGGCCGCCGTCGCCGTTCAGGGTCAGCCCGCCTTTCTCGTTCGCTTTGTACAGCATATGGACGCGCTCCGCTCCGCAGTCCACCAAATTGGATACGGTAAAGGCATTGTAGTTGGCCCGGACAGACATATCCCGCACCCAGCCGCCGCGCAGCGTCCGGGTTGCCAGGAACAGGGTCCGGCTCTTCATCACCCGTAGCTCGTTTTCCGCATACCTGGTACCCGCCGGGTCATTGAATTTTCCCGCTACGTTCTCGATGGTGTAGGTGTTATTCCCGTCGTCCGATACCAGTCGGAACAAGTTGTTGCCGTATGAGAAGGTCTTATCGGGCCCGCCCGGCGCTTTTCGACTGGCGAAACCGGGGTCTCGGTTGAACTGAACCTGCACGGTCCGGCCCTCCACAGGCATCGTAAAGGCACTTAGTCCGCCAATGCTGCTCGCATTCTCCACGCTCAGGTCTCGTTGAAACGGATACTCGAAGATGATCCGGGCACCCCGAATCTCCCGCACCACGTTGAACTGGCCGCCGTCGACGTCGAAGCCCATCCCGCCGTTGCGGGCAAACACCGTCTGGCCCGACTTGAAAATCCCCGCCATGGACGCGTCCTTCAAGTCCAGGTAGTTCTGCCCGGCGTTGACCTGGTCCGTAAAGGTGGCCTGGAACTCCAGGTTCGAGTCGGAGTCGGTCCACCCGAGCGACCGTGCCGGACTGTACTCAATGCCTCCGGGCTGAAAACCATCGGCGTTGTAGCGCTCACAGAGGAGGTAGGTTTTTCCCATCCCCTGGCCGTACACCTCAATACTGTCGTAGAGTACGTCCTCGCTGTTCTCGTAGCGCAAGTGCAGCGTGAGGGCTCCTTTGCTCACCCGGTGTTTGCCCCGCTCCCGACCGAAGAGGGTACGGACCCCATCCGTGGTATCGACCATGGCGTAGCCCCCGTATCCGAACTCTATGCGGCCCTTCCCCTTGACCGCGGCCAGCGCCTTGCGGTATCCGTGGTAGCTCTTCGTTCCGTAACTTTTTAGCTCCAGGTCGGAGGAGTCGAATACCGCATCCGGTTTGGAACCGAACCAGTCTACCTTCGCGTATTTTTTGCCCAGATGAACGTGCCCCTCTCCGATAAAAATCTCCTTAAACGGGGCGTTCACCGCTCCATTTATGGTAAGGTCGACCGCGTTGTCCAGCAACTGGAACTGCCCCGGCCCTTCCTGGAAAGTGAAGTTAATGCGGTCGGAGAGCTCCAGGTCCTCCCGGAGGTATACTTTTTGCCGCAGGATAATCAGGATCTCCTCGTCGGGGTCCAGCGCGCGTAAATACGCTTCGGTAACGTCTACCTCCTGTTTTCCTTCGGAGGTAATGACTTCGGAAGGACTTCCCGGGTCGACCGGACTCGCGGCCCCGGCAAGCGAAAAATTGTCGACGGACTGACCGAGCAGGTTAGTCGCTACCGTCATCGCAACCAGATCCCCGGCATGCAAACCCCTTCGATTCGCATCCTGGGCCGTAAGCGTCGGGTAGGAGCTTACGGCCCACAGGCAGCATATGGCGGTTCGGATAAGAGAGGTTAGGGATAGAGCGGATAGCGGGTATTCCGTCATGCTGGAAGGCTTGTGTGCTGGTGGATAAATCGGTGCGGGGGAAATCGGCCGGCTACGCCCCCCCACACACAATACGCACGGAACCTACCGCCTGGTTGTTGCCGCTCCTGACAATTAACGTATTCCGTTGCCCACTGCCACGGCGAAGCTCTGGAAGGTGGGAGGGGGACCCCCTAATTTAAACCGAGGATGCCTTCGGACGGAACGTCCCTTACATCTTCATCCGAATGGGAACTTCCCCGAAGTACCGGTGGAACATGCTCTTGCCGTTCAGGCTTTTGGCGGACTTCCGGGCCTCCTGCTCGGTACAGGGAGCCATGGCCTCGATGGCGGAGGGATGAATCAGCAGCTGCCGGTCCAGCAGCACCGGAGCAAGCCGCACCATGTCTGGAATTTCAGTTGCTCCCTCTCCAAGCGCGGCAACGAACCGCATTTTAGACTTCAGGGTAATGACGTAGTAGGAACGTTCAGACATAGTGGACAATAGCTAATTCGAGTAATGAAAAGACAACAGGCGATCAGCGGCCATTCGGATAACAAACGGCCTGACCGACATTGACAACGCGTGGGTTTATTGTAGTAACAACGCATTGACCGCGGAAGTGCCTTCCGCGCGGATTTGAATAAAATACGTTCCGGCGGGGAGATCCCCCAAAGCGCTTTCCAACCGCTGCGGGCCGGCGCTTAGTTGTCCGTCGTAAAGGTTACGGACCGGCCGGCCCATCAGGTCGAGCAACCGTACGTTCACCGGGGAGGCACCCTCTAGCGTGAACGTAGTCACTACTTGCCCCGCCGTCGGGTTCGGACTGAGGGTGAAGCGGAAACGGTCGACCGCAAGGTCGTTGGTAGCGGTGAGCCGACCACCGTCCCGGGCCACGTCCTGCGACAGGTACAGGTGGTATTCCCCCGGCGCGAGCTCGATCGCTGCGGCTGGATCGATTACTTCCAAGGTTTGTCCGCCGAAGTAATCGTACCAGGTGCCCGCCCTTGGGAACGGATTGGCTACCGTTCTGCTTGTTACGCCGAAATTACCGATCACCGCCGCCGCGCCATCGGCACTACTGAGGTGGACGTATTTGGTTTCCCCGGCAAAACTGGCGGAGGTCACCTCCCCGTGGAAGTAATCGTAGTTATTACGGACGTACAGTAGGTCCGCGATCGTGTGGTACAGGTCCTGTCGGTTCGGATCGTCCCGGTACTCCCAAACGATGGGCTTCGGGCCGGTCCGGCAGGGCTCGCTGACGGTACCGTCCTCGCAGTAATTGATTGGGTAGTCGTAGCCGAGTTCACCGAACTGCCACAGCATCTTCGGGCCGGGCAGGCTATAAAAGAAGGCGGAAGCGAGTTCCGCTCGGTCGAGCGCCGTAGGCAGTTCGGTGATGTCGTAGCTCCCGCTGCCGTTGCCGAACTGCACGTTTTTGTAGACCATGCGCTCCTCGTCGTGGCTTTCCATGTAGGCAAGCAGGCTAGGCTGTTCGAAGCCCCGGTTGTCGGCCAGGGCGGAGGCGAAATCGGATTTGCTGTCCTCGTTATAGCCCATCGCACCCTCCAGGTAGGCGTCGTGGGGTTGGCCGCCCGACCAGAAGTACATTCCCTTGCCGTACTGCGCCAGTTCGTTCTCCTCCCGGCTTTCCCCGAGGTGCTCCATGATGACGTAGGCTTCGGGATCCACCGACCAGACCTGGTCGGCGTACTCCTTGATAATCGCGACGCGGGACGCATCGTAGGCATTCCAACCGGGGATGTCGGTACTTACATTCTGGGTGAAGCCTTTACTCAGGTCGAAACGGAAACCATCCACGTGGAATTCCCGCAGCCAGTAGGCCAGGGTGGTCTTCACGTACTCCCGGGTCAACGCGCTTTCGTGGTTCAGGTCGCTGCCTACATTGAAGGGATGGCGGGCGGTCACGTTGGCGTAGGGGTTATTCGGTCCGGGGTAGAACGACTGTTCTCCGGGCCACATCCCGATCAGCGGGCTCTCCCCGAAGGCATGGTTATAGACAACGTCCAGAATGACGGCTATGCCCCGCTGGTGGGCGGCGTCGACGAACCGCTTCAGGCCTTCCGGTGCCCCGTAGTACTTATCCAGCGCCATGTGAAAACTCACGTTATAGCCCCAACTGATGTTCCCTTCGAATTCGGTGACGGGCAGCAGTTCGATCGCGTTGACCCCCAGGCGGGCCAGGTAGTCGATGGTATCGGTCAGGGTCTGGTAGTCGTGGGCGGCGATAAAGTCACGAATCAACAACTCGTACACGACCATCCGTTCCGGGTCTGGTGCCTCGAAGTCCGTAACGGTCCAGTCGTACGCCGGTGCATCCAGGCGGACCCAAGTGAGTATCCCGTCCGCCTTCTCCGAGGGGTAGGGGGGGATACCCGGAAAGGTCGTCTCCGGGATGAAGGGGTCATCGTCCGGATCGAGTACCAGGGTACTGTAGGGGTCCGCGAAGCGGCCGTCGTCGTCAATGGCGTACTGGTACAGCAGGTCTTCCGCCGGCAGGTCTTCCGCTTCGATTTTGAGCCAGAAGGAGGTGTCGTTGGGGGAACGCACCATCCGGGATGCGGCCGTCGGCGACCAATTGTTGAAGTTGCCCACCACGAATACGTCGGATTTTTGCGGCGCGCGCAGGTGTAATAGCATTCCCCCGTCAGACGTAGGGGTGGCTCCGGGACGAGCGTCATCCGGAACCGCGGCAACCTCCGGAGATCCGGTGATGAAGGTAACGGTGGTGTAGGCGGATGCTCCCAGGTAAGTAGCCGTAATGGTGTAGGTAGTGACGTCACCCTCCGGTAGCGTCACCGATTCGGTAACGGTAGCGGAATTGGTCGTGGCGATCACGGTGGTGCCGTCCGAAATTTCCAGATCGGCCGTGACGTAGGAAGTCGCTGCAATGGTGTACGCTTCTCCGGGATCAGCCTGGATAACCGAACTACCGGGAGCCGTGAGATCCACCACGAGTTGGCCGCTGATCCGAAAAGAATCGGCTGCTGCTTCGGTGTTGTTGCTCGCCACCGCCCGGATAGTGTGCATCCCCGGGGTAAGTAGTCGTACGTCGTAGGACAAGTCCGTAGCCGTGGTAGTCGTCAGCAGGCTATCGTTATCGTAAAGCGATATGGTGGCCTCCGAAGTGGTACCGACCGTCACCGGCAGTGGCCGTCCGAGGGCGTAGGTCGGGGTTCCCGGGTTGCCGGCCAGATTAATGGCCAATTCGGAACCATTGCTGACGGCTACGAAGATGTCGGCGTTACCGGTGGCTTTGCCTTCCCGGTTGCCGGTGGCGTCCCGGAATACCAGGGCCAGCCGCAGGATATCTTCCGCTTCGGGTACATTGAAGTATTCCCGAAGACTGGGGCTGAAGGTGTAGGTGTAGGTATTGGGCGCGCCGTCGACGGGGCTGAGCTTCCATGCTTCGTTGGCTTGTCCCCACGTGGTGGCCGTATACCGCCATTCCACGTCCGTGGCGCTTTCGGAAGTAACCACTCCGGTGTGCAGGTAAACGTCGCAGTTGCAGTCGTTGAGCCCGCCGGTGCCGAGGCTGGCATCAAAGGTTATGGTGAGGGGTTGGTCGGCGACCGGCGCGGCCGGATTCGTCGTAATAAGTTGGGCGTTTGCAAGGGCTCCGGCCACAAGGACCAGCATGAGGGTAAAGATTTGGTGCATGATCGGGCGGTTAGGGTAAACGGGAAAAAGAAAACTAGCGGAGCGGGTAAATATAAAAGCCCCCCGGAAGTAAATCCGGAGGGCTTCTTATTCAGTCGGAGTGTCCGAAGACACTAGTTGTTGTAATCGTCGTTGCGGCGATTGCTCGGACGCCGGTTGCGGTCGTCGTAACGATTGTAGTTTTCGTAGTCTTTGTCGCCGCCGCGGTCGTAGCTGCCGCCACGGTTGCCGCGATCGTAACGGGAGCCGCTGTCGGTGCCACGGTCGTAGCTACCACGCTCGTAGCCTCCGCCACCGCCGCCGCTGTAGCCGCCACGGTCGTAACCGCCGCCGCCCCCGCCGCGTCCGCCACGGTCATAGCCGCCGCCACCGCCGCTGCCGCCGCGTCCGCCACGGTCGTAACCGCCGCCGCCACCGCCGCGTCCGCCACGGTCATAGCCGCCGCCGCCTCCGCCGCTGCCGCCACGGTAACCACCGCCGCCGCCTCCGCCGCTGCCGCCGCGGTAACCACCGCCGCCGCCGCCGCCGCCGCCGCCGCCACGGTAGCCTCCGCCACCGCCGCCGCCGCTGTAGCCGCCACCGCCGCCACCACCACCGCCTTTGCGGTCGTTTTCTTTGACGACAATAGTGCGACCGTCGAGGTCAGATTGGTCTAGCCCTTCTATTGCAGCTTGGGCTTCTTCGTCGTTCGGCATTTCTACAAAGCCGAAGCCACGGGAGCGACCGGTTTCCCGGTCAAGGATGATCTTTACCGACTCTACTTCACCGTAAGCGTTGAAGGTATTGCGAAGCGTGTCTTCGTCGGTATCCCAGCTTAGCCGGGCAACAAATAAATTCATAATGAGGAAGAAAATGGATAAAACAAATGGTAATGTTGAAGGCAATGCCTAAATAGATATTGTAAGCAAAATCAGATTATACGGTAGCCAACTCCAAAACCGTGACAGAATAATTAAAAAACAACATTCATCCGAAATGTTCCGGACAGTTGCAAAAATAAGCCCTAAATAGATGGAAAACCTAACTTTTTGCGGAATTCTCCTCTTCTTTCTACTTGGATGTCAGGAAATTGGGTCTTCCCGGGAGCCCGATGCCGCGATAGAGGCCTCCATCGGGCAATTGCGCCGCACGTACGCACCGGATCGCCGCACCGATCGCGTAGAGGTAGCGGTGATCCGCAGCGGCGACAGCGTGGTCTTCGACGGGTATACGACCGTAGCCGCGGCCGCCGCGTCGCTTGACTCCCTGGTGGCCGCTACCCCGGGAGGGGTCAACCGCGTGCGGCAGCTACCCGCGGCGGAAGGCTACGCGCTGATCCGGGTGTCGGTAGCCAACATCCGTACCGAGCCGGGCCACTCCAGCGAGTTGACATCGCAAGCGCTGATGGGCACCCCCGTAAGCCTGCTGGACTACCGGGACGGCTGGTTCCTGATCCGCACGCCCGATCGGTACATCGCCTGGCTGGAGGAGGGGGCGCTGGTCCGGGTTTCGGCTGAGGAATTGGCTGAGTGGTTTTCCGGCGATCTTGTTGCCTGCGCTCCGGCGCAAACGACCGTTTATGCCACGGATCGGGGTATCGTCTCGGAGCTCGTGGCGGGTGGCCTGGTGAAAAAAATAGGCGATGTGGCGGGTGATCGGGTACCCATTCGGCTACCCGACGGGCGGACGGGGTACGTAGGCCCGGACGAAATACTCCCCTACGAGCAACTGGCGACGCCGGCATCCGTGTCCGTGGACGACGTGCTGGCCACCGCCTTCGCCCAGGCCGGCAAACCCTACCTGTGGGGCGGCACCAGTCCGAAGGGGATGGACTGCAGCGGCTTTACCAAGACCGCCTACTACCTCAACGGCTACGTCATTCCGCGGGATGCCAGTCAACAGGTGCACGCGGGGGAGGTGGTAACGCTGGACGAGTCCTTCAGCCGCTTGGAACGGGGCGATTTGCTCTTTTTCGGCAACTACCGCGACGACGGCAGCGAGCGGGTTACCCACGTAGGTTTTTACCTCGGAGACGGTCGCTTTTTGCACGCCGGGGCCGACAACGGCTACATTACGGAAAATTCGCTGATCGAGGGAACGGCCGACTACGCCGAGCACCGACGCAACAGTCTGCTTCGGGCGCGGCGGCTCCGCGAGGGGGACCCCGGCGTGGTCCGCATCGATACGGCCTTCGCCGCCGTTTATACGAGATCTTCGTCGCGGTAGGGGCGCCGGTCGAGTTCCTTGAGCTCCATCCGGTCCTCCAGGTCCGGCAGGGGAGTGCCCCGCTCCTCCTCGCGGGGGTGGACGTCTTCGGGGTCGGCAAGCGGCCCGTACAAGCTCATGGCCTGCATGGCGATACCGATGCCCCAGCCGAGAATGGGCCACACGGCCCAACCGATGCTGCCGATGGTGAAGAGGTTGAGGATGATGAAAAACGCGGACATGACCAGGTAGGTACGTAAGTGCCGGCGGAAGTCGATCTTCTTCTCCCGGAGGCTTTTGTCGTCGTACTTTTTACTGCGTTGCTTTCTCATGCTCCTTATTCAAGCTCGGCGATGACGGTTTTATTGCCCTTTACCTTCTGGCCGATCTCGACCCGGAGGCGGGTACCGATCGGAAGGAAAAGATCAACCCGACTACCGAATTTGATAAATCCGAAATCTTCTCCCTGAACCACCTGCTGGCCCTCCTCCAGGTAGTTTTTGATGCGCTTGGCCAACGCGCCGGCGATCTGTCGCAGCAGGATCTCCGTTTCGCCGGTGTCGATGACCACGGTGGTGCGTTCGTTCTCCGTGCTGCTTTTGGGGTGCCAGGCAACCAGGTATTTTCCGGGGTGATATTTATTGTACTTCACCAGTCCGCTTACGGGGTTGCGATTGACGTGCACGTTCACCGGTGACATGAAGATGCTCACCTGCAGCCGTTTGGCGCGAAAGTATTCCGGTTCGTAGGCCTCCTCGATGACGACGACCTTTCCGTCGGCCGGGGCGTAAACCAGGTGGTCCGCTTCCTCGGGCACCATGCGGCGGGGATTGCGGAAAAACTGGAGAATAGTGAGGAAAAATAGACCGGCAGCGATTGCCACGATCGGCAACTGAGCCGGAGCTTTCCAGGCCACGAGGCCGACGATCAGGCCTAGGCCGACGAAGAGTAACGCCAACATCCGGCGACCTTCCGGATGTATTCGCATGGGTTTACGCAAGGCAGGGTGGTTTAGTAGCAGACAATGAGCTGGCTTTCGGGGATATGTCAGAGGATAACAGGGTGGAGGGGGTAGAGTTTGTTACCGTAAAGATATGGATCTAACAATCTGAAGAATTACTACCGACGGCAGGGTGCTAACGCACGGATGGGCCATCGGTCGGTTCCGCATGTTTCCCGTGCTAACAGCAAGGGTGGCTGTACAACGTCGGGTGACCTACCGATCGGTACGCCCGGAAGATAAATACCTTTTCCTAGGTGCTCAATGATTTTTCTCCGGTCGCCGCGGGTCGCGGGTCCGGGTTCACGAAGCGGACTGCCACCGCGACAACGGTAGCGGCGACGCGCGCCAAAACCGGAGGAAAGTTACCTTTGGGCGGTGGAAACCTTGAACGCCATGCTACTTGGGCTGGCCGCCGCGGCCGGGGCGACCTTGCTTCCGGGCATGTTGAATATGACCAGCGTGAATGTCAGCCTCCGGGCCGGCCGTCGGACCGCCTACATCTTTGCCCTGGGAATGGCTACCACGGTGCTGCTTCAGGCCGGGATCGCCGTGTTTTTCGCCGGCTTCCTGAACGACCACGCTTTGGTGGTGGATGCCCTGCGGCAGTGTGCCATCCTGGTCTTTCTTTTCCTGTCGGCTTTCTTCCTCTTCAAGGGTATCCGCGCCCGGGTCGCGGAGGCTTCCCAGCCCGATCGGCCCTACCGCGGAAGCCCCTTCCTGCGGGGCACGTTGCTGGCGGTGATGAACCTCCTCACGGTGCCTTATTTCTTTGCTACCAGTGGCTGGTTTCTGGCCAATGGATCGCTGCACGACACGGCCCTGGCCCGGATAGTCTTTGCCGGGAGCGCCGGCGTCGGTGCCCTGGTCATCTTCATGGGCTACGCGCGGGCGGCCCACTGGATGCACCGAAACGCCAGGTTCGTGACCCGGAACATCAACTATTTGCTGAGCGGCCTCCTGCTCGTGTTGGCGGTAGCGCAGGGACTTCGTCTCTATTTCTGACCCACCGGGCCGCGATGGCTAATTTCGAGAACGGCAAACATTGGGCGGGTCGCGGGGATTTGATTGGCATATGTCAGCTAATGTCAACACCGGGGAATTTCCCTCCCCGAATGCGATCGGGCAAGGGGTCAAAAACCAGTTTAAGGAGTGGGCGGCGGAGACCTTCGCCCACGGCGGATATCCCGCATCGGAGATGGGTGTACTGGCCAACGCCGGCCTGCTAAGCTGTATGCTGCCCGGCGAACCGCTGGATCTCACCGCCCCGGGGCGGGGGAAACTTCTCGAGCTGTTGCGAACCATCGGGGAAGGCAATCTTTCCGTAGGCCGCATCTACGAAGGGCACGTAAACGCTATACAGCTAATCGCGCTTTACGGCACCGAGGCACAGCGACAGCGCTACTTTACGGATGCCCGTCGGGGCCACGTATTCGGGGTCTGGAATACGGAAATGGCCGATGGCGTCCGCTTCCATCCGGCACCCACCGGCTTGCGGGTCTCCGGGAGCAAATCCTTTTGTAGCGGATCCATTCACGTGACGCGCCCCATTATCACCGGGCAACTGGCGCCGGGCGGGAATACGGCCGGCGGTTGGCAGATGGCCGTCGTCCCACTGGACAAGCACCAGCCACCGGTGGACCGCACCTTCTGGACCACTACCGGAATGAAGAACAGCGTCAGCCATAAGATAGACTTTACCGACATCCATCTCGCAGCGGACGACCTGCTGGGGCAGCCGAACGACTACAACCGCCAACCCCACCTGAGCGGAGGAGCCGTACGTTTCGCGGCCGTTCAACTCGGCGGGGCGGAGGCGATCCTGCACGCCACCCGTACCTACCTTCGGCAGATGGAGCGGACCGCAGACCCCCACCAGCGGATGCGATTAGGACAGATGGTGATTGGGGTGGAAAGCGGCAAACTATGGCTCCGGAGAGCAGGAGAAATGCTGGACAGCCAACCGGACGCCGACGCCATCGTGAATATGGCCAATCAGGTCCGGACGGCCATTACCGGTTACTGTAAAGAATGCCTCGAGTTGTCCGACCAGAGCGTCGGGGCACGCGGCATGCTCCCCCCCCAGCCCCTTGCCCGACTGCACGCCGATCTACGGGTGTATTTACGTCAGCCAGCTCCCGACGCTACCCTCGGCGCGGTCGGTCAATACTTTCTGGATGGAGCATCCTAACCTGAACCCGGAGCGGCTGGAGGAAGCTAAGCGCCGCCTCTATTCGGAGGTTCCCCCCCACCCGGCGAGCGATTTACTTGCCTGGCAGTCCACGGTAATTTTTTCTCCTCATCCCGACGATGAGTCGCTGGGGTGCGGGGGCCTCATCAGCCAACTGGGCGATTACGGCAAGGACGTGCGGGTCGTGTTCGTGACGGACGGGAGCATGTCCCACCCGAACTCCACCAAGTTTCCGCCGGAGGCCAGGGCGGCACTGCGGCGGGAAGAGGCCCGGAAAGCCTGTTCGTTACTCGGTGTAGGCCCGGACCGGGTGTTTTTCCTCGCCTTACCCGACGGTCAGGTTCCCTCCGAGTGGGAGCCCACCTTTTCCGGGGTGGTTTCCGACTTGGTAGCCTTGATCGCGCCGTGGGGGGTGGATACGTTCGTGGTGCCGTGGCGACGCGATCCCCACGAAGACCACCGCGCCACGTGGGAAATCTGCCGCAGCGCCGCCAACCGCTTGGAGCAACCACTCCGGTGGGTAGAGTATCCCGTTTG
Source organism: Neolewinella xylanilytica (assembly GCF_002934605.1). GTDB lineage: Bacteria > Bacteroidota > Bacteroidia > Chitinophagales > Saprospiraceae > Neolewinella > Neolewinella xylanilytica. The sequence goes on from NZ_PTJC01000005.1 coordinate 1,603,488, forward strand.
GATGTGGGAGGCCCGCAATCTCGTCGACTTGCCGCGGGAAGAAGAAGTAATCGGCTGGGGGCTGGAAATCGAAAACAAGCTAGCGGTGAAGGAGGCGGCCATCCGGGCCCACGCCTCCCAGTGGCTGGGGGTGATCGACGACGACCCCGCCGGCTTCCAACTGCCGGAGGAAATGATCGCCAAGTTTCTACGCCCCCGGGAGGTCTACTTCGTGCCACCGGACAAACGCTACCGCAGCCTGGATAGCACCTACTTCGATGAGGTGTATCGGGACGGAACCGACCCCTGGAACTTCGAAACCAGCGCCTACGAGCGGGATAAATACGCGGCTACCCTGGCTGCCCTGCCGGATGCCCGCTACCGGCGTGCGTTGGAGATCGGCAGTTCCATCGGGGTGCTCAGTGAAGGGCTGGCGGCGCGGTGTGATGCGCTGGTCGGCGTCGACCCGGTAGCGAAAGCCCTCGACGTGGCACGTGCCCGATTGCAAGATCATCCGGCGGTATCCTTTTTACGGATGAGCGTGCCCGACGATTTCCCGGATGGGGCGTTCGATCTGGTGGTCGTTTCGGAAGTAGGTTATTACTGGAGCCGGGCCGACCTGGAAAAGGCCATCGACCTCATCGGGAAAGCACTGGAGCCGGGGGGCGTATTGCTGCTGGTCCACTATACCCCCTACGTTCCGGATTATCCCCTCACGGGTGACGAAGTGCACGAGGCCTTCAACCAACGGCTGACCGGCTTTTACCGCGTACGCGCGGATCGCGCCGATCGGTATCGGCTGGACGTATGGCGGAAAGAACGGGCTGATGGCCACTCCGCGTAAAGGTGCGCAGTTCCTGAATAGCCACCTCAAAGGTCCGGTCGGAGAAGGAGTGGGTACGCTCGATCCGCTGCCGTATATCCAGGTAGAGTGCCCCGAAGGTCGTTGCCTGGACGATCGTCCGCTGGAGTTCGCCGGGAGAAAGCTCGAGAAATGCGGCGAGCGTGAATATGGCGGGAAGGCTACCGATCCGGCGCTCGTAAAACGCACGTCGTAGAGCTACCTTCCACTTATAGAGATCGATGCAGTGCTGCAGGCCGAAGACTACGGGACGCCGGTTTTCCTTTACCATTTTAGCCCATTCCTCCAGACTTTGGCTGAAGGTGACGCCCTCGATCCGGTTGCTGACCCGGTCGGAGGTATATACCCGCACGGCGGGATCGTGCACCGGTTCCACGTCAATCCGTTCGAGGGCCCACGCGAAGGCGGCGTCTTCGATGGACCGGAGGGGTGGCATACCGCCGCTAGCAACATACGCTTCCCGGGAAACCGCGAGGCTGGGGCCGTAATGCTGGAAATGCCGCGGCCAGGGGTCCTGAATACTCGGGTCGATCATGCACTCCAGCAGGGCACGGAGGCTGCGGTAGGTTACGTCCTGCAGGTGAATCTTGCGATAGTCGCGGCGACCGTTCGGCGGCACCAGTATGCGCCCCCCTACGGCCCGTGCGCCCCGTCCGAAGGCCCGTAGCGTAGCCGCGATCCAGTGAGGATCGACGACCGTATCGGCATCCGTCATGGCGATGATGCCACCCTCCGGCAGGCGCCGGGCGGCTTCGTCCATCATTAGTTTCCGGGCCACGCCCACACAGGCCTGGGCGTCCGGAAGGTCGACTTCGATGACGTGTATTGGCACCGCGGGGTATTCGTCCGCTACCCGTCGCGCCACGGCGGCGGTGGCATCGGTGCAATTATTAGCGAGCACCATTACCTCATAAAGCGATGGATCTAGCCGGCTGCCGTCGAAATCCAGCTGGTTTGCCAATGCTTCCAACGTAGGCCGTAAGAAGGCCGCTTCGTTTTTGGCAGGAATGGTTACGCAGAATTTGCAGCTCGGCAGTACCGGGGGCAGGCAAACGGGGATCACCGGCGAAAAATCATGATGTGACAATACCTGGATTTACCCTATAAATCCGCTTTGACCCGCTCGTGTTCCGGTTGCCGTTTAATATGTCCGTGGTGGGGGACAGTGAAAGCCCCGTCTGCGGCTGCTTGGGTGGCTAATCCTGGTTGCCGACGACCTGTACCTCCGGCTCCAGGTCGACGCCGAACTTTTCCGCTACCGTCTCCTGCACGTGACGGCTGAAGGCCAGAATATCGCCTCCGCTGGCGCCGCCGCGGTTGACCATCACCAGAGCCTGGCGTTCATAGGTGCCTACGCGTTCGTTTCCGGCACCCCGCAAACCGGCCCGATCGATCAGCCAGCCGGCGGGGAGTTTCACGTAGGCGTCGTCGATGGGGTAGGCAGGCAGGTCGGCATACGTCTCGCGGAGATTTCCGTAGTGGCTTCGTTCGACGACCGGGTTTTTAAAGAAGCTGCCGCTGTTGCCCAGGAAGAACCAGTCCGGGAGTTTACTGCGTCGAATATGCGTGACCGCGTTGGCGACGTCGCGGGGAGTAGGATCGGTGATGCCGGCGCGTTCCAGTTCTTCGGCAATAGCCCCGTATTCCAGTTTGAGGGGGCGTCGTTCGCTGAGGTTGAAGTCGACGGCCGTTATGAGAAAGCGACCGGGCTCCCGCTTGAAGCGGCTGTCCCGGTAGCCGAAGGCGCAGTCTTCGGGGGTAAGTTCGACCATTCCCTTACCGTATTCCCAGGCGTGGACGGCGGTGATGAACTCCGCTACCTCCGCCCCGTAGGCGCCGATGTTCTGGACCGGGGCGGCGCCGACCGTGCCGGGGATGAGGATGAGGTTCTCCATGCCCGGGCAGCCCCGCTCCAGCGTATAGCGTACGAACTGGTTCCAGTCGGTGCCGGCGCGGACGCGGAAGCGGCCATTTCCGTCCGTGGACTCGATGCCGCTAAGCAGCACGTGAACGGTCAGCCCGGGGATTCGCTCCAGCAGCACCAGGTTGCTGCCGCCGCCGAGGACGAGGGCGGGCTGTTCGGTAAATGCCTCCCCGGATAACTGGCCGACATCGGTCAGGGCCAGGTACCGTTCGGCGATGGCGGGTAGCCCGAAGGTATTGTAGCGTTGTAGGTTAACTCCTTCTCTCATTCGGCCAGATCGAATTGCAGCCGGGCCAGGGCGGAGTAGGCACCGTGGGGAATGGCGCTGAGCTCGCCGTGGGTGCCGGATTCCACGATGGACCCGTTTTCGATCACATAGATACGATCCACGTCGCGGATCGTCGCCAGCCGGTGGGCAATGATGATGCTCGTACGCCCCCGCATCAGGTTGTCGAGGGCTTGCTGGACTACCCGTTCGCTCTCGGCGTCCAGGCTACTGGTAGCTTCGTCGAGCAGGAGGATTTTGGGATCCTTGAGGATGGCGCGGGCGATGGCTACCCGTTGCCGCTGGCCGCCGCTGAGCTGGATGCCGCGGTCGCCGACAATGGTATCCATTCCTTCGGGGAAGCCGTCGATAAAGTCGAGGGCATTCGCCTGACGGGCCGCTTCGCGGATCTCCGCCTCGGTGGCGTCGAGCTTGCCGTAGGTAATGTTCTCCCGAATGGTACCGCCGAAGAGCAGGACTTCCTGGGGAACCAGGGCGAGGCTGTCCCGGTAGGCTTCGAGTCCGAAATCCCCGATGTCGTTTCCGTCGACCGTGATGCGGCCCCCCTGTACGGCGTAAAAGCGCAGCAGCAACTTGACGATGGTGGATTTGCCGCTTCCGCTGGCGCCTACCAGGGCGATCTTTTCTCCGGGCGCCGCGTAGAGATCGATATCGCGCAGCACGGTCACGTCCGGACGGGTGGGGTAGGCAAAGGCGACGTTTTCGTAACGGATGGCGCCTTCGAACGCATGTTGCACCTGCGCTCCGGCGCCCGCTTCCGCGTGCTCGTAGTCCTCGCTGTCCAGAATGTCGATCACGCGATCGGAGGCCCCCAGTGCCGCTACGATCTCCGTGTAGAAAGTGCCGAGGCTGGCGATCGTGGCGCCGATCATGGCGGTGAAGACTACGAAGGAGAACAGGTCGCCGACGGGAAGATCGCCCGCCTGCACCAGCAGGATCGCCCGGTAAATGATGTAAAAAAGGGCACCGAACATGACGGTGACGATGAAGGCCGAAAACAGCCCCCGGACGTTGGCGGTGCGGATAGAGATAGCGACCGTTTCGTCGATACTGCGGCCGTACCGCTGCAGCTCGAACTCCTCGTTGGTGTAGGCCTTAACGGTGGAGATGCTCTGCAGGGTTTCCTCGACGATGACGTTCGACTGCGCCAGCTTCTCCTGTCGCTCCTTGGTCATCCGGCGGAGGTACTTCCCAAAGAACATGGCCGCCACGACCACGGCGGGAAATACGAGCAGACTTACGAGTGCGAGCTGGTACATCGTTACCAGGATGTAGGCGATGGCACCGACCAGGATAATGATCTGCCGGGCAAACTCGGTGAGGGTAAGGGCGAAGACACCCTGGATCTGGGTGATGTCGTTCGTGATGCGACTCGTGATCTCGCCCACGCGACTCCGTTCGAAAAAGGGGATATTCAGCCGCAGAATTTTCTCGAATAGATCCTTGCGCAACGAAGCCATCGACCGCTCGCTGACGATAGCCTGGATCCGGACCCGTAGAAAGCTGAGGGGGGCCTGTGCGACGATGAGGACGGCCAATACCGTAAAGATCTCGTCGATGGTGAGTCCGTACTTCCCTTCACCCTGGTAGACGTTGAGGGCCTCACCCGGCAACTGGAGGATGGTCAGGAACACGAGGCTACTGAGGCCGAGAATAATAAAACTGAGGAGGAACAGCCAGCGGTACTGCCAGACATAGTCGAAGATGCGCAGGGAGCGGCGCAGCCTAGCCTTGGAGAGGCGGGGTTTCGGAGCTTCGGTCGGGGGAGTGGTAGCGGCCATTTGAACAAAGGAAACGCTTTCGGGGCCAAAAGGTGTCGCCCGGAGCGTTTTTTGAACTTACTGTGAGATAAGTCGGTATTATGGATTGCCCGTTGCCGTTCCGACCATGCTAAACTAATGTCGCTACCTCCGATAGTGAACGCACAATTTTAGCGGGGCTCAGTCAGTTAGAGGCATACATTCAGTTCAAAGCTTACCCCCCAGCATACCTTACGCGAACCACCTGCGATGAAAAGATTCACTATTCCCTGCTTGCTAGTGGCCCTCGGCCTAACATTTTCCGGTAGCCTGACCGCACAGGACAGCTACTTCGAACTTGGTATTCAAGGCGGCGACATGCCCTACAACGGCGATCTCAGTGCGGGTGGCGTCGGATTTCTTTCCAACTGGAACACCTTCGGCGGCTTTTACCTCCGCTACCGGCCGATTAATCGGGTCGGCTTGCGGTTTAACGGCATTTTCGGGCGCATCGATGCGTCCCGCGATTACACTGTCAGCGTCCCCGGTGGCGGTCGAACTTCCTACACCCGCACCTTCCGTTCCCCGATCACGGAGTTCAGCCTGGCCGCCGAGGTCGACCTCTTTTACCTCGGTGATCCCGACGATCGCTTCGTAGCCCCCTACATCATGGCCGGTATCGGTCGTACTTCGTTCAACCCGCAGGCGGAGAACGCCGACGGCCTGCTGGTCGATCTTCAGCCCCTGCGTACGGAAGGTCAGGGCATCGAGGGTGGTCAGTACGATCCCTTCCCTTACGACCTGGACATCATCACCTTCCACCTCGGTGGCGGTATTCGCGCTAAGCTCAGCGACCGTTTCGTACTGGGCGGCGAAGTGAGCGGCCGCGTTACGGGTACCGATTACCTGGACGACGTAAGCGCCACCCGCCTCAACTACAACGACGTGCTGGAGAACGGGGGCAGCCAGTCCGCCTACTTCTCCAATCCCGCCATTACCCCCGGTGATGACGTCCCGGATGATTTTACCTATACCCGCGGTGGTGCTTCCAACGACTTCTACTTCCTCATCAACCTGACCCTGGGTATCCGGCTCGGCGGTTTTGGAGGCAGTGGAAGTGGCTGCTACAGTTTCTAGCGGACGGCAATAAACCTTGCCGCGTAAGTCCGGTTGTGGACAAATGGCAATTTTGCCGATCGTTCACAAACACACCGTATGAACTTACGTTACTTTACCCTCCTCCTTTTGTTGGTGACCATCTCGTTTGGTACGTCTAACGCAGCTATTGTATCTCCGGCCACCGTCACGCCGGCGGAAACCGCCGCCACCGAGGTCACCGAAGCCGAAGCCCTCGCCGCCGCCCGGGAATACAAGGAATCGCTCGAAGCCATGTCGGCAAAGGAGCGTCGGCAGCTGAAGCGGGAACAACGCCGGGAGGTGAAGTCGGCCCTCAATGATTACCAGGGTGCCGATACCAACACCATTCTGTTGGTTATTTTGGCCATTCTCCTTCCCCCCGTTGCCGTATTGGTACACCAGGGAGAGCTGAACTCCAAGTTCTGGATCGCCCTTTTGCTGACGTTGTTGTTCTACCTGCCGGGATTGATCTATGCCCTGCTGGTGATCTTCGGCAACAATTACAAGAAATAAATTACCCGATAATGGCCGCGGCGGCGCGTTCCGCCGCTCCGCCTTCCCCCAGCGTCTGTCGCAGTTGCGCCAGATCCTTTAATTGCCGGTCCCGCAAGGGGCCGGCAATTATTTTTTTGAGCTCCTGGGTCAGGCGTTCGGCGGTGAAGTCGTCCTGGATTAACTCGGTAACTACCTCCCGGTCCATCACCAGATTGACCAGCGAAATGAATTGGATGCGACTCGCCACCAGTTTGCGCGCCAGCCAGTAGTTCAGGCGGCTTCCGCGGTAGCAGACCACCTGGGGCACGCCGAAGAGCGCGGTTTCCAGGGTGGCGGTTCCGCTGGTCACCAGGGCTGCTTTCGCGCCGGCGAGCACGTCGTAGGTGCGCCCGCTGACGAAGCGTAGCCTGGGCGGCCCGTCGGATTCCGCCAGGAGCGTACGGTAGAAGCCCTCGTCCTGACCGGGGGCGCCGGCCACTACGTAGTCGTGTTCCGGTAGACGCGCCGCCGCGGCAAGCATCCGGGGCAGGCTGCTGCTGATCTCCTGCTTCCGGGAGCCAGGCAGGAGGGCTATATGTTCCCGCGGCCGGGCTGGCCGGTCCTGGACCACGTCCAGGAGGGGGTGGCCGACGAAGGTTGCCTGGACCCCGTGCTCGGCGTAGAAGTCGGTTTCGAAGGGCAGGATCACCAGCATGCGGTCGACGTTGGCGCGCACTTGCTTGACGCGGCTGGTGTGCCAGGCCCAGATCTGCGGGCTGATGTAGTAACTGATATCTAGGCCGGCGCGGCGGGCCCATTTGGCCATGCGCAGGTTAAAACCGGGGTAATCGATCAGCACGAGACGGTCCGGACGGAAGCTTTCAATGTCGCGCTTACAGGCACGGAAGTTGGCCAGGATGGTCGGCAGGTTCCGGATCACCTCCACGAAACCCATGAACGCCAGGTCGCGGTAATGCTTGACCACGGTGGCTCCGGCTTGTTCCATCAGCTCGCCGCCCCACGCCCGGATTTCCGCTTCGGGGTCCAGGGCGCGCAAGGCGGCTACCAGGCGGGAGCCGTGGAGATCTCCGGATGCTTCGCCGGCAATGAGGTAGTAACGCAAGTCGAAGGGTATTTTTGCGCCGGGGCGCGGGAGCAAGGAAGATCAAAGATAGCCGGGCTATTCCGGTAGTTGTCCGAACTTGGCGGCCAAAACATATCGTATGTCCCTCGACTGGAAGGCCTATCGCTTCGACGAACTCGACGTGCACCTGCTCTACGCCATTCTCGCCCTGCGGCAGGAAGTCTTCGTAGTGGAGCAGACCTGTTGGTACCTGGACGCCGATGGCAAAGACCAACCGGCTATTCACGTAGTTGGCAGCTTGGACGGCAAGGTGGTGGCATATACCCGGGTTTTGCGTAAGGGCGTTTCTTACGACGCTTACGCCAGCATCGGCAGGGTAGTTACGGCGCCTTCGGTGCGCGGACACGGCGTTGGCAGGCCACTGATGCGCCAATCCATTGCGGAGCTCTACGCACGCTACGGCCGACAGCCGATCAAAATCAGCGCTCAGGCGCATTTGCAGCCCTTTTACGGGAGCCTGGGCTTTGTGGGCACCGGCAATATCTACGACGAGGACGGCATTCCGCACCGGGCGATGCTGTTGGACGATGGGGCGAGTTAGGGAATGATTTGCGGCCTTATTCTATATCAAAGTAGACCAGCTTTATTTGGATCTCCTCGACGGTTTGTCCGGCGCGTCGCGCCGGAACGAACGTCGGCAACTGCCGCAGGGTGCGGGCGACCTCCTTGCTTAGGTCAGCTTGCCCCCTTTTCAGCCGCTTTTTGTTAGTCGTGGCGGTGCCGGTATAGGCCGGACCGCCAACGCTGTAAGCTACCACGCGCAGCACGTCGCTCTCGCGTATGCGCATGGGGCGTGCGGCCAATTCCTCCGGGCTGAAATAGCGCGTCTCTTTTACGGTCAGCCCCCCCGCAGTATCGATGGTATAGGTAACGAAAACGGCCCCGGTGATGCCGTAAGCCCGCGCGGTTTGGGGATATTGGATGTTTTGGTAGATGGCGGTGAGGAAGCGTGATTCCGCATCGTCCGAGGTGCCGGCTTCCAGCCGAACGGAACCGGCCGGTAGGTGAGCGGCAGAATCCTGAGCGGAGAGTCCGATCACGAAACATACACCTACCCATAGGGTCAGGAAAAATCGTATCATCGATGAGGTTGATTAAGGAGCAGTGGCACTTAGAAGGTAGATAGAACAAACGGTGGAAAGACGGATAAGCGCCGATTGTTAAGGACTTTGCTGTAGATGCAGTTGGTTAAGCGCGCCCATATAGAGGGGATTTGTCAAAGAGGCTGATGCAGATGCGGTTTGTCAAGGACGGTGATACAGATGTGATTTGTGAGGGCGTAGAAGTGCTCACTGTCGGATCGCTGCTTCGTCGCCGAGCCGTGTTGGTCGCAAACTTTCGCGAGCAAACCGGTAAAGCGTATGCGGTCGTTGGAGAATTATTGTTCCCTGGCCGGGTTTGCCCCCCGGGCTAAGTAGCTGTGGCCCCTTCCCCAGCTACCGCGAATAGGGAGGTACCCGCCTAGCCACGCATCCATTCTATGTAGGTTAGCTACGACGGATAGGGAGAATTGCCGGTGAAGCAGGCTAATGCAATGCAGTTCGTTCAGGACTTTGATACAGATGCGGATTGTTGAAGGGCGCTGATGCGGATGTGATTTGTCTCGGACCCCGATGCAGAGGTGATTTGTTGACCCTGCTGCGGACGTGCTTTGTCCCGTACCCCTAGGCAGCAGCGAGTTGTTGACACTAGTGCAGCGGTGCTTTGTCAAAGATTCTGATGCGGCTGTGATTTGTTGACCCTGATGCGGATGTGCTTTGTTGACCCTGGTGCAGCGGTGCATTGTCAAAGATTCTGATGCGGCTGTGATTTGTTGACCCTGATGCGGACACGATTTGTATCGGAACCCGAGGCAGAGGTGATTTATTGACACTGGTGCAGCGGTGCATTGTCAAAGATTCTGGTGCGGATGTGATTTGTTGACCCTAATGCGGACACGATTTGTATTGGACCCCGAGGCAGAGGTGATTTGTTGAGGACCCTGATACGGATGCGATTCGGAAGGGTAGACGGCTCCCCTTAGTGGGTGGGAGAACCCACCCGGCCGCCGCCACGCTGGCTCCCTTGCCGCGTCCAAACCACCGCCCACGCCGGTGGCCCTCTCGTTCTGTCCGGAAAGGTGAACGAAGCAAGGGATGGAGCAATGCGCCCGTATCCCGACCGGTACCTGGCCAGGCTAAGCGAATTGCCTATGTACGATGATTGGTGCCGACGGAACTAGTGCGGTCATGGAGGGTTCGTAGAGGGAATCTCCGTCGGCGATAACCCAATATAGGCGCGTTTTTTCAAACAAACAAATTGTTGGTAAATTTGCTTCCTCTGAATCAGTTACTTGCCCGCCCTTTTTAGGGTGCCGACCTTGCATCATTTATTCCATCTCCCCCTAAGCTTTTCCCCATGCAGCCCTTAGCCGAACGAATGCGCCCGAAAACCCTCGACGATTACGTCGGCCAGCAACACCTGGTCGGCAAGGGAGCCGTGTTGCGGCGGGCCATCGAGACGGGTAGGTTGCCCAGCTTTATCCTTTGGGGACCGCCCGGCGTAGGCAAAACTACCCTGGCCCAGATCGTGGCTAACCAACTCGAGGTGCCCTTCTACATGCTGAGCGCGATCAACTCGGGGGTGAAGGATGTCCGGGATACGATCGAAAAAGCGAAGCGGGGCAAGTTTTTCGAATCCGCTTCCCCGATCCTGTTCATCGACGAGATCCACCGGTTCAGTAAGTCGCAGCAAGACAGCCTCCTCGGGGCCGTGGAAGCCGGCATTGTCACCCTGATCGGGGCCACCACGGAAAACCCCAGTTTCGAAGTCATTCCCGCCCTGCTGTCGCGGGCCCAGGTATATGTGCTCGAACCGCTCGGCCGCGAGGAATTGAAGGGGATGGTCGATCGCGCCCTGGCCGACGATGACTATCTGAGCAAGATGGAAGTTCAGGTAGACGATTACGATACCCTCATCCGGTTTTCCGGGGGAGACGGCCGCCGCCTCTACAACGTTCTCGAGTTGGTCACCCACGAGGCCGCCGATGGCCGTTCGGTGACGCTGGACACTGACTACATCACTTCCCGGGTACAGGAAAATCTCACCCGCTACGACAAAACCGGCGAGCAGCACTACGACATCGCGTCGGCCATGATCAAAAGTATCCGCGGCAGCGATCCCAACGGGGCCGTCTACTGGCTGGCCCGGATGATCGAAGGAGGCGAAGACCTCAAGTTCATCGCCCGCCGATTGGTGATCTCCGCATCCGAAGATATCGGCCTGGCCAACCCCAATGCCCTCCTCATGGCCACCACCGCAGCCCAGGCAGCGCAAATGGTGGGCTACCCGGAAGCGCGGATCATCCTGAGTCAGGCAACGGTCTACCTGGCCACCAGCCCAAAGTCCAACAGCAGCTACAAAGCCATCGGGGAAGCGCAGCAAGCCGTTAGAAAGACCGGTACCTTGCCCGTCCCCTTGCACCTGCGCAACGCGCCCACCAAGTTGATGAAGCAGTTGGATTACGGGAAAAATTACAACTATAGCCACGATAATCCCGGCAACTTCAAGGCCCAGGAATACCTCCCCGAAGCGCTATCCGGCACCGCGTTTTTTAAGCCGCAGACCAACAACGCCACCGAGGTAAAGATCGCCGAGCGGCTGAAGCAGTTGTGGGGAAAGAAGTACGACTAGGAAAGCGCTACACCGTATCAATCAGGAAGTGGAGGTAGTGCTTGAGCAGCTTCGGGGCGGTATACAGGAGGTCGTGTTGCTTATCCGGCACCATATGGTGGATCAGGATAGGGGCATTGACGAGCTTATCGCAGGCGTAGTAGGCATTGCGGGGGTAGATCAGCCAGTCGTCGGTGCCGTGCAAAATGACGGTAGTGGCGTTGATATGGTACCATTCATCCGCCATATCCACAAGTTCCGCTTCGTGGGCCAGTTTCTCGTGGTTCGCGCTGTTGAGTCCGCTGGGAAGCAGCCAGGAGAGGGCCCAGAGCGAATTCGGGTTCGTGATCCAGTAGGTGTACTCCTGGGATGGAGCCAGGCTGGCCGATTGCAGCAGCAGGCCGTCGATCAGTTCCGGAAAATCCATCGCGATCCGGGCACTCACCGTGCCCCCGTAGCTGCTCCCGTGCAGAATCACCTTCTGGCCTGGATACCGCCGGGTACGAATAACACTCGCCACGTTCGCCGCCTGCTCCTGTACCGAGGTCATGGGTTTACCGAGCCCGCTTCCCCCGTAGCCGGGTCGGTCTATGGCCAGGATGTTTGCATCGTGGCGTAGGGAGCTGTCGCGCATCATACTGAGCCACCAGGCACTGGAGGAGGGGGCCCCGTGGATAAAGACCAGCAACGGTTTACTCGAGTCTTGCCCGATTTGCAAGTAGCGCAGTCGCCGCGTCGTTCCCTCCATGTAGCCAATCTCCGCGACATCCAGGTTGGCCCGTAGCATGGTGGCGCTGAGGGTTTCGTCGTCCATCTGAATCCGCACGTAAGGCTCCAGCCGGTAGATCGCGTAGGTCACGAACACCAGGAAGGCGAGTAGCAGGTACAGCCTTTTCATTTTAAGCAACATCGCGCGGCGGAGTGTGCTAGGAAGACACTTTCGGACGGAAGCTGGTTGGAAATAAACCTATTCAAACCACCTTTTAAAGCAACCTTTTGCCACGCACCACGAATCGGCTTTCTGGCCCCGCAGAAATTCCCCGGGAAGGCGTAGGGTCGCTCCGGAATTAATTCGGGCATTTGGCGTCGCCGACTTGCATCACCAGCAACAAATGCCATAAATTCACAGTTGCAATAGCAATAGTTGTCATAGCAAAAAAAAGTTCATCATGCCTACCACGATCTCCGATAAGCCCGTCCAGAAATACGATGCCTACACCGCAACGGACTACCGCATCTGGCGGCTACTCGCCCAACGGCAGACCGAGGCGCTCAAGCCGGTGGCGGCCGCCGAGTATCTACGCTGCCTCAACGAACTGTACCCGATCCTTTCACCCGAGCATCCTCCCCGTTTCAGCGACCTCAGCCGCGCCCTCCGCGAGGCCCACGGTTGGTCCATTGAGGTAGTGAAAGGGTTTCTTCCGGTGGACGAGTTTTTTGCCCTCCTTTCCCGCCGCCGCTTCTGCTCGAGCACCTGGCTGCGCAACGAAAACCAACTCGATTACCTGGAAGAACCCGATATGTTCCACGACATCTTCGGTCACATTCCCCTCTATCTGAATAAGAACTACGCCGACTTCGCTCAGCAACTAGGTGCGCTCGGCGTGAAGTACGCGGGAGACGAGCACAAGATCACCAAGCTCCAGCGCCTCTACTGGTTCACGATCGAGTTCGGCGTCATGCGCCAGCGCGGAGAGCTCAAGGTATACGGAGCGGGTATCTGCAGCAGCCCCCAGGAAACCAAGCACATCTTCGAAAACAAGGAAGTCCAAGTCGTCGACTTCGATCTCGACCAGGTCATGGCCCAGGAGTTCGTCATCGACAAGGTCCAGATGAAGTATTTCGCCATTGACAGCTTCGCGAGCCTGTACTCGGCGGTGGATGCTTTGGCGGAGCGGTGGGGGTAGAATAGTACGGTAGTAGAAAGTCGCTCATTTCATTCGCGGGGTAGTACGGTAGTGTGCGGGTGCTACCGTACTACCGTACTAAATTCTACCGTACTAAAAAGTGCCCCGTAAAGGATTCGAACCTTTGACCTGAAATTTAGAAGATTCCTGCTCTATCCAACTGAGCTAACGGAGCTTAATCCGTGCAAAACTACGGTTCCCGGCGTACATCGCAAAGAAAGTGCCGCCACAGACCGGGAGAAGTCACTACCGCACCTTTGTAGGTTTGCCTTTGTCCACGATTATGCGAACTTATTTACCCAATTCCCCCTGGGTAGTGCGTACGGGAGCACCGCGGAAACTGACGACCAGGCGGTACTCGTCGCCGATGCCGGAAACCAGCGGACCGAACATCGTGTCCATCAGGTTGGTGGCCTGGGTTTTCGCGCGATCCATGACGTTGCTTTCCAGGGCGTCTTCCCGGAAGCTTTCCCGTAGGGCATTCACTCCTTCGTTGATGTTGCCGCCCTCGACCTCACGGAGCCAGCCGATGTCGAGTTTTTCCACCTTGGGAAGTACCTCGTGGCTCAGGATTTCCGGTTCGGGAAGGGTGATGTTGACGGTTTTGTTTTGCTCGTCGAGTTGGAGGTCGAAGTACTCGTTGAGCCGGAATCCTACCTTCAGGATCGATAGCGCCGTAATCTCCACGTCGGTTTCGCTCACGTTCATTCCCCAGATGGTGGTCTGCAGGTTTTTGTTGATGCCCTTTTTGTCGCGGATCTCGATCGTCGCCAGCTCCCCGATCACACTCTCCACTCTTTCCTGGAACAAGCCCCTGCTGCGGCTGAAATCCTCGATGGCCGCCCGTTCGCGCATACGGCCTACGAGCGGGCGCAAGGCCTCCCCCATGGCGATGGAACAGGGGTTCTGTACGTCCGCCCCCCTGGCCAGGATGTTCCCGTTGCGGGTGCGGATGACGGCCGCCATCACCTTGTTCAGCATGAAGCAGGTGTAGTTACTCGCCACTTCCTCGAAGATTTCGGTGACCTTCTGCCCGCCCTCGTCGTACCAGGTTTCGTACAGGGCCGCGCTGGTGTCGCGCAGCCGCATGAAATCGTTGAAGTAGAGGTCGGTAAGTTGGGGGTGCTGGCGATCGTATTCCGCGATTACTTCCTGCTGGAGACTGTCGTTGAGTCCCATGCGGTTGCTCACGTGGCGCAAGATATCCGTATTGATGCCGTAAACCAGGTCGTCGAATTCACGGCGGTAGCGGCGGGGGTTCCGCAAAATGGCAAGGGCGGTTTCGGTGTCGATGTCGAGATTGAAATCCGCCGGCTGGTATTGCAGCTCGTACTCCGCCGGTCCGGCCAGGAAACTACCCGGCGTATTCCGCAGCGTCCGGTAGCCAAGCACCCCGAGAATGCCGAGGATGGCCACCACGATCAGGATCTGGGCGGTGCCGATGCTTTTGGTTTCCTGGGGAGGGTTGCGGGCCATGGGGCGTTAGATGCGTTGCAAATGGTGAAAACAGGGTAGGGGCGCCAAAGTTGGCGGCGTGTCCCGGGAGCAGCTACGGTCGGCCGATTGGCCCGGACAAGTGGGAGCCATCGGAATCAACGGCCGGTATTGGCTATGCACCCGCGCGCCGCCGCCCCAATAGCTATACGAGCCTACCCGAAAACCGAAAACCAACCCCCGACAACCGACAACCGACAACCCCCGACAACCCACAAATCACTCCCCAACCAGCCGAGCCTCCTCCAGCAAACGGTACAGCTTCACCGTTTGGACCGCTTCCTTCACGTCGTGCACCCGCAGGATCGACGCCCCTTGCTGTAAGGCGTAAAGGTTGAGCGCCGTGGTGGCCGGCAAAACGTCGGCGGCGGTGGACTTCAGCGGTTTGTAAATCATTCCTTTCCGGCTGATGCCAGCGAGTACCGGGGCGCCGAGGTGGCGAAACGCATGCAGGTTCTTGAGGAGCTCGTAGTTCTGTTTTAGGGATTTGCCGAATCCGAAGCCGGGGTCGATGATGATGTCTTTTACCCCCAGATTCCGGATCGCGATCAGCTGTTCGGCCAGAAAGTCCCATACCTCCGTAACGACTTTATCGCCGTAGCTCTTGGTGTGTTCCTGCATGGTCGCCGGCGTAGCTCCGACGGGCATGTGCATCAGCACGTAGGGGACCTTTAGCCGGGCCACGGTGGGCACCAGTTCCGCGTCGAAGCGGCCCGCCCCGATGTCGTTGATCATCCCGGCACCGGCGGCCACGGCGGCCCGGGCGGTGGCGGCGTAGATGGTGTCGCAGCTGATCACCGCGCCGGGGGCGGCATTCCGGACTTCCTCGATGACCGGAATCACCCGGTCGATTTCCTCCTGGGCCTCGATCAGTTCTGCGCCGGGGCGGGAGGACATGCCGCCGATATCGATGATGGTCGCGCCGTCTTCCCGCATGCGGGCTGCATCCGCACCGGCCTGGGCCACGTCCGTCCGGCTGTCGGCGTGAAAACTATCCGGCGTGGCATTCAGAATGCCCATGACGAGCGGTCGCTCGACGGTCAGCAGTCTGCCATTGCAGTTCAGGGAAAAAGGGGAAAAGCGCAAGGTGGTGGCAAGTTATGCGCGAATTACCGCATTATGTACGACTTTTACCAACCGATGCCCTATACCGAACAGCAGATCCGCGGCCTGGCTATCAATTTTCTGCGGTTTCACTACAAGCTACGGCCCCGTTACGGCGGCAGCGGTACGCGGGTGGTGGATAAGCCCCACTACTATCAGGGGGTGCTCATCGATGCCCGTCTGGCCTACCGCAAACCCGATCGTACCTACTTCACGGCTACGGTCGAGGCCACCAGCGTCGATCGCCAACACGAGATTCTGTATCAGGCGAATTACTGGCGGATCGGCTGGCATACCCTGGTACTCACCCTCTTCGTGGCCGCCTTGCTGGTCTGGGCGGGGCTGCCGCCGCTGTCTGGATTGTTGGGCGCCGGAGCGCCGGAGCCGAGATTCAACCTGTGGCGCGCGTTCGGCAGCCCGGGTGTTTACGGCTTTCTCTTGCTTGCCCTGCTGGCCATTGCGGCTACGATCTTCGCCTTCCTGCGCCGCTTACGGACGTATCGCTACATCTACGCCGTCGACCAGTTCAAACACTTTTTCGCCGACGCCCAGTGGGTGGCTTACGACGTAGAAATATTCCAACCCGACAACTGGCGCAGCCGCCGCAAATACCGCGAACTGGAACGGCAATGCGTCAAATACGGCTTCGGCCTGCTCGCCGTCGAGGCGGATAAGGTGGTGAAGAACGTGATCAGTCCGAGCCAGGTAGACCAGTTTCGCGGCCACCGCATTCGTTTGCCGCGGTGGCTGGCCCGGGCCGAGGAAACCCAACCGGCCGACCCCGGCACCCTGCCCCCGGAAGTGGTGGACCCCCTGGCGCTCGAAAGTCCGGAAGTGGTGGTCCTGCCGCCCCGGCCCGGTCGGCCCAAGTTTTACGAGGAGCCGCGCCGGCGCGGTGCTCTGTGGCGCGCCCGGGCCCGGCGGGTGTACCGCAAGCTTTTTCCCAGCGCCCTGCGGAGTCGGCCGGGCTACTATAAGCTAGGGTGGTGGGTCCTCATCCTGGGGCTGCCTTCGCTGGTGCTGCTCGGTTACGGACTGTACCGCCAGGCGGCCTATAGTCCCCTGGCGACCGCGGGCGGCAAGTTCGCGGCTCCCGACCTGGCGCCCCTGGAGTCCGAAAACGACCCGGTCCCGTTCATCGATCCGGAGGTTGGCGAATACCACCGCACCATCGAGCCCGATCCGGGCGAAGCGGCGGAGCGGAACGTGCCGGAGGAAGCGCTCGTGGCTCCCGAGCGGATCGAGGACCTGATGAGCCTGCGCCGGTACCGCCTCTCCGCCGACGGACAGGAAATCCTGGACTACGACTGCCTGCCACTGTACCAGCTGGAAGAATCGGTATTTATTCTGCTGTTCGGCCGCTACGCTTCCTTTGCGTCCGCCCGCGAATGGGCGCTGGAACTAAACCGGCTGTACGGCTCGCCGGTTACCGTTGCGGCGGGGGATTGCGTGGAAGCGGACGGCTCGGGTTACCTGCTGTACATCGATACCCCCACTTCGGACGAGGGCGCGGCGAATTACTTGGCGCGCACCTTCATCCGGGAGACGGGACTGGACGTGGAGATCATTGAAATTAACTGACGTCCCACGTTCCTGCGCCCCGCCGCGAAAAAAAACACCACAGCCCCTTAGTAAACAAGCATGGAAGTAAAAAATAACATCCTCGAGACCATTGGTAACACCCCCCTGGTGCAACTACACAAAGTGGTCGAAGGGCTGCCCTGCCGGGTCCTCATGAAGGTGGAGACCTTCAATCCCGGCCACTCGATCAAGGACCGCATGGCCCTCAAGATGGTCCAGGACGCCGAGGCCGACGGCCGTCTCAAGCCCGGTGGCACCATCATTGAATGCACCTCGGGCAACACGGGCATGGGCCTCGCCCTGGCCGGCTGCGTGAAGGGCTACCGCTGCATTTTTACTACCAGCGACAAGCAAAGCAAGGAGAAACTCGACATCCTGCGGGCCATGGGTGCCGAGGTGATCGTGTGCCCCACCAACGTCAGCGCCGACGACCCCCGCAGCTACTACTCGGTAGCCGAGCGGCTGAGCGAGGAGATCCCCAACAGCTTCTGGTTCAACCAGTACGATAACCTCAGCAACCGCAAGGCGCACTACGAAAGCACCGGACCGGAGATCTGGCGGCAGACCGACGGGGAGGTTACTCACGTAGTCGTCGGTGTCGGTACCGGCGGCACCATCAGCGGTGTCGGCAAGTATTTAAAGGAGCAAAACCCCGACGTCCAGGTGTGGGGCGTGGATACCTACGGCTCGGTCTTCAAAAAGTACCACGAGACCGGAGAATTCGACGAGAAGGAAATCTACCCCTACATCACCGAGGGCATCGGCGAGGACATCCTGCCGAAGAACGTCGACTTCAAAATCATCGACCTCTTCGAAAAGGTGAGTGATAAGGACGGTGCCGTGATGGCCCGCCGGCTGGCCCGCGAGGAGGGGCTGCTGCTGGGCTACTCCGCCGGAAGCGCCGTCGCCGGCCTGCTCCAGCTAAAGGACCGGCTCAAGCCCGACGACCTGGTCGTAGTGGTGATCCACGACCACGGCAGCCGCTACATCGGCAAGATCTACAACGACGACTGGATGCGCGACCGCGGCTTCCTGGAAACCGAGCTCAAAGTCCGCGACCTGATCAGCCACAAAAAAGAAGCTTCTTTCACCGGCGTCTCCCGCGACGAAAGCGTGCGCGCCACCCTGAAGATGATGAAGGACCACGAGTTCAGCCAGATGCCCGTCATGGATGGCGAGGAAGTGGTCGGCTCGATCACGGAAACCGACGTACTCAACTTCCTCCTGCAAAACCCGATGGACCACGCCGAGCGCCCGGTCCGCGACATCATGAAGCCGCCCTTCCCCGAGGTGGGTACCGACCTGACCCTCTCCGAACTCGGTCGCCACATCACCAAGGAGAACCCCGCGGTGGTGGCTACGGACCGCAGTGGGCGGAAGCATCTGATCGCGCAGTACGATATTTTGCAGGCGATTTAAGGGCGTTAGACATCGGATGTGTCAGGTCCTGCCAAAATGGCAAAAGGCCTGACACATCCGATGTCTAGCTCCGCCTTGCGAGGGTGATTTTCCCGGAATCGAGGTTCAGGGCCGTGAGAATGCCCATCCCCGGATGCCGCATTGCACAGCCGGAATCAAGGCAAACAATCTTTCGTTCGTGCATGTGGGTTACCTTGGCTTGAACCTCCGCCGCGGTGCGGGGCGTATGCCCGTAGAGCAATACGCGATCCCCGAGCCAGGCCAGGTCGGTTTCCGATTCCCAATCGCGGATCCACAGCATGGCGTGCTCGTCTTCCAGTGGGTCGGGGACGCCGAAATTCAGTCCGGCGTGGACGAGTACGTAACCCGGTATTTCCAGGTACAGGGGTAGGCCTTGCATCCAGATCAAAGTCTGCTGGCGTTCGGCGTAGGCGGGCATGTAATCCCAGGCGGGGCGGCTCTGCTGCATCGCATCGATCAGCATTTGCTCGTGGTTGCCCCGCAGGCAGTGCACGCGGTAGCCCTCCCCCTGTAGCTTCCAGACGAGTTGCAGCACGCCGCGGCTATCCGGTCCCCGGTCGATGTAGTCGCCCAGGAGGAAAAGCTCGTCCTCCCGGCCGAAACCGATCTCATCCAGCAACCGCTGAAAGGCGAAGAAGCAGCCGTGAATGTCGGTGATGGCGTAGCGGGGCATTACAATTGGTGAATTTTTGAATTGGTGAATCAGTGAATTTGCGGGGATGCTCGCTACGCTCGTGGGATGCTCAGGGGGTGAATGGTTGAGAGACTGAATTAGTGAATGGGTGGGGATGCTCGCTACGCTCGTGGCGGACGTGTCGCCCCCCCACTTTGCAACAGGCTAGCTACGAGGAATGAAACATAGCAGCAAGAACGTGGATTGTTCTTTTCCTCTTTATTTTAGCTGCCAAGTCACGAGGAGAGGTTCTTGCCAAGGCTTCTAAGAAATAACGGGAACCAACCTCGCCGCTTTCCTCAGTCGCTTGTATTCCACCACACTCGGTAACGACCGCATTCAGTAATTCACGAATTCGGTCCTTCAACCCCTGCCGGTATCGCCGGAAGCCGACTGCATTCAGTCCTTCACGCATTCAGTCATTCAACCCCTGCCGGTATCGCCGGAAGCCGACCGCATTCAGTAATTCACGAATTCGGTCCTTCAACCCCTGCCGGTATCGCCGGAAGCCGACTGCATTCAGTCCTTCACGCATTCAGTCATTCAACCCCTGCCGGTATCGCCGGAAGCCGACCGCATTCAGTAATTCACGAATTCGGTCCTTCAACCCCTGCCGGTATCGCCGGAAGCCGACTGCATTCAGTCCTTCACGCATTCAGTCATTCAACCCTTGCCTGTATCGCCGGAAGCCGACCGTATTCAGCAATTCAAAGATTCACCAATTCACTCCTTAATCCGCACCCAGGCCTGTTTCTCATGGCTCTCCAAAATAGCGTCGCAGAGGATCAGCTCCCGGTGGCCGTCTTCGAAGTTGGCGTAGAGGGATTCGCCGGCGCTGGTGTCGCCCAGGATGGCGTTGTAGAAGGAGCGGAAGCACTGCTTGAAGGTATCGGGGAAGCCTTCGTTGTGGCCGCCGGGGTAGTTGACGAAGGGGGCGGCGGTGCCGGTCATCAGTCCGGGGTCCTTCATCAGTACCTGGTTGAGATCACCGCGGCGTCCGATATGGAGTTCGTTGGGGCGTTCGCTGTTCCATTCGTAAGCGGCTGACTGGGTGGCGATATCGTACTTCAGCTGATTCTTGTGGCCGGCGGCTACCTGGCTGACGAAAAGTTGGCCCTTCGCTCCCCCCTTGAATTTGAAGAGGATGCTGGCGCAGTCGTCGGTGGTGATGTCGATCGTTTCGGTAGCCTGCTCCTTTTCGCTGTCGTTAGTGAAGGAGCTCACTTCACCGAGGGGGCGCTTGCGTTGCGGGTGGACGGTGGTGAGGTCGGCCAGGATGGCTTCGGCCTCCAGTCCCGTCACGAAGTGGATGAGGTCCAGCCAGTGGGTCCCGATATCGGAGACGGCGCGTAGGGCACCGCCCTGATCGGCCAGCACCCGCCAGTTATAGTCGGTATCGTAGAGAAGCCAGTCCTGCTGGTAGCTGCCGGTCACCGAGAAGATACGGCCATCGTCCTTTGCCAGCCGGTCGCGCACGTTAAGGTTGATGGGGTAGAAGCGCAGGTTGTAATTGACGGCCGTCTTGAGGTTGCTTTTGCGGGCCAGTTCGACCAGTTCGGCACTCTGCTCGGAGGTCATCGCCAGGGGCTTTTCACACATCACGTGCTTGCCGGCGGCGAGGGACTTTTTCACCATACTGTAGTGCAGCACGTTGGGTACGGCGAGGTGTACGGCGTCGATTTCCTCATCGGCGAGGAGGTCCTCGAAGGTAGCGTAAGGGTGCTCCAGGTTCAGCTGCTTACAGGCGGAGGTAGATTCCTCGAGGTCCTTGCCTAGCAAACCTTTGACGCGGATGCCGAGGCGGCGCAGGCCTTCGACGTGAACGGGGCCGATGAATCCCGCCCCGGCAACGGCGACGGTGATCGAATCATACATAGTGGGTAGAATTGATAGGATGAATGGCCGGCCAATATAGTAAAGCAACGGGTGGGCGCCGGAGCGCGGGAGAAGGGAACGGCCCCTTTCCGCACCCTCACAGGTCGTCTACTGCGTACGGCCACCCTCCGGGGTGCTATGCCTATCGGTAATCCGATGAGCGCCAGGCCCTCGGAGGGTGCTTGTACCTCCGAGCGTCCGGATCGGCGAAACAACTTGACCCGGCTACCGTACCTTCCCTTCGCCAACCCTACCGTTTCCGTTCCACGCCAACCTCGTCCGATGCGCCGTTTCTTCCTTGCCCTGTTCGTATTCCCCGCCCTCCTGGCCGCCCAATCCGCGGACACTTACGCCGCCATCACGCCCGTCCAAACCCAGCTCGACGCTTACAATACCGGCGACCTCGACCTCTTTCTCAGCGCCTACGCCGATTCCGTGCGGATTTACAACTACCCCGACGAGCTGCGCAGCCAGGGGAAGGAGGGTATGCGGGCTACCTATGGCAATATGTTTGCAGAGCTGCCCGATCTGCAGTGTCGGCTTGTCAACCGGATGGTCATGGGCAACCGCGTGATCGACCACGAGAGCGTGATCTTCACCGCCGGAGAAGCACCGGTGGAGGTGATCGCCATTTATACGGTGGCCGACGGAGCCATTACGGAAGTACGGTTTATGCGGTAGGGGAGGGTGGGCGGTTTTCCGTTTCCCCTGGCTCCTGCGCTCCGGCGCCCTATTTTGTGGACTTAACGTTCCCGCTATGTTCGTCCGCCCGATACTGTGTCTGATCCTGCCGACCCTGTTCCTGACCTGCGAGCGAGAGCAGGAGGTCACTACGGTAGACCCGACGAACTGGAATACCCGGCGCGCGGTGACCTTCGGCGGCGATTCGCTGATCATGGGATCGACGTACCTGTCCAGCTACTCCCAGATCTATACCGAAACCGAGCACCGGACCTTCGACCTGACGGGCACGATCAGCATCCGCAACATCAACCGGCAGGATAGCATTTATATCCGCTCCGCGGCCTACTACGGTACGAACGGGCAACTGGTGCGCACCTACTTTGAGGAGCCGATCTACCTAAGCCCGCTGGAAACCGTGGAAATCATCATCGAAAGCCAGGACCGGGAAGGCGGCACGGGGGATAACTTCTACTTCGAATGGAGCGTGCCGGCGGGGCTGCACGAGCCGCTGTTCGAGGGGGTGTTCATTTCAACTTACGGGCAGCAGGGGATATCGTTTACTACGCGGGGGGTGCGGGTGGAGTAGGGGGTGGGGAATTGTTGAATTGTTGAATTGTTGAATTGTTGAATTGGTGGGGGTGCTCGCCTGCGGCTCGTTAGCTCCGCTTGCGGGTTATGGTAGCTCGCCTGCGGCTCGTTTTTGGTTAACACGGAGGGCGCTGCGCGCTTCACAGAGCTGTCACAGAGATTTAGATGCTCGCCTGCGGCTCGTGGGTTTAACACGGATCTTCACGGATTTACTTCGCAGCTGCCTTCGGCGGTTGGGGCACTGATTTGACACGGATTTTCTGGCAGCACAGTGGCTTAGCTCTCCTCCGGCTCGGGGGAGCAACACGGATTTTCATGGCAGCTGCCTACGGCGGTTTAGGGACGGATTCGCATGCGTTTTGGATAGACAGGCCCGCACTCGCCCCCCGCGAAACGCAGCGACCTTGGCGTCTTTGCGATATCCCTCCGTAGCGCGGCGGCTACTCCGCTGTCCGCCTCCGTGGCAACTCTGTGCGGTACTCAGTGGCACCTCTGTGTTTCCCTGTCACGCAGTAACCGGGCCAAGTCAAAGTACCTCGGGGAACACCACCACGCCAAAGGATAATTGGGATTCAACCGGATTTTGGTACTCAGCCCCACGCTCGCCTCCGCGAAACGCAGCGCCCTTAGCGTCTTTGCGGTAACCCCTTCGTCGCGCAGCGGCCGCTCTTCGGTCCACTTCCGTCGCCTCTAATTACGTTACTTGGAGTCACCGCCGTGTTTCCCCTGTACGCAATAACCATGTCGCTTCCCGCGTAGCCGCAGGGAACTCAACCTGACTCAACACATGAAAACTCGTTCATATTTCCATACGTTACGTATGTCCAAGCCTAACCCTATGAACGATCGACTCACCACCGAGGACGTCCACCGCTATTTTCCCGAATTTGTTGAACCGGGCTTACTGCAGGTGATTGCCAATGAGGGCCGGATTCACCGTTTCGCGGAGGGGGGCGTGATCATGGATTATGGCAACTATGTCCGTATGCTGCCGCTGATCCTGGAGGGGACGATCAAGATCAGCCGGCAGGCCGACGATGGGTCCGAACTCTTTCTGTACTACCTGACCCGGGGGGAGAGCTGCGCCATGACCTTTAGTTGCTGCATGGCCGCCAAGCGCAGCGAGATCCGGGCGGTGGCGGAGGAAGATACCGTCATCCTGGGGCTTCCCCAGCCGAAGCTCGATGAGTGGATGATGCGGTACAAGAGCTGGAAGAACTTTGTGATGCAGGCCTACGACCAGCGGATGAACGAGCTGGTGCGAACCATCGACCAGGTTGCCTTTCAGCAACTCGACGAACGCCTGGCCGATTACGTGAGCAAGCGGGCCGCCATTCGGGAAGACCGCACCATTCTCTCCACCCACCAGGCCATCGCCGACGACCTGCACGTGAGCCGGGAAGCGATCAGCCGGTTGCTGAAGACCATGGAAAACCGGGGGATGGTCGCCCTGGGCCGCAACCGCATTACCCTCCTGCAACCGTCCTGATTATTCCCTGTGTGACCCGGATCACCGATTGGCGGGAACGGGGACGGGATCTTTGCCAGACACGTATAACAGCTTTATGCCCAAGCCCGTCTGGCCCCCCGCCCGCTCCTGGATTGCCCACTACGACCGCAGCTGGTTCACCGACGACCTGACCGCCGGACTCACCGTAGGCGTCATGCTCATCCCGCAGGGAATGGCCTACGCCCTGCTGGCGGGGTTGCCGCCCGTATACGGACTGTACGCCGCCACCCTTCCCTTGCTGGTCTACGCCCTACTCGGAACCTCCCGGCAACTGGCCGTCGGACCGGTGGCGATGGACAGCCTGCTTACCGCCACCGGGGTAGGGGCGCTGGCGGCCGTCGGGACGGAGCAATACCTCTACCTGGCGGTTCTTCTGGCGCTGCTCGTGGGCGGGATTCAGTTGCTGGCGGGAGTGTTGCGGCTGGGGTTTCTGGTAGACTTATTGTCGCGGCCCATCATCAGCGGCTTCACCTCCGCGGCGGCCCTCATTATCGGTCTGAGTCAGCTGCCGCATCTGATGGGGGTCGACCTGGGGCGGAGTCCGTACGTACAGGAGATTCTTTATTCGGCGATCGTGCACGTCCCGGAGATAAACCCCGTAACCCTGGTTCTTGGGCTGGGAGGCATCTTCGTGCTGGTGGGCTTGAAGCGGTGGCTGCCCGCCGTGCCCGGCCCGCTGGTGGTGGTCGGGCTCGCGATCGCCGCGGTTTATTTCGGCGGACTTTTCGCCACCGGGGTAAGCATCGTGGGTGAGGTGCCCGCCGGCCTGCCCGCGCTGGGACTTCCCGCTATGGCGCTGACCGACGTACGCGCGTTACTGCCGACGGCGCTGACCATCGCCCTGATCGGCTTCATGGAAGGTATTGCCGTGGCGAAGGCGGTCAACGCGCGGCACCCGGAATACGTCGTCGTTCCGAACCAGGAACTGGTGGCCATCGGAGCTTCCAATATCGGGTCGGCCCTGGTGGGCGGTTTTCCGGTGGCGGGGGGATTGAGTCGGACGGCCGTCAACGATGCGGCCGGAGCGACGACCGGCCTGGCCGCGGTGATCAGTGCCGGCGTGATCATTATGACCTTACTCTTCCTTACCCCGCTGTTTTACTACCTGCCGCAGGCCGTGCTGGCCTCCATCATCATGGTGGCGGTGTTCAAGCTGATCGACTGGCGGGAGGCCGTCCGGCTCTGGCGGGTGGACCGGTCGGACTTCTGGATGCTGGCCGTGACCTTCCTGGCTACGCTGTCGTTGGGCATCCAGACGGGCATCGCGGCCGGGGTGGCGTTGTCCATCGGCGTGCACGTCTACCGCAGTATGCGCCCTCACCTGGCGGTGCTCGGTCGCATCGAGGGAACGCATACCTACCGGAACGTCAATCGGTTTCCGGAAGCATTGGAGGAGCCGGGTACGTTGATCCTGCGCTTCGACGCCCCCCTGTATTTCGGGAACATGAGCTACTTCGAAGCGCAGCTCGAAAGCCTCCTGGCCGAGCGCCAGCGAGCGCTGCACACCATCGTGCTGAACGCCGAAGCGATCGCCGGCATCGACAGCAGCGCGATGTACGGACTGCGCCGCTTCGTAACCGACCAGCGCGGCCGCGGGGTGACGGTGCGCCTCGCCGGCGTGATCGGCCCCGTGCGGGACGCGATGAAGCAGGCCGGACTGTACGAGGACGTCGGGCGTGAAAATTTCTTCCTGGACGTCGACCAGGCCGTCCACAATCATTGCCGTACCGGCTACGCCCTGCAGAGCAATGTGCCCTGATTTAGGGCTGTGTGATGCACATCACTGAACCCGGGAAAGGCCCGCCCTACCTTTGTATTACCAAAATATCTATACCATGAACGTCGAACAGATCTATACCGGATGCCTCGCCCAGGGCGCTTACTACATCGAAAGCGCCGGGGAGGCCGTTATCATCGACCCGCTGCGGGAAACGGGGCCGTACCTGAAAAAACTAGCGGAAACCGGTGCCCGGCTGAAGTATATTTTCGAGACCCACTTCCACGCCGATTTCGTCTCCGGCCACCTGGACCTGGCGCGGGAAACCGGGGCGCAGATCGTCTACGGACCCCTCGCCGATCCCGACTATGCGATCTACTCCGCCGCCGACGGGGAAGCGCTGCGGGTGGGGGAACTCACCTTCGTAGTGCTTCACACCCCCGGCCATACCATGGAGAGCAGCACCTTTTTGCTCCGTGACGCCTCCGGCAAGGACTACGCCCTCTTCACGGGCGATACCCTGTTCCTGGGCGACGTCGGTCGGCCCGACCTCGCCATCAAGCAGGGGGAGGTGACCAAGGAAGACTTGGCCGGCTACCTTTTCAACAGCCTGCGCGGTAAGATCATGCCGCTGGCCGACGACGTGCTCGTTTACCCCGCCCACGGTGCCGGATCGGCCTGTGGCAAGAACCTGAGTAAGGAGACCTTCGGCCGTCTGGGTGATCAGAAGCGGACCAACTACGCGCTGCGGGCCGATATGACCCGGGAGGAATTCGTACGGGAAGTGACCGCCGGGCTGACCCCGCCGCCGCAGTACTTCGCCAAAAACGCCCAGATGAATAAGGGGGGCTACGACCGATTCGACGAGGTACTCGGTCGTGGAAACCGGGCCCTGACCGCCGACAAGTTCGAGCAACTGGCCGAAAGCGAAGACGCCCTGATCCTGGACGTGCGCGACCGGGCCGACTTCGCCGCCGGCTTCATCCCGAACAGCATCTTTATCGGCATCGACGGGCAGTTCGCCCCCTGGGTGGGCGCCCTTATCGTGGACATCAAGCAGCCCATCCTGATCGTGGCCCCCGCCGGCCGGGAGGAAGAGGTGGTGACCCGGCTATCGCGGGTAGGCTACGATACTACCCTCGGCTACCTCGACGGCGGCATCGCTGCCTGGCGGGCAGCCGGCCGGGAAGTGGATACCATCGAAACGATCTCCGCCACCGAGTTTGCTACCCGGGTGGAGCGGGGCGGGGTGGACCACATCCTGGATACCCGCAAGCCCACCGAGTTTTTATCCGAGCACCTGGAAGCCGGGGAAAACTTCCCCCTCGACTACATCAACGGGAGCCGGATGCAGGAACTCGACCGCGAGGAGACCTATTACCTGCACTGTGGCAGCGGTTACCGTTCCCTTATTGCCGCCTCCATCCTGCAGGCCCGGGGCTACCGCCACCTGGTGAACGTGGAGGGTGGCTGGAGTGCCATCAAGGATACCGATCTACCCAAAACCGCCTATACCTGTCCGACCAAAATCGATCAGCAAGCGGTGGACCGAGCCGTCATAGCCGTTTTATAAGTTAAGGTGTTTTTCCGGAGGGTTCCCGCATGTGCGGGGCCTTCCCCTTTTTATAACCCCAACCAACTATGTTAGAAACCATCTCCGGACCCTGGCACTGGTCCGTCAGCGGCATCGCCATCGCGGCCGTTATGTTCATGCTGCTCTACGCCGGTAAGGAATTCGGTGTTTCCTCCAATCTGCGCACCGCCTGTACCATCGCCGGGGCGGGGCGGAAGTACCCCTTCTTCGACATCGACTGGCGGGCCCAGCAGTGGAACCTGCTCTTCGTAGGCGGCAGCGTTTTTGGCGGCTTCCTGGCGTACTACGTCTTCCCCTCGCCGGAGCCGGTGCAGATCTCTTCGGAAACCATCGACTATTTGCGTTCGGTGGGGGTCTCCGCGCCGGGCGAGCAGGTGGGCTCTTCCTACGTGCCGGCGGAGCTGTTCGCCCTTAGCGAGTTCTCCCTCGCCACCCTCCTTACAGTAGTCGTGGGTGGCTTTCTCATCGGCTTTGGCGCCCGCTGGGCCGGGGGCTGTACGAGCGGGCACGCGATCAGCGGCTTGTCGAATCTCCAGCTACCGTCACTCATCGCCGTGATCGGCTTCTTCATCGGCGGACTGGCCATGAGCTGGTTGATCCTTCCCCTCATCCTGCAACTCCAATAACCCATGCACTACTTCACTTATCTCACCATCGGGGCCTTCTTCGGCTTCGTGATGACGAAATCGGAGGCCGTTTCCTGGTACCGCATCCAGGAGATGTTCCGCTTCGAGAGCTTTCACATGTACGGCATCATCGGTACGGCGGTCATCGTCGGGGCGATCGGCATAGCGCTGGCCAAGCGCTTCGACTGGAAGGCCATCCACGGGGAGGAGCTACGGCTTAGACCCAAGGACTTCAGCGTGCCCCGCTACCTCTACGGCGGCATCCTCTTCGGTCTGGGGTGGGCGCTTACCGGGGCTTGTCCGGGACCGATGTTCGTCCTCCTCGGCCAGGGCATCTGGCTGATCGGGGCGGTGATCCTGAGCTCCATTTTGGGCACCTTTACCTATGGCGTATTGCGCGACCGATTGCCGCATTAGGGGACTGTCTTGGCGGGGCGGCTAGTGGTCGCGCGAGTAGTGGTCGGACGGCTAGTCGCCCGACGAGTTTTCGCCCGACGAGTAGTGGTCGGACGGCTAGTCGTCGGACGAGGTCACGAAAATTAACCTACGGTTAACATTGGCCGCCAGCCACGCGGCAAATTTCGTAATAATCACCACGCAATCTTTCCCCACCCCATCTTCTCATATTGCTTCGGGGCGCCGCAGCGCGGGAACCAAGCCAATTTCTGAACGTATAACCTGAACCATGAGCATCAAGCAATTCTACGACGAGGGCCTAGCCCACGCATCCTATATCGTGTACGCGGACAACGAAGCCGTTGTCATCGACCCGGCCCGGGACTCGCAGCCTTACTATGATTATCTGGGAAAGACGGGCACCAGGCTGACGGCCATCATCGAGACCCACCCCCACGCCGACTTCGTTTCCGCCCACCTGGAAATGCACGGAACGACTGACGCACCCATCCTGACCAGCGGCAAGACCGGCGCCGGCTACCCCCACCGGGCCTTCAACGGGGAGGATACCTTCTCCCTCGGCGACCATACGCTTACCGCCCTAGATACCCCCGGCCACTCGCCGGACAGCATCTGCATCCTGCTGACGGATGCCAGTGGCAAGCAACTTGCGGTCTTCACCGGGGATACCCTATTCGTGGGTGACGTCGGTCGCCCGGACCTGCGGGAATCCGGCGGCGAGGCGGAGAGCAAGAAAGAGCGGCTGGCCAGGGCCATGTACCACAGCCTGCGCGACAAACTGATGCCGCTCGACCCGGGCACCGAAGTCTACCCCGCCCACGGCGCCGGCAGCCTCTGCGGTAAGGGACTGAGCGACGAGCGCAGCTCCACCATCGGTAAACAACTGAAGGAAAACCCAGCGCTGCAGGCAATGACCGAAGCCGAATTCGTCGAATGGCTACTGGCCGATCAACCCTTTGTGCCACAGTACTTCCCCTACAACGTGGAGGTGAACAAGCAGGGCGCGCCGAATCTTCAGGATAGTCTTGCGGATGTACGCCGCGAAACGTACGGATTCACCCCGGAAAAGGAGGTGGTCGTAGTCGATACCCGCGACGAAGCCACCTTCAAACTCGGCCACCTGCCCGGGGCCCTCAATATCCAGGACGGCGGCAAGTTCGAAACCTGGCTGGGGGCCATGGTAGCGCCGCGTACGCCGTATTACCTCGTTGCCAAAGATGAGAAGGCGCTGGAGCAGGTTCTTCGCAAAGCCACCAAAATCGGCTACGAATCCTATCTCCGTGCCGCTTTTCCCATGCGCGAATCGGCTGCTTCGGCCGGCCTCGATCCGCTCGACCTGCCGGACTTCCGGGAACACCCCGAGCACTACACCATCGTGGACGTCCGCAACGGCAGTGAAGTAGCCAAGGGCAAAATTTTCGCTTCGGCAATCCCCATCCCCCTGCCGGAGTTGCAGGACCGGGTAGGGGAGATCCCTACCGACAAGCCGGTGGTGGTCCACTGTGCCGGGGGATACCGCTCGGCCATCGCGGCGAGCATCGTTGCGGCGCGGACGAAGGGAGTGGACGTATTCGATCTAAGCGAGGCGGTAAAGGACTTTCAGGATTGAGCTACCCCGTCACCGATTAATCTCCCCCTACGCTATGTTCCCCACGCTGAAGCGATTCCTCAACACCTGGTTCTTCCCCGGCCTGGTCTTTGGCGGGCTGTACCTGACGGGACTTCACACTCCGGTAATCGCCTTCGTTCAGCGCGGCATCCTGGCTACCGGGCTTCTCCGACCGGAGACCGACGTGACCCTCCCGACGGCCACTACCGTTACGCCGCCGACCACCGACCACCTGAAATTCCGTATGACCGATTCCGCCGGCCGAACCGTCGACGCCCACGCGCTGGCGGGTAAGGTAATATTCCTCAACCTGTGGGCCAGCTGGTGCCCGCCCTGCCTGGCGGAGCTGCCGAACATCGCCGCCCTGCATGCCGACTACGCCACGGATCCCGACATCGCCTTCGTACTGCTTAACGTCGAGGAGGATGTTACCAAAGGCACTGACTACGTCGAGCGCCACGGATTCGATTTTCCGGTCTACCACCTTCGCGGCACACTACCGGAAAGCCTCAGTTCCGGCACCCTGCCTACCACCTACGTCATTGCCCCCTCGGGAGAGGTGGTGGTGGCGCGGAAGGGGATGGCGCAGTACGATACCCGGGCATTTCGGGAGCTACTGGAGCGGCTGCGGCCGTAGTGGTCGCGCGAGTATTCGTCGGACCAGTAGTCGTCCGACCACTACTCGTCCGACGAGTTGGCTACCGACGACCCGGCGAAAATTAACATACGGTTAATATTGGGGCCCACACGGCACGCCCTCCAGGTACTGGGCGGGGCCGGTTGATGCAGGAGTAGGGCCGATCAAAGGTTTCCCCGCTTTCCAGGGAAAAATGTGGCAATTTTGCGCGGCGGAGCGCGGGTGCAACGCCAAAATCCGATTAGATGAGGCGTGCCGTTCTCCTTTTTTCCTCGCTGCTAATGACCCTTTCCCTATTCGGGCAATCCGACAGCAGCCGCATTACCCGCCTCCTGGCCGACTACCGGATCAAACCCTCGATCGGACTTCAGTTCTGGTCCACCTACAGCATGAATATGCAGGTGTACGATGCGGAGACGGGGACCTACCGACGGGTGGACGATCGCGTGAACGTGCAGTTGCGGCGCAGTCGCTTCGGACTGAGCGGTCAGCCCTACGAGCGGTTAAAGTTCAATATCGTCACGGCCCTCGATCTGCTGGGGCACGACGTGCTGGCCGCCACCCAGGCCGGCAGCCTCAACGGCAATGCCCCCATATTCCGGATCTGGAACGCCTGGCTGCAGTGGCAACTGACACGGGAGAGCGACCGGCTTTACCTGGTCACCGGCTATTTCCTGCCGCTCATCGGCCGGGAGAGCATCACCCCCGCCCTGCGGAGTACCAGCTTCGAAAAGGCCTGGTCGCAGTTTTACCTCCGCCGGCAGTTGACGGGCGCCGGATCGGGGCGGGCGCTCGGCCTTATGCTGGCCGGCCAGTACCACGACCCGGGCGGTAACTTTCACCTGACCTACGAGGCGGCCCTCCAAAATCCCACCTTTACCGCCTACGACGGTAATTCGGTGGGGGAGCGCTACCGTCCGCTGCTGAGTAGTCGGGTGTCGTTTCAGTTTGGCGACGCGGAGGCGGCAAGCTACTCCGTCACCCGGCGCGTGAACTACTTCGGGGACCGTACCGGGCTGACGGTCAGCCTCACCGCCGCCCGACAGGGGGAGACCGACCTGTTTAGCTCCAACGAGGCTTACGGATGGGAATGGGTGGGCAATCACGGTCAGTGGCAAGTAGACGGAGAGTACCTTTGGCTGCGCCGGCGACTGGAAACGGAACCGGTTACCCAACGCTGGGCCGCCCGTACCGGCTACCTGCGCATCAGTCGAAACTGGCCGCTACCGGCGGAGCGCACCCTGCAACCCACGGTGAGCTACTGGTGGTTTCGGGGACCGACGACGCGGGAAGCCGTCACCACCGCCCAGCAACTAGAGTTGTATACTGGCAGCGACTCCGGCCTGGACGTCGGGTTCAATCTCTACCTGAATCCGGATACGAAGTTTTCCCTCTTCTATGCGCACCGCAGCGGGAGCGCCGGGGCGGGTGATCCGGTGGTGACCAACAACACCTTTTTTCAGCAAGCGGGCGCGGGATCCGTGCGTCGGGGTTCCTATCTCGGGCTTGGAAGCGTAGTTATCTGGTAGCTCCGCGGGCGGAGTGAAAAATTTTCACCCTATTATTAACAAACAAGGTATTTTTAACCCGCCGCGGAGCAATATCACCCGGGGCCCAACCATGATTCATCCGAATACCCGTCTGCAATTCATCAACCCCAGTATCGGTTACGGCGTCTTCGCCACCGCCGATATCCCCGAAGGCACCATCGTCTATGTCAAGGACAGCCTCGAGTTGGTGATCACCCCCCAGGATTACGCCGGCCACGGTCCGGAAATGCGGGAGGTAGTCGACAAGTACTCCTACATCGACGAAAACGGCAACCGCATCGTTAGCTGGGACTTCGCTAAGTACGTCAACCACTGCTGTGACTGCAACACGATCAGCACCGGCTACGGCTTCGAAATGGCGATCCGCCCGATCAAGGCCGGAGAGCAGATCACCGACGAATACGGCATCTTCAATCTCGACATCGAGATGGATCTCATGTGCGGGAAGCCCGGCTGCCGGAAACGCATCGGTCCGGGCGATTTCGATAAGCACTACGAAGTCTGGGACGAGAAGATTCAACGCTCCATCCCCCGCCTCTTTGCCGTCGACCAGCCCCTGCTGCCCTACCTTACTCCCGCCACCCGGGCCGATCTGGACCGGCTGGAGAACGACGCCGATGCCTACCGCTCGGTCTATGCCCTGAAATTTCACGGCAGTACGGACGCGGTGGAAAGCGCGAACCACGTAGCTTCCAATACCAAATAGACGGCTGCCCGCCGTTCACGCCGCAACATAGCCTTACGGATTCGGCGGGATACCTTCCGCCGATCCGTAAGGCTCTTGCCTCAACGTGGCCACGGGGCAAGGGCCGTCATCCAGCCCTATCACCGTACCGCCGGTCCAGGGCATACGCTACGATCACGCCCAGGCTATAGGCCACCAGGTCCCCCAGGCTGAATCCCGTGCCGATCACGGTCTCCGCGAGCCGGTTGCCCTTTAATCCCAGTACCTCCACGATCCGGAACAGCTGGGCGAATTCGACGGCGAAGGAAAACACCAGCGTCACCACCGCCAGCGTAAGCGGCGGCCGGGCGACGAAGGTGCGCAGGAAGCAGTAAATCAGGATCACGACCAGGAAGTCACCGCCGTAGGGCCGTACCCACGCGTCCCGGACGAAAAGGGCGATCGCCACCTCCACGAGGAAAAGGACGACGGTCAGCAGGAAATACCGGGGGCGAAAGGTCAGCATTGGGGTTGCAAAATAAGCCTACAAGCGCGGAGAAGATTTGGTTACCCGATTCCCCTCCACGCTTGTGGCTCATTACCGGTTCGCCTACTCCGTTTTAACCAGCCGGTGGGAAACACTTTCCGCACCCGCCCGGACGCGGACGACGTACATACCGGCGGGCCGGCCGCTCAGGTCGAAATCCAGTTCGTGGGTGCCGGGGAGGGCTTGGAAGGGCCATTGCTCCAGCGTACGGCCGCGGACATCGGTGAGGGTGACGAGGCCGTTTTCCAGGTCCGCGTTCAGGCGCAGTTCCAGGTGCACGGCGCCGTCGGTCGGATTCGGGTAGAGGGACAGCGCCATCCGCTGCGGGGCATCGGTCACCAGGGCGGCGCTTACCGCCTCGAAGCGGAAGTCGTCGTTCGTCCCGAGGGTGCACGACCACTGGATCGCGTTCCCCCCGTTGGCCGTCGAGCTTCCGCTGATGTTCACGCATTTGTCCGTGTGGCGGGCACGGAGGTGGTAATAGCCGTCGCCGACGGATTCGATCAGCCACCGCTGATGGCTATCCCCTGCGTAGGACCAGTTCACGATGTTGGCACCGTTTTCAGCGCTGCCGGCCAGCACCTCCAGGGCCTTGCCGGTGTGCTCATTGATCAGTCGGTACACGTCGTCACCGAGGTGCACCAGGTTCCACTTTTGGGAGCGGAGATCACGGGAAACGTGTTGCACGACGCTGGCGCCGTTATTTTTCTGTCCCGCTTCGATGCGGAGTTGTTTGCCGCTGTGGCGGGCGGTGAGGTAGTACTGGCCGTCGGGGAGAATCGCTACGTCATCGTCATCGTCTCCGCCGCCGGTGCCTGTCCCGCAATCGTAGCCGGTACAATTGGCCGCGGCGGCGCGGGAGCGGATGCGGTCACCGGGCTGCTCTCCGAAACCCTTGGAGAAGTTGATTCCCACGCCCTTGATGTGGCAGTAGCTCATGATCGTTCCGCCATCCTGGGGAATAAAGTCGGTCGTTGCGCAGCCGCCGTTCATGGAGGCGCAGTTGTCCAGCGGGGTGTTGTTGCCGTTCCAGGCGCAATCGTGGGTGTGCTCGGACCCGAAATTGTGGCCGAGTTCGTGGGCGAGCACGAAGACGGTCCAGGAGTAGTTCGGTACGGCGCGGTAACTGTTGTCGATCCCCGAGAGGCCGTAGCCGTAGTTTTCGTTGCACAGCACGTTTAGATAGGCCACGCCGCCGCTGCCGCCGCGATGGACGTAGTGGGCCACGCTGCCGTCCGCGTTGTCCGCGGCGCGGTGCGCACGGTAGCGGTCGAGGTTTTTGTAGAAGGGCTCCCGGGTGGTCCACACGGTGGTGCCGCTGACGGTAAGGTCGATGTCCTCATTAGCGTAGAGGGTCGCGACCTGCGCAAAGGCTGCCAGAAGGAAGGATACGGCGGCATTGCTGCTCCCGCGCTCGGCGTACACCTCCTGCCCGATGTCGAGGTAGATGCCGAAGCAGCCGTCGACCTTACCGACCACGCCCTCCGGTTTGGATTTGTCGACCGGCGGTTGGCCGCCCCCGGGCGCGCGGACCTCGCAATCCAGGTCGGGAAATTTATCCTCGATCTGCAGGTCGTCGTAGAAGAGGTAGGCAGCCTCGTCTTCCAGTCGGACGAGGTTCAGTTCCCCCGATTCGCCGGGCAGGCTGACCAGTCCCGTGACCGCCCCGTCGATGATGCTCAGTACGGCCACGGACCCTTCCCGGCCGGCAACCTCACCGCGGTAAAACACGCTTTCCGGCTGGTCGGTAACCACGACATTGGCGGGCATCTCGACGATTTGGAAACCCGGCCCCAGCAATTCGAAGCGCGCCAGCTCCAGGTCGAGCGTGCCCCGTCCCCGCGGATCGGGCAGCGCTACCGACAGGGTGGGGGGGCGGTCGCCGAGCAGCCGGAGGGCTTCGGTCTCGTCGAGGGTGAGGAGGGCGAAGGCCGTGAGGTCGGCATCGCGGTCGCCCACCCGCCGTTCCAGCTCGGGGGAGTCGGCGGGGCGGAACAGCTTGGTCGATTGCGCGGCCGCCGCGGTACTTAGCAACAGGGCCAGCAAGAGCAACGGCAGGGTGGGGCGGGGCGCCGGAGCGCGGGAGCCGGACATGAGATCGAGCAGGAACTTCGGGTAAAGATTGAATCGCATACGGAGTTGATTGTAGATGAAATGATCCGGCCCCTACGTGCACGAACCAGGCGGGCGCGCACGAACGATCACCGGCAAGGAGGTGATGCAAAAGCAAAAATCAACTGGGGGGATCGGTAGCCTGGGGAACTCCGGTTAGGCGGACGAATTGCCCGTCCTGAATAGGTGTCTGGTGCGGAAGGATCGACTCCGGGGTATCAACGTTTTTCCCGGCGCAGCGCCGATCCATTCAAAAGCCGGGTCAAAATAGGGGAAAATTTGGAACAGGAGCCGGGAAGCCCGGTCCGCCGCCACCGAAGGAGACCCTGTTCCCGCAGCGTGCCGTTACTTTGAACCCGGACTAAAATTTCCGGTTTTCCCCGTTTCGCCCTTCCCCGCTGCCCATGATTACCCAAAAATTTCTTCCCTTTAGCTACATCTTCGACAAGGTCAAAGTGCCCTTTTTCATCGTGCTGACCGGCGCGGTGGCCTTTGAAACCTTACCGTTGATCCTGGGGTACCGGCTTCCGGAGATCCCGATCAACATCGCCACCACCCTCGGTATCGCGATTTCCATCCTGTTGTCGTTCAAGATCGGCCAGTCGTACGACCGCTGGTGGGAGGCCCGCAAGATCTGGGGGGCCATCGTAAACGACTCCCGCTCGCTGGTGCTACAGCTGCAACTGTATCTGGAGGCTGAGAATCCCGTCATCCGCCAGATGGCCTACCGCCAGATCGCCTGGTGTTACGCCCTCACCCGGTCGCTGCGGGAGCAGGAGCCGATGGTGGACCTCGACGGGCTGCTCCCCGCCGACGAGTTGGACGGGCTACGGCGGCACAAAAACGTTCCCCTCGGTATCCTGGGCCTGCAGACCGCCTCCGCCAAGCAACTCAGCGGCTCCGAGTTGCTCGACAACTTCAGTCGCCTCCAGATCGATGAGACCCTGGTGCGGCTGACCGCCTCCATGGGGAAATGCGAGCGGATCAAGAATACCGTTTTTCCGACCAATTACCGCAAAGGCCTGCACCTGGCGATCTACCTCTTTTCGATCTTTCTGATCCTGTCGGTGCCCCTGCAGCTCAGCATCGTGCTGGAAATCGTGATCGTCGTGGTGCTCTCCATGATCTTCTTCTACCTGGAAAAAGCCGCCTACCTCCTCCAGGATCCCTTCGAAAACCTCCCCACCGATACCGCGATGACGGCCATCAGCCGTACCATCGACATCAACCTGCGGCAGCTGCTGGGGGAGACGGAGCTGCCGCCCAAGGTGCAACCGGAGGATTTTTATCTGATGTAGCGGTACCGCAATATGGCGGCGGAGCGCGGGTAATCGTGCGTTCGCGGGCCGGGAAAGGACCGTTTTTTGCTCGAACCTGAGCCAGGATCCGGGCCGGATCCTCTTCAGCGGCTGCCGGTACCCGGAAGGCGCGGGCACGCTGACGGCAATTGACCGTTGCGGCGAAGCGCCAGGATGGGCGGTAAAACCGGACCGGATCAAAACGCGGCCGGAAGACACAACAACCCAATCACTGACTACGTGGTGCAACACCATTAGGATAGCGAATTGACAATGGTTACTTTTCGACATCCGACCGTGGGCCCCGTGGCTCATCGAGCTCGGTAAGCTTTCAAAACCAACTCATTTCCCTAACCCAAGTCACTGACTTTATGCTTATCAAACGTTTACCCTTTTCCACCACCGTCTTCCGGGCACTCTGTGCCGCCCTGCTCTTCCCCGTGCTGTTTACGGCCTGTACGGAAGACACCGACGAGGTGATCGCTCCCCAGGAGGAAGCGCTCCCCCAGCAGATCATCGAACTCGCTCCCAACCCCGAGGAGTGGGTGACCATCCAGGCAAGCGACGTTGCCGGAATGGAAGAACTGGGAAAGAAGAAGCGCGCGACCCAGGCCCCCGGCGTTGATCGCGGCCGCTTCAACATCACCCTGAAATATATCGTCCCGGTCACGGAACAGCAGGAGCAGGTCTTCAACGACGCCGCCGCCCGCTGGGAGCGCATCATCATCAAGGACGTTCCTTCCTTTACCGGTACCATCCCCTCGGCCTTCACCGGCTTCCCCCCCGCCATTGACGGCACCGTGGACGACATCCTCATCGAGGTCGCCCTGGCGCCCATCGACGGTGAGGGTGGCATCCTGGGACAGGCCGGTCCCCGCTTCGTACGCACCGAAGATAACCTGACGCTGTCGGGTGTCATGTTCTTCGACGTGGCCGACCTGGCCTTCCTCGACGAGCTCGGCCTGTTTGAAGAGGTCATCATCCACGAGATGGGCCACGTACTCGGTATCGGTACCCTGTGGAACTTCGGCGGCAGAAGCCTGCGGGAATTCAACGCGGAAGACCTTCCCTACTTCGACGGCAAGCAGGCCAACGTATTCTGGAACGCAGAAGGCGGTACCTACGAGCTGCCCATCGAGGACGATTTCGGCCCCGGTACGCAGTTCAGCCACTGGAAAGAAGCTACCCTCAACAACGAGCTGATGACCGGCTTCCTGAACCTGGGCGAAAATCCGCTCAGCCGCATCACCGCCGGCTCCATGCGTGACCTCGGTTACGGCGCGGCCATGGTGGGCGAAAGCTACGACCTGCCCGAAGGCGCTACCGGCGTCAACGTAGACGGTGACGATACCCCCTCCGACGACGAAACGAACGGTGAAGGCATCAACATCGCCGCCCGTGAGATCACCTTGCTGCCGATCGGCTCGGTGACTACGAAGTAATCGATACATGGGGCTGGGGCGCTAGCCCGCGCCGCTCGTTATCAAAAGGACCCCCGCACGAATTTCGTGCGGGGGTTTTTGTTTTTGGGCGGCGGGGCGCGGGAGGAGCGCAACAAGCAACGAGAAAAGCCTACCTTCCTCTTCGGGCCGGGGACCAAGATTCGTCGATCATGCACACTTACCCTTTTACCATTTTGCTCCTCGGCCTGCTGCTGAGCGCCTGCGGCCGTACACCGTCCGGGGAATCCATGGACACCGCCGCCACACCCCCAACACTGGGCCATCGCTCGGTACCGCTGCTGACGGCAGACGGGCAATCCTTCAAAGACCTCAACCGCAACGATTCCCTTGACCCCTACGAGGACTGGCGACTTAGCGCCGAGGAGCGCAGCCGCGACCTGCTGGGCCGGATGACCCGGGAGGAAAAGGCCGGCTTCCTGCTGATCAGCACGACGCGGATGGAGAACGACGCGGGCTTCGGTCCGGGGGGCGGGGAGCCGATCGCCAGCGGCTTCAACGAGGAAGACCAGGTGAGCGAGACGAACATCTTCACCCGCAAGCCGCTGGACGCCCCGATGATGAGCTCGGCCGGTACCACCCGGGCGGTAACGGAATTCCACGGCCGCCACTTCATCCTGCGGGCCACGGCCGCGCCGGCGATCCTGGCCGAGTGGTCCAATAACCTGCAGGCACTCTGCGAGCAACAGCGGCTGGGCATCCCGGCCATCGTGGCCTCCAATCCGCGTAACCACATCGCGGTCGACGTGGCCGCGGGCCTCAACGTGGGCACCTCCGCCTTCACCGCTTGGCCGGGCGAGCTGGGACTGGCGGCGATGCGCGACTTCGAGCTGGTGCGGGAATTTGCCGACGCGGCGCGGCAGGAATGGACGGCCGTCGGTCTGCGCAAGGGCTATATGTACATGGCCGACCTGGCGACCGACCCCCGCTGGCAGCGGACCGAGGGCACCTTCGGAGAGGACCCCGAACTGGCGGCACGAATGATGCGCGAGATTGTCCTTGGCTTTCAGGGAGAAGCCCTTCACCCGCGCTCCGTCGCCCTGACCACCAAGCACTTCCCCGGGGGCGGCGCCGCGGAGGGCGGACAGGATCCCCACTTCGACTGGGGGAAGCGGATGGTCTTCCCCGGCGGCCGCTTCGAAGATAATTTGATCCCCTTCCGGGCGGCCATTGAGGCCGGTACCTCGGCGATCATGCCCTACTACTCCTACCCGACGGGCACCGAATACCCGGAACTGGCGTACGCCTACAACCGGGAGGTACTGCAGGGGGTGCTGCGCGAGCGGCTCGGCTTCGACGGCATCATCAACAGCGATACCGGTCCGATCGAGATGATGCCCTGGGGCGTGGAGGAGCTGAGCATCCCCGAGCGCTATAAAACGGCCCTGGAGGCCGGCGTCAACCTCTTCTCCGGCACCGCGGACCCGACTCTGTTGCTGGAAACCCTGCGCACCTACCCCGAGCTGGAACCGGCCGTGGACGACTCGGTCTACCGCCTGCTGCTGGAGAAATTCCGCCTCGGCCTCTTCGAGGACCCCTACGTGGATCCGGCGGCGGCTACCGCTACGGTCGGTAAGGATGCCTTCCGGGAGCGGGCCGCGGAGGCGCACCGGAAGTCGATCGTGCTGCTCCGCAATGGCGAGGTAGCTGGCGAAGCGGCCCTGCCGCTGGCGGCGGGCACAAAGGTCTACTTCGCCACCTACCTGCCCAGCCGCGAGGGCGATCCGGTGACGGTCTACCGCCCCGATGCTACCGCGGACTGGCCCGTGGAATTCGTCGACGACCCCGCCGCGGCCGACCGGGTGGTGCTGTGGCTTTTGCCCCGCGGCAAATCGCTGTTCCAGTCGGACGGCAGCCCCCTCCACGTCAACCTCTCCGCGAACGGCATCGACGTAGCGGCCGTCAAAGCCCTGATGGCCGACAAGCCGACCGTCCTGCTGATCAACTACAGCAACCCCTGGGCCATCGACGAGCTCTACACCGACGGCGACCCGCAAATCCCCGCCGTGCTGGCCACCTTCGGCACTACTCCCGAGGCCGTGCTGGATATCCTTACCGGTGCCTACGCGCCGAGCGGCAAGCTGCCCTTCACCACGCCGGTGTCGGATGCGGCGGCGCAGGCGCAGTTGTCGGACGTACCGGGCTACGACGAGGAAGCGGGCTATGGCCTCTTCAAGTTTGGGGAGGGGCTGAGCTGGTAGTGGCGGTCTCCGACCGCGCCGTACGACGCGGTTTCCAACCGCGCAGTAGGATGCGGCCTCCGGCCGCGGCAGTACGATGCGGTCTCCGACCGCGACTTACCCCATTTCAAACAGATACGCAGCACGAATCGAAAATGAGGTTCCAATACCACCCACGCGGCTACCAAATCCTTTTAGTCTTTTGCTTGGCTACATTAAGCTGCAGCGACCGGCCCTTCCCCACCGGCAAAACCATCTACGGCTACTGGTACGAAACGGCCTGGACTGTGACTATACAGAAGCGCGGCTCGCCATAAAGTGAGTCAGAGATATCACCTACTTTGGGGTTGACCACGGCTGGTACTACCTGACCATAATCCTAGACCTACCGGACTGTGGCATCTTCAGCTGGGTAATCAGCGACGATCTGTCGGCGGAGTCGACCACCGTGGCTGCCCTGCGCCGGGCCGTGGTTAAGCGCAATCCGCAGGATGGATCTACTCTTTCACTCCGACCGTGGCGTACAGTACAGCTGTGGTCGCTTCCGTGAGGAACTGGCGGCGATCGGGGCCATCCAGAGCAAGTCGCGCAGGGGCAACTGCTGGGACAAAGCCGTGGCGGAATCCTTATAGAAAACTCTTAAAGTCGAGTGAACGACCGCCGGGAGTTCCGTAGCCTCCACCAAGCCTGGAGTGAGATTTCAACTAGATCGAAGGCTGGTACAACACCAACCGCATCCATACGAGCTTGCGGGGCTTGACCGTGCGCCAGGCCTACGAGCAAGAAACGCAGCTAAACAATTAGCCAAATCTGAAGCAGAGTCATTGTCAACTTTCCTGAGCAGGTTCAACCCTGACCCCAAAACACCTTAAAAGCGGTAAGCATAACCAATACTAAGGAATATTTTGCTCTGTAGATTATTCTGCAGGACATTAGGCGGTTCACTAAAATCCTGATCTAGGTCAATGGCGTCGCTCACTACAGTCGAATACCCCACGATAAGCCCGGCATCGACGGCCAGACTGTGGTCGTGGCCAAAAGTGAGTCCTATTCCGAGCATGCCGCGTGGCCTTACGACCTCCCCAAGGGATAGGCCCGTACCAGCAGCTACGTGCCAACCCGCGCCGAGACTTGCCAGCTTCGGATGCTCGTCAGAAGAAAACCGCTTTCCACCGCGTATTAACAGGGCGGCACCGATCTCCCCATTCAGCGGATCGAGTTCTTGCGCGGTATAGACCGTCGACGTATCGTTCTGCCGAACTCCGGTAACGCCGATGCGCTCGGGCTCGAATTTAGCGTAGTACATACTAGATCCTACCGACCAGTAAAAAGGATTTTCCGGGAAGCGCACGGTGGGTAGCACGAATTTTTGGAGGTTGGAGAAGGAGTCTTTAGGTAGGAACTGAATATCAACCTTCGCCTCTTCGCCGTTCATCTGGATGGGTAATGATACATACGTACCGGTAGAAGATAGCGTAGTGGCGGACCGCAGCAATTCCGCCACACGGTCGGGTTTTATCCGATCAATGGCTTTGCCGATCAGGTCGGACAATCCACTATATGCCGCTTTCACTTCACCGGCATAGGCTTTGACCTCTTTCAGTTGAGGGTTAGCCAGTAGCTCCACATTGGTGGGGCTAGCTAAAATGCCGCTCAGTTTGCCTAGTTCTTCATCTACCTGACATTTGAGACGGGAGAGCTGGACGCTCACGGTAAGAAACTGATGAAATTCCTGTTCCAGGTCCAATGTCCCGCCGGCGCCGTTGAGGGACGTTTGATTGGTGGTCATGTAGAGACGGTAGCGCGATTCCAGCGCCAATAGCTTTTGGTTGAGTTGAGTTAGTCGGGTCAGGTAGGTGCGGAATCGCCTATCGTAGTCGCCAAGTGACTCTACTAATCGATTTATTTCATTGATCTTATTCGATGACTGTGTTTGGCTGCCTAATAATGGTTGTCGTCCTTTGTTATTGTTCCCACTTCCATCGGATACCGTGGGAATTAAAATTTCAATTCCAGGCAAGGCGGTAATCAATCCCGCCAATTTAGTGGGATCCAAGGCGCCGAAACCGGGAAACTGGAGTGCCCGACTACGTACCGTATCGGTAGCATTTAGGACGATGTCGTAAGCGTTCAGGTTCACATTATCGATGACGACCTGGTAAAATTCGCCCCGCTTTATATCCTTGGGGATAGTAATTGTACACAAACATGTAAAGTCAAAATGCACTCGGGGGAAGTTACTATGGTTAATTTCCTTGTTTTTGTCTCCCCTAGAACAGCAGGTGTCTCTTTTAACTGGGGTGGTACTGAGGGACAAGGCACCGGGTAAAGGATCCGGGAAGAGTAAATCACAGGCAGTAGATTCTGGCAATCTGCCCGGATTGGTCAGGTCCAAGAGAGTTCCATCAGTTTTAGCTAGGGCTAGTAATGTGCGAGACGTACTCAACTGACTACAGTTACCTGTTCCCTGGACGTTATCGCTGGTCAAGTAAAGCTGCTGGCCGGAGGTAGAAGCAATTCCTTCAAGATTACTGCTCACGGAAGGGGGCAACGCATTCGTGGATTTAGTGAAATCGATGGACTCCAGCGCTGCTGCCGCAATCTTAATGTCCAGAGGCAAGCCCTTATCGTCCAGGGGAAGTTTGTCAGCGTGGTAGGTTACTCCCTTTTTGGTATGCAATAGGTAAAGGATGTTTTCCTCCCCCGGCAGGTCTAAACCTGTAATTCTTTCCCCGG
This sequence comes from Neolewinella xylanilytica, assembly GCF_002934605.1. Taxonomy (GTDB): domain Bacteria; phylum Bacteroidota; class Bacteroidia; order Chitinophagales; family Saprospiraceae; genus Neolewinella; species Neolewinella xylanilytica. Next base: position 1,646,687 of record NZ_PTJC01000005.1, read on the forward strand.
CTCCTAATTGTATGGTATATGGATTAGTTACGCCGTCAATCGGGGAAAGCGAAAGTGTATCGCCTTCGTAGTTGATGTTGTACACGTACAGCTCGGCATTTCCCTCACCATTACGCTCCCGAACTAAGTATAATAGTTTTCCACTACTGGACACTTCGATGCCTTCCAGCCCCAGGTTTTGACTACCATCGTTCGTCAAATCAGGATCGTCCGGCAGAGAAAGTTCAATGGCGACGTCCTTTGAGCCGATCTGCTTTACCCAAACTTTGCTCTGGTTGCCGTCAGCGCTCGATTCGGTCACGTAGAACAAAGTAGAACCGTAAACCGCCACGCCTTCCACTTCCGCTTGCTTTTCCGGATGGTCTAGGGGGTAGGTGCTCAATTGTTTCCAAATTAGATCGTAAGAAAAAAATAGATCACATTTCTCCGACACGAAGTATAACTGATTGCCAACCGCATCTAGGCTAGATATCTGATAGCCCTTACGAAGTTCTTGTAGCGGTGCCATAGTCTGCCCCCAGACGCAGGTTGTCACAACGCTCATTAAGAAAAATGAATACAAGCGTGTCTTAGACATAGATCAGTGAGGTTTAAAAATCGATGCAGGATAGGTTAAGGGGCGGCACGTATTTCACACGCTCGTCTACTTATCCCAGTGAGATCAGAAAAGTAACCCTTCTCACGCTTTTCGTATAATGATGCACCTGCGCCCCGCCGCCCTATATTGCCGTCCGATCTGTTTTTCCTGGTCTTCATCTCTTGACCCTAAATTTGCCACACTCCGTCCATGTCCGACCAACACAAAGCCCAGCTAGAAGCCCAACTCTGGAACATTGCCAATACCCTGCGCGGCAAAATGAACGCGGACGACTTCCGCGACTACATCCTCGGCTTCATCTTCTACAAGTTCCTGTCTGAACAGCTGGAGAACTTCGTCAACGACAAGCTGCTGCAGGAGGCGGACGGCTTTCTCTACGACGGGCTGGACGAAAGCAATCCACAGTACGGTGACTACCTGGAAGCCATCCGGGAAGCCTGCCTAGACGAACTAGGCTACTTCCTGCGCCCCGACGAACTCTTCCACAACATCGCGCAGCGTACCGATTTCATTCTCGAAGACCTCACCGCGATTCTGCGAAACATCGAGAGCTCGACGATGGGTACGGCGAGCGAGGACGACTTCGATAACCTATTCGAGGACCTCGACCTGACCAGCAGCAAACTCGGGCGGAGCGAGCAGGATAAGAACAAGCTAGTGAGCAAGGTGCTCAGCCACCTCGACAAGATCGACTTCGCCCTGGAGGATACCGACGCCGACGTTCTCGGTGATGCGTATGAGTATCTGATCGGCCAATTTGCCAGCGGGGCGGGCAAGAAGGCGGGTGAATTTTATACGCCGCAGGAAGTCAGTTCGGTCCTGGCCCGGCTGGTTACCACCGGAAAGCAGCGGTTGCGCTCTGTCTACGATCCCACTTGTGGATCCGGCTCACTGCTACTGCGGGTGCGGAAGGAGGTTGAAGACGTCGGTCACTTTTACGGACAGGAACAGAACCGTACCACCTACAACCTGGCCCGCATGAACATGATTATGCACCAGGTGAAGTACGACCGCTTCGACATCCGCAACGAGGATACGCTGGAACGCCCCCAGCACGTCGACGAGCGCTTCGAGGCGGTGGTGGCTAATCCGCCCTTCTCCGCTAAGTGGAGCGCCAACGACCTCTTCAACGGGGATGACCGCTTCAGCCCCTACGGTCGCCTGGCCCCGAAGAGTAAGGCCGACTTCGCTTTTGTGCAGCACATGATCCACCAGCTGGCCGAGAACGGACAGATGGCGGTGGTACTACCCCACGGGGCCCTCTTCCGTGGTGGCGCGGAGGCGCACATACGTCGTTTTCTGATCGCAGAGCGCAACTACCTCGACGCCGTCATCGGCCTGCCCGCCAATATCTTCTACGGCACCAGCATCCCCACCTGCATCCTGGTCTTCAAAAAGTGCCGCGAGCAACCCGACGACATCATCTTCATCGATGCCAGCGAGCACTACGACAAGGCCAAGAACCAGAACAAGCTCCGCCCGGAGGATATCGACCGCATCGTGACCACCTACCGCGAACGGACTACCCAAGAGAAGTACAGCCACGTAGCCCCCCTTACCGAGGTAGCCGAGAATGACTACAACCTCAACATTCCCCGCTACGTCGACACCTTCGAGGAGGAAGAACCCGTGGACCTGGCCGCGGTGAGTGCCGAGCTGCGCGAGCTTGACCGAGAACTGGGCGAAAATGAGAAAGTCATCGCGGGCTTTTGCCGGGAGTTGGGAATCGATCCGCCCTTCTAGAATATACCAACCTTTATTTTTTTTGCGCGGTCGCATGTGCCGTGAATTTTAAGTAAAAGCAATGAAACAGGATTTAGTGCCTTCGCTTCGGTTTAAAAGGTTTTCAGGGAAGTGGATAACCGAAAAGCTAGGAAAAGCAACCATTAAAGTCGGTAGTGGTAGCACACCAAAAGGCGGATCTTCCGTCTACGTTAACTCAGGTGTAATATTTATTCGGAGTCAGAATGTGAATAATGACTGCCTTGATACAGGTGATGTTGCCTTCATAACAGAAGCCACACACGAAGCGATGAGGGGAAGTACTGTGAAACCGGGTGATATTCTACTAAATATTACGGGAGCATCACTTGGACGCAGTTGTGTCGTTCCCCAATATTTCAAAGAAGGCAATGTGAATCAGCACGTTTGTATTATTCGACTAAGGAGCAATTACTCAAACGAGTTTTATCAGGCATACCTCTCTTCGTTTAACGGACAGAAAAAGCTGTTTCGAAACCAAGCTGGAAGTGGGCGTGAAGGACTGAATTTTCAAGGAGTTCGTTCACTTAAGGTCGCAGTTCCCACCCTCCCCGAGCAACAAAAAATAGCCGCCTTCCTCACCGCGGTGGACGGGCGGCTGCGGGCGCTGCGGCGCAAGCGGGAGTTGCTGGAGGCGTATAAGCGGGGGGTGATGCAGCGGGTGTTTGGGGGAGACGCAAAAAAGGATGGCAACAATAGTGAATCCTCTATACCTCTTCGCACTGTAAAGTTTGGCAAGGTATTTGAGCGTGTGAAGCGCAAAAACAAAGACAACAATCAAAATATACTAACCATTTCAGCACAACAAGGACTGGTAAATCAACAAGACTACTTTAATAAGTCAGTTGCAGCAAATAACGTCACCGGATATTATCTTTTAAAGCGCGGCGAGTTTGCCTACAATAAAAGTTATTCAAAAGGTTACCCTTACGGCGCTATAAAAAGGCTAAACGAGTACGACCAAGGTGTTTTATCAACCCTTTACATTTGCTTTAAGATCGCCGATGATCAGGTACTGCCAGAATTTATGGAGCAGTATTTTGAAGCTGGTGGTCTTAACCACGAAATAAGCAAGATTGCTCAAGAAGGCGCAAGAAATCACGGTCTCTTAAACGTGAGCGTTGTAGAATTCTTCAAGGATATCAATCTTTATCTTCCTCCTTTTCAAGAGCAAGGTCGTATAGCTACATTCCTTCGTTCTCTCGACAATCGTATCGCGTTAGTGGAGCGGCAGCTGGCGGGGGGTGAGGCGTTTAAGCGGGGGTTGTTGCAGCAGATGTTTGTGTGATGAAAGCCGTCAGCCAGCAATTGTACGAGAGTGGCATAAACTTTATTGATCAGTCAATAGACGATTTTGCCGCTCGTCGTTATAAGTACTCAGTTCTGCATTTTGCTGCTGGTATAGAAGTTATACTTAAAGCACGCATAGTACACGAAGACTGGAGACTAATAGTCCATAGGAAAAAGCGGATGCAAGTCACAGAAAGTGGTTTTGCAAGCGGAGATTTTTATTCCATCAAACCGAGTGACTGTATTAAATGCTTACAAGATGAACTCAAAATTGAGGTGCCAAAATGCGGGGCCAACTTTGACCTGATCAGTCAACTGAGAAATAAGGCAGTACATTTTATTCTGACGGACGAAGATGGGTCTATTGAATTGCTACAGTATCACGCTTACAACGACCTTCGACGATTTATCAGGTCTAATCAATACGTTTTCAGAGGGCACCGAAATGATATTAAACGGCTTTTTCAAAAATTGGGAGATTTTGTAGGCACACGTTTTGAAAAACAAATTGAAGGCCTAAATGCGAGTTTGACACAAAGGCTGACCTATCTATCACGCCAACTAAAGCTAGAAGATCAATTTGAATTAGGGGTTTGGCAAAAGCTTTCAGTGGAATACCTTTTGAAGTCTAAAAGGTCACCATTATATAGAGTTGGAAAGATTGTCCGTTGTACTAAGGTTGACCTTCAACATAATAAGTATTCACTTACGATTAACCAGGATAGAAATGGATGGTCTGTATACGAAGGTCACGAGAAGTGTGCCAATCAGGGCATGGTAGTTTTATTCAAGGATGAGATATTATCCAAATTTTATCAATACGTATTAACCTTTAATAGCGCAAAATTTTACCATACTCACAAACAAGGCTCGATGCTGCCGTTTGTAAGCCGCACAGACTTTGAGCAATTTTTGATTCCGTCACCTCCAACAGAAGTAATGAGAACCATAGTTGCTACAATGGATGCATTCGCTAAGAGAAAGCAGTTATTGAAAGGTAAGCTCGATGCCTTGATTGAGTTCGACAAGGGCGTCAAACAGCAGAAATATATTTGACTGATGGGCTGGCTACGCAATCTCCTCTCCGGTAACAGGAACGACGGGTTAATTATCCAATGCACCACCTGTGCGTGGGAGCCGGTCAAGTCTTCGCGGTGGCAGTGTTCGTGTAGGTTTGTATGGAATACCTTCGACACCAGTGGCCGCTGTCCCGCCTGCAACAAGCAGTGGGAAACTACCCAATGCCTAGGGTGCGGTACAAAATCGCCCCACGCGGAGTGGTATAAGACCCCGGAGCTCGTTGCCGCGCTCGAGCAGCAGGGTGATCCCATTCTTACCGCCCGCAAGAAGCGTCTGGAAAAGCGATTGATTGGTCATGGCATCCGCGACTCCCGCTTTCGGGACCTACGGTATCTCAATTACGAGGGCGTGAAGTTCAAGTCGCCGCAGGAAATCGGTCGCCGCATGCTAATCCTTTACGCTTTGTCGTGGATCAGTTTCGCGCCGGAAGACCGGTCCTGGGTGGAAGACCGGGTTCGAATCAGCGAACTCTGGAAGGACTTGTCCGCATGGGAACGCGAATATCTCGCGGATGAGAATCCCGGGGAAGAAGTACAAGCCGAAATTTCCTGGTGCATTGAAGGCGCGATCGTGCTGGCCTGGTGTGTAGGCTTGCTAGACGATCTGCCGCCCCTGGACGCCGACGGTGCCGACGCGATAGAGACGTTCCGCGAGCGGGTACCCGCCGTAGGAGGCTGTCCACCCTCCTTCTTGCAAACGCTCCGCCTGCGGGATAAGGGCGAGATATACGAGGAAAATCTTTTGAATGAAAAAGTTACGGCGTATTTCCGGGATCTACTTTTCAACGGTGAGGCCGACAAAACGAACATCGACCGGGGAGTAAGCCTGGAACGGCACCGGGCTCTCAACTGGGTACGCAATGTAGGGGGAAACGGGACGGACGTGAGTTGGGAGCAGACGGATACTTCGACTTAAACCCCCTACGGATTTACCGATGGCGCCAAATTTGGCGTGCCAGCGGATCGACCCGGCACCGAACAGTTTCGTCGAACGGCCCCGCTCGAATTTCTATATTTGCTGACGTGTCAGTAACAACCGTCAACCTGTGCGAGCTTGGGATTGAAATAGGTACAGGATTGCTCTATCCATGTACAAACGAAACGATTATGTTATCCTCAGGGCAGGTCCAAGTCGGCTAGATGGAAACGCTTAGACGCAAATTAGACCAAAGTTAGACTGAAGCACCCCTAATTTATACATTTAATCCACTGAAGATTAGAACTTTGTAATGATCTTTTAAGAACTGTTAAGACTTTTCTCCCGCGCTCCGGCGCCCAAGAATTATGCCCCCACCTTCCAACACCACCACTCAGCCAGAGGCCGTTTTAGAGGAGCTTTTAGTTCAGCAATTGTCAACGCTGGGTTACGCCAAAGTTTACCTACCGGACGAAGCGGCGCTGTTCGCGAACCTGAAACAACAGTTGGAAAAGCACAATGACTTGGTGCTTTCCGAGCGAGAATTTCTGCGGGTTCTCAATCACCTGGACAAGGGAAACGTATTCGACCGTTCCCGGACCCTACGCGACCACATGCAACTGGATCGCGACGACGGCACGGTAGCCTACCTACAGTTTCTGAACACCGAGCACTGGTGCCAGAATGAATACCAGGTAACGAATCAGATCAGCCAGGAGGGTAGGTACGCGAATCGATACGACGTTACCCTGCTGATCAACGGGCTGCCCCTTGTCCAGATCGAACTGAAGCGGCGGGGGATGGAGATGAAGGAGGCCTTCAACCAAATCAACCGCTACCAAAAACATAGCTTTCGGGCGGCACGGGGGCTGTTCCAGTACGTGCAAATCTTCGTGATCAGCAACGGAGTCAATACCAAGTACTACGCCAACAACCGCCGGCAGGAATTCAAACAGACGTTCTACTGGACCGATGCGGACAACAAGCTGATCACGCGGCTGGAAGACTTCGCGGAGGCCTTTCTGGAGAAGTGCCACCTGTCCAAAATGATCTGTAAGTACATCGTGCAGCACAATACGCATAAGGTACTGATGGTGTTACGCCCGTATCAGTACTATGCCGTGGAGGCCATCATCGACCGGGTGAAGAACAGCCGCAAAAACGGCTACATCTGGCATACTACCGGATCGGGTAAAACGCTGACCAGCTTCAAGGCAGCGCAGGTGCTTAAAAAGCTACCGGAGGTAGACAAGGTCGTTTTCGTAGTCGACCGAAAAGACCTCGATTACCAGACGACGCGAGAATTCAACGAGTTCAGCAAGGGCAGCGTGGACGGTACCGAAAACACCTCGACGCTGGTGCGGCAATTCGCCGACGATACGGATCTGATCGTCACGACCATCCAGAAACTCAATACGGCGATTTCGGGGCGGCGGTACGAACAACGCATGACTCACCTGCGCGACAAGCGGGTTATCTTTATTTTCGACGAGTGCCACCGCAGCCAGTTCGGCGATACCCATCGGCGGATCGTGGACTTCTTCCGTGGGGCGCAGCTCTTTGGCTTCACCGGTACGCCGATCTTCGCCGAGAATGCTTACTCGGGACCCGGTGGCAAGCAGACCACGGTGACACTCTTCGAGAAGTGTCTGCACAAGTACGTCATCACCAATGCGATCAAAGATGAGAACGTACTCAAGTTTAGCATTGAGTACGTAGGCCGCTATCGGAACAAGGAGAATGGTAACGACGTGAGCCTGGATATCGACGTTGAGGCCATCGATACCCGCGAATTGCTAGACGATGAGCGGCGGCTTAAGAAAATCGTCGACTGGATCATCGCCAACCACGGCCGTAAAACGCACGACCGGAAATTCACCGCAATTTTCGCGGTAAGCAGCGTAGATAACCTGATTCGCTACTACGACCTGTTCCGCGAACGGGACACTGCCGGGTTGCGAATCGCCACGATCTTTAGCTACCGCGCGAACGAACCGGATAAGGCGGCCGACGGCATGATCGGGGAGCCGGATTTTGACGACGACGGACCGGCCGACTCCCACACCCGCGACCGGTTAGAAGAATATATCGGCCACTACAACGAGCAGTACGGCACGGCCTTCACCACCCGCGATAGTGCCAAGTTCTACAGCTACTATAAAGACATCGGGAGGCGGATTAAGGACCGCGAGCGCGACAATGCGCTGGATAGGGACCGGGTGGATATTCTGCTAGTAGTAAATATGTTCCTTACCGGATTCGACGCCAAATTGGTGAATACCCTGTATGTGGATAAAAACCTGCGCTACCACGGGCTGGTGCAGGCTTTCAGCCGTACGAACCGGATCATCGGGGAAGTAAAAAGTCAGGGCAACATCGTCAGTTTCCGAAACCTGAAGGGGGCAACCGACGAAGCCATTGCGCTATTTTCCAATCCGGAAGCGAAGGAGGAAATCCTGGTAGAGCCGTACGAGGTATACATAGAGCGCTTTGACGAAGCCCTTAACGAACTGCTGGCCATTGCGCCAAATCCGGAGGCGGTCGATCGGCTGTATTCGGAGGAGGAGCAGCTGGCATTTGTGCAGGCCTTCCGAAAACTTATTCGGATCGACAACGTCCTTTCAGGATTCTCCAACTACACCGAGGATGAAGTAGCCATAGACAGCCAGACCTTTGAGGACTTTAAAAGCAAGTATCTCGATATCCGCGATAAGGTCCGAAGCGACCACAGCGTCGAGAAGGTGAGCATTCTGAACGACGTGGACTTTGAGGTCGAGCTGATACACCGGGACCAGATCAACGTCAGCTACATCATACGTCTACTGGCGACCTTACACACGGCTACGAAGCCCGAAGAGCGCCAAGCCGCGCGCCAGGAGATCGACAACCGCTTATCGAACGAGGTGCAACTGCGCAGCAAACGCGAACTCATTGAGAAATTCATCGATCGAGAGCTACCCAAAGTGCGCAAGGACGCGGACATGGAGCAGGAATTCGAGAACTACATGAGCGGGGAAAAGCAGCGGGCAATCGTCGCTTTGGCGCAGGAGGAGAATCTTGAAGAGCGTGGGCTTCAGCAACTCATTAATTCCGCGGTGTACACCGGCCGGACCGCTTCCCAGGCCGACGTACAGGACATCATGCTGGTACCCCCACGTATCCTGAACAGGTCGACCATACTGAGTCGTATTCAATCGCGCCTGCAGCAATTGCTCGAGCAGTTTTACGACGACTAGATCGATTGCCGGAAACGCCGGATTGTTATCGCATGATTATAAAGCAAGCCATACTGAAGGCCCTGGAGGACCTGGAAGGGAAATTATGAGGTGGTGGTGAGATCTATGAGTGGATCGTTCGGCATAACTACTACGATTTTGGAGACGCGAAGACGCCCAACATGTCGGAAATCTCGAGGTGCTGTTTGTGCGTGCTCGGTGCGGCTGCTGTACGGAAGATGGGCGTACACTGCCGTATTGCTAAAGCATTTTGTAGTACTCATGAATTTTTTCGGACATCAATTTTCTTCGCTCCACTAGAAAGTCCTGGTACTGATCAATAGTAAGGTCGAAAATGGACTCCGGAATACAGTTTTGGCGTAGATTTTCAATCAATTCTTGCCGATTATTTATGGCACCGTATCCAATAGTTCCACCGTCGATCTGATCCAAAATTCGGCGGAAGTAGACTTCTGGGGACTGCGCTCCAATTTGAATGTTGATCTCCTGCTGCATGTAGACGTAGTTGGCGATTTGATTGTACTGACCTCGCTTGAGGCCTTCATTCGCCAAATACTTTCGGGGAAAGAGATGGTGGATATCTCCTCGGTGCATGATTAGATCGGCCACGGTGATGTCACGGGAAAGGAAGCCTTTATCCCTGGCCTTGACCTGACTGGCGAGAAACACCTGAAAGTAAGGGCTAGAGCGAACGGAACTGTCCATATGCTGCTCCGGAAGTGCTACTTCCCAGTATCCCTCAGTCAGAGTAGCACTTTCTATAGACTGCAGGTATTCACCGAAGTCTACTCCGGCCATCCGCTTCAAGTCGTAGTCAAATTGGGATTCAAAAGATCCTACCGCACGTCCGGTAAGGATGGTTAGGACAAACCACCTGCGTACGTAAGATTCAATTTTGGCCGCTTCCGTACCGTTCGTCCGCAGCGTGAGGTACACGAGATAGGCAAAATTGACGGCGTTGCTGGAGCGGATCATCGCCGGATCGATGAACCCGGCCGATCGAATGATCATGAGAAAACGCTTGAAGTTCGTTTCGTTCATGAACTTCATCACCCCATCCTTCAGCTTGTCAAACGAGCGCTCGGCGATTTCCTCTTCGAAGGTCCGGGTCTCGAAATTGCGTCCGCTTAGCAGGCTTACCAGGTCGGCCAGTTTTCCCCGATTAAATTCGGAACCGAATGAGACCCGCAGCATATCGGTATAGGAAGGATCGTAGAGGTCATCCTTCTCATCTTTGAGCCAGCTCATTTTGGCGAAATAATCGGTCTTCGCAAATTCTTTGTCATTATCCCGGACATACTCGTAGTATTCCGGTGCTACCGCAAGATGGCTGAAGTAATCAATGGCCTTGCGCAAGTCTTGTCCGCCGTACGTTTCGTTTGCGGCGATCTTGGACATAGCGAAATCCGCCTGGCTCAACTCCACTCCCTTTGAGTTAATCCGGATAAAAATTTCTGTAACCGTTTCGATATCCAGGTCAGGCGCTAGCTCAATTACCCCCACTGGCTTTTTCATCAGGTCGTAAAGCGCCGTGATGGTCTGAATGACCGCCTGCTGATTGGCTTCAGGATTGCTGGTGAGGTAGCTACTGATCGCGGTAAAAGCATTGCCGTTGCCGACGAAGAGTTCTGAAATATCCGGAATCCAAACTTTGTCTTTGCGGATTACGGGTGTTTGCACTTCAAATTTTCCTTCCTGGGGATTGAAAGCAATTTTGATGCGAATCCGCTTATAGGATTTGTTAACGACGTATTCACCATTGATGGCGGCTCGTAGGGCCGTGACGCGTTGCTGTCCGTCGATCAGGATCTTTTTTCCCGACGAAAGACTACCATCTTTCAGCCGGACATCCGGATTTTTCCACACAATGATGTATCCAATCGGATAGCCGTTAAATAAGCTATCCATCAAATTGCGGACACCGGACCTGTCCCACACAAACGGTCTTTGGATTTCTGGGATGGCAATTTCCCCTGACCGAACCCAAGCCAGTATGTTCTCGATGGGTTGCTGATTAACGTTGTATTTCTGCGTGAGAGAAGGTGATACAGTCATTTGTTGAGGTTAAAACAAAATTTCGCTTTAAGGTAGTAGATTGTTTACTAGCGCTGTATTGACTGCACAGGATACCTAGTTCGCGTTTACCATCATCCACCGCCGTAGACTTACTTCGGTCAGTTCGCGGAGGGTGCTGTCTTCGTCGAGCAGGAATATGGATTCGGCCACGGATAAATTTTGAAGAGCTCAGGACCACCAAGGTAGCTACAGTACCAGTATAGCCCGCCTACACATTCTCCGTCTGCAGCACCTCACCGAGGATAATAGCAAAGCCGTAACGCTCCTCGCTATCCTCCGGCTCATCCGTGTATTCCTCAATCACGATCTTCTTAAATTCGACATCCATGATGCGGGAATTCGAACTGGATCCATGCCGGAAGCGGACAATGTCGTATTCCCGCAAGCTCTCGATCTCGCCTTGATCGTTCACAGTGGCCAGGCGGGAAATCCAAAAGGGGGAAAAGGCGCGGTATTCTTCTTTCTTCGTGCCGGCTAAAATGGCGTCAAATGATTCCCGCTTGACCGGAATAGGTAAAATGGAAGCTGCTTTAGACATTGCAGATAGGTTTTTAGGGAGTAAGTCACCGCAAAAGCGGCCATGTGCCTGAGCGCTAAATGTATTGGAAACCATTCACTTTACCAATTTCCCCATGCGGGTAACCACCTGGAACCTGGACCACCCCATTCAAAACACTAAACGGTTCGATTCCATCCGAGACTACCTACTACATCTCGACGCTGATGTGCTAATCCTAACCGAAGCCAACGCCGCCCTACACCTTCCTGGCTACACCGCCGTCTTCAGTGAGGAGTCGCCCTACCTGCGGCGGGGGAGGAATATGGACCCGCCTAACCGGTACCACCAGGTCGGTATATACGCTAAGGGGGAGCTGCGCAAGTTGCCGGAGATACATGATATCAACGAAGTAGCCGCCGAAGTCGATGGGCTTCGGGTCTACGGCTGCGTATTCACTATCAAGGACCGCTGGGCGACTTGGTCCGATAAAACCTACCGCGATCGCGTGCAGGAGCAATGTGCTGTTATCCGGCAACTGGCGGGGTCCGACTTCCTCTTGGCCGGCGACTTCAACTTCCGCGGCACGGGGTCGTACAACCGGGTTGGCGCCAAGCGGGTCCGGGAACTCGCCGTGGCAACCGGGCTAGCGTGGCCTACCGAACGGGAGGATCGTAGCGTGCAGCACCTCCTACACTCCCCCGATCTGCAGCTCCGGTATTCGATCGACGACCCCGTGACCCTTAGCGATCATCCGGTTGTATGGGGTACGCTGGCCCTCTGAACGATAAGGTGCCAGCTTTCCGGCCGGGCTGTAGAGAGTACGGGCACTGGGCACGCTGGGCAGACGAGCTATCGCTCGGCGGACCAGCGTGCGACTCAGTGGACCTGCGCGCCGCCGCTCATAAATTAGTACCCTACTCCGGAACGAAGGCTGAGGGGCGGCTGGGCCGATTATACGGTCACTCCGGTTACGTCCACGCCGGCAATTGCCTTCTCCAGGGCGTGGTCCTTCAGGTCCGGCAGGGAAGTGCCCTCTACGCGGTGTACCTCCACGTCCGTCATCCCCAGAAAACCAAGGACAGCCTTCAGGTAAGGCGCCACGAAATCGTAAGCCGCCGCCGGGCCGGAGGAGTACACGCCGCCGGAAGCCAGGGCGATATATACTTTCTTGCCTTTTACGAGCCCCTCGGGGCCGGACTCCGTATAGCGGAAGGTGACGCCCGCACGGGCGATGTGGTCGATCCACGACTTCAGTACCGACGAGACGCCGAAGTTGTACAGCGGCGCGGCGATCACGATGGTGTCCGCGTCCTTCAGTTCGGCGATGGCCTCGTTGGAGTGGCGGACGGCTTCGCGCTGCTCGGGGGAGTGGTCCTTCTCGGGGGTGAAGAACGACTGCAGGTGGACCTCCTCCAGGTGGGGGAAGGGCGGCGCGGTCAGGTCGCGGACGACCACCTTGCTGCCGGCTTCGGCGGCGGTCAGCTTGTCCACGATCGCATCGGCGAGCTGGGTGCTGTAGGAAGCTTCCCCACGGGGACTGGAAATAATCTGTAGGATTTTCATGGTTCGGTTGTTTGGGGTGCGCCCGGCGGGCAAAACGCCCGCGAGCCTACACAACCCAACCAACCCGTACCGCCCCCCGGCGGCGCAATGGGTTACACCTCTGTAACCGCTTACACGGATGTAACTACTCCGCCTCCGTCGGGTCGTGCGGCCGCTTCGTGCCGGCTACCCGCTCGTAGTGCAGGTAGCCCCATTCGTATACGGCCTCGATTAGGGGGTCCAGCGTAGCGGCGTGGGCCGTCCGCTCGTACTCCACCGTTACCGGGCGCGTCTTGCGTACCGTGCGCTTCACCAGTTTGTTCCGCTCCAGATCCTTCAGCTCGCGGCTCAGGATGCGGGGGGAGATCTCGAGTTCGCGGGTCAACTCATTGAAGCGCACGGTGCGCTCCTTCAGGGCCGAGAGGATCAGGAGTTTCCACTTGCCGCTGATCACGTCGAGGGTGTCACGCATGGCCCGGTGGTGGGATTTGCAGACGGGAGATTGAACGTCGAGCATGGTTTCTTTGGGTTTGGGTAGTACGGATCGGATAGCGGTAGGATATACAGTCGAAAGCCGCGGGGGGTTGCGCCGGGAACTAATCCCGTTCCGCCCACCGTTCTTCATGCTATAGAGCTACACGCCCGGCGCCTGCTTCGCAAATTTGACAGCCAGGACTTGGTCGACCGGGCGGAATCCGCCCTACGCTATGAGGTTTCGCCAAATGGTCGACGCGCTTACCCTAATCCCGATGGGTCTGATTCTTCAGTATACCCCAAGCCTGTGAGATTGTGAAGACAGGCAACCCTCGGTAGGGATTTTTGCGTTTTCATTCTAAAGCTTGGACTATGGCCTTAATCATACCAGATGCAGTGCTACAAAAGGCACAGCTGTCGGGTGAGGATCTGCTAACGGATCTAGCCTGTTACATGTACGATAAGGGACGGCTAAGCTTTGGAAAAGCCAGTGAACTAAGTGGATTAAACTATCTGCAATTTCAAAAAGCCCTGGCTGAAAGGGAGATTGATATTAAATATTCAGAACAGGACCTAGATACGGATTTGAAGAATCTAGGGATCACACTATGATCGTTGTAAGTGACACTTCGACCATCACCAACCTGCATCAAATTGATCGCCTCGATGTATTGCGGTCCCTTTACGGCACGATTATAATTCCTCCTGCGGTCAGGCGAGAACTTTACCGGATCGAAGGTCAACAGGGGGCGATAGAACAGTCTGACTGGATACGAACAGAATATCCGAAGGATCAGACCCTGATTACAGAACTCTTAGAGGAACTGGACTTAGGTGAATCCGAGGCTATAGCATTGGCGATAGAACTAAATGCTGACTATTTGGTCATCGATGAATACAAAGGCCGAGCAATTGCCGAAAAGAAAGGGGTGAAAATTGTAGGACTGTTAGGTGTATTAATCGCTGCGAAGAGAAATGGCCACCTCGAAGCAATTAAGCCACTAATTGAAAGGATTCAGCACAACGGCTTTCGATTGAATAGTAGCCTGATCCTTAAAGTTCTTACCGCTCTGGGAGAAGAATAAAATGCCGCTAAACCTGGCGCCATCGACAACGCGCCGGAAATGGTCCGCGAGGCTTGTACCCGATTTCTGAAGGGGCACGCGCTCGGGTAGGGCTTCCGGCAACTCCGCTACCCCTTCACGAAGCGCCGCGTTTGCAGCGTCTCTCCTTCGCCCACTTCCAGGTAGTACAATCCGGGAGCAAGATCGATGACCGGTACCTCCGTACGCAGCACCGTTCCCGCCTTCGGGTAGCGGTACTGCCGGAGCGGCCGGCCGAGGGCGTCGCGCAGCGTAAGGGTCACCTCACCGCGGTAGGCGTCGTTCAGCCGGACGGTGAGCTGGTCCGCGGCGGGGTTCGGGAAGTAGTCCAGGCTCCCCGCCACGGTGGAAGCCGGCAGCGGGGTAGACGGGATGAGCGGGCGGGCGACTGCGGCTTCGGAATGCTCCGGACAGCCCGCTGCCGCCGGTCCGAAACCGGCGGGGAGCTCCACCGTCGGCGATACAATCAGCTTATCGAGCCGGGTCCCCGGCTCCCGGGGGGCTACAGTAACGGTGTGCCGCCCGGCCGCCAGCGGGAAGGCGTATGGCCGGGCGGCAGCATCCAGGACACCCCGCCACTCGAAACCGTTGGTGAGCAACGCCCGACCGTCGGCCTCCCGCCATACCCGGATCCAGGCTCCGTCGTCTACGCTCACCCAGAAGGAGTTTCGTCCGACGTCCGGGGCGTCGAGGCGCAGGAAGAGGTAAAAAGTATCGGCCCGGGCGGTCGCGAAATCAAAATACAGGTTCCGGTAGGCTTCCGCTTCGGTCGGGGCCGCGGTGCCGGTAATACGGTCCGTGAAGGTCGTGAAGGTCCCCCCGCTCGCGGCCCCGTCGGCCTGGACCCGCCAGCCGGGATCGCGGGCCCCGCACTCCGCCTCGAAGGCAAAGGGTGGGGCGGAGGGGATGTCCTCCGGTTCGGTGACCAGAAGGTCAAGGGTAGCGGCATTCGTATAGCCGTCCAGATCGGTAACCGTCAGCGTGACGGCGTAGTGGCCGGCCGTGAAGTCCACCGTCGGGGTGGGGCCCGTAGCGCCGCCGCCCGGCCAGCTCCAAACGTAGGTGGCGATGGTGCCGTCGTAGTCAAAACTGCGGCTGCCATCGAGCCGGACGGTCAGCGGGGCCACGCCGCGGGTCACCGAAGCGAAGGCGATCGCCGTGGGGGGCTGCGGCGCCAGCTCGGAGCAGTTCGTGGCCGGCTCGCCGAATCGCGTGGGGGCGATTGGGTCCTGGGCGAGGTAGACCTTGTCCAACCGGGTTTTCCCCTCCCGGAAAGCGATATCGAGGGTGTTAGTACCCGCAGACAGGATCAAAGGCTCCGGCAGCGTGGCCCACCGGAAGTTGCGTACACCGGGGATGTTGTTCCACCGGATCCAGGGACCGTCGTTGGCACGCACCCAGAAGGAGTCCTCGGAGGCATTGCGGGCGAGGACGCGGACGTGCAGGGCATACGTTCCCGCGGTGGCCTGCTCGACGGTAAAGCGGATGCGGTTCTCGGGCTCGTCCGCCGGCGGCCGGGTGGTATGACGCCGGTCCGGGGCGAATACGAAAGCCTGGTTCGCGGCGTCGGGATCCGCTTCCACCCGCCAGTTGGCCCCTACCGTGCCGCACTCCGCTTCCAGCCAGAAGGCGGTGCCCAGGTTGCAGGGTTCCCCCATGACGTCGTCGACCAGGCCGTTGCAATCGTTGTCCAGGCCGTCGCAGGTTTCCGGCGCCCCCGGGTAGACCGCAGGGTCGAGCGGGTCGCAGTCGTCGGAGTCGTCAACCCCGTCGTTGTCGCTGTCGGCATTGGCGTACTCCACGGCCCCGATGCTGGGGGGATTGCCCCGGGGTTTACCGTCGATGTCGGTGGTCACCTCCGGTACCGCCAAGCCGCCCGTGGTCAGTTCCGGCGACGGGGGATCCGCCACCGGAAAGAAGCTGTAGGAATGCGCATCCTGCCCCGATACGGTTTGCCAGTCAGCCAGGTCTTCCGCGGAGGTCCCCCCGTAGCGCCCCAGGACCTCTCCGTTGCTGAACAGGATGTTGTAGTCCATCTCCAGGTCACCCCCGATGGCGGAGAGCTCCACCGCGGGGGCCAGGTCCGCGCGGAAGATGTTGTTCTTCACCGCTATGGCTCGGGCATCCGCGAGCTGGAAGGGAATAACCTGGCGCCCGGCGCCGTAGACGCTGTTGTGGTATACCAGGAAGTCGGCGACCCGGGAAACGCGCACGGCCACCCCTTGCGTCAGGGTCACGATGTTATTGGCTACCAGCGCGGGGGTCTCCGGGCTGCCCGTCCAGTTGCTGAGGCAAATCCCGCATTCTCCGTAGTTAAACGTAACGGGCCCCGATACCCGGTTGCCCATTACCGCCCCGCCCCGCAGTGTTGCCAGGTAGATACCTCCGTAGAAAAAGCGGTCGACCTGGTTGTCGGTGATCTCCGTGTCGGTAGGCAGGACATCGCCGGTGCCGTGGAAGAAGATCCCGTACGTTCCCCCTTCCACTCGGTTGCCCCGGATGCGGATGCCGGTGGCCGTGGTGGGGTGCAGATAGACCACCGCCTGAATGGGGTCGGCTACGGGTACGGCCGCGTCCGAGAAGAAACGGTTGCCCTCGATCACGATATCCTCCGCCGCGTTCACCACTTCCAGCGCCCGGTGATAGAAGCCGGAGGTGGCGGCTACGCCCAGGCGAAGCAGGCGCAGGTGGGCGGCGTTGCTCAGGCGGATCACGTAGTTGTCCGAATCCGAGGAGGCCGCGTATTCGAGGTCCACGTAGCGGGCCACGCCCGGCGCCGGCCGGAAGGTGACGGTGGCGGTGGCCGACGTACCGGCGATCGCGGGGATGGTGATTTGCTCGTTGTAGGTCCCCTCGGCGACGTCGAAGACCACCGCGGCGGATACCCCCTCCGCCTGCAGCGCCGTCACGGCCGCCGTGAAGGTGGGAAAATCGCCCCCCGCTCCGCCGATGGTGTAGGTGCCCGCTAACTGGGCCCGCAGACCGGCAAGCGCGAAGAGTAGCGTGAGTACGGTAAGGACGACGGCCCGCGGGGGCGGTGCTATCCGGAAGGGTAGTGGCATGACGATGAATCTGGCGGTGAACGGACATCCGTCCGGACACTCCTTCTGCCCCCTCCGGCGCGATTGACAACCAGACAAGCCTACTACCCGCCCTTGTCGATGATCAACGTCTGGGATGGGGTTTTTCGGTGGTGCCCGTGCGGTCGTACTAAAGCTACGGGAGTGCCGGGGAATTTAGCAATACGTCCCCCTACCTAAATTTTTAAAAGTCGGAATAGAGCAGTAGGGTAGGTATGCGGGGCTGTGGCAGAAACTTATCGGGTTGCCCGTATCTCTCGCTACGCCATGGATCTTTCCTACACCCTTCTTCACTTGCAGGCCCGCCGCCAGCTGACCAACTTCGACAGCCAGGAACTGGTCGACTGGGCCGTAGCGGCGCTGGTAGCCGGTTACGAAACCGAGCACCTGGTGATGCTGGCGGGGATGGCCGGCTACTCCAGCCTGGAGCTATGGGACTATTTCAACCGGGCCATCGCAGCACTTGCACCCGAACTACCCCCGGCGGATGCCGCAGCCCTGCACGCAACCGGTATCCGCGTGGCGGAGCGGACCACGGCCGGCGCGCATCCTGGAGGATATCACGGCCACGCGAGCTAATTTTATCGCCGTGACCCCAACCGCCCCTCCGGAAGGCATCTTCCTCAAAGACCTCTACGACCCCCGCCGCCGCATCAGTCGGGAATACTTCGGGGTATTCGCAATCCTGCTGGCGGTGATGCCGATCATCATTTTCTTTGGAGTGCCGACCGTGTTGCACTTTTTCGCCGCCCGCCGGGGCCCGAACCGGGGGCTGGTCTTCGGAAGCAGACCCATCGACCTCGCTCCCGAAGTCTACCCCTACGCGTTCGCGCTGTACGCCTACGTAGTGGTTGTCGTGTGCATCAACCGCATGCGGGCCACCGGGCGATCGCTGGCCTGGTTGCTGGTGCCGGGGTACAATGTGTATCTGTTGTTGCGGGCCCCCGACCGCTAATTCGCTTTCTACCCGCGCTCCGCCGCCATATTTACGCTAATTTTATGGGGCTATGCACCACTCCCTACGCTCCTTCTTCGGCACTTGCCTGCTGCTGTTGACACCATTTATCGCCCGTTCGCAGGCGGACGTCGAATCCGATCCGCTGGCCGACCTCATCGACCGGCTCTACACCGCGGAAGGTTTCCAGCAACGCTTCGTGCGGGCGCTGGAGGCGAATGCGGTCTTCCGCGAGAACGACGCGGACGAGGCGTTCATCGAGGCGGTCATGCCCCTCGTGCGGGAAACCGCACTGCTGCGGTACGGAATGGCGGTGCGGCAGGCCTTGGCCGACTTCTCCCCCGGCGAGATTGCCACTCTGCAGGAAACGATGGAGTCCTCCGCCGGCCCGGTACTGGCAAAGGTGCTGGCGGCCGACCAGACCTCCGTGCAGTCCCAGCTGCGTACCTACGTAGCCGAACTCGTGGCCACCGGGCTCGCCGCCAAGGGAGCAAAGGACAGCCTGCTCTACCACCGCGATTTCGGCTACGACCTGCGCGAGCTCATGGACGGCGAATACCTGCAGCCCACCGGTCCCGGCACGGCCACCCTCGTACGCCGGGAAGGAAACGTCCAAACCGAATACGTAGGCGCGGTACCACTACGCTACGACGTGGAGTGGCGCTCGAACAGCCGCTACCGCCTGACGCCCCGCGGGGATAATCCGCTGCCGACGGCGGGGGAGCGCACCGTCAACGTCTACGAGATCGAGGGCAACGAGTTCCGGTACATCTACCCGAACCCCGACGGTACCTATACCAAGGATCGCTTCTTCAAGACCGCCTACACCTCCTACGAACAGGAGATGAAAACCTTCCGCGTCGCCCTCGACGAGCAGTACCGACACCCCGGCACCTCGCCGCTCCCGGAGGCGGAGCGGGAGACCTTCGCGGGCCACGACTTCTTCCCCGTGGACGAGGCCTACCGCGTCGTGGCCGACTTCGTACCGGATACCACCGGCGCCGAGCTCACCATGCTCACCAGCAGCGGGAGCTCCGTCACCTACACCGTATACGGCCGCGCGCAATTCGATTTGGGCGGCGGAGCGCAGGAGCTAATGCTCCTCCACGACGCCCGCACCGACGACACCCCGACCGGCCGGCTCTTCGTTCCCTTCCGCGACGCCACCTCCGGCAAAAGCACCTACGGCGGCGGGCGCTACCTGGACATCCCTTTCCCGCAGGACGGCACCCTGGTGCTGGACTTCAACAAGGCCTACAACCCCTACTGCGCGTATACGGTGGGATATGCTTGTCCGGTGCCGCCGGAGGAGAATACGTTGGGGGTTGCGGTGGAGGTCGGGGTTAAAGCGCCGCCGGCCTATTGACACTGCGCGTCAGTGGGGTAGCGGCAATCATTCGCTAAATAATCGGTGATGGACATAGCCCAGATTCCGTAGCTGCCGGTAGCCTCGCACAGGTACCAGTTCTTCGTTTTACCCGGAGCCAATCCTTCATTGAAGGTGCCGTCTACCGTACTGTACCAGGTGCCGTTGGCGCGCTGCAGGCAAATGCCGGCTTTGATGAAGCCGTTCGAATCATTGCGTACGGTGACCTCGATGCTGTTGTCGCTGTTACAACGGGTACCAACTACGGCTTCAACAACGGTGATGAACTGCGTTGCGCTGTTCCAGTCACAGCTTCCACCGCCCCCTCCACTATTGCCGCCACCACCGCCGTTTCCATCGGATAGCATGCTGCAGGTCACCGGATACTCCACGCATCCGTCGCTGCTCACCGTGACCTGGCTGGTGTAGGTTCCCCCCGCCTGGGAGACCGTCTTGAGCGTGTAGGTCCCGGGATCTACCCAGGCCGTAATGTGGTCTTCGTCATGGGCGGAATGGCAGTACGGCCCGCCGTTCGGCCACAGGTAGGAACTCCGTTTGACCAACTGATCGTTGATGTAGTATTCGACCCACCCGGCTTGGCAATCGTCGTTGCGCTGGAAGATGATTTTCCCGGGCGGGGTACTTCCGGTGCCGCCACCGCCACCGCCGCTACCGCCATTATTACCCGAAAGCATGCTACACGTAACCGCGTATTCCAGGCAACCGTCGCTGGTAACGGTCACCTCATCCGTCCACGAGCCACCGGCTTCCGAGCGGATGTTTATCGTGTGCGACCCCGGGTTGGCGAGGATGACAATGTGGTCCTTGTCGGGCGTCCAGTTGCAGGCCGGACCGCCATCCGGCCAGTATTTCGTGTTGCGATGAACGAAAGCCCCGTCGAGGTAGTAATCGTCCCAGTTCCCCGTCTCACAGTCGCTGTTGCGTTGGAAGATGATTCTGCCCGGAGCCCCACTACCCGAGCCGCCGCCGCTGCCTCCACCTCCGCCGGCTGCACCGAAGCGGGAACAAAGGATACGGAACGGCGTACAATCCGTATTACTGGAAATGAAAACCGCGTCCGTCAGTTGGGCGCCGGTGCCCTGGGCGACGATGCGAACGGTATGCGTACCGAAGGGCAGGTCCGTAGCCAGGTGATCGAGGGTTGGAGCGTCGCCACAAAAGGGTCCTCCGTCGCTCCGATACGTGTCGAGGGTACCGATCCACTGCTCATTCACGTAGATATCCAAGGCTCCGCCGCCGCAGTCCTCGGCCAGCTGGAACAAGATTTTTCCCGTCGTGGCTTCTTCTTCCAGGATATCGGTTGGGTCGGGGCAGCCGAAGAAGCATAGCGTGCCGCAGGAGAGGATGTATAGTACGTGTCGCATACGTAGATTATCCCGCCATTGGTGAATGGTAACCCGGCTACGAACGGTTTATGGGATTACGCACCCGCGTCTAGCTACTACCGGAAGCAATAGCTTCCGGAGCCCCGCCGGCAATCCTGACCTACTGCGCTAAGGCCTACAACCCCTGTGGCGCCTTAGCCATGGGCTACGCATGGCCGGTACCGCCCCGGGAGAATACGCTGGCGGTGGCAGTGGAGGCAGGGGGGGAAGCGCCGGAGAAAAAAGTGGTTGATAATTCCTTCTCCGGTTACCCACAACGGGATCTCCGGTGGTCGTCGGGGCATGGCCGTAGGATTTCATCGAATTAAGTGCGAAGAAATTGTCCGAAAACAGAGAAGCAAACTTGACAAAGTGTAAAATAAACTTTACATTACAGGACAAATTCATCCGACCTACGCCATGCACCCCAAACAGCGCTACCTCGTCCCCTTCTTCAGCGGAAGCTTTTATATCGGCATTGCACTCATCCTGCTAGCCCTCGGAGCGCTGGGCTACGAGTGGACCAGCAACGGCGTCTGGTACCGGGAGAGCCTGATCGGTACGCTCGGCATGGGGTTGCTGTTCCTCTTTTTCTCCGGACGGCCGATGGTGGACGAGCGTACGCGCTTCCTCAAGTTCCAGGCCCTGGCTTACGCTTTCGTCATTACCACCGTCGTTGGCAGCCTGGTCAACTACCTGATCACCTACCCGGACGGGATGCACCAGGAAGCTTTCTCCTCCTATTTCTTCGTGTTCGGCTGCCTTTTGCTGGCCTTTATCTGCTACCGAATCCTCAGCGTCCGCGGATGACCAACCAGCTGAAAGTTGAGCGGGCCCGCCACGATCTTTCCCAGGCCGCCCTGGCGGCGCGGGTAGGGGTGAGCCGGCAGACCATCAATGCGGTAGAGACGGGCCGCTTCGTACCGTCGACCCTGCTGGCCCTTAAGATTGCCCGCGTACTCAACAGCCGCGTCGACGATCTTTTTGCCCTCGAAGCGGACGAGTTAGAGAAGAACGGGTAGGGTAGCGGGGCGCCGGCGCGCAGGAATCGGCCCGCCTCCCGCGCCCCGGCGCAAACCCCACCTCCCTCTACGTTGTTCTCCACCTTTACCCCCAATCGAACCCCACCGCTAAATGGCCAGTCCCAACACCCCGGAAGTACAAGCCCCCGTCGCCCACCCCGAAATTGAAAAAGTAGAACTGAAGTACCTCACCATCCGGGAGTACAAGCAGCTGCGCGACATCATGGAAGAGGCCTACGCCGTGCTGCCGGATGCCGCCTGGGCGCGGGAGGAGATCCAGGCCCTGATCAAGCGGTTCCCCGAGGGGCAGGTGGCTATCCACATCAACGGCCAACTGGCAGGTTGCGCCCTGTCGATTATCGTCGACTACACCCGGTTCAAGGACACCCACACCTACGAGGAGATCACCGGCAATTATAAGTTCGACACCCACGACCCCGACGGCAACATCCTCTACGGAGTGGACGTCTTCGTAGACCCCCGCTTCCGCGGCCTCCGCCTCGGCCGGCGTATGTACGACTACCGCAAGGAGCTCTGCGAGGAGCTGAACCTGGAAGGCATCATGTTCGGCGGCCGACTGCCCAAGTACCACCAGTACGCCGACGACCTCACTCCGAAGCAGTACATCGACCGGGTGAAGTCGAAAGACATCCACGATCCGGTGCTCAATTTCCAGTTTGCCAACGATTTTACCGTAAAGCGCATCATTAAGGGCTACCTCGAGGGCGACCATGAGAGCCAGGAATACGCCGCCCTGCTGCTGTGGAACAACGTGCTCTATACCGCCCCGACCCGCAAGGTGGGTACCGAGAAGAGCGTCGTGCGCCTCGGCCTCGTCCAGTGGCAGATGCGCCCGTACAGTGGCATGGACGAACTCGTGGAGCATGCCGAGTACTTCGTCGACGCCGTGGCGGCCTACCGCTCCGACTTCGCCCTCTTCCCGGAGTTCTTCAACGCGCCCCTCATGGCCGACTACAACCACCTGCCCGAGCCGGAAGCCATCCGCAAGCTGGCCGAGTTCACCGAGCCGCTGGTGAAGAAGTTCAGCGAGTTCAGCATCAGCTACAACATCAACATCATCACCGGATCCATGCCCTCCGTCGAGAACGGTAAGCTGTACAACGTCGGCTACCTCTGCAAGCGCGACGGATCGGTGGAGAAGTTTTACAAGCTGCACGTCACCCCCGACGAGGCCAAAGTGTGGGGCATGACCGGCGGCAAGAAACTCAAGGCCTTCGATACCGACTGCGGAAAGATCGGTATCCTGATCTGCTACGACGTCGAGTTCCCCGAGCTGCCGCGCCTGCTGGCCGAGCAGGACGTCGACATTCTCTTCGTTCCCTTCCTCACCGACACCCAGAACGGCTACAGCCGCGTCCGCCACTGCGCCCAGGCCCGCGCCATCGAAAACGAGTGCTACGTGGCCATCGCCGGCTCGGTCGGCAACCTGCCGAAGGTGCACAATATGGACATCCAGTACGCCCAGTCGATGGTGTTCACCCCCTGCGATTTCGCCTTTCCCAGCAACGGCGTTAAGGCGGAAGCCACCCCCAATACGGAAATGATCCTGGTCGCCGACGTCGACCTGGACCTGCTGAAGGAGCTGCACGTGCACGGTAGCGTGCACAACCTGCGCGACCGGCGGACGGATGTGTATAATCTGTCTTTGCGGTAGGGTTTGTCGTTAGCGGCTTCATGCGTACTGTGGTATCTGCCCGGAGCTGGGGCTCCGGGGCCCCTGGTCGGGGTGGAGGAGCTCCGGCTCTGCCCGTGTCTCCCAAGTGATGATTGGTAAGGCAAATCAGCAGGGGCGGGGCCGCTTGCGCTCCGCGCCATTTTGTAGCTGGAGCTCCGGAACCAAGGGAGAGGGACCGA
The DNA here is from genome assembly GCF_002934605.1 of Neolewinella xylanilytica. Classification (GTDB taxonomy): domain Bacteria; phylum Bacteroidota; class Bacteroidia; order Chitinophagales; family Saprospiraceae; genus Neolewinella; species Neolewinella xylanilytica. Next base: position 1,670,944 of record NZ_PTJC01000005.1, read on the forward strand.
CCTAAGAAAACATTCAAAACTTTCAGAAAATATTGAAAGTAAGGGCAAAGCCCCGTATCTTTAGGGTCCACCAAAGCCGAAGACCATGGCTGTTCCCACCCTCCTTTACGATGATGCCTGTCCGATGTGTAAGGCGTATACCGCGGGTTTCCAACGCGCCGGCTGGTGCGATCGCGCCGCCTTCAGCGGGGTGGGGGAGCGGGGGGCAGCTCCCGGCCTAGACCTCGATCGGGCCCGTCACGAAATTCCCCTCGTGGATCCCGCAACCGGTACCGTCTACTACGGCCTGGATGCCATGACGCGGGTAATGGCTGGCGGAATGCCGGTACTCAAGCCCATTTTGCGCAGTCCGCTCTTGCGAATGGCGCTGACGCCGCTGTACAAGATCATCACCTACAACCGGCGCCTGATCGCCGGTACCCACGCCCCGGCTGCGGGCTTCGATTGCGCTCCCGATCGCCACGTCGGGTGGCGTTGGACGTATATCGCGCTGATGCTGTTAATAACGGGTTGCCTCGGGCTGCCTACCCTCTTCGGCGGAATCGCCATCATAGGTGGCATTGTCGGCCTCTACCTAACTCCCGATCGACTGAGCTATTTGGGTCACTACGCTACGGTGCTGTTCCTGGCAGCCGTGGCGCTATACGTTTTGCCCGCCCCCGTCGCCCCAATCGGTGCCAGCCTGCTCATCGGTTACGAAGCGCATCGTCGCCTCAATCCTTAGTGGTCTGCCGAACGGAGCGTAGCGTAGTTCGTCCGCCCACGGGTCGCCTCCGGTAGCATCTCGGCGTAGAACGCCTCGACCTTGGAGCTCACTGCCCAGCGAGTCTCCCACGAGCGTTCAATGTCTTATTTCACTGATAAGGAATCTCGGCGTGCAACGCCTTGGCCTTGAAGGGGCCTAAACCAGTTTAGTCCCCCCCACCCGGGTAAGCTCCCGGAACAGGTCCTGCACCCGGTCGAGCACCGATTCCCCGTGCTTATTCACGATCTCCCGCCCGTCGATGGCCCGTACGCGCGTGAGCTCGCCCATCGTGCCGGTGGTGAAAACCTCGTCGGCGACGTAGAATTCGCTGGGAGAGATGCGCCCCTCCTCGCAGGGAATGCCATTATCCCGGCAGAGCTGGAGCACCGTCGCCCGGGTGATGCCCGGTAGGCAGTAATCGGCCCAGGGTGTGCGGACCTTTCCGCGGCGAATACAGAAAACGTTCACGCCGTTCGCCTCCGATACAAAACCGTCCTTATCCAGCATCAGGCCCGCGTCCGTTCCCGCCTGGTTGGCTTCGATCTTGGCCATGATGTTGTTGATGAGGTTGTTGTGGTGGATCTTGGAATCCACGCTCATCGGGCTGTTGCGGCGCACCGAGCTGGTGGATAGCGTGATCGAGGCCGGGTACACCGGGGGCTTGTGCTCGGCCAGCACGATGAGGGTGCATCCCCGCTGGTTGAGCCGGGGGTCCATGCCCGAGGTGATCTTTTCCCCGCGGGTAAGCGTGAGGCGGATGTGGACGTCGTCGCGCATGCCGTTAGCTTCCAGCGTTTGCTTGATCGCATCGACCACGGTAGCGCGGGTCGGCAATCCCTGGAACCACATGGCGTGGGCGGAGTCGAAAAGCCGGTCGAGGTGGGCATCCAAGGAAAATACCCGCCCGTCGTACACCCGTAATCCTTCCCAGACCGCGTCGCCGCCCTGTACGCTGCTGTCGAAGACGCTGACCTTCGCTTCGGCGCGGGGCAGCAGTTTTCCGTCGATGTAGACCTTGATATTTTCGTTGGCGGGGTTGAAACCTTGTAGCATAGGGGGATTAAATAGCGTGTTCGAGCAGGCGCTGGTAAACCGGAAGGCACTCCTTGGCCACCCGCTCCATTGTCGGTGATAGTTCTACGGCCCGGGGCTGGTAGGGGCGGAAACCGACGCTCTCGTGTACCCCCGCGTACCAGTAGGGGGCCCAGCTGCCGTCGTAGGCTTTCGGCCCTTTTTCCCAGCTCAGCATGGCCGGGTCGTAGCCGATGCCGATCTGTTCACAGAGTTGCTCCAGCACACCCGGCGGATCTTCCAGCAGGCGGCGGGCGTCCACCACGGCGGCCAGGGTGCCGGCCACGGCCAGGCGGTCGAAGAGCTCCCCTTGCTGGGGCAGACCGATATCGCGGGCGGTAACCTTATCGATCACCTGGTGGAAAGAGGCGAGGATCTCGCGCGGGTCGCGAATCAGCAGCACGTTGACCATCTGGAAGAGGAAGTCCTGCGGCAATTCGATGAGGTGGTGGGTCATCTGCTTGAAGACCACTACGGGGGTGGTGTATTCTCCCTCCACCATTTGCCGTACGACGGCGTTGCCGTCGTTGTTCTGGGTTTTCAGGATCGTTTCCCGCCCCGGGTGATCGGCCTCGGTGGGCTGGTGGCCCAGGTAGTGGGCGTAGAGGGGCTCGTCTACCACCGTGGTATCCGCGCGCTGGGCGAAGGCGTACATCAGGGCCGTGCTAATATTACGCGGCGATGACCAGAGATTTATCCGGCTGCGGGTTTCCATACAATGGCGAAGAAAGAGGAAAAGGCGGGTAAGAAAAAATCCAAGGACGGTAAGAAGAAGAAATGCTGCGAGAAATACCTCAAGAAGGGTAAGTTTTGCAAGCGCTGCCCGATCGCGCCGGCGAGCTAGCCGCGGTCCGGTGCCCCCGGCACATCACGTGTTTGGACATTTGATCCAGGTGTATTAGTTTCACCGCTGCCTATAGTATCTTGTACCACTGAGTCTAAGACATCAGACTACCGAAGAAGTGGTAACGTGCCCCCGGTCAATTCGGCCGGGGGTACTCTCCGTTAGGCGTTTTCCGCTCGCTAGCGCCGGAACGGATCGCTGAGGCTGGCATCCACCAAAACGGAGCGGTCGGTGGTCAGTTCCAGGAAGGCGATGAGTGCCTGTTTGTCAGCTTCGGTGAAGTTCATTTTCCGCGGGGCGCCGTTGAAGTTCTCGCGGAGGTTGAAGTGGAGATTGCCGTGGTCCTGGATGCCCTCGCTATAGTGATCCACCACTTCCCGTAGCGTGGCGAAGCGGCCGTCGTGCATGTAGGGCGCGGTGAGGGCGACGTTGCGCAGGAAGGGTACCTTGAATACTCCGTCGAAGGCACTACCCCGGTGCTCGCCCACGCCGGCGTCCGCCGAGATCCGGTCGAGGCCGTTGTTAGCGATGGCCACGAAGGGCTGGGTAAGGTTCGTGCCGTGGCAGCTGGAGCAGTTATCGTTGAACAGTTGCTGCCCGTGGAGTTCATCCTCCGAGAAGGCCTCCAGGGGCGGGGCTCCGACGAAGCCGAAAGCGGCATCCATCAGGTCGTCGAAGGGGGAATCCATGCTGGAAATCGTGGCGCAAAACTTTTCGAGCGCCAGGGTGATGCGGTCCCCGGTCAGGTTTTCGCTGCCAAACGCTTTGCGGCTCAGGATGCGGTACATTTCCTGGCGTTTCAGATCGTCGGCCAGCTCGTTGAGGTCACGGCCCATCTCCACCCGGTCCTGGATGGTGAGGGTGCTCTGCTCCTTGATGGTGGCGGCGCGCTCGTCCCAGAAGAAGGCGACGCTGCCCTCGGTGAAGGAATTGCCGTCGGTGGAGGTTTCCCCGTAGCCGCTCACCTCGGTGGCGAAGGAGGGTACCGAGGCCAGGGCGATGCTGTTACGCTTGGTGTGCCCGCCGTTGATGCCCTTGCTGAAGGCCAGGTCGTCGCCGAAGGCCAGCTCCTGTTTGTGGCAGGTGGCGCAGCTCGTCTCTCCGGTGGCCGATAGCTGGGTATCGTAGAAGAGGACCCGGCCGAGCAGAGCCTTGGTCAGGTCGGCGGGATCCATAGCCAGGGTGGACTGGCCGGCCGTATTTATGGCGATGTGGTCGGGTAACGCCACTTCCCGTTCGAAGGTCACGTTGCCGAGGGTAAGTTCCTGATTCAGTACCGCGAGTTCCTCGGCGGTGAAGGGGGCCACGGCGAGGGCGGCGGGTTCGTTCCGTTCGTCTTCCAGACAGGCCGAGAACGTGAGGGAGACAACGACTAGGGGGAGGAGGTAGCGCATAGGGGAGGGTGTGGGTGGTACGAAGGCCGGTGCGGAGAGCGCGAACCATCAACCGCTGAAGGAAGATACGGGGAAAGTCACGGCACTGCAAGACCAGTGTCACTGCAATGTCAGTACATGGACGATGGCGCGGGCCCATTCGTTAGCGCTTTAGGTCATATTTAACAGATTTATTTTACCGTACCCCGACTGCCCCCGCGCAACCAAGTACCCGCATCGCCTATTTACCACGCATGTATGCTTCCCTGCGCGACGCCGTCGACGACCTAGAACGCTCCGGTCAACTTCTCCGCATTCGAGCCGAGGTCGACCCCGATTTGGAAATGGCCGAAATCCACCGGCAAGTCTTCGACGCCCGCGGCCCGGCCCTGCTCTTCGAGCGGGTTAAGGGAAGCCCCTTCCAGGCCGTATCGAATCTCTACGGCACCTACGAACGCACCGACTTCCTCTTCCGCGATACGCTGCCCGGCGTTAAGAAACTGGTGGAACTCAAGGCCGACCCGGCAAGCGTGGCGAAGAACCCGCTGCGCTACCTCGGGACACCAAAAACCGCTTTCTCCGCCCTGCCCCGCCGGCACCTGCGCCCCGCCGTCCAGTACGCCCAAACGACGATCGACCAGCTCCCGCTGGTTAAGTCCTGGCCCATGGACGGCGGCGCCTTCGTCACCCTGCCGCAGGTGTGCACCCTGCCCCCCGGCAGGCGCAAACCGATGGAGAGCAACATTGGGATGTACCGCATCCAGCTTACCGGTAATGAGTACGCGACCAATAAGGAGATCGGCCTGCACTACCAACTCCACCGCGGCATCGGCGTCCACCACACCGAATACAACCGCTCCCGCGAACCCTTCCGCTGCTCCGTCTTCATCGGCGGACCGCCCAGCCACGCCTTCTGCGCCATCATGCCGCTGCCCGAGGGACTCAGCGAGATGACCTTCGCCGGTATGCTCGCCGGTCGCCGCTTCGGCTACGCCTGGGACCGCGACTGGCTCCTCTCCGCCGACGCCGACTTCGTCATCACCGGCACCATCCGCAAGGGGGAGAAAAAACCCGAGGGCCCCTTCGGCGATCACCTGGGGTACTACTCCCTGCAGCACGACTTTCCGGTCATGGACGTGGAAACCGTCTGGCACCGCAAAGATCCCCTCTGGCACTTCACCGTGGTGGGCCGCCCCCCGGCCGAGGATTCCAGCTTCGGCTACCTCATCCACAAGATCGTCAAGGACCTTACCCCCGGGGAGTTTCCCGGCATCCGCCAGATCAACGCCGTGGACGAAGCCGGCGTCCACCCCCTGCTGCTGGCCATCGGCTCGGAGCGCTACATGCCCTTCCGGGAAAAGGTGCCCGAAGAGATCATCACCCAGGCCAACCGCATTCTGGGCAGCGGGCAGACCAGCCTCGCCAAGTACTGCCTCATCGCCGCCGAGGAGGACGACCCCGAGCTGGACGCCAACGACCAGCCCGCCTTTTTCCGCCACCTGCTCGAACGCTTCGACCCCACCCGCGACCTCCACTTCCAGACCCGCACCACCATCGATACCCTCGATTATTCCGGCTCCGGCTGGAACGCGGGCTCCAAGCTCATCTGGGCCTGTCGGGGGCCGGTGCGGCGCACGCTGTCCGCGGAAGTGCCCGCTGCCCTCGACCTGCCGGAAGGTTTCTCCCGTCCGCGCATGGTCGCGCCGGGCATCCTGGCGGTAGAGGGACCGCCCTTCGCGGGAACGGAAAGCTACGCCACGCTGGAACCATTTTTGCGCCGGGGCGCGGGTGAAAAGCTCCTGGAACAAACGCCATTGATCGTGGTGTGCGACGACAGTGAGTTTTTGGCCGCCGATTTCGCCAACTTCGTCTGGGCCACCTTCACGCGCAGCAACCCCAGCCACGATATCCACGGCATCGATGCCTTCACCGAGCATAAGCACTGGGGCTGCCGCGGACCCGTAGTGATCGACGCCCGGATTAAACCGTGGCACGCCCCGGGCTTGGTCACCGATCCCAAGGCGGTGGAAAGCGCTAGTCGGATCCTCCACGCCGCCGGCTTCCGGTAAGGGTATAGCCGACGTGCCACTCTACGAAGTCCGCCACGCTAAACTGTCGGGCGTTGACCAGGGTGGCGAGGTACACCCGATCGGAGAGCCGGTACTTCAGGCCGAGGCGCTGCCGGAAGCGATCCACGGGGTTCATGTCACCCGGCGCGACAACGTAATACTCCGCCTGCACCATTACCGACCAGCGGTGAAATATCAGTTCGTAGGAGGGGAAGACGCCCAGCCGCAGTCGGTCGCCCACGGAGCCCGCCGCGTGATGGTGTAGTTGCCCGTCTTCGGTCCAGGCCGACACGCGGTTCCCGTCGTGGTACATCAGGGAGCCACCCAGGCCAATCTTGGAGCCGTAGGATAGCCGTCTACCCACCGTCACCGCGATTCCGCCCAGCCCGTGGGTCAGGCCGCGGTACTTCTCCGATGGTGGTAAGTTTTCGGTTTGGTAGAGTCGCTTCTCCACACCGCCGAAGAAGGATATGCTGAGGTCCGTATACGGGGAGAACCGCGGTAGGGGCGGAAGCACCGCCGGTGGCACTTCCCGAATTGCGTAGCGCAGGCCGATCCCGGCCGACACGGCGTTCAGCCCCGCGTTCGGCCGCTTGACGTTGCCGTTGGAGACGTGGGTGAGCCCGGCGTCCAGCTGCAGGGCGAAGTGATCGCTCAGCGGCACCTTACCCGCCACCCGCAGGCGAAAGTAGGCCGTGAGGTAAGTGCTGATGAGCTTATTGAAGGGGTTGCGGTCCGCATCGTAGCGTCGCCAGCCGGCGGCCAGGCCGATATCGGCACCGTAGGCCAACCGGATTCCGTCACGTTCCCAGAGCGGGGCCAAAAAGCTGCGGTGGAGGGCGACGGGCCGGCCCAGTTCCCGGCGATTGTGGTAGTGGAGAAACGTCAGTCCGAAGCCAAGTTCCGGCCGCCCGTGGCGCCGTTCCCATTCCCGGTGGCCGGCCGTCCGCACCAGGAAGCTCGCCGTAGTGGCACCGAAGCGGGTGAGGGGAGCACCACTCAGGTTTTCGCCCCGTAGGAAGGGCTCCACGGGCAGGAGCATCCCCACTTGGTGACCGGCGGTCACGGTCCATGGCCGCCGGTTGTCGGCGGTATTCCGGTCGTGCTGCGCCGTGGCGATCGCGCTGATCAGGAACAGGAGATGTACGACGAGGAGGGCCTGGCGCATGGGCGGCGGAAGCCGCCCTTAGTGGCCGGGATCCGCTATGCTACGGGAGCGGGGCTTTCGGGGTTCGGCGCTTTCGAAAAGAAATGTCGACCCGGTGCCAGCGGCGGTAAATGGACGCCCGGGATTGCCGGGGCCACACCGGTGAAGACTATTTCGGCCCGCCGAACAGGGTCGGGGCGATCATGATACCTACGTAGTCGGATAGTTGGTTACCGAAAAGGAGGTTGTACTCCACCGCAATGCGCAAGTGGCTCAACTCAAGGCCAAGGCGCGGTACCAGCCCCAGCGCCGAATGGAGTTGGAGATCTCCTTCGTCCATCCTATTGCCGTTGTCGTCGTAGGTGGTGGTCGTACCGACAAATCCGCCGAAGCCGAGTCCGGCAAAGGGGCGGAAATTACCCTCCGTGCGCAGGTAGTAATCGCCGACGGCGACCACGCTGAGCGTGGTCCCGATGTCGGAAGCGCCTCGGTCAGGATCGGAGATGGAGGCTAAAAGTTCGTTGCGCAGACCGATGGAGGTGCGGTCGGAGGCGTTGTAGCGAACTTCGGTCCCCATGGCTACCGCCAGGTCGAAGCGCTCCCCGCCCGGGATTGCGTAGCCAAGCCGCACTACATCCCACTCAAACGCGCGGTAGTTAATAGACTGGGCCGTCAGTACCCCGGAAAGTAGTAGGAAGAGCAGGAAGGAGAGGTGCGCTTTATGCATAACAGGCTAATGCGGTACGCTCCTCCCCAGCCGGAGGAACCGGTTACTGGAATGACGCTACCTAACGCCCGCTCCCGACAACGCATTGTTCAGCAACTCCGATAAGCTGATTCCATCGCTCCGGGCCCACCGCTGGTGATTACCTTCATTCAATTAAAGCTTTACGATGCTCGACTATCCTGCCGCTTTGGCGCTTACCCTGGCACCGACATTTGACTGGGGAGAAGAAACCGTTCCGCTAGCCACGGCCACCGGCCGCGTGCTGCGGCAAACGGTGACCGCCGACCGCGACCAGCCCCCCTTCGACCGGGTCGCCATGGACGGGGTGGCCATCGCCTACGCTGCCTACGCCGCCGGGCAGCGCCGCTTCCCCGTCTCGCACATGGCCCCCGCCGGTACCGCTCCCCGACCGCTAGCGGCCACCGATCAGTGCGTCGAGGTCATGACCGGCGCGCCGCTGCCCCCAGGTACGACGACGGTGATTCGCTACGAAGATGTGCGCCAGGACGGGGAGGCCTTCGTCTTGCCCGACGGAATAGCCGACGCAACCAGCATCCACCGCCGGGGTACCGATGCCCGGGCCGGCGATCGTATGTTGGACGATCGGCGGGTGATCGGTCCCGCGGAAATGGCCGTGCTGGCAACCTACGGCGTGGCGGAAGTAACCGTCAGCCGCTGGCCGCGGGTAGCGATCGCGTCCACCGGCGACGAGGTCGTTTCGGTAGACCGCGATCCCCTCCCACACCAGATCCGCAGTTCCAACGTCCACCAGCTGGCCGCCCTCTTCCGGGCTGTGGGGATCGAGCCGACCCTGGGGCACCTCGGTGACGATCCGGCCGGTGGGCGGGCGGATCTGGTCGAGCTGGTCCGCGACCACGACGTGGTCCTCCTCAGCGGTGGCGTATCGAAGGGGAAGCTCGACCACGTTCCCGACTGGCTCGCGGCGGCGGGTATCGAAAAACTGTTCCACCGCGTAGCCCAGCGCCCCGGTAAACCGCTGTGGGTGGGCCGCGACGCCGCTACCATGGTGTTCGCCCTGCCCGGTAATCCGGCATCGAGCCTGGTCGGCGCGGTGGCCTACGTCGGCGCCTGGTTACGTAAGCAGTTGGGCATTTCCCGGCCGGACCGGTCCGTGCGCCTGCTCGAAGCCGTGGACTTTCCGCCCGAACTGACTTTATTCCGCTCCGTACGGCTCGATCAAACCACGGAAGGGGAAGGCGCCCGGCCGGTATCCAACAACGGGAGCGGAGACCTGGTGAACCTGGCGGCTAGCGACGGATTCCTGGTTTTGCCCGCCGACCGCGCTAACTTTTTGCCGGGCCATTACTTTCCGTATCTACCCCTCCGGTTCTTTTAATTCGCTCCTTATGCACCAGAAGCATCCCAAAATGACGCGTCCGGCCCTCGGTCACTACGGCCGCACGGAATTCGCCCTCGTCGGCACCACCTGCGAGCGTATGGAACGACTGATGGCGGAATGGGCGGCCCGCTTCGCCGAATACCGTTGCCTAACCGTAACGGGCGAGCACCGGGACCACCCCACGCCGGCGTCGATTCGGTACGGCCGCAAACACTTCACCCCCGGTATGGACGACTGGAACGAATACGACGACCGGCTACTCGGCCAGGACTACGACCTGGTGCTGGTAAACGGCAATCACTACCCGGCCAAGCGGCAGATCGTATTCGTCGACGAGGCGAAAGCCGCCACCCTCGAAAGGCGGAAGGAGCAGCTCACCGACATCTTCGCTATCGTGCACGTCAACGGCCCCGCGGCCATGCCGGAGTGGTTAAAGACCCTGGCGAGTCAGCAGCACTGTCCGCCGATCACCACCACCATGAGCCTCCTCGAACCACTCGCCGACGGTATCGGGCGGGCACTGAAAAGCGGCGTTCCCCGCCTGCGCGCCCTCATACTGGCCGGTGGCGCCAGCAGCCGGATGGGGGAAGACAAGGGCCAGCTCGTGTACCGGAACGGGCAAACGGAAGTCGAGCGGCTCTACCATCTCTGCCTTTCCTGCGGGGTGGCGGCGAGCATTTCCGTCCGCGAGGGCACGGATGCGGAGGCATATCCCGCTCCGGTCATCCCGGATCGTTTCCTCGGCATGGGGCCGGCGGGGGCCATCTGTTCGGCTTTCCTGGAGGATCCCGACGCCGCCTGGCTGGTACTGGCTTGCGATCTGCCCCTGCTGGATACGGACACCCTCCGCCAACTCATCGACGCCCGCGCTCCGGAGCGCTACGCCACCGCCGTCCGCGGACCGGAGCGGGAATGGCCCGAACCCCTAATTGCGATCTACGAACCCCGTGCCTACCAGCGACTCCTACGGTTCCTGACGTTGGGCTACTCTTGTCCGCGGAAGCTGCTCATCAATAGCTCGATCCAGCTGGTCAACCTGGACGACATGCTCCCCCTCACCAACGCGAATACGCCGGAGGAGCGCGACCGGGTCCGGAGCATCTTTCGGTAGGCGGCCACTGGAAAGCAAAGAACGAGAGCGAGGGAAATTTTTACAGGGCTTGCGTAGTTACGTAGAATATACGTAGATTTGCTTACGTAGCAATCTACGTATGCTACGTAAACGCCAGCCACTATGCAAATCGTCGTCATCGGGAATGGAATGGTCGGACACAAGTTCTGCGACCTATTCGCCCGTCACCCCCGCCGCGGAGAATTTCAACTGACCGTCTACGGCGAGGAATGCCGGCCGGCCTACGACCGCGTCCACCTCAGCGCCTACTTCAGCGATCGCGACGCCGGGAAGCTTTCCCTCGCTACCCGGGAGTGGTACGCGGAAGCGGGCATCACCCTGCGTACCGGCGAGTTGGTCACCGAACTCGACACCGACAAGCGCGAGTTACGTACCCACCTCGGTAACGTACAGCGCTACGACTACCTGGTACTGGCCACCGGCTCCGTCCCCTTCGTACCCCCCGTTCCCGGTCGGGACAAGAAGGGGGTCTTCGTGTACCGTACGATCGAGGACCTCGAGGCGATTCTCGGTTACGCCGATCAACTGAAGCAACGCCCGGGCGCCCGTTCCGTGGTAATGGGCGGCGGCCTGCTCGGACTCGAAGCGGCCAAGGCGACCCTCGACATGGGCTTGCCCACCGACGTGGTGGAGTTCGCCCCCCGCCTGATGCCCCGCCAGCTGGATGAGGTCGGTGCCGCCACACTCACCAGTACCCTGACCGAGTTGGGACTCGGCGTCCACCTGTCTAAAAGCACCACCGCCATCGCGGGCAACGGCTCGATCACCCACCTGGAGTTCAGCGATCGGTCGACCTTACCCACGGATATGCTGATCATCTCAGCGGGAATCCGGCCGCGGGACGAACTGGCACGCAAAGCCGGCATCGAAGTCGGCCCCCGCGGCGGCATTCTCGCCGATGAATACCTGCGCACGAGTGCCCCCGACGTCTACGCGATCGGGGAGGCGGCCCTGTACCGCGACATGATTTACGGGCTCGTCGCCCCGGGTTACGACATGGCCCGGGTGGCGCTGGGGTCGATCATGGCCGACGCCGACGGGGGCTGCATGCCGGAATCGATCGACCTGTCCACTAAGCTGAAACTGATCGGTACCGACGTAGCGAGTTTTGGCGACTGTTTCCCCCCGGCCGAAGCATCCCGCTCCATCGTTTACCACGACGAATCCCGGGGTATCTACAAGCGGATCAACATTAGCCGAGACGGCAAACGATTGCTGGGGGGCATGCTGGTGGGCGACGCCGGCGACTACAACATGCTCCACCAAATCTACAAGAACGGTATGCCCCTGCCCCCGCAGCCGGAAGACCTGATCCTGGGGGCCCGTGGGGTAGGGGGGCAGCCCGGCGCCGGCGTGCTGGACCTGCCGGACGCGGCCGTCATCTGCTCCTGCGAAAACGTCACGAAGGGGAAACTCTGCGGCCTGCTGGAAGACGGGTCGGCCGCCTCGGTAAAGGAACTGGTAGGCTGCACCGGGGCCGGAACGGGCTGCGGCGGCTGCAAGCCCATCCTGAGCGACGTGGTCGAAAATTACCTGAAGGCCCAGGGCAAGGTAGTCCGCAACGTCATCTGCGAGCACTTCCCCTTCACCCGCCAGGAACTGCGGGACCTGGTGCAGCTAAAGGAGCTGCGTACCTACGACGAAGCCCTCGATACCCTCGGCAGCGGCCACGGCTGCGAGGTCTGCAAGCCGGCGCTCGCGAGCATCTTCGCTACCGTCTACGCCGAAACCGCTAACCCCCAGGCGCAGATTCAGGATACCAACGACCGCTTCCTGGCCAACATCCAGCGGAACGGTACCTACTCGGTGGTGCCGCGTATCCCCGGGGGGGAGATCACGCCGGACAAGCTGCTCGCCATCGGTCGCGTAGCCAAGAAGTACGACCTCTACACCAAGATCACCGGCGGGCAGCGTATCGATCTGTTCGGCGCCCGGCTGGAGGAGCTGCCCCCGATCTGGGAGGAGCTGATCGCCGCTGGTTTCGAGAGCGGACACGCCTACGGTAAATCGCTCCGCACGGTGAAAAGCTGCGTCGGCAGTACCTGGTGCCGCTACGGGATGGACGAGTCCGTCTCCTTCGCCATCGAGATCGAGGAGCGGTACAAGGGCCTCCGGTCCCCGCACAAGCTCAAGGGTGGGGTGAGCGGCTGTATCCGGGAATGTGCCGAGGCCCGGGGCAAGGATTTCGGCCTGATCGCCGTGGAAGAAGGCTATAACGTGTACGTCTGCGGCAACGGCGGTGCCCGCCCCAAACACGCCGAGCTACTCGCGGGGCCGGTAGATCGGGCCACCGCCGTGAAGTACCTCGATCGCTTCCTCATGTTTTACCTGCGCACCGCCGCCCCCCTGGTCCGCACCGCCAAGTGGCTCGAGGGCCTGGACGGCGGCATCGCCTACCTGAAAAGCGTGGTGGTGGACGATGCCCTCGGCCTGGCGGAGGAACTGGAAACGGAAATGCAGGGCCTGGTGAACGGCTACGCCTGCGAGTGGAAAGAGGCCATCAGCGATCCCGCCATGCGGCAGCGCTTCCGCCCCTTCGTGAACACAGAGGACAGCGAGGAGCTCGCCTTCGTTCCCCTCCGTGAGCAGAAAATGCCGAAACCGTGGTAGTGCCCGAAACCTCATTCCCTTCCGTAATCCCCTCCAAATCATCCGCCATGACCGCTTACACCACCACCTCCCCGGAACGGGTCACCACCTGGTTCCGCGCCGGCCACACGAGCCAGTTTCCGGTAGGCGCCGGGGCCACGATCAAGTACGGCGACCGCCAGATTGCCGTTTTCTACTTTCACCGTACCGACCGTTGGTACGCCTGCCAGAACCTGTGTCCACACAAGCTGGAAAACGTACTCGGCCGGGGCCTGATCGGCGAGCAGGACGGCATTCCGAAAGTAGCCTGCCCGCTGCACAAACGCACTTTCAGCCTGGAGACGGGGGAGAACCTGAACGGGGAGTGCCCACCGGTAGCCGTGTACCCCGTGAAGATCGAAAACGACTACGTATACGTAGGATTCGCCGACTAGCGCTTACCTTTCGGCTATGTCCGCTACCGATGACCCGAAACTGACCGCCGCATTCGCCGCCTTTGATGCCGCCAACGCCGCCGACCCCCGCTACGTGGATTCCGGCGCCGACGAGGTGCCCTACGAGCTCCTGTACGCACAAAGAATGACGGAGGAATTGAACCGGTACCTTCCCGAGGCCCCCTTGCCCCTGCGCCTCGCCGCCCGCGCCCAGCACCTCGAACGCTGGCGTAGCCCGCGGGAAGATTACCCCATGGACCGGGAGGGCTACCTGCGGTGGCGGGCGGACCTGAAAAAGTTCCACGCGGCCCGCGCCGGGGAGATACTGAGTGAGGTGGGCTTCGGAGCGGAAGTCATCGAGCGCGTGGCCTTCCTGCTGCAGAAAAAACGCTTGAAGCGGGACGACGATACCCAGGCGCTGGAAGACGTGATCTGCATCGTTTTTCTCAAGTACTACGCCGCCGCCTTCGCCGCCGAGCATCCCCACGAAAAGGTCATCGACATCCTGCATAAAACCCTACGGAAAATGTCGGACCGCGGCCGCGATGCCGCCCTCGCCGCCGAGCTGCCGGAAGCCGTGCGCGGCATGGTGCTCGAGGCGATGAAAGGGGCGTAGGCCATGGGAGAAAACCGCATCTTCTCCCGTCTCCGCCGCGCCTACCTGCTGGCCCTTTCGCTCATCGCCCTGGCGTTGATCGGGGAGCTCGTACTGGTGGACGGCTACCTCACGGACCAGGAGCGCGACGCGGAAATCATCAACGTGGCCGGACGCCAGCGTATGCTGAGTCAGCGCATCGCCAAAATGGTCGCCCTCAATCCGCCCGCCGACGCCGCGGACGTGGAAGAATGGCAGCTGCGCCACGGGTGGCTGAAGACCGAACTCAGGGGCCTGCCCGTTCGCCAGGAGCTAGCGGGACTGGACAGCCTGGTATTGCGGCTTTCCAGCCTCGCGCGGGAGGGAGGGGGCGCCGGAGCGCGGGTAGCGGAAGTGGACCGGTTATCCAATGCCTTTCTCCTGCGGATGGACGCCATCGTGGACGACCTCAGCGACATCGCCACCCGGAAGGTGGACCGGCTGCAGGGGGTGAATAAGTGGCTCACCTTACTGACGCTCTTCATCCTCTTCCTGGAACTGCTTTTCATTTTCCGGCCCCTGTCGCAGTTCGTGCGGCGGCAGTTCACCCAGATCCAGACCGAACGCCAGGCGCAGGAGGAAGCCCGGCACGAAGCCGAGGTGGCGGTGCGGGAGAAGGACGCTACGCTGCGCCAGCTCTACGCCCTTAACAGTGCCATCGACGAGGCGGCGCTCTTCGCCTCGTTGCGGGCCGACGGTACCGTGATCCACCTGAGCAAGAAGTTCCGGAGCCTGCTAGGAACGGATGAGCAGCTCGCTAACCGCTCCTTCGCCGAAATCCTGAACCGGGAGGAAGGGCGCCAGGCCCGCATGGAGGAGATCCTGCGCAACGTTGCCGTGACTCCCTGGCGGGGCGAATGGCAGCTGGTGGACGCCCGCGAGCAGCTGCGCTACCTGGAACTGAGCATCCTGCCCGCGCGCCGTGCCGGGGTGGATACCGATCGCTTCGTGCTGGCCACGGACATCACCGAAAGCCACCTCGCCCGCAAGGAACTGAACCGGATGACGGAGCGGCAAATCGCCGAGGAAAAGCAACGCGCCGATCAGCGTGCGCGGCAGACCAGCGAAGCCCAGGAAAAGGAACGGCTGCGCGTTGCCCGCGATCTCCACGACGGGGTGGGGCAGAACCTGACCGCGCTGAAGTTCAGCCTGGAAAGCCTCAAACTGGAAAAAACGGAACGCAACCAGGCCGATCTCGATCGCCTCAAGCGGCTGGCGGGCGACATCATCCGCGGGGTCCGCATGGCCACCTTCAATCTGCGCCCGCCGGAGCTGAGCGACTACGGACTGGCCATCACCCTGGAACGGATGGCCCGCGAGCTGAGTCGGCTGACGGGCGAACGGGTGGTCTGCCAGGTGGATACCTTTGACGTGGAGCTGGACCCGGCCGTCGAACTCAACCTCTACCGCATCACCCAGGAGGCAGTGAATAACGCCATCAAGTACGCGGGGGCGAACTACATCCTCGTCACCCTCTCCGCCGGGGATAACCTCGTCAGCATCACGGTCGACGACGACGGGCGGGGCTTCGACCCGGAGACGGTCAAGACCCGTACCGACGGTTCCGGCCTGGGATTGGCGAGCATGGAGGAACGCATCGCCCAATTGCACGGTCGCCTATTCATCCGTAGCTCGCCGGAAACCGGAACGCGGATCACCATCAACGTACCGCTGCCGAGCCGAACCACGCCTACTTTGCCTCCCGGCTGAAGCTAGCGTTTCCCCTTATTTTGCCCCCTCAACCTTAGCTACCGATCATGCCCACCCAAATCTTACTCGCCGACGATCACGCACTGGTGCGCGACGGTATTCGCCGCCTGCTGGAAGACGAACCCGATCTCCAGGTGGTCGCCGAGGCCGATGACGGGGTCGGCATGCTGGAAATGGTGGAACGCGTCAAACCGGACCTGGCCATCGTCGACATCCGCATGCCCCGCCTGAACGGCATCGAAGCGGTCCGGCAGCTACGGGATAAAGGGGACAAAACCCCCTGCCTGATGCTCTCCATGCACGACAGCGAGGAATACGTGCTACAATCCATCGACGCCGGGGCCTTCGGTTACCTGCTGAAGGACGCCAGCCGGGAGGAATTCCTGCGGGCGGTGCATACTATCGTCGGGGGCGATCGCTACTTCAGCGGTGATCTATCCAATATCCTGATTCGCCAACTAATGAAGTCCGACCGGGGGGTGAGCAGTGCGTCACCTGCCCGGGAGGAAGTCGTCCTGACGCGGCGGGAGCGGCAGATCCTGCCCCTCATCCTCGAGGGGGCCACGAACCAGGAGATTGCCGATCGCCTCGACGTCAGCCGTCGAACCGTAGAGACTCATCGCTTCAACATGATGAAAAAACTCGGCGTCAGCAACAGCAGCGAACTGAATCGTCGGGTACGGGAGCTGGGCCTTCTCTAATTTCAGTGCTCGAGGAAGCCGATGAGGTGCTCCCGGTAGCCGTAATAATCGGGGTGGTTCAGGATCTCCTTCCGCATGCGCGGCCGCTGAAAGCCGATTTCCAGGATGTCGCCGATCTGGGCCCGGGGGCCGGAGGTCATCATAATCACCCGGTCGGCCAGGAAGATCGCCTCGTCAACGTCGTGGGTAATCTGGATGGCGGTGATCTTTTCCTTGTCCCATACCTCTAACAATACGTCCTGAAGTTCGGCCCGCGTCAGGGAATCCAGCATGCCGAAGGGTTCGTCGAGGAGGAGGATCTTCGGTTTCAGGGCGAAAGCGCGCGCGATGCCCACCCGCTGCTGCATGCCCTGGCTGAGTTGATTGGCACGGCGGTACATCGACTGGCCGAGCCCCACCTTGTCCAGGTAGTATTTGACGATATCTTCCCGTTGCTTGCGGGTGCCGTGGGGGAAGACCTGCTCCACGCCCAGCATGACGTTGTCGAAGGCGGTCATCCAGGGAAAAAGGCTCGGCGATTGAAAGATGACGCCCCGATCGGGCCCCGGACCGGTGATGGGAAATTCATTCAGCAGGATCTCCCCCCGCGAAATGGCATTCAACCCGGCGATCATGGTCAGCAGGGTGGTTTTCCCGCAGCCGGAGTGCCCGATGATGGATACGAACTCCTCCTTTTTGATCTGGAGCTGCAGGTTTTCGAGTACGACGTAGTCGCCGGTCGGGGTAGGGTAGATTTTAGTCAGATCGCGGAAGTCGAGCACGACGTCGCGGAGGTTGACGGGGGCGGTGGGGGCGGTAGCTTGCATGGATTCCGTTTTAGGCGCGACGCCACTTGCTTACGAAGCTGCGGCTGCCGGGTTTGATGGGCTGGATGTCGGGAAGGGTGAGGGAGGCATCACGGTCCGGCCGTCCCGCTTCACCGAGTTGGACGAGGTAGTTGAGGATGTCGGTGCGGACGCGTTTGAAGTGGGGGTCGTGGTTCATGTCCGTCTTGTCGCGCGGCCGTTCGAGCTCGATGCGGAATTCCGGGCCCAATCCCGCCGCGGGGCCGGGGTCGAGGGGGATGATGCGATCGGCCATGTAGATGCCTTCGTCCACGTCGTTGGTGATCAGCACGGCACTGCGGCGGTTGGTGCCCCAGATCTGGAGGATTTCATCCTGGAGGTTGCCGCGGGTGAGGGCATCCAGGGCTCCGAGCGGTTCGTCCATGAGCAAGAGATCGGGGTCGGTGGCCAGTACCCGGGCGATGGAGACCCGTTGCCGCATGCCGCCGCTCAGTTCCGCCGGGTGCTTGTCGACCGCGTGACTGAGGCCCACCATTTGCACGAACTTCCGGATGTGCAGATTGCGCTGCTCCTTCGTCCAGTAGGGATACACTTCGTCGACCGCGAGTCCGACATTCTGGTACACCGTATACCACGGGAGCAGGGAGTAATTCTGAAAGATGATCCCGCGCTCCGGCGCCGGTCCGGTGATGGGCTGGCCGCGGTACAGCACCTCCCCTTCGCTGGGTTGCAGCAGTCCGGTCATCAGGTTCACCAAGGTCGTTTTGCCCGAGCCGGTGAAACCTACGATGGCCAAGAATTCACCTTCCTCGATCGTCAGGTTGATGTTAGAGAGCACTTCGGTGCGGGTGTTGCCGTGGCCGTACCATTTGCTTACGTTTTTGAATTCTATTATTGGAAGCATTTTTAGTCTTTTAGCTCTTTAGTCTTTTAGGGGCCGGCTTCGCCGTCGGTTACTCTTTAGGGGGGAGTTGTCTGTTGTCAGTTGTCAGTTGTCAGTTGTCAGTTGTTAGTTGTCGATTGTCAGATTTCGGTTGGGCTTGCCAATTGTTGGTCAGCTTCGCTGGTTAGCCTTTGGGGGGGAGTTGTCAGTTGTCAGTTGTCGGTTGTCGGCCGAGCTTGGTAATTGTTGGTCAGCTTGGCTGGTTTTGTCATCGGTTAGTCGCCTTCGGTAGGTAGTGCGGTAGTAGCTGGCTTAGTGGTTGTTGTTCTCCAGGTTCGGGAAGCTCTCATTGGACTACCCGAAAACCGATAACCAACAACCAAAAATCCAACAACCCCTCAACCCACCGCCTTCTCGAAACTAACCCGCTGCTGCACCCAGAACATGATCCGGTCGAGCAGGAAGCCGACCAGTCCGATGACGAACATGGCGACGATGATCTTGGCGTTGCTGTCCGAGCCGCCGTTCTGGAATTCCTCCCATACGAAAGAACCGAGGCCCGGGCTCTGCGCCAGTAGCTCGATGGCGATGAGGACCATCCAGGCCACGGATACCGTAATGCGCATACCGGTGAAGATGACCGGAATGGCGGAGGGCAGGATCACCTTGAAGATCTTCTTCCCGATACCCAGGTTCAGGACGCGGGCCACGTTCAGGTAGTCCTTGTTGACTGAAGAGACGCCAAGGCTCGTATTGACCAGGGTAGCCCACATCGAGCAGAGCCCTACGCTGATGCAGGAGATGAGAAAGGAGGTGTCGGAATCGCTACCCAGGGTCAGGGTCTTGACGATCATGAATACGAGCAGTAACCACACGACCGGGGAGACGGGTTTGAAGACCTGGATCATCCAGTTGAAGGCGATCCGCAGGGTATCGTTCAGGCCGATGACGATGCCGATCGGAACGGCGATGAGCAGGGAGATCAGAAAGCCCACCGCCACGGTCTTCAGGCTGGTACCGATCTGATCCACGAAGGAAGGGCGGCCGGTGTAGACGATCGGATCCAGGCCCTGTTCTTCCCGTACCGCGTTGAGTTCGGCGGTTTCGGCGCCGAATTCCGCTTTTTTGGAGCTAATCGCGCGGTGGTCGGCCAGGAGTAATCCCGCGGCGTGGACCACCTCGCTGGGGAATGGCAGGGTGTTCGGTTTGCAGCTTACCGCACCGCTGGCGATACAGGCTTCCATTTCTGCGCCGGCTTCCGGTCCCTGTTCCTGCACCGTCCGTTCGATGCGGGCAGCGGCCTCCACCCCGTAGAGGTAGCTTGCGCTGAGTTGCCACAGGAGGAGGAAAACAGCCATGGATGCCAGGGAAATGCCGAGGGTGCGCACTACGCCCGGGAACCGACTCCGGACCTTACTGCGGGCCGGGAGGTAGCGACCTAGTCCGGCCAGGGATGCTTTCGGGGCGGAGGCTACGGGAGCGTCGAAGGGGGGTTGTCCCATGGTAAGTTGTCTTTGGTAGTTTCGGATGCCGCAGATCGCGGTAAGGGGGTGAAGAATTACTGGTCTTTATTGCCGATGGCGAAGCTGGAGAGGTAGCCGATCGGGTCCTTGCCGTCGTAGGTGTTGCCGTCGATGAAGGCATCGGTGGCGGGCTTGTAGCCGTCGGTATCCGGGATCTCCGTGGCGGGGATGTGGCCTTCGGTCACGAGTTCTTCCGCCGCTTGCCGCCAGATATCGGGACGGTAGATTTCCTTAATGGTGCCGTGGTACCAATCGGCCGGCTTGGCTTCCGGGATCTGCCCCCAGCGCCGCATTTGGGTGAGAAACCAGATGCCGTCGGAGTAAAAGGGATAGGTGGCATCGTGGCGGTAAAAGACGTTGAAGTCGGGCATGGAGCGCTTGTCGCCCTTCTCGTACTCGAAGGTGCCGGTCATGGAGTTAGCGAGCACGATGGAGTCGGCACCGACGTAATCGGAGCGGGAAAGAATGCTTACCGCCTGGGTGCGGTTAGCGGGGTCGTCGAGCCAGCGGCCGGCGCGGATCAGGGCCTTGGTGATGGCCTTCGTGGTATTAGGGTACTTGGTGGCGAAATCGGCCCGCATCGCGAATACTTTTTCGGGGTTGTTCTGCCAGATGTCGTAGTTCGTGACTACGGGCACGCCGATCCCCTTGAATACGGCTTGCTGGTTCCAGGGCTCGCCCACGCAGTAGCCGTAGATCGTTCCGGCTTCCAGGGTGGCGGGCATCTGGGGCGGGGGGGTGACGGAGAGCAGCACGTCGGCGTCTACCTGCCCCTGGATGTTGTCGGCGGTGTAGAAGCCCGGGTGGAGGCCGGCCGCCGCCAGCCAGTAGCGGAGCTCGTAATTGTGGGTGGAGACCGGGAAGACCATCCCCATCTTGAAGGGGTTCCCGGCGTTGCGGTATTCCTCGACCACCGGCACGAGGGCGTCCGCCGCGATCGGGTGGACGGGCTTGCCGCTGTCGTCCATATCGAGGTGGGGCTTCATTTTGTCCCAGACATCGTTCGAGACCGTGATGCCGTTGCCGTTCAGGTCCATGGAGAAGGGGGTGATGAGCTGCGCCTGCCGCCCGAAGCCCGCTCCCGCCGCGATGGGTTGGCCGGCGAGCATATGCGCCCCGTCGAGCTGGCCGTCGATCACCCGGTCGAGGATATTCTTCCAGTTGGACTGGGCTTCTACGGTCACGAACAGGCCCTCGTCGCGGAAGTAGCCCATTTCCTTGGCAATCGCCAGGGGTGCCATGTCCGTCAGTTTGATAAAGCCGAAGGTTAACTGGGGTTTTTCAATGGCCGCCAGTTTGCTGGCCCGGGGATTCGCTTCCGCGGAGCCGGTCTGGGCGTTGCTTTCGCCGCAGGAGTGGAGGAGGTAGGAGCAAGCCAGTAGGAGTAGGAATACATGCTTCATGACGGGAGATTTTTAAGGGAGGCTGGTTGGGAATCCGGGCGGGCGGTGGCCCGGGGATTTATTTCTTCTTGTTTTCCGTTTTCAGCAGGCTGGGCTGAAAAGTGATCATGGTCCAGGCCCAGTTATTGGACTGGCGGTTGCCGGGGCGCAGGGTGGTCAGCGTTTCCGTGCCGAGGAGGTGGGAGTAGCCGACGTGCAGGGTGACGGCGTCGGCGAGCTTGCGCACGTACACCAGGTCGAGCTCCGTGCCCAGGGAAGCGCTCAGCTTGTCACCGCTGTCGTCCAGTTGTTCGGAGGCCGTTAGAAAGTGGTGACCGTGGGCGAGCAGGGCGGCCTTGCCCACTTTCCACTTCGTTTTCAGGTAGAGGTCCGTTACGCCGACCGTACCGTTGGCCGGTCCGACGAAGAAGTAGTCCATAAAGCCGTTAAAGGCGTGATTCGTACCGTAGGAGGGGTCGAACCAGGTCACGTCGGCGGATTCGTCGGTATCGTCCTTGCCCGAGATGTACTCGAAGCCCAGCGTCAGGGGAGTAGCCTTGGTGGGATAGGTGGCGTTGATGCCGCCGAGGAGCGCACCCACCGTGTTCCCGCCGAGGCGGCCGGTCTGGGCGTAGAGGTCGCCGGAGAGGGTCACCTTACCCACTTGGTACGTGAAGTAGGTGCCCAGCGTCTGCCGGTTCGAGACGGTAGAGTCGGCATTCTGTAGCGTCTCGTTCATCGCCAGTAGCGAGAGCGTGCCCTTTTCCTCGGCGAAGGTGCGGTTGAACCAGGCGTACTGCAGGCTTTTGTAATTGCCGCTGACGGAGTAGAAGTTGGCGCCGGGGCGCTGGAGCAAAGCCGGCTCGGGAATATCGTCATCGGAATTAAAGGCGAAACCCAGGTGCAGGCGGTTCACTTTCTTTTCCCCTTCGAACTGGAAGAGGAGGGCATCGTGCCGCCGTCCCTGCTGCGCCCATTCCAGTGCGCCGAGGATGCGCTCGTTGTCGTAGCTGATGATCTGGCGGCCCGCTTTCACGGAGAAGCCGGGCGTGAAGCGGTACTGGCCCCAGGCTTCGCTGAGGAAGGTGTTGCCGCCTTCGTTCTTGAAGATCTGCGGCACCTCGCCCCAGAGGCGAACGTCCTGCAGCGCCAGGCGGAAGGTGTACTTTTCTTCGGCGTAGTCCAGGTAGAGGCGGCTGCGCTGCTCCACGAAGAAAGCGGGGTCGAAACCGGAGGAGCTCGGCGTCTTGAAACCGTTGCGGAATTCGGCGCGCGGCCGTACTTCGGCGCTGAGCTCGAACTGGGCGGAGAGCCCGGCGCCCAGCGAGAGGAAGAGAAGAAGGAAGGCGATCTTTTTCATAGCTTGTAATGACTTAGCGAGTGGGTATGCCGTCGGACGTCCGAATGCCCGATGAAACAAATCTACGTAGTGGAAATCAAACTACGTAATTAAATACGTACTTATCTAAGTAATTTTTTCATTGCCCCGCCGAATTACGTATGTTTGTAGCGTCCTAAATGGCCCAATTACGTAGTTAATAACCCCGCCCTATGGCACTGAACCAAGTGAAAACAACCTGTTCGTACTGTGGCGTAGGCTGTGGTATCATCGCTACGCGGGACGGACAGGACCGCCTCACCGTCGAGGGGGACCCCGATCATCCCGCCAATCGGGGCCAGCTCTGCTCGAAGGGCCGTAACCTGAACTACGTAGTTCAGGATCGGTCCGACCGCCTGCTGTATCCCCAAGCGCGGCTCCACCGTCATCACCCCCTGCAGCGGGTCAGTTGGGACCAGGCCCTGGATCGCGCCGCCGCCGTGTTCCGTAGCATCATGGAGGAGCACGGTCCCGACAGCGTAGCCTTTTATATATCCGGACAGTGCCTCACCGAGGAGTACTACCTGGTGAATAAGCTCACCAAGGGCTACCTGGGCACCAACAACATTGATACCAACTCCCGCCTCTGCATGAGCTCCACCGTGGTGGCCTACACGAAGGCGCTGGGAGAGGACGTCGTGCCGGGCACCTACGAGGACATCGACCATACCGACTGCCTCTTCGTAGCCGGCGCCAACCCCGCCTGGTGCCACCCCATCATCTGGCGCCGGGTCGAGGCCCGCAAAGCCGCCCACCCCTCCATGAAGATCATCGTGGTCGACCCGCGACGCACCGATACCTGCGCCCTGGCCGACCTCCACCTGCAGATCAACCCGGGTACCGACGTGCTGCTCTACCACGCCATCGCGCGCCGCCTCTACGATACCGACCGACTGGACCTCGGCTTCATCCGCGATCACACGGAAGCGGACGAGAACTATCTCCGCATCCTGAAATCCTTGCACCTGCGCTCCGCCGCAAAAACCTGCGGCGTCAGCCTGGACGACATCAAGACCGCCGCCAACTACATCGGTGACGCCCGCGCCTTTATGTCCATGTGGGCGATGGGCCTCAACCAGAGCCGCGTGGGCGTGGAAAAGAACGGTGCCCTCATCAACCTGCACCTCCTCACCGGCCAGATCGGCAAGCCAGGGTCCGGCCCCTTCAGCCTCACCGGTCAGCCCAACGCGATGGGCGGGCGGGAAGTGGGGGGCATGGCGAGTCTGCTGGCGGCCCACCGCGTGCTCGCCAATAAGTCGGATCGGGAAGAGGTAGCCCGCTTTTGGGGGGTGGACCGCATCCCCGCCGAACCCGGGCTTACCGCTACCCAGATGTTCGATGCCCTCGAGAGTGGAAAGCTAAAGGCCATCTGGATCATCTGCACCAACCCCTCCGTAAGTCTCCCGAATGCCAACCACGCCGATTCCGCCCTGCGCAAGGCCAAGTTCGTGGTGGTGCAGGACATCAGCCACCGCAGCGATACGGCCGACTACGCCGACCTGCTGCTGCCCGCCGCCGGCTGGCTAGAAAAGACGGGCACGATGACGAACTCCGACCGCCGGGTCAGCTACCTTCAGCCTTTGGTGCCGCCCCCCGGCGAAGCCCGCCCCGACGCCGATATCATCTGCGATTTTGCCCGCCGCATGGGCTACTCCGGCTTCGACTACCGCGACGTCAGCGAGGTGTACGACGAGTACGTGCGCATGACCGCCGGTACCCACATCGACGTCAGCGGCCTGAGCCACGACCGCCTCCGCCGGGAGGGTACCTTTCAGTGGCCGGTGCCTTCACCCGTGCACCCCGGCACGCCGCGGCTGTTTACCGATCACCGCTTTTATACGCCGTCCGGCCGCGCCCGCTTCCTGTCTACCATCTCCCACAACGAGAAGCCCCCGGTAGCCCCGCCCGACCGCCCGTACATTCTCACCACCGGGCGCATCCGGGACCAGTGGCACACCATGACCCGTACCGGCAAGGTGGCCCGGCTGCGCCGCCACATGGACGTGCCCTGCCTGGACATCCACCCGCTGGACGCCGCGGCGGAAAAACTGGAGGACAACCAACTTGCGGTGGTGCACGCCGGCAACGGGGAGGTACGGGTACGCATCCGCTACCAGACCACGCTGAAACGCGGGGTGGTCTTCCTGCCGATGCACTGGGGCAAGACCCTCGGCTCCTCCCTGACCCGCGCGAACAACCTGACCGACGATACCCTCGACCCGTACAGCAAGCAGCCCAACTTCAAATTCGGCTTCGTCGGGGTGAAGGCCTACGTCAAGGCACGGGAGGACATCCTCGTCATCGGGGCCGGCGCGGCGGCCTACCGCTTTATCGCCAGCTACCGCGAGCACAATACGCGCGACCGCATCACGGTCTTCTCCCGCGAGAAAAACGCCTTCTACAACCGGGTCCTCCTGCCCGAATACGTCACCGAGCACCTGAGTTGGGAGCAACTCGAGAAGATCCGCGAACGGGAGCGGCAACGGCTGGACTTCGATCTCCAGCTGGAAACCTCCATCGAGCGGATCGACCGCGAGCACCGGGTGGTGTACACCGCCGCCGGCGACGCCTTTACCTACGACCGGTTGATCATCGCTACCGGTAGCCGCCCCTTCGTGCCCCGCGACGTTCCCCTGCAACTGCCGGGGGTATTTACCATGCGCCGGCGTGAGGACGCGGACCGGCTCAGCCATTACCTGCGCATACCCGAGCGGCCGCGCGACGCACACGTGCTCATTGTCGGCGGCGGGTTGCTGGGGCTGGAACTGGCGGCCAGCATGCAGGACATCGGCGTACGCATTACCCTCGTCCAGCGCAGCAACCGCCTCATGGAGCGGCAACTGGACGCCACGGCCAGCCAGCTGCTGGCGGAGGACGTCGGCGAGCGGGGCATCCAAACGTACTTCCGCAACGAGGTGGACACCATCTTCCCGGTGGGGGCGGGGGAGGGCGCCGGAGCGCGGGAAGCGATGCGGGTAACTTTCAAGAGTGGTATTTCCCTGGTATGCAACGCGGTCGTCTACGCCATCGGCACGCGGCCTAACCTGGAGGTAGCGCGGACCGCCGGACTGAAGTGTACGGGAGGCATCGTGGTAGATGACCGCCTGACGACCAGCGATGCGCACGTGCACGCGATCGGGGAGGTGGCCGAATGGCGGGGTAAACGCTTCGGCATCACCGCCGCGGCCGAGCAGCAGGCGGACGTCCTGGCGGCTTACCTTTCCGGCGACCTCAGCGCCGTCTACGAAGGATCCGTGCCGATGAATATCCTCAAGTTCCGCGACCTGGACCTGTGCAGCCTGGGGGAGGTAAGCGTACCCTCCGGCGCTCCGGGCTACGAGGAGGTGGTGTTCCGTGATCTGAGTCGGCGCTACTACAAGAAATGCGTGATCTACCAGGACCGGCTGGTCGGCGCCGTGCTGATCGGCGACAAGCACGAATTCGCGGAGTACCGGGCGTTGATCGAGGACCGCATCGAGTTGGGGGACCGGCGAGAGGAGCTGCTGCGGTCGGCGGGGAGTAAGGAACCCGTCTTAGGTCGGGTGGTCTGCAGCTGCAACAACGTTGGCGAAGGCAACCTGATCAAGGCCGTGACCGAGGGGTGCCACGGATTCAACGAACTGGTGACCCGGACGGGGGCCGGTTTGGGCTGCGGCAGCTGTAAGCCGGAAGTGAAATCGATTTTGGACCACCAACTCGCCAGTGTATGAGCGCCCAACTGTACCGCGTATCCGTGAAGGGAGGCATTCTTTCCCCCAGTGAGCTACTCACGGTGATCGATCTGGCCCGGGAGCTGGGGTTGGACGGGTTGCACTTCGGCTCCCGCCAGGATATCCTCTTCCCGGTCCGGGAGGAGCAGGCCGACCTACTCCAGCGCTACCCCCGGCTGACGATCGAGTCGCTCGCCGCGAAGCACCACGCCAACATCATGTGCAGCTACGTGGCGGCGGATATCTTTCCTTCCACGCCCTGGCTCACCAGTTCGACTTACCTCTACATCCTCGAGCAGTTCGCCTTCGCCACGCCGCTGGAAATTAACCTTACGGACCCCCGGCAGCGTCTGGTGCCGCTGTTTACGGGTCACCTCAACTTCGTGGCATCGGACGAGGAGGATTTCTGGTACCTCTACGTGAAGCTGCCCGGGTGGCTGCGCATGGAGACCTTCCCCGCCCTCATCCACAGCTGGGACGTGGGGCGAGTAGCCGGCGCCCTCTGCGCCGCTCCGGACGCCGAGAACCTGGACGAAGTAGTACTGACGGCCCACGAAAACGAGGACCTGAACCTGCGCGACGTCCGGAAGGACCTGGCCATTACGTTTAAGCCCTTTCCCTACTACGAGGGTATGAACCGCCTGGATCGCGACCACTACTGGCTGGGACTGTACTGGCGCAACAACTGGTACTCCCTGGACTTCATGGCGGCGGCCTGCGAGCTCTGTCTGGAGCAGCGCATTGGCAAGCTGAGCATTACCCCCTGGAAGAGCTTCATCGTGAGCGGCATTCCGGAGACCGGTCGGCTGACCTGGGAAAAACTGCTGGGCCGGTTCGGGATCAATGCCCGCCACAGCAGCCTCGAACTCAACTGGCACCTGCCGGTAGCGGACGGCGACGCGCTGGAGCTGAAGCGGTACCTGGTGCGGGAATTCGACCGACGGGACATTAGCACCTACGGGCTCACCTTCGGGGTAAGCCGGGGGCGGGACGTGCCCTTCACCAGTATCGTGGTCGAACGGGAGGAACTGCGCTCGGGACTGGTGGACGGATTTGCCGTGCGACCGCTCTACACCCTGAAGTGCGCCAGAAACTTTGACCCCAACACCCGGGAGTACGCCGAATACGCCCGCCGCGTGGACCGCTCCGAGCTCGCCGAGCTCATGGTCGAGATCAGCCAGCTGTACTTCGAGCAACTTAACGAGGAGCAGGAAGAGATCATCGAGAGCAGGACGGCCGCCCAGGAACCGGTACCCACCCGGCAGTTGCAGCAGTGCGGGCGCTGTCGTTCGGTTTACGATCCGGACTACGGGGAGCCGGCGTCGGGCATTGCGGCGGGTACGGCGTTCGCTGGGCTGCCCGCGACCTACCGTTGCTGGACCTGCGGTGGCGGGAAAGAACAATTTTCGGCCATTGTCCTGGCCGTTCCGGTGGGGGAATAAACAATTTCCACGGCCGGCGAGGTTATCTTTGTACCGACCCAGTTATTCTTTTTTCCTTGGCGACCCATATCATTCACCCCCGACAGTTTCTCGATCCGGACCAGCTTGATGCGTTCCTGGAGCGTGGCTGGCGACCGACGGGGCAATCGATTTACACTTCCGACTACCTCCGTACGGACGATGACGAGCTGCACGGCTGTCTGCAGATTCGGCTTCCGCTATCGGGATTCGATTTCAAGAAACGGCACCGGAAGCTCCTGCGCCGCAATGCCAGGCGGTTCCGGGCCCAGCACGCGAAGGCCGGCATTCCCGACCAGGAGTTGCGCGCCGTTAATCGCCGCTACATGGCCGAGCACCCGGACAAAACGCGGGAGGACCTGGAGTACAACGTGATTAACGAGGCGGGGCAGCAGGTGCTCAATACCCACGTGCTGCGCATCTTCGAGGGCGAGCGGCTGGTGGCCTTTAGCTACTACGATCTGGGCCAGCGGGTTGTGTACGCCAAAGCGGGGATTTACGATCCGCTGTATGCTTCGGCCAGTCTGGGCCTGTACACCATGCTCCTGGAGGTGGAGCGGGCACTGGAACTGGGCTTTACGCATTACTATCCGGGCTATTATTCGCCGACCTTTCCGGCCTTCGATTACAAACTGCGGCTTGGGTCGATGGAATACCGGGACATATCAACCGCAGAATGGCGGGCCCATACCACCGATCCGAATACCCAACCCGAGGACCCGTTGCGGATCAACCGCCGTAAACTGGTGGAAGCCCGCGATACCCTCGTGGCGGCTGGCATCCGCGCCGAGTTTCGGGAGTACCCCTCCTTTACGGGACGTTTTCGGCCGGTGCAACAGGGGGAGAACATCATGCTGGACGCGCCGCAGTTGCTGCTGATCGGCCGGCCGTTGCCACTGGAATTCTACTTCGTGCTCACGTACGATAACGAAGTGGGTCGCTACCGCTTCGACGTGGTGCGTACCGCGAATCTGTACGACATGCGGGTGCAGCTACTGAGTCGGGAGGGCGTACCGCGCTTTACGACGCCGGTCGTGGTGCATAGTCGGATCGTGGAAAGCGAACTCCTCCCGGTGGTCGTACGAAAGGTACGGGAGCGGTTGGCCGGGACTTCCCCCGCCTGATCGTTACATTTGCGGCCCACTTAAAAAGGTATCAGCATGAGCAGCCAACTCCTCGCCGGCAAACGCGGCGTCATCTTCGGAGCCCTAGACGATCAGAGCATAGCCTGGCAGGTTGCCGAGGTCTGCGCCGAACAGGGCGCCAAATTCACCCTCACCAACGCCCCGGTTGCCCTGCGCTTCGGGAGCCTGAACGAGTTGGGTGAACGGCTGGGTGCCGAGATCATTCCGGCGGACGCCACCAGCATCGAGGACATGGAGAACCTGTTCACGAAATCGGAGGAGATCCTGGGGGGTAAGCTGGACTTCGTCCTGCACGCCATCGGGATGTCGCTGAACGTGCGCAAAGGCAAAACCTATACCGACCTGAAGCACGACTGGATGCTCAAGACCTTCGATATCAGTGCCATCAGTTTCCATAAGATGTGCCAGGTACTGTATAAGGGGAATCATATGGCCGACTGGGGCAGCATCCTGGGGCTTACCTACATCGCCGCCCAGCGTACGTTCCCGGATTACAGCGAGATGGCCGAAAGCAAGGCCTTGCTCGAGAGCTTCGCCCGCAGCTTCGGCTACCATTTCGGGGAGAAGAACCACGTACGCGTGAATACCATCAGCCAGTCGCCCACCATGACCACCGCCGGTAAGGGGGTGAAGGGCTTCGACGAGTTTTTCGGTTACGCGGATAAAATGTCGCCCCTCGGCAACGCGCCGGCGAAAGCCTGCGGGGAGTATTGCGCCATGCTGTTCAGCGACTTCACCCGCTACGTGACCATGCAGAACCTGTTCCACGACGGTGGCTTTAGTAGCATGGGGATGAATCCCAAGGCATTGCAGTAGCGCTCACTGTGTTCGCGGCAGAGGTCAAACTCGCCACGCTCGTCTGGCGGTAGTGCTGGCTTAGCTCGCGGTAGCAGGGCATAGCAAGGCGGGGTCGCTGGATGTAAATGCCGAATGGTTGCTGGCTGACGTGGGCAGCAGGTGAGAGAAGGTGCGATATTGAGGTGTTGTACGTTTGCTAATTATGGTGAGGAGACGCTATCGGATCGGGTTGCTGTTGGTGCTGATGTGCGGGGCGGGGCTGCGGGCCCAGATTGTCGATCCCAGCGAGACCATCGAGCTCGATCCGGACGACCCGGACTACGATGCATCCTCGGCGCGGCAGGGAGCCCCCCAGCAGCAGCGGGTCATCGAACCGGACACCTTTGGTATCTACCTCTACGGCGCGGACAACCCGAACCGGGAACAATCCTTTTCCGATAGCTTACTTTCGGGCTTCCAGCAGTACGAGCCGGATCGGCGGGTACCCTTCGACTACGCTACCCTGGGTCAGATTGGGTCGGCCGCTTACCGGATGCGGTACGAACCGGAGTACCGGCGCGGACTCGAGATCGGGCTTCGGCAGTTCGATCTGTACCGACTCAATGTGGACAATCTGGACTTTTACCGGCTCGAGCGTCCCTTTACCTATCTACGCTATTTGCGGGGCAGTGAGCAGCAGGACGGGATGCTGGAGGCGCGCTTTAGCCGCAACTTCGCCGACGGCGTCAATCTTCTGCTCGGCTACGACCGCATTTTCCAATTGGGGGAGCAGGACCAATACCCCGGCACGGCGATCCGCAACACCAACGTAACCGTGGGGCTATCGGTCCGGCCACCCGGCAGTCGCTACAGCGGTTATTTCAGCTATACGGCCAATACCTTCGAGAACCGGCAGAACGGGGGTATCGCCGAGTACCAGGAAGATGACATCGGCGAGATTGACAATCCGGGCGTCCTTACGCCCTTTCTGGCCGAAACCCGGATCCGCCACGCCTACCGCCAGGTCGCCGCAACCCAGTATCTCCAGTTCGGTGCCGCCACGGATACGCTGACGGGGCGGGAGCGTCGCGCCTTTACCCTCAAGCATCAGTTGCGCATCGAGCGGCAATTCTTCCGGATGACGAGTATCCGTACGGTGACGGATACCAGTTTCTACGCCCGCTACCCCGCGCTGGATCTGGACTTCCGGGGCTTGCGAAGCCAGGTTACCGACAACATCATCAGTAACGAAATCGGCTTTTCGACCTTTCGAAGGAGCCGGTCGGCCAGCCAGGAAACCGTACAGCGCGATTTGCTGGAACTGGGGTTGACCCACCAGTACCATCGCGTGGGTCGGGAGACCGGCGACAGCAGCTTGCACTTCGTTCTCGCCACGGGTAGGGTGGGGCTCCGGCCTAGCGACCGCATCAATTTATTGGTCGACGGGCAGCTGAACCTGATCGGGCAAGTGGGGGACTACCGCGTGGCCGCGCGGGGCGAACTGGACCTGGGCGTAGCGGGTAAGCTGGAAGTGGGCGCCGTTAACCAACTGTACGCGCCCGACCTGATCCAGCGCACCTACCTGCTCAACGGGGGGACGTATTACGACCGGGACTTTGGCAAAACGCTGGAACTGCGCGTGGAAGGAGCCTATACGCTGCCGTTCCTGGGTATTCGTGCGGGGCTTGCCTATACGGTACTTACCAACTACATCTACCGGGATACGGAAGGAATACCCCAGCAAAGCGACGGGCCGAATAGCATCCTGCAGCTCACCGCCGAGCGAAATTTCTCCTTCGGTGCCTACCGGATCGACAACCGCATCCTGCTGCAGGAAGCCGATCAAAGCGTTTTTCGCTTGCCCCGGCTGTACGGCGAGCACAGTCTGTACTTCGCCGGTAAGTGGTTTGGCGTCCTCAATGTAAACTTGGGTGCGGATGTCCGCTACGCTTCCGGATTCGTGCCGCAGTACTATAACCCGATCCTCCAGGCCTTCCACTTGCAGGACCGGCAGGCCGTACCGTTTGCCTTCCAGGTGGATCCTTTTTTCAGTTTGCGGGTAACGCGGTTTCGCTTTTTCGTGAAGTATATCCAGGCCCAGACCCTGCTTACCGGCGACTACTTGTTCCTTACGGCGGAGCACCCTTATCCGGATGGGGCTTTGCGGCTGGGGGTAAGCTGGCGGCTTTTGGACTAGGGTAGCGGAGCTCGCCGCGCTCGCGGCAGCGGCTGCGCGGGAAGAAATCGCCGCGCTCGCAATCGAGGCTGCGTGGCAGGGGAAGTTAATTGGGGGGCAGGTACCGGACATACCTTTCTGAAGGCGAAGCTCTACCGGGGAGCGAAGCGACCCTAAATCACCGTACCCCAAAAAAAAGAACCTCCAAACCCGCAAAAAAGGGTCGGAGGCTCACTTTACACTCACTAGTATATATGAAACTTAATCAACTGCTTACCTAACTACGCGACTGGAGGATTTGTTACTAAGAAGCTCAAGTTTTTTGATCCTCTTAACACTTATCTTCCTTTTTCGGCTGCGGCTGGAAGCTTTCCGGTCTTGGTCCGGAAGAGTTTCCACCAGAAGGTCGGTCGGACCAGCTGTTTGCGGAGTTCGAAGTCGGTATACATTCTACAGAGTACTTCAATGACCTTAGGGTTGGCTGCGACGATGCCGGTAAGCAAATTTGTTATCCATTTGTATTGCATGATTTGCTGCAGCCGGTAGCTGAGGCGCAGTTCGGTACGCAAAACCCGCTCGATACGAACGTCGTAGGCGGCCAGGAAGGCTGCGTCGAAGCGTTGTTGGGCGAGGCATTTTTCCGCGAGTTCGGCGGCGATGAAGCCGGAGTACACGGCGTTACCGATGCCTTCGCCGGTGAGGGGATCGATGAGGTGGCCCGCGTCGCCGGTGAGGAGGTAGTGATCCCCGGAAAGCGTGCGCTCCTTCGAGCCGAGCGGAAGTCCGTAGCCGGTGATCGGCCCCATCGGTTCGGCGTGTGCAAAACGTTCCCGGAAGGCGCCGCTGGCGACGATATTCGGTAATTCCTTGCGCAGGTTTAGTCCCCGCTTTTTCACGATATCGGACCGCATGCCGAGTCCGACGTTGGCTTCTCCGTTGGGCAGCGGGAAGATCCAGAAGTAGCCCGGATTATAGGCATCGAGGAAGTGAAGTTCGATAAAATTATCGGGGTGGAAGCCGGTAACTCCCCGGTAATACTGGCGTACGGCGGCTGCGTGGTGGTCTTTGTCCACTTCCTGTCCCGCTTCGTGGCGACTGAATTTGCTGTGGGCCCCGCTGCCGTCGATAAGTAAGTTCGCCTCCCATTCGCGGCCATCCTTGGCTTGAATGCGGTAACCTGCCTGCGTGCGGGTGGTGGCGACGATCTCCGTATTGAGCTGGAGGTCGATGTCGGAGCGGCGGCGCACCTCCTCGATCAGGAAGGCGTCGAAGTCGATCCGCTTGCTCACGTAACCGGGCGCTTCGTCGGGAATGCGCTCGTAGCCGATCTTAAAGGGCAGCTCGATCAGTTTGTTGCTGGGCGGGTAAAAACGGATGCCCCAGACGTCGCTCGGCCGGAATCGTTGGCGGAAGCGGTCCATGATGGCCGGGTCGAGGCGATTCAGCAGGGTAGGCACCTTCCCCGAAATCGCGTCTCCGCATATCTTGTCGCGCGGAAAAATCGCCTTGTCGATCAGTACGCTGGGGATGCCGAGGTAAGAAAGCGTGAGTGCCGTTGCCGCTCCGGCTGGCCCTGCGCCGATGATGACTAGGGGGGTGGGGGTCATTGGGCAAAGGTAGGAGGTTAGTTTTTTAGGGGGTAGTTTTTTAGTCGCTCACTTCGTTCGCGGGTTGTCGGTTGTCGGTTGTCGGTTGTTGGTTGTCGGTTGTTGGTTGTCGGTTGTCGGGTAGTCTTTTAGTCGCTCACTTCGTTCGCGGGTTGTCGGTTGTCGGTTGTCTTTTAGTCGGGGGGGATGCTTGCGGCGGAGCGCGGGAGCAGGGGAATAGCGTACGATGTTGCTCTTGGCGAGAAGGAGGGATTTACAGGGGGAGGCTGGCCTTGAACGCCTGGAATTCGGATTGATCGCCAGTGGCGATGGAGCAGTTTTGTTCCTGGGCGCGGGCGTTGATGTCGGCGACGCGATCCTCGGGGTTGGGATGGCTGCTGAGAAAGGCCGGGGGGCTGCCGCCGTCCTGAATCGACTCGAAGAAGCCGGCGGCACCGTTGGCGGCGTATTCGGTGTTGCAGAGGTAGTCTACCGAGCGGGCGTCGGCCTCTTCCTCGTCGCTGCGGCTAAAACGCAGGGAGAGCAGGCTACCGGCTATTTCGCTCAATAAGCCGGGATCGCCGCCCGTGACCACGCTGATCAGCGTAGAGAATCCGTACTGTGTCGTCAACTGATCGGTGGAGTGGCGTTCGGCCGAGTGGGCGATCTCGTGGGCCAGCACGCCGGCAAGTTCGCTCTCGTTGTCCAGGGCTCCGATCAAGCCGGTGTATACGTAAAGGAAACCGCCGGGGGTGGCGAAAGCGTTTTCCACGTCCTGGTCGATGATGGCCACTTCGTAGGGGAAAACGTCGGCGTAGTCTACTTCTCCCTGTTGTACAATGTCGTTGACCATGCCCTGCAGGTAGGTATAGGCTTGTGGGTAATCGGCTGGATCCAGAATAGGAAATTCCGAGGGGTTGCTGCGGATCTCCTGATTGGTTTGGCGGCCGAGTTCCAGATCCTGTTCGACGGAGAAGACGTTCAGGTCACCATCCTCGGAGCAGGACGCGAAGAAAAGCAGGGCAAGGAGCGGTAGGAGCGGGCTGGTACGGATATTCACGGTATTACTTTTTACCTATAACCGTATCCCTTCGGGACGGTGTTCAGCCCGGGAGGGTGATCGCGGGACGGCCGAAGAAGATACCCGTCCGGAAGGGGGGGCGGATACAAGCAGGGGTGAGTGGACAAAAGCGTACGCCGGGTCACCGAGCTCCTGGATTTCTCCCTACGGCGAAGCATACCGAAGCCACAAGCTGATCCCGCTACGGTTGAATACCGCGGCCCGGCTCCTGACATCCGGGGCGGTGAAGGGCAGAATCGAGTAAAATCCTTTCACCCGCGCTCCGGCGCCCTAACAAACTTATGCGGGTATAGGCTGTTCCGGAAGTTATTACACATACCCAATACACGTTGCGCCACCATCCGCGCACCGATCGCCCAAAGGGGGCGGTCGCACTTTTTACAGTACATGCCTAAGAATAAGACGAAGAGCGGCAAGCTCAAGGCCCGCGATTTAGAGCGCGTAGTCTACCAGGAGTTCAAAGCGAACGCCCGCAAGCCCCTCAACCCCAAACAACTCCAGCGAAAACTAAAGGTCAAGAACAGCAGCGAAAGCATTCAGTCGGCCCTCGACAAACTGGTCAGTAGCGGCAAGGTCAAAAAGACCGACGATCATCGCTACCAATTCAACCGCAGCGATAAAGAGAAACGCTCCAGCACCTTCGCGGAGGGCCGGGTGGATATGACCCGTAGCGGCTCGGCGTACGTCATCATGGATGGCGAGAAGAACGACATCTTCGTCTCCCAGAACCGGCTGCAAAACGCCCAGGACGGTGATAAAGTAAAAGTCCGCTACTGGACGCCCGGCGGCCGTCGCAAGCCCGAGGGGGAAGTGGTCGAAGTGCTGGAGCGCAGCGTGAGCCACTTCGTCGGCACCCTGAAGATTCACGAGAAATACGCCGAAGTGGTAGTGGACGGTCCGGGCGGCAAGAAGCTGAGCGTGGCCGTGCACCGCTCCGAATTGATCGGTGCGAAGAGCGAGGAAAAGGTCGTGGTGAAGATCGTCGACTGGGAAGAGAACCGCTTCGGCCAGATTAGCGGCCAGATCACCGCCGTACTCGGCGAGCCGGGAACCAGCAACATCGAGATGCAGGCCATTCTGATCAACAACGGTTTCCAGATCACCTTCCCCGATGCCGTACTGGCGGAGAGCGAGGCCCTGCCGGGGGAAATCTCGCCCCAGGAAATCAATATCCGGCGCGACATGCGCGAGGTGACCACCTTCACGATCGATCCGCTGACGGCCAAGGACTTTGACGACGCCCTGTCGATCCAGACCCTCGAGGACGGGCAGATCGAGATCGGCATCCATATCGCCGACGTAAGCCATTACGTCCGGCCGGGCAGTGCCCTGGACGAGGAGGCGGCCGACCGCACGACCAGCGTTTACCTGGTCGACCGGGTGTGCCCCATGCTGCCCGAGCGCATCAGCAACGAGCTCTGCTCGCTGCGGCCGAACGAGGATAAGCTGACCTTCAGCGCGGTCTTCAAGTTCAATTCCCAGACGCTGAAGCTGACGGATCGCTGGTTCGGTCGCACGGTGACCCACTCCGACCGTCGCTTTACCTACGAGGAAGCCCAGGAGATACTGGATGCCGGGGAAGGCGACTTCATTAACGAATTACAGCAACTCGACATCATCTCAAAAAAGCTGCGCAAGCAACGCTTTAAGGAAGGATCGATCGACTTCAACACGAACGAGGTCCGGTTCAAGCTGGACGAGGACGGCAAGCCGCTCGAGGTCTACATCAAGGATCGTATCGATACCAATATGCTGATCGAAGACTTCATGCTGCTCGCCAACCGGGAGGTAGCCACCTTCATCAAGCAGAAGGAAGAGCGGCTGAAGCAGAATATCCCCTTCGTGTACCGGGTGCACGACGAGCCCGATATGGACAAGGTGGCCGAGCTGGCCAACTTTGCCGCCGCCCTGGGGTACGAGATGGATTTGAGCAGTCCGAAATCCGTCACGAAAAGCTACAACGCGCTGCTGTCGAAGGCCGACGAGGATCCGATGGTGAAGATGTTGTCGCCGATTGCCATCCGCACCATGTCGAAGGCGGTCTACACCACCGAAAACATCGGGCACTACGGCCTGGGCTTCGACAACTACACCCACTTCACCTCGCCGATCCG
This sequence comes from Neolewinella xylanilytica, assembly GCF_002934605.1. Classification (GTDB taxonomy): domain Bacteria; phylum Bacteroidota; class Bacteroidia; order Chitinophagales; family Saprospiraceae; genus Neolewinella; species Neolewinella xylanilytica. Next base: position 1,707,480 of record NZ_PTJC01000005.1, read on the forward strand.
CCGCTACGCCGACGTACTGGTGCACCGCCTGCTGGAAAAGAACCTGGAGGAAGGCAGCCTGTACAAGGCCAACGGCGCCAAGCTGGAGGAGACCTGCCAGCACATCAGCAGCCAGGAACGCAAAGCCGTTACGGCGGAGCGGGAAAGTATTAAGTACAAGCAGACCGAATTCATGCTGGACCACGTCGGCGACGAATTCGACGGGGTGATCAACGGACTGGCCGATTTCGGGGTCTTCATCGAACTGATCGAGAACTTCGTGGAGGGCATGATCCCTTTCGATAAGATGGACGAGCCCTACGACCTGAGCGCCGGAAAACTTTCCATTGTTGGGAAGAAGTCCGGGAAAAAGCTCAAGATGGGCGACGTGGTACGCATCAAGATCGAGGACGTAGACATGGACCGCCGTCGGATCGACATGTCGCTCGTCGAAGTGCTCAAAGTGCACGGAGACAACGGGAACCAAGAATCGAAGAAGAAAGACAAGGAGAAGCGCCGGGGCGGCCGGCGGAAGATGCGGGAATAGGTTTTCCTTCGCGATGCCCTCCGCTTCGGTGCCGCCATCGCGGCCCGGGCCGTAGCTTCCGATCGTGCGCGGTTGTGGAAGCGACGTTTCTTTATCGGAAAGGGAGCCACGCCGACGCAGGGCGCTGGAGCCCCTTCTGGATGCCGGATGGAATTCTCTTTTTGAGCACAGCTAGCCCTGGAAACGGGACGTCCCGCCCCGCCTCCGACCAGGCCGGGCCCTACGGAATAGCAGCCGGTAAGCACCTTCGGGCCATTTAGCTCCGCCGGGTGGATCGCCGCGAGCCGTTAATATTGCGTTAAACCAGGCCATGGGTTTCGGCGGAAACCCTGTCGCAAGGCGTTGTAGTACAGTGGGTTAGACGCCTGGAAGGAGAATTAATTCTTTCTTACCGAAGTAACTTCCTAATTCTTTAAGCGTCTATTCCTTAGCAGATCGGCACCCGCCTCTGTACTTTTGTGATCCAAAATTTATCCCTATGCGTTTTCGCAATTTCCTGATGGTCGCTTTATTAGCCTTCGCGGGCTTCGGCGCCCAGCTTTCCGCCCAAAAGATTGCCTCCGTAGACATGGAGAAGATCCTTACCAGCATCACCGAATACCAGGAAGCCCAGGACCAGCTGGATCAGCTTGCCGCCAAGTGGCAGCAGGAGATCAACCAGGAGTACGATGCCATTAAGGGCCTGTACAATAAGTATCAGGCCGAGCAGGTACTCATGACTGACGAGCAGCGCCAGGCCGAAGAGCAGGCCATCTTCGATCGCGAAACCAAAGTGCGGAATATGCAGGCCGACCGTTTCGGCCCCGAAGGCTCGCTGTTTCAGCGCCGCCAGGAGCTTATTCAGCCCATTCAGGACGCCATCTACGAGGCCATCGAAACCTACGCCAACCAGAACAACTACGATTTCATCTTCGATCGGGCGGGTTCCGCCGGAATCATCTTTTCGAGCGAACAGTACGACAAGACGGATGAAATCCTACGAACGCTCAAAAACTAGGGTGTACGCCTCAATAAATCAGCGCTTACCACCGTACTATCCCTCTACACTCCAACTCCGAACTAAACTATAATCATGAAATTCTTTAAATTCACTTTCGTAGCGCTTATGCTACTGGTCGCTACGGCCACCGCTTCGGCTCAGAAATTCGGCTACGTGAATTCCGCGGAACTCCTTTCCGAGCTGCCCGCCACCAAAGCCGCCGAATCCAACCTCGAAGGATTGCAGAAGCAACTCCAGAAGAAAGGTCAGTCGCTGGTGGAAAGCTTCCAAACCGACTACCAGACCCTGCAAACCGCAGCACAGCAAGGTACCCTGAGCCCCAAACAGCAGCAGGAAGAAGCCGCCAAACTGCAGAAGCGGGAGGAAGAAATCTCCAGCTTCGAGCAGCAAATGATGAGCGACCTACAGAAGAAGCGGCAGGAACTGCTCACGCCGATCTACGACTCCATCAACAATGCCATCAAGGAAGTTGCCGAGGAGAACGGTTTCCAGTTCATCTTCGACGAGCAAGTGTTGCTTTACGGCCAGGATAGCCAGGACGTTACCTCCCTCGTCCGCGCCAAGCTCGAAATCTAAATCCGGCCGGTGTTCCTGCCCGATCATATCGGATCCATTGGAGTCTTCGACTCCGGCATTGGCGGCCTCTCGGTCGCCAATGCTATTTCCGGGCTATTGCCCCGAGAAAGTATGCTCTACGTAGCCGACAACGGCAACGCTCCCTATGGGGCCCGCACCAACGAGGAGGTACTGGCGTTCAGCCGCCGCATCACCGACTTCCTCCTCGCCGGCGGCGTCAAAATGGTTGTGGTCGCCTGCAACACCGCCACCAGTATGGCCATTGACACCCTGCGCGAGTTGTATCCGGAGGTGCCGTTCGTAGGGCTGGAGCCCGCGGTTAAACCGGCCGCCACGGGAGTACGTGTCGGCGTGATGGCAACGGCGGTAACGCTGCGCAGCGCGCGCTACCTGGCCCTGCGGGATAAATATCTTTCGGGCCATCAGGTTTGGGAGAATCCGTGTGCCGGGTTGGTGCCCCTCATCGAGGAGTACGGCCCGGGTTCGCCGGAAATTCGTCGCTACCTCTCCGAATTGCTCGCTCCCGCCGGTCCGCTGGACACCGTGGTGCTCGGCTGCACCCACTATCCGCTCATCGCTGCGGACATCGCGGCGGTGCTACCGCCGGGTGCCCGGGTAATCGATCCTTCCGGGGCGGCGGCGCGGCAGGTGCAACGCTTGCTCGAAAAACGCGACCTTTTAGTCGCGACCGACGGCCAAACCCGCTACGACTTTCTGGCTACTGCCGGCGGGGCGCCACTTCAACGTACGTTACGGGCGCTCGACCAGCTTAACCGAAACCGGAGATGGCTGGTGCCAGCGGTCACCGTTTCCCGGGCCGCGATTAACTTCTAGTACGCGATCCGGTTAAGGAAAGAAAGCTTTCGCTCATGCCCGCTACCGCTCAGCAAGTCCTCGACGACCACCACCGAATCCGGCGCAACCTACTGGGCTTACTCGACGCCTTTAGTGTGGCGCAGCTCGGTGAGATTCCCCCCTTCCTCAACAACAACTTGCTCTGGAACGCGGGCCACATCGTGGCCGTACAGGAGTTGCTCACCTTCGCGCTTGGGGGCCACCGCTCCCCGAGCGGCAAGGAATTCATCGGCCGGTACCGGGGCGGAACGCGTCCCTTTTCCGGAATGGAGGAGGAGTGGCCGTTTATTCGGGCTCAGCTGGCGGAAGGCAATCAGGTCCTGCGGGATGCGTACACCGATCGGGATTGGTCCGGCTTTCAGCCGTTCACCACCCAACTCGGCATTGAAGTACGAAGTATCGACCACGCCCTGATTTTCAATAACCTGCACGAAACCCTCCACCTGGGGACGATGCTGGCCATCCGCAAATGGGTAGTGGCCAACGGCGGGTCAGGAAAGGAAGTGCCGGTCGAGTAGGGTGCGTAATTTTTCCTGCGTCAGGGGTTTGGCTTCGTGGCCGTCGATAGTGGCGTAGGCGTGAGCGCGGGAATAGTCGGAATCGCCGACCGAGCTCGTCAGCATGACGATCGTGACCCGAGCGCGTTGGGCTTCCGGGAGAACCTGGTAGGCATCGAGAAATTCCCAGCCGTCCATCACCGGCATATTGATATCCAGGAACAGGATATCGGGACGCCCGTCGGGATCTACCGTGGTGAGGTAGTCGAGGCCCTGTTTTCCGTCCGCTCGGATAACGATTCGTTCGGCGATGCCCATTTTGGTCAGTCTGCGAGAGTGGATGAAATTATCCGTCTCCGAATCATCAACCAACATAATGCACCCTAGCTTCTTCATGCGTCAAACTGCTGGGTAAGGTCACGGTAAAAGTACAGCCAAGTTCCGGTTCGCTTTCAACGGCAATGGTACCTTGGTGCAAGTGTACTATTTTTTGACAGAAAGCAAGACCGATGCCCTGCCCTTCCTGCATTTGAGAAGAATCTAAACGCGTAAAAAGCTGAAAGATTTTCTCCTGATCTGATTTTTTTATACCCATTCCGTAATCCTTGATGGTGATCTGCACCTGAGTGTCGGTTTTTTTCCCATGAATTTCAATTCTGGGAGGTTTGCCGGGTAAATGGAATTTCAGGGCATTGGCCAGCAGATTCTGAAACAGCTGCCGGAGGGCCACCGGGTATCCCTCTACGGTGGGCAGGTCGCCGATCGTGATCCGGGCCGCTGATTCCTCCACGCGCAGGGCCAGGTTTTCGAGGGCTTCCCGGACGGGTTGAATCAGGCCGATATGGGTCGGGGTTTCGGATTGGCCGATGCGGCTGTAGAGCAACAGACTGTCGATCAGCCCGCGCATTCGATCGGTGGCGCGGTGAATGGTTTCCAGATATTCCTTACCGTCCCCGTCGAGGCGATTTCCGTAGTCTTCGCTGATCACCTCGATGTAGTTACTCACCGTGCGTAAGGGCTCCCGGAGGTCGTGGGAAGCGATGTAGGCGAACTGGTCCAGCTCCTGGTTCTTGGCGTTCAGGTTTTCGATCAGTTCGCGGTTCTGCCCTTCCACCCGCCGCCGCTCTATGTTTTCCTGTTTTAGCCGCTCGTTGGAGCTGGTAATGGTGTCGAAGAGGGGGCGTACCTGGGAGTAGATGTAGTAAAAAACGAAGGCGAGTCCCACGACACCAAGAAAGCGGAGCACGGTGGTCACCGTACTGAGCTGAGCGAGTTGGGCCTGCCGGATCCGAATGTCGCGGATTTCCGCCTCCCGGAGCAGGTCGACGTAGTAGCGGATCCGGTCCATGGCCTGCAGCCCCATATTCGTTTCCAGAAGTTGTATCAGCGCGGTGGTATCCCCGCGGCGGACGAGGGTGATGGCGCTGTCCAGTTCGTTGAATTTGACTTCAGTCGCCTTGCGCACCCAGGCTACCCGGCGCAGCTGCACGGAATCCCGGCTTACCTCCCGGGAAATCTGCTGGAGCAGGGTGTCGTAGTTTTCCCGCGCCGATAGATAGGGGTACAGGTAAGTGAGATCATGGGTCAGCAAGTAGCCCCGCTGGCCGGATTCCGCGTCCTGGGTGAGGGTCAGTAACTGGCTAAGGTCCTGCTCCAGTTCCAGGGCATTATTCATCTTCTTCCGCACTTCGATAGCCGTTACCTCCGGTATTACCGACGCGAGGACGATTACCGTCAGGAGGGTCAGCCCAACGAAGACGACACGAAAGAGCCGGTAGCTTTTATGGCTTCCGGTCAGCGAATGATCTGGTGGCAAGAAGAAGATAGGGTTTGCTGGTTTCGTAGAATGGCAATGACAAGATAGGAACGCCAAATGGGGTGCCCAAATCGGCGGTTGTGCGATTCGCCCGCCGACCCCGGGGGCTGCGACCTGGCCTGCTGCCTAAGGGGCAAAGCTACAGGGGGGGCAGGAATTTTAGGGTATATAAGTTGGGTTTATCGACACGGTCGATGTACGTCAGCTGGGGGCGTGTGCAATTTTGTTAGGCGTGCGGAAAGTTTGCGTATATTCGCGGCGATACAAAATGACAATACGAACTGCCGCAAAAGTGCGGTATCCGTCGGTCTGCAGCGACCCCCGGCGGGATTGAAAGAAACACGGTGGCTATCTACCACCCAGCGCGGCCGTTTACCGGGTCTTTTTGCACCTGCGCTCCGCCGCCCCTTTTCCTTTCCCCAAGGTGGTTTTTTTGTGTCAACGCCCCTGCCCGCCAGGGCGCAACAACGCATATTATCATTTAAAGTCCAATCAATAATGGGTAATCAAACCCCAATGTCGGTGAACTTCAATCTGCCTAACGGGCGGGAAGTCACCATCGAGACCGGCAAGCTCGCCACCCAGGCTGACGGCTCGGTCGTCGTCAAATGCGGCAAGACCATGCTGTTTTGCTCCGCCGTCTCCAGCACCAGCGTTCGCGAAGGACAGAGTTTCTTCCCCCTCAGCGTGGATTACCAGGAAAAATTCGCCGCCGCCGGCCGCATCCCCGGTAACTTCTTCCGTCGGGAGGCGCGCCTCAACGACTACGAGATCCTCATCTCCCGCCTGGTCGACCGGGCCATCCGTCCGCTCTTCCCCAAGGGCTACATGTTCGATACCCAGATCATCATCAACCTGATCTCCCTCGACGAGGAAGTGATGCCCGATGCCCTCGCCGGTCTGGCCGCCTCCGCCGCCCTGACCTGCTCGAATATCCCCTTCGAAGGCCCCATCTCGGAATGCCGGGTCGCCCGCATCAACGGGGAGTACGTCATTAACCCCGACCGCAGCCAGCTCGCCAATGCCGACCTGGACCTGATCGTTGCCGCCGATAAGGGCAACATCATGATGGTCGAAGGCGAAGGCAAGGAAGTAGAAGAGAAAGCCATCCTGGAGGCCCTCAAGGCCGGCCACGAGGCTATCCGCACTATGTGCGACGCCCAGCTGCGCCTGAAGGAAATGGTCGGCGACAAGGCCACTACCCGGGAAGTGGAAATCCACGAGATCGACGCCGACATCCTCAGTTACGTTGAAAAATCGATCAAGAGCGAGATCCTCCGCGTAGCTAGCTCCGCCTCCGATAAAGCTACCCGCAAGGATTCTTTCAAGGAAGTGAAGGACAACTTCAAGGAAGTCGCCCTGGCCGAGAAAGGCGAGGAGTGGATGACCGAAAATAAGGAAGACGTCAGCGCCGCCTACGACAAGGTTCAGAAGAAGCTGATCCGCAACATGATGCTCGACGAGAAGAAGCGCCTGGACGGACGCGCCTTCGACCAGGTGCGCCCCATCTGGACGGAAGTGGACTACCTGCCCAGCGCCCACGGTTCGGCCATCTTCAACCGCGGAGAAACGCAGTCGCTCACCAGTCTCACCCTCGGTACCAAAACCGACCAGGCCATGGTGGACATTGCCCACAGCAATAGCTACGATAACTTTATCCTGCACTACAACTTCCCCGCTTTCTCGGTGGGGGAAACCAAGCCGATGCGCGGCCCCGGCCGCCGGGAGGTAGGCCACGCCAACCTCGCCGGACGCTCGATCCGCCAGGTATTGCCGGACGACATGACCCACACCATCCGCCTCGTGTCGGACATCCTCGAATCGAACGGTTCCAGCTCGATGGCTACCGTCTGCGCCGGCTCGCTGGCCCTTATGGACGGCGGCGTACAGATCAAGCGCCCCGTAGCCGGTATCGCCATGGGTATGGTGGCCGAAGGCGGTAGAATCGCCATCCTGAGTGACATCCTCGGTGACGAGGACGCACTCGGCGATATGGACTTCAAAGTCACCGGAACCAGCAAGGGCATTACCGCCTGCCAGATGGACATCAAGATCGACGGTCTGCCCTACGAGCAGCTCGAGCAGGCGCTGGAGCAGGCCCGCGTCGGTCGCCTCCACATCCTCGGCGAGATGAACAAGACCCTGAGCGAGCCCCGCGAAGACATCAAGCCTCACGCCCCGCGGATCGTCAAGCTCATCATCGAGAAGAGCTACATCGGTGCCGTCATCGGACCCGGCGGTAAGATCATCCAGGAGCTGCAGGAGCTCACCGGTACCAACATCAACATCGACGAGATCGACGGCAAGGGCCACGTGTCCATCGCCAGCTCCGACAAAGCGGCCATCGAAGACGCCGTGGCGCGGATCAAGAAGATCACCTTCACCCCCGAAGTGGGCGAGGTCTACGAAGGCACGGTGAAGACCATCATGCCCTACGGCGTATTCGTCGGATTCGAAGGCGGTCGCGACGGTCTCCTCCACGTGAGCGAGATGAGCCACAGCCGCATCGACAGCGTCGAAGACGAGTTCAACGAAGGCGATAAAGTCAAATTCAAGATCGTCGACATCGACGAGCGCACCGGTAAACTGCGCCTCAGTCGCAAGGCCATCATGCCCCGCGCCGACGGAACCATTCCAACGGACGAGGAGCTGGAAGAAGAGCGCAAGGCCGCCAAATCCCGTGGCCGCGAACGTCGCAACGACGACCGGGGTGACCGGGGTGATCGCCGTGGTGGCGGTGGACGCCGTGGCGGTCGGGATCGTGATCGCGACTAGTCATCAACCGCTGACTGAATGAACAAGCGCCCGGTAGCAACTTGCTGCCGGGCGCTTTTTTTATCGGTCGACCAAATGGCGACTTCACCGATCAGCCCCTAGCGCTGCTGCTTCCGGCGGAAGAAAAAGTAGACCAGTGCCGCTATTGGCAGAACACTGATCAGGATAACGGCCCAGAAAATGAGTCCGATGTCTGGCTTAAGAAGGGTAAAGTCTGCTAGTATAGGTAGGTAATGCATTGGTACAAGATAAGAAATGCCGGTAGTACTTCAAAAGGGCTCAGGTTGCTGCATTTCGCTACCTTTGTATGCTTCATCGGGAGTCTTTTGACTCGTTGATCACGTAATGGATGAAAGCATATCACCTTCTCCTGGCCGTCCTGCTAGCGGGTTGCCATTGTTCCTCCTTGTTCGGACAAAACGGTAACGTGCTGCTTTTCGACGGCCAGTCCGATTTTTTCAGCATCCCGGATGACGACGAACTGGACTACCAGCAAGCCATTACCCTCTCGGCCTGGATCCATCCGAACTGCGGTGACGGCCTGCGGTCCATCATTAGCAAACAGTGGTGCCAGGGCGACTACGGCTACTACTTTGGCGTCCGCGACAACCGCCTGATCTGGTCCTACAATATCGATGGCAACTGCAACGACCCGAACGCCGTAGTCTCCCGCGACATCTTCTTCACGGCGTTGCGGTGGTACCACGTGGCCGTCACCCACGACGAAACGGCCATCCATTTATTCATAGATGGTGTCGAGGTGGAGCAGGAGCAGTACGAAGGGCGCTTCACGGCCATTCGCAACAACCGCCAACCCTTCCTGATCGGGGGATACCGGTACCTCAACGGGACCGTGGGCAACTTTTTCAGCGGACTCGCCGATGAACTACGCTTCTGGAAAACCGCCCTTACGCCCGCGGAGATAGCCGCCGAAGCCGCCTCGCCGGTCGCCCTGCGGACCGACGGAGCCGTATTGAGCTATCACCTGGAAGGGGCAAGTTCGGGACCCATCCCGGCGCTCACGAACGACCTGCCCAATGGAAAGCCCTTCCGGGCGACCGCTAGCGGAAATCCCCGGGTGGTAGCCGCTGGGTATTACGACTCCGACCCGGAATTCGCGATCGACACGGTAGGTACGGCGTGTGCCGCCTCCGTGATGCTGGTCGTTCAACCCCTGGGGTATGCCGAGATTCAATGGAGTACGGGGGAGTCGACCGACGAGATCGAGGTTACGGAAGCGGGCCGCTACTCGGTCACGGTCACGACCGATGACTGCCGCAGCTATTCCGACACCCGCCTGGTAAACCCGGGCTTAGCCGTAACGGAGGTCAGCATTCCCCTCTGTCGGGGAGACACCCTGGAGGTGAACGGCCGGCTCGTTTACCGTGCCGGGTACCTTATTGACACCTTGGTAAGCAGTGCCGGCTGCGACAGCATCGTAGACTACACCTTCACGGAGACTTCGGCGGACACGATTGAACTGGTGGTACCCGTCTGCCGGGACGAGCCCATCGAGCGCTACGGCGTCACCCTTTACCCCGGAGTGCGGCAAACGGTGACCGTACCGGCCGAGCAGGGATGCGATACGCTCTACTCCGTGCTGGTCACCTATCAGCCGGCCACAAAGCGCGATACCTTGGTTTACGTCTGTTCCCCGGTCGAGATGGTAGCTTTCGGGGGCCGGGAATTAGCCCTCGGCGATAGCCTGTTGGTAACGGGCCGTAATGCTGCGGGCTGCGATTCCCAACTATTGGTCCGGGTAGCCCTGTCGCCTTCCGAGCCGCTGCTGCCGGATTCGCTGATCGCCTGCGACGACGCCCTGCTGATTCGCACCTCGCGTTCCGACGTGATCTGGAATACCGGGGTGGTCGACCGCCACCTTTACGTCACCGAACCCGGACTGTATACCGCCTCCTATACCAGTGCTACGGGCTGCCCCCGCACCGATAGCGTGACGGTCACCTTCGCCCAACCGCCGATCTACGTACCTACGGCCTTTTCCCCGAACGGAGACGGAAGAAACGACTGCGTGGGACCGATGATGGGTGCCCTACCTGACTTCACCGATTACCGCTTCGCGATTCACGGCCGCTGGGGCGATTTGGTGTATACCACCGACCGGCCTGGTGAATGCTGGGACGGGGCGGGCGGCACCCCAGGTAGCCAGGTTTACATCTGGTACCTGACGTACCGGGTAGCCGGATGTCCGGAAGGTTACCGCCTGGCGGGCACCATCAATCGACTGCCATAGGCCCCATGCGCCGGATAGCCGGAGTAATCGTAAGTTTGGCACATTGCTTACGACAGCTTCATGCTCGCCTTTCTCGGATTGCTCACCATCCTTCTCCTGCTGGTTCTTATTATCAGCAAGATCCTGTCGCCCGTAGTGGCACTCGTAGCCGTACCGGTTACCACGGCCTTACTGGGGGGATTCGGCTGGGAGATATCCGCCTTCATCACCGACGGCCTGACGACGATTGCTCCTACGGCGGTGATGTTCGTCTTCGCCATCCTCTTCTTCGGCATCATGACCGACGCGGGCACCTTCGAGCCGGTGATCGGGCGACTGTTGCGGGCGGCCGGCAACGACCCGGCCCGGATCACGGTCGTGACGGCCTTGCTGGCCATGCTCGTCCACCTCGACGGCTCCGGGGCGGTCACCTTTCTCATCACCGTTCCGGCCATGCTGCCGCTATACGATGCCCTGGGTATGCGCCGTACCACGCTGGCGACGGTGGTGGCCCTGGGGGCCGGTACGATGAACATCCTGCCCTGGGGCGGCCCGACCATTCGTGCGGCTACCGCGCTGGAAGTGCCCGTGACGGAGCTGTTCAATCCGATTTTGCTGCCCGTATTGGTGGGCCTGGCCTCCGTGCTGGTCATCGCGTGGTGGCTCGGCCGGCGGGAAGGTAACCGGCTGGCGGACGAACTACCCGCCACCTCCGTACCATTGCCCGGCACCGGCGCACCGCCGCCCGACTATCGTCGTCCGGGTCGGCTGTGGTTTAACGGGCTGCTCATTCTGGTAGCCGTCGGGTTGCTGATCACGGCCGTGCTGCCGCCCCATGTCGTATTTATCGGTGCGTTCGTGATTGGCCTGACGGTCAATTACCCCCGACCGGCGGACCAACGGGAACGCATCGACGCCCACGCCAAGGCGGCCCTCCTGATGGCGAGCATCCTGTTCGCGGCCGGCTGCTTTACGGGCATCCTCAAATCGTCGGGCATGATCGCCGCCATGGCGGACGCGGCGGTCGACCTCCTACCGGTAGCGATCGGGGAGCGGCTCCCCGTGCTGACCGGATTGGTCAGCATGCCAGCCTGCCTGCTGTTCGATCCGGATTCCTTCTATTTCGGTATCCTGCCTTTGCTTAGCTCGACGGCCACGGAGTTTGGCGTGGACGGGCTCGAGGTCGGCCGCGCCGCGATTATGGGGCAAATGACCACCGGTTTTCCGGTCAGTCCGCTCACCGGATCGACCTACTTGCTGGTGGGGCTCACCGGCGTGGATTTGGGCGATCACCAGCGCCGGACGATCCCGCTGGCTTTTTTGGTGACCCTGATTATTCTCTTCGTGGCCATTCTGATCGGTGCCGTAAGTATCTGACAATGCAAACTATTCGAATTGGCGGCGGCGCGGGCTTTTCGGGCGATCGGCTCGAACCCGCCGTGCTGCTCGCCCAAGAGGGGAACCTCGATTACCTCGTGCTGGAATGCCTGGCCGAGCGGACCATCGCCCTGGCCCAACGCCGAAAACTTCAGGATCCCGACGCCGGGTTCGACCCCCTGCTGGAGCGCCGGATGGAAGCCTTGCTGCCGGTCATTACGGCGAAGGGAGTACGGCTGATCAGTAATTTCGGAGCCGCCAATCCGGTAGCTGCGGCCCGCAAGATCGGGCAAATAGCCCGGCGGTTAGGACTGTCCATCCGGGTAGCGGCCGTAACCGGCGACGACGTACTCGACCGCATTTCCCCAAGTATGTCTGCGATGGAAACCGGTCGGCCGCTTTCCGAGTACGGTCAGCTGGTTTCCGCCAACGCCTACCTCGGTATTGACGCCCTGCTGCCCGCCCTGCAGACGGGAGCGGAAGTGATCGTAACCGGTCGGGTAGCGGACCCCTCGCTCGTACTGGCCCCCCTGGTGCACGCATTCGGCTGGTCTTCCACCGACTATGCGACCCTCGGCCAGGGAACGGTGATCGGCCATCTGCTGGAATGCGGCGCCCAGATCTGCGGGGGGTACTTCATGGACGGCGACCGCAAACAGATACCCGATCCGGCGAACCTGGGCTTTCCCATCGCGGAAGTAACGGAAGACGGCTCGGCCACGATCACCAAAATCAGCGGCACCGGCGGGCGCATCGATCTGCGGACGGCCAAGGAGCAATTACTCTACGAGGTGGTCGATCCGCACGCCTACCTCACGCCCGACGTGGCGGCGGATTTCACCACGGTTCGCCTGGAAGAAACGGGTGCCGATACCGTATCCGTAACGGGAGGCACCGGAGCGAGACGACCGGATCGCCTCAAAGTCAGCGTCGGCTACCGGGCCGGCTTCCGTGGAGAGGGTGAAATCAGCTACGCGGGGCCGGGCGCGGAAGACCGGGCACGACTGGCCGGCGACATCGTGGCCACCCGGCTGAACGGCTGTCTGGATCGCCTCCGGGTCGATATCATCGGCATCGATTCCGTGCACTTCGGTCCCGGGGGGGAGGCAAAAAGCCGGGAGGCGCGGGTAAGGGTCTCGGGTTCGAGTGCCGACGAGGGCACCGCCGCCCGGGTCGGGGAGGAAGTGGAAGCGCTCTATACCAACGGCCCCTACGGCGGTGGGGGCGCCCGCAAGTCCGTCACGGAAATGATCGGTATCGTTTCGGTACTGATGGACCGCCGGCTTATTCACCCATCCGTGGACATCTTTACCGCATGAAGCTCTACGACATCGCCCACTCCCGGGCCGGAGACAAGGGGAATACCCTCACGCTGAGTTTGATTCCGTACTCGCCGGCGGACTACGACATGCTGCAAAGGGAGATCACGGCCGAACGGGTGGCCGCCCACCTCGCGACCAGCGTACGGGGCGAGATCCGGCGCTACGAAATGCCCCGTATTCACGCGCTGCTTTTCGTCTGCGAGGGCGCCCTGGACGGTGGCGTGACCACCTCCCTGGCCGCGGATACCCACGGTAAATGCATGAGCGGCGTCCTGCTCGATATGGAGATAGGGGGCGGCGGAGCGCGGGAGTAACAAATTCCCGTCGCGTTGATATACGTAAGTCACCCCCTGGTCGGAAAAGGCCCCAACATTCGGTAGTGGCCCGGTACATTCGAGGCAAAACACAAGCATGCGCAACCGCCATATCATCTACGCACTCGGCTGGGCGGCCATCCTCCTCGCCTCCGCCTACTTTATCGGAGATTGGGAGGGGTATCCGTACCTCTCCGCCGCCCTCCTCATCGGCTTCGCCCTCACCAATCGACAGCGGGGTGCATGCCGGCCGACGTAAGCGGCACCAGTGGGTCGGTAAGCAGGCATCCGGTCCGCTACCTCAGCCACTGGCCCCTGGCGATGATCCGCTTCGGCTACTTTCTTGTAGGAGAAAGGTAAGCTCCCTTCAAAACCGGAACCTCAATCCGGAAAAGTATCCCGTAGCTTTTGCAATTCCCCCTTCGTCACCCGTACCACCGTACCGTGTCGCGTCCCCTCTGGAAAGCTGAGCTGGTCCGATATGTCCGTCCAGTTTTCCAGGTCCGACGACCGCACGGCGCCCATCGCGTGATTCGTGTAGCGATCGAAATAGACGACCCAGTCTCCGTCGATTATCGTGACGGTGGGCCCCTCCACCCAGTGGCCGGTGATGGGCGCGCCCGCCGGCGTATACGGACCGGCTAATTCCTTCGCCGTGGCGATCCGGATATTCTTCTGGGCGACGGGGTGCTTCGTCTCGTCCTTCAGGAACATAACGTATTCCCCGTTGGCTGGCTGGATGGTGGCGTCGATCACGTTGAAGCCCCGGTCGTAGAGCACTGCTGTGGGGGTAAATTCCTGAAAATCCTCCGTGAGCGTGTAGTACATCCGGTGGTTGAGGCCGTTGTCGCCGCTGCTGTCGGTTTCCGGGAAGCGCCCCGGGATGGTGGTGGCCCAGTAGATCAGGTAGCGGTCTTCGGTGGCGTCGTAGGTGATCTCCGGGGCCCAGCTGTTGCGGGCGTCGGGCTCGTGCTCCATCACCGGGAGGTAGCGCTGTTCGGACCAGTTGATCAGGTCGGGAGAGTGGGCGTAGCCGATGCCGCGCTCGTGCCAGCTGACGGTCCACACCAGGTGAAATTGCCCGTCACCACCGCGGATAATGCAGGGGTCGCGCATGAGCTTATCCTCGCCGACGGCCGGCGTCAAGACCGGTTCGTTTCCATTGAGCGGCGTCCAGCTCAGTCCGTCGTAGCTGAAGGCCAAATGGAGGCCGTCTTCGCCGTTGCCCTGGAAGTACGAGAATACATAGGCCGAGTCCTGGGGCGGGGTGGGGGAGAGCCACCCCAGGGCGGTCAGCAGCAGGAGGAAATCCATAACGAAGGGGGTTCGGTGAACGGTAACATACGTACTTCCCGGTTTTTTGCGGACCCGGGGGGACTTCCCCTTTGAAACCCGCGCCCCGTCGCCCAACCCCTTTTTAGCTGGCGCCGGGGCGCGGGAAGCAGGGCTCCCGACCGGTTATCGTGGCAATAGCGACCCAATTACCAACGTTTGGGGGAGTATCTATTGGTTCCTTCGTGCTCGCTATTGCGGTCGAAGGAGCCCATCCACCGCCCATTTCAATTTTCCTATGAAGCGTTTTTTCCACTGTGCCCTGCTACTGCTCCTGCTCGGCGCCATTTCCTGCGAGAAGGAGGTGATCGAGCCGGCCGTAGTGGTCGTAGAGCCTGAACCGGAGCCTGAGCCCGTTCCCGCCGTCGATACCATCCGCTACGACTACGTGGGCGGCTACGTGCAGAAGGGGCCCTACCTGAACGGTACCTCGATACAACTCGTCGAGTTGGACGACCAGCTGGCCCCGACCGGCAAGAATTTCCAAACCCAAATCGTCGATAACCGGGGCACCTTCGAGGTCCGCAACGTCGAGTTCGTTTCCCCATACGTGCAGCTGAAAGCGGACGGCTTCTACTTCAACGAGGTCACCGGCGAAAATTCCGCCGCCCAGCTTACCCTCTACGCCCTCAGCAACCTCGAAGATTACAGCGCCCTTAACGTAAACCTCCTGACCACCCTGGAACGGGCGCGGGTGGATTACCTGGTCTCCCGCGGCAGCGCGTTCGGGCCGGCTAAGCTCCAGGCCCAGCGGGAGATTCTGGACATCTTCGAGATGAGCAACGCCGACGTGGCCAAATCCGAACTGCTCGACATCACGAAGGGTGGGGACGACAATGCCCGGCTGCTGGCCATGTCCGTTATCCTGCAGGGGTACCTCAGCGTAGCCGACTTATCGGAGCTCGTCGCCAACCTGAGCACGGACCTGCGGGCGGACGGGGTTCTGAACAGCGACCGCCTGGGAAGTACACTGGTCAATAACGCCGTAGCCCTCGACCTGCCGGCCGCGCGTAAGCACCTGGAAGAGCGCCTGGATGAGCTCGGGCTGGAAACCACCATTGACGATTTTGAAACCCATGTTCAGCATTTTCTCGACAATACCGAGTTCGCGCATACCGATACGATTCAATACCCCGTACAGGGCGAGTATGGACCGAACCTGCTAGCGGGGGAAAGGACCGACTTTGCTGCGGGAACCTATTCTCTGCTGGCTAAGTTGCCGCGAAAAACCTCCTTACGCGTTCGCATCAGTGGCCCGAACTGGACATGGTGGAACATTGGATCGAGTAGTTGGGAAGAGACTTACTTCGACAACGCCCACTTTGCCCGCGAGTATACCATTGCAAGCCCCATAGAAATCGCCGACCTGGAGATCAGACTTTACGAGCGGGATCCGTGGCCGGGCCAGGAACGGGACGGTCCCATCGTCAATCCACCGGACTCCACCGGCTACGTGAACCCGAATCCCGATCAACCAACCGACACCACGCGAATCATCGTCTACGAGAATGGTTCGGAGGTACCTAGCTGGACGAAGAAATTCGTGCTGAAGTCAGAGTAACCTCCGTCCGGATCGGGTTGCGCAAGCGGGGCAATCGGGAAATATGGTTAGGTTAGCGGGGAAAGCTCGTTGACCATGCCCGTACACCCGAGAGGTCTAGGCCGCGCCTATCTTCTTTCTGCCTGCTTAGGGCTGATTACCCTCACCTTGTCGGCCCAGCCAGCGGTCGAAACCTACTACGGTCGGGTAGTCGGAGAGACTTCGGCGGACGGCACCATCAACATCTTTCGAGGGATCCCCTTCGCCCGGCCTCCGATTGATTCGCTGCGGTGGCGAGCTCCGGAGCCTCCCGATTCGTGGACCGGCACCAAAGTCTGCACCACCTTCGCCGCCAGCCCCATGCAGCGCAGTCCGGAGCCATTCAGCATGTGGAGCGAGGAATTCCTCATTCCCAAAGAGCCCATAGGGGAAGACTGCCTCTACCTCAACGTTTGGTCCCGGGCCGGTGCCACCCAGCAGCCCGTGCTGGTGTGGATCTACGGGGGCGGCTTTAACAGCGGGGGCAGCGCCGTGCCCATTTATGACGGGGAGGCCATGGCGCGGGAGGGGGTGGTCTTCGTCAGCATCAACTACCGGGTCGGGCCCTTCGGCTTTCTCGCCCATCCGGAGCTCAGTGCTGAGGCCCCTTACGGCAGTTCCGGCAACTACGGATTACTGGACCAGATCGCCGCCCTCCACTGGGTGCGCGACAACATCGCCGCCTTTGGCGGCGACCCGAACCGCATCACGATCGCCGGACAGTCGGCCGGGGCCGCCAGCGTCAACGCCCTGGTCGCGTCCCCGCTCTCCTACGGACTCTTTCACCGCGCCATCGCTGAGAGCGGGGGGCTGCTGACGCGGGAGCCCGTGAGCCTGGCCGCCGCTGAGGATAATGGCCTGCGCTTCGCCGATTCCCTGGGAGGGACCGATCTGGAGGCTATGCGTGCCCTCCCCGCCGCCACGATCCAGGCGACCCCCGCCCCGCTGCTGCGGCCCATACTCGACGGCTACGTGCTGCCGCTGCCGGTAGCGGAATTACTGGGGCCGGGGCGGGCCCGTGAGGTAGAGTTGCTTACGGGCTGGAATGAAAACGAAGGCCTGCTGCCCGGGCCGCTCGTCGATGCGGCGGCTTACCGCGCGCGCATTCGCGAACGTTACCCGGACCGGGCGGAGGAGTACCTGTCCTACTACCCGGCCACCAACGACAGTATCGCCCGACGGTCGCAGGAGGATGCGGCCCGCGATGCTCTTTTCGGTATTCAGAACTACGGCTGGTCCAACCTCCACGCCGGCTATTCGGACCGGCCCGTCTACCTCTATCGCTTCACCCGGCGGGTCCCCGGCGAAGGGAAGTACGCCGACTACGGTGCCTTCCACACCGGGGAGGTGCCCTACGCCTACGGCAACCTCGACCGGGTGGACCGCCGCTGGACCCCCGTCGATCACGAGTTGTCCGAAACCATGCGTACCTACTGGGTCAACTTCGTCAAGCACGGCAACCCCAACGGTGTCGGGCTGCCCGCCTGGCCGGCCTATTCCGCGGCGCGGAAGGAAGTGATGCTCCTGGGCGACCGGGTTCGGGCGGAGCTGCTGCCCGACGCCGAGCGCCTCGACTTTATGTTTTACCTGCAAAGTTTGGATGAATGAATTATCGCCACTGGCCGTTGATCGTGCTGCTCCTGCTCCTGTTTGGCTCGCTGGCCGGGGCGCAGGTGACCGAGCGGACCGCCCGTCCCTGGACCTACTGGTGGTGGATGGGCAGTGCCGTAAACAAGCAAGACATTACCCGTCAGCTCGAGCAGTTCGCCGCGTCAGGGCTGGGCGGGGTACACATCATTCCCATTTACGGGGCAAAGGGCTACGAGGACCAATTCCTCGATTTTCTCTCCGAACCCTGGATGGAAATGGCGGCCTATACCATCACCGAGGCCGACCGCCTCGGGATGGGGGTGGACCTGTCCCTCGGCACGGGATGGCCCTTCGGCGGGCCCTGGGTCGATGCCAGCCACGCCGCGCGTAGCCTCACCGTGGATACCTTTTCGCTAACCGCCGGGAGCGCTTTTCTGCCGGACCCGGAGCGGTTGGCCGACCAACTGCAGCTCCAGGATGTGGAAGCCGTATTTGTCACCGACGGCCGGCGGCAGTATAATCTGTCGCCCTTCCTGGGAGGGGGCCGGGACGCCTGGGCGGTGCCCGCCGGCGACTGGCGGGCGGTGGTCTTCGGCGTCCGCCCCACCGGTCAGCGGGTGAAGCGGGCCGCGCCGGGGGGCGAGGGCCTGGTAGTGGATTACTTCGACCGCGGCGCCGTGGACGAATACCTGGCGCACTTCGATTCCGTGTTCTCCCAATCGGCTAATCCACCGGAGGTGCGGGCCATCTACCACGACAGCTACGAGGTGTACGGGGCCCAGTGGACGGAAGCGTTCGCCAGTGCCTTCCGGAGGCAGCACGGTTACGATGTCCGGGCGAGCCTGCCCCTGCTTGCCGATACCTACCACCGGGATCGCGGCTTGTTGCTCCATGATATTCGCGCTACCATCTCCGAGCTGCTGTACGAATCCTTCGCCCGCCCCTGGACGCGGTACGGAGAGCGGGCCGGCTGGCTCACCCGCTACCAGGCCCACGGTTCCCCGGGCAATATCCTCGACCTGTACGCCCTGGCTACGATCCCGGAAACGGAGTCCTTCGGCTGCGCGGAATTCGGGATTCCCGGCCTGGCCTGCGACCCCGACTTCGAACCCGAGACCTTCGGCCGGCCGAGCACCCTGATGACGAAGTTCGCCTCTTCCCCGGCCCACCTTTACGGCAAGCCGCTGGTCAGCTCCGAAACGGGTACCTGGCTGGGCAACCACTTTCGGGTGTCGCTGCGGCAAGTGAAACCCCACCTCGACCAGCTGTTCGTGGGCGGAGTGAATCACGTGTTCTTCCACGGCAGTACGTACTCGCCCGCGGAGGCCGGCTATCCGGGATGGCTGTTCTACGCGTCCACCAATTTCGGGCCCACCGCCCACTTCTCCGACGAGCTCCCCCTGTTGAACGACTACATCGAACGGTGCCAGTCTGCCCTCCAGGCGGCCCGGCCCGACAACGACGTACTCCTCTACTTTCCCATTCACGATCGCTGGTCTTCGTCCGACGAGGATATCCTGCTGCAACTGGACGTCCACCACAGCGAGGACTGGTTTGGCGCCACCCCCTTCGGCCAGACCGCGGAAGAACTGCTGGAGGCCGGCTACGCCTTCGATTACGTCTCCGACCGCCAACTGGCCTCCTTGCGGACGGATGCAACCGGTGGGGTAAGCCTGGACGGCCGCGCCAGCTACCGGGCCGTCGTGGTGCCGGCAACGACCTACCTGCCCGAGGCAACGCTGAACGTATTACACCAACTGAAGCGCGGCGGCGTGGAGGTGATTTTTCTCGACCGACTACCGGCCGCGTATCCGGGGCTGGGGGCGGATCGCCGCATTCCGGCCGATAAGCTTCGTGGACTTACCGCGGTGGCCGACGTGGCGCCTGCGCTGGCCGAAGCGGGAGTGCGTCCGGAAAGCGTAAAGAAGCTTGGTCTCGACTACATTCGCAAGCGCACCGACACAGGCGGCCTGTACTTTCTGACCAACCTGTCCGACCGCTTCGACCGGGGCTACGTTACCCTTTCCGGTGATTACCGGAGCATCGTGCTTACCGATCCGCTGACCGGGGCTTCCGTATCGATCGCCACCCGCGACAGCTTCTTCCTCGAGCTGCCGCCGGGGAAATCCGTGCTGGTCGAAACAAGTACGAACGAAGCCGCCGCGCCAGCGAGGGATTTCCTCCGCGTCAGCGACACCCTGGCGATCGAGGGTCCGTGGACCGTAACCTTCGACGACACCACCGGCCTGCAAGTCCGGGAGCGGTATACGCCGGAGCGGCTTACCTCCTGGACCGACTGGGACGAGGACCTTGCCTTCTTTACCGGCAAGGCTACCTACCGCACCGATTTTACCCTGGATGCAGCCGCGTTGGGTGCCGCGGGTTACCGGCTGACCTTCGATGGGGTGCACGAAAGCGCGGAGGTGATCCTGAACGGGGAGCCGGTGGGCACGGTATGGGCCTTCCCGAACGAGCTCGACCTGCCCGCCAACTTGCTGCGCGAAGCGAACCAGCTCACCATCGTAGTACAGAACCTGTCGGCCAATTATATGCGCCGCTACGATCGCGAGCACCCCGAGTGGAAGAACTTCTACGACATTAACTTCGTCGACATCACTTACCGCCCCTTCGACGCGGGTGCGTGGCCGCCGGCTTTATCGGGACTGACCGGCCGGGTGCGGCTCCTGACCCGGGAGTGAAGCGACAGGTACCTATATTCGCATCCTGATTGTTCGTTGCACCTGCGTCCGGCGCCCTATGAAGTACGTTTTCTATTTTTTGCTTTGCCTGATTGTCCTTCCCCTTAGCGGTCAGTCCGCCGTCGATGAAGACAAGCTCGGCGCATGGTACATGTACTTCTATTCCCATTCCTTTGGCGACGGCCCCTGGGGCATCCAGGGTGACGCCCAGTACCGCAACTGGAACCTGGGGGGCGATCTCGAACAATTGTTGCTCCGCTCCGGCCTGACTTATTCTCCGACCGACGCGGGCATCACCTTCACCCTGGGCTACGCCAACGTGACGAGCGGAGCTTACGGTGACAGCGACGCCACGAGTGGGGAAAGCCGGATATACCAGGAAGCGCTGTTTCCGCAGCGCATCGGCGGCCGCTTTTTGCTCACCCATCGCCTGCGCTACGAGCAGCGCTGGGTGGAGGGGCAGGATGTCCGTACCCGCTACCGCTACAATCTGTTCGTCAACGTACCGCTGAACGCCACCGATTTGGGGAAGGGCGTCATCAACCTGGCACTCTACAACGAGGTGTTCCTCAACGGGCAACTGGACATCGGTGACGGACGCAGCGTACAGTATTTCGACCGCAACCGCCTGTACCTCGGCCTGGCTTACGGCATTACCGACCGGCTGCGCACCCAGCTAGGCTGGATGCGGCAAACGACCGTCGCCGTCGACAAGGCCCAGCTCCAGGTGAGCTTGCACCACAGCTGGTGAACCCGGTTGGCCGTTTCCGACTTGGAGCTGTATGGACAATACACCGGAGGAGCAGGAGTCGAAATCCCTGCCCGACAAAGCGGCCGAGACCTACCAGTGGTGGGATAACCTGGCCACGATTCACGCAGAAGACCCCTTTCTCGTCGGTGCCGCTAAAATCGGCCTGCGGCTGTTCGGCGTCATCGTGCTGCTGGCCCTGTCGCCCGTCATCCTGCTTGGCCTCCTCATCGCCTTCATCACGGTACTATGAACGTCCTCCGTAACCCATGGTGGTGGGCCGCCGTACTGCTTTTCGTACTCCACCAGCTGCTGCAGCGGGTGCTCGGCTACCCGCTGGAGCTGATCGATAGTTATTTGGATCCCTTCCTGGCGCCGCCCATTCTGCTCGGGCTTTGGTTGTGGGAGCGGCAGCTGGTATGGCGCGCCCCCTACCTGCGGTGGTACGAAACGGCGGTCGCCGTACTCGTGCTGGCCGTCATCTTCGAGGAGGTCTATCCCCGCTACAGGGAGGCCTTCCGCTACGACGTTTGGGATTACCTCGCTTACGGCCTGGGGGCGGTCTACTTCTACTTCCTCATCAACGTACCGCGGGAGGACGTGAAGCCGGGAGTGAGGCGGTAGTAAAACGGCGGGGCGCCGGAGCGCGGGTGAAACGAATACCATCAAACGGTGTTGCGCGGAACCACCTTCGGTCTACCCCCTGATCTTCCGCGATAGTGGGTGAGGTGACCCTAAACGAAGTCCGTTCGCTACGCACTGTTGCTGCTTTTACCCGCCATCGCGGAAGCCCCGCAGGCTACGGTCTGCGAACTCACCGACCAGTACCCCGCCGTTTTCATTAGCTGCATTGGAACGGGACCGGTCCGCTGTCCATCAGTCACCGCGAACTCTACGGGCGGATGCAAACGCAGCTGCAGCCACGATCGACGCGGTAGCCGAACGTACACCGGCGCTCGACGAGCCGGCCGACGCCCGCCCCGCCGCGGTCGCGGCCCACGCGGACCTTGCCCCGGATGCCCGCGCCGGCTTCGTACCCGACCGGGAATCGCTCGGGCTCCTGACCGCCCGCCACCTGTAGTTCAGTATCCGCCCTGGCGAGCGGAATGCCCGGACGGGGGAGACCGACACCGTCACCCAGGACCTGTCGATCGCGGTACGGGCGATGATCGGCAGGCAACGCCGGATGACGCGGTTGTTTCTGAAATAACAGGTCCGGCTTCTCCGTTCGCCGTCCATCGCTCTCGGGAACCAACTGCTGGAAAATCGCCGGTGCCTTACCTCGTTGCGGGAAATACCAACCGTGAGCCTGCCGTCGTATCGTACCTTTACCGGACGATGGTCCCTATCCCACCGAATGAAAATGCCAGATTGGCCAACCTGCGGGAGTTCGATATCCTCGACACCCTACCCGAAGACGAGTACGACGATCTCGTAACGTTGGCCGCCGAGATTTGCCAAACGCCCGTAGCGCAGATTGCGCTGGTCGATGAGGACCGGCTGTGGTACAAGGCGGAATACGGCTTCCAAATTCCGGGGCGACAGATCCCCAGGAATGACGGGTTCTGCACCCATACCATTCTGGAAAAGAACCGCCCGCTCATCGTTTCCGACATGCGCGTCGACGAGCGCTTTCGCCACAATCCTTTCGTTGCTCAGGACCCCAACGTGGTTTTCTACGCCGGCTTCCCCCTCTGTTCCCGCGAAGGGTACCCGCTGGGCTCGCTTTGCGTGATCGACCTGGAGCCCCGGCAGCTTAGCGAGGGGCAACTCAACTCCCTGCGCCGGCTCAGTAACCAGGCCGTCAAGCTGCTCGAGCTGCACCGGTCGGTACGGGTAAGCCAGGACCGGCTGCGGGAGAAAGAATACGCCTACCGGCTGCTCAGGGATTTCAGCCACATCATCGCTCATGACCTGAAGGCGCCGGTCCGCAACATCCGCCAGGTAGCGGAAATTCTACGGGAAGATCATCAGCGGGAGCTTTCGGCGGAAGCGGCGCACTTGTTTGCCATCATCGAGAGCCGGGCCGCGGATGCGGGTCGAATGATCGAAGGAGTTCTCCGGTATAGCAAAGTTTCCGGTAGCATGGACGCCAAGAGCGAGCCGGTGGTTTTGGCCGACCTTATCCCCCTGATCGCCGCTCAGGTGGGGAAGGAAGCGTGCCGGATAGAATACGTCGGCAAGGTCGAAGCGCTGAACATCTCCCCCATTGCGCTGAAGCATATCTTTCAGAACCTGATCGGCAACGCCGTGAAGTTCAACGACAAGCCGGAGGGCCGGGTCGTTATCGACAGTTGGTATACGGAGGGCGTCGGGTGCACCTTTACCGTTAGCGACAACGGTCCGGGCATCCCCGAACGGGAAATCGGCGCCATTTTCCAGTTGTTCCATTCCGCCGGCGAGGAGCACCTGCGCGGGCATGGCGTCGGCCTGTCGATCGTGCGTCGGCTGCTGGAGGATTTGTCGGGTAGCGTTTCGGTAGCATCGAAGTTGGGGGAGGGGGCGACATTCACCCTGGTCATTCCCTCGCGGCCGATCTCCGCGCCGACCCAGCTCCTGCGGCCCTAGGCGCGCAGACGGGTCGGGAAATATCGTATGTTTGCCGGGGTGAGGCATTCCGACAACGAAGAGAAGCGACTAGAGGAACTGCGTCGCTATAAGATACTAGACACGCTGGCCGAAGAGGAATACGATGAGCTGACCTCCCTGGCGTCCCAGCTATGCGGAGCGAAGGTGTCGCTGATCAGCCTGATCGACCGCGACCGCCAGTGGTTCAAGTCACAGGTCGGCTGGGATCTCGGGGTGCGGCAGACGACCCGTGACCTAGCCTTTTGTTCGCACACCATTCTCGACCCCGATCGACCCCTGGTTGTTCGGGACGCCCGCGTCGACGAACGCTTCCGCCACAATCAGCTGGTCACCGACGATCCGAATATCGTATTCTACGCCGGGATGCCGCTAGTGACCCAGGAAGGGTACGCGCTGGGCAGCCTCTGTGTTATCGATCACGAACCCCGGGACCTTAGTGCGGAACAGTTGGCGGCCCTCGAGAAACTTGCCCGCCAAGTGGTGCGGCTGTTTGAATTAAGGCGGGCGGTGGACCGGAGCCACAAACTGCTGCGGGAGCGGGAAGCCGCGTACAACGTGCTGCGGGATTTTAGCTATGTTATCGCCCACGATCTCAAGGCGCCGGTACGCAACATCAGCCAGGCCGGTGAATTCCTGGCCGAGGATTACGGCGACTTATTGCCCGAGGACGGTACGGCGCTCATCGGGATGATTCAGCAGCGGGCGAGCGATGCCTCCCGGATGATCGAGGGCGTACTGAAGTACAGCAAGGCCGCGCACACCCTCCGCATCGAAAATAACCGGGTGATCGTCCGCGACATCATCGAACAGGCCGTGCGCCAGGTGGAGGTGCCGGCCGGTTGCGCGGTGGAATACGTCGGCGAAATCGAAACGTTGCACACTTCCCGGATCGCAATGCTGCAGATCTTCCAGAACCTGATCGGCAATGCCCTGAAGTTCAACGACAAGGAAAGTTGTTCCGTCCGGATCTCCTCGCACCTGGATGCGGATGAGGGCTACGTTTTCGCCGTCCAGGATAATGGCCGCGGCATTCCTCCCCAGCACTTGGAGGCCGTGTTCCGGCTCTTTCATTCCGCCGTGTCGGATAACGATGCCATGCGCGGGCACGGCGTCGGGCTGAGCATCGTAAAGCGGCTGGTCGAGGCCCTCGGCGGGACGATCCGCATCGCGTCGGAGGAAGGCCTGGGATCGACCTTCACCTTCACCATCGCCGACCACTGATTCGACGAATAGGGAGCGGTTTGCCCGTACCGGCAAACATCCGCTCCCGGGCGAACGTAGGACTAACATGCGTACGTTTTGTTATCTCCTTTTCTTTCTGCCGGGCATCCTCTGGAGCCAAAGCGGAGCTCCGGATACGCTGCCCACCCGGGACACGGTGGTGCAATCCGTTCCTACCAGCCTGCCCGATACCCTTGCCCTCGGTGAATACGCGGAAGCCTACTTCCAGCTCGAGCGGCTGAATACGGGCTTACCCGACCGACCCACCACCATCAACCTGCGCACGCCGCAGGCCGCAATGGAGCACTTCATCCTCTCGGCGCGGGAGGGGGATTTCGCCAGCGCGGCTTTCGCCCTTAACCTCAATCTTATGCCGGCCCGTGTGCAGCCACAGGAGGCTGCCGTGCTGGCCGAAAAGTTGTCGTACGTCCTCGACCAGCGGGTATCGCTGAGTTGGGATGCGCTGCCGGACCGGGCGGACGGACAGGTAAATGTTGCCTCCGCCGGGAAGCAAGCCGTGGCCGGTCAGCCCCGGCGGCTGATCTCGTTCGGCCAGCTGAGCCAGGGCGATCGCGACATTCAACTCAACCTGCAGCGCGTACGAGTAGGCGAGCAGGCGCCGATATGGGTGATCGCCGCGCCGACGGTGGAGAACATCGAGGCGCTGTACGCCGAGTTCGGGCCTACGTGGCTGGACCGGAACGTGCCAGACTGGGCCGACCAGATCGTTTTGGGCATCTCGCTATGGAAGGTGGTGGCGGTATTGTTCCTGGGCTTCCTGTGCTACCTGTTGTTCCTCTTGATCCGCACCATTACCAAACGCCTGCTGAACCGCAGCGAGAGCGAGTGGCTGACCGACCTGAGTACGCACATTGCCACGCCTACGGCCCTGGCCCTGTCGATCTTCGTCTTCTACCTCTGTATGAATAACCTGCTGAGCATTGCCGGCGGGTGGTCGCCTTACCTCTACGCCCTGCTGCTGGTGGTCGTGGTGGGGACGGTCACCTGGCTGGTGATGAGCGTGATCGATTACGTCATGGAGCGGCTGACGGAAACCCAGGTCGAGGATGTCAGTGACGAGGAGAACATGGAGAGCCGGCGGACGCTGACGACGATCAGCGTGGCCCGGCGGGTGATCACCTTCGTGGTCATCGTAGTGGGCATCGGGGTCATTACCAGTCAATTCCCCTCCTTACAGAATCTGGGGGTCAGCTTGCTGGCCTCCGCGGGACTGGCCACCATCCTCCTCGGTATCGCCGCTCAGCCTACGTTGGGCAACATCATGGCCGGGCTACAGATCGCCATCACGAAACCGGCGCGTATCGGCGACAGCGTCATCTTCGAAGGCGAATACGGCACCATCGAGGAAATCCGCTTTACCTACCTCGTCATTAAGACTTGGGATGCCCGGCGGCTGATCATTCCGTTGAAGTACTTCATCACCCATCCCTTCCAGAACTGGAGCATGAACGACCCCCACATGCTCAAGCCCATCGTGCTCCACGCCGACTTCAAAACGGACGTCGACCGGGTCCGGGAAAAGTTCTCCGAGCTGCTCAAGGGCCACGACCTCTACGACGGGGAAAGCGAACCTAGCGTGCAGGTGGTCGACAGTGACACTACGGCCATGGAGATTCGCTGCCTGGTGTCGGCCCGTGACTCCAGCAGTGCCTGGGAGCTGCACTGCGACCTCCGCGAGGGGATGATCCGCTTTCTCGCCGGCCTTTCGGACGGTACCGCTTTGCCCCGGGAGCGGGAGCAAAAGGTCGTGGAATAACCGCCGTTCCGGCCCCCGTGCGAAATTTCCCCTGTTTTTCAGTGACTTACAGGGGTGGTTAACGAAAATAATGAGCGTAAACGCTTGTTTCTCGCCGGGGATAATCTTACCTTTGCGTCCGCTTTCGTGACCGCGTCTCCATCAGGGCGGCGTTGCGGCTGCGGTAAATCAGTTAAAATCAAGTATTTCCAGTGAATACACTATCCTACAAGACGCAGTCGGCCAATACCGCCACCGTCGAGCGCAAGTGGCACGTGGTAGACGCAGAGGGAGAGATTGTCGGTCGCCTGGCCACCAAGATCGCCCGCGTACTGCGTGGTAAGCACAAGCCCGACTACACTCCCCACTTCGACAACGGCGACCACGTCATTGTTATCAATGCCGATAAGGTCCGCTTTACCGGTCAGAAGTTCAACAAGAAGGTCTACCTGCGTCACACCGGCTATCCCGGTGGACAGCGCGCGGCTACCCCCCGCCAGATCATGGACCGCAAGCCGGAACTCGTGCTGGAGCACGCCGTAAAAGGCATGATGCCGAAGACCAAGCTCGGCCGCGCCCAGTATAAGAAGCTCTACGTTTACAACGGCCCCGAGCATCCCCACACCGCACAGCAACCGCAGGAACTGAAGTAGAAGAATCATGGAACAAATCAATGCAATAGGTCGCCGCAAGGCCGCCGTCGCCCGCGTCTACCTTATGCAGGGTAAGGGCAATATCACCGTCAACGGTAAGGACTACAAGAACTACTTTCCCCAGACGCACGTCCAGGGCAAGATCGTTCAGCCCTTCCAGGTCATCGAGGTGGACAACAGCATCTACGACCTGAAGGTCAACGTAGACGGTGGTGGCTACAAAGGCCAGGCCGAAGCGATCCGGATGGCAATCAGCCGGGCTCTCGTGAAGCTGAACGAAGACTTCCGCAGCCCCCTGAAGAGCAACAAGCTGCTTACCCGCGACGCCCGCGTCGTAGAACGTAAGAAGTACGGTAAGCCCAAGGCCCGTAAGAGCTTCCAGTTCAGTAAGCGCTAATCCCTACGGTAGCACCGTACTACAAGGGTACGGTACTATCGACGGCAGCGCTTTATTCATCCGTAATTCAAAAATCCCCGGCTGGCTCGTCCTGCCGGACACTAATAAAAATCAATGGCTAAGCCAACCCATCAGCAGCTTCTGGAGGCCGGCGTCCACTTCGGCCACCTGCGCCGTAAGTGGAACCCCAAGATGTCGCCCTACATCTTCACCGAGAAGAACGGCATCCACCTCATCGACCTGAACCGCACCCTCGAGAACATCGACCGCGCCGGAAACGCCATGCGGCAGATCGCCCGTGCCGGTAAGAAGATCCTTTTCGTGGCCACCAAGAAGCAGGCTCGCGACATCGTGACCGCCGCCGCCCGGGAAGTCAACATGCCCTTCGTCACCGACCGGTGGCAGGGTGGTATGCTGACCAACTTCAACACCATTCGCCGCTCCATCCGTAAGATGCAGAATATCGAGCGGATGCTGGCTGACGGTACCCTCGACAGCGTTACCAAGAAGGAACGCCTCACCCTCACCCGGGAGCACGACAAGATGAACAAGGTGCTGGGCGGTATCGCTGACATGCAGCGGATCCCCAACGCGATCTTTGTCGTCGACATCGTACACGAGCACCTCGCCATCGCCGAAGCCAAGAAGCTCGGTATGCGCACCTTCGGTATCGTGGACACCAATGCCGACCCCACCAGCGTCGACTACGCCATCCCCGGTAACGACGACGCCAGCAAAGCCGTTGGTGTCATCACCAATTACCTGGTCGAATGCATCAAGGAAGGCCTCTCCGAGCGCAGCGAGGATAAGGACGCGAAGGAAAGCGCCGGTGAAGAAACCGAAGCCGCTACCGCGGAGTAGGGTTCAGGGTGGTAGGTAGTGGAAGGATAGTACGGTAGGCTTTGTTACGGAGGCTACCGCACTACGTACTTAGCACGACCAGCTACTCCCATACTTCCGGTTGGCAACGCCAATCATTCGCGTACTACGCTTCAATTAACCGAAGAATATAAAATTAATAACAGAATGGCCATTAGCGCTCAAGACGTAAAGAAATTACGGGACATGACCGGTTCCGGTATGATGGATTGTAAGAAAGCATTGGCTGAGGCCGACGGTGATTTCGACAAAGCCATCGAGGTACTGCGTAAGCGCGGGGAGAAAGTCGCCGCGAAACGGGGAGACCGCGAAGCCAACGAAGGCGTGGTCATCGCCCAGGTATCCGACGCCAACGATTTCGGCATCGTCATCCGGTTGAGCAGTGAAACCGACTTCGTAGCCAAGAACGACGATTTCGTCGCCTTCGCCCAGAAGATCGCCGATATCGCCCTTACCGAGCGTCCCGCCGACATCGACGCCCTGCGTGCGCTTAAGATGGAAGGCAACCTTACCGTCGGCGACAAAGTCACCGAGATGGTCGGCAAGATCAACGAAAAGATCGATGTCACCGCCTACGAGCAACTGGAAGCCCCGATGGTGGCTCCTTACATCCACAGCGGCTACCGTGCCGGCGTGCTGGTCGCCCTCAATAAGCAGGACGAAAAAGCATACGATGCCGGTCGTGACGTAGCCATGCAAGTGGCTGCCATGAAGCCCGTCGCCGTCAGCAAGGAAGGCATCGACGAAGCCACCATTACTCAGGAACTCGACATCGCCAAGGATCTGGCCCGCCAGGAAGGCAAGCCGGAGGATATGCTCGAAAAGATCGCCAAAGGTCGCTTGAATAAGTTCTTCAAGGAGAATACCCTCGAAGAGCAGGCCTTTGTAAAGAGCGATAAGCAGTCCGTAGCTCAGTACCTCGACAGTGTGGAAAAGGGACTCAAGGTGACCGATTTCAAGCACGTCGCGCTTGGATAGGATTCCCAGCTAAACTTCTTAGGGGTCGACTTCCGTTAAGGAAGTCGACCCTTTTTGCGTTGAACTTGTTGTGTGACCGTTAAATACAGCTATTCATGACTGCCACCCTGAAATCCTTTCAAACCAACATCAACTGCGGTAGCTGCGTACGCAGCATCTCGCCCTTCCTCGACGAACTGGATGGGGTGACCATTTGGCGGGTCGATGTGGAAGACGACCGGAAGGTGCTTACCGTGGAAGGTACCGCTTCCGACGCCGAGATTATTCGGGTAGTCGAGGATGCCGGCTACGATATCCGCCCCCTGAATTAGGGAATTGTCCGGACTATCCACCAGTCCGCTACAGTCCCTCCCGCATCCGCTCGCGATCGCGGCCGGGGTGGCCCTGTACTGTAAGCGTGACGATCTGTACGCCTTCGACCCCGCAAGCCCGCTACAGGGGAATAAAGTCCGTAAGCTCCGGCCCTATCTGGCCGCCCCGGAAGCGTTGCGCGGTCGCACCATAGTCTCTTTCGGAGGTGCGTACAGCAATCACCTGGCCGCGCTTAGCGCCGCCGGGCGCCGGTTCGGTTTCTTCACCCGCTTTCTGGTTCGCGGCGAACCGGTCAGCAACCCCACTCTCGATTATATCCGCGCCAACGGTAGTGACCTGCGCTTCGTAAGCCGATCCGATTACCGCCGTAAGAACGACCCCGAATTTTTGCAGGCCCTGTCCGTCGGACCGCAGGATCTGGTGATCCCGGAAGGTGGTGGCACCGCCGCTTCCCTGATCCACGCCGGAGCCCCTTTTTCCGAGTCCGTGGTTCAACTAGGTCGGGTACCGGACTACTTTTGCCTAAGCGCGGGGACCGGCTGTACGGCAGCGGGTATCGTCGCGGCAGCCGAGCAGTGTCCGGCCAAGATCGAAGTGTTTCCCGCCCTGCGTGGCGATTGGATGCGGGGAGCGATCGAAGCGTGGATGGGCCGCCCGATACCCGCCAACAAACTCGAGGTAGTTAAGGAATTTACCTTCGGTGGTTACGGTAAGTTTCCAGGCCACTGGAAGCTCTACACCCCGCCCGGCTGCCTGGCCAAACGGGCTGACGTCGGTATGCAGGACTTACCACCCCTCGATCCCGTATATACCGCTAAGCTGTTCGTCGGTGTCTTGGAACGGATCCGGCTTGGCGCGTATCCCCGGAAAAGCACCGTCGTGGTTCTCCACACCGGGGGGATTTACTGATTCAGCCAAAGGGGGAATCACTACGGGCCGCCGCTAGGGTTTTCGCCTCTACGGGCCGTAATTTCCGGATGGTATGGGATTCCCATGCAATGTATCCGTCGGCAACGAACTGTTTAAGCCAGCCTTCCATTGGCCAAACGTCCCACTTCTTGTAGAAACGGTCCGCGTTCTCGATGATGTCGTCGAGGTGATGGTAAGGTGGGGAAAAAGTGGGGTGGAACTGGTGAAAGGCCCGGGCCTTGCAAGCATACATGGGAATCCGAGTCTGCCGGGCGGTGAAGGAGAAGTCAGTGTCTTCGCCGCCGTAACCCCGGTATCCTTCGTCGAACCCGCCGAGTCGGGCAAAGTCGTTCGCCCGCAGCCCGAAGCTCAATGACCAAAACAGGTGGTAGGCGAGGGGAATCAACGACCGATCCGCTGGAATCACCGGCCGCCGCGGGTGGCGCACCGCTAGCTCGGCTAGGTCCTCCGCCGTCCACCCTTCCGCAGCGATGGCCCGGGGCAAATAGTGTACGTCGCCCATTACCACGCCGTGGGTCTGGCGCACGGCGGTGGACAGTAGCTCCAGGTATTCGGGATGGGGGATGCAATCCACGTCCAAAAACGCAAGCAGACGGCCGCTGGCGTTGGCGGCGGCAAGGTTGCGGGCGGCGGCCAGCGGCAGCGGATGGTCTGGGTCCGCGATCTGGTGCAGATACATTTTACAGCCGGGGTCCGGCAGTTGATCCGGAATCGCTTCGTTCATAAAAACGACGATCACTTCCTCCGGCTTACGGGTCTGGGCCGCTACCCCCCGGAGTAAGTTGTGCAATTGGGTGCGCCTTCCGCGTACGATGGTCAGCAAACTGATGTCGGTCATCATATCGCTAAAGATTGTAGGGGATTTGGCTTCCTCTCCCTACCGGGGGCCGGGGGCAATGGCCGGTGAAAGAGAAAGGGCTGGCGGTATGGTCGGGCATGCGTTTTATTTGCCAGGGAGCGGTTTATTCAGGGGTTAAAACCCTGCCGTTTCTCAAAGTTCGCACGGAAGAAAGCCTAATGGGTACGGTCGACCACGAAGTTGACCAACTGCTCCAGGCCGGTACGGGCTTCCGACGGGGGGAGCTGCCGCAACAGCACGAAAGCCTCGTCACGGTACCGGTGCATAGCCGCCTCGGCGTAAGCGATGCCCTCACTCTCGCGGACGAACTGCAGCACTTCCTCCACGCGCTTCGGGTCGTTACTGTACTTTTTGATACTGCGGATCATGCGCCGCCGCTCGGAGCGGCTCGCCCGGTTGAGCGCATGAATCAGGGGTAAGGTCATCTTCTTTTCCTTGATATCGATCCCCAGCGGCTTACCCACCTGGTCCAGTCCGAAATCGAACAGGTCGTCCCGGATCTGAAAGGCGATACCGATTTTTTCTCCGAAGGCGTGCATCAGCGTCAGCGTCTCCTCGTTGTCCGTAGCCGAGGCGGCACCGGCGGCACAGGAGGCGGCAATGAGGCTGGCGGTCTTCTGGCGGATCACCTCAAAGTAGATCGCTTCGTCAATGTCCAGCCGCCGGGCCTTCTCGATTTGCAGCAACTCGCCCTCCGCCAGGGCCTGCACCGCGTTGGAGCTGATCTCCAGGGTACGGTACTGTTTCGCTTCCAGGGCGATGGAAAGTCCGCGTGCCAGGAAATAATCCCCCACGAGCACGGCGATTTTATTTTTCCATAGCGCATTGATGCTGAAAAACCCCCGGCGTTCGTAGCTCTCGTCCACGACGTCGTCGTGTACCAAACTGGCGGTATGGACGAGTTCGATCAGGCTCGCCGCGGTATACGTGGCGTCGGTGATGCCCCCGCAGGCCGCGGCGCTGAAGAAGGTGAACATGGGCCGCATTTGCTTGCCCTTGCGCCGCACGATGTAGTAGGTGATCCGGTCCATCAGCGGCACCGGCGACCGGAGCGTATCGCGGAACCGCTTCTCGAAGGTTTCCAGTTCCTGGGCGATCGGTCGCTTTATCTGATCTAGGCCGTGGGCCATCCGGAGGGGGTGCAGCTGGTTAGGCCGGCAAAGGTAGCCTATATATCCGGGCCGGTTGGCCGTCCCTCGCTTCGGTGCTGATGTACAACGTCCCGTCCGCCGTAAAGCAAATTCCCTCGGGCTGGGGGAAGAGGTCCCGATCGAGGTTGATTAGCATGTCAACTTCTCCCGCCGGGGTCACTACCGCGAGTTGCTTGCCGACGCTACTGGTGAGGTACAGGTGGCCGGTTTGGGGATGAATG
Source organism: Neolewinella xylanilytica (assembly GCF_002934605.1). GTDB lineage: Bacteria > Bacteroidota > Bacteroidia > Chitinophagales > Saprospiraceae > Neolewinella > Neolewinella xylanilytica. The sequence continues at coordinate 1,740,662 of NZ_PTJC01000005.1, forward strand.
GCCAGGCCGGAAGGGGAAAAGTCATTGAGGCGCGGGAAGGAATACGCCGGTTCCTTCGCTAATTCGTGGGTGGTGAGGTCGAAAGAAAAGATGTATCGGTCGGCCTTGTCCAATCCGTTACCGGTGGGGTCCTCCTTGCCGGCTAACAGCAGCCGGTCTCCGGCCGCATCGTAGTATAGCCCTTCGACGTCGTAGTCCGCGTCCAGCCAGGTTTTGTGCTTCGTCACGGTTTGTGTCGGCTTACCCGGGAGAGCTACCTGGTACAGGCGGCCGTTACTTTCCGCTACCCATATTTCGTCGCCAACCAGGGCAATACCTTCGTAGTCTCCGTCGTCGCCGAACAGGATCCGTTCCTGCACGGAGCCGTCGGCGGTGCTGATGCGAAAAATGATCCCGTTCTCATCCTGTATGGCCAGCAAATCGTCGCCGAACAGCGTCAGTCCGCTGATCTCTTCCAGCTCCTTGGGTAGCTCCACGAGCAGTTCCGGGGAGTGGACCGCATAGGGGAACTGGGCGGGAGCGGGCGACGGAGCGCAGGTGCAAAGAATTCCCATGAATAGCCAGGCAAGTAAATACGTACGCATGCCTTGAAAAGGTGCCGCCCACCCCGATAGTTCGCGCAGCGTAGTAGGCTTCCCTCCGACATCGCGCCGCCGACCTTCCCCCACTTTTTGTTTGATTTTAGGTTCGGCTGTCCGAATTCGAAGTATTTTCGCCGCCTATGGAATCCGTCCACATCGCCGGGGAAGCCCTACTGCTGCACCCGGAACGCGCTGTCTACTGGCCGGCGCATAAGACGCTGCTGCTGGCGGATCTTCACCTCGGCAAGAGCGCCCATTTCCGGCGGGCGGGCATCCCGGTCCCCCCGTTGGTCACGAATGTCAATTTCGCGCGTCTTCGTAGCCTGATCGAGACGTTTTCGCCCGACCGGGTCCTGCTCCTGGGCGACCTTTTCCACAGCGATCATAATCATGTCTGGGGGGCATTTTGCGATTTTACGGCCGCCCACCGAGAGGTGCGCTTCGAACTGGTGCCGGGCAACCACGATGTCTTGCCTCCGCACTGCTACGCGGAGGCCCGGTTGCTGTACCATCCCGAGATCATCGAGGAGGGGCCCTTCAGCTTCAGTCATCATCCCCTCGAAACGAGCCAGCGCCGCCCGGGTAAGTACAACCTCTGCGGTCACGTGCACCCCTGCGTAAAGTTGTTAGACCGCAGCGGCCGGGGCATTAAACTGCCTGCTTTCTACTTCGGAGCGTACGAAGGCATCCTACCCGCCTTCGGTGAGTTTACGGGCTGCGCGGAAGTGAAGGTGCGCCCCGGCGACCGGGTCTTCGTATTGGCCGAGGACAGCGTACTCGCGGTAGGGTAGGCCCGTAGTCCGCCGAGCTCCGCTCGTCTGCCCAGGGGGCTGGGCGATGAAGTCTGCCCGCCTGCGAGGGCGCTTCCGGAAGAGAACCGTAAGCGGGCTTGCTACGACCGACCCGTGGGCGGAGAAACTTCGTTATACTCCGTTGGACGGACCACTACCGAAACCGCAGCGAAAGTTGCCGCCCGTCCAGCGTATCCGGGGCGTCGTCGAAGAGGAGGATGGTATAGGCCAGTCCGCGCCCCTCCCGGTAGAGGGCGATCATCTGGGCCTGTTCTTTATCGCTGAAGCTCCGTTTGGGGCGGAAGGTGTACATCCTGGCCCAATCAGCATTGTAGAGCGCCATTTCCTCCGTTCCGAAGCTATGGACGGCGGTCACGGCGTCTTCGTCGTTACTGCCGAGGTTCATGGCCAGGGTGGTGGCGGCCAGGTGGGGCAGGCCGTAGTAGCGGTCGCCTTCGTGCTCCGGTACGATGTGGAACCGAAGCTCCAGCTTTTCCCGACGGGAAGTCATGGTGTAATGATCTTCCAGCCAGCGGTTTTCGTCGCGGAAGGTCTTCTCCCGGTAATCACTGTCGAGCGGCGCGTTGAACCGCATGTCCAGGCTATCCAGCCGGAGGAGGAACTCGGGGGGAAGGTCGATCTGGGCGCTTCCGGCGAGGGAGGTCAATAACAAAAAGGAAAGCAGCAAAACCTTCATGTGCTGGGAGCATTTCGGGCACCCAATATACCGCTATGAACAGGGATCGAATAATCGGGCTTCGGGTAGGGTCGGCGGTGCGACAGGGTGGCGGAGCTCCAGCTGCACCAGGGGTTTCCGAGGGGTAGGTCTGCTCGTGCGAACTCCGTGGGGTGGGATACCGAGTTGCGGGAGGTCGCCCTCCCGGCGCCCTCAATTCCGCTCCGCCAGCTGATCCTTCACCGGCAGCACCGTAACCTCATGGGCCGCTTTCAGCGCTGTCAGTTCGACGATAATCTCGGGGTGGGCCGCAGCGATGTCCGTAGTCTCGCCGGGGTCGCGGCCGAGGTGGTACAGCAACGGCGGACCGTGTTCCTCCCGCGGCCCGAACTGACCGTAAGCCCCCTCGGTCACGAAATGGGCTTTGAAGGCGCCCTTGCGGATGGCGAACACTTCCTGGCCCCGGTAGAAGATCATCTGATCGCGGGCACTTTCGGCTCCATGCAGGAGGGTTGCCGACAGGTCCAAGCCGTCGATAATCCGGTCATTGGGTACCGCGACCCCGGCTAGGCGGCCAAGCGTAGGGAGTAAGTCGAGGGTGGAACCGATGCCCCGGACCGTCCCCGGCCGAACCCGCCCCGGCCCCCAAAAGATAGCCGGTACCCGGTGGCCCGCCTCCCAGGTGGTGCCCTTGCCGGCGTAGAACGGCCCCGGACTCCCCCCGTCCAATCCGTAGGAGCGCCAGGGACCGTTATCGGAAGTGAATACGACGACGGTGTTTTCCGCCAGGCCCTCGGCACGCAACAAGGCCAGGATGCGGCCGACGCCGTCGTCGATCTCCTCAATGACGTCGCCGTAGAGGCCGCGTTCACTGCTACCGAGAAAGTCCGCGGAGGCAAAGAGGGGCACATGTGGTAGGCTGTGGGCGAGGTATACGAAGAACGGTCCTTCCCGGTGCTCCCGGATGAAGTCCATGGCCGCTTCGGTGTAGCGGCCAGTGATCGTTCGCTGGTCGGCGGGCCGCTCCACCGTGGTCGTGTCCCGAAGCAGCGGGACGTTGAAATTTTCGATCCGGATCGAATCGTGCGGCTGCTGCCAGAACTCCCGGTAGCCGAGGTCACTCACCAGGTCCATATCGTTGGAATAGGGGATGCCGAAGTACGTATCAAAACCGTGTTGGGTCGGTAAGTACGCGGGTAGGTGCCCGAGGTGCCACTTGCCAATCGCGGCGGTTGCATAGCCCGCCCCTTGGAGTTGCTCGGCGAGGGTGACTTCCGTAGCGGGTAGCCCGCCAGTACTGTTCGGAAACAGAACACCGACAACGTTGCTGGTCATGCCACTCCGCACCGGATACCGGCCCGTAAGCAAAGCCGCCCTGCTCGGGGTACAAACGTTCGCGGCTACGTAGAAGCTGGTCCATCGCTGTCCCTCCCGCGCCATGGCGTCCAAATGCGGGGTACGAATCGTCGGGTGGCCGTAACTGCCGAGATCGCCGTAGCCCAGGTCGTCGGTAAAGATGACGATGATATTGGGTGGCTCGGTCGACTGGGCGGTCAGGCTGACGGCAATGACTAAAAGAAGGTAGAGTAGGGGATTACGCATGACCGAAGTTTCACCTCAATCTACGCATCCGCACGCGGCCCGAAAAGGGCCGTGATATTTTGGAAGACCCACGGCCTAATAGCCTTCCCGGATCAGTTCCAGCACCACAAATCCCGCAAAGGAAACTACGCCGCCGCCAATGCCGACGAGTACACCCCGCCACTTGGAGTATACGCCACCGCCGCGATCGATGAGCACGTTTATTTCAGACAGCTGCGTTCTTTGGAAAACGTAGTGGGCAAGCAGGGCGGTCAGCAGTGGGGGGACAAAACCCGGCAAGTCCGCCAGCGGCGGCACGAAGTCTACCAGGTAATACAGGAATAGCGCCAGGGCAACCGCGCTAACCCAAACCTGTGGTATGCGTTCTGCCCTGTCAAGCGTGCGAAAGTTCGTCGCCAGCACGTATCCGGCAGCCAGCGGCCCGCCGATAAAGGTGCTGATCCACAGCGATTTTTCCAGGTACACCCAGCCCGGGTGGGAAGCGGAGTCGAGTACGGTGTTGGTTGGCACGGAGGATGGCTTTGCCTTCCGGCTCCCGGTAAGGAGTCCGCTGAGGAAACTTACTTTTCCACGCTCACCGTAGCCGCCCCGCAGTAGATTTCCGCTTCCTTGAAGGTGAAAACGATGGTGTACACCCCGGAATCCCGACAGCGATAATTAAACTGCTCCCGGTAGCCCGTATGGTCGTAAGAGGAGGCGACCTCGTTGTCTTTGTTGTTCAGTACGGCTGCCACGACGCCCTCGGCTCCACCGTCGGCACCGGTAGCCAGCTGGAAGTGGTAGTTGGTATCCTTGCGTAGGTTAAGTTTTACTTCCACCTGTTTTTGCTCGCCACCCTTACCGTCCAGGTGGTAGCTTTTGAGCAGGCGATGGGTGTCCGGCATTTTCGCGGCGCTAAATTCCTGGTACGCTTTGAAGTTGCACTGGGCCGGCAGCTGGGAAGCAGCGCCGAAGAGGAGACAAAGGAAAAATACGCGAGACAGCAGGTTCATGTCAGATGAATGGATGACCGGATAGGTGAACACCCATCATAACTGCTTCCAAAGCAACAAATTGCTGGTGTCGGCTACCTTAAAGGACGGTGCCTCGACTAATTGGTGCGATTTCCCGTCCGTTGCCAGGTTTGCCATGCACCCGCGCTCCGGCGCCCCGCTGGCTTTCCGTTACAACGCCCCCCGCAGTCGTTCCACCAGCAAGTTGGTGATCCGACGGTTAACGCTGCTCTCGTTGTCGAGGTAATACTGCATTTCCTCGGGGTCGAAGTGGCCGACGGTCATGCCGAAGAGCAACCCCCGCAGGCGGTTGTCACGGGTCACCAGCTCCTTCACCTTATCGAAGCGCTGGGCCGCCGGCAGAGAGTGCAACCGCACCTTGCGCTTGTCCAGGTAGTGGACCATCACGGCAACCAAACGATCGTGCTGCTGCTTGAGGATCGGGCGCAGGGTATCGTTCTGGAAGGCCTCGTCCGGAGAATCGGTGGGCTGGGTATCGATGTGGGGGCGCATGGACTGTAAGTTTTGTGACCGCGGCTGGCAAATGCCAATTGATGAAATGTACGACGCCGCATGGACATGCGGTTCCCCGTCGGTCAGGCGTAGGTTTCCCGGAAGAAGTCCTGCAGGGAAGATGTTTTCCGGCCAAGTATCTTCTCCAGTTCGTCGGACGGGCCGGCGAATTCCCCCTCGGCGATGCCGGTGCTGAAGATGTCCGTCATCCAGATTGCCCCCTCGGGCACCCCATGGGTCTTCATCGTTTTCCGGAATTCCTCCCGGCCTGGTGACACGTAGTCGATTTTCGTATCCAGGATGTCGCCAAGCATGGTGGCCACTTCGGAAAAGGTGACCCGTTCGCTGCCGTTCAGGGAAAGTACCCGGTTGCGGTAAGCGGCGGGGTCCGCCAGCAGGATGGCCGCGGCTTCCGCCAGATCGCGGCGGGGTGCCAGGGCTACGCGCCCGTCGCCCGCGGGCAGGTAAACCGTTTTGCTCCCCAACAGCTGTTCCCGGTCGCCGATGAAGAGGGGGGCAACTTCCGCGTAGAGGTTGTGGCGGAGAATGGTGTAGTCCATGCCGGATTCCATGATCCGGTCCTCCGTCTGCTTATGGGCGTCCACGATGGGGTGCAGCACCGTCTCCGGCCCCTCCGTTTCGCGGACGCTGCTGGTGTAAATGATGTGCTTTACGCTAGCCCGTTGCGCGGCGCTTACGACGTTCTCGTGCTGCTTAAGGCGATTTTCCACATCGCTGGAAGAAACGAAATAGAGTACCTCGATGCCGTCGAAAGCGCTTGCGAGTTCCTCCGGCTTGTCGTAGTCGCCGATGCGGACGTCCAGTCCTCGGTCGCGAAAACCGGCGGTCGTATTGCCGTCAGGGTGGCGGCTCAACACGGCCAGGGAACCCGGTCCGTTGCGTTCGAGGAGGTAGTCGACAACGCTTCCGCCAAGGTGGCCGGTTGCTCCGGTGATCAGGGTCTTTTGCATGGTAAATTTTCTTTAGTAGCTATACGTGTGTTACTTACTTTTGGTAAGTCAAAATTACGGGCGGTTGTTTTGGACCGCAAGTGGGTACCTCCGCCTTCGTAGCCCACCCCGGGGTAAGTATCATTGGAAACCAGCGGCTTATGCGTCAAGAAAAAATCGTCGATCTCGCCAATTCGGAAAACTGCCCGGTGCGGAACGTCCTGGACCGCTTCGGCGACAAGTGGTCTACGCTCATTCTCCTCGTCCTCGGGCGGAAGGAGCCGCTTCGCTTCGGAGCCATTCACCGGTCCATCGGTACCATTTCCCAGAAGATGCTGACGGTGAGCCTGAAGAAGCTGGAGGCCGACGGGCTGGTCGACCGCACCGTTTTTGCCGAGGTGCCGCCACGGGTGGAATACTGCCTTACCGAGCGGGGGAAGAGCCTGCTGCCGGTGTTGCAGCAGCTGGTCGACTGGGCGAACGAGCATATGGAAGACATCCGCGCCTCCCGTGCCGCATCGGGGGTCGACTAGCGCATCGTCAAGGCGTCGGCGAGCCGGTCGAGGTCCGGGAAAGTGTGATCCGGTGCGTCGGCCAGCGGGTAGGTGACCTGGCCCGGCCGCGCAATGAAGGCCGTTTGCATGCCCGCCCAACCGGCACCGGCTACGTCCCAGCCATGGGCGGCCACCAACAGGCAATCTTTCGGATCCGCCCCCACCTGCTCCGCCGCCCAGGTGTACACGTCGCGGTGGGGCTTGAACTTCTGGACCCCGTCCACGCTCAAGCGGCCCGCGAAATACCCTTTAAGCCCGGAGTGGGTCATCTGGTCTTCCAGCGCATCGGCGGCCGAATTCGTGAGGGTATAGAGGAGAAAGCCTGCTGCATTCAGTCGTTCCAGCGCCGCCGGCACTTCTGGGTGGGGCGGTAGCGATCGTACGGGCTTGACGGCGGCTTTCGCCGCGGCTTCGGAAAACTCCATGCCCTGCTGCCGGGCGACCATTTGGAGGGCGGCTGTAGCGATGGACCCGAAATCGGCGTAGCGCCCGCCAACCGTAGAAACCAGGGAATACTGCAGCAGGGTGGTAAACCACAGTGGGACCAGCTCTTTGCTTCCTCCGAGGGCCGCCGCGACGCTTTCTTTCACTGGCTGCAGGTCTAGCAGGGTTTCGTTGACGTCGAAGAAGATGGCTTGGGGTGAAGTTTGCATGACGATGGGAGGGTTTATTGGGCGATGGCGGCGATCCGGCGGGCGATCTCCGGGGCCCGGTCCTCCTGCAGGAAGTGCTTGGCGGGCAGGCGGAAGATATCCTTCAGCCCGGCCACCCGTTTGATCTCCTCCCCGAAGTGTTCGTAGGTCAGCCCGGGGTCCCGGTCGCCCCAGATGGCCTGGACGGGGTAGGGGACGTCCTGTACGGCCTGGTAGCATCGGTCGCGGAAGGCCTCCGTTTGGGTAAAGTTGCGCATGATCTTGAGGAAGGCGAAACCTTTGTCGTGGTGCTTTAGCAGGTCGACGTAGGCGTTCATTTCTTCCCGCGGTACCCGATCGGTATCGGCCACGCACATCCCCTTGAACATAAGCGGCCACGTCAGGTGATTCATCAAAGCCAGTTCCGCCTCTCCCATTACGGGTACCTGGAAGGGGCGCATAGGCAGGGGCTTTTTAAAATTGACTACGTCGATGAAGGAATTCAGTACGGTAATGGAGCGGACCCGTTCGCGCTGGTCGGCCGCCATGGCGAAGCCGATCGGTCCGCCGATGTCGTGTACCACGAGGTGGTAGGAGTCGAGAACGAGGGCTTCGGTTGCCAGGGAGGCGAAGCGGGCCAGGCCGGTGAAGCTGTAATCGTAGGCTTCCGGCCGGTCGGTGAGGCCCAGTCCGGGCAGGTCGAAGGCAATGCCCCGCAGCCCGAGCGCGGCCAATTCCTCGACTACTTTCCGGTAGAGGAAGGAGGAAGTCGGCACGCCGTGGAGGCACACGACCGCTTCGCCTTCGCCTTTATCCAGTACGAAAGTGTCGAGTCGGTCCACCTGAATAAAGCGGCCGGCGCCGCGGTGGGCGTCGATGACGTCGGCGGTGGAACGGTCAGGCATCGGATCGGCTGTTGTAGGGAAAGAAATCCTCCCGCTCCCCGTTTTCGTATTGGCGCCGGAGCGCGGGTGCATTGATTTCCCAGTCGGGGCGACACTTCCTGGAAATCGCCCGAAAATCCTGCCGAATTTCTTCCGCGGTTGGCCGGCCGAAGTACCAGTACCCCTGGTAGATTGCGTAAATCCGCAGGCCGGGCGCTAGCAACAGCGTGTGGGGTATCATCGGGTCGTGCTCCGGATCGGTGTACTCCTGAATGTCGAGCTCCCGTTGCAGTTTCCGGTCCGGATCGCAAAGAAAGGGCCAGTGGGCTCCGAGTCTCGTACGCCACTCCAGGCTCTGCATTTGCTGGTCGGTACTGATCGTTACGAAGCGGCAGTAGCCGACTTTGAGTTCCGTCTGCATGGCGGCCATCCACTGGTGTTGCAGGTCTTCCTTCGGGCAGTAGCTGCCGCGGGCGAGGACGAGCGCAAGGGGGTCGTTGCCCTGTAGTTCGCTGATTTTACGGGGGGCGCCCCGGTGGTCGGGGAGTTCGTAGTCGGGGAAACGGTCGCCCGGTTTCAGGGAGGGAATCATGGGGATGCTAAGCAATGGCCGTGTTACCAAAGGTGGCATCCGCGGTCATATGTTCGCTAGCTACACCGCCGGCCCGGCGCCTGCTGGACGCCGGTTTGCCCGCGCCCCTTACTGCTTGATCACCCGGTGGAGGCCGTTCGGGGTACGTAAATAGTATACGCCGGCCGGAAATCCGGTCAGGTCGACCGAGAGCACGTTCCCATCCTGGCGCTTGAGTAGTGCGGCTCGGGTGAGGTCGGTTCCGCTACTGTTTTGAATGTGCAGGTCGGCGAGCGTGACGGTCTCGCCGGAAAGGGTGAATCGCTCGGAAAAGGGATTCGGAAAGATCGTGCCGCCCGCGGAGGAAGCCCCATTGTGAACGCTACGGACATCGGAGTACCCGGATCGCCCGTCGAAGTCCGTCTGCTGGATCCGGTAGTAGCTCAGCCCGGGCAGGGGGTGGCGGTCGAGGGCTACGTATTCGGTCAATTGGAAGGTGGTGCCGGCCCCACGCATTTGCATTACGGCTTCCCAGTCAGTCCCGTGGGCGCTCCGTTCAACGGTGAAATAGGCATTTGCGGATTCCGAGGCGGTGCTCCAGTTTAGCCGTACTTCACCATTGCGGTCGGTTTCGGCAGCGAAGGATAGCAGCTCTATCGGTAGCATCGCGTTCAGGGCCTGTCCGTCCAGCTGCGGACCAACGCTATAAAAAGTGGCGGGGCTGTTCTGATTGGCGTATTCCGTAGCGATCCAGGCACTGGATTTGGCGGAGGAAGCCAGGCGGAACTCGTCGAAGCGGGCGTCGATGTAGTGGTCGGCACCGTACTGCGACCGACCGAAGTAATTCCGGGTGGAGTTTTCCATGTTCGACGGCCGAAGGGTTACCCCGGTGGTGGTGGCGTAGAGGGCGCCGTTTCGGTACAGTCGCAGGGTGCCGGTACTGTTTTGCAGGGTTACGGTCCAGTAGATCCAGGTATCGGTAATGTCTCCCGGATGATTGGCCGAAGGACCCTGTTCGCCACCGTTGAAGTTGGTGGTGATGCGGACCCTGGCGCTGGAGGGAGCGTTGGCGGCGATGGTCGGAGAGAAGAAGAAATTAATTTGTTCGCTCTGACCGAAGTCGAAGATCCGTTCCCAGTTGGTGTCGAAGCGATCCAGCCAGACCCAGCCGGAGAAGGTGAAGTCGTTCACGCCCGCCAGCAGGTTGTTGGGCGCGGCGTAATAGATGCCCGTGTTGTTGGACAGGACGTTCGTGCTATTGTTCAGATCCCGGCCGCGGCCGATTTTCGCGGTAGCTAAGTTCGTCGTCCCGTAGTTCGTCAGGTTCCGGCCGTTGCTGGTAGCGTCATTGCCCGACCCGCTGAAATGGTACACGCCGAGGTAATCGCTGCTGAAGGTGGACGACGAATTGGGGTTCGTGGTAGCCGCGGTACTCCCGTAGTACATATACAGGTCGGTATTCACGGTGGCGCTGAGGGTGGGAATACGTACCCAGGCAACGAGTTGGCCGGTGGTGCGTACATAGCGCTCGATCTCGTAGTCCAGCGGCGTATCGTACCCCTCCAGGGAAAAGAGAATGTCGAAGCCGGAATTATGGCGAACGAACCCCCCGTTGGCCACCGTGCGCAGATTGGGGTCCGTGAAACTGATGAGCAGGGGGAAGTCCGTCAGATCCCCCGTGCCGGCAACCTCGCTGGCCTGGATAGTAATCACCTTCGCATGCGCGTAGGGGCCGGTTTGCGCCGAAACCGGTAGGAGTATTCCCCCTCCTAACAATAGGAGGAAGAGACGCGGTAGAAGTTTTTGCAAAGCTTGCGTTTGATTAAAGTGTCAACAATTCGAGCAGGATGCTGCTCCTAAATCCGTTTTTCCGCGGCCCGATAGGGCCACGGGAGAAGTCGTAATCCAACCAAGCTTACCGCACCCCCCAAAGCATTCCGGACGGTACAAAAGCTTATCAGGATCACCGCCTTGGCGCGACGATATCGCCGGGCCGTCAGCGGGTTGTATGCTGTTGGGTGTTCTAACGTCTAGTAGTATGTGGCAAGTACGATTTAACGGCTATAGCGCGGTAAATCCGTTCAGCCAATGAGGTAATAAACTGGTATTTAGGCTTTTGCGCTTGCAAAAATCTGCTCGATGATAAAATGGGTGTCCTAGGTTTACGCCGGGTATTTAGCGCCGGCTGGTGCGTAGTTTTACTGCGATAACCCGGTGTTCATGATTCCTGACTTACTCCGTACCGTCTACGACTATCCGGCCCGGCGCGAAAGCGAGCTGGTGGTGCTAGCCGCCGCACACACCCGGGTACACTTTAACCGCGAGGACTGTATTCTTCGAAGGGGGGAGCGGGCCGGTGCGTACTACCTTTTGGAAGCGGGATTGGCAAGGTCTTACGTGGCGGATTACACCGGCCGGGAGATCACCACCGAATTCTTCCGACCCGGCCAGCTGGTCATCGAAGTGGCTTCGCTCTTTCAGCGGATCCCTTCCCGTAGTACGCTGCAAGCGCTGACGGAGGTCACCGCTTACCGGATCGAATATGACGTGTTCCAGGAGCTCTTTCACCGCTTCGAGGGCTTTCGGGAATGGGGTAGGTCCTGGATGGCCGAGCAGCTGTTTCGCGAAAAGCAACGCAACGTGGATACGATCACCCTCAGCGCTACGGAACGGTATCGTGCCCTGCTCGACCAGCAGCCCGAAGTGCTGGCGGGGGCTCACCTGAAGCACGTGGCATCCTACCTCGGCATTACCGACAGCTCCCTCAGCCGGATTCGGAAAGAGGTTGCCCGCAGTCACCGGAACTTGCCATAGGGCAATTTTCCCGCGCTCCGACGCCCGTAATTTTGAAGTATTCCTTCACGCTTTAGACCACCTGTATGTCTGTCCAAAATCCCGTTGTCTGGTTTGAAATCTACGTCGACGATATGGCTCGCGCCAAAGCCTTTTACGAGCAGGTTTTCCAGTACGAACTGTCCGAAATGCATGCTCCAGGAGATGAGCCCATCCAGATGATGAGCTTCCCGAGCGATATGGATTCCGTGGGTGCGGCCAGCGGGGCGCTGGTGAAAATGGCGGGCTTCCCGGCCGGCGGCAGCAGTACGATCCTCTATTTCTATAGCGCGGACTGCAGCGTGGAGGGAGCCCGCGTGGAGGGCGCCGGCGGCAAATTGCTCCGGCCGAAGACCAGCATCGGGGAATATGGCTACATGGTGCTGGCCGAGGATACCGAGGGGAATACCTTCGGGATTCACTCCATGGCCTAGCCGCTGCTCGCTACGGGTACGGACAAGCGGCGCCCGTCAGCCCAGTTGCTCGATCATTTGCCAGAGCATACGCCGGAAGTTGTCCAGTTGCCGCCGGCTGAGTGCCGACTTTCCCCCCGCCCCGGTGATCTTTTCCGGTATGCAGGCCGCTCGTTGCCGTAGCTGATCGCCGGTTTCGCTCAGCCGTACGATCACTTTGCGCTCGTCTTCGGTAGACCGTTCGCGGCGCACCAGGCCCTTTCGCTCCAGGCGTTTCAGCAGGGGAGTGAGGGTGTTGGTGTCCAGGTAGAGCCGTTGCCCGAGGGCGGTCACCGGCTGCCGGTCGCTTTCCCAGAGGGCGAGCAGCACGAGGTACTGCGGGTAAGTGATGTCCAGCTCGTCGAGCAAAGGAGCGTAGGCCTTGGTGAGCAACCGGGAGGCGACGTAAAGGGGGAAGCAGAGCTGGTTCTCCAGGTGCAGGGCGGTACCGGTTGCCATGTCAGAGCAGTTTTTCGATGTCGGCGGCCAGCTTGGCGGGCTCGGTCGTGGGGGCGAAGCGGGCCACGGGTTTGCCCTGCCGGTCTACGAGGAATTTGGTGAAGTTCCACTTGATGGCATCGGTCAGGAAGCCGCCGGAGGCTTTCTTCAGGTATTTGAAGATGGGGTGCGCTCCTTTCCCGTTGACCTCCACCTTCGAAAACATGGGGAAACTGACCCCGTAGTTCACCTGACAGAATTCGCTGATCGCTTCCTCGTTTCCGGCCTCCTGTCCGCCGAATTGGTTGCAGGGGAAGCCGAGGATGACCAGGCCGCGGTCTTTGTACTGCTGGTACAGTGTTTCCAGCCCCTCGTACTGGGGCGTGAGGCCGCACTTGCTGGCGGTATTGACGACGAGGACGACCTGGCCGGCGTAATCTTCCAGCGAGACGTCCCGTCCCCGGATGTCCGGAGCGGAAAATTGGTAAAGCGTGGCGGTGGTAGCGGAGGCCATAGGCGTATTTATCGGGTAAGATTATATCGTGTGCGATGTAAATGTACGCAATTCGGAGGAATTTGTTTGGGCGGCGGGGCGCGGGAGAACGGAAATTCCGGGAAGACTGGCTCACCGTTCGCTCCAAGCCTGGTGAGACCGGGCTGCCGGTGGCCGGGTAACTGGAAGGTAACCAGCAGCCCGGCCGTAAATCCCGAAGCCACGGCCACCGTGCGGGTCGTTCGATGTCCGGTCCCCACTCAGGAATCGGAGACGGCTACGGACCCGCGTGCGGGCAAAGGCGCCGCCACCCGCCGGTCCAGCGACTTGATCTCCGTCTTGTAGGCGGTGGGCAGGATCAGGTCCCGTAGCAGGGTGTGTACCCCGATCCGGCGCGTCAGTTTGTAGATCCCGATCACGGGGCGGAGCAGTGAAAAGTCGCTCAGCCCGAGCATCACCCGGACCCGCTTGGGTACCACGATCTTCTGTCCCTCCCGCAGCATCAGGTAGCGCGGCCAGCCGAGGTGCTTGCGGTACTGCCGGTAAAGGTCGGCGGTGTACTTGCTCCGTACGAGGTTCGTTTCCAGGTGGTCTGCCCGCATCCGTTGCCAGGCCGGGAAGGAGTCGGGCAGGCCGCGTACGCCCATCCGGGTACCCACGCGGTGAAATACTTCGAAGACTTCCGTCTTTTCCGACTCGGTCAGCTTGCGTTCCAGCACCTCGTAGGCACGGATCGAATAGTCGATCAACATGAAGAGCACGTCGCGGTAGGCCCAGTCGGGGATGCGTTTGCCCCGTTTTTCTTCGACCACCGCGTGGATGTCGGCCATGGCGTCGATGGCCCGGTGGGCGCCCTCGCGGTCGGAAAAGACGATGGCACGGGCGTAGCCCACGGTGGAAAAGAGGCGACCGAGCGGATCCTTGGGCAGGCGGCCGGTGAAGTAGAGCCAGTCTACGGCCTTGTTCAGGGCGAATTCCGCGGCGGCTCCGGCGAAGATGAAGAGGATGGTGTCGCCGGTGCCCCAGATTTCGCGGACTATGGAGTCATTCTTGACGAAGGGATGCATGGAGTAATAACGCGCAAGACTGTATAAAGTGCTTTACTTTACAAAGTAATTATCGCGCATCCTTTTTTGCATTTTCCATCCATCGCCGCACTCACTTTTGCCCGGACGAAGCAATACGCGTTCCCAACTCTTCCTCGCCCCCCGAATCGGCCGGTCACTTACCGGTACCCCGCCAGGTTCAATTGGCACGTATCAGGACCTCCTCCAGTTGGGCGATGAATTTATCCGCAACCAGCCGAAAGCCGTAGTCATTGGGATGGATCTCATCGTGCCAGAACTGGGGATCTTGGGGTACGGTGCCGCGAATGTTGATGAAGTGTACCTTTTCGTACTGCTCGCTCAGTTCCTCTATGGATCGATTGAATTTGTCCATGATGAACTTGATCAGCCCTTTGCGATCCTCATCGCGGGTAAGCCCGCCCGTTTCGATCATCGGGCGGCCGATCCACTTGCCATCCGGTCGCGGCATGATGTAATCGTAGCCGTGCACGAAGATGTCCAATTCGGGAAATTCGGTGGTCAGGATCTGCAAGATGCCCTTATAGTAGGTCCGGATCACTTCGATTTCCGTGAGCCAGGTCGTCTTCAGGAAGGTTTCAATGTCATCGATGCTGCCCTTGCGGACCATCCTCGGGAAGACTTCAAAAAAGTCGTTTCCCCCGCCGCTGAGTACGAAAGCTTTGGGGGTGTATTGCTCGATGGCGTCCAGGTACTCGCTCATGTGGAACATGTTCCGGATCACGTCGCCGGCCCCCCCGAGGCTCTTCACCGCGAACCGCTCGTCTTCGATGAGGTAATCGATCACGTCCTTGACTTCCTTGGACAATGGGATTCCGGCCGGTTTGAAGCGGGGGTACTGGAACCAGGAATCGCCTTCGGTCACGATCACAATCCGCTCGCCGTCCTGCTTTCTTTCCTCGAACAATTTGTCCCTGACGCCCCGCGCCAGTCCGTTCGCTTTGGTGATCAGGAAATCGCGGATATTGATTAATGATTCGGCCTCGCTACTGCTCTCGGCGTCGACGGGCTCGTGCTTCACCACCTTTATTTCGTTGCGTAAGCGGTATTCGCCGGTGAAGGGACCCGTTGGTAGGTACTCGAAGTAGTCGGCGAGGGCCTCGGCCCGGGTAGCCTCGTCCTCCAGGAGGCGCTGTAATTCGTCGATGGTGATCGGGTTCTTCATGGTGCGCTATTGCGGTAAGGAGAAGTTTCTCTGCTGCAGGTCCTGCAGGATCCGTTTGATGAGTATGCCCCGATTCGCGGGCTCGATTGTTCCCTCCGCGTCGATCTGTAGTCCGCCCTCGTAGGACTGCTCGTTCTTCCCGGCGTGATGCAGGGCCACTACCTTCCACCTGATGTTGAAAACCGGTGAGCCGCTCGACCCCTCCCGCGTATCGGTGGTGTAAAAGAGGTAGGGATCCCAGATGCTGATGACGTCGTCCGGGAGCGCCATCTTCATGTAGTTGCCCTGGGGATGCTGGATGACCGTGACTTTTTCGTGGAGATTGGGATCGAAGAAGTCCTCGAGGTGGACGTGACCCCATTCCGCGAGTGGGTGCTGGGCGTCGTCGACTACTTTTACCAGGGTGTAGTCCAGGTCGGACTCCGCACTCGTGATGAATATGGAAGTGTCCAGACGGTAGCGGAATTCGGTCATCACGTTGTTATGCTGATCCACCTTATAGTTAAAGGTGAGTCGGGTTTGCTCCGCGGTAGCGACGTCGGGAATGACGTGGTTGTTGGTCATCAGCAAGCCACCCTTCAGCAGAAAACCGGTACCGCTTTCTCCCTGTGAGGTTTCGATTTTGCAGACCGTTTTCGACTGTTCTTTCGCTGCCTCCACCCAGGTGATGATATCGATGAGGTCGTCACTACCCACCACTTTCTCCAGACCCTTTCTGCCGGGAACCAGAATGTCGTAGTGCTTTTGCTGGGGGGCGGCGGGCGCGGGTGCAATGATGGCCCGGTCGGGTAGCGCGATGTCGGAGGCCTCCATCGCCTCGGCGATTTCATCTTTCGTCAAGTCGCGCAGCCGTTCGAACTCCCCGTCTGAAATGGCGCCGCGGTTCCGGGAAGTGTAAATCGAATCCAGGTCGTCGATCTTTTCGGTAACCGTGGCTTTCAGTTGATCGGCGTCGGCACCCGAACGGCTGCGATCGATGGCCTTCGGCAGTTCGCGGATTTTTTCCAGGTCCAGCTGCCGATCCAGCGTGGTGGACGGGGTGAGGGGCTCCCTGACCTCCACTTCTTTGTACAGGCGCTTCAACTCCTGTCGTTCCGGATAATCCTGGATGGCGATCTGCACGATATCGGTAATCCGTTTTCGTTTATTCGCCTCCTTGAGGATGTTGTGCCAGTTATCCCGGGCGCGTTCGCTGAAAGCAATCGCGCTGGAAGGGATACCGGCCATATCGACGACCATTTTACCGTCCGCTTTCTCGGGGTATAACTCGAGCAGGTTATCCCGTAACTCCGTTAGTTTCGTTGTCCAACTTGCCATATCATACTGGGCTTAGTCCATAATTCACGAGTGCGTCCAGCAACTCGTCTACCTTATCTCGCTCCATGACCGCATCGAGAAAATTAGCGGATTCGTCGAAGACGCGCCCTCCCCGGTACCAGGCATTGGGATTGAGGAGGATGACGTCGGAGCAGGTTTTCAGGTCATCGGTATCGAAATGATTGTCGATGAAGATTTTGATTTCCTCCAGGGTGCGCGAGCCGAAGCGTTCGTTTTTGATCCGTTCCACCAGCAGGCTCAAATGCGAGTTCGCCGCGGAATGCTCCTTCCTCAATTCTTCCGGTGACTGGTACATCACGTCTTGCTCGTACAGCAGCGGATGACTGACGAATGGTTCGATCAGGTAGTTCCCGTGCCGGCCCTTCATATATCTGTATTCCCCCAAAAAGGCCCGTATCTGGTTGCGAAAGTCGGGGTCCGAGGAATCCACCGTAACGTAAACGAAATCGTAAAAGAGCGAGCCGTTTACCTCGTATTCCATGATGGTAAAGGGATGATAGACCGTGGGGTAGACATCGGGCGACACCCTTAGCTGGTCGGGATGATCGACGACGAGGTACCCTTTGGGCATCCCGCGCATGGACGGAAAGCGCTTGGCCCAGGAAGCGTCCATTTGCTTCCAGTGGGCCGTGAGCGAATGGATCCGCCGGCCTTCCCGCAGGCCGTAATGTTGCCATACGTTTTCGTGCATCAGTACGGGTATGCCGAAGGAGACATTGTTGGCATAACTCACGCTGACGATGCGCCATTCCTCCAGCGTCGGGGGGATCTGCAGGGTACCTATTCCGCCGAGTACCTTTTGGGATTTTCCGGGCGGGGTGTAGTGGGTCCACCTGTCCGTTACGTATTCCATGACGCTGTCCGGAAGCGTTTTGAAGTGCTGGACGTCCGGATGGTAATACAGGCCCGGCACCCGGGCAACGTGCTCGGACAAGGTTACCTCGTGCAATTCAAATTGCTCGTTCCAGGATTGGGCTACGTTATTCAGGATAAGGTTCCAGAAGTAATGATCCGAGTAAATCACCACCGCGGGGCGCGAGCGCGTTTCCCGTTCTACCGGACATGCATTGACCAGGTCGCTTCGGGTATAGTTTTCCAGCGTTTCGATGACGCGGGCGGCGGTGTAGGCAGTCTGCAGGGACATGGCATCATTCCGGTTTATTCAGTAGCCTGGTGAGCAGCGCAGTAATTCGTTCCGCCAGCGTTTCCTGGTGGTCTTCCACGAGGCGGAGTACGTTGGCCGTATTCACCACGGCGGGATTACTTTCCACGACGGTTAGGGCCGCTTCCAGTAGCACGGCATCATCCTCGAGGGGAATGGGGGAGGTGTACAGTTGTTGGTCGGAGAACTGGTTGTCGCCGAAGCTAACCGACGACACGGTAAGCGCCGGCAAAACACGTTCAATGATCTGATCCCCGATCAGAAAGTACAGGGTGAGCTTCAGCGTGTAGTCGAAAACTTCGCTATGCCGGCTGGTTTTGGCCTTGGAGTACTGGAGCCTTAGCGCTTTTAGCTGGTAAGTGAACCTGTTGGTCTCTCTGATTACCACCGGTGAGAAGGTGATTCGCAATCCCGGTTGCTTCGATTTCCCGATGAAGAGGTAATGCGTAAAGTGAATGACGGGAAGGAGATAGCTGCCCGCCTGCATATTCGTGGCCCGATGGTGGTATTCGTAAACGAACCGCTTGACCCGCCTCTCGAGTTGCTCATGTAGAAAGCGGAAGCCGTGTGTAACGACCTGGGTAATGACGGCAACGGGTATGGAGAAGCTTTCCCGGACGGAATTCTTGTCAAGAACCGGAATCACGGAATTCTCGAAGGTGAGGGTCGAAAATTCCTTTTCGTAGAATACCTTCTCCTTGGTAGGGGAGTAAGCAACGAACCGACTGCCTGAAGTAAACAGCATGGTGGCATCCTTGAAGTGGCGAGCGGAGACAGAACAACCGGGAAATTTCCCCCGGGCGATACGCCGGAAATCAAGATAGGCCTTATAACATCAATTTGCCAGGGTCATTTTCTTCTTGCGATCCGCGCACGAAAATTCATTCCCGCACGGGCCGAAATGTTACCCCCCGCATACCGAATTAATCCGTTCCACCGGCGCTTCCCGCCCGGGGCTACCCGGAGAACTCCGATCAGGCCTCCACCTGTCCGACGTATTTCCGGAAGTTGTCGAGGATGGCCTGCCAGTGCTTTCGTTGCTCGTCGTTATCCATCTTCTCGGCGGGGTCGAAGGTGACGCTCACCTCGGTGCCGCCATCGGCCTCGGCGAAGTCTACCCGGACGTGCCGGCCATTCTCGAGGGTATACTCGATGTGGCTGTGCGGCTCGATCTGGGTGTAGGTACCTTCGAGCTCCATCTTCATGGTGCCGGACTTTTCGGCCATGACGATTTCAAATTCCCCGCCTACGCGCAGGTCGTTGACGGCCTTCGGGCAGTGCCAGCCCTTGCCGGCGAAGTTCCAGTTGATGACGTGCTCGGCCTCGGTGTAGAAGTGCCAAGTTTCGGACTTGGTGGCGGGAGCGGTGGTCTGTATGGTGATGCTTGGTGCGGGCATAGGTGATAGCTTTAAGGTGTAACCGCAGCCTTTCCTTCTAGTTCAGGCGGCCGCCCCGTGCTGCGACTCGGCGTAGCGTCGGAAATTCTCGAGAATGGCCTGCCAGCCCCGTTGCTGGGGATCCCGCTCCTCACCGGGCTCGGGGTCGAAGGTGACCCGAACGTGGGTTTTTTTGCCCTTCGCCTCGAAATCGACCGTTACGCGGCGCCCGTTACTCAGGGTATAGGCAATGTGCTCGTCCGGTTCCACCCGGTCGTAGACACCTTCCATATCGAATTCCATGCTGCCATCTTTTGCGGCCATGGTAATGATGAATTCCCCGCCAACGCTCAGGTCGTTCACGGCTTTCGGGCAGTGCCAGTCCTCGGAAGCGAAATTCCAGTTGATGACGTGCTCGGATTCCGTGTAATAGTGCCAGGTTTCGGGGCGGGGAGCGTCGACGTCGGTCTGTACGGTAATGGTATTTTCGGCCATGATCGAAGTGGTTTTTGGGTAGAACCGCGGCCGCGCCGGCAGGTTTTAGCGCATCGGACGTGGATTACGGAAACGCAGCATACCAATCGACCGCCATTCGGGTCAGCCGCGTGGTCCGGTCGGGGTGTTCGGCCACGAGGTTTCGTTCTTCTCCCGGATCCGCCGCGAGATTGTAGAGCTCCGGGCGACCGCCGTCGTAGTCGCACAGCAGTTTCCAGTCGCCCTCCCGCACCGCCAGGTCGGGCAGGTCTTCGAAGCCGTAGTAGTTTTTCCGGTCGGGCGGACGGCTCCAGAAGATTGGTGCCTGCCGGGAACGGCTGGCCTCGCCCAGCAGGGTAGGGAGCAGGTCTTCCCCGTCGGTCAGCGTGTCCCGTGCGGGCGCCCCGGTGAAGGACAGCAACGAGGGCCGCAGGTCGATGGCCGAGAAGACCGATTCCCGGTTGCGGCTGCCGGCCGCGGCGGTATCCACGAATCCGGGCCCCCACACGATCAGGGAGGACCGGATGCCCCCCTCGTAGAGGTGCGTTTTATAGCCTTTGAGCTCGCCGGCCCGCCCGGCCCCGAGCTCCGGGCCATTGTCGGAGCAGAAGACGATGAGCGTGTTCTCGCGCAGGTCCGGGTGGTTGCGCACGTAGTCGAAGAGCTGGCCGAACTGCTCGTCCATCGCCGCCAGCACGGCGAGGTAGAGCCCGCGCTTGCCGGCTTCCTTGGCCAGTCCGTATTCCTCGTACGGGGGCCAGTAGGGACTGTGCACGTCGTCCGGCCAGACGTTAACGTAGAAGGGTGCTTCCGCCGCCACCGCCGCGTCCATGAAGGCCAGCGCGGTATCGATGAAGCCCGTGGTGATCTCCGAGCGTTGCATCCAGGTGAAGGGCCCGCCGAGCCGTTCGGCGCCTTCCCAGATGCGGCCTACGGCACCGGTTTCGTCCTTCGTCAGGGGCAGCAGTTTCGGCCCCATGCCCTCGAAGTTGGTCAGCGAGGTATCGAAGCCGTAGGCGGTGATCGGCGGGGCGTCGTCCACGTCGCGTTGGCCGCCCATATGCCATTTCCCGAAGTGGCCCGTAGCGTAGCCGGCCGCCTGCAGCTCCCGCGCCAGCATCGGGGCCGCGGGGTCGAGCCAGTTCGCTACGCCCCGTTCGGCGTTCGCGGCGCGGTTGTCGAGGTAGGAGGTGATGTCCCACCGCTGCGGATACGTCCCCGTGCTGATGGCCACGCGGGAGGGCGAGCAGATCGGGGCGTTCACGTAGAATTGCTCGAAGGCGATGCCCTCGGCGGCCAGCCGGTCGATGTTCGGGGTCGCCGCGTCGGTGTTTCCGAAACTGCCCAGATCGGCCCACCCCATATCGTCGATGAAAACCAGGATCACGTTCGGCCGGCGGGCGCCTTCCTCCGCCGAAGCCACTTTGGGCGGCGGAGCGCAGGTGAAAAGCAGCAACAAGGCGAGGAGGGCAAGCAAGCGGAGCATGGGCCAGGATTCTTTCCTAGCCTGAACATACTGCAATTCTTACGGGATGGAGCTGCGGTTAGCGCGCGACCACCGTTTCCGCAGCGCGGCCGGATGCGTCGCGCAGCAGGATGCGGTACCGGCCCTTCCAGAGGCGTACGGAACGGTCGTCGTCCGACGTCATCAGCTCGCTCGCGTAGATCGGCGTGGCGACCGGGCTGTCGAATTCCCCCCGTACTTCCACGATGGCCGGAAAGGATAGCTTGTTCCATTCCGCGCCGAGGCTTTCGCGCAGGTCCACGTTGGCGTAGGCCCGCCCGTCGCAGCTCCAGCCTTCCCAGCCGCGCCGCCGGTCGGTGCTCCCCAGCGGCGGGGTCACGGTAACGATATCGAAGGGCATGTCGCCGTGCGGCCCGCGCCACAGTTCGCCGGCGGCGTTGACCAGGACCTGCGGGGTGCCGCCCGGCTCCAAACGGTCGCGCAGGGCCGCGTAGTAGGGACTGGACGCCTGTTCCGTGGCCACCTTTTCGTTCAGGGCATCCTGGTAGACGGTCAGGGGATCGTCGCCCGTAAGCTCGCGGTAGTGGTAGGCCATCCAGTAGGTGTCCGATCCGGGGCGTTTCTCGGTTGCGTCTTCGATGGCGTGGTACCAACCCCCGTGGCAGACGATCTTCTCGCCGGGATGAGCCCGTTGGTAGGCTACGATGTGCTCGGCCTGTTGCAGGTCGCGTTCGCTGTCCGAACTGCCGTTGTGCTCGTAGGCGAAAATCCGGAAGCCCAGGTCGATCGCGTGGCGCAACAGGTTACCGTACTCCGGTTCGCTCGGATAGATGCCGGAGAAATAATTCATCAGGGGATAACCGCGCTCGTGCAGGAGCGAATCCCACGGACGGCTGTCGGAGGTCTCCCGTAGGGGCGTGATGTTCTCCAGGCCAAGGTGGCGGTACCCCTCGGCGTACAGATCGTCCAGCAGACAACGCGTGAATACCCGGTGCTCCGGCTTGGTATGCGCCTCGGTGATGATGAGCAGATTCGCGTCGCGGGCCCGCTCGGCGATGACCGCTTCGGCGGGAATCAGCCGGTATTCGTTTAGGGCTGCCCGTGCGTCCGGGAGCAGCGAATCCAGGTCCCATTCCAGCGGCAACTCGGCCTCTCGGTTGATCGTACCGTACTTCCCGATCTGTACCCAGGGGTGATGGAATCCCGGGCGGATATGGCCCGCCGCAAGTCCCCGCTGCAAGGAGTCGGAAAACAGCAGGGGATAACGCGGGAAGTTGGCCGGAAAATCGGCGTCGGTAAGCGTATCGTAGGCCGTCGGCCCGGTTGCTCCCTCCGTGCGCTCGCCCCGGGGTGAGCTTTGGCAGGAGCAGAAAACAAGCAGGATGGGAAACAGGGTGGATAGGCAACGGGACAGCATGGGCGGTGCGGGTGTACCGGTAATATACACCTCCCGTGCCACGGGGGCGGCTACCGCTCAGTACAACTTCGGGTCGAACAGCTCGCTTCCGACCCACTGCACGATCAGGGCACGGATGCGCGGGGCCCGTACCCATTCGTACGTCAGCCCGAAGGTGGCGGTGTCGGCATCCTTATTGCTGATCAGGATGAGTTCTCCCTTCCAGCTTTCGGCGTCGATGCCGGTGAAGCGGTGTGGGTGCCGTACCCTTTGGCGGCGCAGGAAGTAATTCAGGTCGCGCAGGCTGTGCAGGATTCGCCCCACGCAGGACAGCTGGCTGCGGAGCGGGCCCGAGGCGTAGCCGTCGATTTCCGCCATGAAGGTCAGGTAGGCCATGATCCGGCGTTCGACGGCCCGCCAGTCGAAGGAGTCCCGCCAGTATCGATCAACCATTGCAGGTACTCCAGGCTGCTACCGGTTTCCCAGCTGCCGGGATCGATGGCGTCCGGTCACCGGTTTCGCGTCAGGCGTTCGTGCAGGTCGTCCAGATCTGCCCGGGGTACGGCCAGGTTGAATGGAATTGGCATGGTACGGGACTTAGTCGAGGAAGTGTTGCTTCATGAACTCAATGAAAACCGGGTAGTCTTCCGGCAAGGTACCGTGGCCCCCTTCGTGCATCAGGTAGCCGAGATCGTGCAGAACCGGCTCACCCGCCCCCGGCCATTCGGTGGTGGCGAGGCCCCGCTTGCCGAGCAGCTCGTAGACCGGTTCCGCGGCCACGGCGGCTTCGAACTCGCCCCTCGGGTCGGACCAGTTGTCCGTCGTCCCGGTCTGCAACAGAAGCGGACGGGGCGCGATCAGCGAGAGGAGCATATGGGCGTCGACGGGACTGGTATTGGGGTCGGCTCCGTACTGCCGACGGTTGCCGGCAAACTGGTAGTCGTAGCGGGTGGAATCGATCATGTGGGCGGTGGTTTCCCCGTACTGCCGGCGGGAGAGGGCCGCCCCCCCTTCACCCGAGCAGCAGGCGATGACCATGCCGAAGCGTTGGTCGCGGGCACCGGCCCAGAGGGCGGTCTTGCCGAGTCGGGACGCCCCGAAGACGGCTACTTTGTCAGCGTCGACCCGCTCGTCGGTTTCCAGGTAGTCCATGACGCCGCTCATTCCCCAAGCCCAAGCGGCGATCGTGCCCCACTCGTAGTCGGCCGGGTATGCCTGATCTGCCGCCAAATAGTGACCCCGGACGCCGTAGGGGATCCCCTCCTGAAAATCGGGCTCGATGTCGCCGTAGTAGATCGCGGCCACGCCGATGCCTGCCGATAAAAAGGGAGCCACGTCCATTGTTCCGAACGAACGGCCTTCGGAAGCCGGAACGCGCTTTCCCTCCCGGGTCCAGATCGTACCCTCCCGGATGCCGGGGTCGTCGAAGGAGAGCGAATTAGCGGAAAAGCCGATTTTCAGGAACAGCGGAACGGGGACGCGCGCATTGGCCGGAGTGTAGATCAGCAGGTCGGCTTTGTGCCGGGAGGTATCCGGGGTAAAGTAGATCGTTACCTGCCGGCGAACTGCGGTGCCGTTGTAGGCCGGAGTGGCCGATTCGAAAACGGTGAATGTTGGCTTCCCGCGCTCCGGCGCCCTACCAAATTGCTCGGTTTCGAAAAGGCGGAGGATCTCCGGCCGGCGGCGCTCGTACCAAGCGACGGAATTGGTAACGGGTTCGCCGTTTTGGAGAATGAGCGGATCGGGAAGCGCGTAAGCCGGTACCCGCGTCTCGTCGTAGTTGACGGGGATACCGGCGACGGTATCGGTCTGCGCGAACACCATCCTGCCGGTAAGGAGCAACGCGGTGAGGTAAAGGACGTGCACGATCAAAAGAGTTGTAAGGGTAAGATACCATTCCTCCGTCCCGATCCGCTTAGGAATGTACGAAGGGCCACGGTCGACTGGCGGGTTCGCGATCTACCGCGCCTATGGGCGGGAAACCACTACCCGGAGACGCGGCGTTCAGCCACCGCTCCTGCAAACAAGTGGAGGAAAAACGGGGGAGCCGATACTTTTTCGTTCCGGCATCCGCAAGCCACGGCAGGCATATCCGGGAGCATGCCATCAACGGGTAATTCATTCAAATTTTGTCGGATCAACGAATGCAGGACAAAAGCCATGGCAAGCACTTTTTACCCGTACGCGTGATTGGGTTGTACCCACATTTAGGGAGATAACCACATAAATTTCAAAATAGAGTGATAAAATTTTGATACTCCACAATACTTTATATCTTAGGTGGAAGAATTGGCTTTGGCCGGTCCGTTACAGCAGGTTGGTGCACGGTGCATCCTTCATTGCTTTCCGGCCTTGGATAAAGTGGGCACGCTTGATTTCCAATAATGCCACCAACACCTACCCGTACTTATTCAGCTGGATGATGCCAGCAAGCTTCAACGCAAAATTGAATTCAGTCGCGCCTGATGCGACTTCGCTATGCTATGAACAAAAAGAACACATTGACTGACACTATTCACTAGTTATAAACACACCCTCCTCTGTATTCGACCGGGGTTTACCAGTAACCTAGCGCATCGGCCGTGAGCCGACGCGTCCTGGAATCGTATTGCTGTATCAACGAATGGTCGATATGCTTATTAATTACGTTACACTCCATTAACCACTACATATACCGGTAGCCGATAGGTGCCGGAATGACCGACTAAAAAAGCACTTCTGCACCGCAGATATGGAATTTTTATGCATACCGGCTACGCTTTTATTCAGGTATGCTTTTCATGACTCGCTACATTGATACGGACTTTAATCCCTTAGTTATATAGACAACACACATGAACAACCAATTACCTACTCCCTCCCGCAGGGTTTATGGACTATTTATGCCCAATACTTTGCACTGGGTATTGTCTGCCTTCCTGGTCCTATTTACCTACACTGTTCGGGGGCAGAGTTTCGGCCAGAGCAACTTAGACTTTGCGGGGCAGGGTGGGGTCTCGCAGGGTACCTCCCTGATGTTCGGCCCCGACGGTCGATTGTACGTCCTCGGCCTGAATGGAACGATCGATATTTTCACCGTTCAACGATCGGGCAAGGATGACTACGTGGTCACCGATGCCGAGGAGCTGCTGGATGTAAAAAACATCCCCAACCACAACGACGACGGTAGTGCGAACAGTAATAATAACCGGGAAGCTACCGGCCTTGCGGTAGCCGGAACGGCGCAGAATCCGGTGATTTACGTTACCTCGAGCGATTCGCGGGTAGGCGGACCGAGTGGCGATTTGGACCTCGATACCAACTCCGGGGTGATTACCCGGCTTACCTGGAACGGTGCCTCGTGGGACGTAGTTGATATCGTACGCGGCCTGCCCCGTTCGGAGGAAAATCACGCTACGAACGGGCTTGAATTCGTTACAAAAGGTGGCGAGAATTTCTTGATTGTTTGCTCCGGGGGCCACACCAACGCCGGCTCACCTTCCGACAATTTTGCCTGGACGACGGAATACGCCCTATCCGCCGCCATCCTGTCGGTCAATCTGACGGCCCTCGAGCAACTGGCCATCCTCACCGACAACACCTCCGGTCGGCAGTACATCTACGATCTCCCAACCCTTGACGATCCTACGCGACCTAATGCCAACGGCATCATCGACCCTGACAACCCAGGCTACACGGGTATCGATGTTGGCGATCCCTGGGGCGGCAATGACGGGCTTAACCAGGCCATGATCGTGGAGAACGGTCCGGTGCAGATCTTTTCGCCGGGCTACCGCAATACCTACGATCTGGTGGTGACCCAGGACGGTAAAGTGTTCGCTACCGACAACGGTGCCAACCAGGGCTGGGGGGGCTTGCCCGTAAATGAGGGCGTCGACGGTACCGTCACCAATGCGTATATCTCTTCCGAACCGGGAAGCTCCAGTGCCGTAGGGGGCGAGCAGGTGAACAATGCGGATCACCTGACCATGATTACCAACGACCTGCAGAACTATGTCTTCGGGAGCTTCTACGGAGGGCATCCCGCCCCGGTACGGGCGAATCCGGTGGGGGCGGGGCTATTTACCAACCCTACCTCCAACGCCAATAGCAATTCAGTCTTTCGCACCCTCATCTACGATCCGGATGGCTCCCGGGGCGCCGGATACACCAACGATCCGTCTATCGGGTTGCCCGCCAACTGGCCGCCGGTGCCGCCAAGTATGGCGCAGCCCGTGGAGGGCGACTGGCGCGGACCGGGTATCAACAATCCTGACGGCCCCGATGACGTACTGGTGACCGTCTGGGGTACCAACACCAACGGAATCGATGAATACACCTCTTCGCTCTATTTCGGTGGTACCATGAAAGGCAACCTCCTCGCAGGTACTAATGGCGGCGTACTTCGTCGGGTCCAGTTGGACGAGGACGGAAATCTCCAACAACTTACCAATAGCTTCATTTCCAATTTAGGTGGCAACCCGCTGGGTATCACGTGCAATAGTGATTCGGATCCCTTTCCAGGCACCATTTGGATCGCCACCTTCAATAGTACCATCAAAGTACTGGAACCCGATGACGAGCCCTGTACGCAACCCGGGCAAGCCGGCTATTCTGCTACCGCTGACGGTGACAACGACGGGTACACTAACCAGGACGAAATCGACAACAAATCCGCCGATCAATCGGTGCTGGACGTAATCTGTAACGGGGGCAACCAGCCCAATGACTTCGACAAGTCTGCCGGCGGCAACCTCGTATCCGACCTGAACGACCCGGACGACGACAACGACGGCATCCCCGACGCCGACGACCCCTTCCAACTCGGTGACCCCGACACCGGCGGCAGCGATGCCTTTGACCTGCCGGTACTCAACGATCTGTTCTCGGACAACCAAGCGTTGAAGGGCTATCTGGGCCTGGGCCTGACGGGCCTCATGAACAACGGCGACCCCAATCCGAACTGGTTGAACTGGCTCGACCGCCGCGACGACCCCAACGATCCAAATACCAACGATATCCTTGGCGGTGCCGTCGGGGCGATGACCATGCAGATGACCGGCGGTACGGCCGCCGGGGCGGCGAACAGTCAGGAGAAAGGCTTCCAGTACGGAGTGAACGTCGACCAGACTACGGGCACGTTCACCGTCGAGGGGCGCTTGTTCAACTTCACCGATCCAACGCAGTTATACGGCACCTCGGCTCCCGCAAACGGTGAACTGGGCCTGTACATCGGCGACGGTACGCAGCGTAACTATCTCCAGTTCGTGCTTACGGCGGACGGTCAATTGGAAGCGCGCCAGGAAATCAACGATGTACCGCAAGCACCTTTATCGGCGACGGTAGCGGCCAGCCAGGATATCATCCTGTTTTTCGCGATCAATACTTCCGACGGAAGCGTCACGCTACAGTACACCATCGACGGCGGTACCAAGCAAACCCTCGGAACGCTAACGGCACAGGGTGCTATTTTAACGGCTATTCAGGACGGCAATAGCCCCCTCGCCGTAGGGTTGATCGGCACCTCGAATGCCGCCGGTGAGGAAGTGGAAGGTACCTGGGATTACCTCTACGTACGCAGCACAGAGCCCTACGCCGAGCAGCGTTTGCCCGATATTGACGTACTGATCAATGCCAACGACCGGACCTTCGACCTCGCGGACTACTTCGGTGACGACGAAGGAGACGGCAACCTCACCTTTTCCGTCGCCAATAACACCGGTACCGTTGGTGCGGATATCAGTGGAAGTACGCTGACGGTCTCGTTCCCGGCAACTTCCGAAATAGCTGACATCACCGTTCGCGCGACCGATGTTAACGGGCTTTTCGCGGAACAGACCTTCACGGTCACCGTCTCCGACGAACCCATTCCCATCCTGCGCATCCGGGCCAACGGTGCTACCCTGGCCGCTACGGACGGTTCCAATCCACCCTGGAGCGGCAATATTCCCGCCGGCCAGCAAAACGGAACGTACAATAGTATCCCCTTCGCCGTCAACACGGGGACCTATTCCACCCAGAACGTGACCGGACGGCACGCCTCCCTGCCCGACTACGTACCGCAGGCGCTCTTCACGAACGAGCGGTATGACGTAGAGGCCGCTCCGGAAATGGAATGGACCATCGGTCTGCCGCAGGGGAACTACTTCGTACGGTTGTACATGGGCAACGGCTTCGACGGCACCTCCTCCGCCGGTGAGCGAATATTCGACATTCTGATTGAGGGACAATTGGTGGAGGATGATCTTGACCTCGTGGCCACCTTCGGCCACCTCAACGGCGGTATGCTGGAGTACCCGGTTGCCCTGACGGACGGTACGTTAAATATCTTATTCGAGCACGTCGTGGAAAACCCACTCATCAACGGCATCGAGATTCTAACGGTAGGCGGCGAATTCACCTCGCCGGTCACGGTAACGCCGATTCCCAATCAAACCAACGACGAAGAAGATGTCGTGAACCTCACGGTTTTGGCTTCCGGCGGGGATTCTAACGAAAACTTTTCCTTCAGTGCGACCGGTCTGCCGGCGGGTATCCAGATCGAACCAACGACCGGTCTGATCTTCGGCACCATCGCCGACGGGGCCTCGGCCGGGAGTGTCTACACCTCCGTCGTCACGGTAAGCAAACCCGGCAGTACGAACGCGGTAGTATCGTTCAGTTGGACGGTCAACGGTCCGTTTAGTCAGCCGGTCTGGAACAACCAGACAGACGACGAGAATTACACCGCGCGGCACGAATGTTCCTTCGTACAGGCCGGGGATAAATTCTACCTCTTCGGCGGGCGGGAGAACTCCACCACCTTTGACGTATACGATTACGAAGCGAAGACCTGGAGTCAGATCCCCAATTCGGCCCCGTCGGAGTTCAATCACTTCCAGGCCCTGGAATACCAGGGACTGATCTGGGTAATCGGTGCCTTTAAAACCAATAATTTCCCGGCCGAAGAGCCGGCTGACTACGTCTGGGCCTATAACCCGGCCACCGACGAGTGGATACAGGGACCGGAAATTCAGGAGGACCGTAAACGCGGGTCCGCCGGACTGGTCGTCCACAACGGAAAGTTCTACGTCATCGGAGGGAACACCATCGGACACGACGGGGGCTACGTAGCCTGGTTTGACGAGTTCGACCCGCAAACCGGCGTTTGGACGAATCTGGGTAACGCACCCCGCCCCCGCGACCACTTTCATGCGGAGGTGATCGACGGAAAACTTTACCTCGCGGGTGGTCGCCTGTCCGGAGGCCCCGGGGGCACCTTCGCTCCCCTGATCGCGGAAGTGGACGTCTACGATTTCGCTTCCCAGAGCTGGACGACAATACCCGATCTGCCTACTCCGCGGGGCGCTGCGACCGTTGCCGTATTCGAAGGAGAACTCTACGTCATCGGCGGAGAGATCGGTACGGACCTGCAGGGTAACAACATCGGGGATGCCCAGAAAACTACGGAGGCGTTCAATCCCGCAACCGGATATTGGTCCACTAAGCCCGACCTGGTCACGGAACGGCACGGTACCCAGGCGATCGTTTCCGGGAACGGCATTCACGTCACGGCCGGATCCAGTAGCCAGGGCGGTGGCGGCACCATGAAAAACATGGAATACTTCGGAACGGATAATCCCGTCGGATCCCCGCTCACCGCCAGCCAGCTCGTGACTCCAAGCAGTGTATCCATCACTGCCTACGGTACGTCCGATTTCACGGCAAATGCTACGGGCGGCAACACCGGACTGATCATCACCGATATGGCGATTTCGGGGCCGGATGCCGAATTCTTCTACGTGAATACCCCCCGGACCTTTTCCCTGGTCGAGCCGGGATCCAGCGTAGACCTCACGGTCGGGTATAGCGGCACGCAGGCCGGTCAGACCGCAACGCTGACCATCACCTACGGTAATTCGGCTACCACTACGGTAGCCCTGAACAGCACCCTGATCACCTCCGGAACCGTGCTCTACCGGGTCAATGCCGGTGGATCCCTGACCGCCAGCAATGACGCCGACCCGACGGACTGGTCCGCCGATCAATCGGCCGTCAACGCGGGCGGTAGCGCCGGCTCTGGTACCCCATCTCCCTACTATAACCTGACGCCTCCGGCCCAGGACATTACCTACGGCGTGGCCTTCACGGGTACGAACACTACCGGCTATCCCGATGCGCTGTTCTCCACGGAGCGGTACAGTACGGTGCCCAATCCCGACAACATGCAGTGGGACTTTCCGGTAGAGAACGGCGACTACACCGTCAACCTACTCTTCGCCGAAGTTTGGACCGGTGCCCAGGATGCCGGCACCCGGGTCTTCGATGTCCTGATTGAAGGAGACCCCGTGTTGGAGGGTTTTGATCAAACCGTGGCCTACGGTTGGAATGTCGCGGGGGTAGAAACCTTTTCGGTAACCGTCACCGACGGCAACCTGGATATCGACTTCCTGCTGGATGCCCAAAATCCGAACATCAAGGGTATCGAAATCCTCACCGCTGGTGGTCCGCCAGTCAACGAAACACCGGTGGTGAGTACACCCGTCGGACAAATTGATAGAGAAGGCGAATACGTGTCTCTACCGATCGACGCAAGCGATGCGACATCCTGTAGCGGGTTGACCTATACGGCAACCGGTTTACCGCCCGGTCTCATGATCGATCCGAACTCAGGACTGATCTCCGGGACGCTCGACGTCGAAGTGGAAGGCGACGGCAACGGTCCGTTTATCGAAAGTGGCGGGCTCGTCGTAATCGAGATGGAATCGGCCGCGACGTTGCCGGGGGCGTGGGAAAACGCATCCACCTACAGCACCACCGCATCACCGAATGTAAATAATCCGACCAGCGCTTCCGGCAATGATTTCATCATTTGGCAAGGATCTCAGTACCTCAACAACCCAGGTAATGGCTTGCTCACCTATCCGGTGGAGATTACCACGCCGGGGGTATATCGCTTTCAGTGGCGGAGTCAAGTAGGCAACGGCACCGATGCGACGGAGCACAACGATACCTGGTTAAAAATCGAAGGGGATGCCTTCTACGGCCAACAGGGCGGGTCGAGCATCGTCTGCCCGGTAGGTGCTCCCGCGGGAAACGATTGTAACGGTGATGCACCGGAGGGTTCTTCGTCCGGTGGCTGGTTTAAGATCTATGCGGCTGGAGCGAATAACTGGAGTTGGAGTACGAATACCAGCGACAACGACGGTCACCAGATCTACGCCCGCTTCGATGCGCCGGGTACCTACAATATCCTGGTGTCCGCACGCTCCTCGTCGCACGCCATCGATCGGATGGTCCTGTCGCACTCCGGCTACTCCGGCAACCCCCAGAGCCTCAGTCTTCCGGAATCGGACCGGGCGGACACGGGGTCGGCCGGCGCCGCGGCAAACAGCCCCTATAACGTAGTAGTGACCGTTGCCGATGGTTGCGTGCCATCCCTGAGCACCCAGGTAAGCTTCAACTGGGAAGTGGTCGATCCGCAGGCACCCTCCAGTCTCACCCTGCTAACCACGACTCAGGGCCGTACCAACTACGGTGGGGTACATACGGTAGAATTGTATACGGCGAGTAACCTGGCAGCTCCGCTCTACCGCTATACCCCGACGGCCGATGCGGCCGGTCGGATGACGGTGTCGGGCTTTGCCCTCGGGGAATACCGGGTACTGGTCAAACGATCCGGATTCCTGCAACGGGTACAAAGCGTAACCCTGAACGGCGGTGACGTGACCACCACCTTCGGTGAGCTGCGAGCCGGAAACCTGAATGCGGATAACTCCGTCAGTATTCTGGACTTCTCCCTTCTCGCAAATTCCTTCGGTCAGTCGGGGCAAGCTGCGGATTTCAACGGTGACGGGGTGACCAATATCCTGGACTTCTCGCTACAGGCCTCCAATTTCGGGCAGAGCGGTGAGCCCCTATCCGATAATTAATACTCTCTGAATAATGGAATAGGGTTGCTTTCGGCCCTATTCCGTCTAATAGTCCAATAACGCGTAATCCTGCCTCTGGCGGAAAATAATGGCATATGGCATACTTATCGAACAACACTATTTCTACGCATATTCCGCGGTATATTTCATTCAGGACCGGATTGGTGCTGCTGTTCTTATTATCGGGATGGTTGCTGCAGGCACAGGCGGATTTAATCTTGTCGCCGAGCAGTTCCAGTGTAACCGTGGGGGAAGCCGTAACCCTCGTACTACAGGTTGACGCCGGGGCGCAGGAAATAGACGGTGTGGAGGCCTATTTGAATGTTGACCCGGCCTTTGTCACCATTAATTCCGTCGAATACAACGCGACCGCCGAATTGCCCACCGTCATTATCAACCCGACGGTTGACGCCGCGGGAGCGATCAATGTAGCCTCCGGACTACTTGGCGGTGGATCGGTGACCGGCACCTTTGACTATCTCACTATTAATCTGACGGCCACTGCGGCGGGGACTACAACCATCGATTTCTCTTTCGATCCGGGCCCGCCCAACCGGAAGACGGAGATTTCTCGGGTAGGGCTGCCCGTATTGGGAACCGCTTCGGGTGCCGTTCTCACGATCACCGATTCCGCAACGCAACCGGTAGTGACCATTGGCGGACCCGCCGTTAAAACGGTTTCCGAAGGCGGTAGCTTACAGATACCCCTATCGGTGACCGACCAGGACGGCGACGGGCTCACCGTCACGATTACTTCGGTATCCGAGGAGCCCCAGTTGCTGGAGACGGGTAATACCGGTACCCAGAAAGATCCCTTTCCGACCAGCGCGGAAGGTTTTCTTACAATTACGGACGTAGTACATACCGCCGGAGCGTACAGTGCAAATTTGAATGTAAACCCGGTATTCGGTGACGGCGGCGGGGCGAATGGGGATGGTGATGGCGTCTACACCGTGACCGTTACCGTATCGGACGGTGACAATACCATCACAACACCCTTCACCCTTACGGTAACGGACGAACCGCAACCCCTCTCCGCATTTTCCGCTACGCGGATCGAAGCCGAGTCCTACGATAATCAGGGGCCGCCTAACCCGGGAAGCGGGAACCAGGGAATCGGGGTGGAAGTCAATGTCGGGGCCGCCACCAACATCGCCTTCACCCACGTCGGGGATTTCGTCGAATACTTTATCGACGTGCCACAGGCCGGGATTTACGACTTCACCTTTCTGGTGGCCAAGGACAACGGCGGCACCGCTACGATGGACGTCAAGGTAGGCGGTAGCACAACGGTTTTGGGGTCCATCGACGTGATGTCAACGAACGGATGGCAAACCTACGTTCCCGTAACCACCACCGCGGAACTACCGGCGGGACCGCAGACCCTGCGCTTCGAATGGTCCGCAGGCAGTAGCTTCCTCTTCAATATCGATTACTTCGATGTCGAATTTGCCGGTGATGCCGCTCCGGTTGTCGCCATTACAGAACCTAACGACGGAGATTCCTTTCTGGAAGGCAGTACGGTCACCGTAACCGTAGAGGCGAATGACGACGTCGGCGTGACCGAAGTCGAGCTATTTAACGGCAGTACTAGCTTGGGTACCGATGCCACTGCGCCCTATACGTTCACCCTTTCTAACTTTACTGGAACGTACGCATTGACGGCGGTTGCTTCCGACGGCTCGGCTACGACGACCTCCGCCCTGGTCACGATCGGCTCGGTGGACGAAAATACCCCACCCGTGGTGTCGATTACCAGCCCCACCGAGGGTGCTACGGTGACCAGGGGAACCAACCTTTCCCTTATTGCTACGGTCATTGATGCCGAAGAAAGCGGGCTGGCGGACGAGTTACAGTGGACTTCCAGCGACGTTCAGTTTTCGACGAACCCGCTAAACGGGACCGGTGCCAGTATCACCGGCCGATTAGTAACCCCCGGAAGCCAGACTGTCACGGCCTCCGTTACCGACAATGGTGACCTGTCAGATTCCGACGCGGTGACCGTTACGGTGTCCAGTCCGGACGTGGAGATTACCTCCCCGGTGAGTGCCGCCACGGTTTCAAGTACGAATGTGCGGGTGGAATGGACGGCCACCAGTATGCTCTACGATCTGGCGGAACACTTCCATGTGTACGTCAATCCGCCGGACCTTAACAACATCGATTCCGACAATCGGATCTCTACGGCTTCCGCCCCCGCGCAGACCTTCTGGGACCTCGGCGCGGCGGATGGCATCACGGGTGGCGCCAACACCATCGTACTTCGGGCGGCGAATCAGTTTCACGAGGAATTCTTATCCGATCCCAATGATCCGACAAGCTTCGTGCAGGACGTGGTCAGTTTCACGGTCGATGCTTCCGACGCAACACCGCCGGTCATCACGCTGCTTGGCGATAACCCCCTCAATCTAACCGTAGGAGAAGCGTATACGGAATTAGGCGCGACGGCAACCGACAACGTAGACGGTGACCTGACGGGCAGCATTGCCATTGACGCCTCGGCGGTGAACGTAAGTGCCGTCGGAACCTACGCCGTGGATTACAGCGTAAGTGATGCGGCGGGAAATCCTACCAATACCGTTCGGATCGTCAATGTGTCTCCCGGGCTGGAGCTGCCCGAACCCTGCGAGAACACCCTGTACCGGGTGAACGTGGGAGGCTCGGAAGTGGCTTCCGCCGATGCCACTCCACTGGCATGGAGCGGCGATACGGGGCAGTTCCCTGGCACGGCTAACTCACCCTATTTGGTGGCGAATTCAACCGGAGGCAGCACCTTCAACGGGAACTCCGGATCGGCCCATACCGGCAACATTATCATGACGAATCCCACCGTTCCCCCCTCGGCCCCCGCGGCGGTGTTCAACACGGAGCGATACGATCTGGATAGTGACCCGGAAATGAAGTGGGAATTCCCGGTAGCCGCCGGGACTGAGGTACAGGTTACGCTGCTCTTCGCCGAGCTCTTCGGCCAAGTAAACCAAGCTGGTCAGCGGGTATTTGATGTGGCCATCGAAGGGACCGTACTGCCGGCATTCGACGATATCGATCCCTACGCCATTGCGGGTGCGAAGGGTGCCTTTACCCGTTCCGCAACGCTTACGGTTACGGACGGTACCCTGGACATTGAGTTCATCCACGGCATAGAAAATCCGGCACTGAAGGGAATCCAAATCTGTGGAATCTCGTCCGCCGAGGATAACACCCCGCCCGTCCTTACGCTCTTAGGAGACAATCCCCTGGACCTGACGGTGGGGCAAACCTTCACGGATCCCGGAGCGACGGCAATCGACAACGCAGACGGTGACCTGACCGCAGCCATACTCGTTGACGCTTCCGGCGTCAATACGAATGCGGTCGGTAGCTACGCCGTGAACTACAGCGTAAGCGACGCGGCGGGAAACACCGGCAATGCCGTTCGGATCGTTAACGTTTCCCCCGGCGTGGAACTTCCCGACCCGTGTGAAAACACGCTGTACCGTGTCAATGTCGGCGGGGGATCACTTGCTTCCACGGACGCGACCCCCCTGGCCTGGAGTGCGGACCAAGGAGCTTACGGAACTGCAAATAACTCCTCCTACCTGGCGGCTATGTCGGCCGACGGGGGATTATTCAGCGGAACGTCCGGATCGGCCCACAGTGGTAATATTATAATGATAGATCCCACCGTACCCGCCTCGGCCCCCGCCGAGGTTTTCAATACCGAACGGTACGATGGCCCGAACGATCCCGAGATGAAGTGGGAATTCCCGGTGGCCGCTGGCACCGAGGTGCAGGTCACGCTGCTCTTTGCCGAACTCTTCAACGGAATCACCGCACCCGGCCAGCGGGTATTTGATGTGGCCATTGAAGGGGTCGTACTACCGGCATTCGACGATATCGATCCCTACGCCATCGCGGGACCGAAGGGTGCGTTTACCCGTTCCGCAACGCTTACGGTTGCGGATGGTATGCTGGATATTGAATTTATTCACGGCGTAGAAAATCCGGCACTGAAGGGAATCCAAATCTGTGGAATCTCGACCGCCGAGGACAATACCCCCCCGGTGATCGCGCTGCTCGGAGATAATCCGCTCAGCCTCACGGTTGGTGACAGCTACGTCGACCCCGGTGCCACCGCATCGGATAACGTGGACGGTGACCTTAGCGGTTCGATTGTCGTTGGCGGTGACTTCGTTAACACGCTAGCGGCCGGTACCTACGCCGTAACGTACAATGTGACCGACGCCGCCGGTAACGCGGCCGCGGAAGTCGTCCGCACGGTGATCGTCAACCCCGCTGATTTTGCCTGTGCTTACGTGGCCATCGATCCGGGCAGTAACGATTTGCTTACCGCCAGTACGTTCAACGACGGATTGATCATCACGAACAACTCCCAGGGACAGCAGATTACCTCGGTCAGCTTTGACCTTAGCACGGCGATCTATCCGAATATGGTCTTCGATCCGGTCGGGACGGCGGGCGACGCCACCGCAAAATGCCTGACCATTACCAGCCAGACCGGCGGAGACGGTAGCGTGGGCCTGACGCTACCCGGAAACGGCGGGGCGGGAAGCGACCCGGACTGCACGGCTCCCTTTATTGGAGAAGCCGAAGTGGGCAACGGAGGTTATTTCATTCTCAACCTCAATTTCAATGACTTTGAGCCCGGGGAAAGCATCAATCTGGCAATTGACATCGATCCCACCAGTATTGAAGGATTTAACGGGGCGGGCAATGCAGGCGCGATTTCCGGGCTGGAACTTGCCGGAACTACGGTGACCGTAGCATTTTCCGACGGGCAGACCTTCACCTCGGTTTCCGGCGAACTGTTTCGCATCCAACCCAACAGTGGGGTAGGCTCCGCCAACCATTTCTATCCCGGCAGCGAAAACACGGCCCCCGGGCTGACGCTACTCGGAATTACCGGTACCTCCAGTGTAGCCGGATTTGTAGATGCGAACGTAGAACAAGAGGCCCAGACCGTACAAATCAGCGGTACGCCCGGTGACGCGGTATCACTGTTGGTGCTGGAAAGCACGATCGAAGACCTCGGCCCCGGCATCTTCCCCGGACCATTTGAAGCCAATAAGGCGCAAACGGTAGCGCAATTCGACGCCGTGGTAGGACCCAACGGTACGGTAGACATTCCCGTCACCCTGTCGGACAACGCCAGTGGAAATATCTACCATCTGGTAGCGGTCAAGGCCCGCAACGGCGGCGGCTCCTGCGCCAGTGG
Source organism: Neolewinella xylanilytica (assembly GCF_002934605.1). Taxonomy (GTDB): domain Bacteria; phylum Bacteroidota; class Bacteroidia; order Chitinophagales; family Saprospiraceae; genus Neolewinella; species Neolewinella xylanilytica. The sequence continues at coordinate 1,778,189 of NZ_PTJC01000005.1, forward strand.
TACTTCGAATACGTCCGAGGTATGGCGGGTGCGGGTGAACAACGTCTCCGGTGAGCCCAGCGTACTGATCGAGGTTACTCCGGGGGGGCAGCTCGGTGCTTCTACCTACGGCGGAAGCAGCAACTTCCAAATCACCAACCAGTCGACCGGTAACCTGCAGGTTACCGGGGTATCGTTTGACTTGTCTACCGGGATTCTGCCGGATATGGTTTTCGATCCTACCGGAACGGGCGGTGATGCTACCGCTCAGTGTTTTTCGCCCGGAACAACTGCGGGTGCCGTTGGGCTGGTTACCCCCGCCAACGCCTGCACCGATCCCTTCACCGGTGCGCGGAACGGCGGCTTCGACATCATGAGTACCGCATACACCGATTTCGACCCGGGAGAAACATTTACCTTCTCCGTAGACCTCGATCCCAATAGTATCCAGGGCGTACCCGGTGCCGGGGATGCCGGAGCCGTGTCGGGCTACGAGATTACGGGAGCGACCGTGACCGTCACCTTCAGCGACGGCTCCACCATCGTGAGCAGCCTTTACGAGGATGGTAGTTTGGGCGGTAGCCAAGCTGTCATTGAGCAGGACGCTCCCCTTGCACCAGTGATCGGCGTAGTAGGCCTGTCTTCCACTCCCGCTACGGTGGGAGAAACCGAGCAGACCATCACGGTGACCGGTACACCCGGCGACTACGTCTCCCTGCTGTTGATGGATTCCCGCTTATTCATCGCTTCCGGCGACCCGCCCTTCGACGTCGCGGACCCCACCTACTACGCTAACGAAGCGATGTCGGGCAAGGCAATGTATTCCGCCCAAATCGGTTCCGGCGGGACGGTGGATATACCCATCACCCTACTGGCTACGCCGAGTGGCAACACCTCGCCCGACGGCGGACTGAACCAGATCGTTGCGGTGACTTCATCGGCCCCCTACGCGGTTGACGAACCGGTGAGTACCACTTCGAACGTAATTACCCTGCTATACGATCCGAATCTCCAGCCGCCGTTCGGCGACCCTACCGCGGTGATCGAAATCACTCCCGGAACCGGGCTTGATGCCACGACATACGGGGGCAGTGATAAAGTCCAGATTACGAACCAGTCCACGGGAAATTTGACAATCACGGCGGTTTCAATCGATCTCTCAACGGGTATCCTGCCGGATATGGTGTTTGACCCTACCGGTTCGGGGGGTGACGCTACGGCACAGTGTTTGACCCCGGGCACCACGGCGGCTACGGTCGGTCTCGTGGCTCCGGGCGACCCCTGCGCGGCGCCCTTCTCAAGCCCCCGAAACGGTGGTTTCGACGTGGTGACCACCAGCTTTACCGATTTTGATCCGGGAGAGAATTTCACGTTTACCACGGATATCGACCCCAACAGCATCCAAGGGGTCGCCGGCGCGGGTAACGCCGGTGCCGTGTCGGGTTACGAGCTCATCGGAGCTACCGTGACCGTCACCTTCAGCGACGGATCAATCCTGGTGAGCAGTCTTTACGAGGATGGCAGCTTGGGGGGAGCCCAGGCAGTAGTTACGGCGACCGCTCCGGTAGCTCCGGTCATTTCGGTGATCGGCCAGCCTTCTACCCCGGCGACGGTCGGTGAAGCCGATCAAATCGTCACGGTAACGGGTACGCCCGGTGACTATGTTTCCCTGCTGGTGATGGACTCTCGCCTGTTTATCGCATCCGGCGATCCGCCGTTCGGCGTTGCGGACGATACCTACTACGCCAACGAGGCCATGTCCGGAAAAGCGCTCTATACCGGCATCATCGGATCCGGCGGAACCGTGGATATTCCCATCACGTTGCTCGCTACGCCGAGCGGCAATACGACCCCGGACGGTGGATTGAATCAAATCATCGCCGTCACCTCGAGTAGCCCGTATGCGGTAGATCAGCCTGTCAGCCAGACCTCCAACGTCATCACGCTGCTGTACGATCCCAGCCTGGCCACCGCGGAGCTGACCATTTCGGTTACCCGCCAGGGAATGACCGACCACAGCGGGGAATACACGGTCGATTTGTTTCCGGTGGGCGGCACCACGCCGGCCTACGAACTGATCGGTACCGCTACGGCCGCCGGTGAGCTGGTCGTGGATGGTATCGCCCCCGGCACGTACGAACTGGCAATCAAGTACGCCAACTGCCTGCAGGTAGTGGACGTCGTCTCGATTACCGGTAACGACGACACCCACGACGCCGGTGAGCTCAAGGCGGGAGACGTCAACAACGATAACGAGGTGGACATCTTCGACTTTTCCACCCTGGTCGGCTCCTTCGATCTGGAAGCGGGAGATGCCGGCTACAACCCAAATGCCAACCTGAACGGACAGGGAAAGGTGACCATTCTGGACTTCTCGCTGCTGGTGTCCAACTACAATGCATTTGGCGAACTACCCTCCGGTCTCATTCCGTAGGCGTCGGTCCTGCGCGCTAGAGGAGATACCACCCATGCTTTTACCATACCATGAATTGAACTTTGATACTATGAGACATCACGCTTACGCTTTGCAAATTTCCCCGTTCGTTCGAACGCTTAGACAATTACCCGAGAGGCTGGTCTGGATCGCTTTGGTATGTTTTCTAGGGTATCAGCCCCTCGTTGGACAGGACATCGTCATCTCGCCGGACAACCCAGAGGTGACGGATGACCTGCCCGCCGAAATCACGCTGACCGTAGAGGTCTCGAACAGCCCCGAGCTCATTGACGCGGCGAGCCTGAGTATCCAGTTCGATCCGGCTTTGGTACAGGTAGTTGATGTGGCACCCCTTTCCGGCTACTTCGAAATCGTCGATCCCCTGATCGATAACGGCCTGGGAACGCTGGTGTACGATATCGGTCGCTTCACCGGCTTTCTGAGCGGCAGCTTTCCACTGGCTACCATTACGTTCCGGGCCATCGCCGAAGGGGATGCCGTGATCAGCTTCCTGAGTTCGGAACCCTATCCGACGGTGCTCGCCAGCGTGGGGGTAAACGTGCTGCAAAGCGCCGTGGGTACCACCATCGCGATCGGACCACCCGATGTGGAGTGCACGGTGAATGCCAATGTCTCCGGTGAGCCCAAGCAAATTGACTGCGCGACGGGGAGCGTGACCCTGAACGGTCAGGCGTCCACCGGTACCTACCTGTGGAGTGGCCCGGATAACTTCAGTGCCACGGTGGCGAACCCCACCGTGACCCTGCCTGGCGTATACACCCTGACCAGCACGACGCCCGGTTGCGCCGCAACCAGCAGCGTTACCGTGCTGGAGGCCGAGCCGAAACTGACTTATTACGCGGATGCGGACGGTGACGGCTTCGGCGATCCCGATGCCTCGGTACTGCTCTGTGCACCACAATCCGGCTTCGTGACCAACGCGCTCGACTGTGACGACGGTGATGATTCGGTCTACCCCAACGCGCCGGAAGTATGCGATGGGATCGATAACGATTGTAACGGTAGCGTAGACGACGGGCTACCGACCTTCACCTACTACGCCGACGTCGACCAGGATGGCCTGGGCGATCCGAACAGCCCGCTTGAGGATTGCACCCAACCCGCCGGCTACGTCGCCAACGCACAGGATTGTGACGACACCGATGCGACGATCGGGGGAGAGACGACCTTCTACGCCGACGCCGATTCGGATGGCTACGGCGATCCGGGTAATACCCTCACCGCCTGTACCGCCCCCGCCGGATACGTAAGTAATGCCGGTGATTGTGACGATACCAACGGTACGGTGTATCCCGGAGCTCCGGAACTCTGCGACGGAATCGATAACGATTGCGACGGCAGCACCGACGAGGGCGTGACCACGGCCGTTTTCTACGCCGATGCCGACAACGACGGCCTCGGCGATCCCAATAGCTCGATCGAAGACTGCGCGCAGCCCGCCGGCTACGTCACGAACGACGATGACTGCGACGACACCGATGCGACGATCGGGGGAGAGACGACCTTCTACGCCGACGCCGATTCGGATGGCTACGGCGATCCGGGTAATACCCTCACCGCCTGTACCGCCCCCGCCGGATACGTAAGTACTGCCGGTGATTGTGACGATACCAACGGTACGGTGTATCCCGGAGCTCCGGAACTCTGCGACGGAATCGATAACGACTGCGACGGCAGCACCGACGAGGGACTGAACACCGCCGTCTTCTACGCCGACGCAGATAACGACGGCCTGGGCGATCCGAACAGTTCGATCGAGGACTGCACGCAGCCCGCCGGCTACGTCACGAACAACGATGACTGCGACGACACCGATGCGGCGATCGGCGGGGAAAGCACCTTCTACGCCGACACCGATCGCGACGGTTATGGCAACGAAGCGACCACCGTCCTCGCCTGCACCGCACCCGAGGGGTACGTAGCCCAGGCCGGTGATTGTGACGATAACAACGATACGGTCTATCCAGGGGCCCCGGAACTCTGTGACGGACTGGATAACGACTGTAACGGCAGCGTAGACGATGGCGTGACCACCACCGTATTCTACGCGGACACCGACGGCGATGGATTGGGTGACCCCAACAGCTCGGTGGAAAGCTGCTCCGTGCCCCCGGGTTACGTGAATAACGCCCGGGATTGCGACGATACCGACGCAACCATCGGCGAAGCTTCCGTCTTCTACGCCGACCGAGATGGCGATGGTTTCGGTGATCCCAATATCCGCCAAACGGCTTGTACCGCACCGCAGGGATATGTAGCCCAGGCCGGTGACTGTGACGATACCAACGCCGTGGTGTACCCCGGCGCTCCGGAACTGTGTGACGACCTGGACAACGACTGTAACGGCAGCGTAGATGACGGTCTGCCCACTTCCACGTACTACGCGGACGCGGACAACGACGGGCTTGGGGATCCGGGTCAATCGATCGAGCGCTGCTCGCAGCCGGCGGGCTACGTCGACAATCCGGACGACTGCGACGATAGTGACGCAGCCATCGGGGAACCCAGCCTATTCTACCTCGATACCGATCGGGATGGGTACGGAACGGCTGCCTCCGCCGTACTGGCCTGCGTGCCGCCGAGCGGCTACGTCGCGGTAGCCGGCGACTGTGACGACAACAACGACACGATCTATCCCGGAGCTCCCGAGCTGTGTGACGGCTTAGACAATGACTGTAACAATGCCGTAGACGACGGTGTGACCACCACCGTCTTCTATGCGGACGTCGACGGAGACGGTCTGGGAGATCCTGACAACTTCCTGGAAGACTGTTCCCTCCCCGGCGGTTACGTTACCAACGACGATGACTGTGACGATACTGACGCCTCCGTCGGCGCGGGAGCTACCTTCTACGCCGACACCGACGGGGACGGATTCGGAAACCCCTCCTTCACGGTAACGGCCTGTACGGCCCCGCAGGGCTACGTGGCCTACGGGGGTGATTGCGACGATACCGAGGCAACCGTTTACCCCGGTGCCCCCGAAATCTGTGACGGTCTTGACAACAACTGCGACGGCCGCGCGGACGAAGGCGTGAGCTGTTCCGGCAAAACCACTTACTGGTTGGAAGCGGAATGTGCCGCCGTGGGGGATGCCTGGACGATCATGAGCGGTGCGGAAGCTTCCAACGGTAGCTACGTGAAGGTCAACAGCGGCCGGAATGCCACGAATACGCCACCGGCGGATGTACCGGCTAACCGTGTAAGGTTCACGATCAGCGATGTGGTGCCGGGGACCTTCAACCTGTTTGCCCGCATCGGCGCGCCTTCGGGAACCGAGGATTCCTTCTGGGTCCGGGTCAACGGCGGTAGCTGGTACCAGTGGTCCAAGGGCTTGATCCGCACCAGTGGCACCGAGCTTGCCTGGAACGCCTATCCGGGAGATCAGCCCGTGCTCACGGCCGGCAGCAACACCATCGACATTGCCTACCGTGAAAACGGAGCCCTGCTCGATAAGCTCTACCTGGCGCAGTCGGGTACCCTGCCCAACGGGGTGGGTAGCCCGGCTTCAAACTGCACCCAAACCCCTACGACCGAATCCACCTTCTGGCTGGAAGCTGAGTGTGGCGATCTGGGTAGCGAATGGACGATCGGGTACGATGCGGCTGCCGCTAACGGTCAGTACGCCGTTGTCAAAAACCGCAATTCGCTCGGAGCGGCTCCTGCTGATGTACCCGCGAATCGCATTCGGTTCAGTATCCCCAATGCCGAAGCCGGTGACTATGATCTGTACGCCAGGGTGAATGCGCCGTCTACCGGTGATGACTCGTACTGGGTGCGGGTCAACGGTGGAAGTTGGTACAAGTGGAACGGCGACATCCAAACGAAGGTAGGCTTCGCCTGGAATCCCTACTCGGGCCCCCAGGTTATCCTTTTGGAAGGCGCTAATACCATCGACTTCGCTTACCGGGAGGATGGCACTCAGCTCGATAAGCTTTACCTGAGCAAATCGGCTGCTACACCCAACGGAATCGGCGAAGGGGCTTCCAACTGCGGAGGTACGCCGCCGGTAAACCAGCTTCCGGTAGCGGTGGCCAGCGCTATCCCCGAGTCAGGCGATTCGCCGCTTACCGTTCAGCTTAGCAGTGCCGGGTCCTACGATCCGGACGGAACCATCGTCAGCTATACCTGGACCTGGGACGGCGGTTCCATCACCGGTGCCGATCCAGTGGTGGTCTTTACGGCCGGTGACTACGATCTCACGCTAACGGTGACCGACGACGATGGCGCAACGGCCACCGATGCAATCACCATTACTGTAGCGGATCCGCAAGCTGCCGAATCCACCTTCTGGCTGGAAGCCGAGTGTGCTACGCTAGGCAGCAAGTGGACAATCGTCGATGATGCCACCGCCTCCAACGGCGCGTACGCCGTAGTACGAAACGGGAACGCTACCTCCGCCCCACCGGCCGACATTCCCGATAACCGAATCCGTTTCAGCCTCACCAACGCCGAGGCCGGTAGCTACTACCTGTTCGCCCGCGTTAAGGCACCGTCAACCGGCGATGATTCCTTCTGGGTCCGCGTCAACGGCGGTAGCTGGTACCGGTGGAACGGCGACTTCCAGACGAAGGTCGGATTTGTCTGGAATGCGTACACCGGTCCTCAGGTCACGCTAACGGAAGGAGCGAACACGATTGACTTCGCCTACCGCGAGGACGGGACACAGCTCGATAAGTTGTACGTAAGCAAATCGGCTACTGAACCTGCCGGTGCAGGCGAAATGGCTTCCAATTGCGGACCGAAACCTCCCACCGCCACGGCGGCCTGGCTGGAGGCGGAATGCGCGGAGGTCGGCAGTGGCTGGACGCTGCGTACGACGAATGCTGCGTCCGGAGGACAGTCCGTCGTCTGGACGGGCATGGCATCCATGGCTACGCCCCCCGCTGACCTGCCCGAGAACCGGATCCGATTCACGGCCTACAACATGGAGCCCGGCGACTACACGATGTTCGCCCGTATTCAGGCTCCGAACCGGGACAGTGATTCCTACTGGGTGCGCGTCAACGGAGGCACTTGGTACAAATGGAGCACGCAGATCCAGAAAGGTTCCGCCTACTACTGGAATGAATACCCGGATGGTCTGCTGGCCCTTACCGCCGGCACCAATACGATTGATTTCGCCTACCGCGAAGCCAACGGCGCGCTCGATAAGCTCCACCTCGATCTCGATCCTGCCGCGCCCGCCGGGATGGGCGATCCGGCCAGCAACTGCACCGAAATCTTTAGCCAGAAAGTTGATCGCCCGGAATTCGCGAAAGATGTTTCGCGGGCAGCAGTTACCGAACTCAAACTGTTCCCCAACCCCGTGGCCGATCAGCTCAACCTCTCCCTGGGCAGCGACTACCGCGGCTCGGTGGATGTACTCCTTACCGATGCTACGGGACGCACTGTCCGTACGCTCCGGGTCGACAAGCTCGGCCAGGAGTTGCGGCAGGAGCTACAGGTTGGCATGTTGCCTCCGGGCGTGTACCGCCTGCGGGTGATCGAAGGTGAAAGCCAGTCCGTCCAACCGTTCATCAAACTCTGATTCGTTCGGCAATAAGCTTTGCAGCCCAATGGGGTCGCGTCGACAGACGTGGCCCCATTTTTATTTACGGAAACCACTACACCCCTGGCATGGCGATGCGGTAAAATACTTGCCCGCAGCCATTCAGACATAGTAATCATCTTCGCGAATGGTTCCCGCGGCGATGCCCCGGCGGATGCGATGGGAGAAGAGGAGCGCATACCGGGAAACGTTAGCCGCTACGGCGGCGTCGGTGATGGTGTCGTAGGGGGTGGGGGAGCGGGAAGCGGTTCCGGAATGCGGTTCCTGCGCGGTAGGGCAGGCAGGCTGCCTCAATACCAGACAGCCCAACGCAATGTCTGGCCGATAGAACATGGATACGTAATTGATGGGCCGCTCCGAAACGTACGGTCACCATAACCGGAAATCCTCCCGGCTCCCTGGTAATCGCATCCCGGACCTAACCCGGTAACTCCTCCACGCTAGCCAAAACGTGGGACACCCAGTGAAGGTCACCCGTCTCGATGATCAGGGTTTCGAAGCAATAGGTGAGGCCTTCCGTTCGGACACCGGGAGCATCGTCGATGTGGAGATCGATACCGAACAGGGCAGGATTTTTGGAAGCGGAACACTGATGCGCCCGTAAGACCTTGCTACTATCGTAACCATTGATGATGCGTTCCGGCCACAGGCCATATGCCAAAAAGGTTCTGCGGAGGTACCACCGGCTCCGAAAGGAAGTGGTATACAGCCATAGGTGGTGTCCCTGGCGCTCGAGTTCCCGGAAAAGCTGTACGGTGCCCCGGCGGAGCTTTTCTCCGCCTAGCAGCCCCGTAAGCACCGAATTCGCCTCGACCGGGAATTCGTCGGAGTAGGGAATCAGGGTATTATCGATGTCAAAACTGATGAGCACGGTAACAATATTCCCAACAGCAGGAGGCGAGCGAATTGGTCATGCCCAAAACACGGAAAGACCCGCGCGGTTGCGGTAAACCGCTGCACCGGCGCCCCGCCGCCAAAACCTACCGCCCCCGCTCCGTTTTAAATAGGCTTAGTTCCCACTCATCGCGCCAGTGCAAGTGCATCTTCCCGTCGGGGCCGCGCCACAAATCGCCGGCGGCGTTGATCAGTATCTGGGGTGCCGCCCGGTTCCAGGCGGTCGCCCGGGGCGGTGCAGTAGGATTGGTGGGATGCGGTTTTCTCGTTCATGGCGCCCTGGTAATCGGTCGGCCGGTCGTCCTGGGTCAGCTTCTTCTTGTAGTGGTACCCCATCCCGTAATCGCTACCTGCCGCTCGCTTCGGCTGGGGCCCCTCGATGGCGTGGTATCAGCCCCCGGGGCGGACGAACTTTTCCCCGGCCTGGTCACCTTGGTAGGCAGTGATGTTTTCCGCCTGGGCGAGATCTCTTTCGCTGCCCGAATTCCCGTTGTCTACGTAGGCGAAGCGCTGAAAGCCCAGGGCAATGGCGTGGTGTAGCAGGTTGCCGTATTCCGGCTCGGGGGGATAAATGCCGGACCGGATGGTCTGTGCCGGATAGCCACGCTCCTGCAGCAGGCTGTCGAAGGGGCGGCTACCCCCGGATGGATAGATCGTCAGCAGGTTCTCCCGGCCTAGGTAACGGTAGCCGATGGCGTATAGGTCAACGAGCAGACTGCGGGTGCAGACCGGTGTTCGGGCTTGGTGTGGGCTTTGGTCATGACCAGTAAATTGGCATCCCGGGCCAGATCTGTAATTATGAGTTCCGCCGGGGCCAGTTCGTAGGTCCGTAGCACCTCCAGCGCGGAACGCTGTGCCGAATACAGTCCCCACTCCAGGGGTTCCTCGGCTTGTTCGTTCACCGAAGCGTAGCTGCCGATCGGTAGCAGGTGGGGGTACGAGAGGCTCTTGCGCAGACTACCGTCGGCGACGGCCCGGGCGATGAAATCGGTGAATTGCGCTTCGTAGCTCGGAAATCCCCTCGGCGGGCTGGGGGCGGTGATCGTATCCTGGTCCGAGGGGGCACTCCGAAAGGGGAAGGGAGTGCGGTCGAGAGGCCCGGCATCACCGCAGGCGAAGGTCAGCAACACGGTGGTCACGATCCACACCGCAGCTGAGCCACAGATGCATGGTAGCATGCCCCGAAGATAGAAACCGTTCGGTCGCTCCGGCGGGATAAAGTATGCCCCGCACCCGCCGGCGGGCACCGGGCTGAAGTCAAGCGTACGGGCGGTTCGCGCCCCGGGGAATAGCTCCCCTTTGCCGCGAAAATGCGTAGGCGAAACAGGCGAAAAATATTTCTTCCGCTTTGCAAAAAGCGAAATAATTTTGGATACCCACCCCGGCCATCCTGACGTCGTAGGTGCGATTTTGATCACTCACCACCTTAACGTTTCACCGATGACCAACTCGATTGTTCGGCTCGCGGTTTTTGTATTGTGTTTCATCCCTTTTTGTCTGGCGGGCCAGAACACGCCCTTAGCTCCTACGGTGCGCATGCTGCTCGAGGGGAACCTGGAGTACGGCGGAGATGACCTCGTCACCGTTTTCTTCACCAATGGAGAAGATCAGCGAATGACCGCCGGGCAGGGCGGTACGCTGGCCGTCGGCGGCGAGTATAAACCCACGGGCGTACCCCTGCTGCTTCGGGCCACCATTGGCATCAAGTACAATACCGAAGCTGCCGACAATGCCAACATCAATTTTGTGCGTTACCCGCTTAATGCCCTGGGCTACGTCACCTTTGCTAAAGGGTTCCGCGCCGGTGCCGGCCTAACCACGCACCTGGGGGCCAGACTCAAGGGAGACGGCTTCGTCGACGACGTCAAGTTCGACACCTCCCTGGGTACCCGCTTCGAGTTCGGTTGGAAATGGGTCGCCGTGACCTATACGCGGTTGACCTACGAGGCTCCGTTCGCGGGCAGCTTCGACGGCGGGTCGTTCGGCGTGTCCTTTTCTACGACGATTCCCGGCAGCTACTAGATACGGTGGCCGCCGACGGCGTCCGTTACTCCTCGAACACGAGTACGAAGCCGTCTTTCGGTCCCACCGATACGTTCCAGCTGCCCGCTGCCGGCACCTGAATCTCCTCCTCCCGGAAGGAGGGATCGTCCGCGGTGCCCCCCGGGCCGGCCGCGATCAGCGTGCCCGTCCGGCCGCCGAGCCAGCCGAGGTCAAGCTCGAGGTCTTTGGCGGAGTCCGCGCCGTTCAGCCCCGCTACGTACCAGCGGTCACCGTGGCGACGGGCCACTACGTAATGGCTGTTCGGGTCGCCGTCCACGAAGCGGACGTCCTCCCAGTAATTCGGCAATTCCCGCAGGAAGTCCCGGACGTACTCCGGTACTTTCTCCATTCCCTCGGGTTGCTCGGCGTAGTGCTGGATGCCGCTCAGCATCGCCACCGCCGTGGCCAGCTCGTAGGCCGCGGTAGTGGTGCGTTCCACCCGCCCGGGGATGCCGCCGAGGTTCACGGGGGTAAAGTCCATCGGGTCGTAGACGTTCCGGATCATGGCCGAGAGCACCATGTGCATCGGCGCCCGGTCGGCCGCCCCCTGCCCGAAGGTGATCATCTCGTAGCCGAAGACGGCTTCCGCCGTCATGTAGTTGGGGTAGGTACGGTGCAGTCCGCGGGGCAGGGTAGCGCCGTGGAAGTTGCACAGCAGGCCGTTGGCCGCCGCATCCTCCAGGACGCCGTGGTAGTAGGCGATCATCGACTGCCCGTCGCCGCCGAAGAAGTCGACCTTGATCCCCCGGACGCCCATATCGCGCAGCTTACCGAATTCCTCCATCCGGCTTTCGTGGGTCAGCAGCTTGTCCTTGGGCGTGAAGGGCACCGTGTTCCAGCTGCCGGCGCTGTTGTACCACAGCAGCAGTTCGACGTCTTTGGTCTTGGCGTAATCGGCCAGCAGGGCCACCGAGTCGTAGCCGATGGTCTGGTCCCAGCTGGCGTCGATGAGGCAGTACTGCCAGTCCATGTCGGCGGCGAAGTCGATGTAGTCGCGCTGTACGTCGTAGACCGTCCCGCCGTCCTTTTTCAGGATCCAGCTCCAGCTGGCCTTGCCGGGTTGGATCCAGTCGGTTTCCGTCGTCACGGCCGGCGCGGCCAGGTCGGTACCGAGGGTGGATTCCTGTACGGTGGCCAAATCCCCCAGGGCGATGATGCGCCAGGGCGTCCGCCACGGTAGGCTGCTTTCCGGGTTCAGGGTCGGCACCCCATTAGTGAAGACTTCCGGCTCCTGCGGGAAGTTGATCGCGTACTCCCCGTCGGGGCTGTACTGCTGCAGGGCCGTACCGCAGTAGGTGGTCCCCAGGTCGGCCTCCGTCAGCAGGATCCAGGTGTCCTGGTAGCGGAAGAGCGCCGGGTACACCCAGCCGTTGTCGCCGGGGGCGGGGGTGCCGACCGGGATGTCCGACATGTAGTGGGCCTCGTAGCTGGGGTTGGTATGCTCGAAGCCGCTCTGTGCCTCGGTCTTCGGCTGCAGCCAGGCCCGCGTACCCGCGCGGAAGGGGAAGGTCGTCGCCTCCCGGGTGATCTTCTTCACTTCCGTGGTCGTATCCGGGAAGACGTAGCGGAAGGCCACCCCGTCGTCCGCTACCCGGAAGACGATGTCCATGCGCTGTCCGTCGGCGTTCGCGGCGTGCCACGTCCGCTCGTTGGCCACGTAGCTGATTTGGTACTTCTTGGCGTTTTTGCTGGTGTAGCTGTCCCGCACTTCCCGTTCTTCGCTTTGGGCGACGGAGCGCAGGAGAGAAGCAAAATCGCCATCCTCGCGCACCACGCCCAGTTTACCTGCGTACAGCACCGGCTCGCCGTCCACTTCGATGGTGTAGGTGGCCGCTTCCAGGTCGACGATCGCCCGTATCCGGCCGTCCGGACTGCTCACCGCGCCCGTCTCGGCCGCGGCTTCCGGGACGTCGGTGCGGAACGGACGCGCGGGCAGGCCCGCCGCGTTATAGAAGTTGATGTCCTCCGGGGCGTCCGCCCAGGCGTAGCGGACCGCTTCCGGCGCCGCCACTTCCGGACTGCTCACGACGACCGTCTCGCCTTCGATGCGGGCCTCCGCCCGGACGAATTCACCGTCGGCGCCGGCGATGGCGAAGTGCCGCAGGGGAGTGCCGTCGGAAGACTCGAGTCCGCCGCCGACGTGGTCGAAGGACAACACCGCCGTGTTTCCCTTCACCGCCATGCTGCTGTAGACGGGCCCTTCGGCAATGACTTTGGCATCCCCGTATACGTCGCGTTGCGCCAGCAGGGCCAGGCGCTTGCCCACGTCCAGTTTATTGAGCGGGTGGATGTCGTTCCACTCACCGATGTCGATGGTGGTGGCCAGGCCCGTGTTGTTCAGGGATAAGATTTCCTCCTGCGCTTCGCGCATGCGTGCCCAGCCGCTCTCACCGGGTTGCTCCTGCGGCGTGCCGAAGTTGGGCAGCTGCACGGCCAAGAAGGGCAGGTCGGGGTCTTCCATTTCCTCCCGCCAGTTTTCGATCAGCCCCGGAAAGAGGGTAGCGTACTGCCGGTCGCGGCCGACGTTCGATTCGCCCTGGTACCAGAGCACCCCCTTCAGCGCGTAGGGCAGCAGCGGGGCGATCATGGCGTGGTACAGTCCCGTGGGCTTCCACTGGATGAAGGTAGGGCCCCGCAGCGGGTCCATTTCGCCGCCGCGGCGGTATTGCCATTCGCCGCTGAGGTCCACGGTGGTGGTACCGTCGGTAAGGGCGTAGGTCTTCTCGGGGATGAAACCGCCGCTGCCGCCGGAACTGACGACCCGCACGGCGATGGTATTCTCGCCGGTCTGCAGGATGCCGGCCGGGACGGTGTAGTTGCGCGGTACGTAGCGCGAGCCGAAGCCGCCGACGAAGGTGCCGTTGATCCACACCGAGTCCGCGTCGATGAGGTTGCCGAAGGGTAGTTGTACCTCCTTGCCGGTCAGGCCGGCGGGCACCTCGAAGCTGCGGCGGTACCATACCGAGCCGGGGGTGTCCCCCGCCTCCGTGTCGTTCCACAAAGCGGGCAGGGTGGTGGTGGACCAGTCGGCGTCATCGGCCGCCGGATCGCTCCAGGGGGTAGCGCCCGTGTAGCCGGCATCTTGGTCTTTCAGTTCCGCGTACCAGCCGCCGATGCGTTCGCGGTCGCTGCGGCGCACCTGGCTCACGTAGGCCGTATCCCGGTAGCGCAGGGCATCGTCGTAAAGGCCGGTGTAGTCCCGCAGGGCCTCCGGCGTCATCCAGGCTTCGGCCGGTGAGCCGCCCAGGCTGGCGTTGATGAGTCCCACCGGCACGTCGTAGCGTTCGTTGATCTCGCGGGCGAAAAAGTAGCCCACCGCCGTGAAGTTCCGGACGCTCTCGGGGTCGGCGCTGCTCCATTCCCCGCCGCCGTAATCCTCGCGCGGCCCCTGAAAATCGAATTCCTTCGGCACGTTGAACTGCCGGATGCGGTCGTTCGTGCTGGCGGCGATCTCGTCTTCGTATAGGCTCGCAACCATCCCCATGCTGTATTCCATATTCGACTGGCCGGAGCACAGCCATACGTCGCCGAAGAGGATGTCGGACAGCTCGATGGTGTTGCTGCCCGCTACGGTCATCGTGTAGGGACCGCCGGCGGGGTGGGCGGGCAACGTTGCGTGCCAGCACCCGTCGGCCGCCGGTTCGGCCGGGTAGGTTTTTCCGTCGAAGGTCACCGTCACGGTCTCCCCGGCGTCGGCCCAGCCCCATACGTCCACCTCGGTGTCGCGCTGTAGCACCATGCCGTCGCCGATCAGGCGGGGCAGCCGCACTTCCGCCCGCAGCAGGGGCGCGCAGAGCAGGAGCAATAGAAAAAGAGAAAGGCGGTGCGGGGTAGATCCGTACATAGATCGGGGAATTGGGAAAGGGCTACTTAAAGAGTTTCTGGGCGAATCCGTGCAGGTCGTGGCGCCAGACGGGCCAGGCGTGACCGCCGGCGTACTCGCTGTATTCGTATTCGACGCCGAGGTCGTCGAATTTCTGCATCATCACCTGGTTGTTCTTCCAGGCGATGTCCTCCTGGCCGCCCTGCGACAACCAGAAGACGTCGAGGTTCTCGTTGATCGCGTCGGCGTGTTCTTCCATGAAGGCGTATTCCGGCCCCGAGAGCTCGGTGTTGTCGGCCCACCAGCCGGAGCTGAAGACCCCGAGGGCGCTGAACAGGTCGGTGTTGCGCAGACCGGCGTGCAGCGTCTGCAGACCGCCCATGGACAGGCCGGCCAGCGCGCGGCTGTCGGCCTCGCCCTTCACGCGGTAAGTTTCCTCCACGAAGGGGATGACGGCGTTCTTCAGCTCGGCGGCGAAGGTCTCCATACTGCGGGTACCGAAGCCACCCGGACCGCCCGGACCGGTCACGTTGCCGTCCATCATTACGATCACCATCGGCTCGGCGTCGCCGGCGGCGATGAGGTTGTCGAGAATGAGGTCGGTCTTACCCTGGGTGGCCCAGCCGCGGTGATCCTCGCCACCCCCGTGGAGGAGGTAGAGGGCGGGGTATTCCGCGTCGCTATCGTCGTAGCCGGGCGGGGTGTAGACGTACATTTCGCGCCACCGGTTCAGGACGCCCGACCAGTACTTTTTAATGCGGATCTCGCCGTGGGGGACGTCCTTCAGGGCGTAGTAGTCGTCGTCGGGAAAGGGGATCTCGATGCCGCTGGCCATCCGCCCCATGCCGTAGAAGGTTTCGCTGGCGGGGTCCGCCACCGCCTTGCCGTCGATGAGCAGGGAGTAGTAGTGGAAGCCGCGGGTAATGGGCTCGGTGGTCACCGTCCAAAAGCCCTCCGCGTCTTTTTCCATGTCGTACTTCTGGCCGAGGTCCACCTGCACCGTTTCCGCTTCGGGCGCCTCGACCCGGAACATCACCCGGTTGTCGGGCAGGATCTGGGGGTAGCGGGCCCCGCGTACGTTCGTCTCGGCGGGGGTGCCGAGCAGGCTGTACTGGTCCAGGGTCGACTCGTCCACCGGCTTCCACAGGAAGCGGGAAAACATATACAGGCCGTTCTTCCACACCTTGAAGTCGTGGCCCCCCGGCTCGATGTAGTACACGTGGGGCACCTCGTTGCGGTAGAGGTAGTCGTGCAGCCGCTTGCTGAAGGTGATCAAGCCGTCGGTGTCGCCGCAGGAGATCCAGAGCAGGTTGAGCTGCTCGTCGGTTTTTTCCGGTTCCGGGACCAGTTCTTCCGGCGTCTTCGTGTTCGGGGCCGAGGAAAAGCCGCCGACGTACGAGAAGACATCGAGATTCTGCAGACCGAAGTTCAGCGACTGTCCGCCGCCCATAGACAGGCCGGCGATGGCCCGGTGCTCGCGGTCGGCGATGACGGGGTACTTCTTCTCTACGTAGGGGATGAGGCTACCCAGCAGGTCCTCCTCGAAGTCGGCGAAGGCCTGCACCTTGTCCGGCGCGAAGACGTTGCCCACCGCCCGGTCGTCTTCCATGGCGCGCCCGTTCGGCATGATGACGATCATCGGCTCCACCGCGCCCTCGGCGTAGAGGTTGTCCAGGATCACCTCGGGGTGACCGCCGTTGTACCACTCCATTTTATCGCCGCCGATGCCGTGCAGCAGGTACAGTACGGGGTACTCCTTTTTCTTGTCGTAACCCGGCGGGGTGTAAATGAGGGCCTGCCGCTTGGTGCCGACCGACTCCGATTTATAGGTAAAGGAGTCGACCACGCCGTGGGGGATGTCGGTGCGGGGCACGTCGAAGCCCGCCGGGGCCTCCATGACCAGGTCCTGGGCGAAAGCGCCCGTAACCGTCAGGAGAAGAAGGGAAAGTAGGAGCGAAAAGCGTTGCATACGGTTTCGTTTAAGCTTGCGGGGGGAGGTTATTCAAAGAGGAGGCTCGCGAACTGCCGCAGGGAGCGGCGCCAGGTCTGCCATTCGTGGCCGGTACCGGGCGATTCGTAGTAGACGTGGTCGATACCGGCGTCCTCCAGCATGCCGTGGAAGGCGTTCACCCCCTGGTACATGCGCTCGGGCTCGTCGGTGCCGATGCTGACGTACATGACCTTGACACGGTCGTTGAAGGCGTCCGCGTCGGCCCATACGCCGTCGTACATCTCGGTGAGGTTGCCGTCGCGCACGAAGGCCGCTCCGCTGAAGCCGCCGACGTAGGCGAATTTGTCGAGGTTGGTCATCGTGGTCTGGAAGGTCTGGAAGCCGCCCATCGACAGGCCGGCCATGGCGCGGTGCTCGCGGTCCGGGATGGTACGGAAGGTGGAATCCACCATCGGAATGATCTCCTCCACCAGTACTTCGGAGAAGACGTTGCCGCCCATGAAGCCGGCGTTCGGGTCCACTTCCCGGTCGGGGTCGGTGGCGTAGCCGCGGTCCATGACCACGATCATCGGTTCGGCCTCGCCACTTGCGATGAGGTTGTCCAGGATCAGGTCGGCCTTGCCCTGGTTCGGCCAGCCGGTCTCGTCCTCGCCGCCGCCGTGCTGCAGGTAGAGGACGGGGTAGCGGGTGTCCGTGTTATTGTCGTAACCCGGCGGCGTGTACACGTAGGCGCGGCGCCAGGCCTGGGTGATGTCGCTGTGGTAGTTTACCGAGCGGATCTGCCCGTGGGGCACGTGGTGCGGCTGGTAGTAGTCCATGTCCGTATCCGGAATGTCGATGCCGCTGGCCATGCGGCCCATGCCGTAGAAGGTCTGGCTGTTGGGGTCCATGAGCGGGATGCCGTCGGCGATCAACGAGTAGTAGTGGAAGCCTTCCACCACCGGCTCGGTGGTCACCGTCCAGTAGCCGCCGGTGTCCTGCTGCATATCGTACTTCTTCATCAGGTCGATCTGCAGGCTTTCGGCCTCGGGGGCGTGGATGCGGAACTTCACGCGCTTATCGGGCAGGATGCGGGGGTATTCCCGGCCGGGGATATTGGTGGAGGCGGGTACGCCTGCCTCTTCCGTCTGGGCGCCAAGAGTGGCGGATGCGAAGGTGACGAGGGTGAGTAGGAGGATAAAAATTCTGTGTTGCATAGTGATCGAGTTGTAGGTTAGCGGGCCGGCTGAAAGATTTGCCGCAGGGTGGTGGCCAGGTATTTTTTGCAGTTCATCCAGGTGTGGCCGCCGTCGGTGATGTGGGTTTCGAGCTCGATGCCCTCCGCCCGGAAATCCGCGATGTTCTGGAGGACGGATTCGTAGAGGAAGTCGTCGGTGCCCACGCTCAGGGTGAACAGCCTGAGGTTCTCGTTGATGGCTGCCGCGTCCGGTTCCCAGTCGCCGAAGTTCCGTTGGAACTCTTCGGTCCGCGTCCACGGCGCGTAGGAGCAGACGTAGGCGAATTTGTCGGTGTTCATGAGGCCGATGTTCAGGGTCTGCCCGCCGCCGACGGAGAAGCCCGCCACGGCCCGGTGTTCGGCGTCCCCTACGACGGGGAAATTCGCTTCGATGTAGGGAATGATGTCGTCGATCACGTCGCGGGTGAAGTCCGCCATCGGCGCCGGGCGCACGTTCCCGTAGGGCATCACGATCAGCATGGGCTCGGCCTGGCCGGCCGCGATGAGGTTGTCGGCGATGAAGTTCGCCCGCCCCACCTGGTACCAGGTTTCCTCGGTATCCGACCCGCCGTGGATGAGGTAGAGGACGGGGTAGCGTTGGTTACCGTTCATCTCGAAGCCGGGTGGCGTGTACACCAGCATCCGTCGCGTGGTGTCGAGCGTGGCGGATGGGTAGTATTCGTAGCGGACCTGCCCGTGCGGTACGTCCTGTAAGCTATGCACCTGCGCCCCGTCGCCCCGTACTTCCACGATGCTGCGTTTGAAGCGTTCGTTGGCGAATACGTGGGTGTTGTTCGGGTCCGCGAGCTGCACGCCGTCCTGCTCGAAGAAGTAGGGGTATATGTCGGGCTCGATGTCGGCTACGGTGGCCGTCCAGACCCCGTCGGCATCTCGGTCCATTATTTGAGGCGCGGCGAGGAACTCCCCGTGCAGCAGCACCGTGTCGGCATCCGGGGCGTAGTAGCGGAAGGTGTAGCTGCCATCGGCGTTCTCGTCGGGGGAACTCAGCCGCGGGGGGCGCTGGGCCGCCAGGCACCCCGAGAGGAGCAGGGTCAGCAGGATGGTCAGCGGACGGATCATTGGAACAGGAGTTGGGCGGTACGGGCGAGGTAGTCCTTGGTGTTCATCCAGGTGTGGCCGCCGCCGGAGATGTACTTGCGGTAGTCTACGCCATGTTCGTCCAGGTAGGCCATGAACTCCCGGACGTCCTCGTACAGGAAGTCTTCGTCGCCCACGCTCAGCCACAAAAGCTTCAACGAGTCGTTGGTCTGCGCGGCCTTCCCGGCGATGTCCGGAAAGCGCGATTCCATCAAATCGGTGTCCAGGTAGGCGCTGTAACTGCACACCCAGGCAAAGGTGTCCATATGCGAAAAGGCGGTTTGCAGGGTCTGTCCGCCGCCCCGCGAAAAGCCGCCGATGGCGCGGGATGTCCGGTCGGGACGGGTGCGGTAAGTAGCGTCGACGTAGGGGATCACGTTCTCCGTCAGGTCCTCGCCGAACTGGTCGATGCGCGCCACGGCCGCCTCCGTTTCCCGCGGCGGGTCGTCTGGTTTAGGCTCACCCCGCTGTTCGGCCACCGTGGCGGCGGGGTTGCCGTAGGGCATGACCACGATCATGGGCTCGGCGCGGCCTTCAGCGATCAGGTTGTCGAGGATGAGGTTGCTGCGCCCCGCTTTATACCAGGTCTCTTCGGTATCGGTGGTGCCGCTGATGAGGTAGTAGACCGGATAGCGGCGGTCCGGTTCCTCGTCGTAGCCCGGGGGCGTGTACACCAGCAGGCGGCCGGTGCTGCCCGCCACGGAGGGGTAGTAGGCGTAGGTGACCGTACCGTGGGGTACGTCGCGCAGATCGTGGATGAGGGAGGTGTCGGCGGGCACGTCCACCAGGCTGCCCCGGAAGCGCTCGTTGGGGAAGTAGTGCGGGTTGGCCGGGTCCTGCACCAGCACGCCGTCGACTTTGAAGGCGTAGGGGTAGATGTCCGGTTCGATCGGTCCGTAGGTGACCCGCCAGATGCCGTTACTGTCTTGCTCCATGGGCAGGTCGCGGGCGCCGAACTGCCCTCCGTCCAGCAGGACGGATTCCGCGTCGGGGGCGAGGTATTCGAGGGTAATCGTTCCGTCGGCGTGGACCTGCGGCGAGCGCGCCTGCGGGCCCCGCGGCGGCTGGGCGAAGGCATCGGCGGTCGCCGTGAGCAAAGCCGCGACCAGTAGGTTGCGAGGGGAAAGGAATCGATTGCGTAACACTCCCATTTTTAGCGTGCGGTTTCGTACGTATCGGTGATGCGGAACCAGTCGAAATCAGCGTAGCCTCCCGGTTCCTCGGTAGCGAAGGTGAAGAGCGCGAAGCGGTAGCCCATGAAGTGGGGCAGCGTATAGGGCATCTTCAGCGGTTCGCCGATGGCCGTCCACTCCTTGCCGTTCAGACTGTAGTAGAACTGGGCCTCGTCCTTGCGGTCGCGGAAGTCGCAGCTGGCACGGAAGTAGACCTTCTTGCCGGTGAAGGGCACGCCCTCCGTTTCCTCGGTGCCGTTTTCGGTGGCGCGCACCATGACGATCCGCTGCTCGCCGGCGTCCTGTTTGACGGCCACGTAGCCGTAGTTTTTCTGCAGCAGGCCTAACCCGGCCACGTCGCCGTCGTGGAGGTGGGAGACGTCCACCACGATGGAGCCGGTGCTCGTGGGACCCAGGGTGCGCTGGGTCAGGGTGTTCCGCGTCCGTACGAAGGTGGAGTCGGTTCGGCCGGTGCGCAGGCGCAGGTAGCCCTTGCGGTCCGTGACCGACCATAGGTCATTGACGGGATTGTGGTTCCACTGCCAGACGAGCCCCAGGTCCGGATCGTTCTTTTTTCGCTTGAACTCGTCGGAGGCCGCGATACCGGGGATCAGGCTGCGGTTGGCCGGGAGGTCCAGGGTGTCGGGCACCACGCCGTCGGTACCGAGCACCGGCCAGCCGTCTTCCCAGGTCACGGGTGTCAGGTAGGGGATGCGGCCCACGCCGCCGTTGTCGCGGAAGAGGTAGGCGTACCAGTCGCCCTCGGGGGTGTCGATGAGGCCGCCCTGGGCGATGCCGCGGTCCTGGAGGGCCACGCGTCCCTCCCAGGGTCCGGTGATTTGGTCAGCGCGGTGGATCACCACCGTCCGCATCCCGCCGCGCGGCCAGGTGATGTCGAAGAGGTAGTACTTCCCCTCGTGCTTGAAAAGCTGGGAGCCCTCCGCGCCGAGCATGATGTTGCCGCCGGCCGGGGCGCTGGCGTTCTCGAGGAGCACCGTGTCGAGGCCGCCGGATAAAGGCCCGCTGAGGTCCGGCCGCATCTCCTTCATGTACAGGGTACCCTGGCCCCAGATCATATAGGCGCGGCCGTCGTCGTCGAAGTACATCGTCAGGTCATGGTGGGAGGGGGTGAAGGTGGTTTCCTTCCAGGGACCGTTCTCGATATCCGGGGTGGAGTAGACATGCGTAAGCCCCGAGGTGGCCGAGAAAGTAGCCACGTAGTAGGTGCCGTCGTGGTACACCAGGCTACTGGCCCAGGAGCCGCGTCCGTAGGTGTTCTCGCCGTTCTCCAGGTTCATGGCGTCGTTGCTCACCAGGGTGTCGTAGGCGTAGCTGACGAGTTCCCAGTTGCTCAGGTCGGTCGACTTCATGATCGGCACCCCCGGGCTCATGTGCATCGTAGTGCTGCTCATGTAGTAGGTATCGCCCACCCGGATCATGGACATGTCGGGCACGTCGGCGTAGATCAGGGGATTGGTAGCGCGGTTGGGCTGCGCGGTCAGGCAGGCGGACAGGAGTAGCGGTGCCAGGAGGCCCAGGAGGTGTTGTTGCATAATCGATACCGGTTCCGCGCCGGCCGGGGCCTATCCGGGTGTACATACCTGCGTCCCTCCGATCGAACCCGGAAACCGGGCGGGGGGCACGCACGGTCGGCGCTCTTAATTGTCAATCTGACAAAAATACAAATTCGCGTACGAATGCAGTCGGGTGATTCCGTACGTGATTGGCATGATACCAAAAATGCGTCTTGATTCCTTACCGTCGGCCGCAAGATGCTCCGCTTTTCGACAATTCGGCATAATCGGTATACGGTTCGGAGCAGGGGACAGGGCGCCGGGCGGCATTTCCTTGCTCCTGCGCGCCGGCGCAACACTGCGCGTAGCCGGGTAGGAGCCCTACTTCTGCCGTTCCAAAAAGGTGACCAACGACGCCAGCTCCTCCATGGACAGCCCGTTCACCAGCCCCGTCGGCATCATCGACTGGTCGAGTTCCTCCCGGCTCTTGATTTGCTCCTTTTTCAGTTCGGTCGCGTTGCCCCCGATGTCGCGGAGGGTCAGCGCGTCGGCGGACTCGGCCGTCACGAAACCCACGTAGGCGTTATCGGCCGTCTCGACCAGGTAGGTAGAAAAGCCCTGGGAGATGGAAGCATTCGGCTTGATGATGGATTCCGTGATTTGGTCGCGGGTCATGATCGAGCCGATCTGCCCCATGAAGGGGCCCTTCTGCACCTCCCCCTTGTCGATGGCGTGACAGGCCACGCAGCCCTGCTCGGTGAAGAGTTCCTCGCCGCGAGCGGGGTTGCCCTCCAGTTCGGCCATGGCCAGGATGACGTCCTCGATCGACGCTTTGCCGACCTCGCCCTCCTTGCTGGTGATGGCGTCGAGATCCACGTTGCTTTCCTCGGCGAGCTGGGCCTCCTCCACGGTGCCGAGTTCGGGCAGTTCCAGGCGGTTGCGCTCGTTGAGGCGGGCGAAGAAGGCGCCGCGATCGCCGGCCTCCGCCTCCCGTAGCAGAAATTCCTCGATGCGCTCCGATCCTTCCCAGTCGACGGCCTTGTAGTAGGGGCCGTGGGTGTCCGGGCGGGTGCTCCACCACCAGTCGCCCTCGTAGGGCGCCTCCTCGTGGTACAGCCGGGCCAGGGTGGTGAGGATGCCCTCCTTAATCTCGGCGTTGTCGGTGGCATCATACGCCGCGATCAGGCCCTCGACGGCCTCCGTGTCGTGCATGTAGCGGAGCGCCCAGAGGGCTAAGTCGGGGTTCGATTCGATGGCGCTGACCGTCGCTTCCACGGCGCCGATCTTGTTCAGGGACTGCACCGCCAGGTGGGGCAGAATGATGTCCGCGTTCGGGGTAGCGTGGGGCCCTTCCTCGTCGAGCCCGGGGGCTTCGACGGATGCGGGAACTTCTACCGCCAGCAAGGTCTCGGCGGCTTCCGCGCGTCCGAGCCGGCCCAGTCCGACGATGGCGGCGGCCCGTACCCGCGGGTTCGGATCGGTTACGGCCGTCAGGAAGGGCTCCAGGGGTACGCTTTCCAGACAGGTCTTACGGTCGGCCAGCGCGCGCAGGGCGAATTCTCGCATCCGGGCTTCCTCGGTCAGGGTGACCAGATTGTCGACACCCTCGCCGCAGGTGATTTGGGCATAGGTGTACACCCCGGCTACGCGGGCCTCCAGCGGCAGCCTTTCGTCGCCGGCTACTTCCCAGGCAACGGTGGCGGCTGCTTCGGGCGCCGCGCGCAGGAGCCGTTGCTGCGCATGAAAACGGGTCACGGAATTCCGTGCCTGCAGCATTTCCCCCAGTTCCTCCGTAGTTGCGCTTTCCAGGTCGGGAAAGGCCTCGTAGGACCAGTCTTCCGGTACCACCTTCACCACGAAGCCCTTGGAGTCGCTACCGCGGTAGCCGGCCCCGTCCCAGGCGGAGAGAAACATGCGGCCGGAGCCGTCGAGGTCGATGTCGGTGATCTGGGGCAGTTCGATGAATTCCTCCTCCTGCTGTACGAAGCCGGGGCCGTCGCGTTCGACGCGGTGGAGGTAGAGTTGGTTGCGGCCCCAGTCGGCCATCATCGGTACGTGGTTGTAGCGGGCCGGCCAGCGGTCGTCGTCCATGAAGTAGCTGCCCACGCCCGAGCCGCCGCCTACGTCGACCAGGGCGGGGAGGATCTCGTCGGTAAAGTGCTTGAAGAGGGTCGGGTAGCCGTACTCGCCGCTCTGGACGTGGTGCAGGAAGCGGATGTTCCAGCCACCGCCGTCGTTGGTGTTGCCGCGGGTGTAGACGTTCATGAAGGGATCGATGGCCACGTCGTAGATGTTGCGGGTGCCGTGGGTGTAGACCTCCATTTCGGTACCGTCGGGGCGTACCCGTACGATGCCGCCGCCGAGCATGGTCAGCTTCGTCCCGTCGCGGTCGGTGGCGTCGTGGAAGCCGAAGTCGCCCACCGCCACGTAGATCCAGCCGTCAATGCCCATCCGGATGCCGTTGGTGGAGTGGTCGGTACCGCGGTCCTGCAGCGGGGCGGGGGAGCTGATGTTCTCGATCAGGGGCTGGGAGGGGCCGTCGGCCACGCCGTCGCCGTCGCCGTCTTCAAAGACCACGAGGTCCATCGTACTCGCTACCTCGGCGCCTTCCTCGAAGCGGGTGTGGAGGACGTACACCTTGTCGCCCACCGGCATGATGCCCCGGGGGTTATCGACCGCGGCGAAGGTGTTGTGGGATTCGTAGGTGCCGTCATTGTCCGCGTCCACCAGCCGCACGATGCTGCCCTTGCCGGGGTCTTTTCCAAGCGAGCCCATCATGTCGACGCCGACGAATACTTCTCCCGTAGGCAGTACGGCCAGGCAGGCGGGGCTGGGCACGATCTCGGGGCCGGCGATGGTGTCCAGCACCAGGTTTACGCTGGCGGTGGAGACGGAATCGAAGGAGCCGTAGTAGGCGTCCAGCTCGGCGAGGTCGGCCACGGAGCTGGCTCCATCGTCGGAACAAGCGGTGAAACCGGCGAGCAAGGACAGTCCGAAAAAGAGGTGGCAATACGTTTTTTGCATGGGGTCGGGGGACGTGACCCGCCAAGATACTGCGGACCGGTAGCCGAACCATCCGGTAGTGTCGGGGTAGAACCGGTAGGAAAGGAAGGAGGTCGAAAGGAAGTGATTTCTGCCAGCCTCCCGCCAGCGAGATCGCTCCGGGTCAAACCCTTACGTCCCTCTCCCGTTGTGCAAGCATGTCCCAACCTATCCGACTGCGCGTAAACGGCCAAACCCACCAGGCGGAACTGGAGCCGGAAATGCCCCTGCTCTACTTCCTCCGTAACGACCTGGCCCTCAACGGACCGAAGTACGGTTGCGGGGTCCGGCAGTGCGGGGCGTGCATGGTCCTGCTGGACGGAAAAGCGCAGCCGTCCTGTGTCATTCCCGTCGACCAGGCCCAGCAGCACGACATTGAAACCCTGGAGTCTTTCGGTACGCCGGACGACCCGCATCCGCTCCAACGGGCCTTCGTGGAGGAACAGGCGGCCCAGTGTGGCTACTGCCTGAACGGCGCGATCGTGTGCGCCCAAGCCCTCTTAGCCGTAAACCCCGCTCCCTCCGATACCGAAATCCGGGAAGCCCTGGAGCGGGTGCTCTGCCGCTGCGGTACGCATAGCCGTATCGTCCGGGCCGTAGCGCGGGCGGCCCGTACCCAAAATGCCGATTAGCCCGAATACCATGCCCACCCCGACCCGCGATACTTCTCCTTCCGCTCCCGATCGGCGGGATTTCCTGCGCCAGTCGGGCTACCTGGCCATCGGTTTCAGCCTGCTTGGTCTGGAGAGCTGTTCGGGTGAGGCGGGCGCCACCGGTTCCGACGGTACACCGAAACAGGCCACCGCCTGTCCGCCGGATACCGACCGAATAGATGCCTGGCTCCGGGTACACGAGGATACTACGGTGACGGTGCTGACCGGCAAGATTGCCATCGGGCAGGGCATCCTCGTCGCCCTGCGGCAAATCGCCGCCGAGGAACTGGATCTGCCACTCGATAAGGTGAAGATCATTATGGCCGATACCGGCCACACTCCCAACGAACGCTACACCGCCGGCAGCGCCTCCATCGAGGGCAGCGGTACGGCCATCCGGAGGGCGGCGGCCACGGCCAGACAGCAACTGCTCGAACGCGCGGCCGACGAACTCGGTGCCGCGGTAGTAGACCTGACCGTCACCGATGGGGTGATCGGCGCCACGGCACGCGGCGAACGCACCTACGGCGAACTGGTAGCCGGTAAGCAACTCACTGCCCAGGTCTTCCGCGATGCCCCGCGGAAAGATCCCTATGACTACCGGATCGTCGGGCAACCGGAGCCCCGCCCGGAGATCCTGGGTATGGTCACCGGCCGGCCGGTCGACGACCGGGACGGTTACGTGCAGGACATGCGTCCGCCCGGAATGGTGCACGCGCGGGTGGTCCGACCGCCCGTATACCGGGCCACCCTCCAATCTTTTCCGGCCGACGGGGTGGAAGCCCTCCCGGGCGTCCGGCAGATTGTACGCGACGGCAATTTCCTGGCGGTGGTGGCTACGGACGAATACGCCGCCATCCGGGCCTGGCAGATGTTGCGACGCCAAAGTAACTGGGAGGTCGATCAATCCCTCCCCGACCCGGCCAACCTCTTCAACGACATGCCCGGCCGGGTCACGAACAGCGAAGTGGTCACCTCCGCGCCGAATGCGCACAGCGACTGGGAAAGCGCCACCGCCCGGCTGGAAGCGCTTTACACCCGGCCCTATCAGATGCACGGCTCCATTGGGCCGTCGTGCGCGCTGGCCGAATACCGGGACGGGCAACTGACCGTCTGGACCCACTCCCAGGGGGTTTATCCGTTGCGGGATTCCCTGGCGGCCATGCTCGATCTATCCGCGGACAATATCCGGGTGATTGGCGTACGCGGCTCGGGATGCTATGGCCACAACGGAGCGGACGACGTGGCCGCCGATGCCGCCCGCCTGGCCCTCGCGGAGCCCGATCGGCCGGTGCGGGTGCAGTGGATGCGAGAAGACGAGCACGGTTGGGAACCCTACGGCTCGGCCATGCGGCTCCAACTGCGGGCTGCCCTGGACGGCGACAACCGTATCGTATCTTGGGTGACCAACCTTTGGACCGACGTGCACAGCCACCGTCCCGGCGGCGACGCGGCGGAATTACTCACCGCGCAATACCTCGAGGGTGGCCCCGAAGCCCCCACCGAAGGCTACCTCGGCGGTGGCTACCGCAACAGCCAACCGTTGTACCGGATCCCAAACCTGCACATCGAAGCCCACCGCATCGAGGGGCCGCTGCGGGTTTCCGCCCTCCGCAGTTTGGGGGCCTACGGCAACATTTTCGCGATCGAGTCCTTCCTGGACGAACTGGCCGACCGGGCGGGGGAGGACCCGGTCGCCTTCCGGCTCAAGCACTTGGATGACGAGCGTGCCCGGGCGGTGATCGAGGAGGTCCGTCAGCAGGTTGAATGGCCGGTGTACGATGCGGAAGACGGCCGGGGCTGGGGCTTTGCCTTCGCCCGCTACAAAAATGAGGCCGCCTACTTCGCGGTGGCGGCCGAAGTCGCCTACGATGCGGAAACTGAATCTTTGCGTGTCCTACGGCTAGTCGGCGCCATCGATGCCGGTCAGACGATCAACCCCGACGGCCTCCGGAACCAGACCGAGGGCGGCATGATCCAGTCAGCCAGCTGGACCACCCTGGAGGAAGTGAAATGGAATACGAACGGCATCGTCAGCCTGGACTGGGAAACCTACCCCATCCTGCGCTTCCCGGAGGTGCCGGAGGTGTCCGTCTCTATCCTTGACCGGCCGGGTGCGCCCCCGCTGGGGGCCGGTGAGGCCGCGCAGGGGCCGACCGCCGCCGCGATCGCCAATGCGGTCTTTCGTGCCACCGGGACCCGGGTGCGGGACCTGCCGATCACGGCGGCGAAGGTGGTGGGGTAGGGGTATGTGGGAGGCCCTCCCCGGGGGCGGCTCATTCCATCCCCGGCTCCCCGCCCTCCAAAATCCGCCACCGGAAATACCCATCCAGTACCCGCAGCGACTCCGCACTCGGCACCGGCCCGGTATGCGGCTCCTCCGTCAGGTACAGCACCTCCGGGTCCGAAGCGGCGTACGGCGGCCAGCGCGGCACCCCCGCCCCGTTGGGGTCGCCGGATTTAGCGAAGTTCGTCCAGTAGGTGACCATGGCTTCGGAGACGGCGCGATCCGCCGCGGTGGCATCCGGCTTGTCAGTGCCGAGGGTCCCGAAGGCGTAGATCACCTCCTGCCCGTGGGGGGAGCCGTGGCCGTACCGTGGCGAGTCTTCCGGGTAGTCCGGATGCTGATCGAAGTAGTAGAGGTATACGTCACCTTCCCCGGTTTCCGACTGCAGCTCGGCCCACGCCCAGGTGTGCCAGCCGAAGGCGGCGTCGCGGTTGAGGTCCCGGGCGGTCTTGGGGATAGTGTTCTCCGCCACCGGATAGGCGGCGAGCAGGCGATCGGCAAACTTGCCGTAGCGTTGCCGCACGTTCGTCCGGAATTCTTCCGGGCTGCTTTCCCGGGTAAAGCTCAGTCCTTCGTCGGAGTTGTAGCCGATCAGGACCGGGACGTCGTTGTAGTCGCCTTTCTGATACAGTTTGTACTGGTTGTCCGGAATGACGTGGCCGTCCACGATGGGCCAGGCGCTCCCCAATCCCATCCCGAGGGGAAGGCTGTCGGGGGGCAGGGCCCGCAGCTCCGCCAGCGAGGCCGCACCCGTCGAGGCGGCGTAGCGTTCGCCGTCCGCCTCGGCCTGGGCCAGCGTTTTCATGTTCTCGCCGGGATAGGTGGTGGCGCGGGTAGGACCGAAGGAGCCGCCGCTCTGGGAAATCGCGCCGTGGAAAAGCCCCTTCGCCAGCGGGGAGGCGCAGAGCATACTGACGCTGATGCCCCCGGCCGATTCTCCGAAGATGGTCACCCGGTCGGGGTCGCCGCCGAAGGCCGCGATGTTGTCCTGGATCCACTGCAGGCCCGCGATCTGGTCCAGCAGGCCGTAGTTGCCCGATACGCCGTCGGGGTTCTCCGCACTCAGCGCCGGATGGGCCAGGAAGCCCAACTGGCCCACGCGGTAGGCGACGCTCACCACCACGACGTCCTTCCGGGCCAGGTTACTGCCATCGGTACCCGATCCGGAGGTGGAGCCGAAGCTGAAACCGCCGCCGTAGATCCACACCAGCACGGGGAGTTTCACCGCGGGGTTCAGGTTTGGGGTCCAGACGTTGAGGTAGAGGCAATCCTCGCTCTTTCCCGAACCCGGATTGCCCGGCTGGTAGGGGGAAGCGGCGAATTCGGTGGCTTCCAGAGTGCCCTCCCACGACAGTGCCGGCCGGGGGGCTTTCCACCGCAGGTCGCCTATCGGCGGCGCCGCGAAGGGGATGCCCTTGAAGACGGCCAGGTCGCCCTCCCTGGTGCCCCGCAGCATACCCTGTTCGACGCGCACCCGGGGGGTGTCGGATTGTGCGTTGGCCGAGTGGCTGAAAGTGAACGTAACGAACAAGGGAAGGAGCAAATATTGGATACGGATCGACATGGCTATTTGGTAAAGTGTTTGGATTTGACGGTCCAGTCGGGGTATTCGTCCAGGTCGCCCCCCAGGAAGGTCGCCGAAGTGTCGCTACCCTTAAGCTGCCAGTCCAGCCAGTCGAGGGCCATGCGGGCGAAGGATCCGCCGTTGGGCTCGGCGAAGGTGCCGCCGTGGCCGGCGGTCGCGTGGTTGGCGAAGGCTACGGGTACGTGGTCGATGCGGTCGTAGTCAATCAGGGCATTCTGGTAGGCCACGTCGGTCTCGCCACCCAGGACGTACAAAATCGGGCCGTGCAGCGCGGTTAGCGAGGCGTTGCTGGCCCCGGCCATCGTCATATCTCCCATTCCGGAATTGAACATCAGGTAAGTGGTTGCCCGCGGTTCGCCGGAAATGCGCATCACCTGCGCTCCGCCGCAAGACATGCCCGCTACGGCAACCTTATCCAGGTCTACCTGCTGGAAGTAGTCGCTGCGTTCCGTTTCGGCCCGTTCCGCGATCCAGTCCAGGCCCCGCAGCAATTCGTCGTCCGGCGTATGCTCGTGGGTACGGTCTTCCACCTTCATTTGCAATTCCCCGATGGCCACGATGACGTAGCCGTGGGAGGCTACCTCGGAGAGCAAGCGCTCGTGGTGAATGGAGCTGTTCATGCACCCGCCGTTGGCCCAGATGACGACCGGCAGTTTGCCTTCCGCTTCCACGGCCTGGTCCAGGTCCTGGGGCCGGTAAACCACGAAATCGGGCAGGGTTTCTTCCGTGACCGCCACGGCGGCGTAGGGGCCGCTGCCCCCTTCGTCGACAAGTTTATTGGCTACGATCTGGGCCTCCCCGGTACTCCAGAAGAGGAGAAGGAGGGCGGTAAACACGATGCGATGCATGACCGGAATACTGATGAAAGAATGGGTACGCAATCTAGCGAAATCTCTTGTCCGAATGACCTGGCCGCGGACCATCCCCCCGCTCCGCTCGACGGAACGTCCGAATCAATCGATGCGGCCGTTCTTCCAGATCCGCTCCACGCTTCGGAGGTGGTCGATTTCCTCGAGGGGGTTGCCGGACAGGACCAGGAAAGTAGCCGGGCCGCCCTCCTTTAGCTCGCCGACCGGCAGGCCGAAGGCTTCCGCGGCATTGCCGGTGGCGGCCCGCAGAATGGTTTCATTCGGTAGCCCCGCCATGCGGTACAGCTCCAGTTCAAGGAAGTAGTCGTCCCCGAAGTTCATCTGCCCTTCCTGGGCGTCGGTGCCGGCTACGATGGGAATCCCGTTGTCGTAATAGCCGCGAATGATCTCCGCCCGCTGGTCCGCGTCCAGCAGGTTTTCGGTGACCCATTCGGCCACGAAGGGTGGGGCACCGTCCAGCGGTTTCAGGGCGATGCCGCCGGTGGTGACGACAAAGGCCCCGCTTTCCCGCAGGGTGGCGTAGTAATTTTCCGGGACGGGGTAGTTATCCCGGAAGTCCGGCATATGGACAAAGCCATCCGGACGGTAGGGCGCGATCTCCATCATTTCCTCCACGGAGGTAGCGTGTACGACGGCTTTGTAACCGCGGGCGTGGGCGGCCTCGATGATCTCCCCGATTTGCGGGTACGACAGCGAGGGCCCGGGGGGATCGCCCATCCACCCCCGTTCGGTGTGGATGATCTTGATGTAATCCGCCCCCGCCGTAATTCGATGGTCGATCCAGGTACCTACGGAAACGGAGTCGTTGATCGTCTCCATATCCGGACTGAAGGGCGTAGGATGGCCGCCCGGTACCGTAGCCGCGTGTCCCGATCCGTAGAGCACCGAACTGCCCGCCGCATCCCGGGAATTGCGTTTCCAATCCGCTTCCCTTTCTTCCATCCCGGTGTGCATATTGAGCAGGTACAGGATCCCCAGCTGGTAGCCTTCCCGTAGCTGCTCGGGGCGCGACACGTGGACGTGGGCGTTCACCAGGCCGGGCATAACGAATTTACCCGCCGCGTCGACGATGGAGTCGCCCGTCAATACTGTTTCTGAAATGACCGCGATGGTATCGGCGTTGATGCCGATGCTCACCGTCCCGCGATCTTCGTGACCGTCGAAGAGATGCACGTTTTGCAGCACGAGCTCGTAGCGGGGCGGGTCCGTGCAGCCCCAGAACAACAACAGGCAGAGGGATAACGCGGCGCAGGGGCCCGGGTACCAGGGAAGACGCATGTGTAAACGAGTGTAGGTAAGCAAACCGAGAAGGCTCTCTAAAATACGTATTCCCTGCCACAACCACCCACAGATCAGGCATCGCTTAACGCGGAAGGCACCGCCGTGTGGTTGGCCCGTTCGTGTCGTACCCATAGGAGCCAACGCGCGGACCTTTTGCGCCGGGGCGCAGGAGAAAAACACGACAACCCGCTTTAACATTCGGGAACCCGACGAACGCCAGCCACCATATCCTCACGTTGCGGCGGCAGCGATCCTCGAAACTTTCCCAAGCCGACTCATTGGCAGACCAGCTGGCGCCGGGCGGACGACTGATGATTTACCGGCTCAACCACTCCGCCGGCACCGGAATGACGCAGATACTCATTCGCCGGCCGTCATCGGACCGCATGGCGGACTGAATCTCGATCTTCGTACCGTCCGGGCTGAAAGTAGGGTGGGGGTGATCCGCCGCGGTGGTCAAGTGGCCCGTGGAGAGGAGCATCATCTCGCGCGTAGCCCGGTCGATGAGGTAGAGGCTGCGGGAAAAATCGTCGCCCACGGCGAAGCGGCCGTCCGGCGAGCCGTGGACGTGCCAGAGGCCGCTGCCCTCCTCCGTCTGCCCGGCGATGCGCATTTCCCCGGTGCTGATGGTCAGGATGCCCAGGCCGCTCGGCTTGGCGCGGGTACCGCTGGGGCCCCATTCCGTCTCCTGTCCCGGCCCGTCTGCCGCACCACCGCCGATTTCCCGGTGGCCCATGATGGCGAAGGCGACCTCGTCGGGGCCAATCACCGCTTCGTGGGTGACCCATTCGTAGTCGGCTTCGGGGTAGAGGGGCGCCAGGCCCGAGCCGTCGGCGTTGACGATCCAGGTGCGCTGGGGGGACTTGCCGCCCGTTTCCCAGGAGAAGACGATCTGGCCGGGTACCCAGGGGTTGGTCTGGACGTGTCCGACCTGGAAGGGCACCGAAACCACGTGGCTCAGTTCCCCGGAAGCGATGTCCAGCTGCCCGATGCCACCGGGTCCCGCGCCCATGCCCCGGGGGCCGAAGTCTTCCTCGAGCACGGTTCCCTCCGGCAGGTACCCCGCGGCGTGTTCGCTACCGGTACGGAAGTAGATCACCTTCTCGTCGGCGTCGAGGGCCATGTCGCTGTGGGCCCCCCAGGATTCGGGGATGACGCCGATCACCCGCTGGTAGGTCTCGGCATCCTGGAGATCGCCGGCTTCGCTGTCGGTGAAGAGGCGGTCGAGATCCACGGCCACCACTTCCATGGTGCCGTCCGTATTCTCCTGCGCTCCGGCGCGCATCACATAGAGCTGCATGGACTGGCGCGCGACCGTCAGCATGCCGGCGTAGCCGCCTTCGGTTACCTGGACCATGTTGCCCGTTTGCTCGTTAACGGCCATCGCTTCGCCCGCAACGCGGTCGGAGCGGAAGATTAGCCATTTCCCGTCGGAGGTCCACTGGTTATGGGTGGGGTAGATCTTGGAATCGCCGCCCCCGTTGCCGGTGAGGAAGATGAGCTCGTGGCCGGTGACCGGGTCTTTGACGACCTCCCGCTCGGAGGGGAAGCGCTGGCCGATCTGGGCGGTGGCTTGCGCGGTACCCAGGAGGAGGATAAAGAGGAGTAGGTGTTTTGGATCGACCATTTTTAGCGGATAGGTAGTCAGGGAATAAGTATAGCGGGCAGGGCCGGTCGCCTTAATGCTCCTCGAAGATGGGCGCGTCGCCGGGGATCTCGTGGTCGTAGAACTGGACGGCGCTGTCGTTCATGCGGGCGAAGGAATTCTCGAGCAGGGTGATCATCTCCGCGCCGGCCAGCAGGACGGGGCCGTAGCCGTGGGCCGCGTACACGTTCACCGGGCGGTAGTAGTAAAAGGCCGGGTCGAAGCCCATGCCGGTACCGACGCAGGTGCCTTCCACCTGGCCGCGGTCGTTGACCTTGGTGGCCAGGGCGTTCCAGGCCAGGGTGACCACCGGACCGTAAGAGCGGGCATCGACGTAGCCTTTATTGATGGAGCGGGCGATGGCGTAGGTGAAGATGGCCGTGGCGGAGGTTTCGAGGTAGGAGTCGTTGCGGTCGAGGAGCTGGTGCCAGAGGCCTTCGGAAGACTGGTAGGACGCCAGGCCCCGGATGTGCTGGCGGAGGTAGACGAGGACGTCCTCCCGGCCGGCGTGGTCTTCGGGGAGTACGTCCAGGAGTTCGACCATGGTCATGATGGCCCAGCCGTTGGCGCGGCCCCAGTGGTACTGCGGGTGGGCGGGCGTGCCTTCGATGTAGGCGTGCAGGTAGAGGCCCTTTTCTTCGTTGAACATCCGCTCCGAGAACTGCAGCACCTGCTTGACGGCGTCGTCGAAGTAGGCGGTATTGCCGGTGTATTCGCCCCCCTGCGCGAGGGCGGGTACGCTCATGAAGAGATCGTCGAGCCAGAGCGAGTTCGTCATGGGGCGGTTACGGGCCAGGGTGCCGTCGGGGAGGCGGAGCTGGTCGTTGCTGATGTAGTCGAGGAAGTTTTCGATCATGGGATCCAGGTCGCCCGGGAAGCCGGCGCGCTTGGCCTTGATCATGGCCGCGCAGATGGCCCCGGCGTCGTCCAGCGCGTGCGGGTGCAGGACGGAGGCCATCGGGTGCCGGAAGTCGGGCGTGCTTTGCTCCAGCTTCGTCACGACGGGGTGGAGTTCGGCGAGCAGCGCCATGCGGTCGGTGACGTAGTCGGCGTACTTTTCCTCGCCGGTACTGGCCGCGGCGGAGAGCATGCCTGCGTAGGTCACGCCCCACTCGTAGCTTACCAGGCGGAAGTCGGCCTGCTGGAAAGCAATGTTCCGCGACCCGTCCAGCTCCGCCGGATTCGTGATGATCTTACCGCTTTCGGTATCGACCACCGCGGCGGGGGAAGCTTCCTCCAGGTAGGTGTAGACGCGATCCAGCACGGTGCCGATCTCCCCGACGGTGGGAATACCGTAGGGGATTCGGTAGTCGGGCCGGGAGAGGTGGAGGGGGGTGTTGGCGTCGGTCTGCTGGGCCCGGGCGGGCGGGGTGCAGGCCAGGAAGGCCAGTAGGAACAGGGTTAGCTGGTTGCGCATGATCGGGACGATAAAGGGTCGGAACGGTATTTCGGACCAATATATGGCTCCGGGGGCAGGGGGGTATCCGGGTGTGTCGGCCCGCTAAACCCGCTACGGAGCCGGTTTGCCGCCATTGGTTACCGATCGGTAAGGGAGGGATACTTCCGTATGACTTCAAGCGCGTCGTCGAACGTCCGTTCCCCCGGTTGTCCCTCGTAGTACTGGTTCCAGAAAAGGTAGTTCACGTACATGGAGTCCCGGGCGTAAAGAAAAATTTCTTCCATGCTCAGGTAGCCTTCCGGATGTACGGGGGCGTCGATCCCCCCGCGGGTATCCTGCTTATGGTGCTTGTAGGAGTCGTCCTGGGCCGAGCCGAACAGCAGCAGCGCATCTTTATACTCCCCGTAAATTTTATACGTGTTCCGGAGCCAGGTGCGGTGGGGGAGAATATCCGGACCGCCCATTGCGATCCGTGACCCGGAGATGGAATCGGCGATCTGCCGCAGGTGGCCGTCGTTCCGGTGCAGCCCGTTCTGGTACCAGAAGACGCGGCTTTGCGGTACGGACTGCTGCAGCCCCCGCAGGATTTCCAGTAGCGCGTCCCGGTATTTGTCCGGGGTATAATCGTATTTCAGGAAGTCTTCCTCGCTCATATCCAGCGACGTTTCCTGGATAGCGACCCCCTCGAAATTGGGGTGGGTACCAAAGCGTTCGCCGATGGCTTTTCCGAGCGCCAGGAATCGCGCCACGTACTCCGGGTGCCACCGCACGGGGTCGAAGCTACCCGCCGCGCTCTGTACTTCCAGCGCTTGCAGGTAAGCCGGCATGGCGCCTTTGATCCAAAACGCTTTATCGATCAGGTAGACAACCAGCTGCTTGCCGTTGCGCGAACAGTATTCCAAGTCCGCTGCGATCGCAGACAGGTCGTACGCGTCCTTTTCCGGTTCGAGTATCCGCCATAAATACCGCTTGTTGACGCCCCGCAGGGCCGGTTCGGATAAGCCGCTAATATCAGCCAGAGGGAACCCCGGCGCTACCGCCACGTAATGACCGGGATTATACTTCACGGCGGGACGCGGTTCGCTTTGGGCCGTCTGCCCCCAGACGATGGGTGAAAGGAACGGCAGTACCGTAATAAAAAGGAGCCGTTGGCAAAGCAAATTCATCCGAAGTAAGGAGAGCTTTTAGTGAATAAAAGGTAGGGAGAATCCGCCGGTTTATTTGGCTAGTGGTCCTCGACCACTGGTGAGTTGCCCTACTGTTGATTTAATCACGGCTGCTTTGCGTACCAACGACTCCGGCAGACCTGCTCCATGCTTTCGAAGCGTAGTGGGGACAACTTTTCGGAATACGTTGTAACACCTTAAATTCCGGGGGTATTAGGGGATACCCGATCATTCCGTGCTAGTCACTCACCAATCAATTTCCCGTGAAAACCGCCCCAGACCGTACCACGACGCGAGAAGCACGATTCGGCGGTGTCCTGCTCGCCCTGGGTGCCTTGGTCATCATGGTGTGCATCCTGCAGGAAGTGGGGGCGGGGTGGGCGTCCCTTACCGCGGATTTAGTGCGGAACAATTTCGAAGCGGGCACCTTCCTGTCGGAACATTGGGGGCGGATGCAATCCATCTGGGGTTCGGCGCTGTTCGGGAACGTTTGTCTCCTGGTTGCCGCCTTACTGCTATTCAAACTACGCCCACGCAGCCGCCGCCTCCCCGAAAGCCTGATATGGGCGGTCTACTTTCTCGGAAACCTATGCATGGTATTGTCCTTTTCCGTCAGTCTGGGTAGCTACCCCGGCGCCTTCTCCGTGCTCGGGGAGCAGCCCTACCTTTTCGAGGCCGTCCGGGGTATTGCCGTGTATCTGTTCCAGCTGGGGATGGTGTGCAGCTTAAGTGTCTTCGTGGTGTATTTTCAGGAGGCATTTCGTACGCGGGGCGTCGTTTCCCGCCGCCAGGCACTGATCGTGTTAGGTCTGCTGGTAGCCACGCTGGGATTGCTTATTGGGGGGTGGCTATCCTTTACGGTGTTTGCCCTGGTCTGTCATTTGGTGCCGATTTTATTGGGAGTGGGATATTTCCGGCACGAGGACAGCCTGCTATAAATCGGGAAACCCGGCGGCGTCCGCCCGGATAATGGCTTCCCCGGATACGATGCGGTCCGGAAACCGCCTGCGTGGCGGACAGCAGGGCGAATAGTAACGGTAGGGGGCGCTTGGGGGAAGGGCTTCTGTAGGAATATACGGTTGCCCGGGACGGCTACCCCAACGCGCCCTCGATATCCCCGCGCAGATTCATTCGTTCAAAGGACAGGCCCCGGGCCGGTACCGCGGCAGTGAAGGGAAAGAAAACAACAGGAGGAAACAGCGCCCGATCGGGTACGTATTGCGGCGGAGCGCAGGAGAACGGCTTTTTGCGAGCCGATCCAGCTACTGCCGAAGGTCGATCGAGGTTCATCTCCCCGTGCTGCATCGTACGCTTAGCGGTTTTCATCCAGGCGTAAAAACCGGGCCGCGTTGTTATAGAATATGTCCGCCTTTTGCTCGGCCGTCAGGATGTCGGCTTCGTTAACGATCGCGATAGATGCTTCGATCAGTTCGGGCCAGAGAAAAGCGTCCGAACCGAACATGATCCGCTTCCCGAAGCCCGCCGCTACTAATTTTTTCAGGTGGTATTCGTAGAAGTATTCCCGGGGGTAGCACCACTGAATTCCCCCGAGGTCGACGTACAGCTGGGGATAGTGGTACAGCATGGTGATCAATTCGTCGATGAAGGGCTCGCCGTAGTGCATGACGGAAATCCGGAGCTTTGGAAACCGCTTCAGTACGTCCTCCAGCAACATGGGATTGGAATGGCTCGGGGAGTAATCCAGGTCGAATAGATAGTTGACGCCGGGCGATCCGCTGCCCAGGTGAATCGCCACGGCCACGTCCAGTTCCTCGGCCAAGGCGTAGTAGGGATACATCCGCGGGTCGTTGGGGGCTATGCCGGCGTACTGGTTGGCAATTTCCCCGATGAGCTGGATGTCGTGTTCGCGCAACAGGGTTTTCATGCTGTCGGGACTCAGGCTGTCGCGCCCAAGCCGAAACGACAGGCTCGGGATGATCCGGTCGCTAAAGCGGGACATCCACGTTTCGTGGGTTTCGGGGAAGCCGCTGGCCACCGCGGTGACGTTGTGCTTCGCGAACTGCGATCCAAAGCGGGTGAGGTACGCCTCGTAGGACTCGGGAGACCAGATCGGGTCGTCGCAGGCGGGGGAGGCCATCGCCCCGAACCAGGCTTCCGCGAAATCCTCGCGGGGATCGTGGTAGGGAATGATGGTGGAAAGCGGAAGGCAGATCCCGGCGCGTCCGGGGGGCAGGTCGCCCGGGGCATCCGCATGGACGTGCATGTCGATAATGGGGCCCCGGTACGGACTCGTTGCGTCGGCTGCGGCCGCTGCCTCCCGTGTGGCCGAACAGCCGACCAGCAGGGAACCCAATAGTACGGTCAGTATGACTTTCATCAACTACTCGGTGAGATTAGAAAAGACTTAATGTCGCAAAAGGAAGATCGGTATTTCCGTATTGGGTAGCCCCGATTTCCCTTCCGTATGGTGCAAGGGGTGCCGCTCACCGGTACCGCCAGATGAGGGCAAACACGGCGTTGCCCAGAAAGAGGAACTGGCTCCCAACGGCCATGGAAAAGAGGATGAATAGGAAGTCATGCAGGGCGGTCCAGTTAGGAAAGCCGAAACCGGGGTCTGAAGGACCGGGCAGGAAAGCGACCACATAGCCACGGTTGACGCTACACGCTGTGTTCGGCGATTAATCATTTCCTGCTGAGTTTTTATTTTGTCCTAACTTCATCAAATATACGCATTACATATTTACCTAAATTACCGTAGCTAGTCACGTCAGAGCCAATTAAAATGCAATCATTAATCTAAAATAAAAGGAGGGCGAAAATGTCGATTGATAATAAATTCGGTTCCCGGTTCTTTCAAAGAATGGTTGATGTTGGCATGAATGAAAACCTTTCCATCATTGAAATCAGGTATCTACGCGTAACGAATATAGCATCTATTTTAGGGGCGATATATAATATAGTGTGGATGCTGATTTCATTTAGCCTCACGGATTCTCCCATAATTTACGGGAGCAATGCATTATTGGGGTTGATGTTTCTAATCGTGTTGATGTTTAATATTTATGGTTGGCGGATTCTGGCCGCCGCATGGCTCGCTATTACATCGTATATATCAATTCTCTTATTTTTTTATTTATTGGGATATTCGTCTGGTGTTGCGTTCATTTGTTTCTTAATAATTATCTTTCCCTACATGACCTTTCCCCGAAAGGCAAGGAAACTAGCTCATGGTTTTAGTGTATTGGCATGCTTGACGTTGATTGTTGCCGTAGTCTTTCAGTCAAATATTCATGCTCATTATGATAAAATGGATCCCTATTTATCACAAGTAGTTAATATCAGCATAACCGGATGCATTTGCCTCGCACTTAGTTGGAGTATGTCGGTGCTGGTGGACAGATCGGAGGAATCTTTACTGGTTGAACAGAAAAAAACCGACCATCTGCTACATAACATTCTACCAGTAAACGTAGCGATCGATCTAAAGGAAACCGGTAGAACAATTCCCCAGAGGCACGAGCATGCGACGATTCTGTTTACTGACTTCGAAGGCTTTACGGAGATCGTAGCAAGCATTTCGGAGATCGCTTTGGTCAATGAACTTAATGACATTTTCGGACGCTTCGATGAAATCATTGACGAGGCAGGGGTTGAAAAGATTGAAACAATTGGGGATGCCTATTTGGCTGCATGTGGCCTTGGGAAAGGAACAGCTGAAGAAAATGCTATTAATTGCATTACCGCCGCACAGGAGATGATCCGCTACCTCGAGGAAAGAAATTCGAAACATGAAATCCAGTGGAAGATGCGAGTTGGGATGCATTCCGGACCTATCGTGGCTGGAGTAGTGGGAAAGAAGAAATTCAGATATGACCTCTTTGGCGATACGATTAATACGGCAAGCAGGATGGAATCATCAGGGAAAGCCGGCGAAATAAATATTTCAGGGCAAACCTATCAACTTGTCAAAAACCACGTCGACTGCGAGTACAGAGGGAAAATTCATGCCAAGGGAAAAGGGGAAATGGACATGTACTTTGTGAAATAAACTGCAGCCTACCAAGTGTATACCGTTCATGCTTCCAATTTGCTCGCACGCCGTATGCGCAAGGAGGTGACCTGTGGAGGTGTGTTGTACCTCTATTTGACACGACGGATGCGCCACCGCAGGCCGGCTACCACCAACCAGCACCCGGACCATCACCAGCTTCAAATTAGCTTATAAACCTTTCAGGGACACCCAGAGGCCTCACTGCCGGATTGACGATGGCGCTATGTTGGGCGATGTTTTTTAATTATATGATCTGAGGTGATCCACTGCTATATCTATGTATCTTGAATTTGTGATCATAGATCGTTTACGATCATTCCATTTTGAAAGATGATTGGTGAGTATCTCTTTATCGAGAGAGCATTCTTTTGTCGCGATGTAGTCTAATGAGGACAAGAGTTCCAAGGCGAATTCAGAGTAAAACCCATCAAGAAATTCAGTAGTACGAATTGCTATATCATATAGTTCTTTGTCGTTCTCAACACTTGAGACTACATCTTTGTAGCTTTCACTGATAAGCGTGAGAGGATCAAACGGCTTTTTGTCCATGTCACTAAATCCCATTAAATAGCTACCGTTCAACGCATTCAAAACGAATCGAACTTTACCAGAGTAGGGACCATAAAAGTTTGGCTGGAAATCCAGCTTAAAATATTTTTTTGCGCCGAATTTTTGTAAAAAGTATGCTACTTTCTCACTAGAAAATTCTGAAACATACTCTCCATTCTTCACTAAATCGAACAAAACATAAAGCAGCAAAGAACGAGCTTTTGTCAATTTCACTCTTTCTTTCTTTAAGACTTCCTTTACTGAATAGTTCGGCTCATAAATAGTAATATCGATGTCTAATTCCTGAAGTTTATTGTGTAAAATTCGCTTAACTCTTTCCCATACTAAGCCACCATTTCCAGCGCCAAGAGGAGGAATGGCTATGCTTTTAATATCATGATCTTTGATAACTTTGACTAAATCATCAAGTCCTTTTTCGATGTAAACGTATTCCGAAGGTTTGCGCCAATGCTGTTTTGTGGGGAAATTAATAATAATCTTTTCGCCTATATCAATGTTTGTTTCTTTAAACACAAATACTTGGCCAACTTTCATTTCGCCATTGTCACATTGATCTTTGTATGCTTTGAAGTTGTTTGGAAAGGCTCGTTTGAACTGCAGCGCAATTCCTTTCCCCATTACACCGACCGTATTAACAGTATTGACCAGAGCATCTGCATTACTATCAAATATATTTCCAGTTTCGTATTTAATCATGATCGTTCTGCTTTAATAGTAGCACTTTTTTATAATCTTCACACGTTTATCAGCAATTCCCAGACTTAGCAGTTTGTCTTTAGTAGATTCAGCATAGCATATGAATCCCCGGATACAATCTGGAGGTATGTCTGGTTTGGCCAAGAATTCAGCTTGCTTCTTCCGTTTCAGGTCCAAGTTTTCATTACCAGCCCAGTACCCAGCTTTTACTGATTGCCAATCAACTATATCTGGTAAATGGTCTCGCATTGTCCAGTCATAAAAAGTAGTTAATCGATCTGTACCATGTCCATCAGTAAAATAAAATTCAGGACAAACCTCCAATACCTTGTTTAAACGTAAAACTAAATAAATAATATCCTCAGGTGGCGTTTTGTCAACAAAGTTCCCGCCATTTTGCATTACAAACAGCATTGGCATCTTGATACCGAAATAAAATGGTATATAGTCACCAAGGACGATTTCATTGTGATCATCATTATAGCCTTGACCATTATCGACTGCGATTGTTATACTAGTCCTTTTATTGATTAGGCTTCGATCTCCAATTGGAACGTAGTTTGTGTTTTTGTTTGGTGAATCAACGTGGGTAATACCATGCTGAAGAATATGTCGAATATTTGAAACATGCACCATCCGGTATAAATGAACTTCATCAAGTTTCATGACACGTGTTCGGCTTAGGTTCTGGCACGAGTGTAAACCAGATGATGTTAACAAGATACATTATACACATTTTGTTTGATAAGTAGGGTAAAAGTTAAGCCCCTTGATGCAATTTTTACGAATCTAATGCTGCGCTCCC
The DNA here is from genome assembly GCF_002934605.1 of Neolewinella xylanilytica. GTDB lineage: Bacteria > Bacteroidota > Bacteroidia > Chitinophagales > Saprospiraceae > Neolewinella > Neolewinella xylanilytica. Next base: position 1,819,895 of record NZ_PTJC01000005.1, read on the forward strand.
GTCTACAGGTCTGGTTATCAGTTTTTTATGTTTCGCCCAACAAGGAGACAAACGCATCGCGTTAATCCTACCTATAAACGTCAAGTGACCAAATACCAGCCTGCCATCAGCCGACGAGCCAGTAAGTACCAAGACGCATACGTAAAACAAGATAAGTCTCGGGACTGAGAGCAGTACAGCCAAGCGATAACCCTAGCTCCCCAAGTTTTCATTGTTGCGAATAAAGCGAAATGGCGCCGGATACCGACTGCGACAAGGGGATAGGAAACCATTGACGTGGTTACCGATCAATCGCGCTGCCAACTGCCTGTCCGCCACCAGTAGCTTGCTCTCCCGCGCCCCGCCGCCTAAAACCTCCCTTCCGAGTGGCGAGGTAAACCAGTTCACGGCGGTATAGGGTAGGGTAGAGATGGGGATATGCTGGACCCCCGATGGACTTATTCTCCGTCGGCACCCGCCGCAAGCAGATGCTGGTACTTTTTCTTGTTTTTCAGGTGCCTCTTCTTGGCCACCACCCACATCGACTCGTCCTCCAGGTCTTCGATCATGAAGTCGACGGGGGTGCCGACGCCACCGGGATTGTCGTACCAGTAGATCAGGCGCACGTTGTCGCAGTCCAGGAAGTACTCGTAAGAATAGCCAAAAAAGCTGCCCCGCTCGGTCCGTAAATAAAATACGTCGATCATTCCCCCCACCCGGTCGGACCAGTTGCACTCCTCCGTCAGCATCCGGATCTTCTCCTGTAGTCCCCGCCGGTTGATGATGGCCGTATCTATTTTTTCGGCGGGGAAGGAGGTGCTCATTTGGGCGAACGCGGTTCCCGATAAGGTGAAAAGAGCCAGGGCGAGAAAAAGAATAGCGGGCATCTGCAGCAGGTGTTTTTGTGGGTTAGGTACATCCAACCAACGGCATAAATAGTTGCAGATACCGTTTAGCACCCCCATCACTCGACATTGTTGGCCGACAGCCCTTTCGCACCCACGCCGACGCGGGTTACGGAAGCTTAGGTATTACCGGACCCTGCTTTAGCCACCATCAACCGCGCCAGTTCCTCCCCGGGCAGCTCCAGCGGCAATCCAAAGCGTTCCCGCACGAAGGCGATCCACTCCGGTCCGTCGGGGACGGTGCGCTCCGCGACGACCTCGATGCCGCGGCGCTCGGTGAAGCGGTTGCCGAAGAGCCCCATGCGCCCCGTGTCGGTAAACAGCCCGATGAAGCGGTGGTGGAGGAAATGGGAATCCGGGTGGCTGTGGGTGTAGTAGTTGCCGAGTTTAATGTCGGCGGGGACGGCGCGGCGGGTCTCGAAGCGGTATTGGTCCTGCCAGCCGTCCGGGGTGTTCCGCTGCACCAGGTACTCGTCGAAATCCTGCGGCAGGAGGCGGACGGTCCCGTCGCCGTCGTCGACCTCCCCGGCGTCATCCAACCGCAGCGGTACGCGGGAGGCGAGTCCGCCGAAACCCACGTCGGATACGTACCATGCGCCGTCCAGCTCCACCAAGTTGACCAGGTGGGTACGGGGCGGCGTTTCCACCGGATCGCGCAGCAGCACCCGGGCCAGTACCGGCTTGACGGTAAAGCCCAGGGCCTCCAGCAGCGCGCCGTAGAGGGTGTTCAGCTCGAAGCAGTAGCCGCCCCGGCGTTCGTGGACGACCTTCCGGAAAAGCGCTTCCACGCTCAGCACCGGCGCCACGCCCAGGTAGACGCTGAAGTTCTCGAAGGCCACGCGCTGCATGTGCCGCTCCTGGAGTCCGGCGAGCGTCTCGAGGGTCGGCCCGGGTGCCGTGGTCCGGTCGAGGAGGTGGAGGTAGGCTTGTACTTCGGTGGGGGTCATGGCTGAGAGCGGGAAGTTAGGGGAAGTTGGGTTTTTGGGTATGCTAGGCCCCGGCGTGCTTCGCTGGATACGCGAGGCCCCGGCGCGCTGCGCTTGCCATGACCTCGCTAGGGTGGGGACGTCCCTTTCAGGTCCGTTCGTGAACCAGTCGACCAGTCGACAGATTAGCTCCGCTGGGCGGACGACTGGTGGTTCCCCCCGCTGCGCCAGTAGCGCTCTGCGTACCTCCGCGTACTCTGTGGTTAATTTCCCGAGCGAAGCGAGCTGCCACGTGCAGCTTATCCAAGCCGACCCATCGGCAGACCAGCTCCGCTGGGCGGACGACTGGTGTTTCCCCCCGCTACGCCAGTAGCGCTCTGCGTACTTCCGCGTTCTCTGTGGTTCATGTCCCGAGCGAAGCCAGCTACCCCGTGAAGCGTATTTCAATCGACTTATCGGCAAGTAAGTTTCCCGTCGCACGACCGGTTTCCAGCCTCCGTTTCTCCTGCGCCCCGCCGCAAAAAAGATCTACTCTACCCCCTTCAGGTCCGCAAAAACCGTCCCCCGCAGCGCGGCCCACTCCTCCCGGAGGATGCTGAAATACACCGTGTCCCGCCGGAAGCCGTCCGCCATCAGCGTGTGACTGCGCAGGGTGCCTTCCTCGGTCCCGCCGATCTTGGCGATGGCCCGCCGGCTTTGGGTGTTGCGCGCGTCGGTCTTGAATTCCACCCGCCGGTAGTCCAGCCCCTCGAAGGCGTGGCGCAGCAGGAGGAACTTCGCGTGGCGGTTCAGGCCCGTGCCCTGTACCCGCGGGTCGAGCCACGTCCACCCGATCTCCAGCCGCTCGTCGCGGGCCGACACGTTGCCGTAGCTGGTGCTGCCCACGCAACGTCCGTCCGCCCGATCGAAAACGACGAAGGGGTAGCGTTGCGCCCGCTCGCGCGCCTCCAGCGCCGCTTGGAGGTAGTCACGCAGGTGGGCGCCGGTGCGCAGGAGCGACGGACTGTACCGCAGCAAATCCGGATTGGCCTCCACCACCGGCAGCAAGTCGTTGTAATGCGCGGCCTCCAGCGGACTAAGGCGTACGCGCTCGGTCTCCAGGACGATATTTTCTCGAAAATCCATGGGCTAGTGCAGAAACGGCGGATGTTGGGTGAAAGGTAGCGACCCCGGCAAAATATCGACATCCCCGGGCGTGGCCCCGCGTCCTATTCGTACAACTCCGGCCTCCGTTCGCTCAGGGCACGAATGTTTTGCCTGGCACGAGCGGTTTCCGACGGGTCGATGGTGGCCCGCAATAATTCTTCGGCCGACTCCGACCCCTCCGCCAGGAAGTTTCCGTTCGGATCCACGATCAGGCTACGACCGGAGAAGGTAGTGCCCGCATCCGTACCTACGCGGCTGGCGAGGACGACAAATACCTGGTTCTCAATCGCCCGGGCGCGAACGAGCGTCATCAGGTGATCCACCCGCACCAGCGGCCACGCCGTAGGCACGAAGAGTACCTGAATGCCCCGCAGCGTCAGTGCCCGGGCAATCTCCGGGAAACGCAGTTCGTAGCAGGTCATTACCCCGCAAGGCGTACCATCCATTTCGAAGTAGCCGAGTTCGTTTCCCGGCGTGATCGTCCGCTCTTCGTGGATCGGCGCGATGGTGACGAGATGCGTCTTGCGGTATTTGTGGACCAGCTGCCCATCCTTTCCGATCACCGCTACGGTATTGTGTACCCGCCCGTTTTCCCGTTCGGACAGGCCCAGCAGGATAGCGGTCCGCTTCTCCCGCGCCAGTGATTTGATGCGTCGCAGGTGATCCTCGCCCCAGGTGACGGCCCGCTCCGCGATCACGTCCATCGCGTAGCCGGTGTCGCACATCTCCGGGAAGGCGATGATGTCCGTTTCCCCGGGCGATAAACGGGTGAGGATTTCCGCGATGCGGTCCAGGTTGCGATCCACGGCCCCCAATTCGGCGTCGAACTGGTAGGTAGCTAGGTTGAGGCGGGGTGGGGGCATAATTAGGTGCGGCTTGTCGTATAGTAGGTGAAGATAGGGCGGTGGGGTTGGGGCGGGTTGACCTCGCTGCGTGTTGGACGTTCCTTCCGTGGATGGCCGGGCAAGCGACGTTACATCCTGACCCGCGATAGCCGTGTACTGCTCCCTAACATGCAGTATGCAGGAAAATCCGTGGACATCCGTGCCCAAAATCCGTGAAATTCGGGTGACCCCCCGGACCGGCGCAGCCGGGCACACCCAAATCCTAATTCATCTCCCACCGCAGCAACGAGATCCCCTGCCGCGGCAGCACCAGCTCCACCGTCACCCGTCCGTTGCGGACCTCCACCCATTCCGGTGAACCGTACAGGTCGAGTTGGCCGGCCGCCTCGAGCGCGGCGATCTGCTTCGCGCTTGGGGGCTGGGGTTTCCCCATCTCCTTGAATAAAGTATAGGAATTACTGTGCGCCTGGTCGATCCGGTAGTGGGTCAGCAGCGCCGGACCGTCTTCCGTAAAGCCGCTCAATTCCACCCTGACCGGGGTAGCCGGCACGTCCAGCTCATCGTTGTCGTGGTAATTCCAGACCAGCACGGTGGCCGATCCGTCGCCCTTGCTGGCCAGGGCGTTGACGTCGTCGGTTTCCTCCCGCACGCTGCCCTCCACGATCATGCGGGCGTCGTAGTGCAGCGGTTCCTGGTCGACGGCCACCCGGGTCGGCGCCATCATGCCGAACATGCGGAAGGTGTTCAGCACCGGTTTGTCCACGCCGTTCGTTGCCATATCCCGGAAGCCGGCGTACCACGGCTGCTCCTCGAATTCGAAGCCCCAGGTCACGGCGCCCAGTAGGTTCACGCCGTGCTCCCGGGCCAGGTCGTACTTGCGGGCGAAGGAGGCGGCGGTGTAGGCGGCGTACATCGTCCCGTTGCGGTAGGCGTTGTGGGGGTAGTCGGCTTCGGAGCAGGCGGCGCAGCCCTCGGGATCGGATTCTCCGATGATGATGGGCAGGTCCTTCAGTTCGGGGTAGGAGGCTACGATTTCGAAGCCCTGGTCGATGTCGTTCAGCTGAGCGCCCATGTTCATCTGGACTATCCCGTCTACCACCTTCGGGTTGCCCTTCGCGTGGAAGGTGATGAAGTCCAGTGGCGAACCGGTCTCCCCCGTGGCGTAGTTCGTACCCGTCAGCGTGTGATCGAGGAAGGTTCGCAGGAAGGTGGCGGCCTCGTCCCAGCCCGGCCCCGTAGTCTCCGGTCCGCCGATGCGGGCGGTAGGCAGGGCGCGCTTGACGGCGTCGGCGCTGTAATCGTAGAGTTTGATGTATTCCTCCGTAGTGCCCCGCCAGTAGCCGATGTTGGGCTCGTTCCAGACTTCCCAGTACCAGCTTTCCACCTCTTCCCGGCCGTAGCGTTCGACGCAGTGGGTCACCCACTGGTAAATGAGTTCCGCCCACTTCTCGTAGTCGTTGGGGGGGTAGGCCCAGCCGGTAAAGATTTCCTCGTAGCTGGCCCCCGGCGTCCAGTAGTGGCGGTAGGGGTCGGGCTTACTGGAGAGCGCCTCCGGCATAAAGCCGATCTGGGCGAAGGGTTTCATGCCCCGCTCCACGTAGGTGTCGAAGATGCTGTCGACCAGCGTCCAGTCGTATACCGGGTTGCCGTTTTCGTCTTCGGTGTAGGCGTTGGTGCTGCCCCATTTGAGGCCATAGGTGCCTTCCCCCGTCACGAGCAGACTATGGGCGCGGACGTACACCGGCACCTTGCTCAGCTGGGCGATCTCGGTGAGGAGCTTCTTGCCGTCCTTCATGTAGGTGTAGTTCGGCTCGTCGTACCCCCACCAGGCCCAGATGGGGTCGAGCGGGCCCATTTCGTCGCGTAGGTCGACGCGGATGGGGACGGTATCCGGCAAGGTCGTTTGGGCGCCGGCGCGCGGGAGCAATGCACTCAACAACAGCAGGGTCAACAGACCCCCTGGCTTGGTAATTCGGTATGGCATGATCGGAACGTATCGAATGGATGCGTAAGATCGACAAATACCGGCATACCCGCCGTAGCCGATCAGCGCCTCCCGCCGTCTACGCTTACGGGGGTAAGCATTCAGGCTCGATTGACGATCATCCGTTGGGAAGTGGCCAACAGCGGGCGCAGGAAGTACCACCCTCCGCTCACCAGTAGCACCAGCAGGAGGATGGCTACCAACAGGCTTGGTCCGCCGTACAATCCCGCTTCGGCCCGGGCCGTCCGAAACTGCAGGTACGACATGGAAAGCAGCAGCCAGGCCAGCACAAATTGTAGCAGGCGGATCGCATTCCGGTAGTGAACGGCAGCATTGGCGGGGGTGATGCGCGCCGGATAGCTGAACCGGTGCGGGCGCAGGGTGAGGAGTTGCCCGACGGCGTAGACCACGACACCCAAAAAAGGCAGCAGTCCGAACCGGATACGGGAAGGATAGAGGTCCGGCCAGCCGTCCATGCCAAAGCGGAAGGGAATGGTCGTGGGAACCCGTACGAATCCGGAAAAGGAAACAAAGACCAGCAGGAGCAGGCTAGCCAGACTACCGAGTTCCAACCAGTAGTCCGCCGCGGATTTCGGCAGGTGAATTTTGGGGCGTGGCATAGTTAGTGAGCTTGTCCCCTAATTTAAGCATCCCGGCGCCCGCTAAACCGGAATTCGCCGCCATCGGCTAAAAATTTAACATAGGTAATCGACTGATAACAAAGGGGTTAAAACAGCAAAGCGTGGTGCTTTTGTAATAATTGTTTAACCACCTAAATGTATGCGCCGATAAATTTGGCAACCTGCCGTTTCCGCCGCACAAAGCACCGCGGCGCGCTATCCCGATCTTTCCCTTTCGGTTTCGAACAGCTAAATGTTAAAACATTGACAGGCCGTTGCCATCGCACCGATTGCGGCAGGTGGCGACTTATCGGCAAGCGGAATGGTTGGTCCGTTAGGGGATCAACGCATTCGTGTACAGGTCGCTGGCGCGGAGGGGCTGGGTTTCCAGTCCGTGCTTGGCCAGCCAGTCCAGGAAAGTCTGCAACCGGGCTTCGTCCATCTTGCCCCAGGTGTGGGCGTTGCCGAAGTAAGGCGTCGTGTGCTTGAGGGCTTTCTTTACCGAGACCCCGCTGTCGGCCGGGGCGAGCTTCCGTTCCAGGATGCCCTCGGATTCCCCGGGGTTGTGCTGGGTGAACAGGAACCCTTTTTTGGTGGCCTCCACGAATTTCCGGAGTGTTGCTTCTCCCGCTTCGAGGGTCGCCGCGCTGGTGGCGAGTACCGGCGAGTAGGAGTAAGGAATATCGTAGTCCTTCAGGTTGAAGTAGCGCAGTTCCGGCCCCCGCTCTTCCGCCGCCACCCCTTCCCAGTTGCGGAAGACCCAGGTGGCGTCGTAGGATCCGTCGACCAGGCTGTTCCAGATCCCGAGCTTATCGGGGTAGGCGAGCCGGAGATCGCCGGTACCGCCGTCGTTGCGGATCAGTTGTTTGACGATCTCGTCCTCGTAGCGGGCTTCGTAGGAGGCGTAGCTTTTGCCGTCCAGGTCTTTGGGGGAGCGGATGCCGCTGTCGGCCCGCACGGCAATGGCACTCAGGTCTTCCTGCAGCAGGGCGGCGATGGCCACGATAGGGAAGGGTTGAGCCTTCGTCCGGTAGCTGATGAGGCTTTCCGTGGGACAGAGGGCTACGTCCACCGCGCCGGTCTCCAGTTGCTTGGCCGGCGTAACGGCGTAGTTATTGGCGGAGGGGTCGCGCAATTCGACGTGGAGGTCGGCATCGCGGTAAAAGCCCTGGTCTTCGGCTACGAAAAATCCGATGTGGTTGATGTTGGGGGTCCAGTCTAGGGCTAGGCGTATGGTTTGCATGGGGGGGGCGGTTGTCGGGGTTTCGGTTGTCGGGGTTTCGGTTGTTGGGGTTTCGGTTGTCGGGTGTCGGGTGTCGGGTGTCGGGGTGTCGGGGTGTCGGGTGTCGGTTGTCGGGGGGGGGGGCGGGTTTCGGTTAGGTGAAATCTAGGGACAGATCCGGCGGAGAGCCGATAAGGCTGCGGAAGGTGTTCTCCGCCTTATGGCAGCTTACTTCCGGGGGCAGGTCGGTAAGGACATAGTGGAAGGTGCCCTTCTCCGCCCGGTAGCTACCGGCCACGGCTCCGTGGGCAGTAGGAATAGAGAACCGTCCGCCCTTTTCCTCGACCGTGAAGCTGCCGCCCTTGGCCTCTACGGCGGCGGCAATCCGCTCGGTCAGTTCGCGGATGGGTTGGTGGAAGGTGATGGGGAATTCGCAGCTTGACATGGATATGGGTTGCTTGGGTGGTTGTTGGAGGTTTATTCGGGGTAATTTGTTCGTTACCATTCCCGCAGCGGGTATTTCACCCCGCCATCATTTCCACCCGTACGCCAACGATTAGCTCGTCCGGAGAACGAACGTTGGGACCCTATGCCGCCAGGAACCGGGGTCCGTTTAGCAACAAATCCGTCCGGAATGCGGACCGCTCCCGCGCCCCGGCGCCCGACTTATTCTCCCGCCAGCGGCGAAATCATGATGTGCGCCCGGTGGGTCCCCGGGTCCATAATCCACGGATGGTTGGGGGCTACGGGCGCCTCCGGCAAGCCCGTCGACGCGGCGGTAGCGTAGGGCATGTAGACCACGTAGCGGTAGCGCGCGCCGGGCACTTCTCCGGTGGCGGGGTCGTAGCGGGCATCGTCGCCGTAATAAATGTGGAGGGTGGAGCCGGCCGGTCCCATGGCGAGTTGCTTGCTCTTCACTTCTTCCTCGCGCATCGCGAAAATTTCCTGGGCGCTCTTGCCCTCGTCGCGCAGTTCCCGGCCGCGGGCCATGAAGGGCTCGAGGTCCTGGTGGTAGCAGGCGGCGTTGAATCCTTCCTTTTTGGGGTCGTCGGCCAGGCAGATAAACTCGTTGCTCCCCTCGCGGAGGGTCACGAATTCGCCGGCGGTGTTGTAGCCGATGACTTTCGCGCCCGCACGGCTGGCCTCGGGAGCGGCCAGCAGAGCGGTTTCGATCAGGGCCTCGTCCGTATCGATCTGCCGGTAATCGCCCGCGGCGGCCGATGGATTGGCCGAAGCGTTGGTGGCCTCGACGGTGGGGCGCTCCACTGTCGCTTCGGGCGCGGCGGTCTCGTCGCAGGCGGCCAGGCCGAGGAGCAGCAATGAACTTAGGAGGAAGGAGATTACGCGCATGCGGTTTCGAATTGTGGGCTTCGTCTAAAGCTACGGCTTCGGGCGGCTTGCCGCAAGTGGCGTGGGAGCGGGCGCCGCGATTCCCACCGGTCCGCGGTTGGTATCGCAATAAAAAAGGCCCCATCCGCTACTGGAATGGGGCCTTAGGTAAAAAGTACACTTGAGTTAAATAGCCTCGAAAATGTGGATGTTCATTTCATAATGTCTGCAGCTAAAACGGGGAAGGGTAGGGCGGAGTATCGCGTTAACGTATTTTTTACACTAAGTAGTTGGCGTAACGTGTGCTCCCGCAAATTAGGGGGCAAAAGGGGCGCCGAAGCGCAGGAACGGACAAGCCGACGGTGATTTCCTGTGCGACAACCGCCAACCCGGGTTAGTGCCTGATTTTGGGTATCCAGCAGGGGGTATGTCGAACGTATTCCTCGTAGGCCCTCCCGAAGCGTTTGCGCATATCGGCCTCCTCCGCCGGCCGCACCGTTACCTGCCACAAAAGGGCTCCTAGTAACGCGTAGGCAATCACCGGAGGGGAGTGAAACAGCATACCCACCGCCACTCCCTGCGCCACGCCGGCTACGGCCATGGGGTTGCGCAGGTAGCGGTAAGGACCGGAAACCACTAACCGGTTCGTCTGGTCCAACGGTAGGGGGGTACCCTCTCCCCGGCTGACCAGGTAGTAAGCACTGAAGAGATTGAGCAAACTGGCCAGTACGAATAGCGTGCCTCCGAACCACGTTCCGGGCGAAAGGGTAACGGTCATATCGTTCCCGAAGGCTTCCAGAATAAGGAGGGGAAGGCCCACGAGGGTTATGGTCCAGACGGCCCCTATTTGGATCAGCGTCTTTACCACGTTTACGTAGAGGCTGGCCGTACCGCTCGGGCGAAAGGTTCGCTCGCCGCCGATGAGCCAACCATTAAAGGCCAGGCCCAGTAACATAAGCGCAGTGGGTAAGTAACCACTCGCCGTCATGACCGTGGCCTGCAAGCAGTACAGGCTGGCGTACCCGAAGCCGCCCAGTATGACGTACTCCAGGGCCGGACGAGCCGTATACGCGCGCAGCACGGAACACAGCACGATCACCCCTACGTCCGGCAGAAAGAAAGCCAGGAAGGCCGTCGATCCGATACCGTCGAACTGAAAAGCCCAGTAGAGAGCATGATTAATCGCCATCCCGAGCCACCACAGGACGACCAGGCAGGCTTGGAGTAAATAGGCGGTCGATTTCATAACGGATGGCTAAAGTGAACGTACCTACTTCCTATCAACGGAAGCAACATCAAATTCCTTATCCCCTGCTTCCGTCGGAAATCACCCTTTCCGACAACAAAAAGGGCCGCCACGACGAAGCATGGCGGCCCTTCGGCGGTTCCGTAAAGCAGACAATCAGCTATCCTTCACGTCGTAGCGATCCAGCATCATCACCTTATCCCAGGCGGCGACGAAGTCCTTCACCAGGCGCTCGTGGCCGTCGTCGGCTCCGTACACTTCCGCGATGTTCCGCAGCTGGGCGTTGGAACCGAACACCAGGTCGTAGCGGGTAGCGGTATAGGTGGTTTCCCCGGTTTTGCGGTTGATGATTTGGAAGGTCATCTCCCGGCTGTCCGTAGGTTCCCACTTATAGTCCATGCTGGTGAGGGTACGGAAGAAGTCGTTCGTTAGTTGTCCCGGCCGGTCGGTGAAGACGCCGTGCCTGGAGTAGTCCCAGTTCTGGTCCAGTACCCGCAGTCCGCCCGTCAGGGCCACCCATTCCGGTGCCGAAAGGGTCAGCAACTGGGCGCGATCCAGGAAGATCCGCTCGGGCTGCACCCGGTAGCCGACGGTATCGTTGTGGTAGTTCTTAAAGCCGTCGGATACGGGTTTCAGCCAGTCGAAGCTTTCCTCGTCGGTCAGCTCCTGGGTGGTGTCCATCCGTCCGGGGGTGAAGGGTACCTCGATCTCCACGCCGCCGTCGCGGGCGGCCTGCTCCACGGCGGCGCAGCCACCGAGCACGACCAGGTCCGCCAGGGTCACTTGCATATTGCCCGATTGTCCGCTGTTGAAGTCGCTACAGATTCCCCGTAGGGTGCCCAGTACTTTGTTTAGCTCCTCCGGCCGGTTGAGTTCCCAGCCGTTCTGGGGCTCCAGGGCAATCCGGGCGCCGTTCGCTCCGCCGCGCTTGTCGCTGTCGCGGTAGATGCTGGCGGCCGACCAGGCGGCCGATACTAAAGCCGGTACGCTCAGGCCGCTATCCAGGATACGCCGCTTCAGGCTGGCGATCTCGGAGGCGCCGATCGGCTCGTGGTCCAGCTTGGGCACGGGGTCCTGCCACATCAGGTCTTCTTCGGCTACTTCCTGACCGAGGTAGCGGTCCTTGGGGCCCATGTCGCGGTGGGTCAGCTTGTACCAGGCCTTGGAGAAGGCTTCGGTGAAGTAGTCAAAGTCGTTGAGGAACTTCTCGCAGACCTTCCGGTATGCGGGGTCCTCCTTCAGGGCGATGTCCGAGGTCATCATCATCAGGTTGTTCATTTGCCCCTCGACGTGGGCGTCCGGCGTCTTGGGGGCGTTGGGGTCCACGGGCGTCCACTGGCCGGCACCGGCGGGACTCTTGGTCTGCTTCCATTCCAGTCCGAGCAGGTTCTGTAGGTAGGTGTTGTCCCAGGTGGTCGGATTAGGCGTCCAGGAACCCTCGATGCCGTTGGTCATGGTGTCCTTGCCGTTGCCGTTCCCGACGGGGTTATGCCAGCCGAAGCCCTGCGCCTGGAGGGGGGCGGCTTCCGGGGCCGCGCCGATCTTCTCGGGGTTCACCATGCCGTGACTCTTACCGAAGGCGTGGCCGCCGGCGACCAGGGCGACGGTTTCCTCGTCGTTCATGGCCATGCGTTTAAAGGACTCGCGGATGTCGCGGGCCGAATCCAGGGGGTCCATATTGCCGTCCGGTCCTTCGGGGTTGACGTAGATCAGCGATTGGTGGGTGGCCGCCAGGGGAGCTTCCAGGTCGTGGAGTTCTTCCTTTACGCCACCCATCCAGCGGAGGCCGCGGTTGACCATCTCCTCGGGCTGGCCGGGGCGGGTTTGGCCGGCCATATTCTGGTCGTAGGGCTTGCCCTCCCAGAATTCGGGGCCCCAGTAGGTGCTCATGTCGGGCTCCCAGGCATCGCGCCGACCGCCGCCGTAGCCGAAGGTGGGGAAGTTCATGATTTCCAGGGCGCAGTTGCCGGCCAGGATGATCAGGTCGGCCCAGCTGAGCTTGGCGCCATACTGCTGCTTGATCGGCCAGAGCAGGCGGCGGGTCTTGTCGGTGTTGCCGTTGTCCCACCAGCTGTTGATGGGGGCGAAGCGTTGCATGGCCTGGGCCGCGCCGCCGCGTCCGTCGGCGATCCGGTAAGTACCCGCGGAGTGCCAGGCGGTGCGGATCACCTGGGGGCCGTAGTTGCCGTAGTCGGCGGGCCACCATTCCTGGGAGGTGGTCAGCATTTTCTTGATGTCCTGCTTAAGTTGCGGGAAGTCGATGCTGAGAAAGGCGGCTTTGTAGTCTTCGTCGCTGAGCGGATTGGCCAGCGGGGATTCCCGGTGTAGTGCTTCGACCGGTAGGCGGTTGGGCCACCAGTCGTTTACCTGGGGGTGGGTGCCGATGGCGCCGCCTACGCGGTTGCCGCGGAAGGGGCACTGGGCCAGGTTGTCGGTGTTGGCGAGTGTCTGCATGGTAAATCCTGGTTATGCTTGGTAGAAAAGGTGATCACTGGGCGCACCAGGGCGGCGTTCGCGTTCCGGCGGTGCCCCGGCCTAATGGCAGTGTCCGATTATTGTTTAAGCAGATGCAGGTTTATCCGTGCCCCGTCCGCCGGGTAGCGTTACGGGAAGGTGCGACGCAGTCCCAGAGACACTCCTCCGGCGTACAGCCGCTCCCGTACCGGACCGTCCGCCACCGGGCTCAGCTGGTAGCGCAGGTTGGATTGCACGAAGAGGCGGTACCGATCGGATAGCACGCAGTCGGTGCCGACGGCAAAGGCGGCTCCCAGGTGAAAGCGATGTACCCCTCCCTGGCGCTCGTCGAAATAGAAGACCTCCTCCCGGGACGGGTCGGAGAGGCGGCTTCTCGTGGTCAGGTAAGCACCGGGCAGCAAGCCCGCCTCCAGGAAGGGTATCCACCGGCCGCCGCCGAAGGTGCGGTGTACGAGCAGCGGCAATTCCAGGAAGAACAGGTCCTTTCGTGCCGCCAGGCTTGCGGGCAAGGTCGGATCCAAAGCCGGATCATAGCCCACCGCCCCGTCGTGTTGGCTACCCCAGCGCAATCCGGAGTGGTGGGAAGCGTACCCCAGTGCCGATAGGCGTACGCCGAAACGCAGGAAGAGCCGCTCCGCCAATTGCCGCCGGTAGTGGATACCTAGGTGGCCGGTCAGGATCCCGTTTTCCTGTTCGTTCGGATTCGCAACGTTGCCGTCATCCTGATCCGTCGAAAGCGTGCGGTAGGAGTAGTGCACCCCTCCCGCGACGTCCACGGAAGATCGCTGGGCGAAGCCCGTTGCGGAAAAAACGAGTAGGAGCAGCGAAGCAAGCAGACGCATGGGGTGCGGGGAGGTGTACCATCAGAACGGTTTCCCCACCGGCACCGAGGCCCCGTCGGATGAGTTTATTATCTCCCCGTCCGCCCAACCTCTGCCCGCCGACCCGGTTGTAGCCAGTATTCGGGGCAATAAGCCCGGGATGTCGCTAAACCTGTCCCGCCATGCTGCGCTACGCCCTCATCTTCTTCGTTCTCGCCCTCGTCATGGCCGTTCTCGGCTTCGCCGGAATTGTCGTGGTCTTCGCCGAGATCGCCAAGATCCTTTTCTACATTTTCCTGGCCCTGCTGGTCTTTAGCCTGGCGAGCCACTACCTGCGCAAGGCGTAGTTTTTTGGCGCCGGGGCGCGGGTGGAACGCTGCTTTCAAAACTGTGGTCATCCTGGACTTTGGCGATCGGTCAGCTGCTCCCCGAGGATCCCACATTTAGCCCTTCGACCGGAACGCCTCAACCTTTTACTCAACTAAATGGACGCGATATTCCAAGGTCGAGTGGTCTCCGACCCGAGACTATTTCGTGTAGCCTTTCTACCCGGAGGGTCTCGACCTTGGACTTTGGTGGCCGGTTGGCTTTTTCTCGAGGCTGCTGTGGTTAGCCCTTCGACCCGATCTAGGTCTTCTCCACCCGCAGTGCCCCAACCACAGATCGGGAACCGGGGCTGGTCCCTTCGCCTGCATCCACTGAAAACGGAAAAGTATCCGGAATAGAACGGTGCTTTTCCATCCACCACTAGTTGAGCCCGGTAGCAGGATTGTATCCCAAAATTATGTTTTCCAGAATTTTGTTGGGTAGGCTGCGTTTTTAGGGCATTCCACTTATCACCCTGTCTATCCCTTTACTTTGATTGTTGATCTCGTTCCTTTTGGCCCGGTAGCTGCCCGCTACGTGGTGTTTGTCCTGTCGTGCTTCGTCCTATGGCCGCTTTCCGCTCAGCACAGCGGTGATGCCAACGGTTGGTTGGAAAACGTGGATTCGCGGGACGTCGATCGGTGGGTAGACAATCAGAACGACCTGACCGAAACGTATCTGCAGCGAGCCGTGCGGAACCAACGGGGCTACAGTGAGATCAACCGGTATTCAAACGTACACTTCCGGTTTCCCCGTCAGGAGGGCCGGCATTACTATCGCTTGATGTACCAGCGGCTCGGGCAGTCCCCCGCTTTGTACATTCAGACGGAAATCGACCACCCGGGACAACGGCTGCTTTCTCCCACTGACATTTCCGAAACCGACCGAATCACCTTCTACGATTACCGAGAATCGCCGGACGGTGCCCACCTCGCCGTCCTATTCGGGCGCAATGGTAGCGACTGGCGGGAGTTGCGGATCGTCAAGCTTCGCGGTGCGGGCATGCTGTCGGATCACCTGGTCGACATCAAATTCTCCACCGTGGTTTGGGCGGATGACGGACTGTACTACCTCCGGTTTCCCCGTGCGGGCCAGTTCTCCGGAGAGGGAAATCCGACCCTGTACTTTCACCGCCTTGGCACCGACCAGCAGGACGACATCCCGATCTTCCAGCGCGCAAGCAAAAGCCTCGTCGAACTGGACATTGCAGGCACCAGAACGTCGGAACTCCTACTCGTGCGCGAAACGATCGATAACCGGGTGAATAACTTGTACTACCTCGATTTGCGGACCTCCGGGCGTAAGCTGCGGCCCCTGCTTCCCCGTATGGAATACGCTATGGACATCGTCGGAAACCGGGGCGATACGGTCTACTTTACCAGCAACCACCCTAAGGCGAACAATGCAATCAGTTACTTCACCTTGCAGAATCCAACCGTCTGGAAAGTACTGGTGCCACCGGTCCAGGAAGGACACCTTGACTGGTGCCGCTTAATTGGCGGAAAACTGGTCGCCAAGTACCGCGACTTTCTCACCAATACGATCGTGATCTACACCACCGCAGGGGAACCGGCCCACCGTATCGCTATCCAGGAGGGCTACAGCGTTTATGGCTTTTCGGACCGGGGGAACCGCGAGGAGTGCATCTTCGCCTACGCCAACTACTACACGCCCCCGATCGTCAACCGACTGGATCTCCGAACCTACGCCGTCGAACTAACGGAAAAGACCTCCGCAACCTTCGACATCGGGGACTACACGATGCGACAGCTTCGCTACCCTTCCTCGGATGGCACCCTGATCCCGATCACCATCGTCATGAAGAAAGGCCTGCCACTGGATGGTACCCACCCTACGCTGTTAAAGACCTACGGTGGATTCGGAGCCGTCCATCAACCGAATTTCGACGAAGGCATCGTTTACCTCCTGGAGCGTGGCGGCGTGTTTGCCTACGCCCACGTCCGGGGCGAAGGAACGCTGGGGCAGCAATGGGCGGCGGCGGGGCGCGGGAGAAACAAACCTCAGACCGTCCGAGACTTCATCGCTGCGGCCGAGTACCTGATCGGGGAAGGCTACACCAGCGCCCGCCACCTGGGAATTACGGGTGCCTCGCACGGAGGGCTGGTGGTAGGAGCCGCGCTGGTCAGTCGTCCCGATCTCTTCGGGGCTGCCGTATCCGAAGTGGGGGTATACGACCTGTCGATCTTCGAACATCATACGGTCGGCGTGTTCCACACGGACGAGTTCGGAACAATGGCGGATTCACTCGACCGCTCCGTTTTACTTAGTTATTCCCCGTATCACCGGATACGCCCCGGCGTGAACTATCCGACAACCCTAGTGGTCACGGCCCGCAACGACGATCGGGTGCCGCCGTTTCAATCCTACAAGTTTGCCGCCAGGTTGCAGCAGAACCCCGGTCAGACCAACCCCATCCTCCTGCGAACGGAAGCGGATGCCGGTCATTATGGAGACGACAGTGTCGACGGGGAGATCGCGCGCAAAGCCGATATGTACGCCTTCTTGCTCGAGGAACTGGAATAGCTTGCGATTGAGGTAGGGTTAGTGTAATTGGTCGGCTACTTTCCGAGGCTCCTGTGTATAGCCTTTCGACCCGGAACTCATCCACCTTGTATTCAGCTGAATAGTCCCGGTATTCCAGGGTCGTGCGGTCTCTGACCCGAGACTTCCCGCCTGGCCCTTCGACCCGGAGGGTCTCAGCCTGGGACTTTGTCGATCGGTTGGCTACTCCCCGAGACTTCCCGTATAGCCTTTCGACCCGGAGGGTCTCGACCTTGGAATTTGGTGACCGGTCTGCTGCGCCCCAAGCGCGCGTGGTCGCTAACCCTATTCCAGTTCGGTCTTCCTATTCGGTGCTCCTCCACCCGGACCGATCGCCAGGATCGCGTTTTTCACGGCAGCGAGATAGGTGCTTACCTCCCGGTCGCTTCGCAGGCGGACCACTGTTTTCTGGGGGTGGATTCCCTCCAGTTTTGACAAGATAGCCGGCCTTCGCGTCCTGGTATAGCCGTACACGTACGTTACGAACGCCCAGTCGAAGCGTTCCCGGCAGCCCGCCGCCATATCCGCGCGGGTGCGGCCGTAGCTTATGGCCAGTCGCTTCATCACCCGATAGAGGCACCGCCAGCGGCTCCGGTCCAGGAAGATCACCGTATCGGCCCGCTCGATTCGCAGGTCCAGCGTGCCGCCGTAGTTGCCATCCATGATCCAACTATCGCGGGCGGCTAGTGCGGCTACTTTCTCTTCCCATTCCCGCTTTTCGGTTTCTACCCAATCCGGTTGCCAGTAATGCTGATCCAGGTGGATCACCTCGATCCCGGTGAGGGCGTGTAGCTGTCCGGCGAGGGTTGATTTTCCGGCTCCGCCGGAGCCAATGATCAGGATTCGTTGCGGGGTTGGTGTTTGCATTCCGTGCGTGGGCCGAGCTCCCGTGGCGGAGAGGATAAATTGTCTCCATCCGCGGCAACCCGGCTACGAGTCGAGAACCGCGTAGGTATGCTATTTTTATTGGCGTATGGTGTCAAATTCTTTCGGGAGCATCTTCCGGTTTAATTGTGTTATGTCGGGTCTCGCAGTAATGATGCTAGTGCTGGGATACTTCAATTTCTATGCATTAACCCCCTTTTGGCTAGGGTTAATGGCCGGTCAGCTTATCGTGCTCGTCCTAGTTGCTACGATGTATTACTATCGCAACCGTCGGCATTAAGCAGCGGTGGGGCCGGAGGGCGGTAGGTAGGGCGTTGCGGTGGATCGGTTGCATTACCCGGCGGGAACCTTCAATTGGAGCTTATCTACATCGCCACCCGTCAGGGCTTGCAAGTTTGCGGTGATCTTGTCGACGCTCCAGTCCCACCACCGCAGTTCCAGAAGTTTGTCGATCGTTGTCTCGTCGAACCGCTTTTTGATCTCCCGCGCCGGGTTGCCTCCTACGACGGAGTAGGGGGCTACGTCCTTGATAACGGTAGAATTCGTGGCTATGATCGCCCCGTCGCCCACGGTCACCCCCGCCATGATGGTGGCATTATAGCCGATCCACACGTCGTTGCCGATCACCAGGTTGCCCTTCTGCGGATAGGTCTTCCCCTCCATGGCGTGCTCCCAGCCGTTACCGAAGATGGCGAAGGGGTAGGTCGACAGGCTTTTCGTAAGGTGGTTCGCCCCGTTCATGATGAATTTCACGTCCGAGGCGATCATGCAGAACTTGCCGATGATGAGCTTATCGCCGGTGAAGTCGAAGAGGTACTTGACGTTCTTCTCGAAGTTTTCCACGTTCTCGAAGTCGTCGTAGTAGGTATAGTCGCCGACGATAATATTCGGGTTTTTGACGACGTGCTTCAGGAAGCAGAGCCGGTCGTAGTGTTCCAGCGGGAAGGTCTTGTTCTTGTCCGGGCCTGCCATGCAGCGAATGATCGTCGTTCGAGAATAAAGTTAATCATTGGGCGGCGGACCTTTCACCCGCGCGGCGCCGCCCAGACAGCCCACCGCTTCCGTACCACGAAGCATTCGCCCCGAACGGAGTGGATTATCACAGTTTCACGAAGGTGCTCACCGTCACCTCCGTTCCTTCCCGTACGGTCAGGCGGTACATCCCCGCCGGAAGCGTACCTAGTTCGAATTGCTCGGTATGGACGTCCGCTACTTTCTGCAGGTTTCTGCTGCTCACCCGGCGTCCGTTCACGTCGTAGATAGAAACGGACACCTCCCCGGTGTAGGGGCTGGTCAGTTGCAGGGTCACGGCTTCCCGGGCGGGCACCGGGTAAACTAAGGCTTCGTGGGATGCGGCCGCCGGTTGGAAAGCGGGCGGGGTGGGGTGGGACTTCGCCAGGGGCGGGGAAGATTGGTCGCAGTTGGTGGCCTGGCCGCCCAGTCCGTTGGGCGTTCCCCCCAGTTTTGTCAGATGGATTTTATCCAACTCCGTATCCCCCTCCCGAAAGGCGATATCGAGTACGTTGGTACCCGATTGCAGGTAGAGGGCGGTACGAAAGAAGTTCCAGGTGAAGGCCGCTCCCCGCCGCAGGCCGGAAAGCCGGTACCAGGTACCCCCGTTGAGGCGCACCCAGTAGCTGTCACGGTCGGGGCCGCGGGCGCGGGAACGGGTGTAGAGGCGGAAACGACCGGCTTCGGCGTCGTCGATGGTGAACCGCAGGAAATTGGCCGCCGGGTCGCCGGGTGGGTTATCCAGGGCGTTTTGGCCCGGGGCGTAGACGAATTGGTCGCGGGAAACGGTCGGGTCGTTGACCACGACCCAGTTATCCCCCACCATCGCGCATTCCGCCTCCAACCAGTAGCTGGTATTTCCGGAAAGATCGTCGGCGCAGGCATCGCCGATGCCGTCTCCGTCCGCATCCGTTTGGGTTGGATTATAAGTGTAGGGACAATTGTCCTCCCCGTCGAGGACTCCGTCGTTATCGGAATCCGCGGTCGGCGCGGTGACCGCTACTATTACCCGGACGATATCGATGGAACCGTTATTATCCGTTACGGTGAGGAGGATGGGGTAGGTGCCCGGGGGGAACGTCTCCTGGAAGGTCACGCCGCTTTGGGTGTTTTCGTCGTAGGTCCATGCGTAGGTCAGCGGACCGCCCTCCGGGTCGTAAGAGAGGCTGCCGTCGAGCGTTACGGTGAAGGGCGCGACGCCCTCGTAATGGGTTTGGTGGACGGCGGCGATGGGGGGAAGGTTCTCCGGGCCGGCACAATTTTCGCCCGGTTCACCCGGTCCGACGGGCGTGGTTTCCCCCCGGGTGAGGTAAATTTTGTCGAGGAAGGTATTGCTTTCCCGGTAGGCGAAGTCGATCAGGTTCGTGCCCGCCCGCAGGTCGACGGTGACGGGCATGCGGTTCCAGTTGTAGGTGGAGCCGCGTTCGATATCCCGGTTCCAGGCGTACCAGTCACCGCCGTTGACCCGTACCCAGTAGCTGTCGCTATCGCGATTGGCCGCCAGTACGCGGGCGAACAGCTTATAGCTGCCCACCTGAACGTTATAAAGGGTGAAGCTCACCTGATTGTCCGGAACGTCGAAGGGGGGGCGGGTGAGGGAATTGTTGCCCGAAAGAAATACGGCCATATCGGGAAAGGAACCCGGTATGCTGATCCTGCTCCATTCCCGGCCGATGGTTGCGCATTCGGCTTCCAGCCACAAGTCCGATTCGCCCAGCGGGTATCCTTCGCAGGCATCGATGATCTCGTCTCCGTTGGTGTCCACTTGATCGGGATGGGCGACAACGGTTACCGTGGCGGAAGTGGTCGCCTGATTCCCCGCTACGTCGGTAACGGTGAGCACGACGGTATTTTGCCCTAAATCCGTGCAGCTAAAGCTGTCCCGATTAATGGATAGCTGGGCGATACCGCAGGCGTCGGTGGAGCCGTTGTCGAGGTCGGCGGCGGTGATGGTGACCGTGCCGCTCCTGTTCAGTTGAACCGTAATGTCCCGCGCTACGGCCGACGGGGACGTATGGTCTCCGCCGCGGACCGAAATCCATTCCGAGGTCGCGGTACAGCCACCTCCGGATACCGTCACCCGGTAGTTGCCCGCGGGCAAGCCAGTAAAGGTGCCGGTGGTGGTGGTGCGGGCAACCTGTCCGGTAAGCGTATACACCAGGTCCTCCCCGGAAGAACCCGTTGCCTGTACCACGATGGAACCGTCGGAGGCTGCCGGACAGCTTTCCGCAACCACGGTAGGCGAGGAGAGCGAGAGGGAGCAGTCCGCCTGGTTGGCGAAAATATAGGCTGCTCCGGAACGCAAAGTCCGACTTTCAGCCCTCGTCGCTCCGATGAAGGCTAGGTTGTCACTTGCTGCGACGCTCGAAGCAAAGTACTGTTCGGCCGATCCATCCATGGCAACTAGTTTATTGACGAATCCCCACTGGTCCGTCCCACCGACATTTTGGGAAAAGGTATAGGCTGATCCGGAATAGGGACCTTTCTCATCATCAAATGGCGCCGCTACGATGGCCAGGCTGTCGCCTATGGCCACGTCATAGCCAAATCCGGCGCTGGTCGACCCCACCTCGGGAATGAGTTTGGCCACTTGTCCCCAACGGTTGGGCCCGCCCACATCCCGGCCAAAAATGTAGGCCGCGCCCGTATCCGATCCCCTTTCGTCGTCCCATTCATCCGAGACGATGGCCCGATCACCGCTGATGGATACTCTCCGGCCAAAATAATTGGGGTATACAGGGTTGGGGGCAGTTAGTCTGGCAATCTGCCCCCACTGGTCAGCCCCGCCGGTGTTTCTGGAAAATATGCTGGCGAAACCCGCCTGAAGTCCTTCATCACTATTGTTTAGCGCCCCGACGATCACCGTGTCGCCGCTGATGGCTACGTCTCTGCCAAAGTTGTCATAATCTGCCGGGTTCGAGGCGGAAAGTTTGACGATCTGCCCCCACTGATCCGTACCTCCACCATTGCGGGAAAAAACGTAGGCTGCTCCGATTCCAGGCCCGTCGGTAGCGTCACTAAATGCTCCCACGATGACCAGTTCACCATTGGTCGCTACGCTATGGCCAAATCCGTCACCGGCCGAACCATAAGGGGAGGGCAGTTTAGCGATCTGTTCCCACTGGCTTGAACCTCCAGAAATGCGAGCGAAAACATAGGCGGCACCCGGAATGCTTCCTCTCGTATTTCCACCGGGCGCACCCACAACAACCAGATCATCACTTACGGCTACGCTGTAGCCGAAGTAGGTTTCCGCCTGACCGTCCGAGGCGTTGAGCTCAGCAATTTGTTTCCATTGGTTCGCACTTCCGGAATCCCTAGCAAACAGGTATGCTGAGCCGGCATTTGGTGTAGATCCCGTGTTGTCGTGTCCGGGAGCCCCGACGACGGCGAGGTTCCCGGACATTTCTACGCTGCTGCCGAAACGATCACCGACGGCACGATCGGAGGCAAGCAGTTTAGCTGTCTGATAAAACTCCTGGGTGGCGCCGGGCGCGGGAAGCAGGAAGGCCAGCAGCAGCCAGGCGGCTATCCAACGGGGCGGGGTGCGGTGGCCGATGCGTCCGGTTAAAAAGAAGCGGGAAACGGAAGTAGTAGGTAGTGGCATGATTGATAGTGTTTGCAAAGACCAGGAGCGAGTAAAGCGGAAGTGGCGGACACAAAGCGGCCCTTCACCACCGGAAAGGGAAAATCAAGTACGTCAGGGTAAAAGGTGTGCGGATCGCGTTGCTTGGCCGAAGCCAACGTCTTCCGCAATTCCTTCCGCCGGTGCGTAGCGCATACCACCGAAATCGGATTGTACCCAAATTAGCACCCGACGGGGAATTAGTTGATACCTTTTACGCGGAAGGGCGTAATTTCGGTGGGGCAAACCGGTTGTGCAAGGGCTTGAAACCAGCATTCGCTACGACGGCGGATGCCTCATGTTGATCGAGGGAGTTGCTTTATCCTATCCCCCCTCTCCTTGCTACTACCCGTGGAATGGTTTGCCGGCAACCGGAATACATACCGCCATTGGTCAGCCTTCGCGCAACCCGCGCTTCCCCCGCGCTCCGCCGTAAAAACATCGTACCTTTGCCCCTCCCGCAAAACGGGTGCCCCGATATGAGTGAAGCCATCCACCACGAGTGCGGTCTTGCGATGATCCGGCTCAAGAAGCCCCTCGATTACTACCATAAAAAGTACGGTACGCCCCTGCACGGCTTGAAGTGCCTACAGCTGCTGATGCGCAAAATGCGTAACCGCGGCCAGGACGGCGCCGGCATGGCCACCATCAAGCTGGACCACCCGCCCGGCAAGAAATTCATCAGCCGCAAGCGCAGCAACGCCTCCAACTACCTGGACGACCTCTGGCAGGGGGTCTACCGCCGCTTCGACGAGTTGACGCCCAAACAAATGGCCGATTCCAAGTGGCTGAAGGAAAACCTGCCCTACACCGGTGAGGTGATGATGGGGCACCTGCGCTACGGCACCCACTCCACCAACGCCATCGAAACCTGCCACCCCTTCCTGCGGCAGAGTAACTGGAAAACCCGCTGCCTGATCATCGCCGGTAACTTCAACCTGACGAACGTCAACGAGCTCTTCCAGGAGCTGGTGGACCTCGGCCAGTACCCGAAGGAGAAGTCGGACACGGTCACCGTACTGGAGAAGATCGGCCACTTCCTCGACGACGAGGTACAGCGCATCCACACCTGGCACAAGCCCGACGGCCACACCAACATCGAGATCAACGACATCATCGCCGAGGAACTGGACGTGCAGCGGCTGCTGAAGCGGGCCAGCAAGAAATTCGACGGCGGCTACGTGATGGGCGGCATGATCGGCCACGGCGACGCCTTCGTGATGCGCGACCCGGCGGGCATCCGGCCGGCCTTTTACTTCGAAGACGACGAGTTCGTGGCCGTAGCCTCCGAACGGCCGGCGCTGCAGACCGTCTTCAACGTACCCTTCGAGATCATCCGCGAAGTGGAACCCGGCCACGCCCTCATCATCAAGAAGAGTGGCAAGACCTCGATGGAGCCTTTCACGAAGCAGCTGCCCCGCGCGGCCTGCTCCTTCGAGCGCATCTACTTCAGCCGGGGCAACGACCGCGACATCTACCTGGAACGCAAAGAGCTGGGCCGCCGCCTGGCGAAGTCGATCGCCAAGGCCGTGAAGTACGACTTCGATAACACCGTCTTCAGCTACGTACCCAACACCGCCGAAACCGCCTTCTACGGCATGATCGAGGGGCTGGAAGACGAGCTGCGCCACTGGCGGAAGAAGGAGATGAAGCAGCGGGAAAAGAAGGGGAAAGACGGCTTCGGCAAGGTGCTCAAAACCCAGGTGCGCAACGAGAAGATCGTGGTCAAGGACGGTAAGACGCGCACCTTCATTGCGGATACCTCCAGTCGCGACGATATGGTCAGCCACGTCTACGACGTCACCTACGGCATCGTACGCGACCACGTCGATACCCTGGTGCTGCTCGACGACAGCATCGTGCGCGGTACCACCATGCGCGACTCCATCATCAAGATCGTGAGCCGGCTGAAGCCCAGGCGGATCATCATCGTCTCCAGTGCCCCGCAGATCCGCTACCCGGATTGCTACGGCATCGATATGTCCAAGATGGGCGAATTCGTGGCCTTCAAGGCGATGGAAGCCCTGCTGGAGGAGAAGGGGAAGAAAAAGGTCATGAAGCAAGTCTATAAAAAGGCCGTCGCCGAGCTGAAGAAGCCGGACAACAAGCAGAAGAACGTGGTCAAGGAACTTTACGACCAGTTCAAATACGAGGACGTCTCCAAGAAGATCGCCCAGATCATGACTCCGAAGAGTACCAAGCCGAAGGTGGACGTGATCTACCAGACCATCGAGGATCTCCGCAAGGCCTGCCCCGAAAATAACGGCGACTGGTACTTCAGCGGAAACTATCCTACGCCGGGAGGCTTCCGCGTGGTGAACCGGGCCTTTGTGAACTATATGGAGGGAAGTGGGGAACGGGCTTATTAGTCGGGTAGTCTGTTAGTCGGGTAGTCTGTTAGTCGGGTAGTCGGGTAGTCGGGTAGTTGGCTGGCTTCGCCATCCGGGCTAGTAGCTGGATATTCTTTGGGGCGCTGAAGTGGGTCGGGCGGTAGTTGGGTTAGCTGATCATTTTCGGCTTCGGATCGCCCGTGGTGACGGTGTAAAGGCGCAGGGGTTCGGAACGGCCGCGGAGGGGGGGCGTACCGACGTGGCGGAGGGAGTACTGTTCGCCGAGGGGAAGGCGTTCGAGGAGATTGAAGGATACCAGTAGGTCGACCTGGTAGGTGTTGCAGAGGGACTGGATGCGGGCCGTGGCGTTGAGGACGTCGCCGGTAAAGGTGATGTGCTTCTTTATCACGCCCACTTCGCCGGCGGTCACGGGGCCGAAGTGCAGGCCGGCTTTGAATTCCGGGACCAGTCCGAATTCCGTTTCGTAGCGGTCTGTCCGCTGCCATAGTTCGCTCTGCATGGCGAAAAAGCACCGCAGGCAATTGTTGTTACGCAGCCCCTCGGGGAGCGTCCAGGTCACAATCACTTCGTCGCCTACGTACTGGTAAATCTCGCCGCCGTGGCGGTCGATGGCCGCGGACAGGTCGGCGTAATAAGCGCGTAGCAGGTTGAAGTAGCGGCGGTGACCGAGCCGTTCCGTTAGGGTGGTGGAGGAGCGCATGTCCAGAAACAGGAAAATCCGCTCTTCCCGAATGGGTTGGTGGTAGGTGCCAGCCAGATAGCTGAGTAGGGTGGTATGCCCGATCAGCTCGCTGACCTGGGCGTAAACGATCGACAGCCCGATGGTGACGGAAAGCTGCAGGGCGGTACTCAAATGGGTGAGGCTGACCAGGTAGCGGCCGAGTTTAGACCAAACCGCGGGGTCCAGTACGCCGGTGCCTTGCTCCATCGCTGCCGCCAGGGGAAAGGTGGTCAGCACCACCAGGTGAATGAACAGGAGGTAGACAAGTAATTTGTACAGCGCCTTGCGCAAGAACGGCACGTGGCTGAACCGGCGGTTGAGGAAGTAGAGTTCCACGTAGCCGACCGAGAGGCCGATTACGATCATTGCGGCGAGGGCAAAAACAAGAATCCGGAAGTCGGGCAGAATAGCGGTGTCCGTGTCCGGAAAGCGCCCGCCCGCGGTAGTCCATTCGATCAATAGGAAGACCAACGAGGAGGACAGCCAGATCCCGCCGAAGGGCAGGACACGGAGGAAGCGCCGCCGCTGGGTGACCGTAAGCATGCACTAAAGGTAGCGGTCGTGCCCTAGCTCGCAAAACCAGTGCCCACGGAAGCCACGCGTCCGGACTCCCGCAGGCCCCGGTGGGGGAAGTTATGCATAGTGTCGTTGCCGGTAAGACGGGACGCGAGAAGCCGCCGTTGGTCGCTTAACCGGTTTTTCTATAGAGGAGGCTTCCCGTGGGTTTGTGCCCCTGCGATTATTCCGGTATTCCTACTTTAGCCGGCGTGCGGGGCTCCACCGTGCCGTCTTTCATATTACGGCTGAAGCAAGGCTTATCCGCCGCTGGAGGGGCAGGGGGGGGGCGCGCTCCGGCCGACACGAGGCCGGGTTATTGGTGAACCGGGAAAGTATTGGGTATGATCAAATTCTTGTTGACCACCTTCGGTGCGTGGCTGTTCGGTACGACGGTAGTCGCGGCGCAGAATCCCGCTATTCAGGTACTGTATACGGCGGATCCCGCGCCGGTAGTATACCGGGATACCGTGTTCCTGTACGTGGGCCACGACGAGCCGGACGCGCCGGAGGATAAATTCCTGATGCGGGAGTACCGGTTGTTCACTAGCGTGGACATGGTGAACTGGACGGCCCATCCCGCCCCACTGAAGACGAGCGATTTTGCTTGGTCGGCCGGGGATGCCAGTGCCGCCCAGTGCATCGAGCGCAACGGAAAATGGTACTTCTACGTCTCCACCCTTAACCGGGACCATCCCGGCGTCAGTGTGGGCGTGGCGGTGGCCGATAGTCCCTACGGCCCGTTTCGGGATGCGCTCGGGGAAGCATTGGTCACCAACGATATGACCACCTTCGGCGAGCATGCCTGGGATGATCTCGACCCAACGGTTTTCGTTGAGGAGGGACAGGCTTACCTCTACTGGGGCAACAATGCCTGCTACCGGGCCCGGCTCAACGACGATATGGTTTCCTTGGCTGGTGAGATTACCGCGCTCGACATTCACGATCCCCAAATCTTCGGCCCCGATTTTGAAGAGGCGCCCTGGGTGTACCGGCACGGAAATCGCTTTTACCTCATCTATGCCTCGGACCCGAACGAGTCGCTGCACTACGCCGTGGCCGCCGAACCCGAAGGGCCGTGGCGCTACGGCGGTAAGCTGATGGACCGCACCGGCAGCAGCGGATCGAATCACCCGGCGATCATCGAGTTTCGGGGGCACTCCTACCTCTTCTACCATACCGGTGAACTGCCCGGCGGGGGTGACTTCCACCGGGCGGTATGCATCGAACCCTTTAGCTACCGGGCTGACGGCTCCATTCCCCCCATTCCGAAGACGCGGCGGGGCGTGACCGAAGCGGTAGCCAGGTTGGACCCCTATCGACGCACCGAGGCGGAAACGATAGCCTGGTCGGAGGGCCTCACCGTGGCCGACGGCGATTCCGCAGGGGTTTACGTCGGCGGCATCCACGACGGCGACTACCTGAGCGTGCGCAACGTCGACTTCGGCGGGGGAGGATCCGGGGCGTTCGAGGCCGCCGTGTCCAGCCGCTACCTCGGTGGCAGCATGGAGATCCGGCTGGATGCGGTGGACGGTGATTCCCTGGGGGTGCTGCGGGTACCCTACCTCGGTGACTGGGAGGATTGGCAGACCCTCCGTACGGAAGTAAAGGAGATCCGGGGGGTACACGACCTGTACTTCGTGTTTCGCGGCGGCGCGCCCCAGGAACTATTCCGTTTCAATTCCTGGCGGTTTCGGTGACGCAGGGCGAGCCAGCGGCACCGTAAAATCCTGGATCGCCCCGCCACCGTGGACGGGCGTGCGCGTTAAGGCCGGACCGTAGGACTTAGATCATAGTGTCGCCTGCATTTCCATTGGTATAAGATTTCCGGAATTTAGTCTATTACCGTGCAGCCTTGCTTATTTTGTTACAGTCCTTTAATGCCTAACCAAACTGTTACGATGCGCAACTTTACCTACCTAAGCCTGGTCTGCCTCTGCCTGGGGCTGCCGCTGACGGTGCTGCACGCCCAGGAGGCGAGTGGCGAACCCAAAATGATAACCTCCGTGGAGGGGGTGACCGAATACGAGCTCGATAACGGCCTCACGGTACTTCTCTTCCCGGATCAGTCCGTGCCTACCACCACGGTCAACGTGACCTACAAAGTGGGTTCCCGCCACGAGGCCTACGGCGAGACCGGTATGGCTCACCTGCTGGAGCACCTCGTTTTCAAGGGGACCCCCGACCACCCGAATATTCCCCAGGAGCTTACCGAGCACGGCGCCCGACCGAACGGCACCACCTGGTACGACCGCACCAATTACTTCGAAACCTTCTCCGCCTCGGACGAAAACCTGGAATGGGCACTCGACATGGAAGCCGACCGGATGGTCAATTCCTTCATCGCCGCCGATGACCTCGAAAGCGAAATGACGGTAGTCCGTAATGAATACGAGAGCGGCGAAAACGACCCCACCGGCGTGCTGATGGAGCGGGTGTTGAGCACCGCTTACCTCTGGCACAACTACGGTAAGTCCACCATCGGCTCCAAGGCAGACCTCGAAAACGTACCGATCGAGCGGCTGCAGGGTTTTTACAAAAAGTATTACCAACCGGATAATGCCGTCCTGGTGGTTGCCGGTAAGTTCGACCCCGAACGCACCCTCGAATTGGTCGAGGAGAAGTTCGGTAGTATTCCCCGTCCCGACCGCGAACTGTACGAGACCTACACCCGCGAGCCCGTCCAGGACGGCGAGCGCTTCGTGGAACTCAAGCGGGTGGGCGACGTACAGGTAGTGCAGGCCGCCTACCACCTGCCGGCCGGGCCCCATCCCGATTACCCCGCCCTGGCCGTGCTGGTCAATACGCTGGTCGACGAGCCCGGTGGTATTCTGTACAAGGCGCTCGTTGAGAACGGAGACGCCAGCAGCATGTGGGGCTTTGCTCCCGCGCTTGCCGAACCCGGCTTCGCCCTCTTCAACGCCAACGTGCTGAAGGAAAACGATCTCGCGGCCGTGGAAACCGCCCTGAAGAACACCCTCGACAGCCTGGCGCAGAATCCGCCCACTGAGGAGCAGGTCAAGCGGGCCAAGGACGGTATCCTGAAAAACTTCGAGCTCAACCAGCGCGATGCCAACCGCGTGGGCCTCCTCATGAGTGCTTATATCGCCCAGGGTGACTGGCGGCTAGGCTACATTTACCGTGACCGGGTAGAGCAGGTGACCGTAGCCGACGTCGTCCGGGTGGCGGAGAAGTACTTCAAGCCGGAGAACCGCACCATCGGCCGCTTTTATCCCGTTGAAAAGCCCGAGCGCTCGGAAATCCCCGAAGTCAACGACCTCAATGCCATGACCGAAGGCTACACGGGGCGGGAGGCGATCGCCGAAGGGGAGGAATTCGACCCCTCGTACGACAACATCGATAGCCGTACCGTCACCGGTACCCTGGGCGAGAATGACAACATCGAATACATGCTCCTGCCCAAGGAAACCCGCGGCAACAGCGTAAACGCCCAACTGGTATTCCGTTTTGGCAATCTTGCCGTCCAGGAAGGGCGGTCCGAGGCTGGCGATAAGGTTGGCCAAATGCTGATGATGGGCTCGGAGAAGTACAGCCGGCAGGAAATCCAGGACAAGCTCGACGAACTGAAAGCCCGGGTCAACGCCTACGGAAGCGACGGCGTACTGGTCTTTAGTATCGAAGCCGAAAACGAACGGCTCCCCGAGGTGATCGACCTGATCGGAGAAGTGGCACGCCACCCCGCCTTCCCCCAGGTTGAGTTTGATAAGATGGTGAAGGAAGAACTGGCCTCCATCGACGAGCAGCGCAGCGATCCCCAGTCCATCGTCTTCCAGGAGATGCAGCGCCGCACCAACGATTACCCCGAGGGGCACCCCTACTACGTGCCCACCTTCGACGAGCGCCAGGAGCAACTGAAGCGCCTGACCGTGGAGGAGGTCAAGACGTTCTACGAGGAGGTCTTCGGTGGTGGCAACACCACCTTTGCGGCCAGTGGCGACCTGGATGTCGAGGCCGTCAAGGAAGCCCTCACCCGTAACTTCGGCGACTGGAGCAGCCCCGTGCCCTTCGAGCGCATTCCCCGCAGCTATGCCGCCGTCGATCCGGAAATGGTGAAAATCGAGACGCCCGATAAGGCCAACGCCTGGTTCGTGGCCACCCAGACCCTCCCGATCAACGATGCTCATCCCGACTACCCGGCCCTGGTGCTGGGCAACTACATGCTCGGTGGTGGTTTCCTCAATAGCCGACTGGCCACGCGTATCCGGCAGCAGGACGGACTGAGCTACGGCGTTGGCAGCCAGTTCAGTGCCAGCTCCATCGACGACCGCAGCGTTTTCTTGTCCTACGCCATTTACAATCCGGAGAACCGCGAGGCCCTGGAAAAAGCCTTCCGGGAAGAGATCGACAAAGTGCGGACCGAAGGCTTTACCCAGGAAGAGCTCGCCGCCGCAAAAAGCGGTTGGAAGCAGAACGCCGCCGTCAGCCGCGCTCAGGACGACAGCATGGCCGGGCAGCTGGAAGACAACGCGTACCTCGACCGGACCATGCAGTGGGACAAAGAGTTGGAGGAAAAGATGATGAGCCTCACCCCCGAGCAGGTGAACGCCGCCGTCAGCAAGTACATCGACGTCGATAAAATGGTGCTCCTGCGCGCCGGCGACTTCGCCAAGACCGAGTCGGTAAAGAAACCGTAACCCTTTCTCCGGACATACGTTATTTTGCGCGGGGCCGCGGGTGCAATGACACCCGCGGCCCCGCTTGCTATTTCATATCCCAATTACATGCGCTACCTCTACCTGTTCCTGCTAACCGCTACCCTCGCCGCCTGCGATCCCGGTGCGACAACCCCTGAAGAAACGACCCCCGCCGCTCCGGACCGCGAAGCCGACGGCGAAGAGCCGATGATGCTGACCGCAGCCGGCGTGGAATCGGAAACGGTTTTCGACTTCGAAGACATCATCTGGGGCTTCACCTGGCTACCCGACGGGCGTATATTGGCTACCGTCAAGGACGGCCGGTTTCTACTGATCGACGGCGACGGCCATACGGAGATCGCCGGTGCCCCGGAAGTACGCGACGCGGGCCAGGGTGGGCTGCTGGACGTCCTGCTCGACCAGGATTTCGAGAATAACCGCTACGTCTACCTGACGTATAGCCGCCCCGAACAGGGCGGTGAACTGGGCTTTACCTCCGTGGGCCGCGGCACGCTAAGCCAAGACGCTACCCGGCTGGAAAACTTCACCTCCCTCTACGACGGTGGGCCCGCTACCGATAAGGGGCAGCACTACGGAAGCCGTATGGTCTGGGGTCCAGAGAACGGACACCTTTACTTTACCATCGGTGACCGCGGTAATCGCGACGAAAATCCCCAGGATACGACCCGCGACGGAGGCAAAGTGTACCGCATCACCGCCGACGGGGCAATACCGCAGGATAATCCCTTCGCCGGTGTTCCCGGCGCGAAGGAGGCGATCTATTCCTACGGCCACCGCAATCTCCAGGGTCTGGCCGTTCATCCCGAAACGGGCGCAATCTGGGAGCACGAGCACGGTCCGCGCGGGGGCGACGAAGTAAACGTTATCGAAGCGGGAAAGAATTACGGCTGGCCGGTCATCACCTACGGCATCAACTACGACGGCACCCAAATCACCCAGGAAGTGGGAATGGAAGGCATGGAGCAGCCGGTGCACTACTGGGTACCGAGCATCGCGCCGAGCGGAATGGCCTTCGTAACCGGTGACCGCTATCCGGGCTGGAAAAACGACTTACTGGTGGGCAGCTTACGGTTCAGCTTCCTGAAACTCGTTCACCTGGACGGTACCGAGGTGACCGGCGAACAGGACCTGATCAAGAATATCGGCCGCCTGCGGGACGTCCGCATGGGCCCCGACGACTACATCTACGCCAGTATCGAGGGCACCGGTATCGTAAGGGTAGTACCGCGTAGCGACGAACTCAGTCGGTAAGCTGCTAGCCAGCAGCAATCAAGATTTCTGGCGTCCAGCTGCCAACACCGCCGACGAAGCTACGTCCGCCCGGCGACCACCCACGAAACGATTCGGCGGCTCTTGCCCCCCGGCCCTCGCAGGGGGAGGGAGCCGCCGATGGTGCTATCGAGATTCAGTTCGTCCTTGGTGATGGGGGCCCAGGAACCATGCGATGATTACGCAACCGGTACGCGTACGGCCCGGTCCTAAAGGGGACGGCACGAAGCTAGGGAGGTCTGGAATGCGCAAAGCGAGCGAAGGGCCGCGCGTACTAAGCGATCGCGCTACCGATCAGGAAAAACATCACCAGCAACACGACGCATCCCGCGACGACCATGCGGGTCCGCTCCATGCGGGTCTGACTATCGCGGTGTGATTTCCTGAACTGATTCAGCGGAGTTTCGGCTTCGCGGTTGATGCGGCAGGAGTAATCGTAATGATTGCCGCCCGTGTGGTCGATACTGACTTCGCAGAGTTCCTGATCGAGGAAAACGGTATAGGTTTTGGACTCACGGACGTCGAAGTCGATTTGAACAACCCGGTCGTTGCAGTGCAGTACCACGTGTTGCGTCTTGTCTCCATGAAAGAGACCAAGCGTATAGTGTGCACCTTGGTAGCCGGTTATGTTCCAGGAGAATTGTGGCATAGGGTGGACCGCAAATGCGGCATTAAGTTTCGAAAAGAAGGTACCGCCAAAATTTCACAAAAGCGAAATTTTAACTTCTTAAAGGCAATAACGTCGGCGGGAGCGCGGGGGTTTACTTAAGCTTGCCGGAGTCGAAGTCGGGCCATTTCCCGTCGATGCCTAGCAGCCGGAAGCGGGCGAACATTTCCTCCTTGTACCAACCCCGCTGGCGAGTGAGGCGAACGACCTCCTGGTGGTGCTCGCCGGCATAGGCGTAATCGGTCATGGCCCGCCCGGTCGCCCACACGCTGAAGGTGGCCTGCATGAAGACGGGATACTCCCCGATACCCAGACTCAGCAAGCGTGCCGGGTGATCGTACACCGAAGCACTGGTGCGGGGGACGTAGCGCCAGAAGTCAGGCAGTTTGGTCGGGTGGATGGTCGCCCGGGTGATAACGGCGACCGGTCCTTCGGCATCGTAGCTTCGGGGGTCGGGCAGGAAGGGCATCGTTCCGCCCCATTCCCCGTGCGCCATCGTGGGTTGCATCCGGAAGGTGATCCGGTGATCGGTGTGCTCCCGCACTTCGGCGAACCAGTCGTTTTCGGCGAAGAAGCGGTCAGCCGCCCCTTCATCCGACCACTGCCCCAGCCAGGCGTATACCTTCCAGTTAGGACGCAGGCTAAAACCGTTTCCGCCACCGGAACCCATGAGGCGATAAAATTCCAGGCCCGGTACGTCCGTTAACCGTTGGTGTGCCCGTTGCATCTGAGTGAGCGCCCAAAAGCGGTCTGACAGGGCGGGGTAGTGCAATAGCGATAGGGTAGTGATGCCGGTTCGATTTAATAGACAAACTATACACCTGCCCTTACCGTTCAAAAATAGTACCCGGAAGAGTGCCACCTAAATTGTAATTTTCCCCTCATGGATTTGAAGATGAAAAAAGAGGGCAAGTTCGACTACCTGGAAACGGGGGGCTCGGGCGAACCCATGCTTTTGTTACACGGACTGTTCGGGGGGCTCAGCAACTTCGGTGCCCAGATCGAGGCCTTCCGTGGCCGGTACAACGTCGTCATTCCTACCCTCCCCATCTTCTCCCTCCCGCTGCGCAAGGTTTCCCTGGCGGGGCTGGTTACGCATTTGGCGGACTTCGTAGAACACAAGAACTTCGATCGCGTCCACCTGATGGGCAACAGCCTGGGTGGCCACGTCGGCATCCTTTTCGCCATCGACCACCCGGAATCCATCGCCAGCATCACGCTGACGGGTAGCAGCGGGCTCTTCGAAAGTGCCATGGGCAACAGCTTTCCCCCGCGGAATAACTACGAATTCATCAAGAAAAAGACCGAGAGCACCTTTTACGATCCCGCTACCTCCTCGAAGGAGTTAGTGGACGAGGTCTACAATACGGTCAACGACCGGAACAAGGGGATCCGGATCGTTATGACCGCCAAATCCGCCGTACGCCATAATCTAGCGCACAAACTCGATGCCATCACGGCACCCACCTTGCTCGTCTGGGGGAACCAGGACACTATCACGCCCCCCTTCGTCGGCCAGCAGTTTCACGAGCTCATCGCCGATAGCGAACTCCACTTCATCGACAAATGCGCCCACGCCCCGATGATGGAACGCCCCCTGGAGTTCAACCGGATCATGAATAATTTCCTGCAACGGGTGATGGAGCGGCAGCCCTCGGCGGCTTAGATCGCTAGTCGTCCGCCGACGGGTCCTGCCATTCTATTTCCGGATCGGTTCGGCAGACGAACTTAGCGGGTGGCCAGGTCCGCGTTGACGATACCCCAACCGAAATCACCGGAGCGGCCGGGATACAGGCTGGAAGCCGCTTTCATCCGTTGCAGGACTTGCTCGCGGGTCTGACCGGGATTCGTTGCCCACACCAGAGCGGCAATTCCGGCCGTGGTGGCCGTGGCCGCACTGGAACCGCCTACGTAGCCCGGGGTGGCACCGTTGCGGCTCAGGGTGATGGTGGACCGGCCATTGTCCTCGCGGCGCTGCATGACGGCAACGAAATCCACCTCGCTACCGTCGTGACAGGTGTTGCAGCGAAGGTAGGGCGTACCGGTTTGGATGCCCGTCACTGCGACGGTTTCGTTCATGCTGGCGGGGAAGATGACGCCGTACCAGCTCGTCCAGCTGAGACTGGTGCCGGCGGCGGCCAGGATCATTTTTCCGCGATTGTGGGCATAGTAGACGCCATCCTTAACGGTACCGCTGCTGAATACGTCCCCGATCGACATACTGACGATCTGGGTGCCCGCATCCTGACCGGCAATAACCAGGGCGTCCTTCACCCCGCGTTTTTCCTTGCTGGCGTTGATGATGACGTCGCTGGTAGCCCGGATCGCCAGCAGGTCGCTTTTGTACGCTACGCCGACGGAACTCCCGGTGCCGGTGAGGGGAGCGGCCGCCAGTCCGGCCATCTGAGTGCCGTGGCCGCACTGGTCGTCGGGCCCGTCGGTGCGGCTGCTCCACCAGCTGGGTTGGTATACCCCCAGTCGGGTAAGCTCGCGGCCGTTCCCGAAGTTTCCGTTCAGCCGGTCCTGCTCCGGGTAAGTTCCGGAATCGATGATGCAGATACCGATGTTGTCGCCCTGGCTCCGGGTCCAGGCCTGGGGAATCCCCATGGGCTCGTAGGTCCAGGAGACTTTTGCTCCCGGTGCTACGGTGTAGTAGTCTTCGCCGTCGAGGTTTGCGGCGGGAGCTCCGCTACAGCCGGAGTCCGAGCGGAACTCAATCTCTTCCGGGCTGTAGTTGCTCGGTTCCAGGTAGCGTACCTCCGGCCGGCGGCGGAATTCCGCCAGGACTCCCGGATGGAGGATTCGAACTTCCAGGATCGGTAGGACGCCATCTTCGGGTGCCACGAAGAGCTCCTCGTCCGTCGGGGCTTCCCCGGTCAGGCGTTCGGTGGCGGCGCGGAGGTCGGCGACCAGCCGATCGCGGGTCGTTTTCCACTCCCCGGCGGTCACCTCGATTTCGTGGATGCGGTCCGGCAGGTTTTCGAAGTCGGCGGGCTGGTAGCCCAGCACGGCTTCCCGGTCGCTCAGCGTCAGGGCCGACCACACCACCTGGTCGCTGGCATCATTCCAGTCGAAGACCCGGTCGGTCGTTTGAAGGTGGTCTTCCACCAGGGCGTTCAGCGCACTGCGGGTGAGGGGCTCGGTGGGGGCAGCCGTCGTTTCGATCCGGTCTTTTTCGCAACCGGTGACGGATAGCGCGAGTAGAAGCGCCAGAAGTAGTATTCGCTGCATAGTGGAAGGTTGGTGTCTCTCTTGCGGCGGAGCGCAGGAGGATCGTATTTGTCCGAATTCGGTGGATGTTTGGATATTTGGTTTGAATGTAGGCTTTTGTTTTGGTTTTTTGATTTTGGATCTATTTTTATTCTTTTGGGAGGGATGTGTATCTCCTGACGTTTCACGTCGGTTTATGGGGTTTGACTGCGCGGTAGTCTGGTAAGGAGACCGCAGCGCGGTCTAACGTACATTGCCTGCAGTGCAACTGCGGGCAAAAGGTGCTCACCCCATCCCCGACCGCAGCGCGGTCGAACCCCCTCGGCAAGTACCGCACCACCGTCCGTAGTGGGGCCGGAGGACGGAGGGGAGCCGGGAGATGCCAGGGATTAATGGTTTGCTAAAATCCGTACCACGATTAGACGGTAAGGCCCGGGGGTGCGTTATTTGCGTATGGCTCGATTCCAACTCTGTTTACTGCTCGCAATTTTCGTCTGCACCTGCGCTTCGGCGCAAAACGCCGTATTGCCCCGCCCGAGTCGGGATTATTTCGCTTATCGCACTTTTACCCAGGCCGACAGCCTGCGCGGCACCCTGGGGCCCGCCCGCGCCAACTACGACGTAACCTACTACGAACTCCACCTCGACGTGGACCCCGTGGAGCAAATGATCGACGGCTACGTAGACATGGACTACCGCGTCACCGGGCCGTTGCCGTTGCTGCAACTCGACCTTTACGAAAATCTCGACATCGACCGGATCGAGCAGGGCGGCAATACCCTTCGCTATACCCGTAAGGGGAATGCCGTTTTCATCCAGCTACCGGCGGGTACGGAACCGGACACCATGACCCACCGGATGCGCATCCATTACGGCGGCAAACCCACCGAAGCGAAGAATGCCCCCTGGGACGGCGGATTCGTGTGGGGGCTCGACCAGCGCAACCGCTACTGGGTAGGAGTGGCCTGCGAGGGCGACGGCGCCAGTCTCTGGTGGCCCAACAAGGATCACTTAAGCGACGAGCCCGATAGTATGCTCATCAGCATCACCGTACCCGATCGGCTGTTCGTGGCCAGCAACGGCAACCTGCGGGAAGAAGTGGAGCTGGAAAACGAGCGGAAGAAGCGCTACGACTGGTTCGTCAGCTACCCGATTAACAACTACAACGTCTCGATCGGCATCGGCCACTACACCCACTTCTCCGATACCTACCGGGCGTTCGACGGGGAAGAGCTCGAGCTCGATTATTACGTCATCGACTACAACCTCGCCAAAGCGCGCAAGCAGTTCAAGCAAGTGCACCCCATGCTGGAGGCGTATGAGCACTACTTCGGCAAATACCCATTCTGGGAGGACGGCTTCGCCCTCATCGAAACCCCCTACCTGGGCATGGAACACCAGAGCGGAATCGCCTACGGCAACCAGTACATGCGGGGCTACCTGGGCGGGTTGATTCCGGACGATATGGACTGGGACTACATCATCGTCCACGAAGCCGGCCACGAGTATTTCGGTAATTCCGTCAGCGTGGCCGACCATGCCGAAATGTGGGTGCACGAGAGCTTCACCACCTATATGGAAGCCCTCTACGTGGAATTTCACTACGGCGCCGATGCCGCCCGTAACTACCTGGAAACCCAGCGGCGGTTCGTAGCCAACGAGGAGCCGATGCTCGGTCCGCTAGGGGTCAACTTCACCGATTTCAAAAGCTCGGACCACTATTACAAAGGCGCCTGGATGCTACACACCCTACGGGCGGTCATCAACGACGACCCACTTTTCTTCGGCATGTTGCGCAGCTTCTATCAGGATCATACGCGGAGCATTGTCGGCACGCAGGACGTGATCGATTATTTTAGCAGCTATAGCGGGATGGATCTGCAGTCCTTTTTTACCCAGTACCTGATGCATCCTACCGTTCCCGTGCTGGAGATCCGGCAGACCGGCGAGGAGGTGGAATTCCGGCTGAGCGCCGACGTCCCCGGGCTGGCCATGCCCGTAGGCGTATACATCAAGGACGAGCCGGTGCGGCTGCTGACTACGGAAATCTGGCAGCCGATGGGTAATGGCTTCGGGTTGGACGACGTACGGATCGACGAATCGCGCTACCTAGTTGACCTCTCCCGCCAGCAACCGAAGCGGTAATCAGGGCCGATCCACGGCGGCGGCCAGTTCGTCGTACCATTCCGCCCCGTATTTCCGGATAAGCGCCGGGCGGGCAAATTCGAAGATGCGAATGCGTTCTCGGGCCCCGCGGCTGCAGGCGGCGCTGCAGATGTCCCACACGTCGTAGTTAAGGGCTTCGAAACCCGTCTGGGGATTCTTTTTCACCCGAATGGGGTAGAGGTGGCAACTGATCGGCTTTTTCCAGGCGATGGCCCCATCGTTGTAAGCCTGCTCGATACCGCACTGGGCGGTACCGGTGGCGTCGAGGGTCATATAGGCGCAGGCGGCACCGTCCACGAGGGGGGTATCGGTACTTTGCCCGTTGCGGACGTACTTGCCCTGCTCGTCGATGGCGGCTCGCCCCGCGTCGGTGAGGTAGGGGGAGACGGCGGCGTAGATTTCCTCCAGTATCGGTAGTTCTTCCGCTTCCAACGGAGCGCCGTAGTCACCCTCCCAACAACAGGCGCCCTTACAGGCGGTCAGATTGCAGGCAAAGTGCTCGTCGGTGACGTCGTCGCTGACCAGGATGGAGCCGATGATGTACATACGGGTAGTAATTTCGGAGGACAAAGGTACGCAACCCCGGTACCAAGCCGGGGGCGACCATCGTTGAATTGCGTCCTACCTTGCAGCGTGTCGTTAAAGAAACTTTCCGGTGAAACCCTCGTCTACGGGTTAAGCAGCATCCTCGGTCGGCTGCTCACCTTCGTATTGGTCACCCCGTTCATCACCCGCGTACTGTCGGAGGGAGAGGTCGGTGAGGTCGGCAATCTGATGTTTTGGACCGCCTTTCTCATCGCGCTGCTGGTGTTCCGGATGGACACGGCCGTCTTCCGTTTTGCCAGTCGCGGCGATTACGATCCTCGGGAGGTCTTCCGGCAGAGCCAGCGCGTCGTGATGCTGATGACGGGCCTGATCATCGGGCCGCTGTTGCTCTTTTCCGATGGCGTAGCGGAACTGCTGGATGCGCCCCGGGCCACTGTCTACGTTCGCCTGGTCCTGCTTACCGTGGCCTTCGACGCGCTCAGTGCCGTTCCCCTGGCGCGCCTGCGGTTGCAGCAGCGGTCCTGGTTTTTCGTGGGGGTGAACCTCGGCAACGTAGTCATTAACATTGCGCTGATTTATTACCTGCTGGCTTATTTGCCCGCTTCCGCCCCGGAACGTTTCATCGGTTCCTTCAAAGTCGGCTACTACCTGATCGCGATCGCGGTAGCCGCCGGCTTGCGGTACCTGGTCCTTTTGTTGGACGGACTGTTCGGGTCCGGCAGCCGGGCGGAGCCGGAACCCGACGTCCTGGATCGGATTCCCGAGCCGACGCCCCCCCCGGGCGCTCCGCCGCTCGGGCGGTTGTTTAGCTACAGTCTCCCGCTGACGGTGGTTTCCATTGCCGGCATTGCCAACAGCCTGGTCGGTCCCACCCTCCTCTCGGGCCAGCCGGTCGGGGCCGGCTACTTCACCGCCGCCCTGCGGATGGCGGTGTTTCTCAATCTGTTCATTACGGCTTACCAGTACGCGGCCGAACCCTTTTTCTTCCGGCAGTCGGGCCGCGACCTGGAGACCGCCGACCGAACCATCTACGCCGACGCCATGCGCGCCTACGGGATCGTCGGGACCCTGGCCAGCGTGGGAATTTTGCTTGGCCTGCCCTGGTTGCAGTTCTTCATCGGGGCGGACGTACGCCCCGGACTCGAGGTGCTGCCGATCCTGCTCGCGGCCAATTTCCTGTTTGGTATCTATAGCAACCTGAGCATCGCCTACAAGCTGACCGATCAGACCTTGCTCGGTGGCCTTATCGCGGTGGCCGGGTCGCTGTTTGCCGTCGTCGGCCCGCTGCCCTTCATTGCCCGCTACGGCATTTATGCGCCGGCGGTGGGCATGCTGGCCTGCTTCCTCCTCATGTGCGTCCTGGCGTATTTCGTTTCCCGCAAATACTTCCCCGTCCGCTATCCTTTCGGTCGCATCTTACTGTACGTGGTGCTTGCGATCGCCGTCTGCCTGTTGGGTGCCCTGTCCGAGGCGATGTGGTGGCGCATCCTCCTGATGCTGGTTGCCGTGGGCGGCATCGGTCTCCTGGAGCGGCGCTGGCTCGTTCGTACATTTGGGCGCGGGGCCGCAGGTGCAACGTAAATCAAGAAAACCGATGAACCTATTCCGTTCTTTTACCGGCCTGCTGCTGGTGTTTTTCCTGGCCGGTTGCCAGCCTCCGCTCGCCAAGCGGAATATCCTGGTGATCGGAGACAGCAACGCCGCCGCCGCCGACGGTTGGGTTTTTCAGCTCCAGCGCATGCGCAACCGGGGCCCGCTGGTCAACACTGCCCTGTCCGGCAACACCTTCGGCTTCACCGACAACGGCAACCGCGACCGCAACACCCTGGAAAACCTGACGGTCTACCTCCGCCGCGGCTACGCGGAAATGGGGGGGATCGACGAAATCCTGATAGGCCTCGGCACCAACGACTGTAAAGACCAATTCAGCGACCGGGAAGCCGAGGTCGTCACCAACCTGGAGGAAGTCCTTACCCGCATCCGCCGCTTCTTCGACGAGCGGGGGCAGGATTTTCCCCGCATCGTATTACTCACTCCGCCGCCAGTGGCCGGTAACGAGGTAGTGAGTGCGGAATTTCAGGGCGCGCGGGATTGCACGGCGGCCCTGAGCGGGACACTGCGCACGATCGCCACCCGGGAGGGCTTTTGCCTCGTCGACTGGCAGGAGCGACCGGGCGATGAAATCCTGGTCCACAGCGAAGACGGGATCCACTTCAACCGGGAGGGCTATCAGTTGCTGGCCCGGCAGGTGGTGCGTAGTTGTTACTGATCGCCCGGTCCACCAAATTGCCGGGAGCAGGCATCTGAGGGGTAGTCAATACCCTTACACCATGGTCTTCAAAACTACCCGCCGGGATACCCCCGCCGTGCACGCCGGCTCCATGGCCGACATTGCCTTTTTGCTCTTGATCTTCTTCCTGGTCACTACGACGATCGATCAGGACAGCGGCATCATCATGAAACTCCCCGCCTGGGAGGCCAACCCGCCCACGACGCCGACTTCCGAGGTGCTTTCGGTGAT
The DNA here is from genome assembly GCF_002934605.1 of Neolewinella xylanilytica. Lineage (GTDB taxonomy): Bacteria > Bacteroidota > Bacteroidia > Chitinophagales > Saprospiraceae > Neolewinella > Neolewinella xylanilytica. Next base: position 1,860,524 of record NZ_PTJC01000005.1, read on the forward strand.
CGTCAACGCCGACAACGCGATCATGGTGGAAGGGGAGCCCGCCGGGGTGGGGGAGTTGCCGCGGCTACTCGAGCAGTACGTCCTGGACCCGCGGCGCACCCCGCGGCAGGCCGTCGTAAGTCTGGTACATGACCGGAACACGGATTACCGCCACTACCTCGAAGTTTACGACGGTCTGCTGAGCGGTTACCGACGGCTATGGGATGCGGCCGGTCACTCGGATTACGGCGATAACTATGAAGCATTAGGGGAAGCGCAAAAGCAGCGGATTCGCCAGCAATTCCCTATGGTGATCAGCGAGGCGGAGCCCAGTGACATCAGGGATTGAGCCGCCCCCCGCAGTATTTGCAGTAAATCGCATCCGCGGCGTGCCCTTCCCGGGCGCAAAAGCGGCATACCTGGGTGCTGACTTCACTTTGTTTATTGGTGTTAATGATCTCGTTCGTGACGATGCCCGTAGGTACCGCGATGATGGCGTAGCCGAGAATCATGACGATGGCGGAAAGGAACTGTCCGATCTGGGTCTGGGGGGTAATATCGCCGTAGCCCACGGTCGTGATCGTCACGATCGCCCAGTATACGGCCCGCGGAATCGACGAGAACCCCTCGTTTCCACCCCCCTCGATCAGGTACATCAATGACCCGATAATGATCACGAGGATGGTCACGGAAAAGAGAAATACGGCGATCTTGTTTCGGCTGGCGACCAGCGCCCGCCGCAGTTGATCGCCTTCGCTGAGGTACTGGCCGAGTTTGAAAATCCGGAAGACCCGCATTAGCCGTAGAATCCGGATGATCAGGAAGTATTGGGCGTTGGGCAGCACTAGGGTGAGGTAGGAGGGGAGGATGGCCAGCACGTCCACGATACCGTAAAAGCTGAGGGCGTACTGCAACGGGCGAATCGTGACCCACAGCCGCAGCACGTATTCGATGGTAAAGATGATCGTCAGGAACCACTCAGTGTACCAAAAGAAAGCACCGTACTGCTCGTTATAGTCTTCGGAGCTCTCCAGCATCACGATGATGATGGAGAAGGTAATCAAGCCCAGCAGCACCACGTCGAAGAGCTTCCCCGCCGGCGTATCCGCCTCGAAAATGATTTCGTGGATACGTTGGCGCAGGCTCTGGTCGGACATGAAGGAAGAGGGGTTTAGGGAGTAAGGTAAGGACCGGGCCCTAAACCTTATCCAAGGTTGTTGCGTCGGGGGATCATTTCGGTAATCGGGATCGTGACCCGCACCTGGGTGCCACAGGCCACTCCGTCGCGGTCGTACAGGTCGATGATCTCTACCCAATTTTGTTCCTCGCTGGAAAGCAGTTGCAGGCGCGACTCGGTAATTTCGGTGCCCCGGCTCTTGTGATCGACCCGAGTGGCATCCTTCGCCTGCCGTTCCCGGACTTTTTCCCGGCCGACGCCGTTGTCCGTGACAATCCCCAAAAGGTGATGGTCGTCTTCGTCGATCACGCGGAATTCCACCTCGATGTGTCCTTCCGACTGCCCCCGGAGGCCGTGCTCGATGGCGTTCTCCACGTAGGGTTGTAGGATCATCGTGGGGACGCCGATCACGTCCTCTTCCAGCTCCCGGTCCATCACGATGTGGAAGGTCAGGTTGCCCTCGTAACGGAGGTGCTGATTGATTTCGAGGTAGTCGGTCAGGAATCGGCGCTCCTCCTCGAGCGTAATGAATTCCCGATTGGCGTTTTCCAGGCTCTGCCGCATCAGCATGGCAAACTTAGCCAGGTGCTTACTGGCCGTGGCCGCGTTGTTGCCCGAGATGAACATTTGGATGCTGTTCAGGGCGTTGTACATAAAGTGCGGATTCATCTGAGCCCGCAGCGCCCGTAGCTTCAGCTGGCTGGCCTTGAGTTTGAGCTGGCGGTTTTCCTGTTCGCGCTCCTCCGCCCGGAACTGGGCGGCGAACTGATGCTGGCGGAGGATGGCTACCTGTTGGTGGAAGCGGTGATTGTAACTGTCGTAGGTACAGTGGTAATTGTAGGCGGCCTCGTAGTACTTCAGTTTGGCGTGGCAAATGGACAGGTGCAGATAGGCATCGGCGACGAGGCTGAGCAGGTCGGGGTCGTTGGTATCCTCGTCGACTTCCGCGAGCGTTAGGATGCGGTTCAACTGATTGATGGACATCTCCCATTCCGCTGAATCCATCAGCAAGGTAGCCCGCATGAACTCCAGCTTGGCCAGTTCCTTTCGGTCGGGCTCGTCGTCACCGCTGTAGAGCGCTTCGGCCCGGTCGACGTATTCGTTGGCTAAGTCCGGACTATCCAGGTAGTGATAACAGAAACCGAGATTGGCGTAGGCGGCCGCCAAGGCGTTCACCGAACCGTTGGCCTTGGTGTCGACTACCGCCCGGAAGTAGGTCACGGCCTCCTCGTACTTGTTTAGGTACATGAGCTCTTTGCCGAGGTTAAGCTGATGCCAGGGTAGCCGGGAGCGCAGGCCGATCAGCTCACAGCGGTCGATGGCCCGCTGAAAGGCGGCCAGGGCTAGTTCGTTCTCGCCGCTATTCTGGTAAACGGAGCCGAGTCCGGACTGGGTAAGGCTGTAGTAGTAGTGGTCCTGGGGCGTTAGTTCGAAGGAGCCCCCTTCGAGCAGCCGTTCGGCTTCGAGGAATTTGAGGGTAGCCTTCGGGTAGCTGAAGATCAGGAGGTAAAGGTAACCGTGGCGGCAGGCCGTGCGGGCGACGTATTGGTCGCTGGGATAGCTCTCCAGAAGGCGCTGGCAACGGTCGAGGTAGTCGATCGCCTGTTCGGTAAGCCCCTGGTTGCCGAGGTAGGCGATATACGTAAGGTATGCCTCTAGTTTGTCGGCCGCATCGCCACGTTCTTCGACGATAGACAGGGCGGTGGCAAAAGGTGCCGCGGCGTGCTCGAGGCGGTATTCCTGGTTCTCTAGAGTAGCGAGCGTGAGAAAATAATGCAGCCGGTAGTCATTTCCGGTAATGTCTTCCAGTTGCAGCAGGTCTTTTGCGTGTTTCTGCAGCAGTTGTGCCTGCTTCGCGAGCAACACCCGGGCCCGATCGGGGCGGGTATAGACGTAGTGATGTAGCAGCGAGTGAATGATCTCGATTACTTCGAGGCCATCCGACGCCTTCTCAAGGGATAATTCCAGTTTGCCCAGCGCCGAGCTGTGTCCGTATCGGTCTACCATGAAAGGGCGGGCTGTAACCGGTTCGCTGGATTATTGGGGCATTATGCCTCCGCAAACCCGACGCGAATAGGGGCCTCGACGCTTTCCTCCGGTAACCTGATCCATGGTGTCGCGATCCAGTTGCTTAAGCTGGTTGTCCTTCAGAAGTTCCTCGATGGTTTTTTTCCCGGTCTGAGCCATGGATGGAATACTTGACGTGAATAGTTGTTGCTGATTTCCGGTGGTATGGTACAGGTCACCAACGTTTCAAATGTAAGAATTATATCGGTGGCTTCCCTTTTTTTTGATTTTCGTGCCGGGTTGCCGTTGATTGCCCCATCAGGGTGGTTCGGACGCACGACCGAAGGCGTCATAATTCTTGCATGAAACGCAGCTGGCTCATGAAGGCCGACCTTCGCCGGCGGCTTACCTCGATCCGCATACCATCGTCCATGATCAGATAACCGCCCTCGCCCTTCACGAATTTCTTCATGTAATTCATGTTGATGACATGCCGCTTGTGTACCCGGTAGAAGTTGTGGGGCGCCAGCATGTCTTCGTACATTTTGATGGTTTTGGAGGCAGTGATGCGCTGCCCGTCCGCCATGTAGATATGGGTATAATTGTCTTCGGCCTCGAAGCGGATGATGTCCGGTATCCGGATAAAGTGGTAGCCATCTACGGCCCCGATTGGCATGCGGTCGTACACATTAGGCTGTTTCTGGTATAGCTGGAAGGCGTCGAGGCGCTCCTGGGTGCGGGCCTGGCCGCGGGGCCGGATCCGAGCTACGGCATCGACGAGCCGGTCGGGGTCAATTGGTTTCAGGATGTAGCCGATGGCCGAATAGTCGAATGCCCGCATGGCAAACTGATCGTAGGCCGTCACGAAAACGATGTCGAAATTGATCGGTTTGATCCGATCGAGCATCTGGAAGACTTTGCCGTCGCCGAGGTTGATATCCAGGAAGGCAATGTCAGGCCGGATGTCGTCGCGGCCGAAGAGCGCACACCCGGATTCGACCCCGTCAGCTTCGCCGATCACTTCCACGTCGGGGCAGTGCAGGTTCAGCATTTGTTTCAGGTTGACGAGGCCCTTGCGTTCGTCTTCTACGATAACGGCATTTAGTAGCATAGCTGAGGATCAGTTGACCAAATTTACGAAATCACGCTTAGGGATAAGGCCATCCGCCCGTGAATTTCCCAATAATTTCGGTCGGTATCCGGGCTACCGTTCCTCCACGGGGCGGTTGACCGGGATTCGCCCGTCTACCTCCAGTACCCGTGCATTGGTGAAGGAGGGGTCGCTTTCCAGTCCGTACCCGGTAATGATGTAGTCGGGCTGGGTAAGCACGACGAACTTATTGGTATAGATCAATTCCCGCGACTCATCCCAGTTGAGCTCTTCCGTTTCCAGCCGCTGTTGGTCCTTGGATTCCCAGACAACACTGTCGCGAACCGTAATAACATTGCTCCTGCGGCGGTACACGCCCTGCTTAGCGGTCAGGGTGCTGGTGGTATCCTGCAGTTCATCGAGAAAAAAAGCAACGATTCCGTCCGGGAACTCCTGCCGGGGATCGCTCGGCGACAGGTAATTGTACATGGCCGGCGCCTCTAGGATCAGCCGGACGCGGGCGGAGTCGCTCCAGAGCACCTGGACGCCCGTCGCCAGTTCCACCTCGTCGTCGAGCGCCGCCTCCAGCCGGGCTACTTCGGCGGGGTCATTGACGCAACCGGTAGTCAGGGCCGCGATGCAAAGCAGGAAAAGTAGGTGCCTCAGCCCCACAGGCCCCGCATGCCGTTGATCAGGGTGCCGTACAGCTCCGGGTCCTCGGGTACGAAAGCCTGGTTGGCTTTGTAGAGATAAATAACGAGGACTACGAAGAGCAGAAAGGCGACAACGCCACCCATGATCACGTATCCCTTTATTCCCGCGTGTTTGATTTCGTCAGACATCAATAATTTATTTAGATACTAAACGGGCGTTTAGCGTAAAGTACTACACTCGGTGCTGATCCGCTGATCTTCGATCTCTATTTCGGTGCGTAAGCCCGTGATCAACTGCTGCGCGACGCGGCTGCGATTGGTCGCGTTCATCGCTTGCCGAGCGGCGGGTACGCTGCCGCTGCTTCCGGACGGAGCGTCCGACAACGGTTTGACGAGGTATACCCCCCGCTCGCCCACGATAGGTTCGCTTACCGTTCCGGTAGACAGGGTCGAGGCCACGGCAATGACCTTGGGCTCGGCACCGATGCCCTGGGCGAGAGACTGCTGGGTAAAGGTGACTCCGTTGAGGGTGTCCACGACTACATCATATTGGGATGCAGCGGCCGCCAGGTCCAGTCCACTCATAGCCTCCGCCAACTGACGCCCCTTAAGTTGGTTGCGGACGTCAGGCAGAATGCTCTCCCGCACCGCTTCTACCGGTGCTACGCCTTCCGGGATGATGTTCTCCACCCCGGCGATCAGGTAGCGGTTCTCGTAAAAGAAGTTGGGGTCGGTGAAGGTATAGACGAAACCACTTACGTCGCCTTCGTCGGCCCCGAAGGCCCAGCAGATCAGGTCGCGGACGTCCTGTCCGCCGCCGATACCGGGTAGCTGGAAGGTGCCAATGTCCAGGGGACGGGTAGTTTCCACCGTGAGTCCCTCGGCTTCGGCGGCTGCTTTCACTTCTTCTAGACTGCCTTTACCGGTCAGGAATTCCTCCGCCCGTTGGCGGATAGCGTCTTCGGTGTCTTTACTGGGCACCATGGGTTCGGATACGTAGGCTACTTTGGCGCGGGTCTCCGTCGCATCGCTACGGCTGGTGATCTGCAGCAGTTGTACACCGTCCTGGGTGCGTATTTTGTACCAGGTTCCCGGTTCTCCCGTCACAAAGGCGACGCGTTCCGCGGCTGGTTCTATCTGGCCCGGCGTGACGTTTTCCAGTACCCCGGCGGTAGCGATTGTGCGGCTGTCGCGATTGAATTCCTCGGCCAGTTCGCTGAAGGTGGCATCGTCTTCCCGCACTACGGTCAGCAGGCTGTCGATGAGGCGGTTGGCTTCCGAAAACTGGGCGGGGATCGTCGCATTCCGCTTAATCCGACGGATTGCCACGTTCTCCGGGTATTCCCGCCGGTCGATCAATTTTACCAGCGCCATCAGGGATCCTTCCACGAAGGGACCGTATACCTCGCCGATTTCCAGATCGTTCATGATCGTACCGGCTACCGAGGCGGGCAGCTGATCTTCGGTCACGTAGGCACCCGTAAAGGAGCCGTTGGCCGTGAGGGCGAACAAGCTGTCTCCGCGGGCGGGCGTGTTCCGCCATTCGGTTGCCAGGCCTTCCAGGGTGGAACGCACCGCGGCGGAATCTTCCGGTGTAGCGTCTACGGAGAAGCTGAGGTAAGTAAGTTGCCGGGTTTCCTCCAGGTTGTCAAAGGTGCTGCGGCGGTCGTCGATGTACTGCTGCAAGTCGGTGTCGCTGACGGTAACGGCGTCGTTGTCCAATTCGTCGAAGGGAACGCGAACGATCGCGACCCGGCGGCTGGCGGTCATCGCGTCGGCGTATTCCTGGGCCATCCACTCGGGGGCGTACATGGCCTTCGATACCAGGGCGGTAAGTTTTTCCTGCAGGCGTTGGCTGCTTACCCGACGATTCTGGTAGCGCCAGATGTCAACGAAGTTGGGGGGCAGCTCTCCAGCCTCGATGCCTTCGGTGATGCTGTTCTCCTGAATCCGGCTGCGCACGCTGTTCAACAGCTGCGCGTTCACCTGTCCGGTCTGGGGATCGCCGTAGTTCTGTTGAATAACCGGGCTGTAGCGGGGACCGTAGGTGAGCTCTTCCAGCTCCGGTTGGGTCACTTCCAGTCCAAGCCGTTCGGTCTCGTTACGAATGAGGCCCTCGGTGAGGTAATAATTCCACAGGTTGCTGCGGCTCTCGTAAGCGTCGGCCGAAGTGTTGGTCACGGCCAGGGTACGCTCGAAGTCGTTGCGCTCGATCTCAATTTCGCCGACGCGGGCCATCATGGCCTCCACCGGACCGATCGGGCCGCTGCTGCCGCTGTTCATGATGTCGGAAAGGACGAAAAGGGCGATACCGCCGCCGATAAAGAGCAGTACGACGAGCGGGTTGTTTCTAATTTTGCCAATGAGTGCCATAGGGAACTTCTAAGTTTTACCGTCTGCATGTGGAACGGGGCGCGAAGATACTAATTATTGTTCGGTCAAAAAGGTCCGCTCTCCGGCGAAGGCGGTAGGAAGGATATCGGTCAGAAGTCGAGTAATCGCTCGTATACCATATCCACCGGCAGGCCCATGATCGTCGGATAGGTGCCTTCGATCCGCCGGATCTTCGCCAGTCCGATCCATTCCTGAATGGCGTAGGCCCCCGCTTTGTCGTAGGGCCGGTACCGGTCTACGTAAGCCACGATTTCTTCCGGGCGAACGGTATTCATGTAGACGTAGGCCGTACTACTGAAGACGAGCTGTTTCCGGGTGGATTGCAGGCAACACCCCGTAACGACGGTGTGCCGGTTGCCGGACAAACGGCTTAGGATTTCGATGGCATGCGCGCGGTCACGCGGTTTGCCTAAAATTTCGTCACCCAGAATGACCACGCTGTCGGCCGTGAGCAGCACTTCGTTGTCCGCCCGGAGCAGGTGCCGGGCTCCTTCCGCTTTGAGGCGAGCGAGATAGGGGGCGACTTCCAGCACCGGCGTCTCCGGCGGATACACTTCTTCAACCTCAGCGGTTCGGATGGTGAACGGGATGCCTGCCTGCTCGAGCAGGTAGCTGCGGCGGGGTGATTTGCTGGCCAGGACCAGCGATACGTCAGGGGGCAAAAGCATCAGGACGGGGTTTGGCCAAAAAGGATGCGCTCCACGTCTTCACAAAGAATGTGACCCAAGAGCAGGTGCCCTTCCTGGATCCGTGGCGTATCCGTGCTGGGAATATTGATGAGGATATCGACCAGGTGGCCCAGTTCGCCTCCTCCGGCGCCGGTCATTCCCACCAGCGTACATCCGGCCCGTTTGCCGGCCACTGCGGCTGCCAGTACATTCCGGCTGTTTCCACTGGTGCTGATGAGGAAAAGGACGTCTCCGGAGCGGCCCATGGCCGTAGTGAGCCGGGAAAAAGCGTGATCGTAGCCGTAGTCGTTGGCTACAGCGGTGAGGAAGCTGGTATTGACGTGCATGGCCTCCGCAAAGAGGGGCGGGCGGTCCAGGTAGAAGCGGCCACTCAGTTCGGCGGCCAGGTGTTGGGCGTCGGCCGCCGAGCCACCGTTCCCACAGAAAAGCACTTTCCCCCCCCGTTGGAAGGTGGCCACGCAGGCTTCCGTAGCGGTTTGTAAGCGGCGTAGTAGCGCTTCGTCCGCAAGGATCCGTTGCTTGACGACAATGGCGGCCCGAATTCTTTCGTATGGCATGCGATGAGGTAAAATGATCAGGGCCACGCCGGGGAGGCGTGGCCCTGAAGGTCACAAAGCTACGAATTGCCTGAGCGATTACATCTTCACGAAGGCCCGCACGGATTCGCGATCGCCTTCGATCACTTGTACCCGGTACATGCCCCGCGGCAGATCGATAACGTCAACGCGGGCGTGCAGGAGATTGGCATCCTTGTTGAACTGGAGTTCGCGGATCTGCCGTCCGTTCATATCCAATAGCCGCAAGTTCACCTCTCCCACGAAGGCACTAGTTACATCGAGGCTGAAGGCGTCGACCGTCGGGTTGGGGTAAACCTCCACGATGGATTCCGCGTCCATCTCCAGGGTGGCTTCCGGGCTGGAATCGCCGGTACTGCTCTTCGGTAATTTCATCATCATCGTCATGTCGGTGCTGCTGCTACAGTTCTCGGACACCGGACCGTTGCCGGAAGGAAGGCGGTCGTTAAGCGACAGCAGGAGCTTATCGAAGCCGGTTCGGGTTTCCCGATTCGCGATGGTAATGGTGTGCTTACCGGTAGACAGGTTGAAATCGATGTCCTTGCCGTCGTGGTTCACCTTACGCCATTCGAATCCGCGGGTGAGGAGGGGGGCGCCGCCGATTTCCTCCCACATTTTTACCCAGTTGCCATTATCGATGCGTACCCAGACGGAATTACTTCCTACGTCCGGTGCATTCAAGCGCAAAAAGAGATGGTACGTTCCGGGGGTGGAAACGGAGACTTCGTACCGGAGCATTTGGGAAGCGTCATTGGCCGGAGCAGAGCCGATGTAGGCATTGCTCGTATTAATCAGGTAGCTACCGTTGGATGCATCGGAATCCGTGGCTCTTTCCCACTTGTCGCCGATCGATCCGCATTCCGCTTCCTGTACCAGGTCGGTATAGGTCGGCGTCGTACGCTCACCGCAATTAATCGCCGACTCACCCTTCCCGGAGGGTAGCTTGCCGTCCATGTTCAGGTGAATGCGATCCAGGCGCGCGCCGTCTTCGCGGAAGGTAAAGTCGATGGTATTGGTCCCTTTATTCAAGGTGAGGTTCAGCCCCTTGGCTTCGTTCCACTTGAAGCCAACTTTGGCCTGGATATTTTCGTACCAGCGGAACCAATTTCCGCCGTTCACCCGTACCCAGAATGAATCGTCTCCGTAGGTATCGGCCGAGATCCGCCCGAAAAGGTGGTACTTGCCGGCTTCGGTGATGTCGAAGGTAAAGCGCAGGTGATTGTCAGGGTTTTCGTGGGGTGGGCCGTTCAGGGCTTCCCGTCCGTAGAGTACCGCGTACTTTCCGTTGACCGCATCCGAAGAATTTTCGATCGTCCAGCGACCGCCTACCGTGGCACATTCGGCCTCCATCCAGAAACTAGCCGGATCGGAAGAGTTCGTCGGTGGTGGGCTGGATTCTTCATTGTCATCCTCTGCCACGGGCTCGTCGGTCGTACCGCTACCACAGTTACTGGCCGTTTCCCCCATACCGGACGGAGAGGTGCCGATGCCGGAAAGGAAGATTTTATCCAGTTTTGCGTCCGCTTCCCGGAAAGCGAAGTCGATGGTGTTCACCCCGTCTTTCAGAATCAGCTGATCCGGGTATTGGTTCCAGGCGAATTTGCCGTAGTCCGTGAGTACGCCGGCCCACCGCAACCATTTTCCGTCGTTCAGGCGGATCCAGTAGGAGTCGCTCGTCCAGTCAAGCCCGGAAATGCGTGCATAGAGCGTAAAGAGTTTGCTGCCGTCGCTGTTCAGCTTGAACCGGACCCGGTTCGCTGCTACGTCGTTCGGAGCGCTCTTCATCGAGTTGTTGGCGGATACGACGTAGGAGCCGTTCGAGGCGCTTTTGTTGGTGTATGTTTTCCAGCGGTCGCCTACAACGGCGCATTCGGCTTCCAGCCACACTTCGTTCGCTTCTTTCGAAACGGAGGTGTTGTTGTCGCAGTTGATGCCCGCCAGGCCTTTGTTGCTGGGCCGGTCGGTAGTGGAAGTCAGAAAGATTTTGTCCAAGCGTGCATCCGCTTCGCGGTAGGCGAAGTCGAGGATGTTCTCTCCTTCCTTCAGTCGAATCTTATTGTCGAACTTGTTCCATTCGAACTTTCCGTTTGACTTGATACCGGTAAACCACTCCATCCAGGTTCCGCCGTTGACCCGCACCCAGTACGAATCGCTGGCCAGGCTGGCGGAGGAAATACGGGCGAAGACATTCACGAGCTGGGAGTTCGGGCTATCGAACTTGAACCGGATGCGGTTGGCGGCATTATCCGCCGGCGTCCGCTCGGAAGAATTCTCCGTGGGAACCACGTAGTACCCTCCGGCCGCGTCGTCGTCGCTCACCAGGCTCCACTTCGTGCCGATCTCGGCACATTCCGGTTCGAACCAGAAGGCGTCGATACCGTGGCCGGTGGGGGGCTCCACTACCATGGTGTAGCGGTCGGTGGACTTCGCACCGAAATCATCGGTAACCGTAAGCAACACGTTGTAAGTGCCTTCTTTTTCAAAGGTTATGGCCGGGGTTGGCCCGGAAGCCGCACCGCCTTCCCAGCTCCAGTTGTAATCGACGATCTCGCCGTCGACGTCGTAGGATTTCAGGGCGTCGAACTCCACCGTCAGGGGAGCGTGACCGCTTTCCACGCTGTTGGTGAAATTGCCTACCGGGATTTCATTGTTGTAGGCATAGGTGGCGCAGTCGAACAGGTTCGGGCGTACCTCGACGATGCTCTGCCGCGAGCACTTGCTGCCACCCGACAGCACGTAAATACCGGGGGTGCTTACCACCGGGTTCTGCTCGTTGGACGTGAAGCCTTTGGGCCCCTTCCACCGGTAGACACCGGTCGAGGTCTCTCCCCGTAGCATCACCTTTCCGCTGGCACAACCCAGGATACGGGCTAGGTAATCCGCGGAAGCCTGTGCAGAACAGATCAGCGAGGTATCGTCGATGTGCAGGGTGAAGTCGACCGTCGATTCCTTGCCGTTTTCGTCCGTGCCGGTTACCCGGATCTCGTAGGTCTTGGACGCCTCCTCGGAGGGAGCATTGATCCGAAAGGTCCCGGAGTTGTTATCCAGGGTTATCCAGGAGGGTAAGGCACTCCCATTGGAAAGCCGCGCCTCGTAATCCAGTGCCGGGCCCTTCGCGAAGGATCCGTTGATTACGAAGGTGGTAGCAATGTTGGCCGGGGCCGTAAGCGGATGAACCGGCGATACATCGGCGGGAGCTGCGGTGAGAGCGGTAGCTGAAAGCGTGAGGCATACCAGAAGCCAAGCGGTAAGTAGCCGCGTTAAGCGTAGAGCCATAATGTTGGTTTATTTAAAAGCAAATTCCAGGAAAAGCGCTGCGAATATAGAAGCATTAACGGCGGGACCGGGGCCCGGAGTACCGCCGGCAACGTTAAACTTTGCCAGCTACGTACTATCGAGGCCGCCCCAGCGGGGATCACCCTCCGCGGGGAAGGTGATTTGCGGGCCTCGGTAGCGGTTAGATGTTTCAGAGCGCTTATAATTTAACTTGGTGATTCAAGGTTGATATACAGGGGGTGGGCGGCGAGCGCGGGTGCCATGCCGCCGGAAAAAGGATTGCGGTTATCGTTTAATAAAGGGCAGTACGGTCGGCAGTCCGCTACCCACGACCCGTACGTGATACATTCCGGGGGCCAGATGCCCGACGTCGATCGGGACATTCAGCTGCTGGCCGGGTTTTTCCCTTTGGAGCTTCGCTACCGTTCGGCCGTTCACGTCGAAAATGGTCAGGTCGACCCACCCGACATAGGGGGCCGCGTAACGGAGATTCAGCTCATCTCCGACCGGGTTAGGAAACACTTCCAACGACCCGGGCGTCTCCTGCAGCTTTTGGGCTACCGGCTCCCGATCGGGGGTAAATCGCATGAGTTGGGCGGAAGCACAATTCGTAGCGGCGGTACCCTCTCCCACCGGAAGGGTCGGAGAAAGGGATAATTTAAGCTTATCAAGCATGGTTCCCGATTCGCGGTTGGCCACTTCGATGGTATGCTGGCCAACCCCTAAGGAAAAGGTCAGGTCTACGCCATCGTCGTTGACTTTGCGCCATTCGAATCCGTTGGTGATCAGCTTCTCGTCCCCCACCTCTTTCCACATCTCGATCCAGCTGTAGTCGTCCACCTTGATCCACAGGGAATTCTTGCCAAAATCAGGAGCGCTTAACCGGAGGAACAGGTGGTAGTCTCCTGCGGTGGCAATGTCGAAGGAGTAGGCCGCCCGCTCGTCCGCCGGAGCGGTGCGGGGGTCCTCAATATTGCGCGTTCCGTTGTAAACGATGTAGGTACCATTGGATGCCCCGCCGCCAGAAACGGTGGACCATCCCGCGCCAACGTCGCCACACTCGATTTCCAGCCACTGGTCGGAACCGTCGTCCGCCACGTCTTCGCAGCTGTCGTCTACCCCACCTAAGCCCTGGGGTACCGTGGTGGCGGTGGTGAGGAAAAGCTTGTCGAGTTGGGTGCCGTCTTCCCGGTAAGCAATGTCGATGGTGTTCGTGCCCTCCCGCAGGTTTACGGTGCCCCGGGGGTATTCGCGCCAGACGAAACCGTCGTCGCCGGATAAACCGCGGCTCCAGGAATACCAGCTACCTCCGTTGACGCGGAGGTAGAAGGAGTCGTCGAGCCCGGAGGCGGCCAGCACGCGGGCAAAGAGGCGGTAGGAACCCGCCGCAGACGTATTGACCGAGAAGCGGATACGATTGGATGCGACGTCCGTAGGAGGGGAGTTGTAGGAATTTCCGGATTTCACGACGACGTAGCTACCATTGGACGCTGCACCTGCTGCCCCGACGCTCCACTTGGAACCCACGATCGCGCATTCGGCTTCCAACCAGAACTCGTTTTCGCCGGCCGCCGGCTCCGCGGTCACGGCTACGTTCACGACTTTCGAGGCCGTTGCGCCGTCGTCGTCCTTTACCGTGAGCGTGATGGCATAGTTGCCTGCCCCGAGCGTCACTACTTGCTGTTTGCCGCTACCGCTTCCACCCGACCACTTCCAGTTATAGGAAACGATGGATCCGTCCGGGTCGGTGGAGGTGCCGCCGTCGAGGGTCAGCGTCAGTGGCGCCACGCCGGAGGTGGCCGATGCGGTGGCGCGGGCTACCGGGGGCTGATTGGCAACCGTACCGCAGTTGCCGGCCGCTTCGCCCTGGCCGGTGGGCAGGGTATTTAGCCGCGAAATGAGGAGTTTGTCTAATTGGGTACCCGCCTCCCGAAAAGCGAAATCGATGGTGTTCGTTCCCTCCTTCAGCGAGGGAAAACTGTTGCCGGAGTAGAGATTCCACTGGAAACCGGTTCCCGGGTCGATATCCCTTTTCCATTCAAACCACGACTGTCCGTTTACCCGTACCCAGTAGGAATCGGAATTCACGTCCGGTGACAGCACGCGGGCGAGCAGGTAGTAAGGCCCCTGCTCTACGTCGTTGATGGTGAACCGGACGCGGTTGGCGGGCACGTCTTCCGGCCGGCTGCCGGTGGAGCTCTTCTCGGAAACGACATATTTTCCGCCGGAAGCGGCGCCACTGTTGGCGGTTATCCAGTTGCTGCCCACGCTGGCGCATTCGGCTTCCAGCCAGAAGTTTGTCGCGCGTGGAACGGGCTCCGGATTCACCGTAATGGTCACTACGTCCGTGGCGGATTTTCCCCGGTTGTCGCGTACGGTGAGGGTGATTTTGTAAGTGCCTTCGTCGAGAACCAGTTCCGGCGTCGGACCGGCGGCGGTGTTACCCGGCCAAGTCCAGGCATATTCGACGATGCTGCCGTCCGGGTCCCGGGATGCGGTAGCGTCCAGGGTTACCGTCAGGGGCGCATCGCCCGTTAACGTGCTGGCGGAGGCATCCGCTACGGGAGCGGTATTACTAGCAGTACCGCTTTCGCAGTTTGGATCGGCGAATACCTCCACGACGCTGATGCGGTCGCAGTTGCTGCCGGCGGCGAGCTTATAAATACCCGGCTTACTGACCGTCGGTTGTTGTGCCGTGCTGGTAAAGCCGTTGGGGCCGGACCAGCGGTAGGTGCCCGTGGAGGTAAATCCGCTGAGGCGAACCCGGCCATCGGTGCAATCCAGGACCTTGCCGGTGCCGGAGGTATTGGCATTGACCGAACAGGAAAGCGCGGCGTTGTCCACCACCAGGGCGAAGGTCGCACGGGCGGTCAGTCCATTGTAGTCTTTAGCCGTCACCTCGATCTCGTAGAGATTGCCTACGGCTCCGGAGGGGGCTACCATAGCGAAGGTGCCGGTCGTTTTATCAAATTTTACCCAGGTGGGTAGGGTGCCACCTCCGGCCAGGGACGCCGAGTAGGTGAAGGCGTTGCCGGGGTAGCCCCGGTCGAAAGCACCGTTGACGGTCATTTCCGCCGGCTTTCCTGCCTGTACGGTAAGGTTCGGAATTTCAAGACCGGTAGGTACGCCCTCGGGCCGCGCATTGATGATGTAGATGGCGTTATCGTTCCAGTCGCAGTTGGAAGAGCCCTCGCCACAGCCCGTCCCGATGTAATCCATCAGGGCAATGTATTCGTTCGGTACCGTACGGCCGTTGTGGTCGATGACGCGGTAGACGCGGATGGCGAGAATCTCGTCCCGGAGGGTTCCGCTCGGCGTGCCTCCGAGAGTGGTAAATCCGGCGATGTTGATCTTGAAGCGGCCATCGAGCCGGGAGGTGTACTTGCCGGCAATTTCACTGGATGCGTCCGTGGTCCGCGACAAAAGGCTTTGGTGGTAGGCGCTGCCGTGCACGAAGACCATATCGTTCAGCAGGACGTTCCTGTCACCACGGAGTTCGGTTTTCACCTGCCCCGGCCCGTGGAAGGCGGCCAACTGAAATGCTCGCATCGGTTTCTTCGGGTCGGCCTGTTCGAACCACCGCGACAGGATCAGGTCACCGTGCTTACCGGCATTGACGTCCGCTTCGGTGGGAAAGTCAGAGCTCGGGCGTACGATGTAGTTGCCGTACTGGTCTTTGCCCATCTCGGTCTGGAAGCCAAAGGAGGCGAATACTTTCTGGGCGTCTATTTCAAATCCCCCTTCCGGCTTATTCATGTAGGCGCCGCGGAAGGTCACGTTCACCTTGGCGGCATTGTCGGCGTTGCTGTCCATAACCAGCTTATCGGTGACCAGGCGCTTGGCTTGTCCGTAATCGGTCACGAAATTGACGGTTACCGTGATGTAGTTACCCGGCTCGATCAACAGCCCGCCGCTGGGGATCCTGGCGCCGGTGATGGTAAAGTTGGCGGTGTTGGTAGACGTAAGCTTCGTAATCTTAAGCGTGCCGGTACCATCGTTGTGAATGCGCATTTTGTTGCGATCCGCGGTGAGGAGTTGGGCCCCTTTGGTGTTGATCGGGTTCAGGATGCGGTGAAACGTGAAGAAGTCTTCGGCGGGGAAACCCCGATTGGTGCCGGGCACTTTCGTCATGTTCTCAACCCGAACGATGGCACCGCTGGCCGAAGCGGTTGCTCCTAGGTTGCCGGGACTAAACGGTCCGAAACACACCAGGAGCAGGAACAATGCATGGGGTAGACAGCTACCACTAAGCGTAAAGGTTGAGTGCATGTACGGTTGGTTAAGTGGTTATCCAAAAAGCAAGACACTAAAGAAAAATGGGCCGAAGCGGTCCGCAGGACTGCATGGCTTATAATTCCCGTCGATTTACTTTATGGAAGACCACCAACCTCAGCTATACTGCTCGGCCGGCATGGGTTTGATGCGCACAAATATCGTACTTATATTTTAAAACGGGTCCTTCTTACCGGGTTTTTTCCCGGCCTTCCGGGATTCGCCCGTCTAACACGAACGAAAAGGGCCGTATCTCCAGAGAGATACGGCCCTTTGATCCGGCGGGTCAGCCTAGGTTAATACACCTTTACGAAGGTGCTTACCGTGCTGCGATCCGCTTCGACGACTACACTGCGGTAGGTTCCGGCGGGTAAGTCGGTAGTATCCAGGGTCAGCTGCAGGCGCTCGTCCGTTTTGTCGAACTCCTGGTGGCTGACCGCCCGGCCGCTGCCATCGTACACCCGCAGCTCGACCCTTCCCCGGTACTCCGAACGTATGCTGACGTTCAGCAGGTTTCGGACCGGATTGGGATATAGGCTGACGAGCGACGCATCCGTAAGCGTATTCAAGCCGGTATCCTGATTCGCCGCCGGACGGAACATCGTCATCTCCGTGGACGATTCCCGGCAACTTGGTGCCTCGGGGCCGGTTCCGGACGGGAACACGTTGCTTCTAGATACAACGACTTTATCAAGTTGCGTCCCGGATTCCCGGTTAGCCACCGTTAGTACGTGCGACCCGGGGGCGAGGGATAAACGGACGGGATTTGCGTCGTCGGTAAGGGCAAACCATTCGAAGCCGTTGGTTAGGAACTGGTTGCCGGAACTGGTTTTCCAAAACTTCATCCAGGGGCCGTCGTCCACCCGTACCCAGAATGAATTTCTTCCGGGGTCGGGTGCATTCAGCCGAACGAATACGGAGTAATCCGCCGTCTCACTTACCGAGAAGGGAAATACTACCTGCTGGTCCGGATCATCGGTAGTAGGAGCATCGAAGGAAGACGGGCCGGAAAGCACGACGTAGGTCTGTCCGGAAGCTCCACTGTCCGGAATCCTCTGCCAACCCGCACCCACATCGGCGCATTCGGCCTCCAGGGCCAGGGGAGTGGAGGTCACCTGGGTAGTAGTCTGGTCCACCAGGCCGGCATCGTCGGTAACCGTAAGGGTAACCGTGTAAACCCCGGCCGGGAAGGTAACGGAGGTTACCGCTCCCTGGCTAGTGCCTCCATTCCAGGTCCATTCGTAGGTGGAAAGGCTACCGTCGGGATCGTAGGATGAACTTCCGTCCAGGGTTACGGTGAACGGGGCATCCCCAGCGAAGGGCCCACCGACGATTACCGCCACGGGCGCCTGCGGAGCGGAAGCCCCACAGTTGTCGGATGCTTCGCCGAAACCGGTTGGTAAGCGATCTACCTTATTCAGGTGCAGCTTATCCAGCTGGGTCCGACCTTCCCGGTAGGCGATTTCGATGACGTTCGAGCCGGCGGACAGGTTAATGGTTCCGGGCAGTTTATTCCAGAGGAACTCTTGACCCCGGCTGATACCCCGGCTCCATTGCACCCAGCTGCCGCCATTCACGCGTACCCAGAAACTGTCGCTGTCCGCGTCGGCGGCCAGCATTCTTCCGAAGACGTAGAAGGTTCCCGCTTCAGCGTTTGCTACCTCGAAACGGAGGTGGTTAGCTGCTTCATCCGGTGGCGCGGACGTCATGGATCGACGGTCGGGGATGTGTACGTAGGAACCCTGGGAGGCAAGCGCGTTGATCTCGACGGACCACCGGCTTCCCACCACCGCACATTCTGCTTCCAACCAATAAGCCGTACGGCCTGCCACGGTGCCCTCGCAGGCGTCACCAACGTTGTTGTTATTGGCATCTTCCTGGAGGGGGTTAAAAACGGTCGGGCAGTTGTCGGTGGCGTTGCGGACGAAGCCGGCCGGCTGGGTGCAGGCCAACTGACTGTCGGCGGGGTCCCCGAATCCGTCGCCATCGACATCGCGGTAATAGAGTTCGGCCGACTGCACGGCGGCGTCCAGCGGATTGCAATCGCTTCCGTCGGGTACCCCGTCGTTATCATCGTCCGGGTCACAAGCATCCCCCAGGCCGTCGCCGTCGAAATCCAGCTGGTCGGGGTTAGCCACGCTAATGCAGTTGTCTCCCGCTACGCGGACGAAATTCGCCGGTGCTTCACAGGCATCGATGCGGTTGTCCGGATCACCGAGCCCGTCACCGTCGAAATCGGCGTAGAAGGTACCCAGCCGCTGGTCCGGATTGTAAACGGTCGGACAGTTATCCTCCGCATCCACTATACCGTCCTCATCCAGGTCGGGCTCACCCGGCGTGCCCGAGCAGTTGTTGGCCGTCTCCCCGAATCCGGTGGGGAAGGAGGCGTCCTTATCCAGGTGGAGCTTATCCAGTTTGGTTCCGTCTTCGCGGTAGGCAAAGTCTATCGTGTGGCTACCCGCACCGAGCGCAATGGTGCCGTTCGGCTTCAGGTTCCAGGCAAAGCCGGTGGCCCGCTGGATGTTGCGCGTCCAGGCATACCAGCTACCGCCGTTTACCCGAAACCAGTAAGAGTCGTCTGCGTTGGTAGCGGCATCGATGCGCGCGAACACGTTGTAGTTGCCCGCTTCCATTTCCGGGGTAATGAACCGGATGTAATTCGCGGCAACGTCTCCGGGCGAAGTAGCGGTTGAGTTGGAACCCAGTACAACTACGTAGCGACCACCGCTGGCGGCAACATCCTCTACCGTCCTCCAGCTACTTCCGACGGTAGCACATTCGGCCTCCAGGGTGGTTGCGGTGACGTTTTCGGGGGGTGTGGAGGGACCAACAGTGATGGTCACCACGTCAGTCGCTTCCAACCCTTGGTCGTCGGTGACGGTCAGGGTAACGGCGTAGGTGCCCGCGGCGAAGGTGAAGGCGGGGCTAGCTCCGGTAAGCCGTTGGCCCGCCCAGTTCCATGCGTAGGAGGCGACGGTGCCGTCGGGATCGAAGGAATTGCTGCCATCGAAGCGTACCGCGAGGGGCGCCGTACCAGTCGTCGGGGTGGCGGCTGCCACGGCTACCGGCGGCTGATTGGTCGGCGTACCGTCGCAGTTGGTGGCGGGATCCCCAAATCCGCTCGGCGGAGTAGTGAGCTGGCTAAGCTGAATCTTATCCAGCTGGGTCCCATCTTCCCGGTAGGCAAAGTCAACGGTATTGACTCCTTCCGCGAGGGGAATACGGCCGCCGGGTTTCTGGTTCCAGTTAAATCCGCTTCCTCGTTGTACATCGCTGTTCCACGCAAACCAGTCCCCGTTGTTGACGCGTAACCAGTAGGAGTCGTCCGTATTGGAGGCCGCGCGTATTCTCGCGAAAACGGTATAGTCGCCCGCCTCCATGGTGGGGGTGATGAATCGAATCCGGTTTTCCGGGACGTCCGCGGGGGGGAGACTAGTGGCATTGCCCTGTTCCACTACCGCGTACCGACCCTCACTGGCCAACGCGTCGGTGACGATCGTCCAGCGGGATCCTACGGTGGCACATTCCGCTTCGAGGATGGCGGTCCTCTTCAAATCGCCGCTCGTAGGCTGGGTAGCCGTAATGCTGATCACGTCGGTGGCCTCGGCGCCGTCGGTGTCCGTCACCGTGAGCGTCACGTTGTAGCTGCCTTCCGTGAAGCTAAACCGGGGCGCTACGCCGGTGAGGCTTCCGGAGCCCCAGTTCCACGCATAGCTCGCAATCGTGCCGTCGCTGTCAAAAGAGCCGCTTCCGTCGAATTGTACCGCCAGCGGCGCTACCCCGGTGGTGGGGGTGGCCGTAGCCAGGGCCGAAGGCGCAACGTTCGGATCCAAGGACTCCGACAGGATTTCCAGCGCCGAGAGCTTGGGTTGGTTGGTGCCCCCTACTTCCGGGCGTGCGTCCAATTCCAGATCGATCGTTCCGTCCGTAACGGTTACCTGGAAAGGCTTGACGGTCGCGGTTTCGGATCCTACATCGGCGATGATGTCGTAATTATCCAGGACGAGGTCTCCTTCCAGGGTAACGTCAAAGATGCGGCTTCCGGTTCCTCCCGTTCCCCCGCCGCTGGCTCCGAAATAAACCTCGGCGAAGTGCAGATTGATGGTGTAGGTGCCGTTGGGCACGGGTATCGAGTAGCCGAACACCGCCGGGGGGGCGGCACTGCGTTCGCTTTGGTAGAGCGCGTCTACGGCCGCGGAAGCATTGATGTATTCCTTACCACCAATGAAGTTTACGTCGGTCACGAATTCCTTTCCTCCGTAGGTAAGGGTCGGTCCACCCGCGTTGATGCGAATGGCTACCGCTGGGGCTTCACCGCAGTCGACGGCCGGAAATACCTCCACGCTGCTGGTGCGGGGGCAGGAAGCCCGGTCACCCGTACCCGTGGATAGTTGGTAAATGCCGGCCACGGAGACGATGGGGTTGCGTTCGGTAGACGTGAAGTTTGCGGGGCCCGTCCATAAATAGGTATCCGTCGAGCTACGGCCGCTGAGTTGGACGCTTCCGGAATCGCAGTCGAGTACTTTTACCAGGCCGTCGTCGTTCGCTTCGACCTCACAAACAATCGCGTCATCTTCCACCGTAATGGTGAACGTGGAGGTTGCGGTAAGCAGGTTGTAGTCGGTCGCCGTGACCTGGATGCTGAACTGCTGCGCGAAGGCTTCGGCGGGTGCGGTCAGGCTGAAGGTGCCGGTTGCCCCGTCGAGGGTGATCCAGGCGGGGAGGGACGCACCGCCGACAAGGGTAGCCGAGTAGCGAAGGCGATTCCCGGGATATCCCTTATCGAAGGCCTGCGCCACGGCGTAGTTCTGCGGTTCGTCTACCTGGACCGTCAGATCGGCAATCGGCGCGGCGGTCGGGACACCTACCGGTCGGGCATTGATCAGATAAGCGGTATTGTCGTTCCAGTCGCAGTTGGCGGAGCCTTGACCGCAGCCCGAACCGATGTAATCCTGATTGACGATGTACTCGTTCGGGATTACGTTTCCGGATGCGTCGATGGCGCGGTAGATTCTGATCCCGAGAATCTTGTCGGGGTCGGTGCCACTACCCAGGGTGCTGTATCCGGCAATAGTGATCTGGAAGGGTTCGCTTACGACGTTTGCCCGGTCGCCGGCGATCTCGGTCGACGTATTGCTCCGTTTGGGCAACAGCGTCTGGTGGTAGAGGTCGCCGTGCTCGTAGCGCAGGGCGCTTACGATCTCGTAGTTCGCGTTTCGCAGGGAGATACCGACGCTGCTGGGTCCGTGCAGGGCCGATAACTGCATCATCTGCATCGGCTTCGACGGATCGGCCTGAACGAAGAATCCCGAAAGGATCATATCCCCTTCCGCCCCGGAATCGACTTGTTCGGCGGTCGGGAAATCCGAGCTCGGACGCACGATGATGTTGTTGTTCGCATCGCGCCCCAGTTCGGTGGAGAAGCCGAATGCGTCGAAGACCTGCTGCGCTGTGATTTCGTTCCCCCCCTCCGGACGGATCATGTAGGCACCCCGGAAGGTGGCCCGGGTGTCGGAGGCGTTGTCGGCATTGCTGACCAGAACCAGCGATTCGGTAACCAACCGCTTTCCGGAACCTCCAGTCGTCACGAAGGTGACGGTGGCATCGACGAAGCCACCCGGAGCAACCGATAGCCCTCCCGCGGGGATCGTTAATCCAGTGACCGTAAAGTTGGCGGGATTCGTACTCGTGATGTCGGAGATGACCAAGGGATTCGTCCCGTCGTTATGGATACGGACCACGTTCTGATCGTGCATCAAGGTGACTTGTCCGATGCTGTTGATCGGATCGTTGTTGCGGTGGAAGGTGAAGAAATCCTCCGCCGGGAAGCCGCGCTGCGTGCCCGGTACTTTGGTCATGTTCTCGATCCGTGCCAGGGCCCCGCTGGGTGCCAGCAGGGAGAAGCTTACGGAGTCGGTTGCCTGGTTGCCATTGTTATCCGAGGCGACAAAGCGGACGTGGTAATCGAATTGAGCGGCTCCATTGGGGAGGTCGAGCGATAGGGGTCCGGTGTAGTCGGTGAAGGTCACGCCGTCAAGACTGTACTTCAGGGTGTTGATCCCGCTGCCGGAGCGATCGGTGGCGGAGATGGTGACTACCACATTGCCCCGGTAGTTCCCTTGACCGTCTTCCTGTCCGTCCACGATTGCCGCCACGAGCGGCGGTGCGTTCGCCACGTCGATCTCGGCAATGTTCAGATAAAGAATTTTGGTATTCCCATCCGCTGTTGCGCCGACGTCGTCCAGGGTAAGCTTGCCGTCCAGTACCTCGACCAGGGCAATGCCGGAACGGTAGTATTCGGCGGCCGTAGGAACGAAATCGTCGATCACGACTACGCCTTCCGCGCGAATGGTGTGTCGGCTGTCGAGGTAATCCGGGTCACCCGCGGCCAGTTCCACCTGGTAGGTGCCATTCGGGAGGGCGATTTCCCAATCCCGGGGAACGTTGTTGTTGATGCGGTCGAACATATTCAGCGACCGGAGGAGCTTATTCGCATCCGAACTGGCTTCGGTCACACCGCGCTCGGCGCCCCGCGCCTGGGCCGTGTTATCGGTGGGGAGGCGGGTGGACGGATCGATCCACCCGTATTCCAGCCCGTTGCCCCGGCTACCGTAGGCAAGGCCAACGTCAGCTACATAGCTCGCGGGAGGGGTGAAGGTTCCATCCTGGAAATTGATCCGCGTACTGTAGATGGCCTCCCGGGTAACGGAAGCCGTAACGAACAGGGTAGCCGGCGCAAAGCCCGGTGCGGTCGCGGTTACGGTTCCTTCGTAGACGCCTTCGCTCAGCAGCGTAGCGTCGACGGCGAAATCCATGGGGGTACCTAAATCGGTGGAGCCGGGCAATACGATCCAGCTTTCGCTTGCGATCAGCGTTACCTGGTTGCTACCCAGCGCGGAGCTGGCGGTCAGGGTGCTGCTCCGGCTTGCGGAGACGTCGCCGGTCTGTACGGGAAGGTTTATCGTTTCCGGATTAAAGGCCAGCACCTGCGCGCCGGCGGCATACGGCTTCACGTTGGTCAGTAGGTAGACGTAGTCCTGATAGTCCCCGTTGCTGGCATCTTCAAAGGTCACCAGGTAGCTATTGGCGACCAACTGCCCGGTGCGGTCCCGAACCGGATAGATGCGGCTGCGGTGGGCGATTCCGGTATTCAGTACGTCCTCGGTGTAGTTGACCCGGTTGAAGGTGTTGGACTTCACGTAGATGCCGAAAAAGGCACCGAGGGGGTCAAAACTGGCGGCGGTACCTTCCTCTACCGCGGGGAAGAGGGTCTGGGCGTTCGGTAGGTCACCCTGTCCGAGTTGCGCGCCGACTTCGTTGAGCGTTACGGTTCCGCCCAGATTGGTGTACCAGCCGAAGGGAAGCCGCTCGGCGGGAGAGTAGCGGGCGACCGGGATAATACCGACCATTCCCGGTCCGGCTGCTTCGAACAGGGGCACCAGCACTTCCTCACCCATCGGAGCGGGGGACGTATTGCTGGCCAGGGTAGTCCAGCCGACGTCGATGCCGATGCCGAGCGCGTCCACGACATCCTGCAAGGGAGGCTCTTCACCCCCTTCGAATCCGGCCTTCTTCAATCCGTGCAGACCGACGGAGAAAGCTTCTCCTTTGTTCCCGTTACCGGCAATGGATAAGCTGGCCTCCTGGTAGCCAAGGTCGGACGAATTCAGGTTCGGGGCATACGTGACGGTATACGTCGTGGTTTCACCGGGAGCCAGGGTAGCCGTTGCGGGGCCGGTGAAGGTGAACTGGCTGGCAAAGGGGCCCTCCAGCGTGACACCGGTGATGGTGAGGTCGGTATTGCCTTCGTTGGTAATGATGACATCTTTCGTGTCCGTGGTTTGCCCCTCGGCATTGGTGGTAATCTCGAAGATGCGTTCGGCGGGAGCGGCTGCGATAATCGCTTCGGGCAGGGCCGGGACGTCGGCGCGCAGCAACACGAGTTGCTGATTCAAATTGCCGTCCCGGTCGTACTGGGCGGCGTAAAGGTTACCGGTCCGAAGGTCCTCTACCACTTCGAGCGGATCGTCCATTCCCTGAAGTCCGGGAACATCGGGGTACTCGGCGATTACGTCGCCGGAGCTATTGCCCGGTTGGAGCACGAGAATGTCGTCCTGGCCGCTGAAACGCGTCACCAGGAGCATGCCCTTCAACTTGCCGTCAAAAGCGTTGGATCGATACTCCAGCGCACCGTTTGGCGACTTGTTTTTACCGAAGTCAAAGGCGACCTCCAGGTAATTCGGGTCGGGGCCCAGGTCGCTGGGGTACTTGTTCACGTCGACGTAGGATGCCTCTACCTGGCCGGGCAGCCCGGAATAGGCCCGGCCGCCGTGGTTGAGCACGAATTCTCCGCGGTAGGGGTTGGGGTGGCCATGGTAGCTCCCGCCCCTGGATTTGAAGAGCCAGTCTTTCTGTGTTTCGCCGCCCGTGACACCCGGGATAGTAGGATCGGTAAAGTAGGTGCCGTTGGGACGACGAACGCCACTCCGGTCCGGATCCGCTGTCGTGTAAAGCAACGAAGCCGGAGTATTGGGAGAGTTGGAATTGTTGCCGGCCGTACCGTTCGTCGGGATGTACATCCAGCCGTTGGAATGGAAAACCATATCGTAGGCGTTCCGAATGCCGGTGGCGAAGAGGGTAACCGGGGAGTCGGCCGAGTACGGGTTGTAGGTGCCGTCGGACATCGTAGTCCCGGTAGCCGGGGCGGCGTTGATCACGGCGATATTGTCCGTGGTGAACAGGCTCAGGGGAAGTTGGGTCGGCAACTTGTCGAGCTCGACGCGCAGCACCGCGGCGGCTAATAGCCGCTCCTTGCGGAAGTTCCAGGCCAGGTCGGGCTCGCCGCCGGCCGAGTTGCTGCCCTGGACGATGAAGAGATCGTTGTCGGGGCCTACGATTACACTGTTCGTCAGGTGGTCCTTAGCGGAGCGCGGGAGGTGGATGAGCACGTCCTCCACCGTTTCGAAATTCGGTCCGCTAATCCGGGTAAGCTTCCCGTCCCACTCCGGCCCGTTCGTGAACGTGAGCGCACTATGGGTGATGTAGGCCACGGGGTTTTCCGGCGTGGAAGTCGGCGCGAAGGTCAGGCCGATGATCAGCCGGTCGTCGGGTGCCGGCGTACCGGTTACCGGGTGGGTGCTTCCGCGCAGATCGATGGTGAGTTCTTCCAGGTCGGTGAGGGTTCCGTCATCGGCGATGGTCCAGCGCTTGATGACCTCTCCGGTGGTCGAACCGTAGAGTTTGCCATCCGGGCCGATCACCAGGCTGGTGAAGCGATCAATGACCCCTTCGCCCAGCGCGCTTCCCCTGACGGGGGTAAAGCTGACGCCGGTCAGGTCGACGGGCGTATTCGTGTCGTCTTCCGAAGTCGTAGTGAAGCTGGTGACCAAGGGTTCAAACGGGATGCGGGTGGTGAGGTCGTTCACTTTATTCGCTTCCACGCCGATGATCTCGAAGACGTAGACCGTCGACTTTTTCAGGTTGGTGGAAGGCGTGAGGGTGATGGCGTCGCCGCCCCCGGTATCGTTGGCGTTGGAGGGCACCTCTTCCAGCCCCGCAGCGGTTTGTTCGTATAGCTTCACGTTGCCGACCAACGAGTTTTTGTCCAATTCGTATCCCGCCGGCGTGTTGACCACCGCCGTGATCTGGAAGTTGGTCACCGCGACCTTGTTTTCCCCGTTGGCGGGGGTGACATCGGAGAAATAAGCGATCGGTGCTCCATTGATGCCACTGATCTCCACCGCCATGATCTTGACGTTGAAACCGCCGGTGGCTTCCAGGGTGAGCCGACCGTCGGTCAGCGTGACGTTCCCACTGCCGGTGAAGATGTTCTGATTCGTGTTCTGGGTAACGGGGTTGTCGACGAGTACAACGCCTTCCGAACTGATGCGGTGCCGGACGTTCGGTTCGTTTTCGGTGTCCGTATCGCCGACCGTAACTCGCACCTGATAGCTTCCGTTGGGCAAGGCAATCTCCCACGATCCGGGAGTGGGGGTTCCGTTGGTGCCGCCGGTGTCGCCATACTGCATGTGGATCAGCGTTTCGGCTAGGGTATTGACATCGGGGTCCGGGGCGCGGTTCCGACCGTTTCCTTCCAGGCTGACGGGCGTGGTCGTGCCCGGGCTCACCCATCCGAAGGTGTAGGCGCCTTTGTTGGCGTAGGGCTGGCCATAGTCGCGCAAATATCCCTGCGGGGCTGGCGTAGCGGCGTCTGAAAAGTTGATCCGTAGGGTAGAAGCGACCGGATCTTCCTCGGCCGGCTTTACGTTGCGCGCGATGACCACGATATCCTGATAGTCAAATCCGCTGATATGCTCCTCCGTGGCAATTACGTAGGCATTGGCTTCGCCGGGAAGGGCGTAGACGCGCACGTGGTGAGGAATGGCTCCGGAAAAGGTATTCAGGGCATCTTCACTGTACAGGTGGCGGTTGGCGAAGGCGGGCCAACGGCTATAAAAGCCGAAGGGCTCACTACCGGGGTCGAAGGAAAGCGATCCGGTCGGGACCGGATTTAGCGTCTGGCCGCTTCCGGCTCCGTTGAGGGCCACGGTGAATAATTCATTCCGGCTTGCCGGGTCGCCGCTGGTATACCATCCGAACCCGACGATGGGGTTGTTGCTCTCGGGGCCGTAGACGGACAGCACTTCCAGGGTCACGTTGCCGGTGCCGGTTTGCTCGAACCGCTCTATTTTTAATTCATCCCCGAGCAGGTCGTTGTACGTTTTGCCAGCCGGCAGATCGATGAGGTTAGTGGCTACCTGCTGATCGCCAACCGAGATACCCAGTCCGTAAGTATGGAAGATATACTGAAGCGAAGGCTCGTTGGTGCCACCGGTGCCGTCTTTACCCAGTCCACTAAGCCTCACCGTAGCGGGAGAAGCATTCCCGGCGGAAACCGTAAGGGTCGCCGCGTGATTGCCCTCCGTGCCGGGGGAGAAGCGAACGGTGAGGGTCGCGGATTCGGTTGGTGCGAGCTGGGCGGGAAGCGTAGCCGAGGGCAGGCTGAAGGCCGTCGATCCCGTCAGCGTGGCGACGGGATTCAGCAGCGTAGCCGTTCCCGTATTGGTTACGGAAATAGTAGTTTCCTTTCCGGTCGTTCCGACCACTTCGTCCACTACCACGCGGGAGGGGTTAAGGCTGATCACCGGCTCGTCGGCCATCACCCTGACGAGGAGGTCCAGCGCCGCGGTTTCGTAGCCGGTAGCCGTGGCAAGTATGGTCGTAGCATACGTTCCTACCGGGAGGTTGGGCTGTACCCTGAAGCTGAGGGCCCCCGGAGCGGGATCGATCGGTAGGATCAACCAGCCGGACGCATCGGCATCTTCGGAGAACGAGATCTCCGGTGTACCGCTATCGCTTACCGACAGCGTGGATACCAGGGCCGGGATGGTAGCTCCTTCCGCATAGGAGACCTGGATGCTTTCCGGAGAGAAGCTGAGGAAAGCCGGGGGGGCTTCTGCCTCGATCGTGAAGTTGTTAAAGACGAACTTCATTGGCTCCGTTACCGCAGCGCGTCGATGGGTGCCGTGGATGCCCGCGAAAGACAGCGAGGGGGTGGCGGGATCGTTGTCGTGATCCCGGCCGGTTAGGAACCCCGTGGGCAATACCACCGAGTTGACGCCCAACTCGGTAACCAGCACTTCCGGGTTCTGATTGATCTGGTAATACCCTTGCAGGATGCCGGTAGCGGGGTCGATCTCCATCCGCAGGCGAAGGGTGGAAGCAGTCGCCGGCACGATTGCCGCGTCTATCTCCGTGATTACTACGACAGCGGGGTTGGCCGGGTCCAGATGTTCCAGCGAGAGCTGCACCTGCTGTTCGGTATCGCTTCGCTTGATCACGACCAGTTTGGCGAAGTTGTCACCATCGAGGCCGTACCACAGCCCCGCCTGTTGGAAGTTGTTGCCGGCGCTCTGGGTGTAATCCGGTTGATCCAGTACGGTGGTGATCGTGAACGGCGTCGTCTGTGGCGTCAAGCCCACCCCAAGGGCGTTTACCTGGCTATTGTTGTCGCTACTGGCCGGAGGTAGCTCGTAGTTAATACCCTTGGTGGTCGTTACGATTAGTTTTCCACCGGAAATGGCGAGCAGGTCTTCCTCCAGGCCCGGTACGGAGGGAGTGGAAGGGGTGGCCGGAAACTGGTTGATGGCGGGCGGATCGACCATCGTGAAACCCGAGCCGATGATGCCACCGGCATCCCCTTCGAACGATAGGTCGAGCGGAAGGGATACGGCGATCGCGCTACAGGGCAGCGGACTAAGCGGGCTGCAAGCAACTTCCTCCACGACGATGGAAAAGGTCTGCTCGTCCATTTCTTTTCCGTCGGAAACGGTAATGGTGATTCCGGTGTAAGTGCCGGCGTCATTCGCCGTCGGACGCAGGGTCAACGTGGCCGTTCGGTTCCCATTGTCGGTCAGCACCGCAAATGCCGGCAACTGGTCGTTGGATGAGAAGGTAAGCACGTCCAGTCCGTCCGCATCCGTTGCCGTAAGCGTGACCGTACGCGCTTGTCCTGCCGTCGCGCTCAAATCCCCGATCAGGGCCAGGGAGGGTGCCGTGTTCGTGGTGGTCAGGGAGAGGGAAGCGGTAGCCGGGACACTCGCCTGACCGGCATCGTCCGTTACGGTGAGCCGGACCGTATAGTCGCCCGCAACGGTGTACGCATGGCTGGGTTGGACGCCGCCGCCCGTGCTGCCGTCTCCGAAATCCCAGTCGTAGGTAAGCGGACCGCCTTCGGGGTCGCTGGAGGCGGAAGCGTCAAAACTGACGGTAACGGGTACGGCGTTTCCTGCGGCCATGGTCGTGAAGCTGGCTACGGGTAACTCGTCCACGTCAGTAACCGTGACCGTGACGGTAGCCGTGGTGGTGGCCGTGGCGTCGCTGGCGGCTACCGTCAGGGCATAAGACTCCCGGTTTTCAAAGTCGAGGCTGCCCGCAAGGCGGAGCGCGCCGGAGACCGGGTCGAGGGAGAAGAGCTGGTCCTCGTTACCCCCAACCAGCGCGAAGCGAATGGGGTCGCTTTCCGCGTCGCTCGCTTGCAGGATGCCGATCAGTGCATTCGAGGTGGTGCTTTCGTCGATAGAAAAGGATTGATTCACGAAGGCCGGGGGGTGGTTCTGGGCCAGGCTGAAGTAATCAAACGTAGCGTCGAAGGGGTCACCGTTGCGGTAAGTAGCGTACACGCCGGCGAAACTCATCGCTTGGGAAGGAGTACCCAGGCTCCTGCCGCCAAAGTAATTAGCGGGAAGATTCATGGAGGACGCGCCACCTACGCTCAGGAGTCGGGGCGCACCGCCGTTGACCGCATAGAAAGCTCTTGCCGTGCGGCCGACGGGGTCGATATACAACTGCAGCACGACCAGCTGACCGCTCACCCCGGCGGCTTCCTGTTGGATGCCGTCGTTGCTGTCGTTGTTGGACACGCTTCCGACCTCGCGCCGTAGCTCTACCCGGTCGCCGTTGATGTTGAGCTTGATGAAGTTGTCTTCGTCAATGCCGAACCACAGGCCCGCCTGGGCCGATCCGAGGCCGGTCTGCAGTCCGAGCAACCGCGTTTCGATGAGGAAGGGTGCGGTGAAGTCCGTGATTCCCACGCCCAGGTTGTTGATGTGCGTATTCGTCCGAATATCTCCCGTACGCGCCAGGTAATTAATTCCCTTGCCGGCGCTGATGGTGAGGTTACCGGCGGCTACGTTCAGTCGCGAGGGTTCGTAGCCGTTGACGGCAGGGTAGGTCGGGGTACCGTCTTCGGTGAGGCGGGGCTGACTGTGGTTGTCCACCATCGTAAACCCGGTTTGCGCTCCGCCGCCATCCGCTAGGCCACCCTCCAGGCCGTCAAAGCCAAGTAGGAAGGGAAGGGCGACCGGGATGGCGTCGCAGGAAAGCAAACTCACCGGACTGCACGGGGCCTCCTCCACGGTCAGCATAAAGGTCTCCTCGTCGGTCAGCAATCCGTCGGATACGGAAATGGTAATGCCGGGATAACTACCCGCGTCACCGGTGAGGGGCGTCAGCGTAAGGGTAGCCGTTCGGTCGCCGTTATCCGTAAGCTGGGCGAAGGGGGGAAGTTGGTCGTTGGCAGAGAAGGTGAGACCATCCAGCGCATTCGCATCATCGGCCGTCAGGACGATCTGACGGGGCACGTTTTCGGCAACCGTAATCGGACCGATTGCGGCGAGCGCAGGTGCGGCGTTTTCCGCGGAAAGCGATAAAATTTCCGTAGCGGCGACACTTGTATTTCCGTTTTCGTCGATCACGTAGAGGATTACCGTATAATCTCCAGCCTGATCGTACGTGTTGGTCGGCGACTGTCCGGAACCTGTTCTCCCATTCCCGAAAAACCAATCGTACGTAAGCGCGCCCCCCTCCGGGTCCGAGGATTCGGAGGCATCGAAGCTTACGGTGACGGGGACGGTGCTACCCGGAGCGGATACGGTAAAGGCCGCCGTCGGTATCTCGTCGTTATCGGTCACCGTTACCGTGACGGTAGCGGGCACGGTGGAGGTGCCGTCACTGACTTCTACCTGCAGCGTGTAGCTGGTGACCTGTTCGTAATCCAGCGGGCTGGCTAGCCGCAGGTCGCCACTTTCGGCGTCGAGCGCAAAAACGCCGCTTTCGTTACCGGAGAATATGGAGTAGCTCAGGTCTTCCGTATCCGGGTCGATTGCCACGATCCTGCTGATCACGCTGCCGACGATCACACTTTCACTCACGGGAAAGCTTTGGTCGGCGATGACCGGTGGCGCGTATCCGGGCAGCGGGGCGACTTCAAAGTAGTCGTAAGTCGCATTGAAGGTGGCACCGTTTCGATAGGAAGTGTACACCCCGGCGAAACTCATCTGCGTAGCCGGCTCGCCGATCGTGCGTCCGGTGAAAAAGGCCTCCTGCAGGGCAATGGTAGCGCCACCTACGTTCAGCAGTTGTTCGCTTCCGCCGTCGATGGAGTAGTAAGCGGTCGCCGTCCGGTTGGTCGGGTTTATTTCCATGCGCAGCATGACGTTCCTACCGGATACGCCGGCCGCCAGCTGCTGAATCTGCGTGCCGGCGGCGGAGAAGTCTCCTCCCTCCTCGCTACGGAGTTCCACGTTGTCGCCGTTGACGTTCAGTTTGATGTAATTATCCTCGTCGGTGCCGAACCAGATACCGGCCTGGGCGAATCCGGCGCCCGTGTTGATACCGAGCAGTTGGGTCGAAATACTGAACGGCAGGTCCAGATCGGTGAGGCCGACACCCAGGGTGTTGATCTGGTTGTTGTTATTGGTCGAGGTTGTGGGGGTTCCGAAGGCAATGCCCCGTCCGGCCGTCACGATCAGATTTCCGGCCGTTACGTCCAGTCGCGACGGTTCGTAGCCATTCACCTCCGGAAAGGTTACCGCACCGTCTTCGGGCATGCGGGGTGCGGAGTAATTGTCGACCATGGTGAAGCCGGTGAGCTCCCCGTCCTTGTCGCCGAGGCCGGCCTCCGTACCCGTGAAGGAGAGGCGGTAGGGCAGGGATACGGGGATCGTGCTGCAATCGAGCAGACTGATCGGACTGCATTCCGCTACCGATACGGGTTCCTCGGTCGGCGTGATGACGGCGTAATTTATTTTCGTGTTGTTGGCCAACGGGTGATTGGCGTTGATGGTCAGTTTACCATCCGTGACTTCGACTACACCGACCCCGTAAGCGTAGCGTCCCGGATCACCGTCGGGCAATGCGGGGTTCACGTCGAACACGTCGATGATGGTCACGTCCTCCGCCTGAATGAAATGGTCCGGCGTTTCAGAAAGGGCGCTGTCCTGGTTCGGATCGCCAACGCTCACCGCTACCTGGTACCATCCGTTCGGGACCGCTATTTCCCAGGATCCTTCGTTGCTGCGGTTCCCGCTTGTCCAGCTACCGACATCGTTGCCCTGCATGTGCGCGAGGGTTTGCTGGAGTAGGTCTAACTGCGGGTACGCCCCCCGGTTCCGCCCGATCCCGTTGCTCGGGGTGGTCATATCGATCGGGCTTCCGTTAGAAAGTAAGGTCCATCCGTAGGTAAGGCCGGAAGGCTTGGGCCCGTAGGCCTGGCCGAAATCGGCGTAGTATCCGGCGGGTGGAGTAGTGGCCTGATCCTGGAAATTGATCTCGTAGGGGAAGGCAACCTCGGGCGGCTCCGGGGTGAGTACGTCGGTCACTACGTCCGAATAGCTCGTACTGACGCGGATCGGGCCGACGAAGGCCTGGTTACCGGCCGCGCCGGTGGTGCTGATGAAGAGTCGCCCCATGCTCGGAGTTCCGCTGACGGTATGCGTACCGGCTGCCGTCCACGTCGTCTCTGTATCGGTAAGTTCTGGAGCGGTGGTCCAGTGGTACGTGATCGTATTCAGACCGTCCCATACTCCGCGCACCACGAACTGCAGCGTATTACCCGGAATGATCGGGACGTTCCCGTTGTCCGAGGCCGCTCCGCCTAGTCCGATACGGGCGATGAGTCCGCTTGTCCCCTTCGCGATTTGCTGGCGGATCCATTGCTGGCCGTTCGGAGCGTCTATCCGTATAGCCACCCGGATCCGGGCGGTAGCGGTGCCGGCCAGGGAAGTAACGTTGAAATAGGTGCCAAAGTAATAGGGTTCGTTGGCGACAAGATCCACCGGGTTGTCCGTCAGCGGTTGATAATCGTGGGCGTGATTGCCCTCGCTAAACGAAAGGCTGTGGGTCACCTCGGGTATACCGGAGGTAATTACCGGGATTACCGCATCGGTACTGTTTTCCTTTATCCAATCCGGTGCGGCAATAACGTGCAGGTCGCCCTCCCCGTAGGTATCGAAGTTCTCCAGTAATGGGAGAATATTAGCCTGGGAAATGAGGAATAAGGGCAATAATAGGGCCGTCAGCGACAGGCCGGCTGTCGCGTAGTTGCGGTTGTTCATTCGTGTTGTTCTTAGTGTTGTAAAGGACTTAAACTAGTATAACTGGGTATTAACGTGAGATATCAATGAGTAAAAAGGTAGTAAAGACGGCTGACGCCGTTTTTAAATGATTTCCAAGGGTATGCGCGACCGGCGTGTCATCATATAATGATTGTGCTAATTCGTGCACTGTTTACCGTACCGAATTAATCGAAATCCGGCCCTGGATGATCAAATCCGAAAACATACAATTATCGCTTACTAACCTCGTGCTTCAGGGTTGAACTAAACAATAGCTTCCCTCCGACAGGCGGGACGAACAACCCACTGAAAGCCGCGCAAGCTGGACCTTACAGGGCCTCACCCGCAAGGTCACCAGACTAGGTGGGGTTTTCGTTCGGGCACTGTAGCGTCGCGCAGGCAAGTGAAGGTGCAGCTTAGTTCGGCCTTCCGGCACAATTAGTTCAAATACAAGGAATTTCCCTCCGGATAGTATCCGTTGGGATGTAATAATGCCGGTCAATTCCGGCCTGTCAGGTTTGGGTAGAGGTGTGGGTGTCAACGTCAGCCTGGTAAAATATCCATTCTCAAGCATTCTATTCGAGACGGACCGACACCCAGCGTGGTAAATGCAGTCCGTTGATTAAATCTCAGACTAATGTAGCCAGATTAGTACATCTGCCAAAATATTTACTGGCTGTTGGCGGTATTTAACAAGAATAAGTCCACATCCTCTTTACGGCACCTTCCGAATCCGGGTCATTTCAGTCCCGATTGTAGCAGGGACGATTCCGAAAATCGCCACGAAGGCCTGCTTAATATCCATGCGGTCAAATTTTAACGCATACTATTTTTATGTATATGGTTTTAGGATCCTACAGCCGGAAACGATGATCGGTGGCCAATCACCAGAAATAGGGATTTTCGGGCATTCGCGTCCGGCATCGATGCTTAACGGGTACGTCGCTCGCCAAACACTGGCTAAATGGTTCCGCCTGCAAAGGGTAGCCGTCGCCCCAACGAAACGTATCCTGCCGCCACCGCGGACAGGATACGTTTCGTTGGGCGCACGGACGGCCTATCCTCAACGGGCCTTGACGAAGGCCTGAACCGTCCACCGGTCGCCGTAAATTAGCGCGCAGCGATAAGTTCCGGCGGGGAGTGCCGCCACGTCCACCGTCACGGTCCATTCCGCTCCCAGTTTCTCGTAGGTGGTGCGGCGCAGTTGTTTCCCCGTAGCGTCGAAGATGCGTAGCTCGACCGGACCGCGGTGAGGGCTCTCCATAGCCAGCGTCAAGGCGTCGGCCACAGGATTGGGATACAGCACCAGGCCCGAACCAGCGGGTTCCGCATACTTCTTGCTCACCGTTTGGCTTACCGCCTTTTGGATCGCCATCCCTTTGCCACAGTCAGCCGCTAGCCCGCTACCGGAAGGAAGCTGGTTGACGGTTGAAATCTGAAGCTTATCCAGGCCCGTACCCGCCTCCCGGTTGGCAACGGTTACCGTGTGGTTGCCGGCCGCGAAATGGAAGCTAACGGGGGCGGTATCGTCGGTTAGCGCGTACCAGGCAAAACCGTCCGTCAGGAGTTGCTCGCCGTTTGCGGTTTTCCAGAACTTCATCCAGGAACCGCCGTCGACGCGCACCCAGAAGGAGTTGCTGCCGCTGTCCGGCGCGTCCAGCCGGAAGAAAGGGTAATATTTCCCGGTTTCCGGCACCGAAAGGTGGAACGTAAGTTGCTGAGTGGCATCATCCACCGTCGGCTCCAGGATCTGGTTACCGCTGCCGGATACGGTGTAGTTTCCCCCGGCGGCGGTCGGATCCGCCACGATTTTCCAGCCGGCACCCACCGTAGCGCACTCCGCCTCCACGGCAACCTCCTTCGAGGCCCCGAAGTAAGTGTCACAGGCGTCACCGATCCCGTCGTTGTCCGCGTCGGAGGTATCAAGGCTGTAGATCGTGGGGCAATTATCCTCCTGGTTGGTGACGTAGTCCGCCGGCTGCTCACAGGCTTCAATGGCATCATCCGGATCGCCCAGGCCATCGCCGTCCAGGTCGGCGTAGAAGGTGGGGAGTCGTTGATCGGGGTTGGCGATACGGGGGCAGGTATCGTCCACGTCCGCTATGCCGTCGTTGTCGCTGTCCAGCGCGGCATCGATGGACCGGATCACTACGGTCGTTTCATCCGCCAGTCCGTCGTTGTCCACCACCGTCAGGGTGACCGTATAGGTTCCGGCCGGGAAGGTGTTCTGACCGGCCGGGCCGGTGAATCCACCGGTCTCCCAGGTCCATAAATAGCGATCGATGGTTCCGTCGGTATCGTAGGAGGACGCGGCGTCGAGCGTTACCGTCAGGGGGGCCGCTCCTTCGAATTCGGCCGGGGCGATCGCCGCGGTGGGGGCGATCCGTAGCGCTCTCCCGCAGTTATCCGCCGCATCGCCCGTACCCTCGGGTATCGTCTCCGTCATGCTCAGGTGCAGCTTGTCCAATTGGGCGTTTCCTTCGCGGAAGGCTACTTCGATTACGTTGAGCCCCTTTACTAACGGAAGGGAGCCCGGCATGCGATTCCAGTGGAAGGCCGGCCCCTTGGTGACGCCACGCGACCAGGCTGTCCAGTTACCTCCGTTGACCCGAACCCAGAAACTGTCGCTATCGTTATCCGTGGCGCGTATCCTTCCGAACAGCTGATAGGTGCCCGCGGCCGCGTCCTCGATGAAAAAGCGCAGGTGGTCGGTATCGGTATTATCGGGTGCAAGATTGATGGACCTGCGCTCCGGCGCAAATACGTAGCTTCCCCGAGAGGCCTCCGCGTCCTCGACCGCCGTCCAGTACGCGCCCGGGATCGCACATTCCGCTTCGAGCCAGTAGCTGTCGCGGACGTTGACGGTCCCTTCGCAGGCGTCGCCGACACCGTTGGCATCGCCGTCAGCCTGGTCGGGATTGAAGGTCTGCGGACAGTTGTCCGTGTTGTCGGCCACGTAGCCGGCGGGCGCGCTACACGCCAGGATAAGCTGGTGGGGGTCGCCAAATCCATCGCCATCCGGGTCGGCAAAGTACCGGGTTTGGGCGCCGAGCGCGGGTGCGAAGGGGTCGCAATCGAGGGCATCCGTCACCCCGTCGTTGTCATCGTCGGGGTCACAGCTATCCCCCAGGCCGTCGCCATCGTAATCCGACTGGGTGGTATCATAGACATCCGGGCAACGATCGCCGGCACGGTCGGTGTATCCCGGGGGAGGGGTGCAAGCCGTCACGGAAGTCGCGGCATCCCCCCAGCCGTCGCCGTCGGTATCGGCGTAGAATACCCATAGTTCCTGATCGGGGTTATAGCGGGTAGGGCAGGAATCTTCCAGGTCGGTAATGCCGTCGCCGTCGGTGTCCGCCGTGGCGTCGAAGGCGGTTATCCGGACTTCGTCGGAATCCGCGGCACCGAATTCGTCGATGACCGTCAGGGTGATGGGGTAGGCTCCTACGGCCAGCGTTAGCGAAGGGGTCGCCCCGTTGGCGTACCCGCCGCCCGGCCAGGTCCATACGTAGGCGGCGATGTTGTCATCCGCATCCGAGGAATTCGTAGCGTCAAGTTGGACCAGTAGGGGTGCCGCGCCGGTGGTCGTACTGGCTACGGCCACGGCCTTCGGCCGCTGATTGGCCGACGCGCCGCAATTACCAGCCAGCTCGCCGACTCCTTCCGGGAGATCCGCCTCCGTGGTGAGGTACAGTTTATCGAGGCGGGCGTTTCCTTCGCGCCAGGCAATGTCGATGGTATTGTCACCGCCGCGGAGTTCGATCTGGTTCCGGTGGCGGTTCCAGTGAAACGTGCCGTCGGACAGGATGTCCCGGTACCAGGCCGTCCAGGCGCCACCATTGATGCGGTAGTAGTAGGAGTCGCTGTTCTGATTTGCGGCGCTGATTCGGCCGAACAGGAAATAGCTTCCGGCCCGCGCTTCCGGAATGTCGAAGCGAAGATGATTGGCCGGCACGTCGGCGGGAACCTCTTGCAGGTTGTTGTTACCCCGGGCATCCACGAAGGCCGATCCGGAGGCCGCGTCGTCGTAGTACACGTTCCACACGGTGCCTACCCGGGCGCATTCGGCTTCGAGCCAGTAGGCCGTTGCCGGCAGGGTATAGGCGCATACGTCACCGACGCCGTCACCGTCCTGATCCAGTTGATCGGGGTTGGCGGTCGTCGGGCAGTTGTCGCTATTGTCGGTTACGTAACCGGCGGGCTGTCGGCAGGCAAGGATGGCTTGTCCGGGGTCACCGAATCCGTCACCGTCTTGATCGGCGAAGTAGAGCTTAGGGGTAGTGATCAGCGGATCGAGCGGATCGCAGTCGTCCGCATCCACCACGCCGTCGTTGTCGTCGTCCTCGTCACAGCTATCTCCCAGGCCGTCATTATCCCGGTCGCTAAGATCGGTACTGTAGCGGTCCGGGCAATTATCCAGCTTGTTGCTCACGTAGTTCGGGAGCGGGAAGCAGGACGTCAGGGGCGCCGCGGGGTCGCCGTAACCGTCCCCGTCGGCATCAAGGTACAGGGTTTGCAGCTGCTGGTCGGGGTTGTACTGGGTGGGGCAGTTGTCGGCGCTATCGGCAATGCCGTCGCCATCCGCGTCGGCCACGGCTTCGCCTACGGTGACGTTCAGCGTAGTGGTACTTTGTGCCCCGTCGTCGTCGGTAACGGTGAGCGTAAGGAGGTAGGTGCCCGTTTCGAATACGACTACGCCACTGGGTCCGGATAGGCTACCGCCCGCCCAGCTCCACCGGTACTCCCGGATGCTTCCGTCCGCATCCGTGGATAAGGACCCATCCAAGGTAACCGCGAGGGGAGCGGTACCCACCGTCGGGGTGGCCGTGGCCGTGGCGACCGGTCCTACGTTTGGTCCGCTATCGGTGAGGCTGATGACCTCGAAGGCGGAGATTTTAGGCTGATCGGCGCCCCCCTGTGCGCGACGGCCATCGAAGTAGAGGTAAAAATAGCCGTCGGTATTCCGTACGTTGAATTCCTTGACGACCGCCCTGCCCGGACCGACATCCCGGAGGATATCGTAATTGTCCATGAGGCGTTGATTTTCGGCGACTACGTCGAAGACCCGCGTGCCCACGTCGCCGTTCCCGCCCCCGGGGGCATCCCAGTAAATTTCAGCAAAGTGAAGGCGTAGGCGGTATTCCCCGGGGGCGAGCGGGAAATAGTAGCGGACGTAGTAGGGGTCGCCGGAAGTGCGCTCGCTGCGGTAAATTTCGGGAAGGTTGACCCGGTCGTTCCGGTACGCATTGCCGTCGTAGTAGTAGCCGTCCGGCTCGAAGTAGACGCCATCGTGGTAAGTGCCGGGTCCGCCGGCGTTGATCCGCCGGGCGGGTCCGGTGGCGAGGCAGGCCGCGCCTTCATCGATCGTGCCGTTGCAGTTGTTGTCACGGCCGT
The DNA here is from genome assembly GCF_002934605.1 of Neolewinella xylanilytica. Taxonomy (GTDB): domain Bacteria; phylum Bacteroidota; class Bacteroidia; order Chitinophagales; family Saprospiraceae; genus Neolewinella; species Neolewinella xylanilytica. The sequence continues at coordinate 1,898,925 of NZ_PTJC01000005.1, forward strand.
CGCATTTTTCCGCGGCGCCGGGGTGGATGTCCGCGTCCGCGTCGTTACAGTCGGATCCGTTGCTGACGTAGCCGTCGGGGGCCTCACAGGCTTCCAGGGCCTGTTGGCTATCGCCGAAACCGTCGCTATCCGCGTCGCGATAGAAGCGGGAGGCCTCCCGTACGCCGACCGTCATTTCAGCGGAGACGAGCGCGCAGCCGGCCCGACCGCCCACCGTGTAGGTATACACCCCGCGCAATCCGGTAGCCGGGTCGAATTGATCGCCGACCGGCCGGTCGAGGAAGGCCCAGCTTCCGCCGGGCTGCGGATTCCCGCCGAGCGCCGCCAATCGCTCGAATAAGCTAAGCGGCCCCTCGCCGGCGCAAACAGTAATGGACCCACCCTCACCGGCACTCGGGGGCGTAAAGTCTTCCGTCACCGTAATGGACCGCTCCGTGGCGCAGCCGTCGCCGTAAACGGCGCGTACCGTATAGGTGCCGGGCTCCGTAACCCGTAGCCTGGCCCCTTTACCCAGCGCCCGTTGGCCGGCAAACCAAGTAAAGGTCGGATCGACCCCGGAACTCGCCGCGGTCAGTTCCACGGTGCTTACCGTACAGCTGAGGTAGGGGCGGTTAGCCGCGATGGTAAGGGGAGGCGCGCCCGTATAGTCCTCCGTGACCCGCACGGTCGACACCAATCCGCAGGCCCCCGTCGCGAGGGTAGCGGAGGTTAAGGAATACGTTCCGGGAACGGATACGATGGGGTTCGGAGCGGATGAGGTGAATCCCTGGGGCCCGGACCATTGGTATACGCCGCTCGCGGCAAAGCCGTTCAGGCGAACGCCGGCCCCCTGGCAGTAGATAACTTTGGGGCTGCCGTCGACGTTGGCGTTGACCTCGCAGCCCTGCCGGGTATTGGTGACCGTAAGCCGGAAAGCGGCACTGGCCGTCAGGGCGTTGTAGTCGGTGGCCGTAATGCGTAGTGCATACGACTGCCCGGCTGCGGTGAAGGGCGGCAGACTACGCAAGGCTCCGGTATTGGGGTCCACCGACATCCAATCCGGCAAGGGCCGGCCGTCGGCCAGCCGGCCGGTGAAGCGAAGCCGGTTGCCGGGGTAGCCCCGGTCGAAGACCTGCCCGATGGCGTAGACGTCTACCTCCCCGGGGTCCACCTGGCGGTCGGCCAGCGTTCCGGCCGTCGGTTTGCCCACCGGACGGATGTTCGTGATGTAGGCTACGTTGTCCTGCCAGTCGCAGTTGCCGCCGCCTTGCGCACAGCCGCTGCCAACGTAATCCTGCAGTACGATGTAGGCATTGGGCAGGATTCGTCCGGCGGAATCCCTTGCCTTATAGACCCGGACGCCCATGATTTCATTTTGGGAACCGTGGCCCGTCGACCGATACCCTTCGATGTAGATGAGGAAGGGCTCGCTGATCGTCCGGGCCCGGTCTCCGGCAATCTCCGTGCTCGTATTCGTGGCCCGGGGGAGCAGGGTGTTGTAGAAATAGGTGCCGTGGTTGTAGGACATATCCGCCACGATCCGGTCAAAGCGGTTGCGGAGTTGCATACGCGAACCGCTGGGTCCGTGGAAGGCACCGAGGTGGATCATGCGCACTTCCTGTGCCGGATCGGCCTGCTCGAAGTATCCCGAAAGAATGAGATCCCCCTCAAAACCGGCGTTCACCCGGTCAGCGGCGGGGCGATCCGAACTCGGACGGACGATCGGATTGCGGTTGATGTCGCGGCCCATTTCCGTTCCGAAGCCGAGGTTTTCAAAAATCTGCTGGTTGGAAAGCTCGTTGGCTCCTTCGGTGTAGGCCATGTAGCCACCCCGGAATTCGGTCAGGATCGCTCCGGCATTATCCGCGTTGGAAGTGATCCGGAGGGTGTCGTAATAGATTACTTTCGCCACGCCTTTCGGCTCGGAAGCCTTGAATACCCCGACGACGTCCCGGTAACTTCCCGGAGGCACCGCTAGCGGGCCGGCCAGACGGTCGAAACCGCTGACGCCGAAGCGGGCCGTGTCGCCTACAGTGATATCGGAAATCAGGAGGGGGGCGGTGCCATCGTTGTGAATGCGTACGGTAATGCGGTCGTTGGAGGCGGCGGGAATTCCGTTGATGATTTCGGGTTCTTTCGTGCGCTGAAAGGCGAAGAGGTCGTCGGAGGGGACGGACAAATTGGTCGTTTGCAGTTTACTCCTGTTTTCGATTCGAATGCGGGCGCCGGACGCGGGAGCTAGCGAAAACACCGTATCGGCTAGGGCGACGTTTCCGCGGCCATCCACCGCCCGGACCTTGAGTACATACCTATCTACTTCCGTGCCGGCTGCCTGGGTGAAAACCAGCGGCTCCTCATAGGCCTCGAAGGCCGCCCCGTTCAGGCTGTAGCGCAGGGAAATGATACCCGATCCCAGGGATCGGTCGCTAGCGGTAAGGCGCACCGTTGCCTGGCCGCGGTAATTGCCCGCGGCATCCCGGTTGCCATCGATTGTCGTGGTAATGGCCGGAGCTACGGTCGGGCCACTGAGTTGTTCCACCCGAAGATAGCTGATCTTGGTATTCCCCCAGGGACCTACGCCCACGTCGTCGAGGGTCAACTTACCGTCCACGACGGTCACCACGCCGGTGGCGGAAGTGATCATCTGCTCCGGCGTCGGGATGAAGTCGTCGATGAGGGTTTCTCCTTCCGCGCGGAGGGTGTGGCGGCTGTTGCGGAGCTTAGGGTCTCCGACGCCGACCTCTACGCGGTACCGTCCGTTGGGCAGGTCGAGCTCCCAGTGCCGGGGCATCGGCGGGTCAAGTTTTACGTTGTCCAGGACATTGAAGGACTGCAGGCGTTTGATTTCGTCGGAGCTGTCGTTCCGTACGCCCCGGGACTTTCCTTCCGCGTTGTCGAGGTTTTCCGCGGGTTGGCGGCTGGCGGGGTCGATCCAACCGAAGACGTGACCGCCCGGGCGGTAGCCATACGCATGGCCGTAGTCGGCGGTAAAGCTGGTGGGCGGATCGAAGGTCGCGTCCTGGAAGTTAATGTTTAGCCGGTAGACCCGATCCGCGCTGACCTCCGCGGTAAGCAACATACGAGCCGGCAGGTAGCCGGGGGCGCTTGCGGTAACGGTAGCGGCATACTTACCCGGGGAGAGGCCTAAACCGTTTACTCCGAAGCGGAGTACGTCTCCCGCCCGGGCTGATTGCGGCAGTACAACCCAGGGCTGGTCCGCCGAGAATACGAGCGCCGGGTTGGTGCGGGAGCCGGTAGCGGTTACGGGGTTGGCATAGGGGGGCGAGAGTTCACCCGGAGTAGCCGACACGAGGATTTCGGGTTCCGAAAAACGCAGCACCTGCGCCTCGTCGCCCGCTGGCTTCGCATTTTGCAGCAGGAAAACGTTGTCCTGGTAGTCCCCGTTGGTCGCCTCCTCGAAACAGATTAGGAAGGTATTCGGGAGTAGTACCCCCGCCCGGTCCCGGGCCGGATACACCCGGGTTCGGTGGAAATTATCGGCATTCAGGGGGTCGAGGGTATAGTCGAAGCGGTTGCGTTCCGGCAATCCGATGAACAGGCCGAATACGGAATCCCGGGGAGAAAAGGTCGTTCCACCGGATTCCAGTTTCGGAAAGAGCCGCTGGGCGTTGGGCAGGTCCGGGGCCAACGCACCGACGGTATGGCGGTTGACCGATGCCTCGTTCGTGTACCAACCGTAGGTCACGGCCCCGGCGGGGGAGTAGCGGGCGATAGGCGTGAGCGTCACGGCACCGGGGCCGGCGGCCTGGAAGCGCGGTGCCACGATCTCTTCACCCTGGGGCGTCGCTTCCACGTGGTTGGCAAGGCTGGTCCAGCCGACGTTCACTCCGTACCCTAACGTACGGAGTACGTCCTGCAAGGGGGGCTCCGCATCCCCTTCGAAGCCGGCCTTCTTCAGTGCGTGGAGGTTGACCGTGGTGGTAGATGCGGAAGGGCCGGTAAAGGAGAGAGACAGGGCGACCTCCTGGTAGCCGAGGTCGGCGAAATCAACGACCGGCGAGTAGGTGATCTCCAGGGGAATTGTTTCCCCCGGCGGCAGTTGTAAGCCGGTGGGATCCGCTAGCGTAAACTGATCGGCAAAGCGGCCGTCCAGGCGGAAGGAAGCCACCTCCACGGAGGTGCGGCCTTCGTTGCGCAGGCTAAGGGTAGTCGTGCTACTGCGGGGGCCGTCGCCGTTCACCGTTGCCTCGAAGATGACGTCCCGCGGGCGGGCCACGACGACCGCCGCGTTCGCGGGTTCCACGTTGCGGACCAGCACCACGATATCCTGGTAGTCAAAACCGGTGGTGGCCTGCTCGAAAGCCAGTAGGTAAGCGTGCTCCTCACCGGGGACGGGGTAAACCCGCAGGTGGCGCTTGACCGCGCTGTCGAAGGTGTTCAGGGAGGGATGTCCGTACACCACGCGGCCACTGGAGGCCGGCCAGAGGCTGTAGAATCCGAATGCCACCGGTCCGGGGTCGAAAGTTTGGTTTCCGCTTACTTTGGGTTGAATGGTCTGTCCGTTATCCGCCACCGAATTGCTTACCGTGAAGAGGGGAATGGTTTGTGAGGGGGTATTGCTCTCGTACCAGCCGAAGGCTACGATCGGATCCACGGATTCGTTTTCGAAGACGCCGAGCACTTCGAGTTCGACGGGGCCGTCGGAGGCACGTTGGAAGGACGACAGGTCAACCTCGTCACCGAGGAGCTGATCGTAAGTGCCGCCCGCCAGGTCGATGGGGCTGGTCAGTGGGTCCCGGTCCCCGACATCGATAGGTAAACGGTGGACATTAACGATTTGCTGAAGCGAGGGCTGCTGCCCCGTCTCGCTACCCTGGCGTCCGAGACCGCTCAGCGCTACGACTACCGGTCGGGCATTCACTCCCGTAACGGTCAGGGTCGAAAATTTCACGCCGCTCGAGGTGGGGCGGAAAAGGAGATCGACGGACGCCGAGTTGTTGGGGGGCAGGTTAGCGGAGAGTGCTGCTGCATCCAGTGAGAATTGGCTTGCATCGGACCCGGAGAGGGTCACCGTCGCCCCTTCGAGCGCGGCGTTTCCGACGTTGGCGACGTACACCGTGATCCGGACGGAGTCGCCTACCCGGGCGTCGGTCGTGATCGCTTCCGGGCTAAGGGTGATGGCCGGCTGGGCGGTGGCCTGATTGCCGGGCTTGAGCAGGACGATGGTACCCGTTCCGAAGTCCGATACGTACAGGTTCCCGGTTTCGGGATCTTCCACGAGGTCCAGGGGGTCGGTGAAGCCGGTGAAGCCCGGGATGCCGATTTTTTCGGTACGAATGTCTCCGTTCGGCCCGTCGGGGATCAGCGCGATCAGGTCGCTTCCCCCGCTGTACCGGCAGACGAGCAGGGCGCCCTGCAACTTTCCGTTTTCTGCGTTGCTGCGGTATTCGATCACCCCGTTCGGAGATTTGTTAAAGGCGAAGTCGTAAGCCGCTCCCCGGTAGTTGGCATCCTGGACTACACCGGCCGGGTAGGTCGATACATCCTGCGATCCGCGGTTCATGACGAATTCGCCGCGCAGGGGGTTGGGGTGGCCGTAGTAGCCCCGGCTGCGGCTGGGGTCGATCCGGAAGAGCCAGTCCCGTTGCGAATTATTGCCCAGTACTCCCGGAACGATCGGGTAGTTGCCACTCGGATGGGCGCTGGAATAGAGGCTACCGTCTGGTCGTCGGGTGCCGTCGATGGACGCGGGGGAGTTACTGCCGGCCGCGGTACCGTTGGCGGGGATGTAGAGCTGACCGTTGGAATGCCATACCAGATCGTAGGCGTTGCGTATGCCGGTGGCGAACAAGGTCAGGGGCGCATCAAGGTAGAAGGGATTATAGGTTCCGTCGTCCGGGAATAGCTGGTCGTTTTCCGTGTAGGTGCCGCTTCCACTTCCGAGCCGTGGATTTTGGGGGTCCGCTTGATTGATGGCCGCGGCGTCCATGGTTGTTTTGGCGTCGAGGGGCCATTCGCTTTCCGGCAATTTATCGAGGTCCAGTCGCAGGGCGGCGGCGGATAACAAGCGTTCGCGCCGGTTTCCCCATGCGTTGTCCGGGGCCCCGCCGGCGCTATTGCTGCCCTGCAGGAAGTATAGCACCCGCTGCTCCCCCGGCCGGAAGGCGATGCTGTTCGTGAGGTGATCGCGGCGGGAACGGGGTAAACGGGTGACTACGAGGTCCTCTTTTTCGAGGTTCGGTCCGGACAGCCGGCTGAGTTTTCCGTCCCACGCCGGCGCATTATTGAGTCCGCCGGAGCAGTGGGTGACGAAGGCGACCAGGTTCGAAGCCGTTGCGGTGGGGGAGAAGGTGAACCCGACGGCGGAGCGCAGGCCATAGGTGTCGGTCAGCACGGTCAGCGTTTGCCGGTTCAGGAGCTCCCCGGCGGGGCCCATTTCCCACCGGTCGATTTCCCCCGTGATGGCGAGGGCGTAGAATTTACCGTCCGGGCCGATGGTCAGCGAGGTGTAGTTTCCGCCCGTGGCCACGGCTCCGGCGGAGGTGAAGGCGACCTGGTCCAGGTTGCTGCCGGTGACTCCGCCGCTACCCCCGGTGGTGAAGGTCGAATGGAAGAGTTCGAAGGGGGCCCCGGTAAGGTCAGTGACCCCTTCGATCGTGAAGCGGTAATCCGTATTGGCCTCAAGTGGAAGAAGGGGGGTGAGATTGATGGCATCGCCGCCGCCGGTGCCGTTGACGGTGGCCGGCACGCGGGCGCCCCCCGGCAATTTCGTGAGGTAGACCGTGGATGGCGTGATGCGCTCGTTGGCTACCCCGTAGATGCCGTCGAAGGCATTGGGCAGGGCCAGCGCATTCGCGGAAATGGAAACGTTAGTGGATACCCCCTGGCTGCCCGACGGGGGAAATACCCCCGTTACCCGGGGCTGCCCGGGCGCGCTAGCTTCTACGGAGAGGGATACCGAGACCTCTGCGGCGGCGTACCCAGGCGCGGTAGCGATCAGGTTGGTCTGGTAGGTGCCGACGGCCAGTCCGGACCGAATGCCGATCGTAAACTGACCGGTAGCCGTGAGGGCGGGGTAGATGAGCCAATCGCCTGCGTGGGGATCATCCGACAGGGTGATCAGCGGTTGGCTTCCGTCGGCGGTCGATAAACCGATCAAGGCGGTCGGGGCGGGGCCCGTTCCCTTTTCAACGAAATTGATGTTTGCCCGGTCAAAGGAAAGCGTCGCGGTCGACTGTGCGGTTACCCGTTGCGGGACGAACAGGAAAGGCAATACAAACCCAAGGGCCGTAAGGTAAAGTGTATTCATTGTGTTGTCGAGTGTCGCTCTGGGGTGAGCTGGAAATGAACCAATCAAGCAAAACCGGCGATCAGCACCGGATGGATAAAAGCATAGTGTACCGCTACCGATATCAAGGATCGGTAGCGGATATCTTCCAGGTTCTAGGTAGGTGGGCTCCCTACGTCATGCTAGCCTCCGCACCAGAAAATTGCCGGATTGCGGAAACTAGGCATTCGGCGACGCGTAGGGGTGGTGAGCCAAAAAGCCCGGGGGCTAAACGTGTAGGTAGTGTTGCGTAAGCGCGATCGTGTACAATATTACAAGATAAAGGTAAGTAGCCTTCCGGCATTGAGCGTGTTAAATTACAAAAATATACGTTTCAACATTCGGTCGTGGTTTTGGGCAGTTCCTTTCTCTTTGCCGGTGGGAGACGGGCCTATTGAAACTGGAATAGGTACCGCTTCTTCTTCCCGTTTTCCACCATCAGGTAACGATCGTGCAGGAGATCGGTAGCGGCCACTTCGGCTTCTGCTTCCCCGATCTTTTCTTTGTTGACCGCGATGGCATTCCCCTGGATTGCGCGCCGGGCCTCGCTCTTGCTGGCCGTGACGTCGCTGTGGTCGGAAAGCAGGTCGACAAGGGCAACCGGCAGGATCGCCCGGTCGACGCTGAAGGTGGGAATGTTCCCGCTGAGGGCCCGGAACGCCTGGCTGTCGAGCGCCTGGAGGTCCTCCGGCGTGGCGCCCCGGCCCCACAGCAGATTGGTTACCCGTTGGGCGGTCTGTAATCCTCCCTCCCCGTGAATGCGCTCCGTCAACTCGGCGGCCAGGGCGGTTTTGATCTCGGTCACTTCCCGGTAACGGTCCTCCCCGCCGAGGTGGGCATCTACGGTGGCACAGTCAGCCAGGATCGCTTCCCTGTCGCGGAGGGAGAAGTATTTCAGGTACTTCGCCACGTCCGCGTCGTCCGTCCGGAGCCAGAACTGATAAAAATCATAGGGGCTGGTCAATTCGGGATCCAGCCAGATATTGCCCTCCGCGCTCTTGCCGAACTTGCTGCCGTCGGCCTTGGTGAGCAGGGGGGTGGTGACCGCGTAGGCCTTTTCCTCCAGGTTGCGGCGCACGAATTCGGTTCCGCTGGTGATGTTGCCCCACTGGTCCGAACCGCCCATCTGCACGCTTACGCCCCGCTCCCGGAACAGTTTCTGGAAGTCGTAGCCCTGTAGCAGCTGGTAGCTGAACTCGGTAAAGGACAGGCCGGTCTCCAGTCTGGTTTGTACGCTGTCCTTGCTCAGCATGTAGCTGACGGTGAGCGTCTTCCCCACCAGGCGCAGGAAGTCCAGAACGTTCATGTCCTTGTAGAAATCCAGGTTGTTGACGATCGTAGGTTGTTTACCGGCTTCCGCTACGGCCGTAGCACCCGCGCCCGGCGCCCTGGTTCCCCTGGCAAACAGGCGCTGCATCTGCTCCTGCTGGTGGGCGAGGTTGCGGTCCAGTTCGTCGTAGGTTTTCAGGTCCCGCTCCTGTTCTTTGAAGCTGGGGTCGCCGATGCGCCCGGTGGCACCGCCGAAGAGGACGACGGCTTCGTGCCCGGCCCGCATCCAGTGGAGCAGCAGCATCACCTGGACGTAGTTGCCGATGGTGAGCGAGGGGGCGGTGGGGTCGAAGCCGATGTAGCCACGCCGGGGCGCTTCCTGCAGGTGTTCGCGGATGCCCGGGGTGAGCTGGTGCAGCATGCCGCGCCATTCGAGTTCGGCGATAAAATCCATGGGGTAGGGGTTGCGGGGTCGGTTATGAGCGCGCAAATATAGCATCCTGCCGCAAGCCCGTGTTTTTATGGGCGCGCTCCCGATAGCGATCGGGAAAGGAGCAAGGCCGCCGACGTGAGACTGGGGGTTTTGGCTTTATCTTCGCGACCCATGAATCTGCCCTTATTCCTGGCGCGGGGTGTTGCCAAGGGCGGCGGTCAGTCGATCAGCCGTACCATTATCGCCATTGCCGTCGTGGCCGTGGCCATCTCCATGGCTACCATGGTACTCGCCAGCGCCCTGATCTCCGGCTTCAAGTCGGAAATATCGGTCAAGATATTCGGCTTCTGGGGGCACGTGCACATAACGGAGGAGAAGGCCGCCAACGACATTATGCTCACGGCCGAGTACCCGATCAGCAGCCAACAGGATTTTTATCCGAGCCTGGAGGAGATCGGTCCCATCACCTACCGCGATTTCGAAAACCCTTTCGGTGACAATACCTCCGAACTCCGCACTACCCAGGGGGGGATCCGGCACATCCAGCAGTTCATTCTCCTGCCGGGCATCGTGTCGGCGTTCCAGGAGGGGGAGCGGCTGGCGAGTACCGAGCCATTGATTCTGAAGGGGATCGCTCCGGATTTCGCGTGGGAGGATTTCGGCCAGTACCTCATCGAGGGGCAGCGCCTGGAGGTAGTGCCCGATACGACCTCTCGGGAAATACTGATCTCGAATTCCACCGCCAAACGCCTGCGGCTCGGCGTCGGGGATCGCCTCGATTTCGTTTACTTCAGCGGGCTACGCGAGGAGAAGAGTCGGGCCTTTACCGTGCGCGGTATCTATAAGACGGGCCTGGAGGAGTACGACAGCAAATTTGCCCTGGTAGACATCAAGCAGCTACAGGGGCTCCTTAATTGGGCGCCCGACCAGATTGGCGGCTTCGAGGTGATCGTGGACGATATCGACGACCTGGAGGCTTTTTCCAATTATATCCACTACGACGTGCTTCCCCAGAATTTGTACGCCGACAGCATCCGCAATAAGCTTCACGAGCTGTTCAACTGGCTGGATATCCAGGATTATAACGGTATCATCATCCTTATCCTAGTCGTACTGGTCGCCATCATCAACATGATGACGGCCCTACTGATCCTGATCCTGGAGCGGACCAACATGATCGGCACCCTGAAGGCGCTCGGCCAGGACAACTGGAACATCCGGAAAATATTCCTGTACTACGCCGCCTTTATCGTCGTGGTGGGGTTGTTGCTCGGTAATCTCATTGGATTGGGGCTGGCGTGGGCGCAAAAAACCTTTGGCATCGTTACGCTGGACGAAGAAAGCTATTACCTCTCGGTTGCGCCCATCAAGTTGGAATGGATCACCATCCTGGGCCTTAACCTGGGTACCTTTGCCGTGACGCTGCTCTTCCTCGTGCTGCCCTCCTATTTGGTTACGAAGATTGATCCCGTCAAGGCGATTCGCTTTAAATAGGAGCGGACACTATTCGGGAATCCACACCAGCAATCCGCTGGGCACCCGGGGTTCGAAACGGGTGCTCTTCGGGGGGAGGGTTTTGCCGGCCTGCACTTCGGAGAAAAAGCGGTCGCGGGTAATCGGTTTACCCAGGAACTTGGCCCGCCCGTGGTGGTCAGGGCTGAAATAAACTTCGCCGGCCAGTACCGCGGGCGGGTCGAGCGATTCGAATCGGCGGTCGGTGCGCGTATCCGTAATGCCGAAGACCTCGGGCAGGACGACCTGGTTGAGCCAGCCCGGATCGGTATCGGATACGGAGGTGTCCCGGCGGGTCAGATGGTAATGTACCCCCCGGTAACTGTACAACCATTGCCCGCTCGAGGCCACCAACCGGGGCCGGTCCAGCCTTTCACAGAAAAAGTGTTTTCCTAATTCCGCTAGCAGGGCTTCCGGCTCGCGGTCTTGCACGTCGATCACCCGCAGGAAGGTGCCGATGGTGAGGCGATCCGCGCCTGCTACGACGACGGGGATGTACTGAAATTCCTTGAGGCCGTCGGCCGCGAGGGCCGCGTGGGTGTACGCCCGGTGGTGGCCGTCGGCAATGACCAGGGGGCCGGGCAGCGCGACCGGCCGCCGTAGGGCGACGGGGGAAGCGGATAGCCGATAAATATGATTTTCACCGTAAAAGATGACCTGCCGGTCGCTGTCGTCCAGCGATTTGGGCGGTTCGAGGGTGCCGAGCGTCGGTACGGTGAGCAGGACCGGCTTACCCAGGGCACCACGATCGGCGGTCACCATCCGTTGCTGTCTCTCGAGCCGGGCGCTCAGGGTGCGTTCGTGGGGAAGCACGGTGCCATCGTGGAAAGCCGAAGCTGGCAGTAGCCCGCATATGGCGGTGATTTGGTGGCCACTTTCGCCGTTGCGTACGCTGAGGACGGGCCATCGCGCGCCTTCGGTAGCGACGAAGGGAAAAGGATGGAGCCCGCGGATTCCGTTGCGGGTTACCGGTAAGGCTTCGGTAATGCCCGGTGGTAGGTGATAGTAGCGGGGAAAGGGTAAGAGCTGGGGCATAGGCAATGGGACCGGCAAAATAAGTCTTGGCGGACAAACTGCTAAACAACGCAATGGCATCTGCTTCCCCCCCTTCCCGGGCGGGCGGCAAAAGCCGGTGCCGGGAAAAGAGAAAGGCGTGGCACGAGTGCCACACCTTTCCTGAACTAAACCCCAGTTATAAAAAATCTTGATGGTTGCGGCGTTATGCCGGCGAACTGATGCAATATACGTGGTTTACTCCGATAATATTGCAGCCTGGTACAAACTTTAACTTTACAACCCCATGAACGTGGGGTAGGGAAAATTAGTTTGCCTAGCCCTCCGTTTCGGCACCAAAATCGAAGAGGAGACTGAAGCGAAGCGTATTGTCGAGGGGGTTACGCTGGTTGCTGGTGGGCACCAGGTAGCTCAGATTAATACCGAAGATGTTGTACTTCAGTCCGAGACCGGCGGTAAGGTAGCGGCGACCGCCCTTGGTACCGTCTTCGTGGAAATAGCCGGCCCGGACGGCGAATTGCTGGGCGTACCAATATTCCGCACCTACCGACCAGGTGAACTCCCGTAGTTCTTCGCCAAAACCATCGGGCGCGTCGCTGAAGCTGGTGAGGATACCGGAGATGGGGGAGAGGTCGTCAACCTCGGTTTGGGTGCGGGTGCAGTTGGTTGCTCCGTCCGGGCAGGGGGTGGGAACCAGCAGTTTATTCGTTTCCCCGGTGATCGTGATCTGGTTGTACTGATCCAGGTTCATGGTGTAGGCAACGCCTACGCCGAGGTTAGCGGGGAGGAAGTCGCGGATGGTATCGAGGGTGTAGGAAATTTTGCTTCCGATATTGGTTATGGCACCACCGATGGCCAGGATGTTCCCGCTGGGACCGATGGGCTCGCTGCGGTAGCTGACGCCTAGGTCGGCGGCGACGGACTGGCCGGCTTCGATGACCTGGCCGTTGACCTCCTGGCCTGCCGCCAGATTGGAGTTGATGTATTTGGCAGTGATCGACAGGCCCAAATTCGGGGTAAGCCGGCGGGCGTAGGCTGCCGCGAACTCGAATTCGTTGGGCTTGCCAGTACCCAGGCTTTCTCCTCTGATATCGGTGTACAAAATGTCACCCAGGCTGAAATAGCGGAGACTGGCTCCGATCGTCTGGTTCTCGTCCAACTGTTTGAATCCGGAGAGGTAAGCTAGGTAGACGTCGTTCAGTCCCAGGGCCTGCAGCCAGGGGGTATAGGTAGCGCTTAGCGCGGTCTCCTGGTCGGTAAAGGCCAGGCGGCTGGCGTTGTAGTGCATGGCGTTGGCGTCCGGGCTGAGTGCCACGCCGGCGTCGCCCATTGCGGCGCCGCGGGCATCCGGGGTGATGCGGAGAAAGGGAACGGCGGAAACGACGGTATTCACGCAAGGGCCGCCCGTGCCGGGAGCAACGTTACCATCCGGGCCGGTCACGCAGGCGGTACGCCCCTGTGCGTAAAGGGCAGGGGAGAGCCCACCCAACAGCAGGAGGGCGAGAAGCTTAGGGAAGAGTTGTTGCATAGGTTGACAAAGATTCACATGCATGGGGGTAGCGGTCGACTACTCCTGATGAGGTTTAAGGCAATGGTAACGCGGTCAGGATGCCGCTTATTTTATCTTCCGGGGGGCAAGCGACCCTCCGGGGGAAAATCGGTGCAAAAGTAGGGCAGGCTATTCACAACCGATCGGCATTTTCGTTAAAGGGGTATGCAATCCCGATATTACCTGCTCCTGCTTGCCGCGTGGCTGCTGAATGCACCGGCCGCGGCCCAACTGGAATACCATCCCTACTTCGGACTATTCTCCGGCGATGCTCAAATCAGCCTCATCGGTGACGACGACGGCGTGGACGTATTCGATGGGCAGCGGTACGCCGTTGGCTTAGACGTTCTGGTGGGAGCGGGGCAATTGGCGCCCAGCGTGGGGTTGCTGTTCCGGCCGGGCCGCTACGAAAGCCCCACGGCCGAACCCTTCAGCCGGCACCGATTACAACTTCCGCTGGGATTGGCCTACCGGGTGCTCCCGCCGGCTTTCGATATCAACCTGGTGCCCTCGGTAGCCATCATTCCCGGTTTGGCACTCGGGGATGGGGTGGGGGAAGACCGGTCGGTGGATTGGAGCGGCCGGATCGGGATTCGATTATGTATCGATTGGTTTACCTGCGGGGCGCACTACTTCCGGACGTTTACGGATCCCTTCCCCGGCGGCGAACACGAAGCGGGCCGGGTGCTATATACGGTAGGCGCCCGCTTTTAGGCAATCCGTCCGCTTCGGCGCCGAATTGCGCCCAGGAGTGTTACCTTGTCGCCGGGCTAAGCGCCAATTGCCGCTGAACTTGCGCAAGTAAACCTTTCGGGCTTTCTTTGCGGCCGCATTTATTCACAAAAGCCACCATTCTACCATGGCAAGTATTGAAGAGAAAGTAAAGCAGATCATCGTTGACAAGCTCGGCGTTGACGAATCCGAAGTGACCCGCGACGCGAGTTTCCAGAATGACCTGGGCGCCGATTCGCTCGACACCGTCGAACTCATCATGGAGTTCGAAAAAGAATTCGACATCAGCATCCCGGACGAGCAGGCGGAGAACATCCAGACCGTCGGCCAGGCGATTACTTATTTAGAAAGCAGCGTGGACAAGTAACTTTTTCCTCCTGCGTTCCTGCCGCCGCCCGATTACCCTGCCAGGTAGCGGGCGGCGGTTCTTATTTTACAGACCCAGCCAACCATGAACAGAGTAGTAATTACCGGCATCGGCGCCCTCACGGCCATCGGCAATTCCGTACCCGAGTACCTCGAAGGGCTCCGCAGCGGGCGCAGCGGTGCCGGCCCCATCACCCACTTCGATGCCGAAAATTTTAAAACCCGCTTTGCCTGCGAGGTCAAGGATTGGGATCCCACCACGCGGATCGACAAACGGGAGGCTCGCCGGCAGGATCGGTACACCCTCATGGCGCTTTTCTCCGCCGACGAAGCCCTCCAGATGGCCGGTCTTCTCGGGGAGGATGGAAACACCATTAGCGCCGTCGACCCGGACCGGGCCGGATGCATCTGGGCCAGTGGGATTGGCGGACTGCGGTCGCTTGAAGAGCAAATCGAGATCTACGAAGGGGGGGACGGTACCCCGCGCTACAATCCGTTCATGATCCCACGAATGATTGCCAACATGGGCGCCGGCCACATCAGCATGCGGTACAATCTGCGGGGCCCCAGCTACGCTACCGTTAGTGCCTGCGCCTCCGGCGGTCACGCGCTGGCCGCCGCGGCGGACGACATCCGGCTGGGCCGGGCCGACGTTATGGTTACCGGTGGTTCGGAAGCCGTTATCAGTAAAGTGGCCATCGGTGGTTTCAATAGCATGAAGGCGCTTAGTACCCGCAACGACGACCCGGCTACCGCGTCCCGTCCCTACGATGCCGATCGTGACGGCTTCGTGCTCGGCGAGGGCGCGGGAGCCATCGTACTCGAAAGCCTGGAACACGCCAAGGCCCGCGGCGCTACCATTATCGCGGAAATCGGTGGCTACGCCGCCAGCTCCGATGCCTACCACATCTCCGCCCCCCATCCGGAAGGAGCCGGTGCGAAAATGGCGATGATCAATGCACTGAAAGACGCCGGACTACAAGCCGAGGACGTCGACTACATTAACACCCACGGTACCTCTACCCCGATCGGCGATACGGCCGAGTTAAAGGCGATCAAGCTGGCCTTCGGAGAGGCAGTGTACGGGGCCAATATCAGCTCCACGAAATCGATGACCGGCCACCTGCTGGGCGCGGCCGCCGCCATCGAAGCCGTCGCCTGTATCCTCGCCATCCAACACAATTTCGTGCCGCCTACCATCAACCACTTCAGTAAGGATCCGGACATTGACGAGAAACTGCAGCTAACCTTCAACGAGGCAGTAGAAAGACGGGTTGACGTGGCCATTAGCAACACTTTTGGTTTTGGCGGACACAACTCGGCCACTATCTTTAAGCGTTATAGTGAGTAAAGTGTCTGTTTAACCCGATTCCGCCCGACTTCCTATCCCACCGCTAGTAGTGATTAAAGCAATCAGAAGATTATACAACCGCTTCTTTTCTCCGGAGAAGGAGTTGGCCAGGAGATTGCGCCGCTTGCTCGGGTTCACCCCCGCGTACCTAAATGTCTTTAAGCTGGCCTTTGCGCACAAAAGCAACAACGACCCGCAGGCTAAAAGTCCGTACGGAGGTAAGAATAACGAGCGCCTCGAATACCTGGGCGATGCCGTTCTGGGAACCATCGTGGCGGAGTATCTCTACAAGAAGTACCCTACCGCCGACGAAGGTTTCCTGACGAAAATGCGCTCCAAGATTGTCAAGCGGAAATCGCTCAACACCATCGGTTACGACATGGGGCTCGATGAGTTACTAAGTACGTACAACAATACGCGTATCGCCCGGTCGATGCTCGGTAACGCGGTGGAGGCCCTCGTCGGCGCGGTGTACGTGGAGCAAGGTTACGTAGGTACGATGCATTTCGTGGTTCAACGCATGCTGCGCGATTACGTCGACATCGAAACCCTGGAAACCTACGACGACAACTACAAGAGCCAACTGCTGGAACACTGCCAGAAGAACGGACAAAAGGTCGACTACGAGATCCTTAAGCGCTTCAAACAGGATAAGCGCGACCGCTTCCGGGTGGCCGTGACGATCAACGGTCAGCAGATGGCCGTGGGGGAAGACTTCAACAAGAAGAGCGCCGAGCAGTTGGCCAGCCGCCGTGCCCTTAAGGACCTCGGCCTGAAAGTAGAAGCCAACTAACCCGTTACCGTTCCGTGGCCTAGTTTTGTGTTCCTGATTACGAGCAATGCTGCTCCGAGCCGGTGAACCTGCCCGACCATGACCCTCCCGACCACCTTTCGTTGGCCCATCTACCTGTCCGTGATCGGGCTGGCGATCGTAGTGGCCTCCGTGTGGTACACCAACCGGCTGGCCAACCAGCTTTCCGTCATCGAAGAAAATTACGTCCGCTTCTTCGAGGCTTCCGTCCGGGATATCAATAACTTCGAGAATGCAGCCGCCGATGCGGACTTTGGCGTACAGGGAGAGATCATCGGCAACAATACTACCATACCCGCCATCTGGGCGCTCCAGGGCGGCGGCTACGTCGAAGCCATCAACTGGGGGGGGCGGGAAGCGGATACCAGCTACATTTTGGAGCAGCTCGATTACCTGAAGGAGAACGGGAAGCCACCGGTCGAGATGCCGTACGGGGGGTTAATGTATTTCGGTACCAGTACACTGATTCAGAAGCTGCGGTTGTTTCCGTACATCCAATTGGCCCTGATCGGCACTTTCCTGGTGGTGGGCGTCTTCGGTATCAACCAGGCCAGGCGGGCGGAGCAAAACCGCGTTTGGGTCGGAATGGCCAAGGAAACCGCCCACCAACTCGGGACTCCCATTAGTGCCATCATGGGCTGGATTGAGCATCTCAATACCAGTTACGCGGACAATCCCGAATTGATGGAGGTCTCCGGCGAGCTGAATAAAGACGTGCTGCGACTGGAGATGGTAGCCAATCGCTTCAGTAAGATCGGTGCCACCCCCGAACTCCACCCCACGAATATTTACGCCGAACTGGACCACTGCCGGCAGTATATGCAGAAACGGGCCCCCCGTAAGGTCGTATTTGATTTTCCTACGGCGGCGGAAGGCAATTTGCCCGTAGCGATCAATCCCCTTCTGTTTGACTGGGTTATCGAGAACTTGCTCCGCAACGCCCTGGATGCCATGGACGGTAAGGGGCGCATTAGTAGCAAGGTGACCGAAAAGGACGATAAGGTGACGATCGACATCACCGATACCGGTAAGGGCATTACCGCGCGTAACGTCCGCCGAGTTTTCGATCCCGGGTTCACCACGAAAGCAAGGGGGTGGGGACTTGGTCTGAGCCTGGTCAAACGCATCATCGAGGAGTACCACCGGGGGAAGATCGTAGTGCTCCATTCCGAGCCGGGTAAGGGGACCACTTTTCGCATCACCCTTCCACGGGCCAAACAATTACCCCACGCATGAGCCAGGATGTCATTATTGCCGTTGCCACGCCGGCCGGGGAGGGGGCCATCGGGGTCGTCCGGCTCAGCGGTAGCGGATGTATCGGGATGCTCGATCCGTACTTCCCCAGCCGAAAACTAATCGATGCCCCCGCGCGGCGGGTTTATTTCGGAACCCTGGTGGACCAGAAAGGCGAAGCCATTGACGAGGTTGTCATGACCCTTTACCGGTCTCCCGCCTCCTACACCGGCGAAGATGCGGTGGAGATCAGTTGTCACGGCAGTCCGTACATCTTACAGCGGATAGTCCGGTTAGGAAACGAAGCGGGTGCACGCCCCGCGGCTCCCGGAGAATTCAGTCAGCGGGCATTTCTGAACGGTAAGCTCGATCTGAGCCAGGCCGAAGCCGTCGCCGATCTGATCGCTTCCCGATCCGCCGCCGCTCACCGCATTGCCCTTGGCCAGTTGCGCGGTGGAGTGAGTAACGAGATCGCCGAGTTGCGGGCTAAATTGATCGATTTCGCCAGCCTCATCGAACTGGAACTCGATTTCGGTGAAGAGGACGTCGAGTTTGCTGATCGGACTGCCCTATCGCGGTTGGTGGCCACGATCCGGGGGCGCATCGATAGCCTGACCACCAGCTTCCGATTGGGTAACGCCATTAAGGAAGGGGTATCAACGGTTATCGCCGGTCGGCCCAACGCTGGCAAATCCACCCTCCTGAACGCCCTGCTGAACGAGGAACGGGCTATCGTGTCGAATATTCCGGGTACCACCCGGGATACCATCGAGGAAACCGTAAACATCGGCGGTATTCCGTTCCGCCTGATCGATACCGCCGGCATCCGGGATGCCACGGACACGATCGAAGCCATGGGGGTCGAGCGTACCCTGCGGCAAGTAGCGGTAGGCAATATCCTCGTCTACGTCTTCGATGTAGTCGAGACCGACCCGGCTACCCTGGCCGCCGACCTCGATCGCCTGTACCGCGAGGAGCTGGAACTGGTGGTCGTAGCCAATAAAATGGACCTGAACCCCTATACCAAGTACGAACATTACTTCGGTGATGGCTACGCCGGAAAGTGGGCGGTGCCGCGGGAGCGGTGGATTCCCATGATCGCCAGCGAACGCAGTAATCTGGATTACCTGCGCCAAACCCTGAGCGAAGTCGTCACCGGGGGGCGGGGTGGGGTAGACGTCCAGGAAGTGATTCTCAGCAATGCCCGGCACTACGATGCCCTGCGGCGCGCCGATGGGGCGCTGGAGCGGGTAGCCGACGGTCTGGATTCCGGGCTCTCCCAGGATTTTGTAGCCATGGACATCCGGCAAAGCCTGCGGGATCTCGGGGAGATCACCGGCGAAATCACTACCGATGATCTGCTCGGAAATATCTTTTCCAATTTCTGCATCGGAAAGTAACCAGCCCGAAATTTTCGCTACCTTGGTGTCGTTCGTCAACCATCGGAATACCAGTTGGTTAGTCTCTCGAAGTAAAGGTTGCTATTTTGAATTCAGGAAATTTAGATTTTACCGATTGCCCGGAGCGCGATCGCCTAGAGGATATCTCCTCCGGGGCTACCGCCTCCCGAGCCCTTGCGCCTTCTCCGGAGCAGGCTACTGACTCCGCGGAACGCGCCGCCATCCGGTACCGGCGAAATCGAACGGAATCCGTGCAACTTTGTGAAGCATTTCATGCGTTCTACGCGTCCCATGCCTCCTTTCACCTCGACCTTTAATCGGTATTACGTCTACGCGTTGCGCCCGGAAGTGCCGCTTCCCTTCGAGTTCGTGTGCTGCCTTAGTTCCACGGAACTACAGCCCCGCTACCGGGTCGATAACGTGACCTTCGCACCCCTCATACCCGGCGGCCCGTACGCCGATAACGATCCCTTCCGCGTACCGCTCGACCCGGTGCCGGGAAACAACGGGCTCCGGATCACCCGTCGCATGTACGTGGCGGTTGACGCCCTCCAGACCATTAAGAAGGACGTATTCCTACCTAGCTCTCTCGGCCGGGTCAGTGCCACCGAGGAGCGGGAGATCCGGGAGAAGCTGGCTGCCTGGCTGGGACTTTTGCCGGTCGGAGATAGCGATCGGGATCGGTCGATCGATACACTGGCTGCGAAAGAGTAACTTTCCGAAACGTAAAATGCCCGCCCCCTCGGGGACGGGCTCTATACACTCAAACGTCAAACCTATAGTGTCTCAATAAGTGTCTCATCGGTCCAACCGGTAGAGCTGGAGATTTTCAATCGTCCGGATCAGCTTATCGGCGTACTTCGGGTCGGTAGCGTATCCGGCCTTGCTCAGTCCGCGGGCCCAACCACGGTAATCCTTGGAATCCAGGCTGAAAAGCGGGCGGTACCGATCTTTCTGCAGCAGCTGGCTGTGGGCGAGATAGCTTTCCTCCGGACTGGAGAAAATGCGGAAGAAGTCTTTGTGGTGATCGTCGCTGTGGTTGCTGCAGTGTCCTTTTTTGCACTGTTTGCTGAAGCATTTGAGCCCGAAGTGATTGTTGTTTCGGAGGGCGAGGGTGCTTTTGCCAATGCCGCTTTCCAAGATTCCCTGGGCCAGGGTAATACTGGCGGGAATGCCGTGGTCCTCCATTTGGCTCACGGCGATGTTTCCATACTGGGCAACGTAATTGAGCTGTTCCCGCTCCCGCGCCGTCCACTCCCGTTTTTCCGGGGTGTACCCCACCAGACTGGCAATGGAAGTTTCCGAATCCGCACTCCCGAATACGGAGGGAGCGGCCAGGCCGAACCACTCGCCACCGTTGATGCTCAAGGAAAAGCTCAACTCCTTGCGCGTGGCGAAGATGGCCAACAGGGCCAAAACCGCTAGCTTAGTCCAGGGGCTGGTAAATTGTCGATAAAGCCGGCGGTATATCCCGTTGAGGTAATGGCGCCAGCCGGCCGGTATGGGAAGGTAGATCATGGGAACGGCTTGAGTGCACAAGGTACGGGCATTTGTTTTAAATTAGCAAATAAAACAACAAAAAGTTCGCTACGCCTTTAACGGTCCGTTGGCAGTTCGGGCGTGCTGCGTCCCCTATCTTCGCGGCGAGACATTATCCCTACCAATTTATGCGCCAACTATTCCTTGTTTTATTCCTGAGTATTTCCGCTTTCGCTCCGCTCACCGCTCAGCAGTACGGTCATCTCAATTTCGCCAATTTACTTTCCGAAATGCCGGGGACGAAGGCCGCCGAAACCGAACTCCAAACCTATAATCAGCAGCTGGTGGAGCAGGGAGAAAAGATGGTGGCCGACCTACGCGCCCGCGTAGAGGAAGTCCAGGCGCAAGCAGAAGATCTCCCCCCGGTGCGACTAGAGGAGCTCCGCGCCGAGTTATCCCAGCAGCGGGACGAGATCGCCACCTTCGAGCAGCAGGTGCAGATGAATCTGGAACAGAAACGGCAGGAACTGCTCGGCCCGCTGATCCAGGAAGCCCGGGACGCCATCACCGCCGTGGCGGAGGAAAATGGCTACGTGATGATTTTCGACACTTCCCAGTTCAATACGGTCCTCTTCGCCGAAGACAGCGACGACATCATGGCCCTGGTCAAGGCGAAGCTGGGGATCTGAACCGCTTGTAAAAGCGCCGCCGAGAACGATCCAATAACCGAATAACGTCCTCGGTGAAGACGAAGCCGACAATCTCCCCCCCATCATAAATGGCCGCGCCGTAAACGTTGGCTTCGACGATCCGCTCCGTCAGTTCCAGCAGGTTGTCCGTGGGGCGGGCGGTGATGAACTCCGCTTCGTAGTAGTAGCGAACCGGGTGGTCGCGGTGGCCCTCCCGCTGAAGCACCTCCTTTTCTACGAAGCCGCTCAATTCGTTGTAGTTGTTGTAGACCGGCAGTACCGTGGCGTCGGTTAGCGCGAAGGCGGCGCGGGCCCGGGAAACCCGGTCGGTGACGTAAATCCGCCCTGCGGCTGACGGGCGGAGTACCTCTTCCATCACGGAGCGGGTCAGGCGGCGGCGCTGCCAGCCGCGATTTAGTTCGACGGCGGAAAAGGCAATGATGAACAGGGAACTGATGCCCAACAGGGGATCGCCCAGGAAATACGACACCGCGATGAGTCCGGCGCCGATCGTGATCCCCATAACGGTCGTGATGACCGTAGCCGCCCGGTCCGACAGCCCGCGTTTCAGCAGTGCACGCAGGATCCGTCCTCCGTCGAGGGGGTAGGCCGGTAACAAGTTACCCAGCGCGAGAACGACATTCACCGCCAGGGTGATCCCCAGCAGCCGCTCCGCCAGGGCGGGCATAACCACCAGGTTGCTGCTCTGGTCGAGATAGTAGCGGATGAGCATGGCCCCGTTGGGCTGACCGACCAGGACGAGTAGGGCCAGTGCGGCCACCAGCAGGTTAGCCAGCGGGCCCGCCGCGTAAATCAGGACCTGGTCGCGGGTGCGTTCCGGCTCGTCGGGGATGAGTGCGCCGCCGCCTAAGGGAAAGAGAATGATTTTCTCCGCCCGGATACCCCGCGCCCGCGCCGTAAGGGCATGTCCCAGCTCGTGGATTAGCACGAAAAAGAAGAGCAGCAACGTAATTCCCGACCACCATTGCACCTGCGTCCAGCGCAATCCAAATCCCGGTTGGTAGGCGTAAAATAAAATGGCCAGCGGCACCAGGACGAACGACCAGTGCAGCTCCGTTGGAACCCCGAAGATGCGGCCGATACGCCAGGTAGCGAACAAGGAAAGGAATTTAGGCGGGTGAGTACGAACGGTTGATGCGCGGGAGGAATAACAAAGCAATCAGCCCGATCAAAATGTTGCAACCGATGTTGATCGTAAAGAACGAAATATTCGCCCAGGCAAAGCCGTCTTCACCCGGCAGCCCGTATAATTCCAACGCGCTCTGCGCCAAATAGTGGTAGCTGCCCATGCCCCCCGGGCTGGGAATCACGATACCCCAGCCGCCGGAAACGAAGGTCGTCAGCGCCGCCTCCATGCCCAGACCGGCCGTCGGCTCGTAGGCCAGAAAGACGCACAGGCTCATCACGTAATACATCACCCAGATGTTGATGCTGTGGAGTACGAACAGCCAGGGACGCTTTACCGTCGCAATCGTTTTTAGCCCCTCCCAGAATCCCCGTAAAATGGCTTCCAGCTTCGTCCCCACCCGGGAGTCGCGCAACCGCCGGCGCTGAAACCAGGCCAGGGCCAGGGCCAGTACGAACAACACCACCATGGGTACGATCCAACCCTCCAGCACCGCCAGGCGATCGCCGACCGAAGCGTTCGCTTCCAGCCACGACCAGATTCGGTCGCCGGCAACGAGTACGGTCAGCCCCGAAAGCAACAGCAGCATCAGCACGTCGAGGGTGCGGCCCACCACCACGGTGCCCACTACACGCTCTACCTTGATGTTTTCGTACCGCGCCATGGCCGCCGGGCGCACGATCTCGCCCAGCCGCGGGAAGCCCAGGTTAGCCAGGTAGCCCAGGTTGATCGTCAGGAAGGCGTTGATCAGCCGCGGCTCCTTGCCGAGGGTACGCAGCAGCATGTTCCAGCGCAGCGCGCGGCTCAGGTTACTGACGCAGAAGGCCAGCAGGGTCATGCCGAGCCACCAGAAATTGGCGTTGGCGAAGTCCCGCAACACCTTATCGATGAGGCTGCATTCTTCCCCAACCACGCCCCTTAGCGCGCAATCCGCCGCGTAGGCCGCTTGCTGGTTGCGGTAGACGAGGTACAGGATCCCGAAACCGAGGCTGACGAAGACGACAAATTTTAATACGTTGGAAAGGGTCTGCGACATGGGCGCGAAGATAGCTTCCTCAGGGATGTCGGTAGGGGGAGCGGTAGGTCCGCGTCAGGAGGTCGTCGTCGCCCCCTTCCAGGGTCTGTCGTTCCGGGTTGTAGCGCATCGGCCGGTCGGCCACCATCGCTACGTTGCCCAGGATGCAGGCAACGGTACTGATTACCCCTTCCTCGATGTCGGCAATCGGTCGGCCGCCCGTCTCGATGGCACGCAGAAAGTCCTGGAAATGCGCCCGCGTGGCCGCCGCGGTGTGGAGCTCGATGCCCTCCTCGGTGACGTCCTCGGGGTATTTGTCTTTCTCGTAAACGGCTTCCCCGCGTAGGGGCGCTCCTTCGTGGGGGGTGAACACGTATTTATGCACGTCGGCTTGCAGCGTTCCCTTGTCGCCGTAGATGGTCATCGCCCAGGGGAAATCCGGGTCGGGGGCTTCCCCCCAGCTGCGGTGTTGCCAGACGCAGCTCAGGTCATCGTACTGGAAGGTGACCGTCTGGGTATCGCTGATGGTGGCGTCCGCCGCTTTCTGCACGTAAATCCCGCCCGTGCTGCTCACCTCCCGCGGGTAGCCTAGCCCCAGCATCCAGCGCGTCATGTCGTACATATGGACGCACATGTCCCCCACGATGCCGTTGCCGTAAGCCCAGAAGGAGCGCCAGCGGCGGTGGGGTAGGCCCCGGTACGGCAGTAGCGGCGCGGGGCCGGTCCACTTATCGTAGTTGAAAAAGTCGGGAACCGGCTGAACTTCCCGGACGGCATTGTCGCGCATCGGGTAATAGCAGCATACCTCCACGTGGCCGACGGTACCGAGTTTGCCGGCGTCGACGATCGTTTCTTTCGCCTCCACGAGGTGGGGGGTACTCCGGCGCTGGAGGCCGACCTGTACCACCCGCTTATGTTGCCGGGCGGCACGGAGTACCGCTTCGCATTCCCGGACGTCCGCTCCGACGGGCTTCTGCAGGTACACGTGCGCCCCCGAGCGGATGGCGGCGATGGCCTGCAGGGCGTGCCAGTGGTCCGGCGTGCCGATGAGCACGATCTCGGGTTGCTCCCGGTCGAGTAGTTCCTGGTAGTCCTCGTAGCGGTTGGGGTTCGCCCCGGGCAGCCGTTCGCGCAGCAGTTCGGCGGCCCCGTCCAGCATGTGGCGGTCCACGTCGCAGAGTCCGACCACCTCCACCTCCGCCACCTGGATCAGGCGCATCAGGTCGCTCTTTCCGTACCAGCCGCAGCCGATCAGGGCAACGCGTAGGGGCGCGCCGGCGCGCGGGTGCAGGGCCTGCGGCAAGGCGAAAAGGGCGGGGGCGGTCTGGAGAAAGGTGCGGCGTTTCATTCCGGATTCCGGTCGGTTTAGTGCGTAAGTTAGCGTTAATCGAAGCGTTGATTCAGCCACTCGGTTACCACCCGTAGGGCCGCTTCGTCGATGGTGGTCGCTATCGTGCCGTACTCCGCCGGCAGTCCCGAGGTGGCGGGTTGCAGCAGGTGGTTTAGGCCGGGTAGCTGTTTGGCGGTGACGTCCGGGTTTTCCGCTTCGGCCAGCGCCCGTTCGATGCCCTGCAAGTTCCGCGGACTCACTTGCGTATCTTTTTCCCCGTTGACGGCGAGCACCGGTACGCTAATTCGCCGCAGGTAGGGTAGAGGGTCGTGCGCCAGGAAATAGCGCATCCAGGGGCTGGTCAGCTCGTTGGCGAAGGTTTCGGCGAAGGTCTCCGCGTCTACGATGCTTTCCCGCGCCGGGGCGGGAAGCGCGGGGATCACGCTTACAATGGTGTCTCGCAACCCCCTGCGAAAAGCTCCTTCGTCCATATCCGGATGGGCCTTAATGTAGGAGGTAGCCGCCGCCATGACAGGTTCCGTAGACGGCATGACGCTGCCGAGGAGGCGACGCTGATCGGCCATCAATTCATCGATGGGCAGTCCTGGGGCGGCCAGTAGGATGATAAAGTCGGCTTGCTCGGGTTCCGCTGCAACTATCTGGGCGATCATTCCCCCTTCGCTGTGGCCGACAAGCCCGATCGCCAGTTCATCCTCCGTAAAGCGCTCGTGCAAAAACCGCAGGGCGGCAGTCGCGTCGCCGGCAAAGTCCAGACTGGTGGCGGCAGCAAAGTCACCGCTGCTTTCCCCGACCCCGCGATCGTCGTAGCGCAGCACGGCGTAGCCATTTCGGGTGAGCCGGTCGCTGAGCACCAGAAACGGGCGGTGGTTGATACTAGGCCCCAGATATTCGTTCCGGTCCTGGGGCCCGCTGCCGGAAACTAGGACTACGGCGGCTTTCGGCGTCGCGGAAGTAGGCAGCGTAAGCTCCCCGGCGAGGGTCACGCCGGGCGCACCGCCTGGAAAGCTGACCGCCTCGCGTTGGTAGGGGAATTCGGTAGGTTCCTGCGGTCGCGGGATTGCTTCTTCCGGTGTCAGCAGGCTGGTGTAGGCGGCAGGGCGGTCACGGGTCCAGGTGAGGGGAGCGGAGAACGCGCCCTGCCAGAAGGTTCCCGTGAGTTTTTCTTCGCTCTGCATGCCGGCAAACCGGATGGCAAAATTCGACACCTCGAAGAGGATGCTGTCTGCGTTGACTACAACCGAGGAGAGGGGGATTCGTACGTCCGATTGGGCGGGACTGAGGAGGCCGCCGGTGTAGCCCTCCGGCGTTTCCGTGATCTCCAGATCCAGCGGAATTTGCCGTCCACCGGCCTCCAGAATGGCGTACCAGTTTCCGGATACCTGGGCGCGTACGGCTGAGGTGGTCAGGAGGAACAGCAGGAAAGCAACCGGGATGCGCATACGTTTGAAGGTACCCTTTTCCGGGTAACGGGCTTACTGTACGTTATCCTGATCGGCGAGCGCCCGTGTTTCATAGGTGCCGATTCCCTGTTCCCTGAGCCAATCCTGGTGCGCGGCCAGTCGGCGAAGGAAATCCGGGTAGTCGCGCTTTTCCTGGGGTGTCCAACCGATCTCCGCGTGGGCGAGCAGGCGGGGGAACGTTAGGTAGTCGATGTCCTCCAGGTTGCGGATGGTCTCCCCCCAGAGCGGACTTTCGACGCCGAGGATGTCCCCGTCGGTGAGCCCTTCGGCCACGGTGGCGGGGTCCCACTGGTAGGCGGAATCCACTTCGATGTAGGCGGCCCAGTGCAGGCCGATCCGGGAGGTGCTGTCGTACTGCATATCCAGGTAGGTCCGGGTAGCCGGGCTCATGATCACGGCATTGCCGGCTTCCCGGGCTCGGAGGGCGTAGTCGGGGTGGGCCCACAACTGGACAACCGTTTCTTCCGCCAGCTCGGAGGTGGCTACCTCGTCCCACCCGATCGGGATTTTGCCGTTCTCCTGGACGATTTGTTGGGCACGATTCACGAAGTTTACAAAATCCTCGTGCTCGGTGGCATCGCTTTCGTCGCCGCCTAGGTGGAAGTATGGGCCGGGGGTAAGGGCGCCGATCTCCCGCACGACATCGTCGATGAAGGTATAGACGGAGTCCTGGTCGGTATCCAGGGTGCTGAAGCCAACGTTCGTACCGGTGTAGGGTTCCCGGGCGACACCGTCGGCGTTGAGGATGGGGTAGGCCGAAAGCGCGGCGTTGGTGTGGCCGGGCATATCGATCTCCGGCACGATGGTGATGCCGCGCGATTGGGCGTAATTCACGATTTCACTGTAATCGTCCTGGGTATAGAACCCGCCGGGGGTGCCGTCTACTTCCGATTGACCGCCGATCTCGGTCAGTTTGGGCCACGATTTGATCTCGATGCGCCAGCCCTGGTCGTCGCTGAGGTGGAGGTGGAGGTGGTTGATCTTGTAGGGGGCAATGCGGTCGATCACGGCCTTCACCTCCTCGACGTCAAAGAAATGACGCGCGACGTCCAGCATGTACCCCCGGTAGTCGAAGCGGGGCTCGTCGGTGATGGTGCCCGATGAAATAAACACTTCTCCCGCATCGCCACCGGAGAAGTGAAGCACCTGGCCGAGGGTTTTGGCGGCGTTGAGCATGCCCTCCCGGGTGCCGGCCTCCAGCTCGATCTCTTCGTTCTTGAATTCGATGCGGTAGGCCTCCCCCTGTAGCGTCTCCGAAATGGCAAACTGGAGCGGAAGCGCCAGCTCCGGCCACCGGTCGGAGAGGTAGCGCTGGGCATCGCCGATGGTCGGGTTCAGGCTGGGCAGCACCTCGCCTTCGTAGCTGTCGTAGTAGTAGACTTCGTCGCCCCCGTCAATAGATACCGGGAGCGGAATGAGCGGCAACACATCCAGGTCGGGTACGTCCTCCGGCTTCGTCGGCGGGTCTGACACACAGGCGGTCATCACTAGAAAAAGGAGGGCTGGGGCTAATCGTAGTATCATCTATTACCTAGGTTGCCGGGTGAAAATACGGTAAAGCCGGGGTTCGCTTTCGCCGAATTACGGGGGCCGGGGTAATCCGACCTTAGGCTGCGGTCACTACGGGCCGATTGGGCTATGTTCCTCTCGCTCGGTTCAGACAGCGTGTTTTTACGAACTTTCCGAGCCCTGGTCCCCCTGTTCGCCAGGTGGGAACCGGTGGTAGCCATCCCCTCCGAGCGTTCGGCCGGGGCGGGAGCGGGGAAATTGTCCAGCTTCGTCGGAAAGCGAAAACATTTCGCCCAAACCATCCGGAAAATTAAAAGGCGAACTACCTTTGCGGCGACAACGGGGTGCTGTCCCGATCCGGGACGGCTGAGATCATACCCTTTGAATCTTATCAAGGAACCTGCCCGGGTAATGCCGGGAAGGGAAAACAAGTCCGCATGAAGCGTCTGCTACTTAGTGCTATCGCACTACTTTCCATCCAGTTTTTACGTGCCCAGGAATCCGTCGACACCATCTCCAGTGTCTACGACTTCGATTACCCCATCACCGTAACGGCCACCGCCGCCCGGGCCGAAACCCCGGTGACCTTCGTCAACCTCGACCGCGAGGACATTGCCGTCCGCAACCTCGGCCAGGACGCCCCCTACCTGCTGAAGTGGACACCCTCGGTGGTCGTCAACTCCGACGCGGGTACCGGCATCGGCTACACCGGCATCTGGATCCGCGGCAGCGACCCCACCCGCACCAACATCACCATCAACGGCATCCCCTACAACGACTCGGAAAGCCAGGGCGTCTACTGGGTGAACCTGCCCGACTTCAGCAGCTCGGCGGATATGATCCAGATTCAGCGGGGGGTGGGCACCAGTACCAACGGGGCAGGTGCCTTCGGTGCTTCGATCAACTTTACCACCGTAGGCGAAGAAAGCGACCCCGGCATTCACCTCGACGGCGGCGTGGGCAGCTTCGGCACCCGCCGTGGCGTCGTCCGCTACCGGGGCACGACCGACAATGGGTACACCATCGACGCCCGCTACAGTAAAATCCATAGTGACGGTTACATCGACCGGGCCTCCGCCGACCTGGACGGCTACTACGCCGCCGTCAGCAAGAAGGTAGGTAACGGACTGATCAGCCTGGTAGCCTTCGGTGGCCACGAGGTCACCTACCAAAGCTGGAACGGCGTCACCCAGACGGAGATCGATACCTTCGGCCGCACCTTCAACTCGGTAGGCACCGAAAAAGCGGGCGATCCCTACGATAACGAGGTCGACAATTACCGCCAGAACCACTACCAGCTTCACTACAATAGCAAGCTCACCGATGCCCTCGACCTGACCCTCAGCGGCCATTACACCCGCGGCCTGGGTTACTTCGAGCAGTACAAGGCCAATGAAACCCTGGCGGATTACGGCATCGAAGCGGAGGTGGACGAAAGCGACCTGATCCGCCGCCGCTGGCTGGACAATCACTTCTACGGAACAGTATACAGCCTGCGCTACCGCCAGGATCGCTGGGATCTCACCTTTGGTGGTTCGGCCAACGAGTACCTGGGCGGCCACTACGGCGAGGTCATCTGGGCGCGCTACGCCGGCGACTCCGAGATCCGTGACCGCTACTACGACAACGATGCTACCAAGCGCGACTTCAGTAATTACCTGCGGGCAAACTACCGCCTGGTTGACGAGGTAAGCGTTTACCTCGACGGCCAGGTCCGCCACGTGCAGTACGATTTCATCGGCCTCGACGAACGCCTCAACCAGCTCGAGCAGGACGCCAGCCACACCTTTTTCAACCCGAAAGCAGGACTGGTCTACCTCCCCGCCACCGGCACCCGCCTGTACGCCAGCTTCGGCGTAGCCCAGCGGGAACCCAACCGGAACGACTTCGTGGACAATCCGGTCTCCACCCGCCCCGTAGCCGAGAAGCTCTACAATACCGAGATCGGATTTAGCCGCATGCTTTCCCGGGCCAACTACGGGATCAACCTGTACTATATGGATTACCGCGATCAGCTGGTCCTGACCGGTGCCCTCAACGACGTCGGCGAATACATCCGGACCAACGTACCCGAAAGCTACCGCCTGGGCGTCGAGCTCCAGGGTGGGGTGCAGGTCGTACCCAACCTTACCGTAGGCGGCAACCTGACCCTGAGCCGCAACCGGGTGAACAGCTTCACCGAGCTGCTCGACGACTGGAACGAGGGCGGACAGGTCGAAGTCGTGCGCGAGGACACCCCGCTCAGCTTCAGCCCGGACGTAACCGGGGCCCTTGAAGTGGCTTACGACCGGAAATTCCAGCAGCACCGGATCGGCGCCGCCCTCCAGACCAAGTACGTAGGCGACCGCTACGTCGACAACAGCGGGGCCGACCAGAGCAAGCTCGACGGCTACTACTACAGTGACCTACGCCTGTCTTACGGACTCAACGACCGCTACCGCCTCACCTTCATGCTGCGCAACCTCACCAACCAGCTCTACAGCAGCAACGGTTGGAGCTACCGCTACCAACTGGACGGTGCCGCGAATACGATGCTCGGTATGTACCCGCAGGCCGGCCGGAACTTTATGCTCAGCTTAGGGATCGATTTGTAGGAAATAACGTTTTCGAAACATCCCGCGGTGACGGTAAGTCGTTATACAGTCCGTCAAACCGCGAACCGTGAGAAACTTCCTGCTCTCTTTCCTGATCGTACTGGCCGCCTTCGCCGCCGGCCGCTACCTGTTTCCCGCCGAAACGGAATCTGCTTCTCCCTTCCTAAACGTCGTGACCCGCAACACGATGCCCGATCGGGCCAGCCGCCCCGACCGGGTGGCCGTGGAGGACGTGGATTTCGCCTACACCGATGAGGAACAACGGACCATCCGTCTGTTCGAAGAAGCCTCTCCCGCCGTCTGCTTCATCACGACCAAGGCCATTCGCCGCTCGTTCTGGAGCTACGGAGAGGTGGAAAGCGGCTCCGGATCCGGCTTCCTCTGGGACCGGAACGGACACGTGATCACCAACTTCCACGTCATCAACGGCGCCAACACCAGCTCTATCGCCGTTACCCTCAGCAACGGTAAAACCTACGACGCCAGCGTCGTCGGTTTCGAAAAGGAGAAGGACCTGGCCGTACTGAAGATCAACGCTCCGGCGGCGGAACTCCAGCCGATCCGCGTGGGTAGCAGCCAGTCCATTCGGGTGGGGCAGTCCGTCTTCGCCATCGGCAACCCCTTCGGCCTCGACCAAACCCTCACGACCGGTGTGGTCTCCGCCCTCGACCGCGAGATCCGCAGTCAGGCCGGCGTGCCGATCAAGGGCGCAATTCAGACCGACGCGGCCATCAACCCCGGTAACTCCGGCGGCCCCCTGCTCAACAGCGACGGCGAACTCATCGGAGTGAATACCTCCATCTACAGCCCCTCCGGCGCTTCGGCGGGCATCGGCTTTTCGATTCCGGTGGACGTGGTGCGTTACGTGGTGGACGATGTCATCCGCTTCGGGGAAGTACGACGCCCGGTGTTAGGAGCGGACTTGCGTCAGTATGGCCGGATTAAGGGATTGATCGTAGTAACCGTTGATCCCGAAAGTAGCGCTTCCAAGGCGGGCCTCCGAGGGCTTAGTCAGGGACAGCGGGGTGGGTATGTGCTTGGTGATGTGCTGGTCGGCATCAATGGAAACCCGATCCGGACGACCTCTGATCTCTACCTGGAATTGGAAAAATATCAGCCCGGCGATTCCGTAGCCCTCAACCTCATGCGGGGCGACCGGAACATTGAAGTGACTGTCCGTCTAGGTAGCACCGTAGACGGGTAGGCGTCACAACAGCCGACTACCAAAAGGAAAGGGGGAACCAGCGATCGCTGGTTCCCCCTTTCTCGTAAGACCAGTGCCCTTACGGCACCAGGATCTTGACGGGCTCCCGCGCAACTTCCGCATCCGTAAGATAGAGCAAGTACATACCGGCCGGCAGCGCCGCGGCATTCACTTCCCCGCCGGTGTTGGCAAGCTGACCGCGCTGCAGCACCTGGCCGCTAAGCGACACCAGGGTGAACGTGGTCGCTTCCGTATAGGTAGCAATCCGGTAGACGCCGGGACCCGTTGCCTGAGCCACTGCGGCAAGCGACTTTCCTAATAGCGCGACACTCACTTCCTCGGAGTAACGCGCCGTTCCGTCCGCTTCCACGACCCGCAGGCGGTAGGTATTCGCTCCGCTCGGGGCCGTCTGGTCGTTGAAGACGTACTTACGGTTGCCGTTGCTGTTGCCGCCTGAAACCCGGACCGTACCGATGGTGGTGAAAGTCCCGTCTGCAGTCAGCCGCTCGATGGCGAAGTAGGAAGCCGTGATGTCGCTGACCGTCTTCCAGGTAAGCTGGACCTTACGGCCGAGCGCGCGACCCGTGAGGTTGACGACGTCCTCGGATAGTGCGGGACCGAGATCAAGGCCCACCACGATGGGATTGTGGTCGCTGAAGCGGAAGTAATCCGGTGCGAAAACATCCCCGCCCGGTCCTTCCAGGTTGTAATCCACAGCGGTGGGTTCGGCGGCGTTGACGTCCCAGGCGGCCGCGCCGGTCAGGGCATCACTTAGGCTGTTGCTGGCGAGGGCGTAGTCCAGGCTGCCCCACTGGCCCATGAAGCCATAGGAGGCCGCGCCACCGCCGCAGGGGAAGCTGGCGGGGTCGGCAACGGCAACCTTGGTGTTGAAGTAGCCGGCGGCGAGGATGGTCTGAATGGGATCCTCCATACGGTAGGCGTTCAGGTCGCCGAGGATCAGGATGTCCTCCTCTTCCACGCCGGTAGGGTAGGTAGCCAGCCAGGCGGTTAGCTCCCGGGCGGCCGCGTCGCGAATGGCGTTGCAGTTGCCGGCACCGTCACCCGCGTCGTCGTTGCAACCGCTTCCTTTGCTCTTGAAGTGGTTAATGGCCACGGTGAGTTCCTGGCCGTAGTTTTTGCTGGTCGGATCGATGACGCGGAAGGTCTGGGCCAGTGGAACCCGGTTGGTACCCGGGCCTATGAATACGGAAGCCGGCGTATCCAGCGCTGCGGCGAACCCGCTTTCTTCCACCCGGTCGGGGCGGTAGATCAGGGCCACCATGATCTGGTCGGAACCGGTATTCGGCGATACGACGTAGCCATAATCCACGCCACAGCGCTCGGCGATAGCGGCGATCAGGGCTTCCAGGGCCACGTAGTCGTTGTTCTCGATTTCGACCAGTCCCACGATGTCGCCCCGCAGGGCGCAGAGGGCGCTCACGATCTTCGCCTGCTGCCGCTCGAATTCCTCCGCATTATCGGCACCGCGTTGGTTGAGGGTCGTGAAGTAGTTCAGCACGTTCGCGCTGATCACCCGGATCTCACCGCCTACTTCGGGTGGGCCTTCGGGGCGGACGTTACCGCCGAAGGTCACCGCCTCCGTTTCCGTCGGCTGGATCCGGTATTGGTTGAAGCCGTATCCGAGGATCCCCGTCAGGTTCTCGATGGTCTGACCGGACCGTAGCGTATTCGACGCGGTCAGTTCGGTGCCGTCCGGCAAAAGGATCGGCGTCAGGTTGCTACCGTTACGTCCGTCGTCGATCAGGATCCGGTCGTTTTCCTGGGCGGCGGTGTAGGCCGCGAATGCCGCCGCATCCGGCGCGTTGCATTCGGTGAATTGGATCAGGCGCTCACCGGAGGTAACCGTAATTTCTCCGAAGCGCGCGAGGTCGAAGGTTTCCGTCACTATCAGGTCGACGGGGGCTACCCGCATGCCTTCGAGGGCTTCCAGGCTGCTGTCGGCCAGGGGAAGGGACAAGCTTACGGCAGTCGGAAGCGGCAGGCCGGTAGCCAGTAATTCGTAGGTGACGCCACCCAGCTGAGTTTGGCCCGAGAACTCGGCGGCCTGCCCGCTTAGTTTCAGCAGGTCACCTACGCTCACGTCCGCATTGTCCGAGAAAACAAAGATCCCTTCCGAAGTGGTCGGGTTGCCGTCGCTGTCGGCTTCCTCTTCCTGCAGATAAAAGCCCCGCAGTCCGCCATTGCCGCCGTCGTTGAATACGCCGGTGACCACCGCTTCCACGGTCACGGTCTCCCCGAGCAGGGGCGTGGTGAAGCCGGGGCCCTGCACCGTGCTGATCAGCACCGTACCGGCCAGGTCGTCGTCCGCAACTACGATGGCGGCACTCCCCGTAGCACGATAGGTAGCGTCGGATACGCTCACCAGTGTCAGTTCGATGGTTTCCTCGCCCTCAATTTCGGCGTCGTCAATGACGATCAGGTCGACGGAGAAGTCGGTCGTCCCCGCCGTCAGGGTGACGCTGCCACCGTTCGGGTCGGTGTAGTCCGTGCCAAGTTCCGCCGTGCCGCTCAGGGTATAGGTGACGTTTACGGCGGCGTCGGCCGGTTCGGATAGGGTGATCAGGAAACCGCCGTTGCCGGCCGGTTCGGCGAGGTTCGCTCCGCTGGTCACGGTTACCGTGGGCCCGGCCGCTCCCGCCGAGTAAGTGCCGAAAGGAATGGCGGCTCCCATTTCCGCGTAGCTCAGCCCGTCGAGCAGGCCGTTGCCCCCGGTCCATTTGTTGAGGTCGAATACCGGTGTCGGACCGGTATTATCCGTACGGTAAAGGAAGCCGTCCTGGTAAACGTTGGACGCATCGCCCAGTGACCCGCCGATCAGGTCGATCGGGGTGCCGGCCAGTTGGAGTTCGAATTGGTCGTTGCCGTTACCGCTGATCGTGCCGCTCACGATCGGGTCCGCAAAGTCGCCCGCCGTGCCGAAGGTTTCCGCGAGGGCCGTGGCGTTATTCGTCAGGTAAACGAAGCGATCGGAATAGACGCCGGAAAGGCTGAGCGGGGTTCCGGAAGTGCCGCCGTTGGCGTACCGCACGATGGTGTAATTCCCGAGATCCACGGTGCCTTCGACGTACAGTTCGATGGCCTTGGGCAAGCCGCCGGTCGCATCGCCGTCGACGATCCCCGTCAGGATAACCCGCTGGGAATGAAGGGGTAGGGCGATGCTAAGCAGCATCGCAAAGAGTAAAAGTGCTCGCATAGACTGAGTAATCTGGTAGTTAGGTCAAACCGGCCCGGGCAGTTTCCGGACCGGCCGCGAAAGTACCTATCCCGGCTCAGTCATAGGTTAACGGCGTATGAAGTTTGTGACCGTTCCGGACAGTGTAGCGGTTTGCGAAGTTCCGACCGTTTTTTTTGCGCCGGAGCGCGGGTGTCAGGTAACTACCGGCATGAAAGTATCCTGTGGACCCAGAAGCCTAACCGGTACTAACCTGGCCTAATGCTCTGTTAAGTTAGCATCTGCAGGTTATCTGCGATCTCTTTTGGCGCGATGCTTCGGAAAAAATACTTCTGGATCGTTGCGACCCAAAAGTAGGGGACCACAGGGCGGGCAGGGTTTACCGCTCGTGCCTCGCCGCTCAACAAGTCCAATATTACGGACCTCAATCCTTAACAAGGTTACAAGCTATTCAGGACCGCAGCGCGGCCCAACCCAAATTGCCCGGAGTACAACTCCGGGTAGGTGGAGGTAAAACGCCATCGACTGCAACGCAGTCGAACCCCAGCGCCCGAACAAGGGGATAGGCTATTGATTAGTGAGGTGGTTAGCCTTGCATGTAAAGCGAGCCAGGGGCAACTCTTGGCGGAAAGGCTCCATCGCTAAGTTGACGGAAGATTAGGGCGTGAGGATCTTGAAGGTCACCGGCCCCTTACCGGCTT
Source organism: Neolewinella xylanilytica (assembly GCF_002934605.1). Classification (GTDB taxonomy): domain Bacteria; phylum Bacteroidota; class Bacteroidia; order Chitinophagales; family Saprospiraceae; genus Neolewinella; species Neolewinella xylanilytica. The sequence continues at coordinate 1,934,204 of NZ_PTJC01000005.1, forward strand.
CCCGCACCGTCAGAAAATAGATGCCGGTGTGTAATCCGGCGGTAGTGATCGCGTTCGCTTCGCCGCGGGTTACCGTTCCGGTGGCGAGGACTTGTCCGCTCAGGTTCGTTAGGAAATAAGCGGCCCGGCCGTTCAGTCCCGTGAGGGTGTAGGTAGTGGCGTCGCGACGTTCCAGGCGAATCGTCGAGTTCTCCGTAGCCCCGTAGCCGACCCCGTCGATGATGGGGCTGAAATCCAGGTCTACGATAATTGGATCGTGATCGCTGAAGCGGTAAAAGTCGGGGGCGTAGAGGGAATCACCGGCACCTTCCTGGTTGTAATCCAGTATCTCCGGCTCGGGAGCGTTCACGGTCCAGGCCGTAGCCATGGTAACGAAAGTGGTCAAGGACGCACTGGCGAGGGCGTAATCGAGGCTGCCCCAGAATCCACCGAAAACGTAGGAGGGCGGGCCGCCGGCGCAGGGGAAGCCGGCGTCCGTCAGGGTTTTGGTGTTCACGTAGCCCGCGTCCAGCAGTACGTCGATCGGGTCTTCCATCCGGTAGCTGTTCAGGTCGCCGATGATCAGTACCCCGGTATCCGCTACGCCGGTCGGGTTGGTAGCCAGCCAGTCGGCGAGTGCTTCGGCCGCGGCCGTGCGGGTACCGTTGCAGTTGCCGGCCCCTCCGTCATCGTCGTCACCTTCCCCGCAGCCGCTGCCCTTGCTCTTGAAGTGGTTGACGCAGACGGTAAAGACCCCGCCGGGGTTGCCATCCGTAGTATCGATTACCCGGAAGGTCTGGGCGAGCGGCACCCGGTTGGATCCCGGCCCAACGAAGAGGCTCTCCGGCGTGGCAAGGGTGGCCGCCGTCCCCGCTTCGGCGATGCGTAGCGTATCGTAGATCAAGGCCACCATGATTTCGTCGTCGCCGGTGTTCGGAGATTCCACGTAGGTATACCCGCGGTCGCTCACGGAGTTTAGGGTATCCACCAGTCGCCGCAAGGCTACGAAGTCGTTGTTTTCAATCTCGATCAGGCCCACCACGTCCGCGTCCATGGCATTCAGGGCGGCGACGATTTTGGCTTCCTGGCGGCGCAGTTCCGTTTCGGTATCCGCCCCCCGGCTACCCAGGGTCGTGAAGTAGTTCAGTACGTTGGCGCTCACCACCCGCACTTCTCCCGTCTGTTCCGGTGCCGTGACCGGTCGCTCGTTCCCGGTTAGCGTCACGGCGGTCCGGTCGGTGGGCTGGATGCGGTAGCGGTTGAAACCGTAGCCGAGTACGCCGGTAAGTCCGGCAATGGTTTGACCGGCACGGAGCGAATTATCGCCGGCAAGCACGCTGCCATCGGGCAACAGGATGGGCTGTGCATTCGTGCCACTGCGGGCGTCGTCCAGCACGATGACGTCCCGTTCCAGGCTGTCGAGGTAGGCATTCAGGGCCTGTGGATCGGGATCGTTGCATTCCGTAAATTGAACCAGCCGTTCTCCGGAGGTCACCTCCACTTCCCCGAAGCGGTCCAGGCCGTTCAGGTTGGTGATGACCAGATCCTGTGGCTGGACGAGCATGCCCTCCAGGCTTTCCAGCAGGGAATCCGGAGTGGGGAGCATCAATACGGTAGGGGCGGGCACCGGGAAAGCATTCCCGTTGATGACTAACGTTGCACCTGCGTCCGCGCCATCCAACTGCGTTTGCCCGAAAAACTCTTCTACCTCCGCGGTCAACGTCACCCGGTCGCCAACCATCACCTCCGCATCGGGAGCGTACACGAAAATGCCCTCGGAGGTCATCGGGTCGTTGTCGGTATCCGCATCTTCCTCCTGGAGGTAAAAGCCGTCGAGTCCGGCGGTGAAGTCGGCGGTCACGATCGCATCCACGGTGACCACGTTGCCCACCAGCGGCGAGGCAGCGCCGTCACCCTGCACGAGGTGGATGCCGATGGGGTCGGTTCCGAGGTCGTCGTCAATCAGGTCGAGGGTAGTACCCGGACCGGCGAGATAGGAGCTGTCGGACAGGTAGGTGATCCGTAAACCGATGGTTTCGGTTCCCTCGATCAGGGCATCGTCAATGGCGAGAAACAGCACGCGCTGAAAGCGTTCGCCGGTGGGAAAGCGGAGCGTATCCGACACGCTTTCCCGCTGGTAGTCAGTACCCTCAGTGGCGGTGCCGTATAGCTCGTAAGCTACGGTAAGTTCGGAGGCCGGCGCTTCGGATAGTTCCACCGAGAAGCCTTCATAGGTCTCCGTTTGCGATTCGTTCAGTGGCTCTCCGGAGATCGTAATCGTCGGCCGGGGTTCGCCGGGAGCGTAGGTGCCGAAGGGAACGAGGGCGCCGATTTGGGCGGCATCCAGGCCGTCGAGGAGGTCGTTGCCGGGGATGTCCCAGTCGGCTGCCGTCCAGCTACCCGTGGCCGACGTACCGCGCTTGCGGTAGAGGTAGCTATCCTGGTAAATATCGGCCTCCGGCCCACCGATCGGTCCACCGACCACGTCCACCACCGTACTGCCGGCCACCAGCGCGAAGGCGTCGTTGCCGGTTCCGGTCACCGCGCCGCTGGCGATCACGTTGGCGAAGTCGCCCTGGTCGCCAAAGGCGGCGGTGAAGTTCTCCGTCCCGTTGACCACGTAGACGAAAGCATCGGTGAAGGTCCCAGTCAGGGCAATGTCGGTAGGGTCGGTGCCGCCATTAGCGAAACGCTGGATGCGGTATCCGGAGAGGTCGACGGTCCCCTCTACGTATAGTTCAAGGGCTCGTGGCGTCGCTCCGCTGAGGGTGCCGTCCAGGAGACCGGTAATGATTACGCGATCCTGGGCATTGACTTGGCACCAAAGCAGGAGAAACAGGAGTAGGGTAGAGAAGCGCACGGCACGGGGATATTGGTCAGGGAAGGCGCTAATATACCCAGCCGTTGGCGTCCGGCCGGCAGCCGGCGGATTAAATCACGGTAAATTAATCCGGTTCCTAATTGATCGTGTACGGCATCCGCTTACTGGCGTTGCGCATCAGCGTTTCCACGAGATTCTCTGGTGAATTGAATACGGTACCGTTCGCTTCCCAGTCGTAATTCCACACCATTCCTTCCTGGGCGTCGTGCAGATCCATATTCACCGTGGTGCTGTTGGTGGTGCCCCAGGCGCCGAGCAGGACGCCGACGGCGATGGCGGCCCCCTGGCTCATGGGCTTGCTGGTATTAAAGCGGGTAATCAGGATGCCATCCACCTGCAGGGCGGCGGCGATTTCGGCCGGGGTAAGTTCCCGACTGTCGAGCGTATACCCGGCCCGTTCCAGTTTGGCGTTGGTGGTTTCGGGATCCATTATTTCCAGCCGGCGGATTTTACCCTGCTGCTTCCGGCGCAGCATCCAGCTGTATATCTCGCGCTGAAAGGTATAGGTATCTTCGCGGGCGGCCGCTTCCAGCTGGGCGGGATCGTCCTTGGGGCGTCCTTTAATCGCCACACTTGGCGGCAGGATGGCGATGATCTGGTGCCGGCTCGTCGTCGCTGCCATGTTCGGTGCCTCGTAAACTTTGGGGCCGCAGGAGGTAAAAACGAGCACGAATAGCAAAAGCAGGGTAGCGGTAAACTTCATTTTCAAGTGTGAAGGTGAGGTAAAGGAAGGAGGGCTATCGCGGGTACGACAACGCCGCGGAGAAGCGCTCGCGGTCGATACGGTATAGCAAAGGTCCTCCCTTAACGCCCGACCGCTTTTCCTTCGTCTCCACGAGAAAATCATAATTCTGAATCTTCCGACGGAAATTCCGTTTGTCCAGGGGCTCCCCGATGATGTCTTCGTACAGCCGCTGCGCCTCGGTCAGTGTAAACCGTTCGGGCAGTAAATCGAAAGCAAGCGGACGGGTGCGCAGGTGCCATGTGAGCCGGTCGTGGGCATCCACCAGGATCCGGTGGTGGTCGAAACCGAGGGGCGGTACGTTAGCCACCGGATGCCACGACGCATCACTGGCGTGTCCCCGCGCTACCGGGGTGTGTTGGTGTGGCTTGACTAGGGCGTAATACGAGGTGGTCACTACCCGCCGGACGGGGTGGCGGTCGGGCTCGCTGTAGGTGGCTACCTGCTGCAGGAAAATATTTTTTACGCCCACCATATCCAGCAGTACCCGCCGGGCGGTGGCCTCCAGGGTTTCATCGCTGCCCATTGCCCCGCCGGGAAGCACCCATTCATCGGCGAAGGGCTCCACAGCGCGGCGGACCAGCAACACCCGCAGTTCTTTATCGGCGAATCCGAAGATGACGCAGTCCGCCGTATGAGCCGCCGCATTCGATGTCGGTGTAACCCGCATGCCTAGCGACCCATCCAACCACCGTCGACTACGAGGATGGTCCCGTTGACGTAGCTCGAGGCTTCGCTCGCCAGGAAGACGGTCGGCCCCACGAAGTCCTCCGGCGTCCCCCAGCGGTTAGCCGGGATACGCGCCAGGATGGAAGTGGACCGTTCCTCGTTGTCCTGCAGGGCCTGGGTATTGTCGGTGCGGATATACCCGGGTGCGATGGCGTTGACCTGCACGCCCTTTCCGGCCCACTCGTTAGACAGAGCCATGGTCAACTGGCCGATAGCCCCCTTGGACGCGGCGTAGCCCGGAACGGTGATCCCCCCCTGGAAGGTCAGTAAGGAAGCGGTAAAGATGATCTTGCCGCTGCCCCGCTCGATCATGTCGCGACCGAACTCCCGGGAGAGAATGAACTGGGCGGTCTGGTTGACCTCGATCACCTTGTCCCAGTATTCATCCGAGTGCTGGGCGGCGGGTTCCCGCAGAATGGTTCCGGCGTTGTTCACCAGGATGTCGGGGGTGCCGTGGGCTTCCTTGACGGACTTGACGAAAGCATAGAGGCGGTCGCGATTAGAGAAATCACAGCGGTAGGCGGTAAACTTCCGCCCGGCGGCCCTGACCGCTTTTTCAATGGCGGAGTCAGGGCCCAGGCTGGCGGATACGCCGATGATGTCGGCACCGGCTTCGGCCAGTCCGAGGGCCATGGCGTAACCGATACCGCGTTTGCAACCGGTAACTACGGCGAGCTTGCCGGAAAGATCGAATAGATTCATGGGGAAAATTGCGGAGTGGAGAAAAGGCGGATGTAGTTAGCGGATGTCGCCGAGCGTGGCGGCGTCCATGTCGCTGAATGCCTGGTTCTCACCGGCCATCCCCCACACGAAGCGGTAGTTGGCGGTACCGGCACCGCTGTGGATGGACCAGGGCGGGGAGATCACGGCCTCGAAGTTGCGGACGGCCAGGTGACGGGTTTCGTCCGGTTTGCCCATGAAGTGCATCACCAACTCGTCGCCGGGTACGTCGAAGTAGAGGTACACCTCCATCCGGCGTTCGTGGGTGTGGGGGGGGAAGGTGTTCCAAATGTTCCCGCTGAGGAGCTCGGTGAAGCCCATGACCAGCTGGCAACTCGGGATGCCGTTCTCGTGAATGTACTGGTAGAGTACCCGCTTATTGGCGTGTTCGTCGTCGCCGAGGTCGACCCGGTTGGCCTGGTCCTGGGTGTTTCTGGTAGTCGGGTACTCCTTGTGGGCCGGGGCGCTGTTCAGGTAGAAACGGGCCGGGCTGCCGCCGTCGGCACTGGCGAAGGTGACGCTTTTGGATCCGCGACCTACGTAGAGGCAATCGAAGCGGTTCATCTCGTAGGCCGTCCCGTCGACGGTGATCGTTCCCTTGCCACCCAGGTTCAGTACGCCAAGCTCGCGACGCTGCAGGAAGAAGTCGGCCCGCAGATCGGCGTCGTTCTCCAGTTGGAGCGAACCGGAGGTAGGCACGGCACCGCCAAAGATGAAACGGTCGTAGTGGGAATGAACGAGATTGACCTGTCCTTCCTGCATGAGCCCGGAAGCGAGAAACTCATCGCGCAGTTCCTGGGTGTTCATTCGGGTGAAGTGATCGGGGCGGACGCCGTAACGGGATTGCATGGGAAATAATTTAGTGTGTCAAATGTACACGGAATACTTTGTATACGTCCAGCCCCGCCGTACGGTTCGGCAACTGAGGCGCTGATTACCCGCCGATCGACCTATTTCCGCGGCTACTTATTCGGTCAACGACCAGTACCGAAGCGGATCTACCGGGCTTTTTCTTTTTCCGACCAGCACTTCGAAGTGCAGGTGGGGGGTCGTTCCTTGGGCGTTACCGGTATCCCCGACGGTGGCCAGCGTATCTCCCGCGCTTACGGCGTCAAATTCGCCTTTCCGCCATTCGTCGAGGTGGGCGTAATAATAAAGGCGGCCCCGCACGTCCCGCAAATACAATTGCCGGCCGCCGCTTCCGCCGGAGTTGATGCGTTCCACGAAACCGTCCGTGACGGCCACCACCGGCGTGCCCTTCGGGGCCTTGATGTCGATGCCTTCGTGTAACCGTTGGCTGCCCCGGCGGTCGCCGAAGACGCTGATCACGGCCGCGGTGCCGAAACCGGCCACCGGGAAGGTCAGCCCGCCCGGCGTGTCGCCATCATCGGGCAGGGGGACGGTCCCTTCCGTCGCCACGATGGGCTCCTCCTTGATCACGAAGGTCCGATCGCCTACGGTGAGTTCCGTAGCCGGTAGCTGGCGGTGGACGAAGAAAGCCAGCAAGCCGCAAATAACCACGGCTTCCAGCACGAGCATTTTCGTCAGCATAGCGGTGAGCGTTTCCTTTCGCAAACGGGGAAGGCCTCCCAAAAGTTAGTTAAGGCCGGCTCCCCGAAGTTTGGCGGCGGATCGAAATTCTCCCACCCACCGTACCTTTTCTCCTAAATCAACTTGCCATGCCCGGACGAATGCATTCCTTCCCCTACCTACTTTTATTCCTGCCAACCTTGTTGCTGGTCGCCTGCGGGCCTTCCCCCACCGACGATTCGGGTTCGTCCGCGACCGATACGCCACCAGCCGAACCGAATACCAACATCCGGATGGCCCGCGCCGACGGCGACGCCTGGGTAGAAATGGAGGAAGTCACTCGTGACCCCGACCATCTCGGTCAGGAGATACCCTTCGTGTACCAAATGGAGGGGCCGGCCTGGGAAAACGAAAACGTGGGCTTCCGCCTCTACTTCGACGAGCGGAACGGAATCGATATTTTCGGCAAGCATAGCCGGGAAATGATCCTCGATAGCATCGGCAACCGCCGCGAGTTGGGCGCCCAGCAGAATTACCACGAGATGGCCGACTGGGGCATGGATGTGCTGAAAGTCGGTACCTCCCTCGGGGCGGGCAGCATCGCCCTGATGATCGGCGACAGTATTTACCGCCTCGGCGACGTCGCCGAAGAGCACTACCGCAAACTCGAGGAAGGCCCGGACGGATCCCGCTTCCTGCTCGACTACAACGGTTGGGAGGTGGCTGGCCGGACGCTGGATCTCGACTGGGAGATCAGCATCGAGCCCGGTACCTGGGGCTACGAATCCTCCGTCACCCTCACTGGACTCCAGGGCGATGAGGAACTCCTCACCGGAATTGTCAACCTCCACATCGATACCCTGTACACCGAGGACCGCGGCGATCGTTTCGTAATGTATACGTACGGTCCGCAGGCCGAACTCGACCATACCTTAGGCATGGCGGTCACCGCCGATGCTTCGCAGGTACTCGGCCACGGGGAGTTGGCACCCGATGCCACGCCGGTGGCCTCCACTTATTACGTGCGGCTGCAGTTGGAGAACGGCGAACCCACTACGTACCGCTTTACTGCCGGGTGGGAGCCGGGCAACCCGGCCTTCGGGGAGCAGTCGGCCTTCGTGGAAGCTATTTACTAGCCGCTACTGGACCACTACCCGGTGGGATTGGTTCCCCGCTTTCAACACGTACGTACCGCTGGCGATATTGGCGGGCAACGTTAGCTCGGAGATCGAATCCATATCGTCACGATAATTGGCGACGACCGTCCCCTCCAGGTTATAGAGGGTTGCTTCGTGCACCCCTTCCGGGCTCACCAGGCCAAGGGTTTGTCCGGGCTTCACCGGATTTGGATGTACGAGCGCGGCGTCGGGTTTGGCTACTTGTACCGAGCGGATGTCATAGTGGGTGAGCGTTCCGTCAACATCGTACTGGGCCAGGCGGTAATAATTGGTGCCGACAGCAGGATACTGATGCACATAGAAGTATTCCCGCAGCAGTCCTTCGTAGCTCGTCTGTGGCTCCGTGATCACGATCAATGGCTCGAAGGACGCACCGTCCGCGGAGTGCTCCACCACGAAGTAGGCGTGGTCTTCCTCTTCGTGGGTCGTCCACCGCAGCTCGATGGATTTGCCATCATGGCGGGCGATCCAATTGGAGAGCGCAACGGGGGGGACCAGGTTACCGGAGCCTGGTTGCGGCCCGGCCGTTTGGAAGAAAGGCGTAGCGTACGGGGTAACGGTGGAAGCATCGAGGGTGAATACCCGAGCGTGGGCTTGGCCGCCAAAAATGGCGACAAGCAAGAGAAAGTAAAATTCTCGCATTCGAAATGTGTTTGTAAAGTGTTCTATCAAAAAATACCCGGAACAATCCGGCAAAAAAGGGTCGCAACGGCTCATCACTTCCGTGCGGCTGTCTATAAAACGGACCGCCGGAGGGAGGAGTATCTTAGCGTGGCGTTTTCGAAAAAACAGAATTGTCAGGTTGACTTTATACCTTTTTAGCCTATTCGTAACCTATAAATAGAGCTTTGTCACCGATAAACGGCGATAATTTTATTTGAGAATCTGTTAAAAAAGCGCCGGGCTACCTTTGTTTCCCCCTGCAGGCCAGCTTCCCCGGCCTGCTTAGTCACCATTTTACACGATCCCATGCCGCATCTGCTTACTTCCGCCCTTCCCTACGCCAACGGTCCGTTACACCTGGGGCACCTGGCCGGTGCCTACCTGCCCGCCGACATCTACGCCCGCTACCTGCGGCTGATGGGTAAGGATGTCCTATGGGTATGTGGCAGCGACGAACACGGTGCGGCGATCACCCTCCGCGCCAAAAAGGAAGGCATCGACCCGAAGCAGATCATCGATAAGTACCACGAGCTAAATAAACACAGCTTCGCCGCCCTGGGTATCAGCTTCGACTACTACCACCGCACCAGTGAGCCGCTACACCACGAAACCAGCCAGGATTTCTTCCGAAAGTTGGATCAGAAGGGCGGTGAGTTCATCATCCGTTCCACGGAGCAGTACTACGACCCCGAGTTCGGGCAGTTTCTGGCCGACCGCTACATCAAGGGAATCTGCCCCAAGTGCGGTTTCGCGGAGGCCTACGGAGATCAGTGCGAAAACTGCGGCAGCGACCTGTCGCCCACCGAGCTCATCGACCCGGTATCGGTGCTGAGCGGCGCCAAACCCATTCTGCGGGAAACCAAGCACTGGTACTTCGACCTGGCCCGTCACGAGGAGTTCCTCCGTACCTGGATCCAGGAAGGTACCATCGACGGCGAACCGCAGCACGATCCGCGGCAGTGGAAAAAGCACGTTATCGGTCAGTGCATGAGCTGGCTCAACGAGGGGCTGCAGCCGCGCGCCATCACCCGCGACCTCGACTGGGGCATCAGCGTTCCCCATCCCGACGCGGAGGGCAAAGTGCTCTACGTCTGGTTCGACGCCCCCATCGGCTACATCAGCAGCACCAAGCAGTGGTGCCTCGAGAACGGTCGCGACTGGAAGGACTACTGGCAAAACCCGGACACCGAGCTGGTCCACTTCATCGGCAAGGACAACATTGTCTTCCACTGCCTGATCTTCCCGGCCATGCTGCGCGCCCACGGCGACTACGTACTGCCTAAGAACGTGCCCGCCAACCAGTTCCTCAACTTCGAGGGCGACAAGTTCAGCAAGTCGCGCGGCTGGGGCATCGAGCTCCACGAGTACATCGAGGAATTCGATGCTTTCCCGAACGGGGAAGACGCCTTGCGCTGGGCGCTTATCCGTAATCTGCCCGAGCAATCGGACGCCGATTTTACCTGGGACGGCTTCACCGAGTACTACGATAAAGACCTGGCCGACAAGCTGGGTAATTTCTTCAACCGCGTGACCGTACTGACCCACAAGTTCTTCGACGGGGCCGTGCCCGCGCTGGCGGAAGCGGGCGCCGGTGCGCAGGTGCAAAGCAAAATCCGGGAAGCCACCGCCTCCATTGGTAGCCACATCGAAGCCTTCCGGTTTAAGGATGCCGCGTCGGCTTTTGTCGAGCTCGCCTCCTACGGGAATACCTACCTCCAGGATGCCGCTCCCTGGTCGCTGGCCAAGCTCGACCCCGAGGATCCGCGCATCGGCACTATCCTGTTTAACTGCAACCAGATCGCTGCCGCCCTGGCCCTGCTGGCGCATCCCTTCGTGCCACTGGTCAGTGCCAAACTACGCACCGTACTTAAGCAGGAAGTGGCCGATAACGGCGACTGGGCCAAAACCCGCGACTTGCTGGAAGCCGGTAAGCCGCTGCTCGAACCGGGCCACCTCATCGGAACGGCCGGAGTACTCTTTCCGAAGATTGTCGATCGCAAGGACGATACGCTCCAAAACCTGATCCAACGGCAGCGGGACAAGCTCACCGCCGCCCTGGAGCGTCGGGATGGCGCGACCACCCTTACTGCCCCGCCGGCCACTCCCCAACCCCTCGAACGACCCGCCGAGAAAGCCGAGGTATCCTTTGACGACTTTACGAAACTGGATCTGCGCACCGCCACCATCGTATCGGCCGAGGCCGTCAAGAAATCCAACAAGCTGCTGCACCTCACCATCGACCTGGGGGGGGAGCGCCGCAGCGTCGTTAGTGGGATCGCCAAACATTTCGACCCGGCTACCCTGATCGGGCAGCCGGTAGTGGTGGTGACCAATCTCGCGCCCCGTAAAATGGCCGGCGTGCTGAGCGAGGCCATGATCCTCATGGCCGAGGACGCCGACGAAAAGTTGCAGTTCGTCGCCCCGCCCGCCGGCTTCGGCAACGGGTGGACGGTGCGGTGAGCCCGTGGTCTGCCGAGCGCAGCGGTAGGAAAGTTCGTCCGCCCACGGGTGGTGGAGGAAAAGGCATCCTAAAATGACTACAACCCAGTCTCCTGGGCAGACGTGGCGCCCGGCGGATTAGGAGGCGCTACACCCACCGCAGATCCAGCGTACGCCCGAACTCTTTCTTCGGCGGCACCCGTTTGATCTCGATACTTTTTGGTGGTTGGTAGTTGTCGTTGACGTAACGGGAGGCGGTGGTCGCGGCAGCCTGCTCCACCACCTGCTCCGTTTGCCGGGGGGTATGGTTGTGCTCCCAGAAACGATTCACGCGGCGACTTTCCGCCTCGAGCGTATTGACCGGAAAGGTATCGTAGCTCCGGCCGCCGGGGTGGGTAACGTGGTAAGTGCACCCGCCGATGCTGCGCTCGTTCCAATTGTCGTAGACGTCGAAGACGAGGGGTACGTCCGGCTTAACCGTGGGGTGAAGGGCAGAGGGCGGATTCCAGGCCTTGTAGCGGATCCCGGCCACGTACTCCCCTTCTTTCCCGGTAGCCGACAGGGGGATCTCCGTGCGGTTGCAGAGGATGCTGTAGCGGTCGGGGTTCAGGTTGGTGACGCGGACTTGCAACCGCTCCACCGACGAATCGACGTACCGGGCCGTACCCATGCTACCCAGTTCCTCCCCGAGCACGTGCCAGGGTTCGATGGCGCTGCGGAGTTCCAGCTGCATGTCACCCTGCTTGATCTGCCCCAAGACCGGGAAGCGGAATTCGAAGAAGGGTTCCAGCCATTCCAGCTCGAAGGCGAAGCCGGCTTCGCGCAGGTAATCGCATACTTCCCGCAGATCTTCCCGAACGAAGTGGTGGAGCAAAAATTTATCGTGCAGCGCCGTACCCCAGCGGATCAGCGGGCGGCGGTAGGGCTTCGCCCAGAAGGCAGCGGTTAGTGCCCGGATAAGCAGTAGCTGCGTTAGGCACATATCCCGGTGGGGCGGCATATCGAAGCCGCGCATCTCCAGGATGCCGAGCCGGCCGGAAGCGCTGTCGGGACTGTACAATTTGTCAATGCAAAATTCAGCCCGGTGGGTATTCCCCGTGACGTCGATCAGCAGGTTCCGGAACAGCCGGTCCACGATCCAGGGGGTAGGATTTTTGTGGCGATCGAGCTGGGAAAAGGCGATTTCCAGTTCGTAGAGCATGTCCGGCCGCCCCTCGTCCACTCGCGGTGCCTGGCTCGTCGGGCCGATGAACGCCGAACTGAAGAGGTAGCTAAGGCCGGGATGATTCTGCCAGAAATTGACGAAGCTCCGCAGCAGATCGGGCCGGCGGAGAAGGGGGCTGTCGGCGGGGGTAGTGCCGCCCAGGGTGATGTGATTGCCCCCGCCGGTGCCGGTGTGGCGGCCGTCGAGCATGAATTTATTGGTGCCCAACTGGCTTTCCTTCGCCAGGTCGAAGAGGGTAGTATAGTTGCCAACGATCTCCCGCCAGGCGGTGGCGGGGTGGACGTTGATTTCCACGACGCCGGGATCCGGAGCCACCACGAGTTTCGTAAGCCGGGCGTCCGAAGGCGGCTGATACCCTTCGATGACGACCGGAATGCCCTCCTCGCCGGCCGTGCGCTCGACGGCGGTGAGCAGGGCCGTGAAGCTCTCCGCGCTTTCCAGGGGCGGCAGGAAGACGTGCAGTCGTCCTTCCCGGGGCTCCAGGCAGAGGGCCGTGCGGATCGTCTCCATTCGGTACTCCGGCTCGAATCCGTTTTTAGATCCATTTACCGCTGCCGCTACGGGGGGAGTCTGGCGGGTGATGCCGGGAGCGAGGGGCTCCGGCGATGCGCCGTAATCGGGTAGGGCGGGGAGGGTTTCCTGGGGGCTGGCCGGTAGTTCCGCCGGTTGCTGTTCCGCCACCCGGTGGGGTAGCCGGTCAAGGGGAAGCCGAAAGCCCATTCCGGAGTTACCGGGCAAAAGAAAGATGTGACCGCGTTTCATTTCCCAGGGGCAGCTCTTCCACTGCCCTTCGTTGTGGTCGAAGGTCAGGGGAAGGACGTAGCCACGGGGTTTTTCCATGCCAATTTCCAGCAGTTGCTGTAGGGTTTGGCGCTCGAGTTTGTCGGCCGGGTCCACCCGGCGGGGGTCGATGTTGACCGGCAGATTGCCCGTCTCCCAGAGGAAATAAAAGTTGTCTTCGTAGGCCGGCTGGCAGTTTTCCGGAGCCAGGTCCAGCTTCCGGGCCAGGGTGCGGCCGAAACGGTCGGCGGTGGTGGCCTTCGCCTGGTAATCCTCGGTAGGGTCGGCCAGCAGGGCGTCATCCTTCCAGAGCGGCGCACCGTCGGTCCGCCAGTAGATCGCGTACTGCCACCGGGGAATCGGTTCGCCCGGGTACCATTTACCCTGGCCCTGGTGAATGAATCCCCTGGGCGCGAAATGCTGCTTCAGTTTGGCGGTAAGTTGGTAGGCAAGCTTGCGCTTATCGGCGCCGTCGGCGGCCTCGTTCCACTGCTCCGATTCCATGTCGCGGTCGGAAACGAAGGTCGGTTCGCCCCCCATGGTCAGGCGGACGTCCCCCTGTTCCAGGGCATCGTCCACCCGGTCGCCCAGTGCCAGGATCTTTTCCCATTCCGCTTCGGAGTATGGCTTGGTGACCCGGGGCGTTTCGTGCACCCGCTCCACGACGTTGGCAAAATCGAAAGTGACCTCGGCCGGGTCGCTGAATCCGCTCAGGGGAGCCGCGCTGGCGGGGTCGGGGGTGGCCGCCAGGGGGATGTGCCCCTCCCCGGCGAACAGGCCGCTGGTGGCGTCCAACCCTACCCAGCCGGCCCCGGGGAGGTAAACTTCCGCCCAGGCGTGAAGATCGGTGAAGTCTTCGTCCGGCCCGTTCGGCCCGTCCAGTACTTTCTCGTCCGGGGTCAGCTGCACCAGGTAACCGGAAACGAAGCGGGCGGCGAGGCCGAAGCGCCGTAAAATTTGTACCAGCAGCCAGGCCGAATCCCGGCAGGAGCCATTGGCTTGCCCGAGGGTGGTTTCGCAGGTCTGCACGCCGGGTTCCATGCGGACGTTGTAGTGGATGTCGCGTGCCAGTTGTTGGTTGAGCCCTACTAACCAGGTTACGGTTTGCACCGGTTCCTGCGCTCCGGCGCCCCCAAATTCCTGGATCCACCGGTCGAGCAACGGCCCGGATTCACTGAGCTCGAGGTAGGGAGTGAGTTCTTTTTTCAGTTGCTCGTCGTACGTAAAGGGGACGGTCTCCGCGTATTCCTCGAGAAAAAAATCGAAGGGGTTGAAAGTGACCATGTCCGCGATTACCTCGACGTCGATGTGCAGGTGGTCGGTTTTTTCCGGGAATACCACCCGCGCCAGGTAGTTGCCAAAGGGGTCCTGCTGCCAGTTGATGAAGTGATTTTCTGGAGAAATTTTCAGGCTGTAGGCCTGGATGGGCGTACGCGCGTGGGGAGCGGGCCGCAGCCGGATGACCTGGGGGGATAACTTCACCGCACGGTCGTAATCGTAGTGGGTTCGGTGTCGGAGAGCAACGCGAATGGGCATGGGGCGGCTGGTTTGCTGGGAAGTAGGAAGTCCTGGTTCACGGAGGGGGAAAGCCGGAATCCGGGAGTACAAGGTATACCATATATCAGCGATGTTCGTACTTTGTTGGGGTAAGTACAGCCTCGCACTTCCCGCGATCCGTACTTGCGCGCCTTTGAATCCCCATTAAACCAGGTCTCCCATGAGCCAGCCGACCGGACTCTTTGCGGGCTACACCGTTCCGGACGGTACGCTCGACGAGGTGTTCACCTCCTTTACGCACGCCTACCCAAACTATCCGGGGATTCAGGAAGTATTCAACGAATTGCACGCCGGCGACTTCCAACGGCTCAACGAAAGCGCCAAGCTATCTTTCCTTAATCAGGGCATCACCTACGCCGTCTATTCCGAAGAAGGTGGCGGGAGGGAAAAGATCTTCCCCTTCGACCTCTTTCCCCGCATTATCGACAACAAAGAATGGAGTATGCTGGAGCGGGGGCTCGAGCAGCGCAACCGCGCCCTGAACCTGTTCCTGGGCGACGTTTACGGCAAGGCCGCCATCCTGCGGGAAAAGGTCGTCCCGGCGGAGCTGGTCAAGAGCAGCAGCCACTACGTGAAGGCGATGGAAGACTTCCGGCCGCCGGCCGATATCTACACCCACGTTTGCGGAACGGACCTGGTGCGGCATACCGACGGCGATTTCTACGTGCTGGAAGATAACCTGCGCAGCCCCTCCGGCGTCAGCTACGTGCTGAGCAACCGGGAAGCCATGCGCCGCACCCTCTACGGTATGTTTCGCCACGTACCGGTGGAGGCCGTGAACGAGTATCCGGCCATGCTGCTGCGTACCCTCCATTCCGTCGCTCCGGTACGGGAGGATAGTCCGCGCTGCGTGGTGCTCACTCCCGGTCCCTTCAATTCCGCTTACTACGAGCACAGCCTGCTGGCCCGCCTCATGGATTGCGACCTCGTGGAAGGCCCGGACCTTTACGTGGACGACGATACCGTTTACCTCAAAACCATCGAGGGGCGCAAGCGGGTGGACGTCATTTACCGCCGTATCGACGATGCCTTCCTCGACCCGGAGGCCTTCCGAAAGGATTCCATTCTGGGGGTCGCCGGCCTGATGCGGGCCTATGCGAAGGGCAGGGTCGCGATCGTGAACGCCCCCGGCACCGGCATCGCCGACGATAAGGCCATCTGCGCCTACGTTCCGGATATGATCAAGTTTTACCTGAAGGAAGACCCCATCATCAGCAACGTACCGACCTACATCTGCGGCCGGCCCGAGGATCTGAAGTACACGTTGGAGCACCTCAAGGAATTGGTCGTCAAACCGGTCGATATGTCCGGCGGATACGGCGTGATGATCTGCGACCGGCTGAGCAAGGCCGAACTCCAGGAACTCGCCGCTAAAGTCACGGCCGACCCCCGCAACTTCATTGCCCAACCGAAGATCATGCTCAGCACCCACTCCACGTACATCGAGGAGCAGAACCGCTTCGAACCCCGCCACATCGACTTGCGCACCTTTACCCTGCTGGGGGCCGATAAAACCCGCATCCTCAAGGGCGGGCTCACCCGGGTGGCGCTCAAGGAGGGCAGCCTGATCGTCAACAGCAGCCAGGGCGGAGGATCGAAGGATACCTGGGTGATTTGCTAGAATCCTTTAATTAGTGAATGGGTGAATGGTTGAATTAGTGAATATGCGGACCCTGCTTTGGTACCTGAACGCCGGTGGAATGTGTATCGGAAAGGACATACCTAACTTACCAGCTTTGGCCGGGCCCGCGCCATTCACTACTTCAGTCCTTCACTAATTCAGTCCTTCACCCACTAATCAACCCGGCATGTTAGCCAGAATCGCTTCTACTCTTTACTGGACCGGCCGCTACATCGAGCGGTCCGAGCACCTGGCGCGTTACCTGCGCGTGCAGTATTTCTCGATGCTCGACGCGCCGATGAACCAGAGTAAGGATTTCGTTCTGAAGTCGATCCTGACCATGTACGGCTCCGAGTTCGAGGAGGGGAGCAAGCTGGTCGAGTCGGAGGTACTGCAACGGGTGGGCATGGATTATTCGGTTCGGACCAGCATTCGGTCCACCGTCAAAATGGCCCGCGAGAACGCGGGCAGCGTACGCCACGTCATCTCCACGGAGCTGTGGGAGGCGATCAACTCCTTTTACCTGTACAGCGACCGGACGAACCCCCAAGATTTTGCAGTCCGCGGACTCTACGAATACACCACCGAAGTCGGGCGGCAGTGCGCCATCATTCGCTCCCGCATCCACGATACGCTGTTGCACGACCAGGCCTGGGTGTTCGTCAAGCTGGGCATTCACCTGGAGCGGGTAGCGCAGGTCATCCGGATCGTCAACAGCAAACTCCACGATGCCGATGTCATTTCCGACTCCGGCGGGCCGAACGAGAACAAGGTGCTCAAGCTGTACCAGCAAACCATTTTGCTTAAGGTGGTCGAGGGCTTCGACATGCACCGCCGGGCCTACCAGCGCCGGCAGACACGGCGGACCACCCTCGAATTCCTGATCGGCCACCCGCAATTTTCGCGCTCCATTACCTACAATCTGGAGCGCGTGCTCGGATTGCTGGCGCGCCTCAACGGAGGAGAAGACGTCCGGGAGCCGGTACAGTACCGCGCCGGCAAGCTTTACGCTTACTTCCGTTACCTTGACTACGACGTCATTAGCGACAACCCCATCGAAACCCTCAACTCAGCACTCGCGGAAGTCTACGCTCTGCACGACGACATCGAACGCAGGTACTTTAATGCGGTTAGTACACCGACTTCCACGCAGTCGCAATCACAGCATCAGCGCTAAACTCCAACTTACATGACCTACTGTCTGGGCATCCGCGTAAAGAAAGGCCTGGTGGCCATTGCCGACACCCGGATCACTTCGGGGAACGAGACCACCTCGGCGAAAAAGATCTCCATCCACAAACAGGGAAAGAACAACATCTTCCTTATGACCAGCGGGCTGCGCTCGGTTCGGGATAAAGCCGTCACCTACTTCGAGGAAGTGCTCGAGAACGAGTCGATCCACTTCGACAAGATGTACAAGGCCGTCAACGCCTTCGGCGAGCAGCTGCGCCGCGTGGCCGAGGAAGACAAGGCCAGCCTGGCGGCCTCCGGTTTGTCGTTCAACCTCTTCACCATCGTCGGCGGCCAGCTGGAAAGCGACAAGGACCATAAGCTCTACCTCCTCTACCCGGAAGGCAACTGGATCGAGATCGGCGAGGCTACTCCTTTCACCATCATCGGGAATTCGGGCTACGGCAAACCCATCCTGAACCGGACCCTCACCTACGATTCTCCCCTCAACTTCGCCATCAAGTGCGGCTTCCTCAGCTTCGACAGTACGCGGGTGAGCGCCAACGACGTGGGCTATCCCATCGATATGGTGATCTACCACAAGGACACCGGCTTCATGCACGAGACCCGCTTCGACGAAAAGGATACCGGTCACCTGGCCAGCATGTGGGGCAGTAAACTGCGGGACGTGATCCACGAAATTCCGGACGACTGGATCGACGACCTGGTGACCAGGGTCGAAAAGCAGGGGGAAGACAACCGCGTCCGCCAGATCCAGGTACAGCAGCAACAGCAACACCACTAAGTTCGCTACCGGGGCTTACTATCTTCCGTATTCATGCCATTCCAACTCCGCGCCGAACGTGAAATTGTATTGCTGCTCGCGGGTGCGGGTTTTTTGGCCGCGGCGGTTTGGGCGGACCGGCACGACGTCGAACCGGTGTATTCACCGTACTCCGGGAAATACCAGGGGCACGAGATCAATCCGATTGACCGCCTGGGCTACACCGTTAAGAACGAACGTGCCGGCGATCTGGCGGACTTCGGCCTGTACGGCGGCCCGACCTTGCCGCTCTTACTGAGTTTCGATCCGGTTACCCGCAAGCATTACCCGGCAATCCTGCTGATTTGGTTCGAGACGATGTTGCTGACCTTTGCCCTGAGCAGCCTGGTTAAAAACACGGCGAACCGCCCCCGCCCGTACATTTATAACGCCGACTGGATGCCCGACCGGATCCTCACCCGCAAGGATCGGGCGGCCTTTCTTTCGGGGCATACGGCCAACGCTAGCGCCGGGGCCGTACTTTTTGCCGCCCTCCTGGGGGCATATGACCGGCCGCTGGCACGATACGGACGTTGGCTGGCCGTGGGCGTGGCGGGCCTCACGGGGTATCTCCGGGTGCGGGCGGGGAAGCATTGGCCAACGGATGCGCTAGCCGGGATAGTTTTGGGCGGCGGGATCGCAGGTGCCATGGTACGCATACACCGTAAGGCGAATTGGTAAGGGGCGGAAGCGCTTTTCGGTAAACTATCCGCATTCCCGCGCCGTTGCACTTGCGAAAATTCGCTGGTCGCACTTTTGGGCGTCCGGTGCCTTTATATTTGCGCTTAAACGATCTACATGAAATTGCTAGTCTGCGTCAGCAAGACGCCGGAAACCACGACCAAGATTCAGCTCACCGCCGATGGGAAGAACATCGACACCACCGGGGTGCAGTATATCATGAACCCCTACGACGAGTGGTACGCCCTCGTGCGCGCGCTGGAGCTCAAAGAGTCGGCTGGCGGCACGGTGACCATCCTGAACGTGGGCCCGGCGGATAACGATTCCATCATCCGCAAGGGCCTGGCCATCGGCGCGGACGATGCCGTACGGATCGACGTCACCGACGAAAAAGACAGCCTATTCACGGCCCGGCAGATAGCCGAGTACGCCCGCGGTAAAGACTATGACATTATCTTCTTCGGCAAGGAAACCATCTCCTACAACGCCTCCGAGGTAGGTGCCATGGTCGCCGAATTTCTCGATCTGCCATACATAGGCGACGCGATCGCCCTGGAAATGGAAGGGGGAAGTGCTACCGTCACCCGGGATATCGAAGGCGGAGAAGAAGTGATCGAAGTCGCCACGCCCATTGCTTTGAGCGCCGCTAAGGGACTGGCCGAGCAACGTATTCCCAACATGCGGGGCATCATGATGGCCAAACGCAAGCCACTGGAAGTGGTAGCTGCCGTCGACTACCCGGACACTACCCGCATTGCCGGGTACACCAAACCGGAGGAAAAGGGTAGCGTCAAACTGATCGACCCCGAAAATATGGACGAATTGGTGCGGTTGCTGCACGAGGAGGCCAAGGTTATTTAGCCAGCAGTACCTATCGCCATTCAATCACCAACAAAATAATGCGGTGCCATACCGATCAAGCGCCGCCCCCAAAATAGCATCATCATGGTCTTAGTATACGCCGAGCCAACCAACGGAGCCTTTAAAAAAGTAGCCCACGAACTCGTTAATTACGCCAGGAAAACGGCGGACGTATTAGGCGTCGAATGTCATGCTCTCGTTCTGGGCGACACGCCAGGTGCCGAAGCCCTCGGTGCCTACGGTGCCGGCACCGTTCACCGGGTTATTTCTCCCCAACTGGAAGCCTTCGACGCCGCGGTCTACACCGTCGCCATTGCCGATGCGGCTAAAAAACTGGGGGCTACCGTCATTATTCTTCCCCACAACAGTACCGGGAAGAACATTACGGGGCGGCTGGCTGCTCGCCTCGAAGCCGGTTCCGTAGCCGGAGCGAACGCGGTGCCGATGATGAAGGATGGTTACTTCACCGTGACCAAGCCCGTGTTTTCCGGGAAGGCCTTCGCCGACGTGCAGTTGCTCACCGACGTCAAAGTGATCAGTCTGGCCGGCAACTCCATCCGGGTGGAAGAAACGGGTGGCGAAGCTACCGTTACCGATCTTGCGATCGACCTGCCCGCAGCGAAGACCAAGGTCGTAAAACACCAAGTGGCTACCGGTAGGGTGCCGCTGCCCGAAGCCGAGCTCGTCGTGAGCGGCGGCCGTGGCGTCAAGGGCCCCGAGCATTGGGACGTCATCACCGACCTCGCCGAAGCGCTGGGTGCCACTACGGCCTGTAGTCGCCCGGTAGCCGACAGCGACTGGCGTCCCCACCACGAGCACGTCGGACAAACCGGCGTAGCCATCCGCCCGAACCTATACATCGCGGCCGGTATCAGCGGCGCGATCCAGCACCTGGCCGGGGTGAATAACTCGAAAACGATTGTCGTCATCAACAAGGACCCCGAAGCACCTTTCTTCAAAGCGGCGGATTACGGCGTCGTAGGTGACCTCTTCGAAGTGCTGCCCCGGCTTACGGAGGCGGTGAAGAAGTTTAAGGGGTAGGCTGCTCGTTGGGGCCCCTGGCCCGCCGAGCGATAGCTGCTGGTCTACCCAGGGGTGGGTTGGAATGCTGTCGACGCGTGGGTGGACGAACTCCGCTTTGCTGCGTTCGGCAGACCACGGACGATCACCGCCGCCGCAATCCTAGTACCCCCAGTATCCCCCGCGTCACCTCGCGGGCCACCGTCCGGCTGACCTGGCGCGCCAGCGTGCTGTCCATTACTTCTTCCAGCATCGATTTTTGTCTGGTTGGCCGTCCCTGGCGGGTAGAAGTAGTCCGGGATGCTTTTTCCCGTTGATCCTGCATGGCTTCCCGGTGTTCGGCTTCCTTCGCGCGCGCGAGCTTCTTCTCCAGGATTTCGTAGGCGCTCTCCCGGTCCAGGGTCTCGTTGTATTTCCGCACCAGTGAGGAAGCATCCACCAGTTTCCGGATTTCCTCCTTCGTCAGCACGTCCATTCGGCTTTCGGGGGCCCGGAGCAGGGTCCGGACCAGCGGGGTGGGGCGGCCTTTGCGATCCAGTGCGGTGACGAAAGCTTCCCCGGTACCGAGCTCGGTGAGGGTTTGGTCGGTATCGTAAAATTCGGTGAGCGGGTAGTTCTCACTGGCCAGCTTGATAGCCTTGCGGTCCTTCGCCGTAAAGGCGCGTAGGGCGTGTTGCACTTTCAGGCCCAGCTGA
The DNA here is from genome assembly GCF_002934605.1 of Neolewinella xylanilytica. GTDB lineage: Bacteria > Bacteroidota > Bacteroidia > Chitinophagales > Saprospiraceae > Neolewinella > Neolewinella xylanilytica. The sequence goes on from NZ_PTJC01000005.1 coordinate 1,955,498, forward strand.
CTTAGCACAGCGGCGGGAATGTCCGCGGGGTTTTGGGTGACGAAAAAGAGGCCCACCCCCTTCGAGCGGATCAGTTTGACGATGGCTTCCAGCTGGTCGAGTAGCGCATCGGTGGCTTCGTCAAAAACCAGATGGGCTTCATCGATGAACACGGCCAGCTTCGGGCGATCCAGATCACCCTCCTCGGGAAAGGTGGCATAGATTTCGGCCAGCAGCTGGAGCATGAAGGTAGAGAAGAGTTTGGGCCGGTCCTGCATATCGGTCAGCCGCACGATCGATACGACGCCCCGGCCGCGTTCGTCGAGTCGGGTCAGGTCCGCGACCTCGAAGCTCCGCTCCCCGAAGAAATCGTCGGCACCCTGGCCTTCCAGTTCCACGATGCGGCGCATGATGGCCCCCACCGAAGCGGAGGAGATGTGCCCGTACTCCTTTTCGACTTCCTCCTTGCCTTCGTTGGTAACGTACTGTAATACTTTCCGGAGATCCTTCAGGTCGAGTAAGGGCAATTCGTTATCCTCCGCGTATTTATAGGTGAGGGCGATGATGCCGGACTGCGTATCGTTCAGGTCCAACATCTTTGAAAACAGGACCGGTCCGAATTCCAGTACGGTGGCCCGCAGTCGGGCACCCGGTTCGTCGCTCAGGCTCAGTAATTCCACCGGGCTGCCACTTGCGGTATAAGGAATACCGATGGCGGCGTGGCGCTCGTCGATCTTCGGATGGCCGGCGCTGGCCACGGCGATCCCGCTGAGGTCGCCCTTGATGTCCATCAGCAGGCTGGGTACCCCCTCCCGGCTGAGCTGCTCAGCGATGATCTGTAAGGTTTTGGTCTTGCCGGTTCCCGTCGCGCCGGCGATCAGCCCGTGGCGATTCAGCGTACCCAATGGAATGCGGACCAGGGTGCCCGCTTCAGCGGAATCTCCCAGCATGGCGCCACCGAGCACGAAGGCGGGCCCTTCGAAGGTGTACCCCGCTTCCATTGCCTGTTTAAATGCTGCCTCGTTTGCCATGCTGTCTATTTTACGTTGTTCCAAAGATTGATTCGACGGTCGAACCGCTGTTTGCTGAAGTGCCAAAGGTCGGGGTTGGCGGCTTCCTCGATCCGGGCTTCCAGGTCGGGGGGCATGAGCTCCGGGAAGAAGTCGATATCCGTGACCGTTTCGACGGAATCGATGGTGACCACGTAATCCGGCAGCGGACGAAAACTGACCGCGTTGGGAATGATGAACCCGATGCCTTTTTGCTCCGGGGCTTCCAGGTCGAGGATCACTTTGTAGTAGGACCGAGGTATGGCGATGCGGTTGTCGTGACCGATGTACCCTTTGGGTGCTTCGGTCATGACCGGACCGGTGACGATATACAGGCGTTGCTCCCGATCGGCCCAATCCCGGATCAGCTCCTCCAATTCCCGCCATACCCCCTGGTTGAACTGGCGGGCCTGGGGGCTGATATTGGAGAATAGAAAGGTCTCGTCGGCCCAATCTTCCCGCCAGGCAAAATCGGCGAAGGGGGCGAGATGGCCGCGGTCGTAGCCGCTGCCCCGATAATCGTCGTCGGTAGCCGAACGGGAATCGATCAGCGGGTCGGGTCGGAAGTTATCCTGTCGGGCGACCCACTGTCGGTCGAGGCTGTCGCCGTCAAGAATGTAGGCTACCCACGCGGCCTGCTTCCATTCCTCGTCGTAAAGGAGGGAAAACCCACCGTGGCGAATAACCGGCCCGCTGCCGCCTTCCGGTAGGTACCAATTCTTGGCATCGTACTGGGATGGCCCTGGCACCTGCGCTCCGGCGCCCTTGCGCCAGTCGTGAAACGCCCAGATCAGGCCGAACAGGATGAGGGCGAAGATGGTGACCTTGACAAGGGTGGTGCCGGCCGCCGCGCCGCCCCGGGTGCTATGGTTCCTGCGAAGTTTAGCCATCGGTCACAAGGTAGCCTGCCGGATTTACATGATCCAGTGGGCGCTGAATTTCCCTTTGCTGTACTCCAGCGCGGGGGCGGGAAGCTTGAAGGAATCGAGTATGCCAAGCACCAGGCGTACCCACCGCTTGCGGGTCGGGATACGGCTGAAGTAAATGTCGGGACTAAGGTAATACTGGCGGTAGCGGTCCTCTCGGTACGCAAACCGGTGACCATTGTCGCTCCAGGAGTTGTAATAGGCTCCGTAAACGTTCTCCGAACCGTAGCCGACCGCCAGGTTCAGCCACCCGGGCAGCCCGCTATTGGGTAAAAATGAAGCCGGGTTGACCGACAGCCAGTAGGTCAGGGCGTTGTAGTCCTTGATGTAGCGCTCGAAGGGATAGTCGCCGAAACGGACTTGGCTGATGTAACCGAGGTTAGAGGTGTATTCGCCATTACCCGAAGGGATGGGGATATCCGGATGCGGCCGCAAGTCGTTACTCACTTTGATGAGTATCCGTTGCTCCTTCCAGGCGATGTCCTGGAGGGTGAAGACCAGGCTACCGGCAACGTTGGCGCCCATATCGCTCCAGCTGAAGCCCCACTCGTCGCTAAAGCCATCGAAGACCTCGATGGTCCCCTGGAGTAAATTCGCCACGCCGAGCGTGGTATACCGGGCCGCGGGTCGCTTCAGTCCGGCCCACCGCAGGCCGGCGAAAACGTGCCGGCTATACATGTAGGCGGAGTAGACGTGGCCACCCTTGTCCATCTGGTTCCACTCCGGCCAGTCGTTGAAAGTGTGGAAGCTGGCACCGGCGTAGTCCTTGTACCAGATGTCGTACAGCCCGTAGCTGAACGCACCGTAAACGATGGCACCCGTACCCGCCGCGGTGTAGAAACGGCCGGGGTGGAAGGTATCGGCGGGCGTCAGCCAGTTATCCTTCTTGGCGTAACCGGCCAGGGGGTCGCGGTCGGTATAGTCGAAGCGGGAGGGCGCGCTCGCCTGGGCCTCCAGGATGCCGGAGGCCGTCACGCATACATACAGCAGTAAATAGGGTAGCAGTCTCTTCATTAGCGGTCGCGTGCCACCTTAACGCATACGCGGCTTAGTTTAGCGCGGATTGGATTTGGAGGGGTAAAGGTGCAAAATTTGGCAGGAGATTCGACCTTAAGCCCGGTCTGGTGGTTCGGTAACAAAGTTTCCGTATGTCGCATTTTGTCGCTCCCTCCTTACTGGCCGCCGATTTTCTCCATTTGGATAAAGCCATCGATCTGGTGAATACCAGTGAGGCCGATTGGTTTCACCTGGACGTCATGGACGGCAGTTTCGTGCCGAATATTTCCTTCGGCCAGTTCATTATCGAACAGATTGCGGGGCGGGCGGAGAAGTACGTGGACGTGCACCTCATGATCGACGACCCTTCCCGCTACATCGACAGCTTCGCCCGGGCGGGGGCTAGTGGCCTCACGGTTCACGCCGAAGCCTGCACCCACCTGCACCGGGTGATCCAGCAAATGAAGGAAGCGGGTGTTAAAGCCGGGGTCGCGCTCAATCCGCATACCCCGGTCAGCGTACTGGAGAACGTGATCGAAGACCTTGACCTGGTGCTGATCATGACGGTCAACCCCGGATTTGGTGGCCAGCAGTTCATTTACCAAAGCATTCCGAAGGTGCGGCAGACCGCCGAATTGATCACTACCCACAACAGCCGCGCCCTCATCGAGGTCGACGGCGGCATCGGCGAACAGAACGCGGCCAAGGTACTCGAAGCCGGCGCGCGGGTGCTGGTGGCGGGCAGTTCGGTCTTTAAATCCGACGATCCGGCGGAGGCCATCCGGCGGCTGAAGCACATCGATGCCAACCCGGTAGCCTACGTGTGACCGCGAAATATGAAGATTACATCCTGGTTAAAGCTTGTCGCAAAGACGGCAAAAACTACTTCGTTGCTTTATCTTTGCGACTGATTTCCACTTATGGCTGACAACATTCACCCTATACACGATCGCCTGGTCCAACGACAGGAGCGGGAAGCGGCCAATGGCCACCGCGGCGGCGTGATCTGGCTCACTGGTTTATCGGGAAGCGGGAAGAGCACCATCGCCGCCGAAGTAGAGCGCAAACTCTTTGAGCGGGGCGTGTTCGCGCGGGTGCTCGATGGCGACAACGTCCGCGACGGGCTTAACGCCAATCTCGGCTTTAGCCTTGAGGACCGCAAAGAAAACACCCGCCGCGTTGCCGAGGTCGCCAAACTCTTCGCCGAAACCGGTGCCCTCGTACTCTGCTCCTTCGTGAGTCCCACCCGCGAAATGCGGCAAATGGTCGCCGATATCGTGGGGCAGGACGACTTTATGGAGGTATTTATCAATACCCCGATCGAACTCTGCGAGCAGCGGGACGTAAAGGGTCTTTACGCCAAAGCAAGAGCCGGCGAGATCAAAAACTTTACCGGTATCGATAGCCCCTACGAGGCGCCCGATGCGCCCTTTCTGGACATTAAAACCGCGGACCTGAGCATCGAGCAGGCCGCCGACCAACTCATTGAAGCATTATCACTATGACCGCCAATTACCGATTGAACCACTTGCGCGAACTCGAATCCGAAAGCATTTTTGTGCTGCGGGAAGTAGCCGCCCAGTTCGAAAATCCCGTCCTCCTCTTCAGTGGGGGCAAGGACTCCATCCTGATGGTTCACCTGGCCGTTAAGGCCTTCCACCCCGCCAAGATCCCCTTCACGCTACTCCACGTCGACACCGGCCACAATTTCCAGGAAACCATCGACTACCGCGACCAACTGGTGGAGCGCATCGGTGCCAATCTCGTGGTGGGCTCCGTGCAGGAAGCCATCGACAAGGGCATGGTGCGGGAAGAAACCGGCTTCAACGCCACCCGCAACTACCTGCAAACCGCCGTCCTGCTGGACTCCCTCGAAAAAGGGAAGTACGATGCCGCTCTCGGTGGGGGACGCCGCGACGAGGAGAAAGCCCGCGCCAAAGAGCGCTTTTTCAGCCACCGCGACGAATTCGGCCAGTGGGACCCCAAGAACCAGCGCCCCGAACTGTGGAACCTGTTCAACGGCCGCAAGCTCTACGGCGAGCACTTCCGCGTATTCCCGATCTCCAACTGGACGGAACTCGACGTATGGCAATACCTCGCCGTCGAACAGGTAGAGCTGCCTAGCCTTTACTTCGCCCACGAGCGGGAGGTTTTCAAGCGCGACGGTATGCTACTCGCCGATTCCGAGGTACTGCCCCGCCGCCCCGAAGAGCAACTGGAGAAGAAGATGGTCCGTTGTCGCACCATCGGCGACATCACCTGCACCGGTGTATGGGAATCCCAGGCCTCGACCCTCGAGGACATCATCGCCGAAGTCAGCATCGCCCGCCAGACCGAACGGGGTGGACGCGCCGACGACAAGCGTTCCGAAACCGCCATGGAAGACCGCAAGAAGCAGGGGTATTTTTAGTACGGTATCCTCATGGTACGGTAGCCCTTCGCCAGCACCCTGCCAGCTTACGACCGCTGCCCCTCCACCCCGGATGACGGCTCATTCTACATTATAAAATTTATATTCTTAATGCTCAATACACTAGAACACACCGAGCTGCTTCGCTTCACCACCGCCGGATCCGTTGACGACGGTAAATCCACGCTGATCGGCCGCCTGCTGTACGATTCCAAATCCATCTTCGAGGATCAGTACGAGGCCATCTCTCAGACCAGCACGAAGCGGGGCGAAGTCGGCGTGAATCTCGCATTGCTTACCGACGGTCTGAAGGCCGAGCGGGAGCAGGGCATCACCATCGACGTAGCTTACCGCTACTTCGCCACCCCCAAGCGTAAGTTCATCATCGCCGATACCCCGGGTCACACCCAGTATACCCGGAACATGGTTACCGGCGCCTCGACGGCCAACGTCGCCCTGATCCTGGTCGATGCCCGCCACGGCGTGGTCGAGCAGACTCGCCGCCACTCTTTCATCGCCTCCCTGCTCCAGATTCCCCACCTGATCGTCTGCATCAATAAGATGGACCTGGTAGACTTCAAGGAGGAGACCTTCAATCAGATCAAGGAAGACTTCAGCGCCTTCAGCCACCGCCTCGACGTTAAGGACGTGGAGTTCATCCCCATGTCGGCCCTCCTAGGCGACAACGTTGTAGACAAGTCCACCCACATGGACTGGTACGGCGGCTCCACCCTGCTGTATGCCCTCGAAAACGTGCATATCGGTAGCGACAATAACTTCATCGACTGCCGCTTCCCGGTTCAAACGGTTATCCGTCCCTACAGCGACGAATACCACGACTACCGCGGCTACGCGGGCCGCATCGCCGGCGGCGTCTGGAAGAAAGGCGACGAAGTCGTCGTGCTACCGAGTGGCTTTACCTCCAAAATCGCCAAGATCGACACCTACGACGGCGAGATCGAGGAGGCGTTTCCGCCCATGTCCGTTACCATGCTGCTCGAAGACGATATCGACATCAGCCGGGGCGATATGATCGTACGGGAAAACAACCAACCCGAGGTTACCCAGGACGTAGAAGCGATGCTTTGCTGGTTCAACGAGAAGCCGCTCCAGCCCCGGGGTAAATACGCGATTATGCATACCACCCAGGAGGCCCGCTGCATCATTAAGGAAGTTCGCTACCGCCTGGACATCAATACCCTGCACCGCGACGAGGACAACAGGGAGGTAAAGATGAACGACATCTGCCGGGTGCAGCTGCGTACCACCGCACCCCTGCTCACCGACCCCTACCGTAAAAACCGGATCACCGGATCACTGATTCTCATCGACGAGCAAACCAACGAAACGGTCGCGGCGGGGATGATCATCTAACTCGCCCATGCGCCTCCTGTGTTGTTGTCTTGCCATCGGATGCTTGCTCTTGCCTGCCTGCTACGAAGAGAGCGTAGGTTGCCTCGACCCCGACGCGAATAACTATGCGCTCGGAGCCGACGAAGCTTGCCCGGATTGCTGCACGTACCCGGAGCTTTCCATCCGCGTCTCGACCGTTTGGAACGATACCGCCGTCGTGGCCGGAAGCACTTACCGGGATGCTACCGGTGCAACCTTTCAACTGATCGATTTTCGGTACTACCTCGCCGACCTGCGGCTGGTATCCTCCGCTACCGAACTGCCGGAACCATTTCGTCCGGTGGAGTTAGTGGAAAATAATGCCGGTACCCTACGGGAAGTTACGCTGAACGGGAACTACCTCCTGGCCGGGACCGCCAGGAGGACTACGATCGTCGGTGCCGTTCGACTCGGCGAGCTTCCCCTGTCCGGTCTGTCCGGTGCCTACGGCCTACCGGACCGCTACCGCAATGTCGTGCCGGCCGAAGCGCCGAGTGGTGACCCGCTGCGCACCCAACCCCGGTTGTTGAATTACCGCGACGGCAGGGGATACGTGCAGTCGCGCCTGGAATTCACCCGTACACCGGGAGGGGATACGCTCTCCGTCAATTCCTACGGCAGTATTCCGTTCGCGCTAGCTTTTGCCGAAGACATACCTCCCGTGCGCGGCGCCGATATCCTGCTCGATCTGGAGGCCGACCTCCGGCAACTGATCGGCGAACTGGACCTTGGGGCCGATTCCGCTATCATCGCCGAGGGATTGTCCCAACCGGTCGATTTTCTCCGACCCACGGCTATTACGTATTAACTTTATCGCGCCGGAGCGCGGGAGCAACCAACATTCGTAGTACCCATACTTATTCCCACCTAAAACCCACGCCATGATGATTTCCGCGGAATTGTCCCTTTATCCGCTTACCTCCGATTACGAAGCGCCCATCATCGACTTTATCAAGCGGCTGCGGTCGCAGCCGGGGCTTCGCCTTGCAACCAACGGACTAAGCACCCAAGTGACCGGTGCGTACGACGACGTAATGGCCGCCCTTACGGAAGCCATGCGGCCAACGATGGACGGGAGTACTTCCTGTTCCTTCGTCATCAAGATTCTGAACGTGGGGATCGAGCCCGGAGAGGAGGTCACGATTTAGTATTTGGCGGTTATCCACTTACCCATATCATTCAGGCTCGACTTTTTACCGTAGTTCAGGATCCCGATCCGGTAGATGCGGGAGGCCATCCAAACCATCAGGGCCGCGAAGAGGAAAACGAACAGCAAACTCAGCAGCACCTGCCAGATCGGCGGGTCGAAGGCCAGGCGGGCCGGCATAACGATCGGCGCGAACAGGGGAAAGATCGACGACCAGACCGCCAGGCTGGAATTAGGGTTCTGGATGGCGGCCATCATGATGTAAAACGCCAGGATGACGGGAATGGTAATGGGTATCGTCAGGGTCTGGCTTTCTCCCATATCGTCGCCCATGGCGCTGCCGACTGCGGCGAAGAGGGCGGCGTACATAAAATATCCCCCCAGGAAATAGAGGATGAAGCAGGGGATGATGATCCACCAGTTCAAGTCGCTCAGGCCAGCGATCGCGCGGTCGATCATGCTCTGCATCTCTTCCGGATTCATATCGGGCGAATTGGGCATCTGGGAGGGTTCGCTATCCAGGCCGAAGAAGAGCCCCACCAGGAATAGCAGGCCCGGGATCATGATCATCCAGGCAACCACCTGGGTGAGGCCCAGCGCGCCCACCCCGATGATCTTGCCCAGCAGCAGGGTAAAGGGGCGTACGGAACTGATCACCACCTCCACGATGCGGTTGGTTTTTTCTTCCATCACCGAACGCATGACCATCATTCCGTAGACGAAAACGGAGATGTACATCAGAAAGCCCATCACGGTGCCAATACCCGCGCCCAGGGCGGAGGCCATGCTGCGATCGTCGCTTTCTCCCTCCTCGGACTGGGTCAGGCTGCGGACACTCAGGGATACGTCGGTATCGAGGCTAGCCAGTGTGGTCGCATCGATCTCCAGAGCTTCGATCTTGTACTCCCGCAGCGCATCCTCGATCCGATTGCGGATCCGGCTCTGGGCGTCCATGCTGAGCGTTTCATCGCTGAAGAGCTGCACCCTAAAGTTGCGGCTGCGCGGATTGGTGACCCGGGGGATCACGAGGATGCCGGCGAAATCGCGGTCTTCACCCGTTTCTTCCCGGAGACTATCCAGCGGCTGATCGACGAAGCGGAAATACAGCCCGTTCTCGTCCGGAAGGGCCCCGTCGAAGAGGTTCCCGTCGTCGATGACCGCGATGCGCTGGACGTCGTCGTTACCATAACTGAATACGGCGTTCGCGATGACCACGAAAAGCGCGAAGCCTACCGGTGTAAGCAGGGTAGCGAGAATGAAGGAGCGGCGACGAACGCGGGTGATGTACTCGCGGCGGGTAACTAGCCAGAGGTTATTCATTCGGAGGGTGTTAGGGGGTGGTCGAAGGTTGCTCGGCGGCGGCAACTCGGCTGACGCGCTTGATGAAAATTTCGTTGAGGCTCGGCAGGATCTCCTGGAAGCCCTGGATCTCCACGCCTATGTTTAGTAAATCTCGGAGCAGGTCGTTGCTGGTGAGGTGAGCGTCCAGTTGGATGTCTACGCCGGAAACGGTGGGATTCAGCAATGTGTACCGCTCGGCCAGTGCCGGGGGCAGTTCGCCGCTAAAGTTCAGGCGGTACCGGTGTTCCATGAACTGCCGACGGATTTCCCGCACCTTTCCCTGCAGGATGTTGCGGCCGCGGTCGATCAGTACGATATACTCACAGAGTTCTTCCACCTGCTCCATGCGGTGGGTACTGAAGATGACGGCCGTTCCGTTGGCGTGCATGCGGAGGATCTCGGCCCGCATCCGGTTGGCGTTGACGGGATCGAGGCCGCTGAAGGGTTCGTCCAGGATGAGGAGCTTCGGCTCGTGGAGTACCGTGGCAATAAACTGTACCTGCTGCTGCATCCCCTTACTCAGCTCTTCCACTTTTTTCTGCCATTGCCCCTCCAGTTCGAACTTGGCCAGCCACTCCCGGGCGCGGGATTCGGCGGCCTTGGCGGTCATTCCCTTCAGCTGCGCCAGATACAGTAATTGCTCCCCGACGTACATCTGCTTGTACAGGCCCCGCTCTTCCGGCAGATAGCCGATCTGGGTAGGATGGTAACCGTTGAGGGCCTGCCCCTGGAAAAATATCGCTCCGCTATCGGGGGCCGTGATGGTAGTGATCATCCGGATCAAACTGGTCTTCCCGGCACCGTTCGGGCCCAACAGCCCGAGAATCGCGTCGGGAGGCATCGTGAAGGTGACGTCGTCCACGGCTACCTTTTCTCCGTAGGTCTTGGTTACGTTTCGGACCTCTATAACCGGGGCGGTAGTGGTTTCATTCATGGGTGAGTGCCTGTATTTCTTCCGCAAGATGGCCAAATGTGGCGGGACTTATGGAACGATATATACGAATCAACGTCCGCAATAGACTAATCCATTCCGCGAAAACGTAGCTGTCGGTACCCAACGTATCATTGCAGCATGTTTGATCGTCCCCACTTTATCGTTAACCCGGCAGCCGCGGGGGGACGAGCCGCGGCCTGGTGGCGGGCCGCCGAGCCCGTTATTCGAAAGCGGGTACCGGAATGCAGCGCAACCGTGGCGGCTAAGCGGGAAGACATTTACCGTACGCTGCAACGCACCTTGGAGTCAGGCCCCCGCGACATTATCGGGGTGGGGGGTGACGGTACCCACCACGATGTGGTCAATGCCCTGATCAAACTGGGTGCCCTGAACGAATGTACCTACGCTCCGCTCCCGGTGGGATCCGGCAACGACTGGTGCCGAACCCTGGCCGTACCACGCCACCTGCTGCGGTGGTTCCAGACGATGGAAAAGGGATGGTTGATCGATCACCGGATCGGTCAGCTATCCTTCCCCTCCGGGCCACCCCGCTATTTCATCAACGTAGCCGGTATGGCATACGATGCCGAGGTAGTACGCCGCGCGGAGCAACACCCCTTCAAGCACCGGTTGACGTACCCGCTGCTCACCGCCGCCCACCTTGCCGGTTTCACCCCGCCCCGACTGTCCCTTACGTACGACGGCGAGTGCGTAACCGACCGCTTCCACACCATCAATTTGGGTATCGGCCGGTACAACGGAGGCGGAATGCGGCTAGTGCCGCAGGCCAATCCCCTCCGGGATTCCCTGGCGCTGACCTATGCCCGGGCGCTGCCCCTGCACCGCATTGCCCTCAACGGTTGGCGGTTCTTTACCGATTCGATCGGCGCGGTCCGGGGCGTCACCACCACCCACGCCACTTCGGTGCGGGTCGACGGGCTAACCGGGGTGGAAGCTGACGGCGAATATTTGGGCACGGGCCCGGTGGTGGCTGAATTGCTGCCGGTAACCCTTCGGGTACGGTGCGGGCGAACTGCCTTCTAGTTTACTGGTCTGCGCTTTCCCTAGTTCGCCATCAGGTCGGTTCCAGCGATGGCAGAAAATAGTTAATCCGCACTAAGGTATCCGCTTTTGGGGTTTACATATCGGTGGACACACTCATGCAGCGCCGTTTTGTACGGCGGCGTGTAATCAGTTCCAGGTTTTAGACACTACTATATCTCGCATTTGCGGAGGTATGGCTTACACAAATTTTTCTTATGCGTATCACCTTGCATAAACTCGTACGAGTAGGAGCGTCGGCCCTGTTCGGCGTGTTCTTCCTCTTTTCCGCGGCCCCGTTGGTTGCCCTGCAACAACTGCCCTTCGTAACCACGTGGAAAACCGACAATCCCGGTCACTCCAACCCTACATCCATCACCGTCCCTACCGCCGGACCGGGCTACCTGTACGACGTTGATTGGAATAACGATGGTATCTACGATACTACCGGCGTCACCGGTAGTATTTCCCACAACTACGGCAAGGCGGGAATCTATACGATCCGGATTCGCGGTGCCTTTCCCCAGATAAAATTCGATGGCGGCGGCGACGCGGCCAAATTGCTTAAAGTGCTGTCCTGGGGGGATATCGAATGGCGCAGCATGGAAGGCGCCTTTTCCGGGTGTACGAATATGTTACTGCTGGCCACCGACGCCCCCGACCTGTCGCAGGTTACCTCAATGCGGAACATGTTCCGGGGCTGCGAACAGCTGAACGCCCACCTCAATGACTGGAACACCAGCCACGTCACGAATATGTCCGGGATGTTCGCCGGCGCCTCTACCTTCAACCAGCCGCTCGATAATTGGGACGTAAGCCACGTAACCGATTTTTCGGAGATGTTCCTGGATGCCCACAATTTCGACCAGAAATTGAAGTCATGGGACACCGGAAGCGTCACCGATATGCGACAGATGTTTGCTTTCGCCACCAATTTCAACCAGGAGCTGCAACAGTGGAACACGGCCTCGGTGACCACCATGCGCGGCCTGTTTCGCTCCGCCCGTCAGTTTAACCGCGAGATCGGTACCTGGAATACGGCTTCGGTAACCGATATGTCGCGGATGTTCGAGGATGCCAGCGAGTTCAACCGCGACATCGGCAGCTGGGACGTCTCCAGCGTGGTCACCATGGCCCGTATGTTCTACAGCAGCAAAGCCTTCGATCGGCACATCGGTTCCTGGAATACCGCTCGCGTCACTACCATGACGGATATGTTCCGATATACGCTGGCGTTCAACAAAGACATTGGCAGTTGGGATATGTCCAGCGTAACGGACATCGCCGGTATGTTCTACAGTGCCAAAGCGTTCAATCAGGACGTTTCCGGCTGGGACGTCAGCAACGTCACCAAGATGAACGGCACCTTCGCCTGGACCACCGAGTTCAACCACGATCTCAGTGGCTGGGATGTTTCCTCGGTCACCGATATGACCGAAATGTTCTGGGGATCGAAATTCGACCAGGATTTACAAAGTTGGGATGTCAGCCAGGTCACTAATATGAGCGATCTCTTCGCCAAAGGCCAACTGAGTCAGGAAAACTACGACGAACTACTGCAGCAGTGGGTGCAACTCGATCTGCAGCCGAATGTCCGCCTCGATGTTGGCCAAACCACTTTCTGCGCGGGGGCGGAGGCGCGTACCGCATTGATGCTGGAGCACGGCTGGACCATTTTCGACGGTGGTAGCGCGAATTTACCCCCTACCCCCGTCTGTCGCGACATTACCGTATTTCTGGATGCCAACGGATCGGTAACCATACGGCCCGATACGCTGGACGGCGGATCTTTTGACCACTGCGGCGAAACCGAGCTTCAGTTCAGCGCGTCGCGTACGGTCTTCGACTGCTCCGATATCGGTCAGGTCGAGGTCGTACTGACGGTGAAAGACCGGGACGGTAACGCCGAAAGCTGCACGGCGACCGTCACGGTCGAGGACGCTCCCGCCGCCATCTATAAGCTGCCAAAGAACGTCACCGTGGCCGCGGATGTCGACGGTTGCAAGGCACGCGTTTTCTGGACCCCCCCTACCACCAACTGCCGGTCTACCCTGACCGCCACGCACCGCAGCGGCGACCTCTTTCCCGTCGGTACCACGGTAGTCAGTTACATGGCTACCGAAGGAGCGGGAGAACCCATCGTGGCCTCCTTCGTGGTAACGGTTACGACGAATTTGCAGGTTGGTAAGCTCGAAACCGCCGCCGTCTCCTGTCGGTCGGCAAGCGATGGCCACGCCGAGGTCACCGTCTCCGGCGGCCGCTTGCCTTATCACTACGATTGGCAAGCCAGCGGAGCGGGAGGCTATGGCGACGAGCGGATCGCAAATGGACTGCCGGTCGGGCCGATATCGCTCACCGTCCGCGATGCCATCGGTTGTGAGGTGAAGGCGACCGACACCATCGATTCCTCGCCCTTAACCGTGCGGAACCTGCCAACCGACATCGTAGCAACGACGAATACCGATGACTGCCGTGCCGTTGTCAGCTGGATACCGCCAACCTTCAGCTGCGATGCCGGCACCGTAACCTCCAATTACGTCAGTGGCGATACCTTCCCCGTTGGCAGCACCAGCGTGGTCTATACGTACACCGACGAGCGGGGAGAACGCCTCAGTAGTGGCTTCCTGGTCACCGTCCGGTCGGATCTCCGCCTGGTAGTCGAGGAGATTGTCATGCCGTCCTGTTTTGCGGGTCAAGATGGGGAAGTGCTCGTAACCGCCTCCGGTGGCCGGGCACCCTTTTCCTACGATTGGGATGCCGACGGGACGGGTGACTTCGACGACGCCGCCATTGCCTCCGGCCTTGCCGCGGCGCAGTACGACGTTCGCGTAAAGGACAGCACCGGTTGCGTGGCAAGCGGTACCGTTCGCCTGAGTGAACCCGAAGCATTGGTCGTATCGGCGGTCCCCGTCACTACCGAAGGAGGAGAGCGCACGATCGACCTGTCCATCACCGGTGGAACGGCACCCTTCCAACCACTCTGGTCCGGTATCGGTATTGCCGGTCACGACGATGCGGAAGACATCCGGGTGACCGCTAACGGCACCTTCGAGGTCGTCGTTACCGACGGCGGGGGCTGTACGGCCGCCACCCAGGTGACGGTATCGGACCTGCCGGAAATCTGCAAAAAAATGGATTTCGATGTCTTCCCCAATCCCACCACCGGGGAATTCGCCGTCAAGTTCGAGCAGTGTGCCTACCCGGTTCCGATCACCGTCTACGACTCCTTCGGCCGTCACATTGCGGTTACGACGAGTGAGGATCTGTCTACGGATCTCGACTTCAGTAACCTGGCCAAAGGACTCTACTACCTTAGAGTCGACGGCCGGTACGAAGTAACCACCCGGACCGTGCTGGTACGGTAAGCGCCCGCCATCACCACCGCCAGACTACCTGCCCGGCGATCTCCGTGCGGTGGGTCCGGTCGGTCGCTTCCAATCCGCTGCCCAGGGTGCTACCGTCAGTGTTCTGGGTACGGGCGATCCTGGTCTCGAGGGTAAGGTTGCGAATGCCCTTGTAGCGAAGGAGTAAAAAACTCCGCAATCCGTTTCCGTAATAGGGTAGCACCCGGGCATTGTAGGTCAGTCCGTTCTCGTACTCGTAAAAGCGCACGTCGTAGCCGGGAGTGGAAAACACCGCTACCCGGGCCGAGCAACCGAAGGGCCCGAGCGGACGGTAATGCAGGTCCTGGAAAAACATGAACCCGCGTTGCCGGCCTTTCCACTCGTCTTCGGTATAGCCGACGTCGAACCGCGAGCGCCATTCCAGGGCGGAGGTGATGCGGTAGCCGGCATGCAGGCGGGCCTGAAATCGGGTCCGGTTCACCACCGGGTCCAGTTTGAGGGCTTCGCCACCGTCGATCCCGTACCCCTTGGTCTCGCTGCGCAACTCGGCGTACGCGTCGAGTTTGCGCTTCACGGTATAGGTAATCCGGAAGCGGTACTCCTGGCCGCTACTCGGCGCGTCGATGGTGTACCGCAGCCAGGGGTGGCGCCACAGGTCGACGTATCCGTTAATGCGCCAACGGAGGGCGGGGCGAAGCTCCAGGCCGAGGTACAACCCGGTTTCGTTGCGCCCCCCTGCGGTTTCTCCGAAGGGGCGGGCATTGAGCGCCCGGTACCCGGGTGCATACCGTCGGTAAACGAGCGCCAGGTCCGCCTTAGGGTCAAGGCCCACATTGACGCCGTGGAGCATGGCCAGGCCCCGGTTTTGCGAATTTCCTTCCGTTCCGCAACAAAACGCCGCACCTGCGACCTCGCCAAAAAAAGAAAAGTTGCGGAGGCGGTAAGCGTAGTCAACGCTCACGTTTCCCAGGTCGGTACCCCGAAAATAAAAGCGGTTGTAGGGCTGGTTGCGGGGTAGCAGGGTCGTATTCAGGTGCTCGCCGACGAAGTTCAGTCCCAGGGTGATCCGGTTATGGGGTCGGTACTTCAGCTGCCCGCCGTAAGTTGTTTGCCCTACGAGCCGACGGTCCGCCAGCTCGTTCAGGGTGCGGTGGTAGCCACTGAGGCTTAGCGAGCTGACGCTAAGGGAGTCCGCCGCCAGGTTTCCCGTCCGCCGTTGCCGCCCCGCAAAGACGCTGGTTTCCCACCGCTTGCCCAGCGCCAGGGTGAGCCCCGCTCCCCGCACGAAACTGAACTCGTTAACGCTGGCGTAGGGTTGCAGGGTAGGGGAGCTGCGGGCCACCGTAGTCGTGTAGCTGCTTTTTCCGAAACCGAAACCGGTGTAGAGGATAAGGCCTTGCCCGAAGCTTACCGAGAAATCCCCGAGTGCCAGTGCCCGGACGCGCCGGTTGAGGTTGCGGACAAAGAAGTGCAAACCGTAATAGTCGAATCCCCGGCGGACGTCCGCTCGCCCGAAAAACACCTCCCCGGGGTCCTTCTCCGCCACGATGCCCAGGCTGAGTTGGTTGCCGTAGCGCTGGCGGAACTTCAGGTACAAGCGGTCGGGACTGCCCAGATAGCTCGGATCCGGTAGCGCATACCCCCGCGCGCGTTCCAGCCGCCGCCCCCCGCGCACGTAAAGTTCCCGCTGCCCACGGGTAAGGAGCGTGGCTAAGGGTACGGTGACGTCGTCCAATCCTTTGCCTACCGCGACGAAGGGAAGCATCCGCCGGATCGTTTCCAGGTCTAGCCCCGGTACCGCCTGGAGTTCGTAGATGCTGATGAAGCCCCCGAGCATTTCGCGGTAGGCGAGGAGTCGGTCCGTTTGCAGCGGACTCAGAAGGTAGGTGGCATTTAGCTCCTCGGCGGTTGCCGCGTTGAGGTCGAGGGGCCGGCGTTCGTAGCCTTCCAGTAGGGAAAACGCATCGTTGAAAGTAAATTCCCCGCCTTCCTCCGCGTCCTGGGCGATCACGTCCTCGATCAGTTGTTCCGTCGCTTGTTCCTGACCGTTCAGGGTAAGGCCAAGCACGGACAAACCAAGCAGGGCGCCGGAGCGCAGGAGCAAAGATGGGGCCCCTACCATCCTTCCCGGATGTTATCGCGGATTCCGGCGAGCAGCCGCGTGCGGGCCTCCACGCTCGCCCAACCCACGTGGGGGGTGAGAAACAGGCGATGCCGGTTTTTGACGGACAGATAGGGGTGGCTGCCGGGCAAGGGCTCCTGGGTGAATACGTCCACCGCCGCCCCGGCGATGACGCCCTCGTCGATGGCCCGCGCCAGATCGGCCTCCACTACGATACCGCCCCGGGCCACGTTGACGAGGTAGGCCGAGGGAGACATCCGTTTGAGTTCGTTGTAGCCGATGAGCCCTTCCGTGGCCTCGGTAAGCGCACAGTGGATACTGACCACCTGGCAACTGCTGAGTAATTCATCCAGCTCCAGCCGGGGATAGGGCACGTCGTGGTCGGTACCGCTGGTACTGTGGTAGACCACTTTGGCGCCGTAAGCCTCGGCGAGTTGCGCTACCCGCCGCCCGATCGTGCCCAGCCCGATAATGCCGAAGCGGGCGTGCCCCAATTCGTAGAAAGGATGACGCCACAGGGTGAAGTCTTTCGCCTTACTGTATGCTCCGTTGTATACCGCCTCGTTCAGATAGGGGAGGTCCATGGCCATGGCGAGGAGGGAAGTCATCGCGAGCTGGGCTACCGAATCGGTACTGTAACCGGCGACGTTGCGGATGGGAATGTTCCGTTCCCCGGCTGCCTCCTTGTCGACATTGTTGACCCCGGTGGCGGCGACACAGATCAGGCGAAGATCCGGCAACTCGCCGATGATTTCCGCGGTCAGCCTGACTTTGTTGACGATGACGACCTGCGCTCCGCCGGCCCGGTCGACCACGTCGTCTGGTTTCGTATGGGAATAAGCGGTGAAGTGGCCAAGCTCGTTGAAGGTATCGAAGGCGGGGAGATCCTCGACGCTGGCGGCATCGAGGAATGTTATCTTTGTTGCGGTGGGCATCTGCGGAATTTTAGGTCCCGTAATTTATAAAGCCCGCCGTAAACAAACCCAAGAGCCCGGTCGCTTTAGTCGGTATGCGTTGTAAACCCCACTTGATTCTCCTATTGATCTGCCTAGGTTCCATCTCCTTGTTCGCCCAGGAAGCGGAAGTGAGGGGCACGGTGACCAACGTGGAAGGGGATACGCTGGTCGGCGGATCGGTGCAGGTGGTGGGCTCCGTGATCGGGGCGATCACCGATATCAACGGCCACTATACCCTCGAGGTACCCCCGGGTCGTATTCGCATCCTAGCTTCCTACATCGGGTACGAGAACTACGACACTACGCTACGGATCAGTACCACCGAACGGGAGGTCGAGCTCGACATCGTACTCAGCGAATCCTTCGTCGACATGGGCGAAGTGATCGTCTACGGCCGCCGCGCCTCGGGGCAGGCACAGGCGCTGCGCATTCAGCAGTCGGCAATCACCCAGCAGACGGTTATCCACTCCGAACTCTTCAACAAATACCCCGACATCACCCTGGCGGAAACGGTCCAACGTATGCCGGGCGTAACGATCACCCGCAACCGCGGTGAGGGCGAACTGGTACAGGTGCGGGGGTTGCCGGAGCAGTATACCGCCATTTCCCTCAACGGGCAGCGCTTGCCGGCCGTACAACCGGAGGCGGACCGGGCCGGCAGCCTGGACATCATCCAATCGAACCTCGTGGAACAGGTGCGGGTGGTCAAGGCCCGAAGTGCGGATATGGACGCCGATGCGATCGGTGGAACGGTCGATTTCCGCATCCGGCAGCCGGAGCAGCAGTTCGAGGTACTGGTTCAGGGGGGAGCGGGCACCAACTTCGGCTTTGACCGGGCGGATGACATCAACACCGGCATCGCCCAGGGTGCCGTCGTGCTGAACTCGGAATTAAGCGACGAGCAGGTGTACGGTCTACTGGCCGGCAGCTTCTTCCGCCACGCCCGTGGCAACCGCATGCAACGCTACGACTACGGGGAGAACGGGGTGACCGGGAGGAGCATCAGCCGGGTCCGGCCGATCGATACGGATCGCATCACGAACAAAACCGGCATTATCGGGGCCGTGGAGCTCCGGCCGAGTATCTATAATCGCCTCCGGATCAGCTATAACTACAGTGCCATCGACGAAGATGTCTACACCCGGGAAACCAACTTTGGTAGCCTTGGCAGTGGCTTCGAAAATCGGATCACGAGCAAGTGGAACGAGGAGCGCCGCCTGAATATGGTAGCGTTGGAAGTTGAAAACAACTTTAACAAGACTCAGCTGGATTACGCGCTGAGTTTTGCCAGCACCAGTGAGCGCTTGATCGATCGGCAACGGGCGTACCACTACCTGCCGTTTGGCGCTTCTCCCGACCTTTCGGAAGACGAATACCTCAACCTGACGCCCTTCGATACGAAAAACCCCGCTACGGAAATTCCCCGGCAGAGTACCGAGCAGCAGAACCTGGATTTGGAGGAAGACATTGCCATCGGCGCCGTCAACCTGACCCGCTACCTCAATACGGGCCGTACCCGGTTTGTACGCGTGGGCGGCCGCTACCGCATCAAGGAGCGGAACTACCGGGAATTTTTCCTGCGGGATTCATTTCCTACCGCAGCTAGTATTCCGGGGGGGAGCTTTGCCGACCTCAACGAGGAGGCCCCGCTTACTGAGGATCCGGACCTCGACGGCGGACCCAACTACTTCGCGGGAGAAAAGATTGCCGCCGCCTACCTGATGTTCGTCAACAACTGGAACGCTAAAGTGAGTACCTCGGCCGGTCTCCGCTACGAGTATACGAATATCGATTACGAGCTGAGCGGGTCGGGTGGAGCCGATTCCCTGTCGTACAACGACCTCTTCCCCAGCCTCAACATTACCTATCGCATTCGCCGCGACCGTCAGTTTCGATTTGCTTATTACTCGGCGATTGCCCGCGTGCCATACTCGACACTGGTGCCCACGAGCGACTTCGAAGAACGGCGACAAGCCCGCCTGGACGTCTTCAGCCTTGGCAATACCGACGTCGAACCAACGTATAGCAACAACTTTGATCTGGTATTCGAGCGCTACGGCCGAAGTGACGGGCTGATCAGCATCGGTGTATACGCCAAGTTCCTGGACAACCCGACCGTACGTACCGCTGAGTACCGCCTGGTCAACCATCAACCCGCACTGGGCTATAGCCTGATGAACACCGCCGATGCCCGGCTGCTCGGGGTAGAGTTAGGCTTCTACCAGAACCTGGGCTTTATCAACCAGGGGTTCCGCTTCCTGAATCTTAACGGCAACCTCAACTTCAACGACTACCGCCTGGCGGATTCCGCTCTGGAAGGCGCTACGTTAGCCCAGGCCCCGCGCCGCTCGGCCAACCTCAGCATCGTCTACAGTAACCCCCGCCAGCGCCTCAATCTCGTCATCGCCGGCAACTACCGCAGTTCCACCCTCGATCTGCTGCAGGACGGGGAGCCGATCTGGATCAACGCCGTCATCAGCCTCGACCTTGCCGCCGACTATGAGCTGTTCAAGGACATCTCCGCCTACGCCCGCCTGAACAACGCCACCGATCACCGTTCCGAACGCTACATCGGCAAACCGGACCAGGACGACTCCCTGCTGCTATCCTCTACGAACTACGGGGTGTGGGGAGTGCTGGGGCTGCGGTGGCGACCAGGGTAGGGGCGATATCGAAACTCGATGGTCGCTAAAGTTTGAAGGTTCTATTCTCCCGCGTAGCCGCTACCGCGAGCGTAGCGAGGTCTATCACCGCGACCGCGGGGAGCTGGACGTACACTTCTATTCCCGCCGAAGGTGATATTTCCGTAAGTTTGCCAAAAGCTTGAATCACTATGAAATTTTCCGTTTCCAGTTCCGATCTGCAGAAGAAATTACAGCTGGCCGGGGGGGCTATTGCTTCGAACCCGGTACTGCCGATTCTGGAAGATTTTCTGTTCACCATTGAGGGGAATATGCTCAAAATCGCCGCCACCGATCTGGAGACTAGTGTGGTGACCAGCCTGGAGGTAAACGCGGATGGAGACGGCCAGGTAGCCGTTCCGGCGAAGATTCTCATCGATACGCTCAAGGCCCTGCCCCAGCAGCCGATCACCTTCGATATCAACGAAGACAACTACGGCATTTCGATCACCTCCGCCTACGGCAAATACAAGCTAGCGGGAGAACCCGGGGGCGACTATCCCGACATCCCGGAACCCAGCGAAGCGGACGAGATCAGCGTAACGGCCATGAATCTGCAGGAGGGTATCAACCGCACCCTTTTCGCCACCTCTACCGATGAACTTCGTCCCGCGATGACCGGGGTGTTCTTCCAGGTGGACTTTTCGAAGCTGACCATGGTAGCCACCGACGCCCACAAGCTGGTCAAATTCAGCCTCAGCGACCTCAGCGGCGAAGTGACCAGCAGCTTTATTATCCCGAAGAAAGCATTGAACCTGCTGAAAGGTGCCCTGCCGCACAGCGACGTGGCCGTCAGCATCAGCTTCGATAAGTCGAACGCCTTTTTCGAGTACGGCGACACCAAAATGGCCTGCCGCCTGATTGACGCCCGCTATCCCGACTACAACGCCGTCATTCCGGTCGATAATCCGAACACCCTGCTCGTTAACCGTGCCGACTTCCAGAACAGCCTCAAGCGGATCGTCATCTACGCGAACAAGACCACCAACCAGGTCATCCTCAACATCGCCGACGGCAGCCTCACGGTCAGTGCCCAGGATCTGGACTTCAGCAACGAAGCCACCGAGCAATTGAGCTGCAGCTACGACGGCAGTCCGCTCCAGATCGGCTTCAACGCCAAGTTCCTCATCGAAATGCTCGGCGTCCTGGAAGGCGAGGAAGTTCGCCTGGAGATGTCTACCGCCACCCGCGCCGGCATCCTCCTCCCCACCGAGCAGGAAAGCGGGCAGGATATTATGATGCTGGTGATGCCGGTGATGCTTAGCAATTAGTGAATTTTTGAAGGACTGAATTAGTGAATGGGTGATGCATTTGTCGCTCGCTTCGCTCGCGTGCGTGCGTGACAGCATACTCTCGGGCTGGAAGCCCCCGACCTTTGGGCGAGGCGCTATCCCGTGTTTGTACCTAATGTCGAGGCTTTCTAAGCCGAGCTATCGTGCGGGAGTGCATTATCTCGGGCTGGAAGCCCTCGACCTTTGTGAGTCGTTTTATCCCGTGTAAATACCTAAGGTCGAGGCTTTTTAAGCCGAGATGTTGTGCGGGAAAGCATTATCATCGGGCTGGATGTCTTCGACCTTTTATGCGAGGCGCTATCCCGTGCACGCACCTGAGGTCGAGGCTTTCCAAGCCGAGCTGTCGTGCGGGAAAGCCTGATCTCGGGCTGGAAGCCCTCGACCTTGACGCGAGGCTTTTTCCCGTGTACGCACCCAAGGTCGAGGCTTTCCAAGCCGAGGTGGCGTGCGGGAAAGCCTGATCTCGGGCTGAAAGCCCTCGACCTTTTATGCGTGGCACTATCCCGTGCACGCACCGAAGGTCGAGGCTCTTTAAGCCGAGCTGCCGTGCGGGAAAGCATTATCTCGGGCTGGAAGTCTTCGACCTTTTATGCGAGGCGCTATCCCGTGCATGCACCTGAGGTCGAGGCTTTCCAAGCCGAGTTGTCGTGCGGGAAAGCCTGATCTCGGGCTGGAAGCCCTCGACCTTTGTGCATAGCGCTATTCCGTGTACGTACTTGAGGTCAAGGCTTTCCAAGCCGAGTTGTCGTGCGGGAAAGCATAATCTTGGGCTGAAAGCCCTCGACCTTTGTGCGTAGCGCTATTCCATGTACGCACCTGAGGTCGAGGCTTTCCAAGCCGAGGTGGCGTGCGAGAAAATATACCCTCGGGCTGGAAGCCCCCGACCTTTGTGCGAGGCTCAATCCCATGTGCGCACCTAAGGTCGAGGCTTTCCAAGCCGAGGTGGCGTGCGAAAGGCATCATCTCGGACGAAATCCCTCCACCGTAAAATAGTAGCGCACGGAACCCCTCACGCGAGCGAAGCAAGCGGATACTACAACATCTATTCAGCAATTCACGAATTCAAGCATTCAATCTTTATCGCCCACGAGCGAAGCAAGCGGATACTACAACACCTATTCAGCAATTCACGAATTCAAGCATTCAATCCTTACCGCCCACGAGCGAAGCAAGCGGATACTACAACACCTATTCAGCAATTCACGAATTCAAGCATTCAATCCTTACCGCCCACGAGCGAAGCAAGCGGATACTACAACACCTATTCAGCAATTCACGAATTCAAGCATTCAATTCTTACCGCCCACGAGCGAAGCGAGCGGCTACTATGCCGCCCATTCAGTCCTTCACCAATTCAATAATTCCCCCTTATTTACCCCCCACAGCAGGCGTAGGATAAGCCGGATTTCGCACCTCCACCGGTTCCTCCGCCTCCAGCAATCGCAGCACCTCCTCCACCGCCCGTTCCAGCTGGGGGTCACGACCCTCACCGAGCGCTTTTGCGTCCTGCCGCACGGCAATGTCCGGTGCGATGCCCACGTTTTCGGCGATGAAGGCGCCGGCCAGCGGGTCGAAAACCGCGTTATCGGGGGCGGTCATGGAGCCGCCGTCGATGAAGCGGTAGTGGGTGGAGGACTTGACGAGCCCGCCCCAGGTGGTGGCGCCGATGAGGGGGCCGGCCTCCTGCTGGCGGAAGACCCAGGGGAAGAAGTCGCCGCCGGAGCCGGCGCGTTCGTTGATCAGCAGGGCTTTGGGGCCCAGGATGCCGGCGGGTAGCCGGAAGGGCGTGCCGTCGGGGACCTCGTTGGTAAGGGCGGCACGCAGCGAGCGGGTCATCAGGTCGACCATGTAGTCGTCCAGGAGGCCGCCGCCGTTGAAGCGCTCGTCGATCACGGCGCCTTCCTTGTCCTGCTGGGCGAAGTAGTAGCGGTTGAAGTTGACGAAGCCGGCACCGCTGGTATTGGGTACCCAAACGTAGGCCAGGCGACCGTCGGACAGGGAGTCGACCATGCGCCGGTTATCTTCCACCCAGGCGCGCTGCCGCAGGGCGTTCTCGTCGCCGATGGGTTCGACGATCACCTGCCGGTTGCCGGCGAAGGCGGGTCGGTCATTCAGGTGCAGTACCGTCTGCTTGCCCTGGGTACCGTCCAGGAAGCGGTAGGGATTGTCTTCGGCGGTCAACGCTTGCCCGTTGATGCCGACCAGGTAGGTGCCGACGCGCACGTCGAGGCCGGGACGATCAAGGGGACTAGACAATCCCGGGTTCCAGGTTTCGGTGGTGTAGATGCGTTGGATGCGCCAGTGGCCGTTGACCGCCGCCAGGTCGGCTCCGAGCAAACCTACCTTGGCATCCTCGGTATCGGGGGTGTCCCCGCTGGATACGAAGCTGTGGCCGACCGATAATTCTCCGCCGAGCTGGTCGAGCAGGTAGGTCAGGTCGTCGCGGTGCCGGATGTAGGGGACGAGCGGGGCGTACCGTTCGTACACCTCCTTCCAGTCGCGGCCGTGGAGGTTGGGATCGTAGAAATAATCGCGCTCGTAGCGGTAGGCTTCCTCGAAGATCTGCTTCCACTCGGCGAGTCGATCCAGTTTCATGGTCAGTTCGGGGGTGACGGTTTCGCCCGACTTTCCGTTTTCGCCGCCCGTATCCGCGATCTTCCAGCCCCCGCCGGACTGAAAGAGGATCTTTTTCCCGTCGGACGACACCGCGAAGTTGCGGACCTCTTCGGCGAAGTCGCTGGCCTCCCGTTTTTCCAGGCTGAATTTCTTCAGGGTGGCGCCACTGCCACCGGGCTTTTCCTCGGCCAGGAAGAGCGTCCCCGCCGGGCCGGCCGCCGTGGCGTAGTAGTTGGCCCCCGACACTGGCAGGGCAATGGTGCGGCGGCTGATGTTGTCGAAGTCGATGACTACCCGGACGGTTTTTTCTTCCTGCGCTCCGTCGCCCTGCTCTTCTTTCTTATCGGTGTCCTTGTCCGCTTCGGTGTCTTCTTCTGCTTGCTCCACCGGCTCCTCGTCGCTTTCGGGGATAAAGGGGCTGTCGAGATCACCGGGCAGCACGACGACGTAGGCTTTGTAATCGGGGTCCGCCTGCATGCTGCTGGTATTAGCCCAACCGGCGCCGAGGGCCAGGTTGGTGCTGGCGAGGAGGTAGAGGTGCTGCCCGTCGCGGTCCCAGGCGGGGGAGAAGGAATCGGCGAAGGCATCGGTCAGGGGTTGCGATTGTTCCGTTTCGGTGCTCCACGCCCAGATGCGGCGGAAGTTATTGGACCCGCTCTTGACGTAGGCCAGGTAACGACTGTCGGGCGACCAGCGGGGTTCGGCGCGGCTGCGGTCGAGGTTGTTGCCGCCGACGTCGATGGTGCGGACTGTTTGGGCGTCCAGGTCGATTACGCGGATACGGACGTCGTCGTCGATGAAGGCGATCTGCTTGCCGTCCGGCGACCAGGCGGGGTCCCAGGCCATCTTGGATTCGCCGATGGGGATGCGGGTGGCGTCGCCCATGCCCGTCTGATCGGTCAGGTGGAGGGCATAGCCTTCGCCGTCGGTATCGGTGAACCAGGCGATGCGGTCTCCCTTTGGCGACCAGATCGGGGCCCGGTCGGCCGCGCCGCTGGACTGGGTCAAGTTCCGGGAGTCGCCCTTATCGGTGGGGACGGTGAAGATGTCGCCGCGCGCGGCCATCAGGGCCCGCTGGCCGGTGGGGGAGAGGGAGACGGACTCGGCGCGGTCGTTGACGTCCTCCCAGCTGGGTTCGGCCCAGGGGAAGTCGCCGATGACTTCGATCTCCAGTTGCTCCAGCTCGCCGGAAGCGGGATCGAGCAGGTGCAGGTAGCCGTCGCGTTCCACGATCAGTCCCTGCGCGCCGCCGGCCAGCCACTTGATGTCGGAGCCGGTGAGCTCGGTCACCTGCCGGAGCTCGCTGCTGGGCACGTTGTAGGCGTAGACATTCATGGTGTAGTCGCGGTCCGACAGGAAGTAGACCTCGTCGCCGACCCAGACGGGATGCACGTCGGTGGTTTGCTCGTTGGGTAGCAGGGTTTCCTCCTGGGTGGCGAGGTCGAGCAGGATGATCGGGGTGTTCTGCCCGCCACGGTAGGCGCGCCACTCGCTGTCCCAGCGGCTCATCTTATCCAGGGCCAGGCGCGTGCCGTCGGCGTTGTAGCTGCCGTCGTAGCCCCACTGCTCGCTAACCAATTCGGCCGGGCCGCCCTGGACCGAGACGGTCCACAGCCGGTTGTAGGGCGAGGGGGCGG
Organism: Neolewinella xylanilytica; assembly: GCF_002934605.1. Classification (GTDB taxonomy): domain Bacteria; phylum Bacteroidota; class Bacteroidia; order Chitinophagales; family Saprospiraceae; genus Neolewinella; species Neolewinella xylanilytica. The sequence goes on from NZ_PTJC01000005.1 coordinate 1,981,361, forward strand.
TCTGGCGGGTCGAGGCGAAGAGGACGCGGCTGCCGTCGGTCGTCCAGCCCCGCACCTCGTCGGCGGAGGGGTGCCAGGTCAGGCGGGTGGGGATGCCGCCGCGGCTGGAGACGACGTAGACTTCTTCGCTGCCATCGCGGTCGGAGGTGAAAGCCAACCACTGCCCGTCGGGGCTCAGTTTCGGCGACCCCTCGACGGCGGGCGTACTCGTGATGCGGCGTACGTTGTTGCCCGCGCGGTCGGCCGTCCAGATATCTGCTCCGTACACGAAGGCGATGGCGTCGCTTCCAATATCCGGCTGGCGTAGCAGGCGGGTTTCCTGGGCGGTAAGCGTGGATCCCAGGGCGAGAAGCAGGAAAAGCAGGGGGCGGCGGAAGCGCGGGAGCATGGCAAGGTCGTTTGGGCGATGAATATAGTTAGCGTTTCCGAGGGCCGCTATAATTCCCGTAAGACGTTGCACCCGCGCCCCGGCGCCCTATATTTCTGACCCAAAGCCTATGCATACCATCCGCCACCAAGTTTACGCCACCCTCCAGGGGAAATCGCTGAATCAGGAAGTATTCGAGCAGCTACCGGAAGTGTCCGGTGTCGGCCGCTACTTAAATGCAGACGATCCGGGCATCCGCTACCCCGAGCGGGCGCAGTTTCACCTGCCGGAAGTAAGCCATACTCCCTCCGCTGTGTCGGACTACATTTCCGGATTGGAAAAGTACTACGCAACCCTGCAGCGGGGGGGCGTACGTCACATCATCCTGCGGTGGACCATATTGTCCAATGATCACCGACACCAGATAAACACGGAGGTATCCGCCGAAGATTTGGCCCGCCTGGCCTCCATGAATGCGAGTCTGGCGATAACCTTTTCCGCGGCAGCGAAACGGTAGAAACGGGATCACCATCGGTACAGGCCCATTTCCCGCGCCCTGGCGACCCTGAACCACCGGACGCCTGAGGGGTTCCCAACAGACATTATAAGTACGTATCGTTATCAAAAACCGCCAAGCCCCTCCCATCCGTACGCCCCGCGTACCCGCCCTGCCGCCGGCCCGTCGCTGGACGCTTTCCAACGGCCTGCAGGTGGTGGCCATCCACGTAGCCCAGGCACCGATTCTGATGGTGGAAATGATTTGGCGCGCCGGACGGCCCTACGAGGCGCAGCGGTTCGTCTCCGATGCTACCAATGGCCTGCTGGTGGAGGGTACGCTCCGGCGTTCGGCCAGTGAGTTGGAGGCTACCTTCGAGCAGTACGGTACGAGTCTGGAAACCCCAGACGACTACGATACGGCGAGCCTGTCGCTGGCCACCATCACGAAGCACGCCCACCACCTCCTACCCGTGATGACGGAGGTAATGGCCCAACCCGCCTTCTCTGAACCGGAACTCAAACGCTTCAAAAAGCGAAGCCGGCAGCAGCTGCGGGAAGACATGGAAGATGCCGACTGGCTGGCCTACCGTACCCTGTCGGAAGCCGCTTTCGGAGCCGACAACCCGTACGGCTATGGGGGTACCAAGGCCGATTACGAAGCCCTTACCGTAGCCGCCGTTCGGGATCACTACGAGCGCTACTACGGTGCCCGGAACGCTACGCTGCGGGTAGTGGGCCAGCTCAGCGATGAAGTGGAACGACTGCTGGAGAAGACATTCGGGCAACTCCGCCCCGGACCCGCCATTTCGGCACCGGACTACCGGATACATACCGCGCCCCCCAGCTTGTTGCAGATCCACCGGCCCCGCGCCCAGCAGACGATGATCCGGCGTGGTCGGCGGGGGTTCCGCATCGACGACGCCGACTACCCGGGTATCGCCGTGCTGGAAACCATCCTGGGCGGCTACTACGGCAGCCGGCTCATGCGCAACATCCGCGAGGAAAAGGGCTATACCTACGGCATCGACAGCGAACTCGACACCTACCGCTTTGACGGCACCTTCGGCATCTCCGCCGACGTAGCCAACGAAAACCTGGAGGAAGTACGGCGCGAGATATTGGTCGAAATGGATAAACTCCGCCAGCACCTGGTTCCCGACGCCGAACTGGATATGGTCCGTGCCTATCTCCTCGGCGGATTGGTCCAGGATCTCGACGGACCGCTAGCCGTAAGCAGCCGCTACCGATCGGCCATCATTAAGGAGTACGATCCGGTAGACCACCTCCGTCGCCTCGACGAGACCATTCGCACTATCTCCGCCTCCGAAATACGTGACCTGGCCCAACGCCACCTCCGCCCCGAACTGGACTGGGAGGTATGCGTTGGCGGTCAGATCCTGGAGGACGCTACCCAGATGAACGCCACCGGCAATGGAGTGGGCATTTAGCAATAATGCACCTTATCCATACCCCCCGAGCCTTCCTACTTCGAGACCACCCGGCGAAGCCGACTAAAAGACTACCCGACTAAAAGACTAAAAGACTACCCGACTAAAAGACTAACGAACTACCCGACTAAAAGACTAAAAGACTACCCCCCCTACCACCCCTCACTAATTCCGCTCTCCCGAAACCCGATCCGCTGCGCCACCGCCCGCAGGGTATCCCCACTATCCAGGTCGAATTCAATGGGTTCCGTATACACGCGCCAACCCTCCCGATCGGCATCTTCGGGCAAGATGCGATAGGCGATCTGGGCGCCGGGGGTCTTGCTTTCCAGAATGAAGCGGCCGATGCTGTCGCGGCGGAGTTGCGGCCGACCGGTGACCGGCATCTCGTCCGCCCCGTTCCAGAACCGTTGTACCATTTCCACTTCCGGTTCGCCGCCGAGGTCACCGACGCGTTGCAGCCAGGCGTCGGTGGCGTTACGCAGTTCGACCAGTTTATCCTGGTATTCCGCGCGGCCAGCCAGGTTTTCCAGTTCGTAGCCGTCGTTCCAGGTGTCGAAGAGTTCCTCCGTGGACTTGCGGTCGCGGAACCACTGCGCCTGGGCGTCGGTGAGGCTCCCCTCGTCGCGTTTACGCAGCAGTTCCTGCATGCTGGCCATCTGTTCGCGGTAGGCGAGGGGGAGGTAGTAGCCACGCTCGGGGTAGTAGTTACGCAAGTACTTGAAGCGGTGGTCGCGGGCGGCGCGGATGCGGTCGTAGTGCTCGTCGAGGCGGTCGCTGGCGCCGAAAACGTACGCCCGTTCATCCGCTTGGTACTCCCCGAAGGTTGCTTGCCCCTGGAGCCATTCCGGAGGCTCGATGCCGGTCATGCTGAACACCGAGGGCGCGAAATCCACGAAACTGAACAGCAGACTGTCAATTTCCCCGGCGCGGCGGTCGTCCGGCCAGGCCACGATCATCGGCACGCGCAGGCCGCTGTCGTAGAGCAATCGCTTCTGCCGGGGCAGGGGCCCGCCGTGGTCGCTGTACCAAAAGATGATGGTGCTGTCGGTGAGTCCGTCGGCCTCCAACTGGTCAAGTAGGAAACCGACCTGCCGGTCCATGATGCGAATGTTGTCGTACACCCGGCGGACGTCCTCCCGCGTGGCTTCGGTATCGGCGAGATAGGGAGGCAGCGGGAAATTGACGTCCGGCGGGATCTGCGGTTCCGGCCGGTCTGCTCCGGTGTATATATCCTCCCAGCCGTAAATGGTCGAGGTGTCGTTCTCGAAGCCCGGGCGGAAGCGCAGGTTACCCTTGCTGGTCTGCCACACCTGGCTTTCGTGGGTGATTTCCAGGTTGAAGATGCTGAAGAAGGGCTGCCCCGGCGGGCGATGGCGCCAGTGGGCGCGCGGGCCGTTCTCGTCCCAGGCGGTTTTGGGGGCCTGGAATTGGTAGTCGGTTTTGGCGTTGTTGGTGGTGAAGTAGCCGTTTTCGCGCAATACCTGCGACATCATTTTGACCTCGGGGTCCACCAGGGCTCCGTAGGCCCCGGGTAATCCGAGTTCGCGAAGCCGCTCTTCGTTGCCCTGGGTGCGCATATGGTGTCCGCCCCCGCTGATCGGGTACACCCCCGTAGCGATGGCAAAGCGGCTGGGCGCGCAGACTCCCGCCACGCTAAAGGTGTTCGGAAAGCGAACGCCCCGGGCGGCCAGGCGGCTGAGGTTGGGTGTCTGGATCGTGCTGTCACCGAAGGCCGCAATGAGGGGACTCATATCCTCGCAGACGATCCAGAGGACGTTCGGGCGCTCCGGGAGCCGAGCGGCTTCGACCTTGGATACGTCCGAATCACCCTGGCAGGTACTTAATAGCAACAGAAGCAGGGCGGCGGGGGCGCAGGAGAATAGCCTGTTCGGAAAGCGCATGGGTGGCAAGCATGATTCCTGGTTAAGGTAATCCGCATTTCCGGGACGGGGTGGTGGTCGGACGAGTAGTGGTCGCGCCAGTTGTGGTCCGACCACTATTCGTCCGACCACTTGACGTACCGACGAGGGTGGGGAAATTAACACTGAGTTAACATGCGAGGCGTAAAGAAGGTGATCGATACCCGCGCCATAAAATCACCAGGCATTGTACGGTACGGCTGTCAATCGCCGCAAAGTCAGCCGGGTATCGCTAATTGGGTGGCCAACAGGATCAGAAACAGCAGCAGGCTCACCCCCAGCACCGCATTCGTCAGCCAGCCGTTATGCAGGGGGCGTACCCAGGCCTTCCGGTTATTCAAATACAAAAGGGTGCCGGCCAGGAAGGGCATGAAGGCGGCCCCCGACACGGCGTAGGCGATGCCGATCCAGGCCGGCTGCTGGTAGATCGTCAGCAGTACGGGCGGTAGGGCGAGATACAGCAGAAAATAGGGGTAGGCGGCGGTTGTCCGCAGGGCGGCGACGGGATTGGGGCCGGCGGCATACCGACGGCGGTAGCGCTGCCAAAGGTCGGCGAAGAGGTAAGGAACTCCGCTCCACACCCCCACCATCGAGGTGAAGACCGCCGCCCAGAAACCGAGCAAGAATACCCAGTAGCCGGCCTCCCCCAGGATGGTAGCCAGCTGTTCCGCAAGGCCGGTCACCATCCGGTAGCCGCCTACGTCCTCCGGGCGGAGCTGGGCGGCGATGACCGTCACCGCGATGCCGAATAGCGCCGTCAGGAAGTAGGCCACGCCCAGGTCGAGGCGCACCCCGCGCAGGGATACCTCGTCCAGCGCCCGCTTTTCCCGCAACCAATACGCGTAGCACATGATGGTGAGCGTACCGCCGACGCCGCCAATCAGGGCCAGACTAAATAGGACGGATTGCCGGTCGGCGGGAAGGGTAGGCAGCAGGACTCCCCGCAGCACCTCCCCGGCCGGGGGAAGTACGGCCACCGCGCAGCCGATCACGATCACGAACATGATGGAGATGACGACTTTCATGGCCACCTCCACACTACAAAAGCCCCCGAAGCGGACTAGCAGCAGGGCCACGACCGAATGCAGCGCCCCCCACACCGCCGTTCCCCCCGCGTCCGACAGGGGGAGGGGCAGCAGGGTATGCGCCACGAGGCCGGTGTAGGAAATGAGGGTGCCGGCCACGAGACACGCCCAGAAGCAGAGGTAAACACCGAAGTAAATTACGAGATAGCGCGGCAGCCGCTCCACCCAACCCTCCAGCAGGGTAGTGCCGGTGGCCAGTTCCCACCGCGCCAGCCCTTCGTTCAGAAAGAACTTCAGCACGGCCCCGACGGCAATGGCCCACAACAGGGTGTATCCGTACCGCGCACCCGCCAGGGCCGAGATGACCAAATCGCCCGCACCGACGCCGGTGGCCGCCACGAGCAGGCCGGCGGAAAGGGTGGGGAGAAGGGGCTTTCCGGACATTACATCGGCATTATTTACACGTCCAGTATCGCCCGCCCCCTCGCACCGATCCGCTCCCGGGTTTCGGGGGTGATGTACCGCTGCTGGTCGATCTGCTGGGGTTGGTCCTTCGTACAGAAATAGCTGTGAATGCTTCGGCGGTCCCGATCGGTATGGTTGGTCGTGCCGCCGTGCCAGACGTGTGAATTGAAGATGACTACGGATCCAACGGGCGCGACGATCAGGATCTCATCCGGGTGCCGGTCCTCGGCATCCCGCATGACGGCTTCGGGCAGGTCCTTCGACCGGTGGGTGCCCGGGACGATCCGGGTGGCGCCGTTGCGTTCGGTGAACTCGTCCAGTAGCCAGATGCTGTTGCACACTTTGAAGGCGTCTTCCGCCACGGCATTTTTATAGTCGACGTGCAGTTTTTGGTGCCCCTTTCCCGGTTTAGCCGCGCGGTAATTCAGGGAGGATAGTTTAAAGTCGGCACCCAGTACCGCCTCGATGCCAGCCAGTACTTTGGGATGGGTGTAACACACGTCGAATACGGGCCCTTTATTGACCAGATCCGCCAACCGATCGGCCCCCTCCTCCTTCGGATGGCGGATATACTTCGAATCCACCAATTCGGCCCCGGCTCGATCGCCTTCGAGCCGCTGTAACTCCGCAATGCGTTCGTTGATCCGATTTACTTCGGTGGGGGTCAGCAGTTGGCCTAGGTTCAGGTAACCGTTGGCGTGTAAAAACGCTGTTTCCGCTTCGGTGAGCATGGCATGACTAGTTGTGAAGGTGGATTGGTTCGGGCTGCGGGTACTATCCAACGGCGAACGCTCCATCCAGCCGGATCTGTAGAAATATCGAAGTATAAACCAGGGTTGCGAAGGAAATATAAGGTTGCTGGTGTAACGGAGTGGCGCTCACCAAAAGAAACCCCCTAAATTATTTCCGCATCCCCGTTCGGCCATTCTTTGGATGCGGCCCGTAGTTACCCGATCCCGGTAGCCCGGGTCCCTTATCGTCGGTTGGGATGTAGCTTTCGGTCGTTGTTTCCATCGCCACCTATGGAACATGCATACGGATCTACATTGACCGGCCGAGCGTGACAGGGCAGGCCGCGCAGCGTGTGATTCGCGGCCAGGCTACTGGGTGGACAGCTGGCAATGGCGCAAGCTAAGGGCGAATTTCAAGTGATCGGTTTCCCTGAATCAACCGCTGTAAGGGCAACCGGATTCTACCACACAGGATACCCGCACGGCGCGTTCATGTGCCTTATGTCCGGAGGCTACGGGAAAAGTGAGATTGGGCCCCGGGAATTCGGCGGTGGCCGTATCGCCTGCCCTATTTCCGCCGGCGTAGTCAGGATGGGCAAATCCGGGATACAAGGATCCGTAGATTGGCATTTCATGCTTGATTTTGTGGGCGTAGGTCACATCGTAGCGGACCCTACGGCGGCCCGACTTCTTGACAAACCGGCTCTACGGATCGGCTGCCCCGAAAAGCATGATCAAGGACCGGAAGCGTAGCGTAACCTTCGGGATCGCGCCCTTGATCGGGTAGTTGCCGGTCGGGATACTATTCTCGTAGACGGTTACTCCGCCGACCACGCTACTGGATCGGTACTTCCCGTTCCGGTCCCCGCGCCTCTGGTTTGACCGGCGCCTGGATGATGAGTATGCCCTCCTCGAACCGGGCGCTGATTGCTTGTTGGTCAACCTGATCGCTGAGTTCGAACCACCGCTCGAACGACTTGACGGGATATTCTTGCAGCATGAAGTCCGGCTCGGGATGCTCGGGTTGGCGGGTTCCGCTGATGTAGATGACGTTATTGGTGAGCGTAATCTGGATGCGATCCTTGGGGAATCCTACGCAGAAGATACGCGCCTCGAAACCGCCATCGGTGTGCTCGATGTTGACCGGTACATTGTGCTTCGGACGGCGAGGACCGTACTGGGGGCGGTGTTGCTTCCTGCCGCGGCCGGGGCCCTGTTGCTGGTGCATGGATTGGTACATGTGCTTTCTTGGTTGGTGGTATGCAGGAAGTCGTTGCGGACGGGCAATTACTTTATTCCGGCCCGAAATAATCGTCATATAATTCCTGGAGCAGGTCCCGAAGCCGCTGCCGGGCATATCCTTTGCGCGAGATGACGGTCTTCAGGGGCACCCCGAGGTCTGCGGCAATCTCGCGAAGGGTTTCGCCCCGTACGGCATTGCGGATAAACACCTCTCGCTGTTTGGCGGGAAGGGTGTCGATGGCCCGGTCGATCTCTTCCCGGAGGTCCCGCGGTGCGCTATAGGGTACATCGGCTACTTCCTCCTGGTCCACTACGGTAGGATCCAGGAAGTCCGGCCGGCTTGATTGACTGCGGAAGCGATCGGTCAGCCGGTTACGGGCAACGCGGTAGAGCCAGGCTCTTGGATTATCCAGTTGCTGGTTTTCCAAGGCGGCGGATAGCGCAGCCCAGACATCCTGTAAGATATCCCGGGCCTCCTCGTCATCGATGCGGGAGTGGACAAACGCCTCCAGCTCCGACCGGTACCGGGCGTAAATTTCCTGCCAGCGAACGGTGGTGGAGTATCGCATTACCTCCGAAGACGTTTGGCAAAGGCGAATACTCGGTACGTTGGGAAAAAAGTTTTCGGGTTCACTTTTCTTCCTGCGCTCCGGCGCACAAATGGGTTGCCGACGGAATTTGAGTGTTATGAAAATGAAGCGACGGGATCCGGTGCGCCAGGTCAAGCTGGTTTTTAATAAAAACCACAAGAAACTGGAGGACGTGCGGGGGGAATTATCGACTTCGGTCCTGGCCGACCGTACCCTCTTCCTGGCCTACGACGAGAGCTCGGCCATCGAGCGGCTCCTGGAGCAGGACGGAGCGTTCACCAAGCACAAAAGCTTCGAACTGGCCGAATTTTTCGATTTGCCCGACGGCGGGGAGGGAGAAATGGACATTGAGGGGCTGGCGTGGGAGGAGCCTTACCTGTGGTTCACCGGGAGCATGTCGCTGAAGCGCAATACCCCGGAAGAAGGGGATGATGACGCAACCGGTGCGGAAAAGCTTCAAACCATCGGCGTGGATAAAAACCGCTTCTCCCTGGGCCGGATTCCTTGCCAATACGACGCGAAAAAGGGGAAGTGGACACCGAAGAAAAAGGTGAAATCGAATGGCGAAGTGTACCGAGCCATGCTCCTGGAGGGCGGGTCCGACAGCACGGTACTGACCGAATTACTCAGTACCGACCCCCACATCAGCCGCTTCATGAACATTCCGTGCAAGGACAATGGCTTCGACATCGAGGGGCTCGCGGTTTTCGCGGGCCGGATCTTTATCGGCTTGCGGGGGCCGGTGATCGGCGGCTGGGCGATCGTCTTGGAATTCGGCGTTCACGAGCACGGCGACTTCCTCCACCTCGACGGCCGGGGCCACCGCGACAAGCCCTACCGCAAGCACTTCCTGAAGCTGGCGGGAATGGGTATCCGGGAGATCAACGTGGAAAATAAAACGGGTGATGTCCTGATCCTGGCCGGACCGACGATGGACCTCGACGGTACCATCAGTGCCTGGTGTATTCGCGGGGGCTTTCCGAAGCGGGAGGTGTCGATATGCCACGAGGCCGAACGATTGTACGACGTGACGTACGGCGGCCAGCATGCCTACGGCAAAGACAAAGCCGAGGGGATGGCCATCATGCGCGACGGCATGCACCTGGTGGTGTACGATAGCCCGCTACCGGACCGGCTGGTGGGGAAGAGCGGGGTCTGGGCGGATGTGTTTCATCCTTAGGAGCCCGCCGGGTTTAGGAGGTTGGCGGTATTGGGAAAGGCATCATATGCTGAATTTTAGTTCCTTCACTCACGTCGCTACCCGGTCGGGCGTCAGGATATGTGAACGGACTAATGCACCTTCCTTTGACCCCTACTTCTCCACATGCCGATCTGATCGATGCCTGCCTGCGGGGAGAGCGGCGGGCGCAGGAACAATTTTACCGGAGCCACTTTCCGAAATTGCTACCCATTTGCCTGCGGTACCTGGGAAACCGGGAGGAGTCGGTGGAAGTCCTGAACCAGGCCATGCTGAAAATCTTCCAATCGCTCGACGGCTACCGGGGAGACGGCTCCTTCGAAGGCTGGCTGGCCACCATCGTACGCAATCACGCCCTGAGCTTTCTGCGCGAGCAGGCGCGCGCCCAGCGCAAGTTGGTGGATAAGACGTTCGTCTGGCCTCCATCGGTACCCAACCGGGCACTGGATCAACTGGCGGTCGAAGATATTCTGAAATTACTCGAGCGCCTGCCGGATCACCTGCGGGTGGTCTTCAGCCTGGTGGTATTCGATGGCTACACCCACGCCGAAGTAGCCGCCGAATTGGAGATCACGGAAACCGCCAGCCGGTGGCGGCTGATGAAGTCGCGGGACCACTTACAGCGCGGCTACCGCGCCACCCACGCCGATAAAACGTCCGAATCATGAGCGCACCCGAGCCCTTTGAAGCACACTGGCGGCGACAACTTGCGGACTATCGGTCCGAAGCTACCGACGCGGATTGGTCCGCCATGGAGCGCCACCTTCCACCCACTCCCGGTGGTCGTTCCGCCTGGCCCTACACCTTGCTGTTAATTGCCGTGGTTGCCCTGGCTGGTTGGGGATTGTTTGCTCCGGCCACCGCCCCCCCACTTTCCTCCTTCCCGGTGGAGGTACCGGCGCCGCTGGGGCCGACCTATAACCGACCTGACCGGGTACCCTCGCTTTTGCCGGCACTGCCCCGGGATGGCATCAGCACCGCAGCGGGTAAGGCCGCGCTATCCCTTCCGGCCTTGCCGACATTGCGCCTTGCTGCTATCGGCTTCGTGGCGGATACGATGCCGGCGAGGCGCTCCGCGCGGCTTGCTTCGGTGGTGACGGAACTCCCTTCACTAGGGATTCCAAAGGTACGGTCATCCTCTCCGGACCATCTCGCTACCATCGGTAAAACGCTGATTGTGGTACCCTACGCTCCGAGCGAAGCAGGTTCCAACCCCCGGTATAACGGACTTTACCCCCGCCTCCGCCAACCTACAAAGGATAACCGATGAAGCTCCTTCGACTCGTACTGTTCACCATGCTATGGACCCCGACACTTACTGGGCAGGATGCCGCCACCGATACCGTGCCGTTTCCAATGCGGCATAACGGTCGCTCTTCCGGCCTCCAGGTGAGCTACGGTCTTAATGCTTACGTTCCCGTCTTCGGCGGAACCACCTTCGGTGCGTCCCTTGACCTCGAAGGGCGCTTCCATCGTAACTTCAGTTTCCTGGCCACGCTGGGTCGTCAGATCGAAACGACCACTGACGTCTGGGGGAACATGCCACTGGATACGATCGGGCCGCCGCTTCCGCCGGCATGGCCGCGGGAACGGGTGGGCTCCGACGTAGGACAGCACCAGCGTTGGACCTATTTGGGCGGCGGTGTCCAGACTAACCTGCGAATCGGCGCCGGGGACTTTTGCCTGGGCGTGCTGCTGACAGTTGGCTTGGATCAATTGCGTCAGTTCATCCCCTACGGTAGCCTTGTCCTTCCTACCGTGATCGATCCGCCAAAACCAAATACCATTGGTGCCCCGCGCGGGCTCTCCGGGGTGGCAACCGTCAACTACCAGCCCCTGATCCGGCTCGGGGGCCGGCTGCAGCTGCACTACACCCGTTGGTTCTCCCGCCACCTTGCCCTGCGGGTTGGTGCCGCGATCGACGGTCGAGGCACCGTCATCTCCGGAACGTACAACGATCGCTCCCCGGAGCGTAGTCGGTACCAAGTGAGCGAGATAAGCTACTCCGAATTGTTCCGCTCAGGGATTGAGAACTATGGTTTACCTATCCCGGAATTCTTCCAAACGTCCGATCCTACTTCCCGACGCGCAGCCGTCTTAGTGAACGTCGGGGTTATCTACAAACCTTCGAAAAATTTACCCGGTGAATAGCTATTGGCTACCATGGCTGCTCCTGCTAGCCCCCGCCCCCTTCGTGGCCCAGATTACGCTCGAACCCTCCACTTCGGCCGGAACGGCCTGGTTCAAAGAGGAGGTAGGAGACAACCGGGGGGCAAAATTTTCCTACGGCCTCGGCTTACATTACGCCTTCAATGATACCGACCGGCGAAGCTTAGGGGTCGAATTCGCCCGGGAGGATTATGGAGGGTTTCATATTCCCCGCAGTTTCTCGCAGATCGTCCCTGCACCCGACGCTACCGGTGAGTTGCGGGCGGTCAGTATGCAGACCAGCTACCAGACACTGGGTGCCTACCGTCTTTCACTGGTGTATCGTGAGGCGCTAAGCCGTACCCTCTCTCGGTTCACCGTAGGCCTGGCCAGCACCCTCGTGCGACTGAAAACCGACGGGGGCGTCATAAACAATGTCGTACAGCAGTCGCTCGATGGCGAGATCGTACCTTATTCCTACTGGCTGCGGGAAAGCGTGAAATTGGAGGAGGGTGTTCTACGGCGAATACTTCGTACGGAAGCACCTATGAAAGAGGACAATCAACTCCACCGCTACCGGTATCAGTATAGCGTAATCGCTTACTACGCATTATCTGCCGACCTAAAGGTTTTTGTGTCTTTCGATTCCACGATCGGAGCGCTCGGCAAGCGGTACGGGCGGGGGGGCAACCAGTTAATGTTAGGAGAAGTAAGAAGCTGGAACCTGGGTTTTTCGGGTTCTATTTTCCAGTGGTGATCATACCGGTCACGGCATCAGGAACGCCACATAATGAAGTGGACTGCTGCCTGACTGAGCCATCACTTTGCCGCAACCCGAAATTTTCGCCCGGGGCTTACCCGTAGGGGTTTCTTCAATTAGGCATCAAAGTCGAATACCGCCTGCCTTCACGTCCGCTTGCCGTGTAACGCGCCTACGACTGGCCAAGGCTATCCAGCGCCGCCCGATTGGGGCACGGTGACCGAAGCGCTTACAGCAGGTTCCAGATGGAAGCTGCCAGGTAGTTCAGGTGCACTATGCTCGAAACCGTCGCCATCTTCGGGCGGGCCGACGAAGAACGAGCGGATAGTTTTAGACCGGACGTTGCCCGCCGCGCGCGGGTGCGCTCGATGTGGCCCGCGCGATAGGAACCGCCGGGGAAGGGGAGTCCGCTGCCAAACCGCCGCGGGCTGAGGTTACCGTAGCGGCCGAATGGAGGAAGATTCAGGGGGTTTGATTTATCGTACGACATATAAAGGGCTAAGCATCAAATTTTTGCCGGGAGTGAAGGCGGATACCACGTAGCTACCGGCGGGTAAGTGGTCGACGGGTAAGTCCAACGTATTCTGTCCGACGTGCCCGCGGTATTCCCGTTCCGCGACTACTTGACCGCCCATTGTCACGAGGCGGAGCGTAACGTCCTTTTCCACGTCGAGGTCGATCGAAAGCTTGGCCAGGTCGCTGGCGGGGTTGGGATAAATATTCAAGTGGGGAGATTCTTGGAGCGCCCTGGTAACGGCAAGTACGCTACTGATGGTGCTGCTCCCATCCAGGTCTTCCGTAACGATCCGGTAGTACGACAAGTCTTCCGGGTAGCGGTCATAGAATTCGTAGTCAAGGATGTCGTCGCTGTTCCCTGCCGCCGGTAAGCTGCAAATAATCTCCCAGTCACCCAGTCCCGTCGTACTCCGTTCTACGTGGTGGTAAGCCGTCTCGTGCTCAAAGGCGGTACTCCACGAAATCAGGTTATAATCCCGGAGGGCTTCCCCGGTGACCAGCAATAGCTCGACTGGGAGTGCCGCCGCATTGTAGGCGGGGTTGCTGGAAATGGTGATATGGTCGATCGGCGTACCGTCTTCGCGCATGGCGAAGGTCAGCTTATGAATGCCGGTCGAAGGGACGTTGATCGTCGGTAGATCCTCGTAGAAGGTCCAGCTGCCTGGTGACAGAACGTTAAATTGCTGTTCCCCCAGCTTTACGTCATTGAATAAGTAGGTGTAAGAATTATCGCTACCGGTGGGCGCTCGGTGCCGGACGTTGAGGTAGTGGATACCGGTTTGTACGAAGTTGATGTCGAACTCCTCAACGGGCGCGTTGTACGACAGCGCTCCGTTCAGCAGGTTATTGACCAGGCCGGGATCTTCCACCTGGGCGTACATTCCGCCGAGGGCGGTGGGATCCGTTTTGACTTCCCAGCCCAGCTGGTTGAACAAACCGATACCGGGCAAGCGGCGGCTCGGCGTCTCCATCGGTAGCTGTACGAGGTGATCGGGAGTATTATCCTGCTGGTAGACCAACCGGGCGGGGAACATCGTCGTAGGGATCGGTCCGGTACCGGTAGGATTGAAATAGGGATCCGTGGTCACTACGATCTTGTCGATCGGCGCGCCGTCACTCCGCATTACCAGACTCAACAGGAAGGTACCGGAAGTCTTGTTCGTGTAGCCAAGATAGTATCCATTCCACCGCCAGCCGGTGGAGTTCGTTAATCCGCGTGCGTACTGATAGGTGCCGCTGTAATCGAGGGCGGTGAAGATGGTGTTGTTCCCGTTAGAAGCCTTGTGCCGGATGAATACGTAGTAGTAATCAGCTTGCGCCACGGTGATCTCGAAATCCAACATCGGCGCGGACCAGATGGAACCGTTCGGAACTTCCACGCCGTTGTTCTCGGTGGCCATATACTGGCCTCCGCTCGCGGTGGGGTCGGAGCGAATGATCCAGGGCTGGCATTCGTAGTCCCGTAAACCGGACATATTGTAGGTGAAATCCTCGGCTTCGATCACCGCGTAGCCTTCACCGGTACGGTAGTCCATGTGGTGCTCGACGCGTTCGTTCATGCCGCGTGTCAGGGAGGTCCCGTCCTCCGTGGCATCGGGGCCGATGCCGGTAAAGGGATAATTGGTGGTCGTACTAATGGCCAACCGATCCAGGTCGAAGCCATCTTCCCGGTGAAAGATCGTGAGGGTATGCACGCCGGTAGTGGGCACGGTAAAGGTGAGGGGGGCCTCGATCCACGTCCAGCCGGTCACGTTCGTGGGCACGTTCCAGTTAGCCTGAAACACCGTGCCGTCGAACGCGGCATGAATGGAATTGTCGCTTCCGTCATCCGCGAAATAGCGGATATAGAAATGGTGGATACCCGTCTTGACGAAGGTGATGTCAAAATCCAGGCGGGCCCCGGCGGGCGGGAGGGTCAGGGCATTCTGGTTGGTAGAATTGACCCGCACGTACCCCCCGTTTCCGGCGTCGTTGGAGGTGTACTCCAGCCAGAGGGCGTTGGCGTCGTGCGTCGGTACCTGGGATGCCAGGCTGCGGGTGGATGCCTCGGCTTCCATTACCGCCAGGCCATCACCACTACTGTCGTCTTGGTAATAGGCGGTAGCGCCACAGCCGGGGGCAACCGAGGCTGCGCCAACGGTAGTTGGCCGTCCGAAGAAAAAGAAACAGATGAGCGTGGCCACGAAGGTGGCCCGGCGGACTATGTCCTGGCGAGTGATCAAGGTTTGCACCTGTATTTGTTTAGTCGCTACCGATGTCCTTCAACTACTAAATAGTGTCGAAAATCAGGCGGTACGAGATAAATAAAGCAGTGTCAAGGGCCTATGATGTCGTAAAGTCAAATGTCGAAATGAACGGATGCTACTGCTGCCGAGCGACAGCTGATTCCGCGGGGCCGATAAGCGGCATATGCGGAATGAAATTAATGCGGAAGTCCTAGGTAATAAAAGCTACCGAAGTCTTCCCCGGTTGAACGTGTTTAAAGGCCGGTGGAGTATGCCGGGCAGCCGGATTTAGCACAACGGGTAGGCTACGGCGGCCCGATCAGCTCCGGTTCCGCAAATCATCGATAAAGCGCGTCAACTCCATCTCGTCGTAGACCAATACTTCCCGGGGTTTACTGCCCTGTGAAGGCCCTACGATGCCGAGTTGTTCCATCTGGTCCATGATGCGGCCGGCGCGGTTGTAGCCGAGCTTGAGGCGACGCTGCACCATACTCGTGGAACCGTGCTGCTGCTGGATGATCAGCCGGGCGGCATCTTCGAACATGTCGTCGAGATCGGCGTAGCTGAGCGCTCCGGAGCCGGCCATTTCCTCGTCGGTGTTGTATTCGGGCAGGAGGTAGGGCTCCACGTAGCCGCGCTGCTGGCCGATGTAGTTGATGACTTCCTCCACTTCCGGCGTATCGACGAAAGCTCCCTGCAGGCGGACCACGTCGCCCCCGTTGCTGAGCAGCATGTCTCCCCGTCCGATCAGCTGGTCGGCACCGCCGGAGTCGAGAATGGTACGGGAGTCCACCTTGGCGGTAACCTTGTAGGCGATCCGGGCCGGGAAGTTGGCCTTGATCACGCCGGTAATGATGTTGACCGAGGGGCGCTGGGTGGCAATCACCAGGTGAATGCCTACGGCCCGTGACAGCTGCGCCAGCCGCGCGATCGGCATTTCCACCTCCTTACCCGCCGTCATGATGAGGTCGGCGAACTCGTCGATGATCAGCACGATGAAGGGGAGGAATTTGTGCCCTTTTTCGGGGTTCAGCCGCCGCGCCACGAATTTTTCGTTGTACTCCTTGATGTTCCGCGCGGCCGCCTTCTTGAGCAGGTCGTAGCGCTGGTCCATCTCGATACAGAGCGAATTCAGGATGTGGATCACCTTGGTGGTCTCCGTGGTGATCGGCTCCGTCTGCCCCGGCAGGAAGGCCAGGAAGTGGCTCTCCAGCTTGGCGTAGGGGAAGAGCTCCACCTTCTTCGGGTCGATCATCACGAGCTTCACCTGGCTGGGGTGCTTCTTGTACAGGATCGACATGATGATCGAGTTGATACCGACCGATTTACCCTGACCGGTAGCACCGGCCACCAGCAAGTGGGGCATCTTCGCCAGATCGGCCACCAATACCTCGTTCTTGATCGTTTTGCCGAGCGCCAGGGGAATGTCCATCTTAGCGGTGCGGAATTTCTCGCTTTCCAGTACCTCCCGCATGCTCACCATCTGGGGGTTCTTGTTCGGCACCTCGATACCGATGGTACCCCGGCCGGGTATCGGCGCGATGATCCGGATCCCTAGGGCCGCCAGCGACAAAGCGATGTCGTCCTCCAGGTTCTTGATCTTGGATATGCGTACGCCGGGGGCCGGCACGATCTCGTACAAGGTGACGGTAGGCCCGATCGTGGCGCGGATCTTCGTGATCTCGATCTTGTAGTTGAGCAGCGTCTCGATGATCTGATCCTTGTTCGCCTCCAGTTCGGCCCGGTCCACCTCGTGCTTACCGGTTTCTCCTTCGAGAAGCAGTTGCAGATGCGGCTTCTCATAGGAAGGTAGGTCGGCGGTAGGATCGTAGGGCTCCGAGTGATCGGCGTTTTCCTCGGTCACCGCCAGGCTGGTATCGATCCCTTCGTCGCCGTCGGCTACGATCAGGTTGTCGCCACCCACCGCCAGGGGGTCCTTTCCGACGAGGGTGAGGTCGCCCACGGACTCCAGCGGCATCTCCATCTGGTCGCCCCGCAGCTGTTCGCGGCCTTCCTCGGACAGTGTACGCGGCCGCGGCCGGGGGCTTTCGATCTCGAAGTCGCCATGATTGCCCGGAGCGAGTGTCTGCGGGCGGTCCGTCTCGCGTTTAGGCGAAGAAAGGTTGGGCGCCGGGGGCGCAGGTGCGGGGGCTGTCCGGGGAGCGGTGGCGGGCTTTGGTTTGCCCCGAAAGCGAACCATCTCGGAGAAGTGGTCGACCACGTCGTTGCGGATCTGCCGGGGTGAGCCGTTGAAGTCGATCCGGGCTTCGAAGATCAGGTACAGCCCGAATAGCAACAGCAGCAGCAGGATCACCCCGAAACCACCCAGCACCCCGGAGAGGTGGGATACTAGATAGTCACCGATCCCCCCACCCAGCGGAAAATCCGTCAAACTACCGAAGGCGAAACTCAGCAACACCGACAAGCCGAGCGTGAAGAGCATCAGCTTCACGAAAAGGTTCGTCATCGGCCGCAGCGGTGCCCTCCGCAGCCGGTTGAGGCCCAGCCGCCCCAGGAAGTACACCAGGATAAAACTCGGTAACCCGAAACAGAAGTAGATGAAGAAATTGGACAGGAAAGCACCCAGTCTTCCCAACCAGTTGTCGACCGTAGCCGCATCCTCACTCAGCAGTTTCCAACTGAAGCGCAGCACGCGGTCCTGATCGATCTTCCACGTAAAAAGGTAGGAGACGAAAGCAACGGTCAGGTAGACGGAGATGAACAACAACAGCAGACCGAATAATTTCGGAATACGCTCGTCCTTCAGTCCCATTCGAAGACCGAGTTGTCCGCTCTGTTTCTTTGTTTTGGCCATTCAGTAAGTGGCTTGTTAGCCTAAGCGGCGAAATTACGATAAATGAGGGGAACGGCAGGGGTGCCCACCGGTGAAGTTTGCGCTGTTAATTTTACGACGCTGCCTCCCGCCCCTCGTTCATAGGCGGCGGCGCACTAAAACCCGGATGTTAGGACGCGGTATTTTCTCTAGTAGATTGCTCGCTCCCGCATCGCTCGTAGTTCGCTGTCTCCACGTCGAATAGGGAGCCGCCTGCTCCTGCGCTTGCCGCCATCACCAAGGTACAGTCCGCCGGTAATTGCCGCGGGCTACGGACCAGTCGCTTTAGGCTAGCGGAAAAGGCTGGCGACCCTGGCCGGCGGGCTTCCCTTTTTGCTCCTTGCCTTTCTTCGGGCGCCAGTGGGTACTGTTGACGATGGCATGGGGGTAATCGGTGCCGAGTTCGAGGTCGTATTCCGCCTGCTGGGAAGCGCTCAGCAAGTCGGGCTGGTGGACGTACTCCTCGGGCACTTCCGCTAGCTCGGGGCACCAGAGCCGTACATATTCTCCCTTCGGATCGTATCGTTCCGCCTGGCTGAGCACGTTGAAGTGCCGATCTTCGCGGGGGTCGGTACCCACGCCGGCGGCGTACTGCCAGTTGCACCAGTTGCTCGTGACATCGTAGTCGATCAAGGCGTGCTCGAAGTATTCCGCCCCGAGTCGCCAGTCGAGTTGCAGCTCCTTGACGAAATAGCTGGCTACGTTTTGTCGGCCACGGTTGCTCATGTAACCGCTGCGGGCGATCTCCCGCATATTGGCATCCACGAAGGGGGTGCCGGTTTGCCCGTCGATCCAGCGGCGCAGCAGACTGCGGTCGGTAGACCATTCCGAATGCTCGGTCTCCGAAAAACCGTTCTTGTGAAAGATCCGCTCCCCGTGTTTTTTACCCATCAGGCGGAAGAAGTCGCGCCACAGCAACTCGTAAATGACCGAATACGTACTGTCGTTTGCTCCGTTCTTGGTTTCGTAGGCCTTGATCTCGGCGTAAAGTTGCTTGGGGCTCAGGCAACCCTGCGCCAGCCAGGCACTGAATTTCGTGCTGTAGTCGCTGCCGATCAGGCCGTTACGGGTTTCCTTGTACGTGGAAATTCCCTGACGGTCGAAGAGGTAATAGGCCAGTCGGTCCAGACCGGCGGTTTCGCCCCCGTGCCAGCGAAGGGCCGCGCGTTCGTCCTCGGGGGGCAACGCCATCCCGAACTCGGAAAGCTCGGGAATATCGCCGCTCTCGATGCCGGTACCCTGTGGGAAAGGGATGCGGGCCGGGGTCGGGATCGGTTCCCGAATTGGGGTCAGCCGCTCGGTTTCCTTCCGAAACTGGGTGAAGGTATCCGGCGTCTGGGTAATGGGAAAGGGCAAATCGGAAGTATAGTAGAGTAACTTGCCCCGGGAGTAGTACACCTCGCGGCCGATGGACCAAAGATTTAGCTCGACGTCGTTCTGCACCCGCAGCTCCTCCCGAGTACGCTCCCGGTTGCAGAACACCCAGCTCGCGCGGCACTGTTTGGACAACTCCGGCAGGATATCCTCGGGATAGCCGATGCGTACGATCAGATCGGCCCCCCGGTGGCGGAGGCTTTCGCGCAGGTCGGTGACACTCTCGAGCACGAAGCGGGCCCGGTGCGGACCGATCTTCGGCAGGCCGGTAAGGGGAAGGGTGCCCCGCCATTCCCGGGGGTCGATAATGTACACGGGAAGCAGCTCGTCCCCCTGCTTCAGCGCGTCGTTCAACGCTTCGTTGTCGTGCAACCGGAGGTCTCTTCGAAACCATACTATTGCCGCTCGCTTGCTCATTTTTGCTGGGATTTGTCGCTGCTAGGGTAACCCCGGGGAGCGGCTATGGTTGCGACATCCCGCGGATGGGGAGCTATCTTTGAGCATGCGAATCGCTCTCTTCTTCCTCACGCCGATTTTCTTCCTGGGCGGACTTCCGGGAATGCACCTTGGCTCCTGCGCTTTGGCGCAAGCAACGTATACCACCCTCGAAAACGTCAATTATCGTCCCGACAGCGCGGATGCCTACGTACGCGAACGCTGCGTGTTGGATCTGTACTATCCGCAAGACAGCGCCGGCTTCGCCACCGTCGTTTTCTTTCACGGGGGCGGACTGAGCGCAGGTGACAAGTTCATTCCCGAACAGTGGCGCGAACAGGGCATTGCCGTTGCGACCGCCAACTACCGGCTGCATCCCCGGGTACAAAATCCGACCTACATCCGCGACGCCGCCGCGGCTGTCGCCTGGGTAATGGAACATATCGCGGAATACGGCGGCGACCCCACCCGCATCTACGTCAGCGGCCACTCCGCCGGCGGCTACCTAACCAGCATGATCGGCCTGGATACCACCTACTTGGCTGCCTTTGGCAAGCATCCGGATAGCCTGGCGGCCCTCATCCCCTTCAGCGGGCATACCATCACCCACTTTACGGTTCGCCAGGAAAGGGGGTTGGAGTGGAACGACGTGGTGGTCGACCGGTACGCGCCCATCCGTCATCTTCGCCCCGGCGCCCCACCGATCCTCCTCATCACGGGCGACAGGGAACGGGAGCTTTTCGGGCGGTACGAGGAGAACGCCTACTTCTGGCGGATGCTCCGGCTCTCCGGTCATGAGGAAAACTGGCTGTACGAAATGCAGGGTTTCGACCACGGGGGCATGGCCCGGCCCGCCAGTATCCTGACCCTCGATTTTATCCGCGGAAACCTCGATTAGCTCCGGTCGCCTTCGGGGAGGGGAAGCTGCTCGGCGTCGGGGTGGGGTACTCTGGACGTTTCGGAGGGACTCATTTCCACCCGAGTTTTCGGCAGGTGATCGGGGTAGGTTTCCTGAATCCACCCGATCAGGTGCTCCCGGATGGCACAACGCAGGTTAAAGGTTTGCCCGCTGTCGGCCGCGCTGGCAATGATGCGGATGGTAATCACGTCCGCGTTGTTGTCCGTTACCGCCACGCCGAACACCTGCTTGTCCCACAGTTCCTGGGTTTCGGTAAACCGCTGGGCTTCTTCCCGGAGTTTTTGGACGGGAAACGTATAGTCCACGTACATAAACACGCTGCCGATCAGCTGGGTGGTGCTGCGCGTCCAGTTCTGGAACGTATCGTCAATGAACTTCTGGAGGGGCACGATCAGGCGGCGCTGGTCCCATATTTTCAGGGTCACGTAGGTTAGCGTGATTTCCTCCACGCGACCGAATTCGCCGTTTACGATCAGGGCGTCGTCGATGCGGATCGGTTGGGTGAAGGCGATCTGAAAGCCGGCCAGGAGGTTAGCGATCGATTTCTGAGCCGCGAAACCGATGATGATCCCGCCGACGCCCGCCGAGGTGAGCAAACCGGTACCGATGCTGCGTACGGCGTCGAACTGGAGCAGGATAAAGGCCACCGTAACGATGAAGATGATGATCCCGATTATCCGTTGGATGTACTGCAACTGGGTGAGGATTTTCCGCTCCTGCAGGTTGTTCGAGGTTTCGATGCTGTAGCGGTGGCGGACGGTATCGGCGGCCACGTTCACAATCCGGATCAGCAGCAGGGCACCGGCGATGTACAGGATCGTCCGCACCATGCGGATACCCCAGTGCAGGTACCAGGGAGAGGTATCCGGTTCTGGGAAAACGGTGGCCTCGAGTTGGTTCCAGAGGATGACGGTCACCGTCAGGGTTAGCACCCAGTAGAAGGCGTTCCGGGTATTGTCCACGATGGCTTCCAGCGTGAAGCTTTCCGTGCGCCGACCCGTGCGGCGCAGAATGGCGTAAAGCACCAGCGTGATCAGGGCCGCGACCAGCGCGGCAATCCCGAATCGAACGGCCATACGAATGAACGGTGGCGTAGCATTGATAATATCGATAAGGTCATTCATCGGCGTGGGGCTCGTTTCAAAACCGGGAAACAAGGCTGGCCGCAACCGGTTCGCTCAATCCGGCTGTTCCGGCGGTAGGACGTGCAGATGCACCACTTCGATCCGGGTATTGCTGACCTCCAGCATGCGGAAGTTGAAGCCTTCGAGTTCCAGGCTTTCGTCCTGCTCGGGCACCCGCTCGGCGGTGGTCACGATGAAGCCGGAAAGGGTCTGGTAGTCACCCTCCGGCAGCGTGAGGCCGTATTTATCGTTCAGGTAGCTGATCTCCAGGCGGCCGCTGAAGCGGTAGTACCCGTTGCCCTCATCGATCTCTACGTACTCGTCTTCGTCGTATTCGTCTTCAATTTCCCCGAAGATCTCTTCCAGCAGGTCTTCCATGGTGGCCACACCCGCGATGCTGCCGAACTCGTCCACCACACAAAAGATGCTAAGTTGCTCCTTCACGGCGCGATCGAGTAAATCGGCCACGCGCGCTACTTCCGGTACGAAGGTGATTTCCAGGATACACTGCCGGATAGTGTCGGGGAACTCCAGCAGCTGCTGATGATGGACGTATCCCAGCACATTGTCAGCGTCGCCATCGATCACGATGAGCCGGCTGAGGTGGGTGTCAATAAATTTCGCCTCCAGTTCTTCCACGGTGGCCGATACGTCGATGCTTTCGATCTCGGTCCGGGGCACCATACAATCCCGGATGCGGACGTCGGCCAGGTTCAGGGCATTGCCGAAGAGCTTGGTGTCGATGGCGGATTCCTGCTCTTCGGAGGTTTGACTGCGGTTCACGAAGTTTTCCAGGTCCAGCCGGGTGAGCACGGTGTCGAGTTCCGCGCTCGGGCGCTTGAAGAACAACCGCAGCAACCAGTCGCTAACGGTGGTCATCACGATGCTAGGTATCCATAGCAGCGCCTGCAGGATCCGCAGGGGAAGGGCCCAGAAGTAGAGCGCATTGTCCGAATACATGCGGAAAACCGTCTTGGGGACGTACTCACCGAAGATGAGCACGACAATCGTAATGATCAGGGTGTTGAGCAGCAGCACCAGGATTTCCGTCTCGATGCCGAGGTAATTGTTCACCATCAGCGTGAGGGGCACCGTCATCAGCGACGTGAAGGCCACCAGGGCGATGTTGTTCCCGACAAGCATGGTGCTCAGAAACTGGGCTGGCTGCTCGAACCAGCGCGTCAGGATCCGACTGCGGGTATTGTTGCGCTTTTTCTTTAGCTCGACCCGCAGTTTGTTAGCCGACACGTACGCGATCTCGGAGCCACTGAACAGGGCCGATAGCAACAAGCAAACAATGATGGCGATCGTCAGGCTCATGGAGTGAATTTAAAGCTGACCGCCAAAATCGATCTCGGTGTTGTCACCGATGTTAAGGCTATGCCGCATCCCACCGATACTGGCGTCGTTGCCGACCACCGATTTACGGAGAACGATGTCGTAGATGCGGGCGTAATCGCCGATGATGCTGTCGGACACGATGGCGTTTTCCAGCTTGGAGTTCGCGCCGACCGTGACGTGGGGGCCAACGATGGAATTGCTGATCACGCAGTCCTCCCCGATGTGGACCGGGTGAATGATGATGCTGTTGTCGTACGGCGGCGGATCGTCGGTCGCGAACCCGGGCCGGTCGAGAAAGATGGCGTTGGTTTGCAGCAACACCTCGCGGCGCCCGCAGTCGAACCAGTTGTCCACGCGAATGGCCCGGAGCTCGGTACCCCATTCCAGCATCCGCGCCAAGGCATCGGTGAGGGGGTATTCGCCGATGCTGCGGATCTTGTGCTCGAGATTATGGGCACAGGCTTCGATGAATTGTTGCACCTCCCGGATCTTGTAGCAGCCCACCATGGCCAGGTTGGATTTCGGGATGGTCGGCTTTTCGATGAGGCCGCGGATGTTTCCCTCCGCATCCTGCTCGACTACCCCGAACTGCCGTGGATCTTCCACCGTCTTTACGCCGACGCAGCTGGTACGGGAATTGACGAATTCGCTTAGGTCTGCATCGATAATGGCATCGCCGAAAAAGATCATGATCTGGTCGGCATCCACGTAGTGGTCGCGCGCCAGCCAAATGGCGTGGGCGGACCCCATGCGCTCTTCCTGATTGACGAATTTTGTATTCAATTGCGGATAAACCCGCTCGATGTATTCCCGGATCTTTTCCCCGAGGTACCCGATAATGAACACGAAGTCGTTTACCCCGAGCTCGATGAGCTGATCTACGATGAAGCTTAGAATCGGTTTGCCCGCAACCGGGATGAGGGGTTTAGGCTGGGTGTAGGTAAGGGGTCGCAGACGCATGCCCGCCCCGGCAACGGGGATGATGGCTTTCATATGGTAAAGGTACGTAGGGGGACTGGTTTGTTGGGGTAGACTTACGGAGTCGCCTTACCGTATTATCGTCCCCAGGCCCAGCTGGTTCACTCCGCCACCCAAATGGTAGGTGGTCCGTCCGTAGCTGATGCGAAAGCGTTTCGTCCGCCAACCAAAGCCGAAGCTATAGCCTGCCCCGGAACGAAAATCGACCAGTCGGAGTTCGCGCCGGAGGCCGTGGTTGTAGCCCACCCGCAAGCTGAGGTTCCGTTGCTTGCCGATAAGCAGCTCGCCGTTGAAGACGAAGTGGCGCGCCAGGTTGTCAAAAAACAGGGCGCCCGCTCCCCGGGTATTGTCGGTGCTTTCGTCGTTGATGAGAATAGGGGAATCGTCGGCCGTATTAGGATTATCGTACAGCACGTTCCAGCGATCCAGGTAGCGGTAGATGACCGAAAAGCGAAATGGCAGGTACTTGAGTTCCCGGCTCAGTCCGACCTGGAGCTCGAAGGGCATGGGCTCCCGGTAGCCCCCGTCGGCATAATGGGTGAGCTGCCGGCCGAAGTTGCGGGCCAGGAGGGTGATGCCGAAACGCCCGGAGGTATCGCGGTAGAAGACCCCGGCGTCGAAGCCGATGCCGAAGCTTCCGTAACCGGCGAGCTGGGAGCCGATCAGCTTCATGTTCACTCCCACCGACAGCCGTTCCTCGATTTCGCGCGCCGCCCCGAGGGTAAGCGCGAAATCGCCCGCGCTGAAAGTGCCGATCGCCTGTCCGGTCACGTCCCGGCGCACCAGGTCCGAACCGTAGCCAACGTACTGCAGCCCGCCCTGCAGCGTGAGTTTCGGGTCGTCGAGGTAGCGGCCGTAAGCCAGGTAGCTGTTGTGGATACCGGCGGGTACGAAGGCGTGGCTGAGGGCGACCTGACCGTGCATATCGCGATTCAGCAACGCCGGGTTACGGGCCGCAAGCGTGAGGTCGTCGTTCCGTACGGAGATGTGATGGCCCCCCAGTCCCGCTACGGCGGCGGAGGTGGGCAGGTTCAAAAATTCGTAGGCGGAAATCCCGCCTACCTGGCACGTAAGCGTAGCGGTAAACAGGACCAGGACGGAAACGAAGCGGCATCGGCTCATACGGGACAAGATAGGAAAGTCGGCAGGGGCGTGGCCTAGTCTGCTGCGTTAAGGTCGGGCGGACGCGTCATATCCGGGGCCGCCGCCGGGGGCTGCCCGCCTTCCGCCACCTTCCACCTGGCCAAACAGATACCATCCTCGCAGTTCCTGACGGCGATCAACTGGCCCGTTTCGTCGAATTGCCAGAGGGTGCCGCTCTCCTTGCCGTCGGTGTACGTGCCGGCGGCCCGCGGCTGGCCGTTTTCGTACCATTCCCGGAAAGGGCCATTTTCCTTATTGTCCGTAACGGCCACCACCTCCCGGACCCGGCCATTGGGCCAGTACCGGATCCAGTCGTCGCTCATAACGCCCGCCGTGTACCTGCCGCGGAGCCGTAAGTTCCCCAGGGAATCGTAGGTGATGTACGGCCCGTCGAACTGGCCGTCGCGGTAGGTTTCTACCAGTTCGATTTTTCCGTCGGCGTAGTAGGCGGTTCGTTCCCCTTGTAGCTGGCCTTGCTCGTACAGTTCCTCGCTGATCAGGTTGCCGGCCGGGTCGTAGCGGCGGGAAAACCCTTCCCGTTCCCCGGTTTCGGGAGATACCTGGTACTCGGTTCGGTAACCCTGCCCGTCCGTTTCTTCTTTTGTTTCGAGCGCCGGGCCGCAGGAGCAGAGCAATAGCGTAAACACCAAGGCTGATTGGAAACGGATCATCATCGGTCAATCGGGTTTGTCTACGGTAGCGTTTTATCCGCCCCCCGCTTTTCGATGTAACGTCAGACCCAACCGAAGTGTTATCGTCAGCGTCCGGGGTGGGGGAGTAGGACACGGCCGTACCCGGTGGAGCCGTGGCACAATAATTCATCCTTCTTGGTCCGAGGGTTAGGTCGGACCCATTCCTTTTTTGCACATTTGTACCATGCCGGTTTTTCTGTGTTTTCTCATCCTATGGTTGTCTTCCTGTGGGCCATCCACACCTCCGGATGACGACTCCGATCGGGCGCCGGCCGAGCGGTCAGCCATCGAGGAGCGTTTGATTACGGAACTGAGTCCGACCGAGGATCTCGCCGGCCGACAGCGGAACGCCATCATCAACCGCGCCATCGACCGGCATTACGACGTCTACGTGGCCCCGGAAGGCTATTTCTACGAGGTGCTCGACTCGGGGAACTACAATCCGCTCGCTTCCGGCGATATCGTTTCGGCTCACTACACCGGCTGGTTTTTAGACGGGACCCAATTCGACGGCAGCCGGCGACGGGGCGAACCGCTTCGGTTCCGTATCGGCGACCTCATTCCCGCCTGGAACCTCGCCCTGCCGCGGGTACGGCCGGGAGCCCGCTTACGTATTCTGACACCGAGTAGCCTGGCCTACGGGACGGAAGGGCTGGTGGCTCCCGACGGAGATACGCTGGTGCCGGCAAATGAGCCCCTGGAGTTTTTGATTGAGGAAATTACCATCCTGGAAGAGTAATCCACCACCATGCCACCATCCGATTTTCAGAGCAGGTACTTTTCGAACCTGAAAAAGCGCTTTTCGAGTAAGCAGGCCATGATCGAGGCGGTGGCCGAGGAACTGCACCTGAGCCGCGACGCCATCTACCGGCGGGTAAGGGGAGACAGCCAGCTGACGGCCAACGAACTGGCGACCCTCGCCCGTAGCTTCGAACAGCCGCTTCCCGATGGCCAACAGCACATTCCCTTTAAATACAATCGGTCGGAAGGAACCATCCGCCGCCCGGAAGACTACTTCGCGCAGCTGGCAACCCACTTCGAGCAGGTGCGGCAATTGACCGACCCCCGCCTCTATATCGCCAATCCGGGTATTCCGATCTTCTACGAGATGCTATATCCCCGGCTGTTAACGCTAAAGCTCTACGTATACGGTAATACCTGCTGGGATTTTCCGGGGTGGCGGGAAATGGCCTTTTCCAACGCCCTGATCGACCCACAACTCCTGGACCTGGCCTTCGAGATGGGCTTAGCTTCGCTGGACATTCCCGGGGTGGAACTCTGGTCGCTCGGCCTGTTGAATACTACGCTGGACCAGATCGAATACCTCCACGTGGCGGGGCGTTTCGAAGACCCGGAAGGGGCGTTATTGTTGCTCGACGATACGGAGCATATGATCAATCACCTTCACGGGATGGCGCGGGTCGGCAAAAAGTATCGCCCCGGCGGACAGCCTACGGAAAATAGCGCCCCCTTTCGGCCGGTACATAACGAACTGGCCAACAACGACAACGCGATTATCGTGGAGTCGAAGCACCGCAGTACGCTGTTCGTTACCTTCATCACTCCCAACTTTTTGCAGACCGAGGACGCGCAGACCTGTCGCGTAACCCGCGAATGGTTCGACCGGATGGCGGCTGTGTCCGGTTCGCTGGGGCCGGAAGCCAATAAATACCGGGAGTGGTTCTTCAACCGCCTGCGGTCACAGGTCGACCAGGTTCGCCGCCGCGTGCTGGCGGGGGCCTACTGATGGGACCGGGAAATTAGCGGCGGACTTGCTGCTCCGGCAGCTGGTAGCTAACGTCGAAATCGTCCAGCACGGCATCCAGAATGCGGTCGTCGCCGATCTCGTATTTCTGCTTGAGTTTGTGGCCATAGAAGCCCGCGAGCGTGGCCCAATAGCGGGCTGTGAGCCCGCCGCGCAGATCCTTGATCAAATCGTAGATAGGCTCGCCGGTTTCCCGTTCGATCATGGATATCAGCACTTTGCCCTGCGTTTTCGACATGCTCTTCAGCGGCTCTTCGAATTTTTCCTCCAGTTCTTTCTGCAGCCGTTTGATGTAGCGGCGGCGGTCGCGGTTGTTCATGTTCTGGGTCATGTACTCCGTTTCCCGGAAGATCCGAATGGCATCGACGGCGTAGGGGTAAACGCGCTGGGCGTAGATGCGGTAGCGGCGGTACAATTTGTATTCCTCGTCGGACTCGAAAAATTCGGGCGAACTGACGGAGACATCTCCCAGCTGCGCAATAATGATGGTGTCCCCACAGTCATCCAGCGTATACGGATAGTAGGACCCGTTCACCTTCGTGTATCCCGTCTGAGCAGTAGCCGAGGCGGCAAGAACTATATAAAGACCGAGAAGTAAAAGGCGCATAAAGGGGGTTGTCTGACGTAAAGTAAATGCGCGGTGGCCGTATTTCGGTGGGTTCAGTCGGACGATTTGTCGCGCATCCTCCGTCAATTTACGTAAAAACGGCCAGGCTGGCCTGCATGGCTTCCGCAAAGTCATTGGCATTCACGCCGGTAGGGCGGTTTCCGAAGTATTCAACGAGATGCTCCGTGGGCATATTGCCGGTAAGCTCGTCCCGGGCCATCGGGCAGCCGCCAAACCCGCGAATAGCCCCGTCGTACCGTTTACAACCCGCTTCGGCCGCGGCAACTACTTTTTCCCGCCAGGATGTCGGAGTGGTGTGCAGGTGAGCACCGATTTCCAGGGCGGGATACCGGGGAATCAGGTTGGAAAACAGGTAGGAGATGCTGGCCGGCGAGCCCACCCCGATCGTATCCGAAAGCTGGAAAATGGAGATATCGAGTCGGGCGAGGCGTTCCAGCCACAATTCGACGACGTCTACGTTCCAGGGGTCACCGTAGGGATTGCCGAAAGCCATACTCAGGTAAATCACCAGTTCCTTCCCCCGGGCGCGGGTAAGCTCCTGAATCTGTTTAACCCGCTCGACGCTATCGGATAGGGTGGCGTTCGTATTACGCAACTGAAACGTTTCGCTGACGCTAAAGGGGTAGCCGAGGTAATCGATCTGCTCGTGTTCCAGGGCGGCCACGGCGCCCCGACGGTTGGCCACGATGGCGAGCAGTTTCGTATCGGTGTCCTGCAGATCGAGGCCCCGAACGACCTCCGCCGTATCGCGCATCTGAGGGATGGCCTTGGGCGATACGAAGCTTCCGAAATCAAGGGTGTCGAATCCACAGTGTAGCAACCGCTGCAAATACGCCGTTTTCACCTCCGTAGGGATGAACGCGTGGCGGCCTTGCATGGCGTCGCGTGGGCATTCTATTATCTTGATTTCTGGCACGTAGAACGGCTTGTTAAGGGATATTTCCCCCTGGATCCGACAACACCTACCGGTGCGCGGGAGTTTTGTTGCAAAGTTGCGGCTATGCTCAGACACTCCACCACGCTTACGGTCATCGGATTTTTGCTCCTCTTCCTCGGGCTGGTGTCCCTGGTGCTGAACTACGTCGGCGTCGACATTTTCTTCCTGGCCTGGATCTACGATCTCGGCGTCGGGGTGTCCTTCGCGATCCGTCTGCTGATGGTGCTGATTGGGTTTACCCTGATTTACATTGCCCAAATCGACTGGGACCGGGAGGACGTCTGAACGCTCCCGGTCGCTCAGCCGTAGGGGGATACCGAAGCCCGTTAAGTTTGGCGCCGCTGCGGATAAACGCCCCACCGGGCCGCCATACGGCCTACTTCAGTACGCCCGCGCCGGCACGCTCCAGCAGTGCTTCCTCGCCGGTACAGTCGATGATCGTGCTGGCCTCGTTGCCGCCGATGCCCCCGTCGATCACCGCGTCCACTCGCTTTCCGTACACTTCGTGAATGTCGCGGGGATCCGTGTAGTATTCCACTACGTCGTCGATGTGTTTGACGCTGGCGGTGAGGATGGGCCGACCGAGGCCGCGTACCAGGGCGTCAACAATATTGTTATCGATGATGCGGACGCCGATGGTTTCCTTGCGGTTTTTCAACACCTTTGGAGTCCGGTTATTGGATTTCAGAATAAAGGTGAAGGGGCCGGGAAGGTTATGTTTCATCACCCGGAAGATGTCGTTGTTGATCGTGGCGGAGTACTCGGTAACCTGGCTGATATCCTGACAGATAAAGCTGAACATGGCCTTGTTCGGGTCGATACCGCGAATTTGCGCCACGCGCTCCACCGCATTCTTGTTGGTGATGTCACAGCCAATACCGTAGACGGTGTCGGTGGGGTAGATGATCACGCCGCCCTCCTCGAGAATGTCGATCATTTGCTTGATGAGGCGAGGCTGGGGATTGTCTGGATTAATGGTTACTAACATATTGCGGGTTTTAACGACAATATACACAGGATGGTGAACGGCGAAAGGTACGCGCTGCTGTTCAATCCGGCGGAGCAATCGGATGTTCGCGGAATGGGGCACAAGCTTTCCGGTGCACCCACTCTAGCCGGGGTTCGCTCGCTACCGGAACGTTCCGGTAGCCACACCATCAGCTCCGATGAATCGCCGCTACCGGATCCAGGCGGGCCGCCCGGCGGGCGGGGTAAGTGCCGAAAACGATGCCGGTGACCACCGCCACCCCGAACACAATCGCCAGGGTACGCAACCTGAACACCGCCTCAAAGTCGGTTTCCAACCACAGGGAAATGACGGCGGCAATGGCAACCGCAGCCAGGGAACCGACCGCCAGTCCGATCAGGCTACCCAACGTGGAGATGGCGACGCTTTCCGACAGGAACTGGGCGAGGATACGGCGGGGATCAGCCCCCACCGCTTTCCGGATGCCGATCTCCGGGGTCCGCTCCGTGATCGACATGAGTAACACGTTCATGACCCCCACGCCGCCAACCACCACGGCGATCCCGATCAGGAAGCTCATGACGAGCCGGAATACCGTAAAGCCAAGTTCCAGTTGTTTCACCAGGTCCAGATTGGCCACCGCTTCCACCGGGTCCTCGATGTGGGCAAAGCGTTCACCGAGCCACTCCAGCATGAAATCGCGACCGGGCGCGATGTCTTCCACGCGGTCGAAATTCACGATGGCGAGCAACGGGGAAGTCTGCTGCTCCGGTAAATTTTCCACCACGCGGAGGGGTAGGATGGCCTCCATCCGCTCGTCGCCCGCCTCCGCGGGGTAAATGCCCACCACCTCGACTTCGCCGCCGAGGATGCCGATTGATTGTCCGAGTGCCGCGGACAAGGAATCGCTTCCGGTAACGAGCCGGCGGGCGAGCACATGGTTGATGACCACCGACCCCCCCGACGGCCGATCGTCCGCTGCTTCGAGTTGGCGGCCGTAGGTGGGTGTGGGTGCCTCTTCGGCGAAGGGGAGGGACGCCGCCGTATACCGCACCGCCAGGGCTTCGGAGGTGTCGAGCCGTTGCACCATTGTCGCCCCCGCCAGGTAACTTTGTCCGGCCGCCGGGTAGGGCATAGCGAGGAGCATACTATCGATGAGGTCCCGGCGTAAGTCGGCGGTTTCCCGCATCGGAACCACTACGCCGTCTATCCGCCGACTCGTTCTGGCGCGGACCAGCACCGATTCCATACTTGAGTTGGCGGCAATGCCTTCGCGGGCCAACTTTTCCAGTCCGTCAATGATCGCCAGCATGGCTACCAGCGCCGCCACGCCGATGATGATGCCGAGCACGGAGAGGAAGGTCTGGAAGAAATTGTTGCGTAGGTTCTGGAAGGCTTCCGCGAAAGCGGTCCGGACGGAGGTGAGCATAGGGTAGTGGGCGTTTGCACCGAAATAAATCGGATGCCACCGCATTACGCACTTTTTTCGACCGGGGGGTGAGTCACATCGTCCACCGAAGCGCCAAACCAGCCCCGCCGCTTCGGTGTATACCCACTATGGCAAAGTATAGTATTGACCTCCAAGCAGGAAAAGTAAAGGAAGACGACGTCGTAAAAACCAGGGGCGAGACCATTGTCGGCATCGACTTGGGCACGACCAACAGTCTAGTAGCCATCGTGCGGAACGGCAAGGCGGAAGCCGTGTCCGGACCGGACGGAAAGAGCGTGCTGGTGCCGAGTATCGTTCACTTTAAACCGGACGGGACAACGCTGGTGGGCGACGGGGCGCGGGAGCAGTTACTCGCGGAACCCGAAAGGACCATCTACAGCGTCAAGCGCCTGCTCGGCAAATCCTACCGCGACCTGGCTGGGGTAAAGCATCGCTTCGGGTACCGGATTATCGACGAAGACGAGGATCGACTGGTCAAAGTCGCCGTGCCCGATACAGAAGGGAACGATCGCTACTACAGCCCGATCGAGCTTTCCGCCCAGATCCTGAAGGCCCTCAAAAGCCGGATCGAAGCGGAATTGGGTACGCAGGTCAGCCGGGCGGTCATCACCGTGCCGGCCTACTTCAACGATGCCCAGCGCCAGGCAACCCGCGATGCCGGGAAACTCGCCGGACTGGACGTATTGCGAATCGTCAACGAACCGACCGCTAGCAGTCTCGCCTACGGCATCGGCCTGACGGAGGAAGACGAGGGCCGCACGATTGCGGTCTACGATCTCGGCGGCGGCACCTTCGACGTGTCCATCCTGCGTATCGAACAAGGGATTTTCGAGGTGCTCTCCACCAACGGGGATACCTACCTCGGAGGTGACGATTTCGATCAGGCCATCGTGGATCTGTGGCGCGATAGGTACAATCTGGAACTGCATACCGCAGCGCAACGCGGAGAACTCAGGCTGCTCGCGGAACGCGCCAAAAAGCACCTCGGGCGGGAAACGCATTTCACCGCCGATTATGGGGGGCGTCAACTGGAACTGACGCGCACCGAAGCGGAAAACCAGTGGGCACCACTCGTTGAACGTACCCTTAGCTCCTGCGCCCGCGCCCTGAAGGATGCGAAGCTGGAAAAGGAAGCGATCGACCACGTTATCATGGTGGGGGGGAGCACCCGCGTACCCCTTGTCCGGCAAGAAGTAGCCAGCTTCTTCCAGCGGGAAGTAAACGACAGCCTGGACCCGGATCAGGTCGTGGCTCTCGGTGCCGCGATCCAGGCCGACGTGCTGGCCGGTAACCAAAAAGACGTCCTGCTGCTAGACATCACGCCGCTGAGCCTCGGCATTGAAACCGTCGGTGGATTGATGGACCCGATCATTCCCCGCAACGCCAAAGTGCCGACCAAGGTGGGCCGGAAGTATACCACCAGCGTGGACGGCCAGGTAAAACTGAAGGTGGCCGTGTACCAAGGAGAACGCGACATGGTAGCCGATAACCGGAAACTTGGCGAGTTCGTACTGGAAAACATCCCCCCGATGCCCGCCGGCATCCCCCAGATCGAAATTCAGTTCTACCTCGACGCAGACGGTATTCTACGGGTTAAGGCGATCGAGAACCGTAGCGGTACCGAGCAGAGCGTGACGATCAAATCGCAGTACGGGATATCGGAGGAAGAAATGGCCATGATGCTGCTGGATAGCCTGCAGAACGCCGAAGCCGATATGGTGACCCGGGGATTGGTAGAAGCCAAAACGGAGGCGAACAACGTCTTGCTGAGCGCCCGGAAGTTCCTGCGACAGAACGAAAGCTGGCTCACCGAACAGCAGGTTACCGACATTACCACCTACGTCGAAGCACTGGCGAAAAGTATCGATGGTAGCGACAAGGACGAGATTAACCGGAGGCTGGAGGCACTGAATGAATTTACCGCTCCGCTGGCACACGAGGCCCTGGATCGGAACGTAGCAGCCGCCATGCGGGGCAAGGATATTTAATTTACCATTTCTCGCGGCTCAGCGCCTGGACCAATTGGCGCATCATCTCCAATAGCCTGGATTTGCGCGACGGGGAAATCGGCCGACGGTGGCGCAAATCTTCCGTTATAGCGGTTAGTTCGTCGCGGATGGAAGTTGCGTCCACCAAGTGGAGGCTGGTCTTTAGTTTGTGCTTTAGGTCCGCTACCTGCTGCGCATCCTCCCGGGAAAGCGCGGTAGCCAATTGATCGATCGCGGTGGATAGTTCCCGCTCGAGCACTTTCGCGAATTGCTTCAGGTCGTTGCTATCGTGGTCCATGGCTTCCCGTAGTTCCAGGTAGTTCATGACAGTAGGGTTTAATCGCTTCGCTACTGGTAGGTGCGAAGCCTTTGGGGCGAAATAGTTACCTCGATCGACCGATCCTCCGTGGTAAAGATGGTGGTGTCAACGAATGGGTATGCAATAATAGCAAGCTTTCGCGGCCCGGCCCGGAATTAGCAAGTCGCCGAGGTTTATCGCACCGCTTTTCCGCCGGGGAAAAGCAAACGGGAGGAAGGAACCAATTTTACCGTCGATGGCGGGGTGGCCTCCGGCCGAAATAACCGGCTTGGGCGGATTACAAATGAGTCTGCCCCGGAACGCGGCGAGCGGTAAACATTAGCGCCGACCCCTTGTCTTAAATTTATACCTACCAAAAGCCACCTAAATGAATTTGAAATCCGGCGACAAAGCACCGCTATTTACGCTGTTCAGCGACACCCAGCAAGCGGTCAGTTTGACTGATTACCGCGGGCAAAATCTCGTCCTGCTTTTCTTCCCGCTTGCCTTCACCGGCGTTTGCACTGAAGAGATGTGTACGATGCGCGACACCCTCGAAGCCTACAATAAACTGGATGCGGCCGTCGTAGCTATCAGTGTGGACAGCCCGTTTACCCTGGCGCGCTTTAAGGAGGCGGAGGGACTGAATTTCGCCCTACTCAGCGATTTCAATAAGGAAGTGAGTCGGCAGTACGGAGTCCTCTACGAGCGCTTCGTTATGGAGATGCAGGGCGTCAGCAAGCGAGCAGCTTTTATTATCGATGGGGAGGGAATCGTTCGCTATACGGAGGTGCTTGCTTCCGCCGGGGACCAACCGGATTATTCCGCGATCCAGGAAACTTTGGCCCATCTGCAGTAGTTTTTTTATCGAATTTAGTGCGTGAACTTATGAGTATATATGCATCTGGTCAGGAGGATGTCCTTTTGGAGGAAGACATTGACGTTGGCACCGGCGAACCCGCCGATCTGATCGTATTCAACGACGACCATAATACCTTCGATTGGGTTATGCAAAGCTTCGTCGAGATACTCGGCCACACCGCCGAGCAATCCGAGCAGCTTGCCTTGATGATTCACCTGAAGGGTAGGGCAACCGTAAAGTCCGCCGCCTTCAACGAACTTCGCCCCAAAAAGGAAGCGCTCTGCGATCGGGGCCTGAGTGCCGTGATCGAGGGCAAAGGATAATGAATGCCCCTGTACCGTCTCGACCCCCGGTTTCCGGAATTATTCCCCGACCCTCAGCGAACGAATGGGGACGGACCTGCCTGCTTCGGGGGTGACCTGAGTCCGGAACGGCTCTTCAACGCTTATCGATTAGGATTCTTTCCCTGGTTCGCCGAGGGAGAACCCATCCTTTGGTGGCATCCGGACCCGCGCTGCGTGCTGTACCCCGATAAGCTCCGCGTCAGCAAGAGTATGCGGCCCTATTTTAACCAGGAAAAATACCACGTCACCTACGATCAGCGATTCCGCGAGGTCATGGAATCCTGCCGCGGCCTCTACCGGCCCGGGCAGTGGGGGAGCTGGATCACCGACGAACTCATCGAAGGCTACGTAGGGCTCCACCAGCTTGGTATAGCCCACAGCGTCGAGGTCTACGAAGGAAGCGACTTGGTTGGTGGGCTATACGGCCTTTCCCTCGGGAAAGTATTTTTCGGGGAAAGTATGTTTTTTACCCGGCCGAATGCTAGCAAGTTCGGCTTTATAAGCCTGGTTCGGCGGCTCAGCGACCACGGTTACCGGCTGATCGATTGCCAGCAAGAAACGAATCACCTATTGAGTCTCGGGGCGGAATCGATTCCCCGCTCCACCTTCCTTGAGCATCTGACCGAGATTGATGCCGGGAACACGGAGCGGGGGAAATGGTCGATCGGGAACGGATACTAAAAGTTCCGTAGCTCTCCGGGGCCGACGAAGCGGTTCATGTCTTCCACGTTCGTCACCCGCATGTTTTCACCGTCCCAAAGCAGGCGCGTACGGCCGCGCAGTTCGAATTCACCTTCCTCGCCGTTGAGCTTTGGAAAGCGGTATTCGTAGCCCCGTACGGCGAGGTTACCCATCAGGATGGTTTCCGTCAGCGGGCCGGCCTTGCCGAGGTGACTGCTGGGTTGGTAGCCTTCCTTGATGCCGTTGATCCAGTCCATTTCGTGGGATGTCTCGACCCGGGCCAGCGTTTCGGGCACGTTGATGTCCTCCATGCGGCTGGTGGGCAGCAGGCGGGGATTTTGACCGTAGGTGTCGGCCATCAGTTTACCCTTGTCGCCGACCATCAGGAAACCGCCATCGCTGCCGCCCATCGGTTCGTCGACTCCGAGTTCTTCGGGGCGTCCGGGTAGGATGCCGCCGTCGGTCCAGATAAGTTCGACGGGCGGGCGCTCGCCGCGCTGGGGGAACTTCACGTGAATTTTGGCGGCGGGGGGGCAGGTTTCGGGAGTATAGTCCGGATTCCAGTTTTGACTAAATACCTGTACCACGCTGGCCTCTGCGCTTACGGGGTAGCCCAGTTCCAGAATGTAGAAGGGGGTGTCGAGGATGTGGCAACCCATGTCGCCGAGAGCTCCGGTACCGAAATCCCAGTATCCCCGCCACGCGAATGGATAGTAAGCGGAGTTGTGGGGCCGCATCTCGGCGATACCGAGCCAGAGGTTCCAGTCGAAATCAGCGGGAATGGGGTCGGTACCCTGGGGCAATTTGCCGCCCTGGGGCCAGATGGGGCGGTTGGTCCAGGCATACACGGTATGAACGTCGCCGATGAGCCCGGACTCGACGAGTTCCTGGGTGCGGCGGATGCCGTTGCCGCTGGCGCCCTGGTTGCCCATCTGGGTGATGAGCTCCGGTTTGCGTTTGGCCATCTCGGTGAGCATCCGTACCTCCGCGATGGTCCGTGCGAGGGGTTTCTCGATGTAGACGTGCTTACCAATTTCCATGGCCGCGAGACCGGCGGTAGCGTGCATATGGTCGGGAGTGGTAACGACCACGGCGTCAATATCCTTCCCGTATTTCTCGAGCATGACGCGGAAATCCCGGTCGTAGGAAGCGTCCGGGAACCGTGCTCTGGTATCGGCGGCGCTCGAGTCGTGTACGTCACACAGCGCCACGACGTTTTCGCTCATCAGGTTTCGCAGCGTCCCGGTTGCCTTTCCGCCGGCACCGATGGCGGCGATGTTGACCGTGTCGGAAGGCGCCTGGAAGCCTTTTCCACCCAGGACGTGGCGGGGAACGATGGTAAAGGCCGCAGCCGCTCCAGCGGCGGTGCGCAGGAATTGCCGACGATTACTGGGTATAATTTTCTTCTGCATGATCAGTGTATTGGTGGAGCAATATACACAAAACACGGAAGCGCAAAAATGAAATAAATCGATTTAGTCGTTTCTTAACTCGGTCGCCCGCTGTCGCTTCCCCCGACCTGCGAACCTTCTCCCCGTCTGGGGGCTTACTGCCAGCATATGGATCCTACTACCAAGATCAACATCCCCGAAAGTCCGCTGGAACGCATCGTCATCGTCGGTGGCGGGTTCGGGGGGCTGCAGATGGCCCGTAAACTGGTCAAGGCCGAGTACCAGGTGGTGCTCATCGACCGCAACAATTACCACCAGTTCCAGCCGCTGTTCTACCAGGTGGCCATGGCCGGATTGGAGCCGAGCAGCATCGTTTTTCCCTTCCGTAAGTTGTTCCAGGGTAGGGACAACATCTTCATCCGAATGGCGGAAGTCACCCACGTCGATCCCGTGGCTAAGCAGCTACAGACCCCGTTGGGCCACTGTAACTACGATCACCTCATCATCGCGACCGGGGCGGATACCAATTATTACGGCAACGAGGAACTGGAGCGGCAGACCCTGCCTATGAAGTCGGTGGTCGAGGCCCTCCAGCTGCGGAATGCCATCCTGGACGACTACGAAGACGCGCTGACCACTCCTGGCTATGACGACCGCCAGGAACTCGTGGATGTTGTTATCGTAGGCGGAGGGGCTACCGGCGTCGAACTGGCCGGCTCCCTGGCGGAAATGAAGACCCACGTATTGCCAAAGGATTATCCCGAACTGCACGTGGAGGAGGAGTTTGACATCTACCTGATCCAGTCGGGAGACGTCATTCTCAAGGGCATGAGCGCGAACAGCAGCGAGAAAGCACTCAAATACCTGGAAGAACTGGGCGTGAAGGTGATCCTCAACAGTCGCGTCACGGCTTTCGACGGCCGGTTGGTCTCCCTGGACGACGGCAGGACCATTGCCTCCCAAAAGGTCATCTGGGCCGCGGGAATTAAAGGAATGCCGCTGCCGGGCTTACCTCCGGACACGATCACCTACGGCAACCGCCTGGCCGTCGACCGCTTCCACCGCGTCAGGGGCATGGATGGCATCTATGCGATCGGCGACGTGGCTTATATGGAAGAGCCGGACTTTCCCAAGGGGCACCCCCAAGTGGCGCAAGTGGCCATACAGATGGGAGAACACCTCGCGAAAAACTTGCGCTACCGCCACGCCCGCGGAGAAAGTTGGGAACCCTTTCACTACCACGACAAAGGGAGCATGGCTACCATCGGAAGGGGCCGCGCCGTGGTGGATATCCCCAAGCCGGAATTCCACTTCGGCGGCGTCATGGCCTGGCTGGTGTGGTTATTCGTACACCTCTTTGCCATTCTCGGTACCCGCAATAAGCTCTTCGTTTTCCTGAACTGGCTATATAACTACATCAATTACAACCAGAGCTTGCGGTTGATCATTCGCCCACGGAGTAAGTAGTTGCCATTCTAACGACGGAGCGGTACGGTACTACCGTACCAAACTCCCACCCCGGGCGGCCCGACACTACCGCATAATTCAGTCCAGCCAGGCAATGGCCCGCTTCCGCTCGATGGAAGAAAAGGCCGCGAGTTCCAGTCCGGGGGTAAGTAGGTCGCTAAGCTTTACGCTGGTTTTGAGCCACGACTGGTCGCCGATGATGGCCACCCGTTCGATGTCTTTATAGAACTTCAGGCTCGCCTTCAGGTCTTCCCAGGGTTTGCGAGCCTTGATGCCATCGGTGCCGATCACTTCCAGGAGGATGCGCGCCTTGCCGTAGTGTTTTACTTTTTCACCGATGAGGACGTTGATCCGGTCGTAATCGGCCGGGTAGAGCTGGCCCACGATCGCCAGGCCCAGCAGGCGCTCGTCACCGAGATCGATCTCCTTTACGGCCGCTGCGGTGGCTGGCGCTTCGCGGTCGCCCTGGAGCCACTGGTGGGCCAGTTCCCCCTCACTGAGTTTAAAGGTTTTTACCTCCATGCGGGTGGTGAAATAGTCAATACCCCCGGTGATGGCGGAAAGCCAGCCATGGTCGGTTAGCACTGCGTATTTCTCGATCCTATCGAGCAGGTCTCGCTTTCCTTTGATGGTGTCCCAGAATGATTGGTAATTAGCGAAACCACTGACGTTTTTGATGTTGCCGAGGAGCCGGATACGCCCGTGGGTGACCACTTTGGCTTCGATGGCCATCAACAACTTGCGCATCCCCTCTTCGTCCACCTCCCCGTCGAGGGTAAAGCCTAACATATTGGGTTGCGATAAGGGGAAGACAGAGACCATGAATGAAATTTCTTGTTCTAACTGCTGGGGCGGGGGAAAGGATTACTTGCCGGGTAATTTATCGACGAGGACCCGCTTCGGCTCGATGTGGAAAACCTATCCCGGTTTTTCAAAACCAGGATGGAAAAGTTTAGGTTAGACCGGTACCTGCCCTATTTCTCATATGGCAGAAAACCTTTAGCCCTGCGTTTATGAAGATTGCCATCATCGCCCACCTGAAATTTCCGATCGCGGAACCCTTCCACGGCGGGTTGGAAATGCACACCCATTGCCTCACCGAGGCGTTGATGCGCCGGGGGCACGACGTCACGCTTTTCGCCTTACGGGAGTCGGACCACCGATTCCAAATCGTGCAACCTACCCTGGACGCGATCACGCCGACACCGGGCGTGGACCTGTTTGACGGAGAGCCGGGCTTCGGACTGGAGTTCGTCAACAAGTTCCACGCCTACATGGAAGTACTGCAGGTCATTCAGCGGAGCGATTTTGACGTCGTGCACAACAACTGCCTGCATTTCCTGCCCCTCTCCCTAGCCCATACCCTGGGCTGCCCGATGGTTACCACCCTGCACTGTCCGCCATTTGCTTCCTTGCGTAGCGGCGTCATCCTCGCCCGGCCCTACCTCGGCAACCAGTTCGTAGCCGTTAGTGAAAGCATCGCGCGGCAGTGGACGGAAGACATTACGCACTGCCGGGTGGTGCTGAACGGCATTCAGGTCGATCGGTGGGCATTTTCCCGGCGGGGTAGGGAAGGAACCGCCTTCTGGTTCGGTCGCTTCTGTCCGGAAAAGGGTCCACACCACGCGATCCGGGCGGCTAAATTAGCCGGCTACCGCTTGCGGCTGGCGGGATCGATCTACGAC
Source organism: Neolewinella xylanilytica (assembly GCF_002934605.1). Taxonomy (GTDB): domain Bacteria; phylum Bacteroidota; class Bacteroidia; order Chitinophagales; family Saprospiraceae; genus Neolewinella; species Neolewinella xylanilytica. The sequence continues at coordinate 2,021,798 of NZ_PTJC01000005.1, forward strand.
CACGCCTATTTCGACCGCTGCATCGCCCCGGAGCTCGACGACCGCATCGAGTACGTCGGCCATCTCGACCACGCCGGCATCTGTCGCGAAGCGGGCAACAGCGCAGTGGGGCTATTTACTTCCGTCTGGGAAGAACCCTTCGGATTGGTGCTCGCCGAACTACTCGCCTGCGGAACGCCGATCGTCTCCTTCGACAGCGGTGCGGCCCGGGAGATCGTCGGTACCGGCTGCGGCGTGATCGTACCAAAGGGGGACGCGGCAGCCATGGCTTCCGCCATTCCCCAAGCTGCCGGCCTCGACCGGGCTTACTGCCGGCAGTACGCCGAGCGGCACTTCGGAATCGACCGCATGATCGACGACTACCAAGCCCTCTACCAAAAACTGGCTCCTAACTCCGGCAAGACCCGTGAGGCCGTGCTCCATCCTCCCAGCATCAGTGTCGCCTAGACCCGTAGCCTTTTACGTACACCACCACGGTAGCGGCCACGCCAATCGTACCAGATTGCTGGCGGAGCGATTCGCTCCAGACGTCCCGGTTCACGTGTTTACCTCCGCGCCGCAGCGGTTTGCCGACTGGCAGCGTGGCACCGTTCACTACCTGCCGCCGGACAGCGCTCCCGACCGGGATCCCGCCGCCGATCTCCTGCAGGAGGAAATCTTTCACTACGCGCCGGTGGATCTTCCCGGCCTGCAGCAGCGTATGGCACGAATGGCTACCTGGGTCGCCAATCACCGACCGGCCCTTTTCGTGGTCGACCTTTCGGTCGAAGTGCTCCTCCTCGTTCGCCTGTGCGGGGTGCGTACCGCTCTCGTACGCTTGCACGGGCATCGCGACGATCCCGCCCACGTTGCCGCCTTCCGCCTGGCCGACCGGCTGCTGGCACCCTTTTCCCCGCACTTGGAAGACGCCCATACGCCGGCGTGGATCCGCCGGAAAACCCGGTATCTGGGTGCGTTCAGCCGCTACGATCACCGAACGGAATCTAAGGCTGTCTGTCGCGAACAGCTTAAGCTGGAGCGGGACGCGAAAGTGGTCACCGTGATCAATGGTTCGGGCGGCGGAGCGCGGGAGCCGGGTCACTGGGGAGCTATCGCGCGGGCCTGTCCGGAATGGACCTTTCTCCTCGTCGGGAAGGTGGAGGCCGCTACCGATGGCCCGGACAACCTGCAGTTCGTCGGATTGGTCCGCGATACGTTTCCGTACCTGCGGGCGGCCGACGTGGTGGTCGGGAGCGGCGGGACGAACACCATGATGGAAGTCGGGGCCGCCCGTACGCCATTTCTGAGCTTACCGGAGCCCCGTCCCTTCGACGAGCAGCTTTGCAAGATGCGGGCATTGGAACGGCTGGACCTTACCCGGATTCTGGAACCGAACCTACCGGTAGACGCCTGGAGGGATCGCCTGGAGGATGCCGCGGGTCTGGATACTTCGGCTTGGGATCCGCTTTTCGCCTGGCGTTCCGACGACGACCCGTTCGGGGATATGGGGTAGAAGAGGTAAAAGTGGCAGTCGGTGGAGTCCGGCACGATCGTTGCACCTTTCCACCTGCGCTCCGGCGCCATACACGCTCTCCAATCCTTCCGTACCTTTGTACTTTGGAAGTTCGCCCTCCAACCCCAGCCCGTGACCCGACCGAAGATTAAAATTAAAATGGATAACCGCGCATTCGACGACGACCAGGAAATGCTTCCCTTCATCGGTCTGGAAGACGGTGACGAAGAGCGGGTCGACGGCAACACTCCCAGTCCGATCCCCATTCTGGCCCTCAAGAACGCCGTGCTGTTCCCGACGATCGTCACGCCCATTAACATCGGCCGCGATCGCTCCATTAACGCCGTCAACCACGCTCAGCAGGGCAACCGGCTCGTAGCGGTCTTCTCCCAGCGCGACCAGGACATCGAGGAGCCCGAGGTGAAGGACCTCTACGAGGTAGGAACCCTGGCGCGTATTCTGAAAATGCTGCGGATGCCGGATGGCAGCCTCACCGCCGTCCTGCGGGGCGGACAGCGGGTGCGTCGTACTTCGGTGACCCAGGAGACCCCCTTTATGGCCGGCGATATCGTGCCCCTGGAGTACGAAAAAACCGGGGAGGAAATGACCTTCCAAGCGACCATGGACAGCATCCGCGACAAGGCGGTGCGGGCGGTGGAGCTCAGTCCCAACATCCCGACCGAGGCCCGGGTCATGCTGGATAACATCAAGCGGCCCAGCCAGCTGCTGAATTTTATTGCCAGCAACTTGAACGGCGAGATCGAGGTCAAGCAGCGGCTGTTGGAAACCAACGACCTTGCTACCAAGGCGGAAGGTGTGCTGAACGAACTCCGTCGGGAACTACACATTTTGGAACTGCGCGACCAGATCGAAAACAAGACCCGCGGCGACATCGAGCAGCAACAACGGCAGTATTTCCTCAACCAGCAGATCAAGGCGATCCAGGACGAGCTCGGTGAGAATCCCAACGAGCAGCAGATCGAGGAAATGGAAGCCCGGGCGGAGAAGAAAAAGTGGCCTGAAGAGGTAGCCAAAACCTTTGATCGGGAGATTGTCCGGCTCAAGCGCATGAATCCGCAGGTCGCCGAATTCAGCGTCCAGTTGTCCTATCTGGAGATGCTCCTCGATCTTCCCTGGCAGGACTACACCGAGGATAATTTCGACCTGAAATCGGTTGCCAAGACCCTCGACGACGATCACTACGGGCTGGAGAAGGTGAAGGATCGCATTCTGGGCCACTTGGCGGTGCTGAAGCTGAAGGGCGACATGAAGGCACCGATCATCTTGCTGCTGGGCCCTCCCGGGGTGGGGAAGACCAGCCTGGGTAAGAGCATCGCGCAAGCGCTCGGCCGCAAGTTTGCCCGCATCAGCCTCGGCGGCCTCCACGACGAGAGTGAGATCCGCGGGCACCGCAAAACCTACATCGGTGCCATGCCCGGGCGCATCGTTCAATCCCTGCGCAAGGTGGGCAGCGCCAATCCGGTATTTATCCTGGACGAGATCGATAAGATCGGGCAGAGCCACCGAGGCGACCCCTCCTCCGCCCTGCTCGAAGTGCTGGACCCGGAACAGAATACCACCTTCCACGACAACTATCTGGACCTGGACGTGGACCTGAGCAAGGTACTGTTCATCGCCACGGCGAACAGCCTTCAGAACGTACAGCCGGCCCTACGCGACCGGATGGAGATCATCCGGCTCAGCGGCTACAGCACCGAGGAAAAGCTGGAGATCGGTCGTCGCCACCTGCTGCCCAAGCAACGCAGCGCCCACGGGTTGAAGGCTAAGCAAGTCAAAGTGCCGACCGCCACTTTGCGGGAAGTGATCGAGGGCTATACGCGGGAAAGCGGCGTGCGCTCCCTGGATCGCCAGATTGCCGGCCTGATGCGGCACGCCGCCAAGCAGGTCGCCATGGAGGATGCCGAGCAGGTGACCATCGGTAAGGACGATTTGGAAACGGTGTCCGGCCCCCGCATTTTCGAAAGGGAGCCCTACCGGGTGGGCCGCCAGCCGGGCATCGCGATCGGCATGGCCTGGACGCAGGTGGGCGGGGAGATCCTCTTCGTGGAAGCCAGTCTGAGCCCCGGAAAGGGGAACCTGTTACAAACCGGCAACCTGGGCAGCGTCATGAAGGAGAGTGCCACCACCGCCCGGTCTTACCTGCGGGCCAAGGCCGAGGAGATCGGTATCGACCAGGAGGCATTTAAATCCCAGGATATCCACGTGCACGTCCCCGAGGGAGCAACCCCGAAGGACGGACCAAGTGCCGGCATAACCATGCTTACGGCGATGGCGAGCGCCTATACGGGACGGCCCGTCCGGCCCTACCTTGCCATGTCGGGAGAGATTACCCTCCGGGGCCGCGTGCTGCCGGTAGGCGGAATCAAGGAAAAGCTACTTGCCGCGCGCCGGGCCGGCATGAAGGAGATCATCCTGAGCCAGTCTAACGAACGGCACGTACGCGAAGTGGAAGCCCGTTATCTGAAGGGGGTAGCGATCCACTACGTAGAAAACATGCTAGACGTGCTGAAACTGGCGCTGGAGGAGGCGTAAGGAACGGGATGTGTCCGCCCGACAACCCACCGCCCTAAATAATCGTTAACGAAGAGCGGGGCGGCCAACCGCCAGAGCCGCCGCGGCGTCTTTTAACCGATTACGTTCCCCGTCGACTATGAAATACCTGTTCCTGTTTTTGCTCTGTTTTGGCTTTGGCACTGTGGCCCGTGCCCAGCTCGTCGACCAGTACGGTGATCCACTAGTGCAATTTTCCGGTATGGTCCTCGACGGAACGACCAGTCAGCTGCAACCGGTTCCCTACGCTACCGTTCTCATCAAAAACGACGGTCGTGGCACCTACGCCAACCTGGAGGGCTTTTTCAGCATCGTGGCGCACAAGGGAGATACGATCCTCTTCAGCGCCCTGGGCTACGACGACGTGGAATTCGTAATCGACCCGGAGCTGGAGGATGATAAGTACAGCTTAGTGCAGTTAATGACCTACAACGCCATCGACCTGCCCGAAGCGGTGGTATTTCCCTGGCCGAGCCGCGACCATTTCAAGCTGGAGTTCCTGGCCATGGACGTTACCCCGGAACTGCAGTCCCGGGCCACCGAAAACCTGAGTGCCGATAAGCTGGAGCGACTCCAGGAAACCGTACCCCGCAGCGGTGCCGAGAACAGCAGCTACTACCTCCGGCAACAGGCCCGGCAGACCTACTACATCGGTCAGCGGCCCCCGATGAACATCTTTAGTCCCATAGCCTGGAAGCAATTCTTCGACGGGTGGAAGCGGGGTGATTTTAAGCGGCAGGACGACTAAGGAGAGTACGGAGCTCATGGCGGGAAGTATTGCTACGGCCTGACACATCCGATGTGTCAGGCCGTAGAATGTCTGTCATAATGGCAGTATCCTCCGAAGCAACTACCGCTCCCGACCAACTGTTACTGCCGCATGCCTTCTTCCCGATCCCGCGGCCAACAGGACGACGCGGAAACCTCCTGGCGCGATCAGCTTTCCGCCCTCCGCAACCTGCCGCCCTTTTTTCGCCTGATCTACCGGACGAGTCCGTCCCTCACGGTCACCAACGTGCTGCTGCGTTTGGTACAATCTGCCCTGCCGGCCGCCAAACTATACGTTGGTAAGCTGATCATCGATGAGGTGATCCGGATCCTGGATGCCGGTGGCGATACGACCTACCTCTGGGAGCTGGTGGCGCTGGAGTTGGCGCTGTTCCTGGCGTCCGATTTATTGAATCGGGGCATCAACCTGGTGGATAGCTTACTTGCCGATCTCTACACGAACCAAACCAGCGTCGATCTGATGCGCCACGCGGCTACGCTGGACCTCTACCACTTCGAGGATGCTGAATTCTACGACAAGATGGAGCGGGCGCGGCGGCAGACTACCAGCCGGTCTACGCTGATTTCCCAACTGCTGGCCCAGTTTCAGAGCACCGTTACCCTGGTGGTCCTGGGCGTCAGCGTAGCCGCCTTCAATCCGTGGCTGATCGTGTTGCTGGTCGTGGCGGTGATCCCGAGCTTTATCCAGGAGAATTACTTTAACCAACAGGTCTATAGCCTGACCCGCAGCTGGACGCCCGAGCGGCGGGAACTCGACTACCTGCGGTACCTCGGTGCCAGCGACGTGACCGCGAAGGAAGTGAAGATATTCGGGTTGGCCGACTTCATCACCACCCGCTTCCACAAACTGTCAATGCAGTACTACCACGTAAACCGCAAACTGAGCATCAAGCGTGCCAGCTGGGGCGCCTTCTTCAGCGCCGTGAGTGCATTGACCTACTACGGCGCCTACGTGCTGATCATCTTCCAGACTATCAATGGGGTGATCACCGTGGGCTCGCTCACCTTCCTCTCGGGAGCCTTCCGACAGATGCAGCAGGGGCTACAAACGGTGCTCTCCCGCTTTTCCACCATCGGCGAGAACGCCCTCTATCTCCAGGACCTCTTCGACTTCTTCGCTATCCGGCCCAATATCGCGGACCGTCCCGGTTCCATACCCTTTCCCACCCAACTGCGGATCGGCTGGGAATTCCAGGACGTCAGCTTCAAGTACCCGAACAGCGACACCTACGCCATCCGCAACCTGACCTTCAAACTGCCCGCCGGCCAGAAACTGGCGCTGGTAGGGGAGAATGGCGCCGGTAAAACCACCTTGGTCAAACTACTGGCCCGGCTGTATGAACCCACCGAAGGCCGGATCCTGCTGGATGGCCGCGACCTCCGGGAATACGAGCTCAGTACCCTCCGCGACAACGTCGGGGTCATCTTCCAGGACTTCTTCCGCTACCAGCTCACCGCCCGGGAAAACATCGTGGTCGGCCGCGTAGAGGAAGGGGAGAACACCGAGCGCATCCAGGACAGTGCCCGGAAGTCCCTGGCCGAAGCGGTTATCAACGACCTTGCCGGCGGGTACGACCAGCTGCTCGGGCGTCGGTTCGCAGGAGCCGTGGACCTCAGCGGCGGACAGTGGCAAAAGATCGCCCTCGCCCGGGCCTACATGCGGGATGCCCAGTTGCTCATCCTGGACGAGCCCACCAGTGCCCTCGACGCCCGGGCGGAGTACGAGGTCTTCCAACGCTTCACCGCCCTGATCGAAGGGAAGACGGCCGTGCTGATCAGCCACCGCTTTTCTACCGTTCGGATGGCCGATCATATTCTATTCCTGGAGTACGGGGGCTTGCTGGAGGAGGGGAGCCATGAAGAGCTGCTGGCGCTGGGCGGGCGGTATGCGGAGCTTTTCGAACTGCAGGCTGCTGGGTATAGGTAGGTAGACGGCTGGATCGCTTCGCTCCCTGCCTTGGTAGACGGAGCTTCGCTCCTGGTAGACGGCTGGATCGCTTCGCTCCCTGCCTTGGTAGACGGGCTTCGCCCTTGGTAGACGGCCGGGTCGCTTCGCTTCCGGCCTTGGTAGACGGAGCTTCGCTCCTGGTAGACGGCTGGATCGCTTCGCTCCCTGCCTTGGTAGACGGAGCTTCGCTCCTGGTAGACAGGCCAACCCGCTTTCATAATCGCCGGCTGGTAAGACGAAAGGGTTGGCATTCAACAGCACCCCGGCGAGTATCAGCAACGAATAGCAAGAGATAACCACATCATCCCCCGAAAGCCACTAAAAGACTACCCGACTAAAAGACTCCCAAATCGGTAGCCAGCAACGAATAGCAAGGGAAAACCCCGCCATTCCCGGAAAGCCACTAAAAGACTACCCGACTAAAAGACTCCCACTTCGGTAGTCAGCAACGAATAGCAAGGAAAAACCCCGCCATTCCCGAAAAGCCACTAAAAGACTACCCGACTAACAGACTCCCACTTCGGTAGTCAGCAACGAATAGCAAGGAAAAACCCCGCCATTCCCGGAAAGCCACTAAAAGACTACCCGACTAAAAGACTCCCAAATCGGTAGGTAGCAACGAATAGGAAGGAAAAGCCCCGTCATTCCCGGAAAGCCACTAAAAGACTACCCGACTAACAGACTAAACCTACCTACGCTTTTTATTAATCTGGAAAGCAGCCGAGATCAAACTAAGGTGCGAAAACGCCTGAGGAAAATTCCCCAGTTGTTCGCCGTGCAGGCCGATCTCTTCGCTCATGAGGCCGAGGTGATTGGCGTAACCGAGCATCTTTTCGAAGACGACCGTGGCTTTGTCCAGTTCGCCGATGCGGGCCAGGCACTCTACGTACCAGAAAGAGCAAATGGCGAAGGCCCCCTCGTCGCCTTCCAGTCCGTCGGTGGCGCCGTGTTCGAGTTTGTAGCGGAAGATGAGCACGTCGGCGGAGAGCTTCTCCTCGATGGCTTTGAATGTCTTTAGCCACCGCGGCTCCTGGCTGCTCACGAAGCGAAGTAGCGGCATAAGCAGGGCGCTGGCATCCAGGGTGGAGCTGCCCTTGAACTGGACGTAGGCCTGCATTTCCTCGTTCCAGAAGTTGTTGAAGATATCTTCGTAGATGGTATCGCGCACCTTGCGCCATTCACCCATGGGGCAGGGTAGACTGCGGTCTTCGGCGATCTTCATCGCGCGGTCGATCGCTACCCAGCAGCAGACGGCCGAGTGCAGGAAACGTTCCTTGCCGCTGCGAACCTCCCAGATGCCGTGATCCTCCTCCTGCCAGTGGGCCACCACGTAATCGACCAGCTTACGGATAGACTGCCAGAAGCGGTGCGTTATGCTTCCTCCGGCCTTGTTGTAGAGGTAGATCGTATCGATCAGCTCCCCGTAGATGTCCATCTGCTTCTGGTCGTGGGCGCCGTTACCGATGCGCACGGGCTTGCTGCCGCGGTACCCCTCCAGGTGGTCGAGTTCCATTTCGTGGAGTTCCGTTTCCCCGTCGACGGCGTACATCAGCTGCAGGTGATCCATGCATTTATCGCGGATCCAGTCCATGAACTGCTCCGCTTCCTTCGTATACCCCAGTCGTAAAAACGCATACATGGTAAACGCCGCGTCGCGCACCCAGGTGAAGCGGTAATCCCAGTTCCGAGAACCGCCCATTGTTTCCGGTAATCCGAAGGTCGCCGCGGCAATCGTACTTCCGTAGCGGGCGGAGGTAAGGAGCTTTAGGGCAAGGGCCGACCGCAGCACGGCCTCCTTCCAGAAACCGTCATACTTGCATTTTGCCGACCAGTCATTCCAGTAGCGCCGGCATTCGGTGAAGCATTCCATCCAGTCCAGGTCGAAATCCTTGCCTTCGTTCAGGGTGAGGATGAAATCCAGGTTGTCATCCCGGTTGAGGTCGATAGTAGCCGTCAGTGCGCTGTCGTGAATCTCCATCTCCACGTCGCAGATGAGGTGCATACTAGGCTGTTCCCCATTGGGATCGTGGATGAGGTAGCCCCGGCCGTCCGGGTTCTTCTCGATTAGGCATTCCGACTTACCGTAGCTGTAGCGGGGGGCGATCTTGACGCGCACAGTGTGCTGGCCGTAAACGCCCTTCAGCCGGCGGAAAATGGCGAAGTCGCGCTCCTCACTCACAATCGGCATGAAGTCAGTGAGTTCGGCGATACCGTTCTCACTCAGGAAGCGGGTGATCAGGATGTTGGTGCCCGGTAGGTAGAGCTGCTTATGCTGAGTATCCTCCGCCACGCATTCAAAGGCAAAAAAACCGCCGACGTCCGCGTCCAATATGCGAGCGAAAACCGTCGGTGAATCGAAGCGCGGGAGGCATAGAAAGTCGATACTTCCGTTCACGCTTACTAAGGCCGTAGTGTGAAGATTTCCGATGATGCCGTGTTCGGCAATGGGAAGATAGCGGTCGGGGTATGCGAAATTATGCTCACTCATTGGGGGTACCAACCAAGGAATGAGCTGCTGGTTTACCCGCGCTTCCAGTAAGATGCGCACGAAGCCGTTTACGGCGGTTTGGGCGCCGGAGCGCGAGAGCAAAAGTTGTTCGGTAAATCCAGCGACATCGCACCCGCGCCCCGGCGCCCCGTCCCCCCGAAAATAACGTTTTCTTAAGTCTGGACGACAAGCACGGCTTAGGGGTGGTACCGTCTTACGGGTGTTATTTCCGTGAAGGATCTTCCCAATAGACTAAGTGCATAAGATGAAACCGATATACAGAATTTTACTCCTCGCGCTCCTCGCGGTGCCATTCTCCTCCTTCGGACAGGGCTTCAACTCTTTCGGACAGAACAAGCCCAACTACGAGAATTTCGACTACGACGTCTACCAGTCGCCCCACTTCGAGATGTACACCTACATCGACAACGAAGAGTGGCTGAAAAACTTTCTCAACGACAGTGAGGAGTGGTACCGCGTCCACCAACTGGTGCTGAACGATACCATCGACTTCAAGAACCCGATGATCATCTACGCGAACCACGCGGATTTTCAGCAAACCAACGCCATCAGCGGCCAGATCGGCTCCGGTACCGGCGGGGTGACCGAGGCCTTTAAAAACCGCGTCGTCTTACCGGTCGCGCATACCAACGCCCAGACCCACCACGTGCTCGGCCACGAGCTCGTGCACGCCTTCCAGTACGATATGGTGATTCGGGGCGACAGCACCAACCTGCGCAACCTCAGTAACCTCCCGCTCTGGATGGTTGAAGGACTGGCGGAGTACCTCAGCATCGGCTCCGTAGACCCCTTCACCGCCATGTGGATGCGCGACGCCGTGCTGAACGACGACGTACCCAGCCTGAAGGACTTAAGCAGCGGCCGGTACTTTCCCTACCGTTACGGTCAGGCTTTCTGGTCGTTCGTCACCGGGTTGAAGGGCGACGACATCATCAATCCGTACTTCCGCGCCACCGCTAAGTGGGGGTTGGAACCCGCCACTAAGATGGTGCTGGGGTACGATTTCGAGGACTTCAGCAAGCTCTGGGAGGACGCCCTGCGCAAGACCTACGGCGACCAGATCGGTGAGGCCAAGGAGGACCGCTTCGTCGGCGATCTGCTGGTCGGTGGCGAAAAGAATGGCGGCCGGATCAACATCGCCCCGGAGATCAGCCCCAATGGCAAGTACATGATCTACCTCTCCGAGCAGGATCTCTTCAGTATTGACATGTTCCTGGCCGATGCCAAGACCGGCGAGCAGATCCGCAAGATCCGTACCCGGACCGTCGGTACCCACATCGACGAGATCAGCTATATCGAAACCAGCGGTACCTGGAGCCCGGATAGCAAGCAATTCGCCTACACCGCCGTGAGCAAGGGGCAGAACGTCCTCATCATCGCCGACGTCGAATCCGGTAAGTCGGAACGCGAGATCCGGCCCAAGGACCTGCCGGCCTTCACCTTCCCCAGCTGGTCGCCCGACGGCCGTTCCATCGTCGTGGCCGGTCTGAAGCAGGGGCAGACGGACCTCTATTCCATCGACGTCCGCAGCGGCCGGGTCACGCAGCTGACCAACGACATTTACAGCGAGATCCATCCTTCCTGGTCCGCCGACGGAACAACGATCTATTACAGCACCGACGCCCGGGGCATGCAGCTAAAAGAGCGTCCCCACGGTGCCCTGCGCTTTAACCTGGCCGCCCTAAACGTAGCGAGCCGCGAAAGCCGGGAGATCGACGTGTTCCCCGGAGCCGACAACCTGAACCCCATCGAGGGGCAGGATGGCAAGCTGTACTTCCTCAGCAACCGGGACGGATTCCGGAATATCTACCGCTTCGACCCCGCCACCGGGGTCGCCGAACGCATGACCGACCTCATCACCGGCGTATCCGGCATCACGCACTACGCCCCGGCGATGTCTATGGACCGCAGCAACAACCGCTTGGTCTACACTTATTTCAACCAGAAGGGCTACAAGCTCTTCGGTACGCAGGTGGAGGCCATGACCGCCGTGGAGGTTCCCGCCGATTCCGTCGACCTGAGCCCGGCCACGCTGCCGCGCCTCAACCCACGTGCAACCCTGCAGGTAGACGAGCTGCTGGCGAATATGGACAAGTACGACATGATCACCAGCGACGAGATCATTTCTCAACCCTACCGCCCCCAGTTCAAGCTCGACTACGCCAGTGGTGGCGCCGGTGCAGGCGTGGGAACGAACCAGGTGTTCGGTACGACTACGGGACTGGCCGGCGGCGTGCAGCTACTCTTCAGCGACATTCTCGGCAACAACCAGCTCATGACTTCCCTCAGTCTGAACGGGGAGATCACCGATTTCGGCGGCAGCGTGGCCTGGCTGAATAAAAAGACACGGGTTAACTACGGCTTTAGCCTAAGCCGCATCCCCTTCCGCAACTTTGCTACGATTCAGCCCTTCCTGGATACCTTGCAGTACGCCGACGACCAGCAGATCGAGCTGATCAACGCGCCGTACATCATCAGTCGGCTCTACCAAAACCAGGTGGGTGGATTCGCTTCCTACGCCTTCAATACCAACCTGCGGCTGGAGGGTAGCCTGAGCGGTGCGATCTACAACAACCGGGTAGACGAGTACGCCCGCTACTTCAACCCCAACACCGGCTATCCCATCCAGGTGAACGCCCAGCCCGAACGACGGGAAGACCTCGAGCAGGAAAGCTTCAACCTCTACAACGGTGGGGTGGCCCTGGTAGGGGACAACGCCAGCTTCGGTCTCACCGCTCCGATCAAGGGGCACCGCTTCCGCATCGGGGTGGATCAGTACGCGGGGCGCTACGACTTTACCGCGGTGAACACCGACTACCGCCAGTACCTCTGGTTCGGTAAGGGGGCGCTGGCTTTCCGCGCCCTCCACTTCGGTCGCTACGGCGAGGGCGGCCAGGATCTGTATCCGCTCTACGTGGGCAGTCCCTGGTACATGCGCGGTCTGAACGCGAATGATGCCATCAATACCCTGGAAAACAACGGCCGCAACATCAACGAGCTGCTCGGCAGCAAGGTGCTGGTCTCCAACCTGGAGTTGCGGATTCCCTTCACCGGGCCCAAGCAGATCGCCCTCATCAAGTCCGGGATCCTGTTCAGTGACCTGAACCTCTTCGTCGATGCGGGTATGGCCTTTACGGATTTCGCCCAGTTCAGCGGCCCGGAGTATACGCTGGACAAGAACGGAGAGATCCTGACCGGTCCCGACGGCGAACCTTACCTGGTGCGTCCCGGCGTCCAGCCCATCTTCACCGCCGGGGTCAGCACCCGGGTGAACGTCTTCGGCCAGATCGTGGTGGAGCCCTATCTGGCCCGCCCGCTGATTGACGGGGGGCGCTGGAGCTTCGGGGTGAACTTGCTGCCTGGCTGGTAGTCTTTAGTACGGTAGTCGTTGGCTTCGCCAACGGTGTAGTACGGTAGTGCGGTAGTCGGCCCTGGGCTGGTTACCGCACTGTTATTTATTGGCGATAGCTGGGCCGACGAGCCGGCATAGTACCCCGCTGCGGGAAAATTTTCCGGGTGGCTCGGCGGACCAGCAGGCGTCACGTCACCAAATCATCCGATTTGGCGTAGTCGCCCGGGGAGACGTTGAACTGTTTCTTGAAGTTTCTGCCGAAGCTGGTGGCCGAATTGTAGCCGACCATCAGGGCCACCTCGTACACCTTATACCGCTGCGTTTTGAGCAGTTGGGCTCCTTTCTTCAGGCGAACCAGGTTGATGAGGTCGTTCGGGTTGGTGCCGCTGATGTCCTTGATCTTGCGGTATAGCGTCGACCGGCTCATGTGCATCCGGTCGGCCAGGTCCTCTACGTTGAGATCCGGGTTCGCCAGGTTGTCCTGGATGACGGCATCCAGTTTGGCCGTGAAGTCTTCGTCTACCGGCGATTGGGCAATGCTCTGCAGGTGGGCGAGGGGGGTGCGCGAGAAATGCTCGACGATCCTGGCGCGGTTGTCCAACAGGTTCCAGATTCGGGCGCGCAGGTACCCGATGGCAAAGGGTTTGGTTACGTAGGCGTCCGCCCCGCTTTCCAGGCCGGTGATTTCCGCGGCGGGGCCGCTCTTGGAAGTGAGCAGGATGACGGGGACGTGGCTGAGCTTGACGTCCGCCTTGATGGTCCCGCACAGGGTGAAGCCGTCGATCCCCGGCATCTTTACGTCGCTAACGACTAATTGGACCACGTGGTGCTGTAACACGTCGAGGGCGGTTTCGCCGTCGGTAGCGCGCAGCATGGTAAAGGTGTCGGCGAGTTCTTTTGCCACGAAATCCAGCAGGTCGATATTGTCTTCCACGAGGAGGATAGTAGGCGATAGCGCCGGTCGCCGGGCATTTTCGACCCCGGTGCCCACCGGCGCTGCGTGTTGGGTTTCCACCGACGGGAGCGGAAGGTCGAAGCCGCCGGGGTGATGAAGGGGCAGGGTGACTACGAAAGTGGTTCGGGCGCGATCGCCGCTGTAAAGCTTCAGCGCTCCTCCGTGGAGTTCGGCCAACGATCGGGCCAGCGGCAGGCCGAGGCCGGTACCGGGGAGATCGTCGTGGCCCGGCATTCGGTAAAACGGCTGCATAACTTGTTCTTGCTCGCTCTCCGGGATACCCGGTCCGTCGTTACTTACCGTAATCCGGAGTTCGTCGTTGTTATGTTCCAGGCGAACGTCCACCAGCCTTTCTCCGTACTTGATGGCATTCGCTACCAGGTTCCCGGTGATCTTGCGGAAGGCCTCGGCATCCACGTAGGCCAATACGGGGCTATCGCCGAGATTGTCGGTAACGGTCATTCCGCTCTCCGGCGGGGGGGCGTGGCGCTCCAGGGTATCCCGCAGCAGCGCGGCCACGTCGGCACGCACGAAGGAAAGGGACACGTGCTCCATTTCCACTTTGCGAAAATCGAGCAGTTGCTTTACCAGGTCTACCAGGCGAACGGTGTTCCGGTGTACCAGGCTGAGGGTACCGTGCAGGCGACTACCGGCGTCCGTTTCCGATAGGGCCATTTCCACCGGATTCCGAATCAGCGTGAGGGGAGTGAGGATCTCGTGGGAGACATTGGTGAAGAATTCGATCTTGGCGCGGTACAGTTCCTTCTCCTTCTCGTGCTCGAAAAGCCGTTGACGCTGGTTGGCCCGGTCGCGGGAATACCGATGGTAGAGGTAGCCCACCAAAAGCAGCAGTACCGCTCCCGCCGTTACGTAGGCGGCATAGGCCCACCCGCTCCGCCACCAGGGCGGCGTAATGCTAAGCGTTAGAAAGTCTTGCGGGGGGCTCCAGTCACTATTGTGGCCCCGCACCCGGAGGCGAAGCGGATAGGATCCCGGATGCAAATTGGTGAAGTGGATCTCGTGGTGCTGGTCCAGGTCGACCCAGTTTTGCTCGGGGCCGCCGAGCTGGTATTGGTACTGGGTGAGGCCGGGAGAGCGGTAGTCCAGTGTGGAAAAGGACAGGCTGAAGGTAGCCAGATCGTACGGTAGCTCCACCGCTCCCTCCTCCACCGCGATTCGGTAGGCGGCATCGGAAGCTCCGACCGGGGCTCCGGAAATGCGCAGCTCGGTTAGCACCAGTTCGTCCGCGTGCTCCCGCTGGTCGAAGCGGGCGTCCCGCGGGTCGAACGACACATACCCCTTTACGGTGCCGAAGTATAGGTGGCCCGCTGCGTCGGTGAGGGCCGAGTTGTAGTTAAACTGGTTGCTGGGCAAGCCGTTTTCGGTACCGTACGTATCGATGCGGCCGGAAGTGGGGTGGTAGCAGACCAGCCCGTTGGCGGTACTCATCCAGAGCTTGCCGGTTTCATCTTCCTGGATGGCGTAGAAGACGTTGCCGGGAAAGCCATCGGCGGTACCAAAATGTTCCACCCCACCGCTACCGGGGGTAAGCTTGTTCAGCCCGTTTTCGGTGGTTACCCAGATATTTTGCTGGCTGTCTTCAAAGATGCCGTTGATCGCGTCGTTGCCCAATTGCCGACCGGGGGTACGTATGCCGTAAGCCGTGGTCTGCTTCTCGCGGGTATCGTAGTGGTACAGCCCGTCCCAGTAGGTCCCGGCCCAGAGATCCCCGTCGCTGTCCTCCAGCAGCGAAGTGTAGAAATAGTCCGGTGCAAAGCCTTCGAGTAGCTCGAATCGGTCCGTTTCCGCGTCGTACCGGTGCAGCCCCGAGGCGGTGATGGCCACGACGGTGCCGTCGCGGGTAGCATACAGCGAGAAAATGAAGTTGCTCCGCAACCCGCTGGCTTCGCCGGCCATCCAATGGCGCTTAATCGCCCCGGTGCCGGCGTCAATGACGAAAAGCCCGTTCTGGAAGGTGCCTACCCAGACGTCGCTGCCGCGAACCAGAATTCCGTGGATGTTCGTAATGGCCGGTCCCCCGTCCGTACCCTCCAGGGCGAAATGCGTGAACTGTCCGGTGGTTGGGTCAAAGCGGTTCAGGCCGGCGTCCTCGGTGCCTACCCAAATTTTTCCCTGCTCGTCCTGCCGCATCTCGCGTACCGCCGATCCACTGACCGAATTCTCGCCGGCAACCGGTAGGAATTTCCGGAAACCCGTCAGAGCTTCGCTGTAATAGTTGAGCCCCCGAAAGTAGGTGCCGATCCACACGTCGCGGTCGCGGTCTTCGAATAACGTGTACACGGCATCGTCCGACAGGCCGTAGGGGCGGCCGGCATGCTTTTCCAGATGCTGCCGGTTGCCGGTGCGTAAATCGTAGAGGAATACGCCGTCTTCCGTTCCGATCCATAGCACCTGCTCGCGAAGCAAAAAATCACGTACGTACAGGCGGTCCGTACTTTCGGTAAGGGGAAGCACCGTGCCTTGCGTCACGTCGATCACGAAAGCGCCGTGGCTGACGGTGCCCACCGCCAGGCGGTTTCCGGGGAGGGAATAGAGGGCGGAAAACCGCAACGGGTAGCGGGTGTCGACGGGTAAGGAGACGTCGAGCAGCCCGAAATCGTCCGTTGCGGAGCGGTACCGGAACAGGGCGCTTTCGGTGGCCAGGAATACTTCCCCCGCTTCGGAGGTCGCTACCCGGAGCGCGGATTGCCGGTTCGGCGTGGCGTAGTGCCGCAGTTCCCTTCCGGTTGCCGGGTCGATACGGCGCAATCCCCGGGCCGCTACCACCCACAATTCGCCGGAGGGAGTGGCGACCAGGTCCAGGATCGGCTCGTCGGCCGTAACCGCCACTAGCTTGAAGCTGACGGAGCGGCTGTTGCGAGTATATAGTCCGTTATCCGTGCCCACCCACAACCGCCCGTCGGCGAAGCCGAGGCACTCGATGAAGTTACTGCCGAGGGACCCGGAGACCGTAGAGTCCGACTGGTACCGCTTGAATTCGTAGCCATCGAAGCGGTTGAGTCCGTTCTTGGTGCCGAACCACATGAAGCCCCGGTCGTCCTGGGTGGCGCAGTGGATGGTGTTGTGAGACAGGCCGTCCGTAACCTCGTAGTGCTTGAAGTAGTACGGTTGCGCGTGGAGCATCGCCGGAGCCCAGGTAAGGACCGCCAGCACCAGCGCTGATAGAGCGCGGTAAAGGACGCGAAGACCGCGTCCGGGGGCTTGTTGATCGACGTTCCACATACCGATTGGAAGACTTCCGAACGTCCGGGCGCACGAAATTCAGGCTAAGATATTCAAAACGAACGGCAGCGGGGCGCCGGGGCGCGGGTGCCCAAGCCATCGACCGTCCTAAGCTAACAACAATCCGTTTCAGGAATACGACAATATGGTGCATTTCCTGCCAAGACAAGCCAAACGCGGGGCGCTGCAACATACCGTACGGAAAATGAACGGATTGGTTGATTCGGAACTAATGCGGATAAATACCTTGTCGACCAGAATAAATGTTCGACCTGATAGATTATCCAAAAAATTAATTGGATTTCTGGAGGGTGTACGTATCCATAAGTCGCTAGTCATGCAAAGATCTTTCTTTTACACCTACTGCCTCTGGGCTTGCCTCCTGGTATCGGGCAGTGTGCTTTCCGCCCAGGACCTATTATCGGTTTCCGGTACCGTTACGGATGAAGAAGGGCCGCTGATCGGCGCGACGGTCGCGGTAAAGGGAACCGGCCAGGGCACGGTGACCGGCGTCGACGGGGGCTTCACCCTAAACGAGGTAGCACCCGACGATTCCTTACAGGTCACCTACGTGGGGTACGCGTCGCAGACCATTGCGGTGGGCGGGCAGACCACCTTCACCATCAATCTCAGCGAAAATATCAGCAACCTCGGTGAGGTGGTCGTCATCGGCTACCAGGAAGTCAAACGCTCGGATCTCACCGGGGCGACCGCCGTCGTTCCCTCCGAGCAGATCAACAAGACGGTGACGAACTCGCTCGCCGAGTCGCTCCAGGGCCTGGCCTCGGGGGTCACGGTCCGTAGCGGGGGTGCCCCGGGAGCGGGCGCGACCATCGAGATCCGGGGCGCGGCGAGTTTCGTCAACACCAATCCGCTGTACGTCATCGACGGGATGATCGCGGATGCCAACGTTACCTTCAATAACAACGACATCGAGAGCGTCCAGATCCTCAAGGATGCCTCCGCGGCGGCTATCTACGGGTCGCGGGCCGCCAACGGGGTGATCATCATCACCACCAAATCCGGGCGTAAAGGACCCATTCGTCCCTCCCTCAGCGTAACCACCGGCATCCAGCAGATCCCGAACCGCTGGGACGTGATGGACGCGGCGGGCTACGCCGAATTGCAGCGGACCAGCTACCGGAACTCCGGACTGGAGGTGCCCGCTTCGGTGGGGGACGATTTCGACCCGACGATCGACACCGACTGGCAGGACGAGGTGATTCAGACCGGCAGTACGCTCGATGCCAACCTCTCCGCATCGGGGGGCTCCGACAACCTGAAGTACTTCGTCTCCGGCAGCCACTTCCGCAACGACGGGGTGATCATCGGCCGCAGCTTCAACCGGACGGCTTTCCGCGTAAACAGTACACTGAACCTGGGACGTATCACGGTCGGGGAGAATCTGGTCCTGACCAACAACAACATCCGGCAACCGCTGGGCGGCTTCGACACCGGCAATCCCTTCTTCGATATGGTGACCATGCTGCCCGTCATTCCGGTGCAGGCGGACGAATACATCTCGGACACGAACCCGGGGGGGTGGGGGATCGGTACGGTCGACGCCGTCAGCTACGCCAAGAACCAGGTGGGGGTAACCGACCTGCTGCGGGAGAAGATTAACTTCCTGAAACTCATCGGCAACGCCTACGTGCAGGTGGAGTTGGTGAAGGGACTCCGGTACAAGTTCAACGTGGGTCTGGAGAACAGCGACGACTTTTCTAAGGGGCTGCGTCGGTTTGGCGTCACTCAGTTCAACGCTGCGGTACGGCCGAGTTCGATCCAGGACAATCGCTCGCGGTTTTCCAGCTTACTAATGGAGCATACGCTGAATTTCGAACGGGCTTTCGGTTCCCACACCCTTAACGGCGTGGTGGGGATCTCCGATCAGCAGACCCAGCGCAACTATACCTTCGCCTCCCGCAGCGACCTCGTGGAAAGTGGCGGCGATCCCTTCGAGCAGATCAATTCGGCCACCGGAGAATCTCTCGCGGAGGGTGGGGTGACCTCCGACTACCGAACCATCGGTTTTCTGGGTCGCCTTAACTACAACTACGCCCAGAAGTACTACCTGACGCTGACTGGCCGGGTCGACCAGGACAGCCGTTTCAGCGCCGACAATCGCACCGGGATTTTCCCCTCCGTGGCCGGTAGCTGGCGGATCAGTAAGGAAGATTTCTTCCAGGTGCCGTGGATCGACGACCTGAAGTTCAACGCTTCCTACGGTACATTGGGGATCGTGACGCTCGGCTCCTGGGACTGGCGGGGCACGATCAACAACAACCCCCGGGCCATCCTGGGCACCATTCAGGTCGGCGCCACCCAGGCCGGTCTCGTGAATCCCGACTTGCGGTGGGAAAACCGAAAATCGCAGAATTACGGCATTGAAGCCGCGGTGCTGGACTACCGGCTTACGCTCTCCGCCAACTACTACCGTATCCTTTCCGAGGATGCCCTGGTCACCAACCTGCCCGTGGCTACTTACCTGGGAAATCTTGGCGGCAGCCCCCCGGTGAACGCCGGCTCCATCCAAAACACCGGCTTTGAGTTTGAAGCCAACTACCGGCAGCAAATGGACCGGGTGGAACTCAACGTCGGGTTCAACCTCACTACCATTAACAATACCGTCCAGGCCGTGGGTAACCGGGGTGAGGGCATCGACTACATCCAAACCGGACTGACCCGTTCCCGTGTTGGCGAACCCCTCGGCGAGTGGTACCTGCTGCAAACGGACGGCATCTTCCAGAGCCAGGCCGAGGTGAACGCCCACGCGGTGGAAGGCACCCTGATCCAGCCTTTCGCCCAACCCGGTGATATCCGCTACGTAGACGTGGACGGCGACGGGCAGATCACCGACCAGGACCGTTCCTTTACCGGTAAGTCCCCCTGGCCGAACCTGCAGTTGGGCAGCCAGCTTGGGCTCTCTTACGCCAACTTCGACGTTTCCGCCCAGATCATTGGAGTCTTCGGGAATACGCTGTATAACTCGGTCCGTAGCCAGCTCGATAGCTACCAAAATACCAACTTCCGGTCTGACGTCAGCCCCTGGACCCCGGATAACACCAATACCGACGACCCGCGGATCGGCGTGGCTACCAACGATCAGGGGCTGGTCGACAACGCCCGCGGGAATACCGATCGCTGGCTGGAAGACGGCTCCTACCTGCGGCTGCGCAACCTCCAAATCGGATACACCATTCCGCAAGCTGCCCTGGACCGCCTTAGTATCAGCGATCTGCGCGTATACGTCACGGGGCAAAACCTGCTGACCTTCACTAAGTACACCGGCCTGGACCCCGACGTGCAGGGCAACGGTATCCTAGAACGGGGCGTGGACAACGGCAACTGGCCGTCCAGCCGGATCGTCTCCCTGGGCCTGAACCTCAACTTCTAGGTCCCGTCATTCTCCTGCCCCGATCGCTATCGGGGTCGCCAAAAAATAAAACATCATGCAACGCATCTATTTATATCTCCTGTGTACCGTCCTGACGCTGACGGCCTGCCAGGATGAACTGGACATCATCAACCCCAACCAGATCACGAACGACAGCTTCTGGCAGGACGAAACCGACGCCGTACAGGGCATCAACGCCGCCTACAGCACGTTGCACCGGACGGGCTTCTCCCGCTGGCAACCCATGCTCTACGACCTGCGCTCCGACGTAGGTACGAGTTACAGTCCCTGGAGCGAGCTGGCTAACGCGATGAATAACTTCATTCAGCCGAATTCCAATTTCGGACCGATGATGGATGTGTACACCGACAACTACGTCGGGATCTCGCGGGCCAACCAGGTGATCGCCAACGTGCCGGACATCGATATGGACGAGGAGCTGAAGGCCCGCGTCCTGGGCGAGGCCCACTTCTTCCGCGGCATGCACTACTACCACCTGGCCAGCCTGTGGGGCAACGTGCCGCTGCAGCTGACCCCCTCCACGCCGAACGACCTGCCACCGACCTCCTCCGAGGAGGAAGTGTGGGCGCAGGTGATCGCCGACCTCGAGTACGCCGCCGACAACCTGCCGTTGCAGTACGGGGCCGACGACCGGGGGCGCATCACCCGCGGCGGGGCGCTGGCCCTGCTGGCCAAGGCATACATGCAGAACGACCGCTACCAGGATGCGGTAGATGCCCTGGACTTCTTCTTCACCGGCGACGGGGCCGGGCTGTACGACCTGACCGATAACTACGCGGACAACTTCAGCGCGCAGACGGAATGGAACGTGGAGTCGGTGCTCGAATGGGGCTACGCCGACAACCCCCTGGAATTTACCGACCAGGACACCCAGACGCCGAACCATAACTACGGCACCTCCATCGCCCAGTTTTACGCCCCCCCCGGCATCGGTTTCAGCGACGGGGAAGCCCTGCGTTGGCCGGTAGCGGAATTCGAGGAGGAATCGACCACGGCCGGAGACCGGGATCCTCGTCTCGCCGCGACCTACCTCTACGACCATACCGACCCGGCCGGTCCGGAGGCATCCATTGTATATGGAACCTCCTGGGCCGAGCGCTACGGCGACAGTGACCGGCTGTTTTTCCGTAAGTTCCTCAATGATGATTACAAGAATGAAGAAGGCTTCCGTTCTCCGAACAACTATCGCTTCATTCGCTTCGCGGACATCTTGCTGATGTACGCCGAGAGCCTGAACGCCATCGGGCAAACGGAGGAAGCCTATGCCTACGTGGACCGCGTGCGGGAGCGGGCGGGACTGGCACCTCTGTCGGAGGCCATGCCCGGACTGGACCAGGCCGCCTTCCTGGAGCAACTCAAGCACGAGCGCCTGACGGAGCTGACCGGCGAAGGCCACCGCTTCAACGATCTCAAGCGCTGGGGCGACCTGGGCCCGGAACTGGCTGACCGGGACCCCGGCTTCGCGAATTTTCAGACCGGCAAACACGAATTGCTCCCGATACCCCAACGCGACCTGGACATCAACCCGAACCTGGTCCAAAATCCCAAATGGTAGCCTCCCTGCGGTTACCCATACTATCTTCCGCTATGCTTTTTGTCTTCCGACGCTTCCCCTCCTTTGTCTGGATCCTGATTGCCTGCACCGGCTGTCTGGCCTGCGACCCCTCCGGCGGGGACGAACCGACCACCCCGGAACCGCAGCCCGAGCCCGACGCGAACTTTTTTAATCCGGTTTACCAGGTCGGCCCCGACCCCTGGGTCTTCCAGGAGGGCGATACCTACTACGTGACCTACACCACGGGGCGGAACATCACCCTGATCGAAACCGAGAAGATGTCCGGCCTGCGGACCGCCGACGCCCGCGCCCGCACGGTATGGTCGCCGCCGGCCTCCGGCATGAATTCCAGCCAGATCTGGGCACCGGAGATCCACCGGATCGACGGAACCTGGTACGTGTACTACGCGGCCAGTGACGGTAACAACGACAACCACCGCATGTGGGTACTGGCCAACGAGGACGCCGATCCGATGTCCGACAACTGGGAAGACCGCGGCGAACTGGAACTGCCCGACGACAAATGGGCGATCGACGGCAGCCCCGTAGCGATCGACGGACAGTGGTACTTCGCCTGGTCCGGCTGGGAGGGCGATACCAATGTGGCACAGGATATCTACATTACCCGAATGACCTCGCCCACCGAGGTGACGGGGGAGCGGGTCCGCGTCCTCCAGCCCGAGGCGGACTGGGAGCGCAACGGAACCGACCCCCGCGTGGTGGAGGGACCGCAATTTATTGCCCACGATAACTCGCTCTTTATGTTCTACTCGGCCGGGGGCTGCTGGACGGACGGCTACAGCCTGGGCGCCCTGCAGCTGGCGATCGGCGACGATCCGCTGGCGGCCGACAGCTGGACGCGGTTGGAGCAGAATCCGCTCTTCGTGAGCAACGCCGCCGCGCGGGCGTACGGGCCGGGGCACAACTCCTTCTTCACCTCTCCGGACGGCACCGAAAACTGGATCCTTTACCACGCCAACGCCCAGCCCGGACAGGGGTGCGGCGACGAGCGGAGCATGCGGATGCAGCTCTTTACCTGGTCGGCCGACGGGCTGCCGGTGCTGGGGGAGCCCGCGGCGCTGGGACAGGCGTTGCCCGTGCCGGCGGGGGAATAGCTCCCAGGTCATTTACTTAGCTGAATAAATTCGATACGTCTTTGCAACACATAAGCTTACTGACCTTCCTGGCCGCGGTGCTTCTCGGCGCGGCCTCCTGCGGCCGGACCACGCCCCCGGAGGACACTTCGGCGACCGCCCTGCCCGAATTCCAGAATCCGCTGGACGTGGAGTTCGGCGACCCCTTCATCCTGGATGACGGCGACGGGACCTACTATCTCTACGGCACCGGCGGCGGCGCGGAGGACGGATTCGCCGTGTATTCCTCGACCGACCTGGTCGACTGGAAGAACGAGGGGCAGGTGTACTTTGGCAACACCGAGGACAGCTGGAACGAAAGTGCCTTCTGGGCCCCGGAGTGCTACAAGAAGGACGGCAAATACTACCTCTTCTACAGCGCCAACTGGAAGCATAATCCCACCAACGAGGCCGAGAACTTCCACATCGGCGTAGCGGTAGCGGACGCGCCGACGGGGCCATTTACCGACCTGCAGAACCAGCCGCTCTTCGAGCCGGGCTACCCGATCATCGACGCGAACGTTTACCAGGACGACGACGGCAAATTCTACCTGTACTATTCCCGCGCCTGCTACAAACACCCGGTGGAAAGCGAGATCGCCGACTGGGCCCGGGAGCAAGGCATGTACGAGGAGATCGAGGAGAGCTGGGTGTACGGCGTGGAGTTGAGCCCGGACTTCCAATCCGTGATCGGCGAGCCGGTGCTGCTGCTGCGGCCGCCGGTGAGCATGGACGACGAGAACGCGGAGTGGGAGAGCCGTTCGGTGACGACGGGGGAGATCAACCGGCGGTGGACCGAAGGATCCTTTACCTTTAAGCACGACGGTACCTACTACATCATGTACTCCGCCAACCACTACGCCGGACCGAACTACGCGGTGGGGTACGCCACCGGCGACCATCCGTTAGGCCCCTTCACCAAGGCGGACAATAACCCGGTATTGGAAAAGAATGTCGACGAGGGCGGCGACGTGACCGGCACCGGCCACAATATGGTCCTTTTCCTGGAGGACGCAAACAAGATGTACGCCGTCTACCATGGCCGGACGCAGCCGACCGGCGACGAGCGGGTAGTCTTCATGGACGAGCTCGAGATCCTCTCCAACGGCCAACTTACGGTTAAGGGGCCGACGACCCGGGTCATCGCGCACCCCCTATCTAAATAACTGCTTTCTGAATTCCGTCATCATGCACAAACTCATTTGCCTCGCGCTATTTGCCACTCTGTCCCTGTCCGCTTTCGGGCAGGATTCCGTACTGGAAACCAACCGATGGTCGCGGGAGCGGGCCGCCGAGTGGTACGCCGAACAGGACTGGCTCACCGGCGCCAACTTCAATCCCAGCACGGCCATCAACCAGCTGGAAATGTGGCAGGAGGCCACCTTCGACCCGGAGACCATCGACCGGGAACTGGGCTACGCCGAGGGCATCGGTTTCAATACCATGCGCGTGTACCTGCACAGCCTGGCGTATAAAGCCGATCCGGAGGGGTTCAAAGAGCGGATGGATACCTACCTGGGCCTGGCGGACCAGCACGGGATCCGGACCATGTTCGTCATCTTCGACGACGTATGGGGCAAGACCCCGGAAATCGGGGAGCAACCCGACCCCGTACCGGGTACCCACAACTCGGGCTGGATGCAGGACCCCGGTGACCCGGCTTCGAAAAATCCGGAGAACTTTCCGGCCCTCGAGACCTACGTGAAGGACATCATCACCACTTTCAAAGACGACGAGCGGGTGCTCATGTGGGACCTGTACAACGAGCCGGGCAACAGCGGTAAACTGACTACCTCGATGCCGCTGCTCAAAGCCGTCTTTACCTGGGCGCGGGAGGTCAATCCGAGCCAGCCGCTCACCGTCGGTCTATGGGCCTGGGACTTCCAGGAGCTGAACACCTTTCAGGCTCAGCACTCCGACATCCTGACCTACCACCAGTACGAGGGGCCGCGGGAGCACCAGCTGACCATCAATATGCTCAAGACCCACGGTCGGCCGATGATCTGCACTGAATACATGGCCCGCACCCGTAACAGCCGCTTTTGGAACATCCTGCCGATGCTGAAGGAGGAGAATATTGGGGCCATCAACTGGGGACTCGTCGCCGGCAAATCCAATACGATCTACGCCTGGAACATGCCCATCGAGGACGGCAGCGAGCCGAACGAGTGGTTCCACGATGTCTTCCGGCCGGACGGGACGCCTTACCGGCAGGACGAGGCGGATTTGATTCGGCGGCTGAACGAGGAATAGCCGACACCAGCCGTCCGCCCAGCGTAGCTGGTCTGCCGGCGGGTCTTTATAAATAGTTCCCCGCATTCGGCAGACGAGCTCCGTTGCACTCCGCTCGGCGGACGAATGCCGGTGGTGTAGCTGGTCTGCCGGCGGGTCGTCGCGATAAAGTATTTCCTCGGGCATTCGGCAGACGAGCTCCGTTGCACTCCGCTCGGCGGACGAATGCCGGTGGTGTAGGTGGTCTGCCGGCGGGTCTCTGAAAAAGCCCTTCCCCTGCATTCGGCAGACGAGCTCCGCTGCACTGCGCTCGGCGGACGAACGCCCTGCGCCCGGCGGATGAATGCGCCCGTACTATCTTTCCCGTAAACAACCACCGCTCTCCTATGCTACGCCCAGTTTGCTTTTTTGGCTTGATCTGTTTACTCGCCGGTTGCCGCTCCGCGGAGGGCGGGGGCGGGGAAGCCGTAGGTGATGCCCTATCCGGCAACCCGATCTTTCCCGGCTGGTACGCCGACCCCGAGGGGGTGGTCTTCGGCGACGAATACTGGATCTTTCCAACCTATTCCGCGGCCTACCGTGATCAGCTGCACCTCGACGCCTTCTCTTCACCGGATCTCGTGAACTGGACGAAGCACGAGCGCATCCTCGATACCACTATCGTGCCCTGGGTACGGCAGGCCATGTGGGCACCAGCCGCCATCGAGAAAGACGGACGCTATTACCTTTTCTTCGCGGGCAACGACGTGCAGCGGCCCAGCCGGCCGGGCTGGAACCCAGACAATGACATCGACCACTATGGCGGGATCGGCGTAGCGGTGTCCGATGCGCCCGGCGGGCCTTACACCGATCACATCGGCGGACCCCTGATCGATACCTTCTACCAGGACGCCCAACCCATCGATCAATTCGTATACCGCGATACGGACGGCACCCACTACATCTACTACGGTGGCTGGGGACACTGTAACATCGGCAAGTTGAACGATGATTTTACGGGCTTCATCCCTTGGGAAGACGGCGAGCTGTTTCACGAGATTACGCCGGAGAACTACGTTGAGGGGCCTTTTCTCTTCCTGCGCGACGGGACCTATTACCTGATGTGGTCGGAGGGCGGTTGGACGAATAGCACCTATAAAGTGGCCTACGGTATGGCGGACAGTCCGCTGGGGCCCTTCGACAGGGTGGGGACGATCCTGGAGGCCGATACCACCGTGGCGACCGGGGCCGGTCACAACAGCGCCATCCGGGTGCCCGGTACCGACGACTGGTACATGGTCTACCACCGGCGGCCGATACCGAACGAGGGCCGGGACCACCGGGTAACCTGCATCGACCGGATGTACTTTAATGAAGACGGCACGATACAGCCGGTCGAAATGACCTTCGAGGGGGTAGCGGCCCGGCCGTTGGGTGATTAGTCGATGGGTAGACCGGGGGTGGTCAGGGGGTATCCGAGGGGTATTAAACTTCCGGTCGGCACCGCGGTTGCTTACCCAATCACATTCCGTTTTCGATGAAACATGGCACCTGCGTCCTCGCCCTTCTGCTGCTTAGTTTAGGGAGTTGCAATAATACCGACCCGAACGAGTATCTGGCGGCCCACGGCCTGAGCGGAGAAGCGATGGGAAGCTATTACCGGATTACTTACCTCGGAGAAAGATTGGATGGGCTTGAGGCGAGCGTCGACAGCCTGCTGGATGCCTACAACCTGGAGCTCTCACCGTGGGTGGCGGAGAGCACGATCAGCCGCTTCAACGCGAGCCCGGCGGGGGTATCCCTGGACGGTACCCTGCACTTTGCGCCCAACCTGGACCTGGCCGGCGAGGTGGTGGACCGAACGGGCGGTGCCTACGATCCAACGGTGGCCCCGCTGGTCAACTACTGGGGCTTCGGCACGGGCGAGCACCGCACTACGAATCAGGTGGACACCGCGGAACTAAATGCCATTCGAGAGAACGTCGGCTTTGACTTGGTCACGCTTAGCGGCGACTCGCTAACCAAAGTGCGGCCGGGCGTGCAACTGGACCTGAACGCCAGTGCCAAGGGCTACGGCGTCGACCTAATCTCGAAACTGCTCATCGACCGCGGCCGGCCCAACCACCTCGTGGACATCGGCGGGGAAATGCGGGGCGGCGGCACCAAAAACGGACGCCCGTGGCGGGTAGCCATTCGCCTGCCGGAGGAAAACGTCGAGCAGGTAAGCGCGGCGGGTACCCTGCCCCTGGCCGAGGGCCGCGCGCTGGCCACCAGTGGCAACTACCTGAACTACTACGAGGTGGACGGGGAGACCTACAGCCATACCATCAATCCCAATACCGGTTACGTGGAGCGCAATGCCCTGCTGAGCGCGAGCGTGCTGGCCCCGGACTGCGCTACGGCGGACGCCTATGCCACGGCCTGCATGGTGCTCGGTCCGGAAGGGGCCATGCGCCTACTGGAGGGCATTGACGGGTTGGATGGCTACTTGCTGGTGCGGGCGGCGGACGGCGGTATGGAGGTGCGCGTTACGCCGGGACTGCGGGAGCAGCTGGAGGAAGAACAGTAATCTTTCCGGGCGTAGCTCGCCGAGCGCCAACCGGGTTGGTCGCCCAACTCCGCGTATTCGGTGAGGGCGGGGACGAGCCCGCTGCTGGCGTTGTTGAAGAAAACCAGGCCACGGTTCTCCGCCGGCAGGATGGTGAAGTAGGCCCGGAAGCCGTTGTTGTGCCCCCAATGCCAGTACTGGTAGCCCCGCGCGGTGCGCTGGTAACCGAGGCCGGGGACCCAGGCGAGGGGTGGGTGGATTGCACGGTTTTTTACTTCGCGGTCGGAGACCGCATTGTACTACCGCGGTCGGAGACCGCATCTTACTTCGCGGTCGGAGACCGCATCCTGCTGTCGCGGTCGGAGACCGCTTTGTACTGGCGCGGCCAGAGGCCGCATTATACTTTGACCAGCCAGTCGTGGGTATCCTCTACCTTTCCCACGCGCAGGCCGTCGATGTGGCGCTTGAGCATCGGTCCGATCTTGCGATCTTCGACGGGGGGCAGGGTCATGAGCTTGTCTTTGTATTGGAGCTCGGAGACGTGGCTCACTACCGCGGCGGTTCCGGCGCCGAACATTTCTTCCAGCTTTCCGGCGTCGGCGGCGGCGACGATCTCGTCGATGGTGATCTTCCGTTCGGTGACCTTGATGTTTTTGTCCTTCAGGATCTGGATGAACATCTTGCGGGTGATGCCGCGGAGGATAGCGCCGTCCGTTGCCGGGGTGATGACTTCACCGTCGATGACGAAAAAGATATTCATCGTGCCGACTTCGTGAATCTCGTTCTTATCCGGGCCGCCCATCCAGACGACCTGGTCGAAGCCCTTTTGGTTGGCCAGGTGAGCGGGTAGGAGACTACCAGCGTAGTTGCCCGCGGCCTTGGCTTCACCCGTTCCGCCGGGGACGGCGCGGACGTATTCCTGCTCGACCAACAGCCGTACGGGCTTGGCGTAGTAGGGGCCCACCGGGGCGGTGAAGATGCAGAAGCGGTAGGTTTCGCTGGGCCGTACGCCGATGAACTCGTCGGTAGCGTACATGTAGGGGCGGAGGTAAAGGGCACTGCCCTCCTGGGGGGGAATCCAGCCCTTCTCCAGGTCGACGAGCCGGCTGACGGCTTCCACGAAACGGTCTTCGGGATACTCGGCCATCATGAGGCGGCGGGCACTGGCGTTGAGGCGCTTGGCGTGTTCGTCGGGGCGCAGGAGCATGGGGGTGCCGTCTTCGTGGACGCTGGCCTTCATGCCTTCGAAGATGGCCTGTCCGTAGTGGAGAACCATGCTGGCCGGGTGCATCGTGAAGTGACCGAAGGGCACGATGCGATCGTCGGTCCATTCGCCATTGCGGTAGTCACTGACGAACATGTGATCGCTGAAGATCTTGCCGAAGGGCAGGTTGGTGAAGTCGACTTCGTCGAGGCGGGACTGCTGAACGCGCTCGACGCGAATGGTGCTGGTGGCCGTGGTCATCGGGGTACGAATTTGGTGTAAAGGTAGGGAAGGGAAAGGTACGATCTACTTTTCTGTTCCGTTGCGCGCGCATGGCAAAAACCAGTTGCCAGCCCGTATCTTCACGCCCATGCTTCCTTTCCAACTGATCGGACAGCCGGAATACGGCGACGCCCTTCAACTGCTGGGCCCCGGCCGTGACCTTGAATTGCTCGTGCTGTACCACGGCGAACTCACCCGCCGTGCCTTTCTCGGGCGCATTCTCGCAGCGGCGGGCTACCAAGAACCGGGAAAGGAGCTGCACCTCCTCGAGTGGCCGGCTTCCGATGACCTCGACCTGGCGGGCCTGATACGGCGAACCGGAGCAACGAAGATCATTCTTTTTGGATACATTCCTCGCCGCCTGGGCCTGCATTTCGAGGTGGCCAATTACGTTCCTATCACCGTTGCCGGCATCACCTACCTCTTCGCCGACAGCCTCGAGTTCATCGAGCAAACCAAGGATTCGGGTGACAACCGTGCTGCCGGTTCGTTATGGGGAGCTATGAAAACCTCATTTTTGCGGCAGCCCCTTTCGTAAGCTTACATCGTAAATCACCTATTGTAACGTCCATATGAATAAAGGAAACATTGATATCGCCCTGTTTATCCTCCGCGTCTGGTTCGGCCTGGAAATGGCCTTCGCCCACGGTTGGGGTAAGATGCTCAAAGTCATCAACGGCAATTTTGAATTCGGCGATCCCATCGGTGTAGGTCCCACCCTTAGCCTCATTCTGGCGGCGGGAGCGGAGTTTATCGGGGGCATTCTCATTGCGCTGGGGCTATTCACCCGCCTGGCGACGATTCCGTACATCATTACGATGTTGGTAGCTGCTTTGCTCGTCCACTACGCCGCCGGTGATCCCTGGGGCCGCATCGCCAATCCGCTGAACTACGCCGTGGTGGCTACGGCCATCCTGATTGCCGGCCCCGGGCGCTTGTCTTTGGACCATAAATTGTTTGTGGATAAGGTTAGATAGCCTTCCCTGCGGTCGCGTAGGAGAAGTCCTTTTTAGGCTTTGCCAATCATCATTACTACGTGGATAACCCTTCTGCCGCGAGCGTTAGCGAGCCCCTACCACGAGCAAACCGAGTTCGCTACCTACCAAAAGCATAGCTCCCATCCACCGCCTTGCGGATATAATCGCCCCAGGTGAGGTTGTCCCGGCCGGGTTCTTGTTGTTGGGCGCGTTCGATGGCATAGTTGGCGGAGGTCTCGATGACCCATTCGAAGTTCTCCTCGCCGACGCTGAATTTGTCCGCATCGGGGGCGGGATTGCAGAAGTCGATGGCGTAGGGGATCCCGTCGCGCACGGCGAATTCCACGGTATTGAAGTCGTAGCCCAGCCAGTTATTGAGCTTCAGGACGTAATCGTGGATGGTATTCAGCAGTTCCTGGCTCACGTCGTGGTGCACTTTGTAGCGATTCAGGAACTCGTTGCGGGGCTCGTAGTGCATGATCTTCACGTGCTTTCGCCCGATACAGTAGCAGCGGAAGTAACTGGTGAAATCGATCGCCTCCTGGAGCATCATGACCAGCTGCCCGGTTTCCTGGTGGGCCTTCCAGAGCTGGTCCGGGTTGTCGAGTTTGTAGACGCTCTTCCAGCCACCACCGGCGTGAGGTTTCATGAATGCGGGCCAACCGATATAATTGAAGATGCTCTGCCAGTCGAGGGGGTAGCCCATGTTCGTGAAGCTCTCGTCGCTCGTGTCGTCCGGCAGGTCGTTGCTGGGCAGCAAAACGGTTTTGGGCACGGGCACCCCCGCCGGACCTACGGCCAGTACGTTGTTGAAAAACTTCTCGTCGGCGCTCCACCAGAACGGATTGTTGATGACGGCCGTGCCCGTGGCGGCGGCGTTCTTCAGCATGGCCCGGTAGAAAGGAACGTCCTGGCTGATCCGGTCGATGATGACGGCGTATCCCGGATTCAGGCCCTGCCCTACCTTGTCGATCCTGACCGGCTCGGCACGGATGCCGTCCACGTTCTTGTCGTTAATACGCTGGATCACGGCGGGTGGGAAGGAGCGTTCGCGTCCATAAAGGATACCGATCTTTTTCATAGGGCAAGCATAATTTATGCTGGCATAAAGCGCGGCCGCGGCAAATGTTTACGGCGCCGGAGCGCGGGTGCCAGGCCAATTAACTACCGATAGGCTGACGCCCGGTATTTATCCGTCCCGAGAACTGCTATCTTTCCTCCACCTAATCACTTGCTTTATGCGGCTATCCGGCCTGGCCTTTTGTGCCCTCCTTACCTGTTGCCTGTCGGCACAATCGGAATATCGTTTTTTTCAGCCCGGAGAGCAGTATTTATACCTCGACGAAAGCTTCACCTTCCCGCAGCAACTGCACCGGACCCAATTTTACGGTATTCGGGTCGATAGCCTCGGGTGCGAGGAATTATACGCTTCGCTTTCGCCAAGCGAACGCGATCCCCGGAATTGTATTCGACGCTTGCCTTCTCCGTTCGGTTACGCCGTCTGCCAATCCGCGGATAGCACCGTATTCGATTTTCGGGAATTGGGACGCATGGTGATCCATCAACGGGCGCTTCCGGATAGTAGTTGGGTAGCGCTGGAAAACGATGACCGTACGGTGCGGGCTACCGTCGTGAGCGTGGTGCAGCGCCAGGCCCTCGGTTCCACGGATTCCCTCAAGGTCATCGCCCTGGTCGACGCTTCGGGGGATACCCTTTCCCGTATGGTGCTCAGCCGACAGTATGGATTGGTGGAATCCCCCTTTCTCTACGACGTTGCGGGTAATTCACCGCGGTTGTCTTTGGTCGGGACCACCCAGGAGCAATTGGGACTGCAACTTCCCACCACCAGTGCATACGGGTCCGTAACGGTGGGGAACACCTACCATATCGAGTCCATCAAGCCGCAACCCAACCCCGGTCCGAACGATTTTGATCGATACGATCTGCACCAACAAGAAACCCATACGGTACTTTCGGTCGACTCGATCGTTGACGGGATAACGTACTTCACGACGTCGGGCGACTTCCTGCGCTTTGTCGCCCGGACGGATGGTTCGGAGCCTTCCCGAGATTCCGTATTGGTTCGCGATACGGTCCGGCAGCTGATGTATAGCTATCCCCGGGAGCTGGTCGACCTGCAACCCGGAGCAAGAACCCTTATCGATACGGTGGATGGTCAAGCCATGTATCGGGTCCGTTCCCTTTTTCTCGGCCCCTGTGGGCTGCTTAGTACCCGCTTGACGTACGAGGCATATTTTCCCGAAGGAGATTCGTTATGCGGCTCCAATAGTGTGAACCTGGACGGGGGAGAGCCCGGAATCGTGTATACCCCCGGAATCCCGTTCCGCATCGATACCCTGACGTACAACGTGTCGCCGGTCTTTCGACATTTCCGCTACATGAATACCACGCTGCTCGAATGCGGTACGGCCTACGATTTTACCGATGTTACGGTCCCTACCCACAACTTGTATATCCCACTCGTCGATCTGAAACTGTACCCCAATCCGGCGAGCGAGGGTTTCACGGTAGAAATGCCCGGGGCCGGTGGTTCGTACGAGCTCCGGCTTTACACCCTTTCCGGAGCAACCGTAGGCTCCTATTCCGTAAAGACGGGTAAAACGTACGTACCCCTGCCCCGATTGACGGCTGGCGTGTACACGGCGGTGATCGTCGGGCACGACGGACCGGTAGCACGAGGGCGGGTAGTTATTCTTTGAGCGCCAGTAGATACGGCACTTTACCGCGGCTGAAATCTTACGGGAAGCCGGTAGCTGCGGGCATTTTCCGGCAAGCCCGAAGGATTGGCCCGCTCGAAAACCAGGTACCCGGTTTCGGATTTGGGCGGAGCAAACTCCAGGCTTCCGGTGAAGGGAACCCAGTCCTCCGTCATCCAGTCGGATCCGGCTTGCGCCCGCCCACTCCCCAGTGTAGTCCCGTCTTGGTCCTCCATACGAACGGGGAAATCGGCTTCGAAATAATAGTAGCCCCGTGCCATCCCCCCAAACCGAAGCGGGGAAGTCACAACCTGGTGGGGTGACGGTTCCTCCACACGGATGAGTGAATCGATCGAACGACTGTCGGTAGAGTCGGGTGATGAATCCACCGCGGAGCTCTGACGAATGAGGGGATCCTGCTGGGTAGCTTCGGGCGGGGGCGGTCCGCAAGTGACGGTCCCAATTACGATAGCGGCGGTAAAGGACAGCGAATAAATCCCTACGTATCGCATCGGATGAGGCTGTAGCGGATCATCGGGGTTGGGGAATGGCAAGCCTTACTAGAAGTCACCGTCTGCACCGTCGCCGCCACCGCGCTGGCCGCCATCCCGGCGATTCTCACGGCCGAGGTTGTTGAGGCTGTACTGGAAACCGATGTAGGCGATGCGGCTTTCCCGCTGGAACTCGCTGGTGGTGGTGATGCCGCCGGTCTCCGTGACGAAGCGGTACTGCCGCTGGTTAAAGACATCCGATACCCGAAAGGTGAGGGCCCCGCGGTCGTTCAGGATCTCCTTCCGGAAGCCGACGTCTAGGCTCTGGATCGCTTCGATGCGGCCCTGGGGACGTACACCGGGGCTGCGGTAGAAGTAGGTGAACTGCGTCTGGATGCCCCAGGGAAGTTCGTAGCTGCCCTGTACGTTTCCGCTGAACAGATAGCCGTTTTGGTCGATGTTTTCGTCCTGGTTGTTGCCGATGATCTCGCTGCGGTAGCCGTTGGCGCTGAAGGTCAGGTCCAGTTTTTCCGTCGGGCGGTAAGTGCTGATGATCTCGATGCCGTAGTCGCGCCCCCGGTCGAGGTTGTCGCGGGTGCTCAGGCTAATTCCCCCCGGTTGGATGCGGGTGATCTGACTGATGATGTCGTTGAGTTGCCGGTAATAGACGCCGGCGGTAATGGTACTCGCACCGAATTGTTGCTGGACGTTCAGTTCGAAACTGTTGATCAGCTCGGGAAGCAGGAAAGGGTTGCCGGCCCGCAGGTTGAAGGGATCGCCGCGGTCGACGAAGGGGTTGAGGGCCCAGGCGCGCGGCCGCTCGATGCGCCGGCTGTAGCTCGCCTGTAGGGTGGTTTGTTCGGTGAAGGCGTAGCCGGCGTAGATGCTGGGGTAGACCTTGAAGTAATTGTTCTCGAAGGTTTCGGGATTGGGTTCCAGGAGCCGGCTGGTCGTATAGGCTTGCTCGGCCCGGAGTCCGGCGTTGAAGGTGATCTTATCGATTTTACCGCCGAAGGTGGCGTAAATGGCGTGGACGTCTTCCTCGTAGGCGAAGAGGTTGCTGAGGCTGTCTACTTTCTGAAAGTCACCGGCCGTGAAAGTCTGGAATTCGGCATCCTCCTCCAGGCGTTCGAAGGTGGAGCGCCAGCCGGTAGTCAGTTTGAACTCTCCGAAGGTCTGTTCGTAATCCAGTTGGGCGAGCACCCGGTCCCTTCCTTCCAGCGTAGGGGAGCGCTGCCGCTCCGTTCCGATCTCCGTGTTGAAGGCGTCGACGATGATCTCGTCGTAATTCTCGATTTCGTTCTCGTCGTTGTTGCTGTACTGCAACTGTCCGCTCAGGCGGCGGCCCTCCTTGGCGAAGCTAGTGTTGTAATTCAGCTGAATCTCGTAGTCGGTTTCCTCGTTGGGTTCGGTTTCGTTCCGCGTACTGGTTCGGTCGAGGCCGCCTTCGCTGTTGAAGAAGTCCGTGGTACGCAAGTTGCTGTTGTCGCCCCATTCCAACTGGTAGTTGGCCTGCACGCCGATTACCCCGCGTTCACCGATACCGTATTCGGTACCCAGCTTCATCATCGTCGACTTCCGTACCCGGTCGCCGTCGAAGTTGAAGCGGCGGCTGAAAAGGGAGTCACCAAGCGTACCGTCCTGGTCGCGGAAACCCTGGAAATAGCGTTCGTCGTAGCGACCACTAATACCGGCGAATGAGTTGAATTTTCCCTTGCGCCAGTTTAGGTCCAGGTTGCCATCGAATTTGTTATTCGTCCCCACGTTGAGGTTGGTAGACAGGTTGAATCCATCGTCTTCCTTCTTCTTCAGGATAATGTTGATGATGCCCGCAGTACCCTCCGGATCGTAGGCCGCTCCCGGGTTGGTGATCACCTCTACTCTTTCGATACTGGACGCACTCAGCGATTGTAGGTAGGTAGCTGGATCGGAACCAACGATACCGCTCGGTTTGCCGTTGATGAGGAAGCGCACGCCACCACTGCCTCGCAGGCTGACGTTCCCCTCGAGGTCTACCGTAATGCTGGGAATTTGACGGAGGAGGTCCGCCGCGGATCCGCCGGCCGCTGCTACGCTTTTTTCCACGTTAAAGGACTTGCGGTCTAAGCCGAGCTCCATAATGGGCCGCTCGGCGGTTACGACTACCTCGTCCAGATCCGTAGCACCACCCGCGCCCAGATTAATTTGACCCACTTCTAAAAAACGTTCGGAATTGTTAAGCTCCAGCATCATTTCTTCATCCTCATAGCCGATAAAGCTTACTTCCAGCCGGTAATCGCCGTAAGGAAGGTCGGTCAGGGTAAAATTGCCGTCGATATCACTGGTGGTGCCGCTCACCATCTCCCCGTTTTGAACATTATAAACGGCAATATTCGCGAAGCCGACGGGCTGATCGTTGCCCGAATCCAGGAGCTTGCCGCCCACCCCCCCGGTATTGGG
This sequence comes from Neolewinella xylanilytica, assembly GCF_002934605.1. Taxonomy (GTDB): domain Bacteria; phylum Bacteroidota; class Bacteroidia; order Chitinophagales; family Saprospiraceae; genus Neolewinella; species Neolewinella xylanilytica. Next base: position 2,057,629 of record NZ_PTJC01000005.1, read on the forward strand.
AGCTAACTCGGGGCGGGGGCTTTCATTTTGGGCGTAAACGCAGGAGCAAAGAAATAAAAGGAGGGTAAAAAATGTCGACTTCATGGGGTGCGGGGTATATTCACTTACTCCAACGTAGGTAGCTAGCATCCGTTCAGGAAAAGGATAGACCCCCCGCCCGCGATCGTCGAAAGAATCGCCCTAAGTATAGATTAGGGTGGTTTCGCGATCAACAAACGACCCGCGTGGGGCATACATCGGCAGTTCCGGAAAGCGGATTCCGGGCCGATGCGCACCCGGATACCAGCCGCCTGGACCTGCCCGGTACCCACTGCTGAAGCACCCGGCTGCGAACTCCCTCCCCGCGCCGGGGTTACGTATCCGTATGGCAATTACCGATTCTTCCACGCTGAATGCGCTATTCACCCAGCCGGCCGCCGCACTTACGGGGACCGACCTGCAAATACACCTTCCGCTGACGCGCGTCCTGCTCAATGAAATCCTCGCGGCCCGACCCGCCAACACCCCGATACGCGAATTGCTGATTGATCCGAATGACCGCAATCGGTTCCGGGTTCACCTCACCGCCGAAGCGCCCATCGTAGGCACGGTCTCGCGGCAGATTCGCTTGGCACCCGGTATGCCGGTCAGCTTTCCGGATCAGCCGTGGTTGGAGTTCCGCATCGAGGAAGGATTGGGATTTTTCGACCGCTCACTCATCAGTGTTTTACAGGGGCAGATCGAAAAGCGATTGCCCCGCGGAATCGAGCTAACCAGCAAGAATCTGCGGATCCACGTACCAGCCCTCCTCGCCTACCTCGGGTACCAACAGCTAGCGCCCCTCATCGAGAGCCTGGAAATAAAAAGCGAAGCCAGCCGCCTCCTCGTAAACCTTCATCTAAAAGCCGAATAAGCCTATGCATCCCGTATTGCAACATCTCATGGACACTAACTTTGCCGATCTCTCCGGTAGCCGGGTGGACGGTCGCATTGCCGTTACCGACGATCTCGTCAACCTCGGGCTGCACGAATTGGTAGCCGCTTTGACAAAGGCCTCTCCCGCTGCGAAGGCTGATGCACCTGCGAACGCGCCCGAAAACACCCCGACCCCCTACGCTTCCGACCCCGCACCTAAGTCCGCAACTCCCGACCCAAAAGCATTGTTACGTAAGCTACAGGTCGAAAAGTTACAATACCGCACGGAAAGCGGCCGCACGATCCTCGAGATCGCTTGCGCGGTAGAAAAATAATTTGTATCTTTGCGCTCCAATTCTAAAAACAGTGACGCTGAATGCTAATAATTAATGTACGTGAGGGCGAAAATATCGATCGCGCCCTGAAGCGCTATAAGCGCAAATCTATCAATACCCGCGTGATCCGCGAACTCCGCAACCGTCGTGAGTTTACCAAGCCCAGCGTGAAGCGTCGGAAAGAGAAGTTGAAGGCGGAGTACCGTCTAGAGAAATACGGCGAGAAGTAATCGCCAGCCCGTAAGGGGAAACCCCCTTCAGGACGTGAACGGCCGTCGGAGCAGCAGCTCCGGGGGCCGTTCGTGGTTTGCAAACCATCTACCGGTACCTTCGTTACCTCCCCATGACCGCCAACCCACCAAGCAACTTACGCCAACGAACGGAGCAGCTCCTGCGCGCACTCACGGATGGCCTTTACGAACGGGACCGGGCCATGGGCCTTTCGCTACTGACCGCGGTAGCCGGGGAGAGCATCTTCCTCCTCGGTCCGCCCGGTGTAGGGAAAAGCCTGATCGCCCGCCGGTTAAAGTACGCCTTTCGCGACGGGGTGAGTTTCGAGTACCTAATGTCGAAGTTTTCTACGCCGGACGAGGTGTTCGGACCGATATCGATCAAGAAGCTTCGCGACGAGGATAAATACGAGCGGCTCACCGACCGCTACCTGCCCGGTGCCAACATCGTATTCCTGGATGAAATATGGAAGGCCGGTCCCGCCATCCAGAATGCCCTGCTGACCATACTCAACGAGAAGATCTACCGCAATGGCGACCAGGATATGAAGGTCGACATCCGCGGGATCATCACGGCAAGTAACGAGCTTCCGCCCCGCAGCGCCAATTTGGCCCCAATCTGGGACCGCTTCCTGGTGCGTCTCGAGCTCGGTCGCATCAGCGAATACCAGAACTTCGTGAAGATGGTCGTCGATACCCGCGATGTCTACGAAGACAACATCCCGGATTCCACCAAACTTTCGGAAGCGGAACTGGATGAGTGGTCGGACCGCATCGATGGAATAGACGTACCGGCCGAGGTGCTGAATACGCTCCAGTTGCTCCTTTTCAAGGTCGAACGGTATAACGAGCAGCCCAACAACGCCCCACATCCCATTCTCATTTACGATCGCCGGTGGAAGAAAGCCGTACGGCTCCTGCGCGCCGCCGCCTTCCTGCACGGACGCACCGCCGTCAATCTGATGGACTGTTTCCTGCTCGAGCACTGTCTGTGGAATGCACCCGAGCAGCGGGAGATTATCCGGGAAATGATCGTCGATGCGGTGCGCAAGCACGGCTACAGCGTGGCGGTGAATCTTTCGGCGTTGAAAACGGAAGTGCGGGAATTCGAGGAAGACGTGCGGGAAGAAACGCGCATTCAGCACACCCGGGAGGAAGCGCAACTGCTTCCGGTGAAGGAAAGCTACTACGAGCTGGAGAAGGACCTGAGCCAGTTCCGGGGCGTACTGGTGTCCATCGATCAGTTCCGGGGGCTCAGCAACCAGGAATTTACCAGCGTGAATTTCTACGATGAGGACCTAAACCTGGTGAACCGAATCCGGGGTCGTAAGGGGCCGCGGGAGCATACGATCGAAGTCAATTTTAACGGTACCGACACGACCTTCCGCCTAAAGACCCAGCTCACGGAACGCCGCGAGGTAATCCGCAAACAACCCCACCGCCTCCTGCGCGAATTCTGGGACGAACGGACCGCCCAGCTCGAGAGCTACGTCAAAAAGCAGTTGGATGCCATCGAGGCGAACGGCCCTGACGAGCTCAGCGACATCGACGACCACCTGTTTGTCGACGGTGCATATGCCAAAGTGGTCCGGGCGAACCTCGATGAAGTGCGGGAAGCCCTGCAATCCCTTCTTTTACGCCTCGAGAAGATCCAGTTCGAATACGGGGCCGAAGTATAAGGCTGGCGGAGCGGACACGGCAGGATGGGGCGGTCGTCCGATCGCGGTACCTTTCCACCAAGCGCTATTCAAACTACGATCATGACCGTTGGCCTCTTCATTCCGTGTTACATCGACCAGTTTTACCCTAGGGCGGGCATTGCTACCTACCAGTTGTTGGAGCGACTGGGCTGTACGGTGGTATACCCCCGGGAGCAGACTTGCTGCGGACAGCCCCTGGCGAACAGCGGCATGGAACAGGAGGCGCGTCCGATCTACGCGCATTTCGTTGAAACCTTCGACCGCTTCGACTACATCGTTTGTCCGTCGGGTAGTTGCGTATACCACGTGAACCACCACTACGACGTATTGCCGGAATCGGAAGGGGTGACTTCCGTGCGGGAGCGGACCTTTGAGTTAGCCGATTTTTTGGTCAACGTGCTGGGCGTAAAGACACTGAATGCCTCCTTTAAGGGCAGGGTAGGTATCCATAATAGCTGTCATGGCCTCCGGGGACTGCGGCTCGGGGCGAGTTCGGAGCGGGTAGGGGCCGATTTTAGCTATTACCGGTACTTGCTGAGTATGGTGGAGGGGGTGGAACTGGTTCCGCTCGACCGGGTCGATGAATGCTGCGGCTTCGGCGGAACGTTCAGCGTCAACCAACCGGAGCTGTCCGCTAAGATGGGTAAAGACCGTATCGCGGATCATTTGCGCCACGATGCCGAGGTGATCACTAGCGGGGATATGTCCTGCCTGATGCACATGGAAGGGTTGATCCGAAGGGAAGGACTTCCACTACGGGTGATGCACGTAGCGGAGATACTGAATAGTAACGGTACGCGGGAATAGGGGAAGCCGTTACTGATCCCCTTTGCCAGATCAGGGGAGCGAAACCCGCTCATCGGCCGCCTATCGTGCTACTGTTCTATCTTTGCCCGCTTAATTTACCTCCCCTTGAGCGACAGCCTGGTCATTATACCCACCTACAACGAGCGCGAAAATATTTCCCGTATGGTGGAGGTGGTATTCGGCTTGTCGCAGCCGTTCCACCTGTTGATCGTCGATGACGGATCGCCGGACGGTACGGGTGACGTCGTGCGCGGGTTGCAACGACGGTTCCCCGATCGGCTGCACTTGCTGGAGCGGACGGGTAAACTCGGCTTAGGAACGGCCTACCTGGATGGTTTTCGCTGGGGATTGGCCCGCCCCGAGGGCTACCGGTACTTCTTCGAGATGGATGCCGATTTTAGTCATACCCCGGCGGATTTGATTCGGCTGCGTGCCGCCTGCCACGACGGGGACGCGGACGTGGCCGTCGGTAGCCGCTATACCCAGGGGGGGAGCGTGGAGAACTGGCCGATGGACCGCATCTTTCTTTCCTATGGAGCCAGCCTGTACACCCGAATCGTAACCGGGATGCCGGTAAAAGACCCCACGGCGGGATTTATGTGCTATTCCCGCCCGGTGCTGGAGGCGATGGACTTTTCTGAAATTCAGTGCATCGGATACGCTTTCCAGATCGAGATGAAATTCACCGCCCGGAAGCTCGGATTCAAGATCGTGGAAGTGCCCATCACCTTTACCGACCGGATCGCCGGTAACAGCAAGATGCATAAATCCATCATCAAGGAGGCGGTGCTGGGGGTGTTGCGGCTTCGCTGGCGGTAACGCTAGGGTAGTTTTTAGAGGGTCGTCGGTACCGCGCGTCGTCGGACGACTAGGCGTCCGACGAGAAGTCGCGCGACCACTATTCGCCCGCCCGAAGCCGTAACAGGGCCGCCCAATCGCCCTCGCCCGGAGGGACCAGCTCGACCAGGCCGTCGGCCGCGTCGACCCATTCTCCGGTGTCCAATAATCCGCCGCCCTCCCGGGGATTGAACCAACTGACGGCGTATTCTCCCGTGGTTTCGGATAAATCGAGGGTGGCCGGTCGGCCGAAGGGAAGGTAAACGAGGTAGACTTCACCCGTCTTGGCAAAGCACCAGTCGGTATCGCTGCGGGTAAGTTCGTTGCGGGGCTCCATTTCCCAGAAGGGGAGGTGATCCTCGAAGAAGCGCCGGGCGTGGGCCGACCAGCGGTAAGCGCGATCGCGGCTGCGCCAATCTTCCAGGTTCAGGTCGTTGTGCGGGCTACGGGCACCGAAGTACCATTCCACCCCGGCACCACCGGCCATGAGGTTTCCCCACAGCGTCAGGGCGCGTAGGCTATCCTGATTATTCGACGGGGCGGCGGCGTCGGGATCGATACCGCGGTGCCAGGGGCCAACCTCGTCGAGGGTCATGATCCACGGGGCACCCGCTTCGGCGGAGCGCTGGATCCACCGCTGGGTGACCGCGTTGGCGGAATAGGGATCGCCCAGCTGTAGTGACAGTCCGCCGAGTCGCTCCGTTCCCAATAGAGGTTCGTAAATCTTACTGAAGGCTTCTTCGCCGGGGTGGGTATGCAGCACCACGTAATTGCCGTAGGGGTCGTGAACGGCAAACCAATCGATCACTTGACGCTGCTGGTCGGTGGATTGCCAGGAATCCGACCAGTCGTTGGGTCCGTTTTCCTCGCCCAGGTTCCAGGTTACCGCGCGGTGGTGACCGAAACGGGCAACGAGTTCGCGAAAGTAAAGCTGCCGTTGCGGGCCGGTATCGCCGCCGTCCAGCAGGGTTTCGTTTTCCGTTTCATTCAGGACGAAGTGCAGCATCATCCCGAGGCTGTCGGCGTGGTCGAATACCCGTTCCCACTGGGCCAGCTTGCTTACGTCGAAGCGGTAGCGCTCCTCGTGGTTGGTGTAGGGCCAAACGTCCTTCCCATCGCCGTTGATGTTGAGCGTCAGGAAGTAGATGCTATTGACGCCGGCTTCGTGGAGGTAATTGATGCCGCCCAGTATCCCCTTTCCCAGGCCGTCTTTCCAGGTAGGATCTCCCCGCCGCGCATCTCCCTCGTGAGCGGAGAAAGTATGTAACCCCTCCGTGCTGCTTTCACCCTCCCGAAATTCGTTACTATGACGGTACGTGGCGTCGAAGTCCTGGTACCCGAGCAAATTTTCCGGACTATCCACTCCGGTTTTGATGAAGTAATCACCGGATTCCGCCCAGCGCAGGTAACGGGGGTGGTCGCGGATCAGCTTCCCGCGTTCCCCGGCAGCCGCAGGCCCCACCAGGAAAGCACCTTCGTAGCGCTCCACCACCTTTCCCGCCTCGGGATCCGGGTTCATATAGATGCTGTCTCCCCGCACCAGGGTAGCCGTATACGTCCATTCTCCCTCGCGTTCCGGTCGGTAGCGCACTTGCCAGAGGTTGCCGGAGTCGGCACCGCTGTCGGCCGACCCCGTGGCCACGGCGTAGAAGCCCGGTACCGTAACTTGAAAATCGCCCTCCCTAAAAGTTACATCGAGGCGGTAGTTTACGAAAGGGTTATCGGCGGCGTCCTCGGAGGTTTCCGGCCCCGGAAAGTCCAGCGTCACCTTATCCCATTTGTCAACGTCGGGGTGGGTATAGGTAAGGGTACTACGGCAGTAGGTCAGCAGAACGGTAAATAAAAGCAGGGATACGATGCGCATGGTCGGCGGTCCGGGTGGGTACGTGGCGACCAAGGTAGTCCACGGCCCCGGAAAAGCGGGCGGAAGGTGACATTAGTGTCCGGTGCTCGTAGTGAGCGGCTTACGCTTCATCACCTTTTTTCCTTCCTTTCGGTACATTTCCATCCACCGGTACATCTCCCACAGCATATGGAGAATACTTTCCTCGGCGGCGTAGCCATGATCTTCATAGGGCAACAAGCACAGGCGAGCGGTTTTTCCGAGGTTGTCCAGGGCCGTGAACATTCGTTTGGACTGGACCGGATAGGTGCCGCTGTTGCTATCTTCCTCCCCGTGGATGAGGAGCAGGGGGCTGTCGATCTTATCGGCGTGTACGAAAGGACTTAGCCGGACGTAAGTATCCGGTACCTGCCAGAAGGTGCGCTCTTCCGCCTGAAAACCAAAGGGAGTAAGGGTACGGTTAAAGGCGCCGCTACGGGCGATCCCGCCGGCGAAGAGGTTGGTATGCGCCAACAGGTGGGCGGTCATGAATGCCCCGTAACTGTGTCCGCCAACGTAAATCCGGTTCGGATCGGCCACGCCCATTTCCACGAGCTTGTGGACCGCCGCGCGGGCGTTCATTCGCACCTGCTCGATGAAGGTTTCGTTGGGTTCCTCATCTCCTTCGCCCACGATTGGCATGGCAAAATCGTCGAATACCGCATACCCCGCGGCGAGGAAGGGTAGGGGAGAGAGCGGAGAGACGCGTCGAAACTGGTGACTGCTGGTAAGCACCTGCCCCGCTTTGTCCGCATCCTTGTATTCCTGGGGATACGCCCACATCAGGATCGGCAGCGGCGCGTCCTTTCCGGGATCGAAGCCTTCCGGGGTATGCAGTTCCCCACTTAGCTGAACCCCATCCGACCGCTGGTAGGTGACCAGTTCGTACTGGCTGTTCCGGAGCTGGGGGTACGGATGGGGAAAGTCGGTGATCCGAAGTTCTTCGCCGGAGGTCAGGTGGCGAAGAAAAAAATTGGGTCGTTCGTTCGACTGTTCCCGCGCTAACAGAAAGCGATCGGGATCTTCGTCAAGGAAAAACAGGGGGCGTTCGAAATAGGGCGGTGTAGACTCCCACAGGCGTTTCCGCTCGTGGCTCGTTAGGTTGAAAGCGTCAACGAAGGGTTGGGGGCCTTCCGGGCTGTGCCCGTTGCCGATGAGGATAAGGGTTTCTCCAGCGTCACGGGTGAGGAGAATGCTGTGATCGCTCGGCAGAGAAACCGTGACCACGTTTCCGGGGTCATTGTAATTGTCTTCCCAGTTATGATCGAACAGCACTTCCGGTTCCCGTTGCGGATCATCGGGGAACCACCGCCGGGTGACTTGTCGACGGCTACTCCATTCCCAGTCAACGGCGATGGCCAGATCGCCACGTCCCCAGCGCAGCGCTCCGAAGCGAAGGGGAAGACGGATACTCTTCCGGGGTTCTCCGGTAAAGGGAGCTTCGAGGTAGAAAAGCTGTTCCCGGTAGTCTGCCTGCTTGCGGGGGTCACCGTCGTCGAGAGCCTCGGTCCAGTACAGCTGAGCCGGGTGATCGCTGCGCCAACTGTAACGCCGGGGTTCGGTGATGACCGCTCCGAAGGCCGGGGGCAGGTGCTCCACGATAGGGCGCCGCGCCAGCTCCCTTACTTCATTCCCTTCCCGGTCGAGGAGCAGCACTTTATCGGCAAATTTATCGTAGGGCACGTTGAAGCTGAACGGCTCAACGACGTAGGTGATGACGAACCATTTCCCGTTCGGACTATCCCCCAGGCCCGCGATGATGCCGGGTTCCGCCCATGCCGTTTCGTTACCGGTGTCCAGCCGATGCAGGTAAAGTTGGCTAGTGGCGTAATAGTGAAACAGGCGAACGTCATAGTCGCTCTGTAGCAGGTTGGTGTAGGTCCGGTTGGCCCCCTCCTTGCCGGAAGAGTCCTGCACCTTGGGGCCCGTCACCGTTTCCGAATCTACCGGTTTCTCCACCCCGGCGATTTGCCGTTTGATGAGAAAACGGTCGTTCCCGATAAAATCGTAGGGTACGCCGCCCAGGCTGTTGTTGATATCGTTCCCGCCTACTCGTGTGCAGTTCAGGGTATCCCGCTCCGCGGTCCAGAGCTGGAGTCCGTGGCCCGTCACTTCACAGAACGCGATCCGAGACCCGTCGGGGGACCAGGAAAAGTAGCGAAACATGGCTCCGTCGGGAAGCCCGCGAAACGCAAGATCCGTGCCGGTAGACACTCGCTGCAAGCGTGGATTAAAGAATCCCCGGCTACCGTAGGGGGTGAAGTTGCTGGGGTTGATTTGCCGACCCGCGAGCTTCACCTTCGGTTCCTTCAGCTCATTGATACCGGGGTACATGGGCCGGTCGGCGATAATGATATAGTCGCGGTCCGGTCCGAAGAGCATCAGCGGATCCGGCTTCAAATTTACCAGATCGGCAATGGCATCGGGGGGACGTTGGTAGAGCATTTAGGGAAGGGAGGTTAGTCTTAGTCGGGTAGTCTTTTAGTCTTTGAGTCGGGTAGTCTTTTAGTCTTTTAGTCTTTTAGTCTTTTAGTCGGGTAGTCTAGTAGGGCAGTGGAGGGCAAGGGTGGTAACGAATCACCTACGGGAGTAGCGGATGCGTCGAGCATATCACCCGAAAGACCGCTCCCGTGGTACTCCGATATCCGATAGGCGATGAAGGACGGGCGAGTCCAGCGTATGAAGGGCTATGAGCCGAACGAATCCGCCACACGAAAGGACGAACGCACCGGGATGCTGATGCTTGAAACGACCGATAGGCTAAAAGACTAACGAACTGCCAGCCTAAAAGACTACCAGACTCCCCCTCATTCCTCGTCGTAGCTAGCGTCCTGGGTGTCGATGACCATATTGGTGATCGTGTAGTCGCTGAACTTTTCGAAGTGGTTGAAGGCCAGATTGGATGGCCAGTTGCTTTCGTCTTCCACCCATTCGGATAGTAGATTCTCCAGAATGGTACGGTAGTTCTTTTCCAGCCATTCCTCGGCTTCGTCGATGTCACCGAAATCAGGCAGCAAATACACCGTGGTGAGGTCACTGGTGTCGTCAAAATCAATCTCATCTTCCGCGGTGGGGTCTTCGCGTATGGCCCAGCGCAGAAGCGCCTCGCTCGGGGTGACGATGAGGGCGTAGCGATTGATATCGTAAAGTTCCATAGGCTTTCTCTTGTGTGGAAGTGTAAACGCCGGGTACCCCTTGAGAAGTTTACCCGGTGTTCGGCTCTATTCTTTGCAGCGCGGGTTCACGCCGAGTACGTAGTTCTTCACGACTTCGATCCGAGGGGCCGCTTCCGCTCCCGCGAATCCGCTGATGTCGGCATCGGCCAGCGCTTCGGCGGCGTAGTCGGTCAGTTGGGTGGCCAGCGGCAGGTAGCTCCAGTGCCACCGTTCTTCCTCGTAGCCATTGGGTCGCTCGCTTCCCTTGGCCGTATAGGGTTGGCAGAAGCCGTAGTCGGCGGCGTGGGCGGTGAGCCAGTCGTACACCTGTTTTCCTTCCCCCTCGTCAAAGTAGCCGTTGTTGAGTGCATTGAGGTCGATGTCGGTGCCCCAGTGGTGGCGACTGGTACCGGGCATGCTGGAGTAGCGGAGGATGGCCCGCGCGCGATCAGCGGGATCGGGGTACACCTCGTCTGCCTTCTCCGTGCCCTCCAGCAGCCGCTGGCCGTTCCATTTTGCTTCCCAGATCTGCTTTTGCCGGTCGAAATTGCGGGTGGCGGAAACGATCCGGAGGCGTACGCCGTCTTCCAGGGCGGCGGCGTGCATCCGCTGGAAGGCCGCGTAGGTAGCTTCGTGCAGCAGGTAGGGGTCCCCGTCGGTATAGGTGTCGGCGACCCGGACGAACGCCTCGTTCACCGCCGGGTCGAATTTTCCGGTCAGGTAGGTGTACACGGGCAGACCGGCAATGCTGTCGGTAAGGGGGCGCCGGGGCGCGGGTGCCAGGCTATCGACGTTACCGGAGGGTGACGCAACTCGTTCACCCCCGGTCTCTCCGGACTCCGAGCAACTGAACAGGGGAAAGCAAAGTAGGAGGAGCAAGAAGTAACGCATCGCGCGAAGGTACTACCTGCTCGTGGGCTCGGCCGTGGAAGGGAGATTGCCCACGGATTCGCTACCCGCCGAGGCACCTCGGGGCTGCTGAAAACCCAGGGGCCGCTACCCTTCGGAACCAGCGCGCGGAGGCGCTACGATGGCACTCAGTTTCATGAGAAAGTAAACCTCGAAGCCGGTAAAAACGAAGTACAGCCAGAAAAAAGGAAGAATGAACAGCTTGCTGCTCGGTTCGGCTACGATCACGTAACCGACTACGAGCATGCCGCAGAGAAACATCTTGGCCATGGTGCCGGCCAGGAAAACGTTGCTGAATAACATGCGATTCTCCGCTCCCGCGCTCCGGCGCCCCAAAAAGAAAAGCGCGACGCAGACGCCCAGCAGAAGGACGAGCGTCACTACGGTGAAGGGGATGGCGTAATTAATGTCCATCAGCCAGTGGCAAAGGCCGATGCCGAGGACTGCCAGAAGGGTAGTGCCGGCCAACAGTACGAAAAAACGGGAGGTTTCCATGCCGCGAAGGTACGGAGCCGGCAGACTAGCCCCGCGCCCGGGTTTCCACGAAGGCCAGGATGGCCGCTACGTCCTCATCGCTGAGGTTGGCATAATTCGACATGACCGACGGCCCCCACTCGGCCCACAGCTCGGTAGCCCGGGGGTGGCCGCTCCCCAGCAGGCGTTGGCTGTTCTGCACCCAGCGGTAGAGGTCTTCCCGCGGATAGGCCGACCAGCGCGTGGTAACCCCGGCGAGTGCCGGCGCGGTCATATCCCGTTGCATGTTGCTATCGTGGCAGGCGCCACAAGCGTTTTCCCGCCAAAGTGTCCATCCGCGCCGCGCCAGCGAATCACCCGCCAGGAAGTCGGTGTACATACTACCTCCATCGGTTAAAGGCGCGTCCTGTACAGGGTGATTCGTTTCCCCCAGCGCGTTGAGGCAAATAATACATAAGGTAAACAGGATGCCGGTGGTGCCCAGGTAGAGAAGCCGCAAAGGAATGTAGGTACGCATCGATCCGCTTTTTTCTAAGTTCGGTCCGGCGGAATCGTCGGTCAAGCTAGCGGCCAATGTTTAGACTTTTTCCAGATAGTAGGGTGGCTAGTCGTGGCGACCCCCGCCGATCCGCCAGCCCACGATGATGCCCATGCGCAGGTCGATGGCGGTAAGGGCACCGATGGCAGCGGCGTACTGGGCGTCGTTGTCGTTACCGCCGAAGGTAGCCGCGCGGCCTACGCCCAGGTTCAGTTCGAAGACGAAGCCCCCACCGGTTACCCATTTGTGGCCGGTTAGGATGCCGAGGGCGGCGCGGGCGGCATCCACCGACTCGTCCGTATCCCGATTCGTGCCGGTGAGCTGGCCGAGCTTGCCGTAGCCACCGACGTAGAAGCGGTCGAAACCCGCGCGAGGATTGAAGTAGTACCGAAATTCCGGGATTAGCCGAAGGTTGCGGTAGCGGTAGTCGTCTACCTCGTTAGCCAGCAGACCGAGGCTCGAGTAGGCCGCCCCGACCGAAAAGGCGGTTTGCTGGCCGAATGGGAACTCGGCGGCGACGTTTACCCCCCAGGTGATGGCCGACCCCGCGTTGATTTTGGCATCGACCTGGGCGGTCGCTGCGCCAAAAACGAAAAGGGAAAGCAGGAGGGTAAACAGGTGTTTCATTACCGGGTGGTTAGTGAGTGAATGCCATGGTTTAGCGTAACGAAAGTAGGTAGCGGCACATTGTCGCAATTGAAGGGTGCGGGGGTTTAAGGGATAATTAGCTAGTCTTCTTATGGGGTCGTTAAAGTTCGTCCGGACACCCGCAGGTCCTACGGACACTCCGGGGTCCGGTGCTTTTCACCGGGAGCGATGCAGCACCTCGGCGGGTGGCGCGACGCGGGAGCGGGACCAGCGTGGGTACGGAACCCGGAAGCAGGCCCCGCCGGAATCGTCCGGACACCCGCCTGACCATTACCTTCGCGCCATGCCCCAAGCCCTGCAACTTTCGGAAGATTTTAATTACGCCCTGGAGCGGATGGAGGCCGGTGCGCACTTATTCATTACCGGTCGAGCGGGAACGGGAAAATCCACCCTGCTCCAGATCTTTAAGCGCAGCACGCGGAAAAACGTGGTCGTGCTCGCTCCCACCGGCGTTGCCGCCCTGAACGTGAGCGGACAAACCATCCATTCTTTTTTCAACTTCCCGCCCCGGCTGCTCCAGTCGAAGGACGTTCGCCCCAACCGCCGGAATAAGCGCCTCTTCCTGAACCTGGAAACCCTGGTCATCGACGAGATCAGTATGGTGCGGGCCGACGTCATGGAGGCCATCGACCTGGGGCTGCGGATGAACCGTGACAGCGACCAGCCCTTCGGCGGAGTGCAGCTCATCCTCTTCGGCGACCTCTTCCAGCTGCCGCCGGTGGTGAGCAGTGACACGGAGCGGGAGTTTTTTTCGCTGCGTTACGCCAGTCCGTACTTCTTCAGCGCCGATTGTCTGGACTACATCGACCTGGAGATGGTGGAATTGCAGCAAGTATACCGCCAGGATAGTCGGCACTTTTTACGCCTGCTGGAGAGCATCCGCAATGCCACGATCGATTACGACGAGCTCGCCGACATCAACCAGCGCTGTCTACCCGACTTCGAGCCCGAAGAAGGGATGAACTACCTGACCCTGGCCGCTCGCAACGCTACGGTGACGCGAATCAATGGCGGTGCCCTGGAGGCCCTCGATACCCCCGAGCACCTCTACACCGCCGAGGTGAAAGGAGACTTTCCGGACCGGCTCTTCCCCGTACCCCAGATCCTGCGCCTGAAGGAGGGGGCCCAGGTAATGACCCTTCGCAATGACGCCGACCGCCGCTACGTGAACGGGACCATCGGCACGATCAGGCAATGCAAACCGAAGTCGGTCGTCATCGAGATCGTGGAAGAAGGCCGCCCCGTGGAGGTGGAAGTCGAGTACGACGAGTGGGACATCATCCGCTACACCGCCGACGGCGCGGATCTTCGCAAGATCGCCACCGAGACATTGGGTACCTACCGCCAGCTGCCGGTCCGGCTAGCCTGGGCCGTCACCATCCACAAGGCGCAGGGCAAGACCTTCGACCGCATCATCATCGACCTGGGTAAGTCGGGCGCCTTCGAGCACGGTCAGACGTACGTCGCCCTCAGTCGGTGCCGCACCCTAGAAGGCATCGTACTGCGGCAGCCGCTGAGCTTGCGGGATGTGATGGTGGACCCGGAGGTGGTGCAGTTTTACGAGGGAAAACGCTAGCCACCCCCGAATTCTCGGGAAAACCCCGCGAATTCTAGATCGGCGATCCCGCGTCCCGCCATGGCCCCGAACATTGCCTTGTCACCAAAGAACAACGCAATGAAATACTTCCTGCTATTCGTACTCCTCTGTCTGGGTTCCGGTTGGATCTTCGGGCAGTCGGACAGCCCCTACTTCCTGGTGGACGGATCGGAGGCCGCCTTTCCCCTCGAATCCACTACCGCCGACGTCGACATTGCCGGCGTGATCGCCAACGTAACCGTCGAGCAGGTTTACACCAATCGCGGTAGCCAGGCCATCGAAGCCACTTACGTGTTCCCTGCATCGACCGAAGCCGCCGTTCACGGTATGGAGATGTACATCGGCGATCGCCGCATCGAGGGGGTTGTGATGCGCAAGGCCGGGGCGAAGGCCACCTACGAAACCGCCAAAGCGGAAGGGAAGCGCAGCAGCCTGCTCGAGCAACACCGACCGAACGTCTTTCAGATGCGCGTAGCCAATATCCTGCCGGGGGATACGGTCCGCGTACGCCTGCAGTACACCGAATTGCTGGTGCCGGCAGGTGGGACCTATCGATTCGTCTATCCAACGGTGGTGGGACCCCGCTTCACCGGTGAGGACGAGAAGGGCGAGGGCTTTGCCGGCCAGCCGTATTCCGCTTCGGGTACGCCCACGCGGTTTTCGCTCCAGCTTCACCTGGCCGCCGGTATGCCGATCGCCAGCCTGGAAAGCCCGACCCACCCGATTTTAATCACGCCGGCCGGTCCGAACGCCACCGATCTACGCCTCGACCCGGGGCTGACGGCACCCGGCAACCGCGATTTCGTCCTGGAATATCAGCTGGGGGGAGCCGGTATCCATACCGGCCTTTTGCTCTACGAAGGGGAGGAGGAAAACTACTTTCTCTACATGGCGCAGCCGCCGGTAGCCACCTCGTCGGACGACGATTCGTCCGACGAGGATTCGTCCGACGAGGTCCCCGCCCGGGAATTCGTCTTTATCGTTGACGTCAGCGGCTCCATGACCGGCTTTCCGCTGGACGTCACGAAGAAATTGATGGCCGATCTGGTAAGCGATCTGCGACCCCGCGATTATTTCAACATCCTACTCTTCGCCGGGGCCGCCGATACCTGGCGTTCGGCTTCCGCGCCCGCGACCCGCGAGAACCTGGCAGCCGCTACGGAATGGGTGGAGGGCGTCCGTGGCGGCGGTGGCACCGAACTGCTGGCTGCTTTACGGCAGGCCTATGCCTTGCCGGCGCCCGGGGAAAGCGGTCGGACGACTGCTCGTCCGACGAGTTCCGGTCCCGAAGCGCTCAGCCGAAATTTCGTGATCGTCACCGACGGCTACATTTCCGTAGAGCCCGAAGTTTTCGACCTCATCGATCAGCACCTGGACCGGGCTAACGTCTACACCTTCGGCATTGGCGGGAGCGTCAACCGCCACCTCATTGATGGCATGGCGCGCGTAGGTCGCGGCCGGCCGGCGGTGGTACTCGACGAAGCCGCTGCTGCTGTCGAGGCCAGACGCTTCCGGGAATACATCGCCAAACCGCTGCTGACCGATGTCCGACTGAGCTATGCCGGGTTCGACGTTTACGACCTTGAACCCCTATCGCTTCCCGACCTGGGATCCGAGCGCCCGCTGATTGTCTTCGGTAAGTACCGTGGAAAGCCGAAGGGCGAACTCGTACTAAGCGGTAGTACCGGAGCCGGCGATCTGCTGACGACCTACCGGGTCCGGGATAGCCACGCCGATCCGCAACACGCGGCCCTGGCCTACCTCTGGGCCCGCCACCGGATCCAGCGATTGGACGACTACAATCAGCTCTCCCCGGACGATCAGCGGGTCGAGGAAGTTACCCGCCTCGGACTCGATCACAATTTGCTGACCCGCTACACCTCCTTCGTGGCGGTAGATAAAACGCCCGCAAGAGAACCAGGCACCGACCTGACCACCGTCAAGCAGCCCCTTCCGCTGCCGGCCGGCGTATCGGCCAACGCGGTCGGCTTTTCGTTGGGGGTTGCCGGTGTTTCCGGCCTGCCCACCCAATCTTCCGCGCTGCCCTGGTGGAGTTATGCGACCGTAGCCGCCGTGCTGGCCCTCTTCTTCGTCGGCTTTCGGAAGCTACGCTCGCTGAGTCCCCTGGTGCTCTTACTTCTCGTGTTTACCGCCTGCAAGCCTAAGCCGGATACCAGGGCCGAGACCGCGCTCATGCCCGAACGCGCTCCCGAAGTAGTGGAGCCGGTAGCCCCTACGTCCAACACGACGCATGAAAGCAAAGTGGCACCGATCACGACCCCCCCCGTAGCGACATCCCACACGGAGGAGTTCCTTGCCGCAACCAACGACATCACCTTCATCCTCGGCCGCGATCAATCGGATAATCCCTACTTCGCCCGCGCCGAACGCTACTTCCGGGAACAGGGGGCGGAACGGATCGTCACCGGGCTGGAAAGCCTCGCCGCCGTGCGATACTACCTGGATAGCCGCCGTCCGCGGGAAGGGTGGGGACGCATTCACCTGGTGGTCCACGGTAACCCCTGGTCGGGATTGGCCGTAGGCCGCACCGCCGCTGAGAAGCGCACCACCGCCCAGCAGCTTTCGGAGTGGTCGCCCGCACCTTTATCCGGGATCAACGAGGCCACGCGGATCGTGCTCCACGGCTGCGGACTGGGTAGCGACCGGGACCTGCTGCGGGAGCTAAGTCGCGTATTCGGTGGCGAGCGGACCTTTCCGGAGGTAGAAGCGACGGAGCAGTTCACCCTGTTCCGGGAAGGACCCCGGGGCATGGAGCGGCACTACGCCGACGCCTACTTCCGGGCGCGTCCGCTGGGGGATTATCCGCTGCCGTCGGTGATGGCTGTCCGCTTCGGGCGAAAGTATCCCCACGTCGCGGTCGATTGGGAGGCCGCATTGTCGCGCGATCGCTTCACGGAAGCCCTGCTGCCCTACCTTTATCAGTTCAACGTACCGGTCGAGTGGCTGCACGTCCACCCGGAAGGCGGTGCCGTTTACCTGCCCGGGCGCGAGGCTGAACAAGCGGCATGGTTGGAAGGGGAAGAGGCGCTGATCCGCGAACTCGCCCGAATAGGACTGACCCACGCTGATTTCCGCTGGACTTTCGATCGTACCACCTACCGCCTGGCGGATGGAAGCCGGATCCCCGCCGCCCGGGCACTAGGAACTTCGCGCCTATTCTGCGTGCTCGTGCCGGTCGATCAGGCACGAACCGTACGGCAGCGGTACTTTCGTGATGCATGATTTTTCGCATCCTGGCACTATTGTTTTCGGTCGGACTGGCCGCGCAGGAGTACGGCTACCGCCAGTACTCCACCGCGGCCGGTCTGCCCGATGCCCGGGTCGAGCGGGTCGTGGCCGATTCCCTGGGCTACGTCTACGCCCTGACGCCGCTGGGGTGGGTGCGCTTCGACGGGGAGCGGTTTACGGATATCGACCAACCTCCAGCAGGCGTGCGCGATGACACCTGGCTGTCGGAACGGGAGCTGGAGACAATTCGCTACCGCTACCTCGAGGGATCGCCGTTTGCCAATACCGAGCTACTCGACCTTACCGAAGACCTGCAAGGCTACCGATGGCTGGCAACCGGTAATCAGGGGCTGTTGCGTCAGTTGCCTAGTAGCTTCGTTACTTATCCGGTGGAGGGGGCGGCGGTGACCGCCATCGGCACCTACCGGGATACCCTGTACATCGGCACCGATGGCCGGGGACTCTACCGACTGGTAAACGATACCCTCCAGCCCGTGGATATCGGAGCCGAACTGGAAGGGCTGCGCATCACCGCCCTGGCCGGTAGCGCGGACCACCTATTCCTAGGAACGGCCGGCAGGGGAGTGTTCGTGGTTAATCCGGACACGCTGGTGCAGATCCGTCAGCGAAATGGGTTGCCCAGCAATTGGATCCGGCAGCTGGTCGCCGGCGATTCGATTCTCCGGGTGCTGACCGTAGCGGGCGAACTGGCGGAGGTGGTGGTTCGGGATTCATCCGTGGCCGTTCGGAGGGATTCGGTAAGCACCGAAGGGTCCACCCGGTATTCGCAGTTGCTGAACGGGCCGAACGACGTACCTCTCCTGATCCAGGCCGATCCAGCGGTAGTGCGGCAACTCCTCGAACCGGGCTTTCTGATCAGCGGAATCCCCGCAATAACGGGGGCGAGCCTGCGCCGGACTACTCAACTCTGGCTCAGTGCCGAAGACCGGGGGGTCTACTTTACCGACTTGGAAGCAAGCCCTTTCCGCTTCGGCCGGGTCGATGAACGATTATTCGGGGACGCAGGGGCATTCCAATGCATTCTCGCCCTCGGGGAGCAGCGCGAAGTATGGGTAGGTATCGACCGGGGCGTGAGCCGCCTCAGCCTGGACCAGAACGGTCAGCCGCTTTACGCTCGGCAGTACGGGTCGGGGGAGGGGTTTCCGGTGGCCGGGGCGGGACCGGCGGTCATCTTTGCTGATCCCGCGGGGAGGGTCTGGTTCGGTACCCAGGCCGGATTGGTGCGGTTCGTCGGACGGGGCCGCGAAGCTTTCCGGCAACCCCCACCAACAACCTTAGAGGGGATTACCCTTTTCTACGACACCATTACTGCGGGCAAATCGGAATTTCAGGCCCGGGAAAACCACCTCGGATTTCGTTTTCGGGCGGTCGACCTGACTTATCCGGAACGGGTCCGCTATCGGTATCGACTATCGCCACTGGAACCCGACTGGTCTCCGGAAACGCGGGAGAACGCCGTAAGCTACGCCGGTCTGCCCGGAGGTACCTACACCTTTAGCGTAGCGGCCAGCACGGACGGGAACACTTGGGGGCCGCCGGCGACCTATGCCTTCACGATTGAAAGTCCGCTGTTACTCCAGCCCGCCGTCCTGATCGCCGGGGTCTTGCTGCTCAGCGGTATACTGGTCTTGGGCTTTTACGTTTACCACCGCCGGCTACTGAAGCAACAGTTGGCGATACGCGACGGTCTGCAGCGGCAAAACGACTTGCTCCGGCTGGAACAGCAGGCTAGGCAATTGCAAATGAACCCCCACTTTCTCTTCAATGCCCTCAACGGCATCCGGGGGTTGGTGGACCGTACCGAAGCCCGCGAACAACTCAGTAGGTTTGCTGCCCTCATGCGGGGCATTCTGCACAATAGCCGACAGGAAACAATCACCCTCGCCGAAGAGCTGGCGACCCTCGAGCAGTACCTAAAAATGGAACAATTTTGCCAGCCGCGGCCCTTTACCTACCGCATCGAAACCGCCGAGGGCCTGGACCCGGAAGAAGTTGCCCTGCCGCCGATGCTCTTACAGCCCTTCGTAGAAAATGCGATCCTTCATGGCTTCGGTGGCCTGGATCGGGAGGGAAGCTTACTCCTTCGATTCTTTTTGCGCGGGCGCAGGTGCCACGTTGAAATCCAAGACAATGGTGTGGGCCGGCACGCAGCCGAAAAGCGGCGGGAAACCCGTAGTCCCGGTCACAAATCCGTAGCGGTCGGGATCACGCGCGACCGTATCCTCGCTATGGGTGGGCGGCTGACCATTACCGACGCGGTTCCCCACGGGACGCAGGTTCAACTTGAAATTCCCGTATTCTATGCCTGGTAGCGCCACCTATACCGCCGTCATTGTCGAGGATATGCTTCCGGCCCTGGAAAGCCTGCGCCGGGACCTGGCCGATTACTGCCCCGAGGTTAACGTGATCGGTACCGCCGGCGGGGTGGTGGAAGCGGCCAAACTGCTGCGAAAATCGCAACCCGATCTGCTTTTTTTGGACATTCTGCTCGGGGACGGAACCAGTTTCGACCTCCTCGAGATCTTGCCGGAACTGACGGCCCGCTTGATCTTCGTGACCGCTTCGGATGAATTCGCCGTCCGGGCATTTCGCTTCGCCGCGGTGGATTATCTCCTTAAACCCGTGGAAGGGGCGCAACTTCGCGCGGCCGTGGACCGTGCCCTCGCTCAGATCGGCCCCGCCCCCGCCGGCCGACTGGACCTGCTGCGGGATACGCTGCGTAATCCCCAATCGCTACCGGACCGGCTTTCCTTACACACCGCCGATAATATCCTAGTCACCAAGATCGACGACATTATCCGCTGCGAATCCGACAACAACAATACCCGCTTCATCGTCGAAGGACAGAAGCCAGTTTACGTGACCAAAACGCTCAAGCACTACGAGCGCCTGCTGACCGAACATTCCTTCGTGCGGGTCCACCAATCGCATCTGGTCAACTTTCGCCACGTGATCGAATTTAAGAAAATAGACTCCGGCTATTTGCGACTCAGCAACGGTGATGAAGTGCCGGTGGCCAGCCGCAAGCGTGCCGAGGTGGTAGCCCGACTATAGGCATGGTCCCGGGGTTGCGTGGAAGCACCATTGTCCGGGGGATCCTGGATTGAGCGAAGGCGAAAGAAGCGCGGTTTGCCGGCCCCGCGATTCACCTGCGCACCGTCGCCCACTTCCCGATTTTTTACCAGAAGAGGGAAAACGAACCATGCTAATGCAACTCAATCGCATTAGCGTGGTTTTCCTGAAAAATCTCCTCATATGCAGCAGTCTTACGAAGTGATCATCATTGGTGGCAGCTACGCCGGTCTTTCAGCGGCCCTGGCGTTGGGCCGGTCGCTGCGGCGTACGCTCGTGATCGATGCGGGCGATCCCTGCAATAAGTCCGCCCCGGCTTCCCATAATTTTCTCACCCACGACGGGGCCGCGCCGGCGGAGATCGGCCGGATGGCGCGGGAAGAGGTGCTCCAGTACAAGACGGTCGCTTTCCTGGAGGATTCGGCTAGCGCGATTAGCGGGGCGGACGGTGACTTCCGGGTATCCACGCACGCTAACGGGAGCTTCCAGACTAAAAAGGTCGTTTTTGCCACGGGACTGCACGACGAGCTGCCGGACATTCCCGGCGTACGGGAATGCTGGGGAAAAAGCGTCATCCACTGTCCCTACTGCCACGGCTACGAGGTGCGCCACCAGCCTACCGGCATCCTGATGAATAGCGAGCATACCCTGCAGATGGTCAACCTGATCCGCAACTGGACGGAGCAGCTCACGCTATTCACCAACGGGCCGGCTACGATCGACCGGGATAAAGTGGCGGCCACCGGTACCCGGCTGGTCGAGCAGCCCATCGATCATCTGCTGCACGACGCCGGTCAGCTGCGGGGGATCTGCCTGACGGACGGCTCGGAAGTCGACCTGCGGGCGCTTTACCTCCACCCGGTCCTGACCCAGAAATGCCCCCTGCCCGCCGCGATGGGCTGCGAACTCGCCGACAACGGTACGCTGTGGGTGGACGAGTTCAGTATGACCACCGTTCCGGGCATCTACGCCGCAGGAGACTGTACCACCCATATGCGGGCCGTTTCTTACGCTACGGGCGGCGGTACGCTGGCGGGCGCCATGGTCAATCACGGACTGGTCATCGATCAATCGGCCGCCCGGGCCTAAACCACCAGCCAGATGCACCCGATCGCGATCCTCCTAGTCGTCCTGACCTGCTGCGTCGTTGCCTGCGGCGAATCGAATCCGACCGATACCGACTCCGACTCCGGCCAGACCCCGGTTGCGGTCGATCCTACTACCTTGATCGTACCCGGTCGCCAGCTGGGCCGGGTGCCCGTCCACGCCCGCCCCGAGACCCTGGACAGCCTGCTCGGCGCCCCGTACCGGAGCGATTCGGGGGCGGGCACGACCGTGGCGTACTACCGCAGTCCGTTCCCCGGCGATACCACCACCCTCACGGCCATCCTGACCTTCGAGCCGGACGACAACATGCGCAAGGAACTCCAGACCCTTCGCACCGCCTCACCGATGTACCGGGACAGCTTCGGCCTGGGCGTCGGCAGCGCGCGGGCGGATATCCTGCGCCGATACGCTCTCCGGAATCCGGTCGGCCGCTTCCCGGACGGTCGCGATTCCGTGGTGGTGTACCCGACGGGAACCGGGCTGACCTTCGAACTCGATCCGGCGGGTGTATGCAGAGGCCTTAGCGTGCACGCCACCGACCACCGCCCGACCGGGAATTATCGGCCGGATTATCCGGAGATGGCCACGGAGGAGGTCGCTCCGGATGAGGCAAGGGAATAGCGATGGCTGGTCCTTATCCCATCGTATTCGGTACCGACGCCCAAACCCGCTTCAGCACCCCCCGCTCGCCGATAGGGTCCTGCTCCGGTACCGGCAGGTCGTCCGGTTCGCGGTGCTCGGCCGCGCCGGTGATGAGATTCCAGCTGCGCCCGCCCGGGTAGGCACCGAAAACGCGGTAGTCGGTCTGGGAATAGCAGGCGTGACCGGTGCCGGCGGGGAGGACGATCGCGTCGCCCGCGGAAGCCTGCAAATCGTAGCCTTCCGGGCCGCCCAGCTGGACGGTACATCGTCCGCTGAGGAGAACCAATACTTCGTGGGTGTTGCTGTGGTAGTGGGGGTAGGGGTAAATACCGGCGATCCAGGTGTTGCCCCAGCCGCGGGTTTGCAATTGTTTGGCGACCCGGTCCTTGATGCCTGGCTTGTTGTCCGAGAAAGCGTTCGGGTAGATGATAACGGGCAGCCGGTTGTTGGGAATCCACTCCCAGGGTTGCAGGTAAATGAGGGTGGCGTTGTCCAGTTCTTTTATTTTGGTATCCATGTTGCTTCGGTTTGGGGCTAGGGATTGATAAAAGGTAGTGGGGGGCACCGGGGTTCGTCGCGCCACCTGGCACCCGCGCTCCGGCGCCAGTCTAGCTCTTCCGGACGAAGGCGGGGGATTAATCGACCAAGCGGTCAACCACCGGGGGCTCAACCGCTGTTTTCCTCCCATGATTCTCTTGCTAATTATTTCCCTTTTGCTGGTCGCCATGATGGTGTATATGTTCAACCAGTGGAGCCGCAACCGCATGCCGTCCAAAAAGCAGCGCGCCCGGGTGGTGCGCGAGTTGAAGGCGGACATGGACACGTGGAGCTCGGACTTGGTAAAAATGAACAAGGAGGAGCTCGACCTCTTTAGCCTCACCCAGGACAAGCAGGTGGTCAAGCGAGGAACGGGCACCACCGCAAAGGGTACCTTCACTACGATCTTTCACGAGCCCGTGGTCAGCTACAGCTACCGCAAATACTTAGGTAAGCAGGTGAACGAACTGCTCTACGCCCGTACGGCCCAGCACGACTTCGTGTACTGGACCGAGAACGGCATTACGAGCCTCGAGATTGACGATCAGCCCGTCGGCAAGATCGACAACAACGTGCTGCTCGGTCAGCGCACCGGGAAGGAACTAGCCCGCATTGAAGCCACCCCCCGCGAGAATTACCTTCCCGTCAGCGTCGGCAACCGCGAGGTCGGTGCGCTGGCGAGCCGAGCCGCTAAGGCGGACGATCCGCTGAGTCAGCGGGCCTTCGAATTTATCCCGGACGATTTGAACGATAAGGAGGAGCAGTTGCTGATGTCGTTGACGATGCGGGAGTTGGTTAGGCGGAGTGTGGTTGTTGGGTAAGGGGGGATCGGTTGTCTGTTGTCAGGTATCGGTTGTCGGTTGTCTGTTGTTGGGTGTCAGTTGTCGGGTATCGGTTGTTGGGTGTGGGTTATTTGCTTTTGGGTGTGGGGTGTCATTTTTCGGGTGTCGGTTGTCGGGGAGGGTGCGGTATGAATTAATCGGTTGTGGTCTTCCAGTTGGTTGAAACGTACTTCGTGAAACTGTAGAGTCGCTTGCCTAGCTCATCGTATTGGTAATATAGTTTGACGGCCTCCGCTTTGCGATCTGGATAAAGCTTCGCGATTTTACGTAAGTGATTGATCGTCTCCAGGTTGCTAGCGTAGGAAAAGGTGAGGAACCTGATAAAGTCCTTTTTGTAACGCCGTCTCCCGTATCCTTCTACAATATTGCTGTTGACGGAATCCGCCGATCTACGGATTTGGCTCCCGAGTTCGTATTTCTCGTGTTTCGGCAGGCCCAACGAGAACTTGTGGGTAGCGAAAAACAGCTCTAAGGAAAGCTTGTACACTTCCAAATCAAGGTAGGATTTCATTTTCTCTAAGTGCAAGTGAGGTTTAATATTAAACAATAAGTGTGAGATTAAAAAATATTAAACAAATAATTTAAAAACCCACAACCCACAACCCACAACCCACAACCCGACGACCCCAACCAGAAAAAAAAGGGGCCATCATCCGAAGACGACGACCCCTAGGGTGAATCTAAAATCAGCTCAGATTCGCTTCTACATGTTCGCGATGATCTCGTCGCCGAACTCGCTACACTTCAGGAGGGTGGCGCCGTCCATTTGGCGTTCGAAATCGTAGGTGACGCGCTTCTTGGAGATGGCGCCTTCGATGCCTTTGATGATGAGGTCGGCGGCTTCCGGCCAGCCCATGTAGCGGAACATCATCTCTCCGGAGAGGATGACGGAGCTGGGGTTGACCTTGTCCTGGCCGGCATACTTCGGGGCGGTACCGTGGGTAGCTTCGAAGATCGAAATGCCGGTGGTGTAGTTGATGTTGGCACCGGGAGCGATGCCGATACCGCCTACCTGGGCGGCGAGGGCGTCGGAGATGTAGTCGCCGTTCAGGTTCAGGGTGGCGATGATGCCGTATTCCTTCGGGCGCAGGATGATCTGCTGGAGCATGGCGTCGGCGATGACGTCCTTGATGACGATCTCCTTACCGGCGTCGGTTTTGAGTACGTGCCAGGGACCGCCGTCTAGCGGGGTGGCACCGAAGTCCTTGGCGGCGGTTTCGTAGCCCCAGTCACGGAAGCTGCCCTCCGTGTACTTCATAATGTTTCCTTTGTGGACCAGCGTTACGCTATCCTTATCGTTGTCGATCGCGTACTGGATGGCAGCCTTCACGAGGCGGCGGGTACCTTCCTGGCTGACGGGCTTGATACCGATGCCGGCCGTATCGGGGAAGCGAACCTTGGCGTGCTTATCCGGGTAGTTTTCCTTGAGCCAGCCGAGAAACTTCTTGTTCTCCTCGGTGCCTTCGGCGAACTCGATGCCGGCGTAGATGTCTTCGGTGTTCTCCCGGAAGATGATCATGTCGACGTCCTGGGGATTCTTGACGGGGCTGGGTACGCCGGTGAAGTACTGTACCGGGCGAACGCAGGCGTATAGGTCCAGCTTCTGGCGCAGGGCCACGTTCAGGGAGCGGATACCGCCGCCGACGGGAGTCGTGAGGGGCCCCTTGATGGACACGAGATACTCCTCAATGGCGTCGAGGGTGGCTTGGGGCAGCCATTCGCCGGTCTGGTCCATGGCCTTTTGTCCGGCGAGGATTTCTTTCCAGACGATTTGCTTTTCGCCGTCATAGGCTTTTTCCACGGCGGCTTCGAGGACGCGGCTGGCGGCGGCCCAGATGTCGGGACCAATACCGTCGCCTTCGATGAAGGGTAGGATAGGGTCGTTAGGTACGTTTAATTTGCCGTCGGTTATGGTGATTTTGGATCCGGTCATTGGATGTTCTCAGGTTTAAGTTGATGCGCCCTAAACAGGGCTGGCCGGCGAAAATAGCGAATTGTCGCAGACTGTCTAGTCTAACTGGTCAATAAGGGTCGAGGTTTAATAACACATAACTACGGTTTGCATCGTTTAAGCTACACGAATACTCAACAGCCTAGATGTCCATTTTTCGCGTTGCCGCCTGGTTACTAACGATCGGTATGATCATCACGCTGATCGTGGTGGGCAAAAGCTACCTGGTGCCCATTTTCGTTGCCCTGGTACTGTGGTATCTGGTGAACGCGCTCAACGATCAGTTTCGCCACCTTCCCTTCGTAGGTACCCGCCTCCCGAACGCCGTCACCCTGGGGATGTCGTTGGTGTTTATCGGCCTGGCGCTCTACGCCATTTCGGACATGATCGTCAATACCGTCAACGGCTTTATTCTGGAGAGCGGCATTTATCTACCCAAGATCGAAGCCCAGATCGCCCGGGCCTACGAGCGCCTCGGTATCGATCGCACCCCGCCCTCGGTATCCGACCTGGAGCTCGGCCAGCAGGTGCTCGGCAACTTCGCACTGGTGCTGGCCGGCGTCACCAGCGCGGCCAAGGGAGTGGCATTGGTTCTGCTGTACGTGCTCTTCTTCCTGGTCGAGCAGCAGACGTTTCCCCGAAAACTGGAAGCCCTGGGCCTGGATATGCGGGGCAGTACCCGCTTTACTCGCACCCTGGCCGAGATCAACTCCGCCATGCGGACCTACCTGGGGGTGAAAACCGTAACAAGTATTGCTACCGCGGTCCTTAGCTTCGTGATCTTCGTCGCTATCGGGCTGGATTACGCCCTTTTTTGGGCCTTCCTGATCTTTCTGTTCAACTTCGTACCCACCATCGGTTCCATCACGGCCACCGCCCTGCCG
Source organism: Neolewinella xylanilytica (assembly GCF_002934605.1). Lineage (GTDB taxonomy): Bacteria > Bacteroidota > Bacteroidia > Chitinophagales > Saprospiraceae > Neolewinella > Neolewinella xylanilytica. The sequence continues at coordinate 2,083,940 of NZ_PTJC01000005.1, forward strand.
GCCCTGTTGGCGCTGGTCCAGTTCGATAACCTCACCCCCTTCCTGGTCGTGGTGCTGGGCGTTACGGGGGTGCAGATCCTCGTCGGCAACATCATCGAGCCACGACTCATGGGCAGTACGCTTAATATCAGTCCGCTGGTAGTCGTGCTGACCCTGATCCTCTGGTCCATGTTGTGGGGAATCGTCGGTATGCTGCTGAGCGTGCCCATTACGGTTGCCATCATCATCATCTGCGCCCAGTTCGAACAGACGCGCCCCATCGCGATCTTGCTGAGCCGTACCGGGGAGGTGAACACCAAAAAACTCAAGCGGGACCGACATACGGTGCCCACTCCGCAGGAAGAAGCCGTCGCCGATCCAACTTAGTCCAGTTCTTCCGGCAGGGCGATATCCGACAGCGCGGTAGATTTCATGCCGCTCACCAGCCCCTTCCAGTAGCTGTTGAAGAAACTGCGAATCGGTTGGTGCTCGTGGTATATTTCACCCAACCGGAACTCCTCCCCCCGGCTGTTGCCGTCTTTCACCACTACTCCCGACAGTAGGTTCTTCAGCCAGGATAAGCCGCCGTCGACCAGCTTCACGTTCAGGTCGCGGTAGAGCATGGTCAGGGTGCCGCGGATCGTGTCCTGGTGCATGCGCGCATCATAGGTCAGCTTTTCGATAACGCCTTCCTCGATGACCGCGCCGGCCGCTACCCGCATTAATGGATTGACCCGGGCCAGGTCGTAGGTGCCCAATTCGCCCCGTGCGGAATAACCCCGACCGGGCTCCCGGCGGGACAGTCGGAACTCGGCGTGCAACGGCGTCGTCTCCTCAAACGTAGCATCGATTATGGCCAACACCGAATCGCTGCGGCAGATTTCGGTATCCAAATCCTCGAGCACGATCACCCCGTCCGTGAAGTGGATGGTTTTTGCATCCATTACCGAATCCACGACTCCGTAAGCGATATCCGTCGAGCGAAAGCGGGCCTTATTCAGTACGATGCGCATTCCCAACTTACGCAGGGCCTCTACCGGCATCGGCCGTTCGTTGCCGCTCACTTCGATGGCCAGGGATTCCACTACCCGCAGGCGAAAATCGCTGGCGGCCAGGGAGTCGATATGCATGACTTCGCCGCGCAACAGCCCGTCCCGGCGAATCCCCGCCATGCGCAGGTCGTCGAAGGAGAAATCCATATGGGTCTTTGCCAGTTCTCGTTCGAATAGTTCCGCTTTGCTCACCCGTGTCTGCCGTTGCAGGCTATCCATGGTGAGCAGGGCGGCCCGGCTGTCGTACGCGATTTGACTGAAGTAGTAATCGACGGGGAGCTCTTCGCTGCCGATCAGTCGGAGCTCCCGCATCCGGACGTTCCCTTCGCCCAGGGCCTCCGGCTCGAAAGGAACCGGAATGTCGCGCTGGTCCACGTAGAGGCCTTCTCCCTGCATGTCCTTCCGGCCGTCGGAGCCGTAGCGGCTAAAGGTGGCGTTTTCGAGGCGGGCGCGTCCGGCGGAGATGGGTGGCTGTACCTGGACGTCGTTGAGGGTAATTTGGGGCACGGAAAATTCGTAGTGACCGCCATCCGCCCGGTACACCGCGGCCCGGGCCCCGTCGAGTACGGCTGATTCCAGTACGGCGGGGCGGTCGCCGAGGACTGCGGCCCGGTCGATGCCGGCTACGGTCAGTTTGTCGGTGGACCCGTTAACCTTGTCCCCTTCAACTTGCACGTTTTCCACCGTAGCCTCGCCGGACGCGCTGCGGTAGTTCAGGTTTTCGCCGCTGATCGTTTGTTTATCCAGCATGACGGTGAAGGATGGGAGTACCAACTCCGTAGCGCCGAGTTCACCGGCCGCTAGCGGAAATTGGAGCCCTTGCTGTTGCAATTCCAGTTGCCGGAGGATCACCGCGAGCCCTTTTTGGTTATCGAAGCTCAGGCTGTCGCTATCGACGGAAACCCGTTCCAAGGATAGGCTGTCGCGGTACCTCAGTCCGCTGGCCGTCACGCCCCCCGCGTAGCTGGCCGTTCCGAAGTCTCCGGACAGCTCCAGGTCGATTTGGGGAAAGCGAATCGTGCCTACCCGCAGGGGGGAGGTTTGCGACGTATCACGGGAGTTTCCGGAAGTTGCCGGCACCTGCGCGCTGCCGCCCAAACTGCCGATGGAAAAGCTGTCCACCGATACGGTTTCCGAAAGATCGCCGGCGTTTAGGCCGGAAAGCACGAGGTCCTCGGCCCGAATGTCCGTTTCGGAGCCCCGGCGCAGCGTAAGCGCGGCAATGGCCACGGATTCGGAGCCCGTGCCGTAACCGATACCGCTGGCCACGATGCGGAGATCATTGGTGGTATTGGCGTACACCGTGGAATCGGCACTCAACTGGAGGGATCGGATTTCCGCCGGCCGCAGGGGGAAGTGAAGGGACTGTACCGAGAGTCCGAGGTCGACCAGCTGGACCTCCCGGCCACTGACGTCATCGGTGAAATCGAGATAGATGCTGTCCAGTTCGACTTCTACCAGTTCCAGCGCGAAAGAACTGCTGTCGTTGCTATTCCCGCTGCCGGTGCGCCGCAGATCGGCATCGAGACCGTGCAGGCGAAGGAGCTCGATTTCAATCGGGTCGGATCCGAAGAGGCTAAAGAGGTGCAGGCGGTCGACGGCCACGGTGCTGAGCCGGCCCCGGGCCGAGAAATTTGCCCGCTCCTGGTCGAAATTCACCTGGCGGGCCTCCAGCCGAAGGGGGAACAGACCGTAGGAATATTCTCCTACCGTGAGCTGATTGCCGCCTTCGTTGGCCGAAGCGATGGCCTGATCGATCCGGTGGTCAATGTACCAGCGCGCGCCGAGGTACAGGGCTACGGGAAGGAGGAAGAATAGGTACCACCAGTGCAAGCGGAAGGGGCGGACGGACATAGGCGAGCGGGCAAGAAGCGAAGACTTTGGATAAAGCGCAGCCCGTTGGCGAATGTTTGGGCGCCGGGGCGCAGGTGCAGCGATCGGAACGCAATCTACCCGGTAAACGATAAACAAATTGTTTGATAATATTCTACGGATTTCGTATGTTTGCGCACTAAGATCAGTAGCGTTCCATGGCAGAAACCACTTATACGGAAGATAACATCCGCTCCCTCGACTGGAAGGAGCACATCCGCATGCGGCCCGGCATGTACATCGGCAAACTGGGCGATGGTTCCAGCCCCGATGACGGGATCTATATTCTGCTTAAGGAGGTAATCGACAACTCCATAGACGAGTACGTGATGGGGCACGGCCGGCAGATCGACGTGACGATTGAGGATGGCACCGTACGTATCCGCGACTACGGGCGGGGCATTCCACTCGGAAAGGTCGTCGACGTCGTATCGAAGATCAACACCGGCGGTAAGTACGACAGCAAGGCCTTCAAGAAGGCGGTAGGACTGAACGGCGTCGGCCTCAAGGCCACCAACGCCCTTTCCGACGACTTCCGGGTCTACGCCGTCCGGGAGGGCAAGCTCAAGCAGGCCGACTTCTCCCAGGGAAACCTGGTGAAGGACCACAAGGCGACTAAAACGGAGGAAACGGACGGTACTTACGTGAGCTTCGTTCCCGATAGCTCCATCTTCAAGAAATACCGCTTCCGCAATGACTTCGTAGAGAATCAGCTCTGGAATTACGCTTACCTCAACGCGGGACTGAAGATCAACTTCAACGGCAAGACGCTGGTGTCGAAGAACGGTCTTCGCGACTTGCTGGAGCGGAAGACCAACGTGGAGCAGCTGCGGTACGACATCATCCACCTGAAGGATACCGACATCGAGGTGGCCATTACCCACGGCAACGCTTACGGGGAAAATTACTTCAGTTTCGTCAACGGTCAGTTCACCACCCAGGGCGGTACCCACCTGACCGCCTTCCGCCAGGCGTTGGTCGAGACGGTGCAGAAGCACTACAATAAGAACTACGACCGCAAGGATATCCTGGCCAGTGTGATCGCGGCCATCGCGATCAAGGTGGAGGAACCGGTCTTTGAATCCCAGACCAAGACCAAGCTCGGTAGCACCGATATGGGACCACAGGGGCCAACCGTCCAGACATTCCTCCGGAATTTCCTGATGGAGAAGCTGGACAATTTTCTACACAAGAATCCTACCATCGCCCAGTCGCTGGAGAAGCGGATTAAGCAAAGCGAACGGGAGCGCAAGGAGATCGCCGGCATCAAGAAACTGGCCAACCAGCGCGCGAAAAAAGCGAACCTTCACAACAAGAAGCTCCGCGACTGCCGCGTCCACTTCAGCGACAATGCCAAGACGAAAGACGAGGAGACCCGTTTGGCGACGACCATCTTCATTACCGAGGGTGATTCGGCGAGCGGCTCGATTACGGTTGCCCGCGACGTACAGACCCAGGCGGTCTTCTCGCTCCGGGGTAAGCCGTTGAACTGTTTCGGCCTAACGAAGAAGGTAGTCTACGAGAACGAGGAATTCAATCTCCTCCAGCACGCCCTCAACATCGAAGACGACGTCGACGAAATTCGGTACAACCGGGTGGTGATCGCCACCGACGCCGACGTGGACGGGATGCACATCCGCCTGCTGTTGCTCACCTTCTTCCTGCAGTTCTTCCCCGATATGGTCGAGAAGGGGCACCTATACATCCTGGAGACACCGCTCTTCCGGGTTCGGGACAAGCAGAAAACCTACTACTGCTACAGCGAGGAGGAAAAGCAGGACGCCGTCCGTAAGCTGCGCGGCAAGGCGGAGATCACCCGATTCAAAGGACTCGGCGAGATTTCGCCCAACGAGTTCAAGGACTTCATCGGAGAGGGCATTCGCCTGGAACCCGTCGTCATGGCCGCCAATACCAACATCGATGATTTACTGAGCTACTACATGGGTAAGAATACGCCTTCCCGCCAGAACTTCATCATCGATAACCTGCGGGTGGAGCGGGATGAGGAAGAGGTGGTGTAGTTCTTTAGTCGGGTAGTTTGTTAGTTCTTTAGTCGGGTAGTCGGGTAGTCGGGTAGTCTTTTAGTCGGGTAGTTAGTTTGTCTTATTGAGGGGCAGATCTTGTAGTCGGGAAATTTGTCATCGGGAGTGAACACGCTGGTTTTCAGGCGGTTGCCGACTAAAAGACTAAAAGACTAAAAGACTAAAAGACTAAAAGACTAAAAGACTAAAAGACTAAAAGACTAAAAGACTAAAAGACCAAAAGACTAAAAGACTAAGCATTCAAGTGAAAGACCAGAACCGGAACCTCCGGATGCAGCACCATCTGCTTGGTAGCGCTCTTATGGAAGAGATTTTCCCAGAAGCCGCGGTGTTCGGTGACCATAACGGCCAGGTGGACGGGATTGGCGCGTAGATAATTGACGAGGCCTTCGCGGACGGTATCACCTGTGACTTCGACGATCTCGAAGGCGAATTCGGGGTCCGGGTTATTGAAAAGGGGGGCAAAGAGCTTCTCGCGCTCGCGGCGGTTATCGCCGTCATCCTGGTTGACGTGGACGAAATGGATCCGGGCACGGAATAGATCGTTAAAGTCCATGAGCTTCAACACGGCTTTTCGGCTTAGGCTCAGGCTGTTGCTAGCGTAGAGGATGTGGCGGTAATCGTCGAAGCGGGCACCCTGGGGAACGAGCAATACCGGGCAGTGTGCCTTTTGGGCTACCTCGGAGGAGATACTACCGAACACCGATTCTAATACGTCACTATCTCCGGTTGCACCGAGTATGACCAGGTCGTAGCGCTTACTCTCGTCAACGATCTTGTCGGCGGGAAATCCAAGCATGAGTTCGCTGCGGCGGCGTACTTCGGGGTGGGGCGTCCGCATCTTCAAAAATTCGCCCAGCGCGTCTTCCCGGGCGTCCATCAATTCCCCCACGGGGGCGGCGGATAGCGCTTCACCGGCGGCAACGGTCTGGGGAGTAAAGACATGGATGACGTGGATGTCTCGAATGCCGATCGAGGCACAAAAAGCTTCTGCGTAGCGCAGGGCAGCGGCGGAGCCTTTGCTGAAATCGATGGAGACTAGGACGTTCTTTATCATGTTCGTACACAGTAAGTAGGGCGAAAGATAACCGGACGGTTCCACTTCCCGGCAATCCATTCCCGCTTTAGGCTGTTATCATCCGGATTGCTACTTCCCCCATGCCCGTATCCTGCCCGTCCATTCGTCCGCCTACCCCCCGCATCGGTACCGAGTGGCAGAAGGTACCCGGCGCGGCCGGTTGGCGGCTCAAGCACTTTCGTACGCCGGCAGACTGGACCGACTGGGCCCGCGATTTTTCCGAAGGGAGTATTTGGATGAGCGCGTCTTACCTAAAGTTCCTCCACGAGCACCCGCAGGGAATGGACAGTGAGGCAATCGCCTTGCGGCACGACGACTATGACCGTCCGATATTGCTATCCGTGCAGTCGACTGGATTCCGCCTTGCCGATCAGGTTCGGGCCAGTATATCCGGTGGGGAATGGACAAGCCGGGTGTGGCGGCGCGTCCTCGGCCAAATTCCGTTGCGCATTAAGGTAATCGGGCAACTGCTGGTCTCCGGACCGTTCGGAGGTACCGGCCTGGACGCCCTGCCACCGGATCAGGCGGTCGATGTATTGGAAGCCACTGGACGGTACCTGATGCAGACGGGCAGCGGATTTATGGGACTGGTGATCAAGGATCTGTTTCCGAAAGACCACCCGGTTACAAGCGGATTGGAGGCGCGGGGATTTGCGCCGCTCGGGGTTGACCCGGTCATGTGCCTGGACCTGACTGCCTTTGCTAGCTTTTCCGATTACCTGGGTGGGCTGTCCAGCAAATACCGGGTTCGGTACCGGCGGGCACGCAAAAAACTTGCTGGGTTAGAACGACGACGGCTGTCGAAGGAGGAAGTGCTTACCAAGCTATCGTTGATCCACGATCTGCACCGGGAAACGGCGGGTGGGGCGGATTTTAGTTTGGTCGAGGTATCGAGGGAATATTTCGTCTGGTTGCGGGAACGGGCGGACTTCCATGGTTATTTCGACGGCGAGGAACTGGTAGGCTTTACTACCGGAATGGTAAGCGGAGAAACCTATCACGCTCATTTTTTAGGGATGCGCGAGGCGTATAAATTCAGCCATCATCTCTACCATAATATGCTCTTTGACTTGCTGAAGGATGCTCTGCTCGCGCGATCGGTCGTGCTGGACTATGGGCGGACGGCCCTGGAAATTAAGAGTTCCTTGGGCGCCCGGGCTGAATACTGGGCGGTGGTGGCGCGGGGCCGCCACGGTTGGATGAGCCGCTGGGTCGGACCGCTTACCCGGCTCCTTCACCGGCCCCCGAATTGGGAAGCGCGTAGCCCCTTTAAGGGAGGTTGATGGTTGCGTTAAATTTGCATCATTTGGTGGTTGTCAAGACAACCCACGGGCGATAAAAGGGGTTCCATAGGATAGTTGATCACGCGAAATATTCAGTAGGTAAAATTTGCCTTGAACGCAATTTTATCCTATTTTCCACGTCGGTAGTTCACTGCCCGTAAGCCAAATAGACATCGTAAAATGAGCACCAGAAAGAACCTGAAGTACAAGTACCTGAAGACCAAAATTGCTCTCAGTCAAACCGTTCAGCAACTTCTGGAGATCAACCGAAAGCGAAAGTTCTTTCGCGAGGATCCTAAACGGGAAACACAGCTCAACGAGGAATTGAAAGTTCTTAACGCGACCGCCGAAATTCAGGCCCGTACCCTGAAAAGCTACGAGGAAAGCCTGGAAAAGCTCGAGCGGGCATAAGCCCGTCACCGCCGGAGCATTCTTAAGAATTTTCACGCTCGTTAAACAATCGATAAAGCGGCGTTTAGTTCGGATTTAATGGGTTGGTATCCAGACCTTTGGCATAATCAATATGCCCGGTCATGCGGTACGCCTCCCTTTTCCTTTTCCCCATCGTGGTGCTTCTCGGTGCTTGCTCGATTGAAGATCGTATCGAACGCCGCGAGGATAGATTGCTTGGCACGTGGCAGATCGATAAAGCTACCTTCAAAGATGACAATGCCCTTTTCGGGAGCAACGTAACCAACGAATTCCGGGGCGACGTGGTCACTTTTTTTCCTGATTATACGCTCTTGTACCAAACCGGAGTGGGAACCCTCTTCGACGGCTACTGGGCCATCTCCGCCGTTCGCGACCTGGACGACGATACCGAATTTACGCTGGACGCCGACTTCTTTGACTTTACAGGCCGACCGGATTTCCAGTGGCTGGGGACGATCAACCGGCTAACCGGCAACTCGCTCAACATAACCGTGTTCGAGCGGGGTGGGGTACTTCAGCTGCGGTGGGATAAGCTGTGATCGCGGCGGCGGTCGGCACGTTCTACGTAGACGATCTGCCCGGCAACGAAGATGTTCTGAAACAGGATGTAGAGCATCGGGCCGAGAACGACGAGTGGGTTGATGTATTCCAGTGCGATCCAGATGGACAGCATAGTGTTCTTACGACCGAATGCCAGGCTGCCTTCGACGGTGTAGCCGGGCGGACTGATGCGTCCGCCCACGGCGAAGTTGAACGACATCAGCACGGCTACCGCGCCAGCAGCTACGACCAGGAACAGGGTAGGGGTATCGTCGGCGGAGCGCAGGTAATGGGAGAGGCTCCCCGAAGCGACGGTGATGTTGCTCAGGAATAAGCCAAAGCCGTAGGGCGCTACTCGGCGGAGAAAAGAGCGGGCGGTTCCGCCGTAACGCCGCACCAATTGCCCAAGGACGAGTGGTACGACAATCGTACTCCCGATGGTCAGGATGAGGCGCCCGAGCGCGGCTACGGAAAGTTCCACTCCCAGTAGCCAGGGAAGGACTACGGGAACGGTGAGGGCAAAAACGCCGTGAGTGACCATGATCGCTCCCACCATGTAACCTGCGCTCCGGCGCATAAGCTCCGCAAGCACCGGCGTGATTACGGCCGTCGGGGCCAGGCCCATTAGCATAAGCGTAAGCCCCATATCCGGGTCGTACAACCGCCCCGAGAAATACGCCGCGAGCCCGACAGGGGGAAGCAGGAGCGCGATCCAGATCTGTTTTCGGCTGAAGATGCTGCTGTCGATGCGAATATTCAGAAAAGAAAAGAACAGTAGGGCCATCAGGAAAGGACGCAGCGTGAAGGTGTACGCGTCCAACTGGGGCAGGAAGAGGCCGGCCGCCAGGGCAATCAGGATGAGGATGGATTTGGTCATGGAGAAGCGGCTACCGGCACGGGCAAACCTACAGCTAATGTTTTACCTTCGCGCCATGTCCAACCGCCAGACCATCCTATCCGGTATCCAGCCCACCGGCAAGCTGCATTTCGGGCGCTACTTCGGGGCCGTTGAAAATTGGAAGCGCCTCCAAGAAACGTACGACTGCCTCTACATGGTGGTGAACTACCACGCCATGACCATGCCCTTCACCGCTAAGAAGCTGGCGGAGAACTCCTGGGAGCTTTGTTTCAACTTGCTGGCTTGCGGGATTAAGGTCGAGAACCTCTTCATCCAGAGCCTCGTTCCGGAGCATACGGAGTTGAACTGGATACTTAACTGCTTCAGCAGCTACGGGCAACTTACCCGGATGACCCAGTTCAAGGACAAGGGAGCGCAGAACGAAGACTTTGTCAGTGCGGGCCTGTTGACTTACCCCGTACTACAAGCCGCCGACATCCTGATATATAAGGCCGGGGTGGTACCGGTCGGGAAAGACCAGGAGCAACACCTGGAGCTCACGCGGGACATCGCCCAGCGATTCAACAACTTCGCGGAAAAGGAATTTTTTCCGATACCGGAGGCACTCTATACCCAGGTGCCGAAGGTGATGTCGACGGCCGATCCTACCCGTAAAATGAGTGCCAGCCTGGGGGATAAGCACAACATTGACGTGTTCGCCGACGAAGCCCGAATCCGGAAGCAGGTTCGCTCCGCGGTAACCGACACCGGTGAGGAAAGCGGGGATATGTCTCCCGGTGTGGCTAACCTCTTCAGTTTGTTGGCGGCGTCCGGGCGGAAGGAGGCGCACGATTCCCTGTTAGTGGACTACGAAGCGGGAAACCTGAAGTACGCCGATCTGAAGGAAGCCGTGGCCGACGGACTCGTAGCGATTGCCGGTCGGGTGCAAGAGAATCTTCGGGAACTGAAGCGCGACCGGCGGGGGGTAAAGGATCAAATCAAACAAAGCAGCTTCGAGATCCGCAAGCGGGCCCAGGAAACCGTGAAGGAGGTGAAAGCGATCTGTGGTTTGGTGAAGTGATTCGGCCTACACGCCGAAAGCGTCCAGTAGGAAGCACCCGGCCAGGCCGATAACGCTGACCAGCGTTTCCATTACGGTCCAGCTACGGAGCGTTTGGGTAACCGACAGCCCGAAGTATTCCTTGAAGAGCCAGAAGCCGGTGTCGTTCACGTGGCTACAAGTGAGGCTTCCGGCGCCCGTGGCGAGTACGAGTAGCTCGGGCGAGACCTGTCCGGTACCCGCCAGGGGCAAGGCAATTCCCGCCGCGGTGATCGCCGCTACCGTAGCCGAACCAAGGGTGATCCGTAGTGCGGCCGCGATCATCCAGGCGATGAGCAGGGGGTGCGCATTAAAGTTTTCGAGGGTGGTGACGATGTATTCGCTCGTTCCGCTGTCCACCAGGACCTGTTTGAACGCACCGCCACCGGCGATAATCAACAGCACGGCAGCCATGGGAGCCAGCTGTGCCCCCACCCGCGACATGAGGTGACCGATCGACTGTCCGGTCCGGGAACCGAGTACGGCCATGGCAACGATCACGCCGACCAGCAGCGCAACCGTGGCATCACCGAGTACCAGCAGAATGGCGGATCCGGCAATTTCCTCGTTCAGGGATTTCAGGGCGGCCACCCCTCCGAGCAGGAATACCGGTAGTAGGGCGCACAGTAGGCTCGGCAGGAACCCTGGCCGGTGGGAAGGGATTTCGGCATCATCTAAGGCCGCGGCGCCAATGGTCTGCGGCATGCCCGCCAGGGTTCGGGAGAAAAGCGGTCCGGCAATGATCACGGAAGGAACCGCCAAGATCAGGCCGTAAAGCAGGGTTTTACCCAGGTCCGCCCCGTAGGTGTCGGCAATCAATACCGGCGCGGGGTGAGGGGGTAGAAAGCCGTGGGTCACCGAAAGGCTAGCCACGGAGGCTACCGCTACCATAGCCAGGGGAAGGCCCGTCTTCTTCGCCGTGGCGAAAATGATCGGCGCCATCATGACGAACCCGACGGAATAGAATAGGGGAATACCGATTAGGAACCCGACCAGGCAGAGCCCCCAAACGACCGAATACCCCCGTTGGCTACCGACGAGCCGGTCCGTAATTTCCTGCGCTGCTCCGGTCTCGGCAATGACCCCGCCCAGGGCTGCCCCCAGACCGAGGATGAGCGCCAAACCACCCAGGGTATCTCCGACCCCCGCCGTAACGGAAGTCAGGGCATCAGCGGCGGGCATCCCAAGGAGCAGGCCCGCCGCAATGGCCACCAGGATGAGGGCGATAAAGGGGTGCCACTTTAAAAAGACGATGAGGACGAGCAGGCCGACAACGGCCAACAGGGTAATAATGATCGGCATACGGCCAAGATAGCTTATCCTGACTTGCGGCAGCTCGACGAATGGCTAACGGGTGAAGAGCCCCAGCAGAATCAGCCCCGGTCGGTCGGCGCTCTCTACTTCGAGTCGAAGCAGGTGAGGGCCTTCGACCCGGTTGTCGTATTCGATCATCGGATAGGGATCCGGATCCTGGTCTCGCCGCACGATGTTTAGCTCCGCATCGGCCAGGTAGATGTCCAGGTCCTTTACGGAATCCGAACCGGTTGCGGCCAGGAAATTTCGGCCCGGGGCTAGATCCAGGTTGCTGAGGGTGGTTCCCTGGCCCCCGTCGAGCAGGTAGCCGTAGACGCACCAGTTACTGCGGCCCGAGCCGAAACGCTGTGCTCCTCCCGCCGCGCGGACCGCCCCGGAAGCCGCCCCGAACTGGGTGCTAACCCTTCGGTACTCGCGGTCGGACAGGGACTTTCCGTTCGAACTCAGTATACCGAGCGCGACGAAGGTCGTCGCCGTCGTACTATCCGGTAGGTGGAGTTGCAGCGTGAACCTGCCCGTCTCGACCGGGGTGAATTCCACGATCGGCGTCCCGTCCAGTTTATCGTCATCGGCCAGCAGGCTGTCTCGCGGATCCCTCAGGTACAGGTCGAGGTCGTTATCCCGCACTTCCGAGGATGCGATGAACGCGTACTCCCGGCCGGCCTCGAGCGTGACTTCGAGGGAAACCGTCTGCCCGGCTTCCAGCTCGGCAGCCGCCAGGCAAAGTCCGGGGCGCCATTCTTTTCCCGACAGCGCAACCATCAGATTGCACTTACCGTAAAGGCCATCGAGGGTCCGCACCATTCGGTCGGCGGATTCCCAAGACTGGGCCGAAAGCGGAAGGGCAAAGAGAAGCAGCATCAGGAGCCGGCTGATGAGGGCCGCAGTACGTTTGCCGGAACCCCGGTGTAGGTCCCGGTAGGCCAGTTGGGAGCGGGAGGCGGACTGCCGGCTGGCGGGATCGGTCAGTTCGGTCCAGACCGATTCCAGTTCTTTCGGACTTTCCACGCAAAACGCCCCGCCCCGGTCCCGGGCCGCTACCGCCTCGGGAAATTTATGGTACTTCGGCCCGAACAGCACCGGCAGCCCGTAGCTTAGCGGTTCGAGCGTATTGTGGAGTCCGCTTCCGAAGGCGCCACCGACGTAAGCGACATCGCCGTAGCGGTACGCCCGACTCAAGATACCGATCGTATCGAGCAACAAGACCCGGCGGTTCCCGGCCGCTTCGGTGTAACGTTCCGCGCCGAAGCGGCTTTGCCAGTTGGCGAGTTCGCCGGCATCGAGCTGGTGGGGAGCCAGTACTAGTTTCCACCGGTCGCGGAAGCGGGGCCAGGCGCTGGCAATGAGTTCGACGTCCGGTGGCCAGACCGAGCCGGCGAAGAGGACGGGCCCGTCGGCACAAAATGCCTCCAACCGCTCGTCGGCGAAGGGAGTCTCGGCGAGGGCCACCGTGCGGTCGAGCCTCGGGTCACCCGTGACGGTTACGTTATCGTAGCCGACCTTCGTCAATAGTGCCGCGTCCCGGGGTGTTTGTACCGCGAAATGGGTGAAGCAGGCCAGCATCTCGCGCCAGGCTGATCCGAACCACCGAAAGAAGGGCTGGCCGGGGCGAAAGCTCCCGGCAATGAGGAATGTTGGCACGTTTGCGTGCCGTAAACCGGTCAGGTAAGCGTGCCAGAATTCGTACTTCACAAAGACGGCCAGCCGTGGTCGAACCAGTTCCAGCCAGTCCATTGCGTTTTCCTTCCCGTCGGGTGGTAGGTAGGTGACCACTTCGGCCAGTCCGGTATCCTTACATCGCTCGTAGCCACTCGGACTAAAGAAGCTGACCACCACGGCCCATTCGGGGTGTCGCTCCCGCAACTCCATCAACACCGGGCGGCCCTGCTCGAACTCGCCGAGACTGGCGGCATGCAGCCAGAGTACGGGCCGGCCCTGCCGGTGGAGCCGGAGAATCGCTTCCCGCTCCAGGTGCTGACGTCCTTTGACCCAAGCCAAGGCTTGCCGGTGACCGATCCGCGCCGCCAGGCGGATACCCAAGTGGTACGTGCCCACCCCCGTGCGGTAGAGCCACCGCAATCAGTAAAAAATTGCTTCTCCCGCGCCGAGGTAGATAGGAATGATTAAGCCTACCCGAAGACCCAGCACGATATCGCTGCGCCCCGCACCGGGCGGCGGCGAGCCGAGGGCGATGTCGTACGACCGCAGGGACCGCGTAAAGCCGGCTAGCAACTCTCCGCCGACGTAAAAATTCAGTCGCCGGTTCAGCGCCAGTTGCTGGTAACCCACGAACTGGTAAATGGCCGGTCCGCCAGCCAGACGGTCGTATCCCGCCTGCACCGCCGGATCGAGTTGGGGAACGTACTGCACGGGGTCCTCCTGGAATCGGATACGACTAAAGAAGTAGCCGATGGCCGTAGTCGTCTTTAGCCCCGCCCGGGAATTCGAGCCAAGGGGAAAGGTATAGCCGAAACGAGGCCCAAGGAAAAGGTGGCGTTGACGCAGCTCCACCTGGGCCGGTTGGCGTTGATTGCCGATCAGGAATCCGCCATCGGTACGTAAACCGGCGAGAACGTCTTCCCGCACCGTACTGCCGAACCCGAATCTCGCCATCACGCCGATTTGCCAGTTTTTCCGGTCAGGCAGGAAGTCCACGCCCCCATCCACCGCGAAGCCTCCCCCGAAACGGTCGGCCAGATCTCCCGCCGTGACAAAGGGGCCGTAACCAAAGGAGAACAGGAGTGCTCGATCCAGATTTACGGTTCCTGCAAGGTCCTGCGCGCCCAGCGTGGAGGAGATCATTAAGATCGCGATGAGCAAGTTGCGCATCACCGCAGCTTTTGCCGTTGGTTCTGGTATTCTAGTTGCGTCAGGATGCCGGCTTCCCGCAACTCCCGCAGCCGGTTGATCTGCTCCAGGAGGTCGTGGTGGGCAACGAAATCTTCCTGGTGATTCGGGATTTCATCCGTCGAGGTATCGTGGCCGGATTCCAGGTTGAGGTCCAGCAGATTCAGGCGGCGGTAGTTGTTGTTGCGGAAGGTCCGGTACGCCTCGGTTTCGCGGAGATCGGTCAGCGCGGGGTGGGTTTCGATGCGTTCCGGTTTCGGCAGGTCGTACGTCACGGCCAGTTCGAGGGCGCGGATGGCGGGATCGACGTGATTCATCAGCGCGTGACAGCAGGCGATGTTGAAGTGGGCAACCGGGTCGGAAGGGGCCTGCTCAAGGGCCTCTTCGAAGGCTTCCACGGCCAGATCATAATCACCCGAGCGGTAATATTTGACTCCCTCCGCTTTGAGGGAACGCAGGTTGGGCGGTCGTTTGCGGGTAGACTGGATGGTGGGGCGGCGGCTACTTTTCGGGTAGGTGTAGCCGGGAGCTACCAGCGCCTGGGGATCGTACTTGGCCGCCCATCGCTCGTAGGGAGTCGCCCAGAAAACGATGGCCGTGATCAGGGGGGCTAACACCATGCCAACCATAAGGAAGGGGAGGGGCATTTCCGGGCCCTCCTCCGCTAGTAGGGCGACGATGGCCCAAAAACCGACGAACTGGGCCGCGCCACGCCACCACTGGCCCAGGTAAAACCGGTGGACCCCGAAGACTCCCAGGAAGAAGGCGAAAAAGCCGGCTAGATCTTTCTTAAGCATGTGACGGCGGCGTGGAATTTCCGGCAAGGTCGTCAGCCGGTGCATACCTAACGCACGATAATCTACGAGGGTTGGGTTAGCATCGTCGGGTAATTACAAGCGCTTGCGCTTTCGCCGACTCAGCTCGTTGTATTCCTTGATCATGGCGGGCAGATCGCGGTACCGATAGCCCCGCTTACCGATTTTACCGGCCAGACCCGGGCTGGTGGGGCGAAAAAAATTCCGCAATTGCCGTTTATATCCGCCACGGGGTACGGCGATGAACTCCCCCCGCCCGTATTCGAGATAATACTCCGGCGGCGGTTCGGTGAATACCCGCAGCATGCTGTCGTCTACCCACCGGCCGCCCCCCCGGGGCAACCGGTAGAGACTTACCGCCCGACCGCTAACGTCCTCCTGTAGGAAGTACCACATCCCCTCGTGGCGGCGGCTTACGAACCGCAGGGGCTCACCGTTGTAATTAAAGCCGAACCCACTGACCAGAAAGGGGTGTATCGTGTATTCGTCTCCGAAGTCGTTGGTGAAGGTAATGAGGTTGCCCCCCGGCGCGTAGGCCAGCACGTTGAGGTATCCCGTGAGCTGAAACCCGTCCTTCGTAAGCAAAAACCCGCGGTAGGCATCGGCGGAGAGGGTGCCGGAAACTAGCAAAAATGCTAACAGGTAGAGCTGGCGCATATGCTATTGATTTGTGTCTCAAAATAGCAAAATATGGGTGATCGTTCTACCGGCCGCGAAAGATCGTCGGCTATTGGCTAACTAAGGGTTTTACTGCGGCTTCGAGGTCCGGCATACTCCGGAAAGGGCGCCGGTACACGTAGCGTAGTCCCTGCCGGTAGATCAGGGTGGTTGGCAGGGATCCGTCCCACTTTTCATCCAGCGCCCGCTTCCATTCGGCTCCCTCGTCCGTCAAAACCACCGCAGGCAGATCGATGCCTTTTGCACTCAGATAGGCGGGGATCCGTTCGATGGCCGCCACTTCCGTATCCAGGCTCACCAGGATGACCTGAAGGGTTTGGTCGCGGTGGTCCTCGGCCAGTGCCTGCAGCAACGGCAGTTCCTCCAGGCATGGTCGGCACCAGGTGGCCCAGAAGTTGATGAGGTAGGTGGTATCGTTCCGCTGGGCGAACAGGGGGGCTACCGCGCTGTATTCGGCGTAAACTTTGGGCGCGGACGCAGGAGCAACGATCGTCGAAACGGAGGGTGGGGGTTCCGAAGACCCGCAGCCAACGAGCGTAACCAAACAATAGAATATAAGGACAGGGCGCATAAGGTTACCGTTCGCTTTCAGTAAAGGTTTCCTGCGTCGGTCGGTTCACCCGAGCCGGACCGTCAGGAGAATACCCGAACCGCCCGGAACGACCGTCCACCTGCGCTCGGCGCCCCCTTTCCGGTGCAGCAGGGGCACCCCGTAGCCGATGATGGCTCCGAGGCCGTAGCCCGCCACGACATCGCTGGGAAAATGCTGGCCGGCCCGCACCCGCAAGTAGCCGCCCAGGGCGGGAAGGGTGGCCGAGGCGATCCAGACGTAGGTTCTGAGCTCGCTCTCCGGGTGGTAATCCGCGAATACCCGCGCTACGAAGAAGCTGGCCGCGGCCGTCGTACTGGTATGGTTCGACAGGAACGAGCTGCGGTCGTAGGCGGTTACGGCTAAGTCCGGGGCTAATCCGCCTTCGTAGAGGTAGGGGCGCGGGCGCTTCACGGTTCCTTTTACGATGTCGGTGAATCCCTGATTCAGCAGGATGGTTTCGGCAAACAGAACGGCCAGGGTACGGGCATCCTTGGCCATCCGTTGATCCGCGAGCAGCAGCGCGGGCATCACCAGCGAACCGTAGGCGACGATATCGGAGGCCGTGGCTGCGCCGTCGGAATCGTGCCGTAAGGCCGACCCGTCAAAGGGTGGAACGCCGGGTAGTTCCAGGTCGCGTAATAGGACGTCGTCGGTAGCGTGATTCAGGAAATATCCACCCGCCGCAGCTCCCGCTCCGACCAGCGTGATACCCAATTCCCGCTTCAGGGTCAATTGGTACGGGCCTGCTTGTAGTTGCTGACCGGATAGGGTACCGCTAAGGAGGATAACTTGTAGCCAGACGAGGTAACGCAAAATGGATTGGTGCACGGGGAATGGGTTATCGGGCGATCGGCCAGTATTCCGGCAGGGGAGCGGTAACCGAGATCGGCGCGTCCGATTCCGGGTCCGGGAAGGTTAGGCTGTATGCGTGCAGGGCGATTTGATTATCTCCCAGTATGCGCTTCGAACCGTAGGCTACATCACCCATTATGGGTGCTCCCGCCGCGGCCAATTGGGCGCGAATCTGGTGAAACCTTCCCGTCAGCGGGGTAATCTCGTACTCGTAGAGTGCGTCCCGGTGCTGCACGAGCCGGTATTCGAGCGTGGCCTCCTTGCCATCGGGTACGGGGCGGGTGTTCGCTACGGCCAGCTTATTGGTGGGGTTGCGAATCAGGTAGTGTCGCAGCTTTCCCTCCGGTTCGGGCAGGGCCACCGCAGTGACGGAGCGGTACGTTTTCCGGGTTCGGCCGCCGGCGAAGGCGCGGTTTAACCGTACCAGGGTCGACTTGCGCCTGGCTAGTACCAGTGCTCCGCTGGTGACCCGGTCGAGCCGGTGTACGATGCCTACGTAAGGAGCCTTGGTTGCGCCGGGGCGTTTCCACGTTTCCAGAGCCCGCGCTTCTACCGTGTCGTACTGAAAATGGCGTTCGGTGGCGATCCCCGCCGGTTTGTTGATGGCTACCCATCCGGAGCCCTCCTGTAAGATTGCTAGCATCGGTGCAAGGTACAGGGTAGCCGAGATACTTGGTTGTTTATACAAGTATCTCGGCCGAGGTAGAAAGTTGTTCGGGGCTTGTCATTTAAACAATTAAGTTGTAGTATTGAGAAGGAATATGAAATTTTGATCGGCTATCGCGGGTCGGTCCAGTGATAAATGCTTTACTCACTAAATCAACTTTAGATCATGCAAAAGTTATTTCTATTGCTGCTGCTAAGCGGCCTAACCGGCATGTCGGCAGCCTCCGGTCCACCGATTGGCTCCGATTGGTTTCCGGTCACCGGGACGGTCACCGACGAAAGCGGGATGCCGCTGATCGGCGCCACCGTGCTCGAGGAGGGCACCACCAACGGCACGGTGACCGACATTGACGGGACCTTTAGTATTGACGTGCAAACCGACGATCCCCACCTCGTAATTACCTACACGGGGTATGAAAGCCAGATCGTGCAGGTCGGTAACGTGACCGAATTCGAAATCGTAATGACGGAAGACGCCGAGACGCTGGAAGAGGTGGTTGTCGTCGGTTACGGTATTCAGAAAAAGCGGGACGTGACGGGGGCCATCGCCACGCTCGGTGCAGAGGAGCTGCAAAAGATCGCTACCCCCAGCGGAGCCGCGGCCATGCAGGGGCAAGTGAGCGGGGTGGACATCATCAGCGGCGGCGGCCGACCCGGCGCCAACCCGACTATCCGTATCCGCGGCCGGCGTTCGATCTCCGCCTCCAACGATCCGCTCTTCGTCATCGACGGCATACCGCAAACCAGCGGCACCAATGCTATCGCCGACATTAATCCCCAGGACATCGAGTCCATGGAAATCCTGAAGGACGCCGCGGCCACGGCCGTTTACGGTAGCCGGGGATCCAATGGCGTGGTCATCGTAACTACGAAGCGGGGATCGGCCGGCCGGACCATCGTGAGTTACGACGGCTACTACGGGAGCACCAGTGCACTGAACACGGTGGACATGATGAACGGAGCGGAGTTTGCAGCTATGAAGCGCGAAAGCCAGCGCGAGGGTTGGAACGGTGCGATCCCGGCCGACGAAGAGGTGTTCCAGGATCCAACCGAGCTAGAGAGCATCGCCGCGGGGCGGAGCACCGATTTCCAGGACCTGGTGATCAACAATGGTTGGCAGACCAACCACCAGCTGGGCGTACGCGGCGGTAACGAAAACACCCAGTTCAATATGTCACTGGGCTATTTCGACGAACAGGGCATTTTATCGAATATGGACTTCCGCCGGCTTACCGCTCGGGTCAACCTGGACCAGAACATCGGCAGCATCTTTCAGGCCGGCATCAGTTTCACCGTCTCCAACTCGGTACAGAACTTCGGTTCCGACGCTACCATCGGGGAGGCCCTGGCCAACAACCCCCTAGGCGTGCCCTACAACGAAGACGGATCGGTGCGTTTCCTGCCGACCAACGACGGTATCCGAACCAATCCCCTGGCAGAACTCGTGCCCAATGCCTACATCGACGAACGCCGGGTAACGCGCATCTTCGCGCCGATCTATGTGAAGGCCGACCTCCTTCCCGGCCTGGTATTTACGACCAACTTCGGACCCGATATTCGCTACTTCCGGCAGGGTGAATTCCGCGCCAGTGAAACCAACGATAATCGCGGCGGTCCGGCCGATGCCGAAGTAGGCAACAACCAGGATTTCGGGTATACCTGGGAAAACATCCTCAACTTTAACCGCACGATTGGCGGTAACGACGAACTCGGACTGACCTTTCTGCAGTCCATCCAGAGCCTCCGCTACGAGCGGGCCTACGCTTCCGTACTGAACCTGCCCTACGAGCAGCAGCTATTCTACAACATTGGTACCGCCGAAGTAAAGGGCAACCTGGCCTCCGATCTCCGGGAATGGAAACTGGCTTCGTTCATGGGCCGCGCTAACTACTCGATCGATGGGAAGTACCTGTTCCAGGCGAGTCTCCGGGCCGACGGTTCCAGCCGTCTTGCCGAAGGCAACAAGTGGAATTACTTCCCGGGCGTCAGTATTGGCTGGCGGATCGGTGCGGAACCATTTATGCAGAATTTATCCTGGCTCAACGATTTTAAAATTCGGGCCAGCTACGGTGAAGTCGGCAATACGGCCGTCGATCCCTACAGCACTCAGGGCGCCCTGCAACGCACCGTGTACGCCTGGGGCGGAGACCCGGCCTTCGGTTTCGCGCTCCGGGACATCCCCAACGACCAACTCAGCTGGGAAACCTCCAGAACCTTCAACGCCGGTATCGACCTGGACGTGCTGAACGGGCGCATCAACGGATCGATTGAGGTGTACCGAACCAACACCGAAAATATCCTCCTGGCCCGCAACCTGCCACCGACTTCGGGCTACAGCAGCATACTCCAGAACGTGGGGTCCACCCGTACCACAGGTGCCGAATTCGTATTAGGGGCCGGTATCCTTCAGAATCCGACCGGCCTGTCCTGGGATCTGGACTTCAACATCAGCGGCTACCGGGAGGAGATCATCGAGCTGGCCCTGGTCAACGATGAAGGCACCCCCATCGACGACATCGGAAACCAGTGGTTTATCGGCCAACCCCTGAACGTATTCTACGATTACCGGAAGATCGGCATTTACCAGTCCAATGAAGTCGAACTGGCCGATGCCCGGGAAAACAAGGTGCCGGGAGAAATCAAACTGGAAGATATCGACGGCGACGGGGAAATTACCCCCGCCGACCGAGTGATTCTCGGATCCGACGTACCGGACTTTTTCGGTGGTATTACCAACCGCTTCAGCTACCGGGGAATCGACCTGTCGTTTTTCTTGTTCTTCCGTCAGGGACAAATGATCCAGAGTCGCTTCCACGAGGGAAACAACAGCCTCTTCGCGCGCTACAACAACCTGGACGTGGATTACTGGACGGTGGATAACCCCACCAATGCCAACCCCCGGCCCAATGAGAACCAGGAATTTCCCCGGAACGGATCGACGCTAACGTACTTCGACGGCAGCTTTGTCAAGCTCCGGAACGTACAGTTAGGCTATAACCTTCCCGATAACCTGGTACAGCGTATCGGCCTGTCGCGCCTACGGGTCTACGTTTCCGGCCAGAACCTGTGGTACAGTGCGGCATTCGACAGCTACGATCCCGAATTGCAGGATCCGGCCATCCGTGAGAACGGCGAAGACCTGATTCCGAGCACTAAAATCTTTATGGGCGGCCTGCGGGCAACCTTCTAAACGAACTTGACATGAAACTCAACTATATTTTTCCTTCCCTTCTACTAACCGCCATCGGTTTCGGGGCCACCTCCTGTGAGCAATACCTCGAGGAGGAATTGGTCTCCGGAGTTTCCGCGGCTACCTATTACCCAACGGTCGCGGGGTTCGAAGACGCGGTCAAAGCCACCTATTCCTTCATGAAACCCTTCTACGGGGTGGAACGGGGCTTCACCATGACGGTCTTCGGAACCGATACCTACACCAATGGCGCCGACGGTAGCTATAAAGGCTTCAATGCCTACGACGGTCGGCTCAATGGCGCCGACGCTTTTGTCCGCGATACCTGGCGCGACCTGTACCGCGGGGTCAATCAGGCCAACGCGGTCATCAACCGTTCCCAAACCCTCGAGGAATTGTCCGAGGAAGACAAGACCAACCGTTTAGCCGAGGTGCGTTTCCTTCGGGGCATGTATTACTTCGATCTGGTACGTATGTACGGGGACGTCCATCTGTCGCTCGAGGAAACGCAGGGGATCGAAGTGGAAGCCAACCGTACCCCCCAGTCGGAAATCTACGCTCAGGCCATCGTGCCCGATCTTGAATTCGCCATCGCTAACCTTCCACCCAGTCAGGCGGAATACGGCCGGGCCACCAAACCGGCGGCGGAAATGCTGCTGGCCAAGGTGTTGCTGCGGCGCAGTTACACCAACTTCGCCGAAAGTGGCGACGCCGCCCGGGCGGAAACGCTCTTCACCAACGTGATCGAGAACTATGATTTTCGCCTGCTGGACGATTACGCCGACCTCTGGAACATCGATAATGAGCAGAACTCCGAAGTCGTGTTTGCCGTACAGAACAACAAAGGACAGGTGGACGAAGGACTGGACGGAAACGGAAACCGGGGTCACCTCTACTTCCTGTTCGAGTACGACGTACAGGCCGGCATGCTCCGCGATACCGAAAACGGTCGGCCATGGAAACGGTTCAAGCCAACCGACTACACTATGAGCCTCTGGGACCGGTCGGTCGATACCCGCTACGATAAGTCATTCAAACACGTATGGTACGCCAATAATGAGGCTACCATTCCCACCTGGACCGCTGCCGATGCCGCCGCTGGCTACGGCACGGAAGGCCAGCCCAAATTCGCAGTGGGCGATACCGCCGTGTTTATACCCGGACCGGGGATGGATGCGTACTGGACGCCGGAACGGCAAGCGGCGGCCCCCTACCTCGTCTTTACTTCCGATGAGTACACCGAGCGCAATTTTCCGACACTGAAAAAATGGGTAGATCCCACCCGACCCAACCGCCAGCACGAGCCAGGTCAGCGGGACATGATCCTCATGCGCCTGGGAGACGCCTATCTCCTGCGCGCCGAAGCCCGTCTGAAGCAGGGGGACACCGAGGGTGCCGCCGAGGATATCAATGTCATCCGCGTGCGCGGAGCCGTAGAGGGGATGGAGGAAGCCGTCATGATTACCGCAGCGGACGTTACCCTAGATTTTCTGCTAGACGAGCGGGGCCGTGAACTCGTGGGCGAAGGCCACCGCTGGTTCGACCTGACCCGTACGAATACGTTGGTCGAAAGGGTAAGGGAACACAATCCCATCGGCGGGCCGAACATCCAGGATCATCACGTTCTGCGCCCGATCCCGCAGGATCAGATCGACCGGACTCAGGGTGGCTATCCCCAAAACCCGGGCTACCTGAACTAGGCAAGTGGAATTTTTATGTTGTTTAAACGCGTAAAGCCAACAATCGTGTAAACATTTCACCCAATCCTCACCTTTATCGAGCATCTGGTTCTCATTGCTACCAACTAGCGGTTACGTTACGCGTAGGTGAGAATCAATCGATTTAAGTGAGTGTCAAAATGAGTCTATCGAGAGCAGGGCTGCACGTGATGTGTTGCCTTGCTCTCCTTTTTTTCTATTCCATGCTTCCGATAGTCCCCGGTAAGGCCCTGCCTCCCGAATCGGCGTAGCGGCGGTATATTTCCACCCGCTTACGAGCCGTCGATTTCCCGCGAAGCTCACCCATTCTGAAAATGCTCGATCAATCATGCGCATCCTGCTTGCCCTGCTTCTTTTTTGTTTGCTTCCGCTGACGCAACCGCTCGATGCCCAGGACGGCCGTCCGCGCACCATCGTAACCACCGACGGTGAAATCGATGACGTGGACTCCTTCGTCCGGCTGCTACTCTACGCCAATGAAATGGAGTTGCAGGGGCTGATCTACAGTAGCTCCATGTGGCACTACAAGGGCGATGGGGCGGGCACGACCATGGTTTCCGAAATGGACATGACCCGCGACATGTACGGCGAGCGAACCGATCTCCGCTGGCCGGGGGAATCGTGGATGCAGGAAATAATCGGTGATTACGCGGCCGTGTACGATACGCTCAGCATCCACGCGGAAGGCTATCCTACGCCCGAATCGCTGCTCGCCTTGGTCAAGGTGGGCAACATTTCCTTTGAAGGGGAAATGGAGACCGACACCGAAGGGTCCGAGCACATCAAGGCGATCCTACTGGATGCCGATACTGCGAAAGTTTACCTGCAGGTTTGGGGTGGCACCAATACCATTGCCCGGGCCCTGAAGTCCATCGAGGAGGAGCACGGCGAATCGGATACCTGGGATGCGGTCTACCGTCGAGTAAGTGCCAAAGCCGTCATCTACGCCGTGATGGATCAGGATGCCACTTACCGGGACTACATCGCCAAAGCCTGGCCGGACATTGCCGTGCTCTATAACGCGGGGCAGTTCGGCGGATTAGCCTACAATTGGCAGCGTGCCGTACCCCGCCCCCTCCAGCACTGGATGGAAGGCCCCTTTATGCAACATCACGTGATCCTGAACCACGGTCCGCTACTGGCGAATTATTACAGTTACGGCGACGGCCGGCAACAGGCGGGAGATCCCGAGCACATTCACGGAGATCCGAGCCGGCTCGATAGCGCCCAGTGGGGCAGTTTTAAACCCTACGACTTTATTTCGGAAGGAGACTCCCCGGCTTTCCTGCACCTGGTGAACGTGGGCCTGAACAGCCTCGCCCATCCCTCCTGGGGAGGTTGGGGCGGCCGGCTCGTGCCTTCGGACCAGGTTGCGAATCGGTGGGAGGACGGCGGGGCGGCCGCCGACTATAATCCGTTCAGCTCCCGCCGCGACAATGCCTACGCCCTTACTCGCTGGCTGCCGGCCCTGCAGCGCGACCTGGCCGCCCGGGCCGACTGGTGCGTAATGCCCTTCGACCAAGCTAACCATCCCCCCGCCGTAGATTCCGATGGCGCGACGCTCCGCACCGTTAGCCCCGGAGACAAGCTGACCCTCCGCGTGAACGCCACCGATCCTGACGGGGACGAATTGTTCTATCACTGGTTTCAGTACGGCGAGGTCGATTCGTATCCCGGCGAGGCCATGATCATCCTGGAAGGTCCCGAGTTGCGGGTGCTGGTTCCCCGGGACATGGAATCCGGTCAGACGCTTCACCTGATTGCGGAGGTCACCGATGGCGGTTCCCCGTCGCTTACGCGCTACGCGAGGGTGGTATTGGTTGCGGAGTAATCGGTCGGGTCGTTCCCCGGGTAGGGGGCCTGCGCTCCGCCGCCCTAAGGCGTTACAGTTGGCGGTCTTCGATGATGGCCTTCAGGTCCCGACGGTAGGTATCGCTGACGGGGATGGTCGTTTCTCCGATCACGACCTCGTCCCGGTGTACCTCCTCGATCCACTTCATGGCGACGATGTAGGAGTGGTGTACCCGTACGAAATCGCCGGCGGGAAGCGTCTCCATTAGTTTTTTGAGGCTTTGTAGCGTCGTAATCCGTTTGGATAGGGTGTGGATCTTGACGTAATCTTTCAGCCCTTCGATGTGGGTGATTTCATCGAAGTTGATCCGCACGGACTTCGTTCCGTCCTTGACAAAAAAGAAAGGGGTGGCGCCGGGCGCGGGTGTAAGAGTGTTCGAAGGAGCCGTCGGCGGATCGCTACCCTCGGTCAAATCGTGGGAAATGCGCTCCACGCACTTCAGGAAACGTTCGAAGGTAATGGGTTTGAGCAGGTAGTCGGTCACCTCCAGTTCGTAGCCTTCCAGGGCGTATTCGGAGTAGGCGGTAGTGAGTACGACCACCGGTTTTTTCTTCAGAACCTTAAGCAGGGAAGTACCGGTAAGCTCGGGCATCTGGACGTCGAGGAAGAGGATATCGGGCGGAGATTCCTGCAGTTGCTCCAGTGCTTGTAAGGGGTTGCCGAGGGAGGCCGTCAGGGTGAGGTTGGGTACCCGTTCGATATACTGTTCGAGGAGGCGGCGCGCCATGGGTTCATCGTCGACGACCAGACAGGTAAGATTCATGAAAGATCGAGTTTAAGGATGACCTCGTAGCGTTCGTCCATGTCGGAAATGCGGAGGTAGTGGTGGTCCGGGTAGGATAATTCCAGCCGGCGTTTGACGTTCTGTAAACCGATGCCCGACTTGTTTTTCAGCACTTTGCTGTCTTCGGCGAGCTTGCCGTTCGCGACCCGGTACTGGAGTTCGTTGCGCTCTACCTGAAGGTGAACGGTGATCCAGGGAGCGGTGGCCGAACTGCTTACGCCGTGTTTGAAGGCATTCTCCAAAAATGTGATCAAAATCAGGGGGGCGATGCGCACGCCGGAGGTTTTTCCGTCGACCTCGAAGGTGATCGGAACGGTCTCTTCCAGGCGCAGCCGCTCGAGGCTCAGGTAGTTTTCGATGTATTCGATTTCCCGTTCGAGGGGTACCTTCTCGTGGTTGCTCTCGTAGATCATGTACCGCATCATCCCGGACAGCTTGGCGATTACCTCCGGGGTGCGGCTGCTGTTGTTGACCGCGAGGTAGTAGAGGTTGTTGAGGGTGTTAAAGAGAAAGTGCGGATTGACCTGGGCCCGGAGAAACTGGAGCTCGGAAGTAAGTTGTTGGTTTTCCAGTTCCTTCCTGCGGGCTTCCAGTTCGAAGTAATCTTCCACGAACTTCAGCAGACCGACGCACACCACCGCGAAGAATACGCTCATCAGCACGTTGACGCCAAAGCGGGAACTGTACATCCAGTCGTCGGGGCCGAGGTAATACGCCAGTACCGCCTGCTTTCCCTTCAGAAATAGGTAGGATAAGAAAGCAAAAACGGGGAGAAAGGTAAGGAGGTAGCGCCCGGTATTCTGGTAGCGTAGCAGCCGCGGTAGAAAGACGAAATAGTTGAGGTAGGCGATGGCCATGAGGCCGATAGTGTGAAAGGTAAGGTCGCCGAACACACGACCCCAGTCGGGCTCACCCTTCCGCGCGTAGCTGATCGTATAGAAGAACAGCGAGGCATACACACTCCAAAAGGCGAAGTGCAGGATAAACTTTTTATGTCGCTGAAAGAGGTTGGCCATAGGTCGTGTAGGGAAAGCTAAGGTAAGGCCCCCTGCTTTGCGGGGCGGGGGCGATCTAGCAGGCTAGGGAACTACTCGCCCGTTGCCCCGCCTCACTCGACGGTTGGTGGCGTCACGGAAACGGAAGCCTCCGTTGGCTTAGCCGCTTTCTGAAGAGGCGAAAGCTTGACACTTACGTCTGGCAGGCTTTGGCTAATTGCAGGGCTGCGTTGACCCCCACCGGTCAGAAAGGGAAATCGTCCTGCCCGGGCTTTTTCCGTTAAGGGGTGGACGTGATTATGCGACAGGTAATTTCTCGACGTTCGTTAAGGGTAATACCCCCGTTTTTATGCCGCGTAACCAGGTACTCATCGGTTTAGCTTTCCTTCCTGCCTTCATCCTGGCCCAGTCGGAATACCGCTCCGGTTACCTTATTACGGAGGGGGGTGAACGAAGAGCGGTGGAGATTTTCGACCAGGACTGGGCAGCCAATCCCGATCATTTCCGGTACCGGACGTCCGGCGGAGAACCCCGGCGGGGAGACTTGAGTAACGTAGTGGAATTCGGTTTGGAAGGTCGGGAACTTCGCTACCTGCGCGCCGAAGTAGATATCGAATCGTCTCCCCGCCAGCTGAATAGCCTGAGTGAATCGCCGTTACCGCAGTATACGCACGATGAGGTGTTCTTAGAGGTGCTGGTTGATGGGGCGGCCGATCTGTTCTACTACCAAACCGGACAGTTGGTCCAGTTTTTTTACCGGCTTGGTGACGGGCCTATAAAACCGCTGATCAACCGGACTTACCTGAGTGATGAGCGGATGGTGGTCCAGGATCTGTACCGGGACGTCCTCCAGCGGTGGGTGAACTGCGGCGCCACCGATAGGCAGATAGCGCAACTGGCGTATCGGCGAAAGGATATGCTCGCCTACTTCGAAGGTTACCACCGGTGCACGGGAGAAGCATTTACCAAGTACGAACGGATCAAAGCCGACCGCCGTTTTCGGGTGGCCCTCCGCCCCGGCGTCGATTACCATTCAACCTCCATTGGAGTAAACATTCCGGGTGGTGGGACGAAAACCGTCGAGTACGGGAGCACCGTGGCGCCCCGATTGGGGGTCGAGGCCGAGCTATCCTTTCGCTTTTTGCACGGAGAGTGGGCGTTGGTTACCGAAGCCTATTACCAAAGCTACCGATTGGAATGGCCGGAAGAACCCGCAGCCGAAGCCGTTGACATGGAAATGAAATACCTGAGTGTACCCTGGGGCGTACGGCGCTATTTCGAGCTATCGACCGCTACAGCAGCCTATTTAAACCTGTTCGGTCAGTTCCAGTTTCCGTTCGGTGCCTACGTTCAACGTCCATTGTACCGCCGTCCGATCTACATCAGTTTGGCCGGCGGCGGCGCGGCTGGGCTCCGGTTCGGGGATCACGTCCTGGCCGAAGTACGGTATTTGCTGCCGCAGGACCTCGTACGGAGACAGCGCGATCTCGATCACCGACTGCAAACCATGGCATTGGTGGTCGGCTATCAGTTTTAAATCGATACCGCTTACACCGTCCATAACCGATAGGCGCCCTTAGGCAACGCGGTACTTGATGCCCAGCCGTTCGATCTCGTTGATGAAGTCGGTATCGGCATCCACCAGGCGTTCTCGGCTGATCATTTTCAGCTTGATGTCGTCTTCCTGGTCGTAGAATACCATTCGTAGCTTCTGTTGTCCCTGGTACTGCTGGCAGAGGTCGTCGAGGGAGCGGACCAGCTCGGGCGAGATATCGGAGAGGGGAAGTTTAAGGATGATGGCGTCGGTCATCTCGCGGCCCAGGCCTTCGAGGAGTTTGACTTCGTTCACGCTGATCTCGACTTCTTCACTGTTCCATTTTGGCCGGTAGCTGGCCTTGACGAAAACGGCTTTACCCTGGTTGAGGACGTGCTTATACTTTTCGTAGTCTTCCCCGAACAGCTTGAATTCAATAGTTTCATCGAAGTCGCTGAGTTCGAAGATGCCCCAGCCGTTGCCATTCTTGGAGACCATGTGGCGGGAGCTACTGATCATGCCCGCGAGGCGTAGCGGCGTTTTACCGTAGCGTTGGGGATCGAGCTCGCCGAGGGAGCAGGTGACGAAGTTGTCGATTTCCAGTTTATAGCCATCGAGCGGGTGGCCACTGACGTAGATACCGGTTACTTCCTTCTCCCGACGGAGCTTTTCGGGTAGGGTCCATTCGTTGGCCTGGGGGGGCTCGGGTTCATCCGGCAGCACTTCGTCCTGTATCGCTCCGAATAGCGAAGAGGCCGCCGAGGCCAGCTGGCTCTGGTAGGCGTTGGCGTACTTGGTGACGTGCTCCAGGTAGCTGTCGTACTTCTCGCTGGGGGCGAAGTATTGGGCGCGATGGGTTTGCCCGAAGCAGTCGAAGGCTCCCGCATCGACCAAGGCCTCGAGGACGCGTTTGTTTACGCAGCCCGGCTCTACCCGCTGCATTAGATTGAAGACGGAACTGAAGGGACCTTCCTGATGGCGTGCCGCCAGGATGCCTTCGACCGGACCTTCGCCTACTCCTTTGAGGGCGGTCATACCGATACGGATCGCCCCATCCGCGTTAACGGCGAAGTCGGCCTTGCTTTCATTGATATCTGGGCCGAGTACCGGCACGTTCATCCGCTTGCATTCCTTAAGGAAGAAGGTCAGCTTGGTCTGGTCGGTGCGGTTGTGGGTGAGCACCGAGGCCATGTACTCCGCCGGGTAGTGCGCTTTGAGGTAGGCGGTCTGGTAGGCAACGAAGGCGTAGCAGGTACTGTGGGATTTATTGAAGGCGTAGGAGGCAAAGGCTTCCCAGTCCTTCCAGATTTTGCCGAGCTTGTCTTCGGGGTGGCCATTGGCCGTTCCCCCCTCGATGAAGGTGGGGAACATCTTGTCGAGTACCGCCTTCTGCTTCTTCCCCATGGCCTTCCGAAGCACGTCGGCCTGCCCCTTGGAGAAGCCGGCGATGGACTGGCTCAGCAGCATGATCTGCTCCTGGTAGACGTAAATACCGAAAGTCTCCTTCAGGTATTTCTCCTCCCCGTCGAGGGTGTAGGTGATGGGTTTTCTACCGTGCTTCCGGTCGATGAACTCCGGGATGTATTCGAGCGGGCCCGGCCGGTACAGCGCGTTCATGGCGATCAAGTCGTCGAAGGTCGTCGGCTTGAGGCTCTTCATGTGCTTCTGCATCCCGCCGGACTCGTACTGGAAGATGCCGTTGGTTTCGCCGCGCTGGAAGAGCTCGTACGTTTTCGGGTCGTCGAGGGGGATGGCGTCGATGTCGATATAGACGCCGTGATTGTCCTTCACCATCGTCAGCGCGTCCTTGATGATGCTCAGGGTCTTGAGCCCCAGGAAGTCCATCTTCAGCAATCCGGCCGTCTCCGCCACGGAGTTGTCGAACTGGCTGATGTACATGCCGGTATCCTTATCGGCGGTAACCGGTACGTGGTCGGTGACCGGGGTCGGGGTGATGACTACCCCACAGGCGTGCACGCCGGTATTCCGGATGCTCCCTTCCAGTTTGGAGGCGGTACGGATCATCTCACCGATCTCGTCCTGTCGGTCGGCCATTTCGCGGAAGCGGTAGGCTTTTTCCGTGTCGTCGCCGTTTAGCTTACCCTTGAGCTTGGCGGCGATGTCCTTCGGGGCGAGAACGTCGCGCAGGGTCGCGCCGAGTTGGGCGGGGAAGGATTTGGCGACTTTGTCCACTTCACCCAGCGGGACGTCCATTACGCGGCCGACGTCGCGGAGGGAGGAGCGGGCGGCCATGGTGCCGTACGTAATGATCTGGGCTACCTGCTGCTGGCCGTATTTATCGATGACGTAGTCGATGACTTTCTGGCGTCCGACGTCGTCAAAGTCAATATCGATATCGGGCATGGATACCCGCTCCGGGTTGAGGAAGCGCTCGAACAGCAAGTCGTATTTAATCGGATCGATATTGGTGATCCCCGTACAGTAGGCGACGGCCGAGCCGGCGGCGGAACCCCGTCCGGGACCTACGCTGACCCCCATCTTGCGGGCGGCGGCCGTGAAGTCCTGTACGATGAGGAAGTAACCAGGGTAGCCGGACGCTTTGATGACTTCCAGCTCGAAGTCGAGCCGCTCGGTAACGATGGCGTTCAGTTCGCCGTAGCGCTTTTTGGCTCCCTCGTAGGTGAGGTGCCGCAGGTACTCATCTTGAGTCTTGAAACCAACGGGCATGGGGAAGTTGGGCAGCAGTACGTCGCTGGTCAGCTTCAGGTGGTCGATCTTGTCGTGGATCTCCAGGGTGTTGGCTACGCTCTGGGGCACGTCCTTGAACAGGTGGCCCATTTCCCGCTGGGATTTGAAGTAGAAATCGGAGCTGGGGAATTTAAAGCGGCTCATATCTTCCATGAGGCTGCCGGTGTTCACGCACAGCAGAATGTCGTGGGGCAGGTAATCGTCTTCCTCAACGTAATGACTGTCGTTGGTACAGATCACCTTGACGTTGTGCTTCTTCGCGAAGCCAAGCAACTTCTGGTTCACGTCTTCCTGGCTGATGCCGAGGCCGTCGATGTCCTCCAGTCCGCGGTGTCGCTGCAGCTCGATGTAGTAGTCTTCGCCGAATACGTCGAGCCACCATTTGAGGGCAATTTCAGCTTCCTCGTCTTTACCCTGCAACAACAACTGGGGAATTTCCGCACCGATACAGCAGCTGGTGGCGATGATCCCCTCGGAATACTTCAGCAGCAGCTCCCGGTCGATCCGGGGGTACTTGCCATAAAGTCCTTCGATGTACCCCAAACTGCAGAGCTTGGAAAGATTCTGGTAGCCCAGCTTGTTCTTGGCGAGCATCAGTTGATGATAGCGGACGTCCTTTTCGCCCCGAGCCCGGCTGAAGGCCTTCTTATGCCGGTCCTCCACGAGGTAAAACTCGCAGCCGATCATGGGCTTCAGCCCGCGTTTATCGGCCTCGGCCACAAACTTGAAAGCCCCGAACATATTGCCGTGATCGGTCAGCGCGACTCCCTTTTGCCCATCGGCCTGCGCCTTGTCCATCATAACCCCGATCTCGGACGCTCCGTCGAGCAGCGAGTACTGGGTGTGGCAATGGAGGTGGCAGAATTCAGGCATCAGCGGGGCGTTTTTCGACCTCGGTAAGGTAGCCAGAAAACGTCTTTTTCAAACAAAAAGTTATCAACAGGGTGTTGGGAGAAGCTCCCTGCGGTCGCTTGTTGCGCTGCGCGTTGGTGTGCCTGCGGATTAGTGCGCTGCGCCTTAGTCTGCCTGCGGATTAGTGCGCTGCGCCTTAGTGTGCCTGCGGCTTAGTGCGCTGCACGTTAGTGTGCCTGCGGCTTAGTGCGCTGCGCGTTAGTGTGCCTGCGGCTTAGTGCGCTTCGCGTTAGCGTACCTGCGGCTTAGTGCGCTGCGTGTTAGTGTGCCTGTGGCTTAGTGCGCTGCGCGTTGGTGTGCCTGCGGCTTAGTGCGCTGCGCGTTAGTGTGCCTGCGGCTTAGTGCGCTGCGCGTTAGTGTGCTGCCAGTTAGTCATTTTCGAATACGGACAGAGTATAGCTAGCACTGGCGGTCCCCCTAAAAGACTACCCGACTAAAAGACTAAAAGACTACCCGACTAAAAGACTAACGGACTAAAAGACTACCCGACTACCCCCTAACAGACTACCCAACTAAAAAACTAACGCAAAATCCCCAACCCATCCTGCCGTCCCAAAATATCTTCCAGCTGTTCGATGCGGTCCGGGTTACCGGTGAGCCAGGGGGCGAGGCGCTCTTCGAGGAGGGTTTCCGCACTTTCGGAATGGAGGTTGTCGACGGTTTCCTGACGTTCGTCGTCGGTAAAGGCCGGATGTATGTATTCCAGAATCGACTTGCGAATGCCGTTCTTTTCGTTTTCGGGTTGGCGCAGGGCCGTTACGGTGGAGTGGATGAGGGCTTCTACCATGGTAGCGTTCGGTTTTGTGATTTGCTTTGCACCTGCGTTTACCGCCCACATGCGTAATATGTTTGCCGGAAGCGGCGATACCCAGTGCGGGCATGGGGGGAACAATGCGGTTGCCGGGAAATTTATTGCCTTGTTATTTTGTGGCGATGCCAGTAAAGTTCAAGTTCACGGCCCGAGGCTTTTTGGTGGTGTGGCTCAGCGGATTGTTGACGCTGTCCATGCGACCGGCCAGTTTCGTACTTACCCTGGTCGAAGTCGAGGAGCTCGTCAACGACCAGGTGGGCGAAGAGTGGACGCATTCGGTAGCGGTAGACGGCTGGCAACTGGACATCTACGACAGCATCGACCTGGCCAGCGCCGAAGCGTACGAAATTCAGTGCACCAGCCAGGAAGCCGACCCCTATTATCCGGATTTCGGAAGCCGAACGCTGCGGATGACGGAGGCAGAGATGGTGGCCGCGGCCGCTACCGGCGGATTTACCGTGGAGGTGACGGTCCAGGAACGGCACGGGGAGCACGCCGGTAAGGAGGCGGTTTGGCGGTATCACTTCGCCCTGCGCTAAGCTTGCCACGGAAAAGCTAACCGGGGCTATCTTGGGGCCATGAAATTAATCCGCTTCCAACCCTACGAATCTATTCCCAAGCCCGGGATCCAGCGACCCGACGGCACCCGCATCGATGTATCGGGTTTCTGCGCCGACTATGACGAATTCTTTTTCGGAAGTGGCGGCCCCACCCGGTTGGCTGCCTGGTTGGAGGAGCACGGTGATCACTGCCCGGTTGTCGATCCCGCCACCCCGCTGGCTGCCCCCTGCGGCCGACCCTCCAAAATCGTATGCGTCGGAATGAATTACGCCGCCCACGCCGCGGAAACCGGAGCGGAGCCCCCCACGGAGCCCGTCATTTTCATGAAAGCTACTTCGGCGATCACCGGTCCCTACGACGATATCGTACTGCCGAAAGACAGCACCAAAACCGACTGGGAAGTCGAGCTGGCCGTCGTCATCGGTAAACGCGCCAGTTACGTGACCGAAGCCGAGGCCATGGACCACGTGGCCGGCTATGTACTCCATAACGACGTCAGCGAACGCGCCTTCCAGATCGAGCGCGGTGGCCAGTGGGTCAAGGGCAAGAGCGCCGATACCTTCGCGCCGCTCGGACCGTTCATCGCTACCGCGGACGAAATCGAAGACCCCCACGACCTCCGGCTCTGGCTAAAGGTGAACGATGAACTGGTACAGGACAGCACCACCCGGGATTTTATCTTCAACCTGCCGCAGTGCATCAGCTACATCAGCCGCTTCATGACCCTCCTCCCGGGGGATATCATCAGCACCGGAACCCCCAGCGGCGTTGGCCTGGGCATGAAGCCAAATCGCTACCTGAAGGCCGGCGATACGGTGGAACTGGGCATCGATGGATTGGGAACCAGCAAGCAACACGTAAAAGCCTACGGGCAGCAATAACATGGAGAAAACACGCATCACCCACCCCAGGAGGAAGGAGGATTTTGTTACCGGCGCTTACTCGGACGGCGTCATCGTCGGAAACATGCTGTTCGTCAGCGGCCAGACCCCGGTCGATTTCGCCACTTCCTCGGTCGTGCTCGGCACCATCGAGGAGGAAACCCGCCGGGTGCTGAACAACATCAAGGACATCCTCGAAGCGGGCGGCGCATCCCTCGACAACGTAGTGAAGTGTACCGTACACCTGGCCGATAGCGACGATTTCGACCGCTTCAACGCCGAGTACGCTACCTTTTTCGGCGGCGTGCGGCCCGCGCGAACCACGGTAGCTTCAGGCCTGAAGCACGGCATCAAGGTCGAGATCGACGTCATTGCTATCCTGGATTAGAATGAACTGGCAACCTGATCAACGCTACCGCGTCGACGGTCTCGACCGCATCGACTCACCGGCCCTGCTTGTGTTTCCCGAGGTGATTGAAAGCAATATCGATCGTGCCCTCGCCCTGACGGCGACCGACAACGGGCACTGCCTGCAACCCCACATCAAGACCGTCAAGAACCCCGATATCGCCCGCATGGCCATCGCCCGCGGCATCACCCGCTTCAAATGCAGCACCGTAAGCGAAGGGGAGTTGCTCGGATCGGTCGGGGCGGGAAAAGTATTGCTGAGTTACCAGCTTTCCGCGGTAAAGGCCCGGCGGTGGCAGGCGCTGCGGGCACTGTATCCGGACACCGAATTTGCCGCCCTGATCGATAATGCGGATAGCGCGCGGGTGGCCTCGGAACTGTTCGCCGAGAACCCCTTGCCGGTATATATCGATATCAATCCGGGCATGGACCGCACGGGGATTCCGCCGGAAAAGGCACCGGAATTGATCGATCGTATCCTGGAGCTGCCTGGGCTGGTGTTGCGCGGCTTCCACCTTTACGACGGCCACATTCGGGACGCCGAAGAAGCGGGACGTAAACGGCAGGCCGAAGCGGCGCTGGCGGAAGTAGCAGCATTGCGCCGGAGCGCGGGAGAAAAGACGGCCGAAAGACTGGAGATCGTCGTCGCCGGATCGCCTAACTTTCCCTTCTACGTCGGCTACCCGGACGTATGGGTCAGCCCCGGCACTTTCTTTTTGTGGGATGCCGGTTATGGTGTCTCCTTTTCCAATTGGGGGTTTGAGCCCGCTGCCCTGGTCCTAACCCGGGTGCTATCGGTCATCGACGACGAAAAGCTGTGCTTCGACATGGGATCCAAAGCCGTATCGCCGGACAAGGAACAGCCACGCATGGCATTTCCGGGTTTGCCGGACGCCGAGGTTGTCGGACAGTGGGAGGAGCACCTGGTGGTCCGCGTGCCCAATACCGCGGGAATCGCCGTAGGGGATCCCTATCTGGCTATCCCCGCCCACGTTTGTACTACGGTCAATCTTTACCAGGAATTGCTACCAGTGGTTGAGGGGCGTGTGAGTGGCAGCTGGCCGGTGGTGGCCCGGGACCGGCGGATTACGGTATGATGAGGGTTTGCGCGTAGTGATTAGCGATAACCAACTAGCGCATTTTGCTTTGGCTGCCGCATGGCACTGATCGCCTGCGGTTCGTGGTCAAACCCGGCATTTACGGATTCGCATCGCGGCTACCCCCTGTCGGTTTGGGTACGTTTGGCCACGCATGTTTCACTAAAGCCGGCCCAAACTTCCCTTGCCGCCAAAATCCGGGTACGCAAACGAACGGGTTAAAAACGGACCGGGTTAATCAGCAAATCGGGAGTAGGAGAGAAAGCACGCAGCGCATTCGACCGTTCGTGAAATCCACTATCGCGCGGGGAAAAATCCGTGGCTAATCCGTATTAAAAACCCGAGCCGCAGGCGAGCGAATCCCTTCGTGCCCATGTGGCATACGGAGGCCGCAAAGCGAATAATAGTCCAGCCTACCCCGGGTAAAAGCAGGAGCCAAATCCTGCCCATACCGGCGAAGCCAGAAAATACCCCGACCTTTTCCCGGACCGAATCCGCAAGAATTCCCTCCATGCCATCCCCCTTCATCGTAGACGCCCACCTCGACCTGGCCACGAACGCCATGGCCTACAACCGCGACCTCACCTTGTCGGTAGCGGCAATTCGTAAAAGAGAAAGGGCGGCCGGGCTGACGGATCACCCCGACCGGGGGCGTGGTACCGTATCGCTACCGGCGCTCCGGAAGGGTGGGGTAGGGCTGGTCTTCGCCACCCTGATCGCCCGGGTAGACCAGCCGGGGAAGGCACCGGCTTCCGTCCGCCTGCCTGGCTGGCATTCCCCCGCCCAGGCGTGGGCTGATGCCCAGCGGCAGCTGTGCTGGTACCGGGAGATGGAGCGTGCGGGGGAAATGCGCGCGATCACCGATGCGGGTACGCTCGAGGAACACCTGACCGAATGGGCCGACCCCTCATCGGATGCCGGAAAAGCCGTAGGGTACCTTCTTGCCCTGGAAGGAGCGGACTCGATCGTGACCCTCGATCACCTGCACCACTTTTACGGACAGGGACTACGCTCCATCGGCCCCGCTCACTTCGGCCCGGGACGTTACGCACCGGGGACGGGCAGCGACGGGGGCGGGCTGACCCCGGCCGGCCGCGATCTGCTGCGGGAGATGGATCGCCTGGGCATGATCCTGGACCTGACCCACCTCACCGATCGTGGCTTTTACGAGGCCCTCGACATTTTTCACGGGACGATCATCGCCAGCCACCAGAATTGTCGGACGCTCGTACCGGGCGAGCGGCAGTTCAGCGACGACCAAATCCGGATGATCATAGAACGGGACGGGGTAATCGGCGGCGCTCTGGATGCCTGGATGCTCTACCCCGGTTATGTGCGGGGCCGCGACGACCCCCAAACCCTTGACATCCGGCTGGAACGCATTATCGACCACTACGACCACATTTGCCAGCTGGCCGGTGACGCGGATCACATTGGCATAGGCAGCGACCTGGACGGACTATTCGGTACGGAGCAATCGCCGGCCGACCTGGATTCCATCGCGGATTTATCTAAGCTGGCGGGCATACTGGAGCGGCGGGGGTATGTACCGACGGACCAGGAAAAGATTTTTTCCGGGAACTGGCTACGGATCTTGCGCCACGTAATGCGTTGACGCCTTCGTCGGACGAGAACTCGTCCGACGACTAGTCGTCCGACCAACCAGCAACCGACGCTTCCCCCCCCTTCTGACGGTCATTTGCCGTTCGAAATCCTACCTTCCCGCCATGAAGATTCCCATCCTCTTCGAAGACGACCACCTGATCGTCGTAGACAAACCCGCCGAAGTCCTCACGGTACCCGACCGCCACGACCCCGAGGCGCCGAACCTCAAGCAGTTACTTTCCGACCGCTACGGAACTATCATCCCCGTCCACCGACTCGATAAGCCAACCAGTGGCGTGCTGGTCTTCGCCCGCACGCCGGAGGCCCACCGGGGCCTGAGTATGCAATTTGAGGCCCGGGAAGTAGAAAAAGTATACCTGGCCCTCGTCGACGGGGTGCCCGATCCGGAAGAGGGTGAAATTGACGAGCCGATTGCCCCGCATCCGTCGAAGGTCGGCCGGATGCTGGTCACCAACCGCGGGGGGAAATTCGCGCGGACGGATTACAAGGTAATGGAAGCCCTGGGTAAGTTCAGTCTCTTGGGGGTGCAGATCTTTACCGGACGAACCCACCAGATCCGCGTTCACCTGGCCTATCTCGGCCACCCGCTCATCGTCGATCCGTTCTACGGTAAGCGGACGGAATTTCTCTTGTCCGAAATCAAGGGCAAGCGCTACAATAAGGGCAAGCACGAAGAGGAGCGGCCGCTGCTGTCCCGCGTTCCCTTACATGCCGCTCGCCTTGGGTTTACCCACCCCATGACGGAGGAATGGAAGGATTTTGAGGTCGAGCTACCGAAGGATATGCGGGCCATGGTGAAGCAATTGGGAAAATTGGGCTAAGGTTTAACTTGTGGAAAGGTATGGCAAACGCGTCCCCGCCCTACCTTTAGCAGGCCACCTAATACACCCGCCTTGTTCCTGCGATCCCTGCTGTTCCTGCCAGTGTACCTGCTAGCGCTTTCCCTGACCGCCCAAACCACCGTCAGCGGCTACCTCACCGACGGGGCCAACGGTGAGGCCCTCCTGGCCGCCAACGTTATCGAACTGGGAACCGGCCAGGGCGCCGTAGCCAACGAATACGGCTTCTACAGCCTCACGCTCGGTCGCCGCGATACGCTGCGGTTGCGATTCAGCTACATCGGCTATGGCTCCCGCGATACGACCATCCTGAATCCGCCGCCCACCCTCGCGATCAACCAAAAATTACAAACCGGCTCGGAACTGGAAACCGTCGTCATTACCTCCGATCACGGCGAACGCATCGAACAGCGGACGCAGATGAGTACGGTAGAGATACCCGTGGCGGAGATTAAACGGGTCCCCGCCCTGCTCGGGGAAGTCGACGTGCTGAAAACCCTGCAACTTTTGCCCGGCGTACAGAGCGGGGGCGAGGGGGCAAGCGGCCTTTACGTCCGCGGCGGCAGTCCGGACCAGAACCTGGTGCTCCTCGACGGCGTACCGATCTACAACGTTTCCCACCTGCTGGGCGTTTTTTCGATCTTCAACGCCGACGCGCTCCGCAACGTGACGCTCACTAAGGGAGGCTTTCCGGCCCGCTACGGCGGGCGGTTGTCGAGCGTACTCAGCATCAACATGAAGGAGGGCAACCTGAACGAATGGGAGGGTGAAGGCTCGGTCGGGCTCATTTCTTCCAAACTCACGCTCAATGGCCCCATCAAAAAAGGCCGTACCAGTCTGCTGGTTTCCGGCCGCCGCACCTATGCCGACCTGATCGCCGGTCCGTTGCTGAAACGAACGGCCGGACCGGGGACCGAAACCGATCTGGGGCTCTATTTCTACGATCTTAATGCCAAGCTACAGCACAAAATCAGCGATCGTCACCGGGTTTTCCTGAGTTTCTACAACGGAAGCGACGTCTTCCGGACCGAGATCAGCGAAGGGCCCGAAACCTACGGCGGCGGAACCGACTGGGGGAACCTGATCTCCGCCGCGCGGTGGAACTGGCAGGTCGGGCCCAGGCTGTTCGTAAACACCACGGCCACCTTTAGTCGGTACCGGATCACCGTGAATAGCCTGAGCATCGAGGAGGAGGGGGAGTTTCGGGCGCGCTACCTAAGCGGGATTACCGACCTCGGGGGGAAGGTGGATATCGACTATATCCCCAATCCCGACCATTATCTCCGCTTCGGTGGTGGGTACACCAACCATGCGTACCGCCCGGGCGCCGTTTCGCTACTGAGCCGGTCGGAGGATGCCGTCAACCTGGATACCCTGATCGGCAGTACGGCCACCCACGCCAACGAACTCTACGCCTACGCGGAAGACGACATCACCCTCGGTGCCCTGAAGGTGAACGCCGGCCTGCAT
This sequence comes from Neolewinella xylanilytica, assembly GCF_002934605.1. Classification (GTDB taxonomy): domain Bacteria; phylum Bacteroidota; class Bacteroidia; order Chitinophagales; family Saprospiraceae; genus Neolewinella; species Neolewinella xylanilytica. The sequence goes on from NZ_PTJC01000005.1 coordinate 2,123,306, forward strand.
CTGTCCGGCTTTGCCGTGCGGGGCAAGTTCTATTCCAGCCTGCAGCCGCGGCTCGGCGTACGGTACCTGTTGCGCAACGACCTGTCACTGAAGGCCAGCTACAGCCGAATGCAGCAGTACATCAATCTGCTGGCCAGTGAATCGCTGAGCCTACCGACCGATCTCTGGGTGCCCAGTACCGAGCAGGTTCGCCCGCAGCAATCCTGGCAGGTTGCGGTCGGCGCGGCCAAAACTTACCGCTCCGCCTACGAGGTAAGCGTGGAAGCCTTCTATAAGAACATGGACAACGTGCTCTCCTTCCGCGAAGGGGCCAGTTTCCTCCTCGGCCTGGAATCCGACTGGCAGACGAAGGTGACCCAGGGGCAGGGAGAAGCTTACGGGGCGGAATTCTTCATTCAGAAGAAGGAAGGCAGGTTTACTGGCTGGGTAGGCTACACCCTCTCCTGGAATACCCGCCAGTTTGACGAAATCAACGGCGGACGGGCATTCCCTTTCCGCTACGATCGCCGCCACGACCTGAGCCTGGTAGGAAACTACGACCTAAGCGAGCGCGTCGGGCTTTCGGGCGCCTTCGTTTACGGCACGGGTAATGCCGTGACGCTGCCGGTGTATACATACGCGGTAGTCAATCCCCAGGCGGGATCACATTGGAACGATAACTTGTTTTTGGATCGCATCGAGACCAGCACGGAAAAGAACAGCTTTCGCATGTCGAACTACCATCGCCTTGATCTGAGCATAAGCTTCCGCAAGCAAAAGAAGTGGGGGGAACGCAGTTGGGTCATCAGCCTCTACAACGCTTACTGGCACCGCAACCCCTACTTCATGGAGGTCGGCCCGGAGTGGGTGTGTACCGACCACGGTAACGGCAGCACGAGTTGCGGGTACGGCGACCGGCTGGTGGTGTCCGAGGTCAGTATCCTGCCCCTTATCCCTTCGGTGGCCTACAACTTTAAATTCTGAACCATGAGAGGCGTGATCCCGATACTTGCCGTCACCGTGCTGCTCACTTCGGCCTGCGGGGAGGATCCCTTCCGGCAAGTGGTGGATATCGACCTGCCGGACCACGATCCCGCCCCGGCGGTGGTCCTAGAACTGGTGGCCGGCGATACGGTCGCCCGACATTTCGTAGCCCGTAGCTACGGCACCCAGGATGACCGACTAGAGGAAGACCTGGCCTATGACATCGTGCTTTATCGCGACGGCGCGGAAATACTGCGTCACAGCGGTAGTACGGATGACTTCAATAATTATGATTCCACGCGGGCAAATCTTACCCTGGGTACTCCACTCGACAGCGTGCCCGCCCGGTACCGCTTGGAAGTGAACGTCGCCGGCCTGGGCTCCGCCTCCGCCGAAGAAATTATGCCGCAGCAACCGGTAGCTCGCGTTGTGCGCTTCGAACGCGATGGCGCCCTATCGTCCGATGGGGAACGGGTGGATGCCCTCCGCCTTGCAATTTCGGACCCGCCGGGGGTAGCCAATTACTATGCCGTACAGTTGGGCTACCGAGGCATCGGGGCAACTTCCTGCAGCTATATTGACGGAACCGTTACCTGCGATTCCACCTATGCCGACTTTTCCCTCTTTGCCGAAACGCCGAATCCGTTGGTGCGGGACTTAGGATATACCTACCGGATGGGACTCAGCGATGCCTCATTCGACGGCCAGGATTACCAACTGGACGTACAGTTTTCATCCGCGGAGGTAGGCGAGAATGCGTCGCTATTCGTCGAAGTATTCGGTCTGACCGAAGCTGCCTTTCGCTACCTGGTCTCTAAGGAAGCTTTCGATGAAGCGCGCGGCAATCCCTTCGCCGAACCCGTGACGGTGAGTAATAACATCGACGGCGGATATGGCTATTTTATCGTTGCCAACCGGCGACGGTTGCCGCTGGAGTGACCTGAGCATCCTAACCTTCTACGAAGTAACCATTGAATTTACGGATAGGAGGAGTGGGTACCCCCACACGCCCCCGCCCCCTCGACGGACCGGCTCTACTGCATAGGCCTCGTCTTCAGTACTCTCGGGGTTGGCGACTTCGTACCCGGAAACGACGGGAGCCGCAACTTCACGGTCGGCTATTCGGTGCTGGGCTTCGCGGTGCTGACTACCGCCATCACCTACATCCTCTCCGTATTGTCCGCGGCTACCAATAAAACGAATCTGGCAACCTTCCTATCCAGCATGGGGGAGACGCCCCGGGCGCGCTACGACTACTGTACGCGGCAGGAATCCGCACGCGGTCGATACCACCCGCTGGCGGCAGTGGCGGTACCTGCCGATTGATAGTGCGGGGCGTACCCTGCTACGGGATCTTGTGGGTGAGCACGGCTTTCCTACCCGTGAACAGGTCGGTAAGGACGGTATGGAAGCCGTTTTTATGATCCTACAACACGCAGATGGAAACCCGGGCTGACTGTCCGACCGGCTTCCGGAGATACAAGCGGCCTTCGAGCGCGGCGATCTGGCCGGACAGCATGTCCCTTTGCTTACCGATCGGGTGGCCGTGAACGCGGACGAACCGCAAGTCTACGGGACCCAGGTCGCGGAGATCGATCCCGTCAGGAAGGTATTCCGGCTGCATCCGGTGCGGGATAGTGCCGATCTGGATCGCCGTCGCATGGAATTGCACATGATGCCGATTGCACGCTATAGGAGGCTCATGGAATCGATACCGTCCTCCAATTGATTGGATTCCAACTTACGGACGCGCCGAATGGCAGTCGTCAAAGATTAACTAAAAGACCTAGTTAAAACCGGCTAATGAATAAGGAAGTAGCCGATAAAAGGTAGCAACTTTATGTCCTCCCGGTTCAATAGGTTGCGCCGGTAGACCACCTAATAGCACCCAGTTATGCGTACACTCATTTGTCTGCTCGGTTTCCTCCTCCTCACGGAGGTTTGTTTCGCTCAGGTACAGTACCGACAGGGTACGGTCTACGTGGACGGGGCAAGCTCCCTTACCCTAAGCAACAACAAGTACCTCCAGCCGGAGAATACCTGGAGCGATCCACCCCGACCGGAATTTAACCGACTGGGGATAGCGCCCGGCCAGGTGGGCGTCTTTGCCTTTGACCGGCTTTTGGTTGGCGCCTACGCGAACTACGGGTACGGTTGGTACGGCGACCACTTCTTCGACGGTTCCAGAGGAGACTACCACAGTTACCGGGTCAATCCTTTCCTACGTTATTACATTCTCGCGGGATCGGAACGTAATTGGAATCTTTTCGCCGAGTTGGGTTTTGGAACCTGGAGTAGCAATTTGTCCTCGGGCTTCGAAACCGATTTTCACGTAGGTGTCGGCGTTGACGTCCCCCTCTGGCCGGGCGTAGTGGGCACGGCCAAATTGGATTATAACGCCTACGCCGAGGGACTTAATTACACCACTTTCGGTATTCGGGGAAACCTCCTACTTGGCCAGCTTGGTACCCGTATGCAGCAACCGATGGCCAAAGGAAGTTGGATGACCAAGAGTGATTTGGTCTCGGCTTCTATTGGACATATGCGTCGTGGTGACAACGACTGGGTGAATTATGGATATTCCTTCCACCCCACCGTGGGGTATTTCGTGGTCGATGGCCTGTTGCTGTCCGGTCTGGCCTCCGTTTCCTACAGCCGCAATCAGAACGATATCCAGCCCACGTCTATATTCGGCACCAACGCTAACTTGCGACACGTCAGTTTAGACACCGAACTCGAGGCCCGCTATTATCCCTGGCGCAACGGGAAGTTTTTACCCTACGCAGCGCTTGCCTTGGGATATAGCTCCCGGGAGTTTGAATCCGGGCAACCGGATACGGATGTGATCAACGACGAATCGTCAACGCAGTGGCGTGCCGCCGCGGGGCTGAGTTACTTCCTGGGGCAGAACGTCGCCTTGGAAGTGTCCGCCGCGTACCAACGGCAGGCTCGGAAAGTTGACTTCAACGATGGCTTTACTGGTAGCCCCAACGAATACCGGGACATCTCCCTCCAAACCGGCTTCGCCTTCTATTTCGGCGAAGGGCGATAGGGTAAGGAATCCGGTATGCAGCCCGTTGGCACCCTTTCTCGTCCGACCACTTTTCGTGCCGACCAACCAACGTTGCCACCCGAACCACCGTCTGACCGGTAGCGGGTATTTGCCCGCTTTACGGGCTATAATCAACTAAGCATGCTCCAGCGGACTTTCCTATGCCTTTTCGTGACCTGCCTCTTTAGCGCATTTCTTTCCGGCCAGGGTACGCGCGGGGGGAGCTTTTACCTTGACGGTGGGGCTTCCCTCCTGCAGTATGCGCGGATCGATTACCCGGAATTCGGAGTGTATTTTCAACCCTATCGCTTGCAGGGACGACAAGAGAGCTGGCGGGCCAATGTGTTGCCGATCGGCTATTTCTTGACGGACCGCTTCCTCGTCGGAGTCCGATTTGACTACCAGAAGACCTATTCCGATGACTACTGGGCCTCGGAACAAGCGTTCGGCGAATCCGATACCTGGTCCAGCCTTCGCCCCTTCGTGCGCTATTACCCCCTGAGCGGAAACGACCGCCGGTGGGACGTATTCGGCGAAGTCGGCTTCGGCCGGATCGGACTGAAGGGCTATACCGGCATTGAAACCGACTTCCATCTGGCCGCCGGAATCGATTACCGTCTCGGTTCGGGTGTGCTGGCCACCGCCCGACTGGCCTACAATGGGTTCGCCACCGATCTGAATTACACCACCCTCGAAATCGGCCCCCGCATCCTGCTCAACGAGATCAGCGGCCCGACCGGTCAGTCCCGCCTGGCGCGCGGAACCGGCTTCGTGCGCGGTGCGCTCTTCCGCGGCAGTGTCGGCCACATGCGCCGGCAGGGGGAAGACTGGCTGGACTACCGCTTCGAAATTACCCCCTCCGCCGGTTATTTCTTTGCCGACGGTCTCGCGGTCGTGGCCGAGGTAGACTGGAAGATCGGCGGAGAGTACAATTACCTCGAGGTAAACAGCTACCCGGCCCGCTACGGCAACCATGTACTGACCGATTTCCAGACTTCCCTGGGTATGCGCTACTATCCTCTCCGGACCTCCCGGCTGGTTCCCTTTGCCGGTCTCTCGGCGGGCCACTACCGCTACGAGTACGATCATGAGCTGGAAAACAGCGTCGATACCCGGGTAAAGGCCTTCACCTACCGCGGCACCCTTGGGGGGACTTATTTCCTGTCCGATCGCCTGGCCCTGGAGACCCTCGTTTCCTACACAAAGCGGGATGAACGCATGCGCTATCGGTATATCTCCGACGGGGAGTGGATAGATACCGCCTCTGATCGCCTGGTCGTGGAGGCCGGATTCGTAGTCTACCTGGGCGGCCAATAGCCCCCCAACCCGACCCCGAACCCCGCACCTCGAACCCCGCACCTCGAACCCCGAACCCCGAACCCCGAACCCCGAACCCACCTACGATAAAAATCGTACCTAAATTTGCATGTCTACGAGAAGTCTCGTACTTTAGCTACGAGAAAAATCGTAATAAGCCATGCAAAGCCCCCCCACCGCCTCCGAACTGGCGATCCTTCAGCTCCTCTGGGACAACGGTCCGCTGACCGTCCGCCAGGTCCACGACGCCCTGAGCGAGGAGAAAGAAGTCGGTTACACTACCACGCTCAAGACGATGCAGGTCATGCTCGACCGCGGCTTCCTGACCCGGGAGGCGCAGGGTAGGGGGCACATCTACGCGGCCGCCATCGCCAAGGAGGATACCCAGGACAAACTGCTGGACAACTTCCTCGACCGCACCTTCGGCGGCTCGGTCAAGGGGCTCGTGATGCGCGCGCTGGGCAACCGTAAGGCTTCCCGCAAAGACATTCAGGAACTCAAGGCCCTCATCGACCGGCTGGAAAACGAAGACCAATGATCACCCGACTCCTCACCCCCCACCTCGTCGACGCCCTCGGCTGGACTCTGTTGCACACCCTCTGGCAGGGCGCCCTCTTCGCCCTGCTGCTGGGCCTCGTGCTGATCCTGCTGCGTGCGTTCAGTCCCCGGGCTCGCTACTACGTCGCCTGCGGCTTCCTGGGTGCTTTCGTACTTACCGTCGGGCTTACCTTTTACGAGTTGTACGCTTCCGAGGATTCCTTGGCAGCGGTTCAGGACACCGGCAACTTGATAGTCTCCAACGAGTCCGGTACGCAACCGACTTCGGAATCCATTATGGCGCCGGAGCGCAGGAGAGAGGCAACTTCCAACGAAGCCGAGGCCGCTCCGCTTACCGCCTTTCTCCAGTCTGCCCGCACGTACTTCGACCGTCACCTGCCGCTCCTCGTGACCCTCTGGCTGATGGGCGTACTGGTCCTCCAACTGCGCCTGCTCGGTCAATTGGCCTGGGTGCAGCGGGTCAAGAGCTACGGTACCGCCCGCTTTCCCGCCGTCTGGGCGGAGCGGCTGCAGGACCTGGAACAGAAACTCGACATCCGCCGGCCAGTCCGCTACCTGACATCGGGTCGGGTGAGTAGTCCGTTCACCGCAGGCTGGCTGCGGCCGGTGGTGCTGTTGCCGGGCGATATGCTTACGTCCCTCCGCGAGAGTCAAGTCATGACCATCCTGGCCCACGAGCTGGCCCACATCAAGCGGCAGGACTTCGCCGTGAACGTGCTGCAGACCTTCCTTACGACCTTCTTCTTTTATCACCCCGGCGTCTGGTGGATGTCGGCCCGCATCCAGGACGAGCGCGAGCACTGCTGCGACGACCTGGCCGTGGCCGCTACCGGTGAGCGGATCGATTACGCCCGTACCCTGGTCGAGCTTCAGGAGAAAGAATTGCTGGCTCCGAAGCTGTCCATGGCCCTCAGCGGCCGGGGCTTCACCGGGCGGGTGAGTCGCCTGCTCAACGGCTACCTGAACACCGCCACCTTCGGCGAGGGGGTGATCACGACGCTGATCTTTGCCGCCGTGCTATCGCTGGCCATCGGGACTACGGGTGAGGTGCAGGCTTCGGGGACGTTGGCCGAGGCCGAACCTTCCGGGGAATTCAGTTCTCCTGCGCTCGGCGCCCAAATTATGTCGGAAGAAGAAACGGAGGCCATGAACCAAGCCATTCACGCCGCCGCCCGGGAAGCCGGACGTCAGACAAACCAACAGCACTTCCAGGCCACGGAACCGCGCAACCGCGAAGACTTCCACTTTGATTTTGACGCCGACGTAAACGTGCACGAAGACGGCGCGGAAGATGCATTTTCCCTGCTCATGCACGCTATCTACGACGGCGACCTGGAGATGGTCAAATACCTGCTGGAGAAGGTCAACGACCTCAGCCAGACCGACGAGCGCGGCTTCACACCCCTGATGGCGGCGGCCAGCGAGAACCACGTCGACGTAGCCAAGCTGCTGATCGAGCGCGGCGCGGACGTCAACCAGGTGCACCGACAGTGGACGGCGCTTATCGAGGCGGCCGACGAGGGTTCGCTGGAAGTGGCCGAACTTCTCCTGGACAACGGAGCATCCGTCAACTTCGACGGTGGTTCCGGCCGGAGTGCCAGCGTCATGGCCGCCTCGGAGGGGCACCTGAATGTTCTACAACTGCTCGAGGCCCGGGGGGCATACCTAGGGGACGGGGGAGGAAAGCTGTCGCCGTTACACGCGGCGGCACATGAAGGACATAAAGAGATTGTCCGGTACCTACTCGATCAGGGAGTGGAGGTGGACCACCGTGACGGCTGGGGCCAAACTGCCCTGATGTTTGCCGCGGAGGAACGACACACGGAAGTTGTAAGTATGCTGCTGGAGGCCGGTGCCGATCCGGAATTGAAGGATGTGAACGGGAATACCGCCCCCATCCGAGCGGCGAAAGAAGCCGCCGGAGAAAGTCTTCAGGAGATGGCCCAACACATGGGCGACCTGGCGGTGGAGCGCCTGATGGCCACCCCGGAGATCGTGCTCGGACCAGCGGAGGAGGGCGATCTCTTCACCCTCCGCGCCATGCTCGAGATGGGCATGGATGTGGACATTGCCGATCGGGCGGGACGTACCGCCCTCTTGAATGCCGCCGCAGAGGGGCATCTGGAGATAGTCGAATACCTGCTGGAGCAGGGTGCCAGCGTTCATGGTAAAGCGGACAGCCCGCTGTTCTCGCCCATCTTCCGGGCATCCCGGGAGGGGCACGCCCTGGTTGTGGAAACCCTGATCGTCCAAGGCGCACAGCTGGAAAACGGCTGCACCTACGAGGAGATCGAGAACGACGAGCGCACCTACCTGAACCGCTACAGTGGCATTACCCCCCTCGCCGTGGCGATACAGGAAAATCACCCCCGAACGGTGGAAGCGCTGCTCGCCGGCGGGGCCGACCCGGACGGTACGTTCGGACGAACCACCTGGCTGCTGCCGGAGGATACCGACTGGCAGGAAGTACGGCGCATGCGCGATGGCGATATCGCCCGCGAAGGCGAGTTACTGTACCGGTCCTCCGACTGGACCCCCCTACTGCAGGCCGTGGAAACCGGCGAGCAGCGGCTGGTCCGCATGCTGCTGGAAGCGGGCGCCGATAAAGGGCATACCACCTCCGACGGCATCTCCGCCATTTCTTTGGCGCGCCGTCTCGGGCACGACGACCTCGTTGCCCTTTTACAATAAGCGATTTAGAAGATAGCCGCGGCGGGCTGTACGCAACGCCGCGGTAACCAATCACCCAACATGAGAACCCTACTCCTACTGGGGTTGCTGGCCTGTGCTGGTAGCCTCCCAGCCACCGCTTTGTCCACTGTGGACCATTTACTATCCGGCCGGGTCGTCGTAGCCGCCACCGGGGATGCCCTCGAGTACGCTACCGTGTCGGCCTATTCGCCCGACACTACGCTGGTCAACGGCACGGTGACCGGCTCCGACGGCACCTTCCAACTGACCCTGCCGGCGGGCGATTACCTACTGCGCGTCGAGTTCATCGGCTACGCCGAGCAGCAGGTCGAGGTCAGCCTGCAGGCGCCTAAACGGCTCGACGACATATTAATCGAGGCCGCCGACGTCCATCTGGACGCAGTAGAGGTCACCGCCGAACGCAGCCGCATGAACCTCTCGCTCGACAAAAAGACCTTCAACGTCGGCCAGGACCTGCTGGCCCGCGGCGGATCGGCCAACCAACTGCTGGAGCAACTCCCCTCGGTAACGGTCAGTCCCGAAGGCGCCGTCAGCCTGCGCGGCAACGCCGGGGTGAAGGTGCTCATCAACGGACGGCCATCGGCCCTGGCGGACAATGGGGCCCTGGAGAGCATCCCCGCCGAAAGCATCGAACGGGTAGAGATCATCACCAACCCCTCGGCGCGCTACGAGGCCGCCGGTACGGCCGGCATCATCAATATCATCCTGAAAAAGGACCAGCAACGCGGCTACGGCGGCACCTTCAGCCTGACTACGGGCTTTCCGGCCGACCACCGCGCCAACGGGAACCTGAACCTCCGGCGGGAGAAATTCACCGCCTTCCTCACCGCCGGGGCGCGCTATTCCAATTACCGGGGCCGGGAGGACAATTCCCGCGTAAGCCGGTTGGGGGAAACCACTTACACCCTGGATCGTACCATGGACCAGGACCGCAACGACGTGGCCGCCAATGCCTACGCCGGCGTGGATTACCACCTCAGCGAGACGTCCACGGTGTCGGGCAGCTACTCCCTCTACTGGATGATCAACGACGACGAAGCTCTGACCGACTTCGATTACGGGGGTAGTGACCCGAGACAAGCGAGAAATTGGCAGCAGGCCATCGACTACCGCGAGCCGGGCCTGTACCAGCAACTGGACTTCACTTTCGACCGGCAACTGCCGAACGGGGCAAAACTCACCGCCTACCTGAAGAACGACCTGTGGGAGGAGACCGAGCGCGAACGGTCCACCTTCGAGGAGCTGGCACCGAGTTCGGGTACTACGCTCGACTACGTGACCGAAAGCCGGGAGGGTAGCCGCGACCACCTCCTGCAAATAGACTACCTGCGCCCCCTCGGGGAGGGAAAAACCCTCGAGGCGGGTCTACGGGGCGAAACCCGGGTGATCGTCGCCGAATACCTGGCCACCGACCTGCTGCCGGCCACCTCCGCGGTGCTGCCGGGCTTTGCTAACCGTCTGGATTACTTCGAGCGCATCGGGTCGGCCTACGTGCAGTACAGCCGGGAGGGGGAGAAAATCGGCTACCAATTGGGCCTGCGGAACGAATTCACCCTCGTACGTACGGAAAACGAATCCGCCGAAATGGACGACCTCCGGAAGCCCTACAACCGGCTCTTCCCGACCGCTAACGTGACCTACACCTTCACCGAGGGCCTGCGTAGTCAGCTGAGCTACAGCAAGCGGATTCAGCGCCCCGGCTTCTGGCAGCTGAACCCCTTCATGAGTCTTTCCGACCCTAACGGACTCTTCGTCGGCAACCCCGACCTGGATCCCGCCTACACCGACCGGCTGGAGATAAATGTGGTGAGCCAGTCGGATAAACTGACCCTGAACCCGGCCGTCTACGCCAGCCGTACCACGGACTTCTTCCAGTTCGTGGTCGACTACCGGGAAGCGAACGTCTTCGACCTGCAGGACGGCACCATCGTGGTCCGGCCGGTCAATCTGGACCACGAGGATCGCCTCGGCCTCGAACTGACCGCCAGCTACCGCCCCGTGGAAGCGTTGACCCTTACGGGGGAGTGGAACTACTTCGGCTACCGGCAGCGGGGGAAGACCGTCGAACGGGACTTCGCCCTCGAACAGCAGAGCTGGACGGCGGGGGCGCGGGCCAGTGTCTCCTTACCCGGCGGGTTCCAGGCGCAGGCGAGCTTCCAGTACAGTGCGCCCTTTGCCACGGCACAGGGAACGCGGCTGGGACTCTCCAGCGCCCTCTTTGGGATGAGTAAGGAATGGGACAAGCTATTCACCCTGACCCTGAACGTCCGTAGCCCACGCTTTCAGCGTACTGTGACCGACTTGCCTGAGCTCTACGAGTCGGGGGAGCGGTTCCAGACCGGATGGCGATTCGGGGCTACGCTGATATACCGCTTCGAGCGCGGAGCAGACAGCCGGGAGCGGGATGCGCGCGGCAACATCCGGTAAGCTTAAAGCCCATATTCCGCCCGCAGCTTTTTGGTCATGCCGGCCACCACCAGGTCGTAGCTGTGATCGATCAACTCTCGCACTAGCGATTCGGGGAGCGTACCCCCCTCGACGTGTACCGTGTTCCAGTGTGCTTTACTCATGTGCCAGCCCTGCATGATTTCCGGATGACGCTCTCGTAATTCGATGGCTCGCTGCGGGTTGCACTTAAGGTTGATACGAAAATCAGCTTCGTCGAGCCCGGTCAGGGCAAACATTTTTCCCGCCACCTTTAAGACCAGGGTAGTCGGGCCGAAGGGTAGCGTCTCCGTTACGGCAGGTTTTTTTAAACAATATTCCCGGAAAGTAAGCAGATCCATCAGGTTGGATTTATAGCCGGAACAAGGTATGGATATCGGGCAAACCGGAAGAAATGTTGTGTAAACAACTATAACCGGCAAGTATTTCACCCCCCTGAAAGGGATAAATACATCCCGGAACGTACCTTTAAGCAGTTCGTTGACCTTGCCTTCACCTGCCCTACCCTGATATGAAACGTGTTGTCTTCGTCTCTCTACTGCTATGGTTCAGTGTTGTTCTTTCCGCACAGTATCACCTGTCGGGGAACGTTAGCGATGCGGACGGCGCGGCCATTCCCTTCGCCAACGTCGCGCTTTACTTGGCCGCTGATTCCTCCCTGGTCAAGGTGGAAACCACCAATGACCTGGGCTCCTTCGACCTGGCAAACGTTCCGCAGGGGGAGTACGACCTCGTGATATCTTACGTCGGAACCCCCGATCTGCGCCAGGCCCGCATCATCCTGTCCGGTAACCGCGACCTGGGCACGATGGCCATGGCCAGGCCGGGCGTCGACCTAACGGGCGCTACGGTCACCGCCCAACGGGCGCTCGTGGAAGTCAAGCCCGATCGCACCATCTTCAACGTACAGGGTACCATCAACGCCGCCGGCAGCGACGGACTGGAGTTGTTGCGCAAAGCACCGGGCGTCAGCGTCGACAACAGCGACAACATCAGCGTCCTGAGCCGCTCCGGCGTACTCGTGTACGTGGACGGCCGCAACGTACCCCTCCAGGGCGCCGACCTCAGTAACTACCTGCGCAACCTCACCGCCGAGCAGATCGAACGCATCGACATCATCACCAGCCCGGGAGCCCGCTACGAGGCGCAGGGCAACGCCGGCATCATCGATATCCGGCTGAAAAAGGCCGAAGACGAGGGGGCCAACGGTAGCATGACCGCGGCCGCCAGTCAGGGGCGCTACGCCCGCTACGCGGTGAATGTCGGGGGCAATTACCGCAATGATCGCTTCAACCTCTTCGGCAACCTGAGCTACGGCTACAATCAGAACTTCAGTCAGAGCAACTTTACCTCCCGGCAGCGCTCCTTCCTGCTGATCGACGATTTGTACAGCGTACCCATTCTGCGCACCCCGGGCATTCGTACCGGACTGGACGTGTACCTCGGCGACCGGCATACGGTAGGCATCCTCTTCACCGGACAGTACGAGGACGGACGCCGGGTGGTCAACAACAGCACCGAAATCTACGAGCGGGAACGTCCGGGGGTTGTGCTGCTCGAACCGGACAGCATCCTCCGCGCCCAGGTATTTGACGACGGCGATCACAACCTGAATACCTTCAACGTCAATTACAACTTCGCCATCGGTGCCGGGCATAACTTGAACCTTGACCTGGACTACGGCCGCTACCGGCACGCAAACGTGATCGATCAACCGAACCGCTATTTCTCCCCGGGGGGGCAGCTGCTCAGCGTATCGGACAACAGCTTCGACACGCCGATCGACATTACCATCCATACCGCGCGGCTGGATTACAACCTACCGATTGGTAAGGGGGCGGCGAGCGCGGGTGCCAAGTATTCCGGGGTGGAGACGAGCAATACCTTCCTGTTTTATCAGGGGTTAAGCGGCGACCGGACCCTGATCGCGGAACGAAGCAATCTCTTTCACTACGATGAATCGGTATTCGCGGGCTACCTATCGTATGGCGGGCAATTGAGTGAATCCGTCAGCTTCTCCGCTGGGGTACGCATGGAAGTGACCGATGCTGCCGGTACCCTCACCGCCGTCGAAACGGGCAGGAGCGAGCCCTCGGTAGATTTTAATTACGTCAGTTTCTTTCCCAACGCCGGATTGACCTACTCCACTCCCGACGGCAATACGATCAATCTGCGCTACGGCCGCCGCATTAATCGCCCCGATTACAGCAGCCTCAACCCCTTCCGCGTCCAACTGAACGAGCTGAGTTATCGCCGCGGCAATCCCTTCCTCCAGCCCGAAAAGGTGAATAACGTGGAACTGGGTTACGTACTGGGCGGACGGTACAACTTCAAGCTCGCCTACAGCCGTACCGACGACCAGGTGGCCCAACTCTTCAGCCCCGACGATTCCATCGCACTGGCCGGTTTCGAGACCTACGACAACCTCGCCCGGCAGACCGTGGTGAACTTTACCGCCAGCGCGCCGATCCAGATCACTGCCTGGTGGCGCTCCTACCTCAACGCCAGCGCCGGCTACATCAGCAACGAAGCCGATTACGGTGAGGGTGGAATCGTAGATATCGACCTTTTCAACTATCGGTTTTACAACCAAAATACCTTCACGCTTCCCGCCGGCTTCACCGGGGAGATCACCGGCCAGTACATCGGACCCGGCGTGGGCGGGGGCATCTTCGTTTACGACGGCTTCGGCGTAGTCAATCTGGGGCTGCAGCGCAGGTTGCTGGCCGATAAACTCACCGCTAAGCTCACGGTCAGCGACATTTTCTACACCTCGATCATCAACGGGGAGTCCAATTTTAACGGACTGATCGCACAGGGTAGGGTAGCGCAGGACACCCGCCGGGTCGGCCTCTCGCTGAGTTATAACTTCGGTAACCAAAAGGTCAAAGTTCGTAGCCGGGACACCGGCCTCGACGAAGCGGCGGGCCGGGTGCACTAAGGCATTTATCGAGTCGACCGCATTGCGCTCTTTCGTCCGATTGTAGCTTGTTTCGCTGACCTGACACGGCGGGCCACGACTTTAGCCAGGCTGATCTCCGTCAGCTTAATTACCCCCCTTGCCGAACCTGGGCTCCTGCGCCCGGCGCCCAAAATAGTCGCCCGATGAGGCGTGACGCATGCCTATCGTTCCGCCGCGGGATCGGCCTGCGGGTTAGCCAAAAATTTTCTGTCGACGAACGAGGAATTTCATCCGACGAGCAACCGTCGGTACGACGCGCTCGTCCCTCTTTTTTTCGCTGATCTAGTCCCGACGTCCACTCGTCGAATGTTTGTCGTGGGGTAGAAAATCGAGGGTAAGTTTGTGAAAACCAATCGTTTAAAAGGATCCCCATGCCAACGTTCACCCACTTCGCTTCCTTATTTTTGATGCTCTTGTTTACGCCGAGCCTTACGCAGGCCCAGGACTCCGCAGCCAATAAATTCATCATTCGTGGTCAGGTACAGGATGCCGCGGGCACGGCCGTCGCTTTCGCCAACGTTGCGCTCTACACGGCCTCCGACAGCACCCTGGCTAAAGTGGAAACGACCGGCGACGACGGACTATTCCGCATCGTCGACGTACCCGGCAATACGTATGACCTGGTGGTCACCTACATCGGCGCCCCCGAGCTGCGGATGCCGGGAATCCGGGTCGACCGGGACGTTGACGTCGAGGTATTACAGCTTAGTCCTGCGGGCGTGGAACTCGCCGAAGCCACGGTGACCGCCCGCCGCGCCCTGGTGGAGGTGAAACCGGACCGAACGGTCTTCAACGTAGAAGGCACCATCAATGCCGTTGGAAATTCCGGTCTGGATCTGCTCCGGAAGGCCCCCGGGGTTACCGTCGATAACAACGATAACATCAATGTACTGAGCCGCTCGGGCGTCCTCCTGTACGTAGACGGACGGCGCATGCCCCTATCGGGCGCCGACTTGGCCACCTACCTCCGTAACCTGAACGCGGAAGAGATTGACCGCATCGACATCATCACGAACCCCGGGGCCCGCTACGAGGCGGAAGGCAACGCCGGCATCATCGACATCCGACTCAAGAAAGCGGAAGACGAAGGTGCTAACGGCAGCGTCAGCGTGAATGGCAGTCAGGGCCGTTACTCCCAGGGGAACGTTACGGCCAACGGTAACTACCGCAACCGGTGGATCAACGTGTTCGGCAGCGCCGGCTATGCCAACTCACAGTGGTATAACGTAACCGGACTGGAGAACTACCAAAACAGTTTGCTACTCGATCAGGTGGTGTTCAATTCTTCCGTCAACTCCTCACCCAATTACCGGATCGGGGCGGACTTTAGCGTTGGCGAAAAACATACACTCGGCTTCCTGGCCAGCGGGCGGTACAATGATAATACGGGCTACGTCCGCGACGACGTCGACATTTTCAATCTGGCTACCGGAGTGGAAACCGTTGACAGTACCCTGGCGGCGCGTACCGACAACGACTCCGATCGGTCGCAGAACGCTTATAACCTGAACTACCGTTATCTCCCCGGGGAAGGGCAGACGCTGAACGTCGACCTTGACTTTGGCCGCTATCGCAACGATGCCTTATCGGAACAGGTCAATGCCTACACCAATGCCGCGGGGTCGCCGCTGTCGAGCATCTATTACTACTTCGATACGCCGATCGACATCGATATCTACACTGCCAAGGCGGATTACGAACGCACGCTTTGGGGCGGTACGCTGAGTGCCGGTGGTAAATTCTCCCGGGTGATGACCGAAAACACCTTTCTGTTTTACGACGTGCATCCCGGGGCGCCGAGCGAGCGCACGCTGGACGAACAGCTCAGCAACCGCTTCGATTACACCGAAAACGTCTACGCCGGTTACCTGAGCTACCAGGGAAAATGGAGCGATCGGTGGCAGTTTACCGCGGGCTTGCGGGCTGAAATCACCGATGCGGAAGGCGAATTGATGCCTTTCCTTGAAGAACTACGGGAGCCGCCCGTCGAGCTGAATTACGTGAGTTTCTTTCCGAATGCCGGGCTGACGTATAGCCTCGATGCCCAAAAGGGAAATACGCTCAACCTGGCATACGGTCGACGGATTAATCGGCCGGACTACAACGTCCTAAATCCCTTCCGCGAGCAGATCAGCCAGCTGACCTACGAGCGTGGCAACCCCTTTCTCCGCCCGGAAATCGTCGACAACCTGGAGCTGGGCTACACCCATGCCTACCGCTACAATTTCAAGCTGGGCTATAGCAGTACGTCTAACCAGATTACGCGGCTCATCGGGCCTGACAACGAAGATCCCCGCGCCGGTTACATCAGCTGGGACAATCTGGCCAGCCAGCGCGTCATCTCCTTCAACGCCAGCGCGCCGATGCAGCTCCAGGAAAAGTGGAATCTCTACGTGAATGCGTCGGCTAGCCACCTGTATAACCAGGCCGACTACGGTGACGGGGCGGTGATCGACGTGAAGGCCTTCACTTACAGCTTTTTCGTACAGAATACCATCAACCTGCCCTGGAATCTCGTCGCGGAAATCGGCGGTTACTTCTCCGGTCCGGGCGTGTGGGGTGGCGTGCTGCGCTACAACGAGCAGGGAGCCCTGAACCTGGGACTGCAGCGGAAATTTCTCAACGATCAGCTCAATGTCAAACTGAGTGCGAATGACATCCTCTTCACCTCCGGTTGGACGGGAACCAGCGAATTCAATGGGCTGCGAACGGTTGGCTACGGAAACTGGGACAGCCGCCGGGTCGCCCTCAGTTTGAGCTATTCGTTCGGAAACCAGCAGGTCAAAAGCCGCAACCGGCGTACGGGGCTGGAAAAGGAAGCGGAGCGCCTTGGCGACGGGGAATAGCGGTCATCGGGGAGGCGGGGCGACCTGACACATCGGATGTCTGACAGAATGTCAGACATCCGATGTGTCAGGTGGGGGGGTTACCTTGCGTCCTCAAAAATTTACTATGGTATCGATCATTATGGGCTCCGATTCGGATTTGCCCATCATGCGGGAAGCCGCCGAAGTGCTGGAAGGGATGGACATTCCCCTGGAGGTCACCGTCGTTTCCGCTCACCGTACCCCCGACCGATTGTTTGACTATGCAAAGGGGGCGGCGGGGCGCGGGATACAGGTGATCATCGCCGGAGCCGGTGGAGCGGCCCATTTACCCGGTATGGTGGCCAGCCTTACCCCGCTGCCGGTAATCGGGGTGCCCATCAAAAGTCGCAATAGCATCGATGGTTGGGACTCGGTGCTTTCTATCTTGCAGATGCCGGGGGGGATTCCGGTGGCCACCGTCGCCCTGGACGGGGCCAAGAATGCCGGACTGCTGGCCGCGCGGATCCTCGGGGCCCAGGACGAAGCCGTACGCGGACGAATGGTCGCCTACCAGGAGGCCCTGCGCGCGGCCGTGGAAACGAAGTACCGGAAGCTCGAAAAAGAAGGTTGGAAGTAGTTGGGTAGGTACCCCGGCGGCCGTGCCGTAACTTCGCACTTTGGAGAAGCGTTACCCCCCAAAGTATATCCATATGTCAACCGCCACCAGTAAAGCCGATAACTTCATTGAGGAGATCATCGTCGAAGATCTCGAAAACGGGAAACACGACGGTCGAATCCATACCCGCTTTCCGCCGGAGCCGAACGGGTACCTGCACATCGGTCACGCCAAGGCGATCGTCATCAATTTCGAAACGGCCAAAAAATACGGGGGTAAGACTAACCTCCGGATGGACGATACCAATCCCAGTACGGAGGAGACATTGTTCGTAGACAACATTCAGAACGATATCCGTTGGCTCGGCTACGAATGGGAAGGGGAGACCCGCTACGCCTCCGATTACTTCGATGAACTCTACGCCCTGGCACTGAAGCTCATCGATAAGGGGTATGCCTACGTGGATGAATCCAGTGCCGCCGACATCGAAAAGCAGAAAGGGGACATCGGCGTACCCGGGACCAACAGCCCCTTCCGGGATCGGAGTCCGGAAGAGAACCGGGACCTCTTCGAGCGCATGCGGGCCGGGGAGTTCCCCGACGGTAGCCGCGTACTGCGGGCCAAGATCGACATGGCCCACCCCAATCTGCTGCTGCGCGATCCGGTGCTGTACCGCATCAAGCACGAAGCCCACCACCGCACGGGTGGTAAATGGTGTATCTATCCACTGTACGACTTCGCTCACGGCCAGAGTGATTCCATCGAGGAGATCACCCACTCCCTCTGTAGTCTGGAGTTCCGCCACCACCGCGACCTGTACAATTGGCTGATCGAGGCCCTGGAGATCTTCCCCAGCCGGCAGATCGAGTTCGCCCGCATGAACGTCGACTACTTCATTACCTCCAAGCGTAAACTGAAGCTGCTCGTGGACGAAGGCATCGTCACCGGTTGGGACGACCCGCGCATGAGCACCCTGGCCGGTCTGCGCCGCAAGGGGTACCCGGCCGAAGCCATCCGGAACTTCTGCATGGATACCGGCGTCACCCGCCGCGACAACCAGCAGAGCCTGGATCTGCTTGAATTTAAGGTGCGGGAAGTACTCAACCGAGACGCTCACCGGTACATGGCCGTGCTCGATCCGGTGAAGCTCGTGATTACCAACTACCCCGAGGGGCAGTCGGAGATGCTGGAATCGGAAAACAACCCCGAAGACGAGCGCGCGGGAACCCGGCAACTCCCGTTCAGCCGGGAGCTATACGTGGAACGGTCTGACTTCCGTAAGGAGCCCCAGAACCGCAAGTACTACCGGCTGGCACCGGATAAGGACGTCCGCCTAAAAAGTGCCTACGTCATTCACTGCGATGGCCACGAAGAAGATGCCGATGGCAACGTCACCCAGATCAACTGTACGTACTATCCGGATTCCAAGTCCGGGGACGATACCAGTGGCGTAAAGGTGAAGGGCACGCTGCACTGGGTGAACGCCGAAACCGCCGTCGACCTCGACGTGCGGATGTACGAACCGCTCTTTACCGACCCCACCCCGATGGACCACGAAGATCGCGACTTCATGGAGTTCGTGAACCCGAATAGCCTGGTATCCATCCGGGCGAAGGGAGAGCCCGCCCTCGCCGAAGCCCAAGTAGGGCAACAGTTCCAGTTCCTGCGTCAGGGATATTTCACGGTCGATCCGGACAGTACCGAAGGACACCCGGTCTTCAACCTTACGGTTGGCCTGAAATCGAGTTGGAAGGGGTAAGGGCAACGTGTTGGGAGCATAACATAACCCACCGGCTTGCCATAGTTAACTGACGTGGATCATAAGGTGGCAATCAGCCGCCGGATTTCTTCACGTCCGTATACCCGAGGTACAGCAGCTCTTCGACGACCCGGTCGCGCTGATTGCCCTGGATGATGATCTCACCGTTCTTGACCGAACCGCCAACGCCACATGCGACCTTTAGTTTTTTGCCGAGGGCTTGCAGATCTTCTTCCGGACCTTCGAAACCGGTGACGATGGTAGCTTCCTTGCCCCGGCGCTGTTTGCGGTCGATGAGAACGCGCAGGGGGGCGGACTTCATTGCTCCCGCGCTTTCGGCGCCCGCTTCTTCCGGTGGGACGGGCTCGTCCGGTCCTGCGGGAAGATCGCTCAGCCCGGAGAGGGAAGCAAACGGGTTATCGGTAGCGGCGGGTTGCTTGGGGGTATAGTCCTTACGGGCCATAATCAGGTAGTTTTAATAGTGGTGGGAGGGCGGACGTCGATTTTGCCCGCCCGGGCCGCCGCCAATATATCCGGCTTAAAACCGAAAACCAAATGGAGGTAGGCCGTGCGCGATGCCAGGAACCACCAGACGAAGAGAATAGCGACCAAACCGATCAGGACGGCGAAGGACGCCAGCATCGACCAGCCGAGCACCCAGTGCAGGAACAATCCTACCCCGAGGCAGAAAAAGCCGGAACCGATGTACGAGATAAACAAGGCACCGTAGTAGAAACCGGGCTCGGGGAAGCAAGGCTGGCCACAGGTCGGGCAGTGGGTATACTGGGCGAAGGGCTGACGGAAAGAAAGCGCGCCGGTGGGGAAGAGATCGCCCCCGTGGCAGGGAGGGTACTTGAGCGAAAAGATGCTGTAGAATTTACGGGCCATGCGCGCGCTTGCAAGTGTTCGAACGTTATAGTATCGGTAACGAGGAGCGGAGGCCAAAGTTAAATCGCGGGGAAATCCAATTTGATTATGCTATTCGGTAACTATTTCCGCCCGCTTCTGCATTATATAATTGCCTGGGTAAAGTTTCCTATATTAGGACTTGCATTTGGGTAATAAATGATTTCAGTTTTGAAAAGGTAGTTGGAATGCGTCAGTTAAAGATCAGTAACAAGATTACCAGCCGCGAAAGCATTGCACTGGAAAAGTATCTGACCGATATCGGAAAGATTGATCTGTTGACTCCGGAGGACGAGGCAGCTTTGGCCGCCCGCATCCGGGAAGGAGACCAGGTGGCTCTGGAACGACTGACCAAGGCTAACCTGCGGTTCGTGGTATCCGTCGCGAAGCAGTACCAGAACCAGGGATTAAGCCTTTCCGACCTCATCAACGAAGGTAACGTAGGACTCATCAAAGCCGCCAAACGCTTCGACGAAACCAGGGGCTTCAAGTTTATCTCCTACGCAGTTTGGTGGATCCGCCAGAGCATTATGCAGGCCATCGTCGAATACAGCCGCCTGGTGCGCATGCCCAATAACAAGGCAGCCGGCTACACCAAGGTAACCGAAGCGATCGCCACCTTCCAACAGGAATTCGAGCGGGATCCGGAGCCGGAGGAACTGGCCGAAATGCTGCAGATTTCCGTAGCCGATGTAAACCGGGCCATGCGTGGACGTATGCGCCACCTATCCTTCGATGCGCCCGTTGCCGGTGACGACAGCGACATTACCATGCTGGATACCCTGCCGAACGACGAAGACTCCAATCCGGATCTGAAAGTGATGGGGGAATCGCTCAGCAAGGAAGTCGTTGCCAACTTAAACTTGCTTGCCCCCCGCGAACGGGCGGTGCTGGCGGCCTACTTTGGATTGGACGGAGAAGAACAACTCAACCTCGAGGAGATTGGCGATCGCTTCGATCTAACCCGCGAGCGCGTCCGTCAGATCAAGGAACGGGCCATTCGTCGCCTGCGCCGCAGCCGGAATAAAAACCTGTTGCGGAGTTACCTGGGCTAAAACCCGCGATGCTCCATCGCCGGTAAACTAGTGGAAATGGCGGCGCCAGCGTTCCGCCACCCGGCTCAACGCTTTACGATACGGAAGCCGAGAGCGGTAATTTCCGGCAGCGGGTCCTGACGGGAAAACTGACTCACCACCAGGCGGTGGTCACCGGTTTGGGTGAAGCGGGTACCTTCCTGAATCGATATATTCGTAACGCAGCCTCCGGAATTACAATCGCCGTACCATTCCCCAAACTTATCGGCCAGTTCGAGGGAAAGCGGTTGACTGAGCACGGTACCGTCGGGTAGGTGGGTATTCAGGTGAACGTAGAAATTTTGATTGGCAAATTGCTGGCCGTGATCGACGGTGAGCACGAGGTCGTAGCTACCGGCGGTATCGGTTACTGGGAAAGCGAAATCTACGCTGTCGGCGTACCGCCACCCTCCGGGGCCGAAGGCTTGCTGTTGCTGATAAACTACATCCGACCCGCAGGAGGCGAGTAAAAGAGCGATCAGGATAGCGAATGCATACCTGCTCACGTGAAGTACTCCTTCATGCGTTCGAAAAAGCCTTTGTCTCCCTTTTCCAGTTTGGGATCGAAGTTTTCCATCCCCCGCATCCGTTCGAGCAGTTCGGTCTCTTCGCGGGTGAGGGTCTTCGGCGTCCAGAGGTTGACGTGAATCAGCTGGTCGCCGCGATGGTGGCTCTGGAGGGCGGGCAACCCCTTACCGCGCAGGCGGAAGATCTTTCCGGATTGCGTGCCCGCAGGCACCTTGATCTTAACGCGTCCGGCGATGGTCGGTACTTCGACCGAAGTGCCCAGGGCGGCATCGGCGAAGTTGAGGTACAGATCGTAAATCAGCTTTTGCCCGTCGCGCTGTAACTCCTCGTGGGGCTTTTCCTGCACGTTGATGAGCAGATCGCCAGGGGGGCCACCGCGGCGGCCGGCATTGCCTTTGCCGCGCATACTTAGTTGCATTCCTTCCTCGACGCCCGCGGGAATATTCACTTCAATGGTATCCTCCCCATAGACCCGGCCGTCGCCTTTGCAGTTGTTACAGGTAGCCTTGATCTGGGTGCCGGTACCGGAACAGGTCGGACAGGTAGTGGTGGTGGCCATTTGTCCGATGAAGGTCGACCGGACCTGCCGCACCACACCCGCGCCACCGCAGGTACGGCAAGTTTCCACGCTGCTCGCATCCTTTGCGCCGCTTCCGTCACATACGTCGCATACCTTTTGCCGCTTCACCTTGATGCGTTTGGTGACGCCTTCGGCGATCTCCTCCAGCGTAAGGGGAACTTTGATCCGCAGGTTGGATCCGCGTTCTCCGCGGGGCTGCCGCCGGGCGCCGCCGGCACCGCCACCGCCGAAAAACGAGCCGAATGCGCCACCCCCGTCGCCGAACATGTCGCCGAATTGGGACATGATGTCTTCCATGGTCATGCCGCCGGGGCCGCCTCCGTAGCCGCCCTGACCGTTAACGCCGGCGTGACCGAAGCGGTCGTAACGCGCGCGTTTGTCGCTGTCGTTGAGGACATCGTACGCTTCGGCGGCTTCCTTGAACTTCTCTTCGGCTGCGGTGTCGCCCGGATTTCGGTCCGGGTGATACTTCATCGCGAGTTTTCGGTAGGATTTCTTCAGGGTGTCGGAGTCCGCGTTTCGATCAACGCCAAGGATCTCGTAATAATCTCTTGCCATAAGGCTATGCTCTTAAAATTGTGCTGGAAAGGGGTGCGGCTTACTTGCCCACGACCACTTTCGCGTGGCGAATAATGCGGCCGTTCAGGGTGTAGCCACGCTCTAAGGTGTCGACTACCTTGCCACTCATATCAGGATGGGGAATCTCGGTTACGGCTTCGAAGAGATCGGAATCGTAATCTTTTCCGGTGCTTTCCATCGGCTTGAGGCCCTGGGAAGCTAACGCGGACAGCAATTTTTTATGTACCAGGCCGATGCCATTATTCCATATTTCCGCGGTTTGCTCGTCCTTTTCGGCGAGCTGAGCGGCACGGTCGAAATCGTCCAGTACGGGTAGCAGGGCTTTCATGGTTTTGCTACCGGCGGTATCCATCATCTCCAGGCGCTCGCGTTGCGTGCGGCGCTTATAATTATCGAACTCGGCGTAAAGACGGAGGTACCGGTCCTCTTTTTCCTCCAGCCGCTGTTGCAGTTCGTCTAGATCTATGGTGTCAGGAATGTCTTCCTGCAGGTCCTTATCGGATTTAAGATCACCCTCGATGGTGTGTTCTTCCGGAGCGGCATCACTGTGCGACAACATTTCGTCGTCGACGATGGGGTCGTCGGGTTTCTTCTGACTCATACTTTTAAAAAATTTTCTCACGCGGTTAAGCGGGCAAATGTAGGGCCATTCGACATTACGGAAACATTGTCACGCCATATCGGCATGTTCTGCCTTGTTGGAAAGGAGATTAGCCCTTTACCTCGAAATTGAATCCTTCGCGGGTTAATTTCCGGTACCGGGTCTCGTCGAATCGGTACAGCCGCGCGGGGCGGTGACTGACTCCCTTCTGCGTTCGGTTGAGGGGGAGGATCAAGTCCATGGACAGTATTTTCTTCCGGAAGTTCCGTTTTTCGAGCTTGGTTTCCCAAATCGATTCGTAGAGGTGCTGGAGCTGGGTGAGCGTAAATTCCGGTGGTAGCAGCTCGAATCCAACCGGCCGGTTGCGAATAGACCGTTGCAACTGGTCTCTCGCCGTAACGATGATTTCGTTGTGGTCGAAAGCGAGTTCGCCCAGGGTGGTCAGATCGTGCCACGCTACCTCCCGAGTGAGCGTCAGTGCCTGCGGCGTGAAGTCGGCGATCTTGACCAAGCTGTAATACGCTACGGTGATGACCCGCCCGTACGCATGCCGGCCTGGTGCTCCGAAGGTGAACAGCTGCTCCAGGTAGACGTTTTCGAGCCCGGTCATTTCCCATAGTACGCGCCGGGCGGCCTCGTCGAGGTCCTCGTTCTGGCGCACGAAGTGGCCCGGCAGTGCCCAACAATCCTCGAACGGTGCCTCGTTTCGGCGAATGAGGAGCACCTTCAGCGCGCCCTCGTCGAATCCGAAGATGACGTTGTCGACCGTGAAAGCCGATTTAAAATAACTATCGAAATGCGACTCAGGCTCCACGAAGGGCTTTTGGCAAAGATAGAACACCAAAGTCGGAGCCGGAGCAGAAAGGAGTAGATCGAAAATATACCGTCGTTCATCGAAGCGAAGCCATCGGTGCGGAGATCGACCTTATCTTCCACGCCATTCAATCAAAGTGATCCGAGCGACCACGCAAACCCGCCTATTTTGAAAAATCTAATTATCGTCTTCCTCACCTGGGTCGTTATGCTGCCACTCGCTGCCCAATCGGTAACGGACGCCCCCCCCGCCGAGGAAATAGCCACGGCTTACTTAGAAACCATCGGTGGCGCCGATGCCTGGAAATCCTTGCAGGCCTACCAATTTGAAGGCAAGGCTAACATGCAGGGGATGGCGTTTCCCCTCACGGTGACTTCCGCGATGGGCGACAAGACTCGGGTGGAAATGAACATTCAGGGTAATAAGATGGTGCAGGCCTACGACGGAACCACCGCCTGGATGTACTTCCCCATGCAGGGCATCACCGAACCCAAGGAAATGTCCGCGGAAGAGGCCGCCGACCTCACGTCCAGTCCGTTCCTGGACGTGTTCGTCGACACCGAAGCCCGTGGGTATACCCTGGAAAACGTAGAAGGCCGCGAAATCGAAGGCGCCCCGACCTACGGCGTCCGCGTCACGAACGACGAGGGCTTCGATCGCACCTACTATTTCGATACCGAGACGATGGTTCCCGTTATGATGTCCTTTGTCAGCGAGGGGGGGCAGATGAAAGGGATGACCATGGAAACCTACCTGAGCGACTACCAGGAAGTCGAAAACCTGGTCGTACCCATGTACATGGAGAATAAAATGAACGGACAGACCATCATGTCCATGACCTTCGAAAGCGCCAACATCAATCCCGAGCTACCGGAGAACTTCTTCTCCAAGGATAGTATGTAGGCAATCGTCCGAACTCCTCCAAGCGTACGCGGACCGCTACCGCACTCACTCCTTGTATTATGCGATCGATTTTGTTATTCGGCGGGCTCTGCCTGTCCGGGCTGCTCTCTGCGCAATCGGATTTTGCCACCACGACCGCCCACTTCGGTGATTTGCGCGCCCGGCAAATCGGCCCCGCCACCATGAGCGGTAGGGTCAGTTGCCTTGCCGTCCATCCCGGGGACGCCGCCACCGTCTACATCGGAGCCGGGGGCGGCGGCGTGTGGAAAACCACCAATAACGGCGCTACCCTCCAACCCGTCTTTGACGATCACGTGCAAAGCATCGGAGCGATTGCCTTGGCTCCCGCCGATCCGCAAACGGTCTACGTCGGTACGGGGGAGCCGTGGGTGCGAAATAGCGTCAGCATCGGAGACGGTGTTTACCGGAGCCGCGACGGCGGCAATCGCTGGCAACACATAGGGCTGGACTCCACCGAGCGGATCGCAGCCATCGTGGTGCACCCCAAGCATCCGGACACCCTTTACGTGGCCGCACTCGGTCCGCTGTGGAGCGATGGGACCCAACGGGGTGTCTTTCGGTCTACCAACGGCGGGGCGGATTGGGACCGGGTGCTTTACCTGGATGAAGCCACCGGAGCAGCCAGCTTGAGTATGCACCCCGAGGATCCGAATATCCTATTCGCCGCCATGTGGAGCCACCGCCGCTATCCCCACACCTTCGATTCGGGCTTCACCGGTCGATCCGGCCTTTACCGGAGCCGCGACGGCGGGGAAAGCTGGGAACTGCTTTCGGAGGGGCTGCCCGCCGAGACCCTGGGGCGCATCGGGGTTGCCGTTGCCCCGGGCAACGGTGAGGTCGTCTACGCCAGCGTGGAAACCGGAAGCAAGGAAACCAAAGGCTTGTACCGGAGCGAAGACGGAGGCGATACGTGGTCGTTAGTCGACCGTACCTTCCCCAATCAGATCCGTCCGTTCTACTTCGCGCAGCTTGCGGTCGATCCCTCGAACGACAGCATTGTCGTTAAATGTGGCCTCAGTGCGGTCATCACTCAGGACGCCGGTAACAGCTGGCGGACTTTCGACCAAAGCGTGCATTCCGATGCTCACGATATCTACATCGACCCAGCCGACGGCCGGCACATCCTGGTAGCGACGGACGGGGGCGTTTACGAAAGCTTCGATCGGGGGTACACCTTCAAGATGTGGCAGAACCTCCCCGTCAGCCAGTTCTACCATGTCTCGGTGGATAATGCCGATCCCTACCGCATCTACGGTGGCCTGCAGGACAACGGGAGTTGGTACGGCCCCAGTAGCCAGCCCGGGGGGATACAGAATTCGGATTGGCGGAAGACGCTCGGCGGCGACGGTTTTTACAGCTTCCGGCATCCCACGCAAACGCACTATGTGTTCAGCGAATACCAGGGGGGGAACCTGGCCCGGTTTGACGAGCGCACCGGGCGTGCCAAAAGCATCACGCCGTATCCGGACACGGAAGCTGGTGAATTGCGGTTCAACTGGAGTGCTCCGCTGCACCTGAGCGCGGACGGCGAGCGACTCTACTTTGCCAGCCAATACCTCTTTCTGAGCACCGATGCGGGGGATAGCTGGCAGCGCATAAGTCCGGACCTGACCACCAATGATACCAGTCTGCAACAGCAATGGAAGAGTGGGGGACTGAGTATCGACAACTCCGGCGCCGAGAACCACACCACCGTTTACGCCGTGGCCGAGAGTCCAAGCGATCCGAACATCATCTGGGCCGGAACGGACGACGGGAACCTACAGGTGACGCTCGACGGCGGTGACAGTTGGAACCTGGTCAACCCCGCGTCCGAAGGACCGCCGCAGGGCAGCTGGGTCACCTTCATCGACGCCAGTCCACACGACTCCCGCACTGCGCTCGTCACCTTCGATAACCACCGGCGGGGAGATATGGCGACATACCTCTACCGGACCACCGATGCCGGGCAAAACTGGGAGCGGCTGAACGGTGAGGCCGTGCGCGGTTACGCCCTGAGCGTCCGTCAGGATCCCAAGCAGCCTACTTTGCTTTACCTGGGAACGGAATTTGGGCTGTACCTCAGCCTGGACGGCGGTGACAGCTGGGCGCCCTTTCGTAACCAGGTTCCGCAGGTGGGCATCCGCGACATGGTCATTCATCCCGAACAGGGAGACCTGATCCTGGCAACCCACGGCCGCGGCGTCATCATTCTCGATGACCTCGAAGCGCTGCGACAGGTAGGACCCGGTCTCGACGCAGCACCCATCACCTTCCTGGAGCGCGACACTTTCTTTTTTTCTGAGCGCGGGGCCGCAGGTGGAAACGAATACGGAGGAGGGGGTATGTACCGCGGTCCGAATCCAAGTGATGACCTGAACATTCTCTACTATGCAAACAGGCGTCACACTTTTGGAAAGATGTTCGTGAACATCTACCATGAGGGGAAGCTGATCCGCACGCTCCAGGCCGGTAAGGGTGCGGGACTTAATGTCGTATCGCTACCCACGACCCTGGAAAAACCCAAAGCTCCGCCGAGTGATAATCGGTCGGCCCAATTTGGTACGATGTACGGACCTCGCCTGCCCGCCGGAGCCTACCAGGTAGCATTGGTCAAAGGTCGCGATACGTTTCAGACGGAGATCGTTCTCGCCGTGGATCCGGAATCACCCTATACGGAAAACGCCCGTGCAGACCAGTACGCCCTGCTGATGCAGCTCTTCAGCGACTCGGAGGAACTAGCCTACCTCCACGAAGTACTCGAACGGGTCTGGAAACAGGCAAAGGAAGCCGACCTAAGCGATTTGGCCCAGCGGGCGGCGGCGCTACAGGCTAACATCGTCTTTACCGGTGGTGACGGCTACGTAGACGAAGGCGAAAAGATCGGCGAAAAGGTCAGTCAGCTTTATTCGGCCGTCTCCTCCTTCCCCGGTCGCCCGTCGGCGAGTCAGCGCACGGAAGGGGAGGAATTACACCGACAGGTGGAGGCGCTGGGCGCCGAAGTACGTGCCTTCACGGAAGGGCTGTCTGGCCACGATATCGCTATTCCGACAAAAGAGGCGTTCTTAGCGGCGGACAATTAACGTACGCCATGCGCATCACCGAACAACCCGGACCCTATCGAGACCTGGAAACGCGTTCCGCCGGGGAACTGCTCACCCTTATCAACGAACAGGACCGGCTGGTAGCTCCCGCGGTAGGAGATTGCATTGCCCCCCTCACGGACCTGGTAGAGGCGATCGTGCCCCGTATGGAAAGGGGCGGGCGGCTCTTCTACATCGGAGCCGGTACCAGTGGGCGGCTCGGAGTCCTCGATGCCAGCGAATGCCCGCCGACCTATGGCGTACCACCGGGCCTGGTGATCGGGCTCATCGCCGGTGGCGACCGTGCCCTGAGGGACGCCGTGGAATCGGCCGAAGACAGCGAGGCACAAGCTTGGAAGGACCTGGAGCCCTATGCGCCCAATACAGACGACACCCTCATCGGAATCGCCGCTTCCGGGACGACTCCTTACGTAATCGGCGGACTCCAACGGGCGGGGGAAGCCGGGCTACTGACGGGCTGCGTTACCTGTAACCCGGGTGCCCCAGTGACCGAGGTTTGCCAGCATCCCATCGTGGCGGTGGTGGGCCCGGAAATCGTAACGGGAAGTACGCGGATGAAAAGCG
This sequence comes from Neolewinella xylanilytica, assembly GCF_002934605.1. Lineage (GTDB taxonomy): Bacteria > Bacteroidota > Bacteroidia > Chitinophagales > Saprospiraceae > Neolewinella > Neolewinella xylanilytica. Next base: position 2,152,149 of record NZ_PTJC01000005.1, read on the forward strand.
GTACCGCCCAGAAGCTGATCCTGAATATGATCACGACTTCGGTCATGATCCGGCTCGGTCGGGTGAAGGACAACCGCATGGTGGACATGAAGCTCAGCAATGCCAAACTCGTGGATCGGGGGACGAAAATGATCGTGGAATCCACCGGCCTGCCCTACGAGGAAGCCCGTCGGCGGTTGCTAGAGACAGGGAGCGTTCGCCACGTAATCGACGGAATGTAGGGGTTCCATGCCCAGGACGCTCCGGCAAAATTCGACGATCACGCGCTGCGTCGCCATCCAGTCTTCGGACTTAATATCGCTGGCCATAAAGTGGCTTTTGGGTGTCGGCAGGGTAATGAGCTGTTTTTTGTCTTCGGGCGTAACGAACAGATCCTGGATCTCGGGTAAGCGGGTAACCTCCACGTGCTGATCCTTCTGGAAGAAATTTTCCTTGTAGTAGAGCGTAAGGACCGGACACTCGATGGATTCAAAGGTGGTGTCGCGCATGGTGGTTTGGACCAGGATCTGCAGCTGTACCAGCGCTTCCGCTGGATAAATCGTGTCGAAATACTGGGCTGCCTCGGGTTCGTCGTGGGTTATCTTTCGATTCTGCCCCAAAGCGGCCAGATGGGCCAACTCGTGTCCCCAGGGCGACATCAGCAGCGACGCCCCCGGTTGATCGTCTTCCACGTTGGGGCCGATGTTGATCATGGCGTGCACCCGTTCGGGATAGGTAGCTGCCAGCTGTAACGATAGGGTTCCGCCAGTAGAGGTGGAAAACAAAATGACCTTCTTCCCGATCCGTTGGCCGATAAGGAGGGCGGTCTTAGCATCCTCCCAGGCGCGTTCGGCGGTAAACAACTCCAGTGCATCGTCCGGAAGGAGTCCGTGCCCGGACCAACGGCTCAGGTAAACATTAGCGCCGAAAATAGCCGGTACGTTCACGTTGACGGGGAAGCCATCGCGGTAGCTGGCTCCGAAGCCGTGCAGGTAAACGAAGGCGTATTCCGTAACTGCGTGGGTAGCATCCGCCCATACGATACGGGCTTCATTGTTCTGACGGGTAGGGGCATCCCGTTCCCGCCGTTGAATGAAATCCTCCAGTTCACCCAGTTCCGGCAGCTTGGGCAGGGTCGTGCTGTATTCGGGTGGGTCTAGGGCGGGGCCCATGAAGTAGGCCGCCGCAGCCACCGCGAGGAGCGCCCCGGGCACGATCCACCATTTTGAGGGATACTTCATAGATACAGATCGTTTGGGGAGGAATAAAACGGTGTAACCCTAGTGCTTCGCTTCTTTAGTGACCACCTCGTCTTCCAGGCTCGGGGCTTTCCAGCGTTCGTAACCGATCGGTTCGCTGGCCACTTTACGGATGGCGGAGGTCGTCCGCTTTTTGTCCACCACCATGGCCAGTGTCATGATGAGGCTGGTACCGATGATGATAAAGAGCAAAATGCCGGGTTCGAAGTTAGCGACCTCTAGTTGTTGCGGAATACTGTAAAACAACAGTATCGTGATCAGCCCCCTCGGAGCAACGAAGAGTTGGGGGAAAAGGTCCGCGCCGATAAATATCCGCAACAGGACAAAGCGGATCAGGTAAATACTGAGGATAATCAGAAGACTGACGATGGCCACGTCAACACTGAGGAGGGAAGCCAGGGAAATGGTGACCCCGAAGATCACGAAGAAGAAGGTACGCACCACGAATGCCGTCTCCACCGTGACGACGTGGAGGTCTTCGTAGATGTGCAATGCCTTCTTGTAATTGAGCCATTTCTTGAGTGGTCCCCTGAAGAAGAGCCGCATATTCGCGATAATCAGCCCGAAAATCAGGATGATGATCAGCGAGGAAAGGTGAGCCATCTTGCCGAGCGAGTAAAGCAGCAACAGCACGGCGATCAACAGAAAGAGCTTAACGTGGCTTTTGATATTCTGAAAGATCAGTACGATGGCGTAGCTCGCGACCACGGATGCGGCGATGGTGACGAGAATATTGCCCAGGTAAGCCAAGCCACTCGCGTGGTGTTCGATCACTTCGAGGCCTTCTTCCGGGGCGACCGGGACGGGCGTCTGGCTCAGTAAAAAATAGAATAACATGATGCCGAGGATGTCGGAAAAGGTGCTTTCGTAGATATGGAACTCCCGCTTGGCACCCTTCAGTCCGGTTACGCTCGGAATAATGATGGCGCTCGATAAAATGGACAACGGGGTAGCGTACAGCCAGGCTACCTCGCTTGACATGCCGTCGATAAAGTATTGCAGGATAATCGCCGCCACCCAAGTGGAGGCCACCAGCCCCAGGGCGGCAACCACGAGCGCCTTTCCGATCGACAGGTATTTATCCCGCTCCAGCTTAAGTTCCAGTGCGGCCTCCAGCACGATCATGATCAGGCCGACGATGCCGAGGATTTGCAGGATCGGGAAGAAATTCAAATTGCCCAAGCCCGCCGCATCCAGGCCAAACTTCGCCACGATACCGAGAATGATCAGCATCAGTACGGAGGGGATATTCGTCCGCTTGGCCACCTCGCTGAAGAAAAAAGAGAGGATGATGATGACCGAAGCCTCCATTATCAGGATGTATGGATCGATTTGCTGCATGGTGCGTTCTTGATAAGGTTAGCGCTGTGCTATGGTGGCGGGGTATCCCCATTCCTGTAGAAGGGCGAGAAGTTCGGTGAGATGTTTTTCCTCCCGCACGGAAAGGCGGGCGTGGATGCGATCTTGACCGTATTCGGCGTAGGCCAGTTCCGGGCGGAAACTGCGGTCGAGGTACGGCGTGGTGGTCAACCGGTCGGCAAGTTCCTCCAGCGGATCTTCCCGGTCCTCGGGCGGCGTAAGCACCAACTGATAGTACCCTCCGATGTCCTTGCCGGTTATGAGCGAGTATCCCTGCGTCAGCAACGAGGTGTAATTGACGAAGTGCAGCCCCTCTCCCGTTTGCAGATAAAGTCCGATGCGGTTAATACGGGAAATAACCCCCGTGTACCGTTCGGTCTTCATGCGTTTTCCCACGCTGATCAGGGGAGTGAAGAGGACGATTCTTCCACTCAGGTAATCGCGAAGGCGGGAAAACCCCGCCGCGACGATCAGCAAGGTGACCAGTCCGTGAACACCCGGGTTGATGAACACGAAGATCACGATCAGTACCAGGGCTGCCGTCGGTTCGTAGAGCAGCAGGGCCGCTGCCAGCACGTTGAAGGCCCGGGCCCGAAAGCCTTCGGGGCGTTTTGTTTTTCCCAGCCGGTCACGGAGCAGGTACAGGAGCACGTATACGCCGTACAGGACGACAGCCCCGAGCAGCAGGTCCATCCAGTTAAATAGGGGCAGCAAGCGGTACTCCATGGGTTAGCGGGTATAGGTTAAGTAGGCTTCGGCTTCTAGCTGTCGGCCGACGTCGTTGACCACGCTCTCCGTGATCTCCAGCGAACCGTCGGCGATACGGGTGACCAAGCCGATGCGGATCAGCCGCTGCAAAATGCTGGCGTACCGTTCCTGATAGGCCGGACCGAACAGCTTACGGAGCCGATAATCCCGCGTCCTTTTTTCGAGCAGGATCGTGGAGAGCAGCGTAGCGGTGTCGGGAGAAAGGAAGCCCGGCAAGGCGTACCGGCGCTCCCGGGGCTGATAGACGCGGTCGTCGTCGAAGCGTCGGGTGTAGTAAGCCCAGCGATTGATGGTATCGCCGACGTTGCCATCGGTCGCTCGGTAAATTCGGCGCACCAGTTTGGCAAAGTGGGCGTCGCTGAGAATTTCACCGTCTTCGTCCACCAGCAATTTGTGGGTGGCCCCGTGGCGGATGCGAACGGCCTGCTCCATGTCGGGGAGGGAGAAATTGTCCAAATTGATTTCCGACTGAAAAACCCGGTCGATATCCAGGTACCGACTCAGGTGATTGTAGACCGCATTGCTAGTGGAAACCAGGTAGAAGATCCGGCCGGAGTAATCGTCGATGTGTCTGCCCATCGCCCGCACGTTGGCGGCGAAGGTGGTGGCTTTATCCGTCCAGGTCTCCAGGTCGTCGATCCAGACCAGCGGCCGGGACTGCAGGGTATACTTCTGTACGAAGCTGAGGGCCGCCTCGAGGTCTCCGGTAGTTTTGGTCCGTCGCCCCTGGACGGTTACGGTGGCATGGGGTTGCAGCCGAATGGTATCGTCGGGAAAGAAGCGATTGGTGACCAATTCGCCGAAGAGCGTCTTTCCCGCCAGGCGCTCACCGGTGAGGGCCACGGCGCCACGGTAACCGAACTGCCAGTTTTCGACGAGTTCCCGCAGGTGGTCCGTTTCCTTGTCGCGGCCCACGAGGAAGGATTCTCCGATGTAGCCCCGGGTGATGAGAATATTGGTGTAGGAACTGTTCTGGGCCGAAAGCGTCCGCTGTCGCACTACGCGCACGGTTTTTTCCGCTAGGCTGAGCTTCTCTTCCCGGGTGGCTTCGCCGATGCGGCGGTTCAGTCCGCTGGCATATTTGCCGAACCATTCCCCGACCTGCCCGAGCACCCGTCCCTGTTTGCGGGTGAAGGCGTTGATGCCCCGTTGGAGGGGCAGCGGCAGGAAGCCGGGAACGCTTCGGTAAGCCGAGGCTAGTTCGAGGTCGGTGTAGATAAGGTGTTCCACGCGTTGCCGGAGCGCCTGATACTCCGCCTGGAGTTCGGTGGTTTTCTCCAGGTAGGTAGCCAGCGGTTGCGCGAGCTGGTGGTTGTCGAAGTCGACCTCGTTGCCGGCCTTGATCTCACTGGCTAACAGGATGGTTCGGTTGCGGACGTTCGCGGTGGCCACGTTCAACCCATTGCGCATCTGGGCGCTGAGCTCCCACATTTCGTAGAGCAGCGGCATGATCTGGGCGCTTACCCACTGATCCGTAGCGCGGCGAAAATTGATCTCCTTGAACCGGAGGATTCCTTGCTCGGAGGCTACGGTAACCCGCTGCTGTTCGCTCAGTCGGGCCAGGCCGGCGGTGATCGCGTTGGTGTAGCGGTCCAGTCGGGTAGCGCCCGGATCTTCGGCCACGTAATCCTCCATTTTGGCGGCGATGACCCCGGGCCGTTCCGGGGTGGCGTCTTCCTGTTTGATAAAGCGGACGATTTCATTAGCGCGTTCCTTCGATTGCTCCAGGGTGGCGCGGCTACCGGCGATGGCTTCTTCCACCAGCTCCCGGACTTTAGCGAGGTGGTCGGACTGGTTCGTGAGGCGGTCGTACTCTTCCGCGAGCGATTCGGACTGGCCGGCGATCTTATCCAACTGGTGGCGGTACAGCGGCCACGGATTGTGCTGCAGCTTCCAGGCACGGAGTTGTTTCTTACGGTTACGATCGTTCCGTTGCAGGGCGTCGAGCCGGGTGCCATGGTCGGTCTCCCATTCTTCCAGGGCGGCACGGAGCGCTTCCCGCGATCGGCGGTACAGATCGTTTACCGTTGCCGCTTCGGCCTTGTTTTCGCGGACCATCAGCGATGCGATCTGCAGTTGCAGTTGCACATCGCGGTAGAGGAGTAAAAAGTGTTTCGCCCGTTCCGCCCACTCGAAATGGATTAGCCGGCATTCCAGGTCGGTGGGATCGGCGTCCTCTCCGGCCGGACAAGCATCCCCCCGCTCGATCATCGCCTGGGCCAGTTTGCGGGCATTAGCGGCCATTTCGTGCACCGGGTGCTCGGGGTCTAGCCGCTGAATAACGAGCTCGGCGGCGGTGGAAAAGGAAGCGGGAAGGTCGGCGATCATCGCGGTAAGATAGAAAGGCTACCAAAGAGATCGGTGCACTAAAATCGCCACCCGGATCGGGGCGGGGCATCCAATATGCGGCCCGCGGAGCCGGGAACCAATTGTTATGCAACCTAACAATGCTTACGGGAGAACATCGTGACCGGCGATCCGGCTTACGCAGGTATTCCTCATTCTCAAATACAAACCCATGTTCTACCACGACGGAGGTAAACTCCAATACCACGTAAAGGTCGACAAGCCCGACCCCCTCTTCGCCAAAGCGCTCCAGCAGGCCATCGGCGGCATCCAGGGCGAAATTCGCGTCTGCCTGCAATACCTTTTCCAGGCCTGGGGGTCGCGCGGCCCGGCCAAGTACCGCGACATGCTCCTCGAAACCGGTACCGAAGAGATGGCCCACATTGAAATGCTCGCCACGGCCGTCGCCCTCAATCTGGAAGGCGCGCCCCTCGAGCAGGAGAAAGCCGCCAACGACCCCATCATGCGCGCCACCATGGGCGGTATGAACATCCAGCATGCCATCACGACCTGCATGGCCGCCATGCCGGTGGACGCCAGTGGCAATCCCTTCGATTGCAGCCACGTCTACGCCAGCGGCAACGTCGCCGCCGATATGCTGTCCAATGCCATGGCGGAAAGCACCGGGCGGATGCTCGCTGTCCAGCTCTTCAAGATGACCGACGACAAAGGGATGAAGGACATGCTCCGGTTCCTCATCGCCCGCGACACCATGCACCAAAACCAGTGGATGGCCGCCTGGGAGGAACTGGGTGGAAGGGACAACCACCCCATTCCCAATAACTTTCCCCAGGAAGAGGAACTCGCCGACTACAACTACACCTTCTACACGACGGCCAAGGACGACAGCGTACCGCCGCCCACCGGCCGGTGGAGCGAAGGCGTTAGCTTCGACGGCAAAGGCGTATTCAAAACGAAGCCGATGAAGCCGGTCGGCGGCAAGGCCGATCTCGGTTTCGCCAGTCCTAAAGCCGCCGTGCAAAAGGGACAGGAGAAGCCGTAAGCGCGGCGAAGGACGACAAAATCCGTCGCTCGCACGCCAAAATGGCAGCAACGGGTATCTTGTTGAAGACAAGATGCCCGTTGCCCATTCTAACACCTACCCATGTCACCTGCTTCGGGCGTTGCCCTGCTGTTCCCGGTTTTCGTTTTCTCCTGCGCTCCGGCGCCCGAATCCGACCCCGGCGCCTTGCCGCCCGACCGGGTCTACGCCCTTACCGAGGTCCGACCGCTGGAATTCCTGAACGAGGGCGGCAGGTACGGTATGCTGCGCCTGGAAATCTCGGGAGACAGCGCGCGGATCTACAACCCCTTCACCGAGTACTCCCAGACCTTGGCGGCTATTTTGGCGGACGGAGCGCAGGAGACGACCGACTCCGTGTACTTGAGCTATATCCCCGAGTCCGATTCGACCCTAAGCGCCACCCTGCACACCCCCGCCCAGATATACCAACAGCGCTATCGCGCCGTGGACGCCATACCGCAGGGCGGCTGGCCGACGGATTTGGTGGGGCATACCTACCGGATAGTGCGGGACACCGGCAACTGGGTGGTGCACCTGGCCGACATCGGCGGTCAGCGCGACAAAGCATCTATGCGGATACTTCAGTCGCAGTTACTGCAAATAGACGAAAGCGACGGACGTCAGGTGGCCGAGCGGACGTACGGCTTTGGAATGGTGGAAGGGGAGCGAGTGTACACGTCGTTCCTACTTCCCGGCGGGGAGGACGAAGCGCTCATGCGACCGAAACTAGCGGTTACCGGCCAGTCGGCAGACGGGAAGCCGGCGCTTTACGTCCTGGGCCGCGATACCATAAATGCGGAGCCGGTGGCGGTCTATCACCTGGAGCCCTATCCATCCCTTCTACCCGAGGAGATGGACGAAATGGCGATCCTGGACTTACTAAACCGGAGCCGCATGGTGGTCGGCGAACTACCCGCGGAACCGGATTCCATCGGTATTGCCTACCAGGTTGAGGTGCGGGAACACGATCCGGTACTTAAGCGCGCCGAGGTGGCGGGTATCGATATTGCATTCACCGCGGATGGTGCTTTTACCCTGTTTGCCGGTGAGCGGATCGCCCGGCAGGGTCGCTGGTCGATTTCTCCCGATCGGAATTTTTTCTTTTTTCTAACCCCCGGTATGCAGGCGGAAGGCTTGACGCTCATTTCGGACTACAACGAAAGCTTCCTGGCATTCCCTCTGCCGCTGGACGTGGAAACGGAACGACCCCGGGGCGTGCGGTTGCGATCGTACTATCATCCACTGGTCGACGTCAAATTTTACCATACCACCGAAAGCGGGGACTTGAAATAAGGCCCCCGAACCCTATATTCAGACACGATGCGTACCTACGAAATCTTTTTCCTTTTCGGCTGTCTTTCGCTGGTAGCCTGCGGGCCGCCCGATAGCCCGGCCGAGGTGATGGTGCCGGGGAAGGATTACGTGCTCACCGAGGGAAAGCCCTTGGGCTACCTCCAGATAGGCGGCAGCTACGCGGGTTTTCGGCTGCGGATCGACCGGGACACCGCCCACCTCTTTTCACCGTTTCACGGCCACGGAGAACGCTTGCCGGCCTACGCGGGGGACAGCCTCGCGACCTTCGGCGATCCCCAATATATGGTGTACGACCGGCGGCCGGACAGCTCCTTGGTGGCCGTGCTGCGCGACAGCTCTGGCATCATCGGGCGGCAGCGGTACGAGCTGATCGACGAACTGGCCACGAATCCTCTGGCCGAATCCGCTACGGGTAAGACCTACCGGTTTGCCATTGACGGCCAAGCCTACTATGCGTATTTCGAAGCGCCGCCTACGGCGGACGCGGTGCAGGAAACCCGCGTCCAGCTGTACACCCTCACCGACAGTAGCGGGCGAATTTCCCGGATTGCCGGCGGGATGGGGAATCGCAGTGCATATGCGTCCATACCCGTCTATTTTCCCTACCGCCCGGACCTCACCGAAGGACGACGCGGGGTGCTGCTGTTCTCCGGCGACGAAAGCGGCGCCCCGCAAGTTCACATGAACTACGACGGCGGCGCGGACTACACCTACCTGAGCGGCCCCTACGAGCTGACGGAGCAGGTCTCTCCGCTGCCCGAAGGGATCGGTGCGCGCGAGTTGGTCAACCTGATGAACCGATCGAACATCACCACCGAGCTCCTTACGCCGGAGCCCGCCCGGGAAGCACTGCAATATGCCTACCTGGAAGACTTTTGGCGGCTTGGCGGTATTGAAGCGGGGGAGGCCGGACAGTTGGATTTTGAATTTCGGGAGGAGGGGGGCTTTACTATGTTTTGTGGCGACCGCGTACTGACGCGGGGAAGCTGGAGCCTGAGCCCGGACCGCAACTTCTTCATCCTATCCGACGAAACCACCCAGCACCGGCGCCACCAGTTCATCGATGGCTACGACGGGAGCACCCTCACCCTGACCGTACCCGTGCGCGTCAAAACCAAACTGCCTTACGGAACGGAGCTGCAGTCGTACTACGATGGGCTGGCGGAGGTCAGGTTTTCGCGGTAGGCGGGGGAAATTATTCCCTTAACGTGTCCAATATTCCAGGGTGGGGTCGTTAAAGGGGCATAGTAACCCCAACTCATGAAAAACTACCTACTTGCCCTGGGCATTTTTTACAGTGCATTTTCCTTCGCCCAGGAAATTTCCATCCCGAACGTGACTTACCGCAGCGCGGCGGACTATACGGCCCAGAACGAAAAAGTGGTCGAAGTCATCGATCACCTGCGCCGCTTTCCGGCCGACGTCTACGAATCGCGCCGCAAGGAGGCGGTTTCCTACCTCGTAAAATGGCTAAGCGGTACTCCCGACGTCACCGTGGAGCTACTTCCCTTCACCATGCCCTACCTGAAGTACGGGGAATCCATGGCGATTTTTATGGGTAGCTACGCCAAGCTGGATCTGCAGGACACGGAGGCGGACGAATACAACAAAAATCTTACCGCGTTGCGTAGCGTAGCCGAATACTACCTCGACAACATCGACGTGTTCGGTCGCGACAAGCAGATGGATAAGTTGGTCAAGCTGGAGGAGAAAGACAAACTTGCCAAATTGGTCACTAAGGAACTCGAAAAGATCGAGAAGGAACGTGCCAAGGAAGCGGAAGCCGAAGTTGCGGACGTAGAGAAGGAACAGGCACGGAAGTAGCCGAAGACCGACGAAAAATCAGCAATTGCGATCCGTAGTTTTATCCGACCGTCTACACCCGCGTGGTTGGCGCCCTGGCCCCTTTTAAGCGGAAAGGTCGTTGGGGTTAGTGGAGCGGTAGCCGTCGGTGCCGCCCCGGATTAGGGTTCCGGCGACCCGGATATCCGTACCGGTTATAAATGTTAACGCACCCGGGATCGCGCGATAATCGCGTTGATCTACAAAGCGAATCTCATGAAAAACCTATTACTCACTGCTTTTGCAGTTTTCCTCACCTCCTTTGCCATGGCGCAAGATTCCGATGTGTACGCCTCCGTGGACGTCGATAAGCCGGATCGCGATCCGGTCTTATCCACCGCCAAGGCAACCCGGGTGACCACCGACAACGGGGAGCTTTCCGACGAGGATTACAAGCTCATGGAGTACGTTTACTTTCTCCAGGATAGCCCCGCCAAGAAAAATGCCGGCCGACGCAAGCAGGCCGCGAATTACCTCGGCTGGTGGATCAACCGGAGCGCGGAAATCGATCTCACGCTCGAAGACAAGATGCCCTTTCTGCAGTACGGCGAGTCGGTGCCCATGTTTATGGCCGGTTACCTCGAATTCGTAGTTGCTCACCCCGTTCCGAACGTAGACAAAGCCAATTTGGCCGGCATCCGGAGCGTCATTGCCTACTACAAGGATAACAAGGAGGCGCTCGGTTCGGACGAACTCCTGGAAAAACTCGTAGAGTTAGACGAGGAAGGCCGCCTGCCTGCTTACATTAAGAGAAAGCTGGGTTAATTCGCATTCCCCCCCGACCCGGCAATTCGGCCCCTTCGCTTGCGGAGGGGCCGTTCTTATTTGCGCGGCAGCTTAATCTCCGATCCTGCCCCGTTCCTCCTGGCTCGCACTATCGCGTGCTTCCCGCTTCGTAAGGAAGCGGTTACCGAATTTGTAGGTCACCTTCGCGGAAAAGACGGGCGCCTCCCAGGTGGACAAAATGTCCATATCCTGCTGCTGGTACCGGATCTCTCCCCGGAAGAATTGCTGGACGATGCCCTCACCGCTCAGGATGAGGTTCAGGCGATCGTCGAGGAAGTCCTTCTGCAGCCCCGCGTCGAGCCCGTACATCGGTTCGTAGCGGATGATGCCATCCAGTCCGGAGCCCTGGTACCATCCGTTGATCTGAAATTTCCAATCCTTTGGCAGGCGGATGTCCATCTGCATAAAGCCGGTGACGCTCCACTGATCCTGGTCGAGGTTGCCTCCGAGAAAATCGCTGGTATAATCGTTGTAGTAGAGCATGGCCCCACCGTAACCGCTGATGGATTTACCAATCCAGTCGAGGGGGAAGAACAGGCTGCCGCCGTAGCGTACGTAGCGGTCGAGGTTGACCGTCGTTTGGAAGGCCACGCCCGAAGCTTCTTCCTGCTGGGTGACGTCGGCGATGATGTCGTTGGTATAGTCGTAGCTCAGGTTCAGAAAGGGCTGTTTTTCGTAGGTTACCGATAGTTGTCCGCTGTGGATCAGCTCCGGTTGCAGGAACGGATTACCCTTTTCGTAGGTCAGCGGGTCCAGGTAGGAAATGAAGGGGTTGAGATCGTAGTAGCTGGGGCGTTCGATGCGGTAGCTGTAGGCCAGGCTTACCCCCAGGGCTCCCTTCAGTGGCGCACTTACGCTAAGGCTGGGGAACAACTGACCAAAGCTGCGGAGGTTTGTACTGTCGATCGTGACATTGTGTCCCTCCATGCGGGTGTGCTCGTAGCGAAGTCCGGCTTTGGCGCTCCAGTCGCCCGCTTCCCAGCCGAGTTCGGTGTAGGCCGCCGCAATGTTCTCGTCGTATAGGTAGCGGTTGCTCAGGTTTTCATCGGTTACCAGTGTGCCGTTGATCCGGAGCTTGGCTAGTAGCTCGTTATCCAGCTCGGCGTGACTCGCCTTGGCCCCGGCGGTAAGCAGGAGGGAAGCGGTAAGCGGCTTGCGGTAATCGACCCGCCCGCTAAAGATCCGGGCGTCGCTGGGTTCGAGGTTCAGCCGGTCGGGGTAGTCGTCGCTGCCTTCGGTGCGGAGGGTAATTCGGGTGTCCCGCGCAAAGGTGTTGACGCTGCCATCGAAGGTGAGTTCCTGGCCGCTGGTATCGAGTTTGATGCGGTAGTAGCCGTCCAGGTTGAGGTTGTTCCACTCGCGTTGGCGTTCCCGGTAGGTTACGAAGCGGGTGATGGGGGTGCTGCTTTCCGGCCGGGTGATCCGGGTGAGGTTTTCTCCGAAACTGGGGCTCTGGCCGAAGCCGTACTGTCCGTTGACCCCGATGCGGTGGCGATCGTTGAGGTCGTAGTCCGCTCCCAGCCGGAGACTGTAGCTGTTTGGCACGCCGTAGCCGTCGTTTTCCTGGACGTAGGTACGATCGTCGAAGCGGCGAACGAGGTCCAGGCCTTCGATCCATTCCTGGTGATTGTAGCTGACGCCGCCGGTGAGGTTCAGCGGCCCGCTCTGGTGGCTGAGTTCGGCTCCGGCCCGGTATTTGGCGCGCTCGCCGTAGCCACCACCGATGTACACTTGTCCGTTGGTGCCCAGCAGGCTGTTCTTTTTGAGTACGATGTTGATCACGCCCCCGTTGCCTTCCGCGTCGTAGGCGGCGCCGGGTTGGCTGATCACCTCGATCGATTTGATGTTGTCGGCGGGCATGTCGCGGAGCAGGCTGTTGATGTCCAGGTACTTCGTCGGTCGGCCGTCGATCAGGATGGTGAGGCCGGATTTGCCCGCCATGGCAATTCGATCGCCGGCTACGACGATGCCCGGCACTTTCTTAAGTAAGTCGACCACCGAGCCCCCCTGACCGGTAATCGATTGGTCGACGTTGACTACCAGGCGGCCGGCTTTCTGCTCCAGGAAGGGCTTCTTGGCCGTCACTTCGATCGTGGCCAGGTCCGTGGCCGTGGCGTAGAGGGTGTAGACGGGAAGTTGAAGTTCCATTCCCGCTGCCAGGCCGAAAGCCGGGTGATCGGTTTGTGGCATTCCGATACCGGTGGTGCGGATGAAGTAGTCGCCGGGTTGGAGGCCGGCGAAGCGAAAGGTGCCCGATGCGTCGGCCAGTTCCAATTTGATGACGGCGGAATCGGTGGCCTGCAACAGCAGCACGTTAGCAAATTCCGCCGGCGCATCGGCTACCCGCAAGCTGCCGGCAACCGATGCGGTTTCTTGGGCGGCGAGGGCGGCGGCGGCGCAGGTGAAAAATAGTATTGCAAACAATCGATAGTAGTGGTGGATCATGGTCGTTGGGGTAGCCGGTAAAGCGATACGTCCACAAAACTCAACCGGGAAGGGGTAGGGGACCAACTCCTTCGACGAATGGTGGTGGAACATCGATGATAAACGACGTTCCTTTTTTCCGGGGGTTGCAGGCCGGCTCAGAAATAGTACGGTATGCGCCGGCGGAATTACCGTTCCCGCGGGCCGAAGCTCTCCACGATCAGGGTTTCTTCCGGAGTGAAAACGGTGCGTAAAACCCATTCAATTGCGGAGTAGCGTTTTACCACCAGGATCGCCAGATAGGCGGTAGGCAATCCCCAGGTGTACAGCACGACGTCCAGCTGAAAGCTTGTCTGCATCGCCTCGATCGTATCGAGGTTGTCCGACATCCGGGCGACCACCCGGCTGAGAATGGAAAAAATCACCCACATTCCCCACCAGATGCCGATGGTATCCCGTTTGCCGAGCAGGCCTTCCGCGAGGGGATGGCCCCGCAGCAGGTGGTCGCTCTTAACGTAAAGTTCCTGCATGATCTGGTAAGGGCGGACTAGATTGAGGAAGGGAACGAACCAGGCACCGGCGGCCCACCCTTCACCGTGGTCGACGCGGACAGGCAATTCGTGCAGGTTATAATAGGCCCGGCGAAACCAGCGGATGAAGGTGGTGGCGGCGATCACCAACCCAAGAAGGTACGCGGCAATCAGTCCCTGGAAAATGGTATCCGCCAGATTGATCAGGGTAGGGTCGGGAATATCATCGGCGGCAATGCGGTGCAGTAAGTACAGTTCCGATAACGAACTAAGCACCAATCCGGCCTGCACCGCGACCAGGAAGTACAGGGCGTAGATGGCCTGATTCGCCCGCTCGGCGTTGGGGCGTAAACGTAGGGTCGGTCCGGGCAAAGCAGATGGGTTCGGGGGAGATTGCGGAATGGGGCTGAATGGGAAAACGGTAACGACTTGGGAATTTGGTTCCGTTAACAGCTTATTCCTGCGCCCCGCCGCCAAGTTGAAGCATAGCGATCTGGGTTGTCGATCAGCGGTTGTAGTTAACCTACAATTGATACGCCAGGTCGTAAAAGTGCTTGCCGTCTTCCTGGCGGATGTACATCGTACCCCGTAAACCGAGCAGCTCGTCGGTGCCCGAAGCAGGCACCACCTCCAGGATAAGCCGGGAATCGCCGGCGTGCATCACGCCGAAATGCTGCAGGATAAAACTCCCGCTTTTGCCGTCCAGCGACCCGGTCACTTTTTCCATGGCAACATAGCCGGCCGATCCCTGCGTAGCGGTCATGCCGGTAAGCATTTCGCCCTGGCTGCTGCCCGTGAGCGGTCCGGTGAACGTCTTGTCAAGCGACATGCGGCCAAGGGTGGGACCCGCTTTACCGGAGTCGGCGTAGGGCTCCAGCGGGCTCATTTTTACGGTAAAGGTTCCGGTGACTTTCATGGTCGGCATAGGGCTGTTTCAACATCTAATGTAGGACACCGGGAGCGGAACCAAAAAGCCTGTGGGTAGCAGGCCGCAACGCTGGCTGGGTCACCTATGCCGGCAGCGTATTCGTCGGGGCGGGGGAGCCGTGCCGAGATACGGGGAACCGTGGCTGCCCCGGCTGATCATGTGGCAGCTTAGTACAGCGCGCCAAATGTTAGCTTCGGCCTGGCCAGCGCTAATTAAGCATAGCGCGCAGTTAACTACTGTATTCCGTAACCCCTAAGTCTCTTTCCGACGTGCCCGTTTCCGATGTCCGCGTGTCAACCGCCTTCCGCAACCAGGCCGGTCGGGCGATTTTCGCCATTATCCTGTTCGTGGTTTCGTATCTGCTCATGTTGATCGCCGCGGCGGTATTGTGCGGTGCCTGTCTTTACGCCGGTATCACCCTGTTCGTCTCCCAACCCCAGGCAGGGACCGCCCTGATCGGGGCGGGGATCGGCAGTGCCGGCGTGCTCGTGTTAATTTTCATGATTAAGTTTCTCGTCCATCGGGATACCGAAGCCCCGCCGCCGCGAATTCAGCTCCACGAGCGGGACCAACCGGAGCTCTTTACCCTTATTCGGAAAGTAGTGGCGGAAGTCGGTACGGATTTCCCCAAACGCGTCTATCTATCCAATGAGGTAAACGCCAGCGTTTTCTACGATTCGCCGTTTCGGAGCATGTTCCTGCCGGTGCCGAAAAATTTGTCGGTGGGTATGGGTATGCTGGTATGCACGACCCGGCAGGAACTCCTGGCCGTGCTGGCCCACGAGTTCGGGCACTTTTCCCAGCGTAGTATGCGGGTGGGCAGCTACGCGTATCACGCCAATCGGGTTATTCATAACCTCTTGTTCGACAACTACGGTTACGATCAAATGGTGGCCCGATGGAGTAGTGCTTCCGGCATCTTTTCCTTGTTTGCCGTCCCCGCAATGCTAATCGTGCGCGGAATCCAGTGGTTGCTGGCCAAGGTGTACGTCTTGTTGAACCGTTCCTACCTGGCCCTGTCGCGGGAGATGGAGTTCCACGCCGACGAGGTGGCGGCCCACGTCGCCGGCCAACGGTACCTGGGGGATGCCCTTCTGCGATTCGACCTGGCCCAGGAAGCCTACCACCGCGTGATCGACCATTACAACCACCGGATCGGGGAATGCGTCACCTCCCGGAACCTCTTTACCGAGTTGCAGTATACGCTCCACCAAATCGCCCGCCGGCGCGAGATTCCCTTCCGCCACGCCTTGCCTTTCCCGACGGAGGATACCGCCCAACGGGCCTTCACCACCCGGGTGGTGATCAAAAACGCCTGGGCATCCCATCCCGATCATCAGGACCGCGTCGAACGCTTGGCGGCTACCGGGCTAACCGGGGAGGCGCCCGACCATTCGGCTGCCCTGGATGTGCTCCGTGGGGCCGAATCCTTGCAATGCCAGTTGACGGAGCTGACCTTCGCCGGGGTGCGGTACGAGCGGGACCCCCGGCAAGCCGACCGGCAAGAGTTTATCGAACGGATGACCTACCAGCTCAGCCAGGGGGAACTTCCCGATTGCTATGGCGGCTATTACGATCGCTACCATCCGCTGCTGGAGCCTCGCGATTTCGAGGAATTGCCCCCCGCCGCGCTGTCGGGAGCGCCTTTCCCGCCGGCTGAGATCGCGGAGATGCTCGATCTGTCGATTACCAGCGCGGATGCCGCCGCAATACGAGAAATTGCGCGGGGGAATGTAGAAACACGGTTCTTTCTTTACGACGGACAGCGGTACCCGGCCAGCGAAGCACGCGCCCTTGCCCTGCGCCTCGAACGGGAATGCGAAGCGAGGTTGACTGAACGCCTCGACCGCGATCGCCAACTCTTCCAACATTTTTGCCACTTGGCTACCGAACGAGGAGAGCACCTTCACCTACGGCAATACTACCGGGATCTGCACGCCTTCAACGAACGGTACGCCGGCTTGCAACGGAACACGGTTGCCCTGCGGGAAGGGCTAGATTTTCTCAACACCCCTACGGACGCGGACCGGGCGGCCCTGGCGTTTCAAAACCTGCGTCCGCTAGAAAAGCAACTGGAGGATTCCCTGCTTTTTTACATCGGTCACCCACTCCTGGTCCCGGATATCTTACCAACTACCCGCCGCGACATCGAGCAATTCTGCGCCGGCGAACGCACCTACTTACAGGTCGACGAATTCGATATACCGGCCCTCGAGCAATTAGTTGCCATGATCGAGTGGGCCGACACCGCCCGGGAGAAGCTTTTTTTCCTGCTAAAGCGGGCGCTACTCGTCTACCAGGCGACCCTGTTGACCGGGCATCCGGGAAGCGGGGAAGGTGGAGCGGCCCAAGCGGTCCGAAACCCGGCGTCCACGGGGAAATCATAGCGCTCATCCGCCGCACCGGCACGGGGGGGCAGCTTGATGCTTGGCGTGAGGAGGTGCCCTGCTTACGGCCCGCAGGATGCAACTTATCGTACCCCTCCCGTGTCTTCTCGGTATCCGATAACGGGTCGGTACACCGACGGTTTAGCGAGTCGTCTTTCCCTAGTGTGATTTGCGGCAAAGGCTCCTAATCAGTTGGTCGTCAGCTCGGTGTCGGGATTTAGCCAAGTTTACAAAGCGTGCTCCATGTCTACGAATCCCCCTACCAACGTTAAATTCAGCGTCCTCGATCTCGCGGCGGTTGCCGACGGTTCCACGCCGGCCGATACTTTCCGGAATAGCCTGAGTCTGGCCCGACACGTGGAGCAGCTGGGCTATACGCGGTACTGGGTCTCGGAGCACCACAATATGGCGGGCGTGGCCAGCTCCTCACCGCCGGTGCTGATCGGATACCTGGCGGGAGGGACGAACACACTACGCGTCGGATCCGGCGGGATTATGCTGCCGAACCACGCGCCCCTCATCGTGGCCGAGCAGATGGGAACCCTCGCGACCCTGTACCCGGGCCGTATCGACCTCGGACTGGGGCGCGCGCCGGGCACCGACCCCGTTGCTTCACGGGCCATCCGGGGTGCGGCGGCCTTTACGGCACCGGATTTTCCCGGGGACATCGAGCAACTACAGACTTACTTTTCCGCGGAAAACCGCCACGGCCAGGTGCGCGCCATCCCCGGCGAGGGACTGGACGTGCCGATCTACATCCTCGGGTCGAGCACCGAAAGCGCCTACCTGGCCGGGGTGATGGGACTGCCCTACGCCTTCGCCAGCCACTTCGCGCCGACCCAATTCATGGCCGCCGTGAAGCGGTACCGCGACAACTTCCGCCCCTCCGACGTGCTTCAGGAGCCCTACGTGATCGCCTGTATTAACGTGATCGCGGCCGATAGCGACGAGGAGGCCAAATATCTCGGTACCACCCTGGAGCAGATGATGCTGGGGGTAGTCAGCGGACGGCGGAAACTGATGCAGCCTCCGGTGGACTCCATGGACAAGCTCTGGTCGCCCGCCGAACGTCAGCACGTGGAGCACATGCTCTCTTTGTCGTTCATCAGTGGCCGCGACCGACTGGAGTCGGACCTGCAGCACTTCCTGGCGCAAACGGGCGTCAACGAACTGATGGCTTCCACCCACCTCTACGATCACGCCGCGCGATTACGGTCTTACGAGCTGTTCGCGGACGTAATGCAGGGGGTGGCGGCCTAAACGGCGCCGAACCCGTACATTGGGAGCTATGGTGCTTCTCCGTTTTGTTGCTCCCTTTATCGGCCTGTTGATGATCGGCTGTGCTAGCGGCACGCCGGCCCTGAACGGCCCGCCACCCGACGACGCAGCGGTTCCCGAAGGCTACGCGCTGGTGTGGTCGGAAGAATTCGATCGGGGCACCCGACCGGATACGAGTGTCTGGGGGTACGAGCGTGGTTTCGTGCGCAACGAGGAGGATCAGTGGTACCAGGAAGACAACGTGCGGATCGAAGCCGGCTATCTAATCATCGAGGGGCGGCGGGAGTCCATGCCCAATCCGAGCTATGTCTCCGGCAGTGACAGCTGGCGGACCAGCCGGCCTACCGTCGAATACACCTCCTCCAGCATCAACACCCGGGGTAAATACGATTGGCAGTACGGCCGCTTCGAACTGCGCGCCAAAATTCCGGTGGGGGAAGGTATCTGGCCGGCCTGGTGGACCCTGGGGGTGGAAGGACCCTGGCCCGCAAACGGGGAAATCGACATCATGGAATATTACGACGGGGTGATCCTGGCTAACGTGGCCAGCCGCGACGACGACGGCGGCGCCCGGTGGTCGTCCGTCCGCGTACCGCTGGATAGCCTGGGCGGGCAAGCATGGGCGGACGCCTTTCACGTCTGGCGCATGGACTGGGACCAGGACGCCATTGCACTCTACGTCGACGACAGTTTGCTTAATCGTACGCTGATCAGCGAGATGCCCAATGCGGGCGACTACGATTTCGAGCCGTTCCACCAGCCCCATTACATGCTGTTGAACCTGGCACTGGGCGGGCGCAATGGCGGACCCCTCGACAATACGCCGCTGCCGGCTCGTTACCTGGTGGATTACGTGCGGGTTTACCAGCGGCGATAAGCTATCTTTCGGGATCTAAATTTCCCGCGGATGAGGAGGCGGATGGAGCTTATCGGTGCGCTGCTGGCCTGGACCGCGGTAATCGTTCAGTTCGTTTTGATGATCGCCAACCGCCAGGCCGGGGTGGGGGAGACCGTCGTCCGCTTTTTCAGCTACTTTACCATACTGACCAACACCCTGGTAGCGGTCTACTTTACCTATCGATTGACGGGCGCTCGCGGTACCTTCAACCGTCCTGGCGCTGTTACGGCGATCACGGCCTTTATTCTGATCGTCGGTATCGTGTACCAACTCGTGCTGCGGGGGATCTGGACCCCGACGGGGCTGCAACGGATCGTTGACGAACTCCTGCATTCTGTCAACCCGGTGTACGTGTTGCTCTACTTCTACCTTTTTTCCGGCCGGGAAGATTACCAGCTGCGCGGGATAGGGCCCTGGTTGCTCTATCCGGTGGTCTACTTCGGCTTCGTACTGCTCCGAGGCGGCGTTTCCGGCTTTTATCCGTACCCTTTCGTGGACGTCACTACCCTTGGCTACGGTTCCGTAGTGGTGAATTTCGCGCTGCTCACGGTTTTCGCCTTGTTGCTGATCGGCTTACTCGTTGGTTTGGGACGGTGGAAAAGGGCAGCGCGGCCAGGCTGAGGGGGCGCCGGAGCGCGGGTGAAAAGCCAGCGGCCGCCGGGACGCAGTATCTTCCCCGCGAAAAGCCATTCCATGCGCTACCCGATTGCCTTCTTGTTCCTGGTACTTTATTGCACCCGCGCGCCGGCGCAAACCACTTTATACGAGCGAACGCTCGAAAGCCTGCCGGAATTCGAAGCCTTCCTACGCCTGCCGAACGACGCGGCCGTCGACGGGCAGCTGGAGGCGAACCTGGCTTGGTTGGAAACCGAATTTTCCCGCCGCGGCTTCGCTACCGAGCGGCTGGCCAACGGGGGCATCGACATCTTTTTGGCAACGTTCCCGACGGAGGTGGAGCAGCCGGAGCGGGTCCTCTTTTACAGTCACGTAGACGGGCAAGCGGTCGACCCCGACCGGTGGAAGCTCGCCCCGCCCTTCGAGCCGGTCTACGGCCGAATGCATACCAACGCGGCGGGGGTGACGGAATACGAACCGGCCGACCTTCCCGAACGTCCCGACACCAGCGACGTCCGGCTGTTTGCCCGCTCGAGCAGTGATGCCAAGGCGCCGATCATGATGTTCCTCGTGGCCTGGGATCACTTGATTGCCGAGGGGAAACGTCCCGCCTACGAGGTAAAATTCATCATCGACCCGATGGAGGAGGCCGGTAGCCCCGACCTGGCCGCGGCGGTACGGGCGAACCGGGAAAAGCTGGCGGCGGACCACCTAGTGATCCTCGACGGACCCGTTCACCTCACCAATCGGCCGACGCTCGTGGGCGGCGCCCGGGGTATCGCCACGGCTACGATCACGGTTTACGGACCCAAGGTGCCGCAGCACAGCGGCCATTATGGGAATTACGCCCCTAACCCCGCCCTGCGGCTGGCGGAGATCCTGGCGTCTACGAAAGATCAGCGGGGGCGGGTGACCATCCCCGGATTCTACGACGGGATCGAGCTCGATGCGGACACCCGCGAGTTGCTGGCCGCCGCCCCGGACGACGCGGAGCAGATCGCCCGCCGCATTGGATTTAGTGAACCCGACCGGGTGGGGGGGAACCTCCAGGAGGCGCTACAGTACCCCAGCCTGAACGTACGGGGCATGGCCAGCGGCTGGGTGGGCGCGGAAACCCGTACCATCGTACCCGCCACGGCCACCGCCGAGCTCGACCTGCGGCTGGTGAAGGAGACCGACGGTGACCGGCTGCTCGACCTGCTCCGGCGGCACATTGAAAACCAGGGATACCACCTGATCCCCGGCGACCGCGAACCGACGGAGGAAGAGCGGGCGACCTATCCGCGGCTGGCGGGATTTTCGGGCACGACCAGCTACGGTGCCTTCCGGACCGACCTCGCCGGCCCGACCGGAAGTTGGCTGGAACGCGGATTGCGGCAGGCGCTGGAGGAAGAAGTCGTGCTGATCCGGACCATGGGCGGGTCGGTGCCGATCGCCCCCTTCGTGAATACGCTGGAGGTGCCGGCGGTGGTGCTGCCGCTGGTCAATCCGGACAACAACCAGCATAGCCCGAACGAAAACCTGCTGCTCCGGAATTACTTCAGCGGCGTCCGGAGCCTGTATGGCGTGCTGGCCGAGAAAATAAAGTAGGCGCCTGGTTGGCTGACGGACACAAAGGCCTGCGCTTGCTCAATTATCAGCAAGGACTCCCAGTTTGGGGTTATCTTAGTCCTGGCCTTCGTTAGCCTTTTGATCATGCCGTATACGTTTTTTAGTGCATTTGAAATCCAAGCGAATAGGGTACCTGCTCTATGTTGCCTGCCCCGGACCGGGGTGGGCCGTCCCTGGTTGATTTGGCTCCTGCTCACCGTCGCGTTTTCATCCGTCGGCTTGCTTAAAGCTACCCAGCCGTATACCCCTACGGTGGTGAACCCCCTCACCGAATCCTGGCGCTGGCGGCAATTTCCGGAGTTAAGCGATAAGGGGATACGCTGCATCGTGGAGACGCCCGACCGACGGGTCTTCGCGGGCAGTACCGACGGGGTACTGGAGTACAACGGCTACGATTGGACGGCCCATACCGGTCGCAACAGTCCGCAGGGGTACCCGGTGGAACAACTGCTGGTAGCTTCCGACGGGTCCATCGTTGCGAGCAACCGGGCAGGTATCTTCCGCTACCGGGAGGGAAAGTGGACGCATGAGTTTGTTGCGCCGGATAATTTCCCCTTCAGTTTTACTGCTTTGAAGGAGTTGAACGAAGGGAGTATTCTCGGATGTTCCGATCGTGGGTTTCTGCGACTGGCCGGGGGAAAAGTCAGCATACTTACCTCCGCCACGCGGCAGGAATCGTTGAAAAACGCCTTGCCCGAAGTCACCTGGTTCTTGCTCCCGGACGGTGCCCTGAGCGAATCCCGGTCGTTTCACTCCGCTTCCGACGTCTTGGAAGATGCGCGTGGCGATGTGTGGCTGGCACTGAATACGACCATGGAAAGCGGGAAGCTACTGCGGTTTCACCCGGCCGATTTCTTTGCGGGCGGCGGCCTGCCTTACGAGGTGGTGCAGAGCGCTGCCGGCACCAAGCTCGGGTCGGATCAAAAAGTCCTCGAGGCAAAGGACGGGCGGATTTGGGTGATCAATTCCAGTTCCGATCGCGGGATCGTCGTGTACGACGGGCGGGAGTGGGAAACCATCTCGGTGCACCCGCTCTTCGGGGGAGATGAATACATGACCGATATCGTGCAGTCCGACAACGGCATCATCTGGATCAGCACCATAGCCAAAATCTACAGCTATTCTCCCAATGGTGCATGGGAACTGTACAAAGCCCCCCAGTATCCGATCCCCGCCAACCGCGTACTCCTGCAGAAGAGCCAGAGCGACCAGTTGTGGCTGGCGGGGTATAAAAGCAAGTTGTTGCTCCTGGATTTTTCCCTCAGCCGCTGGCTTACCTACGACGGCTTGAGCTTCCAGTTCGCCGACGGGCCCGACGAGGAATGGTTCGTGGAAGCGGACAACCGGGTCGTTCGCCGTTCCGGTGACGAGTGGATAGCCTACGGCACCGAAGACGGGCTGATGGACGCGCCGGTCCGGTTACTCCGCACCTCCGCCGGGCAGTTGTGGGCGGCGGGCTCCCACCTGGGCAAGGCCGCCACCGCCGTACTGCGTGGAGAGAAGTGGGAGTTGCACCTGCACCCGACCTTATCCTGGGGCATCGATTACCGCGCGGTGTTCGAAGCCAGCGACGGTGGCTTATGGTTCGGGGGTAGCGTGGACGCCCGCAGTCAGGACGGTTTCACGAGTGGTGTACTGGAACTGCGTGATCCGACGGCGGAAACCTTCGAATGGGTCCACCACGTTTATGGCGAAAACGGACTCAACCAGGCCAACGTTTACGGCATTGGCGAAACCCCCGATGGTACCATCTGCATCGGCGGAAGCAAGCTGATGCTCTTTGAAGGCGGCAGTTGGCGACCGGCGGAGGACGAGCGGCTGCAGCAGTACGTCAATTGTCTGCGCAGTACCGAAGACCTTCTTTTGGTCGGTTCGCGGTACTATGGGGTATTCGTGTACGACGGCCAGGAG
Organism: Neolewinella xylanilytica; assembly: GCF_002934605.1. GTDB lineage: Bacteria > Bacteroidota > Bacteroidia > Chitinophagales > Saprospiraceae > Neolewinella > Neolewinella xylanilytica. Next base: position 2,175,408 of record NZ_PTJC01000005.1, read on the forward strand.
TGGAAAAATTACACTACCGACGACGGACTCTCCGGCAACACCATCCTGAGCATCGACGCCCTTTCCGATTCCCTATTTATCGTTGCTACGGAGAATGGTACCTGCGCTTTCGACGGCCAGTCGTGGACCTGCGATCTTTTCCCGGACCAGCTGGCCCTCGATTTCGAGGGGGGAACCATCACCCACACCGACGACTATCTCTGGATCGACCACGTGCCCCGCAGCTGGAAGCGCCGGGCCCTCACGGGTAGCACCTTCGAACAAGAGCCCAATACGTTCTTCAGTACGCGGTACCAACCTTCGCGCACCCCACCGGAAACCTCCATCGCATTCTATACCGAGCGCGTGCCGGCGGAGGGCAACGGGATCATTTCCTGGGCGGGAAAAGATTTTTTCGGCAAAACGAACGCCGAGAACCTTGTCTTCAGCTACCGACTCGACGGTGGGCCGTGGTTGCCCTACGGTTCCGATAATGAGTATGCCTTCACGAGCATGCCGGACGGCCCCCACCGGCTTGAGGTGCGGGCCCGGGACATCGATTTTAACGTGGATCCCACGCCGGCCGTGGTGGACTTTGCGGTGTTACCGCCGATCTGGAAACAGGGTTGGTTCATCGGCCTGATGCTGCTGTTTTTGGCCATTTTCGGATTCTACGAATACCGCGTTCTGACCAAGAAGAAGAAACTTGAGGTGGTGAATGCCTCCCTCCACGAGCGCAATGAGGAGATCCGCCACCAGCGCGACAAGCTGGAAAGCATGTTGGTGCAGCTGGAAAACCTGTCGAAAGCCAAACTCGGCTTCTTTACCAACATTTCTCACGAGCTGCGTACGCCCCTCACGCTCATCCTCGGCCCCATCACCCAGTTAGTGGAAGAGCAGGAGTCCCTGTCGGAAACCCGCCGTCGGCAGTTGCAAAGCATGGTGCAGCGAAACGCCAACCGGCTACTCAAACTTATCGATCAGTTATTGGAGATCCGGCGGATCGAGCATACCTCTCTGGAAATCAATCTGAGCGACATCCACCTGGCCCGTTACGTGGAGGCAATCGTGGAGCTGTTCGAAGACCTGGCGCTGGACCGTGACGTGTGCCTCCGCATGACCGACCGGACCGAAGCCCGCTACGCTTCCACCGACCTGGACAAGGTGGAAAAGATTCTGGCCAACCTGCTGTCCAATGCCTTCCGCCATACGCCGGAGGGGGGCACGATCGATGTGACGCTAAGCGAGGAGGCGGCCGAAGCCGCCGACCTGAACCCCTTTTACGACCGCTATTTCAAACTGGAAGTGCGGGACACCGGTACGGGTATCAGTCCGGAAAAGATCGCGCTCATCTTCGACAAATACTACACCTCCGGTACGGGCGTCACTCCGAGCGGAGGGACCGGCATCGGGCTCTCCTACATCAAAGATCTCGTTTACCTGATGCAGGGCGAAATACGGGTGGATAGTACCGACGGCATGGGGTCTACGTTTACCGTATACCTGCCGCTGATCATCGCCCACCCGGCGGGGGCTGGCGAGGGCGCCTTACGCTTACCGGCACTCGCGGCAACCATACGGGAAGCTTCCTTATTGCAGGATAGCTTTGTCGCGCTATCCGAACCCCCGGAGGAAGCAGCCGCCGCTACACCCCGGAAAAACATCCTGGTGGTGGAGGATAATCCGGACATGCTCCAGTTTCTCGCCCAATTGCTGCGCGATAAGTATCGGGTCTCGACGGCGACCAACGGGAGGGAAGGCCTGCAGTTAGCCGAGCAGCGATCGTTCGACCTCATCGTCAGCGACGTCATGATGGCCGAGATGGACGGTATGGAACTGTGCCGGCAAATCAAGGGCAAACTGGCCACCAGTCATATTCCGGTTGTCTTACTCACGGCCAAGGTGCTGGATGAGAATAAGCTTTCCGGTTACCGGATGGGGGCGGACGATTACATCACCAAACCCTTCAATCCGGACCTGCTGCTTGTTCGGGTGGAAAGCTTGCTCGATCAGCGGCAGCGCCTGCGGGAGAAATTCAATCTGGATTTCCGTCTCACCCCGGAAGTGGAGGAATTGCCGTCGGCCGATGAGGAATTTATGAGCCGCTTAGTGACGCTGCTCCAGGAGAAGGTTTCCGAGTCCGAGTTCAACGTCAAGGCGATGTGCGACGCTATGCACCTCAGCCACATGCACTTTATCCGTAAAGTGAAGCAGTTGACCGGAAAGAAACCGATCGATCTGCTAAAGTCTTACCGGATGAAACGGGCCAAGGAGCTATTGGGGCAAGGCAGCCTGACGATTGCCGAGGTGGCTTACCAGGTCGGTTTCGACCTACCCAATTCCTTCAGCCGCACCTTCAAGAAGGAGTTCAATATGACGCCTACCGAGTACGCTAAAAGCATGCAGGCGGAGGAGCAGGTGTGATCCCTTCCGGATGCTTTGGTATGCCACTTTTGCCCGGAGCTCCGGACTTTTCAAATGGTATGCGCATCCAGGCTTTTCGGTGAAATGACCTGGGTATCGCCCAGCTCCGGAGACCGCTCGACCTTGGAACACCCCGACCGAATACCACCATCCAGGGTGGAGACCCTCCGCGTCTACATATCAAACGTGATGCTTTCCAGCGGAGCGTGTTCACCCCGCAATGCGCTCTTCCCAGCTCGGGTATTCCTTTTTAATCAGGTCCTTAGCCCAGTGACCGTAGAAGCCGTAGCCCGTCCGGCGTTCGTTTTCGATGTCCTTTAATTCGTATTTGATGATGCCATCTCGGCCAATGAAAATGGGGCGCCAGGTGCCGATCTCGTAGAAGCGGCCCCAGATCGTGCTGCTGCTATCGGCAACGATGATCCGATCGCGTCCGGTGGGTTGGTCGGGAGCCTCGATGCGGTCCTGGCGGTAACCGTCGATCCGTACCGCGTCCAGCCACTCGACCGCTGCCCGTACGGCTTCCCTGATGTCCTCACCGGGCTGCGGTACCTCCATCAGGAAGCGAACGATCTCTACGCTTTCCTTTCCGCTCAGGCTGACCGGCTCGAAGGCGCGCGCCGGGGCCGGAGCCAGCGTATTGCGATCGTGTTGTGCTCCCCAGGCCGTCAACTTGCCGGCATGCACGTATTGGGTGGCCAGGATGCTGTTGATCCCGTTTTCAACCGCGCGACCGGCGGCTTCCCGCTGAGTGGCCGGCAGGGCGGCGTATTCGGCTTTTCCCTCGGAGACCTTACGGAGCAGCGTCAGCAGGTCGATCGTGACGTTGTCATTATAGGTAATGTGACCGTGGTAGCCGGAAGTGTCGGGGTACTCCTGGGGAAATCCGCCGTTGGCGTACTGGGCGGACAGGATAAAATCGATGCCCATGCTGGCGGCTTTCAGGTAAGCCGGGTTATCGGTTCGTTGGTGGGCCCCTAACAGGTAAGTAATCTCCCGGGTGGTGGACTCGTCATCGAATGTGGTATCGTCCTGGGATTTATCCGCTAAAACCGCGGCGCGCTGCGCTTCCGTAAGCGCTTCGTCGTACGCTACGTCGTCACCGTCGTCCTGCGGCCAGCCGCCGTTACTTCGCTGGTAGAGGAGCATCCGTTCGGCCACCGGGTCGGTGGAATCCGGGGCCGCCATTGCGGAAGTGAGCCGGCCGACGTGGCAACCCATGAACGTGAGAAGAAAAAGCAGCACGATCGAAAATTTCAAGGTATTCATCTTTGTCCGAGCGAATATAATAAGGCCCGGGAGGGCCTAAATGCCCGGTCGCGCGAATGTTAAAAGCAGCTAGGGTATTGATAATTCGGGAATAGAAGGGGAAGAATGGGTGCGGGTATATTTGAGCCGTTCGGTTTTCAGCGTCCGGACTTTCGCTCTGCGCATCCGCGGAAGTTCTGCCCTGGCGCCAATGTTTTCGGTTACCCGTTTACGACATTTCAGATCATGCACAGAATCCTTTTTCTCTTTGTTTCCCTTGCTGCCTTGGGTTGCCAGCAGGCTCCCGCTGACGGTGCGGTGGTCCCTTCATCCGAAACGGACCCGTGGGCGGGCATGCAGACCATTCTGGATGAAATCCAGCCGCCCGAGTTCCCAAACGAAACCTTCGACATAACGGATTACGGGGCCACTCCGGATAGCGCTGCCGATGCCCTGCCAGCCATCACGGAAGCCATCCGTGCCTGTAACGCCGCGGGCGGTGGCCGTGTGCTGGTACCGGCGGGGGCGTACACCGTAAACGGTCCGATCAACCTGCTCAGCAATGTCAACCTCCACGTTTCCGAGGGTGCGACGCTGTTCTTCAGCACCCGCCCCGACGACTACCTGCCCGCCGTACACACCCGCTGGGAGGGCGTGGAAACTTATAATTACTCGGCCCTGGTATACGCCTACGAACAGGAAAATATAGCCCTCACGGGAACGGGTACCCTCGATGGGCAGGCCAGCAACGAGAACTGGTGGCCATGGTCGGGGTCGGACCGCTACGGATGGGAGGAAGGTATGCCTAGCCAGTCGGACGAAAATAGCCGTCCCCAACTCTACGCCTGGAATACCAACGAGGTGCCGCTGGAGGAGCGCCGCTTTTCGGGGGTGAGCTACCTGCGGCCCAATTTCGTCCAGCCTTACCGCTGCAAAAACATCCTGATCGACGGGGTCACTATCCGGAATTCCCCAATGTGGATCCTCCATCCGGTACTGAGTGAAAACGTCACGATCCAAAACGTGCGCGTGATCAGTCACGGTCCGAATAGCGACGGCTGCGACCCCGAAAGCTGCCGCAACGTCCTCATCAAGAATTGCTACTTCGATACCGGTGACGATTGTATCGCCCTCAAGTCCGGCCGTAACCAGGACGGTCGCAACAGCGGCCGTCCCGTCGAAAACGTGGTGGTACAGGACTGCGAGATGAAGGACGGTCACGGGGGCGTGGTGATCGGTAGCGAAGTGAGCGGTGGTGCGCGAAATATCTACGCGGAGAACTGCGTCATGGACAGCCCGAACCTGGACCGCGCCATCCGTATCAAGACCAATAAGGTGCGCGGTGGAACTATTGAGAATCTATACTTCCGCAACATCCAAGTGGGGGAAGTAAAGGAGGCTGTAGTGCGCATCAATATGCGATACGCCATCTTTTCGGACACTTCCCAAACGTTCATCCCCACCGTCCGGAACGTCTTCATAGAAAATGTGACATCGAAAAAGAGCCGCTACGGGCTGCTTCTCGAGGGCTACGACGCGGCGCATCCCATCCGAGACATTCACCTCACCGACTGCCGCTTCGACGGGGTTGCCGAGGGCAATAAGATCGAGGACGTAGAAGACCTGCAGTACCGCGACTTCTACATCAATGGTGAAAAGCTAGAGGCGCCGGCTACCAAGTGACCCAATTACCCCTTTCCTCCGGGTTGATCCGGTCCCCGTCAAATCATGCTATGCGATTCCTTCTATTCCTTTCGTGGTGCTTGCTCATGAATTTCCCGCCCCTGGCCGCCCAGGACGGGCCGGTTGGGTGGGCGGCCGCTAACGGCGGAACCACCGGCGGGGCCGGCGGCGAGGCGGTTACGGTAACCGACCGGGCTGGGTTGCTCCTCCAGATCCGCGGCAACGATGCCAAAATCATCACCATCGTCGACACCATCGAACTGAACCTTTACGAGCGCATCAAAGTCTACGGCAATAAAACGCTCATCGGCGCAACTCCGCAAGCCATGATCCGGTACGGTGGCCTGGAGATCGTCGGAAATAACGTGATCATTCAGAATCTTTCCATCGGCGATTCCTACGATGAGGACGATTTTGACGGAAAGAACCACAGCACGGACGCGATCACCGTATACGGGCAAAACGTCTGGATCGACCACTGTTGGTTCTATTCCGCGGCCGATGGGTTAGTCGACATCCGGAGTGGCAACGGGCTGGACGCTGACTTCATCACGATCTCCAACTGCCGCTTCAGCGACCACAATAAGGTGAGCCTTATCGGATCCGGCAACGATCAAGTCGAAAGTAGGGGCCATCTGAAGACGACCTATTTCAACTGCTGGTTTGACGGAACGTACGGAAAGGGCTTGACCCAGCGCTTGCCGCGGATTCGCTTCGGCGACGTGCACATCCTCAACAGTTACTACGAAGGTATTTTGTCCTACGCCGCTGCGGCTCGCTTCGAATCCAGTCTGGTAGTCGAGAACACCTACTTCCGGGATACCAGGAACCCCCACGTCATTGAAGACGAAGGCATGGGGATTCGGGAGCCGGAGCTGGTAGCCATCAACAACATTTACGATGGTACGACTGGAGAAAGGGAAACCGGCGGCCAAGCTTTCGTACCGGGGGAGTTTTACGCCTACACCGCTCTGCCTACCGAAGAAGTTCCCGCGTACGTCATGAACGCCGCCGGTCCGTTCAACCCGGAGACGAACGAGCCCCCGGTCGCCGGGACCGACACCCTGGACCTGACCGCGGCTATCGTTCCGAGCGTAATCGACGCGGTCGCCAATGACAGCGATGCCGACGGCGGCGACCTGCGCATCGCCCGCATCCTGAACCAGCCTTCGGGCATCGTCTCCGTACGCGATAATAGGATCACCTTCATCCCTCCCGTCGCTTCCACCGGCACGGAAACGATCGACTACGAATTGGTCGACACCCAGGGAGGCGTGACCCAGGGTAGGGTAGTGGTGGTTTACGACACCTCCACCGTCGCTACCCGGGACGTACTGCCGGCCGCGGCCATGCGCATTTCCCCTAATCCGGCTACCGCCACGGTTACGATCTCCGTAGACGACCAACTCGCCCCGGCGGCCCGGCTGCGCATCTTCGACGCTTTCGGGCGGCAATTGCCCGCTAACCCGCTGGCCCCGCGCTTCGGGAAAGGGTACGAATTCGATGTCACCGCATTGCCCCGGGGAATCTACCACGTGGTCATTCACTCCGGCACGGCGCTGCGCAGCGAACGGCTCGTGCTGTCTCGGTAGCTCAAACAAGACAAGATGACACAGAAACTTTATCCTTCGGCCTGCTGCATCGCGGTGCTTGCCGTTCTCCTGCTGTCCGGCTGCCGTTCCTTCGGAATCGGCTCGCCCACGGTATACCTCATCGGTGATTCCACGGCGGCCAACAAGCAGGAGGACAAGCGACCCGAAACCGGCTGGGGGGAGATGCTTGGCGAATACTTCCGTTCCGGGGTCGAAATCGAGAACCACGCCAGGAACGGCCGCAGCAGCAAATCCTTCCGGGACGAAGGCCTCTGGGAAGCCGTGCGGAGCGAGATCGAGCGGGGGGATTACGTCTTTATCCAATTCGGGCATAATGACGGCAAGCCCGATACGGCACGCTATTCCGCCCCGGCGGCCTACGGCGAGAATCTGCGGCGGTACATTGAGGAAACCCAGGAGCGGGGCGGGCGGGCGGTAGTGCTCGGCCCGATCGTACGCCGCCACTTCGACGAAGCCGGTGTACTGCAGCGCACCCACGGCGAGTATCCCGCTACCGCCGAGCGGATCGCCCGGGAAATGAACGTACCCTTCATTGATATGACCGGCCTGAGTCGGGAAGTCGTGACGGAGCTCGGCGATCCCGAATCCAAAAAGCTTTACCTGTGGGTGGCCGAGGGAGAAAACGACAACTATCCGGATGGGGTGGAGGATAATACCCACTTTTCCCCCGAGGGCGCACGCACGATGGCGGGGCTGGTGGCGCGGGCCATTGCCGAGCAGCAGATTCCGCTGCAGCAGCACTTGCGGCCTACCGTAACCAATAACCGCCGCTAAACTTCGCCCGGCTAAACCCAACTGACATCGAACGTATGGTGCCGATCCGTTACGTGATCCTACTGACCCTATTCCTGCTAAACGGTTCGCCGGGAAGCGCGCGGGGGGGCGTGACGGATGCTTCACCCGCGCCCGGCGCCCAACCTTTCCGTTCCCCGCCCGCGGACACCGTGCTGCGGGTTGGACCCGGACATGCATATACATCCATCAACGCGGCCCTGGACGCCGCCCGCTACTTGGATCGTGCGGAGGGCGAACGCATCGTGGTGCTGATCGACCCGGGCGACTACGAGGAAATGCTCTACATCGACGTGCCGAACGTGACGCTCCGCAACGCCGCCGCCGCCCCGGATACTGAGCTGACGAATCGGGGAGTCAACATTGGCCCCGGAGCCGTCCGCGTCTCCTCCTACTACGGGCACGGCTACGACTACTTCAGCCAGGGGAGCCATCACCGCTGGGATGCCGACACACTGGCCGCCAACCTGCGGCGGGGAAAATTGGATGCGGAAAACCCCACCGTGGGTAGCACCAGCGGCTCGTACTGGAGCGCAACGGTCATCGTCGACACTTTTGGCTTTCGGGCCGACCACGTCATCTTCGAAAACTCCTTCAACCAGTATATCTCCCGTCGGGAATCCCGCGACAGCGTCGTGCAGTGGGCCGAAGGCGGTAAGGGAGAACGTCCCCGCGATTTCGGAAACACCGACGTGCAGGACCGGGCGTTCGTGGAGCGGGCCGCGGCCATCGCCCTGACGGAAAAAGCCGATCGTACGGTGCTGAACCGGTGCCGCGTGGTAGGCCGCCAGGACTCCTTCTTCGGTGCCGCCGGAGCGCGGGTGATCGTTTACCGCGGCGTCATGATGGGGGCGGTGGACTACCTCTTCGGCGGCATGAACGCCGTCTTCTACCAAACCGACCTGATGCTGAACGTGAGCGACGCCGGGCACGACCGCTCGTACATTACGGCGGCCCACTATCCGCGCGGTCGGGGCATGCTGTTCTACGAGTGCCGCATCGTATCCCCCCAACCCGGGGTCGAAACGGCTTCCGCATACGGAGCCAAGCCGGGCTTCTTCGGACGGCCCTGGCGGCCCGACAGCAGCGAGGTCGTCTTATACCGTACCCGGATCGACACCTCCTCCTTTCCCGGGGCGGAAGGGCAGTCTTTGGTCGACCCGGAGGGCTGGAAGGACTCCCTCGGCGGGCGATCGCCGTACATGTACGAATACGCTACGGAAGAGCAGTCCGGCCGCTCCCATACCGGCCAGCGGGCGAAATGGACCAGCGTGCCGAGCGCGCCCTTCTTAGCCGACGGACTTCCCATTCAACCCATTACCTTCACGGCCGGCGGGGACGACTGGAATCCTTTACCGGGGCTCCTGGCCGCCGACGAACAACGAGAACCCTGATTTATGGCCGATACGCTAAAAATTCATCCGGCAGATAACGTCATCGTCGCCCTGCGCGATTTCCGGGCGGGAGAGTCCGCTGCTGGCGGCAACGGGAGCATCCAGCTACTCGAAGACATTCCCATTAAGCATAAATTTGCCGAGCGCGACTTCCAGGAGGGGGAGACCATCATCATGTACGGCGTGACCGTAGCCAAAACGTTGCGGGTCGTACCGAAAGGCACGCGCATCTCCACCGAGAACGTAGTCCACGCGTCCAGTGACTACGGGGTAGGGGAGCGTGACCTCCGCTGGGACGCACCGGACGTATCGGCGTTTCGCGACCGGACCTTCCTGGGCTACCACCGGGAAGACGGCAGCGTCGGAACCCGCAACTACTGGCTCGTCATCCCGCTCGTCTTCTGCGAAAATCGCAACATCTCCGTCATTGAGGCCGCCATGGTCGAAAAGCTGGGCTACGTGACCGAGCGGGAGTTCAGCGTGGACGTGGATACCCTCATCCGGCAGTACCGGGAAGGCTCCAGCGCGGAGGATATCCTGCGAACGGACGTATTGCGATCCGGCGAGGAAATACAACGTAACCGGGTATTCCCCCGGGTGGATGGCATCAAGTTCCTGACCCACCAGGGTGGCTGCGGGGGTATCCGCCAGGATTCCGAGGCCCTCTGTCGCCTGCTGGCCGGCTACGTGAACAACGCCAACGTCGCAGGGGCTACCGTGCTAAGTCTGGGCTGCCAGAACGCCCAGATTTCCTTTCTGCGGGAGGCCATCGACCGCATCGCTCCCGACAGCAAAAAGCCGCTGTACATTCTGGAGCAACAGCAAAGCCGCTCCGAGCGGGACTTCATCGCCGAGGCGGTAAAGGTCACCTTCACCGGCCTCATGCAGGCTAACGCCATCGAGCGCAAGCCGGCGCCCATCAGCAAACTTACCCTCGGATTGGAGTGCGGGGGTTCGGACGGCTTCTCCGGGATCACGGCCAATCCCGCCCTTGGCTACGCTTCCGACCTGCTGGTTGCCCTGGGGGGGAAAACCATCCTGTCCGAATTTCCCGAACTGAACGGGGTGGAACAGGAGCTGGTGAACCGCTGCACTACCGACGAGCTGGCGGAGAAATTCGTCCACCTGATGCGGACCTACAGCAAGCGGGCCGAGGAAGTGGGGTCGGCCTTCTCGATGAACCCCTCACCGGGCAACATCAAGGACGGCCTCATCACGGATGCGATTAAATCCGCCGGGGCGGCCAAGAAGGGCGGCACCTCGCCGGTCACCGACGTGCTCGACTATACGGAGCAGGCCACCCGCCCGGGGCTGAACCTGCTGTGTACGCCCGGCAACGATGTGGAAAGCACCACCGGACTGGCCGGCTCGGGCGCCAACCTCATCGTCTTCACCACCGGACTGGGCACGCCCACCGGTAACCCCGTAGCCCCCACGGTGAAGATGTCGAGTAACAACGCCCTGGCCGAGCGCATGGGCGACATCATCGACATCAACGCCGGCACGGTCGTCTCCGGCGAGGACACCATCGAGTCGAAAGGGAAAGAACTCCTGGAATTACTGATCTCCATCGCCAGCGGCGAGCGGCGTACCCGGTCCGAGCAACTCGGGCAGGACGATTTCATCCCCTGGAAGCGGGGCGTCAGCTTATAAACTCCGGGCCGCCAGCCGGTCCGACCCACGAACTATGCAAGCACTTAATCGCAACAACGCCGGTATCGGCCCGGCACCCACGGAAGCCATCCTTCAGTTTGGCGGCGGCAACTTTCTCCGGGGATTCGCCGACTGGATCGTAGAAGTTTACAACCGGCACACCGATCGGCCGCTCGGCGTACTGGTCGCCAATAATTCCGACCGGCAGATTTACCGCGACTGGCGCGCTCAGGACGGCCTCTACCACGTACTCACCCGCGGCATCAAGCAGGGCGAACTCGTCGACAGCCAGGAGCTGATCACCAACGTGAGCCGGGTCATCAGCATGGACACCGATTGGGACACCTTCCTGGCCTCCGCGGAGAACCCGGACATGCGGTACATCATCTCCAATACCACCGAGGCGGGCATCCGTTTTTCGGAGGACGACCGCTTGTCGGACCGGCCCCCCGCGGAATTTCCCGCCAAGCTAACCGCCTGGCTGAACCGCCGCTTTCAGCATTTTAAGGGGGCGCCGGAGCGCGGGTGCGTAGTCATCCCCATGGAATTGATCGAAGACAACGGCAGCGTGCTGCGGGGCCTCGTCATCCGCAACGCCGAGGTATGGAAACTGGGCTCCGGCTTTACCGCCTGGGTCCACAAGCATTGTACGTTTTGCAGTACCCTGGTAGATCGCATCGTTCCCGGCGTAGGAGCGGATGAAATGCAGGAAGTACAGGAGCGGACGGGTTACGAAGACGTGGCCGTCACCCAGGGGGAGCCCTACCACCTGCTGGCCATCAAGGCCCCCGCCGCCGTCCGTAAGCAATTGCCACTGGATAAGATCGGCCTGAACATCCTCTACACCGACGATCTGACGCCCTACCGCCGCAGCAAGGTGGCGATCCTGAACGGTGCCCATACTTCGATGGTGCCGGTGGGCTACCTCAGCGGGAAGGAAACGGTGGGGGAGACGCTCGAAGATGCCCTTACCGGGGCTTACATCCGCGAGCTGCTCTTCGAGGAGATCATCCCGATCCTTTCCCTCCCGGAGGTGGACCTGGAGCAATTTGCCGACGACGTGCTGGACCGTTTCCGTAACCCCTTCATTCACCACCAGCTCCTGAGCATTTCCCTCAACTCCGTGTCCAAGTTCCGGACCCGGGTGCTGCCCTCCCTGCTGGCCTACGTCGAGCAGCAGGGCCATCCGCCCCACCGGATGGTGATCGCCCTGGCGGCCCTGATCCGTTTTTACCGCGGCGATCGCAACGGTCAGGAGATCCCCCTGAAGGACGATGCCTGGGCCATCGCGTTCCTCCAGCAAGCCTGGAAGAATACCGAACCCACCGAAGCCGGGATGCTGCAACTGAGTGACCAAGTACTGGGTTGGGAACGCGCCTGGGAGCAAGATTTGCGTAACTACGCCGGCCTGAAGCAAGCCCTGGCGGAGGCCCTGCTCCGCATGGAGAAAAAGGGAATGGAGGCTACCGTAGCCGAAAGCCTGAAAAAATAAGTGGCATGCGTCAATTCCTTCTTCCCATTTGCCTTATCCTATCGGCCGTGATTACCGCCCAGGATTCCCAGCCGCTTTACCCCGGACCCATCCCCAATGCCCGGGAGACCGCCGATCCGGAAACGATGGTCGACCGGGGGGAGAAGGGCGGCCGGGCCTTTAATGACGTGGCCGTGCCGGAGCTAACGGCCTACCTGCCGGAGCATTCGAATGGCAGGGCGGTGATCATCTGCCCCGGTGGCGGATACGCCCGCCTGGCCTACGATAAGGAGGGCGTGTGGGTGGCCGAGCGGCTGAACCGCGACAGCATCACCGCTTTCGTGCTCAAGTACCGCATCCCACAAGACGCGACGAACGTAGACCGGTCCCTGGCTCCCCTGATGGACGCCCAACAGGCGATCCGGACGGTGCGTAAGAACGCCGACCGGTACCAGCTGGATCCCGGCCGGATCGGTATCATGGGCTTCTCCGCCGGCGGGCACCTGGCCGCTACGGCCGCTACCCGCTTTCAGCGAAATGCCGACCCGAACGAAGGGGATACCACCTCGGTACGTCCGGATTTCGCCGCCCTGATTTACCCGGTGATCAGCTTCGATTCGACGGTTACCCATGCCGGATCCAGGAATAACCTGATCGGTGCTACGGCTGCGGAAGGAATGGTCGAACTGTTTTCGGCCGATCGACAGGTTAGTGCCGCCACGCCGCCTACCTTCCTGGTGCACGCCGCCGACGATCGTGCCGTACCGGTGGAGAACAGCCTGCGCTTCTACAGTAGCTGCCTGGCGCACGGCGTGCCGGTGGAGATGCACCTGTACCCGGCCGGCGGCCATGGTTTCGGGCTGAACAACACCACCACGGTGGACGACTGGACCGAGCGACTGGTGAACTGGATGCGTTCGCTTTGAGGAAGAACGTATAGTTCCTGCGCTCCGGCGCCCATTCGTTGCTGGTTCTCCATGCCTGCCAGCCGGCCGCGCTGCGGGCGTACCTTACCCTTAACAACACGAAGGATGAAAACGAAGTCATTATTGCTCGGCGGGGCACTGCTGGCGGTCGCCGTCGGGCATGGGCAATCCGGTTACACGCCCCGGGACACCTCCTACTCCATCCATAGTACGTACCTAAAGGTGAAAAAGGATCACCCCGCGGTGCGGCCGGTGTATGCCCGTTCCTACGAGGGCGTCAGGGAAGATACCAACTTGGTCTACGCAAGCGTGGAAGCCAGGCGGGATTTACACCTGGACGTCTGGTACCCGAAGGTCCGTGCCGGTCTCCGGCCGGGGATACTGATGATCCACGGTGGCGGCTGGACGACCGGATCGAAGGAGAACCTCCACCCCATGGCCCAGCGCCTGGCCGCGGAGGGGTACGTGACCGTAACGCCGGAGTATCGCCTCAGTGCGGAAGCACCGTATCCGGCGGGGGTGCGCGATCTGAAACGAGCCGTACGCTGGATGCGCGCTCACGCCGAAGAATACGGGATCGATACGAGCCGCATCGCCGCCTACGGTGCTTCGGCGGGCGCTCACCTGGCCTCGCTGCTCGGTACTACGAACGAATTGTCCCGCTACGATACCCCCGGTACTTCAAACGCCTATTCGGATGACGTACAGGCCGTGCTGAACATCGACGGCATCGTTTCCTTCGTACATCCCGATGCGGAACCGGAATGGAGCGGAAAATCGGCCAATGCCTGGTTGGGGGATTACGTATTGAACTACCCCCGGTGGCGGGAAGCGTCCCCGCTGGAATACGTGGATGAAGCGACTCCCCCCTTCTTATTCGTAAACAGCTCCTACCCTAGGTTTCACGCCGGAAGGGAGGAGCTGATAAAAAAACTCAATCAATATAATACGTTCAGCAAGGTGTACACCCTCGAAAATTCACCGCATGGCTTTTGGCTACTGCAACCGTGGTTCGAACCAACGGTGGACCATGCGGTGAATTTTTTGAGGGAAGTATTCGGGCCGCTCTAGAACGGCCGCCACCGGGGATCGCCGGCGTCGTTGCGACCGGCAAACCCGGTGTCCGCGAAGTTGAAGTTGCCTTCGTCGGGAGCTACCCACAACTGTTCCGCGGTGCCGCTGTACGAAATGGCGGGGAAGCCGGGGATTTCCGATCCCGCCGTAAACGTGAATCCGCTGGTGGCATAGGTATTGACAATGTTGAAGCTGGTGTTTTCCAGTCCATCGTTGATTCCACTGACGTCGGTCGCGCCCGTTGCTGCCTGGTCCCAGCCCGGGCCCCAGATGGAGTTGGTGATGGTAATGCCGTTGATCACGTTGCTCAGGAGCCCTTCCTCGCCACGCCACCGGAAGAGAATACCACCGCCGCCATTGCCGACTTCGTAGAAGGTGCAATTGTCAATCCGGACGGACTGGGCGTTCTGACGAGACTGGAAGAACGTTTCGACCCGGTAGAACGTACTGTTGGTTAGGGTGATGTTGTCAACGGCAGCCATGCCGACACCGTCCGTGTCGGTCGTCAGAATCCCGTATCCGCCGATGTCGTGGACGATGGAATTATTGATGGTGTAGTTGCCCAGGAACATTTGGGTGCGGATACGGATAATGCCCCGGAACGTGCTGATAAGACAGTTTTCGAAGGTCAGATTATTCAGTACGGTGCGGGTATCCTTATTCGGGTTGAAGACGTAATCGCCGCTACGGTCCTCCCCGCGCAGCTCGATGTCGATGAAGCGGACGTGATCGATCGTGGCGCCGTCGGCGATGTCCCAGTTGCCCGTAGTGAACATCACGGGCCGCTCGCTGCCGAAACCGTAGGCGGAAGCGAAGGTGAGTGATTTGTCGAGCGGGTCCGAAGGGAAGTTGTAAACGAAGCCTTTTTGCAGCACGATGGTGTCGCCGTCGTTGGCGTTCGCTATCACGGTGTTCAGGGTATCCGCATCACTGGAGTTGCTCAGGTCGATGACCGTTGGGTTGCTCAGGGTAATGGCGCTGGCGATCGTGGTGTAGAACTCGTAGCCCCGCAGTATTTCCCCGTCGGGTCCGCTGTAAATGCCGATGATGTATTCGGTTTCCGGCTGGAGGGCGCGCACGACGTAGATTCCGGAATCCTGCTCCACGGCGTATTCCAAGAGTGGATCCGTCAACCGCTCGTCGGTTCGAGCGAAAACCCGTACGGTGGAGACCGGCTCCCCGGCCTGTTGCCACAACAGCCTTACCTGGGTGTCGATGACGTCGCCGGTAGTCGGGACGGCCAGTATGGAAGGGAAACGCTGTGTACGTACGTCACCGAGTTCGGAGGGGCGGCTATCGAACGCCTCTTCTTCGGCGTGGGCCGTGGCCCGGACCTGGTAGAGCGTGGCGTACAGCAGCGGCTCGCCCCCCGTTTTCGTTTCGTCGATGATGAAGTAGCTCGTGTCGGTTTCGAAGGTATACAGCACCGTAGCGAACGAATCGCGGCTCACCTCGATGGTATAGGAAACGGCCTCCTTAATATTGCCGATGTTAACGATGATCGTATTGAGCTCGCTTTCGAGCGGCTCCTGCAGGACGGGGCGGAAGAGTCGGGTTTCTTCGTAGATCTCCTCCTCCTCACAGCCGGAAACGAACAGGACCGTACAACCGATCAGCAGCAGTAGCGACTGCATTGTCAGTTTATAATATTGCATGATGGATTCTTATTAATTAGCGCGTGTGGACGCGGTTGGTTAGAATTCGTAGCCGTCGTTAGCAAGGGTTCCCTGGCTGTTGGTGATGGCCTCTTCCGGTATGGGGAAGACGTAGCGCACGATGCCCGGCCGGGGGCCTTCGTCGATGTAGTTCCGCCAGTCTTTCAGGATCCACTCGTCGTATACGGTAATTTCATCGCTTAGGGCAAGCGTCCAGGCTTCCCGGTTCCAGGAGTCGTCCGGTGGTACGGCTACTTCGGAATCCGGGTTGAGGACAACGAAATCACCGCTCTCGTCCACTTTCCAGTAGATGTAGTCGGGCAGGTAAGCATATTTACCGGTGCCGGTGACGGCGGCGTCCGCCATCGCTTTCAGGTTTTCGACGGTTTCCTCCATTTTTTCGGAGTAATTACCCCAGCGAATCAGCTCGAATTTCCGGATCATCTCGCCGCCGAACTCCCAGGCGCGCTCATCGACGATAGCCTCGAAGAAGTCTTCCTTGCTGGTGGACACGGTGGAGACGTAGCCATCCACTTTATCGTTCCACTCATTCTCCCGGAAGGCGCGGCGACGCACGCGTTTGAGCGATTCCTGGGCCAGGCCGGTAGGCCCGTTCAGTTCGTTTTCGGCTTCGGCGTGCATCAGGATGACGTCGGCGTAGCGAAGCATCGGCCAGTTGATGCCGGTACCCTTGGCGGTGGAGGCGCCGGGAGGGTTGTCCAAAAACCACCGGCTCCATTTACCCTGGGCGATGTTGGTGATGCCCCCGTTGGTGATTTCCACCTCGCCATCCACGTTGATCTTCCAGAATGCACAGGTTACGTCACGCCGGATATCGGCGGTGTCGAAGGAATAATAATAGGTAGGTGGTATGGCCAGGTAATTGTTGCCAGAGCCATAGTTATGGGCGGCCGTGGCGCCCCCGTCCACCCGAATACCGATGTTCCAGCCCACGTCTCCGTTACCGATGGCGAAGGGCACTTCGAAGAGCACGTCGCTGTTGGTCGGGCTGATAAACTTGGAGTTGTTCAGGAAAACCTGACGGAAATCCCGCGGTAGCTCCCGATCCTTGAGATTCATAAGTCGCTCGGTATAATCCTTGGCGATCTGGTAGTAGTCGAGGTAGTCTCCCTCCCGGGCCTGGGTGAGGTCGGGCTGGAGGTAATAGCCGCCGCGCTGGAGGGCAATTCGCGCGATCATTCCGAGGGTGAATTCCCGGTTTACCTGCTCGATGCCGTAGGGCAGATCCTCCGCCCACATCATGTTACCCTCGACCGCGATCATATCCTCGATGACCTGGCTCAGGATTTCGTTGCGGTTGGTCCGTTCGAGGAAAAATTCGTTACCAGCCTTCGGGGCCTGACGCACGTTCGGCACGTCGCCGAAGTAGTACGTCAGCATGCTGTACCAGTAGGCACGCAGGGTATAGGCTTCGCCGAGCAGGTGGTTCATGGTCCGTACGGTAGCCACGTCCGCTGAATTGATCGCCTCACCGCCTTCGATTCCCTCGATGGCGATGTTGGCATCCCGGATGGCCTGGTAGGCGGCGTTCCACACCCGGCGGAGGTCGTTGTTGCTGGACAGCGCCTGCAGGTCCCAGATCTGGTAGCGATCGCCGGAGCTGGTCCAGCCGCTCTGCCGCTCGATGTCGGTATTGGCCGCCATGTTATTGGATAGCCGCGAACGGAAGGCATCGTCACCGAAGGGTACGTAAATGGCGTTGACCCCTTTACGTGCGTCGTCGACGTTGGAGAAAACGTATTCGGTATCGAAAGTGGATATCGACTCCGGTTCTAGGAAGTCCTGGCAGGAGGCGAGGCAACAGAGTGCGATCGCCCCCAGAATTACGTTGAATTGCATGATTGATCTAGTTGTGAGGGCTTTTAGAAATTGAGGTTGATCCCGAAGGTGTAGGCCCGGTTGCGGGGGAAGGACGAGTAGTCTACCCCCGGCGTCAGGGCGGCGTAGGACGAACTGCGCGAAGTACTTACCTCGGGGTCGTAGCCCGTATAGTTGGTCCACAGCTTCAGGTTGGTACCAGTCACGTACACCCGCAGGCTGGAGATGCCTACCCGAGAGGTCAGGGAAGTCGGAAGCGTATAGCCGATGTTCAGGTTGTTCAGCCGCAGGAAGGAACCGTCTTCCACCGCCCAGTCGGTGATGGTGGCCTGGGCGATACCAAAGCTGTAGTGCGACCAGATTTCCTTGCCTTCGTTTAGCTCGGCCAGTTGGTCGAGGTCGGTGACGATACCGCCCGGGGTGCCGGTGTACGATCCATCGACGTCTAGATACGTGAAGCGGTTGTCGATGCTCATCGTCTCGAGCAGATTACCGTAGTTCACGCGGCGGAACTGGTTATACTGGATTTTGCCGGTGTTGTAGACGTCATTGCCCAATGACCAGTTGAAGAAAACGGATGCATCGAAGCCTTTGAAGGTGGCATTGAAGCCAAAGCCTCCCTGGCTGACGGGGAGCGCGTTGCCGATGACCCGGCGGTCCTCGCTGGTGATCTCACCGTCGCCGTTGAGGTCCCGCAGCTTCATGAATCCGGGGCGGATCTCGGTGTTGCCCACCGTGCCGCCGCTGTTGGCGATACCGTCCTTGAGGATGTATTCGTTGGCGACCGGGTCGTAGCTGCTGAAGTCGTCGGTGGTATAGTAGCCGTCGCTTACGTAGCCGTAAATATCGCCCAACTTGCTGCCAACGCGCAGCAGGTAGTCGTTTTGATCCTTTAGGTCGGTACTCGCCCAGTTGGACTGGAAGAAGCGTTCTTCCGGTCCACCCAGGTCGACCACTTTGGCGCGGTTGAAGCCCACGTTGAACGTACCGGAGAGACTGAAGTCGGGTCGGTTGACGAAGTAGGTGGTGAGGCCGAGTTCCACGCCCTCGTTCGAGGTGGAGCCGATATTGTCCCACTGGGTCGTAAAGCCGGTGTTGGAGGGAATGGCCGAGCGTAGCAGCAAGTCCCGCGTCGTGTTCTGGTATAGGTCCAGGGCGCCGAAGATGGCCCCGTCGAAGAGGGAGAAATCGAGGCCGAGGTTCCGGTTGACCGTAGTTTCCCACCGGATGAAGGGATTATACAGCGTGCTACCCGTCGGCGTGTAGTAGACGTTATCTTCGTTATTGAAACCCGGGCCGCGGTTGGTAGATCCCTGGAAGAGGAACTGGGTGGCCGTTGCATCGATGCGGTCGTTTCCGGTTTCGCCGTAGCTGACCCGCAGCTTGAGTTCCTGCAACCAGTCGACGTCGCTGAGGAATGCTTCCTCGTTCAGTTTCCAGGCCACTGCGATCGCCGGGAAAACACCCACCCGGTTCCCTTCGGCGAATTTGCTCGAGGCGTCCGAGCGCAGGGTGCCGGTGATCAGGTAGCGATCCAGAATGCTGTAGTTCACCCGGCCGAAGAAAGACAGGCGGTTCGAGTTGGTATACACCTGCGTTTCGTGGCGATCCGTCCGTCCGAAGGTCATGTTGGCAAACAGTTCCTCGGGGGTGATGGAAAGCCGGAAATCCTCGGAGCGGATAAAGTCTACATCACCACCGTCGGAGTAAATTTCGTGGCCGAGCAGGAAGTCGATGTTTTGGTTCTTCAGCGAAACCAGGCGGTAGGAGAAGGTATTCAACCAGCGGTAGGAATCGCGCTCAAAGGTACTTTTCTCGCCCAGCGGCATGCTGCCGCCGTTGTTGAAGGATTCACCGGTCAGCGGACCGAAGAAGCGCAACCGCTCGTCGAAGGTCTTCGAGTTGGTGAAGGTCGACTTAGCCACGATATTATCGGAGATGTTCCAGGCCAGGGCGGCGTTGAGGACGTAGTCGTTGGTGGTGCGCTCCCGCCAGTCCTGTTTCACGAGTTCCGTGGGATTCACAAGGCTGCGCAGGAAAGACTGGAAGTCGTCGGATTCGTTGATTTCGTTTAGATCAATATCCAGTTCGTCGGCCACGCCGTTCACGGGGCGGGTCTGTACGGCGTCCTTGATGTTAACCTGTGCGGAACCGGAAGTGCCGGCACCGTCGACCACGGTATTCGTGATCCGGGCACCCGCTTCGAAGATGAGGTTGGGGGTAATATCCTGCTCCAGCTTGAAGTTCAGTGCGTTCCGGGTGAAGCCGGAGCCGATCATCAGGCCCTCGTCCTGGTTGCGGGTGAGGCTTAGGCTGAGTTTGGTGGTTTGGGTTCCTCCGCTCATGCTCAGGTTGTGGTACTGGGAAATCCGGGGATCGCCGAACAGCTCCTCCTGCCAGTCCGTCGGCCGCTTTTCCCGGTAGAGTTCCAGGTCGTCGTACTTACCGAAGAACCGCTCGAAATTCCGCACGTCGGCTTCCGAGCGCAGGGCGGCGTATTCGTAATTCGCCAGGGCATATTCGTAGGGCGACAGTACCTCGTACCGGCGGTCACCGGGAAGTTGCTTGGCCTGGGCGAATCCGTTGTAGTTCACCCGGATCTGACCCGCCGTCGGGCGCTTGGTCGTAATCACGATCACCCCGTTGGAAGCCTGGGCACCATAGATGGCGGTAGCCGCCGCATCCTTCAGTACGCTGATGCTTTCGATATCGGTGGGAGGCACGTCGCGGATACTGTTGACGATAAAACCGTCCACCACGTAAAGCGGGGAGTTGTCTTGCGTAATGGAGCCGCCGCCCCGCACCCGGATGACGACCTCCGCGTCGGGGGAGCCGTCCGTAGTCAGTACGTTCACCCCGGGCAGGCGACCGGTAATGGCCTCGGCGGCGTTGGTGAAGGGGGTACGGGAGATTTTCTCACCGGACAGCGACGCCACCGATCCGGTCAGGTCGGAGCGCTTAACCGAACCGTAGCCCACTACGACCACCTCGTCCAGTAAGGATGCCTCGGAAGACATTTCCAGATCGATAACCTCCTGGTTGCCGACGGCGATCTCCGTAGCGCCATAGCCAGTATAGGAGAACACGAGCGTATCGCTCGGCGCGGCACTGATCTCGTACAGGCCTTCGAAGTCCGTAACCGAACCGGTACCGGTTCCCTTCACCATAATGGTCACCCCGATGAGGGCTTCCCCTTCCGTATCGGTTACCTGGCCGGTAACCTGCTGTTGCGCAGCGAGGGACGTACTCAGTAAACCGAGTACCAGGACCAGGAAACCGAATATAATTTTAGAATACGTTTTTTGCATGATTTCAAGTTTTATACATCCCGTGAGCAGGAAAACTATATGGCAAAGTAACTAAGCCGCATCCTTGCCCGGGGCATATGTGGGTATGCATGAATTAACTTAAGGTGCGCAATTATTAACGTTGCGTCAAATGGGCTGCAGACCTAGTGCCGGTAAGGGTTTTAGGGCGCTTTGTCAGCGTTTGGAGCCCTCTTTCGCCAACTCGAATTGAAGCGCCGCCCGCATGAAGGGGCCGATACCTTTTGGGTCGTTATCGCGTACCGGTTCGCTGATATAATAGGCGTAGGAGCCGTCCCGGTAGGGGTCCCCACCCAGTCCGGCAACGGAGCAACCCATGGTCAGGTGAATCTCTCCGCTGGGATCTTCCCGGACGAAGGTGTCGAGTACGCCTTCCCAACTCTCTTCGGCGGCAGCGCGGTAGGCATCCGGCAGGTACCCCTCGTTGGCGCCCTTGATCATGGCGTAGACGAACATGGTGGAGCCGGTAGACTCGAGGTAATTGCCCTCCCGGTCGGGGTAGTTCAGCACTTGGTACCACACCTTGGTTTCCGGGTCGCGGACTTCCAGCACGGCCTCGAGGGTGCGCAGCAGGAGGCCGATCAGTTCCTGGCGCCGGGGGTGGTCTTCGGGCAGGTAGTCCAGTACGTCCACCAGCCCCATGACGTACCAGCCCATGGCGCGGCCCCAGAAGTGCTTGCTAGTGCCCGTCTCGTCGTTTGCCCAGCGCTGGACCCGGCTTTCGTCCCAGCCGTGGTAGAGCAGTCCGGTATCGGGATCGCGCATATGCTTTTCGGCCAGGATGAACTGGTCGACGACGTGGTCGAACATGTCGGGACGGTCGTAGCGTACGGCGTACTGGGCTTGGAAAGGCTCGCCCATGAACAGGCCGTCCAGCCACATCTGCCAGGGGTAGCGGAGTTTATGCCAGTAGCCGCCTTCCGTCGTCTGGGGCTGCCACTTCATCTGGGTGGCCAGGGTCTCAATGGCTTTACGATATTTTGCTTCGCCGGTTTTCTGGTAGAGGCTGAATACGAGTGGTCCCGGGGCAATCATGTCGATGTTGAATTTCTCCATCTCGTAGCCGTGGATTTCACCGTTGGCGTTGATCATGGTGTCGCCGTAGGCACGGGCGTACTCGAAATATTGCGGCTCCTCGTAGGCCTCGCTTACTTCGATCATGGAGTTGAGCACCAGCCCGATGGTGTAGGTCCATTTCAGGTCGTCCTGGAAATCATTCATCCACGACTCCGGAGCCCGTTTCATGATGGAGCGCGCCATCCGTTCGGACCAGGGGAGTACTTCGTTGGGCGATACGGCGCTAGGGAGGGAATCCCGGGAAGGCTGGGGTGAAGCGGGCGCCGCGGCGCAGGAGAAAAGGACCAGCACGAAGGAAAAGCCGCCGATGAGGCGGGTCAATCGGGCGGGGAAATGAATGCGATGCATACGACGATTAATTGATGAATGGGGAGGTTAGGCCCTAGCGGGCGCTCACTTTGACCTCGAGGGGGTGGCTGAGCCGAACGAGCTGCTCGTCCAGGTATTTTTCGAAATCGGCCTGGGAATCGATCGCGTTGGGTTCCTGCTCCCAGGCGGCCAGGAAGTAGTAGGTCAAGGCATTTTTGCCGTCGGGCCGCAGCACGACCACGTGGCTATTCGCGTCTTCGGTGATCTCGATCAGGTCCTCTATCCGGTAGATCACCGCTAGTCCCAATCCGTCTTCTGCGAGACTCTGGTCGCCCCAGGTAGCGAGGTAAGCGTAATCGCCCGCCTGCCCCCGCAGTGGGGTGCCGGTCTCCAGCTTTACGATACCCGTAGCCAGGTTCGGAAGGGGCTCGCTCAGCCGTACGTCGTGGCGGGTCATCCGGCTACCTGCCTCGATGGAGAGTTCGGAAACCACGTCCGTCTTTTGATCGTGGGCTTCCCATCCGTAGTAGCGGGTACGGATTTTACTGCGCAGCGGACCGTTTTCAGCTACCCGGCTGGATACCGAATCGGTGGTTTCTACCCGCAGGGCCGCTCCTTCCGTCCAGGTAGCCAGCGATCCCAGTCCCAGCGACGGGCCTACCTTCAATACGTCCATCCCCCAGTCCGAGGGCTCGTGGTAGGAGTCGAATCCGTCCTGGCCTACGTTTTGGAGTACCATTTCCGGGCGCTTTTTGCCGAAGACATCCGTGGCATTGCGCCAGTCGAGGTAGAAGCGGTAGCCCACGAGGTCGGACTCCCAGCCTGGTCCTTCGTAGCGGATGTACCAGGAGTGGTCGGTGTGTTCGTCCGGTACCCGCAGGGAATCGACGTTCACGAATTCGCCTTCCAAATATTCCCGGTCCTTCCAGGAGCCGTTGATCTTGTGCGATATCTCGGCCTGGGTGCGCGGTGCGAAGGTGGGGGCCACGTCGTCGCCGAGTTCCCGGGCGGTAAGGGTCGTGGTTGCTCCGGCGGGAAGGTCGAGCATCAGAAGGTAGGCATCGTCCCGATCGTCCCCGTCGGTGTCTACGGTTTGGTAGGGAACTTCCCTGCCGTTGTGCTGGAAGTGATAGCCCATCAGTTTTCCCTCCGCGATGTTATCCGCAGCTACCAGGATGGCGGCATCCTTACGTTCGGTTTGGAGCGGGTTAGTTACCGATAGCTGCTTTTCGGTACTAGCGGATTGACCGGTAGCGGCGGTCGACAGGAGAAGGAAAAAGAGGCCGGAGCCGGTGGTCTTTAGCATGATCGGGTACGTTTGTACGGATTTCTCAGTGGGACATTTCGGGTAATAAAAAGGGGCGAAGTACTTCCTGCTTCGTCAGGCGGGCGGCCTCACCGGGGGTCAGCTGGCGGCTCCAGGGCACGCGGGCGGCTGGCCGGGCACCCGGTCCGGTGTTGCCGTATTCCGCGTAAAGCACGGTATTTTCTTTTTCAGCCGATCCCCAGTTGTGCCATCCCTCGGGTAGGATATGGCTTCCGAGCTGACAATTGACGAAGAGGGTGCGGGCGTGATCGCGCCAGGGTCGGCCGAGGTACACCGCGTCAACCCCTTCATCGGCCGTGAGCCTACAGTCGAGAAATACGAAACCGTACGGCCGGCCTTCCGGGGTGCTCGCGGCCGTGAGGTAGGAGTTCGATTTTGCGTGGATGGTGCAGTCCTCGAAGAGCGCCGTTGCCCCGCCAAAAATGAAATCGGTGGTGCCCTCGATGTAGCAGTTGCGGTAATACTGCCGCGCATGGGCACCGTCGGCGTAGAGGGTGTCCTGGTTACCGAGGAAACGGCAGTCGAAGAACTGGGCGCGGTCCGCTTCCACGGCTACCGCCACCGCCTGCCCCACGGGGCCGGCGGTGTTCTCCACGGTCAGCTTTTGGGCTTCGAAGTTGTCACCCTGCACCAGCAAGGTAGCGGTATGGAAGGTGCTGTTGCGCCCCCGGTCGATGCGGTCGAAGTAGTCGCCGTACCGGATGATGGTGGAATCGGTGCTTTCTCCGAGCAGCGTGACGTTGTTGTTCCAGGCGTAGACGGTTACTTTCTCTTCGTACACCCCATTGGCCACGTGGACGGTGATCCGTTCATCCGGGAAAGACTTGGTCGCATCGATGGCGGCCTGGATGCTGGTGTACTCGGCACTGCCGTCCGCGGCGACGTAGAGGTCGACGGCGTATTGGGCGTGGAGCAGGCCGGCCGTTAGCAAGAGGGATATGGGGAGCAGACGTTTCATTCTTCAGTTCGGAACCAGTCGTAATTAGCGTATCCCCCGTCGTTTTGGTGGACGTCCCGGGTGGCGAAAAGGCCCATCTTCGCTCCGATCCATTTCCCCTCCCGGGCCTGGAAGACTTCTCCCAGCTCCGTGAAAGAGGTCCCGTCGATACTGTAGGAGAAGCGGCAGGCCCCACCCTCCTCCATATTGACGCGGAGGTACACCTCGGCCGTGTTTATGGGCTCACTGGCCACGGTCGTTTCCGGCGCACCGTTCTCGGCATCTTCGCAGGTGACCTGTTTCACGACCAGGTCGTCTCCCTCACGTGTCAGGGCGATATACGCGTAATCCCGCCCCATCATAATCAGGCCGGTCTGCTCGCTATCGAAGTGGTGGTAGAAGGTAACCTTGGTCGTCGTGGTAAAGGATGCCGCCGGTAGTTTGGTGAGTAGGAGATGGGGAGCGTCCCACAGGTTGCGGTAGCCCGGATCTACTACCAAGTTCAGCCGTAAGAAACCCATGGCGGTGGGGTAGGCCCATTCCGCTTTCGGATTGGCCTGCCACTGCCACTGCAGCCCCAGTTCGGGGTCGTTGAACTCGTCGTCGGTCGCAGGGGCGGGATTAGCGACCGGATGGGCCGGTTTGGGCATAGCGTAGGTGCTGACCGGTTCGCCGATTCCATCCCCATTCCGGTCTGTCCCGATCATCAGCCAGCCGGATTCCCAGCGCGCGGGCTGCAGGTGGACGATCCGACCGTAGGGCTGTTTTTCCTGGAAGTGAACGAACCAGTCGTCGCCGTTTTCCAACTCCACCCAAGCGCCCTGGTGGGGGCCGTTAACGTCCGTTTCGCCCTGGTCCAGAACGATCTTGTCCTCGTAGGGACCGTAGATATTCTTCGAGCGGAGCACGGTCTGCCAGCCGGTGGATACCCCGCCCGCCGGTGCCAGGATGTAGTAATAGCCATCGCGCTTGTGCATTTTGGTTCCTTCGATGGTGCCGTGGGCTTCGTGACCGTCGAAGACCAGCACGCCGTCGTCCAGCAACTCGGTACCGTCGGGGCTCATTTCGTGGAGGACCACGACGCTCTTCATACCGGCGCGACTGCCGGCGAAGGCGTGGACGAGGTACGCCTTGCCGTCGTCGTCCCAGAAGGGGCAGGGATCGATCCATCCCTTGGCGGCCCGCACGAGGACGGGTTCCTCCCATTCGCCAGCCGGGTCGTCGGTACGGACCATATAAATGCCGAAGTCGGGGTCGCCGTAATAAATGTAGTAGTAGCCATCGTGGTAGCGGATGGCCGGCGCCCACACGCCGTTGCCGTGCTGGGGGCGGGCGAAGGTGTCGAGCGGGACCTGCACGTCGATGGCGTGGTTGATGAGTTCCCAGTTGACGAGGTCCCGGGAGTGCAGGATCGGCAGCCCCGGCGCGGCATTGAAACTGGAGGCCGTCAGGTAGAAATCGTCCCCAACCCGTACGACGTCGGGGTCGGAATAGTCAGCGTGCAGGATAGGGTTGCTATACGTTGCGTCCCCGGTATCGGCCGAACCGGATTGGGCACCAAGGGCGGAAGCGCAAAGCAACAAAAGGATAAAAAAGGAATGGGAAGGGTAGGAGGCCACCTTACTTGTTTGCAGTCCGCCGGGCTCATAGCGTAGCGGAAAATGTGATCGACGCACCGGCGACGCAGTACGCTCCGGCCCCGGGTATTCGGGTAGGACCAAATGTAGCCCGGACGTTCGCAGTCCCATGGCGCAATTATTCACTTTGGCGTAGCGGTTTTTTACCTGGTAGCGGGCAGTAGGGCCGGCGAAGATTTTGGCACCCGCGCTCCGGCGCCCTGTTTGTTCCGGTGTAAACGTGGTATATTAAGGGCTCGCTTTAGTTTTCGATCATGCTATACAATCGATTGTTTGCCTGCGGCCTGCTCCTGGTCTGTACGGTTCCGCTCCGGGGACAAGCTAGTGCCCGCGTCGCCGCCTTTACCGTCGACGCCGGCGCCTACGACCGGTGGGATACGCCGGTGTGCAGCGAAATGGCCCTGGACTCGACCGGTGCCTATTCGCTGGTGGAGACAACCGGCGATGCGCCCCGCCCGGTTGCCGTACAGTACGCCGATAGCCGCCTGTGCTGGCGATTATCCGGTGAAACGCCCGCGGGCCAACAACGAACCTTCCAGCTCATCAGTGAGGCAACAGGTCCGTCCCCTGAGGCGGTCACGGCCGAAAGCGCCGGCGGCAGGGTGGTGTTCCGCATCGGGGAGCGGGAGGTTCTCACCTACCAGGACGCGGCGGTAGCGGTTCCCGAGGGGGTCGATCCGATTTTTTCCCGCGGTGGGTTCATTCATCCGTTGCGAACCCTGAACGGGGCCACCCTTAGCCGGATTCAGCCACCGGATCACTACCACCACTACGGAGTGTGGGGACCGTGGACCCATACGCGCTACCGGGACCGGGAAATCGACTTTTGGAACCTCGTCCGGGGCCAGGGGACGGTGGACGCCCGCGGCGTCAGCGCTGTGGGGGACGGAGCGGTATACGGCGACCTCACGGCGGCACGTACCTACCTGATTTTTCAGGATAGCGCGGTCACCGAAAATCCGACGGAAGTGTTGGACGAAACCGTCGATCTGCGGGTATACGCTACCGATCCCGGTGCCCCGGGTTACCTCGTGGATTTTACCTCCGTACAGCGAAATATTACCGAGTTTCCGCTGACGGTGGAAGCGTACCGTTACCAGGGCTTTTCCATCCGCGCGACGCCCGAATGGAACGACGACAACGTGGAACTGATCACCTCGGCCGGGTACGGAAAGGCCGATGGCAATGGCACGCGGGCGCGCTGGGTAAAGGTGAGCGGGCCGACCGAAGCCGGCCAGGCGGGACTGCTCATGATGACCCACCCCGACAATTTTAACGCCCCCGAACAGATCCGAATCTGGCCGGTGGGGGCCAACGAGGGTAAGGAGAACGTTTTCGTGAACTTCAACCCGGCCCAGGACCGCGATTACGTCCTGCAGCCCGGCCGCGCCTACGAGCGGAACTACCGCCTCTACGTGTACGACGGTCAGTTGGATACGGTGGCCGCTAATCGCCTGTGGCAGGATTTTGCCTATCCGCCGGTGGTAAAGCGTACGGATCGCGCCGGTGCGCTGGAGGGGAAACGGGTCCTGGTCTATACCCGTAACGGGGAGGGCTACGTGCACGAGAATATCCCGGCCAGCGTGGACGCCCTGCAGCAGCTGGGGCGGGACCACGGGTTCAGCGTCACGGCTACCGAGGATCCGGGGGTGTTTACCCCTGACGGCCTGGCGGACTTCGACGTGCTGGTCTTCTCGAATACGAATAACAAGATATTCGATACCCCGGAACAACGGGAGGTATTCCGGGCGTACATCGAGGGGGGAAAAAGCTTCGTGGCCATCCATTCCGCCTGCGGTAGCGAGCGCGACTGGCCCTGGTTCGCCAAAACCCTCGGCGCGCGCTTTTATCGCCACCCGCCGCGGCAGGACTTCGACGTGGTCGTGGTGGACGAAGATCATCCGTCCACGGATTTCCTTCCCCCGACCTGGCATATCCGCGACGATGAGTGCTACTACATGACCCACCTCAATCCGCAAAACCACGTCTTGCTGGCCACCGACCTCACCACGGTCGAAGACGAGCGCGCCTCGGAATACCCCGGCGCAACCTTTGGCGACCTGTTTCCCGCCGCCTGGTACAATACCGCCCACGGTGGCCGGCAGTGGTATACCTCCCTGGGCCACCGGAGCGAACACTACCGGGATCCCCTATTTCTCCGGCACATCCTCGGTGGTATCGAGTGGGCCGCTACCAAATCAAAATAAGCATCCTATGAACCGTCGATCGTTACTCAAGCATTCCCTGGCCGCCGCGGCCGTCACGGCCTTTCCTACTATCGTTCCCGCCCATGTGCTCGGTGGCCGCCTGGCACCCAGCAACCGATTGAATATTGGACAAATCGGCTGCGGTCGCATCGCCCGGGGGCATGACCTGCCCGAGACCATGAAGAACGAAAGCGCCCGGGTCATGGCGGTCTGCGACGTGGATAGTCGCCGCAAGGACCTGGGCAAGACCTTTATAGAGGGCTGGTACCGGGAAAACCGGCCCGATGATAAGGTATCCGTAACGACCTACGACGACTACCGCGAGCTGCTGGCTAATCCCGACATCGACGGAGTAATCATCTCGACGCCCGACCACTGGCACGCCCAGCCGGCCATCGAGGCGGCCCTGGCGGGAAAGGATATTTACCTGCAAAAACCAACCTCCCTGACGGTGGAAGAAGGACGGATGATGAGCGATACCGTCCACCGCACCGGGGTGGTGTTCCAGCTGGGCAGCCAGCAGCGGTCGATCGACCCCTGGCCGCAATTCCGTCATGCCTGCGAATTGGTGCGTAACGGGCGCATTGGGCGATTGACCGCCGTTAAGGTCGGATTACCCAGCGACCCCGCCGGGGGCGATCCGAGCCCGATGCCCGTGCCCGATAACCTCAACTACGAAATGTGGCTGGGCTCCACGCCTTATGTCCCCTACACCGTTGACCGGGTACACCCCCAGGACGACTTCTCCCGGCCGGGCTGGCTGCGCTGTGAGCAGTTCGGCGCGGGCATGATCACGGGTTGGGGCGTACACCACATAGACATTGCCCACTGGGGGATGGGCACGGAGTATACCGGTCCGATCGAACTCGATGCGACGGCGTCCTTCCCGGTCGAGGGGCTGTGGAACGTGCACGGGCCCTACCACGTGACCGCCAAGTATGCGAACGGGGTGGAAATGACCATCGACGGCGAACTGCCGAACGGCGTGCGCTTCGAGGGAACGGACGGTCACATTTTCGTATCCCGGGGCAGGGTAGCGGTGACCGCCAGTGACCCGGATTACGGTAAGTCGGAGGCCTTTCAGACCAGTCTCACCGACCCCGAAGCACTCAAGATCGGCGAGGGTGACCTGCGGCTCTACGCCAGTCCGGAGCAGCATGCCAACTGGCTGGACTGTATGAAATCGCGCGAACTGACTATTTCCCCGGCGGAAGTGGCCCACCGCTCCTGTACGGCCTGCCTAATCGCTCACATCTCCATGAAATTGCCGCGCAAACTGCACTGGGACCCGGTGAACGAGCGCTTCCAGAACGATGACGAAGCCAACCGGATGCTGTCTCGCTCCCAGCGCTGGCCCTACGGCTACGAGAACGTGCCCGTACTCGCCCGTGGCTAACCTACATTTACGCGTATGAATCGCTTACTTGCCGTATGGCTGCTAGGGGGGCTGCTCGGCTGCGCCAGCAATAACGAAACCGCTGAACGTATGTCTGTATTCGCTGCGGATGGTGCCGATGGGAGCGGCACCATCGCCCGACTCGTCACTGTGGATCCCGGCCACTTTCACGCCGCGCTGGTTCAAAAGTCCATGTACCCTCAGGTGGATTCCACCGTCCACGTTTACGCTCCCGAAGGTGCGGACGTTGACCTCCACCTGGAACGCATCCAACGGTACAACGAGGGGGCGGAAGCTACCCGGTGGGAAGAGGTGGTGTATCGCGGTCCGGACTTCTTCGAGCGCATGATCGAGGAAAAGCCGGGCAACGTGGTGGTCCTTTCGGGCAATAACGGACGCAAAACCGAATACATCGCGGAAGCAATTGGACAGGGCATGCACGTGCTGGCGGACAAGCCCATGGTCATCGATCCGGCACAGTACGACCTACTCAAGGCTGCCATGGCGGAAGCGGAGGAACGCGATTTGCTGCTGTACGACATCATGACGGAGCGCTTCGAAATTACCACGATGCTGCAACGGGCATTTTCCCAGCGGCCGGAGATTTTCGGAACGCTGTTGCCGGGCACGGTAGCCGAACCTGCCATCTCGAAGGAAAGCGTCCACCACTTCAGTAAGACCGTTTCCGGGGCACCCCTCATTCGGCCGGCGTGGTTCTTCGACGTGCGGCAACAGGGGGAGGGAATGGTGGACGTGGCTACCCACCTGGTGGATCTGATTCTCTGGGAAACTTTTCCGGGCGAGCCCATCGATACCACCGAGGTGGAGGTGCTGAGTGCCCGCCGCTGGTCGACCGCCCTCAGCCGGGAGCAGTTCGCCAAGGTGACCGGGCTACAGGACTTTCCGGAGGAGCTCGGCCCCGACGTCCGCGACCGGGAGCTCGAAGTGTATTCGAATGGGGAGATCGATTTTACGGTAAAGGGCATTCACGGGAAGGCATCCGTAATTTGGAACTTCGAGGCACCTCCGGGGGCGGCCGATACCCACTACTCGATCATGCGCGGTAGCGCCGCGGATTTAGTGATTCGCCAGGATGCCCCCCAACAATACGTGCCGACCTTGTACGTCGAATCCAAGGATCCGCTGCCGGAAGCGGAAATGGAAGCCGTCGTTGCGGAACTCCAGAAAGACTTTCCGGGCATCGGTTACCGAGCGGTGGACGAAGGCTTCGAGATTACGGTTCCCGAATCGCTGCGCAAGGGGCACGAGGCCCACTTCGGCCAGGTGATGGAGCAATTTTTGCGCTATTTGGAAGCCGGTGACATTCCGGCGTGGGAGCGGGAGAACATGCTGACCAAGTACTATGTCACCACCCGAGGGTATCGGATGAGCCGGTAGCAAACATTGTGGGTTGGTAGGCCTTTCCACTGGTGAATACCTGCCCCAGTTGACACCACCATGGACCACCTCCTTAATCCCGAATTACCCATACTTCCCCAGGTCGCTCCAACCTGGCGGGGCAACCCAATCCTAGACGGTCAATTTCAGTACGTCCACGATCCTTTTGTTCCGGAATGGACGTCCATCATGCGGATGCTGGTACTGCCCAACCCACAGCGCGCCGAAAAGAAGGCCGATAAATGGGTGCCACCCGTCAATGGGTCCGTGGATTACCTGGCGGACCGGAGTAAGAACTGGATCGTTTGGCTCGGCCACGCCTGCTTTCTGCTGCAGTTGAACGGACAACGTTACCTCATCGATCCGCAACTGGAGGACATGCCCCTGATCCGGCGGCGGGTTTCCCCTCCGTTTCACTACCGCGAATTGACCGGCATCGACTACCTGCTGCTGAGCCACGACCACCGCGACCACGTGGATGAAGACTGCATTCGTACCATTTGCGCGAACAATTCCATCCGGAAAATCCTGGCTCCGCTCCGGCTATCCGACATTATCGGCGACTGGGTAGGCGACACGCCGATCGAGGAGGCTGCCTGGTATCAGCAGTACGCGTTGCCCGCCGCCGGGGGCGTGACCGTCACCTTCTTACCGTCCCGGCACTGGTGCCGGCGGGGCCTCACGGACTTTAACGAGCGCCTCTGGGGTAGCTTCATGATCGAGGTGGGCGCCGGGGGCGCAGGTGAAATGCAAACGGAGAACGGCGCAACGAATCGCACCATTTACTTCGGCGGCGACAGTGCGTTGACCGACTACTGGAAAGAAATCGGCGAGTTCTTTCCCAATATCGACCTTGCTATGCTGGGCATCGGGGCTTACAAACCCGAATACATGATGCGCAGCAACCACGCTAACCCCTCGGAAGCCTTTATCGGCTACCGCGACCTGGGGGCTACCTACTGGTGGCCGATGCACCACGGCACCTATGACCTGAGCAACGAGCCGGCCTCCGAGCCGATCCTGTGGGCAACCAAGATTATGGGCAAGCACGGGCTGGGGGAGCGGCTGGTGCAACCTGCAGTGAACGAGCCGTGGTGGTTTAATTCGTCGCGCGAGTAGTGGTCGGACGAGTAGTGGTCGCGCCAAAACTGGTCGGACGGCCGGCCGTCCGACCAGTTTTCGTCGGACGACTAGTACGGCACAACACTCGCATCTGGTGAGAGTAAGGTTAAATTTGCGATTCATCGTGCCGGTCCCCTGGTGAGTAGTAGCGGGAGCGGTGCAAATATCCCTTTCGGCTATGCACATCGATATTATTACCGTGGTTCCCGAGTTGCTGCAAAGTCCGCTATCGCATTCGATTCTGCAGCGCGCCCAGGACAAGGGGCTGCTAAGCGTGCAAGTACACGACCTGCGGCCGTACGGGATCGGCAAGCATCATAGCACCGACGATTATCAGTTTGGTGGTGGAGCGGGCATGGTCATGCGTTGCGAACCCCTGGCCACGCTGATCGACGAGCTAAGGGAAAAACGGAACTACGACGAAGTCATTTACGTGACGCCGGACGGAGAGCGCTACACTCAGCGCCGCGCCAATCGGCTAAGCTTATGCAATGACCTCTTGGTCATCTGCGGCCATTACAAAGGCATCGACGAGCGGATCCGGGAGGAATACGTCACCCTGGAAATTAGCATTGGCGATTACGTACTGTCGGGCGGTGAACTCGCCGCGGCGGTGTTGGTAGACAGCATCGGCCGCCTGCTACCGGGCGTGATCGGCGACGAAACCAGTGCCCTGACCGATACCTTCCAGGATGACTTGCTAGCCCCTCCCGTATATACGCGGCCGGCCGAGTGGCGGGGGAGGGAAGTACCGGCCATTCTACGCAGTGGAAACACCCCGGCGATCGAGGACTGGCGACAGGAAGCCGCCGAAAAGCGTACCCGTGAGCGGCGGCCGGACTTGCTCGGCGATTAGGGGGGAGCATGAGTAAAGGGGGAAGAGATAATTAGGTAGCTGCCGGGTAACCTTATCGCATCGGCGGGGATAAATACCCAAATTCGACCCGGCGCGAATGTACCTCACGAAGCAAGCTCGATACCTGCCGTTCCGCCGTTCCTTTCCCGGCTGATTTAGCTAGAAGTTAGCGCGGGCAGAAAGCCACCGATTTATACTTTCATCACTGACACATTATGAAAACTCAATATACACTCCCCCTCCTCCTTTTTTGTATCCTGACATCCGCCAATGTTTCTTCACAAGGCTACTTCGGTCTGCGGATGGATAACTACGCCGGTATCCATGGCGTGACCCTGAATCCCGCCGAACTTGCTAATTCCCGCGTTGCCACGGAAATCAATCTGGGTTCCGTAAGCACTTACCTAAGCAATGATTACCTGACCGTGGACTTCTCTTCGGACCTGGTAGACGATTTCGATGGGCTATGGGAAGAATCCATCATTCGTAACCCGCAATCCGACAACCGCCTCAACGGCAATATCGACATCGTCGGACCTTCCCTCATGTTCCGGGCGGGCAAAAAGTCGGGCATTGCTTTCTCCACCCGGCTACGCGGGCTCTACCGGATCGATAACTTTTCCGGACAACTCCTCGAAGGGGTCCAGGATGATTTTGACGCCTTTTCTGCTTTCGACTTCGCGATGAATAATCACCGTAGCTTCCTGCATACCTATCTGGAGGCCGGGTTCAGCTACGGTACCGTCGTGATCGAAGGACTACAGAGTCAGCTAAAAGTGGGGGGTAGCGTTAAGTACCTACAGGGTGTCGGAGCTAGCTTCACGTCCAGCGAATCGCTCACCGGTAGTTATAACGGTGATACGGAGCGAATCGACTTCAATGGCGATTTTACGTACGGTACCACCACCGACTATTACTACGACGAAATTCCCTTTGGCGAACTCACCAGTGGCTTCGGCTTCGATGTCGGGGTAGCCTGGGAGTGGTGGTCCAAGGAGTTGCCCGACTCGCCCTTACTGCCCCCTTACCGCCTGAAGCTCGGGGCATCCATCACGGATATCGGTACGATAAGCTACGAAGGCGCCGACCAATCCAGCTACCAGGTGAACGGAACCTTACGGTCGGAAGAGGTAGAAGGAGAAGAAGTGGAGTACATCCTGGACGGAAACTTCGATGGTACCGAATCTACCCAGACCGTGGAGGCCGGTCTCCCCACGAGCCTGAACCTGATGGCGGATTTCCGCGTCGCCGGCAAATTGTACTTCAGTGCGGTGATGAACAAATCCCTCAGCAGCCGTGACGAGCTGTTTTCGAGCTCCTTCCCAACCGTCGTTGCCGTTACGCCCCGCCTGCAAACAAAATGGTTAGGACTGTACGCCCCGGTGGTTTTCGGCGGGTACGAAGGCCCTACCGTGGGTGCCGGGCTCCGCTTCTGGATACTCACCGTCGGGTCGGGCAGTCTGCTCACCGATCTGGTGCTGGGTGATAATCCCTACTCCACCGACGTATACGTTGGCGTCAAACTTCCTTTTTACCGCCGGACCAAGCCGAATAAGAAGGATGTAGAGCGGATGGAAGCGGAAAAGGAGGAAGCGCTAGACACTGACAGTAGCGATGACAAGCCAGCTGCCAAGGAGTAAATCCGAATGCGTCGGGCTTCTTGACAGCAATCCAGTACGCTCTGATCTGTCATCCCGGTTCAACCTTGATCCTAGCTCCGGCCGTGCGGAACGTTTTCCGTTCGTTCAGCCCCTCAACCATAGGCTCTTTATTCCCGAAGTATTTGCGTCCCTCACCGCTACCAGTATATGCGAGCGGGCGGGTACGTGGGGGTAGCTTCGGCGGGCGTGCGGTTTCCTACACCCTTTTGCGGCATGCGGGGAAAGCGGTTAGTGGGAAGCACGCCCGCTGCATTCATCAAGCTACAGCGGGGTATAGCTGCCCCTCGGCGGGTAACAATTTTACCCGCCAGGTAATTCTCTGGTATGTCGGCATTACCATCTCCTCTATCCCTTTCCGCTAACGGAGTGAGCCTGGGCGTTCACTTCTTTTGTACCGTTCGGGGCAATCCAGGAACCCAACTCCATACCCTGCAACCCTACCTCGCCCGCATGCCGGCACCGCACTTGGTGTCGGTTGCCCGGGCGACGATCGTCGTGGTAGAAAAACTCCCCGGAGGAAGACCGACGGGGGGTGGTTTTTTTACCTCCTTCCTGGATTGGATGGGCCGGGAAAGAAAAACCGGAATCCCCGACTCCTTTTTCGCCTTTCGCCCGCGATGCCACATCATCGCGATTACCCGACGGGCCTTCGACGACGCGGACACGCGGCCCTTTACTTTTTTTCATGAGTCCGCCCACTGTATTCATCGATCGTATCCCATTTATCCTCACGGAGCCACCTTTAGAGACTACGCGGGCATCCGCTACACCCGTAGCAACGCGGTAGAGGAATACGCTGCTGAAACCTACTCCCGGTACATTGTTAATCCCCGACGGATTGCCCGGGTGGGCGAAGTTCCGATCGGTCAGAGCATGCAGGAATGTACGCGCAGGCTGATCGAGCAGCTGATGGCTTCGCCCGCTGGTCGGCACTTTCGGCAGATGAATCAACGGGGTAGTGATGCCGATGGGGACATCTCACCGATGCCTTATGAGTATCCCTGGTGAGGTTTCAATTGAGGTGTACCATCCGTGCCATTAGTCCTCAGATGACTTTCGGACAAGGTAGGCCTTGGAGGTCGCGGTATGCCTATCGAACGATGGTATATTTCAATTAACTCAAAAACAGCGTGGTCCTTACCATACCCCCGTGAAGCGTTCTGTGGGGGATAATTGCTTAGCGATTAAACACTTGATGGGACGGGTAACGATTATTTGGGAGGCGCGACCACCAGCCCGATACTTGTCTTGATCCCGGTGGTCTGTGTCGAATAGCACCTTCACGAGCTTTTCGTGATTCATGCCGTCCCTCCACGCTTGCTTTGCGGTGTTAATGGATATCGGCATCCGCTTACCCTGGTAGACCTTTTCAAATTTTTTAGCATCCCATTTTGATCCCCGGCCTTGCTTGTCATAATTGAAAAAGTTATCCGTGGAAAATTCAGCCCAACCGCCCAGTTCGAAATCGCAAATACTGGGAAGATGGATGGCCATCGCAACGTACATTTTCAGCTGCTGGTACCGATCGGGTAGCCCAAGTTCCTTTACAATCTGGCTTGCGTTCAGTCCTCGAATGAAATACTCCTCCGTGAAGCATCCAACTAGATCGATCATGTGGCCTACAACTAGCTTTTGCGTGATCATTCAGGCTTTTAAGGATTAATGCACAAATAGCCCATAAGTAACTTCACTCACCAGCTGCCGATGCGCTATCTCGTACCGGATTGCACGTGAAATACATTTGCCCGTTCGATGGATACGTAGTACTTCGCCTGCATCCCCCGGACGCGTTCCATGATCAGACTATACCCTTCGGCCGCTAATTCCTTCTGTAACCGGCGCTTCTGCTCCAGACTCAACCGCCGTACGGACACATCGATAGCGTGCCCCGCCACGTGATAGAATCCTTGCTGCTTGCGGGCCGTTTCGCGAATGGTCTGGTGCAGCCACGCTTCCCGACCTTTGTACAGGGTTTTTAGGTAATTGTCGTCGGTCAACTTCTTTTCATCAAGGTCAAAGGCCTGGACCGCCTGCCGGAGGGTTTTCGGATATTGTTTCGGACGAGCCTGGACGAATTGT
The DNA here is from genome assembly GCF_002934605.1 of Neolewinella xylanilytica. GTDB lineage: Bacteria > Bacteroidota > Bacteroidia > Chitinophagales > Saprospiraceae > Neolewinella > Neolewinella xylanilytica. Next base: position 2,212,491 of record NZ_PTJC01000005.1, read on the forward strand.
GCCTGGATGGCGACCGAGCGAATGCCGGAATCCGTGATGAAGGCGCCGGGGTATTTATCTAGGATTCGCTGTAGCTTCTGCTTTTCCACAATTCGAAGTTTATCCATTTATATCCCACGAAAGTCGAAAGTAACCCTGAGCCTATAGTCAACGGGTACAGCTACCAACTATTAATGGACAACAGATCGCGAAGTCTGCGACGGCACTCAGGCGATACGGGCTGACTGAGCCCTTCCCCTCATTCGGGCTATTGCACCCCCTCCCGCCAGCTCACACATTCCACGTCCCCGACGCTCATGCTTTCCGCCCCGCCGTAGATGACTCGCTTACGAACAGACTTATTGACCAGGGTAGCCACCTTGTCCAAATTTGTCCGCAACCGATGCCGGTATGTGGAGGTCGCTTTGATTTCCGTAAGGATGATTTCAGTGCCGGTTGGTTCGAGGAGTTCGACTTCCAACTGATGATTATCGCGGTAGAAATACAGCGGGTGCTGGTTGCCGGCGTTGAAGCGACTTTTACGGAGATTAGCTACGATTAGGTTTTCGAAGAGCGCGCCGTACCCTTCGAAAGCTTGTACCTGCGCCCCGTCGCCCAGTTGCAAAAGATAGGCGGCCAGTCCGGTGTCGGTGAAGTATAATTTCGGGGACTTCACCAGTCGCTTGCCGAAGTTCTCGAAGTAGGGACCGACAGTGAAGATGACGTAGCTCCCCTCAAGGTAATGCAGCCAGGTTTTCACGGTGGGAACGGAAAGCTGTAAGCGCTTGGCGAAGGTGCTGTAGTTCAGCGTTTGGCCCACGGAAGCGGCACAGAGAGCCATTAGCCGCCGGAAATCGCCCATGTTGGCGCTACGGACCAGCGGCGTGACGTCGCGCTCGAGGTAGGTACTTACGTAACTTGGATAGAAAAAGGCGGAGGGTAGGTCGGTCTGGTAAAGCTCGGGATAGAATCCTCTGACTATGGCATCGGGTGGAGTAGGCGGCAGCAAATCGGCTGCACTGAGTTCGGCAAAGTCGAGGGGCCGTAACCGAGCCACGCCGACCCGACCGGCCAGCGATTGCGTAATGCGCTCGCAGAGCAGGAAGTTTTGGGATCCGGACAAGACGTAGCGGCCGGGCTCCCGATCTTATCAACATGGGTCTGGAGGTAGGAGAAGAGGTCGGGTACCCGCTGGGCTTCGTCAAAGATTACTTGGCGGTCGTAGCGCCGGAGAAAGGAGAGGGGGTCCTCCTCGAAGGATTCCCGGTTGGGAATGTCTTCGAAGGAGACGTAGCGGTAATCTGGAAAGAGTTGCTTGAGCAAGGTGGTCTTGCCAGATTGGCGGGGACCGGTGAGGCTGATTACTGGGAAGAATCTTCTCAACTCTTCGAGGTGGCCGGATAAGCTGCGTGGGATGAAGGCCTTCATTTCGTGTTTTGCACACAGATAACTTCAAATTTGACACCGTTAATTTTGATGTAGCAAAGAAAATCGTGCGATGTGGGGTCACTATAAGTTACCAACCCTTCTAGAGGCATTCGTTAAAACAAATGCTTATTTAATCTGCCATCAAGCCAGAATCTTAAAGAGTGAAGTAAAAATTATTGGTTATTAGCTAAAATTTGTTTTACGACTTCTTCATAGTTTGAAGGTAAAGACTCAAAATTATGTTCAATTATAAATTTATACATTTTCATAGTAGATTTGCTCGTTATGGTAATTTCTGTTGACATTTGGCGTGTCACCCATTGGTCAATTACGAAATATCCTTTAATTTGGACAAATGAGGATTCAAAATATGCGCTATCAATACCTTGTTTTTTGTCCATATCATCAAACGTATATGCACATTGAATGATGATATAATTCTCAGGATCTACTCCATCGTCTGCATATGATATCAAATAATACTCGTCCTCTTCGATATCAGAAGCTTGAATATTATACGCTGTAAAAGAAAATTCTGGAGTTTTCACTAGTGACATTTAGATTTTATTTTCTTTCCATCCTCGTAAGTCATACGCCGAGGAATACCATCCTCAACCCACAGATACTCGACTGTTCTTCCCCCAGAAGATGCTCTCCTCATAGCTCCTTGGCATGAGTTGCAAGGTGGGTACTGTCCAATAATCTCCATTCGGTGACCAGGCTCAAGCGGAATATTTCTGACAGCCCTGTTTTCTGTATGTGTAGCTAATGTACTTTGAGGAAATCCTAGGGCCTTTTCTTCAGGGGTCATATTTCCACTAACTAAATCCTCTTGGTGTAGAATATTATCACTTTGATCAAAAACTGTCACTGAAGCGGAATGCTGACCTTTTCCACTTCCGAAAGACAATCCAAAAACATCCGTCCAGGAATTAGTATCAGGTACGTAGGCAATTAAATTGAATGTATTGGAGGCCAAACGTATAGGATCCTGACTAACATACCCCCCCACCTCAGGATCAAAATACCGAAACCGATTATAGTACAAGCCCGTCTCCACGTCCTCGTACTGCCCGGGGTAGCGGAAGGGGCATTCCCCGCGCCAGCCATCTAAAGTACGGGTATCACCGTAAATCGACAACTCCAGTTCCCAGCTTTTCGTGCCTGCCTGCGAGTACATACTCAGGGGCGTGCCGAGGTGATCGGTTACGATGCCGTAATCCTGGGTAGGGGTGAGCTTGGCCAGGGGGGAAAAGCTCTCCGGTTCGAAGAGCCAGGTGGTGAGGTCGCCGGCGACGGCCGTGATGGTTTCGGCGGGCTCGTCGACTGCAACCGGCTTAGCGTGACCGTTCCCATTGGCGGAGGGGGGCGCCTGACCGGGGGAAGTGCGAAGTTGCTCGTCGCGCCGGCGGATGGTAATCCGTTTACCACGGTCTTCCCCGCCGGGGTCTTGCTGCCGCGTAGCAATGGGCGTAGGCGGTGCCTCTTCCCGCCACTCGTGCAGCATCACGTTGCCGTCCCACACCCAGCGGGTAAGGTGCCGGCCGTAGCGTTTCGCAATCCGGCGGCCCAGGGCGTCGTAGGTGAAGGTGACCACGCGGCCATCCGGGCGCACTACCCGCGCCAGCATCCCCGCCGCGTTCCATTCGTAAGCCCAGCGCTCGCCGTTGCTTCGGGTCTTGCTGATCAAATTCCCTTCCGGATCGTATCGGAAAGTCGTGCCGTCCGCCTCCAGCAGCTGCCCCGCCGGACCGTATTTCCGATCCCCACGATTACCGGTCTTAAATAGATTTCCCACCGCGTCCGGCATCCGCAGCTCCCGACTGCCGTCCGGGTAGGTGGCCGCCGCCAGGTTCCCGAAGACGTCGTGCTCGAACTCGAAGCGACCTTTCGCGGAGTCCACGATCGACTGCAGCCGGTCGTTCACTCCCCACTGATAGGTTCTGCTGCGCTCCCGCTCCCCGCCCACCGTAGTGATCTGCTTGGCCGGTCGCCCCAGCCGGTCGCGCTGCCACCTGCTCCGTACGCCGCCCGGTAAGCTCCGCTCCAGTTCCAGACCCAGCATGTCCCGCTCGAATTGCACCGCCCAGGGGTCGGCCTTGCCCGTCTGACTGATCACTTCCTCCACGTCCCCCATCTTGTTCCTTCGGATGGCTACGTCCGCGCCCAGACTGGACGTCAATCCTACCCGATTACCCAGCTTGTCGTACTTAGAAGTCACTACGAAGCCGCCCTGCCGCTCGGTGAGTACCCGCCCCACACGATCCCGCTCGAAGCTTACCCGGATCGCCCCGTTGACCGCCGCCGTCAGTTCCCCGTCGGCCCGGTAGGTGTAGCGTTCCGCGCTGCCGTCCCAGTGGTTGACCTCCGTTACGCGGCCTACCCGGTCGTAGGCGTAGTCCGTTTCCCGGTCGCCGGGCCGCCGCACGCGCACTACCTGTCCGGCCGCGTCCCGCACGTAGGTACGCGTCAGCCGGTCGAATCCGGATTCCCTGACCACCCGCCCGCAGTCGTCCAGCCCGAAGGTGTAGACCGAACCATGCTCGTTCTCAATGGCCACCAGCTCTTCCTCCGTATTGTACCGGAAGGCCACCCGCGTCCCCGCCTCGATGCGCGCCGCCAGCCGGTTCATGCCGACGTACTCGAAGGCCACGTCGTACTGCCGGTCTTTAGCACGCACGATGTTTTCCTCGCCGTCGTAGTCGAGCACCCGTACGTTGCCGTCCGGTTCCCGCACCTTCAGGGTATTACCGAGCAAATTCAGCTTGCGGTTCCGTACGTTGCCCCGGGCGTCCGTGGCCGCCGTTACCCGCCCCAGGCGATCGTAGCGCCATTCGCTGCTGGCACCGTCGGCCGTGCTCAGCCGTGTTAGATTGTATTCTTTGTCGTAGGCGAGCACGGTCCGATTACCCGCCGGATCGACGATCGCGGTCAGGTTGGGGCCGGAATAGCCGTAGGCGGTGGTGGCCCCGGTCGGATCCGTCCGGGCGACCAGGCGATGCAGCTCGTCGTACACCCAGCTCCAGCTGCCCCCGACCTGGTCCTTCGCGGCCGCCAGCAGGTGGTCCTTTCGCGTTAGCTTGATCCGGCTGCCATCGGGGTAGGTAATCTCGCTCCGGTGGCCCAGCGCGTCGTAGACGTAGCTCGTCACCCGGCCGAGTTCGTCCACCTCCCGCAGCAGTTCGCAGGCCTCGCCGTACAGGCTCAGCCGCTCGTGGCCCAGCGGGTCCACGGTCTTCCACACCAGTCCGTCTTCGTTATAGTGGTACAGCGTCACTTGCCCGAGGCTATTCACCACCCGCGTCACCCTGTTTTCGGTGTCGTAGGTGACCGTATTGTCGTGGATGCCGCCGTCGCCCCAGGTATGCACGCAGCACGCCTCCTGCCCCTTCCCCGTATATTCGAAGTAGAAGGAGAGCTCGTTGCGGTTCGTCTCGCGGGTCAGCAGGTGATCCCGGTAGGTGTACCGGAAGCTTCCGCCCACCGCGTCGGTGCTTTCCACCAGGTCGCCGGCCGCATCGTAACGGTAGCGGACCAGTGTCACCTTAGCGCCGTTGTCACCCGGTTGGGGGTGGGGGGCTTCTATGGCCGTAATTCTTCCCCGGGCATCCGTCAGTACGGTAAGACGCCGACCGGCGCTGTCAACGATCTCCCGCAAGCAGCCCCGACCGTCGTAGGCAAACGTAATTTTCGGGGCGCCGGGGCGCAGGATACAATCCAACTTCGCGGAAGCATTGACCGTCAGGTCGTCGATCCGGAAGTAGTGCGCGGTGTAGTGCTCGTCGGTGACGATGAAGTGGGTGTCGTCGCGCGTAAACCGCAATTTTTCCTGTCGCAAGTACATCTCCTCGCCGGGGAAGAAATAGTCCACAAAGGCGTTGCGCCCGTCGGGCAGCCGCAGTTCCAGCGTTTCCTCCTCTCGGCTTAACTCCAAGTCGTAGTTATGGTGCCAGCCGTGGCCCAGCGCGCCCGCGTGCCCGGAAGTCGAATACCAGATCCGTTCCCATACCAGCGGGATCGGCCCCGGTAACTCGAAGTCCACGCGATCGGTAAACACCTTCCCGGTCCCGACGTCCACCGGGTGCCCGATGACGCTACAGATATTCCGGTGGATCTTATTGCGCAGGTTCTCCGGCAGGTGCCGGGTCACCAGGCTCGCCGCGTCGTGAATTTTGGCGCACAGTTTTTTATACGCCCCGGAGTTCTTCACGAATCTATTGAAGAACTTCCCCCCGGCCGCCATGCCCAGCTTCATCCCGATGGCCATCATCGAAATGGTCGGCGGTCCCCCCACCATCACCAGTTGACCGCCCGGAATGGCGATCAGCACGGAGGTGGGCAATTTCAACCCGGCTTTCGCCTTCCCCTTCGGCCGTGGCGGACTCGGCATGCCGATACAGGAGCAGCTCAACACCGGCGAGGACATCCGGCTAAAGGGCTCGTCCTCCACCACTACGGTAGCACTGCCCATGAAGATCTCCCCCTCGCTGTCTACCGGCTTGATAAAGGTGCCGCCCAGCGGTATGTGGGGTGGAACTCCCTTCGCTTCGTTGCCCGCCTGCGCCCGGGGCATGCCGTTGACCCAGGTGGAAGCGCCGATGAAGGGCAGGAACTCCATCGGGTCCATGACCATACCGATGAAGGGGTGGGGGAACGGGATGGGCGGCACCGGTCCCGGTGGCTGTACGATGTGGATGTCCACGCCCATCACCATGTCCATCATCTTGGCGGCGATCATGGCGTAGCGGGGGTTTGGGCGCGTTCGATCAACTCCTCCCAGTCGGCACCCACCAGCCGTTCCATCCGGTGGCGGATGTCGCGGATGGCATCGTGCCGGTTCATCCGCTCGACGCCTTCGAGCAGGGCCTGGCCGACGTACGGCAGGGTGGATCCACGAAGCAGGTCGGGGGAGATGGTTTCGGCTGTTTGCAGGGCATCGAGGTTACATTGCCAGGCTTGTTCCTGCGCTCCGCCGCGATCAAAACACCAGGCCGCCAGCCGGTAAGCCTCCATGCGCTGGAAGGCTTCGTCTTCCCGGTCCGCCCGGGCGGCGGCTTCCTCGTAAGTTGCCGCGGCGGCGGGGTATTCCTTGGCGTGCAGTAAGCCCGCCGCCTCGAAGTTCAGGCACTGGAGCAGGACGGCCCGACCCGCGGGATTGCCTACGTCGATAGCCAGTTGCGCGGCCTCGCGGGCCTGCCGGAAGAGGGAAACGGCTTCTTTACGCCGGTCTGCGTGGGGAAGCAGGTGGGCCCCCTGGGCGGCCAGAACGGTGGCGACCAGGTGCTCCCAGCCGATCTGTTGCTGGGCGAGTTGCCGGGCCGCTTCCCCCTGCTCCCGCATGCTGTCGAAGGCGCCCCGACTTCCGGATTGACTCATTTCCAAGAACAGGGTGCGAAAGCGGACCGCCGGGTCTTCGGGGTCCCCCTCGGCCGCCAGTTCCCGGGCGAGTTGGTCCATATGCAGCTCCGGTCGCAGGGTGCGGACATGCCAATCTTCCCGGCCGGTGAAGCGGCGTCCGAGCGGCCCGTCTTCGGTGTCGCAGACCATGACGTCTAGGCCCGCAGGGAGCCCGGAGACCAGCAGCTGCTGCAGGGTAGTAGCCAGGGAGTCGGAGGGGCGACCTTGCGCCGGGTTGAGGAAGACGACGGTTCGTCCCCGGTGATGGGTGAGCGTGCCGGCAAACGAATGAATGCGGCGGAGAAAGCCGGTCAGTCCGCCGGAGCGCAGGGGTGTCAGATACGGCTCGAAGGGCACTCCCTGCCCGAGCAGGGTATCGCGCGCGCTTTCCAGTTGGAGGCGAAATTCCGCGTCCAGGTTGGCGAGGTAGTCCGACGTATCGGGATTACCCTGAACGAAGGTCAGGAAGAGGTCGCGGGTCACCGCCCCGGCGGAATCTTCCGTCAGGACGAAGGCCTCGATCATGGGTTTCTCCTCCGGCCCGGCGATCCAGAGCATCAGCCTTCCGGCTTCCGTGGTAACCGACTCGGTATACAGGCGCTGTACCTGCCGTAAGCGGCGGACGGCGGCGTTGCTGTGCGGGTTGGTGGACAAGGCGCTTAATTAGACCGGTAGCACCGGGGGTGAATGGGTGAAGGAGTACCGCCTCGGATGGAGGGAGCCTACGTAGGTCTATTCAGGGTCCATCAAAAAAGTTACCACCTTTTTCAAATTTTATAGTAACCTCTCCGTCGGGTGCAGCATAAAGGGTCAATCGATCACCTTTAATCAAAATTTAAATTGCTCACTCTCGGGAATTACACCACCGATCTGCGCGAGGCTAACCGCATTGCCGCCGCCATTGCCCGGGAATACCGGGGCAGTCAGTACGGCCCGCCGCACCTGCTGAAGGCGGTCCTCCACGACGATGTCGGCCTGTCGAGTATGCTGCGCACCATGGACGTCGATCTCAACCGCCTGCGGGAATGGGCGGAGGTGCGCCTGCGTCGGTATCCGAAAAGCGCCCGCCCGGCGACCGAGCCCACCCCCGACGACGCGGTCGAGCGGGTACTGAGCACGGCGGATATCGTTCGCCTCAAGCTTTCCCTGGACCGGGTCGACAGCGCCTGCGTCCTGGCTGCCCTGTGCAAACCCGGCGTCGGGTTTACCGCCGAGGAACTCAAGTCGTTCCCCCTGACCGAGCAGCAACTGCTGGCCAATTACGTGGCCGAGGTAGCCAACCAGCCGGTAGAGAAGTCGGCCCGCAACGGCGTCGCTAGCGGCAACGGCGTGGCGGCCGGCGGCAAGGGCAAGCAGCTGGAGCGATTCTGTACCGACAAGACCGCCGCCGCCCGGGCGGGCAAGATCGATCCCATTATCGGCCGGAACCGGGAGATTCGCAAGATCGCCGAGATACTGGGGCGGCGCACCAAGCCGAACGCCATCATCGTCGGGGAGCCCGGGGTAGGTAAAACCGCCCTGGTCGAAGGCTTCGCCCGACTTATCGTAGCGGGCGAAGTACCGGAGCGCCTCCGGGAGGCCACGCTTTGGGAGCTGGACACGGGTTCCCTGATCGCGGGCGCGGCCTATAAGGGGGAGATCGAAGAACGGCTCAAGTCCATCCTCGCCGAAATCAAGGCGCGTCCGGGAACCATCCTCTTCATTGATGAAATCCACATCCTCCTCGACCCCCAGGGCGGGGCGGGGGGCGCGGCCAACTTACTGAAGCCGGAACTGGCCCGCGGCGAACTGACCGTTATCGGGGCCACCACCCACGCCGAGTACCGGAAATACATCGAAAAGGACGATGCGTTCAAGCGCCGCTTTGACACCATCGAGGTGGAGGAGCCCGATGAGGAGAAGGCCGTCCGGATGCTCCAGGCCCTGGCCCCCGCTTACGGGGAGCACCACCAGCTTACCCTCACCCCCGGCGCGCTGCGCGAGGCCGTCCACCTGGCCACCCGCTACCTCAAGGACCGGCAGCTTCCCGACGCCGCCATCGACCTGATCGATCGGACCGCCGCGGCCGTACGTATGATGGTCGAGACAAGCGGTGATGAGGTAGCCCGTTACCGCCAGCGACTCACCGAGCTGACCGAAACCGGAACTGAACAGGATCCCGATCTGTACCTGGCCGAACTCAAGTGGTTCGAGAGTGAATTGCGCGATGCCGTTTCGCCGATCCTGCTGGGTAAGGTGCCAGACCTGCTGGACGTAGGGGGGATGGAGCGTTCGGAAGACCTGATTGCCTACCTCCACCGCTTGCTGGACTCCCTTGACGGGCACGCCGAGTCGGACAAAGACAGCATCCTCAGCGGGGACGTGGCCGCCCTGGTCGCCTACGCCAAGGGCATCCCGATCGGCAAAATCCAGTCGGACGAAAAACAGAAACTCGACACCATGGCCCAGCGCCTGGGCGAGCGGGTGATCGGGCAGGACCAGGCCATCCAGTCGGTGGTCAGCGCCGTGAAGGTGAGCCGGGCCGGAATCGCCGACGCCGGTCGCCCCGTCGGGAGTTTCTTTTTCCTGGGACCCACCGGTACCGGAAAGACGGAACTGGCCAAAGCCCTGGCCGATTTCCTATTCAACGACGAATCGGCCCTGATCCGCTTCGACATGTCGGAGTACACCCAGCAGCACGCGGCCGATACGCTGACCGGCGCACCTCCGGGTTACGTCGGCTACGAGGAGGGCGGCATACTGGTGAACCGTATCCGCCGGCAGCCCTATTCGGTGGTGCTGTTCGATGAGATCGAAAAGGCCCACCCGGAGGTCTTCAAGGTCTTCCTGCAGGTGCTGGACGACGGCAAGCTGACGGACAAGCAGGGGAAGGTGGGGGACTTCACCAACGCCATCATCCTGTTCACCTCCAATATCGGCCACGAGTACATCGTGGACAGCTTCGAGCGCGGCGACATCCCGACCTCGGCCCAGTTGACCGAGCACATGAGCCGGCACTTCAAGGACGAATTCCTGGGCCGGCTGACGGAGATCATCCCCTTCGGCCCGATCACGGAAAAGAACATTGTAAAAATTTTCCGCATCCAGGCCCGCAAACTCGGTAACAGTTTGCGAATGAAGGGAATAGACCTGCAAATGACGCCGGAAGCGGAACGGCACTACGCCATGCTGGGCTTCTCGCCCCGCTTCGGCGCCCGGCCGCTGCGCCGCGTCATCCTGAACGATCTACAGAAGCCCATCTCGCGGCTCATCATCTCCGGCGAGCTCGCCGACGGGCAGCAGTTGCGCATCGACCTCGACGAAGCGGGGGAGGCCCGATTCAACATTCAATAAACCACACACATGGCAGACTTCACCTCCAACCAAGACTTACGTAAGAACGGCTTCATCTACGAAACCGTCGACGCCGCCAACGAAGCGATGGCCGACATTCCCAAGAACCGGACCATCCTCACCGCCGACCTGACCGACAAGCCGGCCACCCGCCCGGAGATGACCTACGAGCTGGAAACGATCGAGGACGTCTTCGAGCACTTCCAGCCGAGCGTAAAGATGGAATTCAACGACGCGGAAGGGGCCTCCATCAACGAGGAACTTCACTTCACCAATCTCGGCGACTTCGGGGAAAAGGCCCTGCTCCGGCAGAGCGAATTTCTTGGGAAGACCAGCCAGCAGCGCGCGAACTATTCCACCTTCGCCACCCGCCTGCAGAACAACAAGGTGTTGCAACGCGTCCTGAGCGACCCCGAAAAGAAGGAAGCCTACCTCACCGTACTGCGCTCCATGTTGCAGGAACTGGAAGACGAAGCATAAACCGAGTACTTAACACTGAAGCACAATACAAGCACCATGGCACAGGAAGAATTACAGAGCGCGGCAACCGGCGCCCCGGCCGAAAAGACGGCTACCCGTACCGACGCGGTACCCGCCGAGGCGGTGGCCCACGCGGTCGACTCACTGGAGGAATACGGCGGCTTCGATCTGGTCGCCGGCAGCGTCGACGGCGCCGAAAACATGGAGCCCGATTCGATCCTGAAGGACATCTTCCTTGAAGAGGAAAGCAACAAACGGGAACGGCAGCAGCTCCGTCAACGCCTCGCGGACTGGATCGCCCTGATCACGGAAGTGGAGAACGTCGGCGAAATGATCGAGCAGAGCAACGCCCGCCACGAGGCGGCGGACGCGCTGCTCAAGCAGAACCTGAAAAAGACGCTCGGCCGGATCGCGAAGCTGGAAACGAATTACCGGTCGGTGGCCAACTTTTACCGCAACGCCGCGGGCGATAAGCCGGTCAAGAACCTCACCCTCGTCAATGCTCCGCTGGAGAAACTGAACGACCTGGATAACCCCATTTTCCTGAAGGCGATCGGTGACGAACTCCAGCAGAAATTTGACCGGCTCGACCTGATGAACAGCTACGGTCTGGTGGTCGTACCCGGTTTCCTCGGTTCCAAAGCCGTCATCGACGAATGGGCGCGGACGGCCCAGGAGGCGAAAGCGATGCTACTGACCGACTTCCGCGACCTGGCGAATCCCGATCAGGTCATGAAACTCTGGGAAGCCGGTAAATACACTGGCGCCGACGAGCATAAGGGCAACGTGATGATGACCTGTAACTGGCTGGTGGGCCGGCCGGCCAACGAGGATGTCGGCGAATCCGACCCGCTGTATATCCCGCCCTCCACCGCCCTTGCCGGAAGGATGTACGCCAACAACATCGCCCAGGTATCCGCCGGTAAGAAATTCGGCGTGCTGCGCGGGGTGGAAGGTACCCGTTTCGTCACCCGCGCCAACGAGCTTTCGGACCTCGGGGAAATGGGCCTCGTGCCTATGGCCTACGAATACGGACAGGTGCAGGCCTTCAGTCAGCGCACCCTCTTCAACGGCGATAACCTCGGTATGCAGACGTACTCGGTGGTGCGCACCTTCGACTGGCTCACCAAGAGCCTGATGGACTACCTCAACCGAATGCTGTTCGTCAACATCAGCACCAACGCGGAGATGAATATTCACCGCGAAGTAGCCAAATTCTTCTTCAACTGCCAGAAGAACGGCATCCTGGAAAAATACGGGAAGGTGGAAATCAAACGGGATCCGAATCAAAAGGACCGGGTGTGGGTAAAGGTCCACGCCACCCCCTTCTTTCCCGCCCGCAATTTCGTGATCAACCTGGAAGGCAAGAGCGGCGACGACCCGAATTCCCCGCCCGACTGGGATAGCAACGTAGCCTGAGCAGGCAAGACTATAACCGGTTTCGTCCCGCCCCGGGAGGGTAGGGGACGGCCGATTCAATTCACCCTTTAATTCATTACACCATGTTTGAAGCAAAGTTAAAGTTAGACGGCGGCGAGCCGGTGGAAGTGCTGCAGTGCAGCTACCAGATGGATCGCGAGACGGATAAGTCCGGCATGCCGGCGACCGGCGTCCACGGCGGTAAGATCAGTCTCACCATTAAGTCATCTTCCGATATCACCTTATTCGACTGGATGATCAATGCCTTCGCCCAGAAGAACGGCGAGATCGAGTTCTACAAGCGCAACGACCCCACGCCCGCAAAGGTGCTGTCGTTCGAGAACGCCTACATCGTCGAGCACGGCGAAACCTTCAACGTCCTGAACGGGGAGGTAGACCAGCCGATGGTCGAGCACTTCACCGTCTCCGCCGAGACCATGAAGATGCAGGAGAGCGAGCTCAAGAAGACCTGGGTTAGCTAAATCTCATTCCGGAGGCCCGGCATTCGCTGATGGCCTCCGGTCTCCTCTTTTCCATTACCCAATCATTTTCTCATGGCGGGCAAGGCCGTACCGGATATCGTAATCGACGGAACCCCCCTGGGGCCGATTTCGGTATTGACCCTGGAACAGCCCTGGAACGATCACCATTCGTTTTCGATCGTTTGTCCTTACCGGGAACGGTCGGGCGCCCTGATGGAACTGGGAAGAACGTACGTCGGTAAGCCGATCACCATCCAGCTCCGCGCCGGTATTCGCGCCGGTAACGGTCAGCTCACTTTCAAGGGCATCATCACCAACGTCAAACTCAGCAAGCAGGCCAGCTCGGTCATTCAACTCGTGTTACAGGGCTTCAGTCCGACCCGCCTACTAGACGACGGACCGCACAACCGCTCCTTTTCCGAGCAATCGCTGGCGGATGTTATCCAGACGGTAACCGGTGATTTTCCCGATCTCGCGACGAAGGTAGACGTGCGGTATACCGAACCCTTACCGTACGTTACCCAGTACCGCGAGACAGCCTACCGTTTTCTCCGCCGGCTCACCGCCACCCACGGGGAATGGTTTTACTACGACGGCGAAACCGCCCGCTTCGGCGCCCCCGCCGAGGGCGAGGAATCGGAATTGCTTTTCGGAAAGGATCTCAGCGGGATGGAAGTAACGGCCGACGTCGTCCCGGCCAATTTCAAGCTCTTGGGCTACGATTACGTAGGTGACCAGCACTTCGATGTTTCGGCCGAGCGCGCCAAGGTGCGCGAACTGGACGATTTCAGCCAACTGGTCTTCGACACCTCGGTCGGGCTTTTCCAGCATGCGCCGGTCTTCGCCGAACCCTTCACCGCTCCGGATAAAGTGCACCTGGAGCATTTTGCCGAGCGACGGCGGGGCGGCCAATCCGCCAACCTCATTAATCTGTTCGCGGAAAGCTCCCGCCTGGATCTGCAGGTCGGTCAGGTCGTCAACGTCCGCACGGTACCCGGCAACTTCAACGGAAATGCGTCCGAAAGTGCCGACGATTACGGCAGCTTCCGCCTGTTGCGCATCACCCACCACTGCGACGGGATGGGCAACTACCACAATACCTTTCAGGGGATACCGGCCAACCTGGAGGTGCCGCCCATCAGCGACCACAACATTGCTCCGCCCGCCGCGGAGACCCAACCCGCCGAGGTCACCGACAACCAGGATCCGGAGCAACTGGGTCGCGTGCGGGTCACCTTCGCCTGGCAAAAGGAATCCGGCGAGCAAACGCCGTGGTTACGGGTCGCCGCCGCGGGTGCCGGCGGGGGGCACGGCGCGTACTTCGTGCCCGAGACCGGCGATCAGGTCATGGTAGGTTTCGAATACAACAACCCCGACCGGCCGGTCGTACTCGGCAGCGTCTACCACGGCAGCGTCAAACCGGCCAACGCCGCCGACCCCAGCAACAATTCCAAGATCATCCGTACCCGCAGCGGAAACCAGGTCATTCTCTCCGACGCGGACGGTGAGGAAAGCATTACGATCGAGAACGGGATGAATTTCATACGACTCAGTCTCCAGGGCGATACCTCCATCGACATCATGACGGCGGGAGATCTCAACCTCACCGGAAAAAATATCACGATCACCGCGGAGGAAAACATCACGGTCTCCGCCGGCCAGGCCGCCGACCTAAGTGCCGGACAGGGATTCTCCGTGTCCGCAGGCCAGGACCTCAGCCTCACGACGAACGCGAACCTGGACGCCACCGGTCAGAACATCAACCTCAGTGCACAGATGAGCGTAGCGGCATCCGGTGGGTTGAGCGCCGAGTTCAGCAGTGCGAATACGACCCTTAGTGGGGACGCCACGGTCACCGTTACCGCCCCCATGGTCAAACTGAACTAAGCCCCATGAAGAACTACGCTCTCCCGACCGATTTTACCGCTTTGATGCGCCCCGGTGGCCGCGCACCCACCGTCGATCTCCACGAATCGGTACGGCAGCACATTTTACTGATGCTGATCTCTCACTTCGGCAGCCTCCGGGCCGATCCCGCCTTCGGTTGTGCTTTCTGGGAGTACGATTTCGAGTCGGGAGCCAAGCTGGAAAATCGTCGCCACCAGCTGGAGCAGAGCATCCGTACGATGATCACGGAGCGGGAGCCCCGCCTGGATCCGGCCACCCTGAAGGTAAATTTCCGGGTATTCAACAGTCCGCTCCCGTCCTACCGGGGCCGGCGTATGCTTTCCCTTAAAAAACGCATCGAGATGCAGGTTTCCGGGAGGCTGTTACAGACCAATACGGCCTTCTCGCCCCCGCCCTTCCAGCTGTACTTCAGTCCGGTGGCCATCGAGCAAACAAACGATCGGTGATGGACGGACAAGAACAAATCAGGAACCGCATCCTGCGCGCCGCCGCCCGCCACTGGGGCTACCAGGAGTCGGACATGGATCTGCAGGCTTTTGACCCGCTGGTCCGCCTCCTCGTCGAAGCATGCAGTGGAGAAGTAGCGCGACTGGAGCGCATGCTCGCCGAGTCCGAAACCCGCATCATGGAGCGCATGCTCGAGCAGCTCGCCCCGGAAGTCAGCACGGGGCCGCGGCCCGCCCACGCCATAGCCTTCGTGCGGGCGCTAAAGGGAACCGAAACGGTAACGCCCGATCTTCAGCTGTACACCTCGATCGACCGCAAGGGGCAAAAGGAAGAGGTCTATTTTCGGCCCCTCGGCCCGACGCCGGTGGTCAACGGACGTATCGCCTGTCTGGAGGCGGGCGGGTCGACCCTGTGGGCGATTAGCGAAAAACAGGGGCGGGAAAAAATCGCTGCCGGGAAGGGGGGACTGGCGGAACGGGGCAGTACCCTGTACATTGGCCTGGACCTGGATCGGAGCGTATCCACCCTATCCAATTTGCGCTTCTACTTCAATTGGATGAACGCCCTGCACCTGGACGAAAACCTGGAGTGGCTGCGGCAAGCCGAATGGAGTTGCGGCGGCCACCCGCTGCGGGTGGCCGGTGAAAGCGACCTTCAACGATCGCGTAACGGCGCGGCCACGGCGGACAGGTTTCTAGAGAGCGAATACCGGCGCTACCCCCGTGAAGTAGCGGAGATCAGTAGTTTCTACGCCGACCATCTCGTCACCGTGGAAGGTTTTGCCGCGCCGCGCGCCGAGCTCGAGCTTTCGTCGCTGACCGCCTTCTACCCACCGGAATTCGAAACCCATTACGCGCCGGAGAAGCTAGTGGTACTGGATCGCAAGCTCGTCTGGATCCGGGTGGTTTTTCCCACCCAAATGAGCAGCCGGGAATTACAGGCCACCACCTGCGTCGTGAACCCCGTGACCGTAGCGAATCTGCGTCCCCACGAAGTCGCCGGGCGACTTCGTGACCAGGTGAATATTATTCCCCTGGATACCGACCACTATTATTTTGACATCCTGGCGGTCAGAAGTCGCCGCGGCTTGGCCTACGACGAAGTCCCGCTGACCAATATCCGCCGCTACCAGGCCGGTCAGTACAGCGTGCGCCAGCGCGATCTGGGCAAGTTCGAGCACCGCGATGCCGGACGCATGCTTTACCAGCTGCTCGATCTCCTGCGCGAGGAAAGCGCCGCCTTCAGCGCCTACGGCAAGGACGCCCTGCAGAGCAAAATTACCGCGCTAAATCAGCACCTCAAGGATCTGGAACAACAGCTTCAACTGGAACCGGAAGGGGTAGGTAGCCGGGCCTTCGTGATCGTCAGCCCACTGAGCGAAGACCGCTTCGTCGACGTGGTGTACCTCAGCACCCGGGCCGAAGCGGCGAACGACATCCTGGCCGGCGAATCCCTGGAGCTGGTCCGCTTCGCCGGAATCGATCGGAAGAGCCTGCACCTGGTCACGACCACCGCCGGCGGTCGGGCCCCCCTGTCCTACCAGGAGCGGAAGTACGCGTACAAAAAAGCCATCGTATCCCGGGGACGCATTGTGACCCGGGAAGACATCCGGGCCTTCTGTGAAGCCGACCTGGGGAGACTGCTTACCGGGGGCGTCCGCATCCGAAAAGCCTACGCCCGCGGCGACGGGGGGCAGCACGGCGTGGAGCGCATCCTCGAAGTCAGCGTGGACGTTGCGGGAAAGGAAAGCGGAGAAATTGCTGCCCGGCTGTCGGCGCTCGAGCGTCAACTCAATCGGAACAGCGCGGGCGTACTGCCCATCCGGGTGATCGCCGCCGAAAAGCTGGCGGTATGAAAGCGGCCCGGCTGAACGAAATCGAACAGGTCCTGAGCCGGCACCCGGCCCGAATGGAATTCCTGTTGGCCGAGCTGGTAAACGCCGACATGCTTTCGCCCGAGGAACTGAGTATCCGGGCCACGAGCACCTTCGCGCGGAATTACCGACAAGACATCGCCGGCACCAAGGTGAAGGAGGAGCCGTCGGGTGACCTGCTGGAGGTCCGTACCCACCGGGAGGGAATGTACGACCAGCTTCCCTATCACCTTTTTCACCGGCCCGAACCGTACGGCCCGACGCAAAAATTGAAAAGCCGCCTGGCCGAGAGTGAAGCCGCCCGGGCACGGGAAGCAGCCGCCCGGGCCTTCTTTTTCCCCTTCGAACAGGTCCTTAGTGCGACAGCCATCAAGGTGGCCCTACAGGAACGGAATCTTACGGACGCCTTCACCAGCCCCCTTTACCGGAACCTGCTCCTAAAGCTTTGGCCGGGCTGCGCGGCCGTTCATCCCGACCGTTTGCCCCTGCTGGGCTATGTCCTGCCACTGGCACACCGAATCAGTGGCGATCTGGAACTGATGGCGCTCTGCTATCGCAGCCTGCTACTGGCTCCCGTTCAGTTGGCTTACCGCCGGTCAGCCGGCCCCTCCAAACCGGGCGAACCGGCCCCTGCCGGAACCATCCTTGGCCTGGATTTCACGCTCGACGGCCGGCCGGAGGAAGAACTTCCCGGCCTGGTCGTGACCGTCGGTCCGCTGAGCCGGCAACGCAGCGAGGAATTTCTGCCCGCCGGCCAGGGAACGGCCATGCTCGAACTTCTCCACGAATGCCTGGTGCCCTACGAAGTGGATGTCCGGCTGCAAATCACCCTCCAACCCGCCGAGGAATCCTTCCGCCTGGCCGACGATCGGATACCGGCCTCGCGCCTGGGTCTGACGGCCACCTTAACGCCTTCCGTATGACCTACGAAGCAATCTTCATTGTCCTGGCCGTATTGCTTCTCCTGGCCGTCATCTGGATGTACGCGGCCCGGGGAGACAAAAAGATCTTCACCGGCAAAATGGTCGGATTGGCCATGCGTACGGTAGCGACGGCTACCCTGTTCGCGCTCGTGGGTTTACTGTACCGTCGACCGGGAGACTACATCGGTTTAGTAGGGCTGCAGTTACTGCTTTTTCTGGCTTTTGCCCTTTTTGCCTGGTGGTATTGGCACAAGCAGCATTTATCGGAGCTTGACGCCCAGGCTATCTGGCGGTGGGAGTTGCCCCAGGCTTCGGCGCTCTGGGCGTTGGCGACGCTGGTCCTCCTGTCCGCCCTGCTGGCCAAAGGCCTGGTGTTTCCCGGCGATCCGGCAGGAATGCCGGACGATGTCCCCCTGGCCTACGCCGCCAGCGCCTCCCTGCTGTTGTTGGTGCCCCCGGCCGTATTCCAAGCCTACCGGCGGTGGAATGCGATACCCGTGGTGATCAAGTACCGGGAGCCCTGGATGCTACCCGTACACCGGGATGCTCCGGTCATCGAGCCCTCGGCCGACGCCCTGCGTATCTTCTTCGAGATCCCGTTCCGGGAGGGGGATTCGGATACGGTCACTTACGATCTGAGTATTCCGCGGCGTACCTCCCTCGGCCAGGCTTTTCATCATTTACTCTACCAGCATAACGTACAACGTCGCTCTCCCCGGCAGATCGCGATTGCTTTCGAAAATAAATCCGACTTCCTCTACGGTTGGCTGCTATACCGTCCGGCCCGCAGTTGGTGGGGAAGTTACCGCGATTATTTACCCATGGAGGATCCGCTGCGGGCCACCGACCTCCGGGATGGCGAGCGAATCCTGGCCGAACGGGTACGGGTCTGGGAATCTAAAACGTAGACTATGAAGACGAGAGAATTCTGGCCGGTCAACTGGGTGGACGGCATGAAGATTAATAAATCCCACTTTCAGCAGCAGGAGTCGAACCTCCACGAGCAGATCGCCCTGACCCAGTCGGCGATGCTGACCGACCACCAATACGGGTTGCTCCCGTCCTCGGCGAACTACGGCGGGCTGGATCTGGTCGTCACCCCCGAAAGGGTGGAAGTGCGGCGCTGCCTGGCCATTACCCGCGCCGGCTACCTCCTGGTGGTCGGCCCCGAAAACAACGCCGAACTGCAGCGAAGGATGTCGGACCTCATGTACGGCCGCGATTTCTCCGAAGCGGATACCTGGCACGTGGTGCTTCGGATCCAGCCGGGCGAACGGATCGGTATCGGTAGTCCCGCCCCGGAGGAGGTGCCCCTGCGTCAACCCTTCGCCGCCGCGAAGGTGCATCTGGAGATCGTACCCGCCATTGACCTGGTGCGGGCGGACAATATGACGCACGGTCTGACGCTGGCGCGCATCATCAAGACCTACCAGGGTATCGAACGGGACCGGGATTTCATTCCTCCGGTCGTGCGCGTCAACGTCAGCGAACAGCTGCTGCACCACCACCACCAGTGGAAGGAACAATTACTTGCCACGGAGGGGGACAATTTCGAGATCATCCGAAAGATTAAGGACAAGCACCGCAACAACCAGGGTAACCAATTATCCGCCGATCTGCTCAGTTTGTCCCACGCCTGCATCCGCTACATCAACGAGCACTTCGACACCTACCGCCTGGTATTGCCACAGGGTGAGCCCATTCTGCTCTTCAACTGGTTCATGGCGCTGGCCCGGACGATCCGGAACGAGGTACGACTGGCCGGCAACCAGGAGAACATGTTGAACTACCTGGCCCACTTTATCGACGGGGTAGCGGCTACCGACCTCATGCGCTTCTGTAACGATCTGTGCGACTGCGATTATCAGCACTCCGATATCCATCACCTGGTCACGCAAGTCAATAAGTTTATGGGCTTCGTGTCCCGCCTGTTTTCTCAGATCCGGCAGCTGGATTACCACGAGATCGCCACGCCCACCATCATCAACAACCGCAGCTATGGGCGTATGGACAATAGCAACGCCGCCCAACCTATTCGTCCTACGGTTCGCCCGGCCGGTGCTTCCTTGCGAATTACCACCCGCAACCACCCGCGCGATTCTTCGCAGGATAACCATGCCGGAGACTCGGATGGCTGGGGATTGAAATGATCTCTCGTGAGCAGCCGTCGCAAAATCAGCATCCATAGCTCCTCCGCTACCTCACCGCGGCGCGGATTTCGGATTCGGGTGACGGGCCTGGTCTTACTGGGCGTCGGGGTCGTCATCGCCGGATGGCTGCTGGTGCGCGCGGCGGGCAGCGCAACGGGCCAACCGGAGGCCGAAGTCGAACAGCAGGCGGGCGACGGAGCGCAGGTAAAAAGTCCGCCCCAAACCGCCATCTCCGACGGAGTCATCCGGCAAGATGTAGCGCTGCCGGAGCTGCTCGCCAAATTCAATATCGGCCCGGAGGTGAGCGCTACCCTCCTGGCCCATCCGGCCGTTCCCCCCGACCTGACCGTCCGTTCCGGCACGCTTTATCGGGTGGAATACGGTACCGATCCTGGCGGCCCGGCCCGGGTACTGACCTTCGAGCGGGACGACACGACACTGCTCAGTCTGCGCTTCCAGCCCTATGCGCACGTCACCGCTATTCCCCGCGAAGTGACCGTTCACGAGGTACGGTACGCCGGGATCATTACGGAGAATTTCTGGGTGTCTATCCTGGAAAGCGATCGGCTGCACCACACCCTGTTGCCGGTCGTTGAGGAGGCACTCAAGTGGACGGTGGACCTATTTCACCTGCGCCCCGGCGACCGCTACAAACTGATCTACGATGAGGAACGCCGTGACGGACGCCCCATCGGCGTCAAGGCGCTGAAGGCGGTGGAAATTGAAACACCCGGACAAGCCTACCGCGTATTTGGAATTGGCGCGGCGGACGCACCGGCCTACGTGGATTACTACGGCGGTACCCTGCGCCGGCAATTCCTCCGGGCGCCGGTCAAGTTCGGGATCGTTTCCTCGCGGTTCAATCCCCAGCGCCGCCACCCCGTGACGGGGGAAATTAGGCCCCACGGCGGTACGGACTTTGCGGCGCCGGAAGGAGCACCTATTTACGCCCTGGCTTCGGGCCGCATTACCCGGCGGGCGGAAGATCCCAACAATGGAAAGTACGTAGAGCTATCCCACGACGGGCGCTTCCGTACCATGTACCTGCACATGAGCAGTTTCGGACCCGGTACGGAGATCGGTACGCCTTTACAACAGGGAGACGTGATCGGTTTCGTCGGGTCGACCGGTTTATCTACCGGACCGCACGTCTGCCTGCGCTTCCGGGATCGAGGCGTGGAGAAGGACTTTTTGCAGTACCGCGACGAAGCGGTGATTGCTTCCGGAGTGGGGGTGACCGGCCACTTTACCGACCGGCGGGATTCTCTACTGGATATTCTGGATAGCCTGGAGTACGAAGAGATAATTTTTTAGCGGGAGCGGTAACAATCGCTGAGGGGAAGCATAAAGGGATAACCGGTTTGCCAAAGGAAATAAGGTCCATGCCTACGGACGCCTTGCAAATGGTGGGTCACTTGCCAGAACAGCACAATAATGTCACCAGGAAAAGAACAGTGGGATGAAGTGTATCGACTCCTCTCGTGGTGGGATGCCGAAAAGGTAGCGGCCGCACGCGTGCTGGTAGTGGGCGCCGGTGCGCTGGGAAACGAGGTGCTCAAGAACCTGGCACTCCTTAATGTCGGACACATATTCGTAGTCGATTTCGACGCGATCGAATACGGGAATCTTAGTCGGTCGGTCTTGTTTCGCCCGGGGGATGTTGGCCGGATAAAAGCGGAGGTAGCCGCCGAGCGGGTCCGGGATATTAATCCAAACTGCGAGGTCGGCTGGTTTAACGGAGACATCATCTACGATCTCGGCCTGGGATTCCTGCATACCATGGATGTCTTCATCGGTTGCCTCGACAACCGCGTCGCCCGACTGCACCTGAACCGCTACGCCTACCGGTTGAACAAGACCTGGATCAACGGCGGTATCCTCAATCTGGCCGGTTCGCTGGACGTTTTTCAGCCCGGTGTTTCCTGCTACGAATGTGGCCTGCGGCCCCAGGAATGGCAGATCATTCGGTACCGACTGGGGTGTAACGACGTCGCCAAACGAAATGCCAACCAGGGCCGCCTGCCGACGACGCCCATTTCTTCCTCGATCATCGGGGCGATGCAGGTCCAGGAGGCTTTTAAAGTTATCTACGGCAACCACGCCCAGTTGCTGAGCCGGCAGCGGTACTTCTACGACGGGCAGAGCAACGAAAGTAAATTCTATCCCGCCAAACCCCTCCAGGCGAATTGCCTGAGCCACTCCACCTGGGAAAATATCGTAGAAGCCGACATGCTTTCCGCGCGTATGTCCGTAAGGGAGCTCCTGGACGAACTGAGTCTTCTGCTGGACGTCGAAAGACCCCGCGTTCATCTGGAATACGACGTGGTGCTGGAATTGTACAGCGAGGATAGCCAGGTAGCCACTCCGGTGCTGTTGCCGCGCTTCCGAATTGACGAACAGACCTACCGAAACCACCAGTTCTCGGCGGGGGAAACGGTCCGTATACCGCCCGAAATGACGGTCAGTACACTGGACGAGACCTTCCCCCGGCCCGACGCCAGCCTGCTCGAGGTCGGCATCCCGCCCTGGCAGATCCTACAAGTAGAGGCGAATGACGAGATGCATTTCGTATCGCTCGGCGGTGATCGCGGAAGCTACTTCTCCCTGAATACGGTCGTGCCGGCGGAAGACCGAGCCATCCGCGCACCCATCCAAAATCTATAATACCCAATTATGTCAGACTTCCTCAACATTGTCGTACGCGTGATGCCCGGTGGCGAACAGCTCGACGTCGAATTACCGCGCTTTTCAACCGGTCAGGAGATACTCGAAGGATTGCTGAGTGAGAATGTTGCTCCGCGACAAACGCAGCAGGGTGAACCGCTTTTTTACGAGCTCATATCGAAGACGGGCAACGTGCGCATCGAAGATCATAAGACGCTGCATGACCTCGGCATACACGATGGCGAAACCATACTCCTGGTTCCCGATCTGGTGGCTGGTAGCCGTATTGACCGCTAAATCCGATACTCATGCCGCGCCCGAACTACGACTTCGATCATCCCATCTTCAAGACTAAACGCAATTGGCTGCTCTACGCCAAGGAACATGTGGACCTGTGGGACCTTCAGGAAAACAGTGACGTCATTGAGTGGACGGTACAGTCCACCGTAGGTTCTCTCGAGATTCCCACGGTCTACCACGTCACCTATCATTTACGGACGATAACGGGTATTGACGCAGAGGCCCAACCGATTTACGGTGACCGGCACGTAATGGAGCTGACTATTCCCACCCGTTATCCGCTGGTCCCGGCCTCGATCTTCATGCGTACCGACGTCTGGCACCCCAATATCCAGTCGGTCGGTCGGTTCAAAGGCAAGATCTGCGGGAACGTCAATAGCTATGGGATCGATTACAGCCTTCGCCAGCTGGTGTTGCGGGTTGGAGAGATCCTGCAGTACAAAAACTATCTGGCGGATTTCGTGCCTCCCTACCCGGAAGACCCCAAAGTGGCGGAATGGGTGAAGGCCTACGGTGAACCGCGTAATATCGTCAACCGCAAGGAGGGTATTTTTACCGACGACCAGCCCCTGATTCGACCGATCGTGCGGGCCGCGGTACCGCCACCCGCCGATACCCCCGTCAGATCGGAAATGGACCGGCCGGAAGACAAGCCGGCCCCCCAGATTCGTATTGGGAAACGTACGCAGGTCCCCGACCCCCCGCGGCGGACCATTCGCATCGGCGGTAACCACGCCAAGCAGGATAAATCATGATTAGCCGCGCGAGCCTTCCGGGGCCGGCACGATGTATTTGGACGGTCCTGATGGTTACGCTCCTTACGGCTACCAGTAGCGTCGTGGCTACGGCCCAGCAATTCTCCATCGTGAAAAATGCCCGGGTTGACATTATGGACGGTAATTATCGACGGGGTGAATTGATTTATGATGTCTACGTTTTGGATGCCGATCGAATGGAAGACAACACCTACGATTTCCGGGGGGCCGAGCAGGCGCGTATTCGTGTCGACCTACGCGTAGAAGCCAGAAACGACAAATGGGGCGAACGGATGCGTGTCGGTATCAGCTCGCGGGCTTTTGCCCAGCACCAGCCCGTTTTCTGGAAGGCCGTAGGCCCGCGGGACGTAATCCTGGATACGGCGAGCCCCGTCCATCGGCTGACCTTCGAAGCTACGCGGGAGGGTACCTCGAATTACTTTCTCCCGTTTACTTTTCTGGATACCGAGGAGGAGAATTGGCAGCAATCGTCGGACTGGTATTTGTCAACCGCGACCAAAAACCGCATCGCTGTTCCCCGGATCACCGTCCGCGGACTGGGTACCAAGCCGGAATTTGACTGGGACGCCATAACCGCCAATACCGGCAGCCTGATTGCATTCGTGAATAATCCGGAATCCGACACCGACATGGTTACCGAGGGAAGGAGCCTGCTAGCGAAACGGATTAGTAACGACGTTAAAAGACTGATCTACGGTGACCGGGGAAAAGCCGGTGTCGAGGAATTCGTTGACCTGTACGAAAAGCACGTAGGGAAAGGCATCGATGCAATCGACGATAACGTGGCCATGAGCAAGCGGCATTTGGCTACCCTCACCGTTGATCCAAAGCCGGAACCGAATCCAAAACCCAAGCCGGGTCCCGCTCCCAACTATCGGACTGGCATAGCGGCGATCAATTTAGCGCTGCAGCAGGGCGATACCGCGGAGGCGCGTCGCGTCATCGAGCAATTCGGAGATCTGCACCCGGAGGAGGTGCTTCCGCTCCGCGATAGCCTGGTTTGCTGGCTGCCCGCGACGTATCGCGTACTTGACCGCAGCGGCGAAAAGGAACGGATCGAGCTAGTCAATTTTCTGGCGCCGGCCTACTACGATGTGTTTGCGGGGCGGTTAGCGATCGATGATTCGTTGCTGGCCAAGCAAAAACTGCTGGAGGTGGTGGTATTGCGCAGCGAACCGATGGCGCTCGAGGTAGTAGACAAGCAATGCCCCACAAAATCGGTCCTCATTTCCTTGGAGAATCTGATGAGCGCCGAGATGATCGGCGACACCCTGAATGGTGTGTACCACATTCGCTTTCGCGGGGGAAAGAAGCCATACGGACTGCAGCTGGTTGCCACCGACGGTTCCGATCGCTCCTGGTCGCGGAAGGGTATTCAGGAAAATGAGGTCATTCTGACGCGCGATAGCCTGCAGGCAGCCGGCCTGGCGGGTCCCTGGCGCGCCGAAGCCTTCAGTACCGGTTCCGATAGCCCGGTGCCGGTTTCCGGTCGGGAGATTGTGATTCCTGCGAAGCCCACCCCGGCCTGGATTCTTCCGGCGCTGACGGTGCTGGCCCTTGGCGGAGTGGCTCTCTTATTGCTCTACATCATCCGGAGGGGCGGTAGCCGCCATCCAACCATATTCGATGAGGGATGAGGTGGATGAATCACATGGCGGATGCCTGCTGGATGCCATTCTGTTGGCTGGGATGCCTTGGTCTGGCTGGGGCACCACTTTTGGCGCAACGGGCCGAACTATTCGAATACCGCGTTCAACCTACCGAGGAAACGGTTGACTATACAATTTACTTTACCACCGCGTTTCACTACCCCGATGCACTCCCTCCAAAAAGTGCTGTCTCCGCCGAACGCCAGGACACCACACGGGTACGACTCTGGCTGGGTGATTATCGTGTCAGCGGCCCTGATTCCGCCGTGGCCGCAATGATCAGCGTCCGCGTAACCTTACCGGAAACCATACCTGGCGAAACGATCTTCCTAAGTAGCCTGATGCGGGAAGGAAGCACGCCGGCCTTTCCGGCCAGGATCGGCGATCGGGTCGCGGAAACCGGTAGCGTGACCATTTCCTACGCCGGGCGGGAGGTCACGCGGACCATCATTGGTTTCGCGCATACGATTGATCCTCCCCAACCGTCGCCCAAGTTGGTACTTAACAAAGAGGAGGGCGCGTTTCCTTCTTCCCCCCCGGCCGGTTCGACGAAACCCAGCCAACGGGAAGAAGCCTACCAACTGGATTACCGGCAATTATCTCCAGAAGCCTTCATCAAGAAGTGGCCCGGTCAGCGGTCGCTTGTCCGTAGCGCCCTAGAACGGATTCCCTTGCGGGCCCAAGTGGAAGAAATTGCTACGAACGTTTACGAACTGCGACTTCCGTACGTACGGGCCGCTCGAATCGATTCCGTTACGGGCGGACAGCGATACAGTATACTTGCCGACGAAGCGGATCCCCCCCATGGTCACCGGTTCGTGGTGGAAGTGTCGGATACCGGGCTCTATCGCTTGCATCTTTCGGATACGACGAAGTACCAAGGATCGACCATCGTCACCCTGGATAATTTGCTCGCCGGCACCTTCGAGCAATCGGCAGACTCCGCAATCTTCACCTTCCACGGAGGGCACCCACCCTATATGCTCTTGTTCTTGCGTAACGGAGCGCCCATTACCGATTACGAACTAGGCAATGACACCGTATGGCACGCTGACCTGGCTTCGCTCAGGACGCTAATCGGTACGGCAGGCTCCTACGGCATGCAGTTGACGGATAGCCAGCGATCGGTGACCTGGAATTTTGGTGGGGCCCAATTACAACTTGAGCCACCCCACCGACCGCTTACTGATTTTCGCGTTCCATTGGCCGTACTAGCCGCGCTAGTGTTGTTCGGTGTTGGATATGGCTTACATAAGCGTCGGCAAAAAAGGCGGGGCCGGCTAATTCGCGAAAAGCTGCAAACCGAGGCATCCCGACTGAGCCACAATAGTGGGAGCTATCCTTCCGAGTCAGTAGTTGGATCCATAGCAAATGGTACGCGCTTAAGGGAAAACCGACGTCCGGCAACCGTACCGGTAGGCTTTCGGGTAACGAAACGGGATGTCCGGGACCGCTTCAACGGACGCTTCAATCCCGATGAAACTCCCGACCAATTCCTATCCCTTGACCTGGCCGAATTATGGTCCGCCTCACGCGTGTCGGAGCTGCTCTTCGGGAAAGTGGCCATCGCTGCCCTGGATAGCTTTTTGCGCAAAGAAAATATAGATAAAATCATTGCCGCCGGCCGTAACGAAGCGGGCGAAAGTTGGGAACGAAACGAAGATATTCCGGAAATCGGCGGTATGCTCATGGGACAGTACCAACCTGATGCCAACGGCCAGCGCTACCGGGTATCCGTGGAGCAGTTCATACCCCTGGCCGCCCGGGTTCAAAACCTGGTTAAAATGGAGATCGATCCCATGAGCCTGGCTCGTGACCTGAGTCAGGCCCAGGACGATCATCCACATCTTACGGTAGTAGGCTGGTTTCATACCCACCCCGGCCATGGCCTCTTTCTTTCCCAGCCGGACCTAAAGGTGCAGTACAACCACTTCCGGAAGCCTTACCATTTCGCGATGGAAATCGACAGTTTGACGAATCAACTCGAAACAGCCTTTTTTACCTACATGCCCAATGAGCGCATGAATAACCGCGACACGCGCCGGCACGACCGCGGCTGGTTCTCCTGGACGGAAATCGAAAAATTCAGTCGGCAACAGACTAATTCTCTACCATGAAACCTCTCGCTGGACTACTAGGGCTATTATTCCTCGTGGGTATGCCGGGTGGTCTGCCGGCACAGGGCAGCCCTTGCGAACCGCAAATTCAGTTGGTTTCCGCTACGGCGGATCGCCAGGCGGGCTTTGTTGCTCTCCAGGTGCTGGCGCGTGGATTAGACTGTGATGTTATCGAGCAACTCGAAGCCGGTGATCTCCATATAAGCGAACGGATCGGCAACCAAGCTCCACAGACCATCAGCATCGTTCGCGTCACGGATTCCCTGGTCTACGACACCCTCAATATGAACCGGGATAGCGTGGATGTTCTCTTTTTGGTCGACGCCAGCCGGGATGCCCAACTATCGGCCTCGTTGGATATGATCCAGACCTTTCTTGAGCGACACAACAATGCTAGAGGGAATTATCAGGTGCAAGTTTTTTCCGACAAGATTGAGCCGCCCATTCCGATCGATCCAGCGCGCCCGATGGATGCACTGCGGAGCGTCAAAACCAGGTCCGGTCAACCTCACCTCTACGCCGCTTTGCTGTCCGTTCTCCAAGGGCGGGAAAAAGCTTCGAATAAACAACTCATCTTCCTTTTCTCCGGGGGTGCCAATGTGGCGCCGGACTATACAGACCGTCCCCGCCTTCCGCCCCAAGCGGAGCACGTCTACCGGGCAGTGGAAGCACTAGGGAATAAGCTGTACCTCTTTACCATAACCAATACCGGCGCAATCAGCTCGGGGCCCGAAGCTGAGGGAGCGCCAGGGGACTTTTTGCGCCAACTTCCCCTGAAAACGCCGGTAGGGGATGACGGCCATGCGCGGGGAAGCCTCCCGGATGGGGTAGAACAAGTATTCGGGGGCGGTCGGCGGGTGGCGACTTCGCACTTGGTGATGGTCAAACCGCAAGACTTGGTATTCACCGGCCGGCTGCGGCAATACGGGCTGGTGGATGCCCACCGTGCCGATGCCGATACCAGCTACGCCACATTCAGTATGGGTAGCTTTAACGATCCGGTACGCATCGGCGAGTTGCGGCAGGCGGTATCGTGGTTTGGTCCTACGCTCTTCGGTCTCCTGGGGGTAGGTGGCCTATTGGCAGTATTCTATTTCGTGGTCCCCCAGATTCGGCGGCGGCAGTTTCGGCACGATCACGTAGTACCCTACGCAAGCCAGCCAGGGCGGCAGGTACTCGACCCCATGACCCGCGAACCCATCCGGGACGGCGATCCAGTGGTCAACATATGTTCTATGGTCGTCCCCTTACAAACCTGGAAGGACTGTGGCGATCAGTGCCCACACTATCCGGGATGCACGAATAATAACCTGCAGTGCTCGGGGGCGGGGCGTGGGCAGAGCCTCAATTTTTTTGCACTACACGGTGTGAACCGACGCCTGAACTGGATCTGGTTCGGCGCACTTGGCGGATTTAGCGGGTGGGTGCTTTATGCTCTCATTGCCGGTGCGGGACGCAATTGGTTGGCTACCGCTGCCGGTAATTTATCCGCATACCAAAATGCGGAATCCTTACTGCGTGAGGCGGTGATCGGGGCGTGTTTCGGACTCGGAATGACGCTCATGCTAGCCATAATGGAAGAGCGTTCCCAGTCGCGCCGTATTTCCGTCCGGCGTATCCTGCTCCGCACGCTACTGGGAGGTTTGGCTGCCACAATTGCCTTTGGCGGTGGATTCTTGTTGCTCGAATGGGAACTTGTAGCGAGTCCGATCGTGTCAGCGGCCATCTCCTGGACCGTTTTCGGCGTGGCGCTCGGTTTTGTGCTTACCCTGCGTTCCACCATTGAGCGCAAACGCGGATTATTAGGTGGGTTGATCTCCGGAGCGATCGGATTCGTGGTGTATTGGCTGTCGCAGAAATTTTTGGGTACGGATCTAATCCCCAAGGTAATCAGCCTGCTGATTTCGGGAGCCTTGCTGGGGCTGGTACTTGACACGGTAGTGAAGCTAGCGGAAAACTACGAGATCGAATACATTAGTCCGGCCAACTACTACCGGAAAGTGCCCCTAAGCAAATGGCTCAAAAGTAGCTGGGACATACTGATCGGTACCCAACCGGGTTGTCAGGTCTACATCAAGTGGCCCGATGAGAATGTCCTGCCCGAACACGCCCGCATTAAGCTGGAGGGTGGGCGGGTGTATCTCTACCCGCAGGGCGAAACGCTGGTCAACGGCGAGATTATTCACGGACAGAAGCGCGTTCAACTCCAGTCTGGAGATACGCTACAGCTAGGTCGGCGCAGTACCACGCAGATGCGGTTTTGGGAGCGGTAAGATTATGCTGGTTCCAGGAAGCTTGTGGGTGGAGTGGGGAAAACAGATGCTATCTATTAACGTATTCGTGCTGCGTACTTCTGATGACGTAGGGTGCCCCCTGCCCCTAACCCGGCTAACTTGCCGCTATTACCTGGATAAATCTGCCGAGTATTCAATTGGTAGCGTAAGGTGCCGCGATGGGGGCGCGCAGGTAGTGGGGGAAAGCGGGTAACGCCTCTAGCGGAAAGGGGCGGACGGATTTTTCCCCGGAGTGGGTGGGAATCCCAACCAGCCGCCGCCGCACTGGCTCCCCTTGATCCGCACTCACCACCGCCCACAACGATGGCCCTCCGGGCATACCCTGCAAGCATGCGGATCGAGTGAAAAGGGTACACCACTATCCGTCCACCCGGGCCCGGGCGGTTTCAGCGGTTACCTATGTGATTTGCAACGTGATATGGCGGTTCCCATCATGCCATGCGAGAGGACGCCACCCAACAATTATACAACATTTTGTTGAAATATCAACGCTGGCCCACCCAAAAATTTAAAAAATATGCTCTTATTCAACTCGGGAATGATCAAGGGTGCCCCGCCTGAATGCAATCAGTACGGGCGATATCCTACTCAATGATCTCCAGCGCCGATTCGATTAGCCCGACTTGCGTGAGAATCTCGGCTTCGATTTCCGCTACCTTACGTTTCCCGACTACCCCTGTCGGCAATTGACGGGAAATGGCTTCAATCCGAACGGTTGCCCCCTTAATCGTTGCTTTCTCGGCCTGGAAGCTGACCGGCGGGGGGACGTCCCCCGATTGCGCAAGCTGACTGTTCAGCAAGTTGATCCGCTCATCCTTGATCTCCAATTTGCGTTTTGCCTGATCCAGTGCTGTCTGTAAGTCTTCTAATTCGTCGTCCAGCACTTCTTCCTGTTCGGCGATAGATTCGGACATTCGCTTTTGGTCGTCATTCATGGCCTGGTAGGCGCGCCTTTGATCGTTAAAGTACTGACCGCACTGCTCGATCAAATTGTCGTAGAGATGGGTGATGGGCACGATGGACGACTCCTCAATAATGTCCCGTCCCGCAATGCTACCCTGTAGCTCGTTCATGGCCTGGGAGTAAGTAGTCAGGTCCTGGCGCACTTGTTTCGTCCAGGCTGAGAGAGGATCCTGCCCGAAAGCAAAATCCGAACCTCCCTGGGCGACTATCTGGCTAAACTCTTCCTTGCGCGCGTCCCTTGCTGCTACGAGCAGCCGGGTCAGGGAATCGACTTCTTCCACGAACTGGGCCTGTTCGGCCAACTGCGCTTCTGCCCGTTCGGCTCGCTCCTGCATCCGTTGCACTTCCGCCCGATTGATTCCGGTGTCCGCGGTTGCCGCCCGACCAGCCACGTACCCGATCATCCCGGCCAATAGGAGGGGGAGCGTAGCGGCTAGTAAAAAGTCACGTAGGGGAGTGGCCCGCTTCTCTTCACGGCGGGAAATTTTGACGGACATGATGCTGGGCGTTTCCCGTTTATTCCCGAAAACTGAGTTAAGTTACCGCGCGAATAAAGGATTTAAGCGCGGACTTGATGGTGCCGTCGTCGTCCCAACCGAATAGGAAAATAAGCACCATCGCAATCACCACGAGTACAGTGTAAGCCAGGTATTTGCGGTGCTGAGTCTGAAGCATCCCTGAAGATACTTCCTTAAATTATGACCGGCAAGTGCAACGAAGCCTTTGGTTGAACCAACAATTTGTTGCACCGCCGGTTATCATCCAGCAAGCGAAACCACCCCACTCATGGCCTTCAACCTCACCTCCAAATTCGACCCCACCGGCGATCAACCCCAGGCGATCAAAAAACTGGTCCATGGTGTACGGGAAGGGGAGCGAGGGCAGGTGTTGCTGGGGGTTACCGGGTCCGGGAAGACGTTCACCATGGCGAACACCATCGCCCAGCTGAACCGTCCGACCCTGGTGCTTACCCACAACAAAACACTGACCGCCCAGCTCTACGGTGAATTCAAGGAATTCTTCCCGGACAACGCGGTGGAGTACTTCGTCAGCTATTACGATTACTACCAGCCCGAAGCCTACATCTCTACCTCCGATACCTACATCGAGAAGGATTTGGCAATCAACGAGGAGGTCGACAAACTACGGCTGCGGGCGACCTCCAACCTGCTAAGTGGTCGTCGTGACATCATCATCGTAGCCTCGGTTTCCGTCATCTACGGTATGGGTAACCCGGAGGACTATAAATCGGGCATCATTCGCCTCGAAGTCGGGCAGACCAAGAGTCGCAACGGCTTTCTGTACGACCTGGTGGATAGTCTGTACAGCCGTACGGAAACCGACTTTCGCCGGGCCACCTTCCGTGTCCGGGGTGATACAGTAGACATCAATCTTCCTTACGTGGATTTCGGTTACCGCGTGGTCTTCTTCGGCGACGAGATTGAAACCATCGAACGGATCGAGATCGAGAGCGGAAAACGGATTGAAACGATGCGCAACGCCGCCATCTTCCCGGCTAACCTGTACATCGCTCCCAAGGAGCGCCTCAATGGCATCATTCGCAATATCGAGGACGAGCTCTACGAACAGGAGCGCTACTTCGAACGGGAAAGTCGGTTGTTGGAAGCCAAGCGGATCCACGAGCGTACCAGCTTCGACCTCGAGATGATGCGGGAGCTGGGATACTGTAACGGTGTCGAGAACTACAGCCGCTTCTTCGATGGCCGTCGCCCGGGTACGCGGCCATTCTGTTTGTTGGACTACTTCCCGGACGACTACCTGATGATCATCGATGAGAGCCACGTCACCGTCCCCCAGGTGCGCGGTATGTTCGGCGGCGACCGGGCGCGAAAGCTGTCTCTCGTCAACTTCGGGTTCCGCTTACCCTCGGCGATGGACAACCGGCCGCTAAATTTCACCGAGTTCGAAAGCCTGATTAATCAGGTAGTGTACGTTTCCGCTACGCCCGGCGACTACGAACTGGAGCAGACGGGCGGGGAGATCGTGGAACAGCTAATTCGACCCACCGGCCTGCTGGATCCGCCCATTGAAATCCGGCCGAGTATAAACCAGATCGATGACCTCATCGAAGAAATCGACGAGCGCCGGAAAGTAAACGAACGGGTTTTGGTTACAACCCTGACCAAGCGGATGAGCGAGGAACTGACCAGCTACTTCGCCAATATGAATATTCGAGTCCGCTACATCCACTCCGAGGTGGACACCATGGAACGGGTGGAAATTCTGCGCGATCTGCGCCTTGGAGAGTTTGATGTGCTGGTGGGCGTTAACCTATTGCGGGAAGGACTTGACTTACCAGAGGTTTCCCTGGTTGCGATCCTGGACGCAGACAAGGAAGGTTTTCTACGTAATGAGCGCAGCCTCACCCAAACCGCCGGTCGCGCCGCCCGCAATAGCAATGGCCTGGTGATTTTCTACGCCGACGTCGTGACCGATTCCATGCGGCGCACCATCGACGAAACGAATCGTCGGCGCGCCATCCAGATGGCGTACAACGAAGAACATGGCATCATTCCAGAGACCCTCGCCAAAACCCGGGAGGAGATCATTAACCGGAGTACCATCCTGGATATTCGCGGCCGCAAAGCTCGGAATGCTTACGTGGAGCAAACCGAACCGAGCGTCGCCGCCGACCCGGTCCTTCAACATATGTCCAAGGATCAATTAGAGCTGGCGATCGCCGAATCCGAACGGAAGATGAAAAAGGCAGCGAAGGAACTGGACTTCATGAGTGCCGCCCAGTACCGGGACGAAGTCTTCGCCCTAAAGGCCAAGCTCAAGATGGGCAATATGGTGCTGAAGGAGAACTAGGGGTGGTTTTGCACCGGCTAGTGTAGCGGCTTTTACTAATAATCACTGTCAACCCACGATTTAACACCACTCTCACCGTATGCGAGTAGTGCTTCGTACTAGTCGCCCGTACGCAATGTCGTCGGACGACTACTCGCCCAACGATTACTCGTCCGACCACTACTCGCCCAACGATTACTCGCCCAACCACTACTCGCCCAGCCAAAACACCCCATCCCAGCCTTAACACCGAAACACTACCCAAACCCTCGCGTTCCCAAGCTAAACCGACCGGCAGATCATGAACAGCACCCTCCACCACATCCTCCAACGGCACCTGACTACCGAAGGGAACGATTGGTTGGAAGCAAAACTGGCGGAAATACGGCAAGACTTCAAGCCCCGCACCTTCTACCTCGCTTTCGGAGCCTGTGCCCGCTATCTGGGCAAGGAGAACCTGACCTTTACCGAAGCCGAGTACAGCTCCTTTCACACCTTCTATCCGAATTTCGCCGCTACCGACTGGACCGCCGACGAGCTCGGACGCATCCTGCTGATGACCGCCCTTCCCCAAGCGCGGAACCAGGAGGTGCTCGACGAATTATTTGCCAGCGCCGACTACCGCGAAGCCATGGCGATGTACCGCGGCCTCTACTTTCTCGATAACGCCGTCGAATTCTCGGACCGCGCCCGGGAAGGCCTGCGCACTAATATGGTCGGTGTGTTCGACGCCATCGCCCTGGAAAATCCCTATCCCGCCCGCTACCTTTCCCAGGACGCCTGGAACCAGATGGTGCTGAAGGCCATGTTCATGCAGCGCCCCATGTACCGAATCTACCGCATCGAAGACCGGAAGAACGAAACGCTCGCCGACATCTTTATCGACTACGCCGAGGAACGGTGGTCGGCCCACCGGCCGGTAAGCCCGGAGCTGTGGCGCTTCATCGCCGGATACGCTAACGAGCGCTCCTTCCCGGCCCTGCAAAAAACCGTCTCGGAAGGAAACGAATGGGAACGTGCCGCGGCAACCAAAGCTATCCGGGAAAGCAATTATGTGCCCGCGAAAGAATGGCTGGACAGCCAGCCGGGAGACACCTCCAGGCTCCCGGGATGGAACGAGATCGGGCGGGCGGCGGCACCCCGATGAAACCCCGCCCGCTCGCGCGTCGTTGCTTTCTACGACCGTACATTACCCAACCTATCCACTAGCTGACCAACCGCTCCCGCCCTTATGCAATTCATCGACCCCCACGTTCACATGGTTTCCCGCACGACGGACGACTACGAGGCCATGAGCGCCGCCGGCATCGTCGCCCTCATTGAACCGGCCTTCTGGCTCGGGCAGCCGCGCACGGCCGTCGGGTCCTTCCGCGATTACTTCAGTACGCTGGTGGGGTGGGAGCGCTTCCGCTCTTCCCAGTTCGGCATCCGGCACTACTGCACCATCGGCCTGAACAGCAAGGAAGCCAACAACGAACCACTGGCCGAAGCCGTCATGGATCTGCTACCGCTCTTCGCGAGCAAGGAGGGCGTAGTCGCCATCGGGGAGATCGGCTACGACGATCAGACCGAGGCCGAGGATAAATATTTCCGGCAGCAGATCGATCTCGCGAAGGAACTCGACCTCCCCATCCTCATCCACACCCCCCACCGGGATAAAAAGAACGGCACCTACCGGAGCATGGATGTCCTCGAGGAGCACGGCTGTGACCCCACCAAGGTAATCATCGACCACTGCAACGAGGAAACCGCTCAGGAAGTCCTCGACCGCGGCTACTGGACGGCCTTCACCATCTACCCCGGCACCAAGATGGGTAACGAACGCATGGTGGACCTGATGAAGCACTACGGCCCGGAACGCATCATCGTCGACAGTTCCGCCGACTGGGGCATCAGCGACCCGCTCTCCGTTCCTAAAACCGCCGCCCTCATGTTCCAGCGCGGCATCTCCGAAGCCGACGTTCGGAAGGTCACCTACCAGAACGCTCTCACCGCCTACTCCCAGAGCGGACAAATGCGGGAGGAACACTGGCTCGACGCCCCGGAGATCGACCGCAGCCAGCTCTTCAGCGGCAACAGCGTACTCCGCAACGGCCGCAAAACCGAACGCACCGATAACGTAGTGGAAAACTAGCCCATGACCGCCTCCCTGCGACCCTACCTGACCCTGATGCGGCCGGCCAATCTGGTCACCGCCGTAGCGGAC
This sequence comes from Neolewinella xylanilytica, assembly GCF_002934605.1. Taxonomy (GTDB): domain Bacteria; phylum Bacteroidota; class Bacteroidia; order Chitinophagales; family Saprospiraceae; genus Neolewinella; species Neolewinella xylanilytica. The sequence continues at coordinate 2,248,090 of NZ_PTJC01000005.1, forward strand.
ATCCTCGCCGGTGCCAGCGTTGCCGCGGCAGTGAGCGGCGGTTGGGATAGTCAGGTTACTTGGCTCTGCCTGGCTACGATCGGCCTGTACGGTGGTGGGGTGGTATTCAACGATGTTTTCGATGCGGACCTCGACCGGATCGAGCGCCCCGAGCGGGCCATCCCCAGCGGCCAGGTTACCCTCGCTTCGGCTATCCTGCTCGGCGGTATCTTGCTAATCGGTGGGGTGGTGGCCGCCGCCCTGGTAGGTAGCAGCAGCGCGGCCATCGCACTCGCCGTGGCCACCCTTGCCCTTGTATACAACGCCAAGGCTAAGCACCATCCCGTTTTCGGTCCGCTGGTGATGGGCATGTGTCGCGGGGGAAATCTTTTACTAGGGATCAGCCTCACCGCACGCGCTTTCGAACAGTACTGGTGGCTTGGCCTGCTGCCCGTGCTCTTCATCGCCGCGATTACCCTAACCAGCCGCGGCGAAGTCGGGGGAAATAACCAACGTTCGATCGGCCTGGCCATGTGGCTCGACGGCATCGTAGCCGCCGCCATTCTCCTGCTGCCCTGGTACACCGTCGCCGAGCCGTTGCCGGCCTATCCCTTCTTCGCCCTCTGGTACGGCATGAACTTCCTGGCCAAGCGGGACGCCATCCGCGACAACCGGCCTCCGCTCATTAAAAAAGCCGTAAAAACCGGGGTGCTTTCCCTGATTCCACTCAATGCCTGCCTGGCCGCCAGTTTTATGGGGTTACCGGCCGGCTTCCTCGTGTTGGCACTCCTGCCGTTGTCGATCGGGTTGGCGCGGTACTTTGCCGTTACCTAGTTCCTGTTGCACCCGCGCCCCGCCGCCATTATGAAGATTTCCCCTCACGGTCACCTTACTTACTGCACCAATATTCACCCCGGTGAAAGCTGGGAGGAGGTGCGCAGCAGCCTCCATCACGTGCTGGATGTCAAACGGAGGATGTGTCCGGATCGCCCCTTCGGCATCGGCCTGCGTCTATCCGCCCGGGCGGCCGCCGAGCTTACGGAACCGGAGCGCCTGCAGGCGTTTAAAAGCTGGCTCGACCGCCACGACTGCTACGTTTTTACCATGAACGGCTTCCCCTACGGAGGCTTCCACGGCGAGCGGGTCAAGGACCAGGTACACGCCCCCGATTGGCGCAGCCGCGAGCGGGTAACCTACACGAAACAGCTCTTCGATATGCTCGCCGAACTCCTGCCGGAGGGCCTCGACGGCGGCGTCTCGACGTCCCCGCTTTCCTACAAACCCTGGTTGGGCGCCGGAGCGCGGGAAGCGGAGCTATCCGGGATGCGGGAACACCTACTCGACGTCATCGATCATCTCGCCGACCTGCGGAATCGTACCGGAAAGGACCTCCACCTCGACCTGGAACCCGAACCCGACGGCCTGATCGAAAATACGGCTGAGTTCGTGGATCTTTACCGAGCCCTGCTCGCCCAAGGGCGGGAAAGCGACGTCCGCCGACACTTCGCCATCTGCTACGATGTCTGCCACTTCGCGGTGGCCTACGAAAGCCCGGAAGCTTCGCTGCGGACCCTTACGGAGGAAGGCATCCGCATCGGCCGCCTGCAGATCAGCGCCGCCCTGAAGGCCGACCTGCACGGCGATCGTGCGGCCGTGCGCACCAGCCTCCAGCCCTACGACGAGCCGGTCTACCTACATCAGGCAGCCCTGCGCCGGAGCGACGGAAGCATCGATCGCTTTCCCGACTTGGCTCCCGCCCTCGAAGCGCTGGACGATCCGAATTACCGCGAACTCCGGACTCATTTTCACGTACCGATCTACACCGAAAGCTACGGCCGCCTGCAGTCGACCAACGATGCCATCCGCGAGGCCTTACGGATCTGGAAGGCGCGGCCGTTCACCCCCCACCTCGAAGTGGAAACCTACACCTGGGACGTGCTGCCCGACCACCAGCGCCTCAACCTGACCGAATCCATCGCCCGCGAACTCGAATGGGTCCGCGGCGAACTAGCCGACTAACCTATGCGACCGACCGCCGTCATCAATATCGTGGGCCTGACGAGTAACCTCATCGGCGAAGACACCCCCTTCCTGAGCCGCTGGTCCGCCAACCGGAAAGTCACCCGGGTGCAGCCCGCCCTGCCCGCCGTGACCACTACGGCCCAGACCAGCTACCTCACCGGCAAGTATCCCCGCGACCACGGTATCGTAGCCAACGGCTGGCTCTTCCGCGACGAGATGGAACTCAAACTCTGGCGGCAATCGAACCACCTGGTACAAGCCCCGAAGATCTGGGAGGTGGCCCGGAAACGTGACCCAAGCTTCACCATCGCCAATATCTGCTGGTGGTACGCCATGAACGGGACGGTCGACTTCACCGTCACGCCCCGCCCGCAGTACCTCGCCGACGGCCGCAAGATGCCCGACTGCTATACCTTTCCGATGGACTTGCGCCACCGCCTAACCGACGAACTCGGCATCTTTCCGCTCTTCTCCTTTTGGGGGCCCCGCACCGAGATCAAGAGCAGCCAGTGGATCGCCGACGCCGCCCGCCTCGTTCACCAGTGGCACCACCCAACGATGAACCTGGTGTACCTGCCCCACCTGGACTACAATATGCAGCGGCACGGACAGGACCACCCCTCCGTCCGCCAGGATCTTCGTGAGATCGACGGGGTCGTCGAGGGCCTGATCAATTACTACGAAGCCAACGGCGTGGAAGTGACCGTCCTCTCCGAATACGGTATCACGAACGTCGACCGTCCCGTGCACATCAACCGCATCCTCCGCAACGCCGGCCTCATCAGCTACCGCGAAGAACGGGGCACGGAGCTACTGGACGTAGGTACCTGCCGCGCCGTGGCCCTGGCGGACCACCAGATCGCCCACGTGTACATCAAGAACCCGGCCGACATTCCCCTGGTCCGGGAGCTGCTGCAGAACGAGCCGGGCATCGAGTACCTGTTGGACGAGGAAGGAAAAAAAGAATGGAAGATCGACCACCCCCGCGCCGGCGAGTTGGTCGCAGTGGCCGACGATCGCAGTTGGTTTACCTATTACTACTGGCTGGACGATGCCCGCGCCCCCGATTACGCGCGGACGGTAGACATTCACAGCAAGCCCGGCTTCGACCCGGTGGAGATGTTCCTCGACCCCGACAAGCGACTGATGATCCCGCGCATCGGACTGAAAATCGCCGGTAAGAAACTGGGTTTCCGGACCCTCATGAACGTCGTACCCCTCCGGGCCGAGCTCATCGGCGGCTCCCATGGCCGCCTCGGTAGCCCGGATGGCGACTTGCCGGTATTCATTCACCGCCGGGACGCCCCCGATCGGCTGGATGCACCGGAAGTGTACGATTATTTGCTGCGGGGGATCTTCGATTAGGGGAAAACCAACTTTGCGACCACGGGAAAGTGATCCGAAGGGAAACGACGGTCTACCGCGTCGGTCAGTACGGCGTAGCGCTGCACTTCGATACCTTCGGATACCATTACATAATCGATGCGCCGTTCGGCCGGTGCATCGTAGTCGAATCCGGTGAAGGTGCCCACCGGGCCCAGGCGGACGTCGGCTTCCGCATATGCGTCCTCGAGGTAATCGGTCAGGACCGAAATGGCTTCGGTGTCGGGGGTAAGGTTCAGGTCGCCGGTGACCACTACCGGAAGATTCTCGGTATTCATACGGCTGATGGAACTCACCAGCAGCCGGGCGCTTTCCAGTCGGGCCTCCTCGCCCTGGTGGTCGAAGTGGGTGTTGAAGGCCATAAAGTATTCCCGGGTATCTAGGCGGCGGAAGCGGGCCCAGGTCACGATGCGGGGGAGGGCGGCATCCCAGCCCGTGGAGACTTCTCCCGGGGTGGGGGAGAGCCAGAAGGTGCCGCTATCCTCCACCCGGAGTTTTTCGTCGTTGTAGAACAGGGCGGAAAATTCCCCTTCGTTGCCCCCCTCCCGACCGATGCCGACGTATTCGTAGTTCCGCAACTCACGGTCCAAAAAGTCGAGTTGGTTCGACAGCACCTCCTGGGTGCCGAGGATGTCCGGCTGGTGAAACAGCACCTGGCTTACGAGCAGGTCGCGGCGGTTCTCCCAGCGGTTGCTGCCGTCATCGCGGGAGTCGTAGCGGATATTATAGGTCATTACGGTTAGGGGGTTCTCATCGCCCGCTCCGCGAAAGGGGGTACAGGCTACGATGGCGCCGGCAAGCGTCGCCAGGGCGGCCCACTTCAGTATGTTAGAAGTTTTCATACTCGCTTAATGCTATTCGCCGGCGCTGGTTCGCTGGGCGGGCTCCCGTGGGGGCATGGCCTTCCCGTAACGTTGTCCGTTGAAAGTCGTTTCGATCCGTTTTCGTTGCCGCTCATCCTCGGGCAAGCGGTTGAAGTCCCGGCATTCCACCGAGCAGCAGTCTTCGAACCTCGCTGCGCATTCCGCACACTGAATGAATAGGATATGGCAGGCTTTATTGGCACAATCCAGCTGGCGGTCGCTCGGTTTGCCGCACTGGTGGCAGTGACTGACCACGTCCTCGGTGATCCGTTCGCCCAGCCGTTCGTCGAAGACAAAATTTTTCCCGATGTACTTCTTCGGTAGGCCGTCCCGCTCGCACTGCCGGGCGTACTCGATGATGCCGCCGTCGACCATACTGACGTTCGCGAAACCCCGGTGCAGATAGTAGGCGCTTGCCTTCTCACAGCGAATGCCGCCGGTGCAGTACATCACGATTTCTCGGTCCTTCTTGTCCGCCAGCAGGTTTTCCACCACCGGCAGGATGTCGCGGAAATTGGTCACCTCGGGACGGATGGCTCCCTCGAAGTAACCCACCGCGCTTTCGTAGTGATTGCGCATATCGACCACCAGGGTATCCTCCCGCTCCAATAGTTCGTTCACCTCACGGGCATTCAAGTGACGGCCGCGCTTGGTAACGTCGAAGGTAGCGTCATCCAGGCCGTCGGCCACGATCTTCGGGCGCACCTTGATGATGAGCTTGAGAAACGATCGGGCTTCCGCTTCGATCGCGATATTCAGTCGGGTACCGTCGAGAAAGGGAATGGCGTACAGCTCCGACCGGAAGTCCGCTAGCTTCGCTGTCGGCACCGATAGTTGGCCGTTGATGCCCTCCGTGGCGATGTAGATCCGTCCCAGTACGCCGAGTGGCGACCAGCGTTCGTAGCAATCGTCTCGGAAGGCTTGTGGATCTTCGATACGGGCGTACCGGTAAAACGAGAGGGTGGTCCGGGGTTCGGTTTCGGCGTCGAGCCGGGCCTGTAATGCCTCGCGGGACAGCAGGTTGCGGAGTTCGTGCTTCTTCCTTTCCATAGCGCCGCAAAGATACGCATTACGCCTGGCGCAACTGGCTGCGGAAGGAAGTAACCTGCAGCATCCGGGTAGCCAGGTTGCCGAAGGCATCGTAGCGTTCCGTGGTCGTATGCAGTTGTTGCCGCAACCAGGGAAAGATGCCTGGGTCGAGCAGGGGCACGGCCTGTTTCCAGTGTAGAGCAAGGTCCCGCTGGGTCGCGTAGTCGAGTTGGCGCTGGTGCAGGTCCTCCAGCAGCCGGTTGACCATGGCTTTACTCAGCCGCTCGGACCAGTTTACGGTACGCTGCAGGGCCAGGTAACGCGAATAGCCCCGCAAACGTAGCGCATCCTTTTCCTCGGTCAGCACCTCGTCGAAAAGGCCGTCGAAAGTAGTCTTGTTAATTGACCGCACGAGCTGACTAGCCAGTTCCAGGTCGAACCCCTTCGGTTCTTCCCGCAGCAGGAAGCGGACCAGGCGTAGGGAGAACGCCCTGTCGGAAAATGCCAGGATCGCTCGTGCCGCAGATCGTAGTTCGAGCGGTGGCAGCTTAAGCCAGAAGCGTTCGAGCGGCCCCTCGACGATGTCCACCCAACTTTCCGGCGGCATGATTTCCAACAGCCGCTGCCCCAGGCTTTCCGGCGCTTTCGTCCCCCCGTAGCTCTCCAGCAAGTCCCGGACTTCCCCGCCGGGTGGGGTAGCCGCGATGGTGCCGTCTGCCGCGGTTACGTTCCGGGCGATCGCCGTGAAATCCCGTACGGCTTCCGGCTCCCTTGCGAGCAGCAGGAGTTCCGACAGTAGGCGACGCACCCCCTTTCTTTTAGGGCCCAGCCGTTCTCGCAGCCACCGCCCGTCATCCTCGGTGACGGTACCACGCATTCCTTCCAGCAGTACCTCCTGGTTGCGGGGGCTCTGGTCTTCCCAAATATTCTGTAACGCCATGCGGGCCGTGGCGGGATCGGCGCTGCGCCACTGGCTGAGTACGCGTGCCTGCTCCGCGGGTTGGTCGGCGGACTTCCAGGCTGCCCCGAAGGAATAGTCGGGGGTAAGCACCGCCCAGTCCGGATGTTGGCGGGCCAGCCAGCGGGCCCGTTGGCCGCCGGCTTCCAGATAGCGTAGGGCTCGCTCGCGGTCCGCTTCCAATAGGGCGACGGCGCGCGGGAGCAACAGCGGCAAAAGCGGGGAAGGAACGTACGTACCCCGTTCCAATACCAGGTCGACGCCCTCGTCCAGCAATTCGGCGTACGTACCCTCCAGAATCAGCTGCAGCCCCCGGGCCAGACGGGGCTCCGGCGCGGTCCGGTCCTCCGGGGGGGCTTCACCGGATAGCGCGGTGTCTACCGGCAGCGTAAGGGGTTGCATCCGCCGCATGCGCTCGGTGAGCCCCAGGGCTGCTAGCAGTTGCTCGGCATTGTCTGCGGTGGGATCGATCGCGCCCAGTTCGTCCAGCCATTCGAATACGCGGCTATCGGTCGGTAGGCGTACGCTACCGAGCGTGATGGATTTGAACAGTTCGGAATAGGGCGGAGCGGAGGCCATCGGCCGTAAGGTAAGGGCACCGACCGGCAACCGTCAACGATTATTCAAAGGATTGGTTAACTTTCGGAATCGAGCCCCGACCTATGAAGCCCCTTCTTTTCGCGCTGTTCCTTCCCCTCTTTGTTAGCGCCCAGACCGATCTCGACGGACTCTGGGAAGGAAACATGACCGTAGGCGGAATCTATTCCAACGAGGCATTGCCCATGCAATTATACCTGTCTACCGACGGGCGATTTATCAAGGGCCGCAGCTACGTCACGCTACCCGACGGAGAAATACTGCGCATGGATCTCAAGGGGGAGCTGTACGGCGACCGTTCCATCGGCATGGTCGAGATCGCTTTCGTCGGCGATAGCGATAATGACGTAATGCCTGAATTCAACCGACAGTATCAGATCACCTTCAAGCCCGACCTCTGGGAGAGCGAATTGCGCGGATTCTGGCAGGAAGTAACCCCGGAAACCTTTAAAGGAACCCGGCGGCGTGGGCGCATGGTGCTGAAAAAAGCCAAGACCCCGCGGGCGTAAGATTTAGTACACCCGTTTCCGTTCCGTCTGCAGCAATCCCTCGATCGCTTCGTGCACGCGGCGTGCCTTCTGCGGTCGCCAGGTCAGGTGGTTGAGAATTGGCCCGTAGTGCAGGTAATGGTCCAGTCCGGCGGAGTTCATCTCGTCCATCACGTGGTCCAGTACGTTGATCATCGCTACCCAGCCCCCGCTGTCGGTGACTTCGTGGTACCATTCCTCGTAGTAATCGTCGGCGTCGGCGTGAAAATTGAGTACGCCTTCCATGATCATGATAAACTGATTGACCCCCTCGCCAACCAGCCGGTCGATTACCTCCCGCTTCAGGTGCATGCTGTCGTTGTGCAGGGCATCGTTCCATTCGCCGATCAGCTCGATGATGGCATACCGGTCTTCGTAATCGACAAACAGAATTTTGAGGTACAGGGTCTCGGAGCCGAACTCATCCCACTGCGGATGGAGCAGGTAGTTGTAGACCTTATTACTGTAGCTGAACTCACTATAGCGACGCCCGTAAAACGGAGAGGCGGAATCGTCTTCTGCGCGATAACGGTCGCGCCACTGGAAGTGGGGCTCTATGTCGTGCATGGGATCATGTTTTTTGGGGAGAATGTAGCAGTACGCTGCGCGCATGGTAAAGGTTTACACTCTATACCATCCTGCCGCGAACGGAGTGAGCGCTACCGGAAAGCCCCTACTGCTGATACTCCGGCTTAAGTATTTCGCTGAACTCCTTCATCACCTTTTCGACCTTCGGACGGCTGACGTTCTGTACGTAGCTCTGGTTCGGGTTGGAGGGGTCTTCGTAGTAATCCTGGTGGTAGGCCTCGGCTACGTAAAAGGTGCCCGGATCCTCGATGGTGGTGGCGATTTCCTCGTCGAACTTACCGCTGGCGTTCAGCTGCTCGATCTTGGCTTCGGCCTGCTGCCGCTGCTCGTCGTTAATGGGGAAAATGGAGCTGCGGTACTGCTTGCCGACGTCCGGGCCCTGGCGGTTCACCTGGGTGGGGTCATGCGCAACGAAGAAGATGTCGAGTAGCTTATCGTAGTCGATGACCTCCGGGTCGTAGTAGACAACGATAGCTTCGGCGTAGTCGGTCCGTCCGTAGCTGACTTCCTCGTAGGTAGGGTTATCGCTGCGGCCACCGGCGTAACCGCTCCATACGTCCTCTACGCCTTGGATCCGGTCGAAGGATGCCTCGGTGCACCAGAAACATCCACCGGCAAAGTAGGCTTTCTTGGCATCGGGATACTTGGCGTCGAGTTCTTCAATGCTCATCCCGCCGGCGAGCCCGGCCTGGCTGGCGGTTTCGGCGGCGGCGGTCGTTTCCGAAGTGGTTGTATTAGCGGGACGCTGGCTATCGCAGGAGGTCATGCTCACCAGAAAGGTCAGCAGTAGGAAAAGATTTTTCATAGCGTAATTTTCTACCTTCCTAACAAGGACGACGGGGGATTGGTTATCGAGCTTTTGCCGTGGGGCCGTCACCCGGTCGCTAGTGGTCGCGCGAATCCTCGCGCGACCACTACTCGTCCGACGACCCTTCACCCCGGCGACCGCCCCGTGCTGAACCTCCGGTTAACCCGGAGCGATCAACGGAGCAAGCTCACGCCCGTCATTTCCTTGGGCTGGGCCACGCCAAGCAGGGCGAGCAGGGTAGGGGCGACGTCGCCCAGTTTGCCGTCGGAACGCAGGGCGATCTCCGTGCGCGCGGGGCCGGCGTAGATAACCGGTACCGGATTGGTCGTGTGGGCGGTGTTTGCGCTTCCGTCCTCGTTGAACATCACGTCGCAATTCCCGTGGTCGGCAATGATCAGGGCATGGTAGCCGTGCTCGGCGGCCGTGGATAGGAGCTGCCCTAGGCACTCGTCTACCGTCTCGGCGGCCCGGATCGCGGCTTTCCAGATTCCCGTATGCCCCACCATGTCCGTATTGGCGTAATTGAGGCAAATAAAATCCGGTTCGTTGTCGCGAATGTCCTTAATGATCGCGGCGGTAATTCCGTAGGCGCTCATTTCCGGTTTCTCGTCGTAGGTTTCTACGTCGCGGGGACTGTCGATCAGGATCCGCCGCTCGCCCGGGAAGGCCGCCTCCTGACCGCCACTGAAGAAGAAGGTGACGTGGGCGTACTTTTCGGTTTCGGCGATCCGCACCTGCGTTTTGCCGGCCACGCTTACGACTTCCCCCATCGTTTTCGACAGATCGGTAGCGTCGAAGAGTACTTTCACTCCCTTAAATTTTTCGTCGTACTGCGTCATGGTGACGTAGTGAAGTCCTTTGACGGGGTCCATGTGGTGCTCCGGAAAGGACTCTTGCGTTAGCGCACGCGTGATCTGCCGCGGGCGGTCCGTCCGAAAGTTGAAGCAGATGACCACGTCTCCCTCCCGGATGGTAGCGATCGGCTTGCCTTTTTCGGTGACGTGGATGATGGGTTTGAGAAACTCATCGGTAGTGCCGGAATCGTAGTGCTCCTGTACGGTCTTTAGGATGTCGTGGGATTTCTCGCCCGCTCCCTTAACCAGGGCATCGTAGGCTTCGGCGATCCGTTCCCACCGGGTATCGCGGTCCATGGCGTAGAAGCGACCGGTCACAGTAGCCAGTTGCGTCGGCTGGTTTTCGATATGATCCAGCAGCGTTTTCAAAAACCCCTTACCGCTGGTCGGCGCCACGTCCCGCCCGTCGGTGAAGGCGTGGATGTAGATTTTATCATTCCCCGCCGCGGTGGCAATGTCGGTGAGCCGCAGCAAGTGGTTGATGTGACTGTGTACGCCCCCGTCACTTACCAGGCCCATCAGGTGCACCGCCTTGCCGTTCTCCCGGGCGTAGCGCAGCTCTTCCTGAAGTGCTTCCATCCGCTGGAGCTCGCCTTCGCGCACCGCTTTGTTAATGCGGGCAAAGCTCTGGTACACTACGCGTCCGGCACCGATGTTCAAGTGGCCGACTTCCGAGTTTCCCATTTGCCCCTCCGGCAGCCCGACTTCTTCCCCGTAAGTTACCAGGGTAGCGTGGGGGTTGTTGGCCCAGATACGGTCGAAGTTCGGCGTGTTGGCCTGTGCCAGGGCGTCCGCTTCGGGACGCTGGCCGAGGCCCCAGCCGTCGAGAATTACCAGGATGGTTTTTGAGGGGGTCATGCAGTTATAATTTGCCGTAAAGGTAAAAGACAAGGGCGCCGGAGCGCGGGTGCAAAGAAAACCCGTAAACCGCAAACCGGGTAAGCTTACCAGTAAGCAATCGCGAAAGCGTCCGAACAGCCTGATCCTAAAGCCTCGGTGCCACGAGCAAGGCGACGGCCACCGTCAGCCCGATGGAGGCAAGGTTGACCAGATCGTTACTCATCCATCCCAATCCGCTGACCAACGTATTCGATTCGCCGCGCTTATCGGTAAGGGCCCCACTCTTGTCGCGGTAGCGTGCCTGCAACAAAGCTCCGAGCAAAGAATCGACAAGCATGCCTACGGTCCCCAATCCGGCCACGAAACCGCAATGGGTCCACCCGTAGTCGTCAGGCAGGGCGAACCCCAATTGGGCAATGAAGGTCGCCCCACCGATCCCCGCCAAAGATCCCGCCAGACTAACCCCGCCGCTCAGGCCGCTCGGTACCCGCTTACCACGCACGATGTCGTACGTCGGCTGCCGGAAGTAGCGCCCGATCTCGCTCGCCCAGGTATCCGAAGCCGCTATGGCCAGGCTAAGCAAGAGGATGGACGGTGGGCTGCCAAACAACGCTAACAGACCAAACAACCCGCCGTTGCAGAGCACTTGGACCGCGTCCCGCGGTAGTTTGTCCTTCGGGTCGCCGGACTCGAGTTCCACCGGTAGCAAGCGCCCGATCAGGCTGCTGCTCAGGAAGAAACCGAAGAGGGGGAGCAACCATACGTACCCCCGGCTACCTACGACAACGGATGCCAACACGACGGCGGCCACCGCTCCCGATATCGACAGGCTACGCTGCCTTACCGTCACTCCGGCAAAGGAAATACAGAGGACGATCCAAATGGCTACCTCGTATACGTGTTCCAAGCGATCCATTTTGTTCCGTCAAAGTACGGCGCCGGGCGGCGCTGCCGGACCGGTGCCGGCGATTACGCCCCCGCGGCATCGCTGATGCGTTTCTGCTCCATGTTACTGTCATATATACAGTAGGCATCGTATTTCGCCCGGTCGCTTTCGGCCCACACGTCCTTACCGATATCGCAAACTTTGATAAGTTCGTCGTAGATCAGGTTACCCAATTCGATCCGGGATTCCACGCTGATATCACGATCGGCAATCTTGTCCTGTTGAATGTTCATCGCCAGCTCGAAGGCTTGGCAGGCCTTGGCGACCCGTTCCAGGTGGTTTTCGTTCAGGCCCGTATCGGAGAGGAAATTCCACTGCGCCCGCGCTACCCGGATCACCCGCCGGCCGCAGAAGAGCAGCTGGGCATCGGTCATGTCGCCCATCTTGGCGGTCCCGAATTTCCGGTAGCGGCCCGTGCGGTTGCTGAAGGCCATGCGTACCCGGGTCATGACCGAGCGAATGGCGTGCTTGAGCTTCTCGGCTGTCTCGTATTTCTTGTCGGTAACGACCATCTGATCGCCGAGGAGCTCGTCGTCGTGGGGCATTTCCACGAAGCGCTGGCAGCGGTCGTAGAACCCCTTGAGCCGGTGACCGTCGTATTCGTAGCCGGATTTAAAGGATTCCAGGTCTCTTTTGGCCAGCCGGATACTATCCATGGCCATCTGGTAGAGGTCGGCGTCCGGGAAATTATACTTCCGGTTTACTTTCTGCTTTTTCATCGGGTTTGGTATCAGTCCGTAATCCCAACAAAAATAGGCTTTTACGGCGCACAAAACAAATTGTGGTCAAAGCGGGCCGTTTATCACCAACAAAAAGGGCAGGCATCCGTCGGATACCTGCCCTTTTTCAAGCGGTAAGGGGGGAAGACTAAGCTTCGGCCGCGGGTTCCTTGGCACCCTTCTTGGCGTCCTTTTCGGCGGCTTTCTTTTCTGCCGTGGCGGCGGAGCGCAGGGCACGGGGTACCTCAACGGTAGCGACGGGCTGCCCGCCAGGGTTTTGAATCTCTACGCCTTCCATTGGGGCGATATCGCGTACGCGGATGCTTTGTCCCAGTTCGAGTTCACTGATGTCAAGCGTCACGTGGTCGACAAGGTGCTCGGGCGTCGTTTTGATTTTGATGCGGCGAACGCTGACCTGCAGCTTTCCGCCACCCCGAACGCCGGGGCTGGTGCCGGTAAAAGTTACGGGAACCTGTACCTTGATGGAGCGACCTTCTTCCAGGGCGAGAAAGTCGATGTGGCGCAGCTCGTCGGTAACGGGGTGGAACTGATAATCCTTTACGATTACCCGGTACGATTCACCGCCGACGTTCAGGTCGGCCAGCTTAAATTCCGGGGTGTAAATCAGGCTGCGCAGGTCCAATGCCTTGACGGTGAAGTGGACGGGGTCGCCAATGCCGTATACAACGGCCGGCACCAAACCATGGCGGCGCACATCTTTCGATGCTCTCTTTCCTAGATTGTCACGGACTTCGCCGCTTACTTGTACAACTTCCATACGATAATTCTTTCGCGCTGTTTCGCTTAGGGCCCGCAAAGATACGAAGTTATTGCCGCCCGTGGTAGGTTATGCGGTAAAAAGTTTAATTGAATCAAGAACTACCAACAATCTATCCACATCGGGTATTGTTATTTCCGCTTGCCTTACCTTGGCCCGCAATTTAACCTTAAGATGACCAAACGTATGAAAAGGCTTTTCCCCCTCCTGCTTTTTGCTTTCATCATCCTGGCCTGTGGCGGAGGAGAAGAAACGGCCTCCGAAGCGCCGGCCGAAAGCCCGGCAGTTGCCGCCGCCCCGGATATCGATACCGATCGAATCTGGAAAGTACGCTGTATCGCCTGTCACGGTTTGAATGGAGACATGGGCACCAACGGAGCCGCCAACCTGCAGGTCGCGACCAGCGATCTGGACTACCGGATCAACATCATCACCAACGGTAGCGAGAACGGTGTCATGACCGCTTTCAAGGACATCCTCACCCCCGAGGAAATCGAAGCCATGGCCCGGCACACCATGCAGTTTAACGAAGACTTGTAACCAAGCCCCCTCATCGTATGCCCTACTCCAGGCACACCGTCCTTGGAATCATGTCGGGCAGCTCCCTCGACGGTATCGACCTGGCCGTCTGCACCTTCGCGCTGGACCCCGCCGCGGCGGATACCATTGGCGAGTGGACGGTCGACGCAGCCAATACGGTACCGTATCCGGATGAATGGCGCGAACGCCTTGCGGCTTCTACGTTGCTCGCCGCCGAACCGCTTTACCGGTTGGATGCCGAATTAGGCCGGTGGGTCGGTAACGAGGCCGCCTCCTTCGTCGGCCGGTTGGTCGGACCCGCTCCCGTCTTGGCGGGGTACCACGGCCACACCGTCTTTCACGAACCGGCGGCCGGATATACCCTGCAGTTGGGGGAAGGAGCAGCCCTTTCCCGTGCCCTAGGCCTACCCGTCGTCACCGACTTGAGGTCGGCCGATATTGCCGCCGGGGGACAGGGTGCACCGCTGGCCCCGGTAGCCGACCACCACCTGTTCCGCCAGTACGACGGTTTTCTGAACCTGGGCGGGATCGTCAATTTCAGCATCCGCCGTCCCGACCGGACGTTTTTAGCCGGTGACCTTTCCGGTTGTTGCCAAATCATGGATCGACTGGCGCGGCTACGGGGGCAGGCCTATGATCGGGATGGCCGGCTGGCCCGCTCCGGAAACCCGGTAACCGACCTACGCCGGTCGATCGCCGCGCTCCCGTTTCACCAACAGCCATACCCTAAATCCCTGAGCAACCAGTGGGTAGTGAACGAGCTGTGGCCGGTCATCCGGGATCATCCGGCTACAGTCGAGGACAAGCTGCGCACCTTCGTGGATTTTATAGTAGAGACCATTTACGATGCCCTTTACCCGCACCGCCCGGCCGGAGCGGCTGCATCTCCGCTACCCGTCCTGGTCACCGGCGGTGGGGCACACAATCGTTTCTTACTGGAATCTTTGCAAGCCTTCCACCGGGAGGATCAGGCGTTCGATTTTCAGGCACCCGACGGTATTGTCGATTTTAAGGAAGCTGCCCTGGTCGCCCTCTGCGCGCTACTGCGTTACCACGGACTACCGAATAGTCTGGCTTCCGCCACCGGGGCGGTCAGCGACACCGTCAATGGCGCTCTGTATGCCGGATGATCTCTTACTAACGGGGGCTACCGGATTCGTAGGCTACTACCTGTCCCACGCGCTCGCCGCCCGCGGCAGGCCGTTCCGGGCCCTGGTCAGAGACACCTCCGACTTGCGCCATCTGGCGACCCTCGGCAAATGGTGTACGCCGGTCCAGGGCGATCTCACCGATCCGGATAGCCTCTACGATGCGCTACAGGGGGTGGAAACGGTTATCCACGCGGCGGCCCTGGTATCCCTGGAAGACCGGCGGGAAGACGAACTACTGGAAGTCAACGGTACCGGTACGGCTAACCTCGTGAACATGATGCTGCAGGCTTCGACGCGTCGGCTGGTGTACCTGGGATCGGTAGCGGCCCTCGATCGGCTGGACGGGGGGCCAACGACCACTGTATCCGATCGCTGGCCCGCCGAACGGCCCGATACGGCCTACGCCCGCTCCAAATTCGCGGCCGAAAGAGAAGTCTGGCGGGGGCAGGCGGAGGGACTTTCCGTGGGAGCCGTTTACCCCACTACGATACTCGGGGCGGGTGACTGGACCGGTACCAACACCCCTTCACTGTGGCATTACGTCGGCGAGGGTGGAAAATTCTACCCCATGGGTTCCACTGGCTTCGTCGACGTGCGCGACGTGGTCCGGGCGGTATTCGCAGTGGTCGAACGCGATCAGGACCGGGATCGCTTTCTGCTCAACGCCGGTAACCTGACCTGGAAAACCTTTTTCGAACAGGTTGGGCGGAGTATCGGCCTTCCCCCGCCGGCCTTCGGGTTGAACCGGTGGCAGTCCGCCATGCTCTGGCCGGTCGCCGGCATTTGGGGGGGGATAAATAATGCGGCCCCCCGGATTACCCGCGCCAGTCACCGCACCGCCCAGGCTAAGTATCGCTACGACGGGGATCCGTACGTCGCCGCGACCGGCAATTCATACATACCGTTGAAGGTGACGATCGAGGAGATCGGGAAAGCCTTTCGGATGAGCCGGAGCATGGGTAACGGACTGCCCGCCACCTTCCTACCGGTGCTGACGGTGGGAGAGTAGCCCGGCACTTTCTATCTTGCCGCTTCATGCCCACGTTTTTCGCTTCCGACTTCCACTTCGGCGTTGACGCCCGCACCACCAGCCGCCAACGGGAAGAAGCGGTCGTGCGCTGGCTCGATCACTGCCTGGCCGAAGGAGCGGATGCCATCTATCTGGTCGGCGATCTTTTCGAGTTCTGGTTCGAGTGGCGCTATGCCGTGCCCCGCGGGTACGTCCGCTTTCTGGGGAAATTGGCTGAAGTCGCTGATGCCGGTGTACCGCTCCACGTCTTTACCGGCAACCACGATCTGTGGATGAAGGATTATCTCCACCAGGAAGTCGGGGCAACCATCCACCACGCTCCGGTGCGGACCACCATCGACGGTTGCAAGGTATTCGTGGGCCACGGCGACGGGCTAGGCCCCGGTGATTACGGGTACAAGCGACTGAAGAAAGTGATGACCGCACCCTGGGCGAAGTGGTTGTACGCCCGGCTGCACCCGAACGCCGCCATCGGACTGGCCAATTACTTCAGCGGTAAAAGTCGGGATTCCCAGCCCTCCGACGAAGCCTTTCGGGGTCCGGAGAATGAATGGCTCGTGGCCTATAGTGAGCAAAAGCTGGCACGGGATGCCGAATTGGACTACCTGATTTTCGGCCACCGCCACCTGCCGATCGACTATACACTAAGCAACGGACGGACCCGGTATCTAAACCTGGGAGAGTGGTTGAACTACCAGACGTACGTCCGGCTGGATGCCGGTGAGGCAAGCCTTCTCCACTGGACGGGCTTCGCACCCGCGCCCCGGCGCCCGTCCCCACGAGTAAACTGAAAATTGGAAAATTCCGTTACCTTCGCAGGAGTCGTGGCAGCTGTGCCGCGGCCAATTTTGACATGTGACCCTGACCAAATCGGCGGCTAACCACCGCTCCCTTAAACCTAATTGTTTTGTCCGTAAAAGATCCCGAGCTGAGCACCGTGGATTTCCGGAGATTACCGGAATCAGACTTTAAGCGCGCGCTAAAGGACTATTACATTTGCCGCGTAAGCAGAGAGTTGAGCAACCTTATTCGTAAGGATGTGCTGAGCGGCAGGGCGAAATTCGGAGTGAGCGACGACGGTAAGGAGCTTTATCAGGTAGCCATGGCCCGCGCCATTCGCAAGGGAGACTGGCGGGCCGATTACTACCGGGGGCATACGCTGCTCCTGGCCTTGGACATGACCACCCCGGCCGAGCTGCTGGCCCAGTTGTACAGCGACGACAAACACGATCCCTTCAGTACCGGCCGACAGATGGGCGGTCACTACGCCAACCGGACCGTCGACGACGATGGCAACTGGCTGGATAACACCCAAACCTTTAATCTCAGCAGTGCCACTTCCCCCACCGCAGGTCAGATGGCCCGCGGTTTCGGTCTGGCATTCGCCTCCAAACTGTACCGTCAAGACGACGGCCTTCCCGCCGATCTCCACTCCGACGGGGGCAATGAGATCGCGTGGACCGAAATTGGCGATGCATCCACCAGTGAGGGGGTATTTTGGGAAACCATGAACGCCGCCGGCGTTACGCGCGTACCCATGATCTGTACGGTGGTAGACGACGGTTACGGCATCTCCGTGCCGGTGGAGTTACAGACCACCAAGGGCAGCATCAGCGAAGCGCTGGCCGGGCTGCAAGACGACGGCTCCGGCAGCGGGATTGACATCCACCAGGTTAAAGGATGGGACTACCCCGCCCTCATCGACCTGTACCCGAAGGTGGCCCGCCAAGTTCGGGAGGAGCACCGTGCCGCCCTGGTCCACGTCCAGGAACTGACCCAACCCAACGGTCACAGTACGAGCGGTAGCCACGAGCGCTACAAATCAAAGGAGCGCCTGGAGTGGGAGAAGACCTGGGACTGCCTGGCCCAGTTCCGCCACTACCTGATCGCTACCGGCGTAGCCGAATCAGCCGACCTCGACGAAATCGAAAAGCGCGCCAAGAAGGAGGTGGTCGCCGCCCGCAAGGAAGCCTGGGAAAAACTGAATGCACCCCGGAAGGCCCGCAAGCAAACCCTTCTTGGTTTGTTGCCAACGAACGGACACAGTTCGCCCGCCCTCGACAAGTTTGCCCGGGAACTGGGCCGGATGACCCATCCGCTGCTTTCCGAACTGGTCGATGCCGTTCGGCGCCTTCGGTTTGAGGCCGGCAAGGATGCCGTTCCCCGCGAACTCAGGGCCTGGCTGCGGGATGCGCAAATTGAGTTGCGCACCGGCAAGGCCCGGAATCTGCTAAGCAACACGCCCCTCTCACCGCTCCGCGTCGGTGGGGTGCCCGCTACCTACGTCAAGGAGGCAAAACCCCTGCCGGGCTACGAAATTCTGCAGCACTACTTCGCCGCCAAATTCGAGGAACGGCCGGAGCTTTTCGCCTTCGGGGAGGATGTAGGCAACATCGGCGATGTCAACCAGGGCTTCGCCGGCCTACAGGCGAAGTTCGGGGAAGAACGGATCTTCGATACCGGTATCCGCGAGTGGACCATCGTGGGTCAAGCCATGGGGATGGCCATGCGGGGGCTGCGGCCGATCGCCGAGATCCAGTACCTCGATTACATCTTCTACGCCCTGCCCATTCTAACCGACGACGTGGCCACGCTGCGCTGGCGAACCAACGGGATGCAGGCCTGCCCCCTGATCATCCGCACCCGGGGGCATCGGCTGGAAGGTATCTGGCACAGTGGATCGTACCTCTCCCCCTTGCTCGGAAGCTTGCGGGGTATGCACGTTTGCGTACCGCGCAACATGGTACAGGCCACCGGAATGTACAATACGCTACTAGACGGCGACGACCCGGCCCTGGTGATCGAAGTGCTAAATGGCTACCGCCTGCGCGAACCGGAGCCCAGCAATTTGCTCGAATTCCGCGTACCGCTCGGGGTGCCGGAATGCCTGCGTACGGGAACGGACCTGACCATCGTCACCTACGGGGCCTGCGTGCGGGTATGCCTGGAGGCCGCCGAGCTGCTGGCCGGACAGGGCGTCGACGTGGAGGTGATCGACGTGCAAACCCTGCTGCCCTTCGACCTGGAGCACCGCATTGCCAACCACCTTTCCCATACCAACCGCCTGCTCATCGTGGATGAGGACCTCCCCGGTGCCACTTCCGCCTACATCGAGCGGAAGATCGTAGAGGAGCAAAAAGGGTTTGAGTTGCTGGATGCACCCGTTCGCACGGTAACGGCCGCGGTGCACCGTCCGGCCTACGCTGACGACGGGGACTACGCCAGTAAACCCCAGGTAATGGACGTGGTCGAAGCCGCTACCGAATTGGTGCTGTATTAACGGTACCCTAAATGATCCACCCCTTTTCCCGGGCGTGAGCGGCGGCGTGTTCGTAGCTTCCTACCAGCTTCACGTTGATCAGGCTGATGTCTTCGATCATACTCTCGATCCGTTGGGCTCTTTCCTCGTGCTTGACGTCGCGGATGTAAATGCACAGGATTCGATCCGGATTATTCCGCGCCGCTTCGAGGTAGATGTCGGTATCATGCTCGCCACTGTCGCCCAGGAGAATAAACTGCAAGTCGGGGTAAGTAGACAGGATCTTATCCACCATATCCGCCTTGTGCGTCTTGAAGGACTGGACCGTGTCTTCGGCCGGCAATCCGAAGTCGCGGAGCAAGATCGGCCCCCGCGGCAGGTGGTTGAGGTGCAGAAAATCCAGCAGCAGGTCGTAGAGGTTCCAGGGGCTGTTGGATACGTAGAAGAAGGGGTTGTAGCCCTTCCCGTCGGGACCTAATTGCAGTGCCTGGTAAAATGCCGAAACCCCCTCGAAGGCGCGTCGGTTACTCGCATTTTTCAGGAAGGTATGCATGAGTGTCTTCAGCTTCAGGCGGCTGGTCACGTCGGTTTTAAGAATGGTATCGTCAATGTCGCTGATCACGCCGTATTCCGCCTCGATGGGCATGATTACATCCGAGTGGGAAATATGATTTACCTCGCCGTTCAGGGGGGTGGATACCACGCGCACCGTGGCTTCTTGCCAGAGTGCATCGTCGAGGGAAGGGGCCTCGCTCGGATCGCAGTGGTGTTCTATCTGAAAGTATCCTTCGCTGTCGGTAGTCCGGTGGAAGGTGTGTTCGCCCCAGGAAATTTCCACCTCCGCACCGTCAATCTCGCGGCTGTTAAAGCGCTTGAAGTTGTTGACCAGGTTGTGCCACAGCCGGTCGCGTTCGTTGCGGCTGACGCCTTTATCCCGGAGTACGCGTCCGGTGAGGTAAAGGTAGTCGGGGCGGGCAAAGCCGATGTAGTTGGCGACGTCGACGGGTTTATCGTGGCCCCAGCGTAGGCGGTCAACTAGGTTGTCCCATTCGCGATGGACTTCCTTGGCTAAGTTGGTAACGGGCATGTAAGCGGGGCGTATTGGTCTAATTGGGGCGGGAAGGTACTATCTGCTGTACTTATCCGCGAGCGTCCGGACCATGTTCACTGCGGTGACACGTTCTGCGGCTCACCGGCCTACTTTAACCAGTGGCCCATATCCAACTGCTTCGTCCGCAAATAATTGCGATTTTCCTTTCCGGGAGAAACGATAATCGGCAGCCGGCGAACCACCCTGATCGGACCGTCACCGAAAGAATCGACCTTCTCCGGGTTGTTGGTGAGCAACTGGATCCGGGAGATGCCCAGATCGGTGAGGATGCCCTGGGCCACGCCGTAGTGGCGGGCATCGATGTCCAATCCCAGGTGCAGATTGGCCTGGATGGTATCCATCCCCTGGTCCTGTAGCTGGTAAGCCTTGAGTTTGTTGATAATGCCGATACCGCGGCCCTCCTGCCGTAGGTAGACCACGACGCCCTTGGCCGCCGCGGTCATGCGCAGCGCCCGGTCAAGTTGTTCGCCGCAGTCGCAGCGTTTGGAACCGAAGAGGTCGCCGGTAATGCACTCGGAATGCAGCCGGACCACCACGTCGCTGGCGGGGTCCATCTCCGGGTGAACGAGGGCCAGGTGGGGCGTATAATCTTCCGCTTCACCGGCGTAGGCAATCATCTGGAACTCCCCGTAGGGGGTAGGAATCAGGGCCTCGGCCCGACGGGTTGCATCGGACAATCCGGAGGAGGGAAGGAGAATGGGGTCGCCGTGCTCGGGCATAAACGCTATCGGGGTTAATCGTGCAAGGGTAACGCCTGGAAACGGCCGGGGTTGCGTGACCGGCATTCCTTGAGACGAACCGGCTACGAACCCGCGCGCCGCCGCCCAAAAGCAATCGCCCCCGCAGTCATGGTAGGCTGGGGGGGCGATCGGCGGGGTAGGGGATGCGCCGCTTATTTTCCGGTCATCACTTCGATACCGGTAAGGGCTATCTGGATTTGCTGGCTGAGCTCGGAATTGTGGCCCATGACCAACGGATCGCTGGTCTTCGAGCGAGACAACGCTTCGCTGCGGATGGCCATCAGGTTAGCGCGGGCGGCGGCGCGCACGTCGGCGGCTACCTCCTCGTTCTTAAGCAACTCGGTGAGCGCGTCAACGTAATTGGCCTGCAGGTTCCGACCGTAGCTACCGCTGGTGTTTTCGGCGGTAAAGACACCCGATCGGGTATCGTCCATCAGGTCCATGACCCCGTAGGCCTGGGTATTGCGGGCCTGCTCCTCCACCAGCCGGTTAAGGCGCTCCTCGTCGAAGAGGGTACGGATGGCGTAGGTCTGCAGTCCCTCGATCTTCTCGGCGACGCCGGTAGCGGAGATGCGCTGCAGGATGTCCTCGTCTACCAGCCACATCGGCGTCTGGAAGATCTGCTCGTTGATGAACCGTACCGCCGCTTCCTGCTTGGCGCGCGGAGCGACTTCGTATACGACTTTGTCTTCGTCGCTGCTGCGTTGCCATTCGTATACGCTACCCACGTTGTTGGCCACGTGGCCGGTGTAGCGGCGTAGCTGGCCGACGACGTTGTCGTAGACTTCCTCGAGGTTCTCGAAGTACTTACCGTCTTCGGCCATCCAGTCCTTGATCTGGGGCACGATGCGCTTCAGGTTGGCGATGCCGAGGGTGGATGCCAGTACGGCGTCGTCACCGATGTCTTCCGTCTGGGCGCTGGCGTCGTAGCCGTTGCGGGTTTGCCGACCGTAGCGGTAGATCGGGTCGTCGGCTTTTTCCTTGATCATTTCGTTGAGGACCTGCTCTTCGTTCTCGTCCTGGATCGGGAGGTAACCGTAGCGGATCGCGTAGTAGTCGTAGGGGCCGATCTTGGGGTGGAGGCCGACGCCCTCGTCCTCGGGCTGGGCGACGTAGTTAAAGCGGGCGTAGTCCATGATGCTGGGCGAGACGCCGTGCTCCTGTACGAATCCGGGTGTACGTAGTTCTTCCACCGAGTAGGCGGGGCTGGAACCCATGTTATGGGGCAGACCCAGCGTGTGACCGACCTCGTGGGCGGCGACGAAACGAATCAGTTCGCCCATTACTTCCTGGTCGAATTTCGGGCTGCGGGCGTCCGGATTCACGGCGGCGGTCTGGATCAGGTACCAGTTGCGCAGCAGGTTCATCACGTTGTGGTACCAGATAATATCGCTTTCCAGGATCTCTCCGGTACGGGGGTCGTGTACGTGGGGCCCTTGGGCATTCTGGATTTCGGTGGTGACGTAGCGGATCACGCTATAGCGCACGTCTTCGGGGCTCCAGTCGGGGTTTTCTTCCTTCGTTGGGGCATCCTTCGCCATGATGGCGTTCTTCAGGCCGATGGCTTCGAAGGCTTGCTGCCAGTCGTCAACGCCCTGCTTGATGAAGGGGGCCCACTCCTTCGGAGTAGCGGGGTCGATGTAGTATACGATGGGCTTTTTCACGTCGACGAGCTCGCCGGCTTCCCAGGCTTCCTTATCGACGGGCTCCAGGCGCCAGCGGGTAATAAAGCGCTGCTTCTCCGCGCGTTGGGCGTCCAGGCCGTAGTTGGTCTGCTCGATGCTGAAGTAGCCTACCCGGGGGTCGTACTTGCGCGGTTCCATGGGGTCGGCGGGGAGGAGGATGAAACTCTGGTTCATCTCTACGGATAGGGTGCCGGTTACGCGGTTGTCGGGCAGTTCGTCGCCTTTATAGGTGAGGACGTGGCGAACCTCCACGTTGCTGGGGAAAGCCTTGACGTTCATGACCAGGCTGCGGTCCTTATCCAGCCCCTTGATTGCAAAACGCTTCCGCTCCTCGTCGTCGAGGGCGCCGATCATGGGTTCGTCGTTAGTGAAGAACGGCGTCACGTCGGCTACCACCGAGGCGCTGTCGGCTCCGTAAGCCTTGATGTCGAAGGAGGCGACGATGGGCTCGAAGTTGTTGTTCTTCACCGATTGGTAGACGGGCAGTTCCTCGCTGGCTACGCTGTTGTAGCTCACGCTGCGTAGGAGCAGCTTTTCACCGTGCTTCTGCCAGCGGACAACCTGCTGGGGGCGGCTTTTCATACCGGCGCCTCCGAAGTTGAGTCCCTTCACGTGACCGCTGATGCGGCTGACGACGAGAATTTCTTCTTCGAGCAGGCTCATGGGAATCTCGAAGTGCGTCTTTCCCTCTTTCGTGATCACGCCGAACAGGCCTTGCTGGATATCGGCTTTCTCGGTGAGCGATTTATAGGGGTCTTTGTCTTTTTCCTCCTCCTTTTCTTCGGTCGTATCGGTGTTCTTGTCCTGAGCGTGGAGTGGGGTGAGGGCGGGGACGCAGGAGCAAAGCAAAATCAGTAACAGTAGGGAAACGCGGTTCATGCAGTCAATTTGGTGGCAAGGCGTACTCCCGGCCGGGTGTAAACCCGGACAGAACACGATGCCGAAGTGGTGGGGTAAGGCGAGCTAAGGTGCTCATTTAATTGATGAAACAACAGTTTGATCGACAATTCGGGTTGAATAATCTTCCGTTCTGTCGTCGGTTTATCAAGGGGGGGCACCAATGACAAAGCCGGCAACCCCTCGATCGGAGCTACCGGCTTTGGTAGGGCGTGGATTCCAACCTAGCGGTTCGGTTGGGGCGTCGTGCGCAGGTAAGGCTTGATGACCTTATGGCCCTTGGGGAACTTATCGGGAATGTCTTCGGTCTTGATGCTGGGGCTGACGACTACGTCTTCCCCGTCGTTCCAGTCGACCGGGGTAGCGACGCTGTAGTTGTCGGTCAGCTGCAGGCTGTCGAGGACGCGGAGAATTTCCTGGAAGTTGCGGCCCGTGCTGGGGGGGTAGGTAAGGGTGAGGCGGACTTTGCGCTGGGGGTCGATGATGAAAACCGAGCGGACGGTGAATTTGTCGTCGGCCGCGGGGTGCATCATGTCGTAGGCCTCGGCGATCTTCTTGTCGTGGTCGGCGATGATGGGGAAGTTCATCGTCACGTTCTGCGTCTCCTCGATGTCTTTCACCCAGCCCATGTGGCTTTCGAGGCTGTCGACACTCAGGGCGATCACCTTGGCGTGGCGCTGCTCGAAGGATTCCTTCAGGGCGGCGGTGCGGCCGAGTTCGGTGGTACAGACGGGGGTATAATCGCTGGGGTGGCTGTACAGCACGACCCAGTGGTCGCCGGCCCAGTCGTAAAAATTGATGTCGCCCTCGGTGGTCTGGGCGTCGAAATTAGGGGCTTTTTCTCCTAGTCGTAATGGCATGAGCGTTCGTTGTTGTTTGAACCTGATTAACGCTATAGCCCGGGTACGGTTGATGTGGTGTCGGATACACTTCCGTTTATGCTCCGCAAGGGGTGTCGGTATACTAAGCGGGAGGGGGCCGCGCGTTGGAAAGGCATTAATCGCTTGTATACCAACCGAAAAGGCCGTATTGTAAAGCTATTACCGATCAATTGAAACGTCCGACGTGCCAATAAACCCCGTTTTGCTGCTGAGAACCGGCCTCCTGTACCTTCTTCTGCTGTCTTCTCTGGCGATTCGGGCGCAGGATTTTCCGTATTCCCTCGATGCCCGCCAGGATATCGCGCTGTTGGCGGCGGGCGGTGGGTTGAGCCTCACTACTCACCTGCTGGAAGATCGGATGCCCGGCCTGACGAAGGGGGAGGTATCCATGCATCGCCGCCACCGGGTTTGGTTTTTGGACCGCCGTGCCACCTACCACGAGTCGGAAGTCTACCGCAACATCAGCGATGATGTCTTGCGGGGTGCCATGCTGCTGCCGGGCACGCTACTGATCAGTCGGGCGGCGCGGAAGAAAGGGTTCGTACTCGCTACGCTGCTCGCCGAGACGATGTTGCTAACCGACGGCTTTACCAAAGCTTCTAAAATACTCGTGCGCCGCAGTCGGCCCCTGACCTATAATTCGGCGGTCGGATTGGAATCAAAGATGAGCAACGATGCCCGTCAGTCGTTTGTGTCTGGGCATACGTCCAACACGGCGGCGCTCAGTTTCTTCACCGCAAAGGTTTTTCACGACTTGTACCCGGAAAGCCCCTGGCGACACGTGGTATGGGCGGGGGCGGCCGCCATCCCGTTGGTTACCGGCTACGCGCGCTACCGGGCGGGGAAGCATTTTCCGAGTGACATTGCTGCCGGTTACGCTTTAGGGGCCGTGCTGGGAATTTTGATCCCCCAGGGCCACAAAGATCCCCTGCGAGCCGGTTGGGGAACGGCGGTAACGGAAAACGGCGTGGGCATTCGGTATCGTTGGTGAGGGCGTTGCACCTGCGCTCCGGCGCACATATTTTAGCTGCATGGAGCATTACCTTGACGTAAATCGAGCTCACTGGAACCAGCGTACCTCCGCTCATCTGGGCAGTAAATTCTACGACGTGGCTGGATGGCTGGAGGGCGGTGAATGCCTGCGGGAGATTGAACTTGCCCTGCTTCCGCCATCCCTGGCGGGACTGAACCTGCTGCACCTGCAATGTCACTTTGGGCAGGATACGCTTTCGCTGGCCCGCCGCGGCGCGGAAGTCACCGGAGTAGACCTGAGCGACCAAGCCATCGGTGCGGCACGTGAGCTTTCCCTGCGCAGCGGCCTGCCGGGCCGGTTCATCAACTGCGACCTGTATAGCCTGCCGGATCACCTGGACGATACCTTCGATATCGTCTTCACCACCTACGGCACCATCGGGTGGCTCCCCGACCTCGACCGCTGGGCGGCAATCGTGGCCCGTTACCTTAAGCCCGGCGGTCAGTTCGTTTTCGTGGAATTTCACCCGCTCGCCTGGCTCTGGAACGAAGACCGGAACGGCATCAAATACGGTTACTTCGCCCGGGAGGCGATCGAAGAAACCTCGGACGGCAGCTATACGGACGGAAGCGAATCGGTAAGAAGCAAGGAAATCAGCTGGGATCATCCCGTAAGCGACGTGATCAACGCCCTGCTCGGTTGCGGACTGACGCTGCGGCAGTTCAAAGAGTACGACTACAGCCCCTACGCCTGCTTCCCGGATCTGCTGGAGGTCGGTAAAAATCGCTACCAGTTCAAGCAGATGCCTGGCCTCCTCCCGCTCACTTATTCGCTCGACGTACGCAAGCCGGACTAAAACCCCGGCCTGCGACAGCGCAGCAAAAGCTCAGTCGCGGACCCCGAGGGAAGCGAAGCGTAAATAGTTCCAGCGACGGTGAAGGTTTAAGTATGGAAGCCAAATCCCGCACCTGACCGAGCGAAGCGGGGCAGACCTAATGTGTTCGAGATATGTACGAGGTGGTCCGATCCGGAACCCCAGTCCCGCACCCACCCAAGCGAAGCGAGGGGTAGACTGTCCCAACTAAATGACTAACGAACTAACGAACTAAAAAAGGGCCATCCGCGAAGCGGAAAGCCCTTTTTAGTGGAGAATACCGGAGTCGAACCGGTGACCTCTTGCATGCCATGCAAGCGCTCTAGCCAGCTGAGCTAATCCCCCGTGGCGGTTAAGCGGTGCAAAGATAAGCACACTCTTTCTAACTAAACAAACATTCGGAATAAGATTTTTACATGCCGTTAACAGCTTTATCCTTGGCGGTCCATCATCTTTAGCCCGATCTTTACGTTATATCTCTAAGAAACCATCCAGACTATGAAGCGCTTTTTTGCCCTGTTCGCTCTCTTTACCTGCCTGTCTTTCACGCTTGCAGCCCAAACGAAGGCTATGCCCGACGCCCAAGGCGAGGGAAAAGCAGAAGCCATGACCTTCGAAAGCAAGGAGATCGATTACGGCACCATCGAACAGAACTCGGACCCCTACCGCACCTTCACCTTCACGAACACCGGTGAGGAGCCCATTCTCATCACCAATGCCGTAGGATCCTGCGGATGTACCGTACCCAGCTTCAGCAAATTGCCCGTCGCTCCCGGTGAATCCGGCGAGATCAAGGTGCGCTACGCCACCGACCGCCTGGGTAAGTTCCGCAAGCGCGTGACCCTGACTACTAACGTAAGCGACGAGCCCGTCGTACTCACCATCATGGGAGAGGTACTCGAGAAGCCCGCCCAGCCCGAGGCCGTACCCGCCGGTGAGGCCGGAATGTTCAACAACGGCCGGTAAGTCCCGTACCGCCCTCCAAAACAACGAGCATGCCCGCTTCCGTAAGGAGGCGGGCATTTTCTATATTTGACCATGCCATACCGAGAGAAGAGCCTACGCGAATTCGCTAACCGGGCAGACTTCACCTTCAGCGAGACCGACGACCACGGCCTGCACCGCTACCTCGGCGACTTCCGCCTCGCCAACCGCGGGCGGAGGCGCACGGTGAGCAATGTGTTACGTAAACAAGACGGGCTGCTCGAGCAGGACGCCTACGTATTTGACTACAGCTACCGGGATTTTGGCAACAAGCACACCACCCGGCAAACGGTTTTCTTTTTGCAAAGCCAACGGCTAACGCTGCCGAGCATCGACATGCAGCCCGAAAGCATCCTGCATAAAATGGGGGAGTTGTTCGGTTTTCACGATATCGACTTCCTCCGCTTTCCCAAATTCAGCAAGCAGTATCGCCTCGTTGGGGAGGATGAAGATTACATCCGTCATCATTTCACGGACGAAGTTTTGAACTATTTTACCCTGAATAAGGGTTGGTCGGTGGAAGGCATCGGGTACTACCTAATCGTATACAAGAAAGGAATGCTGCTGCCTGCCGAAGAAATCATGCAGCTGTTCCAGCGGGGCATGACCGTTTACCAGCTTTTCCGTGCACCGGCCTGATGCTCAATCGTAATCCCTTTTCCCGCCCCTTTCCCGAACGGCTTTTCGGCCGCCAGGTCATCATCGGCCACGGGCGCACGGCACTCTTTGTTTTCGTCGCCCTCTTGTTCATTTTTCCCCTTGCTAGGGCGTTGGCTTATGGGCTGATCGTTTTTGCCGTAGCCTTGGCCTACCACTTCATTACGGAACGACTGGGGGTAAGGCGGACAGGGCCGAAGTGGACGATGGCGAAGTGG
The DNA here is from genome assembly GCF_002934605.1 of Neolewinella xylanilytica. Lineage (GTDB taxonomy): Bacteria > Bacteroidota > Bacteroidia > Chitinophagales > Saprospiraceae > Neolewinella > Neolewinella xylanilytica. The sequence goes on from NZ_PTJC01000005.1 coordinate 2,275,981, forward strand.
ACACTGGACCAGGCGTTGCTCCTACTGTTCGTCTCCGCCGCCTGCTTTCTGCTCTACAATTACACCGTCGGCTGGAGTGTAATGAACCTGGAAGTATTCCTGTACATCGCCGTTCCTACCGTCCTGGTGGGCTTACTGCCGATCGTGACCAGTGGATTGGCCCTGCAAATTCGCGCCGAACGGGAAAACCAGAAAGTGGCCAGCCGGCTGCAACTTAGCTTGATCGGAAGTACCGGCGGAGTTGCACCGGTATCGGCCGGAAAACCATCCGGCGAGGGTTCCCCCGATAGCATCGTGGTAGGCTATCAACCCCGTTTGGTGAAGCGGACGACGATTTACTTCGAGAGTGGCCGGCGGAAAGAGATTGAACAGTCGCTCGATATTATCGAAAAGGAATATGCCTACGATGGCCTGCTGCGGTGCCACCCGCACTACTCGGTGAATCCGGACCATATCCTGGGCGTCACCGCCGATGCGCAGGGGCTGCGCCTTACGGTGCAGGGTACGTCGGTGAAAGTGCCGGTGACCGCGGATAACTTCTCAAAATTCTAGGGCTGGATCAAGTCCGCCAAACGTAAAGACCGAGGGTCACGGAGGTAATCAGCAATCCGAAAAACTCCCGAGTGAGCTCGATGTGGGGGGATTCTGCTTTCATTTGGCCGGCAATGGTGGGCATACCATCGCTGATCCAGTTGAAGAGATCGGGGACGAGCGTCAGCATCCAGATTACCGCGACCCCCAAAGCCAGGTAGATCAGCACGCGGGGTGGCCGGGCCAGAAAGCTCCAAAGCCCGACGACGGACACGCTACCGTACATTGCGACCCACAGCGGCCAATCCGGATCGTTGAGTTGCCAGTAAGCGAACAAAGCGAACAGTACGGCAACTAGGAGGTGGAGATATTTCATATCGCTAGATTAGCCAAAATTATCAAAAGATGAACGCCGACCAACGTCGCCTTAGCCCGAGCGGCCCCCAACTATCCGAAATCGTAGCCGGAACCATGACCTGGGGGGAGTGGGGTAGCGACTACAATACGGCTACGATGGCCGAACTGATCGGGCACTGCCTCGACCTGGGAATCACCACCTTCGATCACGCCGACATCTACGGAAGTTACACCACCGAGGAAGCATTCGGAACCGCGCTCGCCCAACACAGCGACACGGTACGCGAGCAGATTCAGCTGGTGACCAAATGCGGTATTCAGCTGGAATCGTCCCACCGGCCGGGAACGCGTGTCCACCACTACGACGCCAGCTACGACCACATCATTGCTTCCGCCGAGCGTAGTTTGCGTAATCTCCGTACGGACTACCTCGATTTACTGCTCTTTCACCGCCCCGATCCGCTGATGGAACCCGAAGTGATGGCCGCCGCCTTCGAAACGCTACGGAAGTCGGGTAAGGTGCTACACTTCGGCGTCAGCAACTTCACCCCTTCGCAGTTCGATCTGCTCCGGGCGCACACCGACCTCGTCACCAACCAGGTCGAGTGCCACCCCCTCCATCCCGACCCGCTCTTCGACGGAACCTACGACCAGTGTCAACTGCATAGCCTGCGCCCCATGGTCTGGAGCCCGTTGGGGGGAGCCGACTACTTCAAAGGCGAAGGGACCAAGCTGCTCCGCTTACGCTCCAAGGTCCAGGAGATCGGAAAAAAATACGGCGTCCAGGAAGATGTCGTGCTACTGGCCTGGTGTCGCATGCATCCCACGAGGCCCGTTCCGGTGATCGGTACCACGAAAAAGGAACGCATCAACCGGTCGCTCAAAGCGCTGGACCTTCCCCTCGACCGCCAGGACTGGTACGAAATCCTGGAAGCGGGTAGGGGACATGAGGTAGCTTGATTAGTGGGTAGTGGGTAGTGGGTAGTCTTTTAGTGGGTAGTGGGTAGGCGGTCGTCCGTAATACCCCCTAAAAGACTACCCCCTCGTAATACCCCCTAAAAGACTACCCCCTACTACCTACCCCCTAAAAGACTACCCCCTACTACCTACCCCCTAAACGACTACCCCCTACTACCTAACCCCCGCAACGTAAGCACCGTAACCTCCGGCAAAATTCCCACCCGGCCCGGATATCCTAAAAACCCGAGACCGCGGTTGACGTACAGCGATTGGGTGCCCTTCCGGTAGAGTCCGGCCCACTGCTCGTAGATGTACTGGGAGGGCGACCAACGGAAGCCGGGAATCTCGATGCCGAACTGAAAACCGTGGGTGTGACCGCTGAGGGTGAGGTCGATGTCGGGGTAGTCAGGCCGAATCAGCGCATCCCAACTCGTCGGGTCGTGGCTCAGGAGCACCTTGCAGTCGCAGTCTTCCGTGCCGGCGGCGGCTACCGGTAAGTCTCCGTACTTGGGGAATCGCATGATCGCCGACCAGTTTTCGATGCCGATAAGACCAAGCGTACTGCCGTTGATTTTCAATTTACGGTGTTCGTCGCGGAGGAGGTCCCACCCCAGCTGCTCGTGGATGGCGTAAACCCGTTGCATGTTATTTTCCCGTTCCTCGTCGTTGTTCCAGGGTACGTAATCGCCGTAATCATGGTTGCCGAGGATGCTGTACACCCCGTGCTTGCCCCGTACTTCCCGGAAGATGTTGATGTACGGGTCCATTTCGTTGGCGCGGTTGTTGACGATATCGCCGGTGAAGACCACGATGTCGCCTTCCTCCTCATTGATCATGCGCACCGCCTCTTTTAGCGGCTCGGAGCGCGTCCAGCTACCGGAGTGCATGTCGCTGATCTGGACGATCCGGAAGCCTTCGAGCCCGGCGGGCAGGTTCGCTATGGGTACGTCTACGGAAAAGCGGCGGTAGCGATAGGCATTGCGGACCATTCCGTAGGTGAGCGTGACCAGCGGAACCCCGCCCGCTACCAGCGCCGTTTTGGAGAGGAAGCGGGATCGGCTGCTATCCCGTTCCGTCACCGGGCTTACCTTGTTAACCAGCCAGGTGGTGCCCCGCCGCAGGTCGTCGATGAGGAGGAACAAGACCACCGGTAGCTTACCGAGATAAAGGATGAACACCGCCGCCCGGCTGTAAATCTTCAGGCCGTCCGACCAGCTTTCCGTAACTTCAAAAACATTGAGGAGAAGGAAGGTAAAACTCAGCGCGCTCAGCGACCAGTACAACACGTAGCCCGCACGTCGGGTGGATGGGCTGTGGGTAGAGAGCCAGCTGCGCAGGGCCAGGAAGGCATACGCATCAAGCGCAAGCATTATGGCAATTAGAATAAACAGTCTTGACATGCCCCCAATAACGCCGGCTGCCGAAAAAAGATGATGGGGCGGTGCAACGCTAACCACCCCCCGTCGTCCCTACGGTAACAAACAATCTGATCAGCTATGAAACTACTGCACACCCTCCTTCTCTTATTTGCCGTCACGACCCTTTCCGCCCAGGTGGAAGTAAACAATGGAGGCGGTTGGTTCGGCTCCGGCGATCGCGTCCGGGGCAACGGAGAGGTCGTCACCCGCTCCCGCGATATCGACGGGTTTACCGGCATCAAGACCTGCTGCTCCTTCAAGGTCGAAGTAGCGGAAGGAAACTTCGACGTGCGCGTAGAGGCGGAAAGTAACCTTCAGGAATTCATCGAAACCGAAGTCCAGGGAAGGACGCTGCACATCAAGTACACCGAAGACGCCAACTTCAAATCGACCGAGCCCATCACCGTCTACGTGTCCCTGCCCCGCCTCGAATCCATCGCCGCTTCCAGCAGCAGTAAGGTGACCGGTACGACGCCCTTTACCGGGGAGGACCTCGAACTCGACGTCAGCAGCTCGGCCAACATCGAGGTAGCCTTTTCCGGTGACCGCGTGGACCTGGACGCTAGCAGTTCCGGGCGCATCGACGTTCGCGGATCCGCCAAGCGCGTAACGGCAGACGCCAGCAGCGCCAGCCGTATCGAGGCCGGTAACCTCCAGGCGGAAGAAGCCGTAGCCGACGTCAGCAGCGCGGCCAATATCTCCGTACACGCCAGCAAGCGACTGCGGGCCGATGCAAGCTCCGCGGGTTCCGTGCGCTACAGCGGTAGCCCCAGCGACATAGTCACCGACACAAGCAGCGCCGGCCGGGTGAGCAGCCGAAACCGCTGATCAATACGGGTCGACGTCCACCACCACGCGCACCCCACTGAGCCCCTTGGTGGTCGCCAGCTTGTCCGTCGCCCGCTGGATGATGTCCTTTACCCGCTTCAACTCAGCGACGTGGGGCGGCAGCCGTAGCACGATATCCTGCAAATAGTAAGTGCGTAAGCGGGCAATGGAAGGCTCGAAGGGCCCTTCCACCAAATCGCCGAGGGCGTAGGCGAGCCACTTTCCCATCAGCTTGGCCCCTTCCTCGGCCGTCGGCCGCCGGGGGTGCCGCAGCTGAATCCGAATCATTTTCCGGTAGGGGGGAAAGGCGTGGGCCCGCCGGTTGTCCGCCTCCCGTTGAATGAAGTTCTCGTAGTCCGCCGCCAGCACGTCCGTCAGTACCGGGTGACTTTCCTCATGGGCCTGGATGATCACTTTGCCCTGCCGCTCGCGACGACCCGCCCGCCCCGCCACCTGGAGCATCAACTGAAAGGCCCGCTCGTCGGCCCGGAAATCCGGGAAACGCAGCAGCTGGTCGGCACTGATGACCCCCACCAGCCCGACCCGGTCGAAGTCCAGTCCCTTGGTTACCATCTGGGTGCCGACGAGGATGTCTAGTTCACCGACTTCGAACTGTTGCAGTAGTTGCCCCAGTGCGTTTTTGCCACGGGTAGTATCCAGGTCCATGCGGGCGATGCGCGCTTCCGGGAGAAAGATCTTCAGCTCGTCCTCGATTTTTTCCGTTCCCGTGCCGCTTAGTTTGAGCTGCACTTCCCCGCAGGCGGGGCAGTGTTCGGGCGGGGAGGTAACGTAGCCACAGCAGTGGCAACGCAGCCGGTGCTGGTACTTATGGTAGGTCAGCGTCACGTCGCAGTTGACACACTGTACCGACCATTCGCAGGTAGGGCAGAAATAGACCGGGGCGAATCCGCGGCGGTTCTGGAAGAGGATGACCTGCTCGCCGCGCTCGATGGTCGCGCGAATATTTTCAATGAGGGTAGGGGTGAAGAAGGGGTGATGCATGCCCTTGTCATCGGTTTCCCGGCTGTTGGCCACCGTCATCTCCGGCAGGGCGGTGCCGCCGTAGCGCTCCCGCATCGTGACCAGCCCGTATTTCTCGGATCGCGCATTTTCCCAGCTTTCCAGACTGGGGGTCGCGCTACCGAGGATCGACCGGGCACCGTGCTGGTGGGCGAGGTACATGGCCACGTCGCGGCCGTTGTAGCGCGGACTCGGCTCCTGCTGTTTGTAGGATGGATCGTGTTCCTCGTCGACGACGACGAGGCCCAGTTTGGTAAAGGGTAGAAAAAGGGCGGAGCGGGGGCCCACCACCGACTTTTCGCCGGATAACACCGCCTTCCAGATCTCGACCCGCTCCATATTATTGAGGCGGCTGTGATAGACGAGGATCTTGTCGCCCAGCACCTGTTGTAGCCGCTTGGTGATTTGGCCGGTAAGTGCAATCTCCGGTAGAAGATACAGGACTTGGCGGCCGGCGTCGATCTCCTCCAGCATCAACTCGAGGTACACGCGGGTCTTGCCACTGCCCGTCACTCCGTGGATCAATGCCGGTTTACCAGCCGCATGACACCCGCGCACGGCGCCCAAAGCTTCTTGCTGCTCCCGGCTCAGGGCCCCCGCCCGAGCGTTAGCTTCCGCTCCCCCGAGGCGGCTGACTTCGTGGTCGTAGAATTCGAAGATGTCTTTTTTGACCAGGGCCTTAATGACCGCGTCGGAGGCGCCGGTGCGCTTGCTGAGGTCCGCTCGCCGTACGTAGGGTTGCTTCCGGCTCACGTCCAGGTACTCCAGCAGGACGGCGGTCTGTTTTTCGGACCGGGAAACCAGGTCGAAGGCGGAGATCCGTTCGGCCTCGGTGCGGTACTTCGGGCCGAAACGGACGCATTTCACCTCCAGGGGTTTGTAGCGGTCGCTGAATTCCTCCTTGGGGAAGATGACGTGGCGGTCGAGCAGACCACGGATGACCGGGTACACCGTTTTGCGCTGCAGAATGTCGCGGATGTCCTTCAGGCTGAGCTCGGATTGTAGCGTCAGTGCCTCTACAATCAAGTACTCGTCCTCGTCCAGCTCGGTGATGTCGTCGCTGAACATCGGACCCAACGTGATGATCGTTTCGCTGGCCATCTTCAGGTGGCTGGGCAGCCCGGCGGTCATCACCTCGCCGAGGGTGCAGCAGTAATAGTCGGCCATCCACTCCCAGAGCTCGAGCTGGCGTTCCGTGAGCAGGGGCTCCACGTCGATGACGCTCAGGATAGGCTTCGTCTTGAAGCCGGGGGCCGTGCCGTGCAGGCGGCGGATGATGCCCGCGTAGTGCTTGTTCTTGCTGAATTGCACCTCCACTCGCAGGCCTGCCTGGAGCTGTCCGACGAATTCCTCTGGGACTTGGTACGTATACGTGCGAGCGAGGGCGAGTGGCAGCACCACGTCGGCGTAAACGGTGCCGGTACTGGGTGGATCGGGCGGGCGGCGGGTCACTGGGATAACTTAAAATAATTTGTTGCAAATGTACGCTATCGGGAATTGATGAATGGGTGAAGGACTGAAGCAAGGGGGGCGCCGAAGCGCGGGTGGAAGGAAAGGCGGCGTCGATCCGCGTCGGTCCGATTTGCTCCTTGGTTCATCGAATGGAATGTACCGGGGCCCGGAAGGGGTATAGTTTAGGCCCATTCAACACCCCCCCACCAAAATTATTCCCGCCATGAGCGCGCTCAAAAATTTCTTCCTCTTCTGTTCCGGTGTCGACCGCAACACCCTGGACCAGGTACCCAGCGACGAGAACAAATACCTCGGTATCGGCGGTACGATCTTCTTCACCGGCGTACTGGCCTTCTTTTCCGCCGGCTACGCCTGCTACACCATCTTCGACAGCTACCTGCTGGCCGCCGGCTTTGGCTTGATCTGGGGACTGATGATCTTCAACCTGGACCGCTACATCGTATCCAGTATGAAGAGCGATCGCGGATTTTTCAAGAACTTCCTGCTGGCTACCCCCCGTATCGCGATGGCCGTACTATTAGCCCTCGTGATCTCGAAGCCACTGGAGCTGAAGATCTTCGAAAAGGAAATTGAGGCCGAACTGATCGTCATGGAACAGGAAACCTTTAAGGAGCAGGAAGACCGCATCCAGGCGCGGTACACCGACCGGATCGCCGCCCACACGGCCGAAGCCGATGCATGGAAGGCGCTCATTCACGAGAAGACGGTCGCCCGCGACGCCGCCGAGGCCGCCGCGCTGGCGGAAGCCGACGGTAGCGGGGGATCGGGCATCCGGAACATGGGGCCGATTTACCGCGCCAAGCAGGCCGTAGCGAATGCGGCCCAGGCCGAACTGAATGCCGCGGTCGCCGAGCTTCAGCCCCGGATCGATGAAAAAACGGCGGCGGTCGCGGCCCTGCGCAACGCGGTGAGTAGCGAGATCACCGCCCTGGACCGGGGCGCTTACGGGGGTATCGCCGCCCGCATCGAGGCACTGGAGCGGTTGAGCCGGCGGAGTAACGCCATCGAGCTGGCGGTCCTCTTCGTGACCCTGCTATTCATCGCGATTGAAACGGCGCCGATCTTTACCAAGCTCATCGCGCCGCGCAGCCCCTACGACTACCTGATGGCCGAGCACGAACAGCGCTACGCCGTTTCGGCCGAGGAAAGCATGACGGAACGGGCCGGTAAGCTACGCAACCGCATTCGCTACCAGACGGAAGTTGGCGTCTATCAGACCACCGCCGACATCACGGCCAAAAAAGCAGAGATCGACGCTAAGCTGCGAACCTACCGGGAAGAACTCGGCGAGGCCGGGCTGGGCCTCGGGTAAGCCACCAGTCGTACCTTCGCGGCCATGAAACTCTCCGCCATTGTTGCAACGGACCGGATCGGGACCATCGGAAAGGATGGGGAGATCCCCTGGTATCTGCCCGCCGATCTGCAGTACTTCAAGCGCATCACGTTGGGGCATCCGGTCATCATGGGCCGGAAAACATTCCGCAGCATCGGCCGGCCCCTGCCCAAGCGTACCAACATCGTACTTACCCGCGATCCCTTTTTCACGGCAACCGGAGTGGTAGTGGTACACAGCCTGCGGGAAGCGGTGGGCCACCCGGCGGTCACGGGCGCGAAAGAATCCTTCATCGTGGGGGGCGGAGATATTTACCAAGCCAGTATGCCGCTCGTCAGCACGGTCTACCGAACCATTGTCGACGCCGAAGTGACGGACGGCGATGCCTTTTTCCCCGAGCTGGACCCCGCCATCTGGCACGAGGTGTGGAGCGAAGGGCACCCGGCTTCCGGTAAGAACGAACTGGCCTACCGGTTCTCGCGGCTGGAGCGAAAAAAGTAAAACAAAAAGTTGTTTATTTCGAGTATTGGTATTTAATTGTGTCAATATTTGTTGACGCCCGGGGTGGGCTTGCGCCCCTACCGGCAAACCACTATGAGAAATGCGAGAAGACTTCCTCCACTACCTGTGGCGGCTGGCCCGTTTCGACCTGCGCGATCTGCGCACGACGGAGGGCCACCCCATTACCATTCAGCAGTTCGGTCTGCACAATACCCACGCCGGGCCGGATTTCGACGACGCCCGCCTCACCATTAACGGCCTGCAGTGGGCCGGCAGGGTAGAGATGCACCTCAGAAGCAGCGATTGGTACGCCCACGGTCACCAGGAGGATCCGGTGTACGATGGCGTGATCCTGCACGTCGTTCTCGAGGAGGACCGCATCGTCTACCGCCAGGACGGCAGCCAGATCCCTTGCCTGGAGCTGCGCGGCCGCATTCCTGCCGGCCTGCGGAATACCTACTGGCGGTTGCTTCACCATGAAAGCTGGGTGCCCTGTGCCGGGCAGCTCACGAACGTAGCCGTTCCCGTAAGGACAATCTGGCTGCAACGGGTACTTTCGGAACGACTGGAGCGAAAAGCGGCGGCCTTTACCGAATTGGTTGCCCGGTCGGACAAAGACTGGGAAGCGGCTTTCTACCAAAGCCTTGCCAGGAGCATGGGGGGCAAGGTCAATGCCGATGCGATGGAAATACTGGCCCGCTCCCTGCCCCTCCGCGTGCTGCAAAAGCATAAGCACAGTCTGCTACAGTTGGAGGCCCTGCTGTTCGGGCAGTCGGGGCTGCTCCCGGAAGCGGGTGCGGACGACGCCCCTTACGTCAACAGGCTACGCAGGGAATACGCCTTGTTGCGGGTAAAGTATGGCCTGCAACCGATTCCCGCCACCGCCTGGCGCTTTCTGCGCATGCGACCAAATAACTTTCCTACCGTACGCATTGCTCAATTGGCCTGTCTGTATCACCGGAGCGCCCAGTTATTCGGCAAGATGCTGGCCGCATCCGGAGAGCGGGAACTGAGGAATATGTTCTCCGTAAGCCTGAGCAACTATTGGAAGGATCATTACCGCTTCGGGAAAGTGGCCAAACGGGTGGAGCGGCGGCTCGGTGATACCGCCATCCGCTCTATCCTGGTCAACGCCGTGGTACCCGCTTACTTCGCCTACGGACTGCACCGCTCGGACGACCGGTACCGAGAAAAGGCGGTGGACCTGCTGGAAGCCCAACCCGCCGAGAAGAACGCCATCGTCGCCAACTGGAAGAAACTCGGCTGGCCGGCCCGGTCGGCGGCGGAAAGTCAGGCCCAAATTGAATTGAAACAAGCCTACTGCGCGCCGACCCGTTGTACCTCTTGCGTCGTGGGTTGCGCCATTCTCAACCGGGACGACCCGAACGATGCACCTTTACTGACGGTCCACGAGGAAACCCATCTGTACGCCCTGACGGGTTGAGACGTAAAACGGTGATCATTGCCAGCTATGCCGTTTTCGGACGCACGCCGGCTTTGTTACCTTCGCCCACCCAAAACGAATTTCCGTGGCCAAAAGCAATGCAAAGAAAGTCACGCCGCTAATGGCGCAGTACAACCAGGTGAAAGCCAAACACCCGGATGCGCTGTTGCTCTACCGTGTCGGCGACTTCTACGAGACCTTTGGCGAAGACGCGGTGAAAGCGGCGCAGGTGCTGGGGATTACCCTCACCAGCCGCAACAACGGGGGCAGCGACGTCGAACTAGCCGGATTTCCCTACCACAGCGTCGACATGTACCTGCCCCGCCTCGTGCGGGCGGGCTACCGGGTGGCGATCTGCGAGCAATTGGAAAAGCCTTCCAAAGAGAAGAAGATCGTGAAGCGCGGCGTCACGGAAATCGTAACCCCGGGCCTGGCCGTAGACGACCAGTTGCTGGAACACAAACGCAACAACTTCCTGGCCTGCGTCGCATTTGGGCGTGGGCGTAAGGACCCCTGCGGACTGAGCCTGTTGGACATCAGTACCGGCGAGTTCATGGTGGCCGAAGGCAGCGAAGATTACATCGATAAGCTGCTGCAGAGCTTCCAGCCCAAGGAAGTGTTGCTCAGCAAGGATCGCCGGAAGCAGTTCGAAAAGCAGTTCGGCGATCGCTTTTACCTGAGCCCCCAGGATGAATGGGTCTTCACGGACGATTACACCACCGAGAAGCTGCTCAAGCAGTTTCAGGCCGCCAGCCTAAAGGGGTTCGGGATCGACGACATGCACGTGGCCAAGGTGGCGGCCGGTACCGTGCTGCACTATCTGGAGACTACCGAAAACCGGAACCTTCAGCATATCACCCGCATCGGCCGGTTGGCCAGCGACCGCTACGTGTGGTTGGATCGCTTCACGATTCGTAACCTGGAGCTTATTTATAGTCCCCACGACCAGGGCGTCTCCCTAGTCCAGACCATCGACAAAACCGTCACGCCCATGGGGGGGCGGCTACTACGGAAGTGGACGGTACTCCCGCTCAAGGACCTTGCCGCGATTCGCCGGCGCCACGAGGCCGTGCGGACCATCGTACAGCACCCGCCCCTGCTCCAGGACCTCAATGAGTCGCTCCAGCAGATCGGTGACGTGGAGCGGCTGATATCCAAGGTTCCGCTCGGTAAGGTGAATCCGCGGGAAATCCGGGCCCTCAGTCGTGCCCTCTGTGCGATGGAGCCGATCCGACAGTTGCTGGCGGATTCGGGCAGTGAGGTGCTCGGGGGGTTGGGAAGACAGCTGGATCCGCTGCCGGATGTCTGTGCGGCCATCGACGAGCAGATCAGGGAGGAGCCGGCCGTCAACCTCAGCAAGGGCGGGGTCATGGCCGATGGCTTTGACGAAGAGCTGGACGAACTGCGCGACATTACCCGCAACAGTAAAAACCGACTGGCGGCGGTTCAGCAACGGGAAATCGAGCGTACCGGTATATCCAGCCTGAAGATCGGCTTCAATAACGTGTTCGGCTACTACCTCGAGGTAACCAACAAGTACAAAAAGGTCGTTCCGCCCGAATGGACACGCAAGCAGACGCTCACCAGCGCCGAGCGGTACATCACCGAGGAGCTAAAGGTGCTGGAAGATAAGATTCTGAATGCCGAGGACAAGATCCTGCAGCGGGAAGAGGAACTCTACGAACGCCTGGTCGTCTGGCTGCAGGATTATATCCAACCGGTGCAGCGCAATGCCGCCGTGCTGGGGCGGCTGGATTGTTTGCTCAGTTTCGCCAAGTTGGCTAACACGCATCGCTACGTAGAACCGGAGATGGACGAAACGGGCGACATCGCCATCGAGGAAGGTCGCCACCCGGTGATCGAACGGCAACTCGAAGTGGGGGAGCAGTACGTGCCCAATGACGTGCGCCTGGACCCGGAAGACCGGCAGATCCTGATGATCACCGGTCCGAACATGGCCGGTAAGTCAGCCCTGCTACGGCAGACCGCCCTGATCTGTCTTTTGGCCCAGATGGGCAGCTTCGTGCCGGCCAAGTCCGCCCGCCTCGGAGTTGTCGACCGGATCTTCACCCGGGTGGGTGCCAGCGACAACATCAGCAGCGGGGAATCCACCTTCATGGTCGAGATGAACGAGACGGCCTCGATCATGAATAACATCACCGACCGTAGCCTGATCCTGCTCGACGAGATCGGCCGGGGCACCAGCACCTTCGACGGCATTTCCATCGCCTGGGCGATCGCGGAATACCTACACAACAACGGCCGCGCCAAACCCAAGGTGCTTTTTGCTACCCATTACCACGAACTCAACGAATTGGCGGAGAGCCTCCATCGCATCCACAATTATTCCATTGCCATTAAGGAACACGGCAATCGGATCATTTTCCTGCGCAAACTCGTGCCCGGGGGCAGCCAACACAGTTTCGGTATCCACGTGGCCCGGATGGCGGGTATGCCGGCTTCCATCGTCGACCGGGCTACCAACATCCTCACGCAACTGGAGCAGCAGCATATCGGGCAGGAAGTAGGGGAGACGGTAGCCATTACGGACGGTGCTCCCGCGCCCAACGCCCAACGCGTAGCCCCCGGAAGCCTGAGTACCGAAGCCATGCAGCTCAGCATCTTTGAAACCAGCGACCCCACCGCCGGCCGTATCCGGGAAATGCTGGATCAGGTGAGCATCAACAGTATGACCCCCGTGGAGTGCATGCTGAAATTGCAGGAATTGAAAGAGATCGCGGAGGCGGCCGAATAGACCAAACAATCGGTTGCCCGTCCGGCTTAGGAAGGTATGGCAAACTATACCCACGACCTCATCGTGATCGGTGCGGGCTCCGGCGGATTGGGAGCGGCCGGATTCGGCGGCGCGCTCGGACTGAACGTGGCTCTCATCGATAAGACGGTTCACGATTATGGCGGAGAATGCCTTAACTACGGCTGCGTTCCCAGTAAGGCCCTGTTGCACGTAGCCCAGCAATTTGCCGGGGCCCGACAAGCTACCCGCTTCGGTCTGGAAATTAGTGGCAAAGCGGATATGAAAGCCGTACAACGGTACATCCGCGAGCGGCAGGACATCATCCGCGAGCACGAAAGTCCCGACTACCTGCGGAAAACCTACGGATTGGATTGCTTCATCGGCGAAGCCATGCTTACCGGTAAGAAGGAGGTGACGGTGAACGGTCGTAAGTTGACGGCCCCGCGCATCGTACTGGCAACCGGAAGCCGGCCCCGTCACCTGAAGGTAAAAGGAGTCGAGCACGTAAAGCAGTACGACAACGAGCGCGTTTTTGCCGAGCTGGAGGAATTGCCGGATCGCCTGCTTATCGTGGGCGGCGGACCGAACTCCTGCGAATTGGCGCAAGCCTTCCGCCGCCTTGGCAGCGAAGTGATCCTGCTAAGCCGGAGCGATCGGTTGCTGAAGCACGATCCCGCCCCGGCCGCCAAGCTGCTCGAAGCCAAACTGCGGGCCGAAGGCGTGGATGTACGTCTGAATACGGAGATCCGGGCGTTCCCGGATGCGCACACGGCATCCCTGGTCGACGACGGGGAGCCCGTCGGATCCGTATCCTTTACGCATTTGATCGTGGCCATCGGCCGGTCGGTACGCACCCGGGGACTGGGGCTGGAGCTGGCCGGCGTCCACACCAAGGGCGACCGGATCCTAACGGACGACTATTACCGGACCTCCAATCCGGCGATCCTTACCGTGGGCGATGCCTACGGACGCGAGATGTTCAGCCACGGAGCCGAGAAGCACAACACCGATGTATGGACGAATCTCCTTAGCCCGATCGACAAAAAACATAAGCTAAACCACTTCAGCTGGGTCACCTTTACCGATCCCGAGATCGCCACCTTCGGACTTACGCCGGAACAGCTAGACAGGCAGGGGACGAAGTACGAGACCGTCGAGCAATCCTTCGACCACGATGATCGGGCCGTCGCCGCCGATTACAGCGACAGCCTGCTGATCCTCTATCTGAGTAAGCCCACTTACGGAAGCTCGAAGGTGCTCGGCGGGTGCATGGCCGCCCCCGCAGCCGGTGAAATGATTCAGGAATTGCACTTATTGCAGCAACTCGGGTTGGATTACAGCAAGCTGACCAATAAAATTTACGCCTACCCCGTAGGCAGCCGGATAAATCAGAAACCGGCCCGTGACCGGGATCAAAACCGTCTGCTCTCCCCCCTCACTAAGCGGGTACTGCGGGCGGCCTACCGGCTCCAAAACCGATAACCCATGACCGAACGTTTTCCCTATTTACCCCTCGGCCCCCTGCCGGCGGGGCAGCAAGATCACCGTCGATTCCGTACCTGGGCACCCACGCCGGCATCCGTCGAACTGGTCGTGCTAACCGATGGCCGCGAGCAGCGGTACGCCATGCACGACGAGCAGCACGGTTACCGGACATCCGATGAAGTTCGGGCTCCGGCGGGAAGCCGGTACGGCTATTACCTGGACGGCGACCGAAAAAAACGGTACCCCGATCCCGCGAGCCGTTACCAGCCCGAAGGCGTACACGGCTGGAGCGAGGTGATCGATCTGGAACCGCTTCCCGATACCGGATGGCGGGGGCACAGTCTGGCGGAAGCCGTCATTTACGAGCTCCACATCGGCACCTTCACCCCGGAAGGAACCCTGCGGGCGGCCATCGGTAAGCTGGATTATCTACGCGACCTTGGCGTCAACACCCTGGAAGTGATGCCGCTGAACCAGACTCCGGGCGACCGCAACTGGGGCTACGACGGGGTCAAGAATTTTGCTTTGTTCAAGGCCTACGGCCGGCCGGAAGACCTCCGGGCCTTCATCGACGCCGCCCACGAACGCGGCATTGCCGTGCTCATCGACGTGATCTACAACCACCTCGGACCGGAAGGAAACTACTTACCCGAATTTTTCCCGGTCTTCACCGAGAAGCACCACACTCCGTGGGGCCAGGCCATCAACTTCGACGACAGCCAATCGGATGGGGTGCGCAATTACTGGTTGCAGAACGTGCGCATGTGGCTGGAAGAATATGGGGCCGACGGGCTCCGGATCGATGCCGTTCACGCCATCAAGGATTACTCCGCCACCCATTTCCTGGAAGAACTCGCTACCGTAGTGGACGAGATCGGCGAACGCCAAGGTCGCCAGATGATCACCATCGCCGAATGCGACCTCAACGCCCCCCGCTTCATCCGTTCGCGGGCCGACGGCGGTTACGGCATGAGCGGCCAGTGGGTGGACGAATTCCACCACGCCCTGCACGTCGTGCTGACCGGCGAAACCAGAGGCTACTACGAAGACTTCGGCAGCGTCGAAACCCTGGCTAAAGCCCTCCACGATGGCTACGTCTACACCGGGCAGTACAGCCGCCACCGCGGACGCAACTTCGGGGTAGAAGCGGACGAGCGCGTGCGTCCGGCCCAGATGGTCGTGTTCCTGCAGAATCACGACCAGGTAGGCAACCGGATGATCGGCGATCGTATCCTGTCATCCGTCGGAACGGACAAATACCTGCTGGGGGCGGCCACCTACCTGCTCAGTCCGTTTACGCCCCTGCTGTTCATGGGGGAGGAATACGGAGAGCAAAATCCCTTTCCCTACTTCGTGCACCACGGCGACGACTGGCTGATCGAGGCCGTCCGCAAGGGGAGAGCGGCGGAGTTTGCCGCTTTCCAGCACGAGGGGCATACCGTGCCCGACCCGCAGTCGGAGAAAACCTTCGCTTCGGCCAAGCTGAGTTGGGAAAAGGACGAGAAAATTGCCCGTTTTTACCGGGAGGCCTTGCACCTGCGCGCCGGCGCCCCGAAAGATTTTGCCTTTACGGACATCACCGTCGACCACGCCGGATGCCTGATTACCTGGACCGTCAAGGGTAGTCCCTTTCTCTGCTGCGCGAACTTTGGCGACGGGGCGCTGGATATAGAAGTGGCCGGGGAACTGCTGCTTCAATCCAACGGGGCTACCCTGGCCGGCGAACGCCTTCACCTCCCGGCCTGGGGCTTCGCGGCCGTGGGAAATTCCTAATACCCTCCAGCCCCTTCCAATCATTTATTTCAAACCCGCCCATGACCACCTACCGTATCCAATTCAATGCCGACTTCACGGTAAAGGACCTGATCCAAATTCTCGATTACCTGGAAGAGCTCGGCATCGATACGATTTACGGAAGCCCCATCCTCACCGCCCACCCCGGTAGCAATCACGGCTACGACGTCACCGATCCGACCACCCTCAACCCGGAAGTGACCACCGAAAAGGACTGGCAACTGCTCCACGAACAACTGCGCAAGCGCGGCATGGCGTACATGCAGGATATCGTGCCGAACCATACCGCCCTTACCCCGGAAAACGTCTGGTTTAAAAGCGTGATCGCCGACGGACCGGAGGGGAAATACGCCGGCCACTTCGACATCGACTGGTCCCACCCGCGCCTGCCGGGGAAGATGATCCTGCCGGTGTTGGGCGACGAGCCGGAGGCGGTCAGTCAGGCCGGTCAGCTAACTTACTACCGGGACGGCATAAAGGTGTACGAAGATTACTGGGAAGGACCTGACGCGGACCGCGACGACCGCCGCGACGATAATCCCTACGTGGCCCCGGTGCACTGGCTGCGGGTAAACGACTTCATCAACTACCGACGGTTCTTCACGGTCAACCAACTGATCGGCATGCGGACCGAGGAGGAACACGTTTACCGGGACCTGCACGAACGGACCTTCGAAGACGTGCGGGAGCGCCGCATCGATCACTTGCGGGTGGACCACGTTGACGGCCTGCTGGACCCGACGGGCTACCTGCAACGGCTGCGGGAATCGGTGGGTGATGACGTCGGCATCTACGTGGAAAAGATACTGGAGCCGGGTGAGCAGCTTCCCGCGGATTGGCCCGTGGAGGGGACCACCGGCTACGACTTCCTGGCCGCCGTCAACCGGCTACTGACCAACGACGATACCAACAACAGCTTCAGCGATCTGTACGAATCGCTCACGGAGGAACGGTTACCTGACTACCGGGAACTGGTCTTCCGGAACAAACTGATGCTCGTGAAGGAGCACTTCAACGGCGAGCTCGATAACCTCGTCCGCCGCTGGGATCCCCTGCTGACGGACGAATTGCGCCAAGATTTTAAGGAAACCCTGGCGCACTGGTTGGCCGCTTTCCCCGTGTATCGTATTTACCCCGCCGGCGGTCCGCTGACTAACCATGAAATCACCCTTAGTATGGAAGCCGCTACCGTGGTGGCCGAACACGCACCGGATCATGGCCGGCAAGTGCTGACATGGGTCAACTGGCTAGCGCACCAGGACTTCGAGGGTAAGGCGCTGGAGTACCTCCAGCGGACCCAGCAGCTCAGCGGGCCGCTGATGGCAAAGGGGGTGGAAGACACCACGTTTTACCAATTCTGGCGGCAGGCCCACCTGAACGAAGTGGGTGGATCGGCCGACCCCGGCGATCGGCTCCCAGTACGGGATTTCCACCAGTTCATTCAGGGCCGCCCTTCCACCACGATGAATGCGACGGCTACCCACGATACCAAGCGGGGGGAAGACGGCCGCGCCTTTCTACAGGCATTGACGTTTTACCCGAAGGAATGGACCGATTTCGTCCACCGGATGCGGGAAGCGCTCGATCTGGGCCGGGTACGCCCCCGGGGCTTTTACCTGGTACTCCAGAGCCTGGTAGCCGGATATCCCTTGCACAAGGAACCTGAAGCGGCCAACTTGCGGGAACGGCTGCACGCCTACCTGGAAAAAGCGATCCGGGAGGGAAAGGAAATGAGCGACTGGGCGGATCCGGACCTGGATTACGAACGGGAACTGAAGGCGCTCGGCGATCGTATTCTCGACGAGGCTTCCCTGCGTACGGCCCTCCAAGCGCTCCTGCGCACCATCTGGCCGCAGACCCGTCACAATAGTTTTGCCCAGGTCATTCTTAAGTGTATGGTGCCTGGGAGTCCGGACATTTACCAGGGCACGGAAAGCTGGGATCTCAGTTTCGTAGATCCCGACAACCGGCGGCCGGTGGATTACCGGGAACGGTCGCTCCGACTTTCGCGGGAACCGGACGACAAATACGACCCGGCCCAAAAATCACAGCTACTCCAGGAACTGCTCATTCTCCGACGCGATAACCCGAAATTTTTCGCTGAAGCGGACTACCAGCCACTGAGTGAGGGAGATGAATTACTCGCCTTCCGCCGCCAGCACGCCGGACAGCAGTTGGTCGTCAAGATCGCGAAACGGGCGGAAACCCGTTTGCAGCGGCCCGGGGAGCCCGGTTTCGAACGGGTGATCACTGACCGGTACGGCTCCGGCCTAGGGGTCTGGTGGCATTCTGGCGGAGAACGGACGTAAAGACCCGTGGCGGGTAACGAACACCTGGTCCGTGGTATACATTAAGGGACAATTAACATCCAGCAAACAATTACCCCTGATGCTTCGCCGCTTATGGGTTAACCAACCTTTGAACGACATGAGAAACCGCATTATCATCCTATTACCCCTCCTTTTCCTGTCCGTGGTCAGCTTCGCCCAAATCGAGTTGGGCATTAAGGCCGGGCTCGCGACCGAATCGCTGCAGGGAGAAGATTTTAGTTTCAGCCGCGCCGGCGGAGAAGACCTGCGGTTCGCCCTCGAGGATGCCGATTACGGCTTCCAGTTTGGGGCCCTACTGCGCCTCCCACTTGGGGAAAAGCTCACCCTTCAGCCCGAGGTGACTTTCAACAGTTCCAAGACCAACTACCGCTTCGATGATCCCGATACCCCGGGCTCCGAAGTTGTGTTTGACGAGCGCTACAACGATGTGAACGTACCGGTACTGCTCAGCTATAAGGTGGCCTTCCTACGATTCAACGCCGGCCCGGTGGGGCATTTCTTTCTGTCAAATACCAACGACCTGAGCAATCAGGAAGGGCTCGACCGCACTTTCGACACCTTTAATCTGGGGTATACCCTTGGCGGTTCCATCGATATCGGTCCGCTAACCCTCGACGTCCGCTACGACGGAAACTTCTCCAAATACGGCGAAACCTGGACCTTCGACGGTAATGAGTTCGAGATCGATCAGGCTCCCAAGCGGTGGATCGGCAGCGTAGCCTATCGGTTCTAGGGAACTTCTCTGGTCCGAATGTACATGCGGGAGGGGACGAAGGTCCGGTGATCACCGGACCTTCGTCCCCTCCCGCATTTCTTTTTTCCCCACTATGTTTTCCGCCGACCAACCCCGCGGGGGCAATATCCATCCTTTCCCCAGAGCTCAACATTATGTTTAGTAAAGTGCACTCTGGAGAGAAAACATCACCAACAATCCCCGCTCGGATGACGGAAGAGGAATTAGTGGCGGCCTGTCGCCGGCAGGATCGCCGCGCCCAGAAGGAACTTTACGACCGCTACAACCGGGCCATGTATACCGCCTGCTACCGCATCTGCGGTGATTTCGATTTGGCCAATGATGCTTTGCAGGAAGGTTTCCTGAAGGTGTTTCAAAAGCTGCACACCTTCCGTGGGGAGAGTACCGTCGGTGCCTGGATGAAGGTGGTGATCGTGCGTACGGCCCTCAATCGTCTGCGCCGGCAACCCCAGTACGATGAGCTTCCGCTGAACCACGCGGACGAGGAGGTCGACTGGGGGCACACCGCCCTTGACGTGGAATACCTCGAACGGGCCATCCAACGGTTGCCCGACGGCTATCGCGCCGTCTTCGTGTTGATCGAGGTGGAAGGGTACAAGCACCAGGAGGTTGCCGACATGCTGGGCATTACCTCCGGGACCAGCAAAAGCCAACTCTTCTATGCTAAAAAGAAGTTACGCGAATACTTAAAGGCATACGTGTGAAAGAGAAGAACTATCAAACCCTACGCGATGCGCTCGACCGTTTGCCCCGCTACGAAGGCGATGCGCGTTGCTGGTCGGCCATCAAGGCCATGCTCGATGATGCCGCCGAAGGCGCCACCGCCCGCCTGGCCGATCGCTTACCTACGTATGCCCCGCCCCCTGCCGTCTGGAACGGGGTGAATAAGGGACTCGACGTGACGAAGCGCGCGCCCGTCCGCAGGTTGCCCCGCCGCTGGGCCAGTATGGCCGCCGCGGTGGCGGTCGTGGTGTCGTTCAGCGTGGTGTTTTTGACTTACAACCCCGGTCCGGAGGTGTCCTACGCCTACTCCCGCGAAACCGCTCCACCACCGGTGGTTGCTGACTGGGACAATGACGAAACCAGCTTTAATCGCGCCCGCCTAGAGGTAGCGCAACGTAACGAGCCTCACCTGAATAACCTTGGTCACGAACTGGACGAGCTGACCTCCGCCCGCGAGGAAGTTAAGGCCATGCTGGTAGCCTACGGGGAAGATCCGGGCATCGTGCGGCAACTGGCCGAAATCGAACGGGAACGCAACGACGTGTACCGCCGCATCATCGTAGAACTGTAATGGTCATGCGGATGCTGCTATTCACTTTCCTTATTGTCGGGGCCGGGCTATCCGGACAGTCCGACATGCGCGAGGTAGTGACGAAGACCATCGAGGACACCTATGCCTACCGTTCTGGTAGCGAACTGGCCGTAGAAGGAGAAAAGGCGGAAATCTTCGTTGAAACCTGGGATAAGCCGAAGATCCACGTACGCGTGGTCATGACGGCCCGGCATAAACGACTGGAAACGGCCGAATTGGAACTGGAAAACCTGGAACTGGTGACCGAGGTGGCCGGCCAAAAGATCTTCCTTAAAAACCGTCGCCTCGATAAGGGCCACGAGCCGGAAAGTGAACTATCGGTGGAGTACTTCATCACCCTGCCGGAAGAATGCCCTGTTTACCTCAAAAGCCATTTTGGGGGGGCAACCATCAGTAACCTTCGCAACCGTCTTCGGATCAACGGTGAATTTTCGGCGATCAACATCGACAACGTCGAAGGACTGCTGGACATCCGCACCCGCTTCGGCGACATCACCGGTGAAAAAATCGACGGCAACGTCGTCATCAATGCCCGGCGTTCGGATATCAACTTACTGGATGTCGGGGGAACCTTCACGATCAACGCACAGTACGGCGAACTCAAACTCAGCCCCAACATCAACATGCGCGACTTGCGCATCAACGCCGACAAGAGCGACGTCTACATCTACGAACCCGACGGTGGGGAGCGGCTGGCCTATGAGTTAGCGAGTAACAATGGGGAGATGATCCTTCCCGCTAACCGAAAGCTGATCGAACTGGAACGCACCAGCGAATGGCGCCGCATCCAGATCGGTGCCGGTGGCGAACGTACGGGTACCATTACCGCGAGTGTCACCTTCGGGAACCTGCACTTGGCTAAGCAGCCGCGGTAGTCGTCCGCACAGCTTCGCTGGTCGGCCGACGGATCGGTGGGAAAACATTTTCGCGGTAGCTGGGCCGACGAGCAGTGGTGTTTCTAGCGGAGGTTGTGCTTCTTGGTGGTAGCTCGGCGGACCAGCATCAGTCGTCCGCACAGCTTCGCTGGTTGGCCGACGGATTAGTGGGAAAAGGCATCTCCACGATAGCTGGGCCGACGAGCAGTGATTCTTCTCGCGGCGGCCATGCTTACGGATGGTAGCTCGGCGGACCAGCACCGTCACCTCACCCGATAATCCGCTTCTTCATCGCCTGGAATTCCTCCTCCGTGATGATATTTTGCGCCTTCATTTCGGCCAGTTCGCGGATGCGCCGGATGTTGTCCTCGGCGTCACGGGCGGGAGCGGGCGGCGGAGTAGGGGCGGCAGGAGGTGGCGTGGGTTGGGGGGCAGTGGCCGTACCCATCCTGGGTTCCGGGCTTGGCTTGGCCGCGGGAGGGGGCGGTGGCGGCGGTACGATATCTTCCGCCTGTTCTTGTTTCCACTTTTTGGCTACGTCCTTTCCCTTCTCGAATTTTTCGTTGTACATCTTCTTGAGGCGGTCGACATCGAAATCGAGGAAGGTGCCTCCGTTGCCGAAATGCTTTTTGAAGACCTCGCCCAGCGCGTAGGTGCTGGCTCCGTTGAGGATGGCCGTGGTCACCCCACCGATAACGGTGCCGATACCGGGAATGAGCTTGATCAGGCTGCGGGCACCTGCCTTGGTCATCGCGCTGGTGGTCAGCGAAGTGACGATCGCCTTGCCCTGGGTCTCGGCGAAGTCGATGTTGTAGACGCGGCACAGTTGCCGGATCATGTCCATCTGCAGGGCGGAGACGGCGAAGACGTCGGCTACCGGTAGCGGTATGACGTAGCTCGCACCCATACTCCAGATGACGTGGTTGCGAATGATCGTGCCGGCGTGGGCATCTTTGTCGCTCTTCGGATCGGGGTTCATGAGGGAATCTTTAAGCGTCTTTTTGGCGTAGTCGGATATTTTCTTGCGCATAGGAGTAGAACGCGTGTGGGGTGCCTAAGTTAAGTTGCCGGGTGGGATGGGCGGGACGGTTTAGACCGGCGGCGGGCCGGCCCGGATGAACGTAGCCCCCCGCTCGGTCGTTATCCGCTAAAATTACGCTTCATGGTCCCACGCAACGACCACCTCTGGATCGGTCTGGCCGTCTCCTTTTTTCTTTCCTTCGTTTCCTACGCGCTTTTTCTGCAACTGGGAGAGTGGTTCACCGCCAGCGCGGGACGTGCCATTTCGTTCCGGCCCAGGACGTTGGCCCTGATCGCCATCTGTCTCAACATCCTGCCCATGAACGTCTTCCGCAGAACGTACCGGACCAAAAGCCTCAAGGGCCTGGTGATCGGGGTGATGATCATGGCCGCCGTGTGGTTTTTCTACTTCGGACGGGAATTGCTGGAGGGCTGAGCCTAGAATTGCTCCAGTTGTTGCTGTTTGTCCGGGCGGTCCGAACCGGTTTCGACGTAACTGACCGCTTCGGGCTGCAGGCTGGCTTCTATCGTCTGCAGGCTCTGTAGTGCCCGGTGGTTGGTCAGATCGTGGACGCTGGGTACCAGGGCCACGTAACCGTTCTGCAGGGCGTAGGCATCGGTGTCGGTGCGCTCGTCTTCGTTTACGAAGCGACCGGTGAGCCAGTAATACGGCCTACCGCGGGGATCTTCCGAGCGGGTGTATTCCTCTACCCACCGCGCCTCGGCTTGCCGGCAGACTTTCAGTCCGCGGATCTCCTCCGCGGGCAGATCCGGAATGTTCACGTTGAACAGGCTTCCTTCGGCCATACCGTTCGTAAGGACAAAATCTACGAGGTGACGGACGTAAGGCAGGCAGGCGGAAAAGTCGGCATCGGCCCGGTAATTCAGGAAACTGAAGCCGATGCTCGGAATCCCTTCCAGGCTGGCTTCCATCGCGGCGGAAAGCGTGCCGCTGTAGAGAATGTTGATGGCCGCGTTGCTGCCATGATTGATGCCCGACAAGCACAGGTCGGGGGTGCGGCCGTTCAGCAGGACGCTTTTTGCCAGCTTCACGCAATCCACCGGGGTGCCGCTGCATTCATAGGCTTCGATGTCCGGACCGAGTGCATCGCTTTCACGCACGAAGACGGGAACGCTGATCGTGATGGCGTGGCCCTGGGCGGACTGGGGGCTATCGGGAGCGACCACCAGTACGTCGCCGAATTCTTTGGCGACGCCAACCAGGGCGGCAATACCGCCGGCGGTGATGCCGTCATCGTTCGTAACCAGGATAAGGGGGCGGGGCATAAGTGTTGTTTGTAAACCGTTGCAACGATTGCGAAGCGATTTCGGTTGCCGCCGCCGCCCGCTATCTTCGCCCCATGCGCCCCGTCTTACCATGGTACCGTAGTGTCCGCGCCCAGGCCCTGGCCCTGTTTTTTCTCGGTTTTGCCCTGTACGCCAATACCCTCGGCCACGATTTCACGCTGGACGACGCCATTGTCATAACGGATAACAGCGTAGTCCAGCGCGGCATCCCGGGCTGGGTCGATCTCTTTACCCACGACACCTTCTATGGTTTTTTTGGCGAGCAGGAAAGGGCCAGCCTCGTAGCCGGCGGCCGCTATCGCCCCCTCACCCCCGCCATGTTCGCGCTGGAAGGGGAGCTTGCCGACGGCCGCCCCCTGCTGTTCCACCTGTTCAACGTGTTGTGGTACGCGACGCTCGGAGTGGTGTTGTTCTTTATGCTCCGGGAGCTGCTGCGCGACCGCGGGATGCCTTGGTGGGTTCCCCTCGGTACGGCTGCCCTTTTCGTGGCTCATCCCATTCATACCGAGGCCGTCGCTAACGTAAAGGGCCGGGATGAGATCATCGCGCTGCTCGGAGCCGTTGCGGCAAGTTGGTGCGTTTTACGCGCCGCTCGCAAGCGGAGATGGGGGGCGGCGAGCGCGGGTGGAATGCTCTTCCTTGCGGGATGCCTGGCCAAGGAAAATACCATTACCTTCCTCGCCGTACTCCCGGTGTTCTTGTTGGCAACTAAGCGAGGAGGGTTTCATTTTCTTCTTCCCTCCCTCGTCGCGGCGGTTGCGTATTTATTCCTGCGGTTTGCCGTGATCGGAACGGGGCTGGGGGAGCCGTCGACGGAGCTGATGAACAATCCCTTCCTGAAGGAGGCGGGTGGGGGAGTGGTAGGCATGACCTTCCTGGAACGTCTGCCTACCGTGGCGTATACCGCCCTGCTATACCTCAAGCTATTGTGCTGGCCGGTGGGATTGGTGCACGATTACTATCCGGCCGCCATAGAGCTGAAAGCCTGGACGGACCCGCTGGTTTGGATAAGCCTGATCGGTCACCTTGCCTTGGTTGCCTGGGCCGCTTTGCACCTGCGCTCCCGGCGCCCGGTGGTAGCTGCGGGTATACTTACCTACGTGTTTACCCTCTCGATCGTGAGCAACCTGGTATTCAGCGTAGGCACCCTGATGAGCGAGCGATTTCTTTTCATGCCCAGCGTCGGCTTTGCCCTGGCCGTGGTGGCGCTGCTGGCTTCCTGGAAGCGGGGCTGGTGGGTGTTAATTGGGGTCGTGCCGGTTTTTTGCGTACTCACCGTGACGCGCAATCCGGTGTGGAAGGACAATTATACCTTATTCACTACCGACATCGTGCGCCAGCCGCGGAGTGCGAAATTACTTAACGCGGCCGCCGGCGCCCGACTCGACCGCTACCAGCAACTGCCGGAACCGGAACGCGCAAGGAGCCGTTTTTTGCTGGATTCGGCCGTTCGGCACCTTGACGCGGCGCTGGTCGTTCATCCGCGGTACGGGAATGCGTACCTGCTACGGGGTAATGCTTTCTTTCTGCTCGGTGATTACCAAGGGGCTATCTCGGAATACGAATCGGCAGTGGCTTTTGGCGTGAGCCGACAAACCGTAGACGGCAACCTGGCACTGGCGCTACAACAGGCGGGTCGGGAAGCCGGCGAGCAGCGCAACGATCTGGTGGCTGCCCGGGGTTATCTCGAGCGATCGCTCGCCCTCGCTCCGGAAAACTACGAAACCCTGCGACTGCTCGGTATCACCTACGGCATGGGCGGAGATTCGCAGCGCGCTTACGATTACTTCGAGCGGGCACTCCGGGTTGACCCGGGTAACGCGGGTGCGCAACGGAACCTGGAGATCGCCCGCCAGCAGATGGAGCAGGCATCAAACTAAGGTGCGACGCCGACGGTAGTAGCGCTCCATGGCCGTATAGCCGAAGACGGCCACCACGATGAGTAAGGCACCCCAGTAAAACGTAGGGCTTAATTCGTCGGCATCGTTAAGCAGGAAATAGGCCAGGAAGATGCCGTACACCGGTTCGAGATTTACCGTGAGGTTGGAAGCGAAGGCGGACAGCTTGCTGAGGGAGCGCAAGGAAAGGAAGAAGGTCAGGGTCGTGCAGAGCAGGGACAGCACGAGCAGGTATACCCAGTCCATCGGTGACGGCCAGAAACGATCGCCGCCCAGGGGATAGAGAAAAGGCGTTAGGAATAGGGTCGCAGCGCCCAGTTCAATGAAGGTGATCCGGGCGGGGTTACTGCTTTGGATGTACTTCTTGTTCAGTGAGGTAAATATGGACACTAGCGCCGCGGAGAGCAAGCCAACGGCTATACCCACGTTCATTCCACTTTCCACGCCATCAACAACGAGCCAGATACCGGGCAGGATAAACACACCGAGTAGTAGTTCGTACCAGTTGAAGGGGCGCTTGACAATGAGGGGTTCGAATACGGAGGAAAATAGGGAAGTGGTGGCCATGCAGATCAGAGCGATGCTAGCGTTGGCCAGTTTGATGGCTCCGTAAAACGTTACCCAGTGCAGGGCAACGATCACCCCGATACCGGCCAGCAGGAAGAAGCGCCGGCGGCCAATTTCCCGGATCATCTTTCCGATCCGGACAAACAGGATTAGGCTTAGCGAGGTCAGCAGGACCCGCCACCACACCAACGTGAGGGCGGAAAGCTGAATGAGATCGCCGAGAATGGCGGTAAATCCCCAGAGAAAAACCGCGAGGTGGAGCTCGAGATAAGCCCGCTTTTCGCTGTAGGCCATTATGTCAGTTTGCTGCCAGGCTGACTTATTTGCACTGACAGCCGAGTTCGTCGAGCAGGGATTGGTGCTCCTTCATCAGCTGGCGACTAAGGTCGAGCAGCTGGAGGTAATGACCGGCGTACATTTCCGCTTCCTTGCACGGATGCTCCGCGGAGGCCCGCTTATGCCGGAAAAGATCGTAGGAGGAATTGATCAAGTGGTCTAGTTTGGCCTGTTGCTGGTGATAGCTTTCGTAGCGATTGGCCGTTTCGTTTTGGTGGGCGCTGCGGGCGAGGGCTAATTCGTTGGGGTCACTTAGGTCGCGACGGGTAAGATCACGCGTAGTAATGTCGAATAAGTTGCTGATGCGTAGCAATTTGCAGATACTGGGTTCGGCGCAGCCGCTTTCGTAGCTGGCGATGTTGCCCCGATTCAGTCCCACCCGTTCGGCGAGTTCGGTTTGCGACCATCCGGCGGCTTTCCGCAGCAGCCTCAGGTTGGAGGAGATGAAATTAGGCAGCTCCGCCCCTTCGGTAAATGCGGCTAGTACGGCGTCCTTGTTTTTCATGTTACTCGTGAGCTGATCCGTCTACTTTACACTTCGATGACGAAGATGGTTGATGGATGTAAAGAAATTTTACCGTTCGTCCGGCAGATGCAACCGTTGGTACGATTATTGCACTCTTTTATACCAGAACGAGCCGGTATTATTTGCAAAAAGTCTAAACAAGGACTAATTTTGTAAAGAAATTTTACAGGCCCCAAAATATGACGAAGATGACTGCCACGAAGCAACAACAGAAAGATATACAAGATTTACTCTCCACCATTACGAATAGCCTGCGTGCGTTCAGCCTGAAACTGACGGGCAACATGAATGACGCCGAGGACCTCTACCAGGACACGGCGCTCCGGATCATGACCAACGCCGAGAAGTACAACCCGGGCACCAATTTCAAGGCATGGGCGGTTACGATTATGCGGAACATCTTCATCAACAATTACCGTAAGAAAGTCCGTCGTAACCTCATTATCGACCAGACCCCAAATAACTATTACATCAACAGCGGTAACAAAACCGTGCTGAATGACGGCGAGAGCGAGGTCACGTTCAATGAGCTGCAAGAGCTGGTTGACCGCCTTCCGGATGATTTTCGGGTGCCCTTCCTCATGGCCTACCAGGGATATAAGTACGACGAGATCGCCGAGCAGCTGGGCAGTCCGCTGGGAACGATCAAATCCCGGATCTTCTTCGCGAGAAAGAAGCTTCAGAAGATGTACGAGGAAATTATGCGGGAGCGGAGCAGCGTTGCCTAAGGCAGCGTTTTAGCCGGCCACCCGGCATCGGATAAGCTACGGCAGGTCATGGATGTTCCATGTTCCTGCCGTTTCGTTTTTTGGGACGGCGTGGTGGGCCTTGAAAACCATCAAATGTGTGTAAACAATTGGTGGATGAAAGGTATTGATAGTATTTTTACGGACGAATAAGTAAGCTGCGGTTTATTGTAGTAACTTACTTACAGCTACCTTAATAACACGAAGAACGACTAGGACTCATTTACCATTGCTTTTGCTTTCTCCCGCCTGACTGTTTAGGTTTGATGCCTGAGTAGCCGCCGCGGGGGGTGTGTTAGATACCTCATCCGACAAACTCGTCGGGGTTGAGCGATTTTTTGGTAATGAATTCCACTACGCCCCACTTAAATGCCTAACAGTTTAGCCATATTCTGGGATTTTGCCCAATTGCACGAATGTTTGCTAACTGCTGCCAATGACGGGAAACCCTATCACATCAACCCCTCGGTGACCCAACCCGAAGTGATCGATGTGAACTGTCTCCTCCACTTTGCGGATCAGTCCGGCCGGGTTATCATCAACCGTGCCTACGCCGACTGGCGGCCCCTGGGCGGCTACGCCGAGTCATTGGGGGAAGCCCCGCTCGAGCTGATCCAGCTTTTCCCGAACAAACTCGGAAACGTCGCGGTCAACCGCCAACTTACCGCCGACGTCATCACTCACCTGGAACAGCCCGTGTCGGCCGATGTCCTGTTGATTATCGGCGGAGGAAGCGAATACCGACAACTGCGCCAGATCGTACACGCCAAGGGAAAGAAGCTGTTCGGGGTAGGCGTAGAGGGGGTTACCGATTCCTTCTGGATCGACAGCTGCGACGAGTTCAATTTTTACCATCGGCTCGGTTGCCAGAAGCTCTACACCGGTCCGCTGGATATGGTATCGTTGGATGCCGAGCGCGCGCGGTCGCTGCTAACCGTAGCAATGAACCAACTGAGCCGGTACTATGGCTCCGACTGGGTGCAGCAGGTACGCATCAAGCCGGCCATCATCCGCCAGGAGCCGGACTTCGACGAAAGCCTCCTAGGCTACGAAGCGTTCAGCCACTTTCTGCGCGACCAGGATGACCTGTTAGAGCGCCGCCACCGGGAAGGGGAGCAGGAGCCCGAGTTCCGCCTCTTAGCTAGCGAAGGGGAGGCCGAAGGCACCACAGCCCAGGTACCTAACCCGGAGCATCTGGCTACCTACTACTTACGGGTCGCGGGTCAACAGGGAATCCGGATGCCCGACCCGATCATTATGTGGGAAGGTATTGACGTGTACGCCAGTTTTCTTGCTGACAACGTCACGTTTCACTCCTTCTCGGAGATCGACCAAGAGTGCTTACGGCTGTTGCGGGAAGACTTTCCTACCCTTTCCATGACGGAGGTGAAAAAGGTGCGGCAGGTACTGTTCAAGTGCTTCCTGTTTCGGCCTTCGGTAGACGATACCATCGGTTTTCACGACGAGATAACCAACATCGATGATATCGAGAACCGTTACTTCGAACTCATGCTCGCCCGGATCGGCAATAACCTCGATGAGCCACTGAACTACACGGCGCTATCATTGGCGCTCACCGGTAGCGCCGATCAGGCAGATCGGTTGGAACGGTTGGACGCGGCTTCGGAAGAGGAGTAGCCCTTACTTTCGCGGGGTACTAATGATCATTGACCATGCCCCGACTCTCCGTCAACTTAAATAAAGTAGCCCTTATCCGTAACAGCCGCGGCGCCAACTACCCTGATCTGATCCGGGTAGCCATGGATTGCGAGGCGTTCGGCGCCGAAGGAATAACCATTCACCCGCGCCCAGACCAACGACACGCCCGCTACGACGACGTAGCGGCATTGAAAGAGGTCGTCACTACGGAATTGAACATCGAGGGATATCCGTCGGAAGAATTTCTTTCGGTCGTGCTGGCTGCCCGCCCTGATCAGGTGACGCTGGTACCGGACGAGCCGGGGCAGCTGACCAGCGACCATGGCTGGGACACGATTAAAAAAGCGGAAGAACTTAAACGCATTATCAGTCGCCTCCAAGAACGCGGGATTCGGACCTCCATCTTTATTGACCCCGATCGTGCTCTGCTGGATGGAGCCCAATCAGTGGGTACGGACCGCGTCGAATTCTACACCGGGCCCTACGCGAAGGGATACGACGAGGACCGGGAAGCGGCCGTGGCTCCCTTCGCGGAAGCATCCCGTTTTGCCGCCGAGCTTGGTTTGGGAATCAATGCCGGCCACGATCTGAACCTTCATAATTTATCCTTTTTCGCCCGGAATTTACCCGATCTGGAGGAGGTGAGCATCGGGCATGCCCTCATTACGGATGCGCTGTATCATGGGCTTTCGAACACCATTCAATTGTATTTGCAACGGCTGAAGTAACGATAATCAATGCTTTAGCTGCCTTGCGTTGGGTATCGGTAAACCATCGACAGAACGCGTGATGGAATCGACCATTGACCGATTTTGTTCGATAGGCGGGTGAAAAAATTATATTAGGACTTGTCCAGGCAGCGAAATATTTTAACTTTACGTTCACATCGTACAGGAAATATTCCCCAAAGCGGTAGGGGCTTTTAGTCACATGCGAAGCTTACTAGTATAATATCCTTTTTCCTACCGCTCACATCAACTTCGATTCTGCATTTTGAACCCTTAGACTTATCGCGGGCCAAGGCTCGCTATGCCTCACCCATTTTATAACCATTGAGACAAGTAATCAACTAAACTACTTACTAGGATGAAAAGACTATTACTAGTCGGAGCACTCGTCTGCTTCGCATTTGGTATCGCCATTGCGCAACGGACGGTTTCCGGCAATGTTACCGATGTAGACGGTCAAGGCCTGATTGGCGCCTCGATCCTCGTCGAAGGCACCACCTCCGGAACGGTTTCGGACATTGATGGCAGCTTCAGTTTAGCCGTTCCGGATGGAGGTGAAGTACTGATTGTTAGCTATACAGGGTTTACCACCGAGAAAGTGGTGCTCGAGGAAGGCCGGACGACCTATGACATAGCCCTCGAAGAAAACGCCGCGCAACTGGGAGAAGTCGTGGTCACCGCGTTGGGCATTGAGCGGCGGCGAGATGAAGACCTCTCTTCGGCCACGTTGGTCAAAGCAGATGTCCTTCAGCGCTCGGGAGAGACGGGCGTAGTACAGGGGCTGGCAGGCAAGACTTCCGGCATCAACATCACCCGTAATTCCGGTGACCCGGGATCGGGCGCTTACATTCAGATCCGCGGCCAGAATACCATCCTCGGCGATGCATCGCCGCTGATCATTTTAGATGGTGTTCCGATCTCCAATTCCAACATTGGGGGGGGTACCGGTGGCGTAGTGCAGCAGAGCCGCCTCAACGATATCAACCCGCAAGACATCGAAAGCATCACCGTACTCAAGGGGGCTTCGGCCGCCGCGGTGTACGGTACCGGTGCCGCTAACGGCGTACTGGTGATTAACACCAAGCGCGGACGTACAGGGGGCAAACGGTTTACTGTTAATGCAGGTATCTCTTACGGGCTCGACGAAGTTAACAGAGAGTACGAAAAGCAGGGCGTTTTCGGTCAGGGATCGCCCTTCACGACGGAGAATTTTGAACAGTTTGGTAGTTACGTCCCCAACACCGGTCTTAGTTGGGGCGACCGCATCGCCGATCGTAGCGGCACCGACGTGGTAAACGAAAACGGTGGATTCTTCACCGGCGACCAGACGGGAACCGTATACTACCCGATTACCGAGAAAGGGGATAGAACGGTCTACAACGACGTGAACCGCGATCAAATATTCCAGACCGGAAGTACGCTGGATATGAACGTAGGCATCAATTTTCGAGGAGACAACAGCAATACCTACGTTAGCTTTTCTAACCTGCAACAGGAAGGTCTGCTGCGCGGCAACTCCGATTACGACCGTACCACCATCCGGATCAACCAGGACTTCAACCTGACCGATAAGGTGAGTATTCGCGTCAACAGCAGCTACTCCGGCGTGGAGTCAAACCGCATCCAGACTGGATCCAACCTTGCCGGGCTTTACCTCGGCTACCTTCGGACCTCGCCCGATTTCGATAACACGGACTACTCCGGTGTATATACGGATGCGGACGGTATCGCGAGAAACGGTCACCGGGGTTACCGGAATTACCTGGGCACGGGTATACCAGCCTACAACAATCCGGGTTGGACCATTAACCGCCAGTTAAACCCTTCCGAAGTGGATCGTTTTTTGGTAGCTCCGGAGATCAATTACAACATTTTACCCAACTTGAAACTTACCGCCCGCTACGGACTGGATTATTATACGGATGAGCGGCGTACGGTCTTTCCGGTACTCTCGGCCGGCGATTACGGCCAGGGTGGATTGTTCCGGGATGAGATCACGGAAAAGACCCAGAATATCTTCCTGATCCTTAATGGAAACACGGAGATTAGTGATGCTTTCGCTCTCGATTACACGGTTGGGTATAACTACTACGATAATGATTACCAGCGGCTGAGTGGCTCGGCTACCAATTTGCTCGTTCCCTCGGATAAATTCGTGATCGAGAACGCCATAGCGTCGAACAATGGCTCTACCCAAGCCCTAAGCCGGAACCGGAAGAACGGTGTCTTTGGCGTACTGAATTTTACGATTGTAGAAAACTTACTGGTCGAGCTTAGTGGAAGAGCGGAACGGACTGCATCGCTTCCGGATGAATTATTCTTCTACCCGAGTGCCAGTTTGGGGTACAAGCTGTTGGATGACGATGCCAAAACAGTAAGCTTTGCCAAACTGCGTGCCAGCTACGGCGAGGTAGGTATTGAGCCTCCTTTGTACAGGAACCTTTCCACCTTCGTTTCAACTTCTCCCGGATCCGGTGGATGGGGCGATGTGTTGGACGGGCTCAACTACGGAGGTACCTATGCCCGTAGTGCGGTGCAGGGCAATCCGAACCTGACCAACGAAATTGTAAAAGAATTTGAGGTAGGCGGTGACTTCCGTTTCTTCCAAAATCGTCTCAGCCTCGGCTTGACGTATTATGATCGCATTACCGAAGATGCCCTCTTGCAAGTTGAAACCCCGCCGAGTAGCGGCTTTACCAGCAGGTTCGCCAATATCGCCGAAATCACCAATACGGGATTTGAGCTCGATTTTTCCTACAACATCATCAACGACGGAGAAGCCCGGTGGCGGCTGTTCGGTAACGCAAGCCATAACGAGAACATCGTTACGAAACTGCCCGACGTCAGCCGCCTCATTCTGAATGGCTTTACCTCTACCTCCTCCGCACTCGTGGAAGGTGCTCCTTTCGGCGCACTTTACGGAGGTATGTACCTCCGCGACGAGGATGGGGACTTCGCCCTCAACGAAAACGGCTTTCCTACTAATGACGTAGTTCAAGGCGTTATCGGTGATCCGAATCCCGACTGGCGCGGTGGCCTCGGTAGTGAGGTTACGTACAAAGGAATCGCTCTTAGCGTCCTTTTCGAAACCGCTCAGGGTCAGGACATGTGGAATGGTACCAAAGGAGTAATGCAGTACTTCGGTATTGATCCCATTACGGCGAATATTTCTACCGCACCTTCCGACATTAAGAACGCGGCTGGTGCGACCATTCCTGCCGGCACGGAGTTCCGCGGAAATGTCATCGACTTTGGTGCCGGCCCAGTGGCTGCCGATGCTTCGTGGTATTTGGGTAACGGTGGTGGTTTCGGTTCCATTGATGAACAATACATCGAAGATGCCTCGTGGACTCGCCTCCGAGAGGTGACACTGAGCTACAACTTGCCCGTTACCCTTTTAGCAGGTGTTGGCCTGAGTAATGTCAGTGTCGGTATAACCGGGCGTAACCTGCTGCTGTGGACCCCCTTCGAGGGTGCGGATCCCGATACCAACCTTACCGGTGCCTCCCGCGGCCGGGGTCTGGCTTATTTTAATAACCCCGGTAGCCGGTCCGTGCTTTTCAACCTGAAGTTCGGCTTTTAAAAATACGTGTGTTCTAAAAATCGGTCCGGTGGCAGGATGCCTCCACAAGAACCATCCTGCCACGGACCGACTTACGCGCTACGTCATTTTTACCCATCACTTAATCAGACAAAATGAAAAATGCAGTATTTGCGGTCTTTGCATCCGCAGCCATATTTACCTCTTGCCAGAGTGTTGTAGACGACCTCAACATCAACCCGAATGAGTTCACGGAAGTGCCAGCTCAACTGGTCTTTAACCACGTGGTTCTGAGCACGGCGGCAATCGCCGAAGCCGAACCCTTACGTATTGCCGGTATGTGGTCGGACCAGTTCGTTGGCACGGACCGTCAGTACATCACCCAAGATCGGTATGAAGTAAGTGCCGCCACCTTCGATGGTGTTTGGGGGGATCTGTTTCAACAGGGTATCGCCCAGGCTCAAATAGCTCAGGAACAGGCTACGGCCGAAGGACTGGGGGTCATCGCTAACTATTCCCAGTTGCTTGAGGGGTACTACGTAGCCGAAGCGGCCCTAATGTTTGGTGATGTTCCCTACACTCAGGTAAACAACCTGGACTTCCCCGATCCTGTATACGAACCCCAGGAAGATGTGCTGGCGACCGCCCTTGCGCTAATTGAAGCGTCCATTACCGGCGCGGGTGCCGACAACCGCGTGTCTACCGCCAACGAAGTGTTCACAACCGGTGAGACGGGAGGCACGACCTGGGGCGAATTTGGTAGCGCGTTACTAGCCCGCTATTACTTAGCACAAAGCGACTATCCGGCAGCACTAGCGGCTGCCAGGGCCGCTAACTTCGATCAGCTATCGGATGGTGTCGAAATCATTCACACGACTACGAACTTCAGTGAAAACCTGACCTACCAGTTTGAAGCCGAGCAACGTGCTAACTACCTCTCCTACGGTAATGATAGCACGGTCGAGTCCACCTTGTATAACATTTTAGCGGAGGGCACGCCTATGTCACGCGCGGATGAAAAGACCGATGACGCCGCCCGTTTAGCATTCTTTAGTTCCGGGGTAGACCAGGGTATCTACCGGATAAACGTCGGCACCGGTGGCTTTTTCGCCAGCGACGCCAACTTTCCACTCGTGGGATACCCGGAAGTTCAGTTAATCATCGCCGAATCCGCTGCCCGCACGGGTGACGAAGAGGCTGCACTTGTTGCGCTGAACAATGCGCGGAATTACTGGGATGAGGTCCTCGGAACCGACTCTTACGACGACCTGGATGGTACCGATTTGTCTGGTGACGACCTTATCCGTGCCATCTTGGTAGAGAAATATGTTTCCGTTTTCGGGTTACCTACGTATTACGACATCATTCGGACCGATAACCTTATTGGTGCCGATATGGATACCCGTACCAGCCCGGCGGAACGTTTCCTGTATCCTTCGACGGAAATATCCTCCAATAGTAGTTACCCAGGGGATAAAACATTGGATGATCCGACTCCGGTTTTTAACTAATACCTAATTTAGTTTTTCTCCGAAGCTTGACCACGGCGGGCGCATCAGGTAGATGCACCCGCCGTTTTGTTGTAATTTGATGGTTGTCTAAACTATAGTCTATGAAAACGAGCGAGCTGGTTGTATGCTTTATGGTACTGGTATTTTCCCCGGCCGTTCGCGGGCAGGACGAAACCACCGACCTTACAAACCAGGCTGATGTAAAAGATGGTACCCGACAGGCGATGTTCAACCTGCAAAATCCAAATGCGGCACTTACTGCCGGTGGTGCATTTTACGTTAGCAACCCCGCGCTGGCCTACGAAATTGACGCGGAGATTGCTTACCTCAATACAGAATTTGTCCCGTTTACGATTGTTCTTAAAGACGGACAGGCGTTTGAACTTCCTGCGCGCATTCGGCTGATCGATCAGAAGGTCGAGGTGAAAATGGAAGCATCCGTCTACGAACTAGATAATCCGGCCATTCAATCCATTACCGACGGTAAGGGCCGCCAGTTTGTGCCAGGCTTTGATCCGACAGGGCGTAGTAAGGGGATACAGTGGTATGAAATCGCCTTCTCGGGAGCCCATAACCGATTGCTCATTCAAGAGCGTACGGAATGGAAGGATCCGCCACCAAAAAACATGTTCGATACCAGTGAAGCTAGAAAAACCCTCAAGCGGGATACCCGCTATTATCTGGTAGCTGATAAAGGAAATGTTGAGATCGATAAAATGAAGGATTTGCTTGCGGGCCTCGCCGAGGAAGAAAGTGAAGCCGCCGCTAAGTACGTACGCAAAGAACGGCTTAAAAACGAGCGGGAGGACTATATAGCACTACTAGCGTATCTGGAAACTCTCCATACCGGTCGGGTGAATTAGCGCACCACTATAATACCTTAGGTTCTCAGACCACGGAACCAAATCAGTTAGTTGAAAATTAGACGGCGTGATGGTACCGCTGGCGGCCATCGTTAGCCGGGCTGAGAAAAATGTGTTGACGCTCAATCGTACGCCAGAAGCGCTCGATCTATATGTTGTCCAGTTTTTGGGGAAGGCTACAATAATAGCCGTGACATATATGAAGCCTTGTTGCAGCGGGACATAGGTGATGTCGACGGCCCAGACCTGACCCGGTCGGTTGATTTTCAGGTCACGCAGCAGATATGGATGAACGTACTTTGCTTGTCCAAGGACGGTTAGGTGCCGGCGTGGGTAGATGGCTCGGATAAAGGCCTTGCGCATCAGTCTACGCACCCGTTCTTAACCCACCGCATAACCCTTATCTCGGAGCATTGACTGCATGGTCGGCACGCCCGCGGTCGGCTCCTCCAGAATGTGGGCGTCCATCAGCCGCATCATCGCCAGGTTCGCGGCTCGCTCTTTCCCTTTGGCGCATAGTATACGCTACCCCGGCTATCGCCGAGGAGTCAGCACTGCCGCCGGACGGGTAGCGGGTCAGGCCGGTCGACCAGCGAACGCCTTACTTCAACTGATCCCAATTGGCTAAGCATTTTTTTAGAACGTCGCGCTCCATCTGTAGTTGGCCAATCTTGGCGTAGAGCACTTTGGCCTCCGCCTCCGTTACCTGGCCCGAGTCAGGTGCGGAGATTTGCGGATTTTTCCCGGGCTCAAAGATCTCCTCGGAGCCGGCGATGAACTCCTGCTTCCACTGACTGATCTGGTCAGGGTGAAGCTCAAACTTCTCCGCCAGCTAAGCTACCGTCTGTCTTTCCAGGCTTCAAGGGCGACTTTGGCCTTGAATGCAGCGGTAGCCGCAGTAGGCAGTAGCGCAGCTGATTTTCTTATCGATCGGTTCATGGCACGAGCTAAGTTGAACACTTAGCTCGTGGTCCAAATTTGTCGAGGTAGTATACAGTGCCCCCGGGCTTTCACGGGGGTTGCTCTCTTAACACTACAGAGCAACACGCTCAAGTAGTACAGATGCAGTGGTGAGCACGGGGACTCTTCATAACAGCCCCGGCAGTACGTCATAGAGCTAATAACCACCGGGAGCTGGCTTGTAATATGCAGCCAGCTCCCGACAGTCGATGAGTACTAATCCGGAAATCAGGTTTATGGATTTACACAGCGCCCGTTGGCACAGATTTGCCCGGGCAGGCAATTCTGACAAGGATCGCTAGCGGCATCGTATACACAAGTTGAAGTCCAGTAATCGCATGTGTAACCGGCTCTGCAGTTAACACCACAGCAAGGATCCGGGCTCATATCGCAGGTCCAAGGGACGGGTTTTTTTCTGCAGGTCTTAAAGGCCTTAGGAAGTTTTAAAAGGGTAAGCGAAGTACAGGAAAATACATTACCCATCGCACAGGATACGGCAGAAGCAACTGCGGCCAAAATGGCAACGGCGCAGGCATCAACCCCCGCTTCACTCATAAAGTCTACGGTCAAGCCAAACAACGAAAGTATGTCCTTTACCACCTGTGAAGCTTTGGGATTCCCGTTGTCGCTAAAATGGTTCGGGTATAGTATTTTTAAACTAGCCTTGTAAAGATTAATATCGTGCAATACCACGTTTGCTTCGGTATGGTCTATTCCCTCGGGAAGGTTTCGCAAGAACTGGTCCTCGTACCGATTCAGACTTTCGTAGGCCTCGGTGGGTGAGGGGGATTGAGTTGACAGTATTTCGAAGACTTCATTCAGTGACTGCTGTAGGGGGGTGTTGGCGGGTTGGTCTTGGCGCGCCATGCCTATTTCGAAGGATTCGATCGGGGCAGCTAGGTCAAAGGCAATGCCTTCCGCTTTGTTTTGATATCCCAATCCAACCATAAGTTCCGAGAACTTAAGTGGTTTTACAGGAAGTCGCGATACGGAAGCAAGCACCTTACGTACGGATACCTCCATACTGGTTTCGGATACGGATTCGTCCGGAAGTTCAACGGCCCCGGATGGTGCTGCATCAATTATGGTAAAGGCGTTTTCCCGGTCCTCGACGCAGTTAGTAAATACAAACAAGCAAGCGAGCATAGCCGTAGCGGCGCTACGACGCAGAATGACGTAATTCATGGTATTGGTGTTTTGAAAGTGAATTTAGGTTCGACTATCTGCGCGCCGCTGTCGTAATCCGAATTATCCCACTGAGATCGTTAATAATTTAAAGCTTTTTTTCGTATCCAAAGATTATTTTTAAAGTTTCAAATGTTCCTTAATTATAATAGGTGCAAACGGCATGATTTCCTCACTTTGCATGACAAGGGAAGTGCTACGATATTACTGACCTGATGATTCGGAAAGGTACGTTTCAGGCATTCCGAGCATACCCAGAGCGGTGACGCTTTGAGCGCCTTTAATTTCATCGTGTTCTCGTGGTTTTGCGCAGTTAGTTTTTGCGAGTATAGCTGTGAGCCACGCATCCCCTTTTACCAGAACATGGTCGTTTCGGCTAGACTCCCTAGGTGGTCGCCCCCCTTCCTTCAGCATCCCTTACGTCCGATTTGCGTGATGTGCGCAATAGCCTGGTTGCGGGGGGAGTCCGCCCGGGTGGATCAAGTGTTCTTTTCGGGCCAGGTTACGGCACCCCGATTCGGAGGATAATGGAATTGATGGCTCGCTCCAGCAGCGCATCGATACACTTCACCATATCGTAAATCTTCTAGGCACAGAATGCTAGCACACGAGGATGGTGCCCAGGTTTTTGAGGGACCGTTTGTAGTCCAACCGAATCGGGGCTTGGTAAGGCGGTTTGGGCGAGCCAGTAAAGGCCTTGGGGCGGGGCGGTAACTTACATCGGCCGGCTTTCGCTGCCTTCGGTCTTGGTAAACCATAGGTAGCTGTCGATCAGCCGTTCTTCCGCGATGCCGAATATTGGGAGTTCCGTCATTGGCTGCTTTCACCCCCGGCTTTGCTCAAATCCTTCTACAGAAAAGTGCACTCTACTACAATTACCGGCGGGGTGAGCTTGGGATTCGTCCAAAAAAGCGCCTTTTTGCGGTAGTTGTAACGGGAGAGGATCCGATGCGGAACCATCCCCGTTTGCTCCGAGTTGTCAAATGGGCGTAGTACATCCACCTTCTTGCCCCCAGAATAAATCAAAACGGTATATTCGCTTCTCTCTAAACCTCCATTCATTCATCTCAACGCACTTTTGCTAAATCCTTTTAGTTCTCGCTTCTTCCGCTAAATTTGTTGGGCGACTATCCGTTATAGTCTGACAATGATTCCTGGTTACGACCGAAGGAATCGAGTAGAAACGCTTTCTGTCGATCCAGAAGCATGAACTACCAAGTAGATAGCTTGCTAACAACAATCACGCTCCGTGCAAATCAAAAAAAACGCTAAGGAATACGATGCCATCATCGTCGGCAGCGGCGCCGGCGGGGGAATGACCGCCCGCCGCCTCGCCGAGAATGGCCTGAACATTGCCATCATCGAGGCCGGGCCGTTCTACGATCCCACCGACAAGGAAATGGTCACTCAGTTGCGCTGGCCTTGGGAAAGTCCGCGACGCGGTGCATCCACGACGCGCCCCTTCGGTGATTTCAATGCGGCGTTCGGCGGATGGGACATTCCGGGAGAGCCCTACACCACTTTTCCTGGCACGAACTTCGAGTGGTTTCGCAGCCGGATGCTCGGTGGACGGACCAACCACTGGGGGCGCATCAGCCTCCGGTTCGGGCCCGACGACTTCAAGCATTACGATAAGGACGGTTTGGGTGCCAACTGGCCTATCACCTACGATGAGGTCAAACCCTGGTATACCAAAGTCGACAAGCTAATTGGTGTCTTCGGTACGAACGAAGGCTTACCCAACGATCCGGACGGATTTTTTCTGCCGCCCCCCAAGCCGCGCTTGCACGAAATGCTGGTGGCTAAGCACGCCAAAAACGTCGGCGTACCTTTCGTTCCCAGCCGGCTGAGTATCGTCACCAAGAAGGTCAACGACGAACGCGGCCTGTGCTTTTACTGCGGTCAGTGCAGTCGGAGCTGTATGGTCAAGGCGGACTTCAGCGCAAGTAGTGCCTTGGTCATTCCGGCCATGAAAAGCAGCGGCACCGTCGATCTCTATACCGACTCCATGGCCCGGGAAGTGATCACCGACGCTACCGGTCGTGCAACCGGCGTCAGTTACGTCAGTAAGGAGGACCGTCGCGAGTATACCATCAACGGCAAAGTGGTCGTACTGGCCGCCGGGTCGTGCGAAACGGCACGTCTGTTGCTGAATAGCCGGGCACCGGGGCAGGACAACGGCCTTGGTAACGGCAGTGGGGTAGTGGGCCGCTACCTTCACGACAGCACCGGGCTCAATGTAAGTGGGTTCGTCCCCAGTCTGATGGATCGTCAACGGTACAACGAAGACGGCGTGGGCGGTCTGCATGTCTATGCTCCCTGGTGGCTGGACAATAAGAAACTAGACTTCCCACGTGGTTACCACATCGAGGTATGGGGCGGCATGGGCATGCCCAGCTACGGCTTTGGCGGCGGCATTTTGGAAATGCAGCGGGCCGTCGGCGAGCGCGTCGGCGGTTACGGCCCCAAGATGATCGAAGAGATGAACCGCTACTACGGGGCCTACGTAGGCATGGCCATGCGGGGGGAATCGGTCGCGATGTACGATAACTACTGCGAGATCGATCCCAGCGGTCAGGTAGACGAATGGGGTATCCCGATCCTGCGGTTCAATTACAAATGGACCGATTACGAGTACAAACAGGCCCAACACGCCCAACAAACCCTTCGCTCCATCATGAATGACATGGGAGCCGAACTGATTTCCCCGGAGCCCGGAAAAGACCAGGAGTATGGCCTGCTGGCCCCCGGAGCGATCATCCACGAAGTCGGAACCGCCCGGATGGGAGACGACCCCAAAACCAGTGCAACCGACCGCTGGGGTAAGCTGCACGAATCGCCCAACGTGTTCATTTCCGACGCGGCTACTTTCTCCAGTCAGGCGGATAAGAACCCGACCTGGACCATTTTGGCCCTGGCGTGGCGGCAGGGAGACCATATTGTGGAAGAACTTAAAAAAATGAATATCTGATGGATCGTCGTAAAACGCTTAAAACTATTCTCGGAGGTGCCGTCGGTACGGCCTTCATCGGCGGAAGCGTCGCATGCGAGCGTACGGGTGATCCTGTGCCGGCCTCCGCTACCGAAGCCGAAAACGAAGGGTACGGACTGCGAACGGCCTACGAAGCCGAACGGGAAGCGCAACTACGTAGCGAACGCTTTTTTTCCGATTACGAGCTCGAAACCCTGGTCGTACTGGGAAACATCATCATCCCGAACGTCGAAGAAAGCGGATTCAGCGAATTCTGTGAGTTCATGGCGAAGGACCAACCAGGCGTACACGCTACCCGTTTGCGGGGTGGTCTGGCGTGGCTAAACGCGGAGTCTAGCCGTAACTACGAGGGAAAATCCTTCAACGAGTTGACCGACGATCAGCGAATCGCCATCGTGGACAGTATCGCCTATCCGGATCCCGAAGCCAACGTCCAGCCCCCCGGCGTTCAGTTTTTCAATCACGCCCGGTTCATGGCGATGACCTGCTACTATACCAGCCGGCAGGGCATCAAGGATCTGGGGTACGTCGGCAATCAGCCCAACGTATGGGACGGACCGCCGCAGGAGGTACTCGACAAGTACGATTTAGCCTACGATCCCCAATGGCTTCCCCTCTACGTAGATCAGGAAAAACGCAACGAACAGGTACAGTGGGATGAAAACGGGAACGTGATACGCGGCTAGCCAGCGGCGCGGTCGATTACTTCCACCACACGAGAAAAAAGGTCGGGGAAAGTTTTGTTTTCCATAGCTAACCCGTACCTTTGTGGCTTGGGCGGCACACGGTCAGCTCCTTCTGAATCTCCCCAGGGCAGAAATGCAGCAAGGATAGGAGGTTGAGCGACTGGTGTGCTTGCCCATTTTTTTTGCCCTTTTTTGAGAATTCATAGCACCTGCGCCCTGGCGCCCTGTTTCATTCGGTTATGAAGCAGCAGCTTGTTTTCGCCACCAACAATCCCCACAAAGTTGCCGAGATCCAGCAGCAATTGGGGGATCGTTACGCCTTTCTTAGCCTTCAGGATATCGGCTGTACGGCTGAAATACCGGAAACCGGTCGTACGCTCGAAGAAAATGCCCGCCTCAAAGCGCGTTACGTAGTCGACCACCACGGTCGCGATTGCTTCAGCGAGGATACCGGCCTGGAAGTGTATGCGCTGGAGGGCGCCCCAGGCGTTGATACGGCGCACTACGCCGGCCCACAGCGCAACGCCAAAGAAAACAACGATAAGCTCTTATCAGCCCTGGGAGACCGTAAAGACCGGCTGGCCTGTTTCCGCACGGTGATCTGTCTTGTACAGAACGGACAGGAATATTTTTTCGAGGGCAAGTGCGACGGACGCATCGCTACTTATCCCACCGGAGACGGGGGATTCGGCTATGACCCCGTCTTCATTCCCGACGAGGGGAATGGCCGCAGCTTCTCCCAGATGTCCACCGAGGAAAAAATCGCGATTAGCCACCGCTCCCGGGCTATGGTCCAACTCGAGGCTCACCTTAAAAAGCAGTCGGATGTCGCTCGTCCCACGGCGTGACATCCTGGTAGCTACTAGCCACGTTCACCAATTTTTGCTCGTCGAATAAGCGACCGGTAAAGGTGATACTGGTCGGCGTACCCTCGTACATGCCGTTGGGGACGGTGATAGAAGGATGCCCCGTCATATTCGTAATGAAGAGGCTGCTGGAGTTCCAACTCGGATTGACGTACACGTCGATGTCGTGCTCGGTGAAGAGCGCATCCATGTCCTCCATCAGGTCGCGGCGCAGCCGGTTGGCTTGCAAGTAGGCGACGGCCGGAACGAAGTGAGCGGTCCGGAAGGCATTCGGCCAGGCGTTGCGGACCTGGCGGGTAAGCAGGGCGTCATCACCGCTGCGGGTGAGCGACTCGAAGGCGGCGGCGGCCTCCACGTTGAGGATGAAACCGATATCCGGGGCATCCGGTAGCTCGATCTCTACCAATTCGTAACCTAGCTCCCGCAGCGTTTCCAGGGCGGCGGAGTCATTAGCGGCAAAGTCATAGTCGCCAGCGAAGTTGCGCTTCAGGTAGCCGACGCGGGTCGGGCGCGTGCTGTTTTCCGGCAGTTCGAACTGGAAGCCGGCCCGGATGGCATGGGCGTCCCGCGGGTCGTAATGGGCGATGGCGGCGAGCACTAGTCCGGCATCCGTGGCCGAGCGGGTGATGGGGCCGATCTTATCCATGGACCAGCTCAGGGCCATGGCGCCGTGGCGGGATACCCGCCCGAAGGTGGGTCGCAGGCCGGTCGTGCCGCACACGGTGCTCGGGCTTACTATGCTGCCCAGCGTTTCGGTGCCGATAGCAAAGGGAACCAAACCGGCGGCAACCGCGCTGGCGGATCCGGCCGACGAGCCACTGCTGCCCTGCTCGACGTTCCAGGGGTTACGGGTTTTTTCGCCGAACCAGACGTCGCCCCAGGCCAGGGCCCCCATGCTGAGTTTGGCGCAGAGTACGGCACCGGCGGCGTCGAGCTGTTCGATGACGGCGGCGTCCTCGTCGATGGTCTGGCCTTCGTAGGGTTTGGCGCCCCAGGTGGTGGGGTAGCCCTCGGCGGCCAGCAGGTCCTTGGCCCCGTACGGAATGCCGTGCAAATAGCCGCGGTAGTTGCCGGCGGCGAGTTCGGCGTCCATTTCGTCGGCCTTGGCTAGGGCCCGTTCCTCGGTGAGGGTGATCACGCAGTGCAGGGTCGGATCGTGTTCCTTCAGCCGTGCCAGGAAGAATTCCGTCAGCTCGCGGCTGGTGATCTTCCGATTGTAGATGAGGCCGGCCAGTTGCTCCACGGTGGCCCACTCCAGTCCGTTGATGTTGCCGCCGTCGACCGACAGCACCTCCGGCGGCGTGGCGGGGGCGGTCACGCTGGTGTCGGCGGGTAGTTGTTCTGGCCGCAGTACCGGATTGAAGACCAGGGCGGGGGAGAGGCCATTGGGAATCTCCATTTTCCCGATGGTATCGAAGGCGGCGAGGTTGTCTTCCAGGTCGTCCATCATGAGCTCGATCTCCGCGTCGTCCAGGAAATCGATACCGAGCACGGCGGCGGCGGCTTTCACCTGGTCGGGGCTGGGCGCCAGGGTGATGACGGCGGCGGTGGCGGTAAGGAGGAGTAGGGCCAGGGGGAGGTAGCGGCGCATTTGGAAGTACGATTTATGAAGTAGAAAGTACGAAGGACAAAGGTGCGAGCTAGCGGGTGCCGCGGGGGATAAGGGTACTGGGAAATACGACTACGCTCTCGTTACCGTCTTCGCCCACGGAGGATACGCCGAAGAAGTAATTGTCGACTACGATGTTTTCGAGGGTGTGATCAAGCCGACTGGCGGGGACGAACACCTTATGTTCCCAGCGCGGGGAGGTGGTCAGCCGCCAGTGGACGTAGTAGCCGGCGATGGGGGTGTCGGTTTCCGGGGCCTCCCACCGCAGGCGGGTACTGGGTTCCACGGCCCCGCCGATCATGACCAGCGGCGGAGCGGGCGGGGCGGCGGCCAGACCGGCCAGGGTGATGGCGTTCACGCCGGTGAGCTTGGCGGCGTAGGGGAAGTTGACGTGTTCCAGTTTGTCGCCGTATTCGATGCCGTCTTCGGTGCGGAGGTCCTGGTGCTGCTGGGTGTAGTTTTCGTGGGTTTCCATGATGCGTACCCCGGGAAAGCCGGCGTCGTTGAAGGGGCGGTGGTGACCGCCGCGGCCGAAGCGGTCCAGGCGGTAGACCATCATCGGCTCGAGGTTGGTGGTGTACTGCCGCGTCATGGCGTCGACGTAGCGGGCCAGTTGTCGGCTGGGGCCGTCGACTTCACCACCGAAGAAGCGGCGGTAGGTATTGGCGCGCTCGT
Source organism: Neolewinella xylanilytica (assembly GCF_002934605.1). Classification (GTDB taxonomy): domain Bacteria; phylum Bacteroidota; class Bacteroidia; order Chitinophagales; family Saprospiraceae; genus Neolewinella; species Neolewinella xylanilytica. Next base: position 2,320,830 of record NZ_PTJC01000005.1, read on the forward strand.
CGTTGGCGTCGTCGGGGTAATAGGGTTCGGAGAAGATGCGGAAGCTGGTATTATCGGTTACCCCGTCCACGCCGGTGATGTTGCCGATCATGTCGTTGTTGAGCACGCCCGTCAGGTTCCAGCCTTGCTCCTGTACCCAGTCGGCCATGCCCTTGCCGCCGAAGAGGCCCTGCTCTTCACCGCTGAGTCCGACGTAGAGGATGGAGCCGGGGAATTCGTACTGCGTCAGTACGCGGGCGGCCTCCAGGGCGCCGGCCATGCCGCTGGCGTTATCGTTGGCGCCGGGGCTGTCGCTGGTACCGTCGAGGGCGTCGCTTACGCGGCTGTCGATGTCGCCGCTCATCATGATGAAGCGGTTGGGGTCCTGCGTGCCGCGCTGTACGGCGATGACGTTGACCACCCAGGTATCTTCCTTGATGCGGCTCTCGGGATCGCCCTCCACGAGGTTGCGCTGGTACATAACTTCCAGACAACCGCCGCAGGCCTCACTGATCCGCTGGAACTCATCGTAGATCCACCGGCGGGCGGCACCGATGCCGTGGGTGTCGCTGGTGGTGTCGCTGAGGGTGTGGCGGGTGCCGAAGTTAACCAGGGTAGTGACGTCCTTCTCGATCCGGTCGGCCTGGGGCGCGTCGGCGATGTCGTACATCCGCGGGTCACTGGCGGGCGGCGGGGCTACGGTTTCGGACTGCTGGGCGGCAAGGAGGGTAGAAAAACAGGCGAGTAGGGCAAGTAGCGGAAAGCGCATGTAAGTAGTCTTTGGTTCGGGGGAGGGTAAGATACGTTACGATTGGCGTCCGTCCGGGAGTGCTCGGGGGCTTGGCTTTGGGCTCCTTGTCTTTTACGCGGGGTATTCTTCCTCTTTTCGCAAGGCTCTCTCCCGCTTTGCGGTAGCTGACCTTGCTAGGGGGGCGTCCCTTTCAGGGCCGGGGGCATAGCGTATTTGACAGTACGGCCGACCCGTTTTGATTTCCCCTCCCCCGACCCCTCCCCGGGGGGGGTACCACCCGTTGTACTTTTCTACAGCTTGGATGCGCTTCGGCTACCGCGTATGCACTGCGGGTCGCCAGACACGGCTGCAGCCGGGCCCGATCTACGGAATTCCAGTGCTGCGGGAGGCCCCAAGTCAGCGGCGCAGCCAATCCGTGTAGAATCCGTGCCAAAAATCCGTGAAATCTGTGTTTCTCTAAACGAGCGCAGCGAGCATCCCCTAGCGGTAGCTCTTCGTACTTCGTCCTTCAAACATCAGACTTCGTACTTCTCCTAGCCCACCGCCACCGCCGTCTTCCCGAACCGCCCCCGCACCTTGTCCAGGGCCAGCAGCAGGCGGCTGTTCTCCTCGGTGTCGTTGAACAGGTCCAGTTGGGTGTGGCCGCTAGCCAGCAGATCGAAGCGGACCCCGATCAGGCGGATGCACTGCCGGCGGGTGAACAGCTCCCGGAAGAGCGTTTCGGCCACGGGCACCAGTTGTTGGTCGTGGGCCGTATAGTCGATGCGGCGCGCGCGGGTGTAGGTGTTGAAGTCGGTGTAGCGGATCTTGACCGTCACGCGGGCCGTCAAGCGGCCGGCCTGGCGGAGGTCGTAGGCCAGTCGGGCCGTCTGGTGACGGAGCTTGCGCAGCAGAAACTCCATGTCGATGGTATCCGTCTGGAAAGTGGATTCGGAGGAAAAGGATTTCCGCTCTGTATACGGCACCACCGGCCGGTGGTCGATGCCGTTGGCGCGGCGGTGGTACTCGCGGCCCATACTGCCGAATTCCCGCTCTAGCAACGACACTGGCACCTGGCTCAGCGTCCCCGCCCTGCGGATGCCCATCAGGCTCATCTTCCGGGCCGTCACGGAGCCGATGCTCGGGATTTTGCGCACGGGCAGGGGAGAAAGGAAGGCGCGTTCGGCCCCCGTCTGCACCCAACCGGAGCCGTTGGGCTTGGATTCGCCGGCGCGTACCTTCGATACCAGCTTGTTGATGGCCAGTCCGGCCGAGATTGGTAAGCCCGTTTCCCGGATGATGCGCTGCCGCAGTTCCCCGCTCCACTTCACGCAGCCCACGTGGCGGTCCATCCCCGTCATGTCCACGTAGAATTCGTCGATGGAGGCCTTTTCGAACACCGGCCCCTCCTCGGCGATGATCTCGGTCACCATCCCGGAATGCTTTTCGTAGTCCTCATAGTCGCCGCGCACGGTCCGCGCGTCCGGGCACCTGCGCAACGCGATCGCCATCGGCATGCCCGCGTGGATACCGAAGCGCCGCGCCTCGTAGCTGCAGGAGGTCACCACGCCGCGCCCCCCGGTACCGCCCACGATCAGCGGAATGCCGGCCAGGGCCGCGTTCTTCTTGATTTCCACGGAGGCGAAGAAGGCGTCCATGTCTAGGTGGAGAATGGCTCGTTGGTACATGCTCAGGAGTGAATTAGTGAAGGACTGAATTAGCGAATCATCAGCGCGGAGGACATCCGGTGTGTTGCCGACGCAGGAGGCCTCATCGGATGTCTCTCCGTGCGCGCCTACCCCCTATGACCTACTACTTAGGCACCCGAGGAATTAAACTCTCCCGGCGCGTAGGCGGCGGTTCCGCGGGCGAGCCGCGGTCGTCGGTGAAGCGGAGGTCGCGGAGGTAGGGCAGGCGCTCCATGTGGTCGACCTCGATGCAGGGGAAGTCGAATTCGCGGGTCACCTTACCGGCCAGGCGGTACACCCCGGCGCCGCGGAACGGGAAGCGGAGGTAGGCATCCGGGAAGTGGACGCTGTCGAGGTAGCGGCCGTGCTCGTCGAGCCAGCAGCCGAAGCTCATCCGCTCTTGCTTGATGGTCGGTACCACCTTGTCGCAAACGAAGTAAGCGAGTAGTTCCGTCCGGTCGTTGCTGCGTACGTGCGCCAGCGGGTGGACGTCTCTTTTTTGCGCCGGGGCGCAGGAGGAAGGCAGATCCCAGGAGTTCGGGCTCGTCAGCCGAGTTCCGGCGGTGGCCGGCTCGTCTGCCGAGTGCGGGCTCCTGGCGATAGCCGGCTCGTCTGCCGGGTGCGGGCTCCTGGCGGTAGCCGGCTCGTCTGCCGGGTGCGGTACCCCGGTGGTGGCTTCACTCGTCAGACGAACTTTTCCCGACTCCGCCGGGGAAAAGGATTCGGCTGACGAGGGCTGGGTAGCCGGCTGCCCCACCTCCACCAGCCAAAACGGCGAACAAAGCGGAAACCCCAACAACTCCAGTTCGTCGAAGGCCTGGTCGAATTGCCGGGAGCTGAGCCGGTGGCCGGGCCGGTGATTGGGGGCTTCGTCGAGGGGGAAGTCGTAGTCGGGCGCCACGCGGGCGAACAGGTCGAGGGAAGAGGCTTTCTTCAGCCGCGGATTGAAGACGGCGTTCTTCTCCCACAGCAATTCCGACTTGCGCTTGCCCGTGAAGCGAAAGGCCCCGATGCGAATCAGCAGTTCCAACTGGCTGCTCTCCACGTCGACGCGGGCGCAGAAGTCGGTCAGGTCGCGAAAGGGGCCGTGCTGTTTGCGCTCCAGAATGAAGCGATGTACCAGTTGCTCCGATACGCTCTTCACGTGGATGAAACCGAGGTAGAGGTCCCGGTCCTTCAGGTCGGTCAGGTAAATGCTTTTATTGATGCAGGGAGCGTGAATCTCCGCGCCTTCCATGCGCGCCTCGTGGACGTAGAATTCCGTCTTGTAAAAACCCCCGAAGTTGTTGATCACCCCCACGATGAATTCCAGGGGGTAATAGGCCTTCAGGTACAGGCTCTGGAAGCTCTCCACCGCGAAACTCGCCGAATGCGCCTTGCAGAAGGAGTAGCCCGAAAAGCTTTCCACCTGACGCCAGACCTCCGCCGCGGTTTCGCCGGAATGCCCCCGCTCCCGCGCTCCGGCGAAAAACTTCTGCCGCAGCGCCTCGAAGGTGTCGCCGTCGTGCTTCTTGCCCGACATGATGCGCCGCAGTACGTCGCTCTCGTCCAGGTCGAGGCCGGCGAAGTGGTGGACGATTTTCATCACGTCCTCCTGGTACACCATGATGCCGAAGGTCTCGCCCAGGTGCTCCCGGAAGACCGGATCGATGTACTCGAAGCTGTGCGGGTAGTGGTAGCGGCGGATGTATTCCTTCATCATGCCCGACTTGGCCACGCCGGGGCGGATGATGCTGGAGGCCGCCACGAGGTGGATGTAATTGTCGCAGCCCAGCTTGGTGAGTAAGCCGCGCATGGCCGGCGATTCGATATAGAAGCAGCCCAGGGCACGACCGGCCTTGAGCATGGAGCGCACCTGCGGGTCGTTTTTGATGGTGTCCAGGGCCTGCAGGTCGACCGTTTTGCCGTGGTTGCGGTAAACGAGGTCGGCGGCGGAGCGCAGGTGACCGAGGCCCCGCTGACTCAGGATATCGTACTTGTGCAGCCCCATATCCTCGGCGTGGTACATATCGCAGTGGGCCACCGGGAAGCCCTTGGGCATCAGCCGCTGGGCGGTATGGTAGTAGATCGGTTTTTCCGTGATGAGGATACCGCCGGCGTGGATACTGAGGTGGTTGGGCAGGCCCACCAGCCGGCGGGCGATGTCGACGACGGTACGGGCCTTCGGGTCTTCGTCGGCTCGGCCGTGGGGGTCGCGCACCAGCTGGTCGATTTCCTCTTTGGGTAGTCCGTACACTTTGGCTACCTCGCGCAGGGCGGCCCGGCCCTGGAAGGTGGAGTAGGTAGCCAGCAGGGCGGTGTACTCCCGGCCGTAGCGCTTGAAGACGTAATCGGTGACGTCGTCCCGCTCGTCCCAGCTGAAGTCGATGTCGAAGTCCGGCGGACTGGCGCGGTAGGGGTTGATGAAGCGTTCGAAGTAAAGATCCAGTTCCAGGGGGTCGACGTCGCTGATGCCGATGTTGTAGGCTACTATCGAGTTGGCGCCGGAACCCCGCCCTACGTGCTGGTAGCCGGCCATGCGGGCGTAGCGGACGATGTCGTGGGTGATCAGGAAGTAGGGGCCGAATTTTTGCTTACGGATCACGGCCAGTTCCCGTTCGGTGCGCAGGCGGGCCTTTTGAAAGCGGGGGCCGGGCGGATAGCGGCGGGCTACGCCGGCCAGGGCGAGCTTCTCCAGTAGCCGGTAATCGCCGGGTTCGGAGCCGGTGAAGGTCTGGCGGTTGATGTGCAGGCCGGTATCGAGCTCGGCGGTGCAGGAGTCGACGATGCGCTGGGTATTGCGTACGATGGCGGGGTAGGGGCGGTAGAATTGCCGCAGGGTGTCGGGGGGCAGCAGGCGGTCGCCCCGCTTGGCCAGGTCACGGGGGGTGAGCTTGGTATGGATGGTATTTCGGTCGATGGCCCGCAGGGTACGGTGCAGGTCGTAGTCCTCCTCGGTGATGGCGACCACCGGAGCGAGTACGATCAGTTTGTGCTGGTGGTGACGCAGCTCGTGGCTAAAGAGGCGATTGACGTGCTGGGGCCGGATGCCGAGCAGCTCGTTGTCGCGGAAGTCACGGATGGGCTTGCACAGGCGGGGGTAGACGATCCAGACGTTTTCCAGCGGTGGGGGAACGGTGGGCAGGGGCCGGTCGTCCAGGGAATGATCGCTGAGGAAGCGACAAAGGTTATGCCAGCCCTCGGCGTTGCGCGCCAGCCCGGTGTAGAGCCACTGGTCGTCTTCGCTGCGGAAGCAGATACCCAGGATGGGCTTGACCCCCAACTCGCGGCAGCACTGGATGAATTCCACCGCGCAGCTGGTATTGTTGTTGTCGGTAAGGGCCAGGCACTCCACCCCCCAGGCGGCGGCCTTTTCGACAAGGCGGCGCGGCGGGAGTACGCCGTAGCGGAGACTGAAGGAAGTGTGGCAGTTGAGATGCACGGGGGAGGGGAGAAGTACGATGTTTGATTTACGAAGTACGAAGGGGCTGCCGCACCTCTCCGTCCGGTCGGCTACGCCTCCCATTCGTGGAGCGCTCCCCTGCCCCCGGCACTACCCACCCCGCACGGCCCCGGAAGGGACGATCTACACCAGTGGGGGTGATGGCCTGCCCCGTAACGTTATCCGGCGGGAAGTCATGGTACAAGTAGGCACGGAGCGGCAGGGTCGGGTAGGGGAAGCCCAATGAGGCTTCCCCTCCCGGCGGGGGGGAGAATGACATGTTTCTGTGAGTATTCGTTAAATCAAAGACGGGTCAAACAAACCCGCCAAGTGCGAAAAAAAATTAATAAACATGAACGGGTAATAACCGTCCGATCCTGCTGTCTGAAATCCATTGGCGCACCTTGCGCAGCGGCAAAGTAACACGACTTCTAACTTTAAAACAAATTATTTGTTTTATGAATTACAAAAAACAACACGCCGTCCGTTCAACTTTGTTTGCGGGAAATGTGAGCATTGCGGGGCGCGGCGGTGTTGGTTGCTTGAATTCGGGTACCGGCATGCAATGTGGCTATTGCAAAACAGCCGGATAAACGGATGCTATGAACCAACAAAAATATAGTCACCAGCACGCCTTTTTCGATCGGCTGAGTAAGCGATTTGCTTCCCGCAGTGAACTCGTACAGGCCATAGCGCAAGTACTGCACGTGGGAAAGGACGCCGTCTACCGGCGGCTGCGGGGCGATACCGCCCTGACCGCCGACGAAATGATGTTGCTCGCCGAAACCTACCGGCTCAAACTGGGAGTAGGCCAGGAGAAAGCCGTGCCGACGCTACGCTTTCCAGACGATCGCTACACCATCCGCAATGAATTCGATCATTTCTTACAGCTACACCGTCGCTGGGGGGAGCTCAAGCGCTTGCCGGGCGCCAACTTCGACTTTGCTTCCCCGGAGCTGCCGATGTACTATGAGCTGGCCACGCCAATGCTGCGCAGTTTCAAGATTTTTATGTTCGGCCTGACTACCTGGAACCTGACTAAGTGGAAGGGCTTAAGTTTTTCTCCCTCCCTGATCGACGACGAGTTGCACCGGATCGTGGAAGACACCATTCGCCAGCACTACGGCGTACCCGCCCGGGAGCTCTGGTCGGTCGGTGTACTGGACGTGACCCTGCGACAAGTAAATTATATGGTGCAGATCGGAAAATTCGAGCGTACCGATCACGTGGAGCAGATCTTTGACGAACTGTTCCTGATCGTCGATCACCTGGAGCAGATGGTACGGACCGGAAAACGCTTCCCCCTGGGAGAAAAGCCCGGAGATAATAGCCCCAACTTCCGCGTCTACCACAACGAACTGTCTAATACCAGCAACGTCGTCATCGTAAAGTCGGATATCCGCCCCTTTCTGTTCACCACCCTTGTGACCCCCAACTACGTGGCTACCGCCAACCCCGAACTCTGCGCCGAGGTGCAATGCTGGTTCGATAACTTGGTCGAACACGGTAATGCCCTACACGCGGAATCCGGAAAGTACGCCGCCCACTATTTTGGCTACCTCAGAACCCAAATCAGGCAGTACAGGGAGCGATTATGGGCGGGACAAAACGTTTTTTGAAGAAAAGATATGTTAAAACGTGGAGAAATATACGCCCCCACGAACTTTTACAAAGAGGGCTGCGTACTTACTGGAACAGGCCCGAAGTAACCGCTTTATTAATATGCGATAAAGCCATATGTATTCGGCAGCATAAATTGCCAAATATAATAAGACACAAAGTACGTACCTTAGCGGCATAATTAACTTTCACGCAAAGTTAGTTTCAAGATTAGGTTTATTTTTCATGAGAGACGCTGTGGACAACACAGTCGTATAACAAGGACCCGGGCATTTTGCCTGGGTCTCTTTATTTTGCACCCGATGGAACGAAGCCCCGAAAGTAAAGCGAAGTTTCACGCCGCCCTGGCGTGGGTGCCCGTTCTGGTGTATTTCGTGACGAAGTACCTGGTTTTTGGTAATGAAATGCCAAGAAGCCAGTGGTGGATGCTGATCGCCGCCGTCATCCTCGCCGAAATAGCCCTGTGGCGTTACCGCCGGCAAGCACTGCGCAACGAACCTCCCCATGGAACCAATTAGAAAAGACAAGCCGAGTCCGGGGCTCTTCCTGCTCATGACGGCGGTATATTTTGCCAGCTACTTCGGGCTGAAGTACGGCGTGTTCGGGGGCGCTATACCCTGGTACTATAACTTGGTGCTCATTTTGGCCTGTCTGGGGCTCGCCGTCTGGCTAAGCAAACGGGGGAAATAACTTATTAGATACGATAAAAGAACGGTTCGCCGGGTGAAGCGGCTCAGTCGGCTTTGCCGGCAAGCTATACCGCCACGAGCTTGTCTAGCGTAAGCGCTTCCTCCCCGTCGAAGCGGTAAGCCACCAGCTGTCCGTCGCGTGCTACGCTGTAATCCAGGCAGCATACATTGTGGCGGAATAACAAGGGCGTACCCCGTAGCCAGTAATGGCCGAAGAATACGTGTTTCTCGGTCACGCCGTAGTAATCGGTTTCCTCGCCGGTGTAAAGCAGGCTCTCCAGCTCCGGATCGGTGCCGTGCACGCTGAGGTCGCCGTAGGTCGCGCCACTCGGGTCTTTCCACCATTTGTGGCGCAGGGCCATGCGGCGGTTGCCGTCCTTGTCCAGGAAATGATTGCCGTCTGGTAAAGAAAACTCGGGGCCCTTCAGTACCCGGTCGATGGCCTGGGCGAGCGGGGTTTCCAGGGCGTCGAGCTCCTGGGGGACGGGGTCGGGGAGCCGATCGTCATCCAGTTCTTCGCGCAGCCGACCGATGCTCAGCGGATTCCAGCAGGCGTGAACGACCCGGAAGTCATCCTCTTCGTAGTACAGCGGCAGGGTACGGAACCAGCGGATGTAATCGTCGTATTCGGAGCGGCGGTCCCGGAATTGTTCCAGGGTCGTGCCGTGCTGCCGGATGTTTTTTTCGGAACGGGGGCGCAGATAGCCGTTCCCGTCGGCCCGCGGGGTATTGTAGAGGATGGCGTTGTATTCGTGGTTGCCCATCACGGCGCGGGCGGCACCGCCCTCGACCATCTCCCGTACGATACGCAGCACCTTCGGGCTGTCGGGGCCCCGGTCGATAAAGTCACCCACAAAGAAGGCTTTTCGGGAAACGTGGCGGTAGCCGTCGCCGGCGGGGCGGTAGCCCATGCGGCGCAGCAGCCGTTCCAGCTCGTCGGCGTGACCGTGGATGTCGCCAATGAAATCGTAGGGCATGGAGGGGGCGTATTTTTGTTCGGGCGCCGGAGCGCGGGGGCAACGATTATCGGAAAAAGCAATGCGCGAACCCAAACCTTAATTCCCGGTCGGATGAACAAGGTTCGGAATTGCGTATTAGCAAAACGATTGATCACTAATCCGTTCGCCCCATGGCCCAAAAGAAATCTATTTCCACCCGACGCCGCTTCCTCCGCCAGTCCGCCGCGGCAACGGGATTCCTCTTCGCCCCGGGTCTAATTGGCTGCACTTCGGGCAACAACAATACCTCCGCCGAAGACGCCGCACCCGCGCCCCGGCGCCCGAATCAGGACCGGAAGCTAGGCGTCGCCATCCTCGGATTGGGCGGTTACGCCTCCGGGCAGATCGCCCCGGCCCTGCAACTGACCGAGCACTGCGAACTGCGTGGCCTCATTACCGGCAGCCCCGAAAAGCTCCCCGAATGGCAGGAAAAGTACAACGTCAAGGAGGCCAATAGCTATACTTACGATACGATGGACGAGATCGCCGACAACGACGAGATCGATGTTATTTACGTGATCACACCCACGGCTACCCACCGCGACTTTGCCGTCCGCGCCGCCAATACCGGTAAGCACGTCTGGTGCGAGAAGCCCATGGCCATGACGGCGGAAGAGTGCCAGGATATGATCGACGCCTGTAACGAAAACGGCGTGCGCCTGGCCATCGGCTACCGGATGATGCACGAACCCAACACCCGCAAGCTGATCGAACTGACCGAGGAGCGCGCCTACGGAGCCCTGACCGGTGCCCACGCCTACGCCGGCTACGGCGGATCGCCCCCCTCCACCGATAACTGGCGCGGCCAGCGGGATATGGGTGGCGGAGCGCTGTACGATATGGGTGTTTACAGCGTCAATGGACTGCGCTACGGCACCCAGATGGCCCCCGAAGCCGTGGTCAAAGCCACGCAAACTCGCCAGGATCACGCTAACGCCGTCGATCTCACCACGGAATACACGCTGCGCTACCCGGGCGGCATGCTCGCCGAGGGCAAAACCAGTGTAGTCACCAACTACAACGAACTCCACATTGAGGCCGAGGAGGGCTGGTACGAGATGGATCCGATGCAACCCTACACCGGCGTGACGGGCGAAACCAGCGACGGCAAGCTACTCGGCCCGGCCGTGGAGAATCAGCAATCCATCCAGATGGACGATGACGCCCTGGCAATCATGAACGATACTGAATTCATCGCCCCCGGCACCCTGGGGCTGAAGGACGTTGCCGTGATCCAGGCCATCATTGAAAGCGCCGCATCCGGGCAGGAGGTCGCCATCGAGCACCAGGGATAGAGCCCGTCGGCAGCCAAGGCGAAAGGCGCATGCGGTTGGGGTGAACAGATTAATCGTAAAGCGTACTTTGGCCCTTCCAAAACGAAAATCCTATGTTTCCCACCTGGCGCTGGTACGGCCCGAAAGATCCCATAAGCATTGACGAAGTTGCCGCCCTGGATGTACGGGGCGTGGTGACGGCCCTCCACCACGTGGAAAACGGGGCGGTGTGGAGCCGCGAGGAGATCCGGCAACGGAAGAAAGAGCTGAAAGAACTGCCTTGGTCGGTAGTGGAAAGCATCCCCGTACACGAAGGCATCAAGCAAAACACGGAAGCGGCGCCGAAGCTGCTGGAGAACTACCGCCAATCGCTGCGCAACCTCGCCGCCGAGGGCGTCACGACGGTATGCTACAACTTTATGCCGGTGCTCGACTGGACGCGTACCCGACTGGTGGTGCCCGTACCGGGCGGCACGACGGTGGCGCTAGACGGACTGGATCTGCTGGCCTTCGACCTGTTCATCCTCAACCGGCCCCACGCCGCGGAGGATTATCCGGCCGAACTGGTAGAGCTGGCCACCGATCACTACGAGGAGATGACCGCGGCCGACAAGCAGGAAGTGAGCGATAATATGCTTAAGGGGCTCCCCGGGTCGGAAGAAAGCTTCGAGCTGGCCACCTTCAAGCAGGCCATCGAACCCTATCGCCACATCACCGCGGCGGAGTTTAAGGAGAATCTGCGGCGCTTCCTGGAGGCTATCGTACCCACGGCGGCCGAGGAGGGCATCAAGCTGACCGTCCACCCCGACGATCCGCCCTGGCCGGTGGTCGGCCTGCCCCGCATCGTATCCACCCAAAAAGACCTGCAGGAGATCATGGAGATGGTCGACGATAAGGCCAACGGTATTTGCCTCTGCACGGGGTCGCTGGGCGCGCGTTCGGACAACGACCTGCCCGCCATGGCCCGCGAGTTTCTCGATCGGATCCATTTCGTGCACCTGCGCAACGTCGCCCGTTCCCCCCACGCCAGCTTCCGCGAAAGCGGTCACCTGCAGGGCGACGTCGACATGGCCGCCGTGATGGCAGAACTGCTCAGGGGAAAAACGGACGTCCCCTACCGCCCCGACCATGGCTTCACCCTCTTCGACGACCGCAAACGGCAAACCTACCCGGGCTACAGCCTGTACGGTCGGATGCGCGGACTGGCGGAACTGGAAGGATTACGTGCCGGGTTGTCGGCTACTTCACGAGGGTAACCGATCCTTCGAGCGGAACGATGGTATTATCGGCCAAGCGCACCTTGGCCGTGTAGACGTAGACGCCAACGGATAGGGGCTTACCGCGGTAGGTTCCATCCCAGGCACCGTCCTGACGATCGTCTTTTTGCCAGAGCAATTCCCCCCAGCGGTCGAAGATCATGAGTTCGGTCAGGGTAGCGGAACGTTCGGGCAGGTAGATGCGGAAGACGTCGTTATTGCCGTCGCCGTTCGGGCTGAATGCATTTGGTACGTAAATGCGGGGGCTGCGGTCTACGTACACCAGGACGCTATCGGTAACGGTACAACTCTCCGGCGTGATGTAGGTGACGCTGTAGGCGGTGGTTGCAAAGGGCGATGCTACGGGGGCGGCGCAATCCGCACAGCTCAGCGACCGGGCGGGCGTCCAGGAAATGGAACCCGTGGCGTTCGTTAATTCGGGGGCTCCTCCGTCCAGCTCGACGGAATCGCCCAGCAAGATATAGCGGTCGGGACCGAGATCGATATCGGGTACCACCAACTCGTTCAGCGTAACGGAAACCGGTTCGGAGGCACAGCCCGTAGCGTCTTCGATCCATGCTTCGTAGGTGCCGGCGGAGAGGCCGGTGAAATCGGTATCCAGTTGTTCCCCATGCTCGGAAAGCACGTATGAATAGGGTGGAGTCCCCCCCTCTCCGGTCAGGGAAAGGAATCCGCTGGTGCCGCTTCCGCAATCGTCGTATCCCGAAACGACCGAGGCGGTAAGCGGGGGCGTGCCCGTGAGGGTGACCGATTGTTCGATCGTGCAGCCCGCCGCGTCCGTAATGACGAGAGCATAGTTGCCGACCGGGAGGTTAGCGCGGGTGGAGGGATTGCCCTCTTCGTAATCCGGTTTGCCGTTCTTGTACCATTTCACCGTATACGGGTATTTGCCCGTAATGGCGGTAATGGCGATGCTCCCGCCGGTGCCACAGACCGTCTGGTCGACGGCTATATCGGCGGTAAAGGAGTTGTGATTCCGGACGGTGTAGGTGGCGGTTTTCGGACAGCGCGCCCCGTCCTGTAGCGAAACCGAGTAGTCGCCCGGAACGGTAACGTCTAAAGTGGCTTGGTTATCGCCTACGACTTGGCCGGCTGCGTTCCGCCATTCGTACTGAATGTTTTCGGGGCGGTCGACGGTCAGTGCGATACGGCCGTCACCGCCGTTGCAGTAGATATCCTGAATCGCTGCATCGTGGATTTGGAAAGGCTCGGAAACCGGCAAGAAAATAGTATCCGTCTGAGTGCCGCAGTCGGTGCGGATAAAGGCCAGGATAGCTTCCTCCTCACCCGCCAGGATGCGCAGTTTTCCGTTGCGGGGCGTCAGGTCTTTACCGCTAGCCAGGGACCGAAAATACAGCCGGGTATTCGGCGTCGAAGTGGTGAAATTTACCGTGATGGTATCCCCGATACAGGGTAGGGCCGGCGTGGCTTCCAGGGAATAGGTGAAAGGGGTGTTATCCCGCACTACGATCTCCTCTACGTGTTCGACGCAGTTTTCGGTGACGGTAACGACGTAGGTGCCGGCTTTCGTAACGGTGAGGTGAGCCTCGGTGCTACCATTTTCCCATTCGTAGGTGGCCCCGGTAAAGCGGCGCGCGCTGATCCGGGCCGCCTCCAGGTCGCTACAGAAGGCAATGGAGTCGACAAAGTGATTGGTGACGATCGGGCGCTGAATATGCACCGCTTCGGTGAGCGCGCAGCCCTCGGGGGTGGATACACGCAGTACGTAGTCCCCGTCAACGGAGGGCCCACCCCGGAGGGTGAGGGTACGGGTTACCGACCCGGGAAGCGCAATGCCATTGCGGTACCACTGATAGGTGGCGTTTTCGTGGTGTTGACCGGTAAGGAGGATCTCCTCGTCGCAAACCGTGAGCCCGTCCACGCTCACCGCACCCGCGGCAAACCGATCGAAGGTGGCCGCTTCGTTGAGGATCAGATCGTCGATGAAGTAGTAATTGCGGTAATTACCGTTGTTTGCGCGGCCGTTATCCGGGGCGCAAGAACCGCCGATGGCGAACCCGGCGTAGGAGGCGGTGGGGACAAAATCAAGCTGGGCTCCGGTCCACCTGCCCGGCTCGCCGGACACGGTGATGTTGCCGATGAGTTCGTACCCTTCCGCCCCGGCCGTTTCCGGGCAGTCGTAGTAAGGTCCGAAATTCAGCTGGTGGGTTTCCCGCACGCCATACACGCTTAGTTCGACCGAAGGAGGAGAAGCTACGCTGACGTCAACCCCTTCTTCGGAGGCGGTCTGCGGCTCCATAAAGCCCAGCGAGAAGGTCAGTCGGTAGGCTTTACCCTGGTGCAACCGTTGGCCATCCGTGAAATTGGCGGCCAGGTATTCCCGGTAGCGCTGCGCGGTGGTACCGTCGCCGTTAAGGAACTGGCTGTTGGGGGTATCGCGGACGCCCACCCAGAAACCCGCGATCCCGGTACCGCTGGGGAGGGGTAGGGGCAGCTTTTCCGGAAAGTAAGGGCCGGCGTTGGTGAAGGTGAAAGCGTTCCAGCTGTCGGTGGTGCCCATGGATACGCGCTGCCAGCCGGTCAGGCAGTTCGCCTGGTTGACGGCATCCGGGCGCCCGCCGGGCTGTTCGGAAGTGCAGCCGGATTGCCCGCCGTCAAATTCCTCCAGGGAAGGATTCGGTAATAGGGATGTTAAGGTGGAGGGAAGAGCGCAGCTGCAGTCCGTTTTATCGTTCAAGTCAACCAGGCCGTCTCCATCATCATCGATGCCGTTGGCGCAGTTTTCCTGGGAAAATAAAGGGTAACCTACTAAAAAGAAGGTCAGCAGCAACGCCCACGTCCTCATAAAGAGGACAAGCTGGGCGGTTGTCACAGTGTCGTGTTTAATTCAATTGTGTCGTAAAGCGAAGTAAAGATAAATATATCTTCCACTTATGCACAATAAACACGAACCTTAACACGATGTTCGCGACGGACGCATCTTTTGCCGCCCCCGCAAAGCGCTTTAACTACCCGATAAAGGGCTATCGGGTCAGTAATACCGTGCCCCGGATGGGATGCGTTCCGCCCTTATACAAGCGGACCGTTCCGGCATAAATGTAAGATCCCGCGTCGAGGGGTACTCCCCCCCGGGTTCCGTCCCACTGAACTTCCCGCGCATCCGATGCGAAAACGAGTCCGCCCCATCGGTCGAATACCTTGAAATCGTCGATACGGGTCACGCCTGCGTTGGAGTAGACGGTCAGGATATCGTTGACGCCATCGCCATTCGGGCTGAAGGCCGTAGGTACGTAAATGTTAATGGTGTTTTGTACTTGTACGTGAATAGCATCCGAGTAACTACAGCCATCCGGCAGGAGGAGTCGCGCCATGTATTCTCCCGAGGCTTCCGGATTTGAGGTGGCGATCAGGTTGAAGAAGTCGGGATCGGGGAGAACGGGGCCGGCGGTGGAGCTCCACTCCAGGGTTCCCGCACCGGCGAGGGTGCCCGTAAGCTCGGCTTGCAGGGTGATGGTTTCCCCCAGGTCGACCACGAGGTCCTCGCCCAGGTCGATAGCGACCGGATCCGGAAAATCCAGCGTTACCGGTTGCTCTGCGGACTGGCAGTTTAGGGCATCCCGGACCTGCAGGCGGTAAGCCCCTTCCGACAAATCGGTGAAGGTGGGCGTGGTCTGCTCGGTGGTTCCGATCAGGGAATAGGTATAGGGTGCCGTACCGCCCGCTACGCTTACTTCCAACCGGCCCGTTTGCTCCGGGTAGCAACCATGGATGGATTCGGTGGCGGTAATCTGCAGGGAATCGGGACCTTCGATGCTAAAACGCGCTTCGGTGACGCAATTTTCGGAGTCCCTCAGTTTGGTGAAATAGGTACCCTTCGGCAGATCGGTGAGTACGGTAGCCTGCGTCGGCATGGGCGGATTGTCGGCGGCGGTACGCCACTCGATGCGGTAGGGCGGGGTGCCCCCGGATGGAAAAGCACTGATCGATCCGTCGTTTTCGCAAGATACATCGGTCGTAACGTAGTCTACGGAGAACTTCCGGTCCGCCACGGCATAGGTGAAGGAGGTGGCGCAGCGATCGTGACCGGTAACGGTGACGGCGTAGCGTCCGGCTTGCTTCACCGTGATTTCACTGCTGGTACTGTCCAGCGATTTCTGGGCGGAGTCGGACCACTGGAAAGCCGAGGCGGTACCGTCGGTCACTCGCAGGGCTATTCTGCCTTCGGTACCCTGGCAGTTGACATCGGTGACGGCTGCTTCGGCCGCGAAGGGCTCATAGGCGGGAATGGTGATGATGTCGTTCATCATACCACAGGAAGTGAAAAGCATGGCTGTAACGGTAGCGACGTCGCCCGCTACGACGCGCAGCGGGACGTCCGCCATTTGGTAAAAGAACCCGCCGTCATCGGGCATGTACATCACGCTGTTGGTATACCAATCGGTGTCGACGGTGATCTCTACCGTATCGCCGACGCACGGTTTTTCCGGGGAAAGCCGATACCGGTAAGTGAGGGGTTTGTCCGCCACGGCATGAATCTCTTCGACGCGTTGCTGGCAATTGGCCGTTACGGTCACGGCATAGGTGCCGGGCTCCTTGATGGTCAGGGAGGTTTTACTGGTTCCGTCGGACCAAGCGTACCGGGCACCGAGCACCTTCGTGGCGTAGAGCCGGATGCTGCTGCCGGCGGCGCAGAAGGCTAGGGAATCGGGAAATTGGTCGGGGATAACCGGCCGCTGGATACGAACGGCATCGGAGGTGGAGCACCCCACCGGGTAGTGTGCCCGCAATTGATAACTGCCCTCCTTTCCGGTGGCATCGGTGAGAGTAAGGGTATGTTGCTTGGCTCCGGCGATCGCTATACCGTCGCGGTACCACTGGTAGGTAGCTTCGGAGGAATAGCGGCCGGTCAGAACGATCGCTTCGTCGCAGATATTTTCACCTTCTACGTTGATCGGACCGACGCTGGGCGCCTGGAAAGCGGAGGTCCGGTTGAGGATCAGGTTGTCGATGAAGTAGTAATTGCGGTAGTATTTACTGTCTACCCGTTTCAGGTCGGAGCCGCAGGAGCCGCCGATCGCGAAGGCCGCGTAATCGTTGTCGGCCGTGAACTCAACGACGGATTCCGTCCAAGAGCCTTCTTGTCCCTCCACGGTGACGTTGGCCAGTAGCTCATAGCCTTCCGCGCCGGCATCTTCCGGGCAGTTCTGGTAATACCCGAAGTTGAGTTGGGCGCACTCCCGGATGCCGTAGATGCTTAATTCCACGCCGGAGGGGGAATCCAGATGCACTTGCTTTCCCTTGTTGTCGTATATCTGGGAATTCATAAAGCCGAGGGAAAAGGTCAGTCGGTAATCCTCGCCCCGTTCGATTCCCCGGCCTTCTTCGAAGCAAGAGGCCAGGTATTCCCGGTAGCGCTGCACCAGCGTTCCGTCGCCATTGGCAAACTGAATGCCGTCCGTATCCTTAATGCCCACCCAGAATCCGGCCACGCCCGACCCACTCGGCAGGGGCATGGGCAGTTCGGTGGGGTAGTCGGGTTCCGATCCGGCGAGGGTGAAGGCGTTCCAGGCGTCGGTAGTGCCCAGGCTGGCCCGCTGCCACCCGACCAGGCAGTTGGCCTGATTGGTTCCGTCGGGGAGGCCACCAGGTTGGGAAGACTGGCAGCCGGGCTCGGCGGCGGAAAATTCTTCGAGGGACGGGTTGAGGAGCAGGGAAGGGGTTTCCGGGGCGATCCGGCAACTGCAATCGTCCACATCATTGAGATCGATCCGACCGTCGGCATCGTCGTCGATTCCATTGTCGCAGATTTCCTGAGCGGAAAGGAACAGGGGCAGCAATAGCAAGCTTAGGCTTACGCAATAGCGTAGCAGGGATAGGTTTTGGGACAACACTTTGTTACTATGAGAGACACTAATAAAAACCGCGTATCCGATCCATACTGGATGCCATACCCGGCCGAAAACTTCCCCCCTTTAACTAATTAAAGTCTGCCGGTAGTATACGACGGACGTTAAGGTTCCTCGACCTTATCCATTGAGTTTAATAAATCCACCGTCGATCGGAAAGTCCGTGCCGGTAAGGAAGGCGGCCTCGTCGGAACACAGGTAGGCGGCCAGGTCGGCAACTTCCCGGGGTTCGCCCATTCGCCCGATGGGCTGGGTCTTGGAGAGTTGTTCGAACATTTCCTTTTCCCGGCCGGGGTAATTTTTGGTCAGGTAGGCGTCCACGAACGGGGTATGGACGCGGGCCGGGGAAATGCTGTTGCACCGGATACCATATTGCAGGTAATCCTTGGCGATGGAATAGGTCATCGTAAGCACAGCACCTTTCGTCATGCTGTAAGCGAAGCGGTCGGCCACGGCTACCGTAGCGGCAACGGAGGCCATATTCAGGATGACGCCCCCTTTTTCTTTCATGTGGGGTACGCAGGCCAGGGCGCAGTTGTAGACTCCCTTAATGTTGATGGCGAATAGCCTATCCAGATCGGCCTCGGTCGTATTTTCCAGGTTACCGACGAAGCCGACACCGGCGTTGTTGACGAGAATATCGATCGGGCCGCCCCCGGCTATTGCGGTTATGCAGGAGCGTACGGCATCCTGATCGCTCACGTCGCAGGCATGAAAGCGATTACCCTCGCCCCGGAGATCGAGGACGTGGACGTCCGCCCCCTGTTCACCCAGGGCTTGGGTAATGGCAGCACCGATTCCGCTGCTACCACCGGTGACGATGGCTCGCTTGTTCTGTAGGGAAAATCGCATTGGGCAAAAGTTAAGAAGTGCTAGCGGATCAGGGTTACGGAGCCGGCGGTGCTGATGGTACGGCCATTAACCAGTTCGGACTCGACGAGATAAAAGAAGGTGCCCGGGTTGAGTGTTTGGTCGCCCACCCGGCCGTCCCACCCGGTGCCCGCCTCCCCGGTCCATTCGTACACCAATCCTCCCCACCGATCGTGGACGCGGAAAGACCGTACACGCTGTACGGAGGGGCCGGGGTAGACGAGGAGCTCGTCGTTGGTGCCGTCGCCGTTGGGGCTAAACGCGGAAGGGACGTAAATACGCACCGACTCGTCGACCACGACGAGTGTTTCTGCCGTTTGGCTACATCCCTCGGAGGAGGTGTAGGTAACCTGGTAGCGGGTCGTCCGGGCCGGTCGGGCGCGCACCGTGGTCGATCCCTCTCCGAAGGGGTAGCTAAGGCTTTCCGCCGGTGTCCAGACCGCGCGACCCGTCTCGGGGGAAACACCAAGGACCCGGAGCTCCAGCAGGAGGCTGTCGCCCAGAGAAATGACTTGCTCATCCGCCAGTTCCACCGTAAAGGGGGTAGGGGTGGTCACCGTAACTGTTGCCACTACGGGAGCACATCCTCGGCTGTCCTGTACCTCGACCGAATACGTGCCGCTCGAAAGATCGCGAAAAACGGGGGCGGTCTGTGGGTCTCCGCCATCGATGCGGTAGGTATACGGGGGCGCTCCTCCGCTGGCGGTTACGGTAAGCACACCGGAATCCTCGATCGCGCAGTCCGCGAAGGTAGTGGCGGTAGTGACGGTCAGGGAGTCAGGCTCGGTGAGCGTAAAGAATTCGCTCCGTATGCAGCCCGCACCATCCTCTACCGATACCCGGTAATCGCCGGGAGTAAGCCGGTCGACCCGGTTGGTATCGGAAAGAAAGGGATCCGTAACGTCCGCCCGGTACCAGTTAACGGTATACGGCAACGTGCCCCCGGAAGGGGCGGCGGAAGCGCCTCCATCCGCATCGCAACGGAGAGAATCGATGGCCAGGTTGACCCGGAAGGAATCCGCGTACACGACTTCATAAGTGTAGGTAGCGGGGCAGCGAATGCCGTCAACCAGTTCGACGCCGTAGGTGCCGGGTAAGGAAACCTCCAGGCTCGGTCCGGAATCACCGACCGGATTGCCGGCGGGGTCGGTCCAGGCGAACTCGACCTGATCCGGGTTACTGAGGTTGAGCGTGATGGTTCCGGAGGGATTTTCACAGCTCAACTGGGGTACGTCAGCGGAGACGTCAAAGGCCACGTCCGGGCTAAGGGCAACCGTATCGAGGGTGCTGCCGCAACCGTAGAAAAGCTGAACTACGATAGAGTCGATCTCGCCGACTACGACCTCCAGTCCCTCGGGGTCGTTTGAAAACAGGGGCTCATAGCTCAACGTGTTGTACGCCACGCCGTAGTTGAAGAAGTCCGTTTGGACGGAGATGCGGACCGTATCGCCCACGCAATAGGTTTCCGGCTCCGTCGTCACTTGGTAGCTGATCGTTTCGGTCTCCAGGGCGGTAAAAGTTTCGATCTGCTGCTCACAGACCGTGCTTACGGTCACGCTGTAGTCGCCTGGCTCCGTTACTGGAAAATAGGGGAGGGTGCTGCCATCGCTCCAGGTAAAGGTTGCACCGGAAGGCCGTGTGGGTTGGAGAAAGACGGTATCCAGTTCGGGGCAAAGCGCTACGGAGTCGGGCACCATATCGGCCAGGATCGGCCGCTGGATGACTACGTCTTCGGTAGTGGCACACCCGCCGGCCGTGGTCACCCGCAGTGCGTAAGCGCCATCGATGGATTGGCTCGGGGTCAGGGTGAGTATGTTGGCCGTTTCACCGACCAAGGCGATACCGTCCTTATACCACTGGTAGGAAGCGCCACTGGTGAATTGTCCGGTCAGGGTGATTTCGTCGGCGCAGATGGTTTGGCCCGCTACGGATACCGGCCCCGCTACGGGTTGCTCGAATACCTCGGGCCGGTTGAGAATGACGTCGTCGATGAAGTAATAATTACGGAAAAAGTCGGAATCGGACCTCCCTACGTCGGCCGCACAGCTTCCGCCGACGGCAAAGGCGGCATAGTCACTGGCGGCGGTAAAATTAACGTTCACGGGGGTCCAGGCACCGGCCGATCCCGTAACCTGTACCGTTTGGATCAGTTCATAACCTTCGGCGCCGGCCGTTTCGGGGCAGGTGTAGAAGTCGCCGAAATAAATCTGGCTGCACTCCCTGATCCCGTAGATGTTCAGCTCGATCGGAGACGGGGAGGCCATGTCGACCCGATTGCCCTGCTGGCTGTTGAACGATTGGGGTTGCATGAAACCCAGGGAGAAGGTCAACCGGTACTGGTTGCCCGCTTCCACGGTGTTGTCTCCTTCGAGGCAGGCCGCTAGGTATTCGCGGTACTGGGTAGTGGTGGTTCCATCCCCGTTGGTGAAGAGGCTTTCCTCGCTATCGCGCACACCGATCCAGAAACCGGCGATACCCGTACCGCTCGGCAGGGGCTGGGGTAGTTCGCTGGGAAAGAACGGGGGCGATCCCGACAGCGTGAAGGCGTTCCACGCATCGGTGGTGCCGATTGATGCCCGTTGCCAACCGACCAGGCAGTTGGCCTGGTTGGGTGCATCGGGTAGCCCGCCGGGCTGAATGGATTCGCAGCCTTCCTGACCGGCGTCGAAGTCTTCCAGCGACGGATTGGGGAGCAGGGAGGGGATGGCCGATGCGAAGCCGCACGCGCAATCGACGGTGTCATTCAGGTCGATCAAGCCATCGCCGTCGTCATCCAGTCCGTTCCCGCAATCTTCCTGGGCGGAAAGCAACGAACCGAGGAGCAGGAAAGGCAAGCAAAGCAACAGGCGATAGGACAACATAGCGGGCAGGTGTAGCCGGAAGTAGCAGTAGGGGACGTCCGGTTCGGGAAGGCGCTAAGTTAAAACTTCCACCGTCTGAATGCCTCGATTGCTTCGTATTCCGTCAGACCGAGCTGGTTGTACAGCCGCGCGGTTTCCCGGTTGCGCTGTTCGGCGCGCTGCCAGAATTCCCGGTCGTCCTCACCCTGGAACATCACCCCGTCTTTCTGGCTCTGGTGGAAGAAAATGGCGTTGCGTTTGGCTTCGACCTGGGCGGGGCTGAGCGGTACGGCCATTTCAATTTCGTGTACCGGCCATTCCTGCCACGCCCCGCGGTAGAGCCATAGCCAGGTGTCGGCAATGGTTTCGGGAGCGGTATGCTTCAATTGTTCCAGGGCGGAGAAGATGCTGTCGAGGCACACTTTATGGGTGCCGTGGGGGTCGGCCAGGTCGCCGGCCGCGAAGATCTGGTGGGGGCGCACTTTTTCGATGAGGCTGCGCACCAATTCGATGTCTTTATCGCCCAATTCGTCCTTGCGGTGCATCCCGGTCTCGTAGAACGGCATGTTGAGGAAGTGGATGTTTTCGTCGGCCACGCCGACAAAGCGAGCGCCGGCGAGCGCTTCGCCCCGGCGGATCAGCGCCTTGATTTTCCGGACGTCGAGGGAGTCAACTTCTCCTTTTTCCCGTTCTCCACTGAGTTCCTGAATGACGAAATCCAGGCGGGCGTTACCGGAGCCGTACTCTTCATTGATATCGCGGGCAAATTCGGCGAAGCGGCGTGCATCCCGGTCGCTGACGGCAATGTTGCCGCTCGTCTGGTAGGCGACGTGAACCTCGTGGCCCTGATTGACCAGGCGGGCGAAGGTGCCGCCCATGGAGATAACATCGTCATCGGGGTGAGGACTGAAGAGGATAACGCGCTTGCGGGCGGGGCTTTTCCGCTCCGGCCGCTGGCTGTCGTCTACGTTGGGCTTGCCGCCCGGCCAGCCGGTAATGGTATGCTGGAGCTGGTTGAACATCCGGATATTGAGGTCGTAGGCGGACCCGTGGAGGGCCAGCAGGTCCGACATGCCGTTGCTGTTGTAATCCCGCTCGGTCAGTTTCAGAATGGGTTTATCAACCTGCCGACTGAGCCAGATGATGGCCTTCCGTTCGAGGATATCGGTCCATTCGCAGGGCCCGACCAACCAGGGCGTATTGAACCGACGCAGTTCGGCACTCGACTCCTCATCCAAAAGGACGGTTACGTTAGGATGGTCCTGCAGGTAGGTAGCGGGGATTTCCGAAGTGCGTTCGCCCTCAATGGTCCGCTGGATAATCTCCGCTTTTTTATGTCCCCAGGCCAGGAGCACGATGCGGCGGGCCTGGTTGATCGTCTGAATGCCCATGGTGATGGCCCGGGAGGGGACGTTGGATATTCCCTGGAAATCCGCGGCCGCGTCCACCCGCGTCAGGTGGTCGAGGGTGATCAGGCGGGTGAGCGAACGGCGGTGGGAGCCCGGCTCGTTGAAGCCAACGTGGCCGGTACGTCCGATGCCGAGTAGCTGAAAGTCCAGTCCCCCGGCTTCCCGGATCGCCTTTTCGTAGGCCATGCAGTGCTCGTACACATCTTCCAGGGCGATGGTCCCCAGCGGAATGTGGATGTTTTTGGGCTTAACGTTGACGTGATTGAACAGGTGCTGGTGCATGAAGTACCAGTAGGAATGGCGGCTGCCCCGCGGGAGCTGGAAGTATTCGTCCAGGTTGAAGGTGATCACGTGGGAAAAATCGAGCCCTTCTTCCCGGTGCAGGCGGACGAGCTCGGCGTACACCCGGATCGGCGAGGATCCGGTGGCTAGCCCCAGGATGCAGGGTTCTCCCGCACCCGCTTTCTCGCGCATGAGATCGGCGATTTCGTGGGCCACGGCGATGGATGCCTGACCGGAGTCG
Source organism: Neolewinella xylanilytica (assembly GCF_002934605.1). Taxonomy (GTDB): domain Bacteria; phylum Bacteroidota; class Bacteroidia; order Chitinophagales; family Saprospiraceae; genus Neolewinella; species Neolewinella xylanilytica. The sequence goes on from NZ_PTJC01000005.1 coordinate 2,344,015, forward strand.
CGAAACACCTCGACGTGCATTTTTTCGTAGCGGGTCACGTCGGTGCTACCGACGTGACGGTAGGAGATATCTACGTTGGCGGAATTGTGGATGGAAAGGTCGAGCATAGCGTTGGCGTTAACTGCCGGGAAAGATAGCAGTTTGCCCGGTTTCGTTGCACCTGCGCTGCGCCGCCCCCCCTAAAAGGTCAGCACGATTCCCGCCCCGCCGGCGCCGTCGTGGTAGCCCCCGCCCAGCGACAAACTGCTGCGGTGATTCCGGGCCCATACCTTGTGCACGTGGGGCACCATGACACCAAAGAACGCGCCGACCCCCAGCCCGACAACCGTGTCGGTAGGAAAATGCTTCAGCGCACGCACCCGCTGCACCGCTACGAAGGCGGGGGGAAGCGAAGCCAGGGTGAAGGCGATGGCGCGGTGGCCGCCCGTCCACTGGGGGTTGTAATCGGATAAAACCTTGGTGAAAAAAAAGGTGCCGACGGCGGTGGTGCTGACGTGGCCGCTGAAGAAGCTGTTGAGGTTATTGCCCGAACGCCGGTCGTCGAAGCTCAGTTCCTCGTAGTAAGCCACCGGCCGGTAGCGGTCGATAAAGCGTGGGCCGAGCGGGCTGAACGCATAGGTAAATGCTGAAAGCGCGTGCGCCTGCAGGTACAAAACGCCGATGTCCAGCCAGTCCTTACGAAACTTCTTGTCGATGAACAGGGTGATCGGCAGCAGCACGGAGCCGTTGAAAAAGTAGTCGCTCGTTTCCTCGCTGCGAAACCGCTTCAGCGCGTCCCGCTCCAACCCCCACCGATCCAGGCGACCGATCTCCGAATTCTGCAGCCGAGTGAGGGTTTCGTCGGAGATAGGCGTTTTATCGCGCAGCCCGTCGATACCGGTAGTCGCGCCCACCATGACGGCGAGCCCGCCCAGCCCCTCCCTCACCGTTCGGACGCGGTATACCGACGCTTTCTCGGGGTCCAGGTCGGGAAACTTTTGAGCGGTGAGGGGGAAAGAACAGCAGACTAGGAGAAGGAGGAAACAGCGAAACATGGAGGGTAGGATAATTTGCCCAATGCTAAGGATAACGGTAGCAATATTGTTCGTCCGGCTAATACCGGAGCTGGAAGACGAGGCCGGTTGCCCCGCCCGCGTACACCGGCTGCAACACCAGCCGGCTCCGGTGCCGCTGTTTCCACCACTTGTGCAGACTGGGAACGCCGATGCCGCTGATGGCTCCGACGCCAAGGCCTACGAGTACGTCGGTAGGATAATGCTTAAGCCCCCGTACACGAAGCCATCCGGCCGCCAGTGACGGGAGGGTAGCGCCGGTGTAGATCAGGGCCCGCTGGGTGCCGGTGAGCTGAGGATTGTAATCGTCAATCATGCGGGCGAAGAAATAGAAGCCGGTGGCGGTGGTGGAGACGTGGCCGCTAAACATGCTGTTGCGTTCGTTTCCGTAAGTGCGGCTGTCCACCGGTAGCGCATCGTAGTACACGCGGGGCCGGTAGCGGTCCACGGCCGTGGGGCCGAAGGGGGCAAAGCCGTAGAAAAGTCCCTGGGCCACCTGGGCCTCCAGGTACATCAGGGAGATGTCGAACCAGTCACGGCGATACTTTTTCCAGATAAAAAGGCCGAAGGGGAGTAGCTGTCCGGTGTTGAAAAAGTAATCGCTCTGGATGATCGCCTGTTTGTGTTTGTCGACGTCCTGCCGCAGCGCCACCCGGTCGAAGGCACCCACGGAAGCGGGGTCGAGGGCATTTAACTCTTCCGGTGTCAGGTCCGGTTTATCCTGCAGGGAAATCAGGCGCTGCTGGCTGCCATACCCACCCAGGGCAATGGCGGGAACGCTTACGAGTGGATTGACGGCGTAAAGGTCGGAAGAACGAAAGATGGAATCCAGTCGCCATTGGGCGGATAACGATCCGCTTAACAACAGCAGGATCGGTAACATTCGTAACATAACGGGGTGGTTGCGGCTGCCGCCGGGGAAAGCGCTTTAAAGCATTACGCCGAGAAGATGCTTTTAAGTATCTCAACGGTAATTAGGTATGTCGGTTTTACCCCGTCGACCCCGAGGCTGCCACTGGCGAGGGTATGGCCGGTTACGAGGGGATTATCACTGGCGTAATATGCGTAGCGGAGTTTAAGTTCCGGGTTCACGCTCTTTCGGATGTGGGTCGCGGCCTGGATGGCCTTCTGGTAGTGGGCGCCCTCCATTTCCAGGCCGACCGCCCGCCAGCTGCTCTCGACGAAATATTCCAGGATCTCCCGGTTCTGTAGACTGGTGCCGAGTACCGTTACCATCGGGCCGCAGAATACGCCCAGGCCCTGGCCGCGGAATTGCTCGCAGCTGAAGTCGTTTTTGAGGGGGTAATTGTCGGCGGTGCCCTCGAAGATGTGGGCGTTGGGGATCATCAGGTCTCCCTTGATGCCCTCCAGAATCCCGGCTTTGCCCATAATGTTGATGCTGGCTACCTGCATTTCATAGACCTTCTCGCTATTCGGGGCGTGGTAGGGCCGCAGGAGCTCGTCCATACTCTCGTAGGCCTGTTCGCCGAAGGCATAATCCATGACGAGGATCACCGGGGCGTCGTCGGGAGTTTCGGCGGGTTGGAAGCCGAGCTCCGGGCTGATCAGCTTCGGGTCGAAGGCGGCGGTGTCGAATAGCTGCACCCCGATGTTGCTACCGCTGGTGTCGTGGAGCTCGATCATTCCGTTCTTGAGGGCCATTTTCGTAACCAGTTGCCGCATGGGCCGCCCTTCGGGCTGGGAAAGCGAACGGGCCACGTCGTAGACCGAGCGACCGGCGCGTAGTTTTTGCGCCGTAGCGGCAGGTGCAAAGAGGGCATTCATGACGCTGTGCAAATTGGCACTCACGATATGCAACGGTCGCCGAATCAGGTCTTTTTCCAGGAGGATGTCCTTGATGGCGTCGGCCCAGATTTCCCCGTAGTAGTGGTGGCCGGTTTTCTCCCGCAAGGAGCTGGAAAAGGAGACCTCCCGGCCTTTGTCCTCCTCAATTTCCTCCTTAGCCAGTTTACCCAGCCAGTAGGTGACGTGAAAGAGGGAATTGACCATGTCCTCTTCGGAAAAGCGTTTACAGGCTACGGTAATTTCCTCGTAGGTTCGACCCAGCAGGGTACTCAGGTAGGTATAGGCGGTTTCCAGCTTGAAATCTTCCCCCTTCCGCTCGCGATCCACGATTTCGGCCAGCATGCGCCATTCCCGCTTTTGGTTGCCCTTGCTGTCGAGGCTGTTGCGGTAGATCTTGTTGGCCTCCGCGTAGAGGAAGGTGAGGTGGGTGAGAATATCGTAGATGTCACTGCGCCCGCGGGTCATCTCGATGTATACCTCCTCCGTATCGATGCGGTAGGCATTCCGCCGGCGCTTAGGCGGTACGATGGGCTCGAAGTGGCTGTTTTCGTACCCTTCCCGGGTGATGAGGCGGATGAAGCGGCATTCTTCCGTGCCCCGCGGAAGCCGTTGAAAAACGTAGTGCAGCCCGTGCAACTCGACCCGCTCGTTGTCCGTGATGGACCCGTAAATCTCCGGGCGAAGGATCATGAGATTATCCATCAGCGTTTTCCCGCTCATCCCCCCGGGCTTGTAACTGCCCCGGAGAAGCAGGTGGCGCATGGCGATGTAAAGGCGTTGAACGGCCGCCCGGCTTTCCTGGGCGCGGGTACGGTTCTGGCTTGGCTGCATCATGGCGGCAAAGGTACTACCGCCGCGCGGGGCTGCGGAAGTGCTGCGGCTTTGCTCCGGGCGGGATGACGGCGGCGGTCTCGCCCCGGAGCTGGTCGTAGAGTAGGGTGCCGGTGTTGGCGGTCATTACGGCAAGGGAGTCGTAATAGAGGGTGACGTAGCGAAGCAGTTGGTTACGTTCGCGCTTATTCAACAACTCGAAGTCCTGGATGAGGCGCATTAGTTCCCGGCGGTGGCTGCGGAATTCCTGGCTGACATCCCGCAGTACGCGTTCGTTCTGGTGGTAGCCAAGGTATACCCGGTGGTAAATGCTCTGCTGACCGCTCTGCCGGTTCGGGGAGGCGTAGGGGGCGCCTACCCAGCCACTGAAGTCGAAGTCGTAGGCAACCGGGGTCAGCTTTCCGTCGGGACGTTCGACGATCTTCACGTTCCGTTGCAAGGCCAGACTCCAGTCGGCGTTGCCGATGAGGTACTGGAAGAAGGCGTGGGTAGCTTCAGCGGCGGGGTCGTAACGATCGGCCTCCAGCCCGTCGGCATCATCGAGTTCCTTGCCACCGAAGCGATCGGCCATTTCATCGGGGTCTTCGATCAGGAAGGCGTATTCCGTACGGTCGGGTTGGTTGCCGGCCGCGTCCCGATAGGTAAGTTCCAGGAGCTGAACGCGAAAATGGGCATTGGGGCTGAGGATCGCGTAAGCGCGATACGCCAGGTATTCCTTGAGCAGCAAATCGGAGGCCGTACTGTCGGCGTAGCATCCGTTGACCAACTTGTATTTATCGTGTTTGACCAGCCCCATTCCGGCCAGTTCCTTTTTGGAAAAGTTGAGCTTGAGGGGGGGCGTGCTACAGCGGGTGCGGCGGAATTTTCCCCGCAGACTTACCTCGACGCCAAGGTGCTGGTCGCGCCCGGCGGTATCGGTAAAGGCAATGGTGCCCGGCAATTCATTCGGGGTATGCGCGTCGATGCTGTCAAGCGGGATGGTGATCATTACCGCGACGGTCCGGGCGGGGGCATCTTCGTACAACAGATCGAAGACGGACTGAGCCGGCAGCAGGCCGGTGCAAAAGAGAAGAAGGAAAAAGGCGTTACGCATACAAGGCAATCTTATCCGGTTGCTACCGGTATTGCTGGAACGAGCGCTCCGCGGACAAGTTGTTGGTTTAAAAACCGAATTAATATTGGTTTTACGTACCTTTATTGCGTTACGATAAAAGTAATGTCGGTATATCGTTCGCATATGAAATTACCTTCTGTAAATTTTGATTTTGCCATTTTTCAATATGCCGTTTCCGGCGGGTGCCAAATTCGCTGCGTCGGCCTTCTGACAGGGTAGCTGCTAACATTTTCCCGACTTTAACATTTTACCTGTAAGCCCTTACACCAATATCATGCCAATGACCGCCATTACCACCTCGCCCCCCACCACCACAGCGGGCGATGAACAGCTGGAACTGATCCGGCAAAGCGCCCGGGATTTTGCCCGGACGCACATCCTTCCCCACGTCATGGAGTGGGACAAGAAGCAATTTTTCCCCCGCGACCTGTTCACCAAAATGGGCGAGTACGGCTTTTTGGGCGTCCTCGTTCCCGAAGCCTACGGCGGCAGCGGCCTGGCCTACGCGGAGTACATCACCATTATCGATGAAATCGCCCAGGTGTGTGGAAGCATCGGGCTGAGCGTAGCCGCCCACAACTCCCTGTGCACCAACCATATTCTTGCGTTTGCCAGCGAAGAGCAGAAGCAGAAGTACCTGCCGGACCTGGCCTCCGGTACCCACTTGGGCGCCTGGGGACTGACCGAACCCAATACCGGGTCGGACGCCGGCCGTATGCGCACCGTAGCCGAGAAGCAGGCGGACGGTGGCTACATCCTGAACGGTGCCAAGAACTTCATTACACATGGTATTAGCGGCGACATTTGCGTCGTCATTGCCCGGACGGGTGAGCTGCTCGATAGCCACGGTATGACGGCCTTTATCGTCGAGCGCGGCGACGAAGGCTTCCGCGGCGGCAAGAAAGAAGACAAACTTGGGATGCGCGCCAGTGAAACCGCGGAGATCATCTTCGAAAATTGCTACCTGCCGGCCGATCGCGTCATCGGTGAGGTCGGCGAAGGCTTTATCCAGAGCATGAAAATCCTGGATGGCGGCCGTATCAGTATCGCGGCCCTGAGCCTGGGCATTGCCAAGGGAGCCATGGACGCCGCGCTGGCCTACAGCAAGGAACGGGAGCAGTTTGGCAAATCCATCAGCCGCTTCCAGGCCATCTCCTTCAAGCTGGCCGATATGGCTACGGAGATCGAAGCGGCCGAATTACTGACCCGGAACGCCGGTTTACTGAAGGACGCGGGCGAACCCGTTACCCGCCAATCCGCCATGGCCAAACTATTTGCCTCGGAGACGAGCGTCCGGGTAGCGAACGAGGCGGTACAGATATTCGGGGGCTACGGATTTACGAAAGAGTACCCCGTAGAAAAGTACTACCGCGATTGTAAACTCTGCACGATCGGGGAAGGCACCTCCGAAATTCAGCGCTTGGTAATCAGCCGAGATTTACTGAAAAAATAGGCCAGGGTAGTCCATTCAGCGTATCTTGCCCCCATGTCAAGTGTGCCGATACTAGACTTTTTGCGACTGGTTCGGTTTCCGAATTTGGTGGTGGTAGCGTTAACGCAAGTGCTGGTTTATTACCGGATCATTCTCCCCGCCCTGGATTCCCAGGGTATCGAAGGGGTGTTGCGCCCGTGGAAGTTTTTCGAACTCTGCCTGGTTACCCTGGCCATTACGGCCTGTGGTTACCTGATCAACGATTTGCGGGATGTCCGCATCGACGCCATCAACCATCCGGGGAAGAACTTGGTACTTAAAATGGGGCGGCACAACGTCCAGTGGCTATTCGCCGCCATCGTATTCGTCGGATACTTATTCGCCCTGCTGCTGGCCATGCGATTGGATGAACGGCAGTTGCTGGGGCTCTTTCCTGTAGCCATCGGAACCCTCGCCCTCTACAGCGTAACCCTTAAGCGCCTGCCATTCATCGGTAACTTTCTGGTGGCGCTTTACTGTGCGGGCGTGCCCGGAATTTTGGTGATCACGGAGCGGGAGGGTTTGCGCAAACTGGTGGCTGCCACGCCCACCCTGGGTGCGGATACCGTTCGGGTATGCCTCCTCTTCATGGTCTTTGCCTTCGTAGCCACCTTGTTACGGGAACTGGTAAAGGACCTGGAAGATATGCGGGGCGACCGGCAGGAGGGAAGGCAAACCATTCCCGTCATGCTCGGAGTGGCTACCAGTCGCCGCCTCGCAATTGTACTCGGCATGATGGTAATCGTTTCCGTCGTTAGCCCGGTATTGCTGGGTTGGCCGGCGTTCATGCAACCCCCGATGTTGATCTGTATCGGCCTGCTGCTCCTGGCCCTGGTGGTCATTCTCATACAGCTTGCCCAGGCCCGACAACAGGTGGATTACCACAAACTCAGCCGGCAGATCAAGTTTCTATTGGTGGGCGGACTGGGCTTACTCATTTTCTTCTGATGGACTATTTCGTGCATCCCTCGGCGGTGATCGACGAAGGGGCCGCTATCGGGCCGGGGACCACTATCTGGCATTTCTGCCATTTAATGCCGCAGTGCGTTATCGGCCCCGACTGCACCCTGGGACAGAACGTATTCGTGGCGGGTGGAGTCCGCGTCGGCCGGGGCAGCAAAATTCAGAACAACGTCAGCTTGTACGCCGGGCTGGAGATCGGCGATGCAGTATTTATCGGTCCGTCGGCCGTATTTACGAACGTCAAAAATCCGCGTGCGGCCGTCAACCGGCGGGGACATTACGTAGCGACGGTGGTGGAAGACGGCGTGACGATCGGGGCTAATGCCACGATCGTCTGCGGGGTACAACTGCACCGGTACGCCTTCGTTGGGGCGGGAACCGTCGTGACGCGTGATGTACCGCCCTATGCTTTGGTAGTCGGCGCCCCGGCCCGGCAGCTCGGATGGGTAAGCGAAGCAGGCAACCGCCTGGCGTTCGACGCTGATGGCTACGCCGATTGTCCGGAAGGGGGCAGGTACCGATTTGCGGATGGTGGGGTTACCCGAATTGACTGATTGCCGGCGGGCAGCTACCTTCACCCCTTGATGGTACCCCAACGCTTTGTCGTCATCGGATTCGGTCACATTGGCCGGAGACACGCCGCCCTGATCGCCGCTCATCCGGAGGCCGAACTCGTGGCGGTATGCGATGCCTTACCCCCGGAACTACTGCGGCGGCCACCCGGAGCCCAACTATCCGTTCCTTTTTACCAGGACCTGGACGTACTGCTGAGGGAGGTAGTCTTTGACGTGGCCTGCATTTGTACGCCTAATGGCTTACATGCCCCGCAGGCGCTTCGATGCCTCACCTCCGGCCACCACGTGGTCGTCGAAAAGCCGATCGCCCTGACCGTGAGCGAATGCGACCAACTGATCGCGGCTGCCATGACCCACCAGCGCGAGATTTTCGGCGTCATGCAAAACCGCTATAGCCCTGCTTCCGCCTGGTTGAAGCAGCTGGTAGCCGATGGGCAGTTCGGAGAAATACTGCAGGTTCACATCGATTGTTTCTGGAACCGCGACGCCCGATACTATCGGACGGAGGAAGGGCAACCGCATCCCTGGCACGGCGATGCGGTCCTAGATGGGGGCGTATTGTTCACCCAATTTGCCCACTTCATCGATCTGCTCTGTTGGACTTTTGGCCGGGTGGAGGTGCTATCCGCCCGGGCGACCAATCAGACGCACACGTCCCTGCATCCCTTTCCGGACTCCGGCATGGTGCACTTCCGGCTCGAGGCGGGCGGATTCGGCAGCCTGAATTACAGTACGGTAGTATGGGACAAAAACTTCGAATCCACTCTTTCGGTGCTGGGTACGCATGGAACCGTCAAGCTTGGTGGCCAGTACATGAACGAATTGCGGTATTGCCACGTCCAGGGAGTTTGTGAGCCAACCCTTGCTCCCAGCGCCCCGCCGAACAACTATGGCCCGTACCAGGGGTCTGCCGCCAACCACCACTTCGTGATCGATAACGTCGTGAACGTGCTCAACGGCCGCGAAGCGGTGGCCACTACCGCCGAAGAGGGCAGGGAAGTGGTGGAGCTGATCGCGGCGATCCAGGCCGGTTCAGAGCCAGGTTAAAACGGGCGTGGCGCCCCGCCGCCCTTCCACGATCGCGTGTTGCTCGTACAGTCTTGCTACCTCCAGCGCTTCTTCCCGTGGGGGATCAAGGAGGCAAAGGCCGGTTTCTTCCTCCCAATCGTTTTTCGGGTCCGCACCGCTAGCCGAAAGGTAGGCCCAACCGCGGCCCGCCACCAGCGTCAACAAGGTGCGATGGCGTGCCTCGTTAACGGACGGGGGGAGTTTGGTGGATCGAGGGTTGAAAGCGGTCAGGAAGAAGTAGTAAGTACACTGGCGTTCCGACAAAAGGCGGTCAAAATCCGGGTGGGGTTCGTCTATTCGCAGCACCGTGTCGTTTACCCGGTAGTCGGCCTCGCGGTATGCGCGAGCCAGGCGTTCGTCCGGTAAACCGTTTTGCTCGTCTGGGGATGTTAGAGACATAGATATATGCTGCGTACCTTTGCGGCCCCAAATGGAACCGGCCACCTGCCCCGGAGTTGGCCGTTTAATAAAAAGAAATCCCTATGGAGATGGACAGAACTTCCATCGTCGGTATTGTCCTGATCATGATCCTTTTCGTGACCTGGCAGTACGTGACCGCCCCCTCTGCGGCAGAGATCGAAATGGAGCAACGTTACCAGGACTCCATTGCCGCGCTCTCCGATCAGGAGTTGATCGAGGAGAACGACCCGAAATTCGTTCCCGAAGGCGGGGCGGTTTCCACGGCCTCCGATTCCTTGCGTCTGGTTGAGAATCGCTCTCGCTTCGGCGGTTTCGCGCCGGCTGCCGCCGGTACCGAGGAGGAAGTGGTGCTGGAGAACGACCTGATGCAGGTCACCTTCAGCACGAAGGGGGGAACGATTCGTCGGGCCGAACTAAAAAATTACGCCAAAGTAATCGAGCAAGACGGCAACGAGGAAGTACGGCTTCCGCTCCTCCTGCTGAACGACGATCAGAATAAGTTCGAGTACATCATTCCGGTCAACGGCGTTTCCGGTGAAGGGGTACGTACCAGCGATCTGTACTTCGAACCCACCATCGAGGGAAATACCGTATCGCTACGGGCTCCGGTTGATGGCGGTGGCTACCTGGAGCAGCGGTACACCCTGGAAGACGGAACCTACCTCCTGGACTACGACGTGCGATTCGAGGGGATGGATGAAGTCATCGCCAATACGGGCGGGACCGTCCGGCTGTACTGGGAAAACCACCTCGACAAGATCGAGAAGAATAGTCAGTACGAGGGCAATTATTCCACCCTGTACTACAAGCCCGTCGACGACGATACCGACTATTGCTCCTGTACGAGCGATGACGTGGAAGAGCTCGACGATCAACCCCTCAAATGGGTGGCCGGTAGCCAGCAATTTTTTACTTCCGCCCTCATCGCGGACGACCGGTTCAGTAGCGCGGTACTTACCACCGTTGCGGACCGCGAGCGGCTGGCGGACGACGAACTGAAAGTGTTGATCTCCGAGCTGAACCTGCCCGTTGGGACATCGGGTTCCGAAACTTTCGGGATGGCCTTCTACGTAGGGCCGAATGAGTTCGAGCGCTTACGGGCCATCGGGTATGACCTGTCGGACGTGGTGAGTTTCGGTTCGTCCATCTTTGGCTCCATCAACCGATGGATCATTCGCCCGCTCTTCAACTTCCTGTCGAGCTTCATTGGGAATATGGGTATTACCATTCTCGTGCTTACCCTGATCGTCAAACTGCTGCTGTATCCCCTGACTTACAAAATGCTGGTAAGCCAGTCGAAGATGCAGGTGCTCAAACCGGAGATCGAAAAGCTGAAGGCCAAGCATAAAGACGATGCACAGGCCCAGCAGATGGAAACCATGAAAATGTACCAGGAATACGGCGCCAGTCCCCTAGGCGGTTGCTTGCCCATGGTGGTGCAGATGCCCATCTGGTTCGCGCTCTACCGCTTCTTTCCGGCTTCCATCAGCTTCCGGCAGGAAAATTTCCTCTGGGCGAACGACTTGAGTACCTACGACAGCATCCTACGGCTGCCCGAATGGATTCCTTTTATGCAGGGCCACCTCAGCCTGTTTGCCGTGCTCTGGGCGGTGACCACGGTTATCTATGCCTACTACAACAGCCGGCACATGGACTACAGCGCCCAACCCATGATGAAGTACTTCCAGTACATCATGCCGATCGCCTTCCTGGGCTTTTTCAACAGCTTTGCCGCCGGCCTTACCGCCTACCTGTTCTTCAGCAACGTCTTTAATATCCTGCAAACGGTTATCACCAAGAACTTCATCATCGACGATGATAAGCTCCGGGCCAAGCTGGAAGCGAACAAGGCTAAGCCGAAAAAGAAGGGCGGCTTCAGCGCACGCTTACAGGAAGCGCTGAAGGAACAGCAGCGTCAGCAGGCCGCGACCCAGGGAAAAAAGGGTAAGTAGGAACAGTCAACCTTCCCCCCCGGAGTTGCTTTAATCAGATCTAAGCTTTCTCCATGAACAACTACTATACCGCGCTGCTTGGCATCCTCCTGCTCTGCCTGTCGTGTACGCGCCAACCCATTGGCATTTCCGGATCCCCCAATACCCCGGTTCAGGCCCCGATCGAAGACGGGAACGTCTCCCCCGATCCGGAGATCGACGAAGCACGCGCCCTACGTACCGAGGAGGAGTTGTCCAGGGGCGTAGAGGCACCCGCACGGCCCGGGGTAGGTAACCTTCCGGACGAATCGGAAGTAAAGGCCATGCGGCGCGAGGAAGTCCGCCGCCGCCGCGAAGCCATGGAATCTCCCCAGATCGAGACCAATGAAACCGCCGAGATAGAGAACCAGGCCAGCCTGGGGCAGGCGCCGATCGCTGAGCTGGGGTACCGGGAGGAAGTTGCGGAAGATGCGAATGCTCCCGAGCTGATCTTTCAAAAATCAACCTGCTACGGGGACTGCGAGGCCTATACCTTCAGCCTGCAAAGTGGCGGTATGACTTCCCTACTGGTGGATAAGGGTGAAGTAGCCCAGGGGCTTTACAACCGCCAGCTTTATTCGGTCGATTACGAGGATCTGAACAACTCGATCGATAGCCTGCGGCAGTTGACTTTCGACCCCGTTTACCCGGTGGAAGCGGAAGTACCTACCGACATCCCCTACCGGCTCCTTACCATTCCGGATCAAAACGGTTATCCCCGTAACATCAAGATCTACTCCAACGCTCCCCCCGCCCTCGAACGCTTTATGAACCGATTGGAAGTTCTGATTGGCGAACAGTCCTGGCAAACGACCGAGAAAAACGACGGCGGTAAACCCTAAACCCAGCATTCTAGCTATGGCAGACAACAAGATTATTTTTTCCATGGAGCGGGTCTCCAAGACCTTTCCCGGAGCCAATAAGAAGGTACTTAACAATATCTGGCTCAGCTTCTTCTACGGGGCGAAAATCGGCGTCCTCGGTCTGAACGGTAGCGGTAAGTCCACCTTACTTAAGATTATCGCCGGGGTAGACAAGAACTTCGAAGGCAACGTAGTCTTCGATGGCAATTACAAGATCGGCTACCTCGAGCAGGAGCCCAAACTCGATCCGAACAAAACCGTCCGGGAAATCGTCGAGGAGGGGGTACAGGAAACCGTCGACCTTATGAAGGAATACGAAGCGGTCAACCTCAAATTCAGTGAGCCGATGGGCGACGATGAGATGAACAAGCTCATCGAACGCCAGGGCGAACTGATGGAAGAACTCGAAAACCGCAACGCCTGGGAACTCGAAAACCGCATCGATACCGCCCTGGAAGCCCTGCGCTGCCCACCGGACGACGCGAAGGTGGACGTGCTTTCGGGCGGTGAGCGTCGCCGTACGGCCCTGGCCCGCCTGCTGCTGAGCAATCCAGACATCCTACTGCTGGACGAGCCCACCAACCACCTCGACGCCGAATCCGTAGACTGGCTGGAGCAGTATTTACAGAGCTTCCCCGGCACCGTCATCGCCGTGACCCACGACCGCTACTTCCTGGATAACGTAGCTGGCTGGATCCTGGAACTCGACCGCGGGGAGGGTATTCCCTGGGAAGGAAATTACTCCAGTTGGCTCGAGCAAAAGTCTCAGCGGCTAGCGCAGGAGGAAAAGCAGGAAAGTAAGCGTCAAAAGACCCTCAAGCGAGAACTGGAGTGGATCCGCATGGCCCCCAAAGCCAAACAGAGCAAGGGCAAGGCACGACTGAACGCCTACGACAAGCTCGTCGGCGAAGAAGGTCGGGAACGGGAGAAGAACCTGGAAATCTACATTCCGCCCGGACCACGGCTCGGAGACGTGGTGATCGAAGTGCAGCACCTGAAAAAAGGCTTCGGCGATCGCGTCCTGTTTGACGATGCCACCTTCACCATTCCCAAGAATGCCATCGTGGGAATTCTGGGGCCGAACGGAGTAGGCAAATCCACCCTCTTCCGCTTGCTGGTCAACGAGCAGCAACCCGACGACGGGGAGATCAAAGTGGGGGATACCGTGGAAATTAGCTACGTGGACCAGGCCCACACCCAACTGCAGGACAAGGAAAAATCCATCTATGACGTCGTAAGTCAGGGCCACGATATGATCGAGGTGGGGAGCACTTCGGTGAATGCCCGCGCCTACCTGAGTCGCTTCAACTTCGCCGGCGCCGATCAGCAAAAGAAGGTGGGCATGTTGTCCGGCGGCGAACGCAATCGCCTGCAACTGGCCATGACGCTGCGGGAGGGGGGCAACGTCCTGCTCCTGGACGAACCGACCAACGACGTCGACATCAATACCCTCCGCGCCCTGGAAGATGCCCTCGACAGCTTTGCCGGTTGCGTGCTGGTGATCAGCCACGACCGCTGGTTCATCGACCGCCTGGCTACCCATATTCTCAGCTTCGAGGACGAAGGGAATATTCGTTTCTTCGAAGGCAACTACTCCCAGTACGAAGCCGTCAAGAAAGCCGAGATGGGAGACATAGCACCCCGGCGGCCGCGATTCAAGAACGTAATCAATCGCTGAGTCAGCTGAGCCGGGCGGGAGTACCGATCCGTCCGGCTCCCCTACCTATTCGTCCGCGTCCAGTTTATACCATTCGATGTTCTCCAATGGTGGCCGCCGTCCGCTTTCATCCGGCGCGTAATACGTAGCCAGGTAATCGAGGATGGGTTCCCGCTGCGGGCCGAGATCCCATAGCCCCTGCTTTTCCTGCATCCAGTCGATCATCTGCGACCAGCCTTCCCGGGTAGCGCGGTTTTGAGTTACCAGCTTCGCACTATGGCAGGCAAGGCAGTTGCCTTTCACGAGCAGGTATTCCCCCTCCGCGATAAGGCCGGTATCCATGTCCAGTCCGTCGACAATACGGGAGGCTTTCGCTTCGGTCGGTTGCGGCCCGGTATCTTCGTCGGTACACCGGGTAACCGCCAGCGCCGCCATGGTGAGCAGCCCGAGAATACCGATAGCGCGTGCGCGAAACCCCATGATCAGACTACTTTTACCGCGATGCGATGACAGGCATTATTGAGGTAACCGCGGGGATTCCAGCCCGGCAGTACCATCGGTTGGGCGTTGCCGTCCGCATCCGTAGCCCGGGCCCATACCTCGTAGTAGCCGGCTACCGGGAAATCTACTTTCGCCGAAAAGTGTTGCCAGGCGAAGCGATTAGCCGGGCGATTCAGTTGGCAGGCTGTCCAGCTTGCCCCGAAATCGATGCTGTAGTCTACCCGCGCCACTTCCGAGCTTCCGCACCAGGCATGACCGCCAATGGATAAACCGTCGGCGGCTTCGACGATGGCGCCGGTGCGCGGGGAGGTCAGTAGCGACTTGACCGGCATGTCCAGGATGATGCACATGTCTTTATCCTCTACGGTCGTGCCGGGCGCCACCGGTTCACAGGGAACCCGGTACGATTGTCCGCCCATTTTTTCCCCGTCGTGCACCCGGTCGCGCACCACGATTTCCGATAGCCACTTTCCCGAGCAACTCGCCGGATACCCACCGAATACCAGCCGCAGCGGATAGCCGTTGAGTAGCGGTAGCGGCTCGTCGTTCATCGCCCAGGCGATCAGGCTTTCGTCCTCGAGAGCTTTCTCAATCGGCACCCCCCGCGAAATCGGCACTTTGTCCGGGTCGCCGCTCAAGTGGGTATCCTTACCGTAATACCCGATGTAGACGGCTTTCGAGCTATCGTAGTTGGCCGCTTTCAGCACATCGCGTAACCGGACTCCGGTCCACTCAGGACAGCCTACTGCTCCGGTCGACCATTGGTTGCCGCGGGCCGGAGGGTTGAACTCGCTCCGCCCGTTACCGCCGCACTCCAGCGTAAGCTGGTAGGTATAATTAGGAAAGCGCTCCCGGAGCTCCGATAGCGTAAAGGTGACCGGTTCGGGTACGGCCTCGCCGGCAATGCGAAGGGCCCAGTCGGGCGGGATCGTCGTTGGCGTAGGAGGAAGATCTCGTGGTACGAGGCCGTTGTTCCGGACGAACATGCGGTCCGCCGGGGTGACTTTCGGTTCCAGCAAGTGGGGGGGCGTTTCCGCGTTGACGGGACGGTCGTTCAGGAGGGTAAGCCCGGGATGTTTGCCCGGAAGGGGGTCTTCGGGGTCGAAGCCCAGCAAGCGAAATCCTGTCGGCAAGTTGGCGGAAAAGACGACCGGCAGCCCCGCGATCCGGAGGAATTTTCGTCGATTGAGTAGCGGCAGCGTTGCATGATTTGGACCCGGGCAAGATACGCATTCGCCCGTTCGACATCTTCCGGTTCCGAGCTATCTTTGGACTAAATTGGCGAAAGTGAAGAAAACCCTGGCATTATTATTTACCATCTCCGGTGCCGTTGCGCTGGCGGCCGGCGTTCTGGCAATTTTTAATCCCGGTCAGCTGGCCCTCGGCCAAAACGCCTGGGGGGTAGCCATAGTCGGACTCATATTTTTTATAACCGGCATGGGACTGCTGCGTTCTGTACAGGAATAACCCCTGTGAAAGCTGCCAGACCCGGATTAAATGAAATGGATCAAGTACATCGCCGTCGGAGCAGTCCTGCTGTACACCGTACTCTGCTCGATCCTGTACCTGTTCCAGGAAAGCTTGATCTTTCGTCCCCGTCAGTTGGCTTCCGATTACGTCTTCGAGCGGGGGGAAGAATTCTTTATCCCTACGGCGGACGGGGTCAACCTGAACGTAGTCGCCTTTCGCAAGCCGGATGCCCGCGGTGCCATTCTCTTCCTCCACGGCAACCGGGGCAGTAATCGACGGAGCTTTCGCCAGACGCAAGCCCTGATGGACGCCTCCTACGATCTTTATTTGATGGACTACCGCGGATACGGCAAAAGTGGCGGGGAGATCGCGTCCGAAGCACAGCTCTACGCCGACGCCCAGACCATGTACGATACCCTCCTGCGGCACTACGCGGAGCAAAACATCGTTGTAGCCGGTTACTCTCTGGGTACCGGCATGGCGAGTTACCTGGCCGCGGAAAACAATCCGGCCCACTGCGTACTGGCCGCCCCTTACGCCAGCATCACCGCCATGAAGAACCTGTGGCTATGGATGGTACCGGATTTTATTCTCAAGTATCCACTCAATACGGTGGAGAACGTCGCCCGGGCCAATTGCCCCGTGACCGTCATTCACGGCCAGCGGGACGACTTTATCCCCTACGATATGGCCGAAGCGATCAAGCAGGCGGCTCCGGAGCGGGTAGAACTCATCCCCCTGCCAAACGAGGGGCACCGGGGCGCTATCTTGGACCCTACCTTCGCCCGCACCATTCTTCGCCTGATCGAATAGACCCGCTGCTCACCCGCTAATGCTTCCTTTCCACCGCTCCCTATTCTTCATCTGCCTAAGTTTGTTAATGGTGACCTGTTCCGACCCCCAGCCCGAATACGATGCGCTGGAAGACTATCCCGTCTACCCCTATACCGATCTGGGGGTCACGTACACGGCCGCTGCGGCCACCTTCAAACTTTGGTCGCCGGCGGCGCAGGAGGCGCGCGTTCACCTCTACCTAGACGACGCCCCCACTACCGAAGCCTATGAAACCCTCGACATGCAGGTCGTAAACGGAGTCTGGACGGCTACCAGTAAAGGCGACCTCGCTGGGGTATACTACACGCTGCAAATTAAACAGGACGAAGGCTGGCTGGCCGAAGCCACCGATATCTACGCGAAAGCCGCCGGTACCAACGGGCTCCGCGCCCAGGTCGTAGACCTGTTAGCCACCGATCCGCCCGGCTGGCAGTCCGACCGCCGCCCCCCCTTCAATGCGCCCACCGATGCCGTGATCTATGAACTGCACCTCCGCGACCTCAGCGTCGACCCCGCTTCGGGGATTCAGTACAAGGGCAAATTTCTCGGGCTGACCGAGCGGGGTACCACCACGCCCGGCGGCGATACGACGGGACTGGATCACCTGATCGAATTGGGGGTGACCCACGTCCATTTGTTACCCGTTTTCGATTTCTTTAGCGTCGACGAGGCCCGCTCGGATTCCGCCCAGTACAATTGGGGGTACGACCCCCAAAACTACAACGTGCCGGAGGGCAGCTATGCCACCGATCCGTCACGTGGAGAGGTGCGGATCCGGGAGTTCAAGAGGATGGTCATGGCCCTCCACCGGGCCGGCATTCGCGTCATCATGGACGTGGTGTACAACCATACCGGTCACACCGAAACCAGCAACTTTCAGCAGCTGGTGCCGGATTACTTCTACCGTTTTCGGGAAGACGGCAGCTTTAGCAATGCCAGCGGTTGTGGCAACGAGATTGCCAGCGAACGACCCATGGTGCGGAAATACATTCGGGAGTCGGCGGAATACTGGGTGGATGAATACCACATCGACGGCTTTCGCTTCGACCTCATGGGCATCCACGACATCGCCACCATGAACGACATCAGTGAAACCATTCACGGCATCGATCCCACCATCCTGATTTACGGGGAAGGCTGGACCGCCGGTAGCAGCCCCCTGCCGGATAGCCTGCGGGCGCTGAAACGAAATACCGGCAAACTGAAGGGAATTGCCGCCTTCAGCGACGACTTGCGGGATGCCCTCAAGGGAAGCGTTTTTCACCACGAAGAGCGTGGCTTCGTAAGCGGAGCCAGCGATATGGCCGAGTCGGTGCGTTTTGGCATCGTAGGCGCCACCCGCCACCATCAGATCGATTACGACAGTATCAACTACAGTACCGCTCCCTGGGCGAACGAACCCGCCCAGTGCGTCAATTACGTAAGCTGTCACGATAACCATACCCTGTGGGATCGTCTGGCCATCAGTAACCCGGAGGACGGAGTTACCAGCCGGAGGCGCATGCACCGGTTAGCCCTTGCCACCGTGCTCACCTCCCAGGGAATACCCTTCCTCCACGCCGGCACGGAAATGTACCGCAGCAAAGGGGGCGAGGAGAATAGCTATCGGAGCAGCGACGCGGTCAATGCCATTAAGTGGGAGGAGAAAAGCCGCCATAAGGAAACGGTAACGTACGTCCGCGATCTTATCTCCCTGCGCAAGGACCATCCCGCCTTTCGGATGCGGAGCACGGACACCATCACCCGCCACCTGACCTTTACCGACCAGCAGGACAACCAACTCATTACCTACCGAATTCAAAACGCGCCCGGGGATACGTGGCAGGACATTTTCGTAGCACTCAACGGCCATCCCGCCGCCCAAACGATCCAACTGCCGGCGGGCAAATGGAAGCAGGTAGTGAATGGTACCGAAGTAGATCCCGGAGGCATCTCCGACCGTTTGTTCGGACCATCCGTGACGCTATCGGCAATCTCCGCAAATGTCTTCGTTCGGACCGAGCAGGAGGAGTAAGGGCAAACAGCTGATGATCGGCGGCCCGATCATCGCTTGTGGCAGTACCGCAAGGGTAGCGGTTAAACAAGGCTAGCCGCACGAGAAACCTATCGTCCCGTGCGGCTACCTGTATGCCGTGCTATTGGTTGCTGGCCGGCTGCCTATCCAGGCTACCGTGTTTTAGGCGCTACTTCCGCAGCGACTTAAGTTGGGTAGCGACCTTGGTCAGCCGCTCTCCGAGGCGTTTGGACATAATCAGGTCACCTTCCTTCGGCTGCAGGGAACCGTCACCCCCCGCGATCGTGCTGGGGCCGTAAGGGCTACCGCCGTGGATTTCCGATACGTTGAACAGGGTAGGGTTCTGGCCGTAAGGGCTGCCCACCAGGATCATGCCCAGGTGAAGTAGCGGAATGTGGAACGAAAGGATAGTTGCCTCCTGTCCCCCGTGCTGGGTAGCCGTAGATACGAAAACACCGGAGGCTTTGTCCTCGAGTTCTCCTTTCGACCAGAGCGGGCTCGTCGTGTCGATAAATTGCTTTACCTGGGCGGCCATGTTGCCGTAGCGCGTTGGCGTTCCCCAAGCGATCCCGTCGGCCCAGCGCAGGTCGTCGTGGGTCACCTCTTCCAGGTGCGCCATGGATTTTTGGGCGGCTTGGTAGTTTTCGTCGTTTTTCATGGCTTCCGCGGCCTGGGGTAGTTCGGCTACGCGACGCAGGCGTACTTCCGCACCGGCTTGCTCAGCTCCCTCCCTGACGGATTGGGCGAGTTGGAAGGTGTGTCCGTAAGTAGAGTAAAAGGTGATCAGGATCTTAGCGCTCATGGGTACTGTTGTTACATTATATGTACAGGTATCAATACGGACTGGCGCGTATTGTTCACCCGATGCCGAGAAGTTACGCCGCTTGGGTTTGTGCGCCGGAGCGCGGGAGCAACGAAAAGCCGGACCCAAAGTCGACGACGCCCTTACCCCCGATCACCGCCTCACCCCGTCACCACCGGAAAGGCACGTCACCCGGTAATCAACCCTGCGGCGACTTGCCCGAGCCGGGGACCACCGCTTAGCTAGGGGAGTCGACAAATTCAAAGGCCCGTACGTCCATTGCATTGTAATCCTTGCCACGTAGGGAGAAGCCGACGTGACCGCCCCGGCGCGGTTGCTCGACGGTAATCAGCGGATGCTTCTTTCCTAACCCGACCGGGGTACAGGCATCCGGGATGATGGGGTCGTTCAGCGCATTGACGATCAGTACCGGCGCCGTAGTCTCGGCCACGTAGTTTCCGGAGGAGAGGTAAGCGTAATAGGCGTCCAAATCATCGTATCCTCCGATCACGGCCGAAAACGCCCGGTCGAAGTCGCGCCACACCTTAATGTCACCCAGGGCCGCGAGATCGACGATGCCGGGAAACTGTTTCTCTTTCGCGGTGATTTTGGCCGCCAGCGACCGAAAGAACTTGCGCTTGTATACATAGTTGTCCCGTCGTTCCAGGCTGTCGACGCTGTGCTCGATGAAGCAGGGAGCCGAAAAGGCAACGCCGTGGGTCACCTGCGGGGGGCGGTCATTCCCCATGGTTCCCAGGTACTTCAAGGTCAGGTTGCCGCCCATGCTGTAGCCTACCAATACGATCCGCTCGTAGAGGCGGGTGGCGAGGGCGTGATTCACGACGGTTTCCAGGTCCTCGCTTTGTCCGTGACTGTATAGTTTCCGCGTGCGGTTCATCTCGCCGGAGCAGCTTCGGCAGTTCCACGCCAGTACGTCCCAGCCCCGCCGGGCGAAGTAGCGGGCGGCGCTGACAATGTAGGGACGGCTGCTATCGCCTTCCAGGCCGTGGCTGAGAATAACCAGGCGGCTGCCGCTCGCTTCGGCCAGCCAGTCGAGATCTAGAAAATCCGCGTCGGGCGTCTGGATACGTTCCCGGTGGTAGGCTATCGGGGCCCCTTCGGTCAGGTGGGGGAGGATGGTTTGGTAGTGACCGAGGAAACGTTCGAGCATAAGATAGGGTAGGGGGGGTACGCTAACAACCAACCAGCGCCGCCGGGGTTTGGAATGCATCCCTCCGTCAATCTCCCCTGCATGAAGTTGCCATTGACTCTGCTGTTTTCCGTGTTGCTTTCCACCTGCGCTCCGGCGCAAACTCCCGTCAACGCCCCTACCCTCGACGAGCTGGAAACCGCCCGCCTGAACCACCAACGCCAAGCCATGCTCGTACTGGGCGGCTGGGCGGTAGGCAATATCGGGCTCGGGCTGGCGCTGCGGGAGCGTAGCTCGGGAAGCAGTCGTCGCTTCCACGAGATGAACGCCATTTGGAACGTGGTCAACCTGGGGATCGCCGGAATCGGCTACCTCACCCTTGGTGAGGCCGCCCCTACGGCACTGGCCGGCTGGCAGGAAAATCAGGGGTTCCAGAAGATTCTGCTCTTCAACGCGGGGCTTGACGTGGGCTACGTGCTCGGGGGGCTCTACCTGATGGAACGGTCCCGGCGCCCCGACGCGGACGGTGACCGGTTGCAGGGCTACGGTCGCAGTATTATCCTGCAGGGAGGTTTTTTGTTTCTGTTCGATCTGGTCAATTTCGCGATCGCGTCCGGTCGTGATGACGACTACGCAGCCATGTTCGGCCGGGTTAACGACGGGATTGGGTTACTCCTGACCTTTTGACGGATTAAGTTGTGCGGGGGCTGGGACAAGGCGGCGCGACCCGCTACCTTGTGGATAACTTGTGGAGCGGGTATATCGTTATGTTTTACAACCTAAACCTTTCTTCCTCCGTGAAGTCACTACTGCCGGTTTTGCTTTTGATTTGGGGCGCATGCCTCCCGGGGCAGGCTATGCGCATCGAATACTTTACGGTCACGGACGGGTTGTCGACCCGCGACATTAACGGCCTGCACATCGGCAAGGACGGTTACCTCTGGGTGGCTACCATGGACGGGCTGAATCGTTTCGACGGACATACGTTCGTGTCCTTCGGGCAGGGACTCAGTAAGGAGCCCAAGCTGAGCCGGGGATCGGTGGAATCCATTCGGGCGGGTAACGACGGGAAGCTAATCCTGACGTACAAGGAGTTTTACGGCGTATTTGACCGTTTCGATCCGCGGGATTTTTCGGTGGAGCGCGTTCCCCTTTCTCCCTCCGAAGTCATTGGCTTTCCCCGCACCATCGTGACCGACGACCTGGGCCGAACCTTCTTCGTAACCATCGGCGAGTACGGAACGGTGCTTTACGAATATACCCAAGAAGGCTTCCAGGTCATCTACCAGGACACGACCGACGAGTGGAATACGATCACGTCGCGGGTAGAACTTAAACCGTTGAGCAACGGCCAATTCATTATTTACGACGAGGATCACGGGTTCCGGCACCTGAGTGCCAACGGGGAGTTGTTGAATACGTTTTTCCCCCGGCTGTCCAGCCAGCGGAGATTCTACGTAATGGAAGAGGGGCCCGCCGGCTACGTCTACCTCAGTTTTCGCGACGGCATTCCCCTCTACCGCTATGACCCCGACCGCCGGGGTAGCGCCTCCCCCGTGGGCAACCTCGATTTGGGCCTGCGCTATCCTAAAGTATTCAAGGACGGTTTGGGCCAACTGCTGTTCGTTGGTACGGAAGACATCCTCGGTAAACAGTTTCCGGATGAATATTATCTGGTTGACACCTCGGGTACTTTCGCGCTCTTCGAACGGGACCTTCCCATCGACCGCTCGGTGACGAGTATCGCGGCAATCAATTTCAACGAAACGGTATACCTGGGGCTCCGGGAAGGACTAGGCGTTACGGAGCGCTACGTCAAGTCGATCCACAACTACCTGGAGGATACCGAAGGAGAACTTTACCGGAAGTCCGTGCGCGGCATCACCGAGGACGCCGACGGAACGGTTTACATCGCCCAGAGCGACGGCACCATCAATGCGATGGCCCGGGGTACCTACGAAATGAATCCCCTCAGGCTCGTCGACTCCTCGGGAACGGTCGTGCCCATGCGGGAAAACGGCCAACTCATTTTCGACCGGCCGCGGAACGCCGTATGGGGGGTGGCCCAGCCATCGGGCTACGCGAAGGGCGGTTTGTTGTTCCGGTACGACGTGGCTACCGGAGTCACTACCTCCTACGGTTCGGTCTATTCCCTGACCTGTCTGGCGGTAGCCCCCGACGGTAAGCTCTACGTTGGCGCTACCGATCCGCGCAAGGGGGGGCTGCTGTTGGAGTTCGATCCGACCACCGCCCGCTTTACCGAACGCGTGGATGCCGACCAGGAGGCGGCCCTCCTGGATGGGGTACGCATCAACTACTTGCTCTACTCCCGCAAGGGGGAGTTACTACTCGGTACCCGGCACGACGGTCTGATCGGTTACGATCCGGCCACTTCCCGCGCCCAGGTTTATCAGGTGGTCACCCGGACGGGGGAGTCGGCCGAGATCGATCTTAACGCGATCACCATTAATTGCATCTTCGAGGATACGGGGGGGCGGTGGTGGCTGGGCACGGACGCCGGGCTGCGGGTTTACAACACCATCGAAGGCAACGTGGAGCGGTACGAGCGGCAGGACGGCCTCAGCAACAATACGGTGGTGGGCCTGGTGCCCGACTCCACCGGCGGCTACTGGGTGTCGACCCGCAACGGTCTGGTACACCTGCCAAAAGACCTCGCTAACGGCACCTTTCGCCGCTATTACCAAGAAGACGGCCTAGCCAACGACGAGTTTAACCGGTACTGCTTCCACCGGGATAACAGCGGACGGTACTTTTTCGGTGGCGATAACGGGCTTTCCGTCTTCCGCGACGACGACCTGAGCGTGGAGAGTGCGGGGTCGGACGTCATGCTCACGGAAGTGGTGGTGTACGGTAGGGGAGAAACCCGCTCCATGACCCAGAACCTGGACGGGCTCAAGAACATCACCGTCAACGCCAGTGAGAAGAGCATCGCCGTATCGTTCGCGCTGCCGGTGGGGCAGCGGCCCAGCCTTACCCAATTCCGGGTTAAACTGGACGGCTTCAACGAGACCTGGCAGCGACTCCGGAACGAACGGACCGTCCGCTACAATAACCTACCCTCCGGGCAGTATACCCTGATGGTCCAGGGTGCGGGGGCAAATGGCAATTACGGCGAAAAGTACCTGAGCCTGAATATCCGCGTTCGCCAGTACCTGATCGAGAAAACCTGGTTCCAATTCCTGATCGCTACGGTGATTGTCGGGCTGTTCTTCTTCATCCTGCAGGCCAAACTGCGGGAACGGCTGCGGAACGAACAGTTGCGTACCCAGTTGAGTAGCGACATCCACGACGAAGTCAGCGGGCTGCTGGCGGGCATTACCCTACAGGCGGAATTGCTCCAGCACCGTACCGATGACGAAAAGCTACGAATACGGCTACAAACCGTCGGGGAAGCTGGCCGGAACGCCATGTCGAAAATGAGTGACGTGATTTGGAGCATCGACAGCCGGCGTGACAACGTTGGTAACCTCTTACAACGCATGCAGGAGCACGCCGACGAAGTGCTGCTTCCGCTGGATATACGCTATGATTTTCGGGCTAGCGGCTTCGTTATCGAGCAGGAATTACCCGGGAATGTGCGGCAGGATCTCTATTTCATTTATAAGGAGGCGGTGAATAATATCGCCCGCCACAGCGACGCCAATTACGTCGAGATCGAATTGGAACAGTATGCGCAGACCTTCGAGATGTTCATCCGGGACAATGGGTCCGGAAAGAAGAAGGACGCGAACCCCACTTACAGCAGCAGTCGGTTTACCCCCAAAACGGGGCAGGGCAAGGACAATATGCGAATGCGCGCCCAACGCCTACGCGCCGAACTGACCATCGATGACCGTGCCGGATATACCCTGACCTTGCGGATGCGTCGGCTCACGTAGCCGCTTCTAAAGCCCCGGAATCCAGGTAAGGCTAGTGGGGCTTTTCACCTTCCGCACCACCCGTTGCAGCTGCAAGGCACCGCCGGCTCCCACCCGAAACACGCCGATGGAGTGATCCTTCAGGTTGGCGGAAAGTAGCCATTTACCATCCGGACTGAGTGCGATATCCCGTGGTCGCGTTCCTCCGCTGGGGTACGTATCGCGGGTGAATAACCGGAGTGGCGCTTCCGTTTCCAGCCGCAGCGTACTCACCACGCTGTAATTGCGCTCGCTAATGTAGACGTTCCGCCCCCGCTGGTCGATGCGGATGGCCGCGCCGCTGGCACCCTCTACCGCACGCTCGGGCAGCGCCGGTACGTTGATCGCCATTTGGGGTGCTTCTCCGCGCAAATCTACTACCGCCACCCGTCCGCGAAACTCACAGTTCACAAGCAACAGATCGCCGTTGGGATGCAGGACGCAGTGCCGGGGCCCGGAGCCTTGCGGAAAGCGTACCGTTGCCGCGGGCCGAGCCGTCAGGGTACCGTCGGCAGACCGATCGAATACGGTAAGCTGGTCACCTCCGAGGTCGCAGACGTACACCCGCTTACGCTTCGCGTCATAGACGGCGCAGTGGGCGTGGGTGCGCTGGGTGTCGTGGTGCAGGGAAAGTCGCTGGCGGTGGGATGCCGGACGTCCGTCCGGGTGAAGCCCCACCACGTGTACCGAACCGCTGCTGTAACAACTGACGATGAGGGTATCCTCCACTTTGGTCACGTGACAGGGGTGGTCTCCCTGCAGTAAAACCTCCCCCAGGCGGTCAAAGACTACGGCATTGCGGGCGCCGCGGCGCAGGTGATAGGCAACTACGGCCGCCCCATCGCTCTGCGGGCATTCCCTGACCGCGTAGGCGACCGGATTAGCCGGGTCGATACACAGATAACTCGGGTTGACTTCTTCCACGTAGCCCCGGTAATCGAGCTGACCGAGTTTGGGAGAGAAATCGTAAGCGGTGACGCCCCGGGCAAGGCCCGGGACGTCCGCTTCCATATCGATGGTATAGGCGCCTACCAAAAGCAGCATAGTAATGAATTCGTACTACCTGAAGTCCAGGTCGTCGCTCCCAAACATATCGGCCAGAAGGTCGCGAAAGTTTAGGCTGTTGTTCAAAGCCTCCTTGTTGAGCACTTCCATTTCGGCGAGGCCCTGAAGTACGAGTTCCATGTAGAGGTAGGTCTCCTCTTCGTTCAGCGACTCCTCGACGTTGGAAGCAACGAATTTGCGCAAACCGGCAACGTTGTCCAGCGCCTTCCGGTATGCTTCGTTGCTACCGTCGTTGAGCAATTCGACGACGTTTCCTCCACTGAAGTAGGCGCGGATGATGCCGTAGGGGTCGCTATCGGTGCGCCCGTCGGCCACCACGTCGGAGGGGTCGGGAAAATGGGCGAGGAAACTGGTACGAATGGATTTACCGAGCAATTTCATGGCTACGCCGTAGGCGCCCTCCTGCTCCCCCTCGTACACCAGCTCTACTTTGCCGGTGATGGCGGGTACGACTCCCCAGAAGTCGGTGATTCGGGCAACGGTTTTTGAGTCGCCGTTGATCAGTGCTCTTCTTTCGGCGGTCGAAACCAGATTCTCCAGGGCCGTGATACTGAGGCGGGCCGACACACCGGACTTCTCGTCGATGTATTCGCTCTCCCGCGCGGCAAAGGACAGCTGCTCCAGCATCACCTTCAACAGCTCCGGAACCTGTACCAGCGCGGCCTGATCTTCGGTCAGCGTGGCTTCCTGGTCGGTGATGGCGCGGGCCACCTCCAGGGTTTTAGGATAGTGGGTCAGGATCTGACTTTCGATGCGGTCCTTTAGCGGCGTGATGATGCTTCCCCGGTTGGTGTAGTCTTCCGGGTTTGCCGTGAAAAGAAACTGGATGTCCAGCGGGAGCCGCAACTTGAAGCCGCGGATTTGAATATCGCCCTCCTGCAGTATGTTAAACAGCGAAACCTGGATCCGGGCCTGAAGGTCGGGAAGCTCGTTGATGACGAAAATTCCCCGGTGAGCGCGGGGCACTAACCCATAGTGAATCACCCGCTCGTCGGCGTAGGTCAGCTTCAGGGTGGCGGCCTTGATGGGGTCGACATCGCCGATCAGGTCGGCGACCGATACGTCGGGGGTAGCCAGTTTCTCGACGTACCGATCGTCGCGGTGCCACCATTCAATCGGAGTACTGTCACCCATTTCCTTGATGAGGTCGGCCGACGAACGGCTGATAGGCTCCAGCGGATCGTCGTTCAGTTCGCTGCCGGCGACGACCGGGACGTATTCGTCGAGCAAATTGACCAGTAACCGCGCGATGCGGGTTTTAGCCTGTCCGCGAAGGCCCAATAAGAGAATGCTGTGTCGGCTGAGGATAGCCCGTTGAATGTCGGGAAGCACCGTGTCATCAAAACCGATGATGCCGGGGAAAACTACCTCCTTGTTTTTTAGACGATTGATCAGGTTTTCGCGGAGCTCCTGCTTGACGGTGCGGGGCTTGTATCCGCTCGCTTTCAGCTCACCGAGAGTTTTGGCCTGGGCCATAGATAGCTTAGTTATAGTGGGGAAAGTTGTTAAACGGGTAGGGGGGGGATTGGTTGTAATCCGGGGGGAGGGGATCCTATAAAGCCGTACGGACATACGTTTCACCAGGCTGAGACGTTCACCATACATCCGTGCCCCATCGAAGCAAATGCTTCGGATGGGCCGGTTTTAGGTGGCGCCGGTCGGTTCTCCGCTTGCAGGCTTTTGCCGGTGCAGGCTTAACCGCTTCCACCCACCGGACACTGACAAACCAAATGCCATGCTCAAAAGTACCGCTCTGGGTCTGGGCGCATTCTTTTACATTTCGATTCTCGTAGCCCAGTCCGGTCCGGGAGGGGTCGGCAACGCATCCACCAATGGCCTGTGGTTACTCGCCGACGAGATTGTCCAGCCCAACGCATCGGCCGTCGTATCCTGGGAGGACCTTTCGGGAAATGCCAATCATGCCAGCCAGGTAACCGCGTCACAGCAACCGGTTTACTACTCTACTAGCGCACTGAACGGGATGCCCGTAGTCCGGCTTGACGGTTCCGACGATCGCCTAATCGTCGACGATGTTGACATACTGGACAATACCAGTAGTATCTCCTACTTTGCCGTGATCCGCCCCTACAACCTGAACGGGCAACCCAAGGGGATTCTGGGCAAGCGCATCACCTATACTACTGACATAGAATATGCCTACACCTGGTTTTTTTGGGATAACCGAAGATTGAACCTCGATGTCCATACCCAAAACGACCGCATGGCCTTCCCCGGACTGACCTTCAATAATTCGACGAATTACTTGTTGAGCTGGGATTTTGACGGCAGCCGTGCCCAGGCGGTACGGTCGACGATGTACGTGGACGACACCCATCGGTTCGCGTTCAGAGAAACCAGTACCCACCTCCCGAATAGCAACCAGGTACTCGCCATCGGCGGCCTCAACGACAACTACACCGGATATTTATCGGCGGATTATGCCGAGGTCATTCACTTTAACTACGCGCTCAACGATCTGGAACGCCTGCTGGTCAATAACTACCTGGCCGGTAAGTACGGCCTGCCCCTGACGACATCCGATGTGTACAAGCAGGACAACCCCGAAAACGGCAACTATGACTTCGACATCGCGGGTATCGGACGCATGAATGCCACTTCCGCCGTCACGGAAGCGCGGGGCTCCGGGGTCCTGACCATTCGAAATCCCGACGATTTGGATGCGAACGAGTATCTACTCTGGGGGCACGATGGTGGCGCGCTTACATTTAGCAGGACGAATGATTTGCCACCCCTTACGAATTCTCTACTGGCACGGACCTGGCGCATCAGCGAGACCGACCTCACGAACGTACCCGTATCGGTCGGGTCGGTGGACGTGGCAATAGAATTGCCGGGGTACGACGCGGCGGAGGCGGGCAGACTGGCGTTTATCGTGGATACCGACAACGATGGCAGCTTCTCCGATGAGGTGCCCAGCGGCGGAGTTACCCACCTTGGGGGAAACACGTTTCAACTCAACGGATTAGCTGGTCACCGGGACGGTAGTCGATTGACCCTCGGCTTGCTTTCATACGATGCCTCGATCGCCCTGCCCGTCGACCTGCTGACCTTCGAAACGGTTCGACAGGAGGAAGATGAGACCGTTGTGTTGGAGTGGGCGGTTGAGAACGAGCAGGACCTGGCCTACTACACCGTAGAGCGATCTCTCGACGGTAGCAACTGGATTCCCCTGGTTACCGTGCGTCCCCGGGCAGTCGGTTCTGCGCTGGCCACCTACCGGTATGCAGATACCTCTTCACCTGGGGGGGAGCTGTACTACCGTCTCCGTATGAATGACATCGATGGCCGTCATCACTATTCCGAGGTGCGTCGTCACTATTTAACACCAACCCGTACCGCCGTACTCTATCCGAATCCGGTCGTATCGGTGATGTGGCTAACCGGAAAGGGAATGAGCGAGGAGAAAATTCGGTGCTACGATGCAAGAGGTGGCGATGTGACTCACCGGTTGGAGATTAGGCAGCTCGGTGATAACAAGGTGGAAATCAGGGCCGAAGCGCTTCCCGGCGGCATGTATCTGCTGGTCCACGGAGCCGATAGGCGGTGGATGCAAAAGCAATGAGCCGAGAGTGTATCCAGCTGCACTAGGGGTGGCGCCAGCAGTATAAAACAGGGTGATACGTGTTCTTGTAAAAATTATTATGCGGATTGCGTAGAAATCCGTATATTAATAGTAATTTTACAATAGCACTTAAAGCAATACATATGGACTTCTTCGCTCTCGCACTGATCTGCATGCTGATCCTGGCAACACTTGCCCTGATCCTGTATACGATTTACCGGCTGATCGTCGGCATCGGTACCCCCGCCCACTAAATTTACCCGTATCGAAGCAACATTTACTTGACCAGAGCTCCACGAGCTCGAGGGAGGCTGATGGCTACATCGGCCTCCCTTTTTTTTACGGCTTATTCCGCCAACCACTTGATCTCCGCGATTCCGCCTAGCTTTCCCAGGTACCGGGCTAGCACGAAGAGGTAATCGCTCAACCGATTGACGTAAACTACGGCGGTGGTGTCCACTCCGTCAAGGACGACGATCCTGCGCTCCGCCCGCCGACAAACGGTCCGCGCCAAGTGGGCAAAACTTACCGCCTGAGATCCCCCCGGTAGGATAAAGTGCGTCATTTTTGGGAGACTACGGTCCATTTCATCCATGTATGCCTCGAGCGCGGTAGCGGCGTCGGCGGAGAGCCGGTAGCTTCCTTCCGGCCGGTCGTCCGCCAGCATGGCGCCGAGCGAGAATAACTCCCGTTGGAGTTCGAGGAGCTGTTCGCGAATGTGCATGTAGGTCGACTCGCCTTCCGGTACGTGATCCCGTAATACTCCCAGGCAGGCGTTTAGCTCGTCCACTGTTCCGTATGCTTCCACCCGTAGGTCGGCTTTACTGACGCGACGGCCGCTGAATAAGCCGGTTTCCCCGCCGTCGCCGGTCCGGGTATAGATCTTCATTTTTCGAGGATTTTTTCGAGTTGGGCCACTCGTTTGTAGAGTTCCGGCAAACGGGAAAACACGATCGAGCTTTTAATCCAGTCGCGGTAACCGAATGCCGGGGAGCCCGCCAGTGCCTGGCCGGGTTCCTTGATGTGGCGGGCGATACCGGACTGGGCCTGGATGTTGGTACCGTCCGCGATGGTCAAATGCCCGGCAAACCCAACTTGGCCACCGATGCGGCAGTTGGCACCGATCTTGGTTGAGCCGGCTACACCCGCCTGGGCGGCAATGACGGTATTGCGACCGATTTCTACGTTATGGCCGATCTGGATCAGGTTGTCGAGTTTAACGCCGCGGCGGATAACGGTGGAGCCCATCGTGGCCCGATCGACGGTGGTATTCGAGCCGATCTCCACCTCGTCTTCCAGTACCACGTTGCCTACCTGGGGTACTTTTTGGTTGTTCCCCTCTCCGTCCGGCAAGAAACCGAAGCCATCGGCACCGATCACGACGTTGGCGTGTAGGATGCAGTTGTTGCCTACCACGCAGTCGCGCAGAATTCGGGCACCGGGATATATGGTGCAGTTGTTCCCGATCCGCACGTTGGGCCCGATAAACACCTGGTCGAGCACAACGGTCCCGGCACCGATGAATGCTTTCTCGCTGACGACGGTGAATTTTCCGATCCGTACCCGCTCCCCCAGCCGTGCCGTAGCGTCCACCGCCGCGTGCTGGCTGACTTGCCGCACCGTCTGGGCGGCCTCATCCTGCTGGTACACCTGCAGGAGGCCGGAGACGGTTTCGTAGACGTTGTCCACCCGAAGCAGGGTAGGGGAGATCGGTTTTCGCGGCTGGAAGTCGCGACTTACGAGCACGGCGGTCGCTTTGGTTTCGTAGAGGTGGTGTTCGTAAGCGGGGTTGGCCAGAAAAGTGATCTGGCCGGAGCCGGCTTCTTCAATACGTGCCGGACCGGTGATGATCACCTCCGGGTCGCCATCGATGGTGGCGTCAATCATCCTGGCCAGGGCGGCGGCGGAAATTTGCATAATGAGCTTTAAGGTAATTAGATGATCTGGGGAAGATCCGTATTCGGATCCTCCGGTGGGGTGATCCGGTGAAGTACTTCGGTCTGGATGCGCTGCATCTCGGTGAATTGCCGCAGCACCGCCGAGCGAAAGTCCTCGTTCACGTACGCCCGCAGATGCCCCATATTCGACAATCGTTCCCCCTTTCGGAAGCGGTAGATCTGGGTGATGCCTCCGAGCTCGAACTGTACCGGATAGCGACCGTCGTTTTCGAAAACGGTGATTTGCATCCGGGGATCCGGCAACCGACCAATTATGCGCATGCAGCAATCATTTGCAGCAAAAGTAGGGAAAGGCGGGCCAATGCATGCAGTGGCGGTCCTGGCGCAATCTATTACCTTTGCGGCAATGAAAAGAGTAATGATCACGGGGGGCGGCGGACAGCTCGGTCAAAAACTGATCGGGGCCGCGAAGTTGGCTCCTCAGGACTGGCGGATCTTCGCCTACAATCGGTCTACCCTCGATATCACCAAAAGTGAGGATATCGAGGCGGCCCTGGCGGAGGCGCGGCCCGACGTCTGCTTCAATGCCGCGGCCTACACCGCCGTCGACCGTGCCGAATCGGATGCGGAGAAGGCAAGATCGGTCAACGTGGAAGGAACCCGCCGGCTCGCACTGGCCTGTTACGAAGCCGGCATCGACTTTGTCCATTTCAGCACCGATTACGTCTACGCCGACGGCTACAATCGTCCGCTCACCGAAGCGGATCGCACGGAAGGCACTAGCGTGTACGCCAAAACCAAACTGCAGGGCGAACAGGAAGTGCTCCGTTGTCACCCCAATGCGTACATCATCCGTACGAGTTGGGTCTACGCGGAGTACGGCGAAAATTTTGTCCGCACCATGGTGCGCCTCGGCCGGGAGCGCGAAGAGCTGAGCGTTGTCTGTGATCAGGTCGGCTCGCCGACGTACGCGGCCGACCTGGCCGCCGCGGCGATCAGCCTGGCTACCTCGGGCGCCGAACCGGGAGTGTACAACTACGGCAACAGCGGCGTGTGTTCCTGGTATGACTTCGCCAAGGCCATTCACGAGATGGCCGGTATAATGTGCCACGTCAAACCGATTCCCTCCAGTCAGTATCCCACCCCGGCCCGCCGGCCACACTACAGCGTGCTCGATACTCGGAAGATCGGTAACGTAGTCGGAACGCCGCGCCACTGGCGGGAGGCCCTCGCCGATTGCATGGCACGTTTAGAAAAGATCAGCGCCGCAGCGGCCCCGGTTTAGGAACTTTGGATGCGGGTTCCCCGCCCCGACCGCAGGGCCGCGATATTGCCGATCACCACGCTGTCGACACCCCCGTCGATCGCCCGGAAGGCGTTGTCGAGTTTGGGGATCATGCCGTCGCTGATGACGCCCGTCGCACGGTATTCCGCGTAGGTGTCCCGGTTTAGGTGGGGGATAACGGATTCGGGATCGTTGATGTCCTGAAGCACCCCCGGCAGTTCGAAGCAGTAATCCAACCGTACCCGGTGACCGGCACCCGCCAGGGCCTTGGCGGCTTCGTTGGCGATGGTATCCGCGTTCGTATTGAGCAGTTGACCGTGTCGGTCGTGGGTAATGGGGCAAAGTACCGGTCTTAGTCCCAACCGCAGCAGGGCGTCGAGCAGTGGCGCGTTTACGGCTACTACGTCGCCGGCATAGCCGTAATCGATGTCACCCGCCGGCCGTTTGGTTGCCAGCACCGCGTTGCCGTCCGCGCCACTCAGGCCGATGGCATTCGTGCCCCGCGACTGCAACTGGGCAACGATATCCTTATTGATGGTACCGGCGTAGACCATGGTGACTACCTCCAGGGAAGCTTGGTCGGTAATGCGCCGGCCATTCGTCATTTTGGGTGCCATCCCCATTGCGCGGAGCACTTCGTCAGCCCGCCGACCACCCCCGTGGACTAGCACGGCGGGCTCGACCAAACCGGAGAAGTAGTCCAGCGCTTCGTACAGGGTGGCAGGGTTGTTGAGGACGTTACCGCCAATTTTTACTACGACCATGGCGCAAAACTACTCATAAACCGGCTCCACGCTGTATCCCTCGGCCCGTAGTAAGGCGATAACGCCGTGCTCACCGCCGAGGTGGCCCGCACCCACCGCGTACATCGACGGTAGCGAAGCAAGCCGATCGATGATGTTGGGTACCCAACTTTCGTTGCGCCGGATCACTAGCATCTCCTCGAAATCCCCGAAGCCTTCGCTTTCACTGGTGATGAGGGCCGACATCTCGGCTACCGATTTCCTTTTGTACATATCCACCATCTGGTCGAACTGGCTGTCTCCTTCTTCCATCTGGGAGCCCATATCGTTTTCGATGGCCTGGAAGAGCATCTCCGCCTGAACGGTGTAGGGGATGCTGTCAAACAGCCCAAGCTGAAAATCTATGGTTTCCAGCCCGCTGATTTGCTTTTCGCCGGCTTCGGCAATCTTGGTCAGCTCCAGCTCGTAGCTCTTGGTGCCACCCTCCTCGGCGCCGCCACCGAAGGGGTTGCCCGCACCCATATCCTGGCCGACCATAGCGGAAAGGAACATCGGCTTCATGCGCTCGAAAAACATGAAGGGAAGCCCCATGTCGGTGAAGTACGTCTTCACGCTGTCGTACCGCGCCGCCGGGAGCAGGTCCCGCAGGGAGGTGTCGTTGCGCATGTTGATCTTATTCATCATGCCCATCATAGTGGCGGGGTTCGTCATTTCCCGGGGGTCGACCTCAAAGAGGACCTCGTCAACGTCGTTCATCGACTGTATGACGTGGCTTTGGAGGAAATAATCTTCGGCGGGGATGAGGTGGATCGTCCCGAACAGGTAGCTCGGATTCGATACGTTAGCGCCCGATATCCGCCAGAGCAGACTGGTATCCTCGGTAGTGGGAATTTGAAATACGGCCTCGCTCCGGTCTAGATCCGTCGGGGCGGTTCCCTGAGCGTCGACGGCGGTAGTAAACGTCAGACCGAATAGGGCCAGAAAGGCTTTAACGGGAATGGACATGCGCATTATCAAGAGCTTGAGCGGCTACCCGCCGCCGGTTGTAAAAAGGCGCCGGGCTTGGAAAAGTTGATCGAACAACTCTCGCTGCCGCGTCCCCGCCCTAATCGTACCTTTGCGCAAATGCAACACATCTTCGATCTTATCGGCCGGATTCTGCTTTCGTTCATCTTCTTTTTCGAGGCTTACGATTACTTTGCTTTCGAACAGCTGAACCGGCGGGCGATGACCATCTACGGGTTGACCTGGAACCAGGATTTTCTCCTGTACGGTGCCATTCTCCTCCTCTTCCTCGGGGGGCTGATGATACTGCTCGGCTACCGGATGCGATTCGGCGCCTTGCTGCTGCTGGTTTACTGGATTCCGCTAACCTTTATCGTGCACGATTTTTGGAATGAGGGGGAGGGAACGGAAGCATTTCGGCTCCAAAGCCTGTTCTTTATGAAGAACCTGGCCATCATGGGCGGCCTGCTCCTGGCGGCGACCCACGTTAGCGGTAAGTACCGCCTCCGGCGTCTCTTCGCTACGACAAACGTGCGTAGCTAAGGGCATTACCTGAGCTTACTCACGAACAGCTCCATCATGTGCTTGAAGACCGGATCGCTGAAATCTTCGGCGATGACGTCCACCATTTCCTCGATTTGGTAGTCCACCGACGCGAGTAAGCCCCGGCGCAAATATCGTTTGGTTCGTTTAAATACCGGCGGATGCACCCCCGCCAGCTTCCGACAGTACGCCGTAGCCCGCGGAAGCACCTCGTCGACCTCAAGGGTTTCGTGCACCAAACCGTGACGCACCGCGTCGTCGCCGGTGTACATCCGCGCGCCCTGGATGTCGGCCCACGCCCGGGCCTCACCGAGGTAATACGCGTAGATGTCCGCCATCATCCGCGGGATCTGCAGGCTCATGTTGAACTCGTTCATCCCGACCGTGTGTTTTTCCCCCCTGGCCATAATCCGGTAGTCGGCCGTCAGGGCGAGGATCGTTCCCCCCGCCGGGGCGTAGCCGGTGATAGCCGCAACCATTGGTTTGTTAAAGCGGACCATCGTTTGTAGGGCAGACAGGTAAGCAGAGAAAAATTCGGCGAGCTCTTCCTGGTTGCTGGTGGCCAGCAGCATTACGTCCAGGCCGGCGCAGAAGCAGTGGGGGCGCCCGGCGAGCACTACCCCGTCAACGGTGTCGTTCCCGTCCAGTTCTAAGAATACGGACCGGAGATCCTGTGCTAAAGCCGTGTTAATGGCATTGACCTTGCCGTTGGCGAGGGTCACGGTGGCCAATCGGTCGTCGATGGTTAGGTCAAGCGTAGAAAAATCAGGCATAGCGGTAAGTTAATGCGTTTTGGTAGCCAAGGCGATGTACCCACTAGTATACTTGTTGGACATTATAGCGGCTCCGCGTATTTCTCCATACATGGTAGCTAGGGAAGGGGGCCTTGCTATTTAGCCCGAGGGGTAAAAGCAGGTGAAACGGAAATGTCCGATGGGATGTCCCATTTATACACAATTCTGGGTCAAATAACGTTGTCCTAACAACAAAGTCACTGAATCATGCCAATTTACCACCATCTGGGTAAGCTGCCTCCCAAGCGGCATACGCAGTTTCGAAAAGACGACGGCAGCCTCTACTTCGAGCAGTTGTTCGGCACCGTCGGTTT
This sequence comes from Neolewinella xylanilytica, assembly GCF_002934605.1. Lineage (GTDB taxonomy): Bacteria > Bacteroidota > Bacteroidia > Chitinophagales > Saprospiraceae > Neolewinella > Neolewinella xylanilytica. The sequence goes on from NZ_PTJC01000005.1 coordinate 2,379,723, forward strand.
CGATGGGATGTCTTCCCTGATGTACCACGTCGGTCGCCCTACCCAGGTACGAAAGATCAACGGAAAGACGGACCTGAGCCCCCGGATCGCCGAGGAGAAAACCATCACCGCCCGGAAGCTGATCGGTTTCGACGTCGCTCCCGCCGATGATTTTCTCGAAGCCCGAAAACCGCTACTCGTGAACGGAGACGTTCAGGTAGGCGTCGCCGCGCCCCGGCACAGCCTCCGCGCCTACTTTTATAAGAATGCGGATGCCGACGAACTGCTCTTTATCCACCGCGGTACCGGCACCCTCCGTACGTTTCTCGGTAACATCCCGTTCGAGTACGGCGATTACCTAATCATTCCGCGGGGAGTGATCTACCAAATTGATTTCGATACGGAGGAGAATCGGATCTTCTTCGCCGAATCCACCGACCCGATCTACACGCCTAAGCGATACCGTAATCACTTCGGCCAACTCCTTGAGCATTCGCCCTTTACGGAGCGTGACTACAAGTTACCCCGTGACCTGGAAACCCACGACGAAAAGGGTGAATTTATCATTAAGATTAAAAAGCAGGGTATGCTCCACGAGCTGGTTTACGCCAGCCATCCCTTCGACGTCGTGGGGTGGGACGGGTACAATTATCCCTATGGCTTTAGTATCCACAATTTCGAGCCCATCACCGGTCGCGTCCACCAGCCGCCCCCCGTCCACCAGACTTTCGAGACAAAATCCTTCGTAGTTTGCTCCTTCTGTCCGCGGATGTACGACTACCATCCGCAGGCGATTCCGGCGCCCTATAATCACAGCAACATCGACTCCGACGAGGTCCTTTACTACGTCGACGGCGACTTTATGAGCCGCACCGGTATCGGGCCGGGCTATCTCACGCTCCATCCCGGGGGAATACCGCACGGACCGCACCCGGGCACCTACGAGGGCAGCATCGGCAAGAAGTCTACCGAAGAACTGGCGGTCATGATCGACACCTTCCGTCCGCTGCAGGTGACCGAGGAAGCCGCTAAGATTGACGACGGGAAGTACTACCAATCCTGGTTGGCCCATGAATGAGGTACCGATTCCCCGGGGTTCCGATTTCACGCTCGCTAACCTGCCGTTCGGCATCTTTTCCACACCGGGTACTTGCCCGCGGGCGGGGATTCGCATTGGCGATCACGTGTTGGATCTGGCGGCCCTTGCTTCCAAGCGGGTTTTCGATTTCGACGCGGAAGTCTTCTCGCGGCCCGTGCTTAATGATTTCATCGCACTGGGCCGGGAGGTAACGGACGGCGCCAGAGCGCAGGTGCAAGGCTGGCTAAGCAGGCTTCGTGAAGGCCCCGTATCCATCGCCGAACTTCTACCGATCGGTGGCGTACACATGCACCTCCCGGTACGGGTCGGTGATTATACCGACTTCTATTCCAGCATCGAGCACGCCACCAACGTAGGCCGCATGTTCCGCGATCCGGAGCATGCGCTGTTACCGAATTGGCGGCATCTGCCGGTTGGGTATCACGGTCGCGCCTCCAGCGTGGTCGTCAGCAACACACCCATTCACCGCCCTTCCGGTCAAATTATAGCACAAGGATCGCGGTTGCCTGTGTTTCAGCCTTCCAGGCGGCTCGATTTCGAGCTGGAAATGGCTTTCGTTGTCGGCAAGGATTCTACTCTGGGGGAACCCATTGACATTTCCTCCACGGACGAATACATTTTCGGCATGCTACTCTTCAACGACTGGTCGGCCCGGGACATTCAGCACTGGGAGTACGTGCCGCTCGGACCCTTTTTGGGCAAGAGCTTCGCCTCGTCGGTTTCCCCCTGGATCGTACCGATGGCTGCCCTTGCACCCTTCCGCACCAGCGGCCCCCCGCAACAGCCGGCGCCCCTGCCGTACCTGCGGGCGGAAGGCAACAACAACTACGACATCCATCTGGAGGTCGCGGTAAACGAAACGATCGTATGCCGGTCCAACACCCGCTACCTTTACTGGAATATGCGCCAACAACTCGCTCACCACACCAGCAACGGCTGTAACGTCCGGATTGGCGATCTGATGGCCTCGGGTACTATTTCCGGCCCGGATGCGGGTAATTTCGGCTCCCTTCTGGAAATCACGGAGAACGGCACCAAAGGGAATTTTCTCCAGGACGGGGATACGGTAACGATGACCGCCCACGCCGGTGAGGGAGACCGACGGGTTGGTTTCGGCGCGGTGACGGGAACGATTTTGCCCGCCCGATCTGCATGAACCCTACTGACCTTCCATCGGATATATTTCTAGCGGACTTACCGCATCACGCTTAAATTATTTCCCGAAACCGATACCATGACTTTAGATCCCGCCGCCCTTCCCACCAAAGACCTGTACGGATTGCTATCCACTGCCGTCGCCCCCCGGCCGATTGCCTGTGCCGCTACCGTCGACGGTGCCGGCCGCGTCAACCTGAGTCCCTTTAGCTACTTCAACGTTTTCAGTACGGTACCGCCAATCCTGGTGTTTTCGCCGATTCGCCGGGGAAGGGACGGTAGCGCGAAGGATACGCTCGCGAATGTCCAGGAGGTAGCGGAGGTCACGATCAACGTTGTCAACTTCGACATGGTCGAGCAGATGTCGCTGGCAAGCACGGAATACGAAAAGGGCGTCAATGAGTTTGAGAAGGCCGGCTTCACGGCGGTGGCCAGCGAAATCGTCAGGCCGCCCCGGGTGGGGGAGTCGCCGGTAAGTTTTGAATGCACGGTAGATCAGGTAGTTCCCCTCGGTGAGGGTGGGGGAGCCGGCAACCTCGTAGTCGCGCGGGTAGTTCGCATTCACCTCGATGAGGCCATGCTCGACGAGGCCGGCGTATTGGATACCGTCAAGCTCGACCTGGTAGCCCGGATGGGCGCGAGCTACTACTGCCGGGCAACGCCGGCTAGCCTCTTCGAGATCCCTAAACCGTTGCGAAATATGGGGATGGGCGTCGACGGATTGCCCGAACACATCCGGTTCAGCGAGGTCCTCACCGGTAACAATCTCGGTCGGCTCGGAAACCTGGAACGGCTGCCGGAAGCGGAGCAGCTGCGGGCGGTTTCCTCCCTTTCGGAAGTTGTTGCCGCACGCGCGGGGGGGCGAAATGCCCTGCACCGCCTCGCCCAACAATATCTGGAGCGCGGTGAAACCGAGAAAGCGCTGGCCGTCCTGCTGCTGGAATTGGATGGGAGTTCCCCAACCGGGCAGTGATTTACGTTGCACCCGCGCCCCGGCGCCCTCCTTTCATGTTGGGAAGCAAACCGGATAACGAGGAAGCACCCGAACGACAGGATCCGGAGTAAGAGCCCGTACTATCTTGCGGACTATGAAAATTTCTACCGACGACTTTAGGGTACTCCACCGTTTTCCCGTGCACTGGGGGGATATGGATAGTGCGCAGCACGTCAATAACCTCGTCTACCTTCGGTGGGCCGAAACGGCGCGCGTACTTTACTTCCGGGACATTGGTATTAACATCGATTTTGGGCCGGGGGATACCGGGGCGATCCTGGCGTACCAGGATTGTAAGTATACTTTTCCCATGCGGTACCCCGATACCGCGCTGGTGGGTACCCGGACGATCTCCGTCGCCCCGGATCGCTTCACTATGCAGACGGCCATCTTTTCGGCGGAGCACCAGCGCCTGGCGGCACTGACGGAGCAGGTCATCGTCCCCTATGACTACGGTACTTTAGCGAAGGCGCCGTTGCCTTCCGCCTGGGTAGAGCGAATCGAGGCAATCGGATAAAAAAAAGCCGTCACCGGGTGGTAACAGCCTTTTCAAAGTCTTGGTAAGGGTGACTTATTTGCGGGCACGGCCCTCGATGGGGTACTCGTCGAAAATGTCGTCAACCAACTGCGCGATCTCCTCCGTGGTGGAACCGCTGTAAATGGCTTCGGAGGTCATGCCTTTCCAGACGGTGTTGCGGCTTTCGCGGTCGACCAGACTGATGATCAGCGTTCCTTCGGTGTAGTTGTAGGTATCGGTGTCGTAGCCCACTACCGACCCGTAATTGTAGAAGTCGTTGTAGTAATAGTTGTTATAGTAGGGGCTAACGGTGTTGACGCCGTAGGTTCCGTAGGGGTAGGTAGCGTACACGGGATCGGTTGTGGTTTCTACTTCCTGGTTTCTTTTGACGCTGATGAGCACCAACAGATCGGGGTTATCCCGGTCCATCTGGTAGCCTTCTTGTTGCATCTGGGTGTTGACCGTTTCAATAATGCGTTGGTTCACTTGCTCCTGATCGAGGTTGGAATCCTGCATTTCAATATCCGCATTTGGCAGGTAGGCGAATGTCCGGTACTTACTCAGATCGGCGTTCGTAGGTTGAGCGGTAGTAACCTGGGGTCCACAGCTGACAACGAAAAGGGCAAAAACGAATAAAGTGATGGTAGTTAAAATCTTCATAGTGTTATAGTTATAGGTTGCAAATCTTGCTTGTGATTGGAAAACACAGTGCAGGGGGTGATGTTCCCTTTAATACCTTAATCCGGTGTTAAAAGCCCTATTAACACAAATAAAAAGGGTCCGACCGAGCGGTCGAACCCTGGTTCATGGACAAAACATGGGGCAGTCTAGGCGACTTCGATTTGCCGTGCCGGCTTCTCCCGGGCGGTTTCCCGCTTGGGCAGTCGTAGTCGCAGAATGCCATCCTGATAGGAGGCCTCGATCTGCGCATCGTCAACGATCTGGTTGTCCAGGTTGAAACTGCGCTGGAAGGATTGATAGCTGAATTCGCGGCGGGAATAACGGCCGTTTTCGGTTTCGTCCTTTTCTTCGTGCCGTACCTCGCTGCTGATGGTCAGCCGGTTGTTGTGTAACTCAATGGTGAAGTCGTCCTTATTCATGCCGGGCGCCGCCATTTCGACGAGGTATTCGTCACCCGTTTCCTTGACGTTAACCGAAGGCAGGGTAGTGGTGGTGCTGGAGAAGTTACGATCTCGCCAGTTGAACAGTTGATTCCAGTCATCATCCAAAAATCTGGAGACGACGGGCAAAATGCTATTGCTACGCATGACTCATGGATTTAAATGAAAGAATGAAATGTCGATTTCCCAATTTGCAAATTTTATGCACATTTGGGCAAAACTGAATTTTTGTCAGCGGAACGCAAAGTTGGCCGGCCAAGGCCCTGTCAAAAGTTATCGCGTTTGTCATGCAGCTAGACACAACCTTGTACGCGTGCCAATCCTTTGGGGTTAAATGACGGACAAGCAAATAGCCGAGATTGCCCGACTGCGGGAGTTGATCGATCTGGAACGGAAGGAAGAGCGACGCCTGCATTTAGAAGTCATCCAGGCCATGCCATTGGTGCAGCGAGTGGAGAAGGGGTACAGCTGGTATCCCGTTCAGGTACTGGAATCGGACTACGGCATTGGCGAACGGCCCTACGTCATCCTGAGCCGGGAGGGAGAAGAAGCCCACCAGTTCCGGGCCGGTACCTCTGTCAATCTCTTTACGGTACAACCCGAAGCTGAATCGCCCCAGCGCAGCGGGGTAATCCAGTACGTCAAGAAGAACCGGATGAAGATCATCCTGGGCGGAGAAGAAGCGCCTTCCTGGCTGAACCGCGGCGGGGTGGGGGTGGACCTGATGTTCGATGAGCGCACCTACGTGGAAATGGACAAAGCCATGGAGCGTATCGCTTCGGCCCGCGGCGACCGGACCGCCGAGCTCCGGGACGTGATTATGGGCGAACGGCCCACTGAATATTTACCGGTCCCCCATTCCGCAGTGGCCGATCTGTACGAGCTCAACGACAGCCAGCGGGAGGCCGTTCGGGAAGTGCTGGCCGCCCGACATTTGAGCCTCATCCACGGACCGCCGGGCACGGGGAAGACCACCACCCTGGTGGCGGCGGTGAGCAAACTGGTGGAAACGGAATCTACCGTCCTGTTCTGTGCGCCGAGCAACAGCGCGGCCGATCTGGTCACCCTGCGGATGGCGGCCCGGGGTATCCGGGTAGTCCGAACGGGCAACATCAGCCGGGTAGAGGATGACGTCATGCAGCATACCCTGGAGGTGCAGTTAGCCGGTCATCCGGATACCAAGCAGATCAAGAAGTTGCGACAGGAGGCCGCCGAGCTGCGGCGCAAAGCGTCGCGCATGCGGGGCGGCCGCGACAAGGGGATGACCTTCGCCGAAGCCGGTCGGCTTAGTGGTTGGGCCCGCCAGCTCGAGGATCATGTACTCGACCACGTGCTGGATAGCGCCCAGGTGATCGTATGCACCCTGGTAGGCGCGGCCAGCTCGGTGCTCGGCGATCGCCAATTCAAGACCTGCATCATCGATGAGGCCGCCCAGGCCCTCGAGCCGGCTACCTGGATCCCCATTGCCAAATCGAACCGGGTCGTTCTGGCGGGGGATCCCTTTCAGCTCCCTCCGACGGTCAAGAGCAAGGATGCCGAGCGGGGCGGTTTCGGGGTGACGCTGCTGGAGAAGTGCCTCGCCGTTCACGGCCGGAATGCGCTGCTCAACGTCCAGTACCGGATGAACGAGCGCATCATGGGCTTCAGCAATGAATATTTCTACGCGGGTAAGCTGATGGCCGGACCCGGCATCGCGGAGCGTACGCTACCGGGGGTGAGCCTGCAGGAGAGCGTCGTCTTCATCGATACGGCGGGCACCGGCTTCGAGGAGAAGCTGCATCCCCAGTTCAAGAGCCGGTACAACGATGGGGAGATCGACCTGCTGATCGAGCATCTCATCCTCTTGCGCGGTAGTATCCCGCCCGAAGCACCGCTGCCCCGGGTGGCGGTGATCAGTCCGTACCGCGAGCAGGTAGTGCGCGCGGAGGAACGCATCGAGGCGGTGGCGACCCTGGACGAGCTCGACATTACGGTCAACACCGTGGACGGATTTCAGGGTCGCGAGCGGGCCGTCGTGTATCTCTCGCTGGTCCGCAGCAATACCCGGAGCGAGATCGGGTTTTTGTCCGATTACCGCCGCATGAACGTAGCCCTGACGCGGGCCAAACTCCAACTGGTAGTGATCGGCGACAGCGCCACCATCGGTAACGACCCCTTCTTTGGCGGTTTCCTGGAGTACGTCGAACGCAGCGGGACGTACCAGACGGCCTGGGAATATATGGCTAGCTAAATCGAATCAATTAGGTCGGAAGGCTTACGATTGCGGGGGATGGAAAAGTAGTAGCTTTGCCGCCCATTAAAACCCTATGGTATGTTTAACCTGCGTTTTCTACTGATTTTACCCGTCCTCGTGTTCGTGACCAGCTGTGGTAGCGACGATGACATCGAGCTGCCTCCCTGCGAAAGCGAAACGATTTCGATCGAAGCGTTTGCTGCCGCGGACACCATAATGTATTCGGAGCTTGACACTACCGGCTTGTTATATTTCATCGTCGATTCCGGCACGGTGGAGCGGCCTACCGAAACGAGCACCGTCGTGGCCAACTACCGCGGCATCTTTACCGATGGCCAGATTTTCGACCAGACCAACACTACCGCCGGACCGGCCACTTTCGCGTTGTCCAATGTGATTGAGGGTTGGCAATTGGGGGTACCACTCATCGGAGAAGGAGGAGAAATTCGCCTGTTGATTCCTTCGGAACTCGCTTACGGAAGCCAGCCGCGGTACGATCAATTTCAGCGCTGTGTTATTCCCGCGAATTCCGACCTGGTATTCGATATTCGGTTGGAGGAGATCCGCTAATTGGGCGCCGGAGCGCGGGTGGCTAGCCGACCTGACACATCGGATGTCTGACGTTTTGTCAGGGCCTGACACATCCGATGTCTAGCGGCTGGCCACCCCGATCCAGTCCAGCAAAACCACGAAGTCCTGCTCCTTCCCGTTGCCGATCATGAACTGCAGTTTGTGGACCGGCCCCCCGTCGAATTCCGGTACGTCGACCGGTTCGCCGTGGTGCTTGGCTTCCATTATCCCGAAGGGAATGGTCACCGTTTGCCACTCCCCGGAAGTCGGGAAGGTGGCCTCGTGCATGAATTCCTGGTCCCGCTTCGACTGTACGCGTAAGGTGTAGGATTTTCCGTCGCCCTTGAGCCGGACGGTAAAGGCTTTTTCCCCGCTCACGTCGGCGTCTCCTTCCAGGACACGCTCAATGGAGGAAAAGCCCCCGTCGTTCGCCAGGGAAACGTGACCGTAGAAGCGGCCGTGTCCGTCGTCGGTAACGGTGAAGTGGCCTTCGGATTGGCCTCCCATAACTACGTCGTCTTCTACCTCCCACTCATCGGTGGAGTCGGGAGTGAAGTCGTACAGGCGGTTAGAATTTTGCATAAGGAAGGAGCTAAGGAGGAGAAGCGGGAAGAGGAGATTCGGCATGGCGTGGATGACCGCAGAGGCGGCACGGCTGTTTTGGTAGAAGCCGGGCCGGGGGGCATTATGTTCGATATGGATAGCCGCCTACTTTTCCGTACCCCAGGCTTTGTTGGGTTCCGGGCCCACGGTCAATTCCAGAAGGCCACCTTCCCGGTAGCGGGCGAACGGTAGGGTGACCCGGCTCCAATCCTGGCCGTTGAGCCGGGCGGATTGCAGAAAAAGGTTCCGGCCAGGGTCACCGGCAGTGCGGATGGTGAAGGTGGCTCCCGGGTAGTAATCGGGGTTCAGCTGTATAGCCACCTCATCGAAAAGCGGGGTGGTGATCTCGTAACCGGGCTCGGTTGCCGCGGCCCCGTCGACGCTGAACAGCCCGATCGCCATCAGCACGCCCAGGGCTCCCATCTGTCCCTGGTCTTCGTCGCCGTGGTAGCCCCCGTAAGGGTCGGTATCCGCGTACCGCTCCTTCACGGCCCGTACCCACTTCTGGCTCAACCAGGGAGCGCCGGCCTTATTGAAGAGATGGGCCATGCCGGTACTGGGCTGATTGGCGTAGTCGACCCAGTTGACCGCATGGTTTTTGTCGTTCGCTCCCTGCCAGTTTGCCTGCTGCTTTTCGAAGCTGGCGTTCAGCCGGCTCACGTAGGCTTCCCGGCCGCCGAATAGCCTAATGAGCCCCTCGGTATCGTGGGGAACGTAGAAGGTGTAGATCGCCGAATTGGCCTCGCAGAACCCCCGGGCGCTGAACTGGTCCTGCTCCGCAACGGGAGCGAAGCCTTCCATCCAGCTGCCATCGAGTTCCCGGGGCCGCATCCAACCGGTGCGCTCGTCCCAGAGGTGGCGATAATTGGTCGACCGCTCCGTAAATAGGGCATCGTCTTCCTCCTTTCCCAGTTTGCGGGCGAGCTGCGCCAGACACCAATCCTGGTAGGCATATTCCAGCGTCATGGAGGCGCCGTCCTTGTGGTAACCGTTGCCGGGCAGGCCTTCGGGCACGTAGCCCCGGTTGACGTAGTAGTCCATGCCGCCGCCCAAGCGGGTATGGTGCTCGTAGCCGGCCTTATCTCGGATGCCGCCGGGGAAAGCGTTCTTGCGCAAGCCGGCGTATACCGTATCGACGTCGAATCCGCGGTGAATGCCGTGGTTGATCGCCGTAGCGAAGAACGACGCCGCCGGATCCCCGATCATCACGAAGGTGTAGTTACCGCCGGAAGGCCCCCGCGGGATCATGCCGCCATTCTGGTACATCGCCTGCATCGTGGCGCCGAAGCCGTCCATCCGCTCCGGGTAGGCCAGGGCCCAGAGGATGTTGAGCGACCAGTGGCTGCCCCACCAGGCGTCGAAGTTGTAGTGGGGAAAGCGGGGGCTACCGTCTTCGGCGAGGGGCATCGTCCGCACGATGGTTTGCTCCCCCGTATTATCGGCGTACTTGCCATCAAAATCACTGACGATCCGGCGACCCAGCAGGCTGTGCCACAGGTCGGTATAGAACTTTACCCGGTGTGCTTTGGAGCCGCCGGTGACCCGGATCTTTCCCAGTTCTTCGTTCCACTCCCGCCGGCTATCCTCCACCACTGCGTCGAAATCCCAGTGATCGAGCTCCCGGACCAGGTTCTGCCGCGCCCCGCCGACGGAGGTATAGGATAGGGCCACCTTCAATTGCAGGCGCTGCAGGGTATCCGCGAAGCTGAGGTAGGCCCCCGCGTCCTTTCCGCCCACGGAACTGATCCGGCCGGGAAGCGGCTGTCCGTTCACCCAGCCCCCGAAGGCCTTCATTGGCGTATCGGTGCGCGCGACGAAGTACACGGTGAAGGGCTTCGGCCGGCGGTTGGTCGGGCCCATCACCGCAAAGCCCTCGATCTCGGTGTCCGATACTAGGCGGACCTCGGAGTACAGGGTGGAGTCGTGCGCCAGAAAAGTCCCGGTGTCGAAGTAGAGGTACCGGTCTTTCCCGTCGTTCGAGAAGCCATAGCGATGCATCCCCACCCGCGTGGTACTGGTCAATTCCGCCGTGATGCCGTAGCGATCTAGGTAGAGCCGGTGGTAGCCGGGGCTAACCTCCTCGGTGTCGTGGCGGAAGGGCGACTGGTAATCGTCCGGTCCGTGATGGCCGCGCATCTCGCCCGTGGCGGGCATGACGGGTATGCCGGAGATCTGCCAACCATGGATGTGGCTGAAGCCCTTAACGGAAGTGCTGTCGTAGAGGTAGCCGCTTTCCCAGCTGCCGCGGAGCTGGGTGTCCGGACTAAGGTTGACCATTCCGAAGGGCCGGCTGGCGGAGCTGAAGTAGAACCAGCGCGACTTGTGGGTGTCGATCAGGGGATTCACCAAAGCGGCATAATCCGTGGTATCGGCGGGTTGGCTACGTACCGCGGGAAGGAGCAAAAAGTAGAATTGGAGTAGGATCAGGTACCGCATGTATCGACTTTGCCGAGAAGGTACTGCACCCGCGCTCCGGCGCAAAAAATATACCTCGGGTACCGGGCCACAAAAGGCCTTAATCGAGGTGAAAAACTTCGCGCAGGTCGTGGCTCACCGGGCTGCCGTCGGGATGGGTTTCCATCAGCGGTTCCATGTATTTCCACCATTTGCGGCAGGTATCGGTGGTCGCAATAGCCGCCCACTGGGCTTCCGACGCAACTTCCGCGTAACCGAAGAGGGCGTTGGTCTGGGGGTCGAGAAATATGGAATAGTTGCTTACCCCGTGTTGGTGCAGTACTTCGGCCAGCTCGGGCCAAATGGGGTTGTGCCGATCTTCGTACTCCTCGGTGCGATCGGGGTAAACGGTCATACGGAATGCCTTTCTTATCATATACCCAGTTAGTTGCGTTGGTGTACTTGTAACGTTACTTTAAGGGAAGACTCGCCGCTTTCCCCCAAGTGGGTCTCCATTTGTAGGCCACCGTAAGGTAGCCCCCCGCTGTTCGGAATAGCAAACGGGGGGGCATCGGGTACCGCAAAAAAAAAGCGCCACTCGCAGGGAGTGGCGCCGATAACCCCAAATGAAACGGTGATGAAGGAATACAACAGCTTAAGGCATGTCACACTAGTTTAGGTGTTTACGTCGGGGTGATGCGGGTGGATAGGCACTGGGCTTAGCGGCTGGCCGCCGTCAGGTTCCCCTCCTCGGTGATCATTACGGGCAGGTCGCCGTCGGAAACGATGATCTTGGCGTTGGGCGATTGGGCGAGCTGGAGGAAGGCTTCGATGGACTTGTAGCGGAGGACGGCCGGAGTCAATCCCTCGGCGATGATCAGCTGGGCGTCGCGGATGCCTTCCGCTTCGATCCGTCGCTGCTCGGCCTGCTGCCGGGCCTGGCTCAGAATGAATTCCATACGGAACGACTGCTGCTCCGCTTCGAGCTTTTCTTCAATGGCCCTGGCCAGGTTGTTGGGCAGCTGGATCGACTTCACCAGGACGGTTTCGATGGAGATACCCCGACCTTCCAGGTTGGTTTCCATCTGCTCCTTAATTGCCTCCTCGATGATGGCCCGTTGACCGGTATGCATATCCTTGGCGAAGTACCGGGCGGAAACGTCAGCTACGGCGGAACGGAAGACCGGAAGGATGACGGCGCGCTCGAAGTCCGGACCGATCCTCCGCAAGACATCCGGTGCGAGTTTGCCTTCCAGGTGGTAGAGAATGGATATCTCGGCGCGGATATTTAGTCCTTCCTTAGAGGGAAGATTAAGTTCTACCTCCATATTTTCGGTTTGGGTGCTGACCTTGACGACGGTGGAGGTCAGGGGGTTGAATACTTTCACCCCCTGGGTCAGTGGCGTATCGCGGTATTTTCCAAGCGTGCGCACCACGCCCACTTCGCCCTCCCGGACGACGGCACAGCTGGAGAGCAGTATGGAAATCGCAATAACACGGAGTAGGTTAAAGGATCGGTACATGGCTAACGGGTTTGTGGTTGATGAGAAAATATCAGTAGGTACAGAGACCGGTAAGCATTTCCAGGGCCGGCGGGTAACCCGCTTGCTGGCTGCTCTGCAGATCGGCGCAGCCGTTCGTTAGGTTGTTGAGCAGGATCTCCACCAGCCCCCGATTGTACCGTAACTCCGGCCAGTTGCCACCGCTCAGTTCGGCATCGTTGTAATACTGGAGCGCCTGATACAGATCCTGCCTGAGCAGGGCCAGGTTGCCCATCATCATGGCCCGCCACGGCTCGCTCTGATCGATAGCGAAGCCATGGGCGGACAACCGTAGCACCCCCTCATCGCCCGTAGCCTTCATCCGGAGAAAGGTTATAATGGGGTCGTGCGCATCAACGTCGAGATGGCGTACCCGCTCCGCGCGGTATTCCGTGGGCGAAGGAGTTTGTGCCGGGCGGGTGGAGGACTGTCCCGGATAGTACCGGCCGTCAAACCAATCCGCTGGGTAGAGCGCGATAAACGGGAGTAAGGAAAAATTTCGCTTCGCGCCGTAAAATCTTGCCGCTATGGGGTTCAGCTGCATCGCACGGTCCTGGTCGCGACGGGCCTCCGTTGCCCGACCCAGCCGGTGGAGCAAATTGGCCCTGGCGGTGAGGGCGGGAACCCAATCCGGCTGCTGTGCCAACATGGCATCGAACAGGGCCACGGCCTCATCCACCCGGCCGGCCCGGATCAGGAGTTCGGTCTCCGCCATTTGGCCCAATGGTAGTCCTGCAACGGTGGCATGGGTGCGTACCGGCATGACCGGTGCATCGGACTGACCGTCAATACCCGAGGAAAAGGATAGGATGAGGGTCGTGACCAAAAATACCAGGTGGCTTGCCATAGCTGATGATCTTTGGGAATAGAATACCTAGCAATATCAATAGTTTTACTATTGCCACCGCGCGCTTTAATATTACAATTCATTGACGAAACTATATTTCACCATTTAGCTTAAGGGGATACTATAAGGGGTTATTTCCCATTATTCAGAAATATATTGGGATAATCGCCTTGGACCGATTACTCGCTTTCTCAGTCACTAGGTGTTGGCGGCCTAAAAAGTTCCGTTTCCCGACCGCGATTGGTGAATGCGGTGGTCCTTAAAGTGATTCCCGTTCGATGTACCGGAAGGGGTTCTTTACCTTTTCCACCCGCCGGTCCAGCATCAGGTCGGCGGCGATGATTCCCATCGCATCGAAGTCGGTGGATACCACGGTAATACCCAGGAGGTCCTTCAACGGGGTTTCGTTGTAGGAGATGACCCCTACGTCTTTCCCAAGTTCGAATTCCTTGTCGCGGATCTGCTTCACCAGGTTGACCAGGTCGGATTCGACGATGACGATGAACAGGTCGCCACGGTGCAGAATGGTGTCGTCGTAGATTTCGTCGATGATTTCGAAGGTCAACTCGAATTCGACGCAGAACTTCCGGAAGCCGTGTAATATCCGTTTCGGGTAGGGATAGACCGATTGTTGGGGGTACACCATGATCAGCTTTTCATACCGCCGGATGTTTTCTAGCCCCTGTTTCAGCGCTTCGTAGATGTCCTCCTGAAAGTCCTGGTAGACCTCCGCGTAGTCTCCCTCCAACCGCAGGTGGTTGTTGTCCATCACGATCAGCTTGTTTTTCGGGATCTGGTTTACGGCTGCCAACACCTCCGGGGTATAACTCGCGTGGGCTAGTTCCGGAGTTTTAAAGTGGGGCATGATCACGAAGTAATCGTAGGCATTGAGGTTTCTCGACAGCAGGCTGAGAAAGATGGTTTCGTCGCAGTGGTACACGTGCAGATCGGTATGGGCTACCCCGGCCACCCGGCTTACGAAGCTGTTGTAGATCCGCATTTTGTATGAACTCAGCTTGTTGATCAGGAAAAGCACGTTAACCTTGGAGAGCAACTTGGTGCGGGTGATGTAGAAACCCTTGCCCTTGACGGAAGTAATGATGTTCCGCTCCTTGAGGATATTGTAGGCCTTTTCCACCGTATCCCGGGAGAGATCGAAGGTCTCGCTGAGCGCATTGATGGACGGGATCTTATCGTCGATCCGGAAGTTCCCGCCGGCAATGTTGTCGATAATGCCGTTGACGATCTGCTGGTACTTCGGAATGCGGGACTCCTCGCTGATTTGAAAGTGATCGGTTATTTGCATGCGGTGAACGGGGCTGCGGAGGGTGGGGGCGCCGGGGCGCGGGTGCCAAAGGTGTTATCGAAGGGCAAGGTAACCTGCTCAAGCAGCTATCACAAGCCCCGGATGCTTCGGTTGGGCCAGAACAATCCGTTCCGGAATACCGCCCCGACAGTACAGGATACGGTTAGCGCACCGCCCGACTATCTTAACGCACAAATCGTAACTAAAGCCAAGCATGAGTTCCACAACCACCCAATTCAAATACGTTGACTACCTCTGGGACGAGGAACAAGCCGCCAAGCTCGGTGACGACCAGGTAGCCCTCTTTTTGTACCGATCCAATATTCTCGGGTCCGATCTGCGCATCACGAACTACGGCGGTGGCAACACCAGTTGCAAAACCATCGAGAAGGACCCGCTAACCAACGAGGAAGTCGAGGTAATGTGGATCAAAGGCTCCGGCGGCGACATCGGTACCCTCAACCGGGCCGGGATCGCCGGCCTCTACACCGGACGGCTGCGCGACCTGAAGAAGGTATACGGCGGCCTGACCGACGAAGACCGCATGGTCGGCCTGTTCAATCACGCCATCTACGATCTTGACAGCCGGGCACCCTCCATCGATACCCCCCTGCACGGACTCCTTCCCTTCAAGCACATCGATCACCTGCACCCCGATGCCGTGATCGCCGTAGCCGCGGCCGAGAACAGCCAGCAGGTGACCCGCGACATCTGGGGCGACAGCATGGCCTGGGTACCCTGGCAACGGCCCGGCTTCGACCTCGGCCTGCAACTGGAAAAGGCACTGGCCGAGAACCCCGGTATCCGGGGCATCGTGCTGGGCAGCCACGGACTATTCACCTGGGGGGATACTTCCTACGAATGCTATATGAATAGCCTCGAGGTCATCGAAATGGCTTCGGAGTACATCGAGCGCAAGGTCAAGGAAAAGGGGAGTGTATTCGGTGGCGAAAAAGTCAGCCCGTTAAAGGCGGAGGAACGCAAAGCCAAGGCCGCCAAGCTCATGCCCTTGCTCCGGGGATTGGCTTCCTCGGATAGTCGCATGGTGGGCCACTTTACCGACAGCGACGCCGTTTTACAGTTTATCAACAGCTACGACCTACAGCGCCTCGCCCCGATGGGCACCAGCTGTCCGGACCACTTCCTCCGGACGAAAATCCAGCCCCTCGTGCTCGACCTGCAAACCCAGCAGGACGTCTCCGACCCAAAAGCCCTGCTAGCCAAACTCAAGCCCGCCTTCAACGGATACCGGGAGCAATACAGGCAGTACTACGAGACCCACAAACGGTCAAATAGTCCCGCGATGCGTGACCCCAACCCCGTAGTGATCATTTATCCCGGCGTTGGCATGTTTACCTTCGCTAAGAACAAGCAGACCGCCCGCGTTGCCAGTGAGTTCTACGTGAACGCCATCAATGTAATGCGAGGGGCGGAGGCCATAACCTCCTACACTTCGCTTCCGCGCCAGGAAGCCTTCGACATCGAATACTGGCTGCTCGAGGAAGCTAAGCTTCAGCGCCAGCCCAAGGAGCAGCCCCTGTCCCGGAAGATTGCGCTCGTCACCGGTGCCGGCGGGGGCATCGGCAAGGCCATCGCCGATAAGCTCGCCAGCGAGGGAGCCGTCGTGGTACTGACCGATATCGCCGAAGACCGGTTGCAGCAAGCCGTAACCACCTACGACAAGGATCAGGCAACCTACGCCGTGTGTGATGTCACCGATTCCGCTTCCATCGCGGGTGCCTTCGACAAGGCCTGCCTGGAATTCGGGGGCGTCGATATCGTGGTCCACAGCGCCGGCCTCGCCATCTCCAAACCCCTGCACGAAACCACCACCAAGGACTGGGACATTTTGCAGAACGTCCTCGTCAAAGGACAATTCGAGCTGGCCAAAGCCGGCGCCGATATCATGAAGAACCAGGGACTCGGCGGCGACATCATCCCCATCGCCAGTAAAAACGGTCTCGTTTCGGGACCGAATAACGTGGCGTACGGTACGGCAAAGGCGGCCCAGCAACACATGGCCCGGCTGCTCGCCGCGGAACTAGCGGCCTTCGACGTACGGGTAAATACCGTCAACCCCGACGGCGTCATCATCGGCAGTAAGATCTGGGAAGGCGAATGGGCCGAAGGGCGCGCCAAGGCCTACGGTATCACGGTAGACGAACTGCCCGCCCACTACGCCAAGCGCAACCTCCTCAACCGCATCATCCGTCCGGAAGACATTGCCGACGGCGTCTTTGCTTTCACCCTCCTCGACAAGTCCACCGGTAACATCCTGAACGTGGACGGTGGCATGGCGAACGCTTTCGTCCGCTAGATCTGATAAGGAGCTAGGGGGGCAAGAGGCTAGGGAAAGTGACTTCGGCCCATAACTCCTTAGCCCCTTACGCCCTTAGCCCCTAAAAGAAAAGACCATGCAACTAGAAAAAGACCAAATCCGCGCCCACGACCAGCGCCACCTGGATCGCCACAACGAAGATTTTCGCTTTCTGTCCGACCGGCTCGGCTCGAAGGGGATGGATGTCGATAGAGTAGTCGATGCCCTGGCCGACTTTCAGGTAGCCATACCGAGTTGGGCCCTCGGGGCCGGTGGGACCCGCTTCGGCCGTTTCTCCTTTCACGGGGAGCCGGGAAGCCTGGAGGACAAGATCGCCGACGTCGGTATCCTGCACGCCCTCACCCAAACCGCTGGCGCCATTTCCCTGCACATTCCCTGGGATACGCCAACGGATTACGCGGCCGTCCGGGAGCGCGCCGCTACCCTCGGGCTCCGATTCGATGCGATAAACTCCAATACTTTTCAGGATCAGCCCGGCGCGGAGCAGTCGTACAAGCATGGGTCCCTGAGCGCTACCGACGAGGCGGCACGCCGACAGGCCATCGAGCATAACCTGCGGGTCATCGAAATCGGGGAAAAACTGGGGTCCAAAAGCCTGACCGTGTGGCTGGCCGACGGTACCAACTTCCCCGGACAGCGCAATTTCCAGCGCGGACTGGTACAGACCGAAGACAGCCTGAAGCAGATCTACGCCGGCATGCCCAAGGACTGGAAGCTTTTCATCGAGTACAAGCCCTACGAGCCGAACTTCTACAGTACCGTTATCCAGGATTGGGGTACGAGCTTCATGCTGGCGAACGCCTGCGGTGACCGGGCCTATACGCTGGTCGATTTAGGTCATCACCTGCCCAACAGCAACATCGAGCAAATTGTCTCCACCCTGATGCTGAAGGGCAAATT
The DNA here is from genome assembly GCF_002934605.1 of Neolewinella xylanilytica. Taxonomy (GTDB): domain Bacteria; phylum Bacteroidota; class Bacteroidia; order Chitinophagales; family Saprospiraceae; genus Neolewinella; species Neolewinella xylanilytica. Next base: position 2,397,320 of record NZ_PTJC01000005.1, read on the forward strand.
GGGCGGATTCCACTTCAACGACAGCAAATACGGCGACGACGATCTGACGGTAGGGAGTATCAAGCCCTACGCGCTCTTCCTGATCTTCAACGAGCTGGTGTACGGGATGCGCAACAACCCGCAAAACCCGGATCTGGCCTGGATGATCGATGCCAGCCACAATGTGAAGGACCCGCTGGAAGACCTGATCCAGTCGCTGGAGGCCATCCAGGAAGCCTACGCCAAGGCGCTGCTGATCGACCACGACCAGCTGACCACGACGCAGCGGGAACACGACGTAGTCATGGCTCAGGAGATGCTGCAGGATGCCTTTCGTACCGATGTCCGGCCGCTAGTGCAGCGTGCCCGCCTCAGTCGGGGTGGTGCCCTGCATCCACTGCGGGCCTACCGCGACCTCGAGGTACGTCGGGAGCTCATCCAGGAACGCGGGAAGCACACCGTAGCTACCGGATTGTAAGATGCAGCAGCAACGCGTTACCGCCGTCTTCGATATCGGCCGCACGAACAAAAAGTTCTTTCTGTTCGACGAGGACTACCGGGAGGTACACCGGGAATACGTTTGCTTCCCCGAAACCGTCGATGAAGACGGGTACCCCACCGAGGATTTGCCCGCCATCCAATTGTGGCTGCGGGAGGTATTCGACCGCATCCTCGAGGCGAAGGTGTTCGACGTAACGGCCATCAACTTCTCCTCCTACGGTGCCAGTTTCGTCCATCTCGACGGCGATGGGGAAGTGGTTACCCCGCTCTACAACTATACCAAGCCGATGGACCAATCGGTCATCGACCAATTCTACGAACGCTACGGGCCGGAGGAAGCCTTTACCGCCCGTACCGGCTCCTCCAACGACGGCATGCTCAACAGCGGCATGCAACTCTACTGGCTGAAGCACCGCCGGCCGGAAGTCTTTTCCCGCATCAAGTACAGCCTGCATCTGCCGCAATTCCTGAGCTACGTCTTCACCGGGATACCAATCAGTGAATACACCAGTATCGGGTGTCACACGGCCCTGTGGGATTACGGTAAGCAGGATTACCACGACTGGGTATACGCCGAAAACCTGCACCGCGTGTTCCCCCCGATCGTTTCGACCGAAACGAGCATCAACATGAATTATAACGGTCGGCGGATGAAGATCGGGGTGGGGATCCACGATAGCTCCGCGGCCCTGTTGCCCTACATCCGCAGTGAGCGGAACCCTTTCGTACTCATTTCCACGGGGACGTGGAGCATCTCCCTCAATCCCTTCGCCGGTGGCTTACTGAGCGCAACGGACCTGCATCAGAACTGCATCAACTACATGCGCATCGACGGTAAGCCAGTGAAGGCCGCCCGGCTGTTCCTCGGGGAAGAGTACAAACGGCAAGTAACCCGGCTGGCGGAGTACTTCGGGGTCGACCCGGCCCGCCACCGTACCGTTCCCTTCGATTATGGGATGTACCAGGCCATTTCCCGGGATTTTACGCCCTGGTTTCACCTGGAAAAGATCGACTATCCCGATAACCCCCCGGTGACTACCATTCCGGCCGCTACCTACGCGTATGCCTACCACCACTTGGTCATGGAGCTGGTGGAGTTGCAGGCCCAAAGCGTCCGTACCGCGATGGGGCGCCACCCGGTGAAGACCTTATTCATCGACGGCGGCTTCAGCGACAACGAGGTTTTCATCCAACTGCTTTCCCACCGTTTCCGGGAGCTGGAATTGCACACCACCGATGCCAGCCTGGGATCCGCCCTCGGGGCGGCCATTTGTATCTCCGACCAGGATTTGAACTCCAAGTTCCTGAAGAAAAACTACGGGCTTAAGAAACACCAGCCCTTCATCATCAAACAGGCCGGCGCATAGGGCGCTACGGCCCAATATCGCTTACCTACTCCAACCAGTCGCTCATGCTACAGAATGAAACCCAGGAAGAGATCATCGAAGAGATTGCCGGTGGCGAGTACGAACGCGAGCCGGTACCCCGGTCAAAATGGAAAGGGTGGGGGAGCTTCCTCGGTATGTACGCCGGCGAACATGCCGCCGGTACCGAGTTCGTGATCGGCCCGCTCTTTCTTACCACCGGGGTGAGCGCCTTCGACCTGATCATTGGCTTGCTGGTCGGAAACTTTATGGCCGTACTAAGCTGGCGCTTCCTGACGGCCGAGATCGCTACCAAGTATCGCTTGACACTGTATTACCACCTGGAAAAGCTCTGCGGTCGCAAGTTGGTCAAGTTTTACAACGTGGCCAACGGGGTTCTTTTCTGTTTCCTGGCCGGTTCCATGATCACGGTATCGGCCACCGCGGTCGGGGTGCCGCTCGACATGGAAATGCCCCTGCTAACCGATACGATGCCGACCAGTTTCACCTACGTGGCGGTGGTGCTCGTCCTCGGTGCCATCATCACCCTGGTAGCCGCCCGGGGTTACGATACCGTAGCGAAGGCGGCTAATTATATGTCGCCGGTCATCGTCCTGGGCTTTCTCATCGCCGGCATCGTAGCCCTGTTTCAGCTCGGCATCGGAAGTTTTTCGGAATTCTGGAATATCTGGGGGGAGGGGTCCGATCCCATCGGTGGCAACATCAAGTATACCTTCTGGCACGTCGCCATCTGGTCGTGGTTCGCTAACGCTGCCATGCACATCGGGATGTCGGATCTTTCGGTCTTCCGCTTCGCCCGCAAACCCAGCGCTGGCTGGACCACGGCTGCCGGTATGTACGTAGGTCACTACATGGCCTGGATCGCCGCCGCACTACTGTATGCCGTGTACCTGCGCACGCCCGAGGCCCAGGCCGTACTTGCGAATGGCGATGCGCCTACCGTAGCGCCGGGCCCCTTAGCCTTCAATGCCATCGGCTGGTTCGGTATTCTCGCTGTTGTACTGGCCGGCTGGACCACCGCTAACCCCACCATCTACCGGGCCGGGCTCGCCTTTCAGACCGTTCTTCCCGGGCGAAAAGCGAGCGCCGCTACGGGCGTGGTCCTCGCAGGTGCCGTGGCAACCGTGGCCGGACTCTTTCCCGCCTTTGCCATGAAACTGCTCGACTTCGTCGCACTCTACGGCTTCATACTGGCACCGGTTGGCGCGGTTATTGTTTTCCAACATTTTTTTGGGCGCCGGAGCGCGGGAACCTTGCCGGACTACGAAACCCAAACCGGTCGCGGTTACAATCCGGCCGTCTTCTGGGCGTGGGCGATCAGCTTCGGGCTCTTCTACTTCATTTCCGTCCAGTTCGGCGTTTTTCTGTCGTTCGTAACCCTGCCGGCCTGGCTACTCTGCGGGGTGCTTTACCTGGTGTTTAGCCGGAAGCAGGGTCTCGTGGCTCCGGTCTGACTTCGCACCCGCGCCCCGGCGCCCGCCCCGTTACCTGAGATAAAGGATATAGGCCGCGGCGAAGGGGATGACGAAAATGAAGGCGTCGAAGCGATCGAGCAGCCCGCCGTGCCCGGGCAGCAGGTTACCGCTGTCCTTGACTCCGACGCTGCGTTTGAGCATGCTTTCCACCAGGTCGCCCAAGCCGCCGAATACGGCCACGATGATGGCGAGTACCAGCCACTGGATCAGGTTGATCTCGTCGAAGACCAAGTGCAGAAAATAGCCGAACAGCACGCAGGTAAGCGCGCCGCCGATGGTGCCTTCCCAGGTCTTATTCGGGGAAATACGGGGGAACAGCGGGGTGCGGCCGAATTTGCTGCCCGCTAAATAGGCTCCCGTGTCGTTGACCCAGGTGAGCAGCAGCAGGCCGAAGACGATCCGGTAGTAAAAGGTGCGCCCGTCGAAGGCGATGAAGTCAACGAGTGCGAAGGGGATGCCGATGTAGAACAGCCCGAGAATGATGTAGGCGATGTTGACGAAGGGCTCCTGGCTATTGCTGTAGAGCTCGTAAATGAACACCGTGAAGATGAAGGGAGCGAACAGGAGGCTGGACAACTGGATAAACGTTGCCGGGTCGCTGACGTAACCGAGGGATAGGGAGCTGACTAGGAAAAAGGGGAGTAGGCCAACGGCCACGCCAAAGGCTTTGCGCACGCGATCGCGGCGAGTGTGGCGGTCGAGGGTCATGCCGAAAAACTCATAGAGACAACCGCCGGCAATGACCAGAAAGAGGACATTGAACGTATAGGGACCGGTATACATGCCCGAAATCATGATCACGACGAATATGACCGCCGTAGTAAGTCTTCTCCAAAGTCCTTGCATCGTTTGGTGTAAATAAGTCCTAACGGCAACTGCCGGTAGGGGCGTAATATAGCTTACGCGGGGCGGCTGGACCCGATGCAGTGAAATTTGCTGACATGAAAGACAAACCGACGCGATGCGATGGTCACGTTAGCCGGTTCGTCAGCAACCAGAAGTTAAGCATATGCTCGATGGCGGTACGGTAATCGGAGAACACCACGGGTTTGGTCACGAAACCGGAAGCTCCCAGGACGTAAGCCCGGGTAATTTCATCCCTGTCTTCCGATGAGCTGAATATTACCACGGGAAAGCCCAAGGGGGAGGTCCGTACTCGGATGCTTTCCAGGAAATCCAGCCCCCCCATCCCGGGCATGTGCAGGTCCATGATTGCCAGGCGGATGTGCTCGTCCGGTTCGTTGGCAAGGTAGTCCGACAACGCCACGCCATTTTCGAGGTGAGTAACGAGTAATTCCGGGAGGAATTTTTTTAACGTCCGGATGGCTAGATCGGCCTCCATGGGATCGTCTTCAATCAGCAAAATATGGGGCGCTGACATATGTTAGGTAGGATAAACTCAAATACTGGGGAAAATACCGGTAGCTACCGGTAAGGTATAACAATATAGTTGCAAGCTCCAAAGGACGGGCACTTGATACCGCCTAACGCGATTCGGGACGAAATGCCCACGGGGTAACCGGCATCTTTACTTCTGGCAGACTCCCGCCGAGCGGAGAAGCGCTAACATTGCGCAAATTTCATCCCAGAGCTTATGGCATTTGAGCAGCGCATCCCCCGAGACACCTCCGCCAATTTATTCGCCGAGGCCCAGGAGTATTTTCCGGGCGGGGTCAATTCACCGGTGCGGGCATTCCGCAGCGTCAGTGGCCCGCCCCTCTTCATCCGGGAAGGTCACGGCAGCCACATGACCGATGAAGACGGAAATCGCTTCCTGGATTTTTGTTGCTCCTGGGGGCCGCTGATCCATGGCCACGATAACCCCCACATCCGGGAAAAGGTGATCGAGACGGTCGTGAAGGGTACGAGCTTTGGTACACCCAACCGGCTTGGCAATCAACTGGGGAAACTGATCCTCGACAACCACCGGTACGTGGAGCGCATTCGCTTCGTTAGCTCCGGAACGGAGGCCGTCATGTCCGCCCTGCGGCTGGCCCGCGGGGTAAAGGGCAGAAACAAGATCGTCAAGTTCGACGGTTGCTACCACGGCCACGTGGATAACCTGCTGGTGAAGGCGGGATCCGGGCTGGCCACCTTGGGTACGAGTTCCTCCGCCGGTGTGACGGAAAGCGTCGCGCGCGATACGCTGGTGCTGCCCCTCGGCGATCGCGACCTGCTGGAACGTACCCTCACCGAGCATGCCGGCGAGATCGCCTGCATCATCGTCGAGCCCATTCCGGCCAACAACGGCTTGCTGATCCAGGATAAATCCTGGCTGGAGTGCCTGCGAATCAAAGCCTGGAAACACGACGTACTGTTGATCTTCGACGAGGTGATCTCCGGATTCCGCGTCGGCTTCGAGGGCGCGGCCGGGCTGTACAACGTCCAGCCCGACATCATCACCTTCGGAAAGGTCATCGGAGGTGGATTCCCCGTTGGCGCCTACGCAGCCAGCAAGGAAATCATGGATTATATCGCGCCCGTAGGACCGGTTTACCAGGCCGGAACCCTGTCCGCCAACCCGGTAGCCATGGCGGCCGGTCTCGCCGCGCTGGAACTGTGTCTGGAGCCCGGTTTCTACGAAGGACTCGCCGAGCGGACGGCCGCGATGGCCGACCGGATAACAGGCTACGCCAAGGAAAAGGGGTATCCCCTTCACGTTCCCCACGTGGGTAGCATCTTCTGGTTGGCGTTTGGAAACGAGCGCATAGAGCGGGCCGATCAGATCGACCCTGCCAATATGACCTACTTCAAGACCATTCACCACGAGCTGCTCCAAACCGGAGTGTATTTAGGTCCCTCCGGCTACGAGGTGGGTTTCGTTAGCAGCGCCCACACCGACCTGGACATCCAGGAAGCCGTAGCCAAGATCTGCGCGGCCATGGACGTCGCTTTCTCCGAAGGATAGGGTGAATTTTCCCGCCGTCCGGTATCTTCATCGTAAAACCCTTCTGTATGCGTTCCTTTTCTCTCCTTTTACTCCTGGTAATGGTCGCTGCGTGTGCTACGCCCCGGACCGCTCCCGTCCCTGAAACTCCCGCCGCCCCGGCAACGGCTCAGGCCAGTTACGCCGGAGATTGGGATCTTACCGTCATGGACACTCCGGCCGGTACGGTAAAGGGGATCCTCACCCTCACGGAAACGGCGGATGACGCACTCGGGGGAACCATCAACGTCAACGGGAGCGACGTAAATCTACGGTCGGTGGAACGCACCGCCGACGGCTTGTTGATCACCTTCTATTCATCGGATTACCAGACCGATATCGATTTCCGACTAAAAGGCGAGCCTTCGGCGGATGAGCTTACCGGGACGGCTTTAAACACTTACATGACCGTAGCCACCCGTAAGAAGTAGTAATATTGCGGATGCAAGAAAAGCACCCCTCGACCCGCGCCATACGGCAACAAATGCCATCTACCGAGTACCGGGAGCACAGCACGCCCCTGTTCCTCACCAGCAGCTTTACGTTTCCGTCAGCTGAAGCCATGGCGGATACCTTTGCCGGCCGGGGTGAGGGGATCATTTACAGCCGGTACAATAATCCGAACGTAGACGAACTCATTGCCAAGGCCTGTAGCCTCGAAGGTACGGAAGCCGGCTTCGCTACGGCTTCCGGTATGTCCGCGGTATTCGCCAGCCTCGCTGCCCTGGTGGAGCAGGGCGATCACATCGTGGCTACGCGGGCGGTCTTCGGAAGCACCCACCAGATATTATCCCAGATACTGCCGAAATGGGGCGTTACCTATACGTACGTAGAACCCGATCAGCCGGAAACGTGGGCGGATGCCGTGACCGATCGTACCAGGGTGTTCGTTACCGAGACCCCATCCAACCCGGGACTACAGCTAGTTGACCTCGAGCAGGCGGGAACGTTTTGCCGGAAGCATGGGATCACCTTCATTGTAGATAACTGTTTCGCTACCCCCTATCTGCAGCGCCCGGCTGACTATGGCGCGGATCTGATCACCCATTCCGCTACGAAGTGGATGGACGGACAGGGTAGGGTGCTCGGCGGTCTGCTTCTGGGCCGGGCCGAAATCATGGAAAAAGTCATCTTCTTTTGCCGGCACACCGGTCCGGCCATGTCGCCCTTCAATGCCTGGGTCATCTCTAAAAGCCTGGAAACGCTGGCGATACGTATGGACGCCCACTGCCGGTCGGCCATGACGATGGCGGAGTGGCTGGTGGACCAACCGGGAGTTGAAAGCGTTCATTATCCTTTCCTGGCTAGTCACCCACAGCACGACCTCGCCCGTAAGCAGATGCGCGCCGGTGGCGGTATCGTCACCTTCGAGCTCAAAGGTGGGGCCGCGGCGGCGAGTCGCTTGTTGAACCAGGCCCAGCTCTGTACCCGTAGCAGTAACCTCGGCGACACGCGGACCATTCTTACCCATCCGGCCACCACCACTCACAGTAAGCTTAGCCCGGAAGAACGGGCTGCGGTTGGAATAACCGATGGCTTAGTCCGGATGAGTGTAGGACTGGAAGCGGTTGCCGACATTCAGGCGGACCTACAAGACGGGCTGCAATAAGCTGATTACCGGCGGTGAATTTTGACGGTTGCGGCGGTGTTCGATCCAGCAATGCGGTAGTAATAGATTCCGGCTGGCTGGGCCACCAGGTTCACCGGAATGGAATGCGGCCCGGCAACCAGGAAGTTGGTCGCGGAGGTGAGCAGGCGTCCGTCGGCACTTACGAGGTCAAAGCGGTATGCCCCGCTTCGCTCGACGGCGAACGATACGCGGGATTGATCGAAAGTGGGATTGGGAGAAACGGAAGTAGTCAGGCGATCGGGCGCGGTGGGAAAAAGCCCGGTTGACGTATCCTCGGAGAGGGTGATCAGCAACGGCTCCCGGGAACCATTGTCTCCCAGCTGCCCGTCGGCGCGATTCACCGTATTACCGGCCAGATAGAAAGACACGGGACCGGTTCCGGCCTCCGGAGCGGTCCAGTGGAAGGTGAATAAGCTATCCGGATTGATTCCTTTGTGCTCGGCGTAGGTGCGTCCTGAACTGGTGGTGGCAATTTGGGTTACGTCATCGGGATCGGACAGGGTACCGGCCGGCATACGGATGGGATCGTTTTGATCCAGAAACTGAGCCTGAAAGCCGTAGCCCGAAGGGGTACCCATTTCGGCCTGCACGGAAACCGTGACGGTGTAGGTTTGTCCGGGGCGGTAGGCATTACCGGGCATGTCTGCGAAAGTGGCCTGGAGGCGGGGCGAGCCGAAATCGCCCGAGAAATGACAGTTGGCGCAAATGCCCTCGGTTCCCCCTCCCGCGCTGGGCGCGCCCGTAAAGCCGGCTCCTTCCGAGCTAGCGGGACCGGAAGAGTAGCCGGCTAGGAGAATGCTAGCGGCGACGAGAAAAAAGGGGAGACCCGTGGTGAAGCGTGGCATAGGCGTTGGGAAGTAATAGGCGGATACAATACGATTCCCTAAGAACGGGAAAATAAATTTTACTTGTATGCACAACCCTTTGGTAGTTTCAATAGTTAGTCGAGCATTATCAATAGTAATACTATTCAGTTGAAAAATCTTGCCGGTAAAATCAGCATTGCCGTTTCGGACAAGCTCTACTTAAAGGATCCGGAAACCAGCGATCTGGGCAGACGGATCGTATCGGGAAGCATCGATCTGTTGGTCGAGCTTGGCCTGGAGAATTTTACCTTCCGCAAGTTGAGCCAGCGGGTGGGCACCACCGAAGCATCGGTATACCGCTATTTCGAGAACAAGCATAAACTCCTGGTCTATCTGGTCATGTGGTACTGGGGATGGATGGAGTACCGCATGGCCTTTGCGCTGGCCAACATTGACAGTGCCGAGGACCGTCTCCGGCGGGCGATCAAGTTGCTCACGGAGGAAATTGCCGAGGACAGCAATTTCAGCCACATCAACGAGATTAAGCTCAACCGCATCGTAGTTGCCGAAAGTCTGAAAGTGTATTTGACCCGGCACGTGGATGATGAGAACGAGGTTGGGGCGTTTAGCTATTACAAACAGTTGATCCAGCGGGTCAGCGGAATTATTTTAGAACTCAATCCGGAATTCCCCTATCCCCACATGCTGGTGAGTACCATTATCGAGGGAGCTCACCTGCAGCGCTTTTTCGCCGAACATTTGCCGTTGATCACCGATAATCATCAGGGAGAAGATTCCGTGGTCTGCTTTTTCACCCAAATGGCCTTTCGCGCCATTCGCTAAGTATCACTTACCATGACGGGATCCGAAAATCAACTTTCGCCGTTGCAACGCTTCTGGCGGTTACTGCGGCCAGATCGGGACGAGGTTAAGAATGTCTGGATCTATGCCTTCTTCGCGGGTATAGTCAATCTGTCGTTGCCACTGGGTATTCAAGCCATCATCAACCTCATCATGGGGGGGCGGGTGAGCACGGCCTGGATGGTGCTCGTCGGTTTGGTGGTGTTCGGGATTGCCATCGTAGGGGTGCTGCAAATTCAGCAGCTTCGCGTGGTAGAAAATCTCCAGCAGAAGATCTTTAGTCGGGCGGCCTTCGAATTTGCCTATCGTATTCCGAAGATCCGAACGGAGGTGCTCTACAATCACTACGGGCCGGAACTGATGAACCGCTTTTTTGACGTCCTGACCGTGCAGAAAGGGCTGTCAAAAATTCTGATCGATTTTTCGGTTGCTAGCTTGCAGGTGGTGCTCGGACTGATGCTGTTATCCGTTTACCATCCGTTTTTCATCCTCTTCGGGGTGATTCTGGTGATACTGGTGGTACTCATCTTTGTTTTTACCGCCAAGAGCGGTCTGGAAACCAGCCTGAAAGAATCCAAGCATAAATACGCCGCCGTCCACTGGTTGGAAGAACTAGCGCGAACTTCGAGCACCTTTAAGCTAGCCGGCAAATCGGACATGGCGCTCCAACGCATGAACCGGCACGTGGACAGCTACCTGGGGGCCCGGGAAAGCCACTTCACGATTCTGCTCCGGCAGTATTCGCTGATGGTGGTCTTCAAAGTCATCGTAGCCCTCGGCTTACTCGCGATCGGCGGTTTACTCGTCATGCAACAGCGAATGAACATCGGCCAATTCGTAGCGGCCGAGATCATCATTCTGTTCGTCATGGCTTCGGTGGAGAAATTGATCCTGAGTCTGGAAACGATCTACGACGTGCTCACCGGCCTCGAAAAGATCGGTCAGGTCACGGATCTGGAGCTGGATCAGATACAGGAGGATACAAACGCCGAGCTGACCGCAGGAACGGAAGGACTTTCCGTCCAGCTGACGGGGGTATCCTTCACGTATCCGAATAAGACACGCTCCGTTCTTCGGGATTTAACGCTGGAAGTTCCCGCGGGTGAACGGGTACTGGTTACCGGACCGAACGGATCGGGAAAGAGTACGCTTCTATACGTTATTGCCGGGCTGTACGATGCACAACGGGGTTCCGTCGCTTACGATCACCTGCCCAAGGGAAACCTGAGTCTCGAGGCGCTGCATTCGGTCATTGGTGCCTGCTTCATGAACGGGGAGCTGTTCGAAGGCTCCGTCCTGGAAAATATTGCCATGGGGCGGGAAGCGGCCACCTTCGAAAACGTAAAGTGGGCCGTCAAAAACCTGGGGCTTACCGAAGCGATCCAGAGCATGCCGAAGGGGTACGAAACCAAGCTTGATCCTACCGGTGATAAACTGCCGCGCAGTATCGTCCAACGGTTGCTTTTAGCCCGCGCGATTGCCGACAAACCCCGCTTATTACTGCTGGAGAACGTGTTCGACCCGATCGACGCCCAAATCCGCCAGCAAATTATCGACTTCCTGATCGATCCCGTTCATCCCTGGACGATGATCGCCGTGAGCAGCACCGATTATCTCGGAAATTGCTGCCACCGCTTGTTACATATGGAGGATGGAACCATAACCCAGTCTACCCTGGAAACCCAAGCTTAGTATGCTAAACATTTCGCTTAACTCCGTAACCCGCCACGTGGACCGTAGCCGACTCTCCTCGTTGCAGTTTGTAGAGAACCGCCACGCCGGCCGGGTGCTGCTCAGGCTACTGACTATATTTTCAATCCTGTTCGTCATTGCCATGTTTCTCCCCTGGACCCAGAACGTTCGCTCCACGGGGCAGGTCACCACGCTGCAACCCAACCAGCGTCCGCAGGGTATCCAGACGGTGATCGGCGGACAAATCCGGCAGTGGTACGTCCGGGAAGGAGACTACGTCGAAGCGGGCGATACCCTTCTGTGGTTGTCGGAAACGAAGGATGCCTACTTTGATACCAGCCTCCTCGACCGGACGCAGTCACAAATCCGTGCCCGGGAAATGTCGTTACAGTCTTACGAATCGAAGATCGATGCCCTCGCCAACCAGATGCAGGCCATGAGGGAGTCGGGCCGCCTGCGTACCGAGCAGTCGGTGAATAACCTGCAACGGGCACGACTGACGGTAGCCAGCGACAGCATGGATCTCATTGCCGCTCGACTGAATGCGGAAGTGGCCGAAGAACAGTTCGAACGGTTCCAGGAACTCTACGATCAGGGGTTAAAATCCCTTACCGAACTGGAGAACCGCAGGGTGACGTACCAGCGTGCCCAGGCCCAGTTAAACAGCGCCGAGAATAAGCTATTAGCCTCCCGCAACGAGGTAATCAATGCCCGCGTTGAGTTGAATGCCATCCAGGCCAAACTACAGGATGACTTGGCCAAAGCGAGTTCCGAACGCTTTACTGCCATGTCCGGACAATTCGATGCGGAGGCAGGGCTAACCTCCCTGCAGAGTCAGTACAGCAATTACGAGCGGCGTACCGACCTGTATTACGTTCGGGCCCCGCAGGCGGGATACGTTACGCAGATTATGTCGGCCGGTATTGGGGAGACGCTTTCCACGGGAGAAGAAATTCTAACGATCGTGCCCGCCGATTACCAGCTGGCCGTGGAACTGTACGTCGAACCCCTCGATCTGCCGCTCATGAATATCGGGCAAGAGGTGAATATCCAGTTCGACGGATGGCCCGCCATCGTTTTCTCCGGCTGGCCGAATACGAGCTACGGTACCTACCGGGGAGAAATTGTGGCCATCGACCGGGCGAGTACCACCACCGGAATGTACCGGCTGATGATCGCCCCCGATCCCGATGAGCGGGATTGGCCCGAGGCCCTGCGGGTCGGGTCGGGTGCGAGCGCCCTGATCCTGCTCAAAAACGTCCCGATCTGGTACGAGATATGGCGGCAGATCAACGGGTTCCCGCCTGACCTCTACGCCCCTCCCGGCGCAACTCCGCCCGCTCCCCCCAAAATCAAGGTGCCGAAATGATAGCTCTGCGATTAGTTGTTTTTCTGAGTTTGTTCCTGGCCGGTAGCGTTGGACGATCGCAAGACCTGCCGGTGGTACTAACGGAAGATGCCTTTCTGTTGCTGGTGGCCGAACACCATCCCCTAGCCGTCCGGGCCGATCTACAGCGGGCGCGAGCGGAAGCAGTTATGCGGACCGCCCGCGGCAACTTCGACCCTAAGCTTTACGGTGACCTCAGCCAGAAGTATTTTCAGGGCACCCAATATTACAGCGTTATAGAGGGTGGCGTCAAGGTGCCCACCTGGTTTGGTATCGAACTCAACGCCGCCTACGAACGCAACGACGGCTACTACCTTAATCCGGAACACAACGTTCCCTCATCCGGGCTGTACGCCGCGGGGTTGACGGCCTCGCTCGGGCAGGGGCTGTTGTTTGACGAACGCCGAGCTGAACTGCAACGAGCCAGGGTGTACCAACAAGCTACGGTAGCCGAACGGCAAATCCTGTTAAACGACCTTATTTACTCGGCCGGTACCGTCTACTGGAACTGGGCAGGGGCCCTGGCCGCCCTGGAAGTATACACCGATGCCCTGGATGTAGCCAGACAGCGCTACGAAGCGGTAGCTGCGGAAGCACGTACCGGCAACCGTCCGGCCATCGACACGCTGGAGGCCCGCATCCTGGTGCAAAACCGTCAGTTGGGCCGGGAGACCGCGTTGCTCGACCTAGCCAACGCCCGCGCCCGCATCAACGCTTACCTCTGGATCGATGGGGTAGTGCCGGTGGAGCTGGAAGCGGATACCCGGGCCCTGCCACCCGATGAAGTGATCGTTGCACCGATTTTCGCCGCAGACCTTAACGGTGAAAACCCCCTGCTCGCCAGGACGCGGTTGAAAATTTCCGACCTGGAAATTGACGAACGGTTGCAACGCGAGTACCTCAAGCCCCGGGTAGACGTAAAGTACAATGCCCTCCTGGCCGGTGGAGCCAACGACCCCCTCGAGGAAATTACCAACAACAACTATAAATGGGGGGTCACCTTCAGTCAGCCTCTACTCCTCCGCAAGGAAAGGGGTAAACTGGCCCTGACCCGTGTCAAGCTTAGTGAGACCCAACTCGAGCTAAGCGATAAGATTGCCGATATCGATGCCAAAATAGCGGCGGCTACCAACGAAGTCATCGCTACGGCCGAACAGTACGATTTGGCGGTGCGCAATGCCGAAGACTACGGGGTGTTACTCGCCGGAGAACGTACGCTGTTTCGGGGCGGGGAAAGCTCGCTCTTCCTGGTCAATACCCGGGAAGTCAGCTACATCGACGCCCAGCTTAAGCGGGTGGAGCTGATGGTGAAACACCGTAAGGCAAGGCTGGCCCGGAGCTACGCTGCCGGTCAGATGCCCGCTGCCCTAGATGCTGTCGTACCCAGTGAGTAAGGTCGAGGTAAAGCAACGCCTTATGCTCGAATGGGTCGTTGCTAGCCACCACGCGTAAATCCCGGTCGAGGGCTTCGAAAATGGGGGGGTGTTCGGCCGTTACGCTCTTGATCAATTTCCGTAGGGCGGAAGCGCAGAGATGATGGATCGCTGCGGTTTCCGCACTGCGCCGCATCTGCCGTTTGAAGTTGGTGAGGTGGTAATCTACCAGGGCCCGGTTCCCCAGTTCGTAGTGGCAAAGTAGGTGCAGCAGTCGGGTATTCAGGAGGAGGTCCTCCCGAAGTATACCCGTTTTCATGTTGATGATCTCGTTGAGGTAATCCAGCGCTTCCGCGTACTGTTTGCGGATGAAAGCCGTAGCGGCAAATTTATAGAGAAACTGCCCCCACCGGTGGTCAGTCGGGACGAATTCCCGGTTAGCGTACCGGGCACGGAGATCGTCGCAGTAGGTCTTTGCCGCTTCCCATTTCCCCGTTGCGAATAATGTATTAAGCTGCATCAAGCCCACGTATACCTGACCGATCAACTGACTGTTTTCGTTTAGTTGGATTTGCTCGTCTGCCAAAAAGCGTTGGGTCACGGAGAGGTACCGCTGCATCCGCTTCTCATCCCCACAGAGATAGGCGAAAACCGAAACGTAGTACAGACAGCGCAGATAAAGGTCCGGATCCTTCACCGTCATATGGGTACTGAGGTGAAAAAGCATCAGGGCGTTCATGGCCGATTCCAGTGCATCCTCGAAATTCAGCTGGATGTAGTGGTACCACATGGACGCCTGAAAGCGATTGATCTTCTGGTGGAAGGTGCTGCCGACGGTCTCCCGATCGAAGCGGTGGGTCTGTATACTGTCCCAAAATTCCTTGTTTTCCAGCCGGTCCTTTTCCGACCGACTGTGCCCGGTTTCGATGTAGCGGCCGTGAATCTGGATGTTGAGATTGAACAGCTCGCTGGTATTCAACACGCTATAGCTCCGCTCCGCCGATTCATTCAGCAGCAGGTCCATCTTATTGTCTACCTGCCGGGAGAGCGTAATATGGCGCGACTCGATCAGTTTTTGGAACTCCAGAATCTCCAGGTGGAGGACGTCCCGGTTATGCTCCACGGCCCGGCTCTTGGCCCTTTCCAGCGAACGCAACGCATCCAGGTACAAGCCCTTACCGTAGAGGATGTGGCTGAAATCAATCTGCTCTCGTAGCTCGATGTCGATCTCTTTGTTGATGTAAATGAGCCGCAAACTGGTCAGCACTTGCTGGTACAAATGGCGCTTCAGGTTGGAATACTGCCCGGGAGACAGCCGCAGGCGGGTGGTGACAACGTTGTCATCGGGTCCCTCCAGGCGGTCGAGTACATCGAAAAGTTGGATGAATTTGTTGTCTGTGGTAGCCCCGGCCCGGGTGGCGTATAACTTGAAATTACGTTTTTCGGCCTTATTCAGCGACTTTATGAGTCGCCAGAGCTGGTCTTTTACGGCCGTTGCCATAGGTAAGCGAGGTGAGTTAAATTATTGTAAATCAGCTACTAACGATTTGTGTGCCCATTTTAGGCGTCACAAAAGAGAATATTAGTTCGCTGCGCGGGCTGGTGGGCAGAACGTCATCTTTGTTTCAACGAAGCAAGGAGACGTTCGAACTTCGTAAGAGCCCTTTAACCAGATAGACTTCTCAGTTCACCTCTTTTCGGGGGCCTCCAGCTAACCACGGAGCATCCCAAAGATAATTACTTCTATGAAGAAGATTGAAGCTATCATCCGCCTTTCCCGCTTTGAAAGCATTCGTGATGCCCTAGCGGCCATCGACGTTAATTTTTTTACACTTACTGAAGTTAAGGGTTTTGGCTTGCAGCGGGGCGAGCAGCTCACTTACCGGGGCAGCGTTTATGACGCCGATTACATCGCCCGCCTCCAGCTCGATATTATCGCGCCCATCACGAAAGTAGACGCCATCGTCGAAGCCATCGTATCCGCTGGTCGTACCAGCAAGGTAGGTGACGGTAAGATCATCGTTTACGATTTGGATCGCATCGTCCGTATTCGCACCGGCGAAGAGAACGAAAGCGCCATCTAAGCAGCCGCACCGGGCCGATTTAACCATTCGCGCCACTGCTATTCCATTCCGTTTTGCCCCCGCTACCTCGGCTTTACCCAGGTAAGACCCCACCCCTCATCTTTCAACTAAAGAATCTCACTGCTATGGAAGCAATGTTTACCGTAAACAACCTTTGGATCCTGGTGGCGACCTGTTTGGTCTTCATTATGCACCTAGGTTTCGCCAGCCTCGAAGCCGGCTTCGTTCAGCGCAAGAACGTCGTGAATATCCTCTTTAAGAACTCGATGATTATCAGCATCGGGTTATTGACCTACTTTTTCATCGGCTACAACCTCATGTATCCCGGTGACGATTACGCCGGCGGCTTCATCGGCGCCTTCGGCGTCATGGACTGGGCCGCGGGGGCCATCCCCGAAGTGGACGGTGTCGTTCAGTACGCCGCCGCCGCCGAAGGTGGGGCCACCTACACCGGCTACGCTGACTTCATTTTTCAGGCCATGTTTGCCGCTACTTGTGCGACCATCGTTTCCGGTGCCGTCGCCGAACGCGTCAAGCTGGTTCCCTTCCTGATCTTCGCTACGCTGTTCGTCGCCATCAGCTACCCCATCACGGGCATGTGGCACTGGGGCGGTGGCTGGCTCTCCGAAATGGGCTTTTATGACTTCGCCGGCTCTACCCTCGTACACGCCGCCGGTGGTTTTGCCGCCCTGGCCGCGGTGATTCTCCTCGGAGCCCGTCGGGGTAAGTACCGCGCCGACGGAACCGTTACCGCGATCCCCGGTCACAGCATGCCCCTAGCCGCCATCGGCGTATTTCTCCTCTGGTTCGGCTGGTACGGCTTTAACGGCGGATCGGTGCTGAGTGCCGACGCCAACGGGGTCAGCCTCGTATTCGTCACCACTTCGCTGGCCGCCGCCGCGGGTGGGGTAGCCGCCTTCTTCATGGGCTACATCCTCTTTAAGTCCTACGATCTTTCGATGGTACTCAACGGTATTCTCGGAGGCCTGGTCGGCATCACCGCCGGCGCTGACCTCATGAGCGGTGGAGAAGCCATCCTGATCGGTATGATTGCTGGTATCATCATTCCCCTGAGTATTGTCTTCTTCGATAAGACCCTTCGCCTGGACGACCCCGTCGGCGCCACTTCCGTACACGGTGTCTGCGGCATCTGGGGTACCCTCGCCGTCGGCATCTTCGGTGCCAGCGCCGGTATGGGCCAGCTCGTCACCCAGCTGATCGGTACGCTCAGCG
Source organism: Neolewinella xylanilytica (assembly GCF_002934605.1). Taxonomy (GTDB): domain Bacteria; phylum Bacteroidota; class Bacteroidia; order Chitinophagales; family Saprospiraceae; genus Neolewinella; species Neolewinella xylanilytica. The sequence continues at coordinate 2,414,652 of NZ_PTJC01000005.1, forward strand.
TCGGTCTTTTCTCCTTTGCTACGAGCTTCGCCCTCTTCAGCATCCTGAAGGCCACCATGGGTATCCGGGTAGACGAAGAGGAAGAGATTCGCGGTCTCGACCTCGGCGAGCACGACATGCACGCCTACAGCCTCACCAAGGAGGATGGCGTCTTCCAGCTCACGGACTCCGGTAGCACGGTCGTACGGTAAGTAGTACGGTAGTCGCTTCAGCTACGCCTTAGCTGTGTAGTACGGTAGTCTCCAGGCCCTGTCGCCGGAAGACCACCGTACTACCAGCCCGAGGCAAGCCGACTAAAAGACTAAAAGACTACCCAACTAAAAGACTACCCGACTAAAAGACTAAACACTAAAAGACTACCCGACTAAAGTACTCCCGTACTCCCCCCTCTCACTTTCCCCAACAACTAGGTATATGAAAACTTATCAACTTTCCCTTTTTGCTTTGCTCCTTTTCTTCGGTCCCCAACTGATCGCTCAGGACGTTGATGTCCTGATCATTGAGGAAGAAGAAGAGGAGGAGGAAGCCAGCTTCCAGCTCAGCGGCTATGTGGATGCCTACTTCCAGAATGTATTTACGGACAACACGGATGACGAGCCCGGAAGCGATCTTGGCTTTCCTACGAGCTTCACGCCCGAAACCAACGGATTCAGCGTCGGTAACGTGAATCTGCTGGCCGAAAAGTCCTTAGGTAAAGTCGGATTCGTAGGACAAATTGGATTTGGCCCGCGAGCTAACGATGCTAACTTAGGCGGCGACCAAGATCGTGCCGGTTACTACATCCCCAACCTTCAACAGCTATTCGTTACCTACTCACCAAGCGATGCATTGACCTTCACCTTCGGTCAATTCGGAACTTTCGTAGGTTATGAGGTCATCGATGCCCCGGCCAACATGAATTACAGCACCAGCTACATGTTCAGCTACGGCCCCTTCTTTCACACCGGACTGAAAGCGGACTTTGCCATCACCGAAGGTTTCGGTGCGATGCTGGGTGTTTTCAATAATACCGACAGCCGGTTCAACGACCCGGGCTACTACTACGGCGCCCAGCTGAGCGCCGAGGCGGGTGGATTGGCCGCCTATTTGAACTTCCTTTACGGAACGGACGAAAAGGACATCATCAACGACGAAGACGCGACCACCTTCCAGATCGACCTGACGGCCACCTTCGAGGCCAGCGAGAGCCTGATGTTCGGGATCAACGCCACGAATAAGAGCACTCAGAACTTCGTCAACGAGGGAACCGTAGGTGATTCCGACGGCTTTACCGGTGTAGCCTTATATTCCACCATCGGCATCACCGACGGATTTGATCTTTCCCTGCGTGGTGAATACTTCCAGGAAGCAGTACCGGAAAGCATCAGCCTGGACGGACGCAGCGTAACCGCGCTTACCGCTACTGGTAACATCACGGTAGGTGACCTCCGCATCATACCCGAATTCCGCCTGGACTCGGGCAGCGATTTCGCCACTACTTACAGTGGTGGCATCATCGACTTCGGAGGCACCGATGAAGATGACAGCGTGGCTTCTTTCATCCTGGCCGCGATATACTCCTTCTAATCCCAAAAACATGCGGCCGGGTGACGCGTTGCACGGCTTTCCGGTAAGGCTGGTCACCTGCGCCCCGCCGCAAAAGAACTTCATTTCTTAACCTTCTGATTTAACCCAACATAATCTATGGCTACTAAACACAAGCTACAGTACGTATGGCTCGACGGTAACGAGCCCATGCAGACGCTGCGCTGCAAAACCCGCATCGAGTCCGACTTCAGCGGCAAGCTGGAGGACTGCCCGATGTGGTCCTTCGACGGATCGAGCACCCAGCAGGCCGAAGGCGGCAGCTCCGACTGTCTTCTCAAGCCAGTCATGATCGTGACCGACCCTGTTCGCAAAAACGGCTTCATCGTTCTCAACGAAGTCCTCAACCCCGACGGCACCCCGCACCCCACCAACGCACGCGCCACGATCGACGACGAAGACCAGGATTTCTGGTTCGGCTTCGAGCAGGAATACTTCCTCATGGACGTGGAGACGGATAAGCCCCTCGGCTTCCCCGCCGACGGTAGCAACCCGCCCCCCCAGGGCCAGTACTACTGCTCGGTGGGTGCCCGCAACGCCTTCGGCCGGGAGATCATTGAGGAGCACCTCGATGCCTGCCTCGATGCCGGACTGACGGTAGAAGGCATCAACGCTGAAGTCGCTCCCGGGCAGTGGGAATTCCAAACCTTCGCCAAGGGTGCCAAAGAGGCCGGCGACCAGATCTGGATGGCCCGCTTCCTCCTGGAGCGTACGGCCGAAGCCTACGGTGTATACGTCGAGTACCACTGCAAACCGCTGAAGGGCGACTGGAACGGCTCGGGTATGCACGCAAACTTCTCCAACTCCTTCCTGCGCGACAGCGGTAACCGGGCGGACTACGAGAAAGTATGCGAGGCCTTCCGTCCGTACACCAAGGAGCACATCGCCGTTTACGGTCACGACAACCACCTCCGCCTCACCGGTAAGCACGAGACCCAGAGCATCCATGAGTTCAGCTTCGGTATCTCCGATCGCGGCGCCTCCATCCGGATCCCCATTGCTACGGTAGAGCGCGGCTGGAAAGGCTGGCTGGAAGACCGTCGGCCGAACAGCGCCGCCGATCCGTATAAGGTCGCGGCCCGTATCGTGAAAACGGTGAAGCCCGTCTCCAACTAGACGACACGATCTGACCTTCTTTTCCCTTTCCAAAGACCTACAAGAAGGTTAAATCAGCTCAGGTTCCCTTTGGAACCCACCTTTTCGCCCGGCTCCTCACACTGAGGGGCCGGGCTTTTTTACGTCCTTATATATAGGTTACTGTTTTCGGCTTTACGGGCAGGGTAGGGGAGCCGCTCTATTGCGCCGGGGCGCAGGAGGAGTATGTTCCGGAATAATCCGGGTACGCTACCGCCAGGCGACACTCCAGGGTGCTAGGTTCCGTACCGCACCCTCGCAGGACGCCCGCTCTATGCTCGACGACACGCCGAGGTGCTAGATCATCGTGCCCGGGGAAAGCACGAGACTTTGGAATGTCCATAGGACCTGCAAGTGTCTGGACGAGCACCCACAAAGGTCCGGCCAGGCAGCTGCAGCCATCAATCGAATAATCGATAAAAGTCTGGACAAAAAAGTAACCATCCGCTTGCAGGAGTTCCTCGGGGCGCCTTATCTTTGCCATCCCGCATATGAAAAGTGCGCGATCAACACCGATTCTTGTAAAGGCGTCGGTATTTCTTCCGGACTACGGATTCCCCCGAATTGTCGAAGGCAACGGCCCCGGCAGGAGAGGATCACCGGAAGCAACGTTCCTCCGAAACGATTTCGAAAATATCTTTTGAAACAGTTGCAGGAGTGGAGTTGATGATCGTACCTTTGCGGCCCCCGCGAACGAGCGGCGGATGATTTTAGCTTGGGCGGATGTTTTCGAAAAGAAATTTTCCCAAACAGTTGCACGGTTAAAAAACTTGCTGTACTTTTGCAGCCGCTTTGGAAGCAAGGCGAACAAAAG
>NZ_PTJC01000006.1 GCF_002934605.1 Neolewinella xylanilytica
GATGGTACTTGGGTTTACCCCGGGAGAGTAGGTCGCCGCCAATTTTATGAAAGCCTCATCGCTACAGCAGCGGTGGGGCTTTCTCCGTTTGGGGTAGGCCGGGACGATCTGACGAGTAGGATGCGACTTCCGGCCGCGCTAGTACAATGCGGTCTCCGACCGCGACAGGACGAAGCAACCTCCGGTTGCGCTACCCCTTCCCAATGCGTACATTGTATCACAAAATATCGCATATGGCCCACCGCTACCTACTCCTTATCAGTTGCCTGCTCTTCGAATTCGTCATCCCAGGCCTACCTGCTACACTAATTGCCCAAGGTGACCTAAAAGTAGCCGTACAAGCAAGCATCGAAGAACAGTTCCCCAATCTGACCGAACTGAGCGATAAGATCTGGTCCTACGAGGAAGTAGCCTTCCAGGAAAGCCAGTCGGCGGAAGCACTAATGGAATACGCCCGGGCGAATGGCTTCACGATTGAGGAAAACATCGGCGGCATACCGACCGCCTTCACCGCGGAGTACGGCAGCGGTAAACCCATAATCGGCATTCTGGGGGAATTTGATGCCCTGCCGGGACTGAGTCAGGCCACGGTGCCACACAAGCAACCCCTCCACGAGGGTGCAGCCGGGCACGGTTGCGGGCATAACCTCTTCGGAACGGCCAGCCTCGGTGCCGCCACGGCCATCAAGCAATTGATTGAAGCGGGGGAATTGCAGGGGACGATCCGGTTCTACGGTACCCCCGCCGAAGAGCGGTACTTCGGAAAGTTGTGGATGATCCGGGCCGGCGCCTTCGAGGATGTGGACATCGTCATGGACTGGCACCCCTCCGACGAGACGAAAACCGGCGTTCAGACCGGACTGGCCCTGGTAGACTTCATCGTCGAGTTCCACGGTCAGGCTGCCCACGCCGCCGGTGACCCCTGGAACGGTCGCGATGCCTCCGACGGACTGGAGCTATACACCACGGGCATCAATTACTACCGGGAGCATGTCAAACCCAGCGTCCGCATCCACTACGATATCGAGGTAGCCGGCGAAGTCGTCAACGTGGTACCGGATTACGCCCGCATCTGGACGCGTGTCCGCGATGCCAACTTCGAAGGGGTTCAGCCGGTCTACGACCAAATCAAACGCATTGCCGAGGGAGCCGCGCTGATGGCGAACGTGGAGTACGAAATCAACCTGGTTTCCGGTATTCATGAGGTAATGGTCAACCGTACCGGAGCCGAGGTGCTCCAACGGAACCTGGAAGCTATGGGGCCGATCGAGTACACCGAAGCGGAGCAGGAATTTGCCCGGGGCATTCAGCAGGCCGTGAAGAAACCGGAGATCGGCCTGGTCAGCAAGATCGAACCGTTGGAGGAAACGCAGGAGGTTGCCAGTGGCGGCTCTACGGACGTGGGCGATGTCAGCTACGTCGTGCCCGTGATCAGGCTGCGGGCTACGACCGCACCGAACGGTACCCCCTGGCACAGCTGGGCCGTAGTCGCCTGTGGCGGCATGAGCATTGGCCACAAGGGCATGGCGTTTGCCGCCGAGGCCCTGGCTCGCACGATGGTCGATCTCTACGAAGACGCGGACCTGCGCCAGCGCATCCGAACGGAATTCGAGGAGGATCTGGGAGATTATGAGCACGTACCCATGGTACCGGAAGGACCGGCCCCGATTGGGAAGTAAGGAGGTACTTGCGCCGGAGCGCAGGTAGGGTGTCCACCACGCTGGCGGTCACGGCCGCATCGCTTTCAAGCCAGCGCCTCCCGCATGTATAGGAGCAGCGGTCGCATTTCTGAGTACGCTTCGGCTACCACTTTTGGAAAATCATCACCGATCACGTCCTCCTGGGTGATCCGGCGGGATATGGTGAAATTCTTCCGACGCAGCAGGTCGATGTATTCGTGATCACCGGAGTAGCCCTTGGGGCTGGTCTTCAACATTTTCGGATCTTCTTCGAGACCGCCGTCGAAGTAGTCTTGAAAGCTTTTATCGGCCAGGATACCCTGTAGTTTGTCGCCATCTTCATCGATACGGGCCCGGATCTTTTTCAGCATCCCATTATCCGGATTGTGCACGCCCCCGGCAATGAAGGAATAGGGCGGCGATACGTATACGTACAGTCCCGAACCCTTCTGCTCTCCCGGGGCGAAGCCGAAGTTGTTCTTGTAGGTCGGCCGCTCCGGGTGATAAAGCAGGTTGTTGTTGATCCGCTCGATGGTATCCTTCGGTTCAATGTCCCGGTAGAAGTCATCTTGGGAAGCCAGCTTTTCCAGTATCCGATTACATTCTCCGATCCAGATTGCTTTCGCTTCCTCGTAGCGATCGCGGTGGGCGTCCATCCATTGCTTGGAATTATTGTCGGACAGGTCGCGTAGGAAATCGAAAATCTTGCGCTTGGACATGGGGGGATTTTGGTTGTCGGTTATAGTTGTCGGTTTTCTGTTCTGGTTACTTGTATAATGGGGCTTCCTAGGTTATGTTTTGGTACTGCTATGGGGGTTGAATAGGTATAAAACGCAGGTGGTGCAACTTATGAGCACGCGGCGGCCGTTATCCTGGATATACGTGGTTCTCGCTTTGAGAACGATTTGTCTCGCCTAATAGTCCAAATCCCGCGCTACGCCGCCCATATGTTGCTTACGATAACCACTACCCACTACCCGGCCACCGATCTTGGGTTTCTGCTGCATAAGCACCCGGACCGATTTCAAACGGTCAATCTATCTATCGGAAAGGCGCATGTATTTTACCCAGAAAGCAGTCCGGAGCGGACTACGGTGGCCTTGCTGCTCGATATGGACCCGATCGATATGGTCCGGAATACCCGGCACGATGGCAAACATGGATTCAGTCTGGCGCAGTACGTGAACGATCGACCCTATGTGGGCTCCTCTTTTCTTTCCGTCGCGCTGGCAAAAGCGTTCTCTTCCGCACTGAACGGAACCTGTAACAATCGGCCCGACCTGGTCGATCGAGCCATCCCGCTCAGGGCTACTCTTTCGGTTATAAGTGCGCCGGGTGGTGGGGAGGTCCTGCTACGTAATTGGTTTGAGCCGCTGGGCTACCAACTCGATATTACGCCTCACCTACTGGATTCTACCTACCCGGATTGGGGAATGAGTTCGTACTACACCGTGAAGATATCTGGGGAGGTGACATTGCAGTCGCTGCTGGCACATCTGTACGTACTAATCCCCGCGCTGGACCGTGATAAGCACTACTACGTCAGCGAAAACGAAGTAGCTAAATTATTGGCTAAGGGGGGAGGGTGGCTAGAACAGCACCCGGCACGCGAAGAAATTACCTAGCGCTACCTGTTGGGCTTCCGGTCGCTGACTAAGCAGGTACTGTCCGAGTGGGATGGGGAGGAGGGCTCCCTAAAAGAGGAAACGGATCGGAAGCCCACCAGCCGAAGTCTTCACGACCAACGATTGCAGGCCGTGGTATCCGCGCTGCGGCAGAGTGGTGCCGAAAGTGTCCTGGACCTCGGCTGCGGAGAAGGAAAACTCCTGCGCCTACTCCTGAAGGCGCGCCAGTTCCACCGCATCGAAGGCATGGATGTTTCCTACGGGGAGCTCACCAAAGCGATGAACCGTCTGAACTACGAGGACTTACCGCCCAAACAGCGGGAGCGCCTCAAACTCTGGCAGGGGGCACTAACCTACCGGGATCAACGCATGAATGGGTTCGACGCCGCCGCGGTAGTAGAGGTGATCGAGCACCTGGACGAGAACCGGCTGCAGGCTTTCGAACGCGTGGTCTTCGGCTGTGCTCGGCCGGCCACCGTGGTAGTCACCACCCCGAACGCCGATTACAATGCCCTCTTCGACCGAATGGAAGCCGGAACGATGCGACACACTGATCACCGCTTCGAGTGGAGCCGTGACGAGTTCCGAAGGTGGACCGAAAAAATCAACTCCGAATTTCAGTATCAATCTAGGATCGAACCGATCGGACCCGTAGACGAAACCTACGGCGCTCCCTCACAAATGGCGATTTTCACCTATGGAGATTAGTGTACCCGAACGCTCGTTGATTTTGCTGGTCGGCCCATCGGGGTCCGGGAAGAGCACGTTTGCCCGTACACACTTCGGCAAGTACGAGGTGGTCTCGTCGGATACCTGCCGGGGTATCGTGTCCAACGACGAGAATGCGCAGTCCGCTACGCCCGATGCCTTCGATCTGCTCAACTTCATCGTTCGCAAAAGGCTCAAGCAAGGATTGCTTACGGTAGTGGATGCCACCAACGTCCAACCGGAATCCCGGAAAGCGTTCGTCAAGATCGCAAAGGAATACCACGTCCTGCCCGCCGCCATCGTACTAAACCTACCGGAGGAAGTCTGCACGGAACGTAACCGGCAACGTCCGGACCGGAACTTCGGTCGCCACGTGCTGCGTCACCAGACGATTCAATTAAAGCGCTCGCTACGGGGATTGAAGCGAGAAGGTTTCCGTAAGGTGTACGTCTTTGATACGCCCGAGGAGATAGCTGCGGTGAGCGGCATCAGGCGGGATAAACTATACAATGACAAGAAGACCGTTCACGGCCCATTCGATATCATCGGAGATATTCATGGCTGCTACGACGAAACGGTGGAACTACTCGAAAAACTGGGGTACGAGCTTCGCCCGGCGCCCGAGCGAAAGGAATACTTCGGTTGGGAGGTTACTCACCCACAGAGGCGGCAAGCGATCTTTCTGGGTGACCTAGTAGATCGGGGACCCAACTCACCCGAAGTACTTCGCCTGGTCATGAGTATGGTCAAGGATGGGGTAGCCTGGTGCGTTCCCGGCAACCACGATTTGAAACTGCAGCGAAAGCTGAGCGGCAAAAAAGTGACCGTCAACCACGGCCTGGCGGAAACCCTCGAGCAGTTAGAAGGGGAGTCTTCACGCTTTCGGGATGACGTCCGCGACTTCCTCTACGGCCTGATCAGTCATTACGTCTTCGATGACGGACAGCTCGTGGTTGCCCACGCCGGTCTGCGCGAGGAGATGCAGGGGCGAGGCTCGGGGGCAGTACGAGCATTCTGTACTTACGGGGAGACCACCGGCGAAATCGACGAGTTCGGACTACCCGTACGCCACAACTGGGCCGCGGAGTACCGGGGCAAGGCGAAAGTGGTATACGGACATACCCCCGTGCCCGATGCGGAGTGGCTGAACCGGACGATCGACATCGATACCGGTTGCGTCTTCGGCGGGAAGCTCACCGCACTGCGCTATCCCGAGGATGAACTCGTGAGTGTACCGGCAAAGAAGGTATACTGCGAGCCGGTACGACCATTGAAGGCGCCGGAGACCGTATTGTCCGCCCAACAGGAGTACGACGACCTGCTCGATATCGGCGACGTCACCGGTAAACGAATCGTGCAGACCCGGTTACGTAACAACTTGACCATCCGGGAGGAGAACTCCATTGCCGCACTCGAAGTAATGAGCCGCTTTGCCGTTAATCCTAAATGGCTCATCTACTTGCCACCGACGATGTCGCCCTGCGAAACCAGCGATTTGCCCAATTACCTCGAGCACCCGAACGAAGCCATCGCTTACTACCGGAATCGGGGGGTGGAGAAGATCGTCTGTGAGGAAAAGCACATGGGCTCCCGGGCGGTGGTCGTCGTCTGTCGGGATGAAGCGGTGGCGGCCAAGCGCTTTGGTGTTACCAACGAAGGCTTGGGCGTGGTATACACCCGTACCGGCCGCAATTTCTTCACCGATGCCGCCCTGGAGAAGCAGTTCTTGGCAAGCGTAGTACAGGCACTAACGAAGTCCGGCTTTTGGGGAAAACTAGATACGGACTGGGTCTGCCTGGACACAGAGCTCATGCCGTGGTCGGCGAAAGCACAGTCCCTTATCCGGGAGCAGTACGCGGCAGTGGGCGCGGCGGCCGGTAATGCGCTCCCGGCGGTCACCGAAGCGCTGCGGGCTACCCAGGCGCGGGGTGTAGAGGATGTGGGGGCTGTCCTGGATAAATTCGCCTATAAAGAAGCAGCAATTAATCGCTATACCGCGGCGTACCGCAACTACTGCTGGGAAATAAATTCAGTTGACGATTACAAGTTGGCCCCCTTTCACGTGCTGGCCACCGAAGGAGCGGTGCACGTGGATAAGTCGCACGAGTGGCACATGGAAACGATTCGAGGAATGGCTGCCGGCGACGCGAAGCTCTTTCAGACGACACCCTGCCGAATCATTGAAACGGCCGATGCTGAACAGGTCAAAGCAGCTACCGACTGGTGGCTAGAACTGACCGCGGCGGGCGGCGAGGGTATGGTGGTCAAACCGTACGATTACGTTGCCTACGGCAAAGGGGGATTGCTGCAGCCGGCAGTAAAGTGTCGCGGTCGGGAGTACCTGCGGATCATCTACGGCCCGGAATACGACCTGCCCGAACACCTCAGCCGATTAAAGAAGCGGGGACTCGGAAAGAAGCGTTCGCTGGCGCTCCGAGAATTCGCTCTGGGCGTCGAAGCGCTGGAAAGATGCATCCGCCGGGAACCGTTACGCCGCATTCACGAGTCCGTCTTCGGCGTACTGGCATTGGAGAGCGAGGCGGTGGATCCGCGGCTTTAGCCAGGTCGCGCCGGGATTTAGGGGGACGAGCGCTACCTTGTAGGGCTCACTCCTTCCTATGGCAGCTTCCCCCGCATACTTTATCAGCTGTGACTGGGGCACCACCAACTTCCGCTTGCGGGTAGTGGAGAGTGGATCGCAGCACGTGGTGGCCGAGGTCGGTAGCGGTCGGGGTATTCGGGAGGTATTCGAAGCTTTTCAACGAAGCGGAACGAACAGTCAGCGGGACTATTTCGCAAATTACCTCCTGGCCCAGCTAGTTACCCTACCCAAGCCATACCGCCACGCTCCGGTAGTAGCTAGCGGGATGGCCTCCTCCAACATGGGTATCCGGGAACTACCCTACGCGGAATTGCCCATAGGTGCCCGGGGCGAGAACCTGGTATGCGAATGGCTTGACCTGGGAGCGACGCACCGACTCTTGTTGGTATCCGGAGTAAAGGGGAGTAACGATATCATGCGGGGGGAGGAGGTGCAGGCGGTCGGCCTGATCGACCGCATGGAGAATGCCGGTACGCTCGTACTGCCGGGAACGCATTCCAAGCACTTACGGTACACCGGAGGAGTGTTCACCGATTTTCGGACCTATATGACCGGTGAGCTGTTCGAGTTGCTTTCCCGAAAGAGCCTGCTTTCCGCTTCGGTGGAGGCCGGACCACTTGGGCAAAGCGAACGGGAAGCATTCGACGAAGGGGTGCTTCAGGCCATGAACGGTAGACCAACGGGAAATTTGTTTTCCGTAAGGGTTCAGACGGTTTTAAATGACTACCCGAAAAAGGATAACTACCATTTTCTGAGCGGGTTGCTGATTGGCGAAGAACTCCGGCAGCTGACCGTAACGGCCGGAAGCGTGTACCTCGCAGCCGCCGGTACCTTATCGACGGCCTACTCCCGGGCTTTCAAAATACTGGGATTGGATAACCGCCTGGTAAGTTTCGACGCCGAGATACTCCGGCATGCCTTACTTTTCGGCCAAACCAAACTCCTGTTACAGCATGCCTCCTGATACCGCCTTTTCCTGGGATACTTTTCGCCAAGTGCCGGTTATCGCCATTCTCCGTGGCTACAGCCCGGAGGTGTGCCGGGAAATCGCTGAGGTCGGAATGGATACGGGGTTTCATACTTTGGAGGTGACCATGAATACGGAGGAGGCTGTTGATATCCTGTCAATGCTCCGACGCGACTACCCGCTGATGAACGTGGGAGCGGGAACCGTTTGCACCCTGGAAGATTACGAGGAAGCGGTAGCGGCGGGTGCCCAATTCATCGTCATGCCGATCGTAGAGGAGGAGGTCATTGTTAGTGCCGTAGCAGAAGGCTTGCCCGTATTTCCCGGTGCCTATACGCCGACCGAAATTTACCGGGCTTGGTCGCTCGGTGCTACGGCCGTGAAGGTCTTCCCTGCCAGAGAGCTGGGGCCGGAATTTGTGCGGGATATCCACGGACCCCTGAGTGAAATAAAGCTTTTACCGACCGGGGGGGTCGATAAGGGAAATATCCGAAGCTACTTTGAGGCGGGCGTGCTCGGTGTCGGTATGGCGAGTGGATTGCTCGACCGGGCATTGCTGGCGGAAAAGGATTACGACGGATTGAGTGCCCACTTCAGGAAGGTCAAAAATGCATTCACCGATGTTTTGGAATAGGTCACTTTCGACCGGTCGGTGAAACTCGACTTCCCGCGCTCCGGCGCAAAAACCTAGGTTCGGGCAGTCTCCCGCACCCGCTCGATCTTACCCACCAGGAATACGTAGCTGCACAGCCCGCCGAAGGCGACCGAGCCCACGAAAAACAGCGCGGACTCAAAGCTGCCCCCCTCCGCCAGAAAACCAATCACGGTAGGGGAAACGACCGCGCCCAGGCCCCCGACGAAATTGAATACCCCGCCGACCAAACCGATCAGCCGCTTTGGAGCGAGCAGGGAAACGAAGACCCAGGTAATGGACGCCAACCCGTTGCCGAAAAAGGCAATGGCCAGGAAGAAGATGATGAGGGCGGTGCTGTCGGTATAGTTAGCCCCGATGATGAGAATGGAAAGTAGCATCCCGAGGATGATGGGGCCCTTCCGGGATGCTTCCTTGCTTACGCCGCGCCGCACCAGTAGATCGGATACGAATCCGGACAACAGTACGCCCACGAAGGCCGCCAAAAAGGGTATCGAGGCCAGGAAGCCCGACTGGATGAAGTCGAGTCCGCGAAATTCCACCAAATAGGTAGGAAACCACGTCAGGAAGAAGGTGAACAGGGAAACCAGGCAAAACTGGCCGAGGTAAATCCCCCAAAGCTTGCGGTGGACGAACGCCTCCCGAAGATCGGACAGGGAGAAATCAATACGGCCCGTATCCGCATCGCCCGGCGTGTTGGTGATCAGGCCGCCACCCGCGGCAATGAGCTCGAGTTCCGACTGGCTGACGGTTTCGTGGTCGTGAGGGTCGCGGTAAAGGAACCACCAGACAATCGCCCAAACCAGGCCCACTATACCCGAAAAGATGAAGAGTCCGCGCCAGCCGAAGTAGGCCTGTACCGTGACCAACAAGGGAGTAAGGAAGGCCAGCCCGATAAACTGCCCGGAGGTGTAGACCGCTATGGCCGATGCCCGCTCCTGCTCCGGAAACCAGCCGGTGACGATGCGGTTGTTCATCGGGTAGGAGGGTGCCTCGAATACGCCGATGGAGGCCCGCAAGCCGATGAGGGCGGCCAACGAACTGACCAGCCCCTGTAAAAGCGTGGCCAGCGACCACAGCACCAGGATGATGGGATACAGCAAGCGGGGGCGTACGTGGTCGGCGAGAATACCGCCCGGGATCTGCAGCAGCGAGTAGGTAAGTCCGAAGGCGGAGAAGATGAGGCCGAGCTGAACCTTGGTGAGGTTGAGGTCCTCGCTGATGGCGGCGGCGGCAACGGAGATGTTACTTCGGTCCATGTAGTTGATCACCACGGTCACGAAGATGAGGGCGAGGATATGGTACCGCTTTTTGGTTATGGGCGTCGCGCTTACCATTCCGTAACCGATCCGTCGGGGTTACGCCAGATGGGGTTCTTCCAGTTGTGGCCGGCGGCGGCGGCTTCACGGACTTTCTCTTCGTCGATTTCAATGCCCAGGCCGGGTTTGGTGAGCAGGGGAACGTGGCCGTCGCGGAGTTGGAAGCCGTCGGGATCAATCAGGTAGTCGGTGAGGTCGGCACCCACGTTGTAGTGGATGCCCAGGCTGCTTTCCTGGATCAGGGCGTTGATGCAATTGAAGTCGATCTGCAGGGCCGCGGCGAAGCTGATCGGGCCGAGCGGGCAGTGGGGGGCGAGGGCCACGTCGTAGGCTTCGGCCAGCGTGGCGATCTTTTTCACCTCGGTAATGCCGCCGGCGTGACTGAGGTCGGGCTGAATGATGTCGACCGCATCCTGTTCGAGAATGCGTTTGAAATCCCAGCGGGAGTACATCCGCTCGCCGGTAGCCATGGGGATGGAGGTGAAATCGTGGAGGGCCTTAAGGGCGTCGTTGTTCTCGGCCAGCACCAGCTCCTCCAGGAAGAAGGGATTATAGGGTTCCAGGATGCGGGCGATCGCCCTGGCTTGCCCCTTGTGTACCCGGCCGTGCAGGTCGACACCGATGAGGACCTCGTCCCCTACGGCTTCCCGCATGGCGGCCATTTTATCGCCGATCTGCGCCACCTTCGCGGGGCTGTCGATCCATTCCATGTGGTCGCAGATGGTCATCTTGACGGCGGTGAAGCCGTCGTCCACCCGCTTCTTCGCCGCCCTAGCCAGTTCGTCGGGAGTGGCACCCCCGATCCAGCCGTAAATGCGCATTTTATCGCGTACGGCCCCGCCGAGCAGTTGATAGACAGGTACGCCCAGGGCTTTCCCCTTGATGTCCCACAGCGCCTGGTCGATGCCGGAAAGTGCGCTCATGAGCACCGGCCCACCCCGGTAGAAACCGCCCCGGTAGATCATCTGCCAGAAGTCCTCGATCTTATGCGCGGAGTGGCCGATGAGGTGTTCCTCGATCTCGCGGATGCAGGCTTCCACGGTGGCGGCCCGGCCTTCTACCACCGGTTCGCCCCAGCCCACGATGCCTTCGGCGGTGGTCAATTTCAGGAAGAGCCAGCGGGGGGCTACTTTGAAGGTTTCTACTTTGGTGATGGTGAGGTCCGGCATGATCCTTTGGCTGGTAGACGGGTAAAGTACGGGTTTTGGGCCGCTGCGCGGGTAAGGGTTCACCGCGGAGGACTCGGAGGGCGTCACAGAGGAATCACAGAGTTAGAAGGAGCGCGCCAAGGGTTCACCGCTGACGGGGCGCTGAGTTTCGCGGAGACAGGGGCCGCTATGCGGATGGATTAAACACGGAGTTGCCACGGAGTGCATGCACAGAGGTGCCACAGAGGGAATGCCGGTCGCCCGACGTGATTACCGGTGATGGACAGCCGCTGTGGCAACTCTGTGCCAAATCTCTGCGGTAACTCTGTGTTAAATACCCCACAAGCGAAGCGAGTGGCAGCCAACAACCTCTGTGGCAACTCTGTGTAAAATCTCCGTGGCACCTCTGTGTTAAATACCCCACGAGCGAAGCGAGTGGCAAGCCAGCAACCTCTGGTAAACACCCCCACGAGCGAAGCGAGTGGCAACGCAACCACACCAACTATACCCGATCAAAAATCGCAGATCTACAAATACTGCCCCGTATAGCTCCCCTCCACCTCCTTCAGTTCCACCGGCCGGCCCTGAAACACCAGGTGCCCCCCGTCCCGGCCGCCGCCCGGGCCGAGGTCGATGACGTAGTCGGCTGACTTGATCACGTCGATGTTGTGCTCGACGATCAGGACGGTATGGCCGTTTTCGACCAGGGCGTTGAAGGCGGTAAGGAGCACGCGGACGTCGTCGAAATGCAGCCCGGTAGTCGGCTCGTCAAAGATGAAGAGGAGGTGGTCGCCGGCTTTGTCCTTGGTCAGGAAGCTGGCCAGCTTTACCCGCTGGGCTTCTCCGCCGGAAAGCGTCGAGCTGGATTGGCCCAGGGTCACGTAGCCTAGCCCCACGTCCTGCAGCGGCTGCAACTTGCGCATGATGGTGTCCTCCTCGGCGAAGAATTCGATGGCTTCGTTAATGCTTAGGTCGAGGATCTCGGCGATGTTCTTCCCGTTGTACTGGACGTCGAGGATCTCACGCTTGAAGCGGGCACCGTGGCATTCCTCGCACTCCAGACGGACGTCGGCCAGAAACTGCATCTCGACTACCTGTTCGCCCTCCCCCTTGCAGGTGGGGCAGCGGCCGCCGTCGACGTTGAAACTGAAGAAACTGGGCTTGTAGCCGCGGATCTTGGATAGCTGCTGGTCGACCATCAGGTTGCGGATGGCATCGTAGGCGCCGACGTAGGTCACGGGGTTAGAGCGACTACTCTTTCCGATGGGGGCTTGGTTCACCATCTCGACACCTGTGAGCACCTTGAGGTCACCGCTGAGCTTGCTGAAGGCACCCGGGGCCTGGGAGCTGCCCTCCCCGAGCTCCCGTAAGAGGGCGGGGTAGAGGATCCCCTTTACCAGGCTGGTCTTGCCGCTACCGGAAACACCGGAGACCACCGATATGGCATTGAGCGGAATACGGACGTCGACCTTCTTCAGGTTGTGCATCCGGGCGCCCTCGATCTGGATCCAGTTGGTGAGACGGCGGGGCTGCTCGGGGGGCTCGATGGCCAGCGTGCCGTTCATGTATTTGGTGGTAAGGCTTTCGGTGGCTTCGTCGTATATGTTTTGGTAGGGCCCGGCGAAGATGACCTCGCCGCCGTGGACGCCCGCCTTCGGACCGATGTCGATGAGGTAGTCCGCGGCGGCGATGATGCCCTCCTCGTGCTCCACAACCAGTACCGTATTGCCCAGGTCGCGGAGGCGGCGCAGCACCTTCACGAGCCGCTCCGTGTCGCGGGGGTGCAGCCCCACGCTCGGTTCGTCTAGAATGTAGAGGCTGGCCGTCAGGTTGCTGCCCAGGGTGCGCGTCAGGTTAATGCGTTGGCTTTCGCCGCCGGACAGGGTATTGCTGAGCCGGTTGACGGTCAGGTAGGCAAGCCCCAGGTCCATCATGCTCTGCAGGCGGTTGTTAATCTCCAGGAGGAGGCGGCGGGCGATGGTGGCGTCGTGCTCGTTCAGCTTCAGTTCCTGGAAGTGCTTTTGCAGCAGGTCGATGGGCAAGTCCACGAGCTCGGTAATCGCCTTACCGTCGATCTTCACGTAGGTCGCTTCCTTACGGAGGCGCTTGCCCTTGCAGTTGTGGCAGAGCGTCCGGCCCCGGTAGCGGGCCAGCATTACGCGGTTCTGGATCTTGTACAGCTTCTTTTGCAGCTCGTCGAAGAAGGCGTGGATGCCGTCGACGTGGCGGTTACCCTCCCACAGGATTTGCTTTTCCTCGTCGGTCAGGTCGCCGTAGGGGGTGTGGACCGGAAATTCGAAGCGATTCGCCACGCGCAAGAAATCCTTCTGCCACTGCCCGTAGGTGCTGCCGCTCCAGGGGGCCACGGCGCCATCGTAGACCGACAGGCCGGGATTGGGGATCACCTTGTCTTCGTCGATGCCCATCGTGCGGCTGAAGCCCTCGCAGGTAGGGCAGGCGCCGAAGGGGTTGTTGAAGTTAAACAGCGCGGGGGAGGGTTCGAGGAAGGTCATCCCGTCGAGTTCGAAGCGGTTGTTAAAGGCCTTCCACTCCTGCGCTCCGCCGCCCATACTTACGATCACCTCCCCGTCGCCTTCCACGAAAGCGGTTTGCACGGAGTCGGCAATGCGCTTGTTGTTCTCCTCGTCCCCCTCCTTTACCACGAAGCGATCGATCAGCACCATCATTTCCTCTTCGGTGGTGAGGGTGTCGAGCACTTTATCAAGGCTTTTTCGCTCGCTTTCCAGCACCTCGTCGATGCGTTGGGGTTCGTCATCGGCCAGCACCCGGGTGTATCCTTTTTGCTGCAACAACTCGAGCTCGCGGCGGAGGGTCCGGTCGCCGTAGGTGCGGGGGATGGGGGCATAGAGGTAGAGCCGGCTGCCTTCCTCCTGGGCGAGGATGTAATCGACGACGTCGGTGACCGCGTGCCGCTTCACTTCCTGGCCGCTGACGGGGCTGTAGGTGCGTCCGACGCGGGCGTAAAGCAGGCGCAGGTAATCATAGATCTCCGTCAGCGTGCCTACCGTGGAGCGGGCGTTGGAGGTGGTGGTCTTCTGCTCGATGGCGATGGCCGGGCAGATGCCGCGGATGTAGTCCACCTCCGGCTTTTTCATCCGCATCAGGAACTGACGGGCGTAGCTGCTCAGGCTCTCCACGTAGCGGCGCTGCCCCTCGGCGAAGAGGGTATCCATGGTCAGACTGGACTTGCCGCTGCCACTAACCCCGGTTACCACCACCAACTGGTTCTTGGGGATGGTGATGTCTATATTCTTAAGGTTGTTGGCGTTGGCGCCCTTGATAAAAATGGCGGTACGAAGGTCGGCGGCGGTTTGCTCGGGGCGGTTCTGGGACATAGGTTGGAAACGGGTAGGGCCCGGTGGCGGTTTTGATTTGCGAGGCTTGATTTGGGAGGATGCTTGCTGCGCTCGCGTTGTATGAGGGCGCCGGAGCGCAGGTGCCGTAGATCTTGAATACTAGAATAAAATCATCCAAATGATGTCCAGCTATTGGGTACGTAGCCGGCAACGCCTATTTTAGGTGCAAGGAGGCTGCGGTTAGCGGCTGTCTGGTTGGTTCAAGCAAGCTCCGTTTGATTTTTCCGGTATTTCCCCTGACAACACTACGGGGCGATATGCACCACCGCGTGCTATTCAATCACGATAAAATAACTACCCGATGAAGCAAGTGTACAATGGTAAAGGAGGCCTGTGGGGAATCCTGATTTTCCTCGTAACCGCGCTGGTGGGTGCGAACGGCTCGCTCAGCGGACAATCCGACGGCACCGGGGTTTCCATCTATATCGAGGCGGAATGTGGCCAGGTGGGGAGCCGTTGGAATACCTTTCTCGACACGGCGGCCGCCGGCGGGGCGTACGTAACGTCTCAGTTTACCTCCCGGGGGGGCGCTCCGGGCAACGCGCCCGCGAACCAGGTTCGTTTTGAATTTTCCGACATTCCCGCCACCGGGGAATTTCGTCTCTACGCGCGGGTAAGCGCGCCTAGCCGGTTAAGTGATTCCTACTACATCCGGATCAATGAGGGGGCCTGGCAGTATCCCCGACTGGGCGCTACGTACGGGGCCGGTTTTCAATGGGTGGTACTAACGGAATCGGAATTTCAGGCGGGTACCAATACCGTGGACATCGCTTTCCGGGAAAGCAACACTTACCTGGATAAACTACTGCTGACTAACGAAATGACCGTGCCGGAGGGCGTCGGGCCGGACGTCGGGACGTGCCAGGATAACCCCCCGCCCCCGGAGGACAAATCCCTCTTTTGGCTGGAAGCCGAGTGTGCGGAAGTCGGCAGTGCCTGGCGCACCGTCCAATCCGAGGAAGCCGCCGGTGGCGCGTACGTCACCTCCCTGTTTTCTACCAATGCGCGTTACCCTCCCCTGGACGTGCCAAAAAATTACCTCCGGTTCCGGGTTGACGACCCCGATCCCGGTCGCTATAATTTTTGGGTACGAACGGACGGACGTGGTGCAAACACCCTGTTCGTCAGGGTCAATGGTGGACCGTGGGAATACCGGGTACTTATTGGTAGAAAGAACGCGGACGGATTCCGGTGGACCCGGGAGGATTTCCCCCGCAACTTCACGACTGGCGTGAACTACGTAGATATAGCGTACAGTTCCCGGGGCCTTGATCTCGACAAGATCCTGATTACCCGGTATGCCTTCCAACCGACCGAGCAGGGGGGTATTGGAGCGGACTGTTCGCTTACCGAGTTTCCCGTTGTCGACGAAGGGAATACGTTCTCCCTCGAAGCGGAATGCGCCGACGTGGGAAGCCGGTGGGAACGCGTTAATACGACCGAGGCGGATCGGGACGAGGCCGTAGTGGTACGCGGGGTAAATGCACTGGATGCCCCGCCCACGGGCGGGCCCGCTGATTTTGTGACGTTTCAGCTGCCATCCGCGGATTCCGGAACGTATAGCCTCTACGCACGGATGCGTGGGGCGACGGGAGGAGATGATTCGTTCTGGGTCAGGGCAAACGGGGGGCCATGGTATAAATGGTGGACCGACATGATCCATTCCCAAAGCGAAGCGTTCGTGTGGAATGAAATTCCCACGGGGATTCCATTACGGTCCGGCGATAATACCATCGACTTCGCCTACCGGGAAGACGGTACCGAGCTGGACAAAATATTCGTAACGACCACTTCGCAGCAGCCGGTGGGAAGTGGCCTGGCCGACAGCAATAGTAACTGCGATCCTTCCGACCCATCTCCGGAGTACATCTGGTTGGAAGCCGAGTGCGCGGAAGTGGGCGACAATTGGTTTGATGGGGGTTCCGTGGTGATTTCGACGGATAATGCACTGGACGCACCGCCCGACGACCTGCCGGAGAACCGGGTACGGTTCGCCGTGACTACCTCGGAAAATGCCTTTTCCCTGTTTGCCCGTATCCGCGCCTTCCATACCAACAGCAATTCTTTTTGGGTGCGTATCGACGATGGCGAATGGTACGAATGGGAGCAGGGTATCGAAATCAGCACCGATTATGCCTGGAACGAATTGCCCATGCTCTTGGAACTCACGGCAGGTGAGCATACCGTAGACTTCGCTTATCGCGAAGCAGGTACCTGGCTGGATAAGGTATACCTCAACACCACCATGGAAATGCCGGAAGGAATGGGAGAGCCAGGGCAGAACTGTGGTGGTACTGTCGCTGCGGCCGAAAGGGCAGGGGTGAATCCCGGCCCGGAAATAACCGCCGGAACGGAAAGGTATACGGAGGCGGCGATCAGCTTATTCCCGAACCCCACCTCCGATCAGGTACAGTTGCTGGTCAAGAGCGAGGGTGCCGGTCAGGTGGTGGTCGTCATCACGGACAACATGGGCAGAAGGATAGCCGAACGCGTCCTGCCCGGGGATACCCAATTGCACCGCGTGGAATTTGACGTGCACGCCTTTCCGGCCGGAATGTACCACGCCCGCATCCTGGAGGGTGACCAACAGACGGTACGGTCGTTTATAAAGCGGTAGGCGATGTAGCCAGTGGTCGAGGATCGAAGGAAAGCGGAGCCGGGACGCCACCGGCCCCGCGATGGCCAGGCACCGCCCTTCCTTATTTAGATCCTTGACCACTGAGGCCGGTGCTTGGCGACGGGTGGGTATCGCTTGCTTTTTCGGTGCACCACTGCGAGGATACGTAGACTGGGGTGCGTTCGGCCAGCCCGAAGGAGTGAATACGCCCGCAAACGGGGCTTCTGGATTTCGTGTCATGATGCGCCTATGGTTCACTTCCCGGCTACGGCCTGGTGGTGCCTCAATGTGAACGAAGATGGCGGCTACCCAAGCCTTCCATTCTGACCCGAAGACGATCAGTAAGCTGCCGGATCACTTCGTGCCGGACATGGGCGTTGACCGAACAAAAAAATACCCATTGCGCAAGGGCGCAATGGGTAAATCTTGGCGGAACCTATTCGATGAACGGGTTTGCCTTACGTTAAAAGTGGATTACATACCACCCAGCTTCTCAGCACCGGCTTCCAGCGCGCTGGCCAGCGTGCTCAGGCCCATGTTGTCGCCACCCAGTTCGCGGGTTTCTTCGGCAAGGCTGGAGAGCAGTTCGGATACGGCACTGCCGTCGATGGTTTCGGCGGTAAGTTGCGTTTTCAGGTCCTGGAGGTCGCTGACGATCTCGTCGGTACCGTCCATGGTACCCAGTTCGCTGATCCAGCTGTCGATGTTGGATACGGCGGTGCTGGGGTCGAGGGCGGTGATGTCACCTCCGGCGGATTCCACTGCGGAGACGGTTGCATCCAACGTCTGGCTAGGGGCGGTAGCCTCGATGGGGTTCTGCATGTCGGGCATGGTGGTTTCCATCTCGTCCGTTTCCACGGTATCCATTTCTTCGGTTGCTGCTGGACGTTCGCCACAGGCGAAAAGCATCAGGGCGAAAAACAGGGAAAAAATAGTCTTCATAATCAGTTGGTTTAATACGTGTTTAAGAGCACAACTGCGATTTCGGGTAAAAGGTTCCAAAAAATTTTTGGATGCGGGCCAATGTTGGCAACTATGTCGGCGGGAATCGTAATGATCTGGGAATCAGTAAGCAACGGTTGGTCGCTATCGGTCACCGAATCAGCCCCAGCCCCCGCGCGATCCGCAGCAGCTCCACGGTACCGTTGACGCCCGCTTTTTTCATCAGGTTCTTGCGGTGGGTGCAAACGGTATTGTAGCTGATGAACAGCCGTTTACCTATCTCCTCGCTTTTACAACCTTCGGCTACCAGCTTCAGCACCTCGATTTCCCGCCGCGAAAAGGCCACGGATTCGGCGCAGGCGAATACCCGCGTATGCAGGGTTTCGGTTCTGCCATCGGTTACCCGCCGCACGAGGAGCATGCAGGGATGGGGAGACTCCAGGCCCGATATATCGGTCACCACGGTGAAGTCGGCGACGGGGAAGCCTTGCTTGTCCAGTCGGGGAAAGGTCAGCTGGTGGTTAAGGTGGAGGTACTCGCCCGAGGCATCCTGTACCCGGCAGGTATAGGCGAAATTTAGCGTAGCCCGCTGGTCGACCGGGTATCGCATCAATTGCTCCCGCATTTCGGCGAATATCCTCCGTAAGCATTCCTGGTCGTCGGGGTGGACCCGCTGGAATGCCCGTTGCGGACCGCCGAACTGCCACACCTTGGCATCGTAGCCCAGCAGGTGAGAAATGCCGGGACTGACGTAACGAAAACGTCCGGACCAGTAGTCGACCGAATAACAGTAAATATTCGTCTGGGCGAGAAGGGCCTCCACCGAAGGGTCGGGCGTAAGCGGGGGTAGGGAAGCACCGGCGGGCACGGGTACGGCCTCCCGGGAGGAAGCAATGGGAAAAGGCGTCATAGTGTATAAGACTAAAGGCGGTAGGTAGACACGCCCATTCATCCGAACGACCGAAAAAAGTAACCCCGCGGGAGCGGGAAAACGGGATAGGTGTAGCAGAAGGAATGGGGAAAAAGCTACCGGCTACGCAACTGGGGTAGGTGACCGGGATTCATAACAGTACTTCAATTTAAGCCGGTTCGATAGTATCAAGCAAGTAGTTTGGCGGGCCATTTTCCAGATTTTGGAAAAATGAGTACTTGTTTCCCGGTTTTCGGAAAAAGTGTCGATTTTTCGACGCCGTCCGGGGGGGGGCGCGCTGCGCTAGGATAGTCGTGGTATTTCGGATCTTCGTGAAATATCAAGGCACCCGCGCTCCGCCGCAATCCTTTTTCTTCCGGTTGGCCTTGCTGCGAGATGAGCCGGCTACGCTACTTGCGCCAATGCATACAAGCCGACGAAACGTTCTCTTCATCTGCAGCCGCAACGAATGGCGCAGCCGTACCGCCGAAACCGTCTGGGCTGCCGACGATCGGATAACCGTCCGGTCCGCCGGCACCTCCCCTCAGGCCCGCATCCGCGTATCGGCGGCGCTGCTGGCGTGGGCCGATCTCGTTTTCGTGATGGAAGATCGCCACCGGGAGCAGCTCATCCGCCGCTTCGGAAGGGAGGTCGCGGGCGAAATGGTGGTGCTGGATATTCCCGATCACTACCGGTATATGGATGCCGAACTCGTGGAAGAGCTGCGGGCCGTAGTGGCGCCGTACCTCGAATGATCCGTCAGGTCAGCCGGTCCGATAGCGGTTCGCCGAGTATTTCGCTGGGGTGCTTGCGGAAAAAGATCGCTACGACGGCGGAGATGATCAAGCCAGTGAACAGACTACTCAGCGCAGCCTGGGCCATGTAGCTGGTCAGGTTAAAGTACGTCCGGGCTTCCGCTTCCGTCATATTCCCCGAGGCGACGGCGTAGGCCTGGACGTTGGCGAAATAGTCCGGCGTAATGAGGGCGTGCGTGACGTACTGTGCCAGCGGAGCGAGCAGGGTGATGATGGCCGTCGTGATCGCCCCGCTCACGAATCCCTGTCGATAGGTCATCGTGCCGCCGTAGAAGTGGTCCCGCTTGTCGCGCAGGGCGAGGCAGTAGATCAGGAAGGCCGGGATCGCGATAAGATTGGTGTACAGGGCATGGCGGTCGATGTACGGGCCGTGGAGCCCGACGAGCCGTTCCAGCGCCATCCACAGCAGCAGCATCAGCGTGAAGACCAGGGCCCACTTTATCTCGATTCGGTATTATTCCATGCGGCGGTTCTTCTGGCTTGGTGTATCTCCCAAGGTAAGCCATCTCCCGGGTAGCGGGAGGGCGCCGGCGCGCGGGTGCCGGGAGCTTTCGGGAGCACGGAAAATACCCTACTTTTATCCAACCACCTAAACCTAAACCCCTGCCAATTCGCCGATACCGGTATCTCGTGCTGGCCCTTTTTCTGGTTCCGCTTACCGCTCTGCGGGCCCAGGAAAACGGCGAGCCACCGGCCCCTCCCGTTAATGAGTTCTCCCTCACCGTGGCTCCGCTCAGTCTCTTCGGGGTCCATCGCCGGTTCCGCGCGGGCGTAATCTGGCACCACCGGCGGTGGAACTACCTGCTGGACTTCGAATACGGACCTGCCTTCCTCAACCGGGAGCTGTTCGGCGGAAGCGGCGCGGACTACCGCTTCTACGGGTTGCGGCCGGAGATACGCTACGCCCTGAGCGCCGACCGGGTTGCGCGCCATCGCCATTTCGTGGGGGTGGAAGTGCCCCTTAATAGCTACCGCCGGGAGGTAACCGACCGGCAGTATACCCGGGAAACCGGTGATCGGATCGCGTTCGATCGGGCACGGCGGCAACGGGACCGCGTAGCACTGTTGCTCAAATACACCATTGCCGCCCGCCTATGGCAGCACCTGCACCTGGAGTTGTACGCGGGAGCAGGTACCGCGCGGCGGACGATCACCTACGATCGGGTAGTTAATGCCCGACCGGAAAACCGGGAAATCCTGCCCCCGAAGTACTGGGGATTCGGCGATTCGACCCTCGCGGGAACCACCTGGCGATTCGACTTGGCCCTGGGCTTCCGCGTGGGATACCGGTGGTGAGGTAAGGCATTATAGCAACGGGCGGTGCAATTAATCCGTAGCTTCAACCCAACGCGAAATCGATTGCGAAACCCGATCCTGCTATGAAGACTACGTATTGCCTAATTCTGTGTACCGCCTTTGTGCTGGAGCTTACCGCTCAGTCCGTACCCCTCGTTTACGCGGTCGAAAATACGGGAGCCGACTGCCCGGAACCGTCCCTGCCGTCCCTGGCGGAGCTGCCGGTTGTGGCCACCTTGCCGGACCCCTTCGCCGCATCCGACGGTGGTGGACGGGATACCACCCTGGCCGCCTGGCGTTGTCGACGCGCGGAAATCCTGGCCGAGATTCAGCACTACGAGGTGGGGCAAAAGCCGCCCCGGCCCGAGGACATCTCGGCCGAGGTAGACGGCGATACGCTGCGCGTTAGCATCACGGAAAACGGTAAGACCCTGAGCCTGGCGGCGGGCATCACCCTGCCGGATGGAGCGGGCCCCTTTCCCGCCGTAATCGGAATCGGTTGGGGCACGGGTAGCCTGCCGAAGGAGCTCTTCGCCGAACGCAACGTGGCCCGAATCGCCTTCAATTTCACCCAGGTGATGGCCCACCAGCAGACGCGCGGGGAGGAGCCCATCAACGCCCTCTATCCCGACCGGATTGACATGGGGGCCTATAGTGCCTGGCCCTGGGGGGTAAGTCGGCTCATCGACGGGCTGGAGCTGGTAGCCGATGAGCTGCCGATCGACCTTTCCCGACTGTCGGTCACCGGTTGCTCCTTCGCCGGCAAGATGGCCCTCTTCGCCGGTGCCTTTGACGAACGCATCGCCCTGACCATCGCCCAGGAACCCGGCGGCGGGGGTGGGGCCGCCTGGCGGGTATCGGAAACGCTCGGCGAGGTGGAGACCTTAGGCCGTACCGACTACCGGTGGTTCAAGGAAGACATGCGGCAATTTGCCGACCAGGTCGATAAACTCCCGTTCGACCACCACGAGCTGATGGCCCTGGTGGCCCCCCGCGCCCTGCTGGTCTTCGGGAATACCGATTACGAATGGCTGGCCGATGAAGCCCTCTACGTCTCCGCCCGGGCCGCCCACGAAGTATGGAAGACGTTCGGGGTAGGGGATCGCTTCGGCTTTTCCATCAACGGCGGCCACGGCCACTGCCAGCTGCCGGAGGAGCAATGGCCGGAACTGGAGGCCTTTCTCGACCGCTTCTTGCTGGGGAAGGAAAGCGTCGATACGAAGGTCACGATCCATCCCTTCGCGGATACGGATTATCGGGAGTGGTATTCCTGGTAGGTTTTATTGGGTATCGGTTGTCGGTTTTCGTTTGTGGTGGTTTGCTTGATTTCCTGCGCTCCGGCGCCCAAGGGCAGGTTCTGCGCGTAAAGCTTACATTGCTTACCCGGATTATTCCGGTAAAGCGATTAGCACAAAAACGTACCGCAGCATGCAAGGCCAGATAATGGATTACCCCCTCACCACGAACACCATCCTCGAATACGGTAACCGGGTCTTCCACCACAAGCGCATCATTTCCCATCTGCCCGACGGTTCGCGCCACGAATACACCTTTGGCGAAATGTACGCCCGCACCAAGCAGTTGGCGAATGCCCTGAAACATACCCTGGGCGTCGTGGAGGGAGACACCGTCGGCACCTTCGCCTGGAACCACGGGCCGCACGTGGAGCTGTATTACGGCATATCCGGCATCGGTGCCATTTGTCATCCCATCAATATCCGGCTGTCCATCCAGCAGATCGAGTACATTATCAACCACGCGGAAGACAAGGTGATCTTCGTGGATGCCACGCTCGTACGGATGCTGGAACCCATTGCCGCTCGCCTCGAAACCGTGCGCCACTGGGTGCTATTGAACGCCCCGGAGGGGTTCACCACCAGTTTGCAGAACGCCCACCGCTACGAAGACCTCCTCGAGGCCGAACCCGACGAGATCGACTGGCCGGCACTCGACGAGAACCAGGCCTGCGGTATGTGCTACACCAGCGGCACTACCGGCCTGCCGAAGGGGGTGTTGTACAGTCACCGCTCTACCTATCTGCACGCCATGACGATCCTTTCTCCTAACGCTGGTAACGTCAGCAACCGCGACGTCGTCCTGCTGGTCGTGCCGCAGTTTCACGTGATGGCCTGGGGCTACCCCTACCTGTGCGTGCTGGCGGGGGCGGATATGGTGCTGCCCTCGTCTAACCTGCAGCCCGCCGCCCTAATCAAGATGATGCAGGCCGAAGGAGTAAACAAGGCGAACGGGGTACCCACTATCTGGCTCGGCATTTACCAAGAAATGAAAAAGGATCCGCCCGCCGAGCCACTCGCGCTGGAGGAATACGTGGTGGGCGGATCGGCCCTGCCCAAAAGCCTGATCAAAGCCTTCCAGGAAGACTTCGGCATCCAGGGGATACATGCCTGGGGCATGACGGAAACCTCGCCCCTTGGTACCCTGAGCCGGCTGCAACCACAGCACGACCGTCTCGCCGACGCCGAACGCCTCCGCATCCGGGCCAAGCAGGGTATCGCTTTCCCCGGCGTCGAGTTGCGGATCGTTTCCGACGAGGGGACGCCCCTGCCTTGGGACGGCCAGACCATGGGCGAGCTGCAGATCCGCGGTGCCTGGGTCATCGATTCCTACTTCAAGACTGGCAACAGGGAGAGTTTTACCGGGGATGGCTGGTTCCGTACCGGCGACGTCAGCACCATCGATGCGGACGGTTACATGGAGATCAAGGACCGCACCAAGGACCTCATCAAGAGCGGCGGCGAATGGATCTCGAGCGTAGCCCTGGAATCCACCCTCATGGCTCACCCGAAGGTGAAGGAGGCCGCGGTGATCGCCATTCCCGACGAGAGATGGATCGAGCGCCCGCTGGCGACCGTGGTCCTGCAGGACAGCAGCGACCTGGTCACCAATACCGACCTGAAGGAGTTTCTGGCACGGGACTTCGCCAAGTACCAGGTGCCGGACGATTACGTCTACCTGAAAGAGATCCCGAAAACCAGCGTGGGCAAATTCGACAAAAAGGAGCTCCGCCGGCTCTACGCCGAGGGTGAGCTGGGCGAATAACGCCTAGTCGTACAGCGCCCCGTCCCGCTCCAAATCCTGACCGCCAAATACCTTTTTGCTCGTCCAGGGTTCGGCGGCAGCGGCCCAGAACGGCGCTTCGGGTGGCAGACCCAGCGGTAGAAACCCCTCCGAAGTGAGGTACAAACTGCCCGTGGAGATATAGCTTTCCGCGAGCCCGGGCTGGTGACCTGCCAGGCCGAGCTGCAGCCAGCCGTTCTCGTCAAAAGTGCCGGGAGCCTCCATCAGGGTTTTGAGTACGGCGGTCATGGCCGGACGTACCTGGGCGGGAGCGATCTCCTCCGGCAGTTCCTGCCACAGCGCGATCTGCCCTAGGTGCTGGAAGGCCCCGAAGCGGTACACGATCGACCGGCCGATCACCGGGAACGTTCCCTCCGGGCTGATCAGGCGCTCCTGAATTTCCGCGTAGCGTCGGGCTCTTTTGAGTACTCGTTCGTAGTTCCGACCGTCCTCTTTTTCCTTGTATTTGAGGACCTTTAGGATGTCCAGCAGCATGGGCTGGATGACGTAGCTGTTGTAGTAGTCCCAGTGGAAATCCGCCCCGTCGCCGTACATGCCATCCCCCAGATACCACTCGATGTTCTTGCGGGTGGCCATGGCGGTGCGCATCTCGTCCCACTCCTCGTCGATGGAGAGCAGAAAGGCCTCGACCATACCGGCGAAGAGCAGCCAGTTGCTGTAATAGGGCAGGATGACCCGGCTGTTCTTCATTTCCTGGATGGCCCGCTGCTTGGTGGTACCGTCCAGGGGTTCCCAGAGTACTTCGGGCGCGCGTAAATAGGCATGGGCCAGGAAGGCGGCATCAACGAGTGGCTGGCGGCCGTGGCGGTAGAAATTGAGGTAATCGGGGGAGTCGGGGTCGACGCCGTTTACCATGGCTTGCTGGTACAGCTGCAGCATTTCCTTGCGCAGCGCCTGCTCTTCGGCCGGTCCACCCTCCAGGGCCAGCCAGGGTGCCATGCCGGCCATCAGCCGGCCGAAGCCTTCGAGGTAGGTATAGTTTTGCCGATCCGCCAGGGTGCCGCCTTCGCCGAATTCCACGGGCATATTCTTACGCAGCGTGCCGGCGGCCATGTTTTCCAGTAGGGGCCGGGCGATTTTGACGAGCATATTCACCCAGTAGGCACGGTCTTCGGTGCCGTCAGATTGGGTCCCGATAGCTATGGGGCCCGGTGAAATATCCGTTGGTAAGCCGGAAGCAGCGAGGCTACCCGTAGCCAGGCCGGTAAAGGCGGAAGTGATCCAGTGTCGACGATTCATATGAATAGATGGTTAGCGGAGGGGAGAAAGGGTAAAGCTGTAGGTGTAATCGCCCGCCGGTATGGTGTATTCCGGGTGCGGCCGGGCCCCCCAGCTATCGTCGCCGCCCACGCCGGACTGCTTGTAGTCGACGTTGACGGTCACTAGCTTGCGGTCCGGCACGTCGTAGTTGTGCCGTTGCACCTTTCGGACCCCCTCGTCGAAGTCGCTGTTCAGCTGATTGTAGGCGCTGAAGCCGAGTAGCTCCCGGTTAGCGGAGATCAGGATGCCCTCCCCGGCCTCATTCGCGAAGCTTACCTCCCGTACGTCGGTGCGGTAGCCATTTTCCTGGGGGCGGATGTAATCGTACATGAGTTCGCTCACCCCGGCCGAGTAGCTGGCTACGAAGGCGGCGGTGTTGCGGTCCTGATAGTTTTCGACTGGGCCACGGCCATAATACCGCACGGCATCGTATTCCGGCTTCAGGAGGAAGGTGTTCCCCAGACGGGGGATGGTCGGTAGCTCGCCGTCAATGCCGGTGAGCTCGTTGGTCACCTGTACTGCTCCGGCGGCGTTAAAGGCGTACCGCAGCGTAATCGTGCCTTCCACCGCCGGCAGGTCGTAAACAGCTACCACTTCCCGCTCGCTTTCGTTCACCTCCAGCGAGCGCAACGATTGCTCCTGGCTGGCAGCTTTCCAGGCCCGTGCGTTGCGCGTCATGCCATAGCCGAAGTCGTTGTCGGTCGGGGCCCGCCAGAAGTTGGGTTTCAGGGGGCCGAGCAGCAGGTTGCCGCTGCCGTAGTCGAGGGCGTACAGCAGGCCGGTGGCAACGTCGAAGGTGGCCGTAAAGCCTTTTCCCGTGACGGTGATGTCCCGTTCTTCCTCCTCGATCGTCACCGCTCCCGATCCGTCCCTTTCGAAGGTGCGGAGTTGGGGTTCGGTGAGTTGGAACTCCTCACTGGCGACTTCGTGGCCGGCCTCCAGGAGGGGCGTGGCTTCGCGCAGTTTGGCGGATACCTGCAGGAAATACTCCCGGTCCGAATCGAAGCGGGGAAGGTCGATGTCGACCGTCGTCCGTTCGCGGGCCGTCAGGTTCATCGCGGGCAGCTCGCCGGCGGCTACTTCCTTGCCGTTCGCCAGCAATCGCCAGCTAAGGGCAAAGTCGCTCAGGTCGATGAAGTCGTAGCCGTTATAAACGGTCAATTCCTCCGCTTCGGCGTCGAAGGCCGGGAATTTGATATACTGGTATACCTTCTTCACTTCGTAGAGCGAGGGGTGGGGGGAGCGGTCGGGGTTGACCAGTCCGTTCAGGTTGAAGTTCTCGTCGTTCTGAAGTCGGGAGCCACCGAGGTCGCCTCCGTAGGCGTAATACCGTGTCCCCTCCGCAGTGGTGGCTTCGAGGCCCTGGTCGACCCAATCCCAGATGAAGCCTCCCTGGAGCACGTCGTATTCCTCGATGACGTCCCAGTAGTCCTGGAGGTTCCCGACGCTGTTGCCCATGGCGTGGGCGTATTCGCAGAGAATGAGGGGGCGTTGGGGGTTACCCTGCGCGTACTCCCGCAGCTGGTGGGGCCGGGCGTACATGGGCGCCTGGATATCGGTATTATCGTAGTTCGTAGCGCCTTCGTATTGGACGGGTCGGGTTTCGTCGTGCTCCTTCAGCCAGTCGTAGGTGGCGTAGAAGTTTTCGCCGTTGCCGGCCTCGTTGCCGAGCGACCAGGTGACGATGCTGGGGAAGTTTTTATCGCGCTCGTACATGCGGATGGTGCGGTCGAGGTGCATGGCCTTCCACTCGGGACGGTAGGCGGGGTGGATTTTCTTGGCCTCCTCGTTGTTGTCGAGCCCCTGGTTGGTGGTGCCCATGCCGTGGGTCTCGATGTTGGCTTCGTCGATCACGTAGAAACCGAGGGAGTCGGCCATCCGGTAGAAGAAGTCGTTCTTCGGGTAGTGGCTGGCACGGATGGCGTTCACGTTAAACTCCTTCATGCGCTGCATATCCAGGCGGGTGACCTCGGGGCCGACCACGTGACCGGTCAGGGGGTCGTGGTCGTGCAGGTTGACGCCCTTGAGGTAGACCGGCACCCCGTTGACCAAAAACTGATTGTTCTCGATCTCGATCGTACGGAAGCCCACGTCGATGGTGGTGGCTTCCACGGTTTTCCCGCCGGCGTCCTTCAGGGTGAGGAGGAGGGTGTACAGGTTGGGTGTTTCGGCCGTCCAGGGCTTGGCGTCACCGACCTCGCCGGAAAAGGAGATGGTCGTTTCATCACCCGGCTCGATGTCCTCGGTCTCGGAAAATTCCAGTACTTGCTCCTCCCCGTCCAGAAGGACCGCTTCCAGGGTGTAGTCGTCGGCTTCCTCACCGGTACGATTACGCATATCCACGGTAAGCTCGAATTCCCCATCCTCGTAGGCCTCGTCGTCCAGTTCGGAGACGACGCGGAAGTCGCGGATACTCACCGGCGCCGTGGCGTAGAGGTACACGTCGCGGTCGATTCCACTGAGGCGCCAGAAATCCTGGTCCTCCAGGTAGCTGGCATCCGACCAGCGGTATACCTCTACGGCCAGCGAATTCTCGCCCCGTTGCAGGTAGTCCGTGATACGGTATTCCGCCGGGGTTTTGCTGCCCTCGTTGTAGCCTACTCGCTCGCCGTTCACCCAGATGTACATAGCCGAGCTAACCCCCCCGAAATGGAGGTATACCTCCTTGCCGTCCCAGTCAGCCGGTACGGTGAAGGTGCGCCGGTAGCTCCCGACCGGATTGTAATCGTGGTCGATGAAGGGCGGATTCTTCGGGAAGGGGTAGACGATATTGGTGTAAATCGGCGTGCCAAAACCCTCCAGCTCCCAGTTAGCCGGTACGGGGATCTCTTCCCAGCCGGATACGTCGTAGTCGGGGCGGTAAAAGAACTGCGGCCGTTCGGCGGGTTTCACCACCCAATTGAATTTCCAGGTTCCGTTGAGGGATTGGTAGAAGGGCGATTCGGTGTAGTCGCTGCTGCCAAGTGCCGCATCCGGGGTAGGGAAGCGGTAAAAGGCCGCATGGGGGTACTCCCGGTTGATCTCGAAGATCTCGGGGTTTTCCCATTCGGGTACTTCCTGGGCCCGACCCGTGACCGAAAGTAAGGCGGTGATGAGGAGGAATAAAGGCTTGTGCATGATGATCTTCGATTAAGGAGTTGCGGGAGCCGACATAGCGGGGGCGGGGTTTATTGCATCCATTCTTTGTACCGCTGCATGGCCTCCACGAAGTAAAAGTCGGCGTAGGTGAGCGGCACGTCTACCTCCGTCCCCTGGGGAATGTGACCTACGCTGTGCTTGAGGAGGAAACCGCCGTTGGTGCCGAGCTTGGCCAGGTATTCGTCGGAGGACAGGGTGCGAAGGATGGTTTCCGCGGTGCTTACGTACCGGTCCGCTTCGGCGTCGTCGACGTACTCGCTCAGCTCTAGCAGGGCGGAAGCCATAATGGCCCCGGCGGAGGCGTCCCGAAGGGCATTCGGAATGTCGGGCGCGTCGAAATCCCAGTAGGGAACCTTATCGGCGGGTAGGTTGGGATGAGCAAGGATAAAATCGGCGATCTTTCTGGCTTGCTCCAGGTACTTTTCATCCTTGGTGTCCCGGTACGTTGCCGTGTAACCGTAAAGCCCCCAGGCCTGGCCGCGGGCCCAGGCGGAGTCGTCGGCGTAGCCCTGGGCGGTCTTTTTTTCCTGGACGGCGCCCGTGTCCTTGTTATAATTCAGGACGTGGTAGGTGCTGTTGTCCGGCCGGAAGTGATTGGCCATGGTGGTGTTGGCGTGGGTGGTCGCGATGTCGGCGTACTTCGGATCGCCGGTCTCACGGCTGGCCCAGTAGAGGAGCTCTAGGTTCATCATGTTATCAATGATGACGAGGTAATCGCCTTCCCGGGAGTCCCAGGATTTGATCGCGCCGACCGTTGGCTCGTAGCGGGAAGCGAGCGATTCGGCACTCTTTAGCAGGATCTGCCTGGTCTCCTCGTCCGGATCCATCTCGTAGCGTTCACCGAAGCTGTCGTACATCATGAAGCCCAGGTCGTGGGTACGGGTGTTGTTTTTCTCTTTTTCGAGTACCTGCATGATGCGTTCGGCCTCGGCCAGCAATGCCTCATCGCCGGTCTCCTGGTAAAGCATCAGCAGGGTGCCGGGGTAGAAGCCACTAACCCACCAGCCGGAGTCGCTGAATTCATACTTCTTCGTGTCCGGGTGGTAGGTTTTGGGAAACTGGTCGGCGGGGAGGCTATCGCGGAGCAGTTTGTACTGGGCGGTGGCAAGTTCCAGATTGCGCTCGATCGTGTCGAGCAGGCCGGCGGTTGCTTCAACCGGCTCGTCCTGGCTGCGGGTCGGGGAGCAGGAAACGACCAACAGGGAAGCTAACAGCAGGGCGATGAAGGAAATTTCGCGGGGGATGCGCATTTGGAAGGATATTAAAAGCATTGGATGAGCGGGTTACTCCAGGGTTACCGTTAGTACGGTTACCGACTGGGGGGGCAGGGTAAGCTTCGTGCCTTGGCCGACCGGATTTATTTGCTCGGTTTTCGGCCGGATCGACGGGGTACCTACGGTATTGTAATCCATAATGCCGTTACTCCGAAGCACCGTAAGGTTGGCTTTGGTCGTGGCGGTTTTCCCAGGAAGCCGCACGCTGAGCGGAGCGGGTTGCCCTCCGGCATTCACCATTTTCACGATGACGGTGCCGGCGATAGTATCCAGCACCGCGCTGGCGTAGAGGCTGTCCTGTCCGGTCAGCGGTGCCCCATTCGCCAGGGCGGGAATACCGTGAGTGCCGGCGTTATTCGAGAAAAGGCGCTGGACGTGATAATTGGGGGTAGGCCCTACGTCGAGGTTGTCGAACCAGATCAGGTCGGGCCGCCACTGCCAGGCGTCGAGGTGGGCCATGAGCGGGGCGTAGGAAGTTAGCCGAACCACGTCGCCGTTGCGTTCCAGGCCGGTCATGAACGCGGCCTCGGTGAGGGCGCTCAGCCAGTTGTTACGGGATTCCGGGCGGTCGTCGGACGGGCCATGGGCGGCGTACTCCCCGGCGAAGATGGCCGGGCCGTTCCGATCGTAGTCGTCGTAGCGGCCGGCGTTGGCCAGGAACCATTCCGGCGGGCGGTAGTAGTGCTCGTCCACCACCTGGGGATCGAGTTTATTGAGTTCTCCCCAGAGGTAATCGAAGCGGTCACCGTCGGGAAAGGGGCCCACGGTCGTCACCAGGGTTATTTCGGGGTGCTCGGCGCGCAGTACGTCGGTGAAGGCCTGGTACCGCTCCACGTACTCGGGGCCCCACTGTTCGTTGCCCACGCCGAGGTATTCCATGCCGAAGGGTTCGGGGTGGCCCATCTCGGCCCGGAGCTTGCCCCAGCGGGTGGTGGCGTCGCCGTTGGCGAACTCGATCAGGTCGAGGGCGTCCTGGATATAGGGGTCCAGCTCGTCCATGGCTACCACCTCGCCGGTATTGAACTGGCAGGCCATGCCACAGTTGAGGATGGGCAGCGGTTCGGCGCCGAGGTCTTCGGATAGCAGGAAGTATTCGTAGAAACCGAGTCCGTAGGACTGGTAATAGTCCGGTGCGTTCCGCGGGTAATTGAACTCCGTGTTCCAGCGGTTCACGATCAGTTTCCGATCCTCCACGTCGCCGACCGTCTTCTTCCACTGGTAGCGATTGGCCAGGTCGCGACCTTCGACGATGCAGCCACCGGGAAAGCGGACGAAGCCGGGTTCGAGGCTGTCGAGGAGGCTCACCAGGTCCTTACGCAGCCCGCCCGGGCGGTCCTTCCAGGTGTGGCGGGGGAAGAGGGAGATCATATCGAGTTCTACGGTTCCCCGGCCGGTGAAGATCAGTTCCAGTCGGGCCCTAGCGTCGGTACGATCGGCGGTCAGGCTGGCGGTGACCGCGGAGTAATCGGCGCCCGCGGCATCCAGGGGCACCTCGCTCCGGCCGATGACCTGGCCGGAGGTATCGGTCAGGGCGATGGCCAGGTTGAGGTCGCCGGTGGCGTTGCGGGCCAGGACGCTGAAGTCGTAGGTTTCCTCCGCTTTAATGCCCATGCCCCGGAAGCCTTCGTTGCGAAGCACGTAAGCCCCGTCGGTGGCGTCGACGGTCACGGTTAGGTAGCGGGGATTGTCCGGGCGAATGGCTTGCTCGTTTTCCACCAGCGTTGCACCTGCGCCCCCGGCGCGATCCTCCCTTTGCCAGCCCATTAGCGGACGGTCGAATTCGAAGGAGCGGTTTTTAACCAGTTCGGCGTAGATGCCCCCGTCGGCCGCGAAGTTGATGTCCTCGAAGAAGATACCGTACATCGTGGGCGAGATCTCGAATTGGGGTTGATCTACGTGGACGGTAAGTTCCACCTGGGCGGTCAGGGGGGAGCAGGCGATGCCCAGCAGTAGGGCCAAAAGACGAATTCGGTTGTGCATGTCGACGCTTAAGCGTGAAGGATATAATTATTTGCCCAGATTCACCGGGTCGATACCTCCGTGGGTCGGGGCAACCGGAACGATGCTGCCGTCGGCATTGAAGGTGAGGCGGTCGATCGCCACCTCCCGGTGGAAGCCGGCCGCGCGACCCATATGGATGCCGTGGGGGTAGGTGAAGCGGTGGTAGACAAGGTACCACTCATCCGTGTCGGGTACTCGCAAAACGGAGTTATGTCCCGTCCCGTAGATTTCCTGGTCTTCGTCCAGTTCGACGACGAGGTTGTTTTCGGGGATCATGAGCGGGCCCATGGGGGAGGGGGCGGTGGCGTAGCGGACGCGGTATTCCGGGTCGCGGGTGTCGTTCTCGCTCCACAGGAAGTA
Organism: Neolewinella xylanilytica; assembly: GCF_002934605.1. Classification (GTDB taxonomy): domain Bacteria; phylum Bacteroidota; class Bacteroidia; order Chitinophagales; family Saprospiraceae; genus Neolewinella; species Neolewinella xylanilytica. The sequence goes on from NZ_PTJC01000006.1 coordinate 31,790, forward strand.
GTAGGTTCCGTTGCGGAAGAAGACGGTGACCCCCTCGCGGAAGGTGGCGTCCGGAGTCATGATCTTAAGGGTACTTTCATTCAGGCTGGTGTAGTCGTCGTTCAGTTCGGCCGCTGCCAGGTAGCCGTTACCCCAGTAGAAGTAGGTTTTTCCCGACTGCGGATCGGTGAAGACTTCCGGGTCGATCACCTGGCCGCCGCCCACGCCCGCGGGGTTTTCCCCCACAAGGGCCTGGCCACTATCGACGAAGGGACCGGTGGGCGAATCACTGGTGGCCACGCCGATCTTCTGGGCGGCGGTGAAGTAGTAGAAGTATTTCCACTCGCCGTCCACCTCGGCCTCCAGGATGCAGGGGGCCCAGGCGTTGCGATTGGCCCACTCGACGTCCTTTTCAAGATCGAGGATGACGCCCTCGTCGGTCCAGTTGACCAGATCGGGAGAGGAGAAGGCCTTAAAGTAGGTACCCGACCAGCCGTTGAAACCGTCGGAGGTGGGGTAGATATAGAATTTGCCGGTGTTTTCGGAGTAGAGGGCATCGGGGTCCGCGTAGTAGCCGGCCAGTACGGGGTTGTTCCGTTCTTCTACCGCTACCGAATAGGTTTTCGGTTGCTGACCTTCCATCGCAACGGTATAGCTGACCGGGCCGTCGCTAAAATCCTGGGGGCCGGCGGGCGCCAGGCCGAGGCCCGCCCAATCGGAAAACTCGGGGTCGAAGGCGGTCAGGTCGGTTCCGGGTTGAACGGGCAGCAAAAGGGTACTGGACTGCGTGTCCAGATAGATGTTATTGGCCTTGATGGCCGGATTGGCGGCCTGGCCGATGAGGTCGTCCGCGCGGCCCCATTTGGAGAGCAGGCGGTCGAGCTCGGTATTCGTGATGGGAATGACGGTGCCGTGGCGGGGGTGGAAATCCATGCGCACGTCCTCGTCGATCACCGTGAAGTTGTTGAGGTCCGAGGAGCGGGTGAACTGGTATTCGCCCTTGGTATACATATCGTACATGAGGATGTACTCCTCGCTGTCAATCAGTTGGAAGACCCCGCTGCCCTCGACGGGGAAGGTGGTCTGCTGGATAAATTCGTCGCCGACGGTGTAGGGTCCCGTGAGGCTGTCGGACGTAGCGATCTTGAGCCCCTGGCCCCGGTCTTCCGTTTTGAAGAAGAGGTGGTAGGTGCCGTCGTGGAGGATGATATCGCCGTCGATGGCCGCGCCACCGTCGGGAGTTTCGAGCAGTTGTTTGGGTTCGGTGGCCAGATCGGTGAAATCTTCATTGGCGTAGGCGTAGTAGATTTTGTCGGCATCGTTCTGGCCGTACTTCATCGACCAGTAGAGCATATACTTTTCCTCGTTGGGGTCGTAAATGGTTTGTGGAGCCCAGACGCGGAGCAAGCTGTCCTGTCCTTCGAAGCGCTCCTGGATATTCACCACGCTGGAGGTCCAGTCGATGAGGTTATCGGACTTCAGGAGCACCATGGCCCGGTTCGAGTTCCAGCCATTGGCGCTGACCATATCGGTGACGACCATGCGGAAAGATTCCCCGTCCGGGCTGCGCAGGATGTGGGGGTCGCGCACGCCGCCGGTGGAGCTGATCCGTTCGCTGTCGAGGATCGGCTCGTCGCCGTTGAGGGCGTGAAAGCTGTAGCCGTCGGTGCTGACGGCGTAGTGGATGGCCTCTTCGCCGGGCCCGTTGCCGGTGAAGTAGGTAAAGAGGTAGGCGGCATATTCCCCGTCGTGGGCTTCCGAAAACGTATCTACGGAAGTCGAGCAGGACGGGTAGAGCATCAGGAGCGGGATGACGGAAAGGAGCTTATGGAAGTTGTTCATCGCGATAGTTGTTGCCGGGGAAAATACCAATTTTCGGCTGTCAACCGGGAGGTATCAGCGGCAGTATTAGCTTTCCCGCTTACGAGGGGGGCCGCCCTTGTCGCCGGCCGGGGCAAAAAAGGATCGGGAGCGCATCATTCGGCCCCCGATCCGTACACATCACTGTAATGGGCTTTCGCCCCTCAATCAATAATCAATAAGCGTTAGTAATCAGGATTCTGCGTCAGCTCGCCGTCCTTGTTGAGATCGATCTCCCGCTGGGGGATGGGGAGCAACAAGTGTTTTTCGGTCAGGCCATTGAGCTGATATTGCTCGATCGGGTTGTTTCCGTTGTGCGCGTAGGCGCGGTCGACGAGCGTACCCGTACGCATCAGGGTAAAGCGGCGGTTTTCCTCGGCGAGGAGTTCGCGGATACGTTCGTCGAGAATGAAGTCCAGGTCGATGTCCGCTGCTTCCACCAGCGGGGCGTTTGCCCGTTCGCGGAGGATGTTAATGGTCGCGGCGGCTTCTTCGAGCTTACCCTGCTTGAACTCGGCCTCGGCGCGGAACAGGTAGGTTTCGCCCAGGCGCATCAGGATAAAGTCTTTCCAGTGACCGAAGCCGAAGAGGTCCAGTGGGTCGAAGTGCCCCCACTTAAGCGTATAGGGCGGAATGATAATGACCGTGTCCGCTCCTTCGTAGGGTACGGGTTCGCCGTAAATCGAATTGTACTGCGGGTCGGGGTTATTATAGTAGAACTGGCGGTGGATACTGTGCCGGCTGTTGCGCATGTCGCCCTCCGGATAGAGATCGTAGAGGACATAGTTATTCAAACGCAAGCGGGCCACGCCGCGCCCCCCCAGGGAATCGGCAATGGCCATGCCGGGTTTCTGGTGGTAGCTGGCACCCCATACCCGCCGCTGCTGCGGAGAATTGGTCTGCCCGCCGGGTAGGTCCCGGGGGTTTTCGGCTTCCAATACCCAGATAGCTTCCGTGTTGCCCTGATTCCGGCGTTGGTTGCCGTAGTAGAACATATCCGCGAAGGGGGTTCCGGGCTCTCCCGAATTTACGCCGTAGCGTTCGGTGACGAGGCTGAAGAGCCCGCTTTCGATCACGATATCGGCCTGGGCTTCGGCGGCGGCATTATCACCCGTACGAAGGTAAAACTCGGATAGCAGGTGATTGGCCATATGCCGGTTGGCGCGGGGCAGTTCGCCCGTTCTGTCTGAGATGGTAGGCAGGTTATCCGCCGCGTAGAGCAGATCTTCTTCGATCACGGTATTCACGTCCTCCAGCGGGGCACGAACGAAGTCGGTGCGGGGGCCGGTAACCGGTTCGGTTATAATGGGAACCCCCGCGAATGCAGTAGCCAGGGTATGGTAGGCCAAACCGCGGAAAAACCGCGCCTCGGCGTTGATCTCGTTGCGGCGATCGTCCGTGATACTATTGGCTACTTCGGATTCGATATTCTGGATGATGATGTTGGTATTGTTAATCATCCGATAGCTCCAATCCCAGATGAACCAGGCCCCCGCATCGTCTGAGGTGAGCTGGTCATAGCGAAAGTAGGGGGTTTCGATGCCTTCCGGCTGAACGGGCCAGGTGATGTCGGTACCCACCTGCATCACTGCGGGCCAACCCTGACGGTCGGAACGGGTGTAAAATTGACTCATGTGGTTGTACAAGCCAATGAGGGAAGCCTCGAAGCCGGGTTCGTCGGTCAGGGTTTCCGGAGCGTACACGTTCAGTACTTCCTCATCCAGAAACTCTTCGGCACACGAGAAGGTGGTAATGAATAAAAACAGGCAGGCAAATGCCTTGAGGTAGTGGCTATATCGTAAATGCATGATGATCAATTTTAGAGGGTCAGGTTGACGCCAAAGGAATAGGTCCGGACAAACGGGTAGTTGTTGGTCCAGCCGTCACTACCGCGGGAAGCGAAATTGGTTTCGGGGTCCCAGCCGATCCAGTCGGTCCAGGTGTAGAGGTTCCGACCGGCTACGTAGACGGTGAGCGCCTGCATGCCGAGACGGTCTAGCACGGGGGAGGGGACGGCGTAGCTCAACCGGACGTCTTTTAGCCGTACGTAGCTGGGGTCGCGGTAATTCCAGGATCCGAGCCGGCTCTGCACGCGCAGGGAAGGCCAGTCGTTGATGGGGTTGTCCGGCGTCCAATACTGGTAGGTATTGGGAATGTTGCGGCGTCCGACCTCATCTCCGTAGTACTGGTCGGGGTTGTAGCGGAGTCCTCCCTGGGAGGTCTGTAAGAACACGCTGAGGTGGAAGTCGCCGTAGTGGAAGGTGTTGGTGAGGCCACCGTAGTAATCGGGAAGCCTGTCGCCGATGAGGACGCGGTCGTCGGGGTTCAGCACACCGTCGCCGTTCACGTCCTCGAATTTGAGGTCACCGGGAAGGGCGCCGGGATTACTTTCGGAGGGGTCTTCTCCTTCCTGCCATACGCCGATGTACCGGTAATCGAAAATGGACTGCAGGGGCTCGCCGATAAACCAATTGTTTCCGACGTCGTCTTGTCCGTCGCCGTACAGTTCTATCAGTTCGTTCTGGTTAGACGCGATGTTGAAGCTGGATTCCCAGCGGAATTTACCAGCGCGTACGTTGACGCTGTTGAAGGTGAATTCGATACCGCGGTTGTCCAGCACGCCAAGGTTATCCCAGATGTTGCCCGAACCGGTGATGATGGGCAAGCTGCGCTGAAGGAGGATGTCTTCGGTGCGGGATTGGTAGACTTCCAAACTGCCACTCAGGCGGCCGGCCCACAGGCTAAAGTCGATACCCAGGTTTGCCGAGGTGGTGGTTTCCCAGTTCAGGTTGGCGTTACCCAGTCTTCCGGCCAGTACGCCGGTCCGGATGACACCACCGAAGGGGTAGCGTACCGGGTTGGCCGTAGTGGCGGTCTGGTTTGGATCGATGGCTTGGTTGCCGGACTGTCCGTAGCTGAAGCGAACCTTCAGGTTATCCAGCCAGCTTACGTTGTCCAGGAATGATTCGTTCGTCACGTTCCAGCCGAGGGCGACGGAGGGGAATAAACCGTATTTATCGGTATTGGAACCGAAGGCGGAGAAGCCGTCGCGGCGGGCGGTTAGCGTCAGCAAGTAGCGGCTGTCGTAACCGTAATTGACGCGCAGCATTTGGGACACCAGCCGCTGGCTATTTCCGTCGGAGTCACTGAAGTAGTTTTCGGCGGCTTGCAGATTGTAGTAAGATAGCTGGTCGTTGACGAAGGTGTTGGCATCGGCCGTCACCCAGAAGTATTCCGACTCCTGGGCACTGTAGAGTGCCGTCACGCCTAAGGTGCTGGCGCCGAATTCGCGGTTGTAATTCAGGATGTTTTCCAGTACCCAGTTGTCGGTCTGACTGTTGTTGGTAAAGCCGAAACCGGTAGTGTTATTGGCCGCGCGGCCGGAGTAACCGGAGTTGCGTTCCAGCTCAAGCGTGTAATTACCGTTGAGGCGGTAGGAGAGACCGGGCAAGAAGCCGGGAGAAAGTTCCAGGTAACCGCCACCGATCAGGTTGTTGCGGCGACGGAGCTGGTCGGTAGTGAGGCCCAGTAACGGGTTCTCGAAGAGCAGTTCCGGGGCCATGGGGAAGATCTCGTATCCGCCCGTCTCATTGTAGACTGTGCCGAAGGGGCTCATGGCCGTAGCCGCCAGGAAGTTTGCCCGCCCGCCATCGTAGTTGTTGTTGGTATACGCCAAGGAGGTTCCCGCACTCAACCAATCGGTCAGTGTAGCGTCAAGGTTCGTGCGTACGCTGGTCCGTTGATAGTTATAGCCCTCCACGACGCCGTCCTGGTCGAGCCGCCCGGCCGTTACGTAGTACTGCACGTCGTCCGTGCCGCCGCTGATGCTCAAATTGTGTTCCTGTAAAATGCCGGTTTTCGTAGCCAGGTCCAGCCAGTCGGTGGAGGTGCCGGCTTCGTAGTTTTCAATTTCCGACAGGTTGGGTAGCACGAGGCCCTGATCGAGCCCGAATGCCTCCACGTAATCCGCGTACTTCTGTACGTAGGCGTCCGGACCGAGGAACTCCAACGAGTTGATCATGTTTTCTGCAGCAACGTAGCCCGAGTAGCCGATGCGGGGTTTGCCGGTCTTCCCGCGCTTGGTGGTGATCAGGATGACGCCGTTGGCGCCGCGGGTACCATAGATTGCTACGGCCGAGGCATCCTTCAGGATCTCGATTGACTCGATGTCGTTGGCGTTGATGTCGTTGGTCTGCCCGAAGAAGGGTGCGCCGTCCAGTACGATAAAGGGGCTGTTGCTCGCGTTGATCGAGTTAACTCCCCGTACCTGAATTTGGGCGGAGGCACCGGGAGCGGAAGAGCCCTGCGACACTTGCAGGCCCGCCGTCGTACCCTGGATCGCCTGCAGTACGTTGGTGACCGGCAGGTTTTCCAGACGGTCCTTAGGTACGGAAGCGACTGAGCCCGTGATGTCTGATTTCTTCTGGGTACCGTAGCCAATGACGACAACCTCATCGAGGGCGGCCACATCTTCGCTCATCTGCACGTCGATGGTGGTCCGGTTGTTAACCGGGATCTGCTGGGTGAGGTAGCCGATGGAGGAGAAGATGAGCGTGTCGCTACCGTTAACGTTCGCCAGCACGTAGTCGCCTTCCAGGTCCGTCACCGTACCCGTGGACGTACCCTTCACCAGGATGGTCGCGCCGATCATCACCTCACCGGTGGTCGAGGTCACGCGGCCGGAAACGGAGATCAGCTGCTTGGCCGCCGCGATACCGCGGGCCACGGATTGAAATTGCCGCGCCGGGTCGGCGGTGGTGCGCTGAACACTGATTTTGGTACTGGATTCCAGTTCCTGTAGCTGCTTGATTGCCTTGCCCAGTTTGCGGGCACCCGAACGGCCGGCTTTCGTATCCCGATAGATCACCAGGTACTTGGTGCCGAAGGTTTTGTGCAGAAAGCCGGTTTCCGTCAGCAGGCGCTCCATGGCGACTTCCAGGGATTCCCCCTCGCGAAAATCGAAGTGTACTTCCACGTCTTCGAGTAGCGAGCGTTCGTAGGTGAAAAAGACCTGGTAGCGTTCTTCCAGTTCCTTGATCACGTCGAGGAGCTGGCGCTGATCGGCCAACTCGCTGGCCGGAGGCGTACCGGCCCCGACCGAGCCATATGCCGGAGAGAGGGCTGTCAGCAGCGTGGCCAGCAGCAGCAATCCGGACGATTTGTAAATAGTCCTAAAGCGCATGTTTTTTGCATTTTGTAATGACGTAAAATGCCCGGACGACCCGTTCTCGGTCCTCCCGGCTATCTGATCGACTTTCGTCGGTTAATCCGTAATTCGGTAGGCACCGTCTTGCTCCTCGATGTCTGACCCCAGCACCTGTTCCAGCAAGGGGAGTACGAGGGTGATTTCCTCCATCGGCAGGCCCGCGGTGATCCGGCGTTCGTACATCGCCGCATCCGCTACCTCGAAGGAAATTCCGTAGATGTTTTCCACCTTCGTGAGCACCTCCACGAGCGGGGTGTCGTCGAAGATGAGCACCCCGTCTTTCCAACTGGTGTGGACTTCGGGGGCTACCTGCTTGACGTCCGCCAGTAGCTGCTGCCGCTTGGCGGAGTAGGTGACCAGCTCGCCCGGTACCATCATTTTTGCCTCGCTGGATCGCGTATTCAGCGCTAGGGCTACCTGGCCTTCTTCCAGAAAGACACTCGTTTTATCGTCCCGGCTGTTCACGTTGAAGACGGTGCCCAACACGGAAACCGTGAGGTCCGGCGTACGAACCAGAAACTTCTGACCGGTGGCCGGTTTGGGGCGGACCCGGAAGAATGCTTCTCCCTCCAGGGTGACTACCCGGTCTTCCCGCTCGTCCCAGTTATTCGGAAAGGAGAGGCTGGAGTTGGCGTTGAGCCAGACGGTGGAACCGTCGGGCAGGGTGATGACTTTCTGTTCGGCGAAGGCCGTGGTGGTTGTGGTGGTGGACATCCGGCCGAAGAAGGCGATCCCACCGGCAACCAGCAGTAAAATGATACTTGCCGCCGCCAGCCAGGGCAGCAGTTTGGTCCGGCTCCTCAACCCGCTACGATCCCTTTCCGATTGCCCGATCCGCTGCTCGATCTTGGCCCAGGATGCAGCGGGCATGGTCTGCTGGAATTGGCTGTAGCGCCAGAGATCCTCCAGAACTTGTTTGGCTTGCGCTTCCGGCAGCTGCTTTACGAGAAGGAAGATAGCTTCCAACTCTTCTTCGGTGCACAGGCCGGTCGGTAGTTTTTTAAGCAGTTCTTGTTGGGATGGGCTCAACATTATTCGTTCTTTTGAAGGGATACTAAGCTCTCCCATCCGCCGGCATCAATTGTTTACGTTCCGGCCGCTTTTCTAAAAAAAATTATCTTACTTGTGCACATTACGTAATATTTGTCGACATGACACTTAACCGGGAAGCACATCTCGCGCGATTGCGAGGCGGTGACCCGCGCAGTTTTAGGTGGATTTATAACCAGGATCATGCCAAAGTCTACGGTTTCTGCCTGAAGCTGCTGGGATCGCCCACGGCGGCGGAAGAGGTCACTTCCGATGTATTCGTACGCCTATGGGAGAAACGGAGCATTATCGATCCGGAGCAGCCCATCGGACCCTTGCTGTTCAAGTTTACCCGCGATTACGCCTGGAATTACCTGAAGCGCGAGTCCCGCATCCAAACGAAACAAGCAGCCTACCGGTCGTTGCAGGCAGCGTCCGCCACCGCCAAAGTGGAATCCGATCTGGACTATGAGGATTACCTCCGCATCGCCGAATCCGCCATCCGTACGTTGCCTAGCCGGCAGCAGGAGATCTTCCGGATGCGGTACAAGTCCGGCCTCAGCAACCGGCAAATCGCTACCCAGCTGGACCTTTCCGAGAGCACCGTTCGGGTACAGCTTTCCCGGGCCAGCCACTACCTCCGGGAGCTGTTCCGGGCCAATCCCGAAATGCCGATCTACCTCTTATCGGTCATGTACCTTTTTTGCTAACCGATTTTTTGCGCCGGAGCGCGGGTGCGGTGGCCCTTCAGGTCAACGGAAGATCGCGGCCATATCTTCCAATATGCCACGGTCGTAAGCCGGTTCCAGGCAGCGTACCGAGGCGGTTTGCGGGCAATAGTGGTAAGCATGCTTCCAGCGCGAGTGATGGGTAGCTACCCCCGCGATCGCTCGTAGCAGATACGTTATCTCCGCGCCCGTCATGGTAGGGTGGATGCTGAGCCTGATCCATCCCGGTCGGACGACCGCCTCGTTGCGGCCGATGCGGTCAAGCAGTTGATCAGAAGCCGCCCGATCGATGGACAAGAGGTGATGGCCGTAGGTGCCCGCGCAAGAGCATCCGCCCCGGACCTGCACGCCATAGTGGTCGTTGAGCATTTTAACGGCCAGATTGTAGTGCAGGCCGTCGATGTTGAAGGAAACGATGCCTAATCGTTCCCGATGATCGTTGGCCAGGACGGTAATTTCCGGGATGCGGTCCAGCCCCGCCCATAGCATTTTCATCAGGTGATTTTCCCGGCGGCGAATGCGGGTGGTACCCATGCGGTCCTTAAGCCGCACGGCCAGGGCCGCGCGGATGGTCTGTAGGATAGCAGGCGTGCCGCCGTCTTCCCGAGCTTCTCGATCGGCCAGGTATTGGTGCGACCCCCAAGGGTTTGTCCAGGCTACGGTACCACCACCCGGATGATCGGGTACGTCGGAAGCCAGGTGCCGACGGTGTACCACGAGGACGCCGCAGCTCCCCGGTCCGCCGAGAAACTTATGCGGGCTGAAATAGATCGCATCGAGGGAGGCTTCGGGCCGATCGGTGGGGTGCATGTCGATGTCCACGTAGGGAGCCGAGCAGGCAAAGTCGACGAAGCAGTAACCGCCGGCGGCGTGCATCACTTCGGCGATCTCGCGGTACGGGCTTTCGATACCCGTCACGTTGGAGCAGGCGGTAACGGCGGCGTATTTCGGTCGCTGAGCAGGGAATTCGGCTACCGCTTCCGCGAACCGCCGCGCACAGACCAGGCCGGTAGCGTCGCAGTCGACGAGCACGACCTCGGCCCCCGTTTCCAGCCAGCTGGTATGGTTGGAGTGGTGCTCCATATGACTGATGAACACCAGCGGCCGCCGTTCCGGGCACGCGGAAAAATCGCGCTTGCAGCCGATGAGTCGTTGCAACTTATTCACCGCGGCGGTCATGCCCGATCCGGTGCATACCAGCAGGTCCTCCGTGCCGGCGTTGACGTGGTGGCGGATCACCCGGCGCGCGCTTTCGTAGGCGTAGGTCATCGCGCTTCCCGTCGAGTTGGTATCGGTATGGGTATTGGCCATCAGGGGAAGGATCTTTTCCCGAATGGTGGATTCGATGGGTGCGTAGGCACGGCCGGTGGCGGTCCAGTCGGCGTAGAGCAGCGGGATACCGCCGGGGTGGCAGTGCGTGACCAACCGATAATCTTGGCCGATAATGCCGCGTCGAATGTCACTTAGGTCGGTGGTTGCGCCGGGAGAGTAAGAGCTGAACATGCTTCGGTATTCCGCACGGTAGGTGATCGTTACACCTTCAGTAGTAAAAGGCTTTTCGCATGGGCTGGGTTATGGGGTTTGACTGCGCTGCGGTCTGGGTGGGGTGGGGGCAAAGCAGGTTTATCCCGTCTGATGAAAGGAGTTCGCCAGGGCAAACCCGCTGGCAGAAGAGGCGGTCGGGTAGGATGAACCACAGCGCGGTCCAACCCCCTCGCCCGGGGTGAATACTCCGGATGAGGGGCAGCATGTCACCCGACTGCAGCGCAGTCGAACCCAAGCTGTTTTGGGGTACGAAGGGGGACCGTCCATATTAAAATAGGATCTCACCCGCGCTCCGGCGCCCAAGTTAAAAAGCCCGGCAAACGCATGATCCGGAACACCGGCGGCGTAAAGGAAGCATGGCTTCCCAAAAGCGGCTGCTCGGCTTCGTGCTGCTCGGTCACCTCTACATTACCCTTCCCGCGCTGGTCCTGTGGCTGGGCCTTCCCCTGCTGGCGTACCTGCTGGTGGCGCCTTTCGGCTGGTGGTGGACCGGGCTGGCCGCCGCGGCCGCGCTACTGGCCGGCTACGGCATCGCCTGGCGGTGGTGGGGGTGGACGGTGACCCACTGGCGCATCCGGAGTTTCGGCTCGCTGGATGAAATCGACTGGCTCCGCCTGGAAGTTCTCGCCGAGCGCTACCTGCTTACCTGGCCCCACGGCCACCCCGCCGAAGAACTGGAAGTTCGCACCGGTGACCAGGACCGGCGGATCCGGGAGGTGATGGAACGGAACTCGGACCTGCGGGCCATGGAAAAGGTGTTTTTCGGTTTCGATACCCCCCGCCGGTATGGGTACGGACTAACGCGCAAAAGCCTCTACATATCCCTTGGCAGCCGCTTACTCGTGGTCATCGTAGCCACGGCGAGCCTCTTTTTTCTGCCGCAACCCTACATCGGTCTGTTGCTGATGGCCGTGGTCTTCTATCCCAGTCGCGACTTTCATATGTACCGCCACCTATCGTTTCGGGGATCGGCCATCGAGCTTAGCGACGCCGGCGTAGTGCTACGCGTGCCGAAGCTGTCCGTTCACTACTGGCACGACTGCCGGGCGTACCGCCTGTACGAACACGAACGCCTGCTCGTGCTGGAGGGCGGCGACGGCGCGGAAGAAAGTATCGATCTGGCCTACTACCAGATCGGGGACTACCGCAGGCTGGCCTCCGTTATTGACGTCTACATCGAGCGGTACGGGGAAAAGGTTTCCCATAGCGTCTTCAACTAGCCGGCCAACAGACCTTATCACGCCAGCTAAATTAACCGAACGCGGGTTCGAGCGCCGTCGAAGCCGCTATCTGCTCACCGATACGCTTACTGCCATGGGCAAGTCGCTGTTCCTGGAACGGGTCCGTCGAGATCGACCGTTCCGTCGCGGATGTACTCCATTACGTCCGCTTCATCGATACCCACCGGCAAGTCAGTGTCTGGCTAGCCGATCCGTATATGGAGATCACTACCACCGGAGCGGAAGGGGAGGTAGGGTTTATCCACCGCCGGGATAGCCAGGTCGGAAACGTAGGCAGCCAGGGAATTACCGACGAACGCGCGCGTGACCTGGGACTTCAGCGGTGAGCTAGCTATTCCGATGAGCGCATGTCCTAATTTCATTAAGCGGATGCTTGGCCGGGATACGGACAGAAGCCTGGCTAATCTAAAAGCGATCCTGGAGCGGTAACTTCTACCAGTCGTTTCGAATCCGCTCCGGTTAGCCGGTGGAAAGCACGGTAGGAAAGCAGGAGCACCCCGAGCACGATTAGCGGAAAGAAAGTCTGAAAATGCAGGCCGTCGACCGCCGCGTGACTGATGGAGGCGAAGATAAAATCGAAGGCGAAGCCGGCGTAAGCCCACTCCTTGACGCGGGGCGAAATAAGGGGGATCATCAGGGCCAGGGCACCCAGGACCTTGAAGACTACCAGGGCATTGCCAAAGTATTCGGGATAGCCGAGATGCCGGATACCTTCCCGTGCCAGCTCCGAATTAAAGGTCAGGGCCGGCAGGACGCCTTCGAACAGAAAGATAAGGGTGGTGGTGACCCAGAAGATGATGCGTTGATTTTTCATGACGCGTAGGATGAGCGGAATTATTCAGATGGATGGGGTAGGAGGGGTGGTGGAATGCTCGCACATTTCTTTCAGCTTATCGAGCAGCACGGGCCAGCTTTCCTGGAACATGTCTACCCATTCGGATGGCGTGTGCATTTCCACGCGCATCCGGGTGGCGCCGTTATGCTCTTCCAGATAGTAATTTTCGCGGGTGCCGATCCAGCTACTGGCTTGCTCGCTATTGGTATCCGACATTCCGGACGGTAGCAGCATGGCAATGTGTTCCGATTCAACCAGGCGGTAGGGCTCGAGGCGGTTGAGATGGGCAAGCGTCCCGCTTCCGTCCTCGCCTACGAACCGGATATCCTTTCCTTCCACCCATTCCCCTTCAAAGCGGGAGCCGGGAAAAGCAGCACCGGTCCATTCCCGATAGGTGGTCGGATCGGTGATGGTTTCCCAAACGGTGCGGACAGGAGCGTGAATGACCGTGGTGAAGGTTAGCGTTTCCATACGGGAGCTTTTAGTGATGGGGAAAAGGGTATGGCAAAGATGGGGGTGGGAAGTGACCGACAAGCGGGGCGATTGAGACAAATACCCGCCTTTTTGCGGCAAGAAAGGCCATGGACGGCTGGTATCACTTGCCATAAGACAAGTAATGAAGCCAAGCGAAAGGCTTACATTTATAAGCCTGCCGGAATGGCAACCTCCGGTCGTGTTCTTGCTACTTTCTGCGTATGATACGAGTCACTATTCTGGTTCCCGAAGCATCCGTTCTTCAGGCCGTCGCTGATCCGCGCTACCTTTTTGAGTCGGTCAATCGCTTTCTGGCGGAGGCGGGGCGGCCCGCCCCCTTCGCAGTGGAGTTGGTCGGTGATGCCCAGGCGATCCAGGTCAATGACGGTACCTTCACCATCCATCCGGACCGCTTATTGTCCGAAGCGGGCGACACGGACCTAATCATAGTACCCGCCCTGTCCGGCGACCTCGGGGAAGCCATAAGCCGGAATGCGGCCCTGCGGCCCTACATCCGCCGGCAATACGAGCGCGGTGCGGAGGTCGCCTCCCTCTGCCTTGGGGCTTTTCTGCTGGCGTCGACGGGTTTACTGGACGGAAAGAGCTGCTCTACCCACTGGGGTTTCGCCCACGAATTCCGCCGCCGTTTTCCGGCCGTTCACCTCCTTGACGGCGGCATCGTCACGGAAGCGGAGGGAATTTACACCAGCGGAGGGGGCCTCTCCTACTGGAATATGTTGCTTCACCTGGTAGAAAAGCACGTGGACCGCGCCACGGCGATCCGCGCCGCGAAGTACTTTGCCGTCGACATCGACCGCAGCACCCAGTCGGCATTCGCCATTTTCCAGGGACAGAAGGAGCACAACGATGTGGCCGTGCTACGGGCGCAGTCTTACATCGAAAAGCACGTGGCCGAGCGCATCGCGGTGGATGCGCTGGCCAGCCTGGTGTCCCTCAGCCGCCGAACCTTCGAACGGCGATTCAAGGAAGCCACGCATTATTCCGTTTTGCACTACGTCAGTCGGGTAAAGGTGGAGGTCGCCAAACGGCAGTTCGAGAGCAGCCGCAAGACCGTCAGCGAGGTGATGTACGACGTGGGCTACTCCGACAACAACTCCTTCCGGTCCATCTTCAAGCGTATGACCGGACTCACTCCGGCCGCCTACCGATCCAGATACCAGCGGGGCGGGCGATAGGTAGCGAGAAGCGGTGCCGGTTTGCGGTACGGTGAAGTGGTTTATCGGGGAGGGAACCAGGCAGATGCCGGGCCGGTCACCGTCCGAAACGTACGGCTAGCGTTGCATCCTCCGGTCGGTGAACGTAGCGCCGCAGCCAGCCGAATCACGCATAACGTCTTGAGCGACAGCCCTAACAAGGCGTTGTCGTGTTTGTCCGGAATCTGAACATAAGGCAGGCGGTTTTGGTAAGGAAACCGAACTTAAAATAATGATTATGAGCAATCGATTAGAAAATAAAGTAGCCATTGTAACCGGTGGCGGTGCCGGCATCGGTGAGGCCATCAGTAAATTATTCGCCCGGGAAGGCGCCCGCGTCATCGTGGCCGGATTGCCTGAAGACCCCGTCGACGACGTAGCGGCGGATATCCGCGCCACGGGTGGAGCGGCATTGCCCTTCAAGGGAGATCTTTCCACCCTGCAGGCGGCCAAGGACTGCGTCAAAACGGCTACGAACGAATATGGTCGGCTAGATATCCTAATTAATAACGCCGGTACCTTCGTGGAGACCAATATGCTGGAAGACTTCACGGAAGAAGGCTTCGACTACATGGTCAAGAATAATATCCGGACCAGCTTCGCCATGTCGAAGGCCGCCCTGCCCGAGCTGCAGAAAGCTAAGGGTAACATCGTCTTTGCCGGATCGGAAGCCGGCGTTCTCGGCGTGCCCCAAAATGCTCCCTACGGCGGCACCAAAGGGTTCGTCATCGCTTTCGCTAAGGGGCTGGCCGGAGAACAGGCCGCCCATGGCGTACGCGTAAACATCGTAGGCCCCGGGCCCATCGATACGGCCTGGACGCACAAGGAAACGGGACCTATGGACAAGCAAATGGAAAAGATGAATAATCAGGCCAACCTGATGGGGCGCCGCGGCTCCGTCGAAGAGATCGCCAATGTCTACCTCTTTCTGGCCTCCGAGGAAGCCAGTTACGTGACCGGTGCCCTCTACATGGTCGACGGTGGCATCACCATCGGTAAAGGCCCGATCGGCGATCAAGCCGCTAAGTCGTTCAAGCAGGAGCCCCAACCCTCGTTGGACCTCGACCACTCTATGGACGGGCATACTACCATACGGGAATAGCCCCTCCTCTTCGGGCTACGCAAAAGGCCACCTTCCGGACGGAAGGTGGCCTTTTTTTATCGGGCCGGCGGGTAGCCGCAATGCGGAAGGTTTACATCGCGTATTCCCGCCGCTCAGGCTTCCCGTCGGATCCAATCGGTGTTCTATTTTTTACGATCCAGCACGATCGCCGCGGCCGGTTCGAATACGTTTCCCGGCTGGGAGGGAAGTTGCTCCTTCCATTGCTGTCGTGCGTTGTGGGCGGCGACGTAGGCTTCGTCGGCGTCTCCGGAGGAGGCTCCCGGTAGCGACAGCAATTCTTGGCCGGAAAAGTTATTCGGTGGCCTAATGTTTCGTCGTCGGGCCCTTCCCATCGACGTATTGCCGGCCTAAATTTTCGATGCACTTATGTCGGTATATTAAACGTGCTTGTATGCTATGCGTACATCGGGATTGGTGGGGGGGCTATGGGCTAGGGTTTGTTGGTTATCTTCCATTTTATGATCTCAATACGGTCCGGAATAATCGCCATAGCAGTTGCAGGGCGTGGAACCCCAAAGCACGAAATTCAGTATACGTATTGGGTGCCGTCGTGCTTATGCTCCAGCGATCATCAACCCCGACGCCGGCAGCTTTCCTCCGGTGCGGGACCGGGCCGGCGCACCGCCTTTTCCTATATTACCCAAAACACCTTCCGCGTGCAGCCACCGTTTCTCCTTTCGCTCCTCTTACTGATTGGCGTTCCGTTGACCGCCCAAAATCTGTTGTCGATCGAGGAGACCCTGAAATTTGAGTCTGCCATCAGCCGCGAAGGGGCCATGATCTACCTGAAACTTCCATTGGAGGGCGACGGACAGGTCGTGCGGCAACTTGACTTTTCTACGGAGCCGGACGTCTCGCCTACCGGGGCCGGCGTCCGCGAATACGCCTGGAACGCAGGTGAACTCGGAGCGGGGGATAGCCTGGGCATCAGCTTCCGGGTAAGTAGCGCCGGAATACCTCCGTGGACCGAAGCGCGCATCGATAGCCTCGAAGGGCAATCCTTTGCCTGGCCGCCGTTGTCGGAAGAAGCCGTCACCGAACCCTACGTACTTCCCCCCTTAATCCGGGAGGATATCGGGAAAACCGAGTTCAAGAGCCTGGACGCGGCCGATACCACGCTGCAGGATATCGACCGCCTGATCCGGCGGCTGGACCGGCGCATCCGTTCCGTGCGCGATCCGGAAAACTTCGATCAGGCCCAGCCACTGCTGGAGGACGTATTTCGCCGGCGGACGACCGCCCGCCGCAAGCCCTTATTGCTATCTCTGGCCCTTCAGTACTTAGACGTGCCTCACCGCATAGTCGCCGGGAAAGTGGTCAGCTACGGGGAAGTAAGGGAAAACGAGGTATGGGTGGAAATACCGGTAGCCGGGGAATGGCTGCGGATATATTACGGGGATGGCGTGGATCGCAGTGAATGGGGGCTGCCCATTGAGCCGGACCAATTCCTGGCCTGCTCCTATGATTGGCGGGACCTCACGCTGGAGATCGTGAGCGCGCCGGGGGCTCTCCCCGTGCCATCTACCCTCTCCACGACCGCGCAAAACCTGGTAGTGTCCTTCTGGGACCGGAAGAACGACGCGCTGCTAAACCGCCAATACGCCCGAGCGGCCGCCCTGATGGATTCCGTACTGGCCTACCTGCCCGAGAGCGTTGCGGCAACCACCGAAAAGGGACTGGTCATCGCCCAGGCGGGTAGACTGAACGAGGCGCTTCCCTTTATGCAGAGCGGCCTGGAGATGGCCAAGACGGCTGGGGACCAAAGCTTCGCCCTGGTGCAGGTAGCCAAATTCTACTCCCTGCAGCGAATGGGAGAGGAAGCCATCGAGGCCCTGGTGCGGGCGCAGCAGCTATCCCCTTTTGATTTTTCGGTGGTCTATAACGACCCCCGCTTTCAATATCTTGCCAGACAGCCCTCATTGATGCAAAGGCTGCAACGGGCCCTGAGAAACGGGCAGTAAGCCGAGCGTATGTGTTGATGATGGTCACGAGGTCGGCGCGTAGGCCGCCGCATTCAGGGCCGTATTGCGTTAAAAAGGAACGAGGCGCCGCGGATTTGGCGGAAACGAGGCTCCCGCGCTCCGGCGCAAAATTGAATGTAGGTACGTCTAGTTTCGTTTTCGCGGTGTTCCTGCATAAAGCGCACGGCCATGGCAACGGAATATCGTATCCCCTCCGGTACCCGCATCGGGCACGTACACCTCCGGGTGGCGGATCTGGAACGATCCTTGCGGTTTTATTGCGGACTGCTTGGCTTCGAGGTGACGACCCGCTACGGCATCCAGGCCGCCTTTATCTCGGCGGGGGGCTACCACCACCACATCGGGCTGAATACCTGGCACAGCCTGGGGGCGCCGACGGCCACGAAACGCGGGGTGGGCCTATACCATACCGCCATTCTCTTTCCGGAACGGGAGGATTTGGCGCGGGCGCTACGGCGCTTAGTCGAGGCCGATTACCCCTTGACCGGTGCCGCCGACCACGGTGTTAGCGAGGCCATCTACCTCGACGATCCGGACGGGAACGGGGTGGAATTGTACCGTGACCGTCCCGAGGCGGAGTGGCCGCGCACCCCGGAGGGGGAGATCGCGATGTACACCCGACCGCTCGATCTGGAGGCCCTACTGACGATGGCCGAATAAAAAAGCCCCCCGAACCGAATGGTGCGGGGGGCTCAACGGAATAACACCTTAATAAGTCGTCAGCGCCGCGGGGGGTACGCGCTCGGGAGCGATCCTTACTCGGGCGCGTACACCCGTACGTAGTCCACCACGAATTCCTGGGGAAAGATCGAATCGTCGACCTCGGGGCCGCCGAAGTTGCCGCCGATGGCGACATTAAGTAGGATATAGAAGGGTTGATCGAAGGGCCAGACCTCCTGGCTGCGCTCCTCCGGATCGAAGGTGTACACGAGCTGGTCGTCGACGAAGAAGGTGATCTCCTCGGCCGTCCATTCGGCGGCGTAGCGGTGGAAGCCCTCCTCGATGTTCGCGAACTGGCTCTTCCGGGAGCTGCCGTTGTCACCGTGGCCGGCCGCGGTGTGGAGGGTCGTGAAGACTTCTCCGGGCTCGCGACCCACGTATTCCAGGATGTCGATTTCTCCGCTCAGCGGCCAGCCCACCGAGTCGATGTTGGTCCCTAGCATCCAGAACGCGGGCCAGATGCCCTGCCCGGTGGCCAGTTTGGCGCGGGTTTCGACGCGGCCGTACTGAAACTCCTTATTGTCCTTGGTGGTGATGCGGGTGGAGGTGTAGCGGTCGCCATCCTTTCGGGCGGTGATGATCAGGTGGCCGTCCTCCAGCCGGTGGTTGTCGCGGGTATAGACCTGCCGCTCGTTGTTGCCCCACCCACAGAGATTCGGGCAGCCGTCGCCGAGCTCGAAATTCCAGACGCTGGTGTCGAGCCGGTCGCCGTCGAACTCGTCCGACCAGAGCAGTTCCCGATCGGTGGTCGGGTTGGCCCGAACCGAGTCTGAAGCGCCAACCTGGAAGCAGGCGGAAAAGATAACTAGGGGAAGCAGGAACAGCAGAAATCGAAACATGCTAATAGCTTATTGGTAGACGCGGACGTAATCCACCTCCATGGAGGACGAAGAGAAAGCAGGGTCGATCGCTCCCCCCAGCGTACCGCCAACCGCCACGTTGAAGATCAGGAAGAAGTCGTGGTTAAAGGGGATGCCGGCGTTGTTGTCGAAGGTGTGGTACACTTCGTCGTCGACGAGGAAGCGGATCGTATTCTCGGTCCAGATAGTGGTGTAGACGTGGAATTCCGTTTCCGCGGTCTCAACCGTAGTGCTGCTGGTGACCGCGTTGCCGCCGGAGTTGCCGGGGAAGTGCAGGGCGGAAAGAACCCGCTCCGGCTCGTTGCCCACGTGCTCCATCATGTCGATCTCCCCGCAGGCCGGCCAGCCCACCGTGTCGAAGTTGGCGCCGAGCATCCAGAGGGCCGGCCAGGTACCGCCCCCGCTGGGCAGCTTGGCCCGGATGTCGATGCGACCGTAGGTGAACTCGAACTTGTCCTGGGTGACGATCCGGCCGGAAGTGAAGTCCGAGCCACTGAAATTCTCCCGTTGGGCGGTGATCGTCAGCAGGCCGTCCGCTACGCGCACGTTCTCCGGCCGGTCGGTGTAGAACTGGCTTTCGTTATTGCCCCAGCCGTTGTTGCCGGTGCCGGTGTCGTAGCTCCAGGAGGTATCGGCGAGTACGTTACCGTCGAATTCGTCGGCCCAGACCAGGTTATTGAATTCCGGCTCCTCGGTACCGCCGCCACCGCCGCCCTGTACGGGCTTCTCGGAGGTGAAAATGTGGTACCAGGCCAGGGCGTTGTTGCCGCCCATGACGACCCGTACGACCAGGCGGTTTTCGGTCAGCGAGAGGATTTCGTAAGTCGAATTGCCTACGTAGTAGCTCATGAAGCCGCCTTCGGTGAAGTTCAGCAGGGTACCCCGCGTCTGTCCGGGAATGCCGTTAGCGGCGACCACCGACTCGGAGGGGGAAAGCGCTACCAGCTGGGCGTCTTCCTGTACTTCGTAGGGCAGACAAGCGTCCTCGCCGCCCGATCCGCCGGCGACGCCGAGAAAGTCAACGTTGAAGAAGGTCGCCCCGAAGTTGTTCAGCTCGTAGTACAGGTTTTCCCCCTGCCGGCTGAAGACTAGCTCGTCCTCGTACATGCACGTATTGCCTACCTTTTCGAAGGGCGCGGCCTGGTAGTAATTGGCGAAGTAGTTGGCCGTGGCGTCGCCGTCGTTCTGCCCCACGCCCAGGTGGCCGGGCTCGTCGGCGGCCCAGTACCAGGTCTTGGTGCCGTCGCCGGTCAGCAGCGCCAGGGCCTCCGCGTCGCTGAAGGTGCTCTCGACGGTGACTTCCGTGCTCCCCGTGGTAGCGATACCGGCGGTGCCGGAAGCGACCACCGTTACCAGATAGGTATTGACGCCTACCTGGGTAAAGCGTTTGGTGAGGCGGCCACTGGGGGCTACTTCCTCGGTGCCGTCGCTGAAGATGAATTTGTAGGTGATGGCATCGTCGGCCGTAGCCACGAAGGTCACCATACCGCTGCCGTCGCCGTCGGGGGTGTCGGCGGTTTGCCCGGCCACGTTGGCCTCGATCTGCAGGTTACTCGGGGCAGTCAGGTCACCGAAGGCGTATTCTTCCTGCTCGCAGGCGACCAGCGTCAGACCGAACAGGAGCAGTAAATATTGGAATTTCATGATCGTGATTTTCTTAGTGAGACGGCTGTTTTTGCGGCGGAGCGCAGGTGCAAAAGCCGTCGGAATAGACGGTGCGGGTCTGGTTAGGGCACTTGGGTGATGTCGTCGAAGTAGTAGGTCGCGCCGGTGCCGGGATTGCCGAAATTGAAGAAGACACCGACCTTGCTGTAATCGCGGGTCAGTTCCGGATCGGCTTCCGCGCCCGCGTAGTCGAAGGTCAACGTTTCCCAGGCGTTGGCGACGGTCGTATTCTCCGTCACTTCGATGAAGATGTCCCCGTCGGAACCGTTTTCCACTTTGAGCATCACGGGAATGCCGGCGGCCGGCGACCACACCTTCATGGACAGTTTCCGGGCGGTAGTAAAGTCGATGGGCGTGGGAAACTCCGTTACCGCGCCGGCCCACGTTTGCGCGCCTGCCTCCTTGAAGAATTGCCCCACCCGGGCACTGGTATTTTCGCCGGCGGCGTCCGGGTTGTCGACGATGGTTACCGTCGCACCACCGAAGGCGGATAGGGCGTAGTCGATCTCCTCCGATTCGAAGCCGACGGGCAGCTCGTTCACCGCTTCCTCTCCGCCGCCAACCCCCACCTGGGCGATGTCGTCGAAGTAGTAAGTCGCGCCGGTGCCGGGGTTGCCGAAGTTGAAAAAGACACCAATCTTGCCGTACTCCCGCGTCAGGTTCGGATCGGCCTCGGCCCCTTCGTATTCGAAGGTCAGCGTTTCCCAGGCGTTGGCGACGGTCGTATTCTCCGTGATTTCGATGAATATATCGCCATCACTAGCGTTTTCCACTTTGAGCATCACGGGGATGCCGGCGGCCGGCGACCACACCTTCATGGACAGCTGGGTAGAGGCCGTAAAGTCGATGTTTGCGGGTAAGCCAATAGCTATGCCGCCCCAGGTTTGGGCGCCTTCGGTTTTGATCACCTGACCGACCTTGGCGCTGGTATTGCTTCCGTTGGCGTCCGGGTTGTCGATTAGTTCGAAGGTCGCTCCCCCGAATTCCTCCCAGTCGTAGGTCAGGTCGGTGGATTCAAGGGTGATGGGCAGGCTGAGCGTCGGGCCGAGATCCGCCATCATGACGTCGTCGAAGTAGTAATCCGCCCCCGTACCGGCATTGCCGATGTCGAAGAAAACCACCACTTTGCTGTACTCCCGCGTCAGGTCGTCCTCGCTGAAGTCGAAGGTGACTTCTTCCCACTGATTAGCCACCGAGGTATACACCGTATCGTCGACGAAGATGGCGCCGTCTCCGGCATTCTCCAGTTTCAGGGTGACGGGGGTGCCGACCTGGGGAACCCACACCTTCATGCTCATCCGTTGCGATTGGCTGAAGTCGATGGGTTCGCCGACCTCCACGAAGGCGCCGGCCCAGACTTCCGAGCCGTCCTGCTTATTCAGCTTGACCACGCGGTCACTGGTGTTGCCGTCATCCGCTGCCGGATTGGCAACCACCTCCGCGGTAGCCCCGCCGAAGTTGGTAAAGGGGTACGCGCGGTTGGCATCCTCGAAGGTCAGGGGTAAGTACAGCGGATTAGTGATGTTCACCTCGATGGTATCGCTCACCGTTGCGGCGCCGCCACTTCTGGCCTCAATAACCAATTCGTACAGTCCTACACTACCGTATTCGTGGCTCACCGTTTCCCCCTCCTGGAAGGAAACCGGCTCTGCGTCGGGGTCCTCGCCGAAGTAGGCCAGGAAGTTGGTTTCCAGGTCGGCCGTAGCGGTCACGTCGATGGAAAAGGGATTTCCAGCCGTAGGGGTAACGGTAACGTTCAGATTTTCCGGGGCCAGAAAGCTCACCGTCAATTCTTCGGTGTAGGTAGTAGTCTGCCCATTGATGTTCATCGCCTCGAGGGTGACGGTGTAGACGCCCTCGTCGTACACGTGGGTGATGGTTTCACCGGGAGCGAGATTGCCGGAAGCGGCACCGCCGTCGCCGAAGTCGACGGAGAAAGCCGTCACCGCCTGGCCGCCCGGGCGTACCGTTACGGTGCCGGTATTGTCGCCCGTGATCTGGAAGTCCAGGGAGAGCTCGCTGGGCAGGGCGGCGCTGTCCAGGTCGGGCATCATCAGTTCGTCCTCACAGGCGCTGATCGCAAGCACCAGCAGGAAGAAGTAAAATATCGTATTCAGTTTCATAACTGTAGTTGGTATCGCTGGCCGGACATCGGATGTCTTCCCGCGGGAGACATCCGATGTCCGGCCAGCCGTTTATTTTAGTAGTTGGGATTCTGCTCCCAGTTCCCCCCCGAAAATTGGATCTCTTCAAAGGGCACGGGGAAGACTTCATTCTTGCCGGCGGTGAAGCCATCGATCGCGGCGGCGGCGCGGCCGGTCCGGACGAGGTCGAAGAAGCGGTGGCCCTCACCGACCAGCTCTAGGCGGCGTTCGGCGAGGATGAAGTCGCGCAAAGCGTCTCCGGAAGCACTGATATCGTGGTCCTCGTCGCCGAAGGCCCGGCGACGTACCCGGTTGAGGTATTCGCGCGCCTGCTCGTCCTGTCCGATGGCGTTCAGGGCCTCGGCGGCCATGAGCAGTACGTCGGCGTAGCGGATGGCACGGTAATTATTCGGGTTGGTGAGGTTCTGGTCGCCGATGTTGGTATCCCCTTTACGGGCCAGGTATTTGCGGTTGTAGTAGCCGGTGTGCTCGTAGCCAGTGCCGTAGGTCGCGCCGGTTTCGTCGGCCCAGGCTTCGATATCCAGGATACTGGCGTCGCGGCGGCTGTCTCCGGGCTCGAAGGCATCGTAGGCCTCCTGCACGGGCAGGTTGAAGCTGAAGCCACCGTCGAATACGGGGCCGCTGTAGTTGCGGATACCGTTGAAGCCGACGGCGATGTTGCCCTCGCTGCACTGCAGGCAGCCGAAGCCGGCGCCTTCCGCGTCCGAGTACTGTACTTCAAAAACGGATCCGGGGCCGTGCTCGCCGGCCGGCTCGAAGATGCCGTCGAAGTCCTCCTCCAGCGTGTAGTTGCCGGATTCGATCACTTCCCGCAGCACCGCGGCAGCCTCCTCGTATTCCTCCTGGTAGAGGTAGGCTTTTCCGAGCAAGGCCTGAGCGGCACCCTTAGATACCCGGCCCACCTGGGGAGCGGTGACGGCCAGATCCGGGATGGCGGCCATGAGGTCCGACTCGATCAGATCGTATACCTCGCTGACGGGCGAGCGGGGAATGGTGTTCTCGTCCCCCAGCGCGAAGCGAGCCTCGGGTTTGATCGGGATCGGGCCGAACCACTTCACCAGCTCGAAATTGTAGTAGGCGCGCAGGAAGCGGGCCTCGGCCAGTATCTGCTCCTTGCCCTCGAAGTCGATGTTGTCCTGAAATTCCAGGATGAACGTGGCGCGGTTCACGCCGGCGAACATCCAGTCCCAGACGTCGTCGATCTGGTCGTTGACCGGCGTGTGGATCATATCGTCCACCTGCTGGAAGCCGATGACGTCATTGGCGCTTTCGCCACCCGCCAGGGTGTTGTCCGAGGCGATCTCCCCCATCAGCACGTTGAGGTAGGTGGGCTGGAGCAGGTCGTAGGCCGCGATGAGGGCGTTATCGTAATCCGGCGGTGTATTGAAGTAGTTCTCGGAGTCGATGGAGTACACCGGGTCGCGGCCGATGAAGTCGTCCTCGCAGGCCGTCAGGCTGACGAAGAGAGCGGCCCCGAGCAGGAAGGTTGCTTTCAGTTTGTGCATAATCGTTGGGGGTTACAGGCTAAGGTTGGCGCCGATGAGGAAGGAGCGGGCGATGGGGTAGAAACCGAAGTCGATACCGCTGCCGATGGGCGCACCGCTGGAGGCCGCGGGGTCGTAGCCCAGGTAGTCGGAGAAAGTCAGCAGGTTGTTGCCGCTGAAGTAGAGCCGCAGGCTGGAGTTATCCCGGTTGCCGATGGTGAGCGGCAGGGTATAGCCCAGGGTAACGGTCTGGAGGCGTAGGAAGGAGCCGTCCTCCACGTAGAAGTCGGAAAATACCCGGTTGGTCGTGGCGGCGGTGGTTACCCGGGGTACGTCGTTCGTGCTGCCGGGGCCGGTCCACCGTTGCAGGTAGTAGTCCAGACGGTTCACGTCGCTAAGCGCCCGCTCGTAGTTGCGGACGATCTCGCTGCCGAGACTGGCGAAGGCATAGGCGGTGAAGTCGAAGCGGCGGAAGCTCACCTGGGCGTTGAAGCCCATGGTCACGTCAGCGATGGGATCACCCAGGTAGGTGCGGTCGTCGGGGGTGATGACGCCGTCGCCATTGGTGTCGATGTAGCGCAGGTCACCGGGCTGAGCCTCGGCGCCGAGGGCGATTTGGGAGGGAGCACCCTCCAGGTCGGCGGCACTCTGGAAGATGCCGTCGGTTTGGTAGCCGTAGAAGTAGCCGATCGGCAGACCGACCTCCATCCGGGAGGGAGCCAGCTGGCCGACTCCAAAGCCACCGCCCTCGATGAAGCCGGTACCGTTGTTCACCTCCAGCACCTCATTGTCGAGGGTGGTGAAGTTGTAGTTCAGGTTAATCCGCCAGTCGCTGTTCAGGCGCTCCCGGTAGTTGAGGGCGACTTCCAGTCCCCGGTTCCGTACCGCGCCCGCGTTGACCGTCGGGGCCGCGCTGCCGGGGGCCGCCGTCCCGACGATGCCCGACACGGGGATGTTACTGATGAGCAGGTTGTCGCGGGTGTTGATGAAGTAGTCCACCACCATGCTAAGCTTATAGTCCAGCAGGTTCAGGTCGAAACCGGCGTTGAATTTCTTGGCCTCTTCCCACTGCAGCGCCGGATTGGGCAGGGCACCGATGGCCGTACCGTTCACCAGTACGCCGTCGAAGATGTAGGTCGCCTCCCCGCTCAGGGTGCCGATATAACCGTTGTTCAGGATCTGGTCGTTGCCGAGGATGCCGTAGCTCAACCGTACTTTCAGCAGGTCGATCGGGTTGTTCTCGGGCAGGACGTTCTCGTCGAGCAGCACTACGCCCGCCGTAAAGGAAGGGAAGAGGGCGGAGCGGTTCTGCGGACCGAACTTGGTAGAAGCGTCCCGCCGCAGCATGGCCGTGGCGAAATACCGCTCATTGTAGTTGTACTGCACCCGGCCGAAGTAGCTCAGGCGGCGCTCGTCGTAGCTGTAGGAGCTGACGTCGCGGGCCCCCTCGGGGCTGGTGCCGGTAGCCAGGCTGATGTCGGCGAATTCGACGGAGTTGTTCGGTACGTCGTAGCCGGTGGCGAAGAGTCCGTTCCCTAGCTCCCGGTAAACGGTGGTACCCAGGGTGGCGGTTACCTGGTGGGCCACCCCGAACTCGCGGTCGTAGGTGCCGTACAGGTCGAACGAGTAGTTGTTGTCGTTGATGCCGTTCTGGTTGACGCTGCTGCGGGTCACGTCGAAGACTTTGCCCCCGTAGCTGATCTCGGGATTGAAGACGCGGCTCTCGCTGTTCGAGGTGTTGAAGCCGATGCGGCCCGTAAGGGTCAGGTCGTCGATCAGGTTCCAGTCGAGGGTCGCCTGGCCGTTCAGCTTATTGAGGTTGTAGTCGTTGAAGGTGTTGGCGATCTGGGCGGCGGGGTTGATTACCTCGATGCCGAGTCCGGGCGTATTCGGCACGAGGGTGAATGCGCCGGTTTCGTCCACCAGCGGCAGGGTGGGGGGCGCGTTCAGGGCGTTGAAGAGCACGGAACCCAGTCCGTTTTCACTGAGCGAATTGCGCTCGATGTAGGTATAGATGACGTTGGTACTCAGCTTGAGTCGGCTGGCGAGGTCGACGCCCAGGCTCACCCGGCCGGTAGCGCGGGTAAAGGCTGACTTTTCACCGCCCACGATGCCCTCCTGGTCGAGGAAGGATCCGCCGAGGGAGTACGTTATGCGATCGCTGCCTCCCGAAGCGGTCAGGTCGTGGTTCATGATGGGCGCGTTGCCGAACACGACGTCCTGATAGTTGCTGCCCGTTCCCAGGTTAGCGGCGTTGGGGTAGGGGAGTGGCTGGCCGCCAGCGGCGTAGGTTTCGTTCAGCAGCAGGGCGTACTCGGTGGCGTTCAGCAGGTCGAGATCGCGCGAGCTTTCCTGGGTGCCCACGTAGGTGTTGTAGCTGATGCGGGTGGGCTGGTTCTTTTCACCGGTTTTGGTGGTCACCAGGATCACGCCGTTCGCACCGATCGTGCCGTACACGGCCGCCTGGGCATCTTTAAGTACGGTGATGGTTTCGATGTCGGCGGGGTTTACCGTGCTTAGGTCCCCCTGGTAGCCGTCGATGATCACCAGCGGTGCGTTCTGTCCGTTGGTGGACACCCCCCGGATGCGGATGTTCAGTCCCGCGCCCGGCGCACCCGATTGGGTGGTGATGTTCACCCCGGCCACGGTGCCCTGCAGGGCCTGTTCCACTTTCTGGGGTCTTAAGTCGGTAATGGTCTCGGAGTCTACGGTGGAGACCGCACCGGTGACGTTCCGCTTGGTCTGGGTGCCGTAGCCGATTACGACCACTTCGTCCAACGCCTGTACGTCGGAGGAGAGGGCGATGGTTAGCGGTTCCTGGTTCTCGACCGTAACGGTGGTGGGGGCGAAACCGGTATAGGAGATGCGAAGCTCCGTACCGACCGTGACGTCTTCGATAAGAAAGGATCCGTCGATATCCGTAACGGTGCCCTTGACATTGCCATCGCCGGGGGCGGCGACCACGATGATGCTGGCACCAATGAGGGGTTCATCATTTTCCGCGTCGGTAATAACGCCGGTCACGTCGAAGGTCTGCGCGGTCAGGCCGACGCCCGCGCTACAGAGCACGAGGAGCAAAAGAATTTTATACATGCGACTTTAAGTTTAGCACCGGCCTGTTCCGCATTGTACGGAGAGCAAGTGCTGCTGTTTGGATGCAGGACAAAGCTACGGGCGTTGTGGTGCCGAATACGAATGGCCTGCCCCTACAAAAACTCTCCAATCCCTGAAATGCCTACTGGCACTAGCTTTCGTCCGTCGTTTGGTATAGTGCACGACAGCTTCGGGAGGGCCTTGTTGTGGTGTTGTATAGGTGTTGTTGGGGTGATTTCATTGCTCCCGCGCCCCGCCGCAACCAAAATTTCCTCCGCCGGGTCTCAAATATCCAGGATGTATTCCGTCAGCCCGGTGTCCCGCTCCAGGCCCATTTTTTTTCGTAACCGGTACCGCTTTACCTCCACGCTGCGGGGGGAGATATTCAGCATCGGCGCGATCTCCTTGGAGCTGAGATTCAGGCGAAGGTAGGCGCAAAGCTTCAGGTCGTTGGGGGTAAGATCGGGATGCCGCTCCTTTACCTTTTTGAAGAAGTCACGGTCCGCGTTTTCGAAGGCATCCCGGAACAGTTCCCAGGTTTCCGCCTCGTCGATGTTGCGGTCGATGGTCTTGACCACTTCCCGGATGTTTTTCTGCGGATCGCGGCTGGCCAGCAGTTCATCCTTGATTTGCTGAAGGAGCTCGTTCTTCTTCACGAGGTTCATGGTGGAGAGGGCGGCCTCCCGGTTCTTGGCCTCGATGTCCTCTTGCAGTCGCTCGTTGTTGAGTCGGGCCACTTCGAGCTCGGCCTGTCGCTGCCGGGCGGCCATCGCACGTTCTTTTTCCACCTGCCAGAGCCGTTGCTTTTTTCGGTAATACCCGGTATAGGAGCGGTGGAGCAGGAAGGTGAGGGCCGCGGCCCCGAGCAGGTATAGCAGGATCGCCGGGTAGGAGGCATACCAGGGGCGGGCAACGGTGAAGGGGTACGCCACGGTATTCTCCGACATCCGCCGGCCGAGCACCGAACGGGCCTCCAGTACGTAATTGCCGTAGCTCAGGGTGGGAAAGCGCAGGGTAGTTTCCTCCGTCCACTCGCTCCAGGTATCGGTCAGGCCCCGCAAGCGGTACTGGTATTGGGGGTGAAAGTATTTGCTGTAATCCGGTACCGCCAGGGAGAACGCCAGGTTGCGCGCGGCGTACGGCACGCTGCCGCCACCGGTCAGGTCGAGGACTTGGGATGCTTCCTGTCCGGACTGGCTGCTCACGCCGGTGAGGTAGAGTTCGTGGCGTTGAAGGGGAACGGCGGCTCGGGCTAGCGTAAGGTAGCCGTCGGCCGTACCGATCAGCAGCGTGTCGCGGCCGATCGGAGTGATGTTTTCGTAGCCGAGGGGGGCGTCGATGAGGCCGGCCGCCAGGGCAATGTCCGCCCGCCCGAGCGATTCCCGCAACGCGCCCCGCTGGAAGTACCCCAATCCGTCCGCATGGACGAACCAAAGCCGCTCGTCGGTGGCGTTAAGCCGCCCGCTCACGTATCCTTCCCCGGTTACCTGCTCGCTTAGGTGGGGTGACCGGACGAAGCCCGACCGGAAATCGCGAAGCACGAAAATGCCCTCCCGTGAATAGTAGTAGACGCTGTCCTGGAAGGCAGCCAAGCCCGCATTCTTTCCCTTAGCGGGCTGTTCGTAGTGCTGCACGTCGGTCACCCGCCGGTAGTCGGGGTCGAGCCGCAGCCCGTACACGCCCCGGTACTCGTGGCTGACGTAGGCGTCGCCGCCCGGCCGCAGGACCAAATAGCGGGCCGACAGGTCGAAGCCCTCCACCGCGTTGCGCAGCCGCCACCCTTCCGGACCGCGTTCCAGCACCGAAAGGCCCCGGTAATTCCCCTGGAGCAGCCAATCCGGATGGCCGGGAACGGACTGGAAGGTCCAGGTTCCGGGCAGGTCGGCAATCAGTCGGGCGGTGCCCCCGGTGATCGCGAAGGTGCCGGAATCGTGACCGGCGAAGAGCTGGCCCCCGTAAGCGAACAGCGACCAGACCTGCCCCCGCGTTCCCGGGATCAGGGTGAATTCGCCCCCGGATTCCCGCACAAAGAGCCCCTGGTTACTTCCCAGGTAGAGGCGGCCGGCGTGCCTGGCCGCAGCGTAGACCGTTCCCACCCGACCGCTGCGGTCGGTGTACTTCCGGATGGGGGAAGGAAGGTTGATGCAGTTAAGCCCATTATCGGAGCCCGCCCACAGGTTGCTTTGGGCATCCTGGAAAAGCGACAGCACCGTGTTGTTGGTCAGTCCCTTTACCTGGTCGATGTGGTGCAGTAGGTTGCCCCCGTCGTCGGTCAGGTACAGCCCGTTGGAGATCGTGCCGAAGGCGTGGCCACCCCGCTGTAGGGCCAGGGCGCTGTAGATGCGTTTGCCGCGTAAAAACGGAAACCGATCCAGGGATTCCGGTCCGTCTTCCCCCAGCACGAAGGTGCCCGCGGTGTCGGTCTGGTACACTAGCTGGCCGTCTTCTTCCCAGAGGTGGACGATCGGTGCGCTGGCCGAACCGGGCGGGAGCAGGGTGCGGATCTGCCCACCTTCCAGGGCGTACAGTCCGCGTTCCGGCCCGGTAAAGTACAGGCCGTTGCGGAGCCGGAAGGTCTTGGTGATGCCGCCCCCGGGCCTGAGGACGACCAGTGCGCCGCTCTCGGGCCGGTACAGGAAAAACTGCTGAAGCGACTGAAAGATCACCGCCTCATCGTACACCAGGATGCTCCAGAATTGCTCGTCGGGCAGCAGTTGGGTGGCTACGCCTTCGGAGAGGCTCCGGTAAAGCAGGCGGCCGGTGGCTTCCCGTTCCCAGTAGCCAAATTCCATGTAACTGCCGGTATAGACCCGGTCGCCGACGGACAGCACGGACCGCAGAATGGACTCGTTCGGAGAAGGGTAGCGGTGCCACTGCGCGCCGTTATATTCCAACAGCCCGTCGTTATTAGCTACGTAGATGAAGCGGTCCTCGTCCTGGCCGACCATCCAGTTCTGGCTGCCGGCGCCGTAGGTCGCCGGCTCGAAACGAGTCACGGGGGGAAGTTCCTGGGCGGCGGCGCGCAGGTGAAATGCCAACAAAAGCAGGACCGGGCCTAGCAAACGAACGACTAACATAGGACGGGGAAGGTACAGTGATACGGAGTGGAATAGCGTCGTCGTGGCGGCCAAGTCGCCGGACGGCAGTCGTTGCGACCATTCCCGGCTTTTCAAGCCGGCGGCGGGGGAGGTTGATGGCAAGCATTCGCTAGTGTACCTTCCCGGTACTAAGTACGAACGGCAGGCAGTTGCGTTTAATCAATTCATACTACGAGCGGTCCCCTACGGCCCGTCACCGGTTCCAGGTCAAACTCGCCCTGTTCGCCCTGGTGCCCAACCTGATAATCAGCGGTGGTTTGTATTGGCTTTCCCCCGGGCTACTGGTGCTTTCCGTGCTGCTCATCGCCCTTACCCTTACCGTGGTGGCTCCCTTCTTTGACGTACCCGGCCTCGTCGAACGCGGCAAACTAACCTATTATTCGGCCTTGCTGCTGGGGGAGGAGCCGAAGCACGGACGGATGATTATACACGGGGGTACCCTGTTCGACTACTACTTCACGCTGGACCAGGCCGCCCCCGGTCATGATCGGACGCGGCAGGTACTGGCGGATCACCTACGGGGCCTGCTCGCCCTAATCCAAGCGCACGACGACGACCTCACGATCCGGGGAACGAGCTACATTATCGGCGAGCGTACGGCCGTTCGCATCGGGCTGAAAAAGGTGCCGACGGACTTCGTTCCGTACCTCATCTTGTTGTTCAACTACGTGAATTTGATGTTCGCCATGCGGCTGGTAAAGGGGCGCTGGGAGCTACCGGTACTGGGACGGGTACATACTTTTTCCGGCCGGGTCGGCGACGTACGGCGGCGTGCGGCGTACCTTCAGTCCCTGTTGCAACGACTTGAATCGCGTACCTGAACGGCCCCAACCCGGCGAACGGTACGCCACCGGGGCGGGCAAGTCGGTGGCTGCCGGCCTACCGAAGTAATATCCAGTTAATACGCCCGTGCCACCTTTGCGAACAATCCGGCCGGCACATCTCGACCGGTAAACCCGCACGAACCCTGGGCTTCTTCCGGATTCCGCAAACCTTATATATATGTATTTACGCACGCTGTATTTCGTCTTTCTGGCTTCTTTTCGGCTTTGCGGACAGGTGGGCACCGCCGATTACTATCCCCCCACCCCGGTACCCGACCGGATCATGCTGAACCTGACGGCCGCCCCGGCCACCAGTATGGCGGTGAACTGGCGGACTTCCTTGCCGGCGCAACAAACCTACGTCCAGGTCACGGAGGCGAACCCCGGCCCCGACCTGGAAGCAACCGCCCGGGTAATCGTCGGTAGCAGCGAGACCTTTATGAGCGACGTGAACGGTGCCCGGTATCATTCGGCCACGATGGATGGTCTGGCGCCCGGCACCCAGTATGCCTACCGGGTGGGCGACAGCCTGGAATGGAGCGAATGGAACCACTTTACCACGGCGGAAGCCGGGGAGGCGCCGCTGTCCTTCCTCTACTTCGGCGATGCCCAGAACGATATCAAGAGTCTGTGGTCACGGGCCATCCGGGGCGCCTACGCGAAAATGCCCGATGCCGATTTCCAATTGCACGCCGGGGACCTGATCAATCGCTCTACCCGCGACCACGAATGGGGCGAGTGGTTCTACGCCGGGGGGTGGATTTACGGGACGATGCCCAGCGTGGCTACCCCGGGAAACCACGAGTACGGGCGAAACCTGCTCGGCGACCAGGAGCTGTCTCCCCACTGGCGGCCGACCTTCAACCTGCCGGAGAATGGCCCCGAGGAATTTCCCGAAACGGCGTACTACGTCGACTACCAGGGCACCCGGGTGATCTCGCTCGACTCCCCGGCCTTTCTGCGCGACTCCACCGAGGCCCGGATTCAGATAGCGTGGTTGCGGAAGTTGCTGAGCGATAACCCCCATACCTGGACGGTCGTGACCATGCACCACCCGGTCTACTCCAGTAAGCTCGGTCGCGACAACACCGAACTCCGGGAAAACCTGCAACCGATCTTCGAGGAATTCGGGGTCGACCTAGTCCTACAGGGGCATGACCATACCTACGGCCGGGGGACGAACCTGCCGATCGGCTCTGGTAAGCAGCCCACGGTCGACGGGCCGATCTACGTGGTCAGCGTAAGCGGCCCGAAGATGTACGACCTGAGCATGGAGCCCTGGATGCAGCGCGGTGCCTCCAATACCCAACTCTACCAGCTCATCGAGATCGACGGTGACGTGCTGCAGTTCACCGCTTACACCGTCACCGGTGAAAAGTACGATGCCTTCGAGCTGCGGAAGCAGGCCGGTAACCAGCCGAACGTGTTCATCGACCGGGCACCCGTGGACGTGCCGGAGCGCCTGGCCCTGCCGCCCCGCTACGAGCAGGAGTACACCGACGAAGAGCGGGAGGCGTACCGGAACCGCTTCGAGGAATATGAGGCGCGGAAGAATTGATGCGGTTTCCGGAAGAACCGGGACTTTTGCCGCATACGATCACTACATAGCCTGCGTATGGATGTGACGATCAGACCGATGAAGCCGGACGACTGGCCGGCCGTGCGCGATATCTACCGACTGGGCATGGCCGCCGGCACCGCCACCTTCGAGGTGGAGCCTCCCTCCTGGGCGGATTGGAACGCTGACCATCACGACCGCTGCAGGCTCGTTGCCGAAGTGGCGGGCCGCCTGGTAGGCTGGCTGGCCCTCAAGCCGATTTCGAAGCGGGCCGCTTACCGCGGGGTCGCCGAGGGCAGCATTTACGTTCATCCGGAAGTCCGGCGTCAGGGGATTGCCGCGGGACTCATCCGTACCGCGGTGGGGGACGCCGAGGCGGCGGGAATCTATTCCGTGCAGGCTTCCGTCTTTCCCGAAAACCTTGCCAGCCTCGAGCTGCTGCAGCGGCACGGGTTTCGCCGCATCGGCTACCGGGAAAAGGTGGCGCGACGCGACGGCATATGGAAGGACAATGTGTTGCTCGAGCGGCGCAGCCAGCTGCCTGAGTTTCTCTGATGTATTGCTGATTACCCGTGGGCTTCGACCGCGCTGTGTCCCCGGGTGCAGGCAGGCGGGTGGTTCTGCGGGGTCGCGGAGCCCCAGCTCCGGGCACATGAACGCACGAGTTGAAATTCCGGGTAGCAGGGCGTATAGGTACGTACTTTATCGCTCGCTGCGCTCGCGACCCTGACGGAGCTGGAGCTCCGCCACCCCGATCAGGGGAGCAACAGGGTGATGGATTTGTGGTATCCGCGATGATGGATGTATCCGTAGCCATTGATGGTCCGGTCCCATACGGAAAGGTCGAAGGTATGGGCACAGCGTCGGGAGGTGGGATCCCCGGTTACCGTGGCTCCCCAGGGCGTGGACGGTACCAAAGCATTATTCAACCCGACCCAATTCCGGGCGGAGTTGGGAACATAAGTCGCTGAATCGATCGGTACCGAACGGTTGTCTCCCCACAGGGCATGCAGCTTCCAGCTTCGCAGGTGGCCCTCGGCGTCCCTGGCGGTGATCCGGAATTGAAACTGGTCCGTTTCCGTGTTCACGATGCCGCAAGTATTGATCTCCTCGTTGGTTCCGTCGGGCAACCGGTGGAGGATGTTGTCGATCGAGGCCTCCGGGAGCGTATTGTCGATGCGAACGGCTAAAGAAAAGGTTCCCATCGGACTGGCAGACGAAGCGGTGGCAAAGAGCTGGAAAGTAAGGGTGTGCATTCCGTTGGATATTCCCGCCGTATTGAGGCGATAGGCCAGCCAGGGGTTGTACCAAAGTGATCCGGGCCTGCGTATCCGGTAATAGCCGGAGGAGGTAGGGTTCACCGTCTGGCTATTGAACCGATTATTGGAAGCACTCCACTTCAGGTCGGTGAAGGACTGGCGCGGCTCGGCTCCGTCCACCAGCAGCTTGTAGTAGCGGGCGCCGTCGCTGTAGGCGCGCGTGTGATTAAGCAGGAGCGGTAGGGTACCGCCGAACGGACAATCCCTTACCTGGTAGAAATACTCCGGGTCACCGGTGGTATCCGCGTAGCCATCGGTAATGCGATCAGCCGGTACGTGTCCGATACCGAGAAATATCGGCCCCGTGGGCGTGAAAACGGAGGCGTCCGTATCCAGGCGGCTGATCTCTTCGTCGCAGCATACGTAGAGGCGGTAGGGGTTGATGACGGCTACGCTCGATGGGTTGTTGGGTACGTTGGCGATGTGGCGAACGACCGGACTGGCATCACTCAGGTCGAGGAGGGACACCTGATTGGCCGGGGTCCGCTGGGTGAAGAGCAGGCCGCCCTCACCGCCGTCCGACCAACTCAGGAAGAACGGGGCAACGAGACCGGTAGCCACGGTCGTCTTGGTGCCGGACTGCAGGTCAATGCGGCGAATCCGCCCACCGGCGGCGGGTTGTTCGCTGATGTAGGCATAGCGACTGTCGTCAGCCAGCACCAGACCAACGGCGTTCTCCAGGCCGGTAGCCACTACGGTATGACTGCCCGTGGCCAGATCGACGCGCAACAATCGACCGCCGGCCACAAACTCCGGTACGTAGGCGAAGCCCCGCAGTTCATCCAGGGCGATCTGGTGGGGAGCCGTGAAGCCGGAAGCCACCACCGTCGCGTCGGCCCGGTCCGCGTTCGCCAGATCGACCCGTAGGAAGTTTCCGTTTCGTTCGGTGACGTAGGCGTGGGTCCCCGTTTCACTCAGCGCAATGTCCTCGGGCTGGGTGTATCCGGTGCCGATCACCTGATAAGCACTGGGGATGCGGTAGGTCCGATAGCGAATGGTCATATCGTACCCGTACGTGATTACCTGGACCTTGGTGTAGTTCCCGGCGGTGGTACGTACGGCGAATACCGCTCCGTTCGTGAGCAGGTTGCTCGCGTTATTGTCAGCGTTAATGGGATTCGGGGAGTAAGTCAGTGAGGCGAGCTCGGCGGCCGAGAGACCGGCGTAACTCACGGCACCAAGGTAGGCCAGCTGCGCACCGTTCCGGGGCTCCATTTGTCGCTCCACCGAGGTTTGCTGTCGCCAGAAGATGTCGTTCCCGGCATCGCTGGTCCCGGTATCGAGGTTGAGGGAAAAGGTGCCGTCGATGGTTTGGGAATCGCTGCTGCGGACCATCACCGCGGAGGGGGGCGTAAGGTCGAGACGGGAAAGCTTACCGTCGAATTCGGTAAAGTAAAGGCGGTTGCGGTCCCGGTCGAAAGCGGAGCCAATAGCGCCGCCGAGCCCGGTGATGACGGGAATGGGGGTTATCATGATCGTAAGGGTGTGTGAAGCGTAAGGAAGTGTGTTGTATCTGGTTTATGACCGAAGCAGTTGCCTCGTTACGTTTCCCTCCGAACTTTACCCTTCTATGGGCTTGACCGCGAACAAAGTCCCGGCTCACTTCATATGGGAGTGTCTTTTCACCAAATCGCTTCTTCGTGTCCCGACCGCTGTATTCCGCTCCGGAATTTTCCCTTCATCCCGATCGAATCGTCCAGGGAGACATTCACGCGGAGGTGCTTTCCCCCACGCATCTTCGTTCCAACTACGGCGAAACCATTCACGACGACCGCGATCCCCGCACCGAATGGACGATGGCCAGCGATATCCCCACCGGCCCGAACTACGCATCCGATCAGCCCATCGTGGACGCCCTGTTCAATCTGGCGAAGGAAGAAGCCCACCGCAATGTGGAAGGCGACGGCACCCTGCGCACCGGCGCCAAATGGTCGGGTGTATGGACGCGGGACGTGAGCTACAGCGCCCTGCTGGCTTTCGCGATCCATAATCCCGAGGCCGTCAAGGCCAGCCTGCGGGCCAAGGTGAAACGCGGTCGCATCGTACAGGACACCGGATCGGGCGGCGCCTGGCCGGTCTCTTCCGATCGCACCACCTGGGTACTCGCCGCCTGGGAAGTGCACCAAGTAACGGGAGAGCGGGCCTGGTTGGAGGAAATCTTCCCCATCATCACCGCCACCCTGGACGACGACCGAAAGACGCTCGCCGACCCCGAAACCGGTCTTTACCGGGGCGAGTCGTCCTTCCTCGACTGGCGGGAACAGACCTACCCGCGGTGGATGGACAACACCGATATCTACGAATCCCTCTGCCTGGGGACCAACGCCGTTCACTACCGCGCGCATCGGATTGCGGCGGAGATGGCGGACCTACTCGGGCAGGATGGGGAAGCATACCGTTCCGTCGCCGCTACCCTGAAGCAGGCCATCAACGACCGACTCTGGCTGCTGGACAAGGGCTACTACGGGCAGTACCTCTACGGACGGGACCACATGCTCGTATCGCCGCGCTTCGAGGCGTTGGGGGAAGCATTATGCATCCTACTTGACATAGCCGATGCGGAGCAGGCCGCCACCATTATGGAACGTGCTCCGCTCACCCCCTTCGGCGTGTCGTGCATCTATCCCCAGATTCCCGACGTGCCCCCCTACCATAACAATGGCGTCTGGCCTTTCGTCCAGGGTTTTTGGAACCTTGCGGCTGCGCGGGCCGGAAACGGTGCGGCCCTGGAGCACGGTCTGGCCGCGATCTACCGTTCGGCCGGTCTTTACCTCAGCAACTACGAGAACCTCGTGACGGAAAGCGGGGGCGTCATGGGCACGGAGATCAATTCTCACCGGATGCTGTGGAGCATCGCGGCCAATCTGGCCATGGTGTACCGGGTCTTCATGGGGATGGAGTTCCGGGTGGACGGGCTGTATTTCTCCCCCTCGGTCCCCAAGGGTTACCGTGGCTCGCGGACACTCACCGATTTCCAATACCGGGGCGCAACGGTGACCATCAGCGTACATGGCTACGGGCAGCGGATCAAAGCCGTCAAGATCGACGGTGAACCGGTGGACGTCGCCTTCGTCGGGGCCGATGCCGTCGGGGACGTGGTGGTGGACATCGAATTGGAGAATAAGGATTTTGCCTACGACACTATCCACCGGGTCCAAAATCAGGCGTCACTTCCCACCCTCTGGGCGGGGCGGGTAGGCAACGTACTGCAGTGGAGCCGGGTGGTCGGGGCCGCCCATTACCATGTGTACCGCAATGAAGAACTCTTTTGCCAGACGTCGGAGAATAAATATACGGTCGATCCCACGGTCTACGCTTCTTACCAGGTAGCCGCTGTCGATGCAAACGGTCAGGAAGCCTTTGCCAGCCAGCCGGTGCTGGTGACGCCGGAGGTATTCGTCTTCCAGGCCGAAGCTTACGCGCCGGCCGCAAAGGTGGAGGAGAAGTGCGAAAATTATACCGGAAAGGGCTTCATCGAATTGATGCTATCCCACAACCGGCAAGTAAAATGGACCGTCGATGTGGCAAAGGGGGGGGCTTATTTGATCGATTTCCGTTTTGCCAATGGCAGCGGGCCGGTAAATACCGACAACAAATGCGCCATCCGTAGCCTGACGGTCAACGATCACTACACCGGCACGGTGGTCTTCCCCCAACGGGGAGCGGGCGACTGGTCGAAGTGGGGGCACACCAATGCCCACCGTGTAAACCTCCCGGAGGGAAAGCACACCATCCTGCTGCACTTCGAAGACTGGAACCATAATATGGACGGGGAGGTGAACCGGGCGTTTGTGGATTACATGCGGTTGACATTGGTAGAAAGCTAAGGTCCCTGGAAGCGCCTCTTTCCTGCGCTCCGGCGCAAAATGATGAAATGTTTCCAACCCGTCAACCAGACGATCCGGACAAACCGTAGCGTGCCATATCTTAGCCGGCATGCTAAGAATTGTTATTTCGACCTTTATAATTATTCTTCCCTACCTACTGGTAGCGCAGGCGGACGACTGCACCTGGACCGCTGACAACGGGAACGGCACCTTTACCAATCCCATCTTCCACGATGAATTTTCGGATCCGGACATGATCCGCGTGGGTAACGATTATTATCTCACGGGCACCACCATGCACGCGATGCCGGGTCTGCCGGTGCTGCACTCCCGCGACCTGGTCAACTGGGAATTGCTGACCTACGCCGCCGAGCGACTGGACGAAGGGCCCGCCTTCCGGCTCGAGGACGGACGCGACATCTACGGCCAAGGCTTTTGGGCGCCCTGCTTTCGCTACCACGAGGGGACCTTCTACATCTTCAGCAACGTCAACGGAGTGGGTACCCAGGTCTTCACCGCCACCGACCCGGCCGGGCCGTGGAAGCAGCAGCAGATGCGGGCCGACCTCCACGATCTGACGGTACTGTTTGACGACGACGGGAAGAAGTATGCGGTGTGGGGCTACGACGAGGTGAAGATGGTACAGCTCACCGACGACCTGCTCGACGTGGTGCCCGGTACCGAACGGGTGATTGTCCCCCGTGGTAGCGGTGCCGGCGAAGGAAGTCATATTTACAAGATCGACGGCAAGTACTACATCACGAATACGAACTACGAGCCGATGTGCTACCAGGTGTGCCTGCGCGCCGACGAGCCCTACGGACCCTATGAGATCAACGTGATCAGCGCCGAGTCGAATATGGGCGTCGGGCAGCGGGCGCGCGTCTTCAACACCCGGGGCGAGGCACCCTACGACGTGGTGCGCTACGACGAGAACTACGTGGGCTGCATCCCCATGCACCAGGGAGGTATCGTCGAGACCCAGTCCGGCGAGTGGTGGGGGTGGTCCATGCTGGACTACAACTCGGTAGGCCGGGTAACCGGATTATCGCCAGTAACCTGGCAGGATGGCTGGCCCTACTTCGGCCTACCGGGTAACCTCACCCGTACGCCCCGCAGCTGGGTAAAACCGAATACGGGCGTGACCGTAGAGCCCTCGGCTCCCTTCGTGCGCGACGATGACTTCAGCGGCCCCGAGCTGGAGGAGATCTGGCAGTGGAACCACGTGCCAGTGGGAGATAAGTGGTCCCTTTCGGAACGCCCGGGCTTTCTGCGCCTGCACGCCCTCCCGGCGGAGAATTTCTGGCGGGCAAAGAATTCACTTACGCAGCGGGGGATCGGCCCGGAATCCATCGCTACCACCCGCGTCGAACTGGGCGGACTGGAGAATGGCGATGTGGCCGGACTAGCCCTGCTAAACCTGCCGTACGCCTGGCTGGGAGTCGTACAGGAGGAAGAAGGACGCACCCTACGCTACTTCAATCAGCAAACCGACGAGACGACCGATGTCGAGCTGGAGGAGGACGCCATCTGGCTACGTACCCACGCCAACTTCGATACCGACACCGCTTTCTTTAGCTACAGCCTAGACGGAGAAAGCTTCACCGATATCGGCGCGCCGGTCCACATGCCCTACCAGCTGCGCACCTTTCAGGGGGTCCGGTATACGCTGTTCAACTACCATACTTCCGGGTCGGCAGGTGGTTTCGCTGACTTCGACCTCTTTGAGGTGGAAGAGCCGCGGTGTATGGGGCTGACCCGGCCCATCCCCCACGACCAAGTAATCCAACTGACCAGCCTGGCGGATAGCAGCGTGCTCACTTCCTGGCGTAATTTTTTGCGGCCGGTCGGGGAGAGTAGCCCCGCCGCGGCGGATAGCCTTTCCCACTTCCGTGTACTGGAGCGCGGCCCGGGCCGGGTGGCACTGCAGTCGATAGCGACTGGCCGCTACGTGACGGTCAAGAACAACGGGGGGCTGGCGGAGGTCCGCCTTGAGGAAACGGAGTCCGGTGATGCCTCGACCTTCCAGTGGATCGACATGCTGCAGGGCGACCTGATGCTGATGTCATTAACTAACCACCGCTACCTCTCCGTCGACCCCGGCCAGGGCAGTCTGTGCTCGGCCGATGCCCGGGATGCGCGGCCCGACCGCCGGGGGGGCGCCTGTTTCCGCTGGGAACTGGTGAAACAGTAGGGGGCAATGTTCAACAAGCGTTCCTGCATACCAAGTCATTTACTCCTCATCGGTATCTTGATTACGTTGCAGGCCTGTAGCGGGGGATCGGAGGCGGTCGCCGACCGGGTGTCTTTTGGTACGGGCCCACCCGAGCCGCTCAGTGGCATCACCGGCGACTTGCAGGGCACTTGGCGCAGCGCGGACGATTCGCTGCATACTCTGCTCTTCGACAACACCTGGATGGTGATGGCCTACGAGGGGGAGACAGCGGGCGAAGCGGAAAGCTTCGTAGTGGGCCCGACCTGTCCGGACGCCCCCGATTCCGGTGTCACCGACAACGAAAGCCGCTACCTCAGCGTGCCCGTGGCCAACCGGTGCTACTACATCATCGAGCTGACCGACACCAGCCTGGCGATGAGCTACGTAGGGCGCGGTAATACGCTGCGGTACGTCCGCTAATATCCCACGGGGTCCGGCGGAACGGATCGGGAGCAGTCCACAAACGCCGCTTTTTTCGGTTATGTGAGCAAAGCGATCGATTCATGCGTAGAATAATCCTGATTTGCCTCACCTTGCTGATGACCGTTGCCTGTGGAGAGGTTTCCGAGACCGTGCGGGAAGCCGAAGCGGGTATGGAGTCCAAAACGAATACCGTTGGAGAGTTGCAGGGCACCTGGAAGAACGAAGACAGTATCTTGGAGACCATCCGGTTCGAGGGGAATATGATGATCCGCCAGCGCAAGGGCGAACCCGACGAGCACAGCGAGAACTTCGTGGTGGGCCGTACCTGTCCCGGCGTATCCGATGCCGTGGAGCCGACGGGGGATGGGCGCTACCTGGCCATACCCGATACCGATCGCTGCTATTTGATTTCCAAGCTTACGGAGGAGCGGTTGGAGATGAGCCTGGTGGGGCAGGGCGATAAGCTGCGGCTGGTGCGGGTGGAAGCGGGGTAGGAAGAACGATGTTTGAAGTTTGCGGTACAACGTACAAGGGAGCTACCGTCCCCATAGCTATCGGGACTCGCCTGCGGCTCGCGGTTTGTGAAACACAGATTTCACAGATCTAGGGCACGGATAGCCACGGATTGGCTGCGCCGCTACTTCGTGGTTTCCTGCATGGCTGCGCGCAAGTTTAGGTCCTTCTTTCCTCCGCGGTAAATCCTCCATCGCGCAGCGACTTCTACTTTCCCCTTCGTGATTCCTCGGTGAAGCTCTCTATGGGGCCGGTGCATTAGATCCCTGGCGCTTGGCTGCTCTCATGGGAAACAGGAATTTGGCTAATCCGGGGCACGGATGGTCAGCGATGTTCTCACATGGCCCTGTGAAACCCGTCGGCTTGGCGCATTTGCAAAGCGTTGTCTGATCGGTGCCAAGCCAGGTATGGGCAATGGACAGACGATTAAACCGGTTATCATACTCCTTGCATGTCGTATAGCGCCTGTGGAAGCCTCTTCCGGAGGATCAGAAAAAATAATATGTACCGATTAATAGCATTCGCGTTGTTGGCACTTGTAGCCTGTCAAAAAGAGGTCCCGGTTCCCGAAGGGGAGGGAACGCGTCCAGGGGGAGGCGAAACCCCGACCGTCTGTCGCATCCTGGAGACCTACGTGAATGTACCAACCGGATATACTGATACAAGCAAGGTCGAGGTGGATACGCTCTCCCATACGTACAGCGACGACGGTCGGCTGTTATTTGCGGAGTTGTCAGGTAGTGGAACCGTAACCTTTCACTACAACCAGGCGCGGATTGACTCGGCTTCGTATCGCTACCCCACCTACGGAATCAATTTTAAAGGGATATACCGTTACGACGAGGAAGGCAGACTAGCGGAGGTCCGCTACCCGAACTGGTATACATCCCTCCGTAAAAAAGAGAGCCGCCTGGAAATTGATAGTTTCTATTATGCCACCGACGGACAACCCACTGGAATGTCGACCTGGGCGGAAGTCAGCGATCACATAACGGAAGGGTACCTTCCGGTTGTAGAGCGTGAATTCCGCTACGATCAGGGGGGAAATATCGATACGATTATCGCTAAGGAATATTACAGTACCCCCAACTTCGGGTGGGTAGCCAATACCCGCGTCACGGCTCGAGCAGGATTTACCGACCACCGCAATTTACTGTATGAGTCTCCCGAGCGTGACTTCTATATTCCCTCCCTCTCGCCCTACTTGCACGAACGCGAAGAATCGATGGTGACGGATCCGTGGGGCAATT
The DNA here is from genome assembly GCF_002934605.1 of Neolewinella xylanilytica. Classification (GTDB taxonomy): domain Bacteria; phylum Bacteroidota; class Bacteroidia; order Chitinophagales; family Saprospiraceae; genus Neolewinella; species Neolewinella xylanilytica. The sequence continues at coordinate 74,020 of NZ_PTJC01000006.1, forward strand.
CCAAAGGCGGTCACGTGGCGGAATTCATTTTCACGCCAGCGTACATCATACCCGAGGGGTACTATACCTGGTCACGGCCCTACATCTGCTTCTAAGGGACACTTGCTCCCCGCGCTCCGGCGCAAAACCAACTCCCCGCTCCGCCGTTACGCCGATATGGAAGAGCTAAAAAACTTCAGCGTAACCGCCGAGCGGCTCCAGCAACTCAACGACAAGGAACTAAAGGAGGGCGGCAAATACGTAGTCTACTGGATGCAGGAGAGTATGCGCGCCTACGAGAATCCCGCACTGGAGTACGCCATCCGCTGGGCGAATGACCTGGATACCTACTGCGTGGTGGTCTTTACGCTCATCGACGACTTTCCCGAGGCGAACCTGCGGCACTATAAGTTCCTGATCGAGGGGCTGAAGGAGGCGGCCGACCGCATAACGGAGCGGGGCATCAAGTTCATCCTGCTGCACGGTCCGCGGGCGGAAAAGATTGCCGGCTTCGTGAAGGAGAATGATGTCTGTGCGGTGGTCACCGACCGGGCCTATACCCGCCACGAGCGTAAGTGGCGCTCCGACGCCGCCGACAAGCTGGAAGTTCCCCTAGTGCAGGTAGAAGGTAATGTGGTCGTACCCGTGGAAACCGCCAGCGACAAACAAGAGTACGCCGCCCGTACCATTCGCAAAAAGATCATGGGGAAGGTGGAAGCATTCAGCCAGGAAGTCACCGAAACGAAGCCTGATAAGCCGAGCAAGCGGGTGCACCTGAGCGGGGACATGGAGCTGAACAGCGTGAGCGGGGTGCTCGATCAGCTCAAAGTGGACCGCGGGGTGAAGCCGCTGGACGAGTTTGTAGGTGGCACCAGCGAAGCCCGTAAACACCTAACCGCCTTTCTGCGCAGCGACCTGAAGGGCTACGCCGACGGTCGCCTGGAGCCCGCCGAGGACGCCACCAGCCACATCAGTCCCTACCTGCACTTCGGGCACATCAGCCCCTGCGAGATCTACCGCAAGGTCAACGACTCCAGCGCCCCGAAAAGCGATCGCGAGGGCTACATCGAGGAACTGGTCGTGCGCCGCGAGCTGGCCCACAACTTCGTCTGGTACGCCCCCGACACCTACGATAGCCTGGAGGCCGTGCCCGACTGGGCGCAGGAAACCATGGAAAAGCACGAGAGCGATAAGCGGCCCCACCACTACACCCGCGAGGAACTGGAAAACGGCAAGACCGACGACGAGGCCTGGAACGCCGCGATGAAGGAGATGCGCGAGCGCGGCTTCCTGCCCAACTACATGCGCATGTACTGGGGGAAGCAGATCATCACCTACACCAATACCTACCAGTACGCCTACGAAACCACGCTCTACCTGAATAATAAGTACTTCATGGACGGCCGGGACCCGAACAGCTACACCAACGTGTTGTGGCTCTTCGGGCTGCACGACCGCGGCTGGACGGAGCGGGACGTGTTCGGTAAGCTGCGGACGATGACCCGCGGCGGGCTCGATCGCAAGTACGACGTCGAGGCCTACATCGAGCGGGTGAAGGGATAGCCGCGAACTACCGTGCGGCTTCGCCGGCCGGCTTGGGCTTCGGGCGGTTCGTCGGCTCGGCCACTTCTTCGAGCAGCCGCAGCACCTTGGCGGTATTGTCCATCTGGGCGGAGGAGATGGCCAGGTAGCTCTCGGTGGCCCGTTGGTGCGCCCGGAGGATGGTGTCCGCGTCGGTAGCCGAATTATAGAGTACGGCGTACACCTGCTGGTTGATTTGGTGGATGGCCGATTTGTCCACCAGGTCGTTGAACCAGGCCAGGACGCCGATGGTCAGTTGGGCGTAGTTGGACCGGCTGTCCTGCACCTTGAGCGGCGGATCCGAAATGAACAGCGCCACGATACTCGCCATGCCGAAGGTGCCGAAGGCGACACTCAGCACCTCCTGCCCCCGGGTGCCGAAGTAAATGGCCACGACGATCAGGGCGAACCCCAAGCAAAAGGTCAAACCGAACATCCAGCGCGCGAGCCCCTGCACGCTCCGGCTTTCTTCCATGGTATCCTTTAAGGATGCCTTGAGATCCTTGATCAGGTCGAAGGTCCCGATGGCGGATTCTTCCTGCAACCGGGTTAGTTGGCGTTGCGTGCTTTTTTCGTGCTCGGCCAGTGCCGCCAGCCGGCCGTGGATCAACTCCGCCTGGTTAATTTCCGCTTCGCTGAAACCGAACTGCTGTAAGCCGCTACGGTCGAAGGCCGCCCGGTGGTCGAGTAAGTGGGTAAACAGGCTGCCGGCCTGTAGCACGTTGGAAGGCGTAGCGTTCATGGCGAAGTGTCGGATGAGGCCAATAAGATACGGGATGGGTGTCCGAACATGCAAGTTTCTAATAACGCCCTTTTACTGTCAGCACCAAAGGAAAAGCGAGCCCGACATTGGCCGGACACCGAAATTCGGCTAGACGGCATCTTTCGTGCATGTCCCGGCCACCATTGATTTCCTTCATCTTCACCTCCGCCCTTATCACTGGAAGTTTGGTTACGCTATTACGCGATTTCGAAGCGCCTATGCTGCGGCAATTGCCCGCACCTTATTGCGGATTCATTGATGTCACGGTGAAGGATGGTTACCGCTATGAGCAATTCGTTAGCAGCATACGGTACATCATGGAGCCCGGCGATATTCTGGTAGGATTTCTAGAATCCGGTATGTGGTGCCCCTACCCTGAACTATATGCAGACGGACGGGAGGTAGAACCCTTTGAATTGCTGGCCGGACCGTATATCATCAACTACGTGTATACGACAGGCAACGCCGAACACGTGACGGCCCGGTATATTTCCCAGTTTTGCGATACGGTGGCCATTGAGTTGGAGCCATACCGGTTCAGCAAGCTCGTCATCAACCCGAAGACTCTCAACCGATTGGCGGGCTACCGGGAAGTTTCCCGTTCGGAAGCGCTTGGACTGGAGGAAGAATTTGCCGTGACTTCCCATAGTATGGGATGCTTTGGAGGGAGATCCGAAGAACTCTTTGTAATCCAGGAAACGGAGGGGAATGCCCAATTACGCTATCGCAGCTATAACTTGGATACTACGCTGACCCTGGTAGGCGCATTCTCTGCTTACCGGGACCAACTCCAATCGGGCATTGAACAGGTCACGAAGGCAAGCGATGGCTGTACCACTACCTTCTACTACGATATTAAAGTCCAAGACCGTATTCTTCGCTTAATGGATGGCAGTTGTCAAGGCTCTGATCTGGAACGATTGCTGTTCAATTTGCGCAGTCAGGCACAGGTAGGCCGCTACGACCATTAATAGAAGAGCAGGTCCGACACGCCGGACCTGCTCTGCCAATTACGGTAAAAGACGTACGGCCTACAGCGACTTAGCCGCGTCCGTAAGTTGCTTACCGAGGGTTTTGATCTTCTCGGCGGTAGCTCCTTCGGCCTGACTGGCGACGGCGGTAGTTTTCTTGCCGAGGGAAGTCAGTGCTTTTTTAAGCTGGGCGGGTGTGTAGTCGTTCTCTTCCAGCAGATCGCCCAATTCCTCCAGCTCGTCGGCGATTTGGATCAGGTCCTCATCCTCGGAATCACCGAGGGCATCGACCCAGCTATTGATGCTACGGGTAGCACCGGTTTTGGCCTTTTCGAGGCCCTGGTCGAGGGATTTAATAGTTGAATCGAGGTGGGCATTTTCACTAGCCATGGTATTCGTAGTTTGGTTTCCTAGCTAATACAATTTGCCGCCAAACGTTCCAAAATCGACCTCCATTGTGAAAATAATTATCGCCGGGTGGCGGATACGCTCACTTGGACAATGGAATATTTTCGACGGCAACGAAAAAGGCTACTCCACGCCCTCCGTTTCGTCTACCGTGTTGATGAAATTCACCACGCCGGCGAAGTAGCGCTCCTGGTCATCGTACATCGCCATGTGGCTGCCGTCCGGCAGGTAGAGGTAGTGGCCGTTGGGAAATTGCTCGGCCATCCATTCCATATGCTCGGGATCCATGGTGTCGTGCTCGGCACCGATGACGAGGGTAGGTACCTCGATGTCGTCCAGGTCGCCGCTACGGTCCCAGTCGGCCAGGCTGGCGCTCGGGTGAATACCGAACTCGCTAGGCCCCTGCATGGCGAGGTACACGTCGTAGTTCACGTGCTCCATTCCGCGTAGCGCCGGTTCGGGCCACTCGTCCACCGGCATGCGTAGGACGTGCTCGGTGTAGTAATTTTTCATCAGCAGTTCGGTGTACCGTGGATTGCCGTAATCCTCCGCGGCTTCGAGGTCCTGAATCTCCTTCAGCACGCCCGGGTCGAGCTGGGGGCCGAGTACCTCCTGGGCGTAGCGATTGTAATCGGGAATGCTGGACATCATATTGGATACGATCAGTCCCTTCAGGGCATCCGGATGAGCGAACGCGTATTCCAGCGCCAGGATGCCGCCCCAGCTGTGGCCGAGCAAATAAAAATTATCGGCGTCCATCCCCAGTGCCTGGCGGACTTGCTCCACCTCGCTCACGAAGCGGTCGATGGTCCACAGGGTAGATTCGCCGGGATGGTCGCTTCGTCCGCTTTCCAACTGGTCGTAATAGTAGTACTCGATGCCGGCACCAGGGAAGTAGCTATCCGCCGCCTCAAAATATTCGTGGGTATTGCCGGGGCCGCCGTGCAGCAGCAGCACCTTCTTACGCGGGCTGTTGCCCACCCGCTTGGTCCAGACCCGGAATTCCCCGGACGGCGTATTCACGGGGATCATCCGTACGCCGCCGGACACGACGTCTTCGCGGCCAGTCTGGTCGAAATAGGCCGCTTCCGCCGTGGGTGAAGGGGTTTCGGGCGCCGGGGCGCAGGTGCAGAGCAACACCACCAACGGAAGGTAAATTCGGAACATAACCGGAAGTTAGGGGCAGGCCGCTTCGGAAATTCATCCACCTGACCACTTCCTTCCTCCCCGCTCCGTGGGGTACGACGCATGGTGGATAAGCGAAATCAGGGAATAGTGGCAGCGTTTAATCGATGATTGTCGTTAGGTATCAAAGTTATACTTCTTCTCTTGCATATTTTAACTGGATGTGTGCAGAATGTATACTTTTGCCGCCCGCTCCGCCAAACCGCGTGCCGGCACGAAATCGATTGTGTAACCCAAGAAACTCAAATTCTATGAAATTATCAATACGCAAGTGCGTATCGTTGACGCTGCTCCTCAGCCTGCTTACCAGCGCTGCGTGGGCACAAAAAACGGTCACCGGAATGGTGACGGACGGCGACAACTTTCCCCTGACGGGGGTGAACGTACTCGTCGTTGGCAGTAGCACCGGTACGGTTACCGGACTGGACGGCGATTATAGCCTTACCGTTCCGGAAGGCTCCGTCCTCCGCTTTTCTTACATCGGGTTTACGGCCCAGGAAGTGCCGGTAGAGGGGCAGACGGTCATTGACGTTACCCTAGGTGCCGATGCCAACGTTATTGACGAGGTGGTCGTAGTCGGCTACGGCAGCCAGCGCCGCGAGGCCGTTACCGGTGCCGTTTCGTCCATCGACGCCGAAGAAGTAAGCGCCCTTACCGTCAGTAACCTGGGGGAGGCCATCCAGGGCCGACTGGCCGGCGTTCAGGTGGTTAGTGGCGGATCGCCCGGTGCCCCACCGATTATCCAGGTGCGCGGTATCGGTTCGATCAGCTTCGGCTCCGGCCCGCTCTACGTCGTGGACGGCGTGCCCGGTGCCGGCGGTCTTAATCAGTTCGACTCCCGCGACATCGCCAGCATCAACGTACTGAAGGATGCTTCGGCAACGGCCGTTTACGGTTCCCGCGCTTCGAACGGCGTCATCATCATTGAAACCAAGAAGGGCGCCAACGCCCAGGGCCTGCGCATGAGCCTGGAGTCGACCGTAGGCATCCAGACCCAGCCCCGCCGCTACGACCTGCTCAACTCCGAGCAGTACATCCAATACGCGGAAACCTTCCTCGGGGGGTCGCTGCCCCGCGATCTGGACCAGCCCGTCTACGAGGGGGCCGACCAGACCTTCCGGGAAACGGAAACCGATTGGCAGGACGCCATCTTCCAGGATGGACTCATCACCCAAAACTCCCTCCACATCACCGGTGGTGGCGAACGCTCTTCCTTCTTTAGCTCCTTCGGCTATTTAAAGCAGGAAGGTATCGTCAAGGGCTCCCCCTACGAGCGCTTTAACTTCCGCATCAACAGCGAGCACTCCATCAGCGAGGACGGACGCTTCAAGTTCGGCCAAACCCTGCTGCTGGTCAACGACGAGCGCGGCATTCAGCCCGAACTGGGCGGACGCCAACTCTTCCTACAGGCCATTCAGTCGCTGCCCTACCAGCCTATCTACAACCCCAATAATCTCGGAGGCTTCTCCGGTGCTGCTTCGGGTCTGGACATTGCCGACCCGGGTAACCCCGTACTGGCGGTGAACCTGCTGGACAACCGCGACCGCGTCTTCAAAATGCTGGGAACGGCCTATTTGACTTACGAGATTCTGGACGGCCTGGAAGCTCAGGCCTTTATCGGTGGCAACTACCAGAACTTCCGGAACTACAACCATGTACCTGCGTACGAGTCGACTTCACCCAATCCGAACAATACGGTGTCGGAAAGTCGCAATACGACGTTCAGCCCACTCTACCGGGGCCTGCTGAATTACGATCGCTTATTCGGTGATCATAGCATCAACGCGGTACTTGTCGGAGAAATTCAGAACAGCTACTACACCCCGCTAGCCCTCACCGTGACCCAACCCAACCCCGTACTCGACGTGCTGGAGGGCGGTGCGGACTTACGCGTTCTCCCGGGTGCACTGGCCCCCAATGAAACCACTCTCCGGTCGTTCGTAACGCGCGTTACTTACGGCTACCAGGGTAAGTACTACGCTACCTTCAGCTTCCGCCGCGACGGATCGTCGATCTTCGCCCCCGGATTCCAGACGGAGAACTTCCCCGCCGGAGCCCTGGGTTGGAACATCAGCGAGGAATCGTTCATGGAAGATACCCCCTTCAGCCTGTTGAAGGCCCGGGTGAGCTACGGACGTACCGGATCGATCGGCCTCGGCCCTTACGCTTTCCAGGATCCGATTAACGGCACCGTCGGACCGGTTTTCGGCGGCGGCAACCAACCGACGATCAGCTACATCAACACCCTGGCTAACCCGGAACTGCGGTGGGAGCTTACCGACATGCTGAACATCGGCCTGGATATGGGCTTCTTCAACAACCGCCTGAACTTCAGCATGGAATACTACGACCGCCAGGTCGATAACCTGATTCTCCAAATCGCCCTGCCCCCCTCCGCCGGGGTAGCGACGACCTCCCAGAATATCGGCGCCCTGCAAAACAACGGCTTCGAATTCCAGGGGCAGTACTTCGGCAATCCGAGCGGCGACTTCCAGTGGAACGTCTCGGCTAACATAAGCACCAACGCCAACGAAGTACTCAGTCTCGCCAATCCGGACGACATCATCGAAGGCAACAACGACATCGAGTTCACCGGTAGCTTTAACTCTACCGTTACCCGCGTAGGTGACCCCGTTTACAGCTTCTTCGGCTTCGAAACCGACGGAATCTTCCAGACCGACGCCGAAGTGCAGGAAGCAGCGTTCCAGAACGATCTCACCGCCCCCGGCGATATTCGTTTCGTGGACCAGAATGGAGACGGAGAAATTACGGCTGCCGACCGCGTTATCATCGGAAAGTACCTACCTGACTTCACCTACGGCTTCAATTTCAATGGTACCTACAGCAACTTCGACTTCAATGTCTTCTTCCAGGGTTCCCAGGGCAACGACGTATACAACGGAGTAGGTTCGCTGCTCTCCCAGACCCAGCGCCTGTTCAACGTCGGCACGGATATACTGGATGCCTGGACGCCCCAGAACACCAGCACCAACGTGCCCCGGATCGCCCGCGATGACCCCAATAATAACCGTCGGGTTTCCGACCGTTTCGTGGAAGACGGCTCTTACCTCCGGATGAAGGCGTTGACCGTTGGTTATACGCTTCCCCTCTCCGAAGGTGGCGCGCTCTCTAACCTGCGGCTGTACCTCACGGGACAAAACCTGGTGACCTTGACCGGCTACAGCGGCCTGGATCCGGAAATCGGTGGTGCCCTGAGCGAAACGGGCTTCGACAACGGTGATTACCCCAATGCTCGCTCCTTCATCTTCGGTGCTCAGATCGGTTTCTAAGCACCCAATCAATCCACAACCCTCCACCCCCGCGTACGTTTGGATGAGCGGGGGTGGAGTGGTTAAGGCCCTTTTAACAACTAATACAACATCTTGCGATCATGAAGTTGAAAGCTATATTTCTATTCGGTCTGCTCGCTATCGGTTTCGGCTGTAGCGAGGACGATCTTACGCGGCTCGATCCGGGTCGCGTCGTGCCGGAAAACTATTTCCAGAACGAGCAGCAAATCGAGTCTGCCATTCTTAGCGCGTATTCTACCCTCCGTTCCGGCCCCCTGGTCAGCCGCTGGTATTTCTTTATCAATGACCTGCGTGACGATCACCACTTGGCCACCTCTTCCCTGACGGTGCTGCTGTCGATCCCCGGCGGAAACGCCGCGGCCACCGACTTCGAAATGACGGAGCACTGGACCGCCCTGTACCTGCTAATTCACCGCGCGAATACCGCCCTGGACGGTATCGAAGCCAATACCACCGTTTCCGAGGAGGTAAAAGCTACCCTGGCCGGTGAAGCCCGCTTCCTCAGAGGATGGGCCTACAACGAGCTCGCTACCCAGTGGGGGGGCGTGCCGATCTACACTACCCGTCTCACTACCCTCGACGGCTTCCAACCGCGTAGTACCCGCGAAGAAGCCTTCGCACAGGCGCAAGCCGACCTGCAGTTTGCCGCGGAAAACCTGCCGGAAACCCGCAGCGACGCAACCCTCGGACGGGCCACTCGGGGATCGGCCCTCGGCATCCTCGGACGCAGCTACATGCAAACCGACAATCTGGACCAGGCCAAAACGGCGTTGGAAGCGATCGTAGCGTCCAATCAGTATGCCCTCGTCGAGGATTTCGGTGACCTCTTCGTAGAAGAGAACGACTTCACCACCGAGAGCCTGTTCGAAGTGGTATACGCCCCCATCGGCGACTACAACTGGAACGGATTCGGAACGGGCGATGGCTCGGACTCCAAATCGGTACGCGCTCAGGAGTACGGCAAAGCCTGGCGGAACGTCGCACCGACCTCCGACCTCGTCAACCTGTACGAGAACGAACTGGCCGGCTGTGATTACACCGACCCCCGCCTGCGCGAAACCGTTATTTTCGAAGGCGACACCTACGCCAACGGTACGGAGGTTTTCGACGACGCCCGTCCGAACAGCCCCGCCATCGATTACCACGGTACGAATGTCAACGCCAGCTTCTACAAGTACGAAGTGTACTATAAGCAGGATCCGGGTGAGTTTTACACCTCTACCACCAACTACATCCTGATGCGCTACGCCGACGTGCTGCTGCTGCTGGCGGAGATCGAAGCCCGTCAGGGTGACCTCGACGCCGCCCGTGGATATGTCAACCAGGTACGGTCGCGCGTAGGTCTTCCCGATCTCGAGAACAGCTGCGTTCCCAACGATGATCAACAGGAGCTGATTACCGCCATCATCGACGAGCGCGGTAAGGAACTGGCTTCGGAATCCATCCGCGCCCGTGACCTCCGCCGCTGGGACCGTTACGGTGTCATCGATGCCGCAAATTACCTGGAATACTGGACAGACCGCGAACTGCTGCTGCCCATCCCGCTGCAAGAAATCGTAACCAATACGGAGATCAGCCAGGCCGATCAGAACCCCGGCTATAACTAATCTACGCTGTCGATTAGCTGACCGAAAGGGGACCGCTTCCATCCGGATGCGGTCCCTTTGCGTTTAAATCCTACCTTCCTTACTATGCGTGTTTTCCCGTTTTATCTCCTCGTCATCCTGCTGGCTGCCTGCTCCGATCGGCCGGAAGCTCGTTTTGAACCGGTCGACGCTAAAGAACTGGGGATAGACTTCGAAAACACCCTGGCCGAAAACGATACGGTCAACATCCTCCAGTACGAATACCTCTACAATGGCGGCGGAGTAGGGGTCGGTGATTTTGATCGCAACGGCCTCCCCGACCTTTTCTTTTCCGGCAACTTGGTTTCCAGCGAACTCTACCTCCAGCAACTCGACGGCAATTTCCGTAAAGTAACCGGTCCGGCCGGCCTCACCACCGAGCGCTGGTGTGCCGGCGTGCTGGTCGGCGATATCGACGGCAACGGCTACGAAGATCTCTATCTATCGGTGCTGCACCCCGGCGACGAACGGCCCAGCCCCAATTTGCTCTTTCTGAACCAGGGCCCCCAAGGCCCCGACAGTATTCCCCGCTTTCAGGAAGTAGCGGCGGAGGCTGGAATAGCCGATCCGGGCTTCGGGACCCAGGCCGCCCTCCTGGACTACGACCGCGACGGCCGCCTCGACCTCTACGTACTCAACAACTCCCTGGAAAACTACCCTCGCACCATAGCCAAGGGTACCGATACGCTGGGCCGGGGGGCGAGCGTCGACCGACTCTACCGCAACATCACTCCCCCGAACGGACCGCTCCGCTTCGAGCCAGTCGACCAGTTGCGTACCGAAGGTTGGGGGCTGGGTGTCGGCGTCCAGGACTTCGATCGCAACGGCTATCCCGACCTCTACATCGGCAACGATTTCATGTCGAACGATTTTCTGCTGCTCAACCGCGAAGGCACCTTCACCGATGTCATCACCGACCGGATGCCCCACCAGTCTAAAAATACCATGGGGGTCGACATCGCCGACCTGAATAATGACGGCTACCCGGAGATCATGACCGTAGACATGCTCCCCGACGACAATCTGCGCCGCAAGACCATGTTTCCCGATATCCCCTTCTCCCAATATGCCCAGGAGCAGCGCGGGGGCTACAACAGTCAGTACGTCCGAAACGCGCTGCAGGTCAATAACCGCGACGGTACCTTCAGCGACGTCGCCCTACAGGCCGGCGTGGCAGCCACCGACTGGAGTTGGGCCCCCCTGCTGGCCGATTTCGATAACGACGGGCTGCGGGACATTTTCGTCTCCAACGGCTACCCCCGCGACGTGACCGACCGCGACTTTATCGACTATTCCCAGCAGGTGGACATGTTCGGTACCCAGGAGGCTCGCTACCAGGCCGTTGCGCGGGCCCTCGAGGAAGTCGGCGGGGTCTACCAGCAGGATTTCATCTTCCGCAACGAAGGCGACCTGCGCTTTACGGTCACCGACTGGCTGCCCGACGATCCGACCTACGCCAACGGGGCGGTGACCGTCGACCTCGATAACGACGGCGATCTCGACCTGGTCACCAACAACATTAATCAGCCCGTCCGCATCTACCGCAACCGGAGCCGGGAGCTGTTTCCCGACTCCACCCACTACCTGAGCGTGCGATTAGCGGGGCCTGCGGGGAATCCCGACGGGCTGGGGGCCACCGTCTACCTGGTTGCCGGCAATCTCCGCCTCATGGCCGAGCAACAACGGCAGCGGGGCTATCTCTCCACCCTTGACGCCCGGCTGCACTTCGGATTGGGGGCGCGTACGGCCATCGATTCCGTGGTGGTCGAGTGGCCCGGCGGTCGCAGGTCGGTGCTGACGGAGGTAGCGGTCGATCACCAGATCACCATTCCGGTTGCCGAAAGCATGGCACCTGCGCCGGCGGCGCCCCCCTTCTTCTCCGCACCGGCCGTTGTGCTTACCCCCGAGAACCTGGACTGGCTACCCCGCCACGAGGAATCCGGCTACACGGATTTCGACCGCTATGCCCTGCGGCTGCGCGACAACAGCCACGGAGGGCCGGCAATGGCCGTCACCCGCTCGGGCCGGTTGATCTTCGGCGGTGCGGCCGGACAGGCGGTCAGCGTGTACGATATGGCGAGCGGAGCGCAGGTGCAAAGTCTGCCGGAAACGGAAGCGAGCGAAGCGACCCAACTCCTGCTCTTCGACTACGACGGTGATGGTGACGAAGACCTGTACGTCGGCAACGGCAGCAGTGAATTCATCAGCCGGGAGGAGTATTTCCCGGATCAATTGTACGTGAACGAGGGCGATTCCTTCGTGCTGGTCACCGATGTCCTACCTAGCCTGGCCGTACCCACCGGGGCGGTGGCCGCCGCGGACCTGGAGGGGGACGGGGATCTGGATCTATTCGTAGGCGCGCGGGAGGAGTCGGGCCGGTATCCGCTGTCCCCCGTATCCTACGTACTGCGCAACGACGATGGCCGTTTCATCGTAGCCGAACAAGTGGATGCCGGGATGGTGACCGGGGCGGTATGGGAAGACCTCGACGGCGACGGGCGGCCCGACCTGGCCACGGTGGGGGAATACAGCAGTCTACGGATTTTTTACAACAGACCGGACGGATGGGTTGCGCAGCCGGTCGATCCCGACCTGAGCGGGTGGTGGTACAGCCTCACCCCCAACGACCTCGACGGCGACGGCGATACCGACCTGCTGGCCGGCAACCTGGGGTTAAATTCCCTTTACTCGGCCTCTCCCAGTCAGCCCCTCACCGTGCACGCCGACGATTACGACGGCAACGGCGCCATCGACCCGATCGTGACCGCCTACCTGGACGGAAAAAACCACCCGGTACACCCCCGCAACACCCTGGCCCGGCAACTGCCGAGTCTGAAGCGGCAGTTTCCGGATTACGCCACTTACGGCACCTGGACGGAGCAGCAGATGCCGGCGCTGTCCGAGAAGGGCGTCCGCCTGGAGGTCCGGGAATTCCGCTCCGCCTGGTTCGAAAACCGGGGGGATGGTACGTTTCAGGTCCATTTCCTTCCCCCTTCGGGACAGACCGCCCCGATCCGTGACGCCATCGCAACCACCCTGGCCGACGGCCGGCCTGCCCTGCTGGCGGTGCAGAACGATTACGCCATCGAGGTACTCAACGGCCGACTCGACGCCGGTACCGGCCTGGCGATCACCCTCGGCGCGGTCGGTGAGCCGGAGGTGTTGCCGGATTACTGGAGCGTACGGGGGGATGCGCGCAGCGTAGTCCGGTGGAATGACCTGTTCCTAGTGGGCTTCAATGACGGTCGGGTTGCCGCCTACCGGTAGGATGCGGCCTCCGGCCGCGAAGTAGGAAGCAGCCTCCGGCTGCGGCAGTACAATGCGGCCTCCGGCCGCGATGTAAGAAGCGGCTTCCGGCCGCGAAGTAGAATACAATCTCCGGCTGCGGCGGCATACGCAAGTGGTTCGTCGTTGCCTAACCCCCTCTAGCCTCAACTACCGCGCTTCCGGCCAGATCCCCTCCAGCGCATACGTTTCACCACCCAGCACTTCGGTGCCGTCCCCATAAAACAGCCGCACCCGCCGAAAGGGCTCGGATGGAAAGAAGATGTCGGTGATCACCGTAGCCCCACCGTCGGCGAACAGTTCGGCCGATGCCACGTCGAAGAAAGCGTGCAGTCGGACGGTATCGGAAGTAGCTAACCGCGGGGCCTGTGTAATCCGGTCGGCAAAAGCTTCCGAGAAGCCGGTATCGCCGCTGTCCTGCCGGTCGCTGAAGAACTGCCCGGCGGCCGGATCGTAGCCTACCCGGTAGGTTTCGCCGAGACCGTTTTCCAGCTCGATGCCAAAGGGCTCGGTCGATGCCTCGGTGGTGAGGAAGCGGACGTCCACTTCGTAGGTGCCTTCCGCCGTAGCGGGCAGCGCCGTCGTTCCGGACTGAATCGGGGTGGTAGCGTCCCGGAGCGCGTCGAGTTCCCGTACGGGGGTGGAGAAGACCCGGTAGCCCGGGGTCAGGCGGTGGAGTTCTAGCGTGCGGGGGAGGGTCATGGCACTGCGCCATTCGGTGGTCGGAACTTCCTGGCCGTACAGCCAGTTGCTCATCCAGCCGATGAAGATCCGGCGCCCGTCCGCATCGGGAATGTTGGCAAAGGTTACCCCGGCGTAATTGTCCCGTCCGTAGTCGATCCACACGCCTTCCCCGTTCTGGACGTCCGGTGAGAAGGTCGGATCCATGGTAAAAGTGGTGCCGTCGAAATCCCCGACGAAATACTGAGTGGCCGATCCGCCGTTCGGGCCGCCGGGGTTGATGCTTACCAGCAGCACCCATTTTGTCTCCCCGCTTCCCCGGACCGGCAGCGGGAACAGGTCCGGACATTCCCACACGCCCCCGTGCCCGCCGACCTGCTGGCCGAAGTCGCTCAGAAACGCCCAGTCGATCAGGTTGTCGCTGCGCCAGAACATGATCCGGTCCTGTGCCGCGAGGGCCATCAACCATTGCTCTCGTTCGGTGTCCCATAGCACCTTCGGGTCTCGGAAGTCCCGGATGGGTTGCTCGTTGGGGATGACCGGGTTGCCGGCGTACTTCGTCCAGGTTCTGCCCCGGTCGTTGCTGTAAGCGATAGCCTGCGATTGGTAGTCTTCCCGACCGGCGCTTTCCCCCACGGGGTCGTGGTAGGTGAAGATGGCGACGAGGGGGGGCTGGCCGTCCTCACCCAGGCCGCTGCTATTGTTGTGGTCCACGACGGCGCTGCCGGAGAAGATGTAGCCGAGGGAATCGGGATACAGCGCGATCGGCAGGTTCTCCCAGTGCACGAGGTCTTCACTGACGGCGTGCCCCCAGTGCATCGGGCCCCAGACCGTGCTGTCGGGATAGTGCTGGTAGAAGAGATGGTATTCCCCCTCGTGGTAGACCATACCGTTGGGGTCGTTCATCCAGTGGTCGGGCGGGGAAAAGTGGAACTGGGGCCGGTGGGCTTCGGTGTACCGGATCGCGGTGGAATCAGTAGACGAACCCGCTAGGGTATCGTCGGACGAGCCCGGATTGCCACAAGCCAGTATCAATAGGAGAAGTAGACTCGAGCGGAAGCTGTAACGATGTAGCATGCGAGCGTGGTTGTGCACTAAAGGTAGGGTATCGCTGCACTTGCCGGAAGGTATGCCGGTTGCCGCCCGGGGTATGCGTTCTCTACGGCCTTGATTTTCCTGGTGCATAGCTCCTGCGCTCCGCCGCCCTATATTTAAACCCACACGCTACCTATCGATCATGCCACTAGCCATACACAACTGGATGCGGGCCGAGCCCCTCGAGGCGACCCTCGCCCGCATCAAACCCCTCGGATACGATTACCTCGAAATCCAGGGGACCCCCGCCGACTACGATACGCGAGAAGTGCGGGCCCTGCTGAAAAAATACGACATCCGCTGCTGGGGATCCGTGACGCTCATGTTGGGTAAGCGCAACCTGCTGGCCGCCGACGCCGGGGAGCGGGCCGCGTCCGTGCAGTACGTCAAGGACGTCATCACCCTGGTCAAGGAACTGGACGGGACGATGGTCTCCGTGGTTCCGGGTACCGTGGGCAAGATCATGCCGGGCGCCCGGCCGGAGGAGGAATGGGACTGGGCCGTGGCATCTATGCAGGCTTGCTACGAATTCGCCCAGGCGGCCGGCATTCAGCTGGGCATCGAGCCGATCAACCGCTTCGAAACCTACTTCGTCAATCGCGGCGAGCAGGCTTACGCCCTCGCCGAGGCCACGGGTCCGGACTGCGGCGTCTGCCTGGACATCTTTCACATGAACCTGGAGGAACCCGACTACTACACCACCATCGCACACTGCGGCGACCGACTCGTAGGCTTTCACGTAGCCGACAACAACCGCATGGCCCCGGGCATGGGCCACCTCGATTGGCCGCGCATCGTGGAGGCGGTGAAGAATACCGGTTTCACCGGGCCGCTTTCCGTGGAATTCGCCGCCCCGGTAGATCGGACCCCCGCCAATCCCTACCCGAACAGCGTCGATGCCGACCCGCAGGGACTGACCGAGGAAGCCCGCAAGTTTCTCGAAGACCACGGCAGCTCGGCGCTGACCGAGGAATTCTACACCATGCTGACGCGGAAGTCGGCCGAAACATTGCTCCCCCTGCTATGAAAATCGCCAGCATCAAGGCCTACTGGCTTCGCTGCCCCATCCCGGCCGGCCGACAGTGGCGGTCGGACTACGGTCAGCTCACCCATTTCGATATGACCCTCGTCGAGGTGACCGACACCGACGGGCAGGTCGGCTACGGCGAGGCGAAGGCGGCGGTCGGGGCTAGCGGAGCCTGCGCTTCCATCGTTACCTGTATCGAACGCGAGCTCGCGCCCCAACTTGTGGGTCAGGAAGCGGATCGCATCACGGCAGCCTGGGAAGCGATCTACAGCGGAACGCGCGATCATTACGCCCGCGACCGGGGCCGGGTATTCCCCATTCTGGGTAACCGGGGGACGACCATCTCCGCCCTGAGTGGTATCGATACGGCCCTGTGGGACCTGCGGGGGAAGCGACTGGGGGTGCCGGTAGTCGAACTCCTGGGCGGTGCCTGCCGTGATTCCATGCCGTGCTACGCCAGCGGTGGGTGGGCGGATAAGGAACAGCTTGGCGACCAACTCAAGACCTACGTCGATCATGGCTACGCCGGCGTAAAGATGCGGGTGGGCGTCATGGACGATACGGTCAACCGGACGGTGGACCGGGTAGGGGAGGCCCGGCGGGCGTTGGGGCCGGAGATCGACATCATGGCGGACGCCCACGGCACCTTCAGCGTCACCGAGGGCCGCCGCTTCGCCCGCCAGACGGAAGACCTGAACCTCTACTGGTTCGAGGAGCCCGTTACCCCCGACAATAAAGCCGGTACCGCCGAAGTCAGGCGGGGAACCACCACGCCGATCGCGGCGGGAGAGAGCGAATTCACCCGCTTCGACTTCCGCGACCTCATCCAGGCGGGGGCGGTGGACGTCCTCCAGCCCGACTGCGCCATCGTTGGGGGTATCACCGAGGCCCGCCGGGTAGCCGCCCTCGCCGAAACCTACCAACTCGAACTGGCCCCCCACTGCTGGGGATCCGCCTTCAGTTTTATGGCCGGCGTGCATCTGGCCTTCAGTAGCCCGTCGGCGGTGTATATCGAGCATTCCCTCGGCGGAAACCCGATGTTATACGACTTAGTGAAGGAGGCCCCCGTGGTCACCGACGGCCGCATCCGTATCCCCGATCGCCCGGGACTGGGGGTGGAGATCGACCGTGATTTTGTGGCCCGTTACCGGCAGCGGGTGGGGTAGGGTTTGCTGCGGTCCGCACCCTCCGAGGTGCTGTGCTTACTTCCGGCCTGGGGGGGTGCTTTCTGTCCGCACACCGGGAGGTACAGGCACACTCCGAGGTGCCGTGCTTACTCCCGGCCGGGGGGACGCAGGACTTCAGAAGAGGATCGAGGGCGGGGACGGTGACTTATGAGGGACCGGATAAATTTTCTTGTTTAGTTTGGTCCTGCAGAGATTGCTTACAACTGCGCTGCCAGAGGCAGCATTTTACTTCCGCGGCCAGGAGGCCGCATCCTACTGTCGCAACCAGCAACCGCCATGATCGCAGAAATCAACCACGTAACCCTCATCGTGGATAACCTGGAAGCCGCCGCCCGCTTCTACGAAGAAGAAATGGGGCTGGAACCCGTTCCCGCCTTCGTCTTCGACTACCCGACGGCCTTTTTCCGCATCACCGATACCACCCAGCTGCATCTCAGTGAGTGGGAAGACAGCCGGTCCTTCCGCGGCCACCTTTGCGTACGGGTGGACAACTTCAGCAAGCTCTTTTACCGCATGAAGGAGCAGGGCCGCATTGACACCGAACCCTGGGGGAAAGTTCGCCGCCTGCCCGACGGGGCCATGCAGGCTTTCATCCGGGACCCGGCGGGCAACCTGGTGGAATTGACTTCCTTCCCCGACGACGAGATCGATCCCGCCATCTTCGAGGACGAACTCTACGAAGCAGGGCTCTACGTTTCCGGCCGCAACGACTTCCGGGGCTACAAGGCCGAGAACGCCACCCTCTACCATCCCCCCCGCAAATAAAGGTTATGAAACCAGTCGTTTACATCATGGAGCCCGTCGACGAGCGGGCGCTGAAAGTGCTGCCGGAGAAGGACTTCACCCTCGTACTGCCCGACGCCGAGCCCGCCGACTGGGCGGATATCCAAGCCCTGGTAGTACGCGGCCAGGTTGCGGTCGACCGGGAGTTGATCGATCGGTGCCCGGGCCTGCGGGTCATCGTCCGCAACGGGGTAGGGGTGAACAACATCGACGTTGCCTATGCCACCGAACGCGGTATTCAGGTACTCAACGTGCCGGGCGTCAATGCCGCCACCGTAGCGGAGCACACCCTCGGCCTGATGTTGTTGCTCGTACGCGGGATGTACCGGCTCATCCGGGAAGTCAAGGAAAACAACTACGCGTATCGCGAGGAATACAAAGGCCGGGAATTGCGCGGTCTCACCCTAGGGCTGATCGGCAGGGGCGACATCGGTAGCCGGGTAGCGGACAGCGCAGCCGTATTCGGTATGGAGGTCATCTATACCTCCCGCAGTGGAGGCGATCGCGCGGATGGCTACCGAAGCCGGGAAGAATTGCTCGCTTCCGCCGACGTGGTCAGCCTTCATCTGCCCCTCACCGAGGAAACGGACGGGCTCATGGACGCCGTGGCCTTTGAAAAAATGAAAACCGGTAGCTACCTGATCAATACCGCCCGCGGGGAGATCGTGGTGGGTAATGCCCTCCTGGCGGCACTGGAGTCCGGTAAACTGGCCGGCTACGCCAGCGACCTGATGGTGAAGGGGGACGAGGATACGGTGAATCAACTGGTAAACCACAACCGGGTGCTCATCACCCCGCACGCGGCCAGCCTGACGGAACTCACCTACTACGAGCTCAGCGAACGGGGGTTGCGGCACGTGAAGGACTTTACGGAGGGGAAGGCCATTCCGGAGGAGTTTAGGGTCAACCGACTATAATTCGCCACCTGACACATCGGATGTCTGTCAAAACGGCAGTGCTGACACATCCGATGTGTCAGGCCATGTCAGGCTGATTTCCTACCGTATAAATTGCCCCGCAGCCACCCAGCCCCTACCCGTCAGCCGCACCGTATAGATCCCGTTCGGGAGGTGGGATATGGGAATGGAGATCGGCCCGCTACGAAACTCCTCGTCCGAAAGTTGGCGTCCCCACGCATCGAAGAGGCCCACGCGAATCTCCTGCCCCGCGGGGAAAGGCGGATGGTCGATAAAGATGTCACCCACCGCGGGATTGGGGTAAATCAGTAGCGGTAGCGTAGACGGTACTTCCCCCGTGGAGGTAGTCCGGTCGATCCCGCAGACGGAAAAGGAACCTACGCAGTACGCGATCAGCGAATGATAGCCTTCTTGCGTGAAGTAGCCCGTGACCCTTAACGGACCGAAAATAGGGGATCCGACCCCTTCCATGGCGATGCCGTTGTCGAACCAAAACACGGATCGGTCTCGGCCAAAGGTGTCCAATCTTGTCCTACCCCGTACGACCCCATCGGGTAAACCGAATAAGCCGAAGACCGTGTCGAGGGGCCTGGCGGAGAAGTCGTGGATTAGCAGCTCCTCCGAAAGCGCCTCAGGATCGGGTCGGATATAATCGGACAGCCGGCCGTATACTTTTCGCTCGGTGGTGTCCTCCCGTAACAGGGCAAGGAGGGAAGGGGGACCAACGGCGTACGGCGCTTGCATATCCCAGGGCGCGCTTTGGCCGGGATAGTAGGGCGCCACATACATTTTCTTGTAGGTAGTATCGCCCAGGAGGGTATCGCCCGCCAGGTGAAAGTGGAGGTAATCCGCGCCTTGCAGTTGAATCCAGTTCGCGCTATCGACCACGAAGGGCACGTAGGGCTGACCGTAGATTTCCTCGTACGTATTGTAGCGGAGAGAATCGAAAAGCTTGTCTGCCGAAAGCCAATCGACCGCCCCGGAAACATCCGTGTCTTCGTACAGCTCAAAAAGTACGGCCACCTCGGAACTATTCCCCCGGGGGAATCGCCGGGACAGCATGGACTTCACCCCCGCGTCCGGGTTCGGTACGGATTCCAGCAGCTGCTTAAAACGGGCATCGTTGTGCAGGTTTTCCACCGTCGCGCTCGGATAGGCGAAGATGCTCACCGTGTCGGAGTCCGCTTGTCCGAACGCGGTAAAGCCCCAACTCAGGAGGTAGCAAGCAAGGAAAATCTCTTTTAGATGTACGGATTGGTCCGGGCATCTAAGAAAGGCGGGAATCAAACCGGCCAGCCAGCGACCAGCAAACAATATTTGGTTACCTGCCCATAATGCATTCATAATGATAAGGTATACCGAAATATTCGAGATTGTTGAGCGGTGATTTTCTTCTGCGCAGCGGCGCCCGTATTGTTCGGATAGCGTGAATTGGTTACTTTAATGGCTTAACGCAATCCCATGACCAAACCGCTACTCTTACCTTTTCTGCTCTTGCTGTCTATTTGCGCCGGAGCGCAGGAGCAACCCGAAACCATAACCGGTATGCCGCTCCGGAACGTTGGCCCCGCCTTCGTATCCGGCCGCATTGCCGACATCGCCCTCGACCCCACCGACGAGCACACCTGGTACGTGGCCGTAGGCTCCGGCGGCGTGTGGAAAACCGAGAACTCCGGCGTGACCTGGGACCCGATCTTCGACGACTACGCCAGCTACTCCACCGGCGCCATCACCGTAGACCCCAGCAACAACGCCCGCATCTGGCTCGGTACCGGGGAGAACGTCGGCGGCCGCCACGTCGGCTTCGGCGATGGCGTATACCGCAGCGACGACGCCGGCAAGAAGTGGAAGAACATGGGACTGAAGAACTCCGAGCATATCTCCGAGATCATCGTCCACCCCGAGAATTCCGACGTCGTCTGGGTAGCCGCCCAGGGACCCCTCTGGTCCGAAGGCGGCGACCGCGGCCTGTACATGACCACCGACGGCGGTGAGACCTGGGAGAAAACGCTCGGGGACGATGAATGGACCGGCGTCACCGACATCATGATCGACCCCCGTAACCCCGACCTGCTCTACGCCGCTACCTGGCAGCGGCACCGCACCGTGGCGGCCTACATGGGCAGCGGCCCCGGCTCCGGCATCCACCGCAGCCGCGACGGCGGAAGAACGTGGGAAAAGCTGACCAGCGGTCTGCCGGACGCGAATAAGGGGAAGATCGGCATCGCCATCAGCCCGCAAAACCCCGACGTGGTCTACGCCGCCGTTACCCTCGAACGCACTACGGGCGGCCTGTACCGCTCCGAAAACCAGGGCGCCAGCTGGACGAAGATGAGCAATACCGTCAGCGGCGGCACCGGGCCCCACTACTACCAGGAGCTGTACGCCAGTCCCCACGCCTTCGACCGCTTATACCTCATGAACGTCCGCGTGCTGGTGAGCGACGACGGGGGCAGCAATTTTCGCGAGCTGAAGGAGGAACGGAAGCACTCCGATAACCACGCCTTGGTCTTCCGGGAAGACGATCCGGACTACCTCCTGATCGGCACCGACGCCGGCCTCTACGAAAGCTTCGACCTGGCCGAGAATTGGCGCTTCATCGACAATATGCCCATCACCCAGTACTACAAAGTCGCACTGGACGATCGGGAACCCTTCTACCACATCTTTGGCGGCACCCAGGATAACGGCAGTACCGGCGGACCGAGCCGCACCGACAGCGAGGCCGGCATCCTCAACGGCGACTGGTACAAGACCCTCGGCGCCGACGGCCACCAATCGGCCACCGAACCCGGTAACCCGGACATCATCTACGCCGAGACGCAGCAGGGCGGGCTACACCGGATCGATCTCAAGACGGGCGAACAGGTACTGGTACAACCCCAGCCCCGGGCAGGCGACCCCCACGAACGCTTCAACTGGGACGCACCGATCGTGGTGAGCCCCCACGATCCCACCCGCCTCTACGTAGCCAGCTACCGGGTGTGGCGCAGCGACAACCGTGGCGACGACTGGACGCCCATCAGCGAAGACCTTACCCGCAACGAGGAACGGCTGGAGCTGCCCATCATGGGGCGGGTACAGAGCTGGGACAACGCCTGGGACGTGGGCGCCATGTCCAACTACAACACCATCACTTCCCTTTCGGAGTCGCCCGTACAGGAAGGACTGCTCTGGGCCGGTACCGACGACGGCATTCTACAGGTATCGCAGGATGGCGGCGGGCGCTGGAAAAAGATCATGGTCAGCGAAATGCCCGGCGTTCCCGAACGGGCCTTCATCAACGACATCAAGGCGGATCAGTACGACGCGAATACGGTATACGTCAGTCTGGACAACCATAAATCCGGTGACTTTAGTCCCTATCTGTTCAAAAGCACCGACCTCGGCGAAAGCTGGACCGACCTTGGTAGCAGCCTGCCGGACCGGACCCTCGTCTGGCGCCTGGTGCAGGACTTCGAAAAGCCCGAGTTGCTATTTATCGGTACCGAAAATGGGATCTATACTTCCCTCAACGGCGGCCAAGAATGGAAGAAACTGGACGGGGCACCCACCATCCCCTTTCGGGATCTGGCCATCCAGCAACGGGAGAACGACCTGGTGGGTGCCAGCTTCGGCCGGGGCTTTTGGATCCTGGATGATTACAGTCCGCTACGGGAAATGACCGAGGAGAACCTGGCGCTGGACGCCTACCTCTTCGAACCCCGCGATGCCTGGTGGTACGCTCCCCGCGATAATGACCCCGGGGTGGGCGCCAATGTTTATGCCGCCGAGAACCCCGAGTTCGGAGCCACCTTCACCTACCACCTGAAGGAAGGCTACACCAGCCAAGAAAAGGCCCGCCAGGAAAGGGAAAAGGTACTGGCCGACACCGAAGACGACATTCCCTTCCCGGGCTACGACGCCCTGGACGCGGAAGCTGCGGAGATCGCCCCGACAATCTGGCTGACCGTGTACGATAGCGAGGGCGAGGTGGTCCGGAAGGTTAAGGGGGATAACGGAAAGGGCCTCCACCGCACCACCTGGGACCTGCGGTACCCGTCCTTCTTCGCGGTACAACCGGGTGCTTCGGGCGGCGGGCGCTGGTCCAGTGGTCCCCTGGCACCTCCGGGTGAATACACCGTTACCCTATCCCGTGAGGAGAACGGCGCGGTCAACCAGCTGGCCGGGCCGGTCACTTTCGAAGTTAAACCCCTCCACGAGCCGACCATCGAAGGCCCCGCCCCGGCGGAGTACCAGGCCTACCGGTTGGAGGCGAAAGCGGTGCAGAACCAGCTCGCGGCCGTGCAAGAATTCATGGACGAAGCCACAAAGCAATTGGGAGCGATGGAGACGGCGCTCGAGCGTGCTTCCGTCGAGCCCGGCACCCTGGACGGTAAGCTGTACGAGCTGCGCCAGGAATTGGCCGCCCTGGAAAAGGAAATCAACGGCAGCCCGAGCCGCGACGAGATCGGTGAGCGCAATCCGCCCACGATCAGCGGCCATTTCTACACCGGCTACCGGGGCCTGACCACTACGTACGGACCTACCGGCAACCACCGGCGGAGCCTCCGGATCGCGGCCACTGAACTCGACGAACTCATGCCGCGGATCGAAAAGTTACGGGACGAAACCCTGCCGGCGCTCCAGGATGAATTACGGAATGTAGGGGCCCCCTATATCATAGGTGCCGGGCGGTAGCGTTAGCTTTGTCGGGCCGGGCGTACACCCGGCCCGACATTTACGATTGCTAAACTATGGTCGATGCGCCGGGTTTCTAGAGTAGTACCCGACGATTCCCCGTCGCTGCCTATATTAAGCAGGTAAAACCCCCGAAAAGAGCGAAAATTCGCTATCTCAGTATGGATACAGCGCAGAAAAAGACCGCCCAGCCGAAGGCAAAATCTACGACCGCTAAAAAGAACGGCGTAGCTAAAGGATTGAATTACAGCAAGGAGCAATACCTCGAATGGTATACGCTTATGCTTCGCATTCGCCGCTTCGAGGAGCGGGCGCTGATGGCTTACGGCCAGCAGGACGTACGGGGGTTCTGTCACGTCTACATCGGTCAGGAGGCCGTTGCGGCCGGAATCGAGAGTGCCATTACCAAAGATGACGGAATCGTGACCGCCTACCGCCAGCACGGTACCGCGATCGGACGGGGGATAGATCCTAAAGCCGCCATGGCCGAGCTTTACGGTAAGGCCACGGGTATCGTGAAGGGGAAGGGTGGATCGATGCACTTCTTCAGCCGGGAGAACAACTACTACGGTGGTAACGGTATCGTGGGTGCTCAGATCCCCATCGGAACCGGAATCGCTCTCGCCGAGAAGTACAAAAAGACCAAGAACCTCTGCGTCGTCATGTTTGGGGACGGTGCCGCCCGGCAGGGTGCCCTCTGGGAAAGCTGGAACATGGCCATGACCTGGAAAGTCCCCGTGCTCTACATCTGCGAGAACAATGGCTATGCCATGGGGACCAGCGTCCAGCGGACCAGCAACGTCACCGACCTGAGCAAGCTCGGCGCCAGTTTCGACATGCCGAGCGAGAGCGTCGACGGAATGGATCCCGAAGCCGTTCACGAAGCCGTCAGCCGCGCCGCGGAGCACATCCGCTCGGGCCAGGGACCTTACTATCTGGATATCAGGACCTACCGGTACAAAGGGCACTCCGTTTCCGACCCCGCCCGTTACCGGGAAAAAACCGAGGTAAAGACCTTCCAGGATCGCGATCCGGTCAAGATGACCGAGAAGAAGATTATCGACAACGGTATCGCTACCGAAGAAGAGATCAAGGCCATCAAGGATCAGGTGAAGCAGGAGATCGCCGATGCCGCGCAGTTCGCCGCCGATAGCCCCTACCCGGAGCCGGAAGCACTTTACTCCGACAACTACTCCCAGCCTTACCCCTTCCTGACCTAACGGTATGCTGCCGTCGGTAGCCCGTTTACGGCCCTTCCCGGTTTGGATAGGAGGCGGTTGAAGCGGTGGGCGATTTATCCGACGACCATTCATTTGACCGGCAGTCGCAAACATCGGCCGTTCGGTGAGGTAAGGCGCATGACACAATGTGGGAGATATGCACGCGACATTCCGTGTGTTGTTAACCGGCTTTACCTTATCTTCGCGCCACTTTTTCAGCTGCGCTTTCAACCGAGCGGGCAGCATCTAACTCATTATGGCAAAAAAGAACAATATCGGACGTCGCCCGACCGGCACACCCAACCGGGGACGCAAAGAAGGTGGCAACCAAGAGATACGTATCGAGGAAGATGGAGACGATAAGCTCGTCGATATCATCGAGGTGCGCGAAAAGGGCATGGACTTCTTCGAGCGCAATCGGAAACCCATCATCGGCGCCGTACTGGCCCTCATCTTTATCGTAGCCGGTGCCCTGCTGTACCAAACGTTCATTGCCGGTCCCGCGGAGCGTAACGCCGCCCAGCAGATGCAGCAGGCGCAGTTTCAGTTCGAGCAGGACAGCTTCGGACTGGCCCTGACGAACCCCGGACAGGGGTACCCTGGTTTCCTGGAAATCGCCGAGGAATACGGCAGCACAGACGCCGGTAACCTGGCTAACTATTACATTGCCGTCAGTTATCTCAATCTCGGGCAGTACGAGGCCGCCCTCGATTACCTCGAGGATTTCGACGCCGACGGTGAACTCCTGCCCGCCATGAAGATGGGGGTAATGGGTGACCTCCAGAGCGAACTCGGTAATTTAGATGCGGCCCTCAGCTCCTACGAAGGAGCCGTCGACGCCGCAGGCAAGAATTACGTCACCGGTGGATACTACCTCAATAAGCTAGCTCTCCTTTACCGCCATCAGGGGCAAACCGAAAACGCCCTCGAGGCTTTCCGCCGCCTCAAGACGGATTACGGACAAAGTGCCGAAGCAGCCCAGGCAGACAAATATATTGCCGCACTGGAAGGGTAGATTCCTTACGCCTGTTTAACCAATCAATCTACGCTTACCGAGCCAGCGGATCCATCCGCTGGCTCGGTTTTTTGTTTGAGGTACTACGTCCTGGTCAGGCTCGCCTTGCGACGGTGCAGAAGGTTCTGATGGCCCTACGGCCCAGCACGGAAAGACGGGGTTCGACCAGGTACTATGCGCTCAGGAGGGGAAACTCGATGCTGGTTTTCCAGGACCTTTGTCTGAATGGTTTGCCGGTCGATGCTTCAGCGGTTGCCGCAATGGTTTCGCAGGGAAGGGCTTTCGCTGTCTCCTGAATCAAGGGGTACAGCTGTACGATCAACCAATTAGTACCATCCAACTAAGCAGCAGTTGAATCCGATATCGCGTTCGGCCAGTTCGGTGGGATCAAGCGCCGAAGCGCCGGTGCAGCAACCGCAGCGTCCGCAACTTCCTGCCGCTATCGTCGAAGATGGAAATAAGGTAAAGGCCGTCCGGGAGGGTGGCAATATCGAAACCGTCGGCGCCGGACTCACCGGAAAAAGACTTGATGCGACGACCGAGGGTATTGGTCACTTCCACCCGGCCCAATCGCACCGAGCGCGGCGTTTCCACGAAGAAACGGTCGGTAGCCGGATTCGGATAAAGCCTCACGGTAGTCGCTGCCTCGGTTGAACCCGGCGGATCCGTCTGGCTATCCTGGCGGGCTACCGTGGTGCTGATGCTTGCGCTCGCCAGCGTCGTGCCGGGGAAGGTGAGATCCGAAAACCGAAGCTCGGTGGTGCCGGTGCCTGCAATGCCCTCGGGACGCAACACGACGAAAAAGGTGGCTGACTCGCCGGGGCGCAGACTGATCTGCCGGCCCTGTTGACGATCGTCGGCGGATACTACATAGGGGGTGGTCCTGCTCGCGCGGTCCAGTGCGGTATACGACCAGGAGCGGGGGCTCTCCCGGACGACGTTCTCCCGTAACAGCTGGATGGTTCTGCCGGAGTTGTTGGTGACGACGACGGTAGAGACGTCCTCGAAATCCTCATCGATATTATCGACCCGGATCACCTTGCTGATCTCCGCCGGCTCCACCCGTAGTGCGGCACCGTTCTGGGCCGCCAGCGTGAGGCAGGAAAGAAGGGTCAGTAAGGGGAGCATAAATTTCATTCCGGGAATAGTAGAACAGGCGTATACTTTACCAACTGAGTTGGAGCGCAAAGGTTAGGCCTAATTACAATAATAATGAGGAAGTCGGCCCTTACAAGATAGGGCGACGTAGTTTAACACTTAATTCACCAGTTTTGGGGGAATGTTACCTTTTGCGAAAAGTAGTGCTCTGCGATCCGTCCGCTACCTTTGCGGCCTATGAAAGTATCGCTCAATTGGCTCAGGGAATACATCGATCTCGACATATCCCCCGAACGCATCGGTGAATTGCTCACGGGCACCGGCCTCGAAGTCGAGGGAATGGAGAAGGTGGAATCCGTCCCGGGTGGGCTGGAAGGCGTGGTCGTCGGTCACGTCGTGGAATGTGGAAAGCATCCGAACGCCGACCGGCTTTCGCTAACCCGCGTGGATATCGGTACCGACGAACCGGTGTCCATCGTGTGTGGAGCCCCCAACGTAGCTGCCGGTCAGTACGTGCCGGTGGCCACCGTAGGGACTACCCTTCATCCGACCGGGAACGAAGCCTTCACGATTAAAAAGGGCAAGATCCGCGGCGAAGTCAGCGAAGGCATGATCTGTGCGGAGGACGAATTGGGGCTTGGAACCGGCCACGACGGCATCATCGTTTTCGATAAAGCCTATACCCCTGGAACGCCGGTGGCCGACGTGTACGAGTTGGAAACCGATTACGTGTACGAGATCGGCCTTACCCCGAACCGCTCCGACGCCACCAACCACCTCGGGGTAGCCTTCGACCTGGCCGCCGCCCTGAGCGTGGAACGGAATGAGGAGGTGCGTCTTCGTCAGCCGGAGGTTACCGCTTTCCGGGAAGGCTCGGCACCTGCGTTCGACGCCCAAATAAAGGATCCTGCCGAGGCCCCTCGCTACGCGGGGCTGGTCATCGATAATCTACGGGTGGAGGCCAGTCCGGACTGGCTGAGGGCCCGACTGCACGCGATTGGCGTCCGGCCGATCAACAACGTGGTTGACGTGACGAACTACGTTCTCCACGAGATGGGCCAGCCCCTGCACGCCTTCGACCTCGACAAGGTCGCCGACGACCGGATCATCGTGCGGAAGCTGCCGGAAGGAACCCCCTTCCGCTCGCTCGACGGGGTGGAACGGAAACTTTCGGCGGACGACCTGATGATCTGCGATGGAAAAGAGCAGCCGCTGTGCCTGGCCGGCGTATTTGGCGGGGCGGACAGCGGGGTATCCGACCGCACTACCCGCATCTTCCTGGAATCCGCCCACTTCGAAGCGGGTACGGTACGCCGCAGCAGCATGCGGCACAACCTGCGAACGGACGCCGCGCGGATCTTCGAGAAGGGTAGCGATCCGAACGTGGTTGTTTATGCCCTCCAGCGTGCCGCCCTTCTGCTGCAGGAACTTGCCGGCGGGACGGTAGCCGGACAGCTGCTGGATCGCTATCCCGACCCGATCGAGCCCCGCCCCGTCGAGGTGCGTTACCGCCGGATCGACGAACTGATTGGCGTGGAGCTCGGCAAGGAAACGGTGCACAACATCCTCCGCAGCATGAATATGGAGATCCACGCGGCAGGCCAGGATCGATTTACCGTAGCGGTGCCGACCAATAAGGTGGACGTGACGCGGGAAGTAGACGTTATCGAGGAGATTCTGCGGGTGTACGGCTTCAACAACGTGCCCGAGCCCGCTACGATCACTACGGCGATGGTAGTGGCTCCCCGACCCGACCCCAGCGCGCTCCGGGAACTGATCGGCGATTTACTGGCTGCCAACGGATACCTGGAGATGATGGCCCTGAGCCTGGCCGAAAGCCGCTACTACGCGGGGCGCAAGGATCTGGTCGTCATCAACAACACCAGCAACGTGCACCTGGACGTGCTACGGCCCGACCTGCTCTACTCCGCCCT
The DNA here is from genome assembly GCF_002934605.1 of Neolewinella xylanilytica. Taxonomy (GTDB): domain Bacteria; phylum Bacteroidota; class Bacteroidia; order Chitinophagales; family Saprospiraceae; genus Neolewinella; species Neolewinella xylanilytica. The sequence continues at coordinate 102,765 of NZ_PTJC01000006.1, forward strand.
TGATGCGGTGCGGCACAACCAGAACTTTAGCCAGCGTGACCTGCGGCTGTTCGAGTTCGGCCGCAACTACTACCTGGAAGGAGATGGATATCGGGAAACCAACCACCTGAGCCTGACGCTCACCGGCCGGCGCCAGCGCGAGAGCTGGCACGCGGCGGCGGGCGGTGAAGGGGTGACTTTCTATACCCTCAAGGCGGCTGTAGAACTGGTGCTGCAACGGCTCGGGATCGATAATTATCGCTCGACCGAGGTTCCGGCGGACGCTTTCGCCTTCGGCCTGCGGTACCACAAGGGGCCAATGGAGCTGGTGGATTTTGGCGCGGTCGCAGGAGCGGCGCTGGAACGGGCGGACGTAAAGACGGCGGTATATTATGCCGACTTCAACTGGGATCACCTGATGCGCGTGCTCCCGTCCCAATCCATCCAGGTTGCGACGCCGGGAAAGTATCCCACCGTACGCCGCGACCTGGCGCTGGTGGTGGACGGCAGCGTGGCCTTCGCCGATATCGAGCGGCTGGCTTCCAAAGCCGGGAAAAAGTTGATCACCGAGATCAACCTATTCGATGTGTACCGAAACGAACAGCAGCTGGGCGCGGGAAAAAAGAGCTACGCCGTGAGCTTCGTATTCGAAAGTTCCGACCGGACGCTTCAGGATAAGGAAGTGGATAAGGTGATGGCGGACGTGGCGAACGTACTCGGCAAGCAACTCGGTGCGGAGGTTCGCCGTTAATTCATAACTTTAAGCCCTACCCACCAATCGACTATGACACCGGCAACAGAAATTGACGGTCTTGAAATAAAACTACGGCAGCTGGCCGCCAAAGTAGACCGCCAACGGGCGCAATACGAAGCGACCCTGGCCGAGAACGAAAACCTGAAACGGGAGCTCGACCGCCAGCTGGGCGTAGTGAACTCGTTAAAGGATAAACTGGCGCATTCCCAACCCGCTCCGGAGGCGGGAATAACCCCGGTCGAACGCAACGATCACCAGGAGACGATCGAATTTTGTCTCCGGGAAATCGACCGTTGCATCGATTGGCTACACCGCAACTAAGTCATGGCAGCTAACGCCCCCGATAATAAGCCCATCAGCGTGGTCATTGCTGGCCGGCCCTATCCGATTCGCGTCGCCGATTCGGAAGAGGAAGGCCTGCGTGCCCTGGTCAAGGAGATCAACGACCGATTCAATGATTTCCAGATCCGGTACCGCGACCGCGACAAACAGGATTGCCTGGTGATGACCCTGCTCACCTACGCAAGTGAACTGCGTAGCGCCCGCGACCAAGCTGACAGCGGAGCGGACTCCGAATTGAGCAAGCGGCTGGCCAAACTGAATGACTTGGTTGAGGGGATGCTCTAGGGAGCTTCACTTCTACAATAATAACGACTAATGGAAATCATCATCGGGCTCGCTATCGGGCTCCTCGTGGGCGCCGCAATCGCCTACTTCATCTTTGGAAATAAGGCCAAAGAGCAAAACCTGACCCACCAGGCCGACGCCGAAAAAATGCTGGCCGAAGCCAGGCTCAAAGCCGAAAAGATACAGGCCGACGCCGAGCTGAAAGCCGAGAAAACCTTTGCCGAGTACCGCGAAAAGCAGGAAGCCTTTAAGAAACAGAAGATCGCGGAGAGCCGGGAAAAATTTGCCCGCTACAAGGAGGAATTTAAGGCGGAGAAAGCCGAAGAACTGGTCGAACTCCGGGAAAAGCGCGAGGCCCTGAAGGAAGAACAGGCCACCATGAAGGAAGAACGCGCCGAGTTCAAGGCCGAACTCGACGAGGTGCTCACGGCGAAGGAGGGGCTCAAAAAAAGGGAAGAAGAAATCGAAAGCCGTAAGCGCCAGCTGGAGGAGGAAATCGAGCGGACCCGCAACAAGCAGGAAGAACTCGACACCCAGCACGAACGCTTTACGATCGAGCTGGAGAAAATCGCCGGCCTTTCCCAATCCGATGCCAAGCAGCGGCTGATGGAAGCGGTGCGCGCCAAAACCGAAAGCGAAGCGATCACGCTGCGGAGGGAATTGCACGAGCTGGCAAAGGAAGACGCCGCGAAAGACGCCCGCAAAGTGGTGATCAACACCATTCAACGGATGTGTGCGGAAATGACCATCGAGAACACCGTGTCGGTATTCAGCCTCGACAACGACAACGTGAAGGGGCAGATCATCGGTCGGGAAGGCCGCAATATCCGCGCCATCGAGGCGGCTACCGGTGCCGAACTGGTAGTAGACGATACCCCGGAAACGATCGTCATTTCCAGTTTCGACCCCATCCGCCGGGAAGTGGCCCGCTTATCGCTGAAACGCCTGGTCAGCGACGGGCGCATTCACCCCGCCCGTATCGAGGAGGTTGTAAATAAGACCCGCAAGGAGCTCGATCAGGGCATTAAGGAGATCGGTCAGAAGACCGTGATCGAGTTGGACATCCACGGGCTGCCAGCGGACCTGATCCGGATGGTCGGACGGATGCGGTACCGGAGCAGCTACGGACAAAACCTCCTCAAGCACAGCGTCGAGACCGCGCACCTGTGCGCCGTGATGGCTGCCGAGATGGGCCTGAATAAAAAGCAGGTTAAGCTGGCCAAGCGAGCCGGCCTGTTGCACGATATCGGCAAGGTCGCCGATGAAGACAGCGAACTCAGCCACGCCCTTTACGGAATGCAAATGGCGGAAAAGCTAAATGAGAACCCTATCGTAGTCAATGCCATCGGTGCCCACCACGACGAGATCGAAATGAACAACATCATTTCCCCCATCGTCCAGGCCTGCGACGCCATCAGCGGTGCCCGTCCGGGTGCCCGCCGGGAAATTCTGGAGGGATACATCAACCGCATCAAGGAACTGGAAGACATCGCGAAGAAGCACGAAGGGGTAAACTCGGCCTTCGCCATGCAGGCCGGTCGGGAGCTGCGGGTAATGGTGGAAGCAGATAAGGTGAGCGACCAACACGCCGACGAACTGAGCTTTAAGATCAGCCAGGAGATTCAGGAAACCATGCAGTACCCCGGTCAGATCAAGATCATGGTGATCCGGGAAACACGGGCGGTAGCCTACGCGCGCTAATCACGGAACGCAAAGGGTGGTGAAGCTTCGACTACTACGAAGCCATCTAGGTGCCGCGGACCCTAAACCGGAACTTCACCAGCTTTCTCTTTACAGCACCACCACCCGCCCGGTGAAGAGGCGATGGCCGTCGGGCACGACTACCGTATAGACGCCGGCCGGCAGGTTTTCGATGCCGATCCGGGCCCGACCGTCAGCGTTGGGGGAAATGGCCTGGCGCCCTACCTGGCGGCCATCGGGGGAATAAAGCAAGGCGAAGGCGGGATCAACCACCTCATCCATTTCCAGGGTAAAGCTGCCATAAGCCGGGTTTGGGTACACCTTCAGCCGGCCGGTGACCACCTCCCTGATTGCGGAGATCAGATCGAAACGTAGGGGCCACCCGAGGTCGAAGAGCACGCCCAGGGTAACGGGACCCGGCATTCGGATGGCTTCTCCGGAGGCGATGGAGGGGGTCATCAGGGCATCCTCCGTTCCGGCGGGGTAGGTGTTTTCGTCCAGGTGGCTGACGCTGCTGCCGATGTCGAAAACTTCGGGGGCAAATAGCGGTACCAACTCTCCGTTGTTCTCTTCAACGGCCCGCTCTCCGGCAAATTCCAGGCGATCGATGATCGCGTCTAACAGCTGCCGGGAAGGGGAGGGGAACCGGATCGTATCGGACAGCGACAGGCCGGGCGGGGTTTCCAGGAATAAATCGTAGACGATAAAGCGGTCGTTAAAGCCGATGCTTACCGTCGTGTCCGAGGTACTGTCGATACTGCTAAGAAAGCCCAGCCCATGGCCAAACTCGTGAAATATGACGCTCGCGAGGTCGATCCGGTTACGGGGTACGGTGCCTTCGGTGGCGTAGTTCCAATTGGCTCGGCTATTAACCACGACATTGATATCGGCATCCGTAGTGTCGTTGAGGTCTTCACCGAAAATAGCCTCCGCCAAGGCTACGGGATACCACACCTCACTATCCGGCACCCCGGCGAAACCGCGGTAGAGGGTGCTGGGTCCAGCGCTGGCGAGAATGCGGTCATCGCCCTGGTCAAGCCAGTCTACCTGTACGCGGATGGGGACGTCCGACTGCAAGTACTTGCCCCATACGTCAGCGGCGAAACGAATGCTTTCCTCCGCTTCCGGTGGGACGCTGTCCGTAAAGATCAGGTCGAACCGGGTCTGCAACGCTGCCGTGCCGTCCACGATACTGGCGGGTGGGGGCACGACGATACCGGTTACCGTATCGCGGCTCCAGCAAGTGATGGAATGCCCCGTGCTGTCAAACTGCGCCAGCAGCTGTAATCCGGATAAAAGGAAAACGACAAACAAAGGAAGGCGCATAAAATCGGTGGTTGGCGGCTAGGGGCGGGTAACGCTTATTGCAGAATTTTTTCCGTTTCGCTGTAGTCTAGCGATTCGGCTTTAGCATATTCGATGGCGAGGCGGGCGGTGGATTTCGCTTTATCCATCTGGCCCGTTTTGTGGTATAGCCAGGCGAGGGTGTCCAGATTGGGATAATAGGGCCGTAGTTCGACGGATTTTTTCGCCCATTCAATGGCTTTGGTCAGTTGTTCCGTATCGCTGCTGTGCTCGTAAAAGTTCCAGGCCAGGGTATTTAGCTCGGCGTAGTCGCTGCTGGGAAACTTGCCATAGTAGTCGGCGGCCAGGGAGAGATACGCCGGCATGTCGTTCTGCCGCTGGTAAAACATCATGGCGTAACGGGGGAGCAGCCGGTCGGTGAGCGCAGGAGCCTGGGCTTCGAAGTAGGGCTGTATTTCTTCCGGGGCGACCAGGCTCCGTTTCCGGTTGCTGCGATGATAATCGTTGACGAGGGCTCGCTCGATGACGCCGTAGACCCGATCGCCGCTAGTTTTGGCTACCTCACCGGCGTGGCTGATGAGGAAATTCATGCGACTACCCCCGAGTTCGCCGGGGCTGTCGAGGATGAGGCTTACGTTTTCCGGGGCACTCCAGTCGGCGGCTCCCTCAAGGTATTCGCCGATCACCCGGTCCGCCTGGGCCTGCTCGTAGTTGGTGGTCAACGTGCGGGCGTAGTGACTGACGAAATCCGGTGAGCGGTCACCGGCCTCGTAGCGCTCCTTCATTGCCCCGAGGCTCTGATCGGAAATGGCGACATCGGCCAGCTCCAGCAGAGCGGATTTGGGAATGTAGCCCACGGCTTTGTGTACGAGCTCTCCCTCCCCGTTCACGAATAGGTAGGTAGGGTAGGCCGCTACGGAATACCGCTCGGCGAGGGCCTTGCCTTCCCCCTGCTCCATATCGAACTTGGCGTTGATAAAGCGCCCGTTAAATACCTCGGCTACCGCGGTATCCGGAAATACCTTGGCGTCCATCATTTTACACGGGCCGCACCACGTCGTGTACGCGTCAATAAATAGTAGTTTTTCCTCCCGTTGCGCTTGGGCTAATAAGTCGGCGAAGGCCGCGCGCTGGAAAGCGACGCCGGTAGCCTGCTGGCCCGACAAACCGAAAGAGCAAAAGGAAAGAAAGAGAAGTATTTTCATGGGCTTTGCCAACCTAGTTGGCGTAGTTTAGATGATTCAATACGTTTGCCGTCCGCGCCACCCGGAAAAAATTCCTTGGCGGGGAGTTCGGCGGCGGCATACAGGCTTCCGTAGAACGTCCGTTTGGAGGGATGACGCGCGGAACAGACATTGAAGATACCGGTTGTTCCGCTTTTTGCGACTAAATCTATCGCCTGCAATACTCCTTCCAGGGGGACCATGTTCACCGGAGCGTCGCCGTCGGGGATCGCCTCGGCATTCCGGTAAAACCGTACCGGATCGCGGTCTGGGCCGTACAGGCCAGCCAAACGAAGAAGGGTACACTTTCCCGAGTACCGCACAAAAAAGTTTTCCGCGGCAACCACGGCCCGGCTGGAGTGCGTGTCGGGGGCGACGGAGGTGTTTTCGGTTACTAATCCGGTGGCTGATTTGCCATACACGCCGGTACTGCTGGTGTAGATAAGATGAACGCCGGAAAGGAAGGGTTGCAAGGGCGCCAGGGTATCCAAGTAGCGTTCCGTGGTCGCCGCACCGTGCTTCCTTCCGCCCGGGGGAAGGGCGACCACGAGCGTCGTCACTTCCTCCAGGAAAGCGGGCAGCCCCTTCGCATCGCCTGGTAAGTCCAGTTTAAACGGCACGGCTCCGCATGCGACCAGCCGATCGCGGGTAGCCTCCGAACGAAAGCTGCCGTGAACCCGGTTTTCCTCCGCCCATGCGGCGGCCAGGGGTAGACCAAGCCAACCGGTTCCCAATATTGCCACACGGGGTTTCAACGCACTCATATCCTAAAGGCTGCCTATAGATACGAGCGGGGAAGAAAAAAATTGTGTGCAATCAAAATAGTGAAAGAATTGATCTAATTAGGAAAATTGAATTAATTTGATTGTTTTTCGATTAGGAAAGCTTATCTTTGCGGGAGCACAATCGGGTGGGGGGCGAGCCACTCCACCGAGCACTATGAGCGATCATCCATTAGCGACAACATGTTTTGAGTGAGTATTTATGGGAGGGGGGGCCACGGGCCTCCTTTCTTTTTTACTCGGATGGCGGAGTATCCAGTTACCTTAATGCGGACCTGAAGAGAACTTCTCGAGCGCTGCCGCTTTGCATTGCTTCCCTCCCCAGAACCAGAACCAATGCTCCAGGACTTTAATGAACGCTTCAAGTCGACAACCGGAAGCCGCTACTTTTTGTCGGCCGGTAACCGGGCCGAGGTGGAGGAATACCTTAATGAAAAAGACTTCCTGATTCCGGGTGAGGAAGTGCTCGCCATTATGCCCGCCGGTGAAGGCAACATGAACGTTACGTTGCGCGTCCTGAGCAGTCGGCGCCGGTTTATCGTAAAGCAAAGCAGACCCTGGGTGGCCCGCTTCCCCGAGCTCGATGCCCCGGTAGAGCGAATCCTCATCGAGCGTAGTTTCTACCAGGCGATTGCCCGCAACCGCTTTCTGACTGGCCATATGCCCGAAATCCTCCGTTGCGACGCCGAGAATTTCGCGATCATTATGGAAGATTTGGGACCCGCTGACGATCTGTCGTCCATATATGGTACGGATCGGTCACTGGGGAAAAAGCAATTGGCAACCCTACTGCAGTTTGCCAGCGAATTGCACGGTCTAACCGTCGAGGCCTTTCCTCCCAATCGCCTACTGAAGGCGCTGAATCATGCCCAAATCTTCGAGCTGCCCTTCCAGGCAGGCAACAACTTTCCCCTGGATGCCATCTACCCGGGGTTGGCCGCGGTGGCCCGGCCCTACCAGCACGACGCCCGCCTGAAAGCAGTAGTGTCGGAACTCGGTGCCATTTACCTGAACGAAGGTTCACAGCTGATCCACGGTGATTTCTACCCGGGCAGTTTTTTAAACGTCGATGACCGGGTGCACGTGATCGACGCCGAATTCGCCCACCGGGGGAGAGCGGAATTCGATATAGGGGTTTTGATGGGCCATCTGTTGATGAGTCGGGCGAACGGGAAGCGCATCCATCAGATCGACACCGACTATCGGAAGCCGGCGGGATACGACGACGACCTGGCGCGCCGGTTTTGCTACCTGGAAATCATGCGCCGCATTATTGGCATTGCCCAGTTGCCACTCTCCCTGACGCTCGACGAACGAAAGCATTTACTGGAGCGCGCGCGTGCGGGATTGGTGTAAGCGCCATTCAACCGGCATGGTTGTCAGTTCGTTAGTTTAAGGCCGTGACAGAATGTCGCCCCGGCCGCTTTGGCCTGATATGTGCGCGATCTCCCTGCGGGCCGTGGTATCTTCGCGTGCCAGACCCCTTTCCCGTTTCGGAAAGCATTGCACCCGCGCCCCGCCGCCCTGATTAATAAGCTATACCCGTATGTTTGAGGCCCTAAAGAGATTATTCGGTTCGAAACAAGACCGTGACGTTGCGGCTTACCAGCCCGTCGTCGATGAAATAAATGAGATTTACGAAGGCCTCTCCAGCCTGTCGAACGATGCCTTGCGGCAACGAACGGATACCTTTCGGAAACGTGTTGCCGACTACCTGTCGGAAATCGATGCGGAAGTAGCCAAATTGCGGGAAGAGGCAAAAGCCGAGCCCGACTTTCGGCAGAAAGACGAGATCTTCAAGGAGATCGACCGGCTCCAGGAGCAGCGCAACGAGGAGATGGAGGTGGTCCTGAAGGAAATACTCCCCGCCGCCTTTGCCACCGTAAAGGAAGTGGCCCGCCGCTTCACCCAGGGTCCGCTGACCGCTACCGCCACCGACGCCGACCGGGCGCTTGCCGCCAGTAAGGACTACGTTTCCATCGACGATAACGGCCAGGTCACCTACAACAACGTCTGGATGGCCGCCGGCGGGGAGATCGAATGGAATATGGTGCACTATGACGTCCAGCTTATCGGCGGACAAGTGCTGCACGACGGTAAGATCGCCGAGATGCAGACGGGTGAGGGTAAGACGCTGGTAGCCACCCTGCCGGCCTACCTAAACGGCCTAAGCGGACGCGGCGTCCACGTGGTGACGGTAAACAACTACCTGGCCCAGCGGGACGCCGAGTGGATCGGGCCCGTCATGCAGTTCCTGAAACTGAGCATCGATTGCATCGACCTGCATCGCCCCCACAGCCCCGGACGCATCCAGGCCTACGCGGCCGATATCACCTACGGAACGAACAATGAGTTCGGCTTCGACTACCTGCGCGACAACATGGTGCGGGCTACGGCCGACAAGGTGCAGCGCCACCACCACTTTGCCATGATCGACGAGGTGGACAGCGTGCTCATCGACGACGCGCGGACGCCGCTGATCATTTCCGGGCCGGTGACCAACAACGCCGACGACCAGGATTACCTGGAACTCAAACCGGCCATTGAGAAGCTCATCAACCAACAGCAAAAAACGTCCAACAAATTCCTGACGGAGGCCAAGCGGCTGTTCAGCGAGGGATACATCGGCGTAGAAGAAGGAGAGGCCGGTCTGGCATTATACCGCGCTTACCGCGCGTACCCGAAAAGCCGGCCGCTGATCAAATTCCTGTCTACGGAAGGTGCCCGGGTACTGCTCCAGAAAACGGAGAACACGTACATGGCGGAGAACAACAAGCGGATGTCGGAGGTCGACGCCGAGTTGTACTTCACCATCGATGAGAAAAACCGGCAGGTGGACCTGACCGACAAGGGGACGGACTACCTGAGCAAATACAACGACGACCCTAACTTCTTCATCCTTAATGACCTGGCAACCAGCATGGCCGAGGTCGACAATCGCAGCGATCTGGATAAGGAGGACAAAGCCCTGGCGAAAAACAAACTGGCGCAAGACTTTGGCGTAAAATCCAAACGCTTACACGCCATCAGCCAGCTCCTCAAGGCCTACGCGCTCTTCGAACGAGACAGTGAATACGTGGTCATGGACGGCCAGGTAAAGATTGTCGACGAGCAGACCGGCCGAATGATGGAAGGCCGCCGCTACTCGGACGGGCTGCACCAGGCGCTGGAAGCCAAGGAAAACGTGAAGGTGGGCGAACTGACCCAGACTTACGCCACGGTAACCCTGCAGAATTACTTCCGGATGTACCACAAGCTGTGCGGTATGACCGGTACGGCAGAGACGGAGGCCGGGGAATTCTGGGAAATTTACAAGCTGGACGTGGTGGTCATCCCGACCAACCGGCCGATCCAGCGGGACGACCGGAACGACCTGATCTACAAGACCGACCGCGAGAAATTCAACGCGGTGATCGACGACATCGTCGAGCTCAGCAATGCCGGCCGCCCCGTGCTGGTGGGTACGACCGCGGTCGACATCAGCGAGAAGCTCAGCCGGATGCTGAAGTTGCGCGGCATCGACCACAACGTGCTCAACGCCAAGCAGCACCAACGGGAGGCCGACATCGTCGCCGAAGCCGGGCGCCCGGGCAAGGTGACCATCGCCACCAACATGGCTGGCCGGGGTACGGACATCAAGATCAACGACGCGGTGAAGAAGGCCGGTGGCCTGGCCATCGTGGGCACCGAGCGCCACGATAGCCGCCGGGTGGACCGCCAGCTGCGCGGTCGTGCCGGTCGCCAGGGTGATCCGGGGTCGAGCCAGTTTTACGTCAGCCTGGAAGACAAGTTGATGCGGTACTTCCAGAGCGACCGGATCGCCAAGTGGATGGACCGGGCCGGCCACAAGGAGGGCGACGTGATCCAGGCGGGTATCGTAACCAAGTCGATCGAGAACGCCCAGAAGAAAGTCGAGGAGAACAACTTCGGTATCCGGAAGCGGCTGCTCGAGTACGATGACGTGATGAACATTCAGCGGGAGGCGATCTACCGCAAGCGGAATAACGCCCTCAGCGGCCAGCGCCTTAACCTGGACCTAAACAACTCCTTCGAGGGGCTCATCGACGACATTGTCTACGCCCACAAGCAGAACGGAACCTACGATACCTTCCGTCGGGCCGCCCAGCGGTTGTTGGGCTTCGAGTCGGAAATTCAGGCACCGGATTTCGATCACAAGGACATCAACGACATTGCCGACCAGTTGCTCGAGGAGTTCCGATCGTTCTACGAGCGCAAGATGCTGACGTTGATCGAGCGTGTTATGCCGCACATCCGCCAGGTGAACGAGGAGCAGCCCGGTCGCTACCGGCGCATCATTATTCCGTTCACCGATGGAAGTACCCATCCGTTGCAGATTACGGCGGACATCGAGCAGGCACTGGAAACCGAAGGGAAAAGCATCAAATCCGATATTGAAAAGGCGGTATCGCTGGCTATCCTTGATGAAAACTGGAAGGAGCACCTGCGCTCCATGGACGAACTGAAGACGTCCACCAACATGGCTTCCTTCGAGCAGAAGGATCCGCTGGTGGTGTACAAGATGGAGTCGTACAACCTTTTCGAGGAATTGATCAGCCGCATCAACGAAAAAACGACCAGCTACCTGGCGAAGGGCGATTTGGTCATCGCTCAGCCGCGGGACATCCAGGAGGCGCGGGCACCCCGTCGGGTGGTGCCGGCCCCCACCCAGGTGAATCGCAGCCAGGAACCCGAGCCGGCCGCCGCCGCTGCCAGGCAGGCCGCCGAGGCCGCCAGCCAACCCGAAAAAGTGGAAACTTTTCAACGGGATTCCGTTAAAATCGGGCGCAACGATCCCTGTCCCTGTGGAAGCGGTAAGAAGTTCAAGCACTGCCACGGGAGGTAGATTGACCGTATATTGTGCCCCATTGGTGCAAGCCTAAACTACCCCTCTAGACTCTTCCGGATTGAACAAGTTTATCGACCACACTTACCTTAGCCCCCAGGCTTCTGCGGCGGATATCAAGCGGCTGTGTCAGGAGGCCATTGACCACGAATTTTACGCCGTTTGCGTACCGCCTTACTTCGTGGCGAAAGCCAAGCAGGCCTTACACGATCAGCCGGTGAAAGTAGCCACCGTTATCGGATATCCCTATGGATACTCCGAAACCTCCATCAAGGTAGCCGAAGCGCGCCGATCCCTGGAAGAAGGAGCCGATGAACTGGACATCGTCATCAATATTTCCGCCGTCAAATCCGGCGACTGGAACTACGTCCGAACGGAGATCGAACAAATGGCCACCACCGTGCGGCTTAAGGGCAAGGTGTGCAAGCTCATCCTCGAAATGGGCGTACTGACCGACGAAGAGCTGGGCCGGCTGGTCGACCTTTGTAATAAGGTGCGCCCGGACTTCGTTAAAACCAGCTCAGGCACCCAGGGGGGTGCTACCGTGGATCAGGTTCGGTTTCTTCGTGCTAACTTGGATTCGGAAATCCGGATCAAGGCCAGCGGCGGAATCCGTACGCGTACCTCGGCAACCGAACTACTCGAAGCAGGGGCCGATCGTATCGGCACTTCTTCCGCCCTATCGATTATTCAATAAAGCTTCCTACCATGCGCGCGCTTCTCGTCCTAACCTTACTCACCGCGGCCTCGGCGGTTTCCGCACAGCGGATGGTGGCCGTTTCGCCGGACGAGGACGTCAGTCGGGTACTGAACCTGTTTTCCGACATCAACGAGCGGGAAAGCAAGGTAGAAGGATGGCGCGTGCAGCTGCTCGCCACTACGGACCGCCAGCAACTGGAAACCACGGAGCGGAAGTTCCGCGCCGATTATCCGAGCGTAACCGTCGATTGGGTACATAATAAGCCTTATTACAAACTACGGGCCGGTGCGTTCTTTACCCGTCAGGAGGCCGAACGCCTCCGGCAGAATCTGAGTCAAGAATACGAAGGCGTCTACCTCGTCAAGGATCAGGTAGAGGAATCCGAGCTGTTGAAGATGTACTAGCGTGGCCATGGGCAGAATTTCCCTGAAAAGGTCGCGTACGGATGTAGCCACGATTATTCTCTACCTGTTTTTGGTGTTGACCGGGCTATTGATGATCCATTCCGTGGGGTCTCCGCCCGAGGGCTACGAAGGCGGATTAGCGGCGCGACTTGCCACGCCAGCCGGCAAACAGTTTTTTTGGTTACTGATCTCCGGGGTTGCCTGGCTGGCCATCAATTACCTGATTGACAGAAAGATATGGGTGGTGGGGGCTTATCCCGTCTACGTCTTTACCGTCGTACTGCTGCTATTGGTCTTGATAATCGGCAAGGAAATCAATGGTGCCAAAGCGTGGTTCAGTTTGGGAGGACTGACTTTTCAACCCAGCGAGCTGGCCAAATTCGGCACCTGCCTCGGCATGGCGGCTTTCATGAGTCAGTACAGCGGCCGCCTCGACAATCTGCGGAATATCGTTTATGCCTGCCTGATCTGGCTGATCCCGGCCGTTGTCATTCTCGGGCAGCCGGATATGGGGTCCACCCTCGTTTTTATAGGCTTCTTGCTCGTTATGTACCGGGAAGGGTTAACCCCCCTGATCTTTATTCTCGGAGGGTTTACCGCTTTAATGGTCGTGCTGGGCATCATGTTTTCCTTCGAGGGGCTGTTGGTCAGCCTGATCGGCCTGTGCCTGTTGCTGTTCGCCTTTTCGGTCCCGCGCCGTACGCTTCTCTGGATTTTAGGTGCGGCGGGCGCAGGTGCAGCGGCTTTCTACGGAATAGAAAACGGTTACGGTTGGCAAGCCACAACCTTCCTGGTAGCCGCCCTGATTGGTGCGATCGTTTTTCACCTGATTCAGCGAAATACGCGGCTGGTCGGGATCACCATGGCCTTCATGGCGTGGGGGCTGCTGCTCACTTTTACGAGCAACTACATCTACACCAATAAGCTGCTTCCTCCTCACCAGCACGAGCGCATCGGCGTATGGCTCCACCCCGAAGACGCCGATCCCCGCGGATCTTACTACAACCTGTTACAATCCAAACTGGCCATTGCCGCCGGCGGCGTAACCGGTCGCGGACTTATGGAGGGGACCATGACCAAGTACGATTACGTACCGGAGCAACTGACCGACTTTATCTTTTCAGCCGTCGGCGAGGAGCAGGGCTTCATCGGAGCGGGTACGCTTATTGTCGTTTTCTTTCTGCTGTTGTGGCGAATCACGGTCATTGCCGAGCGCCAGCGACGGACGTTTTCCCGCGCCTACGCTTACGGGGTAGCCGGCATTTTGCTGGTGCACTTCCTGGTTAATGTCGGAATGACCATGGGCGTCATCCCGGTGATCGGCATTCCGCTTCCCTTTATTTCGAAGGGGGGCTCGTCCCTCCTCAGTTTTACCCTGATGCTGGCGGTGATGCTTAAGCTGGATAAGCATCGCGGCGAGGTGTAAGGCATGGGGGCCACCGGGCAAGTGGGTCAGGGAGGATCGTAAACTTACGGTTCAAGCTTGTCGTCTTTTGATCGCCTCGACCGTGCTTGGATCCGTCGGAGCGTGGAACCCTTGGTGCTAGGCTGCTTTATTGGTTGTCCACGGGGGGTGCCGAGTTGGTTTATTTCCCGTTGGTGGGATAGAACGCTTCATTTCAGAGACCCAATTCCGGGATTCGACCTGATGGCTTAATGTAAAAAGCCCCCCACCGACACGCGGTCGATGGGGGGCTTGATCGGGTAAGGGGGCTATCCCTTAGAAGTTGAAGCGGTAGCCGCCGGTCAACTGGTTTACGCTAAAGAAGTTGCGCGTGGAGTAATCCACGAAAAACCGTCCGTTGCCTACCGGTAGGTAGGTGCCGATGAGCAGGTTTATGGCGGGGCGGAAATTCGTCTCGTCGCTGTTCTCATCGTCCTGGATTTGCATGGCACCAAGGCCGATACCGGCGTACGGGATCAATCCGGTGGATTCGGAGCGTTCGGGGATAATGGGATAAACCAGGTTTCCGAAGATACCGAAGGTCGTAGGGGAACCGATGCCGAAGTAAGCTTCGGGCATGAACTCGGCGCGCTGGTCGGGACCGAGTTTGTAGTGCCACCGTAGTCCAAGTCCGAGGCCGGTCGCATCGCCGAAAAACAGGTTTGCGGTTCCGGACATACCGGTATAGGTGACTCCGGAGAAGAAACCCTCCGCATTGTCGTCGGCCAGATACACTCCACCGGTGTTGACGGAGATGTCTTCCAGTCCTACTACGCCGGGGCGGGTAACGCTATTTCCAAGCGAATCCGTGTACGTAACCTCTCCCTCACGGGCGGATTGGCGGGCGAGGCGGCGTTCCTGGCGAAGTCTTTCCCGTTCGAGGTCGAGCCGTTCGTCAGCGATATCCTGCGTTCTTTGCAGACGGGCGTTTTCCGAATTGGCGCGTTCCAGGTCGTTCTGTAGCCGGCGAATCTCGCTCATCATTTCGCTCTGGTAATCGGTCAGGTCGCGCAGCATGTCCTCCCGGTAGCGGGGATCGTTGTCACGTACGTTATCGATGCGGTCCATCAGGCGGCGCTCGAGATCTTCGATCCGGTCTTCGGCGTCTCCGTCGAATTCATCGATGTCCGTGTCCCTGTTCTCAAGCTGACGCTCGAGGCTGTTGATCCGCTCCTGCAGAGCATCATTATCGGGTTGGGTTGCATTGCCGGAAGATTGGGGAGCACGCATCGATTCGATCCGGCGCTCGAGGTCGCGGACGCGTTCCTCGGCGGTCATATCGTCCGTCGAACGATTGTACTCGTTGCGGGAGCCACCGTAGTCACGCATATCGTACATCCGGTCTTCCATCCGTTCGATACGGCGGTTGATCTCGGAGATCTGTTCGCTGCGCTGATCCGGCTGGGAAGCGGTGGTCGAACCCCGCTGACCTAGGGCGTCAATCAGGCGATCGATCTGCTCGGACTGTAGGAGGATCATGCTCTCGTCGGTAGTGCGGTAATTAGGGGCGGCTTGCGGAAGCTGGGGCGTACGCCCGAGAACGGCATCTACTTCGGCGCGTTCTACCTGGTCGCGACGGTATTCCTGTTGGGTACCTTCGACGGCCAGTTGATCCTGCCGATCTTCTACCTCCCGCACGATGGCGCGAGCTTCTTCCTGTTCTTCTTTAATAACGGCGGCCGTACGAACGTCGCCGGCATCCAGTGCGTCTAGCAGCTCTTCGTCGAGACGGGCGATCGTATCCTGGTAGCGGTTGCGAAGGCGTTCCAGTTCTAGCTGATTCTCGAGCCGGATCCGTTCCGCCCGTTCGTCAAATTCGCTTTGCTGCTGGTCCAAACGATCCTCCAGGGTTGATTGACGGACGACGTCGGGGCTATCGTTCAGGTTGTTACCGCCCAGGGTGAAACCCAGTCCGGCCGTGTACATGGTAGAAGTTGTGAGCTGCTCGGTGCTGTTGAGGTCTTCCAGGTCGGCACCGCTCGTCAGCATGGCACGGACGCCCCCGTTGAGGGTGACGCGCTCACCGAACTTCAGGTAGATACCTCCACCGCCGGACGCAAAACCCTGGCTGGAAGCGAGTGCTTGTCCTTCTTCCAGATCGTCGTTGTAGCCGCTGGCCAGATCGATGTATCCGCCACCAACGGTCAAGTAGGGAACGATACCGGAGGAAGCCTGGGTAAGGTTGAACCGGAAGTCACCGCCGTATAGGCTGATGTCGTCGAAGTCGAAGTTAATCTCGTCGTCTGTCATGCCCCGGTAGTAAAATCCGCGCAGGCTGATCAGGGGACCGAAGCTGAATCCGGCCGTACCTCCCGCGAAATAGGCGTCGCGGTAAGCGAGTTCATCCGCCCAGTCTACCTGTGCCAGTCCGAATTCTACGGGTAAGGATAGCCCGCTGATACCTCCCTGGAAGTTTTCGAGGTATTCCTGATCGATTTCACTAAGCTGACCGGGACGGCGGCCGCCCAAGTAAAATTGCAGGTTCGCGGCAACGCTGTAGGTACCTACCTGATCGGAATCAAAATTGTCGAGATCCAGGTTGTTTGCCTGCCGCTCTACCTCGTCGAAAAGGTTGCGGACGGTATTTCCGGAGTAGGCGATATATTTGCCTTCCACGCCGAACGTATACCGGTCGGCGGCACTGAGCGTTAGACCGAGTCCGAGGGTACCAAAAATATTCTCGGCCTGTTCGAGGCCTTCCCGTTCGGTACTTTGAATACCGCCACCAAGTAGAAGATAGGGTAGCAGGGTACCCCGACCGATGTTGAGCTTTAGCTCGGCACCGTAGCGGGCCAGGTCCACTCCCTGATTGGCAAAGGTGGAATCAATATCCAGGTCAAGGCCCGCAAAGTTGGTCTGTTGATCGATGGTTTGCAGGTAAGTAGCCCGCAACTCGACAAATTCACCAAATCCGAAACCAAGACGGCCGCCGAACATAAAGGCGTCGTCCAGTCCAGACTCCGCGTCGAACCAGTTGTAGCTAGCCGAGGGGGCAATGGTGTAGCTTACGCCCTTTACCTGCGCCTGGGTGGCAGCCGCAGTCAAGAGCAGTAGCATAAGTAGTAAATAATTTCGCATATAATAATGATTTATAATGTGGTCTTAGTTCCCAAATGTTGAAATGCCTGACAAATGTTTAGGCACTACCCCGATTTCGAAGCCCGCCCCGCCTACTTAGCTTAACCTGGGGTGAAGGGGGATGTTCAGCCTGGAGCGTTGTGAGCATCTCATCCACACTTTCGATCACTTCATGACCGTAAAATCGAGGGACGGGAATAACGGCCGCGGGAGTATCTTCTTCCCGGAGGGTGCAACCCCGAACAAAAGGGTTCGTCCTTCTAATAAACACACAAACGTGGGAGCTCACCCAACCCTGATGAACATGCCGACTGCAGCCGAATACCGCGACACGCACCGGGATATCGTGCTAGGATGTCAGCGCAAGGACCGCCATGCCCAACGGCAGCTTTACGGTCATTACGCCCGTCCGATGTACAACCTGTGCCTGAGAATGCTCAAGCACAGCCACGATGCCGAAGATGTTTTGCAAGTAGCGTTCGTACACATCTTCGCCAAGATTGACACCTTCAACTTTGATGCCTCCATCAGCGCCTGGATCAAACGGGTGGTGGTGAACCGATGTATCGATCACCTCAAAAAGCGGCGGCTGCTGACTACCGATCTCGATTTGGACCGGCATGATTCCGCCGGCGAAGACGATTCACCGGGTTACGAAAACGGCAGCTACACCGTAGAGAAGATCAAGGATTGCATGCTGAAACTGAGCGAGGGGTACCGGGTGGTATTGACGCTTTACCTCTTCGAGGGTTACGACCACGAGGAGATCAGCCAGATTCTTGGCATCAGCTGCGGTACTTCCAAATCCCAGTATAGCCGTGCGCGAAAGCGTCTGGCCCAACTGCTAACCGAAAATTAAACCGTCATGAACCACGACAAGCTCGAAGATTTTATCCACCGTAATCGGGAGGAGTTCGACGGTGAGATGCCCCCCGCTGGGCTATGGGACCGGGTAGAAGCATCGATCACCGACTGCGGAGAGGAAGGTGCCGACCCGCTGGCATCGTTTATCGCTAAAAACCGGGACGCCTTCGACCTGGCCACCCCGCCCCCCAAAATTGCCGGAGCCCTCTTTGAAGAGGGTTCTCTGCAACGCAAGACGGCCCGCCGCCGCCGGATACTTAGCTATGCCCTCGGTGTCGCGGCTTCCCTGTTGTTGCTTTTTACGGTTTACCGTTTTGGTAACGCGACGGGCTTTGAAGCGGGGCAAGAGGAACAACGGGTGGCGGACCAACTCGAAAAGATGAATCCTGAGCTCGCCGAGGCAGAACGCTTTTACCAAAGTCGGATCCAGAGCGAATTTACGAAGGTGAAACAGGTAAACAACGACCCCCAGCTGCTCCGCGATCTCGCCCACATCGATGAGGCGACCGCTCAATTGCGTGCCGATTTGCTCCAAGTACCGGTGTCCCAGCGTCCCGTCCTGGTCAATCAGTTGATCTCCACCTACCGCACCAAGCTAGATATTTTGCTGCGCATTCAGCAGCATTTCCCTAATCCAAAACAGCCGGGCGACCTCGCACCGGATCGCAATACAGATGTCAATGAAAGCTAATTTATTAACCCTACTGCTGCTTGCCACCGTTCTCGGCCTCCGAGCGACGGACCGGCCCCCGGCGGATTTCGAAAAGAAGATCACCGAAACCTTTGCCATTGGCAACGACGGACGTGTCCGGCTCGATAATCGCTACGGTGAGATCAGAGTAACTACCTGGTCCCAGTCGAAAGTCAAAATTGACGTGCTCATCCAGGTTGATGCCAGGGACCAGGATGAGTTCGAAGACGTGCTCGACCGCATCGACGTAGCCCTATCGGGCGGTGGCAACTCGGTGTCTGCGGTTACCAGCATCAGTAGCAACCGGCGCAGCGACTCCTGGTGGAGCCTACTGACGGGGGGAAGCAGCTCCAGCGACTTCAAGATCTATTACGACGTGACCCTGCCGGCCTCCGTCACGCTAGAAGTAGATGCCCGCTACTGCGACGTTCAATTGCCAAGCCTGACCGGGGAAACCTTTCTCGACGTCGGCTACGGCGATCTCGTTGCCGGACGACTCAGCAACCGAACCGAAATGAAGATCAGCTACGGCTCGGCCCGGGTCGAGCGGATCGGTGATAACAGTACCGTGAACTTCCGTTACAGTGACGGCAGTATTCGGAATGCCGAGGACGTAAGCTACGATGGACGCTACAGCGAAGTTCGGTTTGGAACGGTAGGTGTACTCCGACTGGACGTCGGGTACGACGAAGTCCAGGTCGAAGCGGCGGAAGAAGTACATCTCGAAGGCAACTACAACGAACTGGCCGTCAAGCAAGCCACGACGGTCTCCATCTATGGTAGCTATACGGATATCAACCTCGGTACCATTACCCGCGCCGTCCAATTCGACGGCAACTACGGAGATCTGAAGGTCAACCGGCTGGTGGCCGGTTTCGAATCTGTCCGGATCAAAGCGTCATATTCGGATATACAAATCGATGTAGACCAGGAGGCAGGCCTGATACTCGACCTCCAGGCCCGGTACGGAGATATCACTGCACCTATCGATGCGTTGAGCCCACGGAACATCGGTAGTGAGGGAACCTCGGAATACGTGAAGGGAACCAAACCTGGTACCGGAAACGGACGCATCGAAATCTCGACGAATTATGGGGATATCGACATTTACTAATCGCCGCTGGCGTGGCCTACATCCAGTCAAAATGGGTAGTCGGCCGATCCGGGTGGCCTCCGCCAGTATGATCGGCCGAAAAGTCCCAATTGTAGCTATCGAGCTCGCGGATAGCGGCGGTAAGTAAGTGGATGCAGCCTACGATGTCCGCTGTGTTGGCCATCTCCGTAACCTGATGCATGTTTCGTAGAGGGATGCTGATTGCTCCGGCGATGCTGCCCTTTTTACCATACCGTTGCAGGGCGGCGGTGTCCGTTCCGCCGGCCGGTAACAATTCCAGCTGCGTCTGGATATCTTCGGTTTTCGACAGGCCCTTTAGGTAATTGACCATTCGGTAGTCGGAAATGACCGAACCGTCCAGGATCTTGATCGCCGCTCCGCCCCCCAAGCAGGTAACTTGCTCGCGTCCGGTACTTCCCGGTACGTCGTAGGCAATCGTAACGTCTAAGCCAAAACCGAAATCAGGGGAGATCTCCCCGACGCTGCCCATCGCGCCCCGCAGTCCGACCTCTTCCTGGACGGTAAAGGTGGCGTACAAATCGTAGGGAATGGCTACGCCTTGCAGGGCACGTAGGGTTTCCAGGAGAATGAATACCGATACCCGGTTGTCGAGCGATTTACCGGTAACGCAATCGCCGATTTTTACCAAGCTGCGCTCCCGGGTGATGGGATCACCTACGCCGATCAGTTTTTCGACTTCTTCCTTCGGTAATCCCGTATCGATGAAATAATCGCTGATGGGAACGACCTTGGTCCGCTCCTCGGTCTTCATGATGTGGATGGGCTTGCTGCCCATCACGCCCAGTACGTCCTGCCGGCCATGGATAATCACGCGCTGAGCGGTAAGCGTTTTGGGATCGAAGCCACCCAGGGGCAGAAAGCGCACGAAGCCCTTGCTGTCGATGTGGTTGACGATAAAGCCGATCTCGTCCATGTGGGCGGCCACCATGACGCGTTTGCGCTCCTTCCCCCGTTTCAGGGCAATGACGTTGCCCATGTTATCGATGGTGACCTCGTCAGCCAAGCCCTTCAGCTGTTCTAAAACAAGGTTGCGGATTCTCCGTTCGAATCCGGAAACGCCCGGCTCCTCACATATTCGTTTAAGTAACTGAAAGTTCTGCATACCTGAGTTTTGCGGCAAGGTGCAAAAGTAGGTTATTGTTGGGACAATTGTTTTACCTACCAATTAATCCACTTTGTCCCCGATCGGTGCCAGTAAAATCGCGCTGCCAGCCGCTTTGCCGGCGCGGCGACGGTTTGGAGACCGGGAAGATCCGCTCAACCCCGAGGGGGCACGAAACGTACCTACTCTTTTATAAAGCATACTATTTATGGACAGCATCAAAATCCTTTGGGCCGACGACGAGATCGACCTTTTCAAGCCACAAATGCTCTTTCTGCGCAACCGCGGCTACGAGGTCATTACCGTCACCAACGGACACGATGCGCTCGAAGAGATCGAGGGGGATAAGGACATCGACATCGTATTTCTCGACGAAAGTATGCCCGGCCTTACTGGGCTTGAGACGCTTGCACGGATCAAGGCGATCCTGCCTTCCATCCCCGTCGTGATGATCACGAAGAATGAGGCCGAAGACGTCATGGAGCAAGCCATCGGCAGCCAGATCGCCGATTACCTGATCAAACCCGTCAATCCGAGCCAGATTCTGCTGACCCTGAAAAAGATCGTCGACGAAAAGCGCCTGGTCCGGGAAAAGACCACCAGCGATTACCAGCAGGACTTTCGCCAGCTCCTCATGCAGATCAACAGCGGCCTGAACAAGGAGGAGTGGGTAGACACCTACAAAAAGATCATCAACTGGGAGCTTAAGCTGGACGATAGCAACAGCGACCAAATGGGGGAAATTCTCGCCGTGCAGAAGCGGGAAGCCAATGCCGAATTCTCCAAATACGTGGAGCGGAACTACATGGACTGGGTCAACGAGCAGGACGCTCCCATCATGTCACATAACCTGATGCGGGAAAAGGTCTTCCCGCATCTTAGCAAGGAGCGTCCTACGGTAATGGTACTCCTCGATAACATGCGTTACGACCAGTGGAAGGTCATCGAGCCCTACGTGACCGAGCTTTACCGGATCGAGGAGGAGGACTATTTCTACAGCATCCTGCCTACCGCTACCCAGTATAGCCGCAACGCCATCTTCGCGGGCATGTGGCCCGCCGAGATCGAGAAGCATTACAAAAACTGGTGGTTCAACGACAGCGAAGAAGGCGGTAAGAACAACCATGAGGCCGACCTGCTGGGCAAGCAAATGGAACGACTGCTCCGTAAGGTCGACTACAAATGGGACTACACTAAGGTCACCCGCACCAACTTCGCCCGGCAAATGCAGGATCGGGCGCTGGATTTCCTCAACAACGACTTCAGCGTCATCGTCTACAACTTCATCGATATGCTCAGTCACGCCCGGACGGAGATGGAGGTGCTAAAGGAGCTGGCCGGCGACGAAAAAGCCTACCGCAGCCTCACCCGCAGCTGGTTCGAGAATAGTCCGCTCTGGGCTACCCTGCGCCGTTTGGCGGAACGGGATATCAACCTCATCATCACCACCGACCACGGCACCATTCGAGTGAATACGCCCAGCCGGGTGGTCGGTGACCGCGATACCAGCACCAACCTTCGGTACAAGCTCGGCCGGAACCTGCAGTACGAGGAGAAAGACGTGCTCGAAGTGCGCGAACCGAAGGAGGCTAAGCTTCCCCGCCCGAACCTGAGCAGCAGCTTCATTTTTGCTAAGGAGGACAAGTTCTTCCTCTACCCGAATAGCTACAATTACTACAACAACTACTACCGGGACACCTTCCAGCACGGCGGCATCAGCCTGGAGGAGATCATCTGCCCGGTAGTGCGGTTGCGGACGCGGTAAAATGCGGCCTCCGGCCGCGCTGGAAACGACCTGCGCTTCATTGAGTAGGCCTCCTGCACACGCAAGTCCTTGCCCGGTTTCTAGTTCGGAGCCAATAGCTAGCACTGCTGCTGCGATCCCGGAGATATAGGGCTTTCCTTCCGTTGCCAATCGTTGCACCATGTTGGCGATTTCGCTACGGAATGCGGTAATTGGAGGCCGGAGTAGTCGCCGCGAAAGCACGGAATGCGTTCGATGAAAGCGGACGCCCCTTGCCTTTTTGTAGCCCGGGGAAAAGAAGTTAGCAGCGGTAGGCGAGGGCTACTACCGTTGATTGAAATGTAGTTCACCTGCGCTCCGGCGCCCTATCGCTTTCGGCCCACGGCCAGTAGGAGTTTGCGTATTTTTGAAGATGGGCAAACAACTCTCCTCCCTCACTCCGGATCTGACCAGCTTCATCCACCGCCAACCTATGTTCTTCGTGGCTACGGCACCGTTGGACGGGCGGGTGAACGTTTCCCCGAAGGGCATGGACTCGCTGCGCGTCCTGGCTCCTAACCGCATCATCTGGCTCAATGTGACCGGTAGCGGTAATGAAACGGCCGGCCACGTGCTGGAAAACGGGCGGATGACGCTGATGTGGTGTGCTTTCCGGGCCGCGCCGCTCATCCTGCGCACGTATGGAACGGCCCGGGTTATTTATCCCGGAGATATAGCGTGGGACGACTATGCCGGTCAGTTGCCCGAACGGGTGGGGGCCCGACAGATCTTCGAGCAGCAGATCGACACGGTGCAAACCAGCTGCGGTATGGCCGTCCCGCTGATGGATTTCGTCGACGACCGTGACGCACTGGATAAGTGGGCGGAACGCCAGGGGCCGGTCGGCCTGACCAACTACCGGCACGAGAAGAACCGGGTAACGCTGGATGGGCTGCCTACGGGGATTGAATAGCAGGCGGTACAGCGCCTCGCGGTCGCTGACTGCTGCGTGACCACCTGCCCGCCCCGATCCTTACCGGCGCGGGTGTTCCGTTCGTTGCGGAAGCGGTCCCGTTCCCCATTCCGTGTTCGGTTCCGGGCCCATCTGCAGGTGAAGTTCACCGCCCTTCAACAATTCGCCCGCGGGGAACCAGAAGGTTTGGAGCGACCTTCCGTTCAGGGTGGCGGACTGTACGTACTTGTTCCGGAAAGAGGTGTTTTCGGCGATGATGGTGAAAGTGGTGCCCCGACCGTAGCGCCGGCCGAGGTCAACGACCGTTCGTTCGTAAAGGGGGCTGCCGATCTCGTAAATGGGTTCCATTGACGTACCGCCGTCGGTTTGGAAGAGACCCAGGGCGGACAGTACGAACCAGGCACTCATCTGTCCCTGGTCTTCGTCGCCGAGGTAAGCATTAGAGGTGCCGAAGCCGTAGTAGCGATCCAGGATATCCCGGTTCCACCGCTGCGTCAGCCAGGGGCGTCCAGCCCAGTTGAAGAGATAGCTGAAGTGCATGGACTGCTGGTTGCCCTGAATGACGGGAAAATCCCAGTAGCGTTCGTTCGGGGCGTTGTAGCGCCAGGGGCTGCTGGCGCGGAAGCCATCGTCGAGGCGCCGGAGGAAGCGATCCCGGCCGATCAGGTCGACCAGGGCGGGTACGTCCTGGGGAACAAAGAAGGTTAGCTGCCAGGCGTTGCCCTCCGCATACTGGTGATTGCCCCCCGTCTGGAGGGGGTCAAAATCCGGGTACCATTCCCCCGCCGAGTTTCTGAGGCGGGCGAAGCCTACGGTGGTGTCGATCGCATTCCGCCACCAGTAAGCCCGGTCCATAAATTCAGCGTAGGCATCCCGTTTGCCCAGTGCTCCGGCAAACTGGGCCACCGCGTAGTCGTCGAAGGCGTACTCGAGGGTATTGGAGAAGCGGCCCTTATTGTAGGGGACGTAGTGATGTTGTAAATAAGTTTCCAGGTCACGGTTGCCCGCGAAGCCGTGGCCCACCGTATCGCCGGGGGTGGTCTGCATCTTGTGCACGGCCGAGAAGGCCTTTTCCGCGTCGAAGTCGCGAATCCCCATCTGATAGGCTCCTACGATGAGGGGGATCTCGTGCTCGGCCACCATGACCGGGATGTACTCCATGCCGGCGGGGCCCTTCGCCAGCCAGCCGTTGGCATCGTACATAGCGAGCTGGGAGCGGACCCACTTCGACGACCATTCGGGTACGACCAGGTTCCAGAATGGATTGAGGTTCCAGAACGTATTCCAGAAGGCATCACAGCCGAGGGCTACGGCGGTGGAATCCTCGAGTTTGCGGACGGTTTCCGTGGCATCCACCCAGCTGCCGTCCACGTCACTGAATATGTTGCGGCTCACGATGGCCCGGTACATGTTGGAGTAGAAACGCACCTTCTCCCGCCGGTCTGCCGTGGTGATGTCCACCCGTCCGAGCAGGTCGTTCCAGGTATCCTCCTGCTGCCGGCGGACGGCCGCGAAGTCCCAGCCGTAGGGTTGGCTGATCTCGCGGTGCAGATTTTCCTCCGCGTTGGCCACGCTAACGTAGGATACTCCGGTACGTACCTGGACGACCGGGTCGTCAGTGGTTGCAAACTCCACGATGGCAACGAGGTCCTCCGGGTGTTCGATGGTTAGGGAATCGCGGTCAGTCAGTAGGGTAGTATCTCCCGCGCCCGGCGCCGCGCCGTTACTCCACACGCTGAAGTTGCGGATGGGGCGATCGAATTCGATCGCAAAGTGCAGGGTGTAGGCCTGCTCGATGTCGTCCCAAGCTCGTTCGGCGTCACCGTCTTCCACCATCTCCCGGCGGTAGTGGCGCTCGCCCCAGACCCCGGGGGTGACCTGCCGACTGTAGCCGACGAGCTGGGAGGTACCCATTTTTTCCAAACGTACCTCCTCGATCCGGTACTCGTATTCGGCGGGGATCTTCAGGTCGACCAGAACCCGCGACTGCGTATCGCCGGCGGGGTAAGTGTACCGCTGGAAGCTGGCGCGGGTGGTTGCTGTCAGTTCGGCCCGGATGTCGTAATCGGTGAGTTCCACGGAGTAGTAGCCTAGCGGAGCCTGCTCCGTGGCCTTGTCGATGCGGGACCGGTACCCACTGTCTGGATCGGTCGGATCACCAATCTGGGTTTGCAGGGGGCCATTGGTCGGGAGCATGCCGAGCCCGGCCATGGTCCATTCGTGGACGTGGCTGAAGGTGCCGACGTTTTCGAAGGTAGGCTGGTAGCCGGCCTGCCAGCCGGAATGTTGATTGTCGGGGCTGATCTTGACCATACCGAAGGGCATCCAGGGGCCGGGGGCAATCATCCAGCGGGAGTGGCCGGTACCGATGCGGGTATCGACGTAGCCGGCCGGGGTGATAACGGGGCGGGGCGACCGCTCCATCGTGCCGCGCGCAATGACGGAGTCGTTCACTAGAATCGTGTACCGGCTGCTCCGGGCACTCGTTACGGCCGGGACGGGTACCTCGAATTGATGCCGACCGTGCTCGACGCGCTGGGTGAGCCGGTCCTGATCGTCTACCCGAACGCGCAAGGTAGGTGCTCCGTGCAGATGTTGTACGTCGACCAGTAGCGGTTGGTAGCGCGTGCCGGCGCGCTCGATTTCGTAGTCGACGGCCTGTGCACCGTAGAGAAACAGGGGACCGGACTCGGCCAGTTCAGCTCCCTCCGGTCCGGATAGCGCCACGTAGTCAAAAACGAGCCAACTGCCGGTCAGGCTGGTGATCTCCACGACGTTGCCGCCCGCGCGCAAGTCCCCCGGGTTGAGCGACACGGTCTGCGTCTGGAGTCGGGAGCGGCCGCCCGCACCGGTAAGGGCATCGTCGCTGAGCCCCGGTGCGAGCTGAAATTTTTCTACCCGATCGTTTACGGTGATCCGGACCTGGGGAGGATCGTCCGGACTTGCATCCAGCACGCCCAGTTTAAGCTCCCACGGGCCCGGCAAGGGCGTCCCCGCCAGATTGAAGAGCAGGTTGAGGGCGTGGGGGCGGATACCGGCGAGCGACGACGTGCCGCCCCAATAGTCGACCGTACCGGGCAGCACGTAGGGGAAGCTGCGGGCGATCGTGTCGCGGCCGATCATGAAGTAGCGGTCTTCCCACCCGAAATCTTCCGCGAGGAAGCGGGGGTAGTCATCCGGGGCGAGAGCAAACTCCCGGGCGCTGCCGTCGGGTTCGCCGAGCTGCCACACGGTCGACTGAGCGGGCAGGGGCGGCGGAAAAAGGGTTAGCAGCAGGACGAAAAGCGCGATCAGCGGCGCGGGGGACGTAGGCATGCCTGAATGTAACAACTAAACCCATTTAGTAAGGTCTCCAGCGGGTATGCAAGTCCTGGGCGTACCGGTCTTCGTACATTTCCGCCGTGTTACTTCCTTACCACACCGAGGGTCGACGGGAAGCCGGCTGCGACGAAGCCGGTCGCGGTTGCCTGGCGGGTCCCGTCTTCGCGGCCGCGGTGATCCTGCCGTCGGGCTACGATAATCCCCGGCTCAACGACAGCAAAAAGCTGGATGAGCGGGCCCGTAACGCGTTGCGCGCCGAGATCGAAGCGGATGCCCTGGCCTGGTCGGTGGCGACCTGTACGGTGGAGGAGATCGATCGCTACAACATCTTCCAATCCAGCTACCGGGCGATGCACCGGGCGATCGACAGCCTGACCGAACGGCCGGACTTTTTGCTGATCGACGGTAAGTTCTTCGTGCCGCACGCGGATTTAGACCATTGCTGCGTCATCAAGGGGGACGGGAAGTACCAGTCCATTGCCGCCGCCGGTATCCTGGCTAAGACGCACCGTGACGAGTATATGCTGGGCTTACACGCCGCTTACCCCCAGTTCGCCTGGAATACCAACCAGGGGTATCCCACCCGGGCCCACCGGGCGGCTATCGAAAGCCACGGCGCTACGGTCCACCACCGCCGGAGTTTTACCCTGCTGCCCGGTGGAAAGCAGTACCGTCTGTTCGAATAGGGGGGCGGCGAACGAAATAGGGAGTACTATTGTACTACGGTATTAGAAAGCTGGCCACGTCAGCCACTACCGTACTACCAAGGTGGCACAGCCACCGACCACCGATCTCATTATGGATATAGTTGCCATCGTAGGCCGCCCGAACGTCGGGAAATCGACCCTTTTTAACCGCCTCATTGGCGAGCGCCAGAGTATCGTCGACAACCAGAGCGGCGTGACCCGTGACCGGCAGTACGGCCAGAGCCACTGGAATGGCAAGGAATTCGCTGTGGTGGATACCGGCGGATTCGTGCGCAACAGCGATGATGTCTTCGAAGCCGCCATCCGTGACCAGGTGGAAATCGCCATTGAGGAAGCAAACGTCATCATTTTCATGGTCGACGTTACTACGGGCATTACCGACCTGGACGAGGAGGTGGCTCAAATGCTGCGGCGGGCGGAAAAACCCGTCATCCTGGCCGTGAACAAGGTCGATAACAATCAACGGCAACTGGAGGCCAACGAATTTTGGTCGCTGGGCTTCGAGCAAACCTTCTTCCTTTCCTCCATCACGGGTAGCGGCACCGGGGATCTGCTCGACGTAGCCGTGGAATACGTCACCCAACGGGAGGAGGAGCCGACCGAGCTGATGCAACTGGCGATCGTGGGGCAGCCGAACGCGGGTAAATCCAGCTTTATCAACGCCCTGTTGGGGGAGGAGCGGAACATCGTCACCGACATAGCCGGTACGACCCGCGACAGCGTCAACAGCCACTACAACAAGTTCGGTAAGGAATTCATCCTCATCGACACCGCGGGTATTCGGAAGAAGGCGAAGGTGCACGAAAACCTGGAGTACTACTCGGTGATGCGGGCAATCCGGGCCATTGAAAAGGCGGACGTGTGCGTCCTGATGATCGATGCTACCGACAATGTGGAAAGCCAGGATTTGGCCATCTTCCGGCTAGCCCAACGGAATAACAAGGGCATCGTCATCGCCATCAACAAGTGGGACCTGGTGCCCAATAAGGAAACGAACACCGCCCGCGACTACGAGGCCGAAATACGCCGCCGCTTCGCCCCCTTCAACGACCTGCCCGTCGTCTTCATGAGCGTTACCGAAAAGCAGCGCATCATGAAGGTAATCGAGGCCGCCGAAGAGGTCTACGCCAACCGTACCCGCCGCATTCCTACCTCCAAGCTCAACGACGTGATGTTGCCCGCCATCGAGCGGTTCAATCCGCCGGCTTCGCGGGGACGGGTTATTTCGATCAAATTCGTTTCCCAGTTGCCGTTGGCCTATCCGGCCTTCGCCTTTTTCTGCAATCATCCTCAGCACATCAAGGAGAGCTACAAGAACTACCTCGAGAACCAGCTGCGGGAAAACTTTGATTTTACGGGGGTTCCGATTACTATTTTCTTTCGGCAGAAGTAGGGGGGGGGTAGGCTTTTAGTCGGGTAGGCTTTTAGTCTTTTAGTCGGGTAGTCTTTTAGTTGGGTAGTCTTTTAGGCTTTTAGTCGGGTAGTCTTTTAGTTGGGTAGCTTTTTCGGGGGCGTACACTTTTTCTGGTAGACTTTTGGTCTGCTGGTATTTTTAGTGCCTGGGGCGGCGGTGCGCAGGAGCGAACTGATCCGGGAAGGTTTAGCCAGTTGAAGGCGATTCACTTGGTACGGTTCCACGTAGCGTCCACTTTAGTGGACTGGCTGCTTAGCCTGCTTGTTGGCTGGTCGAATATCGTTTGAGCATCTTCCTGTCGAAAGCAGCATGACGGCTCAGGCCTTCCCACGTAGCGTCCCCTTTAGTGGACTGGCTGCTTAGGGCACTTACTGTCTGGTTGAATTTCGCTTGAGCCTTTTCTGTCGATAGCAGCTTGACGGCTAAAGCCGTCGCTACGGAAGGTCGCCTTACCTTGCCCCGTATGCAGCTGACCGTGCACCCCTTCGATCTCCCATTGCGTGACGCTTTCCGCACCACCCACGAAAGCCGGACGGTGCAACCTACCCTGATCGTGCGTATCCATGCCGATGGGCTCGACGGTTTGGGGGAGGCGCCGATGACGCGCTACTATGGTTTGGAAAGCCAACGGTGTAAAGGGGAATTGGAAGCTGTTGCTCCTGCGCTCGCCGCCCTTGACCTACGGGATTTGGCGCGGGGCGGAGTAGGAGAGGTGCTGAAACGAATCGGTACGGAAACGCTGAATCCGTTTTTGCGCTGCGCCCTCGATGTGGCCTTACACGACCTCTGGGCCAAGCAGCAGGGTAAACGCCTCGGACTTCTTTGGGACCAGGATCGCCTTCGCCGGATCCCGACTTGCTACACCATCGGGCTGGCCCCGATTGAGGAAATGGTGCGCAAGCTCAGGGCCTTCCCCTGGCCGGTGTACAAGATTAAACTCGGTGGGGGAGCGGACGACCTGGACATCATCCGGAAGCTGCGGGAACACACTGACGCTCCGTTCTACGTCGACGCTAATACGGGGTGGACCGCCCGTCAGGCAATCGAACTTTCCGGTCCGTTACGGGAGCTCGGTGTCGTGTTTATCGAGCAACCCCTTCCCACCGCCGATCGGGCGGGACAGGCGGAAGTGATCAAGCACGCCGTACTGCCGGTCCTGGCGGACGAGAGCTGCCAGACGGAGGGCGATGTGGAAAAGTGTGCCGGGGTGTTTTCCGGAATCAACATCAAAATCGTGAAGTGCGGGGGCCTGTTGCCGGCCCGTAGGATGATCGCCCGCGCCCGCTCGCTGGGGCTGCAGGTCATGGCAGGCTGCATGACCGAGAGCAGCGTGGGCATCAGCGCCATTGCCCAATTGCTCCCCGAACTGGACTACGCCGACATGGACGGAGCCATGTTACTGGCCGAGGATCCGGCGCGCGGGGTGACCTTTGACCCCCTGACCGGATACGCCCGGTATCCGGATGAGCCAGGAACGGGAGCGGTTCTGAAAGTGGCTACGCGGGGTCCGGGCGGGTGAGCCTTCTGCTTAACTTTTTGGTGCAAACTTATTAGTAAGGACAGGACTTCTAGCAGGGTAAACCATTAGCTAACATCGCATGTATCTCACCCTCACCCGCCTTCCTTTTCTGCTTTCGCTATTTATCCTAAGCTTACTGATTTCCACTTGTGCCACCAATCCGGTAACCGGAAAGCGGCAACTTTCGCTCATTTCAGAGGAAAGCGAAATCCAAATGGGCCAGGAATACGACCCGCAGGTGGTGGCGGAATTCGGCATTTACGAAGACCCGGAACTACAAAGCTTCTTGCGGGAAAAAGGCAACGAAATGGCTGCCATTTCCGAGCGCCCGAACCTTCCCTGGACCTTCCGCCTGGTGGATTCCGAAGTCGTCAATGCCTTTGCCGTACCCGGAGGCTTCGTTTACTTCACCCGGGGAATTATGGCCCACTTCAACAACGAGGCGCAGTTCGCGGGTGTGCTCGGTCATGAGATCGGCCACGTAACCGCCCGCCATACCGTAGCCCAGCAGAGCAAGCAGCAGCTGGCGCAAATCGGTCTCGTAGGCGGGATGATCCTGTCTCCCGAACTGGCCAGCCAGGGGCAAACCCTCATGCAGGGTATGCAACTGCTTTTTCTCAAGTTCGGTCGCGACGCGGAAAGCCAGTCAGATGAGTTGGGCGTGAAGTATTCCACGGCAATCGGCTACGATGCCAAGGAGATGGCCGGCTTCTTCGGCACGCTTGACCGACTGAGCGGGGGAGAAGAGAATCGCGCGCCAACCTTCTTGAGCACGCACCCCGATCCGCTGAACCGCGAGGCCCGCGTAGAGGAGCTTGCCCAAATCGCCCAGAATGAGAGTGCTCGTGACTACGAGGTGGACCGGAACGGATATCTGCGTAGAATCGACGGGTTACTCTACGGCGAGGATCCGAATCAGGGTTACGTTCAGTCCGGTGCCTTTTACCACCCTGCCCTCCGGTTCAATTTCACGATTCCGCAGAGCTGGAAACTGATCAACTCGCCTACCATGGTGCAGATGGTCGCGCCGGACCAAAACGCGATTATGCAAATGCGTCTGGCGGAAGGCACCGACCCGACGGCCGCCGCCCAGAGTTTCGTGCAACAAAATAAATTACAGGTCTCCAGCACTAGCGAGCAGGCCATCAACGGCCTCCCCGCGGTCACGATCCTGGGCGACATCAGCCAGCAGAACGAGCAAGGGCAAACCGCTACACTGCGCACGATCACCAGCTTCATTTCTTACGGAGGAAATATCTACATGATGTCCGGTCTAAGCATGGCCCAGGATTTCAATAAGTACGCCCGGGAGATGGAGGGAAGCATCCGAAGCTTCGCCGAGCTCACCGACCAAAGCAAGCTGAATCGCAAACCCGAACGGATCAAGATCGTGGAAGTCAATCAGGCCGGTACACTACAGCAGGCGCTGCTCAATGCCGGGGTGCCGCAAGCCCGACTCGAGGAGTTCGCCATACTCAACGGTTTGGAGCTGAGCAACCAGTTGCCCGCGGGTTACCTGATCAAGGCATTCAGCGGGGGATCGGAAAACCTTCCCCGGTAAACGGCGGAAACGTTAAGGAACCTGGCCCAAGCCGGCCGTATTGCGTACGGCAGAGGTGGAGCGCTCGGAAGTAGAGCCGAGGGCCTGGTAGGCGGCGGCGTGCATTTTGATGCGGGTATCCAGCTGGTTGAGCTTGTTGTTTTCCATATTCGGATAGGTCCGGTTGGAAAGAAAAACGTAGACGAGTTCTTCCGCGGGGTCTACCCACACGGCCGTGCCGGTGAAACCCAGGTGGCCGAAGGCGCGGGCAGAGGCGTCTTCCGCCATATTCAGACTCCGGTCTTCGTCCAGTTGCTTCATATCAAAGCCGAGGCCCCGCCGTAGATCGTCTGCGTAGCGGGTGGTGAACTGCTGAATGGTTTCCGGCTTCAGGTACCGCTTGCCGCCGTACGTTCCTTCCTGCAAAAGCATCTGGAAGAGGGCCGCGACGTCGTGGGCGGAGCCGAATAGCCCGGCGTGTCCACTCACACCGCCCATCATACCGGCGCCCATGTCGTGGACGTAGCCCTGGACGGTGCACATCCGAAAATAATCGTCTACTTCTGTGGGGGGAATCCGGTCGCGGTCGATAGATCGTAGCGGATTGAACGTGAGGGATTCCAGGCCCATGGGGCGGTAAAAATGCCGGGCGGCGTACTCGTTGACCGTGAGGCCGCTGACCCGGTCGATGAGTTTGGCCATCAGGTAAAAGCCGAGGTCGCTATACCGGTACTTACCGACATTGGGCAGGGGGCTATCGTAGATTCGCTGCCACACGCTGTCGATGCAGACCTTATTCATAAAGAGGTTGTCGGTTACCGGCACCACGAAGTTTCCGGTTTGGGCGGTGCGGTAGAACTGGGAGCTGGGCTTGGGATAGCGTCCCGGAGTGAGGGTGTATTTATAGAAGGGGATCCAAGCGGACAATCCGGCGCGGTGGGCGAGGACGGCCCGAATTTTGAGATTTTCCTTATTGGTGCCTTCGAGTTCCGGCAGGTAGAAACCCAGCGGTTTATCGATATCGATTCGGCCTTCGTCCACCAGCTTCATGATGCAGAGGGTAGTGGCCGCTACCTTGGTGACGGAGGCTAGGTCATAGACGTCGTTGGTGGAAACGGCTTGCTCGCGGGCGTAGGTATGGTGGCCGTAGGCTTTCTCGAAGACTACTTTGCCACTTCGGGCGACGAGTACCACCATTCCCGGGGTAGCCTTCTCCCGGATGGCCTCTCTTGCCAATACATCGATCTTGGAAGCGAGTTGCTCGCCGTTCACCCCTACGCTTTCGGGGTTAGCGTAGCCCATCCGGAAATTGGCGGTGGTTTCCAGGCCGGCATTATAAGGAGCCGCCTTACTGGCGGTTACGGGCAGGCGACCGGTAATGCGGGTGGCTCCGAAGAGCGCCTGGGCGGCGGCATCCTGGGCGACTTCGTCCCGGGTATAGGCTTCCAGCACGGTGCCGAAGCCGTCCAGCGCGGCCAGGCTGTAGGGGTTCCCGAAAACGGTAACCACCAGTTTGCTTTTTTGGTCGATTGCCTTTAGGAGTCGCAGGACCTCGTCGCTAACCGGCACTTTTTCGATAAAGCGGCTCCCATCGCTGTAGAGGCTGACCACTACTACGTCCTCCCCGTCGACACGTTGGAGGATCTGCTGCTGTTCGGTGGCGGTAGGTTTTACTCCCGTAGTGAGATGCGTAATCTGGCCGTAATCGTCGAGCCGGGTAGTGAACGCGCTGGATTGAGGGCTGCCGATACGCAAGGAAACGATTTTACCAGTTTCGGGGGTGGCAATGGGCACCAGCTTCTCCTTGTCGCGTACGAGGGTCATAGCGGCTTCGTACAGGTCTTGTTTCAGGGATTTGGCGGCGGCGGTATTCAGTTCCGAGCGGAGGTTCTCTGCGGCGGGGAAGCTGGCCCGGTTGAGGCCGAGGCGGTATTTGGAGAGCAATACCCGGCGCACCTTTTCCTCCAGTTTTGCCGGTGGAATCTTGCCCTCGGCTACGTAGCGTTTGATCGTTTCGAAGGAAGCGGCAATATCCTCCGGTAGCAGCAGGATATCGGATCCGGCCGCGATGGCTTCGGCTTCCACTTCACCGGGCTGGTAGTGCTTGGTCACCCCTTTCATTTCGAGGCCATCGGTGAAAATGAGGCCGTTAAAGCCCAACTCGTCGCGGAGCAGATCCGATACAATGGGTTTGCTAAGCGAGGAGGGGCGGTTCGGACGCGGATCCAGCGCCGGAATCTGCAAATGCGCGGCCATGATGCTACCAATGCCGTAGCGGACCAGCGCCCGGAAAGGGTAGAGCTCGATGCTGTCGAGGCGGGCCAGGGAGTGCTTGATGACGGGCAGGTCAAGGTGGCTGTCGACGTCCGTATCCCCGTGACCGGGAAAGTGCTTGGCGCTCGCGAGGATGCCATTATCCTGCAGCCCCTTCATGTACATGTATCCCTTTGCCGTGACGTTGTAGCGGTCTTCACCGAAGGAGCGGGTAGCGATGACGGGGTTTTCGGGGTTGTTGTTAACGTCCAGTACCGGGCTGAAGGAGACGTTCACTCCGAGGCGGTGCATTTGGCGGGCGATCTCGGTCGCCATGTCGTAGATCAGCTGGTTGTTGCGGATGGCACCGAGGGCGAGTTGCTTCGGGAAGGAGATGGTCTGGTCGGGCAGGCGCATGCCGAGTCCCCATTCGGCGTCCATACTCACCATCAGCGGGAGGTGGCTCAGGGCCTGATATTGATTCGTTAACTCGAGTTGCTTTTCGGGTGTACCCTGGAAGAAGCAGACCCCGCCGACGTGGTAGTTCTCAATTTGACTAACGACTTCGGCTACGTGATCGGGGCCCAAATCGGAATGGGCCCGAATCATGAACAGCTGGCCCAGTCGCTGATCTTCCGACATGGAAGTGTAGACGGAATCGACCCACTTTCGTTCCGTGGGGGTAAGTTGGGAAAGATCGGCCTCATAAACTTGCTGGGCGCGTACCGTTACCGAGAGCACGGCCATAACCGCAAGTAAAACCCGGGAGAAGTGTTCGTTCATTATACTGGGGGAAATAGTAAGCTGGAAGTGTCAATAATCAAAAAGCCGTAGCCATACCCGTTACGGAAATGGCATGATCGGTCGGACCACCCAACTACTCCGTTACAGGTATCTATAACGGCCTTAATATACACTTACGGTGTAAGCGAACCCCTAATTATTTGGTAAAACTTACAAACCCCTCAATCTGCTCCGGTCAAACTCGCGATTTGTGAACAGAATTATCAGCCCACCAGCTCGCCGGAGTATAGCGGAAATTGCTCCATGTAGGCGTTAACCTCTCCCCGGACGCGGTCGAGGGTGCTTTCGTCTTCCGGGTTTTTGACGATTTCATCGATCCAGGCTACCGTTTTCCGGCAATCCGCTTCCCGGAAACCCCGCGTCGTAATGGCCGCGGTGCCGATTCGGATGCCACTGGTGACCATGGCCGACTTCTTATCGAAGGGTACCATGTTCTTGTTGAGCGTGATGTCGGCCTTTCCCAGGGCAATTTCAGCATCGCGACCCGTGATGTCCTTGTTGCTCAGGTCGATCAGCATACTGTGGTTGTCGGTACCGCCGCTGATGATGTGATAGCCGCGATCTACGAGTGCTTCGGCCATGGCCCGTGCATTGGCGATGACTTGCTTTCCGTAGGCTTTCCAACCCTCGCTCAGGCACTCTCCGAAGGCTACGGCTTTGCCGGCGATAACGTGCTCGAGCGGTCCGCCCTGCATGCCGGGGAATACCGCGCTGTTAAGGATGGTGCTCATTTGGATCACCTTGCCCTTCTTGGTTTTGCGGCCCCAGGGGTTGTCGAAATCCTTGCCCAGCATGATGATCCCACCGCGTGGCCCGCGCAGGGTTTTGTGGGTGGTGCTGGTTACGATGTGGCAGTGGGGGAGGGGATCGTTGAGCAATCCGGCGGCGATGAGCCCAGCTGGGTGGGCGATATCCGCCAGGAGCAATGCGCCTACTTCATCGGCAATTTCGCGGAAGCGGGCGTAATCCCAGTCGCGGCTATAGGCCGAGGCCCCGCAAATAATCAGTTTGGGTTGGACCTCCCGCGCCTTTTCGGCTACTTTGTCCATATCGATCCGGCCGGTCGCTTCCTCGACCCCGTAGAAGTTGGCCTGGTAATTCTTCCCGCTGAAATTAGCCGGGTGGCCATGGCTCAGGTGACCGCCGTGGGCCAGGCTGAAACCTAGTGTTTTGTCACCCGGCTGAAGGCAGGCCAGAAAGACCGCCGCGTTGGCCTGGGCACCGGAGTGGGGCTGTACGTTGGCATATTCCGCACCGAACAGTTGACAGAGGCGATCGATGGCCAGTTGCTCGACCTGGTCGACGATTTCGCAACCTCCGTAGTACCGTTTTCCGGGGTACCCTTCCGCGTATTTGTTCGTCAGGCAGCTTCCCATGGCTTCCATTACGGCGGCGCTCGTGAAGTTTTCGGAAGCGATGAGTTCGATGCCTTGGCGCTGGCGTTCGAGTTCCCGTTGGATTAGGTCGAAGACGGCGGTATCGCGGTTCATGGGGTGGGGATTTTGCGTGGGCGCAAAGCTACGCCCTTACCGGGACTTTGACCTTGCATTTGCCCCCCGATCCAGGCGGGGAACAAAGATTCGAGTCCGGTAACCGTCCCTACCGCGCGGGCGACGGGTACTTACCAGCCACCACCGGTCGTTGGGAAGGGACTAGCTTCGTTAGCGTGAGAAGCCGGCAAACCTGATACATTTAACGGATGCACTTACCGAGACTTCTCCTGATAATACTAGTTTTTCTGGTCGTTCCTCTTGCCGGACAGCAAGGCCGAGCCCCGGTTGTTTTCGCTCAGGATACGCTGTTCCACATCACGACCAATATGGGCACCTTCACGCCGGAGCAACGGGCAGAGCAAGTGGAGCGCAACTTGCAGCGACTGGCGAAGCTTCCCCTCAGAGAATTTGATAGCCTCCGCGTCGTGATGCTGGAAGGTGAAGCCCAGGTGGTGCTGCGTGACGACATCATCAACAGCATCTCGGTACGTGAGGCTACCGCTTCCGGGCGATCGCTCGAGGCGCTGACGGAGGAGCGGCTCCGGGTGATCCGGGAGGCCCTGATCGCCGATTTCAACGATTCTTCACTTCGGCGCATCCTGGTCGATATTGCCTTATTCACGCTTGCGCTGCTGTTCTTCCTCCTAGTATTCTGGGGCGTCAATAAGGCCTTCGATTTCTTCCGGGGTGGACTCAGGGGATTAGATGATAAATTGATTCTCAGCCGTAACGAGTGGCTACGGCGGTTCTCCCTCATTACGCCAAGCATGGAAAAGAAACTGTTTCTTTTCCTGCTCCGAATGACGCGGTATACCGTGCTCATCGTTTTTCTCTACCTGTACCTGCCATTCCTCTTCAGCCAGCTGAACTATACCCGGGGGTTTGGAGAACAGCTCATGGAGTATGTCCTACAGCCACTCCGATTTCTTTACCACGGCATCACCGGATTTTTACCGAGTTTCCTGTTTATCGTCATCATCATCGTGGCGTCGCGCTACCTCATCGGCGGGATGCGGTACATTGCCCGGCAAGTGGGATCGGGTCAGGTGACGTTCACTAACTTTTACCCGGACTGGGCGATACCGACCTTCAATCTGCTGCGGGTCATGGTTATCATCTTTACGCTGGTAATCATCTTTCCCTATCTGCCCGGGGCGGGTACCGATGCCTTCCAGGGGATCTCGGTTTTCGTAGGCCTGCTATTGTCACTGGGGGCGGCGGGCATCATCGGTAACGTCATCTCCGGGGTCATTCTGACCTATATGCGCCCGTTCGTAATCGGTGACCGGGTGAGGATCAACGACGTAACGGGAGACGTCATTGGCAAATCGCTGCTGGTGACTCGCATTAAGACCGTGCGAAACGAGGAGGTCACCATTCCGAACGGTATACTGATGAATGGCGGCGTCATGAACTATAGTTCCCTGACCGCGCAGCACGGCCTCATCCTGCATACTTCCCTAACCATCGGCTACGATGTTCCCTGGCCCCAGGTACATCGACTGATGATCGCTGCAGCGGAGCGCACGGCATTGGTCGACCGGGACCCGGCTCCCTTCGTGCTTCAAAAGGCCCTGAACGACTGGTACGTAGAGTACGAGCTGAATGCCTATACGCACGATAGCCACCGGATGGCCCGCATTTATTCCGATCTGCACGCCAATTTACAGGATACCTTCCAGGAGGCAGGGGTGGAGATCATGAGCCCGCATTATATGGCCCTGCGCGACGGCAACGGGACTACCATTCCCGGGACCGTTGCCAAAGACCGGGACTGAGCGGGCCAAAAAAAGGCGCCCGTTCCCACCGAAGTGGGAACGGGCGTCCTATAGGGTTCTATACGTTTACGCTTCGGCGGTTACTTCCTCCGCGTCGGCGATCTTGCCTTTTCCGTTGCGGTTGGCCCGGGCTTCTTCCTCGATACCCATCAACTTGGTCTTGATCCGCTCCTCGACCTGCTCGGCCACTTCGGGATTGTCCAGCATGAATTGCTTGGCGGCTTCGCGGCCCTGGGCAATCTTGGCGTCGTCGTAGGCGTACCATGCTCCAGACTTTTGGATGATCTCCTGGTCGACACCTAAGTCAACGACCTCGCCGGATTTAGAAATGCCCTCACCGTACATGATATCGAATTCAGCCACGCGGAAGGGGGGAGCCAGCTTGTTTTTAGCCACTTTGACCTTCACGTGGTTGCCGACTACGTTACCCTGCTTGTCCTTGATCGCGGCACCCGTGCGGCGGATGTCGAGGCGGACGGAAGCGTAGAACTTCAGGGCATTACCACCGGTCGTGGTTTCGGGGTTACCGAACATAACGCCGATCTTCTCCCGGAGCTGGTTAATGAAGATACAGCAACAGCCAGTCTTGCCGATGGTACCGGTCAGCTTCCGCATGGCCTGGGACATCAGGCGGGCCTGGAGACCCATTTTGCTATCGCCCATTTCGCCTTCGATCTCGGCGCGGGGCACCAGAGCGGCTACGGAGTCGACGACGAGGATGTCGACGGCACCGGAACGGATCAGGTTTTCCGCGATCTCCAGCGCCTGCTCGCCATTGTCGGGCTGAGAAATCAGTAGGTTATCGGTATCGACGCCCAGGCTCTGCGCGTAAAAGCGGTCGAAGGCGTGCTCCGCATCAACGATGGCCGCAATGCCACCGCGCTTCTGGCACTCCGCGATGGCGTGAATGGCCAGCGTGGTTTTACCCGATGATTCCGGGCCGTAAATTTCGATGATCCGGCCCTTGGGAAAGCCCCCGATGCCGAGGGCTACGTCCAAGCCCAGAGAGCCGGTAGGGATCACCTCTACGTTAGCGGCTTGACTCTCGCCGAGGCGCATGATCGTACCCTTTCCGTAGGCCTTATCCAGGCGATCGATCGTCATCTGGAGCGCCTTCAGCTTAGCGGCGGTGTCTTTGTGGTTGTCTGACATTATCCTGTTTGTTTGAAACTGCTTTTGTTGTGCGACGCTACAAATATAAACATGTTGTACGGGCTGCGCAAGTAAAATCGCCACATTCGCCGACAAATAATTCGCTTTTTAGCGATAAAATCGAGAATGTAAATTTTATGATTATATAATTTGTTTGAAATTGAATGGGCGGTTCCGGGTTGTTGGGGAACGTGGTCCGTTTGAACGGACTTGGCACCCGCGCCCGACG
Organism: Neolewinella xylanilytica; assembly: GCF_002934605.1. Classification (GTDB taxonomy): domain Bacteria; phylum Bacteroidota; class Bacteroidia; order Chitinophagales; family Saprospiraceae; genus Neolewinella; species Neolewinella xylanilytica. Next base: position 142,324 of record NZ_PTJC01000006.1, read on the forward strand.
CCCGCTCATTAAAATGGCAAATGGGTTGCGTTAAGGAACTCCCCTGGAGGAAAGTCGAAGACGGGTCGAGAACGTTGTTGCGGCTCAGGGCACGGTATCCTTCCGTAACCCACCGCATAGCGGAGTGTGGGGAGATGTGAACTAGGGAAAGTCGGTTCTCTGTCGCCGCGCCCTATCCAACCGCCCCGTTTGTTAAGGGGAAGGGAACGCGCGACGACGCCCGCAGCATACCGGTTTCCAGCCGCTGGACTGCTAAGCGGAAGATTTATCGTTACCGTCTCGACACGAGGCAGTGCGCCGATCAGTCTTTCGGCTTCAGCTTCGGATTATTTCGGTGCCGTTCCCGGTCCCGAACGGTTTTCTTTTCCAACGAGCGTTGGAGTGCCTTGGTAAGGTCCACTCCGGTCTGATTCGCCAGGCAGATGAGGACGAAGAGCACATCGGCCATTTCTTCCGCGAGTTGTTCGGGGGCCCGTGCCTCCTCTTCGGGGTTTTTGAAGGACTGCTCTCCGTAAAGCCGTGCCATCAGCCGGGCGACCTCACCGGTTTCCTCCGTCAGGATCGCGGTGTTCGTGAGCTCGCCGTAATACCGTATCCCTACCGTCTTGATCCAGTCATCGACGGCCCGTTGTGCCTCGCTGAGGGTCATGCTATGCGCGGTCAGTAAGAATTGATGAGCGTGAAGGTATTGCCGTTCACGTCGACCGAATCACCGTTGTGCTTACCCTTTAGCGCCAGGAATAACGGGCTGTCGACCGAAATGCCCCGGTACTTTTTGCCGTTCACTTCAAACTCATCGCTCGCGGCACCGACGATGAAGCGGCCTTTGTCGGTTTCGATGATGTCACCGAGCTGGATTTCTTCGGTGGGCTCGATCTCGTCCAGATTAGAGAGCATATTGATATCATGCTGCAGGGCTTCCACCACGGAGGAGCGCGCCTCGACGCGGTTGATGGATTCGTCTACTTTGCCGTCTTCGAAGAGGTTTTCGGACTCCTCGTTGGTTTCTTCGGCTTCCTCCATGTCGGCCGTCTGCATGGACATCATGTTCTTGTAGGAATTTTCCTTCATGATCAGCAATTGGGCTACAACGGCTTTTTTCTCGGTCTCTTGCTCTTTGGTAAGTTTCATTGTGTATCGTTTATGGGTATTCCAACGGCTGAGGCCAACGCTTGTTTGCGGGCTAATCGGATAGGGGGACGAACATCCGCTTGCCACGACTGCTTGTATAACAAACTACCCACTTACGGGTGGGTAATCCAATTTCCCGTCGGAAAGTAGTAGATGCGCCGCTGAACCTGCCATCCCGGATAGGGGTCGCTGCTCAGCGTAGCAACGAAATTCCCTCGACTGGCGGTAATCGCGACTTTTCACAACGCGTTGTGCATTCGCTCGCCTTATTTGTCATGTCTTTTGCTGGGTTTTTGGTTAATGTTCGGGCAAGCTGGTTTATCCGGCTTGCCTTTTTTCTAGCGGCCAAGTCGCCGTGCTCCAGTCTGCGGAGGCCAGGTCGCTTCGCTTCCGAACGGCAGTAGTGGCCAGTGATTATTTCTGTTTGGCTACCCAGTCTACGTGGCGGCGGATGCGCTCGTCCGCGAGGAGGGCATCTTTGGTGTTGTAATCGCGGGCGAGTTCCTTTTCGTCGGGGATGAGCCGGTGGATTCCCTTGTGACATGGCCGGCAGATGGAGATGCGGCGGTGGGTCATCTCGTCTTTGGTAAAATGCTTCTGAAAGTAGCTTTTTCGGTGCACCGCACGCGGTATGAGGTGGTGCTCGGTGAGCGGTTTCGTGCGGCCGCATAGCTCACAGTCTCCGACAGGTCCCCGGAGACGATCGGTATAATTCTTTCCCTTACGCGGCATACTCAACTAACAGGAAAAACCAGCAAGGGTTATTGCCTACCGGGTTGGAGGCGGTCTACCAGGTGCGCAGCCCCGTCTACCAAGCACGGAAGCGGAGCGACCGTGCGTCTCCAGGGCCGCAGGCCCGTCTAGCGCAAGCGCGAGCGCTAATGCGCTTCCAGCCAGTTCTCCCCAACCCCCGTCTCCACCACGATCGGCACGTCCAGGTTAGGAATCGCCTCCCGCATAAGTTCTTCGATGAGCGGGGTCACCTTTTCCACCTCGTCGCGGGGCGCGTCGAAGACCAGTTCGTCGTGTACCTGCAGGATCATCCGGGTGCGGAAGTTTTGTTCCCGCAGGGCTTTGTGAATCCGGATCATGGCGATCTTGATCATGTCGGCGGCGGTACCCTGGATCGGAGTGTTCATGGCCATGCGCTCGGCCAGGGCGCGGGCTACGCCGCTGCGGCTATTGATGTCCCGGAGGCCCCGCTTGCGCCCGAGTAGGGTAGCCACGTAGCCTTCTTCTTTCGCTTGCTCGACCGCGCCGTTCATGAACTCCTTGAGGCCGGTGAACCGCTCGTAGTAGTTGGCGATGAGCTGGCTGGCTTCCGCCCGGCTGATCTCCAGTTCCTGCGTTAGCCGCTGTGCTCCGGCCCCGTACAGGATGGCGAAGTTGATCGTCTTGGCCTGGTAGCGTTGTACCCGCGTGACTTCCTCGTAGGGCACGTCGAAGATCAGGGCGGCCGTGGCGGTGTGGATATCCTTGCCGGTCTTAAAGGCGTCGAGCATGCCCTCGTCCTTACTCAGGGCCGCGACCAGGCGAAGTTCGATCTGGGAGTAATCGGAGGCTAATAGTACATGGTCCTTATCACGGGGGATAAACGCCTTTCGCACCTCGGCGCCCTCCGGCGTGCGTACCGGGATGTTCTGCAGGTTCGGGTTAGCGCTGCTGAGGCGCCCGGTGGCCGCGATCGTTTGGTTGAAGCTGGAATGGATACGCCCATCCTCGTTCATCAGCAGGGGCAGGGCATCGACGTAGGTGCCGAGCAACTTGCTCAGGCTGCGGTGGCGCAGGATTTCCTTCACGATGGGAAACTCGGCACTCACCTCCGCCAGCGTGGCCTCGTCCGTTTTATACTGGCCGGTTTTCGTCTTACTGCCTTTGTACGGTACGCCCATGCGGCCGAAGAGAATCTCTCCGATCTGCTTTGGCGAGCCGATGTTGAACTCCGAACCGGCCATTTTGAAGATCTCCCGCTCGATGGACTGAAGCTCTTCCGTCAGGGTCTTGCTGTATTCCTGCAGGAACGCTCCGTCGACGTTGATACCTTCCAGCTCGATGTCCCGCAGCACCGGAATGAGGGGGGCTTCCACCGTTTCGTACAATTCCACCAGTTCCTCTTCCTCCAACTCGGGCCACAGGGCGTGGTACAGCCGCAGGGTGATGTCGGCGTCTTCACAGGCGTAGGGGACGACCTTTTCGACGGGCACTTGCCGCATGGTCAGTTGCTTCTTGCCCTTCCCGATCAGCGACTCGATGGGCACCGGCTTGTAGTTCAGGTATTCCTCACTGAGGATATCCATCTTGTGGCGCTGGTCCGGATGCAGGAGGTAGTGCATGACCATGGTGTCCAGCAACTTGCCCTTCACGGGGGCTCCGTAACGTTCCAGCACGATCATGTCGTACTTCATATTCTGGCCTACCTTGTCGATGGCTTCGTCGGCCAGGAGGGGAGCGAACTCGGCTACTATGGCCTCGGCCTCTTTGCGGTCTTCCGGCACGGGTACGTAGTAAGCTGCTCCGCTTTTCCAGGCGAAGGACATCCCGACGAGTTCGGCGGTGGTCGGGTCCACGCTCGTCGTTTCCGTGTCGAAAGAAATTAAGGATTGGTTCCGTAATTCCTTCAGCAGGGCGGCGCGTTCCTCGGGGCTTTCCACCTTTCGGTAGTCGTGTTCCGTGTTGCCGATGTGTTGGTCGGCGATGGCGTGGGCGGGGGGCTGCTTGAAGTTTTTCCTTTGCGGCGCGGACGCAGGTGCGGCGCTGGCCGGGGAGGCGAACAAATCCCCCTGGGAAGAAGCCTTTTCCGGCTCATCGGCGATTCCGAGAATCTCGTTGGCGATGGAACGGAATTCCAATTCGCGGAAAACGTCCGTCAGGTAATCCCGGTCGAAGTCCTCGATGAGGTAGGCCTCCGGATCGAACTGAATGGGCACGTCCTGAATGATCGTGGCCAGCCGCTTGCTCAGGATGGCCTGCTCCCGGTACTCCCGGAGCCGCTCCTGGTTCTTCCCCTTTATTTTGTCGGTGCTGTCCAGTAGCTTTTCCATGCTGCCGAATTCGCTGATGAACTTGGCGGCCGTCTTCGGACCGATGCCGGGTACGCCGGGGATGTTGTCCACCGAGTCGCCCATCAGTCCGAGCATGTCGATCACCTGCTCGGGGTGCTGGATGTCCCACTTTTTCTTGATGTCTTCGACGCCCAGGATCTCCACCCCGTTGCCCATCCGGCTGGGTTTGTACATCAGGATGTTTTCCTCCACGAGTTGGCCGTAGTCCTTGTCGGGGGTGACCATATAGACTTTGTACCCCGCCCGCGCCGCTTGCTTAGACAGCGTGCCGATCACGTCGTCGGCCTCGAAGTTCGGCACGATGATGATCGGGATCTTGAAGGCCTGCAGGATCTGGTGGATGTAGGGAAAGGCAATACCGATATCCTCGGGCTGTTCCTCCCGGTTGGCCTTATAGTCGGCCGCCAGCTCGTTGCGGAAGGTGGGGCCGTCAGGATCGAATACCACGGCCAGGTGGGTAGGCTCCTGGTTTTTCATCAGGTCCCACAGGGTACGGGTGAAGCCGTGCATCGCGGAGGTGTTGACCCCCTTGGAATTGATCAGCGGCCGGTTGATGAACGCAAAGTGCGCGCGGTAGACCAGGGCGTGGCCGTCGAGGAGAAAAAGACGCTTGTCGGTGGCGGGATTCGGCATGGGGCGAAGATAGGGATAGCTACCGCTTAGCGTCGCCGCCACTGCCCGGGTGAGAAACGAAAACAGAAAAAAGATAGTATTACTATCAACTTAGCGATTATTAGTATGTTCCATTACTAAAATCATACCATGAAACGCGACAATCCCTTACCCTTCCTCATCATCCTACTCAGTCTCCTTACGGTAAGTGCCGTATCCACCGCCCAGTCGACTCCAGAAGTCGTTGACAGCGTGTCGCAGGACGGTGCCGATGTCGAGGAGCTGGAGCGAATTGAAGAACTGGTGACTTACGGTCCCCACTATAAAAATCCCAACGCCGCCGGCCGCTTGCTTACGCTTAATCGTGCCGTACCGCCCCTCCCGGCCGACTACGCGCCGGTACGCCTGACGGGCCCCGTCTATAAAAACCTGCTGCCGGGCAATCGCCCCGCTCCCACCACTACCATCACGCGAGAGGAGGAGGAGCAGCTAACCGGCCCGCGCTACAAAAACCGGGGCGCTAAAACGGGAAATCTATAACGTCTTACTTCGGACCGGCGGCCCGTTCCTGCTTCCTGTCGTTCCCTCAACCCTCCTGACATGACTCTCTTCGAGAAAACTAAATGGGTACTGGGTATCGTGCTGGTTTTTTTGCTGGTACTCACTACTAACCTGATCGACCGGAGAAACTTTCGGGACGTGAAGGCGTCGATCGAGGCAATCTATGCGGACCGCCTGGTCGCCCAGGATATCCTATTCGAAATCTACAAGGTGATCAACCGCAAGGAGCTGGTATATTCCACCCAGGATCCCGCTGACCTCGGTGACGTCGTCGGCGCCGACCAGGAAAGGATCGCTACGGCGGTCGATCGCTTTGCCGCTACTCGGCTGACCGAAAGAGAAACTTTGCTCTTCAACCAGCTGAGGGAAAACCTGACCGATCTCAGTGGGGTAGAGAAAGACCTTCCTACCGGCACGGCTTCCCGCCGCGAAGTGATCGAGGCCGTTCACCGCGTGGAGGAAACCCTGGACGAACTCACCGCCATTCAGATGCAGGAAGGACGCCGGCAATTGTTGATGGGCCAGGAGGCCATCAGCTCATCCGATTTATTTACCCAATTGGAGATCGGCGCCCTGGTCATCCTGGCGTTGGGCGTTCAGGTCATCATTCTTTATTCACCCGGTTCCGAGCAGCGGCGGTCGGTCGACTAACTCCCCGATACCGCATCCAGCACTTCGGAGCTTTACAAAACAGTAGGCCAGCCCCCATCCGGGAGCTGGCCTTTTTTCATCGGCAGGGTAGTGCTTTCTACCGGCCGAGCAGCCATCATTGGTAGTCTACCGCCACGGCGATCAAAAGCCCGATCCAGGCCCAGACGAGCAGGATTCCCGTCAGCGGCAACACGAATCGCAACCACCGGTCAAAGGGAACCCGGCAGACCCCGAGCATGGCAACCAGGCCGCCGAGGGAGGGATTGAACAGGTTGGTCACCCCGTCGCCGATCTGGAAGGCTAGGATCGCGATTTGGGGGCTGAGATCAAGTGCGCGACCGAGGGGGATCATGACGGGTAGCGTAGCCAGGGCCTGTCCGCTGCCGCTGGGAATGAGGAGGTTGATACCGCTTTGTCCGATCGACATCCCGATCGCGGAGGCGTAGGTGGGTAAGCCGTCCAGTGCCTCGGCCAGTCCGTAGCTGATGGTGTCCTGGATCTGACCCTGCTCCATGATCACCTTTACGGTGGCGGCCATCCCGATGATAAAGGTGGCCGGGGCCATCTCCGCTACCGATTTCATGCCGGCGTCCGTCACTTCCCGCGCACTGAGTCCGCTGGTTGCGGCGCAAACGACCATCACGATCAGGAAGACGGCGGATATCTCGTTGATGCCGAAGTGCCAGCGAAACACCCCGAATAGCACGAACCCCAGTCCCGCCAGGAAAACGGACAGTAACCACCAGTTGCGACGGCTGATCCGGTACTGATCGAGGGGTTGGGACAGGGCGAGGCCCGAGGTATCCAGGCCTACTCCGATCCCGCGCTCCGGCGCCCCCCTTATTTTACGGAAGTACCGCACGTTGTAGTAGGCGGTGATGGCCAGCGCGCCGAAGCAGAGGACGCTGCGCAATTCCCAGCCGCTGAAGAGCGGCAAGCCGGCGATCTCGTGTCCGATGCCCACGGTATACGGATTGATGGGGGAGAGCCCGAAGGCCACCGTCATCCCGCCGAGGCTAACCCCGGCCGCCAGGATCAGGTCGCCACCGAGTGCCAGCACGACGACTACCGCGATGGGCACCGTAGCGATGTTGTTTTCGTAGCCCACCATGACGCCGAGGAGGCCGTAGACGAAGGTGAGTAGCACCAGCAGCAGTTCCGACCGTTGTTTGCCCATGCGGTAGACGAGCCTGCCGACGGCGTTCTCGATGGTTTGCGTTCGTTCCAACACCGAAAACATCAGGGCACTGGCGAGGCAGATAAAGATGACCGGTGTGGCCAGGCGATAGCCCTCGGGAAAGGCCCGGAACATCTCGAAGGGACCGACGGGGGTGGGGGAGACTTCCGTAAAACTGCCGGGGACCACCCGGTACTGGCCGTTGACTTCCACGCGCTCGTAGAGGCCGGCGGGCAGGACGTACGTCATGATCGTCACCACTACGATGATCGCGAAGAGCATGATTAGGGGCGGGGGGATCCGGGTGAAAAGTCGGCGCATCGGCGTAAAGTACGACCTGACACATCGGATGTGTCACGACCTGACACATCCGATGTCTGACAAAATGTCACCATGCCCGGATTTCCTCATTAAATCCGGGATGTTAATCTCCCGCCACCTTGTGAAAAGCTTCTCAATAGGTAGAAAAGGCAGCGACGATCGTGTAACCGCATCAAGCGCCCATCGTCAGGGCACCACCCCCACTTCCCGCAGCTCTTTCAGCGTACCCTCGTGCAGAATCCGGCCATTCTCCAGGTAGTAGATGTAGTCGAAACTCTCTAAGAGGTGCAGGCGGTGCAGCGTAGAAACGATGGTCTTCTCCGGGTAGGTCGCGAAGATGCGCTCGTACACCAGTGCTTCCGACTGGGGGTCGAGGCTACTCGTCGGCTCGTCCAGCAGAAGTAGGGTGGAAGACTCGGCAGCCAGCAGTCCGCGGGCGATGCTCAGCCGTTGCCGTTGCCCGCCGCTCAGGTTAGCACCGCCCTCGCTGAGCCAGGTCTCCAGGCCGTTTTCCGCCTTGCTGATCACGTCTTCCATCGCAGCCAGGTGGATGGCGCGCTCGACGGCGGCGGGTTTCCGCTTTAGCCCCATGGTGAGATTCTGGCGGATGGTCTCTTCGAATATCTCCGGCGTCTGGGGAATCAGGGTAGTCTGATCGTAGAGCTGGGCGGGGTCCAAAACGGTTTCCCCGTCGAAGGCGACCGTTAACCGCTCGGGGGGGTAGAGGCCGCGCAGAATGTACAGGAGGGTGGTCTTACCGCTTCCGCTCGGGCCGATAAAGGCGATGCGTTGGCCGCGGCCCAGGGTCAGGTGGATGTCGGTGAGACCGTGGCGATCGTCGCTAGCCCGGTCGTAGGTGAAGGCGAGGTCGCGGATATCTAGCGACGTCCAGTCCTTTTTAAGTTGGCTGCCCGCCAGCACCGGTGGCCGGAGCCGGGATTCGAAGGCCTCGGTAATCGGATCGATGGCCGCCAGGTCCGCCCGGAGCCGGATCACCGTATTGTACTGCCCCGTAAGGGCGTTGAACATGTTAGAAAACTGGTTGACGTAGCCGATCAGGGTCACCAGGCCGCCCACGAGGAAGATCTCTCCAGGCACGTAGTTCTGAGACACGTAACCGATCACGATGATGGCGTACATCAACCCGATCAGGATCCCGGTAGAAAACCACTTCTGTTCGTTTAACTGTGTATTCCGCAGGAAAGGAGGCCACACCGCCCGCACCCGGCCCTCGATCTGTTTGGCGGTCTGTCGGCCCAGCCGGAGGGTGGTCACGGTGATGATGTTTCCCAGGTTATCCGCCAGGCCCGCCAGCAGGTCGTTCTCCCGCTCGTTGGTTTCCTTGGTTACCGTGATGATGGGGCGGTCGAACGCCAGTACCGTCAGCACGATCAGGATGCCCGCGACCCCCGCGACCCCGCCGAACACCACGCTGAACCAGATGATGGCTACGATGGAAATGAACATCCGAATCAGCGTCTGAAAGTAGACGAAGCCGTTGTCGAAAAAGCTCTTCAGGGCCTCGTAGGCCTTCCGCGTCCGGTTGATGGTGTCACCGCTGTGGTGGCGGCGGTGCCATTCCAACGGCAGGCGTACCAGTCGGTCGTAGGTTTCCATCAGCAGCCGACGGCTGATCTCGAAGGCCATGCGCCGCTCCATCAGCCGCGCCGGCCACTGAAAGGCCCACCCGGCCAGAATCAGAAACAGGTAAGCGCCACCGTAAATCCAGGCGCCCGTCAGCAGGTCACCCTCGCCCGCCTGCAAGTAGTTGATGAAGTAACCAAAAATGATAGGCTGCAGGGACGATAGCAGGTTCACGCAGGTGAACATGGCGTAGATCAGCACGTACCGTCCCCGCATGCCCCGGGCGTACTGCCAGGAAATCTTCAGTAATTGCTCGTAGGGGTTAGTGGAGAAAAACTCCCGCCATTGCCGGACCGTTCCTTGCAAAGTGTTGCTGTTTTTTACTTCCGCCTAAAGGTCTGCTCCCCGCGGGTTAAATCGATTGATAATGATTCGTCCTTTCGTGTTTCTCTTCACCAGCCTGGTCACCATGCCCGGAGTGGCGCAGCAATTTACGGGCGATCAAGCCGACATCGAGGCGATCCGGCGCGCCGCCACCGCCTTTTCCGAGGCCTACGTGAACGCCGATTACGAACGCATGGCCAATGCTTACACCGAGAACGGACATATCCTACCCGGTGGTTCACCCATCGTCACCGGAAGGGAGGCGATCGTTAAGCGGTGGCGCCTTCCCGAAGGCGTAAAGATCCTGGAACACGCCACCGAATCGGTGGAGCTGAAGGTCCTCGACGATTACGCCTACGACCTGGGCTACTACCGCGGCCGTACCCGCCGCCCCGACGGATCGGAAGCCGAGTGGGGCGGTAAGTACGTTATCGTGTGGCGGAAACTCGACGGGGAGTGGCTGATGCACGTGGATATGTGGAATAGCGGGGAGTGAATTTCCTCCCGGACGCTCCGAGGTCCTTCGTACACTCGGAAGTCCTGATGATTTTCTCGGGGGGTAAGCGTAGGACCTCGGAGTATGGCCGTACGCAGTAGGCGACCTGCGAGGGTCCGGTTGGATGGTGATGCTATCTACCCGGACGCTCAGAGGTGCAAGCACACCCTGAGGTCCTGATAGTCTTTCCCGCCACCGACGGCCACAGGACCTCGGAGTGTCACCGAGCGATAGCGAAAGGGAGCTGCGAGCGTCCGGACTAGGTTCCAATGACCCGGTCGCTGCACGGGGCCGCCACATTCGAAAATGTGAACCGCGCTACCTATTTTGTTGGCTTTCCCCAGCGTAGCCCGAAAGCCAAATTATCCGCATATGCTCCCGTTCCGCCTATACCTCATTTTGCTCCTTACCAGTGGCTACCTCGCCGCCCAGCCCAATACGCGTAAGCTTCCGATGGACACGATGATCGTCACCCAGGGCCAGGTGACCATCGGCGGGGCGGCCGTACCCTACGAAGTTACCACCGGCGTCCAACCCGTCTACAACGATAGTGGCAAGGTCACCGCCGGACTGCACTACACCTACTATCGCCGTACCGACCGCGAAGACCCCAATCGCCCGCTCCTCATCAGTTTCAACGGCGGCCCCGGCTCCGCTTCCGTCTGGATGCACCTGGCCTACACCGGCCCGAAGGTGCTGACCATCGACGACGAGGGTTACCCGGTGCAGCCCTACGGCATCAGTGATAATCCCTACTCCGTCCTGGACCTCACGGACATCGTGTACGTCAATCCCGTCAATACCGGCTTTAGCCGCATGGCAGAAGGGGCCGATCGCGAGCAGTTCTTCGGGGTGAACCAAGATATTCAGTACCTCTCCGACTGGCTGAGCAACTGGGTCAGCCGCCACGACCGCTGGCGTTCGCCGAAATTCCTCATCGGGGAGAGCTACGGTACCACCCGGGTCTCCGGCCTGGCGCTGGAACTCCAGGAAGAAGCCTGGATGTACCTCAACGGCGTCATCCTCGTTTCCCCCACCGAAATCGGTATCGAGCGGGCCGGCATCGTCGAAGCCGCCAACCAGCTGCCCTACTTCGCCGCCGCGGCCTGGTACCACGAGCAACTGCCCGCCGATCTCCAGACCATGGACCTGGAGCCCCTGCTCGCCGAAGTGGAAGCCTACACCCGCGATGCATTTCTTCCCGCCCTGGCCAGCGGAATGGACCTCAGCGAGGAAAAGCGACGCGCAGTAGCCGAAACCGCGGCCCGCTATTCCGGGCTGGACGCCCAGGAGTGGCTGGACAATAACCTCATGCCCACCACCGCCTACTTTTGGAAGAACCTGCTGCGCGGCGAGGAAGCCGGCAACTACACCGTCGGACGCCTCGATAGCCGCTACAAAGGCATCGACGCCCGCGCCGGTGGCGATCGCCCGGACTACAACAGCGAGCTCACCAGCTGGCTCCACTCCTTCACCCCGGCCATCAATTATTACCTGCGCGAGGAGCTCGGTTTCCGGACCGACCTGCAGTACAATATGTTCGGTTCCGTTTATCCGTGGGACCGCTCCGGCGACCAAACGGGGGAAAACCTCCGTCAGGCCATGGCTCAGAATCCCTACCTCAACGTCCTGATCCAGTCGGGCTACTTCGATGGGGCCACCAATTACTACGACGCGAAGTACTCCCTCTGGCACATCGATCCCAGTGGCCGCATGCGCGACCGGCTGAGCTTCAAGGGCTACGAAAGCGGCCACATGATGTATCTCCGCCGCCCCGACCTGGAAACCGCCAACGAGGATTTGCGAGCGTTCATCCGAAATGCCCTGCCGGGCGAAAACCCGGCCCGGTATTAATCGGCCGACATTTCCGCCCCCATCCGGCGGTTATCTTTACGGTACGCCGCAAACACCCCCCTATGTTCCGAACGCTGCTCCTTACCGGTTGCCTGTTGGTTACCACGCTTTCCGCTCAGTCCGCCTTCCAGCTCAAATCCTTTTCCGGCCCCTCTGACGGGGTAAACGGCCGCCACGCCGTACTCCGCCTCGACCCCACCGCCCTGCGCCGGCAATTGGTGGCCAAAGCCGGCCGGATAAGCCTTCCCCTGCCGGACGGAACGGTGGCATCCTTCAGCGTGGAAAATTCCCCGGTGTTCGAGCCCGCCCTGGCGGCCCGTTATCCCGACATCGGTAGCTACCGCATCGAAGGACCGTGGGGCGCGGGGCGCATCGCCGTTTCCCCGCTACAGGTGGACATTCTCGTGCCGGGCCCCGACGGCCTGTACGCCATCCAGCAGGAGGACGATGGGGATCGCTACCTCGCTTTTTATTCCCGGCAGTACGCCGGGGAGGAATTCGGCTTGCCCCTAAGTTGTGGTTACGTAGCATCCGATGTGGAAAAAGAGGGCGAACGGAGCGCAGGTGCAAAGGTTTCCGGGAAGAGCAAAGCGGTTCCCCGCGAATTACGCCAGTACGATCTGGTGATGACCAACACCGGAGAATTTGCTAACCAGGTAGGCGGAACCAAAGCCGCCGTTCTCGCCGCCTTCAACACCGCGGTTAGCACGGTAAACGTCATTTTCGAGCGGGAGGTGGGCGTTCGGATGAATTTGCTCGCCGCGTCCGAGTCCGCCATTTTCCTCGATCCCGACACCGATCCGTTCACCGACAGCGACGAGGGCACCGGCCTCCTCGAACAGGTGATCGAGGCCTTCCGGGGAGCAAACGTTCCCTCCGATAGTTACGATCTGGGGCACGTGATGACTTCGCGGTGCGTGGACGTAGGGGGAGTAGTCAGCGGCTTAGCCTGCAGCGGGAGCAAGACCCGCGGGGTGACTTGCCTCCAGGGAAACAACGTGGCCCGAACCGCGGAACGGGTGATGGCCCACGAGATCGCCCACCAGTTTTCGGTATCCCACAGTTGGAACAACTGCCCGGGCAGCGACAATCAGCGGGCCGGCAATACGGCCTTCGAGCCGGGATCGGGATCGACTATTATGTCCTACGCCGGTGCCTGTGGTAATCAGAATATCGCCGGCCCCGATCCCTATTACCATACGGGCAGCCTCGAGCAGTTCCTCGATTTCACCCGCGAGGGGGGAGCCGCGGGATGCGCTACGGTCATCCAAACGGCCAATGAAACCCCCGAGGTCGTGCTCGACTACGAAGACGATTTTTACATTCCCAAGTCAACCCCCTTCCGCCTCACGGGTACGGCCACCGATGCCAACGATCCGCCGGAGCAGCTGACCTATACCTGGGAGGAATACGATCTGGGACCGGTGACGGATATCTACGAGCCGGAGGGTTCCGCCCCGCTCTTCCGCTCCGTGCCGCCTTCGGAAACAGGCTTTACTCGCTACTTCCCCCGCGTCGACCGGGTTGCCAACCAGATCGAGGCGGCCGACGAATTTCTGCCCGACTACGAGCGCGAGCTTACCTTCCGCCTCACCGCCCGCGACAACAACGCCGAAGCCGGCGGGGTAGACTGGGCGGCCGTGACCTTCTCGGTGGCCGACATCGGCCCCTTCGTCGTAAACGACCCCGCCGTTGGCAACGGGCAGGATTTTCGCGTGGGGGAACTCCGGGAGATCACCTGGAACGTGGCGGGTACGGACGGTTTTCCCGTCTTTGCCCGGAGCGTCAACTTGCTACTGAGTGGCGACGGGGGGTTCACCTTCGACTACCTGCTGGCCAGTGAAGTCGCCAATACGGGGAGCGCGTACATTACCGTGCCCGACACGCTGGGGGATGCGATGCGGATCGTGGTTGAGGCCGCCGACAATGTCTTCTACAACATGAACGCCACCGACTTCAGCATCCGCCCTGCCGAACAGCCCAGTTACACCTTGGCGTCGGACCTCAATTACGCCAGCGTTTGTCTTCCGGAAAGCCTGACCGCGACCTTTACCGCCGGTAGCGTGCTGGGATACGCCGAGCCGATCTCCCTTTCCGTGGATAGCGCATTGCTCCCAGCGGGTATGGAGGTTTCCTTCGACGATGCGCAAATCCTGCCCGGGCAAACCGCCCGGCTAACCCTGGATTTAGAGAACGTAACCGTTTCCGACCGCATCATCGTTCCCGTGCTGGTTACCTCCGGCGGTGCCGACACCGTGCGCCGGGAGATCGTACTGGACGTGGTCGCCAATGACTTCTCCGACCTGGCACTCGCCGGCCCCCCCGACGGAACGGAAGGCATCGTCCTCACCACCGATTTCGAATGGACGGGCTCGGTCAACGCGGAGCAGTACGAAATACAGGTAGCAACCTCACCTTCCTTCGCTCCGGCCACGCTGGTCGCCAGCGCGGAAGACCTGACTCGGACGACCTTCACTCCGGAGGATTTTTTCCTCGCCAACGCGATCTATTACTGGCGGGTACGACCGGTCAACTCCTGCGGTCCGGGCCCGTGGATAGCGGTCAACAGCTTTAAAACCGTCAGCAGCCGCTGCGAGGTGGTAGCGAGCGCCGATACCCCGGTGGCCCTGCCAGGGTCGGGGGGAGCTTTTTCCCGGAAGTCGGTTATCTCGGTAGACCAGCGGGGCACCATTAGCGATCTTAATCTTCCTAACGTACAGGTCAATTATCAATTCGCCTCCAAAGTGAGCCTCAGCCTGACCAGTCCGGCCGGTACGACGGTGGCCCTATACTCGGAAAACTGCTTCAGTACGAACGCCATCAATCTCGGGTTCGATGACGACGCCCCCGTGGGAGTGGCCTGCCCGCCCGACGATCAGCGGGTTTTTCAGCCGGTAGGCGACCTCAGCGATTTCGCGGGCGAGGAAACTTTCGGCGACTGGGTATTGACGGTCGCGGTCAGCGAGACAAACGGTGCCGCCGGCCAGATTATCGGATGGGATCTGGAGTTCTGCGCGGATCTTCAAGCTTCTCCTCCTCAAATGCTGGTTAACGAGCCCACCCGGGTACAACCGCTGGGTCGCAACGCCGTCCTGCGCAGCGAACTGGAGATCGTCGGATCCTCCAGCGACCCGATAGGTACCGTTTTTGTCCTGACGAGTACGCCCACCCTCGGTACGCTGGAGCGCAACGGACAGGAACTGATGGTAGGAGATACCTTCACCCAGGCCGACATCAATGCCGAACGGATCGTGTACGAGAGTCGGGACACCGCCCGCCTGACCGACGCTTTCGGGTTTGTAGTCGACGCCGCCGATGGGGGTTACCTGCCTACCACCTACCACGGAATCGAACTCACGGCGGATGCGATCAATGCCGTCGCGTACCCCACGGCCCTGGAGCAAAGCCTGGTCGTATTCCCGAACCCGACCCCCGGTAACCTAAGCTTGGAATGGAACACTACCGGTGGCGGGAAGCTTTTGCTGGAACTGTTCGATCCGGCCGGTCGGCCGGTGGAGCGGCGGGAAGTGGAAGCGGGAGCCCGCACCACCAAGCTGGATGTATCTCACCTTCCCCCCGGCGTATACTTGCTGCGGCTGGGAACCGCGGTACGGCGGGTGGTTAGGCGGTAGTGCCGGACTGGCCGGACGACTGCCCGAGGCGGCGGGTAAGGCCCTCGATCACCTCCTCGATAAAGTGGCGGTGGACGATGGTGTTTTTTTCCGGGCGGTTGACGATGTTCGGGGGGATGGGGCCACCGTAGCGCTCCACCAGGTCTTCCCGGTCGTGGGCGTACATCAGCACCGGAATTTCTTTCCAATCCGGATCCTCGGCCAGCAAGGCGGCGAAGTCCAGGCCACGTAGCTTATCGTTGCCCTTGTCTTCCCGCCGGGTAACGTCAGAGATGATGAGGTCAATCTGGGTGGTGGGGTCGTCGTTGAACTTGTTCTTGTTCATCAGCAACTGCATGGCCTCGTCGCTGGTACGGACCGAGTAGCAGAAGGTGTGCAGCCGGTCGAGGATGGCCAGGGGCAGGGCGTAGGTGAAGGCATCGTCGATCCAGAGGACATTATAGGGTTCCTTCCGTTGCTGGATGCGGTTGATCCGCGCCTCCAATTCCTTGTCGTCGTGGATGCCCAGCACCTCCAGGGTGTCGCTTAGGTCTCTGAGATCCGAAAGTTCCCACATGACCGGCTTGATGCGGCGAAGCAGATTTGCCTTGATGGTGTCTTTATAATCGGACCAGTTGAAACGCCGCAGGAAGTGACTGGCGGCCCGGGCTCCCTGGCGGAATAACTTCAGCTTTTCCGCTTCGGAAATATTAAAGTCGATCCAGTTGAAGCCCTCGATGTCGATATACTCGACCAGGTCCTTGTATTCAGGGTGGTTGCGGATGAACTCGAAATCGCGCAGATTGCGGACGCCGCTGGCCATATTCCCGATGAAGTCGGCCAGGCCATCGATCTCCCGGGCGTAGTTGCGGTCGACGCCCAGCTTCACGCCGATGGTGGGCCGCAGGGGGATGACATCGGGTTGGTGAAACAGGTCGATCGGAAAATTCGACATCACGCCACCGTCCACGAAGACGATCTCCTTCGGCAATTCCCCGGTATAGTCGGCTACCGCCCGCCAGCGTCGGCGCACCTCGTCTTCCTTTCCCCGGGTCCAGGCCAGAGAGGCCCGCTTGGGTTCGAAAAAGAAGGGGATGGACATGGAGGCCCGCACGAAGGAAGCAGGATTCTGCGCCTCGGGTTCCGCGTAATACAGGTGCGCCATGCGGGGGAATTCCACCTTCGTCTGGGTAGTAATATCGGCGGCTACGATGGCGATTTTCGGATCCAGCTCCCCGGCGGTAACGGGCCGGCGGCGTTTACCGTAGTTGGAGAGGTGGTACAGGCTTTCCGGCAGGGCACACAGATTCTCCTTCAGGCCTTCCCAGCTATCGTGCCGGAGCATCTCCCGCAGCCAATCCTCAAAGTGGAGGCCGGGGTTGATGCCCAGTTTGTCCTTAATCTCCGCGATGTTGGTGATCAGGTGGAGGTAGAGCTGAATCTTATTCCCGGAATCGAAGGCCGCGGTAAGCTGCTCCGCGTCGTAGCCCCCGTCGACAAAGTCCATAAAGTCTTTCGTCGCGATCCGCTCCAGTATTCGGACGCTCTTTTTTTCCTCGGGCGTACCCAGGTCGGCCATGAGCAGCGCGTTGATCGACCCGGCGCTGGTGCCGCCCAGACTAAGAAAGCGGATACCCATCTCTTCGAGGACGTAGGTAAATCCGACCAGCGCGATCCCGAGGATGCCACCGCCTTCCTGTACGAGGTTGACGTACTGGTTGCCCGCCTCGTCGAAGATGTCCGAATAGCGGAAGCGATCGCCGCGCTTGGCGCGGTATTCCTTCAGATCTTCAATAATGTCGAAAACGGCCTGTTCGTACGCCTGGATATGCATGATCGGGTGGGTGGGTACCGGGTATAAGTAATGAAAATTCGGTTACCCACCAAAAAGGACTTAGTCCCAACGCAGCGCAGGTCCGCGGGAATCCGATCAGCGTGCGCGAAAAAGGTTGGAATGCCATCCGCTTACCTGCTCCCGCGCCCCGGCGCCCCCGGTATCCGTCAGCCGATGCCCTCCCGCATCCGTTGTATTTTCCGTTCCATGAAGTAGCGCCAACCCACGAGGGAAAAGAAGTATAGGGTTACGAATGGTACGGAAAGCAAGAGGGTGAATCGAATGAGGTAAACGTCCCACAGTAGAACGTAGAGGGCCGTTAGGCAAAAGGTGCGCAGGAGAAAGAGGACGTACTTTTTTCGCCGGTAGGCGGGGCAAAGCATCGTGTTATTTATACTGCGGTCCTGGAGCATGAATCGAACGGGGTGACCGTGGATGTTGGTTCTTGGGTCCAAAGCGGTAGGTGTGAAGCGTGATCGAAAAAGTCGAAATCAAAGATATGCTAAAATATAATTGTCCAAAATACTAATAAATGGCGAATTACATTCTAAAACGGCGGGATTATCTGAAAAAATGATGTTGTCCCAACAATGTGCATCCGGGCTTGGAATTCCCTCCCTCCGAGCAAGAAGCCGGTCCGCTGTACCCCCCGGATCGGGCCCTCCGTCCTCTTAACGGCGGTCGTGCCGCCGGCCGCTCGGATGACCTGTAGTGCCGGAACGAAGCGGGAACCGGCCCGGCGATCTATCTTTGCCGCTTTACGAAAGCGAAGAGAAATGTCCGGCCGAAATAAACTGCAGAAGTTCGCCGAAGTCCTGCGGATGCCTAATGTATACGAGAGTTTCGAGCCCACGAAACCCGAACTGTCGGGAGTAAACGGGGCCACCGTGGATTTGCGGGGCCGCTGGGCCGCGAAGCACTTCGGCAACGACCGGCCGATCACCCTGGAGCTGGCCTGCGGACGGGGAGAGTATACCGTCGACCTGGCCCGGCAGTACCCGGATCGGAATTTCATCGGGGTGGACATCAAGGGTGCCCGCATCTGGCAGGGCGCGAAGATCGCCCTCAACGAGGGCCTGGATAACGCCGCCTTTTTACGGACGCGCATCGAAGTCATCAGCCACTTTTTCGCTCCCGGCGAGGTGGAAGAGATCTGGATCACCTTTCCCGATCCTTTTCTCAAAAAGGGAAAGGAGAACCGCCGCCTCACCGCCGCCCAGTTTCTGAAGCAGTACCGCCGCATCCTGAAGCCGGACGGACTGATCCACCTCAAGACCGACAGCCGCGAGCTGTACGAATGGTCGCTGGAAACCCTGGTCCGGCAGCCCGTCGTCGAGCTGCTTTACCAGGACGAGGATATTTACAGCAGGCCACTCCCGATTCCCGAACTGGCCACCGAAACCTATTACGAACGGATGCACAAGGACCTGGGGAAAACGATCACTTACCTCCGCTTCCGGATCGGGCAAGGCGACATCATTGGCGGAAAGGAAATGCCCACCCGGTAAGTGGCTGTCTCCGACAGCGCAGTACAACGCTGCCTCCGGCAGCGGTAGTAAGACGCTGTCTCTGACAGCGCCAGTGCAGCACTTCTGGCTACCGGAGATAGTTTTCTCACGGCGACCGTAGTTCTTCGCCTTCGGCTCATTTTTCGCACCGCAGATAGGTGGGCGGAGGGCTGCGCAGACTTTTGGATTCGCAGATGGGCCGGCTACACCGAACCGACAGATTTACAAAACCCTCGTCCTGCCCCACTAAAGCCCATAATATCCCAGCCAAAACCCGGCCCCCTGCACCGCCCAGACCACTACATAAAGCCCCAAAGCATACCCCCACCGGGGCCGCGGTAACCGGGAAAAGACCAGCACCACGATCGCCAGCCGAATAAGCGCGTACTGGATAGCCTGCAACAGGTGCCACGCATCGGTGGTCGCTACGAAGACCGTCGACGAACCCGGAAAACGTTCCCTGAGCGGACGGATCAATTCCCCTTCCGCATCGGCGGCGTACTTGTTTTCCCAGCTTATGTCCGGATCCCAGAAGCGTCGGTTGTCGAAGTTGGCGAAGACGGTGTCGGAATAATGAAACTGCAGGTCGTCGCCGATGCCCTTGCAGAGATGGGCGAGGAAGAGGAGTACGAGTACCGCGGCGATCCGTTTTGCCATCATTGACGAAGTTAGCAACCAGCGTGGGGAAAGTGCTGCGTCGATGCTGCTTTCTGCGAGGGCACTGGGCAGACGAGCTAGCGCTTGGCGGACCAGTGCCCGTCAAAATTGCGCCGTAACCTGCGCCCGCCCCACGTGTACCACGTCCGCTTCTCCCGTTTGCCGTCCGTCGTAGATCAGGTTCAGCTGCAGGTATTCGCCCAGGTTCTGGACCAAGCTGAGGTTCCAGAGCAGGTTCCGTCCGGGTTGGAGGCCCTGGAGGAGGGCAAATCCTACGGGGCTGCCCGCCCGCCCGTTTGCGAAGTCGATCTGTACCCAGTTGAAGCTGGCGTTGATCCAGTTGCGGTAATTACCGGTAAACTTGGCCTCCCGCCGCAGGGTGTATTCCCCGTCCTCCGCCGGCAGCACGTTCTCTTCGCGGCCTAGCACCAGGGTAGTTTGGAGGCTGAATTCCCCCGGCTGCCAGTTGATCCCGGGCTCCACCCGATTGAAGACAATCTTGAAATCTTTTTCATTAAAGCGCTCCGAATCCGATTCCCGGCGGCCGGTGATACCCGCCGCTTCGATACTCAGCCGGTCGTTGGGGCGGAAGCGAAAGCGCAGTTCCCAATCTTCCCGCCGGCTGCTTTCGTAGCCCGTGGTAAGCACGCGGCGATTGCGCTGTTCGTCGTTGCTGAGCTGAATGTCGTAGCGTGGATCGGCGCGGTTGAAGAACAGGCCGTGCCGCCGCCGTACGTTCAGCGCCACCAGGCTGGAATCGGCTACGGCCAGCTGGAAGGGGTTCCAGGCCATGATGGCATCGTCTTCCTGGGTTTTCCGGTCGATGTTGACGGCCGTATTCAGAGCGATGCGGCGCAAGAACTTCCGTACGCCCCCCGCTTCCCGCCAAAGCCGGCTCGGATCCCAGTTCACGCGTTGGTTGATGCTGACGTTATCAGTCCGCACGAATTCGTTGTTGAAGACGCTCACCCGGATGTAATCGGCAATGTCCGGAAAGGGGGAGAGTACGATCTCGTTCGGTTGGATGCGGCCATCGTTGTTATACAGGCTGTCCTGCCAGATGTACTGCCCCTGCCCCGGGCCCACGTAGAGGTACTGGAAATCCACCCTCGGCTCCTGGCCGCTGCCCACCTGGTAGGTCGTCTGGCTGGTGAAGGCTCGTTCGAGGGCGTCGGCGCGCACGTCCAGCCGGCCCAGCACGGTGCTGCTCGGGCGGTCTTCCACCAGTTCCTGCCCCGGTACCTCCAGGGCACGGTAAGTGAAATTTCCCCCTACCTGGAGGTTGCGCGCTGCCTGATACTTGCCTTCCGCCGTCAGTTCGCGGGCCGAGGTGCTAGCCAGAAGTTCGGTGGCGGAAGGGAGTTTATCGTCCCGCTGGCTGGCGCTGAGGGTAAAGGCGTAGCGTTCGGTAGCGGGGGCGGTGATGCCCACGGTGTACCGGTCGTACTGAAAGCTTAGCTGCGAAAGGCTATCCGTGCCGATTGGCCGGCGTACGCTTTTTTCGCCCGCGTAGCCGGCCGCGATCTCCCAGCCGGCTAACTGCGAAAATTGTTTGCTGACGAGCAGGCTCGGTCGACGGAAGGTGCCCGTGCTCTCCGCGTCCTCGTTGTCCAGTAAGCTGTAGGCCCCCGCCGCCCGCCACCCTGCCACGTCCACCTGTAGTACGCCCTCGTGCCGCTGGCCGCGGTAATCCGCTCCCCGCACGAAGCGCTCATAGTCGTAATCGAGGCGACCCACGCCGGCGCGTACCAGTCCCAATCCGCCGCCCATAAGGTGCTCCGTTTCCTGTTCGGGGCGGATGGTGCTGAGGCGGTTGCTCAGGTTCCAGTTGCGGTAGAATTCCGGCGACCGGTAAGGATTGATGAAGTTGAAAGTCTGCTCCACGAATTCGTAGCGGCCCCGACCAGACACGGCCCAGCCACTGCTGTCGGGGCCGATGGCTAGGGTCCGGTCGGCGTCCACTCGCAGGGCATGTCCGGCGTCGTCCGCCTGGTCGATGTCGCTGAAGCGGTTCAGGTCTAGTTTGCTGCGGCTGCCCTCGATTCGGATGGCGCCCTCTCCGTCGAACCGGTATTCTCCCCCGGCACTGAAGAGCTGTTGCTGGCGGGGTGCCACCAGGTCGATCTCCGGAGAAAAACGACCCAGCGGATTACAATCCTCATCGTAACCGACGAAGACGTACACCCGCTCGTTAGCCGGCCGCCCGGGGTCGAGGCGGTAGGGGCCACCCCCCGGCCCGCGGTCGGTGAAGGTGGCTACGTAACGCCCCAGCTCCGGGTCGTTGCTGCTCACCAGGTAGGCTTGCTGGGGGGCGCAGGGGAGGAGCGTATCGCGGAGTGCGTAGGTGGATCGCAATTCCTCCCGCCCGTCGAGGGTGTCGATGCTGCTCACGGGGATCCCTTCCGGATTATCGCCCTCTAAACTCAGCGCCTCCCGCTGCTCGGCGGTGAGTTGCAGGTCACCGGTGGCGGTACGACTATCCTGCTGGGAGTAGAGGTTGACGTAGCCGGTCAGGCGCCCCTTCGTGTACCGGCTGCTTCCCGCCGTGAGGGTGCGGAGATAGCGCTGGTCGGCGTATTCATACTCGACGGTGATGCGCACGTCGCGGGTGATGAGTCGGCGGGTCGTAAAGGTCAGTTCCGCCAGATTGTAATCGATGATGTAGTCCGCGTCCAGTCCCCGCTCCATTAGCTGGCCGTCCAGAAACACCCGTTCCGTACCGGCCAGGATGATCAGGAAGCGCTGTGCTCCGTCGCCGGTCAGTTTGTAGGGCCCCTGGTTGCCCTCTCCCGGCGTGATGTTCTGGCGGATAAACTGGCCGCGTGCCACGGCGATGCTGGCGCTATTCTCCCACCGCTCCCCGTCCTCCTCCTCACCCGCTACCGTGGTGAAGGTGGCCCCCTCCAGCTTTTTGTAATAGCGCATGAAGTACCCGTCCGGATTCCGCAACTCGTAGTCGCCGGCGGTGAGCTGGCTTCGATTCTTCCGTAGTTGGATGAAGATGCGGTCGAATTCCCGCAGTTGCTGAGTCGTTCCTTCCGGCTGGACGGGCAGGTTCTCGTCGGTGATGGCCGCGGCCACTTCGATGCCGTTGCCGAGCTCGCCGTTCAGTTGGAGGTTGAAAGCGGAGTTAAGTACCAGGTCCTGGCGGTTACCAAAGCTGATCGCCCGACTGAAGCTGCCCCGGGTCTGCACCTTGGTATCGTTGTCCAGCAGCCCCAGCCGTACGTAGGGGTCGTAGGCGCCGATGACCAGTCCGGCTTCCTCCCTGCGGAGCTGGGCGCTGTCCAGCAAGCTCACCCGCTCGTCCAGGGTAAAGGGTAGGGCGCGGTACCGCAGGTGCAACGAATCGGGCAACGGTACGCTGTTCCACCGCAGGTAACGCCCGCTCAGCGTATATGCACTTTCCGGTACCGGATCACCGTTCGAAAAGAAGATTTCCAAACTGCCCGGAGCCAGGGTCAGCGTATCCACCAGTTGTCCCGCCGGGTTCACGGCCACGACTTTCTCCCGCACATTCGACAGCGGCGATCCCTGGCCGGTAAGCACACCGGCCCCGAGCAGGCAGATTACCAGCCACAGCGTTTTTGGGATCACTGAGTACTAACGTAGGGAATAGTACGGTAGTACAGTAGTCGTTTGCTGCGCAAACGGAGTAGTACGGTAATGTCCGCCCACCTACTGTACTACTCCGGCCGCGAAGCGGGCGACTACCGTAATACCGTACTACAATACTCCCTTAGTGCTAGGTAGCCGCATGTTATCCACGTCCCGCCGCTTAGCCATTTTAATGCTTTTCGCCAGGGCCTTGAAGGTGGCTTCGATCTTGTGGTGCTCGTTATCGCCTTCGACTTTAATGTTGAGGTTACAGCGGGCGCCGTCGGTGAAGGATTTGAAGAAGTGGTAGAACATCTCGGTGGGCATGTCGCCAATCTTTTCGCGCTTGTATTCGCAGTCCCAGACGAGCCAGGGGCGGCCGCCGAAGTCGATGCCGACGCTGGCCAGGGCATCGTCCATGGGGAGGTAGAAGCCGTAGCGTTCGATGCCGAGCTTGTCGCCGAGGGCCTTGGCGAAGGCTTCCCCGAGGGCGATGGCGGTATCCTCGATGGTGTGGTGCTCGTCGATGTCGAGGTCGCCCTGCACCGTCACGGTCAGGTCGCAGCCCGAATGGCGACCGAGCTGGTCCAGCATATGGTCGAAGAAGCCCAGTCCGGTGTCGATGTCGGTCTGTCCGGTACCGTCCAGGTCGAGGTCGATGCGGATGTCGGTTTCCTTGGTGGTGCGCTGGACGCTGGCGGTGCGGCTCTGCAGGCGGAGGTAGCGGTAGATGTCTTCCCAGTCGGTGGTCCGCTTGACGATGACGTCGTCGAGATCCTTCAGTTGCTGCTGGCTCAGTTCCTCGTTACCCAGTTCCGGGTCGTTGGCCAGCCAGAAGCCGCGGGCCCCCATGTTCTTCGCGAGTTGCATATCGGTGAGCCGGTCCCCGACGACGAAGCTATTCGCGATGTCGTAAGCCTGGTCCTGCATGTACTTCTCCACAAGGCCGGTGTTCGGCTTGCGGGATGGGGCGTTGTCCTTGGCGTAGGTCCGGTCGATGAGTTCTTCCTCGAAGGTGATGCCCTCCGATGCCAGGGCGCGGACGACCAGTTCCTGGGCGGGCCAGAAGGTGTCTTCGGGGAACTCTTCCGTACCTAATCCGTCCTGATTGGTGATCATCACCAGTTTATAGTCCAGCTCCCGCGCGATGCGGCCCAGCCAGCGGAAGATGCCGGGGTAGAAATTGACCTTGGAGATATCGTCGACCTGGTAATTTTCGGGCTCTAGGATTAGGGTGCCGTCTCGGTCTAGTAGTAGTAGTTTTTTAGGCATAGCGTTGGTGTGTTCACCACGTAGGATGTGGGAATTTCACCACAGAATGCACAGAGGGGTTCACAGAGGAATCACGGAGGCGTTTATTCTCTGTGATTCCTCTGCGAAGCCCTCCTTTACCTCTGTGGTGAATTTAAAGCGCGAAGCGCCGAAATAAGAGCATCATTCTCCGCCGGCAAACCAGCCGTAATCCGCAGGCAATTAGCCGCGTTCGGCTGGTAGCTCTGGTTGCGCACCACGATGCCCTCGTTCAGGAGATAGCGGTACACCTTGTCGGAATCGGTGAAGCGAACCAGTAGAAAATTGGTGACCGACGGGAAGATATGGTCTACGATGTCGAGCTCGCCAAGTGCCTGTTCCAGCCGCTTCCGCTCGCTGACCAGCAGGTCGACCCGGTCGTGCATCCGTTGCGGGGCGGCGAGCGCCTCCAGGGCGGCGGCCTTGGTCAACACGTTGATGTTGTACGGCATCTTGATGGTCCGCAGCAGGTCGACGATGAACTCGCTGGCGTAGGCGGCTCCGAGTCGGGCGCCGGCCATGCCCCATCCCTTCGAGAGGGTCTGGGTGATGATCAGGTTGGGGAATTCATCCAGCCGGGGTACGAAGCTCGCCTCCGGAACGAAGTCGATGTAGGCCTCGTCCAGCACCACGATACCGGGAAAGCTGCGGATCAGATCTTCCACCACCGCCGCATCCATCAGGTTGCCGCTCGGATTGTTGGGGCTACAGAGCCAGAGAATCTTCGACGCATCGTCCCAGGTCTCCTTCAGCGCATCGACCGGGATGGTGAAGTCCGGCTGCAGCGTGACCGCCCGGAACTCCGCATCGTTAATGCCGGCGGCGACCTTGTACATACCGAAGGTCGGGGGCAGGGCATGGACCGCATCCACTCCCGGCCGGCAGAATACCCGGGTGATCTGGTCGACGATCTCGTCGGAGCCGTTGCCGATGAAGATCTTATCCGCGTGTACCCCGCGCATGGCGGCGAATAGATTGCGAATGTCGGTCGAAAGCGGTTCCGGGTAGCGGTTCATGCCATTATCGAAGGGGCTTTCGTTGGCATCCAGGAGCACGTCGGCCCGCCCCTGGAATTCCGAGCGGGCGCTGGAGTAGGGGGTGACGTTCAGGATGTTGGGGCGCACGAGGCCGCGGATTGCTTCCGCGGTCCATTGTATGTAGTCGGTGGTGGTCATAAACACGGGGAAAATTTCAATCTCGATGGGCGGCGATGCTGCTTACGCCGACTTGAAGTAAGGGAGGTAGGCCGATTATTCCAGGGGGAGGACCTGCAGGGGAACGTACATCTCCTCCTGGGCGTCCGGATCGTCTGGCAGGTAGTCGGGCGCCATCCGTTCGAAGTGGGGGCGGCTGTTATCCACGTCATAGCCGGAGGTTGGTAGCCACTGTCCGAAAAGATAATTGACGGTGGTACCGATCTCGCCGGGTAAGCCTCGATGCAGGCACCTGGCGTAGAGGCCCCCGGCAAGTTCCAGCTTTTCGAGGCCGTCCGGCACGGCGGTACCTTCCACAACCGCCACGGCCGCCCATTCCGTGTATTCGGTTTCGGGGGTGAGGCGGGCCAGCGAGAGGTCGGCCGGGTAGATCCGCAGCGAATACCGCCACTCGTCGGCCCGGTTCTCGATTTCCCGTATGCGCGGGCCGAAACCGCGCCAGAGGCCCGGGGTGCCGGCGCCGGCCAGGCTGGTCGTCTCGGAAAGCCCGATCAGCGTAATGGGAGTAAAGGAAAGTATACTTACGTTCGTATCCATACGTATTCAATTCTCTCGGCGACGATTACAAATCCTGCAACCGCAAACGTACCGCGTTCCGGTGAGCTTGTAGGTGCTCGGCCTCGGCCATCAGCTCAACCGTAGGGCCGATGTTGCGGAGGCCATCGGGCGTCAGTTCCTGGAAGGTGATTTTCTTGACGAAGCTATCCAGGCTCACGCCGCTGTACTGGCGAGCGTAACCGTAGGTTGGCAGGGTGTGGTTGGTCCCACTCGCGTAATCGCCCACGCTTTCGGGGGTATGGTAACCGAGGAAGACCGAACCCGCGTTACGAACCCCCGCGGCGAACTCCCGGGCGTTCTCCATGCAGAGAATGAGGTGCTCGGGGGCGTAAGCATTGACGTATTCCACGGCATCTCCCCAGTTCGGAAAGATCAGGGCCAAGCTGTTGTCGATACTTTCGGAGGCCAGAGCCTCCCGTGGGAGTTCGGCCAGTTGGCGCATAACTTCTTCCCGGATCGCCACCGCTTTCGCTTTCGTGTCGGTAATCAGCACCACCTGGCTGTCGTGGCCGTGTTCGGCTTGGCTGAGCAGGTCGGCGGCCACGTGACTGTTCGTTGCTCCTGCGTCCGCGCAAACCAGCACTTCGCTCGGTCCGGCCGGCATGTCGATGGACAGGCCCTCCAACGAGGCAAGTTGCTTGGCGACGGTTACATAGGCATTCCCCGGTCCGAAAATCTTGTAAACTTTCGGTACCGTTTCCGTTCCGTAGGTCATGGCGGCAATGGCCTGAGAACCCCCAATCCGGAAGATCTTCGTTACCCCGCATAGTTCAGCCGTATAGAGGATGGCCGGGTGAATGACGCCGTTTGCATTAGGCGGCGAGCAGAGGATGATTTCCTTGCAACCCGCCAGTGCCGCCGGTACCGCCAGCATGAGCACCGTGCTAAAGAGCGGGGCGGTGCCACCGGGTATGTACAGCCCCACCCGGTCGATGCCGCGGCTCTCCCGCCAGCAACGGACCCCGGGCATGGTTTCGATCTCTTCTACTGGCACCGCTTGTTTCCGGTGAAAGGTTTCGATATTTTGCTTGGCCGTCTGGATGGCTTCCCGCAATGCGACGGGCAGGCGGGCCTTTGCCGCGGCGATCATCCGCGGCGTTACGGCGAAGTCGTCCAGCTCCACGCCGTCGAAGCGGGCGGTGTAATCGCGCAGGGCGGCGTCGCCCTCGTCCCGCACCCGGTCCATCACCGTGCGGACGGTCTGATCCAGGTTGGTCAGGTCGTTGGCGGGGCGCTGGCACAGTGCCTTCCAGCGTTCGCGATCGGGATTCTCGTATACCTTCATCACATGATCATTTTAGCAATCGGCACGATAAGGATGCCCTCCGCACCCGCGTCCCGTAGTCGGTCGATAATGTCCCAGAATCGATCTTCGCTAATGACGGTATGCACGCTCGACCAACCCTTTTCTGCAAGTGGCAGTACGGTAGGGGAACGCATGCCCGGTAGCATCTTCGTTACTTCCTCGATGCTGTGATTCGGGACGTTCATAAGCAGGTACTTCTGGTTGCGGGCCGCCAGGACGGACTTCACGCGAAATACCAGCTTGTCCAGGATCTCCCGGCGCGCGGCGTCGATCCGCGGACTGGCGGCAATGACCGCCTCCGACTGTAGGATCACGTCCTGCTCCTCCAGTCCGTTTTTGAACAGGGTGCTGCCGGTAGAAACCAGATCGCAGATGGCGTCGGCCAGCCCGATATTCGGGGCGATCTCCACCGAGCCGCTGATTTCGTGGATCTCGGCGTCGATGTTCTTTTCGTCGAGAAAGGCCTGCAGGCTATTCGGGTAGCTGGTGGCGATGCGACGGCCCTGCAAGTACTCCGGTCCCGTATAGTCGACCCCCCGGGGGGTGGCCAGGCTCAGGCGGCATTTGCTGAAACCGAGCTTCTGCACCACTTCTGCTTCCTTCCGCTTCTCGATCAGGGTGTTTTCGCCGATGATGCCGATGTCGGCCACCCCGTCCTGGATGTACTGCGGGATATCGCTGTTGCGCAGGTAAAGGACCTCGGCGTTGAAGTTGCGAGCGGGTGCCTTTAGCTGGTCGCGTCCGTTGTCGATCTTGATGCCGCATTCCTTTAGGAGGTCGATCGATTCGTCGAGCAGGCGGCCTGATTTCTGAACGGCAATCCGTAGTGGGGGTGTCTTCATGATGGGAAAGCGATAAAACGCAAAGAGGCCCGCCGGTTATTTCCGGCGGACCTCTGAGCAATAGGTTTGTTGATGGTAAAGTTTAGCGTACCGGCCTACCGCTCGCCGACGGGGCGAGAAAAGACGATATGATGATGGTGAACGCTAAGAATCATGTGGTGTGGGGCGGAATCGAACCGCCGACACATGGATTTTCAGTCCATTGCTCTACCAACTGAGCTACCGCACCATTTGCCGTTTGCCGGGCGTTCCCGGTTTAAGCGGATGCAAAGGTAGGTATAAACGAACTAACCTTGCAAGCGACAAAGGGAAAAACTTCCCTTCTAAGCTTCCACGCGCCTGTCCACCCGCACCCCCGCCGCGCGGCAGGCCTGTTCCAGGTGGCGCCAGTCGTGGTACACCATCATGCGCAATACATCGCCCAGCCGCATTTTGATCAACGAGGTGAGCGCGGTCTTGATCCGTATCCGGTTTAGGTCGGCGGTGCGGGCCTTACGGAGTATTCGTTCCTGTAGCTCCGCCTGCCGTAGCCAGTTGTCCAGAACGGCGTGGTCCAGATCGCGGTGTACGGGATTGAGGCGCTTGAGCGTGGGAATCTTGCGCGTTTTCGGACCGGGTTTGACCGACCCCACAAAGAAATTACCGATGCGGGAGCTGGCAAAGGTGGGGGCGGGGGAGGTGCCGTGCCGGTCGAGGGCTACGGCCAGCCGGTCCAGGTAGTCGGCGTTCCAGATGTTGACGTGCTCGACGGCTTCCAGGGCGCACCAGGCCTCCGGTGCCGGACGCTTGCGCAGTGCGGTATCGGAGAGCTCCCGCAGCGCATAGGCGAGGGTGATGTTCTGGCGGAGCCGCTGTTCCAGTCGGTCCAGGAGTTCGGTGGCTGATCTTGCTTTCATGCTTACAAAATTAGGAGGTGCATGCCACGCCGATCTTGATCGAACGCAAGATTTACCCGGCGTCCTTTTTAATGCGCGACAGGGTTTCCGGCGTCATGCGCAGGTAGTTGGCGATGTACTTCGCCGGTACTTCCTGGAAAAGTCGGGGACTACGGGCCAGCACGCGCTGGTAGCGCTCTTCCGGGCCAGGGGTCAGCAGGTCGATCTCCCGTTCCAGCAGGCCCTGGATGAGCCACTCCATCGACCGTTCCCACGCCAGCCGTCGTTCCGGGTCGGCCTGCATGAAGGCGCGATAATCGCTGTAGCTCGCGATCCGCAGTTCACTCTTCCGCAATGCCTTAATGCCGAAAGTGGAGGCACCCCCGCCAAGGTGGGTATCAATGGCTGCCACGATATCACCCGTGTAGCCGAAGCGCATACACTGTTCCTCCCCGCCGATGATCGCCGTCGCGACCAGGGTGCCGCTTTCCACGTAGTAGAGGTCCCGGTCGTGGTGGCCGTGGAGCATCAGGTATTCCCCGCGCTTCAGGGTACGGCGGCGGGTCCAGAGGCCGGCTTTATCCAGCGCGCGGTATACCGACGTAATCTCCTCCATCGACTAGCGGCTGGCGGGGCGGACGCCCGGTTTGTACAGCTCCCCGAAACCGGAATTATTCGGCGCGTAGGGTGTGGCAAAGTCCGCCTTCACGCCCCCCGCCGGTATATCGCCTTCCCGCCCCAGGGCCCAGTAAATGCCGTTTAGGGCCAGCTTGCGCATGCTTTCCTCCTTAAAATCGAAGGGATGGCCGAGGGTAGTGAAGAAGACCCGAGCCGGTTGGCCGCTTGCCCCGGTGTAGGTTTTGGTCCACGCCACCGGATTGTCGAGCGGGAATTCGTCCAGCCGGCCGGCCTCCTCGTGGTTTGAGCGGAGGCTGTGCCCCATGAGCAGCGGCTCGCTGTCGCCGGCCAGTTGCCAGTCGCCGCCGTCCACGTGGTACAGCCAGGAGTAGGCCTCGAAGGGCTCCACGCCATTGAGGATGGGATTATCCGCTTGATCGTCCACCAAGGTCACCTCCGTCAGCCGCCCGTGCCCGTCCTCGAAGTGGCCGTGGTGGGTGATCCACTGCTGCCCGAATACCCGGGTGGGCCATTCATCGTTGAGGTGCATCAGGGCGCTATCCTCTTCCTCGGTGTAGCGGAAAGCGTGGGTGCTCGTCCGGAAACCCACCAATGGGCGGCCGCTTTCGGCGTAGTCGGTGATCTTGGCGGCCATCTCCGCGGGCAGCTGCCGGAAGCGGGTGAAGAGCACCAGCAGGTCGGCGTCCGCCAGTTCGTCCAGCTTACTGATGTGGTACACGTTGTTCGGGTCGATGACGCCGCTGCTGTCCAGGCTGTAGCCGACCACCGTTTCCGCGCCCAGTTCCCGCTCCAGGATGGCCGCCAGCATCGGCATGGATTCCTCGGAGCGGTATTCCTCGTCGCCCGTTACGAAGACGATCTTCGGGGCGTCCTCCGCTGCGTCCGGGCTTTCTTTTTGCGCCGGAGCGCAGGAGAAAAAGCAACAGATAAATAGGATGCCAATCTGGTAGCTACACTTCATGCCTGTCATTTCACTTCTTTACTTCTTCCGGGAAGGGGTGCTCTTCCAGTAATTCTTCGGCCCGGTACATGCCCTTGCGCTCCGCCGTCACCGCGCGGACCTGGTCTACCTCCTCGGGCGTGACCATCGAGGCCTCGTTGCCGAAGGCGTTGCGGACGTAGGTCAGCACCGCGGCCATTTCCTCGTTGCTCATCAGGCCGCCGTACGCCGTCATGGGCACCTGGCCATCGTAGGGCTTACCGTTCACCTCCAGCGGACCGTACAGCCCGTGCATCACCAGTTTGATCAGGCGCTGCTTGTCGCCCGTCACCCAAGGCGAGCCGGCTAATGGCGGGTAACCGGTGGCGTCCAGGCCGCGCCCGTCGGCCTGGTGGCAGGTTTCGCAGTACGCCTCCCGCGCGAAGATCTCCTCCCCGAGGGCGTAGGCGCGGGCCAGCGGACTATCCGGTTCGTCGGTCACCGCGGCGGCGGGGGGCTCGTAGGCCTGTCCCCGCATATGGGCGCGGGCGTTCAGCAGTACCTCCCGGTCGAAATCGACCAGGTCGGAGCTTTCCGCGGCGGCCAGGATCCCTTCGCCCCGTTCGGCGGGTAACCAGCTGGCGGCCACGATCGCTTCCATGCGGACCCGCGGATGCTCGTCCTGGGCGAAAGCGGTCAGCCGCTCCGCTTCGTCGTCGAGTTGGTAGCCGAGGTAGCGCACTACCCGCGCCGCCGCGGCGCGCAGGCGGTAGTCATCGGCCCGGCTGGCGGCGTTCAGGATATCCAGGTCGATCCGGTTGGCTCCCCAGGTTACGTAGAGGGCCTCCCGCAGGTACGTCTCGTACGAATTGGCTGTACTGTCCTGGTTAGCTATCCACCTGCGCACCGCCGCCATGACCTCGTCCGTATCCCGGTTGCGGAGTACCCGCCGACTCCGGTAGCGCGTGCGGTATTCGGGAAGTTGCAGGTTGTCGAGGAGGGTTTCGATGGGGGCATCGGCAACTTCGGGCACCGGCACGAGCGGCCGTTCCGGGTAGGTGATGCGGTAGATGCGACCGTGGACGTGGTCGCGCAGGGGGTCGCGGGCGTTGTGCTGCATGTGGCCGACGAGGACGTTGTGCCAGTCCACCAGGTAGAGGCTGCCGTCGGGCGCGAACTCCATGTCGACGGGCCGGAAATTCGGGTCGGTGCTGGTGACCAGGTCCTGCCGCCAGCGGCTGTCGAAGCCGGTGCCCTTATCGAACAGCCGGTGCTGCTTGGTGCCCAGGAAGCCGATGGTATTGTTGATGAGGAGATCGCCCTGCATCTCGTCGGGGAAGTGGCGGCTGGAAACGATCTCCAGGCCGGAGGTGGGGCGGACGCGGTGGGCTTCCTCGATGAGGTCGTCGGCCATCGGGGCCTGCACGCCATAGACCGGTTGGATGGTGGAGGGCAGCATCCAGCGTACCTGGGTGCCGCTGGTGTGGGCGAAAATGGGCTGGCCCCAGGCGTCGAAGATGATGCCCCAGGGGTTCGGGATCGGGATCTGGGCGGTGCGCTCCAGGTGGCCACGGGCGGGGTTGTAGCGGTAAAAGCCGCCGTTGGTGCCGCGCACGGGGCCGTAGGGGGTTTCGACGTTGGTGTGCAGGAAGATGCCCTCGCCCATGTAGATGCCGCCGCCGGGGTCGGCCTCGTAGGCGCTGATGTTGTGGTGGGTATCGTGGTCGTCGAAGCCGCTGAGGACGATCTCGCGGCGGTCGGCCCGGTCGTCGCCGTCGGTATCCTCCAGGAACATCAGGTTAGTACCCTGGGAGACGTACACCCCGCCGTTGGCGAATTCGAAGCCGACGGGCAGGTGGAGGCTGTCGGCCCAGACCTTCAGTTCGTCCGCTTTGCCGTCATCGTCGGTATCCTCCAGGATGATCAGTTTATCGTTGGGCAGCTCGTCGCCGGGTTTATAGTGCGGGTAGCTGGGCATGAGGCTGACCCAGAGGCGGCCGCGGTCGTCCCAGTTCATCTGGCAGGGGTTAGCCAGTTCGGGGAACTCCCGTTCGGAGGCGAACAGCTCTATTTTGAAACCGGGGGCGACGGTAAAGGTGGCCAGGGCCTCCTCGCCGTAGCGATACTCGACGGAGTCGGCCGGTTCGACCGCATAGTTGGTCTGTACCGCGGGCAGGGGGCGGGTGCGGGCGTCGGCGGCGGCCAGGTCGTAAGTGTCGCCGTCCAGATAAGCGAAGATGGCGGTATCGCGGTTGGCGGTCATTTGCCGCACCTTCTCCTTTTCGTAGGGATAATTGTCCGGTCCGTAGGGGTCGTAGCGGCGGCCGTAGGCATGCACGCCATTGGGCATCTTGAAGTCGAGCAGCCAGAAGCGGTTCTTTTCGTTGACGCGGGCGAGCAGTTCCGGATCGTCGGTTGTCGGGCTGCTGCCGAAGAGTTTCTCGGTGAGATGGTTAGCCAAGCGGCGGTAGCCTGCGTCGGTGAGCGAGATGCCGTCCGAGGTCAGGCGCTCGTCCGCGTCCCTCCACTCCAGCGAGGGGCCGTACAGGTCGACGAAGGGAACGCCGTTGTCCTCGGCGATGTCGGCCATGATGCCGGCGTAGCGTTCCAGCCGCTCGTTTTCCGCGTGGCCGTCGGGTAGTCCCAGTTCGGAGGCATCTTCGTAGGCCAGGGGGCCGACCAGTACCAGGCGGGGCGGGCTTTCCTCGTTGTAGAGCTGTTGCTGCGAGTGCCGTAGAAAGCTGTCCAGTTCCAGCGCGAAGTTGGTTTCTCCTGCCCGGCCCGCGTAGCTTTCGTTGAGGCCGAAGAAGGCGATTACCACGTCGGCGTCGAGGGTGTCGAGCCACTCGTCTTCGGTGGGAAAGAAGCCCTGGCTGCCCGTCGGGCGATTGACGTCGGGGTTGAAGGCCTCGGCGCCGGGAAAGGCCCAGGGATCGGCCCGGCTGGCGTGGGGCCGGAAGCCGGGAGTGTTCCCGGGGTCGCACATATTCCGGATCGTCAGATCGGCGTCGGGGTACTGCTGGTACACGGCCGTTTCGAAGTGACCGAAGTAGGCCATGCGGCTGCACAGGTTATTGCCAATCAGGACGAGCTTCTCGCCGGATTGCAGCGTGAGTAGGCCCTTCCTTTCTTCCGCGGAACAGGAGAGTAGCAGGAGCAGGCTGAGGAGGGCGGGGTAGTAGCGCACGATCGTATTGTAGTCGACCGAATATACAAACTCCGCTTACCTAGTCGTCCGCCCCCAGCCGCAACAGTTTGATCCGGGCGATCATCATGTCGATGGCGAGCTTCAGCGTCTGCACCAGGTCGCTGTCTTCCCGGTAGTCGGCGTCTTCCAGGTTGTGGACCCGCCGGCCGCGGCTCATGTTGTTGTAGTTCTCCCAATCGTCCCCTTCCGGATTGATGGCCACGGCTACCCCGCCGCCGTTCTCCACGACTTGGAAGGCGGACATATCGCTGCTGCCGTCGCCGACGTACACCACCTGCGCCATCGGCACGTAGTTGTTCTTCGGATCGTGATCGATGTAGGTGTTTTCCAGCTCACTGGCTTTGTCGAGGTCCAGCCCCTCCACCAGTTGCTTGATGTAGTGCACCTTGTCGACGTGACTGATCACGCGGCGGGCACTCAGCACGCGGCCGTCGTGGTCGAACTCCAGCTCGCCCCCGTACACCCGGTCGAACTGCTCGCCGATGACCGAGCTTTCCGGGATGGTCTTGAAGCCGGCGGTGAGGAGCACGAATTCCAGCCGGACGTCCTCGTCCCGGTCGGCGGCGTACTTTTTGAGGCAATCCACCAGCTGATCGGCCCCGGGAAATAGCGGGAACTTCCGCCCGAAGGCTTCCATTGACTTCCGGGTGATGGGGCTGTCCTCCCGGTGGGAATATTCCCGCAGTAGGTCGGCCTTGGCCAGGGGGTACTGCCACATGTCCTCCTGTCGCTTTTCGAGGCGGGCGGCGAAATCAGCGTAGGGTATGCCTAAGTGGTCGAAGTAGGTTTTCGTGGTACTCGGACCGAGGGTATCGTCGAAGTCGAAGATGAGCACGATACGCTCGCGCAGGATGCGGGTGGCGGAGGTGGACATATTCACTATACCTCCCTACGCGTATATCGTGTTCACTGGTGCAGGACGATCTGGCTGGTGACGTTGCCGTCCTGGTCGGTCAGTCGCAGGATGTAGTGGCCGGGGACGAGGGGGGTGTCGCCCAGCGGAAGCTCGATCCGCGCCCGCCCGGCTTCGTGCTGTTGGGGTTGCCATTTGCGGATCATCTGCCCGTTGACGTGCCACAGCTGGGCGGATAGCGTACCGGCCACTTCGGCGGGGAACGCGACGTTCAGGCGATCGGTGAAGGGGTTGGGGGAGACGTTGATGCCGGGAGCGGTTTTTTCCTTGACGGCGACCGTATCGCGCTGGGAAAAGGCAAAAAAGGCGGTGTCGGGTTCTGAATAGTCGACGTAGCATGCGCCAACTATGATTATTTCTCCCGCCAGTGCTTGATCCGACATTTTTACCTCCAGCATTTTTGGCGCTTCAAATCCCGAGTCATCTCGCTCAACGGGGTAATCCAGGTCTTCGTAACCTATGTACGTGAGCTGGAGTACCTGCCCGGCCTTCACCGTCAGTTCGAATCCCCCGTCAAAATCAGTGACCGTGCCCGTAGTAGTACCCTTGATCAGTATGGTGACCCCGATTAGCGGCGCTCCTTCCTCATCCGTCACCACCCCCCGGAATGTCCCCTTCATCCGTGCTTCCCGTTCCACGTCCCCGTTGATGATCTCGCTCAGCTCGGTGTAGGCCGGTTCCTGGTCTTTAGGTACGTCCGCCCCCGGCACCTGCGCCGCCGCCCCCGCGCTCAGCAGTAAACCCCCGGCGGCCGCCGCCGCCCGCCACCCCGTCGACGGCTTCACGTGGGCCCGCACCGGCCGGTCCAGCTGATCGCGGCGGAAGCGGCCGCAAAGCTTGTTGCCCGCCACGGCCAGGTACTGGTGGATCTCCCGGTCGGTCATCCAGCTGAAGTCGGTGACGGCCTTCTCGCAGCTGGCGCAGTGGCGGCGGTTGTCGCCCAGCGGGGTCATGCGGTCCCAGTCTTCGTGGCAGGGTTCGGAAATGGAGATGCGTAGGGGAGTGTAGGCCATCTGAAGTGTGCTTTGGCAGGTAGATGAACGGATCGGGTGGATTGCACACGGCGGATTGATCTTTTCCGTCGACTATTCGCTGAAGTTTATCGGGAAAACTCACCGGCACCTCCGTATCGACCGATGTTGTACCCGATCAAATTCCCAAAATCATGGGCTTCGGCGGATCGGCCAGTGCGGCCAATGCAGCAATCAAACGGAATGCGGCCCTGCGCAACAATCGCTCGTTCCTGGGGGAGGGGGAAAGGAAATGGAAGCACCGGGCCGGATTCGAGCGGCAGGCCCAGCTCGCCGAGAGAGTGAAATTCCGGGAGCAGCTCGCGCTGGAGATGGCGGCGGATCGCCGTTGGCGGATCGTGACGTGGGTGCTGATTTTGATCGCCCTCTATACGCTTATCGTCTATTTCTTTTAATGGGACAACCAAGGCACTTCACCTCCGTCTGTATTTTTGCTCTCGCCCTGCTGGCTATTGGCCTGCACCTTTATGCGGCCACTACGCTGTCCTACCACCGGGACGAGCTGCTGTACTTCGCGCTGGGCTATCATCCCGCCTGGGGCTACCCGTCGGTGCCCCCGCTGATCGGCTGGCTGGCCGGATTGGTGCGGATCACGATCGGTAGCAGTGTATTCGCTGTCAAGTTGCTGCCGGCCCTCCTGAGCGGGGTATTCGTTTGGCTGGTGGCCGCCATCGTGCGGGAAATGCGGGGCGGGGGCTTTGCCACTATCCTGGCCTGCGCTACCGCGGTCGTGCTGCCGGCCACGTTACGCACCTTCCACCTGTTCCAGCCGGTGCATCTCGACTTGCTATGGTGGACGGTCCTTACGCTGCTGATCCTTCGGTACCTGAATACCGACAACCGCCGCTATCTGCTCCTGCTCGGGATCGTTGTCGGGCTGGCCCTGCTGACCAAATACCTGGTGCTGCTGCTGGTGGGCGGGCTGCTGGTCGGATTGCTGCTGTTCCGGCCGGCGGCTTTTCGCGAACCCTATTTGCACATCGGTGCGCTAATCGCCCTGTTGCTCTGGACGCCGAACCTGCTCTGGCAGGCCTCCAACGATTGGGCGGTCGCAGGGCATCTGGAGGCGCTGAGCCGAAAACAGCTGGTTCACGTCGATCGCCTGAGCATCCTCACCGATCAACTGATGATGGCCTTTGCCGGATCGCTCCTGCTGGTGCCCGGATTGGTGTACCTGCTTCGTCGCCACCGGGTCGTGGCCGTAGCGGTGCTCTTTACCTTGGGAGCGCTGCTGGTACTCCGGGGTAAAAGCTATTACGCCATGGGCTTGTTCCCGGCACTTCTGGCGGCCGGGGCGGTGTGGTGGGAACGCTCATTGCCGCAAACCTGCTGGCGGTGGCTACTGCCCGTGCTGATCGTCGCGCTTAACCTTCCCGTGTTACCGTTCGGGTTGCCGATCGTCGGGAAGAATGAACTGATCAGTTACTTCCAGGTGCTGGAGCGGGACTTCGGTCTGGTGCCCGGTCGGCGCTGGGAAGACGGGAAGATCCACGCCCTTCCGCAGGATTACGCCGATCAATTGGGGTGGCCGGAGTTAAAGGCCGAACTGGTCGCCGCTTACGCGTTGGAACCGGACCCCCTGCATACCGCTCTATACTGTGAGAATTACGGTCAGGCGGGCGCGCTGCTGCAGGTGGCAGGCCAAAATGGAATCCCCGAACCGATATCCTTCAGCGATGCCTTCAATTTCTGGCTGCCGGATTCCATACCGGAGCCGCTGACCGCCCTGTACTACGTCAATGACGAGCCGGCTTCCGACCTGGATGACTGGTTCTCCGAAGTAAGGCAGGTAGGCCGCGTAGACAACCCGTACGCCCGGGAATACGGCACGACGATTTATCGATACAGCAAGCCGATTCAGCCCTTCGACCGATTTTGGCGTCAGCGGACATCGGAGAAACCATCACCTTACTGATCGGGGGCGCGGTACGGGTTATTCGTCGAGAATTACCGCACGCATATCTAGCCGTTTTTACCCCGGTCATAGTCTCCGCTAATTTGCTGGCGAACAACAGCTTACGGAATGACTGCTATTTGTTTGATTACCACGGCCGCTACGGTGAAGCGGCACCCGGATTTACCCGATTTGCAAGAGGATCCCTCCCTTCACCCGACGGCCGCAGGGGAAAATCACCCCGTGCAAGAGATGCCCCTTCCTGCTGCTTCCTCGCTACTACGCAGCGTATACCAAGAGCAATACCAACGCGAAGTAAGGGCCAGCCGGCGGGTCGTGATGTGGGCGACAATTTTGAGTATCGGCCTGGCAATAAGTTTGGCACTATTGCTTTATAGACTGCTCATCATTGGTACGATTCTATGAATTTGACACGCTGCTATTTGATTATTGGCCTTTTCTTTTCCATCACCGCGGTTACCCACGCCCAGCAGTACGATCGTGCGGTTGGCTTGCGGTTCGGCTACCCGCTGTCCGTCAGTTATAAAAAATTCATCAATTACACCGATGCCGTCGAATTGTACGCCGGCTGGCGGGGATGGCGACGTTATCGGGCCTTCAGTCTGAACGGGGCCTACCAGATTCACCGCGACTTTCCGGACGTGCGCGGGCTACAGTGGTACTACGGTGGCGGCGCCGGTGTTCA
This sequence comes from Neolewinella xylanilytica, assembly GCF_002934605.1. Classification (GTDB taxonomy): domain Bacteria; phylum Bacteroidota; class Bacteroidia; order Chitinophagales; family Saprospiraceae; genus Neolewinella; species Neolewinella xylanilytica. Next base: position 180,759 of record NZ_PTJC01000006.1, read on the forward strand.
GTTATGGAGTTACGACAACTACGAGCGTGGGTCGGCCACGGTGAGTCTTTCCGGTTACCTGGGACTCGAATATCTTATTCCGGACGTGCCCCTGACCATCAGCGTCGACTGGCGGCCGACGATCTATCTCGGTACCCAGCGGGACGATGGCTTTCACAATTTGAGCGTGTCGTCGGGAGCCGTGGCGGTGCGCTATCTTTTTTAGCCACCAAAATTTTTTCTCTCCCTTCTGGTAACGTTGGAGCGGATGGTGGTATGAAAGGGACATACACAACCTACACTATGAACCACATTCGCCTTACACTCCTCTTTGTATTCCTTGCCGTTTTTTCCCATACCGCTTCCGCTCAGGACTTCAAGTCGGCGGCGGGCGTGCGGCTGGGCTATCCCTTCTCGGTCAGTTACAAGACCTTCATCACCGAGACGAACGCCCTCGAGGCCTACGTCGGCTTTCGCAGTTATAGTGGTGTCGCGAACTGGATCAGCATCAATGGTGCCTATCAGGTTCACAACGACATTGCCGAGCTGGAAGGTCTGCAGTGGTACTACGGCGGGGGCGCCGGGGCCCAGTTCTGGAGCTACGACTTCGATGCTTCGGGCAGTACTACCTTCAGCGTGTCCGGGTATCTGGGCCTGCAGTACACCTTTGCCGACACCCCGGTGACGGCAAGCATCGACTGGGTACCCACCTACTTCTTTGGTAGTTCCTCCTACGGTGCATTTAATTCCTTTGGCGGGGGCTACGGCGCCCTGGCCGTGCGCTACGTTCTCGGTCGCCCCTAGCATTACGCTGGAAGCCGCTACGATATTTCTACGGTGTGAATTGCGTCGACGGTAGGGCTTTGCCTGTTCCGTCGGCGCATACTCCGTACCTTACTGACCGATCGTATTCGGGCGTGCGCCCATCAACCACCCGTCTCATGACTACGCTTCGGTGCCTGCTTTTCTTTGCTCTCTGCGGTTTTTTCACCTCCGGTGCTCAGGCCCAGGACTTCGGTTCCGCCCTGGGTGTGCGGTTGGGATCCCCGCTATCCGTTTCCTATAAAAACTTTCTTTCCCGTACCAGTGCCCTCGAAGTGTACGCCGGGATCCGGAACTACGGGGAGTACGGCTGGTTCAGCATTAATGGCGCGTATCAGGTACATACCGATATCGCGCAGGTTTACGGCCTGCAATGGTACTACGGCGGCGGGGCCGGACTACAGTTCTGGAATTACGACCGCACTGTGGAAAACTCGGTGACCCTGGGACTGTCCGGGTATCTCGGCTTACAGTACACCTTTTACGGTGCCCCGGTCACCCTCTCGCTCGATTGGGTACCAACGCTGTTCGTCGGGCGAAAACTGGACGATGACATCCGGGCTTTCGGTGCGGGTCACGGTGCACTCGCCGTTCGCTACATCCTGTTTCGCTAGGCAAAGGTATCGGCGGCGATCCCGTCGGCCATCGCCAATCCGCTCCGCGTCAATCGGAAGATACCGCCCGGGGGCACCTGGTGGAGGGTGCCGGCGGTCAGGTGACGTTCCGCTTCCCGGGCAAAGTGATCGGCTTTCTCCCGGCCGAAGCGAAGGGCGAGATCGGTCAGATCGATGCCCTCGGTGCGGCGCAGCCCGGTCATGACGTACTCGTTGTAGCGGTCGCGATCCGTGAGCAATTCCTCTTCGAAGAGGAGCGGGCCGGCCGTCTCGAAGTCCGTCGCTGACTGAATATCCGTCCAAGCCCGCACGTAGGTGCCGTTGTTGCTCACGTTCCACCGTCTCCGGTTCGTGCCATCGAAGCTGTGGGCGCCGGGACCTACGCCGAGGTAGGGCGTGCCGGTCCAGTACCCGCTGTTATGACGGCTGCGGTGACCGGGGCGGGCGAAATTGGAAATTTCGTAGTGTTCGAAGCCGGCCCCCCCGAGATGATCGATCAGCATGGCGAAGTGGCGGGTGAATTTTTCGTCGTCGGTATCCGGAATCACTCCAGTGGTCACCCGATGACCGAGTGCGGTGCGGGGTTCGACGGTCAGCGCGTAGGCGGCGATGTGGTTGACACCTAGCTGCGTCGCGATGCGGAGATTTTCCGCCCAGGTGGCGTCCGTAGTGGTCTGGGCGCCATAAATGAGGTCGATGCTCAGGTTGTTGAAGCCGGCGGCCACCACTTTTTCCACCGCCGTACGGGCCTCGCGGGCATCATGGGCCCGGTTCATGAAGCGCAGATCCGCCTCGTCGAAACTCTGAATGCCGATACTCAGCCGGTTGACCGGGCTGTCGGCGAGCATGGCGATGGTCTCGGTATTCAGGTCGTCCGGATTGGCCTCCAGGGTGATCTCCGTAACTTCCTGGCCGCCCCAGTATCCCGCACGCCGGATGGCGTTGAAGAGGCGATCGAGTTCGTCGGGCCGCAGGATCGAAGGGGTTCCCCCGCCGAAGTAGATGGTGTCTACCGTTCCGGCTGGTAGCTCCCCGCGGCGCACTTCCAGCTCGCGCACCATGGCCGTCACCACCGCGTCCCGCTGCTTCAGGTTGGTACTGAAGTGGAAGTTGCAGTAGCTACAAGCCTGCTTGCAGAAGGGGATGTGTAGGTAGAGCACGGGGGGAAGAAGTACGAAGTCTGATGTATAAAGTACGAAGTAGGAAGGTGGGTAGCTCGCTTCGCTCGTGGCGACCAAAGTAGGCTTTTGCGACGGAGCGCAGGTATTCCAGCCGTCTAACAACATTGCGCTCGTTCCGGACGACCGACAGTGCCAAATCGGTATCTCTTCTTGTCCGCCGAGCGGTAGCTCGTCTGCCTCGTGAGCGGGTCGGAAGGGTATTCTCTGTCAGGAGGTATCTCGGTTGGGCAGGGAAGCTTTTTCTTTTCGATCCGTCGGCGGACCAGCTATCGCTGGGCAGACGACTAGTGCTAGCTCCCTGGTCCGCCGAGCGGTAGCTCGTCTGCCCAGGGGGTGGGTGGGAGGAAAGGCTCTGTCAGGAGATATCTCGGTTGGGCAGGGAAGCTTTTCCTTTTCGATCCGTCGGCGGACCAGCCTCAGCTCCCTGGTCCGCCGAGCGGTAGCTCGTCTGCCCAGGGGGCGGGTGGGAGGAAAGGCTCTGTCAGGAGGTATCTCGGTTGGGGAGGAGGGGCTTTCCTTTTCGATCCGTCGGCGGACCAGCCTCAGCTCCCTGGTCCGCCGAGCGGTAGCTCGTCGACCCAGGGAGCGGGTGGGAGGAGAGGCTCTGTCAGGAGATATCTCGGTTGGGCAGGGAAGCTTTTCCTTTTCGATCCGTCGGTGGACCAGCTATCGCTGGGCAGACGACTAGTGCTAGCTTCCTGGTCCGCCGAGCGGTAGCTCGTCTGCCCAGGGGGCGGGTGGGAGGAAAGGCTCTGTCAGGAGATATCTCGGTTGGGCAGGGAAGCTTTTTCTTTTCGATCCGTCGGTGGACCAGCTATCGCTGGGCAGACGACTAGTGCTAGCTTCCTGGTCCGCCGAGCGGTAGCTCGTCTGCCCAGGGGGCGGGTGGGAGGAAAGGCTCTGTCAGGAGATATCTCGGTTGGGCAGGGAAGCTTTTTCTTTTCGATCCGTCGGCGGACCAGCCTCAGCTCCCTGGTCCGCCGAGCGGTAGCTCGTCTCCCCAGGGAGCGGGTGGGAGGAAAGGCTCTGTCTTTTCGATCCGTCGGCGGACCAGCTATCGCTGGGCAGACGACTAGTGCTAGCTTCCTGGTCCGCCGAGCGGTAGCTCGTCTGCCCAGGGAGCGGGTCAAAATTCCTAAATCGTAAATCAAGAATAAAAAAGCCTTCTCCCTACCGTCCCTTCGGCCGCCGCCGCTTGCCGCCGCGGGACATCATCTGGTGGCCTTCCTTACCCATACGTTGGGCGGCCTTGGCTTGGCCCGACTGCTTGAGGGCGGTATCCAGCATGTCGATCTGTTCGGTGATCTGGGGGAGCTTGACGTTGGTTTCCTTGGCGGCCTTGAGGTACTTCTTGGCGGCACCGAAGTTGCGGCGGTTGGCTTCGATCTGGGCTAGCTGTAGCTTGAGCATGGCCTTTTCGTTGGCGGTGGGTACGTCGATGGCGTCGGCCTGCTTGAGGTAGCCTTCGGCGGCGTTGAGGTCCTTACGGCTCAGGGCGATGGTGCCGCGCATCATGTAGTAGAAGGCGCGGTTGGCACTATACAGCCATTCCGGTTTGAGCGTAAGGTTGAGCAATTGCTCGCCACGGTTGAAGTCCTGCATCTGGACGGCTTTCGCGGCCGGACCGACGGTGCCGAGAAAGATGTATCCGAGCAGCAGGATGATGCCCGCCAGCAGGAAGGGGAAACCGTACCAGAATCCGAAGGCAATCCACAGGGCGGTACCGCCGATGATGCCGGCGGCGATAAGCGCGAAGCGGATATAAGGTGGAATGATGAACATAGTATAATTTTTAGCTGCGTTGCTCCCGTTCCGATAGCTATCGGGAACGCAATGCTTACTGCAGGGAGGCTTCGTACTGCCGCTGCGCCCGTTTGGCTACGAAGATGGAGATTTCGTAAAGGGTGTACAACGGCACGGCGATCAAAATCTGCGTGACCACGTCGGGCGGGGTCAGTACGGCGGACAGGATCAGGATGCCGATAATGCTGTGCCGGCGGTACTGCCGCATGGCTTCCGCGGTCACCAGTCCGAATTTAGCCAGAAAGTAGATAAGTACGGGGAGTTCAAAAATGAGGGCCGCCGGGAGCGTGAACATGACCATATACCCGATAACGGATGCCATCTTAGGCTGGTTGACCGTGCCACCGACCTCGAAGCCCATAAGGAAGTTCGTGCCGAAAGGGGCCACGACGAAAAAACCGAAGGCTACGCCGATAAAGAACAGAAAGGAACAGATGACAATGACCCAGCGCGTCGCCCGTTGCTCGGCGGGGTAGAGGCCCGGTCGCACGAAGGACCAGATCTCGTAAAATACGTAGGGGAAAGCGAGTACGAATCCGCCCACGAAAGCCATTTTAACCGCCGTGATGAACTGCTCGCCGAATTCGGTGGCCTGGACAAGCACCTGTGGCGGGTGAAAACACAAGGCCGCCCCCGTCCCCAGGAAGTCCGATATCTCGCAGAAGATACGGTAGCTGATAAAATCCTGGCGTAGGGGGCCGTACAGTACGTACGTAAAGTAAAAATCGTTGAATAGGAACAGCACCACGCCGGCTACCACGATCGCGATCAATGCCCGCATGACATGCCAGCGCAGCTCTTCGAGGTGGTCCACGAAAGACATTTCCTTTTCCATTTCTGGTACCGGTTTACCGGCTTCGTCGTATTTCCAAGTATCTACGTCCTGTTGGTCGAGTGGCATGGCGCGAAGGTACTATCCAGCAAGGTTTAGAGAAGATAATCCCGCACGGCCTCTTCACTGTAGTCCCATAGCCGACCAGCCAGCTGTTCGTTGCAGGCGGTGGGAGAGGGTTTGACGAGGCACTGAGAAGGGTTGAAATACCGGCCGCTCACCTCCCGGACTTCCGGACTGGAGGCCAGGTACACGCTCGTATCGGCGCCCCGCTTCGGAGTCCGGGCGAAGGGTTTGTAGAGCGACCAGATGGTCTTGGTCAGTAGTTTTCCGTGCTTATTCGCCAGGGAAGTGCCGACTACGCCCGGGTGAAGGCAGTTGGTGGTGAGCTCCGTGCCGTGGCGGCGATCGAGCTCTTTCGTAAAGAGGACATTGGCCAGTTTGCTCTGGGCGTAAGCCTTTCCGCCGTCGTAGGCCTGGGCCCCTCTCTCGCCGCGCAGATTGCCGAAATCGATGCCGGCCTTTGCGTGCAGGGCACTGGAAACGTTGATGACCCGCGTGCAGAGGTTACTACACTGCATGGCGGGAAGCAAGTTGAGGGTAAGCAGGAAATGCCCGAGATGGTTGACGCCGAACTGCAGTTCGTAGCCATCCTGGGTAAGGGTCAACTTGTCACTGTAGACGCCCGCGTTGTTGATCAGCACGTCCAAGCGGGGATGTTCGGCCAGAAACAATTCGGAAGCGGCCCGGACGCTGGACAGGTCGGCCAGGTCGAGAGGAATGGTGTCGATAAGCTCGTTGCCCGTCTGCCGTACCAATTCGTCGGCGGTACGCTGGGCTTTCGTCTCATCGCGGCAGGCCAGCACCAGGTGATACCCTTTTTCGGCAAGCCGTTCGGCGGTAGCCCGGCCGATGCCGTCGTTGGCGCCTGTGATGAGTACGGTTTTGTCTTGCATAGCTTACTGGGGTAGTAACGCTTGGGAGGGTGGGGGGGTTTTTGGGCGCTCGCTTTGCTCGCTATAGAGGCTTCACGTAAGCGCTCCTCGCGTTCGCGGTATAGGACTTCGTCGGGAGAGGCTTCGCGGTTCGTGGGGTGGCTTAGGTTGCTTACTTTTGGGGCGTGCTAACTACCCATGATCTGTCGTATCGGTACGGGGCCGGAGCTCCGGAGTTTGCGTTTCCCGATCTCTCGGTGGAAGCGGGGGAGGGGGCGCTGCTGTTGGGGCCTAGCGGGTCGGGCAAGTCGACCTGGCTACATCTTTTAGCGGGCATACTGTCGCCGCTGACCGGGCGGGTCGAGCTCGATGGGACGGTTTACGGAAGTTTGCGGAGCGGCGACCTGGACCGGTTCCGGGGAAGGAATATTGGATTGGTCTTGCAGCGGGCCTATTTCGTAGAAGCCCTGAACGTGGCGGAGAACCTGGCCCTGGCACGCAAAATGGCCGGACTGCCGCCAGACCGGGCTTTCCTATTATCTGTTCTCGAGAGCCTGGGGATCGGCCGGTATGCTCAGCGTAAGCCCCGGGAATTGAGCGTGGGAGAGCAGCAACGGGTGACGATCGCCCGCGCCTTAGTGAACCGGCCCAAGCTGATCCTGGCCGATGAACCTACCAGTGCGCTGGACGACCCGAATGCCCACCGGGTAAGCCAGCTATTGCGGGAGCGGGCCGCCGAACTCGGGGCCGCCCTGGTGGTGGTCACCCACGACGGCCGACTACGCACCGACTTCTCCCGGATCGTAGCGATTGAGCCCCTCACCACGCAAAATATCTAGCCTTGTCTCTATTCGGCTTAGCACTCCGCAACCTTATCTACCGCCCCTGGACCACGGCGCTAAGCCTGATCCTGGCGGCCCTGGGTGCCGGGCTGATCAGTTTGATCCTGCTCCTGAGCTGGCAACTGGAACAGCAGTTCGACCGGAACCTGGCGGGAATCGACCTGGTTGTCGGGGCGAAGGGGAGCCCGTTGCAGCTCATGATGTCGAGCATGTACCACATTAGTTCGCCGACGGGCAACGTGCCGCTGGCCGGGGTCAAGCCCTTTCTAAATCCGGAGCATCCCTACATCGAGCTGGCGGTGCCCCTTTCCCTCGGCGATAGCTACCGGGGAAGACGGATCGTCGGTACGCGTCCGCAGTTTCTGGAGCTTTACGGTGCCGGGGTGGCGACGGGGGAGCTTTGGTCCGCGCCCCTGGACGTGGTAGCCGGGGCGACGGCAGCGCGGGAGCTGGGCCTCCGGGTAGGGGATACCTTCCAAAGTAGCCACGGCCTGGTCGAGGACGACGACCTGACCCACCGGGACGCGGCGCCCTTTACCGTTACGGGCATCCTGGCTCCCACCGGAACCGTAGCCGACCTCGTGCTGCTCACCCCGACCGAAAGCCTGTGGGCGGTTCACGATACGCACGAGCACGCGGAGGAGGGTGAGGGAGCCGATCACGACCACGGGGAAGAAAGCGAGTACGACGTAACCGCACCATTGACGGCCTACGACGACGAATCGATCACCTCCGTGATGCTTAAGTTCAAGGGGACGAGCGTAGTCGGGTTGAATATGCAGCGAAGCATCAACGAGAATACGGAGATGCAGGCCGTTACCCCGAGCATTCAGTTGACCGAGTTGTACTCGACAGTGGGGCAGGGGGAGGAAGTACTCCGGCAGCTGGGTTACGTAGTGGTGGTGGTGAGCATACTGAGCATCTTCATCGGACTTTATAGTTCGCTGGATCGTCGGCGGGGCGAACTGGCCCTGCTTCGGACCCTGGGTGCCGGGCCGGGTAAACTGTTCGGGCTGCTGCTGCTGGAAGGAACGATCACCGCCGTGGTCGGAGCCATGCTGGGGCTGCTGGCCAGTCACCTCGGGCTACTCCTGGTAGCGAGATACTTTTCCCGGGCTTACCGATATGATTTTCAGTCCTTCATCTTCCTACCCGGGGAGGTTTACCTGCTGATCGGTGCGGTCGTGGTAGGAGCCCTCGCCGCGACCATCCCCGCCCTGCGTGCCGCCCGCACCGACGTACACCGTACCCTTAGCGGGTGAGCGTTAGATCGTACCGTTCTTCTTCAGTTCCTTGTCCAGGTAGTCCACCGCTCGGGCCGTCATGGCCATATACGTTATCGACGGATTTTGGGTGCCGGAGCTGGTCATGAAGCTACCGTCGGTTAGGAAGACGTTGGGGACGGCGTGGACCTGATTCCACTGATTCAGTACACTGCTGCGTGGATCGCGGCCCATGCGGGCGGTTCCCATCTCGTGAATACACGCACCCACCGCGGTCGGGCTATTGTAGGTCGTTATATCCTTATAGCCGGCGGCCTCCATCATTTCGGCGAGGGCGTTCACGCCGTCTTCGCGCAACTTGCGTTCGTTTTCCTTGAGTCCGGCGTCGAAGACGAGGGTGGGAATGCCGTACTGGTCGGTTTTGTCCTCGCTGAGGAATACGCGGTTATCGTGGTAGGGCAGCAATTCGCCGAAACAGGTCGCCTGAAAGCGCCAGGGCCCCGGGGTGCTGATCGCCTTCTTGAATTCCGGTCCGAGTGGAGCGTTCATGTCCGTGACGCGATCGATGCCCCCCTGGTAGCCGTAGCCGCGCAGGAAGTCCTGGCGGGTTGCCTCGTTGATGTTCCGGAATCGGGGGATGTAAAAGCCACGATTGGGCTTCCTGCCTTTGTAATACTGATCCTCCATTCCCTCGAAAACGCCCGATCCGCCCATACCGTAATGGTGGTCCATGAGGTTGTGGCCGAGCTCGCCGCTATCGTTGCCGAGGCCGTCCGGGAAGCGCTCGGATTTGCTGTTGAGCAGAATCGCGGTGGAGCCGATGGTGCTGGCGTTGCAGAACACTACCTGACTGAAATACTCCCGCGTTTCCTTGGTTTCGGCGTCGATCACGTTCACCCCCGTGACGCGCTGGGTAGCATCGTCGAAGATTAGCGAATGGACGATGCTGTGGGCCACGATGGTCAGATTGCCGGTTTCCTGGGCAACGGGGATCGTGGAAGACAGGCTGCTGAAATAGCCGCCGTAGGGGCAGCCGCGCCAGCAGCGATTCCGGGCCTGGCACTGCCCGCGGGTACCGTGGTGCAGTTCGGGGATATACTGGGTGAGGTTGGCAGTACGGGCCGAGATCACGTTCCGCTCGGGGAAGGTCCGCTCTACCGCCTGCTTGAACTGATCCTCCGCGCAGTTCAGCTGGAAGGGCGGAAGGAACTCTCCGTCCGGGAGGTGGGAAAGACCGTCCTTGTTCCCCTGGATACCAACGAATTTTTCCACGTAGGAATACCAGGGTTCGATGTCGGCGTAACGGATCGGCCAGTCGACGGCTACTCCATCTTTAAGGTTGGCCTCGAAGTCCAGGTCGCTCCACCGGTAACACTGCCTGCCCCACATGATGGACCGTCCACCGAGGTGGTGGCCCCGGATCCAGTCGAAGCGCTGGATTTCGTCGTAGTCGTACTCGTCGTCCTTGACGATCCAGGGTTTATTATCCTCGTTGACCCACCAGTTCAGTCGGTTCTGCTTGTAGTAATGGGCGACAATTTCCTCGCGGGAGACTTTATTCTGAATCCCCAGGTCCCAGGTATCCAGGTTGGCGGTGGGGTAGTCGCCGTGCTCTACCATGCGTCCGCGCTCGAGCATCAGTACCCGGTAGCCCTTTTTGCAGAGTTCCATGGCGGCGTAACCCCCGCTGATGCCGGAACCGATAACAATAGCATCGTAAGTGACCTCGTCGCGGCCCTGGGAGTTAAATTTCATAGATCGAGACTAAGCAGTACACATGAAAAGAGGTAGCCCCACCTTCGGAACGAGAGCGTACGCGTGGTCGGGCTACCCCTTGCTTGAATAAGATTGCCAATACGGGGGGCTAAATAGCCCAGGCCTTACCCCCGGTCAGTTCCTGTAGGTCGCCGCAGGGGATGTACTCCCCCGGTACGGGCAGATAGACAAGTACCTCCGTTCCGATCGGTTCGCTGTTGAACCAGGCCCCGACGATCTGCGACTTGAGGTCGAAGTAGGTATCCCGGGCGGAGCCATCGACTTCCGGCATTGTATCCCAGTCGGTATCCGGATTTTTGTAGTGGAGGTCCTGGTCCTGTAGGTAGACCAGTGATTTTTCCGAATCCATGCCATTGAAGGGACCGGCTTCATCGGCATCCATGCGTTCGCGGAGTGCCGTGAGGCCGTCACGGAACTTCGAGCGCGATTCCTCCGCGTACACCTGGCCCACCATTTTGTCGATCACCTCGGGTACACCCACGTCGAGGGCGCCCGGAGTATCGGTGGTTGGAATCATGGTGTCGGCCAGTTTCGAGATGAACTCATACTCTTCTTGCGTGAAAAAGGAAGGTTCGTAGACGGCCTCTCCGGCGGCCACCGCCTCGTCGCGCTTACAGCCGGCTAAGAGGGCGGAGGCAACGGGACCGCTGACGGCCATCCCGGTGATGTAAGCGGTATACCGCAGTAATTCTCTTCTTTTCATCTTCTTAGATGTTCATCTTTTTAAGTTCGTTGACGGCATGATCGGCGGCCCGGGCCGTAAAGGCCATGTACGTCAGCGAGGGGTTGACGCAGGCGGCGGAGGTCATGAAGGCGCCGTCGGTCATGTAGACGTTGGGCGCGGCCCAGAGCCGGTTGTATTTATCGACCACGCTGTTACTGGGGCTACTGCCCATACGGGCCATACCCATCTCGTGGATGCCCAGGCCGGGGTAAGAGTGGGCGTTGTAGGTGCTGACGTCCTTCATTCCGGCCGCTTCGAGCATCTCCGCGGCATCGTTCATCATATCGTCGACCATGGCGTATTCGTTCTCCCCCCACTTCGCGTTGAAGTTAAGGGTGGGCAAGCCGTCTTTATCAAGCTTGTCTCGGTCGAGCGTCATCCGGTTATTCGTGTCCGGCAAGGTTTCGGCAAAGGCGGTCAGGCCCATGTTCCACTTTCCGGGACGGATCAGCGCGTCTTTGAGCTCCGGGCCCACCTTTACGTTCATCTCCCGGACCAAGTGGCCCCAGCCGCCGCGTCCGGCACCACCCTGGTAGCCGAAGCCGCGTAAGTAGTCTTTTTTGCTGTTCCGATCGCCCAGGTTCTGGTAGCGGGGAATGTAGACGCCGTTCGGTTTGCGGCCCTTTTCGATTTTATCGCCGAAATCATCCGTAACCCCGTTGGCCCCGACGCGGAAATGGTGGTCCATCACGTTACCACCGAGTTCGCCGCTGGTGTCCATGGTCACGCCTTCCTCATGCTCCGTATTCATGACGATGTAAGAGCTGGGAATGGCCGAAGCGCAGAGGAATACTACCTTGGAATAGGCTTCGTGGTCCTCACCGGTTTCGGTATCGCGGAAGCGGACACCTTTGGCACGCTTGTTTTCCTTGTCGTAGATCAGGCTATAGACCGAGCTGTTAGGGCGCAGGGTCATGAGACCGGTTTCCTGTGCTACGGGAATGGTCGATGACACACTGCTGAAGTAACCACCGTAAGGACAACCCCGTATACAGCGGTTGCGGAATTGACAGGCGCCGCGGGTGCCCAGGTGAACGCTCGGGTCGTAGGCGGTCAGGTGAGCTACCCGGCCGGCGGTGACCACGCGGCCACCCATGTTCTCGGCAACTCCCTTTCGCACCTGGTCTTCCACGCAGTTGAGGGGCATCATGGGGAGGAAGTTTCCGTCGGGAAGCTGGGATAGACCGAGTTTTTCCCCGCTAATGCCAGCGAAGGTTTCCACGTAGGTGTACCAGGGGTCGATATCGGCGTAGCCGACGGGCCAGGGGGTGGCGATTCCGTCGCGGGCATTGGCCTGGAAGTCGAGATCGCTCCAGCGGTAACTGTGCCGTCCCCACATGATTGAGCGGCCGCCTACGTGATAACCGCGCATCCAGTCGAAGCGCTCCGTCTCCGAATAGGGGTGCTCGCTGTCTTTTACGAACCAGTGTTTGCTTTGCTGGGATACGGTGTATCCGGTGCGGTTTTGTTTTGGGTAGTGCTCCTGGATTTCCTCCGCGGCAACGCGGCCCAGGTTCTCAAAGTCCCAAGTATCCAGGTTGGCCGTAGGGTAGTCGCCGTGCTGTACCATCCTGCCCTTTTCCAGGACCAGCGTCTTGAGGCCTTTCTTCGTCAGCTCCATCGCGGCCCAACCTCCGCTGATGCCGGTTCCGACGACAATGGCGTCGTAGGTGACTTCCTCGTCACCTTGCGAATTGAATTTCATATGATCGATTTGTTCGTTCCCCGATTAAGGGGGAGGTAAAGTAACAATAATGTTGCGGCATAGATGTGTTCCACGCACTCTTTTCCGGGTCAACCTACAGACCTACCGATAAATTATAGGGTTGGGGCGCGCCCCACGTAGGAGAAAGGCTACCGGAGTGAATAGCCTTAAGCGGGATTTACCCACGAGAACAACACTTGCCACCATTTCTTCCGGGGCGCTTCGGGAAATGCCGCTTCGGGCAATTCGGCAAGGAGGTCGACTGACCGCGATCTGACCGACCGGATGGGCGGAGCGACGAGGGTAGCCAGCGGCTCGGTGAATTTAGGGATCCGCGTATCGTAGGGTTGGTAGGTTTTCACCTCGTAATAGGTGAATAGCTCCCCGACGGTTAAGGAATCCGCCTGTCCCCGGTCGCTCCACACTACCAGCCGGTCCACGGGAAGGCCGTGGCGCTGGGCCAACTGGAGGGCGGTGCTATCGCCATCCCACACGGGAATCTCCCGCCGGACGTAGTGGCGGTCGCCATCCAGTTCGCCATCGCCCGCAAGCGGGTGGGTCCAGGGTAGGTAGATCGCGTGTTCCGGAGTGCTCGCGGGATGGGTCTCGAGATAGGTGCGCATCGCCGGCATGACCCGGGAGGGCAACTGCAGGGAATGCCCGCCGCGGAGCCCGGGCAAGTACCCCCGCAGGTACTGGGGATTCATTTCGATGACGACCTCGGGGCGTAAGCCGGTCACCTGCGCCACCCGGTAGAGGCTTAGCTTACGGTCGACGATGATCCGTTCCGTCACCTGCTCGTCCAGGGGCAGCTTGGTGGCATCCAGTCCATAGTCGTTGTGGTAGGTCATCAGGAATACCGCGGCGATAAAGTTGGGAACGTAGTGCCGGGTTTCACGGGGGAGATAGCGCCGGAGCGTCCAGTAATTCCGGCTTCCCGAGCGGCGGATGGCCCGGTTGACGTTTCCGGGGCCGGAGTTGTAGGCGGCCAGTGCCAGGGCCCAGTCGTCGTACCGTTCGTATTGCATCCGGAGGTATTCGAGCCCGGCCGCGCATCCCAGCCAGGGGTCGAGGCGCTCGTCCAACTCCCCGTTGACGATGAGTCCGAGTTCCCGGGCCGTACCCGGCATCAACTGCCAGAGCCCGCCGGCCCCTACCGGACTGACGGCCCACGACCGCAGGGCACTTTCCACCACGCTCAGGTGCTTTAACTCCAGGGGTAGGCCGGCCGCTTGCAGCTGTTCCTCGAAGATCGGGTAAAAGCGTGCCGAACGCCCCAGTACGCGGCCGCTGGAAATGGGCCAGTTGCGGATGTAGTTGACGACGCGTTGAAATACCGCGTCGTCTACCTGGTATTCGAGCAGCGAGCCATCAAATTCCTTTAGCCGTCGTTCGACTTCCTCCCGGCTCAGTTCCATGATCTGGCGGGCATAGCGCTCGGCTTCGGCCTGCGAAAGGGGGGCTTCCGCCGCCAGGGGCAGGCTGAGTAGGCTGGAAAGGAAGAGGAGGTAAACGAATTTCAAAAGCAGGAGGTCAAATAAGTTGTGGGGTAGGAGGACAAGATAGCAAGAATACCAAAACAGACCACCCGGAACGGTTGGGCCGCCGAACGGGCTACGTACTGAACAACTTTATGGGGTCTTTTAGTACGGGGCGTGCTTTCATTGGCGGGTTCAGGCGGTGAAAAAAAGCCATTCAATGGCCAGGGGGAACTCACTGCCCCACCGGGCTTCATTGTGCTGCCCGAAAGGGTCCACCGCAAGCCGGACGTCCAGCCGGGTAGCGCCGGGTTGCTTCAGGATCTGTTGCTGAAACCGTTCCATGTTCGGTACCATGGTACTGCTCTCGGCGGCACCCCCGTAGAGATAGATTCTGCCCCCGTACTGATGGGTGAGGTTCATTAGCCGGAAGGGGATTTCCGGCGTGACCCAAAGGCTGGGGCTGAAAATCATCAGCTTCTGATACACCGCCGGGTACATGATCCCGGCGTAAATACTGATCAACCCGCCGAGGGAACTGCCGCCGATTCCGGTATGCTGGGGTTCCGGGCGGGTACGGAAGTGGCGGTCGACATAGGGTTTCAGGGTTTCGGCCAGGAAGCGGACGTACATGCGACCGTCGCCCCGTCCGAGCCGGGTCTGGAAGGAGGGGGTAAATTCACTTACCCGCTCCGATTCGGCGTGGTCGATGGCAATGACGATCAGGTCTCCCATGCCGCTTTCGGCGAGGTTGGCCAATCGCTTGTCTACCCCCCAGCTACCGTAGGGAGCGTAGTCGTCGAACAGGTTCTGACCGTCCTGCAAGTACAGGACGGGATAGTGTTTGCCGGAGGTGGCATAATCGTGTGGTAGCAGGGCGGCTACCCGGCGCGTTCGGATCAGCTCCGGTATTTCGAAGGCTTCATGAATCACCTCGATCTTCGGCAAATAGTGGGGGTTGAAGCGCAAGCCCGGGCTCGCCCACCGCTCCACGTGATCCGGCAGCACCCACGGTACGCTGACGTAGCGGCTGTGGTTTTCCGTACTGGCACCGTCCGCTCCCAGCTCTACGGCCTCCCACCCCCCCCGGGTGTATTTGTATTCCAGGTACGCTACCTCCTCGCCGAAAACGAAGGTATACGTATACGCACCCGGCTCGTTGCCGGGCAGCATGCGGTAGTTTTCGTCGCGGGCGTTCCAGTTATTGAAAGTTCCGGCGACGTAGACGGGGCGCGGGTCGTCGGTGGTGGTGATCAGGCGGAGGGTACGCTCGGGCATGCTGATTGGTCTGGCGGGGCAAAGGTACGGTGCCGGTTCGCCGGGCTACTCCGGTAATGCGGGCTATCCGCGATGGTCAACCCATACCCACCGCCGTAACCTGGTCCGCGTAGTAACCCTGCCGCCCCTCCCGCAAGCTGAAGCGGACGCGATCGCCTTTTCCCGGCGGGCGGCCCACCACGTTGCGTTTACGGAAATGAAATTCCTCCCGCGTCCCTTCCAGGCGGAGATACCCGTACCCTTTTTCCGGGAGGTAAAAGAGCACTACGCCCAGGGAGAATTCAGGCAGCATACTTCGGGGTGGGGGGGTGGACGGTTGGGATGAGCCGCGAAAGATAGGTAACCGTCCCGGTGAAGCGCGCGCTGGCGGGACGGAACCACGAATCCGCGGCGGCCGGCGTCTAGGAGTTGGTCTACCCGGCGACTAAGCCCGTACTGGAAACCTTTGCACCCGCGCTCCGTCGCCCAGGGAAGCCTATCCGCTACCGGCGAACGTTATCTTTGTCTCCATGCTCAAACAGCTCCTCTTCTTCCTCTTTCTCCCCCTCACCGGCATACTGGGCCAGGTCGACAGCATCGGGCAGTGGCGTAGCCTGCAGTCTTTCTCGCAGGGCCAGTACGTGACCCAGAGCGAGGAATCGATCATTTACACCACCGGAGCGGCGATATTTTATCTCGATAAGGAAGATTTGAGCTTTACTCCGCTTACCCGCACCGATGGTCTGGCCGGTGGACGCATCAACATCGTGGAGTACCACCAGCCAACGGAAACGCTGGTCATCATTTACGAAAACAGCACCATCGACCTGCTGCATGAGGGGCGGTTTTCTACCCTGCCCCAGATCGATAACTTCAATTTCAGCGGCGACAAACGCATCTACGACGTTTCCTTCTCGGACGACGGCAACACGATGTACCTGGCGGCGGGCTACGGCATTTCCTCCCTCTCCCTCGACGAGGAGATTTTCAACTTTACCACTTTTACCGGCGTGCAGGTCTCCGCGGCGACCGAGTACGGGGATCACCTCTACGCGGCCACCCCGGAGGGTCTCTACCGGGTACCCCGCACCGGTACCAACATCAACGACTTCGGTAGCTGGGAACTTCTCAGCACGGGCTTCGGATTGCCCGGCGATTACACCGCATCGACCGTCGAGGTATGGCGGGATGGTTTATACTTCGGCGTCGATAATGACGTGTACCGGCTAGACGGAGATACGACCACCCTACACTTCCGGGCACCCGTGGCGCAGCACCGGTTGGCCCAACTCAGCGGCGGGCCGAACTTCTTGCTAGCCGGTTTCCGCTGTACCGCCACCAACTGCGCCGATCGCGCGGTATATCCCCTTACCGAGGTGGCCGCCGACGTCTCCAGGCTCGGAGACTGTGCCTTTCAATTCAACAATGCCATCGAGGACGAGCGGGGGCGAATCTGGTTCGGAGACGACGCCGAAATTATCAGCTACCTCGACGGCCTGGGCGGGAATTGTAACCGGCTCCGGTATCCCGGCCCGCCGGAAGACACGAACTACCGGATTCTGCACGACGGGACCTCCCTGTGGGTAGCACCCGGCCGACTCGACGAAAACACATCGCCCAGCTTCGACTTTGACGGCGTTTTTCGCTACGTGAACGGTAGCTGGGAAGTATACCGGCGGAACGAGATCGCCGCCTTCCGGGGTGCGGACGGGCAGGTCGGGGGAGACGACGATTTCGCTACCGTGATCGACGTGGACTACGACCCCGTGAACCGGATCCACTACTTCAGCTCGTTCTTCGAAGGCGTGATTGCCCGGGACGAAGCGGGCACCTTCACCTTATTCGACGAAACCAATAGTACCATCGAGTTGGCTCCGGATGCCGGTGCCGGGCGTATCCGGGCGGCCGGTGCCGCGACCGACGCCGCCGGGTTCACGTATGTCGCCGTAAGCCGGGCCGAGAACAACGGTATCGTAAGCGTGCGGAGCCCGGAAGGGGACTGGGCGGCCTTGGGGCAGGACTGCGGGCTGAATATCGCCATCGATATCGCCGTAGATGCAAACGGTTACGTATGGGTCGTGCACCGTGGTGGCGCCAACGGGGGGCTGACGGTGATCGACACGAACGGGACGCCCCTGGACCCCAGCGACGATCCACCGTGCCGGACCATCACTATGGCAAACAGCGTGCTGCCTACCAACCAGACCCGCAGCATTGCCATCGACCAGGATGGATCGATCTGGGTGGGGACCGCCGAGGGAGTCGTGGTGTTCAACTGCAATGCGTCTCCCTCGGACCCGGATGGTTGCACGGGAGTGCTACCGCAGACCGAAGCCGACGGCTTCGGAGCGTACCTGCTGGCCAACGAAGAGGTCCGCACGATCGCCGTCGACGGTGCCAACCGGAAGTGGCTGGGCACCAACAGCGGTGCTTTCTTGCTTTCGGAGACCGGCAACGAAGAATTGCTGCAATTCAACCGCGGCAACAGCCCGCTGCTCGATAATACCGTGCGCAGCATTACGATCGATCCGGAATCGGGGACCGTCTACTTCGGAACGGAACTGGGCGTGATCAGTTACCTGGGCGATGCCACGCAGGCAACCGCGCTCTTTAACGAAGACCTTATCGTCTTTCCCAACCCCGTCGAGCCCGGCTATTTCGGCCCGATCGCCATTGACGGATTGGCCGTGAACGCCCGAGTAAAGATCACCGATCTAAGCGGGAAACTGGTGACCGACGGGCTAAGTAACGGCGGCCGCTATATCTGGGACGGCAACGACTACAACGGACGGCGCGTGACGACCGGGGTGTACCTGCTATTCGCTTCCAGCGGAAGTTCTACCAACTTCGAGCAGCAGGATTCGGGGAGCGCCGTGGCCAAGATCGTATTCATCCGGTAAGGATCGCAGCGGGGAAAGTGGCGGGGCCACGCTATCTTCGCTCCAATGGCCCTCCAATTTCACTTTCACGCCGACCACCCCGAACCCGGCACCACTCGCTGGCTGCATCTCAGCTTTTACCTGGGCGCTATCCTGCTTGTCGTAGCCGGGGTATACGAGCTGTACCGGTACGCTACGTACTGGACGGCGGGAGACGATCGCAGTCACCTGTGGCAACTCGGGCTGGGGATTCTTTACCTGATGGTGGCGGCCGCCGTTGCTTTTGCTACTTACCGGCACGGTGGACAAGAGACGCCCCCCGATCGCTACGTAACCATCGAGGGGGGCGTGATGACCTACGCGCTCGACCAGCTCAACGGCCGGCAGCAAATCAGGCTGGCCGATATCCGGTCCATTCAGCGGCCATCGGTCCGCGACCTGATCCTGGAGCTAAGCGACGGGCAGCGAACGGTCTTGCCGATCTACCTGATCGATGACGAAGCCAAGCAGGAGGAGTTGGAAAAGATACTGGCGGGGGCGGCGGAGCGCAGGAATTAGTCCTTATTCGCGAGCTGACCGCAGGCGGCGTCGATATCCTTCCCCCGGCTGCGGCGTACGGTGACCATTACGCCCCGGTCGCGTAGGTAGCGGGCGAAGTCGTCGATGCGGTGCTCGGTAGACTTCCGGAAGGGGGCGTTGGAAATGGGGTTGTACTCGATAATGTTGACCATGCTGGGCACCCGCTGGCAAATCTGGTAGAGCCGTTCGGCATCGTCGAGGCCGTCGTTGAAGTCCTGGAACGTGATGTATTCGAAACCGATCCGTTTTTTGGCCTTCTCGTAGAAATACTCCAGGCTCTCGATCAGGGCTTCGAGGTTATTAGACTCGTTGATCGGCATGATTTCGTTGCGCTTGGTATCGTCAGCGGCGTGGAGACTGAGGGCTAGATTGACTTTGGTGTCCTCATCGGCGAGTTTGCGAATCATTTTGGCGATGCCGGCGGTGGAGACGGTGAGGCGACGGGGGGCCATGTTCAGGCCGGTGTGGCTGGTGATGCGATCGATACTGCCGATCACTTCCCGGAAGGCCAGCAAGGGTTCGCCCATACCCATGTATACGATGTTGGTGAGCGGTTTGCCATAGGCTTCGAGGCACTGCTCGTTGACGAGGTACACCTGGTCGTAAATCTCGGCGGCGGTGAGGTTCCGGAGCCGCTGCATCCGGCCGGTGGCGCAGAAGGTGCAAGAGAGGCTACAACCGACCTGGCTAGAAACGCAGACGGTGAAGCGGTCGTCGTCGGCCACCGGGATGAGCACCGACTCGATGAGGTGGCCGTCGTGGAGGCGGAAGCGACTTTTGATGGTGCCGTCACTGCTGCGCTGGGCTTTGTCCAGGGTGATGACCGGCAAGCTATACCGTTCCTTGAGCTTCTCGCGTAGGGGAAGGGAGAGGTTGGTCATCTCGTCAAAACTGCGGGCGCCTTTCTGCCACAGCCATTCGTAGATCTGCTTGGCACGGAACTTTTTCTCCCCCGACAGGATGAGCTGGGAGGTTAATTCCTCCTGGCTGAGGGAACGTACGTCGGGAAGGGTGGCGGTAAGTGGGCTGGCGGACATAGGAGGCAAACGCCCACGGGCCGGTCACGGTTGAGGGCCAACCCTATCTGCCAAGTCTTGTTACATTACGCCGGACTGAAGCCCGGCGAACCGCCTTATCAGACACTATGCCATTACCGCCAAACCATCTGGACCTTTACGAGCAGGCCCTCCGGTACGACCGGGTGGGGGATCCCTATACGGCCGTAAAGCTGCTCAAGAAAGTGACGCGGATCGTGCCGGAGTGGGCGGACGCCTTCCGGGGGCTCGCCGTCATCTATTCCCGGCGCCGGGAGTGGAAACCCGCCCTCCACTACTGGAGTAAAACGGTGGCCCTGGACGCCGATGACCGGGAGGCGTGGTGGCAACTGGGCCTGGCCGCCGTGCCGCTGAAGCGCATGCGCACCGCCCAGACGGTCTGGGCGAAGTTCGGATTCGATAAGCTCAGCTACCGCGACCCCCAGGGGTTGCAACTGAAACACGCCGACGGCTACGAGATTCTCTGGATGCAGCCCCTGGATGCCGCCCGCGGCCGGGTGGTGAGTATCCCGCATCCGGGAAGCGGCATGCGTTATCGGGACCTGATGCTCTACGATCGCCGCGGCCAGAAAGGGTACAACGTGATCGCCCGGCGGCGGGTGCCGATCTTTCAATCGGTAGATCGCCTGAAGCATTCGCCCTACCAGACCTTCAGCTGCCTGCTGCACACCAGCGAGGCGGAGCAAATCGAACAGCTGGAGCAGCTATGCTACGATGCGGGGCTGGGATTCGAGGTGTGGAGCAATGCCACCCGGGCCGTCCAGTACAATCCGGCCCGAGCCACCGAGGAAGAGCGTCGCGCTTTTCCGGAATACTACAGCGACCTGCTCCCACGGCCCGAAACGGGTACCAGTCTGGTGGCGATCGCCGCCATTCACCCGGCGGAGGTGGATCGGGTACTCAACGACTGGCAGATTATTTCGCTGCAGCAATATTCCGATCTACGGGCTTACTGAGTGCGTCTACGAAAGCCAGCACCTCGCGGAGCCCACCTACGGCGATCACCCGGTCCATATCACTGAGATCGTGCAGGGTAGCCTGGTAACCCGATAGGACAAACCGGGAATCCGGGCAATACCGGAGCACTTCCCGAATGAGGCTTTCCACCGGCCTGGCCACGTAGGTGCTGGAAAGGATGGTAAACAGGTAATCCGTCGGATGGGTCTTGCAGGCATCACCCAGATCGGCCGGTGAGAGGTTGCCGCCCAGGTACAGTACCGGAACGCCCCGTCGCCTGAGCAAGTACTGAATAAAGAGCATGCTCAGTTCCTGGCGTTCGTCTTCGGGCAGGAACAAGGTGAAGGAAGGTAGGGAATCGGACGTTCCGGGGGGTAGGCGATCGGTGGCCGCCAGCAGCTTTTGGCGGATCTGGCACCCTACGAACGACTCGTGGACGGCCGTGACCGAACCGGTGAAGTACAATACCCCAAGCTTGTCGAGGAAGGGATACACTACTTCCATCATGGTCTCCTCAAACCCCCGCTGATCGATGTTCGTGTCCAGGATGAGCCCGAATTTTTCGGCGTTCATTTCCAGGGTCGAGTGGGAGAGGGCATCCAACTGGGTATCCGGACTGATGTTTAGGGAAGACAGCGCGGCCACCTGGGCGGCGCGCTCTTCCGGGCTCATGGCCGCTATCCGGCTAATGCGGTGACCGTTGCGGTTGAGGACGGCCACGTTGTACAGCTCCCGGAGGTCCTCCTCCAGGTAGTAGCGCACGTTGTGCTCGCTTCGGCGTGCCACGATTAGGTCGTACCGCTGCTCCCAGGCACGCAGGGTGTGCGCGCGGATGCCCGTAAGTTTCTCTACGTCAGTGATGGAGTATACCGCCAAGGGGGAAGAATCTGAGTAATAAATGCAACTTGTTACCAAGGTCTGCGCCTAACGCCACGCCGAAATAATGGTTCAGTTGTCCGGCCTGCACAAGCTTCGCCGGCTATGTGCTATTTTTCCGCCCGGATGCGGGACCGCGATGCGTGTGGCCCAGACCTAATACCAGCTCTATGCGATTACCTCTACTGTCCTTACTCCTAGTACTTGTCATGCCGGTGAGCGCGCAGGATTGCTTTTACCAACTGCGGCTGACCGACAGCGAGGGCGACGGATGGAACGCGGGAGCCCTAACGGTACGGGTAGGGGGTACCTCCTTTACCTACACCCTGGACGCCACGAACGACGACGGGGCCAGCCGCGATTTCTTCGTTCCGGTGAACGACGGCGATGCGGTGGTCATTGGGTTCGAGGCCGGCGCCTTTCCCGAAGAGGTGGGCTTTTCGGTGCTGGACAACAACGACAGCCTCATCTACGAAGTCACGGCACCGGCAACGGATGCGGAACTGACCACCTTCACCGCCGCCTGCCGCTCCTGCGCTCCGCCGCCCCGCTCCTCCATCGAGCTGTATCGCATCCGCTTCAACAGCGTGGACATCCGCTTCCGCTCCACCCCCGGCGATCCCACCTACCGCATCGAATACGGCGAGGGGGAATTCGACCCGACGACGGACACCGGTACCGAAATCCTCACCCAGGACACCATGCTGCGCGTCAGCGGACTGGAACCCCTTACGACCTACCGTTTCTTTGTCACCACGATCTGTAACAACCCGGCCGATACTACGGTACGCCGGGGACCCTTTCGCATCGATACGCCCATCCGCCGCGACGTGGGCATTACGGAGCTGCGCCGCCCGGTCAGTAAGTGCCAGCCAGCCGCCACTGATTCCGTGACGGTTGGCATCACCAACTTCGGCGGCGAACCCCAACAGTTTATCCGGCTCGACTTCACGGTGAACGGCGAACCCAGCGGCGTGCAAATGCCCTTCGACGGTATTTATACCGGGGTGGTAAGCCCGGATAGTACCGAGTATTTCACCTTTGACGCCCGGGCGGATCTGCGGCAGGCGGGCTTTTACGAGTTCCAGGTCTTCACCATGCTGGAGGAGGACGAAAACGTAGGCAACGATACGCTCACGGCGTCCGTGGTCAGTCTGCCCGTCATCAGCCAGTTCCCCTATCTCGAGAGCTTTGAAACCGGTGACGGCTTCTGGTTTACCGAGCAGGGGGGGCGTGGACCCGTTAGTTGGGAGCGGGGCGAGCCCCGGGGGCAACGCATCGACCGGGCGGGATCCGGCGATTTTGCTTACGTAACCAACGCTGGCGGGCCGTATAACGACGACGAACGCAGCTACCTGCTTTCTCCCTGCTTCAACTTCTTGGACCTGGAAGAAGACCCGTATCTCTCTTTCCTCCTGTCCGTGGACACCGAGGAGGAATTTGACGGGCTCCATCTGGAAGCGAGCACTGACGGTGGTGACACCTGGGAACTCGTCGAACGTAACCCCTCGGGCGTGAATTGGTACAATAACGGCCTACAGCAGGTGTGGGACGGCAACGGGGGCTTTGGTGAGGGCTACTCCCTGGTCGGTCAGCAACTGCGGGGTTACGCCGGTGAAGACCAGGTGCGGTTACGGTTCGTGTTTACCAGCGACGGCGACGTACGCCGGGAAGGCGTGGCAATCGATAACATCCGGATCACCGACCGCCCGCAGGTGGATTACGCCGTGACCCGGGTGAGCCTGATCAACGAAGCCAACTGCTTTAACGAATTCGATACCGTCCAGATCCGGCTCGCTCGCCTGGGAGAGCAATCGGTTGATAGCGTCCTGGTCTACTACTCCCTCAACGGCGACCCCGCAGTGGTGGAGCGGGCCCCCGCCCCCCAGACCTACGGCGAGCAGCAGACCTACAATTTTGACGTCCGCCTGCAGTTCGGCAGTGCCTCCCGCGACCGCAACCGGCTGGTCGCCTGGGTGGAGGCCGAGGGCGACAGTGCTACCTATAACGATACCGTACTGTACCGATTCATGCTGGCTCAGCCGCTTCCTTTTTTGGCCGATTTCGAGGACCGTCGGGTGCCCCGCTCGTGGGAGATTCCCTCGGACATCGTGATTGCCGCGCGTCCCGGCAGCCCCTCCGTGGCGTTGACCGATAACCTGAGCGCCGACGACACCGAGATGGCCTTCACCACGGCGAATTACGGGCCGGTTGCCCAGGGCGACGAGTTCGTCTTCACCCTCCGCCAGCGCGACGCCGACGGTAACCCCGTCAGCGGCGGTATCGAAAACCTGACCGTGAATATGATCGTCGACTGCGGGAGTCAAACTATTCCGATCGTTTCGGTAGCAAATCCCGGCGATTCTACCTTCGTGGTATCCATGGACACGGTTTTCCTCGTCTTAAATGAGGTGTCGGATCCCAATATCTACTTCGAATTTCTGGTAGAATGGGGAAGCGGCGACTTTTACGCCATGATCGACGACATCGCCGTGCGGCGCTGCCCCGACGACCTCGACCTGCGCTACACCACCGCCCCGCCCTCGGGCATCTTCGCCGACGACGGGACGGCCTACGTGCTGGCCGGGGCCGGCCTGCCGCCCTATACCTACAGTTGGAGCAACGGCGACACGACCCAGTCCGCCGACAGCCTCAGCGTAGCCGAATACGCCGTCACGGTTACCGACGCGCTCGGCTGTTCCGAAACACTGGACGTAGAGGTCGACCTGACGGCGGTAGCAACGAGTGATCCCGACGACCTACTGTCCGGTCTGGAGGCCTTCCCGAATCCTACCGCCGGGCGGGTAGACCTGCGGCTGGAGCTCCCCGGCCCGCTTGACCTCGGGCTGGAAGTATACGATGGCGCCGGGCGCAGGATCGAACGCCGTTCCCTGGGAAAAAGCAATAGCCTCGCCACCTTCATCGAACTGACGGACCGGACACCGGGGCTGTACCTGATTCGGGTACACGCCGGCGAGGCTACCCGTACGGTGCGGGTGATCAAGCGATAACCGACCGAGGGCCTAACGAATTCCTCGTTCGCGGAGATTGGCGACGTAAATAGCGATGTTACGGGAATGCCCGGCCAAGGTAGTCGCAAAATTGTGCAGGCCGCTACCGTCTCCCCGCGCACAGAAGTAGAGGTAATTGTGATCCTCCGGGTTGAGTACGGCGTCGATGCTGCCTACGCTGGACATCGTGATCGGCCCGGGCGGCAGTCCGGCGTACCGGTAGGTATTGTACGGACTGTCGAACTGGATATGGCGGTTGAGTACCCGTCCCACGTCGAATTCCCGGGTGGCGAAGACCGCCGTCGGGTCCGCCTGTAACGGCATGCCAATTTCGAGGCGGTTGAGGTAGACGCCGGCGATGCGCGGACGCTCGGAGGCTTGGAGGCTTTCCTTTTCCACGATGCTGGCCAGGGTATAAACCTGTGCGGGAGACAGGCCGAGGGCTTCGGCTTGCTGTAGCCGGTTATTGCTGTTCCAGAAACGGTCGTGTTCCTTCACCATGCGCGCCACGAACTCGCGCGGCGTCGCGTTCCAGTACATTTCGTAGGTGTTGGGAATGAAGAGCGTTTGCAGGGTCTCCCTGGAGTAGCCGACGCTGTCGATGAAGGCCGTGTCTTCAAAGAGGCGCAGGAAGGCGAGGCTATCTGGTTCCAGGAAGCGGGCCACCTTGGCGGCGACGTTCATCGGCTCGCGTTCGGTAGTGAGGACGACATCGACCGTGGCCTGGGTTCCGCTGCGAAGTTTTCGGATCAATCCGATACTGCTCAGGCCGGGGCTCAGGGTAAAGCGGCCGGCCCGCATGGGCTCGCGTTGAAAACCCATCCGCGTGGCGAGGGGATCGAAGAAGGTGCGGTTGGGGCGGATCCCGTTGGCGGCCAGGGTATCCATCACCCGTTCGTAGGAGCTGCCGGTAGGGATTTCCACGGTCACCGGTTCCGCGTCCTCGGGCACGGCGGGAACGACCATGAGCTGGTAGTAAGCGTAGCCAGCCAACAACAAGCCGACCAGCACCAGGATGGCAATTATTCTCTTCATGTCAATATTGCTCCTCCTCGTTGGGGAAATCCTGACTTTTAACGTCCGCTACATAGGCCGCGGTTGCTTCCCGGATCACGGTAAAGAGGTCGGCGTACCGACGCAGGAAGCGGGGGTGAAAGTCCTTCGTGATCCCTAACATATCCTGGGTCACTAACACCTGCCCGTCGCAATCGTTGCCGCCACCGATGCCAACGGTCGGGATGTTGACGGTCTCGCTGACGCGTTTGGCCAACTTGGCGGGGATTTTTTCGAGTACCAGACCGAAGCAGCCGAGCTCGGCCAGCATCTCGGCGTCGCTGACCAGTCGCTGGGCCTCCGCCTCTTCCCGGGCTCTCACGGTGTAGGTTCCGAATTTATAGATCGACTGGGGGGTGAGGCCCAGGTGACCCATGACGGGGATACCCGCCTTGAGGATGCGCCGGATACTCTCCGACACTTCCTGGCCGCCTTCCAGTTTGACGGCGTGGGCCCCGCTTTCTTTCATTATCCGGATGCTGGATTTGAGGGCCATTTTGCTGTCGCCCTGATAGGTGCCGAAGGGGAGGTCGACGACCACCAGCGCCCGCTGAACGCCCCGCACCACGCTGGAGGCATGGTAGATCATCTGGTCCAGGGTAATCGGCAGGGTCGTTTCGTGACCGGCCATTACGTTGCTGGCGGAATCGCCTACCAGCAGGACGTCCGCGCCCCCCGCGTCCAGGATGCGGGCCATCGAAAAATCGTAGGCCGTCAGCATGGCGATCTTTTCCCCGGCTTCCTTCATGGCCTGTAGGGTATGGGTGGTCACCCGTTTGACATCACTAACCTTATGTACGCTCATGGCGGCAAAGGTACACCGCGGCAACGACCGTTGGTTAACGTACTACCAAACGCCGGCCGCCACGGTTTCCACTGGTATCTATCAAGACCAAGAGATAAAGGCCGGGCGGCAAATGATCCACCGGGATGGTAAGCTCCCGGAGGGGGCCTTCCCGTTCCCGTCTAACCGCCCGCCGTCCGTCGGCCGTGTAGATTTCCAGCGCGTCCACCGGTATGTCGTCCGTCCAGGAAACCGTCACCCGGTCGGAAGCCGGGTTGGGGACCGCCGACCAGGCCGACACGGGGATGCGGACTTCGCGGGACGACGTACAGTCGTCACCCAGGAAGACCGACCGGAAGGTGCCGGCCGACCCTTCGCAAACGCTGGCGACCTGGACTTCGTAGGAGGTACAAAGGTTGAGTTCATCGACCCGCAGCCCGAGACCCTCAACTTTATGCTCCGTAAACGTTTCTTCGGTCCGCTCGCGGTACTTGACCAGGTAGGTATCGCCGGGTGCCGCCGACGCCCACCAGCTCAGGTCGGTGGCATTGGCACCGACGTCGAAGGTCGCCGTCACGGCGTCGGGGGGCGGGCAGCCCCGGGCGGGGGTGATGTCGAGGCAGTAATCCTCTACTTCGCCACTGTATTGTTGGTTGTTGCCACCGGGGCACCCATTCACCCGCACGGTGGTAAACTGCATGATGATGCGCATCCGGGTCAGGCCGTAGGAGGCCGTGACCGGCACGGTGATCTTTCCCCTGGCTACGCCGCCCCGGGAAGCGGTCTGTTGCATGACCAGTTCGTCGGGGGCGAATTGAGCGTCCTGGTTCCAGTCGATGTACACGTGAAAATCCTGGGTAAAACCACTGCCGCGGTAGTCTGGCTTCAGTTCGATCGGGTACACGCCGCCGGCGACCATGCTCCCCGTGGTGAGGTCTCCGAAGTTGAAGTACGCGCCGTTTTCCCTCCCCGATTCGTTGTCCAGGATGGGCGGGATACTGACGCGGCTGATCCATTCCTGCTCGTTGCCGAAACCGGTTACGGGGCAGTAGTCGCTGTCCAGGCAAACGCCGCAGCCGAGGGTCTTAACCTGCCGCCGGCCCTGGAAGTCCGTGCTTCTATCCAAGCAATTCGTGCGCAGTTCGAATTGGTAATTGCGGCAGTTGCGCAGGCCGCTGATTTCGACGTTTTGTTCCGTTGTGCTGACCTCCTGCCAGGGATCGTCGCCCGTTCGGTAGCGGAGCGTATAGCTGACGGCACTGAGTAACGGCTCCCAGCTCGCGCGTATCTGGCCGCCCGGCTGGGGCAGGACGGTGAAGCCATCGGGCAGGCGGCAACAACCCGGCGATTCGATCGTAATGATGTCGGTCCGGGAAGGGGCATCGCCACAGAACGCGAGCAATTGAAACTGGTAATTCTGGCAGGCTAGCAAGCCTGGTAGCCGGAACGGAGACTCTACGTCGGAGAGGGTGTCCCACGCCACGGAATTCACCCTGCGGTAGCGTAAATCGACCTGCCCGATGGAAGCGATGCGCTTCCAGGTAAAGATCAGGTCGGTGGACGCATCGCCCGGCGGACTGGCCGTAAACGAGGTGGGCGGTAAGCAGTCCGTGCACGCTTCTTGCACCAGCTGCACCGCCGCCCCGACGTCGAGCGCGCCCCCGGTACGGGTTACGTCGGTCAGGGTGGGCAGCGGCCGCGTGGAAGCGAAAACGGCATCCCGGATGCGCCGGGCGGCCTCGGGCGGGTCGCTCCCGGTCAGTTCGCCGAAGGTGACGCACGGGCTGGCGTACAGGAGGCCGATGGTTCCCGTCACCGCGGGAGTGGCGTAGGAAGTGCCGTAGACCGCCCCGTACTGGTTATTGGGGAGGGTGGTGACCACGCCTTCGCCAAATGCCGCCAAGTCAACGGAAAGAAGCCCGCCGGCGGCGTCCTTGACCTTTCCGTCGCGGGTGTCGAGGTTGGTCACCGTGATCAGGAATTCGGAATCGCACAAACTGGGTAGGTCACCGACTTCATCCACGTTGACGTCACTGTTCGGGACGGCCGCCACGCTGAGGATCCCGTACGCCCCCAGGGTATCGTACAGGGCGCACCAGATCGGACTTTGGGAGGGGAATGCGCGGTTACGCCCCCAGCTGGCGTTCGTGGCAACCACGTAGGCGCCCTCGCGGCCCCCGGTAGCGTCGTAGCGTCGCCTGGCCTCCAGGGCGTAGCCGTAGGCCTGTAGCACCTCGGATTCTAGCGGATCGAAATCATTAGTGATGTGCATCACCTTGATCCGCCAGTTGATGCCGGTGACGCCGAGGCCGTTGTTGCCGATGGCGGCCATTTGTCCCATCACCGGGGTGCCGTGGTCTCCTTTCCCGGCCATTACATCGTTGTTGTCGAGGGCGGTGTTCCAGCCGTAGCGGTCGTCTACGTATCCGTTTCGGTCGTCGTCGCGGTGGTTGTCCGGAATTTCATCGTGGTTGATCCACACATTACCGCGTAGATCATTGTGCTCCAGGTCGATACCGTTATCGATGGAAGCGATCACGATGGTGTCGCCGGAAGCCGTCACGCCCCCCGTGGTGATGTCCCAGGCGGATTCGATGTGGTAATCCGCTCCGGGCTGGCCACCGATCTGGCCCGTATTCCAGAACTGCCACTGTTGGCCATACCGGGGATCGTTCGGGCGCCGCCGGGAGGTCAGGCGGTGATTGAGTTGGACGTGAGCCACCCGTGGGTCGGCCGCGTATTGACGCCGCAATTCCGTTTCCGAATGCC
This sequence comes from Neolewinella xylanilytica, assembly GCF_002934605.1. GTDB lineage: Bacteria > Bacteroidota > Bacteroidia > Chitinophagales > Saprospiraceae > Neolewinella > Neolewinella xylanilytica. The sequence continues at coordinate 209,893 of NZ_PTJC01000006.1, forward strand.
GCGCCCAGTTGAAGCTCAGTAACCAGGTGCTACTCCCCACTTCCAAACGCTTCCACCCGGTTAGTTCGGAGTGGCCGACGACCCACGCTTTCCCGTCCACTCCGGGTTGGAACTGTACGATCAGTTCCCCCTGGGCGTAATCCAGCATTTGCGCACTCAGGGTCGCTGACCAAATCAAACACAACAGTATGCAAAGGGGTGGGCGCATGTACCGGTATCAATGCCGAGCGAAAGCCAAAATAGGGATTCGGGCCATTACTTACCGCCGTTTTCCCTACGCCGACTATAACATAGGACGTACGGAGGCGGGTCCGCGTTGGTTTGTCGGCTGCGTGCCAGACGGATGCTTATTACCGTAATCGAATAGGCCCGCCGGCTGACGGTACCATTTCCACGATTGCTACGCAAACACTTTGCGCCAGCCGAAACGCACCAAAATGAGCAGCAGGAGAAAAACTACCAGAAGGTACTGAATCTTAAATCCGCTGAAAACCACGATACGGGTCCGGTCGATGATCCACAGTATGACCAACGTGGCAAAGATCATGACCACCAGCCCCCCGAGTCTTCCGAAGCCCGGTAGTCCCGGCATGTACACCTGCCGGCGAATGATGTAGGCCGTACCAAAGAAGCTAGCGATGGGCACGCCCTGTAGCACGAGATCGGCGTCCAGGATGCTTCCGCGTTCGAATAACCACTTGTAGGCCATCAGTCCCGTGGCCAGGATAGCCGGTACGGCGACCAGGTACAGCAGCGCGCTGTACAGGTAGTTCCACGGGGGCAAGTGGCTTTCCTCCCGTTCCATGAAGCCGGCGAGCAAGGCGGCAAACGGGATCAGTGTGAAGTAGAAAATTACCGCGTCGGGGTGGTCGGCGGCGTAGCGGAGCAGATCGTTCAGGGTCATGACCGGCTAAGGTAGTTCATCGATCCAGCGCCAGGGTAGGAGGCCGGTGAGATTCAGGCGGAAAGCGAGGCGATCCAGCAAGTTCCCACGCTGCTCCAGCAGGTTGTGGGTCTCCGCATCGGCAACCAGTGGCAAGTACAGGTGAAAGCGATCACCGAGTAGGTTTAGCGAGAGCCCGCCGACCCACTTCACTTGGTTGGTTGGATCGCTGTTCACCGTGGACCGGAAGCCGTAGGTGCCGGCGTCGAAGTATATTCCGATGGGTACGGGCAGGGGTAGGTCACCGTCCAGGTTGAGCACGGCCAGGTAATCGTTACTCCGGCCGTAAGGGAAAGCCGCCGCGATCGGCGCCCGGAATCCGCCCTGCCGCCGTTCCAGCTGTTGCTGGTACCAGCCGCTCTGACTCCGCCCCAGGTAGAGGTCGTCGTAGCCGTAGTCGCTGGCGGCATTGTCCACCAAGGAAAAACTAACCGTAGGGTCGGTGGTCCGTTCCCGCAGGTCATGGGCCAGAAAGTAACCGGCGAATAAGCGCCCGCTAAGGAATTTTCCGGGGCGGTACTGGTAGCCGGTAGCGTACTCCCCGTCCAGCCGGAAGTAATCGGCGGAGATAAAGGCATCCGGATCGCCCCGTCGGTATTCCAGCTGCAACCCGTAGCGCGCGGGGTTGATCTCCCGTTCTACAGCGGATCGATACCCCACCCGCAGCAGGTTGTAGCGCACCGACCGGGCATCCTCCAGCAGGTCACCGGCACCGCTGAAGGCGGGGCGCCGCTGGTCGATGTGCACCAGCTGGGAGTACAACCGACTACTGCGCTCGGTAATCACCGGGTGGTCGAAGTAAAAGTCAGTGCGGAGCGCCCAGCGATCGTAATCGTAGATCCCATCCACCGCCGGAGGGTCGAAATCGTTGAATCGCTGTACCCCGCCACTGATCTCCACGCGCCGGAGCCAGTCCGCCGGGCGGACGATCCGGTACCGGGCCCCGGCGAAGCCAACCACTTCCTTACTGGCGAATCCGTACATCGGAGCGAGTAGGAATTCTACTTTCCGGGGTTCCAGGGTGCGGTTATGCAGCGCCAGCCCCAGCAGCGCGCCATCGTTTTCGTTAAAACCTAGCAGGGGGCTCACGAAGAGCTGCGGACGTGTACGTTCCCCGTCGGTGAGGAGGGATAGTTTGGGCAGGGTAAAGCCGGTTCGCCCTTCCGGTCGCCAGTTTAGCCGGTTAAACGCCCCTTCGTCCACGGTCGTCATCGCATCGCGTACGTAGCCGGCCTCGCCCAACGGCTCCAGCGCGGCGTAGAAATCTTCCGGCTCCGGGTGGCGGAACCGCCACTGTTCGTAGTACGCCCGGAAGGCTTCGTCGAGCCGTTCGCGGCCTACCCGTTGTTCCACTTCGTTGAGTACCAGGTTCGGCTTGCTGTACGCCCCCATCCAGTAGTTGTATTCCCCCAGGCTGTCGCTCCGGGTATCCGGAGCCTCGTCGCGTCCCAGGCGGGCCAGGTAGCGGTAGGCGACCTCGTCGACCGCGAGTTCGCGTCCGGGCAGGAGCTGGATACGCCCGTCATGCTGCGGATAAAACTCCTGCGTATAGCGCCCCTCGTAGTAACTGTTAAGCCCCTCGTCCATCCACGGGTGGTCGCGTTCGTTGCTGCCGAGTACGCCGTAGAACCAGTTGTGGCCGATCTCGTGGGCCAGCACCTCGTCTAGGGCGTAGGCGCTGCCGCTCAGCCCGATTACCGTGATCATCGGGTATTCCATGCCGGCGCCTGCGCTGAGGGCCGATTGCACCCCGGTCACCTGCGGATAGGGGTAGGGGCCAACGTGGTCGGAGTAAAAACGGACGGCCCGCTTCAGGTAATCCGTCGAGCTTTTCCAGTAGGCCGATTCCGTGCGCGTAAAGAAGGACCAGACGTCAACGGCATCCTGGGCGCCGGCGCGCGGGTGCAGGGTATCGTGGAGAACCTGAAACCTTTTATCCGCGAACCAGGCAAAGTCGTGGACACGCTTGGCGGTATACGTCAACGTTTTGGTTTCCGACGCGGAGGGCGGGTAAGCCTCCTGGACGTAGCCGTAGGCAATGACTTGTTCGTAATTGGCGAGGGCGTCGCGGGTAGTGTCGGCCAGTTCCAGCAACCAGTCCCGTTCCGCGGCTTCCTGCAGCACACCGGTCGCCGCCACCCGGTAGTTGGCGGGCAGGGTGATGCGCACCGTAAAGTCCCCGAATTCGCTGTAAAATTCCCCCTGGTCGAGATACGGCATCCCGTGCCATCCCCTACGGTCGTAAACGGCAGGTTTCGGGTACCACTGGGTGATCTGGTACGACTGCCCCACGTGCCCCAGCCGACTGAAGCTCTCCGGAATCTTTACCCGGAAGGGGGTGGCGATCGTGGCGGTACGGCCGGTGGCTAAGGGCTCATTGAGGTGCAGTACCCCGATGTCCGGTTCCCGGGTAAAGGCAAAGCGGGCGGACTGGCCGTCGACCAGAAATGAGAGGCTGTCCATCGTTCCCCGTGCTTCGGGATCGGCAAAGTGAAATTCCGTTTCCCCGTTGCGCAGTTGCTGGCGGGCAAAGGCGGTGTGCGCTCCGCTGAACGCCCGGGGCCAGAGGTGGAAGACAATCGAATCGAGCGCTTCGGGAGCGTTGTTAGTGTACGCGATGCGGATATCGCCGTGCAATTCATCCCGCCGGTCATCGAGCCGGACGTCGATCGTATAGCGCACGTCCTGTTGAAAGTAGGCGGTTTGCCCGAGCAGGGGCGCCGCGAGCAGGAGGAGAAGGAGTAGGCGCATAATAGAGTAGGAAGGGCTACAGTAATTCGCCGCTGAAGCCGAAGGGGAGCAGGTCGCCGGCCCGATCGAATACGTAGATTGGCCCGGTCTCTCCCCGCAGGATCAGCCGCAGGCTATGTCCGAAACGTCCTTCGTGCTCGCTCAGTATTTGGCGGCACGATCCACACGGACTGGCCGGAGTATTAAGCGTTTGGGTCGGGGCCTTGACGGTGATGGCCATGGTGACTACGGGCATGCCCGGTCGGAGCGCGGCGGCCGCGGCCATGGCGTTCGGCTCGGCGCAGATGCACATGGGGTAGGCGGCGTTTTCCGTGTTGGCTGCGGCGACGATGGTGCCGTCTTCCAGGCGGGCGGCCGCGGCTACTTTAAATTTCGAGTAGGGAGAATAACTGTTGGGTAGGGCGGCGGTGGCGGCTTCCAGCAGTTCTCGGTCGGCGGCATCCAACTGATCGGGGCGGTCGACTTCGGAAAATCCTATGGTCAGCGTTTTAGACTTCATCGGGTTAAGGTAAATCTTGTACGGGTGGGACCTGACACATCGGATGTCTGTCATTTTGACAGTGCTGACACATCGGATGTCTGGGGCATTTTCGGCTACCGAATCTCTACCGCCTCCGCCGCATTAACGAATAAAACGTTACCGATTTCATCGTAGCCGGCAAACAGCTCTTTCTTCATTCGCTTGAGCGCCTCGTCCCGAAAGCCCATGATCACCAAATCCGCCTCTCCGGAGCGGCTGGCAATAACGCCGCGAACATCGGTGTCGTCCAGGCGGCAGAGTACCTCGATGTTGTTGCGACTAATCGGTAGTTTGCCCGTCTCGATCAGGTCGTACATCCGTTGTTGTTCCTCGGCCAGTTTCGATTCCTCGAATACGGCAAAGAGCTTGATCTCCGCGTCTTTCCAGTCGGAATGGCCCGTCATCACGTAGGCCAGCAGGATCATCAGGTTGGCACTCTCCAGGTGGGCACGGGTGATCCAGACGTGAATGGTTCGCTTCAGCCCGAATCCCCGTTCCGAAAGTCCCAGTATGCCGATGTTGAAGTCGACCGACTTGATCAATTTGAAATTGTCGATGATGTTATCGAGCCCTTCGCCCCCGCGTTTGGAGTATTCCAGGAGCAGGAGGTTGTTTTCGGTGCCGGCGATACCGGGAAACTGGATGATCTGGGCGATAGCGGAGGTGTAAGATGGCGAAACGATCGTATCCACGTAGATGCGGCTGTCCGTGGCTTCCGCCATCCGGATGATGCGCTCCTTGGTGTGGCTGGCCGCCTTCGAGGTGTCGTGGCTCAGGTATCCGTTAATGTAGTGCAGGTAGGTGCCGAAGCCGTATTTCTGGGAGAGCCATCGCAACAGGTCAAAGGCCCCCAGACGGGTGAAGGTGGCGTCGCTCACCGCGATCACGCTCGGGCGCCAGCTCTTCTTTTCCTCTTTTTCGGCCTTCTGCAGAAAGATCTGTATTCGCCGGCTGATCTGGAAAATCACCCCCTGAAAGATGAGCGCCAGGCTCCGCTTATCCGGATTACTGTAGGAAATGTAGAGGTACAGCAGGCCGATCAGTACCACCGCCGCGGCGGCGTAGGTGGAATTCATGATAAAGATCAACCCGAAACAGGCAATCGCCCCGAACAGACTAACGTACCACTTTGATCGGAAAGTCGGCCGGTAACTCGGGTCGGCGGCGAAGTGGTTGAGAAAGCTGATCAGGCAGAGCGAGCCGTAGGTCACCATAAAGAACATGGAGATAATCTCCGCGACGCTGTCCAGGGCCCCGAGCAGGATAAAGAACGCGGCCAGCACCACGGTGATCAGGCTGGCGTTGTAAGGCTCATGGTTAGCACCCCGACCCCGGGCCAGGAAGGCGTTGATCCCGGTAGCGGGAAAGAGCTTGTCCGCGGCGATCGCCTGTAGGGTCCGCGGCGCCACCAGGATCGACCCGAGGGCCGAAGAGATGGTAGCCGCCGCCAGTCCCAGCGGTACGATCCACCAGCCCTGCCAGGCGATGTCGGCCATGATGAGGTTCGTCGTGTCGGCGAGCGCTTCCGGGGGGGCGGAGGCAGCCAGCTTCCAGGCCATAAACAGGTAAACGACCATGCCCCCCAGGGTAGCCGCCAGCGTGCCCCGCGGGATCGATTTACCGGGATCACGCAAATCGCCCGATAGCCCGACCCCGGCCGTCATACCGGTAAAGGCGGGAAAGATGATCGCGAAGACCGTAAAGAAGCTCAGCGGCGGCATCGCCGGTTCCGGGTCCGCGGGCGGGGAAGCCGGGCGGGCTACCGTCGATCCGCCGGGGTAGTATACGGTGTCCGGTTGGCCTTCGCCCTCCGCCCGGGTGACCAGATCGTTCAGGGCCTCGGCCGTTACTTCCCGGTCGGCCGTGTAGCTGTTGAAGAATTCCACGGAGTGCTCCCGCCCGTAGTCCGTCGTTCCTACGAAAAAAGCCAGGAGGGCCAGGCCGAGGGTCGCCACTACCAGATAAAGAATTTTCACGCCCAGATCGGCTCCCTTCGTCAGAATAAGTAGGGTAAGCAACAACAGTGCGGGAATGCCGATGGTCTGTGGAAACTCGAGCAGGTAATCCACCCACGGAAACAGCACGTACGTTTCCCGCATCCATACGATAAGCGGTCGGAATGCCTCGGTAAAGGCCATGATGTAGAAGGCCACCGAGATTGCCTGGGATAAATACAGGGCAATCCCAATGGTGCCGCCGATCACCAAACCGAAGCTGCGGGAAATGATGTAGTATTCCCCGCCACCCTCCACCTTCTGGTTCGTGGCGATCTCGGCTATAGCCATCGCCGTAGGAATCGTAACGGCATGGCCGATCAGAATGATGGCAATCGTCCCCGCCAGTCCAACCATACCTACGGCGAAGCCGAAGCGGAGGAACATGATGGCCCCTAGTATGGTAGAAATGGCGGTGAAGAAGACCGGCGCGGTACCGAATTTCTGCTTTTCCATAGGATCAGCCCGGGCTCGGCGGCTCCACCAGGAAGGAGTAATCCGCGAGGATGTCCTGCACTTGTTGGCGTAGCTGCTCGTTGCCGGATCCCTGGAGCTGGGTCAGCAGCTGTTGGGCGATGTACTGTCCGCGACGCTCCTCAAAGGCGTAGCTCTGGGCTACGATCTGGGGGTCCAGGCTTTGGAAGTAGTCCAAACGATCGGCGGTGTTCTCGGCAAGTTGGATCACCACGTCGCTTACCCGGTCCACGTTCCCGGTCTGGAAGTAGGGGGCCAGCATCGTAAAGGCCTCGAAGAAGAACGGGAAGTTCATATTCGGGAAGGCCTGAAAATACCGGTCGCCAATTTCCAGCGCCCGTTCGGTGTCGCCGCGGTCGATCAGTTCGTTCATCGTCCGTAGCATGATCTGCTGCATCGACTGAATGGCCGGTCCGTAGCTCGTGTTCACGTGGGTCTCCACTACGTCGAAGTTGCCCCACTGCCACTCGTTCATGATCAGGTCGTAGTTCTTGTCGACGTCGACGGATCCCGCGCCGATATTCGGTGGGTACATGCTATTGGTAGGGGTGGCCGTACGGGTGGCCGTGATCTGTAGGGCGAGTCCTTCCAGTTGCATATAATCCTGCAACCCCAGGAACTTCGAAGGCTGGCAGGTCACCGCGAAGTAGATCGGCCGCTTGTAGAAGTTGGAGTTGATGATGTCCATGATGGCGATCACGTCCTTCTGAATCGCACCACCGGGCACCTGCAACGGAATGTTCTGCACCACCGGCTGACCGGCGGGGGTAAGCCAGGGAGCCTGGGCCAGGCGGCCCGGATCCACCCGGATGCTCACGTTACAGGTGCTGTAGGTCGTTTCTATGATGCGGCCACCCTGGGTAGCCAGGTTTTTATCCGTGGCGATCTCGTCCATGAACTCGTCGAGGCTCACCTGCGGACCGGAGGTACACGGAGCCTCGGGTTGCTGGGGATTGTAGTACTGTACCTGATTGCGCAGCCGGCCCCGCAGTTTATCCTCGCTCAGTTGCAAATCGATCACCGGGCTGTCGTTCATCTGGTAGCGCAGCAGGTCGATGTACCAATCCACGGCGATGAGGCTCAGGTTGACCACGCGTACGTCCGTGCGGATACCCTCCACCTCCTGGGCGTACCACAGGGGGTAGGTGTCGTTGTCGCCGTAGGTGAAGATGATGGCGTTTTCATCCACCGATTCCAGGAAGTTGTGGGCGTAATCCCGGGCGGCGGTGTGCTCCGAGCGGTCGTGATCGTCCCAGTTCTGGGTGACCATGAGGATCGGGGCCACGAGCACCAGGGCCGAGCAACCGATCGCTGCTCCTGCGCCCCGCGCCCTGAACCTTGCCTTGACGAATTCGTAGATCGCCGGCACGGCCATGCCCATCCACATACAGAAGGTGAAGAAGGAGCCGACGAGTACGTAGTCGCGCTCCCGGGGCTCATTGGGTGGCTGGTTGGTGTAGATGATGATGCCCAGGCCGGTGATGACGAACAGGGCCAGCAGGGTCAGGAACTCTTCGCCCCGTTTGCTGCTGTGCCACAGCAGGCCCAGCAGGCCGAAAATGAAGGGCAGCAGGAAGTAGGTATTCCGGGCCGGATCGTTCCGGAAGTCTTCGGGCAGTTCGTCCAGGTTGCCGAGCCGCATTTCGTCGAGGAACTGGATGCCGGTGATCCAGTTGCCGCGACTATCGTCCCAGCTGAAGTACCCTTGCTCGCCGTTCTGGCGGCCGGAGAAGTTCCACATAAAGTACCGCCAGTACATCCAGCCGATCTGGTAGTTGAAGAGGAACTTCAGGTTATCGATGGCGTTCGGGCGCCCGTAGGGAAGGGGCTGGCTCGGGTCGAGGCCCATCCACCGCTTGTATAGGTCGGGCCGCCCCTGGCTACCGTCGGCCATGCGGGGGAAGAACATCTGCTTGCCCGGCTCGTAGCGGGGGGTGATCTTGTAATTGGTGTACGCGTATTCGTCGCCCACGAGGCCGTAGCGATCGTCCAGGTCGGTGGCGATCATGTCGGCGTCGAATTGGGGGCCGTAGAGCAAGCTGCGTTCCCCGTACTGCTCCCGGTTCAGGTAGGGTAGCAGGCTGGTGACGTTGTCCGGGTTATTCATGTTGACCGGTGTCTTGGCTTCGGCGCGGATCACCACTACGGCGATTACGCTGTAGGCGATCAGGATGGTCGCGATGCCCATGGCCGCGAGCTGCACGCCCTGGTCCTGGTGCTTGTGGGCGTAGCGGAAGGCGAGGTAAAGGCCGCCGCCGTAGGCCAGCAGCGTAGGCAACAGGCCGATGTGCACCGGCAGTCCGCTGTTGACCATGCCGATCTCGAACCACTGCCACACGGTGGGTACGCCGATGATGACCAGGGTCTGGATGATACCGATCATGAGCACGCCCGAAATGCCCGCGGCGATGAACTCCGCCCACTGCGGCAGTTTACGGCCGCCCAAAAAGTAGGTGGCCCCGGCAATGGCGCAGATGGCCAGGATCTTGCCGGTCAGGGAGATCGAGGTGAGTAGCAGGCTGGCGGCGAACAGGTAGCCGACGATCTTGCCCACCCGCGTCAGGAACAATTGCCCCCGCTCGCGCAGGTAAAACAACAGGGTGATGAACGGCAGTACCAGGATGCTGAGCAAGTGAACGCCGCTGGACAGCCCGATACAGAAGATGCTGAAGATGAGCCAGCGGTAAGCCAGGTAGTCCAGCTCCCGCGGGGTGGTGTAGTAGCGGATAGCCGCCCACACCGTCATACAGGTGAAGAAGAACGACATGGCGTAGACCTCGCCCTCCACCGCGGAAAACCAGACGGAGGTGGTAAAGGCCGCGGCCAGTCCGGCGACGAGTCCGCCGCCGGCGACGGCGATGACCTGTCCGCCGCCCACTTCGGCCCGGGCATCCCGTCCGGTCAGGCTAAGCAGGCTCAACCGGATAGTCGACCAGGCCAGGAAGGTGGCCCCGAAGGCGGTGCAGATCGCCGACATCCCGTTGACGAAAGCGGCGATCAGGGCCGGATCGTCACTCAAAAGATTACCCGCCGATGCGAACAGCCGGCCGATAAGCAGAAAGAGCGGCGCCCCGGGCGGGTGAACCACTTCCAGTTTATAGGCACCCAGGATGAACTCGCCCACGTCCCAAAGGCTACCGGTGCGCTCCACGCTGAGGAGCAGAACAACGGCGGTGATGGCGAAAACGATCCAGCCGGTGAGCTTATGTAAGCGATGTAATTTACCCATATACGGAATGCTTGTCAGGCTTGGGGTAAATGTACGAAACTTGTCGTACTTGTCCGGGGCCAAGCCGTTGGCGAAACGCTGCAAAGCTAAACATTATTCGACCGCCCGGAATGCAGAGTGGCCGAAACGTCGGGGAGGGGATTTGAAAACGCGGTGGGCGGGACAAGATTTTGGCTGCTTTCCGCACCTGCCGCAACAGGGTGTACGGTGCCCCGGCACAAGATGGCCCCGCATTGGTAGACTGACGGCTTCTGCGCGGATAGCCGGTCGGGGCGGGGCATCACGCCCATGGCAGCTCGTTTGGTAAATGCCACCGCCACATCCCGTGGTGTAGGAAGTGGCGGTGGAAGCGGGTTGGGGCGGGTAACCGGAAAGGCGGTGATTACAGCCCCAACAGCAGTAGCGTAGGATCTTCCAGCAACTCCTTTACCTTCACCAGGAAGGTGACCGAGGAGCTTCCGTCGATCACGCGGTGGTCGTAGCTCAGGGCGATGTACATCATGGGCCGCACCACAACCTGGCCGTTCACCGCGATGGGCCGTTCGATGATGTTATGCATGCCGAGGATAGCCGACTGCGGCTTGTTGATGATTGGGGTGCTCAACATGCTGCCGAAGACGCCGCCGTTGGTGATGGTGAAGGTGCCGCCGGACATTTCCTCGATGCTCAGCTTGTTGTCCCGGGCTTTCGTAGCCAGTTCCTTAAGCTTGTGCTCGATTTCCGCGAAGTGCAGCGACTCGATATTATGGATCGGGGGCACGACCAGGCCAGTGGGCGTCGATACGGCGAAACTGATGTCGACGAAGTCGTGGTAGGTGAGTGATTTCTCGTCGTCGGCGATGTGGGCGTTCACATCGGGCATCTCCATGAGCACCTGGGCGCAAGCCTTGGCGAAGATGGACATGAAGCCGAGCTTGACGCCGTACTTGTCCACGAACTTGTCCTGTACTTTTTTCCGCAGGTCCATCACCGCGCTGAGGTCGACCTCGTTGAAGGTGGTCAGCATGGCGGTTTCGTTCTTAGCGCTGACCAGTCGGGTGGCGATGGTGCGCCGCATCCGGCTCATCTTTTCCGTGCGGGTACTCCGGCTGAAGGCTTCTTTTCCGGCCGAAGAGGCGGCGGTCTTACCGCTCGGGCCGGTCGTTTTAGCGGCGGCGGGCGGCGGCGCGGCAGGAGCGGGCTTTTCCCGGGAAGGGGATGCGGGCGGGTTTTTAGCGGCCTGCTGCGCGTCTTCCTTTGTGATGCGTCCGTCGCGGCCGGTGCCGTTCACGGTCTTGGGGTCTACGTCGGCCTCACGCAGAATCTTGCCGGCGGCGGGACTGGGGGTGCCCGTCGCGTAGGTCTGCTCGCCGCCAGCCTTGGCGGGTTGGGCGGCAGCTTCGGGTTTGGCGGCACCTTCGGCGGCCGGGGCTTTGGGTTCTTTGGGAGCGTCACCGGAGGCGCCTTCCTTTACGCTGGTATCGATTTTCGCTACTAGGGCACCGATTTCCAGATCGTCGCCTTCCCCCGCTACGTAAATTAGTTTTCCGGCGGCTTCGGCGGGAAACTCCAGGGTAGCTTTATCGGATTCGAATTCGCAGATCGGCTCGTCGAGCTCCACGTACTCGCCATCACCCTTCAGCCATTCGGAGAGGGTGACTTCGGTAACGGATTCCCCGATAACCGGGACTTTCATTTCGACGATGCTCATTACAGGGAAAGATTTCGTGGATTAACGCGGATGGGTAGCTACGGTTGGGCGCCAAAGGTAAAGTTTCCCCGCAATACCCTCTGCGGTAGAAAAAGACTGCGATAAGAAAGTGCATCCCTGCTATGCTTGCCGTTCCGTACCGTTCGGGGTTGGAGGGGATTTCCTATTACCCCGCCGGCGTATTGTTTGCCACCGGCCTAACCGCAAGCCCGCAGATAACTTACTTTTGAGCCGATGGCACCTCCCCGATCGATACCCCGCTACCGCCACTGGCTCAGTTACCTTTGGGAACAATCGTTGGAGGTCACTTCTTCCGAGTTCAACGAGTACCTGGAGGTCTGCCTGGTGCACGGTCGGCTGCAACTCGTTGCCGAGGAAGCGATCTACAGCTTCGGTGACTACTACCTCAACTTTCGCAAGTTATTTGAGGTGTTCGATTACGAGCAATTACCGGAGCACGCTTCGGTACTGGTGCTCGGCTTAGGCCTGGGAAGCATCCCCGAGCTACTGGAAAAGTACGTGGGCGTGGAGTATACCTACGTGGCCGTGGAAATCGATCCGGTGATTATTGAACTGGCCAGCCACTATAGTCTGCCGGAACTGGCTAGCCCGCTGGAGGTCGTGCAGGCCGATGCCTTCGCCTTTTTGCAGTTGGACGACCGGCGCTATGACCTCATCTGTGTGGACGTCTTTCAGGATGCACTCGTTCCCGAGCATCTGGACGGTTTTGACTTCGTCGAGCTGCTCCGCTCCCGGTTACACCCGGGCGGCGCCCTTGTCTACAACCGGCTGGCGTCGAGTATCCCCGACCGGAATGCCGCACGCAGCTATTTCGAGGAAACCTTTGCTCCCGCGTTCACCGCCCCCCATCTTTACGACACCGGCGGCAACTACCTGCTGGTGAACGACCGGCGATTCCTTAATTTGCCAGCATGAAGCGGATCTGCCCCGAATGCAAAGAAGAATACACCGGTCGCTCCGATAAGCGGTTTTGCTCCGCGATGTGTAGGTCGACCTTCCACAACCGTGCCCGCGCCGAGGAGCAAGTGTTCCAACGCACAATCAACAATATTCTCCGCCACAACCGCAACATCCTCGCCGAACTCAATCCGGATGGGAAGGCCAGCGTACGCCGCGACCGCCTCATCGATCGGGGGTTTAAATTTCGCTACTTCACCAACGAATACGCCAGCAACACCGGCAACCTGTACCACTTTTGCTACGACTACGGCTATAAGGTGGAAGAGGGGGATTGGGTGTTGATCATTAAGCGGCAGGAGTATGTGGAGTAGTCGCTGGCTTCGCCAGCTCTTTAGTCTTTTAGGGGGAGTCTTTTAGTCGGCTGGCTTCGCCATCCGGGGTAGTCTTTTAGTTGGCTGGCTTCGCCATCCGGGTAGTGGGGCAGGGGGGCTTTAGCCGAATAGTTCCTTAATGGCCTTTTCCCGCGCTTCGAAGATGCCGAGGACCTGACGGTGCACGAATACTTTGTCGGCGATGGTGCCCAGGATGCCGAGGGGGGCTTGGTAGTGCAGCACGTCCAGCATTTCGGTGGTGTTTTGGTCGCGCATGCGAAAGTGGTGCTGGTGGTGCCAAAGCGCGAAGGGGCCTACCCGCTGGTCGTCGATGAAATGGTGATGGGGCTTCACTTTCGTGATCTCGGTGATCCAGTCGGTAGTGAAGCCGGGAAAAGGTCGGATGCGGTACTGGACGATCATGCCCTCGTACATTTCCACCCCCCGGACCGGAGAACGGAGCTCGAAGTGGACGTCGGAGGGCGTCAGCTTTTCCAGGTTTTCCGGGCGGCTGAAGAAATCCCAGGTTTCCGTGAGGGAACGGGGAACGACGGTGGAGAATTCAAGACGGCGTGGGGTCAATGTGGAGGGTGTTGTGGAAGTGAGGGGTATAAGCACCGAATAGCGAAAATTCGCTTTTGGTTCCGAACCCTATTCGGCCAGCCAAAAGTAAAACGAGGGCGGATGGTTGGGAGCCGTATAATGTTTGTTAAGATTAAATTTCGAACAAAGAAATACGCACTCTATGTGTTATTAGGTATATTTGTGCGCCCATTCTGACATTTGTATGGAGTAGGCAGTACGCTTTACCTTTCAATAAGTAACACTATGCAAGCAAGACCACAGACCCGCTATAGTGACGAACAATTAGCGGAGTTCAAGGCTATCATCGATGCAAGGCTAGCCGAGGCACGCAAGCAATTGCAGTTCTATCAGGACCAACTGGCCGAACACACGAACAGCGAAGAGGGGAAGGTGCGCGGCCTGGACGACGGCACCGGTACCATGACCAACGAGGAAACCCATCGCTTGGCTAACCGCCAGCAACAGTTGATCCAGCACCTGGAGAACGCGCTGCTGCGCATTCAGAATAAAGTCTACGGAATCTGCCGCGTTACCGGCGAGCTCATCAGCCCGGAGCGCCTGCGCATCGTGCCGCATACCACGCTAAGCATTCATGCCAAACAGAACCGTTAGTCTATAGATACAAAGTCGATTACGTAAATTGGCAACCTGTCCGTTCCCACGGAGAGGTTGTCTTTTTTTTGGCCAGTCCCTTTCCCTTCTTTCGTTATGTCCCGTAAGGCACTCGTGATCGGTATTCTCCTTACGGTATTGGTGCTCGACCAGGCGCTCAAGATCTGGGTCAAGACGCACCTGTACTACGGCGAGCAATTTGAACTCCTGGGTATGGACCGTGCCCTCATTCACTTCGTGGAAAATAACGGAATGGCCTTCGGGCTCAGCCTGGGCGGGCGGATCGGCAAGTTGCTCCTTACCGGATTTCGTATCGTAGCCGTGACACTGCTAGGCTACTACCTCTACCGGCTCCTCCGCGAACGGGCCTCCCGCTGGCTGCTGGCGGCGTTCGCCTGTATCGAAGCGGGGGCGATCGGCAATATCGTCGACAGTGTATTCTACGGAGTACTCTTTTCGGATTCCGGTCCCCACGGCGGCGTAGCCACCCTGCTGCCCGCGGGCGGGGGATACGAAAGCCTGTTTTACGGTCGGGTAGTGGACATGTTTTATTTCCCATTGTTCTACGGCGTTTACCCCGACTGGGTACCCTGGCTCGGCGGCGCGCCATTCCTGTTCTTTCGGCCCATCTTTAACCTGGCCGACGTTTCCATTTCGCTGGGGGTAATGCTGTTGTTGACCTACTACTATCTGCGCAAACCGTAAGCCGGCTGGCTCAACTTTATGGGGGTGGTTTGGATTCTCTTTCTTTGCGGTGCGTAATTGCCGCCAACCGTCCACTAAAGCCGACCCGCTTGCTCCGCCTGTCCTCCAATGCCACGCTTTTCCTGAAGTTATTCATTCCCGTCTTCTGGACTACGGTGCTCGTCGGCCTAACCGCCGTTACGTGGCTGGCGCCGGAGCACTACTTTGGTGGCGTTCCGCTGCAATCCCTGCGGTACGCTATGCTGCTGGTACTGGTGGCGGGAGTGGGCACTTTTCTATTAGCGCTGTGGCCCCTTAAGCGGGTAGAAACCGACGGAGCGTACCTATACGTAAGCAATTACTTCAAAACCGCCCGCTACAATCTGCTCGACGACGTGGCCGTGGTCCGGGAAAGCCGGTTCCTTTTCCTGAAACTTTGTACGGTGGAACTGAAGGCGAAGGGTACCTTCGGGAAGAACCTGCGTTTCGTGGCTTCCCGGAAGTCTTTCGACGATTTCCGTAGCGAATTCGCCGGCGTGGTGCACTTTGCCGGCTAAGGCGCTACAATCGGGTATTGATGACGTTGTTATACAGGGATCCGAAGGTATAGCTGAATCCAAAGCTGACATTCGCGCTGTAGTTGGTCGCCAGCTGCACCTGGCCGAGTAGCAGGTCGGTGTCACTGATCTCCCCGGCGGGCAGGCTGATCTGGTCGTTGATGATGTCGTAGCTGCCGCTTACACTGATCGAAAGCCCCTTGATGAGCCGGACGTTGGCGCGGGCGTCGATGGCGAGCCGGTTTTTAGATAAGTCGTTGAGAAAGTTTCCGGCCGATACCCCCGCAAAAACCGATCCCCAACGCTGGCGGATGCTCAGGTTCATGTCCAGGCTTTGGCGGGCCAGGCTTTCCTCGGTCTTCAGGAAGACCGTCTGTTGGGTATACTGGTTGTAGATCCAGCCCAGGCGATAGGCGATGGTAAATTCCTTGAAGGGCACTTCGTTGTAGTCAAAAATGTTGTACTCGATAGCGGGCATGATGCTGATGCCGAGGTCGATGTTGCTGTAGGTGGAGGAATTGATGCCGGGGAAAAAGCCGATCGACCAGTGGTTGCTGATGCTTTTCACCACGCGGCCGTCGAACCACTGGTCCCGGCGGATGGAAGTGACCTCCGTTCCATCGGTTTGGGTCACCCGCTCAATGCGGTAAAAGAAATTCGGACTAAACCGAAGGCGCCAATCGGGGGTGGTACGGTCGGCGTCAAAACCAAGCTGAAACTGGCTTTTGCTCCGCTGGCTTTCCGTATTCGCACTGAAGCTGGCCTGTGCCTCGAAGATCCAGTTGTTCCAATTGTCCTGTGGGGCTTCCGAATTATCGTCGACTTCTTCCTCGGAAACTTCCGGTACTTCCGCCATCAGATCGACGAGATCGGCGTAATCGGTACCCGCCAGAAAACCGGCCAAACCAAGTTCAATGCGCTTGTTAAGGTATTCATCCCGTTCCAGGCCGGTCATGACGGCGGTGGTCGACACCTTGAAGTTTAGGCTGTTTCCCGCCAGTTCCTGTTGTCCTTTAAACTGTAGATCGTACACCCGTCCACCGTTGGAAAGGTAGTTGGTCACAATGAACAGATTGACCTGGGCATTGACGGGGTCGATGGTGTGGTTGACGTAATTCAATTCCTGCTTGAGCAGGGTCCTGTTGCAATCGCATTCGGTAAACAGGTTCAGTCTTTTCTGCCCATAGCTCATCGAGGTAAATAGAAGAGCGTACGCCAAAATGGCGTAAATGGGAACAGATCGCATTGGCAGGGTGGTTAAATCGCAAAAATATACAATAAGCGAACGCCAGGTCAACCCCATGATTACCCCATTTTATTTGCCCCTGGGCAGTTACTCCGTATTGCGCGCCTCCGCCAGTGCTTGTTTATATACGCTAAGGGCGCGCTCTCTTCCGAATTTGTAAGGTACGATCGGCTCGGCGGGATAAGCATCCGTTCCGTATTCGGCTACCCAGCGTTTCACGTAGCGGTAGTCTTTATCGAATTTACGTTGCTGGCTGTCGAAGTTGAAAATCCGGAAGTAAGGTTGGGCATCAACCCCGCCACCCGCCGCCCACTGCCAGCCACCGTTATTGCTGGCAAGCTCGTAACACAGTAACTTGTCGGCAAAATATTTTTCTCCCAGGCGCCAATCGATGAGGAGGTGTTTGGTGAGGTAGCTCGCAACGATCATCCGGATGCGATTGTGCATGAACCCGGTCGCATTCAGCTGCCGCATCCCGGCGTCAACGATGGGCACGCCGGTCCGCCCCTCGCACCAGCGTTCGAAATGCTCTTCGTCGTTGAGCCACGGGATGTGGTCGTACGCCTTGCGGTAGTTTCCCGTCGCGACGTGGGGGAAGGCCTGCAGGATGTTGGAGTAGAAATCCCGCCAGATCAATTCCCCGAGCAGGGTGTCATTCGTCGATTGGGCGAGGCGGGCGCGGTTGCGGACGCTGACGGTACCGTGGCGGAGGTGGTGCCCCCATCGGGTAGTGCCCTCCACGGCGGGGTAATCCCGCTGCTTATCGTACTGGCTCAGCAAGCTTGTTTTTTCGGCTGGCGGGGGTAGGTCGATTTCCGTGCGCTCGAAGCCCATGGCTTCCAGGGAGGGAATAGGGTACGGCGCGCTTTCTTGCAGCAAATACGTGGTGTAGCGTTCGGTAGGGTAGGGCTTGAGGTAATAGCTCAGCGGTTTGCCGGCGTGGTCGACCATTCGGCTCTCCAACCTTTGCCGCCAAGTGCGCATATAGGGGGTGAAGACCGTGTACGGACCACCGGCTTTCTTCTGCACCTCCTCGCTTTCGAAGATGACGTGATCCTTAAAGGTACGGAAGGAAATATCGCGCAGGGACAGCAGATCGGCCACCGCCCGGTCGCGTTCCAGGGCGTAGGGTTCGTAATCGCGGTTGGTATATACCGCCCTGGGGCGTAATTCGTCCCGCAACTGAGCCCATATTTCAAGGGGAAAACCATAGTACACCCGCAGGTCACTACCGTAGGCCCGGTACGCTTGCGCCAAATCGCCGAGGCTATCGTGGATGAAGGTGACCCGGGCATCCTGCTGGCTGGGTAACTTGTCCAGAATGTTGCGGTCGAAGATGAAGATCGGTAGGACGGGGCCGCCAGCTTTGAGGGCGTGGTAGAGTCCGGCGTTGTCGCTGATTCTTAAGTCTCTTCGGTGCCAGAAAATGGTCGCTGGCTTCGCCATGGGGAGTGGGGTAGTCTTTTAGTTCGTTAGTGGTGCAGTGGACGAGGCCTGGGATTTGGGGTTGTTGCCTGGGATTTGGTCGCTGACCTGTATAGTCGCTAGCTGCGCTATCTCATTAGTCGTCGGCTTCGCCGTCGGGTAGTCTTTTAGTTCGTTAGTGGTGCGGTGGACGAGGCCTGGGATTTGGTAGTCGCTAGCTGCGCTATCTCATTAGTCGTCGGCTTCGCCGTCGGGTAGTCTTTTAGTTCGTTAGTGGTGCGGTGAGCGGGGCCTGGGATTTGGTAGTCGCTAGCTGCGCTATCTCATTAGTCGTCGGCTTCGCGGTTGGGTAGTCTTAGTTCGTTAGTGGTGCGGTGAGCGGGGCCTGGGATTTGGGGGTGATACCTTGGCTTGAAGCGCTGACCTTGATTTCCATAGCTAGGGTATCTGGCTCGTCGGATGGATAGCGCGAGTGCATAAAGGGAAAAAAGTAATCGGGCGAAATCCAAATCACCGTTGAGGTTACTTTTGAGGATTGGCTCACACCGCGTTCGAAGTTCTAGCACCTGCGCTCCGTCGCCCAAAAGCATTAGAGCGGGAAGCCTCTAACAGACTAACGAACTAACAGACTACCCCGCATGGCGAAGCCAGCCGACTAACAGACTACCCGACTAAACCTCATCCGGATCCTCATACTCCACCCGGAATTTCTCGATCATGTCCTCGCTGAGGCTGTCCGCATAAACGCCGTAGGCATCGACCAGAAGGCCTTTGGTGCCGTCAGCGGCTTCGATTCCGTAGAGGACGCTGTTGTCGCCGGCGCTGCTCATACCTTCGAAGCGGTAGGTGTGGGTGATGGTGAAGTCGGAAGGGTTGTAGTTCTTCCCGTTCTGCTTACACTCCAGGTATTCCTCTTTCTGATTAAAATCTTTATTGTAACCCTTTTTCTTGAGGTCTTCAATGGCGAAAGAGAGACTGTCGTAGGGGTTTTCTTGTAGGATCGGCACGTGTGTATGGTAATGGTACGCAAGTATAAGTCGCTTGCTACCCCGGCGGTTCGCAGCTTAGAGGGCGTAAAACAGGCCGAGGTGGCCGCCGAAGGCGCGGCGAATGCTCGTGGAAGCATCGCTGGCTCCCGGTTTGATGATGTTGCTGAACCCCTGGAGGTAGCGCCCGTCAATCTGTATCGTCACCGGACCGAACTCCAGGTTGAACCCAAGCCCGGCGCGGAGGCCGTAGTTAATCCGAAAATCGAGTTCCCGGCCGTAGTAGGTATTGGTGGGGTAGTTGGACGGATCGAAGCTAGCCGGAAGGGTTTCGGTTTCGCCGATCGGTATCGACACGTACGGGCCCGCCTGTAGCATTGGCTGGATCCAGCCCTGGCCCACGCTGAACTGGGTAAGGATTTGCAGGTCGACGTATTCGGTTTCCCGGCGGTATACCCCGTCATCCGTCAGGTCTTCCAGCCAGCCCGCGCTTTCGTAGCTGATCTCCGCCTGAAAGCCCACCAATTGTTTGTCGAAGTACCGCAGCGCAATGCCGTATGAGCGCCCTTCGATGGTGTTCACGTCGCGGTTTGGCGTGAAATCAATTTCGCTGTAGTGTTGTCCGCCCACCACCCCAAATTGCAGGCGCCGAAAGTTGACGGTATCCGCCTGCCCCGCGAGGGGAGCGGCGGTCAGCAATAGGAAGAGGTAAAGCGGGAAACGAAGCATAAACGTGTGGGCGCCGGGGCGCGGGTGCAAAAGTAGGCAGGAAATCATAAGCCAGTCTACCGGACCATCGATCGATCGGACAGTCGACGAAATCCGGCAAGGAAGCGTTATACCACTATGGTAATACGCGTGGTGCTGATGCTCTGGCTCGGAATGCTGGTTCGGACCCTGCCGGGGCAGATAGCCGATTTTTTCCTCGACCCCGCCGGCAAGGCCTATTATCTCCTGGAAGACGCCCGCCTGGTAACACCCAACCCCCTGGGAGAAAATACGTACAGCTTTTACGATAGCAGCCTCGGCACCCCAGACTATATCGACGTTACCAACCCCTTCCAGATCCTGGTCTACTACCGGGAATACGGCACCGTAGTGGTCCTCGACCGTACCCTCAGCGAGCTAGATCGCATCGACCTCTTCGCCAACCCGAGTATCCGCCAACCGGGCGTCATCGCCCGAAGCTACGACAACGGCATGTGGGTCTTCGACAACTGGAACTATCAACTCCTGCGCCTCAACGGGGATGGGGAAGTAGCGCAGCAAACCAACAACTTGCGGTTACAACTCGGCATCACCGCACCCGCCGATGCGCTCTTCGTCGACCGTAACGCCATCGTGTTGTACTTCGCCCCCGAGCAACGCATGGCGGTCTTTACCAACTACGGCAAGTTCCGGTTCTGGGTGCCGGTACCCGAAGGATTGACTCTCTCCTGGCGCGCGCCCCGACTGTTAGCCATCGGCGAGCGGGATCACTGGATCTGGACCCCCGACGAGCGGGAATTGCTCTCCCTGGGCCCGCTGCCGGCCGATCTTCCGCTACAGCCCCGGGTACTGGTAGGGGCGGAGGGCTATTTCACGGCGGTGCCGGGTCAACTGGAAATACGGGGGACGGTGTTTTCAAACAAAAATTAATAAAACAATTTGTTTGATTAATCGGGATTCCCTAACTTTGCTACCGACGTTCGAAAAAAGGTTGCAAAATGAAACATTCCCTCACTCGCCTGACGGCCTTCGTCGGCAGGCACTGGCTGCGGCTTGGCCTGATCGGCTGCGCCCTCTTCCTGCTCTCCCAGAAGCAGGTCAACTTCAACGTAAAACTCGGGCATCCGGACGGTAGCGAACCAGTTCCGGCCCTGAGTCCGGAGTCACCGACGGTGCCGGCACCAACCGATGCCCCCGTCACCTACTATACCGACGAGGGTGGGGCGGCGGTCCGGTCGGGGGGCTTCTTCTCCCGCTTCAACTTCTTCGGAGGCGACGAGCCGGACCTGTTCGACCGACTCACCGGAGTGCCGGATGCGGAAGTGGAAGCCTTTTTGACCCGCTTTGCCCATGTCGCCCAGGCCGAACAGGAAAAATTCGGTATCCCGGCGAGCGTTATCCTGGCTACGGGGCTGCTGTATAGCCGGGGGGGGCAGTCGGCTCCGGTGCGGGAACTAAACAACTATTTTTACCTTTCCTGTGGGGCGGACTGGCAGGGCGCGACGGGCCAGTCGGAAGGACAATGCCTGCGACGCTACGAGAGTGCCTGGACGAGCTTCCGCGACTTCAGCCTGACGCTCACCGGGGGCGAGTTTTCCCAGCTAGCGCAGTTTGGTCCGCGCGATTACCGCCGCTGGTCGGCCGGTATGCAAGAGCTCGGTTTGCTTGGCAACGACCGGCTCGCTTCCGAAATTCAGCGGACGATCGATCGCTACCAGTTGTTCCGATTCGATTAGTCGGGAGGTGACTACTCTTCCTCTTCTCCCAGCTTTTCAAACAGTTGGTTGGCAAGCAGGTAATGGTACCACTTGAGCAGACGCTTAACGTCACTGCTGTGGACCCGCTCCTTATCATAGGTCGGCAATACGTCCTCGAAATAATCGAAGAGCCGCTCGCTCGTTTCGTTGGCGGCCGGGGCGGGGTTATCCTCCTGCTGTTCCAGCATCCGGTCGAATACCTTGCGTAGGGGCTCGGCGTCCCCGTCATCGGTATAAACGGCCATGCTTTCGAGGGGGGCGAATTGGTGCTTACGGGCCGGGGCGAAGCGACGCTTGCCGGATTCCATTTCTTCCACGATTACTCCTCCCTTGCGCTCTTTGACGACGGTGTAGAGTCCGGGT
The DNA here is from genome assembly GCF_002934605.1 of Neolewinella xylanilytica. GTDB lineage: Bacteria > Bacteroidota > Bacteroidia > Chitinophagales > Saprospiraceae > Neolewinella > Neolewinella xylanilytica. The sequence continues at coordinate 231,709 of NZ_PTJC01000006.1, forward strand.
AATCCGGTGACGGCGATGATCTCTGCAAATTTCATGGGGCGAAGGTAGTTAGTATTTTAGTCGACTGGCTTCGCCATTTGGTTAGTCGGGTAGTCGAACGGCTTCGCCATTCGGTTAGTCTGTTAGTCAGCTGGCTTCGCCATCTGGTTAGTCAGGTAGTCGTCTGGCTTCGCCATTCGGTTAGTCTGTTAGTCAGCTGGCTTCGCCATCTGGTTAGTCGGGTAGTCGAACGGCTTCCGCCATTTGGTTAGTTCTTTAGTCAGTTGGCTTCGCCTTCTGGTTGGCCAGGTAGTCAATGCCCGCATTCGACATACTTTTCAGCGAATTCCTTGGCGGGGAGCAAGGTAGGGTGGCCTTTGCATGGCATTCTACAGGCTGTAGTTAAATTTCTAACAGGCTACAACTTATTGATAAACAGTTGTTTACAGACTAAAAGACTAAAAAACTAAAAGACTAACGAACTAATACCCCAACAACGCCAAAACAGCCTCCTCCAGCCGTCCCTTAGGCAGGTATTGTTGTTCCAGCGCAGCTGCGAAAGGTACGGGGGTGTCCAGGCTCGCGAGGCGACGGACCGGCGCATCGAGTAATTCGAAGCAGTGTTCCCCGATCCAGGCGGCGAGCTCTCCTCCGAATCCACCGGTCAGGGACGCTTCGTGGAGGACCAGTACGCGGCTCGTCTTGGCCACGCTTTGGCGGATCGCCGCGTAGTCGAGGGGAGCTAGGGTGCGGAGGTCGATAATTTCTATATCGTGGTTCAGGGATGCTACCGTTTCCATGGCCCAGTGTACCCCGGCACCGTAAGTAAGGATGGTAAGGGCTTCGCCTTCCTTTACAATTCGGGCTTTTCCTAGCTCTCCGGGGGTGAAGCCCTGGGGCACCGGGCCGCTAAGGGACCGATATAGGCCTTTATGCTCGAAATATAGAACGGGGTTGGGATCGGCGAGGGCCGCCAGCAGGAGCGACTTCGCATCCTCCGGGGTGCTGGGGTAGACGATCTTCAGGCCGGCGACGCTGGTGAACCAGCTTTCCATGGTCTGGCTATGAAATGGTCCGGCACCGACGCCACCGCCGACGGGGAGCCGGATCACCACATCGGCGTTTTGCCCCCAGCGGTAATGCAGCTTGGCCAGGTTGTTGACGATCTGGTTGAAGCCGCAACTGACGAAGTCGCCGAACTGCATCTCCACCATGGCCTTGCCGCCGGCGATGCCGTACCCCAACGCCGCACCGACGACACCGCTTTCGCAGAGGGGGGTATTCCGCACCCGGTCGATACCGAATTCCTCGACGAAGCCTTCCGTTATTTTAAAAACACCACCGTACTCGGCAATATCCTGTCCCATAAGCACTAGATCGGGATAGGCGCGCATAGCTTCCCGCAGTCCGTCGCTGATGGCATCTATGAACCGCAATTCCCGTATTTCTCCCGGCAAGGTTTGCAAGCCCGGCACCGCTGCGTACAGGTCACTCAACTCCATATCCGGATCCGCGGCGACGTCGGGCAGGTCGGCCGCCCGGGCCAGAGCGGCTTCGATCTCGCTTTTGATGGATGCGGTAAGCGTGGCCTCGAACTCGGCGGTAAGGACGCCAGTCTCGTGGAGGTAAGCTGCAAAGCGCACTACGGGATCGCGGTCCTGCCAAGCCTCGATGAGTTCGGTCGGGACGTACTTCACGCCGCTGGCCTCCTCGTGGCCGCGTACCCGAAACGTCCGGCATTCGATGAGTACCGGTTCCGGATGCGCTCGCAATTCGGCGGCCAGCTGACGCACCGTATCGAATACTTCAACGACATTATTACCGTCGATGGAGAGGCTCCGCATCCCGTAACCGACCCCGCGGTCTGCCAGGCTGTCGCAGGCATACTGCTCGCTCACGGGGGTTGACAGGCCGTACCCATTATTCTCGATCACGAAAATCACCGGGAGCTTCCACACCGCGGCGATATTCAGCGCCTCGTGGAAATCACCCTCGCTCGTGCCTCCATCGCCGGTGAAGGCCAAACTAACCTTTGGTTCCCCCTGCATTTTGTGCCAGAGTGCCACGCCCGCGGCCAGGGCCAGTTGGGGACCGAGGTGACTGATCATGCCAACGATGTGGTATTCGCGGGAGCCGAAGTGGAAGCTTCTGTCCCGCCCCTTGGTGAATCCACCGGGCTTGCCTTGCCACTGGGCGAAGAGCCGGTCCAGGGGTACCTCCCGACTGGTGAACACGCCCAGGTTCCGGTGCATCGTGAAGACGAATTCGTCGGGCTGGAGGGCCAGCGTACACCCCACACTGATGGCTTCTTGACCGATACCAGAGAACCACTTGGAGATCACCCCGCCGCGTAACTGCTTGAGCATTTTCTCCTCGATAAGGCGGGGCCGGAGCAGTTGCTCGTAGAGCCGGAGCAAGGTTGCCTCGTCGAGAGAATGGCCGGAAAAGGACAGCGGAGCAGTGGTGGCGGTCATGGCAGCAAGGTAAGGGGGACGCCCATGATTTTGAATCGGTTCAAGCCAAATATCTTCTCCCCGTCACCCTTTGGCTTCGGTCATGGCCGCGATAGGGGCAGTTGGTAGCCGTTGAAAGTAGCTGCCGACTTCACCTGGGCCTGGTACACTAGCACCGGGAACGCTCCCGCCGCGTAAGCGATGAAGCCGATGTGCCACAGCGCCCCGATCGCCACCAGCCCAATGCCGCCGGCAACCACCGTAATCGCGCGATTTGGGGTAGCGTGTACCTCGTTTACGTGTATCGATCTCGGTTTATGGCAGTGCTTACAGCTGGCAGTAAAGCGCTCCCCGACTGCTCGCTCCAAGTCCACCCGGTCGACGGCGTCCGTAGGCACCGACGAATTTTCGTGGCAGGAAGGGCAGGTAACGTACTTGGTCGTAAACACGGAACAAATCTGGTTGGTAAGTACGCTAAACGCGGTAAGGAGGTCTGTAAGTAGCTCCGGCCCCCACCTTAAGTCGAACAACCAGCTTGATTCCACCGTACCACCCCCAGACAAACGACTACTATGACCAACGTGGAAGCACAAAAACAATTCGGCGAAGCCGTTAACACCGGTAATCTGGACCTCATCCGCGAGGTGGTGGCACCGGACGTCAAAGATCATGACCCCGCTCCCGACCAGGGCCCCGGGCCCCAGGGCTTTATCGATTTCTTCACCATGATGCGCACCGCGTTTCCCGATCTAACGCTTGAAGTCGAGCATATGGTCACCGACAACGACAACGTCGGGTTCGCCTATACCGTGTCCGGCACCCACAAGGGCGAATTCATGGGGCTTGCACCGACCGGGAAGCGATTCAAGGCGCGCGGTCTGCAGATCGGGCGCTTCGAAAACGGGAAGTTGATAGAACGCTGGGGGAGCTCCGACGAACTGGGGATATTAAAACAGCTGGGAGCGGATAAGATTCCCGGTTGATCTTGACGCAGCAGGCGAGATAGGAGTGAAACGCCAGGAATAAGACCTTGGCCCGAATAGATTTAAGCCGAGATAGGTAAATTGCCGCGTAAACCCGGCGCATTTGCCGGTTTCATCGACTGTAATCCGCTTCTATGCCGCACCGTGTTTTGTTTATACTGATCGCGATCGGACTGGTCGCGCCGCTCCCCGCGCAGCAAACTCCCCGGGAAACACTATCCAGCCTCTTCGACGCAATGCGCCGGGCCGATACCACTGGTCTCGCCACCCTGTTTCACCCCGCCGCCGATCTCCATTCCGTCAGTACGGACGCTTCCGGCACCACCGTCGTACAGGCCGGCGACCTTAACAAATGGATGGCGGGGATCGCGGGAGCCCGGGCCGGCACCTTGGACGAACAGCTTCACTACACCAGCATCCGGACCGACGGCCGCTTGGCCACGGCGTGGACGCCCTACACTTTCGTGCTCGACGGGCAAATAAGCCATTGCGGTACCAACGCCTTCCAGTTCGTGCAGGACGGTCCGGACGGGAACTGGCGAATTCTCAACATCGTCGATACCCGCCGCCGGGAAGAATGCGAACGGGTCGACACCGTAGCCACCGTAGCCCGTATCGAAGCTTTAGCCACCGCCTGGCACGCCGCCGCCGCTGCGGCCGACAGCGCGGCCTTTTTCGGCGCCATGGCGGAGGAGGGCATTTACATCGGTACCGATCCGGGGGAGCACTGGACCAAGGCCGAATTTCTCTCCTTCGCCGCTCCCTACTTTGCCGCCGGCAAGGCGTGGAGCTTCGTGGCTACCGAACGGCACGTCTATTACGATGAAAACGAAAATATAGCTTACTGGGACGAGCTGCTCGATACCTGGATGGGCCCGTGCCGGGGCACGGCGGTAGTGAAACGCAATGCCGCAAATATTTGGGAGATCGTGCACTATACCCTCAGCGTGGCGGTACCCAATGACGCCATCCAGACTTACATCGACTTAGTGGATGATGGCCGGTAAACGCGAAGCGTGGGGGAGCAAACCCGTTCTTTACCAATAGTCAGCCTGACATTTATTACCTACTTTTGCCCTATGAAGGCCTACGATCAGCAGGATCGCCTATTGGTAGCAGTCGACTGCATCATTTTCGGGTTCGAAGCTGGAAAATTAAACCTATTGCTCATCCGCCGCGACTTTACTCCCCGCCGTGGAGAGTGGTCGCTGATGGGCGGGTTCTTGCGGGCGGACGAAAGCCTGGATGAAGCCGCAGCCCGGGTACTTACCGAACTTACCGGCCTGCAGGACGTCTATCTGGAACAGTTCCGGGCCTTCGGCGAGGTGGATCGGGACGAGGCGGAACGCACCGTTTCGGTGGGCTACTACGCCCTGGTAGAACAGGAAAAAGTGGACCGGCAGCTAAGTCCGGACTACGCCGCCCACTGGGTGCCGGTCGACGAGATTCCGTCCCTCGTATTCGACCACCGGGCCATGGTGGACGCCGCCCTGCGCCGCCTGCGCCACCGCGCCACCCACGAACCCGTCGGTTTCGAGCTATTACCCGACAAATTCACGATTTCCCAACTCCAGTCGCTGTACGAAGGAATCTTCGGGACGATCATCGACGCGGGGAATTTTCGCCGCCGGCTCCGCAAAATGGATTACCTCGAGCGACTGGCTGAAAAGGACACCTCGGGATCGCGCAAGGGCGCCTGGTACTATCATTTCGTTTCCGAACGCTACGCCGCCGCCAAATCGGAGGGGGTTGACTTCCTCCTTAAACCATAAGATTATGCAAGCCACCCAAGATTACACCATTGGTATCGATTTCGGATCCGACTCCGTTCGGGCTTTGATCGTGGACGTCGCCACCGGCGAGGAAGTCGCTACCGGCGTAGCCTACTACCCCCGCTGGGCCAAGCAGCAATACTGCGATGCGGCGGCCAACCGCTTCCGGCAGCACCCCCTCGACTATACCGAAAGCATGACCCAGGCGGTACGGAATGCCATTGCCGAAGCGCCGGAGAGCGTTGCCGAACGGGTGATCGGCCTGGCGGTCGACACCACCGGGTCGACCCCCGTGGCCGTCGACGAATCGGGTACCCCGCTGGCACTGCTGCCCGCCTTCGCCGAAAACCCCAATGCCATGTTCGTGCTCTGGAAAGACCACACCGCCATCGGGGAAGCCGCCGAGATCAATAAAGCCTGCCGCGCGGCGGATACCGACTACACGAAGTACGAAGGCGGCATCTATTCCTCCGAATGGTTCTGGGCAAAGGCCCTGCACGTGATGCGCGAGGACAAAGCGGTAGCCGAAGCTACCTATTCCTGGGTAGAGCACTGCGACTGGATTCCTTTCCTCCTGAGTGGCGGCAGCAAGGTGATGGACATGAAGCGGAGCCGCTGCGCCGCCGGCCACAAAGCCCTCTGGCACCCGGAGTGGGGCGGACTGCCACCGGAATCCTTTCTCACCGGGCTGGATCCGGTCCTTTCCGGCCTGCGGGACCGGCTGTTCGATGAAACCTATACCTCCGACGAAATCGCCGGTCAACTGAGCCCGGAGTGGGCCGACAAGCTGGGGCTACCCGCCGGCGTCCCCATCTCGGTCGGTGCCTTCGATGCCCACATGGGTGCCGTGGGCGGGGAGATCGAGCCCTTCCATCTCTCGAAGGTCATGGGCACTTCCACCTGTGACATGCTCGTCGTACCGGAAGGCCACGCGGGCGCCGAGACGCAGGTGAAGGGCATTTGCGGACAGGTTGACGGCTCCGTCATACCCGGCATGATGGGCATGGAGGCCGGGCAGAGCGCCTTCGGTGACGTCTACGCCTGGTTCGCCCGCCTGGTCGCCTGGCCGCTCGAGAACGTACTGGCCAAGAATACCTCACTGGACGATGCTACCCGCCGAAGCCTGATCGAAGAAACGCGGTCGGCCATCATTCCCGAACTGAGCCGTGCCGCCGAAGCCCTGCCCATCAGCGACGACATCCTCGCCCTCGACTGGTTCAACGGACGCCGGACGCCGGACGCGGATCAGTCCCTGCAGGGTGCCATCATGGGCCTGAACCTCGGCTCCGACGCTCCCCGCGTATTCCGCGCTTTGGTGGAGTCCACCTGCTACGGTGCCCGTCGCATCGTCGATCGCTTCATCGACGAGGGCATCCCCGTGGAGGGGCTGATCGGACTCGGTGGCGTGGCCAAGAAATCGCCCTTCATCATGCAAACGATGGCGGACGTGATGAACCGGCCGATCCGCATTGCTAAATCCGAGCAAACTTGCGCCCTCGGCGCCGCCATGTTTGCCGCCGTCAGTGCCGGCAAGTACGACAACGTTTCCAAAGCCATGGAAAAAATGGGCGGCGGCTTCGATGCCGAATACCAGCCCGACGCCGACCGGGCCGCCGTATACGAAGGGCTCTACCAACGCTACATCAGCCTGGGTGCGGCCATTGAAAAAGAAACCCACGAGGACCGCGACGACGCCGCCTCTCCGAAGCCGGATACGCGCTCGGTAGCCGAGCCCGCGGTAAGCGACAACGCCTAAAGGAAACGGTACCTCCGTTGCTCCCGCGCCCCGGCGCAAAAAAAATGAATGTATGAGTCAGTATAAAAACATAAAGCAGGCGGCTTACGACGCGAACATGCGCCTGCCCGAGCTGGGCCTGGTGCTCTTCACTTTTGGTAACGCGAGTGCGGTAGACCGGGAGCGCGGCGTCTTCGCCATCAAGCCCAGCGGCGTGCCCTACGCGGAGCTGAAGCCGGAGGACATGGTCGTCCTCGATTTTGACAACAACGTATTGGAGGGAGACAAGCGCCCCAGCAGTGATACGAAAACCCACGCCCTGCTGTACAAGGAATGGACGGGGATCGGCGGTATCGTGCATACCCACTCCACCTACGCGACCGCCTGGGCCCAGGCGCAGGCGGCCATTCCGATCATGGGCACCACCCACGCCGATCACCTCACCGTCGACATCCCCTGTGCCCCACCGATGGCCGACGACAAGATCGCCGGCAACTACGAGCACGAGACCGGCTGGCAGATCATCGACCACTTCAAGGAATTGAAGCTGGACCCCTCCGAGGTGGAGATGGTGCTGGTCGGCAATCACGCCCCCTTTACCTGGGGCAAGAACGTGGAGAAGGCCGTCTACAACGCCGCCGTGTGCGAAGAAGTGGCCAAAATGGCCTACCTGGCCCGCCAGATTAAACCCAAGGCTCCGCGACTGAAGGACAGCCTCATCAAGAAGCACTGGGAGCGGAAGCACGGCACCGGCGCTTACTACGGACAATAAGGACCGGGTAGCAGGTAGCTGCCACCGGGGCACCAACAAATAACAATTTACCGAAAATCTATTCCTCCCTTGAGTAATCCATTAACCATTACGGGCAAGACCCTCTATTTCCTCACCGGCTCTCAGCACCTGTACGGCGAAGAAACCCTGCGGCAGGTCGCCGAAGACAGCCGGCAGGTCGCCGACGCCCTGAATGGTATTGCGGGGCTGCCCGTCCGCGTAGAGTGGAAGCCGGTCCTGACTACGCCAGACGAGATTTATCGCCAGCTGCGGCTCGTGGAAACCGACGACGACTGCATCGGCATCATCTGCTGGATGCACACCTTCTCGCCCGCCAAGATGTGGATCAAGGGATTGCAGGTGCTTCACAAACCCATGTGCCACCTGCATACCCAGTTCCTGCGCGATATCCCGTACGCCAACATCGACATGGATTACATGAACCTCCACCAGAGCGCCCACGGCGGGCGGGAGTTCGGCCATATCTGCACCCGCCTGGGCATCCCCCGCCGGGTCATCGTCGGACACTGGGCGGCGACGCAGGTGCAACAACAGTTCCGGGAGTGGTGTGGCGTGGCACTGGCCCGCGATGCCGACCGCAACATGAAAGTGGCCCGCTTCGGCGATAATATGCGCCAGGTAGCCGTCACCGAAGGCGACAAGGTGGCCGCCCAGATTACCCTGGGGTACAGCGTCAATGGCTACGGCATGGGCGACCTGGTGGAGCGGCTGGACGACGTGAAGGAAACGCAGATCGACGACCTCCTGGAGGAGTACCGTTCACTCTACACCCTGGCGGATAATCTCCTGCCCGACGGCGACCGCTACCCGAACCTGCGCTATAGTGCCCGCCTGGAGATCGGGATGCGCGCCTTTCTGGAAGACGGTGGCTTTACCGCTTTCACGGATACCTTCGAGAACCTGACCGGTATGCGGCAGTTGCCCGGCCTGGCCGTACAGCGGCTGATGGCCGACGGCTACGGCTTCGGTGGCGAAGGCGACTGGAAGACCGCCGCCCTCGTACGCACCATGAAAGTGATGGCTACCGGCCTGGAAGGCGGCAACAGCTTCATGGAAGATTATACCTACCACTTCGAGCCCGGCAACGAGTCCGTACTGGGCAGCCACATGCTGGAGATCTGTCCGAGCATCGCCGGCGACAAGCCGCGCATCGAATGCCACCCCCTCGGTATCGGCGGTAAGGCGGATCCCTGCCGCCTGGTCTTCAACGCAGGGGCCGGCGAGGCCCTGAACGCCAGCCTGGTGGATATGGGCGACCGCTTCCGGCTGCTCATCAACCCGGTAACGGCGATCAAGCCCAAGGCCGATCTGCCGCTGCTGCCCGTAGCCCGCGTGCTCTGGCAGGTCAAGCCCGATATGGCGACCGGCGTCGAGGCCTGGATCAAGGCCGGTGGGGCTCACCATACCTGCTACAGCCAGAACCTGAGCGTGCGCCAGTTGGTGGATTACGCGGAGGTTAGTGGCGTGGAGGCATTGGTGATCGGGTAGGGGCGGTATTCGAGCTCCGGCTCGTGCCCCACCTAAAGTACTTACGGTAACCTGCGCGAGCCGGAGCTTAGAACCGATTGGTTCCCGAGCTCCGGCTCGCGCTTTTACGGTTGGTTGCATTCGGTGAATTTGGGGAAAACGTAGTGGGGCTTACGTATCGGTCTGCCCCTTGCTTTGCTCGGGTAGGGCCGCGAGCCGGAGCTCACGAACCGGGCAACTTGGCGCCTCCTCCCGGCAAATTACGGGGCCCGACATTCCCTTAAGGGATATGCCAGCCTTCCGGAAAACGTTTACGGGGCGTACGCCAGTCCTGCATCGGCAATTGGCTGCTCCGGTATACCCGGTGCTTTTTCGTGCCGGGGGGAAGCCTCGTGCTCACCGTCTTCCGGCACCCCAACTACACCGCATGAAGAAAATTTACCTACCCCTAGTATTCCTTTCCTCCTTCCTCACCGCCCAGCAAGGGTTCCTCCTTCCCGTAGCCGCGGCCGACTTCGAGCGGGATCTGTGCGTCAGCCCCACCGGCGACCGCATTCTGGCCGGTAGGGTAGCGCTGGATACGGTGATCGGCCTCGACCTCGATCCGGGCCGGGGGGAGACCCGTTTCCCGGGTACGCTCACCAGGGCGGATTCGGGTTCGGCGGCCTACCTGGCGTCCTATGCGCCAAACGGTGACCTAAACTTTGCCCTCCTACTGGCCGATACCTCCCGCGGCGCGAACGATGTCCGCGCCTTTTTCGTGGATACCGACTACGACGGTAACATTTACTTGCAGGGTAATTTCTCCGGGAGCGTAGACTTCGCCCCTGGGGAAGCGGAATACATCGTAGCTACTCCCCAAGACCGCCCCCGGATGACCTACCTCGCCTCCTACACCGAGACGGGGGAGTTCCGGTTTGTGATTACCCTGCCGGATTACCAGCCGTCCATCTACCCGAGCGGTCGCGTCCGGCAATTCGGGGTAGACGGCGGCGGCAACAGCTATTCCCTGATCGGTTTCTCCGATGCTTTCGACTACGATCCGGGCGAAGCGGATTTCATTCTGGACGGCAAGCGCCCCGTCATCGCCTCCTACGACCGGACGGGCGCCTTCCGCTTCGCCTTCGAAACCATCCATGCCCCTTACGTGCTTGGTGTCGCCAAGATGGGCGATTTCTACCTCGGCGGGGAGTACCGGTCGGAAGACTTCGCCCGGGACCTCGATCCCCAGCCGGATTCGGAATATTTCTTGCCCGAATCGGATGCACCCCTGGCTCACGTCGTCCTGTCCTTTACCAATGAGGCAAAGCTCAACTTCGTCCACCCGATGGTCGGCCGCCAAATTTTTCCCTATCTCCTTGACGGCGATAAGGATGGTAACCTTTATATGGCCGGACCCATGCATCCCGGGGAAGCGGACTTCGACTTCAGCGCGGAAACCTTTCTGCTCAAAGTAGATGCCACCTACGCGGACCACGATTACTTCCTGGCTAAGTACGCCAGCGACGGTGCGCTGGTGCGAGCCCTCCTCCTGGAAGAAAAAGCCGACACCTTCGCTTTGGAGGAATTCGTGGATTATTCCCTGAGCGACGACGGTGATATCTACCTCAGCGGGCGGATGTACGGCGAAAACCTAGACCTGGACCCCTCGGAGAACGAAGCCCTGGTCAGCGGCCAGGGAGCCTACGGGGAACGCGCCCTGATTGCCGGCTACGATTCGGACCTCAATTATCGCTTCGGGTACACCCTCGGCGATACGACGGAGGACAACATCTCAGATGCGGGCATCTGGTTCAAAATTGCCCCGTCCAATGTATGTGGCGACTATGTCCTCATGGCCGACGTCCCCTTGCCGCAAACGATCGATTTCGATCCGCGGCAAGGCTCCGCTTACGTGCCTATGGCCGTGGCGCCCGGTCGGGATACGGTGGGGCTGGCCCTGATCACCTATTCGCACGACTTAGTTGCCGGCGAATCGGACTGTTTACTTTCCGGCCTGCGGGGTGAAAATGATCCGGCAGTATCGGCCTTGCGCACGTTTCCGAATCCTTCGCAGTCGGGTAATTTCGAAGTCGACCTTTCCTTCGCGGAGGGGAAGGCTGCCGAATACCTGGTCGCCGACCTGTCGGGCCGAATCATTCAGCGCGGCCGGGTATCGGAATCTGCCGTGCCGTTTCGCCTCGACCTGAGCAACCAGCCCACCGGCGTGTACATCGCCAAATTCCGGACGGAAGGACGCACCGCCGTCGCCAAGCTCGTCGTGGGGGGTAAGCCGGGCGCGTAGTTTTTATCAGTGCCCTGACTGGCTATCCCACTGAAAGGCGAGGTAGGTACCGCTGCTTTCCCCCGTGTTGCGGATCGCGTGCGGCACCTGGGACGGCAGGTAGTACACATCCCCCGCCTGACCGGTATACCGATGGTCACCGATCTCCATTTCCGTGGTTCCTTCGATCATGATGACGATCTCGGCGGCTGCGTGGACGTGGGGCTCGTGGCTTTTGATGCCGGGATTCAATTGCGTCTTGTGCATCTCGTAGTAGGGGCAGGTGGGGGTGGAGCGTTCGAAGTATTTCCACTGTCCGCCGCGGTCGTGGGGCTGAAAGGTCAAGGTTTTGTACGGTACGACGAAGGATGCTCCCGAGCCCACCGGGCCGGAATTGGGGTAGTGCATGCGGTAAGCGACGAGGGCTGCTTCACCGGTCGAGCGCACCATAGCCGAGTCGCCGGCCGCAAGCAGGAGCACACTTTCCGGGGTAAGCGACCAGCTGCTGTCTCCTACTTCGACGGTACCGTTTCCTTCGCGCAGGATGAATATTTGTTCCCGATCGGCGCTGTTCACCAGGGTAGGGGCTGCTTCGATGGCCAGATCCCACCGTTCCATGACGAGGTCCGGGAAGTGCGCCGTCGGACCGGCATATAAAACGGCATCCTCCGTATTCTCCGGGAAGGGATACGATCCCCCGTCCACGTGTTCGGGCAGGTGCTGCTCGCCGGCCAGGAGCGCGGCGAGCATAGCGGCGGTCGTTTTGGCGGTCGGTACTGGCTCCCACCTTGCCGTGGCTGCCACGGGAACGCCCATGCGGTTTATCTCCGCCAGGATGCGGTTCCGGTCCGAAGTATCCGGGTCGGAGCGTAACACGGCAGCAGTAGCGCGGATGGCACCCTGCGCGATCAGGTTGTCCAGGATCCAGGGTAGGTAGACCCCGCCAATCGAATCCAGTAACCGTTCGGGGGTGGTCAGGATTACAATCGAATGAAGGGTATCCCGGCCCGCTGGCAGGTAGACGGCCCGGGCGCCCGCGACGTCCCGTAGCACCTTTCCGTGCGGAAGATTTTCGTAATACCGGCCGTTCGGACTGGCTTGCTGGGCCACCACGGGTAGGGTCAGCAAGAAGAAAATAGGGAGTAGGTACCGGTACATATGCGTAGCTTGATCGTCATTTGCCGCCTTTTGTCGGCGCCGCCAGTAAGATACCACAGCGGCCCCGCGCACCGGCCACTACCTTGCGCGTCAGCGCCCCGCTATCCGCGTCAATTCACTAATTTCTACCCATGCCATCGCACATTCCGTCTATCTCCGGCTATAGAACGTTGTCCTTCATCCTCTTCTCTTTGCTTATGGCAACCCTTACGGCTCAATCGTCCACCGGTATATTTGATCGTTCCGTCGACCTCGGAACGGGTTCGGGAGCGAGTGGGACCACCCAGTACGATGCCGTGACGCAAACATACCGACTCGCGGCACCGACGGATGATGGTGCCCGGCGCTATCTGTGGACGACGCTGCAGGGCGATTTTATCCTCCGGGCCGAGATAACGTTTCCGGAGGAGACCGCGTCCCGCTCAGCCGGTTGGACCCTACGGGATCACTTGGGGCTCCAGGCTCCTGAGGTGGAAGGAATGGTTAGCGCCACCGAGGCCGTAGCCGATGAGCCCCATGTCGTGGAACTGGCCCGGACCGGGGATAGCCTTTCCTTCCGCACCGCCCGCTTCGGCGAACCTCTCCAACTGCAGTGGACGCGGCAAGATACCCTGCGGAACGAGCTGTTCGCGGGACTAACGGTAAAGGGGGGCGCCGGCGCGCAGGTGCAATACCGTAACGTCCGGATCACCCATCCCGCTCCCGAAACGCTGGTCCCCTACCGGGATTACCTCGGCAGCCGCCTGGAACTCATGGACGTGGAGACCGGCCTGCGTACCGTAGTCCTCAACAGCGACCACTCCCTCCAGGCGCCCAACTGGACGGCGGACGGTAAGTATCTCCTCTACAATTCCAATGGCTTCCTCTACCGGTACCGCTTGTCGGACGGTTACGTCGATATGCTCAATACCGGCTTCGCCACCCGCAATAACAACGACCACGTCCTCAGCTTCGACGGCAGCCAACTCGGCATCAGCCATCACGTAGCGGAGGAGGACGGCGCGAGCACCATCTTCGTCCTGCCGGTCGAAGGCAGCGACGCCCCCCGTCGGATCACGCTGCCGAACGTCGGTCATTCCTATCTCCACGGCTTCTCCCCGGACGCGAAGCAGGTAGTCTTTACCGGCGGCCGCAACGACAAATACGACATCTACCTAGCCGACGTCGATACCGGCGAGGAAACCGCCGTGACCGACACGCCCGGCCTCGACGACGGTCCCGAATTCAGCGCCGACGGCCGCTACATCTACTTCAACAGCAACCGTAGCGGCATGATGCAGCTCTGGCGGGTGGAGCCGGACGGTAGTTATCCCACCCGACTGACCGAGGACCACGAGTACAATGACTGGTTCCCCCACCTTTCCCCGGACGGCCGGGACATCATCTTCCTAAGCTTCGGCACGGACGTGGAATCCTCCCAGCATCCGTTCTATAAGCACGTTACCCTCCGCACCATGCCCGTGGCCGGCGGGGAACCGAAGATACTGGCCTACATCTACGGCGGCCAGGGCACCATCAACGTACCGAGCTGGTCGCCGGACGGGAAGTACGTGGCCTTCGTCAGTAATACGGGGCGGTAGTTTCCTTACGAGGATAGGTTATTGTTGATCGGGATATAGACGTTCGGTTATAGTTGTTTGTGGGCGGCACCACTGGTTACCATGGTATCGGTGCCCGAAGTATACAACCGGAAGCAACTTGAAATCAAAGTCGAAAGGGGTCTGTCATTCCAGGAGACTAATCCGCACGTTGCGGTAGTACAATTCCGCCCCTTCCGCCTGCAGGGAAATAAAACCTTCCGTTAGCGGTGCCCAGTCACTACCGGTACCGGGTCGTAGGGCCTGTGAAAGGGCATTAACCAGGTGGCCGTTGACGTAGAAACTGGCGCTGTCGCCGCTTACTTCCAGGTCAATGCTATTCCATCCCTCTTGCTCCCAGCTAAAACTGCGGGCGAACTTAGTATATCGCTCGCCGGTACGGACCTCCGGCTGACCGGAGGGGGAGAAATTGCGGGCATCACCATGGATCGGAGATGTCGCGCGCGCACCGATCAGCCAGGCGTCCCTCGTATCTCCCTCCTGGATCTGGCATTCCAGGCCCGAAGGCCAGAATACATCCGTTTCGTAAACGTGGAATAGTACGCCGGCATCGCGCACCGAAGCGTCCCGTGGTGCGAATCGTTTCTCTCCCCATTTGTACTCCAGGTGCAGCCGGTAGGCACTGTAGCTACTGTCAGTGGTCAGTGCCGCGAAGGGTTGGCGGCTACCCGCCGTGGCCGTGGGGTAAACGTGCAGCAGGCTATCTTCCCAAACGAAGTACTCCTGCTCGTCCACGTCGACCTCCCCCCGATCGGCCACCAGTATTCGCCAACCAGAGAACGTGGCATCGAAAAGCAACGGTTCTCCCTGAGCGGAAAGCGCCGTACAGCTGAGTACGAGGTAGGGCAGTAAGGCGTAGCGGTGGATCGACATGATGTGAAAAGTACGAAGTATCCGAATGATAGCTAACTACCTGCGAAGTCGGCTTGGAAAAGGGCGTAGTATCTTTTCGAGATCAATACCTCCCGATGCGCTCCGTTTTATTCCTCCTCCTTTTCCCCCTGCTAGCCTTTGGACAAGCCGATTCAAGCGCCTTGCAGGTACTGCTTGCCGACTACCAAGCCTACGAACGCTACGATACCACCAACCTTTGGGGGAGCCGCGCGGCCGGCCAGGTGGAAGAGGAGCTCGAAGCCATGCAGGCCTTCCAGCACCGGCTGGCTGCCATTACCGAAACGGCTGACTCCTTAAATATTGACCGCGAGCTGCTCGAATTCGTCCTGGAAGACCGCATCTACCGCCTGCGTTTCGGCACCTACCAGTTTCCGCTCAACGCCGAGGGGGGCTTCCTCACCGACATCGTTTACCGCTTCGGCAATCGGCGCGTCCGGTCGGAAGGGGAACTGGACCGCTACCTCCGGGAGCTACGGGCCATCCCGGCTCACTTCCGCGCCCAGCAGGCGGCGATGCAAGATGGGTTGGCGGGCAAACGCACCAATCCCCGACTGGTGGTCGACCGCGTACTGGCCCTCATCGATCGCACCCTCGACCCGGAAACCGGCCGGTTGCTGTTCCTGCAGCCCGTGGCCGACTACAACCCAGGGGTGGATTCGGTGAATGCTGTCCTGCAGCAGGAGGTGTTGCCCGCCTACCAGGAATTACGCAATTACCTCGAGCGGGAATACTTACCCCAGCTTCCCCGGGAACCCGGTATTTCCTCGATCGAAGGGGGCAAGGATTACTACCGCCACCTGATCCGCTACTTCACCACGACGGAGGAAATGACGCCGGAGGAAGTATTCGAGACCGGGATGCGGGAAGTGGAACGGATCCGGTCGGAGATGGAAAAAGTGATGGAATCAACGGGATTCGAAGGATCGTTTGCCGAGTTTCTCCGCTTCCTGCGCACCGACGCCCAATTCTACGCTCAATCGCCGGCCGAGCTGCTGGAACGGGCCGCCTGGATCACCAAGCGGATGGAGGGCAAACTACCGGATTACTTCGTGCAATTACCGCGCATGCCGCTGACGGTCAGTCCCGTACCGGCATCGCTAGCGCCCAATTATACGGGTGGCCGGTACAGCCCCGGCTCTTACCGGTCACGCCGCGCGGGGGCCTTCTGGGTCAACACCTACGACCTGCCGAGCCGGCCATTTTACACCTTGCCGGCCCTGGCGCTGCACGAGGGGGTACCCGGTCACCACACCCAGATGATGCTGGCCGAGGAGCAGGAAGGGCAATCGAATTTCAGGAAAGGATTGTACCTCTCGGCCTTCGGGGAGGGGTGGGCGCTCTACTGCGAGTACCTGGGCAAGGAGGCGGGGATGTACGAGACCGCCTACGAGGATTTCGGCCGGCTGACCTACGAAATGTGGCGGGCGTGCCGGTTGGTGGTAGACCCGGGAATCCATTATATGGGCTGGTCGCGCGAACGGGCCGTGACCTTCATGGCCGAAAATACGGCCCTCTCGATGCGGGAGGTGAACTCGGAGATCGACCGCTACATCGGTTGGCCGGGGCAGGCGGTCTCTTATAAAATGGGGGAATTAACGATCCGTCGGCTGAGGCAGGAGGCGGAAGCGGCGCTGGGCGAAACATTCGACCTGGCGGAATTCCATAACCTCGTGCTGGCCAACGGATCGGTAACTATGTCGCTGCTCGAACGGATCGTGCGGCGGTACGTCGCGGAACGAACGGAGGATTAGTCTTCCTCCACCATCATTTCCTCGCCGAGGGCGGAGAATTCGGCTTCCATTTCCTCGCCGTTGAGCATGAACTCGACTTCGTAGGCGTCGCCGTCCTCTTCCCACTCCACGTCGGTGGCGCCGGGGTAGGCAGCGTTGAAGGCGCTTTGGACGGTGGTGGGTACCTCTACGGCTTCGGCGGTCTCACCGCAGGCGAAAAGAGCGATGGCAAACAGGGAGGAAAACAGTAATTTCTTCATTGTGGGTGTATTGAAGGGAAAGGAGTACCCCCGGGCTGACGCGATTAATCGCGGCGGAGCGCGGGAGCAATGTCAATCGAATAACAATAAACTTCCCGGGATGTGGACGGCCGCGGCAAATATTCGGCGTGGCTGGGGCTACTACGTGGCTGGAGAGGCCAAATCGCATTAATTTAAGATTTTGGGTGGTGGGGTACACCCTATCTTTTGCCTGCCATTTTTACACCTAATCCCCCGATTCCCATGCAAAAATTCATCTACTTCCTCCTCTTCGCCCTGTGCTGTAATCAGCTCGGCGCCCAGATTGCCCGCGGCGACAAGCTACTTTCGCTGTCTTCCGCATTTCCTTCCGCCTTTGCCGACGCGCCGGTGTCTCGACCTCAGGCCGCCTACAACGCCGGACTTCTTTACGACGGTCAGTCCGGGTCGGTGGGCCTGTTTTTCGGTGGCGATTACGGCTATGCGCTACGCGACCGGCTGGTGTTGGGTATTGGTTCCCTGGGGTTGATTGACTTTTCCTCCGATGCCGACAACGTGATCGTATTGCGGCCAAGCGTGCGGTACTACGCCGTCAATGCCCCGAGCCTGATGGTGTTCGGCCAGGTAGGCAGCTCGCTCACCAGAATCGGTGAGGAAAACACCTACTTCGAGACCCTGGACCTGACCGCCGGCCTGCATTATCCTCTGGGAAGTGGCGCCCTGCTCACCCCGAAAGTGGCCTACACCGTCAACGAAGGGCCAAACGTGCTCGCCCTGTCCGTCGGCCTCGAACTGCTGATGAACTCCGACGATGCCACCGACGAAGTGGTGGCCGGCATCCGCAAAGGGCGAGTAATGATCGGTGCCGAATCCGTCGGATTCACGCTGCGGGACGACGATAGCGCGCTGGGCGTAGAACTGGGTGGCCATTACTTCGTCCTCGATCGCCTGGCCCTCGGCGCCCAGATCGGGTACCGCGGCGACTACGCCCGGCTGCGGAGCGGAACGGGCGATGGAACTTCGCTTACCTATACCACCTTTAACGCTGCCCTGGCCGCCCGCTACTATTTGACCGCCCCAAGCCGCCGTGTTTGGTTCGCGGAAGCCGGCGCAGGACACCGGCGTTCGGCGCTGAGATCCGATATTTTAGTCGACGTTCCCGCCACTTCTCAGCAGTATCTTTTCTTCGGTGGGGGGATGCAGCGCTTCGTCCGCGAGAATCTGGCCCTGGAAGTCGGCCCGAACGTGCAGTACAACTTCGCGGGGGAAAACTGGACGTACGGGCTCAATTTCGGATTCCGCTATCTGCTATAGTCGCGGGCTTTACTTCGGTGGTGTAACTTCGGACGGCTAATCTCCCCCCGTTTGCTCGCCACGTGTATCCTGTTGTATCTGGTATTTACCCTGGGCATTGGCGCGTGGGCTTCCCGCCGAATTCATTCCAGTCAGGATTTCACCCTGGCGGGCCGGAGGCTTTCGACCGGCCTGGTCGGAGTCACCATCTTCGCCACGTGGTACGGACCGGAATTTATCATGGGGGTGCCGGGCTACTTCGTGGAGGAGGGCGTGATGGGCACGATCACCGACCAGTTCGGTACCCTGTTGTGCCTGCTGCTGGTGGCGGGCTTCTTTGCGCGGCGGCTGTATGCGATGGGGATCGTCACGCTGAGCGATTTTTTCCGTATCCGCTTCGGGGAACGGGTGGAGACCGCCACCAGCTTGATCCAGGTGCTTTCTTACTTTCCCTGGATTGCCGCGCAGTTCGTGGCGCTGGCCTACCTCTTCGGCGTGGTACTGGGCACGAGCGTCCCGGAAGGAATTCTGCTGGGAGCTACCGTGGTGGTGATCTATACCTTCATCGGCGGTATGTGGGCGGTGACGCTCACCGATCTCCTCCAGAGCGTACTGATCGTGGCGGGCCTGGGTTGGGTGCTGGTGGAGGTAGTGGGCGAAACCGATGGCATATTGGCCCTGGTGACCGACCGGCCGGCGGGCTTTTACGCTCTCCTCCCCGCGCCGAACCTGGCAGCCTGGAGCGATTATCTGGCGATGTGGATGGCCTTCGGGCTGGGGGCGATCCCGTCGCAGGAGATTTACCAACGTTTATTTTCGGCCCGGTCGGCGGAGCAGGGGCGCGGCGGCGTCGTGCTGGCTGGTGTACTCCTTTTCCTGATCGGTTGCCTGCCGCTGGTAATCGGGCTGGCCGCCGTGGAGCTGCAGCCGGAACTGGTGGCGGCGGGGGATGGGCAGAGCCTGATTCCGAACATGGTAAGTCGCTATACCTCCCTTCCGGTACGAATCCTCTTTTTCGGTGCGCTGATCTCCGCCATCCTCAGTACCTCGAGCGGGGCGATGCTATCCCCGGCTACGGTGATCGGCGAGAACCTGATCCGGCCCCGTTGGAAAGGCATTACCGACCGGCAGCTGCTGTGGTGGACGCGCATGAGCGTGGTCGGGGTAGCGGCCGTTGCCTGCCTTTTCGCCCTCAACGACAGCCACATTCACGGCCTGGTGGTGGATTCGGCGGTCTTGCTGATGGTGTGTCTGCTGGCCCCGCTCACCCTGGGCCTGCACTGGAAGGGCGCCACCACGAACGGGGCGTGGGCCGCTATTGGACTTGGAGCCGTCACCTGGTTTATGACGGATCGTTTCGATACCGTTATCGACCCTACGATCTACGGTACCCTCGCCAGTTTTGCCGGTATGGGGGCGGGGAGCTTCCTGGGTCGTACTGCGTAGCTTTGCACCACACCACCCCTTGCCTATGGCCGACTCCGCGATCGAACTGTTGAAACAACTCATTAGCATCCCGTCCCTGAGTCGGGAGGAGAGCGGTACGGCGGATGCCATTGCCCTTTGGCTGCAAAACGGGGGAGTCGAGCCCCAACGCCACCTGCACAACGTATGGGCCAAAAGCCGGAACTGGCAGGACGGGCGCCCGACCGTCTTACTCAACAGCCACCACGACACCGTGAAGCCCGCCGCCGGGTATACCCGCGATCCCCACCGGGCGGACATCGAGGACGGTAAGCTCTACGGGCTGGGCAGCAACGATGCCGGTGGGGCGCTGGTGAGTCTGATCACCGCCTTCCTTACGCTGGAAAACGATCCGGATTTAGCCGTCAACCTGGTAGTTGCCGCCACCGCGGAGGAAGAGATAAGCGGTCCGAACGGCATTGCGGCTCTATTGCCACTCCTACCGAAGATCGACTGCGGCATCGTCGGCGAGCCTACCCTGATGGACCTGGCCGTTGCCGAGCGCGGACTGGTCGTCATCGACGGGGAGACCCGCGGGGAAAGCGGCCACGCCGCCCGGAAGGAAGGGGTGAATGCGCTTTACCTGGCGCTCGACGATATTGCCGCCATCCGCGACCACGCCTTTGCCCGGTCCAGCGAGCGATTGGGGCCTACCGGCGCCGCGGTGACCGTCATTCAGTCGGGTACCCAGCATAACGTCGTACCCGATCGTTGCACCTTCGTGGTGGATCTACGGGTCAACGAAGCCTACACCAACGAGGAGGCGGTGGCGGAATTACAGTTGGTCTGCCGCCACGCGGAATTAAAGCCGCGGAGCCTGCGCCTGCAATCGAGCGGTATTGCCGAGGATCACTTTCTGATCGCGGCCGCCCGTCGGGCCCTTCCGAACGCCAAGTTATATGGTTCCCCGACCCTGAGCGACCAAGCCCTGATGCCCTTCCCGACCCTGAAGCTCGGTCCGGGAAATAGCGCCCGTAGCCATTCGGCGGACGAGTTTATCTGGGTGGAGGAGGTTGGGGCGGGCGTGGAAGGGTACTTGGCGGTGCTTCGGAACTGCTGAGTGGTTCGGGTCATGGATCATTGAGCACAGGGCTTAGGTCGTAGGGTGTCGCGTAGTTATTCGCGCTTCCTTTATGCCACACGGGGGGTAGTTTCATCTAGGTAGTGCCACCAATACCTTGACCGTCGCCCGACCAGCTCCCAAGCCTGTTGGTAGCCGGCATGGTATGCCATGGGGATGTATTGGTGGGGCAAAGCGACCAGTTGCCAGCCTTCGGTTTTGTATTTTTTCCCGCCGAATCGGTAAGCCTAGCGGTAAACCACTCCAGGATACCTTCGCGTCGCATAAGCTTCGGCTAGGCTAGCACAAACGGACTTTGACGACCGACCTATCTGATCCGTTAACCAGCGTTTCTCATCGGGGAAAACGTCCTGGTAAGTCGATAGCTGGACGAGGCTAGTTTTCTTCTTTTCTCGAAGGCCAGCCAGGTAGTGAAGGGGGAAGTATTTATTGCAGTAGCTTTTCCACAAAGCCGGGAGAAATTCTGGGTAGCGTTGTGGGTAA
Organism: Neolewinella xylanilytica; assembly: GCF_002934605.1. Lineage (GTDB taxonomy): Bacteria > Bacteroidota > Bacteroidia > Chitinophagales > Saprospiraceae > Neolewinella > Neolewinella xylanilytica. The sequence continues at coordinate 253,094 of NZ_PTJC01000006.1, forward strand.
ACTAGCTATCACCCTACCTCCTCGCATGCCTGCCGACGTTTTCGACTTGCCGGGCAGTGGCCACTACCACTTTCACGCATCAGGAATTTGTGGATTGCCTGAACTATTCCACCTGCAGTCACCGAAATTTATCGGGATGATTTTGCATATAGCTGAGCAGTTTGCCTACTTCGGAGCATGCCGTCACGTACTGCTCGAAATCCGCCTGACGGATGTACCCATGGTCCAGGGCAAAGGCCAGCCAAGCCATGGTCTCGTAATTCTCGCCTGCTGCGTCGGTTAATTTGGCGATGAAGTGCTTCGGATACCGTCGTTTAGCGAAGCTTTCCGCAAGATTTGCACACACGGATCGCGACGATCGCCGAATCTGGTCCGTAAGCGAATATTTTTCTTCGCGTGGAAAGGTTGCCGACATCCGGTACACCGAAGCAGCCAGACGGCGCCCCTTAATGAAGGCCAGCCAGGTAGTAAAGTGTGGTAAGCTCATAGCAGTGGTTTTGCGACAATGATCTGCCCCTTTCACCAGAATACCCGTTTTTACTCATTTATATTCGAATAAAGACGTCTACAAACGCTTATGCCCCCTAACTACCCCCCTACCCCCTATTTCCTACCCCCTACCTACTACCCCCTACCTACTACCCCCTACCCCCCCAAATTTTTCTGCTTGCAGAAAAATTTTCCACCCCCAGGCAGCGAACCCCAACCCCCCACCGTTACCCCATTAGTTTTGATGATGGAATAACAGCAGCCTCACTTTATACTCACTAGTTCTCAACTAGGCTGTACATGCAAGCAGGGGAAAACGGACACGTCCGTTTTCCCCTGCTGCTTTTAGATTATTAGGTTCCGGAGACTAGTTACTAGTCCCGGTTCAGGACGGCCAAGAGGCGAAGAATTTCCAGATACAACCATACGAGGGTAACGATCAGGCCGACGGCCGTGAACCACTCCATGTACTTCGGTGCCCGCATCTCCGCGCCGCGCTCGATACTATCGAAGTCGAGGAGCAACATGAGGCTGGCGATACCGATGATCACGACGCTGATGCCGATCCCGATGGGTCCGCCCTGATGCAGGAAGGGAATGCTCATGCCGAAGAAGCCGAGCACGATGTTGATCATATAGACCAGGAACACCGCACCGAGGGCCATCATCATGCCCGAGCGAAACTTCTGATTGACGGTGATGATGCCGGCCTTATAGATAAAGAGCATCATAAACAGCACCGAAATGGTGCCGAGAATTGCGTTAAACACCAGCCCGGTACCGAATCCCGCCGCGTAAATCGCGGTAACCGAGCCCACGAAGAGCCCCTCCAGCAGCGAGTAGATCGGTGCCAGGGTTCCGGACATCTGTGGTTTGAAAGACATCACCAGCACGATCGCCAATCCACCCAGGGCGCCGCCCCACATGAACAGTTGGCTGGGGAAGAAGAACGAGTAAACGGCGGTAACCAGCAACAGGGCGCCGAGGAGGAAGGTCTTATTGACGGCTCCGTCGACGGTCATGACTTCACTGCCGGAACGTTGAATGACGCCTCCGTCCAGGGGTTGCGAAGACGCTTTGGCCAGCCGTTCCTCACTGAGGAGGGGGTTGCTGGATTGTCTGAAGCGATCGGATAAGGACATGTAATAAAGATTGGTTGGTAAATAAAACGCCTGAAACGAAATGTCGTTGCGGTTTAAACGAAATACTGTACCGCCAGCTCGTACCCCCGCAGACCGAACCCCACAATCACCCCCTCACAATGTGGAGATAGGTAACTGTGGTGGCGGAAAGCCTCGCGTTTGTGGACGTTGCTGATGTGGACCTCGATCACCGGCGTTTCGATGGCCGCGATGGCATCGGCGAGCGCCACGCTGGTATGGGTATAGGCGCCGGCGTTCAGCACGATTCCGTCGTAGTCGTAACCGATCTCGTGCAGCTTGTCGAGCAACTCCCCCTCGTGGTTGCTCTGGAAGTACTCCAGCTCGATATCGGAGTCGACGAACTTCCCTTTGAGGTGCAGCATGAAGTCCTCGAAAGTATCTTCCCCGTAAATTTCCGGTTGCCGCCTGCCGAGGAGGTTCAGGTTGGGGCCGTTGATGATCATGACGCGCAGCAAGATGAGTACGGTAGCACCGGGTACGGAAGTAACTTGTCCGCCGCGCCCCGGCCGGTTAGCGAAGACGAGCAAGGTAAAAATTTTCCTCCACCGCCAAAAGCTACCCGATCCGCCTGTTGCCTAACCGGCCACGACGTCGCCTACTACGGTAATCCGTTGAAATCTCAGCTATGCTTTCGCTCCAAACCAAAAAATCCCCCGGCTACCCATCACCGTTCCCAGCACGTTCCCAGAGCCCAACGAAAAGACTACCCGACTACCCGGATGGCGAAGCCAGCCGACTAAAGACTACCGTACTACCCCGGATGGCGAAGCCAGCCGACTAAAAGACTAAAAGACTAAAAGACTAAAAGACTAACGAACTAAAAGACTATCCGACTAAATGCTATCCGCCTTCTTCCGCAACGCCGTCCTAGTGCTGGTCCTCAACCTGACGGTAAAGGGAGTCTACCTCTTCGTGATCGAACGAACCGTGCAGAACGTCCTACCGGAAGGGGATTACGGCTTGTATTTTTCCTTCCTCGGTATCGGGCTCATCCTCCAGGTGGTCGCCGACTTCGGACTACAGCATTACAGCAGTCGCACGATCAGTGGACACCGACAGTTGCTCACGAAGTACTTCCCCTATTTTCTCGGGCTCAAGCTGATTCTCGGCGGGCTCTACTTCGCGGCCGTGCTCTTAGCGGGTTTCATTTTGGGTTACGGCAGCGGTCAGATCGGCCTGTTGCTCCTCGTCGGGGCGGGGCAGTTCTTAAATAGCCTTGTCATTTATTTACGTTCCAACCTGGCCGGCCTGGGGAAGTACGCCCTCGACAGCACCTTCAGTATCCTGGACAAGCTATTGATGATCGCGCTGATTGGTGGGTTGCTCGGCTACCGTCCGGACCTGCTAAACATTGAAGTTTTTGCGGGGACGCAGGTGCTGTGTTGGCTGGTAACGGCAACGACCATCACTTGGGTCCTGCGGGATAAGCTGGTAGGTCTTCGGCCGCGCTTTCGTAGAGAGAAATTGCTGCTCCTCCTGCGCGGCGGCGCCCCCTTCGCTTTGGCTATCCTGTTACAGGCCGCCTACACCCGCACGGACGCGGTGATGATCGAGCGGCTACTCCGGGACGGAGCTGAAGCCGCGGGCCACTACGCGGCCGGCTACCGCCTGCTGGACGCGCTAAATACGGTAGGGTGGCTGACCGCCGGACTGCTGCTGCCGATGTACGCCCGCCTCCACGCCCGCGGCGAACGGCTCACGGATTTACTGCGGCTGAGTACCCAACTGCTGGTCGGTGGCGCGGCCGTGGTGAGCATTGCCCTCGCGGCCTACGCTGCGCCGGTGGTTCAACTGCTGTACGATTTTGCCGAGCCGCGTACCGCCTCCATCCTTTTCTTTCTTTCGCTCACCTTCACCGCCCAGTGCCTCAGTTACGTCTACGGTGCCCTACTCGCCGGGACCGGCTATATCGGTCGGATGAATTATGTATTCGTAGCCGGAATCATGGTGAACGTGGCAGGCAACTACTGGGCCATTCCCCGCTACGGGGCACCGGGTGCCGCGGCGATGACACTGCTTACGCAAAGCTTTATCGCGGTACTTCAGGCGGGGTTGGCGCACCGTTGGCTGGAGATGGCCGGCGATTCGGTGCGCTGGGTACGGCTCGGTATTCTGGCGGGACTATTACCCGTAGTCGTGGTGACCGTGGCCAGTTTGGGGGACGGCTGGGTATGGCAACTCGGGTTGTCCCTAGTACTGGGGGCGGCCTTACTGCCCCTACTGGGCTTGTTGAACCCCTCCGAACTCACCTTACTGCTGCGGGATCGGGAGGGGTACCGCCCTTAGGCTTTGCGCCGCTCGTCCCATTTTTGCTGCAGGAGGGGAAGCTCCTGTTTCAGGAAGAGGAAGTATTCCTTGATGTGCTCGAGCTCCCGATTGAATTCGGCGCTTCCCGTGCCCTCGCGCAGGTCGATCACCTTACTGAGGGTATTGATGAACGGTCCCAGCTTGGCGAGTCCCTCCCGCATTTGCCCCAGCCACTTTTCCCCCGATACCCGGAAATACCGCTTGCGATCGCCGGGTTTGGTAATGTAGTCGACGCGGCCGTCGTCCATCAGTCGGCGCAGGGCATTGCTGATGGAGCTCTTACTGGCCTGGAGAAACTCCTGGATGGCGAAAAATTCCATTTCCGGTGGATCGGCGAGCAGCAACAGGGCGAATACCCTGGCTTCGGTGGGCGTCAGGGAAGTTTGTTCGAAAAAGACGCCGATCTCCTCCACCCGGCGTTTGATGTCGGGAATGTTTGGATTCGTAGTGGCCTGGGAAGCGGATGGGGGCATGATGGTTGGGGTGGGGGAACGCGGTTAAAGATACGCCGGAGCCGTGGGCAAGGGCGGGTGGTTACACGTAGGTTGGGTCTTCCGCGGGGGCTTGTTTTTCCCGGATGCCGAACAGCAGCTTATAGGTAATCGGAACGAAGATCAGCGTGATGACCGTTCCGAACAGCAGCCCCACCATGATGGCAATGGCCATGGGCTCCCAGATCAAGCCACCTCCGAGGTAGAGCGGGATAAGGCCGAGCGCGGTGGTGAAGGTGGTCAGCAGGATCGGCCGGAAGCGCTGCTGGCAGGCGTCAACGATGGCCCGGAATTCCGTCTTGCCGGCCTTCTCCTCGATTTCAATGCGGTCGATGAGCACAATCGCGTTGTTGATCAGGATGCCGGACAGCGAGATGACCCCCAGGAAGCCCATGAAGCCGAAGTAGCTCTGGAACAGTAGCAGTCCCAGGATGACCCCGATAATGCCGAGCGGAATGGTGGCCAGTACGATACCCGTTTTGCGGAAACTATTGAATTGTAGCATCAGTAGCACGATGATGATGAATCCGGCCAGCGGTAATTTCGCGGCAACGGCGCCCATGGCTTCGCGGCTCCGCTCCGACTCGCCGCCGAGGGAGTAGTCATAACCGACGGGCCAGTCGGCGGCCAGCGAATCGAGGCGGGGAATGAGCCGCTGGGTAACGTCGGTGGCGGTGTAGCCTACCACGGCGTCCGCCCGTACGGCGAGGGTGCGCATGAGGTCGCGGTGGTTGATCTTGGCGTACTGCCAGTCGACCGATACGTCGGCCACCTGGGGTAGCGGCACGTTGGCACCGCTGCCCTGGGCGAAGACGTTCAGGCCCTGCAGGTCATCGACCCGGTACTCTTCGGCTCCGCGGCCACGCATGACGATCGGGATGGATTCGTCGCCCTCGCGGTAGCTGCCGGCGGTATAGCCGCTTACGTTGGTACGTAGGGATACGGCGATGTCCTGGTTGGTCACCCCGGCGGCGCTGGCCTTATCGGGATCGATGTTGACGACGACCTTCTTGCTCTTCGGCCCCCAGTTGTCGGTGATATTGGTCGCGATGGGGATTTGGTAGAGCTCCGCCTTGACGTTGTCGCTGATGCGGAAGAGCTCGTCGGCGCTGGGTCCGGTGATGCGGATCTCTACGTCAGCGGCGGCACCGCCACCCCCGGATAGTGGACTGACGCTGATGTCGGCGTCCGGGAAATTTTCCCTGCCGTATTGCTCCAGTCGCTCGATCATCAGGTTATTGGCCTCGAAGCGGGTGGTATTAAGAAGCACGTGGGCGTAGCCGCTGTTGGCCTCACCGGGCTGGTAGCCGAGGTCGTAGCTCTTGGGCCCTTCGCCTACGAAGCTGGTATAGCTGGCGATACCGTTGGCCTCGGGGTCGTCCGTCAGTAATTCGGTATTGATGTAGGCTTCCATGCCCTCGACCACCTCGGTGGTGCGCTGAATATCGGTGCCCTGGGGCAGCTCGATGTTCATGGTGATGAGGTTCCGGTCGCTATCGGGGAAGAAGATGAACGGCAGCCGCCCGAAGAGGGACAGGCTACAGAAGAACAACACGATCACGGAAGTCAGTACCATCCAGGGATGTTTCAGCGACCAGTAGATCATGCCTCCGTACTGCTCGTTGAGCCGCTCGAAGATGTTGCGCTTGGGAGGAGTGGCTTCGGCTTCGGGGACGGTTGCTGATTCCGGATCGTCCGCTACACCTGCGCCCCGCTGCTTAACGCGAATAAGGGCCACGCCGAGCATGGTCACCACCGTCATGGCAAGGATCCAGCTGCTCAACAGCGCGAAGGAGATCACGATGAAGAGGTTACCCATGATCTCGCCCATGGTATTCTCGGCCAGGAAGAAGGCCAGGAAGGCCGCCGAGGTGGTCAGCGAGGAGATCAGCAGGGGGGTGGCGAGCTCCGAGGTGGCCTGGTAGGCGGCCTTTTTGGGGGAGAGGCCGTCTTCCATACCCACCATCATGGACTCAGAGATCACGATGGCATTATCCACCAACATGCCCAGGGCCATGATGAGGGCGGCCAACGTCACCTTATTAAGGCCGACGTCGAAAATATTCATGAGCATGAGCGTCATGACGATCGCCAGCGGGATGAGGCTGGCTACCACCAGTCCGGTGCGCCAACCCAGGAAGAGGAACATGACGGCCAGTACGATCGCCACCGACTGCACCACGTTGGAAACGAAATTGGTGACGCTGGCCTGGACGAAGGTGTCCTGGCTGGCGATTCGCCGGGCCTCCATACCGACCGGCAGGGTCTGGTTGAACACTTCCAGGCGGCGGTCGATATCCTCGCCCAATTCGACGAGGTTAGCGCCTTCGCGGACGGCTACGGCGACTACCAGTCCCTGTTCGCCGCTAAGCCGCACGAGCCGCTCTGCGGGGGAAGCGTAACCGCGGCTGATACGGGCGATCTCGCCGAGCTTGGCCGTCTGGTCGTTGCCCAGGCTGACTACAGTGTTAGCCAGGTCATCCAGGCTCTCGAAGTTACCGCTGGGCTCCAAGACGATGCGCTGGTCGCCGAGGGTGACGTCGCCGCCGGCGAAGACGATGTTCGTAGCGGAGATCGTCTGCTGCAGCTGGTTGGCGGAGAGCCCGTAGCGGGCCAGGCGGGCGTTATCAAACTCCACGAAGATTTGCTCCTGCCGCATGCCGGTGATTTCCACCTCCGCGGCATCGGGGAGGGTGACCAGGTTGTCGCGGATATTTTCGGCGGCGTCTTCCAGTTCACTGAGTGCATACCCGGGGCCGGATAGCCCCACCTGGATTCCGTACTCCACGCCGATATCGTCGTCTTTCACCTGGATGCTACGCAGGCCGTCGGGAAGGTCCGGACGCAGGATGTCGATCTTGCGCCGTAAGCGGTCCCAGACAGGCTGCATATTCTCCGCCCGGATACTTGGGTCGAGTTCCACGCTGACGATACTCAGCCCGGTTCGGCTTTCGCTGGTAATTTCTTTCACCTCGGGCAACTCCTGGGCGACCCGCTCGATGCGTTCGGTGATGAGTTCCTCGATGCGCTCGGGGCTGGCGCCGGGAAAGGAGGAGACGACCGTGGCCACCCGGATAGTGAACGGGGGCATGGCGTTGCGGCTGAGGTTGTTGTAGCCCGTCAGACCGAGGACGGCCACCATCAGGACCACCAGTATGGTGACCCGGTTGTTTTCGATGGCGAGTTTGGAGATATTCATCTGTAAGGAGTTGGTCGGGAAGGGATTACTGGGTCAGGAGACGGACCGGCATGCCGTCGATAAGCTGGTTGAGTCCGGCGGTAGCGACCAGGTCGCCGGGGCGCAGCCCCTCCCGAATTACGAAGCCGGCGGTGGTGTAGTCACCGATATCCACGGGTACGCGGCGGGCTACGTATTGGTCGTCGCGCGCGCCGGGCTCGAGCCGGAAGACGAAGCGGCCGTCGGGGCCCTCGGAAACCGAGGCGATTGGGGCCACGATCAGGCTGTCGCGCGGGCCGGTGCTTTCCCCCAGGTGGAAGCGAACGGTGGCGGCCATGCCCGGCCGGATGGCCTCGGTCTGGTCGCTAACGGATACCGTCACCGGATAGCTGGGCGACCCCGCGGCGGCGTAGGCCACCTCGGAAATGGTACCGGGAAAAGTCCGGCCCGGAATGGAAGAGAAGGTTACCTCCACGCGCTGGCCGGAGGAAAGCCGGCCGACGAAATCTTCGGGTACGTTCACCTCCACTTCGGGATTTTCCTCGGTGCTGAGGGTGACGATGGCCTTGCCGGAGCCGGCGTACTCGTTTTCTTCCACGTGCTTCTCGGTAATGACACCGGAGAAGGGGGCGGTCAGGCGGGTGTAGGCAACCTGGTTACCGGCGGCCCGTGCCTGGGCCCCGCTGGCTTCGAGTTGGCTCCGGGCGGCCTCCACCTGCGCCTGGGCGCTCTGGAACTCACTGCGGACCTGCTCAAATTGACTCAGGGAAACGCTGTTGTTTTCGTAGAGGCGGGAGGTGCGGTCATAGGCGGCCCGGGCGGCGATGAGTTGGGTTTCGGCACTCTCCACCTGGGCCTGACTGGCCTGCCGCTGGGCGGCTGCCAGGGATTGTTGCACCTGGAGGTCAGCGGGGTCGAGGGTGGCGATCAGTTGGCCGCGGTTCACGCGTTGGCCGAGGTTCACCGGCAGCGAGCGCAGGGTTCCCGCCACGCGGAAGGAGAGGGGTGTGCGACCGGCGGCTTCCGCTACACCGTTGAAGGTCTGGACGCTGGTGCCGTCGCTGATCGTGACACGGTCGGCCCGTATGGCCCGGACGGGGGGATCGACGGCAACTTCTTCCGTGGTGCCGCCACAGGCGGCGAGGAGGAGCAGGAGGCTGAAATACAGAGAAGTTCTCATCGTAAGGCGGTTCGGGGTGGAAAGGGGATAGATCACGGATTACTGGTCGTTGCGGTAAGAGAGGAAGCGTTGGAGAAAGGCGGTCTGCTCGGCTGGCTCGGCCAGGAACTGGTAACTGCCGGTGGACCGCTGCACGGTGAGGAAGTCGGCCACGAACTGGTAGCCGAGATTGGTCGCATTGACGCGTGACTGCAGCACCACGTTCTGGGCGTCGACGAGTGAGGTCACGTTGGCGGCGCCGCTGCGGTAGAGGTCCTCGATGATCGCGAAATTGCGTTCGGAGGTCGCTGCCGCCTCGCGGGCGAGACGGAGGTTGCGGTAGCTGGCGACCAGGGTTTCCACGCTGGAGTAAAGCCGTTGGACGAGTTGGTTTTCCGTGTTCTCGCGCTGGGTGGCGGTTTGCAGGGCGCTTAGTTTGGCCTGTTCGAGCTGGGCGCGGCGCAGTCCTCCCTGGAAGATGGGAATGCTCGCGCCTACCGCGATGGTATAGGTACCCCAGGGCCGGTCGGCGGCCGCGAAGTCGAAGTTGAACTCCTCGGGCAGGGGGGTGGTGGCGTAGTTGCCGATGCGGTAGCCCAACTGGCCTTCCACGCCGATTTCGGGGAGGTAGAACGCTCGCTCCCGGGCCTTGGCTTGTCTTTCCTGGGCGGCGATGGCCAGGTCGAGCTGGCGCAGGGTGGGCAAGTTACGCCGGGCCTCATCGGCGAGGAAGTCGGCCAGCCGGTCGATGTCGCGGGGGGTTTTCAGCAGGGGCAGGAGCGTCTCCCCGATAATGCCGAGCAGGGAATCCTGGCCGGTAAAGGTTGGCAGGCGAAATTCAGCGTCGATGTCGTGGTCGAGCAGCTGATTGAGCTGGTAACGGGCCTGCGCCAGCCGGGCTTCGGCATCGTTGACGTTGATGGAGCCCAGGGCCAGCTCGCTCTCCCAGCGGTACACGTCGGTGGCCGCCGCGGCACCCAGCTCCCGCTGGTTGACGGCTAGGTCGTAGTTGGCGCGGGTGACGTTGAGGTTTTCGTTCTGGAGCCGGAGGAACTCCTTGCTTTGAAGAACGTTGAGGTAGGCGGTACTCACGTCGAGTACGACGTCCAGCTGACTGGAGCGCAACGCTTCTTCCTGTCCTTCGGCGAGTAGCCGCTGAATGGCGACGTTGGCGAAGGCGGGTTCGGAGAGGATGACCTGGCTGAGGGTGGCCGAGCCGGTCCAGTTGTAGCGGCCCTGGAGCCCGAAGCTGGAGGCCGTGGTTTGGGGGTCGAGCAGGGTCAGCGAGGTCCCTACCCCCAGCTGGGGAAGCAGGTTCGCCTCCGCCACCTCGACGTCGGTACGGGCGAGGGCCACTTCGTACTCGTCGATGCGGTAGCCGAGGTTACGGGCCAGCCCTTCTACGATGGCTCCTTCCAGAGTGAGTACCGGGCCGGATTCCACGGCAACCGGATTCAGGAGCACCGACCGGCGCATCACGTCGAAGGCGGGATAAATGCCCGACGCCCGCGCCGCGGCCATATTGATGATCAGGCTCTGGTTATTGCCTTCGATGCGGGTCGAGAAGGTAGCCGGGTCGAGCCCGTCCGTAATGCGTAGTGCATCGAGGGCTACCCGCCGCGGGAGGCGGCTGATGTTGTCTTCGGAAGAGTAGGCCGCCAGTACGCCGAGTTCGAGTAGGGGATAATCGAGCAGACTCATCGTGGCGATGCCGCCGTCATTCAACAACCCGAGCAATTCGCGGGCCTCAGCGGCGGGAAGTACCTCCGTTACTGGCGTGAAATAAACGGCGTCGGTACCGGTAGGAATATGCGACCACGTAGCCGCGGCGGTAGGCTGGGCAGCGATCACGGTCACCTCGGCCCCCGGATAATCGGCGAGCTGAAGGGCGAGCGGTTCGCGGAAATTTTCGGTGGTCACCACGGTGAGGCGGTCGTATTCGTGCAGGGTGGCCAGGGTATCCAGGTCGCGCCGGATGTCGAAGGGAGAACGCACGTAGGTCAGGTTAGGGACGCCCGTTCCCACGGAGTCCGCCGGGGCGGTGGGGTCCACTACAATGGCGGCAATGGTGGGTTTGGGATAGCTGCTTCGGTCCAGTAACGCCTGGCTGCTGGCGATGCCCGTACCGATCACTAGGTCGGCTTCCGCGTACGCTCGGTCGATCACGGAATCCCCGGCCTGGCCGAGCGCCCGCCGGTCGAGTTGCAGTTTGAATCGGGTACCCAGTAGCGACTGCAATTCCTCGCCAATCAGGCTATCCAAACCTACACCTGCCGTGGGGGCGGCATCTGATACAAGCGTAATGCGAAGCGGGGTTTGTGCGGCGGCGGCCCCGCCCAGCAAAAGCAGACCCGCCAACAACAGGAAGGAGCGGAATACGGACGGTCCCGTGGCACGATGGAACCGGGCGGGTAGAAAGTGGTAAGGGGCGGAAAAGTGCATAATGCGGGCTGTGTGAGGAGTAAGAACGACTCACATATCTAGTTAGTTCGGAATTAACAGAACCAAATAGTTTTTGATAAACTTTCACATTGCGTCCATACCCGCGGGGACGAAACGACCTGTGGGGAGTCGCGCTGATCCCTCATAGAAATTCCAGTACGGCCCACGCGGCCAAATTATCCACCGATGCGCAAGGCGAAAAAAAACGTTTATGAACGGGTTGGGAAGCGCAGGCTAGGCGGAGTCGGCGGTAGCGTAGGCAAGCCGACCGATGTCTCGGCTTTCGAGCATGCGTTTCGCGGGCAAGGTGCGGACGCAGTTGATCATGGCCAGCCCGAGCTCCCGATCGGTCACCGACCAGCTGGTCCGCCGCAGGAGGGGGAAGGCGGGTCGGAGCAGTCGGTACAATACCTTGATCCAGCCGGTTTGGGTGGGTAAGCCCCGTTGGGGTAGGAGCAACCCGAGGCGGAACATGTAGGCGGCCCGGAAGCCCATTTCTAAGAGCGCGTTTTCCGTCCGGCCCTTCACGCGTGCCCACATTTGCCGGCCGTTCGGGTCCGTTCCCAGGCCGGATACGTAGGTAAAGACCAGGTCGGCGTCGACGGCGTTCAGATCACGCGCGAAAGCGGTTACGAGGTCGTAGGTGAGGCGGGTGTATTCGGTCTCGTCCTTGCCCACCGATGATACCCCGGCGCAGAAAAAGCAGGCATCGTACCCCCGTAGCCGCTCGGCGATGGGGGAGAGGTCCGAAAAGTTCTGGTGGATAATTTCCTTCAGCTTCGGGTGGCTCAGATCGATGGGATGACGGTTGATGACCAGCACCCCCGATACCTCGTCGCTTTCCAGGCACTGTAGAAGCACCGAGCGGCCGACCATGCCGGTAGAACCCGTAAGAATGGTGGAAAAGGACATGCGGTGATGGGTTTAGGGGGTGCGAAAACGGACCGGATTCCAGCGGCCGTTTAAGGTAGCCCGAATCGGTGGATTTGAGCCAGGTACGGGCGAGTACGGAGGTCAGGTTCGTGGATCGTCGACGAAAATGGCGGCAATCGGTGAGAAAATAGTTCGTCGCAGGTTACATTCATAGTGGTATACGACATAAAGGGCGATAGGACCCTAGCTCGCCTCCCCGAAAACCACTCACTATGAACCCTGGAGCCTCCGGTTGGCCCCTGTTTTGGGTAACCCTACTCTTCTTTTTACCGTCCGTTCCGATTTACGCCCAGTCCGGCGCGCCCGCCATCCAGGTGTGTGGGGGCGGGCAGACCGTCTGCCTGGAATCGGAGACCATCAACCTCTGCGTGACGGTTGCGGTCGACCCGGCCTACCCGGAGAAGATCGACAGTTTTGAAATCAACTGGGACGACGGTAGCCTCCCGGAAAAGTTTGCCGGTACGAACACCTCCTTCAACGTCAACCACCGCTACGATTTCACCGGCTTCTTCGGTACGTGTAGCTACGTCAGCGATCGCAAACTGGTGTCGTTGAGCACCTACATCGAAGGCGAGTTACGGCCGATTGAAAGCATCTTCCCCCTGACGGCCCTTAATCCCCCCGAAGCCAAATTTGACAACTTCCCCTCCGTCGTTTGCGTCAACGAGGAAATTTACCTCCAGGACGAATCCTGTCCGGTCAGCGGACTCCTCAAGACCTACGACTTCGGCGACGGCAGCCCAATCACCGAGTTCGGCTGGCATACCTTTACTACGACCGGTGAATACACCGTCAAGCTCCTGGTCGAAAACGACTGCGGTACGGACGAGGCCACCCGCCGGATCCGGGTCATCGACCAGCCGGTCGCGCGCGCCGAGCCCGATTCCGGCTTCGTGAGGGGCTACGACGATCCCTACCGGATCTGCCTGGACGGCACGGCTACCCTGCGCGTGGACGGGAGCGCGTCGGTGGGCCTCGCCTCCCGCAGGTGGTCCGTAGAGCCCGCCCTGGGTACCACCATCGCGGGCGGCGGCAGCGCCGTCGGCCGCATCAGCTTCACCCAGCCGGGGCGGTATACCGTATGGTTGAGCGGTCAGAACGAAAACTGTGCCACCGAGGCCCGGGACAGCTTCCAGGTGGAGGTGGTCACGGCAACCGTACTCCGACTGGACCGCCAGCCGGACGTCTGCGAGGCCTTTGCCTACTGCCCGACGCCGACCGTCGAAGGGGCCACCTATACGCTGAACGGTCAGCCGCTAACGGGGTGCTCGCCCGTGCTGGAGGAAGGGACCTACTTCGTGGAAGCCTTCCTGGCCAACGAACTCTGCGGCGATGCTACCCAGCGGGACACTTTTACCATTAGCGCTCAGGCTACCGCCGTGATCGCGGAATCCGACACCACGCTTTGCGATCGGGACGGCCCGTTAAGGTTAACGGCTACTCCCCCCGGCGGACAGTGGACCCTCGACGGTCAGCCCTTCGACGGTACCGTCGATCCCGCCACGCTGGCTGCGGGTACCCACCGGATCGCCTACGGCAACGAGCCCTGCCTGCTTTCCGACGCCATTACGCTGGAGATCGTCAGCTCGGCGGTTACGGTACCCGACGACACCGAGGTGTGCATCGACGCCGGTCCGGTCACCTTCACGGCCACGCCCGCCGGCGGGATCTTCCTCGGCACGGGCATCGACTCCACCGGCCGGTTTGACCCGTTGACCGCGGGATTGGGGGAGCACGAAATCACCTACGAATGGGCGGACGGCGAGTTGGCCGGCTGCGGGGGCGCGAATACCTTCCGGGTCACGGTGTCGGAATTGAGCGCCGCCTTCGAAACGCTCTCCTGCGCCGGAAACGAGGTATGCTTCTCCGTCGACGACCCGGCCAGCTACGAAAGCGTTTCCTGGAATTTCGGTGACGGCCGCAATGCCACGGGGCCCGCACCCTGTCATACCTTTTCCGGTCCCGGTACCTACGACGTAACGGTTAGCGTTGGCCGGGGTCCCTGTGTGGCAACTTTCACGCGTTCGGTTAGCATTGCACCCGCGCCCGTCGCCCGATTTACCCTGGACTACGACCCCGACCGCTGCTCCGACCTGCCGGTGATCATCACGAACACCTCCCTGGGGAGCGATCTGGTGTACAACTGGCAACTGAACGGGGTGACCTTCGCCGATACCACCGACCCCGGGGAGTTGCTGCTGACCTCCCGGATGCGGGATTCGCTGTACGAGATTACCCTGGAGGTATCGAACGGCTGTACCACCAGTAGCAGCAGCGAAAGGATTCTGGTGCGCCCACTCCCCACCTCCGATTTTGGCACCGACCAGAACAGTTACTGCTCGGGGGATACCGTGCTGCTCGCCAACAACGCCATCGGGCAGCCGACGGCCTACGAATGGACACTGGGGGGGCGGATCATCGGCACCGATTCTCTGCCCCCGCTCATCGTGCACGAAACGGCCACCCGCGATACGTTGGAGGTCTGCCTGACCACCTACAACGATTGCGGGTTCACGACTACCTGCCGGCCGATCGTCTTCACGCCCACCGACGTGGAAGCCTTCTTTAACGTGGCGCCTACCGTCGTCTGCGTTGACGATACCGTGCGGCTGACCAGCTTCGCCACGCCGGGCGTCTCGGTGCGCTACGATTTCGGGAACGGTAACGGCGGCAGCGATCCCAACGCTACGGTGGTGTACCGGCAGCCCGGAACGTACCGCATCGTACAACGGGCCTTCGGCTGCGGCTCCGATGTATTCGAGAAGACCGTAAGCGTAGTACCCCGGCCCACGGCCCGCTTCGAGCCTCCGGCGGCCATCTGTGCCGGAGCGCCGGTAACATTCCTAAACCTGAGCGGGGATAGCCTGCGCGCCAGCTGGGATTTCGGCGACGGCAGCGCCCCCCTCGCGGAATACAGCCCAAGCCACGCCTTCGATACCGCCGGCCGCTACGAGGTATGCCTTACCGTCACGAGTATGGGGCCGGACGGCTGCGACCATACCGTCTGTATGGAGGTGGAGGTCAGTCCTGCACCCCGTCCCGGATTCACGTACACGGATAGCCTTTGTCTGGGGTCCGAACTGGCTATCCAATCCACGGCCGTGGGTGACGGCCTGAGTTGTACCTACCGCTTCGGCGACGGTGCCACGGCGACCGACTGCTCGCCCGTGCACAACTACGCGGCGGCCGGGGCCTACAACGTGACCCAGGTGGTCACCGATAGCCGGGGGTGCCGCGATAGTACCCGGCTGCCGGTCTTCGTGCGCAACTTGCCGGAAGCCGATTTTCGGATCCGGTCGCCGGAGGTCTGTTCTCCGGACTCGATCGACATCGTCAACCTGACCACGGGGGCGGTGACCTACCAGTGGGACTTCGGTGACTCCCGTACGGAATCCACGATGGAACCCACCCACGCCTACGACGGTCCCGGTGAATATACCGTGACGCTCACGGCCTCCGATGGCTTCTGCTCCGATTCGCACAGCGAGCGGGCGATCGTCCACGAAAGCCCGGTAGCCCTGATTGCGGCGGCGGATACCGCGGTCTGCTTCGGGGAACCCGCGGTGCTGGCGGATGGCTCTTCCGGACCGGTCGCAACGCGGATCTGGGACTATGGAGACGGGACGACGGGCTTTTCCGCCGCGGCGGATCACCCCTTTCCGGCCGCGGGAAATTACCTGGTGCGGTTACGGGTGACCACCGGTCCCGGGTGTGCGGACTCGACCAGCCAAACGATCGTCGTGCACGAGCCCGTGGCGGGAGAACTGGCCCAGCCCGATGCGATCGCCTGTAATGGCCAGGAGACCGCTAGTCTGGAGTGGCAGCCCGGCGGCGGCACCGAACCCTTCGCCTTCGCCTGGTCGGACGGGGCGGTGACCCAGCGGAACCCGGGCTTACCGGCGGGTTTCTACGCCATCACCGTTACCGACGCCAACGGTTGCGTGCGGACCGATTCCGCTACGGTTAGCGAACCGGCGGCCGTACTGCCGGGCGCCGAGGCGACCACGGTTACCTGCTTTGGCGGGTCGGACGGCGCGTTGGACCTGGACGTTTCCGGGGGAACCGCGCCGTATTTGATCCGCTGGGAGGACGGTGGCTCGGGTAACCGCCGGAGCGAGCTGGCCGCCGGGGCATACGCCGTCACCGTCACGGACGGTCGGGGCTGCGTGCTTCCCTTTAGCCTGGAAGTCCCCGAAAACCCGCCCCTGGTCGTGATCGATTCCATCACCGGAATTTCCTGCTACGGGGAGAACGACGCGGCCGTCGACCTGGTGGAGATCCGTGGCGGAACCGGTCCGTACGCCGTTACGCTCACCGGTACCGGCTACCGGGAAACCGGAACCACCCTCAGCCGTTTCGACCGCCTGGCGCCCGATGTCTATACTTTGGAAGTGGCCGATGCCCTGGGTTGCCTGGAGGAGCGTGACCTGGTCGTCGCCCAGCCGGACCGGGTGGATCTGGACATCCTGCAGGACAGCGTATACCTCAAACTCGGGGATACCGTCCAACTAACCACCCGCTACAACGCGACCGAGCCGGTATTCAGCTGGGGGCCGGCCTACGGACTGAGCTGCAATAATTGTCCGAACCCGGTGGCCCGGCCCCACTACACCCAGCGGTACGAGGCGCTCGTGACCGACGCCCGGGGTTGCAGCGACCGGGACACCGTGGTCGTGGCGGTGGAGATCAATCGGGAGGTCTACCTCCCCAACACCTTCACGCCCAATGGTGACGGGCGCAACGACGTGTTCCGCGTGCGGAGCGCCTACCCGGACGCGATCGCCGAGGTAGTCAGTTTCGAGATCCGCGACCGGTGGGGGCTGCTGTTGCACGCAAGACAGTCCTTCCCGCCGAACGAGCCGTCCTTCGGTTGGGACGGGACCTTCCAGGACGCGCCGGTGGCGGGCGGGCAGTATGTCTACCAGGTGCGGGTGCGCTTTGTGGACGGCTTCGAGAAAACGATCAGTGGCAGCATTTTAATCCTTCGATGATGAAGCAATTCTTTACGCGTTACGGCTGGACGGGGCTGGTCTTTTTCCTCCTCGTTACTGGCCCGCTTCGGGCCCAGGATCCTTTCGTCTCGGATTATTCCCCCGTTGCGCCCCAGCTCAATCCCGCATTGACGGGATTCATTCCGGGGCAGGCAACGACGCGTGTGGGCGTCGTTGCGCGGGAGCAATGGCGGAGCTTCCTGGAGACGGCCAGCTACCGAACGATTGCCGCTACCGTAGACCACCGCATCTGTGGCAATAATCGGGGGGATTACTTCGGGCTGGGCCTCAACCTACTGGCCGACTGGCAGGGCGATCCGACGCTTCGAAGAATTGACGGACTGGTAAGTGCCGCCTTTACCAAAAACCTCAGCGGTAGCTATTACGGTGGCACCTCCATTAGTCTGGGCGCCGAGGCAGGCTTCGTACAGTACGACCTCGATGCCTCCCAGCTCACCTTCGACCACCAGTTCGGTAACCCCACGGCTCCGGGAGAACGGCTGGATTACTACAACATCGGCTTTCTCGATTACGGGGTGGGTATCCTGTTTACCTGGCTGGAGGACACCCGCAATGCCCCCAGCGTTTCCGGCGGACTGAGCATCAAGCACCTTGGGCGCCCGCCGACCACCTTCGTGGACGACGGCCGGCCCGCCTCGATCGCTTCCGACTCGTCCGCCCAACTATCGGCGCGGTGGACCCCCCACGTGAACGCTACCTATCCGCTCTCTCCCACCTATAGCCTTTCCGGCTTCGCGATGTACAGCTACCAGCGCCCGCACAACCAGCTCTTCCTGCAGGGCATGCTCAACTTCAACCGACCGGGGCGGGGCAACCGGTTGCCGGACACCTTCCTCAGTCTTGGTGGCGGCTACCGTACCACGCGTGGCGTGACCGGATTCAATTCCGAAGCCCTGGTGGCCAGCGCCCACGTAACGGCCGGCAATTTTCAACTGGGCATAAATTACGACGTCAACGTTTCCTCCCTTCGCGCCTCATCCCGCGGGGCGGGCGCGATCGAGCTTTCCCTGACTACGGTGTTCGGAGCATCGGATTGCTTGCTTTGTCCTAGTTTTTAGGGAGGGGGAATCGCAAGCGGTGCCGTACCAAGTCCAAGTATCCGGGCCACGACAACGGAAAAAACTGCTGCGGCAGGGGGAACGAAGATCACGCAGTAAGCGGGATCGAGGACTGATCCGTGCCCGGCTGGTGAGGGACTTACCGCTACGGAATCCAATCCGACGCCGCTACCGTGCCACGGGCTACTCCGGTCCGGATGGGATCTACCCCATGGACGTTTAGGCGGGTAACGGACCGGGTGCAACTGTGGATCGGGGAGGTGCGGGCCATCCAAAGCTGTTACGTAATCACGATACCGCCGTTAGAATCCCGTGAACGTTCGGGAGGATTTCAGGAAGGTTGGAACCGTGCTTTGTGGAACATTTCTTCACACATTAATCCAAAGCACGATGCGTATTCCCAAAATTTTCACCCGCACCAGTCTGGTGGGCTTGCTGTCCTTAACCGCCTGCGAACGGGAAGAGCCGCAACTAGCCATTGCCGATCAACCGACCGACACTTCTCCGCTGGAAGCCGAGTTTTCCATCGAGGATGCGGACCAGCTGGAACTCACGCCCCGACCTGGCTTTCACCGATGAAGCAATTGTCGAAAATGTCGACTTCCCGGATTAATCAGCTCACCTGCGAAAGCGTAAGGAAGTATCGGGTTGACAGTGCGCACTTGTATTACCCGAACCGGAGGAGTAAATAAATGGAATCGGTGAAAATGTTGGGACAAAACACAACATTGGCCATCTCGATACCTTACAGCCGCCGTATCTGTATCCAAAACCATTGCGACTGCGCCTATACCCCCGAAAGCATGAAAGAAAATCCCGTGACTTCCGACCCTCACCCCCTTGCCGTTAGCGAGTTGTCCGATGACCATCCCTTGCACCACTGTCGGCAAGAACTCGAAGCTTTGTACCATGTCATTCATTGCCGCTATCAAGATGACAGCGAGCTTTCGGACCGGAGCATCGTCCTCGGCCACCTAAAGCGCCTGATGATGTCGCTGTGCGCACCTACGCTCCGGGAGCGATTCGACGAAAACAACGTCTGGCTCAACCCGAAAACCGACCAGTACATGGAGGAAGTGCGCCGGATGTTTGACAAGGAGCCTGACGATAACGGGTAAAACTGCATCGTTCTCCCGCGACTTGGGTTTCGATTCCTACGATCCCCGTCGGTGAGCGAAGCCGGAACCGGCTTAAAGTGGTGTTAAGAATCGACGTAGCTGCCTCTTGAACCCTACTTTGGGAAGAAAACCATGATGCTCCGGCACTGCCTGCTTATCTGCCTCCTGGTGAGCATATCCGCTATCCGGGTCTCCGGACAAACAGCCATTACGGGTGGCTATGGCTCCGTCGACAGTCTCCTTGCCGCTGAATATCCCCCGACCGGCCCGGGGATCGCCGTACTGGCCAGCAAGGGGGATAAGATCGTATTCAGAAAAAGCTACGGACTGGCCGATATCAAAAACAACGTCGAGCTATCGACGGAGATGATTTTCGAGATCGGCTCCATGACCAAGCAGTTCACCTCCGCCGCGGTACTCCAGCTCGTAGAAGCAGGGCGGGTCAGGCTTGACGATCCCATTCGGGCCTACGTGAGCGGGTTTCCCGAAAAGCCATACCCGATAACGATTCACCAGCTGCTATCGCAGACTTCCGGTATACCGGAATTTTTCGACGTGGACGAGAGTGAGTTTGATAAGCTGGCTACCGTGCACACCCCGGAGGAGTTGATCGACTACTACCGCGATCGCCCCCTCGACTTCGAGCCGGGAACGGAATTTGCCTACAGCAACTCGAATTACCCGCTACTGGGATTGGTCGTTGAGCGCGTAACTGGCATACCACTGGCCGAGTACTTCGAACGCTTTATTTTCACGCCGCTCGGGATGGACCATACCTCGCTATGGTATTCGAGCGAGCGCCCCCCCGTCCCGGTAGGGTACCGGCTGAATGCTGCCGGCGAACAGGTGCGCTCCCCCCCAATCGACGGCTCGACGGTGTACGCGGCCGGAGGCATCGTCTCCACCCTGGGAGATCTATACCGTTGGAATAACGAGTTAAAACGACCGACCCACCTCTCCAAACGAATCGTCAGTCAGTTGATCCGGGAGAAGAAGACGACCGACAAAGCCGGCACGGGCTACGGCTACGGGTTCTTTGTCGGCGAGTGGAACGGTCACCGCCTAATCCACCACGGGGGCAACATGTACGGCTTCACCAGCGCAGCGATGTACCTGCCGAAACCGGACGTCTTCGTTTGCGTGCTGGCCAACAGCGCCTTTGCCAACACGGAAAACATCGCCCGATTCGTCGCCGGTCACCTCCTCGAAGCACCCATTGCCTACTACCGACAACTCGCTCCCCACGTACTGCAGGACTACGTAGGGCGGTATATCCTCGAAGGGCCCACCGAAAAGCAGATCGACATTAAGCTACACGAAGGCGTACTGGTTGTCCACTTCCCCGATAATCCCGCAAGTGACGTATCGGTCTACGGCGACGGCCCCGACACCTTTTCCTCCCCGCGGGTCGATCTCAGCATGGTCTTTGCGCGGGAGCAGGGCGCCGTGGTGGGTTTTACCGCTTACCAGGGTGGGGCGTTCGCGTTCCGAAGGGTGCCCTAAATCCTGGGTTCAAGGGGGGTAACCGACATGAGGCGTAGGTAAATCCGCTTACCTTCGGAGGGTAGTAGTTTTCTGCGTCATGCTTCACTTTGAGCAGGAGGGCAACCGCGATTATTGACCTGGCTGCACCATCCCCAATGGTCGAGGCGTATAGCAAAGCCTTGTAAATTCCAGGTCGACCCAGCAGTTTGCGGACCGGATCCCACGGTACGCTTACCACATTTTGGCCCTCGCCCCATAGGGGAAAAGGCTTATTTTCGGGATGTCGCCTCCGTCTTCCATCCCCCCACCAGCACTTAATACCCGAATTTCAATGAACCTGCGCTTTTTGCTCCCCGCCTTAGCCTTGCTCCCTTCCTTACTGTCGGCTACTCATAACCGCGCCGGCGAGATCATCGTACGCGCCACCGGCTGTGGAACGGCCTCCGATCCGCTTACGGCCTGCGCTACGGTTATCACCTACACCGACGTCGCTCAGACGGAAGTGGACCGTGACAGCATGCTACTCAACTGGGGCGACGGAGCGCAGGAAATGATCCGGCGGACCAGCATCCGTCCTACCGCTACACCCGGAATCCAACGCAACGAATACCGCATGTGCCACCGGTACCCCTCCTTCGGCCGCTACGAGCTAAGCTTCCAGGACGTGAATCGCGTCCGGAACGTGCGAAATATCGGGGCTCCGTCGGTAAACATCCCGTTCAGCGTACTTACTTCCTTCGCCCTCGTCGATCCGACCCTCAACGGGTGTAACAATTCACCCGAATTGACGCAGGACCCGGTCGACAATGGCTGCATCGGTTCCGTGTGGACGCATAATCCCGGGGCCTTCGACGTGGACGGAGACAGCCTGGCCTTCGAATTCACCACGCCGACCGTCGGACCCGGTATACCCATCCCCAGCTACGTTCTACCCGACCGGATCGACGGGGGCAACGGCAGTCTGCAAATCGACCCCCGTACCGGACAGATTACCTGGGATACTCCCACGGTACCCGGCGAGTACACCCTGGCCTACCTCGTCAAGTCGTTCCGCAACGGCATTCCTTTGGATACCCTCCTCCGCGACATGCAGGTATTCATTGACGATTGCGCGAATGCCCCCCCAGTCATTGAATCGGTCCGGGAAGCGATCCACGTGGTAGCCGGTGAGGTAGTAGCCTTTGAAGTGGTTGCTACGGCGCCCGTTTCCGAGGATCAGCAGGTGAAGCTGACGGCCGGAGGCCGCCCCTTCCAGTTGGCCAACAACCCGGCTACTTTCCTATCCGAAGAAGTTGATGAGCAGCCCGACCGTATCCGGAAAACCTTCCGCTGGGCCACGACCACCGCCGACATCAGCAACCAGGCCTACTTCGTCGTGCTCCGGGCGGAGGATAACGGCCCTCCGGCACTGGCCACGCTGCGTACCGTATCCATCAATGTTGTGGCACCCCCGCCAACGAACCTGCCGACTGATTACCAGCTGTTCCGCCCCGGTGTACAGTATCTATATGAAAATCCGGATTTTCGTTCGCGTACCTATGGATTCGACAGCCAGTTTTATGGCGTACGACTCGATAGCCTCGGCTGTGGTGATTTGTACGGCTCCCTGGAGGAAGTGCAGGTTGCGGATGGAATATGTGTCGTCAAGGTGCCTTCACCCTTCGGCTACCGCGTCTGCCAGACACCGGACAGCACGGTCATGCACTTTGGTCCGGGTTCTCAACTCGTCCTTTACCATTCCGCCGCGGTGGGCACCCGCTGGTTGGCCCGGGACAGTGCCGGGACGGACCTCTACGCGGAGGTTCTGTCGGTAACACCGGCTACGGTGCTGGGCATGACCGATACCCTGAAGTCCATCGGCTTCTTTTCGGAAGACGGGGAGGTCGTCGGCCCCACGGTGACCATCGGGAAACGTACCGGACTGGTAGACGGTAGCCGTTTCTACCGAATCGGACAAGCAGGATCACCCCTCACCCTGGCGGGAGTGAGCGAACCGGCCCTGGGTGTCCAACTACCTTCCGCCAGCAGCTACGGCCTGGCGCAGGTAGGAGACACCTTTCAGATCGCGGCCTCGAATCCGGGCTACCTGGGTGAACCTTTCGTTGGCCGGGGAGGCTTTGCCGCGAGTTTTGCCACCGTGGTCATATTGACGGTGGATTCCTCCCGGGCGGGAGAATACAGCTACGAAGTGACGGCCGATCTCTACCGGGTGGAGCAGGGCCTTACCGTACCCTTTGCGCTGGACACGGTCTTCACCTTTGCTCATTCACGGCTCCCCGCGGAGATGGTCCGGCAACCGGGCGCCCGCCGGGATAGCAATACCTCGGGATCGGAAACATCGGATGTGCTGAAGGGCTTTCGCGACAGCTGTGGGCTGTTCCGTCAACGACTGTCTACCTTCGCGCGTTTTCAGGGAAATGACGCTTGCGGCTTCGACGAGGCCGGCTTGGATGCAACGCCTGGACCCGTCTACGTGGAGGATGTACCGTTTCACCTTGACTCGATCAACACCCAGTCTGGCCCCCAGGCGGTGACGTTGCAGTATCTGGGGTCGGATTCGCACCGCTGTGGCACCTATTTAAGGCAAGCCGATATCTTGTTATCCGATAAGACCCCACTAGGTTTTGACGGGATACCCATCGAGATATATCCTAATCCCACCAGCGATCAACTGACCGTTACGCTACCGACGTCGGTGGGGCCTTATGACCTGGCGCTATACCATATTTCCGGTCGACGCTTACAGACGGTGCGGGGGGTGCGTGATGGCCACACGCTGTCGCTGGGAGATCTTCCCGCTGGTGGTTACTTGCTCGTGGTTAGTGATAAGGGACGCCCGGTGGCCCGCCGCCGGGTGATGGTGCGGTAAATGGATCGGTATTGTTTTTGGGGTAGGTAAACCCTCCATCAGGGGTTAATATCGGTTTTGGTTACCCATACTTCCGACTTACACTCCGAAGTTGGTAGAGGGACTGCAGCAGCCAATCGTATGTTGCCCTAAACTTCCTACGGCCCGCTTGCCGCCGGAATTTATGCGGAGCGGAGACCGTTGCCGACAGTTTGCTTACATGCATCCAGCCGGTAGCCGTGATGGTGGTGAAGTCGACGGCCAGGTACCAGGCCTCGTCCCGGGCGAAGGGCGGCGACCGGCTGTAGGAGTTCGGCGAGCTGGGTCGATTCGTGCTTCTTCCCGGCCTCCGCGGGGGCAGATAGTCAGGCCCGGGATTGGAGCGGGCCCAGCAGCGCTTCCGGTAAACTACTTGCGAAACGGGCGGGATTAGCCTGAATATGCCGCAGCATGTCCGCCGTCTGCCGGGCGGTCCAGGGCTGCCGGTCGACGGTGAATCGGCAGGGGCGGGGCATGCTCCAGCTGCTCCACGGGCCCCTCGTTCGCGTAGGCTTTGCCACGTCCGAGGCGGCCGGAGTGATCCATCCGCTCGCGGGTGGCGAGCAACCGTTTTCTCCACCACCGGTACCGTACTTGCTGCGGTAGCTGCCGGGTTTGGCCTGGGGAACGGGGCGGCTATCCCATCCGAAATAATCGTTCCCTGGCATGGCGTAATTTGGGCCGTGTCCCGTCCGGGTGGAGAATATTCTTGAAGGCCGGTATGCCCGGCACCCGCGCTCCGGCGCCAAAATCAAAAAGCACGGCCGCACAAATTGACCCCCTCACCGTTCACTAACCCTACCGCCTAACCGCTACATTTGACTTTATGAACACAAGCTACCGCCGCGAACCCCTCTGGTACAAGGATGCCATCATTTACGAATTGAACATTAAAGGATTTTACGATGCCAACGGGGATGGCATCGGGGACTTCGCCGGCCTGGAGCAAAAGCTTGACTACCTGGAAGAACTGGGCGTGACCGCGATCTGGACGCTTCCCTTTTATCCCAGCCCGCTACGGGACGACGGGTACGATATCGCCGACTACTACGACGTCAGCAAGCCCTACGGAAACCTGGACGACTTCAAGCGCTTCCTGGAAGCCGCCCATGCCCGCAATCTCCAGGTTATCACCGAGCTGGTCATTAACCACACTTCCGACCAGCACGAGTGGTTTCAGCGCGCCCGCCGTGCCCCCAAGGGTAGTCCCGAACGCGACTACTACGTCTGGAGCGACACCGACGAGAAGTGGCCGGACGTGCGCATCATCTTCACCGATACCGAAACGAGCAACTGGACCTGGGACCCGGTTGCCAAGCAGTATTACTGGCACCGGTTTTTTCACCACCAGCCGGACCTGAACTACGATAGCCCCTTGGTGCAGGACGAGATCTTCAAGATCCTCGACTACTGGATGGGCATGGGGATCGACGGCTTCCGACTGGACGCCATCCCATATCTCTTCGAGCGGGAGGGTACCAACGGCGAGAACCTGCCGGAAACCCACCAGTTCCTGAAAAAACTGCGCACCCACGTCGATACGAATTACGACAACGTGCTCTTCCTGGCCGAGGCCAATATGTGGCCCGAGGAAAGCGCCAGCTACTTCGGCGACGGTGACGAGTGCCACATGAACTACCACTTCCCCCTGATGCCGCGGATGTATATGAGCATCAAGATGGAGGACCGCCACCCGATCACGGACATCTTCGACCAAACGCCCGAGATCCCGGAAAACTGCCAGTGGGCCACCTTCCTGCGCAACCACGACGAGTTGACGCTGGAGATGGTGACCGACGAGGAGCGCGACTTCATGTACAACGTCTACGCCAGCGACCGCACCGCCCGCATCAACCTGGGCATCCGCCGCCGCCTGGCTCCGCTCATGGACAACGATCGCAACAAGATCGAACTGCTGAACGTGCTGCTGATGAGCCTGCCGGGTACGCCGGTGCTCTACTACGGCGACGAGATCGGCATGGGCGACAACTACTACCTCGGCGACCGCGACGGCGTACGCACCCCGATGCAGTGGAACAATAATGAAAACGCCGGATTTTCGGAGGCCAACCCCCACAGCCTGTACCTGCCCGTCATCCGCGACACCGAATACAGCTACCGCTGGGTCAACGTGCGGCGGCAGCAGCAGAATCCGAACAGCCTCCTGAACTGGACCAAAAAACTGCTGGCCAAGCGGAAGTCGTTCCAGGTATTCGGACGGGGAAAAATCCACTGGCTCAAACCCGATAACGGCCGCATTCTGGCCTTCATCCGGGAGTACGACGACGAGCGGGTGATCGTGGTGGTCAACCTGAGCCGCCACCCCCAGGCCGTCCGGCTCGACCTGTCGAAGTACGAAGGCAGCCGGGTGCGGGAGGTGTTCGGCCGGACCCACTTCGAGGAGGTGAGCCGCGAACCCTACCAGGTCACCCTCTCCGGCCACGGCTACTACTGGCTGGAGCTGGAGCCGACCCACGGCCCCAACGTGGATACCCGCGAACTCAGTCGGGCTACGCTGCAGGCGGACCAGCTGAAGAACTTTTTCAGCAAGCCGAATGTCCGGGCCCTGGAGCAGACCGTATTGCCCAATTACCTTCGCTCCGTCTCCTGGATGGGCGTACGAGCCCCCCAACTCGACCAAGTTAACATTTACGATTACCGCCTGCAGGCCACCAGCGAACGCCACTTCGGTTGGATGCTCCTGGAAGTTACTTACCTGGAAGGACTGCCGGAACTGCTCCAGTTGCCCCTGGCCTTCCATCGCCACCACGACGATACGGACTACTCCGCCCGGGAGGAAGTACTCGCTATCATCGACAACGGCGACCGCAAAGTGGTGCTCATCGACGCGCTCTACGACCAGGATTACCGCCGCGGGCTGATCAACGGACTGCGGGAGTACGGCGACCTGAAGGATTTCCGCTTTCTCGCCCAGGAAAGCATGGCCAACAAGCAGCAACAGGACGCCAATATGGTGCACTCCGGAACGGAATACGTCACCCTCCAGAGCCGCGATTACAACATCAAGTACTACCGTCGGGTCGACGGCAACGACGTGCCCGATCTGGAAGTGAAGCACATGCTGAACCGCCGCGGCTATGCTTCCGCCCCCACCGTGGTCGGCACGCTGCACTTCACACCCACCCAACGCCTGAACGCTACCCTGGCCATCTTCGAGGAGCGGCGCGACAACGAGGGCAACGCCTGGGAGTACGTGCTGAACAACCTGCGCCGCTTCGCCGAGAAGCTGGTCAGCCAGCTACAGCTCGAACGCAACGGCAACGAAGCCCATCCGGAGGACGTCCACGTGACGGACACCATCGTGTACAAGGATATGCCGGCCACCATTCAGGATATCCTGGGCCCGAGTTTCGTGATCAAACTCGCCGAACTCGGCCGGGCCACCGCCGCCTACCATACGGTGCTGTCAGACGTGAACGACGACGGATTCCAGCGGGAAGCCCTGAGCCTACATTACCAGCGCAGCGTCTACGCCGGACTGAAGGCCGACGTGCGCTCCACCTTCGATCTGCTCAAGCGGACGACCGACGATCTGGACGAAGAAACCGTAGAACTGGCCAACGAGCTTCTCGGCAAGGAAAAGCATATGCACACCAAGCTGCAGCGCATCTACAAGCACAAGATCGAGTCCGACAAGATCCGCATCCACGGCGATTTCACCCTTGAGCAGCTCATCCTCAGCGAAGACCAATTCGTGATCCGGAACTTCGACGGTGACCCCGACCGCAGCTACAGCCAGCGCCGGCTCCGCCGCAGCCCCGCCAAGGATATTGCCAACATGATCCGCAGCATTGACTACGCTTCCGGGTTGGTCTACGAGGAGAATGCCGATGGGCTCAGCTCATCCACGCGGCCCCATCTGGCCGACTGGCTACGCACGGCTAACCGTTACCTGGCCGCCGAATACCTCACCGCCTACCGCAAAGCTACCCAGGGCACTCGACTGCTTCCCGCCGACGAAGGCGACCTGGAAGTGCTGCTATACGCTTTCCGCATCGAGAAGGGGCTCCAGGAGCTGCGCTACGACCTGAACTACCGGCCCCAACAAGCCGCCGTGCCCCTGCGCGGCCTGCTGGAACTAGTGGAGTAAACGTAAGTACACGCTGCGGAGCAAGGCCTGGCCCGCTCCGCAGCGGTACAGCGTATACAGTAGGGTGTACACCAACTGGGTATAGGCAAAGCCGTTCCGCACGTACTTTCGGGGGGAGGTGGTTACCGCGTCCGGTAGCACCCGGAAGGTGCCCCGATGCCGACGTAATTTTCTGACTATATAATTATCCTCCAGTAGCTGCCAGTCGGCGGGGTATCCCCCTACGGCTTCGAAGTCGCGTCGCAGTACCCACAGGGCCTGGTCGCCGAAGCGAAAGGCATCGATATTGAAGTGGGTGCAGTAGCTGTAAAACTGTAGGAGCCGCGAAGATTGCTGGCCTTCGAATCGCAGGCGGAAGCAAGCCGGTGGGGCGTGGTTCCCGGCGGGAAAATGGCGGACGAAATTTTTGGGAAGCAGGGTATCGGCGTGCAGGAAGAGAAAACTGGCGCCCCTGGCGGCCGCGGCGCCGGCATTCATTTGGGTTGCCCTGCCTCTGGCGCTGTGTACGATGCGTGCGCCATGGTCACTGGCGATGCGGACGGTATCATCCGTACTGCCGCCGTCGACGATGATGAGCTCAAACGAAGGGTTCGGCCGCATCGCGCTCAGGCGGCGAAGGGTTCGACCGATGTACGGAGCCTCGTTCAGCGTTGGGATGATCACGGAGCACCAGGGTGTCTTCGTCGTCCCGGGTGGCATCGAAGGCTGCTTGGCGAGGCGCATCCGCTGATTGGGGTTTCGCTTTTGTAGGAAAATAATGCACTACGGCCGCTCCGACGCCGATCAACAGCAACCACCAGTCGATGATGCCGGTATCGCTGCGGGTGAGTAGTACCTCGACGATCTTGGCACCCAGCAGCAATCCGAAGGCTCCGTAAATAACGATTTGTTTCAGATCCTGGGTCACGAACTATGGATTATACTACTCAAAGCGAAAAATAGTAGTGGAGTTGAAGGTTTCCCCGACTTTCAAGACGGTTGTCGGAAACGCGTCGTGATTCGGGGAATCGGGGAAGTGTTGGGTTTCGAGGCAGATGCCGCCGTAGCGGGGCGTTGGTGCGTCGCCCCGCATTTTATACTTGCCGGTGGGGAAATTCGTGGTGAAAACCTGCACCGCGGGCTCGGTGGTCCAGCACCGGAGTTGGTTACCGGAATGCGGGTCCATGACCAGGGCGACTTCCCGCAGGCTACCGTCGTAATGGCTGATGGCCAGGCTGTGATCGAACCCACCGGCGGCTTGTACCTGGGGGTGATCGGCGTCGATGTCCTCACCCACCCGCTTCGGACTGCGGAAGTCGAAGGGGGTTTCCGTTACCGGTAGAATTTCTCCGGTCGGAATTTGCTCGTCATTCACCGGGATGAAGCGATCGGCGTCGACCTGCAAGATGTAATCCAGCACCGTTTCCGCCTCGCCTAGCTTGAAGTAGGTGTGGTTGGTCAGGTTCACCACGGTGTCCTGGTCGGTGGTCGCGGCATAATCAATGCGCAGGGCATTGTCGTCCGACCAGGTGTAAGTCACGCGTACCCGAAGCTCGCCGGGGTAGCCCATGTCGCCGTCTTGGCTCACCAGACGGAGCGTTACGCCGGCCTCGGTGTCCCGCGAGAAAGGCTCGGCGTCCCATACCCGCGAATTAAATCCCTCCGTGCCACCGTGGAGTTGGTTTTTACCCTCGTTAGCGTCTACCTCATAGCGGGTACCGTTCAGGGTGAAGGCGGCCCCGCCGATGCGGTTGGCGTAGCGGCCGATAGTAGCCCCGTAGCCGGGATTGACGCCAAGGTAGCCTTCCAGGCTGTCGAAGCCGAGGGTCATCTCCTTACCATCGATCTTGACGGACTGTACGATGGCGCCGTAGGAGAGGATGGCGACGGTGTTGCCGGAGGCATTGGTTAGGGTGAAGCGGGTGACGGGGCCTTCGGGTGCCTGGCCCCAGGGGGTACTTGCGATAGTTGGGGGAATAGTCACGGGATACGGTAAATTTTAACCGCTAAGGTATGCGATAGGGAGATGGATCGCTTTCCACTTGCCCGCCGTTGGAAACCCCACCGCACCGTAGAACAAGGGGTACGGGATCGCTTCGCCGGTTCCCGTATGCCTGGGCTTGGCATTTTGCGGTCGCAGCCGTTTCGGATGAGGCGTCCAACGCGATCGCAAGGAAGGGTCGTTTAGTGGCCGCTGAAAACAGCGTCATACCCTTTATTTAGCCGGTCACATGCTTTTAGCCTTTCTTTCGCGTAGGGTATTTCCCGGTATTGTCGAACGGGGTTTCGGTGATGATAAATAGAATTTTATTGGCAATCCTTGTTTGTTAGCGGGATATAGTGCAATTTGGGGGACGGTAGCGGAAGGATAGTCTGACCGGATCGTTACCGGAATTTATAAAGTCAATTAAGCAAAAAATCTCCCGCCCCTTCGGTGCTGATCGGAAACTACTCGTGGTAGAAGCGGTGCGCTTTGCCCGGTATCATTCGTTGTTTATAGCAATCATTCGCCGGAATACCTCCTTGTCGGCGGCATGAATGCATCGTTTTACCTACGTATAACCTTCTCGGCCATTGCCGGAAGCCACGCGGAACGCCATCACTTATCTAGTTAATAAACTCAATCACTTCTTCATGACATGTTCAACCCCCAAACTGCCTGCGGTCGGCTACGGAAGCAGCGTCAGGTCCTTCGGGCTGGCGCTGGTTGCCCTACTGAGTTGCGGATGGTTAACCGCCCAGAGCATTCAGGGCACCATTTACGACGAAACCGGCCTCGGCCTGGTTGGCGCTACGGTTTTAATTGAAGGTACCACCACGGGTACCGTTTCCGATTTCGACGGCAACTACTCCCTCAACGCGGGAGAAGGGGACGTCCTTATTTACAGTTTCACGGGCTACATTCCCCAGCGCATCACGGTGGGCAGTGAAAGCGTAATGAATATTACGTTGGAACCCAACGTAGCCATACTGGATCAAATCGTGGTTACCGGCTACAGCCAGCAACGAAAAGGCGACATCACTGGCGCGGTTGCGGTACTGGACGTAGAAGACCTTACCGGTGTTGCGGCGTCCTCGGTCAATCAGCAGTTGGAAGGCCGGGCTACCGGTATTCAGACTTCCACCTCCGGCCAGGCCGGCGCGGGAACCAACATCCGGATCCGGGGTATATCCTCCTTTACGAACAACGACCCGCTGATCGTGGTGGATGGCGTTCCGCAGCTGAACAGCTTCCTGAACAACATCAACCCGCAGGATATCGCCAGCCTCCAGATTTTGAAGGATGCCTCCGCTTCCTCTATTTATGGTACCCGGGCATCTAACGGGGTAATCATCATCACCACCAAGCGGGGGGTTGCCGGCAAGCCGCGCATTACCTACGATGCTTACTTCGGCATCCAGGACCACGAGCGGGGCTTCAACGATTTCCTGATCCAGAATCCCGAAGATTACGCCAATATCTTCTTCGACCAGTACACCAGTCAGGGCCGTACGCCGCCTTCCAATCTTTACGGAACCGGCATGAATCCGGAACTGCCGACGTACATCTTCCCGCCGCGCAATGCGGACGGTTCGCAACCCACCATTAACGAGGAGAACTATTCCTTTCCCAACAACATCATTGCCCGGGCGAATACCGCGGGCACCGACTGGTGGGACGCAGTATTCGATCCCGCGCCCGTTACGGACCATACCCTGGCCATTTCGGGAGGAACGGATGCCGGTACGTACCGCATTTCGGCCAACTACTTCAACCAGCAGGGTACGATGGTAGAAACCTACTTCAAGCGTTTCGCCGTACGGGCCAACTCGCAGTGGACGGTAGGTAAGATCACCATCGGGGAGACGCTGAACCTGTCGCGCGTGGAGAACGTGGGGGTTCCCGGCGGACTGCAGAACGAGCAGAGTGCGCTGATGCAGATCATCAAGCAGCAATCCATCATTCCCGTCTACGACATCGGTGGCAACTTCGCCAGTGGCAAAGCCAACTCGCTGTCTAACGGTACCAACCCCCTGGCCATGCTGGTGCGCAACCGCGACAACGTCGGGGAATACGACGCGGCAATCGGCAGCATGTTCGCTTCGATGGAAGTAACGAACGGGCTCGTCCTCAAGACGAATTTTGGTATCAACTACAGCGTTGGCGGTGCCCCCAACTTCACTTTCCCCACCTTCGAGAACTCCGAGCCAAACGTCAACAACGGATTCTCCGAGAACCTGAACCGGGCTTTCAGTTGGGTATGGACGACCACGGCGAACTACCAGCGCACCTTCAACGACCGTCACGATCTGGGTATCCTGGTCGGTTACGAATCGCTCATGGAGCGGTACCGCCAGATCAGCGGAAGCTACGGACAGTACTTCCTCACCGACCCCAGCGTACGCTACCTGAGCCCGGGGCTCGCTAATCCCGACACCCGGCAGTCTTCCTCCAATGGCAACGAGCACAGCCTTTTGTCCACCTTTGCTAGTGTCAACTACACCTTTGATGGCAAGTACCTCGTCGGGGGAACGATCCGTCGGGACGGTTCCAGCCGCTTTGCCGAGGAGAACCGCTACGGCGTATTCCCGTCCATGAGCCTGGGCTGGCGTATTTCCGCGGAGCCCTTTATGCAGGACATCAACTGGCTCTCCGACCTGAAGCTTCGTTTCGGCATCGGTACGGTAGGTAACGAGAACATCGGCAATTACCGCTATACCAACCAGTTCGGTGGCGGACTCGGCAGTACCTTCTACGCGATCGGCGGTGGAAACACCCTTCAGACCGGCTACACCGCAACCGCGCTTGGCGACCCCACGATCGGTTGGGAGGAAAAGCAGACGACCAACTTCGGCATCGACCTGTCGATCCTCGACGACAAGTTCAACATCGTACTGGACGTCTATCAGTCCAGCGTGAACGACCTGCTGTTCAACCCCGCTCTGCCGGTTACCGCCGGTACCGTGAATCCCCCCTTCGTAAACATCGGCCAGATGGACAACAACGGGTTCGACCTGGCACTCAACTGGCGCCCGAACCTTGGCCAGGTGAAGTTTGACGTCGGCGTGAACGTCTCCCGGTACCGCAACGAGATCGTACGGATCGACGGAGACGCCGATGTATTTTCTCCCCGTGGCGCCCCCGGTATCCGCACCGCTCCCTCCGACTACATCGTCAACCAGGTGGGCAGCTCCGTAGGATCCTTCTTCGGCTACCAACTCGATGGCATCTGGCAGAGCCAGCTCGAAATCGACACCTACAACGGACTGGATGATGACCCCACCACCACCTTTATGAACTACGCCGCGCCGGGCAGCTTCCGGTGGGCGGATGTGAATGGCTTCGACCCCGAAACCAACGAACTGACCGGACAACCCGATGGCATCATCAATGACGCCGACCTGACGGTCATTGGAAATCCGCACCCCGATTTCACGGCCGGTTTTAACCTCGGAGCTCGCTACGGCAGCTTTGACTTTACCGCCTTCTTCTTCGGAAGCTTCGGGAATGACATCCTTAATACGACCAAGCAGTTCACTATTTTCCGGGAATTCAACACTAACGCCGACGTGCGTGTGCTGACCGATAGCTGGACGCCGCAGAATCCGAACGCATCGCTGCCGGCACTCAACATCGATGACACCCAAAGTCGCGTTCTCTCCTCCTTCTACGTGGAAGATGGAAGTTATGTCCGGCTCAAGCAGCTGCAAATCGGCTACACCCTTCCCTCCACCATCGGTGGCAACGTCATCAGCAACCTGCGCTTCTACCTGCAGGGGCAAAACCTCTTCACGATCACCGACTACACGGGACTAGATCCGGCCCTGTCGAGCTTTGACGTGAGCGGAAACGATGCCGATGACCTGTACATGGGAATCGACTACGGCAACTATCCCACCTCCCGTATCATCATGATCGGGGTAAATGCCGCATTCTAAACAAATTACACTTCGTACGTAATGAAACTATTCTTTAAAACTACCGCGATCCTCGCGCTTAGCGTGCTGATCTGGACGTGTAGCGAAGACTTTTTGGTCACTCCGCCCCAGGGTGTTCTGTCCGCATCTAACCTAACCGCCGAGCAGGGCATCGAAGCCGTTTTGGTTTCCGCTTACTCCCGGCTGGACGGGTATGCCGGCAACGGCAACGGGTGGGGGGCCGCCGCTTCCAATTATGCTTTTGCCAGCGTAGCCTCCGATGACTCCCACAAGGGTAGCCAGCCCGGCGACCAGGACGATCAGATCCTGCTCGAGCGGTTTCAGTGGCGGGCCAATAACCCCCTGTTTCTGGACAAGTTTACCGCGGTATACGATGGTGTCCGGCGAGCCAACGAAACCCTCACCCTGCTAGCCGCCAACGAATCGTTGGGGGAAACCGACCGCAATCGCATCATGGGAGAGGCGCTTTTTCTCCGCGCCCACTACCATATGGAAGCATGGAAACTATGGAAAAGGGTCCCCTACTTCGATGAAATGGAGGAGAACCTCCGGAAACCCAACGACCAGGACATCTATCCCCTGATCGTGCAGGACTTCGAGGAAGCGGCCAGTCTGCTTCCCGCAAACCAGGCGCAGATCGGCCGGGCCACCTCCGGAGCTGCGAACGCCCTGCTAGGCCGGCTACATATGTTGAATGGCGACCTCGGAAGCGCCGAAACCGCCTTCAATAAGGTTACCGGATACAGCCTCAATGACTGCTTTCACGACATGTTTAGCCAGGTCGGGGAGAATGGTCCCGAAATGATCTTCAGCGTACAGTCCTCCATCAACGATGGCGATCCTAACGGAGCGAACGCCAATCACCTGGAGCGCCTGGCCATGCCGCACGCCGGTTCTCCCTACGGTTGCTGCGGGGTGAACCAACCTACCCAGAGCCTGGTGAATGCCTACCTGGTTACGGACAACGGTCTCCCGCTGAGGGAAAATACCCTGAATTCGAACCCTACGCCCGATATGCCGGTAGATCCGCGGCTGGACTGGACCGTAGGACGTGACGGAGTTCCCTACCTCAACCAGGGCAATCACGAATCCGACTGGATCCGGGATCCTCTTTTAGGGGGGCCCTACAGCCCGAAGAAGTTTTCGTTCGCCGAGGGCGAAGCTTCCAACGTGGGTTGGAGCCCGAACCTGAGCGGGGTGAATATTCCCATCATTCGCTACGCCGACGTTCTGCTCTACCAGGCGGAAATCGACGTAAATGCCGGCCGGCTGGAAGATGCCCGCGCTAAGGTCAATATGATCCGGGAACGCGCCGGCAACTGCGCCCAGGGCGCTGAAGAGATCGCCGTGCCGATCGATAGCGATCAGATTACCTGGGCCGACTACCGGGTGTCGCCCTATCCCGGCCCCTGGACCGATGCCGTCGCGGCGCGTGAGGCCGTCCGCCTGGAACGCCGCCTGGAGTTTGCGCTGGAAGGACGCCGGCTCTTTGACCTGCAGCGGTATGGCCTGATCGACAATTCCGATTACTTCATCCAAACCATGACGAATTACCTTCAGGTAGAAAGAACCCGCCGGCCCCACCTCGAGACCGCGAACCTTCCCACCGCTACCAATCTTCGCTTCCCACTTCCTTCGACCGCCATTCTGCGCAGTCGCATCGATGGGGTGCCCACGCTCCAGCAGAACCCCGGTTACTAGACCGATTCGGCTAGGGGAACGCTTTTGCCCTTACCGTAAGCACGCAAGCCCCCCGGTCCCGGACCGGGGGGCTTTTGTTGTTGTCGCTGGTAGTGCAGCTCTGGAAAAGCCCTTCCGGAAGCAGAGCCTGCCCCCGGCGGCCTCCCGACCCGGCTCCACCGACGGACGTTGTCGGTCCGCGGCCTTATCGCGCGGACCGATTCCGTTCAGCCTCTACCTTTTATTAACTTTACCTGATAAGCGTCTTTCATGCCCGTTCCAGCCCTTTACCGTTATTCCGCACTTTACCTCCCGGTCTTGCTGGTGCTCGGATTCAACAGCTGCCAATCTTCCGGAAGCGGTTACGTGGCGCCCGACGACGCGCTGTTCACTTTACTTACTGCCGACGACACCGGAGTAGATTTCATGAACACCGTCACCGAGGGAGAAGAATACAACCTGCTTTCCTACCGCAACTTCTACAACGGTGCCGGGGTGGCCATCGGCGACCTGAACGGTGACGGCCTAAACGATCTCTATTTTACCGCCAACCAGGGTCCCAACGAACTCTATCTCAATCGGGGCGATTGGCAATTTGAGAAGGTGGACGCCGGGGTCGCGGGTGCCATGGATTGGAGTACCGGAGTGAGTGCCATTGACGTGAATGCCGACGGCTTACTGGATCTGTACGTCTGTAATTCAGGCAATCCCGCAGGCGGGCGACGCGCCAACGAGCTGTTCATCAACCGCGGGAACGACGCCCGAGGCATACCCACCTTCGAGGAAGCCGCCGCCGCTTACGGACTTGACGACCGGGGATACAGCACCCAATCGGCCTGGTTCGATTACGACGGAGACGGAGACCTGGACGTCTACCTCCTCAACAATTCG
Source organism: Neolewinella xylanilytica (assembly GCF_002934605.1). Classification (GTDB taxonomy): domain Bacteria; phylum Bacteroidota; class Bacteroidia; order Chitinophagales; family Saprospiraceae; genus Neolewinella; species Neolewinella xylanilytica. The sequence continues at coordinate 289,396 of NZ_PTJC01000006.1, forward strand.
TTCCTGAATCCGCAGGTGCTTAATCCCAACGGTGAAAATCGCAACCAGCGGGACTACGAAGGCGGAGACAAACTGCTCCGCAACGATGCCGGGCCCGGTGGGGAACCTCGTTTTACCGACGTATCCGAGGAAGCCGGATTGTACGGATCGCGCATCGGTTTTGGGCTTGGTTCCGGGCTCGGCGATTTCAACGGTGACGGATGGACCGACCTCTACGTCAGCAACGACTTTTGGGAACGGGATTACCTCTACCTCAACCAACAGAACGGAACCTTCGCGGAGGAACTCAATACGCGCGTCGATCACGTACCCATTTCATCCATGGGATCCGACGTGGGCGATCTGGACAATGACGGCCACCCCGAAATTTTTACTACGGATATGCTACCCGCCGATAACCAGCGCATCAAGGTTTCTACCCAGTTCGATACCTACACGATCGAAGGGATCAAAAACGAGGCGAATTATCACCACCAGTTGCTCCAGAACTGCCTGCAGCTCAACGATGGAACCGGCCGGTTTCGGGAGGTCGCCTCTTATGCCGGCGTAAGTGCCACCGACTGGAGTTGGGGAGCACTGATCTTCGATATGGATATGGATGGCCGAAAAGATATATTCGTTGCTAACGGAATATACCGGGATATCACGGATCGCGATTTCGTGGACTTTATCGAGGATAAGGAACAAGTAAAGAAAGTAGTCGCGGAAAAAGGCCGGTACGACTGGCGCGATTTTGTCAATTTAATGCCCCACAATCAACAGGCTAACTATGCCTTTATCAACGCCGGCGAGTTGAAGTTCGACGATCAGGCGCAAGCGTTGGGGCTCGGCCAACCCTCCTACAGCAACGGGGCCGCGTACGGGGACCTGGACGGGGACGGGGATCTGGACCTGGTAATCAATAACGTAAACCAGGCTCCGCTGCTCTACCGCAACGGGGCCCGGGAGACCGGTCGCCATGGAATCACCGTCCGACTGAAGGGGCCGCAAGCAAACCGGTCCGCGATCGGAGCGAAGGTGATCCTTCATACCAACCTGGGTACTCAAGTACTGGAACAGTACCCGACCAGGGGGTACCTGAGTACGGTCGGAACGGAATTGATCTTCGGGTTGGCTGAAGACGAAACGCCCCGATCCGTGGAAGTGCGCTGGCCCGACGGCAGCGTCTCTAGCAGCGAAACCATCGAAAAGGACGGCGTACTGGATATGGATCACCGATCGGCGACCGATCCATCCGCGGTCGGAGAAGTCCCTGCCGTGGCTGCGACCGTCTTCTCGGCGGACACAGCCCTCCTGGACGTCCCGGCGGTACACGTGGAGCCCTTTTTCAACGATTTTAATCACGAGGGCCTGGTGCTGCGCAAGCTGTCCGATCCCGGCCCCAAGGTCGTTCCGGGCGACGTGAACGGAGACGGGCTGGAGGATTTCGTGCTGCTCGGATCCATAGGGACTCCCGACAAACTCTACCTGCAGGCAGCGGACGGAAATTTCCGGCTCAGCTCCAACGGCAGCTTCGAACAGACCGCCGGGTACGAAAGCAGCTGCGGTGCCTTGTTCGACGCGGACGGTGACGGCGACAACGACCTCATGCTAGGCAGCGGGGGCAACGAGCTAGCCCGTGGGGCAGACGCCTATGCCGTACGGTACTACGAGAACGTCGACGGGAACCTGGTCTACAATCCAATCCTGGCGCCGCAGGTCGTCGGGGAGATCAGCTGTATCGTCCCGAAAGACATCGATTTCGATGGGGATATGGACGTCTTCATCGGCAGCCGCTCCGTGCCCGGCAACTATGGACTGACGCCCCAGTCGTATCTGTTGACCCGGGAAAACGGTACTTGGATAAACAACACCCCCGACGATATCGCCTCGGCCGGTATGGTAACCGACGCCGTCTGGAGCGACCTTAACCAGGACGGACGTCCCGACCTGATCATGGTAGGCGACTGGATGCCCGTAACGATCGCCTTCATGGTCAACAACGCCGAAATCAGCAACGTCTTCGAAATTCCCAACTCCGCGGGATGGTGGAACGCCATTGAAGCCGCCGACCTAGACGGAGACGGCAAGGAAGACCTGGTACTCGCCAACTGGGGGCTGAACAGTAAATTTCGCGCCTCTACCGAGCGGCCACTCCGGCTGCTGACCAAGGATTTCGACCAGAACGGCAAGTCGGAATTCATCGTGGAATGGTATCCGCCCGCTGACGACCAGGCTTTTCCCTTTGCGCAGAAGCCGCAGCTACACGCCCAGTTGCCCGGATTGCGCAAGCGGACCTTATCGTACAGTGACTTCGCGGAGGCTACCTACGAGAGCCTGTTTACCGACGAGGAACGTAAGGACGCCATCGAACGCAGGGCCACGCAATTGCAAAGCTGCGTGGTTTGGAACCTGGGAGAAGGAAAGGTCATGATCGAACCGCTGCCCTGGCAGGCCCAGCTTACTCCGCAATTCGCTATCGCGCTCGGCGATGTTAACGGCGACGGGAAAAAGGACCTCTGGCTGGGTGGCAATCTCTACGGCCTCTCCCCCCAGGTAGGCCGTGCCGACGCCGGCAGGGGCACCCTCCTCGTCAACCAGGGAGATCGAAACTGGCGCTACCTGACGCCCCGGGAAGCCGGTATCGACGTGACCGGCCAGGTGCGGGATGCCTGCTTTATCGAAGGCGGCGGCGGAATCAAGACCTTACTGGTTGCCCGTAACGATGCCGAATTGATGACCTTCCGCGTAACGCAGCTAACCCCCAGCAGCAGATGAACGAGCCGTTTTCATTTCCTTGTATCCGGAATGCATGGCACCTGCGGCCCCCCGCCACGCTTGAAATCAGTCAGCGCGTGAACGGCGGACAGTATCTCCTGCTGTTGCTTGTCGTGCTGCTGACCGGGTGCGGCCCGGAAGGCGAACCGAAATTGTTTACGCGGTTGGAGGCTTCCGATACCGGTATCGACTTCGTCAACCGGACGGGCGAATCGGATACCTTTAATATCCTGACCAACGAATACATCTACAACGGCGGCGGCGTCGGCATCGGCGATTTTGATGCGGACGGCAGGCCCGACGTGTTTTTCACGGGCTGCGACGTGCCTAACCGCCTCTACCTGAACCGGGGAGAAATGACCTTCGAAGACGTGACCGAAACGGCGGGGGTAGGGGGCGGCGAGCGCTGGAACAACGGAGTTACGGTCGTTGATGTAAATAGCGACGGCCGCGACGATATCTACGTATGTGCAACCATCCGGGATAAAGGGGCCGACCGGGCCAACCAGCTTTTTCTCAACCAGGGAAACAACGCGGACGGCACCCCAACCTTCCAGGACGTTGCCCCGGAAATGGGTATCGCGGATACCAGTCACAATACCCAGGCCGCCTGGCTGGATTACGACCTGGACGGCGATCTCGACCTCTTCCTGCTGGTTAATGAAATGGCGGACAATAAGCGGCCCAACGATTTCAGCCGCAAGATCGCCGATGGCTCCGGAAGACGGACGGACAAACTGTACCGTCAGGATCGGGAGGGCGATCGGATCTTCTTCACCGATGTAGGAAAGGAAGCTGGCATCCTCTACCAGGGTTTTGCCCTGGCGGTCACGGTTTGCGACCTGAATCGCGACGGAGCACCCGATCTCTACGTCAGCAATGACTACCTAAGCAACGACCTGGTCTACCTAAATAGCGTCGACGAGGAAGGGAAGCATTATTTCCGGGAAATCGCGGCCCAACTGGTTAAGCACACGAGCTACAGCGCCATGGGCAACGATGTGGTCGACCTGAACAACGACGGATTGTCAGATATCGTGGTAATGGATATGCTGCCGGAGGACAACTTGCGGCGAAAGACCATGATGGCGGCCAACAATTATACCTACCTGCTGAACCTCGATCGCTACGGGTATCAGCCGCAATTTACCCGGAATACCCTGCAGCTTAGTGAAGGTTTACGACCCGATACCCTGGCGGGCCTGCCGCTCTATACGGAAGTAGCCATGCAGTCGGGGATACCGGCCACCGACTGGAGCTGGGCACCGCTTGTGGCTGATTTTGACCTCGACGGCAACAAGGATGTCGTTATTACAAACGGTTTTCCGCGGGACATCACGGATAAGGACTTTATGGACTACAACGGGATGAATGCCCGCTTTTTGAGTCCGGACAAGATCCTGCTCAAAATCCCCTCGGTAAAATTGGCTAACTATGCCTACCGACAGCAGCGCAACGATGGGGGTGTCCCCATCTTCGAGGACGTCACGTCCGACTGGGGCATCACGCTGCCTACCTTCAGTAACGGAGCGGCGTATGCGGACCTGGATCTCGACGGCGACCTGGACTACGTGGTCAACAACATCGATGACCCGGCCCATCTCTACCGCAATGACCGCATCGTTACGCCGGAAATGGATTCCACGATCCGACTGGAAATTCCCGCTGAGCTGACGGATGCCGAGCTATGGGGCAGCGAGTTCGCCTACGGGGGGGCGGACGGTGACCGGCAAACCATCTTCTACCATCCGCACCGCGGTTACCTCTCGAGCCAGGGACGGGAAGTCAGCTTCGCCTGGCGGCCGGACGCCATACTGCGGGTGCGGTGGAAAGCCGGGGAGGCGGAAACATTCGGCCCCTTTGATCGACCCGGCCCGGTAGCCGTAAGTCCGGGGAGGGGGCGAGCGTCCATGGATATCCCTGCCGTGGCCGAAACGCTGCTCCGTCGCCTCCCGGTGCCGGAATTCGTCCACCGGGAACTGGACTTCATCGATTTCAACGTTCAGCCCATGCTCCTGCGCAAACTCAGCCAGCAGGGTCCGGGGGTGGCGGTTACGGACTGGAACGGCGACGGGTACGACGACCTATATGTCAGCGGTAGTCTGTACACCGAGGGAAGCTGGCTTGAGGGTGGTCCGGACGGCTTTAGCGTTACCGCGTCCCGCTTTGCCACCCCGCAGGATACCACCGTCGAAGAACTCGGTTGCCTGTTCTTCGACGTGGACGGCGACGGAGATGAAGACCTGTACGTCGTCAGCGGCGGCTACGAACACAGTCCGGAAGAGGGAGACTACCGCGACCGTCTCTACCGCAACGAGGCGGGCCGGTTCCATTTGGTAGACAACTGGTCCGACGGCAGCGTATCCTTCTCTGGCGCCTGCGTCCGTACTGCCGATTACGACGGGGATGGTGACCTGGATCTATTCGTCGGTGCGCGCGTGTATCCCCACCAGTACCCGCGTCCGGTAGCCAGCCGGCTACTCCGCAACGAAACGCGGGACGGTGTTATTCGATTCGTGGCGGACACCGCGGCGGGGGAGGTACTTGCCCGGGCGACCAATGTTTGTGATGCCCTGTTTGCCGACCTGACCGGTGACGGCCGTCCGGACCTGCTGACGGTAGGCGAATGGGAGCCCCCGCGGCTGTTCACGAACGGGGCAAGCGGCTGGGCCGAGGCACCCGAGGCGCTCCCCAAGCACTGGAACGGGCTTTGGAACAGCCTGGTGGCAGCCGATTTCGATAATGACGGCGACCTGGATGTATTGGCCGGGAACTACGGGCGGAACACCATTCTTCGCGCCTCCGCCGAAACGCCCGCCACCGCGATCATGACCGACATCGACCTGAACGGGCGGATGGATTTCGTACCCTTTCGCTACTTCCCGGACCGGCAGGGGGGGCATACTTCCTATCCTTTCTTCGACCGCAACGATTTTGCCAAGCAAACCACCAAAATCAAGGGGTTATTCGGTACTCATGCCGAATACGCCGCGGCGAAGCCCGAAACTTTCTTCCCCGGAGACGACCGGGAGGCCTACCATTACCGCGTCGACCGCACGGAGACGGTCCTCTTGATCAATGAATCCGACGGCTTTTCGGTTCGACCCCTGCCCGCCGCAGCCCAGCGCTTTCCGGTCTTCGGGGCGCTGCCCATGGACCTCAATGGCGACCGGTTCATCGACATCCTGCTGATCGGTAACGACTACGGTGGGGAGGGCAGTCAGGGCTACCTGGACGGTGGCAACGGGCTCGTCCTACTTGGTGGGGCCGGCGGCTTCCAACCGCTCACCCCCGAAGCATCCGGCTTTTACGTTCCGGGAGAAGGGCGCGCGTTGGTATTGGTATCCGCACCGGAAGGCCCGCGGATCGTAGCGACGCAGAACTCCGGTCCCCTGGTCATCGTGGCCCCCCGCGGCGACTATGTCAGGGACACTTCGAGTATGGGAATTGTCGGGGGGTACCTGGGCCATTCCACGCGCACCAACTGGATCCGGGCCGCTCGGAAGTAGCCTTCTCAAGCTCCACCGGCCGATCTGTTTCAAAAGTAGGGTCCTCCTACGCGCAAGCAAGCCCGCCAAATCGGAGATCATCGCCTCGTGGTGGGCCGGGTCGTCGGTTTAGCCCCGAGTTAAAATTCGGTGGCCACCGCAAATCCCCCTTGTGCCTCGATGGCGCGGAAGCGTTCCCAGGCCGCGTCGACCAGTTGTTCGGTGAGCTTTTCCAGGTAATAGCTGCCCGCGGCCGGATCGGCGTAGGCGTCCAGACCGCTTTCCAGGCGGAGCAAATGCTGGATGTTGAGGGCCATGCGGTGACCGAAGGGCGTCGATTTGTTCTCGGCACCTTCCGCGGGCGAAAGGAAAAGCTGGTCCGCACCCCCGGTGACCGCGGAAAGCGCCTGGGTGGTTAACAGCAGGAGGTTTTGGTCCCGGTCTTCGGTCAGAACGGCCAGGTCGGAGTGGGCGGCGACGGTCACCGGTGGGGCATCCGTGATGCCAAACCCCTTCAACACGTTGGCCCACAGGACGCGCAGGGCTCTTAGTTTGGCAATGTCGATGTAGTAGGAAGTACCCACCGTAAAGGCGAACTGCAGGTGGCGGGCGGCCTTATCGGCGGGATAACCCCGTTCCCGGATTTGCTGCAGGTACTCGGCGCCCTTGGCGACGGCCAGGGCCAGCTCGCTATCGGCGGAGGCGGGTCCGTTGTTGAATCCCGCCGCGTTCACCTGCAGCACCTTGAAGCCCGGCATGTATTCCCCGACGAAGTCCAGCAGGCGGATCAGCGGGGGGAAAGGGGGCTCGTTCCAGTCGAGCAGCGGGTCGAAATCGACCGAACCGCGAATACCCTTCAGGTCGTAGCCCCGCTGGCGCAGGTACTTCACCAGGTCACGGAAAAGCTCGGCCGGATCCTGACCGGGGTACCGCAGGGCGCAGTGGATGGAGACGAAGTCCATCCGGATACCCTCCAGCAGCGCGGCTACTTCGGCGCGAGTTGGCTGGTGGTAAAGCCGGAACAACAGTGCTTCGGCTCCCTGCTCGAGGGCCGCCAGGGCGGCCTCGTTGATGATTTCGTTGCTGCCGGCGCGCAGGTAGGCACCGATTTCCCAACCCGCGGACCGTTCCAGCGGCGGCCGGATAGTCACTTCTTCGGCGGTATAGAGGGGAGACAGCCGGATCCGCTCGGACACCTGCTGATCCAGTTGGGTGAGGTCGCCTTTCAGCTCCTGCTTTACCCGGTCCAGCCAGTCGCCCTTGTCGGAGGCGGGGAAGGTAGTCGGGGACGCATCGAGGGGCATGGGGGAGCGGGTGGGTTAACGCGCGTAAGGTACGAAGACTTGCGGCTTGGTGCGGCCCGCCTACAGCGATTTGCGCAGGCCGATCTGCAGGCCACCTAGCCAGTATCGCTCGCTGAGTGGCGCTTCCCGCGGCGTAAAGGAGCCGGGGTAGGACTTGAAGAACGGTTCCAGCAGCAGTTGGGTGCCGCGATCTTTCCCGACCAGGTAAGTTGTGGTAAGGGAAGCGGTCCAGCCTATGCCTATATTCCTTCGGTATTCGTCGCCAAAGGACTGGGGCTCGGCAAAATCCGGATGCAGGTACGCCCCATCCACGGCGGTAAAGAGGTTGATTACCGGCCCGGCGTTCACGTTCAGCCGCAGGCGGCGCCCGGATACCGCGTAACTGGCCAACAACGGCACTTCCAGCATTCGCAGGTGGTTGTTGCTGCGCATCAGTTCCTTGGCCCCGTTGTTCATCCGCTCGTATTCCAGTTGGTTGCGGATGTCGACGTAGGTAAGCCCCGTTAACAGGTGCCACCGCGGCCGGAGCTGGTACCGCAGGCGGGCGCTGAGCTGATAGCTGAGTTGGGGGAACTCACTGACCTCCCGGGCACTGCGGAGTTCGCGGGCACCCTCCGCCGTATGGACGAATCGCTGGTGGGCGTAGGCGGCACCTAGCAGAAATTCCAGCCGTAGCCGGTGGCCACCGGTAGCGCGGAATGCATGACCGGGCCCCGGCAGCGGTAGGGTGGCGAAGACTGCGGTGTCGCTCAGCGGCTCAACCCGGTCCGTCCGTAGCGTAGGAACGGTGGCGGAAACGGTAATCGGTATCCTGGCGGGCGTCGCGACCGGGGCGGTCCCTTCGCTGGCGGGCGTGGGGGGGGCGGCGTACCGAGCAGACAGAAGGTTTTCCGTGCCTTGCTGTTCCGGTAGCATCCCGGTCATCAACTCCGGTTCGGCGGGGGGCACGCTGGCCGGTCCCGTACTCGGGGCGGTGGTCGCGGACGGGGAGATCGTAAAGGGAGTCCGGGTCGCCAGTGGATCGGTTGGGCCGAACGAATCTTGCTCCTGCGGCAGCGCCCAAAACACGCCCGCGGCGGTACCCAGTAGAAGGAGGGCCAGTACGGCGTACGGCAGCAGGGGAGCGCGCCGGCGGGCGGCCCGGACGCGTTGCCACATACCGGCCGGCACGGGGGGCTGGCGGTTGGCTAAACGATTGGCGAAAAGGCGGTCGATTTCCTCCCCTTCGGGCAGGGCGGTGCGGCGGGCGGCGATTTTATCCCAGAGTTCCTGGGGTACTTCCGGTTTGCGGTCGCCTAAGCCACCCCGGAACAGTTCGTCGAGGTCGTTCATATAGCGATGCGTTTGCGGATTTCGATCTGCTGCTGCAGCACCTTTCGGGCCTTCAGCAGCTGGCTGCGGGAGCTGGCTTCCTGGATGCCCAGGGTCTCGCCAATCTCCTTGTGGCTGTATCCCTCGATGGCGTAGAGGTTGAATACGATGCGGTAACCGTCGGGGAGCTGCTGGATCAGTTGCAGCAATTCCTGCTCGCCCAGGTCTGCGTAGGCGGTGGGTGGGCCGGCCCCCTCGGGAATGTTATCCAGGCCCGTCTGCTCCAGGCTGAAGCGCTTGCGCTGGTAGGTCTTCAGCGCTACGTTCACGCAAAGGCGGCGGGCCCAGCCGGCGAAGGAGCCTTTAAATCCATACTTGTGCAGTTTGGCAAAGAGGCGTACGAAGGTGTCCTGCAGCACGTCCTCGGCTTCGGCCTGGTTGCGGCAGTAGCGCTGGCAGACGCCTAGCAGCAGGGGAGCGTACCGATCGAAGAGGGCGCGCTGGCACCGCTCGTCTCCCCGCAGGGATCCTTCGATCATCTCTTTTTCCTTCATGCTCAGCATTGGCTGGAGGGCAATTTAAAGGTACGATACCCACCGTGAAGGAAACGTGGCTTGCCGGCAGGACATTATGGCGCCGGCGCGCAGGTAGAAACCTTGTCCTAGAATCTCGGGTCCGCCAGAAACTCCCAATCCGTCAGCGTTTCCAGGAAGGCGATCAGCGCCGTTCGTTCCTGCTCCGTCAGCCGGATCGGCTCTTCCAGGCGAGGATCCAGGGTAGGGGAGTGGCGGATACCTTCGGCGTAATGCTCCAGAACGGCATCCAGGCTGGCAAGGCGACCGTCGTGCATGTAGGGCGGTGTCCGGGCGATGTTGCGGAGACTGGGTACCCGGAATTTTCCCCGGTCGGCGGGATTGTGGGTTATGGTTTCCCGGCCGAAATCCGCGACGTTTCTTTCGTCGAGTCCGTTGTTGCGGTAGCTGTTGTCGGTTTGCAGGGGTCCGGCGTGGCAACCCGCGCACCGATCCACGAAAATTGCTTCTCCCTGCGCTTCCGTCGCCGAAAATGCCGCTCCGTTGCGCCCCGTGATCACGTCATCGTACTTACTGCGGTCGGACATGAGCATGGCTTGGTACTGACTCAGTGCCTGCAGCATCAGTCCGGAGGTAACGGTGTCGGTCCCGAAGGCCCGGCGAAAGGCTTCCGGATAGGTGGCGTCCGCCCGGAGACGGTCCACGATGACGGCGAGGCTATTGTCCAGTTCGACTTCGGATTCGATGGCTGGTACGCCGGCAAAGTCAAGGTGGACCACTCCCCCGTCCCACATGTACTCGCTGCGGAAGGCGAGGTTGAACAGGCCCGGTGCATTACGCACCCCTACGCGGTCCTCCACCCCCACGCTCAGGCGGTGCTGGGGATCGGCAAAGGCGGTAACCTGCTGGTGACAGCTCGAACAGCTGACGGAGCCGTCGCGGGAGAGGCGCGAATCCTCGAAGAGCCGTTTGCCCAGCTTGAAGCCGTCCTCGGTAACGGGGTTGCGGTCGAAATCGTAGGCGACCGGTGGGAAATGCTCCGGCGAGACAAAGGTATACGGGTCGATGGCCGGACCCGCCTGCTCCCGTTCACAGGCGAACAGGAGCAGGCAGAAGTACGGTAGTAAATAGCGGTACATCGACAGCTTACTGGTGTATGTGGTCGTAGCGGAAGCCGGCCGTGGCATTCCGGATCAGCGGAGTGGCGTCCACCGGGCTGTGCATGTTGACGTTGCTCTGTCCGAAATCGATGGTGCCGCCGGGGCCGTCGAAGATTGAGTTGACGTCGAATTCCAGATGAATGGTCGGGCTCTGATTGTCGTTTACGGTCGCCCGGTCGAGGAAGTCGATCGTCACGCGCTGGTTGTTATTTCGCAGTACGGTACCCTCGATGTCTTTCCAGCCACCGAGGTGAAAGACCATTCCGTTGGGCGTTCCCGGCACCAGGGAGTTGCCGTGCGCACCACCGGGGCTGTCCGGGCTCTGTCCCTCGAACTTAAAGGCGACGTAGCCCGCGTTCCAGCTCCAGAACATGCCGCTGTCGACCGGGTCGAGGTCACCGCCGGCCGCCCCCTCCAGTACGTGGGTGCTGTCGACACCGAGGGTGAAGCTCATGCTGTTGTAGGTACCGCTCGGCACATCGGCCAGGTCGAAGACCATGCTTTCCGGCCGTGTAGCGTCCACGAGGTGAAAGCCACGGGCGCTGGTGGCGGTGACGTCGATCGGTTCTTCGTAGCGTTCCCCGTTCGGTCCCTCCAGTACGATCTCGCTGACGTAGTACTTCAGATAGGTGACGCGGTAGGGCTGGTCGAGGGCGTTGGCGTAGGGGAACTCCGTATCGGTCGTATCGCCGAGGCCAAAGCTCCGTTGGTTGGTCTGCGGTCCGAAGACGTTTTCGAATTCGATCTCCACCGTGCCGGTATCGCCGGTGGCGGGGGTGATGACGTCGTCGTCGCAGGCCGTAAGGAGTAGCAGGCTAAGAAAAATAAAGAGGTAGGGGAAGGAAGAATTCATGGTATGGTAGGTTGATGGGATTAGAAATTGAAGAGAACCGAGGCGGTAGCGCGCAGGCCGGCCTCCGCCAGACCGTCCGAGTAGTGCGATCCCAGCGGCTGTGCCACGTGCAGGGCGAGGGTGAGGTCGTCGTAGCGGACGTTGACCCCTCCGCTAGCCAGCCAGCTTGCTCCGCCGGTAGCGTGCACCGGCTGCTCGCCCACCGTAGTGTTGGCGGCGGTATGCTCGCGGCTGATGCCGACGTAGGGGATGATCTTCCAGTGGGGATCGTGGACGAATTGCCCGAAGACGCGGCCGCCGGCCTCCGTTTCGGCCCCGAAGCGGTAGTAGGGCGAGCTTTTGCCGTAGCGTTGGTGGCGGGCGTTGACGGCCAGCCCCCATTTGCCGTTGGATAGCACCAGGGCCGTTTGAGCACCCACGCCCAGCGCTCCCTTGCCCGGGGTAAAGTTGTCGGGCAGATAGTGGCTGTCGAGCAGGTCGTCTTCGTACCGCCCGGTGGGCAGGGAGGCGGTCAGGCCGGCTTCCCAGTATACCGACCAAAGGCCGACGCCGAGGGGCTGCCCGTCCGTAAGGACATAGGATAGTCCCAGCCGTACGTCTCCCAATCCACTCAGCGACTGATCGCCCGCCGGACCGCGGCGCAGGTTGTGTCGGTAGGGTAGGAAGACGTCGGCGCGTACGCGGAAGAGGGGCTCGTAGCGCAGAAAGAGCTCGGTGGTGTGGAAGACGTCCTCCGTCCCCGTGTACTCCCCGCTGGTCAGGCGGCTGCGGAAGGGAACGTACCCGTGGGTGAGCCCCACGTAATTGTTGCGGTACACGGAGAGGAGGCCGAAGCCACCGCCGCCGATGCCACAGCCGCAGGCGTCGCAGGCGTAGGCAGCCGCGGGCAGGACACCGGCGATCACCAGTGCCGCGAGATAGCGGTAAAGCATAAAAATCAGACTTGAAATTAAAAGGAACCGCGCACCGGAACGATCCGTCGCGGAAGGACGGGCACGGAATTGCCGGAACTCATACGGCACGCTCGTAGCACTCCGCCAGCATTAGCAAAGGCTATCCGACCAGTGCGGCCGGGCGGGCATACGGGCGTACGGCTAGCCTACGCGAGTGGTGGCTGCAGACTAGCCCGACGGTGATCGCCGCCTTGGAGGACGGGTTCCGTGCGGGGTCGAACGAGCCGCGACGGCGCCGGTGGCATGGGGCGCGCCGGTAGCACGGTCAGGCGGACGGGAAGATAAACGGACTGGGCCGGCGAGGAAGCCCCGGGGGCGAGTTCGTCCTTGCCGGTATCGTCGGTCAGGCCCGCGTAGAGGTCCGGCATCTGGCAGGAGCCGTAGCACATGGGGATATCTTCCAGGGCCCGGTTGACGCAGAACAGCTCGGCGAAGCTTTCGCGGGCGTGTTGCTGCCACTGGATCATGACGGCCTCGCTTCCCGCCTGGAGCAGGAGAAGGGCGACAAATGATATGGACAGCAACTGCTTCATCGGTACCGCAAAGGTAAAAAGTTTTGCGCGGAGTCTACTGCAGTTCCGCCCCTTTTCGTACGCTGAAAGCCGTCAAATCCCGAACAATGTCAGGGTGCCGATCCGCCAAGTTCTTCGCTTCGCCCGGGTCTTCCCGCAGATTGAAAAGCGCTAGACCGATGGAATCCTGCCGGTACTTCACGGGCATGCCTCCGGTGGCCGGTGACTGGTCCCCCAGGGTCGAGTAGCGGTGGGGTAAATGCAGTTTGAACCGGCCGTCCGCGCTCACCACCGCCTGCAGGTCGTCTAGCCAGTAGATGGCGTAGGGTTCGGGGGAGGGACCGGCGGAGATGCCGAGGAAATCGTCCAGTCGTTCGTGCCCGTCCAGCGTCCGGTCGGGTAGGGGAGCGTCGACGAGTTTAGCCAGACTGGGGAGGACGTCGATCGTCATCAGGTTCGCGACGCTTACTTTGCCCGCCGGCGTATGGCCGGGCCAGTGGGTGATCAGCGGAACCCGCACGCCGCCTTCGAAGCTGGTAGCCTTGCCCTCGCGGAAGGGGGTACGCCCGGCGTGGTCGCCGTAGCTGAGCCAGGGACCGTTGTCGCTGCTGAAGATGATGAGGGTATTTTCCGCCATTCCCTTGGCCGTGAGCTTATCCCGGATCTCCCCGACTCCGGCATCGATCTCGGATATCACGTCGGCGTACAGCCCCTGGCCGGTGGGGTCGAGGTAATCGGGATCTTCGGCCAGGGGCACGTGGGGCAGGGAATGGGCGAGGTAGAGAAAGAGCGGACCCCCGGCCGGATCGTGCTCGTCGATGACCTTCACCGCGGTTTGATTGTACAGGCGGTTGAGTTGGGTGAAGTCGGACAGGCTATCGAGCAGCATCGTATCCCGTAGGAGCGGCACGCGGGCGGGGAAATACGTTTGGGCCCACTCCTGGGGGTGACCGCCCCACATGTCGTGGCTGTAGGGGATGCCCAAATAGCTGTCGAAACCCTGGTTAGTGGGTAGGTAAGGGGGGAAGTGCCCGAGGTGCCACTTGCCGACCATCGCCGTGCGATAGCCTTCGGCCTTCAGTACTTCCGCTACGGTGACCTCCTCCGGCGCCAGTCCGGCCTTGGCGGTATGGTCCAGGGCGCCGCGTAGCCCCACCCGGTTCGGGTAGCAGCCCGTCATCAGGGCCGCGCGGCTGGCGGTACATACGGCCTGGGCTACCCGGAAATCGGTGAAGCGGACTCCCTCCTCCGCGAGGGCGTCGAGGTGGGGCGTCGTGACGTGGTCGCCGCCGTAGGCGCCGATATCCGCGTAGCCCATATCGTCGGTGAAGATGAGGACGATGTTCGGCAGCTCCACCGCCGGGGAGACCGAAGCGGCCGGCCGACCGCAGGCCAGCAGGAGGGGAAGTAGGTAGCCGATTGCGCGCATGCCTTGAAGGTACAATGCGTCGTGAATTGGGACTTCCGCCTGCGTTCCACTTTTTCCTGCGCTCCGGCGCCCATATATTGCCGCGTAAAGTTTCCACCTAATGCGCTTCCCCCTATTGTTTGCTTTTCTTACGCTATTGTACACTGCCTGCTCCTCGGACGCGGGCGAGGGACCTCCCGCCTATGCGGACCAAACCACCCCCGCCATTCAGTTGAACCAGGTAGGATTCTATCCCGATCAGCCCATTCGCTTCACTTGCGCCGATACCCAGGCGGTCAGCCCGGGAGCGGTGGCGACTTCCGTTTTTTACGTTACCGATGCGAAGGGGGATTCGACCGTTTACGAGGGAACCCTGAGCGACTCGGTCAACTGGCAGGACCTGGCCGGCGTCACCGCCCGGACCGGTACGGTAGATCCCCTGCCGGTGGGTGAATACCGCATTTACGTCCCCGAGGTCGGGTATTCGTACCCGTTCCGGGTTCAGGACAGTGTGCTGCGGGACGTTTTCGTGGGTTCGATGCGTGGCCTGTACTACCAGCGGGCCGGGGCGGAGTTGCCGGAAGTACACGCCGGTAAATGGGCACGGGCGGCCGGGCATCTGGATACCACGGTGTATTACCACCCTTCTTCGGGGCGGTCGGAAGGCACGCTGAGCAGCCCCGGCGGCTGGTACGATGCCGGCGATTACAACAAATACATCGTTAACGGCGCCTTTCCCGTCGGTCAATACCTGGCGCTGTACGAAGACGTGGGGGACCCGGCCGCGGACGGCGCGCTGAATATTCCCGAAAGCGGCAACGGCAAGAGCGACTACCTCGACGAACTGAAGTACGAGTTGGACTGGATGCTCACCATGCAGGACGAGGACGGCGGGCTCTACCATAAACTGACTACCCTGGCATTCGACGGGATGGTGATGCCGGAAGCGGGGTCGGGCCGGCGCTACGTAGTGGGTAAGAGCATTACGGCTACCCTGAACTTCGCCGCGGCTACCGCCCAGGCGTCGCGGGTGTACCGGGATTACGACGCCGACTACGCCGACCGCCTGCTCGCGGCTTCCCGCCGGGCCTGGTCGTGGGCGGGGAACAACCCGGATGCTTTTTTCCGCAATCCCGCTGACGTAAGCACCGGCCAGTACGGGGACAATAATTCCGACGACGAGCAGGCCTGGGCCGCCGCCGAGCTTTTCGCCACCACCGGCGAGCAGGAATTCTACAACGATTTGCAGGAGCATCCGCCCCGGGTGCGCTTCGGCGCCGGGGTGGGGTGGACGAGCTACATGGCCAATATGGCTGCTTTCACCCTGCTCCGCTTCCCCGACCGCGTGCCCCGGGAGATGTACGACCATCTGGAAGGCCTGGTGGTCACCCTCGCCGACAGCCTAGTGCAACGGACCGAGTCGAATGCCTACTTCCAGCCCATTACGGAATTCGGGTGGGGCAGCAATTCGGACGTGATGAACGCCGCGATGGTAATGGCCGCCGCCCACCTACGCCGCCCCCGCCGGGAATACATCGACGCGATCGGTCATTCGATGAACTACATCCTGGGGCACAACCCCAATGCCGTTTGTTACCTGACGGGCTTCGGTGAACGCCACCCTATGTTCATCCACCACCGCCCGAGTGCGAGCGACGGCATCGACGAACCGGTCCCCGGACTGCTCTCCGGGGGGCCGAATGCCGCCCAACAGGATCGGCCGGAAACCACCTATAAGCCGAACGCCGCCCCCATGCAAAGCTGGGCGGATCAGACGCCGAGCTACGCCAGCAACGAAATTTGCCTGAACTGGAACGCCCCCTTCAGCTACGTCAGCGGATTTATGGAATATGTTGCGGCGCAAACCGGCAACTAATTCGTTCAAGTATTTCGAAATATCGCCAAGAATATAAAAGGGTCAAATCCACCATCGAGCGCTACATCCGCTAATTAACGGCCGACCCGACATTGGAAACCCACCTCGTAACCGGATTATCCGCCAAGTAGGTCGGCGGACGAGTTGCGAAAACGGATAGGGCGCGCATTGCTCCTCCGGGTCCAGCCGAAGTAGCGAACGATTCCCTATCGGATCGGGGAGGAGTAGCGATTACCACCGACTACGGAAGGGTTTTTGGAGTACGTATGTATTCGGAGAAGAAGCTACCGGCTTCCACCCCGTGTTTTATCGCGCTTTCTCCTCTGCCTCCTGCAAGACCGTTGTCACCTGCACCGTTTCGTGCAGGGTCCGGTGTACGGGGCAACGGTCGGCTATTTCCAACAATCGCTGCCGCTGTTCGTCCGTGAGATCCCCCTTGAGGATAATAACGCGCTTGAAGTGGTCGATTTTCGGCTTCTTCTCGCCGGCGTCCTGCATATCCTGGACGTAGTCCTTTTGGTGGTCCAGGTGTACTTCCACTGCTTCGATCACCCACTTTTTGCGGCGGGCGTACATCTGGATGGTCATGGCCGTGCAGGCCCCCAGGCCGGCGCTGATGAGCTCGTAGGGGCCGGGACCGTAATCGTTACCGCCGATTTTTACCGGTTCGTCGGCGGTGAGGTAGTGCTGGCGGACCATGATCTCGGTGGTGTATCCTTCCTGCCCCAGGCGGACGGCCACGCCATGATTGCTTCGGATCGGATCCTTCTCCGGAACGGGCAGGTAGCGATCCGACCAGCCGGCGATCACGCGACCCGCGTAGTGACTATCGGCGCCGTCGGAGAGCAGGTGATCGGCGCCGTCGAGGCTAACGAAGCTTTTCGGATGTCGCGCCGCGGTGTAGAGCTTGGCTGCTTCATCGATGGATACCGTTCGGTCCTGGGGGCTGTGCAGAATCAGTAGCCCGGCATCGAGGTTTTGGATATTATCGTCCAACCGGTGATGTTCCAGGTCGTCGATGAATTGCTTGCCGATCTTGAACGGTCGCCCCCCGATGTCCACCGTGGCTTTGCCCTCCCTGGCGATGGTTTCAATCTTGTCGCGAAAGTGCTGGGACACGTGGTCCGGCGCAAAGGGAGCGGCGATTGTCACTACCGCCTTGACCGAGGGGATACGGTTCGCAGCGCAGAGTACGGCGGCGCCCCCGAGGCTGTGTCCGACCAGTAGGCCGGGAGCTTCGTAGTGTTCGGCTAAATAGTTGGCGGCATCTTCGAGATCGGAGATATTGGTGGTAAAGCTGGTATCTACAAAATCCCCTTCGCTTTCGCCGATACCGGTGAAATCAAACCGCAGGACTGCAATACCGTGCAGGTTTAGCTCGCGGGTAATGTTGTGCATGGCCGTCAGCGTGTGGCCGCAGGTGAAGCAGTGGGCGAAGAGGGCAAAGGCGTGAGGGTGACGATTAACGGGCAAGTCCAGGCGGGCGGCCAGTTGCACTCCCGCACTGTTGGGAAAGGTAAGTTTCAATTTGTTTGAAATTGTATTTTGTAAAACAATTTGTTGTAATTACGGGGAGAAGTGATTAGCTTTGTAATGCCTACACCGAAGCCGCTTTAGGGAGTCATCGTCTCAAAATCAAAGCATGTCAGCCCATAACACCAAAAACCCCAGCCGCACCGAAGACCAAGATCCCGGGGGCAAAAAAATACGGCAAAGTGACCGGACCACCGACGCCCAACCCAAAGAGCGGGAGCGAATACGGGATATGATCGTCGTCTTCGTCACCTATCCCCTCACTCCGACTAAGGAAACCAACCGATTGGCGGAAAAAAAGCCCTGGCTGGAGTTTCTGTCTTTGCTGCTGAAGGTGGCTTTGGCGCTTTACGCGCTTTACGAGGCTGCGTTTAGGTAGAGCGCAGCGAGCGCTATTCCGCTAAAAATCATCCAGGTACGCATGCACGAACTTGATCGCCATCGCACCTTCTCCTACGGCGGAGGCGACGCGGTTCATGGCACCGCTGCGTACGTCGCCGGCGGCGAAGATGCCGGGCTGGCAGGTTTCGAGCAGGTAGGGATTCCGTTCCAGGGGCCAGCCGTGGCTGCGTTCCTCGGTGGCGAGTAGGTCCCGGCCTGTGATGACGAAGCCGCGCTTGTCTGTCATGATCTGGCCGCGCTCGAGCCACTCCGTGCGGGGGCGGGCGCCGATGAAGATGAAGAGGGCGTCGGCTTCCACTTCGTAGGTAGATTGATCCTCCAGGTTTTCGAGCACCAGGCGTTGCACGTGATCGTCGTCGCCGCATACCTTAACCACCTCGCGGTAGCCCTGTACGGTGATGTTGTCGATGGTATCGATCTGGTCGATCAGGTAACTGGACATACTGGAAGTCAGGTCGGGTTTCCGAATCAGTATGGTGACCGACTGGGCGTATTTCGAGAGGTAGACCGCTCCCTGCCCCGCGCTGTTCCCACCACCTATCACGAAGACGTTCCGGTTCTCGCAGGACTTCGCTTCCGTAATGGCCGCCCCGTAATACACCCCGGCACCGTTGAATTTATCGGCTCCTTCCGCGTTCAGTTTTCGGTACTGGACCCCGGTGGTCAGAATGACGGCTTTCGTCTTTACCGTGCTGTCGTCGTCCAGGCTGAGAATTTTGTAGCCGTCGCGGATCTCGATCCCGGTCACTTCGCGGGGGCTGACCACCTCAACGCCAAAGCGAAGGGTCTGGGCCATGGCGCGGCGGGTCAGTTCGGAACCGGACAAGCCGCTGGGGAATCCGAGGTAATTTTCGATGCGGCTGCTACTACCCGCCTGGCCGCCCGGGGCCCGTTTTTCCACCACTAGGGTCTTGAGTCCTTCCGAGCCGCCGTACACCGCCGCGGCCATACCGGAGGGGCCGGAGCCGATGATGACCACGTCGTACAGCTCGTCGCTGACCGTTGCGCTCATGCCCAGCTTTTCGGCTAGTTCGTCGAGTGCGGGATCGCTTAGTACGTCGCCATCCTCCATAATGACCAGGGGCAATTCCCGCACCCTGCATTCGTGGAGTTGGATGAGTTCTTCCCCCTTGGGGCTACGGGCATCGATCCACTCGTAGGGCAGCAGGTTGGCGGCCAGCCAGTCCTTGATGTTGTGGGATTTGGGGGAGTACTGGTAGCCGACTACCCGGATCCCCTCGAATTCCGGACGGTAGGAGAGTTTCCAGTCTTCGAGCAGCTCGTCGAGGATCGGGTAAAGTTTTTCTTCCGGTGGATCCCAGGGCTTGAGCAGGTAGTAATCCAGCTGAACTGCGTTGATTGCCTTGATGGCGGCGTCCGTATCGCTGTAGGCGGTGATGAGTACCCGTTTGGCGCTGGGGTAGATTTTCTTGGCCTGCTCGAGGAAGTCCACCCCCAGCATTTCCGGCATCCGCTGGTCGCAGAGGTAGAGCGCCATGGTTTCCCCCTTCTTCTTCATGTCCTGCACCGCGTCCAGGGCTTCCACGGCGCTGGTGGTGGTTACGATGCGGTAGTCTTCCTTGTACTGATTGCGCAGGTCGCGCTTCAGTGATCGCAGGACCTGCTCGTCGTCGTCGACCGTCAGGATGATGGGTTTGCGGTCTCTAGCCATAGTGTATTAGTAGTGCTACTGAATGGGGAAGCAAACGCGGAAAACGGTACGGCCGGGCTCGCTGTCGACATTGACGTATCCATTGTGGTGGTCGATGACGCGGCGGACGATGTCGAGGCCCATGCCCGTACCCTCGCCGACGCCCTTGGTCGTAAAGAAGGGTTCGAAGATCCGGCTCTGGATGGCTTCGGGAATACCGGGCCCGTTGTCCTCGAACTCCACGCATACGCAATCGCGCTCCTGGAACGTCCGCAAGGTCAGTTCCCCCGAACCGTCGGCCGGAAGCGCGTCCAGCGCATTGGAAAGCAGATTGGTCCACACTTGGTTCAATTCACCGGCGAGGGCCTTCACCCGCGGTATGTCCTTACCTAGTTCCTTCTTGATGCGGACGTTCTTTTTCTTAAAGGCATGGTAGAGCATAATGAAGGTCGACTTCAAGCCCTCGTGCACGTTCACCATTTCCAGGCTGGGCTCCTGGTCCATATGGCTGTAGGATTTGATCGACTGCACCAGTTCGGCAATGCGACTGCTCGACGCCTGTATTTCGTTGACCAGGCTTTCCGTGGTGAGGTTGGTTTCGATCCACCAGAAGAGCGGTTGAATCGCTGCCTCCGGAATGACAGCGGCCAGCTGCTCGAAGTGCTCGGTGCGGAAGTTCCAGTCGACGAAGGTATCTACGATGCGGTCTGCCTCGTCCACCCCGTGATCCTCCAGCCAGTCCAGCAGCTCGTCCAGGCGCTCCTCCCGCTCCATTAGCCCGAGTTCCTCCTCGGTGTCATGCTCCGTGCTGGCGATGCGGTCGAAGAGCACCTCGTTCACCCGGTCGATGTCTTCCAAACTTACGCGCATCGTCACAACGGACTTGAAGCGGTCCGGCGTTTGTACCAGGTGTTTGTGGAGCTCCTGGCTGCTGCGAACGATCGCCGAAGCCGGGTTATTCAGTTCGTGTGCGAGGCCCGCGCTCATTTTCCCCAGCGCCATGAGCTTTTCGTCCATGAGCCGCATTTGCTGGAAGTCCCGGACGCGATTGGTCATGACCGCTACCAGGGCCTGCGTCAGGTCGTAACTGACGTTGACCATCTCCACGAAGCAGCCGCGGTGTAGTTCGAGCACTTTAGTGTCTTCCAGGCAGATGCCGTCCGCCCCGGTTTCGTGCATCCGGCTGAAGGGCAGCACGCCGGTAACGTAGGGAGCTTTCCACATTCCCAGCTCCTTCCGGCGGCCGTTGCTTTCCCGCTGAATGACGTAGCTACCCGTCAGCAATACCTGCATGTGGTCGGCGGGTTCCCCCGAGCGGAAGATATGCGTTCCCTTTGGGTAGCAAACGTAGCTGGACTGCTTCACCAGCCACGCCAACGCATCGTCGTCGACTTCGTGGAAGATATCGAAGGCACGGAGCCGCTCCTGGAGGTCCGGCGTTTTCGTCAGCGTTTGGGGGGAGGTGGCAGTCATCAGGGGTATAACCCGCGGAATGGCATTTTGGGTCAGTTTTCTTGCGGAGAACCCTGAGTAAATGCGTTTTGCGGCGGGGCGCGGGTGAAGGGTTTTTGAACGGGGTTGCTGTTTTTGTACAACCTGGGCCTGGTCGCCTACGAATGCTTCGTAGGATTTCGGGTTTGACCGCGCTGCGGTCTTTAGGGGCCCGCGGGTAAGAGGAACCGCAGCGCGGTTCAAGACCCGTAGCGTGGGGTCACGACCCCACGCTACGGGAATGGCCCGATTTCCCGACCGCAGCGCGGTCGAACCCCGGGGCGGTATCCCGTAAGACGGGTAAAAAAGACCGGGCAAAGCGCATATTTAACACAACTCTCACCACATGAGAGCGAGCAAGCGGTCCTTAGCCGAAAAAATGAACGCTTACGTTTCCAGTGGTTACCCGATTGTCTTCTCCACCAAGTACCGGCGGCCAACCCTCACGAAGCCGAACCGGGAGGAGCCGTTTAAGTGTATCTGCGGTATCCTAAGAAATAAGCGATGCGTGTCTTTTCCAGTCGGTGGGGTGGAAGATCACTTACCCATCGTATGCTCCCTCGACCGGTCGATAGCACCGGCTTCGCTGGTAAAGGACATAAAACTGGGTGCTACATCATACATCAAAGAAGCGAGACGCTTTCCCCACTTTTCCGGCTGGCAGCGTGGGTATGGGCGGCAGGGAGCCCACCACCGGAGGAAATCATCCCTGGAGGAAATGATCGATTTGCAGACGGAAAACGAAGTCGGGTTCGCAAGGGAATACGTCGCCTGAACCGGGGGCGATCGACCTAGCTAGGGTGGGCAAGGCATCTTTACCAGGGTATGTAATGCTTAATTCCACCACCGTAGCCCGAATTCGTCGACATTCTTCCTTGGGTCATCGGGAAAATTCGTGGTCGATGCAACGCTGCCCCCACCTTAGCGTCATTCAACCTAACTGCCTCAGTTGCAAACCATCATCCCACAATCCATTAGCCATGAAATCCCTACTATTCGCTCTCGCTCTCGCTACTACCGTCCCCGCCACGGCCACGACCGTAGAACCCCTGATCACTCGCAGCTTCGTCGAGGATAACCGGCTGGAGCTTGTCCTGGCCAATCTCGAACAGGAACGCACCGTCGTCCGCCTCACCAACCTCGATCAAGACATCGAATACTTCAGCGACCGCGTCAAACACCACAATGGTTACGGTGTCAGCCTGTCGCTGGACAAGTTGCCGGCGGGTCGCTACGTACTGTCCGTCGAGAAGGGCGACACCGTCCGCCGCCAGGTGATTCTCAAGACCGAAACCGGCACGAGGTGCAGCGCCTGGAAGTAATCTTGCCCCACGGCAATCCGAAGGGAGGTACGGGACGTTAAGCATCGTATGCGATTGCTTTTGCTCTGTTGCCTCCCTTTTTTTATGCTCGGTTGCGGCGAGGATATCCCGCCCGTCCCCAAGCCCCGCTCTTACCCCCGGGTAGACTTTCCCGAGCGGGCCTACCTGCCGCTGGCTGCCGATTATTGCCAGTTCACCTTCGAGCGCCCCGCCTCCTCCGAGGTCGTTCAGGAAACCAACTTCTTCGATGAGGCGCCGGCCGATCCGTGCTGGTTTGATCTAAAGCTGGCCCCTGCCCTGAACGGCAGCATCCACTTCAGCTACTACCCGGTCAGTTCCTACGCCCAATGGGAAGAGCTGCGGGACGAAGCCTTCGAGCTAGTCGGGGTACACAACCAGCGGGCCAGCAATATCGAAGAGATCGTCGTTCACCGCGAAGACGCCGACGTCCATGGCGTAGCCTTCGACATCGCGGGTCCGGCGGCTAGCCCCTTTCAGTTTTTCCTTACGGACACCACCGATCACTTTCTTCGGGGTGCCCTCTATTTCGATACCCGGGTAGATCCTGATTCCCTGGCGCCGGTCGTCGCGTACGTGAAGAAAGATATCTTCCGGATCGTAGAGAGCCTGGAGTGGACGGAGTAATGTAAATTGCCCCCAATGAGGGCAAAAACCGCCAACGAGCGCATCATTTTCGGTCTGAAAGTCAAGCAACTGCGCCTACAGCAGGGCTTCAGCTTCGACCAGTTGTCCAAGCAGACCGGCATTTCGCTCTCTTACCTGAACGAGATCGAGAAAGGGAAAAAATTTCCCAAACGGGATAAGGTACACCAACTCGCTACCGCCCTCGGTACCTCCGCGGATGAACTCACCAACGACGATCTCGGCCGGGAGCTAGCCCCCGTCAGCGAACTGCTGAAGTCCAACTTTCTGAACGAACTGCCACTGGAACTTTTTGGGATCGAGCTCAGTAAGGTAGCCGAAATCATTGCCGCCGCCCCCCTCCAGGTCGGCGCGTTTATCAGTACGCTGCTCGAAATTAGTCGCAGCTACGCGCTGCGGGAGGAAAACTTTTACTTCGCCGCCCTGCGATCTTACCTCGAGCTCAACGCTAATTATTTTCCGGAACTGGAACGTGCCGTGGACACCTTCGCGGAGCAGTTCAATCTGCCGGCCGTCCGTCCGCTTCCCCCGCGCATACTCGGCGAATTACTGGAGGACCGCTTCGGCTACGAGATTGTTCCCGACGGACTCAACGATCTGCCCGCCCTGGAAGGGCTGCGTTCGGTTTACGTACCGTCTTCGAAACGGCTACTCCTCAACGGGAAGCTGTCGCCCGTACAGCGCGGCTTCCAGTTCGGCAAGGAGATCGCCTTCAATCACCTCAAACTGAAGGACCGGGCCAATACCAGCAGCATCCTCCGTGGCCGCATCTTCGAGGAGGTGCTCAACCACAGTAAGGCAACCTACTTCAGCGTGGCCCTGCACCTGCCTCTGCTTCCCTTCGTGGAAGAGTTGCGGCTGTTTTTTCGAAGAGAAAGCTGGGATATGCAGGCCTTCCGCGATCTCATGCTGCGTTTCAATGCTACACCGGAGATGTTTTATCACCGGCTGACGAACGTTATCCCGGAATTCTTCGGGATGCGGGATATGTTTTTCCTCCGCTTCGTTCATGATCGGGGTACGGACGATTTCGTAATCGACAAGGAACTTCACCTCAGCCGGCGGCACCATCCCCACGAGAACGGACTACTCGAGCATTATTGCCGGCGCTGGATCAGTATCAACCTGCTCCACCGTCTCTCCGCCGAATCGGATAACGATATACGGATCGAAGCCCAACGAAGTAAATACTTCGGCACCGACGACGAGTACCTCTGTCTTACGTTAGCCCGCACCGATTACCCCCGGCCCGGAAAGAACGTCAGCGTCACGCTGGGTTTGCTGATCACCGATACCGTTCGTAAAGAAATTGCCTTTTTGGACGACCCGGCCATCCCCCACGTAATCGTAAACACGACCTGTGAGCGCTGCCCGATCGAGGATTGCCGGGTGCGGGCTGCCCCACCCAAAGTGGTGAAAGCCCGTGAGCAGTACCTGGCGATGAAGGAGGCGCTTCAGGGGCTTAGGTGACGGACCACGTGTTCGCTAGCCCCTGGCTACGTTGCGGCGGCTACCGCCTTACCGAAAAAAGGTTCTCGAAATGCAGGCCCACTGTCCCAACATTGTAGTTGTAAGCGTCCTCGGGACCCGACAATATCGTGTTGGCCTCGAAGGCAATATCGATATACACCTGCCGCCAAATCCTGACGTTAATACCTGCCCCGTATTGTACGTAAACCAAGCCCGGATCAATTCGTGGAAGGCGATCGCCGCAGGTACAAAAGTCTCCGGTTGCCACCCCCAACTGCGCGAACAGCCGGTGTGGGCTATCGGGAACAAAGTCGTGCTGTACGCTTCCGGTGAATAGGAGGGCCGTGGTCTGCACATGTGGCTCGGGCTCTACATTCGATCGGATAATGTTGGCTTGAATTAGCGTAGACCAGCGGCTGCTAATTTTATATCCCACGTTAGTGAGGTACGTGCGCTCCCGGTGATGAACGCCGCCGCCTACCTCATCCGTCAAGCCGAAATAAGCCACGCCGAAACTAAAGCTTCCACTGCTTGGATACGCAGCTGTTAGCCTGGTTCGCTGCGCGGCCAAGGTGCCGATTAGGCCTAAGACGAACAACAGGGACAGATAACCTCTCACAAGCCAACCTTTAGGTGCGACAAAGAGAAGATAGGGTATTTTGCCGGTCCGTGAAGGCTAGCCGCTCTGCATCAGCCGTTTCAAAGCTTTTTCCACGTCCAGTTTGTCCTGGTCCATCACCGCCACCGCCCAACCCTGTAACTGCGCACGCTGTGCCAGATACATTTGCTCGGTTTGGCCGGGAGTGGGAATGAGGATCGCCTTTTTGTTCAGGGCCCGCAGATCCATCAGCGTGGAATAGCCCGGTCGCGCGATTACGAAGCGGGCAGCCGTCAGCAGGGGAGATAGGGTAGCCGTATCCGTGAAGTTGGTGTAATCCAGCGAAGTATGCAGTGATTGCGCCGTAGCCGGTAAGCCCCGCACGATGTGGGTGGATTGAGCAAGCGATTCGAGCTGGGGTACGACGATCTCCTCCAGGCGGCTGCGCATCGGCTCCGGTCCGGAAAGCAGGGCCAGCAGATCGTATTCCGGTTGGCCCTCCCGGGGCATGATGTGGGGCAGGGGGCCGATAAACTGGACGTTCTCGTAGCCCGCCGGATCGGAAAGCTTGCCGCTCAGCCGATCGTGCCCCGGATGATCCGGCACCCAGAACTCGTCAAATCGGCCCAGCTGCCACCGGTAAACGGTCGTGGCAGGCGCGAAATGAGTGATCGGGTGCAGTTGGTGAGTCAGAAAGACGGAATGGACCTCCGCATGGTAGCAGCCGAAGCGGCTATCCGAAATGATCCGGTCGATACCCAGCTTCTTCACGAGTTCCGCCGTCGCCCGGTGTTCCGCCTTGATGGTTTTGCGCCAGAAGTAGGCCTGTCGGGCTACGTTCCATACCATGGACTTGGTATCGTAGCGTACGCGGTAAGGGGGCAGTTCGTGAATCTCGGTGTCGGGCAATTCCCGCCGCAGCATCTCCGCGGCCGGACCGCTACTCGCCCAACTGATGCGCAACCCTCCATGCTGCAGTTGCCGGGCGAGCGCCAAACTACGGGCGGCGTGTCCCAGCCCCCAGTCGAGGCAGCAGATCAGGGTATGTTCGGAACGGGCGTCGAGGTCGCGCAAGTAGTCACGTTTTTTATCAAACCTCCACCGGCCGCGCAAGTTTGCGGGGCCGAGGTGGCAGTAAAGCTCCCAGGCAGCATCCTATGGTTCCTTTTGTGTAGGGCATGGGGAATACGTCCTTTAACTCACTGCAGGAATGGCTGGTCGGCCATGAAATTACCGGACGAACACCGAGAGCTCCGCGGAGGGGACTCCGCCTTTTCCGCTCCGAAGGTAAGTCCGAAAAGGAAGTACGGCGGGCACCGGAGGGGTTGTCGAAGGGAACCCTGCCCAGCACCCGGATTCCGTTGTTCTTTTTCTACCGTTAGCCGGGCTCCAACTAAAAAAAGCGAAAGGACGAGTTGTATGGTGCCTCATGGCATTTGTATGTAGTAAAATAGCTGTCCGATCCACCGACCGGTGTCACCGGCATCGTTCCCGCGCCCCGGCGCCCTCATACTGCCCGCCGCCTCAGCCTCCGAACAGCAATAATTTAAAGGCAACCAGCACCGCGCAGGCCACCAATCCGGTACGCAGTGCGGCACCTTGCCGGACGTCGAACACCTTGCGTACGCGGACCCGCAGGAGCAGATAAAGCCCCGGGCCGTAAAGCAGGCTACCCACTGCAAAAAGGGTGATGGCGTGATGCAGGGGAGACGGATCCGTGCGCGCCGCGAACACGTCGGTGGTGCCCAGTAGCGCGTAGCGGATCAGGTCCGAAACCGGGGTAAGCCACTGAAAGAGCAGAAAGGCGAAGGAAAGCACCCACCCCACCCGGCGGCGCTGCCAGAGTCGGAGGGCCGCCAGCAAGCATACGACGGCCGCCCCGCACCCGATTAGCGTAATGTACAGCGTAAAGCCATCCACCGAGTCGGCGGGTCGGAGCAGGATCAGTCCGCTGAAGAATAAGCCGTACAGTTGCAGACAGGCCAGCAGCCCCATGAGAATGGTCAGCGCGCTCAGGATGGCCTCCGTACTGACCGGGCCTACATCCAGCCAGTCAGAAGCCATACGACGTACATCGGGGCCCTCAGCGGAAGGAGCTACCGACCCGACCCAGGGGCGGGGCACCCGTTTGTGCATCTCCATCCGCCCGGCCAGCGCGCGTCGGCGATTGAGGATTTCCTGTAGGGGGATGCCGCGCTTTTCCAGCTCCGCCCAGGCCGCTACCACGGTCTCGGGGTGGTGCAGTTGGGCTTCCTCGAGCAGTTCGATCAGCTGGTCGAGGGTGAGGGTTTGTAGGTGGTCGGCGGCGCCGGTCATACCCATTACAACTGTTTTCGCCCCCGGGGCCGTGCGTGCTAACTATAGTTAATCCGGACGCCGCCAGACGACCGTCCGTTCGAAATCCTGGGGGAACTCCCCGCAGTTGCCGTCCCCGCCGCCCGTGAATCCGCCATCGGGGAAACAGACGCGTTCACAGCGCTCGTTGTAGAGGGGGTTGGGGAAATCACAGCAATCGGCGGTAAAATAATAATACTCCCCATCGTCGAGGGCCCAGCGCTCTATCTGGATGTAGTGCAGTACTTCCTTCTCCGTCAGCACCTCGACGACGCAAGCGGGGAGGAGGTCATCGTCTTCCTTTTGGCATCCAAAAAGTGCGCATAACAAGAGCAGGGGGACGGCGCGCATGGGGTAGTGGTATTATTCCATGCGGTTAGACGGTAGGCGCTTCCGTAGCGTTGGCGCGAGAAATGCGGTGGAGGCGATCTAAAACTTATACCGCACGACTCCGCGCAGCAGGAAGGGGGCACCCGGCGTGAAGTGAATCTCCTCCACCGGCTGTGTTTCGGAGAACAGCCGCGACTCGGTGGCGAACTGGGTTTCGTTCCACTCCGCATCCAGGGCGTTCTCCACGACCAAACCGAGGGAAACGGGACCGATGGCGTAGTTGACATTGGCGTCGAGGATGAAGTAGCCCTCGGCGACGATGGAATTGTCTTCGTTGGCCGGCCGGTTCGCTACGTAGCGGTAGCGCACGCCGCCGGTCCACCGGCTGTTGAGGACGTTCAGGCCGCCGGAACTGGTGAGGTCGGGCGCCAGGGGAATGTAATCAGCTCCCTCGGGTTCACCGATGCTGCGGGCGAAGGCGTAGTTCAGGTCGGCGTCGGCGAAGAGCCAGTCGGTCAGCTGATAGCGGGCGCTCAGGTCCACCCCGAGGCGACGGGTTTCCCCGCTGGGCTCCACGATGCCGGCGTCGCCTACGTATACGAATTCCTGCTCCAGGTAGAGGTACCAGAGTGCGGCGTTCAGGAACAGACGGCCGGTGGGCCGGAAAATGCCTCCCAGATCGGCGCCGTAGGCCGCGGGCAGAATTTCGGCGGCCGACTGGTCGAGTACGACCCGGGTATCGTTGGCATGGAAGCCGACGCCCGTTTTCAGGAACAGCTGGGTGCGATCATTCAGGGTATACAGGAAGTTCAATTTGGGGCTGACGGCGGTTTTGCGCTGTTCCTGGCGGTCGTAGGTGGGTTGGAGTTTATCGACGTAATTGAAGACGAAGTGGTCGAGGCGAACGGCGGGGTTGATCAGCAGGTCCCCGAACTCGAAATCGGCACCGGCGTAGGCGAATAGATTGCTTTCGTCGATGTCGCCGTACTGGATCCGTTCCAGCAGCTCTTCGCGGTTGCGGGTACGGCTGAGCTCCACGTCGTCGTTGTTGTCGTAGCGGAGGCCAATGCCGCCTTTGAGGCTGGCTTCGCCGCCGCCGGTGGTGAAGGCGTGGTTGACTTCCGACTGGAAGCCAAAGATCTCCCGGTCTTCGGACTGGCGGATCTGATCGCCGTTCACCGGGTCTTCGAGGAAGAAGGTGAAATTGGAGAACAGCTCGAAGTCGTAGCGGGAGTAATAGGCGTTGGTTTTAATGAAGGTACTGCGGTTGACGACGCGCAGGAACTCGCCCGCCAGGTTGGTCCGGCCGGTGTAGCCCCCCTCCGTGTCGTCGATGGCTCCGAAGCGACCGATCAATCCGCTTTCCACCGCCCGTACCGGTATCTGCCCCGAAGCATCCCACTTGCTTTCGAAGTGGCTGGCCAGGAGCGAGAGCTTACTGCCGCCCGGAAGTTCGGCGGTGTAGCGACCCATGAGGTTTAGGCGGTTGAAGTGCTGGCTGGACTCGAAGGGACCGTCGGTGAGGATGTACTCCGTTGCCAGGTAAGCACTGCTGCGCTCGTTGTTGAGCAGGTCGAAAAGGCCCACGGCCCGCAGGGTGTTGAAGGAGCCGACCTCGGCCGTCAGTAGCGAGCGGTCGAGTTTGTCCTTCAGGGAGAAGTCGACGTAGCCGGCGGTGGCGAAGTTGCCCTGGTCGGCGTAGTAGGGCCCCTTGCCGTAATCGATCTTCTCGATGGTTTCCGGGATGAGGAAGTGGAGATCGGCGTAGCCCTGCCCGTGGGCGTGGCTGACCATATTGACCGGCATACCCTCCACGGAGATGGCCACGTCGGTGCCGTGGTCGATGTCGAAGCCCCGCAGGAAGATCTGCTCCGCTTTCCCGCCACCGGCGTGCTGGCCGATGATCATGCCCGGTACGCGGCGCAGGATATCCTGGGCGGAATTCACCGGCCGCAGCCGGGAATCGATGTCGGTGGCGACGTTAAGCGAGCGAAGGTCGGGACGCACGGTGATGGCGTCCAGGTCGAAGAAACTTTCTTCCAGCTCCACCTCCATGAATTCGTCGGCAGCGGGTACTTCGATTTTTTGCGCCCGGTAACCAAGGTAGGTGACCTGCAGGCTATCCCCCGGGGCGACCCCGTCCAGCATGAAGTTGCCTAGCTCATTCGTATGGGTGTGATGCTCGGAATTGAGGTGAATGATGTAGGCCCCGATGATCGGGGAACGATCGGCGCTCAGCACGCGACCCTCTACCGTCTGTGCGGTCAGTCCGGTAGCGAAGCAGGCGGTCAGGAAAAACAGGTAGATGCGTTCAGTCATGATGTGGGTAAGTTCATAGCATATTAAATCTCCCCTTCGGTCTCGGCCAATAAGCGGGTAAGGGTTTCTTCCAGGTATTCGCCCTGCAGGGCAATGGTCGGCAATTCGAAAACACGGTGCAGCGGAACCTCCAGCGCGAAGGCGTCGCCGATACGGGCCGACAGGCGAATGGCCGTAAGGCTGTGCCCGCCGAGGTCGATGAACTGATCGTGGCGACCCACCCGCTCCAGATGGAGTACGTCCCGCCAGATGTTGGCGAGCAGTTCCTCGATTTCCCCATCGGGAGCTTCGTAGGCCACGTTCTCCGTAGCGGGTCGACCGCCTAACGCGGCCAGGGCCGAACGGTCGATCTTGCCGGAAGCCGTCAGGGGCATGTCCTGTAGCGGAAGGAAAAGCTGGGGAATGCTGTAGTCGGGAAGGTGGCGCTGCAACCGTTGTCGCAGGGCGTCGGGGGTGAGGTCTTCTCCTCCGGTGTAATAAGCTACGAGCTGGCGGCGATCGTAGTTTTCCCCGGGGTGATGATACCCGATTTCGCCCATGATTTTCTGTACTGCCTCGGTATCTACCTCCTCATTGATCTCTTCCAGGGCGGCGTCGCGCTGCTTGTGCCCGATGCGTACGTCCCAGCTGTAGGGAAAGGCGTAGTTGTTATAGCCCTTTTCTTTTTTGTGGACGTAAATGCCCACCTGGTTGATCAGGCAGTTGGTGGAGCGGCCGGTGTCCGTGGGGCGTACCCAGGGAAGGCGGCGGTCGAGGTAGGCGTACATCTCGTCCAGCGTGGCGTCGGTGTAGCGGTAGAAATCGAGGAAGCGCACCCGCTCGAAGACGTCGTCGGTCTCGAAGGCGGAGGTATCCAGGAGTTTGCGTACGGCGTCGTCCGCACGATGATACATCTTCCGGGCCTCCAGGATGGCGGCGTCGATGCTGCCCTCGGCGTGGCGGTCTTCCCAGAAGAGCTCCTCGGTGAGGCGGGTCTCAAAGAATTGTCCGCGGCTCAGCCCGGTGACGATGTAGGGGATATTCTTCTCCAGCGCCACCTGGGTGCTGAGGGTATAGATCGTTTTGAAGCAACCGTTGCAAACGTTACAGTGGCGGTACAGGCTGTCGACGAAAATTTCGTTCATGGCTGGCGTGCTGCCGAAGTGGACGTCGACGCCCAGATCGGACGCCACCCGCCGCACGTTATCCAGGGCCTGCTCCGAGATGTAGCCGTTATCGAGGGTGAAGGCGAGCGGCTTCAGTCCCAGTTCGACCAACTGGCCCAGGGCGTAGGTACTATCCTTTCCGCCGCTGAGCAGCATGATGCAGTCGTACTCCGTACCGTGCTGGCTGGGCCGCTCGGCGAAGATGGCGCGGAAGTCGTCGAGGGTGCGGAAGTAGGCCTTAGCCTTGGATTCATAGGCTTCGAAGCCCCGGCACAACTGGCACACCCCCTCCTCGTCGAAAGAAGCACTGGGGTAGTTGGCGGGCAGTCCGCAGTTGGTGCAGTAGTGATCGACCGGTGCCTGCGACCAGGCGGTCGGGTCGACTAGCTCCACGGCGGCGGTGGCAATACCCGGCTGGGCGGCTAGCAGGTGCTCTACCTCCTCGAGTTCGATGCGGTAACCGCGCCACTTGGTCTGCCGATCGTTGCGGCCCAGGAATTCCAATTCCCCGCGGTCGTTTCGCCGGGCCCGGTCGCCGGTGCGGTACAGGCGGTCGTCCGATCGATAAGGGTGATCCACGAAGCGGGACGCAGTCAGGTCCGGCCGCCGGTAGTAGCCGTGGGCCAGGCAGCTTCCCCCCAGGTACAATTCGCCGGCCATACCGTCGGGCACCAGCTGCCCCCCCTCGTCGAGTAGAAGGGCTTCGGTATTATCGATCGGTCGCCCGATCGGCACGGCCCCACTCCGGTCATTCGCCGGGGAAAAGCTTTTTTCGATGCAACCGACGGTAGCCTCCGTAGGACCGTATTCGTTAATCAGTTCCGCACCCACCGGAAAGTTTGCCGTCACCTCGCGTGCCAGGTCGGTGGATAGTTGTTCGCCGCCCACGATGAGGGTGGAAATCCGGGCGTGACGGTAATCCCGGCCGCGCAGCAGCGCCAGGTGAGAGGGGGTGAGTTTTACCACGTCGCAGCGGTCGTCGTCCAGTACCCGCAGCACCGCCAGATCGGGCGTACCGGGTGCCGGTTCCGGATACACGATCACCCGGCCACCACACACCAACGGCGTGAACAGCGAGGTTACCGTCAGGTCGAAGCCGACGGTAGTGAACAGCGGGAAGACCGGCGCCGCGGTGGTCACGTAACGGCGGCGGGCGTAGGCGATGTAGTTGGCCAGGGAGGCGTGACCGACCACCACTCCCTTAGGCGTACCCGTGCTCCCGGAAGTGTACATAATATATGCGGGGGCGTCACCTGGTTGGTGGATGCCTACCGTGGGGTCGTGCCGCAGGATGGCCGGCCGGTCCGCATCGAAGAGCACCGTAGGGATCGCAAAGGCTTCTACCCGCGGATAACGCTCCTGGTCGGTGAGGATCAGCGCGCATCCGGTTTCGCCCAGGATGTGCTCCAGTCGGGCGTCGGGACTATCCGTGGGCAGGGGGAGGTAGGCGTGCCCGGCTTTCCAGCAGCCCAGTATGCCGATCAGCAGATCGGCGGAGCGGGGAAGTAAGAGGGCCACGTTCTTTCCGGCCTCGCGGAGCCTGCCCCGGAGGAAAGCGGCCAGCCGGCCGGATTCTTCGTCGAGCTCCCGGTAGGTCAGCTGCCGGTCGGGGCTTTCAATGGCGATGGCGTCCGGCGTCCGGTCGGCTTGAAGTCGGAAGGCAGCCAATACCGAAGCGGGCCTTTCCGCTACGTTTTTCCCTTGCCCGGCGGCCAACAACCTTTGCCGTTCGGCCTTTCCGAGGATGTCGATATTGTCGATCGCCCGGTTCGGATGGCTCGTCATTGCATCGAGCAGGCGGAGGAATTGATCGGCTACCTTATCACGGTCCGCGGCGGGGAAGACGGCCTCGTTCAGGTCGAATTCGAGTGTCAGGCGGCCCGTCGCATCCAGATCATGGACCTGCAAGCGGAGGTGGTGGCCCGGATCGGCGTGGCCGGGAGAGCGCCAGCGGGTACGGCAGCTAATGGTGGGGGATAATGCGCCGAATTCCGCCGTAATGTAATTCAGTACGACGTTAAAGGAGGCGGACAAGCGCGGACGAATTACGCCAGGGCGGGCCGAACGCAGGAAGTCGTTGCCGCTGGTCTTTAGTCGGCCGAGCAAGTCGAGGAAGGTATCGCCGGCGGCCACCGAGCCGTACAGCGGAAGCATTTCGATCAACTGGGCGGGGAGGCGGCGTTCTTCGGCCGTGCCGCGGTTGCCGGCGGGAGTGCCGAATGCGATCGCACGTTCTCCGGAGATTTTGTGGACGTAGGCCGTAAGCAGGGTGCCGAAAATATTGAACAGGGTCATGCCCCGCGTCCAATGGCGAATGCCGTCCCGTTCGGCGAGGGCCAGCAGGGCTTTCGTGCGGTCGGCGTCCAGGGTAAGGGATATGCGCGGTGCGATCGATGTACCCCCGGCATTTCCGCGCCCCAGCAGGCGGGGCGGTACGGGGTCGACGGCTCGGTCCCAGTATTCGGGTAAGGATACGGGTTCGGAGGGTAGCCGCTCGCGGTACGTTTGAAAGGAAGGAAGTTGGTCGGAAGGCGTTGCTCCCGCGCCCCGCTCGCCCGCGTAGATTTCCACCAAGCGCCGGTACTGTACGCTCACGCCCCAGGCGTCCACGATGAGGTGGTGCTGGTTGAGGAAGAAGACGTGGTGGTTTTCGGCGAGTTGCCAGAGGACGGCATCAACGCAAGCCGTGTCCAGGTTGAATAGTTCCTGGCCCCGTGCGGCGATCTCCCCTTCCAGCGCTTCGCGGCTCCCCGGCCAGGGCGTGACGGCCAGCTCAACCAGGGCGGTAGGCAGCACCTCCTGCCGGGGCTCGCCGTCGTGGGTACGAAAGACCGTTCGCATATTGTCGCACTCCGCCGTCAGTGCACCGTAGGCCGCACGAAAGCGATCGATATCTAGCTGGCCCCGCAGTTCGAAGGTGAAGATGCAGTGATACTGCGGCGAATTCGGCGCGAGGTGCTGGCCGGTCCATAGTACGAGCTGGGCGGGGGTGAGGGCGGCGGGACTCATACTTTCTGCACGGCTTGACGTTCGCGGACGTAATCGCTCATCGCACGGACCGTCATGAAGTGATCGATGGTCATCTCCTCGGGCGGAATGCGCACCGAAAAGCTTTTTTCGAGAAAGTCGATGAGGCGAAAAACGGCCATCGAGCCGATCAGCCCGCTGCCGAGCAGGTCGTCGTCGGCCGTCAGGTCGATCCGGTCGTCATCGATGAGTTCGCGTTTGATAAAGGTGAGGATACGTTCTTCCATAATTAGGGCATGCTTTTGGTGATCGCCTCCCGGATGGCGAGGCGATCGATCTTGCCCGCGTCGTTCCGGGGCAGGTTGGGCAGCAGGTCGATGCGGACGGGTACCGCGTGGGGTGGCAATTGATCGCCCATGGCGATGATCCAGGTACGGGGATTGCCCACCCAGTCGGATTCGGCAACCACCAGGGCTTCGATAACTTTTTCGTTATCGCCGATCTCGCGGAGGTACACGGCCGCCTCCCCGACGCCGGGCTGGGCGGCGAGCACGGCCTCCACTTCCTCCAGTTCCACGCGGTGGCCGCGGATTTTCACCTGGCGGTCCTTGCGCCCCATGAACTGCAGCAGGCCGTCCGCGTCGCGGTACACGAGGTCGCCGGTACGGTAAAAGGTTTCCCGGTTGCCGGGGATGCGTTCGCGGTAGTAGAATCCGCGGGCGGTCAGGTCGGCTCGGTTCCAGTAGCCCTTCATCCGGGTGGCACTGCGGACCAGCAGTTCGCCGATCTCCCCTTCCGCTACTTCCCCGTCATCGGGGTCGAGTATCAGGGTCTCCGTATCGTTCCACACGTGGCCCAGTGGTAGGGGATCGTCGGTATCGGGCGCCTCGGCGAGGTGAAAGTAAGTGCATTGGTTCACTTCCGCGGGTCCGTACACGTTGCTTGCCCGGGCGTTCGGGGCGTGTTCCATGAGGGCGCGCAGGTGGCGGGGCGCGAAGACTTCGCCGCCGAAGAGTACCCAGCGCAGGGCGGAGAGGTCGCGCTCGCCAAGGGTGGGGGAACGGAGCATTTGCAGCAGGGCCAGGGGCACGCTGTACCAGATCGTGATGCGCTCCTGTTCGACCAATTGCAGCAGGCTGGTGGGGAATTTGGTGTGGGCGTCCGTGACGATCACCGTCGTAGCCCCCGCCAGCGGCCCGGTGAAGTAGCCGAAGGTGGAAATGTCGTAGTGCAGGGCGCAGTGATTGCCGATCACATCGTCGGGCTGCACGTTATAAAGGTCCCGGCTCAGGCGGGCGTAGGCTAATCCCGAGGTGTGGGTATGCATGATGCCCTTGGGCTCGCCGGTGGAGCCGCTGGTGTACATGACGTAGGCCAGGTCATCGCCCAGGATGCGTAGATCCGGTGCCGTGGCGGGATAGTCAGCGAGCGCATCCCATTCCAGGCTGATTACCCCCTCCACGTCGCCGCCAACGACCCGGTTAACTGGACTAGGCGCGGCGAAAAGAGCAGTAAAATTGCGCCGGAGCGCGGGAGCAACAAATACCACCTTGATACCGCAGTCGTCGATCAACCGACGGGTCCGGGCCACCGGCGCTTCCGGGTCGAGCGGTACGTAGGCCGCACCCGCCTTCAGGATACCGTGCACGGCCGCCGCCCCATCGAGCGACCGCGGTAAGTAGATGCCGATCCGGTCGCCGCGCTGCACCCCCTGCGCCAGAAGCAAATGGGCGAGCCGGTTGGTGCGTTCGGCCAGCTCCGCGTAGGTAATGGCCTGCTTGCCGCAGCGGAAGGCGGTGCGGTCGGGGGACGCGGCAGCGTGCCGGTCGATCGGATGGAAGAGCAGGTAGTGCATCGGGCTACAGGCCGGTAAGTTGAGCAATGATGTTTCGCTGAATATCGGAGGTGCCGGCATAGAGTACCCCGCCCACCGCGTCGCGCAGGTCGCGTTCGGTACCGAAGTCGGTCAGGTAGGCGTTGCCGCCGCCGATGCGGATAGCGTCCAGACTTGACTCGACGAACGCCTCACTTAGGTACAGCTTCAGCATGCTGGATTCGATCATGCTGGGCTGGCCGTTTAGCTTGAGAGAGGCCAGTCGGTACAGCAGTAGCCGGGAAATCTCGATCCGCATCCGCATGTCGGCGATGCGGTTGGATACCGATTGGAATTCCCCCACGGCTTTGCCGAACTGCTTCCGCTTTTTAGCAAATGTTACGGCTTCTTCCAGCTGGCGTTGCATGGTGCCGAGCTTGCCCGACAGGATGCAGCAACGGTCGTACTCCAGCGAATGGTTGCAGATGCTGAAGCCGGCACCTTCCTTACCGATGCGGTTTTCTTCCGGCACGAAGCAATTTTCGAACGTGATCTCCCCGAAGGGGGCGGTACGCAGGCCCATTTTTTTCCGGTTCGGGCTGGCGGTATATCCCGCTGAATCCGCGTCCACGAGAAAAGCGGTGATCCCCCATTTACCCCGTTCCGGAGCGGTGCTGGCGAACACGACGGCCACGTCGGCCACGGGTGCGAGGGTGACGAGGCGTTTGCCGCCGTTCAGCCGGTAGCCACCGTCGAGTTTTTCGGCGGTAGTGGTCAGCGTGAAGATGTCGGACCCACTCTCCGTTTCGGTCAGGGCGTGACAGCCGAAAAGCTGCCCTTTGACCATGCCGGGCAGATATTTCGCCTTTTGGGTTTCGGTGCCGAAGAGGGCAATGGTCGACTGCACCGCCCACATTTGTGCATTGAGGGCCAGGACCAGTCCGGTATCGGGGCAGGCGTAGCCCAGGGCTTCCATCGCCACGACGGAGCGGAATACATCTAATTCGTCCTGCTGTCCGCCGTACGCCGCGGGGGCCGCCAGCCCCTGGATGCCGAAGTCGGCGCACTTTTGCCAGCCTTCACGCCAGAAGGTGCCCTCGGCGTCGCGGGTAATGACGTCGTCCTGGAGCTCCCGACGGGCAAAGTCAATGACCGTTTCCCGGTAATCGAGGTAGGCTTGGGGTAGGGTAAAATTGACGGGTGGTTCGTGGCGGTAGTTCATGTGCGGGCGGTTGCAGTGGTGCGCACGGGGATCGCTTCGGCTTCGGCACTGAGGAAGTGGTACGGATTCGTGGCGTCCCCGCTCATATTTTCGATCTCGAGGTATTCGCCCAGGCTCAGTTCGGCGGCCATTTCGGCGAAGAGGCGCAGGACAACCTGGTCCTGCAACGACCAACCCGTAGAGTCGTATACCGTCAATTCCTCCCGCAAATGGTGGTACGCCACGGGGTTCTTGCACACGGCTACGATGTCGTCGCCGATGTATCGATCCTCCAGGCGCTGGCATTCGCCCTCTAGTACGGCCTGGGGCCGGAAGTCCGGACAAACGAAGGCGTGTTGCAGCAGACTCAGCGGGAGTTCGGTCTTGCCGGGGAAGTCGGATCCGATGGCGTTCACGTGCAGGTGGGGGCGGTGGGGGAGAACGTCGAAGAGGGGACCTGCTCCCACGTCGATAGAGGTAGCCGTCAGGAGGATGTCGGCCGACTTGAGGATGTCAGGCAGGGTGGAAAGCTCAATATCCGCGACGGTGTCGAAGTGCCGGCAGCGATCGGCCAGGCTGCCACTTGCCTGGCCGTCGACGTCGTAGATCAGGATCCGGTCGAAGGCGTAGTACAGCGACAGCGCGTGTACGTGGGCTACGGCCTGTGCTCCGCAGCCGATCAGTCCCAGGGTGCGGCTGTCGGGATTAGCAAACTGCCGGGTGGCGATGACCGAAGCGGCCGCCGTGCGCATGGCCGTTGGCAGCACGCCGTCCATGATGCAACTCAGGTGACCGGTGGCCGTGTCGTAGGCCGAAATGGTGGATACGATGGTGGGCAGTCCGTAGACCTCCGGGTTTTTCGGGTGGTAGCCGACGACCTTGATGGTGACGTCGCGTCCGCGCTCGTGGATCGGCATCCATTCGACCAATCCGGGGTGGGGAGTATCGTAGTGAAAACCGCTCCTGGTCGGGGTGACCGTACGCTCGGCATCGTGGGCCATCATGGTCTTTTCGAGGCGGCTTACCAGCCGGCGCATGACGCTATCCAGCCCAAAGTGGGCCAGGGTCTGTTCGACCACCCGACGGGTGAGCACGAGGGTAGTGGGGGCGGGGTGCATATTGGATAGTGTCGTTCAAAGGGTGAGGAAGCGAGCGGTGGCACCAAAAGATGCCGAAAACCATTTCTCCGACGCGGCTATTTCGTGACGGAGTAGCCGCATAACGGCATGAAAGTTAGTTGGTTTAACTTGCAAATCTGAAATTGTAGGAGAGAAATCCTCCCGGACTTTCGTCCGGGGGCATCCCCTTAGCCCGATTCTTCGTATTTCAACCTCACCCCACACACTATGCATACCACCGCCTTATTTTCGATCCGGCTATTGCCCGGAAATAAATTGGTCAAATGGGCCTGGTTGGTCATCGTTTGCCTGTTTTTTGTTCCCCCGCGCGCCGACGCCCACGTGGCGAACCAGAGTTACGTTTATTTTCGGATCCTGCAGGACTCCATCCACGGGTCGGTACAACTGACCGTAGCGGACGTTAACAAGGCCCTGGATCTGGGGCTGGTCAACGGCATGACCGAAGCGGAGCTCCGTCCCTATATGCCAGCCCTGCAGGACTACCTACGAGAGCGACTGGAAATCAGTTCTGTCCTGGGAGCGCATCCCATCACTTTTACCGATGAAATCATCACCCTCGAGCTGCGGAATGGCTACGTCGTCGGCAACGGCTTTACCCTGGGCAATACCCCCTCCGTACCCGATGCCCTCAACGTACGTTTCAATCCAATCTACGACGTAGACCCGACCCACCGCACCTTCGCCCTCATCGAGTACAACTGGAAGGCGGGCATTCACGACAACGAGTCGATGATCAGCCTGCGATTCGCACCGGGGGACGATGGTCCCAAAGTGCTCGACCTCAGCGATGTCTCCATCTGGAAGGGGGTGTGGGCCATGATCGTGAGCGGCATGTACCACATCTACATCGGCCTGGATCATATCCTCTTCCTCATCGCGCTGCTCCTGCCGGCCGTGGTGCACCGCACGGAGGGTGGGGGATGGCGGCCCGTGGAGCGGTTCCGGCCGGCTTTCCTGTACGTGCTCAAGATCGTCACCTTCTTCACCATCGCCCACACGATCACCCTGAGCCTGGCCGCCCTCGGCCTCGTTAGCCTGCCCGGCTACCTGGTGGAATCGCTCATCGCCCTCTCCATCGCCCTCGCAGCGGCCCATAATCTTCGCCCGCTGTTTCAGAACGACGGCATGATCATCGCCTTCGTTTTCGGCCTCTTCCACGGTTTTGGCTTCGCCAGCGTACTCGGCGAAGTAGGGTTGCGCGGAGAATTTATGACCTGGTCGTTGCTGGGCTTCAACGTGGGGGTCGAGTTGGCGCAGGTACTGATTATCTGTCTCGTGTTTCCGCTGCTCTTTTTCCTGCGCAGGACCTGGCTCTACCGTTACCTGTTGTACGGTGGGTCGATCGGCCTAATCGTCATCGCGATGTACTGGTTTGTCGAGCGGTTTTTTGAAGTTAACATTCCCGTCTACTGGATCGTGGAAGGGGTAAAAGGAATTTTCCAGTAGCCCTATGAGCAAATCGTCCTTATTAAGTAAATGGCTGAACCGGAAAAAGACCTCCGTTGATCCGCCACCCGAATCTGCCGCCCTTACCGGCGATTACCCCGCCTCGGCCGGGCAACAGCGGCTGTGGGTACTTTCCGAGCTAGCCCCGGATAACCCGTTCTATCATTACGCCGAACAGTACCGTATCCGTGGAGCGGTGGACGTGGCCATGCTGCAACGGTCCTTTACGATTGTTTTCGCCCGGCACGAAATTTTGCGGACCACTTTCTACGGCACGGAGTCCGGGGTTCGCCAGCGCGTAACCCCCGGCCCCGGTTTCAGCTGGGAGTACCACCCCGCACCGCTGGCGGAAGCGGAAATCCTCGCCCGGGCCAAACGTCCCTTCGATCTTCGCAACGGACCGCTGACGCGTATTCGGTTGGTTCGCCTGGATGCCGACGATCATCTACTGATGGTAAGCCAGCACCACATCATTACGGACAAACAGTCGATGCGGATTCTCTGCGAGGAAGTTGCTGCGGCCTACACGGCCCTGCGGCGGGGTGAGCCGGTTGACGGTACGCCAATCCCGCAGCAGTACGGGCAATTCGCCAGTCGGCAGTTGGGGGAAGTATCCGACACCTCCTTGCGTTACTGGCAGCGCCAACTCGCGGACGCGCCCGCCATGCTGGATCTGCCTACCGATTATACCCGTCCCGCTCAGCAATCCTACCGCGGCCAGTACGCGGAAGCATCCCTTAGCGCGGCGGTGACCAGAGCGATCCGCGAGCGTAGTCGGGAGGCGTCGGTTACGCCTTATGTCTACCTCTTGTCCGCTTACCTGGTCTTGCTCTATCGCTATTCCGGTCAGGCCGATCTGCTGGTCGGCACGCCGGTTTCCAACCGCGATTCAGTGGAGCAGGAGCGGCTGATCGGTTTTTTCAACGAGACACTGGTTGTTCGAAATGTCCTTCGCCCCGACATGCCGTTTTCCCATTTGGTGGCGGAAGTGCAAAAGACCGTACTGGAGGCCTTCGCCCACAAAAAGGTAGCCTTTGACGCCGTAGTGAAGGCCCTGAATCCGGAGCGCCGGGCGGGTGCCAATCCCCTGTTTCAGTCCATGTTCATCCTGCACAAGGTGCCCGAACCAATGGAGCTGGAGCCGGGCGTGCAGTTGGAAAGCCGCTCCCTCGACCTCGGGGTCACGAAGTTCGACCTGACGCTCTACGTAGCCGATCAGGCGGAATGCTTCACCTACATTTTCGAATACGCCACCGACCTGTTTACCGCCGAACGGATCGAGCGGATGCTCGGCCACTTCGCCCGGATCGTACAGCAGGTCGGGAAGAGCCCGAGCGTCCCCGTCGGTACCATTCAACTGCTGACCGCGGCGGAATGGCCGGCGGCCCCGGAGCCTGCACTACCTACGCCGGATTTGGTGGACCGGCAAATCCTCGATATCGCCGCCCGGCATCCGGAGCGGGTGGCTGTAAGTGGTGGCGGTCAGGCGCTCACGTATGCTGACTTAAGCGACCGGTCCTTCGCCCTCGCCCGGCACCTTCACCGTCGGGGCGTCCGGTCGGGTGACATCGTCGGCTTACAGGTTGACCGGAGTGTATACGCGATCGTTGGAATCCTGGGTATCCTCCGGGCCGGTGCCGCTTATCTGCCGCTGGATCCGGCTTATCCCGAAGCACGGCGCCGCTTTATGATTTCGGATAGCGGCGCAAGTCTTATCGTGACCGGGGCGGACATCGCCGATCTCGACCTGACTGATACCGGACCATTGCCGACGGTCGATCGTGATGCGGACGAGCCTGCTTACCTCATTTACACTTCTGGCAGCTCCGGTCAGCCGAAGGGAATCCAGGTCAGTCACCGGAACCTGGCGTACAGCAACGCCGCGCGGTGGGAAGTGTACGGCGGAGCGCCGCAGGCGTTCCTGTTGTTGTCCTCTTTCTCCTTTGATAGCTCGGTAGCGGGAATTTTCTGGACGTTGTGCGGCGGCGGTAAGCTGGTCATTTCCGGGGAACGGTCCGAGCAGGATCCGATGGCCCTTGGTAATTTGATCCGCCGGGAGTCCGTCAGTCATACGCTGTTGTTGCCCACCCTGTACCGGCAATTGCTGGAGTTTGCCGAACCGCGGCAGCTGGGATCCTTATCAACCGTCATCGTCGCGGGGGAAGCCTGTACCCCGGCTACCGTAGCCCGGCACTTTGAGCGGTTGCCCGCCGCCTCGTTGTACAATGAATACGGTCCGACGGAAGCTACCGTCTGGGCGACCGTCCACCGGATCCGGGCCGGGGCGAACGAAGGCCCCGTTCCCATCGGGGAGGCGATCCCCCACTACCAGGTTTACCTCATTGACGGGAACGGTCAACTCGTCCCGGAAGGCGTCGTCGGCGAGATCGTCATCGGTGGCGCAGGATTGACCGCCGGCTACTGGAACCGACCGGAGCTGACCGCGGAACGGTTCACGACGCTATCCTTGCCGGATGGCCGTTGCCCGCGGGTGTACCGGACCGGGGACCTCGGCCAACAACGGCAAGACGGGGCAATCATGTATCTCGGACGGCAAGACCGGCAGGTGAAGATCCGGGGGTACCGGGTGGAGTTGGGGGAAGTGGGCAGGCAACTGCTGGAGCACCCCGCCGTGCGTGAGGCCGAGGTGGTGGTGAGCCCGGCGGGGAGCCAATTGATCGCCTACGTAGTGGGGAGCGAGGCAATCGATACCGACGCGTTGACCGATTGGCTCCGGGACCGCACGCCAGCCCATCAGTTGCCCTCCCGCCTTGAGGTAATGGATGCGCTTCCCCGCCTGCCCAACGGAAAGGTAGACGTGCGTAAATTGGCGGAAACGGCGCCCGATCGCAACGAGCCGGTCACCGAAGGCCAAACGCCGCCGGCGAACGACACCGAAGCAGCCCTGCTCGGCATCTGGCGCGAAGTACTCGGCCAGGAACGTATCGGCGTGACCGATAACTTCTTCTCCCTGGGCGGCGATTCGATCCTGAGTATCCGCATCCTGTCGCGGGCCCGGCAGGCGGGCATCGAATTGCCCGCCACCGCCATCTTCGACCGGCAGACCATCCGGGAGCTTGCCACCGTAGCTATCCAGGCGGAACGGGCTATGGACGCCGACCGTGATTACTCCGGCCCGGTGCCGCTGACGCCCATCCAGCATTGGTTTTTCGCCGAGCACCGCAGCGCCCCCC
Organism: Neolewinella xylanilytica; assembly: GCF_002934605.1. Classification (GTDB taxonomy): domain Bacteria; phylum Bacteroidota; class Bacteroidia; order Chitinophagales; family Saprospiraceae; genus Neolewinella; species Neolewinella xylanilytica. The sequence goes on from NZ_PTJC01000006.1 coordinate 332,569, forward strand.
ACCATTGGAACCATGGCTGGTGGATCGAACCCGTGGAGGAAACCGCCATCGATCGCATCCGCGAAGCCGTCGGGCAACTGTACGACCGCCACGATGCCCTGCGGCAGCAGTTTTTCCGCAGCCCAACGGGCGAGTGGACGGCCCGCACTGCTCCGGCCGGAGTCACGGTACCCTTCGAGCGCCGTCGGGTCGGCGAGCCGGATTTGGCGGACGCACTCCACCGCTTTCAGGACGGGATCGACCTCGACCGGGATCCCCTTTTCCGCGTCATCGTTTTCGAGGGCGCCGATGCTTTCCGGGTACTGGTATGGGCCCACCACCTGGTGGTCGACATGGTGTCGTGGGACGTGATTCTGCCAAGCCTCACCGGGCAGCGGGACGCAGGAGGGACCCCTTACCATTACTGGGCCGATCAACTGACTACCTGGGCGAGAACGGGGAAATTCGAGGGGGAGCGGGGCTTTTGGGAAAGCCAGCAAGGGGGGGCGATCCGTACCGATCTTTCCGGACAATTGCCGGTGCGGCAATCCAGCGTGGAGACCGTGGAGGCCCGTGTATCCGCATCCGTTACCGCCGCCTTACTCCAAAACGCCAACGATGCCTACGGTACCCGGCCGGAAGAACTGCTGATGACGGCGATGCTACGCGTCACCCGCCCCTGGTTCGACGGCCCGGATCAGTGCATCAACCTCGAGCGACACGGCCGGGAGCCCCTCGACGGCGGCCTGGCGGTGGGAGAAACCCTTGGCTGGTTCACGACCGCCTACCCTTTGACGTACCGGCTGTCTGGCACCGACATCGGAAAGGACATCGTCGCCGTAAAGGAAACCTTCCGCGCCGTTCCCAGCCAGGGCATCGGCTACGGGGTCCTGCGCTACCTGGCCGGGTACGAGGAACTGCGGCAGCAGCCCGCCTTGTACTTCAATTACCTCGGGCAGGCCGGTTTGGGAAAGCCGCACGGTACCCCGCCGCCCCGCTTCGTGGCGGAGGGGCTCCGTTCCCCGCGGGGGGAGGTCAACCGGGTTTGGGAAATTAACGCCCGGGTAGAGGACGGTGAGCTAGTCTTCACCTGGTCATTTAGCCACGCCCTGCACCACCGTGCCACAGTCGTTGCGCTATGTAATGAGCTGGCAAAGGCGGTGGAAACCATCGTTCAATACTGTCAATCCCGCGAACAGCAGCAATTCACCCCCTCCGATTTTCCGGAAGCCTCGCTCAGCCAGGACGATCTGGAAGGATTGCTCGGCCAATTAGATGTAGAATGACTTCCCAAGCCAATAAAAAGATCGAGGCGGTCTACCCCCTCAACGAGCTGCAACGGGCGTTGCTGTTTCACCATCGGGCCGATCCTACTCACGACGAGGGGCTCATCCAGGTGCATTTTCGATTGACGGGGCTACTTGATCGCCGTCGTTTCCTAGAGGCCTGGCAACAAACCTTTCGGCGGCACCCCGTACTCCGGGCCTCGGTGCACTGGGAGAATATTTCCCAGCCGGTGTGGGTCATTCACCCGGCGGCGGCCCCAGATATTCAGTGGTTGGAGGGCGCCGGGGCGCAGGAGCGGAGCCCGTCCGATCAATGGCAGGCCTTCCTGGCAGCCGACCGGAATACCCCGCTGGAACTCTCCAAATCCCCCGCTTGCCGCCTTACCGGTCTGTCAGTCGACGGGGATACCCATTATTTCGCCTGGACGAGCCATCACCTCCTGCTGGATGGATGGTCGGCCGAAGTCGTCCTGCGGGATGTCCTCCGTTTTTACGCCGGCGAGGATCTGGCGGGAGCACCGATACCTTCCCACAAAGACTATTTGCGGTGGAAGCAACAGCAACGACCCGAAGAAGCTACTGCTTTTTGGCGGCAGCAATTGGACCGCCACCGGGGGCCGACACTGTTCCCGGCGGCACGGGGTTCGCAGGTTGAGGTCCGGGCGGTCGTTACCGGTGCCCTGAAAGCCGGGGTGGAGCGGTACGCGCGGGCCAGGGGATTGAGTCTGAATACGGTCGTGCAGGGAGTATGGGCCTGTCTGCTCGGGCGGTACTTCGGTACGCCGACGGTGAGCTTCGGTACAACGGTCAGCGGTCGCCCGCCCGAAATGCCCGGATTCGAGACGGTCGCCGGGATGTACGTACATGTGCTCCCCAAAATCGTCGACCTCGAACCCGCCGGTGATTTTTTGCAGGAGATTCAGCTCGTGAACGGCCGGAGCCAGCCGTACAGCTACCTCACCGAGGAGGAATTATACGACGATACGGTTTCACCACCCTTTAACAACCTCCTGACGGTCCAAAATTTCCCGTGGAAGGCGCTTTCCGGTGGCGGCCTCCGCGTGACGGATTACCACGGCGACATGACCTCTACCTATCCGCTTAGCTGCGTGGTCGTGCTGCGCGACGAGTGGACCATCGTGCTGCGGCACCTTACCGATAGCGTCACGCAGCGGCAGGCGGAATGGTTTCTGAACGGATTCCGGCAATTGCTGGAACGGCTCACGGCTCTTGCGGATGGAGCGACCTTTACCGTGGCAATGTCGCGGGAAGACCTCGGGCCGCCACCCCGGGGGGGGGCGCGACCTGGGGTGGCGGCCTACGTTCCACCCGCCAACCGGACCCAGGTAGAGCTGGTCCGGATCTGGTCCGGGTTACTGCCGGTGGACCGCATCGGCATCGACGACGATTTTTTCGATTTGGGAGGGACGTCTTTTCTAGCCCTACGGCTTTTCAACCGCATCGAGCAGCACTTTGGCCGTCGCATATCACCGAGCATCTTACTGCACCACCGCAGCGTACGCAGGCTGGCCGAGCGGGTGAGCGATACCGGGGAAGCGGACGGGTGGAACAACCTCGTGCCGATCCGGGTGGCGGGGCAGTTGCCTCCACTCTTTTGTTTTCACGCGGGGGAGGGGAACGTGCTGATGTACCAGGAACTACTGGCGCACCTGCACCCCGACCGACCGGTGTACGCCTTGCAGCCCAACGGAATAGACGGTGCATCCGAATTGGACGGAAGCATCGAAACGATGGCGGCTCACTACCTGGCCGAAATCGATCAACTGGGCGCTCCCGACCCCCTGAATTTGGTGGCTTACTGTTACAGCGGTGCCATCTGCCTGGAGATCGGTCGCCTGCTCTTAGCCTCCGGGCGACCGGCTCCCCGCATCGTGGGTACGGATATCGATCCGCCCGGTTACGCCCCGGCGGAGTCGGGGGGGCGGACAAAGCGGCGGCGGGGATCGCTCCGCTGGTACTGGGGCCATCTGCGGCTCGGGCTTTGGGATACGGCCTTCGAGCAATTCGCCGGCGATGTGCTCCCCGATGCCTGGCTAGGGGAGGAACTGCGGCTGCGGCTACGGGCCCGGCGGTTGAAGATGGGGCTTATCGATGCCTACGACCGCTACGCCTGGCCGGATTACGCCGGGGAAGTATTGCTCTTGCGCAGCCGCGATCTGCGGCGGTGGAAAACCCACGACCACGTCGTGAATGCCTGGCAACGGGTAACGGGCGGCCGCCTGAAGCTGGGCGATATCGACAGCGGGCACGAAGACATGTACCGGGCACCCGCCGTGGAGGAAGTGGCCAGCAAGATCGAGGCATATGTCACATCCGGTCGGTCATGATCTACCTGGCCAGCCACTGCAACGATACGGAGCTGGCCGTCGATGCCTGGGCGGAAGCGGTCGCATGGCTGCCGGCCCGGGTCCGGGAAGGGCTCAGCGGGTACTGGCGCTGGCAGGATCGCCAGGCCGGTCTCTACGGTAAACTACTGTTGCGCCGGGTGGGGCAGGCGGCCACGGGCCGGGTGCCGGACCTAAGTCAGCTCCGTACCGATACCTACCAACGGCCATCCCTGGCCGATATGCCCGATTTCGATTTCAATATTTCCCATACTGCGGGCCTGGTGGTATGCGGTGGAGCCACTGGGATGGGCAGGCTGGGCGTCGACGTAGAACGAATCGGAGCGGTGGACATCACGGAATTCCGGCGGGTGTTCACCGAAGGGGAATACGCTTACCTCTCCGGGCTGGATGAACCCGCCGCCGAATTCTTCCGGCTGTGGACCCGTAAAGAGGCGGTGATGAAGGCCGACGGGCGGGGTTTTTATCTGGATCCCAGCGGGATCGACTGCCTCTCGGAGCGGGTGTCCGTCGGTGGGGTGGGGTACGGAGTGATGCCCCTCGACTTGGGTAACGCTTACGCCGCCCACGTGGCCGCCAGGTCGGTGGAAGCGGTGTGCATGTTGGGGTAGGCCGGCGGGGTTCCGTCGGGTTTTGCACCCGCGCTCCGGCGCAAAAACCACCGTCCGGGGGCACATGCTGCCGGCAAACCTTATTTTGCGGGCCACAAACTTCGATTTTGCGTACCCTGACCCTGTTGTTGCTGCTGTTTTGTGTCCTCTTCCTGGCCGGCTGCCGGGCGGGCAACTGCGGCTGCCCGATGTATTAGTGGGCCAATCCTGCTACATTTGTCGACTTTTCGCGGGATTGGCGTGTTCACCCAGTAAGCAAAAGAAGAAGTCGAATCTAAAAATTACAGCTGACTATGGCATTTGATATTGATCTGATCAAGAAAGTGTATGATGACCTGCCCGGAAAAATCGCCGAGGCGCGCGAAAAACTGGGCAAGCCGCTAACGCTGACCGAGAAGATCCTGTATACGCACCTACACCCCGAGAGCCCCCTGCAACAGTACAACCGCGGTAAGGATTACGTCTTCTTCCAGCCCGACCGCGTCGCCATGCAGGATGCTACCGCCCAGATGGCGCTGCTGCAGTTCATGATGGCCGGCCGCGACAAGGTAGCCGTTCCCTCCACCGTCCACTGCGATCACCTGATCCTGGCCGAGGAGGGCGCCACCGAAGATTTGGCTCGCGCCAATGATGAAAATAAGGAGGTTTACGACTTCCTCTCCACCGTTTCGGATAAGTACGGGATCGGTTTTTGGAAGCCGGGCGCCGGCATCATTCACCAAATCGTACTGGAGAACTACGCCTTCCCCGGCGGTATGATGATCGGTACCGATAGCCACACGCCCAACGCCGGCGGCCTGGGAATGGTCGCCATCGGGGTCGGTGGTGCCGACGCCGTCGACGTGATGGCCGGTATGCCCTGGGAACTGAAAATGCCCAAGGTCATCGGGGTGAAGCTGACCGGAAAGTTGAGCGGCTGGACCAGCTCCAAGGACGTTATCCTCAAGGTGGCCGGTATTCTGACCGTAAAGGGCGGTACCGGAGCCATCGTCGAGTACTTCGGCGAAGGTGCCCGAAACCTCAGCTGTACCGGTAAGGGAACCATCTGCAACATGGGCGCCGAGATCGGTGCTACGACCAGTACCTTCGGCTACGACGAGTCGATGAGCCGCTACCTGCGCGCCACCGACCGGACCGAAGTGGCCGAGCTGGCCGACCAGGTGGCCGAGCACCTGACCGGCGACGCTGCATGCTACGCGAACCCCGAGCAGTACTTTGACCGCGTCATCGAGATCGACCTGAGCACCCTCGAGCCGCACATCAACGGTCCTTACACCCCGGACCGTGCCTTCCCGATCAGCGAGTTCGCCGCCGCGGTGGACAAGTTCGAGTTCCCCCCCGTACTGGAAGTGGGCCTGATCGGCAGCTGTACCAACTCCAGCTATGAGGACCTGGACCGCGCCGCCAGCCTCGCGCGCCAGGCGAAGCAGAAGGGCCTGAAAGTGAAGAGTGAATTTACCGTCACCCCCGGCTCGGAGCAGATCCGGTTTACCGTGGACCGCGACGGGCAGCTGAAGGAATTTGAAGACATCGGCGGCGTCGTGCTGGCCAATGCCTGCGGGCCCTGTATCGGCCAGTGGGCCCGGCACACCGATGACCCCAACCGCGCCAACTCCATCCTTACCAGCTTCAACCGTAACTTCGCCAAGCGGAACGACGGCAACCCGCAGACGCGCGGTTTCGTCGCCAGCCCCGAAATCGTGACGGCCATGGCCATCAGCGGTAGCATGAAGTTCAACCCCCTCACCGACACCCTCATCAACGAGCGCGGCGAGGAGGTAATGCTCGACCCGCCTACCGGTGTGGAACTGCCCCCGAACGGATTCGCCGTAGAGGACGCCGGCTACCAGGACCCCGCCGAAGACGGTAGCGGGATCGAGGTGGTGGTCGATCCCAAAAGCGACCGCCTGCAGTTGCTGGACCCCTTTAAGCCCATACGTCCCGAACAGGTGAGCGACATGCGCGTGCTGATCAAGGCCAAGGGAAAGTGTACCACCGACCACATTTCGATGGCCGGCCCGTGGCTGACCTACCGTGGCCACTTGGAGAATATCTCTCAGAACTGCCTCATCGGCGCTATCAACGCCTACAACGACAAGACCAACTCGGTGATCAACTACGTCACCAACGAGTACATGGCCGTGCCGGACAGTGCGCTGACCTACCGCGATAACCAGATCGGCCAGATCGTCGTGGGGGAAGAGAATTACGGGGAAGGATCGAGCCGCGAGCACGCCGCCATGGAGCCCCGCTGGCTAGGGGTGCATGCCGTGCTGGTAAAGAGCTTCGCGCGGATCCACGAGACGAACCTGAAGAAGCAGGGCATGCTGGCCCTGACCTTCGTCAATGCCGATGATTACGATAAAATCCGCCAGGACGATAAAGTGACCATTTCGGACTTCGCCTCCATGGCACCGGACCGTAACCTCACTGTCGTACTGGATCACGCCGACGGCACCCAGGAAAGCTTTGAGGTTGCCCACACGTACAACCAAGCTCAGATCGGCTGGGTCACCGCGGGTAGCGCCCTGAACAAGATCCGGGAGGAGCTTACCGCTTAGAATATTATCCGGGCCCCCAACGTTTGCAAACAATGCGTTGGGGGCTCTGTTTTTTATGTGTTGCAACTCCGCTTAAACGGAGCTGTAGGGTAGGTTTGAGAAGCGTAGTAAACACATGGACAAACGTCACTGAATCCTGCTTCGGTAATACCGTTGGGTTTAAAGCTGTTTGCATGTCCAAAATTTTGCCATTCCTCCTTTTTTCGCTTGTTTTGGTGTATCCATCCTGTGAGAAAGACAAGGAAATCATTACGGAGTCCGACATCCTGGGTACCTGGATCGTCACGGAATTCGATAATACCTACCAGCTTTCCGGCACCTTTGCCGGGGAATCGGTCACCGAGCGGGGGGAAAGCCGCATTAGCGACAGTGATCTGCAAATGATCTTTCTCGACAACGGGCGGTGGCAGTCGACCGGCAATTTCACGGCAACGATCACTACGGGTACGGAAAGACAGGTCAGGGAGGTACCGGGTATCGGGTCCGGTACCTGGTCGTTCAGCCGGGATACCCTCTACGTCGTAGGCCTGCGTTCGTACAACGAAACCGGATACTTCGCGTCACCGCAACCCCTGGTACTTGAATCCTTTGAGAAGGGGCTGACGCTGGATTTCAAAACATACCTGGACGCTACCGAATCGGAAGAGGCTTTCGGTATCGATATCCGCACCCAGGCGAACTACGATCTGCTACTGGTACGGTAAACCCGTTAAATCGTAGGCGGGAAATGCTAATATAATAGCAACGGAAGTTGGGAAATGGCGAGTACTGAATAACTTGACCACCTTACTGCGCTTTTTTGGCGCATTTCCCTTAGCCGATGCTTGACATGAGATCTTTTATCACCGTTCTGCTTACGGTATTCTTCAGCGGCCCATTCCTCCGCGCCCAAGTCAACCCCCTCCAAACTGGTTACGACCTGCTTACGGACAACCGGGAGCGGGAAGCACGGGACTACTTTGCCGCGCAGTTGACCGGTAGCCACGCCGGCGAGGCGGCCATGGCCCTTTCGTTTGCCGAAAGCATGTTACAAAACGTGCCCGGCTCGGTGGAAGCCTTCATAAAATTCGCGCAATTAGAGCGGGATGCGGCCAGGCGCAACGCTTACCTGGACGCGGTGTGGTCGGCGGGCCATGGGGAAATGGGAGCGGAACAACTGGCTTTCGTCGAGGAGCAAACGCGCAATCCCTATTCTCGCCTGCGTCCACTGGCGTACTACGCCCTCGGGGAACATTACTACTTTACGGATGACCTCAAGCAATCCCGTGCTAATTTTGAAAAGCTCGGTCCGGTCGATGGTTGGTCAATAACGGGTCCCTTCGAAAATATCTCCGAGAGTGGGTTTGACCAGGACTTCGGCGTACTCGCGCAACCCGGGGCCGGTGCTCCGTTCACCAGCAAGTTTGGCGTTTCGGTGAGCTGGTTCCCCGTTGAGCGGTTGGACCGCCACGGCTGGTTACACTTCGGGAATCACCTGAGTACGGAAAACGCGGTGGCGTACGCTCAGACCTTTGCCCAAAGCGACCGGGACCAGACCGTGGTATTCCGGCTCGGAAACAGTGGATCGGTCAAGGTGTGGGTGAACGACCGGCTGGTATTCACCGAGTTCCACGAGCGCGACAACCACCTCGATACCTACCGTTTCGCGGTCGATCTAAACGCGGGCTACAACCGCATCCTAATCCAGGTCGGGGCCACCACCTCCACCGGATCCAACTTTTTGCTGCGCATCACCGACGAGGCGGGAGCGTTACTGCCCGGTCTTTCCTACTCCCGCGACGTGCAGCGCTACGTTCCGGCGGAGGGGGAGAAGGTTATCGTATACGAGAACCCCACCGTTGCTTACTTCGAACCGCTCATCGCTTCCGGGAAAGCGACGTACATCGATTATCTGGCCTTCGCCCAATTTCATCTGCTGAACGGCTACCACGAAGAATCCAAGGCGGTACTTTCGGAAGCCCTCGCGCGCTACCCGAAGAATCACCACATCGTAAGTCAGCTGATCCCCCTGCTGCGGCAGATGGACGACGAGACCAAGGCCTCCGAACTGGAACAGCGGCTCAAAGTTGACGCGCCCGATCACCACCATTCGCTCAACGGGCGGATGAAGGACGCCCAGAACCTGGAAGACTGGCCACAGTACGCCGAGCTGCTGAATACATACAAAGCAAAATTCGGAGAAAGCGAACTTACCCTGGGCCACGACCTCATCCTGGCCGGTGGCCGGTCGGAAGCCGAGAAGGTGCGGAGCCTGATCGAAGCGGGTTACGATCGGTTTCCCGCCAGCGCGGAGATCGCCATCGGCCTGGCGAATATCGCCTCCGGCGTCCGCCAGCGCCCGAAAGACGCCATCAAGATTCTGGAGAAGTACCTGAAAAGCCATTACCGGGAGAGCGTGGTGGAGGAATTGATCGACCTGCGTTTCAAGGCGGGCGAGCCCGCCGAGGTGCTCAAACTGTTTGATATGATGCTGGAGCACGACCCGGTATCGGTCAATACCTATTCCCGCCTCAGCCGCTTGTATTACCTGCTTTCCGACTACGGGAAAAGCCAGGAAATGCTCGATCGGGCGTTGGCCATAGCCCCGTACAGCGGGTCCCTGTACAGCAGCCAGGCCGATATATACTCCGAAGCCGGTGATAAGGAGCGGGCCCAGGCGGCTTACGAAAAAGCCCTGTCCCTGAACTCCTACGATTACGGTAGCCGCGATGCCCTGCGTACCCTTCGCAGCGAGGCGGCATCGGCCTTTGCCGCGCTCCCCGAAACCGATTACTACGGGCTATACGCCGCCGCCAAGGGTGCCGAAGCCTATCCCGACGACCACAGCGTGATCCTGGCCTTCGACGTGCAGCAGGTAGTCCACGAAGGTGGCGCCAACGAAAGCCGGACCAGCTTGCTGGTGAAGGTGCTCAATCCGGAAGGGGTTGATTTCTGGAAGGAGTACACCATACCGATCTACGGTAGCCAGCAGGGCAACGTCGAAAAGGTCGAAGTACTCAATCCGGACGGCACTCGCCACGATGCCTCCCGCTCGGGGGCCGACGTAGTCTTCGACCGGCTGCAGCCCGGCGGTGCCATTCACCTCGTTTACCGGGTGCAGGATTACAAGTACGGCCGGCTCAGCGGTAAATTCTGGAACGAGCACCCGCTTGCCTTCGGACTGCCCAGCGTACAGTCCACCTATAGCCTCCTGGTTCCCGCCGACGCGCCCTTCCAGGTGAAAGTCACCGGCATGGAGCATACCGACGTCGAGCCTACGCGGACCAAAGTAGACGGCCGCGATCTGTACGTCTGGCAAATGAACGACCGGCCCGGTTTGCAGCCGGAAGCCGTTTCTCCGGATTACGACGACATCCTCCCCACCGTCAGGGTATCCAACATCGAAGACTGGGAATTCATCGCCCGCTGGTACAGTGAGCTGACGTACGCTAAGGTGCGGGTGGACGAAAGCGTAACGGAGGCCGTCGCCGAACTTTTCGCCGACGCACCCGTCAACCTAACGAAGCGGGAGGAGGTGCAGCGGATCTACGAATTCGTGGCCGGCAAGATCCGGTACATCTCCGTGCCTTTCCTGCAGTCGAACTTCATTCCGCAGCGCGCCGCGAAGACCCTCGCCACCCGTCAGGGAGACTGCAAAGACGTGAGTTCCCTGTTCGTAGCCATGTGCGACGTGCGCGGGATCGAGGCCAACCTGGTCCTGATCAATACCCGCGACCGCAGCCTGCAGCCCCTGGCCCTGCCGGGCATCGGGTTCAACCACTGTATCGCCCGCGTCGAACTGGACGGCGAGGCTTACTACGTCGAACTTACCGACGAGAACCTCCCCTTCGGTACCGGTGACTGGTCGGTGAACAACTCCTTCGCCGTGGTCATTCCCCGCCGCGGGGAAGCCTTCGACGGAACGGCGGGGCGCATCAATCCACCATCCCGGGGCGTCAATGCTACGATTCGGGAGGGCAAGGTCACCTTCGAAGGGAACGACCTGATCTTTTCGCTGGATAACCGCGTGGTCAACTCCGTGGCGTCCAACTACCGCCATCAGTACCGCAACGAAAGCGCCGATAACCGTCTCCGGTACATGCAGGAAGCCATCAGCGGCGACTATCCCAGAATCGAGCTGACCAAGCTGGAGTTCGGAGCGGATCTGAACGACCTGGCCGTCAACCAGGTATCTTACCACAGCGAATACCGCGCTTCCGATCCCGGCAACAAGATCGGGGGTATGACGATCTATCCGCTGATCCTCAGCGACCGGATGGAAGCCCCGCCGTATACCACCACCCAGGAGCGTAAATTACCCATCGACCTATGGCAGACCTTCCAGGCGGAATACTACGAGCAGACCCTCGAAGTCATCAACCCCACCGGAAAAGCCCTGGTCGAAGTACCCGAAGGGATCAAGATCAGTAATGATTTCCTGGATTATGCCATCGAGTATACCGCTTCCGACAACGGCCTCACCATCTTCCGCACCCTGCTGCTGAAGAAGGACGTGGTGGCGCCGGCGCACTACGCCGACTTCCGCGAGGACATGTTCCGCATCGTAGAGGCGGATAAGGTGAATTTGGCTTACCGGTAGGCCAGCGGTCCGCCACCCGGCGGTGGAAAGCTGGGAAAGGCGTATTTTAGAACCATCACACTCTTTTACGAAAGACGCGCCCGACATGAATACGAAACGCACTCCGTCGGAAAAGAAGGTACGGGTAGCCTTGCTGTCGGTCCTTCGCTACATCGGCGAACGGGATATACTTTTCTATTTCCTCGTAGCGGTGGCTACAGCCTGCCTATATCCCGTTGCTTTCGGTAAGGCGGAAAGTACGAGCCTGCCAGCGCTGACCATCGCGGGCTCGGCTTGTGTTTCCATTCTGACGGCCGCCTATGTGCTGGATAAACTCCCGCACGTGGACCGTATCCTGGAAGACTGGCGGGATTAGTCCGGGTAGCTTGCCTCGAGCACCCGGGCCTCGATCGTCATCGCGTTGCCCTTGCCCCGGATGTTGCCGTTGGGGTCCAGCTCCAACTCCACCATATGGTTTACCCAGCTGTCGTCGGCTGGAAACTCAACTTTGATGTAGTTGTCCGTGAAGCCATACAGGACGCCATCCTCTTTTCCCTGCTCCAGCAAGACCGGTCGTACTGCGCCCCGGTGGCGCTCGTAAAAGGCCCGCCGTTTCTTTTCGCTGAGGATGTTCAGCATTTTGTTTCGGCGGCGGCGCTCCGGTAGGGGGACAATGCCGTCCATGTCCGCGGCGGGCGTATTGGCCCGCTCGCTATAGGTGAAAACGTGGAAGTAGGTGACGTCCAGCTCCTGCACGAAGCGGTAGGTCTCTAGAAAATCTGCTTCCGTTTCCCCGGGGAAGCCTACGATCAGGTCGACCCCGATACAGGCATGAGGCATCACCCAGCGAATGTGTGCCACCCGTTCCGCGTACAGTTCCCGGCGGTAGCGGCGGCGCATCCGGGCCAGTTGCTTGTTGTTGCCGCTCTGGAGGGGCATATGGAAGTGGGGGGCGAAACGTTCGCTGTTCGCGACGAAATCGATCACCTCGTCGGTGCAGAGGTTGGGTTCGATGCTGGAGATGCGGAAGCGGTTGATGCCGTCGACCCGGTCTAGTGCACGGGCCAGGTCGACGAAGAGGGCCTCTTTACGGGGGCGTTTGCCCTCGATCACCTGGGTGCCGTTGCCGAAGTCGCCGATGTTGACGCCGGTCAGCACGATCTCCTTCACGCCGCGGGCGGCAATGGCCTCCGCGTCCCGGACGATCTGGTCGACGGTACTGCTCCGGCTCGCTCCCCGGGCGAGGGGAATGGTGCAGAAGGTGCACGAATAGCTGCAGCCGTCCTGCACCTTCAGGAAGGAGCGGGTGCGGTCGCCGAAGCTGAAGGAGGAGACGAAGGTATCGGCTTCCTTCACCTCGCCGGCGCGGACCAGCCCTTTTCCGCTGCCGCCGCCGATCCCGTCGATGAAGTCCAGGATCCGGAACTTCTCGGCCGCGCCCAGGACGAGGTCGACCCCCTCGATATTGGCAATGTCCTGGGGTTTGAGTTGGGCGTAACAGCCTACCACGACGATTTTTGCACCTGCGTTCGCGCCCAACGCTTTACGCACTACATTGCGGCACTTCCGGTCGGCGAATTCCGTAACCGAGCAGGTATTGACGACGACGACGTCGGCCCCGTCGGAGAAGGGAATCTCCCGGTATCCGGCTGCCTCGAACTGACGGCCGATGGCGGAGGTTTCGCTGTAATTTAGCTTACAGCCCAGGGTGTAGAAGGAAACGGTACCGATGGTAGACATGGGGCAAAATTACGATTACCCGGAGACTTGGCGGTTTACCGCCCGCCGGGTCAAAATGGCGCAAACAACGCCCGAGGCTGGAAGGTTACACAGGTTCTAAATCAAACGGTACGATGCGCAATTTTCTGCTGCTGATGGGTTTGGGTTCTTTATGGCTGCTGGCAGCCTGTGGCGAGGATGCTCGCGGTCGAACCGGTGCATCCAATGGGGGCATAAGCACGGATTCGATCGAAGCGGAGCCCCCGCAGTACGTTATCCGACAGAACCGGTTTTATCGCCTGGTCCCGGGCGAGCCCATCGCCGATGCCGGTGAACGACTGAAGGAAGGAATCCGGGAAGACGGGGAAGGGCGTTTCCGGGTGTATCACATTATTGGCGACGACGGGGAGGAGATCGGCTACGTCTTGCCCTCGGTGCGCGATTCCACGCTCATTGGGGACATTCACGTCACCACGCCGACCGCCGCCACGGAGGGCGATATCCGGGTGGGACACACCTATTCCCGCCTGCGCATCGCTTATCCGGCGGTGGAAGTGCGGGGATCCGAAATCGAAAGCCGGGCCTACGCCTACACCAAGAACAAGGCCTTTCTGCTGCGGGATTTTACATCAATGGAACAGGATGTCGACGAAGCGCAGGTGCCGGGGGATACCCGGATCGGAGAAATCATCATCATGGACAAGGCTCCCAGCGCGCCCCTGGAGATCTGATCGGAAGGGGTTGTACCGGCCGCTACCGGTATAATCCGCAACAAGACGGCCCTAATTCCATTTGCATAAAAAAAGCAATATGAAATTATCCGGAAAAACCGCCATCATCACCGGCGCCAGTAGTGGCATCGGGGAAGCTACCGCCAAAACCCTGGCCGCTCAGGGCGTGAAGGTCGTACTGGCCGCCCGCCGTGGCGACCGCCTTGAAGAACTGAAAAAAGCCATTGAAAAGGACGGGGGCGCCGCCCTGGTCGTGGAAACCGACGTAACCGAGCGGGCCGCCGTCAAAAACCTAGTGAAGCAGGCTAAGGATGCCTTCGGCCCCGTCGATATCCTGGTCAACAATGCCGGGCTCATGCCGCTCAGCTACATGAAAAACCTGCACGTAGACGAGTGGATGACCATGGTGGACGTCAACATCAAGGGCGTCCTGCTCTGTCTGGCCGAGGTACTGCCCGATATGACCGAGCGCAAGCAGGGGCACATCATCAACATCTCTAGCGTGGCCGGTCGGGAGGTGATGCCCGGCTCCGCGGTGTACTCGGCTACGAAATTCGCCGTGCGCGCGCTCAGCGACGGGTTGCGCAAGGAACTGGCTCCTAAGTACGGCATCCGCGTAACCTGCATCGAGCCCGGTGCCGTCGAAACGGAATTGTTGGACACCATTACCGACGACGAGCTGCGCACCGACTTCAAGGACAGCTTCGGCAACGTTGAGTTTCTCGACAAGCAAGACATCGCGAACGCCATCCACTACGCCGTCAGTCAGCCGGACGGCGTACACGTGAACGAACTGCAGGTACGGCCTACTTCCCAGGGGTAAACGACCGGCAAGCCAGATGAAAACACAGGGCGCTTCCGTACGGAAGCGCCCTTTTGGCATTCGGGTCACGGGTAGGCGTCGGTTTCCTAGCTTTGCGGGTAATGTACAAGGACAAAAAGGTCGTCGTCGTCATGCCGGCCTACAATGCCGCCCTAACGCTGGAGCGTACGTACCGGGAGGTCCCGCGTGACTTAGTGGATGAGGTCATCCTTTGCGACGACGCCAGTGCCGACGAGACGGCCGCCGTTGCCCGCCAGCTGGGGGTAGATCACGTCATTACCCACCCCAGCAACCGCGGCTACGGCGGTAACCAAAAGAGCCTCTACCGGAAGGCGCTCGACATCGGTGCGGACATCGTCATCATGGTACATCCCGATTACCAGTACACTCCCAAGCTCATCCCGACGATGTGCAACATTATCGGCGAAGGACTCTACCCCGTGGTGCTGGCCTCCCGTATCCTAGGTATGGGCGCGCTGCGCGGCGGAATGCCGAAGTACAAATACGTCGCCAACCGCTTTCTCACCTTCACCCAGAACCTCCTCATTAACTACAAGCTGAGCGAGTACCATACGGGCTATCGGGCGTTCAGCCGGGAAGTGTTGGAAACCATCGACTTCGAGGCCAACGACGACGATTTCGTCTTCGATAACGAGATGCTTTCCCAAATCATTTACCACCGCTTCGATATCGCCGAAGTGACCTGCCCGACCAAGTATTTTGACGAGGCTAGCAGCATCAACTTCGCGCGCAGCAGCAAATACGGGCTCGGCGTGCTGCGGGTCTCCCTAATGCACCGCCTGGCCAGATGGGGAATAGCGAAGCCGATCATCTACCGTAGGAAAAACTGATCTAGGTTACGCATCGCGCCAGAACAATTGCCTACCCGCGGCGTACCCTTGTAAATCACCCCCACCATGACCCCCATCTCCTTCAAAGGCATCCTATTCGACCTGGACGGTACCCTCGTGGATAATATGATGGTACACCACCGCGCCTGGCAACGTAAGTTGCAGGAACTGGGACTTGAGTATTCCCTGGATCGGGTAAAGGCCGAAATTCACGGAGTGAATACCGAGATACTGGAGCGCCTTTTCGGTGACGAGTATACCCACGAGGAGCGGTTGGCCATCAGCCGCGATAAGGAAGCCGCCTACCGGGAAATCTTCGCCCCGGAAATCGTGGCCAATACCGTCGGCGGCGCGCTGGACTTCATCAAGCAGGCTTACGCCGAAGACGTACCCATGGCCATCGGTACGGCCGGGCCGGAGGAGAATGCCTTTTTCGTGATCGACGCCCTCGACATCCGTTCGATGATGGGGCACGTGGTCCACAGTGGCATGGTGAATAATGGAAAACCGGACCCGGAAGTATTCCGAAAGGCCGCCGAAGGCATCGGGGTGGATGTGAAAGATTGCCTGATCTTTGAAGACAGCGTCACGGGGGCCCGCGCCGCCAACAACGCGGGTTGCCCGGTGGTCGTCCTTACCACCACTCATTCCCGTGAGGAATTCGAAGGGCTGGAGGTGGCCGCCTTCCGGGAAGATTTCCGTGGACTTACCGTTGAACGGCAACCAACGGGCGGCTTTCTACTTGCTCAGTAGCGGATCCGCTACTGACAAAAAAAGCTAGCGTTAGTGCTTCTTGGCCGAAGCCGTCCGCTTGGCGGAGGTTTATTTTTGGCTTCCTTGACCCCCTTGCCCTTTAACGGGGGGGGGGGCGATGGGAATGCGTTTACCATTTGGATTTCCCCGTTGAGGTAGTCCTCATCATAATCCAGGTCTTCCTGCGGAAAGTTGAATAAATTGCCGGGATCCCGGCCGTGCGGGGCGTTGAAAGCGAGGCGGTGGTTCAGGCTAAAAGCAAAGGGGGTGCGATTTGGATAGGAAACCGTCTCCCTTTTTAGGAACCCCGCCCTGAAATAGTACATCCCACCGTCGGAGGTAGCCGACATGCCGGAATGCGTACCTTCGACCCATGTGGTTGTCCCTGTTCCGATCCTTCGAGGCCTACCTGAAACTTACCCGGGGCTACAGCGCGCACACCCTGACGGCTTACCGGAGCGACCTGGAAAAATTGCCCGCGTACCTGGAACTCCGGGGTTGGCAATTGGGGGCCCGGCAAATAGAACGGATGCACCTGGACGGTTTTCTCCGCTACCTGGCGGAACTTGGACTCGCCCCACGGTCTCAGGCACGACTGGTTTCCGCCCTCAAAACGTTCTTTGCTTTCCTGCTAGATGAGGGGGTGATCGCTTCCGACCCGACGGAGCTGCTACGGGCCCCGAAACTGGGGCGTAAGATACCCGAAGTGCTTAGTTACGAGGAGATACGGTCGCTCCTGGGAGTCATCGATCTCAGCACCGATCACGGCCTGCGCGACCGCGCCTTGCTGGAAGTGCTGTACGCCTGTGGACTCCGGGTGAGTGAAGCTACCTCGTTGCGACTATCCGACCTGTATCTGACGGAGGCCTTTCTGCGCGTGACGGGAAAGGGAAATAAGGAGCGCATCGTTCCGATCGGTCCGGAAGCGATCAAGCATTTGGCGATCTACCTGCAGCACGTGCGGAACGCCTTACCGGTGATCCAGGATGAAAACACGGTGTTTCTAAATCGTAGGGGCGGGAGCCTGAGCCGGGTATCGGTCTTTACGGCGGTTAAGAAATACGCCGAAGAGGCGGAATTGGGCAAACACGTTAGCCCGCACACATTCCGCCATTCTTTTGCTACCCACTTAGTGGAGGGGGGCGCGGACCTGCGGGCGGTCCAGGAAATGTTGGGTCACGAAAGCATCCTGACTACGGAAATCTACACCCATTTGGATACGGATTACCTGCGGGAAACCATTCTTTCGTTTCACCCGGCAAACCAGGGTTAAAATAACTTGGCCAAGCTGGGGATAAAGAACAGCGCCAGGAAAATGGCCATGAGAAACGCAAGGAAGAGAATGCGCGCGAGATCGCCACGGAGTTCAGCAGAATGTTTCATGGGGTTACTGGTTGGAATAGTGTAGGTACAATCATCTGAAAAACCCTTTTCAAACTTGAAAAGTTCGGTTTTTAGGGGGTAGGGCGGGGGACTTTACGTTCTTTTACTCTACAGGTGTAACGCCGCGCGGTCGCGTGATATAGAGTCGCATACGAACTTTAATATCGACCGCTATGAATTACCGCATCCTGCTACTTTTTAGTTTACTCATTGCCTTATCCCTCGGCACCGACGCCCAGGGAACGGTGGAACGGGCGAAACGCCGAACCCAGCAACGAGCCAACAACCAGATCGACCGCAAGATCGACCAGGAAATAGACAAGGCTTTCAACGCCCTCTTCAGCAAGAAAAAAGAGGCCGAGGCTACGGAAGCGGAAGCTGGGGACCCCAACCCGGAGGAGCAGGAAGCGGCCAACGCCGTCGTAGGCATGCTGATGGGGGGAAACGATGATTTTACGCCCTTCCAAAACGAGCGGCCGTTCAGCGTGCTGATGACCGTAACCGAAGACAAGCGCGGCAAATCGGATGAAAGCCGCATCCGCATCGGAGCGACCACCGATAAGATCGGCATGATCACGGAGGGCGATGCGGGTTCGACGGCCCACATGATCTTCGACACCCAAGACGGAAAAACAACGATGATCACCACCGACAAGCGGGGCGACCGCTCCGCCTACCGCATGCGAATGCCCAACTTGGGTAAGCTGATTGACGAATCCCGGCAGGATGTGACGGATCACCTCGAGATAGAGCGTACCGGCGAGCATCGCACCATCGATGGCTACGACTGCGAATTGATCATCGTGACCAACACCGAGGAGCAGACCACTACCCGCTCGTGGATAACGAATGACGTGGACCTCTCGGCCATGGAGGTTTTCGGGACCATGAGCCGCATGTTAGGCGGTAAGCAGCAACCAGGCGCCGGTCAAATGGGCCTTCCCCCGGGAATGGCGGAATTGGTGGAAGGTTTTCCGATTGAATCCACCACCGTGGATGGCAACAAAACCTTCACCATGCGCATGTCCGAAATTAAAACGGGGGGGGATATCGACCTGTCTCTCTTCGAAGTAGGCGACGTTGAAGTGCAGGATATGGGATTTTAGCGGGTCGGGGGAGCAACGGTTTCCTGCGGTAGCGGTCACAACCTTCTGGGGCCGCTACCGTAATGTAGGGAGCCACTACCTACTTTTACCCCCTAAAATTGCCCCATGTCTACTTCCGATCCGATCCAGATGGTCGACCTCAAAACCCAGTATGAACGCATGCAGGATGAGGTAGACCAAGCCGTGCTCGACGTTATCCGCAGCGGGGCATTTATCAACGGCCCGGCGGTGCGGGATTTTCAGGCCGGACTGGAAACCTTCCTGCGCTGTGCCCACGTCATCCCCTGCGCCAACGGCACCGACGCCCTACAGATCGCCCTTATGGCCCTGGAACTGAAGCCGGGCGACGAGGTCATCGTACCAGCCTTCACTTATGTCGCCTCGGCCGAGGTGATCGCCCTCCTCGGGCTGAGTCCCGTCATGGTGGACGTCGATCCCTTCACCTTCAACCTCACCGCCGAGCTGATCGAGCCGGCGATCACCAAACGTACGCGCGCCATTATTCCCGTCCACCTGTTCGGGCAAAGCTGTGAGATGGAGCCTATCCGGAAGTTAGCCGATCGGCACGATTTGCGGATCGTTGAGGATAACGCCCAGGCCATCGGCGCCGAGTATACCTTCTCGGACGGTACGGTAGGCAGAACCGGGACCTTGGGCGACATCGGCTGTACCAGCTTTTACCCCAGTAAGAACCTGGGGGCTTACGGCGACGGAGGCGCCATCAATACCGACAACGACGAACTGGCGACCCAACTGCGCAAGGTGGCCAATCACGGCCAAAACCGCCGCTATTACCACGATGTCGTGGGGGTTAACAGCCGCCTGGATTCCGTCCAGGCCGCCATCCTCAACTGCAAGCTGCCCCACCTGGAAGCGTACAACGAGCGCCGGCGGCAGGCAGCGGCTTACTACGATTCCCGGCTCGGTGACATCGACGGCTTACTGACGCCGGCCAAACTGCCGTCCAGCACCCACGTCTACCACCAGTATACGCTGCGGATAACCGACGGCCGTCGTGACGGCCTGCAAAACCATCTTCAGCAGGCCGGTATCCCGAGCATGGTTTATTATCCGGTGCCCCTCTACGATCAGGATGCCTTTCGGGGTACCGCGGCCAATAAAATCGACTACCTCCCGGTCACGGATACCCTCTGCAAGGAAGTCATTTCGCTGCCGATGCATAGCGAACTCCAGGAAGATGCGCTCTCCCGTATCTGTGCCTCCGTCCGGGCGTATTTCATGCAGTAAGGTAGGGCGGGGCCGAATGCACGGACAGTCGGGCCATAGCCGGAAACCGGACGTCTTGTTTAAAACAAAAAGTTTTAAACAAGCAACAATCTGTGATTGGCGGGCGTTTATATCGGACAGTGAACTACTGAAAATCACCCGATTATGGCACTCCCGATCGTAATGCAGCAAGTCGAATCCCAGATGCTCTCCGAGATGGGGTACCTGCGTTCGGCCAGCACCCTATTCGTGAAATTCCGCAACAACGGGGCCGTATACGCCTACTTCGGCGTACCCTCCGAGCATTGGCAGCGGCTACGTGCCGTGGCCAGTATCGGTCGGTACATGCAGCGCCACATTTTTAAGCAGTACGCCGCCGCCCGCATTTCCGAAGGTGAACGGCAGCCGAGCAATGATCGGCTTGAGGCCGCGTGACACGGGGTATGGTTTTCCCGGGTTGGAGCCCGTACGTACACGGATACCTTGGCCGTACACCATCTTACAAACGATGGTACGCTGAAAATTTGGAAAAATTTAACGTGGGCTGAAACCGAGCAATAGTGCGGCGTTCAGCGGGGAAGCGCAGAAATATGATCTAATGTTAACTCAATGTAAACTACAGGTAAACTATAACTTAACCAATTGTGTTATATTAGCCTGCCGTTTACAAAAAGTTCACACCATGCCCAAGACGATCTATAAAGAAGAACAGCGCTTCCGCAATCCCGGGCTCCTGGCCCTCTTCGCCCTCATGACCCTGTTGCTGTGCTACCGCATCGGCATCGAGCTCATCAACGGCGCTACCACTTTCGACGTGGTGGTCACCGCCCTCATCGCTATTGCCATCGGTTTTTGCTGGTACGGGGTTTACCAGACCCGCCTGAAGATCAAGATCAACCGGAAACACCTCAAGGTGAAAATGAAGGGGCTGATCGGTCGCCGACTCAAACTGCGCACCGACAAGATGACCTGCTGTGATTTCGTGGACGTATCGCCCTCGGCTCGCTGGTCAGGACTCTTCGCGAACCCATCCTCCGATTTTAGATCCATCGACTTTGGCGGACGGCGCGGGCTTTTCGTCGAGATGGAAGACGGACGTTCCTACTTTATCGGTTCCGACGATCTGTTTGAGCGGCAGCACGAAAAACCGTTTCAAATACTCGGTCAGGCCAGCTGAAAGGTCTGAGCTCATTCAACCCGAGGACGGAAACGGCGGTCTCCATTTCTTCTTCCGGGGAAGCTTCTATACAAAAGCCATTGGCGGCGGCGCGCAGGTGTCGTGCCGGAATCAAACCAATCAGCTCCGATCCGGTCACGCCGGTACCCAGTTGCTGGGCCAGGTTCACGGCCGTCAGGTACACCCGGGCCAGGCTGAGGCTATCGGGATCCACGACATTACAACTTACCTGGCACCGGTTGTACTCGTCGATAAACCAGCCAATCGCCTTCAGGCCCGGAAATAATCCGGGCCTTTGCTTTGTGCCGCTGCCCCGAAGCCGGGCGGCCAGTTGCCGGGCCTGCAACAGCGATGCACCCGGTTCCAGGTTGATGTTCCAGGCAATGAGAAAGGGCCGGGCTCCCATAATCGTCACCCCCAGGGTGGGGTGGGGGGCGGAAGGACCGAAGTCAGGCTCCCACCCCGGGCTGCGCAGTTTTTCTGCCAGGCCCTCGTACTCCCCCCGCCGCACGTCGGCCAGGTTAAATCGATCGGGAACCCGCGCGCTGCCGGCGTAAAGGTAAATGGGCAAATCGAAGCGTTCGGTTACCCGTTGGGCCAGCTCCTGCGTCCCCGCCGCCACCTCCTCCATGCTGATGCCCGACACGGGAACGAAAGGGCAGACATCCACCGCCCCGCTCCGGGGGTGGCTGCCACGGTGCAGGCGCATGTCGATCCGTTCGCTGGCCACCGCATACACCCGGTAGGCGGCCTCCCACACCGCCGCCGGCTTACCCGCGAACGTGAAGACGGTGCGGTGGGCGCCGGGACCGACGTCGCGATGCAGTAAATAGCAGCCCGGCGTACCGGCGATCGCCCGGGAGAGCGCTTCCAGGGTCTCCGGATTGCGCCCTTCGCTGACGTTTACGACACATTCTAACAGGGGATCGGCTTCGGACATGTGATTTTTCGGACCTTGCGCGTTCGGCAAAGAAAAGAAAAAGCATGCGTTACTGGTTGCTCCTGCTCCTTCCCGCCATTCTGGCCTGCGGGCCCGACGAGCCGGCGGAAGAAAACCCGGCAACTTCCGGCGACCCCGGTCTCGACCGGCTTACCGAAGCGATTCGCCAGAACCCCCGCGACGCCAGTCTGTACGGTCAGCGCGCCAGTATGTATTACGACCTGGAGAATTACGACTACGCCATCAACGACCTGGCTACCGCCATCTCCCTCGATAGTACCAACATCAACTACCACTATAACCTGGCGGACGTTTACCTGGAATACTACCAAAGTCGCCTCGCCCTGCGCACCCTCCAACGCGCCGTTGCCCTAGACCCCGACCGGCTCGAGACCCGGCTACGGGTGGCCGAAGCCCAACTGATCCTCAAGCAGTACGAGGATGCCATCGCCTCCCTCAACCAGGCGGTGCGCATCGACCCCCGCAACCCGGAAGCCTATTACCTCCTGAGCCAGGTGTTTTACGAGACGGGGGATACCGTCCGGGCCATCAATTCCGCCGAGGAAGCTACCCAGATCGACCCCGATATGACCGACGCCTACCTGCTGCTCGGGGAAATCCAGGCCGCCCAGGGCGATCCGCGGGCCGAGGCTTACTTCGATGCGGCCGTAGACATCGACCCCGAGGACGTGATCGCGATCCACTCCCGGGCGGATTATTACCGCGAGCGGGGCGACCTGACGCGCGCCATCGACGAATACCGCCGGGCCAGCATCATCGACCGGCAGTACGTGGCCGGCAATTTCAACGCAGGTCTCCTGCTGATGGAACTGGACAGCCTGCAGCAGGCGTACAACGAATTCAACATCACCATCAGCAACGACCCGGTCCACACCCGTGCTTTTTTCTACCGCGGGTACGCCAGCGAACTGATGGGCAAGCTCGACGCCGCCCAACGGGATTACGAAACCGCCCTACGCATGGCCCCCGATTTCACGCTTCCCCGGGAGGGACTGGAACGCCTCGATGGATGAAGTCCGCGATGAGGGCCGCGTTGGCGTCGTCCTCGTCGTAAGTCCAGCGGCCGGCGTCCAGGTGGCCGCCACCGGGGATGGTGACCGACTGCACCCGCGCACCTGCCCTCCGTAGGTGGTGGGCAAAGCGGAGGGAGTGTTGTTGGGCTACCATACCGTCCCGGTCGCCGTGGATTAGCAACCATTCGCTGTCCCGATCGGGGCCCGGGCCCGCACAGGGGCTGATGGCCGGATACTTGCCGAAGAGTAAGCCGGGGCGCAATAGGTCCAGGTCGAGCGGGGCCGCAAAGAGCAGGGTCTGCTTTGGGCACCGGGGCCAACCGGCCGCGGACCACCACTCGGGGTGCAATGCCAGTACCGCCGCGAGGTGTCCGCCGGCGCTGATACCGGCGACCTGTACCGGGCCGAGCGGGCGACCGGTTTCCCGGGCGAGGGTGGCCGCCTCGGTGATGGCGGCCCGGCAGTCGGCCACGATATCCTCCAAATTGACCAACGGCGGACGGCGGTAACTCGGCAGGATCACCCGGTAACCGGCGGCGAGCCAGGGGCGGGCGGCCGGGAGAAAGGAATCCGGGGTGCCGAAGGTCCAGGCACCCCCGTGGAGGTATACCGCCCAGGGGCGTTCCTCCTCCCGCCCGGCACCCGCGGGCTCGGCGAGGAGGAAGTACTGTCGCCGGTGCGGGCCGTAATCGTGGCGGGTGATCCTCGCGTCCATCCCCCGCTTCGCGCTGCGGGTGCGGTACCAATAGTAAGCCAGACCGGCAAGGTCGCTCAGGGCAAATCCTATTTGGCGAATCATTTGTTGGTATTTTCGTCACTCTCCCCGGCCGCGATCCACCGCAGGCCCCTAAAAACCGACGCGTGAAACTACCCATATTCTTAGCCGCCCTGCTGTCGTTTGTTCATTTACCGGCCCAGGCACCCGCCCGGCCCAACTCCGGCGAATTGCACGCCGCCATTCAGAAACTGGGCGTGCTGGGTTCGGCGCTGTACATCGCCGCCCACCCCGACGACGAGAACACCCGTATGATCGCCTATCTCGCCAACGTGGAAAAGGTGGAAACGGCTTACCTGAGTCTCACCCGCGGCGACGGCGGCCAAAACCTGATCGCTCCCGACATCAGCGAGTTACTGGGCCTCACGCGTACTCAGGAGCTGCTGGCCGCCCGGCGCATTGACGGCGGCCAACAATTTTTCAGCCGCGCCAACGACTTCGGTTACTCCAAGCATCCCGACGAAACCTTCAACATCTGGGACCGCGAGCAAGTGCTGGCCGACGCCGTCTGGGTAATCCGGAAGTGGCGGCCGGACGTGATGATCCTCCGTTTTGACCCCCGTGACCCCGGATCCACCCACGGCCACCATACCGCCTCCGCCATCATCGGCCTCGAGGCCTTTGACCTGGCCGGTGACGCCACCGCCTTTCCCGAGCAACTGGCGTACGTCGAAAACTGGCAACCGAAGCGGGTGTACTGGAATGCCTACAGCTGGGGAGACAACCCGCTGCCCGACCACGCCGACAGCACGAAGCTCATCGAGGTCGATGTCAATGCCTACCTCCCCAAACTGGGCGAAAGCGTAGCCGAGATCGCCGCCCGCAGCCGCAGTCAGCATAAGAGCCAGGGCTTCGGTAGCTCCGGCAGTCGCGATCGGGCCGTGGAGAAACTCGAGTTGCTGAAGGGCGACGACCGGGATACCGAGGGTGATCCCTTCGCCGGTATCGATGTCAGCTGGGGAAGCCTGGAGGGCGGTGCCGCCATCGGCGATCGACTGACGGCGATTGAGGCGTCCTTCGACTTCGACGATCCCGCCGCCTCGGTTCCCGACCTGCTCGAGGTTTACGAGCTGATGCAGGAACTGCCCGATGGCTACTGGAAATCGAAAAAGATGACCCAGATAAAGGACGTGATCTCCGGTGCGCTGGGGCTATACGTAGCCTCCACCGTGACCACGCCCTTCGCCACCCCGGGCGATACGGTAACGGTCGTCACCGAGATCGCCAACCGGAGTACTCTTTCTCTGACCATCAATAGCATCGGGGTAGCGACGGGAGGTACCCTGCGGGAGCGCGGCACTTCCCTCGGTCGCGATTTGGCACCAGGAGCGGTGATCCGGGATACCCTGTCCGTCGTCCTGCCTCCGGAGGCCTTCGATAGCGGCCCCTACTGGCTGGCGGAAGACTGGAAACTGGGGATGTACGTGGTAAACGACCAGCGGCAGCGCGGCCTACCGGAGACACCGGACCCCCTCACCACCCTGATTTCCTTGATGGTGGATGGGCAATCCCTGCCACTGGAGCGTCCGGTGCGGTACAGCTACACCGACCCCGTGGCGGGCGAGGAATTTCAGCCCTTCGAGGTACTGCCGCCGGCCTTCGTGGAAGTAGGGGAATCGGGCTTTCTGTTCTCGTCAAACGAGCCGCGTTCCGTCACGGTAAAGGTGACCGCTGCCCGGGATTCGCTGGACGGAACGCTGCGCCTGGACGTCCCCGCGGGTTGGTCGTTTTCCCCGGCCGACCAGCCGGTATCCATTGAGCGGGCCGGTCAGGAGCGTTTCTACTTCTTCGACCTCACCCCGCCGGACGGACAGTCGCAGGGTCGGATCACCCCCCGGCTGAACCTGGACGGCACCGACTACGACCGTCGCCTGGTCCGCATCGATCACCCCCACATCCCGACCCAACTGGCGACCCTGGACGGTGGTGCCTCCGTGGCCCGGGTCAAAATTGAAACGGCGGGGCAGACCGTCGGCTACCTGCCGGGAGCGGGCGATGCCATTCCGGA
Source organism: Neolewinella xylanilytica (assembly GCF_002934605.1). Classification (GTDB taxonomy): domain Bacteria; phylum Bacteroidota; class Bacteroidia; order Chitinophagales; family Saprospiraceae; genus Neolewinella; species Neolewinella xylanilytica. The sequence goes on from NZ_PTJC01000006.1 coordinate 358,457, forward strand.
AGCCCTCGCCTCGATTGGGCTGGATGTCGACATTCTGGACGATTCCGAAGCCTCCGTCGGTGATCTGAGTCAGTACGATGCCATCGTAGTGGGTGTACGCGCCTACAACACCCTCGAGCGCATGCCGGTCTACCAGCCCCGGTTGCTGGAGTACGTCAAGCAGGGCGGAACGCTGATCGTACAGTATAATACCAACCGCCGCCTCATGATCGACGAGAAAGATCTCGGTCCCTATCCCCTGCAACTAAGCCGCGATCGGGTCACGGTAGAGGACGCTCCGGTCGAGCTACTCGTTCCCGATCACCCCGCCCTGAACTTCCCCAATAAAATCACGGCGGCCGATTTTGAAGGCTGGGTACAGGAACGCGGACTCTACTTTCCAGACGAGTGGGCCGAAGAGTATACCGCCCTGCTCAGCAGCCACGATCCGGACGAAGACCCGCACAAGGGAGGCTTGCTGGTCGCCGAGTACGGCTCCGGCCACTTCGTATATACCGGCTACAGCTTCTTCCGCGAGCTTCCCGCCGGCGTTCCGGGCGCTTACCGGCTGTTTGCTAACTTGGTGGCCCTGGGCCAAACAAAATAGACCGCATGCAACTGGGGTTCGTCACCGCTATCCTTCCGGAATTATCCCTCGAAGAAGTCCTTAAAACCGCCGCCGACTTCGGTTACGACTGCGTGGAGGCGATGTGCTGGCCTCCGGGAAAAGCCGAGCGGCGCTACGCGGGCGTGACGCACGTGGACGTCTCGAAACTCGACGACCGGGGGGCAGACGAAGTACGGGAGCTGCAGGCGCGCCACGGTGTCTTCATTTCTTCTCTGGGCTATTATCCCAACGTTTTGGGCGCCGGAAGCGCAGGTGAAAAGCAGGTAGCCATCGATCACCTCCACCAACTCATCGATGCCAGTGCCAGCTTGGATATCCGTACCGTAACCACTTTCGTCGGTCGCGATAAGGACCGCACCATCGACGACCAGTGGGAAGATTTCTTGGCTACTTGGCGCCCGCTAGTCCGCCGTGCGGAGGAAGCCGGGGTGCGCATCGGTATTGAAAATTGCCCCATGCGCTTCACCGCCGACGAGTGGCCGGGTGGCAACAACCTCGCGGTGAGCCCGGCGATCTGGGAAAGGATGTGGGAAGCCATTCCCAGCCCGAGCTGGGGTCTGAATTACGACCCGAGCCACTTGGTGCTGATGCAGATGGATTACACCCGTCCCTTCCGCGACTATCCCGAACGCCTGATCCACGTACACGCCAAGGACCTGCGCATCGACCGCGAGAAGCTGGATCGCCACGGTGTTTTTGCTCATCCGGCGCTCTGGCATACCCCGAAGATTCCTGGACTGGGCGACGTAGACTGGGGGCGGTTCTTCGGTCACCTGACGGACGCCGGCTACGACGGTCCGGTATGCGTGGAAGTCGAGGACCGGGCCTACGAGGGCAGTAAGGAACTCCGCCTGCGGTCGCTGCGACAAAGCCACGATTACCTGCGGCAGTTTATCGTCTGAGGCGGCTTTCTGGTCCCGGGCTTACCTTGCACCTGTCCCGATTGCTATCGGGAGCGCAATAAATACCTTACATGGCCCGCCGCAGAAAGAACCGCTTCCCCGAACGCATTGATAACGTAACGATTACCGGACTGGCGGACAAGGGATTCTGCGTGGGGAAGACCCCCGACGGCATGGCGGTATTCGTAGAAGATGTAGCCCCCGGAGACGTTGTGGACGTGCGCCCCTTCCGGAAAAAGAAAAAGGTACTTTTCGCAGCGCCCCTGCGGTTCGTTGAGCGGTCGAAAGAACGGGTAGAGCCCTTTTGTCAGCATTTCGGCGTATGCGGGGGTTGCAAGTGGCAGCACTTCGCCTACTTCGGCCAATTGCGTGAAAAGGAACGGATGGTCCACGATGCTTTCCGCCGCATCGGTAAAGTGGAAGTAGAGCAGTGGGAGCCGATCCTGGGCAGCGAGACTATCGAATACTACCGGAATAAACTGGAGTTCGGCTGTGCCAACCGCCGTTGGCTGACTACCGAGGAAATCGGCACCGACATCAACAACGAGGAACCGGTCATCGGATTCCATAAAGCCGGGGCATACGATAAGCTCATTCAGATCGAAAAATGCCACCTGCAGCACGGACCGAGCAATGAAATCCGTAACGGACTGCGTGAACTGGCGACCGAAATGAATGTGCCTTTTTTTGACATGCGGGAGCGTCACGGGCTACTCCGGCAACTCATGGTTCGTACCACGACCACGGAGGAGTGCATGCTGGTCATTGCCTTCTTCGAGGATGACCGAGATACCATCACCCGCTTTCTGGATGCCGCGCTGGAACGATTCGGGGAGCGGATCAGCAGCCTCTACTACTGCATCAACGGCAAGGTCAACGAGTACCTCATGGATCTGGACATGGTGCACTACGCCGGTCGGGAATACGTAACCGAGACCCTGGGCCACGTCCACTTTCGGATCGGCCCGAAATCCTTTTTTCAGACCAATACCAAGCAGGCGGAACGGCTCTACGCTATCGCCCGCGATTATGCCGGACTAACCGGGGAGGAGAATGTGTATGACCTGTACACCGGCATCGGATCCATCGCCCTGTATGTCTCCGGGCAGTGTAAAAAGGTGACCGGTATCGAGGAGATCGCTGCCGCTATCGACGACGCACGCGAAAATGCACGCGAAAATAATGTCACCAACGCGACTTTTTATGCCGGGAATGTAAGGGACATCCTTACGGACGATTTCGCCAAAACCCACGGTAAACCAGATGTCCTGATTACGGATCCCCCGCGGGCGGGAATGCACCCGAAGGTCGTGGAAATGCTGTTGCAGCTTGATGTACCGACAATCGTTTACGTGAGCTGCAACCCCGCTACCCAGGCCCGCGACCTGGCTTTGTTATCCGATAAATACGTAGTAGAGCGGGCCCGCCCGGTCGATATGTTTCCGCATACCAGCCACGTAGAGAATGTAGTTAAATTGAGACGGATTACTTTGTAAAGATTTGAGTTGTTCGTCGCCCATTTTATTGGCCGGCATAGGAGACACATCACATGGAAACGGATATTCAACGACCCCTCGTAGAGGCGTTAATCAGATTTGGTGTAGACCCAGCGTTCGCGGAATCTTTCGCGAAAGGGCTGACCCGCCGCTCTTACCAAGCCAAGGAAAATGTCTTCGTCGAAGACGATCCCAATCCCAGCGTCGTATACATCCTCTCGGGGTATATGCGCATGTATGTAACCGACCAGGACGGTGAAATCTCTACCCGCCTACTGGCCGGCCCCGGCCATTTTATCGGATGTATCGTTTCCACGCTCTATGATTCCCCGGCTCAGTATACCGCGGAATGCATTAGCGATTGCCAAGTGGTCGTTGTGAATAAAAATACCATTATTAAAGCTAAAAAGAGCGCCGAAAGCCGGGCCATATTACAGGATATCGTTCTCCACCACTTGGTCAATCTAATGCAGGAGAAGGCCATCATGCTCCCGCTCAAAGCTACGGACCGGTATCTCTATTTCAAGAAGCGGTATCCCCGAATGATGGAACGGATACCCGCCGGAATCCTGGCCAACTACATTGGCGTACGCCCCCAGTCACTCAGTCGAATAAAACAAATGTTAAAGTAGACTAAAAAAATGTCGATTTTTTAACCGATGTGAAAACCGGTTTGGAGAATTGCCTGCATCTTTGGATAAGATATTATAGGCTACATTGACACTTTGAACAAATCTCGGTTTTGAACTTTTGACGCCCGCCCTATTAGGAGCGGGCGATTTTTTTGGGTATCGGTACGTGCCGGCCGATCAAGCCGAACGATGTCGGGTCGGTATCCCTAAGTGACCCGGTGGCCGAACCAGCGCAAAACGCGGTAAGCGATCCTTACAGCAACTTCCGAAAATTCCATCCAGAGGCTTTTGCGCTACCGAGGTGGCCGTTTCCCCCGCAATGACCGCAAATCTTCCCGACTACCAGCCACTGTAGGCTTGGTGCCCACCGCCGGAATGAAAAAGTGATTTTTAAGGGATCGAACGTCTTCGACGGGGAGTTTTGGATACCCTTCATTTTGCCAAATAGCAAGTTAGGGTATCGAGCTTGCGCAATTGTTTCATGGCCAAGGGGACGTTTTCCGTGCAACCGCTTCTTTGGTCCCTACCTTTGCTTCGTGTTCCGCTAATTGCTGATTATCTTAGACCAGAAACCGCTCCTTATCATGGCCACCATCAACCTTACCGTCAACGGGCAACAACGACAAGTAGACGTGGATCCCGAGATGCCCCTGCTGTGGGTACTTCGAGACGAGCTGCAGCTCGTCGGCACCAAATACGGCTGCGGTATCGGTTCCTGTGGCGCCTGTACCGTCCACGTCGACGGAATTGCCATGCGTTCCTGTAACCTTCCGGTAGGAAACCTGAGCGGCGAGGCGATAACTACCATCGAAGGGCTTAGTGAAAACGGCGACCATCCGGTTCAACTCGCCTGGCTCGAGCACGACGTACCCCAGTGTGGCTACTGCCAGGCGGGGCAAATCATGACCGCCGCCTCCCTGCTCGCTAATAGTCCGGACCCGGACGACGCCGAGATCAGCGCATCGATGAACGGAAATATCTGCCGCTGCGGAACCTATACCCGTATCCACGCCGCCGTGAAAACCGCCGCCAAAAAACTAAGCTAAGATGTCCTCCAATCAGCCTTCCCGCCGTTCCTTCCTCAAGCTGACCGCGGCTACCGGCGGTGGCCTACTGCTGGGCTTCAGCTACCTGACCTCTTGTCGGAACGAAAAAACCGCCCAGGCAGCGCCCGAGTTGGTTATGCCCGAAGAATGGGTAACCGTCAATGCCTTCCTGAAAATCGGAGAGAACGGGGTGGTGACCATCATGTCCCCCAATCCCGAGATCGGACAGAACGTCAAGACCGCGATGCCCATGATCGTCGCGGAAGAACTGGACGTCGATTGGAAAAACGTAGTAGTGGAGCAGGCTCCGTTGGACACCGAGAACTTCGAACGGCAGCTTGCCGGTGGAAGCCAGTCCATCCGCCACGGCTGGGAGCCGCTGCGGAAAACCGGAGCCACGGCCCGCCACTTGCTGGTTGCCGCCGCGGCCCAACGGCTGGAAGTAGACGCGGGTGAGTTACGAACGGAAAACGGTATCGTTTATCACGACGGCAGCGACCGGTCCCTGGGGTATGGCGAGCTGGCCTCCCTCGCCGCAACCCTGCCGCTGCCGGAAGAGGTAACCCTGAAGGATCCCAAGGATTTTCGCATCATCGGCAACGCGAAGAAGAACGTGGATGCGAAAAAGATCGTTACCGGTCAGCCGCTGTACGGACTGGACCTCCAACGGGAGGGAATGAAGTATGCCGCCATCGTCCATCCCCCGGCCTTTGGCATGGCATTGAAATCCGTAGACGATGCGAAGGCAAAAAGCCTCCCCGGCGTCCACAGCGTAGTGACGATCGATGCCCATCCCGAGGGTTTTGAGCCGCAGTGGTCCGACGTAAACGCCTTTCCTAAACTGGTGGCCGTCGTGGGGGATAACCCCTGGACGGTCATGCAGGCGCGCAAGGCGCTGAAAGTGGAATGGGAGCGGACCTCCCCGGCCGAATCCAGCGCCATGCACCGCGCCGCCCTGGAGCGGCTACTCGACGAGGGCGAGGCCGAAGTTGCCCGCCGCGATGGCGATCCCGAAGGCGCTTTTTCCACCGCCGCTACCGTGGTAGAGCGAACCTACTACGCCCCCTTTCTCCCCCACAATACCATGGAGCCGATGAACTTCTTCGCGGACGTGCGGGAAGACGGGGCCGAATTGGTCGGTCCGATCCAAACGCCGGAGTTCCTTCGTAAGTCGGTCAGCGCCCTGCTTGGGATGCCGGAAGAGAATATCCGCATCATGATGACGCGGATGGGCGGTGGCTTCGGCCGACGCCTTTACGGCAACTTTGGCGTGGAGGCGACGCTGATCAGCCAGGCTACCAAAGTCCCCATTAAATTGGTGTACAGCCGCGAAGACGATATGACCCAGGGCACCTACCGCCCGGAATACCTGGTGCGCTACCGGGCCGCTCTCGACGGTGACGGTAAGCTTACCGCCTTTCACGTGCGGGGCACCGGAGCCGGTGAAAGCCCGGTGTTTCCGAACCGCTTCCCCGCGGGCACGGTGGACAACTACCTCGCCGAGAACCTGGTCAACGACTCCAATGTCTCCACCGGTGCCTGGCGGGCTCCCCGCTCGAATTTCATTGCCGGCGCGGAACAAGCTTTCCTCGACGAAGTCGCCGAGGCAGCCGGTAAAGACCCGATTGCCTTCCGACTGGAACTCTTCGATCGCGCCATCAGCAATCCGGTGGGGGAAGAGAACGACTACGACGCCGAGCGGTATGCTCATGTACTGTCTGAGGTCCGGGATAAATCGGGATGGACCGACGGCGACCGCCGCGGGGTAGCCGCCTATTACTGTCACAATTCCTACGTTGCCCAAGTGCTCGAAGCCGAGATGGTGAATGGCCAGCCGCGGGTCAAGGAGGTGCACTGCGTCGTCGACTGCGGCATCGTCGTCAACCCCGAAGGCGCCCACAACCAGGTAGAGGGCGGAATTATCGATGGCATCGGCCATGCCTTGTACGGTGCGATCACCTTCGAAGACGGCCGGCCACAGCAGCAAAACTTCGATACCTACCGGCTGATTCGCCACAATGAGGCACCCACTGCCATTCACACCCACTTCGTGGAGAACGGTATCGCGCCTACCGGCTTGGGGGAACCCTCCCTCCCGCCCGTAGTCGGGGCGCTGGCGAATGCCATTTACCGCGTGACCGGCGAACGGGTATACGACCAGCCCTTCGCCGCTCCCCGGGAGCTTAAGGGGTAGGTAGCAGGAATCTAAACACGGAAAAGCCCGGTACGACTATGTCGTACCGGGCTTCGTGCATAGAATGGGACAAGCCCACCTACGATTTGACCGCTAGAGCCTGACGAATTTGGTATTCACGCCGTAGCCATCCTGGGTGCGAACGTGGAGCAGGTAGACGCCGGCGCGCAGGTTCGTGACGTCCAGCGTGGTTTGACCGTTGTCCTCGACCTTCTTTTGCTGCAATACCCGTCCGGTGAAATCGCGAACTTCCACATTGACAAAGTCCTCCTGGCTTTCCCGGATGACCGGGTTGGCCAACGCCGGAGCAGTGCTTTCCAGATTCCAGGTTACGGTTACCTCGCTCAGGTTGGTCGGGTTGGGGTATACGCCGAGTGCTTGAGCGGATGCTGAAGCGAGGCGGGCGGTACGTACGCTGGTTTGGGCAAAGTCGGACGTCGCGCCGTTAGCGCAGTTCGAACGCACCCGCCAGGTGTAGGAAGCATTCTTAGAAATGGTGACGGACGCACTCGTTCCACTAACCGTTCCGGAAGCGAACGTAGCACCGTTTTGCAATACCTCAACAAAATAGCTCAGCGCGCCGTCCGCCGTATTCCACGACATGGTAAGCTGGCGCCCCCCTTTACCGATCTGGCCGGTGAGCCCGTTGGGAGCGACACAGTCGCCGGCCGGTGGAGCACAATTGCTGGCGTAGCTACAGTCGGGGTCTGCACAGTCGGTCAGGCCATCGCCGTCATCGTCGATACCGTTATCACAGATTTCCTGGGGCGAGGGGGGAGAAGTACCGTCGCAGGTAGCGGAAATCAGCTCCGGGCGGGCGGCTGACACGGCTGCCCACATCCGGTCCTTCTGGCCGATGGTAAACAAGTTCATGCACTGGTCGTCGGAGTAGTCCATATAGTTCTGAAACATATCCGGGAGGTCCGTTCCGCCGTTCTTACCCCGGGGCGTACAACTGTTTGGACCGGGATACGTGCAGGCGCCGCCAGTGTAGTTCGGGCCGCCAGCGGTGGGGGTATCGGTGACGAAATCGTCGACGCTACAGCCGCCGTCTCCCCAGATGTGGCGCAAATTCAGCCAGTGACCGACCTCGTGGGTGGCCGTCCGACCTAGGTCGAACGGTGCCGTAGCCGTGCCGGTCGTGCCGAAGTAGCGGTAGTCGACGACCACGCCGTCGGTAGCCGGGCTGCCGCCGGGGAACTGAGCGTAACCGAGTATGCCACCGCCGATCTCACAGACCCACATATTCATTGCTTTGGTAGGTGTAACGGCATCGGAACCACCGCTACCGGACGACTTGACCGCGTCATTGGTGCCGAAACTGCTACGCGTAGTTGCCTTTCGAATCACCTGGGTCAGGCAGAATTCGATCTCCGTATCCGCGGCCACCCCCCGGAAGTCGGAAGGGGTATTGGCGCGGTCGGCGTTAAGGCGCCGGAAGTCGTCGTTCAGTACCTGGATCTGACTGTTGACCTGGGCATCCGATATGTTTTCGGTATTGTTCCCGTATACGACGTGCACGATGACGGGAATGGTCAGCACGCCACCCGAAAGCGATTTCTGCAGTACCGGATCAAATTGGTCGGTAAGGCGCTCCAGCTGCTGCAACTGAAGCTCCCGGGAAGGGTTTTGGCGGATTTGCTGCTCGAGGTAGTCCATCGAACCACAGTTGCGCTGGGCGGTTGCCCAATTGGAAAGCGCCAAAAAGATGAAAAAGAGTAGAAGTCTCCACTGCATACTAGGCAATTTATGGGTTGGAAAAGGTGTTACTGAACCCACAAGGTAAATCCCCTTCGGACACCCCCGATGGACAATTTCCGCTTTGTATTCTCCTCTTCCCGGTATTGTGCCTATTTATTTCGGGTTTTTCTCGATTTTCAGAGCTTTAGTACGTTCAATTTGTTGGATTTTTAACCAATCAAGCCTTCATGTTAACCAATCACCACGCCCATACCTATTACAGCGATGGCGTCGGCGCACCCGAAGAATACGTTGAGCGAGCCCTCCGCGAAGGCTTTACCAGCTATGGATTCAGCGACCATGCTCCGATTCCGTTTGCCGGAATCAGTTCGATGTCGGTAACCGATCTATCCGATTATATCGCGGAGATCGATCGTCTGCGGCTGCGGTTCGGGGATCGGATCAAGCTCTATAAAAGTCTGGAAGTCGATTACATCCCGGAGGTCATCAACGTAGACAGTACGCACATCCGGGCGGCAGGACTCGACTATACCGTAGGTGCCGTTCATTACATCGATTACTTGCCGGATGGTATGCCTTGGAGCTTTCAACGGGCTAATCCGGTTTTCGAGGAAGGGATTAATACCATTTTCGGCGGAAATCCCCGTGCCATGGTAGAGCGCTATTTTTCCCTCGTCCGGGAGATGGTCGCCACCCATCCTCCTTCGATCGTAGCTCACCTGGATCGCGTCAAAAAGCGTAATCAGGAAGGACGTTACTGGGACGAAAACGAACCCTGGTACCGCCGGGCAGTGGAAGAAACGCTGGAAGCCATCGCCGGCGCCGGCTGTATTATGGAGGTAAATACCCGGGGCATCTACTTGGATGAAATTACCGATACGTATCCCACCGATTGGGTCGTCCGGCGAGCTCACCAGCGTGGCATTCGCCTGCAGGTCAATTCCGATGCCCACCGGTCGGAGCACATTGCCGGCGCTTTCCAGGAAGTCTACGAAGGGCTGCGGGCCATGGACGTGGAAATAGTATGGACGTTCACCGGCCAGGAGTTTACCCCCCTGGAAGTTGCGGACCTGCAGCCATTGCTTGAGGGTTCACCCGATCAGATCGCCTAAGCGGCTTTTAGTAGAAGCTAACCGCCTTCCGTTTAAGCTGACCTTCCGCCGAACTGTGCATTAGGGCACCGGTGTCCCCAGGGGTAATTTCCGCCGCGTTTCCTTCGTCGGTATCGATGTGCATTTCCAGCAGGTAGTCCGGAGACACCCGCACCAGCACGTTACCGAAGGTCAATCCCCGCTCGTCGTTGCGTATCGCCACTTCCACGACATCCCGATCCGCTACGCCAAACCGGCTGGCATCGTCCGGGGTCATGTGGATGTGGCGCCAGGCGCAGATCAACCCGTTCTCCAGGTCGACGTGGCCACTGGGACCCACCAACCGGCACCCCGGCGTATTGTCTACTTTTCCGGATTCCCGTACCGGGGCGTCGATCCCCAGGAAGAATTCGTCGGTGCGGGAAATCTCCACTTGGTCCACGGAGCGCAGTGGACCCAAAATGCGCACCCGTTCCAACTGGTTCTTCGGCCCAATGACCGTAACGGTTTCGTTGGCGGCAAACTGACCGGGCTGCGACAACCACTTTTTCACCGTCAACTCGTGACCCACTCCGAAAAGTTGGTCGAGCGTAGCGCGGGTGAGGTGACAATGGCGGGCGGAAACCGCCACGGGAATCGAGGGCAGCCGATTCACCTTGTTCTCTTCGTCGATCAGCTTGCCGCACGCTTTGGCAATCGCGAATTGTTCATCGGTGCGGATAGCCAGCAGCTTCACCCGACTGTGGGGCCGGTTAAAGGCAATCACATCCTCTCCGGTCGTGAGTTGCAGGGATTGATTGCGGTCTTCGTCGATAATGGCACCTAGGTAATCCAGCCGCTGGGCTGCGCGGTGGCGCACGATACTGCTGTTCTCGCCGACGCCTCCCGTAAAGATGATCGCGTCCACGCCACCCATGACGGCCGTATAGGCACCGATGTACTTCCGCAGACGGTGGGTGAATATCTGCAGGGCGAGCTGGGCACCTTCGTCACCCCCGGTCGAACGCACGAGGACGTCCCGCATGTCGTTGGACCCGGACAACCCCTTAAGGCCACTCTCCCGGTTCAGGATTTCATCGATTCGTGCCGCGCTCAGGTCCGCTTTCTGGGCTAGCATGGTGAGGATTCCCGGGTCGAGGTCTCCGCTTCGGGTACCCATTACCAACCCTTCCAGCGGCGTCATTCCCATACTCGTCTCGATACTGCGGCCGAACTCGATGGCGGCCACACTGCACCCGTTACCCAAGTGGCAGCTGATCAGGCGCAGGTTGCGATAATCGTCCTTTAGGAAGGTGGCCGCACGGCCCGCTACATACTTATGGCTGATCCCGTGAAAGCCGTACCGACGGATGCCGTATTCCTCCGCCAGGGCTCGGGGGAGGGCGTAGGTACGGGCCCGGCGGGGTAAACTGTGGTGGTAGGACGTATCGAATACCGCGAAGTGCGGAATATCCGGGAAGAAACGTCGGGCCATGCGGATCCCTTCTAGGTTGATGGGATTATGCAGCGGAGCGAGATCCGAGAGGGCCTCGATTTTTTGCTCGACCTTATCCGTGATGCGCGCAGGGCAGTCAAAGGTTTCCCCACCGTGCACCACCCGGTGTCCGGTGCCGGCGAGATCGAGATGGCTGCATAGCTCCTTGAGCTTGGTCAAGCCTGCACGGAGTGCTTCCTCGTGGCCCTTTTGCTGGAGATGGATTTCCGTTCCGTCGCTAAAGGTGAGTTCGGGAGCATCCAGTAATCGGTTGCCATTCATTTCGAAGTGTACCTCCCCGGAGGTCGCATCCATGACCGATGCCTTCAGTGAGGAACTGCCGGCGTTTAAAACGAGTATTAACATGTGGGCGTAAGGGAAGTACGGCGAAAAAAGTTCGCGACATCCTACCGCATTATAGCGGGGCAACCGAAATTAGGGAAGGAAAGGAAACGCAGCGAGTGGAGCAGCCAGGTAGTCGTGCCGTACCCCCCGCAGTATCTAGACGCACATTGCGTACAAGGCACACGGAGTTGAGCATTAAACGACTAAGAAGTAGCCCGTAGGGGAATCGAACCCCTCTTACCAGGATGAAAACCTGGCGTCCTAGCCGATAGACGAACGGGCCGGGAGGAATAGTAGGAAGTACGTAGCACTTTAGTACGGTAGGCGGCCAGGCATGCAAGCCTACCGTACTACTATACTATCTACTCCCGTACTAAAGAAGTAGCCCGTAGGGGAATCGAACCCCTCTTACCAGGATGAAAACCTGGCGTCCTAACCGATAGACGAACGGGCCAAAGGAGATGTACAAAATTTAAAGGACGAAATACAAAGTGAAAAGGTAACCGGACCTTTGTACTTCACACTTTATGCTGTAAACATTGTACCTGAAAACCGGCATTCCGGCTTTAGCGGTTGCAAAGATAGATAGCTTCGGCAAAATCGCAAGTAAATGCCAAACTTTTCCTCAGGAAGCTTGCTGTTCGGGCCGATCTTTTCGGCCGAGCGTGCCCCGCAATTGCTCCAATCGGCGACGTAAAGCATTGGCCTGCTCGGCTTTACTGCTGCCGGCGGCATTGTTGCTTAACTCGACAATAGTGTCCAGTTCAATGCTGTCCTGCTCGATATGAAAGCGGGTTTCCTCTACCACGGCTTCGTCGTCGTAGTTCGTTTGCCGAAGGTTGCGCAGTTCCCGGCGACGTGCGGAGATGCTCTCCATCAGGCGGTGGCGGTCGAGCAGTTCCTTGAGTTGTTGGGCACACTCGGCAAAGAAGCCGGCTTTCGCGTGGCGGAGACTGAATTCGGCCTCCAATTCTCGGATAACGTCCTCGGCTTTTTTGACTTCCGTCGGATCAACGGAAGTATTTCGTGACAAATCGTCGCGCAGGGTAGCGATACTCTTCAGGATACGTTCCCCCTCATCCCGGAAGCGCTCTTCCCGCTGCCGGCAGTCGCGCAGCCGTTCCGACACCCGTTGGGCGAATTCACTTTCGTCGGCCTGCGGACGGGCGTTGCCCCTTAGCCACTGGGTAACGGAACCGCCGACCAGCACAAAAGCTACCGCCGCCGCAAGTAAAAATGCCGTAAAAGCGAGTGGCGGGTAAATACGCAGGAGTAACAGGAGACTAAGTACGACGAGGCCGCCGATCAGGATTGTGCGAGTGTAGTCGGGTCCTTGTTCCGGTTTCATGCTTAGCAAACCGTTTTTGGCGGGCCGTAGTTGCGTACTATTCGTATAATTGCCCGAGCGAGATCGCCCATTAAACCATCAATCATGTTAGCAGCCGTAGTCGCCTGTTTTGTCATCGGGTACATAGTAATCGTATTTGAGCATCCACTTCGGTTGGACAAAACGGTTCCCGCACTACTCATGGGAGCATTATGCTGGGCGTTACTGAGCCTCGGCTTCAACGCCGGCTCCCTGGAAATTATCAACACGGAAGGGGACGTCTTCAACATGATGAACAGCATCAGCGGCGAAGCGATGGAGGTCGGTCATGCCGGTGCCCACGAGGCCGCGGAGGAAGGTTTCGTTGGTGCTCTCCTGCACCACCTGGGAAAAACCGCCGAAATCCTCATCTTCCTCATCGGTGCCATGACCATCGTCGAGATTGTCGACCTGCACCGCGGCTTCGATATCCTGAAGGGCTGGGTCAAGACCCGCTCGAAAAAACGGCTCCTCTGGATCGTTGGCTGCCTGGGCTTCGTCCTTTCCGCCATTATCGACAACCTGACCGCTACCATCGTTCTGGTCACCCTCCTCCGCAAACTCGTACCCGACCGGGATCAACGCATCTGGTACGTGGCCCTGATCGTGATCGCGGCCAATGCCGGAGGTGCCTGGTCGCCGATCGGCGACGTGACCACCACCATGCTGTGGATCGGCAAGCGCGTCAGCACCGCCGGACTGATGGAATTCCTTATCGTTCCCTCCCTCATCTGTTTCGCGCTGCCTTTCCTAATCGCCAGCTTCCTCAAGCCCTTCCAGGGAGAAATCACCCTGACGGAGGAACAGGAAGAAGAACAGGACCGGGAACGGCTCCTTTCCAGTAAGACGATGCTCTTCCTGGGACTAGGCATGATCGTTTTCGTCCCCATCTTCAAGACCATCACTCACCTTCCGCCCTACCTCGGCATGATGCTGAGCCTCGGGGTGGTCTGGCTGGTTTCCGAATACATCCACCCGGAGGAAGACTTCACCGAGGAGCGTAAAGTGAAATACTCGGCCCATAACGCCCTGAGCCGCATCGAGATGTCGTCGATCCTCTTCTTCCTCGGTATCCTCATGGCAGTAGCCGCGCTGGAAACCATCGTCGTTAACGGCGTCGGCGCCCTGCGGGCGGTTGCCGAAAGCCTCCGGGCGGTAATCCCCAACGAAGACATCGTGATTATCATTCTCGGCTTCCTGTCGGCGATCATTGACAACGTTCCCCTCGTAGCCGCCTCCATGGGGATGTACGACCTCAATAATTACCCGATTGACGCCCGGCTATGGCACTTTATCGCCTACAGTGCCGGTACCGGTGGTAGTATGCTGATTATCGGTTCGGCCGCCGGCGTCGCCGCCATGGGAATGGAGCGGATCGACTTCATCTGGTACTTCAAAAAGATCGCCTGGCTGGCATTCGTCGGCTTTGCCGCCGGTGCGGCAGCCTTCATCGTAATTGAGTCGCTGTTTAATATCGGTGTCACCCACTAATCATTCCGCCTTGGTCCGACTTTCGCTTCTTTGTTTTTTCGCTTTACTCCTGTTACACTGTGAGCAGGAAACCGACCTCCTGGTGGGGGAGTGGCAGGGGGCGTTAGTCACCGAGGACGGCGATAGCCTCAAACTGGATCCGCGGGAGATCACCTTCGATTTTCGCGCCGATGACCGCTACGAGTTTACCTCTACCCTGCGCTACAGTGAAGCTGGTACGTACCGGACGGAAGCGGGGTATCTCTTCGCCCAGGATACCACGCAGCCCACTAACCCGGAACGGGTGGTCGCCATCGAAAAACTGACGGTCGATTCGCTGATTATCCGGATGAGCGCCGATACGGTCCAGCGGTTGGTCACCTTGCTACGCACCAGCGCTCCGCCGCCACAGTAAGCTGCTGTCACCGTAGCTGAGGAAGCGGTAATCCGTCTCCCGGGCGTGTTGGTAGATGTCCTTCCAGGCATCGCCCACCATGGCGGCCACCAGGAGTAACAGGGTGGAGCGCGGCTGATGAAAGTTCGTGATCAGCCCGTCTACGATCCGGGGCCGGGCCGCCGGGGTCAGCATCAACTGGGTGTAACCGGTGAAGCTCTCGCTGTTCGTCATTTCCAAATGATGGATCAGGGCGGCGAGCGCGGGTGCCGCGTCCGTTCGGGAAACGCTGGCTTCCGTTGCCACCCACTGACCCAATTCGTTCTCCCAGTTGCCCTCCGTCATACCACGGGCTCCCAGATAAAATAAGCTCTCCAGGCAGCGCATGCTGGTGGTGCCGATGCTGACGATTGGTCGCCCGGCGCGCAGCTGTGCTTCCAGGCGGTGAAGGAGCTCGATGGATACGCTGAAGTACTCCCGGTGCATCACGTGGCCGCCCAGGTTGGGGGCCGAGACGGGTTTAAAGGTGCCGGCACCTACGTGTAGGGTGAGTGTCCGAAAATCCACCTCGCGATCCACCAACCCCTCCATGACCTGCGGGGTAAAGTGAAGTCCGGCCGTGGGGGCCGCCACCGAACCCTCCCGTTCGGCGAAAACCGTTTGGTAGCGGTGGTGATCCTCTCCCTCCGCGGCGCGGCCCAGGTAAGGGGGTAGGGGTATGGTGCCCGCCGCTTCCAGCAGCTCGCCAAAGCTGAGTTCCCGGGGGCCCGACCAAGTAAAGCGAACCGTGAAGGTGTCGTCGGTACGTTCCAGCCGCTCGGCGACAAGGGTGAAGGTGTCATCGGCCTGGTGTACCGGCAGGGAAATGCTTCCGCTCTTCCAGCGTCGGTTGCCGCCGATAAGGCACTTCCACTCGACGGCACCTTGGGTAGCTGACAGCGAAAGTGCATAATCTACGGGGCGCAGCGGTTCGAGGCAGAAGATTTCCACGGTCCGACCGGTGGGCAGGGGGAAATAAAGCCGCGCGTGGATGACCCGCGTGCTATTTCCGACCAACAGGGTGCCGGCGGGCAACAGATCAGGCAGCTCGCGAAAGTGGCGGTCGGTGACCGTGCCTTCGCGGTAGTGCAGTAACTTTGCGGCCGCCCGGTCCGGGAGCGGATAGCGGGCGATTCGGTCGTCGGGCAGGGAGTAATCGAAATCATCGATTCGCAGCTCCCGGGGGTCCATCATCATGGTGGCAAAGGTACGGAAGGTGGTATAAGTCTATTTTCTTACCCCGTTCATCGAAAAACGGCTAACCTCCGGATAGTCGGTTCCGTTCTTTCGGAACTTTCGCTTTTAGCACGTAAACGTCTGGTATGTCCAATTTCCTGAAAATTTTACTCGGTTCCTGTTTAGGTACGCTAGTTGCCCTGGTCGTTCTGGTACTCATTGGCTCGGCGGTGGTCACGGGGCTCGCCTCTTCCGTTGAGGAGCAACCGACCGTAAGCGCCAACTCGATTCTGACGATTCAGCTCGACGGCCTCCCGGAGCTCACCGGCAACCTGGCCGACGCCGACCCCTTTGCCTCCCTCCGGGGCGAGGAACCCCTCGGGCTCCACGATGTACTCCGGGCCATCGAGGAGGCGAGCGAAGACGACGACATCAAAGGGATCTACCTGGGTAACGAGCCCGCCGGCGTCTCCTTTACCACGCTGCGCAGCCTACGGGAAGCCATCGTGAAGTTCAAGGAATCCGGCAAATTCGTAGTCGCCTATTCTCCCTTCTATACCCAAAGTGCGTACTACCTCGCCAGCGTGGCCGACGAAGTATACCTCGGCCCCCTCGGCGTGGTGGATTTTCGCGGTCTGGGAACCCAAATTCCGTTCCTGAAGAACGCCCTCGACCAGGCCGGCATCCGCTTCGAGATCTTTTACGCCGGCGACTACAAAAGCGCCACGGAGCCCCTACGCCGTACCAGCATCAGCCCCGAGAACCGGGAGCAGACGAAGGAGTTTTTGCAGGATCTTTTCTCGGTCATGCTCGCAGACATCAGCGAGAGCCGCCGTGTCGATCCCGCGGCGCTCTACCGGGCGGCCAACGAGATGACGGGTTGGAAGGACGAGCAGGCCGTCGCCGCCGGCCTGATCGACGGCATCCGCCACCGGACCGAGATCGACGAACTCTTGCACGATAAGGTCGGCTTCGAATACGACGAAAACCTGGAGACGATCAGTCTGGACAAGTACTTCAGCGCCCGCCTCGAGAAACTCGACGGTGGCGAAGCTGAGGTAGCGGTGCTCGTCGCCGAAGGCAGCATCGTCGATGGCGCCGGCGAGCTGGGCAGCATCGGGGACAAAAAGTACGTCAACGAAATCGAAAAACTGGCCGAAGACGACGATGTGAAGGCGGTGGTGCTGCGCGTCAATAGCGGGGGTGGTAGCGCCAGCAGCTCCGAGAATATCTGGTACGCCCTCGAACAGCTCAAAGCGGCCGGCAAACCGGTGGTGGTGAGTATGGGCGACTACGCGGCCAGTGGAGGGTATTACATCGCCGCCGCGGCCGACAGCATTTTCGCGGAGCCTACGTCCATCACCGGGTCGATTGGCGTTTTTCTCACTTTCCCGATCGTGAAGGAATTGATGGAAGACAAGATCGGCATCAACTTCGACACCGTCAATACCGCCCGCAACGCCAATGCCTTCAGTCCCTTCCAGGACTTGGGCGAGGAGGAAAAGCAGTTATTGAACCAGCGTACCCAAGCCATCTACGAGACCTTCCTGCAGCGGGTGGCCGACGGCCGTAACCTACCGATCGAGCAGGTCCGTCAACTGGCCGGGGGAAGGGTCTACTCCGGCATCCGGGCCCGGGAGATCGGTCTGATCGACGACTTCGGTAACCTCCAA
This sequence comes from Neolewinella xylanilytica, assembly GCF_002934605.1. Taxonomy (GTDB): domain Bacteria; phylum Bacteroidota; class Bacteroidia; order Chitinophagales; family Saprospiraceae; genus Neolewinella; species Neolewinella xylanilytica. The sequence goes on from NZ_PTJC01000006.1 coordinate 376,063, forward strand.
GATGCCATCGCCGCCGCCGCCCGCCTGGCCAACATCGAAGATGATTTCGATGTAGCCCATTACCCCCGCACCAAGCCCGCCTGGGAAGCCTTCCTGGACGAACTTATGGGCGAGTCGGATGAGAATCAGGTGGTATCGAAAATGGTCAAGGCCCAGCTCGGCGCCAAGAACTACGAATATTTCCGCCTGCTCAAGGACATGACCCAAATGCAGGAGCCCCAGGCCCGGTTGCCGCTGGTGGTTACCTTTTAGCTTCGTCCGCCGAACGGAGTGTAGCGGAGTTTGTATGCCGAAGCGGATTAGAACCTTACCATGATATCAAGTTTGGCTTCCTGGGCAGGCGAGCTAGCGCTCGGCGGACCAGGAAGTACCCGGTTTCTGGCTTGTAGTCGAGCTCAATACGGATTACGGGCTACACTAATCAGTAACGACCCCCAGCGGAGTGGACGAAACCAGCGTCAAAACACACTAACGTACCCCAAATGCACCTTAGGCGCTCCCAGATCCAGGCGATTGCCATCGCTATCCCGGTGGCCTAGTCCCAGACTAAGTGCAAAAATCCCCGCCCGCGTATCGAAATTCACCCCGGCTCCGAAGCCGATCGGATAATCGACGGGTGCATCGGGCTGCTTCACCGTCCGGTAGTTTCGGCGGGCGGCGTCGAGGAAGGTGTAGAGAAAGGCGCGTTCCCCGAGTAGCAGACGAAACTCCGCGGTCAGCAATTGGTAGTCGGTAGCGAAGAGTTCCTGCTCCTCGAAACCCCGTAGTAAGCGTGCCCCGCCGATCCTGAACTGCTCGTTGGACAATACCGACTGGGAAGCAATCAGGGCCTGGCTCCGAAAACCCAGATAGACCACCGTACCCGCCAGGGGGTCGAAGTAGAAATCCAGGGCGGCATCGATCTGGAACTGGGTGCTACGTTGGGTCTGGCTATCGGCCACGTCCCCGCCGAAGTCAAGGTTGCGGAGCCGTCGGAAACCCGCGGCGCCACTGATGTCGATCGCGTAACCCCGTCGCGGACTGAAGCGCCGGTCCGTCCGGGTACGCCGCAGTTGCAATCCGAAGAAGGAGCGGTTGACCCCGAGGGTGTCCGGTAGCACGCCATTGACCAAGCGGGCACTGTCGATGCCCGGCACGATGGTCCGCCGCTGCTCCCAGAAGGCGGAGAGTCGGTCGTTGCCCTCGCGGAGGTAGGTAGCCGCCAGATGCCAATTGAGGTTAAGGAAGGAGGTGTCGCGGCGGTAGAGTTCCAGCTCCCCCTCGAAGCCGAACGGCAATCCGAAGAGGAAGGGGTATTCCAGGCCCACCTGGAGTTCCTGGGTTTGGGGTTTAAGCTGCTCGAAGCGGGCGGCGATGCGCTCCCCCTGCCCGAAGCCGTTGTACAGCTCCCCGTTCAGCTCGCCGGTGATGAGCAGTTTATCGGTTTGGTTGCTATTCGGCAGCACCCCGATTACGAAATCGAACCGACTAGCCGCCCGCCGGCGCAGGGGCAGGTCGATGTAGGCCAGGCTGTCGCGGAAACTGATAGTAGGTTCGCCTTCCACCGTGACGTAGGGCAGCTGGGCGAGCCGTTCCCGCAACCGGCGGATCCGGCGCTGGCTATAGGGCTCCCCCGGTACCAAGCCCAGGTACCGCTCCAAAAATACTTTCCGCACCTTGACCTCTTCCGGCACCCGGACGTCACCGATGCGGATCAGCGGACCGGTTCGTACATCCACCGTACCCGACAGCGCGCCCTCCGCGCTCCATTCGATGTCGGTCAGCGCAACGGAGGTGAAGGGATAGCCGTCCGCGCCGGCCCGGGAGATCAGGCTGTCGCGCACCGCCGACCAGGCCTCCGGAGATAAGCGACGCCCCCCGCCGAAGCGCCGTTCCCGGAATCCCGCGCGACGCGCCCAGCCGCGGACATCCTCATTCGCGGGTAGCGTAAGCTGGCCCCAGCCGTAGCGGGGCCCCCGGTGCAGCACGGCGGTGAGTTGCCTTGTATCACTGATGTAGAGGCTGTCCACGGATGCTTCCCAGTAGGCGGCTTCCCGGCTGTCGAGTTGCCACGTTTCCAAGTATTCGAGTACGGCCAGGCTATCCTGAAACGTGTCGGGTTGCCGGTTGCGTTGATCGAAGTCGGTGGCGAGGATTTCCAGCTGCCAGGCGCCCTGCTCCTGCGCTCCGGCGCAAAAAGAGAACAGAAGGGCCAGCGTGAACAGGGGGAGGCGCATATCAATCCTGCAACGCCCCCGCGCGGCGCCTTAGCGTACGGGAGAGGTTTGAAAGCACCGCCATGACGGCCAGTAGCATAGCGACGCGGGCGGTCAGGTCACCGAAGCGGACGTAGGGAGTGATGGCGTCGTTGAGCCGCAGCGTGCCGTTAAGGTAGCCGCGTTCGTCGTAGTAGGTCCTGCCGTCGATGTGACCGCGCTGGTCGATGAAGGCGCAGGCGCCCATATTGGCCGAGCGCATGATCGGGCGGCGCGTCTCGATGGCCCGCAAACTGGCAATCCAGAGGTGTTGGCGGTGGCCGGCGGTGTTATCCCACCAGCCGTCGTTGGTCATCACGAAGGCCGCCTGGGCACCTTCCCGTACGTAGCCGGTGAAATACTCGCCGAAGACGCTCTCGTAGCAGATGACCGGGGCAATCGCGGCCTGTTCCCCGGTGAGGGGAGTGCGATCGGACTGGGTACCGTAGCCTGCCACGCTGCCACCGAGGCTGTTGACGAGCGGCTCGAGGAAAAAAAGCACTTTCCGGAAGGGGAAGCTTTCCGCGCCCGGTACGAAAACGCCCTTGCGGTAAGTCTGAAAATCTCCCGTGCGGAGGTCAAGCTGGAGGGCGCCATTGAGCCGCTCCACGGCGATTTCGCCCCCGTCGCGGGCGGGGTAGAAGCGGACGGCCTCGGAGTAGGGCTCATCGGCGAGGAAACGGTAGTAGCCGGCATACCCGGTAATCAGGTAGCGGAGCTTTCCGGCGGGCAATTCGTTTTGTAGGGCGGCGAGCGCGGGAGAACGAAGGGGAACCGATTCATCTACGTCCGAGAAACTGGTCTCCGGAAAAACGAGGTAGTCTACCGGCCCGTCCGATGCCGTGAGGGCGGCCTGGCTCAATCGCAGGAAAACATCCAACTGGCTTTCCCCGGCGAGAGTAAACTTCTCGTAGTGGGGCTCGAAATTGGGCTGGATGGCACTGACCCGGATCGTTTCCCCCGGCGGCGGCGTATAGGTAAAATAGCGAACCAGGGAGATGCCCGGGGGAAGGATGACCGCCAGGGTGAGGTAAATGGGAAACCTGCGCGGTCGGGGAGCCAGGTAAACCCGCAGGGCCAACCAGTTGACCGCCAGAACCCAGGCACTGCCGCCGAGTACGCCGGTGACCTCGTACCACTGTACCAGCGAGGGGAACTCGGCGAAACCATTGCCGAGGGTGAGCCAGGGCCAGTTGAGCGACCAGTTGTAGTGGAAGTGCTCGAACGACAGCCAGAAGGCAATCAGGGCCAGGTAGCTGACGCGGGGCGACATCCGGCTCGTCCAGTGAAACAGCAGCCAGGGAATGCACATCAGCAAGCTGTTGGCCACAACGGCGAAGACGCCCGCGAAGAAGGCGGTATTGGTGACCCAAAAGGTGGCCAGGATATTGTAAAGGAGGAAGGCGTTGAGGCCGTGCCAGAAGACGGTGGGTATGCGGGTAGTCTCTCGTTGAATCAGTAAGAGGGGGACCCAGGCCACGAGTAGCAACAACGGAACGGGCAGGTAGCCGGGAAAGCCGATGCCGAGCAGCACGCCGGTGGCCGTCGACAGGAGGAATCGGCGGTTCGCTTCGGCGGTGGCGCGGCGGGTAGCCAAGAGGCTTACGCCCGCCCAGATGGCCAGATACAAAAAGAGTGGCAGGTAGCCCCACAACTCCTCCTGCACGGTCAGGGCATACATCCGGTAAGCCAGCAAGGCGGCAACGAGCAAACTAGCGATGGCGTAAGGGGTGCGGGATCGCATAGCGGCAAAGATAGATCATTGCTTACCGGCCATGACCTGACGGAGGATGGGCAGGGAATTGATCTCCCGCATTCCTTCGATATGGTAGTGGTAATAGCGCAGCAGGTCGGTGAGGAGTCCGCTCCGTTCGTCGCGGGTGGTGGCGATATCCTTCAGTTCGTGGCGCTCGGCGTGGAGCAGCCGGTACATAAGAGCGCTGCGCTTTTCGTCCAGATACTCGGTGTGGCCGGGAAAACTGCCGATGAACTGGCCTTCTTTCAGGTCGAAGATCGGGCTGGCGACGGAAAAGTTGCCGGAGGGGAGAAAACCCAGGTGGGCGGTCAGTTCGAGGAGGAAGTGCAGGTGTATATTGACCGTGGGGCCGGTGGTGGTATCGAGGAAAGCAAAAGCTTCGTGGAGGAATTGAAACAGCGCGGGGTTCTCTTCTGACTCCCGGATGCTGTTGCGCGCTACTTCCAGCATGAACAGGCCGATGGTGCCGCGCTCCACCTCGAAGGGAATACGGGTATAGATGAGGGAAGGGCGGACCTCCTTGATGCGGGTCATGTCCTTGCCCGGTCGCTCGTAGGCGATGAGCTCGACCAGGTTCATGAGTTGCAGCTTACTGGCCGGCGTGCTGCTGCGGGCTTTACGAACTCCGCTGACGATGTACTTCCGGATACCCCGCTCCTCGGTGTATACCTCCAGGATGAGGGACGACTCCCCGTATTTGACGGAGCGGAAGATAATGCCGCGGGTTTTTAGGAGCATTTTTACGTACGATGTTTGAAGGACAAAGTACAAGGTACGAAGGGCGGGTGGGCATCAGTCATCCGCCCGGCGGAGCTAATCTGCCGACGGGTAGGGGGTGGAATGCAACGCGGATGGTATTCGCTGGATAGGGCTGCTCGCTGCACGCTGGAAAATGAACCGCAGATCGCGCGGGGGTACCCACACAGCGGGGTCCGAAATCCAAAGGCCCTAAACCCCCTATCTTAACACCAGGCCACTTGACCACTACAACCACCCGGACTAGATTTGCGTTAGCAATAGTTGTCAAAGCAATAAAATATTCGATCATGACCCAGACCGCCCCGCATACCTCGCCCCAAGTTTCCACCGATGCCTTTCCGATGAACGGGACGGACTACTTCGAAATGCTCGTCGGCAACGCCCGGCAATCGGCCCATTTCTACCAGACCGCGATGGGCTTTCAGCCGCTGGCGTATTCCGGACTGAGCACCGGTATCAAGGACCGGGAATCTTACGTCCTGGTGCAGGACAAGATCCGACTGGTGCTTACCACGCCCCTAAAGCCCGGTACCGACATCGGCGAATTGATCGATCGCCACGGGGATACGGTCCGCACCGTGGCGCTCTGGGTGGATGATGCGCGCGCGGCGTACACGACCGCCATTGAGCGGGGAGCGGAATCTTACTTCGAACCTCTTCAGGAGCAGGACGACAAAGGTCACGTGGTACGTTCCGCCGTCAAGAGCTACGGGGACACGGTCCATGTCTTCGTTGAGCGGTCCGCCTACGAGGGGGTCTTCCTGCCCGGGTTTGTTGCCTGGGAACCGGAATACCGCCCCGGACCCGTAGGCCTCAAGTACGTGGACCACATGGTCGCCAACGTTGACGAAGGGCAAATGAATAAGTGGGTGGACTGGTACGCCGACGTGCTCGGCTTCAAGCAGCTCATCAGCTTTGACGACAAGGACATCAGCACCAAGTATACCGCCCTCATGAGCAAGGTGATGTCGAACGGTAACGGCCGCATCAAATTCCCAATCAACGAGCCGGCGCCGGGACTGAAGAAATCGCAGATTGAAGAATACCTGGAATTTCACGGAGGGCCCGGCATCCAGCACATCGCAGTGGCTACGGATAACGTCGTCGATACCGTCACCCAACTTCGGAACCGCGGTGTAGAGTTCTTGCGCGTGCCGGACACCTACTACGACACCCTACTGGATCGGGTAGGGGAGATCGACGAATCGATCGAGCCGCTACGGGAGCTTGGCATCCTGGTCGACCGGGACGACGAGGGCTATTTGCTCCAGATCTTCACCCGCCCCATCGGCAGTCGCCCGACGGTCTTTTACGAGATCATCCAGCGGAAAGGAGCTACCAGCTTCGGTAAAGGAAACTTTAAGGCGCTGTTTGAAGCTATTGAGCGGGAGCAGGAGCTGCGGGGAACGCTTTAGTAGTACGGTAGTACTTAGTCAGTCGGCTGGCTTCGCCATCCGGAATAGTACGGTAGAGCTCCCTGCGGTCGCTGTTAGTAAGGTAGTTCCTTAGTCGGCTGGCTTCGCCATCCGGGGTAGTGGCTCCCTGCGGTCGCTAGTACGGTAGTAGGTAGTCGGTTGCCTTCGGCATCCGGGGTAATACGGTAGTAGACGAGACAAACGCTGCAGGATACCATTAGTCGCAGCCGAATAGCCCTCTACCGTACCACTCCGCTTACGAAGCAAGCGACTACCACTCTACCGTACTACCTACTCCGGTTCGAAGCCAAGCACGATGTTGAACGTACTCAGGTTCCCGTTCTCCGAGAGGTTCGGATCCTTATCGAAGCCATAGCCCCAGTCGAAGCCGAGCGTACCGAACATGGGAAGGAACACCCGGGCGCCAACACCCACGCTCCGTTTCAGGTCAAAGGGGTTGAAGTCACGGGCCGTACGCCAGGCGTTACCACCCTGGGCGAAGGCAAGCACGAAGATGGTGCTGGAGGGGTTGAGGCTCAGCGGGTAGCGGAGTTCTACGGTGTACTTGCTAAAGATGGGCGTGGCAATCTTGCGAACGCCGCCACTTTGCGTCGTGATGAAGTTGTTGGGCAAGTCTTCGATTTCGTAGCCACGGAGACTGACGATATCGACGCCGGCGAAGGCAAACTGCTGGTTGTTTACCCCGTCGCCACCGAGCTGGAAGCGTTCGAAAGGGCTAACGCCGACGGCATCGTCGTAGCTACCGAGATAGCCGATTTTTGCCTGTGTTTTCAGTACGAGCTTTTGGTCCCGCGAGATGGGGGTGTACCATTCGGCATTGAGTCGCCACTTGTGGTATTCCACAAAGCGGAAGCGGTCTTCCACGTCTTCCAACAGATTGGGATCGTCACGAATGCCTAATTTCCGGTAGGGCGGAGTAGCCTGCAGCGAGAGTTCGATGTTGGAGCCCTGCTTCGGATAGATGGGATCGGTGGCCGTATTGCGCGACAGCGAGAACTGAAGGCTAAAGTTGTTGTAGTTGCCGGTAGTTACCGTTTCGTTCTGGTCGGTCACGAAGAGTTCCGTCCAGTTGTTGAGGGCCAGCGTCTGCAGGTTGATACCGGTGCGGAAGACGAAGTTGTCGTCGGGCCAGCGCAGGCGGGTACCCAGGCTGACGGCGGCTTGCTGAATGATCAGCTTGCGGGGGACCGCCTCGGTGCCGAAGTCGTACTTATTGTAAAAGGCGGATACGGACAGCGATGTCGGTCGCTTGCCACCCAGCCAGGGCTCGGTGAGGCTGGCATTGTAGCTTTGGTAGAACTTACCGTTCGTCTGGGCACGGAGGCTCAGCCGCTGACCGTCACCCTGCGGCAGGGGATGCCAGGCTTCCCTGTTGAAGAGGTTGCGGAGGCTGAAGTTGTTGAAGGTCACGCCGAGGGTGCCGATCACGCCACGCTGACCGCCCCAGCCCGCGCTGAGTTCCAGCTGGTCGCTGGGCTTCTCCTCAACGGTGTAGATGATGTCCACCGTCCCGCGGTCGGGGTTGACCGGGGTTTCGATGCCGAGGGTTTCCTGGTTGAAGTAACCGAGGCCGATGATCTGGCGCTGGGAGCGGATGATATCGGAGCGACTGAACTTCTGGCCGGGGCGGGTAAAGAGTTCCCGGCGGATGACGTGCTCGTGGGTGCGGTCGTTGCCGTTGATGACCACTTTATCGATGGTCGCTTGCGGGCCCTCGAAAATGCGCATTTCCAGGTCGATGGAATCGCCTTCGATGGCTACTTCAATGGGGTCTACATTGAAGAAGAGATAGCCGTTGTCCATGTAAAGGGAAGACACGTCGGCATTGTCCTGACTGAAACTCAGGCGCGTCTGTAATTCTTCCTCGTTGTAGACATCCCCCCGCTCGATACCCAACACCTGGGCCAGGGTCTCATTGTCGTAAATCGAGTTTCCTTTCCAGGTGATGTTGCGGAAATAATATTGGTTCCCTTCGTTGATCCGGATATCCAGGACCAGTTCGCCGTCATCATTGCGGTAGATACTGTCGTTGAGTACGCGGGCGTCGCGGTAGCCGAGGGTATTGTAGTAGGCGATCATCGCGTCCTTGTCGTCCTCGTAGAGCTCGGGTTGGAATTTGGAGCCTTTAAAAAGCTTTCGCTTTTCGTTGGTCTCCTTCATCTGCTTCTGAAGCTTCCGTTCCTTGACGGCGTCGTTGCCGATGATATTGATCTCGGCGATCTTGACCCGGTCGTTGCGCTTGACGTCGAAGACGAGGCGCACGGAGTTCGCCCGGCTGGTATCGGCGATTTCCTCTACGGTTACGGTGGCGTCGAGGTAGCCTTTTTCCACGTAGTACCCGCGGACCGCTTCGGCGGCGTTCACCTTGGCGTCTTCGGTAACGATGCCTCCCCGAACGAGGTATTTATTGACTTCTTCGTTCAGGTCGTCGTGGCGGCCCTGTTTGGCACCGGTGAAACTGTGGCGAAGGAAACGGGGGCGCTCTTCGACGCGGACGATAAGAAAGATAACGTCGCCGATCGTTTTTTCCTCTTCGATGGATACGTTGGTGAATAGCCGTAGCCGCCACAGATTTTTGATGGCGCGGGGGATGTCAGGACCGGGAACCCGGATGTCCTGACCAACGCTGAGGCCGGTAACGCCGATGATGGCATTCTCTTCGGCGAAGTAGGCTCCTTCTACCTTGATGCCACCTATTTCGTACTCCTGGGGTTCGGAGTAGTCGTAGACGGGGAGGTTCAGGGAGTCAGTCTGGGCGGTGAGCGTCGTCAGACAGCCGAAAGCGAGGCAAAGAAAGAAAAGGCTAAATCTCATGCTATATCGGTTTGCCGGTGGTGGACCGGCCATCGGGGTAAGGATGGGTGCCAACGCTCAGGGGTTGGTCGGCTGCTTAAGTTGTTCACTGGTTCGGCCGAATCGTCGTTCTCTTTGCTGAAAATCGACGATTGCGGCGTACAGGTCGGGTTTCCGGAATTCAGGCCAGAAGACCGGACTGAAGTAGAATTCGGCGTAGGCCGCCTGCCAGAGAAAAAAGTTACTGAGCCGGTGCTCCCCGCTGGTGCGGATGATCAGCTCGGGGTCCGGGTAAGCGTGGGTGCTCAGGCGATTGCTCAGTGCGCCTTCGTCGATGGCAGCGGGATCGAGCCGGCCGGCACTTACCTCCAGGGCCAGTTGCCGGGCGGCGCGGGCCACGTCCCACTTACCGCTATAGTTGAGCGCCAGGATGAGCGTCATGCCGTGTCCGTTGGCGGTCTGCTCGATGCCGAAGCGAAGGGCCTGCTGGGTGGCTTCGGGCAGGCCGCTGGTATCGCCAATGGTGGCAAGCCGGATGCCATTGTCGAGCATCATCTTCATTTCGTTGCCGATGGTATCCACCAGTAGCTGCATCAGCGCACCAACTTCCATTTCCGGGCGGCTCCAGTTCTCGGTGCTGAAGGCGTACAGAGTCAGGTAACCAACGCCGAGCTCGGCACAGGCTTCCACGGTAGCGCGAACGGCTTCCACGGCGCTGTGGTGACCGAAGACCCGGGGCTTCCCTTTGCCCTGGGCCCAGCGGCCATTGCCGTCCATGATCACGCCTACGTGATGGGGTAAGCGCTGCTTGTCGATATGTTCCTTGAGCTCCTGCATAATTAAGGACGCGCGAAGGTACGGATAATAGTCGGGTAGTCTTTTAGGGGTAGGGGGGGTAGGGGGTAGTCTTTTAGTCGGGTAGTCCTTTAGTTGCTGGCTTCGCCATCTTGGTAGGGGGTAGTCTTTTAGGGGGTAGGGGGGTTAGGGGGTAGTCTTTTAGTCGGGTAGTCTTTTAGTCGCTGGCTTCGCCATCTTGGTAGGGGGTAGTCTTTTAGGGGGTAGGGGGGTAGGGGGTAGTCTTTTAGTCGGGTAGTCTTTTAGTCGCTGGCTTCGCCATCTTGGTAGTGGGTAGTCTTTTAGTCGGGTAGTCTTTTAGTCTTTTAGTCGGGTAGTCTTTTAGTTGCTGGCTTCGGCAGGTGGGAGCCTGTTTAAAAGACTGGGTTTTCCGTCCTGGGGTTATCCGGTGCGGGGGCCTGGTTCGGGGAGATGGGAAGGGATTTGCAGGGGGCTGATGGTTGACGCTACACCTGCGATCCGCCGATGAAAATTAGTTAAAAAATAGAGAGACAGCGAAATTTCACTAAATTGTGAGCTTAATCCGTAGAAATTACGGAATTTTTAGTTCGATCTTGCTGCGAAGCCTTTCGCCCTACACCACCTATATGAGGCGTACCATTTGTTTTCTCGCCGTCTGTTTATTGCTGTGCGGCCGACTGGCGGCTCAGGTCACCCTGGAAGGTTCGATACTGGATGCCAACAACGGCGATCCGCTGATCGGGGCCAGTGTGTTGGTAAAAAACACCACTACGGGCACCGTCACCGACCTGGACGGAAACTGGGAACTTACCGTATCCGGCTTACCCGCCATCCTGCAATTTTCTTACCTGGGCTACGCTCCTACCGAAGTGGAAGTCACGGATGCCGACCAGGAGCTCACCATTCGCCTCGGCGACGACGCGGTGACCACGGAAGTCGTGGAGGTGCGCGGGCGTCGGATCAGTGAGAAGCAACAACAGGCTGCGCTGACGGTGGAAACCCTGGATGCCATCGCGATCAAGGAAACGGCGGCCGCTAACTTCTACGACGGGCTGGGTAGCCTGAAGGACGTGGACCTGACGGCCGCCAGCCTGGGCTTCAAGATCGTGAACACCCGGGGCTTCAACAGCACGAACCCCGTGCGCTCCCTGCAGATCATCGATGGGGTGGATAACCAGAGTCCGGGGCTGAACTTCAGCCTGGGTAACTTCCTCGGCGCCTCCGAACTGGACGTGAACCGGGTGAACCTGGTGGTGGGGGCCTCTTCGGCCTTCTACGGTCCGAACGCCTTTAACGGGGTGATCGCCATCGAGACGAAGGATCCGTTTTTGCAGCAGGGGCTGTCGGCCCAGATCAAGGTGGCCGAGCGTAATTTGATCGAGGGGGGCGTGCGGTGGGCGCAGGCAATCAATAATGAGGAAGGGCAACCCTGGTTCGCCTATAAGCTCAACCTGTTTGGGTTCCGGGCGGATGACTGGGTGGCGGATAATTATGATGCGGTTTATGATAGTCCCGCATCCGCCGATAACCCCGGGGGGTACGATGCCGTCAATGTGTACGGGGATGAGTACGCTTCGGCGCTGGATTTTCAGCGTAGTAGCATTCCCGGTATCGGAATCGTTCACCGCCGGGGCTATAAGGAAATCGATTTGGTGGATTACGATAGCGAGAATTTAAAAGCGGGAGCAGCCTTCCACTTTCGGTTGAACCCCCGTAAAACGCTTGAAAGTTCCGAGCTGATATTAGCTAGCAATTATAGCACGGGAACTACGGTGTACCAGGGAGATAACCGCTTCAGTCTTCGTGGTATTCAGTTCTTTCAGCACCGGATCGAGCTCCGGAATCGCGACGATTTTTTCATCCGTGCATATGTCACCCACGAGGATGCGGGCGAGAGCTATGACCCGTACTTCACTGCTTTGCGGTTGCAGAACCGAGCCGCGCCTCTTGAGCAATGGCAATCTCCCTACATAAATTATTGGCAAGGCTCGGTACAGTCCCGTTTTACCGGCCGAGACGACTACCCGCGGAGCATTGATTATATCGGTGATCCGGACGGGTTACGGTCGGCCCGAAACCAATTTTTCAGTCAGGAGGAGATTCAGCAAATTTTGGTGGAGGGACACGATGAAGCTCAAGCCTTCGCCAATACCGGTGATCCCTTTTTCAATACGCAGGACTTTTACGAACCCGGGTCGGAGCGATTCGAGCAAGCTTTTGACGATATAACGGGCCGCCTACCTACGGACGGAGGCACCAGGTTCTTTGACAAGTCGGCACTCTATCACGCTCACGGGGAAAAGCAGTGGCAAAGCGTGCTGCCGGAATCATCTCAGAACGAACTGTCGCTAACGGTCGGAGCCAACGGAAGACGCTACACTCCCAATAGCCGAGGGAGCATCCTGCTTGACACCATGGGCAGAAAAATCACCAACTGGGAAGTGGGAGCGTACGGAGGCGGAACCTTCACGCTAAATAGCCGGTACCGCCTGAGTGCCAGTTTGCGCGCCGATAAGAATGAAAACTTTGACCTTCTCTTCAGTCCCGCCGCTTCGGCGGTATACACGCCAAACGAGCGGACGACATTCCGCCTAAGTTTTAGCAGTGCTATTCGGAATCCTACGCTTGCTGACCAATACCTTTTCTACAACGTTGGCCGCGCCATCCTGATTGGTAATCTCGGCGGCTTCAATGACCTGGTCACCATCGAAAGTTTACGGGAAGCAATCAACGCCCAAAATCTGGATTTACTGGAACGGTTCGATGTGGCCCCGATTCGGCCGGAGCGCGTAAGAACACTCGAAACGGGCGTGCGAACGACGCTATTTGAAAAGCTATACGTTGACGCAACGTACTATTACAGCTTCTACAACGACTTTATCGGTTTCAATTTGGGCGCAGATGCCTCATTTGATCCAACTACCAACCTGCCAAGCCGGATTCAGGCATACCGGGTATCGGCAAATGCCACCGACCAGGTAACCACGCAGGGTTTCAGCATTGGAAGCAACCTGTATTTTGCCAATTACTTTGTGCTCAACGGGAATTACAGTTTCAACCGTTTGAATACGGCTTCCGACGATCCCATCATCCCGGCCTTCAATACGCCGGAACACAAGTACAACATTGGCGTATCAGGTCGTAACGTTCCCCTCAAACTGGGGGCGGCCGTGGAGGACTTTGGCTTTAACGTCACTTATAAATGGATTGACGGATTTCTGTTTGAGGGCTCCCCCCAATTTACCGGCTTTATCGAAAGCTACGGCATGTTGGATGCCCAAGTCAACGTGGAAATCAAACCAATTCATACCATTATCAAGATCGGGGCTTCCAACCTCCTGGATAATCGTGTTTTCCAAGTATACGGAGGACCGCGTATCGGCCGGCTTGCTTATATATCCGCTACTTACAATTGGCAAAAGCGTTAAATAAAGCCCATTTCTCAATTCATCAACTCGAAATTCCTATGACAAAAAGATTTACCCTGTTGCTAGGGCTGGCACTCTGTGGTGGCCTCAGCGTAACTGCGCAGATGCGCTACGTGGACGACATGTTCGACGTAGCGGTTACTAAAGACGTCGTATACGGCAACAACATCAGCGTCCTTACGGGCACCCCCCAGGCAGTCGACCTTTTGACGGACGTCTACATCCCCGAAGCGGATACTGCAACTAGCCGACCCGCGGTTGTTCTGATGCACACTGGCAGCTTTCTGCCTCCCTACGTGAATGGTGGCGTGACGGGTGCCCGCACCGATAGTGCGGTAGTAGAAATAGCTACCCGCCTGGCTAGCCGTGGATACGTCGTTTTTCCGGCTACCTACCGTGCCGGGTGGAATCCCTTCGGTGACCAGGATACCCGCACGGGCACGCTGCTCAACGCGGCCTATAGAGGCGGACAGGATACGCACACGGCTATCCGCTGGTTGAAGAGTACAGTGGCCGAGGACAGTAACCCATATGGCATCGATACCACTAAGTTGGTAGTTTGGGGATTGGGAACCGGCGGATACAACGTACATACGGCGGCCTACCTGGATCGCTTCGAGGAGCTCCGGCAGGACAAGTGGATTAGCTCCGAAACCGGTAATATCTATGTTGACGAAGCCGCCAGCGGAGACCCGCTCGGATTGGTCGAAGCTCCGCTGAATACCCCAAATCACGTCGGTTACACGTCTAATTTCCAACTCGGTGTGAATATGGGCGGTGCCCTCGGAGATACGACCTGGATTGAGGGCAAGGATACCGAGCCCGCACTCATTGGATTGCACGTCGTATCCGATCCCTTCGCTCCCTTTGCTAATGGCCCGGTAATTGTACCAACCACCCGTGAATTCGTAGTCAATGTTCATGGTACGAACATAGCCGTCCGGGAAGCGAATGAGGCCGGAGGAAATGACGTAATGAGTACGGTAGCATATCCCGATAGCATCAACCCTTCGGTATTTGGTCCCCTGGCGGCTTTCGTGAGCGCTAAAAATGCGCAGCTCAAGAATACCATGATTGATTACCAGGGACAAAATATTCCCCTGAGTCGCGATAACATGTATCCCTTTATTTTACCGGGTCTTCAGGCTGGTCCCTGGGATTGGTACAGCAAACCGCAGTTGGATCAAACCATCGCGGCGATCAACGTGGACCGGGATGAGGACTTTGACGCCGACGAATTGCATCAGAATAGCCTGATCACTAATCCCGATCTCAGCGAAGCAAAAAGCAATGCCTATATCGACACCACTATGGCTTTCTTCCTGCCCCATGCTTGTGAGGCCCTCGGTTTGGATTGCGCGCCTAGCATTACGGACGTGGAGGAACTCCTGGAATCGAATGTAGTTGGCCTTACCTTATCGCCAAACCCGGCGATGGACTACGTAAGATTGGAGACGGCGGAAGCTTATCCTATTCGGGATATCGTAGTGTATACCATTACAGGAACGCAAGTCGCCTATATTCCTTCGGTGAACCAGAGCTCTTACCGCTTGGATCGCGGCAATCTGCCTACCGGTCAGTACATCGTGCGCGTTAGGGTGGACGAGGGCATTACCGCCCGCAAGCTCTTCATCCGGTAATCCATCCGGAAAAGCATCCAATGCAAAGACCCCGTCGGCCCCGCCCGGCGGGGTCTTTCTATTTAATCAAATCCTTAGGTGGCGCCAAAAAGATCCCCGCCCGCACGAAGGGGCGGCTTCCCACGCTCGTTTCCAGATCCAGGTCGATGTCGTCGGCCGGGTTGAAGCGCGTCTGCCAGGGGATAAACACGCCGCCCTGGACGAAGGCCCACACCCAGGGGGCGAAGTTGTGCTCGTATTGCAGCATGGCCCGTACCCCGTTGTTGCGCAGGAAGTACTGCTGGAGCTCTTCAAAGCCGCGGCCGTCGGTGTTCAGGGCGTAGTACTTACTGTCGAAAGTGGCGCCCAGGAGGAAGTTGTTAAGCAGGCGTTCGCCGACGTTGCGGCGCAGGTAGGCCTGGCCGGGGAGAGCCGTCTGGATACCCCAGCGGTCGTTCCAGGTGCGGTTATAGACGAAAAAAGGGAGGGCGATCTGCCGCGCCTTGTTGTTGCTGTAGGTGACGCCTACCGCCCACTCCTCGTCCATGCTCACCTTCTTACCGTAGATCACCGCGGCGCTGTACGTGCGGTACAGGCTGCCGAAGTCGATCAGGCCCTGGTAGTCGCCGTTGAGGGACATCCGGACCCGGCTGGACAGGTAGAAGCGGTCGTCGAAGCTGTAAGTAAAGTAGGCGGAGAGTTTATTCGCCTTCAGCCGTCGTTCGTCGAGGAGCTGAAAGAGCGTTTGCTCGTTCTCGTAGCCTTCGTAGGGGTTAGCGAAGAAATACTTCTCGGTGTCCCATTCGTAGCCCAGCAGCGCCTTGACCCGCGGCTTATTCAGTAGCGGGATCTTGAACTTGAAGGTGAATTGCTCGAGGTGGGTGACGTGCTGTTCGCCGCCGCCTATGGCATCCCCGCCGTTCCAGTAAAATTCCGGCTGGGTTTCGTAGCGGACGCTCAGGCCCCGGCTCTGACTGCGGTAGCGCGTACCGGGGCGCGACCAGACCGGCATATCGTCCGTAAGTGCCTCGATGTTTCCCTGTTCTAATTCGATTTGCGCGGACGCAGGTGCAACGATTACCAGGAAAAGGAATAGGAATTGGTAGGGGCGAATTTGCATGCGAATACCTAAGGTGTATATGCTTTGGATAATAGTCCTCGGGTCATAACCGGCTGTCGGGTAGGCGATGTTCGGTGAAGGGGGGGCGAGTGGGGGCGGACCGGTAGATAACGAACATTTGGCTGCGCTGCGCTTACTTTGTACAAATCTTAATCACGTGGCCACCCCCGTCTTGCCCGTTCTGACCCTCACTACCGACTTTGGTCGGACCGACTTTCACCTTCCCCGACTCAAAGCGCGACTGTTGTCGGCTCAGCCCGGTTTGCCACTGGTTGACATCAGCCACGATATCCCTCCCTACGATATCGTAACGGCCGCCTTCGTGTTCAAAAAGGTCTGGCGGCACTTTCCGAAGGGCAGCATTCACCTGCTGCGGGTGTACGACTATTACCAGCCGAAGGGCCGCTTCCTGGCCGCCTTCCACGAGGGACACTACTTTATCGCACCGGACAACGGCATCTTCTCCCTGGTATTTGGGGAGATTCCCGACCAGACCTTCGTGCTCGACGGCTACGACGCCGATACACCGCTGAGCGAGATCTACGCCCGCGCCGTGGGGCACCTTACCCACCGTAAGCCCTTCCACGAGATCGGGGTGCCCTCGACCCGCTACACCGAGCGCCTGGCCTTTCATCCGGTGATCGGACCGAACTACATCCGGGGCGCCGTGGTCTTCGTCGACCGCTTCGACAACGTCACCACCAATATCACCCGGCAAATCTTCGAAAACGTCGGGGAGGGCCGGGGCTTCCAATTGCTCGTCAAACGCATGCCGCCCCTCGACGGGCTTAGTTTCGGCTACCACGACGTGCCGGAGGGGGAGGCCCTGTGTCGTTTTGATTCGGATGGCTACCTCGAAATCGCGGTGAATCTGGGACGGGCGGCTACCTTACTCAGTATTGCCGTGGAGGATACGGTGCAGATCGAGTTTTTCTCTATTAGTTCATAATGTCCCTTTCAGTGGACTGGCTACAAGATCTCGGTCAAAGCCGTCGGTACGGCCACGTACGCGTAGCGTCCACTTCAGTGGACTAGCTGCCAGCAAGACGGAATACCCGCCTGCGCTTACCCAGTTGCATGCAGCAGCTTGACGGCTAAAGCCGTCGCTACGTAGCGTCCACTTCAGTGGACTGGCTGCCAAAAAGTTAAAACACCCGTCAGCGCTTACCCCCCGCACAAAGCAGCTAGACGGCTGAAGCCGTCGCTACGCGTGAAATCCGTCCACCGGCTTTTCATGTTACCGGCCAGGTGCTTCACGATTACGGCGATGCTGTTGGAGCGGGCGTCGTCGTCCGCGGTGAGTTCGTCGAAGGTTAGTTGCTCCATGGCCCGTTCGCCGAGGGTGCGGTAATAGGCGAATAGCTTTTTGTAGCTGGTCAGGAGGTCTTGGGGGAGGGGCGTGGTGAAGGGCTTGCGGGGGAAGGTTGTTCCTGCGCTACGGCGCCCTACATCAATTAGTGAATGGGGGAATTAACGAAGGACTGAATGCAGCGTGAATGCTCGCTTCGCTAGTGTGGCGCTCCGCCATCCGCCTGGCAAGGCTAGTCTGCCGGCGGGCTGCCCCGTGCGGTAGCCATTCCCTAATCCAGTCCTTCAACAATTCAGCCCTTTAAATAAGGCTGACGTAATGGGGGAACATGTCAAGCCAGAGGGGCCAGTCGTGCTCGATGTCGCCGCGGACGTCCAGCCAGTGATCGATGCCCTTGCGGCGCAATTTCTCACTGAATTGGAGATTGGCATCGAGGCAGATGTCCCAGTTGCTGGTGCCCAGGACGATTTTCATGTTCCAGAGGTGGGGATCGTTGGCGCCCCCGATAAAATCGGCGGGGTTGTTGAAATAGGCGTTATCGTCGTAGTAGCCCCGGAGGAAGGGTTTGATGTCGAAGGCGCCGCTCATATTGAAGAGGTGGCTCACCATCTCGGGGTGGCGGAAGGCAAAATTGGTGGCACTAAAGCCCCCGAAGCTGATGCCGGCGCAGGCGATGCGGCCGCTACCGGTATTCCAGCGAATCTGGGGCACGAATTCGTCGGCGAGAAATTTGTCGTATTGAATATGCCGCTCCAGCCGGTGCCTGGGGTGAATGTTGGCGTACCAGCTGGCGTTGTTGATGCTATCGGGGCAAAATACCTGGATGAAACCGCGCTCGACGAACCACCGTACGGCTTCGATCATGCCGCGATCCTTGGCTTCGTAGTAGCTACCGAGGGTGGTGGGAAAAATCACTACCGGATACCCCCGGGTGCCGAAAGTGAGCACCTTGACGTTGTGGCCCAGGTGGTGAGAGTAAAACTCGGTGTACGTTTCGCGCATGGGAGGGGGGAATCAGGGGCGTCAAGGTAGCAAACCGCGGTAATACGACTACCTTTGGATCGTGAAACCGGTAAACTATTTGCGGCAAATCGTGGGCAGCGTCTTCTCCCGGCGGAAAGGCCTGCTGCGCCGCGAGTACACCCTGTCCAGCAAACATCTGCAACGGGAGGTGCTGGTGACGATTTACCGCCCCGCCGTACCCCCCTGGCGCCTGCTCTCGCTGGTGGTGTTTAACGACGGCCAGGACTTGTCCCGCATGCAATTGGGCGAACGGCTCAAGCGGATGTACAAAACCAAACGGTTACCCCCAACGCTAGTAGTCGGTGTCCACGCCGCCAACCGGATGCGGGAATACGGTACGGCCAGTAAGCGCGATCACGCCGGAAACGGTGCCGCCGCGGCGGCCTATCAGCAATTTCTCATCGATGAACTCCTGCCCTGGTTGCAGGACCACAATAACATTTACCACACCGCCGAACGACGGGCGATCGCCGGGTTCAGCCTGGGCGGACTGTCAGCCTTCGATACCGCCTGGAACCACCCCCGCGTCTTCCGGACGGCCGGGATTTTCAGCGGCTCCCTCTGGTACCGAAGCAAAGCGTATACCCCCAAGCTTCCGGACGCCAACCGGATCGTGCACGACTACGTCCGCCGCCACCGCAAGGCCATCGCCAACCGCTTTTGGTTCATGGCCGGCACCGCCGACGAAACGGAAGACCGTAACCACAACGGCGTCATCGACTCCATCGACGATACGCTGCAGCTCATGGCCCTGCTACAGGAAAAAGGCCTGCGTCCGGAGGAGGAGATGATGTACGTCGAGGTGGAAGGCGGGACCCACGACCCTGAAACCTGGGGTAAGGTGGTGGGGGATTTTTTAGAGTGGGCGGTCAAGGGGTAAAGGGGTTGGGGGTAAAGGGATGAAGGGTGGCTCTGCTCGCTTCGCTCGTGCGGGGAATGCCTTGGCCCCCTAGCCCCTTAACCCCATAGCTTCCTTACCTTAGCGCCATGGAAATCAATTATCTCGAACTAGCCCGCGAAGTTGGGCAAATTACCCGCCGCGCCGGAGCGGAAATTCTGAAAATTTACGAATCCGACGATTTAGGCGTGGAGCAAAAGGCGGACGACAGCCCGCTCACCAAAGCCGACCGGGCCGCTAACGAGGTGATCGTGGCCGGCCTTAAGCAGCTGGAGCTGAAGGCACCAATCGTGTCGGAGGAAGGCAAGGACGTGCCCTTTTCCGAGCGGGAGCAGTATACCCGCTTCTGGTTGGTCGACCCCCTCGACGGCACGAAGGAATTTATCAAGCGCAACGGTGAGTTCACCGTCAATATCGCGCTCATCGAAAACGGGCGCCCCGTGCTCGGCGCGGTCTACGTTCCGGTGCCGGACGAGCTGTACTACGCGGCCGAAAACCAGGGGGCCTTTCAGGACGGTCAGGGGAAAATATCCGCCGCGACCTTCACCATGCAGGACCCCGGCCTCAAGGTGATCGCCAGCCGTAGCCACCTCAACGACGAAACACAGGCCTTCATGGACAAGCTCACCGAGCCCGAGATCGTAAGCCGTGGCAGCTCCCTGAAGATCGTCGAGCTGGCTAAGGGGGCCGCTCACCTTTACCCCCGCCTCGCTCCTACCATGGAATGGGACACCGCCGCCGCCCACGCCGTACTCCTGGAAGCCGGTGGCCACCTGGTTGACGACGAAACGGGAAAGGAGCTCGTTTACAACAAACAAGTGCTGCGTAACCCTTATTTCGTAGCCTACGGGGCCGTCAGCGAGGGGCAATTGTCCTGCTGATGACCCCCCGGCCGTTCTCCATCATTTACACCACGTTCAACGAGGCGGACGTTATCGAACGCTCTCTCGCCAGTGTGGAAGGGTGGAGTGACGACCTACAGATCGTCGATAGCTTTAGTACCGACGGCACGGCGGAACTGCTGGCCGGCCGCCCGGACGTTCGGTTGGTGCAGCGGCCCTACAGCGGGCCTTCGGACCAGAAGAATTGGGCCATTGCCCGGGCGCGCCACGAGTGGATACTGCTGCTCGACGCCGACGAGCTCGTTACCCCCGAGCTGCGGGAAGAAGTTGACGCCCTCCGCTCCGTCCCCGATCTACAAGACGCCTACTGGATTCGCCGCACCAACTTTTTCATGGGGCGGCGCATCCGGTACAGCGGCTGGCGCAACGATCGCGTGGTGCGCTTTTTCCACCGCGACCGGGCGCGCTACAACGACCGTCAGGTGCACGAGGAGATCGAGGTAGCTGGCTTGCGTGTCGGCCAACTCAATGGCAGGCTCGAGCATTACACCTTCAAGAATCTCGACCACTTTCTGGATAAAACCAGACGGTACGCCCGTTGGAAGGCGGCAGACGCGGCTGACCGCACCCCGCGCATCAATCTGTTCCACCTGCTGGTCAAGCCGGGCTTCCGTTTTTTCAACCAGTACGTACTAAAAGGCGGCTTTCTGGACGGCCGGGAGGGCTTGGTCATTTGTTACGTGCTAGCCTACGGCGTCTTCCTCCGCTACGCCTATTTACTGGCCGAGCGGCGGAACCTACGGGCATAATCCGTCCGCTTCCCGCGCTTTTCTCATATTTGTAGCCTTAAGTAACCCGTTTTGACCCAAGACAAGTTCGTGATCGTTGGTGGGGGAGCGGCCGGTTTAGTCGCCGCGCATACCCTGGAAGCCGCTGGGCATGCCCCACTGCTGCTCGAGCGCGAAGCGGAAGTAGGCGGGCGGCTGCGTACCGACGAGGTCGACGGCTTCCGGCTCGATCGGGGTTTTCAGGTTCTGCTCTCCGAGTATCCCGAGGTAAAACGCTACCTGGACCTGGATGCGTTGCAGGTCAGTGCTTTTCGCCCCGGCGGCCACGTCCACATGCGGCAGCAGCACTTCCGGTTCGCGGACCCGCTCCGGGAGCCCGCTCAGCTGTTCCGCTCCGCCCTCTCCCCGGTCGGTACGCTCAACGACAAGATTCGACTGGCCCAGCTCGGGCTCAAACTCATGCGCAGTACCCCCGAAGAATGTTTTCGCGGGTATACCCAGCAAACGACGATCGACTTTATCTGGAAATACGGCTTCAGCGAACAGATCGTGGAGCGCTTCTTCCGGCCCTTTTTCGGTGGGGTCTTCCTCGAGCAGCGGTTAGAAACCCCGGCGGCGATGTTCCGTTTCGTGCTGAAGATGTTCGCCCAGGGGAGTGCCGTTCTGCCGGCGGAAGGCATTCAGGCGGTGGCGCGCCAACTGGCCGGTAAGCTCCAGCGAACGGAAATTCGCACCGGGCATGCCGTTCGGAGCATTACGGACCGGGAGGTGATACTGGACGATGACCGGCGCATTCCCACCCGCGCGGTGATCGTCGCCTGCGCCCCCGATCCATTCTTTCCCCAGTTAGCCGGCAGCGGCACGGAATACAAGTCGACCACCAACCTCTATTTCTACAGTACCCGGCGGCTGAAGGAGAATCGCCTCATCAACCTGGTGGTGGACCCGACAAGCACCATTAACACCTTCTGCGTACTCGACGAAGTGGCGCCGACCTACAAGCTGCGCAACCAGGGGGGATCGCTGATCAGCGTGAGCCTGAAGGAGTGTCCGGACACCGATTCCGTAGCCCAGGCCGAACAGGATCTGCTCCGGCATACCCGCTTGCCCAACGATGCGCTGAGTTTTCTCAAGCAGTACGACATCCCGCACGCGCTTCCCCGCCTGGGTGCGGTGGCCTTCTCGGCGGATGCCACGCAAACCCGGCTCATCGACCGGGTCTTCCTGGCCGGCGACCAACAACTTAACGGCTCCCTGGATGCCGCCATGCGCAGTGGTCGCCTGGCCGCCGAGGGCGCGCTACGCACCTGATCATGCTTCGAGACGAATTTCACTTGCCCGCCGCTCCGGACGGCGCGCCCGCACTCTATTTCTGTGGCAATAGCCTTGGGCTGCAGCCCAAGGGAGTGGAAGAGCAGCTATCCCGCGAGCTACGGGTGTGGCGGGAGCACGGCGTGGAAGGCTGGTGGGGTGGGGAAGCGGGCGGCTGGCTCAGCTATCACCGGCGGCTGCAGCGCGACCTCTCCGCCATCGTAGGCGCAAAGCCCGATGAGGTCGTGGCCTGTAATGCGCTGACGGTGAACCTGCACCTGCTCCTGGTTTCCTTTTTTCGGCCGACGGGGCGCAGGTGCAAGATCATCATGGAAAGCGGTGCCTTCCCCAGCGACCAACACGCCGTTAGGGCGCAACTGCAGTTTCATGGCCTCGACCTGGACCGCGACCTCATCGAGGTGGCTCCTCGCCGCGGCAGTGCCACGATACGGACCGAAGACATCATCGAACAGATCGAGCGGGCGGGGGATGAGCTGGCCCTGGTCCTGTGGAGTGGCGTGCAGTACTACACCGGACAATTCTTCGATCTGCCCGCCATCGCCACCGCCGGTCGGAAGGTAGGCGCTCGGGTCGGTTTCGATCTGGCTCACGCGGCGGGGAACGTTCCCCTCCAGCTGCACGAGTGGGGCTGTGATTTCGCGGTATGGTGCAATTATAAATACCTCAACGGGGGGCCGGGAGCGCCAGGCGGCCTGTTCGTCCATGAGCGCCACGAGCAGGATGACAGCCTTCCCCGACTCGCCGGCTGGTGGGGCCACCGGGAAAGCGACCGCTTCCAAATGAAACCGGAATTCGTGCCGGAACGGGGGGCGGCTGGCTGGCAGGTGTCCACGGCCCCCGTACTGGGGCTGGCTCCGCTTCTGGCCGGACTGCCG
This sequence comes from Neolewinella xylanilytica, assembly GCF_002934605.1. Taxonomy (GTDB): domain Bacteria; phylum Bacteroidota; class Bacteroidia; order Chitinophagales; family Saprospiraceae; genus Neolewinella; species Neolewinella xylanilytica. The sequence goes on from NZ_PTJC01000006.1 coordinate 399,091, forward strand.
CTGTTCTCCCGCGCCGGGGGCATGGAAGCCGTCCGCAAACAAAGCGAGTTATTGACCGACCAGCTCTACCGGAATCTGCAGGCTATCCGGGGCTTACGCATCCTTACGCCGGAGCGATCCGCCGACCGGGGAGCTCAAATTTCGGCCTACCTGCCGGGCCATAGACCGGATCTGGAAAAACAACTTTCGCGGCGGGGGCTGATCTGCGATTACCGGCAGGATAACCTCGACGGAAGCGGGGGCGGCGTACTGCGATTGGCGCCCGCACCGCTCTACAATACACTGGAAGAAGTCAATCGCATAGACGAGGTGTTGCGGTCGACCCTCGCGCTCAACTGACGGATAAATGAGAACATTGTCAAAATATTTGGGTTACTTTAGGCAACCAAGACACAGACAAACACATGACCATTCTACTCCTAGCCGTGCTGGCGCTTATTGGCGTCTATCTGACCGGCGACTCGACCGTTCGACAGTAATCTCTTGCTTTCGGGGCGGTTGCCTGATGCTGCTTTTGCTGTCATCCTGCGCGTCCGTTCCCGATTTACCCAGCGGTAATTCATTTCCCGCTCCCCCCGCCCCCGACTACGATCTGACCGCCAACTGGGCCGCGCTGCCCGGTATGGACGATTACGCCGACCGCACCCCGGGCGATAGTCTGCAGGACCTGCAGTATCGTGCCGCGGCGGACGTATTCTTCGTCCATCCGACGATCTATACCGATGTCCGAAAGGATAACAATACCTGGAACGCCGCTCTTACGGACGATGCCCTGAACCGGGATGTCGATGAATCTACTATTCTGAACCAGGCTAGTATCTTCAACGCCGCCGGCAAGGTGTATGCTCCCCGCTACCGACAGGCGCACATCAGCGTTTTCTACGACGAAGGTGAGTCGGTGAAGCAGCGTGCGCTCGATACCGCCTATCAAGACGTATTGGCTGCCTTCGATTATTACCTGACGCACTACCACAACGGGCGACCGATCATACTGGCGGCCCACAGCCAGGGCACGCTCCATGCCGAGCGGTTGCTGCGGGACCGCTTTGAGGGTAAAGCGCTGGGAGAAAAGCTGGTCGCTGCCTACCTGGTAGGGATGCCGATCGACCGCGAGGCATTTCGTACGATACCGGTTTGTACCGGAGCGGAAGAAACCGGTTGTTTCGTCAGTTGGCGTACGTACCGCGATGATTTCGAACCCGGTCCAGGACAGGACGATCCGGCCGTAGCGGTGGTGAATCCGCTTACCTGGACGAAGGCCACCGATCGAGCACCCGATTCCCTCAACCGGGGTGGCATTCTGTACAACTATGAGGCTGGTCCGATACCCGGACTCGTCTGGGCGGAAATTCGGGGAGCGGCACTGTTTACGAATAAACCCAGCTTCTTCGGGGATATCCTTTTTCGAACGAAGAACTACCACGTCGCGGACTACAATTTCTTTTGGATGAACGTGCGCGATAATGCCAAGCAGCGGGTAGATGCTTACCTCGGTTCCGAACCACCTTACGTGGAATAGCCCGGCGCGTTTCCTGCGCCGTGGCGCCCGAACAGCCTGCACCCGAGCTACGTTGGGAAAGAAAAAACCAATGGGAAAGACCGAAAACCTGTTCAGCCGCGAATCCATCGAGAAGATCCGCAAAATTACCGACGACACGCGTACGTGTATGTTCTGCTCCAACCTCGGCGCCCGCCCCTTCAGCAGCGCCCCGATGGCAACCCAACGGGTCGAGGACGATGGCAGTATCTGGTTTTTCAGCGCCAAGGACAGCGACCGCAACGCCGATTTACAGCGGGAACCCGAAGCACAGCTTATTTACGGTAGCGAACAGAATGAGGAGTACCTAAGCCTGTATGGCGAGGCCGTCGTTCTCTATGACCGCCAAAAAGCGGAGCAGCTCTGGTCGCCGATGGTGAAAGTTTGGTTTCAGGAAGGACCTGCCGATCCGAACCTGAGCCTGATCCGCTTCACTCCAAGGGAGGGGTATTACTGGGATACCCAGCACGGAAAAGTGGTGGCCTTTGCCAAAATGGCCGCTTCCGTAGTGACGGGAAAAACCATGGACGACGGCGTCCAGGGTAAGCTTAAAGTATAAGCCAGGCTACTGCTCCCGCGAAAATCATGGCAATCCTCTAATCGTTTTTATACGCTTGTAAACGTATATATTCGCAAGTAACCGATTACTTGACGATTAATTGGTTGCCGCCGTCCGAGTTTTGAACGTGAAACCGAAACGCATCACCTTCAAAACGAACGACCATGACTCGTGACGACCTGATTACTTATCTCCACCGCCTTTCTCAGAACCTGCATCCCCTCACGGGAGGCTCCGTGGGTAAAGGAGGGTGCCTTAACGAGCCCGCGATCCGGGCGGAGTTGATCCGCCTGGTCGATCGGCTGCAACAAATGGAGGAGGCTGTCTTGCCCGCGGAAGAAATTACCGGGATAATTGCCGACCTGCGGGAACTCGACTATAAACCGACGCCAACCCAGGTAGCCAAAGTGTTGACGGGTAGTCGCAGCGTTGCCGATCCCCGGTTGCGGGGGCTGCCCGCTTACCGCCGTTACCGGGGCGTAGTGAGCCAGCGTGACATTCGCCGGATGCTTGCGTCGCGACCGGACCTCTTCACTGAGTTGTCCGGAGAGAAGGAATACGAGGCCATTCCCGCTACCGTAGCGGACTGGCAAGCCGTTGATTTCTTCACGGAGGGGTATTTCGATAAGCTGGAATCCGATAAGGCCGCTTCTTTAACCCGGGAGGTTACGGATCTTGGATTGCGCAAGGCCACCGAACGGTTACCTGCTTATATGGCGCGGGCCCGGCAGCGGCTACCCCGGGCTTTCGAACCCTGGACGAAAGAAGAGCGGGCGCTACTGATCGAAGCGATGTGTTACACGAACGACCTGGATAAGCTAACGGGTATATTTGGCAGGTCGGCGGCTTCGCTGGAACGGGAGGGGAAACAATTGATCTGGAACAGCCGTAAGCCGGTAGCTGCCTGATGCATCCGGAAAGGGGTTTCAGGTGTTAGCGTGGGTGGCTGAATGGAAGCGGATAGGATTGGGTGGTGGTTGTCACTGGTGTACCGAGGGCGTGTTCGTTTCGCTGCCCGGCGTGAAGCGGGTAGATCAGGGATGGATTGGCTCCGCACCCCCCTACGAAGCACCTTCCGAGGCGGTAATCGTACATTTCGATCCGGGAAGAATATCGCTGGAGGCATTAATTGACGTCCATTTGCAGACACATAGTGCTACTCGGGCGCATATCTTTAGGGGGAAGTACCGTTCCGCGGTGTATTACTACAGCGAAGAGGAGCGCCGCGAAAGCGAACGCATCCTTTCCGCATTAGGTCGTGCACTGGACGAACCATTACTAACCAAAGTCCTGCCCTTGCGCGTTTTCACATTCTCGCTGCCCGAGCACCGGGACTATTACCGAAGCGATCCGGAGCGCCCGTTCTGCCGGAGATACATCACGCCGAAACTGGACCGACTACGGGCTGACCGACCGGACCTTTTTTCGGCGCTAAAGCAATAAGGGCCCCGATCCTGCGGTTAAAACCCCGTTAAATCCATCATCGTGTTGCACGGAACTGACCGGCGCACCTTACTTACTCTCTGTTATTCCTAATCCGTACTACTCTCTATGAGCTTTTTCAAATCCCCCACCTTCAAGTACATGAAGAACTTCATCATCGGCGTCGGCGCGGCTGTCGTGATGTTGGGAGCTCTGTACAAAATTCAGTCTTGGGAAATGCCGACCATTGGTGGCGTAACCATTGACCTGCTGACCCTGGGACTTGGCGTTGAGGCCGGCCTCTTCCTGCTGATCGGTATCCTGGGTCCTGACCCTGACTACTACTGGGACAAGCTGTACCCGGGCCTTTCCAGCTACAATGGAGACGTAACTCCCCTTACCGGCGGAGCGGTTGCCCCCGCTGGTCCTCAAGTAGCCGCACTAAATGGCGAGGTCGTCGAGGAGCAACTCGGCGGTATGCTGGTCGAACTACAGACGATGTCGAAAAGCATGAGTAGCCTGAAGGCACTCCAGGAAGCTGATTTCAGTGGCACCAGTGCGCAGATTAAGCAGATGGGTAACTTCTACGCCAAGCTCAACGAAGCCATGGCCGACCTGGCCGCTACTACGGACGAGACCAAGGTGTACAAGAAGAACATGCAGCAACTGAACGGTAACCTGACCACGCTGAACAACGTGTACGGCAACATGATCAGCGCCATGCGTGCGCCTACGGCTTAAGTGTAATCCCAATATTCTAAACCCTTTGATTTCCGCTCCCGGGCGGTGATCTAAACCAACCCATTATATGTCAATTCCAAAGGAACCCCGGCAGCTGATGATCAATATCATGTATTTGGTATTGATGGCGCTGCTGGCCCTCAACGTCTCCGCTGAGGTGATGGATGCCTTTCAGACCCTCGACGAGGGTAATAAGAACAGTATCGCCACCGTAGACGAACAGATTGAAGAAACCGTCGCGAGCCTGGACGAACTGCTGAAGGACGAATCCAAAGCGAAATTCCGGGTGCTACAGGACCCGATCGCTCAGATTCGTGCCGAAGTCGCCAGTTTCAATAGCTATGTCATCGGTTTACGGGATACCCTGATTGACGTCTCCGGCAACAATGACGGAGAAGTCACCATGGAAGGCGACTACATCGAAAGCCACGGCGTACTTGCCCCGAAGGGAAAGAAAAATAAGGACGTGACCACCCGTCTGCTCGTACAGGGTCCCGACGGTCAGGTTTCCGAAGGATCCGGTGCGGGAGAGGACCTCAAGCAGCGGATCATCCAAACTCGTCAGCGCCTTGTTGATATCTATTCCCAACTGATCACCGAGCACGGTGAAACACTTGACATCGCGGAAAGCGAGCAGCAGGCTCGTATCGCCAGCGTGGCCGAGAACATGCCCTTCAGCATCGACGACCAGACCTGGCGCGAGTCCAACAACAAGAAGGTCAGCTGGGCCGACTACAAGTTCGGTCACATGCCCCTCGCCGCCGTACTGCCCCTGATGTCACAGATCCAGTCGGACCTGAAAGTATCCGAGGCTAACCTCGTGAACGACATCGTGCAAATGGCCGGCGGTAAGCAGATCGTCTTCGACAAATTCTTCCCGGTCTTCCAGGCCGATAAGAGCTACGTCATCGGTGGCGAGCGTCTGAACGCTACGGTTTCCGTAGGTAGCTACTCCAGCTCCCTGCAGCCCGAGAACATCACGCTGCGCGTCAACGGGCAGAGCCTGCCGATCCGGCAGGACGGTACCGCCGACTTCAGCCTGGTGGCTAACGGTAGCCCCGGACCCAAGACCATCAAGACCTACGTTGCCGTAAAGAACCCCCTGACCGGTGAGGTCATCGAGCAGGACGGTGAGTTTACCTACGAGATCGGTACCCGCTCCGTTGCGGTGTCGGCCGACAAGATGAACGTGTTCTACATGGGGGTCGACAACCCGATCACGGTTTCCGCCGCCGGTGTTGCCTCTAACGACGTGCGCGTCAGCTTTGGTGATGCCATTCAGGGCACCTCCACCGGTAACAACAGCTACATGGTGAAGGGCGTCCGTCCTACCGGTATCAACACGACCAACATTACCGTAACCGCTAATGGCCAGACGCTGGGTACCTTTCCCTTCCGGGTGAAGCCGATTCCCGATCCGGTGCCCACTATCGGCGGCCAGCAGGGTGGCGATATTGCCAACTCGACCTTCCGTGCCCAGCAGGGTCTGTTCGCCGAGTTGAAGAACTTCGACTTCGATGCCCGCTGTAACATCGCCGGCTTTAACCTGCTGTACGTTCCGGCCCGCGAAGACCCCCTCGTATCGCAGAACCCCGGCGGATCTTTTGCCGGTCAAACGGCCGCCCTGATCACGAAGGCTAAGCCCGGTGACAACTACCTGTTTAAGAACATCAAGGCCAAGTGCCCCGGCGATGCCGCTCCGCGGGATCTCGGTACCATGTCCTTCACGATTCGCTAAACCGTTTCGGCCTGCGGGCCGACACAAACCTACGGGCCCGTGGCAGCCAGCCGTTCACGGGCCCGTATTTTGTCCTTGGTATACCATACCCGCCCCGAACAACGTTGGTATTAAGTCAGTATGATAACAATTCAAACCTCCACTCTCCCGATGAAGGCAGCTTATAACCTGGTCCTGCTTTGCCTGCTCGCGGTTTCCACCGTAGCCTCCGCGCAGACCCCCAATAACCCCGAGCAGCAACCGAATTCGTTCACGCTCCCCGGAGCCGGTGAAGACAACCCCCTGATGCAGGACGGTGAGTTCGAGCCGCCGATGAACGACATCGTCGAGAGTCAGTCAATCCGCGAACGTCGGGTCCTGCCTTACGAAAACCTGCGGGAAGCCGACATCATGTGGAAGCGTCGGATCTGGCGGGTCATCGACGTGCAGGAGAAGATCAACCTGCCCTTCATCAATCCGCAGCGGCCCCTGATCACTATTCTGCTGGAAGCCGCGCAAGCCGGTGACCTGCGGGTGTTCGACCCCATCGGGGGTGACAATTTCTCCATGCTGATGGACCAGCGTACGCTGACTTCCATGGCCGGTGGGATTGATTCCGTTCGGGTACTCGACCCCGAGACCTACGAGGAAAAGATCGTACTTCAGGAGCGGCTGTTCGACCCTACCTCGGTCAAGCGGTACCGCATCCAGGAAATGTGGTTCTTCGATAAGGAGAGCAGCACGATGAAGGTCCGTATTCTCGGTATCGCTCCGATGATTCAGGAAACGACCGAAAGTGCCGGACGGACCATTGAGCGCCCGATGTTCTGGATTTACTACCCCGAAGCCCGCCAGCTACTGGCTAACGAAAGTGCCTTTGCCTACGGCAACGACGCCGCCAACCGGAGCTGGGAGGACGTATTCGAATACCGCTTCTTCAATAGCTACATTACGAAAGCCAGTAACGTACTCGACGAGCGGATCGATCGCCCCGAGCGTAGCGGCCGCGAGCAACTGTTGGACTCCGAGCGCATCAAGCAGGAGATCTTCAACTACGAGCAGGATCTTTGGAGCTATTAATAGTACGGTAGGCTTAAGTACGGTAGTACAATAGCCGCCCGCATTAGTCAGCGAGGCAGATCGGATTTGATCCGGTCTGCCTCGTTTTGGTTTTAGACCGGACGCTCCCAGGTCGACGGCTATCGCTCGGCGACGCTTCGAGGTCCGGTTTCTCACCGACCACAACCCCCGCGCCCGGAAACCGGTTACTCAAGGGTATTTAGTCCACCCCAAAAGCTTTCCCTCCCTTTGAATCCTACCGAGCAATTAGTGCAGCGCTACGCCGACAGCGATCGCGTGGCGAAAATCCTCGACCTGACCGAAGCCGATAAACGGGCGGCGCGGGTTCAACTTAAGGGGCTGGCCGGCGCGCTGGAAAGCTTTCTGATCGCCGGAAGCTACCGGAAGGCGGGTGGCCATTATCTGGTGGTAGCGACCGATAAGGAGGAGGCTGCGTACATCCAGAACAGCATCGCCTCCCTGCTGCCGAAGAAGCAAGTACGCTTACTGCCGGACAGCTTCCGCCGCCCTCTGTACTTCGAGGTACTCGACACCACCAACGTGCTCATGCGCACGGAGACCATCAACTACTTGACGCATAGCCAGTCGAAGGGAGAGATCGTGGTGACCTATCCGGAAGCCCTTTTTGAGCAGGTCGTGGCGCCAAGGGTACTAACGGAGAGCCGCATCGAAATCACCAAAGGCGAGGATATCGACGTCGATACGATCTTGGAGGTGCTGGTTGAATATGGCTTCAACCGGGAAGATTTCGTCTACGAGCCGGGGCAATTCAGCATTCGGGGGGGCATCATCGATATTTTCAGCTACGGCAATGAATTTCCCTACCGTATCGAGCTCTTCGACGACGAAGTGGAAAGCATCCGGACCTTCGATCCGTTGCACCAGTTGTCGGTGGAAACGGTGAGCTACGTCAGCATCATCCCGAATATCAATACCAAATTCGCCCGGGATCAGAAGACCAGCATCTTCAACATCCTGCCGGAGCGGACCACGATCTGGCTCAAGGACTTCCAGCTGTTGCTCGATAAGCTCGGGGAGGCATTCAAAAAAGCGGAAGAATTCGGCAAGAACCTCAGCCTTATCGACGATAAGGAACTGAAGCAATTCTTCGACGACCGCGCTTTCATCCGTCCTGGGGAGGTGATGGAGGACGTAAGTGAAAAACCCATCGTCTTCTTCAGCGACTACAAGCAGCCGGTGAAGATCGACCGAACGATCGACTGCCGCGCCAAGCCCCAACCCAGCTTCAACAAGAACTTCGAACTGCTGATCCGCAACCTGCTGGAGAATACCTCGTCGAACCTGACGAACTACATTTTCACCGATAATGCGAAGCAGATCGAGCGCTTCTACTCCATCTTCAAGGACCTGAATGCGGACGTCCGCTTCGAACCCGTGCCGGTATCCATTCATGCCGGTTTCATCGATTCGGAGCTGGAAGCGGCCTGCTATACGGACCACCAGATCTTCGAGCGCTTCCACCGCTATAAGCTGCGGCGGGGATTCACCCGCGACCAGGCGCTGAATCTGCGGCTGCTGCGCGACCTCACCCCTGGCGACCTGGTCGTCCACATCGATCACGGGGTAGGGCGTTTCTCCGGACTTGAAAAACTGGAGATTAACGGCAAAGTACAGGAGTCGGTCCGCCTGGTGTACAAGAACAACGACATCCTCTACGTCGGCATCAACAGCCTCCATAAGCTGTCGAAGTACAGCGGAAAGGACGGTCAACTTCCGCGGCTGGACAAGATCGGCGGCGACCACTGGAAGAACCTGAAGTCGCGCACCAAGAAAAAGATGAAGGATATGGCGGGCGAGCTGATCAAGCTCTACGCCAAGCGGCAGGCATCGCCCGGCCACGCTTTCCCGCCGGATGGGTATTTGCAGAACGAGCTGGAAGCCAGTTTCATCTACGAAGACACTCCCGACCAGTTGAAAGCAACCAACGACGTGAAGGGCGACATGATGAAGCCCCACCCGATGGACCGCCTGATCTGCGGTGACGTAGGCTTCGGCAAAACGGAGATCGCGCTGCGGGCCACCTTCAAGGCCGCGGCCGACAACAAGCAAGTGGCCGTCTTGGTGCCGACCACCATCCTCGCGCTCCAGCACTTCCGCACCTTTAAGGAGCGGCTCGACGAATTCGGCGTAAGCGTCGACTACATCAACCGCTTCCGTAGCGCGAAACAGAAGACGGAGATCTTCAAAAAGCTGAAGGCGGGCAAACTCGACGTGCTCATCGGCACCCACGCTATTCTGAGTAAGCGGGCGGAGTTCAAGGACCTGGGCTTGCTGATCATCGACGAGGAACAGAAATTCGGGGTGAAAGCCAAGGAAAAACTGCGGGCCATACAGGTGAACGTGGATACGCTGACACTGACGGCCACGCCGATCCCGCGCACCATGCAGTTTAGCCTCATGAACGCCCGGGATTTGTCGGTGATCCGGACGCCCCCGCCCAACCGCCAACCGATCCACACCGAGGTGCGGCAATTCAACGAGGAGGTGATCCAGGATGCTATCCAGCAGGAAGTCTACCGGGGCGGACAAGTCTTCTTCGTTCACAACCGCGTGAAGAGCCTCACCGATATCGTGACCATGTTGCGGAAGCTCTGCCCCGACGTACAGTTTGCCGCCGCCCACGGACAGATGGACCCGAAGGAACTCGAACAGACCCTGATCGAGTTCATCGACCGGAAGTACGACGTGCTGGTGTGCACCAACATCATTGAGACGGGGCTGGATATTGCCAACGCCAATACGATCATCATTAACAACGCCCACCAGTTCGGCCTGAGCGATCTGCACCAGCTGCGGGGCAGGGTAGGGCGATCGAACAAGAAGGCGTACTGTTACCTCATTGCTCCCGCGCTTAGCGTCCTGACCCCCGACGCCCGCAAGCGGCTGCGTACCCTGGAAGAGTTCAGCGATTTAGGCAGCGGCTTCAATATCGCGATGAAGGACCTGGACATCCGTGGTGCCGGCAACTTGCTCGGTGGCGAGCAGTCGGGCTTCATCGCCGATATCGGCTACGAGACCTACCAGCGCATCCTGGAAGAGGCCGTGAGGGAACTGAAGCAGGGCGAGTTTAAAGACGTCTTCAAGGATACCATGACCGAGGGCAGCGACTTCGTCCGTGACGTCACCATCGAGACCGACACCGAGATGCACATCCCCACGCGGTACGTGGAGAGCACCCAGGAGCGGTTGCGGCTGTACCAGGACCTGGACAACATCGAGGACGAGGCACGCCTGACTGCCTACGCCAACGGCCTGAAGGACCGCTTCGGTGCCATCCCCCCGGAAGTCAGCGAGCTCTTCGACGGCCTGCGGCTTCGGTGGTTGTGCCGCGAATTGGGCTTCGACCGGGTGGTGCTGAAGAACGACAAGCTGATCTGCTTCTTCGTGGAGGACGCCCAGTCGCTCTACTACGATTCCCAGATCTTCAAGTCACTCAGTGGCATCATTGCCGAAGAGGGCAAACTCCGCGGCCTACAGCTCAAGCAGACCCCCCGCCGCCTATCCATGACCAAGGAGCGGGTCTTCAACCTGACGCAGGCGCAGGACGTGCTGCAGTCGCTGGCGGAAAAGGTGGAAGAGGTGAAGGGGGAGAAGGAATTGGCGCGGTAGGATGCTGCCTCCGGCAGCGCAAGGAAGATGCGGCCTCGGGCCGCGAAGTAAGCCGGCCAAGTAGGCGAGCCTCAGGTAACCACATTGCCGATCTGCGCTCGAGGGGTAATAAAAAGTTTTGCGCCGCAGCGCAGGAATAAAGGTTAAATCCCCCCGGATAATCCTTCCCGGCCGACCTCCAACCGTATCTTCAGGCGACACTCATTGTTGTACTACATGCGCCATTTAGCTATGGGGCTGCTGGTTTCGATCTTTTGGTCGGGAGGGGCGGCTCGGGTTCTGCTCTTCCCTATGGGATATGATGATCCGCGTCAGTTCGAAGGGTGTCCCGCTTTCATCAGGTCGAAAGCCCTCACGCGCTCACCATTATTACGTTGATAAATCCTCTTCTTATGCCCCGTATTGTATGCTTGTGCTTGCTATCACTTTGTCTATTGACAACGATAAACGGGCAGGACCTGCCCTTCGAGATCGAAGTAGAAGACTTGAACCTACACGAGAATAGCAGGGATATGGACATTCGAGTTATGAATGACCGGATGTATGTACGGACTTCCCTGAACTGCCTGTATTCCGGAAGTTTGGACGGAAGAAACCTGAAGCAGCTGGAATGTGATCCGAACGAGACTTACAACTTCATCTTTAACAATGGACCGGGTTTTTTCCGCCTGGCTGGGTTGCGGCAAGACGGTAAGTATCCGCTCTATTTTTACGATTCCGAGGATAACCGACACGAAGCTTTTGTATCCGACACGCCAATTTGGCATACCCGATTCTTACCATCCGGTGATTTGCTCGTTGTAACCGGTGACAAAATTTACCGGGTAGATGCACAAGGGGAAAACCTTACCGAACTGATTGAATTTATCGGTGGACCGTTTTATCCTTCGGCTGCCGTATTAGGAGACGTGGCGCTGTTTTACGTAGGAGAAGGTGATTTGTACATCTCGGATGGCACCGTGGAAGGAACCTACCAGGCGGGGACGGACGTGGGGCGCTGGTACATTGACGACGCCAGAAGGTCGGCCGATCATGTATACATTAAAAATTTAGAGGACAACAGTTTGTGGGACGTGCATTTGCGCAGAAATGGCTTCGCGGAAAAAATATGGGATTCCGAGATAATGGGGTCCGAGGGAGATCAACTGCGGGACCATTTCACGGTAAACGAAAAATTACTGATAACAATTTATGAGCCTGCAGTCAGACTAATTCATTTGTACAAGTACGAAAACGGTGCGCTTCATCCGATGAAAAAACCAGGCACCAACGACCAATACAGAGTTACAGAAGTCCACTATACCGAGGATGATCGGGCCATATTCAGAGGGGGCAACAGATCACAATTCGGAATGTACGTCACGGATGGAACCAGCGAAGGAACCCGTCTGGTGGTGGATTGGAAGTTTCGAGAAGACTACACCTGGTGGGACGTTCCCCACTTTGAACGGCTGTCCGAGGACCTGTTTCTCTTCGATGCGAAAAAATACCAGGTCGAAGGAGTCTACCGACTTTTTACTATGGACTTATCGAATGGGACGGTTAAGGATGCCGGTCCCATAGATGGCTCCAATTATTATCTACACCTTCATGAGCTAAAGAATCATTACCTCCTATACTCATGGGATAACCACCTTCTATTGGACAAAGAAAGCCTGGAGCTCTCCCCCTTCGGTTTCAACCCCGATGGACTTCATAGTCATACAGTAGGAGATAGTCATATCTATATGTTAGATCCACGTGACGAGAACTATCGCAGATCGACCATTACAGCAATCGACAAGGGTGACGCGAACTGGGAAAGTTTCTCTTTACCCCGATCGCCGGAAGGTGACGTTCAATACGTGGAGGATTTAATCGGGCACCAAGGTAACGTATATGCCATCGGCAGGACCTCGGACTTTGCGTACCGCCTATACCAATTGGAGGGAGGAAGTGAGGAAATTAGTTTTGTCTGCAATTTGCCCACCAGTCCTCGCCATAGCGATATTCGGGCCTACTTTACCGGCGCCGACGGCGAACTGTTCTTTGACACCCACGGCCTGATGTACCGGTACGATCCGGATGGAATCTCTGCACTAGGGGAGAAAGACTACGGTGCGGTTCCCGATAGTTACGTCGGACAGCTTGATGGGGTGGACCTATTTCAGGTAGGGCATCAAGTAAAGATGCCCGAGTTGAATAAAAGAGTTTCCATACCCTATTTTAATATGTGGTATGACAATAAGGTTTCTCCGGCTGTTCTAAGCAACGATAAATTTTACGTCCTCACCCATAAAATCGAGGAGTCGGACAGTTCGGCGATGACCGTAATCCATTCCGGTGACCTATCGACTACGGTCCTGATGGACACGGTCGTCAGCTACCGATCCGAACGAAACCCGGGAGAATACTTTCCCGTCCTCGCGCCACTCCGCGATAAGCTCTATTATGTTGTCCGGCGTTTGAACAAGCCGGGGGAGCCGGAGGTCGTCTGGCACAGCCTGAATACCCGCACGGGGGCTACCGGGCCCGCCGCTGAACTGGCGACCGTCACCCATGCGGGGGGGCGCGCGGTAGTATTCGAGGACCATTTATATTTCATCAGTAACCACGGGGGAACCGACCGGCTGATGCGCCTGGGCGGCGATGGTATGCTGGACCAGCTCGCCGTGGTGAAGGAAGGGGAAGAATTGGTGGACGTGATGACCTTCAAAACCTCGGTCATCGCCATGACCGACTATCACATCATAGACGTCGACCGGCTTAGTACCCTCACGACGTGTCCCGAAGGCAAACAGTTCGAGCAAATGAAGGATGTGGGCGGGGAGTTATTCGTTGAGATTTCCGATGCGGAAGGGCTCGGTTTTTATAGCTACCGAAGCGAATCGAACCGGTTCGTTCCGCTGGCAACCGGATTTGACTTTCCCGAGGATCTAGATGCGGGAAGACGATACGAACGGAGCAACGCCGTTATCGGCAATAACGTCATGTTCAGAGGGATCAAGGACGGTACTTATTACTTCATGCTGTACAACGCCAAACAGCAGAAGTACCTGGAAATTGGAAAAATGGATAACTCTTTTGTATACGGTTATTCAGGGCCGCTTGGCATGGCGCACGAAGGGCGGTATTACTATACCTTCCTCGATCCTGAACTAGGACTCGAGCTACACCATTTTCGCCCCCCTTTTACCCATACGCTGAGCGGTACGGTCACGGATAGTGAAGGTCGGCCGGTCGTCAACCGACGGGTGGAGGCCATCGGCCGGGACGGGCTTTCTTCCTTCACCGACTCGCTGGGTCGGTACACGCTCTATCTGGATGCGGAGGAGGGATACACCATTCAGGTAGTCGCTGATGTTTGCTATGCTGGCAGCGGTGCCGTTTCGATAGTTACGGATGGCGGGGACGAGATAGACCTAAAGCAGGACTTTACCATCGACGGGAAGGACGGGCAGACGGTGCTTTCGGCCCACCTGGCCTCCGGGCCCGCCCGCTGCGGCTTTACCGTGCCGTTCTGGCTGACGGTCAACAATACGGGATGCCAGTCGCAGAACGGAGAGATGGTACTGGAATTACACGAGGAAGTCTCGTTGGTAAATGCCGAAACCGAACCCACTGATTTCAACGAGGAAACCAACCGCCTGCGCTGGAACTTCAGCGACCTGGCTCCTGGCAGCCAGCACCAAATTGCGCTTCAGCTGAGGATGCCGAGCGAGCGTTTGGCCGGTCAGCCTATTCCGATGAACGCCATTAGCATCACGACCGACACGGACGGCACCGAGATCCGCGACACCTTCTTCTACGACGACATCCTCCGCTGCGCCATCGACCCCAACGATAAGCGTTCCTGGCCCGCCCGCGCCGAAGCAAGCAATAGCAACTACACCCAGCTCGACGAGGCGATCACCTACATGATCCGCTTTCAGAATACGGGCAACGACACGGCCTTCACCGTGCGGCTGGAGGATCAACTGTCTACCGACCTCGACTGGAACACCTTCCGGCCGCTCACCGCCAGCCACGGAGACCCCCGAGTGACCCTGGGCGAGGGCGGTAACCTGGAGGTCCTATTCCCCAACATCCTGCTCCCCGACAGTAGCACCAACGAGCCGGCCAGCCACGGCTTCTTCAGCTTCGAGATCAGGGCAAAAAAGGGGCTGGACGATTTCACCGCCATCGACAATACGGCCGGCATCTACTTCGACTTCAATAAACCGGTGATCACCAATACGGTGACCAACACGCTGGTGGAAACCCTGGACGCGGACCAGGACGGCTACCTCTTCTTCGCCGACTGTGACGATGCGAACGCCGCGATAAATCCCGGAGCTAAGGAACTACCGGGCAACGGCGTCGACGAGAACTGCGACGGATCCGACGCGCCTACTTCCGTTCCGGTCTTCGCTTCCCGTATCCTGGAAGTGGCGCCGAACCCTACCCACGATGCGGTCCGCATCCGGCTGTCGGAAGCTATCCCCGTACGGTATACGCTGATCGATCCGCGGGGCCGTCGGGTAGGGGAGGGGCGATTCCAGGGAGAGACCATCCTCGATCTGGCCCGGCTGCCCGTGGGCCTCTACCTGGTCCGGCTGTCGGATTATCGCGGAGGCAGCGCTAATTTGCGCGTACTACGCCAATAGGGCAGGGGGTACCCCGGTTACCGGACCACCACGAAGTCCGTAAACAGCTCGTCTTCCGGCGCCGCCAGGTACTTGCCGAGGTATTCCGGGTCGTAGATCCAGTTCCAGCCCTTTTCGAACTCGGTGTACATCTTGGAGGGCACCTTCGCTTCCGGGAAATAGTAGTCGCGGGTTTCTTCCGAATCGATGAGCCAGATGTAGCTGAACTCCCCCTTATCGGGCCCGGAAAGGTTCTTCAGAAAGATCAGCTTGGAGTCGGGCAGCGCATCGGAGCGGGTGGGCGACCAGTAGCGGTGAATGAAGGTCTCAAAGTCACTGCGGTTGATGCTGTCCATCAGTAGGATAGTGTGGAACCCCCAGATAGCGCCGGGTTGTAGCCAGTTGCGGGTGATGGGGTCACCGGAGTCGATGATCAGGTAATCCTGCCGGTCCTCCCCTTCGGTGGTGGTGAGCTCCGTTTGTTCCGGCACGAGGGTGAGCATGACCCCACGGCCTTCGTATCGGCCGCGCTCACCCCGCAACAGCGACGCGGTTCGATCGCCCTTTGCCTGCACGTCGGCATCGGACAGCGGGGCGTTTTCCGGAAGGAATTGCATACTGATCACCATGCCGTCGCGGAGCCGGGGAGACGGCTCGGCGGATTGGGCGAGGAGGGAGGTAGCGAAGAGGCCGAGCACGAGAATGGCTCCCGGCCGCAGGGGAGAAAGGTTGCACAGATCCATGACTTCAAGTTGTTAGGGTGACTAGGTAAATTCCGTTGGAAGTCTGGGGTCTTGCCCTACAAGATAGGGGTGGTAAGAATAGGTTGCAAGCAATATTTTCGGCTGGCGCGGCTTTGGCACCCGCGCTCCGGCGCCCTGCCTCCTACTGGTCCGGAAGGGTAAGAATCGATCGTTAATAGGACAATGCCCCGCTTCCCGCCGGCGTTAGGAAGGGACCGGGGGAGTTGACCCACCGGTAACTGGATTCGACCACGGCTAGGACCGGCTTATGCCGCGTCTATGGAAGAGTCCGGTACATTACGAGACGCTGCGACCAGAACACTGTATTTCTGAATAAGTGAATAATTCACTGATTCTCAGAGACGTGTCTCGATATCCCCGGCAATTGGCGGGGATGGGAACCAGGAGAACTTATTCGGAGCAAATGCTTGCCCATGGTTCTACTTCTACGCAGTTTTTTATTCGTGGCGATGATTTTGGCGGGAGCACAGCTCCTGGGACAGGATCCCTTTTTCTCCCAATTCTACGCTAACCGAGTATACCTCAACCCGGCCTATGCGGGCCTGGAAGCCGGTACCCAGCTCATTCTCAACTATCGCGATCAGTGGTTCGGCCTGCCCGACGCCACCAGTATGCCGTTTCAGGGTGGCTATCGAACGTACAATGCTACGCTGAATCAGCGCATGCCCTGTTTCAAGGACATCGAGCGGGCCACCTTCGGCATTGCCGGATCGGTGTTTCAGGACGAAACCGGGGCCGCCCCGCTCAAGACGACGGGCGTGGGCCTGGCCGGCGCCTTCGAGTACGCCTTTATCAATCCCGACCTGAAGATCAGCAACGGCCTGTCGCGGCTGGACATGCGCATGGGCGCCCAGCTCAGCTTCATGCAAAGTTCGCTGGCCAGCGGTGATTTCATCTTCTCCTACCAGCTCGATCCCGTGACCGGCGTAGTGGGCGCTTCGAAGATCATCGACGTCGCCACCGGCCCCTACATGAATATGAACATCGGCGCGATGGTGCGCGGCTCCTGGAACCACGGTTTGCAGGACTACACCATTTTCACGCTGGGTGCCAGCCTTTCGAACGTCAACCAACCCAACGTCGCCTTCGACGAGGAGAGCGCCAACGTGGTGCTGCCCCGCCGTACTACGCTGCACATGGGACTGACCCGGCGGGTGAGCTCCATGAAGGGTACGCGGGCCTATACGCCTACCTCGATCGCCCCGCAGTTCCGTTGGGACAGTCAGCTTGGCGGGAAATTCAACCTCTACACCGTCGGCTCTTACCTGCTCGGCAAGGGCCACTACACGGGCATCTTTTACCAGTTCAACACCCCCCGCCGGCCCGCTACCAACACCGGGAACCCCATCGGCGGGCGCAACTCCAGCACCCTGATCATGTCCTACGGCATCGACGTTCGGTCATTGCTCGACGTGGGCCGCCGGTGGCGCGACCGGGCTACGGGCTGGATCGTGGGCTTTTCCTACGATCTGCCGCTGAACGGCATCAATGCCTCCTCCTCGGTGGGAACGATCGAAGTCAACTGCCGCATTATGCTGGCCGACCTGAAATCGAAGTGCCGCATCCTGGGTAAGAACGAGCTCTACAAGGGCGCGACCTGCCCCGTAAGTTTCTAGAAAGACACCCCTATATCCCGTTTGAAAATTTTCGTTTATGCGAATTTTTACCCTTTTACTCTTCACGATTACTTCATCCTGGATCTTCGGGCAGCGGTGTCCGGCCGATTTCGATTTCACGGCCGTCAGCTGTAATGAGTTCCAGTTTACACCGGTCACCGCCTCCGCGGGTACCTACAAGTGGTCATTCGGTGACGGGGCCACGTCTACTAAGCGGAACCCTACCCATATTTTCGATGCCGACACCGATGGCAGCTACAGCTTTGACGTGACGCTGATTACCGGCGGCAGCTGCGTCCCGGATACGGTAACCCGGACGGTCTCGATCAGTGCCTCCGATTTGCCCGACGCCTCGATCGAGAGCGTCGGCATATACAATTTCGTGAACTGTGCGCCGACGGACGACCCCAGCTACCAGCTGCGGATTATCAACACGTCCTCGACATTAGCGAGCAACATTTATTACATCGTCGACTGGGGTGACGGGTCCACGCGCTACGAAGGAGCCACCCTGCCGAATCTGACGGCGCATACCTACACCTCCGTGGGGCTCTACGACATCGAAGTATCGGTGCAGGGCGCCAACGGTTGCTGGGCGAAGGAGACTTTCGAGTTCTTCTACGGTAGTAACCCCGGGGGCAACATCGTTCCGGTGAGCAACCAGATCGCATGTGTACCGGAAAACGTGGAGTTCCGGATTTCGGGTACCGAGGATAACCCCCCGGGCACGATCTATAAGATCTGGGTCAACGACGGCAGCGGCGATACGACCTACTTCAATCACCCGCCGCCCAAAAACTTCAGCTACTACCTCACCACCAGTCCGTGTGAAAGCGAGGAAACCGCAAACAACTACTTTAACATCTACTTCGAGGCCACCAACCCCTGCTTCACGCAATCAGGGGGTACCATCATTCGGGCCAATAAGTCGCCGGAAATGGACTTCGACGCCGACGACGTAGCCTGTGAGGGCGGGGTGGTAGAAATTCGCAATAATTCCACGCCCGCCCTCTACGCGGTCGGGAATACCTGTAGCTTCGAGATGCTTACCGAGTGGTCCATCAACGCGGACCCCTCGAAGTACGAAATCGTATCGGGTTCGCTCAACAGCGAAAACGGACTGGATATCCGCTTCAACGAAGCCGGAGAGTACGAGATCACCCTCAACTATACGCCGAAGTACAGCAACGCCTGTACCTCGCCCCCGATGACGCAGACCATCTGTATCCTGCCCGAGCCGGAGGCCAGTTTTTCGGCGGTCAATACCGATCCGGAATCCTGTTCCCCCCTTACGATCCAGACCACCAATACCTCCAATACCCTGACCACCTGCGGCGCGGAGGCGACCTACGAATGGCTCGTGGATTACCTCGCGGCGGACTGTGGCGCGGAAGAAGCCGGCTACACCGTGCTTTCGGGCGGCGGCGCGCAGGAGCTAAACAGCCAGGACCTCAATATTCGCTTCGACTCCAGTGGCATCTACCGGCTGGGACTCGTAGCCACCAACGAGTGTGGATCCGATACCAGCTGGCAGGAATTTACCGTAGCCGAGCCCCCACGGCTTAGCATCGCGGAAATCGCCGACACCTGTTTCCTCGATCCGATCGTGATCGAACCCGTCCTGAACATCAGCCTCGACTGCTCCGATCCGCCTGCCTATACCTGGGACTTCAACGGAGGTCGTGGCGGCGATATCACCAGCCAGTTCCCCGGCCCGGTTACCTACGACGCTCCCGGTATCTACACCATTCGCCTGCGCGTCAGCAACAGTTGCGGAACGACCGTGGTCACCGAAACCTTCGAGATCGCCGGTCCGCCGGAGCTTCCCGAAATCACCGTCACCGACCAGGCCTGTGAATCCTCCAGCGTTTCCGCCAGCCTGGGTGGAAGCGAAGCGGGACTGACGTTCTCCTGGACCGGCCCCGACGGATTCACCTCCGACCAACCGGAATGGACCATAGCGAACGCCCAACCCCGCAACAGCGGCGAATACACCGTGGAAGTGACCAACGCCATTGGTTGTAGCAATACCAAGACCTACACCGTGGAGGTGAACCCCGGCGCCCCCATCGACGTGGATGGCGGCGACGTAGAAGTTTGTGCCGGAGACGACGTCACCCTGACGGCCACCGGTGGGGCTACCTATACCTGGACGGGCGATCACCTGTCCGGTACTACCGGCGCTTCGGTCGTCTTCAACCACGACGTCCCCGGCGTGTACACCGTGGAAGTACTGGGTACCGACCCGGCGGGACGTTGTGACGCCAGTGACATCATCACCGTTACGGTTCATGCCTACCCGGTCGCCGATGCCGGTGAGCCCCGGGTTGCCTGCGTTGACGAAACCATCGAACTGGAAGGTGCCCCCTCCAGCAGACACCGCAAGGGCGACTGGTCGGGCGATTACATCAGCGCCGACGGGGAGTTCTCCGCTCCCGCCCCCGGAACCTACACGGTGACCTACACCTATACCAACGAGGCGGGTTGTACCGATTCCGACCAGACCACCATCTGCGTCCGCGAAGCACCGGATGCGAACTTTACCCTGCCCGAGGCCGCCGGCTGTATGCCCGCCGGCCTGACCCTGCGGCCCGAAAACCTTACCTCCGCCGTCAGTAGCTGCGACGAGGCCGTGATGACCTGGAGCCTGGCCGCCGCCAAAAACGCCTGCTACAGCGGCGGCGTCGTATTCGCGGAAGGGACCGACGCCAACAGCTTCGAACCGGTCATCACCCTTTCCGAGCCCGGAAACTACCTGCTGACCCTGACGGTCACCAGCAGCTGCGGAACCTCCACCCACACCGAGAAAGTGGCCATCGGAGAAACGCCGAGCGTCGAAATCCGGCCGATCGATATTCTTTGCGGACCACAGGAGGTAACCTTCGCCACCCGCGGTGCCTATTGCGATATCGCCACCACTACCTACGCGTGGGATTTCCCCACCGCCTCACCGCCTTCGACCTCCACCCGCCTGCAACCGGAGGGTGTTTACTTCGGACGGGGAGAGCATACCGTCACCCTTACCGCTACCAACTCCTGCGGCACCCAAACGGTAACCGAGACCTTCACGGTGGCCGGCGATGCTACCGTAGACATCGACATTTCCCAGGACGAGGTCTGTCTGAACGGCGATAACACCGTGTCCGTAACGAATAACAGCACCGGCGACATCAGCGGATACCGCTGGACGGCATTCGGACCGAGCGGTAACGTAGTGGCCACCTCCACCGAGGTTGCGCCGACCTTCACCGTGATTGCGGCCGCGGAGGTAGGAACCTACCGTTTGGAGGCCTTGATCTCGGTCGACGGCTGTAGCGACATCACCTGGGATACGTTGGTGACCGTGGGGGGTGTACCCGACGTCACCATCGATGACATCGTGGTCGCCTGTGGAGCGGATACCTTCGAGCCTTCCGCCGATTACGGTGCCGCCGCGGCGATGATCGATTCCGTCCGTTGGGTATTCCCCGCCGGAAGTACCCCCGCCTTTTCCACCGACCTGGAACCCGGGGAAGTAAACCTCGCGTCCTACGGCAACGGCCTGGAAGTGAGCCTGACCGTCTACAATGCCTGTGGTACGACCACGGTTACGGAAAGCTTTGACGTCGAAGAACCTACGGTAGTCGACATCGGCTTTGACAAGAATAGCATTTGCCAGGGCGAAAGCGTGGCCGTCACGAACAACAGCACCGGTAACGGACTGACCTATACCTGGTCGGTGAGCCCCTCCGCTAACGTTGTGATCAGCGATGTAAACGCGGCCGAACCGACCTTCACCTTCAACGGTGGGGTAGGGAACTACACCATTACGGCTACGGTATCCAATGGCATCTGCGCGGACCAGACGGTCCGGCACGAGGTGAGCGTCGCCGTCCTGCCGGTCGTCACCGTAGCCAGGATCGACGACGCCTGCGGCCGGGTACGGGTGCGACCATCGGTCAATTACGGTATTGATGAATCCCTGATCGATTCGATCCGGTGGGTTATAACCGGTATGACGGGCACGAACGCGGGAGCAACGATCTACTCCGGCGCGCCCTGGGACGGGAATTTTGACGTCGACGTGGCCGGAGATTATGTCTTTACCGCCATCGCCTACAACGGCTGCGCGCCGGACGGCGTCGCGGTGGAGGAACCCTTCACCGTGCTGGACGGTCCGCCGGTTAGCTTCACCTTAGACCGGGATATGACCTGTTTCGGAGGAACGATCCGGGTTACGAACACGAGTGCCCTGACCAAGAACCCCCGGTTCTACCTCCTGGACGCCAGTGGCAATACGGTGGCTTACGAATCCCGTTCGCCGGCTACGTTCACCTTCCCGGACTATATGGCTCCCGGCACCTACACCATTCGCCTCGAGCTGGACGATAAAAAGTGTGGTACCGGATCCGAAGAGGCCTTCGTGTACCTCATTGACGAACCCGAAGTGGTACTGGATCCGATTCCCGACGGCTGCGGATCGGCCACCGTGGCCCTGACCGCCACCCATACCGACTCTACGCTACTGACCGCCATTCGGTGGGAAATCCACGATGGCTCGGGCAACCTGGTTTACGCGGACGACTCCTTCCAACCCCTGGCTACGGACTTGCCCGCCGGCGATTATACCGCGACCGCTACCGTGACCAATGCCTGTGCTACGGACCGCAGCCAGCAGACTTTCACGATCGTCCCGGGCACTGCGCCTACCTTCGATCTGGACGTTGCGGAAACCTGCCCCGGTGAATCCGTGACCGCTACCAGCACGACCAGCGGCCTGACCAATATTCATTTTTACCTACTCAATGCCGCCGGCGATCAGTTGCTGGACGTGAGTGGTTCTCCGGCAACCTTCCTGCTCGGCAATGCCTTCCCCGCCGGTACGTACACTATCCGCATGGAAGGACGGAGCACGGACTGTGGCGGTGGTACCGTCGCTACGGAGCTTCCTTTCGAGGTGACCGGCTCGCCCAGCGTTACCTTGGATCCCGTAGCGGACGCCTGTAGCCCGGCTACCTTTACGCCTGCTGCCAGCTTCGTCGACGCCACTGCGGTAGACTGGGAAATCACCGACGCCAGCGGCAACGTGGTGTACACCGATGCTACTTTCTCCCCGGCGGAAGTCACCCTCCCGACGGGTACGTATACGCTGACGGCTTCGGTCACGAACGCCTGTGGTAGCGGTCAGCATAGCCTCACCTTCGACGTTACGGAGCGCAGCGAGCCGATCCTTTCCATCGATACCGACGGTATTTGTCCGGGCGGAACGATCACGGCCACCGATACGAACGCTGATTTCACCGACGTAAGCTTTACGGTGCTGGACGCTGGTGGAGCGGTTCTCGCGACCAATGTCGGAGCTCCCTTTACCTTCGGAAGCGACCTGCCCACCGGAACCTATACCCTCCGCATGGAAGCCAACAGCATCACCTGCGGAGAAGCCATGCAGGTGGATACGCTGGTACGGGTGACGGATGGCCCTTCGGTCGTCGTGAGCCCCGTTGGCGACAAGTGCGGCTCGATCACGTTCACGCCTACCGGTAACCACACCAATGCCATTGGCATTAGCTGGGAAATTCGCGATGCCTCCGGTGCGGTAGTTTACACCGACAATAGCTTCACGCCGGCGGAAGTCACCCTGGGTGGCGGCGACTACACCCTGTCCGCCACCGTAAATAACGGCTGTGGGAATGCCACCGATGCCGTGAGCTTCTCCGTAACGGGCAATGTAGCCTCGCTGATCACTTTCGATCTGGACAGCAACCGCCACTGTGAGGGAGAATCCTTCACCGTGACCAACACCAGCAGCCACCTCAGCAACGTCACCTTCACGATCATGGACCGCTGGGGGAATGCCATCCAGCAAACCACGGACTCTCCGTTCACTTTCGGCAGCGACCTCATTGCGGGGAACTATACGGTACGGATGACCGGTGACAGCGACGCCTGTGATGGAGCGAGCATCAGTAAGGATGCAACCATCACCGTACAGGCGGAACCCCTCGTGGTGCTAACCCCCGTAGTGGACCGCTGCGGCTCGATTACCTTTACCCCGACGGCCCGGATCACCGATGCCAGCGTCATCGAATGGTCGATCCGCAACGCTCAGGGCGTACGGGTATACACCGACGACTCCTTCGACCCCGCCGAAGTGACGCTCCCCGCCGGGTTCTATACCCTCGCCGTGGAAGTGGCCAACAACTGCGGCATTGCCGACGACGCCACTACCTTCGAAATTTCCACCGGCGAGGCACCCACCTTTACGCTTAGCTCCGAAACCACCTGTACGGGAGACGCGATTACGGCGACGAACACGACCTCCGGTCTCGATGATCTCGCGTTTACCGTTATGGATGCTGCGGGCAATCCCGTGGCTACCAGCACGACCTCTCCGTTCACTTTCGGCACCGACCTGCCCGCTGGCATTTACACGGTGCGCATGGAAGGGAATAGCAGCACCTGTGCCACCGGCACCGTCGCTACCGAGCAGGTGGTTACCGTCGCTACTTCGCCAAGCATCGCCATTACGCCGGTTGCGAATGGCTGTGGTTCGGTGACTTTCGCGCCGACCGCCGTAACCACCAATGCCAAGGCTATCCGGTGGATAATCCAGAACGCCGCCGGAGAGCAGATTTTCACCGACGCGACCTTCGAACCCGGTCAGATCACCCTGGCCGCCGGCACGTATACGCTCAGCGCCACCGTCTCCAACGATTGCGATACAGCCGCCGACACGGTCACCTTTGCCGTAGATCGGGCCCCCCTGCCGGTCCTGAGTCTCGATACCGATAATAGCTGTCAGGGAGAAACCATCACCGCTACCAGCGTGAGCCAGGACGTAAGCAACCCGACGTACCGGGTGACCAATGCTTCCGGATTCACCGTGGCCACGGGCAGTGGTCCCTCCTTCTCCTTCGGTACGGGCATCGTTCCGGGTACCTATACGGTCACCCTGGCGGGCACGAGTATCTCCTGTGCGGGAACTGCCGTAAGCGTGGATACCACCGTGATCATCCGGGCCAATCCCGTGGTCCATCTCGATCCGGTAGCCGACAATTGCGGTTCCATCACCTTTACCCCCGCGGCGGTGTACACTTCCGCCAAGGGTATTCGCTGGAGCATCCGGAATGCGAGCGGACGACAGGTATACACCGATGAGTCGTTCGCCCCGGCGGAAGTCGCACTCGGACCCGGTTTCTACACCCTTACCGCTATCGTATACAACGATTGCGCCACTGACGACGACGTCACCACCTTCGAAGTGGGTACCGGTACGGAGCCGACCTTTTCCCTCGACGCCGAAAGCGTCTGTGAAGGCGAAACCATCACCGTGACGAACACGACTAGTGACCTCAGCAATGTCCGGTTCTCGGTCCTCGACGACCAGGGTGCCACCGTTGCCTCCGGGAATACTACTTCCCTGACCTTCGGCCCGGGCCTCCCGACGGGAACGTATACGGTTCGCATGGAAGGAACCAGCCTGTCCTGCTCGTCCGACGCGGTTTCCCGTGAGGAAGTAGTCCAGATCATGTCCCTCCCCACGGTGACCGTGGATCCGGTTGCGGAATTCTGTGGTGAAAGCGATTTCACTCCGACCGCGAGCACGGTGTTTGCCACGGCTATCAGCTGGGAGGTGCAAGACCGGAACGGTGCGGTGGTGTACGCCGACAATTCCTTTGCCCCCCGCCCGGTGGTGCTTTCCGCCGGAACCTATACCCTGGTCGCCATGGTCTCGAATGACTGTGGTACCGCCGAAGACCGTACGTCCTTTACGGTCAATCCAGGCCCGACCCCGAACTTTAGCCTGAGCAGCTCCGCCGTCTGTCAGGGCGGAAGCATCGTAGCGGTCAATCGCTCCACCGGAAACATGGATGCCTTCACCTTCGACGTGCTCGACGCCGCCGGCCAGGTGATCATGAGCAGTAGCGCGTCGCCGGCTACCTTCACTTTCGGCAATGAATTGCCGATCGGTAGCTACTCTGTACGCCTCACCGTGGGAAGCGCGTCTTGTGCGCCCGTCAGCAACAGCACATCCGTTAAACTAGGCGCTTCGCCCTTTATCGTAGTAAATCCGGTTGCGGACCAGTGCGCGCCGGCCGAGGTATCCCTCTCCGCCAGCCACACCGATCCCGCCCAGGTCACCTTCATCAACTGGCAGATCCGCGACCGGACCGGCAAGCTGGTCTATAATAACGACAGCTTCGACCCCCCCGCCGCCGCCCTGAACGAGGGAACCTTCTACCTGACCGCAACGATAGCTAACGAATGCGGCGTAGCCCGCAGTCGGGATACCTTCAGCGTACTAAGTCCGACCACTCCGGTATTGGCCCTCAGTGCCCCGACCATCTGCGAGGGAGAAACCTTCACGGCAACGAACGGGACGTCCGGCCTCTCCGACCTGACCTTCACGCTGCTGGATGCCAGCGGTGCTACCGTAACCACCGCAACGACCACGCCCTTCGTCTTCGGCGACCAACTGGCAGCAGGCACTTACACGCTGCTGCTGGAAGGAAACAGTGCCATCTGCGGCGAGGCCGTGCTCACCGATACGACACTGACGGTTTCCGCCGGACCCACCGTACGCCTGGAACCCGTGGCTGACGCCTGTGGATCGATCACTTTCGTGCCAGTGGCCACCGTTACCGATGCCCTGCTTATTGGCTGGAAAATCACCGACGCTACGGGAATGCCCGTCTACGCCGACGATAGTTTCTCGCCGGAAACCGCTTTTGTCGGACCGGGAGCCTACACCCTCTCCGTCGAGGTGAGCAACGAATGCGGTAGCGACCGGGACACGGTAACCTTCACGGTTACGGCTCCCGACGCCCCCACCTTCACGCTTTCCGCGGAGGATGTCTGTGAAAAAGAAACCGTAACGGTTACCAATACCACTGCCGGACTGCAGAACGTAAACTTTACGGTCCGGAATGAAATGGACGCGGTCGTAGCCACCGGTTCCGCCTCGCCCTTCACCTTCGGCAACCGCCTGCCCGGCGGCCGCTACACGGTGACGATGACCGGAATCAGCACCGGCTGCGCCAACGCCACGGTACGTGCCGATACCACGATCACGATACGCCCCGTACCAACGGTAGCCCTTGCGCCCGTCAGCGGGAACTGCGGATCCCTCACCTTCACCCCGCTGGCTACCGTGGAAGATGCGACCAGCATCCGGTGGAATATTCGCAATGCCCGGGGAACCGTCGTCTACACCGACGAAACCTTCGATCCGGCGGCGGTGACCCTTGGCCCCGGCTTCTACACCCTGGCCGTCGATGTCGCGAATAACTGTGGCATTGCGGTCGACGTGACCACCTTCGAGGTAACGGAAGGCCTTCCGCCCACCTACAGCTTCGATACCGAAAACGTATGTGAAGGCGGAAGCTTTACCGTAACCAACACAAGCAGCGACGTTACCGAACTGACCTTTAGCGTTCGCGACGCGGACGGAACCATCGTCGCCAGCGGCACCGCTTCTCCGTTCACCTTCGGCAGCGATCTCGCGGCGGGTACCTATACCGTCCGGATGGAAGGTAAGAGTGTCAGCTGCCCCGCCCAACCCGCGGCCATCGAGCGGCAGGTGAGCGTAGCCGGCGTCCCTACGGTGGTCGTTGACCCGATTGCCGATGGCTGTGGAACGCTGACGTTCATCCCGTCCGCCACCCGGACGTTTGCCGACGATATCCGCTGGACCATCACCGACGGAAACGGAACGGTGCTGTACACCAACACTTCCTTCAACCCGGAGCAGGTTACCCTCGGAGTAGGTAATTACCAACTGACCGCCGCCGTAAGCAACGATTGCGGATCGGCCGACCACGTAGTGTCCTTCGCCGTAACCGGTGGCTCCGAGCCCGCTTTTGCCCTCGATAAGGATGAAAGCTGCGAAGGGGGCACCTTCACGGTGACCAATACCACCGCTACGCTGGCCAACCCGCGCTTCTCGGTGATTGATGGAGACGGGATCACGGTCGCTTCCGGCACCGGCACCCCATTCCGCTTCGGCGCCAAACTGAGTCCCGGCACCTTCACCGTCCGCATGGATGGGTACGACACGGCCTGTGGCGACAGCCCCGTAAGCACGGATACCACCATTACCATCTACGCCGATCCCTCGGTAACGGCGGAGCCGGTAGCCAGTGCCTGTGGTTCGCTGACCTTTACCCCCTCCGCGGTCTACGCCGAAGCGAGTGGCATCGACTGGAAGATCCGCAATGCCGCGGGTAACCTGGTGTACGCGGCCACCGGCTTCGATCCGGCGGAAGTAACCCTGGGCCCCGGTTTCTATACCCTGCTGGTGACCGTCACCAACGACTGTGGAAATGCCAGCGACTTCACCACCTTCGAGATCGAGCAGGGTAGCCCGGCTACCTTCTCCCTGAATACCGACAACGTCTGTACGGGTGAAATCGTAACCGTGACCAACACCAGCTCCGACCTCGCCAACCTGCGGTTTACCGTTGTCGATGCGGCCGGAGCCACGGTTGCCACCGGCACGGCTTCCCCCTTCACCTTCGGTAGCGACCTGGCCGCCGGTACGTACACCGTACGCATGGAAGGAGAGAGCGTCTCCTGTGCAACGGGTACCATCGGCACGGAAACTACGGTAGTGATCGATACGACGCCGACGGTTTCCCTGGAGCCGGTTGCCGACTTCTGCGGGGAATCCGATTTCACCCCCCGGGCTACCCTCACCGGTGCCCTGGAAATCCTCTGGCAGGTGACGGATGCCGACGGTTCGGTTGTCTACACCGATGCCACCTTCGATCCGGTGAATGTGAAACTTTCCGCAGGTAGCTATATCCTGAAGGCGACCGCCACCAACGGTTGCGGTGCGGCCACCGACGTAGTCTCCTTCACCGTTAACCCGGCTCCCGCGGCCAACTTCTCCCTGAGCAGCACCGCGGTCTGTACGGGAGGCAGCATCACCGCTACGAAACTTTCGGGCGGTGGAATGGATGACTTTACCTTCACCCTCGTTGACCGCGATGGCAACGTGGTGCGCACCAGCGCCGCTTCCCCCGCCACCTTCACCTTCGGGGAAGACCTGGCGGTAGGCGAATACACCGTCCGCCTGGAAGTAAGCAGCCCCAGCTGTGCGCCGGTAAGCAACAGCGCCCGCATTAACGTGGGAGCCCTGCCTGCCATCGCACTCGTACCCCAGAACGACCAGTGCGGTCCGGGACAGGTACAGCTCAGCGGCAACTACAGCGATCCATCCCGTATCAACTTCATCAACTGGCAGATCCGGGATGAAGCGGGCAAACTGGTTTACAACAGCGACGCCTTCACTCCGCCCGTTGCCAACCTGCGTGAAGGGGTGTATCACGTAACCGCTATGGTGGCCAACGAATGTGGCGTCGCCCGCAGCCGTGACACCTTCCAGCTCTTCGAAACGCCGGAACCCTCCTTTACGGTAGACAGTGAAGTTGCCTGCCAGGGAGGTACCCTCACCGTAACCAATACCTCGGTGGGAGACGTGACCGACTTTACCTTCTCCCTCGTCGACCCGATGGGGACCACCATGCTGACCAGCAGTGCTTCCCCGGCTACCTTCTCCATCGGAGAAGCGCTACCCGACGGAGAATACACCATCCGCCTCACCGCCGGTAATCCCTCCTGTGGTATGGAGACTTCCGAGACCAGCATTACCGTAGGTGGTGCACCGACCATCGAAGTGATCGCCCAACCCGATTACTGTGGACCGAATACCGTCAGCCTTTCCGCCGCTCATACGGGTGCCACCAGCATCGCCTGGGCAATTACGGACGCGAAGGACAAAGTTGTCTTCGAAAGTGACGTGGAGGATGCCCCCACGCTGAACCTGAACCCGGGTACGTACGTCGCAGCCGCCACCGCCACTTCCGGCTGTGGAACGGTAACCGACCGGGATACCTTCCGCATCTTCGCGGAGCCGACGCCGTCGTTCACCGTGAGCAGCGACGTAGTCTGCCAGGGTGGGACGCTATCGGTAGCCAACACCTCGACGGGTGACGTCACGGACTTCACCTTCAGCCTCATCGATCCCTCGGGAACGACCGTACTGACCAGCGATGCCTCTCCGGCGAACTTCACCATCGGACAGGGCCTGCCGAAGGGGACGTATACGCTGCGCTTGACCGCCGGCAACCCCGAATGTGGAATGAAATCCGACGAAATGGCGATTACCATTGGCGGCCTCGCGACCGTGGATATCCTTCCCCAGCCGGATTTCTGTGGCCCGACCACCGTAACCTTATCGGCCGCTACCGCGGGCGCTAAGCGCACGGAGTGGCAGGTGACCAATGCCGCCGGAGAGACTGTCTTCGCAAGCAATATCCCCGACGGGCCAACGCTCAATCTCGAACCGGGTACCTACGTGGTAGCCGTAACGGCCACTTCCGACTGTGGATCGACAATCGACCGCGATACCTTCCGCATCTACGATGATGCTATGCCCTCCTTCACCGTGAACAGTGATTTCGTCTGCCAGGGAGGAACGATCCGGGTCACCAATACCTCCGGTGCCGACCTGACCGACTTTACCTTCTCGCTGATCGATCCGATGGGCACGATCGTGGCTACCAGCCAGGCTTCCCCGGCAAGCTTTGCGATTGGCGAAAACCTGGCCAACGGAGCTTACACCATCCGCCTCACCGCCGGTAACCCCGAGTGTGGAACCCAGCGCGAAGACGCCGTCATCACCGTAGGTGGAGTTCCCTCCATTCAACTGACGGCCGAGCCCGATTTCTGTGGTCCCACCACGGTTGCCCTTTCCGCCGCGATAAACGGCGCGAACCGGGCCAGCTGGCGAATTACGAATGCCAGCGGAGCAACGGTGTTCGAAAGCAATATTCCCGATAACCCCACCCTGAGCCTCGCACCCGGTACCTACATGGTCACCGTCAACGCGGCTTCCGACTGTGGTAGTACCGTCGAACGCGATACCTTCCGCATCTACGCCGAACCGGTGGCTGACATCTCCCTTTCCGCAACCGATCTGTGTTTGTCCGCCGGGAATACCGTGACCGTACGGAACGGAAGCACTGACCCGCACCTGAACTACCTGTGGTCGGTCAGTCCGGCCGGCAGCGTAACGATCGACAATGCCCGCTCGGCCAAACCGACCTTTACCTTCACCGGAGCGGGTACCTATACCGTGACCGCCGAGATCGACAACCCGAGCTGTGACCCGATCACCTGGACCGGCACCGTCGACGTGAAGGAAAGCGTAGCGGTACTACTGGCTAACCAGGATCGCTTCTGTGAAAGCGTAGACCTGACGCCGATCGTCGTGTACGGCGGGGCACGGGTTGACAGCGTACGCTGGTCCTTCCCCGGCAGCGTCGGTAATATCACCTCCCGCGCGGAGTACCCTACCGCCATCCCTTACCGCGAAGCCGGTACGTTCGTCTACGAACTGACGGTGTACAATAGCTGTGGGGTGACCACGGTAGCCGATACCATTCACATCGACGCCACCCCCGAACTGACGATGGGCGGCCGCGATACCGTATGTATCCTGGACGGCGTCTACGCCCTGCCCACCCCGCTGCCCGCCGGCGGAAACTGGACCGATACGCGAGGCCGCACGGGCGTAGTGACCGCCAGCGGTGACTTCAACCCGGTAGCCGCCGGCGTAGGCACCACCGTACTGACGTATACGTACGATAACGGGGCCTGTACCGTATCCGGAACCCGGGAAGTGGTGGTAATCGAGAAACCCGCGGTGGCCGTTTCCGAACCCGTACTGGATGCCTGTGAGACCGATACCTACTTCGTACTCTCCAATGGTAACCCGACCGGCGGCTGGTACGAAGGCCCCGGCGTCATCGACCGCAGTGGCGTAATGGATCCCAGCTCCCTCGGCGCGGGAACCTACACCCTGACCTACTACTACCGGCCCGCCGGTATGACCTGTACGGGATCGGTTGACTTTACGGTCAATGTCCGCCCCGGACCGATCGCGCGCATCGATGCCCCCGACTTCGTCTGCATCGACGAGCCCGTTCAGTTCAAGCAGAGCGGCACGGGAGGCGTACGCTACGTGTGGCGTAACTCCGACGAACCGCCGGTACGGATCGAAAATCCCGTATTTACCTTCCGCACCCCCGGCATCCACACCGTGACGCTAACCGCCTACAATGCATTCGGCTGCGCCCACGAGGTGGTGAAGCACATCAACGTCACCGGAACGCCGGTGGCCCGCTTCGAAAAGGAGCAGGATGTAGCCTGTGACGACGTCCCCTTCACCTTCTACAACAATAGCCAGGTGTTCGGAGAAGCCGTCTACTACTGGGACTTCGGCAACGGACGCACAAGTAGCAGCGAAAATCCCGCCCCCGTCCGCTTCGAGCGCGGTAGCGTGGATACCACCTACCTGGTGAGCCTGACCGTCACCAACGACTGTGGTACGCATACCTACCGCGAGGAGGTCACCATCACCACCGAGCCGGTAGCCGCCTTCGCCCTTAGTGAGGAAGCCGGATGCTCGCAGCTGAACGTCAGCTTCGATAATCAGACCGCCGGTACGCGGAACAAGTACAAGTGGTTCGTCAACGGCGAGCTGTACTCTATCGCCGCTACGCCGCCCGCCCGCTCCTTCATTGCCGAAGGCACCGAAAACGCCACCTTCGACATCATGCTGGTGGCCTACAATAGCTGTGGTAGCGATACCCTGACCAAGACGGTCGTTTCGAAGCCGAACGAACTACGGGTGCGTTTCAGCGCCGACGAGCGTACCGGTTGCGATCCCTTCACCGTCCAGTTCCGCAACTTCAGCAGCCCGGATAGCCTGGTAACGTACGCGTGGGACTTCGGTGACGGCTATTCCTCCGACGAGAAAGAGCCCGAGCACACCTTCCGCAACACCACCGACGGCGTCAAGACGTACAACGTCACCCTGGTGGCCGACAACGGCTGTACCCGCGATGAAATCACGCTACCGGTGACGGTGTATCCCGCTCCCGACGTGTCCTTCGAGGTTGCCAGCGCCACCTGTGTGGGCGATAGCGTCTACTTCCGGAATACTTCCGGTCGGGTAACCGACTTCGTCTGGACCTTTGGCGACGGATCCACCATCAAGGACGTGGAGAACCCCGGCCACGTATTCCCCGGCCCCGGTGAATACACGGTCACGCTCTCGGCCTCCGTCGAGGGTGCCGACTGTCCCGGCGTCTTCAGTCAGCAGATCACGATCCGCCCGGCCCCCCCCGTGGCCGTGACCGCCGAGAATGTCATGGGCTGTCCGCCCCTGCAGGTCGACCTGAAGAACCTCACCGAAAGTGGCAGCTACTTCAGCTGGAACTTCGGTGACGGGAATACCGCCGTCGGCGCTGAGCCACGTACCCACACCTACACCACGCCGGGTACGTATGAGATCACCCTTACCGTTCGCGATGCGTACGGTTGCAGCAACGACGCGGTATTCTCTTCGGTCGAGGTTCACGACGTCCCCAAAGTGAAGTTTGCCGCCCAGGCCAGCGAGGCGTGTGACGTACCGCAGGCGGTATGTTTCACCAACCAGACCACCGGTGCCAAGGGCTATTCCTGGGATTTCGGCAACGGACTGACCTCCGGGCTGAACACCCCCTGCATTACCTACACCGAAGCCGGTACCTACAACGTTGTCCTGGAAGCCACCAACGAGTTCGGCTGTAAGGCCGCCGCAGCTAA
Organism: Neolewinella xylanilytica; assembly: GCF_002934605.1. GTDB lineage: Bacteria > Bacteroidota > Bacteroidia > Chitinophagales > Saprospiraceae > Neolewinella > Neolewinella xylanilytica. The sequence continues at coordinate 432,394 of NZ_PTJC01000006.1, forward strand.
GCCGCTGCCGATCTACGGTAAGCCCGTAGCCGAATTCAGTATCCCGGATACGGCAACCTGTGTAGCGGGTGACCTGCCATTCGTCAGCGAAAGCTCGAATACCGATTACATCAAGTGGACGTTCTCCGACGGATTTACCACCGAAGGAGCAAGCTTCAGCCGCAGCTTCGATGAGCCTGGTCTGTACGACGTGACCGTCATCGCCGGCAACGGTAGTGGCTGCGCCGATACCACGACTTTCCGGAACTTCGTGGAGATCTTCCCCCGCCCGGTCGCCGACTTCGAGTTCGACAACGCCGAGGGTGAGGCAATGAACACCATCCAGTTCTTCGACCGCTCGAGTGCCGACGCCGTTTACTTCGGCTGGGACTTCGGTGACGGCCACGGCAGCACGGAACTGGATCCGGTACACCGTTACCTCTCCGGCTTCGATAAGACCGTTACCCACTGGGTCGAAAACGACTACGGCTGTCAGGATACCGTGGCCAAGAACGTGGACCTGGAGATGCTCGTCGGCCTCTTCGTACCCAACATCTTCACCCCCGAGGATAACACCGTCGAGGAGCAGAACGTCTTCAAGCCTAAGGGCATCGGTCTGGAAGACTACTACATCGCCGTCTACACCCGCACCGGCCAGTTGGTCTGGGAATCCGAGGCCATCGACGGCGAAGGTTCCCCGACCGAGGCCTGGGACGGTACCTTCCAGGGGCAACCCGCCAAACCGGGTACCTACGTCTGGCGCGTCCACCGGGCCAAGTTCCGCAACGGCCGCGGCTGGACGGGCATGGCCAACGAAACCGGTATCATTGCCAAGACCGGCTACGTGACCCTACTGCGGTAACCGAGGGCGCCGGCGCGCAGGAAGCACGCCGGTCTCCGAAACCCCAAGCAATCCCGGTAAGCGATTCGTCGCTTACCGGGATTTTTTTTTGTTCGGCGCATCCGTTAAGGTTTCGGGTGCGACTGCGCTGCAGTCGGGAGGAAAGTGGCTATTCCCTTGCCGGGGTCGCAAGCCCGGGCAAGGGGGGGGTGACCGCGCTGCGTTTCCTTCCCGCCCCGCGCGGCCCTCCAGACTGCAGCGCAGTCAAACCCCATTCCCCCGAGTGCAACTCGTGTTCAGCACAACTCGTGTTCAGTACCCCCCCAGAACAAAAGATGCTAAGAAACCAACCGGCACCAAACCCTTCGACCAAGCCGTTCACCCGCGCTCCGCCGCAAAATCCTTCCACCTCGTTTATGTATCTTGTTCCTTCTTCCGCCCGCCTTCTGGCCACCCCCATTACCGTCGATCAAGCAACATGACCACAACCCCTCGCTTTCCGTACCGCCCCGCAGCGGTCGTATGCTTCGGCATCCTGCTGGCAACCGTTTTCTCCTGCCAGCCCGACGATCAGGGCGGATCCGTAGACGACGGTAGCATGCCCGAGGAAAACCGCTTCACGACTACCGTCCTGACCGAGCCCGGTGACCTGGACGAACCGATGGCCTTTACGTTCCTGAGCGACGAGGTCATGATGCTGGTCGAGCGCAAGGGTGGCGTAAAAACGTTCGACGCCGCCACGCGAAGCATGAAGACGGCCGGCCACATCCCGGTAAATACCATCTACACGAACAAGGAAGGCCAATCCCGCCCCGCCGAGGAAGGATTGATGGGCGTAGCCGCCGACCCCGATTTCGCGGAGAACGGATGGGTTTATATGCTCTATGCCCACCCCGACGAAGCCAAACACGTGCTGTCGCGCTTCGAGTACGACGGCGATAGCCTGCTGTTGGGCTCCGAAAAAGTCGTTCTGGAATACGCCGCCCAGCGCGAAGTCTGCTGCCACACCGGCGGCGGCATCACTTTCGATAAGAACGGGAACCTCTACCTGACCACCGGCAACAACACCGCCAATCCGCCCATCGGCACTTCCAACCTGGACGAACGACCCGGCCACGAGACCTCCGACGACCAGCGTACCGCCGGGAACACCAACGACCTGCGCGGCAAGATCCTGCGCATCCACCCCGAGGACGACGGCAGCTACACCATCCCAGCCGGGAACCTCTTCCCGCAAGGCACCGAAAAGACCCGTCCGGAGATCTACACCATGGGGCACCGGAACCCCTGGCGGGTCAGCGTCGACAGCGAAACCGGCTACATCTACTGGGGCGAAGTGGGGCCGGATGCCTCCGAGGATTCCCGGTACGGGCCCCGGGGCTACGACGAATTCAACCAGGCCAGGGAAGCGGGCTTTCACGGCTGGCCCTACTTCATCGGCGACAATATCCCCTACATCGATTACGACTACGCCACCGACTCGGTGAGCCAGCCCTTCGACGTCGACAACGTAGTGAACGACTCGCCGAATAACGACGGTCTGGCCCAGCTGCCCAAGCCGGTGCCGGCCTTTATCTGGTATCCGTACAGCTATTCGGAGGAGTTCCCGCAGATGGGCAGCTCCGGCCGGAGTGCTACCGGCGGTCCCGTTTACCGGCAGGCCGATTTTCCCGATACGGATTATCGTTTCCCCAGCTACTACGAGGGGAAGTGGCTGATGGTGGAATTCATGCGCGGCTGGATCATGGCCGTGGAAATGGACGAGCACGGCGACTACGTCGGTATGGAACCTTTCCTGCCGGAAGAAAACTTCAGCAGCGCCATCGATATGCTCTTCAGCCCGGACGGGAGGCTGTACGTACTCGAGTACGGCTCGGCCTGGTTCCGTGGCAATGAGAACGCCCAGATCAAGCGCATCGAATACAATGGCGGTAATCGCCCGCCGGTAGTGGTAGCCAGTGCCGACAAAACCGCCGGGGCCCTGCCCCTGGAAGTGAAGCTCACTGCCGAAGGCACCGAAGACTACGACGAGGACGAGCTGGAATACCAATGGACGGTCAGCTCCGATAACGGCTATTCCGAAACCTTTAACGAAGCCGATCACACGGTCGTCCTGGATAAGGAGGGTGCCTACACCGCCGAACTCGTCGTAAGCGACCCGGCGGGCAACAGCGACCGGAAAAGCTTCCAGATCCTGGCGGGTAACGCGCCGCCGGAGGTGGACATCGTACTGACCGGCGGTAACCAATCCTTCTTCTTCCCCGGTAGCGAGTTGCAGTACGACATCCGCGTGGCCGACCCCGAAGACGGATCCCTGGAAAGCGGGGAGATCAGCGCGGAGGCCATCGCCGTCAATTTCGATTACACCCCGGAAGGCTACGACCCCATCGAGATCGCCCAAAATCACGTCAGCAGCGACGAGTGGGTGATCTACCAAAAAGGAAAGGACATGATCGGGGAAAGCGACTGCTTGTCCTGCCACCGGGTGGACGTGTCCTCCGTCGGGCCCAGCTACCAGGCCGTAGCGGAGAAGTACCCCAGTACACCGGAGCAAAAGGCGATCAGCGCACGGCGGATCATCGAAGGTAGTGTCGGTTTATGGGGCGATCACGCCATGAGCGCTCACCCGGATCTGTCCGAACAGGACGCCATGATGATGGTCGACTACATCATGAGCCTCGACCAGCCCGAGCCCGACCGGCGGTCGATACCCCTGAAGGGTAGCTACGTTACCGCCGTTCCGGAAGCGGAAAACGGCAAGGGGGGCTTCCTGCTCCGCGCCGCCTATACCGACCGGGGGCGGGGCCAGCTGGGCTCGCTGACGTCCGAAAAGATCATTGCCCTGCGCAACCCCGTGTTATGGGCGGAAGGGGCGGATTACAAAGAAGGCACCCAGCTGATGACGACGCCCCGGCGTTCATTCAACGTCGTTAAGGACGGTGGTTTTGTCGGCTATCGCCAGCTGGACCTCACCGGGATCGGCGAGATCGTCATCAACGCAGAGGCAAGCGAGCGGGCCGGTGCCGCGGGAGGAACGATCGAGGTGCGGCTGGATAGCCCGGACGGGAAGGTCATCGGACAAACCGAAAAGGTGGTCCACCTCGAACTGGACTACGACGCCGAGCTACGCAAACAACGGCAAGCCTGGGAAGCCGCCGGCAAGCAAGGACCGGAACCCAGTATCTGGCAGGTACGGCAGTCGCTTAAGCCCAATTGGTCCGTTTCCGTCGGCGGTACGGAGGGGGTACACGACGTCTACTTCGTCGTCCGTAATACGGAGACCAAACCCGGCCAGATCCTCGTACAGCTCGACACCATAGCCTTTAAATCCGGTAGCCAGCTATCCCGGTAATTCTTTAGCACGGCCAAAAAATACGATCATGCACAGCAAATTTCCCCGTCGCAAATTTTTACAAACGACTAGTTCCCTGGCCGGTGGCCTCTTACTGGCCGGACCGACGCTCCACGCGGCCCCGGCCATCATCCGCCGCTACAATAAGCCCGATTCGAAGATCAACGGCGTCCAGATCGGAGCCATCACCTATTCCTTCCGCAGTATGCCCGACCAGAGTGCGGAGGCTACGCTGGGCTACGTTACCGAGGCCGGCATCAGCGCCATCGAGTTGATGGGCGACCCGGTGGAATCCTTTGCCGGGGCCCCGAAAAGCACCCTGGACCGCGGCAAGATTTGGGGACTGATGCGCCGACAGCGCGACGGTGAACTCTCCGAAGACGAAACTAGGGAACTGGAAGAAATGCGCGCCCAGGGCGAGGCTTATAGTAAGGAACTGGCCGAATGGCGTGCCAAGGTGGACATGGGTAAATTCCGCCAGCTACGCCGCATGTACGGCGACGCCGGCGTTAGCATCTACGGATACAAACCGAGCGCCTTCGGGGAGAACAGTACCGATGCGGAAATCAACTACGGTCTGAAGGCCGCCAAGACCCTGGGGGCCAGCCACGTCACCCTGGAGCACCCGGGCAACGACGCGCATACGGCCCGCCTGGGAAAGCTGGCGCAGCCGCACGGCGTACGGGTAGCCTACCACGGGCACACCCAGCAGACCCCCGACTTTTGGGATACCGCCCTCCAACAGAGCCCCGCCAATGCCCTCAATCTGGACGCCGGGCACTACGTCGCCGCCGGTTATGATCCCCGCGAGATCGTTCGCAGCAAGCATGCCAGCATCTCCAGCATGCATACGAAGGACCGTACCAAGCCCGCTAACGGCGCCAAGAACCTGGCGTGGGGCGAAGGCGATACCCCGATCGGCGAACTACTGTCCATGATGCAGCGCAGCAAGATGAACTTCCCCGCTACGATCGAGCTGGAATACGACATTCCGGCGGGCTCCGACGCGGTAGCCGAAGTCGCTCGCTGTCTGGAGTACTGTCGGAAGAGCTTGTCCAGCCGCAAGTAAACCGGACTGTCCAACGCGCAATCATTTGCCGATCGATTTTTGCGCCGGGGCGCGGGAGCAATGATTTTCGGACACCCTCCGCCGTATTGGTATCACCTGATTTTACTGGTTTCAGGAATTTACATTAAAGCAAGTCGGTCATGCGCTCTATTTACCTGCTACTAGCTTGGTTAGTCCCCGTGCGCCAGGTGAAGGCCTCGGCCCTTTCGCTTTTGGACGGGCCACGTGCCACTGATTGGAACATGAGTCGCCCTTCCGTTGATGAAGTCGGTCGGATCGGCGTTTCGGTGTACGCCCGGCTTTGCTTTCCGGTCGCCCCCCCGTGCCGTTGAGTAACCCGCTGCCAGCGGTGCTGTCCGATAACTGGTGTCCCCTACTGTGGAATACCCCTAGGATTGTCGTCGGTCAGCCGGGTGAAGGGCTCGCCGCGGGAGAAATCCGGGACGCCGAAACGATCCTTTTGCCGCAGCACTAGCTGGTGAGATTGGCGGCGTAAACGGCCACGGGGCAGGTAACTTTTGCATTAGGTGGATCAACCGCGGGGCGCATTCCCCTGCCTAAACGAACGGACGACGGGCGTGCGGGATAGGGTAATAGCCCTGGCCGCCCGGTCCGTTCCGGAAGTGTAGTTCACCTGCGCCCCGGCGCCCTAGGGTACTGCTTACCGCAGCAAGCGAAGTGCGATAGAGGCGCCTGACTGCGTCCGGAAATGCAGCATGTTGGCAACGGGAGCCGTCTAGGCCGATAATCAACACGAATCAGGCGACGCCGGGGAGTTACACCGCTTCGGTACCGCCGGGAAATGAGGGCACCGGAGATGCATCAGAGCTTGACGGTGTGCTGCTTATTCAGGTCGGCTTCGAACACCCGCTCCGAGAGCTGGGCGAAGGTAGCGTAGAGCTCGTCGCACTCCCGGTCAATGGTGGCTTCATTGATAGCGTTCCGGGATACGGTAGGATTCATAAGGGTGTCCCGGGCTTGGAGGAGCTTGTCGGCGGAAACGCCCGTGATCTGGCTGACGCGCACCGCCCAATCGGTTTTCTCCCGGTCGACGATGTCTTCGTAGAGTACCGCGCAGCCGCCGTAGAGGTAGAGGTTCAGGAGGTTGGTTTTGTACGTATCGATGTAGGCTTCCTTCAATTCCTTAAAGCACTCCCCGTTTTTGGCGACGGCGCTCATGGCGAAGGTGTTGAATTTCCGGATGGTAATTACCAGCCGTACCTCGTGGCCCGCAAGCTTCATATGGATCGGCAGGGAATGCGACAGCGGGGGGTATTTAATGTAATCTACTTCCGCCAGTAATTCTTTCATATTCGACTGAATCTTGCGCTGTAGCCGGGCGGCCATCGTGTCGGAAACGAACTTGGCGAGGCGGGCCCGCTTGAGATACTTGTAGTTTTCGATCATGATGGGGTGCTCGTAATCCCCCGAGCCCCGGAACCATTCCCGGTCGTGCGGAAATCCAAATTCGGCCCCGGCCTTTGCTAAGATGGCGCAGAGGAGGGTGGTACCGGTTCTCTTTTCGCCTGCAACTAAATACTTCATCACCTACAGTTTGATATGGGGCGCTACCGGGGGTCGATTCCCGAAGCTCAGGCAGGTATCGACACGGATGGTGAGCTTTCGCTTCAATTCAATTTCCAGTCCCTTATACGTACGGAAGTTCCGCGGGATCTGATTTAACGATTTTAGAAAAATAGAAATGGGCAGGGGACTTCCGGTCGCGATACCGTCTCGCGCAGACCAGGTAAGCCACTATAAGTATACGTCATAACAACATACTAACGCCGAACCTTCTAAAATTGTATCGTAGGCGAAAGGACGTCGGTGGCGCCGGCTTGCCGGCGACTATACGGGCAAGGATTTTTTCGGAATCCGTGAGCACGGAAGGTGTTTTATTTTAGGTTTCAAAGAGTATTTTTGAGGGGTTGAAACGTGGTAAATGGTATCCGGAAAGTGTATCGGATAGGGGCGTAGCCGGCACGAAATGAACGCTGTTGACCGGTAATTCGCTCCGATTCGGATAGGAAAACGGCAAGGGCAGTAACTAGAAATTTAACACTTCATGGGTGGCGCAAGCGTGACGGCTTTGGGGAGGGGAGGAGCTTGGTTCATTCGGAGACCTCATCGGTCGCTCTGGACTGCAGTCTTTTCACCAAGCCCTGTAGCGTCAGCCCCTGTACTACGATGGAAAAGAAAACCACGATGTAGGTGATGCCGAGAATGAGGTCTTTGCTGATTTCGGGGGCGAGGCTGAGGGCCAGTGCGATGGAGATGCCGCCCCGCAGGCCACCCCAGGTCATGATCACGGCGGCATTGGCCTCGAAGTGAAAGCGGTGTTTCAACGACTCCACCAACAAGGTGAGGGAGAGAAAACGAGAGAGGACCACAATTAAGATCGCCAGTACCCCGGTAATCACAATCGCCGTAGTGAACTCCACCTGTACGATAAAGAGACCCACCAGCAGAAAGAGTACGGCATTGAGGAGCTCGTCGACCAGCTCCCAAAACTTGACGAGGTAATCCTGGGTGATATCCGATACGCCCCCCCGCTGCTGTACGCCCCGTACCAGCATGATCCCACCCACTACGACGGTCAGCGGGCCGGAAATGTGCAAGCTATTCGCTAGGGTGTAACCGCCGATGACCATGGCCAGCGTAATCAGTACCTCCGTTTGGTAGCTATCAATGGTAGCCAGCATATAGGATACCAACTTGCCCAGCAGATACCCGAGGATGAGTGCCCCGAAAACCTCCTGTACGAAGAGTAACGCCACTGACCCCACCGTCACGTCCCCGTGCCCGCCGGAGGGCATGGCAATGTTGGTCAGGATGAGGAAGACGACGTAGCCCAGGCCATCGTTGAAGAGGCTTTCCCCCGCGATCTTAACCTTTAGCGACTCCGGCAAATTAGTATGCTCCAGGATACCCAATGTAGCTACCGGGTCGGTGGGAGAAATCAGGGCGCCGAAGATCAGGGCGTGCAGCAGCGGGATGGGGGAGCCCAATAAATCGAGCGCGAAGTAGGTCAGCCCGCCCACCAGGGTAGCCGATACCAGCGTAGCCCCGAAGGCGGAAATCAGGATCGGCCATTTTTGTTCCCGTAGCTCTTCGGGGTCCAGATTGATCGCTCCGGCGAAAAGCAGGAAACTAAGGATCCCTTCCAGAAGCACCTCCGAAAAATCGATCTGCCCCAGCAGGTCCCGATCGTAAGCCAGGATATCGGGATAAAACTTCCCTACCACCAGAATCGCCAGGGAGAAGACCATACCGACCATAAACAAGCCAATGGTGGCCGGGATCTTGAAGAAGCGGGTATTGAAGTAATCGAATACGGCCGCTACGACAACCAGGATCGTGATCAGGTGAAATATGCTCATAGTGGGAAGGATGGATTTATGGACCTAATCCTACGGAAGTTGGCTTCCTATTGTTTCGGTAAATCATTGAATACCCGGCCGCCATCCGGCATGGCGAAGAAGTCAGCTTCCAGCGAGGGAAGGAAGGCGTAATCGGTCACTTCGATAACGGTGATGTGGTCCCCGGCTTGGTCGTCGGCCCACCAGTACGTATCGTAGCCGGTGGGGAGGGTGATGCCGTCCACTTTCGTCTTGCCGGTGATGCGCATGAGCTTCTCCGGGTTATGGCCGCCGTCGGGAAAGTAGCCGGGGTAGGAAACGATGTAGCGGAGGGCGTCTAGCTGACCGGTTTCCGGGTGGAGGTAGAGTATGTAGTAATCGTCCGGTGCATCGCCGGTACCGTCGGCGAAGGTGACTTTCACCAAATCGTATACGGTTCCGTCCAACTCGCGGGCCGGCAGCGACTCGAAACCGATCCCCTCGTCGGCGAGCACGAAGGGAAGTCCCACGAAGTAATAGGGCGTCAGCGACCAGAACCGCGGGCTCATGCCGGCCACCCGATCGCCGGTCGTCGACCACGCCTCCTGCCCGTCGAAGCCAAAGCGCTGGGTGGTATCGGAGGCGAGGTGGTGCACGGTACGGCTGTTTACGTAATCGTTGTAGACGAAGGTGTTGCGGGGGGAGCCGTCGTCGAGGGGCTGGTAGTTGAAGTGGTAGTAGAGCGGACCGTTGCCGTACCAGGCTTCGAGGCCGCCGTGGGCCTCGATTGCGCGAAGTACCTGGCGGGCCGCGGAGTCGCTTTCCAGCCGCTCGTAGGCCGCGGTGATGCGATCGGTGTAAGGAGCGGCGGCGGGTGGTTCCTGAAGCGGTTCCGCGTCGGGGGCGGGATCGGTACCGCAGCCGGCCAGGAGGAAAAGTGCCAGGAGGAGAAGGATCGGCATGGGATGGGGTTGTGTTATTGGCCAGCCTTTAAGATAGGCATGTTCGGGGGGGTTAGGGCGGTGGTGTCAATTTGGCAGGCCTATTGCCGGCCTGACACATCGGATGTGTCAGGCCTCCTGACGGGTAGCCGTTCAACCTTATCCTCCCCTCCGCTGTCTCCCATCCGCATGCGGTTCACAGCATTCTCATTGGCGCTTTATCTCTCCCTCCTGGTCCTATTTCCCTGCCAGGACCTAGCCTCGACCGTCTGCACGGGTTCGGATGCGGTTGGGCAACAGGACGGCCAGGACTGCCCCGACCAACAAGATAACTGCACGGCCCTCTGCTTCTGCTCCTGCTGCGGCGTAATGGCCGAAGCACCCCCGACCCCGCATGCCTTGGTCATCGTACTACCGCTGCCACCCCAGGGGCAGACCCGACCTGCCTACGCTCCCGACTGGAAGGTCATCGATCCCGCGGGAGGCGATCTCCAGCCTCCCCGAGCTTAGCCGATACACCGCGGGATACCTACGCCCGCCCGGAACCTATCGGACTGACTCAGCTTATTATCCCTTCCTTTATGTTTGACGCTATAATTGCTTATTCCGTGCGGAATAAGCTGGTGATCGGAGTATTCGTCCTGGCGCTCATCGCTTGGGGCATCTTCTCCCTGCGGCAGATCCCCATCGACGCCGTCCCCGACATCACCAACAACCAGGTGCAGGTCATCACGACCTCGCCGACCCTGGCCACCCAGGAGGTGGAACAGTTCATCACTACGCCGGTCGAACTGGCGCTGCAGAACCTGCAGGACCTCGTCGAGATCCGCTCCATCTCCCGCTTCGGGCTCTCCGTTGTGACGGTAGTCTTCGAAGAGGACACCGACATCTACCTCGGCCGGCAGCTCGTCAGCGAGCACCTGCGGGAGGCCGAAGCCGATATTCCCCCCGGACTCGGCACTCCGGAAATGGCCCCCATCTCTACCGGTCTCGGTGAGATCTACCAGTATGTGCTGGCGGTAGCGCCCGGCTACGAGGACCGCTACTCCGCTATGGAATTGCGGACTATGCAGGACTGGATCGTCAGCCGCCAGCTCTCCGGCATCGAAGGGGTGGTGGAGGTTAACACCATGGGAGGTAGCCTAAAGCAGTACGAAGTAGCCGTAGACCCCGACCAGCTTAAAGCCATGGGCGTTACGATTCCGGAAGTCTTCGCCGCCCTCGAGAACAGCAACGAGAATACCGGCGGCGCCTACATCGAAAAGAATCCCCGCACCTACTACATCCGCACCAACGGCATCGCCGGCAGCCTGGAGGACATCCGGAACATCGTCGTAGCCGTGCGTGCCGGCCGGCCGATCCTGGTAAATGACGTGGCTACCGTAGGCTTCGGCTCCGCGCCCCGTTACGGTGCCCTGGTGCGCAACGGGGAAGAAGCCGTGGGCGGCCGGGTGATGATGCTGCGCGGCGCCAACTCCGCCGCCGTAACCGAACGGGTGCGGGAGCGGGTGAAACAGGTACAAAAATCGCTGCCCGAAGGCGTCACCATCGAACCGTACTTGGTACGGGATAAGCTGGTCTCCAGCGCCATGCGCACCGTGGCCACCAACTTGATCGAGGGCGGACTGATCGTCGTATTTATCCTCGTGCTGCTGCTCGGCAACTGGCGCGCCGGCCTCATCGTCGCTTCCGTCATCCCGCTGGCGATGCTCTTCGCCATCTCCATGATGAACGTACTGGGCATCTCCGCCAACCTGATGAGCCTGGGCGCCATCGACTTCGGCCTGATCGTCGACGGCGCCGTCATCATCGTGGAGGCGATCGTACACCGCCTGCACGGGAGCCGACAGACGCAGGCGGGTACCCGGCTCACTCAGGGTGAAATGGACCGCGAAGTCACCACCGCATCCGTCAAGATCCGCAGTTCGGCCGCCTTCGGGGAGATCATCATTTTGCTCGTATACCTGCCGATCCTGGCCCTGGTGGGCATCGAGGGGAAGATGTTCCGGCCCATGGCGCAGACCGTCATGCTGGCCATCGCCGGGGCGCTGATCCTGTCGCTTACCTACGTCCCGGCCATGTCGGCGCTCTTCCTCAGCAAGCGGATCACCGTTAAGCGGACCGTCGCCGATCGCATCATCGGCTTTTTCCAGCGGCTGTACGCACCGGTTCTGCGAATGGCCTTGCGCTTCCGGGTGGCCACCGTCGCGGTCATTCTTGCCCTGTTTCTGATCAGTGTCTGGCAGTTTACCCGGCTTGGCGGGGAATTTATTCCCACGCTGGAAGAGGGTGACCTGGCCATGCAGCAAATCCTGCCACCGGGAACTTCCCTCGCACAGAGCATCGAACTGACCAAACGGGTGCAGCAACGCATTCTGGAGGAAATTCCCGAAGTGACGGAAGTGGTCACCGCCATCGGATCGGCCGAGATTCCTACCGACCCTATGCCGGTGGAGACGGGCGACTACACTTTCGTCATGGCCCCCCGAGCGGAGTGGGTCACCGCCCCCGATCGCCAGGCGATGTTCGAGGCCATTGAAGAAGTGCTGGCGATCTTCCCCGGGGTTGGGCTCGAATTTTCCCAACCCATTCAGCTCCGTTTCAACGAACTGATGACCGGTGCCAAGGCCGACATCGCCATCAAGCTTTACGGCCCCGACGTCGACCTTGCCTACCGGAAGGCGCGGGAAGCCGAGTCCATCATCGCCGGCCTGCCGGGTACCGGCACGGTCACGGTGGAGCAGACGACGGGTATGCCCCAGATCGTGGTCGACTTCGACTACCCGAAGCTGGCCCAGTACGGGCTGCAGGTGCGCGACGTTAACCGCATCATCGCCGCCGCCTTCGCGGGAGCCACGGCGGGAACGGTCTACGAGAATGAGCGGCGCTTCGACCTGACCGTCCGCCTGCGCGAAGCGAATCGGAGCGGCATCGACGATGTTGCCAACCTGTACATCCCGCTGCCGGGGGGCGGCCAGGTTCCCCTCCGCGAACTCGCCCGGGTGCAACTCGTCGACGCTCCCATGCAGATCAGCCGCGAGAATACCAACCGGCGTACCGTCATCGGGGTCAACGTGGGCGACACCGACGTCGAAACCCTGGTGGAGGATATCCAGCAAGCCCTGGACGAGCAGCTCGACCTCCCCGCCGGCTACTACCTGACCTACGGCGGGCAATTCGAAAACCTGCAGGCGGCCAGTGCCCGGCTAGCCGTTGCCGTGCCGGTGGCCCTGGCGCTGATCTTCGTCCTGCTGTACTTCACCTTCGGCAGCTTTTCTCAGGCCACGCTGATCTTCGTGGCCATCCCACTGGCGGCCATCGGCGGGGTGTGGGCGCTGGAGTTGCGCGGCATGCCCTTCAGCATTTCGGCGGGTATCGGCTTCATCGCGCTCTTCGGCGTGGCGGTACTCAACGGCATCGTGCTGGTGGGTTACTTCAATCAGCTCAAAGCGGAGGGTTGGCAGGACATTCGCGGCCGCATCGTGGAGGGCACGCGGGTACGGCTGCGGCCCGTGATCATGACGGCGGCGGTAGCATCGCTCGGCTTTCTGCCCATGGCCCTTTCAAATTCCGGCGGGGCGGAGGTGCAGCGTCCCCTGGCGACCGTCGTGATCGGCGGACTGGTGACGGCCACCTTCCTCACGCTGGTGATTTTGCCGATCGGGTACTACTGGCTGGAGCGGTGGCAGGAACGGCGAATGAGCCGGAAACAACTCTTGGTGTTGCTACCGCTATTGCTCTGCAGTTTGGGCGCCGGAGCGCAGGAGCAACGCGTATCCGTCGATGAGGCCATCCGGCTGGCCGAGGCGAACAACCCCGGTCTCGAGGCCGCCGACCGCCTCACGGCCCGCAACCAGGCGCTTACCGATCTTCCCTACGCCCCGGGCACGACCGACCTGAGTTACAACGGCGACGGGCTCTTCCGGGAAAACAACCAGCGGGTCAACCAGCTTAGCGTGCTGCAACGCTTCGACCACCCCGGAGCTATTCGGGCCGCTAACGCCGTACAGGATGCCGTGGTGGCCGGCAACGTCGCCGCCCGGGAGCTCACCCTGTCCGAACTGCGGCTGTCGATCCGAAGCCTGTACGGTCGCCTGCAGTACCACGAGGCCCTGCACCTCCACTACCTGGATCTGCTCGATACCTACGTGGCGTACTACCGGATCGCGGCGTCGCGGGCCAATGCCGGGGCGGCCAGTCGACTGGACGTCCTCCGCATCGAAGCCGAACGCGACGCCGTGCGCCAGCTCGACGATGCGAACCGGATCACGTTGCAAGGATTGCAACGGCAACTTACCCTCCTGACGGAGACCGACGGCCTGCTTCCCTCGGATAGCCTGAGGCTGCTGACCACGGATCCGGCCGCCGAGCTGGCTCCGGAACTAAACCCCACCGTAGCCCTGGCCCGGGAGCGGGTAGCGCAGTCGCGGGCGGCGATCGGCGTCACCGCCGCGGAAACCCTGCCGACCTTCCGGCTGGGGTACTCCGGCCAGCAGTTCACCCAGAGTGGCTACCTCAGCGGACTGGAAGCCGGCGTAGCGCTGCAACTTTTCACCGGGCCCAACCGCCGCCGCGTCGAAGCCCGTCGCGTGGACGTGGAGGTGGCCGAGGCCCAACTGGAAAATACCCGCCTGACTTACTCCCGGGAAGTAGCTGATCTCACGAGCGAACTCCAACGCACGGCCGATAACGTTGCCTTCTTCCGGGAGCGGCGGGAGGGCGTGATCGCCGAATTGCTGCGCGTCACCCGCCTCAATTATCAGGCCGGACAACTGGGCTACCTGGAGGTGCTTGATGCCCTGCGCAGCCTGGCGGATACCCGTCAGTCGCTGCTTACCGAAACCCTTACCCACAACCTGGCCGTGTACCGGCTGCAATATTTGCGCAATGAATAGCTTACGACTTCTTACCGGTGGTAGTTTCGTTTTCAACCGGCTTCCTCTCCCTACGCGCCGTTTGGGTGAAGGGTCCCAAATGGACAGCACCGGGCGGCCAAAACCGGTCCTTATTTCGAGCCAAGTTGCTCGTTACCTGTTCGCGATCCTGTTGACGGGAACGCTTTCCACCTGCGCCCCGTCGCCCGAACCCTCCGCGGAAAGCGAACACGAAGACCACGGCAATCACGATGAGCACGACGACCACGAGGAAGGCATCCGCCTGAGCCCGGAGCAGATCGCGGCGATGGACATCCGCTTCGGCACGCTCCGGGAAATGAAACTGAACGATTACCTCACCGCTACCGGGTCGCTGGGCCTGCCGCCGAATGCTTACGCCTCAGTGAGTGCGCGCGCCAGCGGATTCGTACGCGACGTGGCCAATTACGTGGAGGGCGACTACGTGGAGCAAGGGGCGGTGCTGGGCTACCTGGAGAATCCCGATTTCATTGACCTCCAACAGCGCTACCTCGAGGTGAAGGCGGAACTGCAATACCTGACGCAGGACCTCGCCCGCCAGCAGCAACTCTACGCCGACAGCGCGGGGGTGCTCAATACCGTACAGCAGCTTGAATCGCGGGTTGCCGCTCGCCGGGCCACGCTCGCCGGACTGCGGGAGCGACTGGAATACCTGGGGATGCAGCCGGACGGGGTGACTCCGGAAAGTATTCAACAGCGGATAACGGTATTCTCCCCGCGCTCGGGCTACATCACTACGATTTCCCTGCACGACGGCATGTACGTGGAGCCCAGTACCCAGCTTATGGAGCTGATTGACGAGGAGCACTTGCACCTGGAGCTGGACGTATTCGAACGCGACATCGGTAAGGTAGAGAAGGGGCAGCGGGTCACGTACCGCATTCCGTCCTTGAGCAACGAGCCCTACACGGCCGAGATCCACGTGATCGGGAAGGAGTTCAACGCCGAGAACAAGACCGTTCGGGTACACGCCCACCTGCAGGGGGAGCAGCCGCCCTTCATTCGCGACCGCTTCGCCGAAGCCCGCATCTGGCTCGACGACGCAACGGTGACCGCCCTGCCGGAGGGCGCCGTGGTGCGGGAGGGAGAGTTGCATTACGTTTACGCCGCCGACAGCAGCGGGGTAGGAGCGCTGGCGTTCACCGCCCTGCGAGTAAATCCGGGCGTAACCGAAGCGGGGTATACGGCCGTGCGCTTCGTCGATCCGCTGCCCGAGGGAGTGCGCCTGGTGACGGAGGGGGCTTACTTCGTACAGGCGCAGGCGATGGCGTCGGAACTGGCGCACGAGCACTAGTTCACGGCCACCTGACACATCGGATGTCTGACAAAACGGCAGGCCTGACACATCCGATGTCTACTGCCGCGACGATCGTACCTTATCCCCGAAAAATCTGATTCCCATCCCCCATGGCCACACTATCGCATCCCTTCACCTTTGCCGACTTCGACGAAAAGTTCCCGGATTTCGAGCCCGAACTTCGTGACCAGGCCATCGAGATCGCCAACCAACTGCAGCGAGAACGACCGGACGCGTCGCGGGAAGAGATCGCCGGTCTGGCTTTACAACGGGCCCGGCACTGGTGGCTCGACCGGGCGGGGTAATAATCCCGTAATTAAGCAGCCGAAGACCCATGGCACACGACCATCACCACCATTCCGACCGGAATACCGTCGGCCTTGCCTTCTTCCTTAATCTAGGATTTACCATTATTGAGATCGTCGGCGGTTTCTGGACGGGTTCGATCGCTATTCTCTCGGATGCGCTCCACGATCTCGGCGACAGCTTCAGTCTGGGATTGGCCTGGTACTTCCAAGGGCTCGCGCGGAAGGAAAGGACCGCCGATTTCACCTTCGGTTACAAGCGGTTCAATACGTTGGGGGCGCTGATTACCGGCGTCATCCTCGTGGCCGGTTCGGTACTGATCCTGGCGCGGGCCATACCGGCGCTATGGAATCCCTCCGAGCCAAATGCCGGCGGGATGATCTGGCTGGCCGTATTGGGCGTGGCCGTCAACGGTGCCGCGGTGTTCCGCTTGCGCCAGGGCGGGGATAGCCTCAACGAGCGCGTGATCACCTGGCATTTGCTGGAGGACGTACTCGGTTGGGTAGCCGTACTCATCGGCAGTGTGCTGATGTACTATTTCGATCTGCCGTGGATCGATCCGGCTTTATCCATTGGGATTGCGATCTACATCCTCTACGGCGTCGTGCAACAGCTCTGGCGGGCGGGCCGCATCATCGTACAGGCGGCCCCGGAAGGTCTGGACTATGCCGCCCTCAAACGCGACATCAATCAAGTGGAAGGGGTGCGGAATGCCCACCACTTACACCTCTGGACGCTGGACGGCGAATACCACCTGGCCTCGGTTCACCTCGTCGTCGACGGGGCACGGGAGATGGATTCCCTCGCGGAGGTAAAGGATCGCGTGCGGAAATTGCTACAGGATGCGGGCGTAGCACACGCTACCCTGGAGCTCGAAACCGAAGGGGAACGGCAGGCTCACGGAAAACTACCTATTTAGGCGACCGGGATTAATTTTTGCGGCGGTTAATTTACCTTTGGCACATGCACTCCCCCCTGACGGAGCCCCAGTTTGTGCCGGTCACGGCCGCGGACCAGCCGGCCCTATTCGATCTGATGCAGAAAATTTACCCGCCCGTCTACGCCTACCTCTGGCCGGACGGCGGACAATGGTACCTGGAAAGCCAGTACGGTAAGGAAAACTTTGACCGGGAGATGGCGGACGACCGGGCCGACTACCGATTCATTTTCCACGGGGGCATCCCGGTCGGCATCGTGCGTAGCGTTCGGGATGTAAGCTGTCCCGATTGCCCGGAGGAGCCGGCAACCAAATTGCACCGCCTCTATCTGGACCCCGCTACTCACGGCAGGGGATTCGGTAAGCAAGCGGTAAAGCGACTCTTAAATACCTGCCGGAGGCGAGGCGATCGTTGC
This sequence comes from Neolewinella xylanilytica, assembly GCF_002934605.1. Lineage (GTDB taxonomy): Bacteria > Bacteroidota > Bacteroidia > Chitinophagales > Saprospiraceae > Neolewinella > Neolewinella xylanilytica. The sequence goes on from NZ_PTJC01000006.1 coordinate 449,783, forward strand.
CTGTGGCTGGAAGCGATGGATTCGGCGGAAAGCTCGTTAGCCTTTTACGTGGGAACGGGCTTCAGCCGGGGCGGGCATTTTACCCTGGATATGCCGCGGATGTATCCGGCGCAGCGGGGCATGTACCGGTATTACCGGATGCTCGATTAGCCGGGAGGGCTAATTCCACATCGTTCCGTCCAGACCGACTACGGTTCCCATCCAAAGCGCGACCAGGAGGCCCAGTCCGCAAACGAGCCAGACCAGGAAGCGCGGCCATTCCCAGCTTACCAGCAAACGGAACGTATAGTACGCCACACCAGCACCCGCCGCGCCGGCCAGTGGAGCTACGATTAGCGGTCGCACTCGCCAGTCCGGACCCCAGGCCGGATTCGGATGGTCGACTCCGAAAACGAAGGTTGTGATCAAGGCAAAGCCGAGGCAGGCCCCCAGCAGGCAAGCCATACCCAGACCACGGCGGGGATGAGCGGGTACGGGAGAAGTAGCAACGTCTGACATAATAATCTATTTTAAAGAACTTTCAAAAGTAAAGTTATTGCCTGTTTTCTTTATTTGCAAGTCCCCTGTTCATTTTCCTGATTCGGAGGAACTGTCTTGTAAATGGGTAGGATAGGAGAATTGGGCGGCTGGCGGGACCGATGCTCACGCACCTTGCGGCGACGGTAAGACTTTATCGAATATTCGAATCGCCAGCTGGGCAAAGGGCAAAAAGACCAGCACCCCGCCCAGGTTGAACAGCAGGTGGCCGTTGGCGATGTGGTTGTCGATCCCCTGTCCGCTACTGATCCACTCCACGGCCTGTACGAAAGGGGTGAATAACAGCAGGCCGAGGACAATGGTGAAGAAGTTGAAAACCAGGTGAAAGATGCCCGCCTTCAAGGCCTCCCGTCCGCCCCCGAGGGTAGCGAGCAGGGTGTCCGAACAGGTGCCCAGTTCCGCTCCCAGCATCACGGCCAGTCCGCCGGCCACCGAAATCAGGTCCTGTTTACCGAGGACGATGGCCAGACCGACGGTTGCGCTGCTGCTCTGGATGATCAGCGTGATGAGGCCGCCGACGGCCGCCCCCCGGTACGGGTTGTTTAGTTTGGCAATCCATTCCTCGAAGCCCGCGCTGTCCTTGAGAGCCTCCACGGAAGATTCCATTAAAAACAAGCCGAAGAATAGCAAGCCGAGGTACAGCACGATCTGTCCGCCCAGCCGCCATCGTTCGTCATTGGCGATCATGAAAATGGCCAGTCCTAATACGATGGCCACGTAGCTGTACGCCGCAATGTCCAAGGCAATCAACTGACTGGAGAAGGTCGTACCGATATTCGCCCCGAGGATGAGGCCTACGGCGTGGCGAAAGTCCAGGGCTCCCGCATTGATGAAGACGATTGCCAGGATAATGGCCGCCGAGGAAGAACCCAAAATGAGGGTGACCAGGGTGCCGATTACCACCGCCCCTAGCAAATGTCGGGTATACTTCTTGACGATATCCCGGGCATCGTCGGTGAAAGCGGCGCGCAGGTGGGAGGATAACTCCCCAATGGCGTGGATGAACAGGCCCAGGCCGCCGACGAGTAGGGGGACGTTAAGTAGTTCGAGCATAGTGCAGGATTATACCAGGAAACGGATTTCCCGCACCGCAATCAAGCCCAACACCGACCTCGATAAAAACTTAATGCCCGGTTAACTTGCGCCCTTACCGGAGGTCACCTAGTTAACCTGGCGAATCCTACACCAGAATCTTCAACACTAACCTCCCGCCAACCAAGCATAGCTCAGCATCGCCAGCTAAAACACCCTCTCCACCCAGCCCATGTCGGGCATCTCGCGCAGGTCCGCAAGGCACTTATCGTGAATCTTGCGGTTGCTCAGCCAGGCCAATACCCCCGAACCTAGGAGAATGATCGGGTTAAGCCAGAAGGAATAGTCAATTGTAAAGAATTATTGGTCGGTGATGCCGATGGCCTCACCGGCTCCCTCCGGTAGGATGCCTGCCAGCGAGGACCCGTAGTACAGCGCCCCGGTAGCGTCCACGACGGAAACGAAGAGGGTGAGGAGCGTGTAAAGCGACATCTTCCAGCCGTTGTGCTTCGCATGGATGCGCGGTACCGGGAAAACCACCAGGTCGCTGAAGGTGAAGGCCTTCACGCCGGCGAAGCTGACGCCGTTGTGAACGGTACGGCCGCCAGGGAGTTGCTGCCGATGAAGGTGATACAGGCCATCACGGGCCCGATCACCGTGGGCTCCAGGATTTGGAGCAAGGAGTAGCCACCGTCGCCGGCAACGCCCTGCCGATAAACGGGGTTTCGTAGAAGCTAGTAGGAATAGAGACCGCCACGATGCCCGCGATGGAGAAACCCACGGTGACCTCCTTCCACACCATGCCCTATTCCATCCGGTACCGCATACCGGTCTTTTTCCAGGCGTCGAATGCCTGGATGCGCTCCTTCCAGTCGGGCAGGTCTTTGTCGTGATCGTCCTCGTCGGTATCGCCCAGCTGTTCGCGGGCGTTTTCGATCATATTCTTGGGCCGGAGATGCTGAATAAACAGCCAGGCCGACGCGATCAGTAGCAGCCCACCCACGTACTCGCCGAATACGAATGGCCCGGTTAGGAATACCGCAATCACCAGCTTCAACCCGATCACCACCTTGGTGCCCGCCAACAGGAAGGCGAAGGAGGGGACGAAGCCGTCCCCCTCTTTGACCATCGATTTGGTAGTGTCCAGTGCCGCGAAATGCAGGACGAACTGATGAAGCTAAAGCCCGCGGCCGGTCCGACCTGTTTGCCCCCCCGCCGCCGCCCATGGCTCGTTTCGTGCGCTCCTGCGTCGCAAGCACCTGGACCAGGCTACTCACCAGCTATCGACGGCAATAGCCAGCGTGCCATTCGGAAAAAACTGACGGTGGAACGGGCCGCCTCGCCCCAGGGCGTCAGAAAATCTCTCAGACGTCACGTACCGGTTTAGCTACGAATCCCGCATCGGCCACGGCGGCGGCCACTTCGGCTTCGGTCAGGACATCGTCTGCGTCTACGGTTAGTATCCGGTCGTCGCTTTCCAGGTCCACCTGCCACCGGTGAATGCCGCGGTGCTCGTCCAGGGAGGGCGTCACGCCGCGCACGCAGCTGCCACACTGAAGGTTGGTGCTGAATTTCATCGTTTTCATAGGTCATCATTTTGGCTGCTCAAAACATACGGATCAGTACGGACACCAGGGCGGCGAGCGCCAACAGCGTCAGTACGATAATGGTCAGCGAGCGGGTCACTCGCTTGATCGGTCCGGGTTTTTCGTCAGGTTGGCAGCAGTCTTTCATTCTTATAATCATTTGCGCCGTCCGGCGGCCAGCGTGTCAGACATCCGGTGTCTGTCAAAAAGTCAAGTACCGCCCGGGTAAGCCGTTATCACCAGGGGTAGCCACCTCCTAAGCTACAAGCAGGAAGGGAAAGACAGGGGCCATCCCGGAAGGACGCGTAGAATCAAGCGGTACATACTTGTTTTATTTAGTCCGCCGGAAGCCTTTGGGGCTTCCGGCGGACGGCGAATCAGGCGGCCATCTTCCGGCACGCTTCGGCGCACTCGCGGCAGCTTTCGGCACAGCGCTGGCAGTGGTCGTGGTCGTGGGCTTCGCACTGCTCGGCGCAGTATTCGCATACTTTCGCGCAAAGCTGGCAATGCTCGGCGGCGAATTTGCTGTCGGCGGCCATCAGGCCGATGCTGGCTTCCAGGACTTCGATACACTGGATACAGCACCAGGGGCAGTCGTTCATGGACTCCATGCCGGCCATCTTGGCCAGAAAGACCTTACAGTCGATCAGGCAGCGCTGGCAGGCTTCCAGGCAGTCGAGGTACTTCACGTTTAGGGGGGCACTCATTGTACGGGTGGTTTTGATTTTTCTTTGTTAGGGTTGCGGGTGGGAGCAGAGAATACGGCTATTACTTACTTACCTGCTATAATCCATCAACTACTTACTCTCCAACCGGTAAAGGATCTTGCGCATCTCGGCAATCTCCCGCTCCTGGGCTTCGATGATCTCTTCGGCCAGCTTGATGGCTTCCGGGTCGCTGAGGTGGGCTTTCTGGCTGACCATGATGGCGGAAGAGTGGTGCGGGATCATCGCCTTCATCCACTGCTCGTCCTCAATGAATACCTGCTGGCGCAGGCCGACGTAACAGAGCACGAAGACCACCACCGCCGTAGCCATGATGACGTAGTTCCAGACCTTCATTTTGTACATGCCCCACATGAATCCCATCATGATGAGCACCATCGGGGCGATCATCAGCACGGTCATGTAGGTCCGCGTCGGACTGAGCATGATGTGGTCGAAGACGTCCACGTTCAGGAACATCACGATGTACATCACCACGAAGGAGGTGGCCATCATGATGGCGAATTTGAGGTACTGCTGTTTGTGATCGCTGTGCTGCATAGTATTTATTTGGGCGCCCCCGATAGCTATCGGGGCAAGGAGAAAAAAGGACTACCGGATCAACCGCCGGTGATTTCCTCCTCAACCCGTCCGCAGGTCAGCATCGCGTCGCCGAAGTAGGGATTGCGGATCTCACTCACCTCCGAATACCAGTCGGCTCCCTTGCCGTCGAAGGCCATCGGGCAGTGCAGTTTGTAGATCCTACCGCCGGCCAGCGCGTCTTCGAAGAGGCTTTCGATTTCTACGGTCAGCGCCGAAAAGTAGGTCCGCTGAATGTCCAGGGCATCCGCGTCGGCGATCTGTTGGGCCAGCATGCGGAGTTCCTCGCGTTCGTCGTCGAAGGTGTCCGCCATATTTCCGGCGGCGGTCGCTGCCGTGGCGGCGTCGTCGTTGACCAGGGCGGTGCGCAGCTGCAGGTAATTCTGGAAGACCTTGTCGATCATGGCATCCGAGAATTCGGCGTCCGCCAGGTCGATGGGCTCGTCCGCCGCGGCTTCCGCGGGGGTCGTATTCTCGATACCTACTTCCGTGGCATTGTCGGTAGGCGTGCTCGCGCCGCTGTCGCAGGCGGTAACGAGCAGAATAAGGAAAGCGGTGAGGAGAGAAAGGGGAGTTTTCATATAAACCTTTGTTATGGAACAGGCCCGCGGGACCGCATGCTTGTTCATTGTATGTTATTTATAGCCAAAGTTTGCGGTCAAAGTTCATCCAGGGGCCGCGCGACATAGTGTCCCCGCTCGCGGAAAGCGGTAGGGGCCATGCCGGTCTCCCGCCGGAAGGCCGCCGCGAAACGCGCCGAACTGCCGTAGTTCAGCCGATCGGCGATCCGCGTTACTTGCTCGTCGGTAGTGACCAGCAGGTGTTTGGCGCGCTCCATCCGCTGCAGGCGGTAGAAGTCATTGATGGTCCGCCCCTCCTCGCGGGAAAAGAGCCGGCTCAGGTGGGAATAACTCAGGTCGATGTCCCCGGTGATCAGCTCCGCGATGCTCCCACGGTGTTCGGGGCGGTCGTTGTACACGTAGTCGATGATCAGCCCCTTGATCCGGCTGACCGGCCCCGGCGCCCCATCCCGCAGACGAAAACCCAGATTTTCCAGCTGGCCCCGCAGCACGGTTTCCCGCGGGTTGCCGTCCGGTGGCAGGGCCGTCACCCGTCCGAGTTCGAGGTGTTCTATCCGCCACCCCAGGTTGTCCAGCACCCGGCGCACGGCCATCTTACAGCGGTCGCAGACCATATGATCGATGTAGAGGGTCGTCGGTTGGGGCATGGTCTTAATTTACGTTGGTTAGCGTGTCGATCGTTGAGCCACAGGTGAGCATCGCGTCCCCGAAGTAGGGGTTGCGAATGGCCGACTGCTCGCTGATCCAATTCGCGCCCTCATTATTGAAAGCCATGGGGCAGCGCTGTACGTAGAGTTCGCCGTTAGTTCCAAAGGCGGTCAGGGTATTGATCAGCGCCTGAGAGAAGAAGCCGAACTGCCGGCGTTGTTCTTCCAGGTCATCGGTTCCGGCCAGGGCTTCCAGGTGTCCGTTCAGGGCATTCAACTGCTCCATCCAGTACTGGTGGGGCTCGTCTTCCAGCAGCATCATGTCGACGCCTTCCAGGGCTTTGGCTAGGGGGTCCAGTACGGCCGCGCCGACCGGCTCCGAAGCCACCATGCGGTCCTTCAGCGGTAGGTAGGCCTGCACCAGCGTGGCAAGCTGATCGCGGAAGGCCGCCGGGGTTTCGTCCCGGTAGTCGGCTACGGGCATGGCGGTCATACCCGCTTCGTCCCGGCCCTGGATCCGGACGTCCCGATTCATCATGCTCAATTGGTTGTTCAGCTGAGCGGCCGCGTCGATCTGGAAGGCGCCGTTGGTCACCACGCGTTCGCCGGCCTGCAGGCCGCTGTTGACTAAGTAGCCGCCGCCCGTCGGGTCACCTAGCTCCACTTCGCGGAACTCGTAGGTCGGTACCTCGGCGTCGGCTATTTCGACGTACACTACCGAGCGTTCTCCGGTCCAGAGTACCGCCGTCCGGGGCACGAACAAGGGACCGTTCTCCTCCCCGATAGCTATCGGGGCGCCGCCCAAACCTCCCGTCTCCAACCGCCCGGTGATGAACATCTGGGGCTTGAGCCTACTCCGCGCGTTGTTCACCTCCGCCCGTACGGAGGCGGTGCGCGTAGCCGGGTCCAGGAGCGGATCGATGAAGCTCACCCGGGCCCGGAAGGTCTCCCCGGGCAAACTGGCTACCGTGAAGGTGACGGGATCCCCCACGTCGATCCTGGAAAGGTCGCCTTCGTAAGCATCGAAGAGCGCCCAGAGCCGGTCGAGATTCGTCAGGGTATACAGTGGTGCCCCGGCGGAGACGTAATCGCCTACCCGCGCGCGGATCTCGAGCACGGTGCCCGCCCGGTCGGCGTAGACCGGAAATTCGGTCATCACTTCCCCGGAGGATTCGATCTCGGCGATCTGCTCGTCGGTGATCTCCAGGTTACGGAGCTTGTTCCGCGCCGCCGTCAGCAGCTCGGGGGAGAGGGTCTGCAGCCGCAGGGCCTCCAGCAGTTCTTCCTGGGCCACGACGAGCTCGGGGGAATAGATGGTGGCGATGCGCTGCCCAGCCCGGACCTGCTCGCCGGCGAAGGTGACGAAGAGGCGCTCCAGCCGGCCCCCGAAATCCACGGATTCCACGGCCGCCGTGCGCTCGTCGGCCGCCAAGCGACCGGTCAGCGTGAGGGTCCGTTCGCTGTCTGCTTCGGACGGCTGCTCGGTTTCGCCCGCGTCGCCCGCCAGGCCCACCGCCGTCGTCCGCACGCGGGCCAGGGCAACGGCCGCTTCCGACATGGTCAGCACCGCGGGGTCGGAGCCCGCCGTTTCGGCCAGGGGAATGAGGTCCATGCCGCAGATCGGGCAGTCGCCGGGCTCCTCCCGCTGAATTTGGGGGTGCATGGAGCAGGTCCACGTCTGCGAGTCGCTCGTCTGCCCAGCGTGCTGGTCCGCCGAGTGACTCGCATGGTCAGGATCATCGTTTGCCGTTGAAGTACCGAACAGCAGGTAACCCCCCAGCAACCCCAGCAACAGGGCGAACAGGACGTACAGAATAGTTTGCGTCTTCATAGTTTCTAAATTAGCGCCGGGGCAGGTAGCGATCCGCCGTGGCGATCTGGTTGAAGAGGGTGGTTCGGGTGGCTACGGCCTGGAGTTGGTAGTCGACCAGGTCGTTCTGCAGCCGCAGCAGCTCGTCGAAGGGACGGCGGGAGTTAGCGTATTCCGTGCGGGCGATGGACAGGGCCGCCTCGGTCAGCTCGATCTGTTCCTCGAGGAAGGCCAGGCGGTCGGCCGCGTCGGCGGCGGCGATGCGGGCGGCCTCGAGGGCGGAGCGCAGTTCGTTTACGACGACCGTGCGCTGCGCCCCGATCACCCGCACGCGGAGTTCTTCCTCTTCGCGCTTTGCGGTGTACTTGCCCTTGCTGATCGGAAAGCGCACCATCACGTTCGGCATGATCATGTCCTGCCCGTTGCCCTCCGGGTCGGCGTCGGTGCGCTTCCCCATGACGGCGTACTCCAGGCCGACGCCGAAGTCCGGACGGGCGTCCAGGTCGTTGACCGCCAGCGCGCGGCGGGAGATCGCTTCCTGCAGGGCGTAGATGCGGACCAGCGGGTGGTTATCGTATAGGTCAGTACCGGAGAGGGTGGGGAAGGGGCGCGGCTCCGGTACGACCAGCACCCGGGGCAGTTCCTGGTTCACGAGTTCCTCGATGCGCGTCCAGGCCAGGGCCTCCTCGAATTCCAGCGCGCGAATCTCGCGGCGGGCGGCATTGGTTTCCATTTCACTGCGGTAGACGTCCACGCTGCTCCCCCGCGAGTTTTCCACCCGACTGAGGGCGATCTCCCGCAGACTGGCAAACAGCGTCAGGCTGGTCTGCAGGGTGGCGATGCGGGCTTCCGCTTCCACGATCCGGTAGTAGGCTACTTCCAATTCGTAGATAAGGTCTAGCTGCCGCGCGGCGGCTTCTTCCAGCAGGGGTTGGGCGCGGGCGTCGGCCAGGTCTGACATCGCCGCCAGGGTGCCGGGCCAGGGAAGCATCTGCGTCACCCCGATGCGGGCGATCTGGGGCCCGAGGCGGGTTTCCACCGGCATGGGCGAAATCCCGCCGCCTACCTCCAGGTCCATCAGCTGTGACTCCTGGCGGCCGATGGTGCTGGCCGCGCGGTATTCGTAGTTGAGGGCCTGTAGCTGGGGGTTGTTTTCGCGGAGTAGGTGGCGTAGGGAGTCTAGGGATTGGGAGTTTAGGGGTAGGGATAGGAATAGTAGGACAGCAATGTGGCACAGGTTCACCACAGAGGTGCCACGGAGGGTTTCACAGAGGTGCCACAGAGGCCGTCGGTTCGTTTGCGCAGCCGGAGGCTGCTTTGTGCTGGCGCGGTCGGAGACCGCATCGTACTGGGGCGGTCGGAGACCGCTTCCTACTCTCCGTGGCACCTCTGTGCTTACCTCCGTGGCACCTCTGTGTTTAAAATTTAGCTCAACCATCTCCATGCTCATTTTTCGAACCTCCAACCTCCGTATCCCGTACGGCAGCCTTCATCCTTCTTTTCACTTTAAACTCCGCCCGTAGGCTCCAAAGCACCGGCACCGTAAACATCGTTACCACCTGCAGCAGCATGCCTCCGAAGCTCGGAATGGCCATCGGTACCATGATGTCCGCCCCGCGGCCCGTGGCGGTGAGTACCGGCAGCAGGGCCAGGATGGTCGTGGCCGTAGTCATCATGGCCGGACGCACCCGACGTAGGCCACCCTCCACCACCGCGTCGCGGACTTCGGCCACCGTAGTGGGCTCGTTACGCTCGAAGCTGTCGCGCAGGAAGGTGGCCACCAGCACCCCGTCGTCGGTCGCGATGCCGAAGAGGGCCAGGAAGCCGACCCAAACGGCCACGCTGAGGTTGAAGGTCTGCATCTGGAACAGGTCGCGGACGTTCGTGCCGAAGAAGCTGAAGTCCAGGAACCACGGTTCTCCGTAGGCCCCCAGCAGGAGGAAGCCCCCGGAAAAGGCGACGAAGACCCCGCTGAAGACCATCAGGGTGATGGTCACCGACCGGAACTGGAAGTACAGGATCAGGAAGATCAGTCCCAGCGCGATGGGCAGCACCAGCTTCAACCGGGCATCGGCCCGCACCTGCTGTTCGTAGTTGCCGGCAAAACGGTAGCTGATGGCCGGCGGAATTTCGAGGTCCCCGGCCTGCGTGAGGCTTTCCAGGTAATTCTGGGCGTTCTCGACCACCTCCACCTCTGAGTAGCCATCCAGCCGGTCGAAGAGCACGTAGCCGACCAGGAAGCCGTCTTCGCTCTTGATCATCTGGGGACCCTGCTCGTAGCGAATGTCGATCAGGTCGCCTAGCGGGATCTGTTGCCCGTTGCCCGTCGGTACCAGGATGCGCCGAATGCTCTGCGGATCGTTGCGCAGCTCGCGGGGGTACCGCAGCCGGACGGCGTAGCGCTCGCGGCCCTCCACCGTCGTCGTCATTACCATACCGCCCACCGTGGCCTGGATCTGACTTTGTACGTCGGTGATGGACAAGCCGTAGCGGGCGATCGCGTCCCGCTTGATGTCGAGCAGCAGGTAGGGCTTGCCGACGATGCGGTCGGCGTAGACCGCGGCGTCCTTCACGCCGTCCACGTTCTTGAGTTCCCGCTCCAGGTCGAGCCCGAAATCTTCGATCACCTGCAGGTCCGTGCCCCGCACCTTGATGCCCATTGGGGCCCGCATACCCGTTTGCAGCATGACCAGGCGGGTCTCGATGGGTTGCAGTTTCGGGGCGGAGGTGACGCCCGGCAGGTTGACGGCGCTGATGATCTCGTCCCAGATGTCGTCTGGGCTTTGGATGTGGTCGCGCCACTGTCGGAAATATTTACCGTCGGGGTCGGGCACCAGGTCCTCCGCCGAGGGAAGCGCAGTGCCCGTCGTCTGCCGACCGGCTTGGAGCACGAATTCTCCCTCCTCGTCCACCTTAAAGCGGATGCGCCGCCCGTTCTCGTCGGTGGCGTACTCGCTTTTGTACTGCACCACGTTTTCGTACATCGACAGCGGGGCGGGGTCCAGGGCGCTGTTGACCCGGCCGGCCTTGCCGACGACCATCTCCACCTCGGGGATGGTCGTCACGGCCATGTCGAGGGTGCGCAGGTTGCGCTGGTTTTCCGCTACGCCGGCGTGCGGCATGGCCGTGGGCATCAGCAGGAAGGTACCCTCGCCCAGGGCGGGCATGAATTCCTCCCCGACGCTGCGGTACACCATGAAGCCGGCCGCCACGATCATCCCGATCAGGAGCAGGAAGAGGAACTTGGCCCGCAGTAAAAAGCGCAGGATCTGCTCGTAAAAGTGAATGACCATCCAGAAAAAGAGCAGGAAGCCCCCGGCCACCACGACGATGAAGATAAAGTTGAGGAAGCGGCTGTCGTCGACGCCCAGCGGCATCCAGACGCCCGCCAGCAGCCAGGCCAGGACGATGGCCAGCACCCAGTTGACCAGGCTTTTCGTCCACGTGGGAGCTTGCCATTTACTGGATTTCTTTTCTCCCGCGCTCCGGCGCCCACGTATGCCGTACAGCTGGTGCGCCAGCGCGGGAATGAAGGCGACGCTCACGAAGATGGCCGCCACCAGCGCGAAGGTCTTCGTGAAGGCCAGCGGGCGGAACAGCTTGCCCTCCGCCGCCTCCATGGTGAAGACCGGCAGGAAGCTGATGACCGTGGTGGCCACCGCCGTCAGCACCGCCGAGGCCACCTCCACCGTCGCCTCGTAGATGCTTTCCAGCTTACTCTCGCCGGGCGGGGCGTTCTCGAGGCGGTAGACCATACTCTCGGCCAGCACGATGCCCATGTCGACCATGGTGCCGATGGCGATCGCGATGCCCGACAGCGCCACGATGTTGGCGTCCACCCCGAAGTAGCGCATGGCGATGAAGCACATCAGTACGCCCACCGGCAGGGTGCCCGCAACGAGCAGCGAGGAGCGGAGGTTGAACAGCAACAGGATCACCACCAGCGCCGTGACGAGAATTTCCAGCGTCAGCGCCTCCTCCAGGGTGCCGAGGGTCTCGTAGATCAGGTCGCTGCGGTCGTAGAAGGGGACGATGGTGACCTTACTTACCGTGCCGTCATCCAGGGTGCGCTGCGGCAGTCCCGGCTGCAGTTCGGCGATGGCGGCTTTGACGTTGTTGATGACTTCCAGCGGATTGGCGCCGTAGCGGGCGACCACCACGCCGCCCACCGCCTCGGCGCCGGCCTTGTCGAGCAGGCCGCGGCGCTCGGCCGGACCGATGTTGACCCGGGCGATGTCCGACAGGCGGACGGGGACGTTATCCGCCTCGGAAACCACGGTGGCTTCCAGGTCGGCCAGGTCCTCCACGTAGCCGAGGCCCCGCACGAAGTACTCCGCGAGGTTGATCTCCAGGGTGGCCGCGCCGATGTCCTGGTTGCTGCCGCGAACGGCCCGCATGACCTGGTCGAGGGTGATGCCGTAGACCCGCATTTTGTCGGGGTCCACGTCCACCTGGTATTCTTTCACGAAGCCGCCCACGCTGGCCACCTCGCTCACGCCGCCGGCGGCACTGAGGCCGTAGCGGACGTAGAAATCCTGGATGCTCCGCAGCTCATCGGGGTCCCAGCCGCCCACCGGCTCGCCGTCGGGGCCGCGGCCCTCGAGGGTGTACCAGAAGACCTGGCCGAGGGAGGTGGCGTCGGGGCCGAGGGCGGGGACGGCGTTGTCGGGCAGTACGCCTTCCGGCAGACTGTTGAGTTTCTCGAGGATGCGGCTGCGCGACCAGTAGAACTCGATGTCCTCCTCGAAAATGAGGTAAATGCTCGAGTAGCCGAACATGGAGGTGGAGCGCACGCTGCGCACCCCCGGAATGCCGAGCAGGGCGGAGGTGAGGGGGTAGGTGATCTGGTTCTCCACGTCCTGCGGCGACTGGCCGGGCCAGGGGGTGAACACGATCTGCTGGTTCTCGCCGATGTCGGGGATGGCGTCCACGGCCACCGGGTCGCGCGGCAAGAAGCCTACGGAGTCCCAGTTGAAGGGCGCCGTGGCCAGTCCCCAGCCCACGAAGCCGAGCAGGAGCAGCCAGACGACCAGCTTATTTTCCAGGAAAAAACGAATAATTGCAGCTAACATAATTAGGCCTTAGCACAACGAGAGAAGCCCATCACGCGAGCGGTGAGGGGCGAAGCGGAGCTAAAACCGGGGCTACAAACGGAAGACCTGCCAGGCGCGCGGCACGTCAATGACGAGCGGGGGCGGTCGGTAATGTTGGAACGGACGCAGGGCGGCGCCCCGATAGCTATCGGGGAGGTGAAGGGCCCACGGTGGAACAATAGGGGCGGGTGAGGCGATCCAGGCCGTCGGGGGCAGGGGGACTGCCTCGCTGAGTTGGCGGTCGTCGTCCCAGCTGACGAACTCGTGCTCGTCGTCGCAGCAGCCCTTTTTGGCGGACTTGGCGTGCATGGGGCAGGCCGGTTGGCTGACCACCGCGTCCATTTCGCAGGCTTCGGCCTCGCCGTAGAGTGTGAGCGACTTCAACTCTCCCATGCAGAAATGGCGGCTCACCGTCACGCCGACGGAGCCGACGAGCATGGTAAGGGCCAGGAAGAGGGGAAGGATGCGGATCACGGTACGAAGCTAACGGAATAAATACGATTTGCTTGTGGGTTGGGTTTAACGTGGCTAGGTTTTCGGCGGTTTTACTCGCCTGCGGCTCGCGTTTGGTTAAACACAGATGGTCACGGATCGCTTCGCTCGGGCACGGATTGGCTGCGCCGCTACTTCGTAGTTTCTTGTGTCGCTCCGGGATTTCACAGATTTTGCATGCGCTGCGCGCCTTCCTCGCTCCGCGGAACTTTGCGGTTCTTCGCCACGGTGTGGTTTCCCTCCTCGGTGGCATAGCGACACTTTTCTTTCCTGCACTCCGTGATTCCTCTGTGCTGTATTCTGTGTTACCTCTGTGGTGAAGTTTACTCGCCTGCGACTTGCGTTTAATTAAACACGGATAGCCACGGATCGCTTCGCTAGGGCACGGATTTCCTTACCGATTGGCTGCGCCGTTATATCGTGGATTGCCGCTGACATCCTTGCCAACGGCCCTGGAAGGGACGCACCCATTGTAGCGAGGTCAAGGCCACGCGCCAGCGAGCGGGGGCCTCGCGAACCCATCAACAACACCCGTCCTGAAACCGGTCAAAGAAGCCGTTCAGCATCCCCTGTACCCGCCGCCAGTGGGCGGGGTGGATGCAGTACGACCGGCTGGTGCCCTCCGTGGTGCCCAGGATGAGGCCCGCATCCCGCAGGACCTGCAGGTGACGCGAAAGGGTGGGCTGACTCAGGTCGATGACGTCGGTCAGGTCCTGGCAGATGCAGCAATCCTGGGTAAGCAGGTGCTCCAGAATGGCCACGCGGGCGGGGTGGGCGAGTGCTTTGCACAAGTCCGCCAGTTCGAGCTGCGGCGCGGTGTAGGCTTCGGTTTTCGTGACGCCCATGACCTAGCAGCAGCCGCTTCCCGGGGTGCAGGAGCCGGAAGCGGCAGCGGTGAAGGCGCTCAGCGATACCTTCGGCTTCTTGGCAATACCGCAGGCATCCTTGGCCAGGCAGTCGGTCAGCTTGGTGGTGAGGCGAAGGGCGTCGTCGTCCGATTCCAGGCCGAATTTTTCGATCGTGTGCGTTCCCTGGTATTCCACCTCGATCTCCAGGTTGCCGAGCCCCAGCTCGGTTTCGGCGATCTCGATGATGCGGGTCAGTTTGTCGGGTGCCAGGCGGTGATCGTAGTCGTCCGCGCTCCAGAGCTGCAGGCTGGCCACGCGGTCGCGGCGCACGGTACCGCCGCAGTCGATGAAGTTTTTGGTGACTTCCCCCACTTCGGTCACGTGAAAGTGAGCGGGCACCTGGCTACCGTCGGGCAGGGTAATGGTGAAACGGTCGTTACCGGCCAGAAAATTCTTGAGTTCGGAGAGTCGCATGGAAGAGATCTAGTAATATAGCAATATTGCTATTAACTGCCCTTCAGGGAAAATGGTTGAAGGCAGCTGGCCCTTTACGGAAATTTCTCCGGCGCGTCAGGCGACCTCCGCCAGATTGGGGCGGCGGCCGGGCGCAACGTCCACGGCTGCTCCCCGGTAAGCGAGCAGGCGCAGGGCGTTTAACACGACTACCATGGTAGATCCTTCGTGGGCGATTACCGCTGGGCCCAGGCTGGCGATACCCAAAACGGTCAGAGGAACGAGGATCGCCACCACCCCCAGGCTGATCCAAAGGTTCTGCCGGATGATGCGGTGGGCCTTCCGGCTTAGCCCGATGGCAAAGGGCAGGTTGTCCAGCCGGTCGGCCATCAGGGCAACGTCGGCCGTTTGCAGGGCTACGTCGGAGCCGGCCGCGCCCATGGCGATGCCGACCGTACTGTGGGCCATGGCGGGAGCATCGTTGACCCCGTCGCCAACCATGGCTACGCGCCCTTCCTCGGCCATCAGTCGCTCAATGGAAGCCACCTTATCCTCGGGTAGCAGACTTCCGAGGGGATCGGTGATGCCGATTTCCTTAGCGACGGCGTTGGCTACGCGTTGATTGTCGCCGGTGAGCATGATCATGCGTTCGATGCCGATCCTTCGCAGTGCGATCAGGGTGGATTTCGCGGATGCACGGGCTACGTCCATAACGGAAATGATGCCCAGGTACCGGTGGCCGCGGTGAACGATCATGGCGGTGTGGCCGCCCGTTTCCAGCTCGCTCATCTGACGGTCGATATCGGGGGGAATGGCCGCGGCCGTGATTTCCTCTAGGAGCCGGCGGTTGCCGATGTGGACGGTTTCTCCCCCGTATTCGGCGCGGATGCCCCGGGCCGTAAGGGCCTCGAGGCCACTTGCTTTATCAGTGGGCATGCCGCCGAGCTCTTCGCGCCCGCCGTTGACGATCGCTGCGGCCAGGGGGTGGTCGCTGAGTTCCTCTACGGCCACGGCGGTGGATAATAATTCCCGGCGCGTCACTCCCGCACCCGGTAATACGGTCGTGAGCCGGGGGTTTCCCTCGGTGAGCGTCCCCGTCTTGTCGAACGCGATGGCCGTCAGGCTACCGAGATTTTCCAGTGGCCGTCCGCCTTTAATGAGTACCCCCTTTTGCGCGGCCCGAGCCACCCCCGCCAGTACGGCACTCGGGGTGGAAATGGCCAGTGCACAGGGAGACGCGGCGACGAGTACCGCCATGGCCCGGTAGAAGCTTTCGGCAAAGGTTTCATCGATTACTACGAATGCCAGCAGTAATATCCCCACCACGATCAGTACGATAGGAACGTAATAGCGCTCGAAGTTATCCGCCAGGTGCTGGGTGGGCGACTTTTGGGTTTCGGCTTCCTGCACCAGGGTGACCAGCTTGGCGAGGGTACTGTCGCTGGCCGGCTTCAGTACGCGTACTTCCAGCACGGCGTTCCCATTGATGGTGCCGGCAAAGGCGCGGTACGCTGCGGGAAGATCGGCCAGGGTGTAGGGTTTGTCGGGATCGGCAACCGCTACTTTATCTACGGGAACGCTTTCACCGGTGATGGCGGACTGGTCCACGGCACTCGTCCCCTTGATTACGACGCCGTCGGCCGGGATCTTCGAGTTCGGCTTTACGACCACTACGTCACCGACGGTCAACTCCTCCACGGCTACTTCGCGGATACGGCCATCCGCTTCCTGCAATAGCGCCGTGGCGGGGGCCAGATCGGCCAGTGCGGAGATGGATTTGCGGGCCCGCGCCATGGCGTAGTGCTCCAGGGCGTGTCCGAGACTGAACAGAAACAACAGCAATCCGGCTTCACCCAATTTACCTAGGGCGGCGGCACCGGCTGCCGCGACGATCATCAGGAAATCGATCTGGAAACGACCCGAGGAAACCCCTTCGTAAGCTTCGATCGTAGCGTAGTAACCACCGAAAAAGATAGCCGCCCCGAAAATGCCGATCCCAACCCCGTTTGGAAGATCGGTGAAGATGCCGAGTAACAGTCCGGTCAGCCAAAAGCAGCCGCTGGCCACGGCAAAGTACAATTCGGTGCGCTCGCCCAGGAGTCCACTGTGGGCTGCATGATCCGGCGCCGGGGTAGGTGCCTGAGCGTTGGTGGAGGGGGGGTGAGCCATTGTCTTCAGTTGCTGCTGATGCTGGGGCGTGTGGCCGCAGGAGAAGGAATCGTGGGACGGTTAGCTAAATGCTCTTGCGACATTCCAGCACCCGCCGGCCATAATCCGTCCAGTATTTATGGTTGGTCAGGAAGGCGGTGTTTTGTCGGTACCATTCCTCGTCGTTTACCTCGATGCCCATTTCCCGGCGGAGTTCCTCCCGGAGCATCTCCTGGTAGTGGTCGTAGGTATTGAAGGAAAGGTGGTACAGGTCTGCGTCGCACATCACGTTCTCGATGGTGTCTTCGGGCCGTTGGGGCATGGTAGTCACTTCGATGCAGCGCAGCACCTCGCGGATTCTCGGTTCGGGGTACGCCTCGTTTTCGAGCCACTCGCGGGCAATGTCCATACTTACCCGTTCGTGGCCCGTGTAGGTTTTGATGTGGCCGGTATCGTGAAACCAGGCGGCCAGCATCACGATCTCCAGCTCTTCCTCGTTCAGTCCCTCTTCCTTACCGATTTTGAGCGCTCCCTGCATCACGTTGATGGTGTGGTGGAGGTTGTGGAAGACGCGATCTTTGGGCAATTGGTGGATCAGCAACTGGGTCACGTAGCGGCCGGCGCGGTAAAGAATACTCTTACGGTGATTCATCGGAAGGTGCTGAGATAAGACGGGAAGGTAAGAAGGATCGACGATTGCGGCGGAGCGGGACGCCAAAGTACGGTATGCCCGGCGAACCTTTGGCTTAGCAAAGTAAACCCGATTGCCTACCCGTAATTCAAAACTCTTTCGTACTTTTGCGGCTCAATTGTAACCCCCTTCCACTACAAAGAAGCTCAGACAAATGGCCAACATCGGTAAAGTTAAGCAGGTAATCGGCCCCGTAGTCGACGTGTCCTTCGCCGCCGAAGGCGCCGCGCTGCCCGCCATTCTCAACGCGCTGGAGATCAAGCGCGCCAACGGGGAGACCCTCGTGCTGGAAGTGCAGCAGCACCTTGGCGAAGACGCCGTCCGCACCATCGCCATGGACGCTACCGATGGCCTTACCCGTGGACTGGACGTGGTAGACACCGGTCTGCCGATCGCCATGCCCGTAGGGCCGGCCATTAAGGGACGCCTCTTCAACGTAGTCGGCGAGCCCATCGACGGTATGCCCCGCGTACCGAAAGGCGCCAACGCCCGCCCCATCCACGCCGAGGCCCCGATGTTCGAAAACCTGGCTACTGACCGCGAGCCTCTTTTTACCGGTATCAAGGTGATCGACCTGATCGAACCCTACACAAAGGGCGGAAAGATTGGCCTCTTCGGCGGTGCCGGAGTAGGCAAGACGGTCCTCATTCAGGAGCTGATCAACAATATCGCTAAAGGTTACGACGGTATCTCCGTATTCGCCGGGGTAGGGGAGCGGACCCGCGAAGGGAACGACCTCCTCCGGGAAATGATCGAAGCCGGCATCATCCGCTACGGTGAAGATTTTAAGCACAACATGGAACAGGGTGGCTGGGACCTCAGCAAGGTCGATATGAAGGAGCTGGAGCAATCCAAGGCTACCTTCGTTTTCGGTCAGATGAACGAGCCCCCCGGCGCCCGCGCCCGGGTAGCCCTTTCGGGACTGACCATCGCCGAGTATTACCGCGATGGTGACCTCAGCGATCCCACCGGCGGTCGGGACATTCTCTTCTTCGTCGACAACATCTTCCGCTTCACCCAGGCCGGTTCGGAAGTATCCGCCCTCCTCGGCCGGATGCCCTCCGCCGTAGGTTACCAGCCCACGCTGGCCACCGAGATGGGCCTCATGCAGGAACGGATCACCTCGACCAAGCGTGGCTCGATTACCTCCGTACAGGCCGTATACGTACCCGCGGATGACTTGACCGACCCCGCTCCCGCCACCACCTTCGCTCACCTCGATGCTACTACGGTACTTAACCGGAAAATCGCATCCCAGGGCATCTATCCCGCCGTCGACCCCCTCGATAGCACCAGCCGGATCCTCGACCCCGCCATCATCGGCGACGAGCATTACAATACGGCCCAGCGCGTGATCAACATCCTGGCCCGCTACAACGAGCTGCTGGATATCATCGCCATCCTCGGACTGGACGAACTCAGCGAAGAAGACAAACTGGTCGTAAGCCGCGCCCGCCGGGTGCAGCGCTTCCTCAGCCAGCCCTTCCACGTAGCGGAGCAATTCACCGGACTCAAGGGTGTCTTCGTCGACATCCGGGATACCATCAAGGGCTTCAATATGATCATCGACGGGGAAGTAGACAAATACCCCGAAGATGCCTTCAACCTCGTCGGTACCATCGAAGATGCCATCGAGAAAGGGGAAAAGCAACTGGCGGCCAACGCAGCGTAATGGTTACGTTAGTTCTTTAGTCTTTTGGTTCGGCAGCACCGAGGTGCTGCCGAACCAAAAGACTAGAAGACTAAAGAACTGAAAGACTAGCTATCTATGAAAATCTCCGTTCTAACTCCCGATCGCACCATCTTCACCGGTAACGTCTCGAAGGTAGGCCTGCCGGGAACGGACGGTAGCTTCCAGGTGCTGGATAATCACGCTCCCCTCGTTTCCAGCCTAACGGCGGGCCGGGTGACGCTCGTCACCGCCGCCGGGTCGTATCGCTACTACGACGAAGCGTCCAGTGGAATGAAAAACGATGACTCCGCCAACCGCAGTCTTACGTTCAGTATTGACCGTGGGTTTGTCGAGGTGTTGAACAACGAAGTGAATTTGCTGGTCCAGGGCGCCCGTAACTTACGCTAACCGCTGATTGTCGCTGGCGGAGTTGCTGGCCCGCAGTCCTGGAAGGGCTTACCTCCCATGCCGTGGGGTAATCGAGTTTACGCGATGGGACCGCTACTGACCGTACTTTCCCCCGCCGTTGATACCGGTTTGCCCAAAAAGCGGAGCACCGCGTCGTTGAAACGCTGCACCTCCTCCAGATTGCACAAGTGACCGCATCCTTCCAGCACCACCAGCTCGGCGTGGTGAGCCTGTTTACGTGCAAAACGCTGGGCTGCTTCGAGGAAAACGTGATCCTGGCCCCCCATGACGATGAGGCTGGACGTGCGGAGCTTACGGCGGTAGAACCGCTTCACGATGTGGAAAAAATCCCGGTAAAGGCCTAACCACTTCAAAAACTCCGTCGGGGTCAGCTTCTTCGATTGTAAGCGATAGAGGCGACGACTCGGCGCGTGGTTCTCCCGCGGCAACACGATCATAATGAAGGTGTCGTAGATCCACCGAAAGGGGACGAAGTAGCTGAGAAACTTGCCGCTGTGGGCGAAAAGGCGAATCTTCCAGTCTGCCTTGAAGACGCCCCCCGCCATAATCATCGACTCGATCAGTTCCGGCCGGCGGTCGTACAGCCGCTGTAGCACAATACTCCCCAATGATAGGGAGAGAAAATGCGCGCGAGTAACCCCCACGTGATCGATGGTGCGGAGTACGTCATCGGTGACGATGTCGAAATCGTAAGTACTGTATTCCGGCTCGAGGTCTTTGCTGTACCCATGATCGCGCATGTCGATCAGCAGCAGGTTGAAGAACGGGCGAAACGCCTTGACCTGGTGTTTCCAGGTGATGGAACTCCCTCCGGCCCCATGTATGAACACCATCCAGTCGTAGGTATCGTCCTGGTGGTAAATAGTATGGTGGAGGATGCCGGAGCTCAGTCCCTGCTTTTTCATGCAGGGAGAACGCCCCCCCTACGTTAAGGGTTTGTAACCGACCACCTAAAAGGGGGGCGTGCGTATTAAGCCTACATTAAATCGTTTTCCACAGCATGTGGAATTTCAATCCCGAGCGTAGTTTTAGCGTTACAAGGTCCTGCAACCCATTTACTTAACGGGGCGACTTTGTTGCTGATATCCCTCTCGCGTGACGTATCCACCTAATCTCATGAGCGACCGCCATCTGCAGTTGGCCATCTTCCGTCTCAACGATATGTGCGTTGGGATTCAGGAGGACATGGATGGCTATCTGCCCACCGCTTCCCTCGAGAAAATGCCGGGTGCGGAAGCTACCTTCGCCTGGTTGCACCGGCGCGGCGTCCGCATTTGCCTCCTTAGCGACTTCGACCGGGAGCGAACCCTCCTTTTACTCGGTCGGCTCAACTGGACGGTGGAGGAAGATGGGACCGTCCAGGCCATCATCACCGACCAGAACAAGAAGGATAATCCAGTGCGGATGGCCCAGGAAAATGCCTGTCTGCAGAATCCCCGCTTCAGCTTCGCCGCCTTCGATACCCCCCGCCTGCTGCGCCTGGCCAACGAGGCCCGGGTTCATTTCAACCTGGCGGTATGCAACGGCCGCCACTCCTACAACGAGCTGGCCGTCGCCCCCCACCACGCCATGCTGGATTCCCTGGTGCAACTGCCCAATTTTCTGCTGGAGCATCTGCCCGAAGCCGAAGCCGGTCAGTTTACCCATCCCGCCGCCGGCCGCCGGCTCCTTCCCAAACTCCGGCTCCCCCGCCCGCTCTCCCGCCGATAGGAGCGCAGCGGTGTTCCGCGGCTCCCCTGGCGGCTGAGCACCTTATTCGCCGAAGTGCGGACTACCCGTAAATCCTTAGCCGGCTTCGCGCGTTACCTTTGCGGCTTCAAACCGCGACACGAATGAGTTTTTTTAAAAAGTTTTTTACCGCCGATAAGAAAGAGGATCTCGACAAGGGCCTGCAAAAGACCAAAGAGGGATTTTTCAACAAGCTCGGGCGGGCGGTCGCGGGCAAGGACCGGGTTGACGAGGAAGTACTCGACGAACTGGAAAACGTGCTGATCGCCAGCGACGTCGGACTGGACACGACCATCAAGATCATCGAGCGCATCGAGGCGCGGGTAGCCCAGGACCGCTACCTCAATACCAGCGAGCTCAATCATATCCTCCGGGACGAAATAGTCAATCTACTCGCCGAGCAGAACAACGAGGACTTCGACGATTACGTACTGCCGACCACGGAGCGCCCCGCTATCATCCTCGTTGTAGGGGTGAACGGGGTCGGAAAAACAACCACGATCGGCAAGCTCGCCCACCAGTTTCAGCAGCGGGGCCATAAAGTGGTGCTGGGGGCCGCCGATACGTTCCGGGCGGCCGCCGTCGACCAGTTGGGAATCTGGGCCCAGCGCGTAGGCTGCGAGTTCTACAGCAAGGGCATGAACACCGATCCCGCCGCCGTCGCCTTCGAAACGGTCCAGTACGCCAAGAAGAACGATTGCAGCGTGGCCATTATCGATACCGCGGGCCGGTTGCACACGAAGTTCAACCTGATGAAGGAGCTGTCCAAGATCAAGCGCTCGGTGACCAAGGCCATGCCGGGCGCGCCCCACCAGGTGCTGCTGGTGCTCGACGCTACCACCGGCCAGAACGCCATCGAACAGGCCAAAGCCTTCACCGAGGCGACCGAAGTCAATTCCCTGGCCCTTACGAAACTGGACGGAACCGCAAAGGGAGGCGTAGCCATCGGCATCACCGACCAATTCCAGGTACCCATCCGCTACATCGGCGTAGGGGAGGGGATCGAGCACCTGCAGGTTTTCAACAAACGGGCGTTCGTGGACAGCTTGTTTGGGGATACGTTTTGAGGGGTCGGTGAACGACGGGTGAAGCTCGACCTCCCTTTGGCGCCCCACCACCAGGGGACTTCGGGGTGCGGCGCCATCCTCCTGCAAGCGTCCGGATATTTTGGGCGACGGAGCGCAGGTAGCAAGAAAAGGCGAAATGCGGCCCCCGATCCGGGTAAGTTATCGGGCCCGACCGCCGGTGTCAGCCCCTGTTCCCGCGCTTCGGCGCAAAAAAATGATTCCAATTGCCTGACCGTTAGGTTTTCCGAAAAGAAAAACTTACCTTTGTGCTCGCTTTTTCAGGAGGTAGGCCTCTGGTAATATAAAAAGCGTTCGTAAAGCAAAGAAAACGTATGCCTACAATTAATCAATTAGTGCGGAAGGGCCGCAAACAGATCAAGGAGTCGAGTAAATCGCGCGCCCTGGATGCTTGCCCACAAAAGCGTGGCGTCTGCACCCGCGTCTATACTACCACCCCAAAGAAGCCGAACTCGGCGCTACGGAAGGTGGCCAAGGTTCGTTTGACCAACGGAATCGAGGTGATTGCCTATATCCCGGGTGAAGGACACAACCTCCAGGAACACAGCATCGTGCTGATCCGTGGCGGTCGTGTGAAGGACCTTCCGGGTGTACGCTACACCATCGTACGGGGTGCTCTGGATACGGCCGGCGTGGCTAACCGTAAGCAGGCCCGTTCCAAGTACGGTGCCAAGCGTCCTAAAAAGTAATTAAACAGTAAGACGGGCTGTCTCGAAATAGGCACCCATCGGTCGAAAACGGCCATCTGAAGTAAAGCAGTTATGCGTAAAAGAAAACCAAAACTCCGGATTGTAACTCCGGACCCCCGTTACGGCGATACCCTCGTCACCCAATTCGTCAACAACCTGATGTACTCCGGTAAGAAGAGTACGGCCTTCTCCGTCTTTTACGACGCGATGGACATCATCAAGGAGCGGGTTTCCAACGAGGAGATCGACGAATACGAAGTATGGAAGCGGGCGATCAATAACGCCATGCCTCAGGTGGAAGTACGCAGCCGCCGGATCGGTGGGGCTACTTTCCAGATCCCGACCGAAATCCGCGGCAAGCGGAAAATGTCGATCGGCATGAAGTGGCTCGTACGCTTTGCCCGTCAGCGCAGCGGTAAGGGTTTCGCCGAAAAAATGGCCGCCGAACTGCTCGCCGCCAGCCGCAACGAAGGCTTGGCTGTCAAGCGGAAGGAAGAGACCCACAAGATGGCCGAGTCCAACCGCGCCTTCGCCCACTACGGTCGGTAGAAACCGAGGTCTTTGCTTTTCCTTTTTCCCATCTAAATATCATCCACCGCCATGGCTACGGATCTTCATTATACCCGAAACATCGGTATCGCTGCCCACATCGACGCGGGCAAGACCACGACTACCGAACGCATTCTTTACTATACCGGTATCTCCCACAAAATCGGTGAGGTACACGACGGTGCCGCCACCATGGACTGGATGGAGCAGGAGCAGGAGCGTGGTATTACGATTACCTCCGCCGCTACCCACACCAACTGGAAGTGGAAGGATGAGAGCTACGTCTTCAATATCATCGATACCCCCGGCCACGTCGACTTCACCGTAGAGGTGAACCGCTCGTTGCGGGTGCTGGACGGACTCGTGTTTCTCTTCTGTGCCGTATCGGGCGTAGAGCCACAGTCTGAAACCAACTGGCGCCTGGCCAACAACTATAAAGTTCCGCGCATCGGATTCGTCAATAAGATGGACCGCTCGGGAGCCGATTTCTTCGCCGTCGTCAAGGACGTCCAGGACAAGCTGGGATCCAAAGCCATACCGCTCCAGGTGCCCATCGGCGCGGAGGAGCGCTTCACCGGCGTGGTCGACCTCGTCACCATGCAGGCCATCGAGTGGAACGAAGACGATATGGGCATGACCTTCAACGTCATCGATACGCCCGAGGATCTGAAGGAAACGGTAGGAGAATGGCGCGAGAAGCTGCTGGAAGCCGTAGCCGAATACGACGAGAGTCTGCTGGAGAAGTACTTCGAAGACCCCGAGAGCATCAGCGTGGAAGAAGTACGCAAGGCCGTCCGTGATGCCGTCATGGATGCTGCTTTCGTACCCATGATGTGCGGATCCGCCTTCAAAAACAAGGGCGTACAGGCCGTGCTGGACGCGGTATGTGCCTACCTGCCCAGCCCGCTGGACGTTCCCCCGATCAAGGGTACCCACCCCGACGACGAGGAGAAGATCCTCACCCGGAAAGCTTCGGTGGACGAGCCCTTCTCGGCCCTGGCCTTCAAAATCGCTACGGACCCATTCGTAGGTCGCCTAGCCTTTATGCGGGTGTACTCCGGCCGTCTTGATGCCGGTTCCTACGTAAGAAACACCCGCAGCGATAGCAAGGAGCGTATTTCCCGTCTTTACCAGATGCACGCCAATAAGCAGGAGAGCATCACGAAAGTAGAGGCCGGCGACATTGCCGCCGCCGTTGGATTCAAGGATATCCGGACCGGCGATACCCTGTGTGATGCCGATCACCCCATCGTACTGGAGTCCATGGTCTTCCCCGATCCCGTGATCGGTGTAGCCGTCGAGCCCAAGACGCAGAAGGATATCGACAAGCTCGGCATGGCCCTCGCTAAACTGGCGGAGGAGGATCCCACCTTCCAGGTTAAGTACGACGAGGACACCAACCAGACCGTCATCAGCGGCATGGGTGAACTGCACTTGGAGATCATCGTGGACCGCCTGAAGCGCGAGTTTAAGGTAGAGGCTAACGTAGGTGCGCCCCAGGTGAACTACAAGGAAGCACTCTTCAACACGGTTACCCACCGGGAGCGCCTCAAGAAGCAGTCGGGTGGTTCGGGTCTGTTTGCCGACATGAGCTTCGACCTCGGCCCGGCCGACGAGGAGTTCCTGGAAAGCGAGGACTTCAAGAGTGGTAAGGAAACCCTTCAGTTCGTATGGGACATCGTTGGCGGTTCGATCGACAAGAACTACCAGAAGCCTATTCGGGACGGATTCAAGTCTATGATGAAGAACGGCATTCTTGCCGGATACAACATCGACAGCATGAAGGTGCGTGTGTTCGACGGTGCTATGCACACGGTTGACTCGAAGCCCATTGCGTTCGAACTCTGTGCCAAGGAGGGCTTCCGGGAAGCCGCCAAGCAGGCTCAGCCTAAGCTGCTCGAACCCATCATGGAAGTGGTCATCATCACGCCGGAGGAGTACACCGGTAACGTGATCGGTGACCTCAACCGCCGCCGCGGTCTGCCGAAGGGCCAGAACCCGGTAACCGGAGGAGCGGTCAAGATTACCGCAGACGTACCGCTGAGTGAAATGTTCGGTTACGTAACCGACCTCCGCACGATCACTTCCGGCCGTGCCAACTCGAGCATGACGTTTAGCCACTACACCGAGGCCCCCTCAGGTATTGCTAAGGAAATTATCGAAAAGGCTCGCGGAGAAGCTTAAACCTAGTAATTATGTCCGCCGGAATGCCGGCGGCCCTCTGGAGAGAAGGGGGTACGTCCTCCTTCTCTTCCTCAATCCTTGAAATTTAAAACTGGCATGAATCAGAAAATTCGCATTAAGCTGCGGTCCTACGATCATAACCTGGTAGACAAGTCTACCGAGAAGATCGTCAAGACCGTAAAGAACAGTGGGGCCATCGTAACCGGCCCGATTCCGCTGCCCACCGAGAAAGATATTTACACCGTTCTGCGCTCGCCGCACGTAAATAAGAAATCCCGGGAGCAGTTTCAGTTGCGCACCCACAAGCGACTGATCGAGATTTACACCCCCAACCAGAAAACGGTGGACGCCCTGGCTAAGCTAGAGCTGCCCAGTGGGGTGGATATCCAGGTAAAGCTGACGTAAGGTCTTCTTTGCTTGCCGCCCCCGGGCGGTTGATGTAACCTTTTAACTAACTGCTCCCCCCAATCGGTCGGGAGCTTACCGCCCGCTCTCCACGGAGAAGGCGGATAAATTAAGACCAATGAACGGTATAATTGGTAAAAAAGTCGGGATGACTTCCATCTTCGACGACGCGGGCCGCAACGTGGCCTGTACGGTTATCGAGGCCGGCCCCTGCGTGGTCACTCAGGTTAAAACTGACGATACGGATCAGTACAATGCCCTGCAGTTGGCCTACGGAGATAAAAAAGAGAAGATGACGACCAAGCAGTTGGCCGGTCACTTCAAAGCCGCTAGCACGGGGCCAAAGCGCGACGTGATCGAGTTTCGGGATATGAAACTCGCTAAAGCGCTCGGCGACACCATCACCGTCGACGAAGTTTTCGTCGAGGGCGATATGGTAGCTGCCGTAGGTACGAGCAAGGGCAAGGGCTTCCAGGGTGTCGTGAAGCGGCACAACTTTAAGGGCGTCAATGATGCCACCCACGGTCAGCACAACCGCCAGCGTGCCCCCGGTTCGATCGGTGCGGCTAGCTACCCAGCCCGGGTATTCAAGGGCATGCGCATGGCCGGTCGCGACGGAGGGGGGCGCGTGACCATCAAGAACCTGAAGGTACTCAAGGTATTTCCCGACCGCAACCTGATTCTGGTGAAGGGCGCCGTACCCGGACCGAAGGGTGGAACCGTAATCCTGCACAAATAAGGCACCCCGCCTCTAAAAAGAAATAGAAATGAAACTACAAGTTCATAGCGCTACGGGTGCCGGCACGGGCCGCGAGGTAGAACTCCCCGAGCACATCTTCGGAATCGAACCCAACGAGCACGCCGTTTACCTCGCCGTGAAGGCCTATCTGGCCGCTCAGCGTCAGGGTACCCACAAGGCAAAGGAACGCGGTGAAGTAGCCGGTTCTACCAAGAAGCTGCACCGCCAGAAAGGAACGGGTGGATCCCGTAAGGGCGACATTAAGAACCCGCTATTCCGCAGCGGTGGCCGCATCTTCGGTCCCCGCCCCCGTACCTACGGAATCAAGCTGAACAAACGCGTCAAAATGACGGCTCGTGCTTCTGCTTTTTCCACCAAGGCTGCTGCCGGAAACATCAAATTAGTAGAGAACCTACAGTTCGATGCGCCCAAGACCAAGGACTATGTAAAGTTCCTGCATGCACTGGAAGCAACCGAAGGAAAGGTGCTGCTCATCACCGCCGACCACGATAGCAACGTATACCGGAGCGGTCGTAACCTGCCCAACAGCAGCATCGTAAGCGCCGGATCGGTCAATACGTACGAAGTGATGCGCGCCGGTACCATCCTCATCGCCGAGGGTGCCATTGATAAACTGAAGGAGCAATTCGCGACCTTCGAAACCTCCACGACCAATGACTAAGAATATCCTCATCAAGTCGGTAGTTTCGGAGAAAGCCGAACTACTCAGCGAAAACCGCGGGCACTACACCTTCGTGGTGAACAGCACCGCTAACAAGATTCAGGTACGGAATGCCATCGAGGCCCGCTACGGTGTAACCGTAGACAGCGTCAATACGATGAACATGCCGTCCAAAAGCAAAAACAGATCGACCAAGTCCGGTATCGTCCGCGGACGGATAGCTGGCTTCAAGAAAGCCATTGTTACCCTGATCGAAGGCGACACCATCGACTTGTATAACGAGTATTAATTCAACACCGGTAGGTGGGGAGCAGCGGACCAGGGTCGATCTGGGTATCCGTCTTCATGCTCCGAGATCTGCCGGGCAACAAGCGCAATAATGCCAATCAAAAAATTTAAGCCGGTATCCGCCGGATCCCGTTTCCACGTCGGTAATAAGTTTACCGAACTGTCGGGTGATAAGCCGGAGAAGAGCCTGCTGGCTCCCGTAAAGCGTACGGGCGGCCGTAACCGCACCGGTAAGATGACCGTGCGTCAGCGTGGTGGCGGACACAAGCGTCGCTACCGTGTAGTAGATTTCCGTCGTGAGAAAGACGGTATTCGTGCCGAGGTGAAAACCATTGAGTACGATCCCAACCGCACCGCCTTTATCGCCCTGGTGGAATACACCGACGGCGAAAAGCGCTACATCATCGCACCGCAAGGACTTACCGTTGGGGATACCATCGTCAGCGGCCCGGAAGCAACGCCGGATACCGGCAATTGCATGTTGCTGGGTGACGTACCCCTGGGTTCGCAAATCCACAGCATCGAGCTGCAGCCCGGTAAGGGCGCCGCGTTGGCTCGTTCGGCGGGTACGAATGGTACCCTGATGGGGAAGGAAGGGTTGTTCGTTTCCGTCAAACTACCCAGTGGGGAAGTTCGCCGGATCCTGAAGACCTGCCGGGCCGTAATCGGTGCTACTTCAAACCCTGACCACGCCCTGACCGTTGCCGGTAAGGCAGGACGGAAGCGTTGGTTAGGCCGCCGTCCGCGCGTTCGTGGTGTAGCCATGAACCCCGTCGATCACCCCATGGGTGGTGGTGAAGGTCGCGCTTCGGGTGGTCACCCCCGCTCACGTACCGGTATTATGGCCAAGGGTCAGAAGACGCGGAACGTCAATAAGGCTAGCAACAAAATGATCATCAGCCGTCGCAAGACCAAGAACAAGAAATAATTTATGGCACGTTCGCTAAAGAAAGGACCCTACGTTTTTCACAAGCTTTACGACAAGATTGTAAAGTCACAGGAAGGAGGCCGTAAGGGCATGATCAAGACTTGGTCGCGCGCATCCATGATCGTCCCCGACATGGTAGGGCTCACGATCGCGGTTCACAATGGTAAAACTCACGTCCCCGTATACGTCACGGAGAACATGGTAGGACACAAACTCGGTGAGTTTGCACCTACCCGTTCGTTCCGCGGCCACGGTGGCAAGAAAAAATAGTACGGTAGTCGGTAGTACGGTAGCAGCATGCACCGACTACCGTACTACCACGCTACCGTACTACCGTACTTTAAAACTGAGTGAAGGAAGAGTAAGGTCTCGCCTTCGGGCCCGCTTTACTAACCCGTTCCCTCGTAATTTATCCAATAATGGAAGCAACAGCAAGTTTAAATAGCATTCCGATGTCGGTCCGCAAGATGCGGCTCGTAGTCGACCTGATCCGCGGTAAGCGAGTCGGAGAAGCTCTGGGTATTCTGGAGTACAGCAAGCAGGAAGCCGCCATCTGGCTGCGTAAGAACCTGCTTTCGGCCATCGCGAACTGGGAGTACAAAACCGACGGTTTGGAAAGCGCCGACGAGTACGACCTGATCGTCAGCGAAATCTTCGCCGATGCCGGAGCTCAAATCAAGCGGTTTCGGCCAGCACCGCACGGACGCGCCCACCGCATCCGTAAGCACAGCTGCCACATTACAATCAAGGTAAGTAACACGCTTCCGATCCCCTCGGAAAAAGTGGAAGCTACCGAACCGGAAACCGTCGAAGAATAATATATCATGGGTCAGAAGACAAATCCAATAGGTAACCGTCTGGGTTACATTCGCGGCTGGGACAGTAACTGGTTCGCCGATAAAGACTACGCAGCCAACGTCATCGAAGACGAGAAGCTCCGCACTTACCTTGATACTCGTATCAGCAAGGGCGGTATCGCCCGGATCATCATTGAGCGGACCCTCAAGCGGGTGACGCTCACGATCCATACTTCACGTCCCGGTATCATCATCGGTAAGGGAGGCAAAGAGATCGATCAGATTCGCGAGGAACTTCGCCGGCTTACGGACAAAGACATCCAGATCAATATCATCGAGATCCGCAAGCCGGAACTGGACGCGAATATTGTGGCGGAATCCATCGCCAACCAGATCGAAGCACGGATCAACTACCGCCGGGCGATCAAGACCAGTATCGCTTCTACGATGCGGGCGGGTGCCGAAGGTATCAAGATCCGGATCGCAGGTCGCCTGAACGGTTCCGATATGAGCCGCAACGAGGAGTACAAGGAAGGACGTACGCCATTGCATACATTCCGCGCCGATATCGATTACGCCAACAAGGAGGCCCATACGGTCTACGGTCGTATCGGCATCAAGGTTTGGCTCTGTAAGGGCGAGGTGCTAGGTAAGCGTGACCTTAATCCGAATGCCGGTCTGGCAACGAAGGGTGACGATCGGCGCAGCGGCGGAAGCAGCAGCGGCGGAAGCAGCGGCGGCGGAGGCGGCCGGGGCGGTCGTCGCGGCGGCAGCGGCGGAGGCCGGCGCTAGACGAGCTACGACTACCACGACCTGGTGGCCGGCGCGTGACGCCAGGTGCATCAGCGATATTCCAACGACTTAACCGCCAGCGGCGAGAACAACAGACCGGAGATCATCAAGCCAGGCTTTGCGCTGATCTCCATCCCGAAGAGCAGGGTAGTAGCCGGTCACCGACCGCTTCTACCTTGCTTTACTTTGCTCGGAAGAAATCGAGCGTTATGCTTTTCATTGTCAGGGGAAAAGCGTACCTTTGCCCCGCTCTAAGAGAGCCCTCTTCAAATTTAGTACCATGCTACAGCCGAAAAGAACGAAATACCGCAAGCAGCAAAAAGGCCGTAATACGGGCCTGGCAGGCCGTGGTAATCTGGTTTCCTTCGGAACTTTCGGGCTTAAAAGCCTGGATTCCGGACGAATCACCAACCGCCAAATTGAAGCCGCCCGTATCGCTATGACGCGTAATATGAAACGGGAGGGAAAAGTTTGGATCCGCATTTTTCCAGATAAGCCCATCACCAGCAAGCCGCTTGAGGTGCGGATGGGTAAGGGTAAAGGTGCCCTGGATCACTGGGTCGCTCAGGTGCAACCCGGTCGCGTACTCTTCGAACTCGATGGTGTCAGCCGGGAAGTTGCTGAGGAGTCGTTGCGATTGGCCGCCCAGAAGCTACCCGTATTGACCAAGATCATTACCCGGGTAGACTACCAGGAGTAGATCGAAACAACCATTAAATAGTTAAGTCCGCTTTAGGGTAGAAGCATTCGATAAGCGGAAGAATAAGAAACGATGGCGAGTAATAAAACATTAGAACTTCGAGATGCCTCCGACGCTGACCTCCGGGATCAGTTGAACGAGAGCGTTACCAGTCTGGAAAAGATGAGGTTCGACCATACCGTGAACGGCATTGAGAATCCCTTAGAGCTGCGCACCGTTCGTCGCGACGTGGCCCGAATCAGAACCGAGCTCCGGCGTCGGGAACTGGCGGGTATGTCCGCCGAAGCGTTGGCCAAACGCGACAGCATTCGCCGCCGCCGCAAAAAGTAACTGAGTTATGAGTACAGAGGAAAAAAACGTCCCCGAGCAGGACGAGCGTCCGGAGGGAAAGGAGAGCGTGCTTCAGCAGGTAACCAGTGCAGTGGACGATGCGGTCGAAACGGCCGCGGAAACCATTGAAAGCATTACCGGCAGTTCCGAATCCGAATCTTCGAATAAAAAAACATCTCCAGTGGATAGCAGCAAGTCAACCGGTACGCGTGAAAAGGATTCCGCCCGTAACGAACGGAAAACCCGTGATGGCGTCGTCGTCAGTAATAAGATGGACAAGACAATCTCGGTAGCTATCGAGCGTCGTCTTCAGCACCCGATTTACGGTAAATACGTGAAGAAGACTAAAAAGCTGATCGCCCACGACGAGAGCAATGAATGTCAGATCGGCGATCTGGTCCGTATCATGGAATGCCGGCCGCTCAGCCGCCGTAAGCGCTGGCGCCTCATCTCCGTACTGGAGAAGGCCAAGTAATCCAATCGTAAACGGCATTAAAAGAAATTTGTCATGATCCAACAGGAATCACGTTTACGCGTAGCGGATAACAGCGGAGCCCGGGAAGTACTTTGTATCCGAGTGCTGGGAGGTTCGAAGCGTCGTTACGCCACCATCGGCGACCAAATCGTCGTCAGTGTTAAAGATGCATCCCCCGGTGGGAACGTCAAGAAGGGATCGGTAAGCCGCGCCGTCGTCGTCCGCACCAAGAAGGAAGTTCGTCGCAAAGACGGCTCCTACATTCGCTTCGACGACAACGCCGTCGTTCTGCTGAATGCGGCCGAAGAACCCCGTGGAACCCGCATTTTCGGCCCGGTGGCCCGCGAGCTCCGCGAGCGCAACTATATGAAGATCGTATCGCTAGCGCCCGAGGTACTCTAAATTCTTTTCCTTCCCCGCTCCCGGAGCGTAAATTATATAGCCATGGCTAACAAGACTTACAAAGACAAGCAGAAGCGGCATCAGCCCAAGCTGAAGATCAAGAAGGGTGACCGGGTCGTAGTGATCAGCGGTGCGTACAAGGACCGGACCACGGCGCGTGAAGTTCTGGAAGTTTTTCCAGCCGAGAACCGGGCGCTGGTCGACGGCGTCAATATTCGCAAGAAGCACCAGAAACCCACCGAAGATGCCGCCGGCGGCATTGTTGACAAAGCCAGCCCCATCCATATTAGCAACCTGATGTTGGTAGATCCTTCCGTCGAGGAGGTGACCCCGACCCGCGTCGGTCGTAAGGCAGACGATAACGGAAAGCTTCAGCGCTACGGGAAGCGTAACGATAATATCATAGCATAATGAGCTACACGCCAAGACTAAAGAAGAAGTACGACGACGAAGTCCGTAGTAAGCTGCAGGAGCAGTTCAACTACAAGTCACCCATGGAGGTGCCCCGGCTGGTCAAAATAGCGATCAACCAGGGTGTTGGCAAGGGTACTCAGGACCGGAAACTGGTGGAAAACGCCGTTAAGGAAATGTCCCTCGTCGCCGGCCAAAAGGCAATCACCACCAAGGCTAAAAAGTCGGTGTCCAACTTTAAGCTCCGGGACGGTATGGCCATCGGCGCCAAGGTTACCCTTCGACGAGGTAAAATGTACGAGTTCCTCGATCGCCTCATTTCTACCGCGCTTCCCCGCGTTCGCGACTTCCGCGGCATCAGCGATAAGAGCTTCGACGGAAGAGGTAACTACACGATGGGGGTATCCGAGCAGATTATCTTTCCCGAAATCAGCCTCGATGACGTTCCGAACATTACCGGATTCGATATCACTTTCGTAACGACCGCAAAGACGGATGCCGAGGCCCTGGCTTTGCTGCGGGAGCTTGGACTTCCCTTTAAGAACCAGAATAACAACAACTAATGGCTCGTAAATCACTAATCGCCCGCGAACGTAAGCGGGAGCGCATGGTCGCCAAGTACGCCGAAAAGCGTGCCGCGTTGAAGGCTGCCGGAGAGTGGGAAGAGCTGGACAAGCTGCCCCGTAACTCCAACCCCATCCGCTTGCACAACCGTTGCGGATTGACCGGTCGCCCTAAGGGGTACATGCGGAAGTTCGGCCTGTGCCGCGTTAAGTTCCGGGAAATGGCCCTCGACGGCAAAATCCCCGGCATTCGCAAGGCCAGCTGGTAATTCCGATACCATCGGGCTACCGCCTGGCAGGCAGGAACTTCCATGTTTCCGTTTACCCACCGGTAGTCTCTGTTTTTACATTTAATCCTAACAGTTCCGGAAGTTCTAATTAGAAAACCACGGAGCGCAATTTTATAAAATGGCAGTTACCGATCCAATCGCCGACTACTTGACTCGCATCCGCAACGCTCAGATTGCCGGTCACCGGGTAGTTAACATTCCTGCTTCCAGCACCAAGAAGCGTCTCACCGAAATTTTGTACGATCAGGGATTCATTCTCAAGTACAAGTTCGATGACGAGGCGGGTAAGGGCAAGCAGGGAGTTATCTCCATTGCGCTCAAGTACGAAAGAGAGACCAAGCGGCCGGTTATTCGGAAGCTGGTACGTGTTTCCAAGCCCGGTCTTCGCCAGTACGCCAAGGCAGACAGTATGCCGCGCGTTATCAACGGCCTCGGCATTTCCATCGTGTCCACTAGTAAGGGGGTCATGACGGGTCGGCAAGCCACCGAGCAAAATGTTGGCGGAGAAGTCCTCGCTTACGTATATTAATCCTAAAGTCCACCTCTGCAGGGAAAGATCTTTTCCCGTAAGACCAATCTACTATTATGTCCAGAATAGGTAAAAACCCAGTCGGTCTCCCCCAGGGAGTCACCGTGACGGTAAGCAAGGGAAACCTGGTTACGGTAAAAGGCCCCAAAGGCGAATTGACCCAACAGGTAGATCCCGACATGGGAATCGAAATTAAGGAGTCCGAGGTTCAGGTTACCCGCCCCTCCGATAGCAAGCGTCACCGTGCGTTTCATGGTCTCTACCGCTCACTGATCGCTAACATGGTCAAGGGCGTTACCGAAGGCTATGCCCTCACCCTCGAGGTAATCGGCGTAGGTTACCGGGCAGAGAACAAGGGAAACCTGTTGATCCTCACCCTCGGTTATTCCCACCCCATCTACTTCATGGTTCCCAAGGAAGTAGCCGTCGAGACGATAACGGCAAAGGGTAAAAACCCGGTGATCAAACTTAACAGCAACGACAAGCAGCTTGTCGGACAGGTGGCGGCCAAGATCCGGGCGCTCCGCAAACCGGAACCCTATAAAGGAAAAGGTATCCGCTTTGAAGGTGAAGAGATTCGCCGCAAAGCAGGTAAGACCGCCGCTAAGAAGTAAAAGATAATAGCAATGCAACTTACAAAACTCAAGCGGCGCAAGCGGATTCACAGCCGCGTCCGGAAGAAGATCAAGGGAACGGCCCAAAAGCCCCGCCTTAATGTCTACCGCTCCAACCGCTTTATCTACGCCCAACTGATCGACGACGTTACTGGCAATACCCTTGCTAGTGCGAGCAGCTTCGAAGCCGCCGTCGCTAACGAAGGAAATAAATCAGACCAGGCCAAGGAAGTCGGCAAGCTCATCGCCGAACGCGCAAAAGCCGCCGGCATCGACGGTGTGCTCTTTGACCGCGGTGGGTATCTCTATCACGGTCGGGTGAAGTCACTCGCTGAAGGTGCCCGTGAGGGTGGCCTGAACCTTTAAATCAAGCTCCAATGGCTGACAATAGAAACAATAGCGGCGGTGGACGTGGCCGCCGCGACAATAATCGCGGACGCAACAACCGTGGTGACCAGCACGAATCCGATCTGAAGGAAAAGATGGTGGCCCTCAACCGGGTATCCAAAGTGACCAAAGGCGGTCGCACCTTCACCTTCGCCGCCATCGTCGTAGTTGGCGACGGCAAGGGAAAGGTCGGACACGGTACGGGTAAGTCGAAAGACATCTCCGAAGCGATCCAGAAGGCCACCGACGTTGCCCGTAAGAGCATGATCAAGGTGCCGCTGTACAAGGGAACCATCCCCCACGAACAACTCGGTAAGTACGGGGCTGGAAAGGTTTTGCTCAAGCCCGCCAGTGAGGGTACCGGTGTAATTGCCGGTGGTGCCATGCGCTCCGTGCTCGATATCTGTGGCGTACACAACGTACTTGCCAAGTCGCAAGGATCATCGAACCCCCACAACGTCATCAAGGCTACTATCGACGCGTTACAGAAGTTGCGCAGCCCGCAGACCATCGCCAAGCAACGTGGCATTTCAATGGAAAAGCTTTTCGAAGGCTAACCGCAAACCATCTACCATGGCTAAGATCAAAATCACCCAGGTCAAAAGTGTAATCGACCGGCCGCAGCGCCAGAAGGATACCATCAAGGCACTCGGGATCAAAAAAATGCACCAAACCGTGGAGCGGGAGGATACTCCGGTCATCCGCGGAATGGTTAACAAGGTCGCCCACCTGGTGACCGTAGAATAAAGACGGGCCCTCCGGCCCGACGCATAATCAATACTCCAATGGAACTCAATAATCTAAAGCCCGCCGAGGGATCTACGAAGTCCGAGAAGCGGATTGCCCGCGGACAAGGTTCCGGCCGTGGTGGTACCTCCACCCGTGGCCACAAGGGCGCCAAATCCCGTAGCGGCTACAAAAGCAAACGCAACTTCGAAGGCGGACAGATGCCTTTGCAAATGCGCTTACCGAAACGCGGCTTTAACAGCCCGAATCGCGTAGAGTACGTAGCTTTGAATCTGGAAAAACTGCAGGCCCTGAGCGAAAAGCACAGCCTCAGCGAGATTACTCCAGTTACGCTCTATGATCTTGGCGTGGTCAAAAAGAACGATCGCATCAAGGTGCTGGGCAACGGCGAAGTGAGCACGGCGCTTACGGTTACCGCTCACGCAGCAAGCGCTTCCGCTAAGGAAGCCATCGAGAAAGCAGGTGGTAGCCTTACCATCGCCTAAAACCAACTTGCCATGAGGTTCTTCGAGAATATTAAAAACATTTGGTCGATTGAGGAGCTGCGTACGCGCATCCTCTTTACCCTCGCCCTTATGGCTGTGTACCGTCTCGGATCGTTCATCGTCCTGCCCGGTGTGGATATTGCAACCTTGCAAGCTAACCTTGCCAGTGGCGGCGACGCTAATGACCTGCTCGGCCTAATTAACCTGTTTACCGGGGGGGCTTTCAACAACGCCTCGATCATGGCCCTGGGCATTATGCCCTACATCACGGCCAGCATCATCGTACAGTTGTTGGGATTCGCCGTTCCCTACTTTCAGAAGTTACAAAAGACGGAAGGTGAATCGGGACGGAAGAAGCTCACCCAAATCACCCGGGCCCTTACGGTGGCCATCACCCTCGTACAGGGTGCCGGCTACCTGACCTATATCCGGTCGCAGGGCGGGGTGAGTCCGGCGGTTTCGGAAACGGTATTTTGGGTTTCCGGCATTATCATCCTATCCACCGGCACCATTTTCGCGATGTGGTTGGGTGAGCGTATCACTGATCGGGGTATCGGTAACGGTGTTTCGTTGCTGATCACGGTCGGTATCATCGTCAGTCTTCCCGCCGCGCTTGGGTTTGAACTTCAATCCCGTTTACAGGGAGGGGCGCTGCTCATTTTCGTACTGGAAATGTTCGGTTTCTTCCTTGTCACGATGGCTACGGTGATGATCGTTACCGGCATCCGCAAGATTCCCATCCAGTTTGCCAAGCGTATGGTGGGGCGTGGGCAGGGAGCAGCTCCTTCCACCACCGCCCGTGATTATATCCCGCTGAAGGTGAACGCATCGGGGGTAATGCCCATCATTTTTGCTCAGGCATTGATGTTCGTTCCCGCCAGCCTGGCCGGGTTTGGAGGTTCCGAAGCGGAAACCAGTTGGCTCGCTCTGCAATTTAACGACTTCACTTCCCCGCTTTACAACATCGTCTACTTTGTTCTGGTGGTCGCTTTCACCTATGTCTATACGGCACTAGTCGTGAATCCCAGTCAGTATACGGAATACCTGAAGCGGCAGAATGCCTTCATTCCCGGAGTACGTGGGGGTACCGAGACGGAAGAGTACATCGACTCGATTACCAGCCGCATCACCTTGCCCGGATCCGTTCTGCTCGGCCTGATCGCCATCCTCCCGGCCTTCGTCGCCGGGCTGGGGGTCAACCAGCAGTTCGCTATCTTCTTCGGTGGTACCTCACTGATCATCATGGTGGGGGTTGTACTGGATACCCTCCAGCAGATCGATACCTACCTGCTCATGCGTAAGTACGACGGACTCTCGAAAGAAGGCCGCCTTCAGGGCCGGGGAACCGGTAGCCGTATGCAGCAGATCGGAGCTGACTTCTAGAAAAGAAATAGTAAACCTTCAAAGCGAGCGGATGCCTTCTACGGGCATCCGCTCTTTTTTTGCAACTTACCGCCCGCTTCATTCCATTTTACCGGGACAATTCCTAACTCGTGAGTGCTCGCCAATTTTGGTCGTTAATCAAGTCTGCCGTTCGGGGCGACGCGCACGATTTCACGAGCGGTAGCATCCGACGCGCCATCGTGCTCCTGGCCGTTCCCATGATGCTGGAGATGGCCATGGAAAGCGTTTTCGCGCTGGTGGATACCTTCTTCGTGGGCCGTATCGGAGTGGAGGCGCTTACCACAGTAGGGCTTACGGAGGTAATGATGACCCTAATTTACAGCATTGGCGTTGGCCTCAGCCTGGCTCCCATGGCGCTCATTGCCCGCTTTGTAGGAGAAAAGAAACCGGACGAAGCCAGTCGAGCGGCCGGGCAATCCATCGTGATCACCCTCATCTTAAGTCTCGTCGTCTCCGTACCGGCCGTTTATTATGCCGGAGACCTGTTAGCCCTGATGGGGGCCGGGCCCGCAGTGATCGCGGAAGGCATATGGTATACCCGCATTCTCTTTGCCGGTAACGGGGTCATCATGCTGCTCTTTCTGCTGAACGGCGTGTTCCGGGGGGCGGGAGAAGCGGCCACCGCGATGCGGGTGTTGTGGATCGCAAACGGAATCAATGTATTCCTCGACCCGCTGTTCATCTTCGGCCTGGGACCCATCCCCGGCTTCGGCGTTGCCGGGGCCGCCATCGCCACCACCATCGGGCGGGCTATTGGCGTAGGGTACCAGTTGTATATCCTCTTTTCCGGCCGTTCGGTGGTGCGGATCAAAACCGGCGGCTGGAAAATCGATCCCATCATGCAGTTGCGAGTACTGCGCATCGCCTCCAACGGCGCGTTTCAGTACATCATCGGGTCGGCGAGCTGGATTTTCCTCGCCAGGATTGTCGCTAGCTTCGGTGCTTCGGCCGTAGCTGGTTACACCGTGTCGATCCGGTTGATCCTGTTTACCCTGTTGCCGGCCTGGGGATTGAGCAACGCTGCGGCTACCTTCGTGGGCCAGAACCTGGGCGCCAAACAGCCGGACCGTGCGGAACGCGGGGTTTGGTGGACACTCGGAATTACGACGGTATACCTCCTCCTACTTTCTTTTGGCTATTATTTTTTCGCGGGGCCGCTGGTGCAAAGTTTTACCCAGGATCCGGAGGCCGTTGGTTACGGCGTCGATGCGCTCAAGATATTCGCTATTGGGTACGTCATCTTTGGGCTTGGATTAATCCCGGTACAGGCGTTCAACGGTGCCGGCGATACGGGGACGCCCACGCTGCTCAATTTCGTCTGTTTCTGGCTCCTCGAGATTCCCCTAAGCTATTATCTCGCCGTCGAACTCGGCTTTGCGGTGCGGGGCGTGATCTGGTCGGTGGTCATCGCGGAACTACTACTGGCGGTGGTCGCCCTCTGGCTGTTCCGTAGGGGGAAGTGGAAGCTCAAGGAAATCTAGCTGCGTTTAACACAGAGGATAACCCCCGAAGCCCATTCCAGCGGGCACACCCACAGGTCCTCCCGCGACGCCAGCGTGGCACGGAGGTGGTTGGCTTTGGCGGCGTGTCCTTCCGGCCAGTTGGACTGCGGCAGCATATCGTCGACGATGTACGTTCCGCCGATCGGTAAAAGATCGAGTGTCCGTTCCAGTTGGTGGTATTTCCCCGGCCAGGTGTCGGCGAAAATAAGGTCGAAGGGTGGCCCGAGGTAGTTTTCCAGCCATTCCTTCCCATCAGCGCAGACGATGCTGACTCGTGCGTCATTCTGGAAGAGGGTGGATACGAAATCCGTGTACTGCACCTGATTATCCAGCGATAGTATCCGCGCATCCGGATGCATCCCCTGCACCATCCAGGCGAGGGATAGGCCAAGTCCGGTACCCAATTCCAGGAAATTTCCGCCGGGTTTGGCCGCTACGAGGCTCCGCA
Source organism: Neolewinella xylanilytica (assembly GCF_002934605.1). Taxonomy (GTDB): domain Bacteria; phylum Bacteroidota; class Bacteroidia; order Chitinophagales; family Saprospiraceae; genus Neolewinella; species Neolewinella xylanilytica. Next base: position 489,259 of record NZ_PTJC01000006.1, read on the forward strand.
ACAGTTCACCCACTCGCTGGTCGGAGGGCATAGTGAAGTCCATCGCCTCTCCGGCTTCGCGGATTTCGGAATACTGCGGTGGGTAGGATGGTTCGGTAGCGGAGGTAAGCATAGGTAGCGGTGATGGGGGTAAAGATGCACTCCCTCGAACCAACGGGCGGGCTCCGATACGGTGAATTTACGATCCGGAAGACAAGGCATCCGGAAGGCGTACCTTCGTGGTCCACGAAAGGGATTAACCGGCAGTATGGACAAGACGGTCATCATCGGAGGAGGAGCCGCTGGCTTTTTTGCCGCCATCAGTATCGCCGAACACCGTCCGGGCGGGGACATTATCATTCTCGAGCGGGGGCGGGCCGTATTGGAAAAGGTGCGGATAAGCGGGGGCGGACGGTGCAACGTTACCCACGCTTGCTTCGATCCGGGGGAGTTAGTGCAATTCTACCCCAGGGGTAGCCGGGAATTGCTGGGACCGTTCCACAAATTTGCTTGCGGGGATACGATGGGTTGGTTTGCCGACCGCGGCGTGGCACTGAAGATTGAGGAGGACGGCCGGGTGTTTCCCAAATCCAATAGCTCCCAGACCATTATCGATTGCCTGTGGCGGGAAGCGAAGCAGCGGGGCGTCAAGGTCGTCACCGGCGCTCGGGTAACGGATGTATCCCCACCTGCGCTCCGGCGCCCGAATTGGCGGATTAAGGTTGGTGAGGAATGGCTCGAGTCCGATCGGCTAGTGGTGACCACCGGTAGCAATCCCGCTGTTTGGAAATTACTTGGCGAGCTGGGGCACCGTATCGTGGACCCGGTTCCCTCCCTGTTCGCCGTAAACATTGCAGACCGGGCACTCAGGGCCCTGGCCGGCATCAGCCTCCCGTGGGTACATTTGGAAGTGGAGGGAGGTAAGTTGCAGGCGGATGGTCCCCTGCTCATTACGCATAAGGGGCTGAGTGGCCCCGCCGTACTTCGGCTGAGTGCATGGGGTGCTCGGGAGCTTCATCCGCTTTCCTACGCTTTTGACTTGCGGGTGAACTGGTTGGCCCGCCGGGCTAAGGAGGTGGGGGAGGAGATATCGGCAAACCGCGAAAGCAGGAGCAGGCAACAGATTGGCTCGCGGTCGCCGGTGGAGCTGCCCCAGCGGCTCTGGCAAATGCTGGTCGCTTCCGCCGGCATTGCCGCCGACCTGCAATGGGCGCAACTGTCCAATGCAGCGCTAGCCGACCTGGTGGCGGGGTTGACCGGTAGTGTGTACCGCGTGATCGGCAAGGCTACGAATAAGGATGAGTTTACGACTGCCGGCGGGGTGGCGCTCGACGAAATCGACTTTCGAAGCTTTCGTTCGAAGCGGTACGACAGCCTCTATCTAGCCGGGGAAGTCTTGGATATCGACGCCATAACCGGGGGGTTCAACTTTCAGGCGGCCTGGACGGGCGGTTGGCTTATCGGTCGGGATCTGGAATGACGGGCAGCTTCTCCTTCGTGCAAATTGCTAGCAGGTGGCGGTGGCCGCCCAGTACCGGTAGCGGTATCCCGACGGACTTAGATAAATCTTCTTACTTAATCCGGTTTAGAATGTTAACATTCATCGCTCGTTTTGGATATCTCCCAATTTTAATTTGGATAAGGTAAACACATTCGGGGCAAAGATCCCTTCCAGGGGTAGGGGCAACCAAGCAATCGGTGTGGTTAAAGCTATTGCCTACATGACGTGGGGGAGCGGGGTTAAAACATTTAGCTTATAAATTAAAAGTGCGGCCAACGTTACTTGTAGGTACATTCTTCTAGTTGTTCATGACGAAGCTTACCATTGCCGTTGTAGAAGACGAGCCGATTATTTCCGCCGATCTTGGCGACCGCCTCACCGATTTGGGATACCGGGTTTCCGGGAACTACTCGAGTGGCGAGAAAGCCCTGGAGCAGTTTAAAAAAAGCGTTCCCGATTTGATTTTGATGGACGTGAAACTGGAGGGGGCTCTGGATGGCGTTGATACGGCGCTGGCTATCCGCCGCTTCAGCCAGGTGCCCGTGATCTTTCTCACCAGCAACAGCGACGAGGTAACCTACCGCCGGGCCCGCGCCGCCCGGCCTAGTGCCTTTATCTCCAAGCCTTTTCGGGGACGGGATCTGGCCCATGCGATCGATTTGGCCCTGACGGCCAAAACCCCTCCTTCGGCTGCCGTTACCGAGCAGGAACCGATTTTTCCGGAGGGGGAAAGCGCCCTGTTGCTGCATGACCGCTTGTTTCTCAAGGTGAAAGACCGGCTGGTCCGCATTATGTTGCACGACATCCTGTGGATAGAGGCCGACGACTATTACTGTAAGGTAATCACCGACGAGCGGGAGTTTTTGGTGACCAAGACACTGAAGAAGCTTTCCGGTTTGTTGCCGCCCGATGCACCATTCGTGCGTTGCCACCGCTCCTACCTCGTGAACCTGCAACGCATTACGGAAATCGGGGAAATATTCGTTTTCGTAGGGTCGCACAAAATCCCCGTTAGCCGGTCTAAACGCTCCGAGCTGATGACCCGGGTAGGAAATCTTTAGGACTCAGGCCGTGGGGCCGCCGGCGGGCGGAGTGAAGCGTACCTCCGTGCCGTAGCCCACCGTAGCAATAGTCTTGGCTTCTCCGTTAAGTTTCGAACTGAGCAGATCGAGCAGGCGGGTGCCGAAAGCAGTGCCGGAGGGCAGAACGGTCGCCTGAGCTTCCCCTACGCCATCGTCGGTGACCCGTAGTACCAGATCGGATTTCTCCCGGTAAAGCGATATTTCTACCAGGCCCTTTCGGTCGCCCGGAAAGGCATACTTGAGGGAGTTGGTGATCAATTCATTTACTATCAGACCGAGGGGAATCGCCGTGTCGATGTCGAGGGTAATCGCTTCGATATCGTAGTAAATCTCCACCCGATCGTCCAGGGTGTAGGTGTCCAGCAGGGTGTTGCCCAGATCCTGAAGGTAGGCTTGCATACTGATGGTGTTGGAGGTTTCACCAAGGTAGAGCTTCTCGTGGATCAGTCCCATGGCCTGTACCCGCGAACGACTGTCCCGTAATGCTCGGTAGGCGGTGGAGTCTTTCGAATCGAGATCCCGGCTTTGCAACTTCAGAAGGCTCGAAATTATCTGTAGGTTGTTCTTTACCCGGTGGTGAATCTCTCGGATCAGCCCTTCTTTTTGCCCGATCAGCCGTTCCTTTTCCTGGCCGCTTAGTCGCAGTTTTCGGGACAGGCGGTAGAGCGTTATGGCAGCTGCGATGCAGATCAGGAAGCCGATGCCCGCCGTATACAGCAGCCAGCGTTGTTGGCGAAGTTGCTCGATCTGGGTCTGGATCCGTTTTTCTTTCTCCCGGGTTTCGTAGGCAATCTGTAGCTCGGCTAACTGATTGTCGTAATCGTCCTGGGTGATCTTCCGGTAATTGCGATCCGCCAGTTGTAAATAATGATAGGCGCTGTCGTAGCGGTGGAGGCCCGCGTAGGCATCGCTGACCACGTACTGGAAATCCATCAGGTACCGGGGGTCATCTAACCCCTGGGCCATGGCCATTTCCTCGTCCAATAATTTGATGGCCCGGTAATGAGCCCCGGCTTCGTTCGCCAGATGGGCCAGGTTGTTCAGCAGCAAGGCCTTGTAGATTCGGGTGCCGCTGGCATCGGCGTACCGTAGACCTTCCCAGAATAGTCGTTTTCCGAAGGCCGTAGAATCCTGATCCCGGTAAAAAATGCCTTCGTGTAAGTGCAGATCGGCCATCAAGGCCGGTGCGTGATGCCGTTCGAGAATGCCACGCGCTTCTTGAAAGCGTGCGCGCGCTGCCGAGTCGCGACCTATGCCATGTAATGACATGGCATAACTAATCAGCAAGCCGGCGTAGTACAGCCGATCCGGCTCCTTTTCCAGAATGGCCATCGCACGGGCGTTGTAGCGTTGTTCCGCGCGCAGTTGATCCTGGTAAAAAAAGGCCCCCCCCATCAGCCAGTAGGCACGGGCCAGGCAGGTCTGGTCCGCAATATCCCGGCAAGCTTGTGCCAATTGCTGACTGATCTTCAGCGATTCCGCGTGGCGGTTATTCACCGAGGCAAGGGTGGCACGGGACCACAGGGAGGCAGCCCTCGCTTCGGGAATTTCGCTGGCGTCGTAGTAGGATCTGGATTGACCCAGCAGGAGGCGGGTGCTATCCTGAATGCCGTTATCAAGGTAGTAACGGGCGATCGTTTCGTAGGCCAACCCGATGAGATACGGATCTTCCGTGCGAATTGCCCGGGGAAGCATCGCCCGGGCTCTGGCTAGGGCCGTGTCCACGTTGACGTAATACTGGCCGCGGATTTCGGCGAGTTCCTGTGCCAGGGGTAGCGTATCCTGACCGGCCATGCTTCTGGGAACCAGCACTTGCAGACCTAGAAGCAGCAGAAACCAACAAGCGGACCGTGGCATTCAGGAAGTAGTCGAGCGTATCCCCGGGCTAAGTCGTCGGGATGGCGGTGCGGGCGCTAACCGTTCGATAGGATATATGGTGCAAATTCACATATCCAAGGTAGCCATTCGTGGGCCTGACCAAAAAGAGAAGGTATTTTAGCCAGTTAACTGAGAAAAAGACGGTATTGACTGAATATGATAGCACCTTCCCTTATTTCAGCAAAATGGAGCGGGCAACGGCCTTACTTTTGCCCGATCATTGAGAGACACTACACTTTGACACATTCACGCCTTTAGCATTATTACGGACTAGTTGCCAGCGATTAATCGCCAACGAAGCCAAGAAAAGACCGGATGATATCCGGATCGCACTTTGAACTACACAATTGCCTTTTCCGAAACCCGAAAGACTAGCTGTCTTTCGGGTTTCTTTATTTCCCGTCAGCTGGGCTTAGGTTTTGGTTTCCCGCCCCCCCGGTGAGTCGGGATACGATTAGGCTGGACAGCAGGCCGCCGAGCATGGCCACGGTTCGGAAGGGGAAGTCCGAAGGGTAGGAAAGAAAGGCAGGTAAACCTAGGGTATCGTCACCTCCCCCAAAGCGCAGTACTGCCGCAACCAAAAAGCCTGCCAGGGCACCGTGCTTATTCGACCGCTTGTCAAAGAGCGCGCAGACGAGGGCCGGAAAGAGCAAGCAGTACACGAAATCGGAACACAGAAACCATAGTTCGTATACGCTCCTGACCTGGAAGGCAATGAGGGTCGCCGCCGTACCCACGATCCAGATACAGCGCTGAATGTACGTCGCAAGTTTGGTGTCGGGCAGGTCTTTTTCCACCAAAGGCTTGTATACGTTCCACACCCCCATGCTGCTGGCACTGAGGACGCTGCTGTCCACACTGGACATGACCGCTGCGGCAACGGCACCGAGTCCGATAACGGCTACGACCGGGTTAGTAAGGTAGCGGACCACCCAGGGCAGGGTAGCGCTCGCGTCCGGCGGCGGGCCGGCAGCCAGGGTCGACCAATCTACGGTTGCCGACACCATGCCGATGATCACCGGCGCGATGGCCGCCAGGATACAGACCACCCCGGCCACCACGCTCAGCACCATGGCCGTTCGCTCGTCCCGCGCCGCCAGCACCCGCTGGAAATAAACCTGCCAGGGGATGCCTCCGAAGGTCAGCAAGAGCGCGTAGTCCCACCAGGTCCAGTAGCTGGCGCCGAGTGCCTCCCGGCTGGGCAGTAAGCTGGCCGCGGCCCCGAATCGATCCTGGTAGGCGGAATACGTGGCGGACATTCCCCCCGTATACTCCAGGGCAAACGGTACAATGAGCGCCAGACCGGCCAGCAGGATGATCAATTGCGCCACGTCCGTCATGGCTACCGCCCAGAGTCCGCCCAGGGCGGTATACGCCACCGCGATGGTGGCCGATAAAAGGATGGCCGTGGTCAGGTCTACCCCCAGTACGGTGGCAAAGGTCGCGCCGAGAGCGGTAAGGATGGCGGCCGTCCAGAAGAGCTCTCCGGTGAGGGCGGGTAGAAAGAGCAATGCCGTCATGCGTTTACCGTAGCGCTCGGCCAGCGGGTCGAGCATGGTACGGTAGCGGCGGCGGCGCATTTTGCGGGCGAAGAAGAGCCCGCCGATGACCAGGCTGAGTGCGTACCCCCAGGGGGCCTGTACCCATACCAGCCCCTGGGTAGCGGTGTATTCCGCAGTTCCGTTTATGAAGCCGCCGCCCACCCAAGTAGCACTCATGGTGAAGATGGCCACCAGCAGGGGCAAGTCTCTTCCGGCCAGCATCATCCCGTCGGCATCGTTATCCTCGGCCCGGCGGCGGCGCGCGGCGCGCGCGCCGATGTAATACACCAGTGCATAGAAAACGGCCATGCTGCCGAAGGCCGGCCAGTGAACGGAGTCCTCGGTAAAGAAATGTAAATAACCCGCGGCTCCACCCAGTAAAACGCCGAGGAGCAGCAACGGAGTATAGTTGCGTAGGTTGGCCATGAACGGCCAAAGTACGGCGGTGGTCGCACTCCCGCATTGGCGTGCCCGGGCGAAAGTTCGCATATTGGGCCCGCTATGCGTCTGCTTCCCATCATCACGGCCCTTGCTTGCTGGATGGCTTCCTGCGATTCTCCGCCGCCGCCGGAATTACGGGGAGCTTTTCCGCTAGGCATGCAAGCGCCGCCCCCTCCGCCACCCCCGTTGGATTTCGACAGTACGGCCTGGGTGGAACTGTCCCGTCGGGATAGCAGCATCGCCCTGGAGATCCGGTATGCCAGCGCCGACAACTTCATGGACCGGCAGATTTACGATTGCGGCCGTTGCTTCTACCGGCCAGCGGTTGCCGAAGCCCTTCTGGCGGTACAGCGCGACCTAGCACCCCGTGGGCTCGGGCTGAAAATGTTCGACTGCTACCGGCCCGGTCCCTATCAACAGCGGCTCTGGGACGTCATGCCGGATGCCCGCTTCGTGGCGCCACCCGCCCGGGGAAGCGTCCACAGCCGGGGCGCCGCCGCCGACCTAACGCTGATCGACTTACCGACCGGCGAGGAACTGGATATGGGGACGCCCTATGACTACTTCGGAGCGGAAGCCTATACCACGAATACGGACCTGTCGGAAAAGGTGCTGCAAAACCGGAAAACGCTGCAGGAGGTAATGCTGGCCAACGGTTTTTCCACCATCCGTACGGAGTGGTGGCACTTTAATTTCAACGGCCCCCGGCAACCGTTGAGCGACTGGGTATGGCCGTGTCCATAACGGGGCGCATCCGCTATTCGGTCCTGTTGCCGCCGCTGCTGCCCTTACTGGTTTGCGCCGGACTGGCCCTACGGGATCCGATCGCCTTACTCGATTTCGCGCAGGGGGCGAGTAACTGGATACTCGTGCACTTCGATTGGTTGTTTTCCTGGTCCAGTGCGTCGTTTTTACTGCTGCTGGGGCTGACGTATATTTCCCCCTTGGGCCGCACGGTTATCGGCGGTGAAGGAGCGGAACGGCTCCTCCAGCCCTGGCGCTGGTTCGCCATTACGGCCTGTACGACGATCGCTACGGGTATTCTCTTCTGGGGCATTGCCGAGCCCATTTACCACCTCAGCGCGCCGCCACCGGCCGGCCGGGAGCAACCGGCCGTTTTTGCTTTGTCTACCTTGTTTCTACACTGGACCCTGACGCCCTACGCCATTTATACCGTCGGGGGGCTGCTCTTCGCACTCGGATTTTACAATCACCGGCAACCATTTTCACTCAGTACGCTGCTGCGGCCCGTGCTCGGACCGTCCATCCACAAACACGGGGGGGCGGCCGTAGATGCGATCTGTCTTTTTTCGCTCGTGGCCGGTATGGCCGCCGCCCTGGGCGCGGGAAGCCTGGCACTCATCGGTGGAGTTAAGGGGTACGTGGGCGCGGACGCAGGTGCAACGCCAATCAGTTTGGCGGTGGTTATTGGCATCGTCGTCGTTGCCTTTAGTGTTTCCGCCGCCACCGGTCTGCAACGGGGCATTCGAATGCTATCCAATTACAACATCATCGGATTTATCCTGCTCGCGCTCTTCGTGCTTGTCGCCGGACCGCTCCGGGAGACCCTGTCGCTCTCCGTCCGGGGACTAACGGATTTCGCCGCGACCTTCCTGGCCAGGAATGTAGGAGGCGATCCGGGTATTCCCACCGAGTGGAGCCATGCCTGGACGGGTTTCTACTGGGCCAACTGGTACGCCTGGGCGCCGATCACCGCGCTTTTCCTCGGACGACTGGCCCGGGGGTATACCGTGCGCAGGTTTATTGAAATGAATTTGCTCTGCACCTCGCTGTTCGGTGGCTGCTGGATGGTGGCTTTCGGAGGGACGGCCATTGTCGTCGATCAGGCAACGAACGGTTTGTTGTCGAACGCGCTAGCCACTACGGGGCCGGAAGCGGTCGCCTATGCGTTGTTCGAGCAGCTACCCTGGCTGTCTTTCACGGCAGCATTCTTTTTGCTGCTGATCTTCCTGTCTTACGTCACGGCCGCGGACAGCAACGTTTCGGCGATGAGTGCCCTGTGTGTGCGGGGAATCGGACCGGAATCGGCGGAGGCCCCGCTCCGCATCAAACTTCTTTGGGGAGGCGTAATCGGGTCGGTTTCGTGGTTGCTGGTCTCGTTTGCGGGCCTGGACGGCATCCGGCTGATCTCTACCCTCGGGGGGTTCCCGGCCATGCTGTTATTTATTCTCGCGGCGGTCGGCTTGCTGCGCCTTGTCTTGAAAAGCTACCGAAGTGGCAACAATAGCGGGCCGCAATCGTAACTACTGCATACCTTGACGGAAGCGAACGATACCGCTATCGAACTACCGTATTACATTATAACCATATGCCAACCCCAAACTACTCTTCCGACGTGGAAGCCGTCGACGCGCTTGCGCAGGCTTACCAGGATTTACGCAACGAAATCGGCAAAGTGATTGTCGGTCAGCAAGAAGTCGTCAAGACGGTGCTCATTTCCCTCTTTTCCAACGGACATTCCTTACTGGTAGGCGTGCCGGGGCTGGCCAAGACGCTGCTGGTTTCCACGATCTCCGAGGTGTTGGAGCTGGATTTTAAACGGGTGCAGTTTACTCCGGATCTCATGCCGACCGACATCACCGGATCGGAAATCCTGAACGACGAACGGCACTTCGAATTTATTCCAGGCCCGCTGTTTGCCAATATCGTACTGGCCGACGAGATCAACCGGACCCCGCCCAAGACCCAGGCGGCCCTGCTGGAGGCTATGCAGGAGCGCTCGGTAACCGTAGCCGGCGAGCGCCACCGCCTGCCCGCTCCCTTTTTTGTCCTCGCGACCCAGAACCCCATCGAGCAGGAGGGCACCTACCCGCTACCGGAGGCGCAGCTGGACCGCTTCATGTTCAACATCCCGCTGGACTATCCCAGCTACGAAGAAGAGCTAGCCGTGGTTCGCGGTACCACGGGGATCGACCGGGCCGAGCTGCGCCACGTACTGTCGGGGGAGGACATCCTTTTCTTCCAGAACCTGGTCCGCAAGATCCCGGTCAGCGACAACGTGCTCGAATACGCGGTAAAGCTTACCGGGAAGACGCGGCCGAATACCCAGCGGGCGGGCAATAACGTCAACGAATACATCAGCTGGGGCGCCGGACCCCGGGCAAGCCAGTACCTGGTGCTGGGGGCAAAGTGCCACGCGGCGATCCATGGTAAGTACAGTCCGGACATTGCCGACGTACAAGCGATTGCCAAGTACGTCCTGCGCCACCGTATCGTACGGAACTACAAAGCCGAGGCGGAGGGCATCTCCGAGGAACAAGTCATCGAGGGCTTGTTCTAGTCCGGTGGTAGTGGCATAGCCTTTCCGGTCGGAAACCGGGATCGCTCCCGCCATCCGAAAGATCGTCACATGTTACACCTGCCCTTTCTGTACGTGCGTCCGAGTTCCTTAGGAGGGAGAGGTGTTTTTACCGCCGAGACAATCGAGGAGGGGGCTATCGTGGAGTTGGCACCCGTGATTGTGCTTACTTCCGAAGACCGGCTCGCGATTCACGCAACGACGCTGCACGACTACTACTTTTTGTGGGGTGGGGAAGGAGCAGCTATCGCGCTCGGCTATGGATCCCTCTACAATCACGCCTCTCCGGGTAACCTGGATTTCGAGATGGATTACGACTTCGAGCAGATCCGCTTTTCGGCCGCCCGGCAAATCCGATCGGGGGAGGAACTGGTTATCGACTACGTGGTGGGTGGCGGAGAGACGCTCTGGTTTTAATTCTCCCGGCCGGCGACGATAGGGATAGTTCCATTTTTCTAAAATACCGACGAATTCAAACCAATTCGTTAATGCATTTTCAATAAATGGATCTATGCGTTATAATATTTAAATAGTTTTTATCTTTTCGTTGAATAGATTTGCATAATAAGTCCAAAACGTTGCATCTTTGCTATTGCAAGGACGAAGCGACGGCATCGTTTGAATATTGTAAGGTGATGAAATTGGCAGCCATGCCCGCTTGTCTCGCGGGTGGGGAGGTCGGGATAAACCCTATCTACGCTCGGCGCGAGCGCCGCTCTGCGGAGCGTAGAAACGGGCTAACCGCCCCGTGCAGGTTCGAATCCTGCCCTTACAGCATATATCCTGATCCTAGTCTGCTATCCAGACGACCAGGCATTTTGTAGGGTGATGAAATTGGCAGCCATGCCCGCTTGTCTCGCGGGTGGGGAAGCCGGAATAAACTACCGTTCAATGCTCCGCGTGAGCGTTGCTCTCCGGAGCAATGAAAAGTAGCTAACCGCCCCGTGCAGGTTCGAATCCTGCCCCTACAGCAACCTTTTCAGATTACGGATGCCACTTCGGGGCAGTCACGTTAGCTTTACCACCCTATCGCTCAACGGACCTGATCTGATGTCTCCTCTACGACTTCGCTGGCAGCGGATGCTGCGCCCCCTGCCCCGATCTGCCGTCCGGACAGCCTGTTTAGACCGGGTATTTCAACTGTGTGACCTGCTGTTTCTCTTCGATAGCTACGAGCGGGTTTCAAATCTGCTCAGTTCCTGCATACGCCCCCTTTCGGAAAGCGAAGTCAACCTCCTCTATCCCATCTTCGGGGATTCGGTGCCTTATCACCGTATCCGGCTGGACGAGCGCGCGCGTATCGGCCCGCGGCGGTACGGCCTAATTTATGTCAGTTTCCACACCATCAATAGCTGGGGACCCATTCCGCTACCCATATTAGTCCATGAGGTGGTGCACGTATGGCAGTATGTGAATCGCGGAGCGATTTACATACCGCGCGCCCTGGCAGCCCAGCGGAGTCGGATGGGATATGACTACGGTGGATTGGAGGGCTTACGGGGTGCCTATAGCCTGGACGACTTTAACTACGAACAGATGGCCGCTCTGGTGGAAGACGCCTATCGCTTGGAACAAGGGCTCCCGCTCCGCTACCTCGCAGCTCCAACGCCGGAAGCGCGTAGGCTTTTACGTGGTTTTACCAGGAAATTAAAGTCAGGCTAGCTCGTTTTACTGACTACCCGTTATGGTTGGTTACGAACCCCGCTAGCAAAGTTGCGGTTTAACTGCACTGGACCTAGCCCCCTTAGCTCCTTACTGATATGTTATCCGTATGTATTCCGGTTTATCATTACGATGCGCGTCCATTAGCCAACGAGTTGCGGCGGCAGGCGATCGCTTTGGATACCCCGATTGAAATACTGGTTTACGACGACGCCAGCGGTACTTCCTGGCAGTGCGAAAATCGCAAATTACTGGACCTGCCTTCGGTCCGATACCGGGAGATGCCCGAAAATATCGGGAGGGCGGCCATTCGAAACCTGATGGCGAGGGAAGCTACGGGTGAGCACCTGATCATGCTGGATGTCGATAGTTGGCCCAACCCCACGCTGCTAGAGAATTATGCCGCCCACGTTTCTTCGGAAGTCGTCGTTGGCGGAACTACCTACGCCATAGAACGCCCGGCGGATCCTGAATTATTTCTGCACTGGCATTACGGGCGTCGGCGGGAAGCCTTGGCTCCTGCGCGCCGCCGCAATCGGTTTTTTCAGAGCAATAACTTTCTGGTCAGGCGAGAAGTCATGCTCGCTAATCCGTTCCCCGACGTCGACGGCTACGGGCACGAGGATACCCTATGGGGACAATTACTGGTTCCCGCGAAAATTACGATCCAGTACATTGAGAACCCGGTGGTCCACCTGGGGCTGGAAAGTAACCGGGTTTTTCTCGCCAAGCAAAAGAAAGCGGTGGAGAATCTCCGGCTGCTGCGGAAGCAGCATCCTACCCTTCGAACCCGTCTGACGACGTTCGCCGACCGCTACCCCAAATTTTCTACCCTCTCGGGATATGTGCCCGAGGAAGTACTGGAGAAATACGTACTGGAAACGGGCAACTTGAAGGCGCTGGATCTACTGAAGCTAAAATGGTGGATCAGTGGTTGGCTACCCGCCATAGGCTATCTGTAAAGTATTGCTGACTATCCTGGAAGTGGCGCACGAATTCAAAACCGGCCGCGTCGGCCATACCTTCGATCTCGCGCAGGCTATACTTCTGACTGATCTCGACTTCCACGGGTTGCCAGGCGCGGAAGTTGAAGCTCCGGCCTGCCGCTCCGATGTGAACGGTTTGTGGCTCGATCGGAATGAGGTAACTCTTCGCCGCGCCGGTGACCGGGTCGTAGGTCTCCCAGTGGCGCCAGCAGTCCAGGACAAAATCTGCTTTAAGCTCCCGGTTGATCCGGGTAAGTAAATTGAGGTTGAAAGCTGCCGTGTATCCAGCCGCATCGTTGTAGGCCGCCAGAATGACGGCGGGATCCTTCTTAAGGTCGAAGCCCGTGAGGAGCATGTCCCCGGGCGCAAGAAATTGCCGTAGCCTTTTGAGCATGTCCACCGCTTCTCCCGGAGTGTAGTTGCCGATGTTGGCACCGGGGAAGAGTAGCAGGCGCCGCCGGCCTCCCGAGGAATTCCCGAGGCGATTCAGGGCCTCGAAGTAATCGGCTTGGATGGGCTCGAAGTCCAATTTGGGCCAACGGAAATTGATCAGTTCACTTAATTCTTCCAGGGCACTACCGTTGAGATCGATCGGCCGGTAGGCGAAGCGGGCTTTTTCGGCGAGCAGGCGTTCGATGAGGTGCTGGGTTTTGGTGCCGTCACCGGCGCCAAGCTCGATGAGATCGAAGGGCTGGCGATCGAGATACCGTAGCAAATCCTTACCGCAGCTGCCGTAGATTTCTTTTTCCGCATCGGTGAGGTAGTACTCCTGCGTTTGCATGATCGACTGGAACAGGGTGTTCCCCTGCTCGTCGTAGAACCATTTGCTATTCAACCGGGGGCGCTCGCCGGAAAGGTGTTGGACTACATCGTCCGCGAAGGTAGAAAGCGTGGGGGAGGTGTGGGAAACGGTCATGTGCTATAGGTCTTTTGCTAATCGGATACCGGTGAATTGCCAGCGCTTTTCTGGTTGAAAAAAATTGCGGTAAGTGGGGCGAATGTGGCTTCCCGGCGTGGCACAGCTTCCGCCCCGGAGCACCATCTGGTTGATCATGAATTTGCCGTTGTATTCCCCTAATGCACCTTCCGGGCGCGGATATCGGGGGTAGGGAAGGTAGGCCGAATTGGTCCACTCCCAACAGTGCCCCATGAGTTGATGATCATCGAGCGAGGTAGCGGCAAGCGGATGAAAATCCTCCCGCTCGACCCAATTTCCGTGACGGGGTACGTCGGGCTGGAGTTGTCGGCACGCAACCTCCCATTCGAATTCGGTGGCCAGCCGCGCCCCGGCCCAGCGGGCATAAGCGTCGGCCTCGTACCAGCTGAGGTGGGTGACGGGAATATCCGGATCCAGATCCGCCAGCCCCCGATTCAGCGTGTACTGTTTCCAGGCGTCGCCTTCGCGGTACCAATACAGGGGAGCCTTTACCGGGAGCGTGCGGGCCCAGGCGATGCCGTCCATCTGCCAGAGTTCGAAACGGCGGTAGCCACCGTCTTCCATAAACTCAAGGTATTCGCCATTCGTGACCAAGCGGGACCCGATGCCAAATTGCTGGAGGAGGACGTCGTGGCGGCTCAGCTCATTATCCCAGCGGAAACCCGCGCCTTCATGACCGATCGAATACTGTCCTCCCGCCACCGGAATGAAGCGATGCGGTTGTCGTACGGTCGGTCGGTCGGGTTCGTTGCGGTAAGTAGGGTACAGCGGATTGCTCCCGAGGATGTATTTGATGTCGCAAAGCAGCAGTTCCTGGTGCTGTTGCTCGTGATGGAGCCCCAGCTCCGTGAGATCTTCTACGGTCGCTTCTCCCCGGTCCAGGAGTTGTTCCATCGCCCGGTCGACGTGTTTCCGGTAATCGAGGATGGCCGCCAGGGTAGGGCGGGTCATGTTGCCGCGGTTGCTGCGCAGGATACGGGGCCCCTGGCTTTCGTAATAACTATTAAAGAACCAGTTCAGTCGTTCGTCGAATAGCTGGTAGTCCGGGAGATTCGGGACGAGGAGAAAATTTTCGAAAAACCAGGTGGAGTGGCCGAGGTGCCATTTGGGCGGGCTGACGTCGTCAACGGGCTGCACGGTGTAATCTTCCGCTTCAAGCGGCTCGCAGAGGCGAATCGATTGCTGCCGAACGCGGGTGTACTGTTGGGCAATAGCGGTGATTGCCGTTGTAGGTGTGGTCACGGTAACGAGTCTAAATTTCTTCCACTTTAACCCCTTTCCAAAACGCGACGTGCCCCCTGATGTGTTCGGCCCGGTCGTAGGGTTCCGGATAGTACCAGGCTGCATCGGGGTTGGATTTACCGTCTACTTCCAGGTTATAATAGTTGCAGTCTCCCTTCCATCCACAGTGGGAGGTGGTGGCGCTGTCCGAAAAGAATTGCCGGTTCAGGCTCTGGGGCGGGAAGTAGTGATTGCCTTCGACCACTTTGGTTTCCGCGCTGTGGGCTACTATACGTCCGTTCCAACTCGCTTGCATCATGATTGGGGTACTGGGTGTGATATAACCGGGGGGGCTGGCTATGGTTTGCGATGGGTGCGGGCTTATCTTGCCGGCATGCGACGCCCAGCCCTCATCATCATGGTTAAAAATCCGGTTGCCGGTAAAACGAAAACCCGGCTGGCGGAGGACGTCGGTGACGAGCAGGCGGTGGCAATGTACCGGATCCTGATGCGCTACACCCGCGATCGGGTACTCGGATTGGAAGGGGTGACCCGTTACCTCCACTATTCGGATCGGGTGGATCCGGCTGACGAATGGCCGAACCGGGAGTTCATCAAATTAGTCCAGGTGGGAGCGGGATTGGGTGAACGGATGGCGGCGGCCATCGATCACGCGTTTGTGCGGGGGCACGACAAAATCATCGTCATCGGCAGCGACTGCCCGGGAGTAACTACCGAGCTTCTGCACCAGGCCTTCGAGGAGCTCACTACGCACGAACTGGTCATCGGCCCGGCCAACGACGGGGGCTACTACCTGATCGGGATGCGGCACGCGCATCCTTTCCTGTTCAACAACATGGTCTGGAGTACGGAAACCGTTTTTGAAGAAACCATGGCGCGGGCGCGGGAGCAGGGGCTTTCCGTGGCAACTCTGGCTCCGCTCTCCGATGTGGACCACCTGGAGGACTGGCTGGGTTATGGCTGGACCATGCCCTGATCAAGCCCGGGTATCGCAACCGCTAGAGGCGGTTGTTGCGCGATCGGAGAAAGTGATCGGCCAGGACGAGGGCGGCCATCGCGTCGACGATGGGCACTGCTCTTGGCAATACGCAGGGGTCGTGGCGCCCCTTTCCCGTGACGGTTACCCGTTCGCCACTTTCATTGATGCTTTCCTGGTCGGTGATGATGGTAGCCACGGGTTTGAAGGCGGCGCGGAAGTAAATATCCTCTCCATTGGAGATGCCGCCCTGGATGCCACCGCTCCGGTTGGTCCGCGTACGGGTGTTACCGGCTTCGTCGGTATAGAAGGCATCGTTGTGCTCACTGCCCCGTAGGCTTACCCCCGCGAAACCGCTGCCGTATTCGAATCCCTTGCAGGCATTGATGCTTAATACGGCCTTCCCGAGGTCGGCGTGGAGCTTGTCGAATACGGGTTCCCCCCAGCCGGCGGGCACGCCGGAGATGACACATTTGACGACCCCCCCTATGGTATCTCCCGCCTTACGGACTTCCAGGATTTTCGTTTCCATTTCGGCCGCCGCTGCGGGGTCGGGGCAACGCACGTCATTGGAATCGATGAGGCTGAGGTCGAGTGCACCGTGGTCCTTGCCGGTTTGAATTGCCCCGACCTGGTCGACGTAGCTCCGGATTTTGATCCCCAGGGACGCGAGCAGTTGTTGGGCTACGGCGCCGGCCGCTACGCGGGCCGCGGTTTCCCGGGCGGAGGATCGGCCGCCGCCGCGATAATCCCGGTGGCCGTACTTAGCGGTAAAGGTGTAGTCGGCGTGACTGGGGCGGTACTTGTCGTGGATGTGGCTATAGTCCTTACTGCGTTGGTCCTGATTGTAGATAACCATGCCGATGGGGGTACCGGTGGTTTTGCCTTCGAAGGTGCCGGAGAGGATTTCTACCAGGTCGCCTTCCTGGCGTTGGGTAACGATCTTGCTTTGTCCGGGCCGACGCCGGGCCATTTCCCGCTGGATGGCTTCCACGTCCAGGTCGAGTCCGGCGGGGCAACCGTCAATGGTTACGCCCAGTCCGATGCCGTGACTTTCTCCGAAGGTGGTGACGCGGAACAGGGTGCCGTGGGTGCTGCCTGACATGGGTGGGGGGCTAAGGGGTTAGGGGGCTAAGGTATTGCATTAGCTCTTTAGCATCCGTTTAAGCTCCCCGGGAATTACGCCGGCCAGGGCGAGGCGCAATCGTTCGAGGTTGCGGAAGCCCAGGTAGGGGTAGAGGCGGGTGTATTTGGGCAGTAGTTGGTAGGGGCCCGTGAGTGGCCACCGCTTGGGTGATCCGAAATAGGTACGGTATGCCTGGGAAGCTGCGGTGAGGTCATAGGTGGCAAATATCCTTATGCTGCGGAGTAAAGCGCCTAAAAAATAGGATGCATTAGCTTCAAAGTACCCCGGTTGTTTGCGAGATAGGTAAGTAACGGTCGATGCTACTAACTCCATGGATTGTTTTGCCTGGGGAGCTTTTGCTCCATTGGTTACGCGGGATTTTCCTTCGTGTTGGCGATAAGTGCTGCGTATTTCGGGATCGATCAGGAATGTAGCATTGTGCATAAGTAAGCGGAGGTGGAGGTTGGGGTCGTCGTAATAAGGTGTAGACTCGTTCCAGCCACCTACATTTTTTATGATCGATCGACGATAGAAGTTAGCATTAGTGTTGCCTAAGTGATGATTGTACACCAATCCCTTCCACGGGTCCTGATAGGGGGAATGGTTAGTAACAAGGCCATTCGGCCAGCAATTACGGTAAGCGCCGATCACCCAGTCTGTGGTAGGTTTTACCAGGCTCAATTGATCAGCTATTTTACGATCATCCAACAGGTCGTCAGCATCGAGAAATTGCACCCATTCCCCCCTGGCCTCCGCCAGTCCCACATTGCGTGCTGAAGGCGCTCCTTGCGTAGCGGCCCGGAGAAGTTTTACACGCTTGGGATACTGGGTTTGGTATTGTTCGAGAATATGGATGCTCCCATCCGTTGAGTTGTTATCCACTAGTATTAGCTCCCATTCTCCTTTTATTTGCGCCCCCGCCCGGATAGCAGAATTAACGGTTTGGGAAAGAAAGGGTACCGCATTGTACACCGGGATGATAATCGTAACCTGCACGGATTGAGCTATTAACAGTTATACGAGGCAGTTGATATTGCCTACTTTTGCCTATGCTATTGACTATTGTCATTCCCACCTACCAACGTGAGCAGCTACTCGAAAGTAGTCTTCGTACCCTGCTTCATCAAACCCTTAGCCGGGAAACTTACGCTCTGCTGATTGTCGATAATGCGGTTAGGGTGGAAACCAAACGAGTCGCGGAGCAATTTGGTGCTGATTACGTAGAAGAGCCGCGAATTGGATTACAGCACGCTAGAAACCGGGGGATGGCCGAGGCAAAAACGCCCTGGGTATTGTTGTTGGATGATGACATACGGTTAGCTCCTGATTTCGTTGAAAAGTTCCATAATCGATTGGAGAATGCAGAGTTCGACGGATTAGGAGGAGGATACACCCACTGGTTTAGCTCTCCGCCTCCTCAGTGGATTCTTAAGTACTATACAAAACCTATGTGCCCCTCTTCCCGATTAAATTTTGGAGAGATAAAGGAGGATGAATATTTATTTGGCGGAATTATGGCTATTCGAAGGAGTGCCTGGGAAGAAGTCGACGGATTTACACCAGGATTAAGCATGATAGGGAAGAAGATTGGGCGAGCGGGGGAAGACGAGTTTCAGCGCAAACTGCGAGCAAACGGTTGTCAACTTTTCTACGATCCTGATATTACCATGGAACATTTAGTCCAACCCTACAAGTATACACTTCGCGGCCACCTAGCACTGGCCTATGCATCAGGCAGAGACGGGATAGGAATGCGCGATAATTTCCCACTAACAAGCTGGGAATTTATAAAGCGTATGGCGATTATTACTGGTTACAGCGTTCCGTTTAACATGGCTAGGTTCGTATTGAAGTCCGGCTATTACTGGCAAAATGCATTGGCCGATAGTCTCACCAAGTATTGTTTTGAGTGGGGACGGTATGTTTCCTCCCGACAAATTTGAATTTCTGTATGAAAACCGCCGTCTTCCCCGGATCCTTCGACCCCATCACCACCGGCCACGTAGAATTGGTGAAGCGGGCCGTACCCCTCTTCGACCGGGTTGTCGTGGCCGTAGGCGTCAATAGTCAGAAAAGCTACCTGTTTGATCTGGAACAGCGCATGGAGTGGTTACGGGAGGTGTTCGCCGGCGATGACCGGATCAGCGTAGATAGTTTCGAGGGGTTGACCGCCCACTACTGTAAGCAGATCGGGGCCCGGTACCTGCTCCGCGGCCTGCGCAACGCCAGCGACTTCGACTACGAAAAGACGATCTCCCAGTTGAACGAGATCGTAGGGGAAGGGCTGGAAACCATTTTTTTGATCAGTCAACCCGCTTACAGTCACATCAGCTCCACCATCGTGCGCGAGATCATCAAGGGTGGGGGAGACGCCCGACCGTTCCTTCCGCCCCAGCTAGAGCTTCCGCCGCGCTACGATACTCCGGCCTAAGGTCACCTCGTCGGCGTATTCGAGTTCGCCGCCGAAACTGACCCCGCGGGCGATGCTGCTGACCTGCACGGCGGTATCGGCCAATTGCTTATTCAGGTAGAAAATGGTGGTTTCGCCTTCGATCGTCGGACTGATCGCCATGATGATCTCCTCGACCTCTTCCGACTTGGCCCGGCTGATCAGCGTATCGATGTTGAGATCCGCGGGACCGATGCCCTCAATCGGACTGATCACCCCACCCAGAACGTGGTACAACCCACGGTACTGCTGGGTATCCTCTATGGCCATTACATCGCGAATACTCTCCACGACGCAGATGATGGACGTATCCCTGCGGCGATCCCGGCAAATGGCGCAGACAGTCTGATCGCTCAGGTTGCCACAAGTGATGCAGTGCTGAATGTTCTCGCGCATTCCGGCAATGGAGCGGGCCAGCTGGACGCTATCTTCGGTGGGACGTTGGACTAAATCGAGGACCAGGCGAAGGGCCGTTTTTTTGCCAATCCCCGGCAGGGAAGCGAAGGCATTCACGGCATCTTCAATAAGGCGGGAGGAAAATTGCATGGACGATGGAACGGCGAGCGAGGGAATACGGTTGGTAAGAAAAAAACAATCGGCCGGTCATTCAGTTTGTTTATCCCGTACATAGGCCGCAAATTTGCCGGTCTCTGACAACAAACTAAAAAGAAGAAGAAATGGCTGAGGTGATACGCATGCCCCGGATGAGTGATACAATGGAAGAAGGCAATATCGTCGCCTGGCTCGTCGAAGAGGGAGAGGCCGTTGAACCTGGTCAAACCCTGGCCGAAGTCGAAACCGACAAGGCCACCATGGAACTGGATTCCTTCTTCGAAGGAACCCTGCTCCACATTGCCGTAAAGGAAGGTGCCGTTCCGATCGACGGCGTCATTGCCGTGATCGGGGAAGAAGGCGAGGACTGGAAAGCCGCCATCGAAGGCGCGGGTGGCAACGGTTCGGCCGATGCAGGCACTTCCGGTGGAGGCCAGGAAGAAAAGTCCGGAGGGGAAACCTCGGATCAATCCGGGCAACCAACCGTCCCCGAAGATGCCGCCCCGGCAACTCCCGCCCGCACTACTACCGAAGAAACCGGTGATGACGACCGGCTGAAAGTAAGCCCCCTGGCCAGGGCCATGGCAAAAGAGGCCGGCATCGACCTGAAATCCGTCAGTGGTTCCGGGGAAAATGGTCGGATCGTCAAGCGCGACATCGAGGAAGCGAAAACGGCTCCCGCCAGCACCGCACCTGCGCCCGCCGCCCAACCCAAAACCCCGCAGCCCGTACCCGCCCAACAGCCCAGCCCGAACGTGGATGTCGAGAAGCCGCAGCAGAAAGTTCCTGCTTTCGCCTTTGGCGGCGGAGGGGCCAACTTTGAGGAGTCTCCCGTGAGCCAAATGCGGAAAGTGATCGCTCGCCGCTTGGGAGAGTCCAAGTTTACGGCTCCCCACTTTTACGTTACGGTGGAAATCGAAATGAGCAAGGTATGGGAGATGCGCAAGCGGATCAACGAAGTCGCGCCGGTCAAGATTAGCTTCAACGACCTGGTGGTGAAGGCCTGCGCGGTCAACCTGCCCAAGCACCCGGCGATCAACTCCAGCTGGCAGGGCGACCACATCCGCGTGAACAAAGACGTCAACATCGGCGTCGCCGTGGCGATCCCGGACGGCTTGCTGGTACCGGTGATCCGCTACGCCAATATGAAGTCGCTGAGCCAAATCAACACCGAGGTCAAGGAATTGGCCGGCCGGGCGAAGAATAAGAAACTTTCCCAAGATGAAATGACGGGCAACACCTTCACGATCTCCAATCTGGGTATGTTCGGCATCGAAGAGTTTACGGCCATCATCAATCCGCCCGATGCCTGCATCCTGGCGGTCGGCGGTATTAACGACAAGCCCGTTATTCGCGACGGGGAGGTAGTGCCCGGCAAAATCATGAAAGTGACGCTGAGCAGCGATCACCGGGTAGTTGACGGAGCTTCCGCGGCACAGTTCTTGAATGACGTTAAAGCTACGTTGGAGGATCCGATCCGCCTGATGGTGTAAACGGCCGGTCCGCGACTAAAAAGGGGTGTTCGACAAGTCGGGCACCCCTTTTTTGATGCCATCGTTCTGATGGGCTATCCCGCCCGAAAGGGAGGGCCACAGTGGGGTGGCTATCGGACCTGAAGTTTGCCGGTTACCCCTCCGTCCCCCAGCTGAAGGAAATAGATACCCGGGGGCCAATCGAACACTTCGATCCGGGCCTGCGACCGGACTACTTCGGTGGAGGCGATGAGTTGTCCGAGGCCGTTGTACACCCGAAGCGGTCCATCGAGGGGATCCTGGCGGAAAACTTCTACGGTCACGATCTGTCCGTTTCCTGCCGGGTTCGGGAACACGGACAGTTCGTATGCAGGCCGGGGGAGTGGTGCGGGAAGGGCGATGGTGCCCGCGAACAAACTATCGGCGTGCCGGACGGCATCCTGACCTACGATCCGCCCGATCCGTCGGCCCGGGATGTCATCGACCGGGGGGTGTATCCCGCCCCAGATGCGGCTCAGGCTGGTTTCGGCGGCCGCGTCCTGGTAGGTAGCCCACTGCAAAACAATGTCCTGGCTAGGCCCCTCCTCGAAAACCAGGAACTCGTTTTTATCAGCCACGAACTCCCCGACTCCGCCCGGAAAATAGGGGCTGCCGGTGAGGGATTCCAGTACGGTAGCCGCGGCGGCACTGAAGGTGGAGTGACCGGAAATGTATCCGGCAAAGTTGGGCGTGACGAAAGTCGGTCGCTGGTAGGGTTCCCAGACCGTCGGATTGATCCAGTCTACCCCGGCCTGCTCCAAGTCCGGATCGTCGATAAAGACATTTCCGATCCACGCGCGCGCCTTGACGGTCATGCCAATCGTGGTATTAACCACTTCGTGCGCACTGTCAACCAACTCAATGAAGCCCGGATCGAGCCGGATGCCGGTTGGTTCGTAAAGGGGGTGGTCCACCACGGTCGCCTGGCCCCGTACCGCGAGGTAGCGGATGGCGGTGATGGGGCGGACGTAGTCGTACTTGCCCTTAATGCTCCAAGCGGTGATGGCCGCATCGTGCATGGCGCCCCCGAGGGCCAGGTAGATCTTCACGTCATACTCCAGGGCCGGCAAATCAGGTCCTTGGCCGTACAGCTTCCGTTCGAAGAGGGGATGATCCATGACCGTGTTCAGGATGGAAAACCAGTGGCCGGGGGGCGTTTCGGATTGCGGGCCGTCCGCCCAGAACTCGGCTAACACCCGGGTATAGTCTCCGCGGGGAACGACATTTGGCGGGTAGGGCAGACCGGTAACCGGGTTCACCGCCCTGCCGGTGCCGGGCTGCCCGCCTTCGTGCTGCTTATAGAACGCCCGGTATTCGGCGGGAGTACGGGGGAGGGCATCTGGGATATTCCCTCTCGCTCCGGGAGATATATCCCACAGCACGCCGTCGGCCGGGTCGAGGTGGCTGGACCACTTCAGTACCGTTTCGAAATTCCAGCGGTAGAAATTGAATTCGGCGGTATCCGTCGGATTGAAAAAGGGGGGCGGGCCGGGGTCATGGTAAACGGGGCTTTGGGCCGGGGTAGGGAACTGGTCGGTGGAAATGGTTTTGGCGGATTCGGGAATCGCGAAGGGGTCGACCTTTCCCCAGGTGGCCCCCAGGAAGCCGGGTACGTTACCGTCGAGAATGTTCCCCGACTGATCGATCACTACCCCGGGGAAAGCGAGCGGCTGCCAGCGATTCGGATTTTCGACTTCCAGGATGCTGAGCGGATTACCCAGTACGAGCGGCGGGTTACCCGGGGCGGGATACCCGTCGTTTTCGTACAATCTCCGCTCGTTTGCCCCGTCGGTCGTCCCGTAGGCGATAATCTCCGCGGCGATGTAGTTGCCTAAGGCTGCCGGCCCCTCAGCGACAAAATTTTCGGTGATGACCTGCGGATCAAAACCCAATTCGGTCATCAACTGATCGGCCTGGCGGGCGATCAGCTTGAATCCCGGGGCATCCCGGTAGCGATGTAGCAGCAGGCGGTAGGCTGCGTAGCTGATGGCTTCCCGGCTGGCGGCGGATTTGTCCGGATAGTCCGGAACCGTTGCCGGATCGATGCGCAAACGATAACCGGGGCGCGTGCGTCCCATCAGGGCCGGGCTGCCGCTGCGGTTGATCAACGACCAGGCGTCGTACATGGCGGCAGCGCTGTGGTATAAGTTGCGGGCGTGAACGACGGGACGGGCCAGGTCGTTGCGGATGGCAGTGAGGTAAACCTCATTCCACTTTCGCGCGACGCTGTGTTCCGGTACCGACTGGGCTACCGCGGTCCGGGCCAACACCACTAGCGCGAACACCAGAACGTACCATTTACCGCGCGTTTTCATTGGCCTAAAGATATGAACTGAGGTGTGCCGGCAGGTCGGTTACGGCTGACGTACAATGTCGGGAACGTGGCAGCTCCGGGGTTGAAACATACCTACAGACCACCTGTTATAAGGCACATAACGTTTTAATATGCCCATCATTTGGATTGGCTTTGCCGTATTCGTGGCCTTGCTGCTTTTTTTAGATCTGTTCGTCCTGAACGCGAAGGACCATGTCCCCCGTACCCGGGAAGCGCTCGGGCAAACCGGGCTCTGGATGACGATCGGAATCGGTTTCTGTGGATTTATCTACTTAGCATACTCTAACGGCTGGGTGGAGTCCGATCTACCGGCTCACACCGCTATGATCAACTACCTGACGGGGTATTTGGTGGAGTTGTCGCTGAGTATGGACAACGTATTCGTTATCGCGGTGATCTTCGGGTACTTTCAGGTGCCGGCCAAATATCAGCACCGGGTGCTCTTCTGGGGTATCCTGGGAGCGGTATTTTTCCGACTGGCGATGATCCTCGCCGGGGTTTACCTACTCGAACAGTTCGACTGGATGTTCTACGTCTTCGGATTGCTCCTGCTGTTCAGCGCCTACAAAATGGTTGGCAAAGGGGAGGAAGTACATCCTTCGGAGAATCCGGTGATCAAATTGGTGAAGCGCATCGTGCCGGTCACCCACGATTACCATGGCCACGATTTCTGGGTCCGCCACGCCGGCAAGCTGCACGCTACGCCCCTGTTCGTGGCGCTGGTGATGGTGGAAACCACGGACGTGATCTTTGCCATCGATTCTATTCCGGCCATCCTGGGTATTACGACGGATTCCTTTCTGGTCTTCTCCTCGAATATCCTGGCCGTGCTCGGACTGCGGGCCCTCTATTTCGTACTGTCATCGATGATCGACAAGTTTGGTTTGCTGAAGTACAGCCTGGCGCTGATCCTCACTTTCGTGGGCATCAAGCTGATGCTGCACGAGGTGTGGCATCCCGAGGAGTGGGTCAGCCTGGTCGTCATCTTCGTGACCCTCACCGGCGGCGTGATCCTGTCTTTACTGCAACCTACCCCGGCCGAGCCGCACCCCCACGACCCTACCAAGATCAAAGAGCCGACGGAAGTGCCGGATATTTAAGATTCGAGACCGTCATAGTACCACCGCTCCGTAATGGCATTCCAGGGCTTAGCCAGCCTTTGAAAGCGGAGGATGGAATCGTACACCTTGCGGGTAGTGGCATCCGAGTCGGCATATTCTTCCATTACCTCCAACGAAGCGCGCCGCGCGAGGGTCAGCAACTCTTCGGGGTAAGGGCGGACGGATAGCGTAGGTACCTCCTTCAGTTTGGCCAGGTATTCGGCATTTTTCGCCTCGAAGGCGGAGAGGGTGTAAAGGTTGATGTAGTGCGTAGCTATGGTAAAGATCTGCTGGAGGTCTGGGGGGAGCTCGCCGAACTTCTCCAGGTTTACGAAAAACTCAAAGTTGGTGCCCGGTTCGTGCCAGCCGGGGTAATAGTAATACTTAGCGATTTCGTGGAAGCCCATGATGTAGTCGTGGTAGGGTCCAACCCACTCCGTAGCATCGAGGATGCCCCGCTCGAGCCCGGTGTAGATTTCTCCGCCGGGCAGCAGTACGGGGGTTCCTCCCAGTCGTTCCAGTACGCGCCCGCCTAATCCGGGCATGCGCATTTTGAGTCCGCGGAAGTCAGCGACGGTATTGATCTCCCGGTTAAACCAGCCGCCCATTTGCACCCCGGTATTGCCGCCGGCGAAGGGTAGCAGACCGACGGTAGCGTACAGCTCCCGCCACAATTCCAGCCCGCCGCCGGAAAGCAACCAGGCGTTCATTTGCTGGGCGTTCATGCCGAAGGGGAAGCCGGCGAAAAACTGTGCGGCCGGCAGTTTTCCGGACCAGTAATAGGCGGCTCCACTCCCGACTTCCGCCGCACCCTGGCGGACCGCATCGAAGGCCTCCAGAGCGGGTACCAGTTCGCCACCCCCGTACACGGTAATATTCAGGCGGCCGCCGGACATCTCCCGGCACATATCCGCCAGCATTTGACAGCCTTCGCCCAGAATAGGAAAACCTGGGGGCCAGGTGGTCACCATCTTCCAATTGAAGCGTTCTCCGCTCACCGTACCGGCGGTCGACTGGGCGTGGCCCCGGCCGCCGAAGAGGCGCAGGGCCAGGGGAAGACCGATGGTGCCGGCGGCAATGCCCTGAATGATTTTTCTGCGATTCATGGGAGGGTAGACTTGCCGGTTAAAATAGGCTTTTCAGCCGACGATCGAAGGCGATGGGGCTTCGTTCGCGGCAATTTCCCCCGGGCTTACTTTCGGGCGACCAGCAGAAAGGGGGCGCCGGCGCGCAGGGAAAGGAAGCAACCGGAAACCGTGAAAAAAGCCCCGTTGGCCCGCTCATTGTCCGGGTTCGGCCGCGAAAGGCTGCGGGCAACCAACTACAGCTACTGGACTGGTAGCGGGATGGGTTTTGGCTGCCGGAATGCAATTCCGTTCCTGATTGGCTGGTGCACCCGCGCACCGGCGCAAAACAGAAGAGCGGTTTCCCCGCAGCTCCCCGGAAGGTGGAGAGACAGTTGCTAAAGG
Source organism: Neolewinella xylanilytica (assembly GCF_002934605.1). Lineage (GTDB taxonomy): Bacteria > Bacteroidota > Bacteroidia > Chitinophagales > Saprospiraceae > Neolewinella > Neolewinella xylanilytica. Next base: position 515,345 of record NZ_PTJC01000006.1, read on the forward strand.
GTGGGTGCGTACCCCCGGACTTTAGCCTCGGTGCCGAAAGGGAGCTGCCAGGGCGTTTGCGGGCCATCGGCGGTACTAACCGGGTAGCGAAACGGTAAGTCCTTCCACCACGAAGGTATCGTGGACTTCAGCGAGGTAGACGCCGGCGATGGCGGCCTTGAGCTCCTTTACCGTCGCTTCCCTTTCCGACTGCCTGACTTCTAGTTTTATCCGGGCGCGCTCCGTAAATTCCTGATCGGCCATTTCCAGTCCGAGCTGGCTGAGCGCCCCCATAACCGGCGTCATGAGGGCGTAGCCGAATTCCAGCAGGATGGGGGAGGTTAGTACCCGCTCCGCCAGGACCGTTTCCAGCAGTGACAGTCGGGCGGCTTCCCGGTAGGCAGTAATCAGGCCGGAGGTGCCCAGCTTAGTGCCGCCGAAGTACCTGGATACGACGATGATGAGGTCGCTGAGGCCTTCCTTGTCTATTTGTCCGAGAATGGGTTTACCGGCGGTACCACTGGGCTCGCCGTCGTCGTTGGCCCGCCAGCGATCGGTACCGGGTCCGATCCGGTAAGCATAGCAGTGGTGGTTGCACTTCGGGTGGGCCAGCCGCTGCTCCTCGACGACGGCAAGGGCTTCCGCTTCGCTGCGGACCGGCCGAAGCACGGCGACGAATTTGCTGCCCCGATCGCGAAATTCACCGGAAGAAGGGGTGGTGGGTACGCGGTAGCAATCGGGGGCGGAGGGGGGCGGCACGGCGACTTAAATTGGTAAGGGAACGCCCAAGATAGACTGTTGGTGTAGAGCAGGCCGGGCGAATGAAGGATCGGCAACGGCGCATAAGGGGGAACGATACTTAGGATATGGAAGGGATGTGCTCTGGTAGCGCATCGCCAGCTTGACGAAGTAGGGGGGGAGGGGATACTTGGGGTGAGGAAAGGATGTGCTCTGGTAGCGCATCGCCAGCTTGACGAAGCAGGGGGGGAGGGGATACTTGGGTTGAGGAAGGGATGTGCTCTGGTACCGCATCGCCAGCTTGACGAAGTAGGGGGAGGAGGGGATACTTGGGGTGAGGAAGGGATATGTGGGGTGAGGAGGGGATGTACGGCTCCTATTAGTGGGTGGGAGAACCCACCCGACCGCCGCCACGCTGACTCCCCCGATCCGGCCATGCCACCGCCCACGCCGGTGGCCCTTCCGCTTGTCCCGGTTGAAGAGCGGATCGAAGGTTAACGGGCATACGACTGGCCGGCCGGTACCTGGCTGCGAACAGGGTGAATGCCTATGTTTGGAGAGAAAGGGCTCCTCGAAGGTGGATGGTGTACGGAGAAAGGCGGGATGGTGGCTGTGAGGAGCACCCGAATATAGGGACCTTCCGGTAAATAAACAAAATGTAGTTTATTTAGGAGGGCAGAACGATACAACCGCCACGGCCGGTGATTTGTCTCCATACCCATGCCACGCAGCTACAAGATTAAGGAATGCTTTTACACCCTGCAGGGGGAGGGAGCGCAGTCGGGCCGGGCCGCCGTCTTCCTCCGCTTCACGGGGTGTAATCTCTGGAGCGGCCGGGAGGAGGACCGGCACGCGGCGGTCTGCAAGTTTTGCGACACCGATTTCATTGGCACGGACGGCACGAATGGCGGGCGCTATACGCAGGAGCAATGCGTCCAACTGGTACAGAGCCAGTGGCCGGGGGGTGGACAACCTTATGTAGTATGTACCGGAGGTGAGCCCCTGCTGCAACTCGATGCCCCCCTGATCGAAGCAATGCAGGAAGCGGGTTTTGAAGTGGCCGTGGAGACCAACGGTACCCAGCCGGTTCCGGAGCAAATCGATTGGGTGTGCGTCAGTCCGAAAGCGGATGCTCCCCTTGTCGTCACGGGGGGCGATGAAATGAAGTTGGTTTACCCCCAATCAGAAGCTTCCGCCCAGCCGGAGCGGTTTGCGGCGCTGGCTTTCCGCCACTTCTTCTTACAACCTAAGGATGAGCCGGGTCATAACCACACTCCCGCCGCCGTGGACTATTGCCTTCGCCACCCCCAGTGGCGCATCAGCCTGCAGACCCACAAAATAATGGGAATCGAATGACGCGCACTTATTTAGTCTGCTTATAAACAACGGGCTTTCAGTAGTTTAGCCGAACTTAATTCGGCTAATTTGGCTTATGTTAGTGTACTTTGTTACTAACCTAAAAGAAATAAACATGGAAGCCACCTGCAAAAATTGTAATCACTGGGAACACGAGGCCCCCGCCGTTCAGAATCGCGAGAACTTCGGTGAATGCGAAGTGCTCAGCGAAAGCGGTATGAAGTACGTCTTGCCCGTGCTACAAAACCAATCCGCCAGCGGCAGCACTGAGTTTCTGACGGAAGCTAGCTTTGGCTGCAACCATTTCTCACCCGGTCAGGCCTAATCGACCGACAATAAATAACCGTTGAAAGCCACCCCTCTTCCGGAGGGCGTGGCTTTCTTCGTTTACGGGGTCACGGTCCGATCATTGATCCCTCCCCAGCATAAATACTTGACGACCAGATAGTCTTCGAGTCCGTATTTAGATCCCTCCCGGCCGAAACCGCTTTCCTTGATGCCTCCGAAGGGAGCGACCGCCGTGGAGATCAAGCCGGTGTTGATGCCAACCATACCGTATTCGAGGGCCTCGGCCACCCGCCAGATTCGGGCGTGATCCTTTCCGTAGAAATAGGCGGCTAAGCCGTAGGGAGTATCGTTAGCCAGCCCGATCACTTCCGCTTCCGTCGTGAATCGGAAAATCGGCGCTACCGGACCGAAAACTTCCTCCCGCGATAGGTCCATGGTGGTATCCACCTCAGCCAGTAGGGTAGGGGTATAGCAGCGCGGACCGGCTTCCGATCGACCGCCACCCACCACCACCCGTGCGCCTTTCTCTATTGCATCCGCTACGAGTCGGTCCACTTTATCGATGGCCGCGTTATTGATCAGGGGACCGATTTCCGTATCCGCGACCCGGCCGTCTCCTACTTTAAGTGCCTGGACGGCCTTCGCCAGTTTTTGTACGAATGCATCGTAGATGGCATCGTGGACGTAGAAGCGGTTCGTACACACGCAGGTTTGTCCCCCGTTGCGGTACTTCGATGTCATCGCTCCGGCTATGGCTTCCGTCAGGTCGGCGTCTTCAAACACGATAAAGGGGGCATTACCGCCCAGCTCTAGCGACAGCTTTTTCAGGGTGCCGGCGGATTGGGCCATCAGCTTTTTTCCGGTGGCCGTGCTTCCGGTGAAACTCAGTTTTCGGATGCGGGGATCGTGGGTGAATAGGTGGCCGACCTCGGCGGGGCGATCGGTGGGAATGACGTTGATGACGCCCCGGGGAAAGCCGGCTTCTTCCGCCAAGTACGCCAGCGCCAGCGCGGAGAGGGGTGTGTCCTCGGCCGGCTTTATGACGACGGTACAGCCCACCGCCAGAGCGGGCGCCACTTTACGGGTTATCATGGCGATGGGAAAGTTCCAGGGGGTGATGGCGGCTACTACCCCGATGGGTTGTTTGATGGCCAGCAAGCGGGCATCACTGCGGGGGGAGGGTATTACGTCACCGTAGGCCCGCTTCCCCTCCTCCGCGAACCATTCTACGAAGGAAGCTCCGTACTCCACTTCCCCGCGGGATTCCGCTATGGGTTTTCCTTGCTCGACGGTCATCAGCAGGGCCAGGTCTTCTTTATGTACAAGGAGCAGATCGAACCATTTGCGAAGGATACGCGACCGCTCCGTGGCCGTGCGCTGCTTCCAGGTTTGGAACGCCAGGGTAGCGGCGGCGATCGCCCGCTCCGTCTCCGGCTCGGCAAGGTTGGCTACCCGGGTGATGATCTCATTGCTAAAGGGATTCACTACCGCAAAGGTCGCACCCGAATCGGCGGAAATCCAGGATCCGTCAACGTATCCAGAATGCCGTAATAGGTTGGGTTCCTGTAGGTTCATTGCTTGGTTTTACCGGGTGACGGAGGGGCCATATATCGAACATTTGGGTCCGCAAATCCGTAATATGGGAAATTAATTAACAAATTAAAATAACTATTATGCAACTCGATAATATCAAAGTCGCGGCCCTAGCTACTACCGGATTCGAAGAAGTGGAATTCACGAAGCCTAAGCAAGCCCTCGAAGAAGTCGGTGCTACGGTCCACCTCGTAAGTCCGCAATCTGGTTCCATTAAAGCATGGGACAAAGACGACTGGGGAGGTTCCTACCAAGTCGATGTAACGCTCGACAGCGTCGATGCGGCAAGCTACGACGCCTTGCTGTTACCCGGTGGAGTTATCAACCCCGATAACCTGCGGGTAAACGAAAGCGCCCTCACCTTCGTGAAGTCGTTTTTCAGTGCCAACAAGCCCGTTGCCGTCATCTGCCACGGTGGGCAGACCCTGATCTCGGCTGGTTTAGTAAAAGGTCGTACGATGACCGGATTTAAGTCGGTCCGCCCCGACCTGGCAAACGCCGGCGCCAACGTTAAGGACGAAGAGGTTGTCGTAGACGGTAACCTGGTGTCAAGTCGGAACCCGGACGATATCCCCGCTTTCAATAAGAAGATGATCGAAGTCTTCGCTAAAAGCGGCGTGGAAGTAAGCTAAGTTCTTATCGACTTTAGCGACCACCAAAAGGGTTGGAGCGTGCATCTATCGGCTATCCTGCGTAGCCGGCGCACGCTCCAACCCTTTTAATTTTTAACCATGCAACTCTTTACCTTCAGCGGCACCACGGTGCTCCTGGGACTGGTCGGGCTGTGCCTGCTCTGTGCCCTTGGCATTTACCTGTTACGGTGGCATCTTCAGCGGGTTACCCGGCCGTCGCAATCCGCTAAAAGTACCCACTCCGCCGTCTTTTCGCTATCCCCGGTCATCCATCGATTCGCGCTCAGCGCCTCGCTTTTTGCCGTTTTCCTTACGTTGAATTGGACGGATTACGGCCCGGCAACCTCCTTTGTTCCGGAAGTAACTGTGGGAGAGGAGATCTCCGTCGACATACCCATCACCTACCGAAAGCCGACACCTCCACCGCCGCCCCCTCCCACTCCGGTGGTGGAAGCCGTGCCGGACGTGGAGGCCCCATCCGTCGAACAGGTAGACCGGTCCATCTTGGAGGAAGAACCCGTCTACTTCGACCTCCCGGTAGTGACGAAGCCAACGAAAGTGACGCCGCCACCCCCGCCAATGCCGCCCCCGCCCCCCGAAGAAGAAAACAAGCCGCTGATCATCGCCGAACGCATGCCCGTATTTGGGGAGCAGTGCAAGCAGTTAAGCGGAGAAGAGCGAAAGGCCTGCTCCGATCGGGAGTTGCTTCGATTCGTAGCGGAGCAAATCCGCTATCCCCGGGCCGCCAGGGACAATAACATCCAAGGAACGGTTTACGTCCGCTTCGTAGTAGAGAAGGATGGCTCGGTTTCCTCCGTAGAAGCGCTTCGTAAAGTAGCGGGAGGATGCACGGAGGAAGCGCTTCGGGCGGTGGAGCAGATCAACCACAAATCAGCGGGTTTCCGGCCGGGCTTCCAGGGTGGCCGGCCCGTTCGGGTGATGTTCAACATGCCGATCAAATTCCAACTGGATAACTGAGTCTGTACTGATGCCAGATCGGGTGGGGGGTCCTCATACAAAGGGCGCCCCACTTTCTGTGGTACCGGTTTGTATTTCCGTAGCCCGGGACGGCAGATGCACCAACGCAAAAGGGCCTCCTGAAACAGGAGACCCTTTGCGGTCTGGACGGGACTCGAACCCGCGACCTCCGCCGTGACAGGGCGGCATTCTAACCAACTGAACTACCAAACCTGATAACAATTTCGCACCGTAGTGCTGATTGCGACGGCAAATATACAGGCATCTTCCCGTTCTTTGCAAACCTTGAACTCAGAAATTATCGATTTTTTCTTCTCAGCGTAGTAGGTGACTAGCGCTCAGTGGCTTACGATTTTAAGGCTTTGTCCCGATCCGGTCTATTTGCGGAAAGATCATTTGAAGAGGCTTCCCAGGCTGTCCCCGAGTCCTCCGGCGCCCCCGGATTTACCCTTACCGCCAAGCAGTCCACCGAGCAAGTCGCTGGCATCCAGGCCGAGTACGTCCAGTAGCGATCCTTTGTCGATGTCATCACTTTGGCCCGCCGCCCTGGTCTTCCCAGCTAGTTTGCTGAGAATCATGGGCAAGACGATACCGGCTACCTTCTGGGATACCCCTTCGGAAAGACCCAGCTGGCCGGTAAGTTTATGTACGAATGTTTCGGCGATTCCCTGGAAGACGCTATTCTGCAGTGTTCCACCTTCCGTTGCACTGCCGCCGGCACCCTTGATCATTTCCAAAATGCCGCCGATGTTGCCACTGGAAAGGGCACTGGTCATTCCTTGCGTAATGGAATCTTTAGCGAGCGGAACGGTTTTTTCCGCTTCCTGGGGTCCGAGACCGGTCTTTTCCTTCAGATTGGAAATGATCTCCGATTTGACCGAGTTGACAATTGATTCTAGCATAGCGTTGTCGATTGAATGAAAAAAGCACCGCCGGAATTCCGACGGTGCTTTTTCAATGCATTTGCTAGTAGCAAAGTTGTGGTGCGGGTTCTCCGCGCGCGTAGCGTAGGATGGCTTTGACAATGCGCCGGCGGGGGGTGAATAACACCTTGGGCAGGCTTGCTTGGGCTTCCACCAGCTCGGTAAGTTGGTGGACGAGAAGGGGATCAGCGGCTAACGCGGCCTCGGTGGCCTTGATTTGGTCTCTGTCCGCTTCTCCGTATATATACGCTATCAAATCTTCTTGAGTAAAGGCTTGCTTCATGGAAAGTGTAATTGTGTAAATTCAGAAGTGTCAAACAAAAGATGCTAACCCGGCATAAAACGTGGTCCGGGCCGCTATAAAAACAGGCTCCGGTTACTCCCGGATCCATTTTTGCGTCCTATACAATCCCGTCCAGTGCTTGCCGCGAACGTAGAGCTCCTCGCCGTTCCCGTCTTCGTACCAGACGCTTAGCCGATAATCCGAGCCCGATTGCGGGTCGAGGATCTTTCCTCCGTCCCATTCTCCCGGCTCGTCGTTGTCGACCGATAAATCTTCAATGATCACCATACCTAAGATGGGCTTCCCTTCTCGTTCACCCTCGCATTCAGTGCAGATCGCATCATCGTTTCCGGTCAGAATCTCGGAAATCTTTCCGAAATAAACGTTCCCTTCCCGGTAAATTTCGATGATGCTTCTGGCCTCGCCGGATTCGTCGTCAATGGTTTTCCACCGGCCGACGGGACTGTCGGTCTGGGCGGAAATGGTGCCGAAGAGGCTGAAACAGAGGATGAATAGTAGTGGCTTCATTGTGTTGTCGGGGCTATAACGGACCATGGGGTGCCCATGGTGTTGACGGAAGTACTTTTATTTCTTAATGTAGAAGAAACATGCCATGCGCGGGGTTCAGGCGCCGGCTTTCGTTGGGAAACCTCGCAGATCCGGGAAACCGAAACCCGGGCACACCCTCCAACCCACGGTAGCGACGGCCGCTGTTCCGGTTTCGCATCCGGTACGGAGCTTTCCGGTTCCCATGCTTAGCAGGGGGGCGGAGTACCGCTTCAAGACTGCGGCGAACTAGCTATACTAGGTTGCATCCCCGGGTTTCGGATGGCCCCCTAATAATCGGATCGGTTGGACCGAAGCGGGAGAAGCCTATTTCCCGGTAGCGACGTTGCCGTTGCTTCCGCCGACGGTGATTTTTCGGCTGTCTTCGATCCAGGTTTTGATTTGGGGACAGCTTTGGTAGCGTTCGTCGATCTTGATGAAGGTGGAACCTACCTTTTCCTGGATCCAGTCGCTCAGGTATTGCTGTTGTTTCGCGTTACGGGTTGCGTCCTGGATTTTGGCATAATCCTGACTGAGCGTAGCCCGGTGGGGAGATGTACGCGACTGCAGTTGCACCACGCGTAGGAGCGGATCGCCCGTCGGGCCGCGGAATTCCATCACTTCACTGATGGAATCGATGGTCATTTCGTCAATGGCGAAGTACACGTCCGGGTCGAGATCGCCGATTTCGAAGAAGGTGTTGCCGCTAGCGGGATTGGACATCCGACCGTCGTTGTTGTAGCTCTGCACCTTATCGAACCCAAACCGCTTGACGGCGTAGCTGAATGAAAAGGAATCCACGCGGATCAGGTTAGCGATACTGTCGAGAAAGGTTCGCGACTCTTCCCTATCGGCCTCCGTAATGGCGGGCTGTAAGAGAATGTGGCTAACGCGGATGGAGTTGCCCCGGCGTCCCTGAAGCTTGATCAGGTGATAGCCGAATTCCGTTTCCACCACCTCACTGATTTCCCCGGGATCGAGGTTGTAAGCGGCCGCCTCGAACTCCGCAACGAATTTACCGCGCTGCGTCCAGCCCAGGTCGCCACCACCCCGCGCACTACCGTCGGCGCTGTTCTGCTGGGCGGCTTCCTCGAAAGTAATCTCTCCGGCTACGATGGCATCCCGTAGTTCCTGCAGCCGCTGTGTGACAGCCTGCCGGGTAGAGTCGTTGGCGGTGGGCTTTACAACGAGTTCTCCTACCTCAACCTCCGAATTGAAGTACGGCAGGCTGTCTCGGGGGATCTCGGAAAAGAAGTTCTTCACCTCGGCCGGGGTCACCTTCACTTCGCGAACTACGGAGGCCCGCATGCGGTCTACCGCCAGCTGCTCCCGCAAGTCTTCCCGAAACTGCTCTTTGGTGGCGGTGATGCTCTGACCGTAATAGTCTTCGAACTGGTTGATGTCCCCCCCCATGTAGCTCAGGATGCGGTCGATCCGGGCGTTAAGCTGTTGCTCCACCTCGCTATCGGTAACTTCCACACTATCGAGTTTCGATTGGTTGTAGAGCAACTTACCGACCAGGGTCTGGTCGAGCATGGCGCAACGAGCCTGCGCGGGCAGGCTTTCGTTCGTCTGGGATTCGGCCAGGGCGTACTGCTCCTCCAGTTCGGACAGCAATACGTATTCGCTGCCTACCCGGGCAATCACCTCGTCGATAACGGTACCGCTCTGGGCGTAGACGCTGGATGCAATAAGGCACAGCAGTAGGGCGAGGATGTTATTCATGGTTCCGGTTAACGGTTGGTAAAAAATTGAATGTTGTCGCGCCGCAGTTCCCGGTCGAAAATTTCTTCCCGGCTTTTCTCCAGCACTTCGCGTTTTCGCCCGTGCAGTATCGCCCTCCGTACCTGGTTTTCCACGTAACTCAGCGGAGCGATTTCCAGGCGCGGCTTCAGTTCGAAGAGGCGAAAGTAATACCGATTCGTGCCGTCCAGCTGAGTGAACTCCCGTTTGGTGTTCACATTGTCGGCCGTCAGGGTTCCTTCGGGCAGCTGGGTGGCAATTTGGTTCAGCCCGTACCAGGCCGATTCATCCAGCAGATAAGCCTCCGCGTACTTACGGGCGTACCGCTTAAGGGCGGAGGTATCTTCCGGATTGCCATTGTTCCACAACAGTTGGAGGCTTTCCTCCTCTGGCGTCGGATAGGGAACGCGTAGGAATAAACAACGCACGATGGGGGTTTCCAGTTGGTATTCTTCCTGGGTGGCATCGTAAAAGGTGCGCAATTCCTCCGTGGTGATCGCGCTATCCAGTTTGGTCGATACCAACTCCTCTTCGTAGCTGCTCCGCACGAGGCTGGCCCGGTAGTCCCGCACCAACCGGTCCAGATTTAAGTCGCTCGGGGCATTTTGCTCGCTTTCCCAGAGCAGGACGGCATCCCGTGCCCAGCGGTTGGCGAAGGCTTCGATGATCACGGTGCTGTCGGCCAGCGTAGCCCCACTGGGAAACATCCCTTCCATCTCCGACAGGCGCAACTCCCGCTGGTGAACCCGCGCCAGTACCGGGTCGTCGGTAGTTTCCGTTTCGGCCGGGCCGCAAGCCATTAATAACAGGGCGGCCATTGCCGTCCAGACGTAGTTCCTCAAGACTCGATCAGTTTGGCCAGGACGGCTTCGTTTCGCTGAACCTCAAATTTTTCGCGTAGGGATTTGACCCATTCCCGCTCCAACTGATCCTGGTAATCGGCAATCACGTAGCCGCGGGCCTCCGAAAGCTCCTTCTGTCGGGCGGGAAGCATTTCTACCACCCGGTAAAAGACGGCGGTGTTGCGGTCCACTTGATCTACCGGCGACTGCGTACCCTCCCGGAAGGAGACGCCTTCCGGCAGGGTAGCCTCCTCGTACACCTGCTCTTCGATGCGTAGACCATCGGTGCCGAATTTATTGACTAGCTCCGCGGACGTCTGCGACGAAGCGGCCGCGGCTACCGCCCGGGCATCCGTCCCCTCGGCCGTGTTAATGGTGTACTTCAGCACCCGGGCGCGGGGGGCGAACCGATACTGATCGCGGTGATCGTCGAAGAAGGCTTGCAGGCCGATGGTATCTTCTCCCGCCCGGTCCCAAACTTCGAGTTTGGTGGCTTCGAAGAGTAAGATGCCTTCGCGGTATTCCCGCATCAGGGCCTTAAATTCGGGAAATTGCTCCTCCAGCCGCGCCTCGGCGTAGTGCTCCACCCGCTCGTCCTTCCAGCTTTCGAAGAGGTTTTCGATCGCTCCTTCGATCTCGAATCGCCGCTCCAGGCTCGCCCGGAGGCGGGCGTTGGCTTCGAGGTAGTCGATGAATTCGCCGGTGGTATATTCCCGGTCCCCAACCCGCAGCAGGGCGGCGCTGCGGTCCGTCGAGCCGAAATCGGTATCCAATTGGAAAAAAGTCGAATCGAGTGCGTTCACGAAAGAAGAATAAGTAGCGTCTACTTTGCGCGTGCCGTACTCCCGCTCCAGGCGATCAAAGAGCGCCTGCCGGGCTTCGGCGAAGCGGGAATCCTGCCGTACGGCCGCCTCCAAAAGAGGAGCCTGTTCCTCCAGGGGTTGTACGCCGCGGTGGGAAATTCGCTTCAGGATGTGGAAGCCCACCGGACTTTCGACCACCTCGCTCACCTGATCGTCCTCGGTAAGGGAAAAGGCCGCCTCCTCGAACGTCTTATTGTAGCGGTTGATGGCGAAGAAGCCGATGTATCCCCCCTGTTTGCTGGTCTTGTCGTCTTCGCTGTATTCGGCGGCCACGTCCTCGAACGAACGGCCGTCCCGTAACGCCTGCCGGGCAGCTTCCGCACGCTGGCGCTGGGCCGCGTCGTCGGTCTCGTCGGATTTGCGAAGCAGGATGTGGGCGGCCTCGACCTCGCCGTAGGCTGGACGGGTCCCGTGTTTCAGCAGCAGGTGGTAGCCGGCGGGGGTACGTACCGGTCCGACGACTTGGCCGTCGTTGGCCCCGTACAGCGCCGATTCCAGGTGATACATGCCGTTGGGTAGCGGGGCGTTCACGAAACCGATGTGGCCGCCCTGGTCTTTGCTGTAGGCATCGTCGCTTGCTTCCGCGGCCCGGCTGGAAAAATTGTCGGCCGTAAGCCCTTTCTTCACCTCCATCGCCCGCTCGTAGGCAGCCAGGGTGTCGGCCGGATCCAGGGAAGCGATGTTGATTAGAATATGGCTGAAGTCGACGTCCCGCTGCTTGCGCTCGTAGAGCTCGGCGACGAGTTTGTCGGTCACTTCCTGGTCGAGCAGGTAGTTGTCGGCCAGTTGCTGGCGGTAACCCTCCAGCTCGTTCTGCAGGGCGACGATGGTGTCGAGCCCCATCTCCCGGGCACGGGCCACCTTCAGTTTGAAGCGTTCGTAGAGGTCCAAATACTCCATGACGCTGGCGCGGCTGAAGTCGGCCTCCTTGCCGTTGGTTTTGGAGTAGATGTAGCGGAATTCGCCGACGGTAACGGGCTCCCCGCTCACCGTGAACAATACGTCGCTATCGTCCTGCGCGGCCAGGGGAAAGGCCAGCAATACGGGTAGGAGGAGTCCTATAACAGACTTGATCATATACTTGTGTTATGTCCGGTAGCTAAGAAAACAAGGCCTTCGGAGGCCGCAAAAGTAACCATTTTTGCGCGGCGCTTATTGTGATACCGCTGCCCGCACCCACTACCGTAAATTCACCGCATGCCCGCTACCGCTTCGATCCCCTGGTCTGATTTGTCCGCTCGCTTGCAGGGTGAGTTGGAAACGGACGGACTCCACCGCATCCTTTTCGCTACCGACGCCAGTGTGTACCGGGAGTTGCCCCTGGCCGTTGCCTTCCCCCGTTCGGAGGCGGATATCGTGGCCTGCGTCACGTTTGCCCGGGCCAACGGCCTGCCCATTACGCCCCGGGCGGGGGGCACCAGTCTGGCCGGACAGGCCGTTGGCGCCGGGCTGGTCGTGGACGTGAGCCGGCACCTGCGCGCCATCGTCGAGATCGATACGGAGGCCGGTTACGCCATCGTGGAGCCGGGTGTTATCCGCGATCAACTAAACGCCGCCCTCCGGCCGCTCGGGTACTGGTTCGGGCCCAACACCAGCACGGCCAACCGCTGTACGATCGGGGGCATGTTCGGCAACAACAGCTGCGGCAGCACCAGCATTACCGTGGGCAGTACCCGCGACCACGTATTGGCCGCCCGGGTGGTACTGGCGGACGGTAGCGTGCAGGCTTTGGGCGCCGGAGCGCAGGAACCATCAACTTCTGAAACCCTGGCGAACGTACGGCGATTCCTTCACCGTACGCTGTCCGACCCCGTAACCCGTCGCAACATTCTGGATGCTTTCCCGAAAGCCGAAGTCACCCGCCGCAACAACGGGTACGCCCTCGACCTCCTGGCCCGGCAATTCGAAGCCGGTGACGCTCCCGGGCGCATCGACCTGTGCCCGCTGCTGGCCGGATCGGAGGGTACCCTGGCCTTCACGAGCCAGCTCAAAGTGAATATTCTGCCGCTGCCACCCGAAGGCTCGGCGGTAGTGGCCCTCCATTTTCGGAGCATCGATGCCTCGCTGCGGGCTACCCAGGCCGCCATGGCGACCGAGCCTTTCATGTGCGAACTGATGGACGATACGATCCTTAACCTCGCCCTCGACAATCCGGACCAACGCCGCAACGCCGCCTTCGTGCAGGGAAATCCCCGCGCCCTGTTGTTAGTGGAATACCGGGCCGAAACCGACGAAGCCGCCCTGGCGCTGGCGAATGAACTAGGAAGGGAATTAATGGACCCCGACCGCCTGGCCGAACCGGCTTACGCCGCACCCGCGCTCGCCGCCCAAAAAAATACCGATCAAGTGTGGGCCCTACGTTCCGCGGGGCTAGGTATCCTGGGCAACATGGTCGGAGACGCCAAGGCCGTAGCCTGCATCGAAGACACCGCCGTAGCGCTGACGGATCTGGCCGACTACATCGCCGAGTTCAGTAAGCTTATGGAAGTCTACCAGCAGCACCCGGTATACTATGCCCACGCCGGCGCCGGGGAGTTGCACCTGCGGCCGATCCTGGACCTCAAGTCGGAAAACGGCCGGCGAAAGTTCTACGAGATCACCCGCGACGTCGCCCGCCTCGTCAAGAAATACCGCGGCAGTCTGAGCGGCGAGCACGGCGACGGTCGGGTGCGCGGTCAGTTCCTGGAAGAAATGCTGGGTGGGGAGGTGTACCAGCTGCTCGTCGAGCTAAAACGGCAGTGGGATCCACACCACCTCTTCAACCCCGGCAAGATCGTGGAGGCACCCCCGATGAACGAAAGCCTGCGGTACGATGTCGGTCACCATACCCCCGCTTACGATACGGCCCTCGATTTCGGCCGTGACGGGGGCATCCTCCGGTCGGCCGAGAAATGCAACGGCTCGGGTGACTGTCGGAAGCTTTCTGGCGGGGCCATGTGCCCCAGTTACCGGGCCACCCTGCACGAGAAAGACAGCACCCGCGGACGGGCCAACGTGCTGCGGGAGGTGCTAACGCGAAACCAGAAAGAAGACCCCTTCACCCATCCCGCCCTGGAAACAGCGATGGATCTCTGCCTCAGTTGCAAAGCGTGCACCAGCGAATGCCCCAGCACGGTAAATATGACCAACCTAAAGGCGGAATACCTGCACCAGCAACAGCAAGCGGAAGGCGTATCGCTCCGTACCCGCCTGATCGCCGCCAACGAATCCCTGTACCGCTGGGGCGGGAAGGTGCCGGGCCTGAGCAACACCCTGTTACGGATCGCGGGGCCGGCCGTCAAGCGGATCGCCGGCATTGCCGCCGGGCGATCCTTACCCGCCTTCCCGGAGGAGCCGCTTCGGTCGTTTTTCGAGCGCGAACGCCCCCGTGGCGCCGGGAAACGCGGGCGGTTGTACTTCTTCGGTGACGAGTTCATCAACTACCAGGACGTGGAAGTGGGTAAGGCGGCCCTACGCCTGTGGTGGAAGCTGGGTTATGAAGTACACTGGCCGGGCCACCAGGCGAGCGGTAGGGCCGAACTGAGTAAAGGCCTGCTGCGGTCCGCCCGTCGGCGCGCCCGCAACAACGTACTCTGCTTCCGCCACCGGGTAGGAGAGGAGGCTCCGCTGGTGGGCCTGGAGCCTTCCGCTATTCTCGGCTTCCGCGACGAGTATCCGAAGCTACTCCGGGGGGAGCTGCAGGAGGCCGCCCACGTCCTCGGTACCCACGCCTTCACCTTCGACGAGTGGCTGTACCGCGAGGTGGCACTGGGACGGATCGGCTCCGAGGATTTCGGAAATGTGCGCTGCGATATCTTACTGCACGTCCACTGCCACGAAAAGGCTTTGGGCGATAGCAGTAAGTGTGCCTCCGTCCTCTCCTTGCCCGAAAACTATACCGTTCGCCTGCTGGACAGCGGCTGCTGCGGCATGGCGGGGTCGTTCGGTTACGAGGCGGAGCACTACGCAGTGAGCCGCACCATCGCTGAGCAGTCTTTGATCTCTAAAATCAGGGATCGAGCGCCCGACAGTATCGTGGTGGCTTCCGGCACCAGCTGCCGCCATACGGTGAAGGATGAACTGGGGTGGCGGGCCCGGCACTCGGCGGAGGTGTTGTGGGCGAGTTGGGGTTGACTCGGGCCTGAACGTTCCGGTAACGACCTAGACGGGGGTTGCCGTTAGGGGTGGATTTCGCTCTACCTCCGTGGCTTTCCGGGGATCACTCGCCGCCCGGTGCAAGTAATCCGGCAAGGCCCGCAATTTGGACAGGTTGTAAAACGCGAATCCCGCTTTGGAGACGATGGGAAGTACGATGAAGAGCACCGACGTCAGCAGGGGATCGAAAACACCCAATCCGGGGGTACCCAGGGCCCAGGCCAGGGGGTATAGCAACCACTGCACGCTAAGAAACACCGCCGACGCTTTGTAGGCGGCGGTAAGCTCCGGGCCCTGGATCTTGGCCTTCGCGTAGAGCTCCCGCCACATCAGGCGAAAGACCACCAGTAAGGCGACGCAGCCGGCGATATACCAGAACCAGCGGTTAGCGCTCGGTGAGAGATCGGCTACGAGGCCCGTCAGAATCATGATGACCTGAGACCCGAGAAGTCCGGCGGTGATGGAGCCTTCCAGTTTGAGCGTGTACTTGCCCGTCAGAACCAACGACAGTAACAGCAGCGGAGTGCTGATCACCCAGTCGAGATAGCGGGCGAAGTACACGGTTTCGCCTCCTACTTCCACGGTACCCTGGCCGAAGGCGATGGCCGAATAGACTAATCCCGACCAAATAACCACGAAGGCGTGGATGAGGTATTTGTACTGGGGTACCCCTTTCGGATTCCGGGCCATCGAGAGAATGGCGATGGCACTGGCGGCCATGACGGCTACGTAGGCCCAGTGGAGGAGAATGTTGGTTTCGGTCATGGTCGAACGAGTAAGGGGAAGGGACAATTGGGAAAGCCCGATTTCGAGGCGATGTTCGTAGCACGGTGTCTTCAGGCGGCAGCGAAGCGTGGATGCATTTCCCCATTACGAGTTAGCACGCTTACTTTAGGGTGCTATGAAGCAGTTTGTTTTTGGCTACGGTTCGCTGATCGAAAGGGCATCGCGGGTGCGTACTACCCCGGAGGCAACGGAAGTCCATCCGATCGTGATCCATGGCTACCAAAGGGGCTGGTACGCCCACGTGAACGTACCCGGACTGACCACCACCTTCCTGGGGTGCCGGCGATCCGACGGGCCTGAATCGGTGAACGGGATTATGTATGAGGTGACCGCGGCACAACTGGCGCGGATCGACGTGCGGGAGGCCGGGTATCTGCGCGCCGAGATAAGCCCGGAAGCGATCGACGTCCTATCCGACGTGGATCTTTCCGAGGCGATAGTGTACGTCTACCTGTCGGACATACCTGCCGGGCAGGATCTTTCCCCCTTCTTTCCTTCCCCCGAAGCGCCGATCGTGCAGTCGTACGTGGATATCTGCCTCAACGGATGTCTGGAGATCGAGGAGCTGTTTCCCGCCGCGCGCGATTACGGTTTCGCGGCCAATTTCATACGAAGCACGGTAGGTTGGAATGGCTACTGGGTAAACGACCGGATTTATCCCCGCCGCCCCTTTATCCATTGCCCGAATGCCTATCGCATCGACCAACTATTACAGGATCACCTGCCCGATCCATCCCTCTTTAACCTCATCTACTTCGAGTGATATGCCAGAACTAGGAAACTTGGAGAACGTGGAAGTCATGCTGACCATTCTGATCGGGCTGATCACCCTGGTTGGCATCGGACTCGGCGTTCAGCGGTCGTACTACCGCAACAAGGTGGAGGTGCTCCAGGAAAGCCACAAGAACCACCTGACCAAAGCAGAGACCCAGTTTTCCGGCGAGCTCTCCGAATTAAAAGTCCGACAGGGGAGTACCCTGCAGGCCCTACATCTACAGCATGAGAAGGAGTGCGCCGCTATCCGGCTGCAAGCGGAAACGGACAACAAACGCTTGCGGGAGATTATCGAGCGGGAACTATCCGAAAAGCAACAGAAGGCCGCGCTGAAGAAGCAGATTCCCTTGGTACAGGAAGTGAAGATGGTGTACGTCAAGTACATTCATATTCGCAACGAGCGGGAAGCACCGGTTTATTCAAAGTACATCAATCGCCTGGAAAAATCGATTGACGTGCATAGCGAGTACCACTACTACCGCTTCAATAAATACAACCGGCCGAACAACGAAATTACCATCAAGGATGCTTCCTCCGGCGTGGTCGATCTCAATATCCTGCATCCCTGGAAGGAGCTGGAATTCACCGACCGGCCCAGCAAACTGAACGCGGGTAAAATCGGTCAGCACCTGGAAAATTCCGATGTCTATTTTACTTCCACCGTCTACTACAACGGATTTAACGAAGGCAACGAGGATATCGGGATGCGCATGGAAATGGATACCCTGACCGCGCGCATGATTGCCGATTTTAGTAGCATCATCGGGCTGGAACAAATGTTTTCAAAACCACCCGATGCCTACCTCCGAAACCGAGCCGGTGAGCCGACGCGGATCACCAGTCTGCTGGAGTTGAGTCCGGGCGTCTATTACCTGGAAGTGAATAACTTGAAGAAGGGCGAATCCCTCATGATGGATTTCCACGTCGACTGGAGCGTGCTGACCTAGCTGACCTACTTATTGATGATCGCCGCTTGATCCACCATATGACGGGATACATCGCGCAGCGTCGTTACCCAGAGTTCGTCCTGGTTTCGGTATAAATATTCCACCAGCTCCCGGTGGGCTGCTTCGCTAACGTTGATATCGTGCCCACCCCCTACGCCGTGGAAAAGCAGGGTCACCAGCGCATTTTCCTCCTTCGCCCGCTCGATCCAGGCGATCATCTCCTCGGCGGAATGGCCGTTGGCAACGTAAGTGTGGAGGTCGTACAGATCGGCCGAACCTACTCCGTCCAGCCCGGGAGTAGTGCCACGGGCGG
Source organism: Neolewinella xylanilytica (assembly GCF_002934605.1). Taxonomy (GTDB): domain Bacteria; phylum Bacteroidota; class Bacteroidia; order Chitinophagales; family Saprospiraceae; genus Neolewinella; species Neolewinella xylanilytica. Next base: position 533,063 of record NZ_PTJC01000006.1, read on the forward strand.
CGATGAAGCGGTCTTGTAAAGCCTCCTTAAAGCTGCCGTCGGCGGTAGCCGTATCGCCGCAGGTGTAGGCGAAGGTCCGCTCGCTTTCGCCGTCGAGGGCCTGCAGCAAACTGTTGGTCACATCAATTTCCCGTAAGAGTTGATCCGTGGTATACTTGCTCAGGTCGTTGTCAGCGGCAACCCATTCGCGACCCGCTCCCCTGGCATCGCAGGGGTGGTAGAGGGTATGATTGCCTAGCTCGTGCCCGCTCCGGGCCACGCGGCGCCAATCCTCCAGGCGGTTTTGAAAGCCGGGGAAGGAGGCCGTCAGGTAAAAGGATGCCTTGAGGTTAAGGCTGTCGAGCAGGGGGACTACCCGGTCCAATTGGCCGGTTAGCGCATCGTCGTAGGTCAGCACGACGCCCGCTTGTTTGCCGCGCCACAGGCTGTCCGCGGTTGCGACGCGATTGTCCGACTGAAAGGGGGATGCCGGCAGGCCCGTGTCGTTGGTGAGATTGGCTCCGAAGGGATTGTCGGCCCAGGCGTAGCGGACGTAGCGGGGATCGGTAACCGCGTCGGACCACACGATCACTTCGTCACCCTCGATCCGGGCTTCGGCCCAATGATATTCCCGGTCGTAGCCGGCAATGGAAAAATACTGGGGGTCGAGTCCGTCGGTGGTCGTCAGTCCCCGCCCGACGCGATCGAAGCGGATGCGCAGGCTGTCGGCGTCCACGGAGGCAGATGCATAAAGTGGACCAGTAGAAACCAGGTCGACTTCTCCGTAGGCGATCCGACGGGCTTCGAGAGCCAGGCGTTCGGCCACGTCTTTCTTATTCAGTGGATGGATATCGTTCCACTCGCCGATATCGATCGCCACCGCGAGGCCGGTATTGGGCAGTTTTAGCGATTGCAACTGGGCATCCCGCAGTACCGCCCACTGGCTTTCTACGGGAACGTAGGTAGCATCCTGAAAATTGGCGAGCTGTACGGTGAGAAACGGCAACGCTCCCTGGTCGAAATTGTCGCGCCAGTCACGGATCAGGGCCGGCAGGAGTTGGTAATATTCCTGCGCCCCGCCGACGTTCGATTCTCCCTGGTACCAATTGAATCCCTTCACCGCAAATCGCTCGATGGGAGCGATCATGGCATTATAGAGGGCGGAAGGTTGGTTCTGGGCGGAGAAGGAAAAACCGCCGCCCCCACCGCGGGCCCGTGGAACGTACACCTCACCGACTTTGTATTGCCAGGTGCCTTTCAGATCCATACTATCCTTTCCATCGGTGAGTACGTAGGTTTTATCCGGTACGAATCCGCCCTTGCCCCCGTAGTTCATCACCCGAACCGTCAGCAGGTTCTTTCCTTCCCGCAGCAGCCCCTCGGGGACGACGTAGCGCCGCGGCGGGTACTGGTAGGTAATGTTGCCGATCTGCTGGCCGTTGACGTACATCGCGTCGGCATCGACGATCCGGCCCATGAAGAGTTTTAGTTCTTTACCCGCCCACTCCGCGGGTATGTCGATCTCCCGCCGGAACCATACGGATCCGTTCAAGTCGCTGACGCCCTGGTCCTCCCAGTAGCCGGGGATGTAGTACGGCTGCCAGCCCCGGGGCTCGTAGTCCGGAGCGTACCATGCTTCGATCAACCCCTGGTCCGTCACCGGTGGAGGGCCGGCGGGCCTTCCGCCACCCGCTCGCGGGGCGTTGAGCCGTTCCAGAAATTCCGGGTCGCTGTTTCTAGCAATCGTTTCCCGCAGCTCGGGAAAGGAGCGTAACCCTTCCGCGCTCGTCCACGCTTCAATCGGCGTGCCCCCCACGGCGGTGTTGATGATGCCGATAGGAATGTCGTAGGTCTCATGCAGGCGACGGGCGAAGAAGTAGCCGATGGCGCTCATATCCATGACGGTCTCGGGAGTGACCGCCTTCCACTCTCCCTCGGGGAAATCTTCCCGAGGCCCGGCCAGCTCCGTCATGGTGGGGACGAAAAATTCCCGGATCTCGGGCTCGTCGGCCGCGGCAATTTCCTCGGCGTAAATTTCCTTGACGCGCTCCAGCCACACCGTCATGTTCGATTGGCCGGAGCAAACCCAGACGTCGCCGAAGCTCACGTTCCCGATCGTCAGCTCGTTTTCGCCGATCAGGGTCATCTCGAAAGGACCTCCAGCGGGTTGCGCGGGCAGGGTAACCGACCAGTTTCCTTCCCCGTCGGCCCGGGTGCGGAGTCGCGCACCGGCGATATCGATGCGGATCCGCTCGCCGGGTGACGCCCAACCCCAGAGCTCCAGGTCCTGGTCCCGTTGCAACACCACGTTATCGCTGATCAGCCGGGGCAGGCGGATTTGGGCGGAAGCGGTGGCTCCGGTGAGCAGGAGCAATGCACAGACCAAGGCGGCACTGAAGTAGCGGAATCGATTGCGTGTTGGCATGTCTGACGTTAAGTAGTATTCGGCCGAGCTGCGTTACGGGCAGCCGTGATCCATTATTGATCCAGCGTTACAATAAGCTTACCCCGCGTGCTTCCCCCTTCGAGTTCCCGCAGGGCGGCGGGCAAGTTAGCAAACGCGTAGGTTTTGGATACGTGTGCCTTCAGCCGGTCGTCGGCCAGACGGCTGGCGATTTCCTCCATGTTCGCTCCGCTGGATTGGACGAGGTGGTGGTGGAGTTCCACGCTTTTAAATTCCGCTCGTTCCTTTAAGGAATCACTAAGTCCGGCGGCGATGGTGAGTAGTTTACCTCCGGGTTTGACCACCGTGAGGGAGCGATTGAGATGTTCCGGGCCGAGGGAGTCCAGTACGACATCGACGGGGCTTAGGATGTCCTCGAAATCGACTTCTTCGTAGTTGATTGCCTCGTCCGCACCGAGTTCGCGGATGAAATCCTGCTTCGATCTGGAGCCGGTACCGATTACGTAGGCGCCGCGTTCCTTGGCTAGCTGGATGGCAAAATGCCCGACGCCCCCGCCGGCGGCGTGGATGAGCACCCGTTGCCCTGCTTTTATGTCGGCTATTTCGATGAGGTTTTGCCAGGCCGTAAGGGCGGCAAGCGTGGCTGCCGCCGCCTCATGGAAATCGATGGTTTCCGGTTTCAGTACCAGTTGGCTGACCGGGGCGGTGACGTATTGGGCGTACGCCTTCCCATGACCTGGAAAATTCACCATGCCGAAAACGTCCTGTCCGGCCACGAATTTTCCGGCTCCTTCCCCGACCTCCTTGATGCGGCCGGCAACGTCCCAGCCCAGGATGATCGGGTCTTCCTCCCGCAGCGATCCGTACAGCGCCTTACCATGGGCGGTCTTGAAGTCTACGGGATTGAGGGACAAGGCGCGTACCTCGATGAGTACTTCTCCCGGGCCGGGCCGGGGCATTTCGACGTCAGCAAGACGGAGGCCATCGGGTCCATCGGGGGAAGTAAGGGTATAGGCTTTCATAGCGGAGTAATTTGTCTGGTTGGTAGTCCAACAAGAACTTACTGTTGCAGTTTGCCCAGGAAGTGGTTGACCCGGGAATCGGCGGGATTTCCGGAGCTGCGGCGCAACGTAACTAATTGCCCGGTATGGTAGATGGCGTCGGCCAGGGGGCCATTGATGAGGTTCCAGAGCGGGTGTTCGGAATAGGTACCATCGTAGGAAAACATGACGCGCTGGTCGGCCAAGGCTTCCGAGGACATGCCCCGGTACAGGGCACTGGATTCCGCAAGTCGCCGCAGGGTCTCCTCGCGCAATTCGGCGAAGCTAATCGCCTCCAGGTCTTCCGGCCGGACCATGGTATCGCCCCTGGGGACACTGCGGATCATTTCGCTGAGACCATAGACGTGCTCGATGGTCTCGTAACCACTGCGGGCGTCTTCGGAAGGACGGTAGGCCAGATCCTGCTCTTTCAGTCCTTCGGTAGCCCAGTAGTACCGAAAGCCCAGTGCGTCGATCATGCGAGCGAGTACGTTGCCGGCCGAATAGTCCGCTGGGTAATCGGCGATTTCCGCGTAGGGCAGGCTGTCCGTCTGCCCCCGACAGGGTAAGGTGGCTAGCAAGCAGAGCAGCAGGGGAAGCTTTCGCATGGGCAGGTTGGGTTGCTTCGTCAAGGTAAAGGGTTCCGGATTTGCGTGGTTCCGAACCGGTAGTCCTGGCACCCGCGCTCCGGCGCAATGGCGATGTGAAAGAAAGCGAATATCTTCCGACCACAATAATCCTTAGATCATGTCCATGAAGCTTTTCTTTTTTACCGGTGGCTTGTTCTTCCTGCTCTTCGGCTGCAACCGACCCGCCGCCACCGAACTCTTCAACGGCGACGACCTCGAAGGCTGGACGGTGCACGGTGACGAAAAGTGGTACGTCGAAGACGGGGAAATCATCTGCGAAAGCGGGCCGAAGGCCGAATACGGCTACCTCAGCACGGACGAATACTACGACGATTTCGAGCTGACGCTGGAGTTCCTGCAGGAAGCCGACGGGAATAGCGGCGTATTCTTCCGGTCAACCCTCGACGGAACCAAAATTAGCGGCTGGCAGGTCGAGGTGGCACCTCCCGGCCACGATACCGGTGGCGTTTACGAATCCTACGGCCGCGGCTGGCTCATCAAGCCCGATCCGGAAAAAGATAAGTACCTGAAAATGGGCGAGTGGAACAAGATGAAGATCCGCGTGGTGGGGCCCACGGTGACCACCTGGCTGAACGGGCAAGAAATGATCCAGCTCACGGACGAGAAGATCGGCGAGGGTAAGGGATCCATTGCCCTACAAATTCACGACGGCGGCGGTATTCGGGTGCGGTGGCGCGACATCGAGATTCGGCCGATTGAGGCCGCCCGGTAGGCCGTAACGATTAAGCCCTTCCCGCAAGCGATGCGCTCGGGGGAAGGGCTTGGTTGACGTACTGGAAAGTAAGGGCCGTAGCGGCTAGCGATTCGAATATACCCGGTATTCCCACGGATCGAGATGCATGTCCATCCCTTCTTGTAGCTCGTTCGACTCCTGCGTAAAGACTTCCGTGTAGCCACCGGCGAATGCGTCGCCCTGGAGGGTAATATCTTGTGACTGAGCGGAGAGATTGATCAGGACGACTACCCGGTCGCCGTACTTTTCGCGGGTGAAGGCATAGACGTTCTCGTCGTTGCCGGTCGGGATTTTTTGGAGGTCACCGCCATACTCCCCGTTCCAGAGGGCTTGATTCTTTTCCTTCAGGTCGAATAGGGTTCGGTAGAAGTCGGCGTATTCGTAGTTGCCCCACTCCACGTTATCCTTCGTAAAGAACTCGTATTGCTGGTCGTCGGCGGATTCCTGGCCGGTGTAGATCAGCGGCATGCCGTCGAAGGTGGCGGTAAGCACGGCGAATGCCTGATGTCCGTCGCCCATGCGCTGGAATTCGGTACCGGACCAGGAGTTCTCATCGTGGTTGGAAGTGAACTGCATCTTATAGCCGCGATGGTAGTCGTCGGCGTACCGCTTCAGGACCCGGTCGATATCGAGGGCCGTGGCCCGGTCCTGGTCTTCGCCTTCCTCACGGGCGATGTTGCTGGCGTCCGTCTGAGCATCGCGGTTGGCGCCCTGGGTTTTGGCGATCTGGTTGAGGGTGTGGTGCATTTCCCAGCCGTAATCCATGACGAAGGCGCCGTTGTTGACGATCTCGGGTACCTCGGCCTCGGCCAGCATGAAGAGCGGCTTAATGGCGTAGAGCGAATCGGCGGCCTGCTCGATGAAATCCACCGGGATGCCGTGGGCTACGTCGACGCGGAAGCCGTCGATACCGGCTTCTTCCACCCAGAATTCCATGGCGGCGATCATGCTGTCGCGCAATTCGTCGTTGTCGAAGTTGAGGTCGGCCACGTCGGTCCATCCCCAGCTTTCCCCGGTGGCGGGGTTGATGGGGTCGGTGATCTCCCCGTCCTTTTTAGTGTAGAAGTCAGGGTGCTCGGTGATCCAGGGATTGTCCCATCCGGAGTGATTAGGCACCCAGTCGATAATGGCGTACATGCCGGCCCCGTGGATGGCGTCGACCATGCTTTTGAACTCCTCGAGCGTACCGAAATCGGGATTGGTGCCCTGGTAGTCGCCCACGGCGTAGGGGCTTCCCAGTTCCCCTTTGCGGTTGACCTTACTGACGGGGTGGATGGGCATGAACCAGAGCACGTCGACACCCATTTCGGCCAGGCGGGGAATGTGTTCCTCGAAGGCGGAGAAGGTGCCTTCGGGTGTGAAGTGGCGCAGATTGACTTCGTAGATCACGGCGTTCTTGGCCCATTCGGGAACGTTGGGCTCGACGGCCAGATCGGAGGCCGGAGCCGATTCGCTCGTGACGACTTCCGCCTCGGCACGGCGCTCGCAGTTAAACAGGCTTAGGGTCAGGAGTAAACACAGGAGTGTGCGAAAGCATAGTGGTTGCATGAAAGGGCTTTAAGGTGGATAAACGATTCTGGTAAAGGCAAGGTTTTCGGTCGGGGGAAGGTCGGCTGCCAGCCAAGGTTGCGGAGGTAGCTCCACCACGGTATGTTAACTGCAGGTTAAGAATGTCGCGGTCGCTGGGGCGGTAAGTCGTCGGACGACTAATGGCGCGACGACTAGTCGCCGAACGATAACTCGCGCGACCACTAGTCCCACCCCGTAGCACTCTTTGTTCACCGATACAACCTTTCCCCCGCCGCAAGCGGTTTAAGGAATTACATGGGTGAGCTCGCCGATTTCTTTTTTCACATTGACGCCAGTCTGCGGGAGGCCACCCTGGCCTATCCGGTGGCGACGTATGGCTTATTATTCGCGGTCATCTATACGGAAACCGCCTTCTTTCCGCTGGCGCCTTTCTTTCCCGGCGACGGTCTGCTCTTCGCCGTGGGCGTACTCTGTGCCGGTGCACTGCTCAATCCGTTCGCGATCTGCATCCTGCTCTCCGTGGCTGCGACGCTGGGTGCCTGGACCGGTTACCGGCTCGGGAAGGGGCTGGGGCCGGTGCTGTTCGAGCGCTTCCGGTGGCTGAATAAGCGGAATTACCTGCGGGCCCATGCTTTTTACCGGAAGTACGGGGCCACTGCCCTGATCACCTCTCGTTTTCTGCCCATCGTCAAGGCATTGGTCCCCTTCATCGCCGGCGTTTCCAGAATGGAGCCCGATCGCTTCGCCAAGTATAACGTGCTGAGTGCGATCATCTGGGTGGTTTCCCTGGTCACGCTCGGGTACTTTTTGGGGAACGTCCCCTTCATCCGGGATCATACGAGCTGGCTGGTAATCGGCCTGGCGGCGGTGTTCGTGGGGGGCTTGTTGGTGACGGTGGTGGTGAAGCTGGTCCGGAGCAGTACGCTCCGGTAGCCTTAGCCGCCGTCCTGCATAACCCCGCGCGTTCCATACCCGGTAACCCAATCGGATGGTCGAATGGACTCGATTTTCCCCGGCATTCAATCCCTACACCAGCCCCAAATGCAAAATCCGCCCCCCGCTCCGGTTCACCGGCATGGTGCTTTTGCCGATCACGATGCCGTCTTCCGGGGCCAGGTATTGCTCCTTCAGCGTGCCGAAGACGTCCCGCTGGGTGGCGATTAGGTCACCAGCCTTTATCTCCTGCAGCAGGTTCACTTCCAGCGTCAGCAGGCCGCCGGTATGGGTATAGATCCAGTAGCTGCGTTTGCACATCACCGGGGGCGATGCGGGGGGCACGATGTTGTCCTGGGTCATTTTCAGGTAGCTCAGCACGTTGTGTACGCCTTCCGTACCGCTACGGATCATGCTGCGCTGGTATACGCCAGGGTTGCCGACTTCGAGCGTAACCGCCGGGATGTCGAGCGCGTCCGCCGCTCCCCGCAGGGTGCCGTCGCTGGGGGGGTTATGGACGATCAGCTGCGGATTCTGCAGTATCGACAGTTGGCGGGTCACTTCCTGCGACATGTCCGCCCGCACGTAGTAGCTGTTGATCCGGCCGCGGCTGGCCGTGTGGAGGTCGAGCAGGTAATCGAAGTGGCGGATGATCCGGTCCACCAGCCGGTAGGCGTACACCTCGCTGGCCCGCCCGTTTTCCCGGCCCGGCATAACGTGGTTCAGGTCGAATCCGTCGGTGTACACTCGCGTTTGCCGGAGGAAGGCCGGCACGTTGACCACCAGTACGCCGACCACCATTCCCTTGAGATGGTTCACGTCGAGGTCGGCGAAAAGCCGCTGGATGACCCGAATGCCGTTCAATTCGTCACCGTGCACCGCGGCCGTCACGCCCAACGTCGGCCCCTCCTCGTTGCCGCGGGCGCAGATGATGGGGACCCGCACGGGTTCGCCAAGGCCGTCACTGATGATCCGCAACCAGTACTTGCGGATGGAGGCGGCGGGCTGGTCGATAGCTTCCAGGCTGAGGATGGTGGGAACTTCGGGATTAGCGGCGGTCATAACAGTAGTTCAAAAGTTCGTCAATCGCCTGGCGCAGGATCGGGCGACCCGTCTGGACTTCCGCCTGGGGGAAACCACCGATGCTCAGGGTGTTTATTTCGGAAAGAACGCGTTGCCCCCCGTCGTTCACCAGGGTGTCGATGCCCGCGAAGCAAATGCCGCGCGACAGCAGCTCGGGAGCCAGGGCGGTGACCATGTCCTCCTCCTCCGGGCTCACCTCCGCCCCGACGGAGGTGCCGCCGCGGGCCACGTTGCACAGCCATTCTCCCGGGGGCGGAATGCGTAGGGAGGCCGCCAGAATTTTACCGTTTACTACCAGAATGCGTTTGTCGCCCTGGCTGACGTTCTTCAGAAACTTCATCGCGAGGTACGGTCCTTCAAATACGGACAACGATTCTTCCGGATGGTTCATGCGCAGAATGCCCTGGCCGCCGTAAGCCCGTAGCGGTTTGAGGACGATGGGGTGGCGGCGGGCGAAATCCCGGGCTTCCCGCTCGGTTTCCACAATGCGCGTCGGCGGTGTCCAGTCGGGAAATTGCGTGAGGAAGGCTTTGGTGCTGGTGGCCTCGATACCGGACGGGTCGTTGACGATCAGGGTCTGGCTGCCGGATACCAGCGCGCGCAGTTTCGGAAAAAAATCTTCCGGGATCGGGTGGGGTAAGCGCAGCCAGACCACGTCGTAGGCCGTCAGTTCCGGGAGCGTGTCGGCGGTGTTGAAGTGCTTGGCTTCGGGGTCGAAGTGTACCGTTTCGTTCACGGTGAATCCCCGCACCCGCGCCCCGTCGCCCGCAAAAAAGGCTTCGTTGTGCGGGTTGCCGCGGCTGGCCAGGTCCACGCGTGCGCAACGGTGGTCGGCGAAAAGGGTGTTAACCAGGGCGTAGAGGGAATTCTGATCGGAATGGCCGGAGTGATCGGTAAGTACGAGAAAGGTCAGTCGCTTCATGCGGGGATTTCGGAAAGCAGGGTAGGGTCGTCGTTCAGACTGGAGAATAGGCGCAGGCTGAACTTACCCTTGCTGTTAAAAAGTTTTTGCGCCATGCGGTCGATGGCGATGGTGCTCAGTACGGTCTGGATGTAAGCCTCGATGAGGTCGTCGAGCCCGATGCCGAGTTTGTTGAAGTCACGGCGGTCCATGAGCAGCAGGCGGTTGGTGTCGCTGGTCCACTGGTTATTACCCAGCTTTTCCGACAGGTTGGTGCCGAGCATGGCCCAACTCTCTTTGCCGCCCTTTAGTTCGTCCGACAGGGGCTCCTCGGCTCGACGGCTGTAGCAGCAGATCGGGCGGATACCGTCTTCCGTGCTGCTGACCATCAGCCGGATATCGCTTACGAAGGTGCGGCCCTTTTTGTCCGGAATGGTACCGACGTGGAAGAACTTCCCGTCTCCCCCCGTGGAGCTCCAGCCATAGTTGCCGATGAGGCTCTGCACGATGAAGCGTTCGTAATCGATTTCTTCGGCCATGAAGGCGTCGAGTTCCGTCTGGTTCGTGATGGTGTAGACTCCCTGCCCGGCGTTGCTGTAGGGCACCTTCACCACGGCCTGCCCACCGAGCTTCGCCACCCAAAGGGGGATTTCGTTGCGAGTGACGTCCCAGATCGTTTCCGGAGTGTGGATCTTGAGTCCGTACTTCCGGATCTCCCCATTGTATAAATCGTAGGCCTTGGCGGCGACCATCTTATTCCGTCCGCCGGCCAGGCAGGTGACGATGGGGTTCAGGATCCGCGTTTTTGAATTGAGGGGGAGGCGGGTCCACGGCCGCTGCGTCAGGTAGCGGAAGACGGCCCGGAGGCGCACCCATTCGCCTTCGTACCGGGCGTAAAGCCAGCCGTCTTCGGTCTTGAGGTGCCGCTCGGGGGCGTTGTAGTAATCGCAGATGTAGAGGACTTCTTCCTGGAAGGCATCCGCGATGGCGGCGGCGTAGCCACTCGCTTCCATGGGGTTTTTGTCGTAAATCACCGCCAGCCGTCCCTCCCGCTTGGTCTGCCGCTTTTCGACCATGGGCTTGAAGGTGCGCTCCACCAGCACCCGGTAGCCGCCTTCCTCCTGGTGGTCGTCGGTGAGCGGCATGCTCTTCTGCCCGGAGGGGCAGCTGTTGTTCTCGATGATGACCATTCGGCGGCGGCCCTGGGCGGTGGTGGCGTTGATGAGGTCGGCCCCGCCCCAGAGGAAGTATTTGCACTGGTAGGTGAGCACCTCCCGCAGCCCGTCGGGGTCGACCAGGGGGTTGAGGTGGCAGTACCTGCTGACCATCCGCTCGCGGTCCAGGTTCAGGAAGAAACTCACCATCGGGTGGATGGTGGCGTTCAGCGCCTTCGGATACCAGTGGGTCTCGGCCTTAAAGGCGCCGGGAGCGATGCGTTGAATGGGTGGGTTATTCAAATCGTGGTGGATGGATTTATTGCGGCAAACGCAGGAGCAACGCAAAAGTCAACGGGTAGGGTGGTTTGGTGGGTGATTTCGTGCATTCCCCGTTGGTGGATTGGCTCCGCAACAGCCGGTAGGACCGCCGGACCCGCTGCCGGCTGTCGTGTAGGGAGCCCAACCGACAGACCGGTGATAGCGGACGGGCCAGCTCGGGCAAAAGCCAAGGATTTAGGCAATATTGCAGCGGCAAACCGGCCCGTCGCATGAAATGTATCCCCTTACTGCTCCTTACCCTGCTGCCCTGGGCGGTCAGTTCCCAGGATATCGGCCTTCACCCGCCGGAGATCGACTGGCAGCAGCTGCGGGCGGAAAACGTGCGGGTAATCTTTCCGGCCGGTTACGAAACCCGGGCCCGTCGGGTGGCCAGCCTGGTCGATAAGCTGGCGGTCGACCATAACCGCAGCGTGGGCGACCGGCTTTTCGACTTCGACCTCGTACTCCAAACCCCGAATATGACGGTGAACGGCTACGTGGGATTGGCGCCCTTCCGCTCGGAGTTCTACCCCACGCCGCCACAACGCCTCAGCCAGCTCAGTAACACGGACTGGGTCGACCTGCTCTCCATCCACGAATTCCGCCACGTGCAGCAGACCAGCAACGAGCGGCGCGGCCTTACCCGGTTGGCCAGTATTCTGCAGGGCCAGATCGGTTGGATGGCCCTGAGCGGTATCGCCACGCCGAACTGGTTCACGGAGGGCGACGCCGTGGTAGCCGAAACCGCCCTCACCGCCGGCGGTCGCGGTCGTACCCCGGCCTTCAGTAGCGAACTGCGGGCCCTGCTTCGTAACAACATCGTCCACCCCTACGCCAAGGCCCGCAACGGCAGTTTCCGAAGCCTCGTGCCGAGCCACTACGTCTACGGCTACGCCATGACCACTTACGCCCGCGAGCGGTTCGGCAATGACGTCTGGAAACCGGTCCTCCAGGAGGGGGCCGCCTACCGCAGTCTGTTGTATCCTTTCAGCCGGGCCCTGCAACGGCGCACCGACCTGTCTACCCGCGAGCTCTACCTGACCACGATGCTCGACCTGGAGCGGTTGCAGGACAGCGCCCTGGCGACCAGGCGGCCCCTCGTAGCGGGAGAGCCGGTTGCCGGCGGTGATAAGGACATCCGGAATTACCGTTTCCCCTTCGTGGACGATCGCGGTCGCCTATTGGCCCTGCGTACCAGTTACCGGGAACTACCGGCCGTGGTGGAAGTCGGCGCGATCGATCGCATCATCACCCACCCGGGTATCCAGCGCGAACCGTGGTTGGCCCTGTCCGACCGTTTCGCCCTCTGGACGGAGTACGCCCAGAACCCCCGCTACACGAACCAGAACTATTCGGACCTCGTCGTTTACGAGTTGCGTACCGGTCGCCAGCGGAAACTAACGGAAGGGGGCCACTACGTTTCCGCCTCCTTCAGCCCGGATCAACAACGACTGGCGGCCGTCTGGTACGAAGCCCTGGCCGGCGGACCCGAACTGCGCATTCTCGACGCCTCCGACGGGACGGTGCTGCAGCGGATCGAAGTAGCGGAGAACAATGTCGCTTGGCCGGTCTTTTCCGCGGACGGCGAGCGGGTTTACTTCCTCGGACAGGACTACGACGGCGTGGCGATCGCGGCCTGGGATCCGACATCGGATGTGATCGAAACCGTGCTCCCGCGCTCCGTCGCCCCCATTGATATGCTGGACGTGGCCGCCGACGGTCGCTTAGTGTACGTCAGCGGCCGTAGCGGCGTGGATAACGTTTACACTTTGGATCCCGTAACCGGCGTGCGCCGCCAACTCACGAACGTGGCGGTCGGCGCATACTTTCCGCACCTGGCGGGGGATACCCTCTACTATGCCACCCCGACACCGCAGGGCGAACGCTTGCACCGGCTGGTACCGTCGGATCAGGAGGTGAGCGGCACTTCAGGTGACGACATTACCGCCGGAATTTTCGAACGCCCGGCTGCCTTTGCCGCCGAATCCGCTAATTTGCCGGTCGACCTGGTGGTGAACGATTACCCGACCTCGAATTTTTCCAACACCCTCGGCGGCATCAAGCTGCACAGTTGGTCCTTCAACGGGAGCTACGTGACTCCGGGCGTGGCGGTGGAATTCGGCAACGCCCTGAATACGGCCGCGATGACGGTATCCGGCGAATACAACTTCAACGAAGACCGCTACGCCGGGGGCGTGAACCTGACCTACGGCGGGCTATTTCCGGTGATCGCGCTGGAGGGACAGTACCGCGACCGCAATACGACGGTGCAGGCGGACCGGACCGATAGCTTGCAATTCTACGGCCAGGAATTTAACCAACTCACGGTCGGCCCCACCATAAGCCTACCCCTGCAGTGGGTGGAAGGGAACACGACGACCACGGTGGTGCCTTCGGTGGGCTACCAATATTACAGCATTCAGGACCTGGAGGAAGGGACGCTACCGCCCGACTTCGGGAATTTGAGTTTGGGGTTGCGGTTCAGCTCCCTGCGCCGTACGGCATTCCGGCAGGTTCAGCCCCATTTGGGAGCCAGTGCTTCGGTCGTCTACGACCGGGCGCTGGGCGATGTTGCCGCCGGCGAGCGATTGCTTGTCCGCTCTTCCTTTTACTTACCCGGCATCTTTCGGACCCATGGGATCCGGCTGGACGTGGACGCGCAATCGGAGTCGGCGGTGAACCTGTATCAGTATCCGGATGTCTTCCGCTACGCCCGGGGATTCACCGCGCCGCTGAACGACGGGGTGTACCGGCTCGGGGCCAATTACCAGCTTCCCCTGCTGTATCCGGACTTGGGAATTCTGGGAATCACCTACTTCAAGCGGGTCCGACTGAACGTCTTTTACGATTACAGTCAGTTTCGGCTGGACTTCCGTGAGGAGTTAACCTTCGACGAGCAAAGCGTGGGCGGACAATTCTACTTCGATAACGTGTGGCTGAACGCCCAGCTGATCACGGTGGGGGTGGAGGCGGCGTACCGGCTGACCCGGGACGTATTCTCCGCCGACACGAACGATATCCAGTTTCGGGTGCTGCTGAGCGGCAGCTTTTAGACGTTCAGGTAGTTGATCAGGCTATCGAAGCGCTCCCGGAGCGTATCCTGTAGCTGCTTCTCGTTGAAGCTTGCCTTTACCTGGTACTTGAAACGCTCGAAGGTGGCGATGGTGCCCGCGATGCTCTGGCTGTTGAGCTTGAGAGTTACTTCCACCTGGTTGGTATCCACGTCACTGCGAACGAAAGAACTGAGAATGATGGCGTTATCGCTTTCCACGATGCGGGCGATCTCGGCGAGGCTGTAATCCTGGCGGGCCATTTCCAACACCACGATGGACCCTGGGTCGCTGAAGGTGCTGGACGTTGCGAAGAACCGCAACAGGTCTTCCCCGGTGACCATACCGATGTATTCGCCTTCCCGGTTGATGACGGGTACCACGGTAAGATTGTTCTCCACCAATTGGCGCATGACATCGTAGAGGTGATCGTCCGGAAACACGGAGGGCGGGAGCAGGGGGGTGCGGTAGTTGCCGACCGAATCTTCGGGATCGGCATCGAGCACGTCGTTTTCGGAGATGACGGAGACTAGCTTCGCGCCCTCTACTACGGGTAAGTGGCGGATATAAAACTCGTTCATTATGCCAAGGGCTTCCTCGCCGGTATCGGAAGGGCGCAGGGGAACGATGGAGTCGGTAATCAGGAAGTCAGCAGTCATCGGGAGGGAAAGTAGGGAATAAAATCTAGCCGAGTAGTCTTCGTTTTTGCGTGGCGAACTCCACCTCTGTGAGCAGCCCTTTTTCACGCAAGGAGGCTAGTCGTTGGAGTTGATCGAGCAACTCGTCGGTGACGGGTGGCTCGTGGGGTGCATCATCCTGATTTTTTTCGACGAGGGGATCCTCGAAGTTGGGAGCAGGTTGGGGGGAAGCGGAGGCTAAGCGAAAATGATTACGGGCGAATTGTGGATAGGCGTTCTGAATCCGCAGGTAGGCCAGGCTGTCGTGGGTGCGGATCCGGTCGAAATCGTCGAAACCCAGCGCGACGGCCCGATCCAGGTGGTAGAAAGCCCGGTCGGCTTCTTCCTCTACCGAGTAGGCGCAGGCGATATTGAAGTGAGAGGCTACGTCGCGTGGGTTTTTGGTTAGTGCTTTCTGAAACGCCTCGATGGCCCGTTGGTACTCAAAATCCTTGAAATAAAATACGCCGCGTTCCCGATCGCCACGACCCGGGTCCTGTTTCGCCTGGTTTTGCCGACCGGTGGTCGTGGGCGGTTCGGTACGCTGATTGTTGCGCTCCTTGGCCTGACGGACGCGCTCCCGTTCTTTCTCGGCTCGTTCGCGTTGCCGTTGCTGGAACCGTCTTTCCCGGTCGGTCATGGTACCAAATTGTTGCCGTTGGTGGGCGGAATCTCCGACGGTGGAGGTCTGCGCCATTGGCTGGTTATACTTGAGGTCGAATTCCCGGTCGTCCATCGACAGGAAGGATATCGAGTCGATGATACCGAAAATAGCCGCCAGCGAAATGAGCATGACGGTGAAGGGAGTAGGTCCCGCGGAGACGGCCAGCACAAAAAAAAAGAGGTGCGCCATGCCCATGCCTTTCTGTCCGAGGTAAAAGCGCTGAAGGCCGATGATACCCCCGAAAAAAGCCAGGATCGCCGCGATCGTTTTATCCTTCATCTTACCTAGGGGAACGATCAAACGCCGGCTTTCGTTCTGGATTACTCGCCAAAAATCCGGCAGGTAAGGATAGTTAGATCGTCGGGATATGACATTTCCTGCCGAAAGTCTTCCAGCCGTGCCAGCAGGTTCTCGTTGAAGACCTGTGCCGAGCGATAGTACTGCCGGCGGGCGAACTGATGTAGGATCTCCTCCTCGAACATTTCCCCGGCGACGCTTTGCAGATCGGTCAGCCCGTCCGTGTAGGTAACGATAAGCGCCTGCGGGGGGAGGTCCACCACGCCCACTTCGAGCATGGGCAGGGTTTCGATGGATCCGAGTACCGTGGTGCCCTTATCCAGGAGCTGAAAACTGTTTTCGCTGACGAGGACCGCGGGTGGATGACCGGCATTGACGTAGCGGAGCTGGTGGGCTACCCGGTCGTACTCGGCTACGAAAAAGGTGACGAAACGTTCTCCGTTGGTGATGCGGTAGACGCTTTCGTTGATTTCGGCTACGAAGTCGTGCAGGTCGGTCCGCTTGCGAATGAGGGTGTGGAAGTTGGCCTGGAAATTGGCCATGAGCAAGGCGGCGCTGACGCCCTTGCCGGTGAAATCGCCGATACAGAAGACCAGCTTCCCGTCCGTGAACTCCCGGAAATCGAAGTAATCGCCGCCCACCCCGAGTTTGGGGCGGTAGATGGCGCTGAGCTCGTAGAAGTCGTTGGCGGGCAAGTCCTTCGGGATGAGCATATGCTGCACCTTCGCGCCGAGGTCGAGGTCGGCCTCCAGCCGCTCCTGCTCGAGTTGGCGTCGGAAGAGGCGCTTGTTCTCGATGGCTACGGCGATTACGTTGCTGATGGTGGTGATGATCTGTACCCGTTCGTACATATCGTCTTCGTCGCTGAAGCTACCGATGAGGATGAAGGCGATGGGGCGTTCCTTATGGAGTACCGGGACTACGTGCTCGAAGTGGCGGAAGAGCGGATGGTCGGGCTCGTCGATGTTGACCGCTCGCTTCAGGTCCATTAGCTCCTGGCTGTAATCCGTCCCCTCGGGGAGTTCGACGTTGTCCAGCCCCAGCGAGATGGCCAGCCGCCATTCTTCGTCCCGGTCGTTTTCCCGGACGAAGAGGGCCATTTCGTTGACGCCAAGCTCCTGGCGGAGGAATGCCCGGTACATCTGAAAAAGATCCTCGGCCGAGACGTTGTTGTTGATGGCCTGGGTCATCTGCAGCAGACGCCGCACCTGTAGCTGACGCAGGTGGAGCTCGCGCTCCAGGCGGTTGACTCTTGTGATGGGCTGGGACATGGGGTAAATATAGTGCGCACTGCGTTCGGTTAGTAGCCTGCGGCTTTAGTGCGCACTGCGTTCGCTTGGTGGCCTGCGGCTTTAGTGGAGGAGGGTGATGAGGCGATCTACCTGTTGTTGGAGGAGGGGGTCGTCGAAAGCGCGCAGGACCTGGGTGCGTTCGAAATCGGTCATGTGGAGGGAGACCGAGGTGCGGAGGGGGTCGTCTTCGCGGGGTTGGTAGTTGAAGCGAAAGAGCTGAAACTTGCCCGGACCCAGGCTGCGGTAGACCCCCGCGAGCAATTCCTCCTGGTCGAGGATTTGGAGGCCGAGAATGTTACCGGCGACCCCGAGGGGGCTGAACAGTCCGGAGATGACGCCACGGCGGCCGTCGTCTGGGATCAGTTGGTCGCGGAAGGCACTGATCTGGACGAGCACAACGCCGGAGGTGTTCGCCGCTATCCAGTCTTCGAAGACGTGGATGAAGCGGACGGCGGAGGTGATGCCGTAATTGTCGCGGTAGCCGGCGTCCATGAGGCGGATGAGGGGCTCGGTGGGCAGGCTTACCTGGGGGAGGACGTAGGGGTAGGAGGCATTGGCTCGCAGGGCGGAACTCATGCGGAGGCTGTCGGCCTCTTGCCGGGCGAGTAGGCGGCCGAAGTCGACCATGTCGGGCCCGAGGGGTACGTCGCTGCGGCGGGTGACGGGCGGCGCCATCATGTAGCTGACGCCCTGGGGGGAGATCACCATCCGTCGGCCGTCTTCCACGATGCTGGGCGTCACGAAGAGCAAGGGGATTTCGGCCGTGGCTTCCGGATCGCGGTACGCTGCGATGGGGCGGTCCAGCTGAAAACCGGTGGCCGTGTTGTACGCTCTTTCGAAGGCATAGCCGCGGTCGCGGCGGTAGGTTTGGTTGCCGACGCGTACCCGCCGGAAAGGGAGGAAGATGTCGTTGCTGACGATCGAAAAGGCGACGGGGTTCAGGAGGTCGTTGCTGACGTCTTCGAGGCGGCGAAAGTTGTCCTGGCGAAAGGAAGCCTCCCGCAGGTATTGTTCCCGGACGTAGGCCAGGCCGAGCATGCCGCCACTGGCCCCCGTGATGAGGGCGGTAGACTCCAGTAGCCGGCCGCCGCTGCATTCCTGAATACTCTGAGCGAGGTGGGTAGCCCAAAGCGAGGCCGTGAGTCCGCCGCCGCTGGCACAGAGAATGACCAGCTTGGGCTTACCGGTGGGTTGCTTGGCCCGCCAGCGGTCGAGGATGGCGGTGGTACGGTCGATATCGGTCCGCAGGGTATCGGGGTGGTACAGGCCGTAAAGGGTATCGAGGGTGTACGGGGCGTTGGTGTCGTAGTTGAGCCCGTAGGCCTGGTTGCCATGGTCGAAAAAGGGGGTGCTGGTGAGGAAATTGACGCCTACCAACATCAGGATCAACAGCGGCAGCCGCCAGTTGGCAAACCAGTAGCTGACCGCCCCAACGATGGACACGAAGAGGCTGAAGAGAATAAAAAAACTGGCACCGGCCGGAAGCTGGAAGGTAGGCCAGTCGATCATGAGACCCAGGATCACGAGGATCATGATCGAGGCGAACTGCAGGATCAGGGCGTTCACGTGGTTCTGCCGGAAGATGTTGCGCAGGATGGCGGTGTCGTAGTGGGCTACCGAGCGCACCCGTTGCAGGCGGAGCCGGGTATTGAGGTAGAAGCGTACTTGGAAGGGGTTATCGTACTGATTGACGATTTGGGGCCCGAGGGGGGTGCCGCGAACCGGCCGGTAGAATTTTTCGGCCGGGTCGCTCGGTCCCTTATTGGGGGGAGGCTCGCGGTAGCCGGTGTAATAGGCGATGTCGCGGTTGGTGAGGTTGAAGTAGATCGAATACAGGAAAAGGCTCAGGGCCAGGCCGATCGTCAGGCCGGTAATACCCTGCACCTGCGCTCCGGCGCCCTCCCCCAGCGGATGAAAGCGGAGGAGCAACACCCAGTAAGTAAGCAGGAAAGCCAGGGGCAGCAGGGCGTTGTTGATACAAAACTTAAGGAAGGGGCGCGTCAGGCTGGCGAGAAAGTTGAAGTAGCCGCCCAGCAACAGGTAGGTGCTCAGGTTCCAGCTCATGGTGAAGAAGCCGAAAGCCACCCCGACGATGAGAAAGGAGAAATAGCCCGTCTCGCCGAGGTATTCCGGGTCCAGAAAAAGATACTGCAAGCCCAGGCGAGGTCCGAGCAGGCCGGCCATCATGAACAGCAGGAGGAGCCACAGGGTCAGCAGTAGGGTATTCGTACGCAGGTGCAGCAGCAGGAGCTGGATGGGAAAGGAGCGGTAAACGTTGTGCAGGAAGGTGCGCATACCCCGGCAAATTAGGACTATATTTGCCGGCCGCAAACCACATTCCGCTCCCCCTAGCTTGCCCGACCATTCCCCCTCCCGCTTAGCCACCCGCCTTACCCCCCAGGGTGAACGTATCCTCCGCGCCGGCCACCCCTGGCTGTTCGACGGGGCGGTAGAGTCGGTTAAGGGCGACGGCAATCCGGGCGACCTCGCCATTATTTTCGACCGGAAGAAAGATCGCTGCATCGGGGTGGGGCTTTACGATCCGGAATCGCCCATCCGGATCCGGGTGCTCCACGCCGGGGGCGGGATCCGCATCGACGAAGCCTTCTTCGCCGAACGACTGAAGGCGGCCCGCAAGCTTCGGCTGCCATTGCTGAAGCTGAATACCGATGGCTACCGCCTGGTGCACGGCGAGAACGACGGCTTCCCGGGGTTGATCGTGGATGTCTACGCCAACGTGGCCGTCATTAAGCTCTACACGCCGGCGTGGTTCCCGTACCTGGAAATCCTTTACCCGTTGGTGCTGCGCACGGCGAAGGTGGACACGGCCGTGCTCCGTCTGGCCCGGTTGGTATCGCCGCAGGCTGACTACCGCGACGGCGCGTTGCTGGCCGGATCGCTCCCCGAGCCGGAAATTACCTTCCGCGAGCACAATCTGAAGTTTTACGCCAACGTACTCGAAGGCCACAAAACCGGCTTCTTCCTCGACCACCGCCACAACCGGAAGCGGGTGGGGGAGTTGTCCGAAGGCCAGGACGTACTCGACGTATTCAGCTACGCGGGAGGATTTAGCGTTCACGCCCTGGCCGGCGGTGCCTACCGGGTGGTGAGCCTCGACATCAGCGGACCGGCCCTGGAGGTTGCCCGGCGAAATGTGGCGCTCAACTTCGGGGAAGACCCCCGGCACGAAACCGTAGCGGGTGATGCCTTCCAGGAGCTGGAGCAGATCGCCCGACGGAAGGAGGATTTTGGGATCGTGGTGGTTGATCCGCCGAGTTTCGCCAAGCGGGAGAAGGAGGTGCGCGGCGCCCTCGATGCTTACCGGCGCATTCATACGCTGGCGGTGCCGCTGGTGCGCCCGGGCGGGGTGCTGGTGGCGGCGTCCTGTTCGGCGCGGGTAAGTGCCGACGATTTTTTCGCAACGGTGGAGCGGGTGCTGAAGAAGAGTGGCCGGACTTACCGGCTGCTGGAAAAGACCTTCCACGATACCGACCATCCGATCGGTTTTCTGGAGGGAGCGTACCTCAAAACGGGGTATTACCGCCTCGACTGATCCACTATCTTCCGCTCCTTCGTACCTGCCTTACATCCGACTAATCTACTATGCGGCTCCACATTGTCATTCCGGTCGTGAATGAGGCGGACCAACTCCGCCGGCTACTACCTTACCTGCTCGACGAGCTGAATGGCCGGGGCAGCATCACCGTGGCCGACGGGGGGAGTACGGACGATACCGAGGAGGTTGTACGCCGGTCGGGCCGGGTAGGCTATCTGGCCTGTGCCGCAACGGGCCGTGGGCGCCAGATGAACGAAGCGGCGGCCCTGCACGATGACCCCGACGACGTCTATTACTTCGTCCACGCGGATACCCGGCCCCCGCGGGGGTTCTACACCGATATTCGTCGGAGCGTGGCCGACGGGTCGCCGATGGGCTGTTATCGGTTCCGCTTCGATTCGGAAAATCCCCTGCTTGCCGTAAATGCCTTTTTCACCCGCTTTGGGGGGCTGGCCTGCCGGGGCGGGGATCAGTCGCTGTTCGTCGCCCGGAGCGCGTGGGAGCAACTCGGCGGATTCGATGCGGATATGGACATTATGGAGGATTACGACATCATTCAGCGGGCGCGGCGCTTGCAGCTGCCATTCCGGGTGATTCCGCGTGCGATCGTGGTCTCCGATCGGAAATACCACGCCAACGGTTGGCTGCGGGTCCAGTGGGCCAATCTTCGCCTTTTCCGAATGTACCAACGGGGAGCTCCGCAGCGGGAAATGGTCGAGACGTACCGGCGGATGCTAAAGTTGCGCTAGGGTAGGGGAAAGGCCGGCAAATACTGGTTTTTCCGCTACCCGCGCCCCGGCGCAAAATGCCGGTTCAATGTCGCCGATTACCTAGGAAAGCTGGCACAATTTTTGTACTTTTGTTGGTATGACAAAGAATAACGAACCGGCCAATCGCGGCGACTACGGTGCGGATAATATTACCGCACTGGAAGGCCTCGAGGCCGTCCGCAAACGCCCCGGTATGTACATCGGCGGCACGGATACGCGGGGCCTGCACCACCTCGTCTGGGAGGTGGTCGACAACTCGATCGACGAGCACCTCGCCGGCTACTGTAGCCGCATCGATATGATCATTCACCCGGATAACTCCATCACCGTCCAGGACGACGGCCGGGGCATTCCCGTAGAAAACCACGCTAAACTCGGTAAATCGGCCCTGGAGGTCGTCATGACGATCCTCCACGCGGGGGGTAAATTCGATAAGGACACGTACAAGGTATCCGGTGGTCTCCACGGGGTCGGCGTTTCCTGTGTGAACGCGCTGTCCAGTCACCTGCGGGCGACCGTCCACCGAGGCGGCAAGATCTACCAGCAGGACTATAGCGAGGGAAAGCCGCAGAACGAGGTCCACGTTGTCGGAGAAGCCGAAAAGTCGGGTACGACGATCAACTTCACCCCGGACACGACCATCTTCGAATCGGTGGTCTACAAGTACGAGACGCTGGCCAACCGCATGCAGGAGCTGGCGTTCCTGAACAGCGGCCTGTACCTGAGTATCACCGACGAGCGGCAGACCGACGAGGACGGTAAGCACCTGCGCAAGGAATTCTACAGCGAAGGCGGTTTGGCCGAAATGGTCAAATACCTTGACGAAGGCAAACAGGACCTCATCGAGGAAGCCATTTACGTCAAGTCCACGGAAGACAACGTAGAGGTAGAGGTGGCCATGCAGTACAATACCACCTACCAGGAGAACATTTACTCCTTCGTCAACAACATCAAGACCCGCGAGGGCGGTACCCACGTGAACGGTTTCCGCCGGGCCGTCAACCGCCTGTTCACCAAGTACGGCGACGATAACGGCCTATTTAAAAAGCTGAAGTTCAAAGTCAGCGGGGAGGATTTCCGCGAAGGACTTACCGCCGTCGTTTCCGTGAAAGTGCCGGAACCGCAGTTCAAGGGGCAGACGAAGGGCGAACTCGGCAACAGCGAGGTCACGGGCATCGTCAGCCGCGCGGTCGGCGAGAGCGTCGGCCACTGGCTCGAAGAGAATCCCGATGCAGCCAAGCGCATCATCGACAAGGTGATTATCGCCGCCACCGCCCGCCACGCCGCCCGCAAGGCCCGGGAGATGGTACAACGCAAGAACGTACTTACCGGTACCGGCTTGCCCGGCAAACTGGCCGACTGCTCCAACAAGGACCCGGAAGGGTCGGAGATCTACCTCGTCGAGGGCGATTCGGCCGGTGGAACCGCCAAGATGGGGCGCAACCGCGCTTTCCAGGCGATCCTGCCCCTTCGCGGTAAGATCCTGAACGTGGAAAAGGCCATGGAGCACAAGATCTACGAGAATGAGGAGATCAAAAACATGTTCACCGCCCTGGGCG
This sequence comes from Neolewinella xylanilytica, assembly GCF_002934605.1. Lineage (GTDB taxonomy): Bacteria > Bacteroidota > Bacteroidia > Chitinophagales > Saprospiraceae > Neolewinella > Neolewinella xylanilytica. The sequence goes on from NZ_PTJC01000006.1 coordinate 555,656, forward strand.
TGAGCATCGTCGAGGGCCAGCACGGCGAACGGGTACTGAACCTGGAAAAGCTGCGCTACCACAAGATCATCATCATGTGTGACGCCGACGTCGACGGTAGCCACATCGTAACGCTGATCCTGACTTTCTTCTTCCGCTACATGCACGCCCTCGTGGCCGGCGGATACGTCTACATCGCCCAGCCGCCGCTGTACCAGGTACGCCGGGGCAAGCAGTTCCGCTACTGCTGGACCGAGGAGGAACGCCGCGAGGCCATTGCCAACTACAGCAAGGGTGAAAACGATGGTGCCGTGAAGGTGCAGCGGTACAAAGGTCTGGGCGAAATGAACGCCACCCAGCTCTGGGAGACGACCATGGACCCCGACACCCGCATGCTGCAGCAGGTCGCCATCGAGGAAAGCTCCGAGGCCGACCGCGTGTTCAGCATGCTGATGGGCGACGAGGTGCCCCCCCGCCGTGCCTTCATCGAAGCTAACGCCAAGTACGCCAAGGTGGATGTGTAGGGGAGGACTGGTTGCTGGTTACTGGTTGTTGGTTAAATCTTCCATAGAGGTGGGACCGAATGTCTCGGCAACCAGTACCCTGAAACTAGCACATAGCACCCAGCAACCAGAGCCTCGCACCCAAAAAAAGCCCCGACTCGGAGAACCGAGTCGGGGCTTTCTGTTTGCGGCCAGAAAACATTACTTCTTCTTGCCGTCGTTAGCGGGGGCGTTACCGGTTTCCACTTCGCGGGTAGCTTCGAAAAGGAACCAGGTACGGCGCTCCGTTTGGTTGATGTAGTCCTCGATCAGGCTGGCACCGCCGATGTCTTCGTTCTCCTCGCAGATATCGTGAGCTTCGCGGAGGTTGTGGGCCATCTTCTTATTCTCCTGCATCAGGTCGAGCAGCATGTCGCGGGGGGCGATCTGCGCTTCGTCATTGTCAACGACGTTGGTCAGCTTGACGATCTGGGCCAGGCTGGTAATGGTCTTCCCACCAAGCTTACGTACGCGTTCGGCAAGGGGGTCTACGGTTTCCAGCAGTTCCTCACTCTGTACGTCGAGCATGCGGTGGTAGTCGCGGAAGTGGCGACCCGACATGTGCCAGTGGTAATTTTTGGTCTTTACCCACAGGGCGATAAGGTCGGCCACCAGGGGATTGATGGCTTCGGTGATTTTCTTTACGCCTTCCGGTTTCAGGTCGGTCGGGGTATCGAGGGCGGCTTTTTTGATGTTATTGCTAGGTGACTTAGTCATAATTTCTTTCGTTTTTGTTACGCTATTTCAACGGGAAGCCGGGGTCGCAAGTTCGCTCATTGACCCACTAACCCACCGGACCTATGTCGCAACGCCATTTTTCTACCGAACGTCTTAAATCGCGGCGCAGCATCGGGCAGCTATTCGGCCCCGACGGCCGGTCGGTGGCGGCTTATCCGCTTCGGGTGCTGTACCGTCGGGAAGCGGGTGGAGAGATGCCCTTCGGCGTCCGGGCGGCCTTCGTCGTTCCGAAGAAGCGCTTCAAATCCGCGGTCCGGCGCAACCTGCTAAAGCGCAGGATGCTGGAGGCCTATCGGCTGAACAAGGCCGTTTTTGCGGGGACGCAGGAGCGGTGTACCACCGAACAGCTGCAGTGCCATCTTCTTTTTATGTACACCGGCAAGGAAGCCATGCCCTACGCCGCCATCGAGCGGAAGATGCGGAAATTGCTCGTTCAGCTGGATGGGATCCTTTCCCAAGGATAGGGTAAACGGGCGTACGGCCGGGTGTGTCCTTGTTCGTTAGCCGCGGGCAGAGGAGGCGGCCTCTACGGCCCGCCATACGCGGAGCACGTTACCGGAAAGCACCTTCTTGATGTCTTCGTCGGAGTAGCCGCGCTTGAGCAGGGCATAAATCAGGTTGGGATAGTCGGCCACGTCTTTGAGGCCGGTGGGTAGACTGTCGCCCACGCCGTCGAAGTCCGATCCGAGGCCGACGTGGTCGATACCGGCGATCTGGACAACGCGGTCGATGTGGTCGGCCACCATTTCGACGTCCGAATAGAGGGTAGGATTTTCGATCTGGAAACTATCGGCCAGGGCATCCGCCTCCTCCGATCCGTTTGCGTACCCCCGTTGGTTGAGTCGGGCCATGAACTCCTCGCGCAGGCTATCCTGCCGGGAGCGCAGCGCACCGTCGAGGAAGGTGGAGCCGAAGTTGATCTGGATGACGCCGCCGTTCTCGCCCAGGCGTTTAATCATCTCGTCGTTCATGTTGCGCTCGAAATCGGGCGTGAAGTGGCGAACCGAGGAGTGGCTGGCGATAACCGGAACCTCGGTAATTTCCATCACGTCCCAGAACGCCGAGTCACTGATGTGGCTGACGTCTACCATGATGCCGACGCGGTTCATTTCGCGAACGACCGCTTCCCCGAAGGGACTGAGGCCGCCGTTGATGGCCGTGGTGTCGTAGCTGGAATCCGAGATCAGGTTGTCCTTGGAGTGGGTCAGCGTGATGTAGCGGATCCCTTTGTCGTAATATTCCTCGACCCGTTCCAGCTTGTCTTCGATGGGGCTTCCGTTCTCCATGCCCAAGGGCAGGCTCATGATCCCGTTGGCAAAATTCTTTTCCACGTCATCGGGGCTGGTGGCGAGGGCGAATTTGTCGGGGTGGGCCTCGACGATGCCCTTGACCATATCGATCAGGCTGTCCGCCAGGGCGGGGGAGCCGCCGACTTCTTCCTGGAGGCGGGCGGGAATGTATATGGACATAAAGGGCGCATCCAGTCCGCCTTCCACGGCGCGGACGTAGTCGAAGTCCCCTTCGTTCGTTTCCACGGGAATACCGAGCATTTCCCGCTCCAGGCGAAAGTTATTGACCTTTAACCGGTAGGGTAGGTCGACGTGACCGTCGATGATGATGGTTTGCCGGGCGAGGCTGTCGGCGTGGGCGCGGAGCTCGACGTCGGATTTTCCTTCGGGAGCGGTAGCACCGCTGTCGCCGCAGGATTGCAGGACGGTAAACAAGAGAGCGGGCAGGAGTAGACGGAGCATTTGGCTTGGTTGTACGTAGTGAGTAGGTAGGGCGATCGACTCCGGCGGGCCGGTAAGACAAACATAACGAGAAACAGGCATTTCTGGTAGACCCCGTGCTATGCACTGGGGATGAGGGGTGCTTTCCGGTCGTGATGGCGGGGGGTCGGGAGGGTGATGTTACCTTCCGTAGTCGTCGGACGACTTCTCGTCGGACGACCACTCGTCGGGCGACTTCTCGTTGGACGACTTCTCGTCGGGCAACCACTCGTCGGGCGACTTCTCGTTGGACGACCACTCGTTGGACGACTTCTCGTCGGGCAACCACTCGTCGGGCGACTTCTCGTTGGACGACCACTCGTCGGGCGACTTCTCGTCGGGGGAAGACCGGTCCGACGACCCCACCCGCACCGGGTGTTACCAATTTCGCTATTTTGTCAGCTCAATCCCCCGCCGATGAAAACCGTTCTTTCAACCTGCTTGCCGCTCCTCTTCGGTGCTTGCTTGCTAGGTCAGTCCCCCGCCCCGCTGATGGGCTTTACGGAAGCGTCGGCCGCCAAACAGCGCGCGCTGGAAAGTCAATTCGATACCAAGGTTAAGCCCGGCAACCTGGACGAATGGATGCAGTACATGACGGCCCAACCCCATCACGTAGGCTCGCCCTACGATAAACAGGTAGTGGACTTCCTGGCGGAAAAATTTCGGTCCTGGGGGTACGAGGTGCAAGTGGAACGCTTTGACGTACTCTTCCCAACTCCCAAAGTGCGCAAGCTCGAATTATTGGAGCCGACTCCCTACACCGCCATGCTACAGGAACCCCCGGTGGAAGGCGACGCGGCTACCGAGCAGACGGAAGCGGCCCTGCCCCCCTACAATGCCTTTTCCATCGATGGGGACGTAACCGCTGAATTGATCTTCGTAAACTACGGCGTCCCCGCCGACTACGAGGAACTGGAGAGAAGGGGCATCGACGTGGCGGGTAAGATCGTGATCGCTAAGTACCAGGGCTCCTGGCGCGGCATCAAACCGAAAGTGGCGGCCGAAAAGGGAGCGATCGGCTGTATCCTGTATTCCGACCCCGAAGATGACGGCTACTACCAGGGGGCGACCTACCCCGACGGTGCCTACAAAAATGAGTATGGCGTGCAGCGGGGGGCGGTGATGGATCTCCCGCGTGCTCCCGGCGACCCACTGACCCCGGGCTACGGGGCTACCAAAGATGCCGAGCGGCTGGATATCTCCGAAGCCGAAGGGCTGACCGAAATTCCGGTTTTACCCATTTCCTACCACGACGCCCTGCCGCTGCTGAAGGCACTCGGCGGACCGGTAGCGCCGGGCAGCTGGCGGGGAGCCCTGCCGATCACCTACCACATCGGCCCCGGGCCGGCGAAGGTCCACCTAGGGCTCGAATTCAACTGGGAGCTCGCGCCCGCCTATGACGTCATCGCCACCCTGGAAGGGGAGCAATACCCGGATGAATGGGTGATCCGTGGCAACCACCACGATGCCTGGGTGCACGGAGCCAACGATCCGATCAGCGGCATGGTGGCGGTAATGGAGGAGGCTCGCGCGGTCGGCGAGCTCGCCAAGGCCGGGATGCGGCCTAAGCGCACCATCAAATACGCCGCATGGGGAGCTGAGGAACCCGGGTTGCTGGGCTCCACGGAATGGGTGGAAACCCACGCCGACGAGCTCCGGGAAAAGGCGGTCGCTTACATCAATACGGACGCCAGCGGCCGGGGTTTCCTCAACGCAGGTGGATCGCATACGCTCGAAAAATTCTTCGGTCAGATCACCAAGGACGTAGAAGATCCCCAAACTGGCGTCAGTGTATTCGAGCGTCGCAAGGCCGCCGAGGCCACCGAAGGTAAAGACATCACGGACTTCCCGCTGTCCGCGCTAGGATCCGGGTCTGACTATTCTCCGTTCTTCCAACATCTCGGTATCGCTGCTTTCAACATGGGTTTTGGCGGAGAGAGTAGTGGTGGAGAATACCACACGATGTACGATTCTTACGATCACTATAAGCGATTCAAGGATCCCGACTTCAGCTACGGCGGCGCCCTGGTCAAGGTAGCCGGTCGGACTACGCTGCGCCTGGCCAACGCCGACGTACTGCCCTTCGAGTTCACGCGCATGGCCGAGACGCTGAAGGCGTACGGAGCGGAAGTCACGAAACTGGCCGACGATATTCGCGAGCGCACGGCGCGGGAAAACCGTTTGATCCGGGAAAACGCCTACGAACTGGCGGCGGACCCGAAGGAAGCCTTCTCCGCGCCTAAGCCGAAGGAGGAGGTTCCCTATCTGAATTTTGCCCCGTTACAGAACGGCCTGACCCGGATCGGCGGGTTGGCAGGGGATTACAGCGCGGACGCCGCCACCCAGCAACCAGACGCGCAACGGGAGCGGCTCAATAACCTATTCATGGACCTGGAACGACAGCTAACCCGGGAGGAGGGGCTCCCCCGCCGCCCGTGGTTCGTTCACCACGTCTACGCCCCCGGTTTTTATACGGGTTACGGCGTGAAAACTTTTCCCGGCGTTCGGGAGGCCATCGAGCAGCGAAACTTCGGGGAAGCCCAGGAGCAGATCGATAAACTGGGTGCGGTGCTGTCAACCTACGCGGATCAAATGAAACGCATCATCGGCATCGTCGCTACTAAATAACCAACTTTACCCCCCAGCGCGCTGTCTTTGTCCTGAACTATCGCCCGCCTATGCGCCCCCTTGTTTTCCTGTTTGTACTATGCTGTTGCTCCTGCGTCCACGCCCAACGGGTTATGCTGTTCGAAAAGCTCACCGATTCGAAAAGCGACCGGGTGTACGAAGGGGAGATGCTGCGCTTCCGGATGGAAGGCGATAATTTCTGGCAGGAAGGGTATATCCGGGAAATGCGCCCCGATATTCAGGCGCTGGTGATCAACGACCGGTTCATCATGCTGGACGATATCGAGGCCGTCCACCGCGGTAGTACCATCGCAACCCGGCTCGGCTATGGCCTGATCACCTTTGGAGCCGGGTGGTCGCTGTTTGCCGCCCTCGGCTACGCGACCGATAAGATCGACTCGACGAACTATAGCGCGGACGATGCCCTGGTAACGCTTGCTTCCGCCGGCACGGGGTTCCTGCTGGTGAAATTACTCGGCCGGCGAAAGTTTCGGACCGGGAAGTACAAGCGCTTGCGCATCGTCGACCTTCATTTCTAGCCGTATAAGGCCCTTGCCAGGGTCTCCGGAAATGTTCCCGGGGTAGAGGCAAAGGGTCTGAGCCCCAGTTCCGTCAGTTGCGCCGCTACGTCATGATCGTAAGCGGGCGCCCCCTGGTCGTTGAGTGCCAGCACGGGAAGGAAGGTCAGACCGCTCTGGACGAGGCGGCGTACGCTCTGCAGCATATTCGGTACCGACCCTCCCTCGAAGAGATCGCTCAGTAGCACCAATACAGTGTCCCGCGGGGCCACGTTGAGTTGTTCGGCGTAGCGTAGGGCACGGCCGATATCGGTTCCGCCCCCGAGTTGCAGGGCGAAGAGCAGTTCGATAGGGTCGGGAAGCTCCGCGGTGAGGTCGACGACGCTGGTGTCGAACGCCACGACGTGGGTGGTCACACTTGGCAGGCTGGCCAGAATGCAGGAAAGGACGCCGGCGTACACTACCGAAGTGGCCATGGAGCCGCTCTGGTCGACGAGCAGGATGACGTGCTTGAGGCTGGTACGGCTACGCTGTTGCCCCCGCAGTTGCACGGGAAGTACCGTGCGGTGCTCGGGTTGGTAATGCTTCAGGTTCACCCGGATGGTCTGGTGCCAGTCAATGTCGCTGTGCCGGGGGCGGCGGTTACGGGCCTGTTGGCGCCGCCTGCCGCTGAGCGCTTGAAGAAGTGGTTGGCGCAGCGTTTTTTCAATTTCCTCCACTACCCGCTTGACCACCTGCCGGGCACTTTCCCGACTGCGCTCGGGAAGTACGTTCTTCAGGCTGAGCAGCGTCCCTACCAGGTGTACGTCTGGCTGGATCGTTTTTAGTAGTTCCGGTTCGAGCAGCATCTCCTGCAGGCCCAGCCGCTCCAGGGCATCCCGTTGCAGCATTTGCACCGTGTCGGTGGGGAAGTACTTCCGGATATCGCCGAGCCAGCGATTAACGTTGGGGCTGGAGGGGCCGAGTCCGCCCCGGCGGTCGTCACTGTTGTATAGGGCCTCCAGTACGGCGTCCATACTTTGGGCGCGGGCGGGAAGCTTGGGGCCGCCACCCTCATCCTGAGCATCCTGGCCCAGAATAAGCCTCCACTTACGCAGATGCTCCTCGTGGTCACTCATCGGCGTCCAGAATGCGGCGGATGAGGCCATCGAAATCGGTCACTTTGTCCTTTCCGTGACCCAGGCGGGCAATTACCAGTTGCCGACTGGGAATGACGAACACCCGCTGGTCCTGAAATCCGCGCATCATGAACGCATCCTCGGGCAGAGAGGGGGTGTCGGGCCCGGGAAGCCAGAGCTGGGCACCGTAGATTTCGTCGCTACCCGCGGCGGGTTGCCGCATGTAGTCGATCCAGCCTGCGGGTAGCAGGCGCTGCCCGTTCCAGACGCCGTCTTGGAGCATGAATTGTCCGAGGCGGGCCCAGTCGCGCGTAGTCGCCCAGCCGTAGCTGCTACCGACGGGCCGGCCGGACTGGTCCGGCTCGATGAGTAGGGTAGGGGCAACGGGGCCGAAAAGGGAATCGAGAAATGTATACAGTGCCGGATTGCCTCCCAGCTCGGTACGGAGGTATTCCATGAGGATATTGGTGGTCCCGCTGGAATAATTCCACACCGTTCCCGGAGTCTCTGCCAGTTGGTGGCGGAGGGCGAAATCGGCGAAATCATATTTTTCGTGGAGCATGACGGTTGCATCCGTAATACTGCCGTAGCCTTCATTCCATTCCAGGCCGGAATTCATATGCAACAGATCCGCCAGGGTGATCTTGGCTCGCTCGTCCTGCCAGATGGCGGGGAAGATGTTGTCAGTGGAACGTGCTAACGCGGCGGGGGCAGAAGTCGTCGGTTTATGGCCTGCCAGGTAGGCGCCGATGGCCATACCGGTGAGGGATTTCGTCATCGACCAGCCTAACTGGCGGGTGTCCCGATCGAATCCGGGAGCATACCTTTCCCCGATCAACTTGCCATTTTTGAGCACGACGATGCCCCTGGCTCCTCCCCCCGGCACCGGCTGCATGCCGAAATCGAGGGCTGCTTCCAGGCCCGCGCTGCCCGTGCCGGATAAAACGGGCTCGCTCCCCGCCACCGGTGGTTCAGCTACGGTACGGGAATCGGGCAGGTCCATATCGTTGTTGGTAATTAGGACGCATCCCTTTCCCGTCACGAAATGCGCCCGGCGTTCGACCAGGCCGTAAAGGGAAGCGTATACCGAGCCGTTGGCCTCCCGCAGCGCAAACTGTCCGAGGATACTGAAATTAAGATCGTGATCGCTGATTTCCCCCAACTCCCGCCCCTGGATAAAATGGCAGCTGCAGGCGTGTTTCGCGGCATAGCCTCCGCCGATATTCAGCAGCGGCTTCACCCACAGAAACGCGCTGAAGAGCAGTACCGCCAGTAAAGTCAGCCCGACGAGCCAGCGGTGAAGGGGAGAGGTGTGCATAAGGCAAAGATACATAGGATGACACCGGGCGGTGTCGTAGCCACTACTCCGTTGAAAGGTCCGGAACACGCGTAGCGCATTCACCTTACTGGAAGCCGGGCATGCGGGAAAATCCGGCTAAAATCCGTGCCCGACCGAAGCGAATCCGTAAAAGCTGAGGGAAGAAATCTCGGAGCATCCGGCCAATGTCACCCGGATCAGTATAGGGAAGCCGACCAGCATAGTGAACGCATTCAACGAGCCGCGGGCGAGCAACCCCCAAAGCAATACCTTTGTCCCATGCAACTCCGCACCTTCGGCATTCGGCACCACGGACCCGGCTCCGCCCGGCGGTTGCGGGCCGTCCTGGAGGATTGGAACCCCGATTTGATACTGGTCGAGATGCCTGCGGATTCCCGTTCGTCGCTACGGCAGCTGTTGCAACCGGGGATGCGCCCCCCCCTGGCCCTCGTACTCTACGACGCCAAGGACATCGAGCGGGCGAGTTTCTTTCCCTTCGCCCGCTTCAGTCCGGAATATCAGGCCATCGACTGGGCCCTTAGGGAGGGGGTGGAGGTGCGACCGATCGACCTGCCGGCAAAGAATTTCCTCGCCGTGCGCGAAGCGGAGCAGTTCATCCTATTTCCTACCGACGAGCCCGATACGCCCTCGGTCGTACCGGGAAAAACCCGTAAAGCACTGGCGAGGCAGTTGCGAAGCGACCCCCTGTCGCTGGTGGCCGAACTGGCCGGTTACCCCGACAGCGAAAGCTGGTGGGACGCTACCCTCGAGCGTGGCGGCGGTAGCAACGCAGACACCTTTTCGGCGATCGAGCGGATTGTCGGCGAATTGCGTACCGCCTTCCCCGAAGCCTCCAACGACGAGAACGAGCAACGGGAAGCCTACATGCGCGGTGAGATTCGCCAGGCCATGAAAGAACCCTTCGAGCGGATCGCCATAGTAGTTGGCGCCTGGCACGCGCCCGCCGTGCAGGACACCCCCAACCGGCGCGCCAGCGCCGACAAGGCCTTGTTGCGTGGGCTGCCCAAAGTGACGGTGAGCCAAGCCTGGGTGCCCTGGTCCTTCCCCCGGCTTTCCCGCGAAGGTGGCTACGGGGCCGGCGTCACCTCCCCGGCCTGGTATGCCACGCTGTTCGATTATCCCGACCAGGCCGTCGACCGCTGGATGGCCGCGGCCGGTCAATTGCTCCGGAAGGAGGGCTTCGAGGCCAGCCCCGCCATGGCCACCGAAGCGGTCGGACTAGCCAATACCCTGGCTACGCTCCGCGATCATGCCTGCCCCGGCATTGGGGAACTGGAGCAAGCCGTGCTGAGTACCCTCGCCGCGGGAAAGCCGGAACGCCTGGACTTGATTCGTAAACGACTCACGGTAGGGGAAACCGTTGGTATCGTTCCCCCGGGGGTAACCACCGTTCCGCTATTGGAAGACCTACGGGCGGAGGTGAAGACGACCCGGCTGAGCAAATTGTGGGAAACCGCCGGCGAGCACTACCTGAAAGCCACCAAATCCGATCCCCGGGGCGGGATCGATCTACGCCAGCCTAACGACCTGCGGAAGAGCCACCTCCTGCACCGGCTGAATCTTCTCGGCATCCGTTGGGGAAAGCTCCAGCCCGGTGGCCCCGATAGCCTGAGCAGCTTCAAGGAGGTATGGTTGATGGAGTGGCAGCCCGAATTCAGCCTGCTCGTTATCGAACGGGGAAGCTATGGCAATACCGTCGCCCTAGCGGCCGCAGCCTATAGCCGGGAGCAGGCCGCCGGTATGACCTCCGTGCGCGCGCTCGCCGATCTCACCCTCCAGTGTTTGCAGGCCGGTCTGGCCGGTGTAGTACCCCGCCTGATGGAGCTCGTACGCCGGCGGGCGGCCGAAACCACGGACGTGCCGGCGCTGCTGGCCAGCCTGCCGTCGCTCGTCCAGACCAGCCGCTACGGAGACAGTCGCAAAACCGACACGACCGCGCTACTGGTGGTCATCGAGGAGATCCTTCCCCGGCTGGCCGCCGGATTGCCCGCCGCCAGTAGTAATATCGACGACCAGGGGGGGATGGACATGGTCCGATTAATCGCCGCTACCCACTACCATCTCGCGCAGTTGGGCAACGATGACTTGGAGGAGTTATGGCTTTCCGGGCTGCACCGTACCGCCGACGCAGGTGCCCACCCCGCCGTGGAGGGCCACTGCATTCGCTTACTCTACGATCGCCAACGGATGGCAGCCTCAACCACGGCCGACCGTTTCTCCCTCGCCCTTTCCCGTGCCCGTGGTGCCGGACCGGTAGCTTCCTGGATTGCCGGCTTTCTACACGGCGGCGGGCAAATGCTGTTACACTATGCCCCGCTCTTTCGGTTGATCGATGAATGGGTCTCCGCTCTAAGCTGGGAAAACTTCGAAGAAATAATCCCGCAACTGCGGCGAACATTCGCGGATTTCTCCAGGTATGATCGCAAGCGCCTGATGCAATTAGTCGAATCGAATGAGAACGACCAATCCGGCGTAGCAAATCATCCCGATCCGGCCCCCGAGGCCCGCGAGTTACTACAGAGCCTGTTGCAGTGGATCGCCTGATTTCAACCCCCGGCTTTCCGACACCGTTGCGCTTTGTGCGACAACCGGTTTCTTCCACGTTTCTTGGCTACATGACGCTATCCCAAAACCTCTGGGTCACGGGAAAAGCTATTTTACACGCGAACTACACAAGAAGCGCGCCTCCAAAGGAGGCGCGCTTTTTTCGTTTTGCCCGTTTCCCTGCCTACTTTTAGGTCATGTCCGTTCGCTACTTCCTATACCTTTTCTTCTTCACGCTCAATTCGATTGCCATGGCGCAGCAACGGCCCCGCGAAGCCGGCATTCCCTTCGGAGTTGTGCTAACCGGGCCAGCCAATGCCATCACCGATGTGCCCGGCGTTAGGGTAGGGCATACCACGCTGATCCAGGGCGACAGCATCCGTACCGGTGTCACCGCTATCCTTCCCCACGGTGCCGATCTCTACCGCGAAAAGGTGCCGGCTGCCATTCACCTGGGCAATGGCTACGGCAAGCTAGCCGGCTACAGTCAGGTGCAGGAACTGGGTGAGCTGGAAACGCCTATCGTACTGACCAATACCCTCGCCGTGGCTACCGGGATGAATGCCCTGATCATGGCCTGCCTGCGGGATAATCCCGGGGTGGGCAGCGTCAACGCCGTCGTGGGCGAGACGAACGACGGCTTCCTGAACGACATTCGCGGCCGTCACGTCACCGAAGCCGATGTATTACGGGCCATCGAAACGGCCACCGACGGACCGGTAGCGGAAGGAAACGTGGGCGCCGGCACCGGTACCCTCTGCTTCGGCTGGAAGGGCGGCATCGGTACCGCCAGTCGCAAACTTCCCGAGAGCCTGGGCGGCTACACCGTGGGGGTACTGGTACAAACGAATTTCGGGGGCGTACTCAACGTAGCCGGCGTACCCGTGGGCCCCTTGCTGGGGGAATACTACTGGGTCGACGAGCTGGAGGGCAAGGCCGACGGAAGCTGCATGATCGTGGTGGCTACCGACGCACCGGTTCTGTCACGCAATCTGGAGCGCATTGCCAAGCGGGCCATGCTCGGGCTGGCCCGAACGGGGGGCATCGCCAGCAACGGGAGCGGTGATTACGTGATCGCCTTCTCCACCGCCGAGGAAAATCGGATCCGGCCGGGCCAGCAAGGGCCGCGAACGCTCAGCGAACTCACCAATGGAGCCGTATCCCCCCTGTTCCTGGCCACCATCGAGGCGACCGAGGAGGCCATCATCAACTCCCTTTTTGCCGCCGAGGATATGACCGGCCACGACGGTCACTCGCGGGAGGCCCTGCCCGTGGAGAAGGTGCTGGAGTTGCTGCGCGAACGGGGCGTGGTGAAATGACGGGAACGGTGCCCCAGCAGCCAGCTGGTCTGCCGAGCGCTGCTCGTCCGCCCAGTTGGTTACCATCACCCGTCGGCGGACGAACTTCGCGCTGCTGCGTTCGGCAGACGACTAGCGATCACCCCGACCCGTCGGCGGACGAACTTCGCTACGCTGCATTCGGCAGACGACTAGTATGTCCACGCCACGCCCACCCGCGGCGTAATCCCGAGGGTGCTGAAGCCCGTCACTTCCGTGAAATCCGTATCCGTCAGGTTACGTACCTCCCCGAAGAGGGTGAGGTTTTGCTGTTTCAGCAGCTTGTACTCGGCGTATACGTTGACCAGCACGTAAGGGTCCAGCTCCGTGGTGAAGCGGTTGAAGCCGGCATCGAAGTACACGTCCGGCCGCTCCCCCGTATAGGCGGCGGTGAGCCGGGCGGTGAAGGGTTTCTCGGCCCGGAAGGTCAGCCCCAGTAAACCCGTCACCCGGGGGCGGCGGTAAAATTCCCGGCTTTCCGTCGTGCCGCCCTGGCCGTCGGGGGAGCTCAGGCGTCCCTGCACGAAGGTGAAATTGCCGTTGACCGTAAAGTGGCGATCCAGTCGGCTGCGCGCCTCCAGTTCTACGCCGCGGTCGCGCAGTTCGTCCTGATTCGCGTAGCCCTCCGCTCCGTAGATGATGATCTGCTCGATCGTTCGCTGGAAGACGGAGAGGCTGGCCCGGTACGGTCCCCCGGGTCGCGCAAACTCCAGCCCCGCTTCCAAAGAGGTCGATACCTGAGGGGCCAGATCGGGGTTAGCGCCGAATGGCCCGCCGAGCTGGTCCAGGGTAGGACTCTGAAAGGCGGTAGCTACCGATATCCGGCTTTTCAGGCTTTCCGTGTGCCGGTAGCCGACCGCGAGGGACCCGTTCGCCTGGCCACCGAAGTCGGAATGGAAATTATAGCGGGCGCCGGCTTCCACCAGCACGCGCTCCAAAAGGTTCAGATTCAGCTGGGCGTAGGGGCTGGCGTTGGTAGCCGTGAGGTTCTCCGTCGAGTCCACTTGGTCTTCCAGGGCTTCCCGGCGCAGTTGCACGCCGAGGGTCAGGGCCAGGGTCTCGGAGGGAAGCAGGTTCAGGAACACGTCTCCCTGCTGGGCACGCCCCCGGTAGGCGGATTCGCCGAAGGCATCGTTGAAGACGCGATCGGTAGCGGCGTAATTGTAGCGGGCCCCGGCACTCAGGGTGGGCGTCCGATAGTCAATGGCCACGCTCGGCAGCCATAGGTCGTTGGTGTACCGGTTAGCGGCGTCCTGGAAGGAGCCCGCGTCGTAGTCGCCGTCGAAGCTGGCGCGCCGCAGCGAGGGGCGGATGCTCCAACGCTCGGTGGGGCGATAGGTGAGGCTCGCCAGCAGGGTCTGCCGCTGCGCGCCGTCGCGGTTAAAGGTGTCCTTGACCCCCTCCGGCGGCGTGGCCTCGCTGATCCCGTCGGTGCGGAAGTGGTCGTAGCTCACGCGGTAGTCGAGCTTTTCGGTGCGGCCGCTGATCCCGGCGTTCCCTTCCAGCGTGCCGTACCGTTGGGCGGCGGCGCGCAGGTGTAAGGTAAACGGGTCCGGGCGGGTGCCTTTTCCCGAAGATCTGTCCCCGGTCGGACCCGAAGTAACCAGGTTGATCACCCCGGCCACCGCGTCCGAGCCATAGAGCAGGGAGCGGGCTCCGCGCAGGATCTCGATGCGGTCCAGGCCCTCCAGGGATAACAGGCGCAGGTCGACCGCCCCGCCGAGGGAGGAAGGGTCGATCAGCGGCTGGCCGTCCACCAGGATGAGGGTGTACTGATTGGCGCCGTTGCGCAGGAAGAGGCTCCGGTCCTTGCCGAAGTTACTGTACGCTCCGTTGACCACGATGCCGGCCTGCTCGTTGAGCAATTCCGCCAGGCTGGTAGACCGGGCGATGGTCGCCGAATCGATCACGGTCACGTGCTCCGGGCCGTCGGCTGCGAGGCGGGGAAAGCGCGATCCGGTCACCACGACTTCTTCGGTGGTCGTTTCCAGGGGTGGGGTAGCCTGACCGAAGAGGGCGGTGGCGTAGAAGGATAGAATAAGGTATAGCGATTGCCGGTACATAAGGGATGGTTGCCGGCGAGGGGGGTGGGTAACAGGTAGCGAGTGGCGGGTGGGACGCAGCAGATAGTACCAAAGGCACGCTATCGCCTACCCGCTATCCGCCACTAGCTACCCGCTACCGGCTAAACTTCCCTTCCCGTCCTTTCTCACCGAAAGACAAAGAAATATGACGCTACCGGGCAGGTCTTCTGGCTCGCTCCACCCGGCCGTCGCCTTCCCGGATCGCTCCAGTGACGTAATGACGGCGGGCATATGGGGCTTACAGCTGCGGGGACAGCTCCGGATTCTCACCGGATTCCCTTTTCCCGATTGCGCGGCGAAGGTATACCGTATATCCGATTAAAGACTTCCCGGCTGGGTGAAAAAGTCAATCACCTGGGGATCGGCTTCCAGCGTCCGCTCGAAATCCTCGATCATACCCGCATTGTAGGCGTCGCCCGCCTGCCCGGAGCGGAGCCACTCCGGAGAAGCCATTAATTGCAAAAAGCGAAGGGAGCCGTCCCGTAACGGAGCGACCAGAATCGTCCGTCCCTGGTGGAGATCGAAATACTGCCGGGCTACGAGGGCCAGGTTAGCACCGGCGGCCAGGGAGAGTTGTACGTAGGACACGTCGCCTATTTCGGTGACCTGCTTCCCCGCCGCCAGGTAATGGGGATAATTACGGGAAATCACCGAGCTCATGCGCTGATCCAGATGCACCGAGTCCGATAGCACATAGATTGTAAAGTAGGTATAATAGTACGCCAGGCTATCGTCCGTGGGGGCGGGTCGGTACTCATCGTAGGCGTAAGCGTAGGTGACTCCGTTGATCCGTCGGCCGGCAAGATCCAGGGAAGTAAGCCGGGAACTGACGTATCCCCAGTCGTATTCCGGGACGGGTGAGGCGAGGTTGACCAGCGGGGGAACTACCTCCAGAGAATCAAAGGAGAAGCTAAGATCCTCGGCGAGTCGCGGCATGTCCCACAGCGTGGAATCGGTTCGCTCCCGAGCGTAGCGGGCCGCATCGGCCTCCGTCCAGGGGGAGGGCGACTGTGCGTGAATGTGAGTGCCGAAAAGAACGGCGAGGCAAAAAAGTAGGATTCTCATGCGAAGGATTTTTCGCAAGAAGCATCGTTGAACCACCGCAGAGCAAGCTAAAAGGGGTGGAAAAGGGGACTAGACCGGGGTGGAATCCGCGGAAACCCTGGCTTTCAGCTCCCCGCGGGAGGTCACGCCCAGTTTGCGGTAGATGCTGTTAACGTGGGTCTTCACGGTGGAAACCGATACGTAGAGCTCGGCCGCCACCTCCTTGTTGCTGTGGCCCGTGGCAATGAGGGTAGCAACTTCCCGTTCCTTGGGGGATAGCTCTTCGTTTGCCGAAGCCGGGGGCAGCACGGTAGGGCGTTGCCGCTGCCGGTACAGTATAAAGGCCAGCGTGCACGATAGCAGACCGGTACTAATTAGTCCCCTCCAAAGCAGGGTATTCTCCCGCTGTAGGCGTGCGAAGGTTACGCTGCCCAACTGTCGGTCCACTGCTGCGGCGAAGCTGTCCGGCAATTCGGTCTGCGTCACCGCCGTGCGACCGGCCTCCAAATCCTCGGCGGTGGGTACTTCGAATCCGAGGGAGCCCAGGGCATGTACGCGGGCGTACGGATTCAGAGCGGTATCGTAGAGCTGTTGGCGCAAATACCGTTCGCGTAATTCGGTGACCAGTGACTCGCGCCGGTCGGTCATGCTGCCGGAGCCGGGGGAGAGGGAGTCCAGTCCGACCTGCAGATCGAGCAGCGCCCGATTGATGGGTGAGGGACTGACCAAGCTTAAGCCGTTCACCGCTATGCTGTCTCCTCCTTGAAACACAACATTTAGAAAATGGCGCCGGGATGCATTGATATTAAACGGTGACACGTCGCGCCTACTGTACCGGATGCGGTATAGATTAGGCCGGTCCGGCAGGGTAAGGTCGGTAAACGCAAACCGCCCCAGACCGTCGATGTCGGCGCTGGCCAGGAGTTGATCGTCGGTGATCGCAATGACACCGAGGGGGGCTTCGAGAATGTCCAGGTAAACCACCTGTCCCCGGTAGGTTTCGGGCGCCGTTCCGGTCAGCGTAACGTGCCCCCCGTACAGCAAAATGGGACAGAGAGTGAAAAGCGTCACGATCAGGATGTGGTATACGGAAACGTACATTCCGGAAAGTTACTAAAGGTTGTCGGGGGCAGATACGCACGGGGTGCACGTTGCAATCTTTTCTCCCGCGCCCCGGCGCCCAAATGGTTAAACGTGTATATTTAGTTTCCCTACCGCCTTTACACTCCGCCTAGTGAACCTTTTTTTCCTCAGTCTCGGGCTGCTGCTCGGCCCGTTCCTCTTTGCGCAAACCCTGACGTTCGACGAGCGGGAAGCCAACCGCGCCCCCGAAGCCATTGCCGTACGCTTCAGCGAAGGCATCGAACTGGACGGGCAACTGAACGAAATCGAATGGCTAAGCGGAGCGCCGGCCAAGGATTTCTGGGAAACTTTTCCCTCCGACACTTCCCACTCCACCTACCCGACGGAAATCTACTTCGGCTTCGACGACGCGAACCTGTACGTAGCCGCCATCTGCCGGACCCCGGGTAAGCAATTCATCATCCCCAGCCTGCGCCGTGACTACCGGGCCGGGGGCAACGACAACATCACCTTCGTTTTCAACCCCTTCCGTGACAAGACCAACGCCATCGTCTTCGGCATGAACCCCTACGGGGTGAGCCGCGAGGCGCTGATCTACAACGGTGGCGAGAGCAGCGAGGACTTCCGCGAGGAGTGGGACAACAAGTGGCGGGGCGAGAGCTTCATCGGCGAAGACTACTGGTCGTGCGAACTGGTCATCCCGCTGGCCAGCATGCGCTTTCCCGCCGGAGCGGCCGAATGGTTCTTCAACAGCTACCGGATGGATACCCAGAGCAACACCCGCAGCACCTGGCACCGCATCCCCCAGAATCAGACCATCATGAGCCTGGCCTACATGGGCTCGCTGAAATTCGAAGGCGGAGCACCGGCGGCCCAGGGTAAAAATCTCGCGGTGATCCCCTACGCCGGGGGCGGCATGCGGCGGGATTACCAGGCCGGGACGCCGACCGACTTCGACGGCGACGTAGGGGGCGACGCGAAAGTGGGCATCGGCAGCGGACTTAACCTGGACCTGACCGTCAATCCGGACTTCAGCCAGGTGGAAGTGGACGAGCAGGTCATCAACACCACCCGCTTCGAGGTCTTCTTCCCCGAACGGCGGCAATTTTTCCTGGAGAACGCGGACCTCTTCGGCTCGTTTGGCTTCGAGCGGGCCAACCCCTTCTTCAGCCGCCGGATCGGGGTGACCCGGGATACTACCACCGGGGAAGGCCTCCAGAACCCGATCTACTTCGGTGCCCGACTCAGTGGCAAGGCCAACGACGATTGGCGCATCGGGCTGCTGAATATGCAGGCGGCCAAGAACACCGACCAGGGAATGCCCAGCTTCAACTACACCGTTGCCGCCACCCAACGCCGCATCGGGGCCCGGAGCAACCTGGGCGGCATATTCGTCAACAAACAGAACTTCAGTAATTTCTCCGATTCCACCGAGCGGAATGCGGACTTCAACCGGGTGGCGGGGCTTGACTTCAACCTGGCCACCCGCGACAACGCCTGGAACGGCAAGACCTTCGTGCACCGCAGCTTCAGCCAGCTGGCGGGCGGCGACGACTACACCCACGGCCTCAACCTGGAGTACCGCCACCGGAACTGGAACGTCGAGTACGACCATGTATACGTGGGGCAGGAATTCAACGCCGAGGTGGGCTTCGTGCCCCGGCGGGGTTACTTCACGAGCGGGGTTCAGGCGGCCCATATTACGTATCCGAAAAATCCGGGCGTCATCCAACGGGGACCTACCCTGGAGGCGCGAGTCTTTTCGCAGCCGGGGGACGGCCTAACCGACCGTAATTTCAGTGCCGGCTACCAGTGGCGCTTCGCGAACACGAGCCGCTTCACTACCGCCGGGGGCTACGAATACATCTTTCTCTTCGACGACTTCGACCCCTCCCGTACGGGAGCAACGCCCCTGCCAGGCGGCCGGGGCTACGGGTACTGGCGGGCCGGCGCGGAGTACGAAAGCGACGGCCGCAAACGCCTGAGTACGGGATTGCAAACGGAGGTCGGGGAATTCTTCAACGGCTACGGCTACAGCCTGAGCGGGAACCTGCAGTACCGCTACCAGCCCTTCGGCAGCATCGACCTGCGGTTCAGTTACCAGTACATCGACCTGCCCTCGCCCTACGCCTCGAAGGCCCTGTTCCTAATCGGGCCGCGGATCGACTTCACCTTCACGAAGGCAATTTTCCTGACCACCTTCCTGCAATACAACGACCAGATCGACAACATCAACGTCAACGCCCGATTGCAGTGGCGTTTCGCGCCGGTGAGCGACTTTTTCCTCGTATACACCGACAATTACGACAGCCTGGACTTCGGGGTGAAGAACCGTTCGATCGTAGCCAAAGTAACTTACTGGCTCAATATTTAGACGGCGCCGAGACGCAGGGGTACAGGTCTTTCCGGGAAGGGCAATCTTTACTGGCATAGGCGCGTTACCACCTTCACTTCAGAAGCACTATGCGGCAAACAATCTTTCTTTTCTTCTTTGCATTAGTACTCTTTAACGGTAAAGCAGCGGCACAACTCCAGATGCGCGGTTTGGAGGTCGGCCCGTGGCTCGGTGCCGCCTTTTACCTGGGCGACCTCAACACGGAGTTTCGTTTCAACCGGCCCAGGCCCGCCGGCGGAATTGCCGCCCGCTATAATTTCAACCATCGCCTCGCCGCCCGCGCCAGCCTCAACTACGGGCGCCTCTTCGCCGATGACAGCGATAGCCGCAATACCTTCGAACAACGCCGGAATCTGAACTTCGTGTCCAACGTCTTCGACTTCACCGGGCAGTTCGAGTTCAACTTTTTACCCTATTACCACGGGAGTTCCAAATATCCCTTTACGCCTTACGCCTTCGCGGGCTTTTCCGCCTTTACTTTTAATCCGCAGGGGGTTACTTCCACCGGCGAGACCATCAAACTGCAGCGCCTGGGAACGGAGGGGCAGCCCATCGGCGACGAATACCACCGGGTGAGTCTGGCCCTGGCCTACGGTATCGGCTTTCGTTGGGATCTTACCTACGAGCTCAGCATGGACGCCAGTTTGAGCCTGCGGAACACCGCTACCGACTACCTGGACGACGTTAGTACCGTCTATCCCGATCTGGATGTGCTACGGGAAAGGCGGCCGAACAGCAACTCCGCCCGCATGAGCGATCGCGGGCTGCCGGGACCGGACGGGGAGCGCATCGACCGTACGGGTACCCAAAGGGGAGATAGCACGAACAACGACCACTATATCTTCCTGGGCATCGGCATCAATTATTACTTCGGCGACGTCCTCTGCCCGAAGGTCTTCAAGGGAAGAAAGATTCGGGTTAAGAAGGTGAAGGAACGCCGGAACTAACGAGGCTTTTCTTGATGTTCCGCACCAGCCCCGGGCCCGCGTACACCATGCCGCTGTACAGTTGAATCAATTGGGCACCCGCCGCCAGCTTCTCCCTGGCGGAAGCTACGTCATCGATGCCACCGACTCCGATAATCTGTAGTTGTTTGCCGCTTTGCTCGTAGAGGTAGCGAATGACTTCCGTCGACCGGCGGCGGAGGGGGGCGCCACTCAGTCCGCCGTTTCCGATGGCCGCCACCTTTCGGGCATCCGTTTTCAGCGGTTCCCGGGCTACGGTGGTATTCGTGGCGATGATGCCGGCGATACCGGTATCGGAAACGATCTGCAGGATATCGTCCAGTTGCGCCTCGTTGAGGTCGGGCGCGATCTTGAGCAGGATCGGTTTTTCCTGCCACAGTGCACCCGGTCGTCCCAATCCGACCGGGGGGCGCTGCGTGCTGCGGGTGAGTTGGTGGTTCAGTTCCTGCAGGGCGGTGAGTAGGCGGGTGAGGGGCTCCCGGTCCTGGAGCGCTCGCAGATTGGGGGTATTGGGTGAGCTGACATTGACCACGAAGTAGTCCACCAGCGGGAAGAGTTTTTGGAAACAGTGGACGTAATCCGCGGTAGCCTCCTCATTCGGCGTATCCTTATTCTTACCGATGTTGCCGCCGAGCACCACCATGCCCGGTCGACCGTCACGGAGGAGTCGACGGGCCAGGGCGTCCACGCCTTCGTTATTGAAGCCCATGCGATTGATGAGCGCCCGATCGGCGGGCAGCCGGAAGAGACGGGGCTGGGGATTGCCGCTCTGGGGGCGGGGCGTTACCGTTCCCAGTTCGAGGAACCCGAAGCCCAGACTGGACATATCGCGGTAATACTTACCGTCTTTGTCGAAGCCCGCCGCAAGCCCCACGGGATTGGGAAAAGGGAGGCCGAAAACGGTGCGGTGGAGGCGTTCGTCGTCAAAGTCGTACTGGCGGCGAAAAAGATCGCTGACGCCGGGGAGGCTCAGCGTGGCGGCGAGCCCCTGCACGGTCAGGTGGTGTGCCCGCTCGGGGGCAAGGCGAAAAAGTAGCGGTTTGAGGAGACGGTACATGCCGCGAAGCTACACATCCTGTAGGACGAGTAGGGGAACGGTGCTCTTGAAGACGACTTTGCTGACCGTACTTTCATTAAACAGGCGACCGAAAAATCCGCGGTCGTGGTAGATCATCACGAGGAGATCGGCGTCGTGCAGTTTGACGGCTTGCTCGATGCCTTCGGCGATGCTATCGTCTTTGCCGCTTCTGACTTCGAAGCGGTGATTGACGTCACCCAGATACTGGCCGAGGCGCGGATCGTAGCCCTTGCCGTCGCCGTCTTCGTCACCGTGGTACACGATCAATTCGGCGTCGTAGGCACTGAGTACGTCAATCAGGGGTTGGAGGACGTGGCTACCGGCGAGCGATTTTTCGTCGACGGCGATCAAAATCCGGCGGAATTCCCGAAAGGGAATCTTATCGGGGACCACCAGAACGGGCAGCTTGGAATTTTTGATGACCGAATTGGCGACGCTACCGGTAAACAGTTCGCGGGCCGCATCGCTGCCCTTGGTGCCGGTGACGATAAGATTATAATCTTTCGCCTTGGCTACCCGGGTGATGGTCGGGCCGGGTTCTCCGTCGACGGTGTGGGTGTCGATGGTCGCCCCACTGGTAAGCTGGCCGCTCACCTCCCGCTTTACCTTGTCCATGGTTTCCATGGCTTCGTCCCGGATGTGATCCTTCACGTCGATGAGCGCGCCGGCCGCGGCGGAGTAGGGTTCCTCCACGGCGGATACCAGGGAAAGCAAACTGCCGAAATGATTGGCCAGGGAAACGCCGTACTGGACGGAGCTGTTGGCACTTTCGGAATAATCGGTGGCGACCATAATCTTTTTCATCGGGAGCTTTTGGGGATGGAACGGGAATACGGCCCCGGGGTTTGCAACCCGGCAAAACGGTGGGTCGTGTACTTGCCACCCGCGCAGCGTTGCCGTTTCGTACCTTCGCGCCCAGCACCATGCGGTTCGATCAGCTCATACACCAGCCCCCGGGGCTTGCCCAACTTCGCCAGATGGCGGCCGCCGACCGGCTTCCCCATGCGAATATGCTGCTGTCTCCTCCGGGCGGGGGCGGACTGGCCGCGGCGCTGGCTACGGCCACCTTGCTCCTCTGCGAAAATCGCCAGGGGGAGCACCGCGATACGCCCTGCGGGAGCTGCCGCGCCTGCCGCAAAACGGCTGGCTGCGTACATCCCGACCTCCATTTCGCTTTCCCGACCGTCGGCTCCAAAGCGAGTAGCGATCAGTTTCTGCCGCAGTGGCGGAACGCGGTACGGGAATCGCCCTACATGGAAGCGAATGACTGGCTCCAGCGCATCGGCGCCGAAAACAAACAGGGCAACATCAACCGCGACAACTGCGCCGCCATCCTGCGCAAACTGAACCTGAAAATTTTCGAGGGCCGCTACAAAATTATGCTCATCTGGCTCCCCGAGTACCTGGGGAACGAGGGAAACCGCCTGCTGAAGATGATCGAGGAGCCTCCGGAAAGCACCATCTTTCTGCTGGTGGCCGAGCGGCTCGAATTGATCCTGGCCACCATCCTGAGCCGCTGCCAGTTGACGAAGCTGCTACCGCCGAACGGGGAAGAGATCGCTGCGGCCCTGCGGAAGAACGGGCTGCCGGAACTTCGCGCCACCGCCACCGCGCGCCTGGCCGCGGGCAACTACAATCTTGCCCTCTCCCTGGCCGAAAGCGAAGCCGACGCTCACGGCCCCCTGCTGCTCGACTGGATGCGGGCCTGCTTCCAGGGAAGTCCGGCACGGCTGGTGGCCTGGACGGACGAATTCGCAAAACTGGGGCGGGAGACCCAGAAACACTTTTTACGCTACTGTCTCCACTTCTGGCGGGAGTTCCTTCTCCTGTCGGTGACGGGCGACGCCCACGGCGGCGTCCGCCTCCCGGAAGCCGAACTGCAGAGCGCCAAGAAAATGCTGCCGCTGATCGACCAAGACCAGTTGGCGGACATCACGGGATTGCTCAGCGAATGCGCCGAACACGTCGAGCGCAACGCCAATCCCAAAATACTCTTCATGGATGCGGGTATCCGCATGCACCAAATACTCCGCCACCGCGTGCCCGAAGGGGCCGCAAGGGCGTAACCATAAATTACCTGACCAATGGGATGTACTTCCTGCGGAACACCACAAGGCTGCGGCAGCAAGGGCAACTGCGGTACCGGATCCTGCAATAAGATGAGCTCCTTCGACTGGCTTAGTCATCTGGGCGTCGACGATGCGTTTACCACCGATATCGTCGAAGTCAGCTTCAAGGACGGCGCCTCCAAGGGCTTCTACCACGCCCCCCCGAATCTGGGCGTGTACACCGGCGATTACGTTGCCGTGGAAACCAGCAATGGCTACAACGTAGGATGCATCTCCCTTAGTGGGGAGCTGGTCCTGCTCCAGCTAAAAAAGAAAAACGTCAAGGAGGCCAAGGTTACCGAAAGCGTCCTGCGCAAGGCCAACGACCGGGACCTGGAAAAAATGCACGAAGCGCGACGGAACGAAATTCAGGCGCTGACCACCGCCCGCGCCATCGCGCGGACGAACCACATGGCCATGAAGGTCTCCGACGTGGAGTTCCAGGGAGACGGGCGCAAGGCTACCATCTACTACACCGCCGACAACCGCATTGACTTCCGGCAGCTGGTCCGCCAGTTTTCCCACCAGCTTCGCGTGAAGATCGAAATGCGCCAGATCGGTCCGCGGCAGGAGTCGGGTCGCCTCGGTGGCATCGGGAGCTGTGGTCGCGAACTCTGCTGCTCTACCTGGCTGAGCGATTTCCAGAGCGTCAACACCGCCGCGGCCCGTTATCAGAACATCGCCATCAACCAGAGCAAACTTTCCGGCCAGTGTGGCCGCCTGAAGTGCTGCCTGAACTACGAACTGAATACGTACATGGAAGCGCTGGAGGCCTTTCCGGACAAAGCGGATAAACTGCGAACGGAGGCCGGCACGGGGCAACTCGTCAAAACCGATATCTTCAAGGGCCTGATGTACTACACTTACCGGGAGAACCGCGGCCTGCTCTTCCCCCTGCCAGTCGACAAAGTGCACGAGATCCTGGCCCTGAACCGGGAGGGAAAGAAACCCGCCGATCTGCAATCCTTTCAGCAGGCCGTCGATACCCGCGACGACTTCGTTTACGAAGACGTCACCGGAGCGGTGGAGCTCCCCGCCGAAAAGCGAAAACGCGGTACCCGGAGCAAAAAATCGGGAAACCGCCGGAAAAAGGCTTCCGGTACGCCAAAAGCACAGGGGGGGGGTACCCATGAACCGAACGATAAGCCGCGCCGGAAAAAGCGCAGCCGCAACCGCCGGAAGCCCCGGCCGGGAGACAACGGAAAGAAGGAATAAACCGCCGCCGCCATCATCTTTTCCGCTCCGAAGCGGTTACTTTAGCCAATCACCCCAAAGAGATATCCATGAATTTCGACCTTACCATCATCGGTAGTGGCCCCGGCGGCTACGTTGCCGCCATCCGCGCTGCCCAGTTGGGGATGAACGTTGCCATCGTCGAGCGCTACGACAGCCTCGGAGGCACCTGCCTGAACGTTGGCTGCATCCCGTCGAAAGCGCTGCTGGACAGCTCCGAGCACTACCACAACGCCCACGACAAGTTTACCGAACACGGTATCGACCTCAGTGGCCTGAAAGTAAATATGCCGCAGATGATCAAGCGGAAGAACGAGGTGGTGGATCAGACCGTAAAGGGCGTTCAGTTCCTGATGAAGAAGAACAAGATTGAAGTTTTCTACGGCCACGGTTCCTTTACGGGTCCCAAGGAGCTGGCCATCGCCATGAACGAAGGGGAAGACAAGACGATCACTTCCGAGCATTTCATCATTGCCACCGGCTCGAAGCCCATCACCCCGGGCATGTTCAACTACGACAAAAAGCGGGTGATCACCAGCACCGAAGCGCTGAATATCGCCGAGGTGCCCAAAAGCATGGCCATCATTGGCGGCGGCGTTATCGGACTCGAACTCGGTAGCGTGTTCGGTCGCCTCGGCACGGAAGTTGACGTGATCGAGCTGGAAGACCGTATCCTGCCCACCATGGATAAGGACTGCAGCAAGGAACTGACCCGGTCGCTCAAGAAAACCGGGCTGAACTTCTACACCAGTCATAAGGTGACCGCGGTAAAGGGCGGGGACGCAGGTGCCACGCTCACCTTCGAGAAGCAAAGCAACGGCGAAGCGACCACCAAGGAGTACGATTACGTCCTGCTGGCGATGGGCCGCCGGCCGTATACCGACAAGCTCGGATTGGATAAGGCCGGCGTCGAGGTCGACGAGCGCGGACGGGTCAAGGTTGGCGACCACCTACAGACCAATGTTCCCCACATCTACGCCATCGGCGACGTCGTCCGCGGAGCCATGCTCGCCCACAAGGCCGAGGAAGAAGGGATTTACGCCGTAGAGCACATCGCCGGTCAGCAACCCCACGTAGACTATAATCTTATCCCCGGCGTAGTGTACACCTGGCCCGAAGTAGCCGCCGTTGGTAAGACCGAAGAAGAGCTGAAAGCGGCCGGCATTAAGTACAAAGCGGGTAAATTCCCCTTTAAGGCCCTCGGTCGGGCCCGTGCCAGTACCGACCTGGATGGGATGGTGAAGGTCCTGGCCGACGCCGAAACGGACGAAATTCTCGGAGTCCATATGGTCGGTGCCCGCGCCGCAGACATGATTTCCGAGGCTGTCGCCCTGATGGAGTTCCGCGCCAGTGCCGAAGATGCCGCCCGCATGAGTCACGCTCATCCGACCTATACGGAGGCTTTCCGGGAAGCTGCCCTAGCGGCGACCGGCGACCGGGCCCTGCACGTGTAAGGATGCTCGCCCCGACGCTCCGACGATGGAACACTGGCAAGTAAGGAGCAAGTGCCCCCCTTCGGGAGCGTTGTAGGCTACGGGAAGGAAGGCGGCGCTCCTACGGCGCCCGATACTCCGGCTACTAAGCGGGGAGCTGCGATGGTGATGTCGGTCTTTATTGGGTCACGACGAGCCGGAGGGGCCGGTGATCCGACCACGGAGAGGACAGTCTTTCCATACTGACTACCGACAGGCTGGTATCCACCATAAAGTAGTCGATTCGTAAGCCGGGCAGGGGGCCGGTAAAGGTGGTCCCTAATCCCGTGCCGGCCTGTACCCAGGCATCCTGGAGGCGGGGGGAGAGGATCTCGTTGTACATATAAGAAGAAGGGACGTCGTTGAAATCTCCCCCCAGGATGACCGGGTAGGGGCTCTCCTCCACGAAACGGCGAATCTGCTGCGCCTGGGCGGCCCGCTGCCGCGTGGTGCGTCCGTACCCGGCCAGCATACGCCCGAAGGTGGTGAGCTGATTGGACAGCGAGTTCTCGCCGCTGATCCCTTCCGCCATGTCACTGATCCGATTGGATTGCAAATGCGAATTTATGATGCGAAGGGTGCCCAACTCGGTCTGTACATCGGTGAGTAAAATCCCGTGGTATTCACTATCCTGAAAATATTCTGTTTGACCCACGATCCCGTCGGCATAAGTAGCAATGAGCGTCTTGTCCCGCTGGTGTCGTTCTTCCAGACCGGTCCCTTCTTGCATGGCGCTGATGTAATTCTTGTTCCGCTGTCGGGGCCAGGTTTCCTGGAGCAGTAAGATGTCGGTATTCGTGCCGGAAAAGAAATTTCGGACTTCTTCCAAGGTGGCGTCGGTTCGGTCATCGTGGCGAAACATTCGCTGATTGCCGGTTACTACGGTCACCGTAGGGCTGTCGAGTGGTGGCGGATCCCGCTGGGTTGGCCAGGCCAGCAGGCGATTGACTACGGGCCAGGACAATAGCAGTACCAAAGCGGGAAAAATCAGGGATGCCCACCGCTTTCGGGCGAGTTGGATACATAGGAAAAGCAGGGTAAGCAGTAGCAAGCCCGGCAATAACAATGCGATGATGGCGGGGGGCCAGAAAACCTCCGGGGAAACGTAGCGAGCCAGCAGACCGAAGGCGGCCGTAAGGGCAACGAGATTGCCCGCAAGTAGAAACAGCTTACGCAACAGGCTTAATTTTGATTACTGGCCCGGAATAAGAAGGCTTTTTCCTCCTTCGTGAGGCTGTTGTAGCCCTTGTCCTTAATCTTGTCCAGAATGGCGTCGAGTTGTTCCTGGTGGCCGGCTTCTCCCGTGGAGGTGGTACCTCCGGTGGATGATTGGTTGGGTTTAGGGGCTCCACCGGCACGACGCATGAAGCCGGGCCGCTCCTTCGTGGCGGTTTCCTTGACCGATCGGCCGCCGCGGAAGGCCGCTCTGGGCCCGCGGCTCCGGTGGTCCTTGCTGGGCCGTAGGATGTTGTGGTAAAAGCGATCGATCCCGTCAATGGCCGAGCGGATGGGCGTTGTCAGGTCCGTACCGCGCCGCAGGTACCAGGAAAACAGGAAGCCGATAAAGATGCCACCGATGTGGCCGAAGGCACCGCCGGTGTTCATGTCGCCGCCGAGGCCGATCACGTTCATGATGACCATGAAAGCGGCGATGTACTTCAGTTTGACGTTGCCGATGATCAGGAGGCGAACGTTGTAATCCGGCGCGAAGACCGCCGCAGCCACCACGATACTGAGCACGGCGGCGCTGGCGCCAAAGGCCACTCCGCCGCCACCAGGAAAATTGGGCAGTGCCGCGCCGATAAAGAAGAAGAGGGCCCCTCCCAGCCCACCGAGAATGTACAGCGGAAGCACCCGGCGGTCACCTAGTAAATCACCGAAAATGCGGCCGAACCAGAAGAGGAACAACATATTCCACAGAATATGCCAAAACCCCTCGTGCAGGAACATGTGGGTGATGATCGACCAGGGATGGGTAAGCATGTGCCACCCCGAACTGGAAATGGCCAGAAAATCCCGGATGTCGAAGTAAAGATTGGGAGTCTGCCAGCCTTCAAATACCCGCAGGAAAACCCAGGCCAGGTTGATGAACAGGTAAACCGCGACGTTCACGATGATGATGCGGTTGATCATGTTGCCATAATCGAACTCCCGGCGAATATCGTCCCAGATGGATTGTAGCATAGTTGTCCAAGGTGTGCCTTTACAAACGTTTTGGGGGCGAAAAGATTTAGGCAGCCGGCAATAATGCCCGGTAAACTACATAATTAGCGGGGTACGCCCCGATCCCAGCGCTGGGCTCCGGCCGGTGGATCGCTCCGGTGCCAGAAGTAGGCCAACAACCCGCCCGCAATAGCGCCGCCTAAGTGCGCGAAGTGGGCGATGGGGTCCCAGCTGAACTGCATGACGCCCAAAAAGAGGTCGACCGCCAACAGGATCGGTACGAAGAATTTGGCCCGGATCGGAATGGGGAGAAAGATGAGCATCAACGGGAAGCTCGGGTACAGAATCGCGAACGCTGCCACCACCCCGTACAGCGCTCCCGATGCCCCTACCATGGGTACGTCGGTCTTGAAATCGATGTATTCCTGCATCATCGCCGTAGCTTCCTCGCGTACCAGGCTGGGGTCGTCGCTATTGAGGGTAAGCTCGGTGGCGATGTCGCCCACGACGCGGCTGACGGGGGTGCCGTCGTCCATCGTCAGACTGCGCGTATCGACCGAGGAGAAAAAGTCGGTGAAGGAGGCGAGGGTAGGGTCGACCCGGAAGCTGGCCAGGGTGTCTTCCAGGGCGTTGATTTCGTACCAGGTCCAACCGAAATGCAGGGCTACCGCACCCGCCGCCGCCACGAGGTAAAGGATCAGGAAGCGTTGGCCCCCATATCGTCTTTCCAGGAGCGGCCCGAACATGACCAGGCCGAACATATTGAAAAAGATGTGGGTGAGCCCGCCGTGCACGAAAAAGTGGGATACCAACTGGATAGGGTGAAAGCGGTCACTGGTAGGGTAGTGCAGGGCCAGGTAATCCGCCATGCCATTGGTGGATATGCCGAGATAGGGGAGTAAATTAAGCAGGGCGAACACCACCACGTTGATGATGAGCAAATTTTTGACCAGAGGAGTCATGGGCGGCATGCGCGGGAAGATTTGTTACCTAATGCTTGGGATGGCCTTAGGGTTCCCCCCGCCGGTGGTGGTTGGTAGCTCGCAGAAGCCGCTTGGTCGAAAGCTCGGGGCAAGCCCTACTACTCGAAAAGCCGCTCGACGGCCTCCAGCTCGTACTTGACGAAGCATTTTTTTCCGTTCGGCGCCATCCGCGGCTGCTCGCACGCAAATAAGCGGTCGATGAGCGAGCGCATTTCCGCTTCATCCAATCCGGTTCCCCGTTTGATCGCCGCGGCCCGGGCCAGGGTGCGGGCCAAGCGGTCGTGACCGTTGTTGCTAAAGTCCACGTTGCGTTTGTACTGCTGCAGTAGCCGCTCCAGGAGATCCAGTTCGTTGTTGCGACCGGCCAGTTCGGCGGGGATGCCCCGAACGATGAAGCTGCCACCGCCAAAGGCCTCGAGGTCGAAACCGAGTTGATTCAGTTCGGGAAGGAGGGATTGCATCAGTTCGGCATCCGCGTGGGGCAGGTCCAGCGTTTGGGGAAACAGCGACTTCTGGGAAGTGGCCGGCTTTTCCCGCAGCGTCCGCAAAAAGCCCTCGTACAGGATGCGTTCGTGGGCCGCCTGCTGGTCGATCAGCAGCCAGCCGCTTTTGATGGCGCTCAGGATGTAGCGGTGGTGGAGCTGGACGGGTGCTCGTCCCTGGGCGGGCGGGGTGTCGGCATCCTCTTCCTGGCCCAGCCGGCTTTGCAGTACCTCGCCCGTATCGGTGTCGACCTCCACTTCTAGGTTTTCGTAGAGCTGTTCCCACTGCCGCAGGTTGTTGGCGTGCCGGCTCGCCTCGCCGGGTGGGTCGGGGGAGGGCGAGCGGGGCGTTTCCCGGTTCATCTTGCTGGGCAGCGCCTGGTCGGGATCCTGGGCCGCCGGAGACGCGGAGTAGCGGGTGCGGGAAGGCGAGAAGGGATTGTCGGATTCGAAGTCGATAGTAGGCATGATGCTGGCGCGGCCGAGACCGTGGCGGATGGTCGCCTTCAGGTAATTGTAGATGAGGCGCTCGTCCTCGAACTTGATCTCCTGTTTGGTGGGATGCACGTTTACGTCGATCCGCGCCGGGTCGATCTCCAGGAAGATTACGTAGAAGGGGTAACTGTCCTTTCCCAACAACTCGTCGTAGGCCATCGTCACGGCGTGGTGCAGGTAGCTGCTGCGAATGTAGCGGTCGTTGATAAAGAAGAACTGACCCACCTTGCTCTTGCGGGCCGCTTCGGGCTTCCCTACGTAACCGCCGATACTGAGTACATCCGTCGCTTCCTCGATGGGGACGAGCATGTCCCGGTATTTTTTTCCGAAAACGGCGATGACCCGCTGCCGGAGGTTGCCGGACACTAGGGAAAGGTCCAATTTGTCGTTGACGTGGAGGTCGAAGCGGACGGTGGGGTGGGCCAGCGCGATGCGGATGTATTCTTCGCGAATGTGGCGCAGTTCCACCGAATCGCTTTTCAGAAAGTTCCGTCGGGCGGGCACGTTGAAGAAGAGGTTCCGCACGGCAATGCTGGTGCCGGGAGGCGCCGCGGTGGGCTCCTGAATTTGTACTTCGCTGCTTTCTACGGTGATCCGGGTCCCCAGGTCGTCGGTAGCCCGGCGGGTCTTCATTTCTACCTGCGCAATGGCGACGATACTGGCCAAGGCTTCTCCCCGAAAGCCCATCGTGTGTAGGGTAAAGAGATCCGCGGCGGTCCGGAGTTTGCTGGTGGCGTGGCGCTCCAGCGACATCCGGGCGTCGGTCTCCGACATGCCGCAACCGTTATCGATCACCTGAATTAACGATTTACCGGCGTCCTTCACGATCAGGCTCACCTCGCTGGCACCCGCGTCCACGGCATTTTCCACGAGCTCCTTCACCACGCTTGCGGGGCGCTGGATGACCTCACCGGCGGCAATCTGGTTGGCTATGGCATCGGGAAGAAGCTGGACGAGATTGTCCGACATACACGGGAATGGGTTGCAATGGCCAAATTACTAAGAATTAACCGAGCAGTTGCTCCAGCTCCGGGAAATAGAGTACGTAAACTACGTAACTAAGCACCACCAGGGTGACCAGAATAATCAGCAAACTGTAGTTAGACCGGCGCACCCGCTCGTTGCGATAGCGCCCCGCGGCCTCACCGCCGCTGCCCTTGCGAAAGCCGCCGCGGAGCCGTTCTTTCATGCCATCCACGCCCCCGTTCTGAAGGGTTTCGATGCGCAGGCGACGCTCCTCGGCTTCCTCCTTTTTCGGGTCCCAGTAGCGAGGCTTGTAGGAGAATTGCTGGTTGCGGGGGGGCTTGAAGAGGCGGAGAAAGGCCATGATTCGTCGTTTGTGTAGGGAAATTTAACAATAAGGCTGCGGAAAAGATGAGTGAACGGAGTCGTTTGGCGGACGCTCGGAGCTTGCCCCCTTCCCCCACTGAGGGCTCGTTGGCGCGAAAGTGGTCGCGCGGCCGCTCCTCCGACGACTAGTCGTCGCGCCACTTCTCGTCCGACGAATGGTCGTCCGACCACTTTAACTACCAGCGACCGTCGTTTGGTAACGATATATAACGTATATTTACGTTAAATGGCTAGCTATGCAAAAACTTACCCGCGCCCAGGAAGACCTGATGCACCACGTCTGGGAGCTCGGCGAATGCACCGTCGGTGACCTCCGCCAACGTATTAAGGAGCAGACCGGCACCCTCCCTGCCCACAGTACCATTTCCACCCTCACGCTCGCGCTCGACGAACGGGGTTTTCTTTCCCACCGCGAATACAGCCGCACCTTCGTGTATACCCCCATCATCTCGCGGGAAGCCTACGGCCGCCAGCGCCTGAGCCGCCTGGTCAAGCGCTTCTTCGGCGGCTCCGGCTCGGCGGCGGTGAGCTACCTGGTCAAGGATGAGAACCTCAGCCTCGACGAGCTCAACGCGCTCGTGCGCCAACTGGAGGAAGAATGAACGACGTCATCCACTATCTCGGTGAAGCCACCCTGGTCTGGTCCGCTCTCCTCGTCTTCTACGCCCTGGCCTTTCGCCGGAGCGACGACTGGCGAGCCCGGCGCCGCTTCCTACTGCTGGCCTTTGCCCTGGGCTGGGGAATCCCCCTGCTGCCCTCGATTGGGTTGGGCGGAACCGTAGCGGTACCCCGCCTGCCCGCCGACCTACTCGGCTACGTGATACCGGCCGTGCAACCGGCTTCCGCGGCGGCTACGACCGACTCGACCGCCTATGCTGTCTGGGACCTTGCCCTGCTGGCCTGGTTGGTAGGGGTGGTCGTCGGATCAATCAGTGCCGCTTACCGGTTGGCCATTCACCTGCGCCCCGCCGCCAAAACATCCGAAACCTTCCGGGGATTCCGCGTGGTCCGCAGTTCGTTGGTTCGGTCGCCGTATGCGGCCTTCGGGCGGATTTACCTGCCCGAACGGCTCGCTCCCGACCTCGAACGGACGGCCCTGCTCCACGAAGCGGCCCACCTGCGCGCCGGCCACCCCTACGAGCGCTTGCTTCTGCAGCTGGCCACCATCGGGCTGTGGTTTCACCCGCTCGTTTGGCTTTACGCCCGCCTGCTCGGCGAAGTGCAGGAATACGAGGCCGACGCCGCCGTCACGCGGGACATCGACCCCAAAGTATACGGCCGGCAGCTGCTGCGGGCCACCCAGTCGCCGACCCTCGTGCCGGCGCTGTTTTCTTCACCCCTTAAAAAGCGAATTGCCATGTTAACTCAGCAAACCACCCCCCGCCGGTTCGGCCCTGCCCGTTGGACTGTATTCGTCGCAGTGCTAGGATTTCTCGTAGCGGCCTGTACCACCGAAAGTCTCGGTGAAGACGTTTTACCCACGGCCGAGGCCCGTGTGTTTACTATCCCGCAACTTCATCAGGAAGAGACCGCTCCTCGACCCCTTAACAAGGAATATCCTACCTTTTTGCATGGCTTTTACGGCCAGGTCCGGTATCCGGCAAGCGAGCGGAACATGGGCCGTGTCGGTACCATCGCCGCTGAGGTTCGGCTTTCCGCCGCCGGCGAAATCCTGGACGTAAAAACGGCGGTGGTCGGCGGACCCGAGTTAGCCGGTCCAGACAAAATTGTGGTAGTAGGCTATTCCGATAGATTAAATGACTCCGCCGTCGAACTTGTCACAACGCAAGCTTCCGAAGGCTTGGACGACGAGGTAGAGCGTGCCATCCGGTCCATCGGCAATTTTAAACCCGCGACCGAAAATGGCGTGCCCGTACCTGCGGTTTTGCAATTCGAAGTAAAATTCATGCTGGAGAACTAAGGTTTGCGCCGGCGCGCAGGAGGAAACCCAACCGGGCTTCGGCGGAAATTTCCGTCCATTAATCCTTCCCACCCCCTCGCCGGTTTACGCCACTACCAAGCATTAGTAAACCAACGACGCTATGAACCGCTTTTTTCCGAAACTTTTAGCTCTCTCCCTGCTGCTGTTGCTCGCGGCCGCCCCGCTCTCCGCCCAGGTCGAACGACCCACGCTGCGCGGCGCCGCCGAAGGGGACTCCCCGCAGAAGCACCTGCTCAAGACCATCTACGAGGAGGTCATTTATCCGCCCACGGCCCGCGAGTCCCGCCGCACCGGTCCCTACCTGCTGAAGATTTACGTCACCGAGGAGGGCTCCGACTGGAAGGCCGTGCCCCTGACGCCCCAGGTCCAGCTCAAAGATCCGCTAAATCTGACCGTCGTCACCCCCGACAACACCGGCGGTGCCCCCGTGGGCGGCCAGATGAAGGTAAACGGCGACCGGGCCTTACTCGAGGAGACCGAACGGATGGGCCGCTACCTCGTCAATATGGGCTTCGACAACGCCCCGGGCGTAACGTCGGATTCCCTGCACCTCGTCTTTTACTACCAGCTGGAGGAATAGGGTAGTCCAACCCTCCGGAAAGGATAACTGTTACCAGCCCGTTGCCCCGCAGCGGGCTATTTTTGTGTATCCCCGTCCAAAGTTACCGCCATGTCCCTCCTGCTGACCCTGCTTTTGTTCCTGTCTCCGCCCGTGCACGACTACCACGTGAGCAAAACGAACGTCCGCTACGTAGCCGATCGTAATCAGTTGCAGATCGAAATGCAGGTGTTCGTGGACGATATCGAAGAAGCCATGGAGGAGGCCGGCGCGCCCCGCCTCCGCATCGGCACGGCAAAGGAGCACGCCGAAGCCGAGCGGTACCTGACGGCTTACCTGGAGAAGCATTTCCGTATCGACTGGAACGGAGAAAAACTGCCGGTAGAGATGATCGGCTACGAGCTGGAGGACGACATGCACGGCCTGTGGATTTACCTGGCGGCCAATGAGGTGTCCGATCCGGACGGCATCACGGTCGAGAACAGCGTCCTGACCGAATACTACGCCGACCAAAAAAACATCGTCAAACTCTTTGACGGGGACCGCCGGGTGGCTACCATGCTGATGGATCGCAACAAGCCCTCCTCCGCCGAAACCTTCTGAGCCACCCCCTGCATGAATGAAATTCTACGACCCCACGCCGAGGACGCCTACGCCCACGAGCTTACCGCCCTGGAAGCGCAAGATTCGGGGGTACGGCCGGCCGGCTGGCGGCTGAGCCCGCGGGCGGTCGTCCGCTACCTTATGGGCGATACGCTGGACGATGGCACGGAAATTACGCCCAAGTACTTCGGTGACCGCCGCCTGATCGAGGTCGCCGTCGCCAGCCTGGTAACCGACCGCGCCCTGCTGCTGGTGGGCGTTCCCGGAACGGCCAAGACCTGGGTGAGCGAGCACCTGACCGCCGCCATCAGCGGAGATTCCAAGTTACTGGTGCAGGGGACGGCCGGCATGAGTGAGGACGCCCTGCGCTACGGCTGGAACTACGCCCGCTTGCTGGCCGAGGGGCCGAGTGAGGAGGCGCTGGTGCCAAGCCCGATCATGGTCGGTATGCGGGCAGGCAAACTGGTACGGATCGAAGAGCTCACCCGGGTGCCGAGCGATGTCCAGGATGCGTTGATCACGGTACTCTCCGAAAAGATCCTGCCCATTCCCGAGCTGGGTCGGGAAACCCAGGCCCGCCGGGGCTTCAACGTGGTCGCCACCGCCAACGATCGCGACCGGGGCGTGAACGAGCTCTCGAGCGCGTTGCGTCGCCGCTTTAACACCGTGGTAATGCCGCTGCCGGCTACGCTGGAGGAAGAAGTACGCATCGTCACCGACCGTAGCCGCGCCGCCGCCGAGCGCATGCAGCTTCCGCCCGTAA
Organism: Neolewinella xylanilytica; assembly: GCF_002934605.1. Taxonomy (GTDB): domain Bacteria; phylum Bacteroidota; class Bacteroidia; order Chitinophagales; family Saprospiraceae; genus Neolewinella; species Neolewinella xylanilytica. The sequence continues at coordinate 590,970 of NZ_PTJC01000006.1, forward strand.
AAAAGGACGCGGTGGTCGAGATCACGCGCCTGGTCACTATCTTCCGGGAACTGCGCAACGGGCGCACCGAGGACGGCCGCACCCAGGTGAAGTCGCCCAGCTCGACCCTTTCCACCGCGGAAGCCATTTCCGTGGTCAACCAGAGCCGGGCCCTCAGCCACCATTTCGGTACCGGCGATATCGAAACCGAGCACCTGGCGGCCAGTCTTTCCGGTGCCGTGGTAAAGGATCCGGAGCGGGACGGCGCGGTGTGGCGGGAGTACGTGGACGTGGTGGTGCGGAATCGGAAAGGATGGGAGGAGTTGTTTGAATCGCTGCGGGTTTAGACGCTCGCTGGTAGGGGCTCCCTGCGGTCGCGGGTTAAGATGAACGAATCGTTCCCGATGAGGTTACGTACTTTTGCAACCCCAAAAATTAAACGCTTCGTTGCAGGCTGGTAGGATGGGGTGGTCCTTCCTACCGGCGAGCGAGGCGAGTCTCTACCGGCCGAAGGCCATTCACTGGTCGAAGGTCCTCTAATAAGGGCGACAGCCCGTATAATATGCGAGTAACTGAGCATTTTAAACAGGCCGACGGCCAGACCCTCATTAGCTTTGAAGTCTTACCTCCCCTCAAGGGTGGGAGCATGCAGGCGATCTTCGATACGCTGGATCCGCTGATGGAATTCAAACCTCCGTTTATCGACGTGACCTACCACCGGGAAGAATACGTGTACAAGAAACGGGCCAGCGGGTATTACGAGAAAACGGCCATCCGGAAGCGGCCCGGCACCGTGGGTATCTGTGCGGCGATCATGCACCGCTATGGCGTCGATGCGGTCCCCCACCTGCTGTGCGGCGGCTTTACCAAGCAGGATACCGAAAACGCCCTGATCGACCTCGCTTTCCTGGATGTACAGAATGTACTGGCCCTGCGTGGCGACGCCCGGAAATTCGAAGGACGGTTCATTCCCGAGGAAGACGGCCACAATTACGCCTGTGAACTCGTCGGGCAAATTGTCGATATGAACGACGGGAAATACCTCGACGACCTGATTAAGGGGGAACACGCCAGTAAGACGGACTTCTGTATCGGGGTGGCCGGCTACCCCGAAAAGCATTTCGAGGCCGCCAACCTGGAGCACGACCTACGGTACGTCAAGCAGAAAGTGGAAGCCGGGGCCGACTACATCGTGACCCAAATGTTCTTCGATAACCAGAAGTACTTCGATTACGTCGACGCCTGCCGCAAGGTCGGCATCAACGTCCCCATCGTGCCGGGATTGAAACCACTGACGAAGCTCTATCAGCTGAATTCCATCCCCCGCCTGTTCCACATCGACCTGCCCGATGACCTCGTTCGGGAAATCTCCCAGGCTAAAAGCAGCGACGCCCGTACCCAGGTCGGGATCGAATGGTGCGCCGCACAGAGCAAGGAACTGAAGGAGCGGGATGTCCCTTGCTTGCACTACTACACCATGGGCGATAGCTCTACCATTCAGTCGATTGCGGAGCAGGTGGCATAAGGAAGGACCTTTTCTCCGCCGATAAGCTCCCGTTTCGCGAGGGTGTCTGCCCTGATATCCCGACACCTTTGGGGGGGTGGCCTCAGGACGATGCATCCTGCACGGCACAAAAAAGGACTTCCCCGATCCGGGAAAGTCCTTTGTAGCGCGAGGGTGACTCCCCCGATAGTTATCGGGGCCGACCTCAGGATTATAAATCCTGCGCTCTATATTCCCGATAGCTATCGAAAAGCTACAGTGCCTAGAAACTTCACCGCAGGTCCCCTTGCCCCCCGCTTCGTAAAAGCAGTTGCAGAAATTAAGTGCCATCTCAATTATAGCAAACGCGACCAACAGTTCAAACGCCTGATCAATGTTCCGCGTAGCGGGCTATAAGCTTTTCCCGCATCTCGAAGTAGGTTACCAAGTTCTGGATGTACACTTTGCTTTTCATACGCTTAATGTGACGTTCCACCCGGAGTGCCTGTAGACGTGTCGTGCAGACCATGCTCGACACAAGCATCCAGGGCTGTCCTTTCGCTGTAAAGGGGGTGGACTTATCCACGGAATTATGCTGTTGTAGACGCTCTTTGGGGGCTAGCGCTGTACTTCCAATGTAACAGCGATGGATGCGTTCGCTATACAAAATGTAAACGTAAAACAACTACAAGGGAAATTTGGAAACGAGGGTAGTTCCGAAAACGGAGTCGAGCTGACCTCAATATAATGTATCCAGTAGGATCAATAAAAAGGACTTCCCCGATCTGGGAAAGTCCTTTGTAGCGCGAGGGTGACTCCCCCGATAGTTATCAGGGCCGACTTCAGGATTATGCATCCTGCGTCACATAAAAAAAGGACTTCCCCGATCTGGGAAAGTCCTTTGTAGCGCGAGGGTGACTCCCCCGATAGTTATCGGGGCCGACCTCAGAATTATGCATCCTGCGTTACATAAAAAAAGGACTTCCCCGATCTGGGAAAGTCCTTTGTAGCGCGAGGGTGACTCCCCCGATAGTTATCGGGGCCGACCTCAGAATTATGCATCCTGCGTTACATAAAAAAAGGACTTCCCCGATCTGGGAAAGTCCTTTGTAGCGCGAGGGTGACTCCCCCGATAGTTATCGGGGCCGACCTCAGAATTATGCATCCTGCGTTACATAAAAAAAGGACTTCCCCGATCTGGGAAAGTCCTTTGTAGCGCGAGGGTGACTCCCCCGATAGTTATCGGGGCCGACTTCAGGATTATGCATCCTGCGTCACATAAAAAAAGGACTTCCCCGATCTGGGAAAGTCCTTCGTAGCGCGAGGGTGACTCCCCCGATAGTTATCGGGGCCGACTTCAGGATTATGCATCCTGCGTCACATAAAAAAAGGACTTCCCCGATCTGGGAAAGTCCTTCGTAGCGCGAGGGTGACTCGAACACCCGACCTCAGGATTATGAATCCTGCGCTCTAACCGGCTGAGCTACCGCGCCATTATACGTCACCGCAGGGCCCTCGACCCCAGGCTTCGTGTAAGCGGGTGCAAATATACAAGAAGTCCCATACCAACGCAAGTCGAAGACCTCCTTTTAATTCGTGTTTTCGGACGGCCGGCTGAAAAGGGTGTACTCGTGCCCGAATGGAGCAGGGGAAACGACTTCCAGCAAGCTTAATTTGGCCTTAACCTGCGCTTCAAGGTCGCCGGGTACTTTGCGGCCCATGAAGCCAGTAGTCTGTTTTCTCGCCGTGTTGATCGCGCTCGGTTTGAATCTGTCCTTTACCAAACAGCGGGCGGTGCTCGGAGAACCGGGAGCAGCCTACGCGGTCTTCGTCACCCGGACCGACAACCTGGTTGCGGTTTCGGAAGCCGTTCGCAATGGGGGCGCCGGAGCGCAGGAACTGCAACGTGCCGTAGCGGATGCGCGCCTGGCCTACAAGCGAACGGCCTGGTTGATCGACTACTACTATCCGAGTTTCGCGACCAAACACTTCAATGGGGCCCCCTTGCTGAAGGCGGAGAAATACGGTACCCATTCCACGATCGAACCGCCGCGGGGACTGCAAGTGCTCGATGAAATGGTGTACACGGATCCCCTCGATAAGGAACAAATCGCCATACTGGCGAAAGACGTACAAACCCACGCCCGCCAGCTGGCCGGGGAAGTGGCCGGTCGACCCTATGCCCTGGAGGAAGTACTGGAGGCCATGCGGATGGAAGTGATCCGCATTCCGACGCTTTATCTCACCGGCTTCGATACGCCGGGCTCGCTGATGGGGATTCCGGAAGCAAAGGCAGCCCTCGAAGCCATGGCAACCATTCTACGGGAGCAATCCGTACTCGCGGATTTTCCCGCCTTTTCCGGCCTGCTCAATACCTTCGACGGGGCGGCCTTACACCTCTCCCGGGTTGCGCATTTTGATGATTTCGACCGATTAGCTTTCCAGCGGGACTATCTGAACGGCCTATACCGGGAGCTGGGAGAGCTTCAGCGGGAAGCGGGGCTACCGGCCGCCGTTCGATTTCCGACCGGACGGAATCCGAATGGCTTATCGCTCTTCGCCGATGAATTTCTAGATCCCTACGCCTACACGGAACTTCGGGCGGAGGAAGACGGACCGAAATTACGCGCCCTCGGAGAACGGCTTTTTTACGACCCCGCGCTCAGTGAAACGGGTACCCTGAGTTGCGCCAGCTGTCACCGGCCGGAGCGGGCATTCACCGACGGAAGCCTGGGGATCACCGATCGGAACGCACCCACTTTGATCAATGCGGTCTATGCGGATCGGTATTTTTACGATCTCCGTGCCTTCTCCCTGGAGCAGCAGGCCGAGCACGTGATTTACGACCACGGGGAATTCGACACGGATTACCCTCGCCTCATCCGGCGATTGAGCGAAAGTCCTACGTATAGCGCTGCTTTCGAAGAAGCGTTCGGCCGCCGGGCCACCATTAACGAGGCCACGTTTCGCGCCGCTCTGGCTAGCTACGTGCTGTCCCTCCGCTCCTTCAATAGCCCGTTCGACCGGTATGCACGGGGAGAAACCGACGTACTCGATTCGCTGGCGCGCCGGGGGTACAACCTGTTCATGGGCAAGGCGGGCTGCGGCACCTGTCATTTCGCGCCCACCTTTTCGGGTTTGGTACCTCCCTTATATATGGATAACGAAAGTGAGATACTCGGGGTACTGGCTAAGCCCCACGACTGGACCAAAACGCTGGATGCCGACCGCGGACGAGCCGCAGGGGGGCTGGAATACGAAAACGTATGGATCTACGAGCGGTCCTTTAAAACACCTACCGTGCGCAACGCCGCGCTAACGGCTCCCTACTTTCATAACGGGGCGTATAGCAGTTTGGAAGCGGTCGTGAATTTTTACGATCTCGGTGGGGGAGCGGGTATCGGCCTGGAAGTCGCTAATCAAACCCTCCCCGCCGATCGTTTGCAACTGACCCCGCACGAAAAAGCCGCCTTGATCGCGTTCATGGAATCGCTCACCGATCCGATCCCCGCCCTTTCGGAGCTAACCACACGTTAAGCAGGATGTGTCATTGTGAAGATATTGTGAATTAAATGCACTTAACAGTGCTTTAATTTCCAGGACACACCCCATAGAGACCTTTGGAACAGACCTAAAAATTCCAGTCTCTATGCCTAACACATCTACCCTTTGTTTAATCATGCTCTTCCTGCTGGGTGCGTTGCCGCTCACGGCCCAGTTCCAAACTACTTCGGTGCGCATCGCCAGTAGTAGCGACGATGCCGAGGAAGCGGGGGCGGACGCTTCCAATCCCGGCGCCATCGATCTGACGAGTTCCGACGTGGAGCTCGTCCGGGATGGCAACAATCAATTCATCGGGCTTCGCTTCCCCGCGCTCGAAGTTCCGGCCGATGCCTTCATCACGAACGCTTACATCCAATTTACCGTCGACGAGACGGACAACCTGGGCGGCTCCGTGCTGATCATGGTGGAGGATACGGACGACGCCGCGACCTTCGACGAGACCAGTGGCGGCATCTCCGGTCGCCCCGTAGTAGCCGATACCATTACCTGGAGCGACATTCCGGAATGGACGAGCGCCGGCGATGCCGGTGAAGACCAACGCACACCCAACCTTGCCGACCTTGTCCAGGCCGTGATCAGCCGTGACGGCTGGGCGAGCGGTAACGCCGTATCCTTTATCCTGACCGGAACGGGCGAACGCACCGCGGAATCCTACGACGGAACCCCCTCCGAAGCCCCCATGCTGGTCGTCGAGTACGTCAAGGCCATGACCGCCACCTTCTCCCTGACCGCCAGCGAGGACGACGTAGAGAGCGACCTGAGCAATGGTAGCCTGTACACCAACAGTTCCGATCTGGAACTGACCACGGATGGCGAAACACCCCAGGTGGTCAGTCTGCGGTTCCCCGAGGTATCCCTTCCCGCCAACTCGACCATCGGTAGCGCCTACGTTCAATTCACGGTAGACGAAGTGACCACCGGCGGCGACGTGGACGTCATGATCCTCTTCGAGGAATCGGGCGATCCCGATCCGATCGGGGGAAGTTATTTGCCCACCGATCGAGATTTTGCCCTGGAAGTATTCTGGAACGACATTCCCGACTGGACTACCGAAGATGCTGCCGGACCGGAGCAGCGGACCCCCGACCTCTCCGGATCGCTGCAGCAGCTCATCAACCGGGAGGATTGGCGCAATGGTAATGCCGTGGTGATCGGTATGGTCGACCCCATAGCCCTCAACGTTCCGGGCTACTCCGGGAACACCGGGAAGCGCACCGCTCAGAGCTACGACAAGAGCCCCGAAGCCAGTGCCCAATTGGTGGTCACCTACTTCCCTCCGCTGGAATACCTGAACGGTTCCTTTCCCGTAGCCCGTGCATCTTCCTGGAAGTACCTTGACAGTGGAATCTCGCTGGACGAAGCGGACTGGACCGGACTAGACTACGACGATGCAAACTGGGCCTACGGCGATGCCCCGCTGGGCTACGGCGACGGCCGGGCATCGACCGTAATCGACTACGGCAACGACACCCTTAACCGGCACGTGACAACCTACTTCCGCCACCTCTTCGAAGTGGAGGACGCCAGCCAGTACGACAGCCTGCTATTCGACGTGCTGCGCGACGACGGCGTGATCGTGTACGTCAACGGGGAGGAGGCCTTCCGGCAAAATATGCGGGTGGGCCCCGTCACGTTCGACGACTACGCCCAAAACAACGTAGCCGGGCCGGCAGAAACCGCCTACTACCGGTCCAAAACCGGTAACCTCCTACGCGACGGACTGAACGTCATCGCGGTCGAACTCCACCAATCGGATCCGACCAGCGACGACGTCGCCTTCGATATGGAGGTGTCCTTCACGCTGCCCCCGCTGGAACCGGCGACCTACCCGCTCGCGAAGGGATCGGCCTGGCACTTCCTCGATACCGGCCGCTCCCTGGACAGCGTTGCCTGGCAGGATACGACCTACGCCCGCTTCGACGATGCCTGGGAATGGGGCTACGGTCCGCTCGGCTACGGCGACGACGCCACCACCGAGATCAAGTACGGTCCCGACCCCGACGATAAATACGTCACCAGCTACTTCCGCCGGGAGATCGACATCGATCCGGCCGAGCTACCCGATAGCATACAGCTGGGGCTGCGGCGGGACGACGGCGCCATCGTCTACCTCAACGGTGAGGAAATCCTTCGCTCGAATATGCCCGCCGGCGACACCGTCGATTACCGCACCTTCGCCAGCGAAATAATCGGGGGGACGCTCGAAGCGGCTTACGTGACCACAACCCTCCTGCCTTCCCGCTTCCGCGACGGCGTCAATACGCTCGCGGTCGAAATCCACCAGGTTTCTCCCACGAGCTCGGATCTGGTATTCGACCTGTACCTGGACGCCGCGCCCGTGGTGAACCCGCCGGCACTCGGCTGTACGGAAGGGGCGGACCACATCGCCTGTTTCACCTCGATCGCGCCAACCGCCCAGACCACGAAGCTGATCATCCCCGATACCAGTCATCGCTTCCAGCTCATCCACAAGCAGGGAACGGCCTACACCATCGGCGGTGGCACCGTACCGGGCAACCACGACTTTACCGCTTACGTACCCACCGACGGAAGTAGCGAGCGGGGCCACCTGAGTATCAACCACGAGAACACCCCGGGCGGAGTATCGATGGTGGATCTGCACTACGACTCCCTCTCCCGGCTTTGGCAGATCGACAACTCCCAGGCCGTCGATTTCTACAACGAAAATCTGGTGACTACGACGCGCAACTGTTCCGGCGGCATCACGCCGTGGGGTACCGTCATTACGGCCGAAGAAACCGGCAACAGCGGCGATGCGAACAACGACGGCTACACCGACGTGGGCTGGCTGGTCGAAATCGATCCCGTCACCGCCCGTGTCCTAAGCTACGGAGAAGGTGGAGACCCCAAAATCGTAACCTCCACCGAAGGAAAGCAAGAGAAACTGTGGGCCGTAGGCAACATCAGTCACGAGAACGCCCTGGTGCTCGACGACGAAGTGACGCTCTTTACCGGGGAAGACGGTGGCTCCAGCGCCCTGTTTAAATTCGTGGCCGATAACCCCCGCGACCTTTCTAGCGGTACGCTATACACCCTGGTACTGGACGATCCGGTGGTGGAGTACGAGCCCACCGGCACCACCGGAAGCTGGGTCGTGGTACCCAACACCACTAAGGAGGACCGCAACAATACCCGTTCGCTCGCCATCGCGCTCAACGCTACCAACTTCAACGGCATCGAAGACGTAGAGGTCAACCCGCTCACCGGTCAGATCTACTTCGCGGCCAAGGGAGCCAGCCGGACCTACCGCTTTACCGACGGCGCGGATGGCGTCACCGAATTCGAAACCTTCGTGGGGGGTATGAGCTACGTACTGAATACCGCGGACGGCGTCTTCGTCGAGCCCTGGGGCGGCGGTAACGACAACCTGACCTTCGACGACCGCGGCAACCTCTGGGTACTGCAGGACGGTGGCAATAACTACATCTGGATGGTGCGCCCCGACCACACCCAGGAGGCTCCGAAGGTGGAACTCTTCGCCAGCGTGCCCATCGGATCGGAGCCGACCGGCCTGACGTTCAGCCCCGATTATCGCTTCGGTTTCTTCAGCGTACAACATCCGAGTGGAGCCAACCAGCCACAGGAGGATGCTACCGGAGACGAAGTAGTGTTTGACGCTTCGGCGTCGGTAGTGATCGCCAGAAGCGGCGAGCTCGGTGCTCAGCCCCCCGTCGTTGCCTTCGTATCCGACGTACAGCGGGTAGCGGTAGGAGAGACCGTGCACTTCACCGACGTGAGTGCCAACGGCGTTACCGAACGGCAATGGGTGTTCGACGGTGGCGTTCCCGCCATTTCTTCCGATTCGATGGTGACGGTCCGGTATAACGGACTCGGACTGTACCAGGTACGCCTGGCGGTGGCCAACGGACAGGGCGGAGATACCATCACCCGGGTCGATTACATCGAGGTCGTTCAATCGACCAGCGTAACCGATTTGGCCAAAACGACCGGTCTTTCCGTATTCCCGAACCCCACTACGGGTAAGCTCTCGATCCGGATGGACGAAACCGCCAACCTGGACCTGACCTTCGAACTGTTCGACCTGACCGGAAGGCGGATCACCGAACTCGACCGGGTCAAGGGAATGCCCGGAACGCATACGTGGACCTACGAAGTTTCCCCCTTCGGTAGTCTTAACCAGACCGTGGTCCTCAAGATTACGGCCGGTGACCAAGTCACCCACCGCATGATTCACTTCAGCCGGTAATCGTTCTCCTTTTTTTCGTCGCGCCCGAGTGCAACCGGTTCCACCGGTGCACTTGGGCACTTTACTTTCATCATGCCCCTGCTCCTCATCGTCATCCTTAGTCTCATTTCACCCGCGCTCGGCGCCCAATACGCCAACGCTGACCTTCCGGTGTACGAACGCGTGGATTTAGCCAATACCGCCCGCCCCACCGCGTACCAACTCAATCTGCGGGATCAGCAGCTTTTCCGTTTGCCGGAAGGGACGCGGTACCTGGCACGGCTGACCTACCTCAGCCTGATGCGGAACGAGCTCGAGCGCTGGGACGACCAACTCACCGCGCTACACCGGCTCGAAGTGCTCAACTTGCAGGAAAACCACCTTCGGGAGTTGCCGCCGGCCATCGGCGATCTACGGCACATCCGGCGATTGGTGCTCACCCACAATCAATTGAAAACCCTGCCGCCGGAGGTCGGCCGGCTCCGGAAACTCACTTACCTTCACGCTGACCTGAACGAGCTCGATCGACTGCCCGCCAGCCTTTCGGAATGCCGCCGGCTTCAACTACTGGATCTGCACGGGAATCAGCTCAGCGAAGTGCCCCGCTCTTTGGATCGGATGAAGCACCTTGCCCAACTGAATCTTGGGTACAATCAATTACGGGAGGCCGACATTGCCTGGGCGAAGTTGCCCTCCCTGGTCGAGCTGAACCTGGAAGCCAACCGGCTGCGGCGGCTGCCCGCTTCCCTCGGTACACTGCCGAAGCTGACCTCCTTGATACTCACCGGTAACGAACTGACCCAACTACCCGCAAGCATCAGTCAACTGGGCCAACTCAAACTGCTCGTCCTTTCCGATAATCTTTTGGAGCGGTTGCCCTACGATCTGTCGGGGTTAAAGGAATTGCGCACCCTCATCCTTACGGATAACCCGCTGGCCGCGGGCGAACTCGACCGGATCCGAAACGCACTGCCGAATTGTAAGGTGTACTACTAGTCTGACCGGCGGACCGAACCCCCAACCACCCCACGGCGATCAAGGGGTATACCGAATCGCCATGCCCTACCGTCTTCTTTCCGCCATCATTTTCCTACTGCCTCTTTCCGGCCCGTACGCCCAGTCGGATTCCATCCCGACCCTCGATCCGCGCCTCACCGATTACGACTACGCTTACCCGACCGAAACCTACGCCTTCACCAGCCAGCAGCAAGAGCTGGAGATGGTCTACATGGACCAACTCCCCACCGGTGAAGCCAACGGCCGCACCATCGTGCTCCTCCATGGCAAGAACTTCAACGGCGCCTACTGGGGCGAGACCATGACCTTCCTGCTGGAGCAGGGCTACCGTGTCATCGTGCCCGACCAGATCGGCTTCGGGAAGTCGACCAAGCCGGAATATTACCAGTACACCTTCCAGCAACTCGCCGATAACACCAGGGCGCTGCTCGATACGCTCGGCGTGGATTCTACCGTGGTGTTGGGCCATTCCATGGGCGGTATGCTGGCTACCCGCTTTGCCCTGATGTACCCCGGTGCAGTTACGGAGTTGATCCTGGTCAATCCCATCGGTCTGGAGGATTGGAAGCTGAAAGTTCCGTACCAGACCATCGACCAGTGGTACGAGAGCGAGCTGGAAAAAGACTACGAATCCATCAAGGAATACATGCGGCAGAGCTACTACGCCGGTAACTGGGAGCCCCGCTACGAGCCCTGGGCGAAATTACTGGCCGGCTGGACCAAGCACCCGGAGTACCCCCGAATTGCGTGGAACTCGGCGCTCACCTACGATATGATCTTCACCCAACCGGTGGTGTACGAATTCGGTGAACTCACCGTACCGACCACCCTCATCATCGGGACCCGTGACCGCACCGCCCTGGGCAAGCCCCTGGTGAGCGAGGAAGTGCGGGAAACGATGGGGCGGTACGACGACCTCGGCCACACCATCAGCGAGCAGATTCCCGATTCCGAACTGATCGAGCTGGACGGCATCGGCCACCTTCCCCACATCGAGGCCTTCGGTTTATTCGACAAGGCCCTGCGGCAAGCCCTGCAGGACTAAACCGGCATCAGGAAAATCCGCTGGATATTACTCACCGAGTCGGCGAATTCCGGCAGGTCCTTGATCCGGTTCCATTCGGGGTGGCTGCCGAATTTGCTCCAGTTGGCGTCGCGCTCTTTCATGTCGTCGAACTGGAGGAGGTACACCAGGGCGGGGCGGTAGGGGCCGGCGATCATGTCGCCGTAGAACACGGCATCCAGGTCGGTTTCCTTGAAGATCTGGACTTCCGACTCGTTGAACATCCGAATTTTGCGGCGGGTAGCATCCTCGGAATAGCCTTCGTAGATGCGCAGTTCGAAGAGCCCGGCCTGGGGGTCCGCCGGAACGCTTTGGGGCATGCCATCGAAAGCGTTCATCAGCCAGGAGGAAAAGCGGGTATACAGGGGGCGGTCGGCACCTACGGCGTCATACTCCGTCGCCTCCGATTGGAAAACCGCGTCATCGTCGAGGGTCTGGCTGGCCAGGTAGGCGGAGGCGTTCCGGTAGGCGATCATGACGTGGAGCTTCACCGGATTGCTGTTGCCGTATTCGTTGAAAACGGCAAACTGGGTGGCTCCGTTCCGTCGAAGGGCGGCTTGCAGGGTGTTCTGGAGGTAGTCCAGCAGCATTCCCTGGTTGCCGCCCCAGGCCATTTCGTAGACCCGCCATTCGATCAGCTCTTTCTCGGTGGTTTGGTTGGGCGAATGGGTGGCACCTAACTGGCTTCCGGCGACGGCTATGGCACCTGCGGCCCCCGCCCGGAAAAACTTTCTGCGTTGCATAATTCGATCTTTCGGGAAAGATAGAACTTCTCGCCGGCTAGGGCACTCTGTATGTACGATACCGTAACCAGCACCCAAGAACCTATGCAACACCCCGATTGGTCTAAAAACGCCGTTCTCTACCAAATCAACACCCGCCAATTTACACCGGAAGGCACCTTTGCCGCGGCGGCGGAGGAGTTGCCCCGGTTAAAGGAACTAGGCGTAGACATTCTCTGGCTTATGCCCATTCACCCCATCGGGGAAAAGAACCGGAAGGGGGAACTGGGTAGCCCGTACTCGATCAAGGATTATTACGGCGTCAATCCGGAGTTCGGAACGATCGATGACCTGAAGACCTTCGTCCGTCGGGCCCACGACCAGGGCATGTACGTGATCCTCGACTGGGTCGCCAATCACACTGCCTGGGACAACGTACTGGTAGAAGAACACGCCGATTGGTACGCCCGCGACTATAAGGGGGACTTCCGGCCTACACCTTGGTGGGACTGGTCCGACATCATCGATCTCAACTACAGGGAGGAAGGCACGCGCAACTACATGCTCGAAGTAATGGAGTGGTGGGTGCGCGAATGCGACATCGATGGCTACCGCTGCGACGTGGCCGGCTACGTACCGACGGTGTTCTGGGAGGCCGTACGCGAACGACTCGACGCGATCAAACCCGTCTTCATGCTCGCCGAGTGGGAAGCGCGGGACCTGCACAACGCGGCCTTTGACGCCACCTACGCCTGGAGCTGGCACGAAACCCTGCACCGGATCGCCCACGGCAAGGATGGGGTGGGAGCGTTGTTCGTCTTCTATTCCTGGAACGAACGCGCCTGGCCGGCGGACGCCATGCGCCTCACCTTCACCGACAACCACGACAAAAACGCCTGGGAAGGTACCATGTACGAGATGCTCGGCGATGCCCTCGAGGCATCCATCGCGCTTTCCTTCATCGGTGAGGGCATCCCCCTGATCCACAACGGACAGGAAGCCGGCCTCGATAAGCGACTGGCTTTCTTCCGCCGGGACCCCATCGAGTGGAAGGAACATCCTTTCGCCGGGCTCTTCCGCAAGCTCATCAAGCTGCGGAAGGCGCACACGGCCCTCGCCAATGCACCGTACGGCGCGACGATGATCCGGGTGCCGAATAATTATGAATCGGAGGTCCTCAGCTTCGTCCGCCAGGATGACGCAAGCAAGATCTTCGCCATCTTCAATTTTTGCGCCGAGACGCGGGTGCTACGCTTTTCGGAACGGCTATATCCCGGTAAATACGCCGACGGCCTGACCGGCAACGAACAGGAGATTTCGGAAGGGGAGGAAGTTAGTCTGCAGCCTTGGGAATGGAGGGTGTTTGTTGGCCGGTAGATTAGTGGTCGGACGACTAGTCGTCCGACCACTAATCTACCGGCGACCATCCCAGATTTAACCCGGAGTTAACATATGAGGCGTATAGGGCTCGGTCCATACGTCACCCGACCCGGCAGATTGATGGGGTCAGGTGAATACCGGGTCAAAACCTTCCAGATTGGGGGGGGGGAGCCCGAATTGCCGCCGATCGACGCGCCTCCCTACAGAAAACGTAAACGACCCTCCCCCTGTCCGGGGTCGGGCCGTTTACGTTTCTCTCGGCGGGGAACACCCGTGAGCTTTTCCTGTCTCGGTAGGGGATTAGCCCAGGTCATCCAGGGTTTTCACGTCCTCATCGTCCAATTCGATAGCTGCCGCCTGGGTGTTTTCCTTGAGGTGGCTGACGGAGCTCGTGCCGGGGATGGGTAGGATATTGTCGCTGTGGGCGAGCAACCAGGCGATAGCGATCTGGTAGACGCTGCTGTCGTACTTTTTGGCGATCCGCTGCAGGTCTTTGTTTTCCAGCGCACCGGCGTCGAGGGGGTACCAGGGGATAAAGCCGATGCCATTCTCGCGGGTCCACTTCACTTCGTCTTCCCACTGGCGGTCGGTGAGGCTGTATTTATTCTGCACGCTGACTACCTCGAAATGCTCCTGGGCCTGCTTGATCTGGTCGACGTTCACTTCCGATAATCCCAGGTGGCGGATGTATCCCTGTTGCTGCAGTTCGGCCAGTTTGCCCAAAAATTCATCGGCGGGGACCTTTTCGTCGAAGCGGTGGAGCTGGTACAGATCAATCCGTTCCAGTTTGAGGCGCTTCAGGCTTCCCTTCAGGGCTTCTTCCAGGTGCTCGGGGCGTCCGTTCACGGGCCATTCGTTCGGGCCGGTGCGCTCCAGTCCGCCCTTCGTAGCGACTAAAAGGCCGTCGGGGTAGGGGTGCAGGGCTTTGGCGATCAGTTCTTCCGATACGTTCGGGCCGTAGCTGTCGGCGGTGTCGATAAAATTGATGCCCAGGTCCTGGGTGGCTTTCAATACCCGGATCGCTTCGTCTTTATCTTTGGGTGGCCCCCAGATGCCGTCTCCGGTGATGCGCATGGCGCCGTAGCCGAGGCGGTGGATGGTGAGGTCGTTACCGAGTGTGTAGGTGCCGGATTGCTCCGCGATGTTGTTCGTCTTCGTGTTCATAGGTGGATCTTTTGTAATACACACATAAGGCGTTAAATCCTGGCCGTTGTTCACCAAGTATGCAGACGATTATAACCGACACCCGGATCGACGCTGAAATCCTCGCCCAAACCGAAGCCCGGGGAACCGATAAAACCGTATGCCCGTCGGAAGTAGCCCGTGGCCTATGCCCGGACGACTGGCGGCCGCTCATGGAGCGGGTACGTGACCGAGCCCGTGCGCTGGCCGCGAAGGGACGCATTGACATTTGCCAGTCGGGAACGCCCGTCGATCCGGACAAGGACTGGACAGGGCCGGTGCGGCTACGCTTTCGGAAGGATTAGCTCTCTTCGGAGTGCAAGCTGGACAAGAATGCGACCAGGTCCCGGATCTCCCGGCGATTCAGTCGCTCTTCCATCGAGGGCATGCTTGAAGGTACCGTTTCTTCTTCGGCGATATCACTTCGTTGAATAGTCTGGATATCCTCTTTACCGATCTTCAGGGTGATCTCCTCCGGGGTGCGCCGCATGACGGTTCCCGCCGTGACGGTGCCGTCGTTCAGGGTAACCAGGATCGTTTCGTAACCGGGGGCCAGGCGGGCGCTGGGCCGGATCAGGGCTTCCAACAATTGGCGTTGGGATAGTTGGTCGGCGATGCCCTCCAGTCCGGGACCTACGTTGCCACCGTATTCGAAGATGGCGTGGCAGCGCACGCACTGGGCGGATTCGTTGCGGTAGAAGAGGTTCCTTCCCCGTTCGGCATTTCCGCCCTCGAGGGCGAAGGCATAGAGGCCGAGGTCACCGTCTACGGTGCCGGCGTAATCGGTCAGGATGGCGTTAAGCTGGGGGTTGCCGTGCTGTTCGACGGCTTCGGCCAGGTCGAGTTTCACCTCCGTGGGGATGTTATCGGCCTCGAGGCGGTCGAGCAGGTCGGCGAACAACGCGTCGACGGATTCTCCCTTGATCTGAGACAGTCCAAGCAGGGCAGCTTGCTGCTCCACTACCGTACCGCGCTGCAGTACTTTATCGTAAAGCAGCACCGACCGGTCTTCGGAAATCCCCGAACTGGGTAGAATTTCCAGTGCCCGTGCCCGTACGTTTCCGTCGCGGTCGGCGAGAGCCGTTTCCAGGTTCCGGTCCAGGTCGGGCGCACCGAGTTGGTGGAGGGCGTTGAGGGCTTCGGTGCGGACCAGCGTAGACCGATCGGTCGCGAGGAGCTGGGTCAGCTGGGGGATCGTCGCTTCCAGGTTCAGTTTGCCGGCGGCTTCAATGGCGGCCAGGCGTACGGCTTCGTCGCCCCGCGTCATCAGTCCCGCGATGCGGGGCGCCAGTGCTGCGGCGGCTACCGTCGAATCCTGCTCGAACTCGCCCCGGTAGCGGCCATCTACCCGGTCGAATACGCTGGGATGTGCCCAAACGGCCAGCGCGGAGATGGCCTCGGCCCGCAACTCGGCGGGGGCGTTGCCGCGGTTGGCGTAGGCCACTAGCCGCTCCACACTCTCTTGTCCGCCGACGCGTACGTTGGCGTTAATGGCGCGCCGTAGCAGCGGCTCGGAAGTGAAGCGCGGGTCATCCAGGGTGGCCGCCAGGGCAGGCAGGGCATCGGGAATGGAAAGATCGTCGTTGATGCCCCGGGCGGCTTCGGCTACGATGTATTCCTCCTCGTCATCCAGGAACCGGGCGATCTCGGGCGATTCCATCCGGCGCAGGGCCACTACCGCGGCGGTGCGCAGGGCACGGGAAGGACTGTCTTGGAGCGCTACGAGCGGTTCCGTCTGGCCGATCCGACCGAGGGCGATCATGCCGGCCATGCGGAGATAGACGTCTTCGTCGTCGTTCCGCTCGATCATGTCCAGGATGGGCTGTACCGCGTCTTTGTTCTCGGTGCGTCCGAGTGCCTCGGTGGCCATGAAAACTACGCGCGGCTCTTCCCGCTCCAACAGGTCGATGAGCTCGGTACCGGCGCCTTCGAAGCGAACATCGCCGATCATTTTGGCGGCCTGGGCTACGATTTCGGGATCATTGTCGACCAGGAAGGAAGCGAGTTCGTCGGCATATCCCGGTTCGGCGCGGGCCATCTGGGCCATACCCCATAATCCGTGAATGCGGGCAAACTGATCCGGGTCCTTGCGGGCGGTGTTTAGCAGGGTCAGGTAGCCGTCGTTGCCCCGCTTGACGAGTTCGAATTGGGCGTTTTTCCGAACCCGCTGATCCTGGTGGGCCAGCAATACGGCCAGGGTATCGAGGCCCAGTTCGGATAGCTGCAGGTTGAGCAGCCGTTTTACTTCCTGGCGAATCGGGGTGTCGGCTCCTCCCGGCACGTCCAGTTTCCAGATGCGACCCTCCTGTTTGGGGTTCCACCCGTTGATCCAGTCGGCCACGTAAAGGGCGCCGTCGGCTCCAAAGTCTATGCCGGTGGGGAGCAGGCCCGAAACGACTTCCCGGGTAGATCCTAGTTTAAAACCGGCTCCTTCCGGCTCTAGGGTGAAGGCGTGGACGGGCGAATTGGCGGGGTTGCCTCGAAACTCGGCGACGAAAAAGTGGCGATAATACTCCGGCCCCAGGGCCGTGCCGGGGTTGTAAACAAAGCCGGTAGGACCGTTCACGTAATTCTGGATGGGCGGCAGGAAATAGGCGGCCTGTCCCTCCCAGCGAGGTTCGTACATCCGCTCTTCCATCCACACCTTGTAGTCGTTATTGTCCGGATCGGTATACTTCCCAAACTGCCAGTTTATACGCCACCCGGAGTCCGATCCGTCGATGAGGTAAACCAGGCGCTCGCTTTCCCCGCTGTGGTCCCCGTCGTTGTCTTCGGAGATGAGGTTGCCCAGATCGTCGAAGACGAATTCGTGGGTGTTGCGAAGGCCGTGGGCGAATACCTCGAAATTGGTGCCGTCCGGGTCGCACCGGACAATGGTGCCCTCGTTGGGGTACTTATGCTCCTGGCCGTCTTTGTCGATCACGTTCATGCCTACGTCTCCGCCACCCCACCAGATGCGTCCCTGTGGCCCGACGGTGACGCCCGACATACCGTGGCCACCGAAGCCGATGTGGACGATCCAGCCGTGGCTTAGCGATTCTTTCTCGTCGGCGATCCCGTCCGCGTCGGTGTCGCTGGTTTTCCAAAGGTCGGGGCCGACCGAAATGTATACCTGGCCATCCGCGTATTCTACGCCGTTGGTCACGTCCGTAACCTCTTCGTTGAAGTCTTCGATGTAGAGCTTGGCGTGGTCGGCCACCCCGTTGCCACTGCGGTCCTCGACGAACCACACCTCGTCTTTCTCTACGGTCAGGTCCCGCCAGTCGCGTACGCCGTCCTCGTTGAGATCCTTGAGGTGTCGTTCGGACTGATCACTGCCCTGCTCGAAGGTCTTGCGGAGAAAATCACGACGGTCCTCTACCGACTCGAAGGAAATGGAAGCCGTCATCCAGTCGCGGTGACCGCGGATATCAAATTCGGAACTGATCGGTCGGTTGGCGCTAGTGTAAAAAACCCGACCGTCGGGAGCTACGCTGATGGCCACCGGGTCTGCAATGAGGCTATCGCTGGCCCAGAGGCTGAGCTCCAGGTCATCGGAAACCTCGACGTTGGTTTCCGCCCGGATCTTGCCGGCCAGTTCCCTGGCGGCCACGGGTTCCAGGTCAATGTCTCGGTCGGGGTAGATCGGGCCGGTGACTTCCGGCTGCTCGGCACAGTAGGCCAGGGTCAACAGGACGAGAAGGAGGGGGATAAAGCGTTGCATGATCGATGATTGAAGGCGGCTAAATATACATTGCCCATCCTTCACCGGTGTGCATTGCACCCGCGCCCGGCGCGAAAACCTGCTTATTCTTTTTTGCCTTTTCCGTCGCGCTCCAACAACGCCTGAGTGGCCTTTATGTGTCCCCCGCTGCTACCCTCCGGATCTTGGTGGCGATTCTCCCGGGCCGGTTGCGCCTGCTCGTCGGCTGGCTTCTCCCGCTCCACGGCTGCTGCTGCGAAGGTGCTACCGGCTTCATTGCTGTCTTCCTATGCGTTGTCATGCGGCTTGTGCCGGAGCACTCGCTTCACCGGCGTCGGGCGAAAGAAATGCTTATCCCACGATCGATCCCCGACTTGCATAGGCGTTGTCCGCCCCTTCTTTTGCCTCCAGCCGCGCATCGACGTAGCGGGTCAACAGGTAGGAACCGATGAGGCTGACGGCGACTCCTTCCATCAGGATAAACACGCCGGAAGTGAGGGGCGTAAGCGCATTACCAATCGGAGTTGCCGCCTGTAGCTCGGCCATGAGGCCGGAATCGGCGGAGAGGAACAGGACGGTGAAGATCGTAAACAGCACGGTGCCTACCGCACCGATGTAGAGCCCCTGGGCCACGCCACTGACGTAATTCTGGTGGGTGTCGGGTTGCTTAAGCCGCAACTGCTTGATACCGTAATACAGTACGGTCACGTGCAGCAAACCATTGACTACTCGCAACTCGTAGTTCCCCGCGAGACCGAGCAAATAGCTGAGCAGAAAGATGGCTACCAAGCCGCCGAAAAAATAAAGACCAAAACGGAGAGCGATTGTTTTCATTGTTCTATGTTTAAACATAGTTCCCAACCACAATTCCGTCTTTTAGTTCAGGGCCGATTATAATTTGGGCGAATACGGGTTGCGCGTTTACTCCTTCTTCGCCTCCTCCGTAGCGTCTAACAAGTCTTGGGTAGCCTTCTTCAATTCCTCCACGGTGCCTTCCGGGTCTTCGGCATCCGCTTCCTCGTTCTTTTTCCGGCCCCGGCGGGTCTTCTTTTTCTCCGTTTGCTCGTCGGCCGACTTCTCCCTCGCTACCGCCTCGGCTTCGGCGGCATCTTCGGCGCTGCTCTCGGCGGCGGGCTCGGCGGGGAAGGGCTCCTTACTGAATACCAGGCCTTTGGTTCCGAGATCGGTATAGATGGTGTCGCCCGCCAGGAATTTGCCGGAGATGAGGTCCTTCGACAGCTCGTCGGCCAAGTCTGCCTGGAGCACCCGTTTCATCGGGCGGGCGCCGTATTGCGGATCGTAGCCCCGCTTGGCCAGCCAGCCGAGGGCGCGGTCGCTGATCTTGATGATCATGCCCTGGCGAGCCAGCATTTTCTCGGTCCGGTGCAGCAGCAGCCGGGCGATGTGCTTGATCTCGTCGCGGGAAAGCGGCGTGAACATGATGCGCTCGTCGATGCGGTTCAGGAACTCCGGTCGCAGGTTTTCCTGGAGGGTTTCGAAGACTTCCTCCTTCGTGGTTTGGATGATGTCCTCGCGGTGGCGGTCATCCATATTCGCCAGGTCCTCGAAGTTTTCGAGGATGGTATCCGACCCCATATTGGAGGTCATGATGATGATGGTATTCTTGAAGTTGGCCACCCGCCCGCGGTTGTCCGTAAGGCGGCCGTCATCGAGCACCTGCAGCAGGATGTTGAAGGTGTCCGGGTGGGCCTTTTCGATCTCGTCGAGGAGGACGATGGAGTAGGGGCGCTGGCGCACGGCTTCGGTGAGCTGTCCCCCCTCGTCGTAACCAACGTAGCCGGGAGGCGCTCCGACCAGTCTACTGACGGAGTGGCGCTCCTGGTACTCACTCATGTCGATGCGGGTGATGGCGCGCTCGTCGTTGAAGAGCACCTCGGCCAGGGCCTTAGCCAGTTCCGTTTTACCTACGCCGGTGGGCCCCAGGAAGATGAAGCTGCCGATGGGGCGGTTCTCGTCCTGTAGTCCGGCCCGGCTCCTGCGCACGGCGTCCGAAACGGCGTGCACGGCCTCCTCCTGACCGATCAGGCGCTTGTGCAGCTCCTCCTCCAACTGGAGCAGTTTTTCCCGCTCGCTCTGGAGCATGCGCTGAACGGGGATGCCGGTCCAGCGGGCCACCACCTCGGCAATATCGTTGGCGGTGACCTCCTCGTTGGTGAAGCGGTTCTCATCGGGCAGATTTTCGAGTTCCTTATCGGCCGCGGCGAGCTGTCGTTTAAGGTCCTGCAGCTGACCGTACCGAATCTTGGCCACCGTTTCGAAGTCGCTGTTGCGCTCGGCCCGTTCGGCTTCGTGCTCCAGTTCCTCGATGGTTTTCTTGATGTTCTGGCTGGCGTCGACGAGTTCCTTTTCGTTGCGCCAGCGGGCGCGCAGGCTGTCGCGCTTCTCGCGGGCGTTGGCGATCTGCTCCTCGATGATGTTCAACTTTGGCGCGCTGCCTTCTCGTTTGATGGCTTCCCGCTCGATCTCGAGCTGGCGCACGCGGCGTTCCCATTCGTCGATCTCTTCGGGTACGCTGTCCAGTTCCAGGCGGAGGCGGGCGGCACTCTCGTCGATCAGGTCGATGGCCTTGTCGGGGAGGAAGCGGTCGCTGATGTAGCGGTTGCTCAGCTCGGCGGCGGCCACCAGGGCCTCGTCGAGGATCTCGATCTTGTGGTACACCTCGTAGCGCTCCTGGAGCCCCCGCAGAATGGAGATGGTGTCTTCCACGCTGGGCTCTTCGATGCGGACGGTCTGGAAGCGGCGCACCAGGGCCTTATCCTTCTCGAAGTACTTCTGGTATTCGTCTAGGGTGGTGGCACCGATGGTCCGCAGGTCGCCGCGGGCCAGGGCGGGCTTCAGGATGTTAGCGGCGTCCATGGCGCCGTTGCCGCCTCCGGCACCGATGAGGGTGTGGATCTCGTCCACGAAAAGGATGTAGCGGCCGTTGCTGCTCGTCACTTCCTTGATGACCCCCTTGAGCCGCTCCTCGAAGTCTCCCTTGTATTTGGCCCCGGCGAGCATGCCGGCGATGTCGAGTACGAAGATCTTTTTTTCCCGCAGGCTCTCCGGCACGTCGCCTTTGACGATCCGCCAGGCGATGCCTTCGACGATAGCGGTTTTGCCCACGCCCGACTCACCGATCAGCAGGGGGTTGTTCTTCTTGCGCCGGCTGAGGATCTGCAGCAGGCGGCGAATCTCCTCGTCGCGGCCCACGATCGGGTCCAGCTTGCCGTTTTCCGCCCGCTCGTTGAGGTTGACGGTGAATTTTTCCAGCAGGTTATAGGTGTCGTCGCTGGACGGGTCGCTCACCGTTTTGCCCTTTCGCAGTTCCTGGATGGCCGTACGGATGCCCTCGTTGCTGGCGCCGAGGTCCTTCAGGATGCGCGCGCCCTTGTCGCTGGCCCCCTGGATGATGCCGAGCAGCATCAGCTCGATGCTGATGTACTGATCGCCGAAGTCGGTAAGCATTTTCTTGGCCCGGCTGAGTGCCCGGTTGGCATCGCCGGTGAGGTACTGTTTGGTCTGCCCCTTGACGCGGGGATAGTCCTGTAGCACCTGCTTCAGTTCCCGCCGGACTTCCGGTAGGCCGACGCCGACTTTCTTAAAGATGAAATCGGCCACGCTTTCGTCTACCGTAATGATGCCCGCCAGCAGGTGGGGGGTATCTACCTGTTGCTGGTCCATTTCCTTGGCGATCTTCTGGGCCTGGATGATGGCTTCCTGTGCTTTGGTAGTAAAGTTCTCGTAGGTCATATCCCTATTCTATGCTATTCGAAACGTAAGGTAAAATAAACGCGGACGGGCGATTCCCCCCGAACGACCTGCCAGGTGGAAGATTCGACGAGCGCCTTCCCTACGTAGTCCATCGTAGCTCCGTTCGGTTGTCCGCGGAAGCGGAAGTCAGTCAGGCTGCCGTCCTCCTGTACCAGGAAACTCACCTTTACCTTGCCGGCGGGTACGGTGGCGGGGCGCTCGTTCTCGATGCGCCGGCGCAGTTCGCGGTAGCCTTCCTCCGGACGTGCCTGGGGGCGGGGGGCACGGTTCGCTTCTAGGGGTACCTCGGATACGGAGGCGGTTTCCGTCCAGGTGCGGAAGCGCGGTCGCTCCGGCACTTCGTTCATGCTAATCTGCAGTAGGGCGCCGGTATCGAACACCTCCACGGTTTCCTCCTCGTAGTTCGGGTGAGTAACTACGATCTGACTCAGCGTGGCATCGTACGGTATCCGGAAGGTTCCCGTGCTGTCGGTTCTGGTGCCCAGCGGTTGCCCCAGTCGGTATACCTCGGCTTCCGCTATGGGGTTGCCGTCCTCGTCCGTTACGCGGCCGCTGACGGGCTGGGGGGGCGTGGCTATTGCCAGTCGGCGCAGGGGTTGCGCGACCGGTTCCGGCGCGGGTGGTGCCGCGAGGGTAGGGGCCGGAGCCGGGCGGTTCCGCTGTAGTTGGGGTAATTCCTGCTCGGCCGCGGGCGTTGGCATTTCCGCATCCGGAAGCGCTTCGGGGGCTGATTCGGCTTCGTCGGGCGCGGGCACCTCGGCTTCTACGCTTTCCCGACGGGCGATGGACGTAGTGGCGTCGGGCTCCGACGGGCTGGCGGCATGGGGGGCGGGCGGCGGCGGCGCGGGTGCGGTATTTTCCGGGGAAGCGGCCGGGCGGTCTGGCAAGGTCGGCTGGGTCCGTTCCATGGCAATAGCCGGTTCCGGTGCGTCGAAGTACCGGGGCAGGAGCAGGGCGGCGATTCCCAGCAGGACAAGCACCGTAGCGGCGGCGGCGTAGCGCGCGAATAGGGTGGGGCGGGCGGCCGTGGGTCGGCCCCGGGCGGTCATCGCGCTTACGCGGGCGACGTGATCTTCCTCCGGCGTGGCCTGGTACCCGGACAGCGCTTCGTGCAAGGCCGGATCGGCCGCGGCACGCCGCTCCAACTCCGCCTCTTCGGGCGCGGTGATCGCGCCGCTGATCCAGCGGTGCAACAACTCTTCGTCACGGTATTCAGTCGGCAGCACGTTCGGGTTGGTTGATACCGGCCAGGCAGATTTTTAAATTGCGGCGACCGTTCTGTAAATGTGAACGTACCTGACCCACGCTTAGATTTAGTGCGAGGGCGATACTACGGTAGCTTTCCCCCTCCTGAAGGTAGAAGCGTCGGATACACTGCCTTTGTTCCTCCATGAGCTGTTTCAAACAGTGGTAAAGCGGGCGCGTATCGGTGTCCCCCGTAGCGTCTTCCCCGTTTAGATGCGCTGCCAGTCCGGATTGCATATCCAGCGACTCCCCTAGTTGCAACGGGTCGCGTTTTTCCCGGCGTAGTTGCATCAGGCAGTGATTGCGGACCAGCGTCTGTAGCCACGACCGGAAGTTGGTCACCTCGTGCTTGGCCAGCTTGTCCAACAGGACGGGAAAGAGTTCCGCTCCCGCGTCCTCCGCCCGTTGTGGCGTGCCGAGGTAACGGAGGCACCAGCCGTAGATCATTTCCGCGTACCGCTCGTAAAGGGGGGAGAGGTCCCGGGGCTTTCCGCTGCGACGGAAGCGCTCTATCAGGGTTTGGTCGTCCGGGGGTGGGGCCATGGGGTAAAGGTAGCGAAGTAAAATGCTGCCTCCGGCAGCGCCAGTACAAAGCTGCCTCCGGCAGCGAATAGGAGAAAGGCCTTAATCAAAACATAATATTAGATTTGCATAGTTTAAAAACAAAAACTAGTTTTATGTGAAATCTACCACCACCATGCGCACCCGCTACATTCCCGATACCCCCATACATATCACCTACCGCCTCTACGGAAGTATACCCAACCTTCCGCTTCAGAAGCTTCACAGCAGCCACCGCCTGAGAAAGCTCCGTTTACAGGAGAAATTCCCTGCCGACCGGCGGAATGAGGATAGGGAATCCAAGCAACAGTACGTGGCCGCCTGTTTGTCAGCAGAGGTGGACCATTATCTACGGTACGATCAACTACTGGACCGGGCAACTACGGGGCCCCGTTATCTGCAGGGGGCCGCAGCCAAGCGTATCATCTTCGATTCCTGGCACCATATTGCTCGCCAGGAGAACCTGAAGATCTACGCCATCAGTGTCATGGATAACCACGTCCACGTACTGCTGGAAAACCGATCGGAGGAACGTCTGGTGTCGCTGATTCAAGTTTTAGAGAACCATAAAAAATTTACCGCCACCAGGCTGAATCGTCTGCACGGGATGCCGGGGCGACGGGTCTGGGCGGAGAAGGAATACAGCCGCACGGTGCGGCATGGCGGATTTGAACACGTACTCTGGTACGTGCTTAACAATCCGATTAAAGCCGGTCTTTCCGATTCACCGCTAGACTGGATAGGAAATTGGTGGGCACCCGATCTGTACGAGGCATTTGTTTTGCCTAGGGTGGCGTAGGTAGTGGGGTTTCTGGGTTGTGTCGCTGCCGGAGGCAGCATTGTGCTTCCGCTGCCGGAGGCAGCATCCTACCATCGCTACCGGAGGCAGCTGCTTACTGCCGCAACGTCGTACTTTCGCACCAAACCACACCCCAAAGAACCTCCCCATGGATAATCACACCTACGTAGCCATCATGGCCGGTGGCGTCGGCTCCCGCTTCTGGCCCGCCAGTCGGGAAGATAAACCGAAGCAATTCCTGGATATCGCCGGCGACGGTCGCAGTCTGCTGCGGATGACCTTCGAGCGGTTTCTGAAGCTCACCACGGCCGATAAGATCTTCATCGTGACCAACGGGAAGTATAGGGACCTGGTCCAGGAGCACCTGCCTGAGATCGGTTCTCAGCAGATCCTCTGCGAACCCAGCCGGAATAACACCGCGCCCTGCGTAGCCTACGCCGCCTTCAAATTGCAGAATATCGATCCGGAAGCCAATTTCGTGATTGCGCCGAGCGACGCGCTGATCGTCAACGATTCCCTCTTCGCGGCCAACATCAACAAGGCCCTCCGCTTTACGGCAGCCAACGATGCTCTGGTCACCCTCGGTATTTCACCCGATGCCCCCCATACCGGCTACGGATACATCCAGTACCTGGACGAGGCCACCGACACCGAAGACGTCTACCGGGTGAAGCGATTTGCCGAAAAGCCCGACCTGGAAACGGCCAAGTCCTTCCTGCGCAGCGGCGACTACCTCTGGAACGCCGGCATCTTTATCTGGCGCGCCAAAACCATCCTGGATGCCTACGAGCAGTATGCGCCGGAAATTTATGCCCTTCTCTCCCAGGGACTAAACTATTACAACACCGAGGAGGAGCAATCTTTCATCGACGAGTTCTATCCCCAAACGCCCAGCATCTCCGTCGACTACGCCATCATGGAGAATGCCGCCAACATCTTTACCATTCCGGCCCAGTTCGGCTGGTCGGACCTTGGTGCCTGGGGCGCCCTCTACCAGGAATCCAGCAAGGACGAGGACGGCAACGTCATTACCGGTCAGGTCATCATCGAAGACACCCACAACAGCCTCATCCGGGCCCCCAAGGATAAACTGGTCGTAGTCGGCGGCGTGGACGACCTCCTGGTCATCGACGAAGGCGACGTCCTGCTGGTATACCCCCGCAATCGCGAACAAGAGATTAAGGCACTGCGCGCCAAGGCGGAAAGTGCCCACGGGGAGAAGTTTGTGTAGGGGGGCGGTTGTCGGGTTTTGGTTGTCGGAGGTCAGTTGTCGGGTTATGGATTTAGGTATTCAGTTGTCGGATGTCGGTTAGCGAAACTGGATAGCGGACAACTGAGTACCGACAACTGAGTACCGACAACTCAAAACCGACAACCGACAACCGACAACCAAAAACCGACAACTCACCACAACCCACCCCTATATATACCTATCCGCAAACTGCTCCAGCCGAGGCCGGAAGTACCAAAAAGCCCCCAGCATCAGGACCACCAGCCCCAGCGCCTCGTAGTTGTTGGTCAGCAGGGCCACCGTAGTGATCAGTAGGGTAGCGCTTTCCAGAATCGCCAGCCGGATAAAGACCGTAGCCCGGTAGCTGCTGGCCGCCCGGTCGCGAATTCCCTTTTGCTTCGCCACCGTCCTGGCCCGAAACTGATCCAGGAACCAGGCACCCCCGACCATGCACACCGCATAGCCCGCCAGTACGTACAGGTCGGTTTGCGCATCCATGAAGAAGCGCGCCGTCTCCCCCCGGATCAGGAACCAGACCACTACCGCGTAGATGAGCTGCGCCATCAGCAGCGCGTAGAAAATGGTCTGTAACTGCTGGAACCACCTATTCGATGCCATGCATCATCTTTTTCATCCAGCCGGAGATGGCGACGAATATCAGTGCCGCGGTGATCGGTACGGCGGCAAAGATGCCGAAGAAGCCACTCAGGCCGACCGCCTCCGCAATTTCGTCGATGTAGGAACCCGTCAGTCCGGCCGCGAAGTTGGCAATGAAGTTCGCCACGAAGAACACCCCGAACATCAGGCCCACCAGCCGCACGGGCGCGAGCTTGGATACGTAACTAAGCCCGACCGGCGAGATACACAGTTCCCCAAGGGTGTGGAAAAGGTAGGCGGCGATGAGCCAGAACATACTCACGCTAGCGGTCTTGGCTCCATCGGGAATGCTCAGCGATCCGACGGCCAGAATAGCAAAGCCCAGCCCCAGCAAGGTCAGGCCGAGGGCGAATTTGATCGGTCCCCGCCGTAGGAAGGAGATCTTCCGTTCCCACAGTTTGGCAAAGGCCGGTGCGAAGCAAATGATGAACAGGCTATTAAAAATCTGGAACCATCCGGCCGGAACTTCCGGGGCAGCCTCGGTAAACTGCTCGTACAGCATGTTGCCGATCAGGATCCAGATGATCACGAAGGCTAGCCCGAGCACGAGGTTGGCCAGACTGTAATTTTTGAAGGTGATGGCGAAGAGCTTGAACAGCACCCAGGTCAGTACCACCACCGGAATGACGGTAATTGCCGTGTTCGCGATCCGGAAGTACGTAGCCCCCTCACCCGTCAAATTGCGCTCCGTATAGTCGAGAGCGAAAATGGTCATCGATCCGCCCGCCTGCTCGAAGGCCCACCAGAAGAAGATGATGAAGAAGCTGAAGACCACAATCGACCAGACCCGGTCACGCTCCACGTTAGTCAATGACTTGTCCGCCACGATCCAGCCAACGAAACCAACCACCGCCCCGAGGATGATGGGGGGCATGAACTCCCGACTGAAGGTCTGCAGGGCATTGGCCTGCGGCTCGGCAAAACTGGCAATGAGAAAGTAAAAAATGGCGGCTACCGCAAATCCGATACCGCCCCACACCATCGCGCGCTGACCGTCGTCATCTCCGCCTACCGACGGCGCAAAGTCGCCTTTCGCTTCAACGGGGGTCATGGAAGCATCCACGGTGAAACCCTCGGGCTCTACGGCGCGGGATTCGGTGACCGCCGTCTTACTTTCTTCCCGTTCCCGGGTCTGCCGCGGAGAAAGCCCGATGTCCCCGAAGATGTCCTGGGCGAACCAAAACTGAACCAGACCGATGAACATGAATATTCCCGCCAGACCGAAGCCGTAACCGTAACCCCAGTCTGCGCTCTCCCCGTAGTAGCTACACAGCAATATCCCCAGGAAAGCACCTGAGTTAATGCCCATGTAGAATATGGTGTACGCACCATCCTTGCGGTCGGTATCCTTTTCGTAGAGTTGCCCTACTATGGAGGATATGTTGGGTTTAAACAATCCATTTCCAATGATCAACAGGGCCAGACCGGTATAAAACAGCCCCGAAGTTTCAAAGGCCATCGCGGCGTGCCCTAGAGTCATAATCAGCGCCCCGAGTACGACGGCTTTGCGGTACCCCAGCAGTCGGTCGGCCAAAATCCCGCCGATCATGGGAGTAAAGTAAACCAGCCCGGTATAGATACCATACAACGCCAGGGCATCCGCCCGCTCCCACGGCGTCTCTCCGAAAGCAATGTCAACCAGGAAAACTACCAGCAACACCCGCATCCCGTAATAACTAAACCGCTCCCACATCTCGGTGAAGAAGAGTACGAAGAGTCCGGGCCGGTGGCCAAAGATGCTGCCCCCGTCTTCCGGGTGCCGTAGGGTCGATGAATCCATGTAGGTCAGGTTGTAATTTGGTGGGGGGTTAGCCGGCCGTTCCCGTTGGTGATGGCCGGATTGGTTAGGGGGTTAAGCAGTGAACGGTACGGTGTCGCGATACGCCGAAGTCGAAAGTTTGCATAAACCGAGGCGTGTCCGTACTCATCGTACCGGTAATCCGTGTCGAGCGATTGCTCCAAAGAAACAAAATTACCGCTTACCTCCCGCCAGCGCGATACGGATCGACGCCCCGAGGAAGCCACCCAGCCCCGCCGTGATGCCACCGAAGAGGGCCGTAACCGCCACCAATACCCAGCCCGTCGGTACCCCGAAGGTCACCGCCAGCCGGTCGCCGAGGCGGCCCTCCGAGAAGAGGTGGAGGTAGCCGGCGTAGCAGCCCCACACCATCACCGCCGCCAGGAAAGGGAAATAAAAGCCCCCCCGCCGCCACACCGGAAAGAGGTATCCCAGGGCAATGCTCGCCACGGCCGGAGCGTACCAGCTGGCATCCAGGTAGAGGCACAGAACGCAGACGAGCAACACGGAAACGAGCAGAAAAAATCGGTACATAGCGCCTATTCAAATATCCAGCTGCCGATCGGGTCGATCGGCCGTTTCGCCAGGGTGAGTTCGTGGTACCTCCCGCCGGCCCATTCTTCAAATCCATTGTCGTAGTATTCACTTCCGGGGTTTCCCGAAGCCCCCCCCGGCAGCGCACCCCAGGCCCGGGGGCGTTCTCCGAGTTCCACCACCATGCGCCAGCTGGCCCCGAAGCCGTCGTCGACCACCCGCGGGGTCATGCGGGCTCCGCCGGTCGTGATCAGTCCCGAACCCAGCCCGGGAATGCGACCGATGTGGTAGATTCGGGCGTCCCGCTCCTCGGCCCAGGTGAGCGGCAGCGCGCCGTCCAGCTCGTCGAGTACTTCCTCGAAGGACCGTTGCACCAGTATCGCGCCCGTTTCCCGGAAGGAAGGGGTGCTGTCGATGTCGAAAATGACGTTCCCCGGGTCATTCTCCAGCAGGTCGGTCAGCTTCCACCACTCGGGCTGAAGAAAGCGCTCGGCCGCGGAGAATTCGTCGAAGGTGAGGCGGTAGAATTTCTTTCGCCAGGCGTCGAATAGCGTTGGCCCCCTGCTGTCGCCCGTGTAGCGGTAGTCCCATTCCGATAGTACCCGTAGCAGCCGTCGACCGTCCTCGGTCAACGCCCGTCGGTTAATCCGCGCCAGCAGGAAGGGCGATAGCTCCTCCGCAAGGAGCGAGTAATCGTCGAGCTGCAGTTCCTTCATCCGGCGTTGGTTCATGGTCGGCTGGCGATCGAGTACCCGGTTGATGTACCGGCCCCGGTATTCGTCGAAACGGCCGAGGTAGTAGTAGGGGTATGCCGGACCCGTGGTGACTTGATTGGCCGAGCTCACGTAGCCACGCGCGGGATTGTACTGCACCGGCCGGTCCGCGAAGGGGATCCAGCCCCGCCAGGCGTTTTTCAGGCTGTCGCCTTCCCGGATGAACCGGCCTTCCCCCTCCGCGCGCAGCGGAAAAAAGCCGTTCGGGCGGATGGCAATATCGCCGTCACCCGCCGCGAAGATGAAGTTCTGCGCCGGATCGACGTAGCCCTCCAATGCCGCTACGTAGTCGGGGTAGTTGCGGCTTTCCATCAAGCGCAGGAAGGTGCCGATGATGGTGTGGGGCCGGACTGCACTGCCGGGAGTATCCTGCGCCCGCCACCGCATGGCCATGTCCGCATAGGGCCCTTCGGTAAACGGCACCGGTCCGAATACGGTCCAGGGCGTCCGGACGATCGTGGCTTCCTCCCCCTTCACGCTCAGGGTGTCGACGTGGTAGACCGCCGGTGTCGGCTTTCCGTCGAGGAGGTAGGTGGTGCGGGCGCTGTCCGTCCAGCTGATGCGGTACCAATCGGTCACGTCGTGGCCCACGTTGGTTTCTCCCCAGGCCACGTTTTCGTTGAAACCGATCATGATGCCGGGCGCGCCGGCCAGGCCTACGCCGCGGGCGTTACATCCGGGGTAGGTCATCTGGAGCTCGTACCACACGCTTGGGTACGTCAGCGCGAGGTGAGGGTCGTTGGCCAGCAGCGGCAGCCGGGTATTGGAGTGCGTCGGTCCCACGGCCCAGTTGTTGCTGCCGTTGTCGGGGTCGGGGGGGAAATAGGAGTAGGCGCTGCTGTCGATCAGGTGAAAATTCGGGCGCCGGAGCGCGGGAGCCAGCGTTTCCCACGGAAACAGGGAAAGCTGGCTGGTGGGCACGTCGGGGTCCGGCACTACCGGACTGTCCTCCGGAAACCGTTCCGGAAAAAGGAAGTCGAATTGCTCCCGCCCCAGCCGATCGAGGGTGGCGGTCGCCTCGGCGTCGTTGTAGGCTCCGCTGAGGCCCGTGGACATCCCCTTTACCAACAGGGCGATACGGTAGGGCGACCAGCGGATCGGTTCGTGGCCGAGCAGTTTGTATTCCAGGGGGTATGCCTCCGGTTCGAGCTGATCCAGATACGCGTTGACCCCGGCGGCGTAGGCCTCCAGGATCCGGTACTCCTCGGGAAAGTCGGTCCGTAGGGTATCGACCATCCGCTCGGCGATTTCCCGGTACCCACTTCGGATCTTTACCAGATCGCGTTCCTTCAACGACGGCCCCAGCACCTGCGCCAAGGCGCCCTCCGTCGCCCGCGTACTGATGTCCATCTGCCAGAGCCGGTCGTAGGCGTTCACGTAGCCCTGCAGGAAGATGGCGCTCTCGCGGCTGCCGGCGATGATGTGGGGTACGCCGCGATCGTCAAAGTGGATTTCTCCCCGGGCGATCGCATCGTCGAGGTGGAGGCTTAACTCCTCGGTCCGCGCGCCCTCCCCGGTATTTTGCCAGAATCCCCGGGCCGGATTAAAGAAGGGACCCAACTCCGGCAGGGGCAGACCGAAAACCCCGGGAATGCTTCCAAGCAGCAGCCAGCCGAGCAACAGCACGGCGGAAATAAGCGGAACGGTCCAGCGCATAGGTCAGAGTAGGGGATTGCGAAGGTAATGGGTGGGGAACGAACTAAAATCCGTCCGCCTTATTATAATTCCCCATGCGTACCCTGTTATACCCACTATTGTCTGGCATCAGTCTATCGCTGTTGCTGCTGGCTAGCTGCGATGGCCGGACGCAAGATCGCCGCGCCGAGCGGGGAGCTACCTACGTCAGCGATCCCGATCATCTTTTCTTTATGAATACCCGCAGCCGGGACTACCGATCCGTCACCCCCGAGGAAGGCACCGATGTATTCTACCACGACGACCTGGATGGCAGCCCTAGTCTGCTCATTCGCAACAACTGGCTGCAAGACCGGGCGGAGCTCGTCCTGGACGGTCGCGTCGTCACCACCGAGGAAGCCCGCCGGCTGCGGAATGCCGTGGGTAGCCAGCGTGATTCGCTGGATTTATCGACCGACACCGAACGGGAGGCGGTGGCCGAAGTAATTGCCGACTATCTCCGCTTGGTCGGCGGCTAGCCCAACCATTGTCGCCCTCGCGGGTAGTTTAGCCGTGGTGAATCGTAAGAAAAAAGGATGGCAACGGGAGGTATTGGAGCACTACCACGATCGGTACAATCGGCCGGAATTCATTCCCGACGATCCCATCGGCCTGGTGCATGCCTTTACCGATCCGCGCGACCGGGAGATCGTCGGCTTCTGGATCGCCATGCTGGCCTGGGGGCGACGCGCCACCATCATCGATAAGGGACAACAACTGATCGAAGCCATGGGCGGGGAGCCGTATCGCTTCGTCATGGAGTACGGCAGCTGCGAGGATACCATCCAGCGGGAGCTTGGCACCTGGAAGCACCGCACCTTTACCCTCACCGATACCAGCTATTTCCTGCAGTGGTTGCAGTGGTATTACCGGCGCCACGACAGCCTGGAGGACGCCTTCGCCCGTCACCTGACCGCCGACAGCACCACCATCGAACCGGCCCTGCGTGGCTTTCACGACGATTTCTTCCGGCTGCCCGATGCGCCCCGCCGCACCCGAAAGCACGTGGCCACGCCGGCGCGGAAGTCGCGCTGCAAACGGTTGTGTATGTTCCTTCGCTGGATGGTCCGACAGGACGATCGCGGCGTGGACTTCGGGCAGTGGCGGCGCATTCGTCCGGATCAACTGTGCATGCCGCTGGACGTACACGTGGAGCGGGTGGGGCGGTCGCTGGGGCTACTCCAACGCAAACAGGGTGACTGGATGGCCGTGACCGAGCTGACGGCTAACCTGCGGGAATTCGATTCCGAAGATCCTACGCGGTTCGATTTCGCCCTGTTTGGGATGGGGGTAGAGGGGGTTGGTTAGTTGCGCTTCGCGCGGTTAGGGTTTGTGCAGTTAGTTGGTTTCGCCGGGTCGGTATTTAATACTTTCTCCCGCTTGCGCTGTTTGCAAACCGAATCTAGTGCCCCGTTTTATGAATACGCATTTCTGGCTGACGGCAACGAAGCCGAAAAAAAATCCCGACCAACCCGATGATCGGCTTTACGTGAGAAAGTACGGTACGGGGCACGCGGTCTTGCTGGCCCTGCACGGGTTCGGACGAAACGGGGCGCGGATGGAGCGACTGGGAATGAATCTCGGGAAGCATTTTACGACCCTCGCTCCCGATTTGCCGTACCACGGAAATTCGGAATGGTACGGCGACCGGTACGATATCGCGGAAATGACCGAACTGCTGCAGCAGCTGCTGGACCGCTTTGCCGACCGCCCCGTATTCCTCCTCGGCCACAGTCTGGGAGGTCGTTACCTGAGCGCTTGCCTGGCCGGATTGCATCATCCGCAACTCCGGGATCTGGCGCTGGTCGCACCCGACGGGGCCGGGGGGCGCTATACCAACTGGATCGATACCCTGCCGGCCAAACTCATACGTCCGCTCGCCCGGCTCACCGAACGGCCGCGCGCGATACTGCGGATGTCGGACTGGTTAAAGAAGCGGGGCATCATCAATGGCTACTCGGCCGAATACCTGAAGTACAACCTGAACGACCGGCCCTTTCGCCGCCGGCTGGCCGGTACCCTGCGCAGCGTCCTGAAATTTCCGCCCTCACCGGAAGCCTTCGAGCGGGCGTTACGGGAACGAAATATCCGTTGCACGGTATTCGTGGGGGATAAGGATCCGCTGCTGCACCACGACCGGCTGACCCGCATGTACGAGCCCTTGCCCTCGGTGGAATTGCACCATTATCCCGGTAGTCACTGGCTGCCGGAACGATTATTGGCGGAATACTACCAGAATAGTTTAGTGACTGTGTTACCTTAGCCACCGTGAAACCTTTGGCTTACCCCAATGTCGGTACCATTCTGGACCGCACCACTCGCCTTCTGAAACAGCATTATCTCCGCGCCTTTCGCGAGGAGGGTATCGATATCAGTACGGAGCAATGGGTGCTGCTCGACCGACTGTATTCCTCCGGCGATGCCAGCCAGACGGAGCTCGCCAACGGAACGTACAAGGACGCTCCGACCGTAAGCCGCATCATCGATAAACTCGCCAAGAAGAAGCTCGTCGAACGCCGCCGTTTCCCCAATGACCGACGCCGCTACCTCGTTTGTATTACCAAAACCGGAAAGGACGTCCACGACCGGATCACGCCCTACGTAAAAGACTTGCGGCTACGTACCTGGAACGGTCTTTCCGAAGATGATTTCAATCGCTTGCAAAATATTCTGCAACACATCCGGGATAATTTCGAGGAAGAGTAATTAGGCGGTCGCTTCGCTCCCTTGGTAGTCTTTTAGTACGTTCTTCGGGGTAATTTTTAGCAATCTGAACTTACGGGATAGCTGGAATTCCGGCTCTCTTTGATTCCATTGCGATGCGATCATCTCCGGAAAAGACTGGCCAATTTGATCCGCTGTTAGTGAACAAGAAGAGCCGGGCGATCTTGCCGACTAAAAGACTAAAAGACTAAAAGACTAAAAGACTAAAAGACTAAAAGACTAAAAGACTAAAAGACTAAAAGACTAAAAGACTAAAAGACTAAAAGACTAAAAGACTAAAAGACTAAAAGACTAAAAGATGCAATCCCTACCCCAACACATAGAGGCCCTCATCTTCGCCGCTCCCCAGTCCGTTTCCCTCGAGGATATTCGTGCCGTCCTGCGGGAAAGCGTCGGCGCTGAGTTCAACGACGAGGCGCTACTGGAGGCCATCGCTGCGTTGCGGCGGCGGTACGACCACGCGGAGCACAGCTTCGAGGTAGTGGAGATCGCCGGGGGGTATCGGTTCATGACCAAGGGCGCCTACCACCAGACGATCGGCACGCACCTGCGGCAGCAAAGCACCAAAAAGCTGAGCCGCTCCGCCCTGGAGACGCTTAGCATCATTGCGTACAAACAGCCGGTCACCCGGTCGGACCTGGAGAAGATCCGGGGGGTAAGCTGCGACTATGCCATTCAGAAACTATTGGAAAAGGAGCTTGTTACCATTACCGGCCGGGCCGATACCGTGGGCAAACCGCTACTCTACGGCGTGACGGAAAAGTTCATGGATTATTTCGGTATCCGGTCGATGAACGATCTGCCCCAACCCAAAGAGTTCCAACTGCCCGAAAATACGATCGGGGAACCGGAGGAGCTGATGGTAGAATCCGAAAACTAAGCACTGCCCCCATGGTCAATAAAGTCGCCGCCTCCGGTCTCATCACGCTCAAACTAGAAGACTACTGGCCTGATGCCCCCCTAGTCGCTTTCGACCTGAAGGATTATCTCTTCATGGAACTCATCCTTAAAGAGAAGGACTTCCGGGATGCCATCAAGGAGCACGACTTCGCGCAATACGAAGGGAAAACGCTACTGGTGTTTTGTTCCGCCGACGCGATCATTCCGGCCTGGGCCTATATGCTGGTAGCCGCTTCCGCCTCGCCCTACGCCGCCGATATCTACCAGGGCACCGAGGAGGAATACCTGCGCGACCATTACCGTCGGGTCATCAAGCAATTCGACCCCGCCGATTACGCCGACCAGCGCATCGTGGTGAAGGGTTGTGGCGATCGCAACGTGCCGCCCGCCGCCTATTTGGAAGTTACCGCGCTCCTGCGCCCCGTCGCCAAATCCATTATGTTCGGCGAGCCCTGCAGCACCGTTCCGGTCTATAAGCAACCCTTCAAAAGGGAGTAAAGCCGGCGTCCCGCGGATCCCGGACTAAATGCCGAACGGGCTGTACCCGGCTACACCTTATCTTGGGCCGTAAACATGGCCCATGCGATCGAGTCCTTACCTGATTGTGCTGTTGTCCCTCTGTTTCTCGCTTACGGTCGGGGCACAGGACACGCATTTTACACTTCATGATTATAACCCGCTGTGGTTGAACCCGGCCCAGACCGGTGCCTTCAGCGGTACGGTACGGGTAGGCGGCATCTACCGCGGCCAGTGGTTTACCCTCAACGGAATGAGTACCCCGAGCGCGTACGTGGATGCACCCGTGATCCGGGGGTTGCGGGAGTTCGACTGGATCGGGGTCGGGGCAAACCTGATCAGCGACAAGGCCGGGGTAGGAGCCGACATCGGACTGCAATCCACCTACTTCGGATTCTCGGCGGCCTATCACCTCGCGCTCGATAACCGCCGCCGCAACGTCTTTACGCTGGGTGCCCAGTACGGGAGCACCTCCTACGGGATCGACGTGGAATCCGGCGCGTTGCGGCAGCAACTGACGATCGACCCCAATCTAGGGGGTGGCGGACTAACCCAGGGCGAACTCACGCCATCGGGCATGGATGAGATGATGGACGATATGAGTTACAGCAGCATCAACGCCGGGGTCATGCTGCGTTCCGTGCTGGACGCCGATAAGGGAAACGTATTAGAGATCGGGGTCTCGATGTTTCATATTGGTGGGCCGGAAAAGGAAAGCCTGATCGCCGAGCCCACCGATTCGATGGGCCTCGACAGCACCACCCTCGGCGCCTTCGATCGGGAAGATCTGAACCGCCGGTCCACGCTCCGGGGAAACGCCCGGCTGGACCTGGAGCTAAACGAAGACTGGCGCTTCCAGCCGAGCATTTACGCCCAGACTTCCGCTTCCGTCACTTCCGTGTCGGTACAGGCCTGGGGAAGCCGCAGACTCAAACCCGACGTGAACTTGCGGCTCGGTCTCGGGTACCGTACGGGCGACGCGGCGCAGGTGCTGATCGGCCTGGACTACCAGCAATTACGGGCCGCACTCAGCTACGACCTGACCGTCAGCAGTGCCCGCAACGTCGACAACTACCAGGGGGCTTTCGAACTGGCCGCCCAGTACATCATCAATATTTATAAGAAACCGACTGTCGTGCCCACGATGCTGTGCCCTAAAATTTAGTGCCCGCCCCGACTGTCCGGCCCCGCGCCGCGTTCTTTTGTTCATCTATTCCCGCGACTACATGAAACCGACCCTACTGGAATTTCATCGGCACCTTAGCCTCTACGCCCTGATCCTGATCGGAACGGTGGCCGGCTTGCCCCTCGTGGCTCAGCCGCTGAGCGGATCCTCCAACGTGGAGCAGTTACTAGCCGCCGCCGATTCCGCCCGCGTGTCCTACAACTGGAGCGTGGCCTTGGACAACTACGACAAAGTCTACGAAATCACCGAGGAGGAATACCTGCTGCCCCTGATGGCGGAGATGAATTACAATTTGCGCGACATCGCCTCCGGTATTCGGCTGTACACCCGCGCCTTCCGGCGCACCGAAGCGTCGGATACTACCTATAACCTCCACCGCTTTTACTTCGGTCGGATGCTCAAGATGGACGAGCAGTACGATGAGGCCGTCACCTATCTGCAAAACTTTCTGCAGCATAACCAGGATTCCGTGCTCGGCATCCTGGCGCGGCGGGAGATCGAAGGGGCGCAGTTGTACCGGGATGCTCCCGAGAACTTGGGTGAAGTAGAGGTCCAGTACCTCGACCGTAGCATCAACAGCGTGTGGAGCGAGTACTCCCCGGTGCTCTCTCCCGATGGAAACACCCTGTACTTCGCTACCGTGAAGGCCAGCAGCCCGGTGGAACTGGTAGACGCCAACGACGAAGATCGGTTCCTGCAGGTGTACAGCGTGACCCGCGATGAGGAGGGCGAGTGGGAACGCCCCGAAGTGCTGGGCAAAGAAGTGAACCGCCCCGGCGTCCATTCCGCGAACCCCAACGTTAGTGCCGACGGTCGCCGCCTGTACTACAACCGCATCCTGATGAACAGCAACCGCGTGGATCAGGCGAAAATCTACTACAGCGACGTCGACGATAATGGCTGGCGCAGCGGTAATCCCGTATCCGGCATCAACAGCGACGACTACCGCGCCCTTCAACCCGCCACCGGCGAACTGTTCGGTAGCGAAGTACTGTTCTTCGCGAGCGACATGGACGGTGGTTTTGGCGGTTATGACCTTTATTATGCTACCTACCAGGGCGACGGAAGCTATTCCTCCCCGGTCAATCTCGGTGAGCGGATTAACACCGTGGGCGACGACATGACGCCCTTCTACTTCGACGGCACCCTGTACTTCAGTACCGACGGCCTGCCGACCATGGGCGGTACCGACCTGTTCTACAGCGTCTGGAACGGAAGCGTGTGGAGCGAGCCCCAGAACATGGGCGTCGGCTTCAACAGCCCCACCGACGATCTGAGCCTGAGCGTTTACAACGAGGGCCGCACCGGCTTCATGACCAGCAATCGGCCGGGCGACGGGCGGTCGGTGAAGAGCCGCACCTGCTGCGACGATATCTACGCCTTCGAGATTCCCACCATCTTCGCCAACCTCGTCGTCGGGCTGTTCAATACCGAGCGCGAGCCACTGAACAACGGTACCATCGTGCTGCAGCCGATCCGCAACGGCCGTGACGTAGGCACCGGGGAGCAGAATACCCGCGACAACGGGAACCGCTTCGATTTCGGGCTTAACCTCGAGCAGGAGTACCGCGTCGTGGCCAGCCACCCGGGCTACTTTCCCGATACCGTGGAGTTGAGTACGCTGGGGTTGGAGGAAAGTAAGAGTTTTGAGCAGGTGTTCTTCCTGCGGGTGGATCCTTCGACCATACCCGTTTACGATACCATCGCGATCGAGGAGTCCATCGCCCTGGAAAATATCCTGTACGACCTGGATAAGTCGAACATCCGACCGGATGCCGAGGGCGATCTCCGGGCTCTGACCGAGATCATGAACGAATACCCGGATATGGTGATCGAGCTAAGCTCCCACACCGACTTCCGCGGCAACGACGACTACAACGAAGGCCTCAGCCGCCGCCGCGCCGACGCCGCCCGCCGGTGGCTCATCAGCCAGGGAGGTATCGAAGCCGCGCGCATCAAATTCCAGGGTTACGGAGAAACCCAGCCGCAGGTCATCTCCGAGCGACTGGCCCAGCGCACCGGCGCCTTTGACCAGGGAGATACCCTCACCGAAGCCTACATCAATGCCCTGCCGTCCAACGAGCTGAAGGAGCTGGCGCACCAGCTTAACCGTCGGACGGAATTCAAGGTCCTGGAAGGCCCTACGGAAATCATCATCCGCCGCGACATCATCGAGCGGGCCATCGAAGGTCCCCAGCGGAACGCCGAGCCACAGGGAGACGAGGGCCCCCAGGGCGCGATCTATCCGCTGGATTCCATCAGTGATATGAGTACGCTCTACGGAAAACCGGCCGAGGAAGTACGCGAGCTACCCATCCTGGTCTTCGACCGCCGGCAGGTGGATCTGGGTTCCGTTACCAAGGGCGATAAGCCCACTTTTACCTACGAATTCACCAACCGCGGTGAGGTGCCCGCCCAGATCATGCTGATCCAGGCCTGTGAGTGCACTACCGTCGAGCACGATAACAGTAAGGTGTACGGCCCCGGTGAGCGCGGTAGCATTCAGGTGACTTTCGACAGCACCGAAAAGGAGGCTCCCGAAACGCTGGGCATCGACATTTTCCTCGAGCAGAGCGATAAGGACGGCCGACCGGTTATCGAGCTGGTGGAGTACAGTTTCGAGATCGGGGAATGACCGCCGGCCTCGTCCATAATCGCTGGGTCGCCGGCTACCTGGACGCCTGGAGGCGGTACGGTGATTTCAGCGGGCGGGCCACTTTCTTCGCTTACCTGACCTTTTTTGTCCCCAACCTGGCGATCGGCATATTGCTACAATTCCTCGAGGGCTTGGGGGGCGGCGGTTTTTTTAGTTTCGTGGTGGTTTGCTACGCGCTGGCGGCACTGCTGCCGGGGGTGGCGGTGACGGTGCGGTTGGTGCGGGGAGTGTTTGGGCGGGGGTAGGGTGACGTGGTCGCTGCGCGACTTTAGGGGAAACACAAAGGTGGCCTGGAGATGGTTTTAAGTGGGTCGTCGCTGCGCGACTAAAGAGGGAAACACGGAGGTGCCACGGAGTACCCACAGAGGTGCCACAGAGAGATGTGCATACTGATGTGACCTTGTCGCTGCGCGACTAAAGAGGGAAACACGGAGGTGCCACGGAGTACGCACAGAGGTGCCACAGAGAGATGAGCATACTGATTTGACGTGATCGCTGCGCGGCTTTAGGGGAAACACAGAGGTGCCACGGAGTACGCACAGAGGTGCCACGGAGAGATGCGCATACTGATGTGACCTTGTCGCTGCGCGGCTTTAGGGGAAATACATAGTTGCCACGGGGTACACACAGAGGTGCCACAGAGAGATGAGCATACTGATGTGACGTGATCGCTGCGCGACAAGGGGAAACACAGCCTTGGCACAGAGGTACTATAGAGTTGATTAGGGCAGAATTAATGCTAGGAAAAGGCAATGAATGTAGGGGAGAGCCCCTCGGTGGCACCTCTGTGCATCCCTCCGTGAAGCGCGAAGCGCCCGCTGTGTTTAACCCCCCAACGAGCCGCAGGCGAGCACGGCAGACCAGAAAATCCGAGTATATCCGTGCCCAAAATCTGCGGACATCCGTGTTGAGCCCTCCCAGCCGAAGGCAGTGCACCCCTCGGTGGCACCTCTGTGCATCCCTCCGTGAAGCGCGCAGCGCCCGCTGTGTTTAACCCAAACGAGCCGCAGGCGAGCAACCCAGGACAGAAAAATCCGAGTATATCCCTGCCCAAAATCTGCGGATATCCGTGTTGAGCCCTTCCCAGCCGAAGGCAAAGAAAGCTACGCGCAGCGCCCACCACAACGAGCCGCAGGCGAGCAACCAAAAAAAGCAATGACAAGTCGAGGGCAACCAACAAAACCGGCAAGCACTGCCCAATGGGCAATAAGAAATTCCCCCACCTTCCAACTTCGTACCTCAGACTTTAGACATTATACTTCTACAAGCCCGCGGCCGCCGAGATCTCCAGCATCCGGTCGATGCTCTTCACCCCCTTTTCGATCACCCACTCCGGAAGCTTGATCTCCGGCTGCTCGTACTCCATGCAGAGGTAGAGCTTCTCCATGGTATTGCGCTTCATGTGGGGGCACTCGTTACAGGCGCAGGTATTATTGGGGGGGGCGGGGTAGAATTGCTTGCCGGGATTCGATTTCTCCATCTGGTGGATGATGCCCGGCTCGGTGGCCACGATGAATTCGTTGTAGCCACTATCCCGGGTGAAGCGGAGCAGGCTGGAAGTAGAGCCCACGTGGTCGGCGATGTCCAGGATGTGGGCCTCGCATTCGGGGTGGGCGATAAAGGCAGCCTCGGGGTGGGCGATCTTCAGTTTGGTTACCTTTTCGTGGCTGAAGATCTCGTGGACCATGCAGCTGCCGTTCCACAGCACCATGTCCCGCCCGGTTTCCTTTACCAGCCAGCGACCGAGGTTGACGTCGGGGGCGAAAATGATGGGTTGATCCCGGGGGATGGAATCGATGATGTGTCGGGCATTGGTGCTCGTGCAGCAAATGTCGGTGAGCGTTTTGAGCTCGGCCGTGCAGTTGATATAGCTGACGACGATGTGGTCCGGGTACTTTTCCTTGAACTTGGCGAAGACCGGGGCGGGGCAGGAGTCTGCCAGGCTACAACCGGCTTTCAGGTCGGGAAGCAGGACTTTCTTCTGGGGGCTGAGCATCTTGGCCGTCTCCGCCATAAAGTGGACACCGGCAAAGACGATGATGTCCGCATCCGTGCTGGCGGCTTGCTGGCTCAACCCGAGGCTGTCGCCGATGTAGTCGGCAATATCCTGGATCTCGCTTTCCTGGTAGTAGTGGGCCAGAATGACCGCGTTGCGCTCCTTCTTCAGGCGATTAATTTCCGCCGCCAGGTCGAGCGTCGGGTCAACATCCAGGTCCAGGAAGCCGCGGCGCTTCAGGTTTTGGGTAGCGAGATCGATTTCGGCAGACATATATCGTTGTTTTACGGTAAGGCCTATATAACGGGGAAAAAGCGGATAAGTTGCTTAGCTTCGATTTTAAACTAAGTACCGTACCCGCGCTCCGCCGCCATAATGTCCTACATTCGCTGGCCACAAACCTACTCCTCTATGGCTACCTTCAATTGGGCTATTCTGGGCCTTGGCAATATTGCCCGCAAATTTGCCGAAGACCTCCAACGCATCGATGACGCCAAGCTGGTTGCGGTCGGATCGCGGTCGCTGGAAAGAGCACGGGCCTTTGCCGAGGACTTCGGGGCCGAACACGCCGCCGGCACCTACGAAGCGGCCTTCGACGGGCCGAAGATCGACGCCGTCTACATCGCTACGCCGCATACCGGCCACCGGGAGCTGACGCTGAGGTGCCTGGAGCGGGGCATCCCGGTGCTCTGCGAGAAACCATTGGGACTGAACCTGAACGAAGTGGAAAGCATGGTGGCGGCGGCGCGCGGGAGCAATACCTACCTTATGGAAGCACTGTGGTCCTGCTTTATTCCTTCCATCGTGGAGATGAAGGAACTCGTAGACCGGGGGGGGATCGGTACGCTGGAGGGGGTTCGTGCCGACTTCGGTTTTCGCGGGCAGCCACGGGATGACTTCGACCGGGACCGGCTCTACAATCCGGCCCTCGGTGGGGGAGCCCTGCTCGACATCGGTATTTATCCGGTCTGGCTGGCCCAGTTCCTGTTCGGCGTGCCGGATGAAATTCATGCCACGGCCCGGCTCACCGATCTCGGGGCGGACATCGACACCCAGGTGACCCTCAAGTATCCCGGAGGGCGGTTGGCGCATTGCTACTCGACGCTGCTCGGCGAAACGAAAACGGACGCCCTGCTGCTGGGTACCGAGGGGGAATTGCACATTCACGGCCGGTTCCACCACGCACAGGGCTTCAGCGTCCTTCGGGGAACGGACGAGCCGCCCGAGAATCACTACCGCAGCTACGAAGGCAACGGCTACCAGTTCGAAGCCATGGCCGTTATGGAAGACGTGCGGGCCGGCCGCAAGGAGTCCACCCGCTGGTCATTAGACGATAGCCTGCTCCTGCACCGCACCCTGACCCGCGTCAGGGAACTGATCGGCGTACGGTACCCCGGGGAGTAGCGAAAGCTGAGCTTATAGTGAGGCAATGACGATCAACGCGCCGATGGTGCCGACGATGCCAAGGATCAAACCGGCCACTGCCAAACCCTTCAACGGAAGCCCCTCGCGGCGGGCTTTCCCGAGTCCGATAGCGCTGAACACCACGGCCAGGGGACCGAGAATGACGCCGAACACGAAGAGGCCGACTACCCCGCACACGAAACCGGCCACCGCCATACCGTTGCCCTGACTGACTTCGCCCTGGGCGGAGTCGGCCCGGCGGGACTGGCGCTTGGCAATACCGAGGGCGATACGCTCCCGGAAGGTCAGTTTGCGACCGAGGCTAGCTTCGACGTCGTGGCGGTCGAGGGAGGCCGTCGGTAAAGCCTCCACGGCAACCGGTGCCGGTACACCGATGGCCGCGGGTACGGACAGGGGGAGCAGGAAGAGTAGGAAATAGCACAAATAAGTTAGGGCGTGCTTCATCTATAGGGGTAATTAGGTGGGAATGTTTATTCGCCACAGCTAACTCCACGTGGCGGCGGGATAGT
The DNA here is from genome assembly GCF_002934605.1 of Neolewinella xylanilytica. Lineage (GTDB taxonomy): Bacteria > Bacteroidota > Bacteroidia > Chitinophagales > Saprospiraceae > Neolewinella > Neolewinella xylanilytica. The sequence continues at coordinate 634,207 of NZ_PTJC01000006.1, forward strand.
ATGGGTTCCGTTTAATTAAGAGGCGACCTACCTTCGCCGCGTGCAACGGCTACCTACGGTCCGGGACTTTCTCACCTTGCTCGGACTCAGCCTGATCTGGGGCACCAGCTACATCCTGATCAAGTGGGGACTGGAGGTATTCTCCGCCCGGCAGATCGCGGTGCTCCGGCTCGGGATATCCGCCCTGGCGTTGGCCCCCTTTGCCATTACTCACCTGCGGCGAATCCGGGTCCGGCAATTGCCGGTACTCGTACTGGTGGGGCTTACCGGCACCGCTATCCCTTCCTTCTTGTTTCCCATCGCCCAGACCCGGCTCAGCAGCAGCCTGACCGGTATGTTGAGCAGCCTGACGCCGTTGTGCACCTTTCTGGTGGCCTGGCTGATTTTCCGCAACCGCCCCGCCCGCAACCAGGTAGTCGGCATCGCGGTAGGGCTGGCGGGGGCTGTACTGTTGGCCTACGTAGCCCCCGGCGGGGGGGAACAAACCAACCAACTGGTTTATGCGGCCCTGGTGCTGGGGGCGTGCCTCTGCTACGGAACCTCCGCCAATCTCGTCGGGAACTGTTTTCAGCGGCTCCCGTCCCTGACCATTACCGTTGTGAGTTTCTTTCTGGTGGGATTACCTGCCCTGGTGTACGCCGTTACGTTCGGTGGGATACCGGAGACGGTGGGGGAGGCCGGCGCCCGGGGATGGGAGGCCTTGGGGTACGTTACGTTGCTTGCCGTGGGCAGTACGGTACTGGCGAGTTTCGTATTTTTTCGGCTGATACAGGGCACCGGAGCGGTGTTTGCGAGTACGGTATCTTACCTCATTCCGGTGGTTGCGCTGATGTGGGGACTCGTGGACGGGGAAGCGTTTGCCTTGCTACAATTGCCGGCCATCGCTTTGGTGTTGATAGGTATATTTCTCAGCAAGCGTAACTAACGGGACATATCGTCAATCGGAGATTACCGATCTTGTGGGGTAGAGAGCATCTGAGGAAAAAATTTGTTCCATCACGGATGCACCGGCTTTTGCCTAAGTAAGATGTATGAGGCTACTGTTACTCTTTATTTTTTTCATAACCCCATTCCTGGTCAAGGCGGGCCCGGGCGACAGCGTGTATATCGATGAAGTATTGCTCATCGGGCATAAGAAGACGCGGCCCCGGGTAATTTTTCGGGAGATGACGTTCGGGCGAGGCCAGCAAATTGCACGGGAAGAATTGTCATTAGAGATCGACCGGAGCTACAATAACCTGATGAATACCGGACTTTTCGCTAGCGTGGATATCGCCTACGATACCGCGAGCGCGGAGATGGGGAGCACGGTGATCCTGGTTAATATGCGCGAAAGCTGGTACATCTATCCCGTGCCGGAATTCGAGTTGGCCGATCGCAACTTCAACGTGTGGTGGAACGAACAAGAGCGGTCACTGGATCGGGTCAATATCGGAGGGAAACTGACCCATTACAACGTTACCGGCCAGCGCGACCGGCTTAAGGTAGGCTTCACCACGGGCTACACCCGTTCGATGGAGGCTTCGTACGGGTTTCCTTACCTCAACAAGGCAGGGTCCATTGGTATGAGCGTTGGGTTCAGCTATCAGCGGCGGCGGGAGCAAAATTACCTGACCCGCAACAACCGGCAGGAGTTCTATTCCGATCCGAACACCTTCGTGTATCGCCGCTCTTCCGCCCAGGTTTCAGTAAGCTACCGTAGGAAAATCTACCTTTCTCATTCTTTCGGGATCGGTTGGCAAGAGTCCCAGATAGCCGATACGATAGCCGAGCTGCTGAACCCGGAATTTTACGGAGACGGTCGCCAGTCGCAGCGGTACTTCCGCATTAGCTACGATATGAGTAACGACCGGCGGGATATCCGGAACTACCCCTGGAAGGGAACTTTGTTGCGGGCAGGAATCAGTAAGGACGGACTCGGCATTTACGGCGAGCGGGACGGACTGGAAGTGCACGCCGACTATCAGAAATTTATCCCTTTTTGGAAGCATTACTCGTTTAACTACGCCCTGGCGGGAAAGTATAGCCTGATTCGGACCCAGCAGCCCTTTCTGGAAAACCGGGCCATCGGGTTTGGGAGTAACGGCCTGATCGGCTATCAATTTTACGTAGTCGACGGGCTGGACATGATGATCTGGCGGCTGGGGTTACGGCGCGAGCTCTTCAAGACCAAGCTCGATCTGGGCAAGCTCGTTTTTATCGACGCTTTTCGCTACGTACCGATCCGAATGGCGGTTTCCTTACAGTTCAACCAGGGATTTGCCAACGCTCCCTTCGTGGACGATTCTAACCGGCTCAACAACAACCTGCTCACCGGTTTCGGGGCCGGGTTGGACGTTATCCTTTATTACGACATGGTCGGTGGCGTCCAGTACAACCGCAATCACCTCGGGGAGGACGGGGTATACCTCAACCTGAACATGAGCTTTTAAGGGGGCGATTTTCCCTGTGACAGTCGGTATAGGAGCATGGCCAGTCATATACTTTCCTTGCCAAGTCCGATGAAGGAGATGGGGCTTTGAACGAATACCCAGATCTGGGTATGTGGCAAAATTCCTGATTCGGATTGGGTATATCCCTTCAACCGACCGGGATTAGATTAGCAGGGCATTTTATCCGAACAACGGCGGAGCGCTCGTAACTTTGAGGAAGTAGCAGCGGATTGCCCGGTAGGGTAAGGCCCCGCCCATGCCGCTCCTTCACCGTGTCACCGTCCTCCCTATCCGACCAACAGTTTTTTACCTCTACCGCGAAAATGATGATGAGGATTGCCGTTAATACGCGCTTTTTGCAATCGGGGGAATTGGAGGGGATAGGCTATTTCACCCAGGAGGTATGTGAGCGGCTGCCCGACCTGCTCCCCGATGCCCGCTTTTTATTCTGTTTTGACCGCCCCTACGATCCCCGGTATACCCGCCATGAACGCGTGGAGGGGATGCGGGTATTTCCGCCCGCGCGGGATCCGATATTGTGGGATATGTGGTTCGAGTATTTTCTGCCGCGTGCCGCCAGAACCTGGCGGGCCGACGTGCTGCTGCATTTAGACGGATATTGTTCGCTCCGTACTTCCATTCCGCAGGTGATGGTCATTCACGATATCGCGCACGTCCACTATCCCGCGGTAATCCCGAAACGGGTTTTTCGGTATTACCAGAAAAGGGTTCCCGCATTTCTCAAAAAAGCGGAACGGGTTATTACGGTATCGGAATACATTAAACAAGACATCCTTCGAGAATATGGCTTGCCAGTCGATAAAATCGGGGTAGCGGGGAATGGAGTTAAAGCATTTTTTCTTCCCCTGAGTGCGGAAGAAAAGGCTGGGGTGCGTATGCGCTACAGCGGTGGGCGCCCGTACTTTTTTTACCTCGGAGCGGTGCATCCGCGCAAGAACGTCGAACGACTCATACAAGCCTATACCCGCTTCCGCGAGCTTGGCGGTGCCGATCATCCCCTGCTGCTTGGCGGTCGACTGGCCTGGCAGACGAAACGCGTGCGTATGGCCCATCGGACCAGTCCGTACAACGGAGATATTACCTTTTTGGGGTATCGCCCGGAGCGGGAGATCGCCGAACTGCTAGGTAGTTCGTTGGCGTTGGTCTATCCGAGCTTGAGTGAAGGGTTTGGAGTGCCTTTACTGGAAGCTATGCACGCCGAAGTACCCATCCTTACCAGCAACCGGACCAGCCTGCCCGAAGTGGGCGGGAGGGCGGCTTACTACGTCGATCCCGAAAACGTGGATGCTATTGCCGGTGGACTAATGGAAATCGCCGTCAATGCCGGGCTGCGGGAAAGGCTCGTCGAGGCGGGACGCGAGCGGCGAGGAGCGTACAGCTGGGACAATACCGCCAACACCATATCCGATGCGGTGAAGCAGCTGTATCCTTCCCAAAGGATTTTAAAGCGGTAGCCCGAAGCAAAGGTGGGGGCGGCCGGCTAATATTTTGTAACCTTGCGAACGGGGGCGTTCTAATACTAAGGCAAGACGGCATATGCAGGTAGTCATTTACAGTCAGGTGTTTAAGGAAACGGACCGGGAGCACGTGCAGGAGTTTTTCGATCTGCTGGCGGACGAAAACTTTTCGACCTATGTATACGGTCCTTACTTGGAGCAGATTCGGCCCCACATCCGCTTCAAACGAGACGTCGGCGTTTTCGAAAGCCACCTCGATTTCCGGATCAAGAAATTCGATATGCTCATCACCCTGGGCGGTGACGGTACGATACTGAGTGCTATTCTGATGATTAAGGATAGCCAGATACCGGTACTGGGAATAAATCTCGGCCGCCTGGGATTTCTCGCCCGGGTCGAAAAGGCGAAAATGGCGGATGCCCTGCGCCAGTTAGCCAGGGGGCGCTTTGAAACGGAGAAGCGTGACATGCTGTACCTGGAAAGTAACCTTCCGGTATTCGGTGATACGCCCTACGGCCTAAACGACTTTACCTTGCTGAAGCGGGATACCAGTTCGATGATTACCATACATACCTACATCAACGGGGCATACCTCAATAGTTACTGGGCGGATGGAATCATCGTTTCCACGCCGACCGGTAGCACGGGCTATAGTCTAAGTTGCGGCGGTCCCATCATTTTTCCGGGGAGTGGCAATTTCGTCGTGACGCCGGTGGCTCCCCATAATCTGAATGTCCGCCCTATCGTGATTAGTGACGACGCCGTGATATCGTTTCAAATAGAGGGGAGGGCAGATAATTTCCTTTCTACCCTGGATAGCCGCTTCGAAACCGTGACCGCGGTACATGAACTGGCCGTTCGGAAAAATGATTTCGGCATTCATTTGGTTAAGCTGCCGGATATCACCTTCATGGATACCTTGCGCGGCAAGCTTAATTGGGGGGAAGATCGCCGCAATCATTAGTGTACCTGAACGGGTAAAGGGGCAATATTCAACTGGCCAGAGCCGGCTAGCGAGACCGGTGCCCGGTCTTGAAGTTCGTTACCGTTTGCTCCCTGCCAGGCATCCTAATCGGAGTATAAAGCAATTTCGGGGGGCAATGATACTTATTACCGTGAATTAAAATTATATATTTAGCCCCGGGAACAAACTTTGCAAATAAATACTTGTATTTCTTAGTTCAGTACGCAGGACATTTCTATCGATTGAGTGCCTACTGACTACCGAAATTTTATTTATCTGCCTTGCTGGCAGCGGATTAGCCAGGCGGCTTTATTCAAACCAACCGCCGACGAAATCCATTCACTCAAATTATTATTAAATGGCAAGTTTAAAGAAAGAGCTTAAAGGCGTAATGGAACGCTTTGATGCCGCACAGGAAGCATTTCTGGCCGATGCAAACAAGGCGAAAAAGCAAAAGAAGAAGTTCAAGAAGGCTAAGGCTAAAATCAAAAGCCTCGAGCAGCAAGTAGCCAGTCTGGAACAAGAGCTGAAAGTGGCACGCGAAACCACAGAAACCGGGAACGCCCAGCCATCCACCGAGGGAAATACCCGCCGGGCCAAACGTTCGGAGAAGGCTCCCAAGAGCGCCAGCGCCCGCAAGGGACGGTCGAGTAAGTCCGAAACGGAGGCATCCCAAGTGGAGATCGCCGAAGCCGTGTCCGATGCCCCCGAGTCGGTGAGCGAAGCCGCCGCCGAAAAAGCTACTACTCCGAAACCCCGTCGGGGCCGTCCGCGGAAAAGCAGCGCTACCGCCGCCAAAGCGGGCGGGCGTAAAAAAGCAACGGCTACGGCCAAGAGCACTACTGGCACCAAGACGAAGACCACGCGCCGCCGCGGCCGTCCGTCCACCAAACCGACCCCCAGTGTGCTGACCGAAATCAGTGGTGTGGGTGTTACCATGGCTAAGCATTTCGAAGAAGCCGGGGTTACGACGATCAATCAATTCTCGAAGCTATCCGACGATAAAATGAAGGAAGTCCTGGAGAAGTGTGGCCCCCGCTACCGGAACGCGGATAGTGAAAAGATGGAATCCTACCGGGAGAACGCCCGGGCGGCCATGAGCTAGCCGAGAGCCGCCTCCTTTCAAAAAGAAAACCGCCATTCCGAAGGGAATGGCGGTTTTTTAATGCCCTGGATGTAAGAGGGAATTACTTCGCGGCTTGGTAACGGCGGTTTACTTCCTCCCAGTTGACCAGATTAAAGAACGCGTCCACGTAGTCGGTGCGGCGGTTCTGATAATTCAGGTAGTAGGCATGTTCCCAGACGTCGATGCCCAGGATGGGGGTGCCTTTTTCGTCGACTACGTCCATTAGCGGATTGTCCTGATTCGCCGTAGCGGTGACGGCCAGTTCGCCGTTATTCTTGACGATGAGCCAGGCCCATCCGGAGCCGAACTGTCCGGCGGCGGCGGTAGAGAACTTTTCCTTGAACGAATCGTAGCTTCCGAAGGCTTTGTTGATGGCGTCGCTTAGTGCGCCACTGGGCTTTCCACCGCCGTTCGGGCTGAGGATGGTCCAGAACAAATTGTGGTTGTAGTAGCCCCCACCGTTGTTGCGGACTCCGGCACCGGCGGATCCGACCTTGGCGAGAATTTCCTCGATCTTCTTGTCGGCCATATCGGTACCTTCCAGCGCGGCATTCAATTTCGTGGTGTATCCCGCGTGGTGCTTGTCGTGGTGGATTTCCATTGTACGGGCATCGATGTGAGGTTCCAGTGCATTGGAGGCGTAGGGGAGGTCGGGTAACGTAAACATAGTGTGGTATTAAATTAATTAAATAAATGGCCCCATTTTAGGGACGGACGTTCACCGGGAACGTCTTGCTTTGAGAACGTGATAAGGTGGTCAGGGTTGACTATCCGTAGCAGGATCCGGGGCGGGCGTTTGATCTCCTGTTCTTTGCGGGAACACCTAGGATTGGGGGGCGTAACCCAATCCACCTAGCCGACGCTTAGGTGTCGGTTACGTTTCGGTTCGCGGCGACTGCCTGGCAGGGCCTTGGGAGGAAGGTAGCGGCGGCCGAAATCTTCACAGCGGAGCCGAAGGCGATCACCGAAGCTAAATCGCTTCGTGCCGGGTGTACCCGGCAGCGTACTGTGGAGTGGCCAGCCGCTCGGATGAATAATACTGCGGTACCAATGATTTCCCGGCGTGATGAAGCTATATCGTGAACAGAAAGTAGAGGACGAGGTAGGTCAACGTCACCCAGAATCCCATTCTGATAAAATCGCGCTTCATGCTATTCGTTATTGCTGGTATCGACAACACCAGTTACGTTTTGAAACCAGGCGGGAGGTAGGCAGGTTCGGCCGCGATCCTCGCTCAAACCCCGAATTATCTTCCCGGGGGTGGTAACCGGGGAGATTCCCAGGCTCCGTACCTTTGATCCTATGGCTTCCCCAACAACTAAATACATCTGCATTCACGGTCACTTCTACCAGCCCCCACGGGAAAACGCCTGGCTCGAAACGATCGAGATCCAGGATAGCGCGGCTCCCTACCACGACTGGAACGAGCGGATCAATGAGGAATGCTATGCCCCGAACGCCACCGCGCGGGTGCTGAACAACGAGCAGTTGATACAGGATATCTCGAACAACTACGCCCGCATCAGCTGGAACATGGGTCCCACGCTGTTATCCTGGCTGGAGGAACACGATCCTGCCACCTACCGGAGGGTACTCGATGCCGACCAGGCTAGTCAGCGGATGTTCGGGGGGCACGGCTCGGCCCTGGCCCAGAGCTACAATCACATTATCATGCCGCTGGCGAATGCCCGCGATCAGCAGACGCAGATCAAGTGGGGGATCGCCGATTTCGAGCACCGCTTCGGTCGGGCACCGGAAGGAATGTGGCTGGCCGAAACCGCCGTGAGTACCGATGTGTTGGAGGCCCTGGTCGACAACGGAATTACCTATACCGTTCTGGCCCCGCGCCAGTGTAAAGCCATCCGTCCGACGTCAGCCGGTGAATGGCGGGAAGTGAATGGCGGCGTCGATCCCCGCCGGGCCTATAGCTGTAGGTTGCCGAGTGGGCGAACCATCTCCCTCTTCTTTTACGACGGTAACGTTGCCAAAGCCGTAGCCTTCGAAGGCTTACTGAACGACGGTCGGTTTCTCGCGGATAAGCTGATGAATAGCCTCGATGCCAGCGACGAGGTTCAGCTAGCTCACATTGCGACGGACGGCGAGAGCTATGGCCACCACCACGCGAAAGGAGAAATGGCCCTCGCTGCCTGCCTGGATGCCATCGACCGCAATCCCGATTTCCGCCTGACGAACTACGGGGAATTCCTCGAGCTCCACCCGCCAAGCTGGGAGGCGACCATCCACGAAAACAGTTCCTGGTCCTGCGTACACGGGGTAGAACGGTGGCGTAGCGACTGCGGCTGCGAAACCGGTGGCGGGCCGGGCTGGCACCAACGCTGGCGCGCACCGTTGCGGGACGCCCTGGACGAGGTGCGCGACCGGCTGATCAAGGTATTCGAACGGGAAGCGGGTGAGCTCTTTACCGACTGCTGGGAAGTCCGGGACGCATACATTCGCCTCGTACTCGACCGGTCTCCCGGCCGCTCCGAAGCCTTCCTCAGCGACTGGTCCGTGAGCAGCACCATTACCCCCGAGCGCAAGATTCGCATGCTGCGCTTGCTGGAAATGCAGCGCCACGCCATGTTGATGTACACCAGTTGTGCCTGGTTCTTCAATGAGGTTACCGGTATTGAAACGCTACAGGTACTGCAGTACGCCAACCGGGCCATCCACCTCTGCGAAGTACTTACCGGAACGAACTATCACCCCGATTTTCTGGCACGGCTGGAAAAGGTGGAAAGCAACGTCCATCCGAACGCCGCCGTGGCCTACCGCGATAGCGTCATGCCGGCGCGCATCGGCCTGGTCCGGGTAGGCATGCACTTTGCCGCGTCCAGCGTTTTTGAAGAGCGCCCGGAGGAGTTGAAGCTCTTCAACTACCGCAGTCAGATCCACGATCTGAAACAACTGCGCGCGGGCGTGTTCCGACTGAGCATCGGGCGAATGACGATCATGTCCGGCATTACCAACAGTTACTCGAAGTTCAGTTTCGCGGTGCTCTACCTCGGGCAGCAGACCATGATCGGGGAGATTCGCCAGGATATGGACAAGGCGGACTACCAGGCCGTCTTACCCGAGCTGGAGGAGCAATTTCGGGTAGGCCACGTAACGGAGGTCATCAATCTCATGAAGGACCACTTCGGCGGGCAAAGCTTTTCCATCTGGCACCTTTTCCGCGACGAGAAGCGGAAGATCCTGCTGGAGATGACCGACCGCACCCTCCGGATCGCCTCGAAGAGTTTCTCCGACGTGTACTACACCAATTACCAGTTGATGAGTACCATGCGGGTGAACGACCTGCCGCTGCCGGACAGCTACCTGGCCGCCATTAACTTCACCATGCACCGCAGGCTGTTTGACCTGCTTAGCGGACCCTGCACACCCGATGTCTCCAGGTTGCACCGGATCGTAACGGAGTTCATTCACTGGCACCACGACTGGAAGGACACGGCCCGCCTGCACAACGCCGCCGAACACTACGTGCATACCCTGGTTGCCCAGGCGTTTCACGAGCCGGATCTCTGGTCGTGGGGGCTGGAGGTCGTCACCTCCCTACGAACCATGAAACTGACGCCCAACTTCTACCGGGCCCAAACCGTGTTCTTGGAAGAATGGTCCGCCACCTACGCTGCCGCCCTCACCGCTGATCAGTTGGAAAACGGACTGAGCGTGGCGCGGGAGCTGGAACTTCTGGTAGGTTCCATAAAGAATGAGGCACCGGAGGCGGAAGCGGTGGTTAACCCTTAGAGACGGCCAATGTAGGGGGGCTTCCGCTTACGGTTATGGGATATACCACCCCGATGAATGGCGGTCAATTCGCCTGCGGCACGTAGTCGGACCGGGTAAGTGATATATTACCGACCTATTCGGCACGAATTTGCCGGCTTGTACAACGCTCCTATATGCTACCCCTTACGAACGACCTAGTATTTTTTGACCTCGAGGCCACCGGGCTGAATGTGATCACCGACCGCATCGTCCAGATTGCCATGATCAAACTGTTCGCCGACGGTCGGGAGGCGCAGGAGCTGGAAATGAAAATCGACCCAACGGTACCGGTGAGCGCCGAGGCGGCCGCCATCCACGGGCTTACGAACGAGGCCCTGAAGGGAGAGCCGACCTTCCCATCCGTTGCCAAAACGCTGTTCGACTTCATCGGAGACGCCGACTTGGCCGGTTACAATTCCAATCGGTACGACGTTCCCCTGCTGCAGGAAGAATTCTTCCGGGCCGGATTCTATTTGGATACCAGCAGTCGCCGACTGATCGATGCCCAGCACATTTTCTACCAGATGGAACCCCGCACGCTCACCGCGGCCCTGAAATTTTACGCCGGTAAGGAAATGACGGGAGCCCACGATGCACTGGCCGACGTGCGGGCTACCGTGGACGTATTCAAAGGCCAGCTCGAACGCTACGCCGGCACGTCGTTCAACAAGGAAGACGGCACCGAAATCACGCCCTTTTCGGATATGGATGCCATTGCGGACTTCTGTAAAGACGATCGATTCCTGGACGCCACCCGCCGGTTAAAGCGCGGACCCGACGGTCAGCCCCTATTCAACTTCGGAAAGCACGCGGGCAAAGCGGTCGCCGACGTATTCGAGCGCGAACCCAGTTACCTGAAGTGGATTCTGGATAAGGATTTCAGCACGGAGGTAAAAGCGCTGGTTCGGGCGATCGACGAGCAACGTAGAAAGCGGTAACAGCCGGCGCGGCGCGGCACGGCTAGCTGCAGAAAAAAGGTGCAGGGGCCCGGGGGCGGCTAGTTTTCCTTATCGAAACCGGAACCGTGACCATAGCCGCCTTTGCTCTGGTCCACGTGTTTAAGGTCGTCGTCGTCATCATCGTCCTTGGAGACATCCTTTTTGGGTGTGGACGACGGCTTTTTGTCCTTACCTCCACCGTCTGCGAGCACCGGGCCATGGGTTTTGGCATCGAAGAAGCGGTAATGGGAGGGCTTTCGGTTGAAATGCATGGTCGAGGGGCTTTGGTGTTCCCCCTTAACCGGGATTGCCGATAGCAGGTTCGCTCGGCTTCTCGCGAGGTTCCTTGCACCCGCGCTCCGTCGCCAGGACAATTCGGTGGTAGGGTAGGCGGGTAGTACGCTGCGGAATAGCGATCAGCGAACTACCCGGCTGGCGAAGGCCGGTAACTTCCGACCTAATTGAAGACGAAGCGATCAACTACCGTGCTAAAAAACGGCGAAGCCGGTACAAAAGTGGGCCCAGTAGGATTTGAACCTACGACCAACGGATTATGAGTCCGCTGCTCTAACCACTGAGCTATGGGCCCGAAGCGGCGCAAAGATAGCTTGCTATCCGTAGAGCTCCAAAATTACCTGCTCCTCGCGGTAGCCCATTTTCAGTAGGCGGGCACGGGCTTCGTCGACCATCTGGCTCCAGCCGCAGAGGTAGAAGCGTACGTCGGGGCGGGGCTCCGCGTAGTCGCGTTCGTACAGCTGGTGGACGTAGCCGTCGGCGACTTCGAAAGTCGGGGCTTCGGTGGGGCGTTCGCGACTAAGGGCCACGCTGTAGGTGAAGTGGGGAAACTCCTCGGCGAGCCGTTCGAATTCTTCCCGGTAGAGGATATCGGCGGGCGTGCGGGAGCCGTAGATCAGGTGAAAGTGGCGGGTCTCGTGGGGCAGCCGCTGCAGCAGCATCGACCGAAAGGGGGCCACTCCCGTGCCGGTACAGACCATGACGACGTCATACTCCAGCGGCCGGTCCGGTAGGGTGAAAACGCCCCCGGGTTCCTTGGTCATCACCCGGGTGCCGGGTTCGGCCTCCTCGAAGAGGTAGGCCGTTCCCTTACCACCGGGTAGCTGGACGATGCAGAGTTCCGCCTCGTTTGATTCATTGGGCGGGGAGGCGATGGAATAGCTCCGCCACCGCTCCCGCCGCCGCTCGCTGATGGGCAGGTCAAGGGTGAGAAACTGGCCCGGTTGGAATTCCAGCTTCTCGCGGTCGGGCAGGGCTACCCAAAAACTACGCACGGTCGGGCTGCGCTGCTCGATGCGGTTAATGACGGCTTCCTTCCACTTGCTCATAGTACTAGGTCGTTGTAGGGGATAACCGTCGCGTACCCCCGCTCGTTGAAGTACGCGTGGGTCTTTTCCAGGGGCTGTTCCGTGAGTGCCCAGACGAAGTCGCCGCCCCAGGCTCCGAGGCTCTTGATCTCGCCGTCGAAGTCACTGAATAGCTCCTCCCGTACCGGCGTGAGGCCGAGCACGTCGGCCACCAGACGTTCGTAGCCGGTAGCCACGCGGGCGGCGGCGCGCAGGTGAGCGGACTGTAGGAACAGTCGGGCGTCCTGGTTGGCTTCCCACAGCATTTCCTCGTCGATGTCGGACGAGTGGTACAGTTCCAGGGCTTTCCGGCTGTTCTGTTTCCGGTTGCGGTGCACGAAGCAGGTCGTGGCCAGCCAGTCGGGTGACCAATCCCATTCGGTGATTTTCGGCTCGGTGCCGTGGCGCTGGTAGAGCAGGGGCGCGTCGGCCTCGGCGCAGGCCAGGTCATAGCCGCTGCCGCCGAAGGTGCGTTCGAGCAGGGCGTAGGGATTCACCCCCAGGTGCTCGGCCAGGAAGCTGACCAGGGTGGAGCTACTGCCCAGGCCCCAGTCGGCGGGAAATTCCAGCTCGCACACGACCCGGCTGCCGGACAGGACGTCGGTGCTGCCGGGGCGCAGCTCCTCCGCCGCGTGAAAGAGTTGCAGTAACCGATCCCGGACCGGCTCGTCCGGGGGTTGCGGCTGCCGCCGGGCGTCGCGGGGGATGACCAATCGCCCGGTTTCGGAGCCCGTATGATCGATCATGACCCACTGCAGGTCGGTGGTCTCGGCTCCCGGCTGGCGGGTTACGGTGAATCGCTGTCCCAGGCGGGTAGGTACGGCCAGGGCGGTGGCGCCATCGAGCACGAAGTACTCGCCAATGAGTAGGAGCTTGCCGTGCTTGTAGTAGACTGTTTCGGACATGGGGCAAAAGTAAAAGGCCACCCCGTATGTACGGAGTGGCCTTTGTCAGAAGGTATCGCGGACGAATTAGTTTTCGTCGTCCTCGTCTTCGTTGTTGAGCTGTTCGCGTAGTTGCTCGAAGGCGCTGAGATCACCGAGCGTAGAGCGCTCGTTGCTGGCGTTGGTCTGCTTGACCGCCTTGCGAGTGTACTGCTGCTCTTCGCGGCGTTCGCGCACGACCGTATCCTTGGCCTCGCGACGGATGTCGTTTACGTAGCGGCTGTGGCTGACCATGAGCTTCTTCTGATCGCGGTCGAACTCGATGACCTTCACGGTCAGGGTCTCGTCCACTTCAGCGATGCTGCCGTCTTCCTTGCGCATCAGTTTGATCGGCGCGTAAGCCTCCAGGCCGTAGGGCATCTGCACGATGGCGCCGCGGTCGTCCTTGCGGAGTACGGTCGCCTCGTGGTAGCTGCCTTCCGGGAAGACCGACTCGAAGCTGTCCCAGGGGTTTTCCTCGAGTTGCTTGTGGCCGAGCGACATCTTGCGGTTGTGGTCGTCTACTTCCAGTACGGTGACGTCGATTTCATCGCCAACCTTGGTGAACTCGCTCGGGTGACCGAAGCGCTTGGTCCAGCTGAGGTCGCTGATGTGAATCATGCCGCCGATGCCGTCGTTAAGCTCGACGAATACACCGTAGGGGGTAAGGTTCTTGACCTTTCCGGTGTGCTTGGAGCCCACGGAGAAGTTTTCGAAGATGTTGTCCCACGGATCCTGCTGCAGTTGCTTGATCGACAGGGACATCTTGCGATCGTCGCGATCGATGGTGACCACCTTGGCGTTGCGGGTTTCACCGACGGTGAAGTACTCGCGGGCGTTGATGGGCTGGTTGCTCCAGCTCACTTCGCTAACGTGTACCAGACCTTCTACGCCGGGCATGATCTCGAGGAAAGCGCCGTAGTCTTCGATGTTGACTACGCGGCCCTCGACGGTGCTGCCTTCGGTAACGTTGTCGTCCAGTACCTCCCAGGGGTGGGGCTGGAGTTGCTTGAGGCCGAGGCTGATCCGCTTCTTGTTCTCGTCGAAGTCGAGTACCGCCACGTTGACCTTCTGGTTGAGTTCCAGTACGTCGCTGGGGTGGTTGATGCGTCCCCAGCTGATGTCGGTGATGTAGAGGAGTCCGTCGACGCCACCCAGGTCGAGGAAGGCCCCGAAGTCGGTGATGTTCTTGACGATACCTTCCAGTACCTGACCGCGCTCGAGGCTGGCGATGATGGCTTCGCGCTGCTCGGCCAGGTCGCTTTCGATGAGGGCTTTGTGGGAAACGACGGCGTTCTTGATCGTCTCGTTGATCTTGACGACTTTGAATTCCATGGTCTTACCGACGTAGGCATCGTAGTCGACGATCGGCTTGATGTCGATCTGCGAGCCGGGTAGGAAGGTTTCCAGACCGCCGCAGTCGGCGATGAGGCCGCCCTTCGTCTTGCTGATCACCTTACCGTTGATGACGGTGCCGTTGGTGTACGAATCGCGAATGCGGTCCCAGGCACGGAGCAGCTTGGCCTTGCGGCGGCTGAGCACGAGCTGTCCCTTTTCGTCTTCCTGCTGCTCGACGTATACTTCGACGGTGCTGCCGACTTCTACGTTCTGGTCGCGGAATTCGCTGAGGGGAAGGAGGCCGTCGCTCTTGTAGTTCAGGTCGAGGATAACGTCGCCGTCGATGATGGCCGACACCTTGGCCGACATGATCTCGGCTTCCTGGATGTTGGTCATCGAGGCCTCGTACTCCTTCTCCATGGCTTCGCGCTCGGAGGCAGAGTACCGGTTGTCGATCTTAGCGATGGCGTCCCAGGCGAAAGCATCGTGGGCGGCACCGGTGGCGCCGCTCTGGTCGGCCTCGTCGATTTCAACGGCTTCTTCCTTCACCTCTTCGGTGAGGGCTACGGAGACGCGGGTGGATTCTTTGCGGATTACCTTAGCTTTCCGTTCGGCTTCACTGTCGTCGTCATCCAGGCTGTCCTCGGCGTCGTCGTTGGCGCTGGCCACGTCGTCGTCGGTGGCTTGGCGGCCGGGCTTGATCTTCGACTGCGCCTCGGTGATCTCGGGCGTTACTTCCTCCTTGGTGGGAGTTGCTTGGTCTTCGATGGATTGTTTTGCCTCCGGCGTAATGGAATCCGTGGAGGTCTCTTCGGTGGTCCCGTCTTGCGGGTCCTTATCATCGTCTACTTGCATAGCGTGACAGGTTTAAAAGGTTAAAAATCTGAGCCAGCTTGCGGGGTGGCCGTTCCCCGCCCGTCGCCAGGGTATGGCTAAGGGAGCGCAAAGATACGGAAAAGATCGGTAGGGTGCTGGTTTGGCAAAGGCAATATTTTACCAGCCTCCGGCATGCTTATGTGGCACCGACCCGCTTCCATTCGACCGGCTATGGATTGCTCACAGCTTCACGAAAGACCGGTTGATATGACGCCCCCCCTCTACCACGCGAATGCGGTACACGCCACGGCTCAAACTGCTCACGTCCAGGTCGGTGCGGATTCGATCCCACTCCTTGCGAAGGGTAAAGGTCCGCACCGTCCGGCCGTCGGGGCCGTATACCTCCACCTGTACGTATCCGGTCTGGCCGCCCGAAAGCTCTAACCAGAGCTCGTTCCGTACGGGGTTTGGGTAAAGACCGAGCTTTAATTCCTGTACCGAAGTAATGGCAGCGGGCCGGAGCGCTTGCTGGTCTGTCGTGGTATAGATGACGTTGGGGCAGCCAGGTCTGGTATTGAACAAGCCGGTAGGAGGCTCTTCCGCCGTAGTCAGGTGTAATTGCATGATACCCGTCAAAGGTTCGCGATTGGCAATGGCAATGGTATGAATGCCGGCCTCCAGCGAAAACCGTACTTCGGCCCCATCGTCGCTGACCTCCCGCCATTGAAAACCATTGGTATAGAGGTTGCTGCCGTCGCGTTCTTTCCACATCTTGATCCAATCACCGTTGTCGACCTGTACCCAGACGGAATTACTGTTCGTGCCCGGCGCATTCATCAAAAGGTAGAGCGCGTATTCCCCGGTCTCTTGAAGATCAAAGCGGTAAAACAGCTCCTGTTCCTTGATGTTAGTGGTTGGCATCTCCAACTTTCGGTCACCTCGGTACACCCGGTAAGACCGTCCGGTGCGGCCTTCATCGCGCAGCGTAACCCATCCCGAGTAAAAATCATCACATGCGGCATCGGTAGTATAGGTGGACGGCACTACGGGGCAAGCCGGATCGACGGGGGCTTTTTCCAGGGGTAAGTCGTCGACCGAGCTTACGTAAATCCGGTCGAGTTTTGTCCCCCTTTCGCGGTAGGCGAATTCCACGATGTTGTTGCCGTTTGTCGATCCCGTCAGCACCTTTGGAAAGCGGTTCCACTGGAATCCCGCATCACCGTCCAGGATGGAATTCCAGGCGAACCATTCCCCCCCGTTGAAGCGAACCCAGTACGAATCGTTGTTCGGTGTGGCGGCGTCTACCCGGGCGAAGAGGTAGAGCGGCAGTTCGGCGGATTTCGAATTAACGGGAACTTTAAACCGGATGGTGCTGGATTGGCTATCGGGGGCATCGCTTCCCGTGGCGGCCGGTCCGCTGGGGTAAACCAGGTACTCCCCGGCCGAAGCATCCGCGGCTTCGCTTAATTTCCAAAGATCACCGTAATCTCCGCACTCAGCTTCTATCCAAAAGGAAACTGCGTCGTACGCACCTTCCTGGCAGTTTTGTGCGTCGGCACCCGTACCGGCGACAGAGTTTGCCGTTTGGCTGAGGTAAATTTTATCCAGCTGCGTACCGCCTTCCCGGTAGGCAAAATCAATGGTACCGCGGCCCTGCGATAAACGGATCGGGTCGCCGCTAAATGCATTCCAGGAGAACGTATCGCCCTGGGTAATGCCGGATTTCCAGGCGTACCACGGACCGTCGTTGGAGCGTATCCAGAAGGAATCTTCAGAGCCGGAAGGCGCCTTGATTCGTGCCTGCAGGTAATAAGCACCGCCCTCGACGCTATCTATGGTAAATCGAATGTAGTTGGCCCGAACGTGCCAGGGTGGGGTGGCGTAGTTGGTTTCGCCTGGATATACGGCATAGCTTCCCCCGGAGGCCGTCGGTTCATTCCTCACGTCCCAGCTGTCACCAATGTCCGCGCATTCCGCTTCGAACCAGAATTCATCCCGGAATGGCTCGGGCTCCTCCGGGAATCCGCCCTGCGGAAGTAAATTGATAATGGCGCCGCTTTTCTTGTATTGCTCTGGATCAAGAATGTTCGGGGCACCCGTATCGGGGCTGAGGATGAATTGATCCACGCCTAAATTAGGGCTACAGTAAGCGAATTCAATTGTATTTGTTCCGGCTTCTAGATGGAAGTCCGGCCCCGGGTAAAACGACCTTTCCAGGGTGATGATATTCCAGTTGTGCCACTCTCCGCCGTTGATCCTGGTCCAGATACAGTTTCCTTCCTCTACCGTGCTCCGGAAGGAACCAGCGAGATAATACTGCCCGGCATCCTCGGCGGATACATCCGGGACAACGAAACGCAACTGGTTCGCGGGGACATCGGCCGGCGGGGAATTTAAGGATCTCTGACTTCCGCCTACCGCCAGGGAGTCCCGGGAGCGACCGATCTCGGTCTCTACGGACCAGTAGCTGCCCACCGCGGCATACTCGCCCTCGAGGCGGTAGGTGGTGCGATCCGAGCCTTCCATGCGTTCAATGGTGCGCCAGGTTGCAAAAGCCGTATGCGAAGCGCCAAAGTAGTCATAAGCAGTGAGGCTTACACCAACGTCGCCAAAGTATTCCCATAGAATATCTCCGTAGGGTTCCCCATCGTCTTCCTCACCGACACCGCTCGGAGACAGAGAAAAGAATACGACCTCACCGTCGGGGTCGTAACCGCTCCCGCGGATGAACTCAAAATCGTACACGTAAACCTCTTCGCCGGGGGGCAATATCGCTACGGGGCGTTGGTTGACGAAGTCCGGGCAATTGGTTCCCATGATCGGGAAGTCGAGCGGGCGGGGCAGTTCACCTTTTTGTACCCATTCGTCTGCGTAGGAGTCTTCCGCGTACAGCTTATCCAATTGCACGTCTTCGGAAGCAAAGGCGATGTCGATCGAATATCCCGGTTCCGGACCTTGATCAGATAAATACAAGCCAGTCCCGACAAAGGATACCCAGGTCCAATCATCGGTGGTTGAAGTCAGGGGGAACAAGACCCAGGGCCCTCCCTTCGTGCGAACCCAAATTCCTCCCTCCGTAGTTTCTACCAGGCGAACGCGGAAAAAGGGAACGCGCGCTCCGATTTTTGCCTGAGTCAGGCGGATATAGTTGTTCAAATTATTATCGGTAGGTGCATCCGGGTAGACTGCGCCCACGGGCGCTTGTACGTATTCTCCGCTTGACGCCGTCGGGTCCGCCACCACGCTTAAATTGCTCCCTACCTGCCCGCATTCCACGTCCAAAAAGGAGAGGGAAAATTCGGTGGTGTTTAACCTTCTGAAGAGGACGTCCGTCGGCGAAAGCTCAGGTGGCCGCGAGTTCCATAGCCTGACATCTTTCGTAATGAGGCTGGACAGGGTGTTATCGTCTGCCCGGGGATTGCCAAAAATGGCTTTGGGAGAATACAGGCAAAGCACTTGAAGCAGGACCAGGGCCGGAAAGCGGAGGCTAATATGTTGGACAGTCTCGTGGATTGGCATAGTGAAGGTTGTGTTTGTTCACAGTTACGCCAATGAAAATAACGGAATGGAAATAAGCAGTCAAATAATATTTTGCATTGCCCCAAGCAAAAAACCGCGCCCGGCAAAGCCGAACGCGGTCGTGAAAGAGGTTGGGAGCGGATTCGAACCGCCGTACAAGGTTTTGCAGACCTTTGCCTAGCCACTCGGCCACCCAACCAGGGGGCTGCAAAAGTAGGTGAGCGCAACGGCAGCACCAAACTTTGTCAGCTGTTTTTATCGTACGAGGTGGACAACGCCCATGGGGGCGCATAAGTTTCCCGTCCAGGATGAATCGTTGGGGCGAACTTCTGTGGAAACCTACCGGATCAGGTGGACCGTCCCCGTCAGCTGCCGGGCGAATTTTCCCACCGGCGTGTACTGTAAGTTATAGACGTACGTTCCGATCGGCACACCACGGCCATCGACCGTGCCGTCCCACCCGGCGGTAGGATCCTCGGATTCGAAAACCAGTGCCCCCCATCGGTTAAAGATGCGTAGTTGGTAGGCTTCCAGCCCCGCCGGGGTATTAAAGAAGGGACGAAACGCCCGGTTGGCATCCTGCAGGGCGTCGGGAGAAAACACGTTCGGAAAGTAAATCTCAACCGCTTCTACGACGCACTGGACGTTCGACAGGAAGGTGTAGGTCGTATCCGCCGCAGGTGGCGTATAGTTGGCCTGAATCCGGTAGCAAAGCTGACCCGGATCGGGAAGGGGATCGGTATAGGTCAGGCCCGGGATACCGGTTGCCAATTCCGTGGTGGTCGAATCATCATTGATGCGGAGGACCGTGTAGAAGACCGCACCGGGGAGATCGTGCGGTGGCGTCCAATTTAAAGTCGTTTCGCCGCTGGCATCATTTTGCACCTCTAACCACACGGGACTGGCGTAGTTAGTGGTGGCGGTACGGCCACAGCTATCGGTGAGTACGAACCGAAGTGAGTTGCCTGGCGTGATCGGGACAGCGCCGTCCGTTATCAGCTCTTCCCCGGGGAAAAGCGCCACGCCGGGGCTGTAGGAAGTGGTATCACCGGGTCCGGCCACTTCCAGTGCTACCGAATAGTTGTCCGCCTGCACCACGTCATCCTGGTAACCGAACCGTAGTTCGCCGTTGTCCTGAATCTCCGCGCCGAACAGGTCAAAATCGCGGACCGGCTGGGAAATGTTAGCCACCTGGCAGTAGACGACGGTTCGTTGACTGGGAGCTATCTCCGCGTAATTGATTTGAAAGTAGAAGCACAAGCTATCCCCGTCGTTCGCGGCTTCGTAGGTATAGAGCTGCGAAGTGTCCGTCACATCCTCTATCGTCCAGGAGTCGTGTAGGGTGTATCCTCCGCCATTGACGGAGACGAACAGGCTGACCGTATCGCCCTGCCGCGGACGAAATTCAGTGACCGTTAGCAGTTCTTGCTGGAGCGGGATAAGTTGAATTTCCGATTGGCACCCCACACCGCCCCGGCCTATCAGGTCAAAGGCGCTGATCGTGCCCTCGTTCAGCGGGCTGTCGTTGCCACACGCGTCGAGGGCGGTGAGGCGGTAAGCTCGGCTGGTAAGTTCATCGGAAGGTACCCCGGTCACCGTGTAGACCGTATCCAGGCCTACGGTGTCGAGCGGAATAACCTGGTTGTCGGTAACGTCAAAAACGACGTACCGATTTACTTCCGGTGAGGGGGAGGGACGCCAGTGGATCTCCAGGTCACCGTCGACCACACTCACAAACTTGGGGGTAGGAGGTTGCGGTACAAAGTTGTCCAGCGTATCGCTGGTGCGTACGGTGGCGCCCGGACAATCGTATACGTACCGGAGAAAGTAAAACAGTTGCTCCCCGTTAGGATTCGGATCGAGGTATTCGGTCTGCGTGCTGTCGGGCAAAGAGACCAGCAGGGTGTACGGACCGTCGGGTGCCGCAGCGCGATAAATCTCGGTGGCAACGTAATTGCCGCAGTCGACCGAAACGTTCTCCCACGTCAGGATTTCCTGACCGGCTTCCGAGCGGGTGCAAAGGAAATCGGGCGCGGGTACCTGGGCGTGTACCGCAAATGCCGATAGCATAAGGAGGAGGGAAAAGAGGAAGCGCAAGGGCGAATGGTGTCAGTTCATAGTAGCCCGTAAACGCAGAAAGCGGTTCCGGGATTACTCGAACCCCTCGTTCGCGTCATCATTCTCCGCTTCGTTGTCGTCCAACAGGGTAATCGGTCGGCGGAAGGCGGCTTCGAGGCGGTTGCGAATCCGGTCGCGTCGGTATGTACTGCGCCGAAAATCGGCCAGTACCGCCCGCTTGTCGGTTTCTACGCGATAATCTTCCAGTGGCCCTTCGATGGTGTAGTAGAGGTTGAAAAAGCCGTTCCGCGCCGGCAGGGGGTCGTAGCGATCGTCGTGGCGGGCAATTTTGTTGGCGATCACCTGGCCGGCGTTGACCCGTACGTAGTATTCCAGGTACTGATCGAAGGTGTGGCTTCCGCTGAGGGTCAGGTTGATGGCGCTGCTCTGGATGAACATGGCCGGGAGGTAAATGGTCCGGTCGCGGATCTCCAAGTAATTCGCGAGGCGGGTGAAACGGACCCGCTCCAGATCGGCGGATTTCAGGGCGAATGCGAAGTTCTCCAGCAGGGGGAAGTCACGCAACTCCCCGTCCAGGATTTCCAGGCTACCGAGGGCGGTGAAGCGATCGTAGTCGAAGTCCCCGAGTTCGTCGTAGTAGAGGTCCAGTAACAGATCGGCGTTCATCCGACCTTCGAGGTGCTCGTTCGTGAGCACGTCTTGGTCGAAGTTTTCCAGTTGGTAGAAAAAGGTGGGCGCGTCGATGCTGCTCGCCGTAAGCCTTATCGAGCTGTGGGTGCTGTCGCGGAAAAAGGTCGAGGCGTCGACTTTGAATTCTCCGTCCATGGCATCGGTGAGCCCCCGAATTTCCAGCTGTCCGCGGTAAAACTCCAATTGGCCCCGGAAGTCCTGTCCCTCCAGCCGGTCCCAGCTCCAGCGATCTACTTCGGCCGCGAAGCTGCCATCCAGTACGTCGGTCATGCGGGCCCGACGCGCGATGTCCCGGCGGGTCAGGCTATCGCGAACGGATGGGGTGCCGGCGTCCGTTTTCTCGGCTTCACTTCCGGTGAATAGGGCGAGGATGTCATCGATGGCGAAGGCGGTTCCCCGCAGGCTGGCAGTGAATTTCAGTGCGGCGTCCTTGGTATTGAGGCTGTCGGCAAGCAGGACGGGGAGGTAGTTGGTGGTTTCCCCGTTCAGGGTGAAGTCCGAGCGCTCGGTGGCTACCCGCAGGTTCTCCACCTTCAGGCGGTTGTCGGAGAGTTTTAGTATGCCGGTGGGTAAGGCCAGGGTGCGGTCGTTGAAGGTGAATTCGCCATCTTCGATTTGCAGAATGCCGACGGACGATACCCGGCTCATCCGCCGGGGTTCGATCATGTCCGCGTACCGCCCCTGCAGGCGAAGATTGGTGAAGTAAACCATTCCCTCGGCTTCCAATTCCTGCTCTTCGGGTAGGAAGGCCGGGAGGGTCGCCAGCGGGAGGCTGCCGTCGGCGTAAAAATCAATGACGGGATCCTTCAGGTCCTCCAGATCGAACCGCATACGGAAGGGCTCGCCGCGGAAATTTCCGGAGAATTCCGGCACCGAGAAGGTTTGCACCCCACCCGTGGGCCCGTCGACGAAGGCGAAAGTGGCCCGGAATTCGATGTCGCTGGCGCCGATGCGTACCCGCGGACTTTCGATCCGGCCTTCGGAAAAGAGAAGTTCCCCATTGATGCGGGGGTAATCGCGTTGGGTCCATTCCCCGCTTACCGTGGCCGCCAGGGATAAGAGCCCGTCCGTTTCCAGGTCGGTCAGGCTGCCGGTGAGCGACGGGGGCAACAGGGAAACGATATCTTCCAGACTGCCGGCGGTGCTGGCTAGCCGCAAATTGCACGACAGTCCCTCCTCCGTGGGCCGTAGGCTGCCCGAAGCCGCTACGTCCAGGTCGCGGAGACTGATTTGTAGCGGGGAAAAGGTATAGGTCCCGGCGGCGTGATCGATGGTCGTGGTACCGGAAAGGCGGAGCGTCTCGGATTCGAAGTAGCGGGTATCCTCGTGGTCTACGTTGTCGATCCGTACGGAAGCGTCCGTTTGCAGGGTGTAGGTCTCGGCGCCAAAGTCGCCGTTGAAACGGCCATCCGTGATGGTAAATTCGGCATCAGTCCGGAGTTGTGCGTCCTCGTATCGTACCGTGACCTCGGTTAACCGGGCTTGGTTTACGGCAAAAGCCACGGACGTTGCTCCTGCGCCTTCGGCGCCCGCATTTCCCACCGGGGTATATCCCGTCAGCTGATAGTTGGTATTTCCATCTACGTCGGTTCGCAAGGTGAGCGTTCCCCGGTCCACTCGGAACCCCTCAATGCGGATCTTTCCGAACAGGCTGCCGAGGTCGAGCAGGCAGCCCAGGTGAGCCGCATCGAGGAGCGAGCCACCATCGCTGCCCTGTACGGTTACGTCCTGGAGATCGACCGAAAGTTGGGGGAAGGAACGGAGGAGGCTCAGGTCGTATGCGCCGACGGAGATCTCCGTGGGGTACCGGGCGTTGAGTGCCGCTACCACCCGGGATGCGATGGGCCCACCGAAAAACTGCACGGCTACGAAGGGTAGCAGCAACAGGAGGACCACGATGAGAACTACGATTCGTAAAAAGCGCATAGTGTCGGGATCGACCCGGCTAGCTAACGGCCACGCCGGGTACCGAAGATAGAACGGTACGGAGCTTTGCTGCATTGGGCGCGCTGAGCGGAACCAGGGGAACGCGCAGGAAATTTTCGCAGAGCCCCAGCGCCGATACGGCAGCCTTAATGCCTACGGGGTTGCCCTCGCAGTAGAGTAGGGGGTGCACGTCCAGCATATCGAAGTTCAGTTGCCGGGCCGTGTGCACGTCATTGTCCAGGGCAGCCCGTACCATGCGGCTGAATGGGCCGGGCAGGGCATTGGCGATTACGCTGATGCCCCCGTGTCCGCCGACGGCGATCATGGCAGTGGCCAGCGGGTCGTCGCCGCAGAGCACGCCAAAGCGATCCGGGCGGTGGCGGAGGATTTCCGTGGCCTGCCCGAGGTTGCCACTGGCTTCCTTGACGGCGGCGAAGCGATCGCTGGATTCGGCGAGACGCAGGATGGTTTCCGGAAGCACGTTGCTACTGGTGCGGCCGGGTACGTTGTAGATGATTAGCGGGCGCGGAGCTACTTCGGCGATCCGCATAAAGTGCTGATAGATCCCCTCCTGCGGCGGTTTGCTGTAGGCCGGGCTGCTGGACATGATGCCCGCAACCCCGTCAAAATTGTATCCGGAGATGAATCCGGCTAGCCGTTCGGTGTAATTGCCGCCGAAGAAGCCGGCCACCACCGGTACGCGTTCGTCGACGTGGCGTAGGGTGAAGTCGAGCACCTCCCGGCATTCCTGGGTGCTGAGGGTAATGGCCTCCCCGGTCGTGCCCAGACAGACGACGTAGTCGACGCCCCCCTCGATAACGTGATCGATAACCCTTCCGAGCGCGGGATAGTCGATGGATTTGTCCGCGCTGAAGGGAGTGATGAGGGCAACGCCGGTACCGCTGAAGGGGGGTAGGGGGCTATTCATTGATGAAGGTGAAAGTTTTTTCGATCCTGGCCAACTGGGCGTGTAAATCGTCGGGAACGGGGAAAAAGCGGAGGTGGTAAAGATTGTCCGCATCACTGTCCGGACCGACTTTCAGTCCGGCGGGCGTAATCGCGGCGAGGTAATCCAGCACCGCGTGGGAGGGCGGCCCGAGGCGGATGAGTAGATCCGGATGGCTGCCCCGTAAATCTTCGGTGGTCTGGCCTTCGGGTACCCCGTACCAGTTCAGATCCTGTAACGTGACCGCCTTGAAGGAAAAGTTGGTGGCCCCTACTTCGTGGGTAAAGTAGCCGAATGCGGTCACCCGCCGTCCCTCCTTTCCGGGCGGCTTCCAGCTCTCGACCGCCTT
Organism: Neolewinella xylanilytica; assembly: GCF_002934605.1. GTDB lineage: Bacteria > Bacteroidota > Bacteroidia > Chitinophagales > Saprospiraceae > Neolewinella > Neolewinella xylanilytica. The sequence goes on from NZ_PTJC01000006.1 coordinate 658,860, forward strand.
GCGGTCCTCGGCGTTGTCGGCGGGAAACAGTACGGTAATGCGCTGGGCCGTCCGTAACTGGATGGGGCCGGCGGGGCCCGGGGATGTCGCGGCCCGTTCGCGTTCCTTCCGCAGCCGCCGCGCGAAGAGGCGGGCCTTTATTTCTTCCAGGGGTGCCATACTAGCTGGCGTGGGTGACGGGGCCGATGCGGACGTACTTTTCGATCCGGTCTTCCACCATTTGCTCGATCGATTTCTCCTGGATGGCCGCGATCGCTTTCTTTAGCTGTCGCTTGAGGGTTTTGGCCATTTCCTCCGGAGCGTTATGCGCACCGCCCTGGGGTTCCTTGACGATCTCGTCTACGATACCGAATCCTTTCATGTCCTCGGCGGTGAGTTTGAGTGCCTCGGCGGCCTTTTCCTTGTAATCCCAACTCCGCCAGAGGATGCTGCTGCAGCTTTCCGGCGAGATTACGGAGTACCAGGTATTCTCGAGCATCATCACGTGGTCGCCGAGCCCGATACCGATGGCGCCCCCGCTGGCTCCTTCTCCGATCACGGCACAGACGACGGGCACCCGCAGTTGGGCCATCTCGAAGAGGTTACGGGCGATGGCCTCCGCTTGTCCGCGCTCTTCGGCCTCGATGCCGGGGTAGGCGCCGGGGGTATCGATCAGGGAGATGACCGGAAAGCCGAAGCGTTCGGCCAGCTTCATCAGGCGAAGTGCTTTGCGGTAGCCTTCGGGGTTGGCCATGCCGAAATTACGGTACTGCCGCATCTTGGTGTTGACGCCTTTCTGGTGGCCGATGATCACCACGGTCTGCCCGTCGAGGCTGCCGATACCCCCCACGATGGCTTTATCGTCGCCGTAGCACCGGTCGCCGTGCAATTCCACGAACTTGCGGCACATTTGCTCGACGTAGTAGAGGGTGTAAGGCCGTTCGGGGTGACGGCTGAGCTGGACGCGCTGCCAGCCCGTCAGGTTGCTGTATATATCGCGGCGGGTCTGTTTGATCCGGCCTTCCAACTCGTCGATGGTCGCCTGCATATCGACGACGCCGTCCGCACCGACCTCCTTTACTTTCTCCAGCTGTTCGTAGAGTTTTTCAAGGGGTTTTTCAAATTCCAGGAATACCATTTATAGTACTTTATACGGGTAGGCGTTTAGCGGGGAGCGGATGGCGTGCTAGCGGAGCTGGACCTTGGCCGAGCCTAGAAGCCCGACGTCCGTATAGATTTCCGCCCGGTAGAAGCCTTCCTTTAGCTTGTCGTCGAGGTCGTGGGTGAAGGTCAGGCGCTGGTTGCGCTCCACGTTCACGTCACGCCCTTCGAGGGCGATAATGTCTTTTTCCGCGCCGTTGACGATGACCTTGGTCTGGACCGGATTCTCGCTAATAACCGGAGTGGCGGACTCGTCCGTCAAAACGAGGAAAATTGGGCGAACGCCCAGGTAATTCTCGGGAACGTCCGTCAGGTCGAAGCTGACCGCAATGCGGCGGGCCCGGCTGGCATTGGCGGTGGCGGAACCGTTTTTCCGGAGCAGGTCCACCTGCATGGCCGAGGCGCGGAAGGCGCCCAGGGTCATGCGCTCCAGGTCGGCCTCCATGCTGGCGTTCATCCGGCTCAGGTTCTCGTTTTGCTGAGTGGCTTCGTATACCTCCGTTTTTGCCGTCGAAAGGTCGCGGCGCAGGGTTACGTTGCTCTCCCGCAGCGTCTGGTTTTCTTCTTCCAGCTCGGTAATACTGGTTTCCAGCATAGTGCGAACGTTGATCAGGTCTTCGATCTGGAGCCGCATCTGGTAGGCGACGTTGTTGTCGTTTTCCCGGGAGCGCTGCGCCTGCCGCATATCGTAGAGGGCGCGTTTGGCCGTTTCCTGGGCTTCGGTGAGCTGCCCCTGCAGCTCGGCGTTTTCATCGCTAACCTCCGAAAACGCCGTCTCCAGACTGTCTACCGACTGCATCAGGTTGTCTCGCAGCACGGCGAGCTGATCAGCTTCCTCCGACTTCACGGTATAATTGGCTTCCAGTTTGCTCTTCGTGGTAAACCCCCAGATCAGGGCGCCAGCGAAAAGGAGCGCCAGCAGGATGGCGATGATGGTGATGGTACGTTTATTCATGGGGCGGGACCTGTTGAAAACGCAAATTTACAATCATATTTCCGGTTTACGGGAAACGCGTCGGGATAGTGCCCCCCGAAGGCTAAATCCAGTGGCGGCTGCGAAACCATCCCAGCATGCCGAGAATCACGGAGATCATTACCCCCCAGAGGACGAAATAACCGTAGCGGGTGCCCAATTCCGGCATGTATTGCCAGTTCATACCGTACACCCCGACCAAAAAACTCAGCGGGATAAAAATAGTCGAGACGATCGTCAGGGTCTGCATCACGCTGTTCATCCGGAAGCTGATTTCGCTGACGTACAGATCATACAGGCCGTTGGTTACGTCGCGGTAAGTTTCCACCAGGTCCGTTATCTGGATAACGTGATCCCGCAGGTCGGCCACGTACACCTGGGTGTCGGAGGAGATCAGTTTGCTCTCGGTGTCGCCGAAGCGGTTCATGAGCTCCCGCAGCGGGCTGATGCTTTTGCGTAGGGTCAGGAGGGCGAGGCGCAGGTCGTGGATCTTCGATTTGGTCGACATTTCGGGCGAGCGCATGATAATGTCTTCCAACTTGTCCAGCTCGCCTTCGATCTGGTCGATAACGGTAAAATACTTGTCCACGATATTGTCGACCAGGGCGTAGGCGAGGTAGTCTGCCCCCCGGCTGCGAATCCGTCCGCTGGAAGTTTCCAATCGCTTGCGCACGCTATTGAACAGGTCGCCGGCATCTTCCTGAAAACTGAGCACGGTGCCTTCGGTCAGATAAATGGATACCTGCTCGATGCTGAGATCCCGCGTCGTGGAGTTGAAGGCGAAGGCTTTGACCACGATCAAGACGCCGCCCTCGAAAAGTTCCATTTTGGGTCGCTGCTGCACGTCGACTACGTCCTCCAGGGCTAGCGGGTGCATGCCGTGTTGTTTGCCTAGTCTTTCGATCAAGCCGATATCGTGGAGTCCGCGCACGTCGAACCACTGGGTCGCCCCTTCGGACCGCGGGTCCGGAATTTCATCCTGGCAGGTTTGCAGGTCGAAGAAGTCGCCGTGGTACTGCGTAAGGTGGACGTGTACGTCATCCATGCTGCGCTGGCCGGTGTAGACCATGGTCCCGGGGGGCGCGCCGGCTTTTTTGCGCGGAGTAATGGCCTTTTCCTCCTTCGACCGGATGAGATTCGTGATACGCATGGACAACTTTTTGCGGCGGGGCGCAGGTGCAAGGTAATTACGGAAACGTAAGCACGCTGTCCGCCCCCCTTCCGCACCGGCGGATGGCCGCCAGGGGTAGGCCGTCGGGACGGGACATAGGTGGTCGCAAAGAGGGAGGGAATCCCACCCAAGCCGCCGCCGCACTGCCCCTCCCCGGTAACCACGCTACCACCCATGCCGGTAGGTTAAGCCTGCGACTTAACGAAGGCGATGGCCGGAGGAAGGAATACTTCGCCCACCCGCCGCTCGGTACCAGCTACCGGCGGGATGACGAAATCTATGTTGTAAACAGCTTGCAACGGTTCGGCCGGGGTCAAGGAGACGCCGGGCAGCCTACCCAGGCCAGCGGTGAATACGGGTAAGGACGGCCTCCGACTATTCAGAATCGCTACGTTTTGCGCAGCTCTATTCGGAAAGCAGATCGGTTCTTCGGTATGGACAATTCCGGGCGTCATCGCCGTGGGTTGGCGGATTCTGCCGGAAAGTCTAAACCCTGGCCGGACCGGGTAACGAACCCGACGAATATAGGGCAAATACCTTTAACAAACAAAATGTTTGTACTGAAAAAGTGGTCGTGGAATGGTTGTTCCGGATGCGGGAGCGCGGAAACCGTGGTCGCGTTTCCTACCCTTTGGGCAGCTCCTGCTGTCCAAGCCAACCGGTATCGAAGTTCCCGTCCCGAAAGTCTTCCTGCCGGAGCAGCCACTGGTGAAACGGCACGGTGGTCTTGATTCCTTCCACGATGAATTCGTCGAGGGCGCGTTCCATCTTGGTGATGGCTTCCGCACGGGTGGGTGCGCGCACGATTAGTTTGGCGATCATGCTATCGTAGAACGGGCTCACCGTATACCCGGCGTATACGTGGGTGTCGACCCGTACGCCGTGGCCCTTTGAACTGTGGAAGCTATTGATCTTGCCGGGGCTGGGGCGGAAGCCGTTCCAGGGGTCCTCGGCGTTGATCCGGCACTCGATCACGTGTCCCTTTGGTAGGTAATTTTTCCCCGAAAGCTTTTCTCCGTAGGCAACTTTGATTTGCTCCTTTATCAGGTCGTGGTCGATGGATTCCTCCGTGACGGGGTGCTCTACCTGGATGCGGGTATTCATTTCCATGAAGTAGAAGTTCCGGTCCTTGTCGACCAGGAATTCTACCGTGCCGACCCCTTCGTAGTTAATGGCTTCGCCGGCCTTGATGGCGGCCTCGCCCATCCGCTGGCGGAGGTCGTCGGTCATGAACGGACTGGGGCATTCCTCCAGTAATTTCTGGTGGCGCCGTTGCACCGAGCAGTCGCGCTCGCTCAGGTGAATCACCTTGCCGTACTGATCGCCGATGACCTGGATCTCTATGTGGCGGGGCTGCACGATGTATTTCTCCATGTAGATGCCGTCGTTGCCGAAGCTGGCCTTGGCTTCCTTCTGGGCGCTTTCGTAGAGGTTGGTAAATTCCTCCTGGTTGCGAACGATGCGCATGCCTTTACCCCCACCGCCGGCGGTCGCCTTGATCATGACGGGGTAGCCCATCTTGCGGGCGCGCTGGATGCCGTCTTCCGCGTTTTTCAGGAGGCTACCGTCGCCGGGTACGGTCGGGACGCCGGCGCGGATCATCGTGTCCTTGGCGGTGATTTTATCCCCCATGGTCCGGATCTGTTCGGGCTTGGGTCCGATGAATTTGATGCCGTAATCTTGGCAAATTTCGGCGAAGTCGGCGTTCTCGCTCAGGAACCCGTAGCCCGGGTGCACGGCGTCCGCGTTGGTAATTTCCACCGCGGCCATAATCTTCGGAATGCTCAGGTAACTATCGGCCGAGGCGGGCGGGCCGATACAGACCGCTTCGTCGGCGAAGCGGACGTGCAGGCTTTCGCGGTCGGCCGTGGAATAAATGGCAACCGTCTTGATCCCCATTTCCCGGCAGGTGCGAATGATCCGCAGGGCTATTTCGCCGCGGTTGGCAATCAGGATTTTATTAAATTTCTCGGGCATAAAGCTAGGAGGGGTCTACCAAAAACAGGGGCTGATCGTACTCGATGGGCTGGGCGTCCTCAATCAGGACCTTGACAATTTTCCCGCCGATTTCCGACTCGATTTCGTTGAATAATTTCATGGCTTCGACGATGCACACGGTATCGCCCTTGGCGATCCGGTCGCCCACCTTCACGTATGCGGGCTTGTCCGGGGAGGCCGAACGGTAGAACGTACCGATCATGGGGGACTTGATGGGCACCAATTTGGATTCGTCGACGCCGCTAACCGGCTCTCCTCCACCCGGCGTCGCTTCGCGGTCCGGGGCGGCCGCGGCGGCGGGAGCGGGTTGGCTCGGCTGGGGCGCGAAGGCAGGGGCCATGGCCGGAGCCGGCATGCTGATGATGGAGGGCGACGTGGCGGGTTGGTCGTTGCCGCCGCGGTACGACTTACCGCGAATGTGGAGGCTAACGGTTTCGTTCTTGTACTTGAATTCCGACAACTCGGTCTTGGAGACCAGCTTGATGAGTTCCTGTATTTCTTTCAGCGTCATGTTGGGCGTTCTAAGGGTTACACACGGCTCATATAGGAACCACTGCGAGTATCTATCTTGATTTTGTCTCCGGTGTTCACGAAAAGGGGAACCCGTACCTCGGCTCCGGTTTCGATCGTAGCCGGCTTGAGGGTGTTGGTGGCGGTATCACCCTTCACCCCGGGCTCGGTGTAGGTGACTTCCATTTCGACGTATTGGGGGAGGTCTACGGTGAGCGCGGTGTTGTCTTCGGTATTGTAGAGAACTTCCACCGTATCGCCCTCGCGCATGAAGCCGGGATTTTCGATGAGGGCTTCCGGTATGGTGGCCTGCTCGAAAGACTCCGCGTTCATGAAGTGAAAGCCCATATCGTCTTTGTAGAGGTACTGCATCTTGTGCCGCTCCACCCGTACCTCGTCTACTTTGTGGCCGGACGGGAAGGTTTCGCTAAGCACGCGACCGGTGCTGAGGCTCTTTATTTTGGTACGCACGAACGCGGCACCTTTGCCGGGTTTTACGTGCTGGAATTCAATGACACTGTAAATGTCATGACTGTGACGGAAGGTGAAGCCGTTCTTGATGTCGGATGTAGAAGCCATATTAATCGGTTTTTCTCCGGTCCAATGTAAACAAACGGGCCGGATCGGTTAAGGCAGCGCGAAGATAACCTTTCTGCCCCGTTTCATTCCTCGCCGCCGAGTAATTGGTGATCGGCGAAGCTGTAGTAGCGGTGGCCGGCAACGATGATGTGGTCCAGAACGTGCAGGTCCAGGCTGTGGGCGGCACGACAGAGTTTGCTCGTCAGGCGAATATCCGCGCTGCTGGGGTGGGCCTGACCGCTGGGGTGGTTGTGGGCCAGCACGAGCGACGTAACGCTTCCGTGCTGCAGGGCGGTACGGAATATTTTCTTCGCATCCGCAACCGTACCCGTGGTGCCCCCGCTACTGACAAGGTGGGCGCCGAGCACCTGGTTGGCCCGGTTGAGGCACAGCACGTGAAATTCTTCGTGCGGCAGATCGGCCAGTACCGGCTGAAGGTAGTGGAAGCAGGCTTCGCTGTTGTCGAGCACGGTTCGGGGTTTATGCATGGCACCCGCGCGCCGGCGCCCCAGTTCAAAAGCCGCCAGCAGCTGGGCGCCCTTGACGGCTCCGATGCCTTTCGTACGCACGAGATCCTGCAGTTGCATACGTGCCAGCCGGTGGAGGTCATGGTCGGCGGAGCGCAGGAGACAACGGGCCAGATCGACGGCGGATACCCCGCGCCGACCGCTGCGTAACAGGATGGCGACTAATTCGGCATCCGATAGCGTACGGGGCCCGCGTGCGAGTAACTTTTCGCGGGGTTGTTCGTCGGGCGCGAGATCGCAAATCAGGGAGGAAGAGGAAACGGAGGTAATCATGGACGGTCGAATGAAGGGGAGACCGCCGGAAAGCATTCAGCGCAACGTTCCCTAAAGGTAGGGCATGCGTCGCGATTGCCTCACTTTTCCATTTCCGAGTAGATTTTGCCCCGGCCGTATTCCTTAAGTACGTGGCGCACCGTTCCGGTAAGGTTGGACGGCAGGCTATTATAGGGATGCCATTCCACGTTCTCGAATTTTTGGAGTTCCTTACTCTCTGGCTCGCCCTCGTAGTGGTGAGCCCGGAAATAGAGCACGATCCGGTGCTTCTTGCCGCGTTTTTTGTACCGTTTGTGGAGTACGTGGACCAGGCTCAGGTCCGAGGGGGTAAGTCGAACCCCGGCTTCCTCGAAACTCTCCCGGATCAGGCTCTCCAGGGCGTACTCCCGGCGCTCGATGGTGCCCCCGATCAGGCTGTAGTTTCCCCCATTGGGTTTGGTTTGCTTGAGCAGGAGGATACGCCCCCGGTCTTCCAGAATGAGGCGTGCCTTCAGCGAGACTTTGAATGTGGCCATGTAGTAAGGAGGGTATGGAAAGCAAAGGGGGCGGGGCGAATATACCCAACCACCGGCAGTGTGCGTGCGTTTACGCCGTAGCTACTAACTTCGCCCCGGTTATTAACCTTCATCCTATGCGCCACGATAGTGTTTTACAAGCCATCGGCAACACGCCGCTGATCCGTCTCGACCGGATATGTGGCACCCGTATCCCCGCGGCCGTATACGGAAAGATGGAATCCATGAACCCCGGGCAGTCTGCAAAGGACCGCGCGGCGCTTTACATGATCGAGCAGGCGGAGCGGAAGGGGCGTATTCAGCCGGGCGCTACCATTATTGAAGCCACCAGCGGTAACACCGGTTTCAGCATCGCGATGATCGCCGCCATCAAGGGGTATAAGTGCATCCTTACGCTCACCGATAAGGCCGGCCCCGAAAAGCAAGCCCTTCTCAAGGCACTCGGGGCCAAGATCGTACTCTGCCCGAAGGACGCCGCCCCGGAAGACCCGGAGTCGTACTACAGCAGGGCAGAGGAACTGGCCGGCACCATCCCCAACAGTATCTACCTACGCCAGAACTGGAACCTCGACAACAGCGGCGCCCACTACCACAGCACCGGCCCGGAAATCTGGAAGGATACGGAGGGCAAGATTACCCACTACGTTTGCTGCGCGGGAACGGGGGGGACGCTGTCCGGCACCGCCCGCTACCTGAAGGAGCAGAATCCGGAGGTAAAGATCATCGGGGTGGATGCCTACGGCTCGGTGCTGAAGAAGTACTGGCAAACCGGCGTCTTCGACCCCGATGAAATCTTCAGCTGGAAAGTGGAGGGGCTGGGTAAAACCATTATCCCCGACAACGTCGCCTTCGATCTGATCGACGACTTTATCAAGGTGGGTGACCGGGCCGCCGCCCTACGCGTCCGGGAGCTGGCACAGCGGGAGGGGCTCCTCCTCGGCTACAGCAGCGGTGCCGCTCTGGAAGCCGTTTTTTCTATCCGGAAACAACTAAGCCCGGACGATACTGTTGTCGTACTCTTCCCCGATCATGGCAGCAAATACCTGGGAAAAGTATTCAACGATGCCTGGATGCAGGAGCAGGGGTACCTGAAGCCCAACGGCGAACCGGCTACCTACAGCGTCAAACATTTGCAGCGCATGTACCGGGTATACAAGCGCATGTACGGTCGAAAGATCAAGCAGCGCCTGAATTTAGTTTAGGCTCTTTTCAGCCGTACCCTATGAACCGACTAACGTATTTCGATGAAAACCCGCACCCGAAAATTTAAATCGAACGTGGAGGTTTCTCCACCGATGTTTGAAAACAAGATTCTAAATCGGCTATCTCAGACCCACATAGCCACGCCCATCGTCATCTTTTTCACGTATGCGACCGGCTTGCTCTGGTATACGGAAGCAAATACCACCATTCCTACTTTTACGGTTATCTGCCTTTTCCTGGCCGGCATTCTCGGTTTTACCTTTACCGAATACGCGATTCACCGCTGGGTCTACCATCCGCCCCACGGTGCATCCGATATGTACAAGCAGGCAACGTACAAGATGCATGGCATGCATCACGACTATCCGAAGGACAAGCGGCGGCTGGCCATGCCGCCCATCGTCGCCATCGTGCTGGCCACCAGCTTGCTGTTTCTCTTCGAGTTGGTCCTGGGCCAGTATTCGTTCAGCTACCTGGCCGGCTTCGTAGTGGGCTACGCCCTGTACCTGATCGTCCATTATACCGTGCACATGTACGCCCCGCCGCGTAACTTTCTCCGCACGCTATGGGTGAACCACTCCATCCATCACTATAGCGAAGACGAAGTGCTGTTCGGGGTTAGCCAACCCCTCTGGGATTACGTTTTCGGTACCATGCCGCGATCCGATAAGGACAAGCGCATGGCCAAGGAAATCCACCGGTAGTTTGGGGGCGGCCTATATCGAGCAAGTACACGATGTCACCCGGCTAGTCCCCGCCGGCCGGGTCACTACCTACGGCGCCATCGCCGATTTCCTCACGCTCGGAAGCGCCCGTATGGTGGGCTGGGCGCTGTTCAATTCCATCCGCGCCGACGATATTCCCGCCCACCGGGTAGTCAATCGCCGGGGGGAGTTAAGCGGTCGCAACCACTTCGCTACGCCCGGCCTCATGCAGGAAAAGCTAGAAGCCGAGGGGGTCGTCGTTCAGGACGATCGCGTCCGGGATTTCGATCGGCTGTTCTGGTCACCTACCGAGCTGCTTCACCAATGACGGAGTTGCTACTCGAAACCGCTACGGACGTTTGCTCGGTCGCCGTTGCCCGGGATGGGGTAGTGGTGGCCGAAGCCACCGCCACCGAGATTCACCAGCACGCCAGTCACCTTACCCTACTGATCCGAGGTGCGCTCCGGGACGCCGGTAACTCCCTCCAGGAGATGGACCGGCTGGTGCTCAGCGACGGACCGGGGAGCTATACCAGCCTCCGGGTGGGTGCCGCCACGGCTAAGGGACTTTGTCTGGCCGTGCCGCATTTGCAATTTAGTACCGTACCAACCCTCGCCGCTCTCGCCGGGGAGTGCGACGCTACGGGAAACGATCGGATACTGGCCACCATCAATTCCAGGCGGGGAGAGGTCTTCGGTCAGCTTTTTCGTTCGGGCGACCTGCACCCCGAAAGTAAGGTCATGAACGTCCGCCTAGCCGATCCGCAGTGGCGGGGAAAGCTCCTGGAAGGCCGGGGGCTCGGCCGGATCGTGGTTTGCGGACCGGGGCAGCAGCGGATACGGGAGGCTACCGCATCAGACAACGCCTTCTCGTTTGCCGAGCCGCTACGGGCTTCGGCCCGTTACCTGGTGCGGGCGGAAGTCCGGCATTTACTTGCCGAGCCGGACGTTGCGTCCTACGAGCCTTACTATCTTAACGCCCCCCACGTTACCCGGTCAAAGAAAAAACCGTTGCTGTGACGGAACGCCGATACGTACTCGAACTGGCGTACCGCGGAACCGCTTACTCCGGTTGGCAACGACAGCCCAATGCCCTGTCGGTGGAGGAAACCATCGATTCGGCCCTGTCGACCATCCTTGGCGTTCCCATCAAACTGGTGGGCTGTGGCCGCACCGATGCCGGGGTCCACGCCAGCGACTATGTCGCACACTTCGATTATGCCGGTACGCTGCCGCCGCGGCTGCTGCCGCGGCTCAATCGCTACCTGCCCGAGGATATCGCCCTGTACCAACTGGCCGAAGCGGACGATCGGTTTCACGCCCGTTTCAGTGCTACCGGAAGGAGCTACGAGTATCGCATCAGCCCCCGCAAAGATCCCTTCCGGGTAGACACCGTTACCTGGCTGCCGGCTTTCGGATCGCTGGACCGGGATGCCATGCAGGCCGCCGCCGGTCTCTTGCTCGATTACGGTGAATTCGCCCCTTTCTGCAAAACCAACAGCGACGCGTTCACCATGAAGTGTACGATGACGGAAAGCGAATGGGACTTCGGGGCGGCGGAATTGCGCTACCGGGTCTCGGCCAACCGCTTTCTGCGGGGAATGGTACGCCTGATCGTAGGTACCTGCCTGCAAGTGGGCACGGATAAGCTGAGCCTCGATCGGTTGAAGGAGGTAATGGACCGACAGGAGCGCCTGCCCCGGCCCCTAAGCGCCCCGGCGGAAGGATTGTTCCTGACGGAGGTCCGCTACCCCGGGCGAACCGATTGGCCGACGGTTTCGTAATACTATTGGCTGGTGTATCTTTGCGTCGCACGCCTTTTAGCCTGCTATGCTTGTGTATATCCTGCCCTAGACCCCCCTACAAATAGCGTGTATGTTCGTATTTATACTCAGCTTTCTGATATCCTTCGCGTTGGTCTTTGCGATCATGCCCAGCGTGATTAAGATTGCGGTGGAGAAAAGGCTGGTGGCCACCCCCGAGGAGCGCAGTAGCCACCACACGATTACCCCCTGTCTCGGGGGGATCCCGATCTTTCTCGGCGTGCTGTTTTGTTCCCTTTTGCTAACGCCGATGGAGCAATGGGAAAGCCTCCAGTACATTCTCAGTGCCCTGGTGATCGTGTTTATGATCGGCACCAAGGACGACATCAGCCAGCTCAGTGCAGGCAAGAAAACCGCCGGTCTGGTCATCGCCATTGCGATTCTGGTCACCCGCGGGGGCATACGGCTGGAAAGCCTCTACGAGCTATTCGGGGTCACCACCACCTTGCCCTACTGGCTATCCATTGCCGCCAGCGCCTTCACGCTACTTGTCATCAGCAATGCGTTTAACCTGATCGACGGTATTGACGGGCTGGCCGGCACGGTTGGCATCATCGCCATGCTCACCTTCGGCACCTGGTTCTTCGTCGTAGGAAACGTCTACCTGGGCATTCTGGCGCTTGCCGCTTCGGGAGGAATGCTGGCCTTCCTCTACTACAATATGTCGAAGACGCAGAAAACCTTCATGGGGGATACCGGAGCACTGGTCATCGGAATGCTACTCGGTATCATGACGATTGAGTTCATTGATTTTGGCTCTACCGGTCCGATTAGCGCCGCTTACCGTTTCGAGCACCCCATTGCGGTGGCGGTCGGTATTTTGATCATTCCGCTGTTCGATACCATCCGGGTCTTCATTACCCGCTCTCTGCGGGGGGTAAGCCCGATGAAGCCGGACCGGCGCCATATCCACCACCTGCTGATCGATTCGAACCACAGCCACGTGCAGGCGACGTTCATGCTGGCCATGGTGAACCTGGCCTTCATTAGCCTGGCGCTCTTCCTGGATCCCCTGCTCAACTTACACGCTATCCTGTCCATCGAGATCGGTCTGGCCCTTATCCTTACCTACCTGCTACACCGGTATGCCAGCCGCATCAAACGGAAAAAAGCGCGGCAAACGGAGCCAACGGAATCGGCCCGCCTACCCCAGACCGCTTGACCTGGTTACTCGTCTTTACGGGCGGCGGCGTTGGCGCGGTAGCGCGTATGGCGGTGGCTAAACTACTTCCGGCTACGGGGGGCGGCTTCCCATGGGGTACCTTCGTAGCTAATTTTCTGGCTTGTACGATACTCGGAATGGGACTTTCCCTGGTTGGGCGCCAACAACTCGCTCCGCCCCAGCAGCTGCTGCTCATCACCGGTTTTTGCGGAGGATTCTCGACCTTTTCTACTTTCTCCGCCGAGCTGCTCTTGATGCTACAGGAGGGGCAACCGTTCCTCGCCTTCCTGTACCTCGCCACCAGTGTACTGGTGGGGGTGTTGAGCATTTTCGCGGTGGTCTACTTTACGGGCGGTCCAACAATTTCCTGAATCGGCGACCGATAGTGTCCCATATTGATGAGGATCGCCGTGCTGATGAAGAATAGCGAGCCTACCTTGTCGGTCTCCAGGAGGTCGTTGAGGACGCTGAAGGCGCCCACCACGATAACCGCCAGCAGGGCCGCCATCATTGCCGCTTTGGCTTCCGGATCGGACTGGAGCAGATAAAGCCTCTGCCCGAAAAATAGAATGCTTCCCATGAATAGCAGTAAAACAAACAGGCCGGGGTAACCCTGTTCCACAAGGGTCATCAGGAAGTAATTGTGGATCCCGCTGCGCTCGGCGTTGTCACTGACGTAGGTCTCAAAGTTGTTGTTGGTATAGCCTTCGTAGTTCCCAACGAAGTTGCCCGGCCCGAATCCCGTTACGGGGCGGTAGGGGATCATGTTTCCCGCCGCGACCCAGCGGTAAAAGCGTTCCATCGTGCTGATGTCCTCCAATTTGTACGTAGCACTGATGAGGTTATCGAATTCCCGGTGGGAGACCGTGCTGGTAAATTCCGGGGCGTAGTCCAGGTAGCGATCGTCCTGCACGAGGTAAACGGATACGGTTACGGCCATCACGAAGGCGAGTACCGTAGCGGGGCGCAGCCAGTTATACCGGATGATGTAGTAGGCCACAACGATCAGGCCGAGGGAAACATAGGCCGCCCGCGTATACGAAAAGAAGATCGCCATCAGCCACAACGGTACCAGGCCCAGTACCATCCAGCGCCAGGGTTGCGCTGTTAGCCGCCGACGGAAAACGAGGTAGCCCAACCAGGGCGTAAAGGTAGCCAGACAACCGGCGTAGGCCACGTGATTACGCATGAAAGGGTGTAGCGTCCGGAACTGGTCGGCGAAAGTAAAACCGTAACCCGCGTGGCGAACCAGCGCCTGTACGGCTACGAACAACAGCGGCCAGAAAATACACTGGGCAAAAACGTAGACCGTCTTGGGGGTACGCAACAGCAGCAGCGGCAACATAAAGAAGGCCCCCACGTACCAGAGTTTGGCAAGCAAAAACTTCACGCTGACGAGCGGGTCTTCGGCAAAAATGCTACTGAGGAAAATCCACCCGACGTGAAGGTAAAGCAGCAGGGCGATCGGATGAAGGAAGGTCCGGTGGTCGTATTCGGCCCAGTGTCGCGCCAGGTGTAGCAGGAATACGGCCGACAAGCCGACCGCGATGGGTTCGGTTGGTAAGTCGGTGCTCAGGCCACCGGGCAAAAACACCTCCGCCCCCAGCGGTATGCTGATGAGTAAGAGCCAGAACAGCGGGCGGAAATTCAGGATTGCCAGGCCCACCACCAGGAGCAATAGGGGCAAACCGGCCACCCAGTAATGCCCACTCCCGATCCCGGCCAGGAGGCTGATCAGGGCCAGGGCGGCGTATCCCGCATAAAGGCGCAGGGGCAGTTGCATCAGCGGGTTATTCGTCCCCAGTCGTATCGCCTACCGGAATCAATGAGTAAAGCTCCGAGCACGGCGAGCACGAAAGTGACGAAAGTGGACGCCACCACGATCAGCCACCGGATCGGAGCGCTTTTAACCAAAGGAACCGTCACTTCCTCGATCACTTCTATGGTGCTTCGGTCACCGTTGAGCACGGATTCGTACTGCTTCAGCCGGATGCGACTTTCGGTAAGGTCGTTGTTCGCCTGCAGCCGTTCTTCTTCCATATTGTCGATACTGCCGATACTGGCGTTCAGCTTCGCCAGTTGGTCGTCGATGGCCACCCGGCTCTGTTGCCAACCGACCAGGTCAACCGTCAATTTATTGATACTGTCCCGGGGCCCCTGCGTCCGAAATTCTTCGAGCCGGGCTTGGGTCCGGGCAATCCGCTGGTCGATTTGAGACGAGGCGGTGGCGAGTACCTCGCTCTGGGTCGCGGTATTGTACACCCCGGATTCCTGGCGGATTTGCGCCAGCCGCCGGTTCAGGTCCTCCAGTTGCTTTTGGCTTTCCTCCACCTCGCGGCGGAGTCCGGCCGCGTTTCTGCCGTGGGTCGCCCGGATGAGTGCCAGGTTAAGTTCGTCGATGCGCACCCGGGCCGCCCGGGCCATCGCCGCCGCCCGCACGGGATCTTCATCCTCGATGGTCAGTTCGATCACGTCGCGGGGGTTTCGTACCACTTCGTAGTTGCTCAGGAGTTGCTCGGCCATGCGCACCGGCCCCTTCTGGACGGTACTGTCGATACCGTATACCGCATACAGGTTAAAGGTGTCAATCAGGAAATCGAGTACCTGATTACTTTCCGCTACGGAGAGCAGGCGATCGATGTCGTCGCCGGTCCCATAAAACTGGACGCGCTGCCCATCATTGCCGAAGGTGCTTTCGATCGAGATCTGCTCGGGGCTGAGGGCAACGAAGGAGGTGAAGCCCGTATAGTACACCGGCAGTAACAGGGAAACCACCACCGACAATAGGGCCCCGGCCAGTGTAGTAAGGACGATCGGCTTTCGCCAGCGCCAGAGCGTTCGGAGCACGCCCAGCAAATGATCGGGGGGGGCGGTCGGTGGGGTTTGGTGTGTAAGCATAGGTAGAAAAGCGTGGGGCTTGCGCGGCCACAAAGGTAATAAGCAGCTTTGCGCCGGAGCGCGGGTGCAAGGACTAATCTCCATCGATGCGCCGAATCGTCAGGTACTGGACGACCCGACGACGGGAATTGTGGCCCGAAGACACCGTTTGCTTCAAAAGGAATCAAAAATTGTCGCTGGTTGAGTAAAAAACCGGAATATTCGACCGAATACTATTGTAAAGTCAATATTATTACTGGTATTTAGCAGCGAAATTTCGCCATATTACATGGCTGAATCTTCGTTTACTTCACCTACCGTTGAACCTATGCAACCTATAAACCGTCTGTGCTGGTTACTATTGCCGGCGCTTTTTCTCCCTTGCCTGGCCTACGGGCAATACCCGGTTACCGGTACCGTCACCGATAACGAAGGGGAACCGCTGGTCGGGGTCACCGTGCTGATTGTCGGTACGACTACCGGTACCGTCACCGATTTCGACGGCAGCTTCGCCATCGACATACCCGAGGAGCCCGCCGAGCTTCGGCTCAGCTACACCGGGTTCGCCTCCCAGGTGATCGAAGTAAGCCGGGGTATCGCGCCACTGGAGATCATCCTGATGCCCGACGTGGCTAACCTGGAACAAGTCGTCGTTACCGGTCTGGCTTCCACCATCAAGCGAACCAACTCCGCCAACGCGGTGTCGGTGGTCAGTGGGGAGGAGCTCACCGGGGTGACCACCCAGCAGACCGTGGATGGCGCGCTGTACGGCAAGCTTACCGGGGTAAATATTACCCAGACCAGCGGGGCGCCGGGTGGCGGCTACGCGGTCCGCCTACGGGGCGTATCCTCCTTATCCGGGAATAACCAGCCGCTGTTCATCGTCGACGGGGTCTACATCTCCAACGTCGAACTGCCCAACGGCAGCCGCTCCGCCTCCGGTGCGAACGGCGCTAACGAGGAATCTTCTTCGAACCGCATCGCCGATATCAACCCCGACGACATCGAGAGCATCGAAGTCCTCAAGGGAGCCTCCGCCGCCGCCATCTACGGTACGCGCGCCAACGCGGGGGTCGTGATCATCACGACGAAAAAGGGGGTGTCGGGTGAAACCCGGGTCACTTTCAATCAGGATCTTGGTTTCAATACCATCATACGCAAGGTCGGCCGGCGGAGCTTTACCCCCGAGCAGGTGGAAGCCGAATTCGGTGGCGACGAACCCGACGAAATCGCGGCGGGTCGGGCCGAACGGGCCCTCTACGAAGCCGCGGTGGCGCGCGGCGAGCTCTTTGACTATGAAGACATCCTGTACGGTGAAAAGGGATTCATCACCGATAGCCGGCTCCGGGTCAGCGGTGGAAACGAACGAACCAACTTCTTCGTAAGCAGTGGCTGGCGCGACGAGGCCGGCATCATCAAAAATACCGGCTACGAACGGTTTTCCGCCCGGCTGAACCTGACCCACCGGATCAGCGACCGACTGAAAATTCAGTCGAATACTTACTACGTGCGGTCCCAGGCCAATCGCTCCTTTAGCGGCAACGAAAACGAGGGGGGATTATCCTACGGTTATACGCTGGCCTACACCCGCGACTGGGTAAACCTCTTCCCGGACGAGGAGGGCAACTACCCGGACAATCCCAACTTTGCCGGCAATCCGCTGCAAACCCGCGATCAGACCCGCAACGAGGAAAACGTCAACCGCGTACTGGAAGGGATCAACGTGAATTACAACGTCCTGCAGACGAACAACCACTCGCTTAATCTGATCTTCAACGGCGGGCTGGACTTCATTCTGAGCAAAACCTTCGTCTACGTGCCTGAAACCTTTCAGTCACAGCGCAACCGGCAGAACGGTTTCCTGGCGGAGGGAAAGAATGATCTCTTCAATTATAATTATTCTGCCATTGCCGTGCACGATTACTACACCGAGAGCGGAATCAACTTCACCTCCCAGGCCGGCATCACCTACCTCAACCAGTCGGCCGATCAGCTCCTGAGCCAGACTACCCAACTGATTCCGTTACAGACGAACCTGGCGCGGGGCAGTGCCCAGGAGATCGACCAATTCTTGCTGAACGTGGAGGAATTCGGCTACGTGCTGCAGGAGGAAGTTAACGTCAACGATCGCCTTATTGCCACGGCCGGTGTCCGCTTCGATAAGTCTTCCCTGAACGGCGATCCCAACAAATTCTACGCATTTCCGCGGGCATCGGTAGCGCTGAACCTGCACGAATTTGATTTTTGGAACCCGTCGAATCCCATCCAGCAGGTAAAACTTCGGGCGGCGTACGGCCAAACGGGCAACAGTGCGTCGTTCGGGCGCCTGTTTACCACCCTCACGAACAACAGTATCGGCGGGCGCGCCGGCTTCACGGTAGACGGGCAGCAGGGCGACGGCGATCTGGTGCCGGAAACCAGTTCCGAGATCGAATTCGGTACCGACCTGGGATTTTTGGATAATAAGGTAAACGTTACGGCCACCTACTACATCCGCGACGTCAAGGACTTGCTCTACGACCGGGCCGTACCCACCTCTTCCGGCTTTTCCAATGAGATCAGAAATGACCTGGATCTGCGCAACCGTGGCTTTGAGTTCCAGCTGGGCCTCCTACCCGTGAATACGGCAAACTTCAGCTACCGGACGACCCTGAACTTCTGGCTGAACCGAAGCGAGATCACCCGCCTGGGGGTTGAGGATGGAACGGAGGGCGAAGACATTCCGAGCTTCGTACCCTCCGGGGTGGCCTTCGGGCTTGGCCTGGGTACCTTCTACATCAACGAAGGGTCGCCCATCACCGGGCTCTGGGAGAACGTCGGAGGCGTCCCGACCCAGACCGGCAATACCGAACCCGATTTCCAGTTCGGGTGGAACAACAACCTGACCTTGTTCCAA
Organism: Neolewinella xylanilytica; assembly: GCF_002934605.1. Classification (GTDB taxonomy): domain Bacteria; phylum Bacteroidota; class Bacteroidia; order Chitinophagales; family Saprospiraceae; genus Neolewinella; species Neolewinella xylanilytica. Next base: position 677,211 of record NZ_PTJC01000006.1, read on the forward strand.
GATCTGGACGTCAATTTTCTCTTCCACTGGCGGCAGGGAAGTGAATTGCTCAACCTAACGCGCTTACTGACCGACGATGGGCGTACAACCCCACGTGAATACGACAATCTGGAAGGGTACATCGAGGACGGCTCCTATTTCCGTCTCCGGGAGGCCGGCATCACGTATCGCCTCCCCCTAGAGTCCGACGTGTTTCGGGGCATTCGGATCGGTGTTTCGGGCAGGAATATTTTCACCCTTACCGACTACAGCAGCTACGATCCCGAAGCCTCCGTCAAGGGGGGGAGCGGCCTGTCGACGAACATTGAGGTCGCCCCCTTCCCGAGCGCCAAGCAATTTTACTTCCACCTCGGGTTCGACTTTTAATCCCCGACGCTAATTCACCTCATCGCTTTCCCGGATCGTGTTTCCCCGCGCTCCGGCGCAAAAGCTCAACCATAGTTGCATGAAATCTTCCATAATCTTTGCCGGCTTTTTGTTGCTGGCTTTGTCGGCCTGTGAGATCGACGAACAGTTCGACCCCAACGGCCCGATCGTGAGTAGCGTGCTGCAAAACGCCTCCGAAACGGAGCTTGACCTGCTGGTCACCGGTATCGAAGCCGGTATGCGCACCGGCTACACCAGCTACGTTACCGCATCCGGCACCATTGCCCGGGAGTTGTACATTTTTGATGCCGATCCGCGCAACACGGCCGATTTGTTGGGGAAGGGAGAAACGGTTCTCGACGCCAATACCTTCTACCTTACCGGCCCCTTTACCTCCCGGTACCAGGTAGTTAAGAACGTGAATATCCTGCTAACCGCTCTGGAGAATACCGACGTGGTATCCGAGGAGGAGAAGCAGGGGTACCGCGGTTTCGCCAATACGATCAAAGCATATATGCTCAGCCAGGTGCTGGATATGCTGGGTAGCAACGGCGTGCGCGTCGACGTGGCCGATCCGGAAAATCTCGGGCCGTACCTCAGCCAGGAAGAAGGGTTTACCCGCATTCTGGAACTGTTGGACGAGGCGAACCAGCAACTGGATGACGCGGTATTCGCCTTCGTGCTGTCCGACGGATTCGCCGGGTTCAATACGCCGGAAACCTTCTCCCTGTTCAACCGGGCAATTGCCGCGCGGGTAGCCACCCACGCCGGTCGCTATGCGGATGCGCTGGCGTACGCCAACGCCAGCTTTCTGGACCTCGACGGCGACCTCTCCACGGGGCCGCAGCATATCTTCAGCACGAACGCCGGGGATTTGTTAAATCCGATCTACCGCCCCCCCGGGCAGAGCGGAGACCAGTTTGTCGTCCATCCCAGGATCATCGCGGATACCACCGCCGGGGACCTGCGGTTCGATAAATTTCGACTGCGCCCGGATCCTACCGGAAAGGATGGCCTGAACGGCCAGTACGAAAGTGCCCTCTACGAAACGTCGACTTCTCCCATAGACATTATCCGCAACGAGGAGCTGGTGCTGATCTACGCCGAAGCCAACATCAACCTGGGGAACCTCGAGGAAGGGGAAGCGGCGCTCAATATCATTCGGGAGGCCGCGGGCATTGGTGCGTACCCGGGCCCGACGACTCAGGAGGCACTGATCGATGAAATGCTCTACCAGCGCCGGTATAGCCTGTGGGGCGAAGGCCACCTCATGTGGGACCTGCGGCGTTACGGCCGCCTGAACGAGAATTTCCTGCCCATCGACCGACCGGGCGATGACATTTTCACGCAATTTCCGATCCCGCTGGCGGAAAACGCCTGACGCGGTCCATTTCTTCCTACGAAGAAAGCCCCACCGTCACGATTGACGGTGGGGCTTTACTGTCTACTGGCTCGTTAGTCCGTGCTTACTGGAGGGCGATTTGCTTCTCCTCGATCATCTTGCGCATGTTGATGAGGGCGTACCGCATCCGGCCCAGGGCCGTGTTGATGCTGACCTGGGTAAGCTTGGCGATTTCTTTGAAGCTCATGTCGGCGTAGTGGCGCAGAATGACTACCTCCCGCTGCTCGGGGGGCAGGGAGTCGACCAGCTTACGCACTTTGTCGTGCGTTTGGGTGCGGATCATGCCCTGTTCGGCATTGTGCTCCTCGGACTGGAGAACGTCGAAGATGTTGAAGGTTTCGGTCTGACCGACCTGGGGACGACGCTTGTTGCGGCGGAAGGAGTCGACACACATGTTGTAGGAGATCCGCATGGCCCACTGCAGGAACTTTCCTTCGTGGTTGTATTTGCCGCGGCGCAGCGTGTCGATGATCTTGATGAAAACCTCCTGGAAGATATCTTCCGCTTTGCTGTGATCCTTCGTGAAAAGGTAAATGGAGGTGTAAATTTTCTGTTGGTGCCGGCCGAGCAGTTCTTCGAATGCGCGGTCTTCGCCAGAAAGGTACAGGTTGATCAGTTCTTGATCGTTGAGCGTCTTAACGTCCATGACTAACAAGTTTCAAATTGGGATTATTTCCCGAAGTGGGATCCGGCGCTATTGCCAGTTGACAGTTAGTGTAGACGTAGACCTATATGGTAGACTTTAGAAATGATGGAGGGAGGTGCAATCCCCTTGTTCCGTCAAAGATAGGTAAACAAGTCAGACAACCAAAAAAAGAAGATCGTCAGAACAATATTTAACTGGCTGTTAACGGACAATACCAAGCTAAAGTCAAAAACAGAGACACAAAACAAAATCCGAAATCAAACATGCGCTAGGTGACAAATGCGCGCTCTAACAGGAAAACGAAAGGGGTGTTCGGGGAAGTATGCGAAAAGTTAAATTTTTTTCAAAAATATTCGAATTCTCCCGGATGTTCCTGATGGCTATTGTTTCATGAAGTGGGTTTTCAGCGAATGACGGGCAATCCGGTCCGCTGCCCCTTTCAGCGGGGTCGTTTCCCCGTCGCGCCGGCCGTAAGTTTTCATCTTTCCGGCTGCGCCAGGATACCCGGCTATGCCTTCGCTCTTTTTCGCGTAGGAGGAAGGCATCGGGGCAGCCTGGTGAAGGTGCGCTGTACTGTACGTATATATAGGGTGGTGGGATTCGGCTGCGTTCGATTTGGTTTCCCGTAACGCTACCAGTATCCAGGGCGGCCCATTCCGCAATTCCGCGGATGAGGTGAATGGAGCGTGCGGCTTGCGGGAGCGTTACGCACGGTACGGTGGCTTTCTTTCGGAAATTGTATCCGACCGTGCTAATGCAAGCCCGGAGGTTCGGCTAGTGAAAAAAATTCGAGCGAGGGGCAGTAAAGTCCGCCACGCGGTCAGGAGAGGTACTGTGGAGACCCGACCGTCCGTAGCGGCAAAGCACGCTTGAAAGCAGGCAGGGAAATATATTATTGGAATAAATATATGTTAACATTTTTTAATATCGATTTAATAATATACGTAAACAAATGGAAATCAATTAGTTGATTCCTTGATCTATCCGTTCATATGATCATTTGATCCTGAATGGACTCGAACGACCTGACCGCCAGCCTGTACTTTGGAGTATGAATTCCACCGTATCCCCCACCTCACCGGACCTACAGGCTGCAAACCAGGCCGATATCGCCGAGTTAACCGCCCGCATTTACGCTTACCAGCGCGGGAAGGAAGACGAAGACCGCTTCAAACACTATCGCCTGACGCGCGGGGTGTACGGTCAACGTCAGCCAGGCGTGCACATGTTTCGGACCAAGATACCCTTCGGACACATCACCCCGAGCCAGCTGATTGCCCTGGCCAACATCGCGGAGAAGTACACCAACGGCCGGCTACACATTACCACCCGGCAGAACATTCAGATGCATTACGTCAAGCTGAATGACAGTCCCGCCATCTGGCAGGAATTGGTGGATGCCGGAATGACGGCCCGCGAAGCCTGTGGCAATACGGTTCGGAACCTGACGGCCAGTCCGCTCGCCGGCGTCGACCCCGAGGAGCTCTTCGATGTGAGTCCGTATGTATACGCCTCCTTCGACCATTTCCTGCGCAACCCCATCTGCCAGGAAATGGGCCGCAAGATCAAGCCCGCTTTCTCCAGCAGCGATCGCGATAGCGCCTTCACTTATTTTCACGACTTCGGCTTCATTCCTCGGATGAAGGAGGGGCGGAAAGGGTTCAAGGTGGTAATCGGCGGAGGTCTCGGTGCCGTATCCATGGTGGCCCATACCGCCTTCGAATTCCTGCCGGCCGATCAGATCATTCCGTTCATGGAGGCCTCCATTCGCGTCTTCGACCGCTACGGAGAACGCGAAAAGCGGATGAAGGCCCGGATGAAGTTCCTCATCAAAGACCTCGGCTTCGACCGGTTCATGGAGCTGGTCCACGAAGAGTGGCCCGCCATTGCACACAAGAGCTACGAAGTCGACGAATCCCTGCTGCCCAAGCTGGGATCCATTCCGGAAGATACCTTTCCGCCGGTGGAGCCCGTCGACCGCGTCGCCTACGCCGAGTGGTGCCAGACCAACGTACTCGAGCAAAAACAGAAAGGCTACCACGCCGTGGCCATCCGGGTGCCGCTCGGCAACCTCGAAGCCGAGCAAGCCCGTCTGCTGGCGGAAGTTATCCGCAAATATGCGAGCGACGATATCCGCCTGAGCGTTCAGCAGGGAATGGTCCTGCGCTTCGTTCCCCCGAGCGCCTTGCCGCACCTCTACAACGGCCTGTACGCGCTCGATCTCGGATTACCGGGCTACGACACAACGGCCGATATTACCGCCTGCCCCGGTACCGATACTTGCGCCCTCGGCGTCACCAACTCTACCGGATTGGCCCAGGTGCTGGAGGAGCTAGTCCGCAAGGAGTATCCCGAGATGGTAACTGAAGACGACATCCGTATCAAGATTAGCGGCTGTATGAATGCCTGCGGACAACACATGGCCGCCAACATCGGCTTCCACGGGTCCAGTCTGCGCGTCGGCGACCGCATCGCCCCCGCTATGCAGGTGGTCGTAGGCGGCGGCATTGCCCCCGATGGCCGCGGGTTTATCGCGCAGAAGGTTATCAAGGTACCTACCCGCCGCGTACCCGACGTGATTCGGATCCTCTTCCAGGACTACCGCGATCACGCCAATGACGGCGAATACTACAACGATTACGCCGAACGCCAGGGCAAACGGTACTTCTACGGTCTGCTGAAGTCACTCGGCGATACGGCGGAGATCACCGACGAGGAGTTCTACGACTGGGGACAGGACGACGAGTACAAACAGGAGATCGGCGTAGGGGAGTGTGCCGGCGTAAGCCTCGACGTCATCGGGGCCATTTTGAACGACAGCACCGATAAACTGAAGTCTGCCGCGGTAAGCCTACAAGCCGACGCCCCCGCTGACGCCGGTTACCACGCCTATTCGGCGATGGTCACGGCAGCCAAGGCGTTGCTCCTTTCGGAGGACCTGAAGTGTAACACCCATATCGGGATCCTCCGCGATTTTCAGGAGCACTTCGGTGATCGATTCCCCGAAATTGATAATTTCGAAAACTACGTATTACGTATTAAAAATACGGAGCCTAATACGGCCTTTTCTTCTACGTATATTGCGGAGGCCCGGGCCTTTGTCACCAAGGCGATCGCTACCCGCGAGCGTCAGTTGGACAAGACCGTGGTCAGTGAATACTACAAGGCCTAAAAGCCTTACCCAAATATCCGCCATGCAACCCAAGCAGCCTCCCATCCAACCCCGCCTCACCCTTGTCGGCGCCGGTCCCGGTGATCCGGACCTCATTACCCGAAAGGGGTTACGGGCCCTGGCTACCGCCGATGCGGTGCTCTACGACGCGTTGAGTAGCGACGCGCTGCTGGACGAAACGCCGGCACACTGCCAGCGCATCTTCGTTGGCAAACGCGCCGGATGTCACTACAAGCGGCAGGACGAGATCAACGAACTGATCGTTACCACCGCGTTGGAGTACGGCCACGTGGTGCGATTGAAGGGCGGTGACCCTTTCGTGTTCGGCCGGGGCCAGGAGGAAAAGGCATTCGCCGAGGCGGCCGGTATCCCGGTGGAAATCGTGCCCGGCATCAGTAGCTGCATCAGTCTTCCCGAATTACAGGGCGTGGCCCCCACGAGCCGGGGATACGCCGACAGCTTCTGGGTGATCACGGCCCACACCCGCAACGGTGGCCTGAGCGACGACCTGTTCCGGGCCGCCCGGTCGAACGCTACCGTGATCATTCTTATGGGCCTGGGGCGCCTCGACCAGATTTGCGCGCTGTGGGACGCCGAAGGCAAGGGAGCGCTTCCCGCCATGGTCATCCAAAACGGTAGCCGCCCCGACGAGCGCTGCTGGGTCGGTTCCGTCAACGACATCGCTCCCCGGGTGCTCGCCGAGCGGGATAAGGGCCCGGGCATCATCGTCCTGGGGGAGACCGTCCGTCAGCACGCTGACTTTGTAAATGGCGATCTACGGTCGACCATTCGCGAAGTAGCCACAAATCACCCATCGTAAAGCGCACCGTCAAATGACCAACCCCCTGTACCCCGCGTTTTTTCGCCTCGACCGCCTCGACATGCTCGTGGTGGGGGCCGGAGAAGTAGGGGAGGAGAAGCTGAGCTTTATCCTGAAAAGCAGCCCCAACGCCCGGGTTACGATCGTCGCCCCCTGGATGGGAGCGGACTTACGGGAATTGCTGGATGCGTACGAACGGCAAACTAAAGAAGCGGATGGCGCCGGAGCGCGGGTGGCCGTGTCTGGCGAGCAATTCGCGGGCGTTTGGCATACCCCTGCCGGCGGACGAATAACCTGGTACCAACGGGAATTTCGTCCCGCCGACGTGAAAGAGGTCGATCTGGTGGTGGCCGCTACCAATTTCAAGGAAGTTAATTACGCCGTATGGGAAGCGGCCAAAGCCGAGCGGCGACTCACGAACGTGGCCGATACGCCTCACCTCTGCGACTTCTACCTGGGTAGCATCGTTACCCGGGGTCCGCTCAAGGTGGCCATCAGCACTAACGGCCAGAGCCCGACCTTTGCCAAACGCTTCCGGCAGTGGCTGGAGGCCGAGCTTCCGGAAGATGCCACCACCGAACTGATTGAAAACTTACACCTGTTCCGTGACCGGCTGACCGGGAACTTCCAGACGAAAGTCCGTGAACTGAATACGCTGACGAACGGTTTACTGTCCTCGGCGCGTGCCGGTCGTACCTGTCCCCCCGGCGGTTGCTTATTGGCGGCTGCTTCCGAACCGAATGATATTGCACCTGCGCCCCGTTCGCCCGAAAAGGGAGAAGGAGGTCAGGAAAATTTGAATTAACGATGAGCTTACCCCACTCAGAAACCGCCCTGACGTTTGATCTGGCGGCCCTTAACGAGGAGTTTGCCCCGCTGGATTTCCAGGAGCGAATCACCCGCCTTTACGAATATTTCCCCGTAGACCAGGTGCTGTTCACTTCGAGCTTCGGTACGAAATCCGTGGTGATGCTCACCCTGGTTAGCCGCGCAAACTCCCAGCAGAAGGTGCACATACTGAATACCGGCTACCACTTTCCGGAAACGCTGGCCTACAAGGATACGCTGGCCGAATTGACGGGACTGCAGGTCGTGGAAATCCTTCCCGACCCCGAACGCAATCAACTCACGCGGGAAACCAAGATGTGGGAAAGCCAGCCCGGCCGCTGCTGTCACTACAATAAGGTGATGCCCCTACGGGCGGTAAAGGCCCGCCACCAGGTGTGGATGTCGGGGGTACACAGCTACCAAACGATGAACCGGGCGGCCATGGAAATCTTCGAGGAGGTGGATGGACTCATCCACTTTCACCCCCTCATCGATATCGAGGAAGGCGAATTTCTGTACCTCCTCGAAAAGGATAAGCTTCCCCGCCATCCCCTGGAGGAACTCGGCTACGGCTCGATCGGCTGCACCCACTGTACCCGACCCGGGCAGGGTAGGGCCGGTCGCTGGGCCGGCACCGACAAGGACGAATGCGGCCTCCACGTATCCTGATTATTTTAGACTATCGGATCCCCCCCGAAATAAGATTTAGACATGAATAGAACTGATATCCTCATCATTGGCGCCGGCCCGGTCGGTCTCTTTACCGTATTCGAAGCCGGCCTGTTGAAAATGCGCTGCCACCTGGTTGACTCCCTGGGGCAGCCCGGCGGACAGCTCACCGAGATCTATCCCAAAAAACCGATTTACGATATCCCCGGTTATCCCAGCGTGCTGGCCGGTGAACTCATCGAGAACCTCATGGAGCAGATCGCTCCCTTTAATCCGGAATTCACGCTCGGCGAGCGCGCCGAAAAACTGGAGAAGGTGGGAGAGAAAATGTACCGGCTTACGACCAGCCGCGGCACCGTCATTGAGGCTCCCGTTATCTGTATCGCCGGTGGCCTGGGCTGCTTTGAACCCCGCAAGCCCCCGATCCCTAACATCGAAAAATACGAGGATAATGGCGTCGCCTACGTCATTCGGGACCCGGAGGTCTACCGCGACCGCAAGGTGTTGCTGGCCGGCGGTGGCGATTCCGCCCTGGATTGGACCATCTTCCTGGCCGATGTCGCCAAGGAGGTCACGCTGGTGCACCGGCGCGACAGCTTCCGCGGTGCGTTGGATAGCGTGGAAAAAGTGCACGCCCTGGCCGAAAGCGGTCGGGTCAACCTGATCACCAACGCTCAGGCCGTTGGCATCGTCGGCGACGAGGGAGTACAGGGTGTCACCGTCAAGCTTAAATCCGGCGAACAAGAGGTGATCGAGGTAGACGACTTCATCCCGCTGTTCGGGTTGTCCCCGAAGCTGGGCCCCATCGCCGACTGGAACCTCACCATCGATAAGAATGCCATCGAAGTCGATACGCGTGACTACAGTACCGGCGTGCCCGGTATCTACGCCATCGGGGACATCAATACCTACCCCGGTAAGCTCAAGTTGATCCTCTGTGGCTTTCACGAAGGTACTATGGCCGTACAGTCCGCCTTCAGCTACATCTACCCGGACAAGAAACTAAGCTTCAAGTACACGACCGTTAACGGGGTCGAAGGATTACCCAAGGAAGAGGAAGCTTCCGTTACCGCATAAAAAAAGCGGCCGCTCCCGATCGGAAGCGGCCGCTTTGCTTTTGGCGCGACGCCGGCGGACTTAGTGTACCGCGATTTCGCGTTCGGGGCGGGTGGCTTTGGTATTGACAAAAGCGAGAATGTCGCGGTTCAACCGTTCCCGGTGGGTATAAAACAGGCCATGGGGCGCATTGTCGTACTTATGGTAGATGGCATTAGGCACTAATTTGTGCGTGGCATCACCACCTACGTTAACGGGTACGACCTTGTCGTCTTCGCCGTGTACGATCAGCGTCGGCACGGTGAATTTTTTCAAATCGTCACGGAAGTCGGTCTTCGCAAACGCTTCCACGTAGTCAATGGCGGCGCGGCTGGAGCCGGTCAGCGCCATCCCGAGGGTCCAGGACTGGAACTCGTCGCTTACGGGGTGATTTAACAGGCCGATACCGTAAAATTGCTTGGCCCAGGTAGCAAAGAAACTGGGGCGATCCTTACGGATGCCGTCAATCATCTCCTGGAACACACTCCACTTGACGCCGTCGTGGTTATCCGTCTTCAGCATGTATGGGGTAACCGAACTGACAAGAACGGCGCCGGATAAGCGGTCCTGACCGTATTTTCCGATATAGCGGGCGATCTCGCCGCCGCCCATCGAAAAGCCGACGAGGGTTACGTCGCGAAGGTCAAGTTCGGTCAGGAGAGCATTCAGGTCATCCGCCAGGGTATCGTAGTTGTAGCTTTCGCCCACTTTCGAAGAGTGGCCGAATCCGCGACGGTCATAGGAAATACAGCGCAGTCCCTCCCGGCTGAGCGGCTCCATCTGGTATTCAAACATGTCGCCGGTGAGCGGCCACCCGTGGATGAATACAACGGGGCGGCCGTTGCCGTATTCCTGGTAGCGTAAACGTACTTCTTTTCCCGACTTTTTGTCGGTGGTGTTAATAAACAGCATGGTATAAATTTTTAGTGATAGAACTAATGCATGCGTGCGTAACGCGCATACATTTATATATGTCTATACATGGGTTATTTGTTCACAACCGCTTGCGAGCGATGGATAGCCCATCGCGGAGGGGGAGTACCGTTACCTCGACGCGGGGATCGTCGCGTAGCATAGTATTATAGGTACGAAGGCGGTTGGCGACGCGGTCGTCACCACGATTGGCCGTTTTACCATCCCAAAGAACGTTGTCGGCAATCAGCAGCCCGCCTGGCGTTAACCGATCGACCAAGGTGCGGTAATGGTCGGGGTATCCCCTTTTGTCGCCGTCCAAAAAGATGAGATCGAAGGGCGGTTGGAGGTTCGTCAGGATTTCGCCGGCGTCTCCGACGTGTAATTTTACCCGGTCGTGGAAGGGGGATCCCGCAATGTGGCGCTCGGCCAGCGCGGCGCGCTCGGGGTCGCCTTCAATGGTGTGTAGCACGCCATCTTCCCGCAGACCTTCCGCGAGGCAGAGGGTACCGTAGGCCGTAAAAGTGCCGATCTCCAGAGCCGTCCGCGGTCGGACCAGTTTGGACAGCAGGGCCAGGACGCGCCCCTGCAATCGCCCGCTCATCATTTGCGGCGCCAGGGTTTTCAGGTACGTCTGCCGTTCCACCTCGTGTAAATACGACGGAACGGGTCCACTAACGGATTCCGCGTATTCAAATAGGGGGTCGAAGAGGTCTCGCATCGGCTACCAGGCGTTAGGGTCGTCAAGGGGGGGCACGGCAACGTGCTGCTTGCTGCTGGCGCGGGCACGCTGCCGGTCGTATAGGATACGCGCCAGTACCCGAAAGGGTGGTTCGCTCGGGGTTTCAACGGGATCGAGCGCACGGGCCACGCTTTCTTCGTCCAGATCCAGCGTATAGCAAAGGCTCATCAGGTATTCCGGGCGATAGCGCATCATTTCTCCGACGCGGACGGTCAGCCAGTCCAGCAGTTCGGTCTCCGTCATGACGGCCATGGGCAGGTCGAATTCACGGCGCAGTAACGTGGTGGTAACGGGATCGATCGGCATGCGGTAAAGATAGGAAAAGGGCTGCCCCGCGGTGGGAGCAGCCCTTTTCAAGGTGGGGAACGCGGTGGTTCGGACTACTTGAGTTCCATTTCGGTACTACCTACGAGGGAGCCTTTGTTGTACAGCTCGACGGTGTAGACGCCTTCCATGAATTCCTGGCCGGGTACGTTCCATTCGGCGCAGTGATTGGCGGCATCGCCCTGGAAGTTGAAGGGAACGTTTTTGGTGAAGGGAACTTGCTCGCCGGCGCTGGTCGTCAGTACGCCACTGCCTTCCGCTTCGATGCTCAGGGTTTCTCCGTTGGGGTTAACGATGCGCAGTTGGAAGGTTTCCTCGCCGGGAGTGGCAACCGCGTTATCAAGGCTATTGAAACACACGAAAAGCCGTTCGACGTTCTTGGCGCTGCTGCGTCCTACCCAACGTCCGCTGTTGCGCTGCTTCTGCCCTTCGGCGGTGATGTTGTTGGTCTTGATGACGCTGGCTACGTTTACCTTCTGGTTCAGTTCGCTATTGCGATTGGCCAGTTGCTCCCGTTCGCTTACCAGTACGGCCCGCTCGCTATTAAGCTGCTGGTTGGTCTGCTGGCTCACCTGCAGGTCGTTGCTCAGCATATCGCGCTCGGTGGAGAGCTGCTCGTTCTGTTCGGAAAGCTCCGCATTAGCGAGGCGCAGCTCCTCCAGTTCGGCGAGGTAGCCAACGGTATTTGCTTTCAGGTCGGCCAGTTCGCGCCGGGCGGCGGCCAGGTTCCGGGAGTCACGCGTCAGGCTGGTGATCTTTTCGTTCTGCAGACGAAGTTCTTCCTTTTGCTGGTCGATAAGGGCATTGAGCTCCTCGTTGCTCCCCCGCATTTCCTCCAATTCGGCCAGTGACTCATAGTACTGCTTCTCGGCCTGCGCCTTGAACTGCTCCATCTCCACGAGTTCGGTGGAGAGTTGGGCATTCTCGGTACCCCGGTTCATAAAGCTGATGCCGAGTACGACCAGGGCTACGGCGAGCACGGCGATGATGACACCCAGCAGGGTGGTGCGGCTTTTTTGGGGCTTGGGAGCCGGGGTGAACTTATTGGGTTCCGGATTAGGATTATTCTGAATAGTTGCCATGGGGCGTTGGTTTGATGAAGGGTGATGTTCCAAAAGCTGGTGCAACAGCCGGGCCATTACCCGAGTGGTGTCCGAACTAAAGTTAGACGCGGTAATAAACGCCTGGATACCGTTTAGTATTACCGATAAACGTTAAAGTTTTCCGTACGGATACACTGCTGGTAAGGGGGGGATTCGCCGCTAGTCGCGCAGGCAAACCACCAGGCTTCTGGGGCCGTGCGCACCGATGACCAGGCTCTGCTCGATATCGGCCGTTTTGCTCGGTCCGGCAATGAATACGCCGAACCCCGTGGCATCAATTTTGACCCTGCGGTACGCCTCGTGCATGGTTCCGACCAGGTTTTTGCGGTCCAGAACGAGCACCAGGTGCTGGGTGATGAAGGGGAGGACGCGGTGAAGGGACTCGGTTTCACTCACCCACATCGCGCCGTTTTCCGCTACGCCGATCCGCGCCTCCAGTACCGCCAAGTCAACCCCCGCAAGCTGGAGGGGGTCGTCGATCGCCCGGACGTCGAGGTTGCCGGCTGCGTCGGGCAGGGTAGACACCACCGTGCGGTAAGCCGGATCACGTACGAGGGCGGCCAACTCCCGGGGCTGGATGAAGCTGGTTTTGCTGGCCGTGAGTACTTCGCGGAAGGCCGCTTCCCACGCTTCCGTTGACGGTCGGGGGGGATCGGGCGGCATAGTTGGCAGCGGGCGGCTAGCCGGTTTATTTTCGCGGATTCCCTCCAGGATGGCTGATCTGCTGCTCATGCGTTGTCCTTTTGTTGGCGGGCGTGCCAGTCCTTGAAGCTCTCCTCCGGAGATTCGGGGAGTTCCCGGCTTTTTCCCCAGGCGTTGAAGCGGTTGTAAACCGCCATTCGCGGAGCCAGTTTAAGTGCTACCCGCGCCGCTTTTCCCATGAAGTTGTAAAGGCCGTTGTGGCGGAGCGCCTTGCCCGCACCGAGAAGGGGTAGCCGCTTGGCGTTTGTTAAATGACCTTCCTCGCTCACGACCTGCCGCCACTTATAGAGCTGGTCGTGGATGTCGATCTTGACCGGGCAAACATCGGAGCAGCTCCCGCAGAGGGTGGAGGCAAACGCGAGATCGCCGTGCTTTTTCAGGTCGATGCCGGGCGAGAGAATACTTCCGATCGGTCCGGGAATGGTGTGGTCGTAGCTGTGGCCACCGCTGCGGCGGTAGATCGGGCAGGTGTTCATACAGGCCCCGCAGCGGATGCACTTGAGGCTGTTCCGGAAATCCTCCCGACCCAGCTGCCGGGTACGTCCGTTATCGACGATCACCACGTGCATCTCCCCGCCGGGCTTGGGGCGGTGGTGGTGGCTGGTGTAGATGGTGATGGGTTGGCCGGTCGCGCTCCGCCCAAGCAGGCGCGTAAACACCCCGAGGTGCTCCGCCCGGGGGATGATTTTCTCGATGCCCATGCAATGGATCTGTACCGGGGCGAGGTGTACGCCCATGTCTGCGTTCCCTTCGTTGGTGCAGACGACGATGCCCCCGGTATCGGCGATCGCGAAGTTGACGCCGGTGATCGCCGCCTTCGCCGCTAAAAACTTTTCTCGGAGGTGCTGGCGGGCCGCTTCGGTCAGGTACTGCGGGTCGCTGGCTCCCTCATCGGTTCCCAGTTGCTCGTGAAAGAGCGCGCCGATTTCCTCTTTTTTCAGGTGGATCGCGGGCATCACGATGTGGCTGGGCGGCTCCTTTTTTAGCTGGATGATGCGCTCGCCCAGATCGGTGTCGACCACTTTTACCCCCCGCCCGGCGAGATACTCGTTGAGGTGGCATTCCTCGGTCAGCATCGACTTCGATTTGACAATGCGGTCGACCCCGTGCTTTTCGAGGACACCGTGCACGATAGCGTTGTGTTCCGCCGCATCCCGGGCCCAGTGCACGATGACCCCGTTGGCCCGAGCCTTTTCCTCGAACTGTTCCAGGTAGGCGTCGAGGTTGCCGAGAACATTGTCCTTAATGTCCGAACCTAGCTGCCGGAGAGCCTCCCATTCCGGTATGCCGGCAATACTTCCGTCGCGTTTGGAACGGACGTGCCAGAGCGACTGGTCGTGCCAGTCGGTTCGGTCTTCGTCGAGCAAGAATTCGGCGGCGCGTTTGGCGTGGGACATGACCGTAAGGTACGGCTCCTCGCCATCCCTTCCATCCGGTACTGTGGGGTGGGGCCGACACCATGCAAGGAAGCCCGGTATCCTGCTGGATACCGGGCTTCGATAATTCTTCGGGAAAAACCCGGATTACATGCGACGCTCCTTGATGCGGGCTTTCTTGCCGACGCGGTCGCGCAGGTAGAACAGGCGGCTACGCCGAACCTTGCCCTTCTTGACGATGGTGATTGCATCGATGCTCGGGGAGGATAGCGGGAAAATCCGCTCTACGCCAACGCCGTTGGATACTTTGCGGACGGTGAAGGTCTTGGTGAGCCCTTCGCCTTTGATCTGGATAACATCGCCGCGAAATTGCTGAATACGCGACTTTTCTCCCTCCGTAATGAGGTAGTCCACGATGATGGTATCCCCGGCGCGGAACTGGGGAAATTCTTTCTGCTTACTTACTTGTTCGTGTACGAAGGAGATGGCGTCCATGGCTGCAATTAATTTTGACCGCTCGTAGCGGCCCGCAAAGGTAGTGTTTATTCTTTCAATCACCAAACCGTTCCCGGGGTTCTTGCCGCAGTAATTTCTCTGCGACCCGGAAATGACGGGGCTCCGGCCCACATGTTAAAGCAGCGGAAGCGGCCCGTCAGGTGGGTACGGTCTAAACCTACTACTTTAACGGTACCTTACTTAACCTATACCCGTACCGAACGTTTTTACGTTTACTTAGCACTATGCTTATGAAATCTGTTCTCTTCATCATCGCCGTTTCGCTTTCGCCTTTTCTGGTGACCGCCACGGCCAGTGCCCAGTCGTTGGGGGAAATCACCCGGGCCCTCGGTGCCGGTGACACCCGTTCCCTGGCCGCCGCGATGGACACCGAGGTCGAATTGAGCCTGCTCGAAGAAGAAAATCTCTACTCCCGCGATCAGGCCGTCCAGAAGCTATCGGCCTTTTTCGCCGCCCACTCGCCTTCCGGCTTCAGCCAGGTCCACCAGGGCTCTTCCAAAGCAGACGACGCCGAATACTGTATCGGCAATCTAGCCACCGCCGACGGTTCCTACCGCGTATACATCTACATCGCCAAGAAAGGTGACCGGATGGTACTGCAGGAATTACGCTTCGACCGCGAGTAATACCGACCGTACGATCGCCTCGAGCTTTTGCTCCCGCATGCAGCTGAAGTGCCCCTGCGGGCAAGCCGCATAACCGATTTTCGAGCAGGGCCGGCAGGGTAGCCCCCGTACCTCCGCAACGACGGCAGGTTCCTCTCCCGGTAGGTAGGGGTACATACCCAGTTCCGGAACGGTATTTCCCCACACGCTGACGATGGGCCGCCGAAAGGCCGCCGCGACGTGCATCAGGCCCGTATCGTGGGTAACCACCACGGCGGCTTGACGCACTAGGTCGGCAGAGCCGTTCAGGGAATACTTACCGCAGGCATTGATGGCGTTCGGACACTTGGCGGCGATCCGGTCGCCGAGGGCGGCTTCCTCCGGTCCGCCCAGCAAGACCACCGGCCGGTCGATCCGCGCACAGATGTCCCCCATTTGCCATTCTTCCAGGCGTTTGGTGGCGTGGGCCGCGCCGATTACGAAGGCCACGTAGTTCCGGGCCGGGGGCGCTACGGCCTCTTCCGGAGCGATGAAGTAGTCCAATCCCCGCCCGTCGTTTGTTACGCCCAGTACCCGCGCCGCCGCCAGGTAACGGTCCACGATATGTGCCGCGGGCATCCGGTCGATGCGAAAGCGCGTCAGGAGAAATTTGCGAAAATTGACCTTATCGAAGGTTGCCGTACGGGGTGGACGGCGGCCGGCGAGTAGCTGCCCCCAGTTCAGCCGCTGTTTGAGTTCGAGCGTTCGCAGGTTGCCGTGAAGGTCGATTACATGGGTGAAATCCCCGGCAACCAACTCGGCGGCAATCTCCGCTATGTTTTTATCGATGGTCCACAGTCGGTCGATGTACGGATTGTGGCGTACCGTCGCGGCAAAGGACCGTTTCGTCAGGAAATGGACCTCGGCTCCGGTCTGTTGCTTCACGCAGCGAATCACCGGACTGGTCAGGACAATGTCCCCGATCGAGGAAAAACGGACAATGAGCACTTTGGGGGTAGCCACGCGGCAAAGGTAGCCTAGCCGAGCGCCTTGTACAATTGCTCGTCGACGTGGGTGACGTGGAGCGTATGCATTGATTCGAAATCTACCTCTTCCAATTCCTGGAGGCTTGCCAGCACCTGTACTTGCCCCAGCTTTTCGATGATCCGGGCGGATTCCGGATTATCCCCACCGCTGAAAATGACGCCCGCGCATTCGATGTTTCTCTTGCGCAGTACCTCCAGGCTAAGGAGCGTGTGGTTGATGCTGCCCAGATAGTGCCGCGAAACCAAGATCACCGGCAAGTTCAGGTGGGCAGCCAGGTCGATCATGCACGCTTGCTCGTTCAGGGGCACCAGCAATCCGCCGGCACCTTCCACCAGCAAGGGGCGCTCGGTGGAGGGAAGGGTGAAATCGGTAAGGTGGATTTCCACGCCATCCACGCGGGCGGCGTAGTGCGGACTGGCGGGCGTACGCAGCCGGTAGCGCTCCGGGTGGTAGCGGTCGGCGGGCATACCCGTCCAGCTCCGCACCCGGTCCGTATCCCCGAAATCGAGGTCGCCGGCCTGCACGGGCTTCCAGTAGTCGGCGTCCAGGGCCAGTTGCAAAAAGGCGCTGGCCACCGTTTTGCCTACCTCCGTACCAATGCCGCTGACGAAGAATCCTTTCTTGCTCATGCTACCGCTTCCCGGGTTTCGGAACGGATCATGCTCACCAGGGCGGCCACCCACCGGGGATCGTCGTTGAGGCTGGGCACCAGGTCGATCCGCTCTCCGCCCCACTTCACGAATTCTTCCTGGTACTCTACGCCGATCTCGATGGTCGTCTCCAGGCAGTCGGCTACGAAAGCGGGACTGAAACAAAGGATCTTTTTCGCGCCCCGCTCTTTCGCCCACTCCTCCAGCACGTCGATGGTGTAGGGCTTCGCCCAGTCGTCGAAGCCGAGCCGGCTCTGGAAGCTGGTGGTGTAGCGGTCGGGGTCCAGGTTGAGTTCCGTGGCGATGGCCCGGGTGGTAGCGTGGCACTGGGCGCTGTAGCAGAACTGATTGACGCGGGAGATGGAGTTGCAGCATCCGTCGACGACGTAGCAATGGTTGCAGTCGTCCGCCTTTTTCAGCTGCCGCTGGGGCAGACCGTGGTAGCTGAATACGATGTGATCGTACTGGTCGAGGTTGCCAACGTCGCGGGCGTTGTCGGCGAATACCTGGATAAGTTCCGGCTGCTCGTAGTAGCTGTTGACCAGCTGGACGGGCGGAATGGTCTGCCGCTTGGCCAGCAGGCGCATGACCTCCTGGTGGACGCTGCCGGTGGTGGCGCTGGCGTACTGGGGGAAGAGCGGGAAAACCAGTATGCCGGATACCTGCTCCGCCAGCAGCTCGTCGAGGGCGACCTCGATGCTCGGGCTCTGGTAGCGCATCGCCAGCTTTACGGAGTAGTCCTCACCCAGGGCGGCGGCTACTTTTTCCGTTACCACTTTGCCGTAGTATTTGAGCGGGCTGCCGTTTTCCGTCCATAACTCCTGGTACAGCTTGGTCGAACCGCCGGCCTTGAAGGGATTGACAATGCCCGAGCGGACGGGAGCGATGATGCCCCGGACCAACAGTTGCTGGGCCAAGCCGGGAAGATTATCGATCACCCGGGGGTCGGTGAGGAACTGGCCCAGGTAGCGATTAACGGCCGCTGGGGTGGGGGCGTCCGGCGTGCCGAGGTTGACGAGCATTACGCCCTGTTTTCCGTAGTGCGACTGTAGGGGCATGAAAAGCGATTAATAAGGTATGCAGAACTAACCCCGGAGCCGTCGTTCGGTTGTATCCTTTAAAAACCATGCCGGACTCATCGAGCGTACGCAACTGGCGGATCGCGCTGTTGCTGACCTTTCTCCTCGTACCCATCGCCAATTACCTGCCGATCCTGCTGGACGTCTCCCAGGATCGCTTCACGAACGGCACCGATACCCGCGTCGACGCGGCCGGTTACGCCTTCAGCATCTGGGGAGTCATCTTCACCGGCATGATTTTATTCGCCGCCTTCCAGTTTCGGGCCGGCGCTCCCCCGGCCGCGCTGTTACGGGCCTACCGTTTTCTCGTGCTGGCGGGCTGGGCGAGCATCGCCTTCGTGCCCATCAGCCTGGGCAGCAATTATCTCTGGGGCGCCTTCGATCTGCTCTGGCACCTGGTGGCGCTGCTCGGGGCGTATACGGCGCTGCGGGAGCACGGGCGTTCGGTCGGTAGGCCGGCGTATGCGTGGACCTACTTCGCGCCGTCACTCTACCTGGGCTGGATCTCGGCGGCGACCGTCATTTCCCTCACCCTGGCGCTTCAGCAACTCGGCGTCAGCTTTTCAGCGGATACGGAAATCCTCATCGCCACGCTCTTAGTGGTCATCCTGACGGGGCTGGGGCTCTATCTGACCTCCCGAGCCGACGGTTTCTACGGCCTCACCGTTGCCTGGGCGCTGGTGGCCATCGCGGTAAAGCAGCAGGACGCTTCGCTTATTCTTTGGGCGGCGAGCGCGGGTGCAACGATTGTCGCGGGACTGGCGCTGTACCGGCTGGTTAGCGCTCGCCGGTTCTTTTATGCTTTTTCGCCCGGGTAGAGGGGTGTGCGGAAGCAGCATCCAGTCCAATTGATCGTTTACCGGGGCATGATGTACCGTCTGTTTTATGTTGCCCTCATCGCACTCGGTTGTGCGGCCTGCTGCAACGAGGAGCTAATTTTTCAGGATGAGGTAGAAGTTACTGTCCTGGAAATTGTACCCGGGGAGTCGTATTTGCCGGGTTCCGTGGCGGATACCCTTCGCGGACCTTTTCAGTACCGGGCGATTGGAATTTATCACGGTTATGCTACCGCTGTACCTACCGTCCGGCCCGGCCAGCTCCTGATGGGCTTCAGTTGCGATGAGCAGTACGACCGTGCTTTTGACGCTGAAACCGTGAGCTTGTCGCTGGACCATCCCATATCCTTGCGCGGGGTCACCGTGTTGGCGGGAGAAAACCTGCTGCCAAGCCTGGAGCAATTTTCCTTTCAGGACATCCAGGTGTATACGTCATCTACCGGTCTGGAAATCATATTCCTGGAAGGTTTTTTTGCCTCAGCCGACATTGCTCCGGGTGATTACACCTTCACCCTGGCGGGGATGTTAGATGACGGAACGCTAATTTCGGAGACTACGCAAGTTTACCTGGACTTCTAGCCCCGGCCTTCCCACCGGCTAGCCGATTCGCAGCTTTCGCTCCGGTTTCATTGCGCTTAACTACCGTACTATTGTACCGATGGTCCAGTCAACCCTTGCCAAACTGCTGTTGTCGCCGGTGTCCCTGCTGTACGGGGCGGGCGTAGGTTTTCGCAACTGGGCGTACCGCCGGGGCATTCTGCGGGGCATCACTTTTTCGGTGCCGGTCATCAGCGTGGGCAACCTTTCTGTGGGCGGGGCGGGGAAAACGCCGCACATCGAATACCTGATCCGCCTGCTCGATCCTTACCTGCAGATCGCGACCCTGAGCCGGGGCTACCGCCGCAAGACGCGGGGGTTCTTGGTGGTACGACCGGAAATGACCGTGGAAGAGGTCGGCGACGAGCCGCTACAGTACGCCCGCAAGTTTCCCGAGGTGATGGTCACCGTGGCGGAGGAGCGCGCCTTTGCTATTCCGGAGATCGTGGGGCGGCGGCCGGACACCCAGCTCGTGCTCCTCGACGATGCTTTTCAGCACCGGGCCGTCCAGCCGGGGCTTAATATTTTACTTACCCAGTACGAGTTGCCGTTTACCCGCGACTACCTGCTGCCGAGCGGCCGGCTTCGGGAATGGCGCAGCGGTTACGAACGGGCGGATATCATCGTGGTGAGTAAGTGTCCGGCCTCCCTGGAGCGGTCGGAAGCCGATGCGCTGGTGGCCGAAATCGCCCCGCTGGAGCACCAACGGGTGTTTTTCAGCTATTATGACTATGCCACGCCCTATTACCTGCTGGATCCGCGCTACCGCCTGCGGATGGAAGAAGGAATCGACGTACTGCTCATCTCCGCGATCGCCAATACGGACTACCTGCTCCAGCACCTGCGCTCCGTCGCCCGAACCGTCAGCAGCCTGGAATATGCGGACCACCACTACTTCTCCGGCAGTGATATGGGGAACCTGAAGCGTCGCTTCGACGAGCTCAAAGGGCGGCACCGGGCGATCATCACGACCGAAAAGGATGCCACCCGGCTGCAGGTTCACCGGGAGTTTATCGCGGCGGAGCAACTGCCCGTTTTCGTGCTGCCGGCGGAAGTGAGCTTTCACTTCGAGGGGGGGGCGGGATTCGATGAACTGGTGCGGGAATACCTGTTGAATTTCCGG
Source organism: Neolewinella xylanilytica (assembly GCF_002934605.1). Lineage (GTDB taxonomy): Bacteria > Bacteroidota > Bacteroidia > Chitinophagales > Saprospiraceae > Neolewinella > Neolewinella xylanilytica. The sequence continues at coordinate 697,800 of NZ_PTJC01000006.1, forward strand.
TCCTGAGGGGTAGGGCGGAGGGGCCGCGCGGGATTATGCCTACTTTGCGGGCTTATTGATCAACTTCCTATGTCGAAGCCGTTTTTCTGGGTACTGCACTTTATGAGCCGGTGGATGCTGCGAATTTTCTATCCCTCGATGGAAACGGAAGGGGTAGCCTACGCCAACCATCCCGGCCCGACGCTGCTGTGTGGCAACCACCCGAACACCCTGGCCGACCCGCTGATGGCGGGTATCCACCTCGATCACCAGACCTATTTCCTGGCCAACGCCGGCCTGTGGATGAACCCGGCGATGGCCTTCGTCATCGATCCCTTCTGCATTCCCGTAGCCCGACCGAAGGACAAGGAGGCCGGCGCCGACAAGGGCGGTAAGGACGAAGTGTTCAACCGCACTTTTCAGGCCTTGGAGACCGGAAAGATCATGTACATCGCCCCGGAAGCCTACTCCGAACTGGAGCGGAAACTCCGCAAGATCAAGGCGGGGGCCGCGAGTCTGGCCCTGGAGGGGGAGGCCCGCAACGACTGGAAGCTCGGGGTGACCCTACAACCGGTGGGCGTCAACTACGAAAGTCCGACCACCTGCTTCAGCCGCGCCTTCGTGCGGTACGGCGAGCCGATCCACGCCGCGGAGTGGCGGGAGCAGTACGAGAAGAGCCCCATGCGGGCCGTGCGCGGACTCACGAACCTGCTCAGCGACCGGATGCAGGATTTGCTGATCCACACGAAGGACAAAACCGAGGAACGCTGCCTGCGGCGGATCGATCGCAGCGTACAGAACGACAAGCCGATGCCGGTCAGCGGCCACCACTACCGCACCAAGAACATCCTGACCTGGCTGCGCTCCCTCCCGGAGGCGGAAAGGGAGGAACTCTGCGGTATTACCGGGAAGTACGACAACTTGCTGCGGGAGTCGGGGCAGTTGGACCTGGAATTCAGTACGCATCCCCGCCGAAAACTGTCCGTCGGGCTGCTGCTAGCCCTTCCACTGTTTCTGTACGGCTGGTTGAACCATCTTCCCTGGTTACTCCTGATTCGCGGGATCTGGAACGCGCTTGGCATCGACCGGGGCTATAAGGCTACTTTTCAGACCCTGGCTTCCTGGTTCCTGTTGCCGCTGCTCTACCTGGTGCAGACCCTCGTTTTCAACTGGGTGTTTCCGGAAGCGATGGGCTGGTTGTACCTGCTCAGCCTGCCGGTATCCGGGTTGTTTGCCCTGCGGTATTGGGTAACGTACCGGGCGTTCTGGGCGGGCCGTTTCAGTGGGTCGAGCCGGCATGATTCGGAATTGCGGGATTTACGACATCGGATGCTGGCCCGATTGCCCCATTTCGAGGCTGCCGTTCCGCATACTGCCGAGCCGGCCACCCGTATTAGTTAGTCCATGGAGCTGACGATACAGATAGCTATCTTCCTGGCTGCGATCGGTGCGTTGCTCTGGTCGAGCGACCGTTTCGTCGAAGCGGCGGAGCGGATCGGCCTTTCCCTGGGGATTAGTCCGTTCATCATCGGGGTGACGATCGTGGCCTTTGGTACGTCATTGCCGGAGCTATCTACCAGCATCGTGTCCGTTCTGGAGGGGGCCAGCCAGATCGTCGTCGGCAACGTGGTCGGCTCCAATATTACCAACATCGCCCTGGTGCTGGGTCTTACCGCGGTGGTGGTCAAGAATATCGACCTGGAGTACAATTTGTGGCACATCGACATTCCTTTTCTCTGGGGAAGTGCCTTTTTACTCTACTTCACGGTGATGGACGGGGATCTGACCCTGTTTGAAAGCGCGCTCTTCATTGGGGGGATCATCATCTTTCTGGCTTATAGCCTAAAGGACCAGGATAAGCCGGATAAGGAAGACCGGCCGAAGGCGGGGGTGAGCGACTACGTGTACCTGGTCGCCGGTGGAGCGGTGGTCAGCATTTCCGCGACTTACGTCATCGATGCGATCACGAACATCAGCGTAATCCTCAACATCGCACCGAGCGTGATCGCGCTGTCGGCCGTGGCCGTCGGGACGAGCCTGCCGGAGGTGACCGTCAGTCTGGCCGCCGCCCGGAAGGGGAAAGCTTCGATTGCAGTGGGTAATGCACTGGGTTCCAACATTTTCAACACCTTTGTCGTAATGGCAATTCCGCGTTGGTTCGGACCGTTATCCATTCCGCAATCCATCATCGATGTTTACCTGCCGCTCATGATCGTGATGACGGTCCTTTTGGGCGTGATGAGCAACAACCGGAAGATTACTCGGTGGGAAGGCTACGTTTTACTGCTGTTTTATGCTTGGTACTTCTCGGCTATTATTCAGGAGGCTGGGTAGGGGGGGGTTAGTCGGTTAGTCTTTTAGTCGGGTAGTTTTTTTAGTCTTTTAGTCGGGTGGTCTTTTAGTCGGGTAGTTTTTTAGTCTTGCACGATGTCATGACTAGGTGGGGCGCCGCGTCTGGTCGGGGTTGCCGCAAGCTGTCTAGCTTTCGGGTACTTCCCAACCAATCGGACGAACCGAAGGCGTAACGAATCTCAAGGCGGACAAACTAAACAGCTGAAATCCGAAAACACTAGACCCCTGAATGCTAAAGCTCCAAAAGCACTGAATCCCCGAAAGATCACCACGCTAAAAGACTAAAAGCTCCAAAAGCACTGAATCCCCGAAAGATCACCAAGCTGAAAGACTGAAAGCTCCAAAAGCACTGGATCCCCGAAAGATCACCACGCTGAATGGCTGAAAGGCTGAAAGCTCCAAAAGCACTAGATCCCCGAAAGGGCCCCACACTAAAAGACTAAAGCTCCAAAAGCACTGGATCCCCGAAAGGGCCCCACACTAAAAGACTGAAAGCTCCAAAAGCACTGAATCCCCGAAAGATCACCACGCTAAAAGACTGAAAGCTCCAAAAGCACTGAATCCCCGAAAGATCACCACGCTAAAAGACTGAAAGCTCCAAAAGCACTGAATCCCCGAAAGATCACCACGCTAAAAGACTGAAAGCTCCAAAAGCACTGAATCCCCGAAAGATCACCACGCTAAAAGACTGAAAGCTCCAAAAGCACTGAATCCCCGAAAGATCACCACGCTAAAAGACTGAAAGCTCCAAAAGCACTGAATCCCCGAAAGATCACCACGCTGAAAGACTGAAAGCTCCAAAAGCACTGATCCCCGAAAGGGCCCCACACTAAAAGACTAAAGCTTCAAAAGCACTAGAGCCCTGGAATGGTCCCACACTAAAAGACTAAAGAACTAAAAGACTAATTCTACCCCGTCGTGACAGAAGCCTTCTACCGATAATTTATCTTTGTGGACGTTTCCACCCCATGTATGTTGCAGCATTTTCACATTCTCACCCTCACACACCGTAATGCCAAACTCAAGGAGATCGGCGAGTTGGTAGCGGCGTTCGAGGGCGGCACCGGTTTGCAGGACCACCTGACCCGTCTCCGGGATGCGGGAATCGTAAAGGAAGTATTCTACGCTTCCACCTGTAACCGCATTTTGCTGCTGTTTACTACCGACCGGAGGGTAGACGACTCCTTTCGGCAATCCCTCCTTCCGCATTCCGAGCCCGGCCTGGCGAAATTGCGGCATTTCAACGGATTGAACGCCCTGCGCCATTTATACGAGGTGGCCGGTTCTATCGATTCCTTGGTGGTCGGAGAGCGACAGATTCTCGGGCAACTCAGGGAAAGCCAGGAAATGTGCCGAAAGTGGGGACTTATCGGGGATGATCTCCGCATCATTACGAATCGCGCGGTGCTGGCAGCTAAGGACATTTACGCCAATACCCGAATCGGTGAAAAATCGGTTTCCATCGTTTCGTTATCCATGCAGGAATTACAGCGGCACGCTCCAAGCCGTCGGGCCCGAATTTTACTAGTCGGCGCCGGACAGACGAACGTGCTGGTTGCCAAATTTCTCCGCAAGCAGGGGTACACCCATGTGACCGTAGCCAACCGCACGCTTGCGCGCGCCCAGCAACTCGCCGCCGGCTTCGCTGATGGAACGGGGTTGCAACTGGATCAACTCGATTCCTACACGGGAGGCTTCGACGTACTTTTCGTTTGTACCGCTGCCGCCGAGGCCACTATTTCGCCGGAGCGGTTCCGTCAATTACTGGGGAGCGAAGAGGCCACCCAAAAGATTGTGGTCGACCTCGGAGTTCCCGCCGACGTGGACGAGGCTACCGTCCGGATGTTCCCCTTTACTTACATTGCCATCGAACACCTCCGGTCGCTTGCCGCCGAGAACATGGAGTTTCGGCACCGGGAAGTGGACTTGGCGCACGAGATCGTCGACCGCCACCTGAAGGAAACGGAGATGGTGTACCAGACCCGGCTCATCGAACGGGCCATGTCGGAAGTGCCAAGCCGGATCAAGGAGATCCGGCATACCGCCGTGACCAAGATCTTCCGCAAGGAGCTCGAAGACCTCGATCCCGAAACGCGCGAACTGATGGACCGGATGATGCTGTATATGGAGAAGCGCTGCATCGGTATTCCTATGCAGGCGGCCCGGGAGGCAGTGGTTCGGTAGTTCATACCTTCGATTTCCTACTCACTGGTTTCCAGGTCAATGTTGATCCATGGAGGGACATGATTAGACTGCGCGGTAAATTCCCCCGACCCTCCGATGAGTCGTTTCGGACGTCGCTTAAGCCATGCTGGTTCGCTCCCCGAAGTCTTCTTTTACTGCTATCGTTAGCTATTCCCCGGGTCGTTGGGGCCTAGTCCCGGCAAGCAGCCGAAGAGAAGCTTATTCTCAACCTTCACAGTCACCTGCCCCAGGATCGTCGTCGTACCCGGCCCAACCCGGCTGACGGAATCAGCAATCGTCGGTGGCGAGAAAGACAAAAAGATGTTGATAGGCCACTCCACGTGCCGATTGGGCATTTCCTTAGCTGCGATGGCCGCTCTGAGTAATCTCCCCGGAACGGCTGCAGGGACCGAATAGGCTGTGCTGGCGAGTACGACTATTCGGGCAAGGCAGGCCCAATTAAACGGAGCCGGATCAATTCGAATGCACGGGTTTCCGCTGCTCTTCGAATTGGCGGCGAATGACCTCCTGGACGGAAATGCCCTCGATTTTCGATTCCAGCCAACTTGGGATGTCCAGGTAGGTGAAGGGGCGGGATTCAAAGGGCCGGGCGGCAACCTTATCCAGGCGTTTCTTCAACTCGATGAATTCTTCCTGCAGGTCTGCTTCCCGGATTCGGGGTATACGCCGGAGAAAGCGGAAGATGATCTGCTGAGTTTCCTGTAAGTGCTCTACTTTGGAAAGGAAGCGGTAAACGCTCTTTACCTGGTATTCCACGAGCTGTACGTTGCCCATTTCAAAGTGGCAGATCAAACTGAGAATACGGGCGTACGCCTGGATATCGGAGCGATAGTTCGGACTACGCTGGTTGATGATCCGATTGAGGTAATCGATGGCCGAATCGTTGTCGCCACTCCCGAAGTAAAGGCAGGCAATGCGGTAGAAGAAAACCATGTTCCGGTGATCGTCCCAGTTGTAGCGATTGTCCTCGATCACTTCCATGATCTGCGGGACGAGTCCGAGGCCCCTGGTGAAGGTGCCTTCCATGTAGTGGCGACGGATTTGGTGGTCGAACTGGTAGAGGTGATAGAGGCCCGCTACGTTAACGTTGTTGGTCAGGTCGAACTGGTGGGGGAAGAGATCGAGGTTGTGCAGTTCCTCCATGAACTTGTCGTACTGCCACATATTGAATAGGGTGGCCAGGTGATTATGCACGCCCTTGAGATAAAGCGGGGCATTGGCCTCGATCATTTTCGGTGTCTCCCGGAATAGATCCACCCAGCGCTGGGTGTACCGGAAACATAGCGGATACTCCTGGCGAATCAGGTGCATCCAGGTATAACTCTGGCAGTAATACACCTTGCCCCAGAAGTCCAATTCCTCGTAGTCGAAATCCGGAAGGCTATGTTGAAAGAAGGTGCCGACTTTCCGGTATTCGGTTTCGTTACTCACCAACCCGTCGGTGAGGTAAAGGCCGTACAACCGTAGCGAAAGGTTGGAATAGGCGTTGCTTCCCTCAATCTTGCGGGTCAGCGTCTCACACTCCCGACTCAACTGCTCGGCCCGCCCCTCGATGCTTCGGGTGATGTACTGCCCTTCGATCAGTTTTTCGAATTGGGCGGTCTCCAGAGCGATGGTATGCGCTTCGACCTCGATGGCCCGCTTCTTGACTTTGTCCAGAATATCGAGCGCCTGGCGGTAGAGTCCCTTATTGTAAAGAATACGGGCGTAGTCGAGGTTCTCCCGGAGGGTGATCTCCTCGTCCTTATTCCGGTTAAGCAGCCGCAAGCTGGTGAGCAATTGCTTGTAGAGGTGCGCCTTGAGGTTGCTGAGCTGCGACTTTTTTATACCTTCGATCCGCTTTAGCAGATAGCCCTCGTCGTACTCACCGGTGCGTTCCAGGATGTCAAACAGTTGAAGGAAGAGCAGCTCGCTGTTCGTCTGTTGGTTACGCTTTACAAACAGACGAAAGTGACGTTTCTCGGCGCGGTTCAGGGAAGCTACCAGCTTCAGTAGGTCGTCTGTTTTCTGCTTAGGCATTGTATAAACTGTTTCAGTAAATTGCTGGAAGACAACGCATTATTAAACAATTGCTTTGCCACCCACGTAGCAATCCTGGAGATTAATCAAGGGGCCGCTCCCCCGAAATCTGTGGGGATGCGTTAATTTTATGGATCGCCTACGCGCTGTTAGAATAAGCCCTAAAGATATAATAAGCCCGTAAACCGGGATGCATCAGTTATGAGCACGAACCAAGTACACATTTTCGATACCACGCTCCGCGACGGCGAGCAAGTTCCGGGTTGTAAGCTGGATACCCGCCAGAAAGTTGCTATTGCCAGGCAGCTGGAGCTACTTGGCGTGGATGTAATTGAAGCGGGCTTTCCCGTTTCCAGTCCCGGTGACTTCAAATCGGTCGCCGAAATCGGTAAGACCGTAAGAGACGTCATCGTCTGCGGGCTCACCCGCGCGGTAATGAAGGATATCGACGTGGCCGCCGAGGCGTTGAAGCCGGCCCGCCGCCCGCGGATTCACACCGGTATCGGGGTAAGCGACAGCCACATACAGTATAAACTACGGACCACCCCCGACCAGATTATCGAGCGAGCCGTAGCGGCGGTGAAGTACGCCAAACGCTACGTCGAGGACGTAGAGTTCTACGCCGAAGATGCCGGTCGGGCCGACAATGAATTCCTGGCGCGCGTCATTCAGGCGGTTGTAGATGCCGGGGCTACCGTACTCAATATTCCCGACACCACCGGGTACTGCCTGCCGCAGGAATACGGAGAAAAAATCGCCTACCTCCGCGACAACGTGACCGGGATCGACAAATGCATCCTGAGTACCCACTGCCACAACGACCTCGGACTGGCGACGGCCAACTCGATCGCCGGAGCCCAGAACGGTGCCCGGCAGATCGAATGCACCATCAACGGCATCGGGGAACGTGCCGGCAACACCTCGCTGGAGGAAGTCGTCATGATCATGCGGCAGCACCCGAAGCTGGAACTCTTCACCAACGTCAACTCCAAACTGCTGCTGGAGACCAGCCACATGGTCAGCGATGCGATGGGGATGATGGTGCAGCCGAATAAGGCCATCGTAGGAGATAATGCCTTCGCCCACAGCTCCGGTATCCACCAGGACGGGGTCATCAAGCGCCGGGATACCTACGAGATCATCGATCCCGCCGAGGTGGGCGTCGACCGCTCCAAGATCGTACTGACCGCCCGGTCCGGACGGGCCGCACTGGCTTACCGCTTCAAGAACCTGGGCTACAATCTTACCAAGGTACAGTTGGACGAGCTTTACGTTGAATTCCTCACCATCGCCGACGAGAAGAAGGAAGTCGAAGACAGCGACCTGGAGCGGATGATGGAGGGTACTGCCGCGGCTTAATCGTAAGGCTGTATGCCGCCGGATTTAAATTCAGGGTTTAGGCTAGTCGTCCGACGAACCCTCGTCCGACCAACGCTCGCCCGACGAACTCTCGTCGGACGAGTACTCGTCCGACGACTAGTCGCGCGACCACTATCCTAATAGCCATCAGACTTTCCCGATTTATTGGCAAGCCCTTCTCCCGCGCTCCGGCGCCCGCCTGCTTATCTTTGCCCGTCCGCAGCACGAGCTGCCGGAAAACGCAAAGTTTACGACGACATGCCAACCCTTTTCGATAAAGTTTGGGACGCTCACGTAGTTACGGAAGTACCCGGGGGCAACCAGGTGCTCTACATCGATAAGCACCTCATCCACGAAGTGACCAGCCCCCAGGCCTTCAACGGGCTGCGGGAACGGGGCATCCCCATCCTGCGGCGCGACCGGATCGTCGCCACAGCCGACCATAACGTGCCCACTAAAGACCAGGACAAGCCCATCGCCGAGCCCCTCAGCCGCAAGCAGGTCAACATGCTTACCAGCAACTGCGAGGAATTCGGCGTCGAGCTCTACGGACTCGGCCACCCCTACCAGGGCATCGTGCACGTGATCGGACCCGAACTCGGCATCACCCGCCCGGGCATCACCATGGTCTGCGGCGATAGCCATACGAGCACCCACGGTGCCTTCGGAGCCATTGCCTTCGGTATCGGCACCAGCCAGGTGGAGCAGGTCATGGCCACCCAGTGCGTACTGATGAGCAAGCCGAAAAGCATGCGCATCACCGTAGACGGAGACCTGCAGCCCGGCGTAACGGCCAAGGACCTGATCCTCTACGTGATCTCCCAGCTCGGCACGGGCGGGGGTACGGGGCACTTCGTGGAGTACGCCGGGACGGCCATAAAGGGACTGAGCATGGAGGGGCGCATGACCATCTGCAACATGAGCATCGAGATGGGCGCCCGCGGCGGCCTGATCGCCCCCGACGAAACGACTTTCGAGTACATTAGGGGCCGGGAATTCGCCCCCGAAGGCGAAGAATGGGAAGCGGCCGTCGAATACTGGCGCACCCTGCCTTCCGACCCCGACGCTCGCTTCGATACCGAGTATACTTTCCGGGGCGAGGATATCCCCCCCATGATCACCTACGGTACGAACCCGGGCATGGGGATGGGTATCAAGGAGACAATCCCCACGAAGAGCGAGATCCATGGCGACGCCACCCTGAAGAAGGCCATGGAGTACATGGGCCTCGAACTCGGCAACCAAATGGAGGGCATGCCGATCGACTACGTGTTCATCGGCTCGTGCACCAACAGCCGGGTGGAAGACTTGCGCCTCGCCGCCGCGCTGGTCAAGGGGAAGCAGATCCACGAGAATATCACCGGCATCGTGGTACCCGGATCGCAGCAAGTAGCCAAGCAGGCCATCGCGGAAGGCCTGGACCGGGTATTTACCGACGCCGGATTCGAGTTCCGGGGAGCGGGCTGCTCCGCCTGTCTGGGCATGAACGAAGACAAGATCCCCGCCGGCCGCTACTGCGTTTCGACCTCCAACCGCAACTTCGAGGGGCGGCAGGGACCCGGTGCCCGCACCATCCTCGCCAGCCCACTAACCGCCGCCGCCGCCGCCGTAGCCGGTAAGCTCGTCGACGTTCGCGAACTGATTTAACCAACCCCAGTATGCAAGCCTTTAAAAAGCTCACCTCCACGGCCGTCCCCCTGCCGATCGAGGACATCGATACCGACCAGATCATCCCGGCCCGCTTCCTGAAAGCCACGACCCGCGACGGCTTCGGCGATAACCTGTTCCGCGACTGGCGCTACGACAAACTCGAGCACCCCCGGCCCGATTTCGTGCTCAATAACCCGACCTATTCCGGGGAAATCCTCGTAGCCGGAGCCAATTTCGGTTGCGGTTCCAGCCGGGAGCACGCCGCCTGGGCCCTGGCCGACTACGGCTTCCGCGCGGTGGTGTCCAGTTATTTCGCCGACATTTTCCGCGGTAACGCCCTGAATAACGGCCTGCTTCCGCTGATCGTAAGCCCCGAGGTACTCGACGAAACGTTCCGGACCATCGAGGCCAGCCCCGCGGCCCGCTTCACCATCGACCTCGAAGCACAGACCTTTACGAACGAGGAAACCGGCACCGTCGTGAAATTCGAGATCGACGAATACAAGAAAACCTGCATGATCAACGGCTACGACGACATCGACTTCCTGCTCAGCCAGCGGGAAAAGATCGAGGCCTACGAAGAAAACCGGGTGGACTTTAGTCTCTAGCCCCGCAGCACGCATATTCCCATGAGTAACTTTAATATTGCCGTCCTGGACGGAGACGGTATCGGACCCGAGGTAACGGCGGAGGCCGTGAAGGTCCTGAACGTGATCGCCGACAAATTCGGCCACGATTTCCAGTACACCTACGCGCCCGTCGGGGCGGTGGCCATCGACCAAACCGGTAATCCCTTACCGGACGAGACCCTCGCCCTCTGCAAACGGTCCGACGCCCTGTTTTTCGGGGCCATCGGCCACCCCCGGTTCGACAACGACCCGACCGCGAAAGTGCGTCCGGAGCAGGGGCTGCTTAAACTGCGGAAGGAACTGGGGCTCTACGCCAATCTCCGCCCCGTGGCGGGCTACGCCGAACTGGCCGATCTGAGTCCCCTCCGCCCCGAGCGCATGAAGGGCGTGGATATGCTGATCGTGCGGGAGCTCACCGGCGGAATCTACTTCGGCGAAAAGGGGCGCAAAGACGATGGCAACACCGCCTACGATACCTGCACCTACACCCGCATGGAGATCGAGCGGATCGTCAAAATGGGGTTCCAGGAAGCGCGGGCGCGGCGCGGCAAGCTCACCCTGGTCGATAAGGCCAACGTGATGGAAACCAGTCGGCTGTGGCGCGAAATTACCCGCGAGCTGGCCGCCGAGAACGAGGACGTGGAGCTGAATTTCATGTTTGTCGATAACGCCGCCATGCAGCTGATCCTGAATCCCGCCCAGTTCGACGTGATCGTCACCAGCAATATGTTCGGGGATATCCTTTCCGACGCCTCCAGCGTGCTGGCCGGCTCGCTGGGCCTGCTGCCGTCCAGCAGCATCGGCTCCACTGTCGGCATGTTCGAGCCCATTCACGGCTCGTGGCCGGAGGGGGCAGGGCAGGACCGGGCCAATCCGGTAGCCGCCATTCTCTCCGCCGCCATGCTTCTCGATCACCTGGGGTTGCGGGAAGAGGCGGGCGCCGTGCGCAGGAGCGTCAACCGTACGTTAGGCGAAGGGGTCGGTACCGAGGACCTAAACCCACGCGAACGGCTTGGCACACAGGCCTTCGGAGATCGTATTGCCCATGCCATTCAACCGGGCGCGTAGTAGAAAGGCACGTGTACGGTGGACCGGACCTGCTGGAGCCCGGTAGTGTCCCGGCTGCTTCCCTGCATTTGCCGCAGCGTAAGCCGGTGGAGGCCGGGGGCCAGGCTGTCGATCGGTACGAACTTCATCAGTTCGCTGTAGGACGATTTTTCGATTTGGGTGAGGAGTACGTCACCTAGGTCGATCGGCACCTCGTCGAGCCATAATTCTACGCCACTAGTCAGGCAATCCATGACGGTGCGCGTGAGGACCACGTGATGGGATTGCAGACTATCGGGCGCCAGGTACACTCCGATTTCTCCCTGATCGAATAACTCCGAATGCACCGAGCTTTCGTAGTGTTGCGGCAGGTCCGGGCACTGCCGGGAGATAGCATTTTCGTACAATTGCAGTAATGGTAGGGTGACCCGCAGGGGAGAGCTCCGGATAATTTGCGAGGGGATGACGATTTTCCCGGAGGCGGGTTGATCCGGGTTACTGTCCTGGTAATGTTCGGGATTCAGGGTGAAGGCGGAGTTGCGATCTTCGGTCATGTACTCCCGGGCGATGTATTTGTTGGGAGTTATTTCCAGTGTTAGGAGGTAAATTGCGATACCGAGGTACGGAATCAGCAGCAGAATCAGCCGGCGGCCGCCCCGGCGGTTGAGCAAATTGTAGTAGAGGGGGCGGTAGAGCCGGGCAAAGGTGATCCAACCGAACAGGCGGTACAGCGGAAAATAGACGTGGGAGAACCACCGAAAGCGCTTTAGCCAACCGGCCGTGAGAAAATCAATTAGGTATACGATCCCGAACAGCAGCATCGCGACGATCAGGACACTCAGCCCCACCACGGCCCAGGTGGTGTCACTAACGTAAGCGATTCCCAGGGCCAGTACTACGAGAAACAGCGTGACTGCTATAAAACTGAGCGCAACGATGATCAGCAAGAAGGTAAAGGCGAAAACCAGGCTGGCGGTATCGTCGAGCCGGTGAATGTAGGCATCGAAGTTGCCGCTACGCCGCCGCAGAAAGCGCTCGAACTTCGGAGCCAGTGTCCGGCGTGGTATGATGGTGCGGCCCATAACGGAACGGGAACCGATGGCGCCGATCCAGAGGCAGCGCAGCACGACGTGGAAAAAAAAGTTGGTCAGGGTGATCACGTAGGCGAAGGAAGCACCTACGAGCAGCGCTCCCGCCAGTTGGGCCTGAAGGTCCTTACCGGAAAGTACCTTGAGTGTCTCCGAAACCCAGTCAAAAAAAGTCTGCGCCCCGCCGATCATCCCCGCCAGGGCAAAACCCGTCACCAGCAGTTCGAGTTGCCAACTTTCGCGCTGCAGTACTTCCAGCCGGTCTCCTTCTCCTAATTTCCTCAGCATCGCACCGAAGATACATTCTCCGGAGGAGGCAATTCGGCATAAAAAAATCGCCCGCGCTTCGGTCGAAGCGCGGGCGATGGGTTTGCTTCCGATTAGGAAACTGCCGTAATGGACGACTTAGTCGCGGTACAAAAACAGCGAGCTGATGCCGGGGAAGGCGAGCGATTCGGCGGGAGCAACGTCACCCGACATATCCATGTCGAAGATGAGAAGCATTTCAGTAGCGCGGTCGGCTACGTAGATGCGATCTTCATCGGCATCGTAAGCCACGTCAACGGGGTTGCCCAACATCGTGGAAGCACCGCTGATCATGGTGTAATCCGCTGCGGTAATGACGCTATCGTTAGCTACGCTGGTGAAGTTGTCGATAATCATGATACCACCGTCCGAATTGGAGGCGGCATCGCCGATGTCCGTCAGGATCATGATGTCGTCCTCACTGTTGTACTCCAGTCCGTGGGTACGGGTGATACCGTCGATCTGGATGTACCGGGTAGGCACTACGGTATCGCCGGCGGCGTTGTCCAGGAAGTTGTCGAAGATGGCGATCGAGTCGCTATTGTCAACAACGGCGTAGAGCGAAGTACCGAAAAACTGGATGCCCCACAGGTTGATGTTAGTGGGGTGCATACCGACGTAAGAAATTTCTTCGTCGCCGGTAATTTCGTAACGGTAGAACGCATTGGTGCTATCGGTATCGCCGTCGTTCGCTACGACGAGCATATCGTTCCGATAGGCCAGTCCACGACCGTTGTCAAAATCGGAAGAGCTTTCCGATTCGATGTCGACACCGTTGGGGTCGTCGAGATCGTCGATGACGTCGTTATACTCTACGACGGTGTTGGAAGTCCGATTAACCTGGAAAATGTTTCCTTGATCATCGTCGTAGTAAATACCGTCCGCATCGGTGCCTTGCGCGGCGAAAGTCTCAATTTCGAGGGGCTCGTCTTCCAGCGACAGGATGCCTACCATGCCGGAGGTATTAGACGAAAGGAATAGGGTGCCGTCGTCGCCGATTTCTCCACCGAGGATGGGGTCGTCGTCGTCATCACAGGAGGTAAATGCAAGAGCGACAGCGGTTAAGAGTAGCAAACTGAGTTTGCTAAATGATAATTTCATAGTCATAAATAGGTTGTTTGGGGAAAAAATTGGGTTTTAAATTCTCAAAAAGAGATTTCCCCTCAAACTCGACAGACTCCCTGATGTTCGTCTGATCCCTGTCATGTTCCTTGCATAACCAACCGCAGGTGGGCTAAGTGGTGGTCGCCGTGCCAGGCGTAGGTGGCCGCTAGTGTTTCCAGGCGGTAGGTAATTTTACTGCCTGGATGATAGGCCGCACGTAGCCACTGCTCCGGCGTACACTGCGCCAATAATACCGCCCACCTTAAGTGAAGGCCCCGCAGCAGTTCAACGCTTGCCTGTACGGGCACCGCGTAAACGTCCGGTAGTTCGGCCCAGGCGACTTCATCGTAGGGTACCAGAGTAGGGTGGTTTTCGACCAGGGTAACTTTGTGGCGACGGTAAGCGTGCAGGTGGCTGTCGGCCAGGTGATGGATCACTTGCTGGGCGGTCCATCCACCGGGTCGATAGGGCGTATCGAGCAGCTTCCGATCGTGTAGCTCCTTCGCGTATTTCTCCAGCGTCTCCGGCAACGCGCCGATCCGCTTGATGCAGGCCAGGCGGGCCTCGGGGGTCATGGATTCGGGCAGGGCGAACCGGCCGATTGGATAACGGAGTGCTTCGTCAGCTGACATGGTGTTACGTTTAGCGACCCTTCCACGCCGGAAGGGTCAATCGCTAAAAGTACCTCGTGACGATGGGTAGCGCCCTTAATTGATACTCGCGGTACGGATTACCTGCACGACTTCTTCCATCAGGTCACGCTTTTTGCGGCCCGGTGCATATACGAAGCCATCGACGAGGATGAGTTCATTGTCGGTAGTATCGTTGAGCAGGTAAGAAACGAATGGCCCGGCGAGGAAATCGTTTTCGATCTCCCAGATTCCCCGGCCTTCGATGGCGTAGGAGCCGTTGAGTTCCATGGCTTCCGTGAAGAGGGGGAGGTCGGTGTCGTTGATCTTCATCCAGGTGTTGTCGGTAGTGGAGCTGACGTACTCCTTGCCGATGCGGTCACGGATCTCCTTGAGTCCCTCCTTTGACAGTTGGGATTGGTTTTGGTAGGGCGCGCTGGTGACCATGATGTTCAGGCTCGCTCCCTGTACTTCTTTCCGAAGCCAGACCACCTCGTCCGTATCCAGGGGTACGCGTACGTAGCCGCCCGGAACGTCCAGGTTGGCACCGGTGAGCTGTCGAATGGTATCGCCCAACCGGCGGTTCGTTCCTTCGAAATAGGTAGTGACCCGCATGCGCTCGTCCTCACCTTGTTCCAGTCGCTTGACGATACCGGGATACACGCTGCTCAGACCGGTGAGTAGCTCATTGTAGTTCTTCCCGATTACGTAGACGAGCTGCTGGCCGGTGGCCCATTTGTTCTTAGCTACGGCCGTGCCGAATCCCTCTTCCCGCACCTGTTGAATCTTTTCGTCGCTGAGGTCGTTGACCACCATCTGCGTGGTGGGGCTGTCGGTATCGCTCAGATCGGCCAGCACCAGATAATTACGCAACTGCCCCCAGGCCGGCTCTCCCGCAACTTGCTCCGGTTCGATAAACCGGACGTCGAAAATGGGTTCCGGTTGGGGCAAAATAATGTAGGGGGCTTCGAAGAAGTAGGCTACGGAGTCACCCAGGTCACCCTGCCAGGTGCTGCTATCGGCCACTACCACCAGGCTATTGATGCGGCCAAAAGCGGAGGGGGTAGGCTGCAGGGTGCGTTGCATATCGTCCGTACAGGACGTGAGGGTAATCACGAAGAGCAAAAACAGGAAGACCTTTAAGGGGGAGTCAGACATCGATCGGGGAATTATAATCAATGGAACAGATGATATTGTGCCCGGTTTTGACGTACACCGGCTCAGCTATTTGTCGGCTAAAATTCCAAATCGTCGAGCGCCTGCCAGACGAGGCCGGATTCGTAACCGCGTTTGACCATGTAATCGGCCAACCGCCGTCGTTTCAGGTAGGGATGCTGGCCGGGTTTTTCCAACGCGTTGCGCCGTTCCAGCTCACTACAGAGCGTGCCGTAATATTCCTTGTCGTCGATTTCCGTCATCGCCTTCCGGATGCAGTAATCGCTCAGCTTCCGGCTTTTCAGCTCCCTACGAATCCGGTAGCGCCCCCACTTTTTCATTTTAAACTTTCCCCGGGCGTAAGACCGGGCGAACCGCTCTTCGTCCAGGTACTTTTCCTTAATCAGTTCCACGATGACTTCTTCGGCGGCGTCTCCTCCGTAACCGAGCTCATACAGCTTATCGCGGGCTTCCTGGTGACAGCGGTCCTGGTACGCACAATAATGCTGCAGGGCTTCGAGTGCCTGCTCGGCAGTGTAAACCACCTTTTTTTCGGGGAAAGCCAATCAAAACGATTTGTGGTAAAGTACAACGCGTTTACCTTCCCTCGGTTGCCGGTGCAACGGGTATCTTCACGCGCTAACAAAGTGGATACATGGACTTAAGACAATTGTGGCAGGACTACGAACCTATTCTGCTGGCCATTGCGGTGAAAATTCTGGCGGCCATCCTGCTGCTCTTCGTGGGCTTTTGGCTGGTCAACTGGCTGACCCGTCAAGTAGCGAAACTCCTGGCGAAGCGCAGCGTGGATACCAGCGTGTCTGCTTTTCTCACCAGTTTTTTAAGCATCGGTCTGAAGGTGCTCCTCGTTTTGTCCGTCGTGGCCATGTTCGGGGTGGAAACCACTTCGTTCATCGCCATCCTGTCCGCCCTGTCGCTGGCCGTCGGATTGGCCCTACAGGGTAATCTCGGGCACTTTGCCAGCGGCATTCTCCTGCTCACCTTCCGGCCATTTAAGGTGGGTGACCTGATCGGGACCAATGGTTTCGTGGCCTCGGTAAAGGAGATCACCGTATTCCATACCGTACTCAACGCCGTGGACAACCGCCTCATCATCATTCCCAACGGCAAGGTCATGGGTGACGCCATCGAGAATTATACCGCCCTGGGGGTTCGGCGCCTCGACCTCACCTTCGGCATCGGCTACGGTGACGACATCGATAAAGCCCGGGAGGTTATCAGATCCGTCGTGGAGAGCGTACCCGAGGTACTGCTCGACCGGGGCATTGACATTTTTGTCCGCAACCTCGGCGATAGCAGTGTCGACATGGCCTGTCGCGCCTGGACCGAGAACGCGACCTACTGGCCCACGCTTATCTACCTTAACGAGTACGTGAAGAAGGCTTTCGATCGGGAAGGCATCAGCATTCCTTTCCCGCAGCGGGACGTGCACTTGTTTCAAAACACGGAGGCTGTTTCTTAGCGCTCCCTGCGGTCGCATTAGTGGCGATTCGCGTTAGTGTGCGGGACTGACACGCCGAAGGCGTACTATCGCGCAGAACCACTAACGCGCAGCGCCACTAACGAAAGTACTTCAGCCGACGCACCTCCTCCTCCGTAAGGTAGCGGTAGAAGCCCCGCGGAAGGTTCTTTTTAGTGAGCCCGGCGAGGTAAGTACGGTCGAGTTTGTCGACGGTGTAGCCCAGGTGTTCGAAGGCGCGGCGCACGATGCGATTGCGGCCGCTGTGAATTTCAAGGGTAACGTTTAGGTCGTCGCCTTCCTGGCTGTAGCGGGCCCAGTCGGGTTTGAAGGGACCGTCTTCTAGGTCGTAACCGGTTTGTAGTTTTTCTAAGTCTTCCGCGGTGAAGGGGCGGTCGAGGGTGGCTTGGTAGATCTTAGCGGTCTCGAAGCGGGGATGGGTCAGGCGGGTGGTCACGTCGCCATCGTTGGTGATGAGCAGGAGGCCGGTAGTGTCCCGGTCGAGGCGGCCGACGGGAAAGAGGCGCATCTGTTTAAGGGCGGGTTCCTCGAGCAAATCCATCACCGTGGCCCGGTCGTGTTCGTCGTTCGTGGTGGTTATCACGTTACGGGGTTTATTCAGCAGGATGTAGACGAACTGGTCGGAGGGAGCGACCTCTTTCCCGTCTACCACCACCACGTCGCCTTCGCGGATTTGGTAGGCGGGGTTGTCCTGCAGTTCTCCGTTGACCTTTACTTTTCCGGCCTTGACCATGTCCCCGGCCGTACGGCGGCTGGCAACCCCGGCGTGGGCGATGTATTTGTTGAGCCGCATGCCGATGATATCCGCTGCGGGCCGGTCCAGACCGGGGGGCTTGCCGGAATTTCGTGCCTGGGAACGTTGGAATCGGCGGGGAGCTTTCATACGGATAGATATAGTGGTCGCAATTGGCGGGGTCAAGACGAAAACCCATCAGGGCGGTCTATCCGGACGAACGTGTGGGTGATCGCCAGGGTTTCACCCTCAACTTCCGGTATCCGCATTGCACCCGCGCGCGGCGCCCAAACTTAAAACCCTCGATCGTGTACAAAAAGCTTACTCTTTTATTTGGTGCCTTCCTGCTCTCCGTATGCGTTAGCGCTCAACTGGGCATTAAAGCCGGCGTAACCCTCGGCGGCACCTACGGTAGCTCGGAGGAGTTCAACGGGGATAAGATCGAATCCATCGATCCCGCCGTCGGCTATCAGTTCGGGATCACCGCACAGGTAGTCGATCTGCCCCTCTTCAAACTCAACGCGGAGCTGCTCTACGAAAACCGCCGCGGGCAGAAGCATGCCAACTTTACTATTCCGGCATCCGAGCAGGTAAGCGTCAATACCGACATCAGGTTCCGGAATAGCTTCGAATACCTCAGCCTACCCCTGCTGGCCACCTTCGGCGGGGATAAATTCAATATCTACGTCGGTCCCAGCTTCAGCTATTTGCTGGCGGCTTCTTCCGACGTCACCACCCGGACCACCGTCAGCCCCGCACAGGCGGCGGGGAGCGGCGGTCTGCCGTCCAATGCCACTGCGGAAACCGAAATCGACTTTATCGAGGACTACGAAGACTCCTACATCAATCGGTTCAACGTAGCCGCTAACGTTGGCGTCATGTTCCCCATTCTGCCACGGACGAGCCTGGATATCCGTGTGTACCACACCCTAACGGATATCACGAACGACGACGAAGACCGCAGCATCATCGATCGTGCCATCGGCAATCCCGACCCGGGGCTACGTGACGATAACGATTCCAGCGTTGGCGTGCAGGCAAACCTGGTATTCCACTTTTAGGGTTGAACCCCGTCGCGGTCCCGGCGTTGCATCCTCATGTTCCACACACTGAATTCCCCGGCCGATCTGGACGACGCCATCCAGGCGAGCCACGACCAACCCATCGTTATTTTCAAGCACAGCAACAACTGCCCCTTCAGCGCCCGCGCCCAGGAGCAAGTAGTCAATGCCAAGCACGATCTGGAAATTTACGGACTCGTAGTGCAGTATAAAAAGGACGTCTCGGATGCCGTAGCCGAAAAACTCAACGTCGAGCACGCCAGTCCCCAGGCCATTATCGTACACCAGGGGGCGGCGGTGGCCCATTACTGGCGTTCCGAGATCAAGGAAGACCGCCTGAAGGAAGAGGTCAATCGACTCGCCGGCCAGTCGTGATTCCCGGTTCCGAATTAATTCTGAATCCGGACGGTTCCGTCTACCACCTTCATTTACTGCCCGGGCAGATCGCTAACGACATTATCACCGTCGGCGATCCCGAGCGGGTGGCGGAAATCAGCCGGCGTTTCGACCGGGTGGAGCTGCGCGTGGCGGCCCGCGAATTCGTTACCCACACCGGCGAGCTCGACGGACGGCGCCTCACGGTCATTTCCACGGGTATCGGTACCGACAACGTCGATATCGTGCTGAACGAGTTAGACGCCCTTGTCAATATCGACCTGGAGCGCCGGGAAGTGAAAGCGGAACTGACCGTCTTGAATTTGCTACGACTGGGCACCAGTGGCGCCCTTCAGCCCGATCTGCCCCTCGGTAGCATTTTGCTGTCCGCCGGGGCGCTCTCCGCCGACGGCCTGATGCCCTACTACGGTGTCGATGGGGTGGGGGATGACTTCGGCACCGCCCTTTCCGAATTTGTGACTGCGAACGGCCTGAGACTACCGGTCGATCCCCTCTATTTCAGCCCCGTCCTGCCCGACTTTCTAAACCACCCGGCCGGCAAGCAACTGCCGCGGGGAGTAACGTTAACGGCCGCCGGCTTCTACGCCCCCCAGGGGCGGAGCCTGCGGTTGCCGACCCGACTCCATCCGGAGCTGCTCGACGTACTGCGGCGTTTTGACTATCGCGGCCTGCGCATCACGAATATCGAAATGGAAACGGCGGGCATCTACGGCCTGGCCAACGCTTTGGGCCACCGGTCGGCTTCGCTATCCGCGCTCCTCGCCAACCGGGGAGCCGGCACCTTCAGCAAAAATCCGGCGGCGGCCGTGGATGCGCTGATCGACCTCGGGCTACTCCTCCTCACCGACCGCGACGGTAGCACTGATGCGGCTTAGGTAAAGCTCCGTGGTCGCTTCCCGTTCGTGGTACATGGGCCCAAAGCGAACGTTCCATTCCATCTCTCCGTAGGTATAGCTTTTGTGAATGGTGATTTGCTGGGCGAACGTCCGGTCGTACCCTTCGATGGTGACGAGCAGCTCCGAAAATCGCTGGCAGTAGTCAGCTTTTGTCCATCCGTGCATCGGACTGGCCGGATCGATGGGGTGAACGATCGTCCAGTTCAACGGGAACAACGAGACGAAATCCCGTTCCAGGCTGAGGGGGTGAAAATGTCGTTTCAGGTCACCGTCTCCGTCTTCCAGCCAGGTGAGGACCACGCGGGCCGTCAGGTTGATCAGGTTGGTATCGCGCTTGTTGGCGATCCGGAATTGCAGGCTCGGGAGTCCATTCCGGTAGGGAGCGTAGATGGCCCGCTCCGAAAAAATTACCATGCGGGTGGGTCGGGAAAAACGGGCGAAAAACAAACCGGTCACGAGAGCCAGTGACACCCATCCCAGCAGGGCCAGCAGGGCGGCCAACGTATTTGAGGCCGCCGAAATGGGCGCGATCGCTCCGTAGCCCACGGTGGTGAACGTCTGAATACTGAAATAAAAACATTCCAGGAACTTTCCCCAGTTGGTCAGTCCGCCCCGTACCCCGTTGAGATGATCGGTGCCGATCAGGTAAAATCCCAGCGCGAAGAGGAGATTGCAGGCCGTATAGGCAAGCAGGTTAAGGATGATGAACCGCGGCCAGGACATCTCGACCAGGTTCTGGTAGGGCGCGAAAACGGACCTTCCGCGCCGGATTACGTTAAACGTGCCATCGGGGTTAATGAGCCGGGTGCCGGGTTTACGCGCGATCTTGTTACCAAGGCCGAGGTCTTCTTCCTCCCTTTCCGCGGTCGTTTCGATACCCCGCCCAAACCGCTGCCGCAGATTCGAGAATTTCATCGTACCAAAGATACTTTTGGTAGAACTTTTGCGCCAAAGCGCGGGTGCAACGCGAATTTTGTTCCGTTAAAAAATGTGACGGAGGAAACTCAAAAAACTATGGAAACTTACAACTACGCTAAAGTTTCCGGCGTTTTAGGCGGGATGGAATTAACCGAAGACCAACAGAAGCTTGTGAACTCCGCCAGGGAGTTATTCAAGCGTATTGGTATCCGCAGCGTGAGTATGGACGATATCGCCCGCGAACTCGGTGTGTCGAAGAAAACCCTGTATCAGCTAGTGGATAACAAGGAGCAACTGGTTCGAATGGTGATGGCGGAGCAAACCTGCGGGGATCTGAAGGTGCTGGATCAGCACCGCGACGAGGCCCTGGACGCCATCGACGAGCTGCTGCGCAACAGTCGGTACTTCATCCGGTCCATGCGCTCGATTTCTCCTACCGCCGTTCACGACCTCCAGAAGTATTACCCCGATATCTTTCATTCTCGTGTAAAGGATCACCACCAGGTGTTTCTGGATCGGGTCAAGGACAACCTCAACCGGGGCATCGCCGAGGGGATTTATCGCTCGGACATCGACGCCGAAGTAATTGCTCAACTTTTCGTGGGAACGACCGCCATGGTGATGGACCGCTCGGTCTTTCCGGCACATGAGCGTCCGTTGTCTCTCATTCTCCACCAGCATAGCACCTACCACTTCAACGGCATCGTCAACGAGGCCGGTTACGAGCGGGTCAAGACGTATCTGCAACAGGAGGACCTGTCATAATCACTCACCATGCAAGCATTATTAACCTACGTATTGCTTTTCGTATGCCTCGGGCTATCGGCTCAGCAGGCCAATCCGCCGGTGTTTTCGCTCCAGGATGCGGTCAATTATGCCTATGAGAACGCGAACAGCATCCGCAATGCCCGGGTCGACATACTGGATGCGGAGCAGAACATTCGCGAGCAACTGAGTACCGGTTTTCCCCAGATTTCCGCGGCCCTGGACTACACCCGCTACCTTAAGGTACCCGTCCTTCCCCTGCCCGAAGCCTTTGCCGCCCTCAACCCCGACCCGAATGCGCCGGCTCCGGAGGGCATCGCGTTTCAGCGGAAAAATAACTTTACCGGCGGACTGAACGTCAGCGGGATGTTGTTCGACGGTTCCTTCTTCGTCGGGCTGCGGGCGGCTCGGGCCAGTCGCGACTATTTTAACCTCCAGCTCGAGGATGCCCAGCGACAGGTTCGCAATCAAGTCACCCAATCTTATTTTCCGGTTCTGCTGACTTCCACCAATCTCGAAATCGTGGAACGCAACATCAGCAACCTGGAAAAACTCTTGCGGGAAACGGAGGCCCAGTACGAAGCCGGCTTCGTCGAACAGCTGGATGTCGACCGGCTCGTGCTTAGCCTGAATAACCTGCGCAGTACCCGCAACGACCTGGAGCAGCAACGGGAGAATGCTTTGCGAGCGCTCAAATTCAGTCTGAACTTCCCGGAGAACCAGCCCCTGGACGTCTCGGAAGATCTTGAGGCCCTGGAGCTCGAGGTTGAATCGGCTGCCCTGAGCAGCGACGTTCCCTACCAGCAGCGTAGCGAGGTACGTCTGTTGGATCAGACGCTGGCGCTGCAGGATCTCAACATCGATCTACAGAAGGCTGCCTACCTCCCGCGCCTGAGCCTCGTCGGTTCCGCTCAGTATCAGTACCAGGGAGACAGTTTTAGCGATGGTTTCTGGGCCCCCACCGCACTGGTAGGCCTTTCCGCCGCCATTCCGATCTACGATTTCGGCGGACGCAGCTCCCGGCTGGAGCGCGCCCGACTGGATAAGGAGAAGGTCGTCAATCAGCGCGACGACCTGGTGCGCAGCATCGACCTGGAAGTCCGCAACGCCCGCGGCTCCTTCAATGCCGCCCGCGACCGACTGGAAAATACCCGTCAGAATCAGGAACTGGCGCAGCGCATCTACGAGACCACCCAGATCAAATACCGCGAAGGCGTGGGTAGTAGCATCGAAGTGGTCCAGGCCGAACAACAGCTTTACGAAGCTCAGGCCAACTATCTCAACGCACTCTACGACACCCTGGTCGCCAAAGAAGACCTTTACATAGCCCTCGGCCAATGAAAACTATCCTAACATATTTCCCCATGCAGCGCTTCGTTCCGGTTGTGTGCCTTGCCGTCCTATTAGTTGGTTGTGGATCCTCGGCCGAGGAGTCCGAACCGGAAACCTTCGAGGAGATTCAGGAAGTCCTGAAGGGCAGACGGGCCGAACTTCGCGAACTCACCCAGGAGGTGGAAATGCTGGAGGCCCGATTAGCGGAGATCAACCCTGATTTCGCCCCGAATGCGACGCTGGTTTCCTACGAAACCATCGATACGTCCAGCTTCACCAACTTCGCCCAGGTCCAGGCAACCGTACGCGCCGCGGAAAGTGCCATGGCGACCCCGGAGATCCCCGGCAGAATACTACAGATGAACTTCGAGGAAGGCGACCCGATCCGCAAGGGCCAGCTCGTAGCCGTGCTCGACGTGGAAGGAACCGAAACTCAACGGGCCGAACTGGAGACGGCCGCCGACCTCGCCCGGACCGTTTACGAAAGGCAGGAAAAGCTGTGGGAGCAGAACATCGGTTCCGAGATACAGTACCTGCAGGCAAAGAACAATTACGAGCGGATCCAACAGCAGATCAAGGCCATCGATATTCAGGCGAACAAGCGCAATGTTTACGCTCCGCTCACGGGAACGGTGGAACAGGTGCTGTTGCGGACCGGGGAGAACGCCGCCCCGGGTTCACCCATCTTGTCGATCATCAGCACCAACGACCTTCAGGTGGTGGCCGATGCGCCGGAATCGCTACTCTCCCGAGTGAAACTCCGGGATAACGTCCGCGTCCGGGTGCCAGCCTCCGGAGTCGAGTTCCAGGCGCCGGTTACGCGTATCGGACGTACCGTCGACCCGGCCAACCGCACCTTTGAAGTGGAACTGGACGTGCCGCGCCAGTACATCGACGTGCTGAAGGCCAATTTGCTCGCCCAGGTGGAAGTACTGGACTACCGCGCCGACGAGCAGATCGTGGTCAGCCAGGACTACATCCAGCAGGACAACGACGGCCGCCGCTTCGTTTTCACGGCTAACGAGGCCGACGGAGAGACGGTGGCGCGTAAAACCTACATCGAAACGGGGGAAAGTTTCAACAACCGCGCAGTCGTAACGAGCGGGTTACAGACTGGCGACCGCATCATTACCAACGGCTCCCGCGGACTGGCCGACGGACAGCCCATCGACTTGAGCCGTTCGCCACAGGAAACTGCCGCCCCCGAAAAACTGACCACTAATGGCTAAGCAGCAAAAGCGGACCTTCGGGCTCACCAACCTATCCGTCGAGAACGGAACCAGCGTATTTTTGCTGGCCGTCATGATCCTTATTTTCGGGCTGTACGCCTACGTGCAGGTGCCGAAGGAGCAATTTCCCGAGGTAAACCTGCCCCAGGTATTCGTTAATACGCCCTACTTCGGCAACTCCGCCGCCGATATTGAGTCGCTGGTCACCCGACCGCTCGAGAAAGAATTGCAGAGCGTCGACGGTGTCAAGACCATCCTTTCGACGAGTATCCAGGATTTTAGCTCCATCACGATCGAATTCAATTCGGACGAAGACGTAGACGAGGCGACGCGAAGAGTGAAGGACGCCATTGACCTGGCCCGACCGGAGCTGCCTTCCGACCTCGATACGGATCCGGTGGTTCAGGAGATCAATACGGCCAAGATCCCCATCATTACCATCAATGTCAGTGGCGATTATCCGCCGGACGAACTCCGCCGCTACGCCGAGGACATGCAGGACGCGTTGGAAGATGTAGACGGCGTCAGCGCCGTCAACCTGAAGGGGGTCCAGGATCGGGAAATCGAAATCGCCGTGGACGTCCAGCGAATGGAAAGCCTGGAGATCAGCTTTCAGGACATCGAAAACGCCGTATCGGGCGAAAACCTGACGTTATCGGGCGGTGAGATTGTCAACAACGGCGTTCGCCGCGCCATCCGGGTGGTTGGTGAATTCGACGATGCCCGCGAGTTGGCCGGAACCGTCATTAAGCGGGAAAACCAGCGACTGGTTTACCTGCGCGACGTGGCCGACGTCACCTTTGGTTACGAGGACCCCACCAGTATTGCCCGGGCGGACGGCTTACCCGTAATCAGCCTGGAAGTGATCAAAAAGAGCGGAGAAAACCTCCTCAGCACCACCGACGCGCTGAAGGAGACGGCCGCGGAAATCCAGCAAAGCTTTCCGGAAGACCTGAGCATCACCTACTTTAACGACCAGTCGAACAACACCCGCGACCAGGTGGAAAACCTGGAGAACAGCATCATCAGCGGGGTCATCCTGGTCGTAGTGGTATTGCTGTTTTTCCTGGGTTTACGCAACGCGCTTTTCGTCGGCATCGCGATCCCCTTATCGATGCTGATGGGTATCCTGTGGATTTGGCTCAGTGGGGTAACCCTCAATATCGTGGTGCTTTTCGCCCTGATTCTGGCGTTGGGACTGCTGGTGGACAACGGGATTGTCATCGTCGAGAACATCTACCGCTACCGCCAGCTCGGGGAGGGTGCGGAACGGGCGTCTAAATACGGTGCCGGTGAAGTTGCCTGGCCCATTATTGCTTCCACGGCCACTACGCTGGCCGCGTTCCTGCCGTTGGCGATCTGGCCGGGCATCGTGGGAGAATTCATGAAATACTTTCCGATTACGCTGATCCTCGTCCTGGTCAGTTCGCTCATCGTGGCGCTGGTCATCAACCCGGTATTTGCCAGTCAGTTCATGGAGGTGGATAAGCGCGCCGATACCCGGAGACAACGTCGCCGCAAAGTGCGCAACACCCTGTTCCTCGCCGGGATATTAATGCTCGTCGGAGTGATCGGGTTAGTGGTGGGCGCGGTATGGTTGTTCAACCTGATGGTGATTTCCACCCTAACCACCCTGGTTTACTTTTTTCTCCTGCGCCCGGCGTCCTTCATCTTTCAGGACCGCTTTCTGCCCTGGCTGGAGCACCAGTACAACCGATCGATCGGCTTTTCTCTTCGCTACAGCAAGTCCATCTTCGGGGGAACCATCGCACTGCTGCTGATCGCGTTGGTGCTGACGGCCATTAAGCCGCCGCAGATCGAGTTTTTCCCCAGTGCGGACCCCCTGTACGTCAATGCTTTCGTCGAACTTCCCCTGGGTACGGATATCTCCGCGACCGATGATGTGGCCAAAACCCTGGAGCAGCGGTTGCTCGCTTTGCTCGAGCCCTACGGAGATATCGTCGAAGCCGTCTTGACGCAGGTGGGGGAAAACACCGCGGATCCGAGCGCGCCGCCGGAGCCCGGCGTAACGCCCAACAAAGCCCGCATAACCGTCACCTTCGTTCCCTTTCGCGATCGGGGTGGGGTGAGCACCACCGACATCATGGAGGAGATTCGGCAGGAGGTTCGCGGCCTGCCCGGCGTGAAGGTCAGCGTGGATCAGAATGCCAGCGGTCCGTCTACCGGAAAGCCCATCAACCTCGAGATCACCGGGGATAACGTCGAGCGCCTGGTTCCGCTCGGAGACGATATTATCAACTACATCAACCGTCAGGGGATTCCGGGAATTGAGGAACTTTCCGCCGACATCAAACTCGGCAAACCGGAGTTACTGGTGAACGTCAACCGGGAGGCTGCGCGCCGTTACGGCCTGTCCACCGGCCAAATCGCCTCGGCGCTGCGCACGTCGGTGTACGGCCGGGAGATCAGCACCTACAAACTGGGGGAGGATGAATACCCGATCATCATCCGGCTGAACGAGGGTGACCGCAACCAGGTCCAGAACCTGCTGAACCAGCGCGTTACCTTCCGCGATCCCGCCACCGGCCGGATTACCCAGGTGCCGATCAGTACGGTGGCCGAGGTCCAGTACAGCAGTACCTACAGCGCGATTAAGCGGAAGGACCTGGACCGGGTGATTACCGTGAGTTCCAACGTACTGGACGGCTATACGGCCAACGAGATCATTCCGGAGATCACCGCCGCGCTGGAAAACTACGACTTTCCCCAGGGCTACAGCTACGAGTTTACCGGCGAGCAGCAGCAGCAGCAAGAAGATGTCGGCTTCCTGTTGGGGGCCTTCGTATTCGCGCTGTTCCTGATCTTTATCATCATCGTTGCCCAGTTCAACAGCATCAGTTCCCCCTTCATTATATTGACTTCGGTCATTCTGTCCACGATCGGCGTACTGCTGGGTTACTTCTTCTTCGGGGGGACGTTTTCTGTCGTATTCACCGGGGTAGGCATCATTTCCCTGGCCGGGGTGGTAGTGAACAACGCTATCGTGCTGATCGACTATACGACCTTGCTGATGCGAGAAAAAGTAGAGGAACGGGGGCTGGAGAAGATTTCCGAACTGGATATGGATGACATTCGCGATGCGATCATCGAGGGGGGGGAAACCCGCTTGCGGCCGGTGTTGCTTACCGCGATTACTACCGTGTTGGGGCTTATCCCACTAGCGGTCGGCTTCAACTTCGACTTCTTCAGTTTTGTTGCCAACTGGGACGGCCGGCTTTTCATCGGCGGCGACAACACGGCTCTTTGGGGCCCAATGGCCTGGACGGTGATCTACGGGCTGGTATTCGCCACCTTCCTTACCCTGGTGGTGGTCCCGGTTATGCTGTGGTTGCTGTACAAAAGCCGCCGGGGCGTGCGCCGGGTCATCGGCAAGTATAGCCATCAGGAGGAGGAACAACCAGAAGGGGAGCTGGCCGTGGAAACTACCTGATACCAATGCGCATCCTCGGCATCGATTACGGAAGGAAGAAGTGCGGAGTAGCCGTAACTGATCCGTTGCAACTGATTGCCACGGGGCTGATGACGGTGCCTACCCACCAGCTGCTGGACTGGTTGACGGATTACCTCGACCGGGAGGAGGTCAGCGATCTCGTGGTGGGGGAATCGCTGACCGAAGACCGGTCCGCCAATCCCATCCAGAAAGAGATCGTAGGATTCGAACGCAAGGTCGCCAAGCGCTTTCCGGAGCTCCGGCTTCACCGACAGGATGAGTTTTTAAGCAGTCGGCGGGCGCGGGAGAGCATGCTGGCCATGGGTATGAAGAAAAAGCGACGCCGGGATAAATCCGAAGTCGACCGGATCGCCGCTACCCTTATTCTCCAGGACTTTCTTGAAGAAAGAAATTAGCTTTGGCGCACACCGCCCTAATACAAACTATAGAAAATGATTTTACCGATCTACGCCTACGGGCAACCGGTACTGAAGCAGGTGGCCGAGCCCATCGATAAGGATTACCCCGGGTTGGAGCAATTGATTGCCGACATGTGGGAGACGATGGAAGAAGCCAACGGTGTTGGCCTGGCTGCCCCCCAGATTGGGAAAAGCATTCGCCTCTTCGTAGTGGATAGCGCGCCAATGCAGGCCGAAGGGGAAGCAGATAAGGGCATCCGCTCGGTATTCATCAACGCCGAGATTATCGAGGAAGCCGGTGCGGATTGCAGCTATTCCGAGGGCTGTCTGAGTATCCCCGACGTGTCCGGTGACGTAGACCGCCCCGAAGAAATTACCATCACGTACCAGGACGAAAGCTTCCAGCAACACACCCGGACCTTTACCGGTATGAACGCCCGCGTCATTCAGCACGAGTACGACCACATCGACGGCATTCTGTTCACCGAACTGTTGTCGCCGCTGAAGAAGCGAATGGTGAAGCGCAGGCTGGCTAAGATCCGGAAGGGGGATATTGAGCTGAAGTACCGGATGAAGTTTATTCGGGGGTAGGGGGGGCTCGCTGCTTTAGAGGCTCGCTTCGCTCGCGTAGCCAGGTTATTTTCTGCCAAAGTCGGCGGGAATCTCGCCCCAAACCTCCGTTTTCCATTTGTAGACGGGGTTGGTGATGGTGTTGGCCTTTAGCCAGGCCTCCGCGCGGTCGATGAGGTCGTACAGTTCGGCGGTTTTCGCATTTCGGGCTAGGGTAGTCTTACACTTTCCCTTCCGTATCCAGCCCATGGCGATTTTAGAATCGGTATAGATGGGCAGATCGGGTTGCGCCTGCTTTTGCAGGAAGGCCAGGGCGTGGACGAGCGCCAGAAATTCCCCGATATTATTGGTTCCTAAGGGAAAAGCCCGGTGGAAGAGGCGTTGGCCCGAAGTGGTGGTCACTCCCTGGTATTCCATGCGCCCGGGGTTTCCGGAGCAGGCGGCATCGACGCTGATGCTTTTTCCGACGATCTTATCGGTGCTGGGGAAGGACGAGCCCCGGGAACCGGATCCTTTCTTAGTGCCGGTACCGATGCTTTTTTGGAGATACGATCCGAATCCCTTGCGAAAGGCGGCTTCGGCCTGCGCGGGGTCGGGAAAACCTTTATACTTCGCACCTTTGTAACCCTCGATCTGTTGCTTGGCAGATTCCCAGTCGGTGTAAACTCCCGGCCGGTGACCCATCCAGACGACGTAATATTTCTTTTTCGCCATAGGCGTGAAGGTATACACCAAAGTTAAGCCGGGAAGGCATCTACTCGCAAATGTTCATTGATACGCACACCCACCTGTACAGTCCGAAATTCGACCATGACCGACCGGAAATGATCGTCCGGGCCAAGCAGGCGGGCATTCAACGGGTGCTGTTGCCCGCCATTGACCGCGGAAGCCACGAGGCCATGCTGGCGCTGGAGGCAGCGTACCCGGATTTTTGCCTTGCGATGATCGGGCTACACCCGGTGAGTGTACAGGACGATTTCGAGGAAGAGCTGGCAGCGGTAGAACGCTACTTGTCAGCCAGGCCCTGGGTCGCGATTGGGGAAATCGGTATGGACCTTTACTGGGACGCAAGTTTCCAGCGGCAACAGGAAGAGGCCTTCCTTCGTCAGTGCGAGTGGGCCATTGCGTACGATCTGCCCATCAGTATTCACGCGAGGAATGCCATAGACAACTTGCTGGAAATCCTTGAGGGTATAGGCAATCCCAAGCTGAGGGGCGTTTTTCATTGCTTCACGGGGGACGTCAGCCAAGCACGCCGCGCGGTTGACTTAGGGTTTTACCTGGGTATCGGAGGGGTGGCAACGTTTAAAAACGGTGGAATACAGGAGGTAATTCAGTGGATGCCCCGGGATCGGGTAGTATTAGAGACCGACGCACCTTATCTTGCGCCATCTCCTTACCGGGGGAAGCGGAACGAAAGCGCTTATCTTCCCCTGGTTGCCCGGCAAATTGCGGCGGCCTGGGAGGCCCCGCCGGAGGAGATTGCCCGGCTAACCACCACCAATGCCCGTCGGCTATTCGACCTGGATCGATTTCCGATGCGCGATGCCGGTTGACTAGCTGCTGTTTACGCATAAATGGGGTAGCTTATTTTCCGGGAGGCAGATAAAAATTTTGTTTTGTTGAACGTTTTTACAATTTTTGCGTCTGCGACCGCGGTTCTTGGCTAGGGCTTCCGTCGCCGCTTTTCTCAACGGAGAAAGCTATCTTGGGCCAAAGTCGTAGCGGAGAGGGGGAAGAAAAGTCCATTATTTAGAATGGAAACGCCAACCTCTACACCGGTCTACTTTCAGTGACCCATCAATGGATGGCGGTCAGCGATTGAAAATTTATACGGAGAAGTGCTCGAGTGGTTGAAGAGGTACGCCTGGAAAGCGTATATACGGTAACCCCGTATCGAGGGTTCGAATCCCTTCTTCTCCGCAGCACCCCGCACCGGTTCGGTGTGGTGTCTTCAGCTTATCATCACGCAAATTATTCGTTAAACCTCAAATACGGCTATGCGACATTTATTTAAAACACTGGCGGTTCTTTCGCTGGTAGCCTTTTCTGCCGCTGATCTGGCAGCCCAGGATTCCGAAGGATTCCAGGTCTTGAAGAAGCAGTTCATCGATGGAGACTGGCGCTTCATGGCAATCGTACTGATCTGTCTTATCCTTGGCCTTGCTTTCTGCATCGAGCGGATCATCACGCTTAACCTTGCCTCTACCAATACCGACAAGTTGCTTTCGCGCATCGGTGAGCGGCTCGAAGCCGGTGACGTCGAAGGTGCTAAGGAGGTTGCAAAGTCCACCCCCGGCCCCACCGCCAGCGTCCTTTACGAAGGACTGCGTCACAGCAGTGAAGGCCCCGATGCCGTAGAGAAGGCCATCGTAAGCTACGGTTCCGTACAAATGGGTTTGCTGGAACGCGGCCTCGTTTGGATCTCGCTCTTCATCGCCATTGCCCCGATGCTTGGCTTCATGGGTACGGTAATCGGTATGATCCAGGCCTTTAACCGTATCGAAACGGTAGGTGACCTTAGCCCCGCGGTTGTAGCCGGTGGTATTAAAGTGGCCCTGCTTACGACGGTATTCGGTCTGGTAGTTGCCATTATCCTACAAATCCTGTATAACTACATCGTCAATAAGATCGATGGTATTGTTAACCGTATGGAAGACGCTTCCATTGCCCTGGTAGACATCATGGCGACCAACAACACCTTCACGACTACGACCCGTCCCCGCGTATAATCTGCCACTCGCAAAATCCAATCAAATATGTATTCATTTTTGAACAAATACGGCCAAGCGCTGGCTTTCGGGATTGGAGTGCTGATTACGATTATCTTCCTTGCTTCGATCTTTTCCGCTGACGAAACTACCCTGGACATGCTCCTGGCTAATGATAAGTCGCCGGAAGCTTACGAGACGGGCATCTTCAATTTCGGAATATACATTTCCGTTATCCTTACCGCCCTGGCCTTCATCGTTGCGGTGATTTTCGGGGTAGTTCAGATGGCCAGTAATCCCAAGGGTTCGCTGAAGGGTATCGCCGGACTGGTGGTGTTGCTGCTGATCCTTTTCATTGGCTACTCCACGGCTAGCGGTGAGGTAACCGACCCCGAGATCGCCAATGCCATCGAGAAGTTTGAGACCTCGCAGGAAGCGACCATTACTCCAGGAAACCTCAAATTTATCAGTGGATCCATTATCACCGCCGTGGTGATGATCGGCCTGGCTATCCTGACGCTGATCGTGTTCGGTATCCGGGGACTGTTTAAATAATCCAACCCTCAACAAACACTAAGATCATGGCTAAGACCAAAACGAGAGACCGGATGAATAACGAGATCAATGCAGGCTCGATGGCGGACATCGCCTTCCTGCTGCTGATCTTCTTCCTGGTCACCACTACCATCGCTGAAGACAAAGGTATCCTCGTCAAGTTGCCGCCGTGGTCGGATGAGGAGCCCGATATTACCAAGCTGAAGGAACGCAACGTCTTTTCGGTTCTCGTCAACGCCGATAACCAATTGCTGGTGCGCGACGAGCCCGCCCGCATCGGCGAGCTGCGGGAGCGCGCCAAAGAGTTCATCATGAACCCTGCCAACCGCCCCGATCTTGCCGAAGGACCTAAGAACGCGATCATTTCCTTGAAGAACGACCGGGGTACGGATTACGATACCTACCTGGCCGTCTACAACGAGCTGAAGGGTGCTTACGACGAGCTCTGGAGCGAATTGTCCCAGCGGCGCTACGGTGAGCCCTACTCCGAAGAGATGCCCTTTGCGCAGCGTAAAGCTATCCGTGATGAGATACCCATGGTTCTCTCCGAAGCCGAGCCTACCAACTTTGGTGAAGAAAACTAGGTTTAACCCGCGGGCCGGTCAGATCCTGGCCGGCCCGTTTTCTTTTACCCACCAAACCGGCTCCCGGTTGCATCTGTCTAATAGCACCGATAAAAATTAAACCTCTACCATGGCTAAGTTCAGTAAAAAGCGCGGTAAGTCCTCTCCCGCGATCTCCACGGCCTCCTTGCCCGATATCATCTTCATGCTGCTTTTCTTCTTCATGATGGTAACCGTACTTCGGGACTCCGATCTCAAGTTACAGGTCAACACCCCCGAAGCAACCCAGCTAACGAAACTCGACGAAAAGTCACTGGTCAACTACATCTACATTGGCCGCCCCACCACCCAGTTCCAGAGCGTCTACGGCACCTCTCCCCGTATCCAATTAGGGGATAAGATCTCCACCGTCGACGACATTCCCCTGTTCCTCGAACAACACAAAGTGAAGCTGCCGGAAGCCAAGCGCTCTCGCATCACTTCCTCCCTACGGGTGGACGGCGAGGTGACGATGGGTATCGTTCAGGACGTCAAAACCAAGCTGCGTAAAAGCAACCAGCTAAAGATTAACTACTCCGCCGGCACGCGTACCGACGCGCTGGATTAACGTTACTATCGGCTAGGCTACTACCAGCCGTACCTATTCAACACGCGCCGCTTTCCCACACGGGGAAGCGGCGCGCTTGTTTTGGATCGGGTCAATCGCTTCCTGATAGCCGATAGCCCTACATTAGGCTACTTCTTCACCCCTCTAGGCGATGTAGCCAGCGAGGTGTCTGGGTCTGGAAGGCACCCAACCTTGGCATATTTAGGTTCGCCGCCAGATTCCCGGGGCGAGACGTTCCAGGTCGAGAGCAGGGAGTTGCTATCTCGGCCGGATGGCCGCTCGACCACGGATTGTCTCGAATTGCTACTGCATCCGCAAGTCGAACGAAGTGGGTCGCTATCTAGGCCCGGCTGGTGCTCGACCGTGGATTGCTATCTCGGTCCGGAATGCGGGATGCGAACCCGGCTTTGTCCGTCGTGTCCGGTTCAAAGAGCCAAGCTGACGGCTTCTGAAACTGGCAAAAGAAAGCCCGCTCGGATGCTAACATCCGAGCGGGCTGGTATCGGTCTTCAGACGTCGAACAACCAAACAGGGGAGAGGAGGCTCCGAACTTATCCTTAACGAGCGGACCCGGGTGCGGACATGGCATCCGGATTCAGTACGGCTTCGTCCGCCGGCACTTCGCCCTTCTGTCGTTTGATGTAGATGTACAGGATGATGAATATGGGAATCAGGATCGTCGGAAAGATCGCGATTGACCCTAGTGTCTCCTGGCCGGTGGCCAGCTCCGCAGCTGCCCCCTCGAGGCCCCTGGCGTAAGCTTCCTGCCGTCCGCTGTCGATCCAGCCACCAATGATGGGGTTCCAGATACCGGCTCCGAGCATGCCCGCTCCGCCAATTAGGGATAGACCGAGCGCGCCGGACTTAGGGATATATTCCGCGGTGAAACCCAACATAGTCGGCCAGAAGTAACATAGACCCAGGGCGAATACGGCGGTGCCGACGTAGACCATCGGGCCGGTAACCATGCTCAGCATGTAAAGACCGGCGGCGGAGAGAACGGCCGAGGCAATCAAGACGCCTACCGAATTGAACCGATGGATTAACGGACCGGCGAAAAAGCGGCCGGTGGCCATAATTCCCGCTGTCATGGCCAGCAGCAGCATGGCGTTTGCTCCGGCGTTACCTAAGATGCGCTCCACCCACTGGGTGGCCCCAAACTCAGTAGTAGCCGTCATCGTCATAATGAGCGCTACCGCGATAAATAGAAAAGTGAAGATGCCGGAAAGGTTGGTAGTCATGTCTCCGACGAGGTTCTCGGTCTTCGGGAACTTTTGTCCGAATACCATAACCCCGTAGATGATAGTGGGAATGATCATCGTAGCGATCAGGATTTGCCATCCCACGATGCCCGTCAGCGCAAAAGCAATAAGCGAACCAATCACCGTACCGCCGGGAAACCAAACGTGGAACTTGTTCAACATGCTGGTTTGCTTGTCCGGATACATGTCCGCAATCAAAGGGTTGCAGGCTGCTTCGACCGACCCGTTGGCGAACCCGATAAAGAAGGTCGAAATGATCAGTCCCCAAAATCCGCCGGCCAACATCGTCAGGACCAATCCAATCATATGGCTGATGAAGGCCATGATTAGAAGATTCTTCGGTCCGACTTTATTGTAAACGGCACCCCCCACCAACATGGCGATCGGAAATCCGTAGAAAGCCATGGAGTTAATCCAGCCGAGCTGACTGTCCGCTAGGCCAAAATCCCGGGCCAGATCCGTCAAAATACCCGCCCGAATGGCAAAGGTCATGGAGGTGACGATCAGTGCTATACAGCTGGCCAGAAAGAGTTTGTCCCGATTTTCGGGAATTTTATATTGCCGGGTCGCAGCCTTGGCTACGCCTCCATCGTTGGAGTCTACGTACATGATGTGGTACTTTAAGTTTGAGAGTAGTTGTTATTTGGCATCCAGCTGGCGGATGCGAATGTTCCGGAACCACACCGGGTCGCCGTGGTCCTGCAGGCTGATCTTGCCGGAAGTATACTGGCCGAACTGCTCCCAGTTTTTGAACTTGGATTCGGCGATCATGGCGTCCCATTCGTCTCCGGTATTGTCGTAGGCTACGACCAGTTCCCCGTTCTGCCACTGTTCCACGTGCCCGTCGGTGACCACCAGGCGGATGCTGTTCCATTCTCCGGCCGGCTTGACGTTCACGGGGTCTGCGGTGATCATGTCGTAGAGATCGCCGGAGCGGTGGGTCACGATCTTGGCATCGGGGTGGCAGCTGTCATCCAGGATCTGCATTTCCGGACCGGTATAGTAGGATGATTCGAGGTCGGCGCTTTCCTTCACGTTGTAAATGAGTCCGCTGTTCCCGCATTCCCCGATCTTCCACTCCAGCTCTAGTTCGTAGTTGGAATAGCTTTCATCGGTGGTCAGGTCGCCACCGCCCACTACGCCGTGCTCTCCCTTGTTGGAAGTATCGAGGTAAAGTACCCCTGCATCATCAACTTTCCAGGCGCTTCCCGCTGCATCCTGGTTGTAGGAATGCCAGGGCTCCAAATCGCCGTCGACGAGCAAATTAGTCCAGTCGCCCCCGGCATGGTCGGAGGGCTGCTCCGTGCGGGCGAGTTCTTCGGCGGTCCCGGACTGTTCACCCGATTCCAGCCGGTTGACATTGTCACCGCAGGCTAACAAGGTCAGTGCGCAGAAGGCACTGAGGTATGGCTTATACATGATCGTAGTTTAATGGCCTAAGGTAAGCAGCAAGCATGAAATGCGAAAACCGGCTTTGGACCCGCTTACTGCACCAGTAAGCGTCGGTACGCCCGGTCCAGATCCCGCGCCGACTGCTCGCTCCGGTAATGTCGGGACACGAAGGCCGCCCCCGCCGGGCCTAATTGCTCGCGCAGGCTGCTGTCTTCGACGAGCCGGACAATGGCCTCCACCAGGGCGTATTCGTCCCGGGGCGGAACGATGAGGGCCGTTTCCCCATCGATGCCGAGGCCGCGATTCCCGCCAATGTCCGTCATGATCGTTGGCCGCCCGAGGAACATCGATTCCAGCAGTACTTTACTCAGTCCCTCGCCCTTCACGCTGGGGAGTAAACTCATATCCGCGGCGGCGATCAGGCGAAGCACGTCCGGCCGCCAGCCGGCGAAGGTGAAATCTTCCTCATCGTGGTAGGGGCTGTCGGCCAGGTCCGCCCGCAGGTCGTTGTTGTCCAGGTCACGGCCCACGAAGAGCAGGTGAAGGGGCATTTCGGCGGGCAATCGGCGAATAGCGGTACCGAGGTACTCCATCCCCTTCATCGTTCGCCCGTTCGCCACGACGATCAATACCAGCCGCCCGGCGGGAATATTGAATTCCCGGTGCAGGTCCAGGGGCGCAACGTCGGCGTACCACGCGGGATCGTGCCCCTTGCTGACTACCACCGTCTTCTCGGAATCAAAGAACAGCTGCCCGTCCAGGTCGTCCTTGACGGCCTGACTGACACAGGTGATGAGGTCTACGCGGGGATTGAGGTGTTTGAGGTAGGCGGTCGGGTCCCACCAGTGTACGTTGCCGCAGTAGCCCCGGTAGGTCGCCACCTTGCCCGACCAGCCGCGCGCCGCTCGCAGGCCGGCGGCCACCGCTTTGCTGTTAAACAGGTGGAGCATATCGTAGTGCCCTTCGTCCAGTTCACGGCGGATGCGGTCGCTATCCCGGCGGCCGAATTTGCTTTCCGGGTGCCAGTCGATGATGCGTACGCCGGCGGCTTCCAGTTCCTCCAGGTAGTTGGCGTCCCGCCGCGGCGTCATTATTGTAATCCGGTAGCCGTAGTCTCGGGACAACCGTATCCACCATTGCCCCTCGGGGCGGATGGCATTGAGGCTGTCGCGGTAATCCGAAATGACCAACACCGAAGGCGAGGGGGCACTCATCTAGCAAGAATTTTACGGTAAACGCCCATCATCGAGGAAGCGGTAGCGGTGGGGCCGAAGCGGTTTAGGGCGTAATGGTACCCCTTTTCCCGCATTTGTTGCGCTAAGTCGGGGTCATCGAGCAGCCGGGCTACCGCCGTGGCTACCGTGGCGGCGTCGGTGGGATCGATGTAGAGCGAGTCCGGCCCTCCGGCTTCGGGTAGGGAAGACCGGTCGGAAGTGATCACCGGCGTACGGCTCAACAGCGCTTCCACGACCGGTAGCCCGAAACCTTCCGCGAGGGAGGGGTAGATCAGGGCCGTCGCGTTGCGGTAGAGGGTTTTGAGGGCCAGATCGTCGGACAGGTCGTCTATCCAGTGTAGGTAAGGACTGGCGGTACCGAAAGCCCGATGGCGCTCCAACTCGGCCCGGTGTTTGCTGCCCCGACCCACTACGATGATGGGTAGCCGGTGCCGATCATCCAGTTGGGTGTAGGCCTCCAGCACGATTTCCAGGTTCTTCCGGCGGGTGATGCTTCCGACGAAGAGGAGGTACCGGTCGGGGAGGGTATAGCGCTGCCGCAACCGGGCCATATCCACCGTCCGATCGTCGAAGAACAGCGGATCACAGCTTTGGTAAACAACATCGATCTTTTCGGCGGGGATACCGTACTCGGCTACGATCTGAGATTTCGTGGCTTCGCTGATCGCCACCACCCGATCGGCGGTCCGGCAAGCATAACGGGTCTTCAGGTGGTAGATCGTCCGATCAATGAGGGGATACAGCTGCGGGTGGGTGCGAAAGATCAAATCGTGAACGGTTACCACTGATCGAATGCCGGCAGCTTGCAGCCCCAGCGGCAGCTCGTGGCTTAAACCGTGGTATAGCTCGATACGGTGTCGTTTCAGCT
The DNA here is from genome assembly GCF_002934605.1 of Neolewinella xylanilytica. GTDB lineage: Bacteria > Bacteroidota > Bacteroidia > Chitinophagales > Saprospiraceae > Neolewinella > Neolewinella xylanilytica. The sequence goes on from NZ_PTJC01000006.1 coordinate 735,786, forward strand.
CCCGGACTACACCATAGCTTCGCCAGAGGGACGCCGTGGACTTGAACGGGGCGGTGTGTACGTCCACGTTCGCCAGGGTCCGGAAAGGCGTCGTGACCGGGTTTTCACCGAAGGGGGGCGTATACAGGTGGTAAGCTTCGTCAGGGTAATGCGCAACCAGGTTCCACAGGGTCGTACGGCTGTAATTGCCCAAGCCGGTAAAGTTGCGAAACAGTCGTTTGCTATCGTAGCCCAGCCGCATCGTCAGACCAGCCTTTCGCCGTTAGCATCGGTAGTTAGTACCTCGCTAAAGTAATCGAAGAAGGGGCGAAGGGCCAGAAGTACGTCCTCCGCCCGATCGATGAAGCCGGGGTCCAGTACCTCGGCTTCGGAGAATTCGCGGGCGGCGTAGAACTGCTTGTAGCGTAGCAGATCGATATCGGGGTGGTCCCGGGGGTAGCCCTGCGGTGCCGTTTTAAGTTGCTCGCCGCGGAGGGCACTGAATTGCCTGCCAAATTCCTTGTCCGCTAAAATGGCCCGCAGCGCACCCGCGTCCGCCGCCAACTCCTGCCGGATCCGGTTCAGGTCGTCCCGCTCGATGCCGTAGAAGCCACCACCGACCATGTTCCGCTCCGGGGAAAGGGAGAAGTAATAGCCGCCGCGGCGGAGCAATCCATCGCGCTCGAAGCTCCCGGCGATATTAGTTTTGTACGGGAGCTTATTCTTGCTGAAACGGACGTCCCGGTAGATGCGGAACAGGGACTTGCGCCCGCTTTCCGTGCTGATCACGTCGGTCTTCCGGAGGCGTTCCAGCAGGGCTTCGGCGAAGTCCGACACGTTCGCCCGCGCGGCCTCGTAGCGCGGTTTGTGGTCCGTAAACCAGTCGCGGTCGTTGTTGGCCGCCAGGTCGCGCAGGAAATCGTAGGTTGAGCGTTGCACTTTCATCGGCGGCAAGGTAAAGGTCCTTTGGGGAAGGGGGAAACGATAAAGGGGTTCCGGAAAGCCGGGCCATCGACATCCGGGTCTACGGACGGGCAGACTGCCGTACTTTTGCCCCATGCATTCCTTCCGCCGCCTCCTCGGCTATATGGGTAATTACCGCGGCCTGGTGGCGATCGCCATCGCCTGCAACGTGCTGACGGCGGCGTTCACGGTGGTGTCCATCCCGATCTTTCAGCCCTTTTTCAACTTGCTGTTCGAACAGACCGAGCCGGTACTGGCCGCTCCGGAAGCCATTGATTCGCTGGATGACCTGGAACAGTACGGCGGCTACCTCGTGACGCAGTGGATACGGGAGCAGGGCAGGGAGCAGGCCCTCACCTACATCTGCGCCTTCCTGCTGCTTTCCTTTTTGCTCAAGAACCTGTTTCGCTACCTGGCGCTCTTTTTCATGGCTCCGGTGCGCAACGGCATCATCCGCGATCTGCGCAACGAGCTCTACACCCACCTTTTACACCTCCCCCTGGGCTACTTCACCGAGGAGCGCAAAGGCAATCTCCTGAGCCGGATCACCGGCGACGTGCAGGAGGTGGAGAGCAGCATTCTGAACGTGCTGGAGGCCATCTTTCGGGAGCCCTTCATCATCATCGGCTCGCTGGCCTTCATGATCTTCGTGAGCCCCTCGCTAACCCTCTTCGTTTTCGGCCTGATGGTATTTACCGGGGTGGTCATCGGCGGGGTCGGCAAGCGGCTGAAGCGAAGCAGCGGGGTGGTACAGGAGAAACTGGGCGAAATCGTCAGCCGCACGGAAGAGAGCCTGGGCGGACTCCGCATCATCAAATCCTTCGGGGCCGAGGGCTACCAGTCGGGCCGCTTTGCCGAGCTGAACGACAGCTACCGCTACAGCCTGACCCGGCTGCTGTGGCGGCGCGATCTTTCCAGTCCGCTAACGGAGTTTCTGGGCATCGCGACCGTAGCAATACTGCTGCTTTACGGCTCTCGCCAGGTATTCGCGGGCACCATGGAAGCGGGAACGTTCATCGCCTTCATTTTCGCCTTCTACATGGTGATCGACCCGGCCAAGAACTTTTCCAAGGCCTGGTACAACGTGCAAAAGGGGTTGGGGGCGTTGGAACGGGTGGAAGAGGTACTCGCCGTACAGAACCCCTTGCTGATTCCGACTTCCGTTAACGAGCGGCCAAAGGTGGGCGACGGGGCGCAGGTGCAAAGCGGAATCCAATTCCACGACGTCGGTTTCCGCTACCGGCCCGACGGGATCGATGTCCTCCACGGCATTAATTTGGCTATTCCCACCGGCAAGATCGTTGCCCTGGCCGGAGCCAGCGGGGGAGGGAAGAGCACCATCGCGGACCTGCTGCCGCGCTTTTACGATCCGACCACGGGGTACATCACCCTGGACGGGAAGGACCTGCGGGACTATCCCATCCGGGAATTGCGCAACCGGTTCGGTATCGTCAGCCAGGAAGCCATTCTTTTCAATGACTCGATCTACAACAACATCGTTTTCGGGCTATCGGACGTGACGCCCGATCGGGTGGAGGAAGCCGCCCGGATTGCCAATGCGCACGACTTCATCGTGGCTACCCCCGGGGGGTATCAGACCAACATCGGCGACCGGGGGAACAAGCTCAGCGGCGGCCAACGGCAACGGCTCACCATTGCCCGGGCGGTACTGCGCAACCCGGATATTCTCATTCTAGACGAAGCTACCTCGGCCCTCGACAGCGAGTCGGAGCGGCTGGTGCAGGAAGCCCTGCAGCGGCTGCTGCAGAACCGCACCGCCCTGGTGATCGCCCACCGCCTTAGTACCATTCAGAACGCCGACCTGATCGCGGTGATGGACCAGGGCCGCATCATCGAACGCGGCACCCACGGGGAGCTGCTGGAGCGGGGTGGGGCTTACCGGAAATTGGTGGAGCTGCAGGAGGTGTAGGGGGCGCACTGCGAAAACCTACCTTCATATCACTTAGCGGGTTCTCTTTCACGTACCTCAGGAGCCGGGAATACGTTTCCATCACCAAAGAGATAACTATTGCTAATTTGCAATGGTCCTGCTGCTCGGACCGAATTTTTCACCTATGCGGTTCTTCTTTTTTGCAGAAGCGCGCACACCTACACCCTGACTTTTATGCTATGCGGATAAGCCTGATATTGGGGCTGCTAGTTGCGGGCCTTCTGTTTACCCGGTGCGTGGAACGCGATATCATACTGCCAAGCGAGCCGGTTGACCCCCAGCTGGTGGTGCTTGCCTACCTGATCGACGGAGCTCCCGCCGAGGTATTTATCAGCAAGCTGCTCCCGCTCGATGCAGATACGATCGATTACGGCGTCCCCAGCGCAATGGTAAAGCTCTACCGAAACGATAGCCTGGAGACGACGCTTCTCTACTCATTGATTTACGGATCCAACTGTGGTGAAGTAGGTCCTAGTGGTCGGTGTCCATTTTCTGCAAGCAAGCATATCAGCCCGGACTCGCTGCAGCTACAAGATGGGGCGGTGTACCGCATCGAAGTGGAGGCCGCTGGTTTTCCTACCGTCAGTAGCGAAGCGGTAGTTTTTAATCGCAACCTGCAGAATCTGAGTATCGAAACCGTGGTAACCGATACAGTAACGGGCTCCAGGCAGCGTAAAGCACTTACCATTGATACAATAGCGATTGACTACGATTATACAGGAGGACGGGAAGATTTGCTTTATCTGTACCTGGATTTTGATTTTCGGGATAGTAGGAGTGTATATAATGATTGGTTGTGGGGCATAAATGGCCCCGTAGCCGACTGGCGCATCCCGCTCAATACTGCGGGAGGGAAGCAGGTATTCGTGCAACCCGGACCGGCCATTGATCAACGGCCCGTAGGCTTTCCGATCGATCGTTCCTTTACCGTCAATATTACGCGGTACCCCGCAGAGTACCTCCGCTTCTACGAGACCGTGACCGCACAGGATCTAACGGTCTCCGGCATATATGCAGGAGCGCCATCCTCCATACCAACGAATATGACCGGTGGTTTAGGCTATTTCGTCATCCTTGAACACTACGTCGGTGACCTATTCATCCTGCAGTAAAGCACCCACAAGGTGGACTTTCGGGTTGGTGCTCGTCTTTTGCGGCACGATACTTTTCGGGCAGCAATCCCTGCAGGGCATTGTCCGAGACAGCCTGACCCACGAAAGCCTGCCCTTCGCCAGCATTCGCGCCAACGGTAATTTGCCGTCCGCGACCGCCGATGCGAGCGGATACTTCACTGTACGCATCGACAGCATCCGGCCGGGTGACTCGCTGTACTTCAGCTACGTTGGCTACCAACCTAGGGCGCTGTCGCTGCTGCGGTTGGATCCCGACCGACCGAACCGGATTGACCTGACTCCTAACGCCGATTTGCCAACCGTTGAGGTGAGGGCTACTTCCGCTAATCCTGCCCCCTCGGCAACGGTTCTCCGACCGTCGGTCGCCGAACTGGAACGCACCCCGGCCATCCTCGGGGAAGTCGACCTGCTTAAGAGTCTCACCCTGTTGCCGGGCATAAGCGGAGGCAGCGAGGGCACGGCAGCCCTCAATATTCGGGGAGGGAATCCAAACCAAACGGATCTGCTGGTCGATGGTAATCGCATTTATAACGTCAACCACATTGGCGGATTTCTGTCCGCGCTTCCCTCCTTCGCCACTAAAACGGTCACCGTCTACAAGGGCGGAGTGCCGGCCCGCTACGGCGGACGTCTCAGCGGCGTAGTGGACGTGATTCTGAAGGAAGGCCGCCGCGACCGATTTTCCCAATCCTATACCCTCGGCCTGGGAACCCTGCAGGCCGGTCTGGAGGGTCCGGTGGGGGAGAAGTCTTCTTTTCTGCTCAATGGCAGGTATTCCTATCCGATCTTACTCTACAATCTGAGCACTTCCGGGTCCCACAAGCGCAATGAACACGGTGCATTCAGCACCGTGGGGCTTTACGATGTCGCAGGGAAGTTTCGCCGTGAAGCGGGACGACACGTCGTGACGGCCTCCGCCTTCCTGAGTGGGGACGATGGCTGGGACCAGGAGGATTACGGGATCGACGTGGTCACCAATGATTTTGGCTGGGGGAATCGGTCGTTTACCGTCAAGCACCAATACCGGGCTCCGGGCGGCGGTGTATGGACCAACTCCGCCCAGTACCTCAACTACCGGTATGAAAACCGACAGCAACAGTTTCTGAAGCCCGGACAGTCCTTCCCGCTGGACGCTGCCAAGCGGTTGCTCATCAATGACCTTAACGACGTTTCGCTCAACACGGAATTCGCCCGCAGCATCGGTGCGCACCTCGACGCTTATGGTGGATTAACCGCCCACGGTCACCTGTTCCGGGCGAGCGTGTCCGACGAAATCATTTCCGATGAGGAACTGGTGCTGTTTGCCCGCCAGGTAGAACAGGATACGGTTGAACTGGCCGCCTATGCATCCGCCGACCTGCGCCTGGCCCGGGATCGAATCCAGCTGATGGTGGGTATGCGTATGAGCGGATTAGGATTTGCCGTGCCCCGTAACGTCGAGCCGCGGCTGCGCCTCTCGGTCAATCCGGTCGGTGGGTTCTTTATACACGGCTCTTACGACCGGCACGTACAGTATGTCCACCAACTTACGCCGGAGGTGGCCATCTTCCCGAACGAGCTGTATTTGCTTGCCGGGGATCGTTTTCCCGCGGAGCGTTCCGAACAACTGGCCGTCGGCGTAGCCGGCCGGCACGGAAAACTGCAATGGTCCGTCGATCTGTTCCGGAAGTATCTGGATGACCTGGTCCGCCTGAATCCGGGGGAGGAGCGAGACGATGACTTCGTACGGCGTTTTCCTGAGAATGTCATCGGCGGGGGCAACGGCAAAGTGGAAGGGTTGGAGCTATACGTCAAGCGCGAAGCCGAAGTGTTCTCCTACAGTGTAGCCTACACCCTGAGCCGCTCGGATCGGCAGTACGCGCAGGTAAACAACGGAGCGTGGTTTCCTTTCGCCTTTGACCGTACCCATGATATCGGCATCACGGCTTCGCAGAAACTTCCCCGAAACTGGCGGTTGAACCTGGCATTTATCTACCAATCGGGTCATCGCTTTACCGCCCCCGTTGCCATTTCCGCCTTCTACTATCAGTGGGGAGACTATAACGGTGCCCGCCTGCCCCCATTTCACGTACTGAACCTGGGCGCCACCAAATCCTGGACGGGGAAGAAGCGAGCCAATCGGGAACACCGGCTGACGCTGTCCACTTACAATACCTATAACCGCCCCAATCCCTACGCCGCCGAGATCCGGCCGCAGCGGCAACGGGTTGTTGATGCAGCCACCGGCCAGGAGGTAACAATTGCCAGTTACCGGGCGCTTACCTATTCGCTTTTCCCGATTCTGCCCAGTATCAGTTACACGGTGGTGATCAATTGATGTAGCTCCGGTTTTGAAATCAATATGCCCAGGTGCTATGAATCCCGTGAAACTGAACCTTACCATCGAGCGGGGCACCCACGGGGAGCTGCTGGAGCGGGGTGGGGCTTACCGGAAATTGGTGGAGCTGCAGGAGGTGTAGGCATGCCCGATCGAGTGGCCCTAACGGTTGGCTAATTGGCGGCGGGGGCCTTCTTTTTATTCTTGTTGGGGAAGGGCACTTCGGGGATATCCTTACCCAGGAACTGGCAGAGCGGTTCCCATCCGTCGCCGGTGGTGACATTGAGTACCAGGAGGTCTTCCGGACGGTCCTTGAAGTATTCCATTACTTCGGATTCGTGCCGCAGATAAGCCGCCTTGAATTTCTCCCGGTCGAAGTACTCGCTACCGAACAGCCGACGGCGCAGGCGGGCGGTAATTTTGTTGCTTTCCGAAAAATCGGAGGCGGGATGGAATGCGGGATACTTTTCACAGGAGGCCAACCACCCGTCCATATCCCGTACGGTGTAGATGAATTTGGATCCCGGATATTTTTTGTCTAACTCTTTATACAGGAGCGCTACGGGAGTGTCCGTCAGCGCGTCGTAGTTATCCAGGTATTGCTGCTTGATGTAGATCTTTCCTAAAAAGGACCGGATAAAGGGGAAGTGAAAGGATCGGTAGCCTAGCAGCTCCAGTGCGGAGGAGAGGCTGGTCGTTCCCGTGCGGGATAATCCTATTCCAAATATTTTCATAGTGAGGCTGAATGAAGTATCGGGGGGTTAGGGTTTATTTTAGGTGGTCGGGTAGTTTGATAAGCCGATTGTGGCCGCTGGGTTCGATGGGCGAACCGAAAAGATGGAATAACACCGATCGGCTTACCGGTGTTTGCCGTAATTGGAAACCAAGGCTCCCTTACCGAAGAATGGTACATCTATCCATCCGGCCGTGCAAGGTATCCACTCTCGGTTTATGATGTCTTCGGTACCACCGAGATCAGGTTGGCCGCAAGTAACCCACGGCGCGGATGCTTTCCGATCGGGGGGGGGCGGCAGTGGGTTACGATGCAGGGGTATTGACCCGGTAGGGGACGGCGGCTTCGGTTTCATCCAGGTAGATGATCGCGTCGTAATCATCGGCCAGGTTTACGGGGGAGTACTGGTGGGGGGTAGCTATGGCTCCCACGCCACGGAATCGTCGGTCGGGATATTGGCTGACCGTCGCCCCCGATCGCCGGAGATCCAGGTAAAAGTTAGGTGTTCCCATTTGCGCGAAGTAAAAATCCCAACTGTCCGGTGGAGCCGGCTTCAGATCATCGTGCACCATATTATGGGTGATATAATCTTTGGCCAGGTATTTTCCCTGCCCGGAGGCCAGCCCGACACTGAATACCTTGCCACCGTTACTGCTTCGTTTCAGCCAATCCCCCATTGCCCCGCCAGTCAATCTGGTATGTCCGTTATTGGCCCAGATAACCAGCTTCCGGTTGGGTGATCGATCCTGCAACCAGCGGGCATTGGCCGCCATGCTGCTATCCCGAAAGGACGAGGTCATAGCAGTAGAACGCCAGTACAGGGCATCCCGGATGATCGATGCATACCGGACGTTCCGCTGAAAGGCTTCACCCTGATCGTCGCCTGCGGACAACTCCCGGTGGAGTTTTTCCGCGAGGGGAAGAGCCACTTCCGCCTGATTGATCTGCCGTTGCAGAGAATCTACCAATTCGATGAGCCTGTCGTTCTTCAATTTGCGCAGTTCGGTGTCCAGTACGCCTAGTGCATAGGCATAGTCCTGCATATCGACACCGCGCAGTTGCACCTTTCCGGGTTCGGTGGATGCCAACCATTCAAAGAAGCTCAGGTATTCGGACGTACGGTACATCCAGAATTGCAGGTCCTCTGCGATGCGTTCTTGGAGGGCCGGTTGGTCAAGCCCGCTGTGCAATGCCGAGTTGAATCGATCTACGTCGGGTAAGGAAGCTTCCAGGGCCACGGTGATAAATCCCATTTCCTCGACGAGGTACCTGGTCAGTTGCGTCCGCAACTCGGTAAAGTCCTTCGTACCGTGGGTCGCTTCGCCGAGTAGGACAATATCCGCATCCCCGACGGCCCCGGATAGCCAGTGCGGTTCCTGCTTCCAAGTGTGCGGAGGGCCATCCGGCAGGGGAGTCACGGCGGCCTGCAATTCGGCCAGGTCCGTTGCGGTCACCGCCGGAATGCGCTGCTGAACGGCGGCATGGTAGGGCATGCCGTCTGCTTTCACCTCCCAGTCGTCGAGCCATAGTTCGCCGGCACCCGCGATCCAGAGGCCGAAGTCGAGGATGTTCCCCGGTAAGTCACGCTTTGGAATCGCAATGGTTTGCTTTTCCCAGTTGGTGGCGCGCGTTTGGTCCACCTGGATCAATCGAGGCGGTTGCGCCGCTTCTCCGCCGTGGGCATAGTAATACACCCCGTAGCGAAGTTTCCTGCCCCCATCCGATTTGACCATGAAGGATAATTCTAGACTATCCCGTATCACGTCCGACAGCAACGAATTGAAGCAGACTACCCGCTGGCTGGTATCGGGAAAGGTCGATTGGAAGTACAGAAAGCGGTTGCCTTGATAGGCTACCCCGGCATCGGAAACGTAAGGTTGGTAGCCCGCTTGGGGGACGACAAACCATTCCGCGGGTGTATCCGTACCTGCGTCTTGCTCGTAGCCCAGGTTCAGACTTTGGGACGCCGGCGTGGCCGCGGCCGCGTCCAGGACCTTTTCGCTACAGGCGAAAGTGGTGGTAACTGCTAAGGCAAAACACAGATGGCGTAGCATGGGAGATAGGGTAGGTGGCCTATGAAGGTAAGCTTACAGGATTACGGAAAAAAGGGGAAGGACCAGAAAGACCGAGCGGTTTCCTTCTAGGGAAACTTTTTGAGCCGTAGTTTAGCTAAGGATAAACTCGAGCTATGCGTACCGCTTCCTCTTCGGCCCTTACCGAGCACCTTCATCATTTGGTGACGGAGGAGATCAGAGACTTTTTACAGCGCGAAGGCATCACCCAAACGGAATTAGCCCGCCGGCTGGGTATCAGCAAGGGCCGGGTATCAAAACTCATTAACGCGCCAACGGATACCAAGCTGTCCACCATTGCGCATCTGGCCGATGCCATGGGGAAGGAACCAATGCTGGTCTTTGTCGATCAACGGCGGGAGGCGTACCGGTACCCCGACGGCGGCGGGCGGGTCGACGAGCCGGAAAAATCCTACGGAGATCGCCTTCGGCAGAAAGTCAACTGGGCCGATCTACGGGATTTGCCGGTACTCGAGCAAGCGACGGCCATGAAAGCCGACATCGACTCCCGCCGCCCCTTCAGCCGCAACATGGAAGAACACGTCCTGCAGCAAACCCTGAACATCTGGAACTACAACTCCAATGCGATCGAGGGAAATACGCTGACCTACGGAGAAACGCTAACGCTGCTGCTGTACGGCATCACGGCTAAGGGCAAGCCACTGAAAGATCACCTGGATATCATTGGCCACCGTGACGCGGTAAACGTGATGCTGGATATGGTCAAGGGAGAGCGGCCCCTGCGACAAACGGACGTACGACAGTTCCACCAGATCATGCTGAAGGAGAATTATCCACAACGGGCGATCACCCCGGATGGGTGGGAAGTTTATCGGACCATTCACGTGGGGATCTATAAACGGGAACCGAACCACGTTCGGACTTCCACCGGCAAGATGCACTACTTTGCCGAACCGAATGCTGTAGCCGGATTACTGCGGGACCTATTTGATTGGTACGAAGAGGTGGAACGTGAAGATACCCTACACCCGCTGCTGCGGGCGGCTATTCTGCACCACGAATTCTTAGCCATTCATCCCTTCGATGACGGAAACGGGCGTATCGGGCGTATTGTCATGAATTTTGCCTTGCTCCGTGCAGGGTATCCTGTGGCGATCATTCCGGTGACCAACCGGCTGATGTATTACCGCGCCCTAGCCTCCGCCGATGAAGGAGACTACCTAACTTTAGTAGAATTTATCGGTGCGCGACTTCTTGAAGCACTGGATGTTCAGCTAGCCACTGCCCGCGGCGAAGACATCGGCGGTTCCAAGTGGGATACGCCGGACGATGATCCGCGGTAGCGATCGGTACGCCCTTATTCCCCCGAAGCCAAGTCTTGCAAACGGGCAGCGGCGCGGTCGAAGGCGAACCCCTTTAAGACGTCCGTTAGCTTGGCGCTTATCCGGTCGTTACCCAAATTACCGAGGCTGCCCAGGTGCGTATGCTTTAGGTCCGTAGGCGGCTGGAAGGTACCCGCCTCGATATCCGCTCCTACCCGCTGGTACGCATCCCGGAAAGGGATCCCCTCCAACACCAGGTTGTTGACCGCCTCCACGCTGTAGAGGTAGGTATACCGCGGATCGGTCGGCAGTTCCTGCCCCCGCACCTCCGTCCGCGGGAGGGCATAAAGCGCGATCGCCAGTCCGTCCTCTAATTGATCGAGGGCGGGGAAGATGGCCTCTTTCAGCAATTGGTAATCCCGGTGGTAACCACTGGGCAGGTTGCCGACGAGCTGACTCATCTGGGCCGGAAGGGTCTGGAGGAGGTTGCAACGGCCGCGTAGCAGCTCGAAGACGTCGGGGTTCTTCTTGTGGGGCATGATGCTGGAGCCCGTGGTGAGGTCGTTTGGCAGCTGTAGGAAACCGAAGTTCTGGCTGCTGTAAAGACACACGTCCATGGCCATTTTCCCGATGGTCTGTGCCAGTCCGGCGATGGCGAAGGCTACGGTCAGTTCGGTCTTGCCGCGGCCCATCTGGGCGGCTACGACGTTGACCACCGGCGACTGGAAGCCCAGCAGTTCGGTGGTGCGGTCGCGGTCGAGGGGGAAGCTGCTGCCGTAGCCGGCCGCCGAACCCAGCGGATTCTGGTCGACGGTGTCGTAAGCCGCCTTCCATAGGCGCAGGTCGTCGATCAGTGCTTCCCCGTAGGCGCCGAACCACAAGCCGAAGCTGCTCACCATCGCCACCTGGAGGTGGGTGTAGCCGGGAATGAGTTTCTCCTTGTGCTCCTCGCTGAGGTTGGTCAGGGTACGACTCAGCTCGGCGGTTTGCTCCACGATGCCCCGGATACGATGGCGGAAATAGAGCCGCAGGTCCACCAGTACCTGGTCGTTGCGGCTGCGTCCGGAGTGGATTTTCTTGCCGTCGTCGCCCAACTCCCGCGTCAGCATCAGTTCGACCTGACTGTGGACGTCTTCGATGCCGTCTTCGATGGTGAAATTACCCGAATTAGCCTGGGTGTATAACTCCCGGAGTTTGGCTTGGCACCTGCGCGCCGCCGCCCCGTCGATTAGTCCGACCTCCTCCAGCATGGTGACGTGCGCAATGGAACCGAGGATGTCGAAGGGGGCGAGTTCCAGATCGAGTTCGCGGTCGCGGCCAACGGTAAAGTCGGCGATGCGTTGGTCGAGGGGGTAGTCTTTCTGCCAGAGTTTCGTAGCCATACCGCGAAGATGGGGCAAAGCCGATAAACGCGTCAGCGGTTCCCCCAGTCGTAGCCCTTGCGCAGGAGGACGACGGCTTCGGGACGGAGCTCATCGGGGCCGGACAGCCGGATCGTATGGCGAAACTTCTGCTTGCCCATATGGTCCAGCGTGGATTTGTGCAGCAGGGGCGAGTGGATAACCGAATCGGTGAAGAAGCTCAGTTCCAGCACCTTGGTCATGGGGCGGACGACCATCCACGCCCGCTTATTCGTGAACATGATGGCCTTGCGGGCGGGGGTGATGAGGTTGGGTTCCCAGTCGGCGGTAGCTACGAGTACGTCGTCAAATGCCAGGACAACGTTGTCCGGTTTGCCCGCGAAGATCTCGTCGATGGTCTTCTCGCTACAGTAGTGATGCTGGCCTTCCCGCCGGAAGGGACGCTCGCATTTGGGGCAGGTCCACATGGTCACTCCAACGGCAGCCGGCGCGCCGGGTTCAACCCCTTACGGAAAGCGGGCCAGCCGGCAGAGATAACGCCGAATTTACACTGGAGACACAGGAGAGACCTTCCTTCGCGCCGATGCGCAAGGAAACTCGTTTGACCGCCCAACAGATTGGTATTTCGGTAGCTCCGCCGGAAGAACTCGAGGGCATTTGCCAGGGGCGACGGTACGGCGGGGGGGAATACATTTATCGCCCCGGCGATCACCATACTTCCATTTTTTTCATCCGGGCCGGCACGGTTAAAATCGGCGGCTACGGCCCGGAGGGTAGTGAAGTGGTGTACGACATTGCCGGTCCGGGCGACTTCTTCGGCAACCTAAAGTACCTCGGCAACCGTGGCGGCTTTCAGGAATTCGTGCGGGCCCTGACCCGTTTGGACCTGGCGATCATCGACCTGACCGCCTTCAAGCAGTTAATAGCCACCGAGCCGGCGGTGCACGAGTGGTTTGCACAGTTGATGGTCCGTAGGTGGTCGCGTACCGAGGCCCGGCTGTTTCGCATCGCGGCCCTTAGTCCGCTCGATCGTCTGCGCCACCTGCTGGGGGAGGTAGGAGACACCGGCGGAAACCAGCCGGAGCTCCTTACGCAGTCGGATCTGGCGAGCCTAACCGGCCTTACCCGGCAGACCGTAGCGAAGCTGTTGCGTCAATTGTAAACTCAGGGTTGCCGGTTGATTAAGCCGTCCTTAAGCCCATCGGGCAAGATTATCATTAGGTGAAGGCTCGGATCGATGTTAAAATCGAACACAGGGTGGGGTAGGGGCCGGGCTAGGTTTGTGGCAAATTATTCCACTAGCCATGAGACTCCATCCAAGAATCTTTTTACTTGCACTCGGTTTGATCAGCGTACTGCAGGCTTTCGGGCAGGCGACGAACGCCTCCTTCGTCGGTACGGTGCGTGAGGCGGGCGGGGAAACCCTGATCGGCGCGACCGTTACCATCACCAACACCTCCACCGGATTCACCACCGGCACGCTTACCAACGGGGAAGGTGAGTACGGCATTCAGCAGGTGCCCTTAGGGGGGCCTTACGAGGTGGCCGTTTCGTACGTGGGGTACGGCATCACCAAACGGTCGGGCTACACCATCAACCAGGGCAACACCGTGCGGGTGGATTTCGAGATCGACGCCGCGGTGAACGACCTGGACCTGGTGGTCGTATCCGGCAGCGACCTGAGAAACCGGATCAACCAGATCGGTTCGACCACCGAGATATCCTCCCAGCAGATCCGGAACCTGCCCACTGAGGGCCGCAACTTCACGCGGCTGACGAGCCTGTCACCGCTGCAGGGCGGGGGTGAGATCAACCTGGGCGGCATGCGGCGTACCTCCACGAACGTAACGATCGACGGAGTGAACGCCCGCAACCAGTTGACCGCCGGCGAGATCGGACAGGGCCCCTACACGATCAGCCAGGAAGCCGTACGGGAATTCGAGGTTTCGACCAACGACTACGACGTGACCCAGGGCCGGCAGGGCGGCGGGTCCATCAGCGCCACCACCAAGTCGGGAACGAACGAACTCTCGGGCAGTGCATTCTTCTTCCACCGCAACGACGCGCTCCAGAGCTCCTACGATATTCGCGGCAACGACCGCCAGGCCGACTTCTACAACTCCCAGTTCGGGGTCAGCCTGGGCGGGCCGCTGATCAAGGACAAACTGCTCTTCTTTACGGTCTTTGAGCGCCAGGAGGCCGGGGAGCCGGAGTTCATCGCCGATTTGCAAACCGAGGACGACGAGAACCGCATCGGCATCACCCGGGAAAACCTCGACCGCTTTCAGGACATTGCCCGCCGACTGTACGGCGTAAGCGATGCCCGTCAGGTGGGGCAGTTCGACCGCACGACTACCGCCAATACCTGGTTTGCCCGTCTGGACTGGCAGGTCAACGACCGCCACACCCTGACGCTGCGCAACAACTGGAACAAGTGGGACAATCCCTTCAGCGTTTCCGACAACAGCAGCATCAATCTTGCCGAAACCTGGGGTGATTTTTCCTCTATGGAGAACAGCACCCTGCTCAGTCTGCGTAGCGCCTTCACGCCCACGCTGCTGAACGAGCTGAAAGTGCAGTACCAGTACGCCGAGCGGGCGTATGCGCCGAACCCCGCGCTCCCCTTCCGTAACATTCCCCGGGCAATAGTCGACGTGACCTCGGTACTTCCCAACGGATCGGAGCGGACACTCACCGCCCAGATCGGCGGACAGCGCTATTCCCCGGAGACCAACGAGGAGAACATGGTGCAGCTCACCAACACCACCTACCTCAGCGCCGGCCGGTTCAACTTTACGTTCGGCACCGATAACCTGATCACCCGATTGGAAACCCTGCTCTCCAACGAGCAGAACGGGCGCTTCTTCTTCAACTCCCTGGAGGATTTCGAAAACCTCGACCCTTCCCGCTACGCCCGGGAAGTGCCCCTGCAGGGCTTGCCGCTGGTGGAGCAGACCGTATATGACCTGAGCCTGTTCGGTCAGGTGCAGTTCGAGCCGTTACCGAACCTCAGTACCACCTTCGGGGTGCGTTGGGACGCTACCGTATTTTCGGATGCCGCCGACTTCAATTCCGTGGTGTTCGAGGACCTGGGCATCCGCACGGACAATAAACCCTCCGACTGGGACAACGTCCAGCCCCGCCTGCAGCTTACCTACAACCTGGAGGGACGCAGTACGGACATCTTCCGCCTCGGCGGTGGCGTGTTCAGTTCGCAGCCCCATTACTACGCCCAGGTTAACAACATTCAGAACAGCGGCGTGCTGCTCGGCGCCATCGACGTAACGGGCGACGACGTACCCCGCCCCAACTTTCCGGGCTACCGGGAAGATCCCGCTTCCGTACCCGGGGTGCCGGCCGGCCAGGTGCCGTTCTCGACCATCAACGCCGTCAGCAACGATTTTGAGGTGCCCACCACCTTCAAGGGCAACTTCAACTACACCCACCTCTTCGGCAACCGCTACAGCCTGGGCGTGAACGTACTGGTGAGCCGCACCATCAACAACTACACCTACCAGGAAGCCAACCTGGCCCTCGAGCCCTACTTCACCTCGAGCAGCGACGGCCGCCCCGTCTTCGTCCCCGCCGAAACGATCGGTGCGGACGGCTCCACCGACTGGACCGATAGCCGCATTTCCGACCGGATCGGTCGTACCCTGCTGCTGACCTCCGATGGCGAGCTCAACCAGGCGGCCCTGATCTTCGAAGGCACCGCTCGCATCGGCGAAGATGGCTACCTCAACGCCGCCTTCACCTTCAACCGCACCCGCGACAACAGCAGCTACAACTGCTGCGTGGCGAATACGTCCACCTTCCTACCGGTCACCGGCGACCCCCGCGACCTCAATTACGGTATCTCGGACAACAATTTCGACCATAAACTGGTGGTCAACGGCGCCACCCCGACCTGGAAGGGCTTCAATCTGGGCTTCACGGTGATCGGCTCCGGCGGGTCTCCCTACGGCTTCACGGTGAACAGCAACCGGAGTGCCAACGGCGACTTCAACTTGCGCAATGACGCGGCGTACATCTACGATCCCAATGACCCGGCCACTCCGGAAAACATCCGGGAGGCGTACCAGGAAATCCTGGAAAACCCCGAAGTGCCCGACCACTATAAGGAATACCTGCAGCAGAGCTTCGGCGGTTTCGCGGCGCGCAACGGCGGCAAATCGCCCTTCCGGGCCACCGTCGACCTGCGGGCGGCTTACGCACTCACGCTACCGGGACTGCCCCACGGACTGGAGCTTACCGCCGACGTCTTCAACTTCGCGAACCTACTCAACCGCGAGTGGGGCGTAACCAACGATTACGGACGCGAGAACCGACTGATGCGCATCACCGGCTTCGATCCGCTTACCCAGGGGTATACCTACAGCGTCAATTCCGGCGTGGCCGCCGAACCCGTCAACGGTACGCCCTGGCGCCTCCAGCTCGGTATCCGCTACACGTTCAACCGCTAAGTCCGCCGCCGGTACCTACCTTTTTCAGTTGTTCTTTTTTCAATGCTGTCCTCTCATGAGCCCGCCGCCGCATTCTCCCGAGGGGAAATGCGCGGCGGGGGCAGCCTTCCGCGGGTACGCGCCCTCGATTTTCGCTCGATTCAGCACCCGCCGGAGGAATATCGGGGCCGGGGCGCCGGCTACCCCCAACAATCAGTAGCTCCGCTGCAACGACCGCTGCACCTCGTAGAAGCTGTAGCTTAGCGTGAGCAAACCGATAAGCGATAGGGCGCGGATGAGCGGCCAGTCGAGGTAGTGGGTTCCGGAGCGGATTTCAGCGCCATGCAACAGCAAGTAAACCGTAGTGGCGGAGAGGAGAATGCCACCGATGGCCTGCAGGGCCGTGCGGGTGGGGGAGGGGGTAGGACCGTTCATTTTTGTAGAGAGACTAAGTGAAAAAGCAACCGGGCGTTAAAATTTCAGACAAAGCAATTTTACAACGCCGCCGGCGCTGGAAAAAGTCTGAACGATCCGATTTGCTGTCGCGGCCGCGTCAACGGCGGTTTCCGAAGGCAGCGCTGCCCCGCTTTTCGAAGGTGGGCTGCTCGGGGCGCTCCACGGGTTGCTCCTCTAGCATCTTCATCACCTCCTCGATGGCACGTTGCAATTGCGGGTCGCGGCCTTCGATGACGGCGGCCGGCAATTGCTCCACCTCGATATCCGGTGCCACGCCCTCGTTTTCCACGCGGTAGCCGTCCGCGTCCCAGAAGGCTACGTTGGGTGCGGTGACGGAGCCGCCGTCGATGAATTCGGGGTAGCCCAGTACGCCGACGAGTCCGCCCCACGTTCGCTTACCGATGATCGGTCCCAACTCGTTCTGCCGCCAGAGGTAGGGAAAGAGATCGCCCCCCGAGCCGGCGGTCTCGTCGATCAGTAACACCTTCGGGCCCTGGATCGAAGCGATCGGCGCGTGCTGAATCTGGCCGTAGCGGTAGGTCCAGCTGTTCTGGTAAGGCCGCATCAGCAGTTCGATGTAGTAATCGGCGATCTGCCCGCCGCCGTTGAAGCGCTCGTCCACGATCACGGCCTCCTTGTTGACCTGCGGGAAGAAGTAGCGCTTGAAGTATTCGAAGCCGCCGTAGCCGGTATTTGGTACGTACACGTAGGCTACCCGTCCGTCCGTCGCCTCATTGACTTTTTGCAGATTCCCTTCTACCCAGTCGCGGTTACGCAGGCTGTATTCCTGCTCCACGGGGGTGACGGTCACGATCCGGGAATCGGAGCCGTCGGCGTTCGGGCCTACGCGCAGGTCGACGTTCCGCCCGGCGGTCCGTTCGAAGAAGCGGTACAGGTTGTCCTCGGCGGTAATCTCCTGCCCGTCGACGGCCAGCAGGTAATCTCCCGCTGCGACGTTGACACCCGGGGCCACGAGCGGGGCTTCAAGGTCCTGGTTCCAGTTCAGCCCGCCGTAGATCCGCGCGAAACGGTAGCGGCCGTTGGCGATCTCGTAATCCGCACCCAGCAGGCCGCCGGGTACGGTCTCCCGGTCCTCCAGCGGGGTGCCGGTGCCGCCGAAGCGGTGGTGGCCGACGCCGAGTTCGCTGCCCATCCACCGCATCACGCGGTAGAGTTGGTCGCTGGACTTAACGTCCGCGAGGAAGGGTTCGTACTTCTCTTTCATCGCGTCCCAGTCCACGCCGTGCATATTGGGGTCGTAGAAGTAGTCCCGGTTCACCCGCCACATCTCGGCGAAGATATTCCGCCATTCCGCCCGCGGATCGATCCGTACGCTGAGGTTGTAGCTGTCGGCGGATTTCAGGTCCTCGGCCTTGGGTTCGCCCAGGTCGGTAATGCCGTAGCGGTCGCCGTGGTACACCAGCAGCTTTTCTCCGTCACCCGTCACCTCGAAGCCCGCCACGTCGATCAGGTCTTTTACCTCCCGGTCTTCGAGGGAAAAGCGGTGCATCTGGGAGCCGGCGTCCGTTTGTCCGATAAAGAGCAACTCGCCCTCCTTCGCGCTTGCCAGATGGTGGTAGTTCCCGTTCGGCACGGGCAGGTGGACGACCCGGTTGGCCAGGCCCTCGAAGTCGATCTGGAAGGCTACGGGTTCGTCTTCATCCTCTTCTTCATCCTCCTCCTCATCTGCTTCCCCATCCTCATCTTCCGCTTCGTCGTCGGAGGCAATTTCCTCCCGGTCGTTGCGGCGCAGGAGCGGATTGGTGGTTTCCTGCTGCAGGGTCATCAGGTAGAGGTCGTTGGTCGACCGCATGTCGTTGCTCGACTGCTGGAACCAGTTGACGACCGGGCCGGCGTCGGTGGAAACGGCCAGGTACAGGTATTTGCCGCTGGGGTCGAAGGTGGGCTCGGTGGCGTTGGCCAGTCCGTCGGTTACCGGGGTGGAGGTGCTGCTTTCGGTATCGTAGATGTAGGCCCGTTCGAAGTTGGTGGTGGTGGTCTTCGTGTAGGCGAGGTAGCGGCCGTTCGGGCCCCAGGAGCCGAACAGGTCGCGGTAGGCGCCGGGGGAGTAGTTGTCGTCCTGGTCCACCTGCCGCACAGTGCCGGAAGCGACGTCGAGCACGTAGAGGTTGCGGCCGTTATCCACGAAGGCCAGTTGCTTACTATCGGGCGACCAGTGCGGGTAGGCGTAGAAGCCCGTGCCCTCCAGCGCGATCTCCCGCACCTCATTTTGGGCGACGGAGCGCAGGTGCAAAGCATGTTCTCCGGAGGCGTCGCTGAAGTACGCTACGGTTTTCCCGTCGGGCGACCAGGCCGGGTAGCTTTCGTGGACGCCGGGTGTTTGCGTCAGGTTGTCCACGTCTCCGTATTCGTAAGGGGCCGTAAGGATATCGCCACGGTAGTCGAAAATCAGCCGGGTTCCCGAGGGGGAAACGCCCACCGTGCGGACGTGCTCCGACCCCGACACGTAGCGGGGACGCACGTCCAGGATATCCGCGTTGACCGTCACCTCCAATTGCCGGGTTTCTCCGCTGGCGTAATCCAGGATGTGCAAGTATCCGGCCTGCTCGAAGACGATCCCGTCGGGACCGGCCTGCGGATCGAAGACCGGGAAATCGTCGAAGGCGGTCAACGCTTCCACTTCCCCGGTGGCCGGGTCGAATACGTAGAGGTTGTACTCGCCGGCCCGGTCGCTGCGGAAGTAGACCTTTCCGTCGTGCCACTGCGGGGCCATATCGTTGCTGCCGTCTTCCGGCCGGGGGATTTCGGTAATGGAATTATCGGTCGTATCGAAGATCCAGATGCGGGAAACCGTTCCCCCACGGTAGCCTTTCCACATGGCGGAGGCGTCGTAGTTGGGGCTGTAGGCGACGTAGCGGCCGTCGGCGGAATAGGCACCGGAGAACGCGGTGGGGATCGGCAGTTGATCTACCTGCCCCCCGTCGAGGCCGATGGTAAATAATTGATTGAAGCGATTCGTAAATACCTTCCGCTGGGAGGTAAAGAGCACGCGGTTGCCGTCGGGCGTAAAGCCCTGTACCTGGTCGTCGTAGGGGTGCCAGGTCAGTCGCTCGGGGATTCCGCCTTCGGTGGGGACGGTATACACGTCCACGTTCCCGTCGTAGGAGCCGGAGAAGGCTATGATCGATCCGTCCGGACTGAAAACCGGATTGGACTCCGTTCCCTCCGCGATCGTCAGCCGGCGTACGTTGCCCCGATAGCCATCGCCGTCGCGGTCGGCAATCCATAAATCGCCGGCGTAGGCGAAGGCAAGGTGGTCGGCACTAATGGCGGGATCGCTCAGCAAGCGGGTCTGGGCGGAAAGACAAAGGGTGAAGAGCAAACTAAATAATAACGAAAGGCTTCGGAACATCGGCATACGAGAGCTATTTGCAGGAACTACCAAAGTACGATGCCTACTGGAAAAGGTTGCATGGTTTAGATCGGCTGCGCACCCGCGCCCCGGCGCCATTGTTTAGCTCATGGGTGGGTCATGGATTTCTATCTCTGTCGCGCTGGTGCGAACCCAAGAGGTCCGCTAGCTGTCCCTACCTACACCCGCGATTGAGAACGGACCACCCACAACCAACTCCCATGACCATAGACGACAACGCGATAGTAACCCTGACCTACGAAGTGCGCGACGGCGGACCCTCCGGCGCCCTGCTGGAACGCATGGACGTCAATTACCCCTTCAAATTCATGTTCGGCACCGGCCGGATGCTGCCCGCCTGGGAACGTCGGCTGTTCGGACTCAAGAGCGGCATGGGCTTCAGCTTCCTGCTCGGCCCCGACGATGCCTACGGTCAGCGTAGCGAGGACCACGTGCTGAAGGCACCGATCCACATCTTTCAAAACGAACGCGAACAGATCGAACCCGGTCTGCTGGAAAAAGGGCAGTACATTACCCTGACCGACGCCAACGGCAAGGATGTAAATGCCAAGATCATTGACTGGACCGACGAGCAGGTTACCCTGGACGCTAATCACGCCCTGGCGGGCAAGACGCTGTTCTTTTCCGGGGCGGTGCTGGACGTGCGGGAGGCTTCCGTGGATGAGCTGGTGCGGAAGCAGTTTATCGGGGAGGATGGGGTGCGGAAGTAGGGAGGCGCGCTGCTGGCGCAGCTTTGTAAGGCGCAGGTCTTTGCTGCTGGCGCAGCTGTTTCAAGTTTGACATCTCGCTGCTGGCGCAGCTCTATAGGAGGGGAGTTTCGCTGCTGGCGCAGCTCAAGGGGGAAGCTCAACACGGATTTCGCGGATTTAGGGCACAGATTCAACACGGATTTTTTCTAACTGCTGACGCAGCTTAGGACAGCGCGAAGCAGGCCTGTAGGTGAGTGCTTGCTCTCCGTGTGGCATTATCTGCAAAAAGCTTAACACCACTCTCACCTCAATAGAGTGAGCGGTGAGAATTTTGCGGAATGAGTTTAGATGATATTACCTATTCCATCCGGGGGGCTGCATTTAAGGTGCATAGGGAACTTGGGCCGGGCTTGTTGGAGTCTGCGTACGAGAATTGCTTATGCTATGAAATGCGGCAGATGGGCTTGCGGGTGGATCAGCAGGCAGGATTGCCCTTGACTTATTACGGTATTCGTCTTGAGGTGGGGTATCGAATCGACCTTTTGGTAGAAGACCAGGTGCTACTCGAACTGAAAGCGATAGAAAAGCTGGATAGCGTCCACACCGCCCAAATGCTGACCTACCTGCGCCTGTCCGGCAAGAAGCTGGGTATGCTGATAAATTTCAATACCCAAAATCTACAGCACGGGATAAAGCGCTTTGTGATGTGACACCCGCATCGCATCACAGGCATATAGTTTTCTTATTTCCCTATTCACTCAAAGGGCACATCCGCCCCGTGTACCGCTGCGCCAGCAGCGATAATCCTTCAAAAATCCGTGTAGAATCCGTGCCCAAAATCTGTGGCCATCCGTGTTTAGATAACCACATCAAGCTGCGCAGCAGCAAGAGAAATACTAAGCCTATCCCATCCTCCTCCCAAGCTGCGCAGCAGCGAGAATCTTATCCCTACTTCCGAGCTGCGTAAGCAGCGAAGAAACTAGGAACCACTTCAATCCCCTTATAAAAGTTCCAAAGCCCGAAGTGCTCGTTAGGCGAGTGCAGCCCATCCGTATCGAAGCCGAAGCCCATCAGAATGGTCTCGATGCCCAGCACCTCCTTAAATTTGGACACGATGGGGATGGACCCGCCCTCATACATCGGCACGGGTTCCTTCCCGAAGGCCGCTTTGACGGCCTCGGCCGCGGCCCGGTATTCGTCGGTATCGGTGGGCGTCACGTAGGGCTGCCCGCCGTGGTGGGGGTGTACCTCCACCTTGACCGTGTCGGGGGCGATGCTTTTGAAGTGCTCCGTGAAGAGCTTGGTGATCTTTTTATAATCCTGATTGGAAACGAGCCGCATGCTGATCTTGGCGTTGGCCACGGCGGGGATGACCGTTTTAGAACCCTCGCCGGTGAAGCCGCCCCAGATGCCGTTCACGTCCAGGGTAGGCAGGATGCCGGTGCGCTCGTAGGTGGTGTAGCCGGTTTCGCCCTCGAGACCGAAGACGCCGGGGCTGTCCATGTACTCCTGCTCGTCAAAGGGGGCGTCGCGCATCAGCTGGCGGTCGCGGTCGCTGGGGAATTCCACGTCGTCGTAGAAGCCGGGGATGGTGATGTGCTTGTTCTCGTCCTTGAGGCTGGCGATCATGTCGCAGAGCACGTTGATCGGGTTGGCCACCGCGCCACCAAAGAGTCCGGAGTGCATGTCGGCCCGGGCGCTGCGCACCTTCACGTCCAGGTAGGTCAGGCCGCGCAGGCCTACGGTGATGCTGGGGGCGTCCTTGCTGAGCATGCTGGTGTCGGACACCAGGATCACGTCGGCCGCCAGCATATCCTTATACTCACTGATGAAGGGCACCAGGTTCGGACTGCCGATCTCCTCCTCGCCCTCGATCATGAATTTGACGTTGCAGGGCAGGCTGTCCGTCTGGATCATGGCCTCCACCGCTTTGACGTGGATGAACATCTGGCCTTTATCGTCGGTGGCGCCGCGGGCGAAGAGCGCGCCTTCGGGGTGGTGCGGTGTTTTCTTAACCGTCGGCTCGAAGGGCGGGGTTTCCCACTCGTCGAGCGGGTCGGCGGGCTGCACGTCGTAGTGGCCGTAGATCAGGACGGTAGGCAAGGACGCATCGATGATCTTCTCGCCGTACACGATCGGGTGGCCGTCGGTGGGGTAGAGCTCGGCCTTGTCGAGTCCGGCGCGCACCAGGTATTCCTGCACGTTGGCGGCGCAACGCCGGGTGTCTTCCTTATGCTCGGAGGCGGTGCTGATGCTGGGAATGCGGATCAGCGCTTTGAGTTCTTCTAAAAAGCGGTCGCGGTGCTGGTCGATGTATTCCTGGGTGGTCATGCGCTTCGGTTTTAGTTGGCTAACGCGCACGCCGCCCCAAGGTTAGGGCGCCGGGGCGCGGGTGCAATGATAATTCGGAAAGCCGAACATGGCGGGACGGGTGCCGGGTTATACCAGCAAACGCTATACTATGCAACTACGCAGTTATACCCCCTTGCTTTCTTTACTAGCCGTATTGTTGACTGCCTGCGGGGAGGACGTATCCGCCGGGGAAGCGGTCGGTGCCGGTATTGGTATCTGGGCCATCGGTAGCATCCTGGCGTTCATCCTCGTCGTGTGGGCCGTAATCGATTTGATCAAAAAGCCCTATCCCATGGAGAAAAAGCTGATCTGGGGGGTGGTGATTCTGGTCATTCCCTTCCTGGGCGCCATCCTGTACTTTTTACTGGGCCGGAACAAGCAGACGGTGATTTAGGGTGAAGCTCCGGGACCCGGGGCCTCTACAAATACATATCCAGCAGCTCGGTGAGCCGCTCTTCGGAGATGCCCCGCTCCAGAATACCCCCGTGCGCGAAACTGATCTTACCCGTTTCCTCCGAAACTACGAAACAGGCTACGTCGATTTTCTCCGTGACGCCTACGGCCGCGCGGTGCCGCAGCCCTACCGCCGCGGGCAGGTCGGAGTTTTCTGACACGGGTAAGATGGCACTGGCCTTCACGATCCGTCGGTTCGAGATGAGCACCGCCCCGTCGTGGAGGGGGCTTTCCTTATGGAATATGCTCACCAGCAGCCCGTAGCTTATGTCAGCGTCGATCTCCGTACCTCCCGTGATAACGGTGTCCGGGTCAGCGTCCTGCGTACACACGATGAGCGCACCCGTGCGCTGCCGGGCCATGCGCAGGAAGGCTCGGCGCACGATGGCGGTCTGGGGGGCATGTTCCCGATCAAATTCTTCGCGGCCGAGTAGGCGGTTCCAGAAGCTGTCCCGCTGCTTGATGGTGCCGCTACCCAGTAGGAGCAGGAAGCGCCGCACCTCCGGCTGAAAGATGATGATGAGGCTGATGAATCCGACCTGAATGAACTGGTTGAGGATGTTGCTCAGCAGGTCCATGCCCAGCGCCGTGAAGGCCTGATAGCTGAAAAAGAGGGCTACAATCCCGACAAAGATGTTCAGGGCGATGCTTCCCTTCAGCAATCGGTACAGCCAGTAGATGAGGTAACCGACGACCAGTACGTCGAAGATGTCCCAAATATCTACGGGGAGGAATCCGATCTGAAAGAGAAAGGGAAGGGGCATGCCTTGGCGCTACTGGATCGTGTCGGATGCCGCGTTCAGCCGCTCCAGTACCAGGTTAGTGATGTCGTAGGCGTCGTTCGTAACGAGTACCGCCGAGTTTTGCCCCTGATTGAGGATAAAATCGTAACCGTTTTCTTCCTGCAGTTCTTCCAGCACCGCCTGGACCCGCTCGCTGAAGTTTTGCTGGATCCGCATCTGGTCTTCCTGGATACTATTGAGGGCCAGGTCGCGCTGCTGCATGATTTCCTGCTCCTTGCGGGCGATGCGCTGCTGCTCGGCCTGGACTTTATTCGGAGCCAGCAGCCCCTGCTGCATTTGATTCTGCAGGCCCTTTACTTCCGTCTCCAACGCTTGTACCCGGCCGGCGTGGCTCTGTTGCGCTTTTAGGAAATTGGCCTCGAGGCGTTGCAGCTCGGTAGCCACGGCGGTATAACCGGCTTGCAGGCTATCGACCTTCACGAAGACGATATCGAGGCCGGAGGTCGCGCGGGCGGGTGCTTCCGCTGCCTGACTAGCGGGGGCTGTTTCTCCGGTGGTACCCTCGCAGCCAAAAAAGGTGAAGCAGAGCAGAACTAATGCGCTCAGGGGTAGTATTCTTGCAAAGTCGGTCATTAACACTGAGTTTATCGGAGGTCCGGCCCGCTATCGGGCGGCTACTCTCCTTAGATACCCCGCAAAAGTACAGTTTCAATATGGGACGCGACCGCCTCTTCATTCTCCTGGCATTCTTCGTTACCTACATCGTTTGGGGCGCCACGTACCTGGCCAACTACTGGGCCATCGGCTCCATCCCCGTTTTCGGTATGGGGGGTACCCGTTTCCTGGCGGCCGGCCTGCTCCTTTACGCCTTTACCCTGTTGCGGGGCGACCGTTCCCTTCCCACCCCGCGGCAGGCGGTCAATAGCTCCGTCATTGGCGTTTTGCTCCTGAGTGTGGGTACGGGAGCCGTGGTGTGGGCCCAGCAGTACATTCCCACGAGTACCACCTCCCTGATCATCGCCTTTGAGCCCCTGGTGGTCATGCTGATGATGTGGGGTGCCCTCTCCAGCCGTCCGCCCCTCAAAGCGTTTTTTGGGGCATTCGTGAGCATCTGTGGTATGATGTTGTTGATTACCCAGCCCATTGCCCTGGGGGGCGGGGGAGATAGCCTGAAGGGATTGTTGGGGATCACCACGGGTATGGTTTGCTGGGGAGCCGGCATGCTGCTCCGGCAGCGGCTTGACCTGGGAGAAAACCGGATGCGGGCCACCGCCATGCAAATGATCAGCGCGGGGGTCATCTTACTCGTTTTCAGCCTGGCGATCGACGAATGGGCCGGATGGTCCTGGCAGGAGCTGACGACGCGGTCCGCATACGCTTGGTTGTTTCTGGTGTTCTTCGGATCGATCCTCGCGTTTTCAGCCTTCAACTACCTGCTCGGCCAAGTCAGTGCCGATAAGGTTTCCACCAATACCTACGTGAAT
Organism: Neolewinella xylanilytica; assembly: GCF_002934605.1. Classification (GTDB taxonomy): domain Bacteria; phylum Bacteroidota; class Bacteroidia; order Chitinophagales; family Saprospiraceae; genus Neolewinella; species Neolewinella xylanilytica. The sequence continues at coordinate 761,591 of NZ_PTJC01000006.1, forward strand.
CCGGTGGTGGCCGTACTGCTCGGTGGCATGTTGAACGGAGAAGTGATCACCGTCCAATCGATGGTGGCGGGGGCGGTCCTACTGGGTGGGGTGTACTTCATCAACTCGGCCACGGCGTAGGTCGCTGGTCCGCCGAGCTATCGGTAAAAGACGCTACCGCCGAAGAGAAGCTGATCGCTCGTCGGCCCAGCTACCGTGCGAAGTACCGCGGGTCATGCCTTTCCCCCCGACCCGTCGGCCGACCAGCGGAGCTGTGCGGACGACTGGTGCTGCTCGTCGGCCCAGCTACCGTAGCGAAGTACCACGGGTCATGCCTTTCCCCACCGACCCGTCGGCCGACCAGCGGAGCTGTGCGGACGACTGGCGCTACCCCATCCGGCGCTCGTAATCCGCAAAATCGAAACTGCGGCGGTACACGATTTCGCCGGCTTCACCGACCAGCACGATGTCCGGGTGCGGAACGCCATTAAACATCGTGGATTTTACCGTCGTGTAATGCGCCATATCCTCGAAGATAAGGGTGTCGCCGACCCGGGCCGGCTGTTTGAAGTAGTACGTATCCAGGTAATCGCCGGCCAGGCAACTCATTCCTCCCAGGCGATAGGGATAAGCAAAGCCGGTTTTCTCCGTCGCGCTGGCCCCCCGCACCACCGGCCGGTAGGGCATTTCCAGGGTGTCCGGCATGTGGCAGGTGAAGCTGACGTCCAGCATCAGGGTGGCCGAACCGTAGTTATTGACAATGTCCAGCACCGTGGCACTGAGGTAACCGGTCTGCCAGACGTGAGCACTGCCCGGTTCGAGGATCACCTGTAGGTTAGGGTACCGTTCGCGCAGGTTCTGCAGCGTAGTGATGAGGAGATCCAGGTCGTATCCTTCGCGGGTCATGAGGTGGCCGCCGCCGAGATTTAGCCACTCTATCTGCTCGAGGTAGTGGCCGAACTGCGCCCGGGTACGTTCGATCAGGGTGGCGGTGGCCGCGGCGTCGCTTTCGCAGAGGGTATGGATGTGTAGTCCCTTGAGCCCCTTCGGTGGCTTAGTCGGCAGGTTCGGCAGCGTCTCCCCGAGGCGGCCGAATTTATTGGAGGGGTTGTACAGGTCGGTTTCCACCGGACTGTACTGGGGGTTCACCCGCAGCCCCACGTTGGTCCCCAGTGCTTCCCAATGGGGCCGGTTTCGCTCGAGCTCCGTAAGCGTATTGAAGGTCAGGTGCTCGGCCATGCCGGCCAGTTCCTTGAATTCCGCCGGCCGGTAGACCGGTGCGTACACGTGGGGGCGCCGGCCGAACTGGGTCTTGATGAGTTTCGCTTCGTTGAGGCTGCTTGCCGTTGCCCCGGACAGGTACTCCGACATCAGCGGAAAGGCCGGCCAGAACGCGAAGGCCTTCAGTGCCAGGATAATTTCTACGCCGGCCGCGGAGGCGACGTCGGAAATGATTTCCAGGTTGCGGCGGAGCAGGTCTTCTTCGATGATAAAAGCGGGGGTGGGTAAAGCCATGTGGCAAAGGTAAGTCAATTCCCCAGCCACTCCTTGCAGTCCTTCACCCGCTGGCGGCTGACGATGTTGTCGCCCCCGCCCTCCGAATCGAGTTCGAGAACCAGGCGGTGGTTGAAGTAGGTGCTTAATTTGCGCACGCCAAGAATGTGGACGATCTGCGACCGATTGATCCGGAACCACCGGGCGGGGTCCAGTGCTTCCGCCAATCGATCCAGGCTCTCCTCGAGAAGATATCGCTTGCCATCGGCGGAGACGCCAAAGGTGATGCCATCGGAGCTATAGATTTGGCGCAGGTCTTCGACCGATACCGGCACCCAATCTTGACGGTAGCGCGCCAGGATACGGGTGCGGTAGGCTTTTTTCGGAGGAATAAGCAATTCGGAAAGCGCCCGCCAGTCCGGAGGCGGCGTCGCTTGTAGTCGCCCTAGCTTCTCTAGCGCGCGGTAAAGATCCTCGCCGGAAACCGGCTTCAGGAGGTAATCGATGCCGTTGGTGCGAAAGGCCCGGATGCTGTACTGGTCGTAGGCCGTAGTGAAAATGATGGGACACTGGCAGGGGGCCGACTCCCACAGGTCGAGGCTCACGCCATCCGCCAGCTGAATGTCGCTGAAGATCAAAGCGGGGTGCGGGCGTTCGTTCAGGGCGGCGCGCGCGGGTGCCAGGGAATCGGTGGTGAACGTAATGCGGGTGGCCGGAGAGACTTCCGCCAATACCTGTTCCAGCCGGCGGAGGGCGGGCGGCTCGTCTTCCAGGATCCAGCAACTAAGCGGTAACATAAGCAGCGGCGGATTTTACTCGTACCAGCGGAAGACTGACCCGGTAATGGGTAGGGGTAACGACAACCGTCATTTCCCGGTCGCCGGTCAGCCGGTATCGCTGGCGGATATTTTGCTGCCCCCAGCCGGTAGTCACCTGCCGCTGGCTGCGGGGTTGAAGGTTGTTGGTCACGGTGACCGTATCCGGTGAAACCGCGATCTCGATGGTCAGGGGGCATTCCTGACTGACCACGTTGTGCTTGATCGCGTTTTCAACGATTAGCTGGAGAGAGAGGGGAACGATGTACGCGTCCTGACTCTCCGGTTCCGGAATGGATTGCTCCCGCGCGCCGGCGCCCGACCATACGATCCGCAGCTTGTCCTCGAAACGGGTTTGCATGAGGAAAATATAATCCTCCAGGGCCTTGATCTCTTCCGTCAGCGTGATTAGGTCTCGCTGCCGGTATTCCAGGATGCGCCGGTACACCGCGGAGAGCCGTTGGGTGAAGAGGACTGCCTTGGGGGGATCTTCCGGTATGACCTGGACCAAGGTATTGAGGCTGTTAAATAGGAAGTGGGGGTTAACCTGCTGTTTGAGGATTTCCAATTGGGCCTGAACGTTCGTCCGGGTCAGGCGCTCCTGCTCCAGTACGCTGTGTCGGTAGCGGCTAAAAAAGTACACCGACTCATAGATTGCCAGCACCAGCAGGCAAAGCGTGAGGGCTACGCAGGCTTCGAAGAGGAGGGATGCTTTTCCGTAGCCGGCTTGCTCCAGGAAGGCCAGACGGGGGAACACCAGCCCGTTCAGGGTGCCCTCAATGACGATCACCAGGGTGGCGGAGTAGGCGAGCATGAAGATAATTCTCCGCAGGGTTTGCTCGCTCAGCGGATAGTTGGCGCGAAGGTAGACGACCCCCCTTCGGTTGAGCCACCAGTACAAGGAGGTATGCAACAGGCTCATCACCATGCATACTCCCAACGCGGAGGGGGGTAGTTCCTGGCCGGCCACGAAGATGACCGAGGCCAGGGCGGCGAGGGTTGGAACTCCCAGCACGATGGCCCAGTGGTCGTCAAAGCCTAAGTAGCGGATGCGTGCTTCGCGGGTCAGGAACATAGTCTCAAGATAATTCAAAACTGCACCCGGTACTGGACATCCGGAAAGAAACCGGATTGGTACACGGTGTTGACGTTTCCGGTAACGGGGTTGTACCGATCCTGGAAGATATTCTCCCGGTTCGTGAGATTCTGCAGGTCGATGAAAAAGCTCTGACTGAACTTCTTGCTCGATGAGTTAAACTGTATGCCGAATTTGAGGTCCCAGCGGAAGTAACCGGCGTAGCGTTCGGTGAACGCCAGGGCCTCGTCGCGCAGGTCCACGCCCGCCTCCCGGCTGGCCTCCAGATCTACCGGGCTAAAGTAACGGCCGCCGGAGCCGGTCAGCTTGGTGTTAAGGGTGAACCGGTGGCGGCCTCCCTTGCCGAAGGGCCATTCCTTGCCGGCCAGCAGGTTGCCGACGTATTCATTGTTGAATGCCGTGTTGCGCTCGATTCCGTCACTACCCGTATACCGGCTTTCGAAGACCGAGCCGGTAAGCAGCAGGTACCAGTTGTCGCGGAACGTCCGATCGATGGTCAGTTCCACCCCATAGTTTTTTCCGGTGCCTTCGTTGACCAGGCTACCGCGCTCCGGGAAAACAAAATCCGCGCCGGCGTTCAGAATCGAGAAACTCGACGGGAAGCCATCGACGGGAATCTCGAAAAGGTACTGATAGTATACTTCGGTTTTTACCTTCCAAGCCGGTCCCAGATTCAGCGCCGCTCCCACTACGTAGTGGTCGGCCCGGAGGTACCCGAGGTCCTGATTGGTATCGCTCCGGCCGGTAGTCAGATCCCGGAAGAAGAAGACCGGTAAAGCCGGTACCTGGGAATGGCGGCCGTAGCCCGCGGTGAAGGTCAGCGCGGGGTTCGCTTCGTAGGCGGCGGCCAGGCGGGGCTCCCCGGCGAACGCTTCGGAAAGGGTAAAGTACTGCAGGTGAAGACCGGCGTTCAGCGTCCAGCGGGTTCCGGCCCGGTAGCGGGCCTGCCCGAAGGCCTGGAGAATGCCGAAGGTACCGTCGAAGTCGCGTAGCCGATCCAGGTCCGGAAGGCCGTCTTCGTCGCGGTCGGGCTGCCCGTCGCGGTCATCGACCAGGGTCCGGAGTTGTTTTAGGTCAGCCTGAACACCGGCTCGCAGGGTCGTACGGGTAGACAACTTGCTGTTCAGGTAGGATTTGGCATTGATGCCCGTGGTGCGGTCGGCTACGTCGGAATAGATCAGGTCATCCGCTAGCTCTTCGTCTACGGCAAACTCCCGGAAGGTATTGCCCTGCAAGTTTCCGCTGATTACGGTACGCAGGTAGGTGTTTTCTCCGGTGATTAGGTTGTGTCGGAGGCCGACCACGCCGAAGTAACTGCGTGCGTAGCTGTTGCGGCCGGGATTGGCAAAGAGATCCGTTGAGTCAACCTTCGCGGCGAGGAAGTCGATGTTGCTGGTCCCGGCGATACCGAAGAGAGAGAAGGAGCCCGCCTGGCCGTTGCCGAAGTCGAGATTAAAGGTGAAATCGCGGTAATCGGGGGTGGCGTTAGTGCCGATATCGATACCGAGGGTTTCGGTGAGCCCGACGAAGCTGTTGCGCAAACTCGCTACGAAGGAGCCGCCGCCCGGGATGGGGCCTTCCGCCATCGCCTCGAGACCGGAAAAGGTGCCAAGCTGTCCCATGAACTCGTACCGGTCCCGATTGCCCCGGCGTAGGCGTAGATCGAACACCCCGGAAAGGGCATTGCCGTACTCGGCGGCGAAGGCGGAGGTGGAAAAGTCGCTGCTGGCGAGCAGGTTGGGATTGAGGGCGGAGACCGGGCCGCCGGTGGTGCCAAGGGTGGCAAAGTGGTTGGGGTTAGGGATCGGTATGCCTTCCAGTTGCCAGAGCAGGCCGGCGGGGCTGTTGCCGCGGATGACGATATCGTTGCGGCTGTCGTCGGCGGTGGCCACCCCGGCCAGATTGCCGGCGAGGCGGCTTACGTCCGCCCGCCCTCCGGCAAAGCGGTTCACCTGCTCGGCGGTGAACTGCTGGGTGGAGATGGTCGACATTTCATTGACGGCCCCCCGGGATTGGCCGGCACTTACGGTCACGGCCTGGAGATTGGTTACGCTTTCCTCGAGTGTAACGTCGAGGCTCACATCCTTGCCCGCGGTGATGAGGATGTTCGGAATGGTTTGGGATTGGTAGCCGAGGTAGCTGATTCGCAAGGTTTGCCGGCCGGGGGGAACGTCCGGGATCGTGAACCGGCCGTCCAGGTCGGTCGTAGTACCCCTGGAATGGCCAGTAAGTACAAGTTCCACCGTGGCGCCGGTTAGCGGCATTTCGGATTGAGCATCGACGAGCGTTCCCGTTATACGTTGGGCATTCAGGCCGAAGGGCAACAGGAAAAGGAGCAGTAGGTAAGGCTGGTGCATAGCAGGGTATTTCCTGCTAAATAGCCGGCGGGTAAAGGCTTCCGCAAGGAAGCTACGCCGAAGCGTCGTATTTACCGGTTGAACCGTCAGAAAGCCTCCCGCCGCCGGGCGACGTTCCACCGGATGCCCGCATTGAGGAGGGTAGTCTCCAGGTCGCGGGAGGCGGACTGAGAATCCTTTTGGCGGGAGAAAAATTCGGCCTCCAGCCATAGGTTGGGCTTGACTTCGTAGCCGGCCCGTATTTGGATGATGGTGTTCGTGTATCCGACTCCCTGACCGATTTCGTTACCGTAGGTCTTATCGGCGGGGCGTAAGTCGCTGGACAGGAAGACATCGTCTCCGATCACCCGATCCTCCGTGCTTTCCCCCTGATCGATGAGATAAAACCGTCCGCTCAGGTGTAAACGGGGCAGCGGGCGGTAATCTAAACCGAGCAGGTTTTCCGTAAAGTTCGCTCCCAACGGGTGAGCCAACGGCATGGTGACCTGGGTATAGCTGCTGGGCCCGTCGTGGGTATACATGAATGGTCGGGCCTGGTTGCGCTCCAGTACCAGGTCGAGCTGGTCGATACCCGCCAGATCGGTGTGTCGGAGCCCAACCTGGTAGCCCCATTTATTAGCCCACCAACCACGGCGTTCGACGAACAATTCGCTGTATTTAAACTCGTCGATCACAAACTGACCGTACACGGTGGTCCGGTAGGGAAGGCGGTAATTACCGGTCAACCCGATCAGCACGTTGTCCGGGCTTCCAATACTGCCCTCCACGGTGCGGTAGAGAATAACGGGGTTGAGGTAGGCCAAGTCGAAACCGTCTTCCCGGCTAAGGATCACTGCTTCGTAAAGCCCCAGGGAAAGCCGCTTGCCGATATTGACGGAGAGGTAATGGGCCGCAAGATATTTCTTTGGCAGGGGGATGCCGTTATTGAGATCGGCCACCGGGCCCTGCGTTAATTCGGCAAACAAGTTGCGATAGTGGAACTTCCAGATCCGCCAATTCAGCTCCAGGAAGGGATAGTTGTTGCTGAAATCGCTCAGGATCATGGATCGCTCGCCATCCCCGATGAAGTGCTGGCCGTAACCGATCCGGGCACCGACGTGGCGGCTGATGTCCACGGATAAATATCCCGCTCCGTTCAGGTAGTCGTAGCCACGGGTAATATTCGCCAGGTCAAGCGAGAACTCGGTTTTGACGAATCCCGCACCGGGTAGCGCCATGCGCTCCCGGTAGTAATTGACCAGGTAATTCGGCAGCCCGGCCTGGGTTTCCAGAATTTCGAAGTGCAGGAAAAAGCGGTCGTCGATACCCGCACGCAACCGTAACCCCCGCTGGTTAAAGAAGTAATCCTGCTCCTCGTTGGCCTGTTTTCCGTACCGAAAGTCCAGAATAGGATTGGCTCGGATATAGAAGTCCGGGCGGTTGTGCTGAAAGAGAAAAGCCGGGGTTTCGTAGAACGTACCCAGGATCGGCCGGTCGGAGCGCTGGTACAGCGGGGTGCTTTCGGCCGCCACGGCAAAGCCTTCCCCGATGAAATAGGGCGCTCGGTCCGCATCTTCACCCGGGTCGAAAGCCGGCAGCGATAGCCACTCGTTGTTATCCTGGTAGAACCGGTCGACGCGGTAGCGATCAACCCGCGACCAATCGGCGCCGTACAGGGTGTCGTAAGTCTTGATTAACCGGACGAGGTCGCCCCGACTGGCCGGCCGCAGGTTGAAATCGGCGGCCGGAGCCGCGAATTCGCGGTACCCGTAGCGGTTAAAGAGACGCTGTACGAGATCGTAGCCCTCCTCGTTGACCGGCAGGGGCGCACCCTGAGCGAGCAAACAGCTGGTGAAAAGAAGGAAAAAAATCGGGGTCAACAGTCGGAGCACGGGCAAAAATTGCGAATAGCGCCGAAGATACCGCTATCCTAAGCATGCAACGTCTTCTGCCGGGCCGCTAGTACGGATTCGCTTTCTTCCCGTTCGGGGTCGGGAACGCAGCAGTCTACCGGACAAACCGCGGCGCATTGCGGCTCTTCGTGAAAGCCTACGCACTCGGTACATTTGTCGGGAACGATGTAATAAAATTCGTCACTCACCGGCTCCTGGTCTTCGTCCGGCCCGACGGTCTCACCCGTCTCGATCGTATACGGTGCACTGATGGTGGTGCCGTCGGAAATCGTCCATTCTACACCGCCCTCGTAGATAGCGTTGTTCGGGCATTCCGGCTCGCAGGCTCCGCAGTTGATGCAGTCGTCAGTAATCATTATGGCCATGGGAAGAGGTTTTCGGGGGCAAAAATAACAATTGCCCGGTCTTGGGTAGTGTTTTATAAACCGCTTACTGCGATAGGGGTTGCATTAAGAGGAAGTGACTATCGTACGGGAGGTTGAACAGCATTCCCGTAGAAAAGTATACCAATGATCCCGCCGAGTGCGTATTATGCCGCCCGGTGCGGCCCACCGTCCCGGTGTCGCCACTCAAAATTTGAATGAAGTAGCTAAGAATGGAACGATATAGCGACGAAGAACTCGAGGAGTTTAAAGAAATTATCAAGGAAAATTACCAGCAGGCAAAGAAGGAGCTGCAGCTGCTGCGCGATCAGGTCAGTGAGTTCTCCGAGAATATCTCCGAGGGCTTCGGAGCGGATTACACCCAAGACAGTAGCTCCGTTAATCAGTTGGAGATGCTCAACGAGCAGGTGCTCCGGAAACGCGATCAAGTCCAGGATCTGCAGAACGCCATGCTGCGCATCAAGAACAAGGTGTACGGGGTCTGCTCCGTTACCGGCAAGCTCATCGACCGCAAACGGCTGGAAGCCGTTCCGACCACCACCAAGAGCCTGGAAGGCATGAAGCTGCAGGCCAGTGGCATTATGGACGTGACCGCCCAGGACCTTGCCCGCCAGGCGAACGAACGTAAGGAAGGCCCCAACAAGATTATCTCGAAAATCAAGAAGCCGCCACCGCCGAAGGCCAAACCGGCGCCGAAGAAGAAAAGCCGTCGCCGGAAGAAGGTCGAGGAGGAGGACGAGGACATGATCTGAAGCAATGGCCCTCATCAAAAGCGTGCGGGGGTATACCCCATCCTTCGGTGTCGATTGCTACCTCGCGGAAAACGCCACCGTAATCGGGGCGGTCGCCATGGGCAACCAGTGCAGTGTATGGTTTACCGCCGTCGTTCGGGGTGATGTAAACAGCATCACGATCGGCGACCGAGTCAATATTCAGGATGGCGCCTGTATTCACTGTACCTACCAGCGTTCGGCCACCACCATCGGTAACGACGTAAGCATCGGGCACCGCGCCATCGTGCACGGATGCACGATCTATGATAGTGTCCTCGTAGGTATGGGCGCCATCGTCATGGATGATGCCGTAGTGGAAAGCAACGTGATTATCGGTGCCGGTGCCGTTGTTCCGGTCGGTATGCGCTGCGAAGCGAACAGCGTGTACGCCGGAATCCCCGCCAAGAAGATCAAGAATCTCGCTCCCGACCAGCGTGCGGACACGATCGAACGCATCGCCGCTGCCTATCTAGAATACGCCAGCTGGTTCCAGTAGATCCTGTATCTGACAGCGTTACCCGGAGCGCATCCCGACCCCTAAGCACCGGCTAAGCCGAAGCCCAACGCGCGCCACCAATGCTATGCCAAGGACCCCGTCAAACTTCTACCGCCGCTACGAGCACAAAGTCCCCGTATACTTTCCAATCCAAAGTAAACTCCATCCGGGTATCGGCGGTCTGAATGTGCCCGGTGGCCGCGGTACGTTCGCTCCCGTACCCTTCCAGGTTAACCGTAAGGTGCTCCTTGAAATCTAACTGCCGCCGTCCGTAGGCCTTGTACATGGCCTCCTTGGCCGACCAGATCAGGTGGAGCTGCAGAAGTTCTTTGGACGGAACCAGCTGCGCCTGTTCTACTTCACCAACGAATTTCGGGGCTAGGTGGGTAATCCGCGGAACCAGGCGCTGTACGTCGATTCCGCAGACGCGCGGATGGGCCATCGCGGCGGAATAACCGACCGTATGGCTGATGGAAACGAAGAACAGCGAATCCGCTAGGTGCGGTTTCCCATCGGTGTCCTTTAGTAAACTTCCCCGGTCATCGCGACCGCTCATGTGGTGCAACAATAGTCGCGCGGCCAAAAATTCTCGGCGGCGTTCTTCCCCCTTGATCCGAGACAGCTGCCGTTCCTCGTGGGCGTGGACGCCGAGTTCGCGTCGTAGCCAGTCCTCGGACTCGTCGATGCGCCAAAGCCCCCATTCGCCGGGGGGATGGATGGATTCGTGAAAAAAGAGCGGCAAGAAGTAGCTTCTATAAACGGATCGCGGTAATGCGCGTATGGATGTAGTACGCCACGCAAAGTACGACCAGACAAATGAATAACATCGCCAGCAGTGCCTGCAATAGCGTAGTAAAAAGGGGCAACAAATACCCCATTGTCCAGACTAATATGATGGAGAAAACATATTTCATACACCGGTAAAACCCTCATTCCTAACACCTTGTTCGCGTTATCCATGCTGAACCGCCAAAGCACCCGTTCCGGTCACCGCGCCGCTATTTACGATCTGCACCCCGCCGGGGAGGGGTTTTACACCGCAGCAGCCGATGGATTTCTGGTCCACTGGCACCGCGAAGACGTCGATTTCGGGCGCGTGGTGGCCAATGTGGAAGGAGGGAAATTCCTGTGCGTAACAACGATTCCCGACGGACTGGTCGCCGGCGCACTCGATGGGGGCGTACACTGGCTCTACCCCGATGCCCCGGAGCGCAATCGCCACGTAGCCCACCACCAACATGGCGTGTTTTCGGTAGTACGGGTAGGGGCGGATTTATACACCGTAGGCGGCGATGGCGTCCTAACCGTCTGGTCCGTACCCACTGCCAGAAGGAAGGAAAGCGTGCCCCTGTCGCGCAACTCCCTGCGGCGTATTGTCTACGACCCGGTTTACGATCGCTTAGCCATCGGGGCCAGCGACGGAAAGGTATACCTGCTAGAACGAAGCGGCCTCGCTCCCCTGGCTAGTACGGCCGCCCACGCCCCGTCCGTCTTCGCGCTCGGATTTTCCCCCGATGGCGAATACCTCTTTTCGGGTGGGCGTGACGCGGGACTAAGCCGCTGGTCCGTACTGGATGGTCAGCTGAAACGAGAACAAACCGTGGTCGCTCACCTCATGACGGTAAACGCCCTGGCCGTCCACCCCGAGGGGCACTATTTGGCTACGGCCAGTCGCGACAAGACCGTCAAACTGTGGCGTACTTCCGACTTATCCCTCTGCAAGGTGATCGAAGTCGTCCGGGATAAGGGGCACGTTAACAGCGTCAATACCTTAACCTGGTTGGATGGAAACACTTTACTCACCGCTGGAGATGACCGACGAGTGCTGGAGTGGGGGTTTAGGGTAGCAGGTAGTAGGGGGTAGTAATGTAGCAGCACACGCTATGGCCTACATACTACCTACTACCCCCTACATACTACCCCCCTACCTACTACCCCCCCTACCCCCTATATCCTAAACATACTCTTCAATCGGCGGACACGTACAGACAAAATTCCGATCCCCGTATCCGTCATCCACGCGAGCGACGCTGGGCCAGAATTTGAACCCTTGTTGCAGGTAGGGCAGGGGATAGGCAGCTTTGCCGCGACTGTAAGCGTGGACCCACTCGTCGGCCGTGAGCTCGGCGATGGTGTGGGGGGCGTTGGCCAGTACGTTGTCCTGGGCGTCGGCGTCTCCCCGCGCCACCTCGTCGGCCTCCTCGCGAATGGCGATGAGGGCGTCACAGAAGCGGTCCAGTTCTTCCTTGCTTTCACTTTCGGTGGGTTCGATCATGACCGTTCCGGCTACGGGCCAACTGAGGGTAGGAGCGTGGAATCCGTAATCGATCAGGCGCTTGGCCAGGTCGCCGGCACTCATCACGGATTTAAACGGACGCAGATCCAGGATCAGCTCGTGGGCCGCGCGGCCGTTCTCACCGGTGAAGAGTACGTCGTAGGTATCCTCGATCCGGGCTTTGATGTAGTTGGCGTTCAGGATGGCGAATTCACTGGCAGCCTGCAGTCCGGAGGCGCCGAGCATCTTGATGTAAGCGTAGCTGATGAGCAGGATGCTGGCACTTCCCCACGGGGCGGAAGCTACCGCTGAGCTGGCTTTCTGTCCGCCGGTTTTCTGGAGCGGGTGTCCGGGGAGGAAGGGAGCGAGCGCCTCGTTGCAGCAGATCGGGCCCATGCCCGGGCCACCACCGCCGTGGGGAATGGCGAAGGTCTTGTGCAGGTTTAGGTGGCAGACGTCGGCGCCGATACGACCGGGGCTGGTCAGTCCGACCTGGGCGTTCATGTTCGCGCCGTCCATGTAGACCATGCCGCCGTGCTCGTGCACCAGCTTGCACATCGCCACCACCCCGGTTTCGAAGACCCCGTAGGTGCTCGGGTAGGTGATCATCAGCGCGGCCAGGTTCTCGGCGTGCTTTTCGGCTTTCTCGCGCAGGTCGTCCATATCGACGTTGCCGGCCTCGTCGCTCTTGACTACCACGACTTGCATGCCCGCCATTACCGCGCTGGCGGGGTTGGTGCCGTGGGCGCTTTCCGGGATCAGCGCTACGTTGCGGTGGCCTTCGTTCCGGTGCTGGTGGTAGGCGCGGATGATCATTAATCCGGCGTATTCCCCGCTGGCACCGCTGTTGGGTTGCAGACTACAGGCGGTGAATCCGGTAATTTCCGCGAGGTCGTGCTCGAGTTCGCGGAAGAGTTCGCTGTAGCCCTGGGCCTGCTCGATCGGGGCGAAGGGGTGGATATCGGCGAACTGCGGCCAGCTCACGGGAATCAATTCGGTAGCCGCGTTGAGCTTCATGGTACACGAACCGAGCGGAATCATGCTGTGCATCAGGCTCAGGTCCTTGTTCTCGAGGCGCTTGAGGTAGCGCATCATTTCCGTTTCCGTGCGGTAGTTCCGGAAGTTCGGGTGCGTCAGAAAAGGGCTTTTGCGCCGGAGCGCGGGAGCAATGCGGGTTTCGATACCACTGATCCCCCCGTCGTCAGTCAGTTCGGCACCCCGGTAGTCCAGCGATGCCTCAAAGATGCGGCAAATAGCCTGGAGGTCCGTCGTCGCCACCGTCTCGTCGAAGCTGATCCGGATGCCTCCCTGTTCGGGATAAAAGAAATTGTACCCGTTCCGTTCCGCCCGTTGCCGGATTTCGGCCCGCTTTTCCGGAGCCAGATCGATCTGCAGGGTATCGAAGAAGGCATCCGTGGCCAGGGTGTAGCCCGCTTTCTTCAGCGTATCCGCCAGGATGACGGCGAAGTGGTGGGTGCGCTTGGCGATCGCGGTCAGTCCTTCCGCCCCGTGGTAGCAGGCGTACATCGCCGCCATATTCGCGAGCAGGGCCTGGGCCGTACAGATATTGGAAGTCGCCTTCTCGCGGCGAATGTGCTGCTCCCGCGTTTGCAGCGCCATGCGAAGGGCAAAGTTGCCGTGACGGTCCTGGCTTACGCCGATGATCCGACCCGGGATTTGCCGCTTGTAGGTATCCAGGGTGGCAAAGTAGGCGGCGTGGGGCCCACCGAAGCCCATCGGCACGCCGAAGCGCTGGGTGTTGCCCACAACGGCGTCCGCTCCCCATTCGCCCGGCGGGGTGAGCAGGGTCAGGGCGAGGAGGTCGGCCGCCACCGTTACGGTAATATTCTTCTTGCGGGCCGATTCGGCCAGTTCCCGGTAGTCGGCGATCTGACCGTTCGCACCGGGGTACTGGAGCAGGATGCCGAAGACCTTATCCGCGTCGAGCTCGAAGTCGGCGGCCGGGCTGACCCGCACTTCGATGTCCAAAGGCTCGGCCCGGGTCTGTAGTACGGCCAGCGTTTGGGGCAGCACCTGGTCGGAAACGAGGAATACGTTGGCCGGTTGCTCCTTGGCCCGTTTGTTCCGGTGGCCGTAAAACATGGTCATCGCTTCGGCGGCGGCGGTACCTTCGTCGAGCAGACTGGCGTTCGCTACCGGCATGCCCGTCAGGTCGCTGACCATGGTCTGGAAGTTTAGCAGCGATTCCAGGCGACCCTGGGCGATCTCCGCCTGGTAAGGGGTGTACTGGGTATACCAGCCGGGATTGCTGAACACGTTGCGGAGCAGCACCGACGGCGTGATGGTACCGTGGTAACCCATGCCGATAAAGCTGCGGAATACTTTGTTGCGGTCCGCGATACCCTTCAGGTGTTGGAGGTAGTAGTACTCGCTGATCGGCGAAGTGATGTTGAGGGGCTCCCGGACCCGGATGTTCTCCGGTACGGTCTGGTCGATAAGGGTCTCCAGCGAGTCGACACCGATCGTTTGGAGCATGGCGTCGGTCTCCTCGGGGGAGGGCCCGATGTGGCGGTTTCGGAACTGGTCGTGGCGGGGGGTAAGGGCTTGCATGCTGTGGCTTCGATTGGGGTCGCAAAGGTAATCGCTAGCCACCTGAATTGGTTGTCATTACCGCCAGCCGAGTCGGATATACCCGCTCGCTTTCCGGCAATCCGGTTCCATTCCTCCGACAATCCCGTTCGGGACCAGCTGCATGCGGAAGGCTCGGCCCGGTAGGTATCGATCGTCCATCCAGCCGGCCCCCGGCCGTTGCGGGGTAGGCAACTTGCCCCTGAATTCAACTGTTTTTATTTCGATAAGCCCATCGGATCATGACCCTGAACACCCGCTTTCCCGAAACCTTGCAGCCGTATTTCATCCGGGAGATGGCGGCGTACCGCCAAGCGTATAACCGCGGTGATCTGCCCACGGCCTGGCATCACCTCGAACGCGCCCACGTGATCGGTCAGCGCTATCCGGTGCCGCATACGTACGTGCATTGGGTAATGCTGCGATTCGGTTTTCGAATTAAGAGCGGGAAGGAAATTGCCGGGCAATTACCCAGATTGCTGGTCGGTGGGGTAAAATCGTTCGTGGGAAAAGTGCCGCTGGGCAATCCGGGCGGAGCGAACGTTCCGCCGATGCGGTCATTTCCCCTAGCGGAGGATATCGGGGAGATGTTCCGGTTGGCGGGGATAGCTGGTGACTGAGCCCGCTTCCGTTTATCGCGTTGCCGGTTCCCGCGCCCCGACGCCCGAATTCCGGTCAAACAGCACCACTTGCGTTTTGGTCTGGGAGTAGGTTCGCCGATCACTACCAGGTAGTTCGTCGCTTTTCGGAGAACAACAGGCGAACCAGGCCGTATGATCTGCCGGTTGCCAAGTGAATCGAACCCCTGGCTACCCGAGCTATGCGCGTGATCCGTCGACCTATCCTACCGCGAAAATCAGGCTTACCTTTCCTTGCCTGGACCGAATGGATGCACCGCACCCGGAATCAGCGGATGGCATGACGCCCGAAACGTTTCCCTTCGGGATCTGAAGGAGGCCAACAGTTGTTGAAGGCGGGAACATTCGGGCCGGCACTCGCGTAGAATAGTGAATCTAGAACTCAATACACGGCCGGCACATGCAGTACATCATCCGCCTTACCACGCTGTTGGTTGCCGCCCTGCTGCTAGTGGGATGTTACGGCCTTCTTCCCTCGAAGGGGGGTGGTCAGTTGTCCTATACTCCGCAGGGGCGAACGCCCGACCCGGAGGATGTTCTGTTACCCGAAGGCTACCGGATCGAGGTAGTGGCCGACGGACTGACCTTCCCCACCGCGGTCGCCTTCGACGGTGACGGAACCCCCCACGTCATTGAGGCAGGCTACTCGTACGGGGAAGTTTTCCTCCAACCGAAGCTACTGCGGATCGGCGCGGACGGAGATACCACCCTCGTGTACGCCGGGGAGCGCAATGGTCCCTGGAATGGCATCACCTTCGACGACGGCTACTTCTACATTGCCGAGGGAGGACAGCTGGAAGGCGGCAAGATTCTCCAGGTCAGCGAGGCGGGCACGGCGGAGATACTCGTGGAGAATTTACCCAGCCTGGGCGATCACCACACCAACGGACCGGTAGTCCGCGACGGATACGTCTACTTCGGCCAGGGCACGGCCACCAATGCCGCGGTAGTGGGTACGGATAACGCGGCCTACGGCTGGCTTCACCGCTTTACCGACTTTCACGACATCCCCTGCGAGGATATCACCGTCCGGGGCGTAAACTCCACTACCGAAAACGTACTGACGGATGAGCCCGACGACGAGGCGGTCACCGGGCCCTACTCCCCCTACGGAGAAACCGTGCAGGACGGCCAGGTGATTCCCGGCGCCATTCCCTGTGGCGGAGCGGTGCTACGCGTACCCGTCGATGGGGGAGAGGCCGAACTGGTAGCCTGGGGCTTCCGCAACCCCTACGGTCTGGCCCTGGACGCCGACGGGGCTCTTTACGTGACCGACAATATGTACGACGTGCGGGGAAGCCGCCCGGCCTGGGGTACGGGCGACCTGCTCTGGAAGGTGGAGGAGGGATCGTGGTATGGATGGCCGGACTACTATTCCGGCATCCCGGTGGCCTCCCTCGAGTTTCCGGGCAAAAACGACCCGCAGCGTATCCTGGCCGAAGATCCGGGAGCACCGGCGGAAGCGGTTGCTAAATTCGGTGTCCACGCCTCGGCGAACGGACTGGACTTCTCCCCCGGCGCTGCTTTCGGTTTCGCCGGCCAGGCCTTTGTAGCCGAATTCGGCGACATGGCACCGACCGTAGGTAAAGCCCTGGCGCCGGTGGGTTATAAAGTGGTCCGGGTGGACGTCAAAACGGGCGTAGTAGCAGATTTCGCCGTCAATAACAGCCCCAAGAACGGACCGGCCAGTTGGCTGCGCAGCGGTGGGCTGGAGCGGCCGGTATCGGTCAGCTTCGATCCGGCGGGCGACGCCCTGTACGTGGTCGACTTCGGCATCCTTACCCTGGACGATGAGCAGGGGCCGATGCCCCGGGAGGGAACCGGCGTAGTTTGGAAAATAACGAAAACCCGATGAAGAAACTGCCCATCATCGCCGGACTGCTATACCTTCTGGCCGCTACGGTTGTTACCGCTTGCTCTGCCCCCCGTACGCGCCCGGCGGCCGAGGTGGTAAATATGCCCACCGAGGCGCTGGCGGAGGGGCGGGTTCTGTTCGATAAGTACTGCAATTCCTGCCACCCCGGAGGTATGGCGGCCGTTGGTCCGGCCATTATCAACAAGCCACTGCCCAAGTTCGCCATCCGCTACCAGATCCGCAAAGGGTTGGGTACCATGCCTGCCTTCGGGGACATCCTCTCGGACACGGAGGTTCGCAACGTCGCGGACTACATCGGCTATTTGAAAAAGGGACGGGACGGAGAAGTCCGGCGCTAAACCCAAAACCTCGTGGGCGAGCCAGGCCGGGCGGCGGCGCGCGGGTGCAAGGAATCGAGCCCGGTGCAAGCAGATACCTCCGTTCGTGTCCCGCTCATCCGATATCAGCGCCTACTTTGCCCGGGGAGGAAGCTAATGCTGCGCAATTTTCACCATCTGGCTAGCTCTTTGCGTGCCTTTATCGGGCGTCACTACCCCGTTGAATAAATTTGGGGAAACCCGATCCGATCGATATGTACGTTCGCTTTAGTTCTTTCCCGTTGGCCTGTTTGCTGCTCTGCATTATCGGTTGTGCGTCGCCTGGTCCAGGGGCAGTGACCCTCTACCTGATCGGTGACTCCACCGTAGCGGATTATGCCGACAACTACGAACCGGGAGAGAATTATATGCAGACCCGCTACCCGGTGACGGGATGGGGGCAGGTGATGCAGGAGCGCTTCGACACGACCGATCTGTCGGCCTTTCAGGGCTTGTTTTCGGCGGACAGCGTAATCGTCGACGACCGGGCGCGGGGCGGACGCAGCACCCGGACTTTCTTCCAGGAGGGGCGCTGGCGGGAAGTGCATCGGCTCCTGCGCCCCGGCGACCTCGTACTCATGCAGTTCGGCCACAACGACGCCGCCGAAGGCAAACCGGAGCGGTACGTGGACGTCGAAGGGTATCAAGAATTCCTGCGCCTGTACGTGGCACAGAGCCGGGAGCGGGGGGCTACGCCGATCATCCTCACTCCGGTAGCCCGCAATTATCCGTGGAAAAACGGCCACCTGGAAAACGTCCACGGTGAGTATCCCGAGGCGGCCAAAGCCATTGCCGAAGAAACCGGTACCGCCATCATCGACCTGAACCAGCTATCCATGGATGCCTTCAGCGAACGCGGTAGGGAATACGTCACGACCCACTATTTCATGAACCTCCCGGCCGGCAAGTATCCGGCCTACCCCGACGGTCAGGACGACAACACCCACTTTCAACCGGAGGGGGCGGGGGCCGTTGCCGACCTGGTTTTCGCTTCCCTGCGGGACTTAAGACCCTGAAAGTGCCGGGCGCAGCCCGTTAAACGCATCAGACGGCTAGTGGGCCGTTGCACGGGCGAACAAGCGGCGGACCCGGCTACATCATACGGTAAACACCCCACGATGAACAGCAAGGTCACTACCGTAGACGAACTTCTGGAAACCCTTACTCCACCCGGACAGCGCGGTCTTCCCGCCGGGCGTATCCGCAATGCCATCGTTACCGGTGGCGATACCGGGATCGGTCGTTACACCGCCCTGACGCTAGCGAAAGACGGATGTGACGTGGCCCTCACCTACGCCCACCACCGCGACGACGCCGAACTCACGGCGGAGGCAATCCGCCGACTGGGTCGACGCGCTGTTGTGCAGCATATGAATCTCGCGGATGCCGGGGCCGCCGGACCGGCCGTCGACGCGATGGTACGGGAACTGGGCGGTTTAGATGTATTTGTCAGTAATGCCGGCCAAATGAGCATGAAAGTGTTTCCCGAACTGGAGCTCGCCGATCTCGAAAACCTTTTCCGGATCAACACCTTCGGGGCGGTGCTGGCCATCCAGCGCGGGGTACGCTATATGTTAGGGATGGACGCGGAGCGTTCCGGGGGCAAATTCGAGGAGATCGCCACCATGGCCCGGAAGGTGCTGACCGGTGAAATCGGCTCACCGCGAAAGACGCCCGGCCGGGTCATCGTCGTGACGAGCGTGCACGAGCATGTCGCTAATCCGGTAGACACGGTGTATACCATGAGCAAACACGCACTCGGTGGTTTCATCAAGTGTGCCGCTTATGCGCTTGCGGGAACGAATGTGACGATTAACGGCATACGTCCCGGTGAGGTGTCCACCCCCATGAACAGTGCCCACCCGGAGGACGCACTGCATCAGCAGCGGAAGTACATTCCCGCGAAGCGGCCCGGCCATCCCGCCGAGATCGCCAGCATGGTGCGGTACCTGGCTAGTGACGAAACAGCCTTTATCAGCGGCGTCAGTTACGACGTTGACGGAGGCATGAGCATCGGTGGGCCAATGGCCAGCGAAGGATATCAGAAAGCGGTGTAGGGAGCATGCCGGGCAGCCAACCGAAGTTGCCACTAGCCATCGCCCCCAGTCGTTTCGCGCTTAGGTCCGTCCGAAGCGCTAAGGTTGTCCACCCCCACTGCCCTTGTCCCGACGTGGACGGCGGCGGCCGAATTTCTTTTTCGGTTGGTCACCCGTATCCGGAGCCTTTGCCTCGCTGGCGGGGGCCGAAGACGGGGAATTCCCGGAGCGGTTGCTATTGTCACGACTTCTGCCTCGGCCTTTGCCGCCTTTCTTGTTACCTCCCCGGCCACCTTTGTCGTCTCGGCTTCCTGTGCCCTGGGGCGGTTCGGCATCGGCGAGTTCGTCGGGAAGCGGGATGCGTCTGACCTTCTTTTCTACCAGTTCTTCAATCCGCTTGAAGCGCTGACGATCTTCCTTGCTGATGAGGGTAATGGCTTCCCCCTCGGCGCTGGCGCGGGCGGTACGGCCGATGCGGTGCACGTAGTCTTCCGCGTCGCCGGGGACGTCGAAGTTGATCACCAGATCGATGCCGTCGATGTGGATCCCGCGGCTTAGTACGTCGGTAGCAATGACGATCGGGATCTTTCCGGAACGGAAGTCGCCGAGGCGGTCTTCCCGTTCCTGTTGCTCGAGGTCCGATGAGACGGATTCGGCTTTGTGTCCCTTACGCTGTAGGCGTCGGGTGAGATCGCGGACGGTTTTCTTGCGCCCGCAAAAGATGAGGATGCGTTCCAGCTCTTTCTTGTCTTCGAGGATGTGCTCGATGAGGCTGATCTTGGCCCAGTCGGCCACGTCGAAGGCCTTCTGATCGATCTTTTCCGCCGGCTTGGAAATGGCGATGCTGATCTCCACCGGGTCTTTTAGAATCTCCTTCGAGAACTTGCGGATCTTGCCCGGCATGGTAGCGGAGTAGAAGAGGATCTGCAGGCCTTCCTTCGGCAGGAGGTCGATAATTTTGAGCATGTCATTGACGAAACCCATATCCAGCATCCGGTCCGCTTCGTCGAGCACGAGATGCTTTACACCGCTCAGGTCCGCGTAGCCAAGATCCAGGTGGGCGATCAGACGCCCTGGGGTAGCGACTACGAGGGGAGCGCCCGTTTTCAGGGCATTCTTTTCCCGTTCCATGCTGTGGCCGTCCCGCCCCCCGTAGATGGCGATGGACGAGGCCGGCGTATAGAAGCTAAAGCCTTCGAGCTGCCGGTCTACCTGCATGGCCAATTCCCGGGTGGGCTCGAGAATGATGGTATTCACCTTCTTTACCGGGTTCCGGGTGAGCTTGTCCAGGATCGGAAGGAGGAAGGCGGCGGTTTTGCCGGTGCCGGTTTGGGCGACCGCGAGTACGTCACGGCCTTCCAGCGAAGGAGGGATAGCCTGCGCCTGAATGGGCGTGCATTTATCGAAGCCCATATCATCGAGGGCATCCAGTAATTCGTCGACGAGATTGAGTTCGTCAAAGTAGACAACCTCCTCTTCCGGGGTGTCATTGGGCGTAATATCCATTGGGGCTTGTTGGGCGCAAGCCATTTTTCTCCGGCCTACGCAATTTATTTATACCGTGAAGGTAATGATTTAAAACGGCTTGCATACCGGTCAGTCGACCTCGATCATTCGAATTTTGGCTCCCGGTAGTAGATCCGGCTATCCGGCGGTACGCTCCTTACGATCCAGGTATTCCCGCCGATAATGCTTTTCGTACCGATAACCGTATCGCCCCCGAGGATGGTGGCACCCGCATAGATAATGACCCCGTCTTCGATGGTCGGGTGTCGTTTCGTACGCGCCATTTCCTTCTTTACGCTGAGGGCCCCGAGGGTCACTCCCTGGTACATTTTAACGTCGCTGCCGATGTCGACGGTTTCTCCGATAACGATGCCCGTTCCGTGGTCGATGCAAAACCGGCGACCGATCCGGGCACCCGGGTGGATCTCGATACCGGTGTTACCGTGGGCGATCTCGGTAAGCATCCGGGCCAACAGGCTCACGCCTAGCTCGTGCACGGCATGGGCTATGCGGTAAACCGCGATGGCGTAAAAGCCCGGATAGGTAGTAATCACTTCTACCCGGCTCACCGCAGCAGGGTCTCCGGCCAGGATAGCTTCCGCATCTTCCACCAGGCTATCGTAGATACCGGGGAGCCGGGTCTCGAAAGCGCTACGCACTTCATCCACGCCGGACGCGGCACCCCCCCGCCCCGGCATGCCGGAAAGGATGGAGTACAGTTTTAAATCATTCGTGCGATAGTGGTCGCGAAAGGCCGCTTCCGACGTGAACTTGAGGGTACTCATTTCCGGGAACAGAAACGCCAGCAACCCGTCCAGCCATTCTTCGATGAGGCGGGGAGAGGGTAGGGTATTGGCCTGGAGGTGATTCCGGTAGAGCCGCGCGAGAAATTGCTCGTTCATAACGGCGGTGAAAATAGCGGAAAAATAAAAGGGCCGGCTAAGTGCCGGCCCCCTGGGATCCAATTTCGATGAAGGGAAATGATCTTCACCGGGAATTGGATAGTGTGAAATATATGGAAGTCGTGGTTAATCTGGAAAATGCATTGTCAAGTGCTGTTTGCTCCAAAACTTCCTCAAATCGTGTCTGTCCTTAAAATAGTGTCTAAAAGTGTCTGTTGTAAAAGCGTCTAAAAGTGTCTGTGTAATAGTGCGTCAAAGTCTCTCAAATAAATCCTAGTGTCTCAAACTAGTTAGATACTCTGGTCTCTCAAGCGTAATAGTTAGTTTCAGGAATTTGCTCTGTATAGGTCGGTAGGGCCGAGGCCTAGTTTCTGCTGCCGATCATACCCTTCATTTTCTGGCGGGCCAGGAAGATGCGGCTCTTGACGGTGCCGATAGGGATGTTCAGGTGGGCGGCAATCTCTTTGTATTCGTAACCGCGGTAAAACATCAGGAAGGGTACACTGTAGATTTCCCCGATCGTGCTCATCATGCGGTTAAGCTCTTTAAGGCGCATGTCATGCTCGCCCTGGTTAGGGATAGCACTGGTGCTTTCGAGTGCGAAAGTGAAAGTCTCAATGGGTTGGTTCACGTGCTTGCGGCTTTTTTCCTTGCGGTAGCGGTTGATATAAGTGTTGCGCATGATGGTAGATACCCAGCTTTTAAAGTTGGTGCCCATCGTGAATTTATCGCGGTGACGGTAGGCACGCATGCTGGTTTCTTGCATCAGGTCCTGAGCATCTTGGTGGTTACGCGTCAGGCGAAGCGCAAAAGAGAATAACAGGTTCTCAAGTTTGTTAATCTCCTGGGTAAATTCTTGGTTAGTCATAGTGCTGATAGCTTACTGTTATAATGTTTGCGGTCTAACCCGCGGTTACTCGCCATAGAGATATCAAATGGCGTGCCAAAATTATAACTAGCTAAAAAACAGCAACTTATGTATTTACCCCTTCCGTTCCGGGCGTACTACATTTAGGCGACTGACTATATACAATCATTATGATTGTATGGCCTATTCCGGTAGCACCCGAACCCCCTCCGCCAGGAAGCGGAGTTCGCTGCGGGGCTCGGTAATGGCGGCGATTTCCGTTTCGGACTGGCCCGCGTCCGCTGCGAAGTGACGGAGCTCCTCCACCGGAGTTAGTTGGGTATAGGCCATGCCATGCATAAGGACTTCCTTGCCACCGATGTCCTTGGGCACAAAAAAACCGTAATCCCGGAAGGTTACGGTCATTTCCTGGCCGTTGCCAGCCGTGAGCGTCATCCAGCATCCTTTGGCCTGGCAGACTTCATTAACGGTCCCGCGTAGGGTGGTGCGGACGGAGTCCCTGAGGGCTTCTTGCCCGTAGGTTGCCAGCAGGGACTCCGCCGGCCGCACGTCGGTGGTAGAAAACTCCGCGCCGTAGAATGCTTCGGTAGGGGCTTCCGTCTCGGTAGCGCAATGATTGAGAGCGAGGGAAAGTCCGAGGAGGAGCACGAGGCGCATAGGAGGTAAATTATTGGTAAGCTACCAGATCGGTAATGTAGCTGTCACCGTATCCGGCGTCTTCCAGGGTTTTCTGTAGGGCGACCGCTTCGTCACGGTTGGTGAAGCTTTCGCGGCTTTCTACGACCCAAACCTGTTCGCATGGGCGGTAACGCGCTACTAAGGTAGGGTGAAAGGGATATTCGGCGGGGTCGGTGTACCGCAGAATGGCCACCTGCACCTTATACTCGGTAGTCGGGGTAGTGGAAAATTTGGGTAAGGAGGGAGCGGATTCGCCTCCGGGCACACCAGCCTCGCCGTAGGTGGCAGGTGCTTCCTCACAGTAGGATGGTTTGGCTTCGGTTTGGGCGGTCAGGGCGCTACAGCTTAAAGCCAGGAAGAAAAGGATAGGATATCGCATATTCGGAACAGTAAGGGTAATGGAAAAGTATCGCTTGATGTGAAAGAGAAAAATGTCTAGCGACCCCAATTGTTCGGTAGGCGAATGTTATCCCCCGTACATAGTGACTACAATGTCCACCCTACGATTCAACTTTTTTTCCCGCTGGCCGGCGATCTCTCCTTTTCCTTCCTCGATTACGATCAGTGCGGGGTTGATACCGAGCTTCCGCAGGTAAGCTCCGACGGCTTCCGCCCGGTTCTGGCTGAGCCGCATATTGTAATCCACCGCACCGGTCTCGTCGGTAAATCCGATAAGGGCGATGGAGGCGATCCGCTCGCGATCCAGGGAATCGGCAAACACCCGCAGGGCGCTTTGCTGCTCGGAAGTGAGTTCGTATTCCTCGAAGGCGAAAAGGGCCTGCAAGGTTTCCGTATAGGTCTCCCGGGGTTTTACTTCAGGCTCGGGGGGCGGCGGTGCGCCGGATTTGGTCAAGGGCAGGTTGATCCGGTAGGGCGTGGTATTGTCCCAGCGGGGAATGGAAAAGGTATGTCGGTAGGGATCGTAGGCCGCGTTATCCACCTGTAGGGTTAGCGGCGCATCGGGTGGCGCACAGATGAAGAAACGACCGGCGTAATTCGTGCGAAATACGTCTCCACCGGCTACGGGCACTTCCTGGTTGGCGATCGGTTCCCCGGTGAGGCTATCGGTCACGAAGCCACTTACGTACGTGACTTCCTTGCCGGTCAGTTCCTCGTTAAGCGTGAAACTATAAATGTCTAATCCCCCCATGCCCCCGGCCCGGTCGCTAGCGAAAAAGCCCTGCCGGCCATCGGCGGATAAGTGAAAGCCGAGTTCCCGCGCCGGGCTGTTGACGGGCGGTCCGATGTTCATGGCCTTGCTCCACCGTTCCCGGCTGGGATCCCAGCGGCTGTAAAAGATGTCCTGATCGCCAAGGCTCTCGTGGCCCATGCTGGAGAAGTAGAGCGTTTCGGCATCGTTGCTAAGAAAAGGAGCCTCCTCGTCGTAGGGGGTATTTACGCCGGCCCCCAGATTAATGGGTTCGGACCAGCTGCCATCCGGCAATCGATAACAGCGGTACAGGTCACTTCCGCCGATGCCTCCGGGGCGGGTGCTCGCAAAGAAGAGTTGCCGGCCATCGCAGCTGATGGCCGCCTGGGAATCCCAGGTAGGGGAATTCAGGTAGTTCGGCAGTTGCTCGGTATGCTCGATACGCCCGTCGATGAGCACGCCGGAATGAATGTCGCAGCCGCCGCCGCCCTCGTTTTCGTGGCAGAGGGTGAAAAAGATGGTTTCGCCGTCACGTACCAGCGTACACATCCCCTCCGGTTGCTGGGTATTGAAGGTGCCGAAACGGGATGTCCGGAACTTACCCGTCGTGCCGCGGCGTTTGGCGGTGATCAGGTCTTCGTCGCCGCGGGATTCCTGCCGGGTGTACAGCACCCCCGTCAGGTCGTTGGTGAAAAAGGGGAAATAGTCGTTGTCCTCGCTGTTGATCGGCGCCCCCATATTCAATAGGTTGGTGGCGTTGACGTAGTTGGTGCTGTCGGCGGAAATCTGCGCTGACAGAATACTCCGGTCGAGGTCCTGATCTACTATGCGTTGCTCGGTGGCCATCTCCTGATCGCCCATCAGCCCGAAGGCACCGCGATCCCGATCCTGTAGTGCTTGAAAGCGCTGGAAATAGTCGAGGGCCTGACGGGCATCCCCCGCCTGGAGGTAAGCCTCCCCAAGCTGAAAGTATAATAAGCGCGAGAAGGTGGAATCTGCCTCCAGTACGGTCCGGTAGGATTCGATGGCGCAGTCAAAGTCCTTTTGCAAACCGCACACCGTACCCAGGGAACGAACACCGGGTAAGAACGTCGGGTCGTAATCGGCGGCTTGCTGCAACCGCTTGGCTGCCCGGCTCAGCTTTCCGTCCAGAATGTATTGCATGCCGTCGTCGAAGGCCTCCACGGCGCGAAGCCGGTCGCGCGACTGGCCGAAAACGGACCGGCTGCCGAACAAGATCAGGGCCAAAACGATTAGATGAGCGGTCCGCATATATTCGGGACTGGGGGCAAGCCTACCAAAGCTTGGGCTCCGCCCGAAGACGGAGCCACAAGTACAATGAGTGCATTAGTAAACTATCGCCGCTAATGTAAGACTTTTTCGAACTATTCCCCCGACCGTGCCAAGAGTGGCCGGTTGGGGTGATTCATTGTACGTGTATGCAAATTATTCGGATCATCCTTTTGGGATTGCTCCTGCAGGCCTGTAACGTTGGCAACGATTCCAACATTGTTGCCGATTCCACCACAGTAGCTTCCGGAACGGGCGCTTTCTCCGGAGAATTGCCCGATTATTGGTACCGAGGCGAGGCCGAGATCACGACTTATGATCTGACCCAGGCGCGCTACGGCGAACTACGGGAGGGAGAAGCCGTACTCATACAGGTAAGCGAACCCTTTCTGGCCGATCGCCAGGTAAAGGATGAAGGCGAAGCGGAGGCGGGAGCCGCTGCGTCGGCTTCCGTACTGAAGACCAACCTGATCCGGCGCTTCGTGACCGGGATCTACGATTATTCGCTCATGACCTCCGTGTTCACCCCCACCGACGGTCGGGCTTATCCCCATACGTTGAAAGTGACGACCAGCTCACAGGACTGGTGCGGCCAGAGTTACACCCAGTTGAATTATGCCGGCGACGATACCTGGCGCATGCAACTTCGTAGTTACTTCGAACGGGAAGGGGATCGGGAGGAACCCCTGGCGGCCGACTTTTTGGAAGACGAAGTGTTCAACCGCATCCGCATCGGCGGGGCACTGCCGGAGGGCACCTTCCGGGTAATTCCGAATACCGGCTATCTCCTCATGACCCATCAGCCCTACGTCGCCGCTACGGCCCGGGCATCCACAACCAATCTGGGAGACAGTTTACGCACCTACGTACTCGAATACTTGGAGCTTCCCAGACGGCTGGAAGTCACTTACGAAACTGCTTCCCCGTACATTATCCGCCAGTGGACGGAAACCTACCCCAGTGGCGGCACCGAGCTCACCACCACTGCTACGCTCCGCCGGCAGCGCACGGAAGCTTACTGGTCGCAGAACGCGAACGCCAACCAGCCACTGCGTGCCGAATTGGGGTTGGAGTAGCACAATTTTACCGCCCCATCGTTAGCCAACTACAACGATCCCGTCTATGTACCGAGCGTTAACGCTGCTTTATTTCATTCTTGCCCTACTGGTCAGTCAGTTGTTGCCGGCCCAAGGCCTGCAACCCTACAACCCGAGTAACACCACGAATGCCGTCCTTCTGGGGCTCGGCGGCAGCCTGACCACGACCTCCGTATTGCTCGACCGCCGGGTCGTGCCACTAACGGAGGACGACATCAGCATCCTGGAAATCGACCGCATTCCCGGTATCGACATGTTCAGTACCCGCCACCTCAGCCTTAGGGCGGACGAAGCGACCGACAAACTGCTTCTCGCCAGTTTCGCCAGCCCTTTCTTCCTTCTCCTCGATCGACCTGGGCGGGATAACTTTAATGAAATAGCCATGGTCGTTTTTCAGGGAGCCATGATTAATGCGGGCCTCAACAACCTGACTAAGGTGCTCGTGCGCCGGCCCCGCCCTTACAATTACAACCCGGACGCGCCCCTGGATACCAAGATGCGAAAAACCAGCCGCTACTCCTTCTTCAGCGGCCACAGCGCTACTACCGCCTACTTTGCCATCACCTCGGCCAAGCTGTACAATGATTTGCATCCCAACAGCAGCGCCCGTCCCTACGTATGGTTAGGCGCCGCATTACTGCCGGCTGCCGTGAGCTACGGACGGATGCGTGCGGGCCGCCATTTTTTCACCGACGTACTGGTAGGCACGGCCGTTGGCACAATTATTGCGCTCGTAGTACCGACCCTCCACCGTGGTGACGGCGAAAATTAGCGATCCTCATGGCCCAATTCATTGATTACTACCAGACGCTCGGCGTCGATAAAACCGCCGACGAAAAGCAACTGAAAAAAGCATTTCGGAAGCTGGCCCGGAAGTACCACCCCGACGTAGCGCCCGACGACGCGGAGGCGGAGCAAAAGTTCAAGGCTGTCAACGAGGCGTACGCCGTGCTTTCCGACCCGGAAAAACGCGCCAAATACGATAAGTACGGCAAGGATTGGGAGCACGCCGAGGCTTTCGAGCAGGCCCGTCAACAACGGGGGAATGCCACGGGCGGATTTGCCGGCGGCAATCCCTTCGGCGGGGAGTATACCTACACCTCCGGCGGCGAAGGAGCTGACTTTTCGGACTTTTTCCGCGATATGTTTGGCGGCGGGGGCGCGGGTGCAAGGTTTGGCGGCCAAAGTAGAGCCTTCCGGGGGCGAGACATCGAGGCCGAACTACACGTCGACCTGCAGGATGTGCTGGAAGACAATAAGCAGATCCTCACGGTTAACGGCAAGCAACTCCGGGTAACCATTCCGGCCGGGGTGGAGGACGGACAAACCCTTCGGCTGCGCGGACAAGGAAGTCCCGGTGCCGGGGGCGGTCCCGCCGGTGATCTTTTCATCACCTTCCGGGTAAACACACCGCCCGCCTACCGGCGCGAAGGAGCCGACCTGTATAAGTCGGTAGAGGTCGATCTATACACGATGCTCCTCGGGGGGAAAATCACCGTCGATACGCCCACCGGGGCGGTAAATCTTCCGGTAGCGGCAAACACACCCAACGGAAAACGGGTACGATTGAAGGGCAAGGGGCTACCCGAATACAAGGGGCAGGCGAGCGGCGATCTCTACCTGGAGCTGACCGTCCGACTCCCCGCAAGCCTGTCCGGGGAAGAAAAGGAAACCTTTGAGCGACTGGCCGGTCGCTAGCCAAGACAACCGAAGCATATGAATTCCGGAGTAGCCTACATCACCATCGAGCAGTTCTGCACCTTCCATCAGTGCGAGACCGTCGTGATCAAAGAATTTCTGGACCACGGCATCTTCGAAGTACAAACACCGACCGAGGTGATCCTCATTCCCGAAACCCAGGTACCCCGCATCGAACGGGCGCTCCGCTTGCACAACGAACTGGGGGTCAACGCCGCCGGGATCGACATCATCCTGCGGTTGCTCGACCGGATCGAGTATGCACGCCGGGGGGAAGTGGAGGATTGGGACGACTACGAATGAGGTCACGGCATCCTCGTTTCGACGGACAAGGAACCCCTAAAAAAAGCCTATCCGCCAGGGCTTAAACCGGGTAGGGATAAGCGTGAGGCGCGGACCATTCAGTTCGGACCGGAAGAAAAGCAGCCCGAAATGGTAGAGGTCCAGGGTAGCCGTCACTTCGGGTAACCGCTCTAACGCTTCCCAAGCAGCTTCCATCTCCTTCGACCAGTGGATATCGGCCACTACGAATACGCTCTCCGTCGTAGACCGCTTGAGCATGGCCCGTACGTACGCGATGGTCGGTTCGCGGCGGTGATCGCCGTCCAGAAAGAAGAGGGTCCGTTTGCTATCCCCGTTCTCCCGCGCCTCCAGCCAGTCCGAAAACCGCTCGTTGAACAGGGACAGGGAAGGAGTAGCCCCTGCCCTGGAAAAGGTGGTGCGGGCCAGCTCGGCAACTTCCGGATTGCCTTCGACCGTCTGTAGCGGTGTGCGGGTGTCGGCCAGGTGCAGATACAGCGTAGATATCCCGGCATTGGTCCCGAACTCGACGATCCGCTGCGGTTTGAGCCACAAACACATCCGAAACAGCAGGCGGCCGGATGCGTCGCCTATCGCGTTCGTGCGTACCAGGCTGGCGGCGCTTCGCCGAAGTTCGGTGGTTGTCTTGCTCGGTGCTCCCAGTTCGAGTAGCCTGACCGCTTGTTCCTGCCCGGACCAATAGCTTCGGATCCGATCGATTAGCCCGAATGCGTAGTAGCTCCGTCGGTCATGATACACCTCCCGGACAAAAGCGCTCAGGAAGGGAGAGTGCACGTCGTAGCGGGTTTGCGCGCGGAAGTACCACCGCAGGGCGGATGTAATGCGGAAAAACCAGTAGCGGAGGTGTTCGGCCATCGGGTGCAATGATACCGCAATTTGCCGCGGAACCCGCCGACGACCACCGGCTTTCGGGAACTCCCTGCCACCCGCTTCCGTTAGCAATAGAAATAGAAAACACCAACGATCATGTCAAGAGGCTTTGTCAAAGAATCCGACCAGGAAACCCTACCCATCATACCGCTCCGCCCGCCGCTGCCCGTGGGGGCCACCAATTACGTCACGCCCGCCGGTTTACGGGCTCTGCAAGACGAACGCGATGCGCTGGAGGCGGATAAGTCGCAACTATCGGGCGATAATGAGGACGAGCGCCGTCGGGCCGCTACCGTTATCGACGGCAAGCTCAACCTGCTCAGCCAACGCATATCGAGTGCGCGGGTGCTCGATCCCGGTGAGCAGCCGCAAGACGAGGTCCGCTTCGGCGCGCGGGTCAGGCTGCTGCAGCAACCCGGCAACCGGAAGCAGGAATTTCAGATCGTTGGCGTGGACGAAGCCAACGTGCGGGAGAAGAAAATCAGCTTCACCGCGCCTATCGCTCAGGCGATCACCGGCCTGCGGGTAGGGGAGCGCGCGGATTTTCGCCTGGGTAATGAGGTGCGGAAGCTCGAGGTGCTGGAAATCGCCTATTAGGCTCCGGAGGCTACGCTTTCAGTTCGTCGAGCGTAGTTTGCAATGCGTTAATCCGGCCGCGCCAGAGCCGATAATGAATAAACAGGGCGACGGCAGTCCACACCACGATGGTACCGATCGCCCATAGACGGGGTGTATTCCAAAGAGCAGGTACGTACGATAACAGGAAACCGAAAAGAATTAGCAGGGTAAGGATGCGTAACCCGATCGACAGCCAGCTATACCGGCGAATGGTTCGGATTTGCTCCGCCATTGCCTGGTAGAGGGGCATCGCCCCGACCGGACGACCGGCCAGTCGGTAGCCAACGATCGCGTGGAGAATCAGCAAGACCAAGCTCAACCCCAATGCCGCCGTCCAGCCCCAGGGCCGCTGATCTCCGTCCAGCCCGGAATAGAACAGGATGAGAAAAAATGACCAGCACCCACCTTCGAAAAGGAGTTGTCGCCGCAGTGCCCGGAGCGCGGGGTGAGACCAGCGGACTTCCAGGTGATCGGCGGGGAGGAGTGGGGGGATGTCTTTGTCGATTTGTTGCCAGTTTTGCTTAGCGGATTCCAGGTTCATGACGGGGGATTTAAAATGATTTTGAGTTTGGCTTTGGCGCGGTGCAGCTTTACGCCGGCGTTATTGGCGGTTATGCCCAGCACCTCCCCGATCTCCGACAGCGACAAATCATCGAGATACAAGGCCAGGAGTGCCCGATCGGAACGGGGCAGTTGTCTAATCGCGGCGAAGAGACGGGTGAGGGACGGGTCTTCGGTCCCGGTATCCGGAGCATCCGGAAGCTTGTCCGGGAAGAATAGCCGGAGCGTCCGGCGGCGGTAGCCGCCGAGCGCGGTATTCAGCGCCACCCGGTACATCCAGGTGCTGAAGGGACTATCGCCCCGGTAAGTGGGATAGGCCTTCCACAGCTGGTACGTGATTTCCTGTTGCAGGTCCCGCCGGTCTTCCGGGCGGTCGGCGTAGATCCGGCTGACCTTCAGCAGGATGCCCCGGTGCCGGTTCAAGCACTGTAAAAAGCTTTCTTCGCTTAGCATAGTGACTGGTAAGTTGCTGAAAGCGGTGAAATCTTACATTTGGCATGGATTTTCTTTAGTGTGAAGTGTTCCGACCGGAGATACCCTGATTTCCTGCGCGCCGGCGCCCGCCTCTGGCTGCTTCTACGATAACTACCTTCCCTATGCGCTTCCTGATCGTCCTGTTATGCCTTGCTTTTTTCGCCTGCGAAAGTGATCCACCCGAAACGGAACGGGAAACGGATGCCCCGGCGGAGGCTGCCTTCGAAGCGCTGCTGACCTCCTACCAGGAGGGGCGGCTCCAGCTCAACCCCCTGGAGGCGACCATGCTCGGTGATGACCGCTACAACGACCGCCTTCCTAACAGCCTGACCGACGAATACAAGGCGGAGAGCCGCGGCTTCTACCAAGACTACCTCAACCAGCTCAATCAGGTGGATCGGTCAGTTCTCGGCGCCACGGATCAGGTGAGCTACGACGTCCTGAAGTGGGAGCTCAACATCGCGCTGCAGGGGGCGGACTTCGCTACCCAGCTGCTCCCGCTGGACCAGTTCACCGGGCCCCACCTGATGATCGGGCAACTGGCCAGCGGCGCGGGCGCCCAGCCGTTCGAGACCGTGGAAGATTACGATAACTGGCTGGCGCGGGCCGAGGACTTCGCCGTGATGATGGATACCGCCCGGGTGAACATGGAAAGGGGGGCGGCCCGGGGCTACTTACTGCCCCGCTCCCTGGCCCTCAAATTGTTGCCGCAGTTGGAATCACTGGCAGCCGAGCCCGTGGAGGAGCACCTTTTTTTCGGTCCGGCAAATAGGATCCCCGACACCTTCCCCACCGAGGAGCGGGAACGACTGCAGGGCGCCTTCCGGGGCATGGTCGGGCAGCGCATGATTCCGCTCTTCACGGATCTGGCCACCTATGTCCGGGAAGAATACGTTCCCCAGGCACGGGAAACCAGCGGGATCGATGCTCTGCCAAAGGGGGAGGCCTACTACAACTACCTGATCAAGCTATACACCACGACGGACATGACGGCCGACGAGATCCACGAGTTGGGCCTGAGCGAAGTAGCGCGCATCCGCGAAGCAATGGAGGGCATCAAAGCGAAGGTCGGATTCGAGGGCGATCTGCAAGCGTTCTTCGACTACGTGCGAACGAATGCCGACCTCATGCCCTTCGACGATCCGCAGGAAGTGATCGCTAACTTCGAGGCCATCCACGAGCGCATGCAGCCCCAGCTCGATCGGCTCTTCAACAAGACTCCGAAGACGGAATTCGAAGTGCGGCGTACCGAAGCCTTCCGGGAAGCCAGTGCATCGGCGGAGTACAACCCCGGCAGTCAGGACGGCTCGCGCCCGGGTATCTTCTACGTCCCGATCCCGGAGGTAGAGGAATACAATGTCTTCAGCGACGAAGACCTGTTTTTGCACGAGGCTATTCCCGGTCACCATTACCAGTTCAGCTTGCAGCAGGAAAACGAGTCGTTGCCCGCCTTCCGCCGTAACCTTTGGTACAGTGCCTACGGGGAGGGTTGGGCCCTCTACGCCGAAAGTCTGGGCAAGGAATTAGGGCTATACGAAGATCCCTATCAGTATTTCGGCATGCTAAGCGCGGAAATGCACCGGGCCATCCGGCTCGTGGTCGATACCGGTATCCACAGCAAAGGGTGGAGCCGGGAACGGGCCATCCAGTACAGCCTGGAGAACGAGGCCGAAAGCGAGGCCAGCATCGTGGCCGAGATCGAGCGCTACATGGCCATGCCCGCCCAGGCGCTGAGTTACAAGGTCGGCCAGCTGAAGATCAGGGAGTTGCGCGCCCGTGCCGAGGAGGCTTTTGGCGATGCCTTCGACATCAAGGCGTTCCACGATCTGGTGCTGGAGGGTGGCTGTCTGCCGTTGGCGGTTTTGGAGAAGAAGGTGGAGGAATGGATTGCGGGGGCGTAAGAATGAGGAGTGAGCCTTAATTGGGCATGATAGCCGTAGGCGATGTCGGTTCAGCGGGCGCTCGGTCATGGAACGTTCACGGGTCGAGTGTAATCTAAGGTCGAGACTTTCCTAGTCGGGAGAAGTGGGTTGCTATCTCGGTCCGGAGGGCGTTCGATCCTGGAATATTCACGGGTCGAGTGTAATCCAAAGTTTAGACCTTCCAAGTCGAGAGGTGTAGGTTGCTATCTCGGCCCGGA
Organism: Neolewinella xylanilytica; assembly: GCF_002934605.1. Classification (GTDB taxonomy): domain Bacteria; phylum Bacteroidota; class Bacteroidia; order Chitinophagales; family Saprospiraceae; genus Neolewinella; species Neolewinella xylanilytica. The sequence continues at coordinate 794,819 of NZ_PTJC01000006.1, forward strand.
GGGCGCTCGACCCTGGATTGTCGCAAACCGCCACTGCGTTCCAAGGTTGAGACCTTCCAGGTCGAGCTGTGTGGATTGCTATCTCCGTCCGGAGGGCGTTCGATCCTGGAATATTCACGGGTCGAGTGGAATCCAAGGTTGAGACCTTTCAGGTCGAGGTGATGTCCGTTAATGGCTCGAACGCTTTAGTTCAGCTTAACCGGCTCCCCAAATCCCAGCTCACTGAGCCGGGGCAACTGCGTTTCCGCGTCACCCACAATCAACCAGATCATCCGCTCGGGTTGCAGGTAAGTGGAGGCGAGTTGATGGATCCGGTCGCGGGTCATAGCCCGCACGGTGGCTTCCCGCTTGGATAGGTAATCGACCTCCCAGTCGTAGGCACTGAGGTTTTCGAGAATGCCAAGCTTGGCGCCCGCCGTTTCAAAAGCGCGGGCGTTAGACCGGGTGAGAAAGCTCTGCGTGGTTTCCAGATCCTGTTCGGTGAAGGTGTCGGGGTAACCTTCCAGGATGGCCTTGATGGCCTCCGTTGCTTCGAGTGTCACGTTGCTCCGTACTCCGGTGCTAATCTGAAAGGTTCCGGAGTCCGCCGTACCGTTGAATCTTGAACCGATGCCGTAGGTATAGCCCTTGCCTTCCCGCAGTTCCTGGGTGAGCCGGGAAGCGAAGCCGCCGCCGCCGAGGATGTAATTCATTACGGTGGCAGGATAGTAGTCATCGTCCGTCGCCGCCAGGGCGGGGTTGCCGATCCGCAGCACGGACTGTTTGGCCCCCGGAACGTCGTAGAAATACACTCGTGCGGTATCGATGACAGGGACGGCGGGCCAGTCTATGGCCGGGACTTCCTTCGCCTCCCACCGATCCGTGAGGTCCTCCAAGGCGGTGATGGCCTCGGCCTCGTCGAGCGCGCCTACCAGGTGGAAGTTGCTGGCGGAGGGCGAAAGGAAGCGCTCGTAGTAGGTTTGCAGGTCCGCCATGGTGATGGCCGCTACGGAAGCCTTCGTTCCCCGGATGTTGCGGCTGCGAATGTCGTTCTCCGCGTACAGCAACTTATCCCACTCGTTGCCCGCGATCGCGTTGGGCTCGGCGTTGTCCTGCTCCAGCCGGCTGAGGGTTTCCAGGCGGACGAGCTCTATTTCTTCAACGTCCCACCGGGGTTCCAGCAGGATTTCCGTGAGTAAATCGATCGTGGCGGGGTAATTGCGGGCCAGGGTCGTGCCGGAAACGGTGATCGATTCAGTTCCCGCCCGGACGGTGATGCTGGCACCAAGTAGTTCGATGGCATTTTCGAGCTCCGCCGGCGTCTTGGTTTTCGTTCCGCGGGTCATCATCTCGGCCAGGAAGTAGGCGACGCCGGGCTTAACCAGCGAATCGCGGAGTTGCCCGCCATCGATCACCAGCGTGAAGTAGACCAGCGGCACCTCGTCGTTCTCAACACCGTATACGTTGAGGCCATTAGCGAGTTCCCGCTGCCAGATCTCCGGGGTCGTGATGCGTAATTCCTCGCCAAAAGCGGGTTCTTCCGACCGGTCGAAAGTGGAGGGAGTTGGGCTGTATTCGGCCGTTACCGATGGATCCACTTCTTCCTCGGCACCGGTTTCTATTTTCTCTTCCACGACTTCGGCCCGGGTACTGCCGGACAGGACCAGATCGGGCTGTCCGAGGGGTACGAAGCTCGTGGCCACGTAGGGTTTTTCCTGGATGTACGTTTCGAAGACCCGGCGTACGTCATCCGCTGACACGTCCAGGATGTTTTGGATGTCGTCTTCCACGAATCCCGGATCGCCGGCGAAAATATTGTACTGGGCCAGTTGAAACCCTTTGCCCAGCACGCTCGATAAGCCGGCGTAGAACTGGGTTTCCTGTCCGGCCTTGATGCGCTGCAGGTCGGCGGCGGGGATACCCTCCCGCTCGAAGCGGGTGAAAGCCTGCTGTACCGCGGCGTTCACCGAATCCAGGGGAGTATCGGCGAAGGCACGTACCTGAAGCCGGGCATCACCGGCCAGCTCGGAGTTGTAGCCGTAGAAGTTGACCTCGGGGGCCAGCTTTTTTTCTTCCACGATCACCTGGTTCAGCGGGGCTTCCTTACCATCCGAGAGGTACTGCAACAGTACGTCGAGCGCGTAAGCATCGGGGGTGTACTGGGGTACGGTGGGCCACACCATCGTGAGTTGCGGTAGCCGCGCAAAGTTGTCTTCGTGGGATAGCCGCACGCTTTGGTCCAGGTCGGCGGGTTGGGGCGGAAGCGGCTCGATGGGGTCGCCGGCGGGGATTTCCGCGAAGTATTTTTCTACGAGGCGGCGGGCCCGGGCGGGGTCGAAATCACCGCTGATCACCAACGTCACATTGTTCGGTACGTACCAGCGACGGAAGAACTCCTTCACGTCGGCCAGCGTGGCGTTTTGCAGGTCCTCCAGCGAGCCGATCACCTGCCAGCTGTAGGGATGGCCGGCGGGGTAGAGGTTCTTGTCGATCACGTAGTTGTTGTGGCCGTAGGGCCGGTTGTCCACGCTCTGCCGCTTCTCATTCTTGACTACCTGTTTCTCCTTCGCCAGGACGGGCTCCGTCACGGTATTGATAAACCATCCCAGTTTGTCCGCCTCGGCCCAGATCATCTTTTCCAGGGCATCGCTCGGAACGGTCTGGAAGTAGTTCGTGCGGTCGCGGCTGGTGGAACCGTTCGCTCCGCTACCCCCGATGCGGGCACTCATTTTATCCAGTCCGCCTTTCCCCAGGTTTTCCGACTCCAGGAAGAGCAGGTGCTCGAAGAGGTGGGCGAATCCGGTACGCCCCTCCTTTTCCCGCGCCGAACCGACGTGGGCAGTCAGCGCCACGGCCACCACGGGGTCGGACGTGTCCACGTGCAGGACTACCTCCAGGCCGTTGTCCAGACTGAATTTCGTGAAGGGAACGGTAAAGCTACTGCTATCGATCGCCTGTCCCGTACACGGCAGGACGAAGAGGCTGACGGCAAGCAAGGTCAGGAAGCATTTCATTTGGCGGTCTTTTGGGTGACGGTAAAGCTACCGCATTGTTGCTTCGTCGGCGGGCGGGATGATAATCGCCGGCAGTTGTAGCTCGCGGTAGGTGGCGTTGTATCCGGCAACATCCTCATCGATGATGCGATCCAGCACCTGGCGGTAGTTGCGCCAGTCGGTTTGGAGTTCTTCCAGGCGTTCTTTCGCGCCCCGGGTCACCACCGGCACCGGCCCGTCGACCCGGCTCTTCAGGCTCATGAACTCGGCGTTCAGGCGGTTCGGGAAGTTGACCACGTCCTGAAAGGTCTTTTGATTGGGTTGGATCAGGTTTTCTTCCCATGCGGTAATGCGCTGGATGATGTCCTTCCCCTTCCGGACCAGGGCATCCGTACCGGACGTCTCGGCCAGGTTCTCGTTGAGTGCTTTCACCTGCGCCCGTACCCGGCGGAGGCGCGTGACCGAGCGGTGAATGTCCCGGGCCGCATCCTCGGCATCGGTCAGGATTGCCTCCTGGGCGGCGAACTCCTGCGCTTTGGCGCCCAGATTCGGGTCGGCCAGGATGTCCACTTTGGTGGTGACCGTATCCGCTGGAGTAGCCAGGCGCAGGGTATAGGTGCCCGGAGCCACGAGCCCGCCGCGGTAATCGCCCAGGACGAAGATGCCGTCGACCGCGGGCAGCGTTTCGCGGCGCAGGTCCCAGTTGAAGCGGTTGAAGCCTGCCTGGGTCGGGAGCGCCGTAGGGGCTGGGGGGCCACCGGGCCAGCTCTTCCCTTTTTTCGGTTGGCTGCTGTACTGGCGGATGACCGCGCCGTTGGCGTTGAGTACCGCTAGGGTCACTTCGGTGGTGTCCATCTCTGTAGGGAGGTAGTAGTCGAAGATGACTCCGCTGGCGACGTTTTGTCCCTCGCCTGCTTCCATGCCACCGCCGGAGCTGAGGGTATACCGGTACGTGGGCTTCGGCTCGAAGAGGGTCAGATCGTCGGGCATGGTGCCGGCCGTCTGCTGGAGCGCGCTCAGGTCGTCTAGTACCCAGAAGGCACGGCCGGAGGTGGCCACGATCAGGTCGTTGTCGCGGATGGCCAGGTCCAGGATGGGAACGTCCGGTAAGTTGAAGCGGGGCTTTTCCCAGCTTTCCCCGCCGTCGAAGGAGAGGTAGAGCCCCCGTTCGCTGCCGGCGTAGAGCAGTTCCGGGCGTTTGGGGTCTTCGCGGATCACGCGGACGAACTCTTCCTCGCCGAAGCCTTCGCCGATGGACTCCCAGGACTTCCCGTAGTTCGTCGTTTTGTAGGCCTCCGGCGTGAAGTCGTCGAATTTATAGTTAGTCACCGCGAGGTAGGCTGTCCCTGGATTAGTCGGGGACACCTCGATGGCGTGCACCAGCTTTTCGCCCATATTTTTCGGGGTGATCTCCGTCCAGTCGCCGCCCTCATTGCGGGTTACCCAGACGCGGCCGTCGTCGGTGCCCACCCAGAGTTCGCCGGCCTGGTGGGGGCTGGCGATCATGTACGTAATGGTGCCGTAGATCTCCCCGCCGGCGCCTTCGTTGGTGAAGGGCGCACCGCCGTCGACCAGCTTGGTGGTATCGTTGCGCGTCAGGTCGGGGCTGATCTCGGTCCAGCTGCGGCCCAGGTCGGTGGACTTCAGGACCTTATTCCCGCCATGGTAAAACACGCTCGGGTCCTGGGGGGAGGTCACGATGGGCGCGTTCCAGTTGAAGCGGTACTTCATTTCCGAGGGGGGGGTAGCGAGGCCGGCGACGGGGGTGGCCATCACGTCGACCTCAGTGCCGGTTTCGGAGTCGTACACCGAGACGTTGCCCTGGTAGCTACCGCCCATCACGTAGCGCGGGTTCTTCGGGTCGAAGGCCAGGAAGGCACTTTCCCCGCCCGCCGTAGCGTGCCAGTCGGAGGTGCCGATGCCGCCGCCGCGCGTCCGGCTGACGATGTCGACGGCGGTGTTGTCCTGCTGGCCGCCGTAGATGCGGTAAGGCACCTGCTCGTCGGCGATGACCCGGTAGAACTGGGCGGTGGGCTGATTATTCTGCGTGCTCCAGCTCTTGCCGCCGTTAAAGGTGATCGCGGCCCCGCCGTCGTTACCCAGGATCATATTGTCCGGATTCTCGGGGTTGATCCAGAGGTCGTGCTGGTCGCCGTGGTTCACGGAGATGGTGGAGAAGGAGGCGCCGCCGTCGATGCTGTGCAGCACGGGGGCATTGAGTACGTATACTTCGTTCGGGTTGACCGGGTCGGCGAAGATCTCGATGTAGTACCAGGCCCGGGCTACCGTTACGCGGTCGCTGTTCACCTGCCGCCAGTTTTTGCCGCCGTCGTCGGAGCGGTAGACGCCGCCCTTGTCGCCTTCGGCTTCGATGTTGGCGTAGATGCGGTTCGGCATGGCCGGGCTGACAGACACGGCCACTTTGCCCAGGGTGTCGGGCAAGCCTTCAGTGAGCCGTTCCCAGTTGTCGCCGCCGTCGGTGGACTTGTAGATGCCGCTGCCCGGTCCGCCGCTGCGCACCTGCCAGGGGTAGCGGCGGTGGTCCCACATGCCGGCGTAGAGGATGCGGGGGTTGGAGGGGTCCATGCTGAGGTCGGCCGCTCCGGTGGTGGCGTCGACGTAGAACAGTTTTTCCCAGTTCGCGCCGCCGTCGGTGCTGCGGTAGATGCCGCGGACTTCGCTGTCGCCGTGCACCGCGCCCTGCACGGCTACGTAGAGGTGGTCGGGGTCGGAGGGGTGGACGATAATTTCGGAGATGTGGCGGCTGTCTTCCAGTCCGATATGGGTCCAGGTATCGCCGCCGTCGACGGATTTATATACCCCGTCGCCGGCCGAGGTCATCACGCCCCGTACGGCGTGCTCGCCGGTACCCGCATAAATGACGTTGGGGTCGCTGGGCGCTATTACCAAGGCGCCGATGGAACCGGTATTGAGCTGTCCGTCGGAGATGTTGCGCCAGCTCTGCCCCGCATCGTCGCTACGGAAGATGCCGCCGCCCACGCCCCCGAAGTAGTAGCGCAGCGGCTGGCCGGGCACGCCGGTGACGGCGTTGGTCCGTCCGCCCCGGTAGGGTCCGATGTTGCGGAATTCGAGGCTTTTGTAGCGTTCGCTGCGGCTAGTATCGGCCGCCCCCTGCGCCGGGAGCGCCTGGGAGACCAAAAAGCACAGCAAAACGAGCAGGGTAGCGGTTGATTTCATCGTCTCAATTTGCCAGTAAGATAGTGCGTTGCCTATTGCGCCGGGGCGCAGGAGAAGAGAAATCCGCCATTAGGGGCCGTAGGTATTCCGGTGGTCGTCGCTACCGGTTATCCGCCTTGATGTACGCGTTGAGTTGGCGGTAGTCGAGCTTTCCGTCCACCGACTTCAGGTACTCGTGGATCTGGACGGCCTTCTTGGCCCGGCTTTCCGGCCGCTTCAGTTTGTCGATCAGGTAGAGCAGTCCGCGCTGTTGGCCCGGCGTGAGCTGATGGAAGACGGTGCGCGCTTCCGGGTCGAGATCCCACAGCTCCCTGGCTTCTTTGGGTACCGGGATCCCGTATTCGCTATCGTCGGGCCGGAACTCCAGTTGCACTTCATCGCCGACTTCCAGACCGTACTGCTTACAGAGCTGTTGGTTCACGGTCATAAAATAGCCGCCCTGCCCGTCGTGCATGAGCCCGACGTGGACCTCCCCTTCGTCGTTGATGCGGCAGATGACCCGGTTGGCATTCTTTTCCCGCGCCAGGATGTCGACGATGGCCGGGGCGGGGATCAGGAATACGGTAGCGTAGACACCGGCGTACTGGGTGCCGTCTTCGGCGCGGGTGAGGGGCAGGGTAAGCGTGGGCATGGCCGAATGTAGTGGTCGCGCCGGTATTGGTCGCGCGAGTAGTGGTCGCGCCGCGTTTGGTCCAACCGCTAATGGTCGGACGAGTATTGGTCGCGCCACTAGTGGTCGGACGACTAGTCGTCCGACCACTTAGCCTACCGACGAGGGTCTGAAAATTAACCTGGAGTTAACATGGGTTAGTTAAAGTTGCTAGTTAGGTTTACGGCGCGCCAAAGGGGGAGGCTACTTCTTAGCCATTCCGGAAGCTTGTTCCATCAGGCCGATCATTTCAGCGCGGTAGCCTTTGTGGTCCTCCCCGCGGGCCGCACGGGCCCGGGCGATACAGTCGGTGTAGTTCGCCGTGCCCTGGTATTCGCTGTCGCGTAGCAGCATGGCGAACTCGGCGACGGCAGCGGCCCAGGCCAGGTCATTGGACGGGTTTTCCGGACCGGCGGACACGGGCTGCGTCATCTTTCTGGAATAGCCGCCTTCGGGCGCTTTATAGCGGACGCGCAGTTGGCCCAGGTCTCCGGTACCGCGACCGGCGGGAACGATCTCGTAGAGCACGGTCACGCGGTGGCCGGCGCCCATCTCGCCGGCATCCTTGGTGTCATCGTCGAAGTCTTCCTCGTCGAGTAGCCGATTCTCGTAGCCGATGAGCCGGTAGGCGGCGACTTGCTTCGGGTCGAATGCCAGCTGGACCTTTACATCCTTGGCCACGGTGACCAGCGTGCCGCCGAATTCTTCGATCAGCGTTTTCTTGGCTTCCAGGACGCCGTCGATGTAGGCGTGATTGCCGTTGCCGCGGTCGGCGAGTTCCTGCATGGTGCCGCCCTGGTAATTGCCACGCCCGAAGCCGAGAACGGTGAGGTAGACGCCGGATTCGCGCTTGCTTTCAATGAGCTTGACGAGTCCGTTCTGGTCTTGGGTGCCCACGTTGAAGTCACCGTCGGTGGCCAGAATAACCCGGTTGTTTCCGCCCGGAATGAAGTTTTCCAGTGCAGTCTGGTAGGCCAGCTGGATACCGGCACCACCGGCCGTGCTGCCCCCGGCGCTGAGTTGTTCCAGGGCCTCGCGGATCACGCTGCCCCGGTCGCCCGGGGTGGGTGGGAGGACAAGACCGGCCGCACCGGCGTAGACGACGATGGACAGCTTATCCTCAGGCCGCAGCTGGTCAACGAGCATCATCAGGCTTTGCTTGAGGAGGGGGAGTCGGTCGGGGCCCTGCATGCTGCCGGAGACATCGATTAGGAAGACCAGGTTTGCGGGGGGGAATTCCGATCTGGGGAGGTCCCGGGCCCGGAGCCCGACCCGCAGGAGTCGGTTGTCGGCGTTCCAGGGGCAACGACCTATTTCGGTGGTCAGGGCAATGGGGTCCTGGCCGGTCGGCGCCGGATCGTCGTAGTTGAAGTAGTTGATCATTTCCTCGCTGCGCACGGCGTCAGCGGGGGGCAGGCTCCCTTCTTTGATGAACCGGCGGACGTTGGCATAGCTGGCCCGGTCGACGTCGGTGCTGAGCGTGCTGACAGACTGTTCGGAAGCGTTTATCCACCCGTTCTCCTCAATGGCGTTGTACTGCTCAGGCTTACCACGCTCGTAGGGCGGGTGACCGGATTGGTAAGCGCCTGATAAAGCGACACCGGCGACCTTTCCCTGTATAGAGCCAGAGACATCCCGCCTCCGTTGGACTCCATAGCCGACAACCACCACTTCCTCCAGATTGGTGGCGGCCGAAGACAGGCGGATGGTGCCCAGGTCCTCCCCGGGCTTGGCTTTCACGGTCGTGGATTGAAAGCCGGTATAGGAAAACTTGAGTTGGACGGTCGGCTTTTCGGAGGTCACCGTAAGGCTGAAGGAGCCGTTAATGTCGGATACGGTCCCGATCGTCGAGCCAACCAGGTGGACGGCCACCCCGATAAGCGGCAGCCCGTCATCGTCGTCAACTACCGTACCGGTGATCGGGGTAGTGGAAGCGGCGAGCCCTCCGGAAAAGAGCAGGGCAAAAAGGGAAAGTAGGAAGACGGGTAGTTTTTTCACGGCGGTGTGGTTTTTCATATGGATGCACGCCGCCGACGAATTGCATAGGCCCACCACCTGATTTTCTTGATTCGCCATTGCTATTGCCTGTTGGCCATGGACCATCCGTGCTCACTGATGTTGGGGGTATCGGCGCGGCAGAAGTGGTCGCGCGGGTAGTGGTCGCGCCGCTAGTCGTCGGGCGACTAGTCGTCCGACGACTTAGCGTACCGACGAGGGTGAAAAAATTAACCTGGAGTTAACATTGGAGGACGATGGGACCGATGGCCACGTCGAAAAATGGCCGCCATTCTGCGCCAGAGTACCTTCGCGAGTATGAAACGCGATTTCAATAAGTACGTCAATCACCTGGAAGAGGAGGAGCTTCGCAACGAATTGCAGCGCCTGTACGCCCGCTTCCCGGTGCTGAAGGAGTACTACCAGATGGAACTCGGCGATGCCAAACGGGTAGTCGACAAGTACAAGGCGAATTTGCGCAAGTCCTTCTTTCCGGCGCGGGGGCGGGGAAAACGGGGCCGGTCGCAGTCGCGGAAGATCATCAAGAAATTCGCCGAGATCAGCATCCATCCGAAGGACTTGGTCGAGTTGCACTTCTACCGCGCCGAACTGATGGCCGAATACATCGCCGCCCGCCGCATCGATAGCGAGGCCTACCACGATAGTACGGTGAAGGCCTTTGCCGACGCGGCGGCCATGGCCGAAGCGGAGGTCCTGCTGGAGTATTTCGCCGACGGAGCCCGTCAACTGGCCGAGCTGTTCGAGCAACAGCGGCGTAATCGTCACTACAGTTTCCGCCCTACTTTCCGCCGGTACTGGGGAGACTGAGCACGACCTGCTCCTCCTGGTACGCACCCGGACTGCGGCCGAACTGCTCGCCGAAACTGCGGGTGAAGTAGCTCACGCTGTTGAAACCACAGCGGAGGGCCACCTCGCGGATGCTGCGATCGGGGTCGAGCAGGAGGCTGGCGGCGAGTTTGAGTCGTTCGCGATTGATGAATTCCACGGGGGAGCAGTCCAGTTCGTTGCGGAAGGCGCGGTAAAAGCCCGATTCGCTCATACAGGCAATGCGGCTGAGCTGGGCTACGGTAAGTTTCTCGTCGAGGTGATTACGGACGTAGGTGATCACGGCGGCCAGCGGGCTGCGGGTGGCCCGGTCCGTTGCCGTACGCAGGTGATACTGCCGGGATTCCGTCTGCATAATCCGGATCAGTAATTCGCGCAGGTGCATCCGGACAAATAGGTCCTTATTGGGGTGATCCTCGGCGCAGAGAAACACCAGCCGTTGCAGCAGCTGCGTGATAGCCGGTTGCTGGGTGAAGTGGACATTGTAGTCGGAAGCCGTCCATTCCGCCCCGTCGGTGCGGGGGCGTCGGTCGTTCATCATCTGAACGACCTGGTTCACCTCGGCCTCGTCAATGGCGAGCGCCAAACATTTAGTGGGCTGCCGCTCGGTAGCATCGGGGAAGTCGATGCGCATGCGCTCCCGGGCGGGCAGCAGGATTGACTCGCCGGGGAGGAAGGCAAAGCCGGGGTCCTCCCGTAGGTGCATGATCTTGCGGCCCCGGATCATACTGGCCAGGACGGGCTGGTCGAACTGCAGGTGAACGGCTTCGGCTACCTGGTGGGTCTCGAAGAGATTCAGCTCCAGGGCGTCCAGGCAGTAGGTCGTCCGGTTTTCTACCAGCGTTTGTAGATCGGTTCCGCGCAGGTGATCGGCGTTCAGCATGCTTCAAGAATACGGAATTATTACTATTGGTTGAAGCTATAAGCGTAATATGATTGTGGTGTAAGTGGGTAATGAAGTAGGATTGTAGCATTATGCAATGCTTTTGCAGGATCGTGCAAGACTTTCCGGGAAGGGGTGGATACATTAGCTATTCATCACCCCGGGGGTTTGCCTGAATCGCATTCTCCTGCGCTCCGGCGCCCAAAAATCCGGGGGTCACCTGTAAAACTTAGCATCGATCATGAGCACCACAGCAACGAACACCGCCGATACCCTGGCGAAACCCAAATTCAAGGACCAGTACGAGAATTACATCGGCGGCGAGTGGGTAGCCCCCACCAATGGCGAGTACTTCGACAACATCTCGCCGGTGGACGGAAATTCATTTACCCGAATTCCCCGTTCTACCAAAGAGGACGTTGACAAGGCCGTGGCTGCCGCCTGGAAGGCCGCCGACCACTGGAACAATACCTCGGCCACGGAACGCAGCAATCTCCTCCTCAAGATCGCGAACGTGATGGAGGAGAACCTGGAGGCCCTGGCCCGGGCCGAGACCTGGGACAACGGGAAGTCCATTCGCGAAACCCGCGCCGCCGACCTGCCGCTGGCCGTCGACCACTTCCGCTACTTTGCCGGGGTGATCCGCGCCGAGGAGGGTGGGGTAGCCGAGCTGAACAGCGACACCGTCTCGATGAACGTGTGGGAGCCGCTTGGCGTGGTCGGGCAGATCATTCCCTGGAATTTCCCGATCCTGATGGCCGCCTGGAAGATCGCGCCCGCCCTGGCCGCCGGCAACTGCATCGTGCTGAAGCCGGCCGAGCAGACGCCCGTGGGTATCCTCGTCCTGATGGAGATGATCGAGGACATCCTTCCGGCCGGCGTACTCAATATTGTCAACGGCTTCGGTGTCGAGGCCGGTAAACCGCTGGCCAGTCACCCGGATATCTGCAAAGTTGCCTTCACCGGGGAGACGACCACCGGTCAGCTGATCATGCAGTACGCCAGCAAGAACATCATTCCGGTTACTCTCGAGCTCGGCGGTAAAAGCCCGAACGTATTCATGAAGAGCGTAATGGACGCCGACGACGAGTTCTTCGACAAGTGCCTGGAAGGCGCGGCGATGTTCGCGCTTAACCAAGGAGAGGTCTGCACTTGTCCCAGCCGATTGCTGGTGCACGAAGACATCTACGACAAGTTCATGGAGCGGTTTATCCCGCGGGTGGAGGCTATTAAGATGGGCCACCCCCTCGACCCCGGTACCATGATGGGCGCCCAGGCCAGTAACGACCAGTACGAGAAGATCCTGAAGTACATCAAGATCGGCAAGGAAGAGGGCTGCGAGGTGCTGACCGGCGGCGAGGCAGCCTACGTCGACGGCCTCAGCGGCGGATACTACATCAAGCCGACGGTGCTGAAGGGCAACAATAAAATGCGCGTCTTTCAGGAGGAGATCTTCGGACCGGTACTCTGCGTGACGACCTTCAAGGACGAGGCCGATGCCATCGAGATCGCCAACGACACGCTCTACGGACTCGGTGCCGGTCTCTGGACCCGCGATATGCACGAAGCCTACACCGTAGCCCGCAAGATCAAGGCCGGCCGCGTTTGGGTGAACTGCTACCACGATTACCCCGCCCACGCCCCCTTCGGCGGCTACAAGAAATCGGGTATCGGCCGCGAGAATCACAAGATGATGCTCGACCACTACCGCCAGACGAAGAACATGCTGATCAATTACAGCAAGTCTAAACTTGGCTTCTTTTAGGCCGCAGCCCGTTTGAAAACCGAATAATTCCTGGCCGGCCGGTACTGTACCGGCCGGCCATTTTTAACTTCCTACGATTATGCCACGAGTAGACATCACCGACCGCGCCCGTGCGGTCATCGATCAATTGAAAGCGACCCACGGGCCGCTAATGTTCCACCAAAGCGGCGGCTGTTGCGATGGCTCTTCCCCAATGTGTTTTCCCGAAGGAGAATTGATGGTCGACGATGACAACGATATCTTATTGGGTGAGGTCCAAGGCTGCAAGTTCTACATGTCCACCTTTCAGTACGAATACTGGAAGCATACCCATCTCACTCTCGACGTAACGGAAGGTAGAGGATCCAGCTTTTCGGCGGAGATCCCGCTGGGCGTGCGGTTCGTGATCGACTCGCGGCTGATGACGGAGGCGGACGGGTGAAATTGTTGAATTAGTGAATTGGTGAATTAGTGAATGTGCGGCGGTTTGCCCCTCGCTTCGCTCGGGTTCGTGCAAGGGTTGAGTGACTGAATGCTTGAATTACTGAATAGGCGGCTACCTGCCCCTCGCTTCGCTCGGGTTCGTGCAAGGGTTGAATTAGTGAATTGTTGAATTAGTGAATAGGCGGGCACCTGTCCCTCGCTTCGCTCGGGTACGTGCAAGGGTTGAATGACTGAATGCTTGAATTACTGAATAGGCGGCCACCTGCCCCTCGCTTCGCTCGGGTTCGTGCAAGGGCTGAATGACTGAATTCTTGAATTACTGAATAGGCGGCCACCTTGCCCCTCGCTTCGCTCGGGTTCGTGAGGTAATTATGCAGAGCATTGCCTGGAATAGTGCGTTCTTACAAGAACTTGTTCGGAAGCCGTTCAGCGGTAAGTACGGCCGAGTGCTGCGGGCCAATTCAGTCATTCACTAATTCAGTCATTCACCCATTCCTCGAAAGCCGTTCAGCGGTAAGTACGGCGGAGTGCTGCGGGCCAATTCAGTCATTCACTAATTCAGCCTTCACCCATTCCTCGAAAGCCGTTCAGCGGTAAGTACGGCGGAGTGCTGCGGGCCAATTCAGTCATTCACTAATTCAGCCATTCATCCATTCCTGGGAAGCCGTTCAGCGGTAAGTACGGCGGAGCTCTGCGGGCCAATTCAGTCATTCACTAATTCAGCCTTCACCCATTCCTCAGAAGCCGTTCAGCGGTAAGTACGGCCGAGTGCTGCGGGCCAATTCAGTCATTCACTAATTCAGTCATTCACCAATTCAGTCATTCACCAATTCAGCCATTCACCAACTGCATTTCCACCCGCGACCCCCGGACCCAGGCGTGCCGCTCCGGGCCGTACGTCATGCCGAGGTAATCGGCCGATAAGCGGAAGGGCTCGTAAAATCCGGCGTTGACGTGTCGTTCGGCGGAACAGGAAAGGACCCCCATCTCCTTCCCCCTCAGCCGTCGGCCTAAGTCCTTGTGGTAGGTAAGCAAGTCCGTCAGCCGATCGAAGAAATCCTTGAGTAAGCCGCTCATGCTATACCAGTAGACGGGGCTGGCGAAGATGATCCGGTCGTAGATGATCAGGCGCTTGGCCATCGCGATGAAATCGTCGTCTTCGGGGTAGTTATTGCCGTAATCGTAGGGAGCGATCCGGTAATCCAGTAGGTCTACCAGTTTTCCGCCGGTTTCGGCTTCCAGTTGCAGGGCGGCTTTGGCGGTATTGCCATCGCCACGGGCGCTGCCGAGGATAATTAAGGTCTTAGCCATCAATTTTGCGGTTGGGGCACGGCGGAAAGGGTCACTCGTGCCGTCTGGTCACCGGGGAGCTCCAGGGCTGGAGCGTCTAGGGTTTCGGCGAAGTTCAGCGAATCGGCCAGGGTTTCTTCCATCAGGTATGCCCGATAGGTGGTGATGGCTTCCCTGACCTCGGCGGTGGCTGCCACTCGAACGTCGATCCGGTCCGTGACGTCTAGGCCCGAATCCTTCCGTAGGTTTTGGATGCGACTTACCAGTTCCCTGGCCAGTCCTTCCCGCACCAATTCCGGTGTCACGTTGACGTCGAGGGCTACGGTGAGCTCCCCGTCGGTGGCTACCTTCCAGCCGGGGATGTCCTCGGTGAGGATATCCACTTCGCCGGTAGTGATGTCCACGGGTTCACCGTCGAGGTGCAGGGTGTAGCTACCCTGATGTTCCAGTTCGCCGATCTGCGCTTCGGTCATTTGCCCGATGGCGGCCGCGGCGGCCTTCATTTGCTTGCCCAGGCGCTTTCCAAGCACCTTAAAATTGGGTTTGATGGTCTTCTTCAGGAAGCCATCGTCGGTCAGGAACTCAACTTCCTTGATGTTGGTTTCCGACTGAATAATGGGGGTAACATCCGCTACCCGGCGGCGGAATTCGTCGCTCAGTGCCGGCACGAGAATCTTTTGCAGCGGCTGCCGTACCCGTAGTTTTTCCCGTTTCCGCAGGCTTAGTACCAGGGAAGATATCCGCTGGGCGTAGGCCATTCGTTGTTCCAGGTCCTCGTCGATCATCTCCTCCTTGGCGCCAGATAGAAAGGTTAGGTGGACGCTTTCGATGTCACCGGCGGGGGCGAGGTTGCGGTAGAGCCAGTCGGCGAAGAAGGGGGCCACCGGCGACATCAACTGAGACACCCGCGTCAGGCAGGTGAAGAGCGTTTGGTAGGCGGCGCGCTTGTCGGTGGTCATATCGCCCCGCCAGAAACGGCGGCGGCTTTGACGCACGTACCAGTTGCTCAGCTCGTCGTTGACGAAACTTTCGATCGCCCGGCAGGCCGGCGTGGCATTGTATTCGGCGAAGTGGCGGGTCACCTCCCCGGTCAGTGTATTCAGCCGGCTGAGTATCCAGCGGTCGATTTCCGCCAATTCGTTCGTGGCAATTGGCTCGTCACCCACCGGATTGTAATCGTCGATATTAGCGTACAGCGCGAAGAAGCCGTAGGTATTATAGAGGGTCCCAAAGAAGCGCCGCTGCACCTCCTTGACGCCTTCCAGGTCGAATTTCAGGTTGTCCCAGGGGTCGCTGTTGCTGATCATGTACCAGCGCGTGGCGTCCGCGCCGTAGGTATCGATGGTGAGAAAGGGGTCCACCGCATTGCCCAGTCGTTTGGACATTTTCTTTCCCTCCTTGTCGAGCACCAACCCGTTAGAGACCACGTTCTTGTACGCCACCGAGTCAAAAACCATCGTGGCAATGGCGTGCAGGGTATAGAACCAGCCCCGGGTTTGGTCCACGCCCTCGGCAATGAAGTCGGCGGGGTAGGAGCGGTCGAAAATGTCCTTGTTTGCAAAGGGGTAGTGCCACTGCGCGTACGGCATACTGCCCGAGTCGAACCAGACGTCGATCAGGTCCAGCTCCCGCCGCAGTTTCTTCCCGTTCTTCCACAGGACGACCTCGTCGATGTAGGGACGGTGAAGATCTTCGGGGACGCTTTGGTCTAGCTGCAGTTCGCGATTGGCGATGGCGACCTGCTCCTCCAATTCGGCCAGGGAGCCGATGCAGATTTCCTCCGCCCCGTCCTCACTGCGCCAGATCGGCAGCGGAATACCCCAGTAACGACTGCGGCTGAGGTTCCAGTCCTGCAGGTTCTCCAGCCATTTACCGAAGCGGCCTTCGCCGGTGCTGGCCGGCTGCCAGTTGATCGTCCGGTTCAGTTCCTGCATCCGCTCCTTGACGGCGCTTGACTTAATGAACCAACTGTCAAGAGGGTAGTACAGCACGGGCTTGTCCGTCCGCCAGCAGTGCGGGTAGCTGTGGTTATACTTGGCGACGTTGAAGGCCAGGCCACGCTTTTTCAGGTGGACGGCGATATCGACATTTACGTCGACGTAGTCCTCCTCATCCTTGTAATTCTTGACGTAGCGACCGGCGAAGGGACCGGCATCCGCCGTGAAGCGGCCGGTTTTGTCTACCAGGGTAAGCGATCCGATACCATTGGCCTTCCCCACTTGCATATCGTCCGCACCGAAACTGGGGGCGGTATGTACAATACCCGTACCCGCCTCGGTGGTGACGAAGTCGCCCGGAATGACGCGGAAAGCATCGCCGTCGTCCGGGGTAGCGCCGGGTAATAGCTGCTCGTACCGTAAACCGATGAGTTCCGTGCCTTTGAAGGGCTCACTTTTCGCCAGGACCTTCGGTTGGTTGTTGCCATTAAACCACTTATCGATCAAGGCCTCCGCCAGAATGACATCAATCTTGTCCTCCGTATAGGGATTGACCGTGGTCACCCGTACGTAATCGATGTTCGGGCCTACGGTGAGAGCGGTGTTGCTGGGTAGGGTCCAGGGGGTGGTGGTCCAGGCAATCAGATACAAGGGGTTAGGGTTGCCGTCCTTAGCCCCTTCACCCCTTAACCCCTCAGCCCCTTGAACCTTAAACATGGCTACCACCGTGGTGTCCGTCACGTCCTGGTAGGCTCCGGGCATATTGAGCTCGTGGGAGCTAAGCCCCGTACCGGCGGCCGGGCTATAGGGTTGAATGGTGTACCCCTTATAGATCAGCCCCTTATCGTAGATCTGTTTCAGCAGCCACCAGACCGACTCCATATACTCCCGCTCGTAGGTGATGTACGGGTTATCGAGGTCGACCCAGTAGCCCATCTTGCGGGTGATGTCGTCCCAACGGTCCTTGAAGCGCATCACGGTTTCCCGGCACGCTTTGTTGTAGTCGTCGACGCTGATTTTATCCCCGATGTCTTCTTTGGTGATGCCGAGCTCCGATTCCACCTTCAGTTCGATAGGAAGCCCGTGGGTATCCCATCCGCCCTTCCGTTCGACCCGCTTTCCCTGTAGCGTTTGAAACCGGCAGAACATATCCTTGATCGTCCGGGCCATGACATGGTGGATGCCGGGCTGCCCGTTCGCGCTGGGCGGACCTTCGTAAAAGACGAAGGAGTTATCGGTGGGACGTTCCTCGATGCTGCGACGGAAAATATCGTTCTCCTCCCAGAAGGCGAGGATTTCCTTGTCGATGGCCGGTAAGTCCAGGTTCTTGAATTCCTTATACATGCGGTAGACGGGACGTTGGGGATGCAAAAATAAAAAGCTCCGATCGGGCGAGTCCGTCGGAGCTTTGAGTCGGGTTCGTACAACAGCCAGCTTACGGACACAAGGTGCCGGAAATAATTATGGCGTCGCTAATTGAACCCGTTTTCATAAGTGCAAAGATAAGCTTTTGCCGCCAAGCGGTGAGGTGGCCCCTCAAAAGCGGGAGAAAATGCGGAATCTTGGGGGGGAGTAGAAAAAAAATTGGCCGATTCCTTTACAGTAATTAAATTTATTTTACCTTAACGGGGCGTTAAACCGGTAGATAATGCTGCTGGTCTACGCAAGAATTAGTTTTCATTTGGTTTTTTGGGGTTATTGGGAGGCAACTTGTTGCCTCTTTTTTTATGTCTGCTCGGAACGGTTGACCATAGCAGGCGAGCGATTCTCTCTTCCAGGAAAGTCTAATTATCGGAGGCCGAGAAACTTAATTGTGGAACGATCGTTTCCTTTTGAAAATGTAACGAACGTTACAGAATTGTTTCACTCTTTTAATCTGGATCAAGATGACAGACTTAACAGGAAAGATCGCGGTCGTAACCGGCGGGAATTCCGGAATTGGCTACGCTACGGCAGAACGACTGAAGGCGGACGGGGCGCGGGTGATCATTACCGGACGTTCCCCGGAGCGAGTGACGGAGGCCGCCGCAGCCCTCGACGTGGTTGGTTTGGTGGCCGATGTGAATTCGGTATCCGCGTTAGGCCGACTCGCCGATGAAGTAAAGGCGCTGGTGGGCAGCATCGATATTCTTTTCATCAACGCCGGGGTATTTGAACCGGCCCCGCTGGGAAGCATCTCGGAGGACATGTTCGACCGGCAGATAGGCATCAACTTCAAAGGGGCGGTGTTCACCCTGGAAAAGTTCTTGCCCATTCTCAACGACGGCGCTTCGGTGGTGAATCTTTCCTCCATCAATGCCTACACCGGCATGGCGAATACGGCCATCTATTCTGCTTCCAAAGCGGCGATGAATTCGTTCACCCGTACGGCGGCGACCGAGCTGGCCCCCCGCAAAATCCGGGTAAATGTCGTCAATCCTGGTCCGATCAAGACCGCCATTTTCGGTAAAAGCGGACTGTCGGAAACGGATCTGAACGGTTTTTCGGTGGCGATGGAGCAACGGGTTCCGCTCAAACGATTCGGCGAGCCGTCGGAAGTGGCGCATCTCGTTTCGTTTCTAGCGTCTTCGGAGGCTTCCTTCATTACCGGCGGGGAGTACAACATCGACGGAGGGCTTAATATCAATCCGCTAATGAACTAACCCCTCGCTCACCCCCACGGTATGAGAGTACCCCGGCACTATCTTTGCGGAAGTGACCGGGGCTTTCCCGTATTGCTACCCTTTCCCGTTATGGCCCGTACCAAAGAATTCGATGAGGATACCGTGCTGGATAAAGCACGCGACCTGTTCTGGGAACGGGGTTACCACGCTACGTCGATCCAGGACCTCGAGGCTTACCTCGGGATAAGCCGTAGCAGCCTTTATCGATTTTTCGGTGGCAAGCGAGAGCTGTACGATCGGACGCTCGCCCGGTATCAGGAGGAGAATTTTCAGCTTCTCCGGCGGCAACTGGGGCATACCAAAAACCTGAAGGCGGATTTGACCAATCTACTGTTGGCGACGGCCCGCCAATACAGCCCCGATTGTGCCGCCCTCGCCAAAGGTTGCTACCTCGTGAACGCTACGACCGAAATGGCCAATGCCTGTTCACGGGCCCTCGATTTCGTAGCCGATAATCGGGAACGGTTCGTCGACATCGTGGTGGAGCTCCTCGCGGCGGCGCAGCGGCGGGGGGAACTGGACCCGCAGGCCGACCCGAAACCGCTGGCCAACTATTTATTCCTCTGCTACAATGGGTTGCAGGTAGTCGTACAAACCCGCGTCGATCGCAACGACTTGGTAGCTACGGTAACCCACATCGTGGATGCTTTGCCCTGGACCGATCCGGCTTGACGCCAAATCACCCGTCATCGCCACCGTTTTCGGTCGCCCAGCACCACGCTACAGTCGGCCTTGCGCCCCACTTCAATCTTTAACCACTAGCGTAGCCGCGGCTATCCTGATCTCTTCGTAGCTATACTGCTCGCCGAAGTGCTCGAATACCGGCCGTAATCCCTCTCCGCTATAATCAGCGAGAAAGGCGGTCAGCGGAGCCAGGCGTTCGGCCGGCACTACCTCCTCGGCCGCCAGTTCGCCCTTCTTGACCCAATGCAGCAAGTGGCTGTGGATCGTTCCAACGGTCAAGTCCCGGTCGCTAGCAATTTGGTCAACTGACGTTCCCGCGCGGAATGCCGCCAGCGTAATCTCCCGCGAAGACAAACCGGGGGTGGATATAGCATCCGCTTTCTCCGTCAACTCGAAACTACCGGAGTGGACTGACACGTCCTGTTCCTCCGCATAATCGCTGACCAACGCAAGGATTTCGTCTCCATACATTTCAAACTTGCGCTTACCAATACCGGGAATCGCCTGCAGGGCATCGGCATCACCGGGTAGTATGCCCGCTATGGTGAGCAAGACCGCGTTGTGCAGAATGCGGTAGGCCGGAACGCCCAGCTCACTGGCCGTGTGGGTGCGCCATTCCACCAGCTGGGCATACAATTCGGGATGCGACACGGTATCCAAGGTCACGGTGGGTTTGGACGGTGATTTTTTTCGCTCCTGCTGGAAGTCCAGTATAGCATCCGTGCGGGCCCGCAGGTAGCGATCCGGAGTGAATCCTTCGTCAAGGGACTGAAAGCACCGCAGCTTGATGGCAAAATCCAACCCGCACGCTTTCATCCGCTCGGTGACGGCGTCGTACACCTTCCGGTTATCGGACATGAAGGACAACTGGCCGAGGTTCGCATACAATTCCTTAATCGCGGGCACCATGTATGCCCCCGCTTTTTTTAAGCGCGTACCTAGTTCCTCACTTTCACTGGGAAGATGGGTTGCCTGTTGGTAGGTCTTCAGTTGCAGTTGAAAACTCCGGCTGACCTGACCGATCTTAGCTTCGAGTGCTTCCCTGATCTGCCTGGCTTCTTCCAGGGCTTTTCCCTGTACGGCTTGTTCGTGCTCGAACAGCGTACGCTCCAACTGGGCAAGGTGGCGATCGGTTCCCGAAAAGTCGAAAAGCTCCCGCAGGCAATTGTACTGGTAAAGCCGGCGATCGGCCGCCAGGTCTTCCGCCGTGGGCGCCTGTTCTTCCGCCCGGGTGGAATAGTCGCTGACTACCCTGTCCGTTTTTACGCTGTTGCTGCCGATGCGACTGCGCAGAACGATCCCTTCGAAGGTCTTGCACCGGCTGAGAGCCACGTACACCTGGCCGTGGGCGAAGGCGGCGGCCGCGTCGATGATCACCCGCTCGAACGTTAGGCCCTGGCTTTTGTGAATCGTGATTGCCCAGGCCAGCCGCAACGGGTGCTGGGTAAACGTACCGATCACCTCGTCGGTTACCTCCTTACTCTGTTTGTTGAGTTCGTACTTTCTGTTTTCCCACACGACGGGTAGCACGGCGATCGATTCCTCGGAGGGGCTGACTACCGTAATCCGCTCGCCCTCGATGGCGGTAATTCGGCCGATTTTGCCGTTATAATAGGCGTGGCCCGCCGTATCGTTCTTATTGAACATCACCTGCGCCCCGACGCGAAAAGCCTGCTTGGGGTCATTGGGGTACATGGACGCCGGGAACTGCCCCTCGATTTCCGCCTCGAAGTGGTGCAAGGGGGTGGAAAGGGTGCCGAGTTGTCGCTCGTTGATAGCGTTCGCCGTCCGGTTGTGGGAAGTCAGCGTGATGTATTCATCTTCCTTGCGCGGCTCGAACTCCGCTCCGCGGTATCGGCTATTCAGCAACGACAGCGTGGCTTCGTCCATCCGATCGTGGCGCACGCGGTTCAGCAGGTCGATGAAGTCGCCGTCCGATTGCCGGTATATGTGCTTTAACTGTATGGTTATGACGCCCGACCGGGCCAGTTCCCGACTACCGAAGAAATAAGGGGTCTCGTAATGGCGGCTCATCTCCACCCACTCATTGTCCCGCACCACCGGCGGTAACTGGTGGAGGTCGCCGATCATCAGGAGTTGTACACCGCCGAAAGGCCGCTTATCCGCCCGGTATTTGCTCAGTACGGCGCTCAGGGCATCCAGTACGTCGGCCCGCACCATGCTGATCTCATCGATGACGAGGAGGTCCAACCCCCGAAGCACCTCCGCTTTTTCGCGACCGAGACGATGTGTGCGCAGCTCCGCCTGGAGGCGATCCGGGGAAAGCACGCCAAAGGGAAGCTGAAACTGGCTATGAATGGTGACGCCTTTAGCATTGATGGCGGCCACGCCCGTAGGGGCCACCACGACCTTGCGCTTCGGCACCATATCCCGGATTTTATGCAGAAAGGTCGTCTTTCCGGTACCCGCTTTACCGGTGAGAAAAATGTGGCGGTCGGTCTGGCTGACGTAACGGTGGGCGAGTTCCAGTTCGGGATTGGTAGACATGGTTAGCGAGTTGTGGACCGCAAGTAAGGGCGACGGAGCGCAGGTGTCCCGTTTTTAAGCGTATATATTCGAATATATTCGTTTAAAAACGTTTACAGATGAGTCATATACAATAAGCGGCGGCTATCCGAGGATCTCGGCCGTATCCGACTACACGCTCGTTGTCGGGTAGTACATGATTCGGAAGTTGACGGAACTAGCCAGAAAGCATTTTTCCCCGGCCTCCCGGTGCAAGGCGTTGGCCGTTCCGATCTTTTCCGGGTCCGCGATCTTCACCGTAGGGTGGAGGGCGACCCCCGTGAATTTCCCCGAACCATCATCCGCTTCGTGCATCGTTCCTTCGGCCCGGTCCTGATAGTCGAGCACGACGATGCCGTTCACCGCCGCAAGGTGGAGGTACCAAAGCATGTGGCAGGAAGACAGGCTCGAAAGGAACAACTCCTCGGGATTATATTTTTCCCGGTCGCCCCGGAACAGCGGATCACTGGAGGCTTCGATAGGGTGGTTCTTGCCGTCGACTTCGATGCGGTGGTCTCTGGAATAAGCACGATAGTCCAGGGTGCCGCTGCCGCGGTTGCCGGTCCAGGTTACTTGGCTCTGATAACGGTGTGTTCTTTCCATCCTTCAAAATCGGAAAGCCCGGGCGAATCACCAAACGATCCGGCCCGATCCCTGTATCTTGTCGCCGCGCCCGCCCATCCGCCGCATACTTATGATCGAAGGCACTGTCATCAAATCTACCGGTAGCTGGTATAACGTACTACTGGACGAACCCACTCCCGAGGGGGACAACACGTTGCGGTGTCGGGTGGCCGGGAAGTTCCGGCTCGACGATATGAACCTCACCAATCCCATCGCCGTGGGTGACCGCGTCACCGTGGAATTGGAGACCAACAACGATGAGGAAACCGGGGCCATTCGGGGCATCGCCGATCGCAGAAATTACGTGGTGCGCCAGAGTCCGCGCCGCAAACACGACCTTCACCTGATCGCCAGTAACGTGGACCAGGCGATCCTGATCACTACTATTGTCGACCCCGGTGTCAAATTGGGTTTCATCGACCGCTTTCTGCTGATGACCGAGCCCTTCGGTATCCCGACGACCATCGTCGTCAACAAAGCGGATCTGTACGGTGCGGAAGAAATGGAGACCTATGAAGTAATCCGCACTATTTACGCGGACATCGGGTACCGCGTCCTGCTGGTCAGCGCGACCACGGGGCGGGGCATCGAGGAACTACGGGCTATGATGCACGGTAAACGCAACCTGCTGAGCGGACAAAGTGGGGTAGGGAAGTCTACCCTCGTGAATGCCGTCGAACCCGGTCTGGAGCTCCGCACCGGCGAACTCAGCGACTACACCGGAAAGGGGCAGCACACCACCACCTTCGCCGAGCTCTACCAGTTGAGCTTCGGGGGGGAGCTCATCGACACCCCCGGCATCAAAACCCTCGGCTTTAACTACCTCAAGCCCCAGGACGTCGCCCACAACTTCCGCGAGATTTTCGTCGTCAGCGAAGATTGCCGGTTTGGTGGTTCCTGCCTGCACCGTACCGAACCCGGCTGCGCCGTCAAGGAATCGGTCGAGGAAGGGGATGACCGTGTGACCGATCTACGTTACTATTCCTACCTCCAGATACTGGAAGAAGTTGAAGGACAGAATTACTGGGAAAGAAGGAAGGTGTAATGACCAAGTGGATATTGAAGGCAGCGGTCCAAAAGACAATCTCCTTTTTGCCGGCGAAAGAACGCATCAACTTTTTCTTTCAGAAGCACGTCACCCGTGGCGTGAAGTTATCGGACCAACACCTGGAATATAAACTGGATGCCGCCCGCGACCATATCCGGTATTACGAAACTTACGGGGCCATACCCAGAGACGTGACCACGGTACTGGAATTAGGTACGGGATGGTATCCCATTGTTCCGCTGATGCTGTTTCTCGCCGGATTCGACCGCATCGTGTCCATCGATATCCGAAAGTGGACCAGTAAGGAGCGGCAGCTGGTGAGTATTGGACGCGTGCTGCATTACCTTGACGAAGGGCGTCTTGCCGCCTACCTGGATCGAATCGTACCGGAACGGGTACATACCCTGCGCGGCATCCTGGCTTCTCCCGAAGCGTTTTCCGAGGAAGCGATCAACGAGCTGATCCAGTTATCGCCCCGGATCATGGACGCCACCGCCCTTGACTTTCCGGATCATTGCTTCGATTTTATCTGTTCCAACAATACCTTCGAGCACATTTATGAGCCGGTATTACGCAAGATCCTGTTGGAATTTAAGCGCGTGCTGAAAGGGGACGGCGTGATGAGTCACTTCATTGACCTGTCCGACCATTTCGCACACCTCGATCACTCCATCACCATCTATAACTTCCTGCGCTTCGACGCCTGGCAGTGGAGGCTGATCGACAACGACATTCAGCCCCAGAACCGGCTCCGCTGGCGTGACTACCGGAAGCTTTACCATTCAATCGGTATGCCTATTCGGGAGGAAAGCTACTTAGCCGGAAACGTAGCTGCGGTACGCTCGGCCCGTCTCAGTGCCGAATATGCCGCGTATACTCCCGAAGAACTGGCCATCAGCCATGGCTTTCTGGTGAGCTAAAAACGGTGCGGCCATTCGGTACCGGAAGGGTTGCTCCACCGCCCCCCCGGGAGTTCGAATCCGAAGCTTTCAATGCCAGTCCGTCGGCCATTTGCCTCCTGCATTAGCTACCTTCGCGCCTCACCTAAAACGCTATGTTTTACCCCATCATGGCCAAGCGACCGTATCCCCCCCGATCCGTATGGCTTTCCGATAGTGCCACGGATTTTCGCCCGGGCGGGTCGGGATTTTCCCTTCTTCCTCGCTCGACAACGTCCTTCCGAAAGACCGCCATTTGGCCGCTGTCCGATTTTCGCGGATACGGACTTCCCGCAGCCGTCGCTTTCGTCCCCTGCAACGGAGTATTTCAATCCCGGCACTAGCTTATATGCCTTCGAATCATGAACAGCCCTATCGAATGAAATTTACCCTGCGTTCCGGACTTTGGATGGTGGCCGGCTTGAGCGTACTGCTCAGCCTAGCCCTGCACTGGAGCATTCTCGGTGCGGAGATACAGGGCCACCACAACTGGCGTCAGTCGTACACCATGTGGAACATATACAACTTCGCGTACCACGACAACGACATTTTAAGTCCTCGCGACGGTCAGTGGAATGGCGGGTCCAACATCAACCGATTGGAGTTTCCGATCATGCAGTGGGGAATCGCACAAGTCGTTCGACGCTTCGGCCACGAAATATTGGTCTCCCGCCTGCTGGTTTGGGTTATCGGCCTGGTCGGTCTGCTGGGTTTCTATCGGTTACTGCGGGTCATGGGATTTGCTGCCTGGCTTGCCCTGGCGGGTACCGTATTCTTTCAGTTTTCCCCGGTCTTTTATTTCTACACGGTCAACGTTCAGCCCGATCTGCTGGCGCTGGCCGCGGGTATATGGTACCTGTATTTTGTCTTTGCCTACTTTCGGGGCGGGACAACCGCCCGCTTGATTGGTGCGGGACTGGCGTTAATGATCGCCACATTGGCGAAGTTGCCTTTCCTGATGCTTTCTATCGTCTCCATCGTCTATTTCGTTTCGAAACTGTTCGAGAAGGGACAGGAACGGAGGAAATTAATCGGTTTCGCCGGGGGGCAATTGCTGTTGATTCTGCCGGCCCTGGCCTGGTATGCTTGGGTAATGCCAACCTGGAATAGCAGCCCGGCGCTCTACGGCATTTTCGGCAACGAAAACACGCCGGAAGAGAATCTCCGCATCCTCCGACACTTTTATCAGCATTACATAACCTACGACCTGTTATCCCCGGCGGTATGGGTATTTTTCCTGCTGGGCGTTTTCGTACCGGCCCGTCCCCGCGTATCGGTATCGTATACGCGTTACGTTTGGGCGCTGGCCCTGATGACCATAGTCTACGTTATTCTGCAGTGGAATACGATTACGTACGTACACGACTATTACCTGCTGCCTCTCCTGCCTTGGATGTACATCGTGGTCTGCGCGGGCGCCGGGCGACTTGTCGAGTGGGGAGCGGCCCGGGGTCTGGTCAAGATGGGGTACACCCTGTTAGCTAGCGCACTGGTTGGCAGCCCCATTGCGGCGTATACCTTACGGCAGGAGTACTGGGAGGAGTCACGGAGCTACCATTACGATGAGTTCCGGGATATCTTTGCCTACCAGGAGGAACTGCAGGCAGCGGTTGATGACGACGCCCGGGTAATCGTAGCCAATGACAATTCCGGTACGATCTTTACCTGGCTGATTCGAAAACAAGCATACGTGTTCGCAGGGGATAACTTACGTCCCCATTGGATCAAGGATATAATCGATACCCACCGACCTACCCACCTGTATTCGAATACCAGGGTTGTAGACGAAAATCCGGAAGCGGCGCCTTATCTGGATAGTCTGGTTCTCAGCCGCGGGAATATTCGGGTATACCGCCTGGCGGATCCGGAATAGCGCCCCCGGGCATCAGTCATCCATTTCCATGGTGCGCCCGACAATCTTTACGACGAAGTAAAGCAGTACGAGCCCCCCCGCCATCAGGGAAAGACACACCAGCCAGCCACCGCCCAGGACCGTCGACAGGAATCCGGCGGTCATGGCCACCGCGCCGACTGTCAGGGCATACGGAAGCTGGGTGCGCACGTGGTCGATGTGGTGGCAATCGGAAGCCAGGCTGGAGAGGATGGTCGTATCCGAGATCGGCGAGCAGTGATCGCCGAGCACACTGGCGGCCAGCACGGTGCTGATTACGTTGTAGAGTAAGCCGGCCGCATCGGGTTCCGCCCAGCCGGACAGCATGGCCACCGTCCAGGTGAGGGGAATGGCGATAGGGTAGAGGATCGCCATGGTACTCCAGCTGGACCCCGTAGAAAAACTAATCAGTGCCGCCAGCACGAAGATGACGGGCTGCAAAAGGTAAGGATTGAGCGCATCGCCCAACAATTCGACCAGAAAGGTGGCCGTATGCAGTTCTTCCGTCGTCAGGGCCAGCGCCCAGGCGAGGGTGAGGATCATCACCGCCGAGAACATGGCTTTGAATCCCGCCGTGAGGGCGCCGATGGTTTGCGCGATGTTCATGATGCGCTGACCAACGGTGAGGACCAGGGCAACCACCACGCCGCTCATGCTCGCCCACAACAGGGCCACGTAGCTGTCAGCGGCGCCGATCGTCAGGCCCAATTTGGCGAAGAAGCCACCCTCCAGCGCACCCCACACGGCGCCCCAGTCACTCGAGGCCGGCGGATTCTCCAGCCCGCCAGCCAGGGAGTTCAAGCCGGTATCGAACAGGCCTACGATCGTCATCACCACTACCGTCAGTACGGGAATGACGGCGTTGCGGGCCCGGAGGGGAGCGCCCGGTATGGGGTCCAGGTCTTCCTGGTCGTCCACCGCGTCGGTTTCCAGGGCGGTAGCCTTCAGGACGCCGGTGGTACGGGCGCGGGTTTCGGCGGTCAGCATCGGGCCGAAGTCGCGGCGCTGATAGATCAGGTAGAGGATGAACGCCAACGTGAAAATGGGGTAGTAGCTGTACTTGAGCGATTCGATGAAGACGGCATAGGGCGTCGTATTGGCGAAGTGCTCTACCTGCTCGATCCCGTCGCCGATGTAGCCCAGCTCCGCACCGATCCAGGTGGTAATAAAGGCGACGGAAGCTACCGGTGCCGCCGTGGAATCGACGATGTAGGCCAGTTTCTCCCGGCTGATGCGGAATCGGTCGGTGACCGAGCGCATCGTATTGCCCACGATAAGGGTATTGGCGTAATCATCGAAGAAGATGGCCACGCCGAGGAGCCAGGTGACAAACTGCCCCCGCCTGGGGTTGGTAGCGTATTTCGTCATCCGGTTCACCACCCCGGCCATGCCCCCGTTGCGGGAGATGATGGCCACCATGCCCCCGATCAGCAGGCTGAAGACAATGACCGACAGGTGGCCGGCGTCGTTCAGGGAATTGATGAGGTAGGTGTCGACGGTATCCAGCAAGGCTTTGATCACGCCCAGAAAGGCTTCGAACCGCAATCCTCCGGCGATAAAGGCCCCCACCCAGATGCCCGCAAACAGGGAGATGATGACCTCCTTGAATAGGAGCGCCAGGCCGATCGCAATCAGCGGGGGAAGGATAGACAGCCACAGGGGAATGCGACGCAACCGGTCCGGCCCACTTCCGTCGGCCAGATGGTACAGCTCCGTATGGTCTTCCATACGCAGTAGCTGGACGCCGGATTCCACCGGGATCAGCCAGCCATCGTCAACGGCAGTTGCCAGCACGGCTTCCCCGTTCAGTTCGAACGTTGCTCCTGCGTCCGCGCCCTGAATAAAAAGCCCTTCCTCGGTAGCCGTTACCCGCGGTTGCGCCCCTATACCGGACCAACTACACAGCAAAAAGGCGAACAAAAGCGTAAGTCTGGGGAGGGGCATATGGGAGGCTTGGGCCGCCAATATACGGCAGGGCATTGCTTGGCGAAAAACCGCCGATCCGCCCGGAGCAGACAAACAATCCCGGGGTGGGAATGTACCTTGGGTAAGCCGATTCCCTATGTGCCGACCGTCCTTCCTATTTGCCCTCCTGCTGCCCCTCGTCGTAGCCGCCCAGTTTGAGATGACCCCCGCCTATCCGGTCGTCACCGACGCCGCCGGCCGGGAGTTGCCCCTGGCCTGGCTGGGCGGACTGAACGCTCCCCAGTTCATGCGCACCGACCTGGACGGCGACGGGCAGGCGGACCTGTATATTTTCGATCGGGCGGGCGATGCCCAGATCGCCCTGCGCGGAAATGGAAACGGCAGCTACGCGCTCGCACCGGAACTGCTGGCCGGTTTTCCCGCGGAGCTGACCCACTGGGTACTGCTGCGCGACTACGACGGCGACGGCATCGACGACCTCTTCGCTTACTCCGCCGCCTCCGGTGGCTTTCGCGTGCACCGGGGATTCCGGGCGGCGGGCGGCCTGTTATCCTTCCCCGTCGATCCGACCTACGCCGGCCTGCGGTACCCTTTTAACAACGGCACCATACCCATTTTCGTTACCCCCATCGACTATCCCGCCGTGGATGACCTGGACGGCGACGGCGACCTCGATATCCTCACCTTCAGCGTCGGGGGCGGCTACGTGGAGTACTACCGGAACTATAGCTTTGAGCGGGGTTTCGGCACCGACACCCTGCTCTACGAGCTGGAAAGCGAATGCTGGGGGGGCTTTTATGAGAGCGGACGCACCCCGGCCCTCGATCTCGCTGCCGTTGCCGGGGCTTGTTTCGCAAAGTCTTTGTCGGAGGAAACGCGGGTAGGGCGCCGGCACGCAGGTTCCACGGTTCTGACCCTCGATGTCGACGGGAACGGGTTGAAGGACGTGATGCTCGGCGACGTTTCCTTCGAATACCTGGTGCTAGGCCTCAACAAGGGCACCCGCCAAACGGCCTGGATCAGTAGCCAGGATACGACTTGGCCGACACCGGGGGTGACCGCCAATATCCCGTTCTTTCCCGGAGCTTACCACCTCGACGTAGACGACGACGGTAATCGCGACATCCTGGCCTCTCCCAGCCAGACCCTCAACGCCGAAGACATCAACGTGGGCTGGTACTACCGCAACGTCGGTACGAACGCTGCTCCTTCCTTTGCCCTTCAGGACAGCCAGTTCCTCGTTCGCGACGCGATCGACTTCGGAACAGGCGGTTTGCCGGCCGGCTTCGACTACGATGCCGATGGTCGGACCGACCTGGTAGTCGGCAATACCGAAAACTTCGGACGCAGCGGGATTTTTGACAGCCGCCTGCGCCTGTATCGCAACACGGTCGGTGCCGCGGGGGAGCCGGCTTTCACCTTGGTGGAGGAGGACTACCTGGAGCTCAGCCGTTTCCAGAATAGTTCGTCGGCGTTTGCCCCGGCCTTTGGCGATCTCGATGGGGACGGCGACGTCGACGCCGTCATCGGCGAGCGGTCCGGCCGGCTCATCTATTACGAAAACCTGGCCGGCCCCGGCCGGCCAGCGGAATTCGCCGAACCGGTCTTCGGGTACATGGGCATCGACGCTGGTCAGTTGTCCAAGCCCGACATCGCCGATCTCGACCGTGACGGTCGCAACGACCTCGTTGTCGGGGGGTTCGACGGCCGGATCCGCTTCTACCGCAACGTCGGGGAACCGGGTGCCCCCCGCTTCGACCCCGACGAAGCCGCTCCCGGCAACCTGCTGCAGCTCGGCGGCATCAACACGAATAAGCCGGGCCTGAGCAGCGGACATCCCACCCCCCGGGTCATCACCTACGACGATCGTTTTCTAATCGTGACCGGTAATCGGTCCGGCACCCTGGAGGCCTACTCGTTTGCCGAATATACCCAACCCTTCGTCGCGCTGGGAGACACGGTGGCCGGCATCGACCTGGGGGGCTATTCCGCACCGGCTACCGCGGATTTCAACAACGACGGTCAGCTCGAACTGGTAGTGGGCAATGAGCGGGGCGGCGTGACCTACTTCCGCACCGACCTGGCGGCCGAAGCGCCCACGGGGGTCTTCAGTCCGCCACTTTCCTTACTGGATTTCGGCGTATTCCCGAATCCAAGCGGGGGGCTAGTCACCCTCTCGGACCTCCCCGGATCGGTGGCGCAGCGCATCGAGGTGTACGGCAGCCAGGGGCAACTCGTGCGGACGGTCGACGCGGCCGGGCAGGGGGTTCGGGAGCTCGATCTAACCGATCTGCCGGCCGGTTTATACCTTATTGAAGTCCGCACGCCAGCGGCACGGGGGGCGCGCAAAATTTCGCTCCTCGACGGGGCCGTCCGGTAACGGATCGCCGGCGACCGAACCTGAAGGGGTTCCTAACGATTGATGAGTACTATGCACGAGCCAGATAAGCCCATTCTCACCGAGCGGCAGCGCGAGGTACCCCAGTTGCGCTGGGTTGATACCTTCAGCCGCGTTCTCGACTCTAAATTTCGCATTCCGGGTACGGGGGTTCGCTTCGGACTCGACTTTATCCTGGGCCTGGTGCCCGGAGCGGGGGATATTCTGTCGCTCGGGTTGTCCGGTACGCTCATCGCCACGATGGCCCGGCACGGTGCGAGTCCGCGATTAGTAGCCCGAATGCTGGTGAACGTAGTACTCGATGCCCTGGTCGGATCGATTCCCATTCTCGGCAACATCTTCGATCTGGTTTACAAGGCCAACTACCGCAATGCCGAACTGATGCGGGAGTACTACGAGGAGGGTAAGCACCGCGGAAGCGTTTGGCCGGTGGTCGTCGCCGTGATCGTGTCGATCCTCGTACTGATGGTCGTCCTGATCTGGGTGATCATCGAGCTTTTCGAATGGCTCCTCAGCTTTTTTTGATCCGGTTTACCAGCTCCACGCCGTGCTCGATAAGTTCTTCGAGGCCGAGGTGGGTATTGTCCAACAGGATGGCGTCGTCGGCCTGCCGTAGGGGGCTGTCCGCCCGGTGGCTGTCGATATAATCGCGCTCCCGCAGGTTTTCGGCCACCTCCTCCCGGCTTACTTCCCGTCCGGCCGATAGTAACTCGCTGAGGCGGCGATCGGTACGGGTTTCCTGGTCGGCGGTGACGAACAGCTTGAGGTCGGCATCGGGAAAGACCACGGTGCCGATGTCCCGCCCGTCCAGAATCACGCCGCCGTTCTCGCCCATTTTGCGCTGTTGCTGTACCATCGCCCGCCGCACCTCGGAGCGGGTAGCCACCGGGGAGACCATCTGGCTGACGGCCAGCCCGCGAATCTGGTGTTCAACATCTTCTCCGTTGAGGAGCACGTGATTGTCTTCGGGCCGGAAGTCAATGTGAATATGCGGGACCGCGGTGCGTATGGCCTCGTCGTCGCCCGGGTCGATACCGTGGCGCTGAAAATAAAGGGTGACGGCGCGGTACATGGCCCCGGTGTCGATGTAGCTGTACCCCAGGCGGCGGGCGAGCGCTCGGGCGAGCGTTGATTTTCCGCAGGCGCTGTAGCCGTCGATGGCGATCGTGTATTTGTCTTTCCCCAAGGGACTGAATTTTGCCAATTTCGGTAAGAAAACCGAGGGGCATATTACGGAGAAAGCCGATAACCCGCGGGTCATCGGCTTTCTCCGGCCACTAGGGCGGGGGAATTTTAGTATTCGTCTTCGTTGAAGAGGAAGTCGTCCTTCCGCGGGTAATCGGGCCAAATGTCGTCGATGGCCTCGTAGCTTTCGCCTTCGTCTTCCATGGCCTGCAGGTTTTCGATCACCTCCAGGGGGCTGCCGGAACGGATGGCGTAGTCAATCAGCTCGTCGCGGGTGGCGGGCCAGGGGGCGTCCTCCAGGTGAGAAGCAAGTTCGAGGGTCCAATACATACTAACTGTTCTTTAAATACCTATCAAAGCCTCCAGGCTACAATTTGTTTCGGCTCGTTCTGGCCGCAAATGTAACATTTCGCGTTCACTGAGCCGGAAAATTTCTCCAGGGAGGGGTGGGGCGTTGGAAATCAATCAGTTGTAGGTTCCGATAACGGTGAAACTTTTGTCTTCGTAGCCTGGAGGAACCTGGCCGACCCGGCTGCTGTTGCGGGGGCCGGTGGGGTCGCAGAAGAGGTACCGTTGTCCTTTGTAGTTGAACGAGTCGCCCGGGATGTCCGTGCCAACGGCCACGGTAAGGTGGTCGTCGTAGGCAATGACGGCCATGGGCAGGTCCAGCAAATCCCGCACCAGGGCGAAGAAGAGGGCGGAACGGTCCTCGCAGTCGCTGTAGCTGTAGCCGAAGAGCTCTTCCGGAACCATGGGCTTCGAGCGACCGAAGTATTCGTTGTCTTCTTTATAGGCGAAGGCCGAGCGGGTGAAGCTGGTCAGCAGCTCCAATTTTTGCTGGGTATCCATTCCCTGCATGAACGTTTCCAGCTGGGGTAGCAGGCTCGCGGAGAGCGTAGGGGAGAGGGGCGTATCGAGGTAGCAGTATTCGTGGATGAAGGGGTAATCGGTCATGATGTCTACCATCGTCTTGTCGAAGGTGACGTCGATTTTTTGGGGTACGCCGTGGTAGTTGAATTCGAGTGATTTGTCGGTCGGTTGTTCGGCCAACTGGGGCCACTGCTTCAACTGGAAGCCGAAACTTTTTCCCCGGGGGTTGGGGTGTTCGTTGTAGATGTAGAGCCGTTGCCGTCCCTTGCAATCGCCGGCAAGGCAGCTGATGTTGGCGTAGGTTCTTCCGTTAGACTGGATGATGGGAACCTCGAAGAGATCCTCCGTCGTGTAGACGTTCACGAAGAGCTTGTCGCCGCGGAAGGTGAGGCGGGCATCGAAACCGGAATCGATCAGGAGCTTGTAGAGCGTAATATTCTGCACCAGCGGCGACTGTCCGCCGTAAATCGAATGCAGCGTCCGGCGGGCGAGCTTGAAGAAAAGAAAATCGTTGAGTTGGTACTGCCCCTTTGCTGCCAGCAGGTGGTTCAGCAGCACCTGGGTGGGGCGCTTTTCCAGTTGGTTATAGGTATGCCGGATGGAGACGTTGCTCAGGGTGGCGGGTTCGTCCACGAGCATGGCGGGGTCGAAGGTCACCGCGACGGGTTGGGCGTAAAAGGGGAGCGAAAAGCGTTGGTAATTGACTGGGTTGCCCAGGTTAGTGAGGTTGGTATTCGCAAAGGCCATCAAGCATAAAGCCAGAAGCGTGAGCCGTGCGACAACGATTTTCATGAGGTTTGTTTTCAAGATTCCGGGGATGTAAGCGGCGAGTGAACACCAGGCTGACCTGATACGTACTATACGCTTGGTGCCGCCAAAAAGTATAGCGATTCACCCGGAATTAGGAATTTTTTAATGGTAAAATTCCTGCCCACGAAATAATTGCCGGAAAGCTTACACAGGATTGACTTTCGTTACCCCATGCCTATGGGGTTATTCCCCCAAATCGAGGCTGGCCGCTTCCCATTCTTCCATGACGGTTTCCAGTTCCGTCTGCTTTTCCTTTAGCCGGGTCGCGGTCTTCTCTACCCGGTCGGAATCATCGTAAAAGTCGGGGTCGGACATCTCCAGGTGGATTTTCTCGATCTCCTTTTCAAGCCGCTCGATTCGGCGCTCCGCCGTACTCACTTCCTTTTGCAACGCGCGCCGCTCCTCGTTACTCAGGTTGCGCCGGGGCGCGGGTGCGGGGTTGACCGGTGCCGAAGTGCCGTTTGGCGACGCCCCGTTTTGCTTCGGTTTCTCCAGCTCGACGCTCCGCATATCCTGCAACTGCCGCTTCTCGAGAAAGGCATTCACGTCACCGAGGTGTTCGTAGAGTTGGTGGTCGCGAAACTCGATGGTGCGGGTGGTGAGGCCCGCCAGGAATTCCCGGTCGTGGCTGACCACCAGCAGCGTACCGTCGTAGTCCATCAGGGCCTGCTTGAGCATGTCCTTGCTGGCCATATCCAGGTGGTTGGTCGGTTCGTCCAGCACGAGCAGGTTGAAGGGCCGGAGGAGCATGCAGGCGAGGGCCAGTCGGGCCCGCTCGCCGCCGGAGAGTACCATGACTTTCTTGTCCTGGTCCTCTCCGCTGAACAGGAAGGCACCCAGGATACCCCTTAGCCGAGTCCGCATTTCGGGGGGGCTCGACTCCTCCATGGTTTCCAGCAGGGTTTTGTTGCCGTCCAGGGCATCACTCTGGTTCTGGGCGTAGTAACCAACGCTGACGTTGTGCCCCAGCGTGATCTCGCCGGCGGTGGCCGGGATTTTACCGATGAGAATCTTCGCTAGGGTCGTCTTTCCCTGTCCGTTCTGCCCGACAAAGGCTACCCGGTCGCCGCGATCCACCTTCAGGTCAACGCCGCGCAGCACGTTCAGCTTGCCGTAGGTCTTGGTGACGTTCTTGGCCAGTAGGGTGATGGCGCCCGAACGCGGTGCCGGGGGGAAGCGGAGGTTCATCACCGCGGTGTTGGTCTCGTCGAGCTCGATGCGTTCGATCTTATCGAGTTGCTTCTGCATCGACTGGGCCATCTTCGTTTTGGTGGCCTTGGCCATGAAGCGGTTGATGGTCCGCTCCTTGTCGGCGATTACCTTCTGTTGGTTAAGGTAGGCAGCCTCGGCTTTTTCGCGGCGTTCGGCCTGGAGCTCCACGTACTTGCTGTAGCCTGCTTTATAATCGTACACCTTGCCGAGCTCGATTTCGAGGGTCCGGTTGGTTACGTTGTCAAGAAACTGCCGGTCGTGACTGATGGTGATTACCGCGCCGGAATAGCTGCTGAGCCAGTTTTCCAACCAGATGATCGACTCGATGTCGAGGTGGTTGGTCGGTTCGTCCAGCATCAGGTAGTCGGGCCGCTGGAGGAGCATTTTGGCCAGTTCGATGCGCATCTGCCAGCCGCCGGAGAATTCGGTGGTCTGGCGGTTGAAGTCTTTCTGGGAGAAGCCCAGCCCTTTGAGCACCCGCTCGGCTTCGGCTTCCATGGTGATGCCGCCGACGAGGGCGAATTTCTCGGTGAGGTGGGTGAATTCCTCCAGCATTTCGGAGTAGGAATCGGAGGTATAGTCGGTACGGACCTCCATTTCCTTATTCAGTGCTTCCAGCCGGTCTTCCATCTCCTGGATGTGGGCGAAGGCGGTGAGGGTTTCTTCCATGACGGTGTTGCCGGAGGGCAGGTCCATCTCCTGGTGCAGAAAACCGAGGGTGGAACCGGTTTCCCGCTGCACCTTGCCCTCGTCGGAGTTAACGTCTCCCGCGATGATTTTCAGCATGGTGGACTTACCGGCGCCGTTGCGCCCTACGAGGCCGACCTTGTCGCGGGTGCCGATGGAAAACGTCACGCGGTCGAAGAGGACGCGGTCGCCGTATTGTTGATAGATGCCGGTGGCGGTAAGCATTCGGTTGGGGGTATATGTAAGACTAAAGGACCGGTTTCGCCGGAAACTGCAGGACGGTTGGGGCGCTGAATCGGAATTCCGCCGCAAAGGTACGAAATGACGTAGTCCTTTGCCTGAGTCCGTGGGCTAAACCTCTTGTAATCCAGCCGTTAGCTCACATCGCGCAGCGGCAACTCCCTAGTATCACCCTTTCTCCCGCAGCAAACCCTCCTGCACCACGCTAGCCACCAGCTTACCCTCCAGGTTAAAGATGTTGCCCCGGGTGAATCCCCGCGCTCCGCTGGCACTCGGACTGTCCATACTATACAAAAGCCACTCGTCCGTGCGGAAGGGGCGGTGAAACCACATGGCGTGGTCCAGGCTGGCCATCTGCAGGTTGCGGTAATCGGTGGCGCGGCCGTGGGGTAGGAGCGCCGTAGTGAGCAGGTTGTAATCGCTGGCGTAGGACAAGACAAGTGCCTGTTGGCGCCGGTCATCGGGCATGTCGCCCTTGGTGCGCAGCCAGACGTTGCGGGTCGGAGCGTACTTCTCCCGGTCGAAGGGATTGAGGAATTCGACGGGGCGGAACTCCAGGGGACGTTCGATACTCAGGATCTTCCGAATGTTGCCGGGCAACTGATCTCCGAATTGCTTGGCCATTCCCTCGTAACTAACCAGTTCGTCGGGTTGGAGCACTTCCGGCATATCGACCTGGTGGTCGAAGCCCTGTTGATCGAGTTGGAAGCTGGCCGTCAGGTGAAAGATGGCCTGCCCGTTCTGGATGGCCTTCACCGCCCGGGTGGTGAAGCTGCCACCGTCGCGGATCCGGTCGACCTCGAAAACGATGGGAATGTCCAAATCCCCCGGTAGTACGAAGTAACCGTGGAGACTGTGCACCTGCCGCTCCTCCGGCACGGTCTGCATCGCCGCGGCGAGCGCCTGCGCCAGTACCTGTCCGCCAAAGACCCGGGCGCTGCCGACGCTACGACTTTCTCCCCGGAAGAGGTTGACTTCGAGACGTTCGAGGTCGAGCAGGCTGAGCAGTTCGGAGATTTGTTTCATGGGGCAAAGGTAAAGGAAACGCCGCGCCATGCACCGAAATGACGTCCAATAGTAAGGCGAATCGGCAGGCTCCAAGCTACCTCTCCCCACTTTTCCCGCATTCGGGGAGTTAGCACGGGAAGCCACCGCTTTGGGTGTTGATGAGCGCTCTCCCTACCGGATGGCTGGTCACCTGCGCTCCGCCGCCCGGCTTGCACTCCGCGACGCCTTACCTACCCAGGCTCGATAGCCGTGTACTACTCCTTTACTCCGGGGCGGTGTAGCGCGCTCCCGCTACTAACCGCATGGAGTCCCGTTCCGTGGTGCGAAAGACGGTGGGAAGAAAAATCCGTTCGCCGACGCGCTGCTGGTAGACGGCAAAGTGAAGGTGGGGCCCGGTGCTGTAGCCGGTATTACCGCTGTACCCGAGCAGGTCGCCCGTAGCTACCGGGGCGCCCAAGGCGACGGCTACTCCGTTCTTCCGCAGGTGGACGTACTCGGCGATCGTTCCGTCGGCGTGGAGGATGCGAACGAGGTTGCTGAACTGGGAACAGACCGGATCCGGACAGCCGGAGTCGTTGGAAGCGACCGCTTCAATCACGGTGCCGGACCGCGCGGCCAGCACCGGTGTGCCCTCCGGCATGTCGAAGTCCAAGGCTGCTTTTGCCCGATGGGAGAAGCTCCCGTCGTATCCCTGCAGCACCCGCCGGGCTACCGGACCGGAGAAGGGGAGGGCGTACACGTATGCGGTATCGTAGGGCTGGCGGTTAATAGTCCCGGTTTGGGAAGTGTAGGAATACCGGAACCCGTAGCCGTCCCGGTTATTCACCCGGACAAGCCGATGAACGATGCGGGTTGATCGGGGAGCCAACACCACGGTGTCCCGTTCGCCCTCGACCCGCAGGTTGTCCAATTGCCATTCAAACACCAGGGAGATCGGAAGGTAGCCGGGGTTCGTTACTTCGATGTGGTAGCCGTCCTTGACGTCGATCCGTCTCACGGTGGGTTTTTGGGCGAGGACGCAGGAGCCATGAACGCACAGGAACAGCAGGCAAATTCGGAAAATCATTCGTTGCACGCGGGGGGATGACTAGTGGCTGATCCAAAGATAAGCTTTGGGAGTGCCGGCCGATGGGGCTAGTGAACCCAACGGTCCTTCATTTCCTTACTACCGTTGCTCCCGCGCTCCGCCGCCATCCTTTTGTCAGGGCGGACTGTTAGCAAGACAACTATATTAGCCAAAATTCAAGATCATGCCCGAACATCACCACCCCCCCGTCTACATCGTCGCCGCCGTCCGCACGCCCATCGGTTCCTTCGGCGGAGCGTTGGCGTCCCTTTCTGCTACCCAGTTGGGCAGTGCCGCGATCCGGGGAGCCCTGGAGCGGGCCGGTGTCTCGCCCGACAAAGTCCAGGAAGTATTCATGGGCAACGTGGTGAGTGCTAACCTGGGGCAAGCTCCCGCCCGCCAGGCTGCCCTCGGCGCCGGTGTTCCCAATACGGTGCCCTGTACGACGGTCAATAAAGTGTGCAGCAGCGGTATGAAAGCCGTGATGTTCGGCGCCCAGACCATCATGCTGGGCCACCACGACGTGGTCGTCGCCGGGGGGATGGAAAGCATGTCCAATATTCCCTATTACGTCGCCGATGCCCGGTGGGGGGCCAAGTTCGGTGACCGCAAGCTCATTGACGGCCTCACCAAGGACGGCCTCACCGACGCGTACGATCAAAACGCCATGGGCACTTGCGCCGACGCCACGGCTAAGAAGTACGGCTTCACCCGCGAGGAGCAGGACGAATACGCCACCAATTCTTACAAGCGCAGCGCCGAGGCGACCAGCAACGGCACCTTTAAGCGGGAGATCGTGCCCGTAAACGTGCCCCAACGCCGCGGTGACGATCTGATTATCGATGAAGACGAGGAATACAAGAAGGTGAAATTCGAAAAGATGGCCAGTCTGCGGCCCGCTTTCTCCAAAGATGGCACGGTGACCGCCGCCAATGCCAGTACGATCAACGACGGCGCCGCCGCGCTGGTGCTGGTGAGCCAAAAAGCACTGGATGAACTCGGCCTGAAGCCGCTAGCCAAGATCATCTCCTTCGCGGATGCCGCCCATGAGCCGCAGTGGTTCACCACCGCCCCGACCAAGGCCGCTCCTTTGGCCGCGGAGCGCGCCGGGCTTACGATGGAAGACATGGACTATCTCGAGGTAAACGAAGCCTTTTCCGTAGTGCCCATGGCCTTCGCGAAAGAGCTCGGCCTCCCGGGCGACAACATGAACGTCCACGGTGGGGGCGTCTCGCTGGGCCACCCGCTGGGTACTTCCGGTGCGCGCATCCTCGTCACGCTGATCAACGTGCTGCACGCGCGGGAGGGGAAGTATGGCTTGGCTACGCTTTGTAATGGTGGGGGTGGGGCATCGGCTGTGGTGGTGGAGGCTTTGTAGGAGGTAAACACAGAGGTGCCACGGAGTTTAAAGCACAGAGGTGCCGCAGAGGGGTTGTTTTTTTCTAAATAAAAACTACATTTAGTTTTAACTTAGAGAAAAAACAATGAAACCTTTGAACAAAATCACCTACGACATACGTGGGGCTGCCTTCCGGGTGCATACAGAACTTGGACCCGGACTGCTGGAATCGGCTTACGAAGCATGTCTGATTCATGAACTTCAGCAAATGGGATATTCCGTAGAGAGACAGAAGGGATTACCCTTAAGATATAAAGATGTTGATCTTCAGATAGGCTATCGCATGGACATGCTGGTGGCTGGAAAAGTAGTAGTCGAGTTAAAGGCAGTCCGTGAGCTAACACCAATAGATACTGCGCAAATCCTGACGTACATGCGACTGAGCGGAGTCAGGCTAGGACTATTATTGGACTTCAACGTGTTCCGAATGAAAGATGGGATCAAGCGCTTCATCGTATAACCGGTGCGCTCCCATCAGGGTACTATTAGCGTTGCTTTACTTGGAGCTAAGCAAAAATCCAAAGCGCTAAAAGTATCTCTGTGGCACCTCTGTGCTTCCCACTGTGGCACCTCCGTGTTTACAGTCTTTGAGCGCAGCGAAAAGCCAGCACCTTGCCTACCCACCACCTTAGCGCTTCTTCTTAGCTCTGTGGTGAACCTTGCTGCTCCCCCGCTGAAGGCAGCTCCTCCAACACCACCGGATCATAATCAAAACTATTCTCCGGCACCAACCCCTGCACCCCGTCAAAGTGGCGGTAAATAAAGTCGAAGTCCGCGCGCACGTCGCCGGTGGGGTAGAAGGGCTTCGAAAATTCGATCACCCTGTTCCCGAAATCAAATTTGGCGAAAACCATGGGCACCTTCGCTTCCCGGGCGATCCAGTAGAAACCGGTTTTGAAGCGGTCGACTTTCTTCCGGGTACCCTCCATGGCGATGCACAGGTAAAATTCCTCTCGCTCGGCGAAAATTTTGGCTACTGCCTGCACAAAATTGGAGCGTTTCTCCCGCACGACGGGCACGCCGCCCATAAATTTCATCGCCCAACCCGCCGGCCCCTTGAATAAACTGGATTTAGCCACGAACTGGATGTAGCGTCCCGCCGCCGCCCGGGCGTAGATGCCGTAGGGGAAATCCCGGTTGCTGGTGTGCGGACCGGTCGGAACCACGCACTTCTTTGGCCAATTGCCGTGGTTGTGGTCGACAAAGCGCATGCCGTTCAGGCGGAACATGAAACGGGCCAGCCAGGCGGGCATCATAGGATCGACGTTCGGTTAAACAGCTTCAAAAAATCCGGTCGCGCGGTTCTTCCGTACGCCATCCCAGGTGAAGTATCGCCCGTTCATGACGATGTACACTCCGGCGGGTAGCGACTGTACGAAAGCCAAGGCGCTGCCCAAGTTAAAGAATCCGTCGGAAGAACTACCGAAGGCGTAGGGAATCATGGCCCCGGTAATGACGATGGTCTTGCCGCGGATATCGGCCTTGGCCAGGTGCTTGGCGGTATCCGTCATGGTGTCGGTCCCGTGGGTGATCAAAATCTGGTCGGTCTCGGCGGCGCGGCAGTTGTTGGCGATGTTCTCCCGGTCCTGCGGACCGATCTCCAGGCTGTCGACCATCATAAGCGTCCGGATGCTGACGTCGAGGGTCGAGCGACCGACTTCCAGCATCTTGGGCAGGCTGCTGTCGCGGAAGAAAAGCTTGCCGGTTACGAAGTCGTATTCTTTATCGAAGGTGCCGCCGGTAACGAAGATCTGGATCAAGGTATAGAGTTATATACTCGCAAAAGTATCAATTCCGCTTCCATGACCTCGCTATTCAAGGATTATATCTGGCCGGAAAAATGTCCGCGCTGCCGCCGCAAAATGCGTTTGCTCGACAGGGTACACCGGCTGACGCTCTCACTTGCCTGGGTAGTGAGCCTGACCCGGGGAAAGGCCATCGATACCTCGGCGCGGCCCATCAACAAATGCGATTTCTGCCACCGGTAGGCTGGCTGGATACCGCTGCGCTTTAGGTCTTCCGCTTTTTCTTCTTCGCCGCGGGAAACAGGATGTTATTGAGAATCAGCCGATAGCCCGGGCTGTTGGGGTGCAGGCTGAGGTCCGTCTCCGGGTCGTTGACGAGGTGGCGGTAATCGGCCGGATCGTGGCCACCGTAAAAGGTAAAGAAGCCCTCTCCGAACTGGCCGTGGATATAACGGGCTTCGCTGGCGGGTTTGTTTTCGCCGAGCACCAGGACGCTGCTCTTGATGTGCTGGTTGCGGAACGCGGTGGTCTGTCCCATGAATCCCTTGACGGTACGTACGTGGTTTTGGGTCAGCATGGTCGGTACCGGGTCCCACTTGGCACTGAAGTCGAAAAGGGTGAAGTAGTCCTGCTCCGGTGTGACCGGCCGCGGATTATGATCGATGGAACTGAATTCGTATTCCAGGGGGTTACGCTCCAACTGGAAATTTTCGAAGGCGAAGGTTTTGCTGAAGTCCAACTTTTCCTGGGCCTGGGGATCAATGCCGTCACCGTCGTAGTATTGGGCATTAATGTCCACTCCGTCGGCGGCCAGGGCAATGTCGTAGCTATCCGTAGCCGAGCACATGGCGAACATGAAACCTCCGCCGCCGACGTACTCCCGTACCTTTTTTACGACGCCGAGCTTTAGCTGACTCACCTTTTCGTAACCGTTAGCGGCCGCCAACTCTTCCTGGTAAGCCACCTGCCGCCGGTACCAGGGGGCCGTATGAAAGCTGCGGTAAAAGCGTCCGAACTGCCCGGTGAAGTCTTCGTGGTGCAGGTGCAGCCAGTCGTATTCTGCCAGCTCGTCGTTGAGGACTTCCGTGTCGTAAATGGTTTCGTAGGGAATTTCGGCGTAGGTAAGTACCAAGGTAACTGCATCGTCCCAGGGCTGGACCTCGGTGCCCTCGCGAAAGTTATAATCGGGGGTGTAGACGGCGATCTTCGGTGCCTTTTCGAGCTTCATCGCGTCCATGTTGCGTTCCGGGTCGGCGATCTCCTCGAGGATGCCATTGAAGCGGGTATCGGGGATCACTTCGTATTTCACGCCCCGCGTCAGACACTCCCGCTCGAAGGCCCGGCTGTGCTGAAAGGCGAAGCTGCCGCCCCGGTAATTGAGCAGCCACCAGGCTTCGATGTCGTTGTTCAGTACCCAAAAAGTAATACCGTACGCTTTCAGGTGATCCGTCTGGGTCTCGTCCATCGGGATCAGAATGGTGGAAGCCCGGGCCACGGTGGCCAACACGACAAAGAGCAGAAGGAGGGGGAGTTTGCGGTACATACGGAAAGCTTTCAACCCAATAAACGAATGCCGGCCGGATTAGGTGTAAGCGGAGTACCCGGATGTCCGACAGGGTGCATACCAAAACAATTGTCCGGTTCCGAAAGATACCGCACCTGCGGTCCCCCGCACAAGCGATGCCCGCCCACGTTACCACACTATGCAAACAACCTTTTCCGTGACATCGGTCTCTTCGGAGCCGCTCGCGCAACTACCGGGAGACTGGACCACCAACGATTTTCGCCAGATCCTAGCCCTCACGGATTACGGTGAGGTGGGCGAC
The DNA here is from genome assembly GCF_002934605.1 of Neolewinella xylanilytica. Classification (GTDB taxonomy): domain Bacteria; phylum Bacteroidota; class Bacteroidia; order Chitinophagales; family Saprospiraceae; genus Neolewinella; species Neolewinella xylanilytica. The sequence goes on from NZ_PTJC01000006.1 coordinate 837,523, forward strand.
CTTTCCGATAAGGAAATCGGTGAAATGGCCTACCTCTCCCTCGCCGACCTACCCAAATCGGAGGCCGCCGAACTCCTCATTTCGTACGTATTTCCGGAGGGGAGCCTCACCGCCGGACAGATCAAGAACAGCAGCCACGAGATAGATACCGAACGGCTGTGGGAGGAATACCCTGAGCCGCGTCACCACCGTAATTTTTACCGGGTAGGTAGCCTCCTCTACGCCGCCTATAACGGGGGGCATCCGAAGCCGGACGGACGCCGTTTGGTAGTCAACGTGACCACCACGAAAGCCGGAGCCCCGCTGCTCGCGGATCCCGACCCCGCACTGGTGCTACGCCTGCTGGCACCGGCAATGGATGCGCACGCGCTACTCCACCGGCTGTACGAAGACGAACTGAAAGGCGATGCTTTCCCCTCGGCCCCCTATCTCCTGTACCGCATTACCTCCCGGCAAACCGCCGAGAACAGTTTCGAACTTACGATCGACAGCACCGATTACTGGCTGGCTGATTACCGACCCGCCGGCACCTACGAAGTTACCGCAGCGCCGGACGGGGTTGCCGCCGAATCCTAATCGTGCGAAGGGTCTCGATTCCCTGCCATCGATCGCGGTGGACAGCTCCGGATTCTAGTCACGTAGCTGGTGCGGGCGGGCAAGGCCGGCAAATAGTACCTTTGCGGGCATGATTTGGAGTGACAAAAAGATTCTTGCCGCCATGGAGCGCGGAGAGATCGTGATCAAACCCTTCGACCGGTCTAACCTGGGAACCAACAGCTATGACGTTCACCTGGGAAAATACCTGGCCCGCTATAAAGACCACATCCTCGATGCCCGCCAACACAATCAGATCGAGGAAATGACCATCGGGCCGGAGGGCTTCGTCCTCCATCCCAACACTCTCTACCTGGGCGTGACCCTGGAATACACCGAAACCCACAGCAGCGTTCCCTTCCTGGAGGGGAAGAGCAGCGTGGGGCGCCTGGGCATTGACATCCACGCCACGGCCGGTAAGGGAGACGTCGGCTTCTGCAATCACTGGACCCTGGAGATCAGCTGTACCCACCCGGTACGGGTGTACGCCGGAATGCCGATCGGCCAACTCATTTACTTTGGCGTAGACGGCGATATCGAGAATTACTACAACAAGAAGCCAAACGCTAAATACAACCAGGTAAGCGACCGGCCGATGGAATCGATGATGTGGAAGAACGCCTTCTAACGCAGCCCGCCAACGTACTACCCGTGCGCACCGACGATCTTAGCAAACATTTTGTCCGCGAACTGCGGACGGCACTGGGGGCCGGAGAGGCCGCCTCGGTCACCCGACTGGTAATGGAAGACGTGTTCGGTCACCGGCAGGGCAACCGGCCCCGGATGCTTACCCCCGACGAGGAATTGCTAGCCTGGATAACGCTGAACCGGCTTCACGGTGGCGAGCCCGTGCAGTACGTGACCGGCATTGCCGACTTTTACGGTTTGCAGTTGAAGGTCACCCCCGCCGTGCTCATCCCCCGCCCGGAGACGGAGGAACTCGTGGAATGGATCCTGGAAGATCATCCGGGCGGTACCAACCGGAGGGCCGTCGACCTGGGTACCGGATCGGGCTGTATTCCGCTCGCTCTCCAGGATCGCCGGCCGGAGTGGCAGTGCGAGGGCGTCGATGTTAGCCAGGAAGCGCTGGCGGTTGCCCGTGAAAACGGGAAGATGCTCTGTTCCACTGTCGTGTTCCACGAAGCGGATGTACTCCAGGATTGCCACCTTGACGAGGGGGCGTACGACGTCATCGTCAGCAACCCTCCGTATATCCCCCCTTCCGAACGGGAACAAATGGGGGAGTCGGTGCTCGTACACGAGCCGGAGCTGGCGCTCTTCGTACCGGAAGACGATCCCCTGGTATTTTACCGCCGCGTCGGCGAAATAGGCCTGAGCGCCCTTAGCCCCGGCGGCTACGTGTACGTCGAAACGAACGAGTTCAACAGCAATGAGGTCATGCGTACCTTCCGCGAGCTGGGCTACCAACTGGTAGAGCGGCGCAAGGACCTCCAGGGGAAGTGGCGCATGGTCCGCACCCGGCTGGAGGCATAAGAGCTTGTTTGGATTCTCCTCACCGGTCTGCAAATGGCCTCATTTTCGACCAGGTTCGGAAAACCCAAACGAGCTCTAAATCTCCGCTTGCTCGGCGTCGACCAGCCCCAGTTCGGTAAGCAGGCTGAGGGGGCGTAGCCGGTAGCCGTCGAATTCGGCGAAGATTGTCATCGGTCGCCCCCCGGATACCGCCAGCAACCGGTAAAAGCCCCCGTAATCTGGGTGAACGCGCAGGGCGCCACCCGCCGAGTCGACCAGCAGCAGCTGCTGCCCCTTTTTGATGGGGCGAACGTCGTCGAGGTAGACCGGATACTGCTGCAGCCAGGGATTTACGCCGAGCGCCCTCCGGTAATTGCCCAGCATGTCGGAGAAGCCGGCGTAGCCCTTCAGCCCGTCGTACGGTCGCCCGCCCGGCCGGGGTTCCGGGAAGATGCCCCGCTGCGGATAGCTGCCGGGATAGTAGTGGATAGCCCCGTTAAAAGAAGCCGACAATGGCCAGGACTGCTCGAAGGGAGCCCGGCCGAAAACGTAGTCGAGCAAAAGAGCATACCGTTTGCTCCGCTCCCCCCGCACCCACACCCTGCGGTACCGTAGCCGGTCTTCTTCCCCCTGCACGGTCCCCAGCACGAGCCAGTGATCAGATTTTCCGGTCCGTTGGAGAAGCTCATCCCGCCGGGTGGTGATCCCCGCTGCCTGGTAGAGCTCATCCCGCCGATCGGGGGTGAACTCATCCCGAATGTGCCACGCGCGCACGAAAAGGTAAAGATCGCCGAGGGTGCGGGCGATGGTTTCTTCGGCCGCCTCTTCCGGTTGGTCGGCCAGTCGCCGCACCCGCCCCGCCAGTGCGGGCAGTTTGGCATCGGTGAGCCGGGTAGCCATCGCGAGCCAGGTATCCGCCCCCTGGGCCTGGGTGTCGGCAATACCCCGCCGGGCGATGTCCAACAACCGCAGTTCCAACTCGTCGATGCCTTCGCTCATCAAGGCGATGCGCGCCGCCAGGCGATCGTCGGCCATGCTTTCGTTCTTCACCTCCCTGACCGGGCGGAGGGCGCGGTGCTGTACTGACCGCACCCAGTCGGGGGGCTGCCCCACGGTGAATCGGTCAGCATTGTTCTTTAGCAGGAAAACCAGGGCCAGTCCGTGGGCGCAGGGTCGGGCGCGGGCGCGGCAGCTACAGTGAAATTTTCCCTCCACTACCTGGACGGCGGATTCGATAGCCCGGCGGCCGTTGTAGTCGAATTCTCCCCAGAGCCAGTTGCCGTCGCCACCCAGCAGCCGCCAGCGGCGGCTGTAGAAGAGCCGCCGACCCGCCTCGAGGGTCTTGGCGTCGGGCGATAATTCGAGTAGGTGATCGGTCATACGGGTGCGGACAAGATAGACCGTAGCGCAAAAAGGGCGCCCGGAACCTGACGGACCGGGCGCCGCCGCAAAATACAAAGCATCAGTGCTATCAAAGGAGTGGCCCGGAATACCCGGCCGGTGAATGCTTTTCGTGTTTATTCCTTCCCTCGGGCATCCGTTACCTGGTTCTCCTGGAATTTTCTGGCAACCCGGGGCCGGTCTCCGCCGTTTTCTTGCCAGGTGTCTGTAAAGAACCCTATCTTGTTGCTAACGATTGCCCTATGGATGCTCCTCAATCCGAACTCTTTAAGCGTATGCCCCGCGACGTCAAGCGGGCCGCTCTCCGGGCGGCCATCGCCGGTCAGCGGCCGGAATCGGGCCTGGAAGATACCTTCGAGTTCGAGGGCAAACGCTACCGGGTAGTAGCGGTTTCCGAACGGGATGCTACGTCTACAGCGCCGGACTCGGATTCCACCTACCACTAAGCGATGGGGCTGGCCTTTGGCGCGCTATTATTGGCCACCATCCTGCTTCCCGGTATCCTGTTTCGGTATGCCTACCTGCGTAGCGATTCGCTGCGTAAAACCGTAGACTTCAGCCTGCTTAGCGAAGCCGTTTTCGTACTCATTCCCACCCTCATCCTGCACGCTTTCGGTTGGGGACTGGCGCGGCTCGTTGGTCCCGCCCTGAACCTCGTGCCCGACCTCGGCGTGTTCTACCGCTTGATCACCGGACAACTCCTTACCGACGCCGGGCTGCTGCGGCTCGAACGCGGCTTGATTCCTTTCATTCTTTACATTCTGTTGTTGGGTGCCGTCGCGGGATGGCTCGGGACTTTAGTTCAGCGGTGGGTACTGCGGAATGCCTGGGACGATCACTTTAAATTGCTGCGCATCTTTAATGACTGGGACAAATACTTCACCGGCCACAGCGTGTCCGGTGACCCCCGCCGTAGCTTCGATTACGTCCAGGTGGATGTCGTGGTCCAAAGTGGAGAAGGTGATATACTGTATACCGGCGCCCTTGCGAATTACAGCCTGAACCAGGAACAGGGTATCGACCGCATTTTCATGGAAGTGGTCTACCGCCGGCGCCTCAGCGACGATCTCCGGCTCTCGGAAACCGCACTGGCCGACCTGCCTCCCGCCAACCGGGAAGAAGATCCCCGATATTATAATATGCCAGGGGATTACCTGGTTATCCCCTTCGGGCAGATTCGGAACCTGAATATTTCCTACAAGAAATTCGAAACCCAAGCTGAATGAACGCTACCCTTCGCCTAGGTTACCACTTTTTCCTTTCCCTGCTTTTGCTCAGTTCCTGTAGTTCCGAAAAGACTACCGACGATCACCCGGTGAAGACCGTTACCCTGACCCGTGACAGTCTCTCCATCACGGTGGAACCCGGCATGGGCGGCCGCCTCGTCAGCCTTACCTACGGTGGCCGGGAAATGCTGCCAACCCAGCGCGACAGCAGCGGCTATACCTATGGAAGCACCGCCTGGCCCGCTCCGCAGTCGGAATGGAACTGGCCACCCCCGGCCGCCATCGACCGCGAGGCCTACACCGTACAGGAAGTCGATGCACACTCCCTTTTACTGATCAGCCGGGAGGATCCGGAAACGGGGCTCGTCCTGCAAAAGCGTTACCGCCTCGGGCCCGATTCCGACGTGGGCCTGACCTACTGGATCACCAACCACGGGGATACGACCCGTTCCGTGGCCGCCTGGGAAGTCACCCGCCTGCCGTACGGTGGGGCATTTTGGTTTTACAGCGATTCCCTCCGCGTCGAGCGGGGAGCGGGAACTACCGTGCAAAGCCGGGATAGCTTGCGGCGCATCACCGTCGACGACCGCCATACCGGCAAGATCAAGGTGTTCGCCGACCTCGATTCCGTTCCCGTCTCCTACACCAACGATGGCTTGGTACTCGAGAAGCACACGGTCGTGACGGACTTTTACCGGGTCGCTCCCGGCCAGGCACCCCTGGAAATCTATCTGGACCCGGCGGCGGGCTTCGTTGAGTTCGAACTGCACGGAGACTACCGGAAACTGGGGTACGGAGAGACCAGTACCCTGCGAACCAAGTGGGTGATCCGGAGAGCGGAGGAGTAGGCACGATCGCCTACCGCCGATACGCCTACTGACTAACTTTCTACCCTTTGTAAAAAGCGCCAGTCCGTGCGGTAGGGGAAAACGTCCATGATCTCTCCGGCGAGGAGCCGCCGTTTCACGTCGTTCCAGAAGTCCGCGTCGAAGATTTCTCCGTGTTGCGCCCGCAGGTAGTCCAGTTGGGCGCCGGCGCGCAGGAGAAATGCCGGAAACTCTTCCGGGAAGATATCCTTCGGGCCGACGTAATACCAGGGCTGGCTGGCCATCTCGTCTTCGGGAGTTCTCGGTTGGGGGATGTGGCGGAAGTTGCATTCCGTTACCAGTTCGATCTCGTCGTAGTCGTAGAAGACTACCCGATTCACGCGGGTGACGCCGAAATTCTTCATCAGCAGGTCACCGGGAAAGATATTGGCCGCCGCCAGTTGCTTGATCGCTCGCCCGTAGTCCCGGAGGGCTTTCTGGGCCATGACCTCATCCGCTCGCTGCAAAAAGATATTGAGCGGCGTCATCTCCTTCTCGACGTACACGTGGGAGATCATCACGCAGTCATCGAGGACCTCCACCTTTGAGGGGGCCGCCCTGCGCAGCTCCTGTAGGCAATCGTCCGAAAACCGGTCTAAGGGCAGCGATAGTTTTTCGAACAGGTAACTATCCGCCATGCGACCGACACGGTCGTGCCGTTTTACCAGGTCGTACTTTTCCTTTACCGTCTCGGCGGTAACCTGCTTGGGCGGAGCGAACCGGTCGCGGATCAGTTTGAAAACCATATTCAGCCGGGGACTGGTAAATACGTACATCACCATACCCGCGATCCCCGGCGCGGTGACGAAGCGCTCGTCCGGGTCGTTCGCGGTATGCTTGAAGTGGCGCAGCAATTCGCGGTAGAACACCGTCTTTCCGTGCTTTTCGAAGCCGATAGCGTTGTATAATTCGCTGACCCGCTTGCTCGGCATGAAGGTCTGCAGAAAATCGACCATGTCGCTGGGCACGCTAATGTCGGCCAGGAAGTAGGAGCGATGGTAACTGAATATGGACACCACCTGGTCGGCTTCGAGCAGGAGGGCATCGATCAGGATACCCCGGCCGGTCGGGTGGAGCAGGGGTAGGATCCATGGATAAATTCGATCGCCGTCCAGCAGCCGGCCCACGATGTAGGCGGATTTGTTCCGGTAGAAAACCGACGTCAGCACTTCCAGCCGGCTGGCGGCCGCGGCAGGGTGGGACGACCACCGTTCGGCCACCAAACGAATGTCTCGGGTACGGTTTTCCCACTCTACGGTAAAGGGGAAATGATCCAGTACTTCCCGGATCACCTCGCCGATCGGTCGGTCGTTCAGGTCGTAGTCGTAGCTGATGGACGTCAGGCCCCGGTACTCCCGGTAGCTTCCGGTACGGACCACAAACATTACTTCCGGATGGGCGCCGATCCCGTGGGTGTGCCGGTAAACGGAGTTGAAGAAGGTCTCCGCGATGTTACGGGTGTTGAAGTGGTCGATTTCCTCGGAATACGCGTCGCGAACCTGCCGCCAAAAGTCGTCGTCGGGATGGGAAGTTTCCAGCATCCGCTTCAGCCGTTCGGTGGTTTTGGCAACTTCCTGGCGGTAGAGCGAGATCCGGCTCACCGCGTCGGCCTGCGTACCGTGCCAGTCCCGCTGTTCGAACCGTAGCCGGGCCCGTTTGGTGATCAACTTGAACCGGTAATAGTAGTCCATGTAGCCCATCAGGATACGGTGGGCCGCTTCGTAGTGGAGTAGGGCGGGGAACGCAGGAGCAACGGACTTCATCAAGCCCAAAGTAAGCTTCCGACCCCGAATCCCGGTCAGCGGGCGGCATAGTCCTCCACGTATTCGATCATCTTTTTCCGATTTTCCTCGTGAAACGACGCCATCACGCGGGGAAAGCGATAGCGTCGAAAGAGGGCGTCCAGGTCGAAGGCCGCTTCCCCCCGCACGGCAGCTTCCAGCGCGTCCAGGTAGTGCCGGGCGTCGTAGAGGCGCCTGCCCATCTGCTGCCGGCTATCGGTATGGTCTCCGTGGCCCGAGATAAGTAGCCGGATATCCTCCCCGTGGAGAAGCTCATCCAGCGTATCCAGCGTCCGCCGGTACCGCGCCACCGAATCGTAGACGTAGGGAAATTCGACGTCGCAAAGGTAGTCGCCTACGATGAGGAGGCCCCGGTCTTGGTTAAGGGCGATCAGTCCGTCGTCGTTGTGTCCGGGAGCCTGGTAAAATGCATAGGTATCCTGACCCAGGCGGGTTGTCCAGACCCGTTTGTCTACCACCAGGTCGACGGTGGGGTAGCTGATGGGGTAGTCCCGTTCGATGTAGTACTGATCGTCAAAGCCGTGGATTTCACTTAAGATGTCCTCCCGCTTCGGCTGGTTCCGCAGCGCTTGCGAAGCGATCACGGTGAAGTCCGGGAAGCGACCGTACCCGATGATGTGGTCGTAATCCGAATGGGTGAACAACAAGTAGCAGGCCCGGTCGCCTTTCCGCCGGTCGACCGCCGCCCGGATGCGCTCGATTTCTTCCGGTAACCAGTTGGGATCGACTAGCAACAGGTAGTCCGTCCCCACCACCAACGTGGTCACCGTGCGAAACAGGGCGCTCTCGAAAATAATCAGATCCGGGCTGTCGAGTTGTCGTTTCATGTTGTTACGGATTAAGGCAGACGCTGGCCGTACCCGCGCCGTTCCCTGGTGGGTCGGCGCGGCCGGTATGTACCGGATACCCGGGCGCCTCCGCTGAGCATGCGCGTGATACCGGCTGCGGAGCCGGACAATTGGTGGCTTACCGAAGGGGGGACACCGGATACCTTATTGGTCGCGCAGGTCGAATAGTTTGTTCATGGGTACCCACTTGATACCGGCAGCGGAGAAGGGAAGCCGTTGTTGGAAGCGGTCCATTAGCGTCTCCCACTGTTGAATGGTATCGCTAGCCTGATTAAGCGCTGCGTGCCGCTCGGCGGTATAGGTCCCGTCGGTTTCCATCACCATCATCAGTCGGTTGCCTGTCCGGTAAATTTCCATTTGTACGATGCCCGCCGCGCGAATCCCCTCGGTCACTTCCGGCCAGCAGTGCCCGGCCGCGTGGTACGCCTCGTATTCGGCGATCAGGTCTGGATCGTTTTTGAGGTCACAGAGCAAGTAATGAATCATGAGGGGGAATTTAGGGCCGGGGTGGTGCACCGACTACGGGCGCATCGTTCTCCTGCCAACGCGAAAACACGAGCCATCCGTAGATACCGACGGCCAGGAAACACAGTAGGGGGAGGATGAAGCTAAAATTCACCTCGGGGACGCCTAACAGCCGCGCGTCGGTGTATCCGTCGCCGCCAATGTCCAGGATGAGCCCCTGCAGGGTCGGCATCAACGCGCCGCCTACGATGGCCATCACCAAAAAAGCCGCTCCGAATTTGGCGTCTTCTCCCTGACCCTCCAGGGCGATACCGTAAATCGTCGGGAACATCACCGACATGAAAAAGCTGATGCCCACCAGCGCATAAAGCCCCCAACTTCCTACCAAAAAGATGGTGAGTAAGCACATCACCGAGGCGCCGACCGCGAAGTACAACAGCAACTGCCCCCCGCTGACGAACTTCAGTAAGTAGGTGCCGATCCACCGTCCGATCAGGAAGATGACGAGGGCGGAAATCCCGAAGGGCACGGCATCCGCATTGGAAATACCGATGGATTCCGCATACTGGTAGATATAGGTCCAGCACATGATCTGCGCCCCGACGTAAAAGGTCTGTGCCCCGACGCCCCCGGCGAAGCGGGGTTGCCGCCACAACCGGCGAATGGCCGCGCGGATACCCAGATTCCCGCTGGTCTCCGCTTTTTCCGGCATATTCACGGCCAGGAACAAAACCAGCATGGCAATGACCACCACCCCCAGTAGCACGTAGGGATCGCGAATTACTTGTAAATCCGCTACCCGGATAGTCGCCTGCTCGGCCGGAGGTAACGCGGCGTACGCCTCCACGCCGAGTTCCTCTACCTGGAGGCGGGAAAGGATGAACTGCTTGGCTACGATCAGGCCGCCCAGGGCACCGATGGGGTTGAACGCCTGCGCCAGGTTCAGGCGGCGCGTGGCGGTTTCCTCCGATCCGAGCGACATGATATAGGGACTCGCGGTGGTCTCGAGAAAGGCCAAGCCAAAGGTGAGGATATACAGCGAGAGGAGGAAAAAGCCGTAGCTCTCCCACCGCGCGGCGGGGTAGAATAATAAGGCTCCCATAGCGTAAAGGCCCAGACCCAGGACAATGCTTTTCTTGTAGGAATACTTTTTGGCGAAGATGGCGGCCGGTAGCGCCATGGTGAAGTAGCCGAAGTAAAAAGCGAACTGGACCCAGGAGGCCCGAAAGTTATCCAACTCCAGTACCTTCTTGAAGGCCGAAACCATGGGGTTGGTAATATCGTTGGCAAAACCCCAGAGGGCGAAAAGGGAAGTGACGATGATGAAGGGCAGCAGGACGGACCGGCTGACGACGGGTGCTTGATCGGACATAATGCTTAGTGTACTTGGGGTAGGAGAGCCCGATCCAGGTGGACGTACCCCCCATCCACGTATACGTACTGCCCGGTAGTATGGGAGGCGAGATCGGAAATCAGGAAGAGGGCCGTATTCGCGATTTCTTCCGGCGTGGTCATTCGCTGGCCGAGCGGGATTTTTTCGTTGATGGACCGAAGTTTTGCATCGCCGTTCTCCAAGCCGTCGATCCAGGTCCGGTAAGCGGGGGTATAGCACTCGGCAATGATGATGGCATTGCACCGCATGTTAAACGGAACGAAATCAACCGCCCATTCCCGCGTTAGGGCCAGTACGCCCCCCTTACTGGCCGCGTAGCCGGAGGTACCTCCCTGTCCGGTGAGGGCCACTTTCGATCCGATGTTGAGTACGTTGCCGCCGCTCTTTTTCAGATGGGGGAGACAATACTTGGTCAGGCACCAGTAACTGACGAGGTTCACGCGCAGACTTTGGAGGAAGGCTTCCATCGATCCCTCCAGGCTCACTCCGTCGTTAATTCCTACGTTGTTGATCAGGACGTCGATACGGCCGTACTTCTCCCCAATTTGTTCCACCGCCGCTTCAATCTGGTCCGGATCGGTCACGTCCGTGCGCACGAAGAGCGCATCGATTCCCTGGCGATCTAGTGCTTCGGCGTAGGTATTTCCCCGGTCGCTGCGGTCTAAAATGACGGGAAGGGCGCCTTCGGCGGCGATGCGGCGGAGCATAACCTCTCCGATACTGCCGCTTTCGCCCGCGGCGCCGGCGATCACTACTACTTTTCCCGCGAGATTGGTTTCCATATTACGCTATTGCTTGGGGCACGGAGTGCCACTTCTCGACACCTTAGCCAATCGCCATCAATGTACTTACAAAATGGTTTTCCGGCCGCGAAAGCCCCGCCCGCCGCTTTGCAGGCAAGCTATGGGGCGGTACCCGGTGCAGCTAGGAAATACAATCGATGTCCCCGTACAACAGCAGAGTAGCGGCTGGCTAGGGGATGGTCCAGTCTACCATAGCCTTGATCACCCCGTTTTGGGGCTGCAACCAGCTTTCGAAGTGACCGATCATCTCTTCGAATGGGACGCTGTGGGTAATGTACTTTCCCGTCGGAAATTGACCGCTCTCCAAAAAGGCCCGGACGCTTTCGAAATCCTCCCGGGTAGCGTTGCGGCTGCAGAGCAGGGTAGATTCCTTAGCGTGAATTTCCGGGTGGTTGAAGCTAAGCTCCCCCTTGCTCAGTCCAACCAGAACGTACCGGCCACCGTGGGCCATGTAGCGTACACCGGATTCTAGGGCCTGCTTATTGCCGGTAGCATCGAAGACGACGGTGGCCAGATCGCCGTTCGTCAGTTGCGCTACTTGAGCTGCGGCCTGTTCGTCTACGAGGACGGTATCCTGAATACCTAGGGCTTTTCGGACGAAAGCAAGCCGGCCCGCGTCGGTATCGAGGGCAATCACCCGACATCCGATAGCGGATGCCTGTGCTAGGATGCCGATCCCAATGGGGCCGCAACCGACCACTACGACCGTATCGTCTAATTCAGTTCGTGCCCGACGGAGCGCGTGCGCGCCAATCGCCAGCGGCTCTACGATCGCCACTTCTTCGTGACTGAGCTGGCCCGCGGGAAGGAGCAGGTCGCTTCTGACCGAGATTTCCTGCTGCATGCCCCCGTCGACGTGGACGCCCAGGACGGCCATTTGGCGACAGCAGTTTGTCTTTCCCGCCCTGCACGCAATACAGTTTCCGCAGAAAATGTAGGGCATAACGATCACCCGGTCACCCGGCGCCAGACCGCCTGACTCGGAACCGATGGAAAGAATTTCGGCGGATAATTCGTGCCCGAGAATGCGGGGGTAGGTAAAAAAGGCCTGGTTACCCTGGAAGGCGTGCAGGTCCGTACCGCAAATGCCAACCCGATGGATGCGGAGCAGCGCTTCGCCGGGCCCGGGAGTCGGAGCGGATGAGGCCTCCAATTCAAATGTGCCGGGCTCGCGGCAGACGATACGTTTCATCAAACGGAATTTACGGGGGAAAGGTACAATCGGATGAGCCGATGGGGAAAACGACGGCCCCAAAGCGGTGGGGATGGGATCAGGTGGTGAATTTATTCCGATTGATGCCCAGCTTATTCATTTTGGACATTAGCGTCCGGCCATTCAAATCCAGCAGTTCGGCGGCTCCCCCGGGGCCGGTCACCTTACCGTTCGTTCGCTTGAGCGCCTCGATAATGTACTGTCGCTGCATCAATTCGAAGGGAACGATCTTGTCGCTCCGAAACGACGTTTTTTCGTCGGTGCGGTCCGTACGGCGCAGTGCCCGCAGACTCGCCGTGAGGTTGAGGGTAGACGACTGCGTGGTGATTACCGCCCGTTCTACCAGGTTGATCAGCTCCCGGACGTTACCGGGAAATTCGTAGCTCTCCAGCTCCTTGATGTCGTTCGGGTTGATGTGGGTGATGTTCCGTCCCATTCGGTCGGAGTACACCTTGGCGAAGTGCTTGACGAGTACCGGAATATCTTCGGGGCGCTCCCGTAGGGGTAGGTTATGGATGGGAAACACGTTCAGTCGGTAGAAGAGGTCTTCCCGAAAGGTGCCATCGCCGATCATCTGCTCCAGGTTCCGGTTGGTAGCCGCCACTACGCGTACGTCGACGTGGATCACATCCGTGGAGCCGATGCGTTGTATCTCTCCTTCCTGGAGTACGCGCAGTAGCTTGGCCTGCATATCTAGGGGAAGCTCGCCGATTTCGTCCAGAAAGATCGTGCCGCCATTGGCCAGTTCGAATTTCCCCTTTTTCTGGGCGAACGCACCCGTAAAAGCGCCGCGCTCGTGTCCGAATAGCTCGCTTTCGATCAGGTTCTCCGGTAGGGCGGCGCAGTTGACGCTCACCAGAGGCTTGCGCCCCCGACTGCTGAATTTATGGATGGACTGGGCCAGTAGTTCCTTGCCGGTTCCCGTTTCCCCGGTCACGAGTACGGTGGCATCCGTATCAGCAACCTGGGCGATCTGCCCGAGTATTTTCTGATACTTTTTGGATACCGTAATGATGGCCCCGCCCGTGTTTACCTGCTCGATCTGCTCCCGCAGTGTCTCATTCTCACTCTGCAGCTGTTTGGTCAGCTCATCCACCCTGCGCTTTGTCTTCTGCAGTTTACGGCGGTTGTTTTGCTCGAGGGTTACGTCCCGGCAGATCAGGCAAAGGAATCGTTGGTTTCCGGCTTCTACCTGCGCGAATCGAATCTGTAATGTCCGGTCGTCTCCGCTCACCGTACTAAAAATGTATTCGGTCGCGCTCCGGTACCGGCCGTCGATCTTCTCCTGGCGGATCTCGGCCAAGGACGGCACCGGCAGTTCGGGCATCAACTCCTCGATCGGCATGCCTTCGATGTCACGGCTGGTCTTCCTGCTTAGTTTTCGCCGGGCCGCCTCATTTAGGAGGACGACTTCTTTCCGGGTGTCCAGCCAAATAACCCATTCCTGAAGCGAGTCCAGGGTGGAGGTGTACAGCTGAATATCTTCGCCGTAGTGAACCGTATCGCTGAGATCCTGCGCGACAAAGACCATGTATTCTTCTTGGCCGTCACCGTAGTAGTTCAGTCGGGCCTGTACCGGGACGGAGGATCCATCCTGCCGCAAGAGCTGGGTCGCGTACTCGAAATAACGTTCCTCCTTCAGCTTGGAATAGAGCGCACTGATCTCTTCCGAATCCGCGCGAGTGGAAAGGTTAGAAGCGGGAACGTGCAGGAGGTCGCCGCGGGAATACCCTACGAGTTCGGCGCCCCGGTCATTGAGGTACACGATTTTCCTGTCCGAATAGCTGATAATGTAAACGGCTTCCAATTGCTGGTCCAGCGCGCGCCGATATAATGCATCGTCCAAAGTCCGTTCCGAAACCGCGCCCATGGCGGTATCCGCCCGGGTGAGCGTACCGTATACCTTGTACACCTCGAGCTCGTTTTCTACCGACCGGGCCCGGATGACGTATTCGGTGGGACCGGTCTGCTCGTCTGTAGATTTAGCCCGAAGCTGTAGGGTGGCTTCCTCGAAAGCCTTGGTCTTTTTTAGCTTTTTGAAGACGGGCCGTATCCGATCGTAATCACCGACCAGTTGCTCCTGGAGCAAGCCCAGCATCTCTTCGGCCGGGTAGAACGCCCGATCGATGGGCAGGCCGATCCACTGCCTGATTTGGGCTGACACGTAAACTTGCTTGCTCGTAAAGTTAACTTCCCAACTTCCGATTTTAGCGTCCTCCTGTACGGCTTCCAGCAAATCGGCATCGCGCTTCCCCGCCTCGGTTGCCGCAAAAACAATGAGGCAGAGCTCCGGGTCGATGCTATAAATGTCAAAGGCCGCCCGACCCCGTACGCTGAATAGCTTACCATCCCGATTGACGAACTCGGTGTCAAAGTGCTCGCTACCGTTGTCCGTGAGCCGGTTCCAGAACTTTTTCCACCCCAGGATACTGAAGTGGGGGTTGATCTCGAAATAACTGGCGCGCTGCAGGGCATTGGAAGAATACCCCAGCAACTTGGCGGCGATTTCGTTGCCATAGTACACGCGGCCCGAAATGTCTACCCACAGTACACCCTCAGATACCAGGTTGAAGGCATCCTGGTGCATTTGTAACAGTGCGTCAACGGGTGGTGCTTGCTCGGTCACGGAGAGTGGAAAGGCTTAAATAGGGTTTGCGTCTCGTGAAGATAAGGAATCCTAAAATCAAAACGGCCCCCAGGCAATTGCGTGGGGGCCGTCAGGGTCCGAAAGGGGCGGCGGCCCGGGTTACGGCATAACCTTGCCGTTGTTATTGGGATCGTGGGAGTTGTCGATTACGCCGGCCCATTCTTGGGCGCCTTCCTCGGCATCGGCGGGGCGGGGGCCGATCAAATCCTCCAGGTCTTTACGGCTGAGCACCTCTTTCTCAAGCAGGGCTTCCGCCAGTTTTTGCATCTCCTCCCGCTTGTCGATGAGCAACTGCTTGGCACGTTCGTACTGACCCTGGAGCAATTCCCGTACCTGATCGTCGATCAGCGTGGCGGTGTCGTCCGAATAGGGCCGCTGGTAGCTGTCCCGGGACATGCCGTAGAAGCTAACCTGACCCACGTCGAAGTTCATCCCGTAGACCGTAACCATGTCGTAGGCCATCTTCGTCACCTTGTCAAGGTCGTTCTGGGCCCCGGTGCTGATTTCATCGAAGACTACTTCTTCGGCCGCACGGCCACCGAAGGTCATACACATCATATCGAGCATCTGCCCCGTACGGGTGATGTACTGCTCCTTGGGAAGGTACTGAGCATAACCGAGAGCGGCAACGCCGCGGGGTACGATGGTAACTTTCACGAGCGGCATGGCGTGTTTCAGGAACCACCCACAGATGGCGTGCCCGGCTTCGTGGTAGGCAATGATCTTCTTCTCCTCCGGATTGATAAGTTTGTTCTTCTTCTCCAGTCCGCCGATTACTTTATCCAGCGCGTAGTTGAAGTCATCCAAACCGATGCTATCCTGATTGCGACGGGCGGCGATCAGGGCTGCCTCATTACAGATGTTGGCGATCTCGGCACCGGCAAAGCCAGGGGTCATTTCCGAAAGGACCAGTGCGTTTACGGTATCGTTCGTCTTGATCGTTTTAAGGTGCACCTTGAAGATGGCTTCCCGCCCCTGTAGGTCAGGGCGATCGATGCTAATCTGGCGATCGAAGCGACCGGGCCGCAGTAGGGCCGAGTCCAAGACGTCCGGGCGGTTAGTAGCCGCCATCAGGATAACGCCCTTGTCGGTACTGAAGCCGTCCATTTCGACCAGCAGCTGGTTCAACGTATTCTCGCGCTCGTCGTTGCCGCCCTGCATGTTGGCACGGCCACGGGCACGGCCGATGGCATCGATCTCGTCGATGAAGATGATGCAGGGGGCTTTTTCCCGTGCCTGCTTGAAGAGGTCACGGACGCGGGATGCACCAACGCCCACGAACATTTCCACGAAGTCCGATCCACTCATGGTGAAGAAGGGCACGCCCGCTTCGCCGGCAACCGCTTTGGCGAGCAAGGTTTTACCGGTACCGGGAGGGCCGACGAGGAGAACCCCTTTCGGGATTTTACCACCCAGGGCGGTGTATTTCTTGGGGTTCTTCAGGAAATCCACGACTTCCATCACCTCTTCTTTCGCCTCGTCCAGGCCGGCGACGTCCGCGAAAGTAATGTTGACCTTACTGTTCTGGTCGAAGAGGGTAGCTTTGGATTTGCCAATGTTGAAGATCTGGCCGCCGGGGCCACCACCACCGCTACCGAGGCGACGCATCAGGATGATCCAGATGAAGGCGATAACCGCCAGAGGGAGCAACCATTGCAGCGCCGTGCCCAGGTAATCAGCCCGGTTTTCGGAGTTCACCTGCACCCGGTCGGAAAACGGAATGTCCTCCTCTTCGTAAGCGCGGTCAACGAAACGGGTGAAAGAACTCGGGTCTACCACTTCCAGGAAGTAGTCGTACCGGCTCCCGCCCATGCCTTCAGGGGCGGAATCTTCGTAGCGGGGCAACGATTTCTTGTCTTCCTTAAGGTAGATTTCGGCCCGTTCGCCATTGACCAGCGTAATCGCGCTGACGGCATCGTCCTTGATCATCTCGTTGAGGCGGTCGAGCTGAATCTGACTGGAGGCGCCGGTGCCCCAGTTAGTGAGCACCAGGGCCAGCAACACTACCGACATGATCGCGTAAATCCAGTAACTCTGGAATTTCGGTCCGCCGTTGCCCTCGGACTTATTATTCTGATTGTTTGTGCTCATATCTTATGGCTAACGTGCGGCGGCCGGATTCGTTGGGTGACCGTACACTTTTTGGGGTTGGCCCTTTACAGGGTCTCAAATTCTGTCGCTACGGCGTCGCTCCACAGATCCTCGATCTGGTAGAAGGCGCGGGTCTCCGGGTAGAACACGTGGATCACCGTGTCAAAGTAGTCCAGGCACACCCAGTTGGATGGCCGGCTTCCCGTGGTGTTTTTGGTGAACTCTCCCATCTCGGATTTCATGCGTCGTTGGATGTTCTCCGCGATCGCCCGCACCTGGGTGCTGGATTCTCCCGAGCAGATGAAGAAAAATTCCGCCGGGCGGTCGTCCAGCCTTCGCAAGTCCAGCCGGATGATGTTTTTACCTTTGATGTCCCGGATACTATCCAGGATGACGTCGAGCCGCTGCTCCATCTTCGGAGCGATCTTGTGGCGTACGGATTCAGTAGATGTATTCAAATCTAGAATTTAGCACAATGAAGGTAGCAAATACCGTTCCGAAAACCGGACCGCTACCGCTGAGAAGTTGCAAAACAAACAATTTGCTTACTCCTAAAGTTGCCCGCCGTTTTGCTCGGTTAGGCTCTACCAACGCCGCCCTCCTGGATTCCCTGCAACGCGACGAGCAGCTGCCGGCGGGTACGGTATACATTACTGACGACCAGACGGCTGGCAAAGGGCAAGGGACGAATCGCTGGCACAGCAGTCCGGCTGCCAATTTGACGTTTAGTTTGCTCCTTCGGCCTGACCGGCTGGCGGTGAATCGGATCTTTTCCCTGACGCAGCTGACCTCGCTGGCCGTCCTCGATGGACTCCTCCGCTACCTGCCCGACCTGGAATCCCACGATCCCCGCATCAAGTGGCCGAATGATTTGTACGCCGGCGGTCGAAAAATCGGCGGAATCCTTATTCAAAATGGCCTGCGGGGAGACCGCGTCCAGTGGTCCGTAGTAGGCGTGGGTATAAACGTCAACGAACGGGCGTTTCCACCGGAGCTGCGACAATCGGCCACCAGCTTGCGGTTGCTCCTCGGACGCGACATCGATAAAGCCGCCCTTCTCGACGCTATTTTCGAAGCGTTTTCCCGTAGGAACCGGTTGCTCGAGTCGGGTGATGTCGATGCCCTGAATACGGCCTACCACCGTTGGCTCTATCGCCGGGAAGAGCGCGTCGATTTTCTGCGCCTTGACGATGGCCGACGCTTCAACGCCCGCGTACGGGGGGTAGACACCCTCGGTCGGCTGGAATTAACGATGGAGCAGGATAGGGTAGAACGTTTCGAGCTGCGCACCTTGCGGTGGCTACACTGAGGCGATTATTCGCCCATGAGTTCCAGGTTTTGCTCGATGCCCCGCTGTAAGGGACTTACGCCCTCCTTCATCCACCTAGGCAGCGGCGCATCCAGTAGGTAATAATCGAAAAACTGGGCCATCCGGGTCTGAAAATCAGCCCGGTTAGGGGGCTTTACCGGCCAGTGGGGTTCTCCGCGGTAGTTGAGCATCCAGGCGGGTTTGCCGAGTCTGCGCAAGGCCGTAAACCACTCGATACCCTGGTACCACGGCACGGCGCTGTCCTCGTCGTTGTGAAGGATCAGGATCGGCGTATTGATCTTATCGGTGAAGAACAGCGGGGAGTTTTCAATGTACCGCAGTGGGTATTCCCAGATCGTACCGCCGATCCGGCTCTGGGTGCGCTCGTACTGAAATTGCCGACTGCGGCCGCTTCCCCAGCGAATACCCCCGTAAGCCGAGAACATGTTTACCACCGGCGCACCGGATTCGATGGCGGCGAACAGGTCGGTTTTGGTAGCCAGGTAAGCGGCCTGGTAGCCACCCCAGCTGTGGCCCTGCATCCCGATGCGTTCCTTGTCGATAAACCCATCCTGCAGCAGGCTGCCGATCCCGCTCATCACGCAGGCGTAGGCGCTTTCGCCCGGGTAGCCTTCGCGGTAGATGACGTCGGGGTTGAAAATGACGTATCCCCGGCTAGCGTAGTGGGGGTAGTTGATCGAGGAGCGCCCCGGCTGCGGCGTGCGGTGCCGGTAGAGCCCCTCACTGCTCCGTTCGTAGAAGTTGACCAACATCGGGTACTGCTTGGTGCTGTCGAAACCGGCGGGCTTCACCAGTAGGCCGCGCAGGGGGCGGCCTTCGTGGTCGATCCACTTGTATTCCTCGATGGTTCCCCAGTCGAAGTTTTGCTGCTGTGGGTTTGCCTGCGAAATCGCTTCGCCTACCTCACCGAGTCGGTCCGTGACGCGCAAATCCGGAAACTCCGTATAGCTTTCCCGGGTGTACAGGTAGCGCTCGGCCTGGCGCGCCTTGCTAAAGTTGTCGAAAACGTAGGGGCCCACTTCCAGTTGGTCTACCACTCCGTCCGATTGCAGGATAGCGTACCCCCCATAGTAGTCTTCATCCCGCTGGAAGGAGAGCAGCATCGGCATGTCCACTGCTTCGGCTTCGGGATCGAGATCGTAGTAGCGGTAGCTGATGCCCCGCTCCCGGCCCTCGGTCAGACGCTCGGCCGTACCGCCCCGGGGGTCTATTTCCCATAGGTCGTAGCGGTCGTAGACGATCAGCGAGCGGTCGTTTTCCGTCCAGCCGGCCGTGCCGTAGGGGGAAGGATCCATCGGGCGGTCGTTGAGCTCGTCATAGAAGATTCCGAGTTCGTTGCTGGTCAGGTCGCGGATCTGCTGGTCCCGGACATCGTACACCCGGTACAGGGTGTCGACCGGATTGTACCAAGTGACGTAGTTGCCGGTCGGCGACCACTCGAAGTAACCGGGTTCGCCTTCCACGATCGGGGTGCTATTCCCGGTTTTCAGATCGAAGATCCACAGGTCGCGTCCCCCGGGTCCGCCGGTCCACATCGTTTCCTTGGCATAGGGGCTTTCGTTGTAGAGCAGTACGTGACTTCCCTTACCGTCGTCGGGCAGGATGGCCTCCGGCATGTCCGGATTGGCGATCTGCATGAAAACGTCCTTCCCGGTCCGGTAGGCCGCCAGGTAGGTGAAGGTGCGGTCCTGTTCCAGGTTGTTGTTCTGGCGGGTGTAGAGAATCGGGTCTTCCGTTGTCCAAACCTCTACGTCGGCCAGCTCCGTGGCGATATCGTTGCTGTCGAGCTCCGGTCTGCGGGGGGTGGTACCGAAGAAAATGTAGGATCCGTCCTCGTTGAAGGTGGGGCGCCGGTCGTCGCTGATCCGAAAACCGCTGGGCAGCCAGCTCATGTCGCGACCGGTGACGATGTAGGCCGAATCGCTGCCTTCCGACCAGTAGTGAAGCAGGTAGGGCGGCTGGGTTTCCGTCTCGTCCGCCTCGCTGCTCAGAAAGGTCACGTGGTTGCCGTCGAAGCTCAGGTTCAGGCCGCTGTAGTGCGGTAGCCCGGAGCTGAGCGTCTGCCATTCCAGGTCGGCGGGGTCGATGCGCAGGATGCTGTTCGACCAGGTGCTGTCCTTCTTGGCTCGCTGCGCCACGACGATCGGGCGGTCCCGCGCCAGACGGAAGTCGGTCACTCCCTCCAGGTAAAAACTGTCGGCATTGCTGAACCGGCGTACCACCAGCCGGTGGGCGTCCTCGTCCAGCCCCTTCGCCAGGCTGTCCGGTACGAGGGTGCCCGTCGTGTAGGCGAATAGTTCCGGCGAACGCTCGCTGGTCTTTACCTGGTAAACTTCCGGGTACAGGTCGGCCGACTGGGTAGTGAGGTTCCACACCAGCAGGGTGTCCATGGCCTTGAGTTCTTTGGCCCGCTCCGCTCGTTTGTAGTGCAGCACCGTATCTCGCGAGGGCTTGAGGGTGCCCAGGAGATAGTTGCCGTCGTAGCTGAATCGCGCGTCGTGCAGTCGGGGGAAGGTTTGTTCCTGCCCGTCCGTGACCCGGCGTAGGATGGCGGTCGGGTCGCCTACGTCCGGTACGAGGCTGTAGAGGAGGTGGCTTCCGTCGGCGTTCAGTTGTTCACCCTCGATCGTTTTCCAGGCTTGCATGTCCGCTACTGAAATGGCTTTTTGCGCCGGGGCGCGGGAGCAAAGCAAGGCGAGTAAACACAGAAGTAGGGTAGGGCGCATCGGTAATTTCTTGGTCCGTAAAGATAACCAGAGATCGTGGATCCTTTTCCCGCCCCGTACCGCCGCTACCGTTTACCTTTACCCCATGCCGACCGACAATATTTACCTGGGTCTGGATCTGGGAACCACCTCCGCGAAAGTTTGTGCCTTTGATGCGGCAGGCAAGATGGTGGACGAACGCTCCGGCGGTTACGAACTCCACTACCCCGAGGCGGGCGCCGCGGTACAGGATCCCCACGAAATCATCTCCGTCGCGGAAAAACTGCTAACGGAACTGCTGGAGGCCCTGCCCCGGACACCCGCCGGAATGGGCATCAGCTGCCCGATGCACGGTGTTCTCCTGCTGGACGACCAGGGCGATCCAATCGGGCCCATCCTCACCTGGGCCGACATCCGCGCCCAAGCGGTGATGGACCGTTTTCCCAAAAGCCTTCAGGACGAACTGCGGCACCGGACCGGTACGCCCGTCCACCCCATGTCGCCCCTCGTGAAGCTCCGGTGGCTCGCCGATGACCGCCCCGCGTTTCTGGAGCGCGCTACCTACCTCAGTGATCTTAAGTCCTATTTAGTCGATCGGTGGACCACCGCCGGGAAGGTCATCGACGAACAGTTAGCCAGTGCCACCGGCCTGTTAAACCTGGCGGAACGCGACTGGGACGACGAGGCTCTCCGCTTAGCGGGGAATGGCCAGCCGCTTAATTTGCAGCTACCGACGGTAGTCCCCGCACGGACCCGGCTGGAGTGGCGACCGGAGGTAGCCGAACGCCTGGGCGTAGCGGATCTTCCCCTTTACATCGGGGGCTCGGACGGCTGCCTGGCGAATCTGGGCAGCGGTCTGTTGGAACCCGGAAAAGTTTCCCTCACCATCGGAACCAGTGGTGCCGTCCGCGTCACCCACCGCGGCCTGAATGCCGGTGTCGACCACCAATTGTTTAATTACCTCCTCTTCGACGATTATTCCGTCCTGGGAGGAGCCACGAACAACGGGGGGAAGGTGATGGAATGGCTGTATGACCTGCTGAAGGGCCATTTTGATAGCATTGGTGACATGATCGCGTCCGCCGCTACCGCACCGGACACGGACCTCCGCTTCAGCCCTTACCTGAACGGAGAACGGGCGCCCATCTGGGATGCGCTGGCTACGGCCGCTTTCACCCACCTTCGCGGAAATCACAAGGCGCGGGACCTGGCGCGGGCCGTCTTGGTGGGGGTGACTGATAACATCATCGAAATCCTGCGGCAAGTAGAAGCCGCCACCTGCCCGGTCGACATCATCTACGCCAGTGGTGGCTTCACCCGTTCGCCCGAGTGGGTAGCGTTGCTGGCCCGGCGGAGCGGATGCACGGTAGAAATAGCCCATACGCCCCAGGCCAGTGCTTATGGAGCCGCCCTGGTCGCCAAACGTAGCGAATCGGTTAACGCATCAGGATGAGCGGAGGTAGCAGGAGCAAGCCGTTAACCGCAACGGCGTAGTAATCTTCCCCGCGATCCGGTCCCGTAAAGGCACCTACCCCGATGCCGATGCCGTAGGCGATGGCAAGCCGGCGTCCGATGGGAGCAGGATAAACCATAAGGGAGACCAGCGCGCACAGTAGCAGGAGTCCGAGGGCAAGCCGCCGATTGAGTCGGGGGTGATTGGCGGCTAGGGTTTTTACGCCCTGGCGCCGATCCAGCGCTACGTCGCGCGTATCGAATAACAAGGCTACGGAGAGCGTGAAGCAGAACCGCAGCAGGGTTTCCGCACTCAAGTGATCGGGAAGAATGGGGAACACCTGGGTCATCAGCGTCCAGGCGAAGGCCACCCATACCCCCTTCAGGTAGGGAAAGTCGCGCAGCCGGGGCCCCCCGGGGTACAAGGGGATCAGGTAAAAGTACGTAAACGGAACGGCGAAAACCACCGGCCAGAATCGAGATAGCGGAAGGTACCACACGGCCGTAAGCGCCAGCAGCAACCCGCCGCAGCCCACGATGAGGGAAGCTTCCGGGTGGGAGGCCACTACGCGGTAGCGCCGCCCGTCCGGTTGTCCGCCCGCTCGCTGGAAGCTCAATAGTCGGTGTAGGGTATACACCCCCAGCGTGGCCGCGAAGACGAAATAGTGTGCGGCGTGGACGGTCCGGTCGCCGGTGTCCAAGTAGGTGGATTGCCAGCAGAGGGCCGCGGCCGCCAGCGCAATCCATACGTGGCCGTAAAAGAGCCAATTCAATACCGGATTGCGCATAGGGCCGGGTTTGCTACACGTCGAAGTAATTGAAGCTCATGCCGTCTTCGATCTTGGTCAGGCTGTGGAGGATGAGTTCGATAACGCCTTCGACGTCGCTCTTGGCGGCCATTTCGACCGTGGTGTGCATGTACTTCAGGGGGAGACTGATGAGGGCCGACGCCACGCCGCCGTTGGAATAGGCAAAGGCATCGGTATCCGTGCCGGTAGCCCGGCTGCTGGCTTCGCGCTGGAAGTCGATCTCGTTCTCCTGGGCTGCCTCGATGATCAGCTTGAGTAGCTTGTTGTGTACGGCCGGGGCAGTGGTTACGCTGGGTCCCTTGCCGCTTTTCACGTCGCCGACTTTCTTTTTGTCCAGCATCGGGGTATTCGTGTCGTGGGTCACGTCGGTCACGATGGCTACCTGGGGCTTGATGCGGTCGGTGATCATCTGTGCGCCCCGTAGTCCCACCTCTTCCTGGACCGCGTTG
Organism: Neolewinella xylanilytica; assembly: GCF_002934605.1. GTDB lineage: Bacteria > Bacteroidota > Bacteroidia > Chitinophagales > Saprospiraceae > Neolewinella > Neolewinella xylanilytica. Next base: position 861,090 of record NZ_PTJC01000006.1, read on the forward strand.
ACGATGTAAAGGGAGTAGGGCAGTTCGATCTTACGCTCGCGCAGCAGGCGGGCCACCTGTGCGATGCAGAACCCCCCCATGCGGTTGTCCAGGGCCCGACCGCAGTAGTAGCGGTCGTTGATGATCTCCAGTTCGTCGGGGTAAGTAATGACGCTACCTACGTGCACGCCCATTTCCAGTACCTCTTCTTTGTCCTTGGCGCCGATATCGATGAAGATGTTCTCGATCTTGGGGGCCAGCTTGCTGTCTTCCCCGCGGCGGGTGTGAATGGCCGGCCAGCCGAAGACGCCGCGAACGATGCCTTTGTCGCCGTGGATGTTCACCCGTTTGGATGGGGCGATCATGTGATCGCTACCGCCGTTGCGCACCACGTACAGGAATCCGCTGTCGGTAATGTAGTGGACGAACCAGCTGATCTCGTCGGCGTGGCCCTCGATCACCACGCGGTAGTCCTTACCCGGATTGATTACGCCATAGGCCGTACCGTACGTATCCAGCGCGATCTCATCCACGAAGGGGCGGATGTATTCGATCCACAGTTTTTGGCCGGCGCTCTCAAAACCCGTAGGGGAGGCGTTGTTCAAGTAGTGATGTAAAAAGGTTTCTGCGGGTTGGTTTAAGATAGACATCTAGGTTGTTCAAAGTGGTAAAATGGTGTAGAGCGGCTAGGCCTGCGAGGTAAACTGCTCGCTCCAGGCGCGGGGATCTTGCCGCCAGTCGGCAAGGGCATTGGCTTCCGCCCCGGAAATGGCTCCGGAAGAAGTGGCTTCCTCCAGTAAACTTTCGTAATTGCTCACGGTCTTCAGCGGAACCTGCGCGAGCTGGAAAGCGCGCTCCGCGGAAGGGAATTGGTAGGTGAAAATAGCGACGGTACCGGCGATCTCCGCCCCGGCCTGCCGGAGTGCTTCCACGGCCTTCAGGCAGCTGCCGCCCGTGGAGATCAGGTCTTCGACGACGAGGTAACGCTTGCCGGGCTCCAGGCGGCCTTCGATCCGGTTCCGCCGACCGTGCTCCTTGTTCGAACTGCGAACGTACACGAAGGGCAGCCCCATCCGGTCGGCAAGCAAGGCACCGTGCGGAATGCCCGCCGTGGCTACCCCGGCAATTCCCTCCACGGAAGACATGTCACCTGCGGCCTCGCCCAGGGCTTCGATGATCTCCCGCCGGATATCCGGGTAGGAGAGCAGCACCCGGTTGTCGCAGTAAATGGGGGAACGCAACCCGCTGGCCCAGGTAAAGGGATCCTGGGGTTGTAGCTTTACCGCTCCGACCGCAAGCAGTTGACGGGCAATTCGACGGGGAGTGTCCATAGTTTGTAAATTTCGCGCAAATGTACGTAATCTATATCAACGACCGCCCCCTGACCCTCCGGGAACGCTCGTCTCCCGGCCCGTACGGGGATGCCTCCCCCGACACCCATCTGATCGCCCGCTACACCGGGAAAAAAAAGAGCCTGCTCAATTACGTCGACACCCTCGAGAAGAGTAGCCAGAAGATCACCTCCATCGAACTGACCACCGATGACCTGGACGCACTCTGGGCTGATTTTCGCGCCCACTACCGCTGGATCGAGGCCGCCGGCGGGGTAGTTACCAACGAGGATAACGGGAAGCAACTCTTCATCTTTCGCCGGGGCTACTGGGACCTGCCGAAGGGAAAGCTCGACGAAGGAGAAGACCGGCCCACCGCCGCCCTTCGGGAAGTAGCGGAGGAAACGGGGCTGCAACAAATCGAGCTCGGGCAGGCCCTGCCGACGACCTACCATACCTACCGCGGCAAAAAGAACCGAATCCTCAAGCCCACCTACTGGTACCGCATGACCACCCGCCAGGAAGCGTTGGTACCCGAAACCGGAGAAGACATCCTGCGGGCCGAATGGCGCGACGTCCGGGAGGTGCTCGGCAGCGGGGAACCCCTGTACGAAAACCTGCGATCCCTACTTAACCGGTACGCCGTCGGGCGTTAACCGGCAGCCTTTTCTATATTTGCCGCCCCACTCACGATCGCCACTATGTACAACCTCATTTTATTCGGCCCTCCGGGTTCTGGCAAGGGAACCCAAGCCAGCCTGTTGGTGGACAAATACGACTTTCTCCACATCAGTACGGGTGACATGTTCCGCGAGGAGCTCAGCCGGAACACGCCCCTCGGACAGGAAGCCCGCTCCTACATGGATGCCGGCCACCTGGTGCCGGATGAGGTCACGATCGCGATGTTGCGCAAACGCGTCGATCAGCACCCCGACGTCACCGGCATCATCTTCGACGGTTTTCCCCGCACCGATCCACAGGCGGCCGAACTGAACGAACTCATGCAGGGGCGCAGCAGCCAGATCAATGCGCTGATCCTGCTGGACGTCGACGCCGATACCATCGTCGAACGTATCCTGGGCCGCGGCGCCACCAGCGGCCGCGCCGACGACCTGAAGGAAGACGTGATCCGCACCCGCTACGAGAATTTCGTAAACTATACCTCGCCCGTATTCGACTTTTACCAAAACTTAGGTCTCGCGCACCGGGTGGACGGTACGCTCACGCCCGAAGAAGTATCGCGGGAAATCGATAGCATCATCGGACGGGAGATGCCCGCCGGTCAGTAACGCACACCACGGCCAAGTAGCCGTTGGTACCTCTGTATGGCAAAGGCAAATTTCGTTGATTACGTAAAGATCAATCTGACTTCCGGAGACGGTGGGCCCGGATCCCGGCATTTTTACCGGGCGAAGGGGATCCCCAAGGGAGGACCGGACGGGGGGGACGGCGGACGGGGCGGACACATCATTCTGCGTGGCAACCGTAATCTCTGGACGCTCCTGCAGTTCAAATACAAAAAACACATCCGGGCGGAGCACGGCGAGCGGGGCAGCGAGAATAACAAAAGCGGCGCCAGCGGTAGCGACGTCGTTCTGGAGGTACCGCTGGGCACCATCGCCCGCGACGCGGAAACCAACGAGCTCCTGGTCGAAGTCACCGACCACGGGGAAGAATACGTCCTACTGGAAGGCGGTCGGGGCGGGCAGGGAAACTCCCACTTCAAGTCGAGTACCAACCAAAGTCCCGACTACGCCCAACCCGGCGAGCCCGGCACGGAAGGTTGGTACATCCTCGAACTGAAGGTACTGGCCGATGTGGGATTGGTCGGACTGCCCAACGTCGGTAAATCGACCCTGCTCTCCGTCGTCAGCGCCGCCAAACCGGAAATTGCCAATTACGAATTCACCACCCTCGTACCCAATCTCGGCATGGTGCAGTACCGCGACGGAAAGTCGTTCGCGATGGCCGACATCCCGGGGATCATCGAAGGTGCCCACGAAGGGAAAGGCCTCGGCCACCGTTTCCTGCGCCACATCGAAAGGAACGCGACCCTGTTGTTCTGCATCCCCGCGGATGCCGACGACATCAAAGGGCAGTACCGCATCCTCCTGAACGAACTGGAACGCTATAATCCCGAACTGCTCGATAAACCCCGCCTGTTGGCCCTCACCCGCGCGGATATGGTCGATGAGGAACTAAAGCGGATGCGTGCGGGGGAGATCCCGAACGATTTGCCGAGCATCTACATATCGGCCGTAACGGGAGAGGGGATGACGGCCCTTAAGGATACGCTCTACCAGCTCATCATCACCCGGCGGGAAGACTACGAGGGTCGGCAGCTGGCGATGGAGGAGGAATAAGATTCCCTCACATGAACCGGTCGAGATCCGCCACGAGAACGTTACGGAGGGCGGCCGTGGACAGGTCGCGGGCCTCCATGGGGCTCATGCCGCGTTGCTGGTACATTGCCTCCAGCCGCGCCTGCGATTGGTAGTAGGCTACCCGCAGCGCGCTCAGCAGCCGGGCGTGCAGGGGATCCTCTGTAGCCCAGTCGTTTAGGTTGTTCCAGACGGTAGTCTCCCAGCTGCGTGCTTCGGAGGAAGCCGCGGCGGAGAGCTTGCCATCGGCAGCGAAGAGCTCCGTACGCTCCTTCGCCAGCTCTCCCTCCCGGTCGAGGTTTGCCATTCCGGCTGACATATCCGCGGCGATCGCGGAAAGTACCCGCATCTCCGGCCAGGCGGTGGGGCTGGTGGAGGCCGCCGCCGCCGGTTCCATTCCGGCGAGGAGGCGGTAGTTTTTCAGTTCTTCCAGCTCACTCCAGGCCGTTTCGAAGGCTTGCTGGGTTCCCGGTCCGTAATACCCGTCGATACTGCCTTCGTAGAAGCCTTTCTCCTTGAGTACCCGCTGGAGCTCCGCGGCCGAATGCCGCTTCGTGGCCACGTCGATCTCCGGCAGGCTGGGAAGGGTTGTCGGTACGGGCTGGATGTCCGCCGCGACCGTTTCCACCATGGTGGTTTCCTCGGTCGTGGCGGCGGCCGTCGAATCCGGCGCGGATGGTGTGGGCGGCGGCGGCGCGGGTGCAGCGATTTCCCCGGATGGGGTGGACCGATCCGGAGACCGGCTCAAGTCAATCGGGATCAATGGCTTTTTGATCCCGGTTTCAAACAGCCGAACCGGGATCAGACTCCCTTCCCGGATGGATCGGGTGAAGGCGTCGGCGTACCCCGACGCACGGATATCCGCTAACGCCCCGTTGGCCGCGCTAGCGTCATCGTAGGGACCGACCACGACCTTCGCGACGCCGTCGGTCGCTTCCACGAACAGGTTGCCGGCACGCTCCAGTTCGGGCCAGTCGAAGCCACGGCCCCGACCGCGCAGGGCTATCTGAATGTACGTATCCGATTCGGTACCGGCTACCGGCAGGGCGAAAGGAGCGGCATTGCGGAACCCCCGCCCCTGCAGGTTGTCGGTCACTTCCGCGGCGCGCTCCTCGGTGGAATAGTTGCCGATGTAAACGTCGGTGAGCTGGCCGTCCATGGGGACGCCGTAGACAAAACCCAGTTCGCGAAGCTCCGCGAAATCCTCGGCCCTAACGTCCTGAAAAGTGCCGATACGGACGTTGTAAAGATCCTGGGCGGAAAGGCTTGCCACTACGGCTAGTAGCAGTAGGGTCAGTAGTCTGGTCATCGGTTGGTTGTTGTATCAGTAGGGTACGCTGCGACGGCGACCTGGCGGGCCGCGATAATCTTCGGGCAAAGGTACGGGTTCGGTAGGCATCCGGCTTGCCGCGGAGGGTGCCCTTAAGAATTTATTGTGTTTTGGCTTTTGGTAAGCATGGCTTGCTACCGCCACGCCGGTCCACTCATATACCCCGGAGCTCGTGCAACTTTCTGCCTCCAAAATCGTATTTTTACCACGATCCCCAGCCAATGGTCCAGGCGATTAAGCCGGGGGCGATGACCGGTATGAATAGAAAGAGCAACGACCAGCGCGAAAAGGCGCTGATGGCCCTGGTGGCCAGGTACGAAAGAGGAGCTCTCAATGGGGAAGGCATCTTTCTCTCCGAGGAAGAATTTGAAGAGCTGCTGATGCATTATTTCGGCAAACATGACTACGACCAAACCCTCGAAGTCGCCGATCAAGCCATTACACAACACAACTACACGCCCGATTTTTATAAGTGGAAAGCCCTGATCCACAAGATCAACTTGGAAGAGGACGATGCGATGTCCACCCTGGAGCAACTGAATATTTACGCCCCCAACGATGAGGAGGTGATGATGCTCCGACTGGAAATTTTCGTTCACTTTGAGCACCACGAGGAAGCCCGGGCCGCCCTGGACCAGCTCTACAACGTAGTGGACGAGGACGAAAAGCTGAGCCTGCTGGCCTTCTTCGACGGCTTGCTATGCATGCAGGAAAACCGGTTCCGCGAAAGCTTCGAAGCCCTGTCGGAGGCCATTCGGCTTGACCCCTACCAGGAACCCGCCTACGACGAACTGCTAAACGCCCCGGAACTTTCCGCCTTCCGCAAAGAGATCGGGGAAGTGCTGCAGCGGCAGACCGAAAGCGACCCGTTCAATGACCTTTCCTGGTTCTATTTCGGACTCTGGCACGATGACGGGGGCGACGACCTTGCCGCCCTGGATGCCTTTGCCAACGCCCGCTCCCTCAATGAGTCGCGGAGTTCTTACGACCTCGAGTACGCGGATAAGCTGTTCGATCTGGAAATGTATGAGCCGGCCCTCCAGGCCTACAATGCCTATTTCGAGTCGGACGAAGCCGAAGAAAGCTACGAGACTTGCATGCGTATCGGTCGTAGCTACCAGATGCTCGACCAAATCGCCGAAGCGAAACGAGCCTACTTCCGTGCCGTGGAACTGGATCCCCAGATGTACGATATCTTCCAGTACATCGCGGAATGCTGCGTAGCCGAGGAAAAATGGGGCGTGGCAGCCTACAATTACGGCCGCGCGGTGGAACTGCCGAATCATACCGCCGATTGTTGGTTGGGCCTTGCCCTTTGCAGCTCGGCTACCAATGCGCCCCTGGAAGCCGAACAGGCATTTCTCAAGGCCATTGAAATGGACGAGCAGTTTAGCGATGCCTACGTGTCTTACGCCCTGTTCCTCGTCGAGCACGGGCGGGAGATGGATGCCATCCAGATGCTCGAAGACGTAGGCGATTCCTTCGACGATGCGGCCCTTGCTTTTGGTACGGTAGCTATCCTAATGTTGTGTGGCCGCCGTCAACAGGCGCTGGCTGCCCTCCACGATGCGCTGAGCGCCTACTACGAAGATTACGATCTGCTCTTCAACTGGCACCCCGAGCTGGCGAATGACGAAGAGGTGCAGGCCTTACTGCAACTTCATAAGTAGTACGTACACCGCCGCCCCCAGCGCAACGGATACGTTCATCGACGTATTCTGTCCGTGCATGGGCAAGTGAACCGACGCGTGGCTTAGCGCCAGTAAGTTGGCCGGGATTCCTGCGGATTCATTTCCTGCGATTAGTAGGATATTCCCGGTGGGAACCGGGTAGGTGAAGAGAGACGCGCTGGTGTCCGTTAGCTCAAGCGCCAGGACATAGCTCCCCCGCGCGCGTTCCGATTCTACGTAGGCAACGGCGTCAGGGACTTCCCGGTAGGATACCGATCGCACCGTCGAACGGGCCGTTTTTGCAATTTTTGGATTCGGGGGGGCGGGAGTGGAGCCGGCCAGTACGATGCCGGCCAAACCGGCGGCATCCGCTAGGCGAAAGGCGGACCCGACGTTCCGGGGGTCGACCCAGTCCGGCAGCAACAACCAGATGGGATATTGATGGCCGGACCGAGGAACTTCGTGGTGCGCTAGCTGTCGGATGTGGGAGCTATTGGAAACTGATCAGGTCGATATCGAAGATCAGGGCTGAATTGGCGCAGAGGTTGGCCGCCTGATTAGCACCATACCCTCGATTGGCCGGAACGAAAAGCCGAATACTGCCTCCCGCGCCGATCTGCGGAATGCCGATTCGCCACCCCTCGATCAATTCATCCAGGATGAAGGTGACCGGAGTTCCCGAAGTCTGGTCGAACGTATCCCGCTCGGTGGTCGTGCCAACGTAGTTGACGGTAATGGCGCTGGACAGGGTGGGGCGCGACGTCGTGTCGCCCGGCTCGTCGATGATGTAGTACACGCCCTGCTCCGTTTCTATTAGGTTTTGGAGATCAGCTGAATTGCTAATGATGTACTCGTCGATGTCCTGATCGCTTCCAATACAGTCGTCCTCACTACAGCCAACCAAGATAAATGCGCCGCCCACGAAGGCGAGCCAAAGGAATAGCCTCAACATCATTTAACTAGATTTATCGGTAAAGGTAAGCCGATCGCGGGGAAACGCTTTCCTGGTCGATTGTGAATGGGAGTAACAATACGGGCTAACACCCTGTGCTGAGCTAATTCGCCAGGCTGACTTTGAAGTAGATTCACTTTTTTTTCACAATCATGAACACCTCTTTCAAGTGTGGGTTAAATGGATAACGAACTAAGCGTATAAGATAAGGTGAGTGTATGTAAGCGGTCCGTCGGTTTTCCGGCGGGCCTTTTTTTTTCCCGCACCTGCCGGCGGTTACCGGCGGCTGTAGTTCGGCGCTTCTTTCGTGATGGTAATGTTATGGGGGTGGCTCTCCATAATGCCGGCTCCGGTAATGCGCACGAACTGCGCCCGCTGCAGGTCGGTGATGGTAGCCGCTCCACAGTATCCCATCCCGGCCCGTAATCCACCGAGGTACTGGTTGACCACCTCCGCCAGGCTGCCCTTGTAGGGAATGCGGCCTTCAATGCCCTCTGGCACCAGCTTTTTTACGTCATCTTCCACGTCCTGAAAGTAGCGGTCCTTGCTGCCTTTATTCATAGCTCCGAGTGATCCCATTCCGCGGTAGACCTTGAATTTTCGGCCGTCGTAGAGGATCGTTTCGCCTGGGCTCTCGTCTACGCCCGCGAAGAGGCTGCCGGCCATGATGGTCGATGCTCCCGCAGCGAGTGCCTTCACGATGTCGCCGGAGTACCGGATTCCGCCGTCTCCGATTACGGGAATATCCGTACCCTTCAGGGCTTCGGCGGCGTTAGCGATCGCCGAAAGTTGGGGTACGCCGACGCCCGCCACGATACGGGTCGTGCAAATGGAGCCGGGCCCCACGCCCACCTTCACTCCGTCTGCGCCTGCTTCGGCGAGGGCAAGTGCCGCCTCGCCCGTGGCCACGTTCCCGCCGATGATCTGCAACTCGGGGAAGGTGTGGCGTACCTTCCGCACCGCCTGCAGAACGCCCTGGCTGTGACCGTGGGCGGTGTCGATGGTGATCACGTCCACGTTCACGTCTACCAGTGCCTGGACCCGTTCGAGCATGTCGGCCGTCACGCCGATGGCGCCGCCAACGACTAGCCGTCCGTAAGAATCTTTACAGGCATTAGGGTAATTCTGGACCTTGAGGATGTCCTTATAGGTGATCAGGCCGACCAGTTTACCCTCGTCATCGACCACCGGAAGTTTTTCAATTTTGTACCCCTGTAGAATCTGCTTGGCCTGCTCCAGCGTGGTACCGACCGGTGCCGTAATGAGATTCTCGGTGGTCATGCGTTCGCTGATCGGCCGATCGGAGGCGGTTTCGAAGCGGAGGTCCCGGTTGGTTAGAATGCCCACCAGCGCGAAGGTATCGTTGACGATGGGAATGCCCCCGATGCGGTGCTGCGTCATGAGGCTCTTAGCGTCGGCTACCGTAGCATCGTGCTTCAGCGTTACCGGGTCTACGATCATGCCGGACTCCGATCGCTTGACCTTCCGCACCTGCGCGGCCTGCTGGGCGATCGTCATGTTTTTGTGAATGATGCCAATTCCCCCCTGCCGGGCAATAGCAATGGCCAGCCGACCGTCGGTAACGGTATCCATGGCGGCGGAAACGATGGGGGCGTTCAGGCGAAGACCGCGGGTGAGCTGGCTGGACAAGTCGACTTCCCGGGGAAGGACTTCGGAGTAGGCAGGCAGCAGCAGGACATCGTCGAAGGTGAGGCCCTGCACGGCAAAGCGATCGTGGGTGCTTTTGTTGTCTTCCATGCGCAAAAGTAAGTAATCCGGACCGATTTGCCACGGCCTGCCGTACTCCTTGCACAATACTGACGGACACGGAACACTAGCGCTCGGCTACCGCAAGGGTTACCACGCTGATTTGCAGACCCGGATGGGCTGCAATCAGGGCTTCGGCGCAAAAGTCAATAGTTGCCCCCGTCGTCAGCACGTCGTCGACCAGGAGGAGGTGGCCATTCCGAAAATCCCCCCGCCCCACGCGGAAGGAATGGCGAACGTTCTCCAGCCGTTGCAGTTTGTCCCTTTTTGTCTGCGAACCGGCGAAGGCGGCCCGTTGCAGGGCATCGGGGTATACGGTAACGGATAAGGATTCCGCCAGGCCGCACGCGATCTCCTCGGCCTGATTATAACCACGTTGCCGGCGGCGCCGACGGTGGATTGGCACCGGGACGATGCCGGTCAGCCCGCGGAGCGGTTCCGCGGATTGCAGGTAGGTACCGAAACGACGGCCGAGGGCTACGCCGACGTCCGGCCGGTCGTGGTATTTAAGGGCGTGAATGAGCCGCTGACAGACGGTACCGTCGCGAAAGGTGTAGGCATACGCGCCGTAGGTGAGCGGAAACCTCCCGGCCAGTCGATCGGTGACGGCGTTTTCCGGCTGTAGATAGCTATCGGAAAGGGGAAGGTCGGCGTCGCAACCCACGCACAGCAAATCACTTCCCCGGTCCAGCGAGCGGCGGCAATGCAGGCAAAGGCTCGGGAAAAACAGGCTGGTCAGGCCCCGGAAAATGTCGGCTAGCCCCATGTCAATCGATGTAGCGCCATTTGCGCAGGAAGCGTAGTCCCAGACTGATCTCGATGGTGAAGTTGCGGATGGCGCGTTCCCCGAGGGTAGTATTGCCACTGCCGAATGGGTCCACCACGTTATTGATGGGCCCCTGATTATACTGGAAACTGAGATCGGGCTGGGCCGTGAGCTCCACGAATCCGCCGATACGTTCGGTCAGCGGCAGGATAACGCCTCCACCTACGGTAGCGCCATACGTGAAGCGATTGATGAATTCGTAGGAATTCAGTGGGTACGCGCTGCGAAAGGCGATGCCCTGGGTCGTGCTCAGTAGGTCGTATTCCTCCAGGTTCGTCCCCACGTTGTATTCCGCCCGTACGCCAATGAGGTAATATGCATCCCCCAACCCGAGGGGAGCCACTACCTGCTTCCCCCCGATACTAAGCACCAGGTTGTTGAAAACGAAGTCGTCCGCGGGCAGGGTGACACCGTTTCCCTGGAAGGTGATCGCCCGCCGTCGGCTGATGCGACTTCCGCGCTGGTGGTAGCCAACACTGCCCCAGAAACTGAAGGTACCCTGGGCGGGAATGGATTCCAGAAACAGATCGCCGTGAAACCCCAGGTTGAGCTCCGTTTCTATGTTGGACCAGTCCTGGCTTCCCAGACTGAATCCGCCCCGGATACCCCAAAGGTAGCCGCCCCAGTCCTCCCCGTACACCCCGTCGTCCTCGTCCAGAAGTTGGGCGGACATGCAGAAGGGTAATAGCAGAAAGAGGGTGAGCAAGCGGTGCATGCCCGCAAATTAGCGGATCCGCAGTTGTTGACCAACCGAGATGGTGTTTCCCGTCAGGGCATTGAGTTGGCGGATGGCATCGACGGTGACCCCGTAGCGCCGGCTAATGGCGTAGAGGGTTTCCCCGGCCGTTACGGCGTGGTATACCGTAGCGGGTTGGTTCGGGCTCGTCGGTGGGGTAGTGGCCGGCGGCGTGACGACGGGCTGTTCCGGTTCTACCGTGGGCCGGGGCTTGGGTTCGGGGATGGGCGTATTGGGAGAGATGGGCGCCCCCATATCCAGGAACCCGTCGTCATCGGTGGTCGCCGGTTCGATGGTCCGGTCGGGCCTGGTTATCGGGTTGACCGGATCGGGCGTCGCGCCGTTTCGAGTCAGATCGGGCGGATTGCGTACCCGCCAGCCCCGCAGCTTGACTTGTTCGCCGGCCGCCGGGCGGGCCTGTTCGCCCAGGCGGTTGCGGCGGGCCAGGTTTTTTACCCGGATGCCGTAGCGTTGGGCGATGTCGTAGAGGTCTTCGCCGGCCATTACCGTATGGTAGCGCTCGGAACCGCGGTAGGACCGCCGTTTTTTCTGTAGGTAGATCCGCTCGTTGGCGGCAACGGTCTGGTTTTCGGATACCAGCTTTTCATTGTAATCGAGTAAGCGGCGAACGCTCACGTCCACCTGTTGGGCTACCTGCTGCAGGTTCACCGGCGCCTGACTTACGTAGTAATTCACGTCGTTGGTGTTCAGGATGCCGGTGATGGCGTCCTCCACCGGCACCTCGAGGTCGATGGGGTCGATCTCGCCGGGTACGTCGTATTCGTCCAGCCGGTGCCGTTCGATTAGGGTGATCAACAGCTCCGGGTAGCGGGGGTTGGTAGCGTAGCCGGCTTTACGGAGTCCTTTGGCCCAGCCTTTATAGTCGGTCGGTTCGAGGCGGAACAGGAAGCCGTAGCGGAACGCCTTGTTCGGGTCGCGCAGGAACTCGGAATGGGCTACGTAGCTCGCGTCGGCGTCGTTGTAGCGGCGGAAACAGCTTTTGGTCAGCCGGCCGGAGGAGTCGTAATCGTCGTCTTCCCGGTACACGGCATCCCCCTTCCAGTTGCTGCCGCATTTGATGCCGAAGTGGTTTTTGGCGGTGCGGGCCAGGTAGCTCTTCCCGGAGTTGCTTTCCAGGATCCCCTGGGCCAGCTTGATGCTTGCGGGCACGCCGGTACGTTCCATTTCCTCCATCGCGATCCGCTTGAAGCGTTCGATGTAGGCTTCCTGTTCGCTGTTTTCCTCCGCCGTCCAGGTAAAGGGGAGGTTGGCGGAAAGGCTACTAGCGGTAATCAGACAGAGTAGTGCACAAACGAAAGGTTTCATAGCGGTATATATCGGGTAGTTAGACGGACATTATACCCGTTACGAAGTAGTTTGGGCGTTTATCTCTTGCTATCTGCGTCCAGCTCAGCGTTAGCAAGCCTCGCCGACACTTAGGTGTCGCCTACGTTTGCTGCCTCGATCTGAACGAATATAGCGGCGACCTAAATCTTCAAACCACTTCGTGCCGGGTATACCTCGGTAACGGCGAAATTCCGAAGCTTCTTGGGATAGCACCAGAAAATTTAGCTTTTTTTTGGATTTCATCCGTTCCCGCGCTCCGGCGCCCCATGTTTTACCTTCGCGGTATGCCTATCCAAGTACATTCCGAGATCGACCGCCTGCACCGGGTCATCATCCACCGCCCCGATGCCGGTACCTCCACCATCACGCCCCGCCGCGCCGAAGAGCTGTTATTCGATGATATCGTCTATGTTCCCCGACTGCAGGAGGAGCACGACGTTTTCACCGACCTGCTGCGGGCGTTTCTGGGGCCGGACGGGGTGCTGGAAATCGGTACGCTCCTCGCCGAAGCCATTGCCGCCGCGCCGAAAGTGACCGCGGAATTGCTGGAACTGATCGTCAACTGGGAGGAACTGCCCAAGACCTACGTGGAAAAGCTCCGGGCGCTTACCCCCGAGCAGTTGGCCAACGTACTGATCACCGGCTACGAACCCCACGAGGATCGCGTGCTCTTCGACCCGATCCCGAACTTTATTTTTACCCGCGATATCGCCGTGACCATCAACGACCACGTGCTGGTCACCAAAGCCGCCAAGCAGGCACGCAGCCGGGAAAACTTTCTGACCCGCATGGTGATCGTCGGGCACCCCATGTTCGCCGATCTGTGGAACAGCGGCAGGGTGATCAACCTGAACGACGTGGATAAATTTCCTCCGAGCCGCGAGGGTGAAAAGGTCTACCTGGAGGGGGGCGACGTGATGCTGCTGCACCGGGATTACCTGCTCATCGGCGACAGCGAACGGTCTACCACGTACAGCATCCGCCAACTAGCCGACGATCTCTTTGCCCGCGGGGTGGTCCGAAACGTTGTTCGGGTCAGCGTACCCTCCGAGCGAAGCTTCATGCACCTGGATACCATCTTCACCCAGATCGACGCCCACGATTACGTCAGTTTCGAGCCCATCATTTCCGAGGGCGGGCGACAGGCCGGCGTGGAAGTGTGGCGAAGCAACGGGAAAACCACCCACTACACCAGCCTGAAAGAGTGCATCCTGCGGGAAATCGATGCGGACGCCAACTTCATCGCCGCCGGCAACGGTCGCAGTCCTTTCCAGGAGCGGGAACAGTGGACCGACGGCTGCAATCTCGTGGCGATAGCCCCGGGCATCGCCCTCACCTACGACCGCAATCCCGTGACCGCGGAAACCCTGGCGCGGAACGGCTACACCATCGTAACGGCGCAAGAAGTACTGGATCGGGTGAGCAGCGGGGAACTGGACGTCAGTACGCTGGGTAAAACCATCATCACCCTGCCCAGTGCCGAGTTGAGCCGGGGGCGGGGCGGGAGCCATTGCATGACCTGCCCGGTGGAACGAATTCCCGCCAGGTCGGCAAGAGGATAAAACAAGTTCGGGGTCGGAGCGCTTTCGGTAGAAATCCCCCGCATGTACCGAGTCCTTTTTCTGCTGATGATCTCCGGCGCGGTCGGCGCCCAGGTCGATACCCTCTATACCCTCCCGGACGCTACCGTGACCGCCTTCCGCGACGAAGTGGCCAGTTACCGGGTGGGGGCGAGCGTCAGTACCCTGGAGGAGCGGGAACTGCAGCTGATCCCCACCGCCGACCTCCTGCCGGCCATGAACCGGCTGCCGGGCGTCCGCTTCGAGCAACGCGCCCCGGGCAGCTACCGCATCAGCGTACGGGGCAGTACGCTGCGTAGCCCGTTTGGCGTGCGCAACATCAAAATCTACTGGAACGGCATTCCCTTTACCGAGCCGGGCGGCGATACCCCGCTCAATTTTCTGGACGTGGCGAATATCGATCGCGTGGAGCTGATCCGCGGTCCGGCGGGCAGCCTCTACGGAGCGGGTACGGCGGGCACCTTACTGTTCTCTACGGATACGTTGGAGGGCCACGCCGATGCCGGCGTGGCGGGCGGCTCGTACGGTTTTTTTCGCGCCGGCGCGCAGGTGCAATGGGGACCGGGCAACGGCAGGGGCACCAACGGCCAGCCGTCCTACCAGTTGCGACTATCGCACCAGCAAACCGACGGGTACCGCGCCCAAAGCGCCCTGAGCCGGCAAACGGCCCAGTTCTCGACCCGCTGGCGTATGGGAACGACTCGCAGCTTGCAGCTTCACGCCCTCTACACCAACCTCTACTACGAGCTTCCCGGCGGACTGAACGCCGAGCAGTACGCCGCCGACCGGAGGCAGGCACGGCCCGGCAGCGAAACCACGCAGGCGAGCATCAACTACGATAACCTGCTGCTGGGGCTCACCCACGACTGGTCGCGGGGGCGGTGGAGCAACGTAACCACCGTGTACGGTACCGGTTTCTATTTCGATCACCCCTTTAACTTCGATTACAAGCGGGAAACCAATCTCGGCACCGGCGGGCGTACAGCCTTTGATTACACCCTCCCGTTGGCCGGCTCCATCCTCAAGCTCAGCGCCGGCGCCGAAACGCAGCTGCAGATGCGGATGGCCAACAACTTCGGAAACGAAACGGGTACCCCCTCCCAGTTGAATTTTAGCGATGAAATCCTGAGCACCCAGTACATTCTCTTCGCCCAGGCGGCTTATGATCTCGGAGACTGGCGATTCGCGTTGGGGCTGAGCTTCAACGACCTTCGCTACCGGGTGGATCGCACTTTCGACGCCGCGGCCACCCCGGCCATCACGGAGAGCAGCATTGAGCCGGTGGCGAGTCCGCGGATCTCCGTACTGCGCGATTTTGGCGGCTATAGCGTGTACGCTACGGTTAGCAGCGGCTTCAGTCCGCCTACCCTCGATGAATACCGGACCAACGAGGGAAGCATCAACGTGTCGTTGCAGCCGGAACGGGGCACCAATTACGAGATCGGCACAAAGGGCGCATGGAACGGGCTGGTGGAGTACGAACTGGCCCTATTCTACCTCCGCCTGGACAACGCCATCAGCACCTATTCCGACGCGCGGGGCACCCAGCTGTTCCGGAATGCCGGCAGCACCGATCAGCGTGGACTGGAGATGGCCCTGCGCTACCAGCCCGCCCTGTGGCTCGACCTTTACGGCAGCTACACCTACCACGACTTTTCCTACGGTAGCTACGAGCGCTCGGGGGAGGATTACTCCGGCAATCCGCTACCGGGTACCGCCCCCCACGTAGTTAACCTCGAGGCGACGGCTTCCCTTCCGGCGGGCTTCTATGCGGTACTTACGGAGAACTATACCGACGCCATCCCCCTGAACGACGATAATTCGGTGTTCGGGGAGGCGTATCATCTGCTCCGGGCCCGCCTCGGTTGGCGGGGCGATTGGGCAGGAAAGCGCCTCGACGTGTACGTGGGGGGTAGCAATCTGCTCGATCAGGCGATGAGCTTCGGCAACGATCTCAACCCCCAGTTCGGGGGGCGGTACTACCAGCCGGCGCCGGGGCGGAACTGGTTCTTGGGGGCGCGGGCTAGTTTGTAAGAGGGCGGTTGGTTAGGGCGATTGCGATCGGCTTAGACATCGGATGTGTCAGGTGCGACATTTTGTCAGACATCCGATGTGTCAGGTCGAAATTTTCAGCAAAACAAGAGAATTAACCCCACTCTCACCACATGCGAGTGAAGCCAACGTCATTGCGGGATCAACAACATATCCCTAATGCTTACTCCCACCTCTCTGACTGAAATGGGCGGTCTCCCCCCGGTTTTTCACTTATACAACCGCGCCAACGATCGCAAAACACTGTTTACCGAGCACGGGCAATACCAGTATTTCCTTGGCAAAGTAAGGTCGAACCTGGCGACCGCAGCTCACCTACTCGGCTACTGCATCATGCCCAATCACTTTCACCTTCTTTTGACACCAACGGATCCGTTGGATGTGATCTTGAAGTTCGACGATAAGGTCATGAGTCGCCTGCCGACCGACGCCATCAGCGAGGCCATCCGCCGAATACTGATGGGTTTTACGTAGGGGTACAATCACACCTTTCATCTTACCGGTTCCCGCTTTCAACAGCACACCCGGTGCAAGCATCATTATCGCCCCTTCCACCACGGTTTGAACTACCTGCATTTCAATCCCGTGGCGGCCAAACTCGTTGATCACCCCGGGGAGTGGGGCTATAGTTCTCATTATGAATACGCCGATTTCACGCATGCGGAAGAAAGCATCTGCAACGTAACCCTCGGCAGAAAGCTCCTAGAAAGCGGACGCAATGAATTAGTGGAAAGTGGTAATTTGACCGGATTTTACGTGGGCAGCTATTCCCGTATTTCCTAATTTCACTACCTGACACATCCGATGTGTTCGTACCAGCCAGCTATGCGCACTTGCTTTTTTCTGATCCTCCCGCTTGTAATCTTCATGGCCTGCGCCCAGCAGCCCGCGCCCGCAGCGGAGCCAGCCGCTAACGCAAACGTTCCCGTTACCTTCCTTTTAGGTACCTACGACGACGCCGGCGTTCACGAACCCGGTATTTATCGCTTTGGGTTGGAAGAAGACGGTAGCCTGACCAACCAGGGTAGGGTAGCGGAAGCCAGCAACCCGTCTTTCATCGCTTACAATAACGACCGGTCTATCCTGGTTTCCGTGGAGCAATTGAACGGGGAACCCGGCCGCGTGGTCAGTTTTGCCGCCGAGGGAGACAGTCTGATCCTCCAGAACCGCCAAACCGCCGGAGGAGAGGGGTCCTGCCACGTTAACGTCAGTGAAGACGGATACGTTACGGTAGCAAACTACACGGCGGGGAACCTGGAACTCCTCCGATTGGGTACCGATGGCAACCTCAGCGAACCGCTCGATTTAGCAGATCACCGGCAACGCGGGGCCGAGGAGCCTCACGCGCATTCTTCCTATTTCATCAACGACGGCCGCGAAGTGCTGGCCGTAGATTTGGGAACGGATGAAGTGTGGTACTACCGCATAGACGACGCGTCCGGTGAACTAATTCCCGCCGACCCCGCCGTTATCCCGATGGAGGACGGAGCCGGCCCCCGCCACCTGACTATCCACCCGAATGGGAAATGGATCTACGTCATCAATGAATTAAATAGTACCGTCACCCAGGTGTCGCGGCAAGGTGAGCATATGCAAGTCGTTGAGAGTTGGTCGACGTTACCAGAAGCCTTTACCGGGGAAAGCTTCTGCGCGGATATCCATGTCAGTTCCGATGGCCGCTTCGTGTACGGTTCCAATCGCGGCCATAACAGCATCGTCGTTTTCGAAGTCGACGAGGATTCCGGCGCGCTAACCCCCCTCGAGTACGAATCCGTTGCCGGAGATTGGCCGAGGAACTTCGCCCTCTCTCCCCAGGAAGATTTCCTGCTGGTAGCCAATCAGCGCTCGAAGAACATCACCACGCTCAGCCGAAACAAAGAAACCGGAATGTTGGACTTCGTAACCAGTACGACGGCCCCCATTCCGGTCTGCATTCTGTTTTAGCTTACGGCTATTTGCTACTTTTTGGCAGCGGCCTTGGCCTTGGGTTTTTTCCCTTTCTTTCCTTCGGGCTGGAAACGAAAAACCAGCGTCGCCAGGGGGGGCAAGGTCAGTTCGATGTGGTTCGGACGACCGTTCCATTCGGACGGAACGGAATCCATGGTTTCCTGGGAATAATTTCCCGTTCCACCATACTGCTCGTCGTCACTGTTGATGACCAGCGCATACTTTCCTTCGAACGGCATACCTACCCGATACTTCGTTCGTACGGCGGGAGTGAAGTTGTGAATGACCGCAATGACGTCATCCGCTTCCTTGCCACGGCGCAGATAACTCAGTACACTGTTCTGGTGGTCGCCGATGTCGATCCACTCGAAGCCTTGTTGGTCGTAGGCGTTCTCGTAAAGGGCGGTGGTGGTTCGGTAAATCTTGTTCAGATCTGCAACGAAAGCCTGGAGGGTAGCGTGCGGTTTATACTGGATCAGACTCCAGTCGATCCCCCTTTCGATGCTCCATTCGGTGCTTTGTCCGAATTCATTGCCCATGAAGTTCAGCTTGGAACCCGGGTGGGTCATCATGTAGCCGTAGAGCAGGCGCATGTTGGCAAAACGCTGCCACTCGTCCCCCGGCATCCGGTCGATGATGGGCCCTTTGCCGTGGACCACTTCGTCGTGGCTCAGGGGCAACATGAAGTTCTCGGTGAAGGCGTAGACCAGGGAGAAGGTCAGCTCGCCATGGTGGTAACTCCGGTGGACGGGGTCATTCTTGAAGTAGCTGAGCGTATCGTGCATCCAACCCATCATCCATTTCTGACCGAAGCCGAGTCCGCCGATGTAGGTAGGGCGACTGACCCCGCTAAAGGCGGTCGATTCCTCGGCAATGGTCATGGAGTCGGGGTATTCCCGATACACCGTCTCGTTGAATTCCCGTAGGAATTCGATGGCTTCGAGGTTTTCGTTACCGCCATACTGGTTTGGAATCCATTCTCCTTGCTTACGACTGTAATCGAGGTAAAGCATCGAGGCCACCGCGTCAACGCGTAAACCGTCGATGTGGTAGCGATCGAGCCAGAATAAGGCATTGGAGATCAGGAAGGAACGTACCTCGTTCCGGCCGTAGTTGAAAATGGCACTTTTCCAGTCGGGGTGGAAGCCCTTGCGCGGATCGGCGTGGTCGTAAAGGTGGGTACCGTCAAACTGGGCCAATCCGTGCGCATCGTTGGGGAAGTGGCTGGGTACCCAGTCGAGAATAACGCCGATTCCCGCTGCGTGGAGCTTATCCACGAGGTACATGAAGTCCTGGGGTCCACCGAAGCGGCTGCTGGGAGCGAAGTACCCCGTAATCTGGTAACCCCAGCTCGGAAAGTAGGGGTGCTCCATGACCGGCAGGAATTCCACGTGAGAATAGTTCATCTTCTTTACGTAGTCCACCAGTTCGGTAGCCAGCTCCCGGTAACTCAGGCTCTCGTTCTTCTCGGTTTTCTTCCAGCTCCCCAAATGAACCTCGTATACGGCATAGGGGCTATCGATTCCATTGTGCTCGTACCGATTCCCCATCCATTCCTTATCCTCCCATTCGTAATAGGTATCCCATACGATGCTGGCGGTTTTCGGCGGCGTTTCCCAAAGTCGTGCATAGGGGTCGCCCTTCTCCAGCCAATCGCCGCTTTGTGCCTGCACCGCGTACTTGTAAACGGTGCCGCTCTTGACCCCTTCGATGAAACCCTCGTAAATTCCGCTGCTGTCCCACCGGGGGCTTAGGGGATGGGCGCTTTTATCCCACCCGTTAAAGTCGCCGATTACGCTGAGGGATTTGGCGCTGGGGGCCCAGACGGCAAAGTAAGTCCCGGTTTTTCCGTCGACCTCGATAACGTGGCTGCCCAGTTTATCATACATGCGGAAATTCTTTCCGGCACGGAATAGATTGATGTCGTAGTCGGTGAAGAGGGAGTGAGAAATTACGGAATTCGGCACGAGGGAATCGGGTTTAAAAGTTAATATGAGTTAAGGGTGGTAACGTGAAAAGCCCATGGATGTTAATTGCATCCTATAGTTAGTTCGCCAGGGTGGTTTTCTAAAGCGCAGGACGGATATTCGGAAACAACAAATCCACTCCCATGCGTACACCTTTACCCCTCTTCATCCTGCTTGTCACCCTTTGCAGTAACTGTGCGACCGTTTTTTCCGGTACGACCGACCAGGTTTTCTTCGATTCCCAGCCGGGGGGCGCGGCGGTTTACCTGGATGACCACTTCCTCGGACGGACGCCGTTGCGCACCAGCGTGCCCCGGAGCCTGAAGCCCCGCTACGTCACCTACGAGCTGGACGGGCACGAGCCGTCCACCCAGCTCCTGCGGAACCGGGTAAACGGCGTGACCTTCATCAATTTACTATGGTGGCCCGGCTTCATCATCGATGCGGCTACCGGGGCGATTAACCGCCTGGAATACAACAGTTTCTACATGGAAATGTACCCCTTGCCGGACGGAATTCGCCACCCGGATGCCGATACGAACCGGGACTAATCGGAAGGGTTACTTGCGACCGCCCTTCAGTTCGTCCTGCATCTTCTTGAGCTCCTCCGTTTTACCGGCGGCGGCTAGTTTAGCCTGTTCCTGCCAGGTATCGTGCTTGGCGAGACGGAAGCGCGCTCCGGCTTTCTGTAGCACGTCGGCGAGCAGATTCTCTTTGGCTTTGGCCAGATCCGAGTAAGTCATGATGCCGGCTTCGTTGAGCAGACCCGCGATCTTCGGACCGATGCCTTCGATCTTTTTCAAATCGTCACCCTGAGCGGTAGAAGCCTTTTTGGTGGTTGCCTTTTTCGCGGTCGTTTTCTTCGCGGGGGCTTTTTTTGGCGTGACTACGGGCTTAGTCGCCGGTGCGGAATTGGCGGCCTGAATGGCATCGCTCTTTTTAGCGGTTCCTTTTTTCGCGGTCGGTTTCTTGGCGGCGGGTGCTTTCCCCGACTGCTCCCCTTCGGCAACTTGCTCCAGCGAGAAGCAGCAATTCTCGGAGCCGTGGCCGCTGTCGGTGTACGCCTCGGCGCTGTCGTCGTTCGCCCAGTGATGCCCGTCGATCAGGTAGCGGAACTGGTAGTGGCCGGCAGGTAGCTCGGTGGTTCCGGTATAGGCTTTCTTTCCGTTCTTCAGTTGGAGGCCTTCTTCCCAGCTCCAGTCGTTAAAGGTGCCGAGCACACGAACGTCGCGGTTTTCACCGACCCGTTCCTGGGGAATCTCGAAGGAAACCTTGTACTGGTTTTTGGATTTTACGTAGTTGGACTTAATCATCGTGGGTGTCTTTATGGTAAAATTATAACTCTAATGCCTGACCGTCAAAGCGTTGGGCGCCGAACGCAGGAGCTACGTATGGAACGTGAGTCAGCCTTCCAGGTTTACACCCGTAAAATGTTCCGAAGGAAGGGGTGACTGCTAGTTAAACCGATGCTATCCTCCCGTTCGGACCCAATAATTGACGGTATGGGAAAGTAATGGGTAAACGTAAAATATTTATCGTCTTGCGACCACTTGGCACGTCAAACGGGACACGCACACCAGTTTGCCACGCTGATCGGTTATCTCGATCTGCCAGACTTGTACCGTTCTTCCCACCCGTACCGGACGGACGGTTCCGGTGACGCGGCCTCCTTCGCCGACGCTTCTCAGGTGACTGGCGTTGATGTCTACCCCGACGACGATATAATTATCCGGGTCCTCCAGGGCCAGAAAGCCCGCAACGCTACCCAGGGTTTCCGCGAGGGCAACGGACGCACCACCGTGAAGTAAGCGAAAGGGTTGGACCGTCCGGTCGTCGACGGGCATTTCCGCCACCAGGTAATCGTCGCCAAAATCGACGAATTGCATGCCCAGCGTCGCGCCGAGGGTATTCGGTCCCATGGCATTCATGCCGGCTAGGGTGGGGGGCGTTTTCCAGATCATTACGCTTCGACGTTTTTGCGGCTGATGGCTACGATAACCTCCGCGGCTTTTTGCATTTCGGACACACTGGCCCATTCGTACGGAGAGTGAAAAGCATGTTCCCCGGCGAAGATGTTGGGGCAGGGGAGGCCCATGAAGCTCAGGCGTGCCCCATCGGTTCCGCCCTGGATGGCCGCTTTACGTACCGGAAGCCCAACGGATGCGATTGCCGCTTCGGCCAGCTCCGTTACCCGGGGATGGTGGCGGATCACTTCTTTCATGTTGCGGTACTGCTCCTTAGTTTGCAAGGTGATGCGGCTGCTAGGGTATTGGGGGGCCACCTCCCCGATGATCGAACGCAACAGGGCGGCATGGTCGGCCAATTGGTCGGTTTCGAAATCCCGTAGGATGAAGTCGATACGTGCATGTTCCGCTTTGGCCGTCATGCTTACGGGGTGTAGGAAGCCTTCCCTTCCCTCGGTGCTCTCCGGGCTGAGCCCGCCGCGGGGCAGGGCAGCAATGATGTCGCCGGCGATCTTCACCGCGTTTTCCAGCTTACCCTTACCGAAGCCGGGGTGGGCGCTCACGCCCTCGATGGTGATCGTGGCGGCATCGGCGCTGAAGGTCTCGTCCTCCAGGCTGCCGCGCGCCTCCCCATCGATCGTGTAGCCAAAATCGGCGCCTAGCTTCTCCATATCCACGGCGTCGACACCCCGTCCGATCTCCTCGTCCGGAGTAAAGAGGATGCGCAGCTTGCCGTGGGGAATGGCGGGATGCTGTAAAAGGTATTCCACCGCGGCCATGATCGCCGCGATACCGGATTTGTTATCCGCGCCAAGCAGGGTATCACCGCTGGAGGTAACGATGGTTTGGCCGAGATTCTCCCTCAATCCTTCGAAGTCATTCGCCCGCAGGATGACACGGTTGCCGAGGGGTAGTTCGATATCGCTGCCGTCGTAAGCTTCGTGCACCAGGGGTTTGACGTTCGTGCCGCTGGCATCGGGACTGGTATCCATGTGGGAGCAAAAACAGATGACGGGGGCGGCTTCGTGGCCCGGGGTGGCCGGTATGGTCGCGTACACGTACCCGTGCGGATCGAGCTCCGCGTCCATCACGCCCAGGTCCCGGAGCTCCTCCACCAGTACCCTGGCGAGGTCGAGTTGCTTGGCCGTAGAAGGCTGGGTGTCGGAGGAGGGGTCCGATTGGGTATCTATGGCGACGTAGCGCAGGAAGCGATCTAGAACTTGCATGCCGCAAGATAGCAGGACGGCGCGACAGCGGGAATGCACAAAAGAATCTGCCGCCCGTCCGGCAGCGGCGGTTGGAGGATCGAACATTTGCCCGAACTCAAGGCATTAACTGAGTTACGTTGCACCCGCGCTCCGGCGCCCCACCCCTGACCTGCACCACCCAATGACTTACTCCGCTACTTTCGTCGCTATTCTCGTCCTGGCCCTGGCCGGCGGACTGATCTATTACCTGTTCCGAGACGAGCCACTGGGGCCGCTGCCGGAATTCCGGAAACAGTGGCGGCGGTTACTGCGTAAGAAAGTAACCTTCTACAAGACACTGGATCGAGACGACAAGAAGCGGTTCCAGGAACGGATGCGCTTCTTCTTCCAGCGGGTACAAATTACCGGTATCGACACGGAGGTGACCGAGCTCGACCGGGTACTGGTAGCCGCCAGCGGAATCATTCCCACCTTCGGTTTCGACGATTGGAACCAGTACCCGAAATTACGGGAGGTGCTCCTGTATCCCAACACATTCAATAAGGAGACCTTCGCTACCGAAGGAGCGGACCGTACGATAGCCGGAATGGTGGGTGGCGGCTACATGAACGGCAAGCTCCTGCTCTCCCAACACGCCCTGCGAGCCGGATTCGACAATGCGGGAAGGAGCAACACGGGGATCCACGAATTTACCCACTTGCTGGACAAGGCCGACGGGGAGACGGACGGGATACCGGATTACTTCCTGGATAACCAGTACCTGATCCCGTGGGTCGAGATGATTCGCTCCGAGATGGCGGCGATCCAGCAGGGAAATTCCGATATCGACGATTACGCTCTGACGAATAAAGCCGAATTCTTCGCGGTGGCCGCGGAGTACTTCTTTAACCGCCCCGCTGCCTTTGCGAGCAAGCATCCGGAGCTCTTTTCCTTGATGGAGCGCATCTTTCACCAGGATCTCGACCACGACGGCGGGGTTGGTACGGTGAATCACCAGGATCCGGTGGCTACCACGCCGGAATAGCGCGCAAACATGTACTCAAGGGGCCGGTTACCTAATCCATGATACCAGCCATACGCCGCCGCTACAACGATACCTTCACCAATGAGGCCTACCGGGCCATGCTTAGTTGGCTGGGCGGGCAGTACAACCACGATCCAAAATTTCACGTGGCGGAAACGCCGGTGTTCTTTTCCCGCGCGTTTCGTGAACGCGTATTTCAGGCGTGTGACGACGTGATTGCCACGGTCACGGCGCCGGACTATGCCGAACGGGCCGCCCGTGCCATTCCGCCCGGGGAAAAAGTTCCCCGCCAGGACGAGCGGCCGTTGTTTCTGCAACTTGATTTCGGCGTCTGCCGCGCCGAGGATGGCAGCCTCACGCCGCAGTTGGTGGAGGTGCAGGGGTTCCCCTCGCTTTACTTCTTCCAGGGTTTACTCGACCGCAGTTTCCGGCGCTTTTTCACCATCCCCGAAGGATTTTCCGCCCGCTTTGACGGATCGAGCGATGCGGATTACCTGGAGCTGCTGCGAAGCACGATCCTGAACGGCCACCCGCCCGAAAACGTCATTTTGCTGGAGGTGGATCCGAAAGGACAGACTACCCGCATCGATTTCGTGGTGGCCTGTGCGGAGTTGGGGATCAGCGAAGTGTGCATCAGCGAGGTGGACCTCGAGGACGGTCAGCTCTACTACCATCGCGACGGTAAACGGACGCGGGTGCTCCGGATCTTCAATCGGGTCATTTTTGACGAACTGAAGGCCAGAACGGATCTGCAGCGCAAATTCAATCTCATCGAGGATGCCGAAGTGGAATGGGCGGGCCATCCGAACTGGTTTTTTCTCATCAGCAAGTTCAGCCTGCCGTTCCTGGATAGTCCGTACGTGCCGGAAACGCACTTCGTTTCCGACCTGGATAGCTATCCGGAGGATCTTTCCAATTACGTGCTGAAGCCGCTATACAGCTTTGCGGGTATGGGGGTGAATCTTTACCCCACCGAAGCGGACCTGCGAGCCCTCGAGCGGCCGGAGCACTACATTCTGCAACGGAAGGTAACCTACGCGCCGATCGTGGAAACTCCCGATGAACCCGCCCGGGTGGAGCTGCGCATGATGTACCTTTGGCCTCCGGACCGCGAGCGGCCAACTTTGGTCAATAACTTGGTCCGGCTATCGAAAGGGGAGATGATCGGCGTCCGCTACAACGAGGGGAAAACCTGGGTAGGCGGGACGGTCGGGTATTTCGAGCCCTGAGATGACCGTCGGATAATCCATCAGCATGCGCCTTTACCTTTACGCCCTTTGCTTTCTGTTCGCCTGTACTACCGAACCGGCCGTGGATACCGTGGCCACCGTCGATCCCTATACGCTACCCAGTACGGACGGCGAAGCCCTGAACATGGTCGTCGAGATTCCGGCCGGTACGAACCACAAGATTGAATACCACCCCGGAAGCGGTTACGTAAATGACACCCTGGCCGACGGGAGTACCCGGATCGTGAATTTTCTGCCGTACCCCGGCAATTACGGCTTCGTTCCTTCTACCCTTATGGACAAAAGCCGGGGGGGAGACGGCGACGCCCTGGACGTACTGGTGATCGGGGAAAGCGTGCCTACGGGAACGCAACTCCGGGTTATTCCCATCGGGGCCCTGATGCTGCGGGACCGGGGAGAAATTGACACGAAGATCATTGCCGTAGCCGCCGACCCCGAACAGCGGACCCTGGACGTGACAAATTTTTTGGATTTTACCCTCGGCAACGATGCGGCCAAACGCATCATTGAAACCTGGTTTCTGAATTACAAGGGTCCGAACGTTACGGAGCTCCTCCGCTGGGAAGACGAAGCCTACGCGTGGCGGGAAGTGCGAAAGTGGCAAACCGACAACCAATAGTTAAATTCACGGTAAAGAAGCTCCTCGATTGAGCAAAAGGCGGGCTTCTCGGTTATATTGTCCCGGGAAATGACACCGCATCTACCGTTACCATACCAAGCCTCAGGCGTCTTAATTTGCCTAACTACCCTAATTACTTACCATCGATGAAACGCTTACTCTCACTCAGTTTACTTCTCTCGGTTACCGCCCTCAGCGCCCAAAGCTTTGAGTGGGACAAGCCGGCTGCGGCCGCTCATCCTAAGGAGATACAGCGTATTGTCCCCGCAGATGACATCAAGAGTGGGCAGGAGCAGGGTGGTCTAGCCGGAATCTATGCGCCCGACGCCGATGGTACGCCTACGGCTTACGGGGAGATTTACCGGGCTAACGAACTCACGGGAAGCCATCCCGCCTTACCCCTCGGAACCCTTCTGCGGGTTACCAATATCAGCAACGGCCGTTCGGTGGTCGTCCGGATTACCGACCGAGGTCAGGAATGTGCCGACTGCGTGGTCACGCTAAGCAACACCGCAGCTCACCAGCTCGGAATGAGTGAAAAGGCAGCGGTCACCATCGAGCGGGATGGCTTCAGCAACTGGAACCCCGTACCTCAGGGGGAAGCCACCTCGGCAGCCGAAAACGTGGCCTTACCCGCCGCTAGTGCCGTTTTGGCGCCGCAGCCGGTAAGTCCGGAAACAGCAGCGGAATCCGAAGCCGCCCGCCCAAGCGTATTTAGCCGGGAAGTGACCTCTCCAGGGCCCATTCCCGCTATCTCGGAAGCTCCCAAGGGCGAAGCCGTTGCCTACCAAAGCACGGTGACTCCACCGACGCCAACCGTAGCCAACAGCCGCCAGTCGCGGGGCGGAGATGATATCGTCGAGCAAGCTAGTTTCACGGTTCAGCTAGCAGCGTACAATAACGAGGCTTATGCCGTGCAGCGGGTGCAGGAGCTTAAGGAGAAAGGCCTGGACAATGCCTATTACCGGTCCATAACGAAGGAAGACGGTGAGGTGATCAATCGGGTATTTGCCGGCACTTACCTCAACCTGACCGATGCCCAGGCAGCGGCCCGCGATATTGCCGGGCAGTACAACATAACGGGTATCGTGTCAAAGCTGTAGGCGACGTCCAAGCAATCTTGACAAAGGGCGCACGGCATTGCCGTGCGCCCTTTGTTGTTGACGACGGAAATTAAATCTTCCTGGATAGTTGGTGGTTGGGAAATTATAATCTATTATAGATGCCTGTTGCCGTCATAAACTGGTGTTTAAAGGCCATTTAGGTAACATTTCCGTAGTACAGCCGTTATTTTCCAAATAATCATCATTTCTATGACTAATCAATCGCACGCCCCCCTGCAACCTGCTGCGATACTCTTCATGGTGGGGGTAATTTTATTTCTTCTCTACGGTTGATTTCAGCATCCAACCCAGCTATTTTCCATCCGTCACGAGACCACCAATTGCTTCGGTTCGGGATAATGTAGCCTGTATGTATGTGTATGGGGCATTTTTGTAGCAAGGACTTTATATCCCTGTTTACGGTCTCTGATGTCGATTTTACGCCTTCACCCGGGGCAGTGTTCGGGGCAGGCGGCAAAAGCCGTTCCGGTGGCTCGACGCCCGTTGAAAAGCGGATTACTCTGACCGATTGGGGTTCGGTCATAGACCAAATAAAAGGATAATTCGACAAGGGTGATTTTATCGATAGGCACGATTTGCCGTGGGCAGCGTTTATAATGTATTAAACTGCTTCACCCATGGTCATCGTACTCACCTACATATCCCTTATTGCCGGTGGTTTACTAATCGTCCTGCTGCTGGCGGGAATCTTTGGCGGGATGGATTTTGACGTCGATGCCGACGTAGATGGTGAAGCGGCGGTCGGCATGGGTGGGGTAGGAATCATCAAGGGCGCACTTACCTTTTTGTCCGTCGGCTCGTGGGCGGCGAGGCTCCTCCTGATTACATCATCTAATCCCTTCCTCTCCTTGCTAGCCGGACTCGCCGCCGGGGCAGTTGCCGTTTACCTGCTGTCTTTGGTGGTGTCGTTCCTGCTCAATCAGGAAGCGGACGTAAACTGGCAAGCGGAAGACACCCTACAGGAAGTGGGGCAGGTATATCTGCGAATCCCTGCTCAGGGAGAAGGAATTGTACGGGTAGCGGCAAAGGGCGGAATACGGGAAATGAAAGCCCGCAGCCGGCATGGCCTGGACCTTCCTACGGGAACGATGATTATCGTGGAGGAATGTACTCCCGAGGGCATGCTGGTAGTCAGCCCGACGGAGCCTATGCCGCACTCCAAACCACTAGAACCTTAATCCAGAAGCTTTGGCCCGTTACTCCGGCCGGCTTTTTTACACACCCTCACTCATAAATCCTTCTATAATGGAATTCCTACTTCTTCCCGCAGCCGTGGTAGGCTTGATATTCATCTTCGCCGTTTGGTTGGTCAGCCGGTACAAGCGGTGTCCCAGTGACAAAATTCTGGTAGTATACGGGCGGACGGGCACCGATGCCTCCGCCAAGTGCTACGCGGGAGGCGGTACGTTCGTTTGGCCGATTATTCAGGACTACCAGTACCTCAACCTCACGCCGCTATCCATCGACGTAAATTTGCAGGACGCCCTGTCGAAGCAAAATATCCGGGTGAGCGTTCCGGCTCAATTCACCGTTGGTATTAGTAACAAACCCCACCTGATGCTGGCCGCCGCCGAGCGGTTACTGGCGCTTGATCGGGCTAACATCAGCAGCCTGAGCCACGATATCATTATGGGTCAGATGCGGTTGGTGATCGCGAACATGGATATCGAGGAACTCAATATCGACCGCGATAAATTTGTCGAAAGCGTTTACCGAAACGTGGGGGAGGAATTGCATAAAATCGGTTTGGAACTGATCAACGTTAACGTTACCGATATTCAAGACGAGAGCGGCTACATTAAGGCGCTCGGGCAAGAGGCCGCCGCCAAAGCGATCAACGACGCCAAAATCAAGGTCGCGAACGAGCTTCGTACCGGTAGCATTGGCGAAGCGGAAGCCCAGCAGGACCAGCGTTCAAAGGTAGCTGATGCCAATAGCCGGGCAGAAATCGGCGAGGCAGCGGCACTCCAACAGCAGCGCATCCAAGTAGCCGCTGCCAACAGCCGCGCCGAGATTGGCGAGGCCGAAGCGCAGCGGGAACGGCGCATCAAGGTATCCGAAGCGGAGAGTACGGCCCAAATCGGGGAGGCTGCTAGCCGGGCCGAAGCAACCGCGGGTAAGAACACCGCCGAAATCAAGATTGCGGAAAGTAATGCTGCTCGGGACGTAGCCATGGCCGAAGCACGCAGACGCGCGGAAGCCGCGAGGAAGGTAGCGGAAGCCAAGGCCCGGGAAGAGGCCTATCGCGCCGAACAGGATGCGGAGATCGCTCGTGCCGCAACGGAAAAAGCCCGTATGGAAGCCGAGCAGGTTGTCGTAGCCGACATTGAAAAACAAAAAGCCATCATCGCGGCCCAGGCAGAAGCCGAAAGACGTCGGGAGATCGCTAGGGGTGAGGCGGACGCCGTATTAATGAAGTACCAGGCCGAGGCTCAGGGAATGGAAGAACTGCTCCGCAGGCAGGCTGAAGGATTTCAAAAGCTCGTGCAGGCTTCGGGCGGCGACGCGCAGAGTGCCATAAACTACCTCATGCTCGATAAATTGGCCGAGCTTACCCGTATTCAAACCGATGCGATCAAGGATATCGACATTGAAAAGGTGGTCGTATACGACAGCGGCAACGGGCAGGGAGTTGGAAAATTCGTG
Organism: Neolewinella xylanilytica; assembly: GCF_002934605.1. Classification (GTDB taxonomy): domain Bacteria; phylum Bacteroidota; class Bacteroidia; order Chitinophagales; family Saprospiraceae; genus Neolewinella; species Neolewinella xylanilytica. The sequence continues at coordinate 890,790 of NZ_PTJC01000006.1, forward strand.
CAGGGGCTCTACGGGATGGTACCCCAGCTAAATGATTTTTTGAAGCAAAGCGGCATGCAACTTCCCCAGCATTTGGTTACGCCGGACGGAACAAAAAAGGCGGATGGCAACCACGAGGCGGTAGTTAAATAAGCCTGTATTATATGTATGATGGGATACCGAATCATTCTGATCGGGCGCATTCCGTTTATTACCTTTGCCGCTTGCTTACGTGACATTTGTCCTTACCCATGAATTTTCGTTTTTTCCTAATGGTTGCCTCAATCGGCATGTTCTTGGGCTGCGCAGGGGGATCTGTCGCTACTAGTGAATTTCCCGAAAACCGGAGTAAGGAGGAAGTACGCATCGTGCTTAAATCGGAACCGCCGACCCTCAATCCGCTTCTTTCCGTTCAGAGTATCACCCGCTACGTAGCGGAGCAAATCTTCCAGACACTTAACCGGCAAAATCCGAATACCTACGCCCTGGAACCCGCCCTTGCCTCGGTGCCTACCGTAAAGCAGTTGCCGCAGGGTGGAATGGCTTACGATTACCGGATCGATAGTCTGGCCCGCTGGCCTAACGGTAGCCGCGTTACCGCTTCGGATGTCCTGTTTAGCCTCAAGGCCATGCTCAATCCGCTAGTCGATGCCGGCCCCTACCGGCCCTACTACAGCATGATCGACGACGTGCTGATCACGAGTCCCGATAGCCTCTCGTTCCGCGTCATTACGAAGCGGCCATATTTCCTTTCTGCTCAGGCGATCGGCGACTTATACGTGTACCCTGCGTATGCGTACGACCCGGAGGGCTTCCTGGAAGATGTGGCCGTCAGCGACCTGACCGATCCCGTTTCCGCTGATCGTGTCAGTAAAACCGATGACCGGTTGCATCGCTTCGCCGATAACTTCAACAGTCCGGCCTGGGGGTACGACCCGGAACGGGTCGTCGGCAGCGGTCCCTACGCTTTGGAGTATTGGAAACCCGGTCAACGTATTCGACTGAGTTTGCGCGAAGACTATTGGGCCAAGGGCCGAAAGGAGGAATATTTGAAAGGGGTGCCGCAGACCCTGACTTTCGAAATAATCTCCGACAATACGACCACGGCCAATGCCTTGCGCGATCAGCTGGTAGATATTGTGATGGATTTGCCGATCGACCAATTCGTCAATTTGCGCAACGAGGCATACCTACAGGAAATCTACAACTTCGTTTCGATCCCCAGTTTCAAGTATTATTCCATTCTTCTTAACCAAGACGATCCCCTGCTTGGCGACAGCCTTACACGTCGGGCTTTGGCTCACCTGGTTGACGTAGATCTAATAATTCAAAACTTTTTTCCGGATCTGGCCCAGCGGGTCAGCGGTCCGGTTTTGCCGTCGAAAGATTACTACAACCGGAGTTTGCCGCCAATCGATTTCGACCTCGAGAAGGCACGGAAGTTATTGAAGCAGGCAGGTTGGGTAGATTCGAACGGTAACGGCATCCTGGACAGAGAAGTAGCCGGGGAACGCAGGGAATTGAGTTTTACCCTGATGAGCTACACCAACCCGACCAGTGAGGGCATTTGCCTGTACGTCGCTCAGACCGCCGCCAAAGTGGGCATCGACATCATCGTCACGCGCCAGGAGGGACGTGCCCTCATCGAGAAGCTCAACACCGGCGAGTTCACGGCATCCTTCTACGGCTTGGGCTTCGAACCCAGTCCCGATGATTTTTCCCAGGTATGGGCTTCTGCGTCCGTTCCACCCAGCGGAACCAACCGCGGAAACTTCCGGAATCCGGAAGCAGATAGTCTCATTCGTCAGATAGCCGCTACCACCGACTCTTCGGCCAGGGCACCTTTGTACCAGCGTTTCCAGGAAATCATTTACCAGAATCAACCGATGATTTTCCTCTATTCTCCCGAGGCGCCCCTGGTTATTGCCAAAAGGTTGGAGTACACGCTTACCCCGTTGGCGCCAAACCTGCATTTCAACGCAATCCAGGTGAGGCCGGCCTCCTAATCGTATTCAACGAAGATCAATGAAAAGCTTATTTAGCATATTGTTCCTCTTGCCGCTATGGTGTTTTGGGCAGGACACTACGCTTACCGAAGCGGTAGACACTACCATCTACAGCTTTGCCGACGCGGCACCCCGGTTCCCCAGTCCCTGCGAACGTTACGATACCACCGATGCCGCCAAAGCGGCGTGCGCGCAGCAGTTTCTGCTGGATTATATTTACAAGCGGGCACTCTATCCCCCCGAGGCTCAGGAACAAAATATCAGCGGAACCGCGGTTATCGCATTCATCGTCGAGCCGAACGGTATGATCAACCGCCCCGAAATATTGCGCGATCCGGGGGGCGGCATCGGTATGTCGGCCCTGCGCAGCGTGGTAGGCATGGGGCGGGAGTTGCTGTGGCGACCCGCGATGAAAGATAGCATGCCCGTTAGGTTTCGATACATTCTACCCATTCGATTTCGATTGGAAGAACCTAAGCCTTACGTAGTAATTGGTGCGGATACGGTCTATACCGATCTTACCAAACAGGCCACTTTCATTGGTAACGACGGCAACCTAGCCGATTACTTCAACGAAACGATTACGTATCCTGACATTCAGCAAGACAGCTGCGCCACGGGGCAGATTGACATGCAGCTGTTTGTCCATCCCTCTGGCTTGGTGACCGTCAACGACATCATAGACTACAACGACCTGGGGGTAGCCTTTACGGGAAAGGCGATCGATGCCGCAACCGCCTCCTTTAACCAGTGGATCCCCGCCGAATACCAGGGCAGGAAGGTGATCAGCGCCCAGGACGTAACCTTTAACTTCGTGCCCACCGACCCCGGCTGTGCCTACGTCGTAGAAGACTATAACGAAGCCCTGCAGCTTATGCAGGACGCCCAACTCATGCTGACCGATTCTACCGCGCTTTCCGCTGCTTTGGGCAAAATGGACGACGCGATCGAGCGCTTTCCCCGGGATGGTCGTTTCCGCATCCTTCGCGGCCAGGTTCGGCTCGATAACCAGATGCTCCCGGGAGCCTGCGAGGATCTTTCCCTGGCTCGGTCGGTCTCGTTGGTGGACTGGTACGACTCATTGCTCCCCTTGATCTGCCGGGTTTCCGAAGAACAGGAGGAGGAATAAGTCGTACCCGTCGAGCTTTACCCGAAGGCTGAATCTACCAGTTGCTTCTGTTCCTTGGAGTGAACGGGTTTGTAGCCCGTTGCAGGGGACGCGGTAGCCGCCCGGCCCACGTACTTCAGTACTTGGTTAAAGCCGAGCTCTTCATTGTATAGGAACTGGTCGCTGATATAGCTCCAGCCACCCGCGTTCCGGCTCTCTTCCTGCACCCAGACCAGCTCCGCTCCCTGGTACCGGTCGCGAAGTAATTTGAGCTGATTAACCGGCAGGGGGAAAAGCTGCTCGATCCGCGCGATGGCCACATCCTTTCGGTCCTGTTCTTCTTTCCGCGCCGCCAGGTCGAAATAAACCTTTCCGGAGCACAGCAGCAGACGCTTTACGAGGGAGGGGTCGCTGACCGTTGGGTCATCTATAACTTCCTGAAAACGGGTACCGGGTCCAAAATCCTTGATAGAGCTCACGGCACGGTCGTTGCGCAGTCCTGATTTCGGCGTCATCACGATCAGCGGCTTACGGAAATTCCAGGTAAGCTGGCGGCGTAAAAGGTGGAACATATTTGCCGGCATGGTGGGGTTGGCCACGATCATGTTGTATTCGGCACACAGTTGCAGAAAACGCTCTAAGCGGGCGCTACTGTGTTCGGGCCCCTGGCCTTCGTAGCCGTGGGGGAGTAGGACGGTGAGTCCGGTCATGCGGCCCCATTTGCTTTCCCCGCTGCTGATGAACTGATCGAAGACGGTCATCGCTCCATTGGCAAAATCGCCGAATTGGGCTTCCCAAATCACCAGGTTATCCGGGCTAGCGGTACTGTACCCGTATTCAAATCCCAGCACTGCGTATTCCGAGAGCAAGGAATTGTAAATCCGCATCTTTCCCTGCTTCTCATCCAGCCCATCGAGGCGGTTGTACAGGCTTTCCCCGTCCTGGCTTTTAAGGACCAGGTGACGGTGGCTAAAGGTACCGCGGCGAACGTCCTGCCCGGACATACGGACGTCGTGACCTTCCATCAGGAGGGTGGCGTAGGCGCTTAATTCCCCGATCGCCCAATCTAGTTGATCATTGCTGACGGACTGCTCGTAATTGTTGTAAAGGCGATTGACCTTGTTGACCGGTTCGAAACCCTCGGGTAGGGTAGTGATGTGCTTCAGAACCGCCTTCATCGTTTCCTCCGGCACGCCCGTTTCCGGAGATTCGGCGAAGTATTGGTACTCCCAGTGGTCGCACTTAAGCTCGCTCCAGGCTTTTTCGGGCGGCTGGTAGCTGTAGGGCAGATCGCTGTTTTTTACTTTTGTATGCACGGACTGCAACTGCGACTTAAATTTTTTGGCCATCTCTTTGGCCAATTTAGAGTCGACGTCCTTACGGGAAACTAACTGGTCGGTGTACACCTGGCGGACGTTGGGATGCCGCTTGACGCGCTCGTACATGCCCGGTTGAGTATATCCGGGGTCGTCGCCTTCGTTGTGGCCGTTCTTCCGGTAGCAGAGCATGTCGATAAAAACATCGGAGTTAAAGCGGTTGCGGTACTCCATCGCTAATTTGGAAACGTAGTACACTGCTTCCGGATCGTCTCCGTTGACGTGGAAGACCGGTGCCTCGATCACGGTCGCTACGCCGCTGGCGTAAATGCTGGTCCGGGCATCTTCGTAATCGGTTGTGAAGCCGATCTGATTGTTGATGATCAGGTGGATCGTTCCCCCCGTCGTGTATCCCTCCAACCCACTCATCTGGGCCGTTTCGAATACCACCCCCTGGCCGGCCACCGCCGCGTCGCCGTGGACGAGAATGGGTACGATCTTGTCGTAGTCGTTTTCGTAAAGAACATCCGCCTTGGCCCGAGCGAATCCTTCTACCACGGGTCCAACCGCTTCGAGGTGGCTGGGGTTGGGCGCGAGCTTAACGTTAACGGATTTGTCGGTACGGGTTGCGATGATCGAGCTATAGCCCATGTGGTACTTCACGTCGCCGTCTCCCCTGAGCTTGTCCGGAATGACGCCCTCGAATTCCTGGAAGATACTTTCGTAGCTCTTCCCCATGATATTCGCTAAGACGTTCAGCCGGCCGCGGTGCGCCATGCCGATAACGACTTCTTCGACCCCGTCCCGCGATGCTTCGCAGATGATGGTATCCAGTACGACAATAGCCCCTTCACCGCCCTCCAGGCCAAAGCGCTTCTGCGCCGGGTATTTGGTCTTCAAAAAGTCTTCGAAGCCGACGGCATCGTTGAGGGTTTCCAGAATGTGGCGCTTGTCGTCCAGATCCAGGCCATAGGCTTCCTCCGGGTGATGCTTCTCGATTCGCTCCCGTAGCCACCGCCGTTTTTCACGGTGAAAGATGTGATCGGTTTCGAAACCGATGCTGCCGAGGTAAATTCGGTCCAGGTTCGCTACGATCTGGCGCAGGGTGCTGCCTTCGGGCATGAAGAGGTGGTGACCGGCCTTGAAGGGCGTGTCCAGGTCTTCTTCCCCCAAGTTAAAGTCTTCCAAATCGAGCCCGGCGTCGGGGTCGTTGAACTCCTGGATCGGGTCTATATTGGATGCGACGTGACCACGGATCCGGTAGGCCTTGATCAGGGCGAAAACGTTCAGCTCTTTTTGGACGTGGGCCCAGTCTACCTCTCCGTTCGCGCTAGTGGGCAGGTTCGAGCCTGCCGTCTTCTCCGTACCGTAATCAAAGCCGAGGAAAAAATCGCGCCAACTTTCATCGACGGATTCTGGGGATGCTGAATATTGTTGATACAGCTTCTCGATATAGCCCGGATGGGCATTTGCTAGGTGCGAATAATTGCTCATAATAGTTTTTTTCAACGCCTTCCCAAAGCGGTTGTTCAACGCGTTTACCCGTAGTAACGACCCAGTACCCACTCCCATGCGCGTCCGGGCAGAATCCGCCGCGCAAAGGTGCTGATTTTCTGAATGGGTTCTCCAATAACGTAATGCGGCGCCAGCTGGTCTTTGACAAGGATTTTCCGTAGCTCGTCGGCCACGTAGGCGGCCGTCATTCCCTGGGCTACGTTAGCCACCATGGAGTCGTCGGCCCTTTGGTAGCGGTCCCGGTATATTCCCTCCACCTCAGCGGCGGGTTGCCGATACTGGGTGGCAATCGAATTCGTGGCAATGTCTCCCGGGCTAACGCAGCTTACCTGGAGGTTGGAGCCCCTCGTTTCCAAACGCAAGCTATCCGAGAGCGCAATGACCCCCGCTTTGCTGGCGCAGTAAACCGAACGAAAGGGAATGCCCATGTGGCCGGCGATGCTGCTCAGCAACAACAATCTTCCCCGCGGGCTGGCCCGCAGCTGGGGTAAAGTGGTCTGACAAAGGTTCCAGCTTCCCCAAAAATTCGTGTCCATAATGCGCCGCGCCCGTTGGGTAGGCATGTTTTCCACGGGGCCCGCTCCGCCGATGCCGGCACAGTGCACGACGGCATCCAGTCGGCCTTCCGTCGCTACCAACTTGCCGATCGCCCGGTGGAGCGCCTCCTCGTCACTTATGTCGGCGGGTAAAGACCTGACCCCCGGAAGATCGACCGTCCTGCGGCTCATCCCGTATACCCGCCAGCCTTGCCGTGCCAGTAGGGGGGCCAGCGCCTCGCCGACCCCGGACGAGACACCGGTAACTAGAGCCACTTGTTGCATGGATTTGACTTTGGTCGGCGCAAATAACGGAACTTATAACAGCAAACCAACGGTCCGTAGCGTTAGGGTACCGTACCTTTGTACCGTTACGGCTGGTTACTTTGTCCGCTTCCGGCTATGCCGGCGGGCAAATGCAAGCAATACATCGACCCGGAATACCACAAAATAGTATGGCTACCCCCGAAAAAGACCTGGAAACTACCTTCAACGAGAAAGGCGAGCTGATTAGCCCGGTCCTTCCCGCAGGCGTGAAAAATTTTTTGATTGACATTGACGGGACGGTCTGTGACGATATCCCCAACGAGGAACCCGAGCGCATGGCTACCTGCCTGCCTTACCCGGACGCGTTGCGGATCGTGAACAAATGGTACGAGGACGGTCACATCATCACCTTCTTCACTTCCCGCACCGAGGAGCACCGGGAGATCACCGAAGAATGGCTCAACCGGCATAATTTCAAGTATCACGGTATGCTTATGGGTAAACCTCGCGGCGGCAACTACCACTGGATCGACAACCACATCGTTAAGGCTACCCGCTTCAAAGGAAAGTTTACCGACCTGATCGTCAAGAACCGTGACGTAGAGGTGTTTAACGACTAGGTCGCACGCCCTCCCGTCTTTCGCTAACAACTGATGTGTCTTGAGAATCCGGTTGGCTATCCTACCGGTGCAGGAGTTGGATGCGGTACGCCTACGGTCTAGGTAGCAATCCGTTTCCAACAGCGCGAATCCTTACGGGGCATTGCCCGACCCTATACTGTATGCTGTCCCTGCCGGAAACCGCACGTGAGTGCATGGATGTAAGCTATCCGCCAAAGTCCCTTCCCGCGCACCCATACTGCTATCGGACCAATCGATCCCTTACCCATTTTTCGGCGATTGAGCCCTATCGATAGAATGGATCCCCCGATGAAAGCTCAAATTAGGTGTTGCGCCGTGTAAGTGCAAGACGTATATTTGGTGAGTAGCCGCGTTAATTGTGACTAAGAGACCTACTTAACAAACCTATCCGGTTGCGGAGGAAGATATTTCCTCTGCGACTTTTTTACGCTTTCTGACATACCATGATGATTGCCCCGAGATGCCTCTGGCATCCGGGGTGCTTTCATTGTTGGTTTTCCGCGTAGAAGGCGTCTTTTTCCACCACCTGTACACGCTCACCGGAGGCGAGCGTCCTGCTTAGGGCCGTGTATGGTCCCGCTACAACTTGCTGTCCGGGTTCGACTCCGGAGACTATCTGGATATACTTGGCATCCTGGAGGCCGGTTTGAACCGGTACTTTTGAAATCGTGTCGTTTTGAACGATAAAAATCACCTCCTGGAGGTCGGCCGTTCCGGCAGGGTCGTCTTCGTTGGTTTCGCCTTCCCGGGTAGCAACTGATTCGATCGGTACGCTGACGGCGTTCTCGGCCACCTGGGTTAGGATATCCACGCTGGCGGACATCCCCGGGCGGAAGGGATAGGCATTGCCGGCGGAGATTAAATCGGCGTAGCTATCCGGGTCGATGCTGATCCGTACCTCGAAGTTGGTTACCTGATCGCTGTTCAACACGTTGTCGGCCAAGCCTGCGGTGGTACTGCTATTGGCGATCTGGGTGACGGTACCGGTAAATGTCCGGTTGAGGTAGGCATCCACCTCGACATTTGCCTTATCGCCCAGGTTGACGGAAGGAACATCGTTTTCACTTACCTCGACGCGAACTTCCATGGCATTGAGGTTGGCGATCCGCATGAGCTCGGTACCCGTCATTTGAATCGTTCCTACTACCCGTTCTCCCTGTTCTACGTTCAGTAGCGAGACCACTCCGCCCATCGGGGCGTAGATGGTGGTCCGGCGCAGGCTGGTGCGCAATTCGTTCAGGGTGGCTTCACTGGACTGGATGCCGTATTCGGCGGCACGGGCGCTTTCCTCCGCAGCCTGGATATTGCTTTCCGCGGCGCTCAGGTTCGCTTCCAGTCCGCGCACGTTCGCCTGGCTGGTTTCCAATTCCGCTTCGCTGATCACACCATCCTCGAACAGTTGCTGGTTGCGTTTCAGGACATCACGGGCGTTGGCCAACTGGGCGGCAGTTTGCTCGCGTTGCGCCTGCTGGGTCTTGATCTGGGCGCGAGCGTTGGCCAGCTGCGCCTTGCTGCTATTGACGCCGGCTACCCCCCGGGCTACTTGCGATTGGTAGGCATCAGCATCGATTTTGGCCAGGAGCTGATTCGGAACTACGCTATCGCCTTCTTCGACGTAGAGTTCGACCACTTCCCCCGAAACGTCTGAGCTGATTTTTACTTCCGTTTGCGGGAATATTTTACCGCTGGCACTCACTACCTCCTGAAGATCGCGTAGCGCTACCTCCCGAACGAATACCCGTGTTCCCTCCTCGGGGCGGTTGCTTAAAATAATGGCGACTACGGCGATAAGCGCTATAACTGCCAAACCAAGAATGATGGCTTTACGGGACATGCTGAAAAAATTTGCTGTGGTTAGTTGAGGGAAAGATCCTGGCCAAGGTAAAACTGAATGACCTCCCGGTTGAAAATGAGCTGGTACTTGGAGCGCGTGAGTTCAACGCGCGCCTGCTCCAGCCGATTGGCCGCAGTAGTGAGATCGAGGCTGTTGGCCGCACCGGCACTGAACCGGCGATCGGCAGCATCGTAGGCTTGCTGGGCGGCATCCAGGCTGACTTCCGCCGCGCGGTAGGTTTCCCGCGCCGCCCGCAAATCACCCAGTGCCCGCTCGACATCCGACCGGAGTTGGTTCTCGGCCTGGTCGACCTCAATATCGGCGCTAAGGCGCTGCAACTCCGCCCGCTCGACGTTGAGGCGGTTGCGGTTTTGGTTGTAGATGGGTACGTTCAGGCTCATTCCGATGGCCTGGCTGAAGTTCTGGTCCAGTTGGTTCAGGTACGCTAAGTTGGGGTACACGATGCCGGTCTGGTTAAAGGTCGATATCGTTGTCTCCTGCCCACCGATATTTACCGGCACGGGTGGCCCCTGCACCAATTCCGCGTTGCTTTCGTCCGGGTTTGCGAAATCTTTGGCTATACTGGAGTAGTTGGTGCTCAGGTTAGCGAATAACTGGATCGTAGGTCGGAGGCCCGCCCGGGCTACTTCCTTGGCCAGATCGGCGGATGTGCGCCGTAGTTCGGCGGCCCGTATGGCGGGCTGGGTTTGCCGGGCGGCGTTCAGTACGTCCTGTAAGTCATAATCCGAAACCAGCACGCTCTCGTCGAGATCCTGCACCGGGTTCACGATGCTGAAATCCTGATTGGGGTCCAATTCCAGTAACAGCTGCAGGTCGAGCAGAGCGAGCTGTACCTGATTCTCTAAATCGACTACGGTACGCTGGTTGGCGGCCTGCTGCGCTACCAGGTCGAAGCGCTGGGCGGCGGCCAGGCTACCCGCCCGGATTTGGGCATCGGTATTCTCCAGTTGGCTATCGATCAGTTCCAGCTGTACGCGCGCGTTAGCGAGTTGCTCCTGGGTGAGCAGGATGGTCAAGTAGCTGTTGGCAACCAGTAAGCCCACATCGTTGCCCGCTACCCGGGCATCCGTCACGGCGGCCTCCAGGTCGATTTCCGATTGGCGGATACTATTGCGGAGCAATCCGCCGTCGTAAAGCGTCACGGCCCCCTGAACCTGGTAGCCCTGAGAGAAGATGTTCTGGGCCTCAAAGGTGTTCGTAGTCGGGTCGATACTCCTTCCCAGCAGGTAGTTTACGCTGGTTCCCGCATTCAGGCTGGGTAAGCGGTTGTTGCGGCTCTGTTGCAGGTCCAGCCGGGCTAGGGCCGTCGAGTTATTGAGTCGGCGTACCTGAAGACTGTTTTCCCTCGCGTAGGTGACCGCTTCGCTGAGGGTCCATTCGGTATCGTTCTGCGCCACGGCCCACGCTGGCATCATAAGGGCAAGGAATAGGTAAAAGAGCAACCGCATTTTGCTGAATGTTTATAGGCCAGCAAAACTAAGGTTCCTACCGGGGGATAGAAATTTATTCTATCAACGGTGCACGGAATTAGACGGGTGGAAAGCAAGGTGGGTCAAAGACTGCTATTGATGATCGCGCTCCCCACAAGGCGGTCGTATCGCCCCCCTAAAGGGCGGTAGTACAGCAGGGCGATGTAATCGTTTTCCGTTACGGAATGGTTGCCTTCCGTGTCTTCGTACACCGTCTCCCGGCGATCGGAGGCCGCATCGTCGGTCACGTAATAGTAGTTGTAAAAGCCCTGTTTAATGAGGAAGCGGCCAACGTAAGCGCTGATACCCGGGTTCCATACCATTCGGTAAGCCGGCTTTTTCTGCCACTCGGTCAGCGCTCCGTACAGGTATACGTCATCCTGTAGCGGAAGCCCCGACTGGGTCTTCAGCACCGGCATGATTTCGACGTACTCGCCCGTGTATTCCAGGCCAAAGCGCGCGTAGTTCTCCTGCAAATACTCATCGGCCAGATTCAGTGCGGGGCGGTCGCCACCGACGTTGACAAAATCTCCGTTGAGGTCGAAATACTGGGAATACACCGTTCCGCCCCGCGTCAGTTCCGGCGCCAGGAGCATGCCGTAGCGGTCGCCCTCGTTGGTTATGCTGCTGACGTCCGCCCGCGGTGCCTGGACCGACCGGATATCCAGATTCCTGAATTCGTTACCACCGCGGAAAATGATCCGGTCCTGGTAGTTAAACTGCACGCTTTCCCGACCCAGTAAATTGGGCTCGACGGCTGCCACGGCATTATCCCACCGCCCGTTCTGGATCACGGTAGCCGAAAGCTCCTGAAGCGGCGCGCGGGGTTGCAATTGCTTCGTGTTAGCCGTCAGCCGTACTTCCTGGTGGGTATGGATTTTATCGACCACGGCCGGTCGGGTTACCTGCCCGTTGATACCGGCTACGTTCTCCGACACCATAAACCGCCGCGTAATTACCGGGCGGTTGCCGTCCTGGGTGTCGTAAACCACCAGGAGGTAGTTCCCGCTTTTTTCCAGCCGCATATCGGCATTGGGAAATACCAGCTCGTAGTGGGTAAAGGGCATCAGCGTTCGCAGGCTGAAATCATAATCCTGGATGTAATCGTTCCCAAAGCCGCTGTTGTATTCCATTTGGCCGAGATTCGATGGCCTCCAGTCTTGGTTGCAGTGGATGAAACTGTAGGAATACCGGGTCACGTCCTCCCGGAGATCGTCAAAGCTCAACCGCAGCCGGGCACCGCCATTGAGTTCGATGATGGGATACGAATTGGGAAAGCCATCAACGCGCAATTTTACGGTGTGCAGGTTCTCCACGTACGTATAGTCGAAGTACCGTAGCTCGGTGTCTTGCGCGCCTAGCCACTGCCCGGAGAGGAGAACGAGGAACAGGGCGCCGGAGCGCAGGAAGGAAGCGAATCCGGAAACGGGCCAACGGATCATCGAAAAGCATTGAGTTTACTGACAAAGCGGTTTCCCCGGTGATAAAATCGCCAGGGTCGGGAGGCCCATTCCGCACCGGCACCATCAATGCCGATCCGCGGCGTGGCGACGATATCTTCCGCCATAACCGGTGCGCGGCCGAACGATAATTGCACGGGAGAAGCGGGGTCCAGCAGATCCAGCGCATTGTGGATGCGCGTTATCCCCAGGGCTTTCGAGACAACGCCGGGTCCCCGGCTTAGTTGCGGTTTTAAGTTTTCCATATGACGCCGCCGCAGCATCTCCTCCAGGCCGAGGTTTGGCTCCACCGCGCGGATCAGCACCGCGTGGGGCACCTCGGCCGGCCCGGTGATCACGTTAAACAGCTCGTGAATGCCGTAACAGAGGTAAACGTAACTGGTGCCGGCTCCGGCGAAGAAGGGCTCGGTGCGTGCGGTCCGCCGTCCGCCAAAGGCGTGGCTGGCGCGGTCTTGCGGGGCCCAGTAGGCTTCGGTTTCGGTGATGAACCCGCTAGTAAGCCCCCCATCCGTGCGGGTCGTGAGCTCCATACCGATAAGCCCCCGGGCAATGGCTACGGGATCCTGTCCGGAAAGGAACGCGCGTAGTTCCCGCGCTCCGGCGCCAATAAATTGCTGATTCGATTGCATAGACCGGGCAATTGCTACCGGTGACCTGCGATGCGGCCCACCGCGGCCGATGCTTAAACCTTTTCCTGGCGCAGTTCCCGGCGAAGAATTTTACCGACGTTGCTTTTCGGAAGTTCAGCCCGGAACTCCACCTCTTTGGGCACCTTGTAACCGGTAAGCTCCTTGCGGCAGAAGGCGATGAGCTCGTCCTCGGTGAGCGACTTGTCTTTTTTTACGACAAAAATCTTCACCACCTCCCCGGAGCGGTCGCTGGGAATACCCACCGCGGCACACTCGAGCACCTTGGGGTGGCCGGCAATGACGTCTTCCACTTCGTTGGGGTAAACGTTGAAACCGGAGACCAGGATCATGTCCTTTTTCCGGTCCACGATCCGGAAGAAGCCGTCTTCGGACATCATTCCGATGTCGCCCGTATTGAGCCAACCGTCGTGTAGCACCTTGGCGGTATCCTCCGGGCGATTGTAGTAGCCCTTCATTACCTGGGGCCCTTTGATCTGGATCTCGCCGCGTTCTTCCGAGGTGGCCGGGCGGTTTTCCTCATCGTTCCATACCCGCATTACGGTATTGGGCATAGGGACGCCGATCGAACCGATGCGCAAGGATTCGTTGAGTGGATTCATGCTTGCCGCCGGACTGGTTTCGGTAAGGCCATAGCCCTCGCTGAGGGGCACGCCGGTTACCTTTTGCCAGCGTTCGGCTACCGATCGCTGTACGGCCATCCCCCCGCCGACGGTAATCTTGAGGTGGCGAAAATCCAGGGAAGTAAAGGAGTCATCGTTGAGCAGTCCGTTGAAGAGGGTGTTTACCCCGGTCATGGCGGCGATCCGGTTGTCCTTGAACGCTTTGACGATGGTACTCAGGTCGCGCGGGTTTACGATCAGGACGTTACAGATGCCGTGGCAGAAGATGGCCACCGAATTGACGGTGAAGGCAAAGATGTGGTAAAGGGGCAGGGGACAGAGCATCCGCTCGTCGCTCCCCTCCTGGAGCTTTTGGGTCATCCATGCTTTGGATTGCATGGCGTTGGCTACCAGGTTTGCATTGGTCAGCATGGCTCCTTTGGATACGCCGGTGGTGCCGCCGGTATACTGCAGGGCGATGGTGTCATCCGGCTGTCCCTCGAAGTGGGGGAGCGGGTGTTTCTTTCCTTCGTCGAGGGCCGTCTGAAAGTCGACCGCCGAGGGCAGGTTGTACTGGGGCACCATTTTTTTGACGTTCCGCACCACGAAGTTGGTCAGCCCCCCCTTGAGCCAGCCCAGCATGCCGCCGATGGTGGTCAGAATCACGGTGTTGATGTCGGTTTCCTCGATAATCTGCTCGAGGTTGGCGGCAAAGTTTTCCGCGATGAAAATGCCCTTACAGCCGCTGTCGGTGAACTGATGCTTCATCTCCCGCGGGGTGTACAACGGATTGGTATTGACGATCACCAACCCGGCCTTGAGCACGGCGTGGAGCACGATCGGGTACTGTAACATGTTCGGCATCATGACGGCGACCTTGTCTCCCGGCTGCAGACCGCGGTAATGCAAATATCCCCCGAGGGCGGTGCTGAGTTTGTCTAGCTCGGCGTAGGTCAGGTCTTTACCCATGCAGCTGAAGGCCGGCCGGTTGGCAAATTGCTTACAGGTGACGGCAAGGAGGTCCTTGAGGGTGGAGTGGGTATGCACGTCAACGTTGGCGGGGATGCCGGCCGGATACTGGGAAAGCCAAGGACGCTGGTCGGTATTCATGATCTGCTGGTTTAAGCTTGGTGAGGGTAAAGTACAACAAGGGTATCGGAATTTCCCAACGCATCAACCGCAATAGGCCTGAAGACGTTCTCATTGGAACACTTGCGAACAACGCTCATTACGGATCCGCCACCACGGCGGCTCTCGCTAATTTTACGGATATTCGCTATACATTTTACCAGCTTAAATCTTCCCACCCACAATGGAAAACGGAATCCTCACCGACGCCCAGCAAAAAGATGCTGAGTTGATTCAGACTTTGCTTGACAAGATCGTATCCAAAAAAGGCTTCGATAACATTAAGGCGAATGCAGAGGGGTACGAAACCCCCGCCAAGATCCGCCGCAGCAAAGACTCCGATGAATACTTCATCCCCGATGTCACCGGTGAGGTCAATGGCCGTAAAAGCTACTTTGAGCTCGGGCTCAAGTCCGACGACGTACGGGAAGTAGTAACCAAATGGCGGCTACTGAGCTCGCTGGCCGCCTACAAGCATGGCAAGCTGTATTTGGCCGTTCCCCGCGGTCACATGGCCTTCACCAACCGGATTCTCGCCGATTATCCGATTCAAGCAGAAGTCGTTAAGATTTAAGCAAAGGCTCTCGGGACTAAATCGAAAAGGGGTTAAGGATGCAACATCCTTAACCCCTTTTCTCCTTTGGTCCTTAGCCCCTTGCTACGCTACAGTGACCAGGCATTGGCCTCGATCAGGACATCCGCAACCCGGCGGCGGAGCACCTTCACGTTCTGGGGCGGATACTTGGTAAAGCGCTTGATACCCATGGTAAAGGTGCGGAGGAGGTCACCCTCTACGAAACTGGCCACGGCATCGGTTGCATTTTTAGCCATGCGGGCGGTGGCGTCGTGAAGGTAGGTGCGCAGGATGGCGTCGTACACTTCGATATCCTGTTTGCCCAGTCCCGTGGCACGCATTTTCCGAATCCGCATCAGCGTACTTTCCGCCTGCAGCAGGTCGCCGAGCATGTCCGCCACGTTCATGAGTATTTCCTGTTCGCCCTTCAGGTTGATTTTGCCGTCCATTTGCTCCTTGGCGGCGGCTCCGGCTACCATCAGGATAAGCTTTTTGAAATCGGATACGGCCTTAATCTCCTCGCCGTAGTCGCCCTCCGGGCGTTCCAGAGAAGGCATGCCGCCGAGCTCTTTCTGTACGGCCCAGGCCGGGCCTACTATGTCGAGAGCTCCCTTCATGGCCCGGCGTAGCAGCATGTCGACGCTCAGCAGGCGATTGATCTCGTTGGTGCCTTCGTAAATGCGATTGATGCGGCTGTCGCGGTACATCCGGGGAGCCAGGGTTTCCTCGCTGTAGCCCATACCGCCGTGGATCTGGACCACCTCGTCGACGGTGTAATCCAGCGTCTCGGAACCGAGAAACTTCAGCAGGGCACACTCGATCGCGTATTCTTCGGCACTGAGCAACTTAGCCTGGGAAAAGGTTTTACCCTGCTCCTTTAGCTGGACGTTCATGTCCTGGATCTGCTGACTGACCCGATACAGTGCACTCTCGCCGGCGAAGATGCGGATGGCGGCCTCGCCGATCTTATATTTGATGGCGCCGAAGTTGGCGATGGGCTGCTTGAACTGGATACGTTCGTTGGCGTACCGGATGCCTACTTGCAGGGCCCGCTTCGCTCCGCCTACGCTGAGGGCGTGCAGTTTGAAGCGACCTACGTTCAGCACGTTGAAGGCAATAAGGTGACCCTTGCCGATCTCGCCGAGGCTGTTATCGGCGGGCACGCGTACGTTCTCGAAGAAAACCTGTCGGGTCGAACTGCCCTTAATCCCCAGTTTGTCTTCTTCCGCACCGAGGGTAAGCCCTTCCAAGTTACGGGGAACGATGAAGCCGGTAAACTTATCGCCATCCACCTGGGCGAAGACGATGAAGACGTCGGCGAATCCCGCGTTGGAGATCCACATCTTCTGGCCGTTGAGCACGTAAGCGTCCCCGTCAAGGGTGGCGGTGGTCTTGGCACCCATGGCGTCGGACCCGGAGCCCGGCTCGGTGAGGCAGTAAGCGGCTTTCAACTCGCCGCTGATCAGGCGGGGCAGGTACTTTTCCTTCTGGGCCTCGGTACCGTAATAGAGGATCGGGAGCATGCCGATACCGGTATGGGCGGCGTAGGAAACGGTAAAGGATCCCGAGCTTCCCCCCATCACGTCGCAAATCAGGGTGTTGGTGTTGGTGTCCATTTCCAATCCGCCGTACGCCTCGGGCATGTGACTACCGAGAAGGCCCAACTCGGCCATCTTCTCCAGTAGGCGGGGAGCGATATTGTCTTCCTGCTTTTCGATCTTGTCGAGATTCGTCCGGATTTCCTGCTCGATGAAGTCGTCGACCATTTGCTTGACCATCCGTTGTTCCTCGGAAAATTCCTCCGGCATGAAGGTGGTCTGGTAGGCGGCGTCGGCGATGAGAAACTCACCGCCTTTCAATACTTTATTATCGGTAAGCGTGGCGGACATGATCGAAAGAATTAGGGGTGATAGCGAATTTTCGCTGTGAAAATACGCCCTTATAACGGAGTGGTCAAGTAATGGGTTGCCCAATTAGCGAAATTTCGCTTTCTCGACAATTCCGGCTTTCCGCCAGTGGCTGATCCGGTAAAGCTTGCCTTACCTATGCCCCCGGTTTCCGAAGAAAATGATGGCGGCGAATAGCAGTTCCAATCCCCCGCCTGTGAGCGCGGGCACGTAAAAGGGTAAGGCGAATAAAAAACCCGCCGTGCCCGCCGCGATCAAGGAGGCTCCCAGTAGCCAGTATAATTTGTTTCCGTAGAGGGTCTGAAAAATCAGGTAGCGGCCACCGATGGTGAGGAGCATGATCGGATAGAACCAATCTATCCGAACCGAAAAGCATATCCAGGCAACAAAGAGCCCCAGAAACAGCAAGACGGTAGATTCCATCGCCAAGGCCGTTAGGGGATTGTCGTTTGCCGCGCTACCGGGGCGCCCCAGCATGCGGGAGATGAGCATGCCGAGCGGATAAATCAGCATGCCACCGATAAATAACACCGCTATACTGTACTGGGGGGAAAGCCAGGCGCCGATCGCTCCGGCCAGCATCCAAACAACACCGGATACCATTGCGCCGGGAGCGCCGCCGTAGAAGGCGTGGTCGAGGTCGAGCTGGGCCGCTTTCATGTCCATGCACGCTAAGATGACTCCGTTAGCTAATTGGAAAGTATTTTATCGACTATTGGTCCGGTGGGACGGCCCAGTGTACCCTGATGTCCGGTAAGCCGTCGAAACGCTGAGCATAGGCTGCTTCGCCCAGTACGCTGGCCGCCGAAGCGAGCCCGTCCGCCGTCATCCCGGTAGGAGCGATGACGGTAATCGTACGCGGATCGGTGAGGCCGAGTCCGGTGCGCGGATCGATGAGGTGACTGTAGCGGGTACCGTTCCATTCCAGGTAGCGGAAAGTGGCGCCGGAAGTAGCAATCGCCACCCCGGAGGTATCCAGCACGCCGAGGGGCGTCGCCACCCGCCACGCCGACCGCTCCGGTGGAGGTTCGCCCAGGAGGAGATCGCCGCCGCCGTCGATGAGGTAGCTGTGGATGCCTGCCGCCCGTAGCACCTCCGCCGCGGCATCCAGCCCGTATCCTTTGGCCACGCCGCCCAGGTCGAGTTGAATGCTGTCGCCGGCCCACCGGACCTCGTGGTCCGGCCCAATTTCCAGGGATTGGTAATGCACCCGCGCGGCCGCCGCCCGAATCCGCTCCCATGGTGGAAACTCCTGACTGCGGAAGGCCTTGCGCCACAAGCGACTCAGCGGACCGACGGTCGGATCGAAGGCGCCCCCGCTTCGTTCGGCAAGACGCACGCTATAGGCCAGTACGGTATGGAGATCCCCGGATACGGGATACCACGCCCCCGGGGGGCTGCGAAACAGCCGGTTGATTTCGCTATCGTACCGATAGTCACTCAGCCGGTCTTCCACCTGATCGATCCGCTCGTACGCCCGGTCGACTGCGGCCCGGGCCGACAGGGTGTCGGTCGCGTACACGGTAATGGACCAGGGCGTGCCCATCGCCGAACGGCGGACGGTGAGCTCGTGCTGGGACCGCAAACCGGTGGCGAGCAGCAGTAGCGCGCTGCAAAAGAGGTAGTGCAGTGGGGGAAGGAACAGCTGCCCTTATTTTACCTTGGTTTCCCCCGGCGTTGGAGTGGGGTAGTAGCCACTCTCGAGCGGGAGGATAGGGGGTGGCGCATCGAAGGAGTAGGCGATTGGAGAGAGATCTACTTCGGACTGCAGCGCTTCGTCCCAGGTAACCACCTGGCCGGAATAGGTAGCCATGCGGCCCATGACGGCCGTCAGGGTGCTTTTGGCGGCATTTTCCGCGTCGGCGTATTTATATTCTCCGTTAGCAATGGCCTTGAACAGCAGGTCGTGCTCGGCCTGGTAGGGATTGGGGTCCTTGCGTTCGTCGTGGTCGAGGAGGGCATATCCCGACCGGGTGAGGAGCTTGCCGGGGGCCGGGGCGGATCCGTTGGTCCCCTGAAACTCTTCCGTCACTTTATTGGAGCAACCCGGCCAATGGCGGCACTGGCTGATCATGCGGCTACCGTCGGCATACACATACTCCACGGCGTGGTGGTCGAAGATCTCGCCGTGTTCCTTCCCGTTGCGTACGTACCGCCCGCCGAAGCCGGAAGCCGTCGCGGGGTGATCCTGCTTGACCCAGTTGCCGACGTCCAGGTTGTGGATGTGCTGTTCGTTGATGTGGTCACCGCAGAGCCAGTTGAAGTAATACCAGTTGCGCATCTGGTATTCCATTTCGGTTTGGCCGGGTTGGCGCGGACGCACCCAAACGCCACCGCTATTCCAGTAAACGTAGCTGGTGGTGATGTCGCCGATGGCACCGTTTTGCATCATTTCCACCCAGCCGTCGGTGTATTTTTTTTCGTAGTGGCGTTGCAGACCGACCACGACGTTCAGTTTCTTGGCCTTGGCCTGCTCGGCCGCCGCGAGCACCCGACGCACGCCGGGCCCGTCGACCGCCACCGGTTTCTCCATGAAGATTTGCTTGTCGGCGGCGACCGCCGCCTCGAAGTGGATGGGCCGGAAGCCCGGGGGGGTGGCGATGAGTACGACGTCGACCAGCGGAATGACTTTTTCGTACGCATCGAAGCCAACGAATTTATTTTCCTCCGCAACGTCCAGGCGGGAAGCGTCCATCTCCATTTCCGCTAACTGTCCCTGAATGCCGGTGTAGGACTCGTCCAGCCGGTCGCGGAAAGCATCCCCCATGGCGACCAGCTTGACGTTTTGTTCGGTGGATAGCGCCTGTACGGCGGCACCCGTTCCGCGCCCGCCGCAGCCGATAAGGCCGATGCGGATGACGTCGGCACCTGTAACGTGGACTTTAGCGGCGAGGTCCGGATTGATAATCAGCCCGGCGGCAGCGAGGGCGGTAGTTTTCTGCAAAAAAGAGCGTCTGTCTAAGGGCATGATCAAAGCAATTAGTAATTACAGCTTCAATTTACGGCACAAGAGCCGACGAGCAAAACCCGCGGTCAACATTTCCTGTGGTGACGTAGGACCGGAAGGGCTCGGGAGGTAAATCCTTTTAGTAACATCCCGGGCGGCGCGGAAAGGTTCCTGCTTGGTAGGCGGGAAGCGTGCGGAGCCGTTGTAGCCAGGTCCCCGGGCTAGGGTGGTGGGTTTGCCGGCTAAAGTAGGGGCCCAAATCGAAGTATGGAGCTGATCCATGCTCCGCTGAAGGCGATCGGATGGGTACAGCCATAAAATCCGCTTATCCGTATCGTCCGGTGGGATTAAGCGCCGGAAATACACCGAACCCTGCCGGGTCGGCGTGGGTTATGTGTACATACAACCAACGGCTGACTCCTAGCTCCGCACCATGCGTATTCCCTACTTCGTATCCTTTTATAGCGGCATGATTTTGGTACTGGCGGGGCTTGCCACGCAGGATAGCTCCGTGGAGGGAATGGGGTGGCCCACTCTGTTTATGAGCCTGGCTATGCTGGCTATCGCGCTCGGGGTGATTGACGTGATCGCGGCCCACAAACGAGGAGTATAGGTAGCCGCAATTACGGCGCGCCTTAATCGACGATTGCTTCCGCGAAGAAGGCCTGCACTTCCGCTTCCGTGGGCTGCTTATCTGGAGATACGAGGCGAAAACCGAGGAACGGGCTATCTACGTTCCACCATTTGCTTTTGGGGATCTGGGGATCGCGGGCCTGCCAGCGGGGGCTTGACTTTTCGCGGGTCCGACAGCCGGCTTCTTCCGTGTAGGTGTCGTAGCTACCCCCGCGAACGGTGCGCGAATGTTTGCCGTCGGGACGCATCCAAGGGTCGGGATCGTCATTGAGGCGCTCCGCGTAATCTTCGTAGTATTCGTCCAGCGTCCATTCGCTGACGTTGCCGAGCATATCGTACAGTCCCCATGCGTTGGGTTGTTTTTCGCCAACGGGGTGGTAGGTTTCCTCGCCGTTTTCATACAGCCACGCCATGTCTTGCAGATCGGCGGGGTCGGGTTCTTCACCGGCCAGGCAGGCGTATTCCCATTCGGCTTCCGTAGGCAGTCGGAAGAAGCGCCCGGTTTTGTCGTACAACCACGCGCAAAAGCGGAGGGCCGCCTGCTGGGTGGTATTCACCTGGGGGTAACCGCCGCGGGTTCCCATACCGTAGGTGAAGTCGAGGTAGGGCGGGGAGGGCCGGCTGACGGCATCGACATCCCAGTTAGTATTCGCGGCCACCGGGCTGTCGTTGTCCCGTTCCTGAAAAATACGGTAGGTATCGTGGGTCACCTCGTGACGGCTGATCGCAAAGGGGGATACGGTAATGGTTTTTCCTCCGTCACCCATGGCGTACGATCCTCCCGGCAGATCCACCATGGTAAATTGTACGTCCGTACCCGGGATACGTACTTCCTGGGTTTCCATTTGGGCGGCGAGCGCAGGTGCAAAGCCAACCATGAAAAAAAGGAGAATTCGGTAAGGCATTTTATCGACTTAAAGCTTCGTATAGTGTCCGGCTAATATACACCGGTTTCGAAAGGGGAACTGGCAGGGAGCAGACCACGATATGGGTTCCTGCCTACCGGCGGGGAGCGTTCGGGACTTATTATTTGGCGGAGAGCGACCAGCAGATAGCGCAACGGGGGTGGTTTAATTGAAATAGGGGTAGGATGTTCCGAAAAATGAAATTTAGCGGAAAAAAGTTTGGCAGAGCGGGGTGTTGATGCAACCTATTCCTTACCTCATTTCGTTCTATACCTAGAAGTTGTCCGCGCCTTTTCCCTGAAACCTAAGCATTAGTATATGAAACTTATTTACCCTATTTCCTTCGTAGTGGCCGTCTTGTTAATCGTAACCGGAGCGTATTTACACCTCCAGCTTTACGCCTCGTCCTTTTGGACTGACCTGATGATCGGTGGCGGAATTCTGCTATCGTTTGCCGCATTCGCCGGTGCTTTGCTGGAAGGCAAAGAGCATTTGAAAAGTGCTTAACAAGCTTTAACGCCAGCCTTAACCTATTCTTTGCGTCAGGGTGGGCCACGCCCCCGTTTGAGGAGCAAACTGACTACCATGAAACTGTCTTTGCTCGCTCTTTTTACCTTCCTCCTTTTCGGCTTCGCTACCGCCCAGACGTCCATTGGGGTGTATGGCGCCTTCGGCCAGTCGAACGTTCGCTCGGGAGATGCCTTCGACGGGGCAACCGACCAACTGGACCGGATCGGAACCGCCACCTTCGGCGTCACCGCCGAAATTCCCGTCACTGCCTACTTTAGTTTACGCCCCGGTCTGGAATACACCAGCCGTGGTACCGCGATCGGGGTATCGGAAGGCATTAATCTCGGAGGTATATCCCTACCGGTCGGTGCCCGGGTCAAGACCCGCTTTGACTACGTCGAAGCACCGCTCCTGATCCAACTCCAAATCCCTACCCAAAGCAGCATCCAGCCCTACGTGATTGCCGGGCCCTCACTGGGGTATGCCACTTCCGGCCGGGTGGCCGCCGCGGCTAAAGCGGTCATCGAGTTGGACCTGTATTCCTCCTCGATCAACCTGGATGCTATCCGCTACGACCGCTTCCACGTGGCGGCCGTCGGTGGAGTAGGGGCCAATGCCCGGCTAGGCGAAGCCACCCGTCTTTTCGTTGAGGCTCGGTACCAGCACGGACTAAGCCAGCCGTACGACGTGCCCGTCATCCAGGACAAAGTCGGCTTCCAGGGCTGGAACGTCGGTGCGGGCGTAAGCTTCGACTTGAACTGATCCGTATGCTGCCTACGATGGGTTCCGCCCCGCCGGTATCGAATCCGGTCGGGGCGGTCTCCTGGCGGAGAGCGAACCAACCGCGGCTGCAGCGCTTGTAGTGCGGGCAATACCGCTTATGAAGTACTACGTTGTAATTTTTATCCTGCTGTTCATTAGCGTTTCGAGCTGTGAAGAGCAACGGGAAGATGCCGCCTACGGGGACAGCTACCTCTTTTTAAGCGAAACCGGTCTTACCGGTGGGCTTCAATCCGGAGATGTCATCCGGTTTAGGGAGGAGGAGCTTTCACTCCGAAATCCACTTACCGGAAGGGACACCACTATCCCCGTTAGTGCAGCCCGCAACGTGATCCGGGTCGAATCCGATGGTACGATTACGTTGTCCGGCGGTGATGCCGCCCAACAGCGTCTCGTCGCGTTGCAACCCACGGAGCAGCGGCTGGATACCCAGTTTCTTACCCGCCAGCCCTTTCTGTATCGATATCTGGATCAGGAGTATTGGGCTAGCTTCGAGCCGAGTTTCACGGGGTTCCCGGAGTACGCTCGTCCCGGCGCCCGGGATTTCGTGAACCGACTGACGGATTGGAGCGCGACCGCCCCCGGCCTGGAATATTCGGAATACACGCTGGTCAACGACTACGTGCAGCCGATCCTGATCCTTTCCGAACGGGACCGCGGCCAGTACGAAGATAATCAGGTCATTATAATCGATAGCATTGGTTCGGACGCGTTTCGCGGACGCATTCTCCGAGCCAACGGTGAATCAGTGCCGATCACGTTCAAAGCAACGGAAACCACGGCCGGAGCCAGTTCGCAAACCTTCGTCGAGGAGGTGAATACCGGCTATTCCCGCAGTTATTTGCTCTTGAAGCGCAATCGAAAAGGATCGGCCGCCTCCGCCGATACCAAACGCCTGCCCCGCCGCAGCTACATCGATCCCGGAGACCTTGGCGCCATTAGCGCGAGCTTTCTCGACGACGGTACGGTGATGTTCCTTTCCGACGACCACATCGTCCTGCAGGGGAGCTACGTGCTCGATTTTGATAAGGGGCTGCTGACCCTCACCGACGACACCGGAGCGTCTTACCGCGTATTCATCGATACCGAAGGGGGAATCACCTTCACCTTGCCCGTAACGGTGGTCGAACTGGGCGGGGGGCGCCTGGTCGGAGAGGATAATTACTTGCGCATCGAGGTGGTGGGTGGGTAGGCTGCTGCCGACGATCGCTCAATCCTCCCGAAATTGCATATAGTTGCGGTCGAGCTCCTCACTGTCTTCGTAATATGCCCGCATCGTTGCGAGCTCATCTTTTAGTCGGTCCACCACTTCCGCGTAAGCCGGCTCTTCAAATACACTTCGCATTTCCCGGGGATCGGCCTTCCGGTCGTAGAGTTCCCATTCGTCCACGTCGTCGTAGAAGTGAATCAGCTTATACTGCTGCGTTACGATGCCGTAATGGCGTTTCACCATGTGCACGGCGGGATATTCGTAGTAGTGATAGTACACTGCATCACGGTCCCAGGCGGCCGTATCGCCGGTAAGAAGGGGAATCAGGCTTTCTCCCTGCAGGTCAGCGGGTTGGGGGAGGCCGGCCGCATTCAGGAGGGTTTGGGCGTAATCGAGGTTCTGCACCATTTCCGTGCTCACGGATCCCGGGGCTACGTGGCCCGGCCAGCGGACCAGCAGCGGGGTTTTGAAGCTTTCGTCGTAGATGAAACGCTTGTCGAACCAGCCGTGCTCGCCGAGGTAGAAGCCCTGGTCGGAGGTATACACTACAATGGTATTATCCGCCTGGCCGGTTGCGTCGAGGTAGTCCAGCAGCCGACCGATGTTGTCGTCGACCAGGGAAACGTTGGCCAGGTAGTCCTGCATGTAGCGCTGGTACTTCCACCGCATGCGTTCGCGGTCGTTCATCTTCGGCCAGTTGTCGCGGAAGTCGGTGGCGATCTTGTCGAGGGTGGGTTGGTAGGCGGCCTTCTGCTCCTCCGTGGCGCGGTTGTAGGGGCCGTAGAAGGCGCCGGGTCCGCTGGGCCCCTCGGCCGTTTGGGGTGCGACCTGGTCGCCCATCGCGGCGATCGTCTCGGGATGGACCTTACTGTCGTGCATGTGTTGGAGGTAGTCGAGCAGGTTCATCTCGGCGGTGCGGGCGGCGGTGCCGCGGTCCTCGTAGTCGTCGAACAGCGTTGGTGGCTCGGGGAATTTCTTCTCGTAAAATTCGGCAAACTTCTCCGGTGTGGGCCACCAGGGGCGGTGCGGGGCCTTGTGCAGGTACATGAGCATGTAGGGCTGCTCGCTGTCCTCCTGCTGTTTGAGCCAGTTCAGCGTGAGATCGGTGATGATCTCCGTGACGTGGCCCTGGATAGTCGTATCACCCGCCGGGGTGATGAAGGTGGGGTTAATGTAATTGCCCTGGCCCGGGAGGATCATGAAATCGTCTACCCCCTCGGGATTGTTGCCAAAGTGCAGTTTGCCGAACATGGCCGTCCGGTACCCACCCCGCTGAAAGAGCTGGGGAAAGGTAATGTTAGAGGTGTCGAACGGCATCCGGTTGTCGATCTTGCCATTCACGTGGCTGTGCTTGCCAGTGAGGATAACCGCCCGGGAGGGGGCGCAAATGGAGTTGGTCACGCAAGCATTGGTGAACAGCATCCCCTCGGCCGCCAGCCGATCGATGTTGGGGGTCTCGATCAGCCGGTCGTCGTAGGCACTGATGGCTTGGTAGGCGTGATCGTCCGACATGATAAAGATGATGTTGGGGCGGCGGGTCCCGTTTTCCTCGGTTGGGTCGGTTGCCGCCGTTCCGCCGCAGGAGATCAAGCTAACCATCAAGATCGCCAGTATGGCGGAATAACAGGAGCGCGATCGCGCAATTAGGGTATGGGCTTGCATAACTGGAAGGTACGCGTTGGGTTTGGAAGGGCAAGGTGGGATTAGGTTAATCGGGCCTTGCTGCGCCCGGGTATGGCCGGGAGCCGGAGCGCACGGATCATACCCTGAGCAGCGCTCAACGACGGGGGGAAGACGGACCGCAGCGCGGTCCAACCCCCTTGCCCGGAATGCCAACTCCGGACAAAGAGAGCCCAAGCCTCAGGGGACTGCAGCGCAGTCCACCCCCCCCCCAGGCACACCAAGTTGACGTACACCGTTAGCAGCCATCACGAACCGTCCGCCAAGACCCAGGGGAAAACCTCCGAATCATACCGGCTCGCCTTTAGCAAGGAATCCAATCGCAACACTACTTCCGGGTGTTGAGCCGCCACATTTTGGGTTTCCCCCGGGTCGCCAGCCAGGTCATACAGTTCCAGGGGAGTATTGGGTTGGGTCTTCGCGTTGTAGCGAACCCCCTTCCAATCGCCCTGCCGGATGGCCTGCCGGCCGCCGCGCTCGTGAAATTCCCAGTAGAGGTATTCGTGTCGTTGTTGTTCCCGCGCTCCGCCGCCCAAAGTTGGCAGAAAAGAAATACCGTCCAGCCCTTCCGGCACGCGGGCGCCGGAGAGGTCAGCCAAAGTGGGCAGCACGTCCCAGAAGGCGGAAACGTGGTCGGTCTCGCCTACGGGAACGGTGCCCGGCATCGCGGCGATCATCGGTACCCGGATGCCCCCTTCGTACAAGTCCCGCTTGTAGCCCCGCAGCGGTCCGTTGCTGTCGAAAAAATCAGGATCGGCGCCGCCCTCCGTGTGGGGGCCATTGTCACTGGTGAAAATGATGAGGGTATTTTCCGTTAGGCCCAGCTCTTCCAGCTTTTTCTGGATCTCGCCGACATGTTGGTCCAGCAGGGTGATCATGGCCGCGAAGGTGGCGTGCGGCCGTTCGGCGGACTCGTAGGAGCCCCGCCGGTAGTCCGACCCCGAATCGGTCCCCTGCCAGGCTTTTTCCGGACCGAATTGCTCCGCGAAACGGGTGACCAGGCTATCGGGCGCCGCCAGCTCGGCGTGAGGGATGACCTGGGCGTAATACAGGAAAAAGGGCCGGTCCCGGTTCTCCTCGATGAATGCAAGGGTCCGATCCTGAATAAGGGTAGGGGCATAACTGCCCTTCGCGGTACCGGCATTGGCGGGCAGGGAATCCCGTTCTTGATTATCCCATAAATAATAGGGGTAGTAGTGGTGCGCCAGCCGCTGGCAATTGTAGCCGTAAAAGGTATCGAAGCCCTGGCGGACGGGATCACCTTCGGAACCGGGATAGCCCAACCCCCACTTGCCGAAAGCGCCGGTACGGTAGCCCTGGTCACGGAGCATTTCGGGGAGGACCCGGATGCGGTCGGGCAAGGGCCACTGTCCCTCCGGATGTACTTCCTTGTTGCCCCGGATAAAGGTGTGGCCGGTATGCAAGCCGGTCATCAGGGCGGAGCGTGACGGGGCGCAAACCGTGCTGCCACTGTAGTGCTGCGTAAACCGGAGGCCGTTGGCGGCAAGGCGGTCGATATTAGGGGTGTCGAATAGCGTTTGACCGTAACAGCTCAGGTCGCCGTAGCCCAGGTCGTCGGCCAGGATATAGATGATGTTCGGCGGCGATGGCCTATCCGAAGCGGTCGAATCGGTGTCCGTATGCCCTCCGCAGGCAAACAGAACGGCAACCAGCGGGAGGAAGTGATAGATAAGTGTCCGTTGGGTCAGTCTGGCGATATTCTGCTGGCTATGAACGGGCGGGGCCGGGTGGAGCGGTGACATGCGGTAAGTTTGCCATCAAGATATTACCGGTGACGGGATCAGGCCCTGCCGGAAGAAAAGTGAAGTCGATCAATAGCTGATTTGCTGGCCGTCCGATTCTTCGGTAAGGAACTCTCCCTTTTCATTTTGGTAACTGACCGGAATGCCGCGGTCCTGGGCGATCGTCTCCATGGCATCGAGAAAGGACCGGGAATCCTGCAGGTCGGAAACTTCTATCGTAAGCGCGTTTGCTTCACCAACCACCCGCATCGAAAGCCGGTTACCGGCGAACAGCGTAGCCAACTGCGGCTTGTGTTGGGTGATTTCAATGCGGCGAACGTCCGCTAATTCCAGGACGTGGTCGTCCAGCACCATACGGTCGATGCGCAGCACATGCTCGTTTAAGCGTATCCCCGCGTTGAAGGTGTGGTGGTAGGACATCACGTAGAGGATGATCGTAAGGATCAGTGAAAGGTCCAGGTAGATACCGAGGTCGAAGGGTTGGGAGGTTAGAGCCCACAAAATGTTGAGTACGAGTACGGCGATCAGGCTGCTCAGGAGCGTTTGACCGAAGCGGAGGACGTGTCCGTAGGCGTAGGTGTGTTTTTGGGCAGGCATACCTAAATATAGTTGTTCGACAGTTAAGTTACAACATCTCCAAGCGATCGATCAACAACTGGAACGGCTGTTCGCGGCCATTGGCGATTAAAAAGCTGATTTCCCCAATGACATCGCCGGGGAAATTGGGCAAGTCGAGCCGTTTTCCCTTCCGGACCGGGTACATTTCCGCCAGGGTGATCTCGATGACTTCCCATTCACCGGAGGTGGCGAAAGGGTGAACGTAAGCGAATTGTGCCTCGGGATCGGACTTGAGCCGGAACTTGTAGTCGCTGCCATCTCCTTTCAGCCGAATGAAGATGCGGTTAAAGGGCTGGGCATTGAAGGGCGGGTTAAAGCGGTGGCGGACCGAGCTGAAACCACCCCCGTCTTTCAGGCTCACGTCACCGTAAAAGCGACCGTGCTTTTCGGGGGTGATGGCGAAATGGCCGTCGGAATGGCCACCCATCACGATGTCATCGACCACCCGCCATTGGGCACGGACGGAAAATTCATTGAAGGCATAGAGGAGCTGCGGCGGATTCATACCCGATGAACAGCCCGCCTTCCCCCCCGGTGCGGAGTCATGCTCCTGAAATCTTGGTCAGGTGGCAATCCGGTACTTGTTTCTGGCCTCGAGCCAGGTTAATTTAGCGGTGGCATTCCACTCACCTATCCCTACCTATGTTCAAAGCATTATTGCTAGCCTGTCTGTTCCTTACCTGTTCCTGCGTCGGGCCCGCCCGCTATGGCGATTACCTGGCGGAATACCAGCCGGAAGACGGGGTAGTCGCAGCGCCTGTTTCCGCAATCGACGTGCGGTATGCGGACGATTACCGCAGCGAACCGGAAGTCAAGCGGATCAAGAACAGTTTCGTACCCGCTATCCTGTACTGGAGCTGGAATAATACGCTGGAATGCTCCCTGGATCCGGCGAAGCAGCTTGCCTACGTTCGGGAGGGCGTCATGCAGGCTGCCGATAGTTTGGGGCTGGATCGAAAGCTGGCCGGACAGCAACTGTCCATCACCCTAAGTCAGGTACCGGGGCAATTCTACTACGTCAACCGGATGTACGTCGTTATCGCCATAGTGGCTTACAGCACCATGGGGGAAGAGTCGATCACGCCCGTACCAACGGATCTGGTGGCATCCTACGCCGTTACCGATGGCAGTGACCGCCGGTCCGCCTGGGGCAGCAGTACCGTCTTCAGCCGGGAGGAACCGATGCGAAATCTTTGGAAATCCACCCGTGGCTTTACCGGCAAATTTCTCGACTCCCAGCGCGCCGAACTGCAGCGTATGGGACGGGAGCTGGTCAACGATATTGACCGGGAGCTGTACCCCGTGAGTCGGAAGTAATCAGTTACTTTGGCGGTATGTCCGATCGTGTTATGGATACCCGCCCGGGGGAAGAACTTCCCCTGGACCAACTGGAGCCCTATCTGCGCCGCCACCTCCCCGATTTCGATGGCCCGCTTTCCGTGCGCCAGTTTCGCGGCGGCCACGCCAACCTTACTTATGAGTTAACCTTTAGAGACCGGGCTTTCGTCCTGCGCCGCCCGCCCTTCGGGAATATCGCACCGGGTGCCCACGACATGCGGCGGGAATACCAGGTGCTGTCGCGGTTGCCCGAATACTTTACACCTGCGCCCGGCGCCCTCCACCTTTGTACCGACCCGGCCATCATCGGGGTGGATTTTATCGTGATGGAACGACGGGAAGGCACGGTCGTCCGCTACCGGCTGCCGGAGGAATTCGGCGGCATCGACCGCGTGGAAGAGCGGCTGACCGATGCCCTGATGCGGGTGACGGCGGAGCTGCATCTCGTCGACCCGGAGCGGGCGGGTCTTGCCGACCTGGGGCGGCCGCGGGGCTTTGCCGAACGTCAGCTGCGGGGCTGGACGCAGCGGTGGCAACTCGCGAAAACGGAGGAAAACAACGATGTCAACTACCTGGCGGATCGGCTCGGGCAAAATATCCCGGAGCCCCAGGCGGTATCGATCGTCCACGGCGACCTCAAATTCGACAACTGCCAGTTCCAGCCCGGGGAGCCCGACCGGGTGACTTCCGTATTTGATTGGGATATGGCCACCCTGGGCGATCCGCTCATCGATCTGGCCGGTACGCTGAGCTTCTGGCCGGACCCGAAGATCGATCCGACGGAAATGCCCATCCCCCTCCTCGTGGGCGACTGGCCCGACAAGGCCTACCTGAAGGCGCGCTACGCCGAGTACACCGGCTTCGACCTCAGCCGCATGCCGTGGTACGAGGCCTTCGCCTGCCTGAAGACGGCGGTGATCGCGCAGCAGTTGTACCGCCGGTACCGGGACGGAGGCACGAAGGATATTCGGATGGAGCAATTCGCGCAGGCAGCACAGGCGTTTGCCCGACTCGGCAGGCAAAAGATTGAGGTAAATCGGTAATAAAAGGGTTCTAACTATTTTATTTAGGTGATAAAATAGTTTATGAATGTTGTAACATATCCTCCCGCAATTAGCACTACGCAGTGTCTTTTCACCTATTTTTAGAATTCCAATGGCGGCCGCACATCCCTCGCGGAGCGGACCGTATGCCACACCGCGGGACATTGTAGTGGACCTGGCTTCTTCCCCTTCCCGGGGGCTGGGGGAGCAAAAGCCAGAGGAACGGAAATGTCTGGCAGTAGGATCGTGTGCAGCTCCGTTTGCCGTCTAAATCGTTGACCCATGCTAAAACCTACCCTGAATTCCGGACAGATTCCCGTACAATTGAATACCTCGATTACCAACTTCGAGCGGGCGGAGGGAACGCCGTGGTTGTTGCAGCTTGCGGATCAGCAGGGCGTTTATTTTCCCAAGATCGTGGAGATCACCTACCTGGAAGCGGACGGAAACTATACCACCGTTCATTTCTGTAACGGAGAAAGCCGGGTCGTGTGCCGTACCCTACGGGAGCTGGAGGAGAAATTGGAGCATTGCGGGTTCCTGCGGGTCCACCACTCCTATTTAATTAACCTGGCGCACGTACTCGCGTACCTGCGGGAGGAAGGCGGAACGATTGTATTACAGGGTGGCGGCAAGGTATACCTCTCGAGAAGCCACCGTGCGGCATTTTTTACCGCTATGGAGGATCGAGCCTGTTGACCGGTTCGCGGTTGCGGATCGCTTCGTCTCAGCGATCCAGTTGAATCCTCAGCAAACCATTCGCACGGGGAACGGCGAAGTCGACGGTGGTCTGTCCGCTGCCGTCAGGGGGCATGACTTGTAGCCTGAACCTACCCGAGGGAAGATCGTCGAGGTAAAAGCGACCGCTCCCGTCGGTCATCATGGCGATGTCCGCGACGGGGGCAGTAGCTTGCACAATGGATAGGGTAGCGTCCGCTACGGGCCTTCCGCTTCGGTCGACCAGCAGCCCTTCAATGGATTGCATCATTTACCTTCTTGAGCCCAGCGCTCCAGGTTGGCTTTTACCGAGGCGTTGATGCGCGTTCCGGAATTGCCGGCCATGCTTCCGCTGGTATGAATGGCCACCGCGACGCGGGTTTTGTCCCGACGGTAAAATACGGGCGAGCCGCTCTGTCCGCCGGCGGTATCGATAAGATAGGTTATGCGCTTATTGGTCAGGCGACTCACCCGCCTGGCGTGGTACCACTGCGTTTTACCCCCCTTGTCACCCGGATAACCACAGATATTGACGTATTTGCTCAGCAGGGTTTGGTCGGTGAAGGAGGCAAACTTGAACATGCCCACCTTGCGGCCGAAGGGATACTGTTGTGGCAGAATAATGGCGCCGTAATCGTAGTCGCTCTCCTTCCCGCTCACCCAGCCGCGAACGGACCGGAAGGCCGTTGCCTGGCAGCTGCCGAAAGGTTTCGTGGCGTTGTTCATGGCGGGGGTAACCTGGATCGACTTCGGCCATCCACCGGCACCATGAAGATATACGCAATGGCCCGCGGTGATCACGGTTCGGGGGCTGATCAGCCAACCGGTGCCGACGTAGCGGCGCCCGTTTTTAGCTTCGATCGTGAGTTGTACGATGGCGCTGTAAGGGAATGGCGTGGTGTCCCGTACCTGTTTGCGATCGTCGCGCCCGATAACGACCTCGGCGATGGTGGTTTGTCCGGGGTAGCTGGCGGCGTAGGCCTCGACGGCAACGTTGCCTACCGAAGCACCGCTTCCATCCCCATCGCCGCCGGGGGTCTGTCCGTCATCACTCCCCTCGTCATCGCTTTCGAACCAGGAGTCCGACTCCTGGGAGAATCCGCCCCTGCCGTCCTGTCGGTCAAATTCCTCCAGGCTGGAATACTCATCGGAAGTGGTCTTGGCGGGCACATCGGCGGTGGATCCATCCTGGGACTCACGGAGTTGTTCCTCTCCAAGGGATTCCAGCGTATCGGTTGCTTCGGTGGCGGAACTAGCATTCCCGTCATTTTCGGAGGATTCCTGGCTGGCGTTACTGACGGACGTTTCGCTGCTGACAGCGGTGTGGCCATTGGCCTTATATAGCATGGTACTTTCCATGGTGGAGCAAATTGATAGAAACGTTGAGGTATGGATGATATCATTTCGCCATGACCGGACCGTCGTACTTCGGCTCGGCCTTCATTTTGGCCTTGGCGTTCGGGGTATGGTCGGCGGCCGGGCTGGTGACGGGGACCGGCGGAGACGGTTTCTGAAGCAGCAGGTATAGCAGAAGACTGGAGGATCGGTCGGCGCTCGGGCCCATCAGTAAGAGGGGCAAGAGCTGGTGCGTCTTGCTCGATCCGGACTTGCCGAGCAGCCGTAGGAGCAAGAGGGTACGGAGCATCGAATCAGCATCTGATGCCGGCGCCGGGCAGGCGGGAGCGTTATCGTACATGACCTCCTATTTGCAGAGTTGGGAAATAAGCAGGAAGGTGAAGAGCTGGTCGTTCTTTTCCCCTTTATCGTCCTGTAGG
Organism: Neolewinella xylanilytica; assembly: GCF_002934605.1. Lineage (GTDB taxonomy): Bacteria > Bacteroidota > Bacteroidia > Chitinophagales > Saprospiraceae > Neolewinella > Neolewinella xylanilytica. The sequence continues at coordinate 923,719 of NZ_PTJC01000006.1, forward strand.
AGCAGAAGGGGAAGCAAACTTTGCAAGGAAGCATTACCTCCGCCTTTGGAGCCGTTCAATCCGTCCTGTCCGAGCAGTTGCAGCAGCAGGAGCGACTTCTTGTCGAAACTGCTTTCTTCCACCGTCTGGGATTCGGAGGCGCCGGCGAACCGTATACTTTGAAGTTGGGGCTGATCGAGGAGCAGGGCCATCAGCTGCGACTGCTGCATTCCCGCGGTGGATCGTTCCAGCTGCTGTAAGCGGCGGTGTATACTGGCCGGCGAACCCGGGGTCTGACTGAGTTGCAGCAGCTGCCGCCGCAGGGAATAGATCTGGCGTTGCATCCGGCGTAGGACGGCCGAGGCAGCCGTTCCGGTTCGGCTGCGGCTTCGCTCGGCGTCACCGGATTCATTGAAATCGGATTCGAAATCACCGGCTTCGTCCTGCCAGGATTCGTAGGCATCGTAGGGGTCGGCCTCGATGCCTTCGTGAACGCTGCCGTTCTGATAGATGGAGTTGGGCATGGTCGTATGGTTTTTATCAGGCAGGATTAGAAATAAATGGACTCATCGTAGGCGAATTCATCGCCCCATAGCGCGGCCTCGGAGCTGTTTCCCACGCCGAAATCGCTTTTGGACTGGAAGCCCGACGAGGTGTCGCTGGATTCCTGGACTACCAGTTCGGGGCCATAAAGCTTTTGCAGGCTGGCTTCCAGCGATCCCTGGCCGGTTTCGGCACTTTCATTTCCTATGCTGCTGGTCCGCTGGTCCGCAGTGCGGGTCGAAGTGGCCGGGCCAGCGAGCAGATTGAAGAGATTGACGTACTCGGAGAGGTTGACTTCGGTAAATTCCTGTTTTCCCGCCCGCTGCCGGACGTGGCGGATGCGTTGGCGACCGATCGGACCTTTAGGACTGACCCGGTTCAGGAGGTTGCCGGCAAGCAGTCGCTTGAGGCGGGGGTCATTGATCAGTTTCAGGAGATGACTGACGCGGGAGCGCGGATCGGCTACCTTACGGACTTGGTAACGGAGCTGCTGGACGGCGATGCCCGCTACTTTTTTAGCACCGAAGCCGATAGCTTTGCCGATGAAGGGAGCGGCGATGGCTGCCAGGGCTCCGAAAAACTCATCCTTTTCCTCGGGAGCCATCCTTTCGATGGCCGGTGTGACGGTGGCGTCCAGCTCCCGGTAGGGCGCATCCTGGAACCGTTCGTCCACTACTTGCCGCAGGGCTTCGTAGTATTCCGATACGCTCAGGCCGTATTCCGCTAACATTTGGTTGTTCATAGTGAATGGTGTAGCTGGTGAAACATGTGCCAAAACTCGGTTTGCCCGTTGCTCCCCGCCGGGGTTTCTCGTATCAGGTCGTATCGGGCGGACGGATGTGTCCCCCCGCTGTGTAATTGGTAATTATGATGCCATTTCTTTCCACCCGTGCTACGGAAGCAGCCCTCAGCCGCTGGATGGAAGTCACCTCGCCTTATCTTGTCCGAATGGATTTCACCTTTTCCGCATCGACGTCAGACAACATCCGCCACCTCGAAGCCTTCATGGACGAGCACGTCTACCCCGTGGAACGGCCTTACCGGGAATGGACGGAGTCGCACCGCTGGCAAGTCTTTCCCGGCATGGCGGAACTCAAGGAACGCGCCCGTGCAGCCGGACTGTGGAACCTATTTCTGCCGGAAGACTACGGCGATTTCAGTCCGGGGCTGACCAACCTCGAGTATGCCCCCCTGGCCGAGATCATGGGCCGGGTGCTCTGGGCGAGCGAAATCTTCAATTGCAGCGCGCCGGATACGGGCAACATGGAGGTGCTGGCGAAGTACGGTACCCCCGAGCAACAACAGCAGTGGTTGCTGCCCCTGCTCGACGGGCAAATCCGCTCCGCCTTCCTGATGACCGAGCCGGCCGTGGCCAGTTCGGACGCGACGAACATCGCCACCCGCATCGAGCGGGACGGAGACGAATACGTCATCAACGGCCGTAAGTGGTGGAGTACCGGGGCGATGCACCCCGATTGCGCTTTTTACATCGTGATGGGTAAGACCGACCCGGAGGCCCCCCGCCACCGGCAGCAGAGCATGATCCTCGTTCCGGCCGATACTCCCGGCGTAAAAGTCGAGCGGCCACTTACCGCCTTCGGAACCTACGATAGTCCGGCGGGCCACGCCGAGATCACCCTAGCGGACGTACGGGTGCCGGCGAGCCACCTCATCCTGGGTGAAGGGCGCGGCTTCGAGATCGCCCAGGGCCGATTAGGGCCCGGTCGCGTCCACCACTGCATGCGGCTGATCGGGGTGGCGCAACGAGCCCTGGAGATGAGTTGCCGGCGGGTGGGGGAGCGGGAAGCCTTCGGGCGGCAGCTGGCGAAGTTCAGCAGCGTACGGCAGGAGATAGCCCGGAGCCGCTGTGAAATCGAGCAGGCGCGACTGCTAACCCTGAGTGCCGCCGACCACATCGACCGGGAAGGGATCAAGGGGGCGAAGGACCTGGTGGGCATGATCAAGATCGTTTGTCCGCAAATGGCGTGTACGGTGGTCGATCGGGCGATCCAGCTGCACGGCGGAATGGGCGTGAGCGGTGATGTTCCGCTGGCTGACTTTTACGCCTATGCACGTAGTATCCGGCTGGCCGACGGACCGGACGAAGTCCACATGTTTCAGCTCGGCCGGAACACAATCGCCTACTACCAGGCAACATCGTAGCCTCACCCTTTACCAAGCTTTTTACCATGACCCGCATCCACCATGTCACCCTGATCGTCGAGGATTTGAAAAGCAGTCGTGATTTTTACGTCCGCGAGTTCGGCTTCAGAGAGCGGGAAGTGGACGGGCTCGATTACCCCGGTGCCTTCTTGATTATCAACGACCAACAACATTGCACCTGGCGGAACTGCCGGATGCCCCGCCGACGTTCCGGGGGCATTTCTGCCTGCGGGTGCCGGACTTCAGCGCCGTTTTTTACCGGATGAAGGATTTGGGAATCCTGGACGTCAGGCCGTGGGGACGTGTACGGGAATTGCCGGATGGCTCCATGCAGCTCTACCTCCGCGACCCGGCGGGCAACCTGGTGGAGATCACCTCCGAACCGGAGGACCGGGCGGGTATCGATCCGGCGATTCTGGAGGACGAACTTTACGGGGGTGGGCCGTACCGGTACTTCGGTACGGATGAACCGATAGGGTGGCAAGGTTAACTCAGGGTTAACTTTTTCGGGGTCGTCGGTAACAAAAGTGGTCGCGCGAGTCGTCGTCCGACGACTAATCGCGCGACGAGTAGCCGTCCGACGAGTACTCGCGCGACCACTACCCCTCAAACACTACCCGCTCCGTACCCATAATCCACCCCTCCATCCGGTCGCGATAGAAGTCGTGCACCTGCGGCCGCTTCACCTTCAGGGTGGGGGTGAGGCGGTCATTCTCGACGCTGAACGGCTCTTCGGCAATTACCACGGTGGCCACCTTTTTGTAGCCGGGCAGGCTTTCGTTTACTTTCGCGAGTTGTTGTTCCAGACGGGCCTTCACCGCGGCCCGGTCCCGCTCCGCGCCTGTTTCCGACAGGGAAACGACCAGGAGAGGCTGCGGCATGCCGAGGCCCAGGACGCAGAGCTGGTCGATATCGGCGTTGCCACTGAATTTATCCTCGATCTCGTTGGGCACGATAAACTCGGCCTTGGCCGTCTTGAAGGTGTCCTTCACCCGACCCGTGAGGTAGAGGAAGTTGTCGGCGTCGACGCGGCCCTGATCGCCCGTGTGCAACCAGCCCTCCGCATCGATGGTCTCGGCGGTTTTTTCCGGCGCTTTGTAGTAGCCGATCATGGTGTTGGGGGAGCGGGTCAGCACTTCCTTCGTCTCGGGGTCGATGCGGCATTCGGTGCCGGGCAGAGGTTGGCCCACCGATCCGGGGCGGTCCTGGTCGGCAAAGATCATGTGGCTCACGGCCCCGTTTTCCGTCATGCCGTAAGCTTCGGAGATCGGGATGCCGACGCGGGCGAACCAGTCTTTCGTGGCCTGGGGGATCGGCGCGGCCCCGGAGACGTTGCAGCGCGACTGGTCCAGCCCCAGCCCCTTACGCACCTTGCGCTTGATGAACCAGGAAACCACCGGGATCTTCAGTAGCGTATCCATTTTTTCCTGGGGCAATTTCTTCAGCACCCCCTGCTGCAGTTTGGTCCAAATCCGCGGCACGGCGAAGAAGAAGGTCGGCCGGGCGTGCTGCAGGTTATCCGCGAAGCGCTCGATGCTCTCCGTAAAGAAGATCTCCCCCCCGTGGGTCAGGCACATGGTCTCGACGGTGCCCCGCTCGGCCACGTGGTTGAGGGGCAGGAAGCTGAAGTAGCGGTTGTCGCCGGAGTAGTCGTTTTCCAGCGGATTGCGGTCGTACAGTTCCCGCATCAGCGCGATCTGGTTTTCGATACTCAGCATCACCCCCTTTGGCGTTCCGGTGGTGCCGGAGGTGAAAATGAGCGTCCAGAGGCCGTCGCGGGGCGGTACCGGATTGCCCTGCATCGGCTCGGTCTCCCGTAGAATTTCATCCCAGTCCTTGCCGCGTTCGATGCGTGAGTTGCCCGGGTAGTGGGGAAAACGAATGACCGGTAGCTCGTCCGGGATACCGGATTGCATGCTGTCCCAAACGTCGATCTTTCCCAGGAAAAGCAGGTCGATATCCCCCAGTTCGATCACCTCCGCGATCTGCTCCCCGGTGAGGGTAGCGAAAAAGGGGACGCTGACGTGGCCCGCCATCATGATCGCCAGGTCGGCGATGATCCACTCCCGGCAGTTCTTGCTGACCAGGCCGATGTGACTTCCCGGCTCCAGATTAACCGCCCGCAGGTAGGCCGCCAGCCGCCGCGCCATTTGTCCGACTTCTCCCCAGGTGTAGGTTTCCCAGCGGTCGCCGAAGGGTTGGTGCAGGAAGGCTTTGTCGGCTTGGGCGGCTTCTTTCTCGTAAAATGATTCTAGGGTCGTCTGGTCGTACATAAGTTGGTTGGTATGCTCGCGGCTGCAAGGTAGCAACGGGGCGCCGGGGCGCAGGTGCGAAGCCAGCCCCAACCAATACGGAGAACCATTTCCTTTTTTCATACGTTTTTGAAAAAAAGAAACATAATGGCCGTTCCTCCGCCTAAGGATGACGACATCTTCATCACCCCGGCCGGCCTCCGCAAGCGCTACGGTAATTTCGATCCGAATACCTTTACGTATTGGCAGGAGAAAGCGCTGGTGCGTAAGCTGCGTAACGGATTGTACCTGAATAATGCGTTTGAGGTAAAGGGAAAGGCCGATCAGTTTATGATAGCGAATCAGTTGTACGAGCCTTCCTACGTCAGTTTGCACAGCGCACTACATTACTACGGACTCATTCCTGAATTCCCCTACGAAGTAACGTCGGTGGCGACCAAAAAAACCACCCGCACCGTAGACGGAAAGAAGCGGTACAGTTACCGGACCCTGAAACCGGAGCTATTCTTCGGCTTCGAAAACGTTCCGTGGCGCGGACAACACTACAGCGTTGCCTATCCGGAAAAGGCGTTGCTTGACCTTGCCTACCTGGAGCCTCAGTTCTCGGACCACGCCTGGGTCGAGGAGATGCGGTTCGACCACGGGAGCATAATGGAACTGGATTGGGACCGGCTTACGCACTTTAGCCATATCATGGACTCCGAAGTCGTCCGCCAGCGGATTGCCGTCCTTTTAGATGTACTCGCCGATGATTGATCTTTCGCAAATAGTCAAAGCCTACCCGGAATACCTTCACGACGAACGGGAGTTCCTCCTCCGCGAGTACCTCCAGTACGAGATCCTCGCCATCCTCTTCACCAGCAAATTCGCCCACCGCTACACCTTTCTCGGGGGCACCTGTCTGCGGATCTGCTACGGTACCGACCGCTTCAGCGAAGACCTCGACTTCGACAATCAGGATATCACCGTCAGCGAATTCGAGGAGACCGCCCGCATCATCCAGCGCCAGCTGGAACTGCGCGGCTTCCGGGTCGAACTAAGGCTCGCCTTCAAGGGCGCTTACCACTGCAGCATCAAATTTCCTGGCTTGCTTTACGGCTACGAGCTTAGCGGTCACCGCGAAGCCAAGCTGTTCATCAAAATGGACACCGAGAAGCAACAATATCACTACCACCGCGAGCTCATTCCCATCAATCTGGCCGGTATCGGAACGGAAGTACCCGCGGTGCCGCTCTCGCTGCTCGCCTCCCAGAAGGTAGCCGCCATAGTGGGTCGCAAGCGTCCAAAGGGCAGGGATTTCTACGACCTCGCCTGGTGCCTGGCCCGGACCACCCCCGACTACGGCTACCTGGACGAGCGCTTCCGGGTAAGCAGCGCCACCCAACTCCGCAATTTCCTGCAACGGACCATCGAAGCCTTCGATTTCGACCTGCTCGCGGAGGACGTCCGCCCTTTTCTTTTTCACCTGGAAGACGTGGAGGCCATTCGGGCATTCCCGACCTACTGGCGTTCGGTCGAGCTATAAGCTTACCGACGGGTATCCACCAACTCGCGGACGATGCGGTGGACGGTCTGATTCAGTTTGCCCGCCGTTTTGGGGCCGCTGTGGTTGGAAATGACCGATACCGCCAGCTCGTGGTCCGGGAAGACGTACAACCAGTTTTGCGTACCGGAAGTACCCCCGTGGTGGTTGTAGGACGTCCCGTACTTATCCCGCCACACGTTCCAGCAGTAGGCGATGTGCCGGGATTTGCCATCCGTATAAAGGATTTCGTGGGATCGGCTTACCACCGGATCTTCCTTCCGGAGCTGCAGCGCGGCGTAGCGGAGCAGGTCGGGTAGGGTAGCGGTGACGCCGACCCCGCCCCCCCACAGGGAATTAAAGCTACGCGGCGATGGCGCGTCATTCTCCATCCAGTATCCTTGTACCGCATCGCCGGTGCCCCGTAGCTTCAGTTGAGTGTGCGCTAGTTTCTCCGGGCCGGTAAGGATCGTTTCAAGTTGTTGGTCCAGTGCCGCTTCGTTCACTTGCTCCAGAATGTAGGCCAGTAACTCCGTCCCCGCACTGCTGTAGGCATAGGTACTTCCCGGCGGTTCGGAGAGACGTACCGTGGCGAGATCCTCCCAGAAATCATCCTTTCCGTACTGTTGCTCCAGGGCGTGAAAGCGGGCGGGCACATCGGGGGCGAAGGTCTCGAAAACGCCATTCCACGCCAGCGGGAGAAAGCCGGGCAGGCCGGACGTATGCGTAAGTAAATGCCGAATCCGGATCGGTTCGCCGTCGTACGCGAGATTCGGATAGGGAGCCGGCAGATAGGATCGGATATCCTCGTCGATATCCAGTTTGCCCGCCGCAACGGTCGCCGCCACCAGGTAGCCGACCAGGGTCTTGGTAACGGATGCGATCTCGAAGACGGTGCCGTCATCGGGCGGATTACCACCGCCGGGCGTGAGCTCCCCGAAATGGCGGGTGACCGTTTTACCGTCCACCACCACCCCGATGGATACGGAGCGAATATCCCGTGATCGCAGGACCTTCGCCGCTGCCCGCTCCACGACCTCCGCTACCACGGTGGTGTCGGTAACGACTTGCCCCCACAGCTGCTGACCGGACAGCAACAGGACCATCCATGCGGTGCACCACCCCGTCCAGCTATACCTCATTCAACAAGAATAGGTCCCCCGCCTCACAACTTAGGTTAAGAATCTTATAAATTGGGCGACGGAGCGCAGGATCACCAACAAGGCCGCCGAGCGAACTAACCGGTGAAGGCGACGAACAGACTAAGAACTACCCGACTAACGAACTACCCGACTAAAAGACTAACAGACTAACAGACTACCCGACTAACGAACTACCCGACTAAAAGACTAACAGACTAACGAACTACCCGACTAAAAGACTAACAGACTAACGAACTACAACCCCCCGACCATTGAACAAAACTTACTCCTCCCTACTCCTCCTTGCCGTATTGCTCTGCACCCGCGCTCCGGCGCAAATGTTACCCGAGCCGCTGACCGACGGCCCCACCGCTAACAGTGACGAAGGGAGACCCCTGACCTACTACCTGCCCGATCTGGAATACGACCCCAATATTCCGACCCCGGAAGAATTCCTGGGCTGGCAGATCGGCGACTGGCACATCAGCCACGACCTGCAGCAGGCCTACATGCGCGCCCTGGCCGCGAGCAGCGACCGCATCACCCTGGAAGTGATTGGTCACACCTACGAGCAGCGCCCCCTGCTGAACCTGATCTATACGACGCCAGAGAATCACGGCCGCCTGGAAGAACTCCGGGAAATGCACGTCAATTGGAGCAGCCCCAACGGCGGCATGAGCGACGGGGATCTGGCCGACGTACCCGGCGTACTCTACCAGGGCTACAGCATCCACGGGAACGAAGCCAGCGGGGGAAACGCCGCGGTGATGGCGGCCTACTACCTGGCCGCGGCTCCCATGAGCGAGGTGGGGGAACTGCTGACCAACAATATTATCGTTTTTGACCCCTGCTACAATCCCGATGGCTTCAACCGCTTCGCCAGCTGGGCCAACACCCACAAGAATAAGAACATGACGGCCGACGGCCAGGACCGGGAGTACAGCGAGGCCTACCCCCGTGGCCGGAGCAACCACTACTGGTTCGACCTCAACCGCGACTGGCTGCCCGTACAACACCCCGAGAGCCAGGCCCGCATCGCTCAGTTCCACCGCTGGAAACCCAATATCCTTACCGACCACCACGAGATGGGTACCGACGCTACCTTTTTCTTCATGCCCGGCGAATCGACCCGCGTGCACCCGATGACGGCCCCCGTAAACCAGGAGCTGACGGCCCGGATCGGCGAATACCACTCCGCCGCACTGGACCGGATAGGATCCCTCTACTACAGCGGGGAGGGCTACGACGATTTCTATTACGGCAAAGGCAGTACCTATCCGGATATCTTCGGTACGGTGGGCATCCTCTTCGAGCAGGCCAGTTCCCGCGGCCACCTGCAGGAATCCGAAAACGGCATCCTGACTTTCCCCTTCACCATCCGCAATCAGGTCACCACGGCCCTGAGCACCTACGAGGCCCTGGAAAACCTCCACGACGACTTACTCAGCTACCAACGGGAATTCAACCTGGAGGGAGTGACTTCGGACGGCTACGTCATCGACGCCGACGGCGATCCCGGGAGGTCCCGCGAACTGGCCGATATCCTGGCGCGGCACGGATTGCCCGTCCAGCACGGTACCAGTGAGGAAGGCGAAGCCTACTACGTGCCGAAAACCCCCTTCAGCGAAGCGGCCTTCGAACCGATTCTCGAATTTGAGGACAGCCTGTTCTACGACGTGTCTACCTTCTCCCTGCCGATGGCCTTCAACCTGCCCTATCGCCAGGTGAGTGGCGGTACCCCGACCGATATGCGCTGGACGTCCTACCAGATGGGCGAAGCCACCGCTCCGTTCGATCGCTCCCGCGCGGAATACGCCTACTTCATCCCATCGAACGATTACTATTCGGTTCGTGCCATCTACGAACTGCAGGATGCCGGCGTACGGGTGAAGGTCAGCGACCAGTCCTTTTCCATCAACGACGGCGCGACCGAATTCGGCCGGGGTACCGCCATGGTGCCGGTATACGGCCAGGAAATGAGCGCCGAAGAACTTCACCGTATCGTCACCGAGGTAGAAGACGAAACCGGCATCGACATCCTGACGACCAACAGCGGAACGGTGGATGCCGGCGGACTCATGCTCGGCTCCCGCTCCGCCTACCAGACGCTGCGTAAGCCGGAAATTGCCCTGCTTATCGAGGGAAGCACCAGCAGCCTCGACGCCGGAGAGACCTGGCACCTGCTGGATCAGCGATTTGGTATCCCCATCACGAAGCTGCCGATCGACGAAGTGGGTAGCTCGGACCTGAGCCGCTACAATACCATCATCATGCCCGATGGCTACTACAACCGCCTCGACGAATCCGTAGCCACCGCGCTCAAGGAATGGATGGGCCGCGACAAGGTCTTCATCACCGTAGAGCGGGCCGGCACTTGGGCGGCGAAGAACGGCCTGGCCAACCTTACCGAACGCAAAACCAGCGACCCCGACAGCGCCATTACCCAGCGCCCCTACGAAAAGGCCGAGCGGGACCGCGGCGGGCAGGTGCTGGGCGGATCCATCTACCGCACCGTAGCCGACCTGACGCACCCGCTGCTCTTCGGCATGAAGCGGGAGGAGATCCCCGTCTTCCGCAGCGGCACCCTCCTCTACGAGCCCGCCGAGAACATCTACGCCACCCCCGTCCGCTACGCCGATGAGCCCCTCATCAGCGGCTACAGCCCCCGTGGCTTCGCCCAGAAGGCCGCCGGCAGCGCCGCCGTCATCGTCAGCGGCAGCCGCGGCGGACGGACGATTTCCTTTGCCAGTAACCCCAACTTTCGGGGCTTCTGGTACGGTACGAACCGGCTGTTCATGAATGCCATCATGTTCGGGACTACGATTAACGGTTCCACGGTGGAGTAGGGCCCAACTGGTCTGCCGAGCGAAGCTCGTCCGCCCAGTTGGGTACTCGTTGAATTAGTGAATTACTGAATGCGTGCATCCGATGACGCAGTCACGTGTTGCCATTCAGTAATTCATTAATTCAAACCTTCACCAATTGAAATTCTACGCCGCCCAAATCCAAGCCATCGCCGAAGCCCTCCAGAACATCTTCCGGGAGGGGGCCTACGCCGACAAGGAGATCGCCCGGGTCCTCAAGGCCGACAAGCGGCGGGGCAGCCAGGACCGGGCCTTCATTGCCGAGCATACCTACGGCATCGTCCGCTACTACCGGCTGTACACCCACCTGGCCGGTGGCGAGCCCCAGTCCAAGAGCGACTGGTGGCGGTTGATCGGCATTCACCTGCTGGCTTCCGGGTATACCTTACCGGAATGGCGGGAATTTGCCGGTCTGGACGCGGAAACGCTCGGGGCACAATTGGCGGAGGCCCGCGAGCAGCGCGTCCTCCGGGAGAGCATCCCCGACTGGATGGATGCGGTCGGGACCGAGCAGCTCGGCGAAGCGTGGCCGGCCACCATCGCCGCGCTCAACGACCAGGCACCGGTGGTGCTGCGGGTGAATCGCTTGCAGGCCGATCCGGATAGGGTGACCCGGGAGCTGGCCAAGGACGGCATCAAGGTGAAACCCCTCGCCGAAGATGCCCTGATCGTCACCGAGCGGAAGAATTTGTTCCGTACCCACGCGTTCCGAAACGGCCTTTTTGAAGTCCAGGACTACAGCAGCCAGCAGGCGGCCCCCGCCCTCCAGGTCGAACCCGGCCAGCTGGTGATCGATGCCTGCGCGGGAGCCGGCGGAAAGAGCCTGCACCTGGCCGCCCTGATGGAAAATAAGGGGCGCTTGCTGAGTATGGACATCCACGGCTGGAAGCTGGACGAGCTCAAGCGCCGCGCCCGCCGCAACGGGGTAACCAACCTGGAAACCCGGCCCATCACGACCACCAAAATCATCAAGCGGCTGACCGGCAAAGCAGACCGCGTGCTGCTCGACGTACCCTGTACCGGGCTCGGGGTTCTGCGCCGTAACCCCGATGCCAAGTGGAAACTCTCGCCGGAGACCATCGACCGGGTGGTGGCGGAGCAGGATGGAATCCTGTCCAGCTATTCCCGGATGGTCCGCCCGGAAGGTAAGCTGGTCTACGCTACCTGTAGCATACTTCCCCGAGAGAACAGTGAGCGGGTCGACCATTTTCTGAATTCGGAAGAAGGCAAAGACTGGGTGTTGGAAGAAAGCAAAAGCTTTTTGCCCCAGCGGGACGGCTACGACGGATTTTTTGTCAGCCGGCTGCTCCGGACTCGGTAACGATCCATTTCACCGATATTCTTAGCCGTAAAGGTGCCGATGAGCTCGCAGTCGAAGTCATCGCCCAATAGCTCACAGGTGATGCGGCTGAGGGTCACTTCGCCCGGCTTGCCGGCCGCTTCCAGCCGTGCTGCCTGATTGACCGTATCCCCCCAGATGTCGTAGGCGAACTTGTCGCGGCCCACTACGCCGGCCACTACCGGTCCGCTGTGGATGCCGATCCTGGCCCGGAATTTATCCTGGGTACTTAAATAGTCCTGAATCTCGATGGCGGCCCGAACGGCGCGGGCGGCGTTGTCCGGGTCGGCCTCCGGTACGCCACCGACGCACATGTAGGCGTCACCGATCGTCTTGATTTTCTCCAGCCCGTGCCGCTCTACGATCTCGTCGAAGGCCCGGAAGGTGCGATCTAGGTCGGCCACCAGTTGCTCCGGATCGAGCGAGCTGGCGATCCGGCTGAAGCCCTCAAAGTCGGAAAACATGACGGTGGCCTGCTCGTACCGGCGGGCGGTAGCCTTTCCGGTATCCTTTAGTTCCCGGGCCACGGACTGGGGTAGGATGTTTAGGAGCAGTTCGTCAGACCGTTGCTGGGCGTCCCGGATCCGCACCTGGTAGCGCTGGGAGGAACGGTACCGCAGGTAAAGCAACGCCAGGGCCACCAGGATACCGAGCGCCAGCACAATGAAGAAATTGCGGCGCTGCACCTCCTCCCGGGTCAGAGACCGCTGTTCCTCCAGTTGCATTTGCTGTCGCATGAGCCGGAAGCTGTCGTTCAGCACCTGGAATTTGAAGGAATCGAGGGCTATATCTTGTTGCTGGATCCGCAGCAGTTGCCGAAGCTGGCTGTCGTTGAGCGCTTCGATCTCCGCGCTTTGCAACGCCACGATGGCGTTGAGGGCCGTTTCGTCGAGGGCTTCCGGGGTAGGGGTGACCAGGGGCACGCTGCCGGCGGGAAGGGCGGGAACCGAGTAGTCCCCGGGGTTGGCCGCGACAAGCCGCTCGAGCGTCACCGAGATGCTGTCCACCAGCGCGACCTGGCCGGCGGCACCAAAGCGGCGGGAAGCGAGACGCAATTCCTGGATGCCTTCCACGCGCGATTTCGAGCTCGCGTCGGGGTTTTGCAACAGCACGCGTCCGAGCAAGTAGTGCCCGTACCCTTCCACCTCGTCGAGTCGTTGTTGACGACCGGCTTCGATGAGGGCTTCGCTCTGTATCCTGGCCTGGGTATACTGCCGGCGCTCAATCATGTCGCGGATGACGGTGATCTGACCTTCGTAGGTGGATTGGGCTCGTGCCAGTCCCGGAATAAGCGCGTAGAGTAAAAGAAGCAATAGGCCGGTTCGGTGCATAGTAGGGAGAGCGGGGATAGGGCGAAGGCTAAAGGCTAATTCGTAGGATCGTGGCCCCAGTTCTTGAGGCTATAGGTCCACTTAGTGTCCGCAACGTCTCCGTCCGGCCGCTGAGCGAGGTGGCGGTGGACGTAGCCGATTACCTTTTCCATATGATCGTAATCGGCCCCGCTAAGGTCGTCCTTTTTCTTACGCTTGATCCGGACGATCTTCCGGCCGCTTTGGTGACCGGTACTTTCTCCGGAATCGCTGTCGCCGACCGACTTGCTTTCCTCCGTGTCGAGCCATTCTTCCAGCTCCTTAGGCGCCATGTTGACGGCACCCCGGAATTCTTGATAAATGTCCTCCTTTGTTTTGTCGGCCATCGGTTCGCGCTGTTTTCCTGGTATATGTCGGTCGCCGGGCACCGGGTTCATAAATCGTAAGGGAAGGAGGTAGGGCTAAAGGAGCTATCGTTTGCTTGCCGGACGGAACCGGGCCCGCCTTTGTCACCTTCGGAGAAAACAATGGTCTGAAAAATCGGGGGGAGGGGTAGGGCGCCGGGGCGCGGGAGTCTCAGCCATCCCCTGACGTTTACCCCGGTCGGACTGCCAAACACCTTGCCCGCTGCCGTGGCCGTAGTCTCCGAAGACCGCTTCCTCATTAACGATAGTAACACGACCGGACCTCAGGGGAATAGAATGGGAATCTTCCATCATTCGCCCTATTTTCATTCCCATGTTGAAACGAGAAAATCTGGAGATCGATCGGCGGTCCAACCAGCTTTACATCCGATACCGCTGGCGCGGCACCGCAGCTTACTTCCTGCTGCTCTTCGCCGCGGTCTGGAACGGAATACTGCTGTTGTCGCTCCTCGGGGGAGCCGGACTGGCGATCAGCGTGCATTTACTCATCGGCCTGGGCGTAGTGTACTACGGCTTATGCCTTTTGCTTAACCGGACCGAAATCACGGTGGACAGTCACCAGCTGGTCGTTCAGCACGGCCCGCTACCCACCTTCCGGACTAACGAAAACATCAGCAGCCGGGAAGTCGAACAGCTTTATCTCCAAAGCGCGGGCACGATGAAATCGGGAAACAAGGTCACGCAGTTGTACGCCCTTCAACTCCGTACCCGGGCCCAGGAAGCGTTTAAGTTGATTGGGGGAATCTCCGATAGGGCAGTGGGGGAGGAAATCGAACGAACCATTGAAGATTACCTCCAAATCAGGGATGCTCCCGTCGAGGAACGCTTTGAATTGCCGGATCTCGGCCTACTGAAGAAAATCATTCCCGCCGACGTACGGCAGCAGATGGAGCAAGTGGGAAAGGAAGCGTACGGTACCGCCGATTCCACGCAGCTACCGACTCCCGCGCCGGTTTTCACGGAGGAACATCATTCGGACCACTTGGCCTACGGTTTTGCGCTTTGCCACGCCCCGGTCGGTGCCCTGTTTCGGGTGAAGGACGTACCCTACCGCCTGGCGGATGTTGAACGCTTCGAGTGGACCGGGGCAGGGGAGCAGCGACCGTCCAGGGTATTGACCGCGACACCACAGGAGAAAGGGGCATCACGGCAGTTTTACACCCACCCGGACGGAAACCAGTGGATCTACTTCGCGGAGCGCCCCCTCGACGCGGACGAGCGGAAAATGCTGGGATTTCAGGCCTTCGAACCGCCGGCTTCGCTCCGGAACGGCGAGGAACGGTATTACCAGCTATCCCACGCACGGGGACTGCGGCAGTCGGCTTCCGGTGAAACACCCGTGGAGGAATGGGTTTACTTCAGCTCCCGCGCCACTACGCGGTTCCGGGCGGTGCGGGATACTAGGGGAAGCTGGGAGGTTACGGTCCAGGAGCCGCTCGACAGCAGCTACATCGAGGCGGTAGGCTGATCGTTACGTATCCGTCGGCGTATCCTTCGCTTCGTCCATGCGAGATTCAAAGGTCTCCCGGTCTCCACTGCGAACAGCTTCTACTTCCTGGTCGATTTCCCGTTGAAGAAAGTAATTCAGGACGGTGCGGATGGTGGCAATGGAAGCCAGTTTGCCGATCTGATCCCAGTCGGGAGCGATGGCCGTGCTGATGATATCGGCCGCGAGCTGAAATTCCAGCGCTACGATGAGGTAACGGGCCAGGGTGAGCCGCAGCGCGACGAAGTCCTGTTCCGCCCGGGTAAAGATGCGGGAGGCGTACAACCAGAGGGAAGCCAGCACACCCCAGGCGATGACCAGTACGCCGCACAGTTCCACGCCCAACTTGATCCATTCGGCGAAATGGTAGATGAACGTTTCCGAAATGTCGTACAGGCCAGCCTCCTCCATTATTTAGTGAAGGTAACTTGCTCCGTTGAGATCGAGTACGGAGCCGGTGGTGAATACGGCCTCCGGACTGGCCAGGTAAAGGATAGCCCGGGCTACTTCTTCCACCGTCGCTACCCGGTTGAGCGGGCTTTGGGCCTTCACCGCCTCACCGGCTTCTCCCTGCAGGTGGGGTCGGGCCATGGCCGTTTCGATGAAGCCCGGCGCGACCGCGTGCACCGTGATATTGTCGGTGCCTACCTCCCGGGCCAGGGACTGGCTTAGGCTGTGCAGTCCCGCCTTCGCGGCGCCGTAGCCCACCTGCCCGGCCTCACCGCGGTAGGCACCCCGGCTGCCGACGTTAACGATCGTACCCCCGCCCTGGCCGCGCATATGCTGGATAGCCTGAAAGGATGCCGCCGCCGGGCCGACCAGGTTGGTGTTCAGCGTTCGTTGAAAGACGTTCAGCCAATCCTCGAATGCCAGGCTCCCGTCCACGGGGTGGGGGAGGAAAACGCCGGCGTTATTCACCAGGATGCTGAGTTGTCCGAATTGCGCTACCGCCCGGTCCACCAGTTCGCGGGCAGCGTGCGGGTCCGACATATCCGCCTGCAGCACGGCATGGCCACTACCCGGTAGCGAAGCCACTACTTCCTCCGCTTCCGCCAGGCCGCGGTAGTAGTGAACGCAAACGCGGGCTCCCGCTTCGGCCAGTATCCGGGCGGTGGCCCGGCCCACGCCGCGGCTACTCCCGGTGATCAATGCGGTGCGATTCGAAAAGTCGACTGTTATCATATTGCAAATGTAGGTGGCCGGGTCATACTTTCCGGGGGGCTGCAACGTCTTATAGCTGATTTACCGACTACCTATGGACATGCTCAAACCGTTTTTCTTCGCCCTGCTGACGGCCTGGTTGGCCCCTGCCGTTTCGGCGCAATCCCTTACCGAATCCGACCGCGCGGCCATGGTCGAGGGAGAGTCGCGGATGGCCGATCTCCTACAGGTCGTCTATGCCGATAGTTCCCAGCAGGCACGCTTCCAGGCCACCCGCGACCTGATCAAGGAATTGGTCCAGACCCTCGATCGCCCCCATTCCTTCACCTACTCCTTCGCTGCCCTGCCCGGCCTGAGCATTCAGTACGCGCCGGATAGCACCTTTCGCGTCTTCACCTGGGAGCTGAACATCGATCGCGACCAGTACCGCCACTTCGGAGCGATCCAGCGCCGGGCCGACACGCTGGCGTTAACCCCCTTGGTGGATCGCGGCGACTCCTGGCTCGAAAATCCGGAAAACGCGGTGGTCGGTGCCGACAACTGGTTAGGATACGCCGTTTACGACGTGGTGCCCGGCGGTACCTACGAGGGCAAACCTTATTACTTCGTTCTCGGGTACGATAGCTACGGGGCCTTCCGGCGACGCAAGATCCTGGACGTAGTGCGCTTCGATGCGGATGGGGCCCCCCGTTTTGGTTTGCCGGTCTTCACGACCTACACGGATTCGGGGCTGTTGCTCGCCGACCGGGCGCGCATCATTCTGGAGTATGCGGCCGAGGCTACCGTGGCGCTACGGGAGGATAGCGAACTGGGGGGGATTCTCTACGAAAACCTGATCATGATGCCGGGCAGCAACGGCGAGGGCCCGGTACAGGTTCCGGACGGCAGCTACCACCTGTTGGAAATGGACGACCGGGGACAGTGGCTGGAAAAAGAGCAGGTATTCACCCATAAATACGAAGAAGCCCCCCGCGAGGTACCTAAACCAAGCGAGGGGCGCGATATTTTCGGCCGGGGCAACAAAGGGGACGGTGGCTCCGGTGGCAGATAGGAAAAGCTAGCGGGCAGCGGGGTTAACCGGGAAACTGACGACCAGGTCGGACCACATCAGTTCGATCTCGCCACCATCGAGGGCAAAGTCCATGCGTTCGGCCGGCGTGGCGGCTGGTTCCGACATCCCCTTCACCCGTACCAGGTCGTCGCCCTCCGAGTAGTCGTAGGCGCCCCACTGGTCGGCCGTTTTATTCAGGATGATGGTCCAGTCTTCCTTGCTGTTCGGCAGGGTAAAGAGGGAATAGGTGCCGGCGGGAACCGGGCTTTGCTCTTCACCGAACAATACGTCTTCGGAGAAAGTAATGCGCGTGGCTTCGTTGGCACCCGTGCGCCATACTTGTCCGTAGGGCACCAGATCACCGAAGATGGTCCGCTCGTTGACGGAGGGACTACCGTAGTTGATGGTGACCTGTACGCCATCAATGGTACCGGTCAGCTCCTTGCGGGGGCTTTTGATGGTCGTGTCGATGGTGGTAGTGGTGTACTGGCCGTTGCCCTGCATGTCCGCTTCACTGGTGGCTCCGCCCGGAGTCGTAGAAGGGGTGGTGGCAGTTTCCTCGCTCGATCCGTTAGAGGCGGTGTTGCAACCCACTGCGAAAAGGAGGCCGCAGAGCAGAAGGCTAGGAATGGTCTTAAATCGCATAGTTGGCTTGAATTAGTGAGATGTTTCAAATGGGTGAACGTGTAAGGCCGTAAATTGTGAAGCTAGACCTCTTCTTTTTTATCCGCCTCCAGAATGGTGTCCACGAAGAAGGGCGAAGCGGAGTAGTTCGACCACCCTCCGTCCACCAGTATCTGTTGCCCGGTGATGTGTGCGGCGCCTGGCCCGAGGAAAAAGCCGACCGCTGCGGCAACGTCCTTCGGAAGGCCTACCCGACCGTCGGGGTTGAGTTTAGACCATACCCCCGCGTAGTCGGGCTCCTCCTCCGCGGTCCGCTCGGTGAGGGTGGCGCCGGGAGAGACGGTATTGACGGTCACGCCCAGGGGAGCCAGCTCCAGCGTCAGCTGTTCCGCCAGCATAGCAATGCCCGCCTTTGACATCCCATAGGCCACCAGATTAGGGTACGCCCGGTTGCCCACCGTCGATCCGATGAGGACGATTCGCCCTCCGGAGCCCTGTTCGCGGAAGTAGCGGGCCGCGGCCTGGGTAAGGAAGAACGTGCCCTTGAGATTTAGGCCGACCACCTTATCGAAGCTCGCTTCCGAAAAGTCGAAAAAGCTGCCGAATTCGGTGAGCCCCGCATTAGCCACCACCAGTTCCAGCCGGCTGTCCGGAATATTCGCGGCGTAGGCCACCATTTCCCGCACGAAATCAACCCGGCTGGCGTCACCGGCACACACCACCGCCTTTCCCGGTCCGTTCCGGTTGAGCTTGGCTACCTCGCTTTCGGTGCGCTCGGCGTCGAGATCGTTCACCACGACCGTCGCGCCACGGCAAATGAGGTACTCGGCGATGGCCAGCCCGATCCCGGTTGCCGCTCCGGTAACAATGGCCGTTTTGCCGGAAAATATATTGGGGTTCATGTTGCGTCAATTGTACAAACAAGCTCTTAAAGCAGGAATCCGCCACGATAGTTTTACCTTTCCGGCTCATTCCGCGGCGGGGTGGCATAAACACGAAGCCATGCAGGCATACCTCGATCTCCTGGGTCATATTTTGCGGGAAGGCGTCGGAAAGGGCGATCGCACGGGCACGGGCACCCGCTCGGTATTCGGCTACCAAACCCGGTACGACCTACGGGACGGCTTTCCCCTGGTAACCACCAAAAAGGTGCACTGGAGGAGCATCGTGCACGAACTACTATGGTTTATCCGCGGGGATACCAATATCCGGTACCTCGTGCGTCATGGCGTGCGCATCTGGAACGAATGGCCCTTTCAGCATTATCTCGAAGCGACCGGCAGGGCAGCCGACATTCCTAAACACAGTGCGGAATGGAAAGCGGAAATGAAGGCCTTCACCGCCCGGATCGCGGAAGACGAGGCCTTTGCCGACGAGTGGGGCGAGCTCGGTCCGGTCTACGGCAGACAGTGGCGCAACTTCAACGGCGTCGACCAGTTGCGGGAGGTAGTAGCGAATATCCGTAAGAATCCCGATAGCCGCCGCCACATCGTTACGGCCTGGAACCCGGCCGAAATTCCCGAAATGGTCAAGGCCGGCCTCCCCCCCTGCCATACGTTGTTTCAGTTCTACGTAGCCGAAGGCCGCCTAAGCTGCCAGATGTACCAGCGTTCGGCCGATGTCTTCCTGGGCGTTCCCTTCAATATTGCCAGCTACGCCTTGCTGACGCACCTCGTAGCGCGGGAATGCGGGTTGGAGGTAGGTGATTTCGTGCATACCCTGGGCGATGCCCATCTTTACCAAAATCACCTGGAGCAGGCCGAACTGCAACGCTCCCGCGCCCCGCGCGCCCTACCCCGGCTACGGATCGCCGAAGCAGCCCCTTCGATGTTCGCTATTCAGTTCGATGACATCGAGCTGCTCGATTACGACCCCTGGCCCGCGATCCGGGCCCCGATCGCCGTGTAATCATGGAGGTAACCAAAGCACTCGAACGGGCCGGCCACGCGTATAAGGCCAACAAGAAGTGGGTGTCCCGGACCCGTGCCCGGCCCCCTAAGGACCTCGACGAACGGGTGCACGACGAACACCACCGGGCCTTCGCGGAGATCGACTGCCTGGAGTGCGCCAACTGCTGTAAAACGACCAGCCCGATCTTCCGCGATATCGATATCGACCGACTGGCCCGCCACCTCAGTATCCGGCCGGCGGAACTGGTGGAACAACACCTGCATTTGGACGGAGAGGGGGATTACGTGCTGAATACCGCTCCCTGTCCCTTCCTGGGTGCCGATAACTACTGCTCCGTGTACGAAGCGCGTCCACGAGCCTGCCGGGAGTACCCGCACACCGACCGGAAAAACATGTTGTCCATCCTTCCGTTGACGCTGAGGAACACCCTGATCTGCCCGGCCGTGGCAGACATTCTCCGCGCGCTGCGGGAAACATAAACGAACGGAGCGTGAAGCATCCCGGCATAAAAAAATTATACCGCACCCTGGAGAATTACGGGAAGGAAGCCGTGCGCAGCGTAGCCTTTCTGCCCGTACCCATGATCTTCACTGCCGTGGTCTTCGGCTACGTCTTCTTTTGGCTGGAGAATAACACGAACGTCAGCGACCTCACCGGCGAATGGCTGCCCGCGCTCGCGATTACGAGCCAGGACACTGCGCGTACCATTTTGGGAATGTTCGTGGGGGGGCTGATTACCCTGACGGTGTTCACTTTTTCCCAGATCATGATCCTGCTCAACCAGGTAGCCAGTAGCTATAGCCCCCGCCTGCTACCCAAGCTGACCGGCGATCGCTCCCTGCAGTTCGTCATGGGCCTCAACCTGGCCACGATTGTACTGACGATCACCGTCTTGTTGTCTATCCGTAGCAATGAGGGGTATTCAATTCCGAATTTTTCCATCCTGGTATGCGTGTTTTTCGGGGTTGTATGCCTGTGTCTATTCGTCTACTTCGTAACGGCGATCACTAAAAAAATTCAGGTAGATAGCATCATTGATGCCTCCGCCCGGGATGCCATGGAAAGTCTGGAGAGCCAGTGCAAGCTTGGGGATCGCGGCTACTCGGAGCAGGGGGTGCCGGAAGACGTGGCGGAATGGTTCGTCATCCCTTCGCCGATCAGCGGCTACGTCGGCTCCGTCGATCACGACACCCTGGCTAAGCTAGCCCAGGAGAATGCAACCCGCTTTTACATCGGCGTTAGCAAGGGGCAGTACGTACCCAAAGGCTTACCCCTCCTGCAATCGCAGCATGTACTGGATGACGAGAAGGTGGAAGACGTGCTTTCGGCGGTGGAACCCATTCGTGACCAGTTTGATGACTGGTATTTACCCAACTTAAAGCAACTGACCGAGATCGCCCTGAAAGCGCTTTCCCCGGGGATCAACGACCCCGGTACCGCTTTGATGGTCATCGATCGGCAGACCGAGGTACTGGGAAAGATGATGCACGTACCCCTTTACAATTATTACCGTTGCGAGGAAGGTGGCGAAATCTGGTTTTCGCGGCACAGCTATGAGGAGGTGCTCCGTACCCTGATGTCGGAAATGCGGTGCTACGCGAAGGAGGATCCGCTGGTCGTGCGTCGGCTATTCCAAATGCTGTACCATTTACTGGAGATGGCGGCCGCCAGCCTGAGTTACCGCTTGTTTGTCCAGCGGGAAATAGCTGCCCTGTTGCGGGATGCGCGCCGGCACATCGAAAACCCGCACGACCGGTCGCAGATCGCCCGCGACATCTTCGGCCACCGGCGGGCGATCAAGCACGCATCCCGCCTGCTGCAAAAGAAGAATATCTACGAAGTGGAACCCGAGCCGGCCACGGAGGCGGATTAAAGTTTGTAATTCGGCTCCAGCCGCCCGCCCTTTTCGTCGTAAAATTCCTGGATGATCGCCAGCACCTCCTCCGGCGTATCGACGATCGGGATCAGGTCCATGTCTTCCGGGCTGATGGTCTTCTCCCGCTCGGACATCGTGTTGAAGATCCAGTCGCGCAGGCCCGACCAGTACTCCGTTCCCACCAGAATCACCGGTACGGGGCTGATCTTCTTCGTCTGGATGAGGGTCAGCACCTCGAAGAGTTCGTCCATCGTACCGAAGCCGCCGGGGCAACAAACGAAAGCCTGAGCGTACTTGACAAACATGACCTTGCGGACGAAAAAGTAGCGGAAATCGATGTCCTTATCGTGATCGACGTACGCATTGCTGCTCTGTTCGAACGGCAGGTCGATGTTCAGGCCGATGCTGGCCCCCTTGCTGTCGTGGGCGCCTTTGTTGCCGGCTTCCATGATACCGGGGCCTCCGCCGGTGATGATGCCGTAGCCCTCGCGTACGAGCAGCCGGCCGATCTCGGTCGCGACCTTATAGTATTTGTGGTCGGGCTTGGTACGGGCGGAACCAAAGATGCTTACACAGGGACCGATGCGGTTCATTACTTCGAAACCTTCCACGAATTCGCTGATGACCTTGAACATGGTCCAGCTATTTTCGCCGAAGGGCTCGGTATTCCATCGGCGGGGGGCTTGACGTTCCAGCCCGGCAAAATCACTCATAATAACATTCGATTATCGGCTTCAGGGACAACCCATTCGCCCGAAGGGAATGCGTGAAGACACTTAACGGTTTGATTCGGAAGAAATTTTAGAGTCGAGGCAACGCTTCATTACCCGCCTGCGTTCTCTCCAGCGAATATTCGCTTAACTACCCGAAAGCCGCGCTACGGCCCTAAATGATTGCTATGAACGCCTCCGCCCTACCGGCCGTGTCCCAACCTCACCGCACCGCCACCAACCTGATGCATAAACTGAGCAGCGAGTTGCGGTTACCCAATAACCGCCTCCACTCCTTTACCCGCTTGCGGGAAGATCTTTTCCTCGATACGATGGATATCGAGCTCCTGCTTGCCAGCCTGGAAAGCGGGCTGGAATACTACCTCACCGAGGAAGAAGCCAACCAGATCGAGACGGTAGGCGACCTCCAGCATTACTTTTTGCGCTAGTTACTCCTCCGTAGCCGGATCCGCCGGATCCGGCCCGGCCCGTTCCAAATCGAAGTCGAAAAGAAAGCCCTGGTAGCGCGACCGCAGCAGTAGCCGGTTTCCTTCCAGGGCTACTATTTCGTAGGTGAGGGCCGGATCCACTTCGCTGGTGGTAATCTCTTCTCCTTCCCGCTGGTAGGAGCCGGACTGGGTGTCCTCGGCCAAAAGATTGGTTTCGAAGGCAGCGTCGGCCCCGAAGTCGAAGTACAGGCCTTCCAGCACCCCGGTCTTGACGTTGTCGCGGCGAGCTTCCACCAATTCCCAACGCCCCTCCAGGGCGGAGACTTGTGCGTCGGTCAGCGCTGGATCCGAGCCACAGGCAGTAAGGACGAGGAGGAGCAAAGCAGAAAAAATACGCATAGTACGGTCGGTTGCAATTCCCAAAACGCGGCAACGGGTGGATTGTTAAGGCAATTCGCTACCGCGCCGCGCGGCGCAGTCGATCGTTAATCGCCAGGCCCAGCCCGCGCTCCGGCACCGTTTGTACGACAGCCTCCCCGAAGCCGGCCGCGTCCAGTTGCCGTAGGGTATGAAAAAGGCGATGGGCGGCCTCTTCGAGATTGCCGGATTCCGAAAGCGAGTATTCGTAGGCGTTCTTCGCGGCTTCCCCGAAGCGGACTACCGCGCGCTCCGGCGTGCCGGGTCCGGGGGACGATTCCACCAGGAGAAGGCTTAGCCCCGGAGCATAGTGTCGCAGTAGCATCCCGGGGGCTTCGGGGCGGCTACTACCGTGGGTCCGCACGGTCACGGGCCGTTGCAGTAGGGCTTCCAGGGCCTCCACCGGCGTTCCGCCCTTGCGTAACACTACGGGTGTTCCGTCCGGAGCGAAGGTCACGATGGTGCTTTCGAGGCCGACGGCGCACGGCCCCCCATCCAGGATGTAATCTACCCGTTCACCGAGTTGATCGGCGACGTGGGTGGCCGTCACGGGACTGACGTAGCCGAAGGGGTTGGCGCTTGGTGCCGCCACCGGAAAGTCGAGCCGTCCGAGTACCTCGCGGGTAAGCGGGTGGTCCGGCACGCGCAAGGCAACGGTATCCAGGCCGGAGGTGACCAGGTCGGGGATGGTCTTTACCCTTTCCAGCACCAGGGTGAGCGGCCCCGGCCAGCAGGCATCGGCCAGGAGCCGCGCGGCGGCGGGCACGTGGCGGGCGTAGCGCAGGATCCGGTCGGCATCCGACTGATGCAGAATGAGGGGGTCGAAACGGGGCCGGTTTTTGGCCTGGAAGATATTGGCTACGGCGGTCTGGTCCAGCGCGTTACCGCCGAGGCCGTATACTGTTTCGGTGGGAAGGGCCACGAGCTCGCCGGCGGCGAGGCGTCGTGCGGCCTCGGCGGGGTCGGTTCCGATTATCGCTTGCACGGCCGCAAAGCTAGTGTGCTAATGGTAGACGGTGTAACTGATGTACGGAATCGGTACGGCGGGGTTAAATTCGGAATCGAGAAAGACGCTCATGATCCCGTACGACCAGCGGTGCCGCCGTTTGGCAACGGCTACGTTCAGGGACGGCAGGAGACCAAAGCCGTCGAAGGGGTCGAAGTAGCCCAGCATTTCCCCGTACAGGTGGACGCGCCGGCTTACCCGTACTCCCGCGCCCACCCGGTAATTGTAGGTGGGGCCATCATTGCCCCCGCCACCGTAGAAAAGTCCGACGCCGGCATTGAAGAACTGGGTGGCATTGCCCACCGTCAGCAGGGTAGTGAGGTCACCCACCACCGGGAAATCCGCGCTGCTGCCGATGAGGGGAAACAGTAACAGCTCGTTGCTTAAGCCCACGTGTAAATAGGGTGTTAGCGACGTTCGGTACCGTTGGTTGAAGAGGACGCCCAGCGGACCGGCAATGCCCGTACCGATCTCGAAGTGTTCTCCGAACCGCCATTCGATGGCATTGTAGGCGAGCATCACCGTTTGGAAGCGCCGATCGGTGGCAAAGGGTAGGGCGGTCCGCACCAGCGTCAGGTCGTCCAGATCGGCAATTTCGCGCGCGGGGCGGGGCGATACGAGCTCCGGCGAGCGCTCCGGCCGGTACAGGCCGAGGTGTCGCAGCGCGTCGGTAGGTATGGCCAGGGATTCCGGCACGGAAGCCACCTTAAGGAAGAAGCTGTCGCTGCGTACCTCGGTTACCGTTCCCCGCAAACGACTGTAGTCGCGCAGGATGACCTGGTGGGTTTGGGTGGTATCGCCGATCACTACCTCCCGGTTGATTCGATCTTCATAATTTTGGCCCCGCAGCGTACAAACCGAGATCAGCAGGGAGAAAAAAAGGGCGTGGCGCATGCGGGAAGAATCTACCTTAACAGACGGCAAGTTACCCTCCAGGCGTTTGCCCGTCGTCCTTAATCCCTCAATCCTTTGGAACTAGTTCGCGATGTTGTCGACCGCCGCTCCAGCCGGCTTTACGTCTATCTGGCGGGGTTTTTCGTGGCCAATGCCCTGGTCGCCGAGCTCATCGGGGTAAAGATTTTCGCCCTCGAAACCACCCTCGGGCTTTCGCCCTGGAACTTCAATCTCTTCGGGGAGATCGGGGCCCTGCAGTTCAGCGCGGGGGTACTGCTGTGGCCGGTGGTTTTCGTCATTACCGATCTGCTCAATGAATACTACGGCGAACGCGGCGTCCGCTTGCTGAGCTACTTTACGGTGGTGCTCATCGGTTACGCCTTCCTGATGATCTTCCTGGCGATCCAGCTGGAGCCGGCGGAATGGTGGCGCGCCGGAGCGCAGGAGCAGGGCATTCCCGATAACCAGGCGGCCTTCCGGGTAACCTTCGGTCAGGGGCTCTTCATCATCGTAGGCTCGCTAACGGCCTTTCTGGTGGCCCAGCTGACCGACGTATTCGTTTTTCACCGGATCCGGGAGCGGACGGGGAACGGCCGCTTATGGTTACGGGCTACCGGCTCTACCCTGGTGAGCCAACTGGTCGATAGCTTTATCGTGCTCTACATCGCCTTTATGCTCGGGCCCCAGCTATTCGGGGGAGTGGCGGAACCGTGGCCCTGGTCGCGGCTGCTGGCGGTAGCCACCGTACAGTACGCCTTCAAGTTCTTTATGGCCGTCGTGCTCACCCCGGTGATTTACTGGGGCCATACCCTCATCGACCGCTACCTCGGGATCGAGCGCGGGGAGCAGGAAATTAGCGGATAAGTTGCCGATCCTCATCCCATAACCCGACGAGCACCGCCCGGCCCCGGCCGTCGATGCGCATGCCGCCGTACTGCGCCCGGGCGAACCGATCCCCGCTGCCCTCCTCGAAGAAGTAACTCTCCGCACCGAGCCGAATGGTTCCGTTGCGGATCGATCCTGCGCGCCGGCGCCGAAATTGAATCAGCCCTTCCGCCTCTCGTAGCGGTGTCAGCTTGCTTTGGATCCGCCGGAAGCGGGCAACGCCCGTGTCGTCCAGCGTATACACCAGGTATCCGCCGGGGGGTAAGGTTTCCCGACTCAGCCCGGCGTCGATCTCGTAAGCCAGGCGCATGTAATCGCCCTGGAGCAGGGAGCGGGGGTCGACCGGCGCCAGTTCGAACAGCACCAGTTCCCCTTCGGCCAGGATCCGCTCTTTGTCGTAGACGAACCAGGCGGTGTAACCCAGCACGGCCAGGATGCCGAAGATCAACGTACCGCGTCTCAGGCTAGTCATGCTGGTGGATATTCATGCGGTGCAGCACCCCATAGGCGGCTAGTAGGACGGCTCCCGTACCCATCAGGAATACGGATTTGTTCAGCAGATCCCACCGCAGGTCGTAATAATACTGGACCG
This sequence comes from Neolewinella xylanilytica, assembly GCF_002934605.1. Taxonomy (GTDB): domain Bacteria; phylum Bacteroidota; class Bacteroidia; order Chitinophagales; family Saprospiraceae; genus Neolewinella; species Neolewinella xylanilytica. The sequence continues at coordinate 950,320 of NZ_PTJC01000006.1, forward strand.
TGAAGTAAAACAGCCCCGCCACGGCAAGGCCGACGCCGAGGAGGTGTTGATTGCGGAAGCTCACCAGGAGCAGCAACAGGCAGCCACCGAAGAGGGGCAGCACCGTGGCCATTCCTCCGATCGCCGGAAAGAGCACCCCCGCCCACCGGAACCAGATCAGGGTCAGCAAAAAGCCGATGGCCAGGCCGGAACGCAGTGGCGAAAACCGCCGATCGTGGATCATCCGGTGCTCGCCCAACGCCAGTAACAAGAGCCCCGCCGCGCAAACGGCGAGGGCAAGCCACGTCCAAAGCGGTTGCCGAAGGACGTAATGCAAAAAGATCAGGCAACCCGGAACGGATACCGTAGCCAAAAGAATGAGATAGTAGTTGCGGGTGAACAGGCCGGTCGCCAGCGCGATGATCAGCACCGGCACCACCAGGTAAGCCGTAGGTATGGAAGGAGGTAACCCCACCATGATCAATCCCACGCCAACTAGGTAGCCGCATACCGTGGCCGTGGCCAGAAATGCCTGCCGCCGGGTGCGGCCGAGCAGGATGGTGGCTACGATCAGCACCACCCCCAGCAACACCGAGACCACCGGGCGGGCGAGCAGGTCGGCCAGCCAGAGGAACAGCAGGAACAGCAGGCTGGACAAAACGCCCCCCATTCCCGACAACACCCGCAGCGCCTGGTCGCTGTTTTCGGTGGTCTGCCATTCGGCCTCGTCGGCGGCCAGCGCTTCCATCCGCACCGTAAAAGGTACCCTGGCCCGTGCCTGCAATGCGGTGATCAGCTCCTTATCCATTCCAGCTGCTGTTTAGGCGATTGAGGTAGTGCACGAGGGCGGTCACGCCGAGCAGGATCAACAGCCCTGCAAGGAAAAAGCTGTTGAGGAAATCCGCCCAGCGGAGCAGCAGGAAGGTGAGGGTCACCAGGCTTCCCCCACCCACTAGGGCCAGGTAATAGATTGACCGTTGCCGCAATGCCAGCAATACCCATCCCGCGTAGGCAAGCACGGCGAACAGCGCCGTAAACAACAGTTGACGCGGGTAATCGTCGTAGGCCCCCGCGCTCACGTTCACGGTAGCGACAATGACCGCCCAGAAGGCAACCAGCTGCAACAGCCACCGAAAACTCGGCTTAGACCGGAACCCCGACCAAAGCAACAACCAACACAGCAGGTTAAACCCGAAGAGCAGCATGCCGGTCACTAGAAAGGTCAGCTCTATCCCGATCTGCTGGGTGTAGGTAATGAAGGTCACGTTCATCAGCGTGATGGCGACCAGGTACAGCGGGGCGAACGGGAGGGCAACCACCCACGGGATACAAAGCAGACTCCACACCAAAAACAGGTCGAAGGCGTTCGCGCCGGTTTGGTACACCTGGCCCAGTACCGCCAGGATGGCACCGATGAGGACGGCCGCCGCAGTGTGGAGCACCGATCGGCCCAAACGGGGCATGGGAGCAATCACCGCCGGCACCGCCGCCGCGAGGAAGCAGCCTACGGCGATGCCGATTTTTACCCCGGCGGTGAGTGCCGCCCAGTTGTAGGCGAAGAAAAAGAATACGCCACTGAGTAAAAAAGAGGCGCCGGCGCCCAGTAAGAGGTATTCCGTTAGTTTCCGCCAGTCCCGGCCCGAAGCGTACACATCCGATTGGAGGGTGCGGTGAATGTCCTCCTGCCGCCAGTCACTGTTGCGGGCAATCAGGTGAATATCCTCACGAACGGGCTTTTGCATACCGGCAATTTACGACCTCTGACGGGGTGCTTAATCGCGTTCGCACACCGACCGCAGGAAGAGGCGTAACCTGCGGAAGTACGTTTCCCCCCCGATTTCGGTGATGTCGTCGTGACCGGCCCCGGGAATGACATACAACTCCTTGTCCGTACTGGCCAGGGCCGCGTAGAGGCGGCGACCGTTGTCGACGTCGATGCTGCGATCTTCTTCGCCGTGGATGACCAGCACCGGCTGCCAGACGGCGACCGCGGCACGTTCCGGCTCGACTTCGCGGTGCCGGAATTCGGCGATCCGCTCGGCCCGGTCGAGCAGGGCATCGGTGACCGGCCGGGGGAGGGAAACACCCGTTTCCCGACAAGCGTAAGCGTGGGTGATGTCGCCGAGGTGGGCAAAGGCGCTTTCGACGATGCCGAAGTCGATCTCCCCGGTGCGGGCCATGGCCTGTAGCGCTACGGCGCCCCCCATGCTGTGGCCGAAGACGCCGGTGGGCAAGCCCGGAGAGAGGTACCTGAGGTAGCGGACGGCCTCGACCACGTCCTGCCATTCGTGGTAGCCGAAGGTGGTCATCCGGCCGCCACTCCGGCCGTGGGCGCGGGCATCGTAGAGCAGCACGTTGTAGCCGTAGGGGACCAGCTGGGGGAGGTATTCCAGGTAGAGTTCCTTCGCGCTGTCCTTGCCGTGCAGGATGACTAGGTTGCCACGAGCCGGTACGGTAGCCGGCACGTAAAAGGAAGACAGCATCAGTCCGTTAGCGGTGGCGATGTGGCCTTCCTCGAACTTATAGCCCAAGTCGCCCGGGTCTAAGTTGATGAGCCGGCGGCGGGGTTGCACGATCCGCTTCGGCAGCCAACTGAAGCAGGCAAAAATCAGTAGAAGGCCGAGAAAGAGCAGAAATAACCACAGCATGTCGAAAGATAAGCTACCTGCGAAAGGAGGAAAGGGCAATTCGTCGAAAGCCGGTTAAGGCAAGCTCACGAAAAGCCTAACTTCCGAGCTAAAGTTTATCTCCGTGCCGCGTATTTTTCTCCTTATCGCTTGCCTCTTCGCCGCCCTTCTCCCCGCCCAGGAGCGGTTTACCGACTGGACGGCGCAAATCACCCCCCGGGCCGATCGGTCCGTCGATGTCACCGAAACCCTGACCGTTGTAAGTGAGGGAGACGTCGTCAAACGGGGGATCACCCGCACCCTGCCGGAAACCGACCGACACCCGCTTCGGATCCTTTCCGTACAACGCGATGGCCGGGAAGCCGATTATCACACGGAAAACAAGCGCGGGGCCACCACCATTTACGCCGGCAAGGCGGATGCGTTCCTGTCGCCCGGCACGTATACCTACGAAATCCGGTACACGATCGGGAACGCAGTCACCTCCCTGGAGGAAGTGGACGAACTGCAGGTGGAAATTGTCGGGCCGGACGTCAGCCTGCCCGTCGAACGTGCCCGGGCCGTTTTACAACTACCGACCGGGCTGGAGGCCACTCAGTATGCGTGTTACACCGGGCGGAGCGGAAGCTCAAAAAAGGATTGTACCATCGCCGCTCCCGAAGGCGGCCAGCTGAGTTTCACGAGCACGGGTACGCTGGGGAACGGAGAGGGACTGTCGGTGGCCGTGGGATTCGAGCCCGGTTACTTTGCCGAAGCAAGTGCGGTCGCCCCGGCCGGCCGGCGGGAACCGGTGACCTGGTGGCAGGGGGAGGGCAGCCTGTTAGCGGTCGTGCTGGGTACGATCGCCGGCCTGCTATACGGTTATCGCAGCTGGAAACAATACGGCGTCGATCCGGAGGCTCCCCGGGTAGGCACGGTATTTACCCCACCGGACGGGCTTTCCCCGGCCGCGCTGACTTACCTGAATAGTGCCACCGCAGATGCCGGTACCGCCGGCTTTACCGGAACCATTCTCTACCTCGCCACCCGGGGCTACCTGCGAATCGCGGAAGAGGAAGAGTCGGGGATATTCTCGACGAACTACACCTACGTATTGCAGGCGCTGGAAACGGCACCTTCCCGTTCCGAGCTGGCCCCCGAGCAGCGGGAGCTCTTTGAGCAACTGTTTGCCGAAGGCCGGGAGCTTCGCCTCGAGGGGAAGTATGACCAGCGGATCCAAAAAATCGCCAAGCGCCACGGTGAGGCCGTAAAGGAGCATTACCAGGACCGGCGCGACATTGAGACGAACGGGTGGAAGGTGCTTCCACTCGTCGGAATTTATGCCGCCACGCTGTTGCCGGCCGTTCTGTTAGTCAAAATGGATACCACGGGCTTCGCCATTCCGGCCCTGATCGCTTTTTTCGTACTGGGGCTCATCGGGCTGATCGTGTACGCCTGGCTGATTCGAAAACCTTCCCCCGGCTTGGTCCGGCTACGCACCGAAATCCGTTCGCTTAAGGAGTACCTGGGACTGTCGGAGGGGAAACGCAAGCAACTGATCAACGCTCCCTCCATGGACCGTGACCATTACGAAGCCCTGCTGCCCTACGCCGTCGCCCTGGGCATCAATACCCAGTGGTCGAATTACTTTGGCGACCTGCTGACGCAACAGCACTACCATCCGGTTTGGATTGCGGGGGGGACCATTTTTCGGGCCGATCGGTTCAATGATTCCTTCTCCAGCGTCATCGGGGCAAGCAGCACCCCTCCCGGATCGGCATCGGGCGGCGGCGGATCGGTGGGCGGCGGAGTGGGCGGCGGCGGCGCGGGTGGATGGTGATACTGTTTACCTTCGTGCTAAATACTGACCATGACTCCTCGCCAATACATCGACCTGGAAGACCGCCACGGCGCCCACAATTACCACCCCCTGCCGGTCGTGCTCAGCGAAGGCCGGGGAGTGTACCTGTACGACATCGAGGGAAAGCAGTATTTCGACTTCCTTTCAGCTTACTCCGCGGTCAATCAGGGCCACTGCCATCCTCGCATCGTGCGGGTCATGCAGGCGCAAACCGAGCGCCTGACCCTCACGAGCCGGGCCTTTTACAACGATCAGCTGGGGCCCTACGAGGCTTACCTAACAGCTTACTTCTCCTTCGACAAAGTGCTACCGATGAACACGGGGGCCGAGGCCGTGGAAACGGCGATCAAGATCTGCAGGAAGTGGGGCTACGAGGTGAAGGGAATTCCCGCGGATCGTGCCCGCATCATCGTCTGCGGACAAAATTTCCACGGTCGCACTACCACCATCATCAGTTTTAGCTCCGATCCGAACGCAAAGGGCAATTTCGGGCCCTACACCCCCGGCTTCGAATCCGTGCCCTACGGTAATGTCGACGCGCTACGGGCCCAATTGGATCGGGATCCGGATACGATAGCCGGGGTGCTCGTAGAACCCATTCAGGGAGAGGCCGGGGTCTTCGTGCCCGACGATAATTATATCCCCGCGGTTGCCAAGGCCTGCCGTGACCGAAACGTGCTCTTTATCGCCGACGAAATTCAGACCGGCATCGGCCGCACCGGTGCCCTCTTGCGGGTGTGCGGCGACTGTAGCTGCCCCGGCCACTGCGAACGGCGGGAAACCTACACCCGGCCGGACATCCTCATTTTGGGTAAGGCGCTCAGTGGCGGGACCTACCCCGTTTCGGCCGTACTCGCCGACGATGCGGTGATGCACGTTATCCAACCCGGACAGCACGGCAGTACCTTCGGCGGGAACCCGGTTGCTTGCGCCGTGGCGCGGGAAGCTTTGGAAGTCGTACGCGATGAGAAACTCACCCAGAATGCCCGTCTACTCGGCCATCTTTTCCGTGAACGCATGCAAGGACTGGTCGATAAATTCCCCGAGCGGCTTTCCGGGGTGCGGGGAAAGGGACTACTGAATGCGCTGGTCATTAACGATACGCCCGAAGGCGACACCGCCTGGAAGCTCTGCCTTTCCCTCGCCGATCGTGGGGTACTGGCAAAGCCGACCCACGGGAACATCATCCGCTTCGCTCCCCCCCTGGTCGTTTCCGAGGCCGAGCTGGAGGAGGCTTGCCGCATCATCGGGGAAGCGGTGGAAGCTATGTTCGCCGCCGGCTGAGTTAACCGCGACTGGGCACCGACCGTCGTCGGACCTCCTAGCGGTTAAATCCATTCCCTTCGTCCCTACTATCCTGTCAAGTTTGCACGTGCAGGGTATTCGCGGTCTCCTTCGGCGCGATGCTTCGTTACAAGAAATCTTCTGGAGCGTTGCGCCTCTACCGTAGGGGACCATAGGGCCGGCAAATTCCACCTTTCGTTCCTCGCCTGCCAATAATCTCACAACCACGCACCCAAATCCTCCAGGTTTACGAGCGATTCAGGATCGCAACGCCGTCCATCCCACGTTTCCCGCACCAAAATCCTCCAGGCTTGCCCGGAGTAAAACTCCGGGTATGTAGAGGTAAAGCACCATCGACTGCAGCGCAGTCGAACCCCAACGCCCGAACTAGGGGGATCGAACCGGGACAGTATGCTATTGATTAGTGATTTTGTTAGCCTAGCATGTAAAGCGCGTCCGCGGCAATTTTGGCGGCCAATCAAGACTTCAAACTTGGCCGATCATCAGCGGATTCGTAAGCTCATCCTTTGGGTAGGTGCCGGTACCTGTCCAGCCGATCGGTGCCGATGTACTGGCTATCCGTCAGTTCGGCCGAAGCGGGCAATTGGGGAGCTGCTAGTCCCTTTCCGAAGCGGCCCGGTCCCGTAAACACGCAGGCTTCGTCCCAGAAACCGTACTGCAGGAATGCGTTCAGGATGACCGCCCCGCCCTCGACGGTAACGTGGCCGAATTTCAGGTCGTGGAGATGCTTGAGGATCTTTTTGAGCGCCTTTTTATTCAGCTCTTTTTCCTTAATCTCAACGGTATCGGCTTTTAGCTTGGCGGCTTTACGCCCCGTGAAGACAAGCGGTTTATGACCCGCGGTAGCGAAGATTTTCTCCTTTCCGGTTAGCCGATCCCGCAGGTCGATGATCACCGGGCGGGGATCGGGGCCGGGAAAGAGACGGGCGTTCAGCTTCGGATCGTCTTCGATAACGGTCCGGGCGCCGATGATGAGGGCATTCGTGTGCGTGCGCCAGCGATGGACCAGCCGCCGGGAGATGTCGTTGGTGATCCAGTATTTCTTGCTGCGATCACGGGGGCGCAGCAAACCGTCGGCGGATTGCGCGTACTTCAGCAAGATAAAGGGCCGCTGTTCCGTGGTGTAGACGAACCGGTTGGCGTTGGTGGCCGCGGTAGGGGTAAAGTTCGGGTACTCCTTGACGCGCACTCCCGCCTCCCGTAGAATGCCAGCCCCCCGACCGGACACCTCATCGCTAGTGTCGCGCTGGGCAAATACCACTTTCTTGATTTGCTGCTTGAGGATGAGCCCGGTGCAGGCCGGGGTGCGCCCCTTGATGCAACAGGGTTCCAGGCTGACAAAGAGGGTCGACTCGGGAATCAATTCCCGGTCCTCCTCCCGTACAGATGCGAGGCAATTTACTTCCGCGTGGGCCCGCCCGGCCTGTTGGTGATAGCCCTCCCCGATCACGCGGCCGTCGTGCAGGAGCACGGCCCCGACCCGCGGGTTGTCACAAACTCGGGAATCGGCAAGTCGGGCCAATTGGGCGGTACGGGATAAAATGTCAATGTTTTTCACAAAAGGGGATTAAATGCCGGTTATGTTATTATAGGTCATAAAATATGCTAGTTATCGACGGATAATGGGGGGTTAAAAGCATTTTATGCTAAATTTGAGAGAGAGGACGTGAACAGTTTCAACAAATGTTCTTCCTCCTTTTATTTGCAATTTTCAAACACTACAGCAACACTCGCACCCATGGTACATCGCATACAATTGAAGAATGCTTCGGAAGAGGCAATTTTGGATGCCCCGATTTATGAGGAGCTCTCCAAGGATGCCTACCTCCGCGAACTGGATATGCTGAACAACCTTCGTTTACATTCTTCGGGATGCGTTGTATTTCAAAAGACCTTCAAGTGCGATCAGGCAAAGAAAGGCTACCGGACCGAAACGATCTACTTGCATAAGCTGATTGCCGAGCGGTACTTAGCGCATAAGTGCGTCGGCGAGCGTACACTCGTAGGTTGCATCAATGGTAACAAGCTGGATTGCCGGTTGGAAAACCTGGAGTACCGCAGTCGATCGGTAGCGAGCCGCAAGCGCCGTTCCTCGAGCAAGATCGGCTATACGGGGGTATACAAGGAGAACAATCGTTACCGTGCGGTAATTTCCGTCAACCGGCGCAGCGTGCACATCGGTATGTTCAGCACCGCGGAGGAAGCCGCTCTGGCGTACAACGAGAAATCCAGGGAGCTATACGGTAAGTTAGGCAAGATTAACAAGATTCGCCCGCGTAATCTCTCGCTTCCCGATCGGGCCCGGTAAAGCTTCCACTTGAAATCCCGCCGCGCGCAAATTTCGTTTGAATTGCCCCTTGGCGCAGTAAGTCACTAACGTCCCGCCCGGTTTTAGCCAACGGGCACAGTGCGCCATTGCTTCGACCGTCCACAGTTCCGGTTGCTGCTCCGGTGCGAAGGCATCGTAGTAGATCAGGTCGAAGTCGGGAGTCGGTGACGCAGCCAGGAAATCCTGCCGGTACTTGGTAAAGCAAAACTGCTCCCCTAGGGAAAGGACTTTACCGAATTCGGCCCGGTGCAGGGCGAGAAATGGGTCACGGGGAATTTTCAGCAGCTCGGGGTAATTGAGCTGCTCCGCCTGCTCGGCACTGATCGGGAAGCTTTCGAAAGCCGTATAATCTACGCGTATGGTAGGAAATTTCCTTAGGTGGTTCCAGCTTAATAGCGCATTCAGTCCGGTCCCCAGGCCCATCTCCAAGACCCGGATCGCGGCTTGCCCGCGCTCCAGGTAAGGAAGCAGGCCGGATTCGATGTAGATATGCCGGCTTTCGTTAATCGCGCCGTGGGTACTGTGGTAGGCCGCCGAAAATTGGGGCGAGCGCAGGCTGTGACTGCCATCGGCGGTGGTGAATAACTCCGGCTCCATCAGGCCGTTTGCCGCAACTCGTCTACCCGGATATCGAGGTGACTGGCGTCATAGATACACTTTCCATCCTTGATCAATAACACCTGGGGCGACTCGTGGCGAACGCCGAAGGTGGAAGCGATGTGATGGCTGACCTCGCGGTGGCGCAGGAGATCCAGATAATACGGGGCAATGGCGACTTCCTGCAGATCCCATTGCTTTTCCAGCCGGTGTTTGGCCAGGCTGCTGATGGGGCAGGTCGTACTGTGCTTGAGAATCAGGCAGGGAGTCTGGCTGCTCCGCTCGATGATAGCTTCTACGTCGTGCAGGTGGTCGATCGAAGTCCAGTTCATGTGGGGTAGGTTGGGGCTTGAGGCTGCGTTAGACGAGCAGCGTAATTAGCGCGGAAACAAAGTCGTCGACGGAAAAGTTGGAGCCCGGGCAACCGTAACCCCGATTGCAGGAGGACAGCAGAAGGATAGTGGACGCGGCAAGGAGGGTAGCGGGGCGCTTGAGGTACTTCATAGTAGGTAACTGGTCTTAACGGGAACCCTTCCCGCCCGTTACGGGTTGAACGCATTAGGGCAATTAACCGCTGTAGCGTACTTTTGCCCGCTCCCGCCGCCGGCGGCCAGCTCAAGCTAAACCAAAACCGAACATGGCCAGAAAGATTGCCCTACGTGACGCCCTGCGCGAAGCAATGATCGAAGAAATGCGTCGCGACGACACCGTCTTCCTGATGGGAGAGGAAGTTGCCCAGTATAATGGCGCCTATAAAGTAAGTAAGGGAATGTTGGACGAGTTCGGACCCGAGCGCGTTATCGATACCCCCATTGCCGAACTGGGATTCGCGGGAATCGGCGTAGGCGCGGCGATGAACGGCCTGAAGCCCATCGTCGAGTTCATGACCTGGAACTTCGCCATCCTGGCTTTCGACCAGATCATCAACAATGCCGCCAAAACGCTCAGCCAGTCGGCCGGACAGTACAGTTGCCCCATCGTTTTCCGCGGTCCGAGTGGAAGCGCCGGTCAGCTGGCCCAACAACACAGCCAGACCTTCGAGAGCTGGATGGCGAATACCCCCGGCCTGAAGGTGATCTCCTGTACCGACCCCGCCGACGCCAAAGGGTTGCTGAAGAGCGCGATCCGCGATCCCGATCCGGTCTGCGTCATGGAATCCGAGTTGCTGTATGGCTACGAAGGCGAAGTGCCCGAAGGAGAATACTTGGTGGAAATCGGGAAGGCCGCTATCCGCCGGGAAGGAACCGACGTGACTTTGGTGAGTTACAATAAGATGATGTTGCCCACCATGGAAGCCGCCAAAATACTGGAAGGAGAGGGCATCAGCGCCGAGGTGATCGACTTGCGGACTATCCGGCCCATGGACCGCAAGACCATTGTCGAATCCGTCAAAAAGACCAACCGCTGTGTCGTGATCGACGAAAGCTGGCCCTTCGCCGGTGTCAGCTCGGAGATCGCCTACGAAATACAGAAGTCGGCCTTCGATTACCTCGACGCGCCGGTCATTCGGGTCAATTCCGCCGATGTTAGCCTCGGCTACGCCGCCAGCTTCGTGGAGGAGTTCCTGCCCAACGCCGAAAAGATCGTCCGCGCCGTCAAGCAGGTAGCTTACGTAAAGTAAGCCATAGCCTGTTTTCGCCCTTCGCCGGAACGTAAATGCGGGAGATAGCAGCGCTATCTCCCGCATTACGTTTCAGGCATGTGGTACCCTGGAAGCAGGCTCGGACAGACTAAGCAAGCGCTACACCAGCCGCGCCCCGCGCCTACGGGATAAAGACGCACTTGCCCGCCGGGCCGCCCGTTTCCTCCAGTTCCCGGTAGGCTTTCGCGTACTCCATCAGCGCAAATTCCCGGCCGATCTTGACCTTCAGGCCGTGTTCCTCTACCAGATCGTACAATTGGTGCAAGCTATGGTGGGTGATGTCCGTCAGCATCGGAACGTGCTTTTTGTCGTTCAGCTTGTTGTTGACGAAGCTGGAGATGTAGCTCGTCATACCCGGTTGCAAATTGATGTAGGTGCCATGTTCGTTCAGTAAATGCTTTGCTTTCGACCACGGAAGGGTGCCGGCGGTGTCGAGGATTACGTCGTAGCGATGGTCCTCGGTGGTCACGTCCGTCGTTTCGTAGTTGACCGTGCGACTGGCTCCCAGTTCGCGCATGATCTCCTGGTGGTGCGGACCGGCCACCGCCGTCACCGTGGCATTGTCCATACGAGCCAGCTGAATGGCCATATTTCCGACGCCGCCGCTCCCGCCGTTGATCAGCACTTCCTGACCGCGCAGATCTACCTTCTCCCGCAATGCCTGGTAGGCTGTTGCTCCGATTAGCGGCAGGCCACCGGCTTCACTCATACTCAGCGAGGGGGGTTTGATGTGAATCTGATCGGCCGTGACGAGCATGGCATCGGCCATGGCACCCATCACCTTGAGGCTTACTGCGCCGAACACCTCGTCTCCCGCTTCGAAGTTGGTCACCCTGGACCCCACTTTACGAACCACGCCCGCGAATTCCAGTCCCATCCGACGGGGCCACAGGTGGCCGTCCGCCATTTTCATGTGGGCGTTGCGGATCTTCCAATCAATGGGGTTGATACCGGCCGCCTTTACCTCCACCAGGATTTCTTCCGGGCTGGGTTCGGGGGTTTCGACCTCCGCCAGGTACATTTTGTCAATTCCGCCGTAGTCGTTGTAGCGTAGTTGTTTCATAGTATTGGGTTTCTTGCTGTATGTCGGCGCGGGGTCGGCAGGTTCGGTGGTAGCCGGCGCGTGGCTACCTGGCCGCTTCGGGTAAGGGTACGAAAGGTCCGTAGATGGCACGCCGGAAGTCGTGGTGGAGTCCGATCTGGTCGAAGGGGAAAAGCTGGACGAAGAGAACCGCAGCCAGTTCGTTCGCCGGATCTACCCAGAAGAGGGTACTCGCCGCCCCGTCCCAGAAGAATTCGCCCACCTTCCCGGGGTTCTCCGCTGCGGTGGCCGGCGGGCGCTGGCGTACGGCGAAGTCGATGCCGAAGCCGACCTGCCCCTTGCTCGGCAGCCATAGCCGCTCGGTAACTTCGTCGGAGAGCTGGTTGGTGCGCATCAGGCGGACCGTTTCCGGTTGCAGAATGCGGACGCCGTCAAGCGATCCGCCGTTGAGCAGCATGCGGGCGAAGGTCATGTAATCGTCGAGGGTGGAGGTGAGCCCGAAGCCACCCGGCGTCAGGGGCCACTGCCGGAGATTAAATTCGTGGGCTTCCGCGCTCGGCAGTTGGGTTAGCGTACCGTCCGCGTCCCGGCGGTAGGCGGCAGAAAAGCGGTCGCGATCCGCTTCCGGAACTACGTAGCGGGTATCGTTCATGCCGAGCGGAGTGAAAATGTGCTCTCGCAGGTAGGCATCGAAGGCTTGGCCGGATAGGCGTTCTACCAGTAACGCCTGGACGTCAACCGACGGACCATAGTGCCATTCCGTTCCCGGATCGGAGCGCAGGGGCAATTGGCCGAGTTTCTCCCCCATGGTGGTCAGGGTATTTTCGTAGCTGCGCAGGTCCGCCGCAACGAAGGCCTGCTGGAGCCCGTCGGGATCGCCGCCAGTGTAAAAGCCAGCCGTGTGTCGGGTGATGTCGCGTACCAGGATAGGTCGGCTCGTTGCCCGGGTTTGCATGGTACCTGCGCTGCCGCCGCCCGAAACGTACACCCGCACATCGCGGAACTCGGGGAGGTGATCGGCTAGCGGGTCGTCCAGTTCGAACTTGTCCTGCTCGTACAGTTGCATCAGGGCGACGCCGGTGATGGGCTTGGTCATGGAATAAATCTGGACGATCGTATTCCGTTGCATGGGGATGTCGGCTTCCCGGTCGGACTGGCCGAAGGCCCCGAAGTAGGCTTCGTCTCCTTTTTCGAAAACCAGGGCGGATACTCCGGCGATGTCGCCCGCGGAAACGAATCCCCTTAGCGTGCTGTCGATACGCTCCCGGGCGGTTGGCGTTACTACCGTATTGCGGGGCCAGCTGCGTTCGGCCAGTGCCCGCGTTTTTTCCACGCCCTCCCGCGCCGGCAGGCTATCCCCCTCGTATTCGATACCGAGGTAGCCGTCGTAGCCGGAAGCGCGGATCGCGTCGAACAGGGTGCGGAAGTCCATGACCGTCTCCGCCCCGTCCGCGGTAAAGTTGAAGGCCTTGACGCTGACCCCACCGGCGTAGGGCATGAGTTCCTGCATTCCTTTATAGCGATCGTAGCGGGCGGTGCACTTGCCGCCCCACAACTGACCGTTGTCCCGCTGGTAACACCAGTTATCGAAATCCGCCACCGCGCCGACGGCCTCGGGCTCCAGGCGTTGCAGCAGGGTCGAGAGCCAGGTCCCATTGCTGCTCCAGCCACCATGATTTTCAATGAGGATGCGGACCCCGCTCTCCCGGGCGGCCCGCGCCAATTTGCCGACCCCGTCGGTGGCCGCATCGAGAACGGCTTCGTAGGTGCCCGCGCCGTGTGCGTTTATCCGCAGGTCACGGATGCCCAATCGCTCGGCCGCCGCTACCCACTCGAGGTGGCGGGCTACGGCGGAGTCGCGTGCGGCCGCATCCGGATCGCCTAGATTTCCGGCCCCGTCGATCAGGAGCATGGTCAGCGCCACCCCGGCATCGTCGGCCGCGGCGCGCAGACTATCCAGGAAAGCAGCATCGGTGGCGCGGTCGGCGAAGAATTGGTTGACGAGCTCGACGCCGTCGAAGTCCATTTCACCCGCCGTGGCGACGAAGTCAAAATTGTCCATCTCCCCGTCGAAAAGCGCCCGGTGGAAGGACCACTGGCCCAGGGAATACCGGGGGCCGCCCGGGCTATCCGTTGTTGGTGACGATACGGTAGCGGGGTCCGTTGCGGTACAGGCGAAGAATAGGAGCGAAACGATCAGATAGCGCATAACCGGTGACTTTGGAGTAAGGTAACGGTCTTGCGCAAAGTGCCGCGTCAATCGTTACCGTGCTTCCGGCAATAGGTTCTCCAGCAGTAAAACGTCTGTCCGGCTCTCGCGCCACCGCCGCGCAAGGGTGTTGGGAACCGGGGCCGGATTGAGGGTGAACGACCCCAGCGCGATATCGTCGTCTCCGTCCTGGTCGTAATCGGCCGCTTCCAGGATGAGCCAGCGACCATCCAGGGCTTGGGGGACGGTGGAAGCGTGGAAGGAGAGGCCGGGGCCCGGGGTAAGTTGCTCCAGGTACACGAAGGCGGCCTGTGGTTGTCGGTCGAAGTCGGCGAAGTTGCTCGCGACGGCCAGGTCGAAGTCACCGTCTCGGTCGAAGTCCCTTGCCACCACCCGCGTTGCCCCGGGGAGTGGCTGGAAATAAGTTTCGCTGAAGTCATCATTACCGTCGTTGGTGTAGATACGGAGTCCGTGGTAGGGCTTGATCACGTTGGAGTAATCGGCATTATCGCCGTGGACCGTAATCAGGTCCTGGTCGCCGTCACCGTCGAAGTCGACCAGTTCGAACCAGCTCGTTCCCCAGACGGCGGGGAACTGCAGGAGGGGCTCCCGAAGGAAACTGCCGTCGGGTTGCTGGTAGAGGGCGTCGATCCCCTCGTCGCCCTGGGCGTGGAGGACTACGAGATCGGCCAACCCGTCGCGGTTCAGGTCGGCGGCCACGACCCGGGTGCAGCCGGCCGCGCCCAGGAGACGCCGGTAGGTAAAGCCGCCGCTGCCGTCGGGGTCGAGGAGGGAAAGGGCGCCGGAGAAGTTGCCGTACTCACAGATCACGATTTCCCGCGCTCCGTCGCCATCCAGATCCGCTGCCATATGGTAGACGGGGCGGTGGAGGCTGTCGTACAGAACGGCCGGTCCTGCCGAGGTAAGCCGGTACAACTTGCCGTTGCTGGCTTCGGTGGGGTAAATGTTGCCGATCTCAAGAAGAAGGGAATCTTCGCCCGTGGAGGTAAAGTGTACCAGGGGCAATTGCAGGTTCACGAGGGTATCGACGGCCCCGGCCGGGGAAACGCGGGTAAGCTGACCGTAACCGTCTCCGACGATCAGTCCGCTGGCGTCCTGGCCGATATAGGTAATCAGCGAGCCGTCTTGGTCGTCGAGCGTAAGCGGGCGTGCCACGAAGCCGGACAGCGAATCCAGGTGCAGTGGCCGGGGGAGGGGCAGGGTATCGGGTGCCCGGGTGAGTATGTACTGGCGGACCCGCTCCCACGCTTCCGGATCCAGTGTAGGGGCTTGCGGGTAGAAGCCGTGGGCAAGCGCCAGCTCGTACTCGCCCGGTGGGAGTTGGCGGGCCGGGTCGTAGCCGAAGGTGAGCATGCCCAGGCGGGCGCCCATTTCCGGCAACACCCGCTTTTCCCAGATGGATCGCGGCAAAAGCGCGGGAGCTACGAACCGGTGGCAGGAACTGCAAGTCTCCTTTACTAACGCTTCATCCCCCATTTTTGGAGAACAGGCCTTCAGGGCAATCAGGGCCAATCCGGCAAGCAGCAGGAAAAAAATGGAGCGCATAGGGAAAAAAAGAGATGTGCGAACATACGAATGCTACCGTTCCCGGCGGAAAGGGTACCGCTCCATCGAAAGCCTGAGAATTGTTAGGAACTGGCTTGAACACGCTCCTATCTTGGTATCACCCCCGATTGTCGCGGTAGCGGCCCGGAGTTATACATCACCTAAACTTAGCAAATCTTACCATACCGAATGGTACGCATGTGCGTCCAACGCGGGGAAGAGGAGCGGGCGGGAAGTGTATTTCGGTCCCAAGGATAAGCGGGGAATTTGCTTTTTTATTTCAGTTGTCTCTCATGAAGTCTCGTAAACCTACACGCTTTTCGTATTCAAACCTTTTTACCATTTCGCGCATCTTGCGAAAACACCCCAAACGCATCGAGCTTACGTCGCAACTGCGGCGTAAGCTCGAACTCGCCGTCTTGGAAGGTGGGGTTGCCGACGGCATCCTGACCAACCAGGCACTGGATGAGCTCCGCTTGGCGGAAGTGATGCGGTGCATCCGAACGTCTACTTGTCAGTATTGTCAGCGGGCGGGGCAATTGATGCCGTACAAGCGAAGGAAAGTTACCGCCCTTGTTTTCCGACAGCGGATCGAGGAACGTCCGGAGTTCGCTTGCCGCAGTTGCGCGCTCACCCGCCTGACGCTCAGCAGCCTGCATACGCTTTTTGCCGGCTGGTGGACGGTAGCCGGTGCGCGGGCCACCCCTTATGCGCTGTATTCCAATCTGAAAACGGTGGTGTTGGAGTTGTCCGAAGCAGAAATGCAGTGGCTGCTCGGTGCCATCGACCGGGTTCGGAGTTGGGTGGTGCGGATACTGCCGCCATCCACTGCCGGAGCTGGCAAGACGGAGCATCCGATACCGTCCGCTTTTCTGCGTGATGACGACATCGATCTGATCACGCCGGTAGCTGGCTGATATCCGGACGGTCGAGGAGTGGCCGGCAGGGCTTACTTTGCGGCATGGACCGGATCCGTACCATTGCCTTCGACGCAGACGATACCCTGTGGGTCAACGAACCCTTCTTCCGCGAGGCGGAGGCGACATTCTGTGGATTACTCGAAGACTACCTCCCGCACCACAGCGTGCATCGGGAGCTTTTCTCTACCGAAATTGCAAATTTGCCCCTCTACGGCTACGGCATCAAGGCCTTCACCCTCTCCATGGTGGAAACCATACTGCGCATAACGGATGGAAAAGCGCCGGGCCATATCGTAGATCGCGCACTCCAGATCGGAAAAGAAATGCTGCAAAAACCCGTCGAACTACTGGCCGGGGTGGAGGAAACCCTCGAACGACTGGGGCCGGATTATCGGCTGGTACTGGCCACTAAGGGGGATCTCCTCGACCAGGAGCGAAAACTGGAGAAATCCGGGCTGGCCGGGTACTTTCACCACATCGAAGTGATGAGCGACAAACAAACGGGCAACTACGAGCGATTGATCGCCCACCTGGATTGCCGACCGGAGCAGTTCATGATGGTGGGGAATTCCGTAAAATCCGACATCATTCCCGTCCTACGCTTAGGCGGGTATGCCGTTCACGTCCCCTTTCATACGACCTGGGTGCACGAGGAAGCGACCTACGAGGAAGCCAATCCCCGCTTTCTCGAAGCCCGTTCGATTTCCGAAATATTCGATCTGCTCCCATGAGATTTCTCGACCTCCCTACCTGGAACCGACGGGAGCATTTTGCCTTCTTCCGTCAATTCGAAGAGCCCTTTTTCGGCTTAACGGTACGGGTGGATTGTACGGAAGCCTACGCCCGAAGTAAGCAGACCGGCCATTCTTTCTTCCAGTGGTACCTACATAAAGTGCTGGTATCCGTCAACGAGGTCGAGGCATTTCGGTACCGGATCCGCGATGACCGGGTAGTGATCCACGATCGCATCCACGCGTCCGCTACCATCAATCGGGAAGACGGAACCTTCGATTTTTCCTACATCCCCTTCGTGCCCGAATTCACGGATTTTGCCGTGGGTGCCCGTCGCGAGATCGACCGTATCCGAACCACGTCTGGCCTCAACGTAGGCGTCGCCGGCGACGACGTCATTCACTTTAGTGCCGCGCCCTGGCTCGACTTTACCGCCCTCAGCCATGCGCGGCAGTACCGGCATCCCGATAGCTGTCCGAAAATCAGCGTGGGAAAAGTAACCGAAAGGGACGGCCGCTTAGGCATGCCCGTTTCCATTCATGCCCACCATGCACTAATGGACGGTAGGGAAGTAGGCGCGTTCGTGCTTCGGCTGGAAGAACAACTGCGAGAAAAATGAGAAAATAGGGTAACCTATCGGCGGAGCACGTCATGAAAAGGCAGGGACCGGGTGGACTACTCCTCACCCCACCACCTGGTTCCGGGCAATACAAAGCAAGCTACGCCATGCACCTTAACTTCAGTAACCCCGGCGGGGAAGACTCGAATCGTGATCCTTACGGCGGCGACCAAAGTCGGAGCGTGCGGGACGGAGACCCGGGTGGGCTATTGGATCGATCCGCCGCCTTCGTGTATTCGATTGACTACCGAACCCGCCGCTTTAAGTACTTAAGTCACGGAATTCAACGCATGCTCGGGTTTGGCCACGATTCCTGGAAGCGGCGGGGAGCGGAGGCCATCGCGGCGGCGATACACCCCGAGGACCAGGCCCTGTATCGAGCGATTTGGCAGCACATCGGCGACGTATTGCGTGAATCTCCCGCGAAACAGCGCACCAACGTTCATTTCACCTATTGCCTTCGACTACTCACGGCGGACGGCGTACCCGTTCACCTCGGTTTCCAAAAAACGATCATTGCGGTCGACGCAGCGGGAAATCCGGTTGCCGACGTAGTGGTGGTCACGGACATAACGCCATTTCTTCGACCGCAGTCGGGTTTCCTGCACATCGGGGCCGTGGGAATGGGGAGCCACCAATCCTACAACGTGGACTTACCAGCTACCGGGGAAACCATCCCTTTTTCGGCCCGTGAACGGGAAGTCCTGCAACTCGTAGCTCAGGGGATGAGTAGCCGGGAGATTGCCGGGGCGCTGTTTATCAGCAGGGATACCGTGTCTACGCACCGAAAGAACATGATGAAAAAGGCGGGCGTCAATCGGGCGATCGAATTGATCCGCTACGCCCGCGCGCACGGTTTGTTGGAAGAGCGGGGCCTACCGTCGGCCGTTGTGGTAAAGAAACCGGAAAAGGAAATAGCAGATCGCGAGGAAGGTAGCGACGGGGATCAGGAATAGCAGGCCTTCGCCGAAGTTGAAGTCACTCATACCAGTTGATTTGTTGGGTAGGCCGGTAAGCACCAGTAAGAAGCGGATGCACGGCTAATTGTTGCGTAGGGGAAAACCGCTGGGCAACTGCCTTGCCTGCCTTGGTCGAATCGGGTAGCTTTCGCTATCCGGGTAAAAGGCCGCGGAGCGTCGGCCATTCAACATCCCGGGGGCAGCTGGATTAGTAACTTTGGTCCCGTTCACTAGCTAGTTTAGCATGTTGCGAGCCTTCGTAATTATTTGGTTGGCGTGGCTGCTTGGCGGGGCGCTGCCCGGTCAGTCGGCGGGTAGTGAGCCGTTACCGATCGAAGTGATTCAACAACTGCCGGACACCACCTTGCGGCTGGCCTTCCACTTCGAGGCCCTGCCCGACGGTCGGAACTTCGTCACCGACCCCAACGATAGTCTGCTAATCGCCCACGGCAACAACGAGAAATTACGGGCCGACATCCTTATCTATTACGTACTGCAGGAACTGAACCACCGCTTCCGCACCGGCATGGTGGACTACGCGCCGAGCCGGGATACGAAGATTCGGTTCGCTTTGGTCGAAACCCTGGATTCCGGGATCCGGGGGGCGTCCTTTTACGCTCACGGCGAGCGACCGGTGCACGTTCCCGGGGCATTTAACGTGATATTCCGGTACCACCCCGGCCCCCGGGCACCGAACGGTTCGACGGGTGGGGTAGGGAGCACCACGATTTACATCTACAACGCTCTACAAACTTACCTGGCGGGGAGCCAGGACACCTGGTCGCTGGCCCGCAACATCGGCCACGAGATCGGGCACGCCCTGTCCCTCGATCACACCTTTAAATGCGACAACCCCTGCGCCGGGCAGGGCTTCGACCCGTTGGAAGAATGCTACGGCGACTGCGTACCCCACAACCACGGCAGCGACAAGATCAATTGCTTTGGGGGTAGTTCGCGGGAGCTGATGATGGGCTACGGGTCGCAGGTGTACTTGACGGTTTGTGAGGTGGAGCGGATGTGGGGGTGGTTGTTGCGGTAGGCAATGGAGTAATAGGCGGTCTCCGACCGCGCTGTTCGAAGCAGTCTTTGACTGCGATGGGGGCGGTAGGCAAGTTTTTTAAGGTTGGTTACATTAAACTGCTGGGAAACAACTTGGGTAGTATTCTCCAAAAATTTAGACTAGCGAATGAGACACTATTGAAATTATCGTACGAAAAATGAAGGATCGTAAATTCAGTTTGGAGTTCAGATTTAAGGTTGCCGCGGAGGCCATTTAGGAACAATACTATTTAGCGGAGCTGACTGATCAACCCCAGTTGGCTCCGCACCAGATCAATAGCTGGAATCTGATCCTCGCTTAGCTAGCTATTCTTTACGACGACCAATTGCGTCTGGACCTGTGAGCGCGGCTGTCAACGTATTTTCTGCCCAACTCCCCTTGGTGTTCTGCGGGGGCTTGACCGAAAAATTCTTCCGCTAGAAAATGCCGTGACACACTTTATGTAATACTCTCTCGCCGAGGTAGCGGGATGGTTGTTAAACTTTAGCTCCAACCTCAAAATAAAAACTACCGTAACAGCTGTCTCAATCTAATTTGTAGAATCGGATAACTGCTATTGACAGTATGGTTAAAATAATAAAGAAACCAATATTGTCAAAATTATGGGTGCCCTTATAGATTTCAACACTGTTGAGTAGGAGATAAAGTACAACAAAGAAGACTACAGTCGCGAAATACTTATTCAAATACATGGCTCAACAATTATTTGTTGCTCCGAAGATACTTCTATCTTCGGAGCATACAAACTACCGTGCCTGATGACGTGGTGAGGCACCATTGTATCCGTCGTAAAATCCTTCTCGGATATCCGGTAAATTGTCTAGTGCATCATAAAGGACACCAAGTAAGCCTGCTCGCTTGAGGAAGGACGATATGCCCCAGCCTCCTCGAATACAGGAAATTTGAGAATGATTGATGGGTTTCATAAAATTGCTATTTTGAAGTTGTAATTATTTGAGTTGTCAATATGGACGGGCAGGACTCCATTCGTATCTGCCAGGCTGAGACATTCGATCGATATCGCTTTGAATTCCTCTTGCTGTCCAACCTGCAGCATATGCAATCCAATACCAAATACTCTCCCCTCCATTTAATACGGCCAATTCCTCGTGGGGAATGATTTCAACATTTTTTAAATTTTTCATAACTATAGATTTATTGTGTGAACAAAATTATTGAGGTTAATTGATGAATCTATTGATTGAAAATCTCTCTATTGTTGGTATGATAATTTCACCAACCGGTCTTTTACATTGAATATCGTATGGTGTAGGAAACACACAACCAAGCTCAAAGCCAAACCCGCCGCTAACGGATCGAAGTTCTTGAATAGACATACTATATAAATTGGTGATTAAATTAAGTGGCAGTATTGTTATTCTCGCTCTGCCCCTGCATGCGCTCGAGGTATTCCTCCAGGGAAAGGTCCTCGTTCCAGTCGAGGGGCAGGTGGGGGATGGAGAATTCATCGGTTTCGTAATCCTCCGGGAAAAAGTCGTAGTCGTTCATGGGATTGGATTTTGGCCCCGACGGTGACAGGAGGAAATCATCCTTTTCGCGGGTGGGGCGCTGTGATAGGTAGGTAGTACAAGTAGTAGGGTGATTCCGCGCACCGGATGACCGAAAGGGTGAATCTTCGGTGCGACAGTAAATTCTGGCGTAGTGGATTATTAGTGGGAATGCTCCGGAAGCCATCCGGCGTTCCGGCGCTTTCGTCATTCAATAATGCAAGTATCGGGCGGGTCACTCTCACTGGGTGATAGTGGGGTTAAATCTTCCACTGCGGTAAATTATTTCCCGTTCTGCATTTTCAAGGGTAGTCATTGATCGCGATGCCGGCGTTCCGGCTCCGTCGTCGTTTCATAGTACAAGTATCGGGTCGGCCACTCTCAACGGGTGATAGTGGCGTTAAATCTTCGGCGGGCCGGTGATTTTTTTGTCGCTCCGATTTTCAGGGGCAGTCGACTTTTAGGGATACCGGCGTTCCGGCTCTTCTGTCATTCGATAGTACAAGTATCGGGTCAGCCACTCTCAGGGGGTGATAGTGGCGTTAATTCTTCGGTGGGTCAGTGAATTTTTCCGTTGCGGGTTCCCGAGGACGACGGCTCGTAAGGAACCCGGCATTCCGGTTCTTTCGTCGTTCGATCAGGCAAGTTTTAGGTTGGTCAGGCGCAGCGGGTAAGCCGGGTGTGGGATCCTGGACACACTTTTACTTCGGGGTTGGGTTAGTCCTCCAAAACGGGGAAGCTGCCGCGGGATGATCGGACCAATGCGGGTAGCGCAGCTTCTCCTTTCCCCCTTCCGCGGGCGGTACGTGGGGAGGGCAATGAACCGGGTTGCACGAAGGCCACGAGTGCAACGGTGTCCACACGGCACCCGCGCCCCGGCGCCCAAGCCCCTAGCCGCCTACGTGATTATTCGTCACAGGGAGGGGTAAAAAAGTGACACATATCGGAAGCTTTATATCTTCCCGGAACCGCCGGATTTTACGAGCGGCCAAAACACGTTGATCATGGCTAGACTTTACTCCCGCTTCTTACCGCTCTTGGTGTGCCTGCTGGCTATTTCCTACCTCGGCGCGCAGGACACCGAGCAGGATACCATCCTCGTCGATTTCGGTACCCAACTTTCAACGGGGAACTGGAATAATTTGACCAACTTCACCGACGGTGCGGTTCCGGTACTCCTGAACGCCGCGGGGGAACGGACGCGCTACGGCATCGAGGTGTCGGATACTTTTCGCGGGGTAAATACAGGCGGCACCACCGAGCCGGATGACTCCCTGGCACTGCCCGCTACCGCGACTGGCGACAGCTTCTTCGGCAACGGACAACCCTGGGGAGGAGCCACCGAGCCCAGCGGAGCGGTGACCCTCACCAATTTGCGGCAGGGAAAGAACTACAACCTGGCCCTGTACGCTTCCCGGGCCGGCACCGAAACGCGGCAAACGCGGCTCATCGTGATCGGAGCTACCCGCGACACCCTTCTATTGGAGGCCGGCGGCACCGGCGGTATGCGGGTGCGGACCTCCATGACCCCCGCGGCCGATAGCACCATCGTGATCGAAGCCGCCGCCGGCCCCGACAACGATACCCCGGAAGCTTTCTTCTATCTCGGGGCTCTGGTGATGAACTACGACGCGGAAGCACCGCCGCCGGTTGTCGAGGTGGCAGCGGATACCTTTCTGGTCGATTTCGGTACCGTCCCGTCGCCGGCGCCCTGGAATAACGTCACCGATTTCGACTCCGGCGCCGTAGTCACCCTGGCGAATCAGGTCGGTACGCTAGCCAACGTCCGGCTGGTGGTCGTCGATTCCTTCCGGGGGGTGAATACACTGGGTACGTCCACGCCGGACGCGGAACTCGGATTCCCCGCCTCCGCCACCGAAGATTCGTTCTTCGGGAATACCGGCCCGTTCAACGGCGCCATACAAGCCACCGGCGGAATCGAACTGACCGGCCTCGATCCGCGCACGGGCTATACGCTCCGCATTTTCGGCTCCCGGAATACGGAGGAGAACCGGGAAGCGATGTACGTGGTGGAAGGGATCACGACGGATACCCTTTACCTCAACTCGGCCAACAACACCGGCGAACTGGCGGTGACTACCGTATTCCCGACCCGGGATTCATCGATCGTGCTAACGGCCAGTCCGGGCCCCAACAACGTCAACAACCTCGGCTTCTACTACCTCAACGCCATGGAGGTGTTCGCCGAAGCAACGGCGGTAGCCCCCCTGGACACGGTGTTGGTCGACTTCGGCGGATCCAACACCACGCCACCGCCCTACAACAACGTTACCGATCCCAACGCCGGAAAGGTGAGCGACCTGACCAATAGCGCCGGCTTTTATACCGGCTACACCATCGCCGTGGTCGATTCTTTCAATAACACCAACGCGGACGGTACGCAGCGCCCCGCCGAGGAATTGGGACTGGCCGCTACGGCCACCGGCGACAGCTTTTTCGGGAATACCGGAGATTTTGGCGGACAGTCGCAACCGACCGGTGCCGTGGAACTGACCGGTCTGAACCCGGCGGTCACCTACACCGTCGAACTGTTTGCTTCGCGGACCACCAGCGAACGGCGGGAAACGCAGTATGTCGTCGAAGGGGCCGGGAGCGATACCGTTTACCTGACGGTCAGCTCGAACGAGAACCGCTCCGTCTTCGTGGAAATGCAGCCGGACGCCGAAGGCACCCTCCGGATAACGGCCAGTAGCGGACCGAATAACGAGAACAGCGACCTGTTCTACTATCTCGGCGTACTGCGGCTCATCTATCCGGATATGGATCCCGTGGGCGACGTCTCGCTGGAACTCACCGATCCAACCGGCGGAGAATTTTGGCAGGCGGGAAAAACGGCGGATATCACCTGGAACGCCCGCAACCTCGGCCAGCTGGGGTTGGAATACTCCACGGACGCCGGGTCCACGTGGACGGTGATCGATACCGTGCCCGCCTTCAACGAATCGTATACCTGGACCCTCCCGGAAGTAGATACCGAGGAAGCCCTGGTACGCATCACCTCGGATACGCTGCTGGCTACCAGCGATTCGACCTTTACCATCAGTACGGAGACGACCAGCTGTACGATCGTGGTACTGGGGTCTTCCACGGCGGAGGGAACGGGCGCCTCTACGCAGGATAGCAGCTGGGTAGGTCGCTACCAGGAATACCTGGCCGATGATACCCGCTACGACGTGGTCAACCTGGGGCGGAGCGGGTACAACACTTTCCGGATTTTGCCGACCGGCACCGACATCCCGGCGGGAGTGAACGAAACCATCGACCCGGCCCGCAACGTCACCCAGGCGCTCACCTACGATCCCTTTGCCATCATCATCAACATGCCGTCCAACGACGCCGCAGGTGGCTACGGGGTAGCGCAGCAGCTCGACAACTTCGAGACCGTCGTGGAGGCCGCCCGGGAAGCCGGGGTTTTAGTCTACGTAGCCACGACCCAGCCCCGCAATTTCACCAATCCAGCCCAGATTCAGATTCAGCGGGAGGTGCGCGACAGCATCCTGGCGATCTACGGCGAAATGGCCATCGACTTCTGGACCGGCCTGGCCAGCGCGGATGGATTCATTGTCGATTCGCTGGATAGCGGCGATGGCATCCACGTCAATGACGACGGGCACGCTATTCTCTACCAGCGGGTACTCAATTTACAACTGGACACCGTCGACTGTAGCGCTCCCAGCGCCGTCGGCAACCTCCCCCGGCGGGTTTCCGGACTGGTGAAAGCCTACCCGAACCCCGCCGAAAACGGCTTCCTGATGCTCGACTTCGGGGAGGGCCTGCGGGGAACGGCCGACGTACAAATCATCGACGTACTCGGACGGGTGCGGCTGCGCGATCGGGTGGAGATCACCGGCGGGGCCGATCACCGCATCGATATCAGCCAGCTTGGCCGTAGCAGTAGTAGCTACTTTTTCGTGGTCGTGACGCTGGAAAGTGCCGACGGATACGTGCGCGACATCCTGCCGGTCGTTATCCGGTAGCGTTCGCCGAAAGTAAAAGGGGCTACTAGACAGACCGGGACGTGTGCTGCACAGGCGCACGTCCCGGTTTTTTACTGACGGATCCAGGTGTACAGCGATGCAAGCAGCCAGTACAGCAGGCGGTATATTCCATAGAGGATGGCGATCCCGGAGAGGTAAACCAGCCAGAAAGCGATATCGCCTACGTAAGGGAGCCACCAGAGTTCACCGCACTGGTTGGCCTGCAGCAGGGGTAGGGTAGGGAAGTACATATCAGGAAACGGCTGCGGTGGAGGAAACGGCGGGTGGGACGAGTTTACGCACCTTGGCCGGTCCGTCGAAGGAGGTTGCTTCGCCAGGTTGCTCCGACTGAACGCGTACGAAATCGATGCGCAATTCCACGCTCTCGTAGTACGCATAGCTCTGGCGCTGCTGGCAGAAGTGGATCGGCGCGCCCAACGCTTTCATCTGCGATAGCAGTCGGTACAGGCCGGGTTGGGATATACCGAGCCGCCCCGCGAATTCTTCCGGGGTGCCGGTGCGGTGGAACTTGATGAAGGTATGCATGCGCCGGAGGCGCTCTACTTGTTTTAGTACGGACATGGCTCAGGGAGTTTAGGGAGTGGGATGTAGGATTTATTAAGCCGCCAATCGCCGGACGACCCGGCTGGGAAACTGCTTGTTCCAGAGCTCGCGGTACGCACCGGCCCCCGCCAACAGTTCATCGTGGGTACCTTCCTGGATAAGCTTACCTTCCTCCAGTACGGCGATCTTGTCGGCGTCCATGATGGTGCTCAGCCGGTGGGCGATGATAATGATGGTTTTACCGGCGGCGCGTAAGCGGTGGATGGTGCGCTGCACGAATTCCTCGCTGGCGCTGTCCAGCGCCGAGGTAGCCTCGTCCAGGATAAGGATGTCGGGGTCCCGGTAAAGCGCCCGGGCAATCGCCAGTCGCTGGCGCTGACCGCCGCTCAGGGTAGCGCCGTGCTCGCCGACGTAGGTCGCGAATCCTTCCGGCAGGGTTTCGATGAAGGGAAGGAGACCGAGTTCCTTGCAAATGGACAGGATGCGCTGCATATCCGGCGCGTAGTCTCCGACGGCGATGTTCTCGATCAGGTTGCCGGCGAAGAGGCTCAGTTCCTGGGGGACTACCCCGATGCGGGCCCGCAGGCTCTGATTGGTGACGTAGGCCAGGTCGGCGTCGCCGATCACGACCTTTCCGGCGGTGGGCGGGTAGAGCTTCTGCAGCAGGGCGGCGAGGGTAGATTTTCCCGAGCCGCTTCCCCCTACCAGCCCGGTTATCTGGCCGGCAGGGATGGTCAGGTCAAACCCTTCGAATACGTTCTTTCGGGAACCGTAGCTGAATGCCAGCCCACGGAAGCGTATATCTCCGATCATTTCTCGCTTGAGCTCCATCCCTTGGATGGCCTCTTCCTCGCTTTCCAGGTCGATGATTTCGAAAAGTCTATCCGCCGCGATGAGGGCGTTCTGTATGGTCTTGTTCATGCCGATCAGCCCCCTGGCCGGCCCGGTGAAGTAGCCGATCAGGGCGTAAAAGCCCAGCAGCTCCCCGGGGGAGATGGCGCCTTCGATCACGTAGTAGCTGCCCACCCACAGCAGGATGATCGTGAAGAGCCGGCTTACCAGTTCCGAGGCATTGCCACTGAAGATGCCCGTCATGCCGGAACGGTAGGTGGTCTGCAGTAACTTCACGAAGCGGGTTTCGGTCTTCCGGTTGGCGTGGTCCTCCAGGCCTAGTTGCTTGATCGTCCGCACGGCGTTGACGCTCTCTACCAGCTGGCTCTCCAGGTCGGCCGCCCGTTCCATGAGCTCCCGTTCCCGACTGCGATTCATGCGGTTGGTGACCCAGTAGATCGCCACGTAACAGGGGATGACGATCAGCAACACCAGCGCCAGTTTCCAGTAGTAGGTGAACATCAGTCCGAAGCTGAACACCACGATGAAGACATTGACCAGCAGGTTGATCGCCACGTCGTTGATGAAGGCGCGGATCTTGACGGCATCCCCGATGCGGCTGATGATCTCCCCCGTCCGCATGGTGTCGAAGAAGCGCTGCGGCAAGCGAAGCAGGTGTTTGTAGTAGCCCAGGATCAGCCGGGCGTCGATGAGTTGACCGGACTTCATGACCATCACCGATTTCGCCGTGCCGATGAAGATGCTCATGCCCAGCAGCGCCACCATCGCTATGCTCAACAGATTGAGTAAGCGGGTATTCTGGTTGATCAATACGAAGTCGGTGATCTTCTGCAGGTAGATCGAGGTGCTGAGTCCGAGTACGGTATAGACCACCGCCCCCACCAGCGCCTGCAGTAAGGTAGACCGGTGCGGCTGCAGTAGCGCCCGGAAGCGCGCGAAGGTCGATACCCGCCGGTCACCGGCCTTGAAGTCATCGCCCGGGGCAATCAGCAGCAGCACCCCCGTCCACTCCTCCCGCCACGTTTTCCAGCTTTTCTTCTGCATGCGCCCGTTGGCCGGGTCCATGACCTGGACGTACTTGTCCGTCACCCGGTACACGACCACGAAGTGGTGCAGCCGCTTATTGACGATGACGTGAGCGACGGCGGGAAAGGGTGCCTCGTTTTTAAAGGCATCTTCCTCCGCCCGCACCCCCTGGCAGGTAAATCCGAGTTTCTCGGCCGCCTGGATCATCCCCAGCAGATTCGTACCCTTCTGGTCCGTGCTGGCCATTTGCCGGATGCGGGCGATCGGAAGCGCCAGCTGGTAATGCGCCGCGATGGAGGCCAGGCAGGCCGCGCCACAGTCCGTGATGTCGTGTTGCTTGATCGTCTTTTTCATGGCTTAGTGGTATACGGGATTGAACCAGTCGTCGAGTTTGTCGTGGAGGAGTTGGAAGAGGCTGCGTCGGGTAAGGGTGAAGTGGGCGGTCAGCGTCATGCCCTTTCGCAAACCGCCAACGTAGCCATTCTGCAACCGCAGCTCGGTATCGTGCAGCGTGCACAGCACCCGGAAGGCGGCCTGGCCCTCCACCTCGGTGACGTCCCGGCTGATCTCCGTGAGGGTGGCGCGGGCCAGTCCCCACTGGTTGTAGTTAAAGGCGTCGAGCTGCAGGCGTACCGGCAGCCCTTCCCGGAGCAGCCCGATATCCGAGGGACTCACGAAGGCCTCCACCCGCAGGTCGCCGTCGGGGCTGATCTGCCCCAGGGACTGGCCGGCCGAGGTGTACGCTCCCGCCTGTAGTCCGTCCGTCTGCGTCAGGTGGCCGTCCACGGGGGCGGTTACGACGTGCTGTTTGGAGCGTTCGGCCGTCTGTCGGAGACTGCGGTCCAGCTCCGCGGTTTCCCGGCGAATACGTTGCAGATCCTGCGTCCACTGGTGCCGCTGCCGCTCGGTAAGTTGCCGCAGCTGCCCCTCCAGCAGCTCCACTTCGAAGGCGGCCTGCTCGTGGTCCATACGGGCTACGGAGCCGGTTTCCAACAGTTCCGTCTGCCGTCCGAGGTGGCGACGGGCGTGGTCGAGCTTGAGTTCGAGCTCGTCGCGGCGGCGCAGGTATTCGCGGTGATCGCGCTGGTAGACCGCCGTGCGCAGTTCGGCTAGGGCCGTACCGTTGCTGGCGGTTAGGGTACCCAGATCCGCCAGGGCCAGCCTGCGCTCCCGACGTTGGGCAACGAGGTGATCGGTTTCGCCGTCCAGCTCGGCGGTGGAGACGATCAGTAGCGTATCGCCGGCACAGACCGCCCGGTCATCCTGTAGCCGGGCCAGGGTTCCCCGGCCGCCCACCGGACTGGATACCGGGATCAGTTTCATGGCCGGACGCAGGATACCCCGGCTCTGGCTGTTCACTTCCACCTCGACGAGCGGCAGTACGCATACCGCCAGCAGCAGGCCGGCAACGATGGTTAGGTAAATGGCCCGTCCCGTGCGGGAGTGGCGGGCGTAGAGGCCCTCGACCCCCTCCACGAGCGGAAAGGGGAAGAGCCGGGGCGCTTCGGTTGGCATATCAAAGGTGTTAGGTGTCGTTCCGGACCGCTAAGGGGGGGGGGCGCCGGAGCGCAGGTGCAAAGAATTTCAATAAAACCGTCAGGCCACCTTGGTAGCGGCCGGTAAGCAGCGAACCACCGGGATGGCCAGGCGGCAGGAAACGAGCAGCGTGTCTTCGCCTCCGAGCACCGGGTAACGGCCCGGCACGATGATATTGTCGCGCTCGGTCAACGCCAGTCGGCGCGCCACGTCGGACGGCAACCGGAAGGGGTCCTGCAGCTGCAGATAGCCACTCGCGAAATGATGGTCGAAACTGCGTTCCGAAACCGTCGATCGGACGAAGTGGAGCAGCAGCCGGCCGGTCGGTTCGTCCACGCTTAGGTACGCCTGGCACCAATCCCGGCAGTGGGCGTGGGCGGCCGGAATGCCGTCGAGCAGGATAGCGCAAATGCCGACTCCCCGGCAGTCGGAGAACCGCGGCGAACCCAGGCGTACGTCCGCCTGGAGTCCGGCGCGGCATGCTCGAAAATAAATGAAATAATGGGTGTTCAGGTGTTTATACATACTGTTGGTGTTGCCGGGAGGAAATGCGCTCCCTTTCGTATACACCAAATATCTATTCACCTTTCTGGATCTCCCGGGACGATTTGCCCGCTTCCGTTCCTGCCTGCGACGGCCGTTTAGACAGGTGAATACAGCATGGATTGCTGACAATCAGCTAGTTGTCGTTCTGGAGGCCCGCTGCCTTTCGGGTTAGCGCCGCAAAATCATCGAGGCTCACCTGTTCCGGGCGGCGCTCGAACAGTGCGTCGTCGGCCATCGCCTCGGCCGGGAAAATGGATTTGAGGCTGTTGCGGAGCATTTTCCGCCGCTTGCCGAAGGCGGATTTGACCACGTGCTTGAAGAGTCCGTAGTGTTCGTCGGCGATCAGGGGCTCTTCCCGGCGCACCAAGCGGATCACGGCACTTTCCACCCGGGGGGGCGGGGCGAAGTTCCCCCGGCTCACGTTGAGCAGCAGGGAGGGCTCGTAGCGCGACTGCACCAGCACGCCGATCACGCCATAGGTCTTGGTACCGTGCCCGACGATCACCCGGTCGGCCACTTCTTTCTGGAACATGCCGACCATCTCCGGGATCAGCGTATAATTGTCGAGCAGCTTGATGAGGATCTGGCTGGAGATATTGTAGGGGAAGTTGCCGATCAGCCCGAAGGCTTGTCCGGCGAACACCTCCTGCAGCCGCAACTTTAGGAAATCTCCTTCTAGGATGTCATCGGCCAGCTGCGGGTAGTGGGTGTTCAGGTACGCTACCATGTCGCGGTCCGCTTCGGCTACCTTGAGGTGGAAGGCGCTCTCCCGTTCCAGTAAGTACTTGGTGAGCATGCCCTGGCCGGGGCCGACTTCCAGGGCATGATCGTACGTATCGGTGAGGGTGAGCGCTTCGGCGATCTGCCGGGCGTAGTGCTCGTTGGTAAGGAAATGTTGACCGTAGGACTTCTTGGCGCGCATCTTGCGAAGGTACAATGGAGGAAGTTCGTGGGCTTTATCCCCTCCCGCGCCCCGACGCAACGAACCTCTGCCGCGTCCCGCTCTATTTAGCAGTATGAAGGATACGTATTTCATTCCCTGCGACGCCCACGAGGGCTGCGTGTGGGTCGCCAGCCAGCACCGCCTCTATTTTTCCACCACCAAAAAGCTGGAGGAAACCCGCGTCGACCTGATGTACCTGGATTTCAGCGCCTTCGACCTGGCGCGCGACGGCGATTGGTCGGCCCGCCTCGATAGGCAATCCGTGCAGGGGTTGGAAGCCCAAACCTGGATCCGCGACGCGAACATGGCCAACAGCCTTTGCCTGACCAACGACGGGCTGGCCCTCCTCGTTGCCGAACAGGGTAGTCAGGAGCGGGCGGCCTGCATCTCCCGCATCGAGTTCGCGGACCGGCAGCGCACCGTGGTCTTCGACCAGTACGGCGGCATGCCGCTCAACAGTCCGAATAAGGTGATCCAGAGCCGGGTGGGCCACGTGATCGTCAGCGACCCCGACTATGGCTTTCGGCAGGGCTTCCGGCCGCCGCCTTCCCTCGAGCCCCAGCTTTACGTATTACCTAAGAACGGCGATCCGGTAGCCTACCGGGGGGAGCTGGAAATGCCCCACGGCCTGGCGCTCAGTCCCGACGAACGTACTCTTTTCGTAACGGATACCAGCGACGACGGTGCCCACGACGCCGTCGACCTCGATCGCCGCCACCGGGTGTACGCCCTCGATTTCGACCCCGCTAAGGGGACCATTCTGGGCAACCACCGCTATGCCTTCTCCACCGACGAGGGGGTGCCGGACGGTAGCCAAACCACCGAGGATTCGCTACTGGTCGGCGGCGGAGACGGCGTCTACGTTGCCGATCTAGACGGACAGTTGCGTGGCAAGATCAAACTGGACCGCACGGCGGTAAACCTGGCGGTCGTCTACGATCACCTGTTCGTTACGGCCGACGAAGGGGTTTACCTCATTTTGAATTGGAAGCAGCGGGTTGGCTGAGTCGCTCCATCGCCAGCCACGCCAGTAAGGAACTGCCCGTCTGGAGACAGGCTTCGTCCACGTCGAAGGTATCCGTATGCACGGGGGAGGGGCTGCCGACCCCCAAGCGGTAAAAACAGGCGGGCACGTGGTGGGTGTAAAAGGCGAAGTCTTCCCCCGTCATGCGGATGGGTAGATCAACCACTTTTTCGGCCCCGAGTAACTCCCGGGCCGCCGACTGCGCCCAGTGGGTGAGGGGTTCGTCGTTTTTCAGGAAGGGGTAGCCGTGGCGTATTTCCAGTTCCGCGCTTCCCCCCAGGGCGGCGGCAATGCCTTCGACGGTGCGCCGTAGTCGTTGGTGCAGTTCCTTCCGCCAGCTTTCATCGAGGGTCCGGAGAGTTCCCTCTAAGCGGACGGCGTTCGGGATGACGTTTGTTGCCCCGCCCTCGCTTTCGATCTTGCCGAAAGTGAGCACCACCGGCAGGGTAGGGTCGCTCTCGCGGCTGATCAGCTGCTGTAGGGCGGTGATCGCCTGGGCGGTAATGACGATGGGGTCGACCGACTGATGCGGCATGGCACCGTGCCCGCCGCGGCCGCGCACCGTCAGGAAGAGTTCGTCGGTACTGGCCATATAGATCCCCGGTCGGAAGCCGACGGTGCCGGCCGGCAGGGGAGGATGCACGTGCTGACCGAAGATGGCGGCCGGAACGGGATCCTGGAGAGCGCCGTCGCGGATCATCAGCGTAGCGCCGCCGGGCAATTTCTCTTCGCCGGGCTGAAAGAGCAGCCGGACCGTTCCCTTCAGTTCGTCACGCACGCCGGCAAGGATGCGTGCCGCACCCAGCAGGGATGCCGTGTGGACGTCGTGGCCGCAGGCGTGCATGATTCCGGCTTTGGTAGACCGGTAGGCCACGTCGTTGGCCTCCTGAATGGGGAGGGCGTCCATGTCGGCGCGCAGGGCCAGGGTGGGGCCGGAGCCGCCCCCGATTTCCGCCACGAGGCCGGTACCCGCCACGCTGCGGTAGGGGATGCCCATCTCTCCGAGCCGCCCGGCTACGTAGGCCACCGTTTCGTGCTCCTCAAAGCTGAGCTCGGGGTGAGCGTGCAGGTGACGGCGATCCGTCAGGGTGGCGGGGGCATGTTCTTCGGCCAGGTCGCGAACACGGGAGCGGAGTTCTTTGGACACGGTTAGCGGGGGATTAATTCGGGCGGTAAACCTACGCAATGCATACGTGGCGGATCGGCGTTGATCCGGGCGAGCCTGTCTCAGATCGCTGTAATCGCTTATTTTGTATGGAATACACCGTAGCGTAATGCCTAAACCCAGCCTGTTTTTCTTCCTTTTCGCCCTGCTATCGACGAGCCTGGCTGCCCAGTCTTCGCAAGCCGACAGTTTGCATGCTGCCAATGTGGCGTTTCTCGATACGTCCGCTGTCTGGAGTATCGGGGGTACGATAGATGAGTACCGCAGTGGAGTGACCCGCATTCGCATAGCACCGGACAGTAACGAGATCAATGGCGTCTGGTACCAAAATATACAGGTCAACGTCCTGGAGGATAGTGTTGGCTACGTCGGCAGCGCCTACTTTCTACGGGAAGCCGACGGCCGGGTTTTCATCGTGGATACTACTCCCGAAGCCGGCATGCCCAGCGGGCAGGAACAAGTATTCTACGATTTTTCTGTAACCGCGGGGGATACGATCCCCCACCCTGAATTGTACGCCGATTTTGGTAGATACTCCAATAGTGGATACGTAGAAAGCATTGATTCCGTCCGGCTAGCGGATGGGACATGGCGGAAACGCTACCAACTTCTTTGTAAACAGCCGGGGTCGGCACCTAGAAGCAGAATCGATACCTGGATCGAGGGTATCGGGAGTGTCTATGGATTTATGAAACCGGCCTGGAGTTGCGTTGTAGATGCGGGCCCCGCGGTCCTGATATGTTATGCCCGAGGCGGAGAGGTCTTGTTCCGAAGCCTAGATGACTGCAATGAGTTTACTGTATCCGTGGCCTCTGGTGAAGCTCCTTCCCCCATCAGGCTATACCCCAATCCAACCACCGGGGTCATTGAATTCCCCGCTTTGTCAGCCGGGAGGGTGGCGGTATCGGTTTTCGACGGTCAGGGCCGCCTGGTTGTGCAGGAAACCATACGGGAGAATCGATTGGACCTGAGCGGCCTGCGACCGGGACTCTACCACCTTTATCTACTTACGGATGCCGGGGAGCGCTCAACCGGTAGGGTTATCCTCATCCGATGATTCGGCGGTTTCCCTACGCCGAAATTCATTGACCACTTCGTGCGCCCGTCGCGTCGGCTCCGGTAGTTTGTAGCCCCGCAGGCAGTGGCGGGCGATCGCCAGGGCGCTTTCCGGATCCAGCAGGTGGCCCGGTGAGATGTAAACCGGGTTGCTCCGTAGCCGGGAGCGCAGCGCGTAGCCCAGCAATTCTTCTTTATCCATGATGGGGCTCACGGATCCCGCTTCCTTACCTACCGGCGCAATCCGACCGGTCAGTACCTTTTTCGCGCAGCCCAGGGTAGGGGAGTCGGTCACCAGCCCGAAGTGGGTGGCAATGCCCATGCGGCGGGGGTGGGCGATACCGTGGCCGTCGACCATCGTGACGTCCGGTTTGGTTGCCAGCTTGGCCCAGGCCTTCAGCAGGGTAGGGATTTCGCGAAAGGAGAGCAGGCCGGGAATGTAGGGAAAGGTGACGGTTTCGGTGTGGAAGGCCGTTTCCACGACTTCCAAGGTGGCATAGTCCAGCACCACAATTCCGGCATAGAATACATCGGAGTACAGATTGAAGGAGATGTCCGCTCCCCCGATGAACCGAATCGGTTTATCGAGTGGCTGCAACCGGATACGGGTGCGCAACTCGCGCTGCAGCTCGACGGCGTCTTTCGGATCAAGTTGCCAGGAGTGTTCGAGCGACTCGGCCATGGGCACTTATCGAAGGCTGATGCGGTTGATGGGACTGCCGGGCACCAGCCGGTCCACGACTTCCTGTCCTTCGATCACCTCGCCGAAGATGGTGTATTTCCCGTCCAGGTGAGGGGTGGGGCGATGGGTGATGAAAAATTGAACCCCTTCGGTGTCCTTTCCCGCGCTGGCCATGCCGACCAAGCCGGGCCGGTCCCAGTGCACCATAGGCGTTTCGGTCCGAACGGTAAAGTCTTCGGCGCCCATCCCATCGCCGCGGGGCCCGCCGCCCTGGGCTACGAAATTGGGGACGACCCGGTGGAAGCGCTTATCGTCGTAGTAGCCGCCTTCGACCAGTTCGAGAAAACTGGAGACGGTAGCGGGTGCCTCCTTCGGCCAAAGGCGGATGCGAATGTCGCCTTCGGAAGTAGCCACGTTGACCACCAATTCCGCATCGCCCGAAATGCGGGCCCATTCTATTTGTCGGACCGATCC
Organism: Neolewinella xylanilytica; assembly: GCF_002934605.1. Lineage (GTDB taxonomy): Bacteria > Bacteroidota > Bacteroidia > Chitinophagales > Saprospiraceae > Neolewinella > Neolewinella xylanilytica. The sequence goes on from NZ_PTJC01000006.1 coordinate 985,120, forward strand.
GCTTCCTACTTCGGGGACAGCGCCCTCGGTTTGCCGGAGCGCATTCCGGGCGGCCACGACTTCCCGGTAAGCTTCGATCTGTCGGGGCAGAGTGAAACTTTCGGTAGCGGTATCGAGCCAATCGCTATCGGTGTATACCGGTCGGTAGGTATCCGCCGCGGAAGCGATGGCCAGGGCGGCGTGGTAGGCCGGACCGTCGTCGGCGCTTGCGATCATTTCCCGGAAATAATTGGCCAGTTCGGAGCGTACCCGCCGGGCACTTCCCCGGAAGAATGCGTCGAAATCGTCCCGCTCGCTAATGGTCCGCAAGGCTTCCGCGGTCGCCGTACGCTCGACGGGCGATTCCGCTTCGCGGTAGTAAGTATACAGCACGCGGTACATCCAGGGAAACTCACCCAGGGCCCGTATGATTTCCGCTCTTGCGTAGGAGTCTACGGCCTGACCATAAGCCGTGCGGAGGGCATTGTTCATCCGGTCGCGGTAATCGGTAAGGAAAGGGGCCAGGTGGCGGTTAGCCGCGCGGTACATCAGCGTACTAACTTCGTCGGTCAGCTGATCCTCCGCTAGCTGCAGGTAGAAAGGCGCGTCGGCGGTTTCACCCTGGCTAATAAAATACTCCGCGGCGGTGCGGGCTACCAGGGGGTGTCGGTCCCGCAGGGCTTCGAGCACCGATTCCCTTACCGCCGCGTATTCAAACCCCTCCAATGCCCGGAGTACTTCTACCCGCTGGCGCCAATCTTCCGCGGTCTCGTAGTGCCGCAGCAGCCCCGCCCGGGCGGTGGCGTTGCCGGTACGGCCCAGACTTCGGATGATGCCCATATTGACCTCCGGGTCCGTTTCCCGCCGGAGCAACTCCAGGAGCCGACCCTCGGTGGCGGTATCCAACGGGACATCGATGCGGTACAGGTAGTGGGCGGCCGGGCGCCGGAGCGCGGGTGCGGCGAGGGGATCCGTTAGCACGTCCACCACGGTGGCATCGGCGGCCGGTCCGTGGTGCCCGCGCAGGGCGGCGTAATAGATGCCCCACAGTCTGCCCGCCATCAGGGCGGTGTCGGCAACCGTATAGGTGGTGATCTCGGCCAGTTGCCGCGCGGTGGCGGCGTCCGCCGATTTCCCGACGGCGGCGAGCACGGTGGCATTAAACGCCGGATAGCGGCCGGTGCGGTCGAAGGCGCGGGCCAGTGAGCCTGCGGCCCGGGCCGCCCCCGATTGTCCCAGTGCGTAGGCCGCCTCGATCCGCACGGCCATATCGTCGTTGAGGTGGGCGGCAAGGCTGTCGAGGGTGGCCGGTTGGAGGCTTGGAAAACTACCCAGGGCGCGGGCGGCGAGGTAGCGGTGGCTGGCTTCGGGTGCCGACAGGTAGTGGCGCAGGCTATCTTCCGCCCGCTCGTTCTGCAGCTCGTAGATTTGTTGCAGCCGGGGATCGGCGAGGTCGATGACCACGGGTTGCTCGACCACCTTCTCGGAGGGGGGGATGCAGGCGAACAGGCCGTAGGTGAGAACTATTGCGGCTACAAAACGGTAAAGCATGCGGGCTAAGGAATAGATTTCAGAGAAGCTGTAAGATAATACCTTTGCCGCCCCCAAACCCGCAACGATGATTCAACGCATTCAATCCATTTTTCTGGCGCTCGCCGCTATCTGTTCCTTCGGGCTCTTCGGAACCGACGTCGCCGAGACGGCCGCCCCGGTGGTATCCAGCGAGGTCTTCGCCGACGCCCAGTTCGACGTATACGACAGCCCGATCCTCATTGGCGGGGTAATCGGCGCGGGTATCGTACTATTTCTGGCTATTTTCCTCTTTCGCAACCGTAAATTGCAGATGAATTTGTGCTACGTGGGCATTTTTCTCACGATGGCCTACGCCATTTACGGAGCGCTGCTGTGGATTCAGGACACCGCCGCCGAGGAAGCCGGCGTGGAACCAGGTGTGACTTTACCCATTTTGGCCGTCTTATTTTCCGTCCTGGCCTCCCGTTATATCCGCAAAGACGAAAAGCTGGTCCGTAGTGCCGATCGATTGCGGTAAACACCGGGTGAAGCAGGGCACATTTTCTCACCCGGAGCCCACCGTGGTTCCATCACACCCTGCTTGATGTTAAAAGAGTTTAAGGCCTTCATTATGAAGGGCAACGTGCTCGAACTGGCTACCGCCGTTATTATCGCCGGAGCTTTCGGCGCCATCGTAACCTCCTTCACCAATGACGTGCTCATGCCCCCGATCGGCTTAGCCCTCGGAGGAGCTGATTTTTCCGAGCTCGCCATCGAGTTATCGGAACCTGTGATCGACGCTCAGGGAAATGTATTGGAAGAAGGTGCCGCAATCCGCTATGGCCGTTTTATCCAGACCGTCATCGACTTTCTGATTATCGCCTTCATCATCTTCATTCTCCTACGCAGCTACAACCGGTTGACCGCCGTGCCCGTACCCAAAGCACCCGCACCCGATCCAGGCCCTTCGGAGAAGGACATCCTCATCCAGATTCGCGATCAGCTGGCCAAGCGTCCGTTGTAAGTGGGTAGTGTGGAGGGGGTAGTCGTACGTACTACGAACTACCCCCTTCCATACTACCCCCTAACTCTGCAGCTTAATCTCATCGTCCTTGCTGTCGTAGAACTTGAAGGTGGTGATGGGGAAGTCGTTGTCGGATTGAATGTCCAGCCAGCGGTAATGTTTCATGTACCACTTCATCTGGGCGCTCGGTAGTCCCCGCTTGAGGTAAGCGGAAATGTAGGGGTGAACCTTTAGCTTCAGTTTGGCCTTGGGCCGCGCTTCCATGATGAAATTCAGGTCGCGCTCGATCTCGTCCGTCAGGAGGATGGTGGCATTGACTTTACCCGTACCGTTACAGGTGGGGCATTTCTCCGCGGTGGTGATCTTGACCTCGGGGCGGACGCGCTGACGGGTTATCTGCATCAGCCCGAACTTGCTCAATGGCAGGATGGTGTGCTGGGCGCGATCGTTCTTCATCGCGTTCCGCATCGTTTGCGCGAGCTTTTTGCGGTGCTCGGCGTCGCGCATATCGATGAAGTCGATCACGATGATGCCACCGATGTCGCGTAGCCGGAGCTGCCGGGCGATTTCTTCGGCCGCTTCCAGGTTGATCTTGAGTACCGCCTCCGTTTGGTTCTGGCTGGGCATTTTATTGCCGCTATTCACGTCGATGGTGTGCATGGCCTCGGTGTGCTCGATCACGATGTAGGCCCCACTGGCCATGGTCGCGGTCTTGCCGAAGCTGCTTTTAATCTGCTTGGTTACACCGTGGGTGTCGAAAATCGGCTTGCTAGACTTATGGAACTGAACCAGATTAGGCCGGTCCTTAGCGATATCCTTGACGTAGTCCTTGATCGTTTCGTACAGACTTTTGTCGTCCACTACGATCTTGGTGAAGTCGGGGGTCAGTAAGTCCCGCAGCAGCCCGGTGGTTTTGTCTACCTCACTGAGCAGTTTTGCCGGCGGGGTGGCGTCCTTTGCACCGTCGACGATGGTTTGCCACTTTTCGAGCAGGTTATCCATCTCCTCCAGCAGCTCACCGACGCCCTTTCCTTCTGCGGCGGTACGTACAATGACGCCGAAGTTCTCGGGCCGGATACTTTCCACGAGGAGCTGCAAGCGCTTGCGCTCCTCGCTGGTGCTGATCTTCTTGGATACCGCGACCGCTTCGCTAAAGGGCGTAATCACCAGGTAGCGCCCGGGAATGGTGATTTCACAACTCAGGCGGGGTCCCTTGGTGCTGATGGGTTCCTTCAGCACCTGGGTGAGCACCACCTGCTTTTTCGTGAAGACCTCGTCGATCTTTCCGGTCTTGACGATCTCCGGCTCGTGGGATACGTTCTCGAGCTTATGGGTCTTCAACTTTCCCTTGACGGCCTGTTCGGCGTATTTCTGGAGGGTCTTCACTTTCGGGCCGAGATCCGTATAGTGTAGGAAGGCGTCTTTTTTATGGCCTATGTCAACAAAGGCGGCATTAAGGGGAGCCGTGACGCGCTTGACACGCCCTAGGAACACATCCCCTACGGTGAATTGGTCGGTGGATCGCTGTCGATGAATTTCCACCAGTTTTCCGTCTTCCAGCAGGGCAACTTCAACTTCCTTGCCCGTGCTCGAGACGATCATTTCTTTTTCCACTGTTCAACAGGGTTACGTAGATACACGAATTCCCCCCGCCGGGTATTGTTGGCGGAGGGATGCGGGTGCATCCGGTCAATTAAGACATACCACTATTCAGGAATAGAAAGGTTTTGCATGGCCTGCATCCCGGAAGGGAGTAGAAAAGGTGCTCTGCTCGGTCGATCGCGCCACTACGTGTGGCGGAAATGTCTTGGCGGCAACATCGGGCTTAAGGCCATCAATGCGACAACTAAAATGGGTTAACCCTCAGGCAGGCGGGTGATTGAACGGCCAAAAGAGACAGGCCGTTAGTTTAGCATAAGGGGGAACAGACAGAAATTGCAAATGCGGCTTTCTATACCGGGCGCGGCCGGCAGCACCATCAGTGGAATGCTACCGGCCGCAGGGTATGATGCTAGACTAAAGACTAGCGATTTTTCTTCTTGTGGCGGTTCTTGCGCAGGCGCTTTTTCCGCTTGTGGGTTGCAATTTTATGACGTTTCCGTTTTTTTCCACACGGCATAGTAATTCGTTTTTATGTTAGTAAAATTGAGTACAGCACTCACCAATTAATACAAATTGGGAAGGGTATAAGTTGTCCATCCGAAGGCTTCGGGCGGGCATTAGTGTGCAAAGGTAAGGTAAAAAGGAATACCAGCTTCAAAAAGACCGTCGTCAACCGCTGACGGAACCGGTACCCGCGTCGCTGGCCCGCTCCAGCAGCTCGCCGCACTTTCGGGCGTAAATCGCCGACGCCTCGGCTTGTCCTAGATTCTCGTACACTTTCGCCAGGGGGCAAACCACGTCGGGGTTGCCGGGCTGGAGCTCGTCCGCCTTCCGCAGCCGCTCGGCGGCGCGGTCGAGCTGATTGGTGCGGATGGCCAACTGTGCCAGGGTGATGTACACCTGCGGATTGTCAGGATACCGTTCCTCCAGTTCGCGTAGCATCAGGATACCTTTCATAGGATTGTCCTGCGGTGGATTATCGGTGTACGTCACCGCCAGATTGATGCGGTGCTCGGGGTTGTCGGGGTTGAGACTGATAGCCGCCTGGTAAGCCGCTTCCGCCTCGGCACTGCAGAATTGCCGGGCCTTATCGTCGATGCCTTCCTGTTTCAAGCAAAGGCTGAACGTGGTGGCGGTGATGGCCCAGGCGTCTTCCGTATTTTTGATTTCGGCGATGCGTGCCGCGTAGGCACCGGAAATGGCCGGCTGCCCCGCCCGGTACCACTCTCCGGCGAGCTGCTGTAACAGGTCGACGCGTAGGCTATCGTCGTCCTGCCCCTCCAGCCGGCTTTCCAGGGTACTGATCGTGGCCGCCGCCGCCGGGGAAAGATCGGCGTGGGCTTCGCGAATCAGCGACTCGATGCCGGTAGCCTGCACGGGCCCCCGCTGGAACCCGTCTTCCATCTCGGGCGGACGTACCGGACACCCCCAATAGGTGACGAGCAGGAGTACGAAGGCGATACCGGCGGCAATCCACTGTGTTTTTCGCATCTAGTCGTAGTCGCTTTCATCATCGGGCAGGTCGGAAACCTTATCCTTGACCTGTTCGACGAATATTTTGGCCGGTTTAAAGGCCGGAATAAAGTGCTCCGGGATTTCGATGGCCCGGTTTTCCTGAATGTGGCGGCCGATCTTTTTGGCGCGCTTCTTAACCACAAAGGAGCCAAAACCCCGGATGTAGACGTTTTCCCCCTCGGCCAAGCTACCCTTCACTTCCTTGAAGAAACTTTCCAGCGAGACCAGCACATCGACTTTCGCGATGCCGGTCTTGTCGGCAATATTTGCCACTAAATCAGCTTTTCTCATTCTGTAGTTTTTGTTCCCGTTACCCGGGTTATCAAAAGCGGTGCAAATATCTGCTTTTTCCGCCGGTTCTGCCCAATGCCAGGAACTATTTCTTTTAAAATCAGTCACTTATAGAGGTGTCGGTCGTTCTGCGGTCCTTCGTATTCCCGGATTTACGGCCTTCGCACCCGCGCCCCGGCGCCCCCTGGCCTTTTCCGCCTATCTTCGCACCTTCCGAAAACGACCCCTCCATGCTCCTTTCCATGACCGGCTACGGTCGCGCTACCCGCACCGATGGCGGCAAAACCTACACCGCCGAACTTCGGGCGCTCAATAGCAAACAGAGCGACCTTCGGCTGCGCACCAACCTGAATCTACAAGCCCACGAATTGGAACTGCGCAAGTCGGTGCTCGCCGCCACCAAGCGCGGTAAGGTGGAAATGTCCGTTGACATCGACGACGAAGCCGGCTCCGGTAAAGTGAAGGTCGACCTGCCCCTGCTCGCCGCCATTAGCCACGAAGTCTATTTCCGCCTCAACACCTACGGCAGCCGCCCCTTGCCCGAGCATACCATGGACGGCCTCGTACCCGCCCTGCTGCGTACCCCCGGGATCATCGAAACGGGTGCCGGACAGCTGGCCGCCAACGACTGGGAGAACATCCAGGCCACGGTGGAAGATGCCCTCCAACGGCTGCTCGCATACCGGCAGCAGGAAGGGCAGGTGCTATCCGAAGACCTCAGCGGCAGCGTCCGGAGTATTCTGGAACTCCTGGCCCGCGTGGATGATTACAGCGAGCAGCGGATCGACGCCGTACGCGAGCGCATGGAGCGCCACCTGGCCGAATACCTGGGCCGCGCCAACGTGGATAAGAACCGCTACGAGCAGGAGGTGCTCTTCTACCTCGAGAAGATGGACATCAACGAGGAAAAGGTCCGTCTCGCCCAGAACTGCGATTATTTCCTCGAAATCCTCGAGAACGAAGACGACGTTAAAGGAAGGAAGCTCACCTTCATCAGCCAGGAACTGGGCCGGGAAATCAATACCCTCGGCGCCAAATCGTACTCCGCCGACCTGCAACGGTTGGTCGTCAACATGAAGGAGCACCTCGAGATGATCAAAGAACAGCTTGCCAATGTTGCCTGAGCCCCCCCAAGGAAAACTGCTCATCTTTACCGCTCCTTCCGGTGCCGGCAAGACCACGATCGTCCGACACCTTCTCGGGAAATTCGGCGAACTCGCCTTCAGTGTCTCCGCCACCACCCGCCCGCCCCGGCGGGGAGAGGAACACGGCGTCGACTACTACTTTTTGAGTAAAGAAGCCTTCGCACGGGAGGTGGAAGCGGGCGCCTTCGTGGAATACGAGGAGGTTTACCCCGGTCGGTTTTACGGCACCCTCCACTCCGAAGTGCACCGCATCTGGGCCGCGGGCCGTACGGTCGTTTTCGATATCGAAGTGAAGGGGGCTACCACCATTAAGCGGCATTATCCCCACGACAGCCTCGCCGTTTTCGTGGCGCCGCCCACCCGGGAGGTACTTTTTCAGCGGCTTCGCGATCGAAGCACCGAAGACGAGGAAAGCCTGAAAGTCCGCATCGAGCGGGCGGGGGAGGAACTGGCGTATGCCACCTCCTTCGACCGGGTACTGGTCAACGACGATCTGAAAACCGCCCTGGCGGAGGCCGAGCTGATCACGCGCGACTTCCTGGCCGACTAGATTTTACGCCCGCCGACCACCCGGCCCCGGCGGTCTTCCTCCCGGAGCCGCTTGAGGGGGATCAACAAGCTCGCGAAGGCATCCGCGCTGCTCACTTTCCAATCCCGCCCCGCGTAGGTGATCGTCCCGTTGTCGCGTTCCCAGTCGCTGGCCAGCAGGGTGTACCGATCGCCGTTTTTGGGGTTGGGGCCGAAAACCAGGAAGTTGTCGTTGTCGTCTTCGAAGGAGATCGCCACCCGTTGCGTTTTCGGACTGAAGATGAAGACGCCAGGGGTGTTGCGCCGAAAAACCACCTGTTCGACGTCCCGGCCGTTGATCACCCGCACCGTTCCGTTGCGGATCTGGGAGTTGCCGCTGCGCAGCTCCCGTTGCAGCACCACGTCTTCGGAAAGATAGAACTGGATGCGGCGCAGGTCCTGTTCTTCCCAACCCTGCTCCTCGTAGAGGCGCTGGGTGAAGGGGCTGAGTTTAGGACCGCAGGAGCTCAGAGCCAGAACGGTAAGGGAAAGTAGGGTGAGGATACGGATCATAAATAGCCATCTCTGCTGGGAATCAATAATACGTCGGGCGCCGGGGCGCAGGTGCGGTGGCCGGTCGGATTAAGCCAAGTTTAACGCCGACCCCGGAAAAACCCGGTCATGAGTTCCGCACAGTCGTCGTGCAAAATCCCGAACTCGAGTTTTGTCTTCGGGTGCAGCAATTCCCGGCCGAAACGCATAAAGCCCCGCTTGTCATCGCTGGCGCCGTACACCAGCCGACTGAGTTGGGCCCAGGCCAGCGCTCCGGCGCACATCGGACAGGGTTCCAACGTGACGTATAGGGTGCAGTCGCGCAAATACTTGTCGCCCAGATGGTTGGCCGCGGCCGTGAGGGCGATGATCTCGGCGTGGGCCGTCACGTCGTTCAGCCGCTCGGTCTGGTTGTGGCCCCGCGCGATGATACGTCCGTGCGATACGACCACCGCACCAACGGGAATTTCTCCGATGGTGGCGGCCAGTCGGGCCTGGGCCAGGGCCTGCCGCATAAAGTAGGCATCGTCGTATATCTCAAGCATCCAGTACGGTTTCTACCAGGTAGTGGTTGCGATCGGGGTTGGAGCGGGCGACCAGTTCGGCCAGGAAGCCGGTCACGAAGAGGATCGTTCCCATCACCATCGTGGTCAGGCTGATGTAGAACCAGGGGTTGTTGGTGACCAGCACCATGGGCATGTTATTCGCCAGGGCGTACACCTTGGTGGTGCCGATCACGATGGAAGCGACGAAGCCGATCAGGAACATGATGGTGCCGATGGTGCCGAAGAGGTGCATGGGTCGCTTGCCGAATTTTCCGACGAACATCAGGGTCAGCAGGTCGAGAAAGCCCGTGATCAGCCGGCTCAGGCCGAATTTCGACGTTCCGTACTTGCGTGGCCGGTGCTCGACTACCCTTTCACCGATTTTGCGAAAGCCGGCCCACTTCGCCAGTAAGGGCATGTGGCGGTGCATGTCGCCGTATACCTCGATCGATTTGATCACGTTGCGGCGGTAACTCTTCAGGCCACAGTTGAAGTCGTGGAGACGAATGCCGCTGACCTTGCGCGTGACGAAATTGAAGAATTTGGACGGCAGCGTTTTACCGAGGGGGTCTTTGCGGTCTTTCTTCCAACCCGAAACGACGTCGTAGCCCTCCTCCATTACCATCTGGTACAGGAAGGGAATTTCATCCGGACTGTCCTGTAGGTCGGCGTCCATGGTGATGATGACATCGCCGGCGGCGTACTGGAACCCTACGTTGAGGGCGGGGCTTTTACCGTAATTCCGTTGGAATTTGATTCCCTTCAGGCAGTCATTCCGAGCGGCCAGTGCCGTGATGACCTGCCAGCTATCGTCATTGCTTCCGTCGTCTACCAGCCAGACCTCGTAGCTGTAGCCGTTGGCTTGCATGACGCGGTCGATCCAGGCCGTCAGTTCGGGCAAGGATTCTTGCTCGTTGAATAAGGGAACGACTACGCTGATGTCCATAGGCGGTCGTGGTTGATGGTCGCCAGGATACGGCCCGGCAGTTCGCGGCCGATCAGGGGGCTATTGCGGGTCTTCCCCTGTAGATCGCCCGCGGTAAAGCGTGCCGAACCGGCCGTCGTGAAGAGGGTAAGGGAGGCCGGCATGCCGACGGCTATCCGTACCGGCTCAAGGCCCAGGAGGCGGCGTGGTCCGGATGTGAGCGCGGCTACCACCCGATCTATGTCATCCTCTCCGTCAACCCAGCTCAGTTGCTGGCGGAAGGCCGTTTCGAGGCCCAGGGCACCAAAGGCGGCGTAGCTGAATTCCAGGTCTTTCTCCTCTCCGTGCCGGGCACGATGATGGCTGACGATGGCGGTGATGGTACCGTCCAGAACGCCCCGGCGCAGCGCTTCCCGGTCGCTGGCACTTCGTAGCGGCGGCATCACCTTGAAGTTCGGATTGAAGTCGGAAAGTTCCTCGTCGGTGAAGCTGAGGTGGTGGGCGCCTACCGTGCAGCCGATCAGCCTTTCCGGGGATAGGCCATAAGCCCGGATCAGTTCGAGGGATTCCGCGCTGGAAACAAGGTGCAGCAGTAAGCGACCTTCAGTATAGGTGAGGATGCTGAGCGCCCGGCGTAGCGGAATCGTTTCACATATGGTCGGTATGCCCTGTAATCCGAGCTGAACGCTGTGCTTTCCCTCGTGCATTTGTCCGTCTTCCGCCAAGTCGCTGTCGTAGGGGCTGTCCATTACGAGTCCGCCGAAGCCCTTTGCGTATTCCAGGCCCCGTTTTAGCAGACTGCCGGCTAGCGATCGTCCGGGGCCGTCCGTAAAGGCTATGGCGCCGGCCTCGTTCAGCTCCATCATTTCCGTCAGGTCGCTGCCCTTAGTCTCGTGACTGAGTGCGGCGAGCGGCAGCAGGTCAACCTCCCCGGTCTGGCTGCGTGCGTTGAGGTACGCCATGTCGGCAACCGTTTGCCGCACCGGGGAGGTGTTCGGCAGTACGGCCACGGCAACGTATCCACCGGCTCGCGCCGAAGCGATGAGGCTTTGAATATCCTCCCTTTCTTCGTGGCCCGGATCGCCGAGATAGGCTCCGATATCCACGAAGCCGGGGGAGAGGCGGGCGTGTTCCCGGGCGAACACCGTTTCGTCAGCTGCGGCTTCCAGGGATTTCCCGACCTCGGTGATTTGCCCGGCAACGACGCGTACGTCAACGGTTTTGCGGTGAAACGGACTGTCGGGGTCGGTGATATGAACGGAGCGAAGGAGCATGGCGGGGCAAAGGTATCATTTCGCCGTAAATGGACGTACCGTATACCTGGCAGTACCGGCTGATCGACTAAATCAGGTTTTCCAGAAGCGTAACACCAGGGCTTCCGCCAAGAGGAAAATGAGCGTAGCCCAGATGAAGTAGCGCCAGAGCGACCTTCCTTCGGTGCGTTCCCGTATGTCGTCCACCAGCGCTGCCTGGGAGTTGGCGTCCAGTACCGTTACCCCGGGAATGGACGCTAATGCCGCATCGGTCGAATAGGTGAGGTCCGATTCGGTGCGGTCGTAGTTGAAGGCGAAGGATTCCACCGTTTCCTCGTCGATGACCAGCTCGTAAACGCCCGCTTCCGGCACCTGACCGCCCAGGCTGAGGGCCACGCGTCCGCCGATGGTCCGTTGTTGAGGAATGAATTCCCCGCCGGGGCCACGAAGTTTGTAGACGATTTCCGCGGAGGATTGGCGGCGGCTGGTTTCGATCACCTCGTCCTGGCCGATTACGTAGGCCAGGGGGCGACGTCGTCCGCTGCTGATGCCCATCTTATAAAGCATCGGAATGAAGACTTCCGCGTTCAGGCCCAGGTTGTTGGTCTCGGCGTCGAGGGGAGCCGAATTGAGGTAAAGATTACCGTCTCCAATGGTGTATTTCGCCAGCGCGGTGCTGCCATCCCGGTACGTAAGCAGTGCTTCTTGTTGCCGGCTGCCGTAGCGGGTCAGGGGGTAGTTGGCCTGGGTGGCAGGTAAATTCAGGGCGTTTTGCCGACCCTGATATACGCCCTCGAAAATAAATTCCTCGTCGTTTAGTCCGCTGACTTCCCGCGACTGCTCCTGGTAGGGTTCCAGCTCGTCGGCCGGGAGGGCGGAAAGGAAAGCATTGTAGCTGGTCAGGTCGACCCCGGTGGGTGGGAAGAGCAGGACGTTGCCGCCGTTGCGGAGGTACTGCCGGAGTTGTTCACCCAGGCCACTGGCCATGGAGGTCAGATCGGTCAGGATGAGCAGTTCGTAATTCCCCAGGCTACCGTAGTCAATGTTCTGCGCGTTGACCGTGGTTGCCTCGAAGACGCCCAGTTGCAGGGCTGCGCTGAGGTTGCGGTCGGGGAGGTTGTCGCCGTCGATGTGCAGGACCCGAACCCGGTCGATGGTTCGGAATGCCAGTTCGTAGACGTCGTCGAATTCCACCGGATAATCGGTGATGCGTAGCTGAGCCGATCCCGAACCCGGCTGGCTGATATTTAGGTAGACACTATCGACGATACTGCCCCCGGCTGGAATCCCGAGGGTCCCTTCCGGCTTGTTCTGGCCCAGGTAGCTGCTGCTAAGCCGAACGTTGTCGAGGTTTTCATCACCGTAGTTGCGCACGCGCACCAGCAGCAAGTTGTTTTGATTGAGTTGCGGAACGGGTGCATCGAACCAGGCGGAGTCGATGGCCACGTTCCGCTCCTGTACGGCCTTGAGTGGCACCAGGTTAATCGCGAGCGTGGTGTCGGAGCCTTCCAGGTCTGTAATGTTGCGTTGAAAATCCGAAATGAGGTAGCTGATGCGGTTTTCGACGTTGCCGGTATTCAGCACGGCCGTCTGTCGGTCGACCACGCGGCTCAATCGACGGCTTTCCGGACTCGCTCGTATCTCGTCGATCGCATCCAGTGCTTCCTGTTGGCCGACCAGTCGCTGGTTGCGGCCGCTAAAGGCATTGGTCAGCACCTGAAAGCGGTCTTCCGGTCCGTAGGCGGCCACGATGTCGCGGGCGCGGTCGCGGGCAACCTGCAGCAGTGGTGCCCGGTCGCTTTCCGCTGCCATGCTAAAGCTGTTATCCACGTATACGCTGATGGCCTTGCGGCCCTGCAAGATGCCCTCATTCACGGGGATAAATGGCTGGGCGAAGGCAATCACCAGTGCGATCACCGCCAGGCAACGCAGCAGCAGGACCAGCAGATTCCGGAGCCGACTGCGCATACTCGTCTCTTCTTTCACCTCCTGTAGAAAACGGACGTTGCTGAAGTACACCTTGCGAAATCTCCGGAAATAAAAGAGGTGAATGATCACCGGCACGGCAACCAGGGTCAACGCCCAGAGAAAGGAAGGGTAAAGGAAGGACATAGTAGTCTTTTAGTTCTTTAGTCTTTTAGTTAGGGGGGAGTCGTTTAATTCGTTAGTCTTTTAGTCTTTTAGTCGGGTAGTTCGTTAGTCTTTTAGTCTGTTAGTCTTTTAGTTCGTTAGTCTGTTAGTCGGGTAGTTCGTTAGTCTTTTAGTCGGTAGTCTTTCAGGCTTTAAGGAAGGTAAGGTGCTGGATGCTTCGACCGGTTGATTTGCGGTTGTTGCCAGGTGAAGACAGGCTTCGGCAAAATCGCCACCTTCTTCCAGCAGGGGACGTCGCGAGTAAGGGGGTGGTTTCATTTTAGAGCTTGTTTGGATTCTCCTCACCGGTCTGCCAATTGCCTCATTTTCGACCAGGCTCGGAAAACCCAAACAAGCTCTTAGCAAACTGATCCGGGTCCCGCAACAACGACTCAAAAGTCCGGGCTTCATTCTTTTCCTCAGGCATAATAACGGTGTGTGTCAGTGAATAAGGTAGACACACTTTATTGGAACAGTCTTTAAGGCTGCTAATCGTCCAATCGATTGGAGCAGCAGCGTCCCCTAGTCCCTGCTATTGACCGGTTCGGCAGCAGGCTCGAAAGCGGAAAACTTACACCGCTCCTGCGCGCGCCGCCCGTTCCATCCTGCAAACTGAAACGCCTAGACTCCCCGACTAACGAATTAACAGACTACCCGATTAAAGAATTACCCGACTAAAAGACTAAATCATAAGCTCCGGCTTGACCCAGGCATCAAACTCCTCCGCCGTAAGGTAACCCAGGTCCAACGCGGCTTCCTTGAGGGTAGTGTCTTCGGCGTAGGCTTTCTTGGCGATGGTCGCCGCCTTGTCGTATCCGATTTTCGTATTCAGGGCGGTGACCAGCATCAGGCTGTTGTTGAGGTGCTCCTTGATGCGATTGCGGTTGGGTTCGATACCGGCGGCACAGTTCTTGTCGAAGCTGCGGGATGCGTCGCCGATCAGCCGTGCGCTCACCAGGAAGTTGTAGATCATCAGGGGCTTGAACACGTTGAGCTCGAAGTGTCCCGTCATGCCACCGATGTTGATGGCGACGTCGTTACCCATCACCTGGGCCATGGCCATGGTCAGGGCTTCGCTCTGGGTAGGATTCACTTTGCCCGGCATGATGCTGCTGCCCGGTTCGTTGGCGGGGATGATGATCTCGCCGATCCCGGATCGCGGTCCGCTCGAAAGCATCCGGATGTCGTTGCCGATCTTCGTCAGGCTGGCGGCCAGGGTCTTTAGCGCTCCGTGGGCCTCTACGATGGCGTCATGGGCGGCCAGGGCTTCGAATTTATTTTCCGCGGTGCGGAAGGGGTGGCCGGTCAGGTCGGCGATTTCGGCGGCCACCTTGACGTCGTAGCCTTCCGGCGCGTTGAGTCCGGTACCGACGGCCGTTCCCCCCAGTGCCAACTCGGCCAGGTGGTCGAGGGTGCTTTTCAGTGCTTTGATGCCGTGGTCCAGCTGGCTGACGTAGCCGCTGAATTCCTGGCCCAGGGTCAGGGGGGTAGCGTCCATAAAGTGGGTACGGCCGATTTTGACCACCGACTCCATTTCGCGGGCTTTAGCCCGCAGGGTATCCCGCAACTGCTCCACGCCCGGGATGGTGTTGCTGACCACCATCTCGTACGCCGCAATGTGCATGGCGGTGGGGAAGGTATCGTTACTCGACTGGCTTTTATTGACGTCGTCGTTGGGGTGGAGGGCCTTCTTCGCGTCGTTGAGCGACCCGCCGGAGAGGACGTGTCCGCGGTTGGCGATCACTTCGTTCACATTCATGTTCGACTGGGTGCCCGAGCCGGTTTGCCAGACCACCAGGGGGAATTCATCGTCGAGTTCACCGGCAAGGATCTCGTCGGCCACCCGCCCGATAAGGTCGCTTTTTTCTTGCTCGAGAACGCCGAGCGCGACGTTGGTGCGGGCCGCTGCCTTTTTTAGAATGGCGAAGGCGCGGATGATTTCCAACGGCATGCGCTGGTCGCCGATCTCAAAATTGGTGAAGCTGCGCTCCGTTTGGGCTCCCCAGTAGCGGTCGGCCGGGACGTCGATGGTTCCTATGCTGTCTTTTTCCTGACGGGTCTTCATGCTATGATGGTTTGTGGGAGCGAAGGTAATTGATATTCCGGCCGCAGCCGGGCGCCGAGCCCCGGGGTCTCCGGGACGCTTACGGCGCCCCCCGGTCCGTACGTGATGCCCCCCTCCACCGGGTCCTCCGAAAACATGAGCGGGGTGTCGAAGTCGTAGAAAGCGATACGATCAGAAGTTAGTGCGAAGTGGGCGGCGGCGGAAAAACCCAGTCTGGACTCCAGGAATCCACCCACCTGCAGGGGTAGGGTAGTGGTATCGACGATCCGGCCGGCGGTGTACAGGCCGCCGGATTTGCTGAGCTTGATGTTGATCCGGTCCACGGCGTCGATCTCGGTGAGCCGTCGCGCGTCCTGTTCGTTCCAGCAGCTCTCGTCGGCCATCAGGGGGATGGTCGTGCTACGCCGTAATTCAGGCAGGCGGGTCCAGTCGTAGCGATTGATCGGGGCCTCACAGTGCTGAATGTTGAATCGCTCCATTCCCCGCAGTGCCCGTTTGGCTTCCTCGAAGGTCCAGCCCTGGTTGGCGTCGATGCGTAGGGGAACATCCGCTCCTACGGCCGCTGAAATGGCCGCGATCCGTTCGATATCCGCTTCGGCGCCCCCACCCAGCTTTACTTTGATCACCGGGAATCCCCGTCGGGCAACGGTGCGGGCGGCGGCAACCATCGCCTCCGGCGTCCCGAGGCTCACCGTGTAATCGGTGTACAGCGTATGGTTTTCCGTTCCGCCCAGATAGCGGTAGAGCGGCAGGCCGGCCTGCTGGGCGGCGATGTCGTGCAACGCGATGTCAAAGGCCGATTTGACGGCGAAATTTCCGTGGAGGGCGCGGTTGAATAGGGCGGTGTACGCGGGTGCATCGATTACCGGAGAACCGATTAGCCGTTTTCCCAAATAACGGGCCATGGCCACTGCTCCGTCCAGTGTCTCCCCGTGGATCGTGGGGAAGGGGCTCGCCTCCCCCCACCCCTCAAGTCCGTCCGAACTCCGAATCCGTACAAATAAGTTCTCGGCATGGGTGAACGGGCCGAGGGAGATGACAAACGGTTCCGTCAACGGAATGCGAATGGGGAATAGCGTAATATCTCGAACGGTCATTCTTTTTATTTGAGGAAACAAGCTCCGTTATGGCGCATAGATCTACGAAAAACTCTGTTTCCGGGGTCCAGCAAGGGAGCAGGTCCGGTCTTTTCTTGGCATCCTTTCCATCTCGACCCACATAGCCGTGTTTCATTTGCGTGCAAATTACCCTAACCGAGTAGTTATCGTTGCCTCGGAGGGTAGCGTAGGCCCCATGCCGCAGCTTGAAAAAAAACATGCCGCGGGATGCACGGCTCGCGGTCTTTACCGTACAGCGCCACCCCGCCCATTCGGAAAGTAGCGTGGATAAGGTGTCGGCTGCTCGTACCCGGTTGCGGGCAAAAATGGCCGAAGACGGCGAGCTAATGCAAGCCGATATTGTTGATGGTGTCCGCGCAGATCGTCACCCGCACCTCATGCAGAGATGTACGGTCGTCGCTAAGGTTCTTGGCAGAATCGCTTCATGCCAGCATCAGCGAGCATGTCTGGCGGAGCAGGTGGGAAGTGATGCGGCGACTGGAAGAATACTCAATCCATCTCAGCAAGGTGGCGGAAAAGTTGAAGGTGTCGGAACAAATCGAAACCGCCCAGGCATTTAAAATGCAAGATGGCATGTCAGTGGAAAAAGCGGCGGAAGCGCAAAAAGTGAAAATTAATCCCGATCTTATGCACGTGTAGATGGGAGGAGGAACAAGGATTAGTTGCTTTATCTCATTTGATAAAACATCAAACCTAATAAAATTGTCCTTTGCGATGTTTTATATTTAATAAATGCCTAGCTGATAAAATGACTGTTTATGCATAACCTGCTGTTTTTAAGATGTATATATCTGTGGCACACTCTTTGATGTTAAGATTTATGTAAACCTACGCCCTATGTCGATTTATCAGGACAGCCTACCCGACTACCAACACAACACCCTAGATTACATTAATCGATTAGACCAACAATCCGCCAAAGTAGTGGCGATGGCCGGAGATATCCCCATGCCGATTGCCCTGCGTTCGGAATTACTGCAAACCTGGCGCATCACTCGTCAAAAACTGGCTTATTTCCGTCGGGAGCTCGAACGGGCCGATGGTGAATTCCGGAAAGAACTGGAAGTCTTGCACAATGCGTTGCTTCCCGAAGTAATCGCCTACCAAGTTCGGCTTGGGGCTATGATGATCGGCGACACTTGCGAAGATCACCGCTACCTCCACCGTTGGAGGGCCATCTGGACGAATTTCACCTGCTAACGTTGCCCGGAGTTAATTCAAAAAACGCAATAGACCCCTCGCGTGCCCTGCCTTCCTTTGCATCAGAGCGTTAAGGGGGGTGTTTGCTTATCATGGGTGCACTAGCCTAATGTTTGTTACTATTGCTTTTCATGATTTGTTGCGACCGTGAAAATTTTGGTGTTTAATGACAGTGAGGATCATCGGTATCGGTGCCTCCGCTGGTGGCTTGCAAGCCCTTGAGGAGTTTTTTTCTGAAGTTCCGGTAGGGTTGGGTGTGGCTTTCATAGTGGTGCAGCATCTGAGTATGGATCATGCCAGCTCGATGAGCTCGATCCTCCAGCGTACGACGAGTCTGCGGGTCGTACCGTTAGATAGTTTGGTTGTTCCCGAACCGGATACGGTTTACGTGAAGATGCCCGGGGTTGACGTAGAAGTGGACAAAATGACTATCCGGACTGTCGCCCGTAACGCGACAAAGAATGCTCTTTACCTCCCCATTGACGATTTCTTTTTCAGTCTGGCCAAATCACGGGGTGAAGATGCAATCGCTATCGTCCTTTCCGGGATGGGGGCCGATGGAAGCCGGGGCCTTAAAGAGGTGAAATCTCGTGGCGGACTGGTTATGGTGCAGCATCCGGGATCGGCTCAGTTTGACGGTATGCCCCGTGCGGCCCTCCGCCAGCATCTTGCCGATATCGTGCTGCCGCCCGCTGAACTGGCCTCCCGCCTCGCCACCATGCTCCGTCATAGCACGGCACTAGATCCGGAGAATGACGTACTGCACAATCTGACCCAATCCGACCTGGTTCGCAAGTTATTAGACCGGATCTATCAAACCGCCCGCTTAGATTTCAACCGGTATCGGCCCGCTACGATTATGCGGCGAATCGAGAAACGCATGTTGATCCGACAGCACGCCGATCTAGCACAGTACGTCCAGCAAACCCTTGAGGACGAGGAGGAACTGCAAACCCTGCGGCAAAGCTTTCTCATCGGGGTAACCCGATTCTTTCGGGACCAGGATGCCTTCGACGTACTGAAGCAGGAGGTCATTCCCTCTCTTTTCGATCAGGTGGGGGAGCGGGAAGTACGCATTTGGGTGCCCGCCTGCTCCACCGGCGAGGAAGCCTACAGCATCGCCATCCTCATTCAGGATTACCTGGATTCAAACGGTTTGGAGCGTACGTTTAAGATCTTTGGCTCCGACGTGGACCGTAAATCGATCATTACCGCGGCTGCCGGGGTGTACGACGAATCCATTGCCGCAGACGTTCCGGCACCCTGGTTACAAAAGTATTTCATTCGGGAACCCCCTGGCTTCAGGGTTCGTCCGGACCTGAAGGAAAACATTCTTTTTGCCGTTCAGAACCTGCTGGATGATCCGCCCTTCATTCGCATTGACTTTTTATCCTGTCGGAATTTTCTAATCTACGTGAACGGGGAAGGGCAGCAGCGCATTTTGGCAAATTTTCACTTCAGCCTTAACCCTTCAGGCTGTCTGATGCTTGGCCCCAGCGAAAGCCTCGGGGGCTTACAATCCGCCTTTACCACCGTGGATCGTCGTTGGAAGATCTACCGCAAACGAATGGGCGGAAAGACACCGGCGAGAAGGGGCGGGCACATTATCGACCATTCATCTTCTCTGACCGAAGGCGAAAATACCCCGGCAGTACCGCAGCTGAGCCAGCGGCTGGCGGACTCCTCGACCGGTGCCTTCAAAAGATCTAATCCATCCTCCTTGGCTTCCATGGACTTTTACGCTCGCTACCTCTCCGAGCGCTA
Source organism: Neolewinella xylanilytica (assembly GCF_002934605.1). GTDB lineage: Bacteria > Bacteroidota > Bacteroidia > Chitinophagales > Saprospiraceae > Neolewinella > Neolewinella xylanilytica. The sequence goes on from NZ_PTJC01000006.1 coordinate 1,004,247, forward strand.
CGCACCGGCGACGCTTTTCGTAAACCGGCAGTACGATATTTTATACTTGAATGGCGACTTCGACGGCATGCTCCGGCTACCCCGGTTCAATGCCATGCTGTCGTTGCACACCATGGTGAGTCAGGAAGCGCAAAGCCTGCTCACCGCGGGCGTGGATCGGGTGTTGCGCACCGGAAACTCCGGGGTTTTCGAACGCATTAATCTAGCGGACACGGGCAATACCCCGAATTACGTGCGGGTACGCTTCAGCGTAACGGAGTTCGCACAGGTAGACGAGCCGGTCGCCATGCTGGAATTTTTTCCCAGCGAAGAGCAGTTGAAATTCGGGGCGGAAATCGAAGGGGACGAGGTCTATTCAGTCGATAGCAGATTAAGAGAACGGATTCGGCGGTTGGAGGCGGAGCTGCTGTCGAGTGAGCAAAGGGGGCAAAAGTTGTATAACGAACTGGAAGCGACCAATGAAGAGTTACAATCCAGCAACCGGGAGCTGTTGGCCTCCAACGAGGAAATGCAGAGTACCAACGAGGAACTCCAATCGGTCAACGAAGAGCTGTATACGGTTAACAACGAATTCCAGCGGAAAAACGAGGAACTGAACAACATCAACAACGATGTCCACAATCTTCTGAAGAGTACCCAAATCAGTACGATCTTCGTTGACGATCAGTTACGGATCCGTCGGTTTACTCCCGGAGTGGGCCAGCAGTTCGATCTGCATACCTCGGACCTGGGGCGTCCCATAACCTCCTTTTCCAATCCCTTCGAAGAACTGGACTTCGAAGCGCTTTGCCGCAAGGTGTTAACCTCGACCGTTCGCCACGATCAGGAGATTCAAGACAGGAAAGGGAATTATTTCCTGTTACGAATGCTGCCGTACCTCACCGATCAGGAGCATGTACAGGGCATCGTCATTACTTTCGTGGACATCAACGATTTGGTGTTCACCCGTCATCGGCTCACCGACATGGCGAACAAGTACGAGGCTATTTTCGAGAATACGGAGGAGACCATCGCCGTACTCTGGGAGAACAGCCGGATCGAGGAAGTTAATCGTCCACTTGCCGGCCGCCAGAAAGCCGAGTTAGTCGGAACGTACTTCACCGACCTGATCGTGAGCGATCAGGATAAAGTACGGTTCAACGAAGGCCTGCGGGCTAGTTTCGACCGGGGAGAAGTCTCCAATCAGGAATTGAGCCTGAAAAGTTCCGCGGGATCGACCATCTATACCAAGCTAGAGATCATTCCGATCGCTCCCACGGTGGAGAACACCGCTGAAAAGATGGGCCGGGTAAGTCAAGTTATGGTGATCATTCATGATTTCACCGAAATTGAAGAAGAGCGTCAGCAGTCGACCGCGATTATCTCCAAGTACGTCGAAGCCCTCTCCCAGCTGCAGCAGGATGCGGGTCTGGTAGACATGCAGGATCGATTAATCAACGTCAACCACATGCGCGGGCACATTCATGAGCCTGACCACTACCTGAACAGAATGATATCTGACTTTATCACCCCATCGGGTATGGAAAAATACCGGTTAGCCGTCGACCGGATTCGGGGCGGGAGTGAAGTGGAAAAAGTCACGTTCTCGCTGCAGGAATTACTGGATGACAATCAACCGCGTACCGTGCTTTACCGTCCGGTATTCATTAACGGTGTACTCACCTTCATCAATTTTGAGACGGTAGATTAGTGCTTCCGGATCGAACTGAGCAGTGATACCCGGAAGCCGAGGGCGTAGTGCCGGGCGAGTGGTTAACCGTATGGCAGCTTAAACCTTGCGGAGCGCTACCCGCAAGGTCACCAGGCTATGGGAGGTTTTTAGGCGGGAAGGCCAACACCACGATGGTGAAGGGTAACCTATCCTTATTTCGGACTTTGACCGCTAGTACGTCCGGATGGGCGATTGATGCCTAGTTTACGCATTTTGCTAAAGAGCGTCTGTGGATTCAGCCCCAGTAATTTTGCCGCTCCGTCTTTTCCGCTCACCTTGCCTTCCGTAAGGTGGAGCACCGAAAGAATGTGGCGACGTTGCATCTCTTCAAAGGTTATCACGTCCGCTTCGGTCAGCACCGTATTCGCGCCCAGCGGCTGCATTGCTGCTTTGGGGGCACGATCCAGGGAGATGTCCAGGTATTCACCGTCGCTCACAATCAGGGCGCGTTGAATGATATTTTCCAGTTCGCGTACGTTTCCGTCGAAGGGGTAAGCCTGTAGGCGATCGATGTCTTCCTGCCTGACCCGGAAGGACCGCCCATTTTTCGGTCCGTGCTTCTTGATAAAGTGTGCTACCAAAGCAGGTATATCTTCGGGCCTTTCGCGTAGGGCCGGACTGTGGATCGGAAATACGTTCAGCCGGAAGTACAAATCCGAACGAAAGGATCCCTCGCTTACCCGTTCGCGCAGGTTGCGGTTCGTCGCGGCAATGATCCGTACGTCCGTTTGAATGCTCTCTTTCGCACCCAGCGGAGTGAATTCTCCGTCTTGAAGGACCCGGAGCAGCCGCGTCTGCAATAACATCGGCATCTCCCCGATCTCGTCGAGGAATAATGTACCCTCGTCGGCTAGTTCGAAGCGACCCAAATGGTCGCCACGCGCACCCGTGAAGGCACCTTTGCGGTAGCCGAACAGCTCGCTTTCGATCAGATCGGCGGGAAGGGCACCGCAGTTCAGGATGACCAGGGGGCGGCGTGCGCGCAGGCTAAGGGCGTGAATTGCCCGCGCGATCAATTCCTTTCCCGTGCCGGTTTCCCCGGTGATCAACACGGTGCTGTCGGTGGCCGCCACCTGATTGATCTGCTGGAGCACTTTATCGTACAGCGGACTCTGGGAAACGATCTTGTAGGATATCTGACCGCTCAGTTTGTCATTCATTAATGCACTCCGCCTTTCTAACTGGGTGGAGAGTTTCTCGAGCTCGATTTCCAGCGTTTGACGCTGTCGCTCCTCCGCCCGTCGGCCGGTCAGGTCAAAGGCGGTGATCATGTACTGATCTTTGTACGCGATTTTACTTAGCGGCTTGATCGTGACTTCGACGGGAATGAGGGTGTTGTTATTCCGTTGGAACGAGGTCTGGTAGGTTACGGACCCCCGCGTCATCGCCGATCGTAGATGGCTGGCAATATCCTGCGCGTTCTGTTCGGCGTCGATTTCGGTCAGGGCGGGGAGCGGTTGGGTACGATCGAGCCCCAATTCGATGAGCAGGGGCAGGTTGATGGAAAGGACGTTTCCCTGTTCGTCGATGCGCATCGCAAAGCAATTTAGCTTATCGATGACTACCTCCGCATCCTCCTCTGGGATATACTTTGCCGCCTCCCCATCGATTCGCGTACGGCTGATGATGCCGCAAATAGCGGGGCTGTTCGCGTAGGTGATGCGCGTGGCAAAAAGAATGAGTGGCTTTCGGGTGTTGGAAAAGCGCCCGACCGGGAGCACCAATCTTCGGGTAGCCCCGCCCTGCTTGAAACTTAACAGGAAACCTCGAAACTCCGCTGGATTGTGAAAAATGCCGAGGCCGAATACGGTGCGATCCATCTCAACCAGGTCGGGCTGGCCCGCAACGGACAACATCGAGCGGTTTGCACAGGCAATGTTCCCGTTTTGCAAAGCGATGAAGCCTGGTAAAGGGACCGTTTCCAGAATCCTACCTAAGTCGGAAGTGGGTGAGTTCATTAATCCGGTGTGAGCTCCCAAATTTACTAAATCCCGTCAATCTTCACGCAGCTACCTCACAAATTTGGATATTTAATAAGTACTAGGGAGTTAGGCGATTCAGGTCAATCTCCCTGATAAAACGAGGGACGGTAAAGCGCTGGCCGTAACGCTCCTTTAATTCCTCGCAGCGCTGCAGAAAATTCTCGTGTCCGTAGCTGTAGATGTACCGCATAACCCCCCCGGTGTATCCCGGAAATCCCCAACCGTACACACTGGCGAGATTAGCGGCTTCGATGTACTCGATCACCCCTTCCTGAAGGCACCAGCCCGCCTCGATAACCTGGGTAAAGAGGAAGCGGTGTTTCATGCGAAGCCGGTCGTAATCATCCTTGGTAACGGGGAAGTGCTTTTCCAAACCCGACCATAGGCGGCTGTTCCCGTTCGCTTCGTATTCGTAAAACCCGGCGCGTTTACTCTTTCCACTCCGTTCCAGTTCTTCCTTGACCTTGATGAGAGCCGGAACGGCAGGGTGCTGTTTATACCGTTTACCGTAATGGTCGGCGGCTTGCTGTTCGTACCGTAGTACGAATTTGAGCCCTAGGTCATCCGCCATGGCCAACGGGCCGCTTTTCATGCCCGCCTGTCGGCCCATGTTCTCGATTAATGCGGCCGGATAGCCTTCGTTGAGCATGGTGACGCCCTCCAGGATGTAGGTATTGAGTACCCGTGCCGCAAAAAACCCCCAACTGTCCTTGACCACGATGGGGAGTTTGCGGATCGCAATGGCGAAGTCGAAAGCACGGGCCACGGTTTCGTCGCTGGTCTGTTCTCCCTTTACCACCTCAACCACCGCAGTTTTTTCCGCCGGTAAGAAAAAGTGAAGCCCTACGTAGTTTTCGGGGCGCAGACTTCCCCTCCCTAATTCCGTAATGGGGATCGACAGCGTATTCGTGCCAAATATGGCATACTCATCCAGGTGCTCTTCCGCCTCCCGCGTCACCTTGGTCTTGACCGATTTATTTTCGAAGACGGCTTCCACCACGATGTCACAATCCACGAAAAGGTCGCTCTTGGCGGTAGTGGTAATTCGGTTCAGCAGCTTTTCCCGATCCTCCGGCTGGAAGGTGCCGCGCTCGATGTACTCGTCGATCTTGTCGGCGATGTAGTCTTTTCCCCGGTCGGCGATGGGTTGGCTCACGTCCTTCAGGATTACCTCAAAGCCGTTGCGCAGACACAAAAAAGCAATCCCGGATCCCATCATGCCCGCTCCGATTACCCCCATGCGGCGGGCGCGGAACTTTCCGTACCCTTTGGGTCTGCCTACCCCCCCGCGTACCGCCTGTTTGTCGAACCAGTAGGTGGAGATCATGTTTTTCGTGACCGGGTCGGTGGCCACGCGGGCGTAGTAGCGGCTGTCGAGGCGATAGGCAGTCGTAAAGTCCAATTTGCTGCCTTCCGCGAGCAAATCGATAATGGCCAGTTTGGCGGGGTAGAGGTCGTTCGTCTTTGCCGAAAGCCGGGCGGTAAGCAGGCGAATGCGGTGGCCCAGGTTAGGATCCGCGGCGGTGCCGCCCGGGATCTCCCCGTCCGGATCGTCCCAAGTGCGACGGACGTCATGGTGGGCCAGAAGCCACTTCTTTGCCTTGCGGAGCATGTCGGTCCGATCCTCGGCAAGTTCGTCCACTAAGCCTACTTTTAACGCTTCCTGCGGACTGTACCGCCGGCCCTCCAGCAGTAACGGATAGGCTCTTTCAATGCCCAACAGCCACATAAGCCGGATCACCGCTCCGCCACTAGGAATGAGGCCGATCTTAACTTCCGGGTGACCCAGCCGCATTTTAGAGTCGGCTACGGCAATGCGGTAGTGGCAGGCCAGGGTAAGTTCGAAGCCCGTACCGAGAGCGTCGCCGTTGATGGCCGCCGCCACGGGAACGCCGGGCACTTCGAGGTCACGCAAAAACTGTTTGAGCTGTTGCGATGCCTCGAATGCTTTGGCCGGATCATTCAGCTGGTAGAGGTAATCCAGGTCGCCGCTTTCGAGGAAGTCCTGCTTCGCGCTGGTAATAATGACACCGTTCAGCTTGCCGGCAAGCTTTTCCTGTTTGAGGTGCTCGATCACGGGGGCGAATGCCGCTACGATTTCGTGATTCAGCAGATTCCCGGACCGGCCGGACATGTCCAGAATCAGCGTAGCGATGTTGTCAGTATCCTTGCGGTAATAAATCATAGTCGTTCGATAATGGTGGAAACGGCCAGCCCGGCACCGGCGTCGATGGTCAGACTACCGATGTTCAGGTCCCGGCGTTCGAGTTCGTCCAGAATCTGGCAAAGCATCATACCTCCTACGGCGCCCAGGGGTTCGCCCAGGGCAATGCTCCCGCCGAGAACATTGATCTTATCCTCGTCAATGTCGAGCCGCTGTTGAAAGCGAATGGCCGGGGCGGCGAAAGATTCGTTGAATTCCCAAAGATCGATGTCGTCCCGGGTTAGCCCCGCTTGCTTCAGGGCGAGGTTAAACGCGTTAACGCCTCCGGTGAGCAAGGTGGCGTCAACGGCGGACATCGCCACCGCACGGATGCGGGCGCGGGCCTTAAAGCCGAGGCGTTCTCCCGAAGCACGGTTGCCTAATAGGCAAAGCGCGCACCCGTCCGCGGGGGGGCTGGTGTTCCCTTTGGTGTGTCGGTGGTCTACGTTATCTACTAGGGGAAAGCGATGAAGCGCCATCTCATCGAAGCCGGCCAGCCCCATCTCCGAAAAGCGAGCACCGAAGGTGGCCAGGCTTTCCATGTCGAGGCCGGCATCCGGTATCGTATCGATGGACAGAATCGGCAGTCCGTTCTGGTCGGTGATCGGCTCGAGGCTGGCCCGAAAATACCCCGCTTCCCGGGCGGCTACTGCCTTTGCGTGGCTTCGAAGCGCGTATTGGTCCAGGTCTTCCCGTTGGAGCCCGTGGGTGCTGGCTACCAAATCCGCGGCCACTCCCTGGGGGATGTAATGACTGTTGATCACCGTAGCCGGGTCGTTCATCATGGGGCCACTGTTCAGGTACGTTGGAACCCGCGACATCACCTCCAGCCCGCCGGCGATGATCGTATCCCCGTAACCCGCGGTGATGCGGGCGGCAGCTAAATTGATGGCCTCCAGTCCACTCGTATTAAACCGGTTGATCTGCAGCCCGCCGCGCGCTTGTCCCCATCCGGCGTACAGCAGCGCCGCTCTGGCGATGTTGTAGCCCTGGTCTCCCGCCGGCGTGTTACAACCGATGACTAAATCGTCGATCTCCGCGGGTAGATCGTCCCGACCGCTACGGCGTTGAAAGGCCCGCAGGCACTGTGCCAGCAGCTCGATCGGTTTAACTTCGTACAGGTCGGCGGGGAAGGCGGCTCGCCCGCGCGGACTGCGCAGGGCGTCGTAGATGAAGGCTTCGGTGGGCAAGTCTTTTGCGGCTTATGTGATGAAAGAGGTAATATACAAGGCAGCGGGGCTTCGGATGCTCGCATCCCCGCTACGTTTTTTTCCGGTCGCACCGGCTGGCACCGCCGGTAAGTTACAACCGCTTGCTACCTTGGCTACTCCAAAGCCCCCGCCGTGTCCGTATCAAACCCCAAGCTGTATTACGCTATCTGGATTATCGGTTTCGTACTGCTACTCTCAACCGCCTACGGGATCCTTTATGCGCTGGACTTCATTACCACGCTTCCCAACGCGTCGAACTTGTTAAACGGGGATGCAACCTTCTACCACTCCATTCAGCAGCAGGGATACGTTTACGTGCCCGGAGTTCCTTGCAACGCCGGATTTTTCCCCTTTTTTGCCTACATCTGGCGGCTTACCGGCTTAGGCGTAGTCGGAATAGCGGCACTGAATGCGACCGTTTTTCTGGTAGCGATCTGGCTCAACTGCCTCCTGCTCCGTCCACATCCGGTCGTGCTGGGTATTTTTCTCTCGCTCCCCTTTCTGTTTTACGCCTACACCCCGCTGTCGGAAGCTTTTTTCTGCCTTTTTTCAACGGGCATACTGTGGGGGTACGCCCGTGGCAACCGGCCGTTGACGTTCGTCGCGTTGCTGCTGGCGGGGATCACCCGGCCTACTTTCCTCTTTTTCATCCCGGCGATGGTAGGGGCCACGCTCATGCAGCGGGATGTTCGGCACACCTTCACCTGGGCCAATTGGCGGCCCATCCTGGGTTGGTATGTACCACCGATCGCCTTGGCCTTTATGACGGTGGCGCTCATCCAGTACGTACAACTCGGCGAGCCATTCCTCTACTTCAGCGTCCAGGCCACGGTGTGGGGCAGGGAATTCGGCTTTCCCGTATTCCCCCTGGCCGACAATCCCCTAGGCTGGTTGACGCGTTTCCGGATTTTTAATTACTGCCTCGGGCTGCTGGCCGCGGGCTTCGGAGTGAAGTACCTGTTTACCTGGTTGCGGGGCCGATTGCTGCCCGCCGATCTGCAGCCCGTGGAACTGCTCTCGATCATCTATCTGTCCATGTGCCTGGTCAGTATCCTCTTCTTTAACCCCGAATGGCACTGGATCCCGGACTACCAGTACACGTCCACCATCCTCACCGGCATTAACCGCTACCTCCAGGTTAACCCCTTTTTGCTCGTTTTTCTGGTTTATTTATTTCGGCAACGGCCCGCATCGCCCTGGGTGCTTCCCCTTTTGCTCATCGGATTGCACCTGGTTTACTTTACGGTCTGGCCGGAATACTATACCCACATCCAGAAATACCTGCGCCTTTCGGTAATTACCGGAATGTTCCTCCTGTATGCCCTGTATCATTACCGGCAGTGGGCCGTGGTGGGGTACGCACTGGTGATTGTTTCTTTTTTCTTTCAGGCCTGGATGTTCGGTACCATGCTTTCCGGTGTACTGGTGGACTGAAACGGTACGGCTGCTATCGCGTTATGCTTTAGGACGACGAAGCCAACCGCCTGGACGCCGGCGCGTATCGTGTGTTGGTCCCGCGCGGCCAAGGATTGGTAGAGTTAACTTTGCACCTGCGCGCGCCGCCCGTATCTTCAAAGAAATTAGTGAGCCATGCCAAGAACCAAATTAACCGTATTCAGCCGATTTTTACTCTTTATGCTTATTGCCCTGCCGATCATTTACGTCGCGGCCTCCCTCTACAACGGCGAAGACCCGGTGAACAACGTCAGGGGGTGGTTGGGCATGAACAACCGGGAGCTGCTGGAAGAACGCTACGAGGCACCGGCGGCAACGGATGCCCCGGCCGACATGGAAGCAATCCAACAACTCCGCAGTGAGAACGAGCAACTCCGCGAAGCCCTGGCCCGCTGTCAAAATACTACCGGTAGCTGATGGAAGACGGGTGGATGACAAAACTGCGCTACGGCATCCATGAGTTTTTCTATACGCTCATGACCTTCCCCCGGGCCTGGCGGTTCATGGTCAACCACCGGCTCTGGGTAGGATTGCGACAATACGGATGGGTGGCCCGCGGGCTGGTCGCCGTTGGCATTTTAGTCGGGCTCTTCATGATCACCGAGGTGTTCGAATGGCTCGAATCCCACGCCGATGAACCCCTGACGGCCATGGCCATCGGCAGCGATTCCTTGATCTGGCAGTGGTTACTAGAAGCTTACAATAGTCTGTCCAATGGGGTCCTGAACTGGGTGGTGCTGGTGTTACTCGAGGTGGTGATTTACCATTTTATGCGCCAGACCCTGCGGGTGATCCTGGAGAAAGACGTAGAGGAGGCGCATACGTTCAAGCCCTTCCTCAATGCCCAGATCCGGATGCTGCAAGTATCCTTTATGGCCGTGATCTTGCAGCAGGTCCTCGTCAACATAGGGAATGCCGTGCTGCCAAATTTCGTGGAAGGCTTGTTTGCCATAGCCGTTCAGTCGACTATCCTCGGTTACGCCATTGCCGACAATTACAACGAGCAATTCGAGTTGACCATTCAGCAGAGCCTGAAGCAACTGCAACGCAACTACATCGGCATTTGCATGGGGCTCGGGCTGCCGCTCTTCCTGCTATTAAAGGTTCCGTTATTCGGTACCGTTCTTGGGCCCCTGCTTACCTCGGTGGCCGCGGCGATCGTACTCCGGGAAAAGAGCGACCTACACCTGGTAGGCTACCAAATGAGCGAAAAGGAAAAGGAGAAGGCGGATAAAAAACGGGCCAAGGCCGAACGAAAGGCCGCCCGACGAAAGCAGCGTGGGACGGCCAAAAGCCTATCTTGAGCCTTCAACTTCACGCAACGATATGCAAAAGCTCGCGGCCTGGTCCGTACACGCCTTCACCGCTACGGGACTACTCGCGGCCTTTATGGGGCTTATCGCGGTGTCGGAGGGAGACTACCGGCTGGCGATGCTCTGGATTCTCGTAGCCCTGGTTATCGACGGGGTCGACGGTACCTTCGCCCGTCTGGCCAGGGTAGGGGAAGTGCTACCCCGGGTGAGCGGTAAGACGATCGATTACGTTATCGATTTCTTTTCCTACGCGATCCTGCCCGCCTACCTGTTCTACGAGGCCATGGAGCTGGCGTACTGGCCCCGCCTCACCTGCTGTTTTGCCATGTTGCTTTCCGCGGCGCTGTATTATGGTAAGGAAGATATGGTCAGTCCTTCGGGTCGCCACTTTGTTGGCTTCCCCGTGCTGTGGAATATGGTTGTCTACGTCCTGGTATTCGTACTTCCCTGGATATCGGGTTGGGCCATCGTCGCGGTGGTGTTCGCCTTTGCCGTTATGCATTTTCTCCCCGTGCTTTTCGCCTATCCCTCCCGGGGTGGGCGGTGGTGGGTGCTGACCTTACTGGCCACCGTGGCATTCATCGCCGCCGCCGTGATGAATGTTTGGTATTATCCGGAGCCCAGCCCCTTATGGCGCGGCGTCTGTCTGGTGGCTACCGCCTATTACGCGGTGCTCGCGGCGGTGGATACCTATTCGGGCGACGGGGCGCAGGTGCCATGACGGGCAACCTTAGCCTACCTTCCGGTGTCATTCTACCTACCCCCAAGTATCCAAGCCGTTGCTGCGCAGTTTAATTTTACTCGTCTTTTGGCTATCCATGCTGGCCTCCTCTTTCTTCGGACTCCAGCGGTGTGCCACGCCCACCCCGCCTCGGGGCGGTGACATCGACTCGATTGGTCCGGTGCTGGTCTTGGAAGAATCGACGCCGAATTTTCAGACTAATTTTCGACCCGACCGGATCGAGCTGACCTTTGACGAGTGGGTGGAGCTCGATTTTCAACAGGAGATCGTTATCAGTCCCCCGCTGGACCTCGGCGCCGACAACCGACCGCAACTGCGACGGCGTAGCCTGGTCATTCCCCTCGAAGGCGTGGAATTACGCGACAGCGTTACCTACGTGGTAAACATCGGCTCGGCGATCAAGGACCTGAACGAAGGAAATCCCACCGAAAACCTGCGTTTCGTGTTTGCCACCGGGCCCATTCTTGATACCGCCTCCGTCACGGGTAGCGTTGTCGACGAGTTCACCGGCGAGCCCCTGGAGGCCATTGCGGTGAGCCTGTACGATAACCTGGCGGATACGGCCGTCTTTACCGAGAATCCGACCTACTTTGCCATCTCCGAGGAGGATGGCACGTTCACGATCGGCAACGTCCGGCCCGGGGAATACCGGGTGGTAGCCCTCCAGCGAAACCCGGGCGCAACAGCCTACTATCCGGATTATGATGGCGTATTTCCCCCGCTTGCCGTCGGTTTTCGCGACAGCACGATCCTAGTTAGCGATGCGGAAAACCCCATCGGTGAGGTGCGCGTGTCGCCGATCCCCGTTACACCCTTGGCTACGGAAGTTACGGCCGACGAGTTCGGCCTGATCAAGATCGGAGTGAACCAGCCCGCCGGGAAAGTCGACCTGCGCAGCGGCCGCGAATACCTCCGTAATGACCTAGCGGACACCATCCGACTGTACTACCGGGAGCCGGCGGCCGATACGATCCTGCTGGGCCGCGACAGTATTTACTCCGATACCGTGTTCGTTAGCGGAGCAATGGACGATGCCCCCGTTCTGCCGCTTACCGCCGTCGGAAAATCGACGGGTAAGGTAAACCCGGGGGAGGGCATCCGCCTGGTATTCAATCGACCGTTGAGCAGTATCGATACCAGCCTGGTGCGGCTTTTTCGGGACACCTTCGTGAATCCGGTCGCCTATACCTATACGATCGATTCGGTTTACCCGGCCGAGTTGAGACTACGCGCCAACTGGTCGGAAGCCGCCCCGTATTTTATCGAATTATTACCGACGGCGGTTACGGACTGGTATGGAACCTCGAATCCGGATACCATCGCCCGGTCGCTGAACGTGGCCGCAGCGGAAGAATTTGGCGTATTGACCGTAACCCTTGCGAATCTCAATTCCACCCTGGACTACATTCTGCGGCTCGTTGATTCCGAAGGGGAGGTGATCGTGGGGACCCGCCGGTTCATTCACGAGCGTTTCGAATACATCGCTACCTACCGCAGCCTCCCGCCCGGCAATTATTTGGTCGAATTGATCTACGATAGCAACGGAAACGAGCGCTTCGACTCGGGAGACCTCCGATTCGGCCGACAGCCGGAGGTGGTCCAACGCTTCGAAACCGAGGAGTTGCGGGCAAACTGGGAAGTGGAAAAATCCATTGATCTCGAGAACAACCAGTAAGTAGCTGCCGTTGCCACTGCCAGCATTCCGCTAAACATTGTAGTGGACATGGCTTCCTCTCCCTTCCGAGAGCTAGGGGGCGAAATCCAGGGAAACGGAAATGCCTGGCGCTATGCAGTACCAGAAAACAACGACTATGAACCTACAGGATAAATACCGCGGTGTGCTCAGCATGACCGAGGAGCTCAACGCCCGCAATGCTCAGGTGAAGGAAGTAGACGGAAAGCTCCGGTTGGCGGCCAAGGTGGAAACCCAACGACAGAAAGACCTGCTCTGGGATGAAATCAAGCGCGTGGGCGGGGAAAACCCTAGTGACTTCGAGGCTGATATTCAGGTTGCCAATACCGAATACTACGATAAGTACACCGTTAAGCGCGGCGATAGCCTCAGCAAGATCGCGAAAGACTACTACGGCGATCCAATGGCCTATAAGCACATTTACCAGGCAAATACCGACATCCTGCAGGATGCCCACAATATATTTCCCGATCAGGTGCTTACCATTCCGTTTCCGAAGGAGGGCGGCACCAAGGCGTAGCGTGTATAGGTGAAATCTGGGATCGGCAACGCTGAATTAAACGCAACGTTCGACTTGGCATGTCAATTGGTCAGACCGTTTGACGATCGGGTGTCAAATAGTCAGCACTGGGCACCGTGTCTTGCATGGCACGTGATTTGATTTCACGGGGGTGTATCCAAAAATTAAATACAACCACCATGAAACTGACCAGATATAATCGTTTTCCTGCCTCTTTTCGATTTTTCGACGACGCCCTCACGCAGGCAGTGCATCCCAGTCGTCCGGCGGTGAATATCCTGGAAAAGGAAGACCGTTTCGAGCTGGAAATGGTAGCTCCGGGACGTCAGAAAGACTTGTTTAAAGTCGACTTTTTCGACGGGCTGCTAGAAGTCTCCTACACGACCGAAAAGAATGGCACCGAGGACCAGCCTACCTACCTTCGTCACGAGTTCTCCCTCCAGGACTTCACCCGTAAGTTTAAACTGAACAGTGAAGTGATCGACGACCAGGCAATTGAGGCAACGTACGTGGATGGTATTCTCCGTCTCTCGCTTCCCAAACGGGAAAACGTGCAGAAGCCAGTCCGCCAGATTACCGTTGCATAGGTTTCTCCTACCGATTAGCTTTTATTAGCCGCCTCCGCTGTAGTGGAGGCGGCTATTCCTTTTTATTCTCGCCCGCACCAGGTCTGGCTTTGGTTTCCGGATGGGCAGGCTCTTCGAAACTGACGCGGACGGGTATATCCCGTTCACTGCCGTACAGCTTGATTTCCGTGATATCGGCCGGCAGGCTGTAATTGTTGGCGTCGATCGCGTTCTTGATATCCCGGATCACTTCCCCCCGTACTTGCAGCGCACCTGCGCGGAAATCTTTGGTGTCGAGCCAGAAATATACCTTTAGATTGATCGTACTGGCGGCTAGTTCGTCCTCGGCAACAAAGCTTTCGTGTTCGCCGTCCCGCGCAATGCGATAATGGGAATCGAGCACGTCCTGGATAACGTTTTTAGCTCCTTGAATGTCATCCTCGTAGGCAATGCCGATCACGAAATCGTAGCGGATGTATCCATCGGCGGTGTAGTTCTGAACGGGTTGGGTCAGGACGTCCGAGTTCGGAATGTACACATCCTTTCCGTCGAAGGTTTTGATATGGGTATACCGGAATTGCAGGCTTTTTACTTTCCCGAAATGGTCGACTACCCGGATGGTATCGTTGACATTGAAGGGACGGTTAAAGGCCAAAATGATCCCGGAAATGAAATTCTCGCCGATGTCCCGAAAGGCAAAGCCGAGAATGACGGCACTAGCGCCGAGGGCACTGAAGAGCGCGGTGGCAATACCGCTTAGACCGGCGGCCCGCAGTCCGAGCAGCACCGCCCCGATGATGATGAGCGTTTTAAGGGTCGTAACGAGGAAGCGACCCATGAGGGGGTCATCCATTTTCGACAGGATTCGGCTGCCGAAGAAGCGGGCGATAATCCGTGCGAGGAATAGACCGATGAGGAGGATGATCAGTGCCAGGATGATACCCGGGATCGACTCCAAAAAATGATTCCAGGCGCCTACGAAAATGCTGCCCAGATCGCGTACTTCATCACCCATACGCATGAAACCAACTTTGGATAGGCATGTTTGGCGTTCGTCAGCTGCCCTCCGTAACCAGAATGAGGGTATCCAGTTTGAGCTGCAAGCGAATGAGATCGTTCATTCTGGCGAGTTCGGCCTTGTCCAGCCGAGGATCCGCGCTGCGTACGGTCACTAGCGGAATGCGTTCGGAGTAGGGCGGGTCGTCGTCGGGGCCAAACCGTTCGATGGTCTGAGCCCGCGCCAGCCGGACGCCGGTCACGTTGGGAAAGGCGACCATGAGCTGGCGACTGAACGCGACGAAGTCCGTAGAATCCATTCGGTACCCCTGCAATTCATTGTACATCGACTGCTGTTCTCGCGAGCGGTTTATCTCGGATTGTTCCAGCTTTTGTATACGCTGATTGATATCCTCGAGCGTGGATAATTCGCCCTTGATGCCGGCAATTTCCGAAGGGCTGAAGCTGGTGTCGACTACGATGCGCGCTCCGCTCACGCCGAAGGGCGGGGCCTGCAGTATGTCGCTGTAGATGCGGAGGCTGTCGGGCGGTACCTGTCGGTCGGTAAGCGGAAAAATAAGCTGCGGCCGTTCGGGGTCGCGACGATCGAAAATAGATGAACTCACACTCATCGGAAAGTACTGCTCGGTAAACTCGCTTACTGCCCGATCTACCCGTTGCCGGTCCAGCACATCCGACAGGATTACGTATCCCGGGATGATCATCAGGACGCTGATCGCACCGATGATCAACTGACTACGCTGGGTTTCCTGCCGGTTCATGTACTTCCGGAAGGGGAATCGGAGCAGACGTATGATCAGGTAGGCCGTTGCGGCGATGAAGAAGGAGTTGAGGAAGAAGAGGTAAAAGGATCGCCAAAATATGGTAAAGTCACCGCCATTTTGCAGGGCTTCCGTCAGGCCATAGCCCGAAACGCACAGCGGTGGCATCAGCGCGGTAGCGATCGCTACCCCCGGGATGGCATTGGTCTTATCGCTGCGGGTAACGGATATGATGCCCGCCAATCCCCCGAACACCGCTACCAGCCCATCCAGGATGGTCGGTTCCGTGCGCGATCGCATTTCGGGGGTGAAAATATCGAGGGGGGTAAAGAGGAAATAGATGAAACTGGTTGCCAGAGCGATGATGACCGCTACGCCGAAGTTCTTCAGTGCGTTCACTAATAAACTGCGGTCGTTAGTGCCTACGCCGAGGCCGATTCCCAAGATGGGATTCATCAGCGGCGAGATCAGCATCGCGCCGATGATGACCGCCCCGGAATTAAGGTTAAGACCGAGACTCGCGATCATGATGGAGCAGACGAGCATCCAGGCATTGCTACCGCGCATCAGGTTGCCTCCGGTGATCGAAGCTACGGCCGATTCCCGGTCGCTTCCCTCACGCAGGTCCAGAAATTCCCGGAACCATTCTTTGATGCCCCCTTCCCCCGGGGTCACCTGGTCGTGCGGGGCCTTAACCGATTTTTTTGTATCCATACTTGAACTCACACGAGTACGCCGTCGATCATTTCCAGTCGGCGGTCACTCATTTGCGCCAGGGATTCGTTGTGGGTGACGATGACGAAGCTCTGCGAAAAGTCATCGCGCAACCGAAAGAGGAGATCGTGCAGTTCCCGGGAATTAACCGAATCCAGATTGCCACTGGGTTCGTCGGCGAACACGATGGCTGGCTCGTTCATTAACGCGCGGGCTACCGCCACCCGCTGCTGTTCTCCGCCGCTCAGTTGGCCGGGCTTGTGGCCGGCGCGGTTCTTCAGTCCAAGGTAATCGAGCAGTTCCCGTCCCCTTTGCTCCGCGAGTTGCTGGTCGCGATTACCGATGTAGGCCGGGATGCAGACGTTTTCCAGGGCGGTAAACTCGGGCAGGAGGTGGTGAAACTGAAAGACGAAGCCGATACGCTCGTTCCGGAAGGCCGCCAGCCGCTTATCACGCATGCCGAAAACCTCTTCTCCGTCGATGCGTAACTGACCGGTATCGGGCCGATCCAGGGTGCCGAGAATGTGGAGCAGGGTACTTTTACCCGCGCCGCTCTTGCCGACAATACTGACCACTTCGGCGGATTGGATACTGAGATCGACGCCACGAAGTACATCGAGCTCGCCGTAGCTTTTACGGATATTGGTAGCCTCCAGCATGGTTAATTAAAGATTATGGTGCGGTTGCCGAAGGGCAGGATGAGGTGGCGCAGATGCAGGTAAACGGCCTGGCTGAGTACCCGCTTTTCGACATCCTTACCAATGCGCTTGAGATCTTCGATGGTATGGTGGTGGGTTACCGGTTCGACGGATTGGGCGATAATGGGGCCTTCGTCCAGATCCGCCGTGACGTAATGACTTGTCGCTCCGATCAATTTGACGCCCCGTTCGAATGCACGCTCGTAGGGGCGGGCTCCTTTAAAGGCGGGTAAGAAGGAGTGGTGAATATTAATGATCCGATGGGCCCACGACTGGCAAAAATCGTTGGACAGGACTTGCATATACCGGGCCAGCACGATCAAATCGGTTTCCGCCTCCCGCAGTATCCGGCTCGTCTCCGCTTCCTGCTCGGCTTTGTTTTCCGCCGTAATAGGGAAGTAGTGGAAGGGAATGTCGAAGCGGGAGGCTAAACCTTCCAACTGGCGGTGGTTGCTGACGATAGCGGTGATCTCACAGTCGAATTCTCCCGTGCCGTGCCGTTGCAGCAGGTCGAATAGGCAATGACTTGCTTTACTCACGAATACGGCTATTTTGGGCTTTCGCTGACTGAAGTGGAGTTGCCATTTCATATCGTACGTCTTGCCCAACAGGGTGTCGAAGTAATCGTTGATCTTCTCGCGCGGGATCAAAAAGCCCTCCAAATCCCATTCGATGCGCATAAAAAAGTGGCCGATCGACCGGTCGACGTGCTGATCCAGGTTAATGATGTTGCCCCGGTTGCGATGAACGAATTCGGTAACCTGGGCAACCAGGCCGGCCTGGTCGGGGCAATGGATCAGGAGTATGGCACTATCGGTCAAAGGGAGTCGTATTAACGTGCGAAGATAACGCCTGTCGCCAAACTAAGAAGACCCCTTCACTTACGGTGAAGGGGTCTTCGCATGACGTGATCGGAAGGGTCTTCCTACACGTTTTTATAGGTCTGCTTGAGTTGCTTCAACTCGGCAACGTTGCGCTCGAAGGTTTCGAGCTGGCGCGTGATCACCTGACGGGCGTCGCTGGAGTAGCTCGTGTCGTTGAGGACACCACGGTACGTTTCGATCGCGTGCTCGTCACCACGAATACATTCCTGCAGAACCGCGGCCTCGTCTTGAGTGGCGAGAGCGGATTTGAGGTCGATCCATGCGCGGTGCAACGCGGCACCGGTGCTGCCGCCTTTGTCCACTTTACCGCCCAGCTGGGTAATGAAGGGCTTAATTTCGTGTCCGAAATTGTAGCGCTGTTGGCTCATTTCGCGAAACTTAGTAGCCAACGATACGCTGTCGACTTCCTCAGCGGCTTCCTTGTAACCGTTTTCTCCGTCGTAGAGCGTAGTGATTAATTTGTTGAGTCCTTTGGTCTGTTCGTTGCTGACGGTATCCATAGATAAATATTTTGGTGAGGAGAGGGTATCTCCATCAGATAATAGAAATTGATATATGTAAGTTTCCGCTATCGCGTTACTTACACTTATCTAACGTAAGGCAACTGGCAGACGTTCGGTCTCGGATGAAAAATTGTATGGGGGTTACTTTACCCGGATGGTGCTTTCCCCCCGCTGGGTCATGTCTTTATCCAGCATACGCTGCTCGACCCACTTGCGTTTTTCGGCGATTTCCCCGTTGATGTATTTTTCAATCATCAGACTGGCAATGGGGGCGGCGACAGACCCGCCGAAACCGCCGTTTTCCACGTACACCATTATGGCGATCTTCGGGTCGTCGGCCGGAGCGAAGGCCACGAAGCTGGAGTGGTCGCCGTAGGTGTTCTGGATGGTACCCGTCTTCCCGCAGATTTCGATGCCCGGCACGTCGGCGACGCGTGCGGTACCTTCGGTTACGGTTTTGCGCATGCCCCGTACGACGGTCTCGAAGTATTCGCGCCGGATATCGATGTCGTGGCGTTCGGGTTCGATGGTTCGGACCTCACCCTGGTTACCTTCCTGTACTTCCCGGACGAGGTGGGGGGTATACCAGTGGCCGCGATTGGCAATGGCGGCGGCCATGTTGGCGGTCTGCAGGGCCGTCAATTCGTATTCGCCCTGTCCGATAGCCAGCGAGCGGATCCAGATAGCCCGCCAGAACTGGTCTTCGGCGAAGCGCTTCGTGTAGTATTCGGACGTCGGTACGTTTCCGGCGATTTCACCGGGGAAGTCGATACCGAGCTTACTGCCCAATCCAAATTGGTACAGGTATTCGTTAAACTCATCCAGCCCCTGCTCGGGCGTCAGGCTGCCGTAGCGGTTGATGTTTTCTAACCAGGCGGTGACGAAGTAGGCATTGCAGCTTTGGGCGATGGCGTCCTCGACCGAGCGACAGTAGGGGTGGTTGTGGCAACCTAGCAGCACGCGCCCGCCACTGGTAAATCCACCGTAACACTGAATGCCACGGTCGGGCTCGAGCGTCCCGGTCTCCATGGCGATCAAGGCTACAAGGGTCTTAAACGGACTGCCGGGGGGGTATTTGCCATTGATCGCCCGATTCAGGAGCGGCTGCAGGGTATCCTGCTGGAGGTCGACGAATGAACGGCCCCGATCCCGGCCGATCCGCAGCGAGCGCGGGTCGTAGGTCGGCGCGGAAATCATGGTCAGCACCTCCCCGGTAGAGGGTTCCAGGGCGACGATGCTCCCGATTTTGTTAACCATAAGTTCTTCCCCGTAGGCCTGAAGGTCGAGGTCGATGGTGGTCACCAGGTCGGTGCCTACCGTAGCGTTAACGTCCAGCGCTCCGTCGAGCACCTCTCCGGCCTCGCGGCCCAGGCGGTCACGGTATACGAACCGCCGCCCCTTGTCGCCGCGCAGGGCCGGCTCATACTGATATTCGAGACCGGATATACCGTGGTAATCGCCACCGCTGTAGCGACCCTCCCCTTGGTCGATCGTGTGCTGACTGACCTCACCCATGTACCCGAGCAAGTGAGCGGCTACCTGGTGGGGGTAATTGCGGGAAGAGCGTAGCGTAGCGGAAAAGCCGGGAAACTGGAAGAGGTTTTCCTGGAAGGTTGCGTAGACCGTCGGTGAAACGTTGGCCAGAAACGTGAAGGGTTTGGAAGGACTGAACTTCCCGCCCCACTTATCCGGAATGGCCTCTTCGAAGTAGTCGCGGGTGATGCCCAGCAACTGGCAGAATCGGGTCGTATCGAAGGCTTCGGCTTTGGCGGCGAATTGGTTGTAGGTCAACTCGATCTGGTAGATCGGTTCATTGATCGTCAACAACTTGCCGTTGCGGTCGAGCATCAGGCCCCGGGCGGGGTACTGGTCGATCTGGCTGTTGCCTACCCGGTCGGCACGCGTGCGCCAGGTGTCGCTGACGACCTGCAGGTGAAAGGCTTTACCCAGCAGTAGCAGGAGTACCGCGATCATGATGGCGCGGATACTGACGGTGCGTACGTCAAGGGTCTCTTTCGGCATTCCGGGGCTATGCTTTAGGGTTGAAAATCAGCACGATCGCAAAGGTGACTACGAGGCTGGCCGGTAGGGAAAATACGGTTTTTAAAACGATGTCGCTTAAGAAATAGATCGAAAAGGTCTGCAATAAAAAAAACATCACGAGGTGCGCCAGCAACAGGAGGGCGAGGTAACGGAACATCCAGCCACCCCCCATATCATAAATGCTCGGGTTGGCCTTGATATTGTAGCCATCTCGGGGTTGGATCAGTCGCAGGATGAACGGACGGAGATAGGCGGTGAGGGTCAGGGCTCCGGCGTGCAAGCCGATGGTTTCGCTGAAGAAATCAACCGAAAGGCCGAGGAGAAATCCGAGCAGGATGACGGCGGGGCGCGGCAACCGAAGGGGAAGCATGGCCACGAAGAGCGGGTAAACGAATACGAACAGGAGATCGCCTTGCCCCCATCCCCAGGCTACCTGGTTGAAAATAAAGACCTGGACGAGCAGGAGCAGTACGAAGCGCAGGCTGCTGTTTACCAGGGCCGAGGTGTTCATTTTACCTGATTCAGTCGTTCGAGTTCTTCCTTGAACAGGTCGCGGACCACGTAGCCGGTAGCGGCCAGTAGGGGATCGTTCAGCAGGACCACCGTAAGGTGCTGGCTACCGGTACCGGGCATGGGCTCGCTGCTTTCCACGATGCCGATCGGCAAGCCGGTGGGGTAAACATTGGAATATCCGGTGGTGAAAATGGTATCATTGGGGGCCACGGGGACGTAATCCGGCATGTCGGTAAGGGTTACCCGGCGAGGGTCGTGACCGTCCCACCGCAGGGTTCCGAAGGCGTTGTTATCGAGCCCGGCGCTGACCCGGGTATCCAGGTGCAGGAGGCTGATGACCCGGGCGTGCCGCGGGGTGACTTCACTGACGATGCCGAGCAGTCCGCCATCCGCTACGACTCCCTGTCCGCGTTCGACGCCAAGATTGGAACCCCGGTCGATCACCAGCGTATTGTAGGGGCCGTAGGGTGATTTGCTCACCACCCGGCTCGCCAGGTAGGTAAAGCGCTGCTGCATCAGCGAATCCACTACGGTACTCGTATCCACCGAGGTGTTGTAGCCCGAGCCGGGAATGCGACTCAGTAGGGCCGCGTTTTCCCGGCGCAGGATTTCGTTCTCCCGGGCCACGTCGAGAAACGCCAGCCGGTCGGAAACCTGTTTGGTGAAGTAGGAACCGTAGACGAACTTGGTTTCCGCCCATATTTTCCGCTGCGTATCGTTGTGGTGTACAATGAGGTACAGGCACAGCAACTGTAGGACGGCAAAAGTAAAGAAGCCGCTACTGTGAAGAAGGATGCGCAGCAGTCTCCCCATTAACTAACGCTGCTTGCGGGTACGAGAATGGATTTATAGCGACGGGTGTCGGAAAGGGCCTTGCTCGTGCCCCGGACCACCGCCAAGAGCGGATCTTCGGCTACGTGCACGGGCAACTGGGTCTTCTTGCTCAGGCGCTTGTCGAGGCCGCGCAGCATCGCTCCACCGCCGGTCAGGTATAGCCCCGTACTGTAAATATCGCTGGCCAACTCGGGCGGGATGGTTTCCAGGGCGCGAATCACCGCGTCTTCGATCTGGGTGATGGATTCGTCCAGCGCGCCGGCGATCTCCTGGTAGGTGACCGTGATCTGGCGGGGAATGCCGTTCAGAAGATCCCGGCCGTTGATGCTGAAGTCAGCCGGCGGATCCTCCAGCTCTGGGAGGGCGCTGCCCACGTGGATTTTGATCTGCTCGGCGGTGCGCTCCCCGATCAACATATTGTGGGTTTTGCGCATGTAGTTGACGATGTTGTCGGTGAGCTCGTCGCCGGCAATGCGGATCGACTGATCACTCACGATGCCCGACAGGGCGATAACGGCAATTTCCGTGGTGCCGCCCCCAATGTCGATGATCATGTTGCCGACGGGCTCCTCGACGTCCAGGCCGATGCCCAGGGCGGCGGCCATGGGTTCGTAGATAAGGTAGGTTTCCTTGGCATCAACGCGGGCCGCGCTTTCGAATACGGCGCGCTTCTCGACCTCGGTAATGCCGCTGGGAATGCAAATAACCATCTTCAGGTGGGAGAAAAAAGCCCGTCGACGCCCGATCATGTCGATCAACCCCTTGATCATCTGCTCGGCGGCGCGGAAGTCGGCAATGACGCCGTCCTTCAGCGGCCGGACCGTCTGAATGTTCTCGTGGGTCTTCTCGTGCATCTGCATCGCCCGCCGGCCCACCGCGATGGTTTCTTCCGATTTTCGGTCGATCGCTACGATGGAGGGCTCGTCGATGACGATCTCCCCGTTCTGCATGATGAGTGTGTTGGCCGTTCCCAAATCGACGGCCAGTTCCTGTTTAAAAAAGTTCAAAAATCGCATTCCCCTAAGTTGCAGACCGGTGAGGGTCAGAGTTTAGTTCGCAAAGGTCGTAAAATAGTAGTGGAGTAGGTAGTGAGCCTGGATCCTTATTCCATGATTATTCCAAAGATGGAATACCGCGCATTATAAGCACTATTTTCCTGAACGGTCGCCGATTGTGTTTCATTGCACCCGCGCTCCGCCGCCCCATAAATTCGTGTTCCGCGCAGCCGGTCGAATCTGCGCCGGCGTAATACCTTTGCGGCCATGACCGCTTCCGAAATCCGTACCGCTTTTCTCGACTTTTTCCGCGAAAAGGAGCATAAGATTGTTCCCTCCGCACCGATCGTGAATAAAAGCGACCCCTCCCTGCTGTTTACCAACGCGGGGATGAACCAGTTCAAGGATTTTTTCCTCGGCGACAAGGTGCCCGACAAGCGGCGGGTGGCCGATACCCAGAAGTGCATGCGCGTGAGCGGTAAGCACAACGACCTGGACGACGTGGGCCGCGACGGTACCCACCATACCATGTTCGAGATGCTCGGCAACTGGAGCTTCGGCGATTACTTCAAGGACGAAGCCATCGCCTGGAGCTGGGAGTTGCTCACCGAGCGGCTGGGCATCTCCGCCGATCGCCTCTACGCCACCGTCTTCGAAGGCGCCCCCGACGAGGGCATTCCCCGCGACGACGAAGCCAGGGGGTTCTGGCAGCGCGTGCTGCCCGACGACCGCATTCTCTACGGCAATAAAAAGGATAACTTCTGGGAAATGGGGGAGTCCGGCCCCTGCGGTCCCTGCACGGAAATTCACGTGGACGTCCGCCCCGACGCCGAGCGCGCCCACACCCCCGGCCGCGACCTGGTGAACGTGGACGGCAGCGGGGTAGTAGAAATCTGGAACAACGTATTTATCCAGTTCAACCGTAAGGCCGACGGCAGCCTCGTCAACCTGCCCGAGCGCCACGTAGACACCGGCATGGGCTTCGAGCGCCTCTGCATGGTACTGCAGGGGAAGGACGCGACCTACGATACGGACATCTTTACCCCCATCATCGGGGAGATCGAACGGCTCACCGGCAAGCCCTACGGCAGCAGCTACGCACCGGACGCCAAGGCCGATATGGCCATGCGCGTGGTAGCCGATCACTTACGGGCCGTAGCCTTTACTATCGCCGATGGCCAACTCCCCGGCAGCGGCGGGGCTGGCTACGTGGTGCGGCGCATCCTGCGGCGGGCCGTTCGCTACGCGTATTCTTTCCTCGGCCAGCAGCAACCCGTGCTGTATCGGCTCATGCCGGTACTGGTCCGAGAGATGGGCCATGCCTTTCCCGAGCTGGAGCGGCAGCAGGAGCAGATCGCGCGGATCATCGAATCCGAGGAGCGCTCTTTCCTACACACGCTGGAGAACGGTCTGGAGCGCTTCGCGGCCCTGGATACCGAATCCGGAAGGATCAGCGGTGAAGATGCCTTCGAATTGTACGATACTTTCGGCTTCCCGATCGACCTGACGCGCATTATGGCGGCGGAGCGCGGGATAAAAGTTGACGAGGAAGGATTCAACCTGGCACTCCAACGACAAAAGGCCCGCAGCCGGAAGGATGCGGCCAAGGAGGTGGGCGACTGGACCGTGGTCAGTGACGAGCCATCCGTGTTCATCGGATACGACGTGCTCTCCGATGCCGGGTCCCGCGTAACCAAGTACCGCACGGTGAAGGTGAAGGACCAGCCCCAGTACCAGTTGGTCCTGGACCGCACCCCCTTCTACGGCGAAAGCGGGGGGCAGGCCGGTGACCGGGGTACCATCCGGGTAGGGGAGGAGACCCTGAAAGTGATTGACACGCAGAAGGAAAACGACCTAACGGTACACGTAGTCGATAAACTCCCCACCGATCCGGAAGCGGACGTTTACACTGAGGTAACGGCCCAGGAGCGGCAGGCCATCAGCAATAACCACACCGCGGCTCACCTGCTGCACGCCGCTCTCCACCGGGTGCTGGGCGAACACGCCGTCCAGAAGGGGCAGGACGTGCAGGCGGGTAAATTCCGTTTCGACTTCAGTCACTTCGAGCGTCCGACCACCGAGCAACTGCGGGAGATCGAACTAATGGTCAACGCCCGCATCCGCGAAAATATCCCCTTGCTGGAGCGTCGCGACGTGCCCATCGCCGAAGCCCGGAATAGCGGCGCCATGATGCTTTTCGGCGAGAAGTACGGAGACAAAGTGCGCATCATCACCTTCGACCCGGACTACAGTTCCGAGCTCTGCGGCGGTACCCACGTCAAGCATACCGGCGAACTGGGTCTGTTCAAAATCACCAACGAAAGCGCCCTCGCGGCCGGAGTGCGGCGTATCGAGGGCGTCACGGCTTTACGGGCGGAGTGGTACGTGCACGGTAGATTGGCCTTACTGGAGGAGGTGCGCGACGCACTCAAGGGAGCTTCCGATCTTTCCGGCGCCGTCCGCAATCTGCAGGACGAGAACCGCAGCCTAAAAAAGGAACTCGATAAGCTACAAGCCGCGCAGGCCGGCAATTTGAAGGGAGAGCTGGAAGAATCTTTCGAGATGATCAATGGGGTCAACTTCCTCGCCCGCAAAGTGGATTTGACCGATCCGGCCGCCATAAAGAACCTGGCCTTTCAACTGACGGGGGAGAATGAGCATGCTTTCGTCTTGCTTGCCAGTGAGAACGAGGGAAAAGCCTTGCTCACCCTAGCGATCAGTAAGGGATTGGCGGAAAGCAAACTGAACGCGGGTAGCCTGGTGCGGGAACTCGCGAAGCACATTCGTGGCGGCGGAGGCGGTCAGCCGTTCTTCGCTACGGCGGGGGGTAAGGAGCCGGGGGGTATTCCGGCGGTGCTGGAGCACGCCCGGAAGCTGGTGAGCTAGCGGGTCCGCCGGCCCGGCTGGTCCGCCGAGCTATCCGTAGGAGCAATACGGTTGACGAGATGGTTGTCTGCTCGTCGGCCCAGCGTTTGGGGAGATCTCATTCTCCGGCCCGTCGGCCGACCAGCAAAGCTGTGCGGACGACTGTTGCCTCCTGTGCGGACGACTATGGCCTAAGAAGCAAAACCAATGTACGACGATTTCAAAGCCAACATCTATGCGGGCTACCGTCCGGAACTGCACGACGTGCCGCTCTCTCACTACTTTGGAGAACGGGTTTTCGGGCGGGGAGTGGATGTAGGTTGCGGGGTGGGGCATTCAGCGCGGGCACTCCTGAATCATTGTTGGGAGGTAACCGCCCTGGATAACAGCCGGGCCATGTTAGCCAAAGCTAAGCCCGAACCCCGGATCCGGTATCGGCGATGGTCTGGCGGCCGGTGGCCGGTGGCCGATAAGTCGGTGGATGTCATCACCTTTGCCGGCTCGCTCTTCTATCTGGACGGTGGGGCGGCCTTGCAGGAGATACGGCGGGTGGGTAAGCCGGGGTCCCACGTAGTCGTATATGATTACCGCTTCGACCCGCGTCCATTCCTGTCGGCGCTTGGGGTAGGTCCCTTCGAGCCGCCGGTGAATGCATACCGCTGGGATTGTCAACTTCCGGTGGATGAGACCGGTACCGTGAGCAAGCTGCAGGACCTGAAATCGGAGGTGCTGTTGATCATGGAGGCGCAGCAGCTTGCCTACACCATACTGGCCGAGGACTGGTGCCGAACCCTACTGTCGGCCAAGTTCGGGAGCGAAAATCCAGCGGAAGAGCTTACTGCCCGGCTGGCAGGGCGCTACGCGGTAGGGGACCGAATTCCGGTGGACTTCAAGCTGATAAGTTTTCACTATCGGCTGCATCCCGGGGCGGCTGACTGAAGGTGACCCCCCCGGCACAACAGCGGGGAAGTAGCAAAAAACCCAACGGACCGTGGGAGGGCGAAAATTCGCCATCCGGGTGATTTATTCTACCTTGTCGCCAAACCATAAGATCATGACCTTTCAGGAACTCAACGACGGCGTTGCCAAAGCCGCGGCCAATGCCCCGAAGCTCGGTAAAAGCATCAAACTGCAACTCGATGAGGGCGTCATCTTCATCGACATGACGGAAGATCAGGCCAAAGTGACGAACGAAGACAAGGAGGCGGATACTACCGTGATCACTTCCGTCGACGTACTCGACCAGCTACGTAGCGGAAAACTAAACCCGATGATGGCTATGATGTCGGGTAAAGTGAAGATCCAGGGCGACATGGGCCTGGCCATGAAGCTCCAAGGCCTGCTGTCTTAGCTTCCGGTAAGACAAATCGGGCCGGTACCCGCACCGTGTCGAAGCAATTTGCCGGATTATGTGTTTCTTCCGTTAACGGCATCCACACGCCGTTGCCCGAATAATCTCTTGGTCCATGCTCCTGCGAATTTTACTAGTTCTTTTGACCGTTCTCCCCCTGGTGCTGACCGGTACCCACAACCGGGCGGGTGAAATCATCGTGGAAGCGGAGGGGGACTGCAACAACGTGAACGACCAGCTGCGGGTATGCGCCACGATCATCACCTACACCGAAACGGCCCAGACGGAGGTAGACCGCGACAGCCTCGAAATCATCTGGGGCGACGGCACCCGCGAAATGATCGGTAGAACGGAGATCATTCCGACCTCGACTCCCGGCATTCAGCGTAACGAGTACCGGATGTGCCACCGGTACCCGTCCTTCGGTCGCTACGTACTCAGCTTTCAGGACGTCAACCGGGTCCGCAACGTACGGAACATCGGAGCGCAGTCCGTCAACATCCCCTTCAGCGTTTTCACCTCCTATTCGCTGGTCAACCCGATCGTGAATGGCTGCAATACTTCCCCGCAGCTGAGTCAGGAGCCCATCGATAATGCCTGTATCGGCTCGGTATGGACCCACAACCCCGGGGCTTTCGACGTCGACGGAGACAGCCTGGCCTTCGAATTCACTACCCCGACTTTCGCGCCCCGAGCACCCATTCCCAGCTACGTACTGCCCAATCAGATCAACGGCGCGACCGGAAGCCTGGAAATCAATCCCCGCACCGGGCAGATCACCTGGGATTCCCCCGGCATCCCGGGAGAGTATAACCTGGCCTTCATGGTGAAGTCGTTTCGGAACGGTATTCCCCTGGATACGCTGGTACGGGATATGCAGGTGTTCGTGGACGACTGCTCCAACGACCCCCCGGTGATCGAGATCGACCGGGAGGAGATCTGCGTCGTAGCCGGTGAGGTGGTCGAGTTTGACGTAGTCGCTACCGCGCCGCTATCGGATACGGAGCAGGAGATTTTTCTCACCGCCTCCGGCCGCCCGTTCGACCTCGCAGATAATCCGGCCACTTTCACGCCGGTGAATGCGAATCCACCCGCTTACGAACCCGATCCGCTGCGCAGGCGATTCCGGTGGCAGACCACTTGCAACGACATCAGTAACCAGGAGTACTTCATCGTGCTCCGCGCCGTAGACGACGGTCCCCCGCGACCATCGGGACTGGCTACCCTACGTTCGGTAAGTATCCGCGTGGTGCCCCCGCCCCCGGAGGATGTGCGTGCCGCCGTGGAAGACGAAGAGATCACCATCAACTGGGAGAGCCCGTACGCCTGTGAAGACAATGCCAATCCCGATTTCCTCGGGTTCACCGTCTGGCGTCGGGAGGGAAGCAACAGTTTCGTGCCCGACACCTGCGAGACCGGCCTGGCCGGTAGAGGGTATACCCAGATATCCGACGGCGAAGTGAGCGATCTCGCCGACGGCCGCTACTTTTTCATCGACGACGACGTAGAGCGCGGGCGAACCTACTGCTACCGGGTGGTGGCGGTGATGGCGCGCATCACGCAGAGCACGGGCTTCATTTTCGAGGAGTTCGAATCGATTCCTTCCCAGGAGGTATGCGTCCAGCTGGCGCGGGATATTCCCCTGCTTACCAAGGTAGACGTCTTGTCGACCGGCGCTACCGACGGACAAATCGATGTCTGCTGGGTTCTTCCCGACCCGCTGAGCCTGGATACCCTCCAGAACCCCGGGCCATACCGCTACGTACTGAGTCGGGCGGTGGGTCAAACCACGGAACCCGGTGCCTTCAGCGAAATTGCCACCTATACTTCTCCCTTTTTTGGCGACGCCGTCGATACGTGCTATACCGACCAGAATCTGGATACCGAAGCAAACGCCTACAGCTACCGCATTGAGTTGTTCGTGAACAACGAGAACGAGCCATTGGGTGAAGCACAGCCCGCGAGCAGTGTCCGGCTGGGAGGAAGCCCGACCGACCGGGCCGTCGATTTGACCTGGACCGAGCAGGTGCCCTGGACAAACGAAAGCTACGACGTTTTCCGCCGCCTCCCCGGCGCAACGACCTACGATAGCCTGACCACGGTAAGCGAAGCAAGCTTCCGGGATTCCGAACTGGTCAACGGCGAAACGTACTGCTATTTCGTGCGGGCCCGCGGCTCGTACAACGTCGACGATATTCCGTCTCCGCTACTCAACCGCAGCCAGGAGTTTTGCCTGGTTCCTATCGACAACGTTTCCCCCTGTCCGCCCCAATTAATGGTGGAAAGCGTCTGTGACCGGGGCGTTGACTGTACGGTCGACGAGAATCTCTTCAACATCATCGAATGGGTTCCGAGCGGAGAGGTGTGTGGAGACGATGACGTGGTCACCTACCGGATATACTTTACGGCCGACAGTTCCGCCGCACCTGCGCTCGTCGCCCAAGTAGAAAGTACGGATATCCTCCGCTTCGACCATACGCCTCCGGATGGAATCGTGGGCTGTTACACCATTACGGCGGTAGATGCAAACGGTAATGAAAGTCTGCCCAGCAACCAGGTCTGCGTTACGAATTGTCCCATTTACGATCTTCCGAATGCCTTCACGCCCAACGGCGACGGGGACAACGACTTTTTCGTTCCCCGCGGGCTGTGCTTTATCGAACGGGTGGAGTTCAAGATCTTCAATCGGTGGGGGCAGCTCGTTTTTGAGACCCAGGACCCGGGAATACGGTGGAACGGGGAGAATCTCGCCGGTGAGTCCCTCCCCTCCGGTACCTATTACTACGTAGGTACGGTGTTCGAGCGTCGCCTGGATGGGGTTGCCGCCTCCGAAGAACCGGTGAGCGGGTACATCGAGCTGATCACGGGCCGGTAACTCACCGATTTCCAGCACGCGCACGCGCCGATCGCAATCACTGCGGGGCATTCCTGTTCCCCAGCCCGGGGAAGCCGGCTTCCTTTGGACGAGTAAGCAATATTTATCGGTCGGAGGCGCCAAACCGTATACCGTATGGCGGCAGCAACGCGCCCTCCGACCCTAAGCGGACCGGGTCAAACCCGGGTGCCGTCGCGCTGCTGCCATACGATGCTTACCGATCCGGATTCAGTCACTAAGCCGGACGCCGGACGGCCGATAGGGGGCAAAGTTGGTAGTGCGGTGACGGTCTGGCGGGTACATAATTGTAGTTTCGACATTTAAAATCGATGTATCAACCGTTTTTTTTCGTCTGCCCTTTCACTATTGGATTTTTACGCCTATTTTCGCACTAGACGTTTATTCAAGCAATTGTCTGCGAGATTGCAGCTGTTTGGATCGCGTTCGGGCGAAAGGCTTCGCTCCCAATACGAATAATAGGGTTTTAGGTGTTTATTTCCGGACCGGCTGCGCATGCGCGACCGGTCTTTTTTATTCCGAAAGACTAATCCGCAATTAGGGTTCGTTAGCTTGTAAACTTGTGCCTTGCGGCGCGTTTTTGTGTGTATACCTCCCCCTTGAATATGAAGTTAGTCCATACTCTTTGCTTCGTGATCCTGTTTGCCTTTTCCCTACAGGCGCAGGATATCCACTTTTCGCAGTTCTACATGTCGCCCCTCAACCTGAATCCGGCCATGACGGGGGTGATGAACTGCAACAGCCGTATCGCGCTGAACTACCGCAGTCAGTGGGCTTCGGTGTTGGGCAGCAATGCCTTTCAAACCTACAGCGTGAGCTACGACCAGCGGATTGCTGTAGGCCGCAACGACTTTTTCGGCGTAGGCGGTACCTTCTGGGGCGACCGCGCGGGTGAGGCCAGCTTCGCCACTACGACCGGTAAACTCAGTGCCAGTTACAGCAAGAAGCTGGGTGGTGCCCGTGATTACGGCAACTATCTGGTAGCCGGAGCCGAAGTAGGCGCGGCGCAGCGCAGCCTCGATTTCCTGGCCCTTCGCTGGGGATCACAGCACGACGGAGATGGTGGTTTTAACGGTGGGCTGCCCAGTGGCGAGAATACCCTGGACCGCGACGAATTCCTTTTTTCCGACATGGCGGCCGGTTTGCTCTGGTTCATGGTTTTCGACGAAAACAACAGCCTGTACGCCGGCGGTGCCCTACACCACCTGAACCGGGCCAATCAGAGCTTCGACCTGGAAGGAGAGGATTTGCTGTACACTCGCTTTACCGCCCACGCCGGCGGTGAATTCATGCTCAATCGCCGTTTCGGGCTCGTGCCCGGCGCCATTTTGATGACGCAGGGTCCCAGCTTCCAGGTGAACGCCGGTACGAACCTGAAATTCCTGCTCGATGCGGGACGCAACGCCGCCAGCCAAGCGTTCCAGGTCGGCATCTGGACGCGGGTCAGTAACCGGCTCGACAGCAGCGTCCTAACCGACGCCATCATTCTTAGCACCCGCTTCGACTACGAAAACTTCGCGCTGGGCTTTAGCTACGATATTAATACCAGCGACCTGCGGGTGGCCACCGACGGAAACGGCGGTTTCGAATTGTCGCTGCAGTACAAGATTTGCGGTAGTCAGCGCCGGGGAGTATACTGCCCCCAGTTCTGATGCCTTAGGTTCTCTCATAAAATATAATCCTAATCTCATGTTTGGAAACGGGAAAGAAACCCCCAAAAAATCCCCCGGCCCTATGCCTTCTGCTCCTTCCGGTGGTGTCAACACCATCGACGAACACACCTCCATCAAAGGCAACATTCAGGCCGGAGGCGACATCCGCATCGATGGCAAACTGGACGGTGACCTCGTTTGCAAAGCCAAGTTGATCATCGGTGAGCGCGGATCCATTACCGGCGACGTCGATTGCCAGAATGCCATGATTGAAGGCACCTTTTCCGGCACCATCATCGTGCGCGATCTGCTCACCCTCAAAGACACCGCCCGCGTAAAGGGCAACGTCCGCGCCAGCAAGATGGCTGTCGGTTCGGGCTGCCTCATCGACGGCCAGTGTACCATCACGGGCGACAAAGACCCGGCAGCCGGATTCGCCAAGTCTTCCAACGGCAGCATGAACGGTACGGCGGAACACGAAAAGCACAAGTCCAACGGTGCCGCCGTCAAAGCCTAAGGGCGATGACGGACGAGCCTGGACCAAGTACATGGGCCTGGGCGCGCAACTGATCGCCACGATCGGGATCAGCGTAGCCATCGGTCTGTACCTCGACGGTCAATTCGGGACCAATCCCTGGATCACCGTGGCCATGAGCCTCCTCGGCGTGGTCGGCGGGCTCTGGGTCAGTATTAAAGATCTGCTCTGAAGCGCAGGGCTTCCCCCGGCCGCAATTGAAAGGCCGGAGATAGGTTACCTACCACCAAGAGTACCCTCGGATAGCCGCCAATCGTTTGTGCGTCCGGTCCGAGGAGAATGGGACCGGAAGGGGTGAACTGAACGGTGCCGGGTAAGACCGGACCACTGAGTAGGGTGGGTACATCGCCGGAGGGCGAGTCGTCGCCTTCCAGGCGAATTCCCTGCCGGTTGCTGTCCCGGCCCACTTTAAAAGACTGGTGCATCAGCCAATGCTGTCGTTCCCGGCTCAGGAGTTCCCACTCCGGGCCGGGAACGGTGCGTAGGTGCACGAGCTTTGCCTTCGTGCCTTCCGGCTGCCCCTCCGATTGCCTCGGCGGCACGGGGGAAGCGGACCCTACGCTCCAGGAATAGCCGCTAACGATAGCCGCCGCGCCCGGTAGCCCCCTTTCCACACTTCCCAAAACCGTCGGCAGTTCCCAATTACCCCGGATGCCGACGTAGGCCCGACATCCCGCCCGGGAGAATCCACCCGCCAGTATTCCTTGGCCACGGATCGAAAGGACCGATTCACGCCGTACCGGCCGATCGTCCATTCGCCAGTCCACCTCGGCACCCGTCAGGGCGATCTGGCCTTCCCCTTCCCATTTCCATTTTCCGCCGGCGAGGGTGACCTCCAGGCAGCAGTGATCCGGTTGCTGGTCGAGTAGGCGGTTGGCGAACGCAGCGGAATCTCGATCTGCCGCCCCCCCTCCGGCGATTCCCCGGGCACGGTGGCCGGGCCGTCCGCGATCTACGAAAAGCGCGCCGGTGCCGCTTCCGAGGCAGGTGATGGTCAGTCGTTGGGCCATGCGTCCGAAATGATCAGCTGTTCCAGCTGGTCGGCGTCGACCGCGTGGAAGGTAACCAGGTCACCGGTTTGAAAGCGGGTGCGGCCGGCCTTGTCAAGGAGGGGCAGCGGGCAGTAACCGATAAGTTGCCAGCCACCGGGGGAGTCCACCGGGTAAATACCCGTCTGCGTTCCGGCCAGACCGACCGACCCGGCCGGTACGCTACGCCGCGGGTCGTCCCGCCTGGCCACGGCGATCCGGGGGTCGAGCTCCCCCATAAAGGCAAAGCCGGGCCGGTAACCGATCAGGTACACCCGGTATGGTATTCGGGTATGCAGCCGCACGACTTCCGCTTCGGATAGGTCGGAAGCAGCGCCTACATCCGCCAGGTCGGGTCCGTACTCCCCCCCGTAGCAGACCGGTATGCGGTGAGCGGAACCAACCGTATCCGGCTGCTCGCTTACTCGCAGCGCGTACAGCCGCTCCCGCCAGCGGTCCGCGGGGCCATCAAAGCGGACCAGCAGGGAAGCGTAGGACGGAATGCACTCCGCCACACCATCGAGCCGGCCGAGGGTAGCGGCGTAGGACATCACACCCCGGTGGATGGCGGGGTCGATGCGCTGTTCCCATTCCAGCAGCAGGGCTTCCGGGCCGAAATCCTTTATGGAGCGGGGGGTGCGCACCTCGGCAAGGTAGCCTAATTGCCCAAAACGTCGTACTTTCCAGCCGGATTAAACCGGCACGCTCCGATGGCAAAAGAAAAAACCGATGATGACCTCAAACGCTACTATTCCATCGGGGAAGTGGCGAAGAAATTAGGCGTCAATACGTCACTGATCCGCTTTTGGGAAAACGAATTCGGCCACATCAAGCCGAATAAAAACAGCCGCGGCGACCGCCGTTTCACGAAGGAAAACATCGCCCAGCTGCAGCAGGTCTATCACCTGGTTCGCGATCGCGGTTTCACCCTCGAAGGGGCCCGCAAGGAAATCGCGAACGCCGACGCGCCCGGCGCGGAAAAGCAACAGATCATCACCCGCCTCACCGAAATACGTCGCCGGCTCGAACTGCTTCGCGACCCGGCTTAATTTATCGTATTGCCGTTGGCCTACCTGCTGTATTATCTCGTTTTTATCCCGCTCAGTTACCTGCCGTGGTCCGTCATGTACGGGGTGTCCGCCGCCCTCGAATGGCTGAACTGGCACCTCGTTGGGTACCGCAAAGCCGTGGTGGTGGATAATATCCGGCGTTCGTTTCCGGCTTATACGGAGCGGGAAGTGACGCGGTTGGCGCGTGATTATTACGGTTTCTTCTTCGACAGCGTCGCCGAGAGCGTTAAGCTCTTTAGCATGAGCGAGGGGGCGGCGGTGCGCAGGTGCAGGGTCGTCAATCCCGAAGTGGTGGATCACCTCCGTGTTGCGGGCCGAAGCTTCATTGCTTACGGCGCCCACTTCAGCAATTGGGAGATAGCAGCGCTTTCTTTCCAACCTCAGTTTGCCGGATTCCAAGTCATGGGCATCTACAGCCCGCTGAACAACGCGGTGCTCGATCGGCTATTTCGCGTCAATCGGGGACGTACGGGAACCCAGCTCGTTTCCCGGCGGGTGGTGCAGGAGTACTTCGATACCCACGATGGAACGCCCACCGTCGAGTTTTTCGTCGCCGATCAGTCGCCGAGCAATGCGCGTTGGCAAAAGCTCCACTGGACCGAGTTTTTAGGCCGTACCACGGCCTTTCTCGCCGGGCCGGAGCGGTATGCGGTGCGCCATGATCGCCCGGTCTACTACATGAATCTGCGCCGGCAGGGTAGGGGGTATTACACGGCAAAGCTGATTCCCATCACGGATGAGCCCCGGGAAACCGAGCCGGGATTCATTACGGAATGCTTTGCCCGCCGGTTGGAGCACGAAATCCGTCGCGACCCCGCCACCTGGTTGTGGAGCCACCGCCGCTGGAAGCGCGGAGTACCCGACCGGGTGGCGGAGTTGCTACGGACGAAGGATCACCTACCTCCCGAATACGATCCGGAAGGGTAACTGCCGTAAGGCCGGCTACTGAGTTACGGCGGTCTTCGGTCCGGCCGAGAGGATGCCCTCGTCAGCTTGGTCGGCGAAGTTCGCGAAGTTATTGTGGAAAAGCTGAGCCAGTCGTTGGGCGGCTTTGTCGTATTCCGCTTCGTTGCGCCAGGTATCCCGCGGGTTCAACATGGCATTAGGAACGTCCGGACAGCTCACGGGACGTTGCAGGCCGAAGACCGGATCGGCGACGTACGGTACGTCGTCCAATGCGCCGGTCAGGGCAGCTTTGATCATGGCACGGGTAAAGGCCAACTCGATCCGGGAACCTTCTCCGTAGGCTCCGCCGGTCCATCCGGTGTTGATAAGCCAGACATTGATGGGTTCGCCTTCCTGCTCCGATTCTTTCAGCTTGCTGCCGAGCATGTCCGCGTAATGCGTCGGGTGAAGGGGAATGAAGGGGGCACCGAAGCAGGCCGAGAAAGTTACCTGGGGCTCGGTAATGCCCGCCTCCGTACCCGCAATCTTGGCCGTATAGCCACTGATGAACTGGTACATGGCCTGTTCGGCGGTCAGCTTGCTGATAGGGGGAAGGACGCCGAAGGCATCACAGGTGAGAAAGAAGATGTTGCGTGGCAGATCGCCACGGCTGTTGTACATGATGTTATCGATGTGATAGATCGGATAACTCACGCGGGTATTCTGGGTGATGCTGTCGTCTTCGTAGTCCGGCGTGTGGCCATCCTCCTTCAGGCCGATATTTTCCAATAGGGCACCGAATTTAATGGCCCGGTAGATCTGCGGCTCTTTTGATTCGCTGAGGTCGATAACCTTGGCGTAGCAACCGCCCTCGAGGTTGAAGACGTTGGCCTGGCTCCAGCCGTGCTCGTCGTCGCCAATCAGCCGGCGATCGGGGTCGTTACTCAGCGTGGTTTTGCCCGTACCGGAAAGACCGAAGAATAGCGCGGTATCCCCCTTCGTACCAACGTTGGCGGAACAGTGCATGCTCAGGACGTTGCGGCGAGTGGGCAGCACGTAGTTCAGTACCGAGAAGATTCCCTTCTTTATTTCCCCGGTATAGGCGGTTCCGCCGATGAGGATGGTTTTCTCGGTAAAGTTGATGATGCTGAAGTTGTCCTGGCGGGTGCCGTGTACGGCGGGGTCGGCGGTGACGCCGGGGAAAGCGTAAATGGTCCACTCGTCCGATATCAGATTTGTGATCCGCTCGTCGTCCGGCCGAAGAAACATGTTATAGGCAAACATATTCTGCCACGGATATTCGGTGAATACCCGGATGTTGATCCGGTACTTGCGGCTGGCGCAGGCGTAGGCATCGCGTACGTAGACTTCTTCCAGTCCTCCGGCGTATGCAAGGGTCTTTTCAAGCAGGCCGGCAAAAGCTTCCGGCGCAATGGGCTTGTTAATCTTGCCCCAGTCGACGGTATCGCGGGTAATATCGTCTTCAACGATGTAGCGATCCTGGGGGGAGCGACCGGTATACTTACCGGTATTGATAATCAGTGCACCGGTGTCGCTGAGGTGGCCTTGTCCTTTGGTGATGGTATCTTCTACCAGGGCGGCTACCTTCAGGTTCTCGCGCAGATTGTGGTGTTGCATGAACGCAAAGCTTTGGTTAGGGGCGGTAAGTTACAGCTTGCCGCTCAGACCCCTGAGAAAGCGCTGAATCCGCCATCCACCGGCACTACGATGCCGGTGACGAAACTGCTGGCATCGGCGCAGAGGTAGACCAGGGTCGACATGAGTTCTTCCGCCTCGCCGAAGCGGTTCATGGGGGTGTTGGTGAGGATGGTCTGCCCCCTTGCCGTGAGCGTGTCGTCTTCGTTCAGCAGTAGCCGCCGGTTTTGCTCGCCGATGAAAAATCCCGGAGCAATAGCGTTCACGCGAATCTTACCATTGTACTTCCGGGCCATTTCCACGGCCAGCCAACGCGTAAAATTGTCGATACCGGCTTTGGCGGCACTGTAGCCCACCACTCGGGTAATGGCGCGGTCGGCGGCCATGCTACTGATGTTGACGATGCTGCCCGAGCCTCCGTTTTCGGTGAGCATTTTACCGAAAATCAGGCTGGGGATGACCGTACCGTCCAGATTTAGTTTACTCACTCCGGCAAAATCTTCCATCTGTAGGTCGAAAAAGGTCTGGTCCGGACCGATCGTTGCTCCGGGGCGGTTGCCGCCCGCGGCATTGACCAGGATATCCAGCTTTCCCCATTCCTTGCGTAGCTCATCGGCGGCGTCCCGAAGTGAGGCCGCATCCGTGACATCACCCCGCAACAGCAGGATGTTTTCCGGATCTCCCCCCAATTCCTCCTTGGCGCTGGTAAGATTTTCGGGATTGCGGCTGAGTAAGGCAACGCGGGCTCCGGAGGCGAGTAGTCCCCGGGCCATAGCCGTTCCAAGGGCGCCGGTTCCTCCGGTGAGTAGTGCGTTTTTACCGGTTAGATTAAAAAGCTCGGACATGCTAAGGTTATAATGGACTTAGAAAGTGGTATCATTCCCCGCCGGGGTATGGATGGAGCGTACGGATGGTTCCGTCCTCCTGATGGTGAATCTCCGCCATTTTGACGGATCGTAGATGCGTGACGCCTCCGGAAAGTACGGAATCGTGGTAGAACAAGTAATATTTACCCGCCACCGCGCAAATGGAATGGTGGGTGGTCCATCCTATGACGGGTTCCATGATTCTCCCGCGGTAGGTAAAAGGACCATAGGGAGAATCACCGGTAGCGTAACAGATGTAATGCGTATCGCCCGTGGAGTAGGAAAAATAATATTTCCCGGCGTGGCGGTGCATCCACGCCGCCTCGAAGAAGCGACGGTCATTATCGGAAGCCACGAGCACGTTGCCCTCCTCGTCGAGGATCTCGATCTCCCTGGGTTTCTCGGCAAACTCGAGCAAGTCATCTCGCAAGCGGGCGACGAGCGGTCCGAGAGCGGGTGTGTTCCCCGTAGGTTCGGCATGGCTGGGGTCGTAGTTGTTCTGGCGATATTCCTGCAGCTGGCCTCCCCATAAGCCGCCGAAGTACATATAATATGCACCATCTTCATCGGCATAGACCGCCGGATCGATGGAGTAACTACCCTTTATAGCTTCCGGGCGCGGGGTAAAGGGACCTTCGGGCCGATCGCCAGTAGCGACACCGATACGAAAGCGCCCTTCCTGATCGCGGGCGGGGAAGTAGAAGTAATAGGTACCGTTCTTTTCGGCTGCATCGGGAGCCCACATTTGACGGGAGGCCCAGGGGACGTCGTTGACGTGCAGCGCAACCCCGTGATCCGTGGTTTTTCCGAAGGGCTCGTCCATCGACAGCACGTGGTAATCCTCCATCCCGAAGTGATCGCCGTTATCGTTAAAGGGAATGCCGGCGTCTATGTCGTGGGAAGGGTAGATGTAAATCTTGCCGTTAAAGACGTGAGCCGAAGGGTCCGCGGTGTAAATATGAGATACTAATGGCTGGGAAAGGGCGGCTGCTTTGAGCTGCTCGTAATCGGGTTCTTGGTCCATAATAGAAAGTGTGTAGTTCGGAAGAAAAGCTAAAGAGGGGATCACCCCAGGTTTTTCGCACGGCTAACCAACAGGTCCTGCTCGATGTTGGTCTCCATCTCCTTATTAATCTCGTAAAAAAACAAGAGCCCGCACCCGATGAGGAAGGGAATCGAAGCGTAAAGGCTGATCAGTAGGCGGATGCCCAGGACGGTGTCCGAAGATTGTGATGGCAACCCCGCTTCATATCCGTAGAAGGACAGGAGCATCGCTACCAAGGCTCCGCCGATGGCCAGGCCTACTTTCAGGCCGAAGATCATTGCGGAGAAGATGATACCCGTTGCGCGACGGTTATTTTTCCATTCCGAGTAGTCCGCTACATCGGCGATCATGGCCCACAGCAACGGTACCGTGACCCCATACGCCAGGCCGTGGCCTACCTGTGCCAGGAAAACCAGTTCCACGGCATCAGGGGGGAACACCAGGTAAACCAGCAGAAAGAGGGTAGATATAAAAAGAAAGATGCCGAAGACGTTCCGCTTACCAAAGCGGTCGGCCAGCGCTTTACTGAAAAAGATACCGATGATCTGGCAGATGATACTGGTCGCGTTGTACAAGCTGAAGGCCGACGTAGCCGGATCCTCCGGCCAGCGGAATTCCGTAAGCCCCATCCCGGTTAGCGTATTGTTGAGGCCATCAATGAAGCCGTTGAAGCCGACGTTCTCCAGGAAAGCCGCCAGGGCCGGTTCGTTCATGTATTCGGAAAAGTAGTAGACGTAGGATCCCCCCTTGAGGGCCAGCGCCACGAATACGAGGGTAGTCAGCACCAGCATAATGACCCAGGGGCGATTGCGGGCCAGATCCCTGAGGTCGTCCTTTACGCTCGACTCCTGTTCGGGGCGGGGAACGACCCGTTCCTTCGTGGTGAGGAAGGTAATCAGCAGCATCACTACTCCGGCGGCGGCCAGGATTGTCATGGTGCGTTCGAAGCCAATGGCCTTGTCCCCGTCACCCAGGATCAGCACGATAGGCAACACCAGTACCTGAATGATGAACTGGGCGATCATGACCGCCACGAAACGGTAGCTGGACAGGCTGTTCCGTTCCGACATACTCCCGGTCAGCACCCCGCTAAGGGCACTGTAGGGTAGGTTGTTGGCCGAGTAGATCATCACCAGCAAGAGGTAGGTGACGCCGGCATAAATCAGTTTGCCGGTGGGCGCGAAATCCGGCGTCGCGAAAGTGAGCATGACGATCGCTCCGAAGGGAATCGCCGTCCAGAGAATCCACGGGCGGAATTTACCCCACCGGGTCCGGGTACGATCGGCGATGGCACCCATAATCGGCGTAAACACCGCGCCTCCGAGGATGCCTGCCCAGAAGATGATGAATGCAGCCCATCCAGCCGGAATGCCGTAAACGTCGGTGTAGAAAAATGCGATGAAGGTGACCAGCGTCTGAAAAATCAGGTTAGCTGCGAGGTCACCGAGCGCGTAACCGATCTTTTCGGTTACGGATAAGCGGAAGTTTTCTAATGACATGAATGGGACCTTAAGATTATTGCTTCAGTGCTACGACTGCCCCGTAGGCTTCCTTGGGCATCGAGGCCCGGTCGAATAGTAAGGGATAATTGGTGCGGCCGCGAATGGGCCAGTTGTTAAGCCAGCTTTGTGCGTCGTTGATCCCCCACAGGGTTACCCGGGTGATGGCATCGTCGTGCTTTAGGAAGAGACGGAATAAGTCAGCGTAGCGTTCGGCGATTTTCGTGGACACGGAATCCGGCAGCCCGGCGGCATAGGGGTTCATTGCCTCGCTGCCTTCAAAATTTTGATTTACGTCGGCGCCCTCCAGATCCCAGGGGTTGGGCAGGGTAGTTAGGTCGAGCTCGGTAATCATCACCTTGGCACCGGTGGCGGCGTAGGCCTCGATGCTGGCTTCCACTTCCTCGATGGGCGGGCCGTTCAGGTTGTAGTGTCCCTGCATGCCTACTCCGTCGATACGCAGTCCGTTTTCCTTGAGCAGATTGACGATCCGGACGGCACCGGTGCGCTTTTGGGGGTTATTGAGGTTATAGTCATTGTAGTACAACTCCGCGTCCGGGGCTGCCTCGGCCGCTATGCGGTAGGCATCCAAGATGTACTGTTCGCCCAGCAAGCGGTAGAAGATCGATTCCCGGTAACTGCCGTCCTCATTGAGCGCTTCATTGAGTACGTCCCAGCCATCTATCCGTCCGGCGTAGCGCCCGGCTACGGCCCGAATGTGCTCCTCCATATATTGCCGCAATTGCTCGGGGTCGGTGGTCTCGTTTACGTATGCCGGTGCCTGGGAGTGCCACACGAGCGTGTGCCCGATGATCCACTTGTCCTGCTCCTCCCCAAGCGCAACATAGGCATCCGCCGCCTCCCAGGTGAAGGAATCGGGGCCGGGCTGGATGTTTTCCCATTTCATGATATTCTCCGGCGTAATAGAGGTAAATTCCGATTCCAGCAGCCGCAGGGCCGCAGTATCCTGACCCATGATCTGCCCGCGATTGATCGCGGCGCCGATGTAAAAGTTATCCGCGTACAGGGCCCCAAGCGAAGGCGCCTCTTCCGCATCCGTTGGTTGCTGTTCGCCGGCAGAAGTAGGGCTGCCGCACTGGAATAGACCCAGGCATGCTAGCCAGAAGACAGTTGAAACACGAATAGTCAGGATCATATTGGAAGTGTTGAAAGTTCAGTAGGAGCGCTCGATGAGCGCGGCTCGACAGTTGAATGGTGGCTTCATGGACCGACCCGCAGTACCCATCTATCGCAGCGTTCGTCGTGGACCCGGCTAAACTCGGTTAGCGCGACAGCAATTCCGCGATTTACTCGCAGAGGACTAACACACGCGTTGCTTAGCCAAATCAATAAGCGGGAGGAAAATGGAGCTGTTAAAGTCATGCAAGATCGAATAGCGAAAGCCAACCAGTAGGTGGGCGGTTCGAACGAAGACCATTAGGTTCGCCCCACGTCGGCCGCTGGTGGACAAAGTACAACAATTTCGAGGCTTACGAAATCGATTGTGTGTGATCCATAGGTCTACTCCGGTGAAGTGGTTGCCTGAGTTTTGCGGCTAGAAGCACGAATAATGACTTCCGTAGTAAGCTGTACCAGGAGGTTTTCCGTTGTCGCTTCCGGGGTGGCTACCTTGAGTGCCTGCAGTAAGGCCTGGCGCCCCATCTGAGCTGCGGGGTGGGTCATGGAGCTAAGTTGAGGCTCTACGATTTCACAGATCGGGTCATTGTTGAATCCGATTAACGCCAATTCCTCTGGAATAGGAATGTTGTTTTGCCGGGCGAACTTTATGGCCCCAACCGCTGCGCCGTCATTTGTGGAGAAAATCCCGTCCGGCCTGCTGTCGAGAAGGAACAATTTTTCAGTCAACCGGTAGCCTTCGTCCAGCGTAAGCCGGTCGAGACTACAGATGAGGTCCTGGTCGATGTCCAATCCGTTCTGATCAAGCGCGGCCAGGTAACCAAGTTGCCGCTCCCGGTATATTTGCTGGTGCTGGGCCCCGCTAAAAATCGCTATCCGTTTACACCCCTGGTCAATCAGGTGCTGGGTAGCCTCGAACGCTGCCTGGTAATTGTCGATAATAACCCGATGGCCGGGTAGGGAGGAAGGGACCCGGTCGACGAACACTACCGGCGTACCTCCCCGGATAATCTCTTCGATGTGGTCGTAATGCGTCGTTTCCATGGCCAGCGATACCAGAAGGGCATGGATCCGGCTGTCCACCAGCGTCTTCACGTTGGCTACCTCCCGGTCGTAGCAGTCCTGAGACTGCGAGATAATCACGTTGTATCCAAATTCCTGAGCCGCCTCTTCCACCCCGGAAATGAGCGAGGAAATAAAGGGACGGTTGATCCAGGGTACCAGTACGCCAATGGTATTGGAGGTCTGCATGCGGAGGTTTGCCGCCACTACGTTGGTTCGGTATCCGCGCTTGCGCGCTAATTCCTTTACAGCATCCCGCGTCTCCCGACCGATGCTGAAGTGATCTTGGAGGGCGCGGGAAACCGTCGAGGGCGCCACGTTCAGTTCCATGGCCAGATCGTAAATGGTGACGCGCTTTTTCCGATTTTTATTCATTTTGCATGTATCGCGTGTTCGCTGCTTCGTACCGATGGCAAAAACCATCCGGCTTCGCAGATTGGGAGATCCACATCGCCGGATGAGGCAACGCTAGGATCCAGCTAAATATAAAGATATTTCCGCTCGAAACTAAGGTTGCACTTCCAGAACAACGACGGAGTAAGGAGGCAGCTTCACGGATACCGTACCGTTGGCGACCGTAAAATCGGTGAACGCTACCGGTACGATCCGG
Organism: Neolewinella xylanilytica; assembly: GCF_002934605.1. GTDB lineage: Bacteria > Bacteroidota > Bacteroidia > Chitinophagales > Saprospiraceae > Neolewinella > Neolewinella xylanilytica. The sequence continues at coordinate 1,046,759 of NZ_PTJC01000006.1, forward strand.
TCCGGTGCATCAAAATCGTTATAATCCTGCAGCTGATCGGAGGTCAGCAGTTGGGCGTTCACTGCGCCGGTTGTCGTGCCATTGAGTTGAATGTCCACGGTATGGGTTTCCGAAGCATCGATGTTAACCAGGGAGATGGTGACGGTGCCGTCATCACTCCGGGAGGCGGAGGCCGAAAGCGCGGGAAGCGATTTGCCCTCGTAGGAGTAGGTAAGCTCGGTTTCGAAGGAGGAAGGCAACAGCGTGGCGTCGTGGTGGGGGACGTACATTTTCATGACGTGATACGTAGGCGTAAGAATCATCTGCTCCCCCTCCGTCAGGATCACTGCCTGTAGTACGTTAACCGCCTGGGCGAGATTGGCCATTTTGACTCGTTCGGCGTGGTTGTTGAAGATGTTCAGGGTCGCTCCGGCGATCATGGCGTCCCGAATGGTATTTTGCTGGTACAGAAAGCCCGGATTGGTGCCCGGCTCAACGTTGTACCATCCTCCCCATTCGTCGACGTACAGGGCAATCCGCTTCTCCGGGTCGTATTCGTCCATGATTGCCGTATGATTCTCGATCAGCGTGTCCATCGCCAGGGCTACTTCCATGGTTTCGAAGTACTGATTTTCGTCGAATTCGACCGACGGGCCCTTGTCTTCCCAATCCGTAACGGAATAATGGTGCAGCGCCAAGGCGTCGACCATGTTCAGCTTCAGATCCTGCATCAGCACCCGCGTCCAGTTGTAGTCGTTGCTCGATGCGCCGGAAGCAATTTTAACGATACCGACGCTGTCCTCCTGGTTCCAGTCTTGCATGAAGGTGGCGTAGCGGCGATACACGTCAGCGTAGAATTCCGCCGTCATATTTCCCCCACATCCCCAGGCCTCATTGCCAACCCCCCAGTACTTGACGTTCCAGGGTTCTTCCCGTCCGTTTTCCCGGCGAAGTTTGGCCATCGGACTTTCCCCGCCATGATTGGTGTACTGAATCCAGTCGGCAACTTCCTGTACGGTCCCGCTACCTACGTTGGCCGACAGGTACGGCTCCGTGCCGAGAACCTCGCACAAATTGAGGAAATCGTGGGTGCCGAAGCTGTTGTCTTCCGTGACCCCACCCCACCATTGATTGACGATGGTCGGGCGGTCTTCTTTTGGTCCGATGCCATCCATCCAGTGATAGGTATCCGCAAAGCATCCGCCCGGCCAGCGCAGGTTGGGAATGCTGAGTGCTTTTAGCGCTTCGATGATGTCATTCCGCACCCCGGCCGTATTGGGTATCGTGCGGTTTTCTTCGCCCACGAAGAAGCCGTCATAAATATTACGTCCGAGGTGTTCGGCGAAGTGGCCGTAAATGTGGCGGCTAATCTGGTGCTCCGCGGCCCCCGCATCGACTACGAGGGTCGTCCTGGACTGCCCGGTCAACAGGAAGGGGGCGCAGCAGAAGAGGAAAATACTAGCTCGAAAAATGGTACGATGGAAGGAGTGCATAATCGGTAAAAGGTTAATGGTTAACGTTGGGATCGGCATAATACGGCAACTTGGCTTGCCGCGGTGCTGTCGGGGCAAATGATTTCCAGGCACCGGTAGAGTCGATCAATCGATTGCGTAAATATAGTTGGCTTTGATTGGCTGTGGCGCGCTTTGCCAAGAGAGGTCACAGGTCACCCACCAGCAGGTTGCAACCGCGCACGTCCGAATTATCCATGCGCCCGAGCACCTCGAAGCTTCCGTCTTCGAATATGCGACCTAAGTCGTCACTGGCGATAAAGCTCACCGTGTCGAGGTTCGCGAGATCGGTCAGGTTGAGTGCGGCGGTCTTTCCCAAAGGGGCCGGGGCAAACGGATCCGTGACGTCACGAGGGGTGACCGCCAGGGTGGTGGCCGGTAGGAAGCGGCCGCGCTCGGGGGCATAAGCCTGACTCAGCAGTTCGGTCATTCCGTATTCGCTGTGAATATGCTCTACTTCGAATGCATCGCTTAGGACCCCGTGCAACTCATCCCGGGTCATCTCCCGCCGCCGTCCCTTCATGCCCCCCGTTTCCATCACGATGGTATCTCCGAGTGGCTGCGGGAATCGTTCCGCCAGCTCCAGCAACGCGAAGCTTACGCCGAGCAGTAGGGTAGGGACGTTGCGCTCGCGCAACGCGCGCAGTCGCCCCGCCAGCTCAGGCAGGTTATCCAGGTAAAACCCCGAATCCGGTTGCCCGCTACGCCGAATGAAATCGTCGGCCATAAATACTAAGCTCGATCCCGACCGCTCCAGGTACGCCGGCAGGAGGGCGAGAACCGCCCGACCTGTAAGCGGACCGTAAAAGCGCTCGAAGGTTCTGGCGGCCTGGTCGACGTACCAGGCTTCTCGCCTAAGCGGATGACGACTGGTAGCCGTTCCCGTCGTACCGCTACTACGGAAGGTGCGGCTTGGCTCCCAGGCCCCGGTCCGGAGATCGTGGGTTTTAAACAGGGAGATCGGTAAATAAGGAATATCGGTCCGTTGCCGTACCTCCCGCTCATTGACATGCAACAAATCGAGGTATTCGGCGTAGATTAGGTTGTTAGCGGCTTGATGGTGGAATACCTCCAGCGCTATCTCCCAGAATTCATCCCGGGACAACCCCTCAATGCGCCGGGCCAGTTCGTCGCGCGACATGTTCAATCGATTATCTGTGATGCTATACACCCGTTATTATCTATGGTTGCTTGCCGCCGGACTGCTGACGCTGGGTTGCGTTAATCCGCCCGACTACCCCGATGAGCCCGTCATCGCCTACGAGGGCGTCAGTAAAGACAGTATCTACGCCCAGGTTACCGGTATTGCCGATAGTATCGTCTTTCAGTTCAGCTTCACCGACGGCGACGGCGATCTCAGCTCAGAAGACAGCACCGATATTTTTTACGTTGATAGCCGGTTCCCGAATACGCCAACGCCGCTGGCACTTCCTTCCATCCCCCGCGAGGGTACCGGCAACGGCATTAGCGGCGACGTGTTCTTTACCCTAATCAACACCGGTCAGGTCAACTGTTTATACGATGGCCGCTTCCCGGCCCAGAATCCGGCTTACCCCGTCGACACCTTCCGGCTGAGTATTTTCATGGTCGACCAGGCGGGCAACCGCTCCAACACGATCCGAACGGGACAAATTCAGATTAAATGTTTCGGCCCCTGAAGCAACCCGTAAAGAACGTTGTTTCCGGGCTAATTGGAGAAGAGCGGTTGACCGCATACAACCGGTACGCCAGGCAAACTGCCGGAGCCTATTATCAGCACTTTTTGTTGCGGTGCTACGGCCGTGGGTTCTACAACTTTTGGCGGGTCCCCTCCTTCCGGAACACCTGGTTCTGGAGGTTCCTGGACCGGCCCCGTCTGGCAAAGCTGTCCAAAGACCGGCGAATTGCTTTTATCTCGGTATTTGGCGATCCCCGACTCATCAGCAGGATTAACGCCGACCTTCGCGTGTTTTTTACGGGTGAAAATCTGGATTTTCATCCCTCCTACCGAGACCATCTATTTGGATCCGTCGATTTGTCGCTTGGCTTTGATCAGCTGCAGCGATCGGACTACCTCCGCTTTCCTATCTGGTTGCTGCTTTGCTTCGACCCCGGCATGCAACTGGCGGACATTACCGAGCGACTTCGGCAGTGGGATCGGAATCGGTTAGATTTGCTGCAACGACCCGCCATGGTCGCTTCCCTGGTTGCCAGCCACGATCCATCCGGGTCGCGCCGTCGTATAGCTGATCTGTTCGACCAGGTTGGAACGGTTCGCTACGGGGGCGCTTTTCGCAATGTTGGTGAGCGCGTACCTCCCGGTCAAGCATACAAACATCGGTTCATCCGGCAGTATCCCTTTCACATCTGTCCCGAGAACAGCCAACGTCCCGGATACACCACCGAAAAATTGTTTGAGGCCGTAGCCGCCGGGTGTATCCCTATTTACCGTGGCGCGGAAGGTGCGGTGGAACCCGACATATTTAACCAGGACGCGATCATTGCCTATTCACCTGGCGAGGAAACGGTCTTCCGGCAACGACTCCGTTCGCTCCGGGACGATCCGCATCAACTGCGTGACCTTCGGGGCATCCCCCCGTTCCGGCCCGATGCAGCGGAGCACATTTACAACTTCTACCTTCGACTGGAGGAAAAACTTTTCGATTTGCTAGGGTAGGGCGACGGAGCGCGGGAGCAAAGCCGATCCGATTCAGAACCTACCACGTGCCATTTGCCACGCCCATGACCGTCCTGCTGAACTACGCCGATCACCATTTTCGCCGCGCTCAGCAACGCAATACTAAGTCAGCCAGGAGGGTTGGCGGTTTTGACGAAGTGAGAAGCTACTGCCCGCAAGACATCGACCCTACCTTCCGCCGGGCGCACGAGGGTATTCTGAACCAGGAGAAAGGCGCGGGATACTGGCTGTGGAAACCCTATTTTATCGTGCGGACGCTCAATGACCTACCGGATGGGACCTGGCTTTTCTACTGCGACGCCGGTGCCCATTTCGTGAAGCCCGTTGACTTACTCATCCGGGCCCTGCATCCGTTCGATCAGGATGTTTTTCCGTTTTCGCTACACAACCACCCGGAATTGCACTGGACCAGGCCCGAGGTGTTTTGGGAGCTGGCACCCGGTCGATACGATTTGCAACTAACCGAGCAGCGTATAGCCACCTGCCATTTGTGGCGCAATGGTCCGGAGGCCAAAAACTTTGCCGCCAGCTGGCTGGAGTATGCATCCAGGCCCGAACTTTTGCTGGATCCTTCGGAGCCGGACACCATCGGTAACGGCTTTCTAGCTCACCGGCACGATCAATCCATCTTTAGCGTGCTCAGCAAACTGCATAACCAACGAGCGTTTCGCGATCCCAGCCAATTCGGGAACGGACGAATCGGCTCCTCCCCGAATTCCCCTTACCCCCAGATTATCGAATTGACCCGTAGACGGGATGTGTCATTGGCCGGAAGGATAAAGCGTTTCCTCAAGTCCTTTCTGAATGGGTGATCGCAACCCTATATCTGACAATTCGGGAGTAGAGTAGGGTAGCGAGCGACCTACCAGACGGGGCAATCGGGTGCCAGCCCGTAGCTTTGTGACCCGTACCGACCCACCGCCCTTGGAGATCCGTCAATTCATCGCCCATTTGGCTCATCAGCGTCGCCTGAGCGAGCACACCGTCAGTGCGTATGAAGGCGACCTGCAAGGGTTTGCCCGATACTGCGAAACGGCTTACGACGTCAGCTCCGCCGCCGAGGTCAATCGGGGGATGGTCAAAAGCTGGCTGGCGGAATTGCACGGGGAGGGCATGGCGGCCACGAGCATCCGTAGGAAACTCTCCGCGCTGAAGGCCTACTACCTTTTTCGGCAGATGCAGGGCCAACAGGAGCATAATCCGACCAAGCGTATCCCTACGCCACGGATCGGCAAGCGGCTGGCGGCCACTATCCCTCGCGCTGATCTGCAACGGCTGTTCCAGACTTTTCCTGATCCGACGAAAAATGAAGATTATTTTCTGTTACAGGATCACCTGATGCTGTCTTTGCTTTACCAGGCCGGATTACGGCGGGCAGAATTGATCGGAATACGGGTGAGTGACCTGAACAGGGAAAAGGGAGCCTTATTGGTTCGGGGAAAGGGAAACAAGGAGCGGATCGTACCCTACGGACCGGGACTGGCGGAATTGCTGGATCGGGCCCTGTTCCTGCGCTCCGGCGCGAAAATCGAAATTCCGCAACTACTCGTTACGGAAAAGGGTAAACCCTTGTACCCCAAATATGTATACAATAAAGTAACCCGGTATTTGGGGGGGGTGACGCGGGAGGCAAAGAAAAGCCCGCACGTTCTGCGCCACAGTTTTGCCACCCACCTGACCGAAGCCGGTGCCGACCTCAATGCCGTCAAGGATCTGTTGGGCCACGCCAGCCTGGCAGCAACCCAGTTGTACACGCACAACAACCTGGAACGGCTGCGGGAAGTGTACCGCAAATCACATCCGGAAGGGGGAGGAGAAACAAAGGGTTAAAATTTCGTCCGCAGTTGCTTTGTCAATTGTACGAAAGATATTACCTTTGCAATCGCTTTGGGAAAACGTCCCCGAGCAGACTTGAAAACAGGCAGAGATTTAAGGTTTCAGACCGGTGTAGCTTCCCAACGGGTATCGGGAATGCCACAACGATTCGCAAACGGCTATTCACTAATCAGCCGGTATAACTTCCCGGTAGCTATTGGGAGTAGAACCGCTGGTTTTTGATCAGCTACTCGTTCATCAGCCGGTGTAGCTCAGTTGGTAGAGCAGCTGATTTGTAATCAGCTGGTCGGCGGTTCGAGTCCGTCCATCGGCTCCGTTACCGGACTTTACCTTTGAATCTCGTACAGTAGAAAATGGGGGTGCGCCACAGTTGGAGAGGTGGGCTGGACTGTAAATCCAGTGTTTCGGCTGAGTAGGTTCGAATCCTACCACCCCCACATTTTTTTTCATTTTACCAACATGCGGAAGTAGCTCAGTTGGTAGAGCATCAGCCTTCCAAGCTGAGGGTCGCGGGTTCGAATCTCGTCTTCCGCTCCAAAGGATCCACGATGGTGGGTCTGGAGATTAATGAGAGTAGCTCAGATGGTAGAGCGGCTTATTTGTGGGCTAGTTTTTGGGGCTCCCGCCCCTAAGACCGCATAACCCCACATAACGCACCAAGCTGAGGGTCGCGGGTTTGACCCGACCGAGGGGAGAGCAGCGCAGCTAAACTCGTCTTCCGCTCCAAACGAAGCACCGCAACGGCGGTGCCTCGCAATTTTTTACAACATCAACCATGTTGCCGACGTAGCTCAGGGGTAGAGCACTTCCATGGTAAGGAAGGGGTCGTGAGTTCAATTCTCACCGTTGGCTCAAGGGTAATACTCTTCCGGTTCGGTTGATCCGGAGGTAGGGGCGGCCGAGGTTGCGGTCGGCACCCTGATTAAGCACCATTTTTTAATTTCAAAATAGGACATCCTAAGATGGCTAAGGAAAAATTTGAAAGAACTAAACCCCACGTTAACGTGGGTACCATCGGTCACGTAGACCACGGTAAGACCACCCTCACCGCAGCTATCACCACCGTTCTCTCGGAGTCAGGTGGTGCTAAGAAGATGGATTACGATACGATCGACTCTGCCCCCGAGGAAAGAGAGCGTGGTATCACCATCAACACGGCTCACGTCGAGTATGAGACGGCTAACCGTCACTATGCTCACGTTGACTGCCCGGGTCACGCTGACTACGTAAAGAACATGGTAACGGGTGCCGCCCAGATGGACGGTGCTATCCTGGTAGTGGCCGCCACTGACGGCCCGATGCCCCAGACCCGCGAGCACATCCTGCTGGCTCGCCAGGTAGGCGTTCCCAACATCGTCGTCTTTATGAATAAGGCCGACCTAGTTGACGACGAAGAGATGCTCGAGCTCGTTGAAATGGAAGTACGCGAACTGCTCAGCCAGTACGAGTACGACGGTGACAACGCCAGCATCATTATCGGTTCCGCCCTCAAGGCACTCGAAGGAGACGCCGACGGTAAAGCCAAGATCATCGAACTCATGGCCGCTGTCGACAACGATATCCCCGAGCCTGAGCGTCTGGTTGACCAGCCTTTCCTGATGCCCGTTGAGGACGTATTCTCTATCACCGGTCGTGGAACCGTTGCAACCGGTCGTATCGAGCGGGGCGTGATCAACGTAGGTGACGGTGTTGAAATTCTCGGCATGCAGGCTGCTGAAGCCAAGCCGTTGACTTCTACCATTACGGGTGTTGAGATGTTCCGCAAACTGCTCGATCGCGGTGAAGCCGGTGATAACGCCGGTCTGCTGCTTCGCGGTATTGACAAGGAAGCCATCAAGCGCGGTATGGTAATCTGTAAGCCAGGCAGCGTTAAGCCCCACAGTCACTTCAAGTGTGAGGTATACGTACTGTCGAAAGAAGAAGGTGGTCGTCACAAGCCGTTCTTCAATGGCTACCGTCCTCAGTTCTACTTCCGTACCACGGACGTAACCGGCGACATCACCCTTCCCGAGAACGTGGAAATGGTTATGCCAGGCGATAACGTTACCCTGGAAGTTAAGCTGCTGAATACCATCGCTATGGAGAAAGGTCTTCGCTTCGCTATCCGCGAAGGCGGTCGTACCGTAGGCGCCGGTCAGGTAACCGAAATTCTGGCCTAAGAACCATCGGGGCTTCCGCCCCCGGTTTTACTATAAAAAGTGGAAGTTAAGTGCCCGAATGAGGGTACTTAACTTTCGCATTTAGGAAGTACGAATTTTAATGTGCGGAGTAGGGAGTTGAAAGGTCCGAGTAAGCTGTCAAGCACCTTTTTATCCCGTGTCTCTCCGTTAGATTTCGTACTTCAACTTACGGGTGTAGCTCAATTGGCAGAGCACTGGTCTCCAAAACCAGGGGCTGGGAGTTCGAGTCTCTCCACCCGTGCTTACTTTACAAGGGATGCGCAGTCCCTTCACTCTTCAACCCTTCCCTTTCTCATGGATAAGCTAGGACTATACTTACGGGAAAGTTATAACGAGCTGGTCCACAACGTGACCTGGCCTCCGTATTCTACGCTCCAGACCAATACCGTATTGGTGCTGATCGGTTCCGCCATTTTCGCGCTGCTGATTCTAATGATGGATTTCGTGTGGAAGAATGTCGTGGATTTTATCTACAACAGCGCGGTTTAAGCATACTTCGAAAACAGCATGGCAGACAACAAATGGTACTCGCTGCGGGTCATCAGCGGCAAGGAAAAAAAGATCAAGGAACGCATCGAGAAGGAAATCGAGCGGAATGACTGGGGTAGCCACGTCACCAAGATCGTCGTGCCAACGGAGAAGGTGTATAAGATTCGTAGCGGTAAAAAGGTGATTTCCGACCGGAACATTCTACCGGGCTACATTTTGGTAGAAGCCGACCCTTACGCCCTGAATGCGGAAGTAGTCGATGCCATCACCAGCCTGCCGAATGTCATTCACTTTCTCGGCAAGAGCGAGCCCGTACCCATGCGGGAATCGGAAGCTAACCGATTGCTCGGTAAGGTGGACGAGAGCCTCGAAGCCGGCGATACCATGATCGAGCCCTTCATCGAGGGGGAAACGGTGAAGATCATCGACGGCCCCTTCAACGAGTTTGTCGGCGATATTCAGGAAGTCAACGAAGAGAAGAAGAAACTTAAGGTCATCGTCAAGATCTTCGGCCGCGGTACGGAAGTCGAGTTGAACTTCATGCAGGTCGAGAAACAATCGTAAATAATTATCATTCCAACCGTCGGAGGTGTCCGTTAAGCAAAACGCGGTCCCCGTTCGTACGACACAAATAAGTCAGCATGGCTAAGGAAGTAGAAACCTTTATTAAACTTCAGGTCCGCGGAGGAGCGGCCAATCCCGCCCCGCCGGTGGGTCCGGCACTGGGTGCCAAAGGTGTTAATATCATGGAGTTCTGTAAGCGGTTCAACGCCGCTACCCAGGACAACCAGGGTAAGATCCTCCCGGTCGTAATTACGGTATACCGCGACAAGTCCTTCGACTTTGTCATCAAAACGCCCCCCGCCGCCGTCCAGCTACTGGAGGCTGCCAAACTCAAAGGTGGTTCCAAGGAATCCAACCGGAACAAAGTGGGCAAGGTAACCTGGGATCAGGTACGCACCATCGCCGAGAACAAAATGCCCGACCTCAACGCCTTTACGGTGGAGAGCGGAATGAAAATGGTGGCCGGCACCGCGCGGTCCATGGGTATTACCGTAGAGGGAACTCCCCCCTGGGAAGCCTAATTGCCGCGTACCCTTCATCACATTATTTCAATCAAGTAGGGAGCACGCCCGTTGGCGTGCGCTATAAACCTCAAAATCTTTCATAATGGCTAAACTTAGTAAGGCGCGCAAAGCCGCCACTGAGAAAGTCGATGCGACTAAGCAGTACAGTCTCGATGAGGCAATGACGCTCGTAAAGGAGGTCAATACGGCGAAGTTCAATGCATCGGTGGACGTTCACGTCCGTCTGGGGATCGACCCCCGCAAAGCTGACCAGGCCCTTCGGGGTACCGTTACGCTTCCTCACGGTACCGGTAAGACCAAACGGGTACTGGCCTTCGTAACTCCCGACAAGGAAAAGGAAGCACTGGATGCCGGTGCGGACTACGCCGGTCTGGATGACCTGGTAGCAAGAGTTACCGATGGTTGGACGGACTTCGACGTTGTCGTGGCCATGCCACAAACGATGGCTAAAGTAGGTCGCCTCGGCCGGGTACTGGGTCCACGTGGCCTTATGCCCAACCCGAAAACGGGTACCGTAACGATGGATGTAGGCAAGGCTATTTCTGACGTAAAGGGAGGAAAGATTGCTTTCCGGGTTGACAAATTCGGTATCGTCCACAGCAGCATCGGCCGCGTTGAATTCAGCCCCGAGCAGCTTAAGGAGAATGCTAACGAATTACTCGGAACGCTCGTGCGTATGAAGCCGAGCAGTGCCAAGGGCAACTACATGAAGTCCGTCACCATTGCGTCCACGATGAGCCCCGGTATCAAGGTCGACCCGAAGACCATCGCCTAACCGTCCCAAACGAAAAATCATGAATAAGACAGATAAAGCGGCGGCCATTGAATCCTTAAAGGAGCGGTTCGCTAACAATGAATACTTCTACATCGCCGACGCTTCGACGCTATCCGTAGAGCAGGTGAACAAGCTGCGCGGGATTTGCTTTAAAAGAGGCGTCAGCATGCAGGTGGTGAAGAACACCCTGGCGCGCAAAGCGCTCGAGCAACTGCCGGAAGAGAACAACTACGCCCCCTTATTCGATGCACTGAAGGGCCCGACGGCCATTCTGTTTGCTGAGGTGGGCAACGCACCGGCAAAGGTCATCAAGGAGTTCCGGGAGGAAAAGGGTGAACGCCCCATCCTTAAGGCTGCTTACATCGCCACTTCGATTTACAGTGGCGACAATCAACTCGATGTCCTCGCCAAGCTCAAGTCGCGCGACGAAGTACTCGCCGACATCCTTACCCTTCTCCAGAGCCCGATGCAGAATCTGCTCAGCGGCCTGAAAGGACAGGGATCGAAACTGGCCGGCGCGCTCAAAACACTCGAGGAACGCGAAGCGTAGCTCGCGCGGGCGTCGCCCGTTCTCCTAGTTCATTAGCCTTTTCGTTCGTCAGCGCTTACGCCCATTTAAGCAGGGCGGAATCTTACAGACGAAATGGCTATAAACTAAATCACTAATTAACTGGCTTCCAAGCTGATACGCGATACTCTTATCGTAATCACTTTTAAATACTTTATTATTATGGCAGACGTAAAAGCAATTGCCGACTCGCTCGTAGAACTGACTATCAAGGACGTTACCGAGCTCCTGCAGATCCTTAAAGACGAACACGGCATCGAGCCCGCAGCCGCCGCAGTAGCGGTAGCAGCTGGTGGAGGTGGCGAAGCCGCCGGCAGTGCCGAGGCTGAGCAGACCGAGTTCGACGTCGTACTGGAATCTGCCGGTGGCAGCAAGCTCAAAGTCGTGAAGGAGGTCAAGACCCTACTCGGTCTCGGTCTGAAAGAAGCTAAGGAAATGGTCGATGGTGCTCCAGCCACGATCAAGTCTGGCGTGGATAAGGCTGAAGCCGAAAGCATCAAGGCCGCCCTCGAGGAGGCCGGTGCCACGGTTGCGGTGAAGTAATTCAGTGCCCTCCATCAAAGGATATAAGCGCGGGGCGATAGCCCATGGCCGTCACCCCGTGCTTCTTCCTTCTTTCGTTAGGCTTAGCGGACAACGGTCCGACTGGGCCATTCGCGTATAAGAAATCACCTGCGGGTGCAACCAAACCGGGTTCCTTCGTGTTGACATACTTCGCGATGCCCCATACCGCCGGGAACATTTTCCCGGTTTATATACCATATCATCCGGTCTTCGGCCACCGCGGAAGGCTATCGACCGGTTAAACCAAGGAATGCTAATGACGTCAAACGGCCAAATTCTTAATGCCGAGGAGCAACGGGTAAGCTTCGGCAAGATTAAGCTAACCGATCATTCTCCCGATCTCTTAGAAATACAACTAAAATCTTTCCAGGAATTTTTCCAGCTGGAAACCACCCCCGAGAATCGGTCCCACGAAGGATTGTACCGGGTGTTCCAGGAGAACTTCCCCATTTCCGATACCAGGAACATCTTCAATCTGGAGTTCCTGGATTATTTCGTTGACCCCCCTCGGTACACCATCGAGGAGTGTATGCAGCGCGGGTTAACCTACAGCGTACCTCTTAAGGCAAAACTGCGGCTCTCCTGTAACGATGAAGAGCACGTGGACTTCAAGACCATCGTCCAGGACGTGTTTTTGGGAAATATCCCTTACATGACCGGCAAGGGAACGTTCGTTATCAACGGCGCCGAGCGGGTCATCGTATCCCAGCTACACCGTAGCCCCGGCGTATTTTTCGGTCAGAACTTCCACCCCAACGGTACGGCGATCTACTCCGCCCGGGTTATTCCCTTCAAGGGAGCGTGGATGGAATTCGCCACCGACATCAATACGGTGATGTATACCTACATCGACCGGAAGAAGAAGTTCCCCGTAACGACCCTGCTGCGGGCCATTGGTTACGACTCCGATAAGTCGATCCTTGACTTGTTCGACCTTGCCGACGAGGTGGCGAACACCCGGGAAGCCCTCACCGCGGCAATCGGTCGCAAACTGGCAGCCCGCGTACTGCGTGCCTGGACGGAAGACTTCGTCGACGAAGACACCGGCGAGCTGGTCATCCTCGAGCGGAACGAAATTATTCTGGAGCGCGATACCGTCCTGACGGAGGACAACATCGAAGACATCCTGGCCGCCGACGGCATCGAGAACATCATCCTGCAAAAGGAGGATGTTTCCATGGACTACAGCATCATCTACAACACCCTGCAGAAGGACCCTTCCAGCAGTGAGATCGAAGCGGTGCAGTATATCTATCGGCAGCTGCGCGGCAGTGATCCACCGGACGAAGAAACCGCACGCGGTATTATCGACAAGCTGTTCTTCAGTGACAAGCGGTATAACCTAGGCGAAGTAGGACGCTATAAGATCAACCGTAAGCTTAACGCGGGCACCGATGACGAGATCCTGGTACTTACCAAGGAAGACATCATTGCCATCGTCAAGTACCTGGTAGGTCTGATGAACCAGCGCGCCGAGATCGACGATATCGACCACCTCAGCAACCGGCGGGTACGTACCGTAGGCGAGCAGCTTTATGCCCAGTTCGGCGTAGGTCTGGCCCGTATGGCCCGTACTATTCGGGAGCGGATGAACGTGCGCGATAACGAGGTCTTCACCCCGATTGACCTGATCAACGCCCGTACGCTTTCCAGCGTCATCAACTCCTTCTTCGGAACCAGCCAGCTTAGCCAGTTCCTCGACCAGACTAACCCCCTCTCCGAAATTACCCACAAGCGACGGATTTCCGCCCTCGGACCCGGTGGTTTGAGCCGCGAGCGCGCCGGATTTGAAGTTCGTGACGTTCACTACAGTCACTACGGCCGTCTGTGTACGATCGAAACGCCCGAAGGACCGAACATCGGACTCATCTCGACCCTCTGCGTTCACGCCAAAGTGAATAAGATGGGCTTCCTGGAGACGCCCTACCGTGCGGTAGCGAACAGCCAGGTGGTCATGGACGGTGACCCGATCTACCTCAGCGCCGAAGGCGAAGACTTCAAGAAGATCGCTCAGGCGAACGCCACGATCGACGAAAAAGGAGCCTTTACCGGCGATCGCATCAAGGCCCGGGATCACGGCGACTTCCCCGTGCTGGAACCCGCCGATATTGAGTTCATGGACGTTGCGCCTAACCAGATCGTTGGTGTTTCCGCTTCCATGATTCCCTTCCTCGAGAACGATGACGCCAACCGCGCCCTGATGGGATCGAACATGCAGCGCCAGGCCGTTCCCCTCCTGAAGCCCACCAGCCCCATCGTGGGTACCGGCCTTGAGGGTAAAGTAGCCCGTGACAGCCGCATGCTCATCAATGCAGAAGGTGCCGGCATCGTAGAGTACGTCGACGCGAATGAAATCATCGTGCGCTACGAGCGGACCGACGAAGACCGTCAGGTATCCTTTGACGATGATACCAAGACTTACCGGTTAACCAAGTTCCTCCGTACCAACCAGGGTACTTGTATCAACCTGAAACCGATCGTCCGTCGCGGACAGCAGGTCAAAAAGGGCGATATTCTCTGTGACGGCTACGCAACGGAAAAGGGCGAACTGGCACTCGGACAGAACCTCAAAGTGGCCTTCATGCCGTGGAAGGGGTACAACTTCGAGGATGCCATCGTACTAAGTCAGCGCGTCGTCCGCGAAGACATCTTCACGAGCCTGCACATCGAACACTTCGAACTCGACGTGCGCGACACCAAACTCGGTGAGGAAGAACTGACCAACGATATCCCCAACGTCAGCGAGGAGGCCACCAAGGATCTCGACGAGAACGGAATCATCCGCGTCGGCGCCTGGGTCAAGGAAGGTGACATTCTCATCGGCAAGATCACTCCGAAGGGGGAAAGCGACCCGACGCCGGAAGAGAAACTGCTTCGGGCCATCTTCGGTGACAAAGCCGGAGACGTGAAGGATGCTTCGCTGAAGGCCAGCCCCTCACTCAAGGGAGTTGTCATCGGTAAGGATCTCTTTAGCCGCACCAAGAAGGAGCAGTCACAGAAGGATGCCGAAAAGCTCGAGCTACAGAAACTGGAAGACGAGCACAAGGTCAACCTGAATAACCTGAAGACCGTCCTCGTAGACAAACTAGACAAACTGGTACGCGGTCGCGCTAGCCAGGGGGTCAACACCATCTACGGAGAAGGAGTGGTGCCGAAGGGCGAGAAATTCACCCAGAGCCTGCTGCGCGAGGTAGACTATACCACCATCGACTACAGCGGTTGGACTACCAGCGACGAACTCAACCTGCTCATCGCCCGCCTGCTGCACAATTACAGCATTAAGGTCAACGAGGAGGTCGGTCGCTACAAGCGCGAAACCTTCAACATCAGCGTGGGTGACGAGCTGCCCGCCGGCGTACTGAAGCTGGCAAAGGTGTACCTCGCCAAGAAGCGTAAGCTTAAAGTGGGGGACAAACTTGCCGGTCGTCACGGCAACAAGGGTATCGTAAGCCGGATCGTCCGCGACGAGGACATGCCGTTCCTCGAGGACGGTACCCCGGTCGACATCATCCTCAACCCGCTGGGTGTGCCTTCCCGGATGAACCTCGGACAGATCTTCGAAACCGTACTCGGATGGGCCGGTGAGAAACTCGGTATGAAGTTCGCTACACCCATCTTCGACGGCGCCAGCCAGGACGAGATCGAGGAGTACATTCAGAAGGCCAAGCTGCCCAGCTTGGGGCAGGCATTCCTCTACGACGGCGAGACGGGAGACCGCTTCCACCAGCAGGCCACGGTAGGCGTGATCTACATGCTGAAGCTGAGCCACATGGTGGACGACAAGATGCACGCCCGTTCGATCGGACCGTACTCGCTCATCACCCAGCAGCCGCTCGGTGGTAAGGCCCAGTTCGGTGGACAGCGCTTCGGCGAGATGGAGGTTTGGGCACTCGAAGCTTTCGGTGCCTCCAACATCCTGCAGGAGTTGCTTACCATCAAGTCGGATGACATTCAGGGACGTGCCAAGGCCTACGAGGCGATCGTCAAGGGCGATAACCTTCCCGAGCCGAATATCCCCGAATCGTTCAACGTACTGGTGCACGAGCTCCGTGGTCTGGCGCTGGACGTGAAGTTCGATTAGGTTAGGATGCCCCTCCGCCAGGCAACCATCAATCCCGAACGCGGGATTGGTCATCTATAAAATCAAGTTTTGGCGGCGGAGCGCAGGTGCAATTCCCGCGTCCCGCCGCCCGAACTACCCTATAAAATAAACTATGGCTTTTAAGAAGACTACTAACCTCCAGAAGCAGGACTTCGACGCGATCACCATTAGCCTGTCTAGCCCGGATGATATCCTGGAGCGCAGCTACGGTGAGGTCTTGAAGCCCGAGACCATCAACTACCGGAGCTATAAGCCCGAGCGTGACGGTCTTTTCTGCGAGCGGATCTTCGGCCCGGTAAAGGATTACGAGTGCTACTGTGGTAAGTACAAACGGATCCGGTACAAGGGCATCGTCTGTGATCGTTGTGGGGTCGAAGTGACCGAGAAGAAAGTACGTCGCGAGCGTATGGGCCATATCCGGCTCGTCGTACCGGTAGTACATATTTGGTTCTTCAAGTCGCTGCCCAACAAGATCGCCTACCTCCTCGGCTTCAGCTCGAAGTTCCTGGAGAGCATTATCTATTACGAGCGCTACGTGGTCATCAATCCCGGCATCCGGGAGAGTGAGGAGATCATGCACAAGACGCTCCTTACCGAGGAACAGTACCTCGACATTCTGGAAACCCTGCCGGCCGAGAACCAGCAGCTCGAAGACGGTCATCCGGATAAGTTCGTCGCCAAAATGGGTGCCGAAGCGATCCGCGATTTGCTCGAAGGGCTTAAACTGGACGAACTGAGCTTCCAGCTGCGTCACCAGGCTAACACCGAAACGAGCCAGCAACGTAAGAGTGAAGCACTGAAGCGGCTACGGGTGGTAGAAGCTTTCCGCGATGCGCAGGAAAACGTTACGAATAAGCCAGAGTGGACCATCATCCAATACCTGCCCGTAGTTCCCCCGGAACTGCGTCCGTTGGTACCCCTGGACGGTGGTCGCTTCGCCTCTTCCGACCTCAACGACCTGTACCGTCGGGTGATCATCCGGAACAACCGCCTCAAGCGCTTGCTGGAAATCAAGGCGCCCGAGGTCATTCTCCGCAACGAGAAGCGGATGTTGCAGGAAGCCGTTGACAGTCTCTTCGACAACAGCCGTAAATCCAACGCCGTAAAGGCCGAAGGAGGTCGCGCGCTGAAGTCGCTGTCCGACATCCTCAAGGGTAAGCAGGGTCGTTTCCGCCAGAACCTGCTTGGTAAGCGTGTCGACTACTCCGGTCGTTCGGTTATCGTGGTAGGACCTACGCTGAAATTGCACGAATGTGGTCTGCCGAAGGGTATGGCCGCCGAGCTCTTCAAGCCCTTCATCATCCGTAAGCTCATCGAGCGCGGTATCGTGAAGACGGTGAAATCGGCCAAGAAACTTGTCGACCGCAAAGAGCCCGTAATCTGGGAAATCCTGGAGAACATCCTGCGCGGTCACCCCGTACTGCTCAACCGGGCTCCGACGCTTCACCGGCTTTCGATCCAGGCTTTCCAGCCCAAGCTGATCGAGGGTAAGGCGATCCAGTTGCACCCGCTCGTCTGTTCGGCCTTCAACGCCGACTTCGACGGTGACCAGATGGCCGTGCACGTACCGCTGAGTCAGGCAGCTATCCTGGAGGCCCAGGTACTGATGCTGTCGGCCCACAACATGTTGAACCCGCAGAACGGAACGCCCGTGACCCTGCCCAGCCAGGACATGGTACTCGGTCTCTACTACATTACCAAGCAGCGTCGCAGCGAAGGGGAGATCAAAGTAAAGGGAGAGGGGCGCAAGTTCTACAGCTCCGAAGAGGTGATGATCGGCTATAACGAGGGCAAGGTAGACCTGCACGCCGTCATTCACTGCCGCGTTCCCATGGAACAGGAAGACGGAAGCCTCAAGCTGAAACTGATCGAGACCACCA
Source organism: Neolewinella xylanilytica (assembly GCF_002934605.1). GTDB lineage: Bacteria > Bacteroidota > Bacteroidia > Chitinophagales > Saprospiraceae > Neolewinella > Neolewinella xylanilytica. The sequence goes on from NZ_PTJC01000006.1 coordinate 1,064,408, forward strand.
CCGGACGGGTGATGTTCAACTCCGCGGTTCCCGAAGGCATGCCCTTCCAAAACGTGCTGCTGACCAAGAAGAACCTGAAGCTGGTTATTGCCGATATCCTCGAGCGGTCCAACTTCGCCGTTACGGCCACCTTCCTCGATAAGATCAAGGATATGGGTTTCACCTGGGCGTTCAAGGGCGGTCTGTCCTTTAACCTCGGTGACCTCATCTCGCCTTCCGTCAAGCAGGACGTGCTCGATCAGGCACGTGCCGAGGTGGACGACGTGATGGACAACTTCAACATGGGTCTGATTACCAACAACGAGCGGTACAACCAGATCATCGACAAGTGGACCTACGCCGACAACCAGATCACCAATACCCTCATGCAGGAGTTAGCCACGCACAAGCAGGGCTTTAACTCGGTCTACATGATGCTGGACAGTGGTGCACGGGGTTCTACCCAGCAGATCAAGCAGCTCTGCGGACTGCGCGGTCTGATGGCCAAACCGAAGAAATCGAACGACAGCGGCCCGGCCGTTATCGAAAACCCGATCCTCTCGAACTTCGTGGACGGACTCTCGGTGCTCGAATACTTTATCTCTACCCACGGTGCCCGTAAGGGTCTGGCGGATACGGCCCTTAAGACGGCCGACGCCGGTTACCTGACCCGTCGACTCGTCGACGTCGCGCAGGACGTAGTAGTCATGGAAAACGACTGTGAAACCCTCCGGGGCATCGATACGTCGGCGCTCAAGGAGAATGACAAGGTCGTAGAAAGCCTGACCAGCCGGATCGCCGGCCGCTTCGCGCTGCACGATATCGTTCATCCCGTTACCGATGAGGTGATCGTGAAGGCAGACGAGTACATTGACGACCGTACCGCCAAGTACATCGACGACGAGGGCATCGAGGAGGTGACCATCCGTTCGGTACTTACCTGTGAGGTCAAGCGGGGCGTCTGCGCCAAGTGCTACGGCAAGAACCTAGCTACCGGACGGCAGGCCGAAATCGGCGATGCAGTCGGTATCATTGCCGCCCAGTCGATCGGCGAGCCCGGTACCCAGCTGACGCTGCGGACCTTCCACGTCGGTGGTATCGCATCGGTAACCCGGCAGGAAAGCGAACTCGTTTCCAAGTTTAACGGTAAGGTCGTCTTCGACGGCGTCCGTATCGTTACGGCGGAAAATGACATGGGCGACAAGCAGGACGTTGTTCTTTCCCGGTCCGGCGAAGTCAAAATCGTCGACCCCGAAACCAGCAAGGTTTACGCTACCCACCACTTGCCCTACGGTGGTACCATCCACATCAAGGACGGACAAACCATCAAGAAAGGTCAGGTCATCGTGGAATGGGATCCGTACAACGCGGTAATCATCTCCGAATTCAAGGGTACGGCCCGCTTCTCCGACATCGACGAAGGTGTTACCTTCCGTACCGAACGGGACGACCAGACCGGCTTCGAGGAGAAGGTGGTTATCGAGACCCGCGACCGTAAGAAGATTCCCACCATCGCTATCCTCAGCAACGACGGCGAGGAACTACGGAGCTATAACCTCCCCGTAGGTGCTTACATCAGCATCGAAGACGGCGCGAAGGTTGTTGTAGGGGAGAAAATCGTTAAGATTCCCCGGAAGTTGGGTAAGATCGCGGATATCACCGGTGGTCTGCCACGGGTTACGGAACTCTTCGAGGCCCGGAACCCCAGCAACCCGGCCGTTGTATCCGAGATCGACGGTGTCGTTACCTTCAGCAAGAAGATCAAGCGCGGCAACCGCGAACTGATCGTCGAAGCTAAAGACGGACAGAAGCGCAAATACCTGATCAACCTGAGCAAGCACATCCTGGTCCAGGATCAGGATTTCGTTCGGGCCGGTATGCCCCTCTCCGACGGCGCCATCGCTCCCCGCGATATCCTCGATATTAAAGGTCCCTTCGCCGTACAGACCCACCTGGTCAACGGCGTGCAGGAAGTTTACCGCTCGCAGGGTATCACGATCAACAACAAGCACATTGAAGCGATCGTCCGTCAGATGATGCGTCGGGTGCAGATCGTAGATAGTGGCGACACCAGCTTCCTCGAAGGAGAAGCCGTCGAGCGCTACGAATTCTTCGAGCAGAACGACTGGATCTTCGACAAGAAGGTCATCACCGATGCCGGAGAAAGCGAGAAGCTCAAGGAAGGACAGATTGTCACCATGCGTCAGGTCCGTGAGGAAAACAGCTACCTGAAGCGGAACGACCTGAAGAGCGTGGCTTACCGCGATGCTCAGGCTGCTACCAGCTTCCCGCTGTTGCAGGGTATCACCAAGTCGAGCCTCGGTACGCCGAGCTGGATCAGTGCCGCCTCCTTCCAGGAGACGACCAAGGTGCTCTCTACCGCCGCGATTGCCGCCAAGCGCGACTACCTCGAAGGACTCAAGGAGAACGTCATTGTCGGTAAGCGGATTCCCGCCGGTACCGGTATGCGCCGCTACGACCGCCTGTTCGTGACCACGAAGGAACAGCAGGAGGCATGGGAGGCCCGTCAGGCCGCCTTTGCCGAGGAAGAAGCCGCTACCCGGGCCGCCGAAGAAGCCGAATTGGCTTCCGAGGAACCGGCCGAATAGATCGATTTCGAAATGTACATGCAACGCCCCGCCGGTCTTCCCGGCGGGGCGTTTTATTTTGGACCATGATCTACGTTCATTTCCACCTCAGTCGAGAAGAAGCCAATTACCTCTCCGACCGGATAGGACAGCGCAGCGTGGCGTTTGCCGCCGGAGAATCCGAGGACGAACAACAGCGGATGTGCCGGGATGCGGAAATCATCCTAGGCAATCCACCCGTCGCATGGTTGCGCGATGTTGGCGATCTTCGATGGATGCAGCTGTCATCTGCCGGTTTCAGACCTTATACCGCACTGGCTGACGAAAAAGTAAGCTTTCAAATCACCAATTGCGCGGGGCTGTTCGGGACGCCGGTGGCGGAGACGGCCCTAGCGGGTATCCTGGCGCTACTACGGCGGATTCCGACATTCGTACGCGACCAGGAGCAACGGCACTGGCGGGGCGCGGCTATCCGTCCCGAACTCGGGACCCTCTCCGGTAAACGTGTCATCGTGCTTGGGAGTGGCTCCATTGGCGGTAGGTTCAGACAGTTACTGGACGGATTCGATTGCCGGGTAGCGACCATGGGCAACCATAATGTTGCCGACTTTCACACGCTGCGCGAACTCGACGCCAGGCTTCCGGAGGCGGACGTCGTGATGGCGGCCCTGCCGGACACGGAAGCGACACGCGATATGTTCGATGCCCCTCGGCTGAGCTTGCTATCGAGTACTTGTATATTCGCTAACGTGGGGAGAGGTAACCTGGTAGATGAACAGGCACTACTGGCCCGCTTAGTGGACGGGACTTTAGGTGGGGCGGTATTGGACGTCACGCGCAACGAGCCCCTGGGCCAAAACGATCCACTCTGGAAAGCCCCCCGCACCGTGCTTACCCAGCACAGTGCCGGCGGAGCACAGGATGAACGTCGCAGGATCATCGATCGCTTTCTCCATAATTTAGCCCGGTACGACAGGGGGCGGCAGCTCGATTACTCGGTAGATCTGCACCGGGGGTATTAAGCCGGCCCGAATGTTATATTCGGAATAGATCAAGCAAAAAGGGGCGACGTAGCGCGGGTGTCTTCCTACTTACCTTGGAATTAGAAATTTCGACCCGTAAATCCCGCACCGATCGCTACTCTTTCGGTGTCGCCGCCCGAGCACCTTTCAGATGGGAGTACATACCAAGAACGAGTTGGTCATCGCGCTGGATGACTATTCCAAAACGCCGAAGTATCTGCAACTGGCGAATACCATCGTGCATGCCATCGAAGATGGGTTGCTCGCGGTGGGGGATAAGTTGCCTTCGGTCAACCGCTTATTGATCGAGCACGATATTTCGCGGGATACCGTGGTCCGAGCCTACGACCTACTGAAAAAGGAGCAGGCCATTGAGAGCGTTCCCGGAAAGGGGTACTACGTCAAATCCAAGCAGGAGGGTAAACGTCCACGCATTCTGCTGTTGTTCAACAAACTCAGCGGGCACAAAAAGCTGATCTACGATGCTTTCACGGAGACGCTCGGAGACGGGGCCAGCATTAATTTCTACATTTACAATAACGATTTTAACCTGTTCAAGCGCATCATTCAGAATGGCCTGAATAAGGACTACACCCACTTCGTACTGATCTCCCATTTTCTTGAGGGGGGAGAGCACGCCCTGGATGTCATACGGACCATACCACCGGAAAAGCTGGTGATTTTGGATAAGAAAGTCGAAGGAATCACAGGGGAATTTGCCGCCATTTATCAGGATTTCGAGCACGATATCTATCACTCGCTTTCGGAGTTGAGGGAAAATCTCTCCCGGTACCAGCGGCTGAAACTGATTTTCCCCGACTATACCTATCACCCGCGGTCGATTAAGGATGGTTTCCTCAAATTCTGCGCGGAATATGCTTTCAGCAACCAACTGGTGAGCGACATCGGGGCGGATACCATCGAGAAGGGCGATGCCTTTATTAACCTCATGGAAGACGACTTGGTAACCCTCATCAAGCGGTCCCGGAAACTCGGCCTCCGAATCGGTCAGGACGTGGGAATTATATCCTACAACGAGACGCCGCTAAAGGAAATCTTGTTGGATGGCATCACGACGGTGTCGACCGATTTTACCCTGCTCGGTAAGACCGCGGCAGAATGTATCCGGGGGGGTAGGGGGATTCATCGGGCTAATCCCTTTCACATCAAGGTGAGAAATTCCCTTTAAAATTTCCGTGTTTCCGAAGGTAAGGGATTCCGGATGACGCCACCTCCTGCGCTCGTCGCCCCACTCCCGTCCCTACGATTTTCACTCCGCATTTCGGCTGTTCCCATACCTGCTTTCGGGGCTGAGCATCTAAAGCTCACGCCGTTGAGCACGAAGCCTCTCGATCTCCGTACCGCCATGCGGGGTATACGTTGTTTTATTATTCTCAGAACAGTGCAGAACAGTTGTGAAGATTTGGTCGGTTACCTTCAAGGCGAATTTTATTCTGATCATGCAATAGGCAAATCCGCCGCCGCGGTTTTTTGCCACCAACTCACGGATTATGAAACTGGAAAGATATCAACCGGCCGCCTGCCAAAAGGTCGTGCTATTCCTGCTTTTTCTGTTGGCGACGACGACCGGTTGGTCGCAGCGCACCATCACCGGTACGGTACAGGACGCCGAAACCAACGAGCCGCTCATCGGGGCTAGCGTGACGATTGAAGGCCAGTCCGGTTTGGGTACCGTGACCGATTTGGATGGCAGTTTCTCACTGGAGGTGCCGGAAGAAACGGAATCCATCGATGTTTCCTATACCGGCTACACGACCGAATCGGTGCCCATCACCGGCCGCTCCGAGGTAACGGTGAACCTGACCAATGGCGCGTTGCTCAACGAAGTGGTGGTGATCGGCTACGGCACCCAAAAGAAAGCGGACGTTACCGGGGCGATCGCCAGCTTTGATGCGGAGAATCTGGATGAAAGACCGATCGCCCGGGTCGACCAGGCTCTGGTAGGGCAAATGGCCGGCGTGCGGGTTCAGCAGACTAGCGGACTGCCGGGCGCCGGATTCAGTATCCAGATCCGTGGAACGGGATCGATCGGTGCCAATAATGAGCCCCTCTACGTTGTCGATGGCTTTCCCCTGGAAACCGCCGGGCAGAATAGTGGCGGAGGCTTTGGCCAGGGTAACCCGCTGGACAACATCAGCCCGAACGACATCGCCTCGATCGAGGTGCTCAAGGATGCCGCCGCCGCCGCTATTTACGGGTCCCGTGCTTCGAATGGCGTGGTGCTGATCACCACTAAAAAAGGCGGTCAGGGCGGCGCTCAAATTTCCCTGAACACCAGCTACGGTTGGAACAAGACGGCCAAGAAACTAGACGTGCTCAGTGCCGAGGAATGGATTGACCGGGCTTCGGAAGTGATCGACTACAACTGGGTCAACTCCGGCGAGGGGCGCACCGCCGATCAGACGGCCGCGGAACGGGAAGCCATCATCGGCGGTTTCAACAATAACCTGATCAAAGATCCCCGGTGGGACCAGCCCGGTTACCCCGGCCTTCAATTCGTGGACTGGCAAGACGAACTGTTCCGTACCGGGGCGGTGCAGAACCATACGCTCTCCGCCCGGGGAGGGAACGATATCGTTCGCTACTACGTATCGGGAGATTACCTCGACTCGGAAGGTATCGCCATTGGCGTCGGTTACAAGCAATATTCCGCCCGCGCCAATCTTGAGGTGTCGGCCAGCGATCGCCTGACGTTGGGATTGAACGTCTCCCCATCCTACTCCATCGCGAACGATCCGGGGGTAGAGGGTAAGGACCAACAGATGCACATTGCCGCGGGCATGGCACCGGTGGTAGACGACTCCGTTGGACTGAATTACAATACCGGAGAATTCGGTCTGTACAACTGGGGAACCTCTCGCTCTAGCCCGGTCCGGGTTGTCGAGAACTCCATCGGAGAAAGCAAAATCTTCCGCACGATCAGTACGCTGTTTGCCGAGTATCGGTTACTGGACGGCGTTCGGTTACGCTCGTCCTTCAACCTCGACAATGCCGATCAGACGCAGAAGCGGTATACCCCGTCTTTCGTGACCCGTAACCGTACGGCCGGTGGAGACTTCTCCGGATACCGTCGGCAGACCTTCGTGAACGAAAATACGGTGTCCCTGGACCGCACTTTCGGTTCCATTCACAATGTTTCGGCGGTGCTGGGTACCTCCTACAACACCTCCAAATTTGACAATTTCGCTATTCGGACGGCGGGTGGCTTCAATTCAGAAGTGATCACCACCCTGAACGCGGCTAACATTAACCCGAACAGCACCTTTACGGCCGAAACGGAAAATACCCTGATCAGCTTCTTCGGTCGCGTACAGTACAACCTGAACGATCGCTACCTCATCACCGGATCCCTTCGTCGGGACGGCTCCTCCCGCTTTGGGCCCGAAACCAAGTGGGGAACCTTCCCCTCGATGTCATTAGGCTGGCGCATTTCGGAGGAACCATTCATGCAAAATATTTCCACGATCAACACCCTGAAACTACGGGGTAGCTGGGGTATCTCCGGCAACAACGGTATTGGTAACTACTCCCACGTCTCCATTCTCGGATTTGACAACTACAGCTTCGGTGGTTCACTAGCGGCCGGGCAGGTTCCGACCAACTTCGCCAACTCTTCCCTCAGCTGGGAAACCTCCGAGACGGTGAATGTCGGCCTTGACCTGGGTTTTTTCGAAAACCGCATTTACACCTCATTCGACGTGTACACCAAGCGCAATTCGGATTTGCTGCTGAGTATCCCCATTCCTACCGCCGTAGGCTTTGGCTCTGCGCTGACGAACATCGGCGAAGTACTCAACCGCGGTTGGGAGTTCGAACTCCAGACACAGAACCTGACCGGCGAATTCCGCTGGTCCACCAACCTGAACTTCAGCCACAACAACAACGAAGTGGTTCAGCTCGGTCCGGAAAACGCTCCGATCCTGGGTGGTGCATGGGATATTAACCACAACATCCTGATGGTAGGGGAGCCGATGTACTCCCTGTATGTCGTTCAGCAGGACGGCATCCTAAGCCGTGAGGACATCGAGGCGGGTGTGGCGCTGTACGGTAACCAGGTAGAGGGGGACCCACGCTACGTCGATGCCGACGGCGACGGGGTGATTACGCCCGATGACCGGGTACTGTCCGGCCACCCTAACCCGGACTACGTCTGGGGGGTCACCAACACCTTCCGCTGGAAAGGATTCGACCTGAGCGTACTCGTCCAGGGCCAATGGGGTGGTCAGATCTACTCCACCTTTGGCCGGGGGCTCGACCGTACCGGAATGGGATTCGTGGAAAATACACTGGGGCTACACCGGGACCGGTGGCGCAGTGCCGAGGATCCGGGTGCCGGGGAGCGGGGAAAAGCTTACTCCTCCTTCGGCCGTATCAAGAATACGGACTGGCTTTATCCCAGTGACTACTGGCGCGTGCGCAACATCACCCTGGGGTACGACCTCGGAAGCCTCATCAACGTGCGGGGAATCAGCAATGCCCGGCTGTACACCAACATCGAAAACTACTTCGGCGGTGACCAGTACGACGGCGGCTACAATCCGGAGGCCGTGAATAGTGACGGTGACGACTACGGAGCCTTCCCGCTATCGAAGTCCATCGTTTTCGGCCTCAACCTTAGCTTCTAAATTCAAGATCGAACGACATGCAAAAAATAACCATACTTCTCCTAACCTTTTGCTGGTTCTCCTCCTGTGAGGACGATCTTAACCTCACGCCCATTTCCGAAGTAGGCAGCAACGGCTTCTTTAGCAGTGCCGGTGACTTCCAACAGGCGGTGAACGGCGTTTATGCCAGCCTCGGCGTATCCGGAGGTGGGGATTATCCGGCCATGTATGTGATCCTGGATGAAAGCAGGTCCGACAACATCTATTCTCCGGGGGATGCCGGGGTCCGGGACTGGAACGCCATTAACAATTTCGAACCCACCATTGCTACCCTGGGATCAATTGACCGTGCCTGGAACCTCAACTTCAATGCGATCATGCGCGCCAACACCGTTCTTGACCAACTGGCCGAAAACGCCGGCGTGATCGGGGATGCCGATCTGGCCACCCACTTCGAGGCGGAAGCCAAATTTCTACGGGCCTTTTTCTACTTCGATCTGGTGAAGTGGTACGGGCGGGTTCCCCTGATCGAAACCTTCGTTTCCCCCGATGAAGCCCTGGAAATTCCCCGCGCCCCGGTGGAGGATGTCTACGCACTAATCCTTTCCGATCTGGAATTCGCGATGAATAACCTGCCGGAAAGCTACTCCGGTAGCGAGCGGGGACGCGCTACGTCGCTGGCGGCCAAAGCTATTCTGGCCCGGGTATACCTGACCCGGTCCGGCCCGGAACTTCACCCCGATGGCCCGTGTCTGGCTTCGGGAGAATACGACCTGGCGGCCGCGATGCTGGACGATATCATCAACAGCAACCAATTTGCGATGCTGGACGATTACGGGGCCATTTTCAGCTACACCAATGAAGGCAATTCCGAGATCGTATGGGACGTGCAGTTCATCAGCGGTGGCGTCGGTGCGGGCGGATACTACCCGACGGAGTACTACGACGAAGGGTGGGCGCGCGTCTATCTTCCCTTTCCGGGGGGGAATCCCGGTGACGGTGCCAAGCGGGTTTCCGACGATCTCCTGAATAGCTTCCCGGAGGGTGACCTGCGGGTCGAGCACACCTTTAAGCTGAATTACATCAACGATAACGGTGAGGAGGTGGATGCCCAATTCTTCGATAAGTACACCGATGAGGATATGGCCGGCGGCGACCGTTTCGACTGGTCGCTCAATTACCCGATCATGCGCTACACCGACGTACTGTTGCTGCGGGCGGAATGTACCCTGCAGGGTACTTCGGGGTCCCAGGCCGACGTGGACGCGGCGGTCAACGCGGTGCGCCGGCGCGCAGGACTGGAGGAGGTTTCCGATGTCGATCTGGGTAAGCTGCTGGAAGAGCGCCGCCGCGAGTTTGCCGGAGAAAACCTTCGCTGGGACGATCTGGTACGGACGGGTACCGTACTAGAGGTCATGAATGCTTTCATTGCCACCGAAGACGCGAACAACAAGATGCAAACGGTGACGGTGGAAGATATCATCTACCCGATTCCCCAGCAGCAACTCGACGTCAAGCAGGGGTTGTACGAGCAAAATCCTGGCTACTAATCATTTCGGGCGTTGGAGTCGGACGAAGCCCAGTTTACGTATTCGATCATGAGTACCTTTTATCGTATTGCTTTCAGCTGCTGGCTGTTGTTGTCGGCTGCCTCCCTGAGTGCGGAGCTACGGCTTCCCGATGTCTTCACCGATCACATGGTGCTGCAGCGAGATCAGCCCGTTCCGGTTTGGGGGAAGGCTTCCGCTGGAGCGACCATTACGGTACGCTTCGCGAAACAGACGGTGCAGGCCGTAGCTAATCAGGAAGGGCACTGGAAACTGATGCTGAATCCTATGGAGGCTTCCGCCGAACCCGCGACCTTATCCGTCAGTGGAGATGGTAGCCTGGAGTTGGAGGATGTACTGGTCGGTGAGGTTTGGCTGTGTACCGGCCAGTCGAACATGCAGTGGCGATTACTGGAATCCGCCGGGGGCGCGGAAGCCATTGCCGCGGCCGATTTTCCTGAGATTCGTCTGTTCAACGTGAGCCGGTCGGTGGCCTTCGGCCGGGAGGAAGGCCAGCTCGCCAGTTGGGAGCTAATCTCACCCGAGACGGTACCCGAGTTTTCCGGTATCGGTTACTTCTTCGGAACGGACCTGTACCGTCGGCTTGGTATTCCCATCGGGCTGATCAATGCTTCCTACGGTGGTTCCCAGGCCGAAGCCTGGACGCCTCGCTCCTACCTTGCGGCCGATACGGCCCTGTTACCGACCATTGAACGGGAAGCGGTCTGGGCGGCGGAACGACCACGGGTGCAGGCGGAATTCGACCGGGCTATGGTGGAATGGGAATCAGCCCGAACGGCGGCGGCGGAGAGCGGTGTTCCCGCGCCCCGGCGCCCGCGTGTTCCGGATGCGTTGCGCGATTACCGCATTGCCGGCTCTATCTATCGGAACATGATCGAACCGCTCATTCCCTTCGCCATCCGGGGTGCCCTCTGGTACCAGGGTGAGTCGAACGAGGAGCGTGCCGAGCAGTACGAAGGGTTGCTGACAACGATGATCCGCTCCTGGCGGGAAAAGTGGGAGCAAGGCGATTATCCCTTCGCCATCGTACAGCTACCCAATTTTCGGGCGGTAGCCGAGGCACCGGAAGATGAAGCGTGGAGCCATTTACGCGACCGGCAGCGACGCGTAGCGGAAACCGTACCGAATACCGGCCTGATTGTAACGATCGACCTTGGAGAAGCGGACGACATTCATCCCCCCAACAAAGCGGACGTCGGTCTGCGGCTGTCGCGTTGGGCGCTGGCGGACGTATACGGTCAGGAGATAGTGGCCGGTGGCCCCCGGTTCCAACGGGCCGAGTTTACCGATGGGGAAGCCGTGCTCTACTTCGATCGGGTAGGGGAGGGCCTGACCACGAGTGACGGAGCAGCGCCCGCGGAATTCGCCGTGGCGGGTAGTGACGGCACGTGGGACTGGGCAGAAGCCGAAATCGTCGCGAAGGACAAAATTATCGTGCGCTCGGCAGCGATCGACCGACCCGTTGCGGTACGCTATGCCTTTAACCGGAATCCGGCCCGGCCGAATCTGACCAACGACTCCGGCGTGCCCGCATCTCCCTTCCGGACGGACGATTTTACCGGTCCGACCCACGGCCTTCGGTAATGCAAATTCGATCAAGAAAAGACTATGAAACACTTCCTCGGCTTATTGGTCCTCTTCTCTTTGGGCGTATCCGCTCAGGGCGATCCACCGGTGCTGATGACGGGGGAAGGGGGCACCATGCCCGGCGAATGGATAGACGAAACAACCGGCCACCGGCTGGTGCGCCTGACGGACGCGGACGATACGCGGAGCTTCTATTTCCACAACGATCCTTTCCTTCCGACGGCTGATGGGCAGGATAACCTGATGGTTTATTACGGGGAGGTTGACGGGGATTTACAGCTGTTCACGCTCAACCTGCAGACCAAAGAAACCGCGCAGCTGACGACCCAGCCCGGCCGCAAACACGGGGAGATCGTGGCCAAGAATCGACGGGAAGTCTTTTACCAAATTCGCGATACCGTCTTTGCGACCCACGTGGATACGAAAGTAACGCGCGAGGTCTTCGTATTTCCCGATGATTTCAAAGCCTGGATCACCACGCTGAATGCGGACGAGACCAAGCTGGCGGGCACCTGGTCGTCACCGGAAAAAGACAGCATTCTGGAGGCGTACCCAAAAAAAAGCGAATTTTTCGAACGCATATTCGACGCGGAGATACTGCACAAACTATTCGTGGTCGACGTGGACAACGGGTTCCTGGAACCCATCCACTCCGAACAGACTTGGCTGGGCCACGTCCAATTTTCTACTACCGATCCGAATACGCTCATGTTTTGCCACGAAGGCCCCTGGCACAAGGTGGACCGTATCTGGAACATAGACCTGGCTACCAAGGACATCACCAAGATTCACGAGCGCACCGTACACCGCGAGATCGCCGGCCACGAATTCTGGAGCCGGGACGGGAATACCATCTGGTACGATCTGCAGATACCCCGCGGAGAAACCTTTTATCTGGCCGGCTACGATACCCGCTCGAAGGAATTGAGGAAATATGCTATGGATCGGAACGAGTGGTCCATTCACTTTACTATTTCGCCCGACCAGCAGGTGTTTGCCGGCGACGGGGGAGACCCCTCCCAAGTTGCCGGGGCCGAGGACGGCCGGTACATCTATCTCTTCGAACCGCGGCAGGATTCGCTGGCATCGACCAAACTCGTGAATATGCAACACCACGATTACCAACTGGAGCCTAACGTTCACTTTACCCCTGACCAGCAGTGGATCGTATTCCGAGCGAATTTCGAGGGCAGTAGCCACATCTACGCCGTAGCGATTAAACCCTATCCATGACCGATTCAACCGCCGATACTTGGTATTCATTCGTTCGGAAAGCCGCAACGGTGCTCCTCCTCACCTGCGCCGGCTGGGGGAGTTGTCTGACGGCACAGTCGGACCTTCCCGACTGGCCCGAAGTTACCGCCGAAACAAGGCCCTGGACCCGCTGGTGGTGGCACGGTAGCGCGGTCACGGAGGCCGGTATTACCTCCGAGCTGGAAACCCTGGCCGCAGCCGGATTCGGCGGGGTAGAACTCACGCCCATCTTCGGGGTAATTGGCGAGGAAAATCAGTTCGTGGACTACCTATCGAAGGATTGGGTCGATTTGCTGGTCCATACCCTCACCGAGGCCGACCGGTTGGGTATGTTGGTGGACATGGCGACCGGCACCGGTTGGCCGTTCGGTGGTCCATGGGTGACCGAAGCAGACGGGGCGAAGTATTTGGCTCACCGGACGTATGCGTTATCGGAGGGAGCGTCCCTACCCGATAAGATTTTTTACGAGCAGGAAGCCATCGAGCGTCGGGCCAGTAGTCCGGTACTGACGGCCTACCGGCTGGCGGAGGAAAGGGGGCAGGCCTACGCTGACATCAGCGGTGAGGCCGTGCGGGCGGCCATGCAAGCCGAAGACACCGAACTCGCCCCGGACTTTATGGAAACGGGAGATCTACAGGCCCTGGCCATTGACCAGGTCCGTTTTGCGCGCTCCCTCCCGCCGGTAGCGGTAATGGCCTACGGACCGGACGGGGAAACGGAAAACCTGACCGATCAGGTAGGCGCCGACGGCACGCTGGCCTGGACGGCTCCGGCCGGAGAATGGACAGTCATCGCGCTTTTCGCCGGCCAACACGGCAAAATGGTAGAACGGGCCGCGCCGGGAGGCGAAGGCTTGGTGATCGATCACTTTTCGACGCCGGCGATCGAGCATTACCTCGAACGGTTTGACGAAGCGTTTGCCGGGAAGGATATCAGCGCACTGCGGGCCTTTTTCAACGATAGCTACGAAGTAGATGACGCCCGGGGTCAGGCTAACTGGACGCCTGAGTTTCTGTCCGCTTTCCGGGATAAACGCGGGTACGACCTGCGCGAGCAACTACCCGTTCTCTTCAGTGAGGAAGATGACCACCACCCGCGCGTACTGACCGACGTACGGGAAACCTTCTCCGATCTGCTGCTGGAAACGTTTACCCACAGCTGGGACGAGTGGGCCGATTCCCACGGAGCGGCTATCCGAAACCAGGCGCACGGCTCTCCCGCCGCCATCCTGGATTTGTACGCCGCTTCCGATATTCCGGAAACCGAAGGTACTCAGCCGCTGCGGATCAAATTCGCCACCTCCGCCGCCCACGTCACCGGTAAGCCGCTGGTGAGTGCCGAAGCGGGGACCTGGCTCGGCGAGCACTTTGAATCCAACTGGGCCGATCTAAAGGAAAATCTGGACCGCTACTTCGTCAATGGCGTGAATCACGTCGTCTACCACGGAAATGCCTATTCGCCGGCGGAAGCGATTTACCCGGGTAGACTCTTTTACGCCGCCTTCCACGCTAACAGCCGGAACCCGATGTGGCGGGATCTTAAGGCCCTTAATGATTACGTGTCCCGCACCCAGTCCGTATTGCAATCGGGGGAAGCGGACAACGACATCCTGCTTTACTTCCCGATCCATGACCGCTACGCCACGCCCGGGCCGGAGATGCTTCAGCACTTTGACGGACACGGCCCTACGCTGGATAATTCGGAAGTAGGCCAACTGGGCGAAGACTTGCTCGAAGCGGGCCATGCTTTCGATTTCATCTCCGATCGCCAGCTGGAATCAGTCACGTATGCTGACGCCCTGGTCACCGGCGACGCTACTTACCGGACTATCGTTGTCCCCCGCACCACCTACATGCCGCTCGGCAGTTTCAGGAAAATGGTGAGTCTGGCCGAAGCCGGGGCGACGGTGATCTTCCACGGCCGACTGCCCGAGTCGGTTCCAGGACTGCACGATTACGAAAGTCGCCAGGAGGAGCTGCGGGCGATTGCCGCGCAACTTTCCTGGAACCGGACAGCTAACGGCATGGAAGCCCCGGTCGGAGCCGGTCGATTGATCGCCGGCCCGGATGTCCTGGCCGCGCTGCACGCGGGCGGGGTTCAACCCGAGCAACTGGTGGAAAAGGGGTTGGAGTACCAACGACGCGATTACGCCGGCGGTACCCTGTACTTTCTGGTGAATGCGACGACTTCCGCAACGGATGGCTGGGTATCGCTCCGGGCGAAGGGGAAAGCGGCGGCCATCCTGGATCCCATGACCGGGCAGCGCGCTTCCGCCCGGATCCAAACCGACGAGGAAGCCTCCATCAACGTGTGGCTCCACCTGGCAGCCGGCGCCGCTACCTTCGTGTGGGTTAGTCCCGAGGCAATAGCCGGAGACAAGTGGGCCTACTTTCAACCAAGTGGAAGAACACAGGAGCTATCCGGTGAGTGGAATTTGGACTTCTTAACCGGCGGTCCGGATCTTCCCGCCGCGACGGAACTGGACCGTCCGCAGTCGTGGACCGAACTAGGTGATGATAAGCACCGGACCTTCGCGGGTACGGGACGCTATACCGTCCGCTTTCCCCGCCCCCAAGGGGGGGGAGATACCTATTTATTGGACCTGGGTAAGGTATACGAAACCGCCAGCGTCCGATTGAACGGTGATTCGCTTGCCACCCTGGTCGGGCCGACCTATGAACTGGAAATCCCGGCACGGCAACTGCGAAATGAGAACGTACTGACCATTGACGTGTCGAACCGCATGATCAACCGCATCATCGACCTCGACCGCCGCAACGTATTCTGGAAACGCTTTTACAACACGAATTTCCCCGCCCGCCGGGGCGAGAACCGGGGCGCCATGGGCCTCTTCGATGCTGGGGCATGGGAGCCGGTTCCCTCCGGGCTGGTCGGTCCGGTGACCCTGACCCCCGGCCGCTCTTTCGATAATTATTAGCGCATTCAAGATTCCATTTTGCCCTTAGTACCGCCATGCCGACGCTTACTTGCCTTCCTGCTTACCGTGGGGGGGATAACCCTCCTGACCGCGCAGGTGGATTCGTCGGCGTACTGGCACGGTATTCCTCGCAGCGTGCGCTACGTCCCCGAAGGCCGGACGTTTGCCATCGAAAACGGGGAGCGCCGCTTTAACCGGGCATTGTACGGCGGCCCGAGCGGCTTTCGGGTGGAAGCGGGCGACGTACCGGAGTTTGCGCTTTACCGGCCCCGGTTGGCCGGCACGCTGCGCTTCGGGATCGCAAACGGTCAGGAGAGCCGGTGGCTGATCGATGCGGATCGCATACGCGCCGTCTACGACCCGGGTAAAATGCGCTACACCATCACCGATCGCCTGCTGGGTACGGACACCCTCGAACTGGAAGTGCTGGCCCTGCGCGATACGGACGGTATGGTATACCGTTTTCGTACTTCGGCGGCCGTACCGGATGCCGAATTTATCCTGGCCTTCGGCGGCGCCTCGGACAAGCGCTTCAGCCGCGAAGGGGACATCGGCGCGGACCCCGAGTCGGTATTTTACCTGATGCCGGATCATGCGATCGGTAACGAATTCACGCTAAACGGCTCCGCATTCGGGCTGACGTACGGCAAATCGGGCGGCGGAGCGCAGGAAGCAGGCAAACAACTACGGGGCGCCTTTTCGGAGCGAAGTACCCTGCATCTGGCTGATGCTAGTCGGCAGGAAAGTCCCCGGCATTTACAAGCTTCCTCCGCGGACGACCACCCGGTCCTCACCGCCCTGACGACCCTCGATACCGAATGGCAATACGGGGTAGTGATCATGGGGACAGACGGGGCAACCACGGATCACGACAGGCTCCCCGCCATGTTTCACCGAGCGGATGAGCAACGGCTGGAACTCGTCAACCGGGTTCGGGTAACCACCCCCGATCCCTATATCAATACGCTGGGTGGTGCCCTTGCGGTGGCGGCAGACGGCATCTGGGAGGACCCGGCTTACCACCACGGAGCGATCGCTTGGCGGCAGCAACTGGTCGGCTGGCGCGGCGCCTACGCAGCCGATCCGCTGGGATGGCACGACCGGGGACGGACGCACTTCACCGCCTACGCCAAGTCACAACTCACCGAGCCCGCCAGCGGACCGGTGGTTCCGGACACCTCCCGCAACTTCGCTCGCCAGGTGGAGGAGATCGGTACCGCCGTTTTCACCGCAGGGTACATTTCCCGCTACCCGGGAGGAGAGCGGCTGCGCGCGCACCACTACGATATGAACCAGGTCTACATCGATGCCCTGCTGCGGCACCTGGATTGGACGGGCGACCTGCATTTCGCCGGGCAGCTGTGGCCCGTGATCGAGCGGCACCTGGCCTGGGAAAAACGCAACTTCGACGTCGACGGCGACGCCCTGTACGATGCCTACTGCAGCATCTGGGCCAGCGATGCGGTACAGTACAGCGGTGGTGGGGTCACGCACGCCTCCTCCTACCACTACTACGCCAACGCGCGCGCGGCCGAATTGGCCGAACGACTGGGTAAAGACCCCGAACCCTACCATCGGGAAGCCTCTAGGATCCAGGCCGCCCTGAACGAAAAACTCTGGCTTTCGGAGCAGGGGACCTTCGCCGAATACCAGGACCTGCTCGGCCTCCAGCTACTACACACTTCCCCCGCCATTTGGACGGTCTACCACGCGCTCGACAGCGAGGTGCCAGACCCATTCCAGGCCTACCAACTGACCGATTACGTACAGAGGAAAATTCCGCGCATCCCCATTCGGGCCGAGGGCCTGACCGATACCAGTTTGTATACCATCTCCACCACCAACTGGCTGCCCTATACCTGGTCGGTGAATAACGTGGCCCTCGCCGAAGTGATGCATACTTCCCTGGCCTACTGGCAGGCCAACCGCCCGGAAGCTGCCTTCCACCTCTGGAAAGGTGGCCTCCTGGAAAGCATGTACCTGGGGGCCTCCCCCGGATCCATCCAGCAGCTTTCCTTTTACGACGCGATTCGGGGGGAACTGTACCGCGACTTCGCCGACCCGATCGCCATGGTTACCCGCTCACTGGTAGAAGGACTCTTCGGCGTCCGACCCGATATGCTCGACGGAAAGATGGTCATCGAACCGGGCTTCCCGAACGACTGGGAACATGCCTCGATCTCCCTGCCGGATATCGATCTGGCGTTCCGCGAGGAGGGGGCGGGAGCGCAGTATATTCTGACAGCGAGGCTTCCGGAATTAGAGGAATGGGATCTGCGCATCGCACCTAAACGAACTATTGAAGCGGTCCGGGTGAACGGTCAGCTCGTGGATTACACCTTCCAAGCGGATGCCGTCGGGCAACCTGTAATCCGCGTCACGGCGCCGGCGGGCACCGCCGATACGTTCCATATCCAATACGGGACAGCGGAGTGGATGCGCCCTGCATACCCCTCGGAAATGGTGACCGGAAAACGCTACGATTGGAATCAGCCGGGAATTGCGCTGCTGGAAATTCACGATCCGCAAGGGGTGTGGGCGTCGGTTCAGCTTTCGGATGACCGACTCCAGGGGACGGCCTCCCAGATCACCGGAGTACATACCTTTTTCGTACGACTGCGGCAGGGGGAGGTGGAATGGTGGACGCCGGTTTCCGTCACCCTTGTCCGCCCGATGGACCTGCGCTTCGACGCAAAAGAAAACAACTGGCGCGTCCGAAACAACACGGGTCAGCCGCAGGAAATTAGCCTGTACGCCGGTGGAGGGAACGCCCGGGTTTTCGATACCCGTCAACTTAAGCCGGGGGAGGTGATTCGGGTCGGCGTACCGGATAGCGATCGTGTCGGCTACGGTACGACGCGGGTACAACTGACCGGCCAGGAGGGGGTAAGCGTAACCGCCAGGCACACCGACTGGTCCGGTAGTTTTCCGCCGAACGCGGCTACCGATTACGTGGATGTGAGCTCCCACGTCAATTCCCCCGTCGGGGACATCTTCAAGGCACAGTATTACACACCACGGCCGGAATCTCCAACCGTGCAGCTACCGGTAACCGGTATCGGCAACTGGTGCTATCCAAACGTGGAGGTCAGCATCGACCCTTCCGGGCTGTGGGCGGCGGCGGGTGCCGACCGGGTAGTTGAACTGCCATCCGGGCTTCCCTTTCAATTGGCAGCGGGTCCGGAAGTGGACAACATCGCCTTCACTTCGCGGTGGGACCGGTTCCCCGACTCGGTGGCCATACCCCTGACGGGCAAGGCCAGGCATATTTACTTTCTCCTGGCGGGCTCCACGAATCCAATGCAGAGCCGGCTCGATAACGGTATGGTGGAGGTAGGGTACGCCGACGGTACCAGCAGCCAACTCCTGCTCCGTAACCCGGATAACTGGGTACCCATCGAGCAGGATTACTACCTGGATGGCTACGCTTTTTACACCGACGAAGCCCGACCGCCGCGGGTGCACCTGAAGGACGGAACCGTTCCCGAGGATCCCCAATACATCGACATCAAAGGATTTTCGACCACCGGCATTGACGGCGGAGCGGCCACCGTACTCGACCTGCCCCTCGACCCCGGAAAGGAATTGGCCTCGCTCACGGTGCGAACCCTGGCGAACGACGTGGTCATCGGGCTGCTCGCAGCAACCCTGGTGCGGCCCTGAGGAAAATACTTACCCTACTTATTCGAATACCCCCCTTAAGGATCTACATAGCACAGCAAAACTTATGAAATACCTTCTTTTCTTAGTGCCCGTCCTATTCCTGGCGTGTCACCGACCGACGGAACTCCCGGAACCGGAATCTACCCTGGAAAGTATGCGCAAGGCCAATGCCTACTTTATGGAGAAATGGCCGGACACGGGCAAGCGCATCGTGACGAACCGATCACGGGCCAGTAATATCTGGACGCGGGCGGTGTATTACGAGGGGCTGATGGCGCTGTACGACATCGATCCGCAACCGCAATACTATCAGTACGCCACCGACTGGGCCGATTTTCACGAATGGAATCTCCGCGACGGGGAGACCTACACCCGCAATGCGGATAACCAGGCGGCCGGGCAGACCTACATCCAGCTCTACCAGATCGACCCCCAGCCCGAACGCATCGAATACATCCAGGCGTCCATCGATAGCATGATGGTGACCGACAAGGTCGACGACTGGAACTGGATCGACGCCATCCAGATGGGCATGCCGGTGTTCGCCCAACTGGGAGTTCTGCACGACGACCCGCGCTACTTCGACCGGATGTACGAGATGTATAGCTTCACCAAGAACGAGCACGGCGAAAACGGGCTTTACAACCCCGAGGATCACCTTTGGTGGCGGGATGCCGATTTCGACCCGCCCTACACGGAACCCAACGGAGAAGACAGTTACTGGTCGCGGGGCAACGGCTGGGTCATCATGGCCCTGGCCCGGGTGCTGGAGATTCTGCCCGAGGACGACCCCCACCGCGAGGAATACATCGCCGACTTCCGGAACATGATGGACGCGGTTCTGGAGGTGCAACGCGAAGACGGTTTCTGGAACGTCAGTCTCCACGACCCCGGCAACTACGGCGGCAAGGAAACCTCGGGTACCGCCATGTTCACCTACGGCATGGCTTGGGGCATTAACCACAAGATCCTGGAGCGGGGGAAATACCTGGCCCCCCTGGCCAAGGCCTGGAACGCCATGGTCGACGAAGCCCTGCACGAGAACGGCTTTTTAGGCTACGTCCAGAGTACGGGCAAGGAGCCCAAAGACGGCCAGCCCCTGAGCTACGATAAGGTCCCGGACTTCGAGGATTACGGGCTGGGGGCCTTCCTGCTCGCCGGCACGGAAATTTATAAACTGGAACAACGCAATTAACGATCACCGTCACTCCCGGTATTCCCAAAATATAACCACATGAACCTATTTTTCTATACCCCCCTTTGCCTATTCCTGGGCTTGCTTTCGGGATGCGCCACGAACCAACCGGAAGGGGAGGGGGATCCCGTTTCCCTGACGGTCGACGCGAACGGCTACCCCCGCTTGGCGGTCGCCAATCCGGCCGGTGACTCGGTTATCCTGCAGTCACCCGCCCCCTCCGTCGGTAGTATCGGCTTCGAACGTGACGGCCGGGCGACCTGGGTCAGCGGATCCCCGACCAGCCAGGAGCAGACCGACGGCGTGGCCACCTACACCTGGGCGACGGACAATGGGAACGTAACCATGGAGATCAACTCCGGCAACGGGGAAGACCTCACGCTGCGGCTCACCACCGACAGTGAGCTGGAGGGGCACAACCACTGGCACGTCAATTTCGCGGCCGATAGCGAGGAGTACTTTACCGGTATCTTCGAGCGGGTGGTCGACGGCGACCAGGGTGAGTCCTGGAAGGACGGCGTCTCCACCGGCCTCAATCTTCGTGGCGAGCGGGTAGAAATGCACCTCAAACCCACGGTTTCTGCCTACGCGCCATTCTACATTTCCTCCTCGAGCTACGGTTTCTTTGCCCAGGGCACCTGGCCGGGCGTCTTCGACTTCGCAAAAGAATACCCGAATACCGTGCAGGTTTCCTTCGAAGGGCCGGAACTGGAATACAAACTCTACCTCGGCAAGGGGGTAAAGGAGATCGTGCAGCAGCATGCCCTGGAGACCGGCCCGTCAGTTGTGCCCCCGGACTGGGCACTCGGTCCCTGGCGGTGGCGCGACGAGCATTTCAACGAGACGGCCTACTTCGACGGAACACCCAAGAACGCTCCCTACAATACCGACATCGTCGAGGACGTGCTGATGATGGAAGCCTTCGACATCCCTTTCACCGCGGTGTGGATCGACCGGCCGTGGGGACCGGGCGTACGGGGGTTCGACGACTACGAATTCGACACCGAGCGCCTGCCGCAGCCGGAAAAGATGATCGACTGGCTTAACGACCACGGAGCGGAGCTCATGCTCTGGATCGGACCCTTCGTGATGGGCGATATGGCCGACTACGCCGAAGACAACAACTTCGATCTCCAGAGTAACCGCTGGAAAGACTCCCGCCAGGTGCTGATGGACTTCACCAACCCCGAAGCCGTGGAGTGGTGGGCCGAAAACGGACCCGGTAAACTGGCCCGCATGGGCGTCAAAGGCTTTAAGCTCGACCGCGCCGACGGAGAAAAACTGCAGGATTCCCTGCACCTGACTACCCACGCCGGGACCACTTACCGCGAGAATTTCAATGACTACCCGCGCCAGTACGTCGAAGCTACCTACCATGCCGTCCAGCCGGTACTGGGTGATGATTTCGTCCTGTTTCCCCGGGCCCAGTACACCGGTAGCGCCCGGTGGGGTAGCATGTGGGCCGGTGATACCAACGGTAAACCGGAGGGTCTGCGCTCGGCCGTCATCGCCCTGCAGCGCTGCGCCGTAATGGGCTACCCGGTATGGGGATCCGACATCGGCGGTTACTGGGGCGACTACACCCAGGAGACCACCAAGCGTTGGTTGGGTCTCGGGTGTTTCTCCCCCATCATGGAAACCGGACCGACCAATAACGAGGGACTCTGGAACAACCCCGAGGATCCCGTCTACGACGAAGACCTGATCGCTACCTGGCGGCTATACTCCAAGCTCCGGATGGACCTGGTCGACTACGTCAGCGAACAGGCCGAGCTCGCCCGGGAAACCGGTACGCCCATCGCCCGCCCGCTGTTTCTCGACTATCCCGACCAGGAAGAAGCCTGGGAAGACTGGCAGACCTACCTATTCGGCCCCGACTTCCTAGTATCGGTGGTATGGGAAAGCGGCGTGAACGAGCACCGCCTCTACCTGCCCGCCGGCGAACGGTGGATCGATGCCTGGAACCCCGACAGCATTCTCGAGGGCGGTCAGTACGTCACGGTCGATGCCCCTCCGTATAAGACGCCGGTCTTCATCTGGGAAGGTTCCGGCCGGGAGCTGAGAGATCTGAATGCCCTCTACCAGGAATCGCTGGAGATCGCCGCCAAGCGACCCGATCTCGCCGCCCTGGAAGCCGCTGAAGAATGGGAATAGTCCTGCGGCATATCACTGTCCTGGCGTGTCTCGCTTGGGCTACCACCGTGTTGGCCCAGACCACCGACCGCCCCAACATCGTCTTCATCCTGGCGGACGACCTGGGTTACGCCGATCTCGGCTCCTACGGCCAGACCGTGATCCGGACGCCGAACCTCGACCGACTGGCCGAACAGGGTACCCGCTTCACCCAGGTGTACGCCGGGTCGACCGTTTGCGCGCCCTCCCGTTCGGTGTTGATGACCGGCCAGCATACGGGCCACACTACCGTCCGTGGCAACAACGGCATCGGTGGGGTAGTGGGCCTGGGCGGTGCGGAGGGGCGGATACCGCTCCAAGCCAGCGATACGACGGTGGCGGAACTGCTACAACAGTCCGGCTACGCTACCGGGATGATCGGTAAGTGGGGGCTGGGCGAACCCGCGACGGAAGGCTTACCCGCGGCGCAGGGATTCGACTATTTCTTCGGCTTTCTGAATCAGCGGCGGGCGCACACCTACTTTCCCGAATACGTCTGGCGGAATAACGAACGCGTCGATTTTCCCGATAACGTTGGGCACCGGAAACAAGATTATATTCAGGACCACTTCCTGGCCGAATCCCTGCAGTTCGTCGATGCACACCGGAAGGAACCGTTTTTTCTGTACCTGCCCTTCACCCTTCCCCACGACGACTACGAAATCGACACCCTCGGCCGCTTCGTGGATTCGCTTTCCTGGTCACCTGACGAGCGGGCCTACGCCGCGATGGTCGAACGCTTGGACCGGGACGTGGGCCTGCTCCTCGACCGACTAGAGGAAAATGACCTGGCGGATCGGACCGTCGTGTTCTTCTGCTCCGACAACGGGGCCGCCCAACGGTGGGAGGGCCGTTTCGACAGTTCCGGTCCGCTCCGTGGTCGCAAGCGGGACATGTACGAGGGCGGACTGCGCACCCCGATGATCGTCCGCTATCCGGGCCGCGTACCCGCCGGTACGGTGAGCGAAGTGCCGTGGAGTTTCGTCGACGTGCTGCCTACGCTGAGTGCCCTCGCCGGGATAAACCTTCCTGCGGGGACCGACGGCACCAACGTATGGCCGCAGATTGCGGGCGAGGACCCTGGGCAGCCGGTGACGGATCGCACTTTCTACTGGGAGTTCCACGAAGGTGGTTACCAGCAGGCGATTCGCCGGGGGCCGTACAAGGCCATTCGCACCGCCCCCGACCTGGATTGGGAACTCTATAATCTGGAGGACGATCCGGGGGAAGCCAACGATCTGGCGGTCCGGGAGCCCACGGTCGTCCGGGAACTAGCCAACTTAGCGGAAGCGGCCCACCGGCCCTCCGCTTTTTTCCCCGTTCGCAGCAAGGGCCGCCGCTCTAAAGTGTTGTTGATCGGTGACTCCACGGTTAACAATGGCAGTGACGATGGTGATTTATGCGGTTGGGGAGAGGTACTGAGCCCGTACTTCGATTCCAGCGCCGTGGAGGTAGTCAACGCCGCCCGGGGTGGGCGGAGCAGTAAAACCTACTACAAAGAAGGTCTGTGGGCTGAGGCGCTAGCCGGCCTGGAGGAAGGTGATTTTTTGCTCATCCAATTCGGTCACAACGACGGCGGTCCCATTTTCGCAGGCAAGGCGCGGGGAAGTCTCCCCGGTACCGGCCCCGAATGGCAAAGTGGAACGGATGCCACAACCGGCCGGCCGGATACGGTCCGCACGTACGGATGGTACCTTCGCCAGTACGTACGCCAGGCGAAGGCCGTCGGTGTCACGCCCGTCGTGTGCTCGATGGTCCCCCGCAACCGGTGGGAGAACGGCCGAACCGAGCGGACTGCCGACTCCTACGCCGGCTGGGCGAAAACCGTAGCCACGGAGGAAGGGGCTTTCTTCATCGATCTCAACGAACGGGTAGCGGCGGTATACGATCGAGTGGGGGAGCAGGAACTTTGGAACACCTACTTTAAGGACGACCACACCCACACGACTTGCTACGGAGCCGAACTGAACGCCCGAACGGTGGCTACGGCCCTCGCTGAGTTACCCGTCCCGGGTCTGACCGATTTGGTCAGGATTCCGCAAGTGGGTGACAAGCGCTAAACGGCGTAACCCAACTCCCGGAGCAGATCCTCCGCGGCACTCGTTGCGGCCCGATACTTTTCTTCGCCCTGGTTTTGCTTGGCAATACTGATGGACCCGGTACGGGCCTTTTCCAGTCGCTTGCGCAGGGCAGGAGACATACGATTACCGAGAAAGGCAAGAATCTTTTCGGCCTCTTCGATCGGGGAGGATACGAAATCCTCGTACTTGACCTCCAGGTAGCGGTCGGGCCCCAGGGGTGCCAGGCGGCGCGCCCGCAGGACCATCTCCCGCCACATGATGGCGTAGCGGACGAAGGGGTCGGCATGGATGAATGAGTCCCGGTCGGCGGCGGGTACCCACCAGGGAACGATGGTGCCGTCTACCATATCGTAGGGACCAACCTCGGAAATCTTGTTCTGGGTCAGTTCCGGCGATTGCAGCACGCGATCGCTCAGGGCATCGGGGTAGCGGCGCACCATGGAATCGGCGTTGTCTCGCCCGTCCCGAATAATGTGCACGAAGCGGGCATTCGTAAACTCCTCGGCGAAGGCCTCGGCGGCGAAACAGAGGAAGGGCTCTTTGTAGCAGAAGACGGCATCGTCCATGCTTGGCGGTCGGAGAAATTCCTGGAGGGAATTATTCCGGTAGTATAGGTTTTTAAGCCGTTCGCCCCGGTAGTATCGCCGGCGCCAGAAAGACTGCCAAAAAATGTCCCGGATGGATTGCATGAGCGTTTTGACCGCCGAGGCATTCGGGTTGCCGAACCGTTCCCCGTCTTCCGTCATGCTTCCTATCAGATGCATCATTCGCGGTGGAGCGAGGATGCCGACGTATTCTTCCACGCCCTTGATTCCTCCTACGCAATCGGAGAGAAAGGTGGTACCGCTGCGGGGACAGCCCAGTATGAAGATGGGCGGATTATCGTCGAGTCGATAGGGGCTGTCTTCCAGGGGAAGTCCTAAATCATTGGCCATTTGGGTATTTTCGGTTAGTGAGCGGTACTGCGGCGGTAACGGTGGAAACGGCCGGAATAGGTTGTAAACGGAGGTAAAGCTAAAGCATTTCGTGGTAAGCCTTTTTTCCCGCGCCCCGGCGCAATCCGAAAACTCAGTAGATGGAAAGGCGGGAAAGGGTAGGGGGAGCCAGCGCCTCGGTGATTTCGACGATTACCTCACTGGTGGTGGTTCGCTCGACGGGTAAGATGCGCTGGTATCCTACCGTCTGTCCGGATCCAATCTCCTTCATCCGTCCGCCCACGTTTGCCAGCACCCGGAAACCGGCGATGCGCTGTCCGAGGGGTAGATACTCCTGCAGGTGGACGTAGGCGATGGACTTAGGTTCCAGCAGGTTCACGGTGATCCGTCCGATGGTCGCCGAGTCGTCGGTCGCCCAATAGGTCTCGGGGTCATTGTCGAGCAGCATGGCGGCCGAAAAGTCCTCGTGGTTGCCCCGGTAGTGATCGGCGTTGGCTACCGCGTCGGCTGCCAGGTCGGTGGCGAAGGTGGAATCGATCAGCTGCCGCCAGCGCCGAAGACTGGCCACGTCGTTTTCGTGGATCAGTCCGCGGCGGTCCGGCGGTACGTTAAGCAATAAGACGGAGCCGCGACCCACCGAAGTCAGGTAGATTTCGAAGAGTTCTTCCGCCGTCTTTACCCGGTCGTCCTCCTCCGGATGGTAGAACCAACCGGGCCGGATGGAAACGTCGACCTCGGCGGGGATGAAGGACTTCGCCCCGGGAGTGCCGTGATTTAGCAGCTCTTCGATTCCGGCCTTTCCGGCATAAATCGTATCGGTATCGATGGTATTCCAGTTCGGGTCGCCGACGTAGCCGCGCTCGTTGCCCACCCAGCGGATGTCGGGGCCGGCGTCGCTGAAAATGATGGTCGACGGGTCGGGTTGCAGTTCGCGCACCATGCCCAGGGTGGTTGGCCAGTCGTAGTAGTAGCGGCCGTTGATGGCGCGGGTCTCGTTGGCACCGCCGTAGTAGCCGTCGCCGCCGTTGGCCCCGTCGAACCACATTTCGAAGATCGGACCGTAATTTTCGAAGACTTCGGTCAGCTGGTTGCGGTAGTAGGCTACGTAGGAGCTGTCGCCGTAGTCGGCGCGGTTGCGGTCCCACGGGGAGAGGTAAATACCGAACTTCATACCGTGGCTGCGGGCGCTTTCCTCCACCATTTTAACGAGGTCCCCTTCCCCGTTCATCCACGGCGACTCCTCTACCGAATGGTCGGTATACTCGCTTGGCCACAACACGAAGCCGTCGTGGTGCTTGCCGGTCAGGACAACCCCTTTGAAGCCGGCCCCGCTCAGTACGTCCATCCACTGATCGGTATTCAGGTCGGTGGGATTGAAAATTTCCGGCTGCTCGTCGCCGAAACCCCATTCCAGGTTGGTGAACGTGTTGGTGGTGAAGTGGATAAAGGCGTTCGTTTCCATGCCTAGCCACTCCAGCTGCGCTTGGGTGGGCAGCGCGCCGTAGGGCTCGGGTGGGGCAGGGGGCGGCGGAGCGCAGGATTGGGGGCCAATCAGGGCGACCAACAGGCCGGCCGTCAGGAGTGCGTACAGTCGGGTCATAGCTTGCTCTGGGAAGCTCAATCTAGTGAGGGGTTGCCAATACCGTAAAATCCGGCGGCATTTTTTCCGAAAATCGCGTGTTTTTCGGATTCGGACAGCGCTGCACAGGCAAATTCAAGTGCCCGCAGCTGCGCACTGTATTCGGCGGCCACGAGGCAGACCGGCCAGTCGGAACCGTACATCACCCGCTCCGGCCCGAAGGCCTCCAACACCACTTCGATGTAGGGCTGTAGCAGTTGCGGCGTCCAGTTCCGGTCGTGGACTTCCGTCACCATGCCGGATAGCTTACAGTATACCTGCTCGTGGCCGGCCAGTGACTCGATCTGGTTCCGCCATTCCCGGTCGGGTTGGCCGGCGATGACCGGCTTGGCGAGGTGGTCGAGTACGAAGGGCTGATCGGGATAGGCGGCGACCAGCCGAATACTTTCCGCCAGCTGGTGGTGGTAAATCAGGATATCGTACGTCAACCCGAATTCCCGGAGTGCCGAAATACCCCGCCGGAAGTCCGGGCGGTCCATAAAGCCCGGCGGCTCGGCCTGTACGACGTGCCGCATGCCCACTAGCAGGTCGGCGTCATCGTAGCGTTCCAGTTGCTCCTTCACCCCCGGATCGCAAAGGTCTACCCAGCCCACGACACCCCGGATAAATGAATGTTGCCGCGCCAGCTGCAGTAGGAAGTCGGTTTCCGCAAGCGACTGGTCCGCCTGTATGGCGATGCATCCGTCAATGCCATTATCGGCGAGGAGTGGCTGCAGGTCCGGGGGCAGAAAATCACGCCGGATGGCTTGCATGGATTCGTCGATCCAGGCGTCGCGAACGGGGTCGTAGTTCCAGAAATGTTGGTGGGCGTCGAGGGTCATAGGGCATGCTTCAAACCGGACACCAATATATTCATCGCCGCGCGATAGGAGTGAATGACCCCGTATTTCGCGGGTGCTAATGTGGTCAAGGACCGAAGTAAGGGATCGCGCAATTATAAGTGTGCCATCTGGGACGAAGTTATTTTGCGTGCTAGCGAGGCAAAAAACGTAGGCGAAGCCCCGCTTCGTCGAGGCTTTTTAACGAAGCTAGCACGTAAAAGAACAAGTATCCAGGGGCATAACTTATTGTTGCGCGATCCCTAAGGGCGGGCTATGACTTGCCATGGCGGCGCCGGGCGGCCGTAATGAAAACCTTACCTGCCCCGGACACCTCAGGGGTAAAGACCCGCCAGGTCCAGTGGGCTGAACTTCCATCCAGCTGTTGGGCACCACGCTGACAGCGTCCTAGCTCCTCCCTACTTCGATCCTTGAAACTAATTTACCCGTACGAAGCGATAATCGATTACCTGATCGGTTACCGTTGATGCTCCCGCGACGGTCCGGGTAACGGCCCCCTTCGCTTCGATTTGCAGCTCGGTATCCGTGAGGGTGACGATGGTGACTTCCTGGCGGTTATCTCCTTGATTAGCCGTTAGTACCATTTTGTCGCCGGTAACCTCAAAGGTTCCATCGGAGAAAAGATCGGACATGCCCACGACCTGGGTGGTCGTCTGACCTAGCATATCGAAGGTCATTTCCATATTCAGTGAACCGCTGACGTTAAACTGTTTGGCGGTGGTAAACTGAATTTCGTACGTGGTTGGCTGAACCATCAGAAGGGTCAAATCGGATTTGAATTCAGTTCCGCCGAAGGAGGTGGTGATTTGTCCACCTCCCGATCCGGATTCCATCCGCCAGGTTCCGACGATTTCGCCAGTATAGGGACTGACCTCGTCCTTTTCGCAGGAAGTGAAGAGGAAGGGAAGACAAAACAGGAGGCATACGAGGGTGCGCATAGTGTAAAGGGGTGAGTATGTGTAAAGAATAAATGCAAATAGGCGGCCGATCCATAGGGAAGGGTCACCTACGCTCATAGATCTGGGTGGCCTGACTGCGGGTCAGGAAATAGGGCATGTAGAAGGAATCGACGACATCGTAAGCAATCGCCAATTCACCTTCGTTCAGGGTAATGACCGTTGACTCTTGGCGATACCCTTGCTCGTCGGTAAGCGTGAGCGTCGACCCCGCGAGTTCCCAGCTTACTTTGCCGGAAATGGCTCCGGCGCTGATTAGGGTATCGCGCTCGCCGCTGTTCCTGCGGGTCCGTTCCAGGGTAGTAGCTCCCAGGGAAGTGATTTCCTGGGGATTTTCGTGAAAGCTTATCCGGTAATTCGATGGCTCGATCATGCGCGTATCGATAAATCGCGAAGCTTCGGCCGGATCCTGGGAGAGGTAGGTGATCAATCCCGTAGAAGATACCATTTTCCATTCCCCGGGGAGCCCGTCGGGGGGTAGCGGTTCGTTGGTATTCGGGTCACAGGATACTACCAGGACAGCGAGGAATGCACTTATAACGGTATGACCAAGCGGGCGCATATTGCGGCTAAATGGGGGGGATACATGTATAGGTAAGCCTACGCTATGGATAGATACGCTTATTGGCGGATACCTAAAGTCAAAAAGGCATTAGGTATCACCGTATTATCCGAGCCTTCACAAGGTATGCCGAAAGTTGCTAAATCGGCTTATCCCGGTATACCATCTCCAGACTTTAACGTTGTGATTAATCGGGATTGTTTTGTGTATTTAATGCTAATCCCGCCGTTCTCACTTTTGGGTATTGCAGCAGCGGCGGTATGCAGGATTCTTGCCCTTCGGTCGTACCGTAGCCATTCCTCCCCGTGGTCATGCTCCATTCGAAGGGCATACTTTCCGGTGGTGCATCCGCTAACCCGGGCCGGATTCCTCCCCTCGGCGGTAGCTGGGGAAGGGCGCTCTACTTACTTAGCGCGGGGGGAATCCGGTTGACAAGCTTGGGCCAAGCTGCTTAGGTACTGCACGATCTAGCTGACAACGCGCCTGACGATCCACCGATCAAACCCCCGTACGTTCAAAGCCTCACGGGCCGATTCGGGTAACCTTCCAATAGCTTTAAAGCGAGAACTGCTGGTCATGCCTACCGCAAGGTGGAATGCTCCGTATCATTCCGGGCCGCAGCATGGGTGTAGCGTAGAACAATGAACCGGGTTAGCATCGAATTTTGGTCAGTCACTACCTTAGAGGCTTAATCCCCACAGATGAAATCCTACGTAACGATCGGCCTGCTCCTTCTCTGTTCCTGGGCCTGGGCCCAGCCCAACGCGGACAGTTCCGAACTAGCTGAATTTTTTCAACCCCTGAAGTACCGGAACATCGGGCCCTTTCGTGGAGGCCGCTCCGTCACCGCCACCGGCGTGGCGGGCGATCCCCTGACCTATTACATGGGTACCACCGGGGGTGGGGTATGGAAGACCACCGATGCCGGGCAGCACTGGAAAAACATTTCCGACGGCTACTTCGGAACCGGTTCGGTGGGGGCCGTAGCCGTCTCCCGTAGCAACCCCCGGGTGGTGTACGTGGGCATGGGCGAACACGCCCCCCGAGGGGTGATGACTTCCCACGGCGACGGAGTGTATAAATCTACCGACGGCGGAAAAAGCTGGCGGCACCTGGGCCTGGAAAATACCCAGCACATATCCCGCGTCCTCGTTCATCCCGACAACCCCGATCTGGTTTACGTCGCGGCCCAGGGGCAGCTTTACGGGGGCAACGAAGAACGCGGGGTGTACCGATCTACCGACGGCGGGGAGAGTTGGGAAAAGCTACTCTTCGTCAACGACCTGACCGGGGCGGTCGAGCTGAGCCTGAACCGCTCGAACCCCCGGGAGCTATACGCGGCCATGTGGCACCACCAGCGGCTGCCGTGGCAGGTGGTCAGCGGTGGCCCGGGCAGCGGACTCTATAAATCCATCGATGGTGGCGATACGTGGGAGGAAATGACCGACGGCCTGCCGGAAGAAATGGGTAAAATGGCCGTCGCGGTAGCTCAGTCGAATACCGACAAAGTTTACGCGCTCATTGAAAGCGATTCGAACGCCGACAAGGGCGGCTTATTCGTGAGCGAGGACGCGGGAGCAAGCTGGACCCGGGTAAGCGATGACAACCGACTCACCCAGCGGGCCTGGTACTACACCGAAGTATTCGTCGACCCAACGAATGAGAACGTCGTCTACGTCCTCAGCGCGGATGCCCTGCGCTCCATTGACGGCGGCAAAACCTGGGAGGAGATCAGCGGAACCCACGGCGATTACCACGATCTGTGGATCAACCCCAACAATCCCCGCAACCTCTGCATCGCTAATGACGGGGGAGCAGCCATAAGCTTCGACTACGGGGAAAGCTGGTCGACCCAGGATAATATGCCCACCGGGCAGTTCTACCGGATCAATGTCGACAACCAATATCCTTATCGTATTTACGGCGGGCAGCAGGATAATACTTCGGTAGCGATCGCCAGCATGTCACCCGGGAGCTCGGGGATCGCGCGCCAGGACTGGTCGCCCTCCGCCGGGGGGGAAAGTGCCTTTCTCGCTTTCGATCCAGACAACCCCCGTTACGTACTGGGGGGGAGCTATCTGGGAACCATCGAAGTGCTGGATAACGAAGCGAAAGCAAGCACGAACATCATGGCCGCGCCGATCCAGTACCTGGGTCGGGAAGCCCGGGACATGAAATATCGCTTCAACTGGAATGCGCCGATCATCCGTTCCCGCCACGAGCCCAACACCTTTTACCATGCCTCCCAAATCCTGCTTCGAACCCGGGATATGGGCAAAAGCTGGGAGGAAGTTAGCCCGGATCTAACCCGGAACCAGGACGATAAGCTGGGACCCGGCGGCGGGCCCTACACGAACGAGGCGGTCGGCGCGGAGAACTACGGCACCATCAGCTACGTCACCGACTCCCCCCACGAAGCCGGGGTGATCTGGGTTGGCACCGACGACGGTAAAGTCCAGTTGACGCGCAATGGCGGAGACAGTTGGGAGGACGTTACGCCGGAGGGGCAGGGCGAAACATTGGTCAACGCCATCGATGTATCGCCCCACGACCCCGGTACGGCCTTTATCGCCACCACCCGTTACAAATTTAACGATCACCGCCCCCGGCTGCTGAAAACAACGAACTCCGGCAAGGCCTGGACGGAGATCACCGGCGACTTACCCGCCGGTGCGTACACGCGCGTGGTGCGTCAGGATACCGAGCGCGAGGACCTGCTGTTCGCCGGAACGGAAGCGGGGCTCTTTGCCAGTTTTGACGGTGGGGAGCACTGGCAGCGGTTCAACCTGAATCTGCCGGTGACGCCCATTACCGATCTGCTGGTGGCGCATGACGACCTGATTGTTGCGACCTCCGGGCGGGCATTCTGGATCCTCGACGACCTGGAGCTGGTCCGGCAATACGACGGTACGCCCCGGAGCGTGCAACTGTATACGCCCGCCCCGGTCATTTTAGGCAATCACCGGAGCCAAATGGACCGGAGTCAGGCGACCTTCGACGGTACCGACCTCTTGGAAGGCGTCAACCCCGCTAGCGGTGCGGTGATCTACTATACGCTACCGCCGAACCAGGATTCCGCCACCGTCACATTGACCATCACCGACCAGGCGGGAAAGGTCGTTCGGGAATTCACCAGCGATCAACCGGCGGCGGAAACGTACGCCGGTGGCCCGCCCGCTCCCACCGAGCTGCCGGCCGCGGCGGGACTGAACCGTTTCGTGTGGGACCTGCGGCATGGATCGTTGACCGGTGCCCCTGCTGCTTACATTGAGGGCAGTTTCCGCGGACGTCGCGTCGGGCCCGGTACCTACTCGGCCAAGTTAACCGTAGGAACTACTTCCGAAACAGCGCAGGTATTGGTGCAACCCAACCCCACTTACGATCTGACGCCGGAAGCGTACGTCGATTACGATGCCTTCATGTCGGAAGCGGAAGGGAATTTCAACGAAATGCACGGGATGGTGAACGAGCTCCACGCGATCAATCAACAACTCGGGCGCCTCACGACCAAACTGGAAGAGGAGGGGCATACCGAACTGCTCGCCAAAGCGCGGGATTTACAATCGGAGGTGACGAACTGGGACGACCTCATGATCCAGCGAAAGTCGAAAGCCTACGACGACGTAGAGAACTTTCCCAACCGATTTACGGCGAATTACCTTTTCGTGCTGAACCACGCCGAAAGTGGCCTGCCCCGCGTTAACGACGCGACCCGGGAGCGCTTGGAATTACTGAATCAGGAGTGGCAGCAACTGAAGGTAAAGGGGGATCAGCTGTTGAACGAGCGGGTACCA
This sequence comes from Neolewinella xylanilytica, assembly GCF_002934605.1. Lineage (GTDB taxonomy): Bacteria > Bacteroidota > Bacteroidia > Chitinophagales > Saprospiraceae > Neolewinella > Neolewinella xylanilytica. The sequence continues at coordinate 1,097,806 of NZ_PTJC01000006.1, forward strand.
GCTTTCAATCGCCAGCTATGGGAAGCGAATATCGGCGCGATATGGCTGGAGTAACAAACAGTCAGCGATCTTACCGCTCCTCGGTGTTGACCGGGAGGGTAAGACTGCCGATGTGTTGGCGATAAATCGTCGCCGAAAAAACCTGAACGCGGAATATCAAAGAAGGGTTAGCTCTGGCATAGCCCGCTTTAACCCGATGGTTAAAACTTGGGGACGGTATGCGGAAACTCAACGACCTACGTTACTAACTTCTTATTTGCCGGCGGGATAATTTTTCGTCCCTTAGGTAAGGACGCGAAAATCACCGTCAGCGCAGCATGGGTGGTGAGCAGGGATGTACGGGGTGGGGGTTACCGGGAATAGTGGGTCGGCACTCGATTCGGAATAATTCTTGAAGTCATTTCCTGAACCGAAACGAGCACCGACGCTAGAGAGACACTATGAATTTGAACACAACACTCCTACGTAATCCCTTGGCTAAGGGGTCCGTAGGTAAAGCTCTTGGTTTGTTGCATGATTATCTGTCTACCACGCGGTAAGCTTACCGCTTGCTTTCGCCCGGGTGTACCCCGGTGAGCAGCGTTTGGCACCCGGGTGCGCGCTGCTTTTGAAAGTAGTGGAGTCGGTGCTCGGATCCGAAATAAGCCTAAATCATTTCCAAAAACTGGACCGAGCACCGACGCTAGAGAGACACTATGAACAAAACACGATTACTACATACATGAAAGCTATGTAGCGCGATTCCAATTTATCATTGAACTCGCCTTAAAAACGGACCTACCGGAAAGATTATTACCCTTCCGTTAAAAAGCTTTAGGCCATGTGGTGAAAATTGGCGGCAAAACCCCGTTAATCCTTTAAAATGGGCGGATGATCACCGAAAATCGTGTTATTGTTTTTTAGCCACCCCATGTCAGGCAACGAGATTCGTGGATAAAATAGGGGCGTGGGACAAGCGTTCGGGCCAGGCTGCTCAAACCCAACAGTGCTCTTTAAAGAGCATCCATCATTCGACGATCGAAACGTTCTGGTTGGCGGCACATGGGATGTGCCTTCCACTCCGCGGTATCTACGAAGGGCTCCTTGGCTATTTAGCACGGGGGGAACATCGGATTGCCGTATTTCCGTCAATGCGGTTACCAAATGGACGGGCAAACTATCTCAGTCAATGGAACTACCTGAAAACGGGTATCTCCATAGATTGCTTTAAGCCTGGACGTTCAGGGTACGCTGGAGCAAAAGGGCACGCATTGTCTGGTTCTATACGTAAGAACTGCTGGTATTGCCCTAACCTTCAGTGGTGACCTACCGGCGGCCTTTGAAATTACCGGCCATCTGCGCCATCATCGGGTTGTTCGACAGTTTGTGCATCATCTTGCGCATTTGGTCGAACTGCTTGATGAAGCGGTTGACGTCGTCCATACCCTGGCCACAACCGCGGGCAATTCGCTTTTTGCGGCTCAGGTTCAGCAATTCCGGACTGCGGCGCTCTTCGGGCGTCATGCTATGAATGATGGCCTCCACGCGAGTAAAGGCGCTGTCGTCGATGTCGATATTTTTCATCGCCTTCGACATACCCGGTATCATGTTCAGCAGGCTCTTCATATCGCCCATCTTCTTCAGTTGAGCTAGCTGGCTGAGGAAGTCGTTGAAGTCGAACTTGTTCTTCTTCATCTTCTTCTCTAGGCGCTTGGCCTCCTCCTCGTCGAACTGGTCCTGGGCCCGCTCCACGAAGGAGATGATGTCGCCCATGCCGAGGATACGCTGTGCCATCCGGTCGGGATGGAAGACGTCGAGGGCATCCATCTTCTCGCCGGTGCTGACGAACTTGATGGGTTTGCCAACGGTGTACTTGACGGAAAGGGCCGCTCCACCACGGGTGTCACCGTCGAGTTTCGTGAGCACGACGCCGTCGTAGTCGATACGATCGTTGAACACCTTGGCGGTATTCACGGCATCCTGCCCGGTCATCGAATCGACGACGAAGAGGGTCTCGTGGGGGCTGATTGCCTGCCGCACGTCGCTGATCTCCTGCATCATCTTCTCGTCGACGGATAGCCGGCCGGCCGTGTCGACGATAACGACATCGTATTTCTTCTGCCGGGCGTGCTCGATCGCCTTAAGCGCGATCTCCACCGGATTTTTATTTTCCGGTTCCTTATAGATATCGGCGCCCACCTGCCCGGCGAGAACGGTCAGCTGATCGATGGCGGCCGGACGGTACACGTCACAGGCCGTAAGCAGCACTTTCTGCTTCCGCTTTTCCTGTAGAAACTTGGCCAGTTTGCCGCTGAACGTCGTCTTTCCCGAACCCTGGAGGCCGGCGATCAGGATGACGGCGGGATCTCCCTTGGCGTTGATGCCCACGGACTGCCCGCCCATCAGCTCGGTGAGCTCGTCCTGGACAATTTTGACCATCAGCTGGCCGGGCTTCACCGCCTTCAGTACGTTCTCCGTACCGAGGGCCTTTTCCTTCACCTTGTCGGTGAATTCTTTGGCAATTTTATAGTTGACGTCGGCTGCCACGAGGGCGCGACGAATCTCTTTCAGACTGGTAGCCACGTTGATCTCGGTGATCTTGTTGTCACCGGTCAGCGATTTGAAGGCCCCTTCCAGGCGATCACTCAGGTTGTCAAACATATTCTTGGCGTTTACTCCGCAAAGGTAGTAAACATCCGGGCGGCCCGGGGTTCACTCCTGGCGGATCAGTCCGCTGGTGTTCCACCACTTATTGCGGCAGTCGGTACCATCTCCGACGGTAAACCGCTGTCCGATCATGGGCGTCAATACGCATTGCTCCGTATCGGCGGCCACGATGCGTTCCACGGGGTCGTACCAGGGGTGGTCCGACAGACTAAAGCCTCCCCAGTGAATGGGAAGCAATTGCTTTCCACCCAGTTCCCGATTGGCCCGCAGGGCTTCCTCCGGCTGCATGTGCACGTTCTTCCAGCGATCGTGGTACTGGCCGGAATCGAGCATAGTCAGGTCAAAGGGGCCGAACCGCTGGCCGATCTCCTGGAAATGGCGTCCGTAGCCACTGTCACCACCGAAGTAAATCTTTTGTTTCGCGGTCTGGATGACAAAGCCGCACCACAGGGTCTTATTACGGGTGGCAGGACTGCGCCCGCTAAAGTGGCGAGCGGGCGTAGCCGTAATGGTGAGTCCCTGTATTTTCACCGTTTCCCACCAGTCGATCTCGGTGATCTTATCCGCCGCGATTCCCCAACTGCGCAGGTGAGCACCGATGCCCAGGGGCACCAGGTAAGCCTGGGTGCGATCCTTGACGGCCATCAACGTATCGTAGTCCAGGTGGTCATAGTGATCGTGGGAAAACATGATCAGGTCGATGGTCCCGATATGCTTCAGCGGGTGATAGTCCTCGTACGGAAAGCGGTGCCCCAGGAAGGGAACCGGGGCCACCCATTCCCCGAGCATCGGATCGATCAGCAGGGTTTTCCCGCCCGTTTCCAGGCGAATGGCCGAATGACCGTACCAGGTGAGGTAGTCCGTGTCCGGGTCCGGGTGGGTGCGTTCCCCCGCCTCCGCCACCGGGAGGGGCTCGGTGGGCTGGGTGTTTTTTGCCTTGAGGTAGCCGAGTAAATCACCCATAAGACTGCGCAAGTCTTCCTGCAGCTTTGTCTTGTCGATGTTGCGGAAGCGGCCCATTTTCCAGGCGGTTGTTCCCTGGTAATCGTTTTGCTTCATCTCAGCGAGGGAGGCACCGAACTGCGGATCGTTCCGCAGCTTTCGCGCAACGTATCCGACGGGTAATAAAGCCAAGCCTACGAGCCAGTGTGGTTTCATGAAGGAAGCACGAAGTGGTCTCAGATTTCCTCCGCGCCGGTCAAGGTAGCCGACTTATCCGAATTCTCCAGGGCCAGGGCAAAGATCACCGTCAATACGCATCCGATAAGGTTGAGCCACAGAAAGGCCAGGTCGATGATTTCTAGCCAGCTGAGAACGAAAGTGACGCTGACGAACAACTGGCCCAGTAACGCCGCCTTAAAGACCGCCCTGCCGCCCACTCGCTTGTAGAAGAAGGCCACGACAAAGATGCCCAGGATAGCTCCGTAGAATAGGGAGCCAATGATGTTCACCGCCTGGATCAGGTTGTCGAACAGGTTGGCCACTGCCGCGAAGCTAAGCGCCACGATGCCCCAGCCGACGGTAAACAGCTTGCTTGCCCGGAGATAGTGGGCGTCGTCCCGGTCGGTGACCAGCGATCGCCGGTAAATATCAATGACGCTGGTGGTCGCCAGGGCGTTGAGTTCCGAACTGGTGCTAGACATGGCCGCGGAGAAGATCACGGCCAACAGTAGCCCCACCAGTCCCACCGGCAGGTAACTCGTAATAAAGGTGATGAATACGTAATCCCGGTCTTCGGTAATCAACTCCGGATCGAAGCGGGTGATCAACGAATCCACCTCCGCGGCGATCGCCCGCCGGTTCTCCAGCGTCCGTTCCATTTCCGCCCGCGCGCCGGCGATCTCCGGTTCGTCGTCCCGGCGCAGCGCGTCGGCCATCGCTACGCTCGCCAAGCGGTTTTCCTCTCCGATGGTCGCGTACTCCGCTTCCAACTCCTCCAGCTGGGGGCGGTATTCCGATTCCCGGAGTTTGTCGAGGTTCGCCGAGTTAAAGTGCACCGGCGGGGGTTGGAACAAGAAGAAGACGAAAACGAGGATACCCACCATCAGGACCAAAAACTGCATGGGCACCTTAAAGATCCCGTTAAACAACAAGCCCAGTCTACTTTCCGCCAGGCTCTTGCCAGACAAGTAGCGTTGTACTTGCGACTGATCCGTCCCGAAGTAGGATAAAAAGAGGAAGGTTCCCCCCAGCAGGGCCGACCATATGTTGTAGCGGTCGTTCAGATCGAACTCCAGATCAACCACCTGCAGCTTGCCCAGGTGACCGGCCACCCCGATGGCATCGCCGAAACCGATCCCCTCCGGAAGCTTCAGCACTACAACCACCCCGGCCACGAACATCCCCAACAGGATGACGATCATCTGCTGTTTCTGGGTTACCGACACGGCTTTCGTGCCGCCCACGACCGTGTAAAAAATCACCACCGCCCCGATAACGAGAATCGTTACGCTGAGTGGCCAGTTCAGGATGGTCGACAGCACGATGGCCGGCGCGTAGATCGTAATGCCCGCCGCCAGGCCGCGTTGGAGGAGGAAGAGCAGCGCCGTGAGCGTCCGTACCCGCAAATCGAAGCGCCCCTCGAGGTATTCGTAGGCCGTATAGACCTTTAGTCGGTAATAGATGGGGAGCACGAAGATGCAAAGGATGACCATCGCGATCGGCAAGCCGAAGTAAAACTGTGCGAACCCCAGTCCGTCATTGTAAGCCTGGCCGGGGGTGCTCAGGAAGGTGACCGCGCTCGCCTGGGTAGCCATTACGGATAGCCCGATCGTCCACCATTTTAAGTCGCGATCCCCGAGCAAATAGCTTTTGACGTTGTCGACCTGCCGGGTTTTATACACACCGTACACCACGATCGCGGTCAGGGTGCCGGTCATTACCAGCCAGTCGAGAAGAGTCATAGATCGTCGTTAAAAGCTAGGGGTGAGTGCCGGTCAAACCGTATAGGCACGGGAAAACAGGTAGAAAGCAATTAGGAGGATCAAATGTAAAACCAACACGATCGCGTAGATAGTTTTCCAGTCGCCGAGTATGGGCGGATCCTCCGTGTCCACGGCGTCATCCTCGATCAGATCCTCTTCGTTCATATCGCACAAGTTAGCCCATGTTTAAAATTTTCCCGGGGAGACGGGCGGGCCACCCGGCTGCGGGCCCGATTTGCTATTCAACCACCGATCGGCAGGCGACTCCCGTGGGAGATCACGTTCCCCTACTGATCCGCGTCCCCGAGCAGAAAAGCGATTTCACTGCGGTCCAGGTCCAGCGTCTCACCGCTGCCGATGATGTCTTCCGCCAGCTGACGCTTCCGTTGTTGCAGCTGGTAGATCTTTTCTTCTAACGTCCCCCGCGTAAGGAACTTGCGCGCGATGACTTTGCCGCTCCTGCCGATCCGGTGGGCCCGGGCGATCGCCTGCTCCTCCGTGGTGGGGTTCCACCACGGGTCAAGGATGAACACATAATCGGCCGCGGTCAGATTCAAGCCCGTCCCCCCGGCTTTAATGCTGATGAAGAAGGTGCCCACTTCCGCTTCGGTCTGGAATCGTTCCACTTCCCTGGCCCGTTGCTGGCTCTCTACCGAGCCGGTAAGCCAGGCGTAGCGGTGCCCCTTCGCTTCCAGATGCGCGCGAAAAAGCTCCAGATAGCGTACCATGCTGCTGAAGATCAACACCTTATGGCCCGAACGACGGATGGTTTCCCACTGCTCCAGCACCTCGGTGAGCTTCCCGCTGTCTTTATCGTAATCGGGTTCGGCAATGATCGGGTGGTTCGCGATCTGCCGTAAGCGGGTCAGTGCCTGAATGACCAGCAATTTGTAGCTGCCCCGCTCCGCTTCCGGTGCCGTCCCGAGTAAGGCGTTGCGGGCGGCCGACCGCTCCTGTTCGTAGATACGCTGCTGCTCCTTGCTCATCGGGCAGTAGCAAAGCTGAATGTCCAGGTCCGGCAGGTCGGGGGCTACCTCCGCCTTCGTACGCCGGAGGAGATAGGGGCCCACCAACTCCCGCAACTGCTGTTTTCTCAGGGCATCGTCGTGTACCTCGATCGGAACGATAAACGTCTTTTTGAAAAAAGCGTACCCCCGCAGCAGCCCCGGATTGATGAATTGCATCTGCGACCAGAGGTCGGAAAGGGAATTCTCGATGGGCGTGCCGGAAAGGCTGATCCGGTGGCGGGCTTCCAGCTCGCTTAGGGCACGGAATACCTTACTCTGGCGGTTCTTGATCTGTTGGCTTTCGTCCAGCACGATGTATTCCAGGTCGATCCGGCCGAGGACGTCTTTATCGCGCAGGGCGGTCTGGTACGTAGTGAGGACGACGTCGAAGCGACCTAGTACCCGTTCGTCACGCAACCGGCGGGTCCCGATGTTGATCTGTACCGTCAGACTAGGTGCGAACCGGCGTATTTCGGCGGCCCAGTTGTAAACCAGTGAGGCGGGCAGCACGATCAGCGCCCGTAGCGGTCGAAGAAACCGCTCGTCCGCCCCGCCAACGGCGAACAGGTCCATCTGCAGGGCGGGTGGCGCTTCGGTTTCGGCTAATCTTTCTTTCGCATAGAGCAGTACCGCGATGGTTTGCAGGGTCTTCCCCAGGCCCATGTCGTCGGCCAGGCAGGCACCCAGCCGCTCGTGATAGTGCTGGACCAACCAGCGCACGCCCTCCAGCTGGTAGGGCCGCAGGCGGGCGCGCAGGCTTCCGGGTGGGGACACTTCCGCTACGGCGGGAGCGACGGTGACTGCACCCGCAAGGGGAATGGCGGCACGTTCCAGCAAGGGCGCCTGACTACGGGCCATGCTTACCCGACCACCCTCCACGCGGGCGAGCTCGAAACCCGGACCGTACGTAGTGAACCATTCTTCCGGTATAAGGAAAAGCGAGCCGTCCGGAAGCTGATACCGACGCTCGCCCTCGCGTAAGTAGCGTACCAGCGACACGAAGGGGATCTCGAAAGCGCCAACGGTGACCGTGCCGCGGAGGTCGAGCCAGTCCCCCCTTTCCTCGGCGGAAATCGTCAGGTGGCCGGTCGTCTCGGTGTACCGATGCCCATCCTCCCCCGGGATGACGACCTCGATGCCCTCCGCCCGCATCGCCTCGGCCCGTTCGAGCAGCCACCGCAGGTTATCGTACGGTCCGGGCCGGGGCGATACGGACAGTGCCTCGTTTCCTTCCAGGGGTGAGAGGCCGGCCTCGATAAGCCCGCCCAGGCGGTCGGCCTCGGCGGGAAACGACCGAACGATCCGGGTCATGCTAAAGGGTGGAGACATGGTGTGGGTCACGGCTACCGGTTCGGGGTCGCCGAAGGCGAACGCTTGCGTCCCGTAGCGTAGCCAGGCGTAAATGAGGTAGCGTTCCGAGAAGGGGTGGGGGCGGGCTTCCACGCGCAGACCGTCCGGGGCGTGCAGGGTTTCGTACGCAAAGCCCTCGATCGATAATTCATGGCGCCGGGCCGCAGGTGCAACGAAATCCCGTAAATACTTACCGATTTTGGCCGGAGCGATTTCCACCACGTCCCGCGTTAGGAACGGCCGAACGGCATCCCCCTTCAATCCCCATAGGCGCACCAGCCGCTTACCGGTTAGTATCCACCCCGGTGCCGGTCGGTTGGTGATCACCCGCGGATCGAGATGCCGGATCGTCCGCTCTTCCCCGTCCGGACTTTTTAACCGCAGCCGGTACTCCAGTTTATCCTCCAGCAACCGAAAGCCGAGCAGCGGTATCCAGGCCGATTCCTCGGGTGCGAGCAGGTGGGGAAATGGAGCGGAACGCGTATCGAGATTGGCTGTCAGGTAGTAGCCGTGCTGCCGGCACATTTCGAGGAGCCGGGCGGAGCGGGCGTGGATATGCCGCAGTACCGCTTCGCGCTCTTTGCTGTCGGGCTTGATCAATCCCGCTAGCGTCGGCATTTTTTTGGCTCCCTTCCGGAAGTGTTCGGTGATCGCTTTTTCCCGCAGTTGTTCCGCCAGCCGCAATGCTTCTTCCAGCGGTCCGTCGGCTTCAATCCCGTATCCCGCAGCGCTGCCGGGGTGAGCCGCCGTGTGTATTACGTGGGGCCGGCTTGCCGCATCGAGGCCGACGATGTAGGCTTTGGCGAGCCACACGCCGGTTCGGAATTCGAAAAGATTGAAGAGGACGGCTGCTTGCAAGGGGGGTGTATTCTTCTTCGGACTACAAAAGCTTTCAAAGGTAGGGCGACGCCGTATTTTGCGCCGTGTCCCTAGCCCTACATATCGTGTTTGCCTTACTAGGCGTAGTATTGCCGCTGGTCTTGTTCGCCACGGCGAGCAAGCGATCTTCGGCGGGACCACTGTACTGGTCCGCCGGACTGAAGGTCCGTATGTACTACGCCAACGGGGCGCTTTTGCTTAGTCTGGCGGCCCTGGTGCTTATCGTATGGTACGTTGCCGGTCGCCCCTTCGCCGAACTGGGCTTAGGGTGGGGCGCGCTGCCCTACGATCCGGTGGCGGTGGGGGTAATATTCGGTTTCCTGGCGCTATATGCCATCGATCTATACGGTGAGATCGGTAACCCGGAACGACAGGCCGATACCCGGAAAAAGTTCAGGGAACTGGGCTTCTTACCCGTCAATGGCGGCCAGTACCTCCACTTCCTTTTCCTGTGCGTCGCGGCCGGGGTAGGCGAGGAGATCGTCTACCGGGGATTCATGATCACCTACTTGCGCGAAAGCCTCGGCAGTACCGAACCGTGGGCGGTGGTGGCTACGCTGTTCATCCCGGCCGTATCCTTCGGCGTGGCGCATTATTACCAGGGTGCCCGTGCCGTAGTGAAGATTGTTGCCATGGCCCTGCTATTCGGTTTCTTTTTCTATCAGACGGGTACCCTGTGGCCCCTGATCCTGCTCCATACGGCCATCGATGCCGTCGGCGGCTTGCTGAACTGGGCCCTGGAAAGACAATCCTAAAATCTTTTTCTGGTCCGGGTATTTGGTCAATAAAAAAGATATACTTACCTTTGCGACCGCTTCCGAAAGGGGCGTTTGGCTGCGTAGCTCAACTGGATAGAGCACTTGACTACGAATCAAGAGGTTTCAGGTTCGAATCCTGACGCGGTCACCAACATTTCAGAGCAGGCTGCGGTCTGCTTTTTTTTTCCGCCCTCACCAGGTGGATATTATCGATAGCAACGCCATTTCGCTATGTCTAAAGTCTGTAAACTCACGGGAAAAAAGCCGATCAGCGGTAACCACGTCAGCCACTCCAACCGGAAGACCAAGCGCCGCTTCGTTCCCAATATCCAGAAGAAGCGCTTCTTCGTACCCGAGCTCGACAAGTTCGTAACGCTGCGAGTATCCACCAGCGCCATGCGTACCATCAACAAGCTGGGCGTATACGCTTTCGTGAAGAAGCTGGAAAGCAAAGGCATCGAAACCGGCGTTAAGCTGTAATCCTCCGTCACCATGGCTAAGAAGAGCAAAGGAAACCGCAACCAGATCATTCTGGAGTGCACCGAACAGAAAGAAACCAACGTGGCCGGCACCAGCCGCTACGTCACCGAGAAGAACCGGAAGAACACCCCCGGTCGCCTCGAACTGAAAAAGTACAACCCGAACCTGCGTCGCATGACGCTCCACCGGGAAATCAAGTAATCACCTCAACCGTTGGCGGCCCCCGGCCGTTTTCCGATTAAAAGAAAGCAACTATGGCTAAGGTATCAAAGAACTCCCGTACCGGACAACGTGCGGCTAACGCCGGCTCCGGTCGCGACTACGTAAAGGTCGTACAGTCTGTCAAGAATCCCGAAACAGGCAGCTATTCCTACAAGGAAGTAATGATCCACAAAGACAAGCTGGATGATTTCATGAAGGACAAATAAGCCCTTCCTCATTCGAACCGGAAGCCCGGTCTGCCAAGCGCGGGCCGGGCTTCCTTGCGCCCGCCACTTTCCCAAGACCTATGACCAACGATCAGTTCAAAGACCTGCAATCCCGGCTCGCCCTCCTACGGGGTTACCTGGACGTGGAGTCCCGTAATTTTAAAATCGAAGACCTCACCCAGCGTAGCCTGGATCCCCAGTTCTGGAACGACTCCACGGCGGCGGAAGCCGTGATGAAGGAGTTGCAAAGTCATAGGAACTGGGTCGCCCAGTACCAGAAGGTGGCCGATCGGGTGGATGAGCTGGAGATTTTACAGGAGTTCCTCAGGGAAGGGGAGGGGACGGAGGAAGAAGTAGCCCGCCGTTACGAAGAGACCATCGCCGTGCTGGACGATGCCGAGTTCCGCGCTACCCTCAACCGCCCCGAAGACGAACTCGGCTGTATTCTGGAGATCAATGCCGGCGCCGGTGGAACCGAAAGCAACGACTGGGCCGAGATGCTCCAGCGTATGTATACCATGTACGCCGAGAAATACGCTAATTATCGCGTGAGCCTGGCAAGCGAAACCCCCGGTGACGTGGCGGGTATCAAATCGGCGACCCTGGAAATCATCGGTGATTTCGCCTACGGGATGATGAAGGGGGAGAATGGCGTGCACCGGCTGGTACGGATCAGTCCGTTTAACGCTCAGGGGAAACGGCAGACCAGTTTCGCCTCGGTCTTTGTACACCCCCGCGTAGACGATACCATCGAAGTAGAGATCAACCCCGCGGATATTCGTTGGGATACCTTCCGCGCTTCGGGAGCCGGTGGTCAGCACGTCAACAAGACCGAATCGGCCGTCCGCGTTACCCACGAACCCACCGGCATCGTGGTCGAATGCCAGGAAGAGCGCAGCCAACACCAAAACCGGGAACGGGCACTGAACATGCTCAAAAGCCGCCTCTACGAGCGGGAGCTGGAAGCCCAGCGGGTCGCCAAGGATGAAATCGAGGCGGGAAAGACGTCGAACGAATGGGGTAGCCAGATCCGTAGCTACGTGCTGGACGACCGTCGGGTCAAAGACCACCGCACCAACTGGCAAACCAGCCAAACCGAGGCGGTGCTAAACGGAGATATCGAAGCCTTTCTAAAGGCTTACCTTCGTTGGAGTGGGGAGGCTAAGTAAAAAAAAGTACCCGGAGTTACTTCTCCGGGTACTTAAGGGCTCAAGTGCTTAGGAAAGTACGTGTTGTCCAAAGTGTCAGAATGTAGCCAAAACGAAAAGGAGTAGTAAGGTCGTGGATTACTATATCTGAGTGAAGTACTCACCTACTGGTTATCAAACATCGTACCAGGTTGTTAAAAGACTGATTATCAGGCATCAAGATGCGGGGATGAAATATGGGTGACGAAATCGACTAACTAGCTTGTTAAATCAAATAAAATTATCTGATTTAATAGCTTATAGATAATCCCACACTAACTGGTTGATCAGAAAGAAGACTACCAGGTAGATCCATAGGGCGTCCAGAAAGTGCCAGTATATGGTTAGTAACCGCAGATTGAGCCGTTTATCCGGATCGCTGAAATAGACCAATACGCTCACCGGTTCGCGCATATACTTGCGCGCGCGATAGAGGAACAAGCCGAGAAAAGGTAGTCCGCCGATCACGTGCGCGAAATGGAGAGCGGAAATGACGTACAGGTAACCCGCCGAATTATCACTGGTGATGTAAATCTGCTGATTGAACAGCTGGTACCACGCGATACCCTGCATCACCATGAAGAGGAGGGAAAGGTAAAAGGTGAACCACAGCATCCGCTGGTAACCACCGGTATCGTCGGCGAGGTATGCCTTTCTGGCCCTGACCATCGTATAACTGCTGGCCAGTAGTATGACGGTATTGGCCAGGAACAGGATCGGCAACCGAATCGGCGGCAAATCACTCTGGATGCGGGTGTACACGAAGGCCGCGGTCATGGCCAGGAAAAGCATACTGAGCGAAAACAACAGCAGCGATAAGTAGATATTCTTGGGGTGAAAGGCAAAGTTATCCTGGCTTTCATCCACCGGTCGCTCGATCTCGTGGGGGCGTTCGTACATGCAGGGATAGAAATGAACCCGCTCAGCTACGGGCTTTGTTTCGGCGGCATCGCTCGGAGCAATAACGGACCTCCGACCAAACCGCGGCCCATTTCTTGCGCCAGGTAAAAGGGCGTCCGCAAACGACGCAGATCTTCGTGGGCAGGTTCGCTTTTTGGTGCGCCATCAGGATTTGTCAGCGTTGCGCATCTCGACGATACGGTCCATCACGGTCTCGGCCTCCGCAGACTTAGCGGCATATCCTTTGATGTCACCACCCCGTTGCAGTGCCATCGCCTCCTGGAGTAGGCGGCTGTATTCCTTTTCCAGTTTCTTCACTGGATCCTTTTTGAATAGTCCGAACATGGCCTTGTTTTCTCACTTAACGGACTGCCCGCCATTAGGTTGCGGAATTCCTGCCGCGGCCCGACTTGCTTGGGCCCTGAAACACGCGGTGCTTTCCATGCGATTCACCCCCCACCCGCGCTCCGGCGCAATAAGTATCCCGCCGGCACCCCTATTCATTCCCTGCCGACTCCTTTTTTTCACTCGGACCTAAACGGGGTGCCGAAATAAAAAAGCCCCCGTCAACGATCGTTAACGGGGGCTTTTGCTTGGGTTACAGGCATTTGGTAGTAGCCTATTCAGCCGGTTATTAGGCGGTCTGGCGTTGGGCCACGTAGGAGCGGCGTTCTACGCCATAGTGCTTGTACAGGCTGTTCCAATACTGGTGATCACTGGTTTTCGGCCAGTTGTTTTTATCAAAACCGGGCGCGTTTTCGAGCCGGTCCTTGTTGACGTTCAGAATGAACTTTTCGGTCGTGGTGTTAACACTGAATGCTTCGAACGGGATGGCAAAATACTTGTCGCCGAGTCCGAGGAATCCACCGAAGGACAGAACCGCGTAGTTCACGGTACCGGTATCGGTATCAATCATGAGGTCTTTTATTTCACCGAGGCTTTCACCTTTCTGGTTAGTTACGTTGGTTCCGGTGATCGAGGTTGAGCTTAAAATCAGGTTATTCATTATAGTTATGTCTTGGTGCGGTACTACTGGTAAGTGCTAAATATTATTTCCCGCTTGTTATCAAATCAAAATACACTAATATAACAAGATAACAAGCAAAAAAGTTTAATATGTAAGCAATTATTTTTCAATTAGTTACATATCACTTAGCCTTCCTGTCCAGCAACGTTCCGGTTTTATCTGATCAATACCGGAATAGTAGAGGAGCCGCTACCGTCTATAAAGGATACGCGCACGTAGTAGGTGCCCGCAACGATTCCGCTCAGGTCGATGGGAAGGGAATTGTTGCCCGCGGCCTGCATTCCCCGCCGTTGGCTAAATACCCTGCGGCCCAGCCCGTCCATCACCTCGGTGCGGATTTCCCCGGCCCGCCGCTGCCGGTAGGTTACCGTAATTCGGTCGTGGGTGGGATTAGGGTACACCGCTAGTTCACTAAACGATTCGGGGACACGGAGCGAGGTGGTAAGCTCGCTACCGAAACTCAACCAATCGAGAAAAAGCGTATCCGCGAAGCCTCCGGAGGCCGGGTCGGGGTAGAAGGCCAGGCGGGCAATGCGCCGTCCATCCACGGCACAGGGCTGGGTGTCCGCATCGCAGGCGGTGCCCCCGTAGCCGCCGTCCTGATAACCGCCCGCGAAATCCAGGGCGTAAACTTGGTAGCTGCTACCCTCGATGCGCGCGGTGCGCCCCGCCAGGGTAGTATGGAAATTATTGTTGTCAATAAGGTCGATGCGGAGCTCGGTGGGCTCCCCACTTGCCGTGCGGGCGCGCAGGTATAGGAGGTTATCCGAATTGACCGCGTCGGCGAGTACCGGATCGTCGTTTTCGTCGTGCAACTCGTAGGTGACGGTCTGGTAGGCGGGAGCGGAACCGTCGCCCACGATAGCTAGTACACCCTCCACGACGGAATAGGATAAGCCGGCCGGCTCGCCCTGAAATTGCGCACCGGCTCCCTCCAGGTCGTCCTGGTAGCCCACCAGGCCGGTCGGTTCCGCGTTTTCATCCAGGGGCTGTCCGAAACTCAGGTAATCGATCTGGATGGTATCGTTAAATCCGCCGTCGTTAGCTTCCGGGTAGAAGGCCAGGGCCACGATGCGGGCGCCGTTGACGGCGCAGGGAGCATCGGCGGCCGGGCAGCCCGTTCCGCCGTATCCGCCGTCCTGGTAGCCGTTATTGTAGTCAAGCCGGTACTCGGCGAATTCGGTGCCGGAAATGGACACGCTTCGACCCGCGTTGGTAGTGTGCCGGTCGTTTTCGTCGATCAGGTCGATGCGTAGGTTGACGGCTTCGCCGCTAAGCGAACGCGCCGATATGTAGAGCAGGTCGTTGGACGCCACCGCGTCAGCCGCCAGACTGTCCGGAAGCGTGTACCGGAAGGTCTGGTAGGTGGGGGAAGTACCGTCGCCGGCTACCGTCAGTACGCCATTGGCCAGCGCATAGGTGATTCCCGCGGGTTCACCGCTGAAGCGGGTGGCGGCGGTGTCCAGACCGTCCGCGTAGTTGACGATACCGTCCCCGGCGGGTTCCTCGGGAAGGATGCCGACGAACGTTTGGGCGGGGTAGGAGTGGAGCAGGGTCCCGTCCGCCCGATGGGTCACAATACGATAGGTGTACGTATTCCCCGTTTGAACGGTAGTATCGCGGTAGCTTTCCGCCGACGGTGCGAGGCTCGCGATTTCGACGAAGGCGTCCTCATCGATGCGGCGCTCAACCCGGACACTGTCGGCGGTAGCGCGATTCCGCCAACTGAGGTTGACTTCCGGATCCAGGGTGTCGATCGGTTCAGGCTGGGAAAGCAACAGGTCGGTGGGGGAGTCTGCGTAGGTGTAGATTAGGATATCCTTGACCTCCGGCCAGGTGCGGCTTTCCCGGTCTAAAACTCCGAACATTCCGCCATCGTCCCAGACCGAGAAGGCGAAGCCGTAGCGCAGGGCCGCTTCCACGTAGGCCGCGTAGTAGCGCATCCGGCTGTTGTAGTCGGCCTGGCGGACGGCCCCGAATTCACTTAGGTGAACGGGCACCTCGTTCGTTTGGGACCACATGGCTACCCGGCTAAATTTTTCGTCGAGCGCGGCGTAGTCGGCTTCCGTGCCCCACGTCCCGATGCCTTCCCCGGCGAAGGACCAGGGATCGTAGGAGTGAAAATACCCGATGACATAGTCGTCGTCCGGTACGGTGGCGAGCAGCAATTCTTCTGCATTGGCGTACTGGTTGCCGCCGAAGATGACCAAGCGGGTGGGATCGTCTTCCCGGATGATGCCGAGAATCCGCTCGTTCAATTCGTCTACTTCCGCCACGGTCATGCCGAAGGGCTCGTTGATGATCTCGAAGAGCAGCTTGTCGGACTTATCCTGAAAGCGCTCGCTGATCTGTACCCATATGGCGTCGTAGCGGGCCCGCTCGGCCGGGTCCCCGTAGTTGGCCTTCAGCCAGTCTTCGTGGTGGCCGTTGAGGGTCACGTACAGATCGCGTTCTAGCCCCCAGTCGACGACCTCCTCCACCCGGTCCAGCCACTCGGCATCGATCGCGTAGGGGGCGGTGTCGGCGGTGTGTTCGTCCCAGCGTACGGGAATCCGGACATTGGTGAAGCCGGCCGCCACGTAGGCATCGAACAGGGCTTCCTGGGCGGGGCCGTTGTTCCATGCTCCTTCGGACGGCGGCTCGAGCGTATTGCCCAGATTAATCCCTCGGCCCATTTCGGCGACCGCGGTGGCCGGGCTGAGTTGCGCGTACTGGGAATGGGTGAGGAAAAGGAACAGGCAGAAGACGAGTAGTCGACGGTTCATAGCGTTGGTTTCAGGATGATCGATTAGGCAAAGGGAGCGCCGGAGCGCGGGTGCGACAGCTCGTGCCGGACCGAAAATATCCTGTCCAAGATAGCATTTCCGGCTTGGGCAAATACTTTACTACCTTTCCGCAGCAAAAAAATGTCGGTCGTGCTACCCGTCGTCCAATGCGGCTTCTGGTTACCCGACAGTTTTGCATTTTTGTTCGTCACTCGCTCGCCCCGCCGTCTCGCCAACCGCTGCCGCATGAAAAGAACTTTACTCCCGGTCTTTCTTTTGCTGACCTGTTTTTACGCTGCGGCCCAAACGGCACTTACCGGTAAGGTGACGGATGTGGGCGGTGGCAACGAACCGCTCCCCTTCGCCGCCGTCTCGCTCTTTGAGAACGGTGCCTTCGTACAGGGTACGACGACCGACCTGAGCGGCAACTACTTCTTCTCCAACATCGACCCGGGCACCTACGACATCGAGGTGAATTTCACCGGCTATCCACCGACGCGCATCAGTGAAATTCCCATCCTGCCGGGACGCACGAACGTGGCCGACGTGGAGGTCACCAACGAGGGAGGCGTCAATCTCGACGTGGTGGTGGTCACCGACTACGAGGTGCCCCTCATCGAGGTGGACAATACCACCTCCGGGCAAACGCTGACCTCCGACGAAATCCAGCGGCTCCCCACCCGCAACATCAACCAACTGGCCTCCATCACGGCGGGGGCCGCTTCCGCCGACGAGGGCGAGGATATTACCATCCGTGGGTCCCGGCCCAACGCCACCGACTACTACATCGACGGGGTCCGGGTCCAGGGCAGTCTGCTGCCCGAATCCGAGATCGAGCAGTTGCAGGTCATAACCGGAGGCCTGGAGGCCCGTTACGGCGACGTCACCGGTGGCATTATTTCCATCACCACCAAGGGCCCCAGCAGCGAATTCGGCGTAAACGCCGAAGCGGAGACCAGCGAGGGCCTGGACGGCTACGGCAACAGCCTGGTGGGGCTGGCGGTCTCCGGTCCCATCATTAAGCGGGGCAACGAAAAGGCCCTGCTCGGATTTCGCCTCAGCGGCCGCTACACGTACCGGGAGGACGATGACCCCAGCGCCGTTCCGATTTACCGGGCACGGGAAGACGTGCTTGCCAACCTGGAAGCAAACCCCGTAGTGGTACGGGGCGGTCGGCCGTTCGTTGCCGCGGATTTTCTTACCAACCAGGACGTACTGGCCCTCGACGCCCGCCCCTTCGAGGCCCAGGATATTCTCAATATCAACGCGAAGCTCGACGCCCGGGTAAGTGATGCCATCGACCTCTCCCTTTCCGGCTACCTCGGTAAATTTAACGACCAGTTCACCCCGAGCGAGAACGGGGGCGGAATCAGTTGGCGCACCTACAATGCCTCCCGGAACCCTACCCTGGTGGATGATGATTACCGGTTGAACTTTCGCTTCCGCCACCGCCTCGGAGGGGTCGGCGACGCCAATGCGGCCGGCGGGCGGAGCGGGCTCATCCAGAATGCTAGTTATACCCTGCAGGCGGGATTGGAAAACAACCGGCAGGGGCTAAGTGATCCCGTACACGAAGACCGCTTTTTCGATTATGGCTACGTAGGAAGCTTTGACGTCGATTACATTCCGGTATTCGATCTGGAACTTGACGACACCGGCGTACCCGTCAGCGCGTTTCAGGTGGACTACCGGGAGGTATTACGGAACTTCGATGGCAGTTCTTCCACCAACCCGATACTGACCAATTACAATAATTACCTCGGCTACGGTCCGGACAATCTCTTTACGCCCGACACCTATGGTCTGCTCGGCGATCCTCAGCTCACCCCCGACGGCCAACCGGTGCCCACCCTCGACCAGTTCGCCGCGGTGAACGGACGCACCCAGACACTCTACCGCGACAGCTGGGGATTCCACGCCAACGTCGGTACCGTATACAACCGCTACCAGCGCAACGACGATGATATCTACACCCTTCAGGGGAACGCTAATTTCGAATTGGTGCCCGGCGACTCCGACAAAAGCCGGCACAGCATTCAGCTCGGGTTCTTATTTGAACAGCGGGTCAACCGACGGTACGAGGCCTTTCCCAGTGGACTGTGGACCACCGGTCGCCAGCTGATCAACCGCCACCTGAACACGGTAGATACCTTCAATCGCGTCATCGAGACCATCGAGGTGGATCTGGGGGACGGTTTCCTCAACTATCAGGGACCGGCAACCGTGGTAGCACCTACAATCGAGGAAGACGCCGGTACTTTCTACCGGCGCATCCGGGAGGAACTGGGCATCCCCCTGGACCAGTACGTCAATATCGATGCGCTCTCGCCCGACCAACTCTCCCTCGACCAGTTCAGTGCCCAGGAACTCACCTTCGCCGACCTGGTGGACTACTACGGTTACGATTACCTCGGTAACGAAGTGAACGGCACCTTCGACGACTTTTTTGCCATCGACCCCGCTACCGGCGACCGGAAATTCACCGTGGCCCCGAATAAGCCGGTGTACGCCTCGGCCTACCTGCAGGACAAATTCACCATCAACAACATCATCTTCCGGGTGGGCGTACGCGCCGATCGCTACGATGCCAATACCCGGGTGCTGAAGGATCCCTATTCACTCTACGAGATCGCCGGGGCGGAGACCTTCCACGACCGTTTCGGTGGCGAACGCCCCGGAAATATCGGAGCCGGATACGCCGTGTACACGACCGAGGAAGGAGGCAACCTGGTACAGGCGTATCGTTCCGGCGAGAGTTGGTTTCAGGCCGACGGAACACCCACCAACGGCCCCCAGGAAATCGAAGGCATCCGCACGGGACTGGTGTATCCGAGTTATGCCAACCCCGCGGTCGCCGAATCGAATAACTTCATCAAGTCGACGGACTTTACCGTAGAAACGTCCTTCAAGGATTACGAAGTCCAGTACAACATCATGCCCCGGCTCGCATTTTCCTTCCCCATATCCGGTGAAGCGAATTTCTTTGCCCACTACGACGTGCTGGTACAACGGCCTCCGGATAACGTGCTGGCTACGGCCCTGGACTATTACTACTTCGTAGAGCGGCCCGGCTCGACAAACGCCCCCTTTAACAACCCGGCTCTCCGCCCGGAGAAAACCATCGACTACGAAGTAGGATTTAAAACCCGGGTAAGTGCCACCTCCGCCCTAACGCTATCGGCGTACTACAAGGAATTGCGGGATATGATCCAATTACGGACCTACTTCCCCGTTCCCCTGGTCAACCAGTACACCACCTACGATAACCAGGATTTCGGTACCGTAAAGGGCTTTAGCTTTACCTACGACCTGCGGCGCACGAGTAACGTCACCGTCAACGCCAACTACACCCTGCAGTTTGCCGACGGAACGGGCTCGAACGCGACCAGCCAGCGCGGACTAACCAACCGGGGAAACTTGCGGACGCTATTTCCGCTTTCGTTCGACGAGCGTCACCGCTTTAACCTGGTCTTCGATTACCGTTTTGACGGCCGCAGGGGAAACATTCCCCGGTGGCTCGACCAGACCGGCATCAATATTCAGGGCATATCCGTATCGGGTCGGCCATATACCGCCACCTTCATCCCTAGTGAATTAGGCGGTAGCGGTACCCGCGGGGCCATTAACGGTAGCCGAAACCCCTGGAACTTTACGCTCAACGGGCAGATCGAAAGGAACTTCGTGATCGCCGGCCAGTCCCGGCTAAACGTCTACTTCCGGGTCAGCAACATCCTGGATCGTCGCAATACGATCGGCGTTTACACCGCTACCGGCACGGCAGACGACCCCGGGTTCCTCCAGAGCAGCTTCGGTCAGGATCAGATCGAGAGCTTGCTGGGTGGTACCCGCCCCGTGGAAGCCTATCTCGATAGCTACCAATGGCGTATCCTCAACCCTGATTTCTTCAGCCTGCCCCGCCGAATGTACGTCGGCGTCCGCTTTGGGATTTAATGCCGCCCCGACCCCCTAAATAAACCGATCGCTATGCGACTGTCAAGAGCTATCATTTCCTGCTTCACCGTACTTGCGCTACTGCTGCCCGGCGTTGCGACGGCTAAGAAGGGCCCGGGCCCCGGGGCTTCCCGTCCGGCGACGCCGTCGGAGCAGCAACGTATCAATTTCCGGGAGGCCTGCGATAATGCTACCCGTCAGACGGAGATGGAGATAAACAACGTCCGCGCCCGCCTGACCACGGGCGGTGACGTCTGGTGGGACGGCAGCAACGGCCGCTACATCGTACCCAAACCGCCCCCCGGCGTGCCCGAGGTAAGCTCGATTTACGCCGGGGCGGTGTGGCTCGGCGGTCGGGACCCGGGGGGCGGATTGAAGGTAGCCGCCCAGGATTACGGCCGGGGAAGTGGTGAGTTCGACTTTTATCCGGGGCCGCTCACTCCCGAGGGTACCATTCAGCGGGATACCTGCGAACGGTGGGACCGGTTTTTTACGGTTCGCGGCGAAAGTATCGATCGCTTCAAGGAGGTTTATCAAGAAGCCGTGGATAACAATACCTTACCCCTCGATCCGGACCTGGTTCCCGAGGACATTCTCGGGTGGCCCTCGGTCGGTAATCCGTACTTTCTGCAGGAAAACGGGTTTGAGCTGCCGAACCCGAACGAAGGCGGCGGCCTGGCCGGGTTCTGGGACGAAGACCTTGACGGGCTTTACGATCCGACACGGGGGGATTACCCCATCATTGAGATACGGGGCTGTAACGAACTACCCCAGTACGCGGAAGAAATGACCTTCTGGATCTACAACGACGCCGGTAACGTCCACCGCCAGTCCAACACGCCCCTGCAAATCCAGATGGAAGTACAGGTGCAGGCCTTTGCTTTCTCCAGCGCCGATGACGTCAATAACATGACCTTTCAGCGCTACAAATTGATCAACCGGGCCCAGGAAGACATTCTCGATACCTATTTCGCCATGTGGGTCGATCCGGACCTGGGCTGCGCTACCGATGACTACATCGGTAGCGATACTTCCCGGTCGCTGGCCTATGTCTACAACGAAGACGAGCTGGATGGGGCTCAGGGTTGTACCTGTGATGGCGGAGTAGAGACGTACTGCGACGAAATTCCTATCCTAGGGGTAGACTACTTCCGCGGTCCCCGGGCACCGCTCTACGACGTGAACGGAAACCAGATTGGCGAACGGGAACTCGGCATGAGCTCCTTCGTCTACTACAATAACGCCGGAGTGGGGGCCCCTCCGCCCGCTACCACCGACCCGAGTACGGCCGAGGAATACTATAACTATCTGCAAGGAAGATGGCGCGATGGTTCCGTCCTCCAGAATGCCGGCGACGGATACGACGAGGGGGGCGCCGCGGCAACCCGCTACGCTTTCCCGGACGCCCCAAACGTCAGCGGCTGGAACATGACTACCGAGGCATTGCCCTTCGGCGATCGCCGGACCATTCAGGCTTCCGGTCCGTTCACCCTGCAGCCGGGGGCCGTCAACGAGCTGATCATTGGCGTGGTATGGGTACCCAATCAAACCTACCCGGCACCCTCCATCCAGCGTTTGCAGCAGGCCGACGATCTGGCGCAGGCACTCTTCGATGAGTGCTTCGACCGGCTGGACGGGCCGGATGCTCCCGACGTAGATTTACTGGAATTGGACCGGGAGATCGTCATGCTGCTCTCCAACGGCCGCAGCAGCAACAACTTTCAGGAGGCTTACGAGGAAGCGGGCCTGACCATCCCGCCCGGGGAGGATAGCCTCTACCGCTTTGAGGGTTACCGGATCTTCCAGTTGGCCGGCCCGGACGCCAGCCTGGATGACATCGGAGACCCCAATCGGGTCCGGGAGGTAGCCAACTACGACATCGTCAACGGAGTCACCCGGCTGTTCAACTGGACGGGGCTCAACTCCGAACAGGATCCCAACAACCCCCTCGACCAGACCTATTTCGTCCCGGAGCTGATTATCGACGGCCAAAACACGGGAATCCGGCATAGCGTCAGTATTACGGAAGACGCCTTCGCCAGTGGCAACGAAACCCGCCTCATCAACCACCGGCGCTACTATTTCTCCGTAATCGCCTACGCCTACAATAATTACGAGGATTTCGATCCCTTCGATGTCAATTCCCCGGGGCAACCCGTGCAGTACGTTTCGTCCACTCGAAATATCGGAGACCCGCTGACGGGCAACAGTTTCTACGTAGCCATTCCCCGGCCTATTCTCGACCGGGAACTCCGGGCAAACTATGGAGACGGTGCGGTGGTAACCCGGCTCAGCGGCCAGGGAAACAACGGGAACTTTCTCGACCTGGCGGATACTGCCGTAGCGGAAATCGAAGCGGAACTGGTCAGTGGTACGAACCGCGTACCCGAGCTGACGTACGCCCGAGGAGCGGCTCCCATCGATGTCTTCGTGGTTAATCCCCTCGATGTACGTGACGGCGAGTACGAACTGACCTTCGTCGACGACAACATGGCCGATCAACAACTGCAAGCCCCCGTTACCTGGACCTTGCGCTGCCTGGGGGATTGCAACGTACCCACGATCGTCAGCGAAGAACCGATCAACGTCAACAACGAGCAAATCATCGGAGCGTACGGCTTTTCGGTCCGGATTGGCGACGTGGCGGAACCCGGTACGAGCGGTTCGGGAACCAACGGCGCCATAGGGGCAACCCTTACGTACGCGGATAGCGAACGAGATCCGTGGTTGCTATTCGTTCCGGACGATCTGTCGGTCGGGCTGGATAACCTTGAATTCGATCGCACGGTCTTCGACTACGTCGCTACCGACGGGCTGGAGGACCGGTTCTACTCCCTGGACCCTAATCGCGGCCTCACCGATATGTTCCCCGGCGTCGTTCCTTACAAACTGCTCGACTGGCAGGAAAACGACGGCCGCATCCCCTTCATCTCTCCCGTTTACCTATCCGAATTCCGCCTCAACGACGGGGTGGCTCGGGCACAGGAGCTATCCGAGCTCAATAACGTCAACATCGTTTTCACCAGCGATAAATCGTTGTGGAGCCGCTGTCCGGTAGTGGAAACGAGCAATTACTTCTACAAGGACGCCGCCTACCGGGGGCAAGCCATCAAGGGCGACTCCGACCGGAACATGTTCGACACCCGGGATGCACCGAGCGTAACCCGGGAAGCCGGTCCGGACGGGTTGCCGGCGGTCGATACCGACATCGATCCGCGCTACGCTACCGGCATGGGCTGGTTCCCCGGCTACGCGATCGACGTGGAAACCGGACAACGCCTGGAAATCTTCTGGGGAGAGAACAGTACATACGACGGTCGACGGCTGGGCGACGAGTACGTAGCCCCTAGCAATGGCAACGATATGATCTTCAACCCCTCCAACCAGATCTTCATCAAATCGGCGATCAACGGAGTGAGTATCTACGATTTCGTTGCCGGCGCACAGCACTTCTTCTACGTCACCGATCAGCCCTACGACGGCGGCATCCGGCTGTACGATCGGCTATTCCCCCGCTCCAGCCCGCTGTCGACGAGTAAAGTCCGTGCCTTGCAGGAGATCACCTGGGCGGGCTTCCCGATCAGCGCGCCGAACGTGGAGTATCTATCCTACGCCGACGGCCTCATTCCGAACGACGTAACGCTGAAACTGCGCGTCAACAACTCCTTTGCCTTTACCGAAGGCTCCTCCGAAGCCAACGGGTACCCGACCTACCGCTTCCGCATCGATGGAAAGCAGCCACGCACCGAACTCAACGACAGCCTGGTGAACCGGGCGCTGGATATGGTCAACGTCGTCCCGAACCCCTATTACGGCTTCAGTATCTACGAAGACAGCCAGTTCGAAACCAACGTCAAGATCACGAACCTGCCCGCCGAGGCCACGGTAACGATCTATTCGCTCGATGGAAAGTTTATCCGACAGTACGATCGCGACGAGACGGTGACGATGCTCAGTGGGGATCAGCGTCCGGTCGGAGAACGGCAAATTGCACCGGCCCTGGAGTGGGACCTCCGTAACCAAAAGGGGATTCCCGTTGCCAGCGGCGTCTACCTGATCCACGTGGCGGCACCTGGGCTCGGCGAGCGAACCATCAAGTTCTTCGGCGTACAACGACAATTCGATCCTTCCGGCCTCTAATTTTCTCTTTCCCCCCTACCGCGGGATAAAGCGTTTGCTATGAAGAAGATCTATTTTTTTGCATTGGCTAGCCTATTATGGGCGGGTGCCTACGCGGGCAATCCCGACCGCCAGGGGGAAGCCGGCGCTACCCAGTTGCTGATGAATCCCTGGGCCCCGTCGGCCGGTCTGCATACCCTCAATACCTCCTACGTGAGTGGGGTGGAAGCGATGCGCCTCAATCCGGCCGGAGTAAGCCGTTTCGCCGGTACCCAGGTCATGCTGGGCTACGCGAACTACCTGCAGGGGGCCGATATTTCCATGCAGGCAGCCGGCGTAACCAGCAAGCTGGGGAAGAACGGGGCCCTCGGATTTAGTGTCATGAGCCTGGATTTCGGCGACATCGCCGTCACCACTACGGAACAACCCGAAGGAACCGGGGCCCAGCTCAATCTAAGCTTCATCAACGTCGGGCTCACCTATAGCCACCGGTTCGAGAACAAGGTCTCGGTGGGCATCACCCTGCGTGGGGTAAGTGAGGCCAGCAGCGACGTGAGCTCGTTCGGCTTCGCCATCGACGCGGGGGTGCAGTACGTTACGGGGGAATATGAAGAGTTTAAATTCGGACTGAGCCTACGTAACCTCGGGAGCCGGATGTCGTACGGAGGACAGGCCCTGGCGACGACGGCACCGAACCCGGACCAGTCGGCGGACTACAACCTCACCCTGCAACAACGGGCCGCGAGCTTCGAGATGCCCTCGGTACTGAACATCGGCGCCAGCTACGATTTTTTGGGGGCGATCGAAAACCAACGGGTCACGCTTATGGCAAACTTTACCGCCAATTCCTTCAGCCGCGATGAGCTCGGGGCGGGGCTGGAATATGCCTTTCGCGAGCAATTTACCGCACGCCTGGGTTACCGTACCGACCTGGACGCCGCCGCCGGGAGCGAGGGCACCTTCGCGGACGAGTCGCCGCTCTACAACGGCCTCAGCGCCGGGGTCGGGGTAAAGGTGCCCCTCCGACGCGGTGACCTCAGCCGCTCCTTCAGCATCGACTACGCCTTTCGCAATACCCGCATCTATAACGGTACCCATAATATCGGCATTAGCCTGGGCTTTTGATGCCGACCGCGAGGGCTTCGATTCTGTCGCCGCGCGCTGGAGGGAACGAGGGGCAACCAGTGGGGTTACCTTCCCTGGACGGGTCAATTTGCTTCCGGATTTTTCCTTATCTTTGAGCCTATAAAACCTTTAGCTGGCGTTCCTACTTCCCGTAGGAGCGTCGCATTATTTACAGCCGTTCCGTTCCGCAAACCGGGCGGGCGGCATCACCAACGTCAAGCGGGTTACAACCGGTCCCCCAGCGGGAGGGTTAGAATCGACTGCTTGAATCAGAAAACCAAACACCATGGCAGGAACACACTATCTGTCACAAGAAGGATACGACCGACTCCGTAAGGAGCTCGAAGAGCTGAAGACCACCGGCCGGTCCGAAGTAGCTCAAGCCATAGCCGAAGCCCGGGAAAAGGGAGACCTGTCCGAGAACGCCGAATACGATGCCGCCAAGGACGCCCAGGGGCTGCTGGAGATGAAGATCAACGAGCTGGAAAAAGTAATGGCCAATGCCCGGGTGCTCGATTCGAGCCAGCTCGATACCAGCAAGGTAACGGTGATGAGCAAAGTGACCATCGAGAACGTAAAAAACAAAGCTTCGATGGTTTACCAGCTGGTTGCCGAAAGCGAGGCGAACCTCAAGGCAAAAAAGATCTCGGTCAACAGCCCCATGGGGCAGGGTTTACTGGGAAAAGCCGTCGGTGATGTCGCCGAAGTCAAGACCCCTAACGGAGTGATCCAGTTCAAGATCAAAGACATTACTATCTGATGGCCTCCATTTTCACCCGCATCATCAACCGCGACATTCCCGGCTACATCGTTGCCGAAGACGATCGGTTCATCGCATTCCTCGACGTGCGGCCGATGGTTGAAGGGCACACGCTTTGCGTTCCCAAGCGGGAAGTAGATTACTACTACGACCTCACCGACGAGGAGCTTACCGGATTGACCCTTTTCTCCAAAAAGGTCGCCCGTGGATTAAAACAGGCCGTTCCGTGTAAGCGCATCGCTAACGGCGTCCTGGGGCTGGAAGTACCCCACGCCCACCTGCATTTGGTTCCCATTCAGCAGGAGGGAGACTTTCGCTTCGGCAAAACCGTATCCGTTAGCGAGGAGCGAATGGCGGAACTGCAGGGTCGGATTTCGAAAGCCATCGCCACCCCCGGATAGCCCTAAAAATCGGGCGGGCGGAGCTCCTTGAAGTGGCCGTTCAGGGCGGCGCGTGCGCGAATCCCGAGCGGGTCTCCCAGTTGAGGCTTGATGTGCCGCAGGTGGGTCAGGAGAAATTCCTGCCGCTCGCTTGCTTGCCGTAGGGTCAGCAGGGTATACTCCTGCTCGAGGGTAAGGCCGATGTAGTGACCGATCTCGTAGGTCCGAAAGCCCCGGCTCACGGGGGTGACCTGGCGGTCTATCTTTAGCTGGCGGTAGATTTGCCGGGTCAGGCTGACGATTTCGCGGTTCCGTTCCGGATCCTCTTCCTCTTCGGGGGGAAAGTAGGTGACCCGGCCCATGGGGTAGGATCGATCGTCCGCTTCCCGTTTGAAGTCTTCGATGCGGAACACCCGGGCTCCGGTGGTTCGGATGTCGCTCTCCCCGGACGGATACCTTTTGGCTACTTGCTCCAGGGATACCTCGGTGGCGACCGCCTGGAGTTGACCGTCGATCACCGTAGGGATACCGAATGAAATTCCATCCCGTTCGGCATCCGCTACCAGTTCCCGGTAGCGGGGTTCGAAGATGTGCAGGTTGAGCGACTCGCCGGGGAAGACGACGAGTTGCAGGGGGAAAAGTGGCAGAGATTGCATATACCGGCACAACGCATATCCTCGTTAAGTTGCTTACTTTGCTCGTAATTAACCCGATCACCTTACCCCTGCCGCTCCAAAACAAACCTTTACTTACCTACGCGCTGCGTAAACTCCTTTATCTGCCATTCAGCCTGTTGCTGCTGAGCCTAGTTTGTTTTGTACTCTTCCGAGCGATGCCCAGCGATCCGGTTAGCGATCGGATGAGCATCGAAGGGATCCGGCCGGGGGTGAACGACCACGTGTCGTACGAAAGAACGTACCGCCGGCTCGCCGCCCGGCTTGGCTACGATTTGCCGCCCTTCTACGTTGCCCTGGGGAACGCCGCCCTTCCGGATACCCTGCACCGGATCGTGCCCCGGTCACGTCGCGAACTGGTCAGGAATTTGGCCTTCCGGTACGGCAACTGGCCCAGGGTACAGGCTTATTACCGGGAGGTATTGCGGGCCTCCACCGCCTACCAAGACGAAGCCCTCGTGGCTTCCGCCCGCCGACTCATGCTGCGTAGCGATCCCGTCCGGATCAATCGGGAACTCAACCGAATCAGGGAACTGCCGGCCGCCGCCGCCCTGCTTACCGCGCACCGCCAAATGGTCGGAGAAGCGAACCGGTCGTCACTTCTATTTCCCCGACTCACCTGGCACGGAACCGACAACCAGTACCACCGGTATCTGACCGGCCTCCTCCGGGGCGACCTCGGGGTGTCCTACGCCGACGGTCGGCCGGTGGCCGGTAAGATCGCCGCCGCCCTGCCGGGTACGGCCATGCTCAACGGCATCACGCTCTTGCTGGTATACCTCCTGGCCGTACCCCTTGGCCTCTATATGGCTTATTACCGGGATACGACCTTCGACCGCTGGTCCACCTTGCTCACCTTTCTGGCCTTCGGCCTGCCAGCCTTCTGGGTGGCGACGCTGCTCGCGAATTTTTTTACCACCCCCGCCTTCGGCATGGACTGGTTTCCCAGTATGGGCTACGGGCGGGTGCCCGAGGGAGCCAGCTGGTGGACGGCGATGCGTATTCGCGCGGCCCACTTGTTTTTGCCGGTCGTTTGCCTGGCGTACCCCAGCTTCGCCTACGTCTCCCGGCACCTGCGCTCCGCCGCCCTCCAGGAATTGGATAAGCCCTACGTCCGGACCGCCTACATGAAAGGGCTCACCGGCGGTCAGGTGCTTTGGCGCCACGTATTCCGCAACGCTTCCTTTCCCCTGATTACCATGCTGGGCGGTCTGCTGCCTGCACTCCTGGCGGGCAGCGTACTGATCGAGCAGATTTTCAATTTGCCGGGGATGGGCGACCTCCTCTACCGGAGTGCTACGGCGCGGGACTGGCCCGTAGTTATTTCCCTTGTCCTGATCAACGGTCTGCTCACCGTAGTCGGTCTGCTACTTGCCGACATCGGGTACGCCCTGCTGGACCCCCGCGTTCGCCTCGGGAAACTGCCGCCCCGATGAGGCGGGGGCGGTGGGCATATTATTTTTTAGGATGGCTGGCCGCGATCGCGCTCCTGGCGGACCTCCTGGCCAACGACCGGCCGATTGTCGCGGGCTACGCCGACGGGGTATACTTTCCCGCCATCTCCTCCAACGATCGGGTGCAGGTGGAAGCGGCCGGGACACCGGACTGGGCAATTTGGCCGCCGATTCCTTTCCGCGCATCGACCACGGACCTCTCCCAACCTGGTTACCGCCCCCCCTTCGCCAGCCCACCGGGAGGAGAGCCGGCGCATCTGCTGGGGACCGATCGACTGGGGCGCGATACGTTGGCCGGTCTGATCAACGGGACCCGGGTAGCGGTATGCGTAGGAGTGGGTAGTCTGTTGATTTCCCTCATCGTGGGGTTGCCGCTCGGGGCCGTGGCGGGTTTTTTCGGGAATGGCGGACTCCAACTCAGGTTAGCCAATCTGCTTGCCTGTGGATTGGGGGCGACCCTGGGTTTGCTGTACGCCTTGGCAAGCTTGTTACCGCTGGTGGGGTTCGGGCCATTGTTTTGTCTAATGGTCGTGCTTAGCGTTGGCATCGGGGTCAGCCTGTGTTACCTGGTATTGTGGCCGCTACGGAAGCATTTTGGGTGGTGGCAACAACCGATCGGACTACCCATTGACTGGTTCGTGTTACTCCTTCTGGAGCTCGCCGTAAGTATTCCCGGCTTGGTGCTGCTGATCGCGGTGCTCTCCTTCGTGGATCGTCCGCCACTTTATCTCCTGGTATTGGTCATCGGGCTACTCGGCTGGACCCCGATTGCCCGGTTCCTGCGGGCGGAACTTCTCCGTATCCGGGAGCTACCGTACATCGCGGCGGCCCGGATGGGCGGGGTGGGGGAGCTACGGCTGCTCATCCGGCATGCGCTGCCGAACGCCCTCGGGCCCGTCGCGGTAGTGGCCTCCTTCATGGTGGGAACGAGCATTTTGGCGGAAGCGATGCTGAGCTTTCTCGGCATTGGGGTACCGTCCGATCAGGTCACCTGGGGCAGCCTGCTGCAACAGTCACGCCTACGGCCGGACGCCTGGTGGCTCGCCGTTTTTCCCGGCCTCCTCCTCACGATGACGGTGCTGGCGTGTAATAGCATACGCCAATCCCGCTAGCCCCTGACGTGGCGTACTTTCGTGGTATGGACAACGAGCAGATGGCCATTCGGACCACGTATTTCAGCATTGCCGGCAATACTGCCCTGGCGCTGATCAAGGGGCTGGCCGGCGTCTTCGGCAATTCCTACGCCCTGATTGCGGATGCCATTGAGTCCACCACCGACATTTTTAGCTCCATCCTGGTATTGCTCGGCCTTCGCTACGCTAGCAGACCGGCCGACGAGAACCATCCCTATGGCCACGGTAAGATCGAGCCCCTGATTACGTTTATGGTGGTGGCTTTTTTGGTATTCTCCGCCACCGTTATCGCCTTTGAGAGCATCGAAAACATCCAGACGCCCCACCGGGTGCCCAAGTACTGGACCCTGTACGTACTCGGGGCCATCATTCTCTGGAAAGAAATGTCGTTTCGGTACGTAATGAGGAGAGGGAAGGAAAGCGGGAGCTCTTCCCTGCAGGCGGATGCCTGGCACCACCGGAGCGACGCGATCACTTCCGTTACGGCCTTCGTCGGCATTACCACCGCGCTGATCGGCGGCCCCGGTTATGAGAACGCCGACGATTGGGCCGCGCTTCTCGCTTCGGCCTTCATCTTGTACAATGCCTACCTCATCTTCCGGCCGGCCCTCGGGGAAATCATGGACGAGCACGTTCACGATGATCTGATCGAGGAAATTCGCTTGATTGCCAGCGGGGTAGACGGGATCGAAGACACCGAAAAGTGCTACGTCCGCAAGTCCGGCATGCGGTACCACATCGACCTGCACGCCCACGTGCGGGGGGAGCTCACCGTACGCCAGGGCCACGATATTGCCCACCGGCTCCAGGACGAACTGCGCCGCGCGCTTCCCCAGCTCGGGCAGGTGTTGATCCATATCGAACCGGCATAAGCGATCCACCTTAAGCACGCCGTTTTTTGCGACGGGGCGCAGGAAATTAGTCTGCCGGGCATACCGGACGCTCGCAGGTCGCTTACTTTCTACGGTCACGCTCCGGGGTCCGCTGCTCACCACTTACGGCGGAGACCGTCAGGACCTGCGGGCGTCTGGAGCGATGCGGATCCGTTGGATACCAAAGGACTTTTATGGCGCCGGAGCGCGGGAGAAAAGACTGCCGGGGAAACCGGTCGCTCGCAGGTCATCTACGTTCAACGGCCACACACCGAGGTACTGAGAACGCTACGACCCGGGAAAATCAGTAGGACGCGCGAGTGTCCGTCAGGGCCTCGTGGTGTCCGGGTCGAAGAGAAGATGGGTAGCAGTCGGTCCGTAAGCCCGCCCCCATTGACTACCTTTGCCGCATGTCCAGTAAATACGAGCAGCGGGGCGTGAGCGCCACCAAATCCGAAGTACACGAGGCGATCGAAGGCCTCGATAAGGGCCTCTACCCGCGGGCCTTCTGTAAGGTCCTGCCCGACGTGGTTGGGGGTGACGATGCCTGGTGCAACGTGATGCACGCCGACACGGCGGGAACGAAGACCAGCCTGGCCTATCTGTACTGGCGAGAAACGGGTGATCTCAGCGTGTGGGAAGGTATCGTGCAGGATAGCCTGGTGATGAACCTGGACGATATGGGCTGCGTCGGCGCCGTCGATAATATCCTGATCTCCTCCACCATCGGCCGGAATAAGAACCGGATTCCAGGAGAGGTGCTGAAAACCATCATCCAGGGAGCGGAGAAGTTCAAGGACCGGATGGCCGCGCACGGTGTCGGCCTTCACCTTACCGGCGGAGAAACCGCCGACGTAGGCGACATCGTCCGGACCATCGACGTAGGCTACACCACCTTCGCCCGCCTGCGCCGCGACGAAGTGATCGTCAACGACATCCGGCCCGGCAACGTGATCGTGGGGCTGGCCAGCTACGGACAGGCCACCTACGAGGATGCCTACAACGGTGGCATGGGCAGCAACGGCCTCACCAGTGCGCGCCACGACGTATTCCATAAGGACTACGCAGATAAATACCCCGAAAGCTTCGATCCGGAGGTGCCGCGGGAAGTGGTCTACACCGGCAGTCGCTCCCTCACCGAAACGATTACCGTGGAGGGACAGGAAACCACCGTCGGCAAGCTCGTGCTGAGCCCGACCCGGACTTACCTGCCCGTCCTGAAACGGCTGTTAGCCGAGATCGGCCCCGGGCTGAGCGGCCTGATTCACTGCACCGGTGGTGCCCAGACCAAGGTGATCAAGTTCATCGACAAAGACGTACGCATCATCAAGGATAAGCTCTTCCCCGTACCGCCGCTCTTCGACCTGATCCGGAACGAAAGCGGCACCGACTGGCGGGAAATGTACCAGGTCTTCAACATGGGCCACCGCCTGGAGGCCTACGTCGGGGAACGCGACGCACAGACGGTCATCGATATTGCCGGCTCCTTCGGTATTGACGCCAAGGTCATCGGGCACGTCGAGCGGGGCGAGCGGGCCGAAGTGCGGGTCACTACCCCGGAGCGCGTGGAAACCTACACGGACTAATTAGTACTGGTAGCGATTGTAGGGGACCTCGTTGACCCAGTGCAGCCCTCGGTTTATGCCGAAACCTGCGAGGTCCACGGTTTTCGTTTGAATGGTAACGGTTTCGTAAGTCGTTCGACCCGTGAGTTTCAGTCCCTGTTCGGTCGCTTCGTAGTGTAAGGCCATATACAGCTCACCGGTACCGGGATGGAGTAATTGCAGATGCTGGCGCATGGTGTCAATGTCACAGGTATAATGCTGGATGGTATTATCCAGATGGGTGACCGCGGCGTATCGGGGTCGGTCGAAAATGATGCGTCGCCAGTGCCGGGTATCGGTGACCAAGGGCGGGATGAGCCGGTCGTTCGCGTACATTTCGGTCACCTCGTATACTCCGTACAGCGGCGATTGCCCCCGGAAACCTTTCATGACTGCCACGCTGGCCCCGACCGTAAGCAGCGTAAGGACGGCCACGCTCACGTATTTCGCCGCCGAAAGGACCGCATTGCCCCTATTTGAGCGCAGCGGACCCCGCAAGGAGCCGGCGGCAATCGGGCGATTGGCCATGAACTGCCACAGTCGCGCGCGATCTTGCCAAATAATCACCAGGGCATACAGGATAAGCTGTGCACTGAATAGCTTTACCGGTACATCGTAGCTGAGGTTAAGCATCAGCACGTGCACCATGATGCCCAGCGTCAAAAGAGCTCCGGCGGTCCGGGTGCGGCGGGGAAGCAGCAGGACACCGGCCAGAACTTCCACCAGGCCGGTGAAGATCACGTAAGGGCGAGAATAGCCCATGAAAGTCCAAAGCAGATGCATCGGCGACGACCGCCCGTACGTTTCGTAAAGCGCCATCAGCGGAGGACGGACGAACTGTAAGCGAAACAGCTTGGCGAAGCCATAGATCAGCAGGTAATACGATAGCGCGAACGCCAGGAAGCATAGGATCCACCGCGGCCAGCCCGAACGGCGGGGCCGGTCCTTCCAGATGGCCGTGATCAAGCCACCCGCCACGGCGGCCATCAGGATGAGCGTGAGAAAGTAGAGCCAGTTGTACAGTCCGTCGCCGCTACCGCTGTCCGCGTAGCGAATTATCTCGCCCGTACCGAGGAGGTGTCGGGAAACCAAATTGACCAGGGGCTCGTACAGCCGGTTATAGTACGACCGAACGCCGCTGAGGAGGTCGCCCACCACGAAGGGTAGAGGAAGTAATAAGAGGGTAAAGAAGGCATAAGTGGTATTTCGGATCCAGGGCATCCTCTGTTGGGGTCGGTGTTGCCATCCAAGTTAGGCGATGCCCTTCTAGCCGCCAATTCCGCTACCCGTTCAACTGCTTCGCGAACAGCCGTGAGATATCCTTAAAGGCCTTAAACTCCAGCGCATTCCCCGCCGGGTCATAGAAGAACATGGTGTACTGCTCGCCGGGCAGGCCCACGAAGCGTACGTAGGGCTCGATTTCGAATTTGACGCCGTGACCCCGCAGGCGTTCGGCGAAGGCCTCGAACTGCTCCCACTCGAGGACCACGCCGAAGTGGGGGACCGGGACGTGCTTCCCGTCTACCTCGTTGCGGTGGTCGGGTTCTTGCTTTTTCGGGGCTAAGTGGGCGACCAGTTGGTGGCCAAAGAGATCAAAGTCGATCCATTCGGTATCGGTACGCCCCTCTGGGCAACCCAAAACGGTACCGTAAAAGTTGCGGGCAGCTTCGAGGTCGTCAACGGGGGCGGCCAGGTGAAAGGGTTGCATATGCGGGGAATTTAGCGAGTCGGTCGAAATATGACGGCCGAAAGCTACTGAAAATTTGGAAGCGAATACGGCCTACGGTCGGGAGGGGATGCACCTTTAAGGAAGTGATAAAAAGTTGCGCGGTACGATTCATTCCCTGAACTTAAGATCGCCTAAACCCCCACCCATGCTGTTCCGTATACTAACGCTGGCCCTGATTACGGCCTCCCTTTCCCTTCCGGCCCAGTCGAACCCCAGCCCCCGGGCCGAAGCGCCGCCCTGGCTATTCCTTGACAGCCGCGTGTCCCTAGCCTTCGCAGATATCCGGACGGGAAGCGAATACACCACCGCGGAAAACACGAGAAGTCTGGCGGTTCGGCTGATGGCCAGGAAGCACCTCAGTCCTTGGCTCAGTGCGGGCGGAGGTCTGGGACTGGGAAACCGAAGTTTCCGCCTGGCCAGTACCTACGATCGCTACCTCCGCCAGAATTTTCCGCCCAATACGTTCCCAGATGAGATCGACTGGTTCAACCGGCTCGAATATTCCGATCTGCATTTGGAGGTTCCCCTGGACATCCGCGCCGAGGTACTTGGTGTGGGGCCGGGCGCGCTTTATCTGCGGACGGGCACCGCCTGGCTGATACCCCTGCATACCCGAAACGAAAACTACCGCGTCTACGACAACCGACCGGAACCCGCCCTGATGCCGGAGGCCAGGCTAAATTCGCCGATCACGAATATCCTGAGTACCGGTATCGGGTTTATCGCCAAGGATCGGCCGGATTACCGTTGGTATCTGGAGCTGAACTACGACTGGAGTACGTCCGATACCGTCCGCGCTGTACCTCCCGACCAACAGGATTCCCGTAGCCGGCATTTCCCCGACCTGCGCGCCCGGCAGCTGGGCATCCTTTTCGGAATAGCCCTATAGAGGCGTTTTTTCCGGTGACCCCGACCGCAGCTGCCGACTCAACTCCCATACCGCCATACCCGCACTCACGGCGACGTTGAGGCTGTGCTTGGTACCGTACTGCTGGATCTCGATGGTTCCGGTAGCCGCATCGATGATATTCTGGCTTACGCCCTTCACCTCATTGCCCACCACCAGGTAAAGGGGGAGAGGATCCGTGACCCGGAAAGCATGGAGCGATGTGCTGGCGTGCGTTTGTTCGAGGCATTGCACCTGCGCGCCGGCGCCCATCAATTCCTTTACCAACTGTACGCAGTCCGCGTGATACGACCAGGAAACCGAAGCGGTCGCCCCCAGTGCCGTCTTGAGAATATCGCGGTGGGGTGGGGTAGCGGTGATGCCGCAGAGGTGAAGGTGCTGTAGCGCGAAGCCGTCGGCCGTGCGAAAGAGGCTCCCTACGTTGTTGGCGGAACGGATGTCATCGAGAATCAAACAGAGGGGCGTTTTCTTCGCGTCGGCGAATTCTCGCGGCGATAGGCGCCCCAGTTCTTCCATGCTCCGTTTGCGACGGCTGTCCATCATGACCGCAAAGGTAATAGGGCCTCCCCGATTCATCGGAGAGGCCCTACTAACGAATGAAAAAACTGAAAGACTAGTTACCTAAGTAGTTCTTCAGCAGCTTGCTACGGTTAGCTCCCCGCAGCTTATTGATGGCCTTATCCTTGATCTGGCGAACCCGTTCGCGCGTAAGGCCAAACTTCTCGCCGATGTCTTCCAGGCTCATCGGGTGCTCGACGCCGATGCCGTAATAGAGCTTGATGACGTCACACTGCCGCTCGGTGAGGGTACCGAGGCTGCGGTCGATCTCGCGGCGAAGGGATTCTTTGTATTCCAGGGCGGAGTCGGTACCGGGCGTAGCGGTATTGGCCAGTACGTCGAGCAGGCTGTTGTCTTCACCTTCGACGAAGGGGGCGTCCATGCTGACGTGGCGGGCGGCGACCCCAAGGGTGGTTTCGACCTCGTCGGCGTTGATTTCCAACTGCTCGGCGAGTTCTTCGCTACTCGGCTCGCGCTCGAAGGTTTGCTCCAGCTGGCTGAAGGCTTTGTTGATCTTGTTGAGGCTACCTACCTTGTTGAGGGGCAGGCGGACGATCCGGCTCTGCTCGGCGAGGGCCTGCAGGATAGACTGGCGGATCCACCAGACCGCATAGGAGATGAATTTGAAACCACGGGTTTCGTCGAAGCGCTGGGCGGCCTTGATCAAGCCCAGGTTGCCTTCGTTGATGAGGTCGGAGAGACTCAGGCCCTGGTTTTGGTACTGCTTGGCGACGGAGACGACGAAACGAAGGTTGGCTTTGGTGAGCTTCTCAAGGGCGATCTGGTCTCCCTGCTTAATGCGCTTGGCGAGGTCGACTTCTTCCTCCGGCGTCAGCAGGTCTACTTTACCTATCTCTTGCAGGTACTTTTCAAGCGACTGACTCTCGCGGTTCGTTATCGACTTCGTTATCTTAAGCTGTCTCATCTAGAGGGGGACGTTTTCTGAAATTGGCCGCAAAATTACGGGATAAATGCTAGTAAATCAATACCCTATGGGCTCACTAGGGCATAACGTGTAGTTAACAATACAAAGAAACAATAGGTTGGGGGGGCATAAACTTTTGGTAGTCTCGGTTTAATTACCTTATTTGCCCGCTACCCATTCTCCCAAGCCCCTGATATGGAACGTGTTAAGTTTACCTCCGAGTTCATTTTTCGTGCCTCGCCGGGTATTGTCTACCAGTTTCTGACCGATCCGGCCTGCCTGACCCGCTGGTTTTGCGATGAAGTTGACATAAACGACAGTACCTATACATTTGTTTGGAGCGGTTCGCCCGAGGCGGCCGAGCTCATCGAGGACAGCGAAGGCGATATGGTCCGCTTTGCCTGGGAAGATGCCGACGACGAAGACGAGTACCTAGAATTCAACATCACGAAAAGCCCGGTAACCGGTGAAACCATCGTTTACGTTACGGATTTCGCCGACGACGACGAAGTGGAAGATCAGAAGGCACTCTGGGAAACCCAGCTGACGCGTATGCGGGCGGAAATGGGCGGATGATGGTAACCGTATACCTGGGCCTGAGCTTCAACGGTCCGCTACTGCCCCTGCCGGCCGCCGCGTCCACGGACGAACACTTCCTGGACTATCCGGGCCTCCTGCAGTACCTCGAAAAGTACTACGCGCTCAGCCGCAGTCCCGCCAACCGGGATGCCCTCCGTAGCGAGCAATACCGGCAGGTACTGCAACAGCGCCTCGAAGACGCCGACCGACCGCTTCCCTTTTACGCCGCCGCGTTTCAGGCCGATAGCATCGCCACGGCCGAGGAACTGCTGTCGCGCCGCGACGAGCTGCTCGAACACGGCTACGATCTCCGCCGTCCACCCGAACCGGATACGCCGGAGCGGATCGCGGTATTGCACGAATTAGAGGTCCTGGTCCTCGATCCCGACCGGGAGCTGCCCCTGCTACCCGGTCTGGCCGACCGCCTTAACCGACTTCTTACCGCACTACGGAGCCGTAACCATCCGCCCCTGCGGGTAATCGTGCACGAGCCCCGCCAACTCTTGCCGGGCGGTGTAAGTCGCTTACTGTCCGCACTGGAAGCGGCGGGAGACCCGATCGAATACGGCCCCGAAGCGCCCCAGACCGCCGAATCCACGGATCTCCAGCGTTGGCAGCGCCGCCTTGTCCGCTCCCAGACCGGGGAGGCCGACGCCGAGCCCATGGAGCTCCGGGGCGACGGCAGCCTGATCCTGCTGCGGGCCGAACGCGAAACGCACCTCGCCGCCTACCTGGCGCGCACCGTACGCGACAACCCCGAGTGGCGCCCGGGAGTACTGATGACCGTCCGCAATCAGACCCTCGACAATGCCATGATCATGGAAGGACTGCCGAGTATGGGCGTCCCCTCCACCAGTCTGGCCCGGCCGAGCCTGCAAGTACTTAAGTTGGTTACCGCCTTCCTGTGGGAGCCCGTGGAGGTGGAGCGCATCATGGAATTCGTGAGCCTGGTCAACAAGCCACTCGAACGGCGGCTGGGCCAGCGCATTGCCGTGTATCTCGCCGACACCCCCGGTCTGTTCGGTAACCGCTGGAACTTCACCGTGGAAGAAGCTTTCCGCGACATGGAAGCGCGCCGGTTTCCGGCTGCCAGATTGCGCCGCGCGCGGGAGCAATACGAATTCTGGTTCCGTAGACGCCGGTACCCACGGGACGGGCGCGTGCCGAAGAGTGACGTCCGTAGTTTATTCGTCTTTCTTCGCAACTGGGCGCTGGAGGCCTTTGACGAGGATAAGGAGCAGACGGGACTGCTCGTCCTTTCCGCCCAGGCCGAACGGGCCACCGAGCTGCTGGACGCCCAACCGGAGAGTGAGCTCACCTATCTGGAGGTAGAGCGCCTCGTCCGGACCATCTACCAACCCGCCCCGACCCAGTTTCAGCCTCCGGAGCAGGGCGCGCTGGCCGTCACTTTCGCCCCGGCCGCGGTCAGCCGAATCGCTCCCAACAGTCAGGATGTCTTAAGGCGGTTGGTTTGGTGGGACTTCGTGGAAACCGATCCGACCTACTTTTTTAGCCGTTACTACCCGCCCGAGCTGGACTATTTGAACGGAAAGAGTTGTTCCCTCTTTAGTCCGGAACAGCGCAACCGGCTACGGCACTGGGAAAATCTTCGTCCGGTGATGCACACCACGGAGCAGCTGATCCTGTGCATTCCGCAGCGGGTAGACGGCACGGGAACGGAGAGCCACCCGCTAATGGGTGACCTGGAGGCTGCCGTTACCGCGGAGAGCCTGCAGCATATTACGGTAAGCATCGACGAGGGAGGCCGACGGGAAGATCTGTTCTCCCAACTGCAGCTGCCCCGCTTCGCCCCGGTAGCCATTCGTGAACTTGCCCGCCCGGTGCCCCTGCTTCACCTGTCGCGGCCAAGGGCGTTGCAGGCCCGCGAAGCGGAAACGCCGTCGTCGATGGACGATCTGCTCTACTATCCGCACAAGTGGATCTTTAAGCACCAACTGAAACTGAAGTCTACGCCCATTCTCTCGATTGCCAACGAGAACCGGTTGCGCGGAAACCTCAGCCACCTTTTCATCGATGAATTGCTGCAGGAGATCAGCGGCGACCAACGCTCGTGGGACCGGGAGGACGTGGAACGGTGGATCGACGAAAACGCTACCCGCCTCCTTCGCCAGCAGGGGGCCGTACTCCTGGAATACGGACAGGAGCCCGAAAGGGTCCAATTCCTGATCACGATGAAAAAATCGGCGTGGACACTGGTGAACTACATTCAGCGGAACGGCTGGCACATCCGCGGATCCGAAGAAAAGATCGGTGGGGAGCTAACCCCCATGGGCGGGCAAACGGTACAGGGGCGGGCCGATCTCGTGCTCGAGCGTACGCGAAACGGCCAAACCGAAGCGGTGGTGGTAGACCTGAAGTGGCGGGGCAAGACCGTCTTCCGGAACCTACTGCGCAACGGCGGCGACATTCAACTGGCCCTCTACGCGGAGTTTCTCCGGCAGACGGGCAGCGAACGGGTGCATACGGCCTACTATATCTTGCGGGACGCGCGCATGCTCTGTCGCAACGAACTAGCTTTCGAAGGGGCGGATACGGTGCCTACGGAGGATGATTTCACGGTGATCCAGGAAAGTACGCTGGCGAAGATCCGCCGGACTTACGACTGGCGCTGGGAACAGTTTGCCGGTGGACAGTTGGAGATTCGGTGTACGGAAACCGTACCGTTCCTTGAGGATCACTACGTCGACTTACCGCACGATAGCCTGCTCGTCATGAAAGACGACACCTCTCCGTTCGACGATTACAAAAGCTTGATCGGCCTGATCCGCTAGCCGCCCGTGATCTCCATGAAGGTTCCGGTGGTGAGGTACCGCATCACGTATACCAGGGCGATGCTCACCAGCAGGCCGAAAGTGACCTTGCCGAGGTCGCTGAAAATATTCCGGAAGGCCGCGCCAAGGGTTTTCTTGCCGGGGGCGGTTTCGTAGTAGGCTACCGCGGCCCGGGCGACCATGGCCACCGCCATGATGATGATGACCAGATTGTCTACCGCATCCCGCAGGTACACGACATAGCCGATAAGGATCAGGAGGACCACGTTCAGCGTCATGCCCAGATAGTAGGCGACCGGAGCTCGCCCGCGATCCGTGGGCTCTTCGTCGAGTTCGAGCCGGTAGCGGATGGCGATTTCCCGTCCCGCGAGCAAGCCGAGAAAAACCCAGGTGGTCGACATCGGGACGTTGCTGAATTCTTTGAAGAACAACAGGATGATCCCGTAGAAGAAGTCGATAAAGGTGGCCGACCGGATATCGGTGGTGTTCGTTTTTGCCTTAACGATCTTCTGGATGTTGCCGCCTTTGCTGTAGAATATGATGGCCAGCATGGTCAGCAAAATCACCAGGGAGATGATGATCTCTGACAGGTGCAGGGAGCGCGGGAGGTAGACGAAAATATTCGCGAAATCCTGGATGAGCCACTGCCCCCATAGGAAGCCGGTCGAAGCCCACTGGAGGATTGTCCAGGTGCGCAGGCTGCTCTGACTCATCTCCGTATTGATGAACCGCTTATCGAGCCACCGGGTCACCAACTGCCAGACGATAATAGCCGCGCAGAACGCCAGGGCGTAGCCGAGGATGGACTTCATCGTCATGTCGAAAAGCCCCGCCGGTTTGAAGAAGGTGAGAATAAGAAAGGAGGTCGACACCGGAATACCGGTGCGGGTGAGCAGCATCAGTACCAGCGGGGGCAGCAGGTAGGGCCAACCCATGTCCTCGACGTAAGCGTAGGATTCGAGGCGACCGTAACTGACGTCTCCGTCGTACTCACTCCACCCGTACAGAAGGGTCACGGCCAGGATTGACCCGGCGAAGGCCCAGAGGACGTACCACTTCTTGTCTTCGTTGGAGGAAAGAAAGGTGCCCAGCGTCTGAATGGAGTCGTTTCCTACAACGGCGTAGCCGGCCAATATGAAGCCGGTCCACATAATGATCAAGGATACATCCATTCGTTAGGGAGCTGAAAGACGGTGGTGGAAGGTGATAAAGCGGTGCAAGTTCGCAACCGGTTGTAAACTGCATGTTAAGTGTGGGCACCGATACCACGCCGACCTTCCGGGCGGGGCGGGATGGGCCACCGTAGGGGTTACCCTTTCCAGCAGGGTATACAATCGAATTTGCTGGCTGCACCGCTTGATTCCAAGCACCCGGCTTCGTGTGCCTAAATAGCCAGAATGCTGGCCATCCGGATTAGCTCCTCCTGCGGAACTTTCTCCTTGGTAATGGCGTCGTCGAAGGGGTAGGTGGTAACCTGCCCGTTTACGATACCGACCGCTACGTTTTCCTGGCCGGCTAACAGGACCTCCACGGCCGCATGTCCGAGCCGACTGGCCAGGAGGCGGTCGGCGGCCGTTGGCGAACCGCCCCGCTGCAGGTGGCCGATGACCGTCACCTTGGGTTCCATGCTGGCTAGTTCGTGCTGGATCTTTTCCGCGATACCGGTTGCCCCACCCATAGGGTGGCCTTCGGCAACGATCACCACGCTGAAGAGCTTGCCGCGGGCCTTGTTTTTGCGGAGTACCGACTTAAGATCTTCCAGGTTCGTTTCCGCCTCCGGGATCAGCACGCTGCTGGCTCCGGATCCGATCGCGGTGTACAGGGCGATGTATCCCGAGTTACGTCCCATCACCTCCACGAAAAACAGGCGGTTGTGGCTGTCGGCCGTATCGCGAATTTTGTCTACGGCATCAATAGCGGTATTCACCGCGGTATCGAAGCCAATCGTATAGTCAGTGCCGTAAAGGTCATTATCAATGGTGCCGGGAATGCCGATGAAAGGGATGTTGAATTCCTCGCTGAATATCTTGGCCCCGGTAAAAGTTCCGTTGCCACCGATAGCGATGCAAGCGTCGATGTCGTAAGCCTTTAGATGTTCATAGGCTGCCTGACGGCCCTCGGTGGACATAAAGCGCATCGAACGGGCAGTGCGCAGCATCGTTCCGCCCCGCTGAATGATGTTAGCCACGTCGCGGCGCTCCAACCGCTGAAAGTGACCATCGATCATGCCCTCAAAGCCACGCTCGATACCGTAGACGTGTAATTTATTCCAGGCGGCAGTCCGCACCACGGCCCGGAGGGCGGCATTCATGCCGGGGGCGTCACCTCCGGAGGTAAATACGGCGATACGTCGGATATCCTGTCTGTTCATGGGCTAACGGGGAGAGTGGTAGTCGGCGAGTGCCTCAATGGGTTTGTGAATGAAACGGCCGGCGGTCAGATCGCGTTCGTGCAGCGCGGCCAGGAGAATGCTTTTAAAATGGAAGGCAATACTACCGATAAAATGCACGGGAAGCTCGAGGTGGCCCCGGTATTTGCGCACGTGGCGGTCCAAAAATTCGGCGAAACTGGTAAAGACGATTTTCTGGATCAGCGGATGATGGGGATGCTCGCCCATAAAGCGGGTGAAGCCGGCCAGGTAGGTGTTAGGCATGTCCGATTCGTAGACGTTGTTGATCACCGTCATACGGTCGGCGGTAGTGTAATTTTCGAAGGCCTCGTTCAACTCGTCGTCGAGCTCCCGATAAAAATAGGCCCGCAAAAAAGCCTTGCCGAGGTGGGAGCCGCTGCCTTCGTCACCGAGCATGAAACCGAGGTTGGTCACGTTATCCGTCACCTCCTTGCCGTCGTACAGACACGTGTTGCTCCCCGTACCCAGGATGCAGGAAATCCCCGGCTCGTTGCCACACGTTGCCCGGGCTGCTCCAAGTAAGTCGTGCATGACCTCCACCTTGGCATCCGGCCAGGAGTTATTGATGCAGTCAGCGATCACCTTCTTGCGGCGGAAATCCCAGCAGCCGGCACCGTAGTAGTGGACTTCGTCGATGTGCACTTTAGGTAGCAGATCCTGCGACAGCTTTTGTACTTCGTTCTGCAGGAGATCCACGGGGTGCACCACGGGATTGAATCCCCGCGTACTGACGTAAAGCTTTTCCCCCTTCTCAGGCAACAATACCCAGTCCGCTTTAGTAGAACCGGAATCCGCTACAAGTATCATGATATCGACTATTAAGCGTACGAAGGTAGTGTAAAATTAACACTAAGGCCAAGGCGCACTGCCGGAATGCGGGCGCATTCTAGGACAATATAATTCGTTTTAATAGATAAATTATAAACACAAATAGTTTGTTTATTTCAAGTTCCGTCCTATCTTTGGGGCGGCCTCCGGGCCGGCAGCAGGTTCCAATTTATTCGATACCCACACCTTCAAACAACGCAAGACATGCCTGCTCCCCCCACCTCTACCTTTACGTCCGACCTCGGCCGCCGTATGGCCCGCTTCGTCGATTACCTCGTTCATTACGCCGTGGAAGCGGCGCTGGTCGCCCTCATCCTGTACGTGTGCATTAGTAGGGGATTATCCGTCGAAGTCGATGTCCACGATCCACGGTTCCCCGCACCGCATGCCGCCGGGATCGCCGAAGCCGGGATCGGCGGATGGTTCACCGTAGCCGTCAACCGCCTTTCCCGCGGTATCACCGGCTCGCGGGTCACCGACCGTATCTACGCCGTTGCCGACGCTCCCGGTACCACCGA
This sequence comes from Neolewinella xylanilytica, assembly GCF_002934605.1. Taxonomy (GTDB): domain Bacteria; phylum Bacteroidota; class Bacteroidia; order Chitinophagales; family Saprospiraceae; genus Neolewinella; species Neolewinella xylanilytica. Next base: position 1,141,475 of record NZ_PTJC01000006.1, read on the forward strand.
TGCTCCCGATGAGTTTAGCAGCGTCGCGCGGACCGACGATCCCGCCCCACACATCCCTAACCTGACCCTCGTGCTAAGTCCCGATTACGGGGAACGAAAAGGGCTGGCCCCGGAAATCGTACGTGGGAAAAAGCAACGGGTTACGAACTACATTGAACGCCACGCGGCCGCCGCCCGCCGGGAAATGCGCGCCTACGGTATTCCCGCCAGCATCACCCTGGCGCAAGCCCTGCTGGAAAGCAATGCCGGAGACAGCAAGCTGGCCGTAAACAGTAACAATCACTTCGGTATCAAGTGCCGGACCAAGTGCCTGGGATGTACGTGCCGGAATTATGGCGACGACACCCGCTACGACATGTTCCGGGTTTTCGATTCCGTTGCCGATTCTTTCCGGGAGCACAGTATCCTGTTGAATACGTCCCGCTATGCCAAGCTGAAGCAGTACGGCAATGACTACGTCAAGTGGGCCCATGGCTTGAAAGCCTGTGGCTATGCTACCGATCCGAAGTACGGGCATAAGCTCGTGACCATCATCGAGAATCTGGGGCTGGATCGCTACGACCGGTCCGGGGTATAAAATCAGATCGTTCCGATGCGATCCGCGGGGAGGTAACCCGTCTTTCCGTCCGCAAGCTGAACCTTGACGTACTGGTTGACCCGATCGGTAATGTACAGCCTGACACCCTCGGTGAGTTGGGCCTCTACCGAGCCTTCAGCCGTCGGGGAAACGCGCAAGGTGGCTTCCTCCAGCAGAATGGCTTCGTCGGAACGCGCCAGATAATCGCTCCGGCTATGCCCGAGCGCGAAAAGTAGCAGCGATAGCAAGCCAAATCCGAGAGCGGTGGGGAGTAATGCAAAGCGGCGCTTTTCTTCCATGTTTTCCTTCCGGAGGTACCACCATACCACTCCGGTAACCGCCAGCCACCAGCACAAGATGCTCACCGTAAAGAGGGTAGTTGTCCCAAGGAACGCCCCGACCGAGCGCCACGCCCGAATCAAGAAGAAATCCGGAATGTCCAAATCGGTAATGCCTGCCTCCCGGCGCACATAGCGAAGGTTGTTTTGTAAGTCCTGGTGTCCCGGACGCAGCCGTAGTCCTCGCTCGTACGCCAGGATAGCCCGACCGGGCTCGCCGGCTTCAAAGTGGGCGTTTCCCTGGGTCAGGTAAAAGTTGGGACTAACTTCCCCGACGGTCTCCAGACTATCTAGAATGGCAGCGGCAAGCCGGAAGTCACCGACGGCAATGGCTTCCTGCGCCCCGGCGCCACTGTAGGCGACTTGTGCCCGCGTGCCAAAGGGAAATAGTAGCAGTAGGAGATAGGGCATCCACGCCCACCAACCAACAAACCTGGTTCCCGACCGGGATCGGGCATGGTCGACCGCCCCCGGGGGGGATGGATGGCAATGAATTAGGTATCGGCTAAGGTCCAGGCTGGCTCGCGGCATGGGACAAAAGTAATTACCGTTCTCGGGCTTCCAGTAGCATCACGTCCGGGGCGACGGGTAATCGGGGATCGAAGAGATCCTCCAGCGACAAGGGTTTGCGATCGGCCTCCCAGCGAAAACCATCTAAACGCATACCGGAATGATCGACCGCGTCCATCGGATCCAACCGGCCGGAGGGAGAACTGAGGAACTTGATGCGGTTTACCCCACCTTCCTGGAAGTAGAGTACCATTGCGCTACAGGCCGTCTTGTTGACCCCAATGTAGCCGCCCGTCTCGTCCTGGGCGTAATAGATCGCTTCCGCGTTTCCCTTCACCTCCGTACGCTCGAGCTGGCTACTGTCGAAGTAGGCGATGATGTCCTTTCCCTTTACCTGGTTGAAAAAAACCAGGTCCGGCGAGGTAATGACCAGGGCGTTGCGGCGCAAATGCACGCGGTCGGGTGCACTGTTTTTGAGGTAGAGATCGATGGTGTCCGCCGTGAGTTGGCTCGTATCCTGCCATAGGATCGGATCGCTGTACAGCGTCAGCATCGAATCCATGGTGTTGAACTGTAGGCTATCGGCGAGGGCCTGCATATCGCTTTTCAGGATACGAACGTCGTGGTAGGCCGACAGGTAGCGAATCGTATCGCCGTTGGCATCCACGTCGTCGGAACGCACGGAGAGTAGGGTATCGGCCGCCATGTACATCGTATCCCGTTCCAGGAGGGTGGTGAGCAAGGCCCGCCCCCGCCGGCCGCCGTAGGCTTTGAGGTAGCCGGTAGACTGGTTGAAATCGGCCTCGTCGGCTTCGATCTGCAGGTCGGCGGAAGTGTCCCGCCAAATAAGATTACCGGAAGCCCTTCCCAAGCCCGTGACTTCGTCGGAATACATACGGTCGGCGATGAGCAACATCGGGGGGTTGGACACCTGCGGTCGCCCGCCACTCACCGCGTAGCTTTCCGTCAATGCGTTATAGTCGATGGTATCGCCGCTCACCGTCTGTACGGAGTCCACTACGGTGGCGTTGCCCTGCAGTTGGTAGCGATCCTGGGCGCGGTAGTAATCGATGCGGTCGGCGGTGGCTCGCTGGAATGCTCCTTCCGCTACGTAGGCGTTTCCCTGTAAAATGTAGAGTTCGCGATCGCCGTAGTAGCGGATGGAGTCCGCCGCGGCCAGTCGCTCGCCACTCCGGTACTGGGCATTTTTCCGAAATACCGCCTCGTCAAGGGCCACGTCGTAGTAGCCGGACTCACAGTAAATGTTATGGGTGTCGCTGCGAATGACGGTCGGACCGAGAAAATACACCCGTTCGTTCGCCAGGTCGTAGCGCAGGGTATCGGCACGCATCTCGAAACGATCGTCGACCACTACCACGCTATCGCGGAAGTAAACGTTGCGGTTATCGGCGTAGTAATAGCCGTGGGTGGAGCTGAGTTCCGTGCTGCCGTTGGTCATGCGTCCACCGGTGTGATAGGTGGCCAGCTTCGTCCCCAGGTTGTAATCGAGCTCTTCGGTAAACAATTCGGTTTCCCCCCGCTGAAGTACCACGCTCCGCCGCAGTTTGGCCAGCAGGGTCTCGGCGTTGTAATCCAGGTACTCCGAGAAAGCGGCAATGCTGTCGCCCTGCTGAATGGTGACGTTATCGTAGGCGTACAGCTGTACTTCATTGACGAGCTCGGCGCTGTCGCAGTACATAAATACGCTGTCCTGACTCAGTTCGACCTCTCCGATCAAGCGCTGGGCGGTGCCTTTCTGCAAAAGTCGGAGCACGTTCGCGTGATCGATATTCACTACTTCCTTTCCCGCGGGCGCGGGCTGGCCCTGCCCGGAGGCAATTATGGGGCCGACCAGGGCCAAAGCCAGTATTAGGAGTCGTAGGATCATGAACGGCGCAAAGGTAACCGGTTGCTACCGGGGAAACGGGTGGGGGAAGACCAATGCGGAGCTGGTTGCCCCCTTTAACGGCGCATTAACGCCCCTTGGTACCGATCCGGCGATCAGGCGATATCGATCAGCATGCCGTCGTAACCCACTTCAATACCGGGCGGTAAGCCTTCCTGGAATTCGGCGTGCGGACCCACCCGGTGGCTCATATGGATCAGGACGGTGCGGACCGCCCCGATCCGCCGCGCGTAGCCCAGCATCTCGTCAACGGAAAGGTGGCTGTGCGTACCGTGGTAATTGAGGCAGCTGATGATCAGGGTATCGAGGCCCGACAGTTGGTCGAGCGTCTCATCCGGCAGCGTTTTGACATCGGTCAGGTAGGCCAGCGAACGAATGCGAAATCCCAGAATCGGCAGGTTTCCGTGTTGTACCCGCAGCAACCGTAACCGCTCTTCCCCGAACTGCAGGCCGTCGCCGAACGAAACTTCCCGTAGATCTAACCGCGGTACCCCCGGATAATTACCGAAGGTATAGGCAAAGCGCTCCTTGAGTTCCGCCGCCACCCGGGGTAGGCAATAGATCGGCATGTCCATTTCCTGCATAAAACAAAAGGGGCGGACATCGTCCAGCCCTGCCGTATGATCGTTGTGCTCGTGGGTAAGCAGGATCCCCTCCAGTTGCTCCACGCGCGCCCGCAACATTTGGGTGCGGAAATCGGGCCCCGCGTCGATGTTGAGGTTGGTTGCGCCGGTGGAGAGTACGGCACTGCTCCGCAGCCGCTTGTCCCGCGGGTCGCGGGAGCGGCAGGTGGCGCAGTGACATCCGATCACCGGTACGCCCTGGGAGGTGGCCGTACCCAAGAGCCGGAGTTGCAGACTTATCGTTTTTCCTCCCATGCCCAGGCCGTACGCATAATGTCTTCCACGTCGTATTGGGGCTCCCACTTGAGTTCCCGGGTCGCCTTGCTGCGGTCGGCGTACACGGCGATCACGTCTCCCGCCCTCCGGGGGCCGATCTCGTAGTTCAGGGTTTTTCCGCTCACTTTTTCGAAGGCGTTGATCACCTCCAGTACCGTTAATCCCTCTCCGATGCCCAGGTTGTACAGGGCGGGATTTTCGGTGCCGGTTTCGCCCAGTAGGGCTTCCACCGCCAGGGTATGGGCGTGGGCCAGGTCGGATACGTGGATGTAATCCCGCACGCAGCTGCCATCACGCGTGTCGTAATCGTTGCCGAAGACCGTCAGCTTATCGCGTTTGCCCGCTCCGACTTCCGTGATGACCGGTACCAGGTTACTCGCCGGGTTCGCGGCGCTTTCACCGATTTTTCCGCTGGGGTGTGCTCCGGCCGGATTAAAGTAACGCAGCAGAATGGCTTTGAAATCCCGGTGGTGGGCGCAAAAGTCATAGAGGATATCCTCGCCCATTTGCTTCGTCCGGGCGTACGGGCTTTCGGCCGTTTTTCGAGGCGTCGTTTCCCGCACCGGCAGCTCGTCGGCGTTGCCGTACACGGAACAGCTGGACGAAAAGACCAGGTTGCTGCTGCCTTGCCGCTGTAGTCCGTCCATGACGTTCATCATGCTGTTCAGGTTGTTGCGGTAGTACTCCAGCGGTTGCTCGACGCTTTCTCCCACTGACTTAAAGGCCGCGAAATGGATCGCCCCGTCGAACCGATGCTCCTCAAACAGCTTGGCCGTAGCGGCCTGGTCGGCCAAGTCAATGTTGTGGTTGACGATCCGTACCCCCGTGATCGCTTCGATCCCGTCCAGTACGCTGGCCGTGCTATTGTGGTAGTTGTCGGCACTCACTACGTCGAATCCGTTTTCCAGCAGATCGACCACCGTATGGCTGCCAATGTAGCCGGTTCCGCCGGTCACCAAGATTTTTCCTTTGCTCATGCTTAGTCGTGGGTTAATTTTATATCCTGCGGGTCGATCTTGATGCCCATGCGCGCCATCAGGGCGGTGGCATTAAAGCTACGGCTTACTCCGCGATGTAATTTATAATCGAAGACCAGTTCGCCGGCCTGCGTCTGAACTTCCATGGCGTAATTCTCCACCCGGCTGCCGGCCTCCCGTTCCAGGTCGGCCAGTTCGAGATCGTGGGTGGCAATGATGCCCGCTCCCTTTTCCCGGATCAGCTGGCGGATCAGGGCCCGGGAGCCGGTATGCCGGTCGCGACTATTGGTTCCCTTCAAAATTTCGTCCAGTAGGAAGAACACCGCGTCCCCCGGCGTGCTCACCGCCTCGATGATCGCCTTGAGGCGCTTCAGTTCGGCGTAGAAACTGGAGGTACTCTCGCTGAGGTCGTCTTGCGTCCGCATGGAGGTCCAGATTTGCAGGGCGGCGGTGCGCAGGTGCAAGGCACACACGGGACCGCCGGCCCGGGCCAACACCACGTTGATCCCCACCGTCCGTAGCCAGGTCGACTTCCCCGCCATATTACTTCCCGTGACCAAATGGATGTGGCCGTCGGTATGGATGCTGATGTCGTTGGTAACGCGCCCGTCCGGAGCCAATAGCGGGTGACCCATTCCCCGTCCTTCCAAGACGGGGGCATCGGTCAGCTCCGGTTCGGTCCATGTCGGCCGGTTAAACCGTAGGGTAGCCCAGGAAACCCGGGCGTCCACGTCGGCCAGTTCGTCGATCCACCGTTCCAGGTCGCCCCGGTGGCGGTCCCGCCACCGGTCCAGTTGGTACAACCACTGTAGGCTCCACAGTCCGCTGATTTCCAGCAGGAAAACGAAGGGATTGTAGCGGACGTCTAGCTGACTGACGAGGTAGGCTAAGCGCCCGGTTGCGCGGGAGGCACCGCTTACCGGCCCGGGATACCGATGCTCTACCCGGTCGAGTAAGCGGGCGTAGCCACCGAGCATTTTTCCGGCAGCGGCGGTGTAGGCGTGCTCCTCACTGGCTATTTCCGAATAGCGGCGCAGCATCACGAAAGCCGGAACGAAGAAGAGGAGGCCCAGCTGCCAGGGCGACTGGGTAAAACAGAACCAGAGCCCCGTCAGGGTCAGTAGGGGAGCCAACCACCGCATGATCCGTACATCGGTGCCGCTGGCGCGGGGAGCGCGGTCTACCCACTGGAGTAATCGCCGGGCATAGGCCGGGTCGTCCTGCAGGTCATCACCCAGGGTACGGAACTCGAGGCACCAATCGGGGTGCTCGGCCAACGCCTTCCCCGCTATTCGCCGGCGGGCGGACTCCCCATGCTCCGCCGGCTCGGAAAGGTGATCGGCGAGCCGTTGGGCGCCGACGGCCGTTACGGTCCGGTTCAAGAACTGATAGAGCGAGAAGGGGCCGAAGATGTCCAGGTCCACCGCGTAGGGATGGCCGGCCTGTGAAAACGCAGCCCCGTCCGGGTAATGCCCGAAGTCGTGTGCCAACGCCCGCAACTCTCCTTCGGCGAGCAGTGCCTGCACCCGCGCTTCCGTCGCCCGCCCCCCGACGGCCAGGTGCAAACGTACCCCGTAGGCCGCCAGCGGGACGAGGATGAGGGAACTTATGAGCCCGACGAGGGAGGAGTGCGACCAGGCCAGAATCAGGCCGGCCACCAGGCCGAAGAATACGACCAACCGCACGATCGCCAGGCGGTCGTACTTCCGCTGGAGGAAAGTAGCGCGCGCCCGTCGTTCCTCGGCCAGACTGGTGTAGTATATACGCGGATCGTTCACGGCGCAAAGATGCCAATATAATTTCGGGCCGCCGGCCGGTAGAGCGGGGAGCGTTACCTTGGCAGTCGAATAATCAGCCGCCCCGACATGTACGTTTTCCAGGTTGCCACCCCCTTTAGCACCGGTACGGGCATTTACCTGCCGCAGTACAAGTTGATCGTGACCAATGAGCACGTCGTTCGGGATAGTGCTTCCGTCGTTATCGGGGGCGAGGGAGCCGCCGAACAGCTGGCACCGGTAATTTACCTCGACCCGTATTACGACCTGGCTTTTCTGCGTCTACAAGAATCGAACGAGCTGCCACCTTTACCGCTGGCCGCTCACCTTCCCGGCGTGGGGCAAACCGTGACCGCCATGGGGCAGCACTTCGGGGAGCACCGGCGGGAAGCGACCGGAAGGGTAGTGGAGGATAGCTTCCTGCGGCACGGAATCGCTTTTTTCGTGCACGACGCCCGTCAGGGAAGCACCCAAAGTGGTAGCGGGGCATACGGTGTCGGCGGGGAGCTGTTGGGGATCAACATGCTGGATGCCCCCGACGACGAGGGGCGGACGCTGGCGTTGCCGGCCACCGTTCTGGGTAAGGTACTGGAAGATTTCACCGGCGGGAATGGACGCCCGGCCACCCGCTGTTTCGAATGTCGTCAACTGACCTTCGAGGGAAATGGCCATACAAGGGGACGCTGCGCCCACTGCGGCTCGGAGCTGATCCTCCCCGGGCAACTCGAGGACGCGGAGCCGACCGGCGTCAATGCAACGATTGAAGCCATTATCCGTGCCGGCGGTCACGACCCGCGACTGGCGCGGCGGGGGCCCAACCTGTGGAACATTCGGCAGGGTAGCGCCACCATTCAGATCGCCTACCACGAGGAAAGCGGGCTGGTGACGGGGGATGCGCACCTGTGTCAGTTGCCCGAAGCGCCCTCGCCGGACCTCTTCGCCTACCTGTTGCGGGAGAACGCCCTTACGCGGCAGTTGAGTTTTTCGACTTACGGCCGCGATATCATCCTTTCGCTACTCATCTATGATCGCTACCTGACGGTGGATACGGCCCTGCCCCGCTTCGAATACCTCTTCGAACAGGCGGACGCCTACGATAACATTCTGGTGGAGCGGTACGGAGCGGGCTGGTAGGGGGGGGAAGCCGGGTCCGCTACAGTGCCCGGCGATGTAGGAAATCAGCTAAAGAACTGGTCGTAACCGGATTCGGAACTATCCTTACCGCGCTCGCGGGCCTGAGGATCGGGGCGGCGGGTCAGTTCTTCCAGGTTCAGGTTCTCCTGGGGGGCGCTGGTTGCGCTTTGTTTGTCGAGGTCGAATTCGATGTGGCCTTCGCTGAGCAACAGGTCACTTTTCTTTTCCCACTCCTCTAGCATCCGGAGGCCTTCGTCGGCAAACACCCCGTTTTGCAGGTCGACGCTGGCCATGAAGTCGTTGCTGAGCTCCATCATCCGCTCCATTTCGCCCACCTTATTCGCTACGTCCTCGGCAATGGCCTCCATGGCCTGGTCGAACATGGCGCGCTGATCGGGGTCGCCGTTGATGACGCTCATGGCGGACTGCATGGCGCCGTGGCTGGCGCGGATGGCTTTTCTTTCCTGGATGCGAAGGTCCACCTGGTCGCGGGTATCTTCGAGGAGTACCTCACTGTTCTGGTGCATCCGGTTCAGGACGCGGTTGAGCACCTCCATTTTCCGGAGCAACACCTGATACTTCTCGTTGCTCTCCCGGAGGCGGGCGGCCCGGCGGCTGCTCAGGATCATTTGCTGGTTTTTGCCCTTTTCCTTTGCCAGGGCGGCCAGTTTGAGCTGCTTTTTAACCTCCGCCTCGTTCGTTTCCATCAGGGTGGTCAGGTGGCGCATCTGCCCGCGGATCTTACCGATCTGCTTGCGCATTTCCTGGAGATTCCTTTCGAGCTCCTCCACGTAGGTCTTGAGGATTCCGATCGGGTCGATATTGACGAATAGCCCCGTCACTTTCCGCATGGCGCTTTTATAGAGGTAACCGAACAGGGTGCGGGTCCGCGGGTCGGCGATGGCGAAAACGACGGCCAGCAGGGCAACGCCGGCCACGACCAGCCCGAGGGTGGTGGAGAGAAAGGGGAGGATTACGCCGGCAAAGGTGGTGAACAGGAAGCCCAGCCCCGCTAGGATGGCCACCAGAAAAACCAAGCCCGTAACGCCCTCGGGGCGTTGCCAGAATGATTTTCGGGTCGAGGTATCCGGAGGTGTCATCGGGGAAGGCCTTTAGGAGAGAACGCGGCGGATGTCTTCTACGTCTTTGCGAATGGTATTGGTGATCACCTCCAGGGCCTCGTCGAAACCCTGCTGGTTTTCTTCGGCCTTCGCGCGGGCGGCGCTGATCTGGCTATCGGCGGATTCGATCTGCGTTTTCGCCGCGTCGATCTGCTCCTGTAATTGCTGGATTTTGGCCTCCCAGGTGGCTATTTTTTTCTTCAGCTCGCTGGTCTGCTTCGCTTTCCCCTCCACGTTGTCGACGAGGTGCTTTTCCAGGCTCCGCATGAACTGGGATTTTTCGTCCTGCAGTACGTCGGCGTAATAATTAGCGGTTTTGATCAGCTTATCCTTGGTAAGCCCAACCGAGGAACCCGTAATAAAGGCGGAATTGATCGCGGTGTCCAGGTCCATTCCGATCTCCGTGAGGCGACCAACCGACTGTTTGAACTCAAGGTAGTCGAAGCCCTCCAGGTTCTTCTTTTCCAGGGCTTTCATCAGCGCGTTAGCGAATCGGTTGTTACTTCCGGACATGTAGCGATCTTTACTCAAGGGACAAATGTAAGGTGCCGAGGGTTGCGGCGGGCGCGGGTGCTCAGGGGAACGCGGCGATCAGTGCTTTTCGTCTATTTCCCGCAATTCTTCCTCGTTGGCATCCGGAAACCAGGCCGCCAATTTGGATCGGGCCTTTTGCTTAACCTCGCTATCGACGTAAGCAGCCACGGTAGCCAGACCGGCGGCAAGTACGGCAAAGTCGTCGGTATAACCCAGCACGGGGGTAAGATCGGGTACGGCATCGAGCGGCATCAGCAGGTACCCCAGCGCTCCGAGTACGACCCGTTTTGCCCAATTGGGGGTGTCCTCCCTTTCGTAGGCGTAGAATAGCAGCAGGGCGGTGTACACGAAACCGGTGCCTGACGTACGGGCCAGGCGGGTTAGTTTTTTCCAGAATACCCCGGGACGGTAAAAGCGGCGGTAAGCTTCGAGTTTCATGGTACGGTCTAAAGTTAAAGCTAAAACGCACAAACCCCTTAAGCGGTTATTACTACAACATGGAGATCCAGACCCATTCCGAATTATTACTGCGGGAAGTCGAGACGTACGTGGAGCGGTACATGCGCGATCGTATCGACGAGCGCTACGTCTTCCACAACTTCCAACACACTTACGCGGTAGTGGAATCCGCCAACGAATTGGCGCGCTACTACGATCTGAACGAGCGGGACCGCCTGGTCATTCAGCTGGCCGCCTGGTTTCACGATACCGGTTACGCCGAGGGTTGGGAAGATCACGAGCTGCGCGGGGCCGAAAACGCCGAGCGATTCCTCACCGAGCAAGACCAGGATGCGGACCTTATCAACGACGTACGCGGGGCTATCCTGGCGACGCGCATGCCCCAGGATCCGCAAACCTTTCTCGAGCAGATTATTGGCGATGCCGATCTGAGCCACCTCGGCGGGGGGAGTTATTGGGATCGCTGCGGTCGTGTACGTCAGGAGTTTGCCCTGACGCGGGCCATCGTGATGTCGGACCAGGAGTGGATCGATTTTGAACTCGGGTTCATGCTCAGCCACGAATACCACACCGAAGCAGCAAGGGAAATCTACGGGGAGCGAAAAAGCAAGCACGTCAAACAACTCTATAAGCGGAAGGAAGCCTTATATCCCGATCAGACGCCCGGCAGCCTGCTGGAACTAAAGCAGGCCAAGAAGAAAAAGCAACCAAAGAAGCTAAAAAAGAAAAAAGCGCGGAATGACGAAGACGAGTTCAAGCCGGGTCGTGGGGTGGAAACCATGTACCGCGCTACCTACCGGACCCACGTAAACCTGAGCAGCATTGCCGATAATAAGGCGAACATCATGCTATCGGTTAACGCGATCATCCTTAGCATCTCGGCGGCCAACCTGTTCCCCAAACTGGATAACAACCCCCACCTCACCTTCCCGACGATCATCCTGGTGGCAGCGTGTCTGGGCAGTCTGTTCTACGCTATCCAGGCAACCCGCCCGAAGGTGACCGAAGGGAAAAGCAGCCTGGAAGACATAAAGGCGCGCCGCAGCAACCTGCTGTTTTTCGGCAACTTCTACAATATGCAATTGGAGGATTTCCACTTCGGCATGATGGAGATGATCCGCGATGAGGACTTTCTCTATTCCAGCATGACCCGCGATCTCTATTACCTCGGGGTGGTTCTGGCCCAGAAGTATGCCTTCTTACGGATCTGCTACAATGTGTTCCTGTACGGCATTATCCTCGCTGTACTCGCCTTCATCCTCGCGGCCGTGCTCGACAACCGCCAGGGCGGGGTACTCTTCGGGAGCGGTTGGTTCGGGCTGTAGCCTCGCTCCGCAGCCGCTATTTGACGTCCACCTCGATCCGCTTGTCCTGGTTGGCAAGCTGCCAGGCGTTGTAAAAGATAAGCTGTCCGATACGCGCCATCTTATCGAAATTGATTTTCTCGATGGTGTCGGTATCCCGGTGGTAGTCGGCGTGGGTACCGTTAAAGAAGAAGACGCTGGGGATGCCGCGCTCGGCGAAGTTGTAGTGGTCGCTCCGTTCGTAGAAGTTGTTCGGATCGTCCTTGGCGTTGTACTTGTAGTCGAGCTCAATTTGGGTAAAGTCCCGATTGACCGCTTCGTTGATGTTATGGAGTTCGGTGCTCAGGCGGTTGCTGCCGATTACGTAGATGTAATTGGGATTGCCCTCGTGTTCGGGATCGACCCGGCCAACCATATCGACGTTGATGTCGGCTACCGTGTACTCCAGCGGAAATACCGGGTGGGACGCGTAATACTCGGAACCAAGCAGGCCCTTTTCTTCCCCGCTCACCCAAAGGAAGAGCACACTCCGGCGTGGCCCCATGCCTGCCTTTTGGGCTTCCACGAAGGCTTCGGCTACCTCCAGGACGGTACTGCTGCCGGAACCGTTATCGTCGGCCCCGTTGAAGATGGCATCTCCCCGGCGTCCGATGTGATCGTAGTGGGCGCTGACGACCAGCACCTCGTCGGCGAGCCGGGGATCGGTACCCCGGACGTAGCCGAGGACGTTTTCCCCGATTAGTTCCCGTACGTTTTTCCGTTGGGTCAGCTGAATTGCCGTGGGAACGGCCACCGGCCGGAGTCTCCCATTGCGTTCGATGCGCTTTCGGGCTTTAATCACCTTGCGGTATTCCTTGCCGAGCATTTCCTTGGCTACGGCGGGCGTCACGTAGACGTTATTAGCCTCCTGCCGCTCGGCTTCCGTACGATCCGTCATGCGCATCTGGCCGTCCAGCGTTTCCCGCCTGACGTCCTGCACGTTTTGCTTAAATGCGGGATCGATGACGATGACGGTTTCCACCCCGTGCTGGTAGGCCGATTGTAATTTGCGGCCATCGTCGAGGCTGTATTCGCTCGGGTCCTTGGAGCCGGAGAGCAAAAAATTGCTGTCGCGACCGCGGGGTTCTCCGGCAAAGATGATGATGGTCTTGCCCGCGACGTCGTGACCGCGATAGTCGCTATAGGCCGGGTCATCGATTCCATAACCGAGAAACAGCACTTCGTTCACCGTGACGGTTTCCCGATTCGCATTTTTGCTGGGTGAGCTATAGAATTCCCACAGGTGGCGCAGCGGTTCGCCGTTGAGCCGCATGTCAACCGTATCCCAGTTTTGCCGGCTGAACTTGATGGTCTGGAAGTACCCGGTGTCATTTACTACCGGTGGTATCCCGAGATCTTGCAGCTGGGAAGCCAGGTAGGCCGCCGCCCTTTTCTGGCCGGGTTCGCCGGTTTCCCTGCCCTCCATCTCGTCGGCGGAGAGGATGGTGAGGTGTTCCCGGAGGTCATCCGTTGTGATGGTAGCGGCGAGCTGCCGGGCTTGTTCGTCGGTGGTGGGTAGGGTCGCACGCTCCTGGGCGTTGCCGGTTAGGGAGAGGAGCAGCGCTCCGGCGATCAAAATTCGGATCATGAAGGTCAAATGTAGCGCAGGCCCCACGGGTTGCCGCGCTAAGATAAATTTAACGGTCGGACTTATTCGCCCGACAGCCGGACACGGGTGCCGAAGCGCAGCATGGTATTGTGAATCCGATCCTCCAGCGGGCCACGGCCACCGTCGCTTTCCCGAATGGTCAGCAGACGGCCGACCGTGGGAGAGAAGTAGATGCTCCAGCGGTCGGTGAGCAGGCGCTCCACGCGCACGTTGCCGCTCAGGTACAGGCTGCTGTTCTCCAGCAGGCCGCCCCCCTGGAAGAAACCCTGGGTGGGGTCGAGGATTTCGCTGGTTCCAGCGCTTTCCCGCCCACCAACACCTTTTGCATTCCGGTTGATGATCTCATTAAGGTCTGCCAGGGTGATGTCCGGGGGCAGCTTCACTTGCGAGCCAAGTACCACGTTCATGGCCATGCCCACCCCTGCCGATACCCGCCATTTTTCCGAACGGGAGATTTCCCGCTGGTAACCTAAGGGAATCGATACGGTTTGGTAGGTCAGGCGGCTGTACCGGATCTGGTGCTCCTGCTGGATGCCGCTGGTATCCTCCTCGATTAGCAGGATTTTGGCCGGCACGTACGAACGTTGGCCGTAGATGAGCCCGAACTGGAGCGCGTTATTGCCCTGAACGGCCTCGATAAGCGCTCCGGCGCTAAAGCCGGTAGTGATCTTGTGGTGGGCCTCGATGCCGAGGGCGGCGTTTTCCTGGGTAACTACATCATTCAGGTCGAGAGGGGAAACGAAACCGTTGAGGTAGTACCGAACGGGGTCGTTGCCGAGCACGCCAGAAAGATCCGGCAGGGGGATGAATCGGGGAGACCTTTTCTGCAACGGCTCGATCCCATTAGCAAGGGGTTCAACGACCGATGGGCGCAACCGAACGGATGGCATCGAATTGGCCTGGACAAGCGCGGGAATCGTAGTCGAACCCGGGAGCTGTGGGATGGGTGCCGGTAGCCTTTCGGCAGTTAGCTGTCCTGGGAACAGGTCACTGCCAGTGGTGCCGTCGAGAGTATTCAGTACGGGTGGTGGAGTATCGAAACCGGGCTGAAGCGGAAAGGCGGAAGCATTGACTTCCGCGTAGGGGGAAGCCGATTCACCCGGGCCGAAACGGTGACCGAATCGGGCGTAGAGTAGGAGCAAGCTTAGCAGTAGGGTGGCCTCGGTGATCTTCAGGCAGGTGATCATCTCCCGGCGCCTGCCGATCAACTCCAGGCGGGCGGCGAGCAAGGTCCATCCGGAGACGGTGACCGGCTCGGCCCGCTGTAGCCCGGAAGCTACGACGGCGTCCATGGCTCGCTCGCCGTCGGCTTCCACCGTATTCAGTTTTTCAGCGAAGGCGTTCCAACTACCAGGTGGAGGTGTTGCCGGGGCGAGCCCTCCCAGCTTCTCGGCCACGGCTTCGTCGTGGGCCCGTTCGTCGAGGCGGGCGCTCAACGTCTCCCAGCCACCCGCTGGGGGCGGTGGCAGGCTGGCGATCCGTTGCCGGATCAGTTCGTCAAATGGGTGATTTTCTTGTTTCATTACTAGCGACCCGGGGCGGTAAGCGCCTTTTGGAGCTTGTTTCTCGCCTTTACCAGGTTTGATCTTGAAGTGGAATCAGTAATACTTAAATGCTCGGCAATTTCTTTGTGGCTGTAGCCTTCAATTGCGTAAAGGTTAAAGATGGTTCGATAGGTCGGGGGTAATTGCTGTACTGCGGCCAGAATTTCCCGGGCCGAGCACTGGCTGATCACGTCCGGATTGTCGCTACTGACCTGATAGGCCCGTTCGATATCTTCCGTCCGGCGGCGTACCGACCGCCGGTAGTGATCGATGGCGGTATTCACCGTAATCCGACGCATCCAGGCAAGAAGGGCCGTCCCGCTTTCGTAGCGGCCGATCTTGCCGAAAATCTTGATAAAACTTTCGTGCAACAGGTCCATCGCCTCGTCGTCCGTGCCGCTGTAGCGCTGGCAGATCGCCATCAACGGGCCGTAATGGGTTTCGTACAGGACGCGCTGTGCCTCCCGTTCGCCGCGGCGAAGCGCCGCTACGAAACGTTCTTCATCGTTCTCGAGACAGATTGAGTAGTCCATAAAGAATTACCAGGTAGGCCCGCATTCCACCCTTCAGTATCCGGAAGTGAAAGGTGCCGTGCGGAAATACCGTAAGGTAAACGGTTTTCTCGGGCCGATCGCTGCCGGGAGGTGGTTTTTTTGTCTGCTCGCCACCCTATATTACGGCGATGGGCACGATGGATAGAAGGCAAGGCGCCGCGAACCTGAAATTGCGTAAGAGTTCGGACCTAGTAGGGCTGAAGACCGCCGGAAGTGAACGGCCTCCGGGAGCGGAACGGGAAATCCTGTCCGATCTGGGCGGTTTTTCGGTGGTGCGGCTGGCGGGCGACGTAGAAAGCGGACTCAATGCGCTTCGTCGCGCGTCCTCGGTGGTGGTAGGGTCGCACGTTTACTTCGCCGAGGGCGACAACCGGCCCCTGGTGCCCACCGGCGTGATTTACTGCGAGTTGGCCGACGGGGTAGGGGAGGAAGAAAGTAGCCGGCTCTTCGATCGGTTGGGGCTCGAGGTCGTCGAGCGGCGGGAAGGAGCCACCGTCGTACTGCGGGTTACCGACCGTAGCCGTAACCCCCTCGCCATGAGCCAGGAACTCGAAGGGCTCGCCATGGTAAGGGAAGCGGTGCCGGACCTGGACGTGCCGCTCGAGCAGTATTTCTCGGAACCCCGGGACGGTCTTTTCCCGGAGCAATGGGCCATGGACAACCAGGGACGCATTCCCGGGGTGCCCGACTACCCGACCAAACCCGGGGCCGATGCCGGAGTGCGGGCCGCCTGGCGGAAACTGGACAATCTGGGGGGCTCCGACATCATTATCGCCGTGATTGACAACGGCTTCGAACTCGACCACCCAGACCTATCGGGAAAGAGCGTAGCTCCGCTTACGGTCTCTTCCGGTGCGGCGGGCGTACCGGAGGGGTTGGCCTACGGCACTCACGGTACGCCCTGTGCTAGTTTGGCCCTGGCCCCGGCCAACGGTACCGGTATCGTGGGAGCCGCCCCCAATGCCCGGCTCATGCCCCTTCACGGGCTGACGTATTCCGTCTTTTTGACTGAACGGATGTTCGATCATTGCCGAAATTCGGGAGCGGACATCATCTCCTGTAGTTGGGGAACCATCGACGATCGCTACCGGCCGGGAAAACGGCACGAGCTTGCTATCCGTAAAGCCCTGACCGAGGGTCGGGGCGGCAAGGGCTGCATCGTCCTCTTCGCGGCGGGTAACGAAGGGGCCGCCCGGGTGAACTATTACGGCAAGCTGGAGGGCGTCATTACCGTGGGCGCGTCCACCAGCGGCGATACCCACCCCGCCTATTCCAACCGCGGGGAAGGACTGAGCGTCGTGGCGCCCAGCGACGGTGGCTGGCCCGTACTCGCCGCCCGTTGCAGCTGGGATCCGGGGCAGCGGGAACTTCCCGCCGAGAAGCAATACTATGTCGACGGCCGTGACCGAGGGCCCTACCACAAGCATTTCGGCGGCACTTCGGCGGCAACCCCGCTAGTGGCCGGCATCTGTGCGCTGCTGCTATCCGCCAATCCCGAACTCACCGCCGTGCAGGTAAAGCGGATCCTGGAGCAAACCGCCGACAAGATCGGAAACCGGGCCGGCTACGACAGCCGGGGCTGGAGCCCCCAGTTCGGTTTCGGCCGCGTAAATGCCGGTCGCGCCGTTACCGAAGCGCTCCGCCTTCGGAACGTGGCCCCGGCCCCTGCGCCCCCGCCGCCCCCGGTTGCCGGAACCTACCGCCTGGATGTGGAGCCGGTGCAAACAAAGGGGTTTGGGCTGCAAGTAGGGGCGTACGGCAATTACAATAACGTAGTGGCGACGGTCGCTGCCCTCAAGGCTCGCTTCGGATTGCCCGTAGTCGTGGAAGAGGTCGGCGGGCTGCATAAAATCGTGGTCGGTACTTTTGCAACGGCCGCCGCAGCCCGCTCGCGCATCGAAGAACTGCGGGATGCCGGCTATCGCCCCTTCGTGAAAGATTTATCCACCCTAAGCTAAATGAAACCAATGCGTTTGCTCACCGCGCTGTTAGTGCTTTGCCTTGCCCTTCCCGTCCACTCCCAACTCGGCTGGGTAGCCGAACATCCCGGCACCATCGTGTACGATCTGGACCTTAGCAAGGTGCAGCAGCACGAGCTGGAGATAACCGTCACCTTCCCCGCGGTGCCGATGGGCGTTTTCTACGTCCGCATGCCGCAGTTTAGTCCCGGACGGTACGCCCAACACAACTTCGCGCGGAACGTCTACGATTTGCGGGCGCTCGGAGCCAACGGACAACCCGTTTCAGTGGAGCGCACCGAACCCAATGCCTGGGCAATTACCGGACACGGCGGCAAGGTCACGCTCTCCTATACCCTGTTTGCGAACGGGGGTGACGGTACCTATTCCGGAATCGACGAGCGGAAACTTCACCTCAATATGCCGGCCACCTTTCTCTACGGAGAGAAGCTGAACGACCGCCCCGTGATGCTGCGCCTTCCCGTTGACCAGCGTTCGGAGTGGGAGGTGGCGACCCAGTTGGTCGACCTGGGCTCCCGCCGCTTCGCCGCCCCGAACTATTACTATTTCTACGATTCGCCCACCCTCGTCGGTACGATGATGCGGGATGAATTTACCGTGGCCAGCGGAGAGCGGGTCGACACGATCGAGGTAGTGGTGATGAGCGAAGATAGCCGCGAGGTATTCTCCGATTACGTGGCCTGGGTGGAACGGGTCGTCCGCGCCCAGCAGGAAGTCTTCGGCGAGCTGCCCGCCTACGACTACGGGCGCTACGTGTTTCTCTGCTCCTACAATCCCTGGATCGGGGGCGATGGGATGGAGCACCGGAATTCGACCGTCTGCTCGGCGCCCATCGGGTTGGAAGGCAACCAGCAACGACTCATCGGTACCGTCAGTCACGAATTCTTTCACTGTTGGAACGTGGAGCGCATCCGTCCGGCCAGCCTCGAGCCCTTCCAGTTTGACCACGTGAATATGAGTGGCGAACTTTGGTTCGCCGAGGGGTTCACGAGTTACTACGACGACCTGGCACTCGTCCGGGCCGGTATCCTCGATCCCGCCGAATACGCCAGCGGGCTGGCGGGACAACTGAACTACGTCGTGCAGTCACCGGGGCGGGAGTTCCGTGGCCCGGCCGAGATGAGCCAGTTGGCTCCTTTCGTCGACGCGGCAACCGCCAACGATCCCGATAATTACGCCAATACGTTCGTGAGCTACTACACCTACGGGGCCACCATAGGCCTGGCACTGGACCTGGAGCTGCGGCAACGGGGAACCCAACTCGACGAGGTCATGCGGCTCATGTGGCAACGCTACGGCAAACCGGAAATCCCTTACCACATCCGCGACATTCAATTAGCGGTCGGGAAAGTAGCCGCCGACTCCGCCTGGGCCGCTAGCTGGTTCGATCGGCATATCTACGGCAGCGACCTTCCCGACTACGGGGAATTGTTGGCCCCCTACGGCATCGACGTGCGCCAGGCCAGGCCGGATAGCGCAGGATTTTACGGGCTGCGGCTGCGGGAAGATGCTGGCCGGCTGATTGTCAGCGGGCCAGTCTACGAGCATAGTCCGCTCTTTGCCGCCGGCATCAACCCGGGTACGACCATCCTGGCTTTGGACGGAAAAGAAATCGCCACCCAAGCGGAATGGGACGCCGCGGTTGGCGAATTGCAGATCGGCGAGACCTACACCATTACTTTCGAGCAACTTGGGCGGCAAACCACCGGCTGGTTCGAGGCGGCGGCCAGCCCGGCCTTCCGCTCCGGACTCCGGGAGGGAGCCGAAGCGGAAGCCGTAGCCAGGCGGGCGGAATGGCTCGGTCGCTAGCGCATCGGCTCCTTGTTCTTCACGTGCTCCTCCAGCCACCGATCTTGTTCCCAGAGTAGGTGCAGGATGCTTTCCTTAGCCCGGTAGCCGTGGCTTTCCTTGGGAAGCATAACCAGGCGCACGGTAGCACCCAGTCCCTTAAGCGCGTTGAAGTAGCGTTCGCTCTGTAGGGGATAGGTGCCGCTGTTGTTGTCCGCCTCCCCGTGGATGAGCAGCAAGGGCGTCTTCATTTTTTCCGCGTGCATGAACGGCGACATCGTATTGTAGACGTCGGGTGCCTCCCAGTAATTCCGCTGCTCGCTCTGAAAACCAAAGGGGGTCAGGGTACGGTTGTAGGCCCCGCTGCGGGCGATACCGGCCGCGAAAAGATCGCTGTGACTGAGCAGGTTGGCTACCATGAAGGCGCCGTAGCTGTGCCCGCCGACCGCTACGCGATCCCGGTCGATGTAGCCCATTTCGTCCACGGCGTCGATGGCGGCTTTGGCGTTGGCAACCAGCTGTTCCCGAAAGGAATCGTTCGGCTCCTCATCACCCTCCCCGACGATCGGGAAGGCCGCGTCATCCAGCACGGCGTAACCGCGGGTGACCCAGTAGATCGGCGAACCGTAGTAGGGATACGTAAAGGCGTTGGGGTTGGAGGTGGACTGAGCCGCGCTGGCTTTGTCCTTGAATTCGCGGGGATAGGCCCACAGGATGAGGGGGACCTTTTCCTTAGTCTGACGATCGTACCCGACGGGCAAGTAGAGGGTGCCGTTAAGTTCGAGCCCGTCATCCCGCTGGTAGGTGATGACTTCCTTATGGACGTCCTGCAGGCTTTGGAAGGGATTATTGAAGGCCGTCAGTTGCTGGAGCTCGTCCGCGTCGAGGTTACGGAAATAGTAGTTAGGGTACTCGATCGGGGATTCGATCCGGACCAGCAGGCGCTCGGATTCCGGATCGTAGTCGCTCAGCTCCTCGAGTTTGTCATTGTAGGCGGAAGTGTACAGGTTTTCGGTTTCACCGCTTTCCAGGTCGATCTCGTTGAGGAAGGGAAACTGGCCTTCGGGGGTATATCCGTCGCCGATCAGGTAGGCCACGGCGTCGTCGAGGGCAAGTACCTCGCTGCCGTATTCGTTGCGGGTGGTTACGAAGTTGCCGGGATCGCTGTAATTGTCCTGGTAGTTGAGGTCGAATAATACTCGGGGCGCGGCGTCGCCTTCGGAAGGGTCGAAAGCGTAGACCTTCATATTGCGGGTATCGAACCACCGGTCGTAGGCTACTGCCACGTCGTCGTCGCCCCACAGAATGCCCGCATACCGGTTGGTCGTTTTCAGTAGACTTTCTCCCTCACCGGAAAAGGGCGCTTCGAGCTGGAAGACCTCGTCGCGGTAGGCTGCTTCCCGTTCCGGGTCGCCGCCGTCCAGGGCGCGGACGTACACGAGGGTTGCCGGCCGGTCGGCCCGCCACTGGATGCTGCGCCGCTCGGTGGTGGTCGACATGAATCCCTGGGGCAGTACCTCGATCAGGGGGAGTTCGGCGACGGTCTGAACGGGATCTCCCCCGCGGGTATACACCGTCGTGGTGGTAGGAAAGCGGCTGTAGGGGACAATGTAGGAAAAAGGCCGTTCGATGGTTTCGACCATGACGTATTCGCCGTCGGGGCTGAAGCTGACCCCGTCGTACATCGCCGCCGGGAGGAATTCGGTCGCGTTTCCGTCAAGATCCACGCGATGGACGACCGCGCGGGCGAGCTGCTCGAAGTTGAATTCGTCGTTTGGGTTACTGAGCAGATCCTGGTACGTGCGGTTCTGGGCTTTTTCCCCGTCGGCCACCGAGATGGTCGGGCCGGTGGGTACGGCGCTGGCTACGTCGATGAGCGGTTCCCGGTCATCGGGGAGCATCTTCACCAATAGCGACCGGCCGTCCTCGTCCCAGTTGATTACGTCGCGCATGTTGGCGTTCACCGTAGGGCCGGTAAGCTTGCGCGCCGTCGCCGTTGCTACGTCGGCCAACCAGAGTTCGACCCCATCGTCGGCGGTATGGGTCATGGCGATCAGCCGTTGGTCGGGGGACCAGGTGATATTGGAAAGCCGCGGGTTTTCGGGAAGGCCGGAGAGGGCTTGTTCCGTTCCCGGAGCCGCCGCTACGGATCTCACTTTTACATCGTTGTAGTAGTTGGTGCGGCTGCCGATATTGCGTTTGGGGTCGATGCGTAATCCGCCCAGCCGCAATTCGGTTTCGGACAGGTCGGCGATGGTCTTGTAGGCGTCGCGGTAGAGCAGCACCATGTGCTCGCGCTCGTGATCCATGAGTACCGTGGGGGCGAGCGGGACGTCAACGAGCTCGAGGATCTCTTCGGGCGGTTGTTGGTAGTCGAGGTTCAATTGGGCGTGGACGCAGGAGCAATAGAGGGCCAGGAAAAGGCAAAGCGTACTGGTTTTCATGCCGGAGCAATTTGGTTATCGGGTTAAGATTTCCGTAAGATAACCTGCGATCGGCAATTTTGCCGTAAGCCTGCAAGGAGCAACCCCCATCACCCCTTATTCCGCGTCCCGCAACCGCTCGTAGTGGGCCCGGTGCTTGGCCGCATCGGCGAGTACGCTGAGTCCGCTGTTAAACACCGTAAGGGCCAGCGTACCGAAGCTTACCCAGTGGAGGGTAGGGGCGCCGGATTGCTTGCGGACCGTAGCCGCGCCGATCAGGCTCGCTCCGAAGCCGGTGAGCACGAGGCCGAGCGGGGCCTTCAGCAGCCAGCTTTTGTATTGCATTTCTTTATCGTTGGCGGACATACGCGGAGTAGTTTGTCGCTATAACCGTGGGAATGGCCCGGAAGGTTGGTTTCTCCGCACCCGCGCTCCGGCGCCCGACTAAATTTCTACGATATCCGGCATTTCACCGCGGGCTTCGTAAGCGTTGATGAGTGCCTCCAGCTCGTCGGCGGAGAGGTAATACTTACGCAGTCGCTTTTTGTAGTGTGCCGGCAGGGTAGCGTGGTTGATGAGGTAGCGCTTGGTGGCCAGCACCTGCTCCCCGAAACCGTGGTCTACCGCGATGGAGTCGGCCCGGCGCTCGGCCCGGCGCATGTAGCGCGACCACAGGGCGTACCCCAAGCCGAAGGCAATCATGCCCCGCCAGGGCCGGTGGAGGTAGTCCACGATGTGGCCCAACTCGTGGGCGAACCAGCCCACCACTACCTGTTTGGGTAACTCCCGAACCCTTACGTGTGCGGTCACCTCCAGGTGGCTGCTGAAATCGACCCGATAGTGGCGGGTAGCGCGCCGCAGGACGGCAAAGTTCAGGACCGGTTGGGCGCGCATGGTGCTATACTTGGTGGGCAACCGGCGCAAATAGATCGGGTGCGGTAGCAATTCGGGGTACGCCGCCAGGGTTTCGGCAAACCACTCGCGCAGGTGCTGGCTCTGTACGTTTTGGTAGACGATGCGGTGATTTTGTCGGGGCATACGCGATCAACGATAAACCGCGAGCGAAGTTGGGCGGCGGAAAATTCCGCCTAACCGAACATCGAATATTCCGCAGCGGTTATATCAGCAAAGCAAACCTACGCAATCCCTTGAATGCCAGCTTGCTTGCACCATACTTAACCAAAATACTTTATCATGCTACGTTATGCCCTTATCTTCTTTGTGATCGCGATTGTCGCGGCGCTTCTGGGATTCGGTGGATTTGCCGGCGCTGCTGCGGGCATTGCCAAAATCCTCTTCTACATCTTCCTTGTACTGTTGGTTATCAGCCTGATTTCCGGCCTGTTCAAGCGGGCGTAAGCACACCATTAAATTGATACAACAGGCCGCGTCCGGGGTTACCCGTTCGCGGCCTTTCACATCCCGAGATTACCCTTTATATGAGCATCCTAAACCGCATTTTCCTCTTCGCCTTCACGCTGCTACTGAGCGGTAAGCAGTTGCTTGCCCAGGCGGAAGGCGAGAGCCCCTACAGTTCTTCCACGGTTGACGCGCCTCCGGGGGGAAGCTTTTTTAATACATACGGGGTGGTCATCGTATGCGGGGTCATTTTTATCGGCCTCCTACTTTTTGTATTCCTGCGCGGAAGAACCCGCTCCTGATACTACCTGATCGACCTACCATAATTCTGAAGTTTATATACCATGATTAACCAAACCCAATTCAATACATTAGCCGCCGCCCGCAACGATTACTCGGTCAGCATTTACATTCCTACCTACCGGGTAGGCCGGGCGCAAGAAGACCAAATTCGCTACAAAAACGCCCTGAAAACCGCCGCTGGCAAACTGCAGAAGCGGTATGAACTATCCGAACGGGAAGCCGAGCGGTTTCTCGCGGAAGCCAGAAAACTGGAAGACGACCTCGAATTCTGGCAAAACCAAAGTGACGGCTTGGCCGTGTTCATCGGCGCCAACCGCCTGGAATACTATAGTTGCCCGATCGATTTCGAGCCGATGATCTACGTAGCACCGGAATACTATCTCCGGCCGATCGTTCCCATGCTCGGCGACGCGGATCGCTTTCACCTGCTGGCGCTGAGTCAGGGAGCGGTGAAGTTGTATACGGCCACCCGTTACGCCATTAGTGAGGTGGATACGAAGGGGCTCGTGCCCGTTAATATGGATGCCGCTTTGATGCAGGAGACGCCGGACAACGACCTGTCGCGTGCCGGTGGCCCCGAAGGTGGTCGGGGTAGTAGCCAGCCGATCTATTTCGGCCGGGGCGGAGACCCCAGTTTCGACGTAGAAGATTACAAAGTGTACCTCGATCGCGTAAACGAGGGCGTCAGTGACTACCTCTGCGACGACAAAGCGCCCTTGCTCCTGGGCGGTGCGGAAAAACTCATCCCCATTTATAAGGAGGCTAACAGCTACGCGCACCTGTATACCGACGGGCACGTCTCCGGTAACCTCGAGGAGGTCGCTCCCGGCCTGCTTCACGAAAAGGCATGGGGCGTCATCGGAAAACACTTCGATCGCCAGGCCAACCGCGACCGAAAACTCTACGGTGACAACAAAGTGGAAGGAGCAGCCGGCCACGATCTGGAAACCGTGGTTCCCGCCGCCATCAACGGACGGGTAGCCGCTCTTTGGATGGACCGGAACACCTACGCCTACGGCGCATACCATCAGGAAACCAACGGTATCGAGGTGATGACGGACGAGGACAAAAACGCTACCGAACTCCTCAATCTGTCAGCCGTCAATGCCTTTCTCGCGGGAGCGCGGGTCTACAACGTGGACAAGGCGGATATGCCCGACCCGGCCACCGGTATCTGTGCGATCTATCGCTACGCGGTGGACCAGCAGAACGGTACTAATCAATAAATCAGCCCTATTCAACCCAATAATTATGAAAACGATCATTTATACCCTGGCCCTTGTCGGCGGCACCTTCCTTACTGCTTGCGGCGGGGAACCCCGGGAAGGGGAGATCGATCCGGCCGAGGTAGTGGAAACGTCACCCGATTACGAAGACGGTGACCAAGACGGTGACGGCAAGGTCAGCTTCGAGGAGCAATCGCCCTACAGTGAGATCACGACCCTGACGACCAACTACGCCGAACGCGCGGACTCGCTCCGTCTAACCCGCGATTCCGTAGTCATCGATCCAAAATACACGGACAACGAATACGAGGCGGCTTTCTCGACCTCCACTACCAACCCCCGCAATCAGACGGAGGGTGGCATCACGCCGGGCAACAATCAGAAGAAGCAGTAGCGCCCGAATGTTGCTGAAACGGAAAGGCCCGCCGTCCGAATGGACGACGGGCCTTTTTCGTGGAGCCATCCATCGGACTCGAACCGACGACCTATTCATTACGAATGAATTGCTCTACCAACTGAGCTAGGATGGCGAATGGGCGGCAAAGATATATCTTTGCCGGCGATTATGACAAAGCAAAATTCAGAAATTGCCCGGCGACGCACCTTTGGCATCGTAGCCCACCCCGATGCCGGTAAAACCACCCTGACCGAAAAGCTGCTGCTATTCGGTGGTGCCATCCAGGAGGCCGGGGCGGTCAAGAGCAATAAGATCAAGAAAAGCACGACCTCCGATTTTATGGAGATCGAGCGGCAACGCGGCATTTCGGTAGCTACCTCCGTGATGGCTTTCGACTACGCGGATAAGAAAATTAACATCCTGGACACCCCCGGCCACAAGGATTTTGCCGAAGATACCTACCGTACGCTCACGGCGGTAGACAGCGTGATCGTCGTCATCGACGTAGCCAAGGGAGTTGAGGAGCAGACGGAAAAACTGGTGGAGGTATGCCGTATGCGCAAAACCCCGGTCATCGTCTTCATCAATAAAATGGACCGCCCCGGTAAGGAAGCCTTCGATCTGCTGGATGAGGTGGAGCAGCAGCTGATGCTCAAAGTCGTCCCCCTGAGCTGGCCCATTGGTATGGGCGACCGATTTCAGGGGGTGTATAACCTGTTCGAGGAGCGCATCGTCATTTTCCGGCCGGACAACAAACAGGGGCGCCCGGAGGAAACGATCGAATTCGACGATCTGGAGGATCCCGAACTGGAGAAACTGATCGGAACGCCGGCCGCCCTCGAGCTCCGGGAAGAGGTCGAAATGATCCGCGGGGTCTACCCTAAATTCGACCGGCAAACCTACCTACAGGGTGGGGTAAGCCCGGTATTCTTCGGGTCGGCGGTCAATAATTTCGGCGTGAAGGAACTGCTCGATTGCTTCGTACGAATCGCGCCTTCCCCGCTGCCACGCCCTACGGAGGAGCGGCAGGTAGATCCGAATGAGGAGCAATTTGCCGGTTTCGTATTCAAGATCCACGCGAATATGGATCCGCGCCACCGGGATCGCATCGCCTTTCTCCGCATCTGCTCCGGCACCTTCGAACGGAACACCAACTACCTCCACGTTCGTCAGGGCAGGAAACTCAAGTTTGCGAACCCGACGAGCTTCATGGCCGACCGCAAGGAAATCATCGATGCCGCTTACGCCGGCGACGTGGTCGGTCTGTACGACTCCGGTAATTTCAAGATTGGCGATACGCTAACGGAAGGGGAAGAGCTGCACTTTAAGGGCATACCCAGCTTTAGCCCGGAACAATTCCGACGCGTCCTTAACGGCGATCCGATGAAATCCAAGCAGCTTTCCAAAGGCCTCGATCAGCTGATGGACGAGGGAGTGGCCCAGTTATTTACCCGGGGTGTGGACAACGCCCAGATCATCGGCACCGTAGGCGCGCTTCAGTTCGACGTCATCCAGTATCGATTGGAACACGAGTACGGAGCAACGGCACTCTACGAACCGATCAACCTACACAAAGCCCTATGGGTCTCCTGCCCGGATGACGTTGCCCTGGACGCCTTTACGGAGCGGCGCCGGCAACAGATTGCCACCGACAAGGACGGGAAGCTGGTGTACCTCGCCGAGAGTGCCTGGACCCTCCAGATGGTGCGGGAGAGCCATCCGGAAATCGTCTTCCACCAAACTTCCGAGTTTTAGGGACGAGGCAATCGCCGGTTGGATCCCATCCGGAAAAAAAGTTTCGTTGGTAGATACTATCCGGCGATGGTAGGCCGTTAAGATTTTGTTAAACGGGCTTTAAGCGGTATTTCAGTTGGATAGCTCGCCAACCCTATCTACCTTCGTATTGTATTCTGTCCGTAACCCGAGCGGGTTACGCTGTTTGGGCTCCGCCGCCGAGCCATACCAACGCGGCTTTCCAGTAAGCAACACAAGACTTTAGCTTCACACGATCCCCTTCCCGGGATCTGCAATCGTCTCACGAGCAAGTCTCTTTTATGCTAAAGAAATCATTTCTCTTCCTCCTTTCCGTAGGCGCCGCTCTCTTTATGAGCACTACCGAATTCGACATTTCCCGCTACGTCAACGGTGAGTATTCCACGGCATCCGCCTTCTTCGTCCCGGTTAACCTGGAGACGAGAAAAACCGAAAAAGTCACCATTCCCGCTGAAGTTATTCCTGAAATCCCCGAGACCGAAGCCGCTCCGGCCGCCGTCAGCTTGCGGGATTTTGAAAACAAAAGCTTCGAGGCCGAGCTCAAAGCCGCCATCCTCGCCAACCCTACCTGGGCAAAACTGTACCGCAACAAAAAGCTATCCGTCGGGCTGGTCGATCTTCGCGACGAAAATAACCCCCGCTTCGCCACGCTTAACGGCAAGCACATGATGTACGCCGCCAGCTTACCCAAGATAGCGGTGCTGGCCGCCGCCCACGATGCCATCGAACGTGGGGAACTGAAAGAGACCAGTGAGATCAAGGCCGATATGCGTCTGATGATCGCCAAATCCAACAACGCCGCCACCACCCGCATGATCGACCGGATCGGCTTCGAGCACATCGAGCGTACCATGCGGGATCCCCGTCACGCCCTCTACGATCCCAATTTCGGCGGCGGCCTCTGGGTCGGTAAGCGCTACGCAGCTGGCGGTCGACGCTACCCCGATCCCATGAAGGGAATCAGCCACGCCGCTACTACCGACCAAATTTGCCGGTATTTCTTCCTGCTTGCCAACGGCCGGCTGGTCAGCCAACAAAGCAGCGAGAAAATGATGAGCTACCTCGTCGATCCCGAACTCCACCACAAATTCGTGAATACGCTCGATCGGGTTGCCCCCCGAGCCAAGGTGTATCGCAAGTCAGGTTCCTGGAGCGTATACCACGCCGACTGCGCACTCGTTCAGGACTCCGAGCGCAACTACATCATGACCGCACTGGTGGAAGATCCCGCCGGCGAACAGATCATCCGGGAGCTCGGTGAAGTCATGGACAAGCTCGCTAAAGGATAGATCACCTCCCACGATACCACTAAAAGCCCCTTATCGGACCGGTAAGGGGCTTTTTCTATTCCGGCAAGCCGCCTTCCTGTTTGGCACACTCACGGCAGAAACCGGATACCGTCGCATTGAAATTCACGGAGCGGTAACCCGTCGGCAGCCGAACCACTACCTCCTGCTCCATGCACTCCACCCGTTCACAGGAAAGGCAGCGGAAATGGAGGTGCTCGTGGTGGTGATCATCTCCTCGACACTCGGCGCACAGGGCAAAATATTGCACGCCGTCGGTAGCTACCACGCGATGGACTACCCCGTCTTCCCACAACCGCTTCAGGGTGCGGTAAATCGTGGCCCGATTGACGGATTCGCCGAGCCGGCGTTCCAACATCTCGTGGCTGAATGCCGTCGAGGCGGATTCGAATTCGGATAATATGGCGGTACGGGCGGCGGTATTGCGACGGGACATGATCTAATTATTGCGACTTAGTTGCATTTGTAAAGATAGCCATTATCTTTGGGGCAACAAACACCCCAACTAAAGCCATAAGCTATGCTACGTATTCTCTTATTTCTATGTGTCCTCACCGTTTTTGCCTGCGGTAATGACGACGATCCCATCATTCCGAACGAGGAAGAGATCATTACCGACCTGGTGTATGTGCTTACGCCGGCCGATTCCGGATCGATGGTGACCATGACGTTCTCGGATCCGGATGGCGACGGAGCGCAGGAGGCGCAAATCACCGTGAGCGACTCGCTGATGGCCAACACTACCTATTCCGGCGTCCTGGCACTGACCAACGCTTCCGATCCCGCTAACCCGGAAAACATCACCGCCGAAATCCTGGATGAAGATGAAGAGCATCAGTTCTTCTTCGTTCCCGGTGGAGGGCTCAATGCCACCCTTGCCTACGGGGATCAGGATAGCGATGGCAATCCAGTTGGAATCATTACGGAGGTGCAAACGGGAAGTGCTTCCGACGGTACGCTGCGGATTATTCTTCGCCACGAGCCCGATAAAAGCTCCGGAGCCACTATTTCCGACCCTACCGGTGCGGGCGGAGAAACCGACATTGAGGTTACCTTTCCGGTAACGATTACTAACTGATCCCGTATTGCGCTTTATTACGCTGCTATCCTGTCTGCTGCTGCTCCCCGGCATCGTACGGTCGCAAGCCTGTTCCGGCACCGTGACCGGCGTGATAACGGACGAGCACGAAACCGAACGACTCGCTTTCGCTTCCATCTACCTGGTGGAGGCGGAGCGGGGCGTACAGGCGGACGAAAACGGGCGATTTTCCATTAGCGATGTCTGCCCCGGGCCCTTAACGCTTCGGTTCAGTCACATCGGTTGCGATCCCCGACAAATCGCTTTCACGTTTACGGGGGACACCTCCCTGCAGGTCTATCTGCACCACCACGATAATTATACCGAAACCGTAACGGTCAACAGCAGTACCGCCAGGCTACCGTACGAAGAGCGCCTGGATCGCCAGGCGGACCGACAGTTGAGCACGGTTCTCGAAGGTATCGCCGGGGTTAGCAGCCTGCGGACGGGCGCTACCGCCTCGAAGCCGGTTTTCGATGGGTTGTACGGCAATCGCCTCAGCATCCAGAATAACGGCATCGCCCAATCCGGCCAGCAGTGGGGGAACGATCACGCTCCGGAGATCGATCCCTGGGTGGCCGCTTACGTGCGGGTGGTGGAAGGGGTGGACGCCCTGCGTTACGGGGGGAGCACCTTGGGGCCTACCGTCCTGATCGAACCCTCCCCATTGACCTCCCGGACGGAGGGTGGCGGTAAAGTTGCTTACGGACTTCGGAGCAACGGTTGGGGGCATACCCTCAACGCCCGGATCACCGATTCAGCCGCCGTGGCCTACCGCGTAAGCGGCACCGTAAAGTTTGCCGGAGATTTGCGCGCGCCGGATTATTACCTGACTAATACCGGACGCCGCGAGGGCAATCTGGCGGTTCAGGTCGCGAAGTTTCTTTCTCCCGCCTGGACCATTCGGGGCTACTACAGCCTGTTCAATGCGGAGATCGGTGTGCTCCGCGGTTCCCACGTCGGAAACCTGAGCGATCTGACCGAGGCGATCGGTCGGGACGTCCCCTTCTTCACCGAACCGGATTTCGACTACGTGATCGCAGCGCCACGGCAACGCGTCAGCCATCACCTGCTGAAGGCAGAAGCAAATTACGCGCCCTCCGACCGGGAGTCGTTCACGCTGCGCTACGGAGGACAGCTTGACAATCGCCAGGAGTTCGATGTTCGACGCGGATCGGACGACCAGGCGGCACTGGAATTGCTGCAGTTCAATCACCTCGTGGAAGGAATCTACTCCCGGGAATTGGGTGCCGTCAGCCACCTGGAGGCGGGCGTGCAATTCGAACGAACCGACAATGCCAATCAGCCGGGCACCGGTATCCTTCCCCTGATCCCGGACTACAACGCCACCCGCGGGGGAGCCTTTCTTACCTACCACCACAAGCCGGAACGGTTTCGCTACCACGCCGGATTGCGGTTCGACCACCAATTCTACGAGGCCATCACCATCACGCGGGAACGTCCGCTCCGAATAGCGCGCTTCGAGCACCGCTATAACAGTATAGGTGCCAGCGGCGGAGCGAGTTGGCGCATCAGTCGGGTATTGAGTATCGATTCCGAACTTACCTACCGCCAGCGTCCCCCGCAGATCAATGAGCTCTACAGCCAGGGGTTGCACCAGGGGGTAAGCGGCATCGAGGAGGGCGACCCCGCTCTGGGGCCCGAACGATCGGTAAAGAGCAGCCTGGGGGTACGCTACGGAAGCCGAAACGGTCAACTTACCCTCAACGGCAGCGCCTTCTACCAGCCGGTCGATAATTTCATCAATCTGGTTCCCCAGGAAGAATTCCGCCTGACGATCCGCGGCGCGTTTCCCGTGTTCCGCTATAGTAGCGTCGATGCCTTGCTCTGGGGCGGTAAATTCAGCCTACTGGCGGAAATCGGAAAGCTGGTCGTGGATAGCCGGATCGCTTACGTACGGGGGACGGACCGCGACGACGAGCTGCCCCTGGTCTACATTCCTCCGCTCAACTGGCGTACTACCCTCGGCTATCCGGTGGGGGAGCGCTTCGACCTGTCGGGAACCGTGCAGTGGGTAGCCCGCCAGGATCACCTGTTGCCAAGCCAGGATTTTTTGCCCCCACCTCCTGCCTATACCCTGTTTAGCCTACGGCTATCGAAACGATGGGAGTGGAAAGGTAAAAACCTTACCACCGAGATAGAAGCAGAGAACCTGCTCAACGAAGCTTACCGCGATTACCTCGACCGCCAACGCTACTACGCCGATAGTCCGGGCAGGAGCCTGAATATTCGTCTTACGTATAGTTGGTAGAATTTATAAAAAGTCGTACTTTTGCGGACTGATTCAACTCCATCCTCGCGGCGGAGTAACGGAAAATAAAATTTAAGTATCCATGGCACACCATAAGTCAGCCAAAAAGCGCATTCGTCAGGACGAGCGGAAGCGCCTGCACAACCGCTATTACAAAAAGTCCGCCCGTACGGCAATCCGCAAACTGCGTGACCTGGAAGATCGGAGCGAAGCGGAAAAGCAGCTCCCCCGTTTGTTTAGTATGATCGACCGGCTAGCGAAGCGGAACCTTTGGCACCAGAATAAAGCGGCTAACCTGAAATCGGGTCTGGCCCAGCACGTCAACGGTCTCGGATAGTTCTTCCGCGATGATTCTCACGATTCCGCCGCAAAAAAAGCCCCGTTACGCTGGTCGTAACGGGGCTTTTTCGTGTTGGAGAAGGGGGTAAGCGGGTTATCGCCTGCGTCGGTTGCGGCTACCCCGGTTCCGGCTGCTACTGCTCCGGTTGCTGTTGCTGCTACTATTGCCGCTGCTCTTTTTCTTTTTCTTCTTGCGACGACCGGATCCGTTGTCCTGCGAAGGTTGGTTGCCGGTAGGTTCACCGATTTTGGCATCCTTAGGCAGCACAAGCACTTTATCGCTTAGTTCGTAGAGGTCCTTGCGGATCATGTCCTCGTTATAAAACTTACCATCCCGCCAGTCGGTGAGCGCTACTTTCATGTAATAGGCGGCAGTATAGGTAACCAGGTCCCGCTCTGGGCCGTCCTCCATTTTCTTACCTTCCTCGATAATACGGAGCACGTTCTTGCCGTAATGCAGCATGCGCTTGTTCGTATCGGGGTAGGGCAGTGGCTCGGGAGTTTTCCCTTCCGCATCCGGTGTGGCGTTAATTCCGTCCGGAATGATTACGTTCAGCTCGCCGCCGGCAATTCGGAAAGCATGCTTCCACAGGCGTTCCTCGTAGTTTTCCTGCTGCTTGACACTGGGTTGCATCTGCAGCATGAGTTTGAGCACACGCTCTACGTAGGATTGCCGATCGTCGGCGTTCTCGATTTCGTTGGCTTTCTGCAGCAATTCCTGGACGTTTCGTCCGTATTCACTGTAGATCAACTCGTCTTTGCTGGTGTTGTAGGCTATGTCCCACTCCATCGGGTAATACTTTTATTAACGTGTTTGTTTGGTTGCGGCCGCTCGCCCTGGCTTACTCTACGGTTACCGATTTGGCGAGGTTACGGGGCTGGTCGACGTTACGTCCCAGCTCCACCGCAATGTGGTAGCTAAGTAGCTGCAGCGGAATGACGGAAAGCAGCGGCGAGAGTTGTTCTTCCGTAGCAGGAATTTCTATAACGTGATGAGCCATGGAACTGATGGCCGTTTCTCCTTTCGGAACGACGGCGATCACGACCCCTTTACGGGCCAATACCTCTTGCACGTTGCTGATAATCTTTTCGTAGGCCGACTGGTTGGTTGCCGTGACGATGACCGGCATGGTCTCGTCGATTAGCGCGATCGGGCCGTGCTTCATTTCCGCGGCAGGATAGCCTTCCGCGTGAATGTAGCTGATTTCCTTAAGCTTCAGCGCACCTTCCAGGGCCACGGGGAAGTTGTAGCCACGGCCCAGGTACAGCGCGTTGTGGTGGTGCTTGATCTCCTTGGCGATGTAGCGGATATGCTCGTCGGCCTTCAGGCACTCTTTCACTTTCTCCGGAATGCTTTCCAGCTCGGTGACCAGGGTCTGGAAGGTCGTATTGCTGACCGTGCTCAACTTCTGGGCCATGCTGAGGGCCAACAGTGTCAGTACGGTAACTTGTCCGGTAAATGCTTTGGTACTGGCAACGCCGATTTCCGGGCCGGCGTGGATGTAGCTTCCCGCGTCCGTCAGTCGCGCGATGCTGCTGCCTACGGAATTGACGATGCCATAGATCATGGCACCTTTCTGTTTGGCTAACTCCAGAGCCGCCAGGGTGTCGGCCGTTTCTCCGCTCTGGCTAAGTGCGATGACGATATCCCGTTCGTTGAGGATGGGATTGCGGTAACGGAATTCGCTCGCGTATTCAACTTCGACCGGAATCCGGGCGAGGTCCTCAATAAGATACTCGCCGATCAGGCCGGAATGATAGCTCGTGCCACAGGCAACGATGATGATCCGGTTCGCCCGGACGAAGCGGTTGGCGTACTCTTCCAGTCCCCGCAGGGTGACCCGGTTTTCCTTGCTGCTGATGCGGCCGCGCATCGCGTCGAAAATAGTGGTCGGCTGCTCGTAAATCTCCTTGAGCATGAAGTGCTCGTACCCGTTCTTTTCCAGCGCCTCGATCTGCATATCCAGTTCCTGGATGAAAGGCGGCTGCGATTCGTTTTCGGTATTCTTGATTTCAAGCCCTTTCTCCAGGGTAATGGTAGCGATCTGGTTGTCGTCGAGATAGACTACGCGGCGGGTGCTGTCGAGAAAAGGGGAGGCATCCGAGCCGATAAAGTATTCCCCTTCGCCGATGCCTACGACGAGCGGACTTGCCTTGCGGGCTCCCACCAGTACGGAAGGGTTGCGGCTGTCGACCACCGCGATCGCGTAAGCTCCCTCTACCCGCATCAATGCGAGGCGAACGGCTTCTTCCAGGGCGAGGTCGCCTTCATCCTGGATCTCCTCGATGAGGTGTACCAGTACCTCGGTATCCGTTTCGCTTTCGAAGCGGTGCCCCTCGGCGATGAGGGCATT
The DNA here is from genome assembly GCF_002934605.1 of Neolewinella xylanilytica. Lineage (GTDB taxonomy): Bacteria > Bacteroidota > Bacteroidia > Chitinophagales > Saprospiraceae > Neolewinella > Neolewinella xylanilytica. The sequence continues at coordinate 1,175,353 of NZ_PTJC01000006.1, forward strand.
CTTTAACACCGCATAATTTTCAATGATCCCGTTGTGCACCAGCGCCAGGCGTCCGTTGCCTCCGGTATGGGGGTGGGCATTGACGTCATTCGGTTCCCCGTGGGTGGCCCAACGGGTATGACCTATCCCGACCATGCCGGTAGTATTGTTGTTCGCAATTTCCTCCCGGAGCGCGGCGACTTTGCCCTTCTTTTTCCAGATAGAAAGCGAATCGCTCAGAATGGCAATACCGGCGCTGTCGTAGCCCCGGTATTCGAGCCGTTCAAGCCCTTTAATGATTAAAGCATCGGCTTGGCGGTGGCCGATATATCCAACAATTCCGCACATAGCATGGAGAAATTAAAAAGTAGGGGATTAGGTGAGGACAGTATTAGGGATCGTAGCTGGTATTTCGTCGATAACGACCGCAGCCATGGCACTTTGGAGCTACCGGCGAAGGTAGGAAGCAATAGCCTACCGCCGGTAAGTCACCGCGTGTTCATTGGATAGAACGTACGTTTTAAGTCAAAGTTGCCATTAACTAGTTCAACTCGGTGAACGTGACGCGGATGCGCGCCGGATCGGTGCCCGCCTGGGGTCCGTTAAGCAGCACCCGCGCGGCATCTTTAGCCGCTACGGGTTCGAATAGGCCGGTGGCAGTGGATCCATAATCGGCGGCGTCCAGGGGATATACCCGCAAGTACAAGCGGGGGGGAGCCTGTCCGTCGATAATGCGTTGCATTTGCAAACTGAAGGACACCTCGTAACGGTAAGCGTCACCTTCCGACTGTAAATTCCCGTCGAGGAAGAAGTTGGCATTGGCCGTCAAGGCATTCGGTGCGGCACCGGTACGGATCAATTCGATCTTATCCTGAATCGCGATCAGGGGGGCGGTGTTGCTAGGGCGATAAAACAACTCTAGACGTTCGGGGAGCGGGTATTTACCATAATTAACGCCTTCCACGTCAGCTACCGGAATCTCCAGTACGGCCCGGTTGATAATCGTTCCTTCCCATTCGCTGAGGTCCCCGAAGTTGATCTCCGTCATTAGGCTCCCCTCCCCGGCCAGGCTGATCAATTCGTTGTCCGCCGCTGAATCCAGCAGGGGGGCTACCAAGGCGTTGGCATAATCGTAGCGGTAGTTGGGAATAGCTAGCGGCACCGAAATACGGTAGAATTTAGGCTGGCCCACGGAATCAGTGTAGTATACGTTCAGCCCGGAATACGGTGTGACGTTGGAGGGTTCCTGCGGCTGGAAGTTGACCAGCCCTTCGGAAGGATCCGTAGGTGCCAGGTAAATGCCGGGAAAGGCCATTTGAAAGGTGGAGTCCGAACGATAGACGTCCGCACTCAGGTTCTGCAGCCGGGTGCCCAGCGCATCGGTGAGCCGGATACGGGCGTGGGGTTGGCTCCCCGCATTACTGAAGTTCGCGGTATCCCGCACGAAGGTTGGCGTGAGGCTCACGTTGAAGGTCGAAGCGTAGCCAAGATCTTGCGGTAGGGTCTCCGGCTCGAAGGAGGAATAGTAATTCGATCCGGCGATGCGCAGCGGTTCGGCCAGCTCCAGCGCCCGGTAGGGGAAGGTGCGGCCCGGTCCGTAGATCCCGGCGAAGGTATCGATGGGAAGGAGGAGGACCACCGAGTCGATCGTCGTGTTCTGCCGGGTGACGAACTCCGGAATCACGGTCAGCTCGGTAGAGGTGCGCGGGAGACGCGGGGTAAGGTAAACGCTATGATTGGTGTATCCGAAGGTAGGTTCGTCGATGCGCCCGAAGGAAAATCCGGGGCCCTGCACGTACCGGGAGGAGCCTCCGGAAGTACCGTTGATGATCAACAGGCTGTCTTCTCCGACCACGCGGGTAGTGAAGGGAATAGCGGTTGTTTCCCCGACCCCGGTGCGGTCCTCTTCCAACAGGTCGGATCCAACCGTTATCGGATCGGTACAGGCACCCAGCAGGAATAGGGCTAGCAGGGCGATAAATAGTTTCATATGGTTCTTTATGTATGCGATAAAAACAACTACGGGCAAGGCGGGCTAAGCGCAGGAGAAAGTAAACGAGCCCTCCCCATGACGTACGGGAAGGACTCGTGGGTTATCCATAGAGGGCTCTGATCCGATCGGGGTTGGCTACTTTTCTACTTCCGCGGCTAAAAGTTCCTTGTAAAAGGCAACGCTGGCCTTGGGGGCCTCCTCTCCCTGTACGTTCAGCACGGGGATATCGGCCTTCGCTAGTGCCTCGTTCAGGTTGTCATGAAGGTCCGCGCTACCACGGATCACGGCATCGCTGTATTTGATCGCGCCGCGGTGCAGGGCGGGCTTCCCGTCTTCGAGGTAAGGGGCCAGGTCGTCCTCACTGAGGGCGTTGATGCTCGCCTTGATCGCGAAGTCGTCGGTGATGTGCTCCTCGGGGCCGCTCTGGTAGAGGCTGTAAACGATCTTGCTGTTTTTGAACAGCGGCTCGTTCTTGTAGGCCGTGCGGAGGTAGAAGGGGATGAGGCTCGTCATCCATCCGTGAACGTGAATGATGTCGGGCGGCCAGCCAAACTTGCGGACCGTTTCGATCACGCCCTTACTGAAGAACACCGCCCGGTCGGCGTTGTCGTCGAAAGGATTGCCGGCCTTGTCGACGTGGACGAACTTACGCTTGAAGAAGTCTTCGTTATCCAGGAAGTAAACCTGCATCCGCACCCCCTTGTCGGGCAGGGAGGCAACCTTGATGATGAGCGGGTAGTCGTCGTCGTCAACGATGATATTCATGCCGGAAAGGCGGACGACTTCGTGGAGGCGATGGCGGCGTTCGTTGATGGTTCCGTAGCGTGGCATGAGCACGCGGATTTCCATTTGCTTCTTCTGTAAGTAGGGGGCGAGGGCCCTCACGGTGGTGGCTATTTCGGTCAGCTCCGTGTAGGGATCCATTTCCTGGGTTACAATCAGGACCTTGGTTTTACTCATATCTTCGGATCGCGTTTCAGATTTTTGTTAACGGGACCGACCGCCATTGCCGCCGGGCACGGGAGCCCACACCTGGCTCCAAGAGTCGCAAAGTTACAAAATATTGCGCAGACCCCCTATCTTCGCCGCCCTTTCGCGGACCGTCCGCCCGACATATTTCTCTGGTTTTTGCAGACATTTACCACAGCATCAGCACTTTCCGAGGCCATCGCCACCGCCCGTGTACCGGGGTGCAAGGTCGGCTTCGTCCCTACCATGGGAGCCCTCCACCACGGCCACGCGGCACTGATCCGTGCCTGCCGGCGAGATTGCGACCTCGTCGTAGCCAGTATTTTCGTTAATCCCACCCAGTTTAACGACAGCGCCGACCTGGAAACCTACCCCCGTACCCCGGATAGCGATCGCCGGCTGCTGGAAGAAAACGGCTGCGATTTGCTCTATCTCCCCGATACAACGGATGTCTACCCCGAAGGAGCGGACTCGCGCAGCCTGGCCATGCACCTCGATTACGGACAGTTGACCGAGCGCTTGGAAGGCGCCCAGCGACCCGGGCACTTCGCCGGGGTAGTACAGGTGGTCAGTCGATTGCTGGGAATCGTGTGCCCGGACGTACTGTACCTGGGCCAGAAAGATTACCAGCAGGTGGCCGTTCTCCGTCGTATGGTGAAGCTGCTGGAGCTCCCCGTCGCCATTACGGTTATCCCTACGGTACGCGAACAGGACGGCCTGGCCCTGAGCAGCCGAAACCGGCGGCTGAGCCCAGACGAACGACTGGCGGCCGGCAAGATTAACCAACACCTCGCGGCCGTGGCGGCCGGATTGCGTTCCGGGTGGCCCGCCCGGGACCTGGAGCGCCTGGCGCGGGATGGGATGGCGGCCATTCCGGTATTGCAACCCGAATACGTAGAGGTTATCGACGGGACCACCTTACTTCCATACCAGGACGGCGATCCGGTCGAGGAACTCGTCGTAGCCGCCGCCGTGAGGGTGGGGGAGGTGCGCCTCATCGACAACCGCATTGCCTATCGCGCCAACCCTGAGGCGAGCCGGGGCGTTTGATTGCCGGACTTCAACTAGCCCAACCACTTTATTTTTATTCGATTATGCTGATTCAACGTTTTAAAGGAAAAATTCACCGCGCCACCGTTACCGAGGCGAACCTCAGTTATGTAGGGAGCATCACCATCGACGGCACCCTTCTCGACGCCGCCGGCATCCTGGAGGGAGAAAAGGTGCAGATCGTGAACAACAATAACGGGGAGCGCATCGAAACCTACACCATCCGCGGGGAGGAAGGCTCCGGCATCATCTGCCTGAACGGGGCGGCGGCGCGCAGGTGCCAGGTCGGCGACATCGTCATCATCATCGCCTACGCCTACATGACCGAGGACGAGGCCCGCGTATTCGAGCCTAAAGTGGCCTTTCCGAACGAAGAGAATAAACTGTAGGGCGCCGGCGCGCGGGTGCTACACGGTTTCCCGGACAGGCAGTGTATACCTTAAAAACTTTAACACGGAGCTGCTAGGCCAGATCGCAACACCTCGTGGCACCGCGCCGTTTACACCTTCTGAACACGAATAAACCCCGGTTGAGTTTTCACGCTTTTAAACCAACCGACATGAAATCCTTATTTTCATTCCTTTTGCTTTTTGCTACGATTTCTTTCTCCACGGGCTTGCACGCTCAGGACGAAGAGATGACCGTAGCCTCCAACTCCATCGGTGCGCTCGTGCACCAGAACGCGGAAACCACTACTCTCGCTAAAGCCTTGGACGCGGCCGGCCTGACGGCAGCCCTCGATGGTGGTGAGGGTATGATCCTAATGGCTCCCACCGACGCGGCCTTCGCGGCCCTACCGGAAGGCGTTCTGGAAGCCCTGCTGCTTCCGGAAAACGCCGAAGTGCTGGCTTCCCTGCTGCAGTACCATTTGGTGGATAGCGCCGACGAGCAGTCGACCGCCATGCTTACCGAGGTGCTGGAAAACGGAGAGGTCACCGTAGCCGGCCAGCTGGAAGCCGATAACGGTTCGGTCTACCTGATCGACCAGGTCCTGCTACCCGCCGACTTCGATGTAGAAGCCCTGATCGGAGAGAACTAGGTCTCCGGACTGATTCGTTCAATCGATGACTTTATACCATATGGCTCCGAACCCCCGGGTTCGGAGCCATTGTTTTGCCGGCACCTAGTCAACGAAAGCCGTATCTTCGCCAACCCCAAAAGAAATACCCCATGAAAGTCGCTGTCGTAGGCGCCACCGGGCTCGTCGGAGGTGTCATGTTTGAAGTACTCAAAGAGCACGATTTCCCGATCACGGAATTGGTGCCTGTCGCCTCCGAACGTTCGGTTGGTAAACAGATCGACTACCGCGGCAAAAGCTATACCGTGGTGTCGCTCCAGGATGCGGTAGACGCCCGCTGCGACGTGGCTATTTTCAGTGCCGGCGGATCGACCAGCCTCGAATGGGCACCGAAATTCGCCGAGGTCGGTACGACGGTCATCGACAACAGCAGCGCCTGGCGAATGGATCCCGACAAGAAATTGGTCGTGCCTGAAGTGAATGCCGACCAGCTCACCGCCGCGGATCGCATTATCGCCAACCCCAACTGCTCCACCATTCAAATGGTCGTGGCCCTGGCGCCCCTCCATCGGGCGTACGGCATCAAGCGCTTGGTGATCTCCACCTACCAATCCTTTACCGGCACCGGAGTGAAGGCCGTAAAACAGTACGAGCAAGAGCGGGACGGTCAAAAGAGTGAAGATCCCGCTTATCATTACCCGATCTTTGAGAATTGCATCCCCCACTGTGACGTTTTCCTCGATAACGATTACACGAAGGAGGAAATGAAACTCGTGCACGAAACGCGCAAGATTCTCGGTGACGATTCCATCGCCATTACCGCTACGGCCGTCCGCGTACCCGTACATGGCGGACACAGCGAGAGCGTCAATGTCGAGTTTCATAAGCCCTTCACCCTCGACGAAGTGCGGAAACTGCTCTCCGAGGTGCCCGGACTGGTCCTGCAGGACGATCCCAAGACCAATACGTATCCCATGCCCCTGCTGGCTAAGCACCGGGACGAAGTATTCGTAGGCCGCCTGCGGCGCGACGAGAGCATCGAGAACGGGCTTAATATGTGGATCGTAGCGGACAATCTCCGCAAAGGGGCGGCCACGAATGCCGTTCAAATTGCCGAATACCTCCGGAAGCATCGACTGGTGGGTACCGAGGTGCCGGCCTAGCGCCACACATTTTCCGACTTAGACTTGTTGCATTACCAACCTACACCGAAGTTTGGCCGGTGTGTCGCACCTGCGCCCCGCCGCCATACACACAGAGCATACCATGCGAAACCGAATTGCCGTCTGGGGGCGTGACGCCCAGGAAAAACGCGTACTGATCACGATTGAACTACAGGTCACCGACAACATCGTGCGCATCGAGACTTTCCCCGAAAAGGTCGTTTCAGACGATGTATACGCCGCCTTCATGAATAAGTGGCGGAAAGAAGAAGCAGCGGAACTCCCGGAACCCGACCGCGTGATCGCCCGGGAGCTGAGCGTCACCGATTCCCTGCTTCCCGACGATCTGAAGGCCGAGCAAACCGATATGATCGTGCGAGCTCAGACGGAATGGCACTTCCACGTGCTGAGTGAAAAACTCGCCCAATCCTACCGCAGCGAGCTGGCCGAGATCGAAGACCGCATCGAGCGGGCGGGCAGTTACAGCAGCGATCTCTGGAACCAGGCCAAAGCCTTCTGGCAAAAAGTACAGAGCCAACTGCAGGACAAAACGCTCCTCCGTGAGCAGGGCAACGAACTGCGGAAGCGATCGGACGCCGTATTCGCGCGGCTCAAGGAGCTACGCGAGGAGGTCAACGCCCAGTACGAGGCGGAGTCTGCCAAGCATAAAGAAAAATTCGGTCAGTTGCTGCGGGACGTCGAGAAACGGATCTCCGAAGGTACCCACCTGAATAAGGTTTTCCAGGAACTCCGCGAACTTCAGCGCAAGTTTCACGGCATCAAGTTTACAAAGCAAGACCGGGACGAAGTCTACAACCGCATCGATGCCGCCTTCAAGGCCGTGAAGCAGGAACGCGGACAGGGCAAAGAAGATACCGGCGGTGCTCTAAGTCGAAACGAGGCCCGTTACCAGGGACTGCTCAAGGCCATGGAACGCATGGAGAAGAGCATCGGCCGCGACAAGGAGGACCTCAAATTCGAGAATCGCCGGATCGAACGTACCGACGGCCAGCTCGAAGCCCAGATCCGCCAGGCCAAGATCGTCATGATCGAAAGCCGCATCAACAGCAAGAACGAAAAGCTGGAAGACATGGTCAAAACCAAGACCATGCTGGAAGCGCGGATCGAAAAGGATAAGCAACGCGCCGAGAAGCAATCCCGGAAAGCCGCCGAACGTCAGGCCAAGGAAGCCGCGAAAGCCAAAATCGCCGCGGAAATGGGAAATCGGCAGGTGAGTCCGGAAGAAGCCGCCAAACTCGCCGCCGCCGCCGCTGAAATCAGGGCCGGCAAGAAGCAGGCCAAGGTGGATCGAAAATCCCTTCGGTCGGCAGCTCCCAGCGATACGGTAGCGAATTTTGCCGCGCTCTCCCAGGTGCTCGCCGGCGAGGTGCATGTACCAAGAAAGCAGCGTACCCCCGCGCCTTCCCTGCTCGAAAAGACCACCGAACGGATCGACGACGCCATCGACGTTGCCACGCACAAGGTTCAGCAGGCCGTCGATACGGCCAAAGCCGCAGGACAAGTGCTTTCGGAGGAGGAGTAGAGAGGTACGAAGTACAAGGTAGAATCGACAACGTACAAAGGGCTGCCGCACGGGTCTGCTCGCTTTCGCTCTTGAAACCTCGATAAGCCCGAGCGGTCCTTACTCCGTAATGTTTTGCCTCTGCGGTTACCCTTCCACGCCTGGCTACTAGCCTGCGGCTCCTGCTTTTCTCAACACTGATCACACGGATCGCTTCGCTAGGGCACGGATGTACACGGATTGGCTGCGCCGCTACTTCGTGGTTTCTCCCGCAGGGCGCCGTTTAACGGATGCTTATACGTTCTTACGAACGATAGGCGCGCCTGCCTTAGCGAACCTTTGCGTTTCTTCTTCCCTCCGCGGTTAGCCTCCGATCGCGCAGCGACTAATCCATTACCCGCTCTCCGTGGTCCCTCCGTGCCAGTACGCTGTGACACCTCTGTGTTGACCCTTCCCCGCCTAGGCCTCGGCGAAACTTAGCGTTTTTCAGCGACTTTGCGGTAACCCTCCCGTCGCGCAGCGACTACTCCTTTGACCGCGCTCTATGACTACTCGGGTTGAACCTTCCCACCAGCAAACCACGATCCATCAAATCTAAAACTCAAAAAGCGTATTAGCAGCACCCGGTGGCGTAGCCCCCACGTGATAATACGCCTTTTCCGTAGCCTGCCGCCCCCGGGGTGTGCGCATGAGGTAGCCCTCCATAATGAGAAAAGGCTCGTGTACTTCTTCAATGGTGCCGACTTCCTCGCCCACGGCGGTAGCGATGGTCGATACCCCAACTGGCCCCCCTTTGAATTTGTGGATGATGGCGTCGAGGATCTTATTATCCATCTCGTCGAGCCCCCCCTCGTCTACGTTGAGGGCGGCCAGGCCGAAATCGGCAATGGCCTTATCGATGGTACCGTTCCCCTTCACCTGGGCGAAATCCCGGATACGGCGGAGCAAGGCGTTGGCAATGCGGGGGGTGCCCCGGCTGCGACGGGCAATTTCTTCGGCACCTTCCTCGGTAATGGGCACCTGCATAATCTCGCAGCTCCGGCGGATGATGCGAACCAGCGTTTCCGTATCGTAGTAGTCGAGCAGGCAGTTGATGCCGAAGCGGGCACGCATGGGGGCGGTGAGTAGGCCCATTCGGGTGGTAGCGCCAACGAGCGTAAAGGGCTCCAGGGAAATCTGTACCGACCGTGCATTTGGGCCGCTATCGATCATGATATCGATGCGGTAGTCTTCCATTGCGGAGTAGAGGTACTCCTCCACGACGTTGTTCAGGCGGTGAATCTCGTCGATGAAGAGCACGTCCCCTTCGTTCAGATTGGTCAGCAGGCCGGCCAGGTCACCGGGCTTTTCGAGTACGGGACCGCTGGTCAGTTTAAGCTCGGCCCCCAGCTCGTTGGCGATGATGTGGCTCAGGGTTGTCTTGCCCAGCCCCGGAGGTCCGTGCAGCAGCACGTGGTCGAGGGAATCTCCCCGCTGGACGGCAGCCTGGATGAATACCTTCAGATTTTCGACGATCTTGGGTTGACCGCTGAATTCGCTGAGGCTGTCGGGACGTAATGCCCGCTCCATGGCTCCGTCTTCGGAGGAGAGGTTGGCGGCGGAGGGATCTAAGTGCTGATTCATTGCCCCCGCAAGTTACGAAACATTTTGTGGCAACTTATTATAACAATTCGTCTTCAATCACGGGTATAGGAATTTAGGTGGCGCCGGGGAAAGGTGTGCTTTCCCCGGCGATAGTGTATGGGTGCTTTAAAAGAGTACACCAAATTTGGACAGCGGGATGCATTTACCCCAGGACACATTCCGGGCCCCCGTTCCGGGAAAATAGGGCAAAAGGCGGGTGTCGACTTGCGTAAGCTCCTCATAATCGGGAGCTTATGTAAAACAGAAAAGGCCAACCTGCAAAGCAGATTGACCTTCTCAATGGTGTCGGGATGACTGGATTCGAACCAGCGGCCCCACGCCCCCCAGGCGTGTGCGCTACCGGGCTGCGCCACATCCCGAACTCTTCTTCGGATTCTTCCGGGTGGTCGATACTGGATTCGAACCAGTGACCTCTGCAATGTCAATGCAACGCTCTAAACCAACTGAGCTAATCGACCCGGTGCATGTAAGCGGCTGCAAATATACGACGTTGAAGTCGCGGTGACCAAACTTCTGACACCAAAAAATTAGCGCTTGTTTGGGTTTCGGCCTTCTGACCGAAAATAAGGCATTTTTCCGCTGATCAAGGCACCGAAAGGGGATTGTAGCAGCGCTACAAAGCCGATTTCGGTAACGCGGAGCAGGGGGAAAAGGGCTATTTGCAGGTCGACTGTTGAAGTCCAAACAAGCGCTTAAGCTTGTGCCGTTGGGGTGAAGGAAGTGGGGGGGAATTGTGGCCCGTTGTTACCGTTGCTGTTGTTGATGACGCCGAATTGCCGTTCGTATTTCTGCACGTTATCGGCCAGAGCGGCCAGTAAGCGCTTGGCGTGTTCCGGAGTCAGGATTACGCGGCTCTTCACTTTTGCCTTCGGGGCGTTGGGTACGATGCGCACGAAATCCACGACGAATTCGGAACTCGAGTGCGTTATGATCGCCAGGTTCGAGTACACGCCTTCGGCAATGTCCTCGGGCAAGTCGATGCTAAGTTGGTTTTGTTGGGGTGGGGTCTTCTTGTCCTCTGCCATGGGTTGACTTTGGCCCGCTCGGACGCGGGGGTTAGGATTACTTCTTTTTAGCGGGGGCTTTTTTCTTCGCCGTTGCTTTCTTTTTCTTTGGCGCCGCTTTCTTCTTGGCCTTGAAGGCACCGGGCTGCTGATCCTCGATGATGGCCATGACCTCCTCCAGAGAAAGTTCGGCGGCCTGCTCGCGGCTCATTTTCTTGCCGTCTACGGTAGGTAGTTTGATGGACTTCTTCTTGAACCGGATGAAGGGACCCCAGCGGCCCTGCTCGACGTCGATCTTCTCCTCCTCGAAACGCTGGATGTAGCGTTGCGCCTCCTTTTCCTCCTTCGCCTGAATGAGCTCGGTCATCTCGTCCTTGCTGAGGTTGTCGGGATCATAGCGCTTCGGGATATTGACGAACATACCGTTCCACTTCAGGAAGGGGCCGAACCTGCCCGCTCCCTGGGTTACGGGCTGGCCCTTATAGGTCAGCACGGGTTCGTCCGCCTTTTTCTTGGCCGCCACCAGTTCCTTGGCGTCCTTCAGCGTCGTGGAGTGGGGGTCGTCGCCCTTCGGCAGACTGATGAAGTCGTCTCCCCAGCGGATGTAGGGCCCGAAGCGGCCGATGCCGACGACGGTTTCCCGGCCGTCGATCTCCCCGAGCACCTTCGGCAGGTCGAAGAGGGGTAGGGCCGTCTCCAGGTCGATCTCCTCCATGCTTAGGCCGGCGGGGAGGTTGGCGTAGCGGGGTTTTTCGTCGGGCACCAGTTCGTCCGGGGCACCGAGCTGGATGACCGGACCGTTGCGGCTCAGGCGGACCAGAATCGTCTTACCCGATACCGGGTCGTTGCCGAGGATGCGCTCGCCGGTCACCCGGTCGGCGCTTTCCGTAGTTTCCTCCACGGTTTCGTGGAAGGGCAGGTAGAAATCCTCCAGCATCTGCGTCCAGGTGATTTGTCCCTCGGCTACTTCGTCGAAGCGGTCCTCGATGTCGGCCGTGAACTGGTACGTCATCACGTCCTCGAAGTGCTCGTCGAGGAAGTCGCTGACCGCCATGCCGATATCGCTGGCGAAGAGGCGGTTTTTCACCGTTCCGGTAATTTCCGTTTTGGTGTCGTTACTGAGCTTGTCGTCCTTCAGCGTCAGTACCTCGTAGCTGCGCTCTTCTCCGTCGCGGCTTTCCCGGGTGACGTAGCCCCGCTTCGGGTCCATGATCTTGGAGACGGTCGGGGCATAGGTGGACGGGCGCCCGATGCCAAGTTCCTCCAGCTGTTTCACCAGGCTGGCTTCCGTGTAGCGGGTGGGCGGCCGGGTAAAGCGCTGGGTAGCGGTCATTTCGCTGAGCGGAAGCATCTGTCCCTTTTCGAGGGGAGGTAGAATGCCCTTCGTGGTTTCGTCGTCGTCCTCCTCGTCGTCGTTGCTTTCGATGTAGAGTTTGAGGAAGCCGTCGAACTTCAGCACTTCGCCCTGGGCGCGCAGTCGGGCGTCAGGGGCCTTATCGACGGCGATGTTGACCGTTGTTTTTTCCAATTCGGCATCCGCCATCTGGCTGGCTACCGTCCGCTTCCAGATCAGCTCGTACAGGCGTTGCTCGTCGCGGTCGCCCTGGTTGATGGTGTGGCGGTCGACGTAGCTGGGGCGGATCGCCTCGTGTGCCTCCTGGGCGTCTTTCTTCTTGCTTTTATAGCGGCGTACCTTACTGTACTGGGTTCCGAATTCCTTGGTCACCTCCTTCTCGATGGCCGTCAGCGCGGTTTCCGACAGGCTGATGCTGTCCGTACGCATGTAGGTGATCAGGCCGGCCTCGTAGAGTCGCTGGGCGGTCCGCATCGTCCGCTCCACGTTCATGTACAGTTTCCGACTGGCTTCCTGCTGTAGGGTAGAAGTCGTGAAGGGTGGGGCGGGCTTGCGCTTCGTGGGCTTTACGTCGATGTCGCTGATGCTGAACTCGGCGCCCATGCATTTCTTCAGAAAGGCTTCCGCCGACTCCCGGTCGTTGAAGCGGTCGGGGCTGTCGGCCTTCAGTTCCACTTCCTTGCCCTGCTCGTTGCGGACGGTGAAGATGGCGTTGATCCGGAAGAACGGGCTCGACTCGAAAGTCATGATCTCCCGCTCCCGTTCGACGACCAGCTTGACGGTGACCGACTGCACGCGGCCGGCGCTCAGCCCGAATTTCACCTTTTTCCATAGCACGCCGGAGAGTTCGTAGCCGACCAGTCGGTCCAGCACGCGGCGCGCCTGCTGGGCGTTAACGAGGTTGACGTCAACCGTCCGCGGGTTGTTGATCGCGGCCTGGATGGCGGGAGGGGTGATCTCCCGGAAAACGATCCGCTTCGTGGTGTCGACGGGTAGTTTGAGGACTTCGCAAAGGTGCCAGCTGATGGCTTCTCCTTCGCGGTCTTCGTCCGTCGCGAGCCACACGGTGTCGACCTTGCTGACGGCCGCCTTCAGTTCCTTGACCACCTTTCGTTTCTCGGGGGAGACGACGTACTTGGTGGCAAAATTCCGCTCTACGTCAACCGCTCCGTCGCCCTTATCCAGGTCACGAACGTGGCCGAACGAGGATTTAACGGTGTAGTCCTTCCCCAGGATTTTTTCGATGGTTTTCGCTTTGGCGGGGGACTCGACGATAAGTAGATTCTTCGGCATAGGTTCTTGGGTTCCTCTAGGATTACGGTTCTAGGCGGCAATTAGTTGTTCGGCTTGTTTCCTTAGTACGTTTTTTGTCTCGACATCGGTTAGTACGTCGTGCTCGATCAGCTCTTCGATACTGGAGATCGGCAACCGGTTCGGCAGCACCCAGGCACCCATGTGGGCGAATACGTCGGCGAGGTGATCGATGCCGCGCAGGTTGCCGGCCCGGCCCGAGGCCAGTCCGATGAGCGCCACGTGTTTGCCGGCAAAGTTGCCGGCGTAGTCGATGACGGAGATGCCGTCCAGGAACAGTTTCAGCACTCCGGGGTAGCTGCCGTTGTACTCCGGCACGAAGACGGCGAATTTCCGGGTCGGCTGGACGTACAGCCGGTGGAGTTCGCGTAGATCGGGGTCCCCGGGCTTGCCCTTGTACATCTCCTCCCGGAAATACCCGTGGTGTAGGTCGGCCATATCCAGTACTTCCGCCGCTTCTCCCAGGTCACGGAGTTCATGCGCGAAGAAATCGGCAAAGAGCCGCGTGCGGCTTTCGGGGCGGTTGGTTCCGGAGATGACGGTGATCATAGGGTATGGCTGGCGGACAAACCTACGCTAAAATGCGAGTCCGGGGCCGAGGTTCGGTTTTTTTGCGCTCCCGATAGCTATCGGGACGGGAAAAAGGAAAGCCGCGCGGGGCCGGCCGGTCAGCTTCTTCCGTACTTATGCCAGCCGAAGGCGAGCCCGATCAGGAGCAGCCCTACGAAGATGAGGGGGGAGACGATCATCCCCGTCGACAGGCCCTCGCCGTTTTCCCCCGCGATGGCTTCGGTCGAAAGATCGCTGCGCAAGAGCCCGCCGATCAGCAGGGCTATGGCCAGAACGACAAGGAAGGTGAGGGCAAGGTTAATTTTTGTCATGGGGGAGTAGTGGCATAAACGGCCACGCCCCGCCTTCGTTCGAAGGCGGGGCGTTGACGCGTTACGAATAGAAGAAGGCCTACTAGTATTCCGGATTCTGTACCAACTGATCATTGGCGTCCAGATCACGTTGGGGAATCGGGAAAACCAATTTGGGCGAATTGTAGGGTAGTCCCCGAACGTCGCGCATGAGGCGCTTAAGGTCGTTCAACCGATTCGGTTCGAAGGCTAACTCTACCCGACGTTCTAGGACAATTGCGTCGATGAGCTCCTCTGCACTGTCAAAGTCGTCCTCCTCGTAGCTAAAGAGGTCTTCATTCATGGTGGCGGCACCCTCCTCGTCAACGACCCGAAGTGAGCGGTTGCGAATGGTGTTGAGCAGTTCGAGGCTTTCCTCATTGATGCCGTTCAGGCGGACCAGCGCCTCTGCACGCATCAGGTAGTAGGTAGCCAGCCGGATGTATATCAGGTCATCCGCGTTGTTGGCAAAATCCTCGTACTTCTCCACGTTGAAGATGCCGTTGGAGGTCAGGACAGCTGCCCGCAGATCAACAACTGAATCACCGGCCGCCTCGTCATACATCTCCTCGGTGATGATCATCTCATATCCATTCTCCAGGAGGTCTTCGTTAACGACGATGTCCCCACCGCGACCATTGACGTGGTGGAAGGTAGCCAGCGATCCGTTTACGCCGGGATTATCCTGGACGGTACTAACTACAGCGAAGATTTCCTCACTGCTGCCCTCGCTGAAGAAGGGTTGTTGCGGTACATCGGTCAGATCAAATCCTGCCGCGTTGATGACATCACCCGCTAAGCTGGCGGCCATTTCGTAGTTCCGCTGCTGGAAGTAGACGTCAGCCAATAGAGCGGTTGCCGCGGTCGAGCTGGCGAATCCGTATTCGTACTCTGAATCGAGTAAATCCTGAGCAGCGCTTAGGTCGGATATGACCGCATCGTACACTTCCTGCACGGTATTCCGGGCGGGGAAAGTGATTTCACCACTCGTCGATGTTGGCGATAGCATAATGGGTACGCCCAGATTGGTCGAGGAAGACTCGCTATACGGCAAGCCATAGGTCCGTACCAATTCAAAGTGCGCCATGGCCCGGACGAATAAGGCTTCCCCACGTAGCTGTGCGGCCACGTCATCGGTCAAGTTGGGGTCATCGATTGTTTCAACTCCCCGAATCACGAGGTTCGCTTGATTGATCGCTTCGTAGGCATGTTCCCAGAATCCGGTCACTTCGGTGTTCGATGCGGTGAGCTGCCGTTCGTACATCTCCACGTAACTGGGAAAGGAACCCCGCCACTCGGCATTGTCGGAGAGAATACTGGAATTCATTGCCAGACCGGCGGCACCGAAATCGGCATCCTGCACGGCGTCGTAGGCACCAACGAGGGCCGTGCGCAATCCAGGAACGTCGGAAAACGCAGCATCCGATGGAAGCGACTGGGCGGGGGTAGGTTGCTCAATGAAATCCGTACAGCCGGTAGCAAAACCTACCATGAGGCCGGCAAGTACGATTATATTAGAAGTTTGCATAACGCAAAGAAATTTTATGCTAGAGGTTGAGATTGAGGCCGAAGGTGAACAGACGGCTCTGGGGGCGGCTGAAGAACAGGGATCCGCTGGAGACGTCGTTCACGTCCTGGCCACTGGCTTCGGGGTCGAGACCTTCGAAATCGGTGAAGGTCAACAGGTTTTGTCCACTAACGTAGAGACGTAGCGAAGCACCGTTGGCGTTCAGGCCGTCGATGGTGTACCCCAGCTGCACGTTACGCAGACGCAGGAAGTCGGCGTCAGATAGGTACCGGGTAGAATGCTGACTGCCGTTGATTCTCAAGCGGGCTTCCGGAATGTTAGTGTCCTGATTATCGGGCCGCCAGCTATTCAATTGGTCGCGGCGCTGATTGTAAACACCAGACAAATTGGTGGCATAGAAACGTCCTTCGCTCAAATACAATTGGTGACCCAAGGCTGCCTGGAAGAAGAAGCTGAAGTCAATTCCTTTGTAGTACAGGTTACTGCCAAATCCTCCGCTGAAGTCAGGTAGAGGATTGCCCACGATCTGGCGAGCATCTCCCTGCTGATAGGAGGATGATATTTCACCGCTCGCATTCACGAAGAGGGCGTCACCGTTTTCGCGGTCTACGCCTGCGTACTCCGTAAGGTACCAGGAACCGATGGCCTCACCTTCACGGATCAATTGGTTAGTGTTGACAATGATATCATCGGCGTCGCCATCATTGTTATTGTCGATGAGATCCGTTACCGTATTGTTGACGGTCGCGCCGTTTACATTAAAGGACAACGCGAAATCTGGCGTGTTAACAACGCTGTATCTCAGGCTGAATTCAATACCCGTATTCTTAAGCTCGCCTGCGTTTACCGTAAGCACTCCGCTACTGATACCCGCCGTCAGCGGCTGGGGAACGTCGAAGAGAAGGTCCGAACTCACTTTGTTATAGTAACCGAGCGTACCTGTAATCTTGTCATTGAATAATCCAAAATCGACGGCAACGTCAAAGGTGGTCGCAGTCTCCCACGTCAACTCGGTGTTGGCCAGCTGGCTAAGCAAGAATCCTGGAACGGCATTGTAATCGTTACCGAAAGAAACTAAGCCCCGACTCGCGAAGTTTCCGATGCCTGCATTACCGGTTTTGCCGTAGCTGGAACGCAGTTTAAGTTGGCTGACGCTCGGAGTGTTCAGTGCAGTCGAGAAGTCGTAGGCAGCGGACAGTGCAGGAAAGAAGCCGTAATAGTTATCGGATCCAAAACGGGAGGAACCGTCAAGACGGGCGACTGCATTTACAAAAAGACGGTTGTCGTATGCGTAACCGATCCGGGTGAAGTAGCCAACGAAATTAGCCTCGGTGCGCTCGCCGCCGCCGTCGGTAATTTCAGCAGCGGAATTCAGCGTAGCCAAGCGATCGTCGGCAAAGGTGTTGCCACCGACGAAGAACCCGTTCTCCGATTGGCGGAACAATTCGATACCTCCCAGCACCTCAAACTCGGAAGCGTTGACGCTGAAGTTGTACAGAGCGGTAGAGTTCCAGGTGTAATTCAGCACTTCTTGTTGCTGAGCAAAGCCTGTACCTCCCGAACCGAAACCATCCGTCGTCAATACGCCGGAACGCTGAAAATCTTCGAGGGAAAGAAACTGAGTACCGAAGCGAGTAGCCAGGGTCAAATTTTCCAGTGGTTTGTAGGAGGCGTTTACGTTAGCGATGACTTGATTTGTTGTCAGCGAGATCTCCTGATCCAGGTAGTTGATCAGTGGACTACCGGCAAACTGAGTGCGTCCGATGCTCGTAGCGAGGATGCCCCCACGTGGATCGCCATTCTCGTCGTAGGGATCAAGGTTGGGGTAGAACAACGAAGCGAAGGTCTGGGGAGAGGCGACGTTGTTGTCCTCGTTCTGCCGGTTGTTCACCGTGCGAGTGGGGTTCAGGTTAAGACCTACGGTCCATTTGTCACCAAAACGCTGCTCGAGGTTAAGCCGGAAACTGTACCGCTGGAGGCTGGTACCCTGCGTCCACCCTTTTTCGTCACGGTATCCGCCACCGAGGAAGTAGGTGAGGTCACTGGTGCCACCTTGAACGCTAACGTTGGTTTCGGCTACGGAACCGGTACGGGTGACCAGATCTATCCAATTGGCGTCTGGCTCGGAATCCGGGTCGGCGTAAAGCTGGGGACTTCCGAGTGTATCGCCGCCGGCCAGGCGTGCCTGATTCCAGTAACGGGCATATTCCGGGCCGCTTAGAAGGTCATACTGAGCGGTTGGCTCACTTACGCCAAAATATTGGTTGACAGCAACCTTTGCTGGCGCGTTATAGTTGCCAGATTTGGTTGTAATAAGCACTACGCCGTTGGAACCCCGCGATCCGTAGATAGCAGCACTCGCGGCGTCCTTGAGCACATCAATGGATTCGATGTCGTTGGGGTTGATGTTCGAGAGCGGGCTGGTTCCCGGACCACCCAGGGCAAGACCTTCTGCATCGGTTTCAATGATCACACCGTCCACCACGTAAAGGGGCTGAACATCACTGTTGATGGAGCCAATACCCCGTACCCGAATGCTAGTTTGGGCTCCTAATGAACCTGAGTTAGCCGAAATCGTCACACCGGGAAGGCGTCCCTGAAGGGCATTTTGGAAGTCCGTAACGGGCACACCGGCAAGGTCTTCCGAATTTACCGAAGCAATCGATGTAGTCAGGCGACGACGTGTTTGCGTTCCGTACCCGGTAACTACCACTTCATTCAAAGTAGCGGCATTTTCGGTAAGCGTAATGACATAGTTAGGAGCACCCGTCAGCGGGACGGTCCCAGTGCTAAAACCGGTATACGATACCACCAGAGCCTGAGCCTCCGCCGGAAGCGACAAGGTGAATTGGCCGTCAATATCGGTGACGGTTCCCGTACTGGTACCCTCTACGAGAATGGAAGCACCAATGAGTGGCGTGCCCTCTTCGTCCTCCACCGTGCCGGTGATGGACTGCTGGGCCTGCAGGGCGCCCACGCTCACGAAGAGCAGCACCCATAAAAGGAGTCTAGTTGAATTCATACGTTGATTAGTTGATAGAATAGTGGTTGTGGTATTTCGCCATTACCCGAGGCGGGGAAAGCGATGCCAATGTAGTGGTGGTGGTCACTCGAAATTTATGCTAGGAGTCTAACTGGATCGGCAGCGCGAACGCTGCCCGGTAAATTCGTAACAAGCAATAATTGTCGCGGCAATTGCTGCGGCGGCAAATATATGCAAATCCCAAAAGGAATCGATGAACTGATTAAGGTTTCGTTAAGTTCTTGCGCGCCCACGACATTAATTCATCCAGCGTCAGGGCATTCAAACAGTCTCGTTTCGTAAGTCCTCCCTTGCGGGCCGCCGCTACTCCCCAGCGCACGTCGTCGAGCCCGCCGATGCTGTGCGCGTCGGGGTTAATGCTCACCATCACCCCCCGTTCCCGGGCGTAGGGGATCCACGACCAGTCTAGGTCGAGCCGGTAGGGATTGGCGTTCAGCTCGATGGCCACCCCGTGTTCGGCACAGGCGTCGATGACCCGCCGGTGGTCGATGGGGTAGCCTTCCCGACTCAGCAGCAGCCGACCGGTCGGGTGGCCCAGGATGTGGGTGAAGGGGTTTTCGATGGCCCGCAGCAGCCGGTCGGTGGCCTTCTCCTCGTCCATGTTCAGGTTAGTGTGCACCGAGGCGATCACCAGGTCGAAGCCGGCCAGCAATTCCGCCTCGTAGTCCAGGCTCCCGTCCGAAAGGATGTCGCACTCGATGCCCTTCAGCACCCGGAATTGCGGGAGTTCCGCATTCATCGCATCGATCTCCGCCCACTGTTCCCGGACCCGCTCGGGTTGCAGTCCGTTCGCGTAGAAGGCCGCCTGGGAGTGGTCGGTGATCAGGATGTAGGAGTAGCCCCGTTCCCGCGCTCCGTCGACCATTTGTCGCAACGAGTGGATGCCGTCGCTGTAAGTGGTGTGATTGTGGATGACGCCTTTCAGGTCCTCGACCTTCACCAACTCGGGCAGGGCGTGTTCCCGGGCGGGGGCGAGCGGCCAGTCCTGTTCCCGCAGTTCCGGGGGAATGCGTTGCACCTGCGTCCGCGGAAAAATCTCATCCTCCTCCGCTATCCCGCTGAAGTCGGTGTCCGGAAAAGCCGCAATGAAGGCCTGCAGGAACTCCGGGCTGCCGGTGTACCGGAAGAGCTTGCTACCGAAATTTTCGGGCTGGCAGTGGTAGAGCGTCAGCGGCAGGTCGTCCACTTCGCCTACGGTGGCTTTTTCGTCGCTGGCGCTGACGTTGAAGCCGGGGATTTGGGCGGCGCGCGCGGGTGCCAGGGTCGTCAAAAAGTCTAGTCCTTTCACCGTAGGACAAGCCCGGCGCAGTGCCCCCGTGGCTTCGAAGCGCTCTTCCGGGAAGAGCGTGGTGAATTGCTCGAGCAGGGCCTCGGCGGCCAGGGCGGCGGTGCGGTACAGGAAGCGGCCGCGGCTCCGTTGCAGGAACTCCAGTTTGTGCTTGAGGCTTTCCTGGGTTTTGAGGCCGAAGCCCTTGAGCTCCACGAGCCGGTTTTCGTTGATGGCGTAGAGCAGTTGCCCGACGGTGGTCACGCCCAGACCGTCCCAGACCGCCTTCACCTTCTTCGGCCCGAAACCACTGATCCCGAGCATTTCCCGGACGCCTTCGGGGGTTTTCGCCCGCCACTTTTCCAGGGTTTCCATTTTGCCGGTGGTGGCCAGCTCGTGGATTTTGCCGGCAATGGCCTTGCCTACGCCCTCGAGTTTTTGCAACTCGGCCTCCGACATAGCGGCGAGGTCGCGGTCGTCCTTGCGCAGCTTATTATAGGCATTGGTGTACGAGCGGATCTTGAACGGATTGTCGCCGTGCAGCTCCATCAATTTTCCGAGCTCGTGGAAGTGCCGGGCAATTTCGGGATTGGTCATGGCCGCGAAGATAGGGTTGACACATCCGATGTGTCAGGTAGTGACACATCGGATGTGTCAGGTGACAGATTGGCAGGGTCGGCGAGTTTTGCGGTTGCGATCAAGCCCATTAAGCCCGCAGCATCGAGGTGATGGTCGACGCGGCGGTGGGATAGGCAAAGATCATCCGTTTAATTTCCGACGTGGGTATTTCCTGGCGAATAACGAGGTAAAGTAGGTTGATCAGCTCGGTAGCTCCGGGGCCGAGGAGGTGGGCTCCGACCAGTACGTCCCGGTCATCGTCGACAATCAGTTTGAAGGCGAAAACGGCCGCGTTGCGGTGGCGGGCGTGGAACCAGTCGTTCGCTACCTTATAGTGCACCGACAGGTTGCGGTCCGACGCCTCGGCCTCCCGGGCGGTCATGCCAACGGAGGCCATGCCCGGCAGGGCGAAGGCAACCGTAGGGATGGGGTAGTAATCCACTTTACGGGTGGCCCCCTTAAACAAGTTATCGTTGAGTACCGAGGCGGCGTACGTTCCTACCGGCGTAAGGGGCAGGCCGGAAGCCGCGCAGTCGCCGAGCGCATAGACATGGTCTAGGTTGGTACGGAGGCCGTCGTCCACCTTGATGCGTTGCTTTTCATCGGTTTCGATGCCGACTTTATCTAGCTGTAGTCGCTTTGTATTGGGCACCCGCCCGGCGCAATGAATCACCCTGTCGGTGCGGAGCGTGGTGGTTTGGCCTGCCGTATCCTCGACGTCCACCTCAAACCGGTCGCCCGCTTTCCGTACCGCAGTAGCCTTGCTGTTGATCTGGTACTGGATGCCACGGTCTTCGTCGGCTTGGCGGAGCAGGGCGGCCAGGTCGTGGTCGAATTTGTCCAGCGGCTCATCCTCGGTGATGATCATGGTAACCTGACAACCCAGGGCGTGAGCGATATGCGCCGTTTCCGTGCCGATATAGCCACCGCCCACAACGACCATTTCGGCGGGCAGGTCGTCCATTTCCAGGAATTCGTCGCTGGTCAGCAGGTATTCGTTACCGGGAATATCCAGCGGAGCGGGTCGCATGCCGGTGGCAAGTACGATGATCTCTCCACGTAGTCTCGTTCCTCCCACGTCGAGGGTGTGGGAGTCGATGAAGGTGGCGTAATCCTGGTAGGTTTCAATCCCGTTATCCCGCATCTTGGCCCGGCTGCTTTCCGGGACCGGCTCCGTGAACCCCCGCTTCCATTCCATCAGGTCCGACCAGGAGAAGTCCGGTTTGCCGGTAAACCCTTTGCCTAAAAGCCGTTCGACCCGGTACATGGCTTCGGCCGCGGCGTGCAGTACGAGCTTCGGGTCGCAGCCCCGTAGGGGACAAGTGCCACCAAAGGCACGACCTTCAATAAGGGCGGCGGATTTTCCCGCCTTGACGGCCGCCAGGGCTACCGACTGGCCGGAAGATCCTGCGCCGACAACAATTACTTCGTACTGCTTATCTGACATGTATTGGGGTTAATTTGGGTTTGGGGTCGTTTACGCGAGTTGCCGTTGTTGGGTGATGCCTTCGACGATAATATCGCCGTGGTCCCGGGTATTTTCGATGAACAGCTTGCTGGTCTGCCGGCCGGCACACGCCACTCCCGCCATGTAGACTCCGGGCAGGGTAGTTTCCAGGGTTTCGGGGTTGAAAAGGGGCTTGCAGCTTTCGTCTTCTGCGATCGCCAGGCCGAGTCGTTCGAAGAGTTGGTAATTCGGTTCGTAGCCGGTCATGGCCAGTACGAAGTCGTTCGGAAGGGTAATTTGGCCATCCGGCGTGCCAAGAACCACCTCGTCGGGGCGGATCTCATCCGTGGTGGTATGAAAGTAGGCCTTGATCGATCCTTCCTTGATGCGGTTTTCAATGTCGGGCTTGATCCAGTATTTGACCCGGTCGTAGATTTCGCCGCCGCGGATGGCCATCGTCACCTCCGCCCCCTTGCGGTAGCATTCCAGGGCCGCGTCACAGGCGGAGTTGGCCGCGCCGACCACCAGCACGCGCTGGCCGATGTACACGTGCGGATCATCGTAGTAATGCCGCACTTTGGGTAGGTCTTCGCCGGGGATATTCATCAGTCGGGGGGTATCGTAAAAACCGGTGGCAACCACGACGTTCCGTGCCGCGTAGGTGGTTTTTTTGGTGGCGATCCGGTATCCGGAGTCCAGGGTGTCCATTTTCTGGACCTCCTCGTAAAGCCGAATGTTGAGTTTGAAGCTTCCCACCAGCCGGCGGTAATATTCCAGCGCTTCGGCGCGCGTCGGCTTATCGCGATGGCTGATGAAGGGCGTGTTCTGGATTTCCAGCTTCAGGGACGTACTGAAGAAGGTCATGTTTACCGGAAAGTGAAACAGGCTGTTGGCGATCACGCCCTTTTCCAGGATGACGTAATCCAGTCCGGCCCGCTCGGCACTGATGCCTACGTTGATGCCGGAAGGGCCACCGCCGATGATCACCAGGTCAAGCATGCGGGGATTTTCCATAAGCTAAGTGTTTGTTCGGAATTTCGGATCTTCCATGGTCGCCCATCCCGACGGACGCTCCGTTCTGTATTAGGACGCAAAAGCCTTAACATAGTTCAGCCGCAAGCCACCGCACACGTATTCCGTTTCCGGCCGATCTCTCGTGTCGCTAAAGGAGAGCCGGAAGCCGGGAGAAGGGCCGGTCCGAAAGCTACAGCCGGGAACGGGCCTGGCCTTGCCGACTGCTTTGTATGTTTGCCCAACCAAGCCATTGAACCCCGGATGCCCTACCGCCAACTACCCCAGATACAGGACCTTCATCGACGATTTCTGGACCGGCTACAGCACGCCCAGGATGATAAGGAGCCGCGGGGCTTGTACGAACCCATCGAATACATCCTGTCCATTGGGGGCAAACGGGTTCGTCCGCTGCTGGCGCTCATCGCCGCCCGGATGTTCGGCGACGGCGAAGGGCTCCGTGCCGGTATGCCCGTAGCGATGGCGGTGGAGGTGTTTCACAATTTCACCCTTTTGCACGACGACATTATGGACGAGAGCCCGCTGCGGCGTGGCCAGCCGACCGTGCACCGCAAATGGGATACGAATACGGCGATCCTCAGCGGAGACTTGATGCTGATCCAGGCTTACGGTCATTTGGCCGAAAGCGCCGATCCATCCCGAATTCCGGTCCTTCTGAATACCTTCAACCGGGTAGCCACCGGGGTTTGCGAGGGCCAGCAATTCGACGTGGATTTCGAACGGAAGCACCACGTCACGATCGAGGAATACCTGAGAATGATCGAGCTGAAAACGGCCGTCCTGCTCGGAGGCGCGCTGGAGATGGGCGCATTGGCCGCGGGGGCCGGGCAGGAGGATGCCGACCACTTATACGCTTTCGGGCGGCTCACCGGGCTTGCCTTTCAATTGCACGACGACCTGCTGGATACCTTTGGGGAGGGGGCGGAAACCGGTAAGCTGACTGGAAACGACATCATTCGGAATAAGAAAACCTTTCTCTACATCAAAACACTCGAGGCCCTGGACGCCGGGGAGCGGGAGGAACTGGTTCACTGGTTCAGCCATACCCCCGAAGATCCGGCCCCGAAAGTGGCCCGGGTGACCGAAATGATGCGGCTGCGGGGAATCCCCGAATTGGTAGCCGAGCTACGCGATGATTTTCAGCGGGATGCCTACGACCACCTTGAGGCGGTAACCGGCGATTCCGGCTGGAAAGCGGTTTTGCGCGCCGTGGCCGAAGGCTTATTGCAGCGCGCCAGCTAAAGGGTCAACTTACCATTGTACCAGTTGTCCTCGATGACGGCATCCTGGGCGGCGTAGAATTTCATCGCTTCGGTATTGGAATCCACGATCTGCCATTTGAGGAGTTTGCACCCGCGTTCGCGCCCCCGCTCCTTTAGTACGTCCCACAGCCGCTGGCCGATCCCTTGGCGGCGGTAAGCGGGTTGCAGGACAAAATCCTCCAGGTAGATCATCCGTCCTTTCCAGGTGCTGTAGACGAAATTGTAAAGGCACATGCCGATGACCTGCCGGGTAGCCATGTCTTCGGCTACGATAATGTGGAAGAAGCCGTCAGCAAAGTCGGCGCGGTAATTTTCCTGCGTAGCGGTGAACTGGGGGGTGGCATGGACGTAAGCGGCCAGCTCACCGACCAGCTTATGGACGGCGGGCAGGTCGGCGGCCGTTCCCTGTCGAATCTGTACGTTCATAGCCGCGAAGAACGGGTATAGCTAGCGAACCACCACCTTGCGGGCCGTGTAGTTGCCTTCCGAACTTTCGAGCCGGAGCAGATACATGCTCGAACTGAGGCGGTGGCCGATCGTCAGCGACTGCTCTTCGTTGATCTCCCCGGTTTGAACGCTGCGCCCCTGCAGGTCCAGCAAAGTGTAGCGGTACCGCTCCCGGGGTAAGCCCGTGAGCAGCAGTTGCTCGCCGGGGGAAAGTGGGTTCGGGCTCAGGCGCAGGGCGGGCAGGTCGAGGTAGACGCCGCGGGTGCTAACCGGATTCCGCTCGGCGTAGGTTTCGAAAAAGGCGAGGGCACGGGTTACGGCCGGTTCCACACAGCCGCCGTGGTCCAGCGCTCCGCCGGATTCCAGCACTACGGTCGTAGATCCCCGTTCACGCATCACGCTATCGGCCAGGATAGCGTTTTGCGCAGGTACCTGCTCGTCTTCGGTGCAGTAGAAGAGCAAGGTGGGTACTTCCGGGGCCCACTCGTACGTATCATTGGCCCGAAGTGCCTGGATAATCGCGCTTTCGGAGTCGTTATCGATGATTTGTTGCACTACGGAATCCTGAAACATGTCGATCAGCCGCTCCTCGCGCTCCACCAGCAGGGTGTCGAGTTGGGCGTTAAAGTGCTCGCCATCGATCAGTTGTTGGTCGAAGCTATCGATCACCTCCAGGTAGGGGGATACGAATGCCTGACCGAGGCTGTCGTAAATGCCGTAGACGTTGCTGTAGCTGACGTAGGTGTAAACGATGTAGCCGGGCAGGGTAGGGCGGTCGTTCGAGAGGGTGGCCAGCCGCATCACCTCGCTGATGCTGTAGGGGCCGGACAGGTGGGCGCCGGCGGTAACGTTCAGGCTGTCGTTGCCTTCGTCCTCCTGCAGATCGCGTTGGAGGGCCTGAGCGGCGTGCCCTCCCTGACTGTAGCCGGTGACGAAGAGCTGGTCGTTGTAGGGGATTTCCTCCTCGTCAAGAAACTGGCGGGCGGCTAGGAGTAGGTCTCTTCCGGAATTGGATTCACTTTCTGCGTGGACGTAAGGATGAAAGCCATCGCTTTCACCGAGGCCGATGTAGTCGGGCGCCACGGTGATGTAGCCGCTGGTGGCCAGGGCGTAGACGAGGAAGCGTTCCTGCGTCTGTGGGTTACTCGGCACCATGGTTTCGTCAACGGCGGTACCGTGCATGTAGGCCGTCATGGGAAACGCCAGGCTGGTTTCCGCGGGTAGGGACAACAGACCACTTGCGGTGTCCGGCCGACCGAGCGCATCGGTCGTCTTGTACAGTACCTTGTAATTGATGACATCGTACTGAGGAGTAATCGGTAAAAACAACCCGAGTATGGCCCCTGGAATACCGTTTTGGCGTTCCGTACTAATTAAGGTTTGGGCGTGGGCGCAGGAGCAAGCCAGTGACAGGAGGGAAGCAAGTAGGAGGTGTCTCATAAGCAGGAAAACCGTAACCCGGATTAAATTGTGAACATGAATGTAGGGATTTCAAATATTTCCCTTACCTTTGCGGCCCGAAATTATTCGCTTTAACTGATTAGCCGACCTACTTCGGCGGCTATTTACTAAAGGCTCTACAGTATGCCCATTTACCTTCCGCAGGAGAAGAAAGACGAAATCTTCACCGAATACGGCGGATCCGCCCAGAATACCGGATCCACCGAGGGCCAGATCGCCCTCTTTACCTTTCGCATCAAGGCCCTGTCGGACCACTTGCGGGAGCACCCGAAAGATCACAGCAGCCGCAAAGCCCTACTCTCGATGGTAGGTAGCCGGGGCAAGATGCTGAATTACCTCAAGCGCAAAGACCTTGAAGGCTACCGTTCGCTGATTACCAAATTAGGTATCCGCAAGTAGCATTTGGCAAAGAATATTGCACGACGCTTGCAAAAGTTGAGAAGTCGTGCTTACCTTTGCGTCGCCTTAGCAATAAGGCATCCCCAGAGCCCCTAGCTCAGTTGGCTAGAGCACCTCACTTTTAATGAGGGGGTCCAGGGTTCGAGCCCCTGGGGGCTCACTTTCTAAAGCCCCGTTCACGCTTGCCGTGGATGGGGCTTTGTCATATATTCCACCCAGTCGTGGACGTTAGCTCATAGAATAGATTAATAAGAATGCCACAACTTACCAAGATAGGCGTCTTTTACGACGGTAATTACTTCCTTCACGTTAGCAACTACTACAATTACGATCATCCCCAGCGTCGTCGCCTCAGCATTACCGGCCTGCACGAGTTCATCGAGGCCCGGGTAGCGATGGAGGAAGGCATAGCCCGCTCTCGATCGAAAATCGTAGACAGCCACTATTTCCGCGGGCGGTTGAACGCCACCGAAGCGCAGCAGCGGGGAAGCGCGCTATACTATGATCGGGTTTTCGACGACATCCTCATGTCCAGTGGGGTTACCACACATTATTCGCCCCTGCGTTCCAGCCATGGCCGGCGGCATGAGAAAGGGATCGACGTCTGGTTCGCCCTGGAGGCCTTCGAGCAGACGATGTTGCGGCGCTTCGACGTGGTGGTGCTTATCGCCAGTGACGGAGACTATGTACCGTTGGTTCGGAAGCTTAACGGACTGGGCTGTCGGGTCATGATCGTGGGTTGGGATTTCGAGTTCACCACCGATAGTGGCAGTGGCATGATCACCCGCACAAGCCAGGATCTGCTGGCAGAAGCAAGCTACCCCCTCGCTATGTCATCCATCATCGACCACCCTTCCAGCGATGCCGAAGCGAAGCTGGTAGATAAGCTTTTCGTTTCGGAGAAGAAGAAGGAGACGGTAAAGGAAGAGCGGAAAAGCGAGCCGGTTGCCTTCGAGGAACCCGTGACGGGCGATATCGGAGAAGTAATGGAGAGTCAGATCTTCAGCCTGAAGGGAGGATATGGCTTTATTACCTACCCACCCAATAACCTGTTCTTCCACCATAGTAACGTCAAGAATGTCCGGTTCGAGGACCTGCTGGAGGGTGACCCCGTAGAGTTTACCCTTACCCACAGCAGCAAGGGAAAACTGGTAGCCCAGGAAGTGTACTTTCTCGGTGAACTGGAAGGCGAGGATTACGAACAGGAATAATGGCCGTCTTCATCAGCCGTAACCTTAAGGCGGACAGTCCGTTGCTGGCGTGGGGAAGGGCCCGCGGCATATCCGTTCACGGCCATTCCTTTCTGCGCTTCGAGGCCGTTGCGTTCGACCCGCCAGAGGTTGCGGATTGGTGGTTCTTTTACAGCAGTAGGGCCGTTCAGTTTGCCGCAGCCTCGGTCCCAAAAAACACGAAAACCGCCGCGATCGGGAGCGGTACCGCCCAGGCCCTTCTGGACCGCGCACTAACCGTTGACTTTTGCGGAGCGGGCAGCCCGGCCGTGGTGGCGGACGATTTCCTTGCCGTAAGCGCGGGCCGAAGGGTGTTTTTTCCCCGTGCCCGACAGTCGCGGCTAAGCGTTCAGAAGAAGCTGGCCGATCGGGCGACGGTATTGGATGCGGTGTGTTACGACAACGTTCCGGTTCCACCCCCGGGGCCCATCGACGCGGACGCCTACATATTTACCAGCCCGTTGAACGTGGCTGCTTACCTGGATCACTTTCACCTGCGCTCCGGCGCCCGCGTGTTGGCGATTGGGCCGAGTACGGGGGCCGCCTTGCGCGAACGGGGCTACTCCTGCGAATGGCCTGCGGTGGCTTCCGAGACTGCGCTAGTGGACTTACTGCGGTAGCCGCCCGGAGGCGTACTTGCCGGAAGGTGAACCGCCGGGCCCCGTTTTGTCGGGCGTGCGTTCGATCCCGAGCAGTCGTTCGGTTACGTCGAAGTTGCAGAGGTTCGAGTCGCGCCATCCGGCATAATCGAGGTCGGAGGAGAATTCCCAATCCAGTGGGTCCGTTGCCAGCTTGGCCTTGGTGGGGTTGTCGTGGATGTAGTGGAAACAGGTTTGGAGGTAGGGGATAAAGCGCGTAAAGGACTCCAGTTCGGATATTGACGCCGCCTCCGGATAAAAAGCGTGGTAGGCGGGTTTGGCCTTCGTCTTGGCACGGAAGAGGGAGCCGCGGCGGCGGTACTGCCGGTTGATGGCCTTCGCGTAACTGCTCAGCGCAATTTTGAAGGCGTGACTGAGTTCCTGCTGGAATTTTACCTCGGTGTCATCTTCGTCCGCGCGTAGGAAGCGGCCGCAACGGCTGGGCGCGCAGCCTGCTGCTTTCGGCTTTAGCATCAGGTGGAAATGATCGGGCATGAGGCAGTAGCACAGAATATCTGCCAGGGGCATAATGTGTCGCCTCAGTTTATTCAGAAAAAAATGGTAGTTCCCGTGCTCCCGGAACAGCAATTCATAATTAATGCTCTGATTGTAGACGTGGTAGATAACTGATTCGTGGTACATGGCGCAAAAGACAGGGCCCGCACTCGCATGGTGTGAGAGTAGTGTTAACTCTAGGTTAATAATTGGGAGGTCGTCGGTAGCTGAAGTGGTCGGACGACTACTCGTCGGACGAATAGTGGCGCGACGAGTAGTGGCGCGACGACTTTTCGCCCCACGGCCATTCGCGCGACGACTACTTGTCCGACCATAACTCGCGCGACCACTAGCCAATCCCCCAGTCCGGAGACAGCCGCCAAAACCATCCCCCAAGCCACCTGTTCCAAGAATATGATAGGCTGGAAATTTTCAAACTACATCCCCGGACAAGACGACGAGACCCCCTTCGAAAAGCTGCTCAAGCTTTTCCAGGAGCTCCTCACCCATACCTCCGGCAACGTCGGCGAAGCCCTACAGTGGCTGACCAACCTGGACCGCCAGTACGAGCTCACGAACGAGGACTACAGTATCGGCGACTTTATCCAGGAGCTCATCGATAAAAATTATATCGAGCCCGGCGATGGCCCCGGCTCGCCCGGCTACGTGCCCACGGCGAAGATGGAAGGCGAACTGCGGCAGAAAGCCCTTAAAGACATCTTTGGCGAAATAAAGAAAACCAAGCGGGGTAATCACAGCACCCGCTACAGCGGTCGCGGCGACGAGACGACGAGCGAACGCCGCCCCTTCGAATTCGGAGACGCCCTCGATAAAATGGCCGTCAGCGAAAGCCTTCGCAACGCCCAGATCAACAACGGTATCGACGACTTCAAGCTCACCACCAATGACCTGGAAGTTTACGAAACCCACTACCAGGCGCAGATGTCGACCGTGCTGATGATCGACATCAGCCACTCCATGATTCTGTACGGGGAAGACCGCATCACCCCCGCCAAAAAGGTCGCCATGGCGCTGAGCGAGTACATCACCACCCGCTTCCCCAAGGATACCCTCGACATCATCGTCTTCGGAAACGATGCCTGGCCGGTGGAGATCAAGGACCTTCCGTACCTGCAAGTGGGGCCTTATCACACCAATACGGTAGCCGGTCTCGAACTCGCCATGGATATCCTGCGCCGTCGCCGCAATCCTAACAAACAGATCTTCATGATCACCGACGGTAAGCCCACCTGTATCAAACGCGGCAAGCGGTACATCAAAAACAGCATGGGACTCGACCGCACCATCGTCAATCGCACCCTGAACCTCGCGGCCCGGCTGCGAAAAATCAGCATTCCCGTCACCACCTTCATGATCGCCCGTGACCCCTACCTCGTCCAGTTCGTGCAAAGCTTTACGGAGACCAACGGCGGTAAGGCATACTATAGCGGGCTGCAAGGCCTGGGCGATTTCGTTTTCCGCGATTACAAGCGTAACAAGAAAAAGTAATGCGTAATTACCTGGCGATATTGTGGTTATCCTGGACCGGAGTGGTCACGGCCCAGGTAAATTGGGGCGCGGACGCAGGTGCAGCGTTGCTTCCTATCGAACGGGTGAATCTGGTAGGCGATTGGTTGGGAACGAATACCCTGGAGCCGTTTTTGTTGCCGAAGCAGGCCGTTTCCCGCGTTCCATCGCCCTATTTGTTTCTCGCCGAAACCGCCCAGCCGGCCCCCTTTGATTTTAGCGCGACCAAGCCTCATCTTGCCTTTTTTTGCCGCCTCGAACTGGACATTGAAGAAGCGACCAAATTTCCCGTCCGGTTTCGGCTGGGTGAAGTGCGGGGATGGCAACAGGAGCTAACGAAGCGAGATTGAGGCGGCGCGGCGGCAACGCTGCCCGGTATGCTAAGCAAATTGTGAACAAATTAGGTGTACCAACGTTGGAATTGGTAAACCGTACGTATGTCTACCAACCCCAATCCCCTGTTTGTCGAAGAGAAAAAAGGTCAGCACATTTATCATAACGTTTGGGGCGGAGATGATTTACACATCGGTATTTATCGGCCCAAAAGTTTGAGTCTGCACGAAGCAAATCGGAAAACGACCGAGCGCATGATCAAGCTGCTGCCACGCATCAAGCGGGCCTCCAAGATCTTGGTCGTGCAGTCCGGTTTCGGCGGTGCCGCCCGCTACATCGCCGAAAAGTACAAGTGCAAAGTCTGGTGCCTCAACGATGATGAGAAGCAAAATGAATACAACGAGCGGAAGATAGAAGAGCTCGAACTAAGCAAAAAAGTTAAAGTAGCGAAGGGTTTCGTGGAGTATATGCCCTACGATCCCGATTTTTTCGACTTTGTTATCGCGCAAGATGCGTTCAGCCTTACGGGCAAAAAGCGGGAAACGTTTCGCGCTATCCACCGGGTGCTCAAACCCGAAGGGCGCCTGATCATCAGCGCACTAATGCGTAGCGAAACCTGTGAGGGGGAGTCCGAGAAGCTGATCAAGAAGCTACCGTTGGAAGAACTGATTACCGAGGAGCAATACGGCAGCGATGCCAAGCGAGGATTCCTGCAGCAAATCTACAGTGTCGAGCTATCCGACCAACTGGTACATCACTACACCAAAGTCTTGTATACGCTCCAGGCCAACAAAGAAAAACTGGTCGAGCAAAGCAGCGAACGCTTTGTCAACGACCGTATTCAAACCTACAGAAACTTCATTCGCCTCGCCGAGGACGGTTGTCTGGATTGGGGTATTTTGATGTTTCAGAAAATGAATAGTTAGGGGGGGAGTCTTTTAGGGGGTAGTCTTTTAGTAGGTAGTCTTTTAGGGGGTAGTCTTTTAGTCGCGGTGGATTGGGAGTTGCTACGCTTCTAGTATGGTGATAGAGCCGGGCGTTAACACGCTGTGGATACCGGAAAGTCAGCAAGGAATTGGAAGATTTGCCGGTTTTTTGGACATAGTCAGAATAACCCGCTACCTGCTACTCCTCCTCAAAAGGCAATAATAACTGCACCCCTTCTCCTCCTTCCCGTTCCAAGTTGCTGACGCTTAGTCCTAGCAACCGGACGACCGGAACCTCGTCGACGTTCTCCGTCAGGAGCTGGTGGGCAATCTCCTTCAGATCCTGAAGTTTTCGAATTTCGCCGCTGAAGCTGCGACTCCGGGTATGGATCACGAATTCGGGGCTTTTCATTTTTAGGGTAACGGTTCGGCCGAAATTGTCGCGACCCTCCAGGTACTGAAAGACCTTTTCGGCTAGCCAGTCGATCTTATCTTTCATGACGGATAGCGTGCTAACGTCTTCCGAATAGGTGCGCTCCGCGCCGACGCTTTTCCGGTTGCGATTCGGATTGACGGGGCGATCGTCGAGTGCGCGAACGATGCGGTAATAATGTCGTCCCACCTTGCCGAAGCGCTGGGCCATTTCCATCTCCGACAGCTTGCGCAAATCCCCACCCGTGCGGTAGCCCATCTTGTGCATGCGGGCAGCGGTGACTTTTCCGATCCCGTGAAAATCCTCGACCGGAAGAGCAGCCAGGAAAGCCGGTGCATCCTCGGGCATGATCACCTTCATGCCGTTGGGTTTATTGATGTCGCTGGCCACCTTAGCCAGGAATTTGTTGAAACTGATTCCGGCGGAAGCGGTCAGTTCGGTAGCCGCTACAATCTCCTCCCGTATGGCCTGTGCGATAAGGGTAGCCGAGGCAGGACCTCTTTTGGGTTCCGTTACGTCCAAGTAGGCCTCGTCCAGACTCAACGGCTCTACCAGATCCGTGTAGGAATAGAATATCTCCCGAATTAGATCGGAGACTTCGCGGTACTTATCGAAATTGGACTTAACAAAAATTAGGTCCGGACACAGCCGCTTGGCGGTCACGCTAGGCATGGCAGATCGAACGCCGTACTTCCGGGCTTCATAACTAGCCGCGGCCACCACTCCGCGCATTTTACTTCCCCCAACGGCGATCGGCTTTCCGCGTAATTCCGGATTGTCCCGCTGCTCCACGCTGGCGAAAAACGCATCCATATCGATATGGATGATCTTTCGCGCCTTACCGGGGTGCTCCCGATTGACTTTTCGCTTCCATTTCATGCATCAGGTCCTCGGTGTCTTTCGCAAGCTTCTTCAGTTCTCGTTGGGCACTGTCGGTCAGTTCACCCCCCTTATCGAGGGTTTTTTCCAAAGCACTTCTCCGATCGGTTAGTTTTTCCAGCTCCCGGGTGAAGTCGGTGTTACTTAGTTCCCGGGCCTCCTGGCGCAGAGTGCCGTAGAGGTCCTCTAGTTCCTCCAGCGCATCGTCGTACTTCCCTTGCTGCATCTTTTCCCGCTCGGTCTTGAGCAGATTCCAGGCATCCGAACCGAGGTCTTTTGCCTTGTCAACGATGAGCCGACTTTGCTCCTGCTCCTCCAGTGTACCGTAGAAGAAATTGTAGGCCAACAAACCCACCACCATGATCAGGATAAGTTTTATCAGAGTGCGCATACAACGATGTTTTTACAAAGGTACGGTGAAGAGAATCGTTTGATTTCATTTTGGGCGATGATGCCGTCGGTACTTGTGTTGAAAATGTGTATTCATTATATGGTGACATAGTAAGCTGTATTGGCGCTTCTAGCGCGGTATAGCGGCAAGATCACCAAAAGAATTACAAATAAATTGTTTAAAACTTGCACGTTGTTCCAACAAGTCCTATTTTCGTATAACCACCAGCAGCTTGCTACAATGGACTTATCGATTAGCATTAGTAAAAAAGGTACCCGCGTTGTCAAGGCGTCCGAGTTGCACCGAGCGCTCGGTTTGGCGGATCACCATTACCAAGCTAACGTTCGCAATTGGATCCGCGACGTTTACCAATTTGCCGATGGCATTCGGAAGCCCGAAGGGCTGAAAGACTTCGCCCGCTCGCCCAAAACCAAGGTCGGCATCGTTCACGAGTACTATTTCAATTTGGAGATGGCCCGGCTGGTCGCCCTCAGCACGAAGTCGAAAGTTAAACAGGCGATCGCCACGAAGCTGAGCAAGGAGGAGGCCGTCTATCCCGATCGGGTACAGCTCACCACCGCGGAGACGCTGGACCTCATGGAGCAAACCCGCGCCATGAGCCGCATCTCCTGTCAGGTGGCCGCCGAGGAGCGGCATTTGCAGGCCTATATTCGGCGCACCGGATCGCAGGATTTCTGGAATAAATTCCGTGCGGATAACGTCGTCAACACCACCATGGAAGATCTCCGTAAGGCCCTTACCTGTCGAGGCCAATCGTTCAATCGCAGTCATCGGGTACGCGACCTCCTGCTACGGTACGACCCCTACGAATGCGTTCGGGCGGGCATCGTCGATCACTACGCCGCCCAGGGGTACAGCATTCCGTATTCGCTTGAGCTAGGGAAATTGGCAAGGGAATTCGCCATGGCTATGCACCTGGAAGTAACGGACGACCGAAAGGGAGAGGGCCTGTTTACTGCGCCAGCGGATAGCGAGGTTGTCCGTCAACTCCAGCGTGTAGCGGCCTGATTTTCGGAGGCCGGCATTCCGGACTGTTCTACGAATTTAAAGAACCAGAACATCAGGAGTGCGCTTTCTCCCTGATAGTCTACGTCCCGCAACACGTCTTGATACTTGGTCGTAATTTCATCGTCGCTCAGGAATGGCTGCAAAGTCTGTAGCAGCTTGGTATAACGGGGAAAATCTGCCGCTGGCGGCACGGTTTTGGCCCCGAGATTCGTGCAGATGGTTTGCAGAAGATCGGTAGAGTACGGTGCATACTTTTCCGGGTACTGGCCCATCAGGTAGATGGAGACCATGTTGTAATCATCGTCGTGGTAATGGGTGGGAATACGTGCTTTCGGTTTGGCGTCGCGGTAGCGATTGAATAGCTCGTTGATGTAAAAAACGAAGCGTTGAATGCGTCCTTCCAGGTCTCGATCCTCGCTGAACAAGTCTCGGAACGCATCCCGCACAAAGTCGGGTTCCCATTCCATAATGGCCAGCATGCTTCGCTTAGGATCGTAGCCGCCCCGCCGGTAGTGCCGGCGGTTGGTTTTGCTATCTAGTGCCAGGTCGTAGCTTCCTGCCAGATCCTTCGCTTCTACGTTGAAGTGGTTCTGCCAATTTGCCTGCGTTTCCCAGTAGGGAAGGTATTCTTGGGCTTCTTCGGTAGTCATCCAATCGGTGAACTGCCGGACAAAAGCGTTGATCTTGGGAACTTGCATGCGCGCAAATTTACAATCTTTAGGTAGCGATGATGAAAAGTGAAGCCTATCCCTATCCAATCGGCCGATTATATAGTCAGTATCAGTCTTATGACTTGGTCATCGACAGTCGGCTGGTAGGGAATCCGGATAAGGCGCTGTTTTTCGCCCTCCGTGGCGAACGTAGGGACGGCCATGCGTTTATCCCCCAACTTTTACGAATGGGCGTTCGGCACTTTGTGGTAAACCAAGCAACCTACAAGGAATATGAGCCGGGGATAGCCGACGTGAGGCTTCCCGGATCGCTGCCGGGGCCCGTGTTCACCCAGGTAGATGATCCCTCGGAGGTCTTACGGCAACTGGCCGGTTATCATCGCCGACAATTTGACATTCCCGTCATTGCCATCACGGGGAGTAATGGCAAGACCATCGTCAAGGACTGGCTCACCGAATTAATGGAAACCAGGTATTCGGTATGTGCGAGTCCACGGTCCTTCAACTCCCTCATCGGCGTCCCCCTATCAGTCTGGCAGTTGCGGGGCAAGCACGAAGTAGCCATTTTTGAAGTGGGTATTAGCCAACCGGGGGATATGGAACGGCTACGGGATATCGTCCGGCCCACGCATGGCGTGTTGACGACTATCGGTTCCGCCCACGAGGGGAACTTTGCGTCTCGGGAAGCCCTGGCCCGGGAAAAATTCCTGCTTTTCGAGGGAGTACGGCAATTGGTTATCAACGCAGCGGAGGACTTTCGCTACCTGGCCCAGGAGCGGGTGGGGGAGGGGAAGATCGTATCCTGGTCGGGCGAAGGGCGCTCCGCCCTGTGTATAGACGGAGAGGAATGGAGTATTGAGTACCCAAACTTGCCGTCAGTCTACTTGGATAATGCCCGTACGGCCACTACGGTGGCGCGGCTGTTTGCCGTTGATTGGAAAGACATCCAGGCTAGGGTGAGGCATCTCGTTCCATTAGGAAACCGCCTGGAGCATCGCCAGGGCCGCGATGGAGGAAACGTGATCAACGACTCCTACAGCAATGATTTCAGCGCCCTCGCTGCGGCAATCGATTTTGCCGAAACCCTGGATACCTTCGAATCCATTACCCTTATCCTGGGGCACGTCCAGCCCCTGGAAAACCTGGAGCAAAAATTGCGCAAGCTGCTTAGGGGGCGTATCGATCGCCTGCTGCTGGTTGGCGATCGCCATGCTTACTTGTTGGACGATTTTCCCGGTGCCGTGTCCTATCCGTCCGTCGCCCAACTGGTGAAGGATATTCCCGGCTTACGCTTTCACCGGGAGACGGTGCTGGTCAAGGGAGCCAGCTACCAGGGGTTAGACCAGGTTGCCGATATGCTGAGTCAGCAATTGCACCGGACGATCCTGAAGGTGGACCTCGCGGCGCTGAAGCATAACTACCGCACTTACACCAAGCGGGTTCCGGACGGGTGCAAGGTGATTGTCATGGCGAAGGCTTCCGCCTACGGAAGCGGGGCGCTGCCGGTAGCCCGGGTCCTGGAGGACGTCGGAGCGGACTACCTCGCCGTGGCCTACGCCGAAGAGGGTAGAGAGCTACGCCGCGGTGGAATCAGGATTCCCATCATGGTGCTCAACGCGGAGGCCTACAGCTATCCCATGTTGGCGGAATACGATCTGGAGCCGGTCGTTCACCGCATGGAACAATTGCGTTACGCCGCCAACCTTAACCTCCCGGCCCACATCGAGCTGGATACGGGAATGGGACGGCTCGGCTTTTTGGCCAGCGATTTCCGTGCCCTGTTTTCCAATTATGACGGGCTGGATGCTGCCAACATCGGCAGCCTTTTTACCCACCTCGCAGCCAGTGAAGATCCCGCCCACGATGCCTACACCCATCACCAGCTCCGAGTCTTCGACCAGCTTTACGAGGAATACCGGGAAAACGGAGGCGCGGAAGTTAGGAGACATGCACTCAACAGTAACGGAATCTCCCGCTTTCCCCAGGCTGCTTACGACATGGTGCGCCTCGGGATCGGCCTGTACGGGATTGGCGACGAAACCCTCCAAATGCATTTACATCCCGCACTTACCCTGACGACTACGGTAACGGCCCTCAGCGATCGCGATGCCGGGCAAACGATCGGTTACGGTCGCCGGGGCAAGCTGGAATCGTCCGCCCGGTTGGCCGTTTTAAGTATAGGCTATGCGGACGGATTGCCCCGGCTAGCGGGGGAAGGCCGGTTTGGCATCCGGATCAATGGCGTACTGGCTCCGACCGTAGGCGCGATCTGCATGGATATGTGTACGGTGGACGTCACGGCGATCGTCGACGTCAAAGTCGGCGACGAGGCAATCATTTTTGGGCCGGACCATCCCATTGAATTGCTCGCTACCGCCGCCCACACGATCCCTTATGAGATTCTTACCAACATCGGTCAGCGCGTACACCGCGTTTACGTAGGCGAGTAAAACCTAGTGCCGCTCGCGGCTTGTTACCTTGCTGCCATGAACGTGCTTTTTCTCGACCGCGACGCCCATCCCTACCTCCGCGAACGCCTGCAGTCCGAAGGCCATACGGTAACCGTAGCCGACACTATCGATCGTTCCGAAGCGCTGACCCGGGTCGGAGATTACGATGGCATTATGATCCGCTCGCGTTTCGATATCGACCGGGAACTGATCGATGCCGCCCTGCCGCGCCTGCGGTTCGTAGCCCGCTGGGGCGTCGGTACCGACCACATCGACCTGGAATACGCCAAAGCGCGGGGCGTCAAGGTGTTCAATAGCCCCGAAGGAAGCAAGCACACCGTGGCGGAACACACCGTGGGCATGCTGCTCATGTTGCTCAATCATTTGGGGCGTGCCGACCGCCAGGTACGGGCGGGAAAATGGGTACGGCGCGGTAATGTCGGAACCGAGCTCCAGTACCTCACCGTCGGGCTGATCGGCTACGGAAATATGGGACAGATGACCGCCCGCCGACTCAGTGGCTTCGGCTGCCGGGTAATTACCCACGATAAGTACCGTTCCGACTACGGCGACGATTACGCCCAATCGGTTAGCCTGGAAGAATTGCAGCGGGAAGCCGACGTAGTTAGTTTGCACCTCTTTCTGGAAGGCAATCACGGTTATGCTAACCACCAATGGTTTGCCGCCTTCCGTAAGCCTATTTATTTGATCAACACCGCCCGAGGGCTGGTGGTCCGGACCGAGGATCTCGTCGCAGCGATGCAGGCTGGCCGGGTGCTGGGTGCCGCCCTCGACGTCAACGAATACGAAGAGCAGAGCTTCGTACAGCTCCAACCGGACGAACTTCCCGAAGCCTTTCAGTACCTCCGCAACAGCGATCGCACCGTGCTGACACCCCACATCGCCGGTTGGAGCGTGGAAGCCGAAGAAGGCCACGCCCGGACCCTCTACCGCAAAATCACCGAATCCTTTCCCGACCTATAAGCCCGATTACATGCTAGTCCGAATCGTTTCATCCCTGATCCTGTTCCTAACCCTGTCAACCGCCCGTGCCGGCGGCGGGATGTGGTTGCCCCTACTGCTCGAAAACCTCAATGAGGAAGAAATGCAGGCCATGGGGATGGAAATCAGCGCCGAAGACATTTACAGCATTAACGAAGGAAGTCTCAAGGACGCCATCGTTCACTTCGGCGGGTTCTGTACGGGAGAGGTCGTCAGCGATCGCGGACTGGTACTCACCAACCACCACTGCGGCTACGGGGCCATTCAGGATCATTCCACTTTAGAGCAAAATTACCTACAGGATGGCTTTTGGGCCATGGATACCTCCCGGGAACTGCCCAATCCGGGACTGTTCGTCACCTTCATCGAATCCATGGAGGACGTTACTTCGCAAATTCTCGCGGGAATCGGCGACGGGATTACCGAGAAGGAACGGGCGCGCCTCATTCAGGCCAACACGGCATCGCTGAAAGCATCCGTAGCGCTCTCGGCTCACGAGGAGCTGCTCGTCAAACCCTTTTACGAGGGCAATCGCTACTACGCCTTCCGTACGATTAGCTACCCCGACGTCCGCCTGGTGGGGGCGCCGCCCTCCTCCATCGGCAAATTCGGAGCGGACACCGACAACTGGGAATGGCCCCGGCATACCGGCGACTTCAGTCTATTCCGAATCTACACCGCCCCCGACGGCAGCCCGGCAGAATACGATGCCGCCAACGTGCCCATGCGTCCGAAGCGCCACCTCGAAGTGAGTACCGCAGGCATCGATCCGGGAGATTTTTCCATGATCTTCGGATTCCCGGGTACGACGGAGCAGTATCTCCCGGCGGTTGCCATGGAACAGCGCACCGAGATCATCAATCCCATCCGCATCGGGATGCGCGACCGGAGCCTCGCTGTCATTGACAGCGCCATGCGGGGCAACGAGCAGATTCGGATCGATTACGCCAGCAAACAGGCCCGCATCGCCAATGCCTGGAAGAAGTGGCGCGGCGAAAGCCAGGGCGTGGAGGCCGTAAATGCGGTGCGGCAGCGCCGGCAACTGGAGCGGGAGTTTCAGGATCGGCTGGCGGCGAAACCCGCCGCGCTGGAAAAGTACGGCGACCTGATTCCTAAGTTAAGTGCGCTCTACACCGATCGCCTCGAACTGGAGAAAACGCGGGCCTACGTCGGGGAACTCAACTACAACATTGACCTGTTCCGCATCGCCAACATGCTGGACGGCCAGTTCGCCGTGGCCGATAATAACGGTACGGAAGCCTTCCGCCAGCGTAGCGACCGCTTACTGACCTACCTCCGCGAAATTTACGACGGCTACAGCCCGTCGGTGGACAAGGAGGTCGCCCGGGCCCTCCTGGAGGCATATTATACGGAACTTCCGGACGACCACCAGGCCCGATACGTGCTGGACCAGCTAGCATTTGCCGATGATTACGACACCCTTATCGACGGCCTGTTCGATCTCAGTTACCTGACGCGTGGCGACCGAATGCTGGAACTGCTCGCAAACGACCCACAGGGCTTCATCGATACCATTCGGGGCGACAGCGCTTTCCAATATGTCCGCCAGCTCAACGGGCTCAACGAGCAAAAAGTCATCGACATTTATAACGAATACGCCGGCCGGATCAATGGATTACAGCGTACTTACATGGACGGCCTACTCCGTTTCTTCCCCGAACGCAAATTGTACCCGGACGCCAACGGGACACTCCGGGTCAGTTACGGTAAGTTCGAAGGCTTTACCGGATTGGAGGGCGACGCTCATGACTACATGACCTACCTGGACGGGGTAATCGAAAAGTACGTGCCGGGCGACTACGAATTCGACGTACCCGAACGACTCATCGAATTATACGAGCAACAGGATTTCGGTCGGTACGCGACCGAAGAGGGTAAGATGCCCGTTTGCATGCTGGGCTCCAATCATACCACGGGCGGCAACAGCGGCAGCCCCGCCCTCAATGGAAAAGGGCAACTGGTGGGGCTGAACTTCGACCGTACCTGGCAGAGCACCATGTCCGACGTCTACTACGACCCGAGTATCTGTCGCAACATCATGGTAGACATCCGGTACATCCTGTTCCTCATCGACAAATTCGGCCAGGCGCCCCACCTGGTGGAGGAAATGACGCTAGTCGAATAGCCAGACAAGTTGGGCGCCGGAGCGCGGGAGCCGAGAACTAGGGGGTGATGACGATCCGCCTGGTCAATAGTTTGCCGTTAACCGATAGCTTGAGGAAGTAGATGCCGGCAGACAGGCCATCGACCGGAACTTCAGCGGATAGGCTTCCGGATATCTGCAATCCCTGGCGCTCGTACACGACCCGTCCGGTTGGGTCGAACAGTTGCAGGTCCACCTTGCCCCGCCCAAGATGGTTTCCGGCTACGAGGAGCTGCGATCCACTGGAAACCGGGTTGGGGCTGACGGAAATCGCGGCGTCCAATGCGGGATCGATGGTCGCGGTGCTGATGGTCGTGCCGTTGCGGAAATTGTTGTGGGCGGTGAAATCCCCGCTTACGTCGTAGCGGTTAATGGGGCGTACCCGCCAGTAGTACCGCGTTTCGGGATTCAGGATGTCCCGGATGATGGCCGAGGTATCTGACGTAAAGAAGGAAGAGGTCACCGAACCTTCGAAATTGA
Source organism: Neolewinella xylanilytica (assembly GCF_002934605.1). Lineage (GTDB taxonomy): Bacteria > Bacteroidota > Bacteroidia > Chitinophagales > Saprospiraceae > Neolewinella > Neolewinella xylanilytica. The sequence continues at coordinate 1,216,410 of NZ_PTJC01000006.1, forward strand.
AGGTGATGTTGACCTGTACGAGATAGAAATCGGCGTTAGGAACCTTATTCCATTTTAATTCCACGACGTTGGCGTAGTCCACTACCTCACCCTGGCTGGGGGAGAGCAGTTGCAGGTCTTCACTCCTGGCCGCGGCGTGGGCCGGAACCTCGGAGCTGGTGAGCCCGGAGCGGCCGACAAGGTTGGTGTTCATAGCGGTGATCTGCTCCGGAGAAAATTCCTCTACGCAGCCGTCGAAGGCATAGCTCATGATATTTTTGGCGGAAACGGCGAAGCGGGTGGAATCGGGGTCCAGCAGGCTATCCGCGTAAAACCCGAATTCATCGCACCGCCAGCGTTCGGGGAGGTAGTCGGGTGGGGTATCGCAGAACCCGTCGGCCGCCTCGGCACAGTTGCTCTGATTGACGCGTTCAACGTTAACGGTTCTGTTGTTGATGGTAAGGGTTTCCGGAGCGGGCCGGTCGAAAGCGTCGACGCTGGCGATGTCGCCGATGCTCTCCCAGCCATAAAAGGTATGCGGGAGACCGAAGTAGTGGCCCACCTCGTGGCTCCACGTCCGGTCAATGCCATTGATGCAGTCGATGTCAAGGACGATTCCATCGGACCCACTGTTGTAATATCCACACGCTCCCGCTGCTCCGCCGACGATGTAATTATTGACGGCATTGGTACGGTTGTAGGTGCGCATTAGCTCATTTCCGGTGGAAAAGTCATGGTCGTAATACGCCGTGCTGTTCAGGTAGTCGATATCGCCGTCGACGAAGAAGCGGACGTTGATCCTGGCGAAGTCTTCGTTCAGTAGCTCGAAGCTCTTGAGTACGGTAACGGGGTCTGCGTAGCCGAGGCCACCGTCATCGCCCAGCAGGGTTAGCCGGATCGGTACGTACTGTAATTCCAGGGATTTTGGCGCCGGGGCGATTTTGCCCGATTGGTAGGCATCGATCCAGGGCGAGCGACCAACGGTGGCACAACCTTGTTCCGGTAGAGTACGCTGAGCGAACACCGAAACAAACGCACCCAAAGAGAAAACAAAGAGTAAGGGTAGACGTACAGACATCTGAAACTTTTAAGGAATAAGTGTAAAAGTAGTTATCCTTACGGCAGTGAACCGTCTTAGCCCCGCCATTTGTCCGGGAGCGAGAGAATTTGGCTACTTTCGCCGATCCGAAAATTTGGCAATCCCGTAACACCCATGGCGCTGGATCGCCGCAAACCGCTAAAAACCTTTCCCTAAATATGAGTAAAGTAACCGTAGTCGGCGCCGGAAACGTAGGTGCCACCGTTGCCAACGTCCTGGCGCACCAGGATCTGGTCCGGGAGATCGTCGTCCTCGATATCAAAGGGGATATGGCGCGCGGAAAAGCGCTGGATTCCTGGCAGCAAGCCAGTATCGATTCCTATAGCACCCGCCTGACCGGTACGGAAAACTACGCCGATACGGCCGATAGCGACATTGTCGTCATCACCGCCGGCATTCCCCGTAAGCCCGGTATGAGCCGCGACGACCTGATCTCGACCAACGCCAAGATCGTTACCATGGTAACGCGCTCCATCATGGAGCACAGCAAGAATCCGATCATCATCGTGGTGTCTAACCCGCTGGATGTCATGACCCACGCCGCCTATAAGGCGAGCGGCCTGCCCCGCAACCGCGTCTTCGGCATGGCGGGCATCCTGGACACGGCCCGCTACCGTGCTTTCCTGGCCACCGCCCTCGACGTCAGTCCGAAGGATATTCAGGCGATGCTGCTCGGCGGGCACGGCGACACCATGGTGCCGCTACCGCGGTACACGACCGTCAGCGGTATCCCCGTTACGGAAATGATCAGCGACGAGGATCTGGACGCCATCGTGGACCGCACCAAAAAGGGTGGGGGAGAGCTCGTTAAGTTGATGGGCACTTCGGCCTGGTACGCTCCGGGGGCTGCAGCCGCTCAGATGGTCGGTGCGATCATCCGGGATGAGAACCGCATTTTCCCCTGCTGCGCTCAACTCGACGGCGAGTACGGCATGAAGGACCTTTTCCTTGGCGTACCGGTCAAACTCGGCCGGGAGGGCATCGTACAGGTCATCGAGCTGAAGCTGAATGACCAGGAAATGGACCTGCTGAATACCAGCGCCGACCACGTCCGGGAGGTCATGGAGGTGTTCGAAGGACTAGACATCAGCTAGTCGGATCCCTGCATTCGAATGAACGAAGGATCGATGGGCCACCCATCGGTCCTTCGTTCATTATGGCAGGCGGCGTCAACCCAACCCGTGCCATGCTTGTATAGTATGCCTAGTCTTCTTTCACCCCGCCCCAGCATGGAACAGATCAAACCTACCGTCATCAATCCACAAGAAGCCGAGAAACTGGAGCGCATCGCCTTCATCCTCAAGACGGTGGCCCACCCCCTGCGGCTGGGGATCGTCCATCTGCTGGAGCAGCACCCCCGGCTCAGTGTCACCAGCATTACGGATGCCCTGGAATCGGAGCAGTCACTGGTGAGTCATCACTTGCAGACGATGAAGCTCAAGGGGATTCTGAGTGCCAAACGGGACGGCCGCTCCGTGATGTACTCCCTGAAAGAACGGGACGTTAGCCTGATTATCGAATGCCTCGAGAACTGCCAGTGCAATATGTAAGCAGTTTGGGTGCAGGACAGAAGGATCGTTGTCCAAGTTCGGTATACTGATGGGGTGGGAAGGTCCACGCCATGGAAGGTCCGACGGAATACCATCCCGCTGCCAGCGTCAACGGTCCCTTAGTAACCTCTAGTGGTTATGGGATGGTGGTGGGCGTGTTTTCCCTGCTAGCCATTTTTCTATTCCCCTGGCCTACCCGAACGCCCGTAGTATCGGAACATAGTACCGGTCGGGTACCTGTGGCGTATGTCGGCCCGGTAGCGGGATCTACTATCTTTTGCAAACCTTAAATCGATCGTTTCCGGGTACCACCATGGCGGATGCATTGACGGAGATAGCCAAGACACGTTTCGGGCAATCGGTAGCTACGGTACGTGTACACCTCGATCCGAATGTGCTGCCCATCGCCCGTTCCATCGCCCACCTGCTTGCCAGGGTAGGCGTAAGGAGGGTAGCGCGCCGGGCCGGTTCCACGATCTTGACGGAGCGTATTGGGGTGGAATCGAAGGCATTTGCGCTACACCTAGATTGAATATTGGCACCTGCGCCCGGCGCCCAAAGGACGGTACGCTATATTTGCGGCCATGACGGAAAAGGTCCTTATTCTCGACTTCGGTAGCCAATATACCCAGCTCATCGCGCGGCGCATTCGGGAGCTGAACGTTTTTAGCGAGATCGTGCCCTTCAACAAGGTTCCCCAACTCGATGACAGCTATAAAGCCGTGATCCTGAGCGGTAGCCCCTTCAGCGTGCGGGAGGAGCGGGCGCTGCGCCCCGACCTAGCCGAGATCGTCGGTAAGCGGCCCGTGTTGGGGATTTGCTATGGTGCCCAGTACATTGCCGACTTCTACGGCGGCACCGTGAGCAGGAGCCTGAAGCGGGAATACGGGAAAGCGAACCTCGGCCGTATCCAGCGAGCGGACGGACTCTTTGCGGATATCGAGACCGGTTCCCAGGTCTGGATGTCCCACGGCGACACCATCGAGCACCTCCCGGAAGGCTTCGAGCTGCTGGCGTCCACGGCCGACGTGGAAATCGCCGCATTCGGTAGCCTGGGCGATCGCTTCGCGGCCCCGGTATACTGCATTCAGTTTCACCCGGAAGTGTACCACAGCCTCGACGGCAAGCAACTGCTGGAAAACTTCGTGCTGAAGATCGCGGGATGCCGCGGCGACTGGACGCCCGCCCACTTCATCGAGCAAACGGTGGAGGAACTGCAGCAAAAGATCGGGGACGACCGGGTTCTGCTGGGGCTCAGCGGGGGCGTGGACAGCTCCGTTGCGGCCATGTTGCTGCACCGGGCGATCGGCGACCGGCTCTTCTGCTTCTTCATCGATAACGGATTGCTTCGAAAGGGGGAATTCGAGGAGGTGGAGCGGAGCTACGAGGGCATGGGGCTGAACGTCACCGCCATCGATGCCAAACAAGAATTCTACTCGGCCCTGGCCGGGGAAAGCGACCCGGAGAAAAAGCGGAAAGCTATCGGCCGGGTCTTCATCGAGGTATTCGAGCGGGAGGCCAAAAAACTGACCAATATCAAGTACCTGGCGCAGGGAACGATCTACCCCGACGTGATCGAGAGCGTCAGCGTTCACGGTCCGTCGGTGACCATCAAGAGTCACCATAACGTGGGCGGCCTTCCCGAAAAGATGGGATTGAAGATTGTCGAGCCCCTCCGCAACCTCTTCAAGGACGAAGTACGCCGGGTCGGTGGCGAGCTTGGCATGCCCGCTCACCTGATCGGCCGCCATCCCTTTCCCGGCCCCGGTCTGGCGATTCGTATTCTGGGTGACATCACTCCGGAAAAGGTCCGTTTACTACAGGAGGCGGACGCGATCTACATCGACAAGATGCGGGAATACGGGTTGTACGATCAGGTCTGGCAAGCCGGCACCATCTTGCTCCCCGTACAATCGGTGGGCGTAATGGGCGACGAACGCACCTACGAGCAGGCCGTTGCGTTACGAGCCGTAACCTCCACCGATGGCATGACGGCCGAGTGGAGCCACCTGCCCTACGAGTTTCTGGCCGCCGTGTCGAGCTCGATCATCAATAATGTAAAAGGAATTAATCGCGTCGTTTATGACATCAGTACCAAGCCACCGGCAACTATTGAGTGGGAATAGCATCCCGCGTTACTGGCTGCTCGCTCTGCTGCTCACGACGGTCGCTAGCTCCTGCGAACTGTTTCGGCCCGTAGGAAGCACGGGGTCGAACCCGAGTACCCGCCCGGACCGTTCCGATGGCGACCTGGACGCCGTTCAGAGCCGCCGGGTGTTTGACGAGGAAAGCGGCACGTACGTCTACGTCAACGCCCCGACCCAACCCATGGACACCATTGAGTGGGAAGCAATCAGCGCCGAGGAGAATCCGCCCATCGGGATGGACACGCAGTACGTCTTCAGCCCGGGTACCACCGATTCCCCGGCCGCCCCGGGCTTGCCACCCGTGCGGCAGCTCGGAACCGGCCGGAACGGCTCGCGGCTGCTTAGTGGTTACGGGGTGGATTTCGTGCTGCCCTTCCTGTCGGACCGGAACCCGGAGTCTGCCAGCACCGTAGATCCCAACTCGCTGTGGGCACTGCACTTTTACAGCGGTGCCGAACTGGCCCTCGACGACCTGCGGGAGGAGGATGGTGAGATCTCCTATGATGTACGCGTCCAGGACTCCCGCGCCAATCCCGCTCAGGTTCGCACGATCCTAGCGTCTCCGGAATACGAACGTTCCCAACTGATAATCGGACCTTACCTGAAGGAAAACGTCACGCTACTGGCGGAGGCCGTGGACGGGCAGGAAAAGGTATTGATCTCGCCGTACAGCGCGGCAACGGGCATCAGCGACCAGAACGTCAACTACATCCAGGTCAATCCGACCCTGGAAACCCATCTCCGGGAGTTGCTCGGCCATGCCTTTCGTACCCAGGGGGCGGACCGGATCGTGCTGGTGGCCCCGCAAGGACAGCGGGCGCGGCTGGCTTATTTCCAGGACGAGTACCGATTACTAACAGGTGACGATCAGATAGAACCACTGGAAGAATTGTTGATCGGGGAAGAAGTGCCCGCCCTGGATTCCCTCCTCGACGGACGGCGTACCGTATTCCTGGTGCCGGTGTACGATAATGAGACCTTCGTGGCCAACTTCCTGCGTCAGGTTTATCAGGCGACCATCGAGGAGCAGGGCGATAACGTGGCGGTCTACGGACTGCCGCAGTGGGCCGACTTCGAGCGACTCAACCCCGAGTTCCTGGAAAACACCAACGTACACATCAGCAGCAGCGTGTTCATCGATCCGCTGGACGAGGACGTTCAGGAGTTTCGTAACCGCTTTTACGAGCGCTACGCCACCCTTCCCCGCGACGAGGCGTACATCGGATACGACATTTCCCGCTACTTCCTGAAGATGGCTGCCCGCTACGGCACCCGTTTCCAGTTCGAACTCGAGAATAATCCGGAGGATCTGATCCACACTAGTTTTCGCTTCGCGCCGGTGGCGGTGATTCCGGCGGGAGCCGCGAACCTGGAAGAGACCGTGATTGATCGGTTTGAGAATCGCTTCGTCAACATTCTCAAATACACCGATTATGCCTTCAAGCGGGTGAATTAATCCGTGCGCATCGCATTCAGTCCGGTTTATCGGTACGCGCTTCCTCCCAACCACCGTTTCCCGATGGAAAAGTACAGCTTGCTCCCCGAGCAGCTGTTGTACGAGGGGACGGTCACCGAATCTCAGTTCTTCACCGCGGATCCGCTACCCGAGGATGCTATCCTGCGGACGCACACCGCCGACTACTGGCATAAGCTGAAGTATCTGAAGCTGAGTCGCAAGGAGGCGCGGACCATCGGTTTTCCGATGCGCCCGGAGCTGGTCGCCCGGGGCCGGGTCATCGCCCAGGGTACGTTGGACTGCGCCCGTTACGCCTTTTCCGATGGGGTGGCACTGAACGTAGCCGGAGGTACCCACCACGCCTTTGCGGACCACGGGGAAGGGTTCTGCGTCTTCAACGATATTGCCATCGCGACTAACGAATTGCTGCACAGCGGTGAAGTGAAGCAGGTGCTGATCGTCGACCTGGACGTTCACCAGGGCAACGGCACCGCCAGCCTGTTTGCCCATGAGCCGCGGGTATTTACCTTCAGCATGCACGGAGCGAGAAATTACCCGGTACGGAAAGAGCGTTCGGATCTGGATATCGGCCTGCCCGATGGCTGCCAGGACGACGTCTACCTGGATACGCTGCGCGGTCACTTGCCGGGCTTGCTGGACGGTATCGCTCCGGATCTTGTTTTTTACCTGAGCGGGGTAGACGTACTGGAAAGCGATAAGCTAGGTCGGTTGTCGGTATCCCTGGGGGGTTGCCGGGAACGCGATCGCTACGTACTGGAATGCTGCCGGGAACGCGGGCTGCCGGTGGCGATCAGCATGGGGGGAGGCTATAGCGAACGGTTGGCCACGATCATCGAGGCCCACGCGAACACGTTTCGCGTAGCGGCGAGCCTATACGATTGACGCGATTAGCGAAAATAAAGCATAACGGCGATGAGGGCGGCCACGACCAGTGCTACCGCGATTAGCGGAAATTGGCTGTTGCGGTACTTATCCACCAGCCGCTCGAGCGCCTCGTTCCAGGTCAGCCGGGTTCCGATGGCCTCCCGGCAGAAGAAAAGATAGCGGTGGGTCATGTTGGCGGCGTTCCCGTGCCGGCGAAGGATCAGGAAGTCCTCGTCGAGAAAGGCCAGTTCGTACAGGAAGCTGTCGCGCATGACACTCTGCCCGATAATGATGCGCTGCCCACTTTCCTCCACTTCGTAGGCCTGGGCGGAGACAACCCCGTCGGTGACTACGCGGATTTCGCCGCGGCCGTAATCCTGAAAGTTATAGAGTTCAACCTCGGTGGCGCCAGGGCGGTCGGTCATCTTCACCCAATTAAGCGTGTAGAGCGGACTGTCTTCGGGAAGTACGTTCGGTTCGCTGAACTGCGCCACCGCCGGCAGCACGCCATCGATCATTTCTTCCAGGGTAGCGTACTCCGGAAGCTGGAGGTTGAAGGGCTCCGCGATTTTATCCAGTAACCGTTCTTCCATAGCTGGCTAAATTACGCCTTACGGTCTTGATGCGCCCATCCGGATCGCTTGCCGAAATACTTTTTGGCTACCACCAACAGGCCGAAACTCTCGGCACCGTCCTTCTCGGTCACGGCGTGGTGGTGTCCGTGGGCCCGTAGAATGGCGCGGCTGTACTTGTTGTCCAACTGCCGGAACCAGCTGAAGCGCCGGTGAATATAGACGTCGTGGATGAGGAAGTAGATGGCCCCGTAAATGCTGATGCCTATGCCTACGAAGGTGAGCCAGAACCAGCCGGCTACGTTGAGTCCTATTATATAGGACGCGGCGCTGGGGATGGCGAAGACCAGAAAGAAAAGGTCGTTCTTTTCGAAAAAACCCTCCTTTTCGGGATGGGGGCGATGGTGGTCCTCGTGCCAAACCCAGAGCGCGCCGTGCATCAGGTACTTGTGAGCGGCCCAGGCCACGAACTCCATTCCGGCTACGGTGGCCAATACAATAGCGATATACAATAGGATCTCCATACGCCTACAAAACAGGGGGGAAGAGGTATGGTTTATGCTACCCTGGCGGGTGATTCCCACCCTTAACCACCCGGCATCGATCAATCCGGTACGGGGTTACCACTTTTTACCACCGTACAGTGGGCACGAACCGGGCAACAAAGGCAAACAATTTGGAGGCTAAGGCCTAAATTTGCCACGCGGGCGTTCACGAAAAGTGAATATGCGGGCCCGTAACAACATAATGCGACCATAAACGGGCAAATGGCTATACCGTGTTAGAAAACACGGAAAAACCCGTGAAAAAATGTGGGTAAAAGTGGGAGGAAGTGGCGCAAGGTGTTACCTTAGCGCATGCGGTGGGTAACCGTGCCCACCGGTGTATATAGGTTTATGGCACAGCAGTATGATTTACTGGGCGAGTATTACGTTGCGCTTGATTCCAAGGGCCGTTTTCGTCTACCCAGCAATCTACTCAAGGCGCTAGGTGATAGAGACACATTGAAATTTGTAGTTAACCGTGGATTTGATCAAAGTCTCACACTGTACCCAAAAGCAGTGTGGGACTTGATCAAAATCCAGGTTGATAATCTCAACAAATTCAACCGGAAGAACCTCGCGTTCACCCGGGCTTTCTACCGCGGCGCTACCGAACTGGTTCCCGATTCGGCGGACCGGTTATTGCTTCCCAAGCAGCTGCTGTCCTGGGCCAATGTGGAAAAAAACGTGGTGTTGAACGCCATGAACGATAGAATTGAAATTTGGGCGGAAGCCGAATACGACGAGATGCTGAACGGAGAGTTGGAAGACTACTCCGAGTTGGCGGAAGAAGTGCTCGGTGGTTCGAGTATCCAGGAACTAGGGCAATAGATGGCCTACCACGTTCCCGTACTAGCCGATGAAAGCGTCGGTTTTCTGAACCTCCGCCCCGGAGGAGTTTACGTAGATGCTACTTTCGGTGGTGGTGGCCACAGCCGCTTCATCCTTGAGCGGGCGGGGTCGCAAGACATTCGCCTGTTCGGTTTTGACCAGGATGAGGAAGCCGCGGCCAACACCCTGATCGACAGTAGATTCACCTTCGTAGCCGCCAACTTCCGTAACCTGTCCAATTTTCTGCGTCTCTACGGCGTCGATAAAATTGACGGTCTGCTCGCCGACCTGGGGGTTTCCAGCCACCAGTTCGATCAGGCCGAGCGCGGGTTCAGTTTTCGCTTCGATGCGGAGCTGGATATGCGCATGGGGAAGGGAGCCGACCGCACGGCCACCGACGTAGTCAACAACTACGTGCCGGAGGACTTGCAACGGGTATTTGGCGAATACGGCGAAGTACGCAACGCCCGCTCCCTGGCCCTCGCCATCGCGGAGGCCCGGGAGCAGGCACCCATTGTGACCATTCAGGATCTCCTGCAGGTGGTCAACCCGTGGGTCAGAGGCCAGCGACCGCGCTACTTGGCGCAGGTTTTTCAGGCACTTCGCATCGAGGTTAACGACGAGATCGGCGCTCTTACTGATTTATTGGCGCAAGCCACCAACTTACTGATACCAACACACGGCCGACTCAGCGTTATCAGCTATCATTCGCTGGAAGATCGCATCACGAAAAACTTCCTCAAAACCGGCAATGCCGACGGAGTAGTCAACAAGGATTTTTACGGGAAAATTGACCGTCCCTATAAAGTCCTGACGAAAAAACCCGTCTTGCCGGTCGCCGAAGAGATTCGGCAAAACTCCCGGGCCAGAAGTGCCAAGCTAAGGGCCGGGGAGCGTATGTAAAGGCCTCCGGATCCGGCCGCGCGCTTATCCCGCGCGGCCGGCGCCGTAGCCAAAGAAATTGCTTACGTCGACCGTAGGACGGGATTTCGGTTTTCACCTGGAAATCCCCGTGCTCCGCAGACTTTTAAATGGTGTGATACAAAATGGCTACGAACCGCAAGCGTGCCGCAGGCATTTCGGTGCCTTCGCTCATCCTGGACAACCTCGGTTACCTCTCCTTTTTAGGTGTGCTGGTGCTGCTCTACATTGGCAATGCCCACTACGCCGAGTACAACGTCCGTCGCATCCAGGAACTGGAAGCCGATATCAAAGAAAAACGCTGGTTGTATATGTCCCTCCAAAGTGAGAACATGTACAATGGGTTGCGCTCCGAAGTGGTCGACCAGGTGCGCCCCGCCGGCCTGCGCATGCACCGCGGCAAGCCCCGCAAGATCTACGCCCCCGTGGCTAAGTAAATTTTTCGTACTCTTTTCGCACCCATTAATCGCTTTCTAGCACCACACCACACGCTTTGGCCGTAAACTTCAAAGACGAGGTCCTGATCCGCATCTTCGCCATCCTGGCGGTGATCATCGTTCCGGTGGCGGCACTGCTCGTCTACCGGACCTTCGATATCGCGGTGGTCAGGCAAGCCGAGTTCCAGGAGCTCGGAAAGGAGCGCTTCCGGGTGGTCACCGTACAGGCCGAACGGGGGAATATTTACGGTCGCCACGATAACCTGCTGGCTACCTCCGTGCCGTACTTCAGCCTGCACTTCGATCCCTACGTTGCCAGTCCGGGCGACTATTACGACAACATCGACAGCCTGGCCATCCTGTTATCGCGCTACGTGGATAACAGTCACACCGCCGGGGCGTGGCGCGACAGCCTGCTCATCATGCGCGACAGTGTGGCCGGTGTCGCGAACCACTACTTCAAACTTAAGGAAAGCGTTAGTTACAGCGAGCTCTCCCGCATCCGCGAATTTCCCATTTTCAACCAGGGCCGGATGGGCGGTGGTCTGATCGTCGAAAAGCGCGCCGCCCGCAAACGGCCCTTCGGCTGGCTGGCGCGGCGTACCATCGGTTACAGCCGGGAGTCCGGTGCCAAGGTTGGCCTAGAAGGCGCCTTCGATACCCAGTTGGCCGGGGAGAGTGGGCAACAGGAAATGTTCAATATGGGCGGCGGGATCTGGTTGCCCACCGATAACCTGGCCATCGTAGAGCCGACCTCCGGCGCCGACGTACACACCACCCTGGACGTAAATATCCAGGATATTGCCGAAAACGCCCTCGAACTCGGGGTTCGGCGCCACCGGGCCGAATGGGGAGCGGCAATCGTTATGGAGGTGGAAACCGGGGCCATTCGCGCCATGGCCAATCTCGGAGCGGTCAACGCCAATCGCGACAAATACGCCGAGCAGTACAACTACGCCATTTCCCGGGCCAACGAACCCGGCTCCACCTTCAAGCTCGCCACCATGATGGCCTTGCTCGAAGACGGGCACGTGGAACTCGACAGCGAGGTCGACATCGAGAACGGCCGCAAGAAGTTCTACGATCTTACCATGGAAGACAGCAGCCCGGCAAGCCGCGGGTGGCGGGTCGTGAGCGTGCGGGACGCCTTCGAGCAGTCCTCTAACGTCGGGATGGCCAAGTTGGTGGATAGCCTCTATCATGGCAACGAATTCTCCGAGCGGCTCCGGGATTTTCACCTCGACAGCCAGAGCGGCATCGAACTGGAAGGCGAACGGGCCCCCTTCATCAACGACACCGATCAGGCCGGTTTCTCCGGTATCTCCCGCGCCTGGATGGCCATTGGGTACGAAAGCCGGCTGACCCCGCTGCAGATGCTCACTTTCTACAACGCCGTAGCCAACGGCGGCCGGATGATGAAACCGTACCTCGTGACGAAGGTGCAACGCAATGGCCGCGTACTGGAGGACTACAAACCCACGGTGATCGATGAGGAAGTGGCCAGTCCGCAAACCATCGAGCAACTGCAATCCCTCCTCGAAGGGGTAGTGGAGCGCGGAACCGCCCGGCGGCTGAAGTCGGACCAGTACCGCTTCGCCGCCAAAACGGGTACCAGCCAGCAGAACTACGGCCTGCCCAACCAGAAAACGAAGTATCAGGCCAGTTTCGCGGGTTACTTCCCGGCGGAAAATCCGACCTACAGCATTATTGTGGTGGTAAAGGACCCGACAAACGGAGCTTACTACGGTGGCGACGTGGCCGGACCGATCTTCCGGGAGATCGCCGACAACCTCTACAACAGCATGATCGAAGTGCACGAGCCTATCAATCGCGGCCCACGCCCCGTTCTCTACGCCGGTGAGCTGCCGAGCCGCGACGCGGGCTACCTTTCGGAACTCGTGGAAGTACTGGATTACGTCAACGTTCCCGTGGATACCCTGCCCGAATCCGAGCTTGCCGTCATCGGCGCGGCCGACGAGTCGGTCGAACTGGCGGCCATCAACCCGGCCGGTCAGCGCTTTCCCAACGTGCGGGGCATGCGGCTGCGCGATGCGCTGTACGTACTCGAAAACGACGGCTACGTGGTACACCCCCGTGGGGTAGGGCGCGTGGTCAATATGCGTTGGCAAAGTGACGGCAACGGTCAACCCGGCCGGGACGTAGAACTCATACTCCGTTAACCTATGCAGCTAACCACCCTCATTGCCCCCCTTACCGTCAGCTCCGTCACCGGGGCCACGGACGGGCCTGCCATCGCGGGGGTGGCCTTTGACAGCCGCCGCGTCAAACCGAATTTCCTGTTCGTGGCGGTTCCGGGTACCCAGGTCGACGGGCACGATTACATAGAAGGGGCGGTGAACGCAGGTGCAACGGCCGTAATCGTACAGGAGGGCCGACTGGTGACCAACCGGATAGCCAATCCGGAAGTGACCGTCATCACGGTGCCGGACACGGCCGTCGCGCTGGCCCTTGTCGCCGACCTTTGGTACCATTCTCCGAGTAAGTCTGTCAAGCTAGTCGGCATCACCGGCACGAACGGCAAGACGACCGTGGCTACGCTGCTGCACGACCTCTACACCTCGCTTGGCTTCCGGGCGGGACTGCTCTCCACCGTAGAAGTGCGCATCGGACGCGAACGGCGGGATGCCACCCACACCACGCCGGATGCCCTGGCAATCCACGCCGCGCTGGCGGAAATGCGGGACGCCCGGGTGGATTACGTCTTTATGGAAGTAAGCAGCCACGCCGTCCACCAGAAACGGACGCTGGGACTGGATTTCGACGGGGCGGTATTCACGAATATTACCCACGACCACCTGGATTACCATGGTACCTTCGCCGAATACCTCAGCGCGAAAAAGGCCTTCTTCGATCAGCTCACGCCGGGTAGCTTTGCCCTCGTGAATGCGGACGATCGGCGGGGGGAGGTAATGGTACAGAATACGGTCGCAGATGTATACCGCTACAGCCTGCGCACTAACGTCGACTACCACGGCCGCCTCATCGCCAATACGCCGCTGGGGCTTCAGCTCGAGATCAACGGGACGGAGGTTTTCTTCTCCATGCTCGGGCGTTTCAATGCCTATAATCTACTGGCCGCCTACGGGGTGGCGGTGTTGCTCGGGCAGTACGAGCAGGAAATCCTGGTCAGCCTCAGCGCCCTCAAGGGCGCCGAGGGCCGGCTGGAATCCGTGGTCGACCCGGCGGGGCGCATCACCGCCCTGGTCGATTACGCCCATACCCCCGATGCCCTGCGGAATGTGCTGGACACCCTGCGGGCGTTGTTGCCGGAAGGGCACCGACTGACCTGCGTGGTGGGTGCCGGCGGTGACCGGGACCGCACCAAACGACCGGAGATGGCCCGCATCGCCGCCGAACTGGCCGACCAGGTGATCCTGACCAGCGATAATCCGCGCTCCGAATCGCCCGAAGCCATCCTCAGCGAGATGGAAGCCGGCATCCCCGCCGAAGCCATGCGTCGGGTGCTGCGCATCACCGACCGCCGGCAGGCCATCCGCACCGCCGTCCGCCTGGGTAACGAGGTACTGCTCGTCGCCGGCAAGGGACACGAAACCTACCAAGAGATCCAGGGGCAACGGCTGCCCTTCGACGACCGGAAAGAACTAGCGCAAGCTTTAAAAGAATACGCCCGTGTTAATTGAGCTGACCGACTGGTTACGGGCCAACTATGGCGACTTTCCCGGCGCCAACCTGCTGGACTTCCTCAGCTTCCGGGCCGGGGTGGCGATCATCGTGTCCCTGCTACTCAGCATGGTGACCGGGGGGCGCATCATCCGCTACCTGCGCAAAAAACAGATCGGCGAATCGGTGCGGGACCTCGGCCTGGAAGGGCAGATCGAAAAGAAAGGTACCCCTACGATGGGCGGGGTGATCATCCTGCTCGCGGTGCTGGTGCCCTGCCTCTTATTCGCGCGGTTGGACAACATTTACCTCATCACCATGCTGATCGCTACGGTGTGGATGGGAGCCATCGGCTTCGTCGACGATTACTTGAAGATCAAGCATAAGAACAAGGACGGGCTGGCCGGCAAATTCAAGATCCTCGGTCAGGTGGGCCTGGGGCTGCTGATTGCCCTGATCATGCTCTTCAACGAGCGAGTGGTGGTGCGCCTGGACGTCGACAGCGCCCAGGAGATCGGCATCAGCGACGCCCAGCAAACCGGACCGGTCGAAACCATCCAACTCGACGACGGCAACATCGTACAGCGTGCCAACTACCGCACCACGCTCACCAACGTCCCCTTCATCAAGAACAGCGTGATGACGTACGCCGACGTATTCAACATCGGCCGCCAGTTGGTCTGGATCGTCTTCGTTCCCCTGATCATCTTCATCGTTACGGCCGTATCGAACGCGGCCAACCTAACGGACGGGCTCGACGGGCTGGCCACCGGCACCTCGGCCATCATCGCCGGTACCCTGGCCGTATTCGCCTACGTGGGCAGTAATGCCATTGCCGCTAACTACCTCGGTATCCTGCACCTACCCGGCACCCAGGAACTCATCGTCTTCAGTGGGTGCCTCCTCGGGGCATGCCTGGGCTTCCTCTGGCATAATAGTTACCCCGCCGCGGTTTTCATGGGGGACACCGGCTCGCTCGCACTGGGTGGGATCATCGCTGCGCTGGCGATTTTGCTGCGGAAAGAACTGCTGATCCCCATCCTTTGCGGGATCTTCGTGATCGAGAACCTGTCCGTAATGGCTCAGGTGGGGTACTTTAAGTATACCCGTAAGAAATACGGCGAGGGCCGCCGCATTCTGCGTATGTCACCGTTGCACCACCACTACCAAAAGGCGGGTATGTCGGAAGTCAAGATCGTAATCCGCTTCTGGATCATCGGTATCCTGCTGGCCGTCGCTACCATCCTAACCCTTAAACTCCGCTGATCTCCGTGAGCAAACAACTCGTCATCCTCGGTGCCGGTGAATCCGGAGCAAGCGCCGCCCGCCTCGGGAAGCGGGAGGGCTACGCGGTGTTCGTCAGCGACGCCGGAGTCGGCAGCGAAACGTATCTGGCCGAACTGCGGGAGGCGGGCATCGAATTCGAGACGGGTAGCCACAGTCACCACCGCATCCTCCAAGCCGATATCGTGGTCAAGAGCCCCGGGATTCCGGATACGGCCGGTATCGTCAAGACGATTCTGCAGGCCGGCATTCCCGTCATCTCCGAGATCGAATTGGCTTACCGCTTCGTCCCTACCGACTCCACCATCGTCGGCATCACGGGAAGTAACGGCAAGACGACCACCACCATGCTGACCCACCACCTGCTGCAGGCGGCCGGCGAGCGGGTCCTGGCCGGCGGGAACCTCGGCGACAGCTTCGCCCGACTGCTGGTGGACCACGAGCCCCAGGATATCTACGTGCTCGAACTGAGCAGCTTTCAACTGGACGGGACGGTAGATTTCCGGCCCGATATCGCCACGATTCTCAACATCACCCCGGATCACCTCGATCGCTACAACTACCAACTGGAGAAGTACGCCGATAGTAAGTTCCGGATCGGCCGACGGCAGCGGAAGGAGGATCACCTGTTGTTGCTGGACGATCCGCAGACCATTGCACCCGCGCTCCGGCGCAATAAAGTGGATGCCACGATCAGTCTCATCGATCCGGAAACGGCCATCGACGGGACCCGGATCGCGGTGGACGGCCATGAGTATGAGCTGAAGGAAAGTCCGCTACGGGGCCGTCACAATGCCATGAACGCCCTGTTCGCGGTGCGGATCGCCCGCCTGCTTGGCGTCAGCCAAGAGGAAATTCAAATCGCCCTCGAAAGCTTCGTGCCCGCCCCCCACCGCATGGAGGTTATCCCGACCCATGACGGGCGCACCTGGATCAACGACAGCAAAGCGACCAACGTGGACTCCACCTATTTTGCCCTGGAGGCTATGGACGGACCGACTGTCTGGATCGCAGGGGGGACGGACAAAGGCAACGATTACGCACCACTACGGGAGGTGCTTGACGGTAAGGTGCATACCCTGATCTGCCTGGGTGCGGACAACGAAAAACTAAAAAAGGCCTTCGGAGATATCGACCGGGTGGTCGAATGCCGTAGCGCCGAACGGGCCGTGGAACTGGCCAGTGAATACGCCGCGGCCGGGGACCGAATCCTGCTGAGCCCGGCCTGCGCCAGTTTCGACCTATTTAAGAACTACGTGGACCGGGGCGACCAGTTCCGTGCCCACGTCAAACGCATCGTCGCATGAACATCTCCACACGCATAGCTACCGAGCTGCGCGGCGATCGCGTACTGTGGGCCATCATTATCCTGCTGTCGATGATCTCGATGGTCGCAGTGTACAGCGCCGTGGCCAACCTGGCCTACCGTAATTCGGGCGGCGCGGTAAACGGTTACATTTTTAAGCACGCGGTGATCCTCGGTTTCGGCCTGATCATCGTCTACGTCGGTCACCTGCTCGCCTACACGAAGTATTCGCGGTGGGCGCCGACAATGCTGATCATGGCGATCGTCCTGTTAGTGCTTACCCAGATATTCGGTTCCGAGATCAACGGGGCCAAGCGCTGGCTGACCATTCCGTACATCAACCTGACTTTCCAGAGTTCGGACTTCGCGAAGCTGGCCCTCATCCTCTTCGTGGCCCGATCCATTGGATCGAAGCAGGACGTGATCAAGGATTTCCGGGAGGCCTTCGTACCGATCATCCTGCCGGTACTGGGCATCTGCCTGCTGATCGCACTGAGCGACTTGTCCTCGGCCATTATGCTGTTCGTGGTCTGCATCCTGATGATGATCGTGGGGCGGGTGGCGATGCAGTACATCCTGATGCTCATCCTGCTGGGCATCAGCGTCTTTAGCCTGTTGGTGATGGTGGGCTCGAAGTATCCCGGCCTGGTACCGCGGGCGGCAACTTGGGAAAAGCGAATCGAAACCTACTTCAATCCCGCCGCCGCGAAGGTGGACGACCGCCGGCAGATCACCGGTGCCATGGTGGCGATCGCCAACGGGGGCATCGTGGGCGTCGGACCGGGCAACTCCACCCAGCGGCATACGCTGTACAGCGCCCAGTCGGACTTTATCTACAGCATCATCGTGGAAGAATACGGGGCGGTCGGCGGCACGCTACTGGTGGCGATCTACCTGCTCCTGTTTTTCCGGGTCATCCGCCTGGTCACGCGAAGTAGTAAGGCCTTCGGGGCCATGGTCGCCTTCGGTATTGGGCTGAGTCTTTTATTGCAGGCCTTCCTGAACATCGCGGTCAACCTGGACCTGTTACCGGTTACCGGGCTGACCCTTCCGCTCGTGAGTATGGGGGGGACGAGTCTATTATTCACCTGTATCGCACTGGGCATTTTGATGTCCGTGTCCAAATACATAGAAGCCGTGAACGCCGATGCAACCTGACCGAGCCCCCCGTTTTATCGTGAGTGGCGGCGGAACCGGCGGCCACATTTTCCCGGCGATCGCCATCGCCGACGAGCTCCGTCGTTTACGGCCGGACGCCGAGTTCCTGTTCGTGGGGGCCCGGGGAAAAATGGAGATGGAAAAGGTGCCCGCCGCGGGCTACCGGATCGAGGGGCTGTGGATCAGCGGACTGCAACGGCGGCTCACGGTCGACAACCTGAGCTTTCCCGTCAAGGTGCTCAGTAGTCTCTTTCGTAGCCGGCAGATCCTCCGGGAATTCCGGCCGGACGTCGTGATTGGTACCGGCGGATACGCCGGCGGGCCGGTGCTGTACGCCGCGGCGCAGCGGGGCATCCCGACCCTGATCCAGGAGCCGAACGCCTTCGCCGGCCTGGCTAATAAGTGGCTCGGTGGTAAGGTGGACAAAGTCTGCGTCGCCTTCGCCGGTATGTCCAAGTTCTTTCCTTCCGAGAAATTGGTGGTCACCGGTAACCCCGTACGGGAGCAATTGCTGGAGCGGGCCAGAACGATGGCCTCCGACGGTCCGGCCACCGTACTGCTGATGGGCGGATCGGGGGGAGCCCGCTCCCTCAACCAGGCCATGGCCGCGGCTACCGAGCGGATCGCCGCCCGCCCCGAAGTGCGGTGGGTATGGCAGTGCGGCAAAAATTACCTGGAGGACTTCCGGGGGACCGCTACCGCGCAACTTCCGAACGTGACCATCACGGCCTTCCTGGACCGGATGGACGAAGCCTACGCCCAAGCAACGGTCGTGATCGGCCGGGCCGGTTCGACTACCATCGCCGAGATCGAATACCTCGGAAAGCCCGCCATCCTGGTGCCTTCCCCATGGGTGGCGGAAGATCACCAGACCCGCAACGCCGAGGCGCTGACCCAACGGGACGCGGCCGTACTGGTGGCCGATGCCGACGTCGTCGAAAAGCTGATTCCGGAAGCACTCGGGCTGATTGATAATCCCGCCCGGAGGGAGCAGTTGGGCGCCAATGCGCGGGAGCAGGCGAAACCAGGTGCCGTAAATCGGATCGCGGAGGAAGTTTTAACGCTCATTGCATCACCTACCCCTAAAAACAATTTTCATGCAACTGTCTGATATCGGGCGCGTATACTTCATCGGCATCGGTGGCATCGGCATGTCTGCCGTCGCCCGCTATTTCCGTAGCCGGGGAGTGTGGGTAGGTGGCTACGACCGGACGGTTACCCCACTCACGCAGAAGCTCGAGTCGGAGGGCATGGAGATCCACTACGAGGCTCGGGTCGAGGCCTTGCCGGAACCGGGAGACGATCTGCTGGTCGTGTATACCCCCGCCATCCCGAAAGACTTCCCCGAACTGGTCAGGGTACAGGGAGGCGGTTACACGGTACTGAAACGCTCCGAAGTCCTCGGACTCATCAGCCGCGGTATGCGCTGCGTCGGCATTGCCGGCACCCACGGCAAGACCACCACGACCACCATCACCACTTACCTGATGGTCACCGCGGGCCTGGACCCCTCGGCCTTTCTCGGGGGCATCGCCCGTGACTTTGACGGGAATTACGTCCACGGCGACAGCGACTGGGTGGTGGTGGAAGCCGACGAGTACGACCGTAGCTTCCTGCGGCTGAACCCGGAGATCGCGGTGGTGCTCTCCACCGATCCGGACCACCTCGACATCTACGGGGATCACGGCAAAATGCTAGAGACGGGCTTCCGCGCCTACGCCAAGCGGGTAAAGCCGGGGGGCCAATTGATCGTCCGCTACGACGTGGCCGAACACTTCGCCGACGTGGAAGAAGTCATGATCTCGACCTTCGGAATCGGAGCGGGAGACTTCTGCGCCCAGAATATTCGCGTCGAGAGCGGGGCGTTTCACTTCGACCTGCGCGAACCCGACGGTCACCTCATCACCAACCTCCGCACGGCACTGCCGGGCCGCCACAACGTGGAAAATGCCGTAGCCGCCTGCGCCGTCACCCGGCTGGCGGGCGGCCACGAAGACGACCTCCGCGAGGGGCTGGCCAATTTCCACGGCATTGCCCGACGCTTCGAGACCGTACTGAAGAACGGCCAGCTGGTGGTGATCGACGACTACGCCCATCATCCCACGGAGCTGCAGGCGGCCATTTCGGCGGCCCGGGAATTGTATCCTAACCGCCCCATCCGCGGCGTCTTTCAGCCCCACCTGTACAGCCGGACCCAGGACTTCGCCGCCGGCTTCGCGCGAGCGCTGGATCTGCTCGACGAAGCGATTATCATCCCGATCTATCCGGCCCGGGAGGAGCCCATCCCCGGCGTGACCAGCCAGTTGGTCTACGGGCTGATGAAGAACGAAAAACGGCGGTTGCTGAGCAAAAACCAAATGCTCGAAGCGACCGCGGAACTTAAGGACGGCGTGCTGCTGTTACTCGGCGCCGGGGATATCGACGCCCTGGTGCCCCGGGTGGTGGCCCAGCACAGTAAATCGGACAATCATGGCTACTGAAACGCAAGGCGGCAAACTGGCCCGCTTCCTGGCCGGTATCTTTATCGCTGTTCGTACCTACGGCTGGATCTTTATTGCCCTGGCCATCGCGGTGCTGGCGATCAGCGCGATCTCGGAACGGGAGTCGGCCCACCTCACCGCCATCCGTCCGCGGGTGGTCCCCCTGGCCGACGGGGCCAACCTGGTCGAAGCGGAAGAACTGATGGAGTTGCTGGCCGGCAGTTTCACCAAGCCGCTCGATCAACTGACCCTTTCCGACGTGGACATCGAACGGGTGGAAGAAGTACTCGAAAGCCAAGCATTCGTTGGTGACGCGGAGGCGTACGTGGACGCCGGTATGGTGCTCAACATCAGCGTGCGGCAGCGGGTGCCGCTCCTGCGGATCATCGCCGATAACGGCCAGAACTACTACCTCGACCGTGACGGGGTGCGCTTACCCCTCAGCGAAAATTATACGGTACGGGTGCCGGTGGTGACGGGGAATATCGTGCCCTGGTCGGAAGACTACGAAGAGCAAACCGACCACCAACTCGGCCAGCTGATGGCGTTGGGCCGGCTGTTGTACCGGGACCCTTTCCTGGCGGCCCTAATAGAGCAGATCGACATCACCGACACGGGAGAGCTGGTGCTGGCCCCCAAGGTAGGCGACCAGGTCGTTTACCTCGGACGCTACGACGATGCCCTGACGCCCGCCCGGCTGGAGCGGCTGAAAATCTTTTATCGCGAAGGAATTCCGTACGAGGGTTGGCGGAAGTACCGGAGCTTTGACTTGCGCTACGCCGACCAGGTAGTAGCTAAAAAAGCCTAAATCACAAACCATTGGGCCGCGGCTAATGACCCTGACCGCTGCCTTCACTTTTGTTAAACTATTGGATATAATGACTGATACCACTCAAAAACAAACCATTGCCGCACTCGATATCGGCACCACCAAAGTCTGCGCCCTAGTAGGCAGGCGCGACGAACACGGTCGGGTAGAGATACTCGGTACGGGTAAGGTGGAATCGGAGGGCGTCATGCGCGGCGTCGTCTCCAACATCGAAAAAACCGTCCGCGCGATCTCGGAGGCCCGGCGGCTTGCCGAGCAGTCCAGCGGCCAGACCTTCGATACCGTCCACGTGGGTATCGCCGGCCAGCACATCAAGTCGCTGCAGCACCGGGGCATGCTGATGCGGGACAACTCCCACTCGGAGATCAGCCAGCGGGACATCGACCGCCTCATCGGCGATATGCATAAACTGGTACTACCCCCCGGCGACAAGATCCTGCACGTCATTCCCCAGGAGTATACCGTCGACAACGAGCAGGGCATCGTGGATCCGATTGGGATGTCCGGGTCGAAGCTGGAAGCTAATTTTCACATCATCACGGGACAGATTACGGCCAGCAACAACATCAACCGCTGCGTGGAGCGGGCCGGCATGCACATGGCTAACGTCACTCTGGAACCCATTGCCAGTTCCGCTTCGGTACTTTACGAGGATGAGAAGCACGCCGGCGTGGCGCTGGTCGACATCGGTGGTGGCACCACCGACATCACGATCTTCCAGGAGGGCATCATCCGCCACACGGCGGTTATTCCCTTCGGCGGTCATGTGATCACGAAAGACATCAAATCGGGCTGCACCGTCATGGAGCAGCACGCCGAGAAACTGAAGGTCAACTACGGTTCGGCCCTGGCCAGCGAGGTGTACGAGAACCGGGTAATCGTGATCCCGGGGCTCCGCGGTCGCGAACCCAAGGAGATCAGCGAAAAGAACCTGGCGCTCATCATCCAGGCTCGTGCCGAGGAAATTCTCGACCACGTGCTCTGGGAGATCCGCCGCGCCGGATTCGACGGTAGCCAACTCATCGGGGGCATCGTGCTCACCGGGGGCGGGGCGCTGCTGCGCGACTTCGACAAGCTTACGGAGCTGCACACGGGTATGAGTGCGCGCATCGGTTCGCCGGTGGAGCACCTGGCCCATGGCTACACGGAAAAACTGACGAGCCCCATTTATGCTACGGGGGTAGGACTGCTGCTGCAGGGGTTTGCCGACATCGACGCCGGACGGGTGGTCGTGGCGAAACCCAAGAAGGAAGAACCGGTCACCGAACTGGAACTCGAGGAACAGATCAAGGAGGAGGCCAGCGGCCCCACCTGGTTCGATAACGTCTTCAAGCGCACGAAGGAGTGGTTCGAGGCCGAGCCCGACCGCGACTTCTAATCCGTACACCCCTCTATTCTAACCACCAATTCAAAAGTCACTCGGCGGTACCTGCCTTACCAAGAAACGGCTCGACGGCCCGAGATCAATATAGACATTATGACAATCGACTTCCCCCAGGGAGAATCTCCCATCATCAAAGTGATTGGCGTCGGCGGCGGCGGCAGCAACGCGGTCAATCACATGTATAACCAGGGTATCGTTGGCGTCGACTTCGCCATCTGCAATACCGACCACCAGGCCATGGAGCTCAGCAACGTGCCCACTAAGATCCAGCTCGGCCCGGCCCTCACCGAGGGCCGCGGAGCCGGCTCCAAGCCCAACGTGGGTAAACTGGCCTGCGAAGAAAGCATCGAGGAGGTGCGCAAGTACCTCGACAACAACTGCCGGATGCTCTTCGTCACCGCCGGAATGGGGGGTGGTACCGGAACCGGGGCCGCACCCATCATCGCCCGCACCGCGCGGGAAATGAACGTACTCACCGTGGGCATCGTCACCCTTCCCTTCACCTTCGAAGGCCGCCGGCGCGCCAACAACGGCATGGACGGCCTCCAGGAACTGAAGGAGAACGTCGATACCCTTATCGTTATCTCCAACGACAAACTGCGCCAGATCCACGGCAACCTCAACCTCAGCGAAGCCTTCTCCAAAGCCGATAACATCCTGACCACGGCCGCCAAGGGCATCGCCGAGATCATCACGGTGGCGGGTTACGTCAACGTGGACTTCGAGGACGTCAATACCGTTATGCGCGACAGCGGCGTAGCCATCATGGGTACCGCCAGCGCCGACGGCGACGACCGTGCCCGCGTAGCCGTCGACCAAGCCCTGCACAGCCCGCTGCTCGAGGACAACGACATCCGTGGTGCCAACCACATCCTGCTCAACATCACCAGCGGAACGCGGGAGGTGACGATGGACGAAATCTTCGAGATCACCGAATTCGTCCAAGAAGAAGCCGGCTACGGTACGGACCTTATCTGGGGTAACTGCTTCGACGAAAGCCTTGGCGACAAGGTCAGCGTGACGGTCATCGCCACCGGTTTCGGCGACAAGAAATCCGTCAACCGCGGCGTCGCCCCGGAACGGCAATTCGTTCACCTGGAGGAAGATCGCCCCAAGGAGCGCCGTGCTTCCCTTGAAGACATTACCGGCGAAAACGACCCGGTCGGTTACGGTAAGCCGGATCAGGCCAAGACTTTCGAATTCGAGGACATGGACGAGGCCAAAGCCCGCCTCCGTGCCCGCCGGCGGGACAGTGGCAGCTTCGCCAGCAACTACCTCCAGGAGGAGGAAGACGCCCGCCGCGAGGCGCAACGCCGGGAAATGGAACTACGCGACAAAGAGCGCCGGGAAGCACTGCGGCAACGCACCGAACTGCCCAAACTGAGCAATCCGAAGGTGGTCAACGAGCTGGAAAACCAGCCCGCCTACTTGCGGCGCAACGTGCAGCTGGACAACAACAAGCCCGGTGAACAGGACGAGCTGAGCCGCTGGAGTATCACCGACGACGAGAAGGTGCCGCTGCGTCGTAACAATTCCTTCCTCCACGACAATGTCGACTAACCGGTATTTGTCTCTGTTCAAACAGTCTATTATATCCGTTTTTTTACTGATGCTGCCGCACCAAGCCCAGCCTTAGTATGCACACCGTTTTAGCTTTGGAAGCGGGTAGCGAGGGGTCAATCTCGCTGCCCGCATTTTTTTTAGGGCCGCTCGCCGGCGAAACGGAAGATGTCGAAAAGGTGTACCCCTTAGCCCCCTCTTAAGGAAGGGAGGACCGTGGCGCGAGCCCCTATTCGAACAACCTGGCCTTCTACCGACATATATAAGTAGGAACAAGTAAATCACCTACGGGCCGCTTTACGTCAGATCCTAACATTTACTGTTATATCAGGTCCGGCTACTCACCGGATCCAAAAAAGCCCCCCGCCATTGCTGACGAGGGGCTTTCCTTTTGTTGACCCATCCGGATCGTAGCGTCAATTGAGGGTATACTCCAGGGTAATGTTGGTGTCCAATACTTTGGATATCGGGCAGTTTACCTTGGCGTCGTTGATGATCTTGTCGAATTCATCCTTTTCGATGCCGTCCACCTTGGCGGTAACGGTTAGGTGGCTTTCGACGATGGTCTGGTCCTGGAAGTCTACGGCGCAGTCAGTGTCGAGCTCCGTGGCCGTGTAGCCGGCTTCGCCCAGTTTGGCGCTTAGGGCCATAGTGAAGCAGCCGGCGTGGGCCGCGGCGATGAGTTCTTCCGGATTGGTTCCCTTGCCGTTTTCAAAGCGGCTTTTGTAGGAGTAGGAAGTGTGCTCGAGCACGGTGCTTTTCGTGGTCAGGTGGCCCGATCCTTCTTTGACGGATCCTTGCCATACGGCGGTTGCGGTACGTTTCATGTTAAGTTGTTTGATACGTAGCTGTAATTGCGCAGCCCCGTTTTTGTTCGTAGCCGTTACCTTGGGCCCATGAAGATTGCAGTAGTAAGCGGAGCCAACCGGGGGCTCGGCAAAGAAGTGGTTCGCCAACTCGCCCGGAAGGAAATGCGCGTCATTTTGACCAGCCGGACGGAGCACGGAAAGGAAGTAGCCGACGCCTTCCGGGATCAGCGTCTGGACGTGATGTACCACCAACTCGACGTAGCCGACGGCCAGAGTATCGCCGAATTCACCGAATATCTACGGGAGGAGCACGGCACCATCGACATCCTGGTCAACAACGCCGGCATTCACTACGATACTTACCAGAATACCCTCAACGCCGACTTTGGCGTAGTCCAGGAGGCCTTCACGGTGAATACCCTCGGCCCCTGGCGCCTCAGCAAGGCGCTCTATCCCCTGATCCGCAAGGGTGGGGGCGGCCGCATCGTCAACGTCTCTAGCTCGAGCGGCTCCTTTGTCGAGTCCTGGCCGGGAACGCCCGCCTACGCCATCACGAAAGTCGGCCTCAACATGCTCACCCTGAAGATGGCCGCGGATATGGCGGACGACAAGATCCTCGTCAACGCCGTCTGCCCCGGCTGGGCGCGTACCGACATGGGCGGAGCGGAGGCACCCCGCAGCGCCGAGGAGGGCGCGGCTAGCATCGTCTGGGCGGTCACCATTCCCGACGACGGCCCGACGGGGGGATTCTTTCAGGACGGCAATCCGGTGAGCTGGTAAATGGGGGCGCCGGAGCGCGGGTGCCAGGGATTCACGACCGGTAAATGCGGTCCACGAGAATGGCGTGCGGTAGCGTGATCAGGCTCACCATGATGAACAGCAGACTGAGATCGGGAGCATATCCACCCCGCTGATCCATCAGAACATAGGCGATGGCCATCGACGCGAATGCACCGACGGTCAACGGTAGCAACTGCCAAATGTAATTCGACCAGCCGCCCGTCAACCGGTGCCGGCGCAAATACTGCCACTGCTGGATCAGGGCGGGTAGGGAATGCCACAGGAGAAAGAAGATCGCGAAGCCAAGCAGTAAGTCGGCCGTCAGGTAAATCACGGTGAGCACGGCCAGATCGATCAACCGCCGCGGCTGCCATCGGTAGGTCGCTACGGCCAGGTTTCCGGCGACGAGTACCGCCGGCACGGCCAGTTGCGTCCACGCCGGAAGGCGCAACTGCCAACCGATCATACCGCTGACAATGGGCTCGGCCTCGGGGTAATGGTAAAAAACGGGGAAGCCCAGTACGAAACAGCCCCACAGCAGGCGGCTGGGGAGCGGACCTCCGTCGGGTTGCCCGAAGTGGTATACCGACATACCCAAAAAGCCGATCAGGGCCAGGCCGGGCAGCCACCACCAGAGGAGGGTGTAAGCCGTCACGACACCGAGGTAATACAGGACGAACCCCGCCGCCACGAAGGGAGCCCCGGCCGGTTGCCGACTGCGGAAGATCAGGTGGTCGGCCGCACCGTGGGGTATACCCATTGCCAGCAGGATCAGGGCCACGGTTGGGCCGTCGGTAGCCGGAGCCACCGCAATCGCTACGAGGGAAAGCCCGCGGACGATCCAGGAAAGTGTGGTGCCCATAGCCCCGTGTGGTTCCATCACTTATGGATGGAAGCGAAGTCGTAACCCTGTTCGCGACTGAGGATCTGCGCCAGCTGCGTCAGTAGAATACCGTAGATCACCTTGGAACTGATATCGGCTACGGTGTAGGTCATTTGCCGGGCCACGATACCGGTCTCGTTGTAGAATCCGCCCTCGATACCCAGCAGATGCGGCATCAGGTAGGCGCCGGGGTAGAGGAACCAGGATACCAGGAAGAGAATCCAAATCTGGTTCAGCACCTTTCGGGCCGGCTCCGACAAGCCTTCCTTGCCCTCCTTGATCACCTTATTCATCACCCAAAGTACGTGGAAGAAGAACACCGTGGAAATGGCCCCCCAGACGAAAAACGCCGTCAGGTTGCTCACTTCGTAGAACTGTCCGATGTAGCCCGTCACGATCATCAGTACCCCGGAAAACCAGAACTGGTTGCGGATACTCGAGAAACTACTCTTGGTTAGCGTGATCACGAAGAGAATCTGAAACAGCAGCATCGGTACGTCGATCAGCCAATTCAGGTAGCGATAGCCGTTGTTGAACAGATCGTCGCCGACGCCCAGGATGTACATGCCGCTCTCGGGGTCAAAATTGAAGGTGTTGTTCCAGTTTACCGACTGGACGTACAACAAAAGGAAGGCCGACACCATCACCACGCCGGAAAGGATGGAGGAGATGCGGTACTTCGGGGCTACATACTTCGTCGTGAGTACGAAGTAGAGCAAGGCCGCCAACATAACGGCGTACCCCAGCGTCAGACAGTGGGCCACCATTTGGTAGGCCATTTCTGAGATGCCGTCCCGTAGGGCGATGTAGTTTTCGAAATTCGCGTTTCCTAGCTGCTCCATGGTTGTAGTGGTTTTGCGGTTTAAATCGCGGAGCGCGATTTTTGTTGCGGTAAAACCTTGTTATCCAACCGGTAAGCGAAAATGGCCGCTTCTCGCAACCAAATTCCAGCTTCGCCGCTTAGGGCCGTGATGATCAGGTTGTTTCACCGGCTGACCCCCCTGCAAAAGCTACTCTGCGGCTATTTGACCCTGCTGGCTCTCGGGTGGATATTGTTGAACCTTCCGGTGTTTCATTCCGGCGGTTCGGCCGTTATCGACCACCTGTTCACGGCCACTTCGGCGCTTACTACGACGGGGCTCACTACGATCAACGTGGCCGACAGCTATTCCTTCGCCGGGGAGATCGTGATCCTCCTGCTTTTACAGATCGGGGGGATCGGCTACATGTCGCTGGCGGGCTGGCTGCTGTTAGAGAGTCACTACGGGCTGAAAAGCCGGGAAGACGAAGAGAAGGAGGAGATGGTCGAGAGCGACTACACCGTTCCCCGCGGTTCCGACCACCGGAGCTTCCTCATCAAGTTGCTTGGGTTCACCCTGGCCTGTGAGGCGATCGGCGCGGTGATCCTGTCCGTCGCCTTTTCCGCCCACGGGGAGGAGCTGCCGGTGTGGAAGGGCATCTTCATCGCGGTGAGTGCCTTCTGTACCGCCGGGCTCCACCTTTTCGACAGTAGCCTGCACGGATTTACGGACAATGTTTCCGTCAACCTGACGGTCTCGGCGCTCAGTCTGGCCGGCTCCTTCGGCTTTCTTTTCTTCGTCGACGTCTACGACCGCCTGCTTGGCCACACCAAGCGACTGGGCGTTTCCACCCGTGCCATTTTTCTGGTTATGGCGGTGAGCCTCGTGGGGGTCACCGCTACCCTGATGTTCTACGACCCTTACTTCAACACCGGCGGGGAAGTGGACCTGGGGCTGATGGCGGGTGCCTTTCAGGCCATCAGCACGGTGTCGACCACCGGCTTCAGCACCGTACCGATCGATCGGCTCAGTATGGCCAGTACCTTCCTGCTGACCATCTTCATGTTCATCGGGGCCTCACCTTCCGGTACCGGCGGCGGCATTAAGAATACTACGGCCGCCACGGCCTTCGCCTATTTGGTCGCGGTGGTACGCCGAAAAAAGGACATTGTGCTACTCGGCGCCCGACTTTCCCAAAAACGCGTACACCTGGCGATGGCCCTGCTCGTGGTCAACCTGATCCTGGTCCTGGTGGCGGGGTTCGCGCTGCTGGTGGGCACGCCGGACGCGACCTTCGCGCCGATCTTCGAGGTGGTATCGGCCCTGGGTACGGTGGGGTTGTCGCTGGGGGCCACCGGGGAAGTGGACGCGGGAGGCAAGGTCTTGTTGATTGCACTTATGATACTGGGCCGACTGGGCACGCTTTCCGTCATCATGGCCGTACTGGGGCATTCCCCGAATTCGGCGGAGCATGCGGATTCCGGGGACGGGGACGACGGGGACATCGCCATTGAAGGCTAATCTTTTCACCCGCGCTCCGGCGCAAAAAGACCCTTCCATGTTCGCTGAGGCATCGCACGGGTGGTTCCCGCAAAAACCGGATCGGCGGTCTCGTGTTCCGCCCTCGGGCTTTCCCTCCTCACCCATAACAAAACTACAGCTAATGGACTACCTCATTATCGCCTTACAACTTATCGTCGGCCTCAGTATCCTCAACGTCTGGCTGGTGCAGCCGACAAAAAACACCAAGTGGCGGGGCGGTAACGCCACTACGATCGTGGAGGAATTTCAGGCCTACGGGCTGCCGGTCTGGTCGGTCTACGTGGTGGGCTTCATCAAGGTGGTGCTGGCGGTACTGCTCCTCGTGGCGATCTGGGTGCCGGAACTTCGCTTTTACGCGGCGATCGGACTGGCGGCCATGCTCACCGGTTCCGTACTGATGCACGTCAAGATCAGCGATCCGCTGTTTAAATCGTTCCCGGCCGCGCTGTTCCTGGTGCTTTGCCTCATCATTGCCTTCGTGCCGGCCAACCCGTTATAGGAGGCCGGCGTAATGCAGCGCCAGGTAGCCATTCAGGGCGGCGTACAGAAAGGCCGGCGTGGCCTGCAACAGCGTATCGCGAATGTACATCCGTACGCCGAAGCCGTAGGCCATCATCAGACTGAGGCCGGCCGCTGCGGCCATAGCCAGCGGGGGCGAAACGTAGTACCCCGCGATGAGACCGATGCCGCCGAGAATCTGCAGGTAGCCGGTGAGCGGTCGCTCGCGGTCGTAGCCATAGCGGATAAACTCCCGCTTCATGTAGTCCGACGTCTGGCAACTGATGCCGAAGCCTAAAAAAGAAATGGCCGAAAAAAAGGTGGCCAGGGTCGCAAACGCCATACGGGAAGGTTTAGGAGCGTGGTCGTCCCGGGAGCCCCCGACCTAATAAAATATCTACTGCAATGTTTGCCATACACGAAAAGGGAATCGGCCGCACCCGACGCTTGCTAGGGTACATCCTCTCGCTGCTGCCTTCGCTGGGGGTTCTGGCTTCGGGGGTAACCAAATTCTTTCCCAATACCGAGATCCACCTCCTCCTGCAGGCGCTGGGCATGGACGACTACGCCATCCCGATCGGACTCATCGAGATGGCCATCGTCGTGCTGTACTGGGTGCCACGGACCAGTAATTTCGGTTTCTTCCTCTTCTGCTCCTACATCGGCGGCATCTTCGTAGCGGAGCTGATGTTAGGCGACGTGCCCCTGCCGGCCCTCACGATCGGGGCGATGATCTACCTCGGGACCCTGCTGCGGAAGCCTTCCCTGATCGGGTAGGGGATCGCCCGCAGGGGCGGGGGTTTGCGGGCGACGGGGCGCAGGAGAAACAATCCGGGAAAATTTAACCTCGGTTCCTTCGAGCAAGCCATTCAACGGGAGTGTTTTACTACTAATGCCATAGGAAACCTATCGCGCGACCGTCGCCACGGGATTGGCCCTGTTGTCACCTAATGGTTTGCCCGTAATGCTGCTGAATGCACTGGAGTTATCGCTCCCCCTGACCGATCCGGTCGTCAAGTTTCTGCTGATTCTGCTTACGATTTTGCTGGCTCCTTTACTGCTGAACCGCATTCGGGTTCCCCAATTGCTGGGACTTATTGTTGCCGGGGCCGTCATCGGCCCCCACGGGCTGAACCTGATGGAACGCGACAGCGGCATCATCCTGTCGGGCACCGCCGGGCTCCTGTACATCATGTTCCTGGCCGGACTGGAGATCGACTTGGCCGACTTCAAGAAAAACAGTACGAAAAGCGCGGTTTTCGGGCTCTACACCTTCCTCATCCCCATGGCGGTCGGTACCGCGGCCGGGGTCTACGTACTTGGCTTCAGCTGGCCGACGGCCGTGCTGCTCGCCAGCATGTTCGCCTCGCACACCCTGATCGCGTACCCGATGATCAGCCGGATGGGCGTGGCGAAGAACCGGGCGGTGAATATCACGGTTGGCGGGACGGTGATCACCGATACGCTGGCGCTGCTGGTGCTGGCGGTGATCGTCGGTATGACCACCGGGGAGGTGGGCGTGGAGTTCTGGGTGCGCCTCACCCTAAGCATTCTAGTGTTCGGGCTCGTGGTGCTGTTCGGCTTTCCGGTTATCGGGCGCTGGTTTCTCAAGCGTTTCGACGACGGGGTGACCCAGTACGTCTTCGTACTGGCGATGGTCTTCCTCGGCGCGGTACTGGCGGAGCTGGCCGGGATCGAGCCGATCATCGGGGCCTTCCTCGCGGGCCTGGCCCTGAACCGGCTGATTCCCCTGACGAGTCCGCTGATGAACCGCATCGAATTCGTCGGTAACGCCATCTTCATCCCCTTCTTCCTGATCGGGGTGGGGATGCTGATCGATTACCGGGCCTTCATCCAGGACCTGAACACCATCCGGGTCGCGGCGGTCATGACCGTCGTCGCGATCGGTACGAAATACATTGCCGCCTGGCTTACCCAGCAAACCTACGGCTACACCGCGGACGAGCGTAGCCTCATCTTCGGACTGAGCAACGCCCAGGCGGCAGCCACGCTGGCGGCGGTACTGGTGGGCTACAATACCGTGATTGGCACGGCCGCCGGCGGAGAGCCGATTCGACTACTGAACGAAAACGTGCTGAACGGGACGATTCTCATGATCCTGGTAACCTGCACGGTGGCCTCCCTAGTCGCCCAGCGGGGGGCGGCGAAGGTGCTGGCGCTTGAGGAAGCGGAAACCCCGGAAGTCGAGGAGGAAGCCACCGAACGCATCCTGATTCCGGTCAGCAACCGCGACACCGCCGAGGAACTGATCAACCTCGGCGTAACCCTCAAGCCCAAAACCCGCGGCCAACTCTATGCCCTGAGCGTGATCGAGCAGGACCTGCAGGATACGGTGTCCGAATCCCGCGCCAGGAAAGTGCTGAACAAAGCCATCACCACGGCTTCCGGTGCCGACCACGAAATGGTCGAACTGCTGCGCTACGACCTCAACGTGTCCAACGCCATCACCAGCGTGGTACGCGAAAACCGCATCAGCGATCTCATTCTCGGTCTCCACGTCGGGAAGGGAATTTCCCGCTCCTTCCTGGGTAACCTGACGGAAGGTATTCTATCCCGCTGTAACACCACCACGTTGATCTACAAGCCCGTCCAGCCGTTCGCGACCATCAAGCGCCACCTGGTGATCTTCCCCGAGCGGGCCGAAGAAGAGCAGGGCTACGAGGTCTGCCTCGACCGGCTCTGGAACATCGCCAAAAACAGCGGGGCCCGGATGGTCTTCTACGGCACCCTGGATACCCTGGAGCTGATCCGGGAACGGAACGTCCAGCTCCCCATCGACGCCGTTTTCGTGGACTTTGCCGACTGGGACGACTTCCTGATCCTCTCCCGCGACTTCACCGTCGATGACAACCTCATCCTCGTAATGAGCCGCGAGGATAGTCCATCCTACCACCGGAGTATGCGCAAGATCCCCGGCTACCTCAACAAGTACTTCACGACCAACAGCTTCATCCTGATCTACCCGATGCAGGAATGCGTGGTCGATACCCTTACGACCAACCTGAAGGACCCGTCGTTTACGGCTCCGCTGCGCCACTTCCGGGGGGTAGGGAAGTCATTGTCCGACCGGCTGCGTAAGCGAGGGGGTGACCCGGGCCCGATTTTGGGGCCGGTGGGGGGGTAAGCTGGCGTCAGGGTATAAGAATCACGGGTGCCTCGGTAAATGCCCCGACAGACCGACTCAAAAGCCAATCTGTACCCTCAAATCAAACCCGCCACCCGACGTTTTACTTTCCCCTTTTGGTGCGGTTCGTCTGAAGCCCAGACCCGCGGAAGCCTCCAGGATTAATTTGCCCAGCGGCCTTCTCAACCCCCAGCTCGGAATAACGGTAAAACCCGTCATCGGCCTGAGCGCGCCATTAGACTTTCCGATGAGGAATCCCGGGAGGAAGGTAGATCGTACGGTAAGAAAATTCGCGCTGTTGCGGTACACCGACTTCCCCCGTACGAATCGCTTGTTGTAGTTGTAGTACCACCGTGGGCTCACCGTTCCCGCCAGGACCAGGCCAAATCCACTCACTTTCTGGCCGAAGGTCCTTTTGACATAACCCAGATTCAGCGCTATTTCCGACCGGACTACCAGACTACGGCCTACGGGCAACTCCACGTATTGCTCTAACCCTGGAAAGATGAGCCGGAGTTGGTTGCCGTAGAGAAATTGCGGTGTCCCTTCCTGACCCAAGCAGCACCAGAAAGACTCCAGCAAATCAGCAGAAAAAGGACATGGTTTTTCATTCGCGTAAGCAGTTAAGAAAGTTGGAACCTAAGGGTGAGGAAGCCCGCGCGCCGAACACGATCCTGAAACGAGCAGGCTATCGGCATTTGCCGAGCGTATTGGCGAGAAGGAAACGGGTGGAATGTACCCGGGGTAGACTTCCGCGGCAAAAACTGCCCGTACCGCCGGCAAAAAAATGCGAGTGGAAACACGGGTGTATCAGAGGCGGGGTAGAGCGGCCGTACGACCTAAAGTGATCTATAACCGGGCCTAGCTCCTACTGCACCGAAGGCGGTGGCGTCTCAATCCCCCAGTTTTTATTAGGCTGGCTGCCCATTGTGAATACGAGCCTTCCCCCCTGCATCAGTTCGTCGCGGTACAGCCAGCAGTTTTCCAGCGGCTCACCGTTCAGCTCGGCCGACTGCACGTAGACGTTTTCCTGCGAGGTGTTTTGGGCCTCGATGACCAGCGTTTTTCGGTTGCCTAGTTGAATGGTGGCCTTGGGGAACAGCGGGCTACCCAGCTGCACGATGGGCCGGGCGTCGGTGAAGCCCTTCACGTCGAACAGGCCCAGCGAGGAGAGCACGTACCACGCGCCGAGCTGCCCCTGGTCCTCGTCCTGGCCGTAGCCATAGCCGTGGATGGGCTCGGTGCCGTAAAAGGTGTCGCAGATCTGGCGGGTCCACTTTTGCGTGAGCCACGGCTTGCCCGAGAAATTGAACAGCCAGCTGATGTGCAGGCAGGGCTGGTTGCCGTGGTTGTAGATGGCCTTTATGCCGGCGAAGGCGTCGATCTCCTTGCCACCGCCGAAATCCGTTTTCGCGGAGGCCGTGAAGATGCTATCGAGGCGATCGTTGAAGGTCTCCCGCCCGAGGGCGGCAACCAGGCCGGCCGGGTTGTGCGGCACGTAGAAGGTGTACTGCATGGCATTGCCCTCCTGGAAACCGCGCCACGGCTGGTAGGGGTCGAAGTTTTCCGCGAAGCTACCGTCGGCCAGCCGGGGCTGCATGAGCTGGTTTTCCGGATTCAGGATCTTTTGCCAGCCGTCGGAAAGCTGGATCAGCCGTGCGTAATCATCTTCCTTGCCCAGCGACTTCGCCATCTGGGCGGCGGCGAATGCGCTGAAGCTGTACTCCAAGGTGTGGGAGTTGGCGAAGTAGGCGCCGGTCGAATCCGTCCGGAACCATTCGCCTTCGTATTGCTCGTATTCCTGCTTGAAAGGGACGTAGCCGTAGTCGGTAAAGGCCTTTACGTCCATCTTCCCCGAGCCGAAATCGCGGTTGCGCCAGTGGAGCTCGTTGGCGCGCACGGCCTCGTACGCCAAATCCACGTCGTAGTTGCGGATGCCGGCCTGGTAGGCGGCCGCCACGGCAAGTCCCACGAAATTGGTGCCGACCCCCGACACGTATTCGCTGTTGGCAAGTCCGTCGGCAAACCAGCCCTTATCCCGGTAGACCTGGAGCTGGGTATTCACGTAGTTGCCGTACCACTCGGGGTACGACAGGGCCCAGAGCTGGGTGATATTCCAGAAGCCGCCCCAGATGGCGTCGGTATTCATAAACTCGAAACCGGCGCCGGGACCGCCTTCCGGCAACTGACCCGTTTGGCCGCCGTGCCGCGGATAGGCGCCGTTGACGTCGCTGGCGACGCCGCGCCCCAGCAGGGCGTGAAACAGGCCGGTGTAAAACTTGGTCTTGTCCTCCTCGTCGGGACTTTCGACCCGGATCTTGCCCAGTTCCCGCTCCCAGGTAGCCTGGGCGGCGGTACGCGCCCCGTCGAAGGTGAGGGTAGGGGCCTCGGCCAGCAGATTGGCTTTGGCATTGGCCACGGAGGTGTAGGAGAGGCCGACCTTCAGCTCGATCGTTTCCCCCGCCGCGGTTGCGTAGTTCAGGGCCAGGCCGGCACCCTTGCCGGTGGCCGTATCCGTACCGGACTGGGTACCCGCGGCGGTGAAGGCGTCCACGCTGTCTGGCGCCTTGCTGATCTCACCGAAGAAATACATATTCACCCGGCCCCCGGGGTCGTACGTATGCACGTATTTCGGGTAGGTGCTTACAAAGCCTTCCACGTGGGTGGCGTCCACCATGCGGACGCTGGCGTCGACCACCTCGCCGCTTTCCCCCTGGACGTTGCCGATGTCGAGCAGGACGTGGGCCTGGTCGCTCGCCGGAAAGGTGTACCGGTGAAAGCCCACCCGCTTGGTGGCCGTTAGCTCGGCCGTGATGGCGTAATCGTCGAGCCGCACGCGGTAGTAGCCGGGTTCGGCCACCTGGTTGGCACGGTCGAAGCGGGAGCGGTAGCCGCCGTCGGGATCCTCCAGGTCGCCGGGCGTTACCTGCAATTCGCCGGTCGTGGGCATAAAACTCACCCCGCCCACCTGCCACTCGTGGAAGTGGACGAAGCCCTCGATGGAGTTTTGCCGGGTGTCGTAGCCCACGGCTTCCCAGCCGGAAGCGTTGCCGTAGTGGGCGTTGGTGGCGGGCGCCAGCTTGGCCATGCCGTAGGGTACCGCCGCCGGGGTGTAAAAGAACCAGCGGCTGTGGGCGGTGCCGATGTCGGGGTTAACGTACTGCAGTAGACGCTGGGCGCGGGATTCCGAAGCAACCAGCAGCCAACCCAGGACCAGTAGATTTACGGTAACGGAAAATTTCATGATCTGATGTTTAGGACGGGAAGCACTGACAGAAAGCGTAAACACCCCAAGCGAAGCCGATAGGGGACAGCAAAATAGGAAACGGGCCCGTAGCCGGTCACCCGCTTCCGTCGGAAAGGAGAGCGGCGATCGAGCCCCGCGCGACCTGTTCATAGAGATGGCCGGATTATCCACCCCGGTGTCGATGCACCATCGGTGGCGATCGGACGACAGCTCCGGACGCCGTCAGGCCCACCTCCGCGGCAGCAAAGGGGAGCGGGGTCGGTTACCCCGGTTCGTAGGTGTAGCCTCCAGCCACTCCACCGCTTCTGACAGCGCATCCTCGGTTGTCAGGGCTTCCTAGCCTTCGACCACAGCCGGGAGCGGCGGCTACGGGGTATGCCGGGCTACGAATGGTTTCGTGCGGCGGATTGCACTGCGGTTAACCATCGGGGCGACGGAGCGCGGGAGAAACGATCGGCCCGGCATTGTGTAGTTTTGCGCCGATCGTATGCACTTCAACCGGCAATTCCTTTACCGCACCGCCCTCTGGGCCAGCCTCCTCGGCGTAGCCGCCTTCGTAGTCGACTTCGGATTCGACCAGACCCGGCTCACCCAGCAGATCTTCGACGGCTTTTACTTCCTGGTGATTGCCCTCGGACTGGCCAGTACCTTCTTCCGCTACTTCGGCAACAGCAGCCTGCTCCAGCGACGGGTGTTTGCCTTCGATGCGCTGTCCGTGGGCTATACTTTGTACATATTCTACATGTACCTCTTCGTTGGCCAGGCCTTCGAAACCGACCTGATCCTGGAGAACCCCGTTTGGGTGGTCGCCGCGGTGATCCTCACCTTTTTCCGGGAGTTCTTTTCGCTGCGGCTTAGCCTGAACCAGACGTATCTGAACCCGGCCCAGCTCTTCATTTTCAGCTTTTTGGCGATCATTTTCACCGGTAGCCTGCTGCTAATGTTGCCCAACGCCGCCAACCAGCCGATCTCCTTCCTGGACGCCCTGTTCACCTCCACCAGCGCGGTCTGCGTGACCGGGCTGATCGTAGTGGATACCGCCACTTTTTTCACCCGCTTCGGGCAGTCGATCATTTTAGTTCTGATTCAGGTGGGCGGACTCGGTATCCTCACCTTCGCCAGCTACTTCAGTTACTTCTTCAAGGGGGCCTCGACCTACGAGAACCAGCTTACGATCAGCGAGATGACGAATTCCGACAAGATCGGCGAAGTCTTCCAAACCCTGAAGCAAATCCTCCTGATCACCCTGACCGTGGAGGCGGTCTCCGCCTTTTTTATCTTTCTGAGTTTGGGGGGCGGAACGTTTCCCTCCTTCGTCGAGCGGGCCTATTTTTCCGTCTTTCACGCAGTTTCGGCCTTCTGCAACGCGGGTTTCTCCACCCTGAGCAATGGCCTGTACGAGGAGCCCTTTCGGGTCAATTACGGCATGCAGCTGATCATCATCGCCACCTTCGTGCTCGGCGGACTCGGCTTTCCCATCGTGGTGAATTTGCTGAAGTATTTCCGCTATAAGCTGGCGCAACTGCTCTTTCGCCGCACCGATCCCGTTCGCCACCGGCCGTGGCTGCTGAATCTCAACAGCCGGATCAACCTGGTCACCACCGCCAGCTTATTTACGATCGGGTTTCTGGCATACTTTATTTTGGAGTACGACGCGACCCTGGCCGATCGCACTCCCTTCGGTAAAGTAGTGACGGCGCTTTTCGGAGGTGCCACTCCTCGAACCGCCGGCTTCAATACCGTCGACATGACGGCCCTCACCTTTCCGACCGTCATGCTGACTTACCTGCTGATGTGGATCGGTGCCTCGCCGGCCTCCACCGGCGGCGGCATCAAGACCAGCACGATCGCGATCGCCGTTCTCAACTTTTTCAGCCTGGCGAAGGGCAAGGAAAGGATCGAGGTGTTCCGACGGGAGATCGCCGGTATCTCCGTCAAACGGGCCTTCGCCACCATCTCGCTTTCCCTGCTGGTCATCGGACTGGCGATCCTGCTCATCGCGATCTTCGACCCGGAGAAAAACTTGATCAACATCGGCTTCGAGTGCTTTTCGGCCTACAGTACGGTGGGGCTGAGCCTGGGTATCACGGGGCAGTTGTCGGCCCAAAGCAAGCTGGTCATCATCGCGGTCATGTTCATCGGTCGGGTGAGCATGTTGTCCATTCTCATCGCCACCTTCCGCAAAACCCGGCACAAGAACTATCGGTACCCCACGGAGGAATTAACGATCAACTAGCACGAAATGAAGTACATCATCGTAGGCCTGGGGAATTTCGGCTCCTCCCTGGGCGAAAAATTAACGGCCCTCGGTCACGAGGTCATCGGCATTGACAACAGCATGACGAAGGTGGACCTGTACAAGGAAAAGCTTTCGCACACCATCCGTATCGATGCCATGGACGAAATCACCGTTTCCGGTCTCCCCCTGCGCGATACGGACGTGGTGGTCATCGCCATCGGCGAAAACCAGGGTGCCAATATCATGGCCACGGCCCTGTTTAAGAACCTCCAGGCCAAGCGCCTGATCAGCCGGGCCATCAACCCCCTGCACCAACGCGTGCTGGAAGCGATCGGCGTGGACGAGATCGTGCACCCCGAAGAAGAAACCGCGGAGCGATGGGCCAAGAAGCTCTGCATGACCAACGTGGTGGACTCCTTCGAGCTGAGTGAGGACTTCAGCATCGTGGAAGTGAAGGTGCCGGAAGAGCTCGTGGGCAAACGGATCGGGGAGATCGAGTTCCGCAACAAGTTCAACTTGCTGGTGCTGACGACCATTAAACGCACCGAGGTGAAGGCGCTACTGGGCAAAAAACGTCAGGAAGACACCGTTCAGGGCGTGGCCGGTCCCAACGTGCTACTCGAGGAAGGGGACATCGTCGTCATCTTCGGCGCGAAGCGGGATCTGCGCCGGTTCACGAACGAGTG
The DNA here is from genome assembly GCF_002934605.1 of Neolewinella xylanilytica. Classification (GTDB taxonomy): domain Bacteria; phylum Bacteroidota; class Bacteroidia; order Chitinophagales; family Saprospiraceae; genus Neolewinella; species Neolewinella xylanilytica. The sequence continues at coordinate 1,255,101 of NZ_PTJC01000006.1, forward strand.
ATGGCGGGCATCGAGGGGCGCGACGGTCGGTAACGGCGTTCCGGTTGGCTACGGACGGTTCACCCGCGCTCCGGCGCCCGGATTATCGGTTCGTTCTACCTGGCTACGAGCACCTCCAGGAAAAACGTCGCCCCGCTCCCTGCCTCCGATTCCACGCCGATGCTTCCGCCCATGGTTTCGACGAATTCCTTGGAAATCGCCAGGCCGAGTCCCGTCCCCTCCTGTTCGTTGCGGTCGAGGCGGACGAATTTTTCGAAGACCCGCTGCTGATCCTTCTTTTCAATACCGGGGCCGAAGTCCGTTACCTCGATCCGTACCCGGGAACCGCCGGCCACCGGAAAGGCCCGTAGCAGGATCCGGCCGCCGCGCTCCGTGTAGCGGATCGCGTTGGTCAGCAGGTTGTTGACCGCCCAGAGCAGCTTGTGAACGTCCACCCGGATGGCGGGGACCGTCGGGGCGACTTCCACCTTCAGGTCGATCTGCTTATCCTTCACGAAGGGCAAAACGGTCTCCCGGGCGTCGCGCAACAGATCGGCGACTCGGGTCACTTCCTGGTTCAGTTCGATGGTACCGGCCTCGATGCGCGATAAGTCGAGCAGTTCGTCGATCATGCGGCGGACGCGGCCCGCGCTGTCTTCGATGGTGTCCACGTAGGCCCGCTGTTCTTCGTTCATGCTGCCCACTCGCTTGCTTTTAAGCAAATCAGTGCCCATTTCGATGGCCGCGATAGGGGTTTTCAGCTCATGACTGAGGGTGGACATAAACTGGGTCTTCAGCAGGTCCTTGCGCGTGAAGTCGGTAATGTCGTTGAGGATATAGAAGCGGTCGCGGGTGGGTTGGGTAAGCCCTTCCACGTCAGTCACCACGGTGACGGCCCGGGGGGAGTACAGGCGCTCCTCGTTATCGACCACGATGGTCAGGATGCGCCGGTCGGGGGCCTGCCGGTCCACGTCGGTCGTCGTCAGCTCGGCGAGTAGGTCGTTGTGGCGGGTAATGTCCGCCAGGGGCTGACCGATCACCTCCGTTTTCTCCCGCCGGATAATCTCCAGCATGGGGGCATTCGCAAACAGGACGGTGCCGGCTTCGGATACCCCCAGTATCGGGATATCGAAGTGGTCGGCCACGGCGCCGAGCCGGTTGCGCTCCACGATGAGCTGGGCCAGGTTGCTCCGCTCGAAGTAGTGCAGCCGCTGGGCCATGGAGTTGAAGGCCCGGGCCATGTCGCGGAATTCATCCTCCCGCTCTTCCTCGATCGTGACGGCGTAATTTCCGGCGGCGATGGAGCGCATCCGTTCGCTGACCACTCGAATGGGCTTGGTCAGGTAGGCAGGTAGCTGGAGCAGGTAGAGCAGGATCACCAGAACGGAAACCCCGGCAAAGAGGGAGGAGTACAGCAAGGCATCGTCGGCCGCCCGCACCGCCTGATCGTTGCGGGCCTCCACCGCCCGCGCGTTGATGGCGTAAATCCGGTTTAGGGTACGTTTGAGGGAAAATAAGACTCCCTGCAGCACTTCACCGTCAGCCCCGAGTTCGACGAGGGTCCGCAGCTCGCGCAGCTGGCGGTCCAGCTCCCGGTTAAGGGTGACTTCACCGGTTTCAGTAGCGTTGGCGAGCTGGCGGGTGGCGACGCGTTCCAGCGAAAGGAGGGGGGCGGGGACCGCAGGTGCAGTGGAATTCGGCAACAGCAATGAATCCAGCGACTGCCCCATCCGCTCCACGTACAGGAGGGTGCGGTAGTTGTCCTGGACGACGCTGTGGCTGTTCTCGGCCAACCGGTTAAGGAAGTAGCCGCTCAGGCCGATGGCCGCCACGATGATCAGCAGTAAGCCCAGCAGCAGTAAGGCGATCTTTTTCTTCAGCGTCATGGCTCAGGAGACGATTACGATGTCGACGTCGGTATCTTCCAGCGCCGCCAGCAGGTTCTTGAAGTGGTTCTTCCCCATTAGGGTCTTGAAGATCGTGGAACGTGGCTTCCCGATCACCAGGGTGGTGATGCGCTCCGACTCCGTAACGGCGCGAATCACCGCGGGCACGTCCTCCCCCCTACGTTTGATGACCGTGGCCCCCTGCTCGGCCGCCCACCGGAGGTTATCCAGAAGCTTACGCTGTAGCGCCAGGTCGATGCGGACGGTGTCTTCCCGGCCGGTCTGTACGTAGAGCGCCACCCACTCCGCCTGGTAGTGGGTACTGAGGCGGGCGGCCTTACGCAGGATCTTCTTGCCGCCCGCGTAATTCGTACTGATACAGGCCATGAATTTCTCCGGCGGAAGCGGATGTCCGCTCGTGGCCGTGATCTTGTGTTCCACCCGCTGGGCCACCTTGCGCAGGGCCAGGTCGCGCAGGTGAAGGATCTTATCCGCGCGGAAGAAATTGTCCAGGGCGTAGGCAACCCGCTCCGGCCGGTAGATCTTGCCGTCCCTTAACCGCTGGATCAATTCTTCCGCCGGCAGGTCAATGTTGACTACCTCGTCGGCGTTCTCCAGGAAGTGGTCGGGGATGGACTCCTGGATCTCCACACCGGTGATTTCGTGGACCCGCTCGTGGAGGCTTTCGAGGTGCTGCACGTTGAAGGCGGTGATCACGTTGATGCCGGCGTCGATGAGGTCAAGCACGTCGCGCCACCGCTTGTCGTGGCGACTGCCCGGTACGTTGGTGTGCGCCAGTTCGTCGACGAGCACTACCTCGGGTTTGGCCGCCAGGATGGCTTCCAAATCCAGTTCGCGCAGTTTTTTGGATTTGTAGAAGACTTCCCTGGGCGGGATTACGGGGATGCCCGCCACTAGGGCTTCGGTTTCGGCCCGGCCGTGGGTAACCACTTCCCCGATCCGTACATCCACCCCCTTGGTCAGCAGCGCGTGCGCCTCCTGCAACATCCGGTACGTTTTTCCTACGCCGGCGATCATGCCGATATACACCTTGAGCCGGCCCCGGCGCGCGCGGCGGATCAGGCGGTCGAAATCGGTGGTGGGGTGGTCCGGCATGGTATGAACGGGCTGCTCCTAGAACGCGAATCGGCGGTCGAGGTCGATACCGAAGGTGAGTAACAGTTCCCAACGGCGATCCGCGGAGGCTTCGCCCGTATCGAACAGCAGCCGGTCGGCCGCATGGGTGTAACGGCCCTCGGCCCGCAGATAGGCCAGCGGCGAGGGCCGGTATTCGGCACCCAGGGTGACGGCCGTCAGTTTGGCGCCGGCAACCCCGCCGCCGCGGGTCGGGATGGTGCCGCTGATGAAGCCGCTCTCGTCGTTGAAGTGCTCCCCGCGGGTGGTCACGCTCCAGTGTTCGTCGAAGCTGTACCGCAGGGTGAGCAGGGCGGTGTAGAGGACGGCCGATTTATCGGATTCCACCAGGTCGCTGTTCGCCTGGGTGCCCAGGTCGAAACCCAGGATGCTGGTAAACCGGTCACCCCAGACTTGGTTCCAGTACACGTTTTGGTAGACCCGGAACCGGTCCGTACCCGCGGCCGCTTCCTTGCCCAGCAGGTTGGTGTAGGTGAGGGAGGCGTTGTCGGTCGGCGCGTAGCTGACCAGCAGCCCGACCGACTTGGCGCGGTTGCCGTCGACAAACTGGTTATATCCGTTGAGCAGCCAGGCTTCCAGCGTCCACTCCGGGGCGGGGGCATAACTCAGCCGGACGCCCCCCTGGTAAAAGGGCTCGTTGTAGGTGGCATAGGCGGTGGAACTGAGCAGGTTGTTTTTCGGCAAGAAGCTTTCCGTGCCGACGTGGGTGCGGAAAAAACCCGCGTCGAACCACCAGTCGCCCGCCAGGCGTACCCCCACGTTGGCTTCCTGCACCTGGGGGAATGCCGGCGACCAGGTGGCTCCGGCAATATCGCCGACGTGGCAGGTGAAGTTTCCCCGCAGCCGGTCGTGGGTGTAGTGTAGGCCGAGTTGGGCGACGTTCAGCCCCAGGGCGTTATCGCGGGTGCCAACGGTAGTGTAGGCGACGTAGGGATCGCCGGCCGCGCCGCTGTACGTGGCGTAGTAGGCGTCCACGTACAGGCTTACGGCCAGTTGGTGGGCGGTACTATCCGGAGCGGCGGTCTGGGCCCGCCCGGCTACGGAGCATAGCAGGAGGAAGGCAAGTACCGGGAGGCAGGAAGCGGTATGCACGGGGAAGAAGTTACGGGAGTTACTGGGCACCGACCGACTGATCGAGGGCATCGAGGGCAAGATTGAGTTGCAGCACGTTGACCACGCCGTCCGGCCCGAATAGCCCCAGCAGGGCCGTCTGCCGCTGTTCGTGGATCAATTGGGCCACGTCCTGGGGATCCAGGCCACGTGCCCCGGCTACCCGTCCGGCCTGCAGCAGCGCGGCCCGCTCGGTGATGTGGGGGTCCAGTCCGGAACCCGAGGCGGTCAGCAGCTCCACCGGAATTTCCTCCCGGGTCAGCCCGGGGTGGGCGGCCAGCAGGGTTTCCGCCCGGGATTCCATAGCCGCCAGCAAATCGGGATGTTGGTTGCCGTAGTTGCTGCCGCCGGTGGCGGAGGCGTCGTAGTCGACCGCGCTGGGCCGCCCCCAGATGTAGCGGTCGGAAGTGAAGGCCTGGCCGATGTTTTCGTAGCCGACCAGCACCTCGCCCCGGTAGATGGGTTTACCGGCCGCGGCGTGGGGAGCGATGAGCTTGCCCACGCCGACCATGGCCAGGGGATAGAGGACGCCCAGCAGGGCCATCGTGAGCAGGGAAAGCAGGAGGTATCTTAATGCGTAGGGCATGCGATGGATATTGAGATTTTACAGGAAGAGGTTCACGATCAGGTCGATCCCTTTGATCCCGATGAAGGGCACGATAATCCCTCCCAGGCCGTAGATCAGCAGGTTGCGGATCAGTAGGGACGCGGCACCCACCGGGCGGTACTTCACCCCCCGCAGCGCCAGCGGGATGAGAAAGGGGATGATGAGGGCGTTGAAGATCACCGCGCTGAGGATGGCGCTATCGGGCGAACCCAGGCGCATGATATTCAGCGCGTCGAGACCGGGAATGGCCACCACGAAGAGCGCCGGCACGATGGCGAAGTACTTGGCCACGTCGTTGGCGATGGAGAAGGTGGTGACGTTCCCGCGGGTGATGAGCAGTTGCTTACCGATCTCGACCACCTCGATGAGTTTGGTGGGGTCGCTGTCGAGGTCCACCATATTCGCGGCCTCCTTGGCGGCCTGGGTGCCACTGTTCATGGCCACTCCGACGTCGGCTTGCGCCAGTCCCGGGGCGTCGTTGGTACCGTCGCCCATCATGGCCACCAGCTTGCCCAGTTGCTGCTCTTCGCGGATATACTGCATCTTGTCTTCGGGTTTGGCCTCGGCGATAAAATCGTCCACCCCGGCCTGGGCGGCGATGAATTTGGCGGTTAGGGGGTTATCGCCGGTGACCATGACCGTTTTTACGCCCATTTTCCGCAGCCGCTCGAAGCGCTCGCTGATGCCGGGCTTGATGATGTCCTCCAACTGAATGATGCCGAGGATCTCGTGGTCGACGGCCAGGGCCAGCGGCGTTCCGCCGTTTCCGGCGATTTCGCTGACCCGCTCTTCCAGGTAGCGTTTGTCGGCCTCGGCGGAGCGTACGCCCCACCGCTTGATGGCGTCCCAGGCACCCTTGCGCACCTGGCGGCCGTCGGCCAAATCGATGCCGCTCATGCGGGTATCCGCGCTGAATTTGATGAAGGCCGCTCCCTCGGTCAGCCGGGGTGACTCGGCAGCCCCCTGTTTACGGGCCAGGGCGACGATGCTCTTCCCTTCCGGCGTATTATCGGAAAGCGAGCTGATCAGGGCCAGTTGGTTGAACTCGGCCAGTTTATCCTCCTCGAGTGCGTAGAAGGCGGTGGCCTCCCGGTTGCCGATGGTGATGGTGCCGGTCTTGTCGAGCAGCAGGGTATCGATATCGCCGGCGGTCTCTACGGCCTTACCGGACTTGGCGATGATGTTGGCCCGCAGCGCCCGGTCCATACCGGCAATACCGATGGCGGAAAGCAAGCCCCCGATCGTGGTCGGGATGAGGCAGACGAAGAGGGAGATCAGGGCCGCGATGGAAATGGGCGCGTTGGCGTAGGCCGCGAAGGGCTGCAGCGTAACGGTGACGATCAGGAAGATGAGGGTGAAGCTGGACAGCAGGATCGTCAGGGCGATCTCGTTGGGCGTCTTCTGGCGGTTGGCGCCTTCCACCAGGCCGATCATCTTATCGAGAAAGCTGCCCCCCGGGTCGGCGGTAACCCGCACGACGATGCGGTCCGAGAGCACCTGGGTGCCGCCGATGACGCTGTCGCGGTCGGTGTCCGCTTCCCGGATGACGGGGGCGGACTCCCCCGTGATGGCGGCTTCGTCGATGGAGGCCAGCCCTTCCACGATCTGCCCGTCGGCCGGGATGGTGTCGCCGGCCTCGCAGAGGAATAGGTCGCCCTTACCCAGTTCCGCGCTGGAAACGCTCTGCTCCTGCGCCCCGTCGCCCGTCAGTTTGCGCGCGGTCGTATCCCGGCGGGTAGCGCGGAGGGTGTTGGCCTGGGCCTTGCCGCGGGCCTCGGCGATCGCTTCGGCGAAGTTGGCGAACAGCAGGGTGAGGAGCAGGACGATGGCGATGGCCGAATTGTAGCCGAAGGTGCCCAGGGAGGGATCGTCGACGAAGGCAGACAGCACGGTCACGACCAGCATGACGGCCGTGCCGATCTCGACCGTGAACATGACGGGGTTCTTGATCATGGCCCGGGGGTCGAGCTTGACGAAGGACTCCTTCAGGGCGGAACCGACCAGCGGCCCGGTGAAAATGGATGATTGGGGAGTTGACATCTTGGGTCAGCGGATTACAGGGTGAAGTACTCGGCCAGGGGGCCCAGGGCCAGTACGGGGAAGAAGGCCAGGGCGGCGATGATGAGGATCACCGACAGCAACACGGTGCCGAAGGCCAGGCTGTCGGGCTGGAGGGAGCCGGCCGTGGGGGGCACGGGCTTCTTGATCGCCAGGGCACCGACGATGGCCAGCGGGCCGATGATGGGCACGAAGCGCGCCAGCAGCATGATCGAGCCGGTCAGCAGGTTCCACAGCGGGGTGTTGTCGCCCAGTCCCTCGAAGCCGGAGCCGTTGTTGGCGGCCGCGGAGGTGTTCTCGTAGAGCATCTCGGAGAAGCCGTGGAAGCCGGGGTTATTAAGCCAGCCGATATCGGGGTTGCGGGTCTGGAGGTAGCTGGTCAGCGCCGTGCCGGCCAGGATGAGCAGGGGGTGAAAGATGGCCACGATGGCGGCGATCTTGACCTCCCGGGCCTCGATCTTCTTGCCCAGGAAATCCGGGGTCCGACCGATCATCTGCCCGGCGATGAAGACGGCGATAACGACGAAGACGAAGAAGTTGATGAAGCCCACCCCGACGCCCCCGTAGATGGCGTTGATGAACATGTCGAGCAGGAATACCCCCCCCGAGACGGCCGTGTGGCTGTCGTGCATCGAGTTGACCGACCCGTTGGAGGTGGACGTGGTCGAGACGCCCCATAGCGAGGAGGCGGCCGGACCGAAGCGCACCTCCTTGCCCTCCAGGTTAGGATCGGCGGTGGCCAGCCCCATCTGGTGCATGGCGGGGTTGCCTACGGTTTCCTGGTAGGCCGAGACACTGACGAAGGTGACGAACAGCACCGTCATCACGCCGAAAAAGAGCAGCCCCAGCCGCCGCCGGCGCAGGTAACTGCCGAAGGCGAAGACCATGGCCATGGGAACGAGCAGGATAGCTACGTTCTCCAGAATATTACTCAGATAGGTGGGGTTTTCGAAGGGGTGAGCGGAGTTGGGGCCGAAGAAGCCGCCGCCGTTGGTGCCGAGCTGTTTGATCGCCACCATGGGCGCGGCCGGGCCACCGGCTACCAGTTGGGTGCCGCCTTCCAGGGTGGTCACCTCGGTGAGGCCGTCGAAGCCGGTGATGGTGCCGGTGGCGGTTAGGGCCAGGGACAGGACGATCGAGATCGGTAGCAGAATGCGCGTCGCCGACCGGAGCATCAGGCTATAGAAGTTGCCCAGCTTGTCGGACTCCCGGTTGGCCAGCCCCCTGAAGAGCAGCGCGCAGGCCGCCATACCGGTGGCGGCGGTGACGAACTGCAGCCAGCAGAACACCATCAGTTGGGTTAGGTAGCTGGCGCCGGTCTCCCCGCTGTAGTGTTGCAGGTTGGTGTTGGTGGTGAAGCTGACGGCGGTGTTAAAGGCCAGCGTAGGCTCCCAGTTCGCGAAGCCGTTGGGGTTCCAGAAGGGGTGGTAGCCCTGCAGGAGCAGCAGCAGGATAGCCAGGGTAAAGAAAACGGCGTTGGTGCCGAGCAGGGCCCGCAGGTTTTGTTTCCAGTCCATCTGCCGCTGGCCGTCGAGGCCGGCGGTGCGCAGGATCCCGTTTTCCAGCGGGGCCATAAAGTCCAGCCATTGCTTATCGCCCCGGAAAACGCCCGCGATGTAGGTACCCAGCGGCCAGGCGAGCAGTGCGCTGGCCAGAATGATAAAGCCGACGCCGAGGATTTCGGTAGTCATGGATCAGAATTTTTCGGGTTCGGTGATGGCGTATACCAGGTAGAAGGCCACCAGGAGGGAGAGGATCAGGAGCAGCAGCATGGGATTATAGTTGGTCGAACCAGCCGATGGACCTGGTCAGTAGGGCGAAAAAGCTCAGACCCAGCAGGATCATCGCCAAGGAGAGGAGGAAGGACATGCGTAGCAAATTTTACGGTAGCGGCATATGCCGTGCCACCTTCCAAGCGAATCGCGTGCCAAAAGAAAGCGTACGCTTTTAATCAACTGATCATCAGTCAATTGCAAATTCAATCGCTTTGCGAAGCGCTCCCGATCGCCCCAAAACGGAAGGGTCGTTTTCCAAAATGGAAGGGTGGCTTCCCCTAAAGGCCGTACTTCTTGAGTTTGGCATAGAGGGTGGTGAGCCCGATACCCAGGGCGCGGGCGGTTTGAGCCTTGTTGCCGTCGTGGGTGAGAAGCATCCGTTGGATATGGCGGCGTTCCAGGTCTTCCAGGCTGCCCTGGTCGGGAGGGCCCTCCGGCTGCTCGCCGAAGCCGTAGGGAAGGGCGGGTGGCTCGAGCTGGGTACCGGTGGTGAGGATCACGGCCCGTTCCACCACGTTGCGCAGTTCCCGGATGTTACCCTTCCACCGGTGGGCTTGCAGGGCGCGCAAGAATTCCGGACTATACCCTGCTATGCGTTTGCCTGCTTTCGCGGAATAAATAGCCAGGAAGTGGGTCAGCAGGGCGGGTATGTCCTCGCGGCGCTCGTTGAGCGAGGGTAGCGTGATGACGAAAACGGCCAGACGGTAGTACAGGTCGCCGCGAAAATCACCGGCTTCCACCGCTGCTTCCAACTGCTTGTTGGTGGCGCAGATGATGCGCACGTTCACCCGCCGCTCCTGGGTTTCACCGACTTTGAGAAAGCTGCCGTCTTCGAGCACGCGTAGTAGCTTCGCCTGCAGGTCGGTCTCCATTTCGCCGATTTCGTCCAGAAAGATGGTGCCCCCGTCGGCCTCCTCGAAGAGGCCAGGCTTATCGCGGTTGGCCCCGGTGAATGCCCCGGCTTTATGCCCGAAGAGCTCGCTTTCCAGGAGCTCGCGGCCCAGGGCGGCACAGTTCACCGCCACGAATTTCTCTCCGCTCCGGCTACTCGCTGCATGGATGGCCCGGGCGAAAACCTCCTTGCCGCTTCCGGTGGGGCCAGTGAGGAGCACGGCCGCCCCGGTGGGCGCGACGTGGCGGCCCAGTTCGACGGCGCGCCGGATGACGGCCGAACCGCCGATGACCGCGTCGAAGGGGGTGCCCGCGGACTTGGATGGCGTGGCACCCTGATCGGCCCACTGCTGACGGGCTTTGGTAACCGCCCGGGCCAGGAGGGGAAGGATGGTCTTGCGGTAATCACTCTTTTCGACGTAATCGAAGGCGCCGTTGCGCATGGCTTCCACCCCGTCGCGAATGTTGCCGTAGGCCGTCAGGCAGATGACCTCGGTGGCCGGAGCGACCCGCTTCACCTCGCTGACGAGTTCGGTGCCCTTCAGGCCGGACATGCGTACGTCCGTAATGACCACCTCGAACCGATCGCTTCGGAGGCAGTGCAGCGCCTGTTCGGCGTTCGCGGCCGTAGCAACCCGGTAGTCTTCCAGTTCGAGCATACGCGCCAGCAGCTTCCTTAGGTCGGCCTCGTCGTCGACGATGAGTACGTGAGCGGGGGTCATGGGCGCAAGGTAAATACTATCCTTGGCGCGGGCACCCCGCCATTGGGTGGTAGGGCGGCTTGTCGGTTCGTACGACCGCGCGAACCACCGGCCGGGCTACCGTCTCACCAATTTGCTTTCGTACACCAATTGGCCGTCGCGGTGCAGTAGCAGGGTGTAGAGCCCCGGAGCGTAGCCCGCCAGGTCGAGCTGGTGCTCCTGTTGCCGCGCTTCCTGCAGTCGGTCGCTCCGTACCGTCCGCCCCCGGGAATCGATTAGGGTAAGCAAAACGGTTCCCCCCGCGACGCCGGTATTCCACCGCAGGGTCGTTTGCCGCTCGGCCGGATTGGGAAAAAGCAGGAACGACTCGGCGGGGGCCAGCCGGACGGCGATGACTTCCGAATACGTTGCTCCGCCTTCGAAGTCGATCTGCTTCAGGCGGTAGTAGACCGTACCGGTTACCGACGGATGGTCCAGGAAGGCGTACGGACGTCCCGTAAAGCTATTGCCGGCTCCCTGGACGAAGACTATGCCTTCGAAGTCACTCCGGTTGGTGGAGCGTTGCACCTCGAAGCCCCGGTTGTCGACCTCCAGTGCGGTGGCCCAGTGCAGCTGCACGGCCTCACCCGCCGGTTCCGCCGAGAAGGAGACCAGCTCAACGGGTAGGATGGCGCTGGCGATCACCACGGCGTTGACCGTCAGGGGGAAGGAGGTGCAGGTCGCGTTCGATACCGTTACGGTGTAGTCGCCGGCGTTGGCCGTGGTGGCCCCCGGAATGGTGGGGTTCTGCTGGGCGGAAACGAAACCGCCGGGGCCCGTCCAGGCGTAGGTAACGTTTTCCAGGAAAGTCGCCCGGAGTTCGAGGGTTTCGCCCACTTCGACCGTGTCCACGCTGGCGCCGTAGAGGCCGGTACGGTCGCCGGGGGAGAGTTTGGTGGCGTAGTAGATGTTGACGTCGTCCAGTAGCCCCGCGAAGTGGTCGCTCGACGGCCGTTCCGGCCACCCGGCCAGGTTGTCGTAGCCGATGCGCCAGTACCCCGGCCCGCCGTATTTCTGGCCTTCCGTGATGGAAGTGTCCTCGGCCTTGAGGGCTCCGTCGACGTAGAGGTGCATCCCGTCCGGTGAAACGGTGGCGACTACGTTGTGCCACTGATCGTCGTTAAAGGTCGCCTCCGTTTTGATGGTCAGGTGGGCGCCGAGGTAGATGCCGAAGAGCAGCTGCCCCGCGTTGTTCATGTAGAGGTGGCGGTCGTATTCCCCGCTGTTCCCGGTCTGGGAGGTGCCCATGCCCAGTAGCTTGCCGCCGCCCCCCGTCGTGGTCCGGAACCACAGGCTTACGGAGAAGGTGTTGGTGCCCTCGATGTTGGTAGGGAAGGAAGTCGTGGTGGTGATGTAGTCGTCGACGCCGTCAAAACGGTAGGCCGCATCGGCGCGTCCGAACCGATCCGGTGCCAGGGTGGCCCCGCTGACGATCGCGTCGTTGCCGCCCCCCGTTGCATCCGTACCGCTGCCGTGGAAGGGATAGGCCATCGTCAAGCCTTCCGTTGACGGCTGGGCCAGCCCGATGTACCGGACTGCCGCCGCCGCCCTGTGGCTCTCCGCTCCGTCGGGACCCACGGCCGCCACGTAATAGGTGGTGGTGATATCGACGGGGGGCGTGACAAAGTTCGGGCCGGTTTCTCCGGCAATGGGCGCGCCGCCGGTCGGCACGGTGTACCAGCGGTAGGTGCCGCCCGCCGGGGCCCCGGCTGCCGAAACGGTGATCGCGTCACCGCAACTTTCGCCACCGGTGGTCGCCGGGATCACGTAGACCGGTACGGTGGACGCACCGGTAACCGATCCGTCCGTGTAGTAGATCCTGGCGGCCAGCGCGTAGTTGCCGGCGGCCAGGCCGGTTACCGGTACGGTATACGCGGACGGGGTCGCGCCGCGGGTATCCACGACCACTCCGTCCACCAATAGTTCGATGCGGTATGCATTCGTTCCGGCCGCTCCGCCGTCCACGACCACGTCGACCGCGCCCGGGGCAGTGTAGACGGATTCGGCGGCGGGCGCCGCGATGATATCCACTCCCTGCGTACCGTAGACCTCGAATTCGTACAGCGAGTATCCGTAATCGGACGTCCGGCCGGTACCGAACATCCGTACGTAGCGGCCGGTGGCGTGGTGTGCGGTTACATCGTTCACCAGCCGGTTTCCGAGGTCGCGGGCGTTCGTACGGGAGGCGACCGTAGTCCAATCCGTAGCGTTGCTGGACACCTCGATCCGGAAGTCGCTGGCGTAGGCCGTTTCCCAGGTGAGTCGCACCTGGTCGATGGCGTATTCTTCGCCGAGGTCGACGTAGATCCACTGGGGGTCGACGCCGTGCACGCTTTCCCACCGGCTGCCGAGGTTGCCGTCGAAGGCGGCCCGGGCAATATCGTTCCGGGTGCTTGCTACGGCCGGCCGGTTGCGGGCCAGATTTTCCCGGGTGACGGTTATGGCGACCGGCTCGGAATCGGACGTCAAGTTGTTGCTGTCCGTGGCCCGCGCCGTGAGCGTATGGGTTCCGGCGGGCGCGTTCGTCCAGGTCAGGGTATAGGGTGGGGTAGTCACCGATCCGATGAGGTCGGTACCGCTGAAGAAATCCACCCGGGAAATGGTCTTGCTACCCTGAGCGGTGGCATTGGCGGCCAGGGGGATAGCCGCCGACTGGAGAAAACTGGCCCCCCCGGCGGGTGACGTCAGGCTGACAGCCGGGGCATTATCGGTGCCGTATACCCGGAATTCGTAAAGGGAATAGCCATAGATCGAGCCCCGTGCGGTACCGTACACGCGCACGTAACGGCCGTCCGTGTTGAGACCGGTCAGGTTATTGCTGAGCTGGGTGTTGCCGGTGACGGTACGGACGGTTTGCCAATCGGTGGCATTGTCCGAAACCTGGATGAGGTAATCCCGTGCGTAGGCGCCCTCCCAGATCAGCTGTACGCGACCGATGGGAAAGGATGCGCCGAGGTCGACGTAGATCCACTGGGGGTCGATACGCCATTCGCTTTCCCACCGGCTGCCGGTATTGCCGTCGAAGGCCCGGCCCGGTACGTTGCCGTCGATGGAGGTGGAGGCGGTTCCGGGTCGCCCCCGGGCCAGGTTGATCGTGCCCTGAGCGGTTGCGGTCAAGCTACATAGGAATAGGAGCGTCACCAAGGCCGTGCGGTTCCAGCGAAGCCCAGCGATACCCATCTGCCCGCGACGGATGGTATGAATAGCAGCGCGTAGCCGGGGGCGTACTGCAGCCGGCAGGGCACCCAGCAGCCGGTTTCCGGTGGAGGGGAGGTAGAGAAGCTTGGGGCGGCGCACGGGAGTAAAGTCGTCGTTGACCAATGGGTCAAGTAAATTGTCGGGGTCTGATCGGCTTCCGGATAATAGTCCGGAAGCCGATCACTAAATGATTCTCGGGCGCAAAAAATTGCATACGCGATCAGATGTAACTACATCGAAATGGAGTCGCCCACGGTCGCGCGCATTTCCCGGGGCGATTCGGATCGGGCGCCGGAGCGCAGGAATATAGCATTACCCCGAAGGAAATTATCCAGACCCTGAAGTGGGTTCACGTTTCGCTGGGAAAGTAAGGGTAGACGGTCCAGCAGATCCGGTAAGTGGAAACGGGTATCTGGATCCGTTCCAAGACGGTTATCGCCGGGGCATACGGCAGAAACCGAAAGATGGCGGTCGCCCGATCTTTCAACTCGGCGTGGGGAATGGTAAACGGTTGGGCATCGACCTGCTGGATCGTCAGTTCGATCGACTTCGCCGCGGCAAACCATAGCTCGACCTTTATGCCGGATTCTAATAAAATCGATCGGTGGTAGGTGAAATGCGCGAAGGCTATGGGGTCGAGCTGCTCCATTACGGTACCAGGTGAATGTTGCCACTTGGGGTATTGGCAATGTAAGGGTTTATGTGTTCCGTAAACTCATTGTTCGGAGGAACCCGCACTAGATTTCTGTTTAACCAACGGTCATACCCAAATGGAGCTTCCATCCGCACCCGCGCTCCGGCGCCCGCATTTATTATCGTTCCCTCACCGGCCTACCGGCACGTGCTAAAGGCCCGGCAATCGACAGGAGCACCTCCGTCACTGGATTACCAGCGCAAGGGCCCGGAACCGCCGCAAACGCCCCCCGGCCACCGGTTAGCAAGTAGGGGATCGGGCCAGCTTGACAGGTCGTCGGGATGCACGTTAGGCCGCCTCGTTCGGAAGGTGATCCATATTGGGCCAGTTCGGGTTCGGGCCGATGCGTTTTTCCCAGCCCGACTTCATGCCTCCTTCTTGCTCCGTTTTCCGATGGTACATAGGAGCATTATCGTGAAGTAGGCTTCCCAAAGGATTATTTCCCGGTATCCGGAGCCTCGAGAAATACCGTCTATTCATCTTCCGGCATCCTCTCCTTCGCTCCCTATTCCAGCATCAGCATCGAGGGTTCATCCGTTTGTACGGGAATGGACGTTTTCCCATCAGTAACCACGACTATGCCTCCGGTAGGGTACCTGAAGTCCCAATATGCTCCGAAGATTAGGGTGTAGAAAGTTTCCCTTTTGGGCGGTATACGGATATGGAGCGTTCGGCTGCTACACAAAATACGGAACCAGTTTACCCGCATACTGGTAGCGAGGCGGGAGAGCGAATCGGAGAATGCGGGAGGTAGCGCGATAGCGAGTCTGCGGAGCCATTCGCGTGGTTACTGAGTTTTTCGGTTGAGGGGATAATGGGTTCCGCTATCGCTACTCCCCGGCGGTTAAATTGATTATGGGGTATGGGCATTCCACCCCATTTGATTCGCATGGGATATCCGATAGAAGGTTGTTTTTCTGCTTAAAGGTTTCGGAATTTTGCTTAGGCAGTTCCAGGCATGCGGTCCCTAGCGGGATAGCATGTATCCATGCTGAAAGGTCCCATCGCTGAATCGGTCACGGTAAGTCAAGGAGAATAAATACCCTGTATCCTACGGCAACTTATCCATCGGTTCGGAGCGGAACCCGCACCGGTGAAATTTACGGGGTATGGCCAATAACCGTTTGTGAATGCGTTGCACAACATCTTCCGGCTAACGATACACCCACTGGGTAAGGCCGGTCCGGGCGGGCATATACCGTCGTTCTATCCAAATGAACAAATTGGAGGTTTTACGGGCAGAGGGGATCAGCCGTGTATTGCGGAGAAACGGTCGCCTACCAGCAAAAGCTACCGGAAAGGTCGTATCCCGATCGACCTTGTCTCCCGATGCCGCCGTTGCCTTCGCCGGCCACTTTGGAAGACTTACCTGGCCGGGCTCCGGAACTCCGCTTATGACCGAAAAATCATTCTACGCCATCAACTCCCGAATCGCCGTACCCGCCACGTCCGTTAGTCGAAAATGGCGCCCCTGGAAGGGGTAAGTAAATCGCTCGTGGTCAAAACCCAGCAGCTGCAGCACCGTAGCCTGCACGTCGTGCACGTGGGCCCGATCCCGTACGCCCGCGTACCCGATTTCATCCGTCTCCCCGTACACCACTCCGGGCTTCACCCCACCGCCGGCCATCCACATCGTGAAGGCTTCGCCGTGGTGGTCGCGGCCCAAATAGGGCATCTCGACGCCGCCACGGTTCTCCCGCATCGGAGTGCGGCCGAACTCGCCGCCCCATACGACCAGGGTATCCTCTAGCAGGCCGCGTTGTTTGAGGTCCTTGATCAGGGCCGCCATCGGGCGGTCGATGCCCCGGCACTGTGCCGGCAGGCCCTCTTCCAGGCTGGTGGAGCGGTCCGAACCGTGGGCATCCCACCCCCAGTCGTACAACTGGACAAAGCGGACGCCGGACTCCACCAGCCGCCGCGCCAGTAGGCAATTGTTGGCAAAAGAGGACTTACCCGGCTCCGTGCCGTACATCGCGTGGATGTAGTCGGGTTCCTTTTCGATGTCCATCACTTCCGGAACGGATACCTGCATCTTGAAGGCCATCTCGTACTGGCGGATGCGGGTCAGGGTTTCCGGGTCGCCTACCGCTTCGTACTGCCGCCGGTTGATCTCGTTGATGGCCGCGATGGAGTGGCCGCGCAGGTCCCGCGACATCCCGTCCGGATCGCTGAGGTAGAGAATCGGATCCCCCGCCGTACGGCACTGAACGCCCTGGTGGATGGAAGGTAAAAAGCCACTGCCCCATAGCTTTTTACCGGCGCTCGGGTTCCGCCCACCGGAAGCCAGGACGATGAAGCCCGGCAGGTTGTCGTTTTCGGACCCCAAACCGTAGGTGACCCAGGAGCCGAACGACGGACGACCCGGTCGCGGACTGCCGGTTTGCATCAGCAACTGCGCCGGCGCATGGTTGAATTCCTCGGTGTGTACCGCCTTGAGAAAAGCGACCTCGTCCGCTACCTCGCTGAAGTGGGGAAGGAGGTCCGAGACGTAGGCTCCGCTCTGCCCGTGCTGCCGGAAGTTAGCCTGCGGGCCCAGCATCATCGGTGTCCCCTGGATGAAGGCAAAGCGCTTACCCGCCAGCAGTGAGGGCGGACAGGGCTGCCCGTCCAGTTTCTCCAGTGCCGGTTTGTAGTCGAATAGCTCCAGTTGGGACGGCGCCCCGGCCATGTGCAGGTAAATCACGCGTTTGGCGCGGGGGGCGTAGTGGAGGGCGGTTTTCATCGTGTTTTCTCCGGCGTCGGTGTCCGGCACGCGCGCCTTATTACCGCAGCCCAGCAGACTACCCAGCGCCAGCCCGCCCAGTCCCATGGCCCCCTGGCGCAGGAAGTTTCGGCGACTGTTGTAATGCGCCTCCCGGTGGCGAAATTCATTGAGTAAGGCGTCCATATCAGCTGGTGGTCAGAAATTCATCGATATTTAGGAGGGCAGTAGCAACTACCGTCAGCGCTTCGTGGGAATCCTGCCCTTCCGCGTAGGCTTTCCGGTAGAGGGTGGAAAGGATACGCTGCTCTTCGGGTGCGGCCGGGCGTCGGAGCATCAGCTGGTAAAGGCCGTCAATTTGCGCGGGTACGTCCGGCAACGGAGCCACCTTATCGGCGAGCTTATCGGCTACTTCCAGGTAAGCCGGGTCGTTGAGTGTCATCAGGGCTTGTAGCGGGGTATTGGTGATCGTGCGCCTACTGAGGCAGAGCTCGCGGTTCGACGCGTCGAAGGTGGTCATGCCCGGGTGGATGGACGAGCGCCGCAGGTAAGTGTAGAGCGCCCGCCGGTAGCGGTCTTCGCCCGTGCTGGTCACCCATTCGATGTCACTGTAGGGGATGTTGTTCCAGAGGCCGTCCGGTTGAGGCGGCATCACGCCTGGGCCGCCCCGCTTTGGGCTGAGGAGTCCGCTCACCGCCAGTGCCTGGTCGCGGATTTCTTCCGCACTCAATCGTTTACGCGGTCCGCGGGCCAGTAGTTCGTTGTTCGGATCGCGGGCGAGTAGCTGGGGACCGGCTTCGGACGACTGCTTGTACGTATCCGAGAGGGCGATCTGTCGCAATAGCGCCTTGGTACTCCATTCGAGCGGTCCGCTGAACTCGGTGGCCAGGTAATCCAACAATTCCCGGTGAGTAGGCTTCGCTCCCTGGCTTCCGACATCCTCCAGGGTAGCGACCAGTCCAATCCCGAAGAGCTGGGCCCAGGCCCGGTTTACGGCCACCCGGCTCGTCAGCGGTTGGTCGGGAGAGGTGAGCCAGCGGGCGAAATCGAGGCGATTCTCCACCTTGGTTTGCTTGGCCCCGTCCAGCAATTTGGGTACGCCGCCCGTTACTTCCTTGCCGTGTACCAACCAGTTGCCGCGTTCGAACAGGTGGTTCTTGCGCCGACTTGGCCCGGACGTTTCGACCATGACCGGCGTCGTGATGGAATCTTCCGCGGCCAATAGATCGGCGATGTAAGCCTCGATTTGCTCCACTCCGGGCTCCTTCGCACCGGGTAATTTTGGTTCGTACCCGATAGCGTTTACGGCCACGATCTTTCCATCCTTTTCCCCACGTGCCACGATGTAGAGCGCGTGCGTACCGCCGGGTACCTCAATCGGCAGTCTGGCGTGGGGGAATCGTTGCCGATCTTTATCCAAGGTTTGTTCCGCTATGACGGCACCTTCCGGGCCGTCCAACCGGACCTCCAGGCTGCCCGCCGCCATTGGCCGGATGTCGAGGTGTAGGGCCGCCACGTCGCTGAAATCCCGGCGGGGCAAGGCGAACGAATTATTCGGAGACAGATAGAGGAAATCCTCGTCGGCCCGGGCGGTAAAGACCCCCCCCACCACGTCTTCAAAGACGTCCGGCCGTAGGCGGGGCTCGCGGATTTTGATCAGTTCCCGCCACTCCCGCAACTGGGTTTTAGCCTCCGCTTCGGCGTGCTCGCGTAGCCAGTCCTGAAGAGATTTGTACTTCGCCTCATCGGCCGCGTAAAGCGTCCGCAAAAGCGGCGCTTCCGTGACGTGATCGTGATCTACCGTGTTGTTAAACAGCGCGTAGCTGGTATAATATTCCTCGTGGGTAATGGGATCGTAGGGGTGAGCATGACACTGTACGCAGGCCATCGTGGTGCCCTGAAAGACCTCCCAGGTGGTATTCACCCGGTCGATGACGGCGGCCACGCGGTACTCTTCGTTCTCCGTGCCGCCCTCGCCGTTACTCTGCGTATTGCGGTGGAAGCCCGTGGCGACGAGCTGGTCTTCCGTCGGTTCCGGCAGGAGGTCGCCGGCCAGTTGGTGGGTTACGAAATCGGCGTAAGGAAGGTCGTCATTAAACGCGGCGACGACCCAGTCTCGGTAGCGCCAGATACTCCGGGGCCGGTCCCGCTCGTAGCCCCGCGAATCGGCGTAGCGGGCCAGTTCCATCCATTTGGCGGCTTGGTGCTCCCCGTAGCTCGGCCGGGCCAGCAGGCTGTCCACTAGCGCTTCGTACGAGATCAGGTCGTTCAGAAAGGCGTCAGCGAGCGCATCGGGGGCCGGCAGACCGGTCAGGTCAAAACCGACGCGCCGCAGCAGTTCTCTTTTTTGGGCGGCGGGCGCAGGTGAAAGGCCTTTTTCCACAAGGGAGGCCTGCACGAATGCATCGATCGCATGAAGCGGTTGCTTCCCATTGACGATCGGTACTTCCGGTTTGACCGGGGGCTGATAAGCCCAGTGTTCTTCCCATTCGGCACCCTCATCGATCCAGGTTTCCAGTAGCCGGATCTCTGCTTCCGAAAGGGGCTTTGCATCGTAGGGCATCCGCAGTGCTTCGTCTTCGTGGCGTACCCGGGCGATGATTTCACTGCGGCCCGGTTGGCCGGGCACGATGGCGAACTTACCCGATTCGGTCTTCCGCAGCGCGTTTTCCCGGAAGACCAAACCAAAGCCGCCCGCCTGCTTCACGCCACCGTGGCAGCCGATGCACTTCTCGTTGAAGATGGGGCGGATGTGCTCGTTGAAGCTCACCGCCCGCTCCTCCTGGCAGGCAGCAAGTACCACCATTACGAATAGCCAGACGAGTCGTTGCATGATCGGAAAACTTTAGCGCGCAAGGGTAATTTACGCATTTTCCCAACGCTACACCCGCCGCAACCGCACGGGTTGAGTCATGCCCGACAGCCACTGGGGAACGTACAGGTTTTCATCTTCGTCGGTGCATACATCGTGGGGGTTCAGGAAGGTCCGGCCGTCCCAGGCCACGTCGCGGAAGCTTTCCTGCGTGCTAGGCGCGGATCCTCCCGGCAGGGAAACCACCCGGAAGTCCTTGTCCAACACGGCTACCATACCGTCGTAGTTCCAGTTGCTCTTCGTCCAGATGACGGCGAATAGCGTATGCTCGCCGGAGAGCACGGGGCGGCAGATCTTCAGCCCCGGGAGTTCGTAAGTGGCCAGGTGGCGGCCGTCCATGGACCACCGCTGAAACTGTTGGTTGCTCCGGCTGGTGATGAGCAGCTCCGAGTCCCCGCGGCGGCTGTCGATCACAATGCCGTGGCAGCACTGGAAGTGCTCCGGGCCGCCGAACACCATCTTACATTTCCCCTGCCCGTCGAAGTGAAATATCTGGTTGGTGCCGTAGCCGTCTGCCACGTAGACATCGCCGTTTTCGGCCACCGTCGTTTCCGTGGGCTTGAACTGACTGCCTCCCGGGATGTGCTCCGCGGGTACCGCCAGTTCGCGGATGATCCGTCCGTCCAGGTCGAGGTTAATCACCCGGCCGGCAGCGGAATCCGTCAGCCAGTACGTCTGGTCGCTGCCTTCGCCCGCCAGCGTAAGCCCGTGGGGTTCGGGAAGGTCGTGGTGGATGGTATCGACCACCCGGCCGTCCCGGTCGAAGAGGAGTATGTCCGCCCGGTCGCTCACGACGGAGCAGGCGAGCCGGCCGCGGCCGTCCAGCACCATCTCGTGGAAGTGAACTACCGGTGTGTTGCGCGCGTCGAGTTTGCCCCACCGGTGGTCGGGGCGGTAGGTGAAGTCACCGTGACCGACGGTGTCCGCGGCGGGCTTCCGCGGCTGCCCGGTAAGCAAGGTGGGTAGTCCGGCAGTGGCGCATAGGGTGCCGGCGGTCTGTAGGAATTGGCGGCGGGTGGGCTTGGTCGGCATGGCTTGCTTTATTTCGTTTGACTGGCGGGCGGTGCTCCGGCCGGTACGCCGGTTTCCACGGTGATCCGGGGGTGGCTGCTCGCGAAGGTGGCGGCCGCTTCGGAGCTTGCGTGCGTTTGCCAGAGGTAAAGGCGTTCCAGACTGGGGTAGGCTGGCAGGTGCTGGAAGATGCCGTCGTCCACCCGCGTCCGGTACAGGTTCAGGCTTTCCAGGTGCGCTAGCTCCGCCAGCAATTCCACGGTTACGTTGGTCAGTCGGGTGCCGTTGAGGCGGAGGCGGTTGAGGTTGGTGAAGCGGGGCAGGGGAGCGAGGTCCGCATCGTCGAGGGGCTGGTCGTCGAGGTTCAGGTACACCACTTGCTCGGCGGCCAGGGCGGCCAGCTGACGCAGGTCGTCGCCGCTGATCCGTCCGCCCGGTTTCGGCTGGACTTCCAGCGCGCCCCCGTCCGGCTGCAGTACGGCGAGCTGCCAGCCCATTGACCGTAGATCGTCCATAGTGGCCTCCGGCAGGGGGAGGACTTCCACGGTTTCCACGAACCGGCGCGGGCGCAGATCGAGCCCGTAATCCCGCCGGAGCAGGACTTTCAGGTCCTCCGGAGTCTCGTTCAGGTCGAGGACGAAATTGGTATCCGCTCCCTCCGCGATCCAGTAACGGAGCAACTCCACCTGGGTGTAGGTCCAGGGATCGCCGCCGGGGGGCATGGCCTTGACGTCGTCGCGGGGCAGCGTTACCCGTTCGACCCAGTGGCTGCGCAGGGGTTCCCCGGCCACGAAGAGTGGTCCGTCGTCACCGCCGGCGTAGGCGAAGCGGGGCGCGTCCAGTCGGAGTCCGCCACGCTGTTCCCCCGCGCCGTGACACCTGACGCAGCTCTCCTCCAGGGCCGGCTGCAGAAAGGTCGCGTACAGCGCGATGGAATCGAGGTCGGTTTGGGACCAGTCCCGGTAGCCGCTCGAATCCGGCGCGTGCCCCACCAGTCGTTGGACTACCGCGGGGGCATGCTGATAGAGATAGTCTTCCCCGTGGGTGAGGCTTCCGCCGAGGTGACCGGCGAGTCCGAGTACGGCGGCGACCACAATTCCGTATGCCTTGGCCAATCTGCCGCCACGACTGGTGACGAATATCCCGCCCATCGAAAGTGCCGCCACGCTCACGCCGAGCCAGCGGTGCCAGAATAGCGTGTCGCCCCCACCACTTTCCGCGGCCAGTAACCAGCCGCAGACCGCCGCTACGGTGGCGGATACGGCCCCCAGCGTCCAGGCGATCCGGACCGCCGGTCGGGCGGTCCGGCCCGGCCACCACTCCAGCACCACGGCCAACAGCAGGAAGCCGATGGGCAGGTGCACCACCAGGGGGTGAAAGCGACCGACGAAAAGGGAGAAATCTGCGAGAACCGGTAATTGCATGATCGAAATCGGGGCGGCGCGCGCCGAGCCTAAGGTAGGGATTTGCCGGCTGTTCGCGCTATGGCGTGCCCATTACGCAGGACTGCCTTGTCCGAAGGGTGCTCGGGCCCGGGTCGAACATCGCCTGCGGGGTGGGGTTGCCCCTACATAGCAATTACCACAGATAACATTATCCTATGAAAAACCTACAGGGCCTCCTAGAGCATCAATTACGGGACCTTTACTCCGCCGAAGGACAGTACGCGGAAATCCTCCCGAAGATGGTCGCCGCCGCCTCCGATTCCAAGCTAAAGGCCATGTTCACCGATCACCTGAAGCAGACCAAGTCGCAACAAGACCGCGTTCGCCAGCTTCTGGAAGACATCGACGTCAAACCGGGCGGCGTCAAGTGCGAAGCCATGGCCGGCCTCATCAAGGAGTGCCAGGGCATGATCGATGAGGATACCACCGCCGCCGTCAAGGACGCCGGCCTCATCGCCGAAGCCCAGCGCTGCGAGCATTATGAAATCTCGGGTTACGGCACCGCTACGAAGTACGCGATGACCCTCGGCCACGACGACATGGTCGAGGTACTCGATGCGATCCTGGACGAAGAGTCTCGGTTCGATGAGGAACTAAACGATCTGGCCATCCAGGAGATTAACCAAAAGGCGGTATAGGTCAGGCGCCCCGGCGTAACCCATACCGTACAACGACAAGCGCCGCCCTGGTCAGTAGATCGGGGCGGCGCTTATACATTGGGCAATGCCTTACCGGAACGCGGCATTCAGTTGATCGGCTGCCAGGTCCTGGGCCTCGTTTGCCAGGGGTACGACGGCATAGGTACCGAAGAACTCGTGGGTGGTGCCGGGATACAGCTGGTAGGTAGTCGTTACTCCCGCGTCCCGCAGCGCCTGCGCCAGCAGCATGCCTTCGGTCTGTAGCGGATCGATTTCGGCGGCAATGATGGTGGCGGGCGGCATTCCGGTCAGGTCGGCCTCGTCGACCAGCGAGATCAGCGGATTATCACCGTCAGCCGGCGAGTTGAAATACTTCTCGGTAAAGAAGAGAATATTGGGCCGGTTCAACGGCACGGCGTTGGCGTATTCCTCGTAGGACTCGGTCATGAGGTCGTTGTTAGCGACCGGGTAAACCAGGAGCTGGTGTACGGGGAGGGCAACGCCCCGGTCACGCGCCATCAGGCAGACGGCAGCGGCCATGTTGCCTCCGGCACTTTCGCCCGCGGTGGCGATGCGGCTGGAGTCGATGCCGATGGTCGCTGCGTTTTCCCGTACCCACTTATAGGCGGCAAAAGCGTCTTCGTGGGCCGCGGGAAACTTATTCATATCCTCGGAAGCCAGGCGGTAGTCCACCGATACGACCACGGCGCCGGTCCGCTCGGCCAGCAGCTGCGCCGAGGGCTCGTAGACTTCCAGGGATCCGATCACCCAACCACCGCCGTGGTAATACACGATACCGGGGCGGTTGCCGGAAGTGGTATCGGTCGGGGTGTACACCCGCACGGGGATGCCGTCGGGAGCGGACTGCGGCGTATAGCTGGGGGGCAGGATGCGCTGGTCGGTGGTGACGGCGGGCACGGGGGCCGGCCGGTTGTTTTTAGCCAGCAGCGTATTCAGAGCGTCGGTGACGCTGTGGTCCATGCGGGCCTGACGGGCGGTGAGCTCAGGCAGGGCCGGGTCGCCAAAGGCCACGAATTGCTCGATGACGGCCCACATCTGGTCGTCCATGTCAGGGGCGTAGTCGGGTTTGGGACCCATGGGCTCGATCAGCATCAGCTCGTCTCCGGAAAGGAAGAGATCGTCGTCGTCGCTGCAGGAAGTCAGCGATGCGGCCAGTAGGATGGTCAGGCCGGCTAGACGGACAAGACGGGAGAGAGAGGTCGCCCGGGTGGGGGCTACCAGCGGGTTGGTAATTTGCTGCATGGAAGGTTGCGTTGAACTGGGTGGCTGCCAACATTGAAATAGTACAAATCGTACTCAACGGGGAGGCCTCGGAATAGAAATTGCCGATATTTGAGTAGTACAACCCGGAAATCGTGTCTGTGTTGCGAAAATTATGCTCAACTACCCAACTGTCGTGCTCCCTTCGGCACGTATGCGGTCATAGATTTACGGCCACGGTATGTTGCGCCGGAGTGCCGGCTCACCGCCTTGCTACTTAGCGGTCCGTTATGAGAAGGTGAATGAGGGTGAGCAAGTCGATGTACGGCACGTTACCTGCTTTCCTCCTGCGCTCCGGCGCAAAAAAAGCTTTCACGCCAATGAATGGCCAGTGAAAGTATGCGGGGAACACAGGGATATCTTGTCCTGCTATGAACAGTATGCGGTTTGCCTGAGGCTCACCCGGGTATCCACTTGCTGACCGCCACCGTACCCGCCAGGGGATGGTCGGGCAGGGTATCGCGCTCGTTGAGGATGCGTTCCTGAGAATAGGTGCCGGCTGTGGTATCGGGGGCGGAGTAGATCTCAAGTTGGCGATCAATGAGGTTGACGATCCAGTACTCGGGAATGCCGGCCCGGGCGTAGATGCCCCGCTTTGCTCCCCGGTCACGCGGCAGGGTTTTATCGGCTACCTCGATGAGCAGATGGATGTCGGTGGGGTAGGGGTGGTGATCGAGGTAGTTGTGTTCGCTAAGCCGGGCGATGACGTAGTCCGGTTCGGGTTCGGAGCCCTCGTTTATTGTAATGGGTTGCTCCTGACTACATACGTACTTGCCTGCTAGCAATTGGACGAAGTGGGCGTTAATCGTGCGCACACAAACAGCGTGAAAACGTCCAATCGGGCTCATATCAACTATCTTCCCATTCAGTAATTCCACCGGATCGTCCTCTCCTAAAATGCCGGCTTCGATCATCGCGTGGTACCGCTCCACGGTGATGAAGTGTAGATGAGCGAGTAACTCAATGTTCGGATCGGCGGTAGCGGTCATGGCGTTATGCGTTCATCTGCTTAAACGTGAATTTACGTAGGCAGGTTGGCAACTTTCTACCTGCGCTCCGCCGCAAAAACCCTAAAACCCAAACTGCGCCGGCAACCAGGTACTCAACCCCGGCACCAGCGTCACGATCAGCAGGGCCACCAGCATCGCTACGAAGAAAGGCAACAATGGCCGCACCACCTTCTGGATGGTGGTTCCGGCCACGCCCACGCCTACGAAGAGCACGGCGCCTACGGGCGGGGTACACAGACCGATACACAGGTTGAGGATCATGATGATGCCGAAGTGAACCGGGTCGATGCCGATCTGGACGGCCACCGGGAGAAAGATGGGCGTAAAAATGAGCACCGCAGGGGTCATGTCCATAAACACGCCGACGAAGAGCAGGATCAGGTTGATGATGATCATGATGACGATCGGGTTGTCGCTCGTAGCCAGCAGGAAGGTCGTGATGTCCTGGGGGATGTTTTCGAAGGCCATGATCCACGACATGGAGATCGAAGTGGCGATCAGGATCATCACGATGGAGGTGGTACCCACCGCGTTGAGAAAAACCTGCGGCAGGTCGGATACCTTCACTTCGCCGTACACGAACGACAGCCCCAGGCAGTAGAGCACCGCGGCGGCCGACGCCTCGGTAGCCGTGAACACCCCGGCCACGATGCCGCCGATGACGATGATGAGCAGCAATAAGCTCGGCAATGCCCCCACGAAGGTGCGGCCGATCTCGCCGAGCGAAAAGGTGCCCCGGGTGGTATACCCCTTACGCTTAGCTACGATGGCGGCGACGATCATCAGCAGGAATCCGGTCAGCAGCCCCGGAATGTAGCCCGCGAGGAAGAGCGCGGCGATGCTCACCCCCCCGCTTGCCAGGCTGTAGACAATGAGGATGTTACTGGGTGGAATGATTAGGCCGGTCGTGGAGGAAGTGATGTTAACCGCGGCGGAAAATTCCTTGCTGTAGCCTTCCTTTTCCATGGCTTTGCCCACGGTCTCCCCGATGGCGGAAGCTGCGGCGGCGGCCGATCCGGCGATGGCGCCGAAGAGCATGGCCGCGATGATGTTAACGTGGGCCAGTCCACCGGGCAATCCCCCCACCAGCGAGCGGGCGAAGGCAATCAGCCGCCGGGCGATGCCCCCCTGGTTCATGATCTGGCCGGCGAGGATAAAGAAGGGGATGGCCAGCAGGCTGAAGCTATCGAGCCCGGAGGCGGTCTGCTGGGCAACGGTGGTCAGGGCGGGCAGGCTGGGAATGCTGACCAGCATGGTCACGGTAGCGCTGATGCCGATGCACCAGGCAATGGGCATGCCGATACCGATGAGTACGACGAAGGTGAGTACGAGGATCGTGACTTCCATCAGGTGGCTTTAAAGTCGGAAAGGCGGTAGTAGATGATGAGGAGTCCGCTGATCGGTACGACGGAGTAAATGATCGACATGGGGACGCCCAGGGCGGGCGAGAGCTGACCGAGCTGGGCCGTGAGCAGCACCAGGCGAGTGCCTCCTACGACCATCACGCCGAGGGCAAAGAGGATGATGAGGGAGGCGATAAGTTTGACCGGCTTGTTGTCCAGCAGGTCGATGGACAGGTGCATGCGTTGGCCGCTGGCGTAGGCCGCGCCGAGAATACCGATCCAGATCAGTAAAAAGCGCGCCATCTCTTCCGACCAGCTGGCCTGGTTGCTCATCACGTAGCGAGTGAAGACCCCCCAGAGTACGTCGAGCGTCATCACGGCGAGCATGATCACCAGGACGTATCCCAGTATTTTATCAACCTTATCCTTCATTTTCGGGGGCCATTGCGATGATCTGTTGAATCAGGGAGTACAGCCGGGGCTGGTCCCGGTAGCTTTCCAGGATAGGGGCGGTCTGCTCGATGAATGGCCCCTTGTCGGGGCGGATGATCTGTACCCCTTCCGCTTCCACTGCGTCCAGCGCTTCCTGCTCCGCTTCCTGCCACAGCTCCCGCTGGTAAGTGACGGATTCATCGGCCGCTTGCTGTAGCCATTGCTGCTCTTGTTCATTGAGGCGGGCGAAGGCTTCGGTACCGATCATCAGCACGTCCGGCACGGCGGTGTGCTCGTCCAGGGTGTAGAATTTGCACACCTCGTAGTGGCGGGAGGTATAGAAGCTGGGCGGATTGTTTTCCGCCCCGTCCACCACCCCCTGCTGGAGGGCGGTATAGAGCTCGCCGTAGGAGATCGGGGTAGGGGAGCCCCCCAGGGCCTGCACCATGGCGATGGCCGTGGCGCTCAGCTGGACCCGGATCTTTTCCCCCTTCAGGTCATCCGGTACGTTGACCGGGTGGTCCTTGGTGTAGAAGGAGCGCTGGCCGGCGTCGTAGTAGACCAGCCCGCGCAAGCGGTACTGCTCGCTGGTGGTCAGCATCTCCCGGCCGAGTTCGCTGTCCTGAAATTTATAGACGTGCTCCCGGCCCCGGAAAATGTAGGGCAGGGAAAGGACGGCGATCTCCGGGGAGAAATTCTCGAGTACCGCCGCCGAGACCTTGGTCATGTCGAGGCTGCCGATCTGTAGGAGCTCCAGGCTCTGGCGCTCGGTGCCGAGCTGGTTGTTGGGGTAGATGCTGATGGTCAGCTCCCCGTCGGACAGTTCCGCGAGGCGCTCGGCCATGTTGACCATGCCCTTGTGGACGGGATGGCTGGTGTCCAGTCCGTGGGCCAGCCGCAGCACCCTGCCCTCGGATTCCTCGGTGCAGCCACTGAGCAAAAACAGCAAGAAGCCGCAGTAAAACAATCCTTTTGTCATGATCGCAAATCTTTCGCGATTTTCAGGGCATCCCGCACGCTGTCGGTAAGCCCGGAGAAATCACGATCGGAAAGTACCGAATTTCCGATTAACTGCGATCCGAGGCCCACGCAAACGGCTCCGGCACTGAACCACCCCTTCAGGTTATCCAGTTCGGTGGTTACGCCGCCGGTGGGCATGATGCTGGTCCAGGGTTGGGGGCCCCGTACCGATTTGATAAACTCGGGGCCGTAGACGCTCCCGGGAAACAACTTGACGATTTCACAGCCCAGTTCCTCGGCGCGGCCGATCTCCGTCAGGGTAGCGCAGCCAGGCAGGTAGGGCACCTTGCGGCGGTTGCAGACCAGGGCGACGTCTTCCCGCAGGGAGGCCGACACGATGAAGCTTGCTCCCAACTGCAGGTACAGGGCGGCCGTGGCAGCGTCGTTGATCGAGCCTACGCCCAGCACCATATCGGGCAGTTCCTTGCGGGCGAAGACGTTGAGTTCGCGGAATACCTCGTGGGCGAAGTCACCACGGTTGGTGAATTCTAGCAGGCGACCACCGGCCGCGTAGCAGGCGCGGAGGACTTCCTTGCCCAGCTCGGCATCTTTGTGGTAGAAAAGGGGCATGATCCCCTGCTCGTGGATAACGGACAGGGTGTGAAGACGGGAATGTAAGGACATAGGAAAGGGTCATGATCGTAAGGGGAAGCCGGCGTACACCGGCTCCCCAGAATAGGCACATTGGATTAGCGGGCAACGCGGCCGGAACCGTCGCCTTCGATGAGTTTGTTGACCTCGTCCACCGTCACGAGGTTCGCGTCCCCGTAGATGGTGTGTTTGAGGCAGGAGGCACCGACGGCGAAGTCCAGGGCGTGCTGCTTGTCGTCCTTGAAGGTGAGCAGGCCGTAGATAAGGGCCGACATAAAGCTGTCTCCGCCGCCGACGCGGTCCACGATGTCCGTGATCTGGTAGGTCTTGGTTTCGTACAGCTTTTCGCCGTCCCAGAGTACGCCGGCCCAGCTGTTATGACTGGCACTGACGGAACCGCGCAGCGTGGTGATGGTCATTTTGCAGCGGGGGAACTTGTTCATCAGTTCCTTCAGGACGGGCAGATACTTTTTGCCGTCCATTTCCCCGCCGGCGGTTACGTCCACCTCTTCGGGATGGAGACCGAAGTGCTTTTCGGCGTCCTCCTCGTTGCCGAGAATTACGTCACATCCTTCCACGAGTGCGGGCATGACGTCCATGGGGTCTTTGCCGTACTTCCATAGTTTGGCGCGGTAATTCAGGTCCGTGGAGACGGGTACGCCCAGCCGGTTGGCGGCCTGGATGGCTTCGAGGCAGGCGTCGGCCGCACCCTGGGAGAGGGCGGGCGTAATCCCGGTCCAGTGGAACCAGTCGGCGTCCTTGAATACCTCGTCCCAGTCGACCATCCCCTTTTCGATGGTGGCCATGCCGGAGTGGGCACGGTCGTAGACAACCTTACTGCCCCGCTGCACGGCGCCCATTTCGAGGAAGTAGATGCCGAGGCGCTCGCCCCCGCGGACGACGTAGTCCGTCTTGACGTTCCGTTTGCGGAGTTCCATCAGCGCGCATTCACCGATGTCGTTATTCGGCAGGCGGGTAACGAAGTGGGCGTCCAGGCCGAAGTTAGCCAGGGCGACGGCCACGTTGCTTTCACCGCCGCCGTAGACGACGTCGAACTCGGAGGCCTGGGAAAAACGAAGGTGACCCGGGGGGGTCAGGCGGAGCATGATCTCTCCGAAGGTGACAACTTTCATGCGGGAAAATTAAAATAGTTTTTAGCGTTGTTGTAGCTGATATCCTGGATCATCTTGCCGATCCACTGCTGGTCGTTGGGGAGCAGGCCGCGCTCGATATCCTGTCCGAACAGGTTGCAGAGCAGGCGGCGGAAGTATTCGTGGCGGGGGAAGGACATAAAGGAGCGGCTGTCGGTCAGCATACCTACAAAGCGGCTTAGCAAGCCCATATTGGACAGGGCATTGATCTGTTTCTCCATTCCGTCAAGCTGGTCGAGGAACCACCAGGCCGAGCCGTACTGCATCTTGCCAGCTACGCTGCCGTCGTTGAAGTTGCCGACCATGGTGGCCATGATCTCGTTATCGGCCGGGTTGAGGTTGTATACGATCGTCTGGGCCAGCTGATCGGTATTGTCCAGGGCGTTGAATAACAGTGACATTCCCTGCGCCTGGCGGAAGTCGCCGATACTGTCCACGCCGGCGTCGGCGCCAAGGTTGCGCAGGATGCGCTGGTTGTTGTTCCGCAGGGCACCGAGGTGAAATTGCTGGGTCCAGCCCAGCTCGTGGTAAACCTTACAGAGCTCGGTGAGCAGGGCGGTCTGGAACTGCCGGGCCTCCGCCGGGGTGACCGAATCGCCCCGCAGCCGCTTCGTAAAGATCCGTTCGGCGTCTTCCGGGCTGCAGGTCTCGGCGAAGAGCTGGTTGAGTCCGTGGTCCGATACCCGGCAGCCGAGCCCGTGGAAGTAGTCGATGCGCTGGCGCAGCGCGGCTAGCAGGTCGCTGTAATCGTTGATGTCCCGGTCGGCCGCCGTAGCCAGTTTGCTGATGTATTCCGCGTAGCCCTCGGCGTCGATCATGATCGACTTATCCGGGCGGAAGCCGGGCACTACCTGGCAGGAGAAGGGATCCTTACCGATGGCCACGTGGTGTTCGAGGTTGTCGATCGGGTCGTCGGTGGTGCAGATCACCTTCACGTTCATCCGCTTTACCAGGGAGCGCACGGAAAAATCGGCACCCTGCAGCTTTTCGGTACACTGGTCGTATATGGCGTCGGCGTTGTCGGGGCCGAGCAGGTCGGTGATCCCGAAGTAGCGGTCCAGCTCCAGGTGCGACCAGTGGTAGAGCGGATTACGCATCGTGTAGGGTAGGGTAGCGGCCCAATTACGGTGCTTTTCCCGGTCGCTGGCCGAGCCCGTGATGCCATCTTCGGGGATGCCGTTGGCGCGCATGGCCCGCCACTTATAGTGGTCGCCGCGCAGCCATACGTCGGTCAGGTTCGTGAACTGGTGATCGTGGGCAATCTCGGACGGGGGCAGGTGGCAGTGGTAATCGATAATGGGCATGTCGGCCGCATAATCGTGATAAAGCTTACGGGCTGCGTCGGTTTCCAGGAGGAAATTTTCGGCGACAATCGGATTCTGCATGCATCAACTACTTTGGGCCGGCCAATATAGGAATAGCTGGGTAGGCAGCTATCCAAAGGTGGTGGGGTAATGGTATATGTGAAACTTTGCACCGGAAAAGTGAAAAGATACCTTACCGGAAAGTCCGGCGCCATCCCCCTACACCTCCCCCCACATCACCTCCAGATTGACGTCCCGCAACCGGTCGCCGAAGCGCCATTCCGGGGCGTTGGGGATGGTGGTGGTTTTCGCCTTCAGTTGCTCGAGGGTGGTTCCTTTCCGCTTTTCCTTTTTTACGTACGACCGCAGGTTGCGCAGATAATCCCGGAAGGAAGCCACGTCGTCCACGTCGCCGGTCACCGGGTAGGACTCCGCGGCGTGGCCGAAGATGAACACCGTATCCCGGTCGTAGGTCTTCCGGATCTTTCCGAGCACGTCGATCCAGTTGGTGAGGTTGCCGCCGGCCTCCGGGTCCACGTAGGGGAAGCGCCGGTTAAACAGCAGGTCGCCGAGGTGGGCCACGTTGGCATTTTCAAAGTGGATCACGGCATCCCCTCCGGTGTGGGCCGGGCCGAAGTGGCGGGCGGTCACGGTCTCGGTGGCGCCGGGCAGTTCGACCGACCACTCCTTCGCGAAGGTGGTCTTGGGCAGCGGCACGGCTTCCCCTTCGGTACGCTTGGCCTCGCTGGTTGCGAGGTTAGCATGCGCCCGTTCGTGGCTGACGTAGTCCCGGGCCAGCGGGGCGATCACCCCGTTGCCGCCCGTATGGTCGCCGTGGTGGTGGGTATTGATCAGTAAATCGAGTGGGGCGTCATTACCGAAAACCTGCCCGAGGAAATTGGTTGCCGCATCCGGAAACTGGGAGTCGATCACCACGCCGCCGACCCCGTTCTGCGGGTGGTAGAAGCCGATCGTGCCACCGCGCTCCGTGTAGAAGCCGACATTATCACGGATCATGGTTACCGCCGGTGGGAGGAATAGGGAGGAACGGGCCGCCAACGGGCGCAGCAGGGTGCCGGCCGCCAGGGCGGTGGTGGTGGTTAAAAAGCGGCGTCTGCGCATGCTTGTCGGTTTGCCCGATAAGGTACGCCTCGCGCTACGGAATTCATCGGGCAGACTTTTCAAGCGCGGGGGTTTTGCGCCGGAGCGCGGGAACGGAAAGTGCAACTAACCGAGTACCTTCCACCGTTACCCCATCAAACAGACCCGATGCAAGCCCCTGAACTCCGCACCGACCGCCTACTCCTCAGCAAACCCGAACTGGCGGATGCTGGCCGCATCGTGGAGCTGGCCAACGACCCGGTGATCGCCGAATTCACCCTGTCCGTTCCCCATCCGTACACGGAAGCCGCCGCCATCACGTGGCTGGCCGCCATTAACGAGGGGTGGGCGGAAGATCACGCCTTTTCCTTCGCCATCCGCAACCCCGAGAACGGGGAAATGCTGGGGGCCGTAGGGCTACACATCTCACCGAAGTTCGGCTACGCCGAGCTCGGCTACTGGATGGGGGCACCGTACCGGGGCCGTGGCTACGCCCGGGAAGCAGTTGGCGCGGTAATCGATTTCGGATTTCGCCATACCGACCTGGTCCGCATCCAGGCCAATCACCGCGACGACAACCCGGCCTCGGGCAGGGTCCTCCTGGCCAATGGACTGAAGCTGGAGGGCACCCTGGACGACTTCATCATCAAGGACGGTAACGCCTGGACCGTCGTGCAGTACCGGATCCTACGGCGGGAGTGGCAGCGGAGCGGTTCCGGCACTTGAAACAATTTGTTTATTTTCTCGGACTGCCGTATCTTGCGCCCATGACCGTAAGACTACTTCAGTGCGACGCCCTCCGGCCGGACCGGCGTGCCATCGCCCGCACCATCGAGGATATTGCCGACGACGTCGATTCCGGCACCGCCACGGAGTACACCGATATTTTATTGGCGGGTTCGCCCGTTGAGATTGAGGTGAGCTTTAATGAGAGCTCGGCCTACCGAAGCCTGCGAAAGCTCGATATTGAGTACGAATTAGTGGAGTAATCCCCCGGTATGGACAAAGTAAGAATCGATAAATGGCTGTGGGCCGTGCGCATCTTCAAGAGCCGAACCCTGGCCACCGACGTGGTCAAGAAGGGTAAGGTCCGCATCAACCAGCAGCCCGTCAAACCGAGCAGCACCGTGACGGAGGGGGACCGCCTCCAGGTGCAGAAGGAAGGCTTCAACCTGGAGATTGAAGTCGTCAAGTTGCTCAACAAACGGGTAGGGGCGCCCCTGGCCGTCACCTGCTACGTCGATCACACCCCCGAAGACGAGATGAATAAGTATAAGGACTGGTTTGTCGGTAAGTCTAAAGGCGAGTTTCGGGAGAAAGGAGCGGGCCGCCCCACGAAGCGGGAGCGGCGGGAGATCGAGTCGTTCAAAGAAGATCCGCGGTCGGATACGGAATAGAAGCGGGCGTATCCAGGAGGAAGCTACGCCCACCAACTCACCGTGGATGACTGCTACTTCCGCAGTGCTGTTCTGGCGCTTCCCCGCTCGCCTTGGAAAGTCTCGACCCTGGATTTTACTCGAGCCATGAACGTTCCGAGGTTGAGTGCCCTCCGGGCTAAGATGATCTACGCACCGTACCTTCGCCCCCTCAATCTTCATGGATGTCCAAAGCAGAACCGGTAGGGGTGATCGGGGCGGGTACTTTCGGTACCGCCATGGCCAATTTGTTGGCGCTGAACACCGACGTGCTGGTCTATAGCCGCAGCGCCGAACTCACCGAGCGGCTCAACCGCGAGCGCTTCCGCTTTGGGGTTCCCCTGCACAAGCGGGTCCGGCTGGTCAATGATTTCGGGGAGGTAGCCGAGCGTTGCCAGCTCATTCTGCCGATTGTCCCATCGGATAACTTCCGGGAAATGATGCGCAGCGTCACGGATCACCTTAGGCCGAGCCACGTCCTGATCCACGGCACCAAGGGGTTGGACGTGACCGGCATCGAGGAAAAGGATATCCGCACGAAGGGAATCGAACGCCGCAACGTGCATACCATGACCGACGTGATCCGCCAGGAAAGCGTAGTGGTACGGGTGGGGGCGCTTACCGGACCGAACCTCGCCCGCGAGCTTCTGGACGGTCAGCCTTCGGCCTCCGTCATTGCCAGCAAATTCGACGAGGTAATCAACCGGGCGAAAGTGGTGCTGAAGTCGCAGCAGCTTCACGTCTTCGGTACCCACGACCTCCTGGGGGCCGAGCTGGCCGGCGTACTGAAAAACGTCATCGCCCTCGGATCGGGTATCCTGAAGGGCATCGGGCTGGGGAAGAACATCCAAGCCATGCTGGTAACCCGCGGCCTGGTCGAGATGGTTCACTTCGGCCAAGCACTGGGAAGCGATAAGCGGGCCTTTTTCGGGACGGCCGGCATCGGCGACCTCATCGCCACGGCCACCTCACGCAAGAGCCGCAACTACATGTTCGGCTACCGCATCGGATCCGGCGAAAGCCTCCAGGAAGTGATGGCCACCAGCCAGGAGCTCGCCGAAGGGGTGCGCACCCTCATGATTACCCGCCATTTGGCACGGAGTATGCGGCTCCGGGTGCCAATCACCGAGATGCTGTACCAAATCGTTTTCGAGGGTTTCCCCGTCGACGAGGCCATGAACTACCTGATCACCTATCCTTACGACGTAGACGTAGATTTTCTCTAAGCTTACCGTATGACTATCAAACAACTCTGGCCCCACCTGCTCGCCCTGGTCCTGTTCTTCCTTACCGTGGTGGTGCTGTTTCTGCCGCAATTTCAGGGGGAGTCGCTACAGCAGGGGGACATCGTGCAATACCGCGGCGCTTCCCGGGAACTCAACGAGTTTCGGGACCAGACTGGCGAGCGGACCAACTGGACGAACGCCATGTTCGGCGGAATGCCGACCTATCAAATCTCGGCCGTATCGGCGGGTAACCAGCTGACCCTGGCGAATCAGGTATTCCGGGGCTTCCTGGGCGGACCGGCCGGCTACGTCTTTTGCGGCATGCTGACCTTTTACCTGATGATGGTGTTACTCGGGGTCAACCACTGGTTGGCCCTGGCCGGAGCCATCGCCACGGCCATCGCAACGAACAACATCGTACTCTACGAGGCCGGCCACGTCAGCAAACTAGGGGTAATCATGTACTTACCGCTGGTAGCCGCCGGCGTACTGCTTGCCTTCCGCAGCAAGTACCTGCTAGGTGGGGCGGTCTTCGCCCTGGGCATGGGGCTGTCGATCCTGGCCAACCACCCCCAGATGTTGTACTATTTCGGGCTTACCCTTCCTTTCCTTGGCCTAGCCGAACTGATCCGCCACTATCAGCAGGGTACGCTCGTCGAATTCGCGAAGGCCATGGGAGCCCTGCTCGTGGGCCTGGCACTCGCTATGGGGGCCGGAGCAAGTAACCTACTCACCACTTCCGAGTATTTACCGCAGTCGATGCGGGGCGGCTCGGTACTGAGTAGCCCGGCGGCCGAAGCCGGCGCGGCCCAGGCCACGGAGGCCGGGGGGCTGGACTACGATTACGCCATGCAGTGGAGCAATGGCTTTAAAGACATGATCGCTACCTACGCTCCCCTCGCAGCGGGTGGCGGCAGCGGTCAGGAGATCGAGCGGGATACCGATTTCGGACAAGCGATGACCCGCGCGGGGTTCCGACTCCCGGCTACTTTCCAGGCTCCGCTCTACCACGGCAGCCTGCCCTTCACCGAGGGGCCGATCTACCTCGGGGCGGTAGCCTGGGCCCTGTTCGTCTTTGGGCTCTTTACGGCTTCCACCACCGCCAGGGTGTGGCTCGCGGGGGGCACGGCCCTCATCTTTCTATTAAGTATGGGGAACAACGCCGGTGGCATCAACCGGCTGCTCTTCGATTACCTTCCGCTGCTAAATAACTTCCGGACCCCTAACTCCGCCCTGAGCGTATCCGCTTTCCTGATGGTCACCCTCGGGCTCCTGGGCATGCACCGGTGGATCAAACTGGCGGCTGGCGACGGCCTTGCGGCGGGTCGTCAACTCAAATTCGCCGGCTATACCGCCGCGGCGCTTGGTGTCTTGGTCGTCCTGCTCGGTTTTACCTTCGACTTCACCGCGGCCCAGGACGCGGCCCAGATTGCCCGCTTCACCGGCGGGCAGGGCGACGTCAACCAACTGGTTGGTGCACTGGAAGCTACGCGCTCGGACTTCTACTTCGACGACGCCATGCGCAGCCTGCTGTTCGTCGGCCTTACTTACGGAGCCATCTATCTGCTCTGGAAGGGAAGCCTGTCGCTTACCTGGGGAGCTGTAGCCATAGGGATACTCGCCCTGGCTGACTTTGCCGGCATCAATAGCCGTTACCTTACCCACGACGACTTCCAGCCGAACCGGGTCGTCAGCAATGTGGTACAGCCGAGTCCGGCGGACCAACAAATCCTCCAGGACCCGGATCCCAATTACCGCGTACTTAACCTCTCCCGCCCCCTCGACCAGGATGCCTTCACGAGCTACTTTCACAAGAGCCTCGGGGGCTACTCCGCCGTTAAGATGCGCCGCTACCAAGACCTGATCGACGGTTACCTCGCCCGGCGGGATCCGCAGGTGATCAACATGCTGAACACGAAGTATTTCCTCATTCCCGGCGAGGGCGGGGAACTTCGCGCTCAGCAAAATCCCGACGCCTTTGGCAATGCTTGGCTGGTAGAGGAGATTGATTTCGTGCAGGGGGCGGACGCAGAATTCGCCGCACTGGGAACGGTGGAGGATTTGCGGAATACGGCTATTGTGGAGGAAGCCTTTGCACCCGCGCTCGGCGCCCTGAACCCAAACGGCCAGGGTACCATCGAACTAACGAGTTATGCCCCGAACAGGCTCACCTACCGCTTCCGTTCCGACAG
Organism: Neolewinella xylanilytica; assembly: GCF_002934605.1. Lineage (GTDB taxonomy): Bacteria > Bacteroidota > Bacteroidia > Chitinophagales > Saprospiraceae > Neolewinella > Neolewinella xylanilytica. Next base: position 1,291,927 of record NZ_PTJC01000006.1, read on the forward strand.
CGATCAGCTGGCCGTTTTCTCCGAGATCTGGTACGGTCCGGACCTAGGCTGGGAAGCTACCATCGACGGCCAACCCGCCCAGTTGATCCGGGCCAATTACGCGCTGCGCGCGCTGCCGGTCCCGGCGGGTGACCACGAGATCGTGATGACCTTCGCGCCCTCGAGTTACGCATTCGGGCGTACCATCTCCCTGGTGTGCAGCGTTCTGATCTTATTCGGGGTAGTGGGGGCACTGGTATACCAATACCGTTCCCCCCGCACAAGCGCGTGATAATCCTAAAACGAATGGTACGAAGCTCGATTTTTTGTTTGGCCCTGCTCGGTGTATTAGCCTGTGAGGAAGCGCCCCTGGCGCCCCTGGCCGATCCGCTGGAAGTTTACTACCCGCTGGAACTCAACCAGCCCACTTACTTCCAGGTCGACAGCGTCATCTTGGTGCGGGCGGTCGGAGGGGTGCGCTACGACAGCAGCTCCACCGAAGCCCGGGAAACCCTGGTAGAAACTTTCGTGGGCGGCGACGGGTCCACCTACTATCGTGGGGAGCGCTGGGAACGCCGTAACGAATCCGCCCCCTTTCAATTCAAGCAGACGTTTACCGTTCACCGGGACGGCTCGAGCCTGGTGCGGTCGGAAGATAACCTCACTTTCACCAAATTGGTCAGCCCGTTACGGGAAGGCGTTAATTGGGACGGGAACCGCGGCTTCGATGACAGCCGACAGGTCTTTGTAGGCGGGGAGCTTCTGGACGTCTACGAAGGCTGGAATTACCGCTACCTCAATACGGATACGGCGGTCGACTTGCGCACCGGTTTGCAGGTGGATAGCGTCGTCGTCGTCCGGCAGGCGGATGTCACCGACAATCTCGTCGAATACCGGGTGGCGTACGAGTGGTACGCCCCGGGCATCGGCCTGGTGGAACGCTTTGTGGACGCCCGTCACTCCCAGTGCATCAATACGCAATCCAACTGCGATGAACTGAGCTGGGACGAGAAGGCGGACAAGGGTTACATCATCCGGCAGACTTTTTTACGGCGGGACTGAATTCCTTCCGTTGGATCGCTAACACCGCCCGTACCCTAGGCTACTTGCTCACCGGGGGGTATCCCCTACGCCTGCGCTGAATCCTCCATACGGCCGGCAACGTAGCAACTTAGCCGGCCAATTCCGCCGAAGCCGGGACCCCCCTTGTACTTGGTTGATGGGTTACCTCGCAAACCGGACAACTTTTCCGCTCTTATCGGGCCGGAACGCCGCCTTACCGTAAAAGGTCCCGCGGGAAGCGAACCGGAAGGCAGCGATGCCGGTAAAGGTTTCCGGATAGCTTTTCGGGATAGGCGGCCCCACGGGCTCGACCCGGATAAGCTCCGACCGGACCAGGTTCGGGCGCGGCCGGTGGTCGTTCGGTCAACCTTTGCCGGCGGAATTTCATTTTATCTATCTTAGCCAGCGAATTTTCGCTAAACGATCATGATATGACCAAACGCACCCAACGACACATCCGCCGCGCGGCCGTTCTCGGCTCCGGGGTAATGGGCTCCGGAATCGCCTGCCACTTCGCCAACATCGGACTGGAAGTCCTGATGCTCGACATCCTCCCCCGGGAGATGTCCGAGACCGAGACCAACCCCCAGGTGCGCAATTCCGTAGCGGCGAAAGCCCTGCAGGACGCCATCAAGTCCAAGCCCGCGCCGCTCTACGACAAAGACTTCGCGAAACGCATTACCGTCGGCAACTTCACCGACGATATGGAAAAGCTCGGTGACTACGACTGGATCATCGAGGTCGTTGTCGAGCGCCTCGACATCAAGCAGAAGGTGCTGGGTCAGGTCGATAAGGTGCGCCGGAAGGGTAGTTTGATCACGACCAATACTTCGGGAATTCCCATCCGGATGATCCAGGAGGGGATGAGCGAGGATTTTCGCCAGCATTTCTGCGGCACGCACTTTTTCAATCCGGCCCGCTACCTGCGGCTGTTCGAGATCATCCCCGGCCCCGATACCAAGCAGGAAGTGCTGGATTTCTTTATGCACTACGGTGATCTCTACCTCGGCAAGACCACCGTCATGGCCAAGGATACGCCCGCCTTTATCGGTAATCGGATCGGGGTTTACAGCCTGTCCAAGAGCTACTCCCTGACCGACGAACTCGGGTTGAGGATCGAAACGGTAGACAAACTGACCGGTCCCGCGCTCGGTCGCCCGAAGACCGGAACCTTTCGCCTTGGCGATCTGGTGGGGCACGATACCGGTGCCCACGTCATGACGGGTATCCGCGAAAACGCCCCCGACGACGAGGCCAGCGCGGTGATGGAAATCCCGCAGTACTACCAATTTTTGCTTGACAATAAATTCCTCGGCAATAAGACCGGTCAGGGCTTCTATAAAAAAACGACCGATGCCGAGGGCAACCGGGTGATTCTTGGCCTCAACCTGAAAACGCTGCAATACGAGGAGCCGCAGCGGGAAGACCTCCCCAGTTTGAAGACCGCCAAACAGATCGACGACCTGCCACGCCGGGTACAGGCCATCTTCAAATCGGAGGACAAAGGTGGTGAATTCGTCCGGCGGATGCTGGGCGGGCTGTTTGCCTATAGCGCCAACCGCATCCCCGAGGTAAGCGATAACCTCTATAGCATCGACGATGCCATGCGGGCCGGTTACGCCTGGAAGATGGGGCCGTTCCAGTACTGGGATGCGGTAGGCTTGCAAGCCGGTATGGAGGCCGCCAAAGAAGACGGGGCGACGATACCCCAGTGGGTCAGGGATATGCAATCCGCCGGCCATGACAGCTTCTACAAGCGGGAGGGCGGTCAGCTAAAGTACTATGACGTAGCAAGCAAAACATACAAAGTCAAACCCGGCACCGAGCAGTTCATCATTCTGGACAACCTGCGCGAACAGAAGCCGGTGTACAAAAACAGCGAAGTCACCGTGCACGACATCGGTGACGGCGTTGCCTGCCTGGAATTTACCAGCGCCTACAACAGCATCGGTGAGGGGGTACTCCGGGGTTACCAGGAAGCGATCACCCAGCTGGAAGAAGAAGGGTGGCGGGGGCTGGTCATCGGCAACGGGGCGGATAACTTCAGCGTCGGTGCCAATCTGATGATGATCGCCCAGCTGGCCTACCAGCAGGAGTTCGAAGAATTAAACATGGCGGTGAATCTCTTTCAGCAGAGCGTGATGCGCCTTCGGTACAGCGCCCTGCCGGTGATCGCCGCGACCCAGGGCTACGTCTTCGGTGGCGGCTGCGAAACCGTTATGCACTGTGACGGAGCGGCCGTAGCCGCCGAGAGCTACATCGGGTTGGTGGAGGCCGGAATCGGGGTCATTCCCGCCGGCGCCGGCACCAAGGAGTTCGCGCTGCGGACCAGCGACAGCTTTTTCGAAGGCGACGTAATGATCCCCACCCTCATCGAGCGCTTTAAGACTATCGCCATGGCATCGGTTTCGACGAGTGCCTACGAAGCCTACAACTACGGTTACCTCATCGAGGGCCGGGACAAAGTGGTTGTCAATAAAGACCGCAACATCGCCGAGGCCAAACGCATGGCCCTCGACCTGGCCGATGACGGGTACACCATGCCCCGGCAACGGGACGACATCACCGTGCTCGGCCGTGGTGGGCTCGCCGCGCTCTACGCCGCAGCGAACGAACTGCGGCGGGGGCACTTCGCCAGCGAACACGACATCAAGATTGCCAAAAAGGTGGCCTGGGTGCTTTGCGGTGGCGACCTGACCGGCACCCAACAGGTCAGCGAGCAGTATCTGCTGGATATCGAGCGGGAAGCCTTCCTCAGTCTCTGCGGCGAGCAGAAGACGTTGGAGCGTATCCAGCATATGCTGCAAACGAATAAACCGCTGCGGAACTAGTAGCTAGTCCATCATCGCAAACCGAAACATCATGAAAGAAGCATATATAGTAACCGGACTTCGCTCCGCCGTGGGTAAAGCCGGCCGGGGCGGATTTAAGAATTTTCGTTCCGACGATCTGGCCGTACGGGTCATCAAGGAATTATTCAACCGGAACGAAGCGATCGACCCGAAAATCGTGGACGACGTACTGGTAGGCTGCGCCAACCCGGAAGGGGAACAAGGCCTGCAGGTCGGCCGGCAGATCAGTTTACGGGCGCTGGGCAAGTCCGTGCCCGGCGTGACGGTCAACCGCTACTGTGCCAGCGGCCTGGAAACCATTGCCATGGCCGTAGCCAAGGTCCAGGCCGGGATGGGAGAATGCTTCGTAGCCGGCGGCGCCGAAAGCATGAGCCATATCCCGATGACGGGGTACAAATTGGCGCCCAGCTATGAGGTCGCCAAGGATACCCCGGACTATGTCGTCAGCATGGGCATCACGGCCGAAGCCGTTGCCAAGAAGTACAACGTCACCCGCGAGGAAGCCGACCGCTTCAGCGTGCGGAGCCACGAACGGGCCGCCAAGGCGATCGACGAGGGGCTGTTCGCGGACCAGATCGTGCCGATCGAAGTCGAAGAGGTATTCGTCAAGGACGGTAAGCGGCAGACCAGCTCACATACCGTTGCCCAGGACGAGGGCGTCCGCCGCGGCACCAGCATGGAAGCCTTGGGCAAACTCCGTTCCGTTTTCCAGAAAGACGGTGTCGTGACGGCCGGAAACTCCAGCCAGACCAGCGACGGGGTGGCCTTCGTCATCGTGATGAGCGGGGAGATGGTCAAGCAACTCAATCTGGAGCCCGTGGCTCGCCTGGTTAGCTGTGCCGTTGGCGGGGTGGATCCGCTGTACATGGGTATCGGTCCCTGCGTAGCCATTCCCAAGGCGCTCAAACAGGCCGGACTGAAACTGGAGGACATCCAGCTGGTGGAGCTGAACGAAGCCTTCGCTACGCAATCCCTGGCCGTCATCCGGGAAGTCGGACTGGATCCGGAGATCGTCAATGTCAACGGCGGGGCCATCGCGCTCGGCCACCCACTGGGTTGCACGGGCGCTAAGCTCTCTATCCAGTTGCTGGACGAAATGAAACGCCGCGACCTCCGCTACGGAATGGTGACCGCCTGCGTGGGCGGCGGCCAGGGCATCGCCGGGATTTACGAGCGGCTCTAGGGGTGCGGGAAGTCCTCCGCCAGGAACTGATGGACATGGCCAATCGGCAGTTCCCCGCGGTTGCCCGGGCGGGTGGATATCCCATTTACCGGAACCATTGCTTCCTACGGGTAGTGTACGATCACTTATTTCAAAAAAAGTGGCAGGCGGCGCTGGACAATAAAAAGCCCGCCATCCATCAATTGGACGAAACGCAATTGCGCCGCGCTATCCACCTCGGAAATCAACTGATGGCCGACCGACAGTGCTGCGAAATCATGAACCGGAAATCACTGGAGTGGCGGGGGAAGCAGTAGGAAACTCCCCCGTTTCCGGTGTGTTCTCCGGACCATGATTAGCTTCTTCTTTGCCACCCTTGGCTCCCTGTTTTCGGTTGTCAATCCGTTTGGCGCCGTACCGATGTACCTGACGTTGACGAATGATTACAATCATTCCGAACGGTCGCAAACGGCGCGTAGGACGGCACTGTACTTCATGATGATTCTGGTCGTTTTCTTCTTTGCCGGAAGCGTTATCCTGGAATTTTTCGGTATCTCCCTTAACGCCCTGCGGATCGCCGGTGGACTGATTATCGTGAACAGTGGCTACGGCTTACTCAATAGTAAGGCGGAGCGCCGCCGGATCACCCACGAAATCGAGGAAGAAGCCTACACGAAGGAGGATATCAGCTTTACGCCCATGGCCATGCCGATGCTTTCCGGACCGGGTAGCATTTCGCTATTGATCGGGCTTTCCGCCGGTCAGCAGGGGTGGGAGCGGAGCACGTTGATCGTCGGGGTGGTCGCCGTAATGGCCCTGCTTGTTTTTATCACCCTGTACTATGCCCCGCTATTGTTCCGCCTGCTGGGGCGCGCGGGTTTATCCGCCCTGAGCCGCATCATGGGATTCCTGGTAATGGCCATCGGGATCCAATTGCTGCTATTCGGGCTGTTGAGCTTAATCGGCGATATTTGGCCCCAGGTGGAAGCCATGCGCTAGGCGGGTGGCCACCTAAGTATATGGAATTTCATAAGGATTAGAATCCCTGGCTAGAACCAAGATAGGCGGGACTCAGTTTCTACTCGTAGGTAGTCGACCGGGCCCTATGCCGGGTTAGGGAACCTTAGCTGCCGGTCGCGTGTACCCATTATTCGCCGAAGTGCAGTCGGCTGAAATCACCCCCTTACGAAATCGATTGTTTTGAACAACAGCACTTTAATATTAGGGGCGACCCCGAATCCAACCCGCTATGCGTACGCTGCCGCCGAGCGACTCGTCCGTCATGGTCACGAGATCATCCCGGTGGGCATCAAGTCGGGACAGCTGCAGGGAAGGGATATCCTGCACGGTAAACCGGACGTCTCCGAAGTCGATACCGTAACCCTTTACATCGGCCCGAAGCACCAACCCGAGTATTACGACTGGTTGTTGCGGGTAGCGCCCCGCCGCATCATTTTCAATCCCGGTACGGAGAATCCCGAACTGATGCGACTGGCGAAGGCAAACGGAATTGAGACGGTAACCGGCTGTACGCTGGTTATGCTGGCGGCCGACGCCTACTAAACGGTAGATTGACGAACTGCGGAACGAACGCCTGGACGATCGGGCGGTTAAGCATAGGACCCCCATTTATAGAACAAAATTCACAATAACTGTCCGGACAGCGGACGGTCGTGAACCCTTTACATGACAAACGAAAAATCAATCGCCACCCTACAGGAGCGAAAACCATACGGAAGGTTCGAGGACATCGAAGTGTGGCCCGGCAGACCCTATCCCCTTGGCGCTACCTGGTCACCTGCGGGGGTGAACTTCGCCGTGTTCAGCGAGCGGGCCACCCGCATGGATCTGTGCCTGTTCCGTCGGGAGAGTCCCAACAAGGAAGAATACCGCATCCAGATGATGGAGCAGACCGATCAGGTCTGGCACTGTTTCATTCCCCAGTTGGAAACCGGATGGCGGTATGGCTTCCGCGCCTTCGGTGAATGGAACCCCAAAAACGGCAATCTTTTCAACCCCAACAAGCTGCTCATCGATCCCTACACCAAGGCGATCGACGGTACGATCGACTGGCACCCGGCCGTTTTTCCCTATCCCATCAAAAGCGACGATCCAAAGCGCTACCTCACGATGGACGAGCAGGACAGCGCGCCCTACATCACCAAAGGGGTCGTCATCGACCCTGCCTATGATTGGGAAGGGGACGTTCGCCTGGAAACGCCGATGCACGAGACCGTCATTTACGAAATGCACGTCAAGGGACTGACCCAACAGCATCCCGATATCCCCGAGGAATTGCGGGGAACGTACGCCGGCCTGGCCCACCCCGCCACGATCGCCTACCTCAAAAATCTCGGCGTCACGGCGGTAGAGCTTATGCCGGTGCATCACTTTGTCCAAGATAGCCACCTGATCGATAAGGGCCTCCGCAACTACTGGGGGTACAACTCCCAGAGTTTCTTCGCCCCTCACGCCGATTATGCCTCTTCCGGGCGGGCAGGCGAGCAGGTCATCGAGTTCAAGGACATGGTCAAGACCCTGCACAAGGCGGGACTGGAAGTCATCCTGGATGTCGTTTACAACCATACGGCGGAAGGCAACCACTTCGGCCCCATGCTGGGCATGAAGGGACTGGACAACCAGGCCTATTACCGGCTCGTGGAGGACGACAAGCAGTATTACATGGACTATACCGGCACCGGCAATACGGTCAATATGGTCCACAACCGCTCGCTCCAGCTCGTTATGGACAGCCTCCGCTACTGGGTCACCGAGATGCACGTCGACGGCTTCCGCTTCGACCTCGCCAGTGCCCTCGCCCGCGGACTCTACGAAGTAGGCAAACTGAGCACCTTCCTCGACACCATTCACCAGGATCCGATCATCAGCCAGGTAAAACTGATCGCCGAACCCTGGGACGTCGGACCGGGAGGCTACCAAGTCGGGGCCTTCCCCGTACTCTGGTCCGAATGGAACGGAAAATACCGCGACGACGCCCGGGCCTTCTGGAAGGGAGATTCCCGCGGCGTGGCCGATATGGCTTTCCGGCTTACGGGCAGTAGTGATCTTTACGAACTGAGCGGCCGCCGCCCGGCTGCCAGCATCAACTTCGTGACCGCCCACGACGGCTTTACGCTGCGGGACCTCTACAGCTACAACGAAAAGCATAACCTGGCCAATCAAGAGGACAACCGCGACGGCGAAACCCACAACGAAAGCTGGAACTGCGGCGTAGAGGGGGAAACCGATGATCCGGAAATCAACAAGTTGCGCCTGCGGATGCAACGCAACCAACTGGCTACCCTGCTCTTCAGCCAGGGCGTGCCGATGATTTGCATGGGCGATGAGTACGGCCGTACCCAGCTCGGCAACAACAACGCCTACTGCCAGGACAACCCCATCAGCTGGTTCGACTGGGACTGGACGGAGGATCAACAGGCGCTCCACGATTTTACCCGCTACCTCATCACCCTGCGAAGGGAAAACCCCGTTTTCCACCGGCGGCGTTTCTTTAGCGGCCTGAAGATCCACGATTCCCACATCGGGGATATCCTCTGGCTCAATCCATCCGGCCACGAAATGACCGATGCGAACTGGAACGATGGCAATCAGCTCTGTCTGGGCATGATCCTCAACGGCGAAGGCATGGACGAATACGACGAACGGGGTAAGCGGATCAAGGACGACATCTTCCTCGTGATCCTGAATGCCTACTGGGAAGGCGTGGAATTCACCCTTCCCGGCGTCAAGGAATTCACTCGCTGGGAGCTGTTGGTAGATACCCACACCAGCGACATTCCCAAACCCGGTGATTACATCGCCGACGAACCGTTCCTGCTGGGTCCCCGCAGCCTCTACACCTTCCGCCTCAAACTTCGTCGCGCCAACCGCAACGCCGCCGGTCAACGGAAAGTAACGATTGTCGAACAGGTGCGTAAATTGCTGCAGATGATCCAGGAGTAAACCGGACGTCCAAACCAGCCGCATATGCAACTACTGACTCACCGTCAGATCGACGCCAAGGTCACCCGCCTTGCCATGGAAATCCTGGAACACAACACGGCCGAAACCGAGTTGTACATCCTAGGTGTCAATAACCGGGGTATGGAGCTGGCCCGTAGGCTGGCCGGGGGGCTGCGAACGCTTTCGCAGTCACCCCTCCACCTCTGGAATCTGCGCATCGACCCCCGTAAGCCCCTCGACGGCGCCACGATACCGGACCACGACGTGCAGGAGCTGAACGGGAAGCCGGTGCTGGTCGTAGACGACGTAGCCAACACCGGCCGAACGCTGTTTTACGCCCTCGGCGCCCTCAGAGACGTACTGCCCGGCAAAATCGAGGTGGCCGTACTGGTGGACCGACAGCACAAGGAATGGCCCATTTACGTGACCTACAGTGGCCTGGTACTCTCCACCACGCTGGGAGACAACATTCTTGTGGAATTCGGGGAGGAAGACGCTGCCCTGCTGCAGTAAGCTACCCGGGGCTACCGATCCGACAAGATGCTGGCACCCGCGCTCCGGCGCCCAACCCTGCTGCGCGCGCGGTACCGGCAAGGGGCAAATCGGGGCGCCGGAGCGCGGGAGAGAAGCGGTCGGTAGGAAAGACCGGCTCACCCACCGGTTGCGCGAATGTGGTAGGCTTATGCGTAAGCACTGACGGGGAACCCTGGCTAATTGCAGCGACCGATAAGCGGAAGCGGGCCGGCCATTGGCCTGGAAGCTTTACTTTGCCAGTGTCAAAGACGGGCTGATCGTAAAATAGCCCGTATTCGACCGCCCTTCCCACATCCGATGTATTGCGGACCTGCTTATCTTCCCCCGCCCCAAAATGAGAACTATGGCCACGCAAAAGAGAAAACGTTTTAAAAAAATCCTGGTAGCTAACCGGGGAGAAATTGCCATCCGCATCCTTCGCGCCGCGAGCGAACTGCAGATGCGCACCGTGGCCATTTATACCTACGAAGACCGCTACAGCCTGCACCGCTACAAGGCCGACGAGAGCTATCAGATCGGTCCCGACGACGAGCCGCTGCGCCCCTACATCGACATCAAGGCCATTATCCAAATGGCCAAGCAAAAGAACGTGGATGCCATTCACCCCGGCTACGGCTTCCTGTCGGAAAACGTCGATTTTGCCCGCGCCTGCCTGGAAGCGGGTATCGAGTTCGTCGGTCCCAGTCCGGACAGCATGGACCAGCTCGGCGATAAAGTGGCCGCCAAGGAACTGGCCCGGCGCGTCGGCGTTCCGTTGATTCAGGATAGCGACCAGGATATTTCTAACCCCGAAGTAGCGGCACAGGAAGCCGAACGCATTGGCTACCCGGTGATCATTAAGGCAGCCGCCGGGGGTGGCGGGCGCGGCATGCGGGTCGTACGCAATGAAAAGCAACTCCGCACGGAAGTAGTCGATGCCAGTAGCGAAGCAGAAAAAGCCTTCGGTAACGGGACGATCTTCCTCGAAAAATTCATCGAGAACCCCCGCCACATCGAAGTACAGCTCCTGGGCGACCGCCACGGCAACCTGGTGCACCTCTTCGAGCGCGACTGTTCCGTGCAGCGGCGCTTCCAGAAAGTAGTCGAGGTGGCGCCCGCCGCTAACCTGTCTCGGGAGACCAAGGACAAACTCTACGCCTACGCCCTGCAACTGGGCGAGGCCGTGGGCTACTACTGCGCCGGTACGGTGGAATTCCTGGTCGACCAGGACGAGTCCATCTACTTCATCGAGGTCAATCCGCGCATCCAGGTGGAGCATACCGTTACGGAGGAGATCACGGGGATCGACCTGGTGCGGACGCAGTTTCTCGTCACCATGGGCTACCGCCTCGACCACCCGACGATTTTCATTCGCAGCCAGGAGGATATCCAGGCCAACGGTTTCGCCGTCCAGTGCCGGGTGACCACGGAGGACCCGGGGAACAACTTCAAGCCCGATTACGGTACCCTCATCGCCTACCGCTCGGCCAGTGGTATGGGCATCCGTCTGGACGCCGGCTCGGCCTTCCCGGGGGCGGTCATCTCACCCTACTTCGACAGCCTGCTGGTGAAGGTCACCAGTTCCGGCCGCACGCTTAAGGGGGCGGCGGAACGCCTCCACCGGGCCCTCCGGGAATTCCGGGTACGGGGCGTGAAGACCAACATCGGCTTCCTGCTTAACCTGCTGGAGAACCAGGACTTCCAGGAGGGCAAGGCCACGGTCCGCTTCATTCCCGACCACCCGGAGCTGATGGAGCTGCCTAATTTCCGCGACCGGGGTACCCGGCTGCTGCGCTACCTGGCCGACGTGATCGTCAACGACAACCCCGACGTCGGCAAGAAAAAGGAGCCCGGTCGGGTCTTCCTGCGGCCCGTCGTGCCGGCTTTCGATCCGTACGCGGAGGTGCCGAAGGGTAGCCGCGACCGGCTGAAGGAGCTCGGTCGGGACGGTTTCGTGGACTGGCTCCGCAACGAGAAGAAGATTCAGTACACGGACACTACCTTCCGCGACGCCCACCAGAGCCTGCTGGCCACCCGCATGCGGATGATCGACATGTTGAACGTAAGCCGCAGCTACGCGGCCAACCAGCCCGGCGATCTCTTCAGCATGGAAGTATGGGGAGGAGCCACCTTCGACGTTGCCCTCCGCTTTCTCATGGAAGACCCGTGGCGGCGGTTGCGCAAACTGCGGACGGCCATTCCGAATACCATCTTCCAGATGCTGCTGCGCGGCAGCAACGGGGTGGGGTACAAGGCCTATCCCGATAACCTCATCATCAAGTTTATCGAGGAAGCCGCCCGGGGCTCCATGCTCTATGATGCCGATGGGAAGGAAAGGGGTTACGCCGGCGGTATCGACCTTTTCCGGATTTTCGATTCCCTTAACTGGGTGAAGAACATGGAAGTGTCGATCAAGACCGTAAGGGAGAACACCGATAGTCTGGCCGAAGCCTGCATCTGCTATTCCGGCGACCTGACCAATCCGGGGAATACCAAGTTCAACCTTCAATACTACATCGACCTGGCTAAGCGGCTGGAAAGCGCCGGTGCGCACATTCTGGCCATCAAGGACATGGCCGGTCTGCTCAAACCCCTGGCCGCCAAGGAGCTCATTTCGGCCCTGCGCGAAGAGACAACGCTGCCCATCCACCTTCACACCCACGATACGAGCGGGATCCAAAGCGCTACGTACCTGGAGGCCATCAACTCCGGGGTGGACGTGGTGGACGTCGCGCTGAATAGCTTGTCCGGCCTAACTTCCCAGCCAGGCTACAACAGCATCGTAGCCATGATGCAGGGGCACGAGCGCGAGAACCCCGTGGACCTGCCGCTGCTGAACAAATTCGCCGACTACTTCGAGCTCGTCCGGAACTATTACTATCCTTTCGAAACCGAGCTCCGTGCCGGCACGGCCACGATCTACGACACCGAGATCCCCGGCGGCCAGTACTCCAACCTACGGCCGCAGGCGCGCGGACTGGGGTTGGAGGAGCAGTTCAGTACCATCCGCGAGAACTACGCCGCCGCGAACCGGCTTTTCGGTAACCTGGTCAAAGTGACGCCGTCCTCCAAGGTCGTGGGTGATATGGCCATGTTCATGACCAGCAACGGGCTCACCGAGCAGGACGTGCGGGAGCGCGGGCAGAAACTGGATTTCCCCGACAGCGTAAAGAGCCTCATGCGCGGCGACCTCGGCCAGATCGAGGGTGGTTTCGACCGTGAGGTGCAGAAAATGGTCCTGAAGGGCGAAGAACCCTACACCGACCGGCCGAACGCCCACCTGGAGCCCGTAGACTTCGACGCCATAGCCGAGCAGTACCGCGCCGACTTCGAAGAGGAGCCGACGATTAAGGACTTACTCAGCCAGCAGCTTTACCCGAAGGTTTTCGCCGACTTCAAGGAATTCCAGCAGGAATACGGGGAAGTAGCCAACCTGCCCACCACCGCTTTCTTCTACGGCCTCAAGCCCAACGAGGAGATACTCGTTCGCATAAGTGCCGGCAAACGGATCGCGATCAAGTACCTCAATATGACCAACGCCGACGAGCTCGGTAACCGCCTGGTCTTCTTCAGCCTCAACGGGCAGACCCGCAGCATTACGGTGCGCGATCGCTCGCTGGAAAGCAAGGTGGCCGCCCACGTAAAGGCCGGCGGGGAGAAGGAGGTAGGCAGTCCGCTGCAGGGCAACCTAAGTCGCATCCTGGTAAAGGTGGGCGACGAGGTCCAGGCCGGCGATCCGCTCTTCGTGATCGAGGCCATGAAGATGGAATCGACCATTACCAGTCCGGTAGACGGGGAGGTGACCCTCATTCCGCTGAAGGAAAAGACCCTGGTGGAGGCGAACGACCTGGTAGTACGGATTGGGTAACCGAAGCCTAAACTTTCCGGGGGGCTCGACGGTCTCAATGGTAAAGGAACCCGCTACATGCTGAAGGCTACCGCCACCATAGTGCTTGCGTTACTGGTGTTCACCTGCATGGAAAGCGGGGACCCGCCCACGGACAATTTGTACCGTCCGTACCAGGACGCCTACGACGACGCGGAAACGCCCCCCGAGGCCGACCGCCGCTTCACTGCCGGGGAATTCGTGGGGCTCATCACCCCCGGTATGCCCGTGGCCCAGATTGAGAATCGCTACGGTAGCGGGGTGATGGAGAGCCGCAAGCTTCCCGCGGGGGAGGGCACTACCGAACCCGGTTACGTGCTTTTCCCCGGCACCGTGGATGAGCTTTTCATCCTGCTGGGTGAGGACAAGCAGCCGGATCGCGTTCGCTTCTCCAATCCGCGTGCGAACTGGCACGATGCGGCTACTGGGCTGACCATCGGCACGGAGTTTCACGACTTACGGGAAATGAACGGGGCGCCCTTTGAGTTCAGCGGCTTCGGGTGGGACTACGCCGGTACGGTAGTGGACTGGCACGGGGGAAAGCTGGAGGACCTCATCGTACGCCTCACCTACGCTCCGGAGCGGCTGGTGGGCGGCGGACTGCCCGATAGCTTACTCGGGGACATGCGCCTCTCCAGTGATTCGGCGGCGGTTCAGGGATTGGGTTTACGGGTTCGGGAGATCATTGTTCCGATCCGCGAAGAAGATTGAGTCTGGATCATCCCCTATCTTACGGGAATGATCGATCACTTATCCCTGCTCTGTCGCACCTCCCTTCTACTCCTTTTAGTACACAGTGCGGGGCCGCTCGTTGCCGGCGCGCTTTCGGTAAGCGGGCCCGATGGGACGCTGCGGTACCGGGTGGAGTTTAGCGATCGGTTAATGGACGACTGGTCGGTACTGGAGTTGACTGGCGCGGCCGATGAGTTAATAGAGCTTTTTCGAGATGAGCGGGTAGCCTGGGTTTCCCTGTCCTTTTACCATCCGGTCAGTAACAAGCGATTTTTCACCGAGGTATTCGTAGGGCAGGATAACGATATAAGCGTGGTCCTAGATTGGCGGCTCACAACGGACGACAGCCAGCTATCCGTATCGTACGAACGCCATCCCGCTACTACGGCGCAGTTAGTCTACGACGCCTTTACGTCGACTTCCCCCGCCAACCATGCAATACAAATCGCCGATCGCTACGGGGATGAACTAAACCAACCCGATGCGGATCTGCACGCAATTACTTTCCTGTGGGTGACCGACCAGCTTGGCTACTACGAGTCCACCGATGGGAGAGAGGATGTTGACGCTCCCTACCGCGAACGAATGACCCATCGTATGCTTCATGCACTAAGCGGAATGTCGCACGACGGGGACCTCTTCTCCGAGCTGACCCAGAAACGAAAAGATGCGCTAGTTCTTCGAGCCTTTTCCTCCCAGCTTCCTGAGTCGGAGAACGCCTTTCACGGGCGATTCTGGAGTGCCTACATGTCCTTGCGTGCTGACGTAACTCAGCAAATCCAGGCCACCTACGAGGCTGCTGGATCATCTCGGCAGGGCGTGGATAGTTGTTCCGAGCAAGCGGCCAAGATTCGCCCTACGTTCGCTAACCTACTGGTGTACGCGGAATATGAGTGGTTCGAGTATCTGTATGCTGCGCAGCTACAATCCCACCTAGAAATTTTTGCCAGTACTCCCGGACTCTTTGATCGTGAGCTGGCTTTATTTCACTGCCTTTTTCCCGGTAGTGCATTTACTCCGTAACTCCGTAAATAGGCAAAAGAGAAAGGGCTACCGCATCAGATGCCGGCAGCCCTTTTCGTAGGTTGAATCTTTAATAAGTTATGAAAGTACCTTCTTTACTTCATTAGCCGCATCCTCCAGCGAGATGGCGGAGCGGACGTTCAGACCGGAGTTGTCGATCAGCTCCTTGGCGATGTCGGCATTTGTGCCCTGCAGGCGCACGATGATGGGCACCTTGATGTCGCCGATGTTCTGGTAGGCATCCACGACGCCCTGAGCGACGCGGTCGCAGCGGACGATGCCGCCAAAGATGTTGATCAGGATGGCCTTGACGCGGTCGTCGCGTAGGATAATCCGGAAGGCCTGCTCTACCCGGGCGGCGTCGGCCGTACCCCCTACGTCGAGGAAGTTAGCGGGCTCGCCACCGGAAAGCTTGATGATGTCCATCGTGGCCATGGCCAGACCGGCACCGTTGACCATGCAGCCTACGTTGCCGTCGAGATTGACGAAGTTAAGGCCGTAGCTCTGGGCTTCGACTTCGGTGGCGTCTTCCTCGGTGGTATCGCGCATTTCGGCGATGTCCTTGTGGCGGTATAGGGCGTTGTCGTCGACGCTGAACTTGCAGTCGACGGCTACGATGCGGTCGTCGCCGGTGTGCAGGCAGGGGTTGATCTCGATCAGGCTGGCGTCGGCACTCAAGTAGGCCTGGTACAGCTTGGCAATGAACTTGGTCATGTTCTTGAAGGCGGTGCCTTCCAGTCCGAGGTTGAAGGCCACTTCGCGGGCGTCGAAGCCCTGCATACCCAGTTCGGGGTCGATGTACGTCTTATGGACGAGGTGGGGCGTTTCCTCGGCTACGGCCTCGATGTCCATACCACCCTGGGTGGAGTGGATGATGACGTTTTGCTTGCGCTCGCGGTCCATGAGGATGGAAACGTAGTATTCCTTGTTGGCGTCAAAGTCGGGGGCGTAGGCGTCTTCGGCTACGAGCACCTTGTTGACCTGCTTGCCGGGGCCTTCCATGCCGCCGGGCGTTTGGGGCGTCTTGAGCTGCATCCCCAGGATATTGGAGATGTGCTGCTTGGCTTCGTCGCGGTTCTTGGCCAGCTTCACCCCGCCGCCTTTGCCGCGTCCGCCGGCGTGGATTTGGGCTTTGACTACGGCAAAGGGGCTGCCGGTTTCCTTGGCGAGCTGGTCGTACTTGGACATGGCTTCGTCTACCGTATCGGCCGCGTAGCCGTTCTGGATCGGTACGCCGTGCTTACTGAGGATGGACTTGCCCTGGTATTCGTGGAGGTTCATTTTGGCTATATTTTGCTGGGTCGTGAAGGTAGGAAAAAGTTAGGGGAGCGGTAGGGAATGGGTAGCGTGTAGGTTAAAGTAGGTCGACAGCGGATTTGGGTCATGGTTTGTATGTTATAGTCTGTAAGGATGGCGGGAAGCCGCTGGCAAATGGAGCGCTAAGTGAAAAGAGGAACGATAAAGTAAAAGGACACTTTATTTTTAAAAGTACTTTTTTATATTTGATCATGATAGACTGGAAAAAGATCTGGAGGTTTAGTCTGCCATTTATCGGGTATGCGGTGGGTAAATTCTGGTACCGGCAGGCAGGTGCGGACGAGTTATCCTGGTTATTGCGCCCGATTCATGAGTTGGTTTCCCTAACCCTGAACAGCCCTGGGCAGTGGGTGAATGATTTGGGCTTCCATCATCCTTCGGACAATTTCGTACTGAACGCTGGCTGTGCCGGCTTCAATTTTTTTCTGATGGCCTGTTTGCTCTTCGCCCTGTCACCCTTGGCCTACACCAGGTGGTGGTCGCAACTAGTGATTGCACCTCTGCTTGCCTGGCCGCTTACCGTTCTGGCAAATTCGTCCCGGATCGTAGCCTTGGTCACCTTCACCCGCTTAGGCTTCAAAGATTTCGCCGCCGGGAGTTTACACGTCGCGCTCGGGGCATTCGTCTATCTGGTTTTCCTTTTTCTCACCGGATTGATCCTGCGGTACGCCGCCATCCGCCGACAAGCTAAGCATGCATAAATTACTTGACCCGCGCTGCTTATGGGGCGTAGCCGTGGTGCCCCTGTTAGGGCTTTGGTGCCTGGGGTATTACCAGTATACCCTCATTGAAAGTCTGTTGCAGGCCCACCAACAGGGGTACTGGCATCAGCAAGGCGGGGCGTTGTTTGCCTTGATTTTCGTTGCCTTTGGCGGCTCGGTAGCGCTGGACGCCGCTGGCAAACGAATCGGTATACTTCACCTTGCCGTTTTATTTACTTCGGTGGTTTCGTACGGTAGTTGGACCGTTGCGGCGCTGGATGATTTGTTTCCGGTCGACGTGCCTAATTGGCTGTTGGATGACCGAGCTACGCTCTACGTGCCGACTTTCTTAATGCCGGCCCTGGTATACACCCTGTTCGCAGCTATTCATCTGAGTACCCGCGCGGATCGCTCCTACAGCGCGTGGCCGAACTTTATTGCTGCCCTCTTCATGCCCCTGATGTTGTACGTGTTCGCTACCGTGGTGGTTCCGGCCGTACATCCGCTGCATGACGTACTGCCGGAACAGGTAGCGACCATTATCGCCGTCGTCTTCTCGACCGTATTCGTCTTCTTCGTTTTGCGGGCGGTCTATTTGCTGGGACGCAATCGAGAATGGTGGTCGGTCAGGGGCCATCTCGCTTTTCGCTTTCTTCTTACGGTTTGTTGTCCGCTGATCGGGCTGGTGCTCAATAACTCCAGCCTGTTCAACATGGATGTAACCAGTCCGGAAGGGGTGTTCGGCAATTTCGGACATCCGCTCTTCTACAGCCTGGCAGCGCTGAACGGAATTTACTGTTGCCTGCCCCGCCGCGACATGCTCGGTTACCGAGCCGTACTGTTTGCAGCCGGTTGTTCCGGTCTTCCCTTTCTACTCTATTTCGTGCTGGTTTTTCTGCCCTTTGTCCCGCTTGCGGTGTTGGCTACGGTTTACTACGGAGCGGGCTTATTGATGTTGGTGCCCCTGATGATGTTACCGGTGCAGCTTCGTTTCCTTAAGGGTGATTATGCGTATTTAGTCCGCCACATCAATCCGCGGTACCTGTTAGCCGCGGGCCTGGTGCTGTGCTGCCTGCTGCCCGGCGGTATTACGGTGGCTTACCGGGCGGACCGATACATTTTACAAGAAGCCCTGGATTACGTGTATAGTCCCGTTAATCAGGAGGTAGAAATAGATCCCCGGGCGGTGGAACGCGTAATCCATAACATCAGCTTACACCGCAAGAGTGAAGGCGCATTCATGGGGAATGAGAAAATGCCGTACCTCTCGCAGTACTACGCCTGGCTGGTGCTTGACAACCTGACCCTTTCGAACGATAAACTGGATAGGCTGAGCCGGGTCTATCTCGGTACCGGATACGACGTATCGTCGCGAACGCCAGACCGGAACAGTAGTCAAAACACCGAATTGATAGATCTTTCCTCGGAAAGCAGCTGGGACGCCGGGACCGAAACGTGGACTTCGTGGGTACACCTGGAAGTAGCGGCCGATACCCTCCACGGCAACCTCGGGGAGTATGCCGTTCGCTTTGACCTGCCCCCCGGATGCTTCATCGATGACTACTACCTCTACGTCGGCGAACGGAAAAAGCACGGTCTACTCAGCGAGCGCGGCGTGGCGACCTGGGTATATAATCAGGTCGTTGGAACCCAGCGCGATCCCGGTCTGCTGCGGTACGAGGGAGCCGATCGAATCAGGCTTAGTGTGTACCCCTTTAGGAGGGGAGACGTACGGCGAACGGGCTTTAGGGTTCGCCACCGGGACCCCGTGAACCTCCAGATTGATGGTAAAACTACGATGCTGGGAATAGAAACGGCAAGGGCTCGGGCCGATCCGGTAACCTTTGCCGGTGGTTGCTACCTGCCGGCTTCGTTCAAGGCATCGCTGCCCGCGGTGCGGTTACTTCCCCAAATCCATTTTGTCCTGGACGCTTCCCACCGAAGTCCCGAAGCCGAAGCGGAATTGATCGAGCGAATCCACCAATTCACGGGGGATTTGCCAAGCGATTTCCCGGAACCCATTGTCAATGTGTGCGGCACCTACGTCCGGCAGATGAGCTACCGGCATGAATGGGAACAGCAACTGCACGGTACACCGGCGGGGGGCTTTTTCGCGCAACGCGCGGTAGATCGGATTTTCGGCAACGTCACCGGCTCCTCCCGCACCTATCCCGTTGTTATTATTGTCGGGGAAGACCCCGTGCTGGACGACGATCTAAGTATATACGCCGCGGGTGTACCCTTCGATCCGAAAGTGTACGACTTGGGATCGGAAGGCCGGCTTACCGTGTCCTACGAAGATGGCGTAGCGGACCGGGATCCATCCAATTACGTCCCTCTACCTAAGCCAATCACGGCGTATGCCTTTCCAACTGCCACCGCGCCGATGGCATGGTTACGGATGGACAATAAGCCCGAAATAGTGCTCACTACGGACCCTGAGCCGGCAGCCCCAAACCCAAACGGCGTCTGGACCGGGGCTATGGAACAGTACGCGGACTATCTCCGGAATCGCAGGTCGGGCCGAACCGGTAGGCCGGAATGGCTAAAGGAAGTACGGGGAAGCTTTCGCAGCGGTGTGCTCATGCCGACAACCGCGTTCCTGGTGTTGGAAAATGCGGCCCAGGAGGAGGCGCTGCGCCGTAAGCAAGTACAGATCCTGTCCGCCGACCCGCGCTTGGACTTGGAAGAGGTCACGGCAATGTCCGAGCCGGGATGGTGGTTGTTGCCACTCTGCTTACCGCTACTTTGGTACTTTTCTCCCGCGCTCCGGCGCAAAACCTCATAGCTCCTCCACGTGCGCCTTCACCCACGCCGCCCGTTCCAGGATCTCCGCCTGCTGCTCCGCGCCCTTCTTTTCCCACGTGGCGTACATGAACTTCATGCGGTAGTTGCCCGCGAAGCGCTCCCGGTGGCGGTCGAGAAAGTCCCAGTACAGGCTGTTGAAGGGGCAGCTTTTCTCCCCAGTGCGTTTGGTGGGCGAGTAGTGGCAATTCTTGCAGTAATCACTCATCTTGTTGATGTAGTTGGCGCTGCTGCAGTAGGGTTTGGTGGCAATGAGGCCGCCGTCGGCCCGCTGGCTCATGCCCCGGGTGTTGGTGATCTCCACCCACTGAATTGCGTCGATGTAAACCCCTAGGTACCAGGCATCCACGGCATCCGGATGAGCGCCGTAAATGAGGGCGAAGTTGCCGGTTACCATGAGCCGCTGGATGTGGTGAGCGTAGGCGCGGTCGAGGCTTTGGTTAATGGCGTGGCGCAGGCAGTTCATCTTGGTGTCGCCGGTCCAGTACCAGCTGGGCAGCGCACGGTCGTGCTGGAGGCTGTTGACGGTCTCGAAGGCGGGCATTTGGGCCCAGTACACGCCGCGCATGTACTCCCGCCAGCCGATGATCTGGCGGACGAAGCCCTCCACTTGGTTGAAGGAGATCTGCTCGGGGTCCCGCTCCCAGGCCGCTATCGCCGCGTCGATCACCTCCCGGGGGGAGAGCAGCTTGGTATTCATGGCAAAACTGAGATTGGCGTGGTACAGCAATGGGTCCGCCTCCGTCATCGCATCCTGGTACGTACCAAAGTGTTGTAGGCGGTTGTCGCAGAAATCATGCAGGGCTTTGAGGCATTCTTCCCGGGTGACGGGGTAGGTGAACCGTTCATCCGCCATCCGCCCCATGGTGGGAATATCGTGGGACCGGATCATGGATACGATTTCAGTGGCGTCCCGCGCGAAAACGGTAGGCTCGGGAAAGACGATCTCCTTCGGTAAGCTGCCGCGATTGGCGTGGTCGTGATTCCACTGACCGGTGACCGGCTCCCCGTTGGCGTCCATCAGTACCCGGTGGCGCTGCCGCATTTCCCGGTAGAAAGTCTCCATGAGGTAAGTCTGCTTGTCCCGGAAGAGATCGGCCACGTCGTTGCGGGTCGACATAAAATGCTCCGTATCGCACGATACTCCTCCAACTTTTTCCGAGAATGCTTTCAACTCCTGGTCCAGCCGCCATTCGTCGGGTAGCTGGTATGCAAATACTTCCGTACCATGGTGTTGCATGGCCTGGCTGACGCAATCGGTAATGGTCTCCAGCCCGTCCGTGCGGGTCTCGTCGAGGGTCCGGTAGTACACCGCGTGGCCCAGTGCTCGCAGTCGATCCGCGAAGGCACGCATGGCCAGGAAGAAGCCCGTGATCTTCTGGATGTGGTGTTCGCAGTAGGTGGCTTCCGAGTGGGTTTCGAACAGGCAGTACAACGTCCGGTCGTCGGTCTCCGAGAACCAGGAATGGTTTTCGTTAAGTTGATCGCCCAGAATGAGGCGCAGGCGGGTGTAAGGCATCAGACATGGTTTGCGGCCTAACAGTACGGAAACGGTAGGGTTTTCCGCGACGCCGCGCGGGGCGCCCGCCTTTCCATCGGCGGCGGCCGGGTGGCTTACCTTTACCCGTCATGAAAAGCTTTGACGTGGTAATCGTAGGGGCCGGACCCGCAGGTTGCGCCGCAGCGCTGGAGCTGGGCAAGTCGGGAACGAAAGTCCTGTTGCTGGACCGGGATCATTTTCCCCGCGACAAAGTGTGTGGCGATGCCATTCCCGGCCCGGCGGTGAAAGCCCTTGGCGCCATCCGTCCCGACTTCGGTACCGGACTGGCGGCACTCCCAACGGCGGAACGCAGCCGCCGTACCCGCCTGCACCTCAACGGCCACCGCCCGGTAGAACTTCACTGGGAAACCCGGGCATACACTTGCCGGCGAACGGACTTCGACAACTACCTCCTCGGTCTCGTGCGCCAATACACCGCGACCACCCTATGCCTGGGCAGCCGGGTCACCACCTTGGAGTATATCCCGGACGGCGTGGTTGTTGAGTCGCAAGGAAACGGGGCGGTACGCGCCAAACTCGTGATCGGGGCCGACGGCGCCCATTCGGCGGTGGGCAAACAACTGGCCGGTAACCGCCTCGATCTGAACCACCACGGGGGCGCGGTACGGCAGTATTATCGGGCGGTGCAGGGTATGGAACCCGATCGCCTCGAGATCCATACCCTGCCGGCATTTATGCCTGGGTACTTCTGGGTATTTCCCCTGGCCGACGGGCACTGCAACGTTGGTTTTGGGATGCACTCGGGCGCGATCAAGCGGAGCGGCATTCAACTCCGATCGAGTATAGCCGAATTCATACAGGCTTCGCCCGAGCTACGGGGTCGCTTTGCCGGTGCTACGCCACTGGACACCGTTCGAGGATTCGGATTACCCTTCGGGTCACGCCGGGTAAGCGTGGCGGGCGAGCGGTACCTGCTGGCCGGGGACGCCGCCTCCCTCGTCGATCCGCTCACCGGAGACGGTATCGGTCAGGCCATACTGAGTGGAACGCTTGCCGCGAACGCAGCCGTACGCTGTTTGGGTGCGCGTGATTGTTCCGCCACTATGACCAGTACGTATACCACGGCGCTCCGAAAGGCGGTGGGACGGGACCTGCACCGACGCTCGTGGGTGCTCGCTGTCCATTCGCGCTTTCCTTTTCTGGTGGATTGGGGGGCAAGACTGCTGCAGGTGGGTGGGGTCAATAGGCTGATTCGTCCGTATTTATGATCTGTCTTCTCGATTTCTCATTTAGGAACTGGTAGCAGTTAGGGGTGCGATACGTATCGTTACGAGTTATTCCCTTCCAGCAAGTTACGCAGCATCGCCTGGGTCTCCTTGGGTTCGGCGCTGCCTTCGCTCCGCTTCATTACCTCGCCCATGAAAAAGCCGATGAGCCCCTTTTTACCCTTTCGGTAGGCGGTCACTTTTCCGGGATTTGCCGCGATCACTTCCCGGGCGAGCTTACCTAGGTAGTCGGCGTCGGTATTCTGGATCAGGCCGAGAGATTCCGCCCGTTCGCGTGGATCGCCGGGGCGTTCCAGTAGGTCGGGCAGCAAGCGACCGGCGGCGTTGGCGGCGCTGACCTCCCCGTCGCGGATCAGTTGCTGAAGGGCCACGAGTTGGGCGGGCGTCACTTCCAGTTCGTGACCGGCGTTCAGGTGGGGCAATACGCGGTTCACCCAGAGTTTGGCCAGTTCGGTCACCGCCGCCGATGCTTCGGCGAAGGGGAGGAACTGGACGTAGCGATCCCGGTCCTCGCTCAGGATGGCGGCATCGTCGGCGTCGAGGCCCATACCTGCCAGCGCATCGAATGCTTCCCAGGGGAGGGTGCCGAGCTGGTCCGCCAGTTCGGTCACGTAGGCTTCGGTGAGTACCACGGGAGGAAGATCGGGGTCGGGGAAATAGCGATAATCGTGGGCATTCTCCTTATCGCGTAGCGGGGAGGTGGTGCCGGACTGGGCATCGAACTGGCGGGTTTGCTGCACCACCGATTCGCCTTTCTCCAGCAGTTCGATCTGCCGCTGTGACTCGAAGGCGATGGCCCGGCGGGCGAACCGCATCGAGTTCATGTTCTTTATCTCGCAGCGGGTACCGAATTCGGTGGCTTGCTCCGGTCGCACACTCACGTTGACATCGCAGCGCAGACTGCCTTCCTCCATGTTGCCGTCACTGATGCCGAGCCAGCGCACGAGTTGGCGCATGCCGCTCATGAAGGCGTCGACCTCCTCGGCGGAACGCAGGTCGGGTTCGGTGACAATTTCCAACAGGGGAGTGCCGGCCCGATTGAGATCGACCTGGCTGTAGGGTGCTCCTTCGGCGTGGACGGACTTCCCGGCATCCTCTTCCATATGAATGTGGTGGATACGGACCGAGCGCGCCACCCCGGCTATGCGCAGGGGCAGCTCGCCACCGATGCAGATGGGTTGCTCGTCCTGGGTGATTTGGTAGCCCTTGGGCAGGTCGGCGTAGAAATAATTCTTCCGGTCGAAGGTGCTGCGCCGGTTGATGCGGGATCCTAGTGCCAACCCGAGCTTGACGGCAAACTCCACCTGTTTCTCGTTCAGTCGGGGGAGGGTGCCGGGGTAGCCGAGGCTGATCTCGCTGACGTGTCGGTTGGGTTCCGCCCCGAAGGCGTTGCGATCGGCGCAGAAGGCCTTGGATTCGGTGGATAGCTGGACGTGGGTCTCGAGGCCAATTACGGTTTCGTAGCTGCTGGTCATGGGGGGAAAGATACGGTAGTCGCCAAGAGACTGGGGCACTGCTGAATCGCCTCAAATGCGGCGAGGGTTGGTCCGACGAGGAATGGTCCGACCGAAAGTGGTCCGACGAAGGTTCGTCCGACGAGATCCGGTCCGACGAGGAATGGTCCGACGAAGGTTCGTCCGACGAGGAATGGTCCGACGAGGAATGGTCCGACGAAGGTTCGTCCGACGAAGAATGGTCCGACGAAGGTTCGTCCGACGAGATTCGGTCCGACCGGGAAACGATTACAGCATCCCCCCCAGCCGCTCCACCACGTAATCCACCTGTTCGCGGGTGTTGTGGTGGCTGAAGCTAAAGCGGATCGTGTGCCGCTTCGAATCGGGATGCAGGTGCCCGACCACGTGGCTACCCACGTCGATGCCGCTCGAACAGGCGGAACCACCACTGGCGGAAATACCGGCCATGTCCAGATTCATCAACAGCAGATCGCCCTTTGGGGATTCCGGAAAGCTGACCGACAATACCTTGTAGTGCCCGTGTTCGGGGTCACCGTTAAAGTTGACGCCAGGGTAGGTGGCCCGCAAGCGTTCGATCAGGTATTCGCGTACGTCTTCCATGCGGCGCTGCCGCTCTTCCCGCTCCCGTACGGCTTTATCCAGGGCACGGGCCAGGCCCACGATGCCGTAGAGGTTTTCGGTTCCCCCGCGCATGTTGCGCTCCTGCGCGCCGCCGTCCAGGTAGGGCTTGATGTGGTTGTCGTTGTTGATGTAGATGAAACCGATCCCCTTCGGTCCGTAGAATTTGTGGGCGGAACCCGACAGGAAGCTCACCCGGGTACGCTCCAGGTCGATAGGGTAGTAGCCCATGGTTTGCACGGTGTCGCAGTGGAAGTACGCACCGGTCTCCGTACACAGGTCGGCCACCTCCTGGAGTGGGAGCAGGTTGCCGATCTCGTTGTTGGCGTGCATCAGGCTGACCAGGGTCTTTTCGTCGCTTTGCTCCAATAGGCGGCGTAAGTCGGCCAGATCCACGTGTCCCACTTCGTCGATCCGGACCATCTCCACCCGGGCTGCACCGGTGGCCCGGATGGCATCGAGGCTGTGCAGTACGCAGTGGTGCTCTAGCGGGGACGAAATGATGCGGCGGACGCCCAGGTCCCGCACCGCATTCTTCAGTGCCATGTTATTGGCCTCCGTTCCGCCGGAGGTGAAGAAGATCTCCCCGATGCTGCAGTTTAAAACGTTAGCGACCGTCTTGCGAGCCCCCTCGATGAGGTTACGCGCCTTTCGGCCCTCGGCGTGGATGCTGGATGGGTTGCCAAAGTCGTTACGCATGACCTGCGTCATGGCTTCCAGCACCTCGGGGTCGAGGGGAGTGGTCGCCGCGTTATCCAGAAAAATTCGTTCCATCGGTACTAGGGCTGCAGCTCGATCAGAATCGGGCAGTGATCGGAATGCAAGACATCGCTGAGGTGCTCTACCCGAAGAATGCGGTCGGACAGTTGAGCCGGATAGCTGTGGTAATCGATACGCCACCCTTTGTTGTTGCCCCTGGCGTTGGCCCGGTAGCTCCACCAGCTGTATTCCACCTTCTCGGGGTGCAGGTGGCGGAAGGCATCCACGAAGCCCGTTTCCCGAAACCACTTCGTCATCCAGGCCCGCTCCTCGGGCAGGAAGCCGGTGGTCTTTTCGTTGCGTTTCGGGTCGTGGAGATCGATCTCCTGGTGCGCAATGTTGTAATCCCCGACCACGAGTAGGTTCGGTCGGGTAAGCTGCAATTCCTTGACGAAGGCCAAAAAATCATCCAGGAAGCGGTACTTATACGCCTGACGGTGTTCACCTTGTCCTCCGTTGGGGAAGTAACAGTTCAGGATGGTGAGGTCGCCGTGGTCGGTCCGGATCACCCGTCCCTCGCAATCGTACACGTCGAGCGCGCATCCTTCCACTACCGCGTTGGGTTCCTGTTTGCTCAAGGTAAGCACGCCCGAATAGCCCTTCTTGCTGGTCGCGCTGTGCCAGGCCGCGTGGCCGTACCCTGCCTGGATCAGCTCCTCCGTGTCCACTTGGTCCGGTGCTGCTTTTGTTTCCTGCAGACAGAGGACATCGATGTCCTGCTCCGCGGCCCATTCCGCCAGCCCCTTGCGGAGGGCGGCGCGGATTCCGTTGACGTTGTAGGTAACGATTTTCATGGTTTGCTATTGAACAGTTCCTGGAGGTGAGCGGCATCGGCGGGTTTCAGCCGTCCGGCTAGCACCAGCCGGAGTTCCCGGCGGCGCAGGGCGGCTTCGTACCGCTGTTCCTCCGTTTCGGTGAGGGGGATCAGCTGGGGTACCAATACCGGCGAGCCGTTGTCCTTGTCCAGGGCCACAAAGGTAAAGTAGGCGTGGTGGGTGCGGCGAGGGTGGGTGCCCTGCATGGTGGCGGCGAACACTTCCACGTAGACCTCGATGCTGGTGTTGAACGCCCGGGTCACGCAGGCTTCCAGGGTAATCACCTCCCCGTTGCGAATGGCGCTGTTGAAGGCGACATTGTCCACGCTGGCCGTGACGACGGGCCGAGCGCAGTGCTTACCGGCGCAGATGGCGCAGCAGATGTCCATCCAACGCAGCATATTTCCTCCCATGAGGTTATCCTGTGGGTTGGTGTCGTTGGGCATGACGAGCTCCGACATGGTCGTGAAACTCTCCGCTACGCGCTTCGGAGCCGGCCGATCGCTCATGACATGATCACTCCCGGGCGATCGAGGATGGGGAGGGTGCGCAGCGCTTCTTGGCGAATGGTTCCCGCCTTGAAGAGGTAACGCTTGTCGAGCATGTGCTCGCCGTTGTTGAAGCTGACCCAGTATTCGTTATTTATACCGAAGAGGCTGGGTTGGATCGGCTCGATCCGGATGGCTTCCCGTGGCGGAAGCGACTGGTGGAAATGCCGCAGGACGGTGGTCGTCTTGTCCACGCCGTCGATGCTTCCGTAGCCCTGGCTCGTCACGAGTACGTTCTCCAGTGGCTGATCTCCCGCATTGATCAGGTAGATATCCCACAGCTCCTCTCCGGCGTCCATCCGGGGCACTACGGCCACGCTCACGTCGGTTACTTCGGGCGTTGCGATGTCTTTTTTCATAGGCGATACGCAATTGGGCCGCGAAGGTACGACTCCTAAGCCTAAAAGCGGTAGAGTGCGCCGACATCCAGTCGGCTTGCCTCTAATCGGAGGGCATCCGTGGCGTACAGGGGGGTCAACTGCTGCGTGAAGCCCAGTCGTAAGCTAAACTTCGATACAAGGTGGTAATCGACCGATAGCCAGGCATTTGCCGATAATTTGTTGATGTCGTCACTTAGGGTAGATCCTCCGGCCGTGTTCCCGTACGTAGGGCTGGCCGAGGAGAAGTTCGAAAACCCAAATCGGGCCGCATCCACCCGCAGGGCGTAGTAATTGCCGTTGCCGAGGTTGGTGATGCGGGGACCGTTGCCCCCCAGCAGGTAGGCGATAGCCCCGCCCGCCGACAGGGTAAACCGCGATCCGAACCGCCGGCCAATGCCGCCACGCAGCTCCACCGAATGGGTCACTACTACGTTCCGATTGTTTTCCCCCAAACTGGATTGCAGGGCCCAGGACAACTGCGGATCGACGTCGGCCGTAACGAGGTTTAGGGCTTCCGCCAGGTCGCGATCCTCGCCCACCGAAAGCGTCCGCCGGCCGTAATCATACCGCATCGCTACCGGGAAAAACCATGCTCCCTTCCCAAATCGCCGACCGAACTGCAGGTAACCGCCGGGTAGGAAACTGCCTACATAGCCGGTG
Organism: Neolewinella xylanilytica; assembly: GCF_002934605.1. Classification (GTDB taxonomy): domain Bacteria; phylum Bacteroidota; class Bacteroidia; order Chitinophagales; family Saprospiraceae; genus Neolewinella; species Neolewinella xylanilytica. The sequence continues at coordinate 1,319,964 of NZ_PTJC01000006.1, forward strand.
GTGCCGACGGCCAGGGCGTACCGGCCACCGGGTTGCGCGGGCGTTAGGGGCGGGGCTTTTTCATTGGCAAGGTTAATGTCCGGAAGTTCCGGGGCGGGACTTCCCAATTCAAAGTCTGCCAACGGAACCAGCGCGACGGAAACCGTCGGAGTTGCTTCCGAGGCAAAGGATTCGGGCGAACGGGGCGCGGGAGCAGTGGGGGCATCAGGAGGGAGAAGTGATTCCCTTACCGCTTTCCCGGTTAGTCGCTCCGGGGCGGTGGAAGCCGAGGGGCGGACCGGGGATTCTCGGGGATAATCATTCCGTGTCACGGGATCCGGACGCCGTCTCACGGTTTCCGCGCTTGCTTCCCCGGAGTAGCTCGCGGGTGCTTTGGCCGCCACGGGCGGGTGCTCGGTCGCCGGTGCCGGGTCGGAGGGCAGGGGAAGTTGGCCGGTGGCTTGGGAGGAGGGGTCCGGGCCGTTCCAGTTGCGTAGCACCAGCGCTCCGCCGCCCAATAGCAGCGCGAGCCCTAGTAGCCACGGAAACAGCACGAGCCGCCGCCGCCGTTTGCGGCCCAGGCGATCCTCCATATCCGCCCATGCTTCGTTCCAGAAGGCTTCGTCCGGCGTCCAGTCTGTTTTATTATCCGGCATAGCGGTTGAATTTGTGGGGTTCTTGGTTCAGGCGTTCGCGCAGCATCTGGCGGGCCTTGTTCAGGTGCCAGCGGCTATTGCCCTCGCTGAAGTGGAGTTTGGTGGCAATTTCCGCGTGGCTGTAGCCTTCGACGGCGAAGAGCCAGAAGACCTCCTTGCTGGTTTCGGGCAGCAGATCGATAAGGTTGCGGAGGTCCTCGGCGTACAGCCGGTGGGTAACGGTATCCTCGGTGGGTTGGTCCCAGTGGGCGATCTCCAGGGTGGGTTTGCGCCGGTGGCGCCGGAAGTGATCGATGGTGGCGTTGAATACCAGCCGTTTGACCCAGCCTTCGAGGCTTCCTTCCCACCGGAACTGGTCCAGTTTCTCGAAAACTTTCATCATCCCCCCGTTCAGGAGCTCGATGGCTTCTTCCCGTCCCGGCGCGTACCGGCGACAGACGCTCAGGGCCGGTGGCCCAAACCTCCGGTAGAAGGCCTCGTGGGCCCGGCGGTCGTTTTGGAGACATGCCTCGACCAATTCCCGTTCGTTCGTGTAATCTGGCAAAGCGCTAAAATCTGGCCGCTAGGCCGAAGGTGAATCGTTGGTAGCCGATATCCCGCTCGAGTTCTTCCAAGTTCGCGGTCAGGCCCGTGAAGCGCACATCGGAAAAGCGGTAGCCGATATCGATACTCAGCTGCATCCAACGGCCGCGGGGTGGCGCCAGCAGCAATCCGAAGGAGGGGTGTACCGTACGGCCGACCGATCGGCCGCTCATCGGGGTGCTATCGCTTCCCACCGGTAGGTTGGCCCCGGCCAGGAGCCGGCCGAAGGGTCGTATCCTTCCCCGGCCCAGGTGGTACTCCGCCAGCGCGGTGGCGGAAGCCAGGCGCTCGCCCCGCCGCACGTTCATCACTTCGAATCCGGCTCCGGGCCCCACGGCCAACCTGCCCCGGGAATAGAGCAGGTGGTAGTGTACGCCGGGTCCGATCAGGCCGACCGACCCAAAACTTCCGAATCCATCACCGAAGGACTCATTCCCTAAACCGGTAGTGACCAGCAACTGGTGCCGCCACCGCCGTCCGGGCAGTACTTCCAGCGTATCCCGGGTGAACCAGTTTTCCGTATCGATCGGCTCGGAGGTGTTTTCCTGACGGAAGGTGACCCGGCCTACCCGGTCCCAGGGTATGGTCACCACCTCGCCGTTTCGGACAACGATCGTGACGCTTTCCCCGTACCGGTAGCCGATCAGGGTGCCGATGAGGTCCGGTTCTCCCCGGACCTCCACGATATCGGCCAGCCCGGTATCCGACCGCGATTGGGCCGGACAGTAGCAGGCAAGAAGAAGACCGTAAATAAGCAGCGAGAGGCGCATCGAGGGGAAAGGTAGGCTGAGAAAGTTAGTCACAAATCGCGATCTCACCGACCGCGGTGGGCAGACCGGAACCGTCGTAGTCGAATTGCTTAATGCCCGCGGTTTCCCACCCCAGCACGATCAGCTCCCGCTGGCCGGGCAAGACAATAACGTCCTTTGCGGGGAAATCCCGGGTAGCGTGCAGCTCGGCGCCCACCGTACCGTCGCTCAACAGCTCGAGTACCTTGAGTCCTTCCGGTCCGGAACAGAGGAAAAGTTTGTCCCCATCCACTCCGAGACCGTGGCTGTTGGACATCGGTAGCATCTGCAGCGTTTTCGGCGATCGGGGGTTTTTCACGTCGACCACCATGAGTTGATCCTGCACGTTGCCGCAATCGGAACCGCCCCACATGGTCACGTAGGCCATGTCGTTCTGGACGACCACCGGATCGCAGCTGCGGACGTGCTGCACCGTAGCGAACAGCTCCGGTGCGAGCGGATCCTCGATACCGTAGATGTACATACCGTCGTTGGCGCCGATGTAGAGTTGATCCCGGTAGGGGAAGATGGTTTCGATGCCCCAGTTCATCCGGTTGATCCCGATGAACTCCGGTTGTTTGGGATCGGAGAGGGAGAATACCCGCAGGCTGCTGTTGTCGACGGCGTAAAGGGTGCCTTTATTGATGGTGAAGCGGGCCAGGCTTCCGCCTACGCCGAGCTGCTCGCCTCCGCTGGGGGTGCCGGCGGTGTTGGAAAAGGAATTGACCGCCGCGGCAAAATCCATGGAACTACTGATGAAGAGCGTTTGATCCCGCCAACGCCAGCCCTGACCGCTGAAGGGGTCGTTGCAGTCGGACTGAAAGGTTTCGGTGCCTTCGATCCAGTCGACGGTCACGTCCCCGTTGCCCATTACCCCGGTCGCGAAATTGGATTGGGCATCGAATACATTCTCCGTGCGGCTCAGAAAAACGGGTTCCGTGGGGTCGGAGATATCGAAGGCAAGCAGGTCGACATACTGATTGACGTAGAGCATGTCATTGCGCACCGAGATGCCCTCCCCACCGGGAATGTGGAGAAAGTGGAGCGGCCGGGGATTGGCGTTGTCGGCGTTATCGATGATGTGCAATCCTTTGCTGCGGTCGAGCACGAAAAGGATGTCGCCGTAGACGTAAAATCCGCTCGGATCGCAGACCTGGTCCGGGGAGGTCAGGGAAAATTCATCGGTGCGCCATTCCTGGGCGCTGATTACTACCGGGTGCCAGGCCGTATAGGTGAGGGTTTCGTTGCACTCGTCTTCCAGGCAGCCCGTCAGGACCGCGCTCAGGATAAGCAGGGGTAAGATCTTGTACATCGCGCAGGGTATTTTATACCGAAGACGTAAAACCGAGCGCCCGTCGTTGGACGTTGGTAGTAATTAATTGCGAGGGGCGGGGATCTCCGACCCGACGCCCCCGCCATTGCGGTACCGATTACCTTTGTAGTTCAATTATCCAGCTCACCATGTCCTCCCTGCGCAGGGTCGGCGATTTTCTGTCGCTCGTCAAGTTCTCCCATACCGTATTTGCCCTGCCATTCGCGTTGTTGGGGTTCTTTCTTGGGGTGATGGATCACGGCACTTTCCCCCCGAGCAAGCTGTTGCTGGTGATCGGGTGTATGATATTCGCCCGGTCGGCGGCCATGGGATTTAACCGCTGGCTCGACCGCGATATCGACCGGAAGAACGTCCGTACGGCGGTCCGGGAGATTCCCGCCGGCACCATCTCAGCCCGCGCGGCGCTGGTGTTCGTGCTGGTCAACGCCGGCCTTTTCGTGGTTACGGCCGGTTTTTTGAACCCGCTCTGCTTGGCGCTTTCTCCGGTCGCTCTGCTGGTGATCCTCGGGTATAGCTACACCAAACGCTTCACCTTCCTTTGCCACTTCGTTCTCGGACTGGGATTGGCACTGGCACCGGTAGGCGCTTACCTGGCGGTGACCGCCCATTGGGCGCTGCTCCCGGTACTTTACGGGGTGGTGGTGTTACTGTGGGTATCCGGTTTCGACATCATCTACGCGCTGCAGGACGAGTCTTTCGACCGCGAAGAGGAGTTGTATTCTATTCCGGTGCGCTTAGGGGCTCGCCGGGCTTTACTGCTGGGGCGGTTGCTGCACCTCACTTGTGGGTTGGTTCTGGCCCTTGCCCTCGGTTTACAATCCACCGTCTACCCCGATTTCGGAACCCTGACCGTCGTAGCGGGGGGAATATTTTTGTCCATGCTGCTCTACCAGCATACGATCGTTACGCCGACCGATCTGAGCCGTATTAACCTGGCCTTCTTCACAACCAACGGACTGGCGAGCCTGATCTTCGGGACGCTGGTGATTTTGGATATGTTTGTGTAGCGACGGCTTCAGCCGTCATGCTGCCAGTACTTCCAGATACGCAATACGAACCAGCAGCCAGGCGACTGAAGTCGCCGCTACGAACGCTGCCACGTATTCGTAGCGACGGCTTTAGCCGTCATGCTGCCAGTGCTGCAGGAAATGCTAAACGAACCAGCAGCTAGGCGACTAAAGTCGCCGCTACACCACGCCAGCAGCCAGGCGACTAAAGTCGCCGCTACACGACGCTAGCAAACTGCCGCAAGAAGCGCACGTCATTCTCAAACATCAGCCGGATATCGGTAATGTTATAGAGTAGCATCGCCTGGCGTTCGATCCCCATGCCGAAGGCGTAACCGGTATATCTTTCGGGGTCGATACCGCAGTTTTCGAGCACGGCGGGATCGACCATGCCGCAACCCAGGATCTCCAGCCAGCCGGTACCCTTGGTGATGCGGTGATCGTGCTCGGTTTCCAGGCCCCACCAGATGTCCATCTCCGCACTGGGTTCGGTGAAGGGAAAGTAGCTGGGCCGCAGGCGGATCTTGGTTTTTTCACCGTACATCTCCCGCGCGAAGTGCAGCAGGGTAGCCTTCATATCGGCAAAGCTGACCCGCTCGGCGATGTACAATCCTTCCACCTGGTGAAACTGAGCGTGGCTGCGCGCGCTGATCGTCTCGTTCCGGTACACCCGACCCGGGGCGATGATACGGATGGGCGGTTGTTGCGCTTCCATGGTCCGGGCCTGTACGGAGCTGGTGTGGGTACGGAGTAGCATGGCTGAGTTGTTCGGACCGGCGGGCATATCCGCTCCCGTGTAAAAGGTATCCTGCATATCGCGGGCCGGATGGTCTTCGGGCGTGTTCATGGCCGAGAAGTTGTGCCAATCGTCCTCGATTTCGGGGCCTTCGGCTACGGCAAAGCCGATGCGCTCGAAGATCGACACGATGCGCCGCATGGTCAGCGCGATGGGGTGACGGCTGCCGAGGGGCATCGGTTCGGCGGGAGCGGTGAGATCCAGCTCGCTGCCGGCCGTGGCGGATTCCTGGCTAGCGAGCGCTGCCTGTAACCCGTCAAACTTATCCTGGGCGTGTTGCTTGGCCCGGTTCACCAACTGGCCGAAGTCGGGCTTCCGCTCGTTCGGGATGGTCCGCATTTCGCCCATGAGGGGCCTGAGGATGTTCTTGCTGCCGAGGTAGCGGATGCGAAACGCCTCCACTTGTTCCGGCGTACTAGCCGTTACGGCGTCGATCTCCTCGATCAGTTGGGCTACGCGTTCGAATACGTCCATGATCTCGCTTGCTTTGGCGCGAAGATAGCCACGAAGCGCCGACCCTGGGTATCTTGCCCGCTATGCGTCCGTTAGAAGCCAATATCCGCTGGTGGTTACTTGCCCTGAGCGTACCTGGGATGGTAGTGGGCATGGTGCTATCTCCTGTGCTGCTCTCCATTAGCATCATCGTGACGGCCGTGGTGGCCGTGCTCGGCCTGGACCGGGGCCGCAACTCCACCTGGCGGGAATATTTTCCGGCTTTCCTGCGGGGCTCGCTGTTCTGGGGATTGACCGGACTCTACCTATACCTCATCTTCCTGGCGCCCCAGACCTTCGACTGGACCTATTATCTCGAGCGATTGCGGGTCAAACTGCCCCTCCTGATCTTGCCGATCGCCTGGGCCGGGATTCCTTTCTGGTACGGTGATCACTACACCCGACAGTGGGAAGCCCGCAGCCTACTGATCGGCTTCGTCACCGTGGTACTCGTTGGCGTGCTGCTGAATTACGCCCTCCACTTCGAGGAGATCAACGAAATGATTTACCGGGGCAAGGCCATGCCCGTGCCCCGGGGCAATCATATTCGCTTCAGTCTCCTCGTGGCGATCGCCGCCACCGCCGGACTGGACGCTTGGTTCCGCTACCGCAAGGGCTGGTTGCTGTGCCTGGGGATCGCGTTGTTCCTCGGGCTGCACGTATTGGCGGTTCGCTCCGGTCTGGCCGTGGGCTACGCCGGCTGGACGATAGTGGCCATAGGTTGGTCGCTGCGGCAAGGCAACTACCGGCTGCTGGCTGGTGGGGTCGTGGGGCTGGTTGTGCTGCCGGTCATGGCCTATTTGCTGGTGCCGTCGTTTTCCACGAAGATGGATTACATGCGGTACGAATTGCTCCACCGCGACCCCGCCCAGGACGACCTGGAGTACTCCGACGAGGGCCGTTGGACCAGTATCCGCATCGGGTGGGAGGTGTGGAAAGAAAATCCCCTGCTGGGCGTCGGGCCGGGGAATCTGCGCTCAGTTATGGACCGGGAATACGCCAGGCGGTTGCCGGACACGCCGGGAAAACGGCCGCACAATCAATTCGTGACGGCCCTTGCGGGGGGCGGCATCGTCGGTTTCGCAATTACCCTGGCTTGCTTCCTGGCGATCGGGTTCGGAGGCGGTCGGTGGCGCGACCCGCTATTTCTCGCGGTGTGGACGATCTTCCTGCTGAGCTGCCTGGTCGAAAATACCCTGGAGAGCTCGGTGGGGGTGACTATGTTCACCTTCTTTCTCCTGCTCTTCGGCTATCCGCCGTACCGGAAACCGGGGTAGAGCATCATGCCACCGTCGATGTAGATCGTCGCACCGGTGATGTAGTCGCTGAGGTCGCTGGCCAGGAAGGCGCAGAGGTTGGCCACGTCGTCTCCCTCACCGATCCGGCCGTAGGGGATCAGCTTGAGCAGGTCTTCCATTGCCTCGGGAGTTTCCCAGGCGTTCTTGTTGATGTCGGTGCGGATAGCTCCCGGAGAGATACTGTTGACGCGGATCTTATCGGCCGCGAGTTCCTGGGCCATGCTCTCCATCATCATCTTCACCCCCCCCTTCGCCGCGGCGTAGTTCACGTGGCCCGACCAGGCGATCTCGTCGTGGACGCTGCTCATGCAGATGATCTTGCCGGCGGATTTGCCGTGTTCGTGGACGCCCTGCTTGCGGAAGATGCGCGCCGCTTCCCGGCAACAAAGGAACTGGCCGGTGAGATCGACGTTGATGACCGTATTCCACTGCTTTAGGGTCATCTCGGTAAAGGCCGCATCGGCCTGTAAGCCGGCATTGGCGACCAGTAAGTCCAGGTGGCCGAACGCCTTATCGCATTCCGCGAAGAGTTTGGCTACGTCGTCTTCCTTACTGACGTCAGCCTGCACCACGATCGCCTTACCGCCGACTTTTTCGATCTCCGCGGCCGTTTGGTGGGCTTCCTGGTCGCTGTTGTGGTAATTCACTACCACGTTCATGCCTTCTCGGCCGAGGCCGATGGCGCAAGCTTTTCCGAGGCCGGTGCTCGATCCGGTGATGATGGCGGTCTGTCCCTTCAGGTTGATATCCATACTGTTCGCTTTGCGGTGGAACGTGTGGCTACCGGTCCGGTTCGGTGGGGTCAGGGCTGCGATCGGGATCCGGGCAGGTACTCGAAGCTCCGGAAAAATTTGTCCGATGCGTCCCCCAGTCCGCGACCTGCGAGGGAAAAGGTTTTCAGTTCGTAGTAGCGCCGACCGATGACGAAGGCGAGGGTACGGGCATTGGCTTCTCCGTCCTTATAATCAATGCGCCACAGCCTTCCCGGGTGACCGCGTACTTCCCGGTCCGTGGCGTAGATGACTTCCCCCCGCAGGGCTTCGGCGGCGGATTCCTCGGTCGAGGAGAGCAGCTCGGCCACCAGCTCCGTGCTATCCTGGTTCAGGGCCCCTTCGGGGTAGTCGACGTAGCTGAGTACGTAGATCAGATTTTCCGCCCGCTCCAGGTCCGGCACCTTGAAAAAGTAGGTATGGAACACCTGTTCTCCTACGGCGGTGACCAGGGTGTCTTCCTTGTGTTCCAGGGGGCCGGGGGTGAGGATGCGGAAGCGCCCTTCCAGATCGTCGATTTGCTCCCAGCGGCGTTCGTTTTCGTAGCTCTGTACCGGCTCGGCTTCCTGGGCGGCCATGGGCGTCTGGGCCGGCAGCCGGCTGGCCAGTAAGAGGATCGGCAGTAACCATAGCTTTACCATGATCTAAAGACACCCGGCCGGAGCGGGGAGTTGTATCGGAAACGTTCGGGTTTGCCCTTCGTCCGGTTACTCGCTATGTTGCCTTTACCGGCTTTTCTCCCGCGCTCGGCGCCCAAACCGGTCCGATTTTTCGGCATCACACTACGCGCCTGGCCTCCGAATGAGGGGTGAACGTAAACGAGTCGGGATCCGCACCACTCAGCCCCGTCAGCGCCACCAGTCCTGGTCGCTTCCCCACCTCCAGGCTGCCTAATTCGTCGTCGAACTGCAGGGCCTCGGCGCCGTTGAGCGTGGCCCAGCGCAGCAGGGAAGCGAAGGGAACGTAACTCTGGAAGCGGGCGATGGTCTTCAGTTCCTCCACGATACTCAGCTGCCAGTTGGAGGTAAGGCTATCGGTGCCGACGCATACCTTTACTCCGGCATCGAGGAAGCGGTCGTAGCGGGGCAGCCGGTTCTCGATGTAGAGGTTCGCATTGGGGCAGGTGACCCAGTAGACGCCCCGGTCGCCCCAGGCCTCGGCAGCCAGGATCGCCTCCGGGCTGGTAAGCGTATTGTGGACGAAGAGCGTCCGCTTACCCGGGTCCATGTGCTGGATCGCGTGATATAGCGAGGGAGTACCCGGCGCGTTAAATCCATCCAGGCTGGTGCCGAAGCCTTCGAAAAATGACCTAAACTCTCCTGCTCCGGTCTGAAAAAGCTCGTCTTCCGCCGCCGTTTCCTGGTTGTGGATGCTGACGGTTTCGTTGTCCGTGTTCAGCGCGTTGATCTTTTGATAAAGAGCCTCACTGACCGTGTAGGGAGCGTGGGGCACGGCGCTTTTCGGCTCCGGTTGCTGCTCGTAAGCCGGAAGGTACAACTCGAAGCTGGCCTGGGCCCGCTCCTCCTGGAGGAAGTCGAACATCTCCACGAAGCTGTAGTAACGGATGGGGCTTTTGCGCTTGGTCGCCGCCGTGTCGGGCTTGTTGCAGATGTCTCCAACGGCCTGGATGCCGCCTTCCCACATCAGCCGGTCTTGCTCGCGGATCGCGGCCTCGATGACTTCCGGGTCCGTCTCCCGCAGCGTGACCACGTCCACCAGGAAGGGGAGCAGCGTCTTTCCCGTCTGGCTTTTGCCCTGCAGGTGGCTCAGCTCCAGGTGGCAGTGGGCGTTGACGAAACCGGGAACCAACACCCCCTCGATCTTTTTGGGCGCGGACGCAGGTGCGGTGTTTTCCGGACCCAGGGAAGCCTTACCACCGGAGCCTTTGGCCGGATCAATCACGTCCCTGATGTGGCCGCTTTCATCGGTGACAATGATGCCGTTCCTGATCGGCGCGGAAGAAATGGGAAAAACGTAGTCGGCGGTATAACTGGGCATGCAGCAAAGGTAGCGCATAACCCCTACCGGTCCGACGAACCCTCGCCCGACGATAAGTCGTCCGACGAACCCTCGCCCGACGAGTAGTCGTCCGACGAACCCTCGCCCGACGATAAGTCGTCCGACGAACCTTCGCCCGACGAGTAGTCGTCCGACGAACCCTCGCCCGACGATAAGTCGTCCGACGAGTAGTCGCCCGACGACCACTCGTCGGACCAGTTACCCGGAATGGGGTTAGCTTGGCGGGAACTATCCGCCCTACGTATGCGCCTGATCGTCAGTCTCTATCTCCTCGCTATCCTGCTCTCCTGCAATACCGATCCCGCCAGTACCGGGCCCGAGACGGTGAGCGTGGTCCAGGATACCCTGTCCGCCGAGCGCTTACAGGCCCCGGATGAGCTGTTTGGCGAGCTCTTCCGCGAGGTGCAAATGCAGCAGGTCTTCGAAGATGGCAAGACCTTCGTGGATATGGTGCCCAAAAGCAGCGCCGCCGACATCATGCAGGCGTACGAAGAGGAGCGGCAGGGTGATGATTTCGACCTGCGTGCCTTCGTACAGCAACACTTCTCTCCGCCGGTCACACCGACCAACGATTTCTCCAGCCAGGGCCGGCGCAGCATTACCGAGCACATCGGTGCATTATGGCCGGTGCTGACCCGGGGGGCACACCGTGACGAGGGAAGCGCCGGCAGCCTGATCGTACTGCCCGAACCCTACGTCGTACCGGGGGGGCGATTCCGGGAAGTGTACTACTGGGACAGCTACTTCACCATGCTCGGGCTGGCGGCCGCCGGCCGGGATAGCCTCGTGCGGGAGATGGTCGAAAACTTCGCCTACCTGATCGACGAGATCGGCTTCATTCCCAACGGGAACCGCACCTATTACCTGACCCGCTCCCAGCCGCCCTTCTTTGCTCACATGGTGAACTTGCTGGCTTCCCTCGAGGGCGACCGAGTGTACGTGGAGTTCCTCGACCAGCTGAAGGCCGAACACGCATTCTGGATGGATGGCGCGGCGGCGGTTAGTGCAACAAACCGGGCGGTAAACCACGTCGTCTGGATGGCCGACAGCACTTACCTGAACCGCTATTATGACACCGGCGACCGCCCCCGCGCCGAAAGTTACCGGGAGGACGTGCTGACTATTCGCGAGAGTCAGCGAGACAGCCAGGTCGTTGCCCGACACCTGCGCTCCGCCGCCGAAAGCGGCTGGGATTTCAGCGCCCGGTGGTTCGCGGACGGCGAAACGCTCTCCACCATCGTTACTACCGACTTATTGCCGCCGGACCTCAACGCCCTGCTCTACCACCTGGAGCACACCATCGCCGAGCACACCGAATTCGTTCCCGAACGGGAAGCGTGGGAGCGGCGGGCCGAGCGAAGACGCGCCGCCATCGAGGAATTCCTCTGGAACCCGGAAAGCCAGTGGTACGAAGACCGTAACTGGACCACCGGGGATTTCACCGGCTACCTCACCCTAGCTGGCGTTTACCCCCTCTTTACCGGAGTCGCCGCCGACGAACACGCCGCCGCCGTGGCCCGTACCCTGGAAGACCGTTTCCTCGCCCCCGGTGGCCTGCGCACCAGCCTCCAACGGACCGGCCAGCAGTGGGACGCGCCGAACGGATGGCCCCCCCTCCAGTGGATGGCCTACGCCGGCCTCGAGCGGTATGGCTACGAAGATCTGGCGACCGACGTCCGCAACCGCTGGATGGAGAACAACGAACGGGTCTACGCCAACGTCAATAAAATGGTCGAGAAGTACAACGTGGAAGATATTACCCTCGAAGCCGGCGGGGGTGAGTACCCGGTCCAGGACGGCTTCGGCTGGAGCAACGGCGTGTACCTGCGGATGGCGACGGAAAACCAGGATTGACCCATACCCGGTAGGAGTAGTAAAGTAGAATATATGGACCTGATCGATCTGCGGGCGGGCGAGGTGTTTCGCAGCAAACTGCAACCGCTGGACCTTTGCATCCGGGAGGGGGACCATTGGGTGATCACTGGTCCGAGGGGAAGCGGTAAATCCCTCCTCGCGGAAGCACTCGTGGGGCGCCGGCGCCTGACCGCGGGCCGGATCGACTATCCCTTCCTGGGTGGCAGCGGAAATTATTCGGAGCGGCGGCAGGCACTACAGCTCGTGACCTTTCTCGACGATTCCCGGCTGGCCCGAAGTCCGAACCACGTCCACTACTACCAGCAACGGTACAACGCCTTCGATGCCTCCGGCCATCCGACCGTACGCCAGTACCTGGAGGCGGGCGGCTACGAGGTGGACCTGCACGCGGAGGTTATTGACGCCTTTGGCATCGGTGACCTGCTCGACCTGGAGAAAATCAAACTGTCGAGCGGACAGACCCGCAAGGTGCTCCTCGCGCGGGAAATGCTTCGGCGGCCGCGGGTGCTCGTGATCGACAATCCGTACGTCGGGCTCGACGCCCAGAGCCGCCAAATCCTGAACGATCTACTCGATCGGCTGACGGATCGGCTTCCGCTCACCCTGGTACTCTGTGGGCAGGCGGGCGATCTGCCGCGTTGTGTATCGCGGGAACTGCACCTGAGCGAGGACGGATCCTGGTGGCAGGGCAGGGTAGGCGCATTTGCGTATTCCGCCCCGCCCGTACGCACCGATGAAGAAACGATCGACGCGCTTGCCGCGGTGTGGAACGACCGACCGATGCGGGCCGTTGGTCAAGAGATCATCCGCCTAGACGGTGTCCGGATTGCGTACGGTAACCGGGTTGTCCTGGACGGGCTGGACTGGCGGGTAAAGAGCGGAGAGAAATGGGTCGTGAGCGGGCCCAACGGCTCCGGCAAATCCACCTTGCTCAGTCTCCTCTACGCCGATCATCCCCAGGCATACGCGAATGGTATCTACCTCTTCGGCGTGCGCCGGGGCCGGGGCGATAGCATCTGGGAGATCAAGCGGCGCATCGGATTCACCTCTCCGGAACTGAGTACCTATTTCCGGGAGCCGATCAGTGCCCGGGAGGTTGTGCTTACCGGCTACGCCGATACCTTTATCGTTCCGCGCCAGCCTACCGGCGACCAACTTGCCCACGTTAATACCCTGCTCCGCTACTTCGATTTGCAGGACGAAGCCGACCGTCCGTATCTGCAACTCTCGAGCGGCACGCAGCGGTTGCTCCTGTTGTGCCGGGCACTGGTAAAGGCACCGGTGTTGTTGTTGCTCGACGAACCGTTTCAGGGACTGGATGCGGCATCCATCTACCGGGCCCGCCACTTACTGCAACAGGTACTTCGCCCCGATGATACGGTCGTATTTATTTCGCATTTCCGGCCGGAAGTGCCGGAGGGTATGGACTGGAACTACCTGGATCTCGGCCGAAACCCATCCGGCGATCAGACCTGACCGACGGGTTCCACGGCTTTAGCGATCTCGTCCCAAAGGCCGATCCGCCGGCGCAGGGCCTCCTGGGCTACTTCAGTAGCCTCCCGCCACTTCCGTTCGTCGTCGCCACAGAGCTCGGTGACCATCGCTTCGGATAGCGGTCCGTGCTCGTCACCGTCCACCTCGATGTGGCGCTCCAGGTAATAGACGAGTCGGGGGTACTGGTCCTTGTCGTGATTCGGGCGGTTGAGGATCTCGATGAACAGCTCGGGGATGAGGGATTCGCGACCGAAAGTGAAGGCGGCGGCGATTTTGTGCGGCTGTCCTTCGATGATCAGTTCGAAGGTATAATCCAGAAACGCCTTCACGCCGGGTTGTAGATCGGTTTCGGCGATCCGCTGGCGAATGTCGTCCAGGCCACTGACCTGCTGCAGAAAGTGGCGGATCGGTCCGGTAGGGGCGCCGACCTCCTCCATGGCCTCCAGGTAAAGATCGAAATGGCTGGCGGGCTGGCCGGCGCGGTCTACGTCGGTTTCCTCCCCGAGTACGATCTCGTTAATGAAGCGGGCGGTTCGCGGATTAGCTGCGGGCTTCCAGGGCAGGGCAGTGCAGGTCAACTCGTTTTGCAGGGCTTTAAGTAGCGACATAAAGTCCCAGACGGCGTAGACATGCCGCTCCATAAAAACGCGGATGTCGTCGACGTGATTCAGCAAATCATACAGCCGGTGACCGGTCAGGTCGTGCTGTAACGATTGGGTGTCCTGTAAAATAGTTTCAATTCGGTGCATTAGTTCTGGGTTTTTTTAGCCAGCTAACGATGTACGCCCGAATGGATTGTTGTCGGAAGCTCCCCGGACTCACAAAATGGGAAATCTGGCCTGATTAGATAAAAGTTTATGAACCGGCCGTGTATGCCGCTGTCGTTGTTGGTGGGGGTGCGGCTATCGTTAGCGATTCCTGGCAGCGAAGCCCTTCACTTACCGGCGTAGTTTTTGCCAAATCATCATCAGCGCGGCAATACCGAGGCCTGCCACGACTCCCGCAACCAGGGTGGCCGTCATTCGACCGTACAGGTAAAAGCCGGTGGCGAAGAGAATGGCGTAGATCGTGATGGCGCCGACGAGCATCGCCAGGATGCGCAGGGGCAGCTGCCCGTCGGCCCGGGTGTCCGCCCGAGCGGGCAGGTTGGCCACTACCGGATTCCAGCCAGGGCCACCCGGCCGGGTAGTCGTGTAGAAATTAGTAAGCGTGGCCATGTCGGTAGGTCGCGTGGCGAAGGTCACCGTCAGCCAACCGACGGTGGTGATGGCAATGCCCAGCAACAGGCGCTGATGACCGGCAAGTTCCGGCAGGCCCAGTGGCGCCCAGGCCAGCTCCAGGAACAGCGCAACGGCGAACGAGATGAACATGCCCGCGATTTCCGTATAGGCGTTGATCCGCCACCAGAACCAGCGGAGAATGAAGATCAGCCCCGTTCCCGCACCGATCTGCAGCAGAATCGAGAAGGCCTGCAGCGCATTGGAAAGCGCCAGCGCCAGTACCGCGGCCAGGACCATCAGGACCACGGTACTGATGCGGCCGATGAGGACGAGACGGTCTTCGCTGGCCTCCGGCTCGACGAAGCGGTGGTACCAGTCGTGGACGACGTAGCTGGACCCCCAGTTGAGGTGGGTGGATAGGGTAGACATCAGCGCCGCGATGAGGGAAGCGATGACCAATCCGAGCAGCCCCGTGGGCAGGAAGCTCAGCATAGCCGGGTAGGCCAGGTCGTCATCGATCACGCTGCGGGCCACGTTCGGAAAGGCGGTGGCAATGCTTTCCAGGTCGGGAAAAACGATAATGGACGCCAGGGCGATAAGGATCCACGGCCAGGGGCGCAGGGCGTAATGAAAAACGTTGAAGAGCAGCGTAGCTCCCACGGCGTGGTTCTCATTCTTGGCCGCCAGCATGCGCTGGGCAACGTAGCCGCCGCCGCCGGGTTCGGCCCCGGGGTACCACACGCTCCACCACTGTACGGCAATCGGTACGACGAAGAGGGGTACGTACACCTCCGGATTGTCGAACGAAGGAATAAGATCGAGTTTTTCGGTCACTTCGGCGTGGGAGAACAGCCCTTCCAATCCGCCCACCTGCGGCAGGTTGACCACCACGTAGGCCGCCCATACCGCGCCGATCATGGCGAAGGTGAACTGGACGAAGTCGGTCAGGATAACCCCTTTCAGGCCGCCCATTGCGGAATAAATTACCGTGACGACCGACACGAGGGCCACCGTCGTGATGGGATCGATGTCCAGCAGCACCCCGGCAATTTTGATGCCCGCGAGGCAGACGGTGGCCATGATCATCACGTTGAAAAACACTCCGAGGTAAATGGCCCGGAACTGGCGTAGGAAGCGCGCCGGAGCGCCGGTGTAGCGCAGTTCGTAAAATTCGAGGTCCGTCATCACCCCGGATCGCCGCCACAGTCGCGCGTACACGAAAACGGTGAGCATGCCCGTCAGCAAAAAGGCCCACCAGGCCCAGTTGCCGGCCACGCCCTGTTTACGCACGATGTCGGTGACCAAGTTCGGGGTGTCGGCGGAAAACGTAGTCGCCACCATGGATACGCCTAGCAGCCACCAGGGCATGTTGCGGCCGGACAAAAAGAATTCTTTCGTCGATTTGCCGGAGTCGCGGCTGGCCCAGAGCCCGATCGCGAGGCTTACGGCGAAGAAAGCAAAGACGATGACCCAATCGATTATGGTAAGCTGCATACAGAAGGTGAAAGTGCGCGATCAAGGTAGGTATTACCGTTTAGATGACCGAATGGGATATATGAATACTAGGCGAACGCGCCGGGCGGCGATTCCGGGTGGCCGTGCAACAATTTGCCCCTTAGGCGGGTACTTTTACACAGTGAAGTGGCTTACCCCGGTCCTGTTGTTACTTTTCCTCGGCAGCTTTTCTCCCGTTCAAGCCCAGGATGAGCTGCGCGTTTCCACCTACCTGGACCGCAAGGCCGCCACGTTGGTGCCCGAAGCCGCCTATCCCAGCTACGACCTGTACGAAGACATCATGTTCGAGTTGGCGCGTCGCTACCCGGATCGCTGCAGGATCGAAATCTGGGGAACCCTGGCATCCGGCCGCCGCATCCTGGTTCTCAAATTAGCCGATAACCTGAGCCGCAGCCGCAACCGGCCGCAAGTATTGTGTACCGCCACGATGCACGGCGACGAACTGGCGGGCTACTGGATGCTCCTGCGGCTGGCGGAATCTTTGCTCCAGGAAGATCCCCGTGGGTTGCTCTCCGAGGTAGCCCTGTTCATCAACCCCCTCGCCAACCCCGACGGTGCTTTCCGCGCCGGCAATCGCTCGCTGGCCGGTGCCCAGCGGGGCAACGCCGACGGCGTCGACCTCAATCGGAATTACCCCGATCCGGACGACGGCCGCTACCCCGACGGAAACGACCACCAGCCCGAAACCCGCATTTTCATGCGGGCCGCCGAAACCCACGGCTTCGATCTCGCGATTAATTTTCACGGGGGGGCCGAACTGTTCAACTACCCCTGGGATACGTTTCGTACCCGCCACCCCGACACCGAGTGGTGGCGCACCGTGAGCCGGGAGTTCGCACAGACCGCCCAGCAGGATAGCCGACTGGGCGACTACTTCAAGGACCGCGCCAACGGTACGACCAACGGACACGACTGGTACCCCATTTCCGGCTCGCGGCAGGATTACATGAACTATTACCACCGGACCCGGGAAGCCACCGTGGAGATCACGAATGCCAAGCGTTTTCCCGCCCGGGACCTACCCAACCTCTGGGAATCGTTACGCGGAGCCCTGCTTAACTACCTGGATGAGGCTCGCTACGGCATCCACGGTATCGTCACGGATCAGGTGACGGGGCTTCCGTTGCGCGCCCACATTACGATCCCGGGGCACGACGAAATGCAGTCTTCGGTGTACAGTGAGCGCATCACCGGCGATTTCTACCGCTACCTAGCGCCGGGCACCTACCGCCTGGTCGTTTCCGCTACCGGATATCGCTCCCGTACGGTTATCGTAAGTTTGCGCGACAAACAACGCAGGGAGCTACAGATCGCGCTCGAGAGGGCCCCGCTAGACCCCCCCGCACGGAAAAAGTAGCGGCCGCTCTGACCGCTGACTACAGCCGCCCAATTAGCCCAACTACCACATTACAAGTATTATGTCCGACGCCATTTTCAACCTCGCTATTCCCGCCAACGAGCCCGTACTGGCTTACGCCCCCGGTAGCCCGGAGCGCAAAGCCCTAAAGCAGGCCCTACAGGAAGCGAAAGCGAAGCAACGGGAGCTCCCCGCCTTTATCAACGGCGAACGCGTCCTGGACGGGGAGAAGGTGAGCGTCCACCCACCCCACGAACGATCGTTTACGCTGGGTCATTTTTACCGCGGCACTCAGGATCACGTCCACCGTGCCATCGATGCCGCGCTGGCGGCCAAACCGGCCTGGGAGTCGCTGCCGTGGCAACAACGCGCCGCGGTATTCCTGCGGGCTGCGGATTTGCTCGCCGGTCCCTTCCGGGCACGCATGAACGCGGCCACCATGCTGGGCCAGAGCAAGAACGCCTACCAGGCGGAGATCGACAGCGTAGCGGAAATGTGCGATTTTTTCCGCTTTAACGCCTACTTCCTCCAGGAGATTTACCGGGAGCAGCCGTTGCATTCCCCCGATGGCATCTGGAACCGTCTGGAATACCGCGCCCTCGAAGGCTTCGTGCTGGCCATCACCCCCTTCAATTTTACCAGTATCGCCGCGAACCTCCCGGCGGCCCCGGCCCTGTGCGGCAATACCGTGGTGTGGAAACCGGCCGAAACCCAAATCTACTCGGCGGTCGTGATCATGGAACTGTTCGAAGCCGCCGGCCTCCCCAAGGGCGTAATCAACCTGATCTATACCGACGGCCCCGAAGTGGGCGATATTGTGTTCAAGCACCGCGATTTTGCCGGGCTCCACTTCACCGGCAGTACCAAAGTGTTCCAGCAACTGTGGAAGGAGATCGGCAACAATGTCGGTCACTATCGTAGCTACCCCCGTATCGTCGGGGAGACGGGCGGAAAGGACTTCCTCGTAGCCCACCCCTCCGCCGATGCCGTCGAGGTGGCCGTCGCGCTGCTGCGGGGCGCCTTTGAGTACCAGGGGCAGAAGTGCTCCGCCGCTTCGCGTGCATACGTGCCCGCTAGCCTCTGGGCCGCTGTCCGGGAACGCCTTGTCGCCGACATGAAGACCCTGCGTAGCGGCACGGTCGAAGACTTCGGCAACTTCATCAACGCCGTAATCGACGAACGCGCCTTCGACCGGATCGCCGGCTACATCGACGGAGCGAAGGCCGACGATGCCGTGGAGATCGTCGCCGGTGGCGGCTACGATAAAAGCGAAGGCTTTTTCATCGAGCCCACCGTACTGCTGACTACCGATCCGCGCTCCAAAACCATGGTCGAGGAAATTTTCGGCCCGGTCCTGACCATTTACGTCTACGAGGATGCGCAGTGGGAGGAAACCCTGGAACTGGTCGATACGACTTCCCCCTACGCGCTTACCGGAGCGGTATTCGCCACAGACCGCGCGGTGATCGAGCAGGCATCCCGGGCACTCCGCAATGCCGCCGGTAACTTCTACGTCAACGATAAACCTACCGGCGCGGTCGTAGGCCAACAACCCTTCGGTGGAGCCCGTGCATCCGGTACCAACGATAAAGCCGGAAGCGCCATCAACCTGCAGCGTTGGATAAGCCCCCGGCTGATCAAGGAAAACTTCGTGCCACCGGTCGATTACCGCTACCCGTTTTTGGGTGACGCGGCCAAGTAAATGATCAGCCGCCGCTTCGCGTAGCAGTTGGGATTTACCGTGTGGGCCTAAGATGAACCTTATGGTGGCCGGAAGCAATGCCTTTGGCGGGTGATACCCGCTGAGGGGGAAGCATTCTTTTGGTAGGCACTGGCGGGCACTTCCGTTTGTGGTTTTCCGTCTGGGTAAGCCGGGCCGGTAGCAGCAGGTTTGGTCATCTCGGCGGAGGATGCCGAACACCCGACGGCACGGTATTACGGCAGTAAGCAGCCTGGGGCTCTTTCCGGCTGGATTTGTCCCGTTTTACGTGCCACCCTCCATCCATTTCCTAATTGGGTGGAGGTGCACACCGGGAAAGGCGACCGCTAGAGGGAACGATCACACCGCCGGTTGGGGTGCACGAGCAATACGAAGCGAACCGGGATATTAAACGGGGCCAACCTGGACTTTCACGATCGCCATGGCGACCGAATGCCGGTGACGCTACACCTTTCCCTCGATAACAGCGTCTACGGCTTCCGGATTGAGCAGGGTGGAGGTGTCCCCGAGGTTATCCGTCTCGCCGGCGGCCACCTTGCGAAGAATTCGGCGCATGATTTTTCCCGACCGCGTTTTGGGGAGTTCTTCGACGAACTGGATCTTATCCGGCTTGGCGATCGGGCCGATCTCCGTCCGGACGGTCTCCACGATCTCGTTCCGTAATTTTTCCGGATCGTGGTTGCCCGGTGCCAAAATTACGTAGGCGTAGATTCCCTGTCCCTTTATCTCATGGGGATAACCGACCACCGCGGTTTCCACCACCAGTGGGTGCTCGTCGATGGCGTTCTCTACCTCCGCCGTACCCATCCGGTGTCCGCTCACGTTGATCACGTCATCCACCCGTCCGACAATGCGGTACATGCCGTTGGCGTCCCGGCGGGCACCGTCGCCGGTGAAGTACATGCCCGGAACGGTCGAGAAGTAGGTGTTGCGGCAGCGCTCGTGGTCCCCCCAGGTCGTACGGAGCATGCTCGGCCACGGAAATTTGACACAGAGGAGTCCGCTTTCCGGGTTCTCGGTAAGTTCTTCGCCCGTATTCTTACTCACCAGCGCCATTTGAATACCCGGTAGGGGGTAGCCGGCAAAGGTGGCCTTCTGGGGGCTGTGCCCACCCAGCCCGGAGATCATGATGCCGCCGGTCTCCGTCTGCCACCAGGTATCCACGATGGGCACCTTTCCCTTTCCTACCTTCTCGTGGTACCACTCCCAGGCCTCCTCGTTGATGGGTTCGCCGACCGATCCGATCACCTTCAGGTCGCTCAGATCGTGCCCTTCGACGTATTCGTTGCCCCGGGCCATGAGCGCCCGGATGGCGGTCGGCGCGGTGTAAAATTGATTGACGCGGTGCTTGGCGCAAACCTGCCAGAAGCGCGCCGCGTCGGGATAGGTCGGGACACCCTCGAACATCATGGTGGTAGCCCCACAGAGCAGGGGGCCGTAAAGGATGTAACTGTGACCGGTGATCCAGCCGATATCGGCCGTGCACCAGTAGACGTCACCGGGATTATACTGAAAGACGTTCAGGAAGCTGAAGGCCGTATAGACCATATAGCCGCCGCAGGTATGCACCACTCCCTTCGGTTTTCCGGTGCTGCCGGAGGTGTAAAGAATGAACAGTACGTCTTCGGCGTCCATCACCTCGGCGGGGCATTCCGTGGATTGTTCGTCCACGCATTCGTGGTACCACTGGTCGTAGCTCGCGTCCCAGGTGATGGGTTCACCGGTGTTGCGGTGCACCAGGACGGTCTCTACGCTGGGGCACCCCAGGGCGAGCGCTTCGTCCACCACCTCTTTTACCGGGATGGTTTTGTTGCCCCGGTTGTTGTAATCCGAGCAGATGATCATCTTGCAGTCGGAGTCGTTAACCCGGTCGGCCAGGGCCTGGGCGCTAAAGCCGGCAAAAACGACTGAGTGGATGGCCCCGATCCGTGCGCAGGCCAGTACGGATATGGCCAGTTCCGGCACCATGGGCATGTAGAAGCAGATCCGGTCTCCTTTCCCGACGCCGAGTTCCCGGAGGGCATTGCCGACCTTGCAGACTTCCGCGTGAAGCTGCCGGTACGACAGCCGCACGACCGGCGCTTCAGGGTCGTTCGGTTCGTAGAGGATGGCCGTCTGGTCACCGCGGGTATCGAGATGGCGGTCCAGGCAATTTTCCGTGATATTCAGCTTGCCCCCCTGGAACCACTTGACGTCCGGATCGGTAAAGTTCCAGTCCAATACGCGGTTCCACTTTTCGTGCCAGGAGAAAGTAGCGGCCTGCTCGGCCCAGAACGCCTCCGGGTCCCGGACACTGCGTTCGTATGTAGATTGATAGGTTTCGAAACTGCTTATCTGAAGGGGCAACTGGGTAGACATGATCGGGATGCATTAGGTCGGCAATATAGCCAAAGCGGTGAATGCAGCCGCTAGAAGCGAATATTGGAAAACCTTTCTCATACTTGAGAACATCGTTCCCGATTTAGGCTTTTAGCTGCGAATTGACCCCAAAACCCATTTATGCAAACACCCATTACCCACCAACTTCTTTTCCTATTCCTGAATTTCTTTGCCGGCTCGCTGTTATACGCCCAGACCTACAGCGATTGGACCAAGATCGGTAATGCCGGTTACCCTCGCGCGGAAGGGCAAATGGTTACTTACGAAGGGAAATATTACTGGTTCAACGGATTCACAACCGATCTCGCTTTTCTGAACGAAAACGAGCGGTACGACCCCGCTACGAACACCTGGACGAACCTCGCCTCCATACCCCTGAACCCGGACGGTACGTACCAGGGGAATACCCACGTCGGTATCTCCGTCGTGGATGACGAGATATGGCTGTTGGGTGGCCGGAGCGGCAACCCCTTTTACCGGGTCACGGATGCAGTCTGGATCTACGACATCACCGACAATGCATGGCGCCGCGGTCCGACCTTTCCACAGCGCCGCGGTGGCGGTGGCCTGGCGCGTCTGGGCCGCACGCTACACTACGTTGGCGGTTTCGATCACAATACCCAGTGTGACGTCGATGATCACTGGGTCTACGACCTGGATAACCCGGAGGCGGGCTGGCAGGATTTTAGCGGTAACTCCCCGATGCCCCTGGCGCGGAATCACTTTGGCACGGTTACCCTCGGCGGTATGCTGTACACCATAGCCGGCCAGCACGACCACGAAGGCTGTCTGCGCGGCAAGAACCTGCCCTATGTGCATCGCTACGATCCTTACACCGATACCTGGGAGCGTTTGGCGGATTTGCCCTTCAATAATTCACATACCGAACCCAGTACCTTTGCCTACAACGGTAAGTTGTACAGCATAGGTGGACAGGTAGCCCTGGGCCAGGAGCTAGCCGAATACGACCCGGCGACGAATACCTGGCGTATCCTCAGCGAAATGCAGTTCCCCCACCGCCTAATCGCCCCGGGCGCCCGCGTCCACAACGGGAACCTGGTGGTCATGGTGGGGGGTAGAAGGACGGTAGGTCGTGCCCAATCCGAAGTTTGGGCGCGGACGTTCACGCCAAACGTGACGCGTAAACTGGCCTTCCACCCCGCCACCTTACGCGCCAGCGGGGAAAGCCGGACCACGACCGAAGCCATTCTGGCGAACTATAGCGGCGACGACGAGGCGACCTACCGCATCGATGTAAGCAAGTTTCCCGCCTGGTTAACCATCGACCGGGCCACCGGTAAAGCCCGGGAATCCTTCGCGGAGGTGGAAATTACCGTAGACCCCCGCGGCCTGCCCGCGGGTAGTTATTCCTATACCCTCCGCGCCACCGCCGACGGCTATACGGCTGCAAGCCTGCCCATCAGTTTCACGGTGGGCGAAGCGGGGGAGTGGCGCTCGTACGCCGATTTCCGGGAGGCCGAATGCGCCACCGTAGGCAGTATCTGGGAGATCGTTTCCGACAACCGCGCAGCCAACGGTAAATATGTCACCGTTCCGAAGGGGATGACCAGTACCGGATCCGCGCCGGCCGACCGCCCCGAGAACCACGTTAGTTTCCGGTACGACGTGCCCAAAACCGGTACGTACAATCTCTTCGCGCGCATCGCCGCCAGGGCTACTACCGACGATTCTTTCTGGTTCCGCGTAAACGGTGGGGAGTGGACGGAGTGGTCCGACAACCTGGTGACCGAAAACGGCGCGTTCGAATGGCGACGTGGGCCAGGCGCGAGCCTCCAACTGGCCGCCGGCGAAGTCACGGTTGACCTGGCGTACCGCGAAAGCGGAATGATGATCGACAAGCTGCTCCTCTCCGCCGGCAGTAAGCTGCCCGTCGGAACGGGATATCCTGACGAAAGTTGTGGTAGCAACGCGCCCTCGGAACCAACCGCAACCGCCTACTGGGCCGAAGCCGAATGCAGTCAGCTAGGTAGTCAGTGGGTGACCGCGACCGACGGTGGAGCATCGGCCGGACGCTACGTTTATGCCATGGGCTACGAAAAAATAGACGCGCCCGGAGGTACGGATGCGGCCGACCGGCTCACCTTTACGGCCCAGCTGGCGGAGGCGGGAACGTATTACCTCTTTATGCGCCTCGATGCCGTCGACAACGGGAGGAACTCCTTTTGGGTCCAGGTAGACAACGGACCGTGGCTGGAGTTCTGGAAAGAGACCGATGGCCGCAATATGCTCACCAACGGCTTCGAATGGCGACGGGTAAACGACGACACCGAGCCGGTCTCCTTCCAGTTGGGCGCCGGTCAGCACACGATCGGGGTGGTCAGTCGGGAGCCCGGTACCCGCCTCGACAAAGTGTACCTCGCTACCGAAAACCGACTGCCCTCCGGCACCGGTGCCCGGGTAGCCGATTGTCCTGCCCCGGATGATGCGGTCACCGAGTTCTGGTCGGAAGTAGAATGCGGCGGGGTAGGCAACCGTTGGGCGACCAATAGATCCAGTGGCGCATCCAACCAACGCTACGTTTACTGCACCGGCGACCGTCAGATCACCGAACCGGCAGCCAACGGCACCGACGACCGGATCACCTATACCGCCAATCTGGCCAAAGCCGGTACGTATCACCTCTTCCTGCGCCTGAATGCGATCGACAACGGCCGCAACTCGGTCTGGGTCCGGGTAGATAACGGCAACTGGGTGGAGTTTTGGAAAGAAGCCAACGGCAGCAATCTGCTCACGAATGGATTCGAATGGCGCCGCGTGAACGACGATACCCGTGCCGTTTCCTTCCCCCTATCGGCGGGGCGGCATACCATCACCCTAGCCAATCGGGAATCCGGAACTCGCCTGGATAAGCTGTTACTATCGACAGCTACGCAGTTGCCGGACGGCTTTGGTGGCCCTGCCGCGTCCTGCTCCGAAGCGAGCTCCGTGGCCGCTAAACGGTTCCGCCCTGCTTCCAGCTCGGAACCCGTCGTAGGCAATAGCCTCCAGGTCTATCCCAATCCTACCCACGGTGCCGTGAAGCTGCGTTTCGAGGGAACCGCCCAGGGTCGTGTAGATCTGCGCGTGACGGATGTAAACGGACGGGTAGTGGTCGAAAAAACCTACGAAAAGGCCGGGGAGGTGCTGGCGGATGAGCTGGATACCAACCGCCTGCCCGCGGGCATGTATCTGCTGCACCTTACCAGTGGCGAGGAGCGGATCAGCCGGCCGTTTATCAAGGCAAGGTAGTCAGGAAGGCAAGCGTGTCCACGCCGTCCGCGTAGTCGGTCAGGCCCGGTTGTTGGGCATGGCCGAAATCGACGGTGGGGAACGGCAAAGTACCGGGTCGCGTTACCACGAGCTGAATTTCCCCGGAGCGTTCGTTTATTTCCTGCGCTGCGGCGCCCAAATCCGTATACGTCGTATAGTAAAGCCCGGCGATGTGACTAGCGAGTGCCTCGTCTCGCCGGAGGATAATGGCCCCGTTGTGGTGGAAGGCTTCCTTATTCAGCGTGAGCAGGGCGAAGTTGTAGTCGAAGTTGTTTTTCCACTTCGTGTGGTTCTGCAGCACCTTCCATTCGTGAAACACTTCGAGCAGCGGTTCGAAATCGTAGCCTTCCGGTACGTACAGTTTGGAAACGTTGCGACAGCCCAACCCAAAGTAGCTGAACACGTCGTCGCCTAGCCGGCGTAGGGCGTCCCGGTCCTCCTCGCCCGTGAGGACCGCCACCGCATTCCGATTGCGGCGGATAATGTGCGGGTACTTGCCGAAATAGGCCTCGAAGTAGCGCGAGCTGTTGTTGCTGCCCGTAGCGATGATGGCGTCGAAGGCCGTAAGCTTGTCCACGATCTCGAAATAGGGCAGGGTAGCGGGGGCCACTTCGCCGAGTAAGCGCAGCAGATAGGGCAGGACGTACGGGTCTTTGCTGCTCAGCTTGATCTGGGCCCGGTGGCCGGATAGGAAGACCGTAACCAGGTCGTGCATCCCGACGAGGGGAATGTTTCCGGCAAGCACCAGGCCGACGGTTTTCGGGCGCCGGGGCGCGGGTGCGGCGAGTTCCGGGTAACCGGCGGCCCAATCCCGGAGCTTGTCGCCGTCAAGGAACTCGGTGATCACGGCGTCGAGCGACCGGCGTTGGGCCTCCGGGGTAAACCAACCATTGTGGAAGGCGGTACGCTTCATTAAGGCGGCCAGGAATTCATTCGTGTCGGGCCGGATTTCCTGCCCAAGGCGGTGGAGGGCGGCAATTCTTTCGGGTAGCGTCATCGGGGGATTGATATCGGTAGGGTAGAGGCGTCCGGCACACACCGGCTCGGGTTATCCCAAGTTGGGTACGCCACGGGGTTGGAATAAGTTGCTTACGGCGGTATGGAGGTGAACATCCGTCGGGGAATTACGATTATAGAGTTTTTCTGCTATTTTTGCAGGAACACTATTTGTAACAACACCAACAACACGCTCTGCTACCATGCCTCGCATCGAATTGACGCATTTGCCTCATTCAATCGCAGCGATTTGCTTCCGGCAGAACAACCGTCATAGCGTTTTGTCGAATGGCTTTGCATGACGAATAACGATCAACCCCGATGTCCCCGAATTGCTTATACCCGATTACGTATGGGGAGTAAAGCAGGTCTAGGCGCATCGACATTTCTCACCCCCTAGCAATTCGCCTCAATAGGCTCGTTGTACGCTTTAATCAACTCACAAAAGCTACGTAGCTATATTCCTAACCTTGCCGACATGATGCACTTCAACTCCTTTATTACCCGGGTACTCCCCGGCCTCTTTCTCTTTGCCCTGTTAACCACTTCCTACGGAGTATTCGCCGCACCGACGGGCGCAGCTCAGGTGCCATTCGCCGCTTACCTCGAGGCGGAATGCGCCGAGGTGGGCGACAACTGGTTCACCGCAGAGGATACCGAAGCCTCCGGTGGATCCTACGTTTCCGTCAACCGCAGAAGCACGGATACCTTTCCCGAGGACGTGCCCGCCAATCGCGTGCGCTTTTCCCTTATCGTCCAGGAAATGGACGAATTCTACATCTGGGGCAGAGTGAAGGGCCGGGCTCCCAATAACGATTCGTTCTGGGTTCGTGTCAACGACGGTCCCTGGCGTCAGTGGATCCGCCGGGTCAACGATGCGGACGGATGGGCCTGGCGGGAGTTCGTCGGTAGCCCCTACACGGCCGAAGCCGGCGAGATGACCATCGATATCGCCTACCGCGAAGTCAATACCCAGCTCGACAAGATTTTCGTCACCACCCTCGCCCAAACTCCGAGTGGCGTAGACCAGCCCTCCATCAACTGCGGCGAAGTAATCGACTGCGAAAAGAATCCGGAACTGTGCACGGACCAGGTCTGGATCGAAGGAGAATGCGGTGACCTGGGTGCCGAATGGAGCTATCAGAAGGACGCTTCGGTTTCCAACGGCGGATACGTGGTCAGCCGGGAAGCTACCCAGCTCGAAGCCCCTACCGAAACCGGACTTCCCGGACAAATCGCCTTCACTACCGATTCAATCGGTGCCGGTACGTACTACCTTAACTTCCGCTTGAACGCCCGTGCCGACGACAGCAACTCCTTCTGGGTCAAGGTCGACGACGAGGAGTGGTTCAATTATAGTACGGAACTGAGCGGAGATATCCTGCTGACCGATGGTTTCGAGTGGCGGCGGGTGACCGCGGATTCCAGTGCTGCAGCCGGGTCCGATTCCACCGCCTTTCTACTGGCGGCAGGTACCCACACGATCCGCGTAGCGCGGCGCGAGTCCGGAGCCTACCTCGATAAAATCTTTTTGAGTAAGCTGGATACGCTACCCCTCGCCTATGGCAGCTACGCTCTGGGTTGCATGGAAAACGAAGCTACTCCGGTACGGCCTTCGCTGGATATGACCTCCGACGTCACCATCTACCCGAACCCCACGGCTAACCGGCTCACCTTCAGCGTTACTTCCGAGATAACCGGTCGACTGGAAGCAGCGATTTTCGATTTTTCCGGTCGTCGCATGCAGGTCAACAGCTTCAACAAATCGACTCGCACTTTCACGGATAATCTCGACGTAGCCGCCCTGCCCCGTGGTGTCTACCAGTTGATCCTCACTTCCGATACCGGCGTGATCAGCCGCAGTTTCGTTAAGCAATAATTACCCTTCATCTGCTGCGGCCAGGCGCCGCAGCAGCTTGATGTTTCGCTCCGGGATGGATGCCACCTCCGGATAATTCGCAACCGCTTCCGCCACCCCTTCGACCCGCAACAATTGCAGGACGGGGTGGGGGGAGCGGTTCGTTTTATTGGCGGGGTCGTCCGCGTCCAGTCCGGCAAACCGGTACCCCGGGTGGAAATGCGCGAATTGTACGTACGCATCCGCTCCCGCGGTCTCCAGCAGTTCCTCCATTTCCTCCACGAAGTCCAGAAACGAATCGAAGGAATCGAACGCGTTCGGGAACAGCAGCAGGGTAGTTTCCACGGTAGTTCGCGGTTCGCCGAGAAAGCTTTGCACCTGCGCCCCCGCCCAGTAGAAAGCCTCCTCGGCGGAGGCGACCGGGGTACTGTGGTAGCGCACCAGTCCGTGCCGCAGGGGCCGAGCGGCAAAGGGACATAACCCAAGGCGCACGACGAAGGTGTCTACCCAAGTGGCGACTTCCTGCTCCGGGCTCAAGGCTCGAGCTGGTTGTTGACCCGGCGATGGTCGACGTATTTTTTCCAGCGGTCCAGGCAAGCTTGCATATCGTCCGGCAGGTCGCTGTCGAAATGGACGTACTCCTTGCTGACCGGATGGATAAAACCGAGGCTCTTCGCGTGGAGTGCCTGCCGGGGACAAAGCTCGAAACAACGTTCGACGAAGGTTTTGAATTTGCTGTAGACGGTTCCCTTCACGATGCGGTCGCCTCCGTACTTCTGGTCGGAAAAGACCGGGTTGCCGATGCTTTTCATGTGTACGCGGATTTGATGGGTGCGGCCCGTTTCCAGCTTTAACTCGCAGAGGCTCACGTAGTACAGGTCGGCCAAGGTCTGGTAGTGGGTCACGGCGTTCTTTCCGTCTTCCTCTTCGTCGAAAACGGTGTAGTTCTGCCGGAGGCGCGGATGACGGCCGATGTTCCGGTCTACGGTCCCGGAGGCGGGGTCCGGGGCTCCCCAGACGATGGCCTGGTAAGTTCGGTCGATGCTGTGGTCGAAGAACTGGCGGGCGAGGAAGGACATGGCGGATTCCGTCTTGGCGATCACGAGCAGGCCGGAAGTGTCTTTGTCGATGCGGTGGACCAAGCCGACGCGGTCGTCGTCGTTACCCGGGAGGATCGGGATATCGCTACCGGCGAGGTAATGCGCCAGGGCGTTGACCAGGGTGCCGTCCGGGTTGCCTACCCCGGGGTGGACGACCATGCCGGGCGGTTTGTGGACGATCAGGATCGCTTCGTCCTCGTAGCGGATATCCAGCGGGATATCCTGGGGAACGATACCCTCGGGCCGATCCGCGTAGCGTGGGGTGACGATGGTGATCAGCTCGCCGGGGGAAAGCCGGTGGTTGGGCTTGACGGCGGTTCCATCGACCAGGATGCTACCGGAGCGGATGCCGTTTTGCACCCGATTGCGACTGACGCGCGGTAGCTTGTCGGTGATAAACCTGTCGATACGCACCGCCTGTTGCTTGGGGTCGACGCGAATCTCCTGGACCTCGTACATTTCCTCGTGTTCCTCTTCCTCTTCCATACCGCAAAGGTAGCTTGGCGGGAGCGACCGGGCCCAATCGCAAGGTATGGGTAGCCGATATTATATTTGAGCGTTTCCCGACCTATCTCCATTTGCCATTTTTGGTAGGTATTGCCAAGAACCCACCCCTGGACCAGTATGAAATTAGCTAGCTTCTCCGTTAAGGATCCCCGCATCGAGCAACGAAATCCCCCCCACCAGGTTCCGCTCGTCGCGGCTTCCAGCTTTATTTTCGATTCGCTGGAGCAGGGGATGGACATCTTCGACGGGGTGGAACCGGGCCACATTTACGGCCGCTTCGGAAACCCCACCGTGGACGCCGCGGCCGATAAAATCGCCGCGCTGGAGGGCTACGGTTCGGACATGGCGACGTACGGACTCTTTTGCGCCAGTGGCATGGCAGCGATCTCCACCGTACTGCTGGGCCTCTGCAAGCCGGGCCACGTACTGCTTACCCAGGAAGACCTTTACGGAGGGACCAGCGCCCTGATCGATACCCTCGGGATGCGGGGTGTCCAGCGCCTAACCGCCGATTTACGCGACAGCGAATCGCTCGAAGATAAACTGGCCGAGGTGAGCGGCACCTGCGTGGTGTACGTCGAAACGCCGAGTAACCCGACCCTCCGCTGTACGGATCTTTCCTATCTGGCCGATCTGGCCCACCACTACGGCGCGTTGCTGGTGGTCGACAATACCTTCGCCACCCCAGTGGCGCAGCAGCCGCTCCTACTCGGGGCGGACGTAGTCGTTCACAGCACTACGAAGTACCTGAACGGACACGGTACCGGCGTGGCCGGAGCGATCGTGTGCCGGGACAAACAAATGATGGACGACACCTTTCGCCCGATTTATCGGCTTTACGGCGGATCGGGCAACCCATGGGACGCGTGGCTCGTTCTGAACGGGCTGAAAACCCTGCCGCTGCGCATGGAGCGCCACTCCGCAAACGCCCAGCGGGTAACGGATTTCCTGCTCGATCATCCCAAAGTCAAGTCGGTGAACTACCCGGGTATCCCGACCCATCCCGACTGCGGTACGATCGACAAGCAGATGAACCTACACGGCGGTATGCTCAGTTTCGAACTGGAAGGCGGACTGGAAGCGGCGCGTACCTTCATGAATGCCCTGAAGTTTTGTACCCTGACGCCGACCCTCGGCGACGTCGATAGCCTGGTGCTTCATCCCGCTTCGATGAGTCACCGCAGCATTCCGAAGGAGATCCGTTTGAGGAACGGCATCACGGACGGCCTGGTCCGGCTGAGCGTAGGTATCGAGGACGTCGAGGATATCGTGGCGGACATCGACCACGCGATCGGGTAATACTCCGCGCGGCGCAACGTTTCCATTACCAACAAGCGTACGGGGCCACTCGTGGGCGCCAACCGGTAAACAGGAAAATGAAAATTTGGGCGACGATGGTAGGGATCTGGCTAGCCGCTGCGCTCCCGGCTCAGCTCCGCGGGCCGGATGTGGAGCTTTCCGTCGGCGTAGTCGCTCCCTTTCAACGTAACCCGGGTTCCGGACCCACCGCCGCGGCAACCATCAACCACGGCTACCGGATCGGCAAGGTGCTGTATACCCGGCTCGGATTGGGGATGCACTACCGCCATTTCGTAGTAACCGACAACGAAAACATCGGCCCGGCCCCCGGACCCCAGGTATTCCGTCGGCACTTCGACCTGGTTCAGCTCAATGGTTTGGCGACCCTCGTGCTCGGATTCCAAGTCGGCGAGTGGTCGCTGGAGCTGGGCACGGCCTACGTGCCGATGCTGTGGTCCGATGCCCGCCTCACCACGGCCAGCTACCACGCTAACGGAGTTCCCGTCAATCCACCGCTGACCCGGGACGTAAATTTCCGAACGATGCCGCCCCCGCGCTTCGACGGCGATTACTATTACCTCGACAATGCCAACTGGTGGGGCACCGCCGCGGTGAATACCCGTCTGTCGCCTCGACTGGCCCTGGGTGTGACCTACCGCCGGAACCTGGGGGAAACGGTACTGGTCCACACGAATGCATTCGAATGTTCGGTGGTGCAGGAATGCCTGCGGATCTTCCAGTTTCGCCGCCTGATCCCCGCCGTGACGGGAACGGCGACGCTTTCCCTGCGCTACCGGCTGACGAGCCAGTAGGCCGCAGCGGCTACGGGGAGAAAGCCCCGCGCACAACCGCTATCTTTGCCGGCCCAAAGCCGAACGAGATGTCCGTTAAAGCCACTTACGATAGCAGCCAAGTAGAAAAGAAATGGTACGCCCACTGGATGGCGCACGACTACTTCCGTAGCGAGCCCGACGAGCGGGAGCCCTACACCATCGTCATTCCGCCGCCGAACGTAACGGGGGTGCTGCACATGGGCCACATGCTCAACAACACCGTGCAGGACATTCTCATTCGCAAAGCTCGTCTGGACGGAAAAAACGCCTGCTGGGTGCCGGGTACCGACCACGCCAGCATCGCGACCGAAGCCAAGGTGGTGCGCCGGCTGCGGGAGCAGGGGATTAAAAAGTCGGACATCGGCCGGGACGAGTTTATGAAGCACGCTTTCGCCTGGAAGGAAGAATTCGGCGGCATCATCCTCCAGCAGCTCAAGCTCCTCGGCGCCAGCTGCGACTGGTCGCGCACCCGCTTCACCATGGAGCCCAAACTGTACGAGGCCGTGATCAAAGTCTTCGTCAAGCTCTACCGGGATGGCAAGCTGTACCGGGCCCAACGTATGACCAACTGGGATCCGGAGGCCCAAACCGTGCTCAGCAACGAGGAAGTAATCCACACCGAGGAAAACGGGAACCTCTACCACGTGCGCTACCGCATTGAAGGCACCGACGATACCTACATCACCGTGGCCACCAGTAGGCCGGAAACCATTATGGCGGATAGCGGGCTAGCCGTCCACCCCGACGATGAACGCTACGCCAAATTTCAGGGCCGGAAGGTAATCGTGCCCCTCGTCAACCGGGTGGTGCCGATCATTGCCGACGATTACGTCGATCCCGAATTCGGTACCGGCGCCCTCAAAATCACCCCCGCCCACGACCCCAATGACTACGAGCTCGGCGAGAAATATGGCTTGGAGGTCATCGACACGATCGATGCCGACGGCACCATGAACGAGCTGGCGGAATACGCCGTCGGACTGGACCGGTTCGAGGCCCGCATCGAGGTGATCAAGCTGCTCAAGGAAAGCGGCGACCTCGTGGATATCAAGCAGTACCGTACCAGCGTAGGCCGTAGCGAACGGACCAACGCCGTGGTCGAGCCGCGACTCACCCTGCAGTGGTTCATGAAGATGGACGAAACGGCCGCCACCGCCCTGGCGGCCGTGACGTCCGGCGACGTCAGGTTTCATCCGGATAGCATGGTCAACATGTACCGGTCCTGGCTGAACCCGGAGAACGTCCGCGACTGGTGTGTCAGCCGCCAACTGTGGTGGGGGCAACGCATTCCGGCCTGGTACCATGGCGACGAAGTGTACGTGGCCGAAACGGCGGAGGAAGCCCTCGAGGACGCCCGCCATCACCACCCTGGGCTGAAGATGTCCGACCTGCACCAGGACGAGGACGTGCTCGATACCTGGTTCTCCAGTTGGTTGTGGCCGATGTCGGTGTTCGACGGCTTCGGGGAGGATAAAACCGAACTGGCGTATTACTACCCTACGAACGACCTCGTGACCGGCTGGGACATCATGTTCTTCTGGGTCGCGCGCATGATCATGGCCGGTTACGAATTCAGCGAGGACCTGCTCGGGAAGGAGTTCGTGGAGAAGCACGGTCGCCAGCCCTTCCGGGACGTGTACTTCACCGGTATGGTGCGGGACGAAAAGCGCCGCAAAATGTCCAAGTCGCTGGGCAACAGCCCGGATGCCCTCGAGCTGCTCCGGATCTACGGTGCCGACGGCGTCCGCTACGGCATGCTCTCCAGCGCGGCGGCGGGAAACGACATCATCTTCGATGCGCCCCTGCAGGACGGAAACGCCCTCAACGAAAGCCAACTCTGCGAGCAGGGGCGGAAATTCTGCAACAAGATCTTTAATGCCAACCGGCTGATCCAGGGCTGGGAGGTCGTCGACCGGGATACCGACCCCGCGGCCCGTCTCGCTACGGAGTGGATCGAGGCAAAGCTCAACGCCACCATTGCCGAGGTAGACCGGCTCATCGCAGAATACCGCCTCAGCGAAGCCATGGTGACCCTCTACCGCCTGATCTGGTCGGATTTCTGCAGCTGGTACCTGGAGGCGATCAAGCCCGAGGACGGCCAGATCTCCCGCACTACCTACGACGCCGCCATCTCGGTGTTCGAGCGATTGATGATCCTGCTGCACCCCTTTATGCCCTTTATCACGGAGGAGGTCTGGCACCAGCTTCGCCGCCGCGACGAGGGGGAAGATTGCATCGTGGCCACCTGGCCCCGGGCGGCGGAAGATAACCGGGAACTGCTCAAGCGCTTCACCGTGCTCCAGGACGCGGTGAGCCACGTCCGGGACGTGCGCAACCAGCGGGGGATCTCCCACGGCGAGCCCCTGAAGCTGGCGGTCAAGGAAAGCGAAAGCAGCCGGTCCATTTTGGGCGCGGACGCAGGAGCAACGGCCTTCCTAAAACGGGCGGGCGTATTGACAACGATTGACCTGGTCAACCAAGCACCCGCCAACGGCCTGCCCTTCCTCTTCGGCAACGATACGGCTTACCTCCTCCTCAACGAGGAGGTGGACCTGGCCGCCGAACGGGCGAAGACGGAAGAAGAGCTGACCCGACTGCGGGGCTTCCTCCGGGGGATTGAGAAAAAGCTGGGCAACGAGCGCTTCGTCGCCAATGCCCCCGATGCCGTAGTGGAGTTGGAGCGCAAGAAGCAGGCCGACGCACAGGCCAAAATCGCCAGCCTCGAGAAAATGCTGTAAAATGCTGCCTCCCCCGATACCTATCGGGGCGCCAGTACAGTGCTGCCTCCGGTACCGAAGTCACCCGGGCACGCAACACAACCGCCCCTGAAGTGTACCTTAGTACATGCTCCTCGACCAACACGGCCGGCAAATCAAATACCTCCGGCTGGCGGTAACGGATCGGTGTAACCTACGCTGCCGCTACTGCATGCCCGAAGAGGGGATCGCCTTCGCCGATCGGGAGGCTTTACTCACCTACGACGAGATCCTCCTGTTCTGTGGCGTTCTCGCCGAAATGGGAGTAGAGAAAGTACGCCTCACCGGCGGGGAGCCCCTGGTGCGTCGGGAGTTGACCACTCTCGTAGCCGGTCTCAATAAACAGTTCCCTAAGCTCGCCATGACGACCAACGGCCTGCTGCTTCCCCGCTATCTGGACGAGCTGATGGAACACGGGCTCCGGACGTACAACCTGAGTTTAGACACCCTCCGCCCCGAGCGTTTCGAGCGCATTACCCGCCGCGACAACTTCGCCGGTACGTATAACGCCCTCGAAATGCTGCTCGAGCGCGGCTGCCGGACCAAGATCAACGTGGTCGTCATGCGCGGTATCAACGACGACGAGCTTTACGATTTCGTCGAGCTGACCCGTGACAATGACCTGGACGTCCGCTTCATCGAAGCCATGCCCTTCAACGACGACGACGGTAACCATGACGTCTTTCTGTCGTACGACAGCATGCGACTCCGCTTGCTGGAGCGTTATCCGGATCTCTCCCAAAATGAACGGCAGGGGGGCAGCGCGGTCACCTTCAGCGTGCCCGGCTACCGAGGCAACGTGGCCATCATTCCGGCTTATAGCCGGTCGTTGTGCGGCACCTGCGATCGCCTGCGGATTACCCCACGCGGAACCTTACTCAACTGCTTGTATTCCACCCGCGGTCTCGAACTCCTTCCCCTGTTGCGCAGCGGCATCGACCGGGACGATCTCGCAACCCTGATCCGGGAATTCGTGTACGGGAAATACGCTAGCGGCCACGAAACGGAGCGCCGCGAGCAGCAGGGAAACATCTTCGCCAGTATGACGAGCATCGGCGGATAAAATCAACCAATATGCCTCTTTCCCACCTTGACGAAACCGGTCGGCCCGCCATGGTCGACGTAGGCGATAAAGCGGTTACCAAACGAAGTGCTACGGCTACCTGCAGGGTCCTTCTAGGCACCGCGATCATGCACGAATTGCGGCGGGGCGACTTCTCTACGGGTAAAGGGTCCGTCATTCAGACGGCCGTCATCGCGGCGACCATGGCCGTGAAACAAACGTCCCAGATCATTCCCCTCTGCCACCCCCTCCCCATCCACGGTTGCCGGGTCACGGTCGACGACGACGGAGCGGAGAGCCTGTTGGTCAGCTGCACCGTTCGAACGGAAGGAAAAACCGGGGTAGAAATGGAGGCCCTGCACGGGGCGTCGGTGGCGGCGCTCACGGTTTACGATATGTGCAAGGCAATGTCGCACGACATTGAGATCAAGGACTTACGCCTGGAAGAAAAGCGGGGTGGAAAAAGTGACTACGATCGTGGCTGAGAACCGGTATGCACGTCAGACTATGCTGTCCGAAATAGGCGCGGAGGGGCAGAAAAAGCTTGCCGCCGCTCGGGTGGTGATCGTGGGATGTGGCGGACTGGGTAGTCCGGCGGCGGCTTATCTGGCCGGAGCGGGTATCGGATCCATCCGCCTCATCGACGGCGACCGGCCCGAGCGTACGAATCTGCACCGTCAGGTCTTTTACACGGCGGATGCGGCTGCGTACAAGGTGGACCAGCTGAAGGCCCACCTGGAGCGGCTCAACCCCGAAGTGAAGGTAAACGCCGTGGCCCGTCACCTGGCGGCGGGGAATGCCCGTATCCTACTGCAGGGAGCCCACCTCGTACTGGACGGTACCGACGACGCGGTGACAAAACACCTGCTGAATGATGCCTGTGTAAGTCTGGGTATTCCACTGGTTTACGCCGCGGCCCAGGGGTACAGCGGCTACGTGGCTTTGTTTGAGAATCGACCGGGTGGCATTCACCTGCGGGACGTCTACCCCGACCCCGACCCCGCGATGCCCGACTGCGCCACGGCCGGCGTGCTGCCCACCGCCGTGGGAATCGTGGCCATGTTGCAAGCCAACGCGGCGCTCTGCTACCTGCTCGATATCGGCGATCCCCCCGTAGATCGGTTGGTGACCTACAACGCCCTTGACAACAGCCAGCACCGGGTGAAACTCCAGAAGACCTATACCGCGCCGAACGTGGATCCCTGGGCCGGAGTGAAACCTTCCCGTAGTCGGGATCGGCTAGAGGTAGAGCACGACACCCTCACTCCCCCCGGTTACGACGCGGTGTTCAGCATGCTCTCCGAAGCGCGGGAGCCCGACTTGCCCGCCGGCGTTCGCCGCCTCGATCAGCGCAACCCCTTCGGGCAGTGCCTGGAACAGATGGAAGACGGCGGGAAGTATTTACTCTACTGCAATTCCGGGAAACTGAGTCTGGTGCTGGCGGCGCAGCTGGTCAAGGAACGGCCGGAGCTGGAGGTAGTCAGTTTGCGGGGTGGGGTGGCGGGAATGGGGACGGAGTAGGCGGAGAGGTAAGTATCCTAGGTTATCGGCCGTTCACTTCCGGAAGTTGCTGGGCTGTTACCGATCCTGTGGTCTTCAACTACTTCGTCTCCGGCTCACCAATGGCCGGGTTCCTGCACTGGGCAAATTATGTGCGCTTGTTAATCCGGATGCGGAGTAGGAAACGAACCGCTGCCTAAAAAGCCGATTCCGGACTGAAAAGGGCCTTTTTGGGTAGGATAGAAGGGGGGTTGTAGTATAGAAGCGGAAGTGGAGCCCTAACTATGGTCAATAGGCTTCGACCGCAGGCTTGCATGCACCAGGCGAATACTACATCAATAGTGTTTCAAATCTTGCGGATTCGGGAATAGGTTGGACCGGGTTTACTAGCTATCCGGGTGAGGGAGTGGCGAATCTTGAAATGCTATGGGGATAGTGTTGCAGCGTGTGATTTACGAGTAAAGAAACTTGTCGAGCCGTACTTAACTGACTACCCCCCTTCAACTAGGTAACGTAGTATCGGGGTTGGAAAATCCGAGTTATTGCAGCAACCACCAAGCCGCGGCTCAGTTACATCGTAGATAATGTAGGCATCCAATAGTTCCTATCTTATGGGTAGCCTCAGCTTCCGAAACCCGCCCCGTGCGTGTCCCACACACCGTTACCTAAGCCAAGCCACCCATGCCCTTTCTAATTATCCTCCTAACTTTTTTGATTGGTTCTACCGGATGGGCACAGGGCGATCTGAACCTGGACTTCGAACGCCAGGGCCCCGAGGGTAACCTCCCCGGCGGTTGGTTCTTCGGCGGCCCGAACTACTCCACTGAACTCTCTACCAAGGATCCGGCTTCCGGGGCACGGTGCCTTACCATCAGGTCCGTCCGGGATAAAGATTCTACCTATGCTGCCATCTCAACCCGGCTGCCGGCTAGTTTGGTGGCGGGCCAGGTTATCCGATTGGAGGGTATGATTCGTGCGGCGATGAATTCTGAATACGATACCGCTGGGTACCTCGCCCGGGTAGACCACGAAAGTAGAGGCACCATCGCCTTTTCCCACACTTACGATCAGCCGCTGGGACAGCCCGGTGACTGGACTACCGTGTCGCTGGAGCTGACGGTACCCGAAGAGGCAGCGTTCGTTATGTTTGGTGGCGTATTTGGGGGGCGGGGCGAGCTGAGCTTCGACGCCCTGCAACTCTTCATCGATGGGGAGCCCTACGACATCAAGAAGAACCTTGCGGTTTCACCGACCCGGCCCGACGATCCCCGGTTGGAGTGGCTGCGGCAGTACGTGCACCCCCTCCGGTCGACGGCGGCGGACTATCCCACTACTACGGACCTGGCGGCATTCGGGGCGGCGGTGGGGGAGCGCGCCGTGGTCGGACTGGGGGAGTCCACTCACGGCTCGCACGAGATATTCACGCTTAAGGATCGGCTGTGGCGTTACCTGCACCAGCACCATGACTTCCGGACATTCGTGCTGGAGGGGCCCCTGATTCCGTCCTATGCCGTCAACGATTACCTCGAAACCGGGGAGGAATCCGTCCCGGAGTTGCTGAAGGACATTGGTTACTGGCCCTGGCAGACCGAGGAAGTGGTGGAGTTAATCGAGGGAATGCGTCACGCCCCCGGAGAGGTACGTCCCCGCTTTACGGGTATGGACATGCAGAACTATACGCAAGCCTGGCGAATCCTGGAGGGCCGGTTCGGCGACGACGCCGAGTTGCTGGCGGACCTGGTGGAACTACGGAGTAAACTTGACCTCGTCCGCTTCAACCGTCACGAGGGCTCCGGCTACCTTATACCGGACCGTTACCTGGAGGTGGTAAACCGCGTGATTCCCAAACTCAACGCAGCGATTGCTGAAGCAAACCTCTCGGCGCGCGATACGCGCTGGCTAAGTCACATGGTCCGACTGATCGAGCAGTTCGTGGACCAAAAGGGTATTCTACGCGACGGCTACCTGGCCGAAAACGTCGAGTGGATTCGCAGTGTAGAGGATTACGGTAAAGCAGTTGTGTGGGCACATAACCAGCATGTGCTGAAAGTTGACGGGCGGATGGGGGAGCACCTGGCGAAGTCGCTCGGTTCCGATTACGTGGCGGTGGGCTTCGCCTTCGCCGGCGGGCAGTACACTCACTCGCGCCACGGCGTTAAGGAGACCGTGGAGGCAGAAAATCCTTACCCGGCCACCTACGAATACTGGTTTGACCGCCTGGATGAGCCGATGTTTTACCTGGACTTAAGGGAAATGGCGCAGGATACTACCCCCTACGCTGACTGGTTCCGGCATGAGCTGCAATTCCGAAAGGTTGGCACGGTCAAGCCCTGGTCGGAGTTCGGCAAAGAAAACCTGACTGAGGCGTACGATATGATCTTCTTCGTGGGTACCTCTTCGCCTTCGCGGGTGCTGCCCATCCAGGTGCTTTACGGGTATGAGTAGGAGGTACTGTATCCTCTGTATACACCCAGGTTAGCAGTGTAACCTAGCAAAATGTAGGACAAGGGCATCTCCCGTTCTTCCTTTTTGGCAGCTAAACCTAAACCATGTGTCGGGGCACCGGAGGCAGCAATGCTGGATTATGCATCACACTAATCGATGGGTGCCTCAATTATTCCGGACCTCTACCGGGATCATGCCCGTCGGTTTCTTGAACATACGGCTGAAGTGCTGGAGGCACGGAAAGTCGAGTTCACAGGCGCTTTCGGCTACGCCGCGCGCCGGAGCGCCGCTCCTTGGCCAGTTTGATGACCCGGAACTGAATGTGGTTCCCGGGGCGACTTGCCGGTTTCCATCTTCACCAGGTCGCAAAAGTAGTTGGGCGAGCGATGCAGCCGCTCGGTGAAGTAGGTAACCGAAGGTCGGCCGTCGCGCTCGGCTGCGGCGGCGTCACCGAATTAGTCGTGCAGCAGGGCCTCGAAACGCGCCAGCACCCCGGCGGTCAGTCCCTCCTGGTCCTCGACGGGGCGGGACGACTACCAGCAGCGCAGAACCCGTCCGCCTCCTTCGTAAGGGGGAACCGGTACAGTGTCCGCCGGGCGTCGAGCGCGGGCACGGTGCGGCTTACGACTACCGGTTCGTGCAGTTGGCCCTCACCACGGACCGCCCGGACGGGCGGTCAGCTGGGGTACGCCGGTGACCGAGGCGGAACGCCGCGGGGGGATTCCCGTACAGCGGACCGCCACCGACGTCATCGGGCGGTAAGCGAGCGTAACCGCCACCTGACTACGCTCGCTTCGCTGGCGGCTATCTTTGAACTCGACCGGCCTGTATACCACCTTCGCAAATGCGTTGGACGCGGGAATCACCGTCAATGAGTGCCGCGAGGTGATGCTCCATTTGTACGCCTATGCGGCTACCCCCGTAGCATCCAAACGCTGATGATCACCCTGGAGGAGCGGCAGGCCAGCGGCATTGCGGACGCCGCGGGAGCGGAAGTCGCCCCCCTTCGACCAGGGCGGGCCCAAATACGCGCGCGGCAGGGCCGTGTGCTCGACTCCCTACTCGGCCGTGCTGTTTGCCGACGGTGCGCGCTTCGTGCACATGAGCGGCACCTGGGGCAAGGCACGGGAACTCGACATTATTAACGACCGGAAATATCCACTACGCCAAAGCTGTAGTGCGCGACTTCGTGGTGGAAGCATGGGATAACACGGCGGTGCTCTGGAACCGGATCACGCTGACGGCGAAGGTGCGGGGAAACACGGTCACCACGGAGTTTACGGTCACGGAAATTTACCAGCAGCGGACTGGCCACTGGAGCATGCTCGGGATGACCTCCAGTAGCGTCCGGGACTAGCACGAACGGCAGCACTAGGGTGCCGGAGTCTGCCGAGTCATGGTGCAGGAACTGGCGCGGCAGCGCAATTGGCCAGCGGGTCGACCACTGCCCTTCGGAGAGCGGACCGCACAACCGGTAATTCGCGTAGCGATTGCCGGAATCCGGGTAGCTCAGGGAAGGTGTTCGCTTTCGACCTTTGGCGCATTCCAGCGGGATGGGGCTTCCACTCTTGGTTGATGCGGACGCCGCGCCGGCGACGTGCACCGTTTCCGCTCGTTCGGGCCCTTTGGCCGGGTACTCAGTTATTTCAACCCGATATTAAACCGTTGTAACAGGCGACGAGCCATGACAATCGCGAACCGTGCAGCGGGAACTCTAGCTTCGATCAGAGGTCTCCGGAGGCGGTACTTCCAGGGCCCCCGAGGCGACGGCGGCCGCCACTTCGGGCTTGTATTTGCAGACCATATGAATCCATACGGACCGGGCGAAGCGGAACCACCAGACAAAGACGACGGCCACAATGGCGATAAGCGTGGCAAACGAAGCAATCATCGACCAACCGAGTACCCACCGTAGGAACATCACGATCGCTAGACAGGCAAATCCCGATCCGATGTACGAGATGAACATCGATCCGTAATAGAATCCCGGCTCGGGAAAGTAATTCTGGCCACAGGCCGGGCAGTGCTTGTACTGGTCGAACGGACGATTGAAGGAGAACGAACCCGTCGGGAAGAGATCTCCCTGGTGGCAGGTAGGGCACTGCAGGGCGAAGATGTTGGCAAGAATGGAAGCCATAGTGCTATGATTTTCGGAGAAATCGGTTCCGCCGGATATTGATCGATCCGTTTACGTCGATGCAACGATCCGAAAGAACGGTAATTTGAAGACAAACCATTCTGTAATTAGTTTTGTTACAGTATTAATTCTACTCAATTTTTTGCGCGGCGCGGTCCGGATTGGCTCGCTCCGCAAACCCCCTTGAACTTCGACCCCAAATGAATAACGGACGCTTTGCCACGGCCCTTCACCTGCTGACCCTGCTCCGGCTAAACCGCGGTGAGCTGCTGTCGTCCGATTATATGGCCGGAAGCGTGAACGTCAACCCGGCGGTGGTGCGTAAGGAGCTTAGCAACCTGCGCGATCACGGCCTGGTGACCAGCAAAGAGGGTAGGGGCGGCGGCTACTCCCTGGGTAAGCCCGCCACGCAGATTCATTTGTCCGAGGTATACCAACTCGTAAACGATACCCACGTGCTGGGCCGCTCCAACGAGCCCAATCCGGAATGTCCCGTGGGCAGGCAGATCAATGGACACCTGCAGGAACTCTATTGCCGGGCGGACGAAGCCCTGCTGAACCAGCTCGGGCAGCTTACCCTCGAGGATTTCGGCCGGAAGCTCGATTGAACTTTTGCCTAAAACTGAAACAAAAATACTTACAGTTAAATCTATCCTTCACTCAATTTCTCCCATGAATATTGTACTGATCGGTGCCACCGGCTTGGTCGGCCGCGCCACGCTAAACGAACTAACGCGCCGGGGCCACCGGGTAACGGCCATTTCCCGCCATTCCGGGGACCTAGAATCGCAAACGGGAGTGGTCGCCGAACCGCTAGATGTATTGAACACCGGTGCGCTGGCCTCCGTGGTGGCAGGGCATGATGCCGTCGTCAGTGCCTTTAACCCCGGCTGGACCAACCCTAACCTGTACGAAGAATTCCTCCACGGCTCCGCATCCATTCAGCAGGGCGTAAAGCAGGCCGGTGTCCGACGACTGCTTGTCGTGGGCGGTGCCGGCAGCCTTTACGTGGCCGACGACCTGCAGGCGGTAGATACCGAGGGCTTTCCCGACGAGTGGAAGGCCGGTGCCCTCGCCGCCCGCGATTACCTCACCGAACTCCAACGGGAGCAGGAGCTAGACTGGACCTTCCTGAGCCCGGCCCTGGAAATGCACCAGGGTACCTCCGGCGAGCGCCTCGGTGCCTACCGCGAGGGGCTGGATACACCGGTCTACGACGAAGCCGGGCGTAGCGTCATTTCGGTCGAAGACCTGGCGGTGGCCATCGTCGACGAGCTGGAAAACCCCAAGCATTCGCGCCAACGCTTCACCGTAGCCTACTAAACCGTTTCGCCCCGCCGGCCCACCGCCGGCGGGGTACTTTTCTCGTCCCGCTCATTTACCCACGTATGACGACCCCTTCGGAAAAACCAAAAATTATTTACGTCATGGACCCACTCTGCGGGTGGTGCTACGGCAACAACCGGACCATGCAGACAGTGTACGATACGTACCGGGGCCAGGTGGACTTTCAGGTGCTCCCCGGCGGTCTGTGGACGGGAGACCATACCCGCGTCCAGTCGCCGGGTATGACCTCCTACTTCCTCCGGCACGACCAAGCGATCCACGACCGCAGCGGTATGGTCTTCGGCTCACCGTACCTGGACCTGATCCGCCAACACGAGATCGTACTCGACAGCGAAGTGCCTTCGCGTGCTATTGTCACCGTGCAGCACCACTGGCCCGAACACAAC
This sequence comes from Neolewinella xylanilytica, assembly GCF_002934605.1. Classification (GTDB taxonomy): domain Bacteria; phylum Bacteroidota; class Bacteroidia; order Chitinophagales; family Saprospiraceae; genus Neolewinella; species Neolewinella xylanilytica. The sequence continues at coordinate 1,362,741 of NZ_PTJC01000006.1, forward strand.
GTCCGGTTCGCGCTGGGCGTGGTGGCCCTCCGGTTTCGGGAGGGGCTGGACGTGAACCGGGAAGCCGCCTACCTGCCCCTCTGTGAGCAACTTGGTATTCCTCCTGACGACTTCCTCGCTGCCTTCCGCGGTGCTGCGGCCCGGTCCCGCACCCAGGAGACCTTCCGTATGGCCCGGGGGTACGCGAGCGGCTTTCCCACGCTGCTCCTTCAAACCGGAGACGTAACCCAGGTTTTGAAAGCGGTTACGCACCCCCGGAGGAGATCACCCGGGCGGTCGATGCCGTGTTGCAGTGCGCTTCGGGTAATGGCTAATGAAATTCCGTACCGCAGCTGGCCTGGTGGCAGCGTCGGTACGCCTTCCTTAGGCCAAGGCTAGCGTGACTGTATTGACAATGAGGGTATTGGGGGCAAGTCGTGTTGCGCGGGCACTTCGATCCTTCCGTTCAACATGCGGGTGTTGGTTGTAGATAGCTGTTCTGAAGGGGGCTGAACGTTGGGAGCTCGACCAGGGCTGTGCACGATGGGCAACGCCGCATGTAAGGGAAAAACGGTAGCCTATGTAAGCGTGATTGGGAATTACAGCCTTTGCCCACAGGTGCACGCTGGATAAGAAACGCCTAACGTATTGGGATGCTTACCTTTATCTTGGGAATTATGCCCAATCGCCTAAGCAGGAAATCCGCGGAAACCACTGGATTTTTACCCCACTCCGCCGGCTACCCCTGCGCCCTTCTCCTCCTCTTCCTTTTTACCCTCGGCTGTTCGCCCGATCGGGAGGCACCTACGTGCGAGATTCACATCGTTTCCGAGCTACCCGTTTCCATCCGGCGGTTAATTACCGAATCAGCGGTGGCGGAAGACACGACTGAATTTGAGATCCGGGATACCACTCCCGCCCTTCCTAAAATGTACACCGTCACCCTCGGTACTTCCGATTCTTCGTTCGTGGTTACCAACCTAGGGGGGCGATCGCGCGAGATCCGCATTGCCGAGGACAGCAGCTGGACCAGCACCCTGCCTTTCGATGCCGCCTTCAATCGACTGCAATACGAGCGGTTGGCCATCATCCAAAACTACTCCGGGGCGGTGTTTAGCGCCGACGACCCGGTACGGGCCGTGAGCTACGGCGACAGTATGATCGCAGCCGTTTCCGCACTGGTGGAACAGAACTACCCCGATCTCGATGCCGACGATCGTGCGCTTTTGGTAGAGAAATCCAGACAGAATATTCAGTCCTTTCAGTATTTCTATGCCATTACGGCAAGCAGCTTAGCCGCCGATCATCCCGCGCTGGATTTTTCGGACGCCATCGACGTAACGGACACGCTGAACTACCTGCTGCCGCATAATGCCGTAAAACGGTTAGAGATGGATTATTTGCGCCGGCACGACAGCCTCGGAGTCGATCGCTTCTTCGACTTTGTGGCGGAGCGGGTGCCGAATGAAGACCTACGCTGGCTCTACCAGAGTGTCTATTTGAACGAGCTGCTGTCCGGCGGGGCGTACTTGCTCACTCGCAGTGGTCCGGCCGCGGCCATCCGGGCGGTGACCGAGTTTATGGAGGGCGATACCGCGAATCCCTACCGCGATCTGTACCGCTCCGCCTACACAAGTACCCTCTCCGCCGCGGAAGGCGAAGCAGCCGCGGATATCCGATTGGTTAATGCCGCCGGAGATACGCTTTCGCTGCTCGGGATAGCCGATGGACCGTTGCTCCTGGATTTCTGGGCCACCTGGTGCGCACCGTGCATCGCGGAGAAGCCGCAAGTTCAGGCACTCGCCACGTACGCTCTGACTGAAGAGCTCCTGACGGTCGTCAGTATCTCGGTCGACGAACGCGGTACTCCGTGGAAGGCCTACCTCGACAGGAATCCCAACGCCCTGGTGCCGCAAGAGTACCGCGCCACCGACGTAGCGGCGGTACGCAATGCTTATCATATTACCGGCATCCCCCGTAAGGTTCTGGTCGATGCACGGGGACGCATCCAGGTATCCCAAGTGGAGAGCCTGAATCCGCTGCATTTCGCAGACCTCTTGGGGTATTCTCGCTGAGTCAAGTTCGCCACCGCGTATTCTCGAATCGCAAGGATGACCGGTTAGGTTGGCCTACTGTTCTAATTTACGCAACTGCCGCTGAGCATTCTCGTTCCCCGGAAACAACATCAGCGACCGCTCGAAGTGGTAGATGGCCCGGTCCCGAAGCCCGCGATGGAGGTAAACCGTAGCCAGGCTGTCGTGGAGATTAGCCGACTCCGGATACCGCTCGACGGCAAAGTCGAGTACCGCCGTACCCGCCTGCTGCTTGGCTTCGTCATCACTCAGGCCAAGCTGTAGACCAACGGTATTGAGCACGCCCTCCGGTACGGCAAAAGCTCGATGGGCCCGTCGAAAATCGGAGTACACGCTATCAATCTGGTCGTAGCCCCGTTGCCGCACGTGATCGAAAAAATCTGCCATTCCCTGTTTGGCCGCCGGGGAGGTTACCGTGGACCGGTTCATTAGCCGGTGGCCAGTCTCGAGGATTTTCGCTACGTAGACGGTGTCGTCCCACCGTTGCTGGCGAGCGTAGGTTGCCATGTACTGCAAGGTAGTAAGCACGGCTTCGCAGAGCCCCGCGTAACCCAGGTGGATGCGTTCGACAGGCCGGTCCTGCCGTTCGTCGCGGGGCGCAAACAGCAGTCCGTAGCTGGCAAATTGTCCGTGGGTAAGGTCCGGTGCTTCGAATTCGTAAGCGGGTACGTCGCGCAGGGAATCCAAAAAGGTGAATCGCTGTGCGAGGCCGGGGTCGATTCCGTCCGCCACCAGTATCGTGTCCGGTATGGGCTTTTGCCGAAAGTGAACGAAGGGCACCCGGAAACGGGCTAGGTCGAAACCGGGTACCGCCGCCGCGACCGACGGATTATACTTGATCGTACCGTCCAGGCTGATGACGCCGTCCACGAAGCGGTTTACCATGGTGAAGGGTACGTTGCTCAGCCCACCGAAGCTAAACCCGATCGTGTAGACGTGCTCCGGGTCGGCCTGGGGCAGGCCCGCAGCCATACCGAACAGATACGCTAAGTCGCGTTGCTGGGCGCCAGCATCCTCCGAGGTTCCCCCGGTCAGCCGGAGGTTTCGCGCACCGCGGGAGGGGGCCGCAAGCACCAGGTAGCCGTGACTGGCCAGGTACTCGCCGAGCATAAAGTTTTCGGTGGAGGAAGCTTGGTAGCTGGGCGCATATAGCACGACCGGGAATCGCCCCAACGCCGGGGTGGCCCGGCTAAACGCGCGGGTGGGGTAGGTAGCGTTCCGTTCGGTAACGCCATTGCGCGGGTAATAGAACCAATCGAGCGTGTATTCAGTAGGCAATTCCTCCCATTCCTCCTCGTCCTTCAGCACCGATAGGTAGTCGCCGACGTGCATGCGTTCCTGCCCCGTTCCGCTGGCAGGATACCACCGACTCACCGGGATCTCCCGAAACTGCAGGCGTTCGGTATAGTCCTGTTCCCGGCGTTACACGCGGCTACTGTCGATCCGAACTTGATGGTCAAAACCAACGGCATAATCACCGTAAGTCAGCGGGCTATTGACATAGTCTGCCTGGCCGCTAAGGGGGGTGAAGTTAACCAATGCAAAGAATGCCAAAACTCGAAGCATGGCGAACCGGTGGCGACGATATTGTAACATGGTGGACCCGATTAGGGTATAATAATACCCTAGATCCTCCGAAAACCCCCGCTGCGCCACCTTGAAAATCATGGTGCATAGCAGTCTGTGGCCGAAACCAGCAGCCATCCATCACTGCGGAGCGCCTCGACCTGGCAAAAGGCTCGCCGAAAATGGATGGCCAGCGTGGGAATGCCTTTAGACACGGACACTGCCACTGACACGGGGGCGGTCGGGGCGCCAAAAAGTGGAGATCGCCAGTCGCGAACCCTGGGTCGGGAGTGCAATGAAATGGTCCGGCGGGGGAAGCCTGAAAATCCCCTAGTTTACATGATGAACGTACGGGTTCTACGCCCTTGTCGCATATCGCTCATCCAGCTATCTTTGGAAGCATGAGCCTCACCCATTTGATCTGCACTCTGGTAGTTCTTGGCTTGGTGGTAAGTGGATACGCCCAGTACCGTTGCGTCCCCTGTGACTTAACTTGTGATACGCTGTATTTTCGCAACCCTGGTCGGTGTCCCCACTGTGACATGGAAGTAGTAGCCGAGGCAGGACCGAGCGTGTCTTCCACTTCCTTAGAATCGATTCAGCAAAAGGTCGACGGTGACAGATTGATGCGCACCATCAGCTACCTGGCTGATGTACATGGTCCCCGACTACTTGGTACGCCCAACTATTACAATGCCGTGGAGTGGCTGCGCGGGGAACTGAAAACCTACGGTGTCGATACCGTATAAACTGAAACCTTTGATGATGGTCACCGGGGGTGGAATGTACTCGATCACCACCTCGCCGTCACAGCTCCCGCTCGATTCTCGGTGCGCGGCTATCCTCTTGCTTACAGTTCCGGCACGAACGGGCAGCAGGAGGGGGAAGTTCTGATCGTCGACCAACTTCAAGACCTGCATAATTTTCCGGGAACGCTGGATGGAAAGGTAGTACTGGTCAACGGTAGCTACCGACCAAACCGCAGCCTGGAAGGGGAGGTGACGCGCAGACTCTCGGTGACTGACCGCCTGGCAATTACGGCCAACCCCGACCCGAATGATGTTCAGGTGGGCTACCACGGTCGACGTTCCACTACCGATGTCTTCGACTACCGGGAAAAGAGGAAAAAAGAGCGGCAGGAGATCCTACAGTTCGCGGCCAACCAGGGGGTGATCGCGTTGGTGGAAGCCAGTTCAGCGCCCTATGGTGTGCTCCATGCTGATGGCAACACGCTGCTTCCATCATTTGATAAAGTGGGAGACTTCAAGCCGCTGCCATCCTTCGTGATCAGCAATGAAAGCTTCGGGCGGATTACCCGTCTGGTCGATATGGGGCTACCGGTACGGCTGTCTCTGCAATCCAAAGTCACATACTTTGAAGAGCCGAAATTTAATGTCAATCTCATCGCGGAAATCCGGGGGAGGGACCATTCATTAGGTACCGAAGTCATCACCGTAGGAGCACATCTAGATAGTTGGCACGCAGGCACCGGTGCGGTAGATAACGCTTCTAACTGTGCAGTACTAGTGGAGGCCTTCAGAGTACTTCAAGTCCTCAACGTCCAACCTAAGCGAACCATCAGGCTGATGCTGTGGGGCGGCGAGGAACAGGTCTTTGCGGGCTCCCGGCGCTACGTTGAGGATAACATCGGCAGCTTCACTACCGGCCTTGCTCAGCCGGGCAATCACGACCATTCCGTGTACTTAAACCTGGACAATGGCGCTGGCAAGGTCAGGGGACTCTACCTCATGGGCAACCGGGAGATCGAGCCCTACTTGAAGGCCTATCTGGCGCCCTTTCCGGAGAGTAATACGCTGACCATACAGTACGCGAACCAGACGGATCACGAACTCTTTGACTATCACAACGTCCCGGCCTTCCAGTTCATTCAGGACCCGCTAGACTACATTCCCCTGGTGCATCACACCGATTTGGATCTCTACGAGTACGTTCCCGAAAAGGATCAGGTGTACAATGCTCAATTAGTCGCCTACCTATTGATACAACTGGCAAATGAGCAAGAAGCGATGCCGCGTAAGCGGTACAACCATCCCGTAGCCAGTCGTACGGGTAACTCCCGGTTTTTTCTCCCGGGTTATGCAGGCAGTGAGCGCGTGTACCTTACCGGTAGCTTTAATAATTGGGCCATGTTTTCGACGCCAATGTACCGAGTGAATGGCGGGTGGGAAACGTACCTTGATCTAGACGCCGGCAAACATTACTACAAATTCATTGTAGATGAAAACTGGACGAGCGAGCCGACGGTTCCAGCGGACGAGCTCGAGCGGGACGGGAAGGGTCACGGAGGGCTGTCAGTGATTCACGTCGCCAGGGAAAAGTAGGGGATAATTCGATTGGTGGGGAAGCCCCTTCCACCCCTGCTTAACACCCGGGTACTTCTAAGCTCGACTCAAGTACGTAAGTTTCAACCAAGCCTGCCCACTATAATTATACTAGGTAAATATAAATCGCCCTGTTTAGTAGTGGCGGAGTAGGACACGTCTATTCTGATTCGAGGAGCACTTGGAAACCGGGACATCGAATAAGACAGCAACGCCATCAAACCTTTGGTACGGCCACTAGCGCTAGGGTGGAAACACTGCTTGTTCTTCGGCCTTACCGCTACGGGAAAAGGAGCCATCCGCTACACCTTGCTAACGACCTGAGAAGCCATGCGCATGGGAAAAATGGGGGTGGCTGACAACTTCCGCATCAATCACGAGCAACTGTTTTGTCAATAGACACGAGACCGGCGGGTGGCTCAACAACGGGGTAGATGACCACCTCACTGACAACCAGTTACCTCCCGCCGGCACTCCTCCTGCGGTGATCATTCTCCAGCCGATTCGAGCGGGGTGGTAAGAAAGGAATCGCTCTTGAGAGGTCCCAAACATATGCGTAATGTGAACTGTACATAGTTTTGCCCGCCCCAGGCACCTCGTTTGGGCGATGGGGCCACTTCAGAAATTGTGTTACCTTACTACCGGCGCATCAGCGTCAAATAAAAAAAGCATAAAATTTAAGACATGAAGCTTGATAAGATCTTTGAGAAGAATAGTGCATGGGTAAGTGAAAAATTAAATGTCGATCCAGACTACTTCACCAACATGTCAAAAGGACAAAGTCCTGAAATTCTTTATGTCGGTTGCTCCGACAGCAGAGTTTCGGCAGAGGAACTAATGGGACTCGGCCCCGGTGATGTATTTGTACATCGAAACATCGCCAATATGGTTCCCAACACCGATTTAAGTTCGATGTCGGTGATTGATTATGCAGTCTCCCATCTTAAAGTCAAACACGTTGTAGTATGTGGCCATTATTACTGTGGGGGAGTAAAGGCAGCCATGGAATCTGCTGACCTCGGCATTTTGAACCCCTGGTTAAGAAATATCCGTGATGTATACCGGACGCATAGAGCGGAATTAAACGGTATTACGGACGAAGAAGCAAAATACAAGCGTTTAGTGGAGCTGAATGTACAGGAGCAATGCGTGAACGTAATTAAAACGGCGTCGGTCCAAAAGGCGAATAACGAACGGGGCATACTTGTCCACGGATGGGTGTTTGACATTCATTCCGGCAAACTTATCGATCTTAAAATCGACTTCGGGAAGATTTTACAAGATATCATGGAGATTTATCGCCTTGCCTAATGGTCGAGAAGCTAAGCTGGGCGAGCGAATAAAAACCGCGCATACCAATAGCTACCTGAGGCTTACAGTTGGGAAGGCCAACGTTACGTTGGGAACCCAAAGCCCGTATTTACTTCGGCTTTCAACCATTATATATACATACGGGCATTAAAAATGCAGTAAGGTTGTAGCTTTTCATAGCTCACAAAGCTGAAATGGTAAATACATGCCTCGGCCGCATGACTTCCTTCTCAAAAGCTTCGGAAAATTCGTAACGAACTTCATTAATTATTTTTTCCCTGATCCGCTGCGTTGCCCGTTCGATCGGCCCACGAGAAAAGCGACTTGCTAGCCGGCCGAACCTCCAGCTAGGTTGCCGTCTACTATGTCGAGCACCCCGCTCCAAGCCGTAGGAGGTACCCCAACCTTACGGTCGCGCATTCAGCCAGTGACTGCCGTCCGGCCGGAATTCTTTTTTCCAGATCGGAACGTGCTTTTTCAGCTCGTCGATCACGAATTCGCATCCTTCGAAGGCGGGTTTGCGATGGACGCTGCTGACGGCTACGATCACGGCCACGTCACCGATCGCCAGATCGCCGGTACGGTGGTATAGGGCTACGGCGTGTAGGCCAAATTTTTCCCGGGCGGCAACGGCAATCTTGCGCATCTCCTTGATGGCCATGGGGGCGTAGGCTTCGAATTCGAGGTGGGTGACCGTTTCACCCAGGTTGAGGTCGCGGATGGTGCCGACGAAGAAACACAGGCCGCCGCAGGATGGGTGTGCTACGAAGTCGCGACACTGATCCAGGGAAAGCGGCTGGTCGCTGAGCAAAATATCGTGGTGTACGTCGGGCTTATCCACCGGCTACGGGAGGTATGATGACCAATTCGTCGCCGGGGGTAATCCGTTCCTCGTCGCGGGCGTATTCCTCATTGCGGGCGATGGCGAAAGAAACCAATTCGCCAAATCCGGGGTAAGCCGTCACGAGCCTTTGCCGGAGGTCACCGATGGTAATCCCCTCGAGGTCTTCCAGGTGCAGGCTGGAGCCGCCGGCGATGTCGCGGGCCGCGCCAAAGCAGTGAATCTTCATAGGTTGATGAGCCAGTTCGACCATACTAACCGGGTGCCCACCAAAAGGATGAGCAGGGCGGCTACATTTCGGATGGTCCGGGGGGTGAAACGATCGAGGGTCAGTCGGGTGCCGAGGTAGCCACCGGCCCCCACCGCCAGGACCAGGACCGCGGTAAGTCCGGGGCGCCACTCCAATCCAACGCTGAACTGACCGGCCAGGCCCGCCAGGGAGTTAAGTGCAATGAACAGGCTTGTCGTCGCCGCGATGGCCCGCGCTTCCGCCCAGCGGCTAAGAAACAGCATCGGGGAGAGGAAAATTCCGCCCCCGATGCCGACCACTCCCGAAGCGAAACCAACCAGCACGCCGATGGCAACGGCTACGGCACCCGCGCCCCGGCGCCCCCCTTTTTCTGCCGCTTTGGCCGTTTTGGCCGTACCGAATAGCATGAGCAGCCCCGCCAGCAAGAGCAGCAGGCCGAGCATCAATAAGTACTGTTGACGGGGTAACACCACCCGCCCCCCCAAAAAAGCCGCGGGCATGCTGGCCAGGATGAGGGGCAAGGCCCGGCGCCACGGGGTCACCCCCGCACGGGCGAAGGACCAGCTGCCACTGCCGGTGACGACCAGGTTGCAGATGAGCGCGATGGGACGAATGGCACCGGTCGGCAGCCCGGATAAGGCGAGGACGGCCAGGTAGCTGCTCCCGCCACCGAAGCCGGCCGATGCGTAGAGCAACGCGATACAGAAGAAAGCGGGCAGCAGCCAGTAGTCCACGAAGAAGGAATTTCGTTCCAAACCTAATCAAAGCCGGGCAATCCGGAACCTGGGGCCCCGCTTGCGACATCGGCTAGTATGGATGAGCGGCTGCGTGCTTTGGAAATCGATGACATACTGTGCACGACCTACGGTGCCCCCTTCGTACCATTCAGTACCCGTGACCCGCTGAGCGAACTGGTCAACGCCCTGCTGTCGCACCGGACGAAGAACGCCGTGACCCGGATGGCGTACGGCCGGCTGCTAGAGGTTTTTCCCGACTGGGAACAAGTGATCGACGCGCCCACGGACCGGCTGCAGGAAGCCATCGCCGCGGTGACCTATCCCGAGGTCAAAGCCCCGCGGATCCAGGAAGCATTGCGGCAGGTGAAAGCGCGCAGCGGGCGGGGCCTCTCACTGGATTTTCTGGCTGACCTTTCGGTGCAGGAGGCCCGCGACTGGCTGGAAGCCATTCCCGGGGTAGGGGCAAAGACCAGCGCGGCCGTGCTGAGCTTCAGCCGCCTGCGCATGCCGGCGCTGGTAGTGGATACCCACCACCTCCGGGTGGCCCAGCGCATCGGCCTGGTGCCCCCGAAAGCAACCCTGGACAAGGCCGCCGGAATGCTTCAGGCTTACCTCCCGGCCGATTGGGACGGGCAACGGGTGTACGATTCTCACCAGGGGTTCATGCGCCATGGCCAGCGGGTATGCCACTGGAAGGGCCCCGACTGTGCGCACTGTGTGGTAAACCGGCTTTGTGACTTTGCGCGGAAGGAATAGCCGCCGCCCGTTTGCTACCTTTGCGGGCCAAAATCAGCCTCCATGATCGAACGTCAGGAAATCAAGACTTTGTTGCAGGACCCCCCGGTCAACACCCGGGTCACCATCATGGGATGGGTACGTGCGTGGCGCGGCAATCGGTTCATGGTGATCAACGACGGCAGCGGCCCGGAAACCCTCCAGGTGGTGGTGGACGGAGAGCGCTTCGACGAGGAAACCATCCGGGCCATCGGGTTTCATGCCTGCGTAGGCGTGACCGGTACGTTGGCCGAAAGCCAGGGCGCGGGCCAGGCGGTGGAGGTCATTGCGGAGGAGATTACCATCTTCGGCGAAAATGACCTGAGCCGCTACCCCCTGCAGCCGAAGAAGCAGAGCATGGAATTCCTGCGCGACAACGCCCAGTTCCGGATGCGGACCAACACCTTCAGTTCGGTCTTCCGCGTACGCCACGGGGTGGCTTACGCGGTGAATAAGTACTTCCACGACCGCGGCTATTACTACCTCCATACGCCCATCATTACGGGCAACGACGCCGAGGGGGCGGGGGAGATGTTCCGCGTTTCCGTGCTCGACCCGACCAACCCGCCCCGCACGGCAGACGGCAAGATCGACTACAATCAGGATTTCTTCGGCAAGGCGACCAACCTGACGGTCTCCGGTCAGCTACAGGCCGAGATCGGTGCCATGGCGCTCGGCAAGGTGTACACCTTCGGCCCCACTTTCCGGGCGGAGAACAGCAACACCAGCCGCCATCTGGCCGAGTTCTGGATGATCGAGCCCGAGATCGCCTTCGCCGACATCGAGAACGACATGGACCTGGCCGAGGACTTCGTCAAGTACCTCATCAACTACTGCCTGGAGCACTACGCGGCGGACCTGCAGTTTCTAGACGAGCGCATCCAGGAGCTGGAAAAGAACATGAAGGCCACCGATCGGCGGCCGATGGGATTGATCGATACCCTCCGCTTCGTTGTGGAAAACGACTTCGCGCGCATCACCTACACGGAGGCGCTGGATATCCTGCTGCAGTCGAAGACCTACAAGAAGGGAAAATTCGAGTTCGACCTTTCCTGGGGAACCGACCTCCAGGCCGAGCACGAGCGGTACCTGGTGGAGAAGCACTTCCAGCGCCCGGTGATCGTACGCGACTACCCCAAAGACATCAAAGCGTTCTACATGCGGCAGAACGACGACGGCAAGACCGTAGCCGCCATGGACGTGCTCTTCCCCTACATCGGAGAGGTGATCGGCGGCAGCCAGCGGGAAGAGCGGGAAGACCGGCTCCGGCAGCGGATGGCGGAAATGAACGTCCACGCCGACGAACTGGAATGGTACCTGCAGCTGCGCACCTTCGGGGGCTGTCCGCACGCCGGCTTCGGACTCGGCTTCGAGCGGATCGTACAGTTCATCACGGGCATGGGCAACATTCGTGACGTTATTCCTTTTCCCCGGGCGCCCCGGCTAGCCCAGTTTTAAACGACAGAATGGGTGAATGACTGAGTAAGTGAATGGGACCGCAGCTACTGCGCGTAATTCACCAATTCAGTCCTTCACTAATTCACCAATTGAAAGATATGATCCGAATAGGAACCCGCGGCTCCCGGCTCGCCCTCTGGCAAGCCCACTTCGTACAGGCCGAGCTCAGGAAGCACGGTATCGAGAGCGAGCTGGAGATCATCAAGACCCAGGGCGACCGGGTGCAGCACCTCGGGTTCGATAAACTGGAGGGTAAAGGCTTTTTCACCAAGGAGATCGAGGATGCCCTGCTGGAGGGCAGGATCGACTGTGCGGTCCACAGCCTCAAGGATCTGCCGACGAACCACCCCGAGGGGCTGGTGCTTGCCGCGCTGAGTTACCGCGCCTCGGTGGGTGACCGCATCCTCGTCCACCCGGATCGGGTAGTCAAGGGCAAACCCTTCGGCCTAGCTGATAATGCCACCATCGGTACCAGCAGTAACCGTCGCAAAGCCATCCTGAAGGATCTCCATCCCGGCCTCTTACCCGTCGATATCCGGGGCAACGTGCCGACGCGCATGAAGAAGGCCCTGAGCGGCGAACTGGACGCCGTGGTGCTGGCCGCCGCCGGGCTGGAACGGCTGGACCTGGATCTCTCCGGCCTCCACGTTATCGAGCCTTCACCGCGGGAATTCGTACCCGCTCCGGGACAGGGCGTAATGGCGGTACAGTGCCGGGAGGAAGATATCGAGATCCGGAAAAGACTCTCCCTGTTCCATCATCCCGTGGTAGGGGAGTGCACCAACGTTGAACGGACCGTGCTCAATCTCATGGAGGGAGGCTGCTCCATGCCGTTAGGCGTCTACTGTGAGCAGGATCAGCTCGGCAATTACCACGTTTGGGCTGCTTTCGCCCAGACGGCCAATGAGCCCCTGCGGCGGGTGCAGTTGAGTCAGTCGACCCGCGCGGGACTGGCGGAAGCCGTGGTCGAGCGTCTGCTTAGCGCCCCGTCAGCTCGCTAACCCGATTTTCCTGACGGATTCTATTCCGGTCGGCACCCAATGGCAGCGTCAGCCCCGCGCCGGCGCCGGTTTCCGGGCTGATGACGGGACCGATGCGCAAGCTGAGGTCGTCATCAATGTCGAAATCTTTCAGGTGGGCGTCCGTGAAGGCCTCCACCGCCTGGAGTACGTAGCCGGCGATAATGAAAACGTAGGCGGTCTGGCGGTTCCGATTCACGTTATTCTTCTCTGCGATCAGCGCCTGGGTGGAGACTTCCACGAGGCCGGGCTCGTTAGGCGTGGTGATGCAATTTTCGTAGGGGACCACGATAACGAAGCCATCGCCGAGGCAGCGCTGCTCGATGGCCCGGTTGTACCGACCGAAGAGATTCTGATTGTAGTCGGCTACGGCCACGATGCCCAGCAGACCGCCGTAGACGATGGGCACCTTCCACCAGGCGCGGTTGTAAACCTGGCCGCCGCCGGGGATGATGGACCAGAGCAGGGCCCGTTTCGGGCTGGCGTTTATTTCCTTAAGGGTCAGGGGTTCGTCGGAGATCTGGAGGGTATCCCGTTCCAGATCGTATTGCGCGGACGCAGGAGCGGCGCCTGCCAGCAACAGCATGCCGACCAATACCCAAGGACCTCGTATCCAGCTTCCCATATAGTTCATTGATACCCCTTTCCGGGTTTTGGTTGCCCATCGGCTGGCCCCCCGCTCATTCGACCGCCTTAAAAAATTGATCGAGTTGTTCCCTGCTCTCGAAGCGGAGGGTGACCGTTCCGGAGCGACCCTCGGCGTTATCGAGTTTGACCTTGACCTTCTTGGTGCCGAAGAACTCCGCGAAGGACTGCTCGACCCGGCGGGCGTCGTCGTTGCTGGGGGGTGCGGCACGGTTGGCCTTGTTCTTATTCTTGTACACCCGGCTTTCCCGTTCGATGTCGCGCACCGACCAGTTGGGGTGGGAGAGGATGTCGTCGAGGAAAGTTTCCTGCTGGCCGATGTCCTTGATGCCGGAGAACGTCTTCGCCGCGCCGATGCTGATCTTGCGGTCCTTGATGGCCTGCCGCACCCGGTTGGAGGTGCTTAGTATGGTCAGGTAGTTGGTAATCGTCGACCGCTTTTTCCCTACCCGACGGGCCAGCTCTTCCTGCGTCAGGTCGAATTCCTCCTGGAGGCGGAGGTAGGAGTAGGCCACCTCCATCGGGTTCAGGTCTTCTCGCTGAATGTTCTCGATCAGCGCCATCTCGAGCAGCGTCTGGTCGTTGGCGGTGCGAATAAAGGCGGGAACCTCGCGGAGCCCGGCGAGTTGGCTGGCGCGGAATCGCCGCTCACCGCTGATGATCTGGTAGGAGCCGTCACCCATGTGGCGGACGGTCATCGGCTGGATGATGCCGTGGACGCGGATGCTGTCGGCCAATTCCTTCAGCGACTCCTTCTCAAACTCCTGGCGGGGTTGGTCGGGGTTGGGGCTGACGTTATCGATGGGGAGCATGGCGAAGTTGCGGCTCAGGGCCTTGATCGTTTCCTCCTCGCTGGCCTTATCGAGCCGCTGGCCCGGGAAAAGGGCGCTGAGGCCATTCTTCAGGTCGCTGCTGCTGGGTTTACCCCGTTGTAATTTTTTGGCCATGGTAAGCTGTGCGTTTCGGGGGCAAAGATAGCAAACCAGGGCTGGGCCAGAAAAATGCGCGGTTGTCGACGGACGAATAGCTAAAACCAACGGGAACAAAATTTCGCATATCTCAGAAGTGAGTGCCAGCCACGCTCTGAGTATAAAATGCACATTTTCGAAGGCGGTACCCTAGTCCGAGCTCGAACCAACCCTTGAAAAAGGGGGTTGGACATATTGTATTGCCTTACCAAACAGAACAACACCGTCCTACGCCAATGAAGATCGCCTTACTGGGAAATTACCCTCCAAAAGCCTGCGGAATCGGCACCTTTACTCACAGTCTCGCTCTGGCCATCCTGAGCAACCTGAAGGCTGGTGAAGTAAGTGAGTTTGCCGAAATCATCGCCATGGAGGACCCGGCAGACGACCATCAGTACCCCGAGGAAGTAAGCCGGTGTATTCCTCCGCAGCTTATCCAGGATTACCGGGATACCGCAGATTACCTCAACGAAAACGATTTCGATCTCCTCCTCCTCCAGCACGAGTACGGCATCTTCGGTGGGGATGACGGGGCCTACATTCTTCACTTGCTGGACCGCGTTCGTATCCCGGTGATCGTAACCTTCCACACCGTACTTAAAGAACCGAGCTACGGTCAACGGAGCGTCCTGCGCCGCATCGGTCGCCGCGCCCAGTCCATCGTGGTAATGTCCCAGTTGGCCCGCGAACTGCTACGCGACGTTTTCCGGATCGAGGAGGAGAAAATCGACGTGATCGAGCACGGTGTTCCGGTTATCGAATCCGACCCGATAGACCTCATCCGCCAACGTCACGGCTGGCAGGATCGTCGGGTATTGTTTACGTTCGGTTTGTTGGGCCGGGGCAAGGGTATTGAAACGTCCATTCGGGCGCTGCCAGCCATCGTAGCACGGCACCCCAATACCTTGTACGTAGTACTGGGCAAAACCCACCCCCACGTGCTACGCAGCAATGGCGAAGAATACCGAAATTATCTTCAGGAGCTGGCCAGCGAATTAGGCGTTGCCGATAACCTTCGCATGATCAGCAAATTCGCCGACGAACAGGAGCTATTCGACTGTCTACGGGCAGCCGACGTCTACGTCGTGCCCTATCCGAATGAGGCCCAGATCACCAGTGGCACCCTCGCTTACGCGGTAGGTGCCGGCGCGGCGATCGTCAGCACGCCCTTTTGGCACGCCACCGAACTACTACAGGGGGGCAGGGGAAAGCTTTTCCCCTTCAACGACAGCGCGGCGTTGGCGGACCAAATACTCGAACTGCTGGATAACGAGACGGAACGGTCCGCCATGCGGGAACGAGCGGCCACCTACGGCGAGCATCTGCTGTGGCCCCGCATCGGGAAGCAATACCTGCGGGTGTTCGGGAAGGCCAAGGTCGCCTACGCCCGCTTCCGCCAGGAAACAGCGGTCACCGTATCCCTCCCTCAGCTGAAACTGGATCACCTGCTTCGCTTGACCGACGATTGCGGCATCCTGCAGCACGCTAAGTATGCCACGCCGAATCGTCATGAAGGCTACTGCCTTGACGACAACGGGCGCGCGCTGCTGCTTACCGGGATGCTGCTCCGGAAGGGGCTCGGCGACCGCGAAGCCTTGCTGAAACTGGCCGATACCTATATCGCCTACGTTTACCACGCCCAGAATCAGGACGGTACCTTCCGGAATTTCATGAGTTTCGACCGGCGCTTCCTCGACAAGCTCGGCTCCGAAGACAGCTACGGTCGTGCCCTGTGGGGGGTTAGCTACTGCTATGCCAATCCCCCGCGCCCCGATCAACGGCAGTTGCTGGAGGAAATCTTCATCCGCGCCATCGGCCATCTGGAATCGATGCGCAGCCCGCGGACGCTAGCCTACGGAATCATCTCGCTCACGTATTTCCTGGATCACAAGCCCGGCGACGAAGCCATGCTGGATTTGCTGGACCGCAGCTGCAACCGTCTCGTAGATCACTACCAGGATTCCCGGACCGACCAGTGGCACTGGTTCGAGAATTACCTGACCTACAGCAACGGTATCCTTCCGATGGCCCTTTTCCGCGCGTTGCGCCATCTCAATAAGGATCGCCTGCGCGTGGTTGCCGCCGAGGCTACCGATTTTCTGGTTGCCGAATCCATTACGGATGGCGTCCTCTACCCGGTTGGCTGCCACGAACCCTACATCCAGGATTGCGACCGCCCCCGCTTCGATCAACAGCCGGTGGACGCGATGGCCATGGTATTGTTGCTGAGTGAGGCCTGCATGCATCCGGAAACCCGGCACCATGGCAAGAATCTGAAGACGGCCTTCGCCTGGTTTACCGGGCAGAATGAAATGATGGCGTCGATGTACAATCCGCAGTCGGGCGGTTGCTACGATGGGCTGATGGAGGCGGGTGTTAATTACAATCAGGGGGCAGAAAGCCTGCTCGCTTACCTGATCAGTCGGGTAGAAATGGACAACTACTGCCGGAAGGATCCCGCCGAGCCGTGCTACGAAGGGGACGAGGACACCGACAGCGCACTGAAAAAACTACTGAACGGTTTCGCCCTGCCCGAACAGTTGGCATCGCTGGCCGAGGAAGTGAAGAAAATTACGGCCGGGTGAAGGTAGCCATGTTGGCCCCCATCGCCTGGTCTACTCCGCCGGCCGCCTACGGTCCGTGGGAGCAGGTAACCAGCCACTTGACCGAAGGGCTGGTGAAGCGAGGAATTGATGTGACGCTGTTCGCCACCGCGACCAGTCGTACCGCCGGAAAATTGGTAGCCACGACGGCGGCGGGCTACGCAGAACGGGAGGGCCAGGACCCAAAAGTCCTGGAATACCTCCACATCAGTCAGGTTATGGGAGTCGCGAACGCATTCGATATTATTCACAACCAGTTCGATTTTATGCCTTTGGGGTACGCCCCGCTGGTAAACACGCCGATGGTCACCACCATCCATGGGTTCAGCAGTGAGCAAATCGTCCCGGTATACGAGCGATACAACGATTCGACGGATTACGTTTCCATCAGCGATTCGGACCGTGACGATCGGATCGACTACATCGCCACGGTCTACAATGGCGTGGACCCCGACCAATTCACCGTCAACCGGGAGGGTGGTGATTACCTGCTCTATTTCGGCCGGATCCATCCCGATAAGGGGGCGGCGGAAGCGATCGCCATCGCGAAACGCGCTAAGCGACCCCTGTGGATTGCCGGCCTGATTCAGGATCACGACTACTTTCGGGATAAGGTGGCCCCGCACATCGACGACGAGAACGTGCGCTATCTGGGCAACGTGGGCCCCGACGAGCGTGATCGGATACTCGGTGGTGCGTACGCCCTCCTGCATCCTATTTCCTTCGAGGAGCCCTTCGGACTCAGCGTAGCCGAAAGCATGATGACCGGCACACCGGTAATTGCCTTCGATCGCGGCAGCATGCCCGAGCTCATCGACCACGGTAAAACCGGTTACCTCACCGATTCGGTGGAAGGAGCCGTTGACCTGGTATCAGCCTGTGGAGATCTTCATCGGCGGGAAATTGCGGATTCGGCCCGCGACCGGTTCAGCGTGGAACGGATGGTAGACAATTACATCGATGTCTACGACAAGATCCTGAGCCGCTAGTCTTTAAGCCGTCAGGGCATCGAGCAGCTTATCCAGTTTCACCGTAGCGAAGCGTGCCGCCTCGTCGCTGATTCCGTAGGGGATGAATACTTCGCCGTTGTGGATGATGCTGCCGCAGCTATACACCACGTTGGGTACGTACCCTTCCCGCTCATCGTCCATGGGACTGATCAGCGGCTCTTCGAGTTCCCCAATGATCTTGGTCGGGTCGTCCAGGTCCAGTAGCATAGCTCCCAGGCAGTACCGCCGCATCGGCCCTACGCCATGGGTGATTACCAGCCATCCTTTTTCCGTCTCAAGGGGTGCCCCGCAGTTGCCGACTTGGAAGAGCTGCCAGGAGAATTTCGGTTCGGAGAGCTTAACCGCGTCGTCCCACACCTGGAGGCGGTCGCTGCTGACGATGAAATTATTGATGCCGTCGACGCGGCAGAGCACGTAATACTTGCCGTTGATCTTCCGGGGAAAGATGGCGTGGTTCTTATTGACCGCGGCATCCCCGTATACCGGACGTATGGTGAAGCTGTAAAAATCCGTCGTTTCGATGATCATCGGCCGGATCTGCTTGCCATTGTAGGCGGTGTAGGTGCCGTAATAGACGGTACTGCCGTCCTCGTTCACGAATTGTAGGAAGCGGGCGTCCTCCATTCCATTCATTTCGAAGTCGATCATGGGGTAGAGTACCCGTTCGCTGATGTCGGTGTCGAGGCTGAAGTGCGACTCGTAGTAGCGGTCGGCAACCGTCATCAGGTGATTCAACTGGTCGCGTTCGTCGCTGTCACTGTCCAACTGGTTCCACAGGTGCCAGTATCTTTCGTACAGCTCCCGGTGGTTGAAATTATCGGGCAGCTCGCCGATCAGTTTTTCGTACATCGCCTCGTCCACCGCCTCGTTGGCGTGGCAGCGCGTGTAGAATTCTTTCTTCGTGTACTGGGAGTAGTAGATGCGCTCGGCCAGCCCGACGAAGGGGTTGGTAGGTTCCGCGCGGGGGTTGTTGTCTTTGTCCAGGACGATATTGCGAAAGACGATGGAGGAGGTATGCCCTTCCCCTACCGCCCGCATGCTCATGACGATGCGCATTTGCCCTTCCTCCAGTCCGGTCTGATCGAGCGCCGCAACGACCGATGGATTGAAGAAGGCGGCGGACTCTATGCTATATTCATGGGTAAAGTAGGCGCCGATCAGGGCCTGCTTTTCCTCGCTGAGCCGTAAGACCTTTTCCCGCTGTTCCGGCACCCGGTCGAGCGCCGCGGTAAGGTGGCGGCGGAAGATACCGATGGTATTCCGGTGGCGGCGGGCAAAATCCCGGAGCGTACGCATGAGCGTGTCGTGAGTTTCCTGCTCGTCCATATCGATGATGCGATCGATCAGTTGGTAGGCGCGGTCCTTCCCCGCCCAAAAGAACCGACCGATTACGCGACTGGAGTCACCGAAGAGACGAAGCGGCTTACGCTCAACAGATAATTGCATAGACGTTTTTTATCAATGGGGCGCGAAACTACAATAGCGTTCGCATTATGCTGCGTCAAACGGCCGGATTGGGAAATCTATTCTGTACTTCCTCTAAATCCTTTAACACTTCCTCGTTCAGGTAAAGGGAGATGCTATGGATATTCACGGTGAGTTGCTCCAGATTCGTCGCACCGATAATGGTACTTGCGGTGAAGGCGCGATCGGTGACGAATGCCAGGGCCATCTGGCTCATGTTCAGGCCGTGTTTCTCGGCGATTGCCGCATAGGCTTGGGTCGCGGCCAGGGAATTCTCGCTATTGTAGCGGGTATAGTGGGTAAACTGGTTCAAGCGGCTCGAGGGGTCGGCCTCCCCGCGCAGGTACTTCCCCGACAGTCGCCCCATCGCCAACGGCGAATAGGGGAATCCGGCCACGTTCTCCCGCAAACAAACTTCCGCCAGGCCTACTTCGAAACCCCGCGCCAGGAGACTGTAGGGGTTCTGGATGCTGACCGGTCGGGGCAGGTCGTTGACCTCCGCCAGGTGCAGGGCCCGCATGAGCCCCCAGGCGGTTTCGTTGCTCATGCCCCATTCGCGGATCAGCCCTTCCCGTTGCAGGGCCTGTAGGTCCTGCATCACGGTCAGGAAGTTGTCCTCCCATCCATCAAGGGCGGAGACGCCGCGGGTGCCGAAAAAGTTGGCTTGCCGTTCCGGCCAGTGGAGCTGGTAGAGGTCGATGTAATCCGTCTGCAAACGTTCCAGGCTACGGTTAACGGCGGAGCGGAGCTGACCGCCGGCGTACCCCATGTCTGGCCGGATATGGTCGGCCATTCCGCCCGGGCCCGCGATCTTCGTCGCCAGGTAGAAATCCTGCCGCCGCTTGCGTGCGCGGTTCCAGGTACCGATGATGCGTTCGGTACTTCCCTGGGTTTCGGCCCGGGGTGGGATGGAGTACATTTCGGCCGTGTCGATGATATTGATCCCGCGTTCCAGCGCGAAATCCAATTGCCGGTGCCCCTCCTGTTCCGTATTCTGCTGCCCGAAAGTCATGGTGCCGAGCGCAATCTTGGACACCTGCCAGCCGGTGGTGCCGAAGGCATTGTAGCGCATCGTAGCGTTGAAATTCTTGATATCCATGTCGCTGTAACGTATTCGGCTTCCAAAGTTCGGTCCGGCGAGCGTAGCCCGGCCGATTAGCTGTCGCTTTCTCCGGTAAAGCTGTAGAGGTAGGGTGCTTTGTGGGCCTTTCCTTCCTGGAGTTTTTCGTGTCGGCGGAGGTGGCCGGAGGCGAGCATCTTGCGCTGGAAACTGGAACGGGGTAGGGGTTCTCCCAGGATTGCCTCGTAGACGAGCTGCAGTTCCTTCATCGTAAACCGGCCGGGTAGCAAGTTTTTACCCACCAGATTGGCTTCCAGGTTTTGCCGCAGGGTGGCCAGTGCCTGCTCCACCATCTTGGCGTGGTCGAACAGCAGCGGGGGTAGCCGATCGATATCGTACCATCCAATGGAATCGGAGAGGGCGTCGGGGCGCAGGTGAACGGAGCGGAAATCGATCAATGCATAGTACCCGATGGAAACGAAGCGGTCGAGCATCCAGCCGTAGTCGTCCACCGAATAGCCACTCCGCTCGATGATTTGCCGCATGGCCGCCGGGTCGTGGCGCTCCAGGCTCCCGAATGTTTGAAATTGGCGCAGGAAGATATCCTTTAGGCCGGTCCGCTCGTAAAGCCCGCGGCGTACCGCCCGGTCGAGGGGCTCGTCCACTCCAACGAAGCCGCCCGGCAGGGCAAACCAGTTGGTACGGTGGTACTCCATCACCAGGATCTTCAGCTTCAGGTCCGAATAGCCGAAAATGACCGAATCGTAAGCCAGGTGGGGCAGGAAAGCGGGAGGAGGGTCAAGGCGCATGCGGCCGTAAGATAGACAGGAGGAGGATGGGGGCGAATTCGCGAAAGATACGTATCATTGTCTCACGGTGAGACAATGACCGAATCCTTCGTTTCTACATCCCCTGCCATGAAATTCACTTACCTCCTTTTACTCCTCTCCCTGATGACACACGCATCGGTCACCGCCCAACACAACTACGGTATTCCGGTTCGGGCAACCACCGCGGCCGGTACGGTAGAGGGACTGTACGATACGCGCAACGGCGTGCAAACCTATTTGGGCATTCCCTTCGCCGCTCCCCCCGTCGGCGACCTGCGGTGGCGGGCACCCCGGCCGGTGGAAGCATGGGAAGGCGTTCGGGAGACCAAGGCTTTCGGGGCCCGTGCGGTGCAGCCTCCCGTCTTCGGGGATATGGACTTCCGTTCCTCCGGAATGAGCGAAGATTGCCTCTACCTCAATGTTTGGTCGCCCGCCGCGTCCGACACCGCCGCCTTACCGGTGATGGTATACTTTTACGGTGGCGGATTCGTAGCCGGCGATGGTAGCGAGCCCCGCTACGACGGCAGCAGCATGGCGGAGAAGGGTATCGTGGCCGTCACCGTCAATTACCGGCTGAACATCTTCGGCTTCCTGGCCCATCCGGAGCTCAGCGCCGAAGCGGACTACGGTGCCTCCGGCAACTACGGCCTCCTGGATCAGCAAGCCGCCCTGCAGTGGGTCCACGACAACATCGCGGCTTTCGGTGGCGATCCCGACCGCGTAACCATCGCCGGGGAATCGGCGGGCTCGGTATCGGTAAGCATTCAGATGGCCTCCCCCCTGTCGCGGAATCTTATCGCCGGGGCCATCGGGGAAAGCGGTGCCGGCATTCAGCCCACGCTGGCTCCCGTACCGCTCTCCGAGGCGGAACGAACCGGCCGGGAGTTTGCCGAAGCCGCAGGCTACACCAGCCTGGCCGAACTCCGTAAACTCAGCACCCTGGAAGTCTACCGGCTGTACACGGCATCCGGCCGCTTCGGTTTTCCGCTGGTTGTTGACGGCTACCTGCTGCCCGGCACTCTACCGGAAATTTTTGCCGCGGGGGAGCAAGCACAGGTCCCCTTACTACTGGGCTGGAACTCGGCCGAGATCCCCGGAATGGCCCTGATGCAGGGGCAAGCCTACTCCGAGGAAAATTATTCCGCGCGGGTCCGGGCCACCTATCCGGAGCGCCACGCGGAAGTGCTGAAGTTGTATCCCCACGGTTCGCCGGAGGAGATCGAGCAATCGGCCACCGACCTGGCGTCCGACCGCTTCATCGTCTACAGTACCTGGCGGTGGTTCGACCTACACCGGAAGAACAGCGACGCGGCGGTTTACCGCTATCTCTTCAGCCGGGTGCGTCCGCCCCTGGTCGACCAGAGCCGGATGAGCGCGCTGGCGGGCGGTACCGTCGAGCGGGACGAGAGCGCGCCGCCGCCGCCCCAACCCATTGGTGCCCCCCACGCCAGCGAGATCGAATACTGCCTGGGTAACCTCCCCCTCGTGGACGATTACGCCTGGACCGAAACCGACTACGAAGTATCCCGCGTCATGCAGGAATACTTTGCCAATTTCATCAAAACCGGTGATCCAAATGCGGCTGCATTGCCCGATTGGCCGGCTGCGGCGGCAGACGAGCAATCTCCCCCCGTGATGGTTATTGACGCCGCAACGGAAATGAAAGCGGCGGAAAACGACGCCCGCTACCGATTCCTGCAACAGACTTACCCGGAGGGGTGATCCCCGTGCCTGGCTTACCTTAACTCAATGTTCGATCATGCAAAAGCTCTATGTTCTCCTTATTTTCCTGCTTATGGCGGTAGGTACCCACGCACAGGTGCAGACCGGGCGGGACGTCGCCGTGACGGACACCAAGTCCGGCAAGGTGCGCGGCTTCATCCGCGACGGCATCTACACCTATAAGGGCATTCCCTACGGTCGGGCCGCCCGCTTCGAGACCGCCACGCCCCCCGAGCCCTGGCAGGAAACGCGGAGCTCCATGGCCTGGGGGCCGGTAGCTCCCCTGATGACGCCGACCACCACAGTGAACGATGAGAGCGAGTTCGTTTTCGACCACGATTGGGGCTACCCCAACGAAGACTGCCTGGTACTGAACGTCTGGACCCCCGCCATTGACGATGGCAAGAAGCGGCCCGTGATGGTCTGGTTACACGGCGGCGGCTTCACTGCCGGCTCCTCGCAAGAGTTACCTTCTTACCACGGAGAAAATCTGGCCAAGAACGGTGACGTGGTCGTAGTTTCCATTAATCACCGACTCAATATTCTCGGCTTCCTCGACCTGTCCGCTTACGGAGAGCAATACGCCACCTCCGCCAACAACAGCATGGTCGACGCCCGCCTGGCCCTCGAGTGGGTACGCGACAACATCGCCAACTTCGGTGGCGACCCCGACAACGTGCTGATTTTCGGTCAGTCCGGCGGGGGAGCCAAGGTCAATACGCTGATGGCCATGCCCTCCGCGCAAGGCTTATTTCACAAGGCCGTCAATCAGAGCGGCGCCTTCCGCGGCGGCTTCCTGACGCGGGAAACTACCCGGGCGCTCGGCGCGGAAACGGTCGCCCAGCTCGGCCTGGATGCGGGCAGCATCGACCGGATTCAGTCTGTGCCCTTCGATACGCTGGTGGCCGCCGGGCAGCGGGCCATTCAGGTCGTCTCGAAGCGCCTCGCGGATGGCGGCGAAACCGTTCCCGGCTTCGGACTGAGCTGGGGCCCCAGCGTAGACGGGGAAGTCCTTCCCTACCAGATGTACGCGCCGGAAGCCCTGGCGTTATCTAAAGACATTCCCCTGCTCATCGGTACGGTCAAGAACGAATTCATGCCATCGTTGCGCAGCCGGGAGATGTCCTACGCGGAAGAGGAGGCCGTACTGGAATACCTGGGCAACCAATACGGCGAAAACCTGGAGAACTACCTGGCCGCCGTTAAGGAGGCCTACCCCGACGATACCCGCCCCACCGATTTGATGGACGTCGACATGCTTTTCCGGCCCGGGGCGGTCCACCAGGCCAACCTCAAATCGGCCATTCCCGGCGGAGCACCCGTCTACATGTACCTCTTCACCTGGCAATCTCCGGTCATGGACGGCCGCTTCAAGGCCATGCACTGTATGGAGCTGCCCTTCGTCTTCGACAACATCGACCGCTGCGACCAGATGACCGGGGGTGGGGAGGAAGCTCACGCCCTGGCCGAAGACGTGAGCCAGGCCTGGATCAACTTCGCCCGCACCGGCGATCCGAATCATCCGGGTTTGCCGCAGTGGCCGAAGTACACCGAAGCGGAAGGCGCCAACATGATCCTGGACACGCAAAGTGAGGTCCGTAACCACCCGGATCAGGCGTTACTAGACTTCACGTCGCAGAACCAATAGCAGGGCGCCGGGGCGCAGGAATTCGCCTAACCTTAACACCGCGGATAAATGGTTTAACGTTGCCGTAAGGGGTGGAGGTGCTGACTGCGGCTATGTTTGGGCAAACCAATGCCCTATGCATAGCAAACCTCTACTCCTGATCGTACTCGCTTTTCTTTTCTCCTCCTGCCTGCCGGTCTACCTGGCACGAAACTATCGGCCGGCCCGGGAAATGAACCTGCTCGACATACCACGGGGTGGGACGGTACGCGCCGTCCACGGTGACCCGGGCAATCCGGTACAACTGTTCGTAGAGCGGGCCCTGGCCGATGCGGGGTTCACCGTGTATTCCAACGGTTTGGTCAGCGCGAGCGTGCCGGTAGCGTCGCTGCGTTACGAAACGGGTGACACCACCGTTTTTCGCACCGAACGGGGCACTGTCTATCAGCGCCTGTACGAAGATCCGGACGTACAGTACCTGCTCAAGTACAGTTATTCCGGTGAAGGGGCGTCCCTTTACTCCTTTTCCGCATCACTAGTGTACGCCGACAACGGGGAATTGATCGGAAGCTATTCCGACACTTACGCCATGGCCCGGGGTGCAGACCGGGTCATGGAGGATTTCACGGAAAGCCTGATTCGATCCCAAGCTGAATAGCCACCACCTGGCCGGTACGATCTCCGCAACGGGTACCTTATTGCTCGACTGGAACCTTCTCGGCGGGCTGTAAATGGCCGCTTAACACCCTGACGGATTTAAGGGACGCGGTAGATAGCAGCGCTATTTACCGCGTCCCGTTTCCAAGCAGGTCGCCATTTGATCCAACGACCGGAGCGGAAAACCCAAACAGGCGCTTACTTCGATTCCTCGCGGGTAGAGAAGCGGTAAACCGTTTCGGAAGAGTAGGTATCGCCCGGCTCGAGGGTAGTGGAGGGGAATTCCGGCTGATTGGGGGAATCGGGGAAGTGCTGGGTCTCCAGGCAGAGGCCGGTCCGCAGTTCATAGTTGATACCATCCTTACCGGTCAGGGAGCCGTCGAGGAAGTTACCGGAGTAAAACTGGAGGCCGGGCTCGGTGGTGAGTACTTCCATCACCCGTCCGGAAGAAGGATCGTAAAGCGTGGCGACCGAAGCGAGACCGCCACCGCCGCTGTTCAGTACCCAGTTGTGGTCGTAGCCCTGTCCGAAGCCCAATTGCTCGTTGTCGGCCTCGATGCGCTCGCCGATCGGGGTGGGCTCCCGGAAGTCGAAGGGGGTGCCTTCCACCGCGCGCAGTTCGCCGGTGGGAATCAGGGTGTTATTGACGGGCGTAAAGGCGTCGGCGTCGATCGTGAGAACGTGGTCCAGGATAGAGCCTTCGCCGCTGAGGTTGAAGTAGCTGTGGTTGGTCAGGTTGACGGGGGTAGCCTGGTCGGAGGTGGCCGTGTATTCGATCCGCAGTTCGTTATCGTCGGTGAGGGTGTAGCGGACGGTTACGTCCAGGTTGCCGGGGAAGCCTTCCTCGCCGTCGGGGCTGGTTCGCTGCAATTCTACGCCGTTGCCATCTTCGGTGGGGGTGGCGTTCCAGATCTTGGTGTGGAAGCCTCCGGGACCTCCGTGTAGGGTGTTGGGACCGTCGTTGGCGGGGAGCTCGTAGGATTCCCCTTCCAGTTGGAAGGTAGCGTTGGCGATGCGGTTGCCGAAGCGGCCGATGAGGGCGCCGAAGTAGGGGTCCTCACCGAGGTAGCCTTCCAGTGTCGGGAAGCCGAGCGCTACGTCAGCGATATTTCCCTCCCGGTCGGGCACGCGGATGCTCGTGACGATGCCCCCGTAATTGGTGATGTCGACCTCCATGCCGGTCGCATTGGTGAGTGTGAACAGCCTGGCTTCTCCCTCGGGGGCGGTGCCGAAGGTGGTGACGGTTACGGAATCCTGTGCGGCGGCTGCTTCGGTAGCAGCGGCCGGTTCCGTATTCGTATCGCCCCCACAGGCGTACGTCAGGCAGAGAAAAAGATAGAGGGGAAGAAATTTTCGCATGTCTTGGATTGATTGCTCCTGCGCTCCGGCGCAAAAAAGAAGCGGTGAGGGAGGATTATAGTCGGAATCAGCCGCTAAAGTAAACGTAGGCGATCAGAATGAGTACCACGACCACGCCCGACCAGATCACGTCTCCCTTCGAATAGCTGGCTTTCGTCTCCGCACGGTCGGCGTCCGACAGCGTGCCATAAGTGAGTCCGGCGATCTTTTCGTAAGCCGGGGCGGGGGTGGCGTAACTGACGCCCACCATCACGGCGGCACAAACGAGGAAGATCAGCAAACTGTAGTACTGGAAGAAGATGTTGTTGACGAACCAGAAGAAGGAGCCTTCCGTGTAGGCGAAGTTTTCGCCCAGGGCAACGGGGGTGTCGATGGCCAGGCGAAACAAGCCCATGGCAAAGCCGACCCCCAGGGCCCAAAGGCACCCCTGCGCATTGAGCCGTTTGTTGAACACCCCGAAGAAGAAGACCACGAATATAGGGGGCGCCAGGTAGCCCTGCACGCTCTGCAGGTAATCGTAAAGTCCGCGGCTGCCCTGGATAACCGGGATCCACGCCAGGCCGATCACCACCATGGCGGCCGTAGCGAAGCGGCCGATGCGAACGAGGCTGGCTTCACTGGCGTTGGGCCGGAACTTCGAGTAGAAGTCCATGGTGAACAGGGTAGAGGAGGCATTAAACACGCCGGCCAGGGAGCTCATCAGCGCGGCCAGTAGTCCGGCCACCACGATGCCGCGCATACCCACCGGCAAGACGGTGGCCACCAGCAGCGGAAAGGCCTGCTGGGCGTTTTCCGTCACCAGCTCGCCGTTGCTATCGAGCAGGGCGTCGCTGATGACTTGCATCTTCCCACTGCTGGCGAGGGCGAAGGAAATCATGCCGGGAATGATGAAGATGAAGACCGGTAGCAGTTTGAGGAGGGAGGCGGCGATGGTACCGCGACGCGCCTCGGTGAGGCTTTCCGCCCCGAGGGTACGCTGCACGATGTACTGATCGGTACACCAGTACCACAAGCCGATAATGGGGGCGCAAAATAGCATCCCCAGCCAGGGGTAGTTACTGTTGAAGTACCAGGCCATCCGGGTTTCGGAAATGACCGGCTCCCAGGTGCTTTCTATTCCTTCCGGCACCATCGGCTTCCAGAGGTTGAACATCTCGGTACCCGCGATGCGCCGGAGTTCGCCCCAGCCCCCCAGGGCGTCGAGGCCGTAGTAGGTCACCAGGACGGAGCCGAGGATCAGGATCACCGTCTGAATGGATTCCGTATAGGCTACGGCCTTCAACCCACCCAGAATGGTGTAGACTCCGGTGAGGATGATCACCAGGATCGAGCCGATCCAGAAGCTGTCGAGCCCCATAAAGGAGATTTCGGGCATGAGGACGCCGAAGACGATGCCCCCCGCGAAGATGCCCACCGCGACCTTGGTAAGTACGTAAGCCACCAGACTGATCAGCGACAGCACCACCCGGGCGGCGGGGGAGAAGCGCCGTTCCAGGAACTCCGGCATGGTGAAGACCTTCGACCGCATGTAGAAAGGCGCCAGCACCCACCCCAGCACTAGGAGGCACCAGGCGTGTAACTCGTAATGGGCCATGGCGACCCCGTCCGTGGCTCCGGAACCGGCCAGCCCCACCAGGTGCTCCGAGCCGATATTGGAAGCGAAGATCGAGGCGCCGACCACGAACCAACCGAGGTTCCTGCCCGCGAGAAAGTAGTCGTCGGAGGTGTCGGACTTCTGGCTGATGACCCACCAGGCGATGCCCAGAATCAGGGTGAAATACGCGACGATGATGATCCAGTCGATGGTAGCGAGTACGGTCAAGGCCTAGCAATTTGGGTGGAGGAAGGATTCGACCAGCAAGCAGGGCGCTTCCGAATAGCGCGCCCACCGGCACTGTCGCCGGAACCGGAGGCCCCCGTCGGCCGGTAGGATGGTATGCGGAATCGGGAATGCTGCATGATCGGTAAGGGCCGGCGACCGAAGGAGCCGGTGCGCGGTGATTACAAAGATATACTAAAGTGTCTCTTTGACAATTGTAAATATTTTTTGTGTTTCCGTGTGCGTGGCCGTTGCATCGCGCCGGCTCAATTGAGGCGATCTTTCAGGCCGGCCGGGTCGATAACGTCGGGCGAAACGTTGCGCTGCAGATATTCGCTGGGCGGATAACCGTACGCTTTCCTGAATACGCGGCTGAAGTATTTCGGATCGGAAAAGCCGCACTGATAGGCGATCTCGGCGATCGTCATCCGCTCGGCAGCCAGCAAGTGGCGGGCCTTTTCCAACTTAAAAAAGTTGACGAAGTCGGTGACGGAACGGTCAGTCAGCGATTTGATCTTTTTATAGAGCAGACTTCGGCTGATAAACAGCGCTTCGGCCAGGTGCTGTTGGTTGAAGTCCGGGCGCGCGTAATTTTCTTCCAGCACATCGTAGACGGCCTGCAGGAACCGTTGGTCGACCGGGTTGGGCGTCGCGGTTTGCGGTGGGGGAGTGGCCTGTTTGCCAAATAGCTTGCGCAGCCGCCGGCGCGTACGGATGAGGTTGTCGATACGTGCCGTGAGAATCTTTAGGTTGAAGGGCTTCGCCACGTAGTCGTCGGCGCCGGTTTCCAATCCCTCTACGAAGTTCTCGACCATGGCTTTGGCCGTGAGCAGGATTACGGGGATGTGGCTGGTCGTAATGTCGGTCTTAAGGTGGCGACAGAGCTCGATACCGTCCATGCGCGGCATCATGATATCGCTGATGATGAGATCCGGTGCCTCCGCTTCGGCTAGCTCTCGCCCCCGTACGCCGTCTTCGGCAACGACGATCCGGTATTTCTTTCCGAGCCGCTGGGTGAGCAGAAAACGGAGGTCGGCGTTATCTTCCACGACCAGCACCAGTGGGGCGTCTTTCCGTTTCGGCGGGGCGGGCGTCGGTTCGGGCGTCCCGGGCGGCGGGAGCGGCCGGTTCGGCAGCACGCTTCTGGAAGGTGCTCCCGGGCTGGTATCGGCAATTTCCGCCGACAAAAAGGAACGTCGTAGGTAGGGTAGGCGAACGGTGAAGGTAGCGCCCTTGCCGACTTCGCTTTCCAACTGTATGCTGCCGTGCATGAGTTGCACCAGTTCCCGGACCAGCGCCAGCCCGATGCCCGAACCGACCATGGAATGCTGACCCGTACCCGAAACCTGGTAAAAGTGATCGAATACCAGCGGCTGATCCGATTTAGCGATGCCGATCCCGGTGTCGCGGACGGCGATTTCGAGGTGGGGGTCCGTCTCTCCCGTCCCGGGAGAATCCAGAAAGCGCAGCTCCAGGGATACCTGGCCGCCTTTGGGCGTGAATTTGAGGGCGTTGGAGAGCAGGTTGTACAGAATATGCTCCAGTTTTTCCGCGTCAAACCAAGTTTGTTGGCGGGGATTCGTCAGGGCAAACCGGTAGTCGATCTGCTGGTGGTGGGCCAGATCCTGAAAGGACAGGAATATTTCCTTGACGAAGTGGACGACGTCGCCCCGGGTGATGCGGGCTACCTGTTGCCCTTCCTCGATCCGCCGGAAGCTCATCAATTGATTGATGAGGTGCAGTAAACGCTGAGCGTTGCGGTTCACGATCCGGATCCGGTGCTTTACCTCTTCATTGTGGTCGAACCGTTCCAGCAGGCCTTCCAGCGGGTCGAGGATGAGGGTCAAAGGGGTGCGGAATTCGTGGGAAATATTGGTGAAGAAGCGCAGGCGGGTCTGGTTGACCTCCCGGACTTGCTTATTGAGTTCGATCAGGCGGTCGCGCTGCTGGCTGATCTCCCGGTTTTTGAATTCCAGTTCGTCCTTCTGTTCGGCGATCTCCTTTTGCCGGTGCGCCAGCGTAGTGTTGGTAGCGTGCAGGTGGGCTTTCTGGCGCTCGATCTCGGCGGTCCGCACGCTGACCAGCCCTTCCAGTTTTTTCGTTTGTTTCCGCAAGAAATTGAAGCGCCACCGCATGTAACAGAACACCGCGCCGACGAGCAGCACGCCGATCAAGATGCGAAACCAGGCCGTCTGGTAAAATGGGGGAAGAATCACGAACCGCAGCCGGGTAGGTGCTGGTTGCCAGCTTCCGTGACCGTTAGAGGCTTTCACCTCGAAGGTGTATTCCCCGCCCCCGAGGTTGGTGTAGGTCGCGAAACGCCGGTCGGCACCTACGATAACCCAGTCTTTATCTACGCCGACCATCCGGTACGCGAAGCGCGTCTGCTCGGGTAAGAAATAATCCAGGGCCGAGAAAGTGAGGGAAAAAACGTTGTCGCGGTAGGACAGCCTCACCTCGTCGGCCCGGTTGATCACCGTAGGAAGCGGA
The DNA here is from genome assembly GCF_002934605.1 of Neolewinella xylanilytica. Taxonomy (GTDB): domain Bacteria; phylum Bacteroidota; class Bacteroidia; order Chitinophagales; family Saprospiraceae; genus Neolewinella; species Neolewinella xylanilytica. The sequence continues at coordinate 1,393,365 of NZ_PTJC01000006.1, forward strand.
ACGGTACCGTGATAGGCTTGTCCGACACCTACCGGCTCATTAAGAATCTGCAGGGAAGTGAGTACCGCCGGCGCGGGATCGGGATAATCGCCGATCGCGCTGGGGCGGAAATAATTCAATCCCTCCACCGACCCGAAATACAAATAGCCGTCGCTGCCCCGGTGGGAGGCCGACCAGTAAAACTGATTGCTTAGGAGGCCGTCGGCGCGGTAGTAATTTTTGAACGTGATCGTTTCCGGATTGAGCGACGATAATCCATGGTCCGTCCCTAGCCAGAGGTATCCCCGATCGTCGATTTCAATGGTGTACACGACATTGTTTCCCAGGCCGTCCCCCTCGTCGTAAGCGGTGAAGGCCGGTTTGTTTCGGCCCGGCGGAGGCGTCACGGCGAGCCCCCTGCCGTAAGTACCCACCCAGATCCGGCCGCGGTGATCCTCCCGGAGACTCAGGATATAATCACCGGGTAGTCCCTCACCGGATGTACGGGTATATCGCTCGATATCGTCGGGTTTAATGGATTCTCCCCTCCGATCCAGGGCGCTGGCCGGGAAGCGGAACAGCGCCTTGCGTGTTCCGATCCAGTAGACGTTCTTAGCGTCTAGCAGAATGCAACCTACTTCGCGGATGGTAGCCAGGGGGTGGTCGCCCGTGAAGAGCAAGAGCTCGCCGGTCTCCGGATCCACGGTGGCCAGCCCCTCTTCGGATCCGATCAGCAAAAAGCCCCTGGGATCCGCGTGCAATGACGATATGAAGCGCACGCTATTGGTTGGGTGCTGCCCCTTGCCGACAAGAAATGGCTCGAAGCGACCATTGCGGGTATTCATGCGATTAACGCCGGCTCCCCAGGTGCCTAACCAAAGGTCGTCGCCCTGCCCCCGGAGGATAGCGGTTACAAAGTCGCTGCTGATGCCCGCGGTCGCTTTGGGGTCGTGGGTATAGTGGCGGACGGTGCCGCTCTTCCGGTCGATCCGGTTCAGTCCGCCCCCGGCGGTGCCCACCCAGAGCGTATTGCCCTCCTCCAGCACGGAATTGACGGTGGGATGGCTCAGGGTTCCGGCCTTGCCCGCCTGGTGGGTGAGCGCGCCGAAGCGGTGCTGGTGCAGGTTGTATTTATTCACCCCGCCTTTGTCCGTACCGATCCAGACGTTGCCGAGGGTATCGGTGAGCAAGGCGTTAACGAAGCGGTTGTTTAATTCCTGCGCGCCGGCGCCCCGCTGCGTAAGGGAGCGAAAATCGCCACGAAGGGGTTGAAAGTAACTGATGCCGCCTAAGGTTCCTACGAGCAAATTCCCCTCGACGTCACGGCAAATCGAGGTAACCGTGTTGTGGAGGAGCGTGGCTTCGTCTTGCGGATCGTGTACGAAAGCGGTAATGCGGCGGTCGGCCCACCCGTAGCGGATTAAGCCGGTGTGCGTGCCGATCCAAAGTTCCGCTCCGTCGTGGTAGAGCGTGGTGGCATTCAAGCTGCCCGCCGCTCCGGGCAGGCGGCTCAGTTCTTCCCCCTCGCTGGTAAACACCCCGGAGGTGGTCCCGATGATCACGGTGTTTTGGTTGCCGCCCGTCAGGGAAGTTATGCTCCCGGCCGGGGGGGGCATGCGGAATTTCGTAGCCACCCTTATGGTGGCCGGATCTTCCGGGTCGATTGTGAGGACGTAGAGGCCGTCGTACTTGGTGGCCACCCATACGCTCCCGGACGAATCCGTGTAGAGGGCGGATATGTCGGCGGTGCGCAGGATCGGATCGCCCGCCCCGAAACTGACGAATCGCGCCCGTTCCATATCGTAAACCGCCAGGCCCTTAGCGGTACCGATCCAGATCTTCCGGTCGTGGTCTTCCGCTAGCGCGTGGATGCCATTGTCGGGCAGGCCCGCCGCTTCCTCCGGCTGGGATCGATAGTTTTCGAAACCGTAGCCGTCGTAGCGGGACAATCCGTTCCAGGTCGCGAACCACATGAATCCATCACTATCCCTGAGGAGGGCGTCCACGGTATTCTGGGCCAGGCCGTCGTCCGTGGTGAGGTACTGCAGCTGAAAAGGAAAGGGCTGCTGGGCCGAAAGCGCGTCGTACGGTGGCCACCACAGCAGTAGGGCGAGGAGCGCCCGGGGGCCAAGGAGCTTAGCTACGTAGTAGTGCATGATGGGGTCGACTTCCGTGCGGGAGGACTCGAATATCGGTAATATTAAATAGTCCACCGTGGAAGGGGAACACGATCCGGCAGGAATACGGTATTGTCCACTATTCGTACGGATTCGTCCACCCTTCGGAAGCCAGTACGCTTCTATCTTTGGAAGTATAATACTGCGATCCGGTCCGTCAATCAAATTTTATCGAACAGGAATCTTGTTTGGCCCAATATCCTTCTATATAGAGTAGTTGATGACGGTCCGCTGGTTGCTTTGTTTTTTCTTACTTAATCGACGAATCATGCAAACCTACCTTCATCCAGCGCGCGCCTTCGCGCCGTTTACCCACCGGTCAGCGGGACGGTGGACTCTCTGGTCCCTTCTCCTGTTCGTAGCCGGGGCATTGACCGGACAGGAGTCGACCGTTTCCGGCTACGTCACGTCGATGGACGACGAGCCACTGATCGGTGCTACCGTCTCGGTCAAAAACACCACCACGGGAACGGTAACCGACGTGGACGGCAGCTACCGCATCCGTGCCGTACCCGGAGATACCTTATTATATACCTACATCGGTTTCCTGAACGAGGAGCGGGTGGTGGGCCCCGGAGAGACGCGCATCAATGTGTTGTTGACGGGCGACATTGCCGAGCTGGATGAAATCGTCGTAGTCGGCTACGGTACCCAGCGCAAATCCGATCTGACCGGATCGGTTTCCGTCATCAGTACGGAGGATATTGAAAAGTATGCTACCAATGACGTCGCCCAGCTATTACAGGGCCGCGCGGCCGGAGTGAACGTGAACAGCGACGGGGAACCGGGATCGATCCCCCGGGTCCGGATCCGGGGTGTTGGGACCTTTGGAAACGCGGAACCCCTTTACGTTATTGACGGGGTGCCCATCGGTACGACGCCCCGGGACTTCAACCCCAACGATATTGCTTCCGTCCAGATCCTGAAAGATGCGTCCGCGGGCGCGATCTACGGTTCCCGGGCGGCGAACGGCGTCGTTATCATTACCACCAAAAAGGGTAGCCGCAACACGCCGTTACAGATTACCTATACCGCCTACTACGGCCTTGACCAAGTGTGGCAGGATATTCCGGTACTGGGGCGGGAGCAGTACCAGTTGCTGAACAACGAATCGCAGCTGAACGGCGGGGAAACCGTCGCCCCGGGCAACGACCCTAACGACCCGCTCTACATCGACAACATCGACACCGACTGGCAGGCCGAAGGCTTCAAGAACGGTAACCGGATGAACCATAACCTGCGCTTTGCCGGAGGGGGAGAGAACGTGACCTATAACCTGTCGCTGGACTATTTCGACAACGAAGGCACCCTGGTGGGCAACGGGCCGGACTACACCCGCTATTCAGTCCGTGCCAACACGGAGGCGGAGAAAGGCATCTTCAAGGTCGGCCAATCCCTTTATTACAGCCATTCCAACGAGAGCCCGCTGACCTACGAAGGCCTGCTGCTGGCCGGCGGGCGGCCGTCGTTGATCGGCGACCTGGTGGTGGCCGTGCCTACGATGCCGGTTTTGGATCCCAACCGGCGGGGCGGCTTCGGAGGCACTTCTTCCGCGGTGGAGCGAGCCATCAGTCTGAACGTCATCGGGCTAAACAGCCTGATCGACAACCGGGTGGAGGCCGACCGCATTTTCGCGGTTACCTACGGGGAACTTACCCTCCTGGAGCGGGCGGGCACCTCGCTGAAGTACAAGCTGAACCTAAGCTACGATCGGACCTTCACCCGTGACTTCAGCTTCCAGCCGGGCTTCGACCTGGGCTTTTTCTTCCAGAAGGACATTCCCGCCCTTACCGACGGGTCGCGCTCCTTTTCGACCGGATTGGTAGAGAATACGCTGAACTTCGAGAAGGATTTCGGCAACCAGCAGCTCAGCGTACTGGTGGGCCAAATGTACCAGCAGGGCAACTTCCTGTTCCGCAACGGCTACACCGAACAGCTTACCGAGCCCTACTTCCCGGTCCTCAACAACGGTACCAACCAGACGGCCAGCGGCTTCGAAACCCGCAACGTGCTGCTGTCCTATTTGGCGCGGGTGAACTACAGCTACGACGATCGGTACCTGATCACGGGTACCATCCGCCGGGACGGATCCTCGCGCTTCGCCCCCGAAAACCGCTACGGGAACTTCCCGTCCATTGCCGTTGGCTGGAAACTGCACAATGAGGACTTCCTGAACCTACCGGAGGCGATCGCCGAACTCAAGCTCCGCGGTAGCTACGGCAAGCTCGGCAACCAGGAGATCGGCGACTACCTTTACACCACCAGCATCAACTCCAACATCGTCTACAATTTCAACGGCGAGCGGGTAATCGGCGGATTGCAGACGCAAATCGTCTCGGAGGACATCAAGTGGGAAACCAAAACCACGACGAACGTCGGATTGGATCTAGCGCTCTTCGAAGGAAAAGTGACCTTTTCCGGAGAATACTACAGCAGTGAGACATCGGATATCCTGGTCGGGGTACCGATCGCCGAATCCAACGGTGCTACCAACACGCCGGTCGTCAACGCGGGAATCCTGCGGAACAACGGCTTGGACTTCAACCTCGGATACCGCGACTTTTCCGGGCCGTTCAATTTCGAGGTATCGGCCAATATGGCGACCCTCAACAACGAAGTTGTGGCCCTCGGTGGCAACAACGAGCCGATCTTCGGCATCGGATCGATCACCGAGGTAGGAAGCGAGATCGGGCAGCACTACGGCTGGGACGTCGTCGGCGTATTCCAGAGCCAGGAGGAAATCGACGAGCACGCTTTCCAGGACCCGGGAACCGCTCCCGGCGATCTCATCTTCCGCGACATCGGTGGGGTGGACGAAAATGGAGAGCGCACCAACATTCCCGACGGTATCATCGACGCCAACGACCGCACCTACCTGGGCAGCGCGATCCCCAGCCTATACTATGGCTTCAACTTCTACGCCACCTTCAAAAATTTCGATTTCACCACTTTCGCTTCCGGGGCGACCGGCTACCAGATCAACAGCCGCCTGTACCGCGACCTGCTCCATACGCAGGGCTACATCAACTACCACGAGGATGCCCTGAACCGGTGGACGCCGGACAACCCGAGCAATGTATACCCGCGCCTGGTAGCGGGCGATCCCAACCAGAATGCCCGGGATTCCAACCGGGAGGGCTGGCTGCAGGACGGTACCCACCTGCGCATCAATACCGTGAGCCTCGGCTATACCCTTCCGCAGGGCATCATCGAGCAACTGTCCAAGTTCCGGGTGTACGCGACCATCCAGAACCTGTACACCTTCCAATCTTACAAGGGATTCAACCCGGACTTCATCTCCCGCGACCTGGAAAACAACCCTAGCATTTTCGAGCCTGGTTTCGACTTCGGCTCCTTTCCGAAACCCCGGGTTTACCTGCTCGGACTTGAGGTCACCTTTTAATAGCAGCCGATCATGAAGAAACTACAATACGCCATCGTCGCCCTGTGCTTCTGCGCCTGTGCCGACGATCTAGACCAAACGAACCCGAACCAGCTCACCACCGCCAACTACTGGGAAACCCCGGAACAGGCGCTGGCCGGCGCAAACGCGATCTACAACAGCATGCTCGTGGACGGTGCCTATATGCGGATTTTCCCCAGCCTGAGCGACGGGCGGGGAGACGGCGTCAAGGCCGATTCGCCCTGGGCCGATCTGGTTCAGGTCAGCAACTTTACCATACCGACCACCTCCGCACCCGTTCAATGGGTCTGGCGGGACAGCTACCTGATGATCGGTCGCGCCAACCAGGTGCTGGCCAACGTGCCGGATATCGAGATGGACGCCGCGCTCAAGGATCGCATTCTCGGGCAGGCGCATTTTCTGCGGGGGCTGGCCTACTTCAACCTGGCGAATAACTTTAAAGTCGTCCCGCTCGTCACCACACCACCGGCCGGTACGGAAGATTACAATCCAGAAACCGCACCGGAAGACGCGCTGTGGGAGCTGATCCGGAATGACTTCCGGGCGGCGGCGGATATGTTGCCCGTCAACTACCGGGACGTCAGCGGACCGGATGCCGGTGACCTCGGCCGGGCAACGAAAGGGGCCGCTACGGGCTTCCTGGCAAAGGCTGAACTTTACCGGCAGAACTGGCAGGCCGCAGCGGACGGTTTCGCCCAGTTGGTCACCGGGCCGCTGGCGGTATACAGCCTGATGCCGGACTACCGGGACAACTTCCTACAGGTCAACGAAAACAATGCCGAATCCCTTTTCGAGGTCCAGTTTGCCTCCCCTTCCGAGGTGGGTGGTGCGGATATGAATTGGGCCGGAGAGCCGCTGGCAACCTGGAAGCAGGTTTCCGCCCAAGCGGTCACGTACGGCGCCGATGAATATGGATACTCCGACTTCCTGCCCACCCAGTGGCTGTACGACGCCTACAAATCGGAAAGGACCGTGGACGGTGGCGTAGATCCGCGGCTCCTGACCACCCTGGCGAGCTACGAGCCGGAGGCGAATTCGACCACGATTTACGGTAACGAATGGCCCTACGCGGAGGATAAAATCTATCCGAGGAAATATACCCGGGACGGTTTTCCCGGTATCGCTAACGAATTCGATTTTAATTCCGGCATCAATTACCGGCTGATGCGCTACGCCGACGTGCTCCTGATGTACGCCGAAGCATTGAACGAACTGGGGCGCACCGAAGAAGCGTATGGCTATATCCAGCAAGTGCGCGATCGGGCCAAACTGCCCGATCTGGCGGAGGTACATCCCAACATGACGCAGGGAGAAATGCGCGAGCGGATTGCCCACGAACGCGCCCTGGAGCTTGCCCTGGAAGGTACTCGCATCAACGACATCATCCGTTGGGGATGGCTTTACGACGGCGACAAGCTCGCCGAGTTGCAAGCCCACGACGCAGAGTTTACTTCCTGGTCACCGGGTAACGAATACCTGCCCGTTCCCCAGCGTGAGCTGGACGTGAATCCTAACCTCTCGCCGAATTCGGCCAACTAGCATTTTTTACCTAATTGACTTTATTCACAGGGTGGACGGCGACGGTTTATCTCCCGTGCCACCCTGCCTTTTTCGGTCGTGTAAGCCACCAGTGGAACTGACAACTATCTACCATGATTACATCTTTTCGACTTATCGTTGCATTGGCAGTTTTCCTTGCGCCGCTGCTGCTATCCGCTCAGACTGCCCGTCTTTCCATCTCCCTTCCGGATTCCTCCCACCGGATCAGCCGCCATATTTACGGCCACTTCGCGGAGCATCTCGGGCGCTGCATTTACGGTGGCTTTTACGTCGGCGAGGGCAACGATACCATTCCCAACACCGACGGCGTACGGAACGACATCATCGATGCCCTCCAGGAGTTACAAATCCCTAACCTACGCTGGCCCGGGGGCTGCTTTGCCGATACCTACCAGTGGAAAGACGGCATCGGCCCTAAGGACGAGCGGCCGGAGATAGTGAACCGTTGGTGGGGTGGGGTAACGGAAGACAACTCCTTCGGGACCCACGATTTTCTCAATCTGTGTGAGCGCTTGGGTGCCGAACCCTACCTGGCGGCTAACGTCGGCAGCGGTACGGTGGCCGACCTCACGGACTGGGTGCAATACGTCAACTACCAGGTGAAAAGCCCTATGTCGGATCTGCGGATCGAAAACGGCCGCGCCGAACCCTGGAACGTCAAATACTGGGGGGTAGGCAACGAGATGTGGGGCTGCGGGGGAAACATGATCCCGGAATACTACGCTAACCTGTACCGTCAGTACGCCACTTTCATGACCGACTGGACAAACAGCGACCGGCTGTACCGCATTGCCAGCGGGGCTAACGTAGCCGACTACCACTGGACGGAAGTAATGATGCGGGATATCCCCCACAACTTGCTCGAAGGGGTGGCCCTGCATTCCTACTCCTTCGTGGAGTGGAACGATAAGGGGTCGGCCTCCGACTTCGACGAAGCCCAGTATTTCTCCACCATGCAGACCGCTCTGCGCATGGAGGAACTGGTGGAGAAGCACAGCGCCATTATGGACAAATACGACCCGGCCAGGCGGGTGGGACTGATCGTGGACGAGTGGGGAGGCTGGTACCAGGTAGAGCCCGGTACCAACCCCGGCTTTCTCTACCAGCAGAACACGATGCGGGACGCCATGATCGCAGCTACCACCCTGAACATCTTCAACAACCATTCCGAGCGGGTACGAATGGCCAACCTGGCCCAGACCGTGAACGTACTGCAGGCCGTCATTTTGACGAACGGGAAGGACATGATCCTCACCCCGACGTACTGGATCATGCACTTGTACAAGGCCCACCAGGACGCGGACTACCTGCCGATCGAACTGGATAACCTGACTTACGGGTTCGCGGACGAGGAACTGCCCGCCATCAGCGCATCCGCTTCGCGGGACTCCACGGGGACCGTGCATGTCACCCTGGCCAACATCGCGCTGTCGGAAACCCATACCGTTTCGCTGGCCATCGACGGGGTCGACCTATCCCGCGCTACCGGTACCATCCTCACCTCGGACCGCGTACAGGACCATAACACCTTTGATCATCCCGAGCGGATCGTACCCGCCGCCTTCACCGGTATGGAAGATGGGGACGGTGGCCTTCAACTAACCATCCCCCCCTTCTCGGCCGTGGTCATCGAAATACCCGGATCGTAGTACCGCTTTCCTCCTACAGACACCTTCTAAACCGAATCCGTCATGCCCATCCCCCCGATGTATCGTCTTCCTTTCCTTCTGATTTTTGGCTTGGTGCTGGTCCTCGGTGAGGCCTGCTCTCCGGACGAGGTGATGACCGGGGATGACGATGGACCGGATATACCGGTGGATACGACGGATGCCGACAGCGGGGAGATCGATTTTTCCCTCCTCGGGGATACCTACTACAACATCTCCGCGGTCGAAAATGCCCCGCGCTGGGGGGTGCATAACGTACACGATCCGTCGGTATTCAAGGACGGAGATTATTACTATTCCTACAATACCGACGTGGCTTTCGGTACCGAGGTACGTCCCGGCCTGCAGATCCGGCGATCGAAGAACCTGGTAACCTGGCAATTCCTAGGATGGGTTTTCGAAGGGTTGCCGCAGCAGGGGGCCAACTTCATCCGACAGCACGGCGGCCTACCCAACCAATCCTTATGGGCGCCTTACGCCATGAAGGTCGGGGATAGCTATCGCCTGTACTACTCTCTGGCCTCCAACGTAGGTCGCCTGAGTGCCATGGGCTTGGCTACGGCTGACGATCCCCGCGGTCCGTGGACGGAGCGGGGGTTGGTAGTTACCTCGACCGCCGACAATTACCGGCAAACCAACGCCATCGATCCCAGTGTCGTGGTAGCGGAAGATGGAAGCCACTGGTTTTATTACGGTTCGGCCTGGGACGGCATTTACGTACTCGAACTGGATCCGGCTACCGGCCTTCCGAAGACGAGCGGTGATAAGGGGGTTCGCGTTGCACAGCGGGGATTTACCGGGGGTACGGTGAATGGCAACATTGAAGGGCCCGAGGTGATGTACCATTCGGAGCTGGATGCCTACTACCTTTTCATCGCTTACGATTGGCTGGAAACGAAGTACAACGTGCGGGTAGGGCGGTCAGGTAGTCCGACCGGCCCCTTTTTGGACTACTTCGGCAACGACGTAAATACCGAGTCGGACAATGCCCCAATGATTCTGGCACCCTACCGCTTCGCCGGCCATTCCGGATACCAGGGCGTCAGCCACCCGGCGGTCTTCCATGACGGCACGGATTGGTACATGGCGCACCAGGCGCGTCCCGGGGAGAACAAATTCTTTATGAACCTGCACGTACGGCGGATCTACTGGACGGAAGCCGGCTGGCCCATCGTGTCACCGGAACGCTACGCCGGGGTTGTTCAGGATAGCATCGGGGTAGGGGAGCTGCCGGGCGATTGGGAAATTATCGACTTCGACTATTCGGTCGTACCCGGATACGCCGAGCAACAAACGGATCCGGATTTCCAGGAATCCAACCGCGTCACTTTTTCCGAGGACGGTACTTTCGGAGCCGACTCCGGTAATACCTGGAGCTACACGGCTCCCTGGTTAGTGCTAACTTATGCTGACGGCCGTATCCACAGGTTGCGGGTTGCCCGGGGCAGAGACTGGGAGAATGAAGTTCCCAACACCTTAATCCTTACCGGTCTAAATGCGAAAGGCTACGCGGTCTGGGGTAAAAAACGTTGATCATGATTAACAAAGGTTTATTGCTGGCCGGATGGCTCATTTGCTGGATGGGCATGGCTCCCGCGCTCGGCGCCCAAACGGAAGACTACCGGCCGCTGGATAGCATCATCGCCCACGATCCGGTGATGATGGAGGAGGACGGAACGTACTACCTTTTTATTACCGGCCGCGGTGTTGGGGTTAAGTCATCCCGCGATCTCAAGAACTGGAAAAACGAGGCGCCGGTATTTTCGGATTCCCTTGCGTGGACGCGAGGAGTCGTGCCCGACTTTCGTCATCACTTCTGGGCGCCGGACATTGCTTTTCACGACGGTACCTACTACCTCTACTATTCGGTCTCCTCGTTCGCTAAGAATACCTCCGCGATCGGAGTGGCGACCACCCCGGTGCTCGATCCCGCCGATCCGCGGCACGCGTGGACCGACCATGGCATTGTGGTACAATCCGTTCCCAACCGGGACCTATGGAACGCCATCGATCCGAACCTGATTTTTGACGAGGCGGGGGTTGCCTGGCTGGCTTTCGGTTCCTTTTGGGAGGGGCTGAAAATGGTCAGGCTGAGCGATGATCTGCTCTCCGTGGCCGAGCCCCAGGAGTGGCATACGCTGGCCCGTGTCGAGCGAAGCTTCGACCTGGCCGATGCCAACCCGGGCGACGGCGCCATCGAGGCACCGTTCCTCTTCAAACGGGGCGACTATTATTACCTGTTTGCTTCTTACGATTACTGCTGCCGCGGAGAAAATAGCACCTACAAAGTACGGGTTGGCCGCTCCGAAACCCTGGCCGGTCCCTATTTGGATCGGGACGGCAAGTCCATGTTCGAGGGCGGCGGCAGCCTCGTGGTCGAAGGAAACGCCAACTGGGCCGGGGCGGGTCACAACAGCATCTATACGGTAGACGGGACCGATTACCTGTTCTATCACGCCTACGACCTGAATGACGGCGGAAAACCGAAGCTGCGCATCAGCGAAGTAAGCTGGCGGGACGGATGGCCGGTGGCCGATCCCGAAGCACTTAATTAACCTACCAACAGACAATCATTTTCAAGTGAATCAAAGAACAGTAATGACTCGTTGCCTTACGCTAGTGGCTCTCCTAATTGCGGCCGGGGGCCTGACCGCCCAAAATGCCCGCATCAAGATCGACGTGGACCGAACCGTTGGAAACGTACACGAACACCTCTACGGCAACTTCGTGGAGCACCTGGGGCGCTGCGTGTACGGCGGCATCTACGATCCGGGCAATCCGCTGTCGGATGAGAACGGCTTTCGCACGGACGTAATGGAGGCGGTGGTGGACCTCAATCCCACCATCGTGCGCTATCCGGGTGGCAATTTCGTGTCCAATTACCACTGGAAGGACGGGGTAGGGCCGGTAGACGACCGCCCGGACCGGATGGAATTGGCCTGGAACCGATTGGAGTCCAATCACTTCGGCACGAACGAGTTCATGGACTACGTAAAGGAGATCGGTACCGAGCCTTACTTCTCGGTCAACATGGGTACGGGAACCATCGAGGAAGCCCAGCAGTGGGTGGAGTACACCAACGTGAAGGAGGGGCCGTACTACGCCGAGCTGCGCAAACAACACGGCTACCCGGAACCCCACAACATCAAATACTGGAGCCTCGGTAACGAAATGGACGGTTTTTGGCAGATGGGGCACCTCAACGCCGAGGATTACGCGAAAAAGGCCCGGGAAGCGGCCAAGCTCATGCAGCTGACCGATCCCTCCATCAAACTTATCGCCGCCGGCGCGTCCAACTTCCGGCCGGACGCCAACCCGATGGAGTGGAACCGGGTGGTGCTGGAGGAACTAAAGGACGTAGTGGACTACCTGGCCCTGCACATGTACGTCGGCAACCCGAACGATAACTACTACAACTTCATGGCTACCCCGCTGGTACTGGAGCAGCGGACGCATCTGGTGAAGGGCCTCATCGACGAGATGATGAGCCGGGCCGATCGCGGCGAGCGGGACCCCATTTACATCGCCTGGGACGAGTACAACATCTGGTACCGTTGGCGGTCGGAGGAAACCATGACCGGTACGCGCGCCCTTGAGGAGAAGTATAACCTGGAAGACGCCCTGGTAATCAGTGGCTTTCTGAACGCGTTGGTCCGCAACGCCGACGTGGTGAAGATGGCCAACATGGCCCAGCTGGTGAACGTGATCGCGCCGATCTTCGCCGAGGAGGACGGGATCTTCCGGCAGACGATTTACTACCCCCTACAGCTTTTCGCCCAAAATATGCACGGCGGAGAGAGCCTGGACGTGTACGTCGATTCGGACACCTACGATACGGAGCGTTTCTTCCTTGGACTGGGAGAGTCACAAGCGCAGCTCCAGGACGTTCCCTACCTGGACGTATCGGCGATGTACAAAGAAAACGGAGAGGTGTATATCGCGGTAGTCAACCGCCACCTGGAGGATGCCCTGGCTACCGATCTGATCTGCCAGACGGGCAACTTCACCGGGGAGTTTGAAGTCTACGAGGTAAATGGACCGGACATCAAGGCCGGCAACGATTTCTCCGGCGAACAGGTGCGTACGGTGAAAAAGGAGAATCTGGCAGTTGGTGACGGTGAGCGCGTAACTTATTCCTTTCCCGCCCATTCCTTCACCCTGCTAAAGGGGAAGGTGAGCAAATAATCCACCTACGATCCTGGTTCATGTTAGCGCCGGCAGTCCCTATGGAGGCCGGCGCTGGCTTTTTATAAGGGTAACCGAGGCGTTAAAGCTGCCCGCTTTCCCGGTGGGACGGCGTTATGGCCGATAACTGGCTTTTGCGCGAACGCAGGAGCAAGGAATTTCCCGTCTTAACTAGATGAAATCTAAATAATGGACCGTGTTCCGTACAAGTTTGTTAAAGAAATGTCACCAAAGTATCTTTGCCCGACCAGCGGAAAGCCCGCTTAGAGGTTTTTCCTGCAACCCCCTAAATGTCAATTAGATAATGACATATCTTCTAAAAACCCACCGGTTCCTACCACTTCTCTTCGGCTTACTTCTGTTAGTCGGACCGGTTTCTGCTCAGAATGAAACAGCGGATGACCCCACCGCCGAATCCGTCATCGAGGGAGACCCGGTCGACTCGGCAGCCGATTCGGCTACTGAACCGGCTCCCGCCGGAGACGTAGCCGCGGGCGAGGGTGACCCCGCCCTGGGCGCGGCCCTGTGGAAAGAGAACGTCTGTGGCTCTTGCCACGCCGCTAACATGGCGTCGGACATGACCGGACCCGCTCTGGGTGGTGTCGAAGCCCGTTGGGCGGGCGAACCACGCGAGCACCTTTACCGGTGGATTCAAAACTCTCAGCGCCTCATCGGCTCGGGGGAGAGCCAGCGGGCCCTGGCGCTGTGGAGCGAGTGGGCACCGACGGTGATGTCGAATTACACAAATCTTAACGGCTCCGACATCGAGCACCTGCTCGCCTACATCGATGGTATTTATACGGGGAGCTACAATCCGGCCGGTCAGACGATCGGCCCCGCGGTAGCCGAGGAGGCCGATGAGACCGACAATACCTGGTTGTTCATCGTTCTCGGTGGCGTACTGCTGGTTCTTTCGCTTATTCTGGCCCGGGTAACCAGCAATCTGCAGTATATGGTGGAGGCCGGGGAGGGGGCTGCCCCCGCCCGGCGGACGTTGGCCCAGATCCTCACCAGCAAAGGGATGATCGCCTTCGTCCTGTTCTTAGTCGTCGTCATTGGCGGCTACACCACCGTCAACCACGCGATCGACCTCGGCCGGCAACAGGATTACCAGCCGGAGCAGCCCATCAAATTCAGCCACGAGCTCCACGCGGGGATCCAAAAAATCGAGTGTCAGTATTGTCACGACGGTGCCCGCCGGTCGAAGCACTCCGTCATTCCCGCGGTCAATACCTGTATGAATTGCCACCGGGCCATCAACTACGGTAGCCAGTACGGTACCGCCGAGATATCCAAAATCTTCGCTGCCGTAGGCTGGGACCCGCTCGAAGGAGCCTACATCGAGAACTACGATCAGATGAGCAACGAGCAGGCGCTGGGCATCTACCGGAAGTGGATCGAAAACCGCAACTACAACGAGGGCGTCGACGTGGACGACCTGGAGGAATTGATCGACGAGCAGGTGGAAGGTATCTACGGAGCCCTGACCAACGAGTATACCGGCGACAACCGGGTTCCCGGTCCGATCGAATGGACACGGATTCACAACCTGCCCGACCACGCCTACTTCAACCACGCGCAGCACGTGACCGTAGGCAAGTTAAAGTGCCAGAACTGCCACGGCCCCGTCGAAGAAATGGAGGTGGTGTACCAGTACAGCCCGCTGAGTATGGGATGGTGTATCAATTGCCACCGGGAAACCGAGGTGCAGTTCCAGGACAACGAATACTACAACTCCTACGAGCGCTACCACGAGGAAATCCAGGAGGGAACCCGTAACGCGGTTACCGTAGAAGACGTTGGCGGACTTAACTGCCAGCGTTGCCATTACTAAGAAACCTAATCATTTTTCGCCTAGCGCGAAATCCCGGAGTGCGGGAATATTTCCCCACCCCAAAGTATAGTTGAATGAAGAAGCCAATCAACAACGTCTGGATAGGTACCGACCAAATGGAAAACAGCCCCGAGTACCGGGAAGCTACTTCCGGTGAGGTCGCACAGGATCAGTTCGAAAATCCGCGCCTGGAAGCTACTCGGCGGGACTTTCTAAAATATTTAGGCTTTGGCATGACTGCGGCCACCATCGCCTCGTGTGATATCCCGGTACGTAAGGCCATTCCATACGTGTCTAAGCCGGACACG
This sequence comes from Neolewinella xylanilytica, assembly GCF_002934605.1. Taxonomy (GTDB): domain Bacteria; phylum Bacteroidota; class Bacteroidia; order Chitinophagales; family Saprospiraceae; genus Neolewinella; species Neolewinella xylanilytica. The sequence goes on from NZ_PTJC01000006.1 coordinate 1,408,499, forward strand.
ATCGTTCCGGGTGTCGCGACCTACTTCGCGTCTACATTCGTTCAGGGGGGGGATTACGTCCCCGTCCTCGTCAAAACCCGCGAAGGTCGACCGATCAAGATCGAAGGCAACAGCATGAGCCCCATTACGGAGGGGGGAACCAGTGCCCGCGCGCAGGCCAGCGTACTTAGTATGTACGATACGAGCCGATTCGACGGTCCATTCCGCGTACGGAACGGTCAAATCCAGCGGGCGCGCAATTACGCTGATAACGCAGGCTGGGAGATTTTGGACGGCGAAATCCGGGATCGCCTTCAGGACGCCCGGCAGATCCGTCTCGTTTCCCACACTATACTAAGCCCTTCGCTGAAGTCCGCGATCCGCGATTTCAAGGCGAGTATGCCGGGTAACACCGTTCTCGTACAGTACGATCCGGTTTCGTCAGCCGCCCAACTGGACGCCTACGAAAGTGCGTTCGGCGTACGGGCGATTCCTCACTACCGGTTCGACAACGCTAACGTCATCGTCGGCTTCAACTGCGACTTTCTCGGTACGTGGATCTCGCCGGTAGAATACGGTCGGCAGTACGCCATGGGGCGCAAGCCAACTACCGGACGGATGTCTCGCCACATTCAGGTGGAGAGCCACATGAGCCTGACGGGCTCGAATGCCGACAACCGCATTCTGGTCAAGCCAAGCCAACAGGGCCAGGCAATTCTGGCACTGTATAACGCTATCGTTGGCGGTCGGGGAACGGCTAACCTCGACGCGACCACTACCGCCAAGATTCAGGCAGTAGCAACGGAGCTCCGCGCCGCCCGTGGCGAGGCGCTGGTAGTTTCCGGCAGCAATAACCTTTACGAGCAGCAGCTGGTGATCGCGATCAACCGCGCGCTCAACAGCTACGGCAGCACCATCGAAACCGATCGGTGGAGCTACCAACGGCAGGGTAGTGACCAGGATATGGCCCGCTTCGTTACCGAGCTGGAATCCGGCGATATAGACGCGGTGATCGTGCTCGACGGAGCGAATCCCGCTTTCGATAACCCCTGGGCAACTCGAATCCGTACGGCCCTACAGCGCAACGACCCGGAATGGGGCGATGATGATGCCTCCACGCCGCTGGATGCGGACGAAGTGGGAGACCGCAGCGAAGATGCCGACGTGGTGGACGAGAACGACCCCGGCATCGACCCCAACCTCGTCGAAGACCCGATCCGGGCAAGGTTCCGTAACATACTTACCATTAGTATGACCGGAGTTCCTACGGAGACCAGCCAACTCTGCGAATACATCACTCCCAACCATCACTACCTGGAAAGCTGGGGTGATGCCGAGGCGGTTCAGGGCGTCTATTCCCTCATCCAGCCCGCGATCGTACCGATCTTTGCCAGTGTCAACCGTTTCGGTACGCGGCAGGAAGGCGAAAGCCTGCTCATCTGGGCGCAAAGCGACCGCTACGACCCGACCGCGGAGCAGCCCTATATGAATTACGTGATGCGTAATTGGGAGGAGACCGCCTTCAGCGCTCAAAACCGCTTTTCCTCTTTCCGTTCCTTCTGGGACAGCGCGCTGCACGATGGTATTTTCAACGGACCAACATCCGGCTCTCTGACGGATTTCAACCTCGGCTATAATGCCAGTGCTCCCGTTCAGCCGCAGGAAGGCGAGGCAACGAATGAAGTAAAACCGGCCGACGCCGTCGTACGCTCCGTTCAGGATTTCGACGAATCGGATGCCGTAGCCCGGGTTACCGTAGCCGTAGAAGTAGAAAACGAGATCACCTTCTTTGAAACCGTCAACCTAGGCAACGGCGTGTACGCGGATAACCCCTGGTTGCAGGAATGTCCGGATCCCGTGACCCGAACTGTATGGGGCAACTACCTCACCATCCCGGTAACGTGGACGGGCGGAAACAGCTACACCGCTTACAAAGGACTTAACACCGAAGAGTACAAAGGTCGGGCGGATATCGTAGAACTGGCCATCGGCGATTTAGCAAAAGAGATTACGGTCGTTCGTCAGTTCGGCCAAATGCCAGGCACCTTCGGCCTCGCGCTTGGCTATGGACGGGAACTCGCCGGCGCCCCCGGCCGGGCCATTGGTCAGAACGTCGGAATCGACGTTTACCCCTGGCTTCCACTGGACGATAACGGTTACGTGCAGTACTACTCCACCGAGGCACTGATTTCCGACAAAGTCGACACCGAGGAGGAATTTGCCAGCGTGCAGTACCATCACACGATGGGACTGACCACGACGAACGAGGGAGGCAAAGTCTACTATAACAACCGCACCGGAGAAACGGAAACCATCGCCGGAGAACTGGATGCCGACCAACGGCAGTACCTCGAGCCCTACAACGTGGACGAAGCGACCGTCATGGAAATCGGTAAGGGCATGCAGGGCGGACTGACCGACCGTTCGATCATCTTCCAGGGTAAGTTCTCGGAACTCGGTGAGCTGGAAGAGCACATCGCCGAACGACGTGCCGAAGCTCAGCACCTCAACGAGCAAACCCTTTACCCTTACGAGGAATACGTAAAAGACATCTACAGCCAGGGTCACTGGTGGGCGATGCACGTGGATCTCAACGCCTGTATCGGTTGTGCTGCCTGTGAAGTTGCCTGTGTAGCCGAGAACAACGTTCCGGTAGTTGGTAAGTACGAGGTTTCCCGCCACCACGAAATGAAATGGCTGCGCATCGACCGGTATTTCTACGGTGACGTAGAGAACCCCCGGGCGGTTTACCAACCCATGATGTGTCAGCACTGCGATAACGCACCCTGCGAAAACGTCTGCCCGGTTAACGCTACCCAACACAGCGACGAGGGTGCCAACCAAATGATCTACAACCGCTGTATCGGTACGCGTTACTGCGCGAACAACTGTCCGTACAAAGTGCGGCGTTTCAACTGGCTGGATTACACCACGGCCGACCTGTTCAGCAGCAACGAGCCCGAACTGGCCAATGAGGATCTGCCATTCGGCGCGGACAACCTTACCCGCATGGTGCTGAATCCTGACGTTACCGTTCGCAGCCGTGGGGTGATCGAGAAGTGTAGCTTCTGCGCCCAGCGACTTCAGGCAGGCAAACTCACCGCGAAAATTGAAAAGCGGGCCCTCCGCGATTCGGACGTTCGCACGGCTTGCCAGACGGCCTGTCCCACCGGGGCGATCACCTTCGGTGACCGGAATAATCAGAACGGTGACATTCCACGGAAACTGCGCAACCCGCTGAACTACCTGGCGCTCGAAGAAGTCAACACCCAGTCGTCGGTATTCTACGCCGCCCGGGTACACAATCCGATCGAAAGCCTCTCCGAAGCCTAACACCAAGAACCCGCAACAACAACTGAACCGATTTGCTTTAACCTCCGAAGGGACCGCCCGTCACCGTTTATCGCAATTCGAAAATCGTAAATCTTTATGAGTGGACATATAGCTCCGGTACGTCAGCCGCTGGTCACGGGTCACAAGACTTACCACCAGATTACGGAAGACATCTGCCGTCCGACGGAAACCGCGCCTTCGCTGTCCTGGATCGTTACGTTCATCATCTCGGTGATCTGTTTAGGGCTGTTCGCCTTCAGCGTTGCCTGGACCATCTGGGTCGGCATCGGCTCCTGGAACCTGAACCGGACGGTCAACTGGGGCTGGGACATCACCAACTTCGTGTGGTGGGTGGGTATCGGTCATGCGGGTACCTTGATTTCGGCCATCTTGCTCCTTTTCCGTCAGAAGTGGCGCACGGGAGTGAACCGAGCCGCGGAAGCGATGACCATTTTTGCGGTTATGTGCGCCGGTCAGTTCCCGCTTATTCACATGGGACGGCTTTGGTTGGCCATCTTCATCTTTCCGTATCCGAATACGCGCGGCCCGCTGTGGGTGAACTTCAATAGTCCGTTGCTCTGGGACGTGTTCGCTATCTCAACCTACTTCACGGTGTCCCTGCTATTCTGGTACGCCGGTCTGGTGCCTGACCTCGCCACCGTACGCGACCGGGCGGTCGGTTTACGCAAGAAGATTTACAGCATCGTCAGCTTCGGCTGGAACGGTTCCGCTAAACACTGGCAACGGTGGGAGAGCTTGTCGCTGATCCTGGCCGGACTGGCTACGCCGCTGGTACTTTCGGTACACACGATCGTATCGTTTGACTTCGCTACTTCGGTCATTCCGGGCTGGCACACGACGATTTTCCCTCCTTACTTCGTGGCGGGAGCTATTTTCTCCGGCTTCGCGATGGTGCTTACACTGATGCTCATTGCCCGTAAAGTGCTGCACCTGGAAGACTACATCACCATTGAGCACGTGGAATCGATGAACAAGGTAATCCTGCTGACCGGATCCATCGTCGGGGTGGCTTACCTCACGGAGCTCTTCATCGCCTGGTATTCCGGTTACATTTACGAGCAGTTTGCTTTCCTGAACCGCGTACTTGGTCCTTACTACTGGAGCTACATCGGTATGATGCTTTGTAACGTGGTATCTCCACAGATCTTCTGGAGTCGCCGGTTGCGCACGAGCCTGTTCTGGACCTTCTTCATGTCAATCTTTATCAACATCGGCATGTGGTTCGAGCGCTTCGTGATCATTGCTACCACGCTGGCGAGGGATTACCTCCCTTCCAGCTGGAGCTACTACGTACCGACCTGGGTCGAAATTTGCATCTTCATCGGAACGCTGGGCCTGTTCTTCACGCTGTTCCTGATTTTCACCCGGGTAGCTCCGGTAGTAGCGATCGCGGAGATCAAGAGTATCCTCAAAACCGCGGGTGATCAGTACATCGGTCCGAACGCGCTGGCCCATGCCCACGCAGGAACCCGGCATACCGCACATGCTACGGGTGCGCACCACTCCACCACCCACGGGAAAACCACGCAACCCGAAGTCAATGACATTCCGGCCGGTGGTACGGTAGATATCGACGGCGAGAACGACAAACCTCTAGACTAACACGCTTAACGCGACCATATCATGGCAACAATAAGAATTGAAAGGGAAGGCGGAGAAGTCACCGGCGGTAGTCCGGAGGAGTCATACGTGCGCGCCGGTCAACGGGAAATATTATTCGGGCTGTACGACGATGAGGTAAAGCTGCTGGACGCGGTTCGGGCAGCCAATGACGCTCACCTGGACATCGACGATGTATACACTCCCTTTCCGGTGCACGGATTAGACCCGCTGCTCGGTCTGGAGGAAAGCAGGCTGCACATTGCCGGCTTCATTTTCGGCACCATCGGCTGTCTCGTAGGTTTCGGTTTCATGACCTGGGTGTTCACCCGCGACTGGCCGATCATCTTCGGTGGTAAGCCGTACTGGTCCGTGCCGGCCTTTATTCCCATCACCTTCGAATTGACCGTGCTCTTCTCGGCCGTCGGTATGGTGACCGTTTTCTACATCATCAACGGACTCGGTCCGGGCGCCGAGCCGCGTCGACTGCACGATCGCATCACCGATGATAAATTCTGCATTGCCTTCGATGTTACGGAGCTAGGGACATCCGAAGTGGACCGTTTACGGGACTACTTCGACCGGACCGGCGTCGAAACCGTACACCAAAAAACGGTAGCTGCCTAAGTTGGCACTGCCCCCAATTCTACCGCATGAAATTGCAACATCTGATCATGTCCCTCCTATTCGCGGTCTTGCTGACAGCATGCTCCGATGCCGAAGGCGAGTTTACCGGGAGTGAATACATGCCCGATATGGCCCACTCCATTGCCATGGAGGCCAATACGTACAACTACTACTATTACAATACCTGGGACGACCGTTCGACCATCAAATTGGGAGAACTGGCTTATCCGAAGTACACCGTAGATGGTACCGTGCCCCGCGGCTACGCCGGACAGTACATCCCCGGTATGCAGCCCCCCCGGACCCTCGACGACGCGGAAAGCATGCGGGGTTCGATCGTAGACAACGATTATCCGAATGCCATCGCTATTCCGACTAACGGTCACGTTCCATACTACTACGACGATACCCCGGAGGGCCGCGAAGCTGCCCTTGCGGATTTTGCGTCCAACCCATTCCCGATTACCGAGGAGGGGCTAGTGCGGGGCGGTAACCTCTACCAAATCTTCTGTGCCATCTGTCATGGGGAAGCCGGTGATGGCCTCGGCTACATTTACGATACCGACAAGAATCCCCAGGCAAAGTATCCCGCGGCTCCGGCCAGCTTTCTTCGGCCGGAGTTTGTGGAGGCTAGCAACGGCCGGTACTATCATGCCATTATGTACGGATACAACGTCATGGGTGCCTACGCCGACAAGATGAACTACGAAGAGCGTTGGCAGGTCATTCACTACATTCGCGCCCTGCAAGCCCGGGACACCGAAACGGAATACAACCAACAAGTGAATACCCTCAACGCGGGATTCGGTACGCCCGCCGGGGAAATCGATCCACTGGCCCAACAGGCTACGGATACCGAAACCCAGACCGGAGAGGCGCTGATCAGCGAAGCTGCTACCGACGAGGAAGGGGATTCCCAGTCCGGAATGCAAAAGAAATAAGAAACCCAACCATCCGGGCCGGCCTGCCGGTCCCCACCCGAATATCCCGTACATGGAGACTTTCGTTTTTTCTTCCCGCGCCAAGATTACCACACTCTCAATGATGGGGGTTGGTCTATTGTGCCTCCTGATCACCTTCTTCGCAGATGGAGGTGAGGGGCACCACATGCGCTTCTGGACCAACTTCCTGCACAACTCCGTTTTCTTTGTCGGCATCGCAGCCATAGCCGGTTTCGCGTTGGCCGCCTTCACCACGGCTTATGCGGGGTGGTTCGTGCAGTTCAAGCGAGTATGGGAGAGTTTTGGCACCTTCCTCCTTCCCGGCCTGTTTTTGTTGGGGGTGATTATGGTCGGACTATTTACCCACGGCCATCACCTGTACCACTGGAATGACGATGCTGCCGTGGCTTCCGACGCGATTCTGGAGCACAAATCTTCCTTTCTCAATAAGTACTGGTACACCTTCGGCACCATCGGGTTCGTCGGGTTTTGGTACTTTATGATTGGGAAGATGCGCAATATTAGCATCGCGGAAGATCTCGACGATCGCGATAACGAGTTCACCTACTACAAACGCTATAAGAAATACGCGGCGATCTTTCTGCCGATCTTCGGATTCACTTCCGCCGCTATGATATGGCAGTGGATCATGTCGATCGACAGCCACTGGTATTCGACCATGTTTGCCTGGTACGCCTCGGCCTCGCTGTTCGTAGCCATGACGGCCCTGACCATCATGCTGCTCATTTACCTGAAGTCACGGGGGTATTTTCCCGGGGTGAATGAAGAACACTTTCACGATCTGGGTAAGTACCTCTTCGCGATCTCCATCTTCTGGACCTACGTGTGGTTCAGTCAGTTCATGCTCATCTGGTATGCGAACGTAGGAGAGGAAACCATTTACTTCCGCGAGCGGATGCAAAACTACCCGGTACTGTTTTGGACCAACCTGGGGCTCAATTTCCTCTTGCCCTTCTTTGTGCTCATGCGCAACGATACAAAGCGTAAAATGGGAACCCTGTTTTTTGCCTCCGCGCTCGTCTTCTTCGGTCACTGGTTGGACTTCTTCTCCATGATCAAGCCCGGTGCCCGCCTTAGCCTTATCGAAATGACCGAGCACGCTGGCGGTCACGCGGAAGGGGAGGAGCACGCTGAAATGGGTGCCGCCCACGCGGAGGAGGACGAATTCGGCCACGATCAACACGCCGAAGGCCACGATGCAGACGAAACCGCTGCCCTTGCGCAGGGTGAGGTGGTTAGCGAGGGAGACAACCTCCAGGATCCCGCGGGGCGCAACGAGGATGCGATTGATAACGAGAATATCCACTTCGACGCATCCGAGGAAGAAGAAGGCGTACCAGTTGCTAACGAATTCCGCGGTGGACCGCCCGATACCCGTATGGGAGGCATTGACGAGCTCGCATCGGCTACCGACCGCACGGATGCGGATGTCTTCGAACCCAACCACTTCATCCAGGAGGAAAATATCGGCGACGATGAGATGCTTGGTCACCTAGAAGCCGCTGGCGGACACAGTGAGGCGCTGAGCGTCCTCGGGTTCAAGTCTGGCTACACCTTACCCGGTCTGCTGGAAATCGGCACCTTCATCGGCTTTCTTGGGGGCTTCCTGTTCTTCGTGCTGAGCAAGCTCAGCACCGCGAGAATGGAGCCGAAGCACGACCCATACTTGGAGGAAAGCCTGCACCACCACACCTAGGAAGAGCTTTGTTTAGACAAAATCTAAACAAGCATAAATAGGGTAACCATCCTCCTACGCACTCGTTAACTTTACATCCGGCGAACACGATATATGCCTCGCCGGTGCGAACGAAGCTAATTTAAAGCAATGACTACGCTGATCGTCTTATTCTGTATCGTCTTACTCCTGTTGATCATCTTTCAGATCGCTCGGGTCCGCGACTTGGCCAAACAGCTGCGGGGAAGCGAGGAGGTGGAGGCTACCAATGTCGCCAATCAGGCCCGGGGTTTGATGGTATTCATGGCCCTGTTGCTGATCATCACCACCGCATCCGCTTATTACTTTAAGAACTACATCTTGGGTTTTGGCCCGCACGAATCCGCCTCCGTTCACGGTGCGGAAATCGACAGCATGATGAAGTGGACGCTTGCCGTCACTTACGTGGCTTACATCCTGACCCATATTTTTCTGTTCTACTACGCTTACAAGTATCGGACCCGTAAGGGCCACCAGGCACAGTACATCAGCCACAACAATACCATCGAACTGGTATGGACCGGCATCCCCGCCATTGTGATGACCTTCTTGGTGGTCGGTGGTCTGGATGCCTGGAACACCATCATGAGTGACGTCGGGGATGATGACAACTACATGGAGATCGAAGCCACTGGGTTTCAGTTTGCCTGGACCATGCGTTACCCCGGTCCGGATGGTTTATTAGGTCGCAAAGATTTCCGGCTGATCAGCGGAGCAAACCCGCTGGGCCAGGACTGGACCGACCCGAAGAATCACGATGACATCGTAGTGAACGATGTTACGCTTCCGGTAGACCAGAAAGTTCGGGTACGTATCACGGCCCGTGACGTACTGCACGATTTCTACCTGCCTCAGTTCCGCGTTAAAATGGACGCCGTACCCGGGCTACCGACCTATTTCGTCTTCACCCCCCGTAAAACGACCAAGGAGTGGCGTCGGGGGCTGTCGGAGTATGCCGAATACCAGGAAATCGACCCGGCTTCGGATGAAGGACTTCCCTTATGGCAAACCCAGGACTTCGAGCTTGCCTGTGCCGAACTCTGCGGTATCGGTCACTATTCCATGAAGCGTACCGTAACGATCATGGAGCAGGAAGACTTCGATCAGTGGTATTCCCAGCAGACCAGCTACTACGAAGGTAACGTGAAGGGCACCGATGACGATCCGCTCTATATGGCGGAAATGAAAGAGCAGCGGGACGCATTTACCCAATTACTCAGCCAGTCGATTGCCACCCCGAGTCTCGAAGACAACGTTGTTCCACTACAGTACGTACGTTTTCAGGAAGCGGGAGAATTGTCCGAGGAGAGCTTTGCCCAATTGGATAACATGATTTCCTTCCTCGAAGAAAACCAGGGCTACTCGGCGATGATCATGGGACGCTCGGACAATGCGGGTGACGAAGACGTTACCGAAGACCTGAGTGGTGTACGTGCCCAAGCGGTTCGCCAGTACTTAATTGATAATGGTATCGATGCCGAACGGCTTGGTAGCCGTGGATCCAGTGGAACTACTTCCACCGCGACAAACCTCACCGAAGGCGGTGAGAATCGCAACCCCAGCATCGAAATTTATATTACAGAGGGAGAAGTCTCCGAGCCCCAAACGGCTAATCTTTCCTCGAAGTAAGCTATCCTAAAAGAAATACCTACAATCTAAATTCCATGGCTACAGCAGTTCTTACGACGGCCCCACTAAAGCGCGACGACGCGCTGATTGAGGAATTTGGTTACGACGATCACTTTCACGATCACCACCATGGTGATAAGTACCGGTCCAACTTCGTCAGCCATTACGTTTTCAGCATGGACCATAAAATGATCGCCAAACAGTTCCTGATTACGGGAATGGTGTGGGCGGTTATTGGTGCTTTGATGTCCCTCGTTTTCCGGATGCAGCTCGGTTTTCCCGAGGAGAGTCTGGCGTGGATCAAGCCGGTACTAGGAAAATGGATCACCGTGAACAGTGACGGGATCGGTACGCTGCAGCCTGACTTTTACTATGCTTTGGTAACCATGCACGGTACCATCCTGGTCTTCTTCGTCCTTACGGCCGGCCTATCCGGCACCTTCAGCAACCTGCTCATCCCCTTGATGATCGGTGCACGCGATATGGCTTCCCCGTTGTTGAACATGCTTAGCTACTGGTTCTTCTTCGTATCCGGTACGATCATGTTCGCTTCCTTGTTCTTATCTACCGGCCCCTTTGCGGGAGGTTGGGTAGCGTATCCGCCGCTTTCCGCGCTTCCGCAGGCAATGGACGGCTCCGGTGCGGGCATGACGCTTTGGACGATCTCGCTGGTATTGCTCGTTGTATCGCTGCTGCTGGGTGGTATCAACTACATCACCACCGTACTGAACCTACGTACCAAGGGTATGAGCATGTGGCGCCTGCCGCTTCCGATCTGGGCCTTCTTCGTTACGGCGATTCTGGGTCTGCTCTCCTTCCCCGTACTCACCTCCGCCTTTTTCCTACTGATGCTGGATCGCGGCGTGGGCACAAGCTTTTACTTGAGCGACATCTACATCGGCGGCGCTGCCCTCGACCACGTGGGCGGTAGTCCGATCCTCTACCAGCATTTGTTCTGGTTCCTGGGGCACCCAGAGGTGTACATCATCATCCTGCCCGCCTTCGGTATCGTGTCCGAAGTACTTTCGGTCAATAGCCGCAAGCCGATCTTCGGTTATCAGGCCATGGTGTTCTCCATCCTGGCCATTGCCTTCCTGGCCTTTATCGTATGGGCACACCACATGTTTATGTCCGGTGTCAACCCCTTCATCGCTAACTTCTTCGTAATCTTCACCCTGATCATCGCCGTACCCTCGGCGGTTAAGGTTTTCAACTGGATCGCGACGCTTTACGGGGGCAATATCCGGTTTAATCCGGCCAGCCTCTTTGCTATCGGCTTCGTATCCATGTTCATCTCGGGTGGATTGACCGGTATCTGGTTAGGTAACTCCGCCCTCGATATTCAGCTGCACGATACCTACTTCGTAGTTGCCCACTTCCACATCGTGATGGGGGTAGCAGCCTTCTTCGGAATGTTCGCCGGTATCTACCACTGGTTTCCCAAGATGTACGGTCGCTTCATGAACAAGACGCTTGGTAATCTGCACTTCTGGGGTACCATGATCGGTGCGTACTGTGTTTTCTGGCCGATGCACTACCTCGGTATGGCGGGTGTTCCCCGTCGGTACTACAGTTTCGACAACTTCCAGGCCTTCGGTCACTTCGATGGTATGAACAAGTTCATTACTATCGCTGCGATCCTCACGTTCGGATTTCAAATGCTGTTCGTGATCAACTACTTCTACAGCATCTGGAAGGGCAAGAAAGTGACCGAGCGCAACCCATACCAGGCCAATACTCTTGAATGGACCACGCCGATTCTTCCCGGACACGGCAACTGGCCCGGTAAACTCCCAACAGTACAGCGTTGGGCGTATGACTACAGCAAGGACGGTATCGACCACCTTTCTCAACTCCAGCCACCGCTGGAGGAAGAAAGCGCAGCGCATTAATTCACCCACGCTTCCGACGGGGGGCGACTGACTACACGCCGAGTGCACGAAATTTACTTTTCGGACACGGAATGCGTCGTTGTCATCTACATATGAAAAGCTCAACCACAAGTCAGGCCGTTACCTCGGATTTCAGCCGTACGCTGAATGATCTGTCCGCCCTGGTCAAGTTTCGATTATCCGCTACGGTCGTACTGTCCTCGGTGCTGGCCTACCTCGTCGCGCTCGGCGCCGGTGGCGTAAGTTGGTGGGCCATTGCCGTGCTCACGGCCGGTGGCTTCCTGACGACTGCCGCGGCCAACATTCTTAACGAAGTACTGGAGAAAGACTTCGATCGAGAGATGGCACGTACCCGTCAACGGCCGCTAGCGGAGGGACGTATGTCTACGAGCGACGCGCTGCTAATGGCCGGTTTCTCCAGCATGGGAGGTATCGCCTTGCTGGCGCTCTTCAATCCGTGGACCGCTATTCTGGGCATGCTCTCCCTTATGAGCTATGCTTTCGTGTACACACCGCTTAAGCGGGTGGGACCCGTAGCCGTACTGATCGGCGCTATTCCCGGTGCGCTGCCCGCCCTCATCGGCTCGGCGGCGGCGGAAGGCGCCATTACGGGACTGGGGGTGACGCTGTTTACTATCCAATTCTTTTGGCAATTACCCCACTTTTACGCGATCGGTTATCTGGGAGCGGATGATTACCGCCGTGCCGGCTTTAAACTCGTTCCCGAATTGGAGCAGGGTGGGGTGGATGCTAAAACCTTGGGCCGGGACGCTATCCTGGCTACGATAGCCCTGATTCCGCTTGCCGTTTTACCTTATTTCCTTGGTATAACGACCTGGTGGGCAGCCGCACTGGTGATCGTACTGAGCGTAATTTTTCTCCGTTTTGCCCTTTCTTTTTATCGTCGTCCGCAACGGACCACGGCCCTTCGAATGATGTTTTTCTCATTCGCTTACCTACCCCTGGCATTTACGATTTTCTGGGCCGGTAAAATGTTACTGTAATGAGTGCAATTGAAACAACCCTGGATCCCCGAATGGAAGCCTTGTCCCGGCGTAGTCGGCTGCATCCGTTAAAAATGCTGATGTACATCGGACTGGGTAGCCTGGTCATGATGTTCGTCGCGCTTACGAGTGCCTATATCGTACGCCGTGCTTCGGGAAACTGGCTGGAATTTTCTATCCCGACCATTTTCTACGTCAACACTTTGGTCATCGTCGTTAGTAGCCTAACTTTGCACGCCGCATACGGGGCCTTCAAACGGGAGGCCATGGGTGTGTACAAGGGTCTACTACTGGTAAGCTTCCTGCTCGGCATAGCCTTCGTTGTGCTACAGTTTATGGGATGGCAAGATTTGGCCGCCCAGGGCGTACCGCTGAAGATAAATCCTTCCGGAGACTTTATATACGCGATCAGCTGGCTGCATGCCCTGCACGTAGTTGGTGGCCTGGCAGCCTTGTTTGTCACCGTTCTGGTAGCGTACATTCGCCGCATTCGTAAAACCCCCGCCCGCCAATTACGGCTGGAGCTAACGATGATCTACTGGCATTTTGTAGATATTCTCTGGATTTACCTCATTATATTCCTTAGCCTCCAACGCTAGCTCGTTAGCAATTAACTAGAACCTTACCGACATGACCGAAGAAAGAGATACGGACATCATTATCGCCGAGGACGAAAAGCCCGAGTTAAATAGTGATTGGTCCGGTGGTGACCGGAAGCCCTTCCGTACTTCCTACGGGAAGCTGATGATGTGGTACTTCCTCCTTTCCGATGCCTTCACCTTCGCCGGATTCCTGATCTCTTACGGCGCGCTCCGCTTTAGCAGCCCGAGCTGGCCCGTTCCCGATAAGGTGTTTGCCACCGTTCCCTTCGGTATCAACGAGCTATTTCCAAACGGGGAAGCTCCCTTGATCTTCGTGACCTTCATGTCGTTCCTCCTCATCGTGAGTTCGGGCACCATGGTGCGTGCGGTACAGGAGGGCGCCCGGGAAAACAAACGGGGGGTCGTATTCTGGATGTTACTGACCGTAATCGGCGGGCTAGGCTTCCTCGGCTGTCAGGCCTGGGAATGGACGAATTTGATCGCAACGGAGAACATGACCGTTACTACGAATCCTTTCGGAACCTACACGGAAAACGGTTTCTACCTCGATCCGGAAACCGGCGAGGTCACCGATGAGCGGGTACTGGAGGGAGAAACCTACCTCCTTCACTTGGCGGGTGCGGAACACGGCGAAGAAGCAGCCGGAGACCATGGCGAAGAAGGCGAGCATTTCGCTTACGCCACTACGCCGGGTGATTATCCCGGATACGTCGTTGACGGTCAGCGTCCGGACGGTTCTGGGGTAGCCGGAGCAAAGCCATTCATACACCGCAAATACGTCGTCGCCGACGAAGAAGGTAATCTGCTGACGAACGAAGCCGGCAATCCCGTTCAGTTTACCCAGGAGTTCGGTCCCGTTGCCTTTGGTGCCCTGTTCTTCGGTATCACTGGTTTCCACGGTTTTCACGTAGCTACCGGGGTCATCTTCCTACTCATCATCATGATCAATGCGGGCGGCGGGGTATACGTAGCTCGTCAGAACGGTTACGAGATGGTCGAAAAGATTGGTCTGTACTGGCACTTCGTGGACCTTGTTTGGGTATTCGTATTCCTGGTATTCTACCTCCTCTGATCCGGCACCCGATAATCGAATTATTCTCCACTACCGTGGAATAAAGCATTTACGTTATGGCACAACATCTCAGCTACGAAGAATCGGTTCGTGGAGTATGGAAGGGATTAGCCCTTCTTGCGCTCGTCACCCTCGTAGAGGTTGCTCTCTCCCTCCTCAAGGCCGCGGAGTGGGCAGAAGACATCCGTATTCTGATTTACGTCGCATCCTTGCTGATTATCGGCCTGTCGGTATACAAGGCGTACTTCATCATTTACGAATTCATGCACATGGGGTACGAGGTGAAAGGACTGGCGATGACCGTACTGCTACCTACTATGTTGCTCATTTGGGCATTGATCGCGTTTTTCAACGAAGGCGATGCCTGGCGTAAAAGCCGGGAAAAGGTAATCTACAAGGATCAGCTTGAGGTGCCTACCGGTGATGATGTCGGCGCCATTTCTCCCCGGGAAGACGACCTTCTACTCGCACTTCCCGCTTAGCTACAGGCTGGGTTACTACCCATCCATCCCCGCATGCCTCTTTCACCTTACCGTCAAATTGACTGAAAGCTTCAGCCCTTTGCCCAAGCAGGCGTTTCCCTTTTAAAGCGCACTCTCGCCCATGGCCAATAAGAAGCAGATATTCAGTTCGCTAGTAGTAGTGCTGCTGCTGGTTGGCTTTCCCGCCGTTTCCTTTTACTATCTCAAGCAGGGAGCCGATTACCGACGATCGGCTCTCGCCGAACGGGAGGATTTTGGCAACATGCCGGATCTGTACCAATTTCCCGCCGTACGCGGGGAGTTGCCCGAAACCTTACGGGGAGCTATGACGGTGGTCGGATGGCTCGATCCCACCAAAGAAGCAGGCACTCGCATCTACGGGGAAACACTGGACAGCCTGTTCCAGCAGTTCGAGGAAAGTCCGAACTTATACTTTACCACCCTGATACTGGGAGAGAATCCGGAACAGGTAGCGGACAGCTTTGCCACGCGCTATAACCTTCCGGAAAACGACATGATTAGCTTCCTGCGTGCCGACGAACGCACCTTTGCCCGCAGTGCGGAGCAATTTAAGCTACCGCTCGGTACCTACGATTCCCCTGGCATCCAGCCGGTCGTGGCCCTCGTAGATAGCTCGCTGACCATCGTGAAACACTACGATCTGGCCCGCCGCGATCAGACGATCGGATTGGTCCAACTCATTTCCCTGATCATTCCCCTCCCCGAAAAGCAGGAGATCATCCTCGACCGGGGCAAAGAACTGTAGCATGCACGCCCGACCGCATCCCGAACTGGAAATCTATCCCGAGAAAGCGGGCTTACTAAAGATCCTCACTTACGTCTTTTCCGCCGCCGTGCTCGTGTTGGTATTCGTGATGCGTACCGTCAAAATACCCATCGACTGGGACGTCAGCTTCCTCCCCGCGGTCAACGCTACGCTAAATGCCTTCACGGCCGTAGCCCTCGTCTTTTCCCTTTACTTCGTCAAGCGTGGCCGGTTTGTGAGCCACCGGAATGCGAATATTACCGCCCTGGGATTATCGGTAGTGTTCCTACTTTGCTACGTTGCCTACCACTTTACTACCGACGAGGTAAAGTTCGGGGATACCAATTTAGATGGTCTGCTGAGCGATGCGGAGCGGGCCGCCGTAGCGGGCATTCGGCCCTGGTACCTGGTGATTCTCATTTCCCACATCACCCTCGCCGGCATCCTTTTGCCCTTTATTTTGTTAACTGTGGTAAGGGCCATTACCGGAAAATGGTCTCAGCACCGCAAGATGGCTCGTTATGTTTGGCCATTGTGGTTCTACGTTGCACTCACCGGCCCGATCGTTTACCTGATGCTTCGACCCTACTACCCTTAATCCACCCGTCATGAAAAACTTGCTGCCCCTTTCGCTGCTTTTCCTGCTATTCCTTTTCGGCGCTCCCGAGTTGATGGCCCAGTGCCCGATGTGTCGCGCCACTGCGGAAAGCAACCTGGCCAACGGAGGAACGGAAGGGCAGGGGCTCAACCAGGGTATTCTTTACCTCCTCGGTATGCCCTACGTGCTGGTAGGTACGGTTGCCTTCATTTGGTGGCGGAACCGGAAGAAGGATCATGAGATGGCTTAACCACGAGGAGTTGTTGTACCGTCGTTTCCGGTAGGGTCGTTTCCTTCCCGCCATAACTTAATCGCACGCTTTTGTCGTAGGCGTCTATCGCCTCGATTTTCATTAGTGTTCCCAAGCGCAACCCCTTTTCGTCGAGATACCGGAGGAAATCGGCCGATGAGTCGTTCAGTCCGGCCAGTACGACCACCGCCCCGGCTTGACATTCCCCCAGCCGCTCGCGGTCGGTACCGCGCAAGTTGCCTTCCCGGTCGGGGATAGGCGAACCGTGGGGATCGTAATTCGGGGAACCTAATAACTGATCCATTTTCTCGAAGAAGGCGGGACTGTCGATGTGCTCGATCTGTTCCGCTATGGGGTGTACTTCCTCCCAACCAAAGCCCATTTTCTTTACCAGGTACATTTCGGTCAGCCGGTGTTTGCGCACCACCAGGGCCGCCTGACGACGCCCCTGCTCGGTAAGCCGAAGGGGCTGGTATTTCTGGTAGTGAATCAGCCCCCTTTCACTCAGCCTGCGAATCATGTTGTTTGCCGTGGGTTTGCTTACCCCCAATTCCGTACTCAAGTCCGATATCGTCACGGCACCCGACTCCCGGGTAAGGGCGAGCATTGCCTTGAGGTAGTTTTCAACTGTGGGTGTTGCCATGGCCGAAAAGTAAGCAGAAAGATTTGTTTACAGAGTTAGATAATGCTAACTTCGTAATTACAGTAAGCTAATATGCGGCGAAAGACAGAAGGATGGCGGCGGAGCGCAGGAGGAAACGATTACCAAAAGGGAAAGCGAATAAATTCCCTCGACCGGCTCGGTTGTATCCTGGCCGTAATCCTGCTCAGTTACCTGGCCGGAGCGCAGTCGGCGACCCCGATGCCCCACGATCGGGTGGTTGCCGGAAGGGTCGTCGGTATTGATGGAGGGGGAGTGGCGGGGGTAACGATCTCCGTAATAGGGACGGCCGTTGGCACGTACTCCGACGAAACCGGCGCGTTTACCGTTCGGGTACAGGAAGCGGCGGATTCGCTATCCATCCATTTTACCCGTATCGGGTTCCACCCACACACCGAACGGGTGACCGGGTCTCCGAAACCGCTCTACGTCGTTCTGGAAAAGACCGCCGCGCTGCTGGACGAAGTCGTTGTCAGCGGCAGCCTACGTACGGTTTCCCGGAGCCAGAGCCCGGTCGCCGTGGAAGTTTATAGTGCGGAATTCTTCCGCGCGAACCCGAGCCCCAGTGTATTTGAATCCCTCCAGAATATCAATGGCGTTCGTCCCCAGTTGAATTGCAACGTGTGCAACACCGGCGATATCCACCTGAACGGCCTGGAGGGGCCCTACACCATGGTGCTCATCGACGGAATGCCGATCGTCAGCGGACTATCTACCGTGTACGGTCTTACGGGAATCCCGCAAAGCCTGATCGAGCGCGTCGAGGTGGTGAAGGGACCCGCTTCCACACTCTACGGCTCGGAAGCGGTGGGCGGATTGATCAACGTGATCACCAAACTTCCCGCCGATACCGACCGCTTTTCCGTCGATGTAATGGGTACGTCCTGGGGTGAGGTCAATACGGACATGGGATACCGCACCGCCATCGGACCATCCATTACCTCGATGCTGGGGATAAACTACTTCAACTACGAGCGGCCCCGGGACGATAACGGGGATGGGTTCACGGACATCGCCCTCCAGAACCGGATCTCCGTTTTCAACAAGTGGTCCGTTTCCCGGCCGGACGACAGGATAATGACCTTCGCTGCCCGCTATGTGTACGAAGACCGGCTGGGCGGGGAAGTGGGTTTCGATCGCCAATTTCGCGGAAGCGACAACGTCTACGGGGAAAGCATTTACACGAATCGTTGGGAGCTCTTCGGAACCTACGATCTCCCCCTGCCCGCAGCGTTCCGACTGAGCTACAGTCTGAACGGCCATTCGCAAAATTCGACCTACGGTACCACTATTTACCAGGCCCAACAATTCGTTGGCTTCGGGCAGCTGACTTATCATCCCGAATGGACCGGAGCCCACGATCTGTTAGCCGGCATCGCGTACCGATACACGGGATACGACGATAATACCTTCGCTACGGGAAGCGAAACAGGGAATCAACCCTCCTCCGTCTCCCTACCGGGCGCATTCGTACAGCATCATTTCACGCTGTCGCCCCGTAATCAACTGTTGCTGGGATTACGGTACGACCGGGACAGCCGGCACGGCAACATCCTAACGCCCCGCCTGAATTACAAGTGGAGCAACCACGCGGAAGACACCCAGCTCCGCGTAAGCATCGGCAACGGGTACCGGGTCGCCAACGTCTTCACGGAAGATCACGCCGCGCTCACGGGCGCGAGGGAGACGGTTTTTGCTGGCGAACTGCGACCGGAAACCTCTTGGAACGTCAACGTCAACCTACTGCGGAAGGTGTACGACTGGGATCCGGGTATACTCACCCTTGATGCCACCATCTGGTATACCCGCTTCGGCAATCGCATCCTTCCGGATTACGATACGGATCCCAACCGGATAATTTACGCCAATCTGAATGGCCACGCCGTATCAAAAGGAAGCAGCATTAATGCCGATCTGTCAATGACCAACGGCATCACTGCCCGGATCGGGTTTACCCTCCAGGATGTGTACACCGTCGAGCAGCAGTTGCGTCAGCGGCAATTACTCACTGAATCCGTAAGTGGAGTTTGGTCCCTTAACGTTCCGGTGGCTAAGGGATGGCAGGTAGACTACACGGGTAATGTGTACGGACCGATGGACCTTCCGCTGCTGGGATCATTGGATCCGAGATCGCCGAAGTCACCGTGGTTCAGTATTCAAAACCTCCAGGTACGGAGGAGCTTCTCGGCCTGGGAACTATACGGGGGCATAAAAAACCTGCTCGACTTTACGCCGCCCGCGAACGCTATTGCCCGCGCATTCGATCCCTTCGACCGGGACGTTGACTTTCAACCCGATGGAGCGGTCGTTCCGACGCCGGAAAATCCGTACGCGCTGACTTTCGATCCTACTTACGTGTACGCTTCCAATCAGGGAATTCGAGCTTTTGTCGGCTTTCGGTACCGGATCCGGTAAATTTGCGAACCTTCAATCCTTCCCAAGCCATGGCAGCCATCAACGTACTGGAGAAATTCAACCGATTCGACGACCACTGGACTCCCAAACTGATCGCAGAACTAAACGGTCAGGCCGTCAAACTCGCCAAGGTCAGCGGCGAATTCGTCTGGCACGACCACGCGGCGGAAGACGAGCTGTTCCTGGTATTTCGGGGTACGCTCTTCATCGATTTTAAGGACCGGCCGACCATTACCCTCCAGACGGGGGAACTCTACGTGGTACCCCGCGGCGTACAACATCGGCCCCGGACCAACCCCGGTGAGGAGGCCTGGGTCATGCTGCTCGAACCGATGACCACTGCCCACACCGGTGCAGTCCGGCACGCGCTTACCCAGGATGCGTGTGAGCGGATATAAGGTTGCCAGGTCGTTAACGTCCCCGGCGGCATTCTAAGGGAGCTAAAAGGTAGGAAAAACAAAGGCCGGTTTACCTTTGGGGTATGGACGAAACCCGCAACCCCTGGATTACCAAGCAGACTTCGGTCGCCTACGAGAACCCCTGGATCCGGGTGGAACACCACGACGTGGTCAATCCCGCAGGAGGGGACGGCATTTACGGCCTGGTCCGGTATAAGAACCACGCCATCGGTATCGTGCCGATCGATGCAGCCGGCTATACCTACTTAGTAGGCCAGTACCGCTACGCGCTGGATGCCTATAGTTGGGAGATACCAGAGGGGGGCTGCCCCGCCGGGGAGGATACCCTCGCCACCGCCAAACGGGAACTGAAGGAAGAAACGGGGCTGGTAGCCGAAGAATGGCAGCAAATTATCGAATTCCACCTAAGTAATTCCGTTTCCGACGAATGGGGCGTGGCCTACGTTGCCCGCGGCTTGCACCAGCAGGAAGCCGAACCCGAGGATACCGAGCAACTGAAATTGCGGCGCCTCCCGCTGAGCGAGGCAATCGACATGACCCTCGATGGCCGGATCACCGACGCGGTTAGCGTACTGGCACTACAACGGGTACGACTAATGGGGCTGGATAAGGGTAAATTGCCCGACTAAATAATATTTCGGAATAAAATCCTTATTGCTTAGGGGGGGATGACGTAATCCGTGTCCTATTACCAGACGGACGAAGACAAATGTCGGCGGGCGTCGCCAGAGGCCAAATGGTCTTTGCCCTAACCTCAAAGCAATATCATGGATTCTGTCAACAAAATAGCCCTCCTGGAACAGTTCGACCTTTTCGACGGCCTTTCCGCCGACGAGAAGAAGCGTCTTAGCGAAACCATGGAGTTTAAGAAAAAGCCGCGCTACTCCGTCATCTACCAACCCGGTGAACCCAGCGAGCACATTTTCCTCCTCGCTAAAGGTCCGATCAAGATCAGCACCCATAGCAACGAAGGCAAGGAGGTGATCAAGCAATTGATTCACCCCGAAGCCATCTTCGGCGAGCTTTCCCTGGTCGGGGAGACCACCCGCACCGAAACCGCCCAGTCGCTGAAGGAAGAAGTCCACTACTACACCATTCGCGTGTCGGACTTTCAGCGCATCGTGTTCGGTAATCCGGCCCTGAGCCACCAGATCCTCAACCTCTTCGGACGCCGGATGATGGCCGCCGAACATAAGCTCGAGGACCTCATCTTCAAAGATGCCCGGAGCCGCATCGTCGGCTTCCTCCATAAAGTGGTCAGTGAGCGCGGTCGCCGCGTAGGCTATGAAATGCTGCTCAAGCACAGCCTGACCCACCAGGACATCGCCAACATTACCTGCACCAGCCGGCAGACCGTTACTTTAGTGCTGAACGAGCTGCGGAAAGAAAACCTGATTTATTTCAATCGTGGCCGTATTCTGGTACGCGATATGGACGAGCTCCTCGCCAGTGCCGCTTAGGCAAGGCGGAACAAACATTGTGATCCCAAAAATTCCAATCCCCTTCGGCAGCAACGCTGGGGGGGATTTTTTCGTTCCCTTCGCATGCGTATCCTACTGCTCGCCGCTCTGTCCCTTATACTCACCGCTTGCTACTCTTTTCGGGGTATTTCCATCCCGGAAGGGGTGGAGCGAGCCTACGTACCCGTCTTCAAGAACAACGCCCTAACCGCCCCGCCCACGCTGCCCCTCGATATCACCGAAGCGCTTCGGGATAAAGTGCGCGATGAGGCCCGTCTACTTATCACCGATGAGCAGCCCGACATTGAAATGCGCGGTACGCTGGTCGATTTCCGGGTTAGTGCCGAGGGAGCCACGGCCGCCGACGAAACCGCCGCCTACGCCCGACTTAACCGCCTTACCATCGTTGTAGCCATCGAGTACATCAATTTGCGCGACCCCACCGCTGAGTCCTGGAAAAGCAATTTCTCCGACTACTACAACTTCGACGGCAGCGTTGCCCTGGCCTCCGTAGAGGAAGAGGCCATCGAGGAGATCCTGGACAACATCAACGAAAAGATTTTCAACCGTGCTTTTGCCGGGGAATGGTAGGGGGGTGAATGGTTGAATTGTTGAATTTGTGAATAGGCTACCGCATGGGGCAGCTCGCTTCGCTCGTGGGGTAATGGTGAATTTGTGACTTTTTGAATTCGTGAATGGACTACCGCATGGGGTAGCTCGCTTCGCTCGTGGGGTAATGGTGAGTGGGTGAATTTTTGAATTCGTGAATGGGCTACCGCTTGGGGCAGCTCGCTTCGCTCGTGGGGGTAATGGTGAATGGGTGAATTTTTGAATTCGTGAATGGGCTACCGCTTGGGGCAGCTCGCTTCGCTCGTGGGGTAATGGTGAATGGGTGAATTTTTGAATTCGTGAATGGGCTACCGCTTGGGGCAGCTCGCTTCGCTCGTGGGGTAATGGTGAATGGGTGAATTTTTGAATTCGTGAATGGGCTACCGCTTGGGGCAGCTCGCTTCGCTCGTGGGGTAATGGTGAATGGGTGAATTTTTGAATTCGTGAATGGGCTACCGCTTGGGCAACTCGCTTCGCTCGTGGGGTAATGGTGAGTGGGTGAATTTTTGAATTCGTGAATGGGCTACCGCATGGGGTAGCTCGCTTCGCTCGTGGCCGGGTAGTGGTGAATTAGTTTATTGGAGAATAGGCTCCGGAACTGAGTGGCCCACTTCGCGGCAGGGCGGCGGTAAAGAATACCCTGCTGGGTGCAAAGGTCCCCCTTTAGTAGTGCGGGCGGCAGTGCGGGCCAATTCAGTAATTCAAAAATTCAACAATTCAGCCCTTCAATTATTGATGAGCACTCCGGAGGTAGGGAATAAGCTCCGGCACTGGGCGGCTCACTTCGCGGCAGGGGGGCGGTAAAGAATACACTGCTGGGTGCAAAGGTCACGCTTTAGTAGTGCGGGCGGCAGTGCGGGCCAATTCAGTAATTCAAAAATTCAACAATTCAGCAATTGATGAGCACTCCGGAGGTAGGGAATAAGCTACCGCACTGGGCGGCCCACTTCGCGGCAGGGGGGCGGTAAAGAATACACTGTTGGGTGCAAGGGTTCCCCTTTAGTAGGGCGGGCGGCAGTGCGGGCCAATTCAGTAATTCAAAAATTCACCAATTCAGCCCTTCAATTATTGATGAGCACTCCGGAGGTAGGGAATAAGCTACCGCACTGGGCGGCTCACTTCGCGGCAGGGGGGCGGTAAAGAATACACTGCTGGGTGCTAAGGTCCCCCTTCAGTAGTGCGGGCGGCACTGCGGGCCAATTCAGCAATTCAAAAATTCAGCCCTTCAATAATTGATGAGCACTCCGGAGGTAGGGAATAAGCTACCGCACTGGGCGGCTCACTTCGCGGCAGGGGGGCGGTAAAGAATACACTGTTGGGTGCTAAGGTCCCCCTTCAGTAGTGCGGGCGGCAGTGCGGGCCAATTCAGTAATTCAAAAATTCACCGATTTAGCCCTTCAACAATTGATCAGCATTCCGGACGCGCGACGCTGACGTGTACGGCCAGTCCGCCCTCGGATGTTTCCTTGTATTTGGAGTGCATGTTCTGGGCCGTCTCCCACATCGTGGCGACCACGGCGTCGAAGTGGACTACGGCATCCGTAGCGTTGCCGCTTAGGGCCAGGTTGCTGGCGGTGATGGCCTTCATCGCCCCCATGGCGTTGCGTTCGATGCAAGGAACCTGCACGAGGCCGCCAATGGGGTCGCAGGTCAGCCCAAGGTGATGCTCCATGGCGATCTCGGCGGCCTGGAGCACCTGCTTGGTACTTCCGCCCAACACTTCCGTGAGCCCGGCGGCGGCCATGGCCGAGCTGACGCCCACTTCCGCCTGGCAGCCACCCACTGCCGCGGAAATCGTTGCTCCCTGCTTAAAGAGCGCCCCGATCTGACCGCTGCAGAGAAAGAATCGCAGCAGGTCGTTTTCCCGAAAATTGCCGAACAGGTAGTGGTAGAGCAGCACCGCGGGGATCACCCCGGAAGCACCGTTCGTAGGGGAGGTGACCACCCGGCCCAGGGCGGCATTCTCCTCGTTGACGGCCAGGGCGAAGCAGCTGATCCACTGGTTAACGGCGGAGAAGTCCTTGGGTGCCTTGCGGATTGCCGCTAGCCAGCTGGCCCGGTCGGGGTACGTTTTGCCACTCAACAATTTTCGGCTTAGCAAGGCCGCCCGGCGTTTGACACCCAGACCGCCGGGCAGTACGCCATCGGTATGGCAGCCCCGATATACGCAGTTCATCATCACCTGGAACAAGCGTTCCACCCGTGCGTGGATTTCCTCGCTGGAACGAATACAGCGTTCGTTTTCGTAGAGGAGACGGGTAACCGTCTTGCCGGAATCCTGGGAGAGTCGGATCATCTTCTCCCCGGAGGAGACGTCGTGGACGAATCCGTAATCGATCTCTTCTTCCACCGATTCTCCTTCCCGCTCGATGAATCCGCCACCCAGGCTGAAGTAGGTTTGCACGAGCAGTTCGCCGTTGTCAAGCAAGGCCGTGAACGTCAGGGCGTTCGGGTGGCCGGGGTGGGTAGTGGGCTGGAAGACGATGTCGCGGTCGTAGGTAAAGGGGGCCGGTTGGCCGTTAATCCGGATCCGTTGTTCGGTTTTCACCGTGGCGACGATGACTGGGATGTCCGCCGTGGGCATCGTCACCGGGTCGTAGCCCTGGAGGCCGAGGATGACGGCTACGTCCGTACCGTGGCCAATACCGGTCTTTGCCAGACTGCCAAAGAGTTGTACGGAAATGCTCTGCACCTGCGCCCGGCGCAAATCCTTTATAAAATCCAGGGCGGCACGCCAGGGCCCCAACGTATGGGAAGAGGAGGGACCGACCCCGATCTTATAAATATCGAAAACGCTTAATCTGGACATACGGCTAGGGCTAGGTGGGGCAAGACGCGAAGGTAAGCGTGGTCGGCTAGTCCCGCCAAACGAAGGGGAAGAGGATCACGGCCACCGCGAGGGATACCAGATTGATAACGACCGTCAGGTACAGCGGTTGTGTCCAGTCGTTGGTGCCCAGATCGAGGGCGTACAGCCCGGCGTCCAGCATGAGTTTCAGCAGCGGAATGACGAGGGGGAAGGAAAGGATGGCCATCAGCGTCCCGTTTCCCCCGGCCCGCGCAGCAATGGCCGAAACGAAGGTGAGGATGGTCGATAAGCCAAGACCACCGAGTAACATCCCGAGCCAGAAGGGTAGGGGGCGGACGATCGCCTGGGTGGGCGCGAAGAGGCTGAGGAGCCCGTAGGTAAGCGCCCCGATTGCCCAGATAAGCAGCAGGTTGAAGATGAGCTTGCTGAACAGCAGCGCCAGCGGATCGGCCACCGTGTAATAATAGAGGTGTCGTCGCCCGCCCTCCCGGAGAAAGCTCCGCGTGGCGGCCACCATGGCACCGAAAAAAAGTACGATCCAGTAGAGAGCGTTGAAGATTTGCCCTTCCAGCCCGCGACCAACGGCCAGGTACACGATGACTACCGTGGTGACGACATAAAGAAAAATACTGGCCAGGGCGTATTTGTCCCGCCACTCAAGCTTCAGTTCCCAACGCAGGAGTTCATAAATTTGCCGTACGGTTGACATAGGACGGGCGAAGATACGCGTGCCGTATGCACAGTGCCCGCCCCTGACCGTTGTTGTATTTCGCTTGCCGTTCCCGAAAACTTACTGAATGACCATCCCGTACCGCATCTTAATGGCCGTTTGCTTACTGGCCGGAAATTTGCTGCACGCCGAGTACCTGACCGTTCGTGCCGAAAGCGGCGACGGGATCTACTCGCTGCTGCGCCGGTACCAGCTGGTGGAATTCGGCTGCAACATTGACGAATTCAAGCGCATCAACGGCCTCAGCCACAGCAGCAAGCTCTTCGAAGGAAGGCGGTACCAGTTGCCCATCGAGGTCTTTACGTATAACGGAACCAGTATCCGCAGCACTACCGGCCACGACGACTGGGACCGTGCCATCGCCATCCGCGATTACAATGACTGGATGCTCCGCGCCAATTTGCGGGAGTCCACTTACCAGCGGGAACGACTCCTCTACGTGCCCTACCACATCGATCATTGCTCGGAATTTACCCCCGAGGAGCCGGTGCCCGAGATAATCACCCTGGGAGAGCAAACGCCGCCGGTTCCGGACATCGACCGCCTGAAGGACGAACGCAGCGACCGGGATCCCATAGCCGTGCCCGAGCAGGTCACCCTAGTCGCCCCGCGTACTTTCGCCATCTTCGGAGACGCCTACGCCGAGGTGCCCCTGCTCGACGACCGCCTGGCGGGCAAGATCTTCTACATCGTGAGCGGGCACGGCGGACCGGACCCCGGTGCCGTCGGTCGCCGCGGGGGCTACCTGCTCGCGGAAGACGAGTATGCCTACGACGTTGCCCTGCGCCTATGCCGCAACATCCTCCAACACGGGGGGACGCCGTACATGATCGTCCGCGACGAAAACGACGGGATTCGCGACGAGCAGTTTTTGCGGCCGGACAAGGATGAAACCGTATGGGGGGGAGCCTCCCTGCCGCGGAACCAAAAGATGCGGCTGTTCCAGCGGTCGGACATCATCAACGCCCTTTACCGCGAAAACTTCGAGAAAGGCATCGTAGACCAGACCATGATCGCTATTCACGTCGATAGCCGGCACCGCGGACAACGGATCGATGTCTTTCTCTACTACCCGGAAGGGGACCTGGTAGGCGAGGTGAAGGCGCAAAAAATCCAGAAAGCGATCAAGACCCAGTACGAACTGGTCCGCCCCGGACGCGGCTACGAAGGATCCGTAACCTCCCGTGACTTACATATGCTACGGGAAACCATCCCTAGCGGAGTCTACATCGAATTGGCCAATATCGCTAACACCTCCGACCAGGAGCGCATCATCAATCCGCGCAACCGGCAGTTGCTGGCGGATTGGTTGTTGTTGGGGTTGATTGAATAGGGGGGAGGGGTATCGGTTGTCAATTGTCGGTTGTCGGTGTTTCGGTTTTAAGAATCTAACCCCACAAGGGATAACCGACAACCGATAACCCCGCCACCTGACAACCCCGACAACCGATAACCCTATGGCCGAACCTAGTGGCCGTGGTGCACCACATCCAGTAGCGACCGGAAGCTCACGAAGTTGCCCTTGTAGCGCAGATCGTGCATCTGCTGGTGCTCGTAGGCGAACTTCTCCTGGTAAATATCGAAGGCCGGCCGGGAGCTGATGGTAAACTGCAGGGCGTAGGTGATACCGTCGGTTTCATCTACGCCCAACAATCGACTGAACTTGAAATCTTCGAAAATGCCGCTCTCCATCACGTGGGGAATGTAGGACTGGCGCATCCAGCTCACCCATTCATCGTGTACTCCGTGTTCGACCTTGTTCGTGATGTTGTAAAGCAGCATTCAATTCGTTTAATCCTGACGCTCGATGCGTGCTCCCAAAGCGCGCAGCCGGGTGTCGATGTTCTGGTAACCGCGGTCGATCTGGTAAATATTGTCGATTTGGCTGGTCCCCTCGGCCGAAAGGGCGGCGATAAGGAGGCTGACACCGGCGCGGATATCGGGACTGGTCATCCGGATGCCGCGTAGGGGCTGCCGGTTGTCCATGCCGATCACCGTCGCCCGGTGCGGATCGCACAGGATCACCTGGGCCCCCATGTCGATCAACTTATCGACGAAGAACAAGCGCGACTCGAACATCTTCTGATGGAACAGGACCGAGCCCCGGGCCTGGATGGCGGTCACCAGGGCGATACTCATCAGGTCGGGGGTAAAGCCGGGCCAGGGAGCATCGTAGATGGTAAGGATCCCGCCGTCGAGGAAGTTCTGGATTTCGTAGTGTTCCTGGGGGACGACCCGAATATCGTCGCCGTTGTATTCCATCTTGATGCCCAGCCGCTCGAAGGTGCGTGGGATAATACCCAGCATATCGAGGCGGACGTCCTTGATGGTAATGTCGCTTTTCGTGATGGCCGCGAGTCCGATAAAGCTGCCGATCTCGATCATGTCGGGCAGCATCCGGTGGGTGGTGCCCTTCAGGCTCTTGACGCCCTGTACCCGCAGGAGGTTGGAACCGATGCCCTCGATCTTGGCGCCCATGCGGTTGAGCATATGGGACAGCTGCTGGAGGTAGGGCTCGCAGGCGGCGTTGTAGATGGTGGTTTCGCCTTCGGCCAGGACGGCGGCCATCAGGACGTTGGCCGTGCCGGTGACGCTGATTTCTTCCATGTGCAGGAAGGTGCCCTTAAGGCCGTCGGTCTTGAAGGCGTAGATTTTCTTTTCATCGTCGTACTCGAAGTCGGCACCCAGGGTTTGCAGACCCAGCAGGTGGGTATCGAGGCGGCGGCGGCCGATTTTGTCACCGCCGGGCTTAGGCAGACTGGCGCGGCCGTAGCGGTTGAGTAGCGGCGCGATGAGCATGACGGAGCCGCGGATACGCTGGGCGTCACGTACGTAATCGGCGCTGAGCACGTAATCGAGGTCGATGTGCTTAGCCGTGATGGTTACCGTCTGCCGGTCGTGGCGCTCGATGTCCGCGCCGAGCCCTTCCAGTAGGTCGAGCAGCTTGTTGACGTCCTCGATGTCGGGCAGGTTCTCCACCCGCACCGGTTCTTCGGTAAGCAAGGTGGCGCTGAGGATCTGGAGGGCTTCGTTCTTAGCCCCCTGGGGGATGATTTCGCCGGAAAGCCGGTGGCCGCCCTCCACGATAAAGGTTCCGTTGGTATTCATGGCGGCCAAGGTACTATCGCTGGGGGGGAATACGGGTAAAGTCATGGCTATAGGATTATAATTCACGAGAAGAAGTAGGGCGCCGGAGCGCGGGAAAAAGGCATTTCAATACCACTAATGCGTCCGACACCGAATCTCGTATATCTCCGGAGCGGTTATTCCAAATTTTTGGGGTGCCGGCCTTCACGTAGCGAGGGGGGCTGGTACCCTTCATTACCCTGACCGGCGCGTGGTAACGTATTTTAGCCACTCGAAGTACCCCAGCCATGCACCACCACCGTCTACTTTTTTTCTTTCCCGTTTTTCTCGCCCTTGTTGCCGGCTGTAACGGCACCGAGGAAACCGATCGACCCCACGCCGACCTCCTGGTCTATAACGCCGACATCTGGGCCGGTCAGGATCAACCCGCTGCCACCGCGCTGTTGGTGAGCAGTGACGGGACGATCATGGCCATCGGCACCGACACCGCCGCCTGGTCCGACGATCTGGAAGGGGGGACCGAGCGCATCGACGCCGGCGGTCGCTTCCTCATGCCGGGCTTCATTGAGGGGCACGCCCACTTCAGCGGACTGGGCAGCAGCCTGCGCAACCTCAACTTCCTCCGCTCCCGCAGCTGGGACGAGATTGTCGCCATGGTCGAGGAACGCGCTCAAGAAACCCCCGAAGGCGTCTGGATCACCGGCCGCGGCTGGCACCAGGAGAAGTGGGATCAGCCCCACGACCACAGCATCGGCGGCTACCCGCTGCACGATGCCCTGAGCGAAATTACCCCGGACCACCCGGTGGTGCTGCGCCACGCCAGCGGCCACGCTCTCTTCGCTAACGATAAAGCGATGGAACTGGCCGGTGTTAGCCGCGAAACCCCCGACCCCCGGGGCGGCCGTATTCTCCGCGACGAAGTGGGTGATCCCACTGGCGTCTTCGAGGAGCGCGCCATGGACTTGATCACGGATGCCTACCAAAACTTTATTCAGACGATGAGTCCGGTGGAGCGTAAGGACGAGTGGCTTGCCGGTATCCGGGCCGCCCAGGAGGAGTGCCTCCGCAATGGCATCACCAGTTTCCAGGATGCCGGAACCTACTTCAGCGAGCTGGACTGGTACAAAGAACTGGACGCAACCGATAGCCTGCGCCTCAACCTCTGGGTCATGCTCCGCCACGGCTACGACGAGATGTCCGGCAACATGGCCGGGCTGCCCCATTACGGCGATCGTTTCGAATGCTCGGCCATCAAGACCGAGCTCGACGGCGCCCTGGGCAGCTACGGTGCCTGGTTGTTGGAACCCTACTTTGACAATCCGGGCTTCGTGGGTCAGAATACCACCCTGGTCGAAACCGTCGATAGCATCGCCCAGCTGGCCGACGAGCACGGGATGCAACTGTGCGTCCACGCCATCGGTGATCGCGCCAACCACGAAACCCTGAACGTCATGGCTAAATACGTCAACGACACCGACGACAAGCGGTGGCGCATCGAGCACAGCCAGCACATCGATCCGGCGGACATCCCCCGCTTCGCGGAGCTGGGCGTGATCGCCTCCATGCAGGGCATCCACTGTACGTCCGACGCCCTGTTTGCCGAGACCCGCCTCGGGACCGAACGGGCGCGGGAGGGTGCCTACCCCTGGCGTAGTTTGCTTGACGCCGGCGCGATCGTCACCAACGGCACCGACGCGCCGGTGGAGGACGTCAACCCCATCGAATCCTTTTACGCTACCGTCACCCGCAAGCGCGCCGACGGCAAAGCCACCTTCTTCCCCGAGCAATCGATGACCCGCGAGGAGGCCCTGCACAGCTACACCGCCGCCCCGGCCTACGCCGCCTTCCAGGAGGACGAGCGAGGCACCCTGGCGCCGGGCATGCAGGCGGACTTCGTCATGCTGTCCAACAACCTGCGCGACTGCGCCGAGGAAGATATCCTCGGTACGGAGGTGTTGATGACCTTCGTGGGAGGAAGGTTGGAGTACGAACTGGCCCGGTAGATCTCAGGTACCATGGAGCAGGAGACCGCTAAGTAAATCTCCCGGCCTGAAGCGTCTACCGGCGGATTACTACCTAGTTGACTTCGGAGGTTTATGGGTTTGCCGTTGCACATGCATGAATAAAGTATTCACTAGAATTCGCCATCCTATTTTCAGTATATACCTGCTCTTTATCGCTCCAGGACTCCATCCAGCGTCGACTGTGGGAAAAAATTTAAACCAAACAGTTTTTTTACCGGCATCCGAGGAATTGCGCTCGGTAGCCTGGCACCGTCGGATTTAGGTACGTTTTAGGCAGGGTACCTTTGGTTATAGTGCCAATCGTGACCCGCTTGTTGGCCCGGTCTTTGCCAAGAGCTTTAACAGCGTACAACCTTGTCATACAGCCCGGGTAAAAATGAGTTATTCCTTTCTTAGACAACACTTATCCGAGTACGGCAGCTTCTCAGACGAAGCATCCGAGGTGGTGCAGGCTCACTTCACCGAACGGCAATACCGTCGCCGTGAGATCATGATCCGACAGGGCGAGCGGGTCACTACCTGTTATTTCATAGTCAGCGGATTGGTGAAACTGGTGTATACGGATGATAGCGGGAAGGATCACATCGTTTCCTTCGCCCGGGAGGGGTGGTGGGAAAGCGATTTTGCCGCTTTCTTCGGCCACACGGGGGCGAGTATGTCCCTGATCACGCTGGAGCCTACGAAGGCACTTACCCTATCCAACACCAGCTACCGGACACTATGCCACGAAGTGCCGGGCTTCGGCCAATTTGCACTGGAAAAGGCACACCGTGGCTTCATCGGCGCACAGCAACGCATACTTTCCCTCCTGACTACCAGCGCAAAGGAGCGCTACCAGCGCCTGATCCAAAACGATCCCCAATTGCTGCAGCGGGTGTCAAAAACGCAATTGGCCGCCTACCTGGGCGTATCCCGGGAGACGCTCAGTCGGCTGCAACTGTGAGATGCCACAAACTGTGACAAACCGCACAGGTCGTTCCGCTCCTCACGAAGGACTTTTGCAACTGTAAACAAAGTCACCCGACGGTGGCACCCTGATGGTTCATTTTCGGGCCGGGCCTGTCAGTCGTTGCAAAATCCACCAGCATGACCAAGCATATTATCAATCCCTGGACCTGGCAGGACGAACGCAGTTACGTGCAGGCCGTGGAAGTCCGTAATCCGACGGCCACGCTGTACATCTCCGGACAAACCGCCATCGACCAGCACGGGCAATCGAGTACGGCGGACATGCCCACCCAATTCACCCTTGCCCTGGCTAACCTGAAAGCGGTCATCGAAGCGGCGGGGTATACGTGTAATCAGATCGTACGACTCAATATCTACACTACCTCGACGACGGAATTGATGGACGCCTTTGGGATCTTTCAGGAATGGATTTCGGGGAATGGGGTCCAACAGGCTACTACGGTGCTGGAGGTGCCGGCGCTTTTCGAAACGCTTAAGGTGGAGGTGGAGGCTACTTTGGTTCGGTGAGGGCGGCGGTTGGTTCGCGCTTTGGGCCTCGCGGTCGGAGACCGCTTTTTACTGCCGCGGTCGGAGACCGCGTTTTACTTCGCGGTTGGAAACCGCGTTTTACTTCGCGGTTGGGAACCGCTTTTTACTGCGCGGTCGGAGACCGCATTTTACTATCGCGGTCGGAGACCGCATTTTACTGTCGGGGTCGGAGACCGCTTTGTACTATGGCGGCGGCGTAATTGTCCCAGCTCATTTCTTTGGTGGTCTCGTGGACGTTCTGGCGGGGGATGGGCTGTTCGATCATTCGCTCCATCTGGCGGGCCATGTCCGCCACGTTCTCGGGTTCGGCGAGGTAGCCGTTGAAGCCGTCCCGGATGGTTTCGGGGAAGTGGCCGACATTCGTGGCTACGGCGGGCAGCTGAAAATTGTAGCTGATGCTTTCGACGCCGGAGGGGGTGGCGTATTCGTAGAACAGTACCACGGCGTCGCTGGCCTGGAAGTATTTATGCACTTCCTCGTTGGCGACGAACTCGTTTTTCACCATTACCCGGTCGCGGATACCGAGCTCGTCTAATAATTCGAGGGGACGGTATTCGCGTTCGTCGTCGGCCTTTTTCAGGAACACCTTTTTGGCCAGCCCGAAGGTGGCGTTCTTCAGTTTGGTACTGAGCTTATCGGACTTCAGCGTATCCCAGAAGGACTCGCCGCAGATGATCAGACTTACATCATCGCGGCGCCCGGCCACTTCTGCGAAGGCGCGGATGACGTTGTGCAGTCCCTTGTACTTGCGGATAAAGCCGAAGAAGAGAAAGACGTGCTGCCGCAGGCCGTGCTCCCGCTTGAAGGCCGCCACGTCGAAGTCGGCGCGGGGGGCAAAGAGGTCGTATATCGGGTGGTAGAGCTTGATGACCGGGGTCGGTCCGTTCTCCTGCGCTCCGGCGCCCGACTGCTTGGCCAGCGTACGCTCGCCGGTTTCGTTCACGGCAAACTTCCGGGTGGGGAAGAGTTCCTTGAGCTCGTCAACCGTCTTATAGGCGTGGGCGATGAAGGTGTCCGCCGGGGTGATGCCGTAGGCCGTGAAGCGCTTGTCCAGGCTGCTGCTCTCCTTCTGGATCACGAAGTGCAGGTCGAAGATCACCTCGATTTCCGGGTGCTTCTTCAGTTTGCGGGCGATGTACCCCAGCGGCAGTCCCTGAATGGCGATGGCCCACTGGAAGATGACCTTGTCCGGCTTCAGCGCCACGATCTTACGGTAGGTTTCCTGCCAGGTGAGGGGGTTGTTGTAGTTGGTCAGGTAGTGCACTTTGATATCCGTGCCCTCGAGTAAGTCCACCTTACTCGTCTTATCCACGAACTCCCGCGGAATGATCGCCGGGTACTGCTGCGTCCAGCTCACGATGTGCACCTCGCAGTCGCCCCGCCGGTCCAAAGCCTTGGCCAGGGAAGTGTTGTAGTTGGAGATGCCGCCTTTGAATTTGGGGCCGGGGCCGTAGCAGACTATTTTCAAGGACTGAATGGTTGAAGGACTGAATTCGTGAATTAGGGAAGGAGTGAATTACTAAATTGGCCCGGCTCACTTCCCGCAGGGGTAGGGGAGAACAAGCTAGGGTTTAGCCGTTTTTCGAGCTCTTGCGAATATCTTCACAAGCTCATAGTACTCGGTTCCGATCCGCTTAAGGTCGACCCGGTCGGCTTTGAGTTCACTTTCATTAAGGCTTTCCAGCCAGAAGACGGTTTCGTCCGTTTCCTCCACCACAATCGACATTTTGGCAAAGAATTCAGCGCGCGACCGAGCTCGGCAGGCAGCCCGATAATTCGCGGCCGTAGATGTGCCACTTTTCAGCAACTGAAAACGAATAACATTAAAAGCAGGCGATGAGGGCGTTCGCTCCACAAAGTTGATAAGCTCTACGGCGACTTTTTTCGTACGGTCCCGCATCTGTTTCGCAAAGCGGCTGCGCTCCTCCTCGCCATATTTGGAAGACGTGTCCTGCATTTCCATCTCCTTCAATCCATCTTCCTCGGCAAAGAAGTCCAACGTGTACAGCTCGTCCAATTCCCAATTCATACACCGAAGGTAAGACCATCTTCAATTTTCACTCTTTACCGTTACCATCCTTCCAATCCAGCGTAGAGGTAACCCATGTGAATACCCAGACTTTTCACCTCTGCACCACGAATTTACATCCCCGGTCCTTCCCCCAATTCATTCCTTAACGAATCACTCCCTCACTGATTAAGTCCTTCAGTCCCTCAATAATTCAGTCCTTCAGTCCCTCAAAATTCAGTCCTTCAGTCCCTCAATAATTCACACCTTGCCCTTCTGCGCCTCCAGCACTCGCCGCATCCCCTCCCGCACCGAGATCTTCGCCCGCCACCCCATTTCATGCACCTTATCCATATTGGAGTAGCGACTGAAGACGCCGACGGGCTTGTCGAGCAGCTGCTCGATCTCCGGGTCGTAACCCTCGATGGCGCACATGGTTTTGATGATGTCGATGAAGGAGAGGAGTTCTCCGCGGCCGATGTTGATGGCGGAGCCGTCGGTGACGCGATCCATGGCCCAGAAGATGCAGTCGAGGACGTCATCGATGTGGACGAAGTCGCGGCCCTGTTTGCCGGTGCCCCATACCTCCACGGGGTCCTCGCGATTGGCGATGCGATTCGCGATGGCGGGGATGGGGTAGGTGAGGTCCTGGTCTTCCCCGTAGCCGGAAAACGGACGGATGCAGGTCACGCTGAGGTGGTAGTGCTCGGCGGCCGTCTTGGCCAGAAACTCACCGGTGAGCTTGGACCAGCCGTAGGTCATGTCCGGCTCGCCCATTTTCTTGAAGTTGATGTCCGACTCGGCCAGGGCGATGGCGTCGCCTTCCGTTTGCAAATCGATCGGGTAGGCCGCGCTGCTGGAAGGGTACAGCGTCCGGTCGGGCTTGTGCCGGGTAATCCAGTAGAAGAACTCCGCGTCGATGCTCAAATCCAGGGCCACCTTCATCGGGTCTCCCTCGATGGTGGAGCGCCCGCCTACGATGGCCGCGAAGTGGAACACGTCGCTGAAGCGCTCGAAGTCGGGGGCGTAAGTCTTGCGGATATAATTCTCGTCGTCGATGATGTCGCGGAGGAACTTGCGGAAATCCTGGTGCAGAAACAGGAGCCGCTCGTCGGGACCAAAGACTTCCAGGTCGCCGTCCTTCCGGACCACCTCCGTGTCCAGCCAGGTCGAAGGGTGGGTGCCTACGCTGAGGTTGTCGACGAAGATGATCTTGTCCTGGGTGGTCTGGTAGAGTCGCTTGACCATGTTGCGTCCTACGAAACCGCAGCCGCCGGATACTAGGTGGAAGTGCATTAGTTCTTTAGTCTT
Source organism: Neolewinella xylanilytica (assembly GCF_002934605.1). GTDB lineage: Bacteria > Bacteroidota > Bacteroidia > Chitinophagales > Saprospiraceae > Neolewinella > Neolewinella xylanilytica. Next base: position 1,444,059 of record NZ_PTJC01000006.1, read on the forward strand.
TTAGTGGCCTACGGCCTTTAGTCGCGCTTCGCGCGGTTAGTCTTTTAGTGGCCTGCGGCCTTTAGTCGTGCTTCGCGCGGTTAGTCTTTTAGTGGCCTGCGGCCTTTAGTCGCGCTTCGCGCGGTTAGTCTTTTAGTAGCCTGCGGCTGTTGGTCGCAATTCACCGCGGTTAGTGGGCTGTTGCCGGTAGGTTATCAGTGCGCGAGGTTATTGGGAATATGCAAATAATAGTCCTTTCACCCACCGAACCCCTATTCAGTCATTCGCTAATTCACTAACTCACAAATTGAAAGAGATTCCCTGCGCCAGGGGTAAATCCCTACCGTAATTGATCGTACTCGTCTGCCGGCGCATGTAGACCTTCCAGGCATCCGAGCCGGATTCGCGGCCGCCGCCGGTTTCTTTTTCGCCGCCGAAGGCACCGCCAATCTCCGCGCCGCTGGTGCCGATGTTAACGTTGGCGATGCCGCAGTCGCTACCGGTGGCGCTTAGGAAGCGCTCGCTTTCCCGCAGGTCGGCGGTCATGATGGCGGAGGAGAGTCCCTGGGGTACGCTGTTCTGGATTTCGATGGCCTCGTCGAGGTAGCTGTACTTCATCAGGTAGAGGATTGGGGCGAAGGTTTCCTGGCGGGCCATCGGGCTGTCGGGGGTGACCTCGGCGATACAGGGGCGGACGTAGCAATTGCTGCCGAGCCCGTCCAGTTTGCCGCCTTCCACGACCATGGTTCCGCCTTCCGCTTTGATCCCTTCGATGGCTTGGAGGTAGGTTTCCACGGCGGCTTCGTCGATCAGGGGGCCGACGTGGTTGGTTTCGTCCAGTGGATCGCCGATCCGAAGCTGGCCGTAGGCGGCAGCGAGTTTATCCCGTACCTCCTCGTAGCGATCTTCGTGGACGATAAGCCGGCGGGTGCTGGTACACCGCTGTCCGCAGGTGCCGACCGCGCCGAAGAGGGCACCGGTGAGGACCAGGTCCATATCGGCGGAGGGGGTAATGATGATGGCGTTGTTGCCGCCGAGCTCGAGGAGGGATTTGCCGAGGCGGGCCGCCACCGTTTGGGCGACCGCTTTACCCATACGCGTCGATCCCGTGGCCGAGATCAGCGGTACGCGGGTATCCCTGGTAAGCAGTTGGCCCACCGTATAGTCTCCGTTAACCAGGCTGCTGATCCCTTCGGGCAGTTCGTTAGCGGCGGCCACCTTCGCCCAGATGTTCTGGCAGGCGACACCGCAAAGCGGGGATTTTTCACTTGGCTTCCAGACCACCACGTCGCCGCAAACCAGGGCAATCATGGCGTTCCAGCTCCAGACGGCCACCGGGAAGTTGAAAGCGGAAATCACCCCTACGATACCTAGGGGGTGATATTGTTCGTACATCCGATGCATGGGGCGCTCGGAATGCATTGTCAGTCCGTGGAGTTGCCGGCTGAGGCCGACGGCGAAGTCACAGATATCGATCATTTCCTGGACTTCGCCCCAGCCTTCCTGCAGGCTTTTACCCATTTCGTAGCTGACCAATCGCCCGAGGGCGTCTTTGTGCTTCCGCAGGGCTTCGCCGTACTGTCGTACGATTTCTCCGCGCCGGGGCGCAGGAACGGTACGCCAGTAAAGGAAGGCGTCACTGGCTTGCGCGATTACGTCCTCGTACTGACCGGGGGTGGTGCTACTCACCCGACCGATGAGGGCGCCGTCAACCGGCGAGGTGCTCTTCACGTGGTCGTCCGGGTTGTGCATGCCGCGTTGGCCGGTACTCGTGCCGTCGTTGTCGTCGGCCAGGCCGAGCTCGTTCAGGAAGTCTTTATTCATGATCGTGGTGATTAGGGAATGCAAAGGTAGTAAGGCCAGGGGGGACTTATCCAGGGTGCAAAAACCGATGCTGGCGACAAATATTTTGCCGATTGCTTTTTCATGCGCGGTGAGCTGCTTACATTTGCGTCGCTTTAGCAACTACGGCACGGCAACTTACTGAGTTGTTGCGTCGTTGACCAAGATACCCGGAGACGTGGGTGAGTGGCTGAAACCACCAGTTTGCTAAATTGGCGTACGTGCAAGCGTACCGCGGGTTCGAATCCCGCCGTCTCCGCCACGGGGCATAGCGCAGTCCGGTTAGCGTGCCTGCTTTGGGAGCAGGAGGCCCCAGGTTCGAATCCTGGTGCCCCGACCAGGAAACCGAAAGGGACGATCGCCACGGCGATCGTCCCTTTTTTATTGCGGTAAGAGGCTCGTCCTTACCTCCCTGGAGTGCACGCCGTCACTTACGGTCAGCCGTAGCTCGTACCGAAGATGGTCGTGCGGAAAATCCAGCGTGATTTCCGTTCCTTGCCCCAGTATTTGCAGGAGCACCGGATTGCCGTAGGCGTCTTTGCGGAATATGCTCCATTCCAGTTCCAGGCCGGAGGGCGCAGCCGAGGGATGAACCCACTGATCCTCCTTCCTTCCAACGGCCCGGAAGGTAACGGCCTGCCCCGGATCAGGTACCCAGGCCTGGGGCAGGATGCGGAAGGTTGGCAGGGTGTTGGTTTCCTGCGCCCCGCCGCCCATTTCCCTCCAGTCACGGAAGGCTTGTGTTCTGCGTCCGTGGAAGTCGGTAAGCCCGTCGAAGGTGACGGTATGGGTGCGCCAGGCGTGTTGCCAATTGGCCAGGACGAGGTAGTTGCCCCAAACCGATCGGGGCAGGGCATTGAGTTCGTGTACCTCGATGTCGGCTAGTACCAGGCGGTTGCCGTAGGCCGTTAGCAGCTCCTCCACTCCTCTAGCATCGAAGAAGCGTCCGATTCGCAACCCGATCCCATCGGCCTGTCCGGCGAGCAGCGGGTAGGCTTCCATAAGCTCCCGTAGTTCCGGCCGATAGTCCAGCGCATGGTAAACGGGATGAACGGGGTCTTCCCGTTTAATCGATTCGGTCAGCCGGTTCACCCATCGGTAATAGGCCTGGCGCTGTGCTGCCAATTCGGGTTGGGAAAAGTGGTTGCTTAGTTGCGCCAGTACATCGTTGCCCAGGTTCCAGTGCAGGATCACCTTTCGGTCTTTATGGTCGGCTACCTGCTCGAGTATCGAAGCTTCCACTTCCCGGAGCCGGAGGCTGTCCGACAGGAAATCGATGTCGTCGTCAATCCAAAAACCGTAGATGACCCCCAGGCCGAATGCTTCCGCCAGCCCGAGCAGGTTGCGGGCGTAAATGCCGGGTTCGGTGATGCGGACGGTATTGATGCCGACCTCCCGCATCCCCCGGTAGTCTTCCACAATGTTCTTACGGGCCGGAATGTATTCCGAGGAGATCCATCCGCTGCCCTTCGAATAGCCGACACCCACGATCTTTCCCTCCGGAAGTTCGCGTCGGTCGGTTCCCGATGCTTGTACCGCCGGTGTGTCGCCCAGCGGATAACCCGGGTGAAACAGGTAGGTGGCATTGCCGGTCCAATCCAGGTAACCCGTGGATCCAGGCCCGGCGGAGGCGGGTTGATTGGCGTCGAACGCGCTTTCGAAAGCGACCACGGCGCGTACCTCGGGGCAGTCGGCGGCGATGTATTCCGCGGCCTGGGTCACCCAGCTAGCCTTGGTCCGGCGGTCGCCCAACGACCCGAATTCCGCTAACAGGACCTCCTTGTTCGTGAGAGCCCTGAGCGAATCCCGAAAGGGCTGGTACAATTCGGCGAAGGTTTGCTCCGGTATGTCCGCATACGCCGGACCGTAATTCAATGCGGTGATGCCCAGGAAATCCACGTAGCGGTCACCCGGATAGGACGCACGCATGTTTTCTGCCCGCCAGGGGTTGTATACCCAGCGGACGTTCGTGACGCCTTCGCGGCGGAACACCTCCCATACGTGACGCCATGCGGCCTGGTAATTGCCGGGCGTATTGCCGCCCGCCTCGGACCACGGGTAATCGGGGTTATCGAATTCGTGGGCGAAACGGAGGTAGACGGTGCGATCCATGGCGCGGATCTGCCGCGCCACCTCAACAACGTAATCGTCGTACAATCCGCTGGCGATGTAGTACAGACCTCGCCGTTCGTTCTTGGCCTCGTCCACCGTATCCGAGGCGGGAAAGTGACTGACCCAGGGCTCCCAGGTGATCATGGCGTCCGCCCCGAGGGAGTCGATTCCAGCCAGGTGTTCGCCTAGTCGGTCGACGTCCAATTGCCCGCTCCAGGCTACGAAGCTGGAGATGATTTCCGGGTGGTAGCCATAGCGCCGCTTTCTCTCGGCGACGGAGGCGAGGTCGGTCATCCCCTGGGCTTGGGTCGGCAGAAACAGTCCGAGTTGGGTAGTTGGCGTCATGCTGTCGGGGTCGATCGGCTCGATGGTTTCCAGCGTCTGCCGTTCGTACCGATCCGTTGAGTAAAAAGCGGTTAGGCAAACGAGCACGAGGAGCACCGGTGCCAGGGCACGCACCGTTACCGTCATCGCGTCGAGGGCTCCGAGGAGTTGTGCTTTACCGTGACGGCCTATCGTGCGTATGATTTTGGGGAAGCGTTTACGGAAGGTCCGGAATCGGTTGGTCGTACCGAAGGCCAGGTAGACGCTGAAGAACATGAATCCCGCATTCAGCACCGCGAACCCGGCCATGATGATGGAAAAGGGGGTCCAATCGCGTTGCAATCCGTAAACGACGGCCGCTAAGGATAGGAAGGCGACGATCAGGTTGGGAATGAGGAGCGAGATATGGGTCGTGCTTTCGTCGTCCTTCGGCGTAGGCAGGTAGGGCACTTTCTTGTCAAAGAGGGTATAGACGAAGCCCAGTGTAAACACCCACCAACCGATAATCTCCAGCACGCCCCCTACGATGTGGAAGCCGCGCTCGTCGTCGGATATGAGCCATTTCTGGATGTAAAAGCGCAGAACGAAGGAGCTGAAAACCACCGGGAGAATGATCAGCAGAAAGAAGCCGAAATGCCCGGTCCAGGGAACATCGGATAGTAACAGGGACAGGATCGGAATGAGAAATCCCACCAGGTAGGCCAGCCCGGCGAGGTAGTGGATGGGAATCAGGAAGTAATGCAGCCGCTGCCGCCAGGTGATCCGGGAGAATATCTTCGGATACACCTTGAATAAGAGGTCGAAGGTGCCGCGCGACCACTTGATCTGCTGTTTGAAGTAAGCGGTGAGCGTGGACGGTACCAATCCCTTCGCCAGGATGCGGGGCACGTAGACCGACTTCCACCCCTCCCGGTACAGTAGCATGGCGGTATGCATATCCTCCGCCAGCCCCGGCGCGTGCCCGCCGATGCTGTCGAGGGCCGCCCGGCGGAAGGTGCAGTTGGCCCCGATCGCGTTGACCGTTCCGTAGGCATTCATGCACATCATCATCGGTCCGTAAAAGTGGAAGGTCTGCTGGGCCGATCCCTTAGCGACGATGGAGTCGAATTTGTTGTAATACGCCTGCACGGTTTGCACAAAGCCGATCTCCGGATTTTCGAAGTGGGGCACGATGTAGTCCAGAAAATCAGGGGCAGGGATATGGTCCGGGTCGAGGATCAGACAAATCTCCCCGGTGGCCTGTCGGAGTGCGTTGTTGATGTTGCCGGCCTTGGCGTTTACGCGAACTTGTCGGGTGACATGAATAACGCCGAGCCGTTGGCAAACCCTCTTTAGGTAGTCGTCGTCGGCCTCGTCGCACAGGTATGTGGTATGGGGGTACCGAATCCGTTGGATCGCTTCGAGTGTATTGACCACCATGGCGTAGGGTTCCCCCGGATAGTAAGTGGTCAGCACGTCAACGGTAAACGTCTTCGTAGCCAGCGGCGTAGGCGGTACCCGTATGCTCAGGTAGTAATACCATAGCGACAGATCCCGGACTAAGCCGTAAACCAACACGGCGCAGAGTAGGCCGTACAGGAGAGGGTGGCCGATAAATTCCGAGCGGAAAAAATGGTAGCAAAAATTGACGATGCTGAGTAATCCGACCGTAACTAGTAGGCGGATGACCAGCTGTTCGTACTTGCTAGGGGACCGTAAGACCGGTTCATTTAGCATCTTCCATGCTTAAAACATAAAATGGAAGGTTACTAGCGGAAAAGTAACCTTCGGAGGTACGGATTTGGTAGTACACGCGGTAAGGTCCCTCCGTGTTGGGAACCCGAAAAACGGCCCCATCGACACGTTGGCGATGAAACGGCTGTCCACTACCGGCTGGGAGGGCGGGCGCATTCCCCAGCTCCTGCCAGTCCTCCTTTCGGATCTCCCAGACCACGGTGTCGACAGCATCCGGTGGCTGAAGAAAACGTACCTCGACCGTGGCCTCCGTGCCGGCCGTCAGAATATGATCTACGTCCTGGCCCCGTCCGTTCAAAAGGAGGTATTCCACGGATGGGCCGGGGAAGGAAGCATCCGTTCCCTTCCAGACTTGACCCAGGGTGAAAGCCATTTCGCTGATCTCGCCTTCCGGTGTAAAGTAGCTGTACCAGGTAGGGGTAGCTTCCGTTTTGTGACCCCAGTAAAAGGCCATGTCCCCCATCATCCGCTCATTATCGTACAAGGGGCTTACCCATTCGGTGTACCGGGCCCGCAGCTGACGGGCTTTGGTAGCGTTAGGTGATTCGATGGGGGCGCTCCAGCTCGTTTCGGTCGCTTCCCAGGGGCCGTTGTAGGCCCATTCGGTGAGTACGAAAGGTCCCCGCCAGAGCGGCAGCATGAGCAGGAGATCGCTCGAAAGATCCGGTAGGTTACCGAATAAGTTGAAGCTAACGAAGTCGATGTCGGGCTGCGCCCACCGGATCTTCTGGTAGCCTAGCTGGTACACGTTAAAGGTCGAGGATATCGGGTGCAGGGAATCCCTTTGCTGGATAGCGGTCACCAGTTCATTATAGGCGGTAACGTATTCCTCGCTGTAGCCACGGTTGAAGACCTCATTGCCCAGTATCCAGTACAGCAGGGCCGGGTGGTCGTGGTGGCGCTCAACGACGGACAAAAGCTCGGGCGTAACCCGGTGAATCTGTTGGGTCGCCAGCTCGTCCGCTTTCCGGTACGCTGGTATAGGCAGGTCCGCGACGACGGCAATTCCCAGCTGATGCGCCCGGTCCAGTACCGCACCCAGGCTGTCAGGATCGTACACCCGTACCGTATTGCCACCGTAAGCCCGCAGCAGTTCCATGCGCTGATGACCGCTGACTCCTCGGATACGAAAAGCTTCGCCATTGCGGTACAGGGTGTATCCCAGGGAGTCGGTGTACCCAACCCGGACACCCGAAGCAGCAATTTCCCCATCCGTACTGGGTGAACAGCACCACCCGGAGAACGCCAAAATTAAGCAGGAACAAACGCTGACGAGGTTACCCATTCGGTTGAATTGAAGAGGGGAGCTAAGACAATCGCATACATATACGCACGAATGGATCAAATAAGTTTGACCAGGAGTAATCTGCGGACCATGCTGCCAAAGCGGCGGCGAATAAAGTGGGAAGGTGAGGGGGGGGAGAGTTCTCCAAGGTCAGTTGGATTACGACCCTTTTGTTCGCAGCTGTGCGGGAAAAATTGATTTACAAAGCCTGCCCAGCCCACAGGAACAATTTCCTAAAACCGTAGTTAGGCTGTGAATTTCAACCCGTATGACGAACATCGAAAGCCTCTACACCTATTCGACCAGCCAATACGAGGCCGTCGACCACCTCCTGAGCATGGGGGTGGGTGCGCACTTTGCCGCACTCATTTTCTTCATTCTCCTCAGTCGTTTTATAGCCCCCCGCTACCGCACGGCTACGGCGCTGAGTTGTATCGTCATGGTTTCGGCCGGTACGATACTCTACGGTCAATCCGGCCTCTGGGAGAACGCGTTTACCTTTGACCAAACGACGGGGCTGTATACGCCAGCGGATGCTACTTTCTCCAACGGCTACCGTTACGTGAACTGGATGGTCACGATTCCCTGTTTGCTCACCCAGTTGCTGATCGTGCTCGATATTCGGGGCAATCAACTTTTCCGGGATGCCGGCGTGCTCATTTTGCTCGCTTGGGGCATGATCGTCACCGGCTACGTCGGCCAACTCTACGAAACCACCGACCTCATGCAACTCACGATATGGGGCGCCATTTCTACCGTGTTCTTCGTAGCGATGAACTGGATTGTCGGCACCCGCATTTTTCGCACCCTACCCCTGATGCCCCCGACCGCTTCGGGTGCGATGCGCAAGGTGTTCTGGTTGATGATGTTCGCCTGGACGCTCTATCCCCTTGCTTACGCCGTGCCATATTTTGCGCCGAGCGCAGGGGGAGTGGTTATCCGGCAAGCCCTGTTCACCGTGGCCGACGTCAGCAGCAAGGCGGTTTACGGCATCATGATTACCTACATTGCCCTGCAGCGCAGTGCGGCGGAAGGCTTTGAACCAGCCATGCAGGTGAATAGTCTATCGCCACAGAAGGGGACGGTGGCCAGCTAGTTCTCCATGCGTACATTTTTCGTTCACGGTCGTTCCTTGTTACGGTCTATTGCCAGCCTTCCGGCACTGATCTTTTTGATCTTCGTCGGTATTTCCTGCGTACAGTTAGCGGTAGCCTCCGACGGGTACACGCTGCCGGATGCGTTGCGTCGACTTGATTTACGCGATCTGGACACGATTCGCACCAGTCTGGCGGCGGTCATCACGGGCGTGTTCACCCTCACGATCTTCGCCTATACGATGATCATGAACGTGTTGGACCGGTCGATCAGTTCGTACTCGCCCCGGCTGCTGCCCCTGATACTCGCGGAGCGCTACCACCAGGAGATACTCGGCGTGGGAGCGGGCACGATTGCCCACAGTACGATTCTGCTTCTCGGCGTTGCCGCACCCCCCGAAGCGGTTCAACCACCCCCGTTGGCGGTGGCGAGTGCCAGCTTCTTTGCCGTGTCGAGCCTGATCCTATTCATCTATTTCATTCACCGGGTATCCAGGAGCATTCACGTAAATGCCTTGCTCTACAAATCCTATCGGCACACTGCATCCTGCCTCGGGGAACAGGGGAAACGCTCCGGTCGGCTATCCTGGTCGGAATCGTCCCCCCCCACGGAGGGCGACGTCTTGCTGGCCAACCGTTGTGGCTACCTGAATGCAGTAGACTTCGACGGTCTTCTTCGCCGGGGCGGAGTTACGGAAGTCGTGGTCCGGCCAGGGGCATTTGTCTACTTCGGGGATCCCCTCTTTCGGTTCCGATCCGGACATTCGGCCGGCGGAAGCCTGGAAGCCTACTATGCGGTATCGGAAAACGAACCTATCGACGTAGCTGCGGTAGGCTTCAAACACCTGGTGGAGGTGGCCATTAAGGCAGCTAGTCCGGCTTTGAACGACCCGGCTACCTCCCTCACCGCCATTCATTACCTGGTACAACTCTTTGAATTGTGGGCCGGGGTGGGGTGCTTTAATACCATTGAGATCGATGGCCGCACCCTTCGGATCAATGCGTGGTCGCCCCAGGAGCTGATCGAAACCACCTTCGCTGAGCTTCGACGCTACCTGAGCGACGATCCGTGGGGGAGGGCGTCGATCGGGGACGGTTTGAAGCGCATCGAGCGCGCCTTCCAGGCGGCCGGAAACCAAGCAGCCGCGGCAACGGCAAGACTGGAGCTAGCCCGACTGACCGGCCAGGGGACCTGAAGTCGGTCGCATGGCGTCTTCGCGGCATACCCGGTCGAGATAGGCACAAAGCAGTTCGGCGTTGTCCCGGGTAAAGCACATCGGGGGTTTGATCTTCAGCACATTGTCGTCCGGCCCGTCGGTACTCATCAAAAAACCGAGCTCCCGCATCCGCTGCTTCAGGTAGGCAGCTCTTGGGCCATCCGGGTGGCCTCGGCTGTCGCGCAACTCCACCCCGAGGAAGAGGCCTTGGCCGCGTACGTCGGTGATAACCGGGTGTCGATGCCGCAGTTCATCGAGCATGCCCACCAGGTAGTTTCCCGTTTGGGCCGCGTTCTCCCGGAGTCCCTCCCGTTTGACCGTATCAAGGACGCTCATTCCCACGGCTGCACTTACCGGGTTCCCACCAAAGGTGTTGAAGTATTCCATGCCGTTGGCGAAGGCTTCCGCTACCCGGGGGGTGCAGACGACCGCCCCGATCGGATGCCCGTTGCCGATCGGTTTGCCGATGGTCACGATATCGGGTAGGACGCCCTGGCTCTCGAAGGCCCACCAATGAGCACCGGTGCGACCAACGCCCGTTTGTACCTCATCGGCGATGCATATTCCCCCCGTGGCCCGGATAGCGCGGTAGAGCCGCGGCAGGAATCCCGGCGGCAGCACGATCTGTCCGGCACAGCTTAGGATGGTTTCGCCGATGAACGACCAGGTTCCTGGGGGTAATGCCGTTAGCTCCCGAAAATCGGGCCCGGGAAGGTCGTAGATAAAGGTATGCTTCGGTCGCCCTTTTCCCCCAGGACGGCCGAACTTATAGCTGCTTACCTCGACGCTCCGGCTGGTATTTCCGTGATAGCCCATCTCCATGGCGGCTACCTGGCGGTTGCCCGTGACCGCTTCGGCCATGCGCAGGGCCAGGTCGTTAGCTTCGCTGCCGGAATTCACGACGTGGACCACCGATAAGCCTTCGGGCAGGGTAGCAACCAAGGCTTCGGCAAATTCCAACACCGCCGGGTGAAGGTAGCGGGTATTGGTATTGAGTACCGCCAGTTGCCGCCGGGCCGCCTCGACTACCGCTGGATGCTCGTGCCCTACGTGGGCGACATTGTTAACCGTGTCGAGGAACCGTCGGCCGGTGTCGTCGTAAAGGTACTGGCGGTACCCCCGCAGCATCTGCAACGGCTGGCGATAGCTGACACTAAGACCGTATCCGAGTCGTCGTTTCCTGGCGTCCAGAAGCGTCGGAACCGGATACATCACGGAGGCTTCCGCGGGGAGGCTACCCGGCTGTAAGGTGCGGGGATCGGGACACAGACCTAACCACACGTCCCGCTCTTCGGGGTATGCGACGCCGGGATAATCCACTCCCATATCCAGTAGGTCCAGGAGTACCTGAAAGTGGAGGTGAGGAGGCCATCCGCCATTGCCGTCGGTACCGCCGAGTTTGGCAATTGGTTGTCCGGCTTGCACCCGCGCTCCGGCGCCCCAGTGTTGAAGCGATTCGTACGCCAAATGCCCGTAAAGGGTGTAAAAAGTCAGCCCGGGCAACGGGGTGTGCGCGATCAGTACCGTGCCACCGTACCCGCCCGGGGTGGGATCAATACCGGTGGCGTATATCTCCCCGTCGAGTGGGGCGAACACCGTTTCGTTGGCCGTCGCCGTCCAGAAATCCAGGCCCAGGTGCACGCTCCGCCAGCGGGGGCCCGCGTTGCCCAATCCCTGAAAGGCGTCCGTCGTGTACACCGGACGCACTTCCCCGTAACCGCCTACGGCAACTTCCGCCCCGCTGTCTTCCAGCAGGCGGCGGAGTAAGGTGACGAAGCGGGGCAGTTCCCAAAAGTTGGCGTTCCCGCCGAGCTGAGTGCTGCCTACACTGAGGTCGAGAGGGAGGATCTTGCCGAGCCGACCCAGGACGGGATGACAGGCTGCGGTAGTCACCCAACGGTCGTATGCATCCCGGGTGGCATGAGCCGAAAACCCCGCGGCTAGCCGGAAGGTGGCCCGGGCCAGCCTCGGCGGTAAGGTTCGCCAGCGGTTGAGCAGATCCCAGGCGGGGGCTTCGGAAACGGACAGGTAAGGATTATCCGGCTGTAGCGGCCGGTTCTCCGCGGCGATGGTCACGGTCAGCAATAGCCGGGCAGCGATCAGGTCGTACAGCACCTCCACCTCGGCTTCGGAAAGGGGGCTGGCGCTGTGGTACCCTTCCACCAACCTTCGCATGGCGCCCAGCGGGTCGGGTTGCTGCATGCCGGCGTAGGCGCAAGCCACGGCTACCTCACTGACGGATACCGTATGGACGGTGTCGCCGAAATCGATGATCCCCGTTACGCGACCACCGTCGTTGACGATCAGGTTGTGCTCGTGGGCGTCGTTGTAGCACACCGAACGGGGTAGGGCCTCCCAGTCGAGTCGATTTAGTCGGGAGAGAAAATATTCCGCCAGGCGCCGTTGGTCGGGATCCAGGTGGACGAGGCGGTCATGACAGGATTCCACCCGAAGGGGGTCCCATTTATACACCCGTCGCACCGCCGGGTAATCCAGATCGCTCAAGGCCCGGTGCAATCGCCCGACTTGCTCGCCCCAGGCGCGAAGGATGGTATCGGTGATGGGATTGCGCTCGGACAGCAGGCGGCCGGGTACCCAGCGATAGAGGTGCAGCCAGTAGTCGACCCCCAACCATGGAACCTCGATCGACCCCACTACGATCGGAACGGAAAAGGGTAGGGATTTACCGGACAGGTGGCTCAGTACCGGTGCCTGATCGAAGTGGTCCGGGTGACGGATTTTGACGAGGTATTCCGCTCCCGCGGCAGTCCGTAGAAAATAATTCCGGTCGACCTCGCCCGGGAGGGAGGCCAGGCTGTCGATCTCCGATTCCGGGATGCTCAACTCCGATAGCGCGGCGTATAGACGCGCCATATCCATCACCGGGTACCGATTTTCTCCGGGAAAGCGGAGACGGGGAGTACCCGCGAAAAAGCGTTGCCGTTCAGAACATTGGTGAGTCTATTCAGCACACCGGAGACCGACCATAGCATAAAACCGGGACAGAAGCGTAAATTCATATGTGCGTAACCCAATAAATATGGGGTACGAAATGTCGCTTTATCTATGAGAACACTTTTTTTGATGATTGACTGAATTGAGACTTTGAGACAAACATAAGCTGCCGGTTCAGCCGGACTACACTCGCTCACCCGAAATTTAGATTTCGGGTGACTTTTTTTTTGGCGCACGCCTAAACGGCTGATTTGGTTTAATATCATAAATTACTGTCTAGCTGTTGTAGCTTGCTGAATGGGTAAAATATTCCCTGTTATTTTAAGGTTGTCCGTTCGATAATCTTTGGAACTCCACTCAAGTCGATTTTGTGTATCTCGTAAGATTATTGCTTCTCTTCACGAGTTTTATCGTCGGTGCGTCCGTTGCGTTTGCGGGAACCGAACCCATCGCGGCGCTTACCCTGGACAAGGACCTGCAGTCCAAACTGGATCGCGCGGAGTACTTCATCCAAAGCGGGCAAACCGACCGGGCGTCCAATTTGCTCACGGATTTGTACCAAAGGCTGGCTAGCGCCAACGCATTGGACACGCCTTTCGGTCTGTGGGTCAGGCTGCGACGGGCCCGGGCCTGGGAACGTAGCCGGCGGTACTCCCCGGCAACGTCGGAATTGCTCCGCATTATCGGCGAAAGCCATCGCGCGGACCAACCGGAGATTCGTGCCCGTGCTTATTTGCTGATGGCCCTCATACATGAGCAACAGGGTCACGCCAAACGTACCCTGCGTTACCTGGAGTTGGCCCGCGAAGTGACCGAGGCGCGCCAGCTAGCCGTGGTCGAAGCCCGGCTATCCATACGGTACGCCTCCTACCATCGCCTTTTCGGGGAAAAAGATTCCGCCCTGGCGTTCAGCCAACGCGCCCTCGAGCAGGCCATAGCTCTGGATCAAACTTACGAACGGGCGATCGCGAACCTTTTGCTTAGCATGCTTTTCCGGACCACAAACCCGATGGTCAGTGAGCAGCACCTGCGGCAGGCTAGTACGCTTTATCAGGGGTTCAATAACCCGGTTTTCTCCCTGATCATCGCACTCCACTTCAGTGATTTAAGGGTCAAGGCCGGGGCCTACGATCAAGCGTTGGTGAGCAACGATTCAGCGCTTCACTTTGCTAACTCGGTAGGGGATCGATACAGCGAGGTGGCCTCCTATTTAGGGAGCGTCTACGACGATCGATCCGGTATCCTCCGGCGACTCGGTCAGTACGATTCGGCCTTTCATTACTTAGCCCTCGGCCGTGCTTCCGAATTAGAAAATATCCAGCAGGCCCATGCGGAAAGCATAGCCGAGATTGAAGCCCGCTACCATGACGAGGAAAAGCTTCAGCTCATCGAGAAGCAGCAGGCCCAGCTGGCGGACCGGCAGCGCTGGGAATCCTGGCTCAACCGCTTCCTGTCCATCGGAGGGGTTGCGCTGCTCATTCTCATCTTTTATTACGTCCGGCTCAGAAAAGCGAATCGACTCCTGGCGGAGCAAAGCCTGCTAATCGGGCACAGCAACGAGCAACTGAATGCCTCGCTGAAGGAACAGCAGCTGCTGCGCGGGGAACTGCACCACCGAATCAAAAACAACCTGCAGGTTATCATCGGTCTGCTCGATATGCAAGCGGAGAACCTTGCGGACCCCGCCCGCCGGGTGGCGGTGGACGGCCTCATCGAGCGGGTGCACAGCATGGCGGCCATCCACGATATTCTTTACCAGGAGAGTAACCTTCACCGTATTTCCCTGCTCCGGTACGTACGCCGCATTTGCGATCATTTTCACCGCATTGCCGGTCATGACGAAGATTGCCAGTTAGAGCTGGATTTTCCGGATTGTTACTTTAATCCCGACACACTCATCCCGCTCGGCACCATGCTCAATGAGTTGAAGATGAATAGCTACAAGCACGCCCGCAGGCCGGGTATCCAACTCCGTGTCCGCGTTTCCCTGGAATTAGTCGGCGAGGAATACGTGCTGACCTACCGCGACAATGGCCCGGGTTATGCGCGGGACTATTTGAATAGCCAAGAAAGCCTTGGCTTGTACCTGCTTAAGGGGCTCAGCCGCCAGCTAAGCGGTAGGATACAAACGTACAATGATGACGGCGCCGTCACCGTCATCTATTTCAGACAAAAGAATGCGGAACCCGGCGTAAGCCCGGCAGTACAGTCCAGAACAAAAGCCGTGCCGCTCAGAACATAATCGGTTGGATTGTCAATGGTCAATTCATCTTCGACCTAGCTAAGCACCGTGTTGAAACCAGCAAATGGACAATTTCTCGACCACCGGTTACCGAATTCTTATTCTGGAAGATGAATTTATCATCGCCGAAACCCTCACCCGGCAGCTCGAGCGTAATCATCATGTGGTCGTCGGTCAGGCCATATCCTACGCGGAGGCCGTTAGCCTGTTCCACGACCAGCAACCGGATCTGGCGCTGCTGGATATTCGCGTAAGCGGGAACAAAACCGGCATCGATTTTGCCCATTATCTCCGTGCCCAGGAGCCCGGTATTCCCTTCATATTCCTGACCTCACAGGTCGACGCCGGATATCTCGATCGGGTCAAACAAACCATGCCGAGCGGATGTCTGAGCAAGCCGATCCAACTAAAGAGCCTGCTGGCAACCATCGAAGTGGCCATATTCAATCACCTCTCCCAAAGGGCGGTATGTGAGGTAGTTACCCTACGGGATGGGCGGGCCACCCACCGGGTGCCCCTGAACACCATCGAGTACGTCGAAGCGGACCACGTATACGTGAAGGTGCACTTGTCCGACAACAGTAACTTGGTACTGCGGAATACCCTAAGTGACCTCGTCAGCCAGCTCGGCCAGGAAAATTTGCTCCAAACCCACCGGAGCTACGCGGTTAATCCCCAAAAGATCACCCGTTACGACCGCGACTTCGTTTACCTTCGGGAAAAGCAGGTGCCCGTAAGCCGGGGCAGACGGGCATCGGTAGAAAATCGGCTATAGGCGGAAGTCAACATCCCCGGTGGTTCGGTATTAGGTGATGTAGCGCAACTCCCATTGATGATACGATTGCTGTTCCTTTTCATGCTTTTTACCTCCACGCTTTCCGCGCAGGATACCCTGCGGATCGGAGTAGCCCATTTTCCACCTTACACCTTCCAGGACGACGGCGGCCACTGGAACGGAATGGCGGTGGAGCTGTGGCGTCATGTTGCCGGCGAAGCAAGGATGATTTACCAAATGATGCCGTATTCAAAGGACGACAGTCTACTAGCCGCCCTGGAACGGGAGGAGGTAGACCTCGTTCTGGCGATGCCCATCAGCGCGCGGGCCGAGGCGCAAGTCGATTTCACCCAAGCGTTCCACCGGTCGGCCCTTGCCCTGGCGCTGCCGCCCACGAACAGCCTGTGGTCGGTCGTCACCGGCCTGTTCACCCTACAATTTCTCTACATCGTCATCGGCCTGTCGGCTCTACTCCTTATCGTCGGCTCCCTGGTGTATTTCCTGGAGCGTCGGAGTAACGACGACCAGTTCGGTGGGGAACGCTCGTTGTGGCAGGGTATCGGGTCCGGCTTCTGGTGGGCTGGCGTCACCATGACCACCATTGGGTACGGCGATAAGGCACCCACCAGCCTCCCCGGCCGGGCGGTGGCCATGCTGTGGATGTTGGTAGCTCTGGCAGTTACCTCGAGCCTCACGGCCGCCATCATCAGTGCCACGAACGCCTCCAACGTGATCGAATTTCCGCGGGAGTTGAAGCAGAAGTCCGTCGGAGTGGTCAAGGACTCCCCCGCGGCGGAATTCCTCCAATCCCGAAAGCAAACGTTCACTCCTTTTCAGGATGTTCAGGAAGGATTGCTGGCTCTGGACCGCGACGAGATCGAGGTGCTCGTCCACGATGCCACCGCCCTGCACCACCAGTCACGGGTCAACCCCAATCTACGGGCGTATGTGCAGGAGACCGACGCCCGGCCGGAAGCCTACGCGTTTGCCGTCCGGGAAAATAGTCCGCTCTACGAGCCCATCAACCAGGCGGTGATCGCAATTACCACCACCAGTGCCTGGCGGACCGTCGTGGATTCCTACGATGATGGCTCTCGCTCCGCCAAGAGCTCGCAGTAATTCCGAACCGCAATTTATGATACAGCGCTATCCGCCCACCACCGACCGGAGCCTGACCGTATTCAATGCCGCCGACCGGCTCCTGATCGACTGGGCCGCTGCGTTACCCGACCGCCCGGAAACGATGGCCGTCTTTCACGATCGCTTCGGCGCGGTTGCCCTCAGCCTCCCGGGGAGCGTTCACTTCGTAAGCACCTATCACAGCCAGGAAACGGCGCTGCGGCTGAATGCCGGAAACCGATCCCTACCCCTTGCCAACCTGTTAGAGGAGTTCACCGAGCCGATCGAAGCAGCGGTACTTCGGGTTCCGAAAAGCCTGGATCTGTTCGAATTGTACCTGACGCGGATCGCCGCCGCCGCCACGCCGACCACCCGCGTTGCTGGGGGCTTCATGACGCGCCATTTCACGCCCCGGATGCTGGAAGTTGCCGGCCGCTACGCCGGAGTGGTCAAACAGAGCCGGGCGGAGAAGAAAGCCCGGCTGCTCCTATTGGAAGATTTCAAGGTGGGCGCCGGAGCGCAGGTGCCCATGAACGCCGTCGAGTATGCCGGTAAACGGTACCGACAACTCCCCGGTGTATTTTCCGCCGGACACATCGATTACGCTACGGACTTTTTACTGCAACACTGGCCCGATATCCCGGAACCGGCCACTATCACCGATCTTGCCTGTGGCAACGGAATCATCGGCGACCAGCTTCTACAACGGTACCCGGATAGTCGGTTAGTGGCTACGGACGATTCGATCTTGTCGGTGGCCAGCGCCCGGACGAACCTGCCGTCCGACCGATCGACCGTATTCTATGCGCACACGCTAAAGGACCTGCCCGACGGTAGCCAGGATCTGGTGGTAACCAATCCGCCGTTCCATTTCGGACACGAGAACAACATTGACGTTAGCCTGGCGCTTTTCCGCGAGGCGCGGGAAAAATTACGGTCCGACGGCATCCTGGTCGTCGTAGCCAATCGGCACCTTCATTACGCCACGCACCTCCGGAAATGGTACGCGCAGGTAGAATCGGCGGAGGAAAACGATAAATACGTGGTGTATTGCTGTCGGAAGAGCGATGGCGGTAGGCCGGATACGACTTAGAAACTTTTGTAATCCGTCAGGTAGGATAAGTTAGCACCGAAGTTAGGCGTGTACCCACGTAAAATTTGCCACCGCCAGCGGAGTAGCGTACCGAAACTTAGCCGCCACAACCGACGGCATGCCTTGAGGTAGCGGATCACCGCCCGCCGTTGCCCGAGGGCGAGGAGGCGGTCGGCAAGGAGCATATTCGGGCCGAAAGCATGGATTTGCGGCGAACCGGGCGTACGGGCGGAAGACAATAAATAACCGGTTGCGCGGTCAATGTCTCCGTTTTGGAGTTCTACCAGCCCAAGCAGGGTGTTGGCTTGGTGAATCGCATTTCCATAATTCGAGCTATGGCGGTTGTTTTCGGCCTCGGCGAGATACACCTGAGCCATCGCATTGACGGCGTAGTAGTCGCGTTGGGCGTAGGCCCGTAACAGACGGCGTCCAAGCTGGATGAATTCGGTTTCCATGGGTACAGGCTTACGTTGCAGGATCGTACCTAGGTATAACCGAAAAATATCCTCGGGGATTGTAACGGTAAATCAAAATTCCGCCATATTACGGAAAGCCGACTATTGGCCCGTTTGAGGGAGGGACGATCGAACTCAACCGAAGGAGTGCGGGTCCAGTAAGTAGGTTAGATTGGCTCCAAAATCCGGCATGCGACCCCGGCGAATCTCCAGCTTCCATTTCCACAGGCGTCCGAAGCTCAGCTTCCACAACTTGCCGCAGAACGTAAGGTAATTCAGTACGGCGGTCACGCGACCGTGTTCAAGCAGGCGCTTCGCCAACATCATGTTGGGGCCCATGCCGGCCAATTGCGGCGATCCGGGCGTCTGTGCCGAGGCAACCAGGTAGGATTCAGCCCGCTCCACATTACCGGCCTCGAGTTCCAGAAGTCCCAGCACGGTGTTGGCCTGGTGAATGGCGTTGCCGTAATCCCGGTTATTGCGGTTCAATTCGGCCGCCTGGAGATATTCCTGGGCCAGGCGACGTACGTTTCCCCGGTCGGCGTGGGCGTAGGCCCGCAGCAAATGGACGCCGCGCAGGACAAAGCGGCTTCCGGGCGAAACGGTGGCCCGGGTGGTGGGCGCGAGTAAGGTTTGATTGATCATGAGCGTAAGTCTATACCTACTTATCGCGAGCATGGGTCAAAAATTGCGCGTTAAATAAAAATTACCACCAACTTTAATTTCGCCATTCGATGGTTCGGTACCGTTCGTTCTTCGTGAATTCGGCGGGTACCACTGAAAGTATGGCTTTTCGCAATTCGGTGAGGAGGGTCTCCCGACTCATATTGCGATTGACGACCAGGCTGACTTCCCGACTGGGTTGGGGGTCGGCGAACCGGCGGGTGAAGTCGGCGTCAGTCGCGGGATTCACGGAAAGCTCCGGGATAATGGTATAGCCCATGTTGCTCCGTACCAGGTTCTTAAGCGTTTCCACCGTGCCGGCTTCGAAGTGAAAATTGCCGGCCGGGGGGATCGCGCTTTTTTCGCAGAGGTTGAGGACCTGATTGCGGAAGCAGTGCCCGTCCTGCAGAATCCAGAGGTCCTTGCGATTGACGTGGTCGGGTAGGAGGGGAGAACGCTCGAGGATTTTTTCCCCGGCGGAAGCGTAGATCAGGAAGGGCTCGTAAAAAAGGGGGATCTCCCGCAGCTGACGTTCCTGGAGGGGAGTGACGAGTAAGCCGATGTCCAGACTGCCTTTGCGCAGTTCCTCGATAATCTCCTCCGATCGCATTTCACGGAACCGCAGCCGGGTATCCGGGAACCGGGCCGAAAACCCCTTGATGAAGCGCGGCAGGAGATAAGGAGATAGGGTAGGGATCACGCCCACCGAAAAAACACCCTCCATGCCGTCGCTATGGCTGGCCACCACCGTTTCCAGATTGGCCACCTCTTCCAGCACCAGGCGGGCCTGAGCAACGATCCGGTAACCGATGCGGGTGGGCTGGACCGGATTGGCGCTCCGGTCGAAAATGATCACGCCGAGTTCGTCCTCCAGCTTTTTCACCTGCAGGGTCAGGGTGGGCTGGGCTACGAAGCAGGAGCGTGCGGCCTTTCCGAAGTGGCGGTGTTCGTCGAGGGCGAGGAGGTAACGGAGCTGCTGGAGGGTCATCGGTAGCGCTTGAAAATCCCGGACTATTAATAGCCTAAGTAAATCGGTTGTAAATCTAATCAATTTAGTAAATCAGAACCTCCGCACATTTTGCCTGTTTCCCGATCGGATGGCTCCTGCGCTCCGTTCGCCCGTGTTCCCTGTCCGCCTACTTAGCAATAACTTTCACGCTTATGACTCCTACCGATCAATTATTCCAGGCCTTACGCGCCGGCAACGCCGCGGCGGTGCGCACCTTAGTAGCCCAGGATGCTTCCCTCCTTTCTGCCCGCGATAGCCGGGGCTCGACGCCCTTAGTGTTGGCTACCTACCTGGAGCAGGAAGAAGTGGTGAAGGCCCTGGTAGCGGCCGGTGCCGACGTGAACGCCCGGGACGCGGCCGGAAATACGCCGCTGATGGGGGTCACCTTCAAGGACTATCGCACGATGGCGGAATACCTCCTGGCGCAAGGCGCCGATCCGAATAGCACGAATGGCAACGGTGGCACCGCCCTGATCTTTGCCGCCACCTTCAACAAGCCCGCAATGGCGGAGCTCCTCATCGAGGCTGGCGCCGACGTAGCGCACCGGGACGCGGACGGGCTGACCGCCGCGGACCACGCCCGCAACCAGGGGCACACCGATCTGGCCGACAGCCTTAGCGCCCGGCGGTAGGGTAGGGATCCCGGCGCTGGCAAAGCTGCAGCGGAATCCCCCAGGGGTCGCGCAGCATGACCAGGTGGGTACCGGATTCGGGCTCCTGCTCTTCTACGGGAGTAGCGCCAGCGGCCAACAGGCGATCGCGTAATCCGGCCGCGTCGTCGGTTTGGAAGGCAAAGTGAAAGGTGAGGGGTTCGCGGGCCCGAAAATCATTGATCGGTGCCGCGGCGTTGTGGTACACTTCGAGGAACGTCCGGCCCGAGGCATCGGCCAGGAAGGTCGTGTGCTTAGGCGGACCGGCCTGGGTCAGTACCGCGCACCCTACATAATCCACGTACCAGGTTGCCAGTTCCACCGGATCGGTGACGTTGAGTGCGAAATGCTCGAAGTGTATGGTCATGGGAGCGGCGATATTACGTCAGGTTGGGTCAATTGGAGAAAGTACGCCCCCGCGTAAAGGCCAGTGCCACGCAGAAAATTTCAGCGGTTGCACCACCTCCCTACATGCTACGACTGACACATCGGCCGGCATCGGCTTTCCGATCCGTAACGTTGCGGTACAAGCCGTCTCCTGGTAGGAGACTCCAAGATAGCCTGAAATCGCGAGGCGGCCATCCGACCGGCCCTATTGACGTACCATCCGTAGTCCGAGGGCTACCTGGTTCGCGTGAAATCCGTTATCCCGCCGGTACCTACTGTAATTGAGGTCGACGCTTTTCAATCCCCAGCCCAGCAAACCGCGGTCGGCCAAAATATCGAGGTACCCGATTCCCAGGCTGAATTGATTGGCCTGGAAGGTCGACAGGTCATAGTCGGAAGTGTAAAACGTTTCACTCGAGAGGTGCTCGTCAAATCCGGCAAAGTACTCCGCGGCGCGCTGGGTGTAGTACCGATAGCCCGGGGTGATGCTGAAGTAGCTGCCGATGTTGACGGGTAGCTCCAGGTTCACCGTATGGGAGTTGACCGCCCAGTCATCCGTGTAAAACCGGTAGAAACTGCGCAGCACCAGGCGCTGGCTCAGGTAGTAATGGAGCCTGCCGCCAAGGGCGAGCTTGTTCCGGATATCGGGGAGGCGTTCGATGTCCTGGGCGAGGTAAAAATCGTTACCGCCCACGACCGTCTCGGCGATATCGGCGAAGTAGACCCGTTGAAAGGGGGTGGATAGCAGCCCTTCCTGGCGCACCAGGTCGACGGACAACATGCCCTGCGCTTTCCGACTCAACAATTGACTCAGGTTGAGGCCGAGGTTGTAGCTGTTGCGACCGCTTTCGTCGAGCAGGTCGTCCCGGCCGCGCAACTCGATCGGGTAGATAATTTTCCAGTTGTCGAGGTAGGCGCTCCCGTGTACCGTCAGTTCGGTATTTTGCTCGTTCATCAGTCGGGTAAAGCTGCCGCCGAAACCGAAGGATCGATAGTCGTATTCATTGGAAAAGGACAGCGTGCCGGAAACGATGTTGTTCCGGTCGTCCGAGCTGTGGGCGTAGGTGACCGTCCCGTTGATCCATACGTCGCTGCCGGAAGCACCCGAAGAGGCCTGAAAGGGGGAAGGTTCTCCACCGCCGCCGTCGAAGGGGTCCACGTTACTGGAGGAGGCGGAGGTGTAGGCCGAAACCCCGAAACTCGCGGTGAGCACATCGTCCGCATTCAGGGGAAGCGCGAGGATGACCGTGGGATGAACGTCGGTGAGTTTCTCGGTTCCGCGGCCACCGGTCACGGCGGCGTTGTCGCCGTCCTGCTGGTAATAACTCGTTAGCACCTGCAATTCAGCTGCTTCCAGGACCCGCTTTTTATAGGTCTCTGCAGTGGGCGGGGTGACCTCCTGGGCGAACGCGGCGCAGGAGCAAAGCATTCCGGTAAGGAGAAGAATACTCCGGGTTGAAATTCCGATACCAGCTAAATCAATTGCACCCACAGCCACCTCCGGTTTTTCCGCCGTTGGCGCCCGAAGCGGCTTCGCGGTAGGATTGAAAGTTACCCTGCTGGACTTCGATGCCAGTGGGAGAAAGGGCCATGTCGGGATCGTTCAACTGGACCATCTCATAGCCCTTTACCGCTACGCAAGAGGACAGGAAGGCCGCACAGATAAGGCTGACTGCTAGTTTAATCATGCTGGCTTACATTTTGCAGGTCGATGCCCGCCGAAGTATGTAGTTGGCCCGCCCCATCGATGATGATGACGTCCACCCCGGGTAATTGGTTGATAAAGTCCAGGCCGATCTCGGTACCCATCACGAAGATACTGGTTGCCAGGGCATCGGCTAATTCGGCTTTGGGTGCGAAAACGGTGGCGCTCACGATACCGGTGGCCGGGTAGCCCGTTCGGGGATCGATGATGTGGGCGTAACGCGTTCCATCGAAAGTTACGTATTTTTCGTAGTCGCCGGAGGTTACCACCGCCCGATTATCTACGGGAAGCCAGGCAAAGGCCTTGGCTCTGTTGAGGGGGTTGGTGATCGCCACGAGCCAGTCTTTCCCGCCGGGCTGCTTTCCCCAGGCCGTAAGATCGCCGGAGGCATTTACAATACCCGCTTTCACGCCCGATTGCTCGAGTAGCGCCCGGGCGCGGTCCGCAGCGTATCCCTTCCCGATCGCACCAAAGCCGATCTTCATGCCGGCGACGGGCAGATAAACACTGTGTTCCTCCTCGTTCAGGACGATCCGCCGGTAGCCGACCCGGTCGACCGAGGCGGCAATCACGGCGGGGTCCGGCATCGCGGTCATCGTGCCGTCGAAGTGCCAGACCTTATCCATGGAGGCGTAACTGATGTCGAACGCCCCGTCAGTGAGCTGGCTGATGCCGATGGCCCGGCTGATGAGGCCGTACAACTCCGGATCTACGACTACGGCGCGGATGCCGGCCATGCGATTCACCTCCGACGTCTGTGACGCCGAATCCCAGCTGGATATAAGGCGCTCGATCCGCGAGATTTCTCCGACGGCCAGATCCAGGTAGCGCGCCCCGGCTTTGGCGTCTGCGGCGATCACGGTCAGGTCGAACCGGCAGCCCATCAATTTAAGGGCACGGTGGTAGCTGCTGTCCGGCTGGGCGGCCAGGCCGGTCGACGCGATCCAGGCGAAGATCAGCAGCAAGCGGAATGTCACGGGACGAAGCTTTCCAGGATTTCCAAATACTCGGTCGGGCTAAGCTTTTTGTAGCCGGTTTGCCCGAGCACTTCCCCTTCCGGGTTGAGCACGACCACCAGGGGAAAGGCTCCACGCTGGTTGTAGCGTTCGGCGAGCTGAGCGTTCTTCTCGGCGAGCGCCTCACTGAGCTGATTCTCTTTCTTGCGCGGGAAGTCAGCGCGGTAAAAGACGAATGCTTTGGCGGCGCGTTCCTGGAAGGATGCGTCCTGCCAGATGTCCCGGTCGAGCTTGATGCAGGGCGCGCACCAATCGGAACCGGAAAAGACGAGGACAACCGCTTTGTCTTCTTCCGCGGCGGTTTGCAGGGCGGCGTCATAATCGCTTACCCACTGCTGTGCGCTAGCGGAAACATAGGCGCCCAGCAAAAGAATTAAAAGAATGGCCTTCATAAGTCACCATTGTGATGTCTGATATAGACACTGGCCAGAAACAAAAGATTGTAAACGGCTACCAATTTTAAGCAGTTTAACACGCCTCTTTCCTGGGGGGGGAGATGCAACCCACCGGTGGGCTATGGGGTTCTCGTATTTTACCTCACCCCTTATGCCCTATCTAGCTTTCCCCCAAATTTTAGGTGGCTACACCCCTACCGCCTGGCTCGTCTTTGCGGCGATCGTGCTGGTGGTACTGCTGATCATCCGGTATTTCTACCTGATCCTTCGGGAAGAATAGGCGGTGCCCGATTCTGTTACTGGGCGAGGGTAGTAGTTTCCCACGCTCCGGTCGCCAGTTCCGGTACGGCGTCCAGCTGAGTGTAATGGCGGGGCATATCCTGCACTCTGCGGTAGCGTACCGGCGGACTTACGGTATAGTCGGTGACGGTTTCCGTCAACCGGTACCTGGGGTCGACGGCAAATTCCAGGGTGCGAATCTTCAGGTCGTTTCCATCCGCGTCGGTCAGGATGTAATTTGTTTCGAGACCATAGTCTCCTACCTCGGTGCGCTGTATGGCCAGCGTCCGGTCGTCCTTGCGGTACTCCCTACGGGTACGGGTGGCGCTCCCACCGCTGGTTTCCTTTACCGGTAGCTTTTCCCAGTCTCGCAGATCGAAGGTGCCGAAGTGGGGAAATTCGAATCGTTCCGCGCTCAGGTAGGCCATGCCGCGATCGTCGTTCGTCCGCTGAACGGCGCCGCCGTAGACCCAACCTTCCGCTCCTTCCGTCGTGCGCACCTGTAACCACGGTTCCTCGAAGACGATGCCGCGCATCATTAGCACCTCCGTATCCTCCGATACCCCTCCGGTAAAGGTGAGGGGGGTTCCCGCGGCTACCTGGGTGACAACCGTGGCCCCCCGTTCGGGTCGGATGCGGATGAAGAGCCCATCCACCCAGGCCGTCAGGGCTTCGCCCTTGCTTAGGGGGGGCGCTTCGGCGACGGCCGGCAACGTATCCACCGCAGTGGCCACGGCCGGTTCGGGGCTATCGGTGGCCCGGCTGTCCTCCGCGCCGCAAGCCACCAGGAAAGTCAGGGAACCGATTAGGATAACGCTAACGCACTTACTATTCATGGAATCAACCTTTACTTGGGCAAACTTACTACGCGGGTTCGATAAAGGTTCTGGAGCTTCAGCTCCGGGGAGTCCACCGCAGGACCCCGGAGTTCCAGTTCCGGGAAAGCGCCTCCTTATCCCATTCCGTCAGAAAGCGGAACTTCTGACACCGGAAAAAAATCGGTTAATCCACGGTGAGGCAGAAAATGTCGATGGAAGGGCACGAACGCCGTCGCACAGGAGAAATGTCGCACCCGCGCCCCGGCGCAAAAACGTTTTGCTAACCCTTCCGTTATTACGGAAATGACGACGGAAGATTTTAAACGTATAGCCGATACCGTGCCTCGCCAGCCCGGCGTGTACCGCTTCATCGACGCCGAAGACCGTATCCTCTACGTGGGCAAGGCCAAAACCCTGCGCAATCGGGTGGCCAGTTATTTCGGTGATCGCAAGGACCGCCTCAACCGGACCCGGGTGATGGTCAAGAACGCCTCCCGCCTGGAATTCACGATCGTGGAGACGGAAGCGGATGCATTGTTACTGGAGAACGCGCTCATCAAGACGCATCAGCCGCGCTACAACGTCAACCTCAAGGACGACAAGAACTACAGCTACATCTGCATCAAGAACGAGCGTTTCCCGCGCGTTTTCATTACCCGGGAGGTACGTCGCGACGGGAGTTACTACTTCGGTCCGTACACCAGCAAGGGGCGGCTAAAGATCATTCTGGACCTGGTCAAAACCCTGTTTCCCCTTCGGACCTGCAACCTGAACCTCAGCCCCGAGAACATCGCCGAGGGGAAGTTCAAGGTGTGTCTGGAGTATCACATCAAGAACTGCGAAGGCCCCTGTGTAGGGGAGGAAAGCGAGGCATCGTACAACGAGAAGATCGAGCAGGTCAAGAACATCCTGAAGGGCAACTTCGCCGAGGTGAAACGGCACTTCCAGGGGGAAATGGAACGACTGGCCGAGGATCTGGAATTCGAACGCGCCCAGCTGATCGCCGAAAAGCTGAAAGCCTTCGAGAAGTACCAGAGCAAGTCGACCATCGTGAGTACGAGCATCCGCGACCTCGACGTTTTCGGACTGGCCATAGACGAAAAGGAGGCCTACCTGAACTACATCAAGATCGTCAACGGGGCCGTCATTCACACCCATACCCAGGAGATCGAGATGAACCTGGACGACGACGCGGAGAGCCTGCTCAGTTATGCCATCCCCGAACTTCGCGAGCGTTTCAACAGCATCGCCCCGGAGGTGATCCTTGCCGACGAGATAGACCTGAGTGGGGTGGAGGCTTCCATTACCGTACCCAAGATCGGCGACAAAAAGAAGCTCCTCGAACTCAGCGAGAAGAACGCCAAGTACATGCTGTTACAGCGTAAAAAGCAGCGAATCAGCCACGCCAACCGCCAAACGCCCGCCGAGCGTATCCTGCGACAAATGCAGGGCGACCTGCAGATGGACGAGCTGCCGATGCACATTGAATGTTTCGACAACTCGAATATTCAGGGAAGTAATCCGGCGAGTGCCTGTGTGGTCTTCAAGAACGCCAAGCCGAGCAAGAAGGACTATCGCCATTACAATATCAAAACGGTAGTGGGCCCGGACGACTTCGCTAGCATGAAGGAAGTCGTGCACCGCCGCTACCGGCGTCTCATGGATGAGGGGGAACCCTTGCCCCAACTGGTCATCATCGACGGGGGTAAAGGACAGCTCAGCCACGCCATGGAGAGTATCGACCTGCTCGGACTGCGCGGAAAAATGACGGTGGTCGGCATCGCCAAGCGACTGGAGGAAATCTACTTCCCGGACGACCCGGTGCCCCTGCACATCAACAAAAAGTCGGAATCCCTCCGCATCATCCAGCAGGCCCGCGACGAGGCGCACCGCTTCAGCTTACGCCACCACCGTAACAAGCGCAGCAAGGGCATGATCCAAACCGAGTTGACGAACATCCCCGGGGTGGGGGAGAAGACGGTGCAGAAACTGATCAGCCACTTCGGTAGCACGAAAAAAGTCAAGAACGCCCTGGCGAGCGAGATCGCGGAGGTCACCAACCTGAGTACGGCGAAGCGGGTGCTGGAGTACTTCCGGCGGCAGGAGGTGGCGGCGGGGGAGGTTCCTAAGGATAGGGGGTAGTCTTTTAGTCGGGTAGTCTGTTAGTTCGTTAGTCTTTTAGTCGGGTAGTCTTTTAGTTCGTTAGTCTTTTAGTCATTTAGTGCGCTCCTTTGTCGGTCGCTTCGCTCCCGGGTTGGGGGTGGTCTTGTAGGGAGTAGTCTGTTAGTCTTTTAGTTCTTTAGTCTTTTAGTCGGGTAGTCTGTTAGTTCGTTAGTCTTTTAGTCTTTTAGTCGGGTAGTGTTTTAGGAGCGGCTTACCCTATCCGCTGATGTCTTCTTCCAGCCTGGCGGGGAAAGTGAACGGATCGAAGTCCCATAGCCAGGGGAGGAGGAAGTAGACGAACAGCAGGATGATGAGAATGGACGCTACGTTCATCCAGATGCCACGGCGAACCATATCCGGAATGCGGAGATAGCCGGAGCCGAAGACGACGGCGTTCGGGGGCGTGGCCACGGGGAGCATGAAAGCGCAGGAAGCGGCAACCGTCGCGCCGACTAGCAGGATGAACGGATTGACGTTCAGGGTGAGCGCCATAGGAGCCAGGACGGGAAGCAGCATGGCCGTGGTAGCCAGGTTAGACGTGATCTCGGTGAGGAAATTGACGCTGGCGACGATGATTAGTAACAGCACGAACAGACTCATGCCGTCGAGCAGGGCAAGGCGTCCGGCGATCCAGGCGGCAAGTCCGCTGGTTTCGAAGCCACCGGCCAGGGCGAGTCCGCCGCCGAACAACAGAATGATGCCCCAGGGTAGCTGTACGGCCTCTTCCCAGGTAAGCAGCATGCGTTCCCGATTTTTGGTGGGGATCAGGAAGAGCACCAGACCGGCCGCGATGGCGATAATGGTATCGTCCAGGGCGGGCAGGAAACGGGTCAGGATCAACGACCGCAGGATCCAAAGGAGCGCGGTGGTGACGAAGACGATCAGCACCACCCGCTCCTCGTAGCGCATCGGTCCGAGCTCCCGCAGTAGCCGGCGGATCTCCTGGCGCCCCCCCGGGAAGTCGCCCCGCTCGAAGGGAAAGGCAATCCGGGTAAGGTAGAACCAGCAAACCAACAGCAGGGTAGCGGACACGGGTACGCCGAACTTCAGCCACTGGGCGAAGGTGATCTCGATCCCGAAGGTTTCTTCCACCACCCCGGCCAAGACCAGGTTCGGCGGGGTGCCGATGAGGGAGGCGATCCCCCCGATGGAGGCGGAGTACGCAATGGCCAGCATCAGGCTTTTGCCGAAGCGCTGGTTCTCATCTTCCTCGGTTTCCGGATTGTCGCGTAGCTGGGTTACGATCGCCAGGCCGATGGGCAGCATCATGACGGAAGTGGCGGTGTTGGAGATCCACATGGATAGCAGGGCCGTAGCCAGCATGAAGCCAAGGATGATCCGCGAAATGCTCGTGCCCGAAAGGGTGATGATGTTCAGCGCGATGCGCCGGTGCAGGTTCCAGCGTTCGATGCCGATGGCCAGGATGAAGCCGCCCAGATAGAGGAAAACGAATTTATGTCCGTAGGCCGAGGCCGTTGCTTCCAGCGCCCCGGCGCCCGTCAGTGGAAACAGGACCAGTGGCAGCAGGGCCGTCGCGCTGATCGGGATGACCTCGAAAATCCACCAGATCGCTACCCACATGGTACAGGCCAGCACCGCGTTCGCCTCCGCGCTCAGATCGGCCGGGTGGTATACGGTACGCACCAGGACGAACGCCAGCGGACCGGCGAGCAGGGCGAGGTTTTTCTGGAGATCTTTCATACGTAAGGCAAAGCACACAAGAAACAAAACGCCCGCGGCTTTCCCGGAATACCCGTTCGGGCGCCGGAGCGCGGGGGCCCGGCCTGACCGGAAACAATCGGGCCGATCCTATCGCCAACAATCAATTTTCTCCCGGCCGGAACACGCGTATTTCCGCGCGGGTTATCTACTTTATGATTGAAACTTCCAAGGCGCCACTCGGTGCCACTATCGTGGACGGTGCCGTCCACTTCAGCATCTGGGCACCCCACGCCAAATCCGTCGCCGTCACCGGTGATTTCAACAAATGGAAAAAGAAAGGTACCCCCCTGGAACCTGCCGATGACGGCTCGGGGGAATGGTCCGGGCTGGTATCCGGCGTCAAGCCCGGAAGCGAATACCAATTCGTGATCGTCGGTGCCGACGGCGAAACCCGGCAGCGTACCGATCCCCGCGCCCGCCGCGTGACCAACTCGGTGGGGAACTCCATCGTCTACGCCGATGACTTCGACTGGGAAGACGATGATTTCACCATGCCGGGCTGGAACGAGCTGGTCATCTACGAACTGCACGTCGGCACCTTTAATGTGAAGGAAAAGGGTCGTCCCGGTACCTTCGACTCCGTCATCCAGCGGCTCGACTTCCTGGTGGACCTGGGCATTAACTGCATTCACGTCATGCCCGTATGTGAGTTTGCCGGCGACTTCAGCTGGGGCTATAATCCGGCACACCCCTTCGCCGTCGAGGAAGCTTACGGCGGTCCCGACGGCCTGAAACGGCTGGTCAAGGCCGCCCACGAGCAGGGTATCGCCATTGTACTCGACGTCGTATACAACCACTTCGGCCCCAGCGACCTCGCCCTCTGGCAGATCGACGGCTGGAGCGAAAACGACAAAGGCGGCATCTACTTCTACAACGACTGGCGCAGCAGCACCCCCTGGGGCGATACCCGTCCCGACTACGGCCGCGCGGAAGTACGCACCTACCTACACGACAACGCCATGATGTGGTTGGAGGAGTTTCGCTGTGACGGACTCCGCATGGATATGATCCCCTACATGCGTCACGTCAGCGGCGGAGAGAGCGACGACGACCGGCTGGACGAAGGGTACAGCCTGCTGCGCTGGATCAATTCCTCCATCCGCGAAAAGTATCCCCACAAAATTACCGTAGCCGAAGACCTGCACGGCAACGCCTTCGTGACCGACGCCCCGGAAGACGGTGGTTGCGGCTTCGGTACCCAGTGGGACGGCGACTTCGTCCATCCCGTACGGGAAGCTATCATCACGGGAGAGGACAGCCACCGCAGCATGGAATCCCTGCAGCACGCGCTACTACGTCGCTACTCGGGGGATGCCTTCAACCGGACGGTCTACACGGAAAGCCACGACGAGGTATCCAACGGCCGCGCCCGGGTAGTAGAGGAAATCGCCGGCGAGGATGGTAAGGTCGATAATTACTACAGCGTAAAGCGTGCCGCCCTCGGTGCCGCCATGACCCTAACCGCACCGGGCATCCCGATGCTGTTCCAGGGGCAGGCGCTGCTGGAAGACAAGTGGTTCAGCGACCAGGATCCGCTGGACTGGACGCGGCTGAAAAAATTCGGGGGTATGCGTGATATGTACCGTGACCTCATCCATATTCGCCGCAATCTGGAAGGAAATACCCGGGGCCTGCAGGGGCAGCATACCCACATACTTGCCGCCGACGACCAGGATAAAGTACTGGCCTACCTGCGCTGGTACGACGATCCATCCCGGGATGGGGTGCTGGTCGTGCTGAACTTCAGTAACACCACCTTCGATGGATACGCCGTCGGCGTGGAAGCACCCGCCCGCTTCAAGCTGTTGTTTAACAGCGACTGGTCCGGCTACAGTGACCACAACGTCGACGCACCCACCTACGAGGATATTGCGACCGAAGCGGTGGCACAGGACGGCCGGGCACACCGCATCATCCTGAATCTCGGACCCTATGCGGCCTACGTGCTGGCGGTGAAACAAGAAAACTAGAACAAATTGCATGCTTCAGGAAGGGCTGCCATCCATTGGCGGCCCTTCTTTTTTGGTGACTTTTCCGTCCGCGGCCTACCTTACGATCATATAAATCCGAACCTCCGTATGGGTAAGCTATGCTGCACGATCCTGGCCGGCTTCTGGCTCCTCCTCCTCACCGGTTGCGCCACCGTCAGCCCCGCCGGTTTCACCGAGGACCAACAGGTGATGATCCGCAACGGGGACGCCCAAACGCCGATGCGGGTGTTCAAGATTACCAGCGAATCGGACTCCGTGCTATTGCGCACGGCTAGTAAGCCGGTGCGGGTCGATAAGGACGATCCGCTGCTCGAGCTCTTTGTGGACCGGCTCTACGCTACCGTGCGCGACAGCCAGTCGCTCGGACTTGGCATCGCGGCACCGCAGGTAGGCATCCTGAAGAATATCATTTGGGTGCAGCGGCTGGACAAAACGGAGGAGGATATGCCCTTCGAGGTTTACCTGAACCCCGAAATCGTCGAATATTCCGCTGAAA
Organism: Neolewinella xylanilytica; assembly: GCF_002934605.1. Taxonomy (GTDB): domain Bacteria; phylum Bacteroidota; class Bacteroidia; order Chitinophagales; family Saprospiraceae; genus Neolewinella; species Neolewinella xylanilytica. The sequence goes on from NZ_PTJC01000006.1 coordinate 1,475,579, forward strand.
AGCAGATCAACCGGGAGGGATGTTTGTCCATACCCAACCGCAGCGCGGAGTGCGAACGAGCTCAGACGATCGTCCTGGAGTACGACAAAATGGACGGCAGCCACGCCCGGGAAACCATTTCCGATTTTACCGCCGTGATTTTCCAGCACGAAGTGGACCACCTCAATGGCATCCTTTACCTCGATCACCTGGCGGAGCACCGGCGGGCAAGACCTTAAGGCCTGGCTTGAATTGTGGGGATAAATCCGCAACCTTCCGCCTGCTCCGTCATTCCACCGGTATGGATAAGGAGCTGAGCTTACGCGACATCGACCGCATCATCGAAATGGCCTGGGAGGACCGTACTCCCTTTGCCGCCATCGAATACCAATTCGGCCTGACGGAAGCCGACGTCATCCGCCTGATGCAACGCGAGTTGAAACCGGGCAGCTGGCGGAGGTGGCGGGCCCGGGTCCAGGGAAGAAAAACCAAGCACCAGGCACTACGCCAGGAGGAAGTGGGCCGATTCAAATCCGATGCGCAACGGCAAATCACCTACAACAAGATTGCCAAAAAGCGCTATTGAAAAGCCCCCAATCTTTTTTCCGGAAACTCCCTGCTATTCAATAATTTACACTTTGTCCCGGCGTAGCATAAATTTTGCCGGGGCATTCCATGCACCACTGTCCCCGCGCATGGGCGGGAGATCATGCAACTACCATATATATGAAACGAAAGACCTTTACCCAACTAATCCCCCTATTGCTCATCCTCTTTGCTTCGGCCCTATCGGCGCAGGAGGCGCGGGACGGCCGGGCCTTCCTCAGCGGACAGCAGGAAGCGATACCGGTAGTGACCACGGCAAGCGGTTCGGTCGAACTCGACTGGACGTTCGACGACGGTGACGAAGGTCAACTGGTCGTCACGGGCTCCTTCCAGGGGCTAAGTTCGCCCGTCGCCACTGAAATTCGCGGAGGAGCGCACATTCACGTAGCCTATCCGGGGCGAAACGGAGGCATCCGCATCGACCTGGTGCCGACCCTCAGCGCGGATTCCCTTTCCGGAACCTTTGAAGCCGAAGACAACACGTTCACGGTCAGTAGCGCGGATTACCAATCCCTGCAACCGGGGCACGCCTACGTTAACGTTCATACCCGAAACTATCCCATGGGGGAGATTCGTGGTGACGTGGTCGAAGATGATTTTGAACGCTATTTCTACGTCAATCTTTTCGGGAGTAACGAAGTTCCTTCCATCATTTCTCCCGCGCGCGGCGCCCTGCTCTTAGCCCTCGACGGTAATCAGTTGACGGTTTCCGGTTCCTTCACCGGGCTCAGCGATACGCTGGCGACCCGTACGCGCGGCGGTGCCCACCTTCACCTGGGCCTGCCGGGACAAAACGGGGGCATCGACATTGAATTATCCGCCAGCCTTGATGCGGATAGCGGTAACCGAAGCGGCACCTTTAACGCGGAGGCCAACACCTTTACGCTCACCGAGACCCAGTTAGAAGCCCTGCTGGCGGGACGTTACTACGCCAATATTCACAGTGGCACTTACCCCCGGGGAGAAATCCGCGGCCAAGTACTGCCCCCCGCGACCATCCTCTTCCGCGCTCACCTTTCCGGCGCTAACGAGTGGCCGGTGGTGACCAGTGGCGCTTCCGGACAGGTGCTGGGCCACTTCGTCGGGGATAGCCTGCAGGTGATCGGCTCGTTCGCCGGACTGGAAAGCCCCGTGGCTACCGCTATCTCGGGGGGCGCCCATTTGCACACCGCCTGGGCGGGGCAGAACGGAGCGGTGATCATTCCGTTGGGACTCACTTTGGGCGCCGGAGCGCAGGAGGGAAGTTTCCAACTGGCAGATAATGTCTACAAACCGAATGCGAGCCAACTCGAACAGCTGGTGAACCGCGGTATTTACCTCAATATTCACACTATGGAGCATAACCCCGGGGAAATCCGCGGCCAGATGCTGCCGGAAAGCCAGGCCGTATTTACCGCCTTCCTGAATGGGAACCAGCAAATCCCGTCGGTGGTCTCCACCGGAAGGGGCATGGTAAAGGTGGAATGGCGGGGGGAACACATCGTCGCGACGGGAAGCTTCCAGGGACTGATGAGCGACCTGAATACCGTTATCGACGGCGGTTCGCACCTGCACGCCGGCTATCCCGGACAGAGTGGCCGGGTGATCTATCCCCTCTCAGCGAATCAGCCCGATACCGACACGGCCGGAGTGTATCTCCCCGAAGACAACCACTTCATGCTGAGTGGCGGACGGGCCGATACGCTGACCGACCGCTTCTTCTATGCTAATATTCACTCCCTGGATTACCCCGACGGTGAGATTCGCGGTAGCCTGCTGGCCGAAGCGGAGAGCTACTTCCTGGCCCCCTTGTCGGGAGCCAGTCAGCCCGGAGGCGTGGTGACCGATGCTACCGGTATGGTAGCGGGGGAGGTGGTCGACTCTACGGTTACCCTGGTCGGATCCTTCGCTGGATTGGAAAGCGATTTCGCCGCCAACGTGGACGGAGGTATGCACCTGCACGCCGCCATTGCCGGATCGAACGGCTCGATCGTCGCACCCATCAATACTGAGATCGCCAATGACAATCGCCGCGGCACGGTGCTGGCGGACAGCAACCGCATTCAACTCAGCAGCGGCTTGCTGGACACCCTCCGTTCCCGGATGATCTACGCCAACGTCCATACGGAGGAACACCGGGCCGGAGCGATCCGGGGGCAAATGCTGCCGCTGGCCGGATCCTATTTTCACACGACCTTCTCCGGCATGAACGAACCCGCGTACGTAATGACCACGGCCCAGGGCGGACTGAAGGCCGAGCTCATCGATACGACCCTGCGGGTTTCCGGAAGCGTCACCATGCTGGAGGGTGACTTCGATGCCACCGTTATGGGGGGTGCCCATCTACACGTGGGCGGTGCCGGGCGGAATGGATCGATCAGAGTTTCCCTGAACGCCGATCCTGCCCCCGATCTGAAGTCGGCGACCTTCTTAGTGGACTCCAACACCTTCGCCCTGACCCCCGAGCAGGTGGACACCCTCAGGATGGGATTGCTTTACGCCAACATCCACACCACGATGGTACGGAGCGGAGAAGCGCGGGGCCAGATGCTGGGGGAACTGAACCTGGCTCCCAGTATGAGTTCGATCCTTTCCCCGGCCAATGGTGACACGCTGACCCTGGAGGGCAATAGCAGCCAGGAGTTTCGGGTAAGTTATTCTCCGGCTACCGATCCGAGTGGCGATACCGTTGTATATATCTGGCAGCTCGCTACGGACGAGGATTTCGAAGACGTGCTCTTCGCGGCAAACACCGGTCAGGATACCTTCTTTACGACTACGATCGGAACGGTGGACGTACTACTGGACAGCGCGGGCGTGGCGACTTCCGATTCGGCGACCGTGTACCATCGCGTGCTCGCCAGCGATGGAAGCAACTACCGACCCGGGGAAGCCAGCACCGTACGACTCGTACGCGGGCAGCTGGTCGGGGTACAAACCTTTTTGCCGGAAGGCTTCGCGGGGCGGCTCTTCCCCAATCCCGTCGGAGGCGGTGAACGGTTGGTTTACGAAGTGAACGCCGACGAGTTTTTCCGTGGCCGGCTCCTCATCTTTAATCAGCTAGGCCAATTGCGCCGGGAGATGGCGGTCGAGCTAAACGGAAACCGCCAGCAATATTTCATTGAAACGGGCGACCTCGAAGCCGGTTCCTACTTCGCTACCCTCCGCAGTGCGGAGGGCCATCTGGTGCAGGCTTTGCGTGTCGTAGTTCAGTAGCCTCCCCGTCTTTTGTACAAATGCCCGTTCCACTACCGAAGGTCTTCGGCAGTGGAACGGGCATTTTAGATTATCCTCCGGTGAAGCGGACTAGTAATTGAGGATCGAAGGAGGGGGGACCTAGCACGCCACAGAGGCAGGTTGTAGCCCGTCCAAACTTCTGTCCTTGACCACCAGGTCGATCTTGCCCGTCTATCCTGGTCGGATGCGACTGGCTATTCACGATCCTACCGGTAGCCGTCGGTTTCGATCCGCGGGTGGCGAGGGTGTAGAAACCGAATGATAAATCGGTCAGGTCCAGGTTGCGCGCCGTGCGGCCCCGAGTAGGAGGGTAGGTTCGGGTCAGGCGTCCGCCGCTATCTTACAGGTACAGGGGGTGGGCGTTGATAAAGGTGCTGCCCGGCGAAGCAACGTTTACGTACGCTCCGGTAGGATTGGGAACTGCGGTAAACACGGGTGGTCCGGATTTCACGACGGATGGATTTCCAAGATCTATCCGGGCGATTACGGCCTTACTTTCCAATAGGCCCGGGCTCGGGAAGGATTCACCGAGAACCATCGTAGGGTGTCGTGAGATAAAGCGTGTTCGCGTCAGTGCGGGTGATGTCGAGGGTGCTCGAAGGATTGCTGGGACCGATAAGTTCGGAAAAGCGAAGATTGCCGACTGCGTCGTAGCGGGAAACCACGACTCCGGTTCCCCTATGGCCAGGCGGGGGTACTTTAAAAAAGGGTAAACTATAGTTGATACCGTTGTGACGGTCCGTAATGGGCACTGCCCACTCGAGCGCGGGTTGGGCCGATAGGGGGTAGTACCTATGGTTAGGCAGGCAGTCAAAATTCAGGAATGGAGACGGGTCATAGGTAGGTGGGGGAAAGGTAATTCAAGATATACGCTCCATTAAGATTATACGAGTTCAGTTGGGCTGCCATAATGGCAATTCAACCATCCCTCGTTCCGCCAATTTGCGTGCCTCCTGCGTCCACGCCCGCAAAAGCGGCAGGAATGACGACCGCGGGGGTGTGGCACGGTGATTGTACTATTCGGGACGACAGTTTTTTGTCAGCTAAAATTTACAAAAGCAATCGTATGAGCAAGATTATTGGAATTGACTTAGGTACGACCAACTCATGCGTGGCAGTAATGGAGGGCAACGAGCCCACCGTGATCTATAACGACGAAGGCCGCAACACGACGCCTTCGATCGTGGCGTTCCTGGATGCCGGCGAACGCAAGATCGGGGAACCCGCCAAGCGGCAGGCCATTACCAACCCCACGCGGACGGTCGCATCCATTAAGCGCTACATGGGACAGCGTTTCGACGAAGTAAAAGACGAAGTGGACCGCAGTGCCTATAAAGTGGTGAAGGGCGACAACGGCCTGGCACAGGTGGAGATCGACGGACGTAAATACACGCCCCAGGAGATCAGCGCCATGGTGCTCCAAAAAATGAAGAAAATTGCCGAGGACTTTCTCGGTACCGAAGTGACCGAAGCCGTAGTAACGGTACCGGCTTACTTCAATGACTCCCAACGTCAGGCCACCAAAGAGGCCGGTGAAGTGGCCGGTCTGACCGTGCGCCGTATCATCAACGAGCCCACCGCGGCCGCCCTGGCTTACGGTCTGGACAAGCGGAGCAAGGATATGACCATCGCCGTATATGACCTCGGTGGCGGTACGTTCGATATCTCGATCCTCGACCTGGGTGAAGGGGTATTCGAGGTGAAGTCGACCAACGGGGATACCCACCTGGGTGGTGACGATTTCGACCGCGTCCTGATCGACTTCCTGGCCGATGAGTTCAAGAAGCAGGAGAATATGGACCTGAAGAAGGACCCCATGGCTCTCCAGCGCCTGAAGGAAGCCGCCGAGAAAGCTAAGATTGAGCTGTCCAGCTCTATGGAAACGGAAGTCAATCTGCCCTTCATCACGGCCGTAGACGGTGTGCCTAAGCACCTGGTCGTCAAGATCAGCCGCGCGAAATTCGAGCAACTGGCCGACCAGTTGGTCCAGCGTACGCTCGAGCCCTGTAAAAAGGCCATGGCCGACGCCGGTACCAGCAACAGTGATATCGACGAAGTCATTCTGGTCGGTGGTTCCACCCGGATCCCCGCCATTCAGGAAGCCGTCGAGAAGTTCTTCGGCAAGAAGGCCAACAAGAGCGTGAACCCCGACGAAGTGGTTGCCATCGGTGCCGCTATCCAGGGTGGCGTTCTGAGTGGCGACGTGCAGGACGTACTGCTCCTCGACGTCACCCCGCTGAGCCTCGGTATCGAGACGATGGGAGGCGTATTCGACACCGTGATCGAGTCGAACAGCACCATCCCGGTTAAGAAGTCCAAGGTGTATTCCACCGCCAGCGACAACCAGCCCAGCGTGGAAATCCACGTTCTCCAGGGTGCCCGCCAGATGGCCAAGGACAACCGCCCCATCGGACGCTTCGTGCTCGGCGATATTCCCCCCGCCCCCCGCGGCGTACCCCAGATCGAAGTGACCTTCGACATGGACGCCAACGGCATCCTCAGCGTAACCGCGAAGGATAAGGGTACGGGCAAGGAGCAGTCGATCAAGATCGAGGCCGGTACCGGACTGAGCAAGGACGATATCGAGCGCATGAAGGCCGAAGCCGCCGCCAACGAGGAAGCCGACAAGGAAGCCCGCGAGCGGATCGAAAAGCTGAATGGTGCCGACCAGCTCGTCTTCCAGACCGAGAAGCAACTCAAGGAGTTCGGTGAAAAGATTCCCGCCGAGAAAAAGGCGACGATCGAGAGCAGCCTGAACGACCTGCGTGAAGCCCACAAGGCCGAGGACATTGCCAAGATCGATAAAGCGACCGAAGCCCTTACCGCCGCCTGGAACGCCGCCAGTCAGGATATGTACCAGGCCCAGCAGGAGCCCGGAGCTACCGCCGACGCGGGTGCCGGTGATCCGGGTGCTAAAGCCGGAGCCGGAAATACCGGTAAGACCGGAACCGGTGGTGCTGACGACGTCCAGGACGTTGAGTTCGAAGAGGTGGAAGGGAAGTAAATTTCTGCCCTACCTTGTATTCGGTAAAAATTAAGCCTCCCGATCTGTGATCGGGGGGCTTTTTTGTTGCGGCCTCGCGTGACGGTCGATGCGGGCAGCATGACGGCTGAAGCCGTCGTGACGTGTAACGTCCACTTTAGTCGACAGGCTGCTAGCAATGCTGGCCGTGAACTACCGGGGCTACCACGACGGTTGATGCAGGCAGCCAGACGGCTAAAGCCGTCGCTACGCGTAGCGTCCACTTCAGTGGACAGGCTGCTGGTGATGCTGGCCGTGAACTACCGGGGCTACTTTGGCGGTCGATGCTGGCAGCCAGACGGCTGAAGCCGTCGCTACGCGTAGCGTCCACTTCAGTGGACAGGCTGCTTACTACAGAACAAGGGAAGGCAGGCAGCATGACGGCTGAAGCCGTCGCTACGGACCGAGGAAAAGTTATTCGTTCACTAATTTGACGGGGAAATCCTTGTCTTTCATGCAAATTGACGATACCCTTACTCTCCAAGACCTCAAGTCGAAGATGCAGCAATTCTGGCAGCATTCCGCCGGGAAGATGCTCGCGATCCAAGATAATTACGACCACGGTAAAGGGACCCCCGTCTTTACGGAAGCCGGTAAATACACGACCCGCGGTTGGACCGAATGGACGCAGGGCTTCGAGTACGGCTCAGCCATCTTGCAGTTCGATGCCACGGGGGACAAACAGTTTCTGGAGATTGGCCGGCAGGGCACGCTGGAAAAAATGGCCAGTCACGTCAGCCACTTCGGCGTCCACGATCACGGCTTCAACAACGTAAGTACCTACGGGAATCTGCTACGACTGACGCGGGAAGGAAAAATTCCGCAGCGAGACTGGGAACGGCATTTCTATGAATTGGCCCTTAAGGTGAGCGGCGCGGTGCAGGCGCGCCGCTGGTCACCGATCAACGGGGGCGGTGGCTACCTCTATTCGTTCAACGGGCCGCACTCCCTCTTCGTGGATACGATCCGGACCGTCAGGGCACTGTGCGTAAGTCATGAACTTGGTCATTCAGTAATGGGGGACAATGACCTAAACACGAGTCTGCTACAGCGAGCTATCGAACACGGAAAGGCAACCGCTAAATACGCTATCTACTACGGTGAGGGTCGGGACAGTTACGACGTGTGGGGCCGCACCGCCCACGAGAGCATCTTCAACGTCAACGATGGTAACTACCGCTGCCCGAACGCCCAGCAGGGTTTTTCCGGCTTTACTACCTGGACGCGGGGACTCGCCTGGGCCATGCTCGGATTCCCGGAGCAGCTTGAATACCTCCGGCAACTCGATCCGGCCGACCTCGAACCCTACGGTGGCTTCGCGGAAATCGAGGCGATCTACCTGAAGGCGGCCCGGGCCACCTGTGATTTCTACATCGACAACACCGCCAGTGATGGCATTCCCTACTGGGATACGGGGGCTCCGCAACTACACCGCCTCGGAGACTACACCGAACGACCCGCCGATCCCTATAATGACTTCGAGCCGGTGGACAGTTCCGCCGCCGCCATCGGATGCCAGGGGCTACTGCGGCTCGGCCGCTACCTGGAGCAGCGGGATGCGGAGGCCGGTCAACGCTACTTCCAGGCCGGACTGACTGTCCTGAATACCTTGCTCTCCGAACCCTACCTGAGTACCGATCCGGCGCACCAGGGACTTATCCTGCACAGCATTTACCACCGACCGAACGGTTGGGATTACGTACATGCCGGTGCTAAGGTCCCTTACGGCGAGAGCAGTATGTGGGGCGACTACCACGCACGGGAAGCAGTGCTTTATGCCGGGCGAATACGGAACGGCCAGGACTATCATTTCTACGACTGCGTTCGCTAATTCCACCGTCATGCCCGAGGATTTGTCCCGTCTCTGTATCCACTCCATCACCACCAAGCCCTGGTCGCTTGCAACGGCACTGGATAAGTACGCCGCCGCCGGGGTGGGGGGCATCAGTGTCTGGCAGGACGCCGCGCTGGCGACCGGTCTGCCGGAAGCCAGGAAACTGCTGGCGGCGTCACCGGTGGAGGTAGTGAGCTACGTGCGGGGGGGCTTTTTTCCCCACCGTAGCCGGGAGGCCCGTGAGAAAGCAGTGACCGCTAACCGAAAGATGCTGGACGAAGCCGCCGAGATCGGGGCCCCGCTGCTGGTACTGGTATGCGGTGCGGAACCAGGACAATCCCTCACCGAGAGCCGCAAGCAAATCCAGGCGGGCATTGAGCGACTTATTCCACACGCCATGGAGACCGGAGTGCGGCTCGCCATCGAACCCCTACATCCGATGTACGCCGATACCCGATCCGCCATCAATACCCTGGCACAGGCCAATGAGCTGGCGGAGGCAATCGATCACGATGCCGTGGGGATAGCGGTGGACGTCTACCATCTGTGGTGGGACGACGGATTGGAATCTCAGATCCTGCGCTCCGGCGCCCAAAGAAACCTGTACGCGTTTCATATCTGCGACTGGAAGGTGCCGACCATGGATATGCTCAACGACCGGGGATTGATGGGGGAAGGGTGTATCGACGTGCCGCGCATCCGCTCCTGGGTGGAGGCAGCCGGCTTCACCGGTTACTACGAGGTGGAGATATTTTCGCATGCACACTGGGCCAAGGACCAAGATTTCTTTCTGCAGGAGATCCTCGCAGCCTACCGCGAAAAATCCTGATATTCCAACCTGCTATTCCTACATCCATTGAAAAACACAACTGCTACCATGTCTGAAACGGAGGCTCCGGCCCAACGCCACACCGTGGGGATCATCATGAACGGGGTCACCGGACGAATGGGGACGAATCAACACCTATTGCGCTCGATCGTGGCCATCCGGGAGCAGGGGGGCGTGCGGACGCCCGCGGGAGGGACGATCTACCCCGAGCCCATACTGGTGGGGCGGAACCTGGAAAAACTGCGGGCACTCGGTAAGCGGACGGGTATCGAGCGGATGTCTACGGACCTGGACGCGGTTCTCTCGGACGACGCTTACCCAATCTACTTCGACGCCCAGATCACCGGTCGACGCTACGGGGCCGTGAAAAAGGCGATTGAGGCCGGTAAGCACGTGTACTGCGAGAAGCCCACCGGAACCAGTCTGGAAGAGGCGCTGGACCTCTACCGGCTCGCCAAAGCGGCGGGGGTAAAGCACGGCGTAGTGCAGGATAAACTGTGGCTGCCCGGCCTGCGCAAGTTAAAGCGATTGATGGAAGCCGAATTTTTCGGTGAGATCCTGAGCGTGCGGGGTGACTTCGGTTACTGGGTCTTCGAGGGCACCAGCATTCCGGCCCAGCGCCCCAGCTGGAACTACCGAAAGGAAGACGACGGCGGGATCATGGTGGACATGCTCTGTCACTGGCGGTACGTGCTGGACAACCTCTTTGGAAGCGTGAAGAGCGTCTTTTGCCTGGGCGCTACCCACCTTCCCGAACGGGTGGACGAGCGGGGCGAAACGTACCGGGCTACGGCCGACGACGCGGCCTACGCCGTGTTCGAACTAGCGGGAGGGGTAGTGGCGCAGTTCAATTCAAGCTGGGTGACCCGAGTGCGGCGCGACGACCTCCTGACTGTACACGTTGACGGTACTCGGGGATCGGCCGTGGCGGGATTACGCGACTGCCGCATTCAACATTACGGCAACACGCCTAAGCCCATCTGGAACCCTGACATTCCCCAGCCCATCGACTTCTACGAAGACTGGTCAACGGTACCCGAGCAGGAAGTCTACGAAAATGCCTTCAAGGTGCAGTGGGAGCTGTACCTGAAGCACGTAGTACTGGACGATCCTTTTCCCAACGATTTACTGGAAGGGGCAAAGGGCGTACAGTTGGCGGAACTCGGGCTAAAGAGTTGGGAGCAGCGGTGCATGTTGCCGGTTGACGACCTAAAGGAGTAAAGCAGATGGCAAGGCATCCTACAGCATTGGTCACCGGAGGGAGCCGCGGCATTGGACTGGGCATCGTGCGGGCGTTGATCGCGCAGGACTACGAGGTGGCCCTAAACGGCGTGCGGGCGGAAGCGGAGGTCTTCGACCTGTTGGCGGAACTACGGGATTTGTCCGAGCGGGACGTTCATTACGTGCAGGGCAACATCGGCGATACGCAAGACCGGGCGCGCATCGTGGAGGAGGCCTACGGAAAACTCGGTCACCTCAACGTGCTGGTGAATAACGCCGGGGTGGCTCCGCGCGAACGGAGCGACTTGTTGGAGCTGTCGGAACACAGCTACGACCGGGTAATGGACATCAATCTGAAGGGGCCTTTTTTCCTGACCCAGGCGATTGCCCGGAGGATGGTGGCGGACCGTGCCGAAAACGACAGGTTCCAGGCCTACATCATCAACGTCGGATCGATCTCGGCTACGGTGGCGAGTACCAACCGCGGCCAGTACTGTACGTCGAAGGCGGGGATGGGAATGATGACCCAGCTGTTCGCCGCCCGGTTGGCCGCGGAGGGAATTCCCGTGTACGAGCTACGGCCGGGCATCATCAAAACCGACATGACCAGCGTCGTCACCGAGAAGTACGACCGCCTCATCGCGGAAGGGCTTACGCTGCAACCGCGCTGGGGCTACCCCAAGGATGTCGGGCGGGCGGTGGCCGCACTCGTGCGGGGGGATTTTCCTTATTCAACGGGTCAGGTGATCATGATCGACGGTGGGCTGACCCTGCAGCGACTTTAAATGTAAATAGTATATTCAGGCAGGCATGGCAGCGTCGATCAAAAATCCGGGGTGGAAAACATGTTGCGTACTGGCCGTAGTCATCATGACGGTAGCCTTCACGCCGCTGTTCCTGCCCGCCGGGACGATCGAACCTACCGTCGGCGGGATGCCGTACACCCTTTGGTCGGGAATCGCTTTATGTATCGTGATGGTAATCCTTACGGGCATTGCCACGGTGGTGCACCCGGGGGGCGGGGCCTTTACACAGGCAAAGGAAAAGGCTTCCTGACCGATGCTGCAGTCGCTGATCATCGTCGGATGCGTATATGTAGCCCTGCTCATCGGCGTTTCCCTATGGCAACGCCGAATTAACGAAGACAGTAAAGATTACCTGCTGGCAGGAGGGAGCCTCAGTAGCGTATTGGGATTGTTCACCTTTGCGGCCACGCTCTTCAGTACGTTCACGCTGCTCGGAATGCCGGATCTTTTCCGGGTGCACGGGGTGGGGGCCTGGCACTTCCTGGCGGTGAGCGATATGGCATTGATCTTCGGGGTGATCTGGATCGGCTACCATTTCCGGCGGGTAGCCCTGCGGCAGGGCTATTGGGGAATGGCCGGATTTATGAACCGGCAGTACGGAAACCGACTGGCCGGAGCGGTGGCCTTTTTCGGAGCATTCATTTTTCTCATACCCTACGTAGCCATACAGATCAAGGGGGTGTCCGACTTCGTAGCCCTTGCCTTTCCGGGGCTGATGCCGGTGTGGGGCTGGTCGGTGCTCCTGGTAGCGATCATGCTGCTGTACAGCGAACTGGGCGGACTGAAGGCCATCATCTATAACGATGCGATTCAAGGGCTGATCTTGCTCGTGGTGATCTGGATCGTGGGGTTGAGTTGCCTGGAAAGCGTGGGCGGGCTGGAGGCCGGCTACACTACTTTGGAAGCACGGGAGCCAGCATTGCTTAGCGTACCCGGGCCGAACGGTTTATTCACTCCTCAATTCCTGATCGGCTCGGCGGTGGCCATACTGATGATCCCCTTCACCCAGCCACAGGTAAGTATCCGACTGGCCATCATGGAGACGGACCGGGCCATGTACCGCATGGCCGTCGGCGTGGGGGTATTTGCCATCTTCGTCATTCTGCCTACGGCCTTCATCGGGCTGTACGGCTCGATCCGCTATCCGGACCTGACGGCGTTCGAGTTCCTGAGCCGGGCGCTGGTAGTGGATCAGCCACCCACCCTGGCGGCCTTCGTACTGATCGGGTTGCTGGCCGCCGCAATTTCCACGGCCGATTCACAGATCTTCGCGCTGGGTACGGAGCTGCGGTCGTTGCTGCGGTCCGAAGACGACCGGCAATTGCTGCGGGTGACGAAGGTGGGAATTGTCGTATTTGCGGTAACGGCGCTCGGGTTCAGCCTCGTCGCGGGAGACCAACTTGCGTTGTTGGCGCGAACCAGCTTCGCGGGAACTTCCCTGCTGGCACCGATGATCTTTGCCGGCATCTTCGGGGAGCGGCGGGGGAGGGGGTATTTTTTGCCCTCGATGACGTTGGGTGGGGTTTTGGTGTTTTTAGCCTCCCTGCTTGGCCTGATTCCGGATACCTGCTTGGGACTGCGACTTGATCTGTTCATTTTGATGGTATTGGGGACGTTGGCTGTGCTGCCGATTGGGGCGGTTTCGGGAGAATCTACCGCATGACACATCGATGTCTGTCAAAATGACAGGCCTGACACATCCGATGTCTAACCCCCAAATCGTCCCAAATCCACCTCCCCCGGCACCGCTGCATCACCCGCCAAAGCGGCAAGGAGCCACCGGCTCACCAGCGGAGCCAGCGAAGCCCCCTTCGTCCCCAGGCCGTTGAAGATCCACAGAGTAGGATGCTCGGGGTGGACCCCGATTACCGGTCGCCGGTCGCGGATGGTCGGTCGTACCGCCGCCCGGTGGTCGACGATCTCGTACGGTACGGTAATCAACTCCCGTAACCGGTCTTCTAGGTACTTCCTTGCATCCGGGGTGGGCCCCTCGTCGGTCCAGAGGTTTTGGCTCGTGGCCCCCACCCAGTAGGTGTCGTCGCTCTGGGGCACGAGAAAGATGCGGTGCTTAAATAAGCGATCGAGCAGCGGCGCCTCCGTTTTCACGATCAGCACCTCCCCCTTGTTTCCACCGTAGGGTAGGTCACCGAACCAGGGATTGGAGCGCGACCGCCACCCTTCGCAAAAGATCACTCGATCGTAGATGCGGGTGCGGTCGCCTAGAACCAGGCTAATCCGAGTGCCCCCGACGGACAAATCCCCGTAGTCCAGAGCAGTCTCGGAAATGCGCTGCTCCCCCCGCAGCCGCGCTCGAAACCGCTCGACGAGCAAGGCCACGTCCACCCGCGCGGAGTGGCGAACGCCAGCGTAGGAAAAGGCCGGCTCAGTGATGGCGGGAATGCCGCCCAGCGCGGGATCGTCGTCCAGGTAATCATCGTATCCCGGGTCGCCGGAGCGCGCCAGCCAGTCGTTCTGGTCGCCGCGGTTGAAGAGGGTGCGTACCAGCGGGATGTCGTGCCAGATGGGAACGCCCAAGGTGCGTTCCAGCTCGGCGTAGAGCTTCCGGGCTTCGGGAAGCAAGTCGTCGATCCGCCAACTCTTGACGAAGCGCCGACCGGTGATGGGGTTAATGATGCCCGCGGCCACCGCACTCGCTGCCGTTTGCTCCGGTGCGTCGATGTAGTGCACCGAATGGCCGGCGCATTCCAGGCGGTAGCCGATGAGGGTTCCGGCCAATCCCTGGCCGACAATGAGGTAGTCGATGGTTTTCGCCGAAAGGTAAGCCGGGCCGAAGCATGCGGCCAAAAATTAGGAGCCCCCGTCGGTCGAAACCGGCAGGGGACTCCCGCTTATTGGAAAGAAACAAGTTATGGCTCTTAGCGCCGGAAGCGCGAACCCCTATCCGGGCAGGAAGCTGACCTTAAAGTCGGCTGTAGTGGTAGAATTGGCGGTTACCTGCAGCAAGCCGAGGTCCAGCTCGCCGATGGCCGATATCTTGAACTGGCCGCGCATTTCCAGTCGGCCGTCTTCATCGGTATCCTCGTAGGAAACGGCGACCAGCTCGTACGAGCCCGCCTCCAGGTAGGCCAGGGTGTATTCGTTATTGGTGTTGAGTTTCGTGCTGGATACGGCGTTCAGGAAGAGCTCGTCGTCGCTGTCGCCCTCCGCCTCGCTGGCGGTGAAGGTGCCCTTTTGGTAAGCGTACACCACTACTTCGCCTTCCGCCTGACTATCCCGGCTTACGGTTCCCGAAAGGGTGCCCGTGCGGTCCTTCTGTACCACCCGCAGGGAATTGTTTAAGCGGTTTGTTGCGGCAAAGGCGTAGGGCTTGGTTTCGTCGCCGGTACGTACAAGGGCTTTGCGCAGATCGAAATCCACGACGGCATTCACCGATCCGCTTTGCACCATTTCGAAGCCGGAATCGGTAAGGGTAATGACGCCTTCATCGGCCACCTCCAGGGCGACTTTCTGGTTGTCCTCGTTGACGTAGTAGCAGCCCGGTCCACCGGCTACCGCGGTGAGACCGTCTTCCAGCACCAGCTCGATTTTATTGTAGCTCTTCGCGGCCAGCTCTCCGGCGTACAGCAACTCGGTAGCACCGTTCGTAAGGGCGGAGATCTCGACGGTGGTAGCGGTGTAGGCCTCCAGCGATTCGCCGGCTACCCGGATGTCGGCGATGGTCACGAAAACCCCCTTGACATTGGCATCGTCGCTGGGGGCATCGGTTATTTCTACCCGAAATGCGCCGTTTCCTTCGTCGGAGGGGGATGCCGGATCTTCCTTGCAGCCGAAGGTTAAGAGGGGAAGCGTCAGCGCGAGGGTTACCACGCCGCTTAGGTTGCCGAGTTGCATATGTTGGGTTTAACGATCACCCCCTAACAAGAGGAGGATGGTTGGTGGAATAAAGCAGGCGCCCGGCTACCAATAGGCACCCCGGACGCTCGCAGGTAGTAACGGGACGGCCGGATGTACCAGTATGCAGCAGCTTTGTCTTAGCATTTTGCTCCGGGAGGCCTCGATGGCCACCAACCTGCCGGCTGCTGCCCGGGTAGCCTTACCTTGCCGCCATGAATACGAAAACGATCACCCTGAAGAAAGGGCGTGAGGGAGCCCTGCTCCGCTATTCCCCCTGGCTTTTCTCCGGCTCGGTGGCCCGCGAGGATCCCGATTTGGAAGACGGCAACACGGTAAAAGTGGTCGACTCCGCCGGAAACATGTTGGGTACCGGACATTACCAGGCGGGGAGCATCCGCGTGCGCATGTTGCACTTCGGCAAGGAGGAACCGCCAGAAGACCTGGTGGAGCAACGCATCCGCAAGGCGCTGGATCTCCGCGCTGGCTTGGGGCTGACCACCGATCCGCTCACCGATACCTACCGCCTGGTGCACGCGGCGGGCGACGGACTGCCGGGGCTGATCGTCGACCGCTACGGTGCGGTGGCCGTGGTGCAATGCCACAGCATCGCCATGCACCACCGGCGGCAGCTCATTGCCGACACCCTCCTTACCGCCATCCCGGGGATCACTACCGTGTACGACAAAAGCGCTGCCGTACTGCCCGAACGCTACGCCAATACCTTCACGGATGGCCTGCTCGGCGGAACGGCCGTGGACGAGCTGACCGTGCGGGAAAACGGCCGCCGCTTTCGGGTGGACGTGGCTGGGGGCCAGAAGACCGGTTTCTTCCTCGACCAACGCGAGAACCGCTGGCTGCTTGGTAGCTACGCCCGGGATAAGGTGGTCCTGAATACCTTTTCCTACACCGGCGGATTTTCGATCTACGCGCTTTTGGGCGGCGCGGCGCGGGTGCAAAGCGTAGACCTGAGCGAAAAAGCCATCCAACTGACCGATACCAACGTTGCGCTGAACGGAGATTTCGCAGACCGCCACGAGAGCCACACCGCCGACGTCATGGAGTGGTTAAAGGAAAACGCGGAGGATCGTAGCTACGACATTATCATCGTCGACCCACCCGCCTACGCCAAAAACAAGCATCGCCGGCACAAGGCCGTACAGGCCTACAAGCGGTTGAACGCCCGCGCCATGCGCGCGCTTAAGCCGGGCGGACTCCTCTTCACCTTCAGCTGCAGCCGAGTGGTGGACCGCCAGCTGTTTTACGATACTATCGTGGCTGCCGGACTGGAGGCCGGGCGCTCGGCCTGCGTGCTCCACCGACTGGGGCAGGGGCCGGATCACCCCGTAAACCTTTACCATCCGGAGGGGGAGTACCTGAAGGGACTGGTGGTACGCGTAGACTGATCCCGGTATTGACTTGGTACCCGCGCGCCGGCGCCCTATTTGGTACTACCAGCATGTGACTACCTACTGCGAATGTGGTAGCTCGGGTGGCGATTGCTGTCGGCAAACTTGCCCGGGTGGGTATTTTTTCCGGTTTCCACTTGCCGCGCCACGGGTTGCGGTCGCCTGCCAACGGATTTATCCCCGCAATGGTCCAGTTGATGACCCAAGCGTACGCTATTCGCCAACTATTGCAAGCCATCCGCTTGCCTACCGAACACCGTTTTTCGCCAGCCGTTAGGGTAGAATACTCGTTTTACAAGCATACCCCAATTGGCTGCAAGCATAGGTAAGAAAATAGGAAGGTTTATCTTTTGGTTGGTCGTATCGGTGATGGGTTTACTGGTGCTGGTTTTCCTGCTGATCCAGTTGCCCTTCGTACAGAACCGGATCACGCGGGAGGTCGAGCAGATCGCCCGCACCACCCTCGGTACCGACATCGGAATCGGCTCCATCGGCCTGAAATTCCCCTCCAACCTTACGGTGGATGACGTGTACGTCAACAACCCGGAGGGGGATACCATCGCCCGCCTGGACCACCTGGGCGTTTATCTCGACATGTTCGCCCTCCTGCGATCAACGGTGGACATTAACGGGATCGAAATCGACAATGTCTACGCTTACGTCGTCAACACCGATTCGACCAGCAACATCGGCTTCCTGACCGAAGCGTTCGCCCCGGCCGATACCGCTGCCGCCCCGGTGGTAGTTGATACGACGGCCGCCGGTTCGGGTGGCTTCACCATCGACCTCAACGGCGCTTCCCTCCGGTTGACCAACGCCGACATTTACTACCAGGACGATCCGGCCGGCTTGCTGGCCGACGTAACCGCCCGGCGCCTGGAAGGGGAGATCGAGGAAGCGGATCTGGAAACCATGGACTTCGCCATCGATTTCCTCGAACTGGAGGGAGCCGATGCCGCTATTGCCCTCGGCGAAAGCAGCACGCCGGTCGATACCACCGCGGAATCGGTGCCGATGTCCCTCGCTGCCGGACGACTAACTATCTCGGAGAGCAACTTCTCCCTGCGGATGGATAGCCTGGACATTGCCACCGGCCTTCCGTACGTCAATCTGGAAGGTGCCGACCTGGTTTTGGGCGACAGCATTTCCTTCACCGGCGAACTGTTCCAGGTACGCGATCTTGGCTTTAGTATGGATACCCCGCTTCCGGAACTGGAAGGGCCAGGCATCGACTACAACCATTTGGCGCTCTCGGCCGTGGAAGCAGAAGCTACCGATATCGCCTACATCGTGGATTCCCTGCACCTCAACCTACGGCAACTGGAGGCGAGGGAGCGTAGCGGGCTGGCGATTGTCCGTACGGAAGGCATCATCGATTACGATCCCTCCTTCATTGGACTGGAAAGCTTTTTGCTCCGTACCAATAACAGCGAGATAACTAGCGACGATACGGCGATTGAATACGACTTCGCCGCCGCGAATATCGACGAAATGGTGGCCCGGGCCCAACTGGACGGCTACCTGGGATTGCGGGACGTAGCCCTGCTTGCCCCCGATCTGGCCGAAGTACCCGTGGTGGGCAACAATGAAGATCAGCGGGTGACCTTTTCTCTGCGGGCCAGCGGAACCACGGGTAACCTGGACATCGGCCGGATTCAACTCGACGGACCCGGCATCAAAGTGCGGGCGAGCGGTAATGCAACCGACGTACTGGATCCCGCACAATTGGGGGGGCAGCTCTTCCTGCGGGAATTTAGTCTGACCCCCGGGCCACTCCTGCCCCTACTACCCAGCGGCACCTTGCCCCCCGACATCGACTGGCCGAAGCGTATCGTCGCCGAAGGCACCGCCACCTACCGCGGCGAGCGGCTGGAGCTCGACCTGTACGCCATCGAAAACCGGGTCTTCGGAAACGGGCTCAATAGCCGGGTACGAACGAGCGGCGTGATCAACGGCGTGCAGTCGTATCCTAACATGCGGGTCGACGTTTCGCTGGATACGCTATTGGCCACCCGCGCCACTATCCTGGCCTACGTGCCTCCCGGAACGTTGCCGGAGGATTATACCCTGCCCAACTACGTCCGTGGAAGCGGTTCGGTGACCGGCCCGCTCGATAACCTTGACGTGAACCTCCAACTGAATCTGCCGGGAGACAGCACCTACGCCAATATAGCCGGTAACATCCGCAACGCGCTGGACCCCGATAATCTGGCGCTGAACATGGAGATCAGTGATCTGGGAATTAACATCGCGGACGTCCGCACCATCCTGCCGGACAGCCTCATCCCGGAGAACATTAACCTGCCGAACTTACGCGTGCGCAACGCAAGTATATCCGGGTCTTTGACCGATCTCACCTTCGACGTTCCCCTGGAAACCAGCAATGGTACCTGGAACCTCCAGGGCACCTACAACCCGGAGGACCTGGCTATCGATGCCAACCTGTCCGATGTTAGCATCCCGGACCTGTTTACCGGGGCGATGCGGGATTCGCTGCTCTTGTTGGATCTAGGTCCCCTGGACATCCGGGCTCAGGTCAACGGGCAACTGGAGCCCGCGATGGACCTTGACATCAGCGCTTACGTCCTGCAGTCGGCGGGCGATTCTCTGTTGGACCTGACCGCTTCGGTTACCGATAGTCGGTACCAGGCCCGTTTTAACCTGATGCACCCGGATTTGTTGGCAGCTGGTAGCGCGCGCTACATTATCGCTGCGGACAGCACGGTATTCGCCGAAGCTATCGTCGACGTGGAGCGTGCCGATCTGGAGCGGTGGAATCTGGTGAACGACGCCATGGTCGTGGAAGGGGATCTGGTGGCCCGGACGGAGGGGATCGATGTGTACGATATGGATGCCTTCGTCAATCTGGACGATTTCATCCTGCTGGGACCGGAGGGAAGCGTATTCGTAGATAGCCTGCGCCTTACCGCATCGCTTCATGACTGGGAAAACGAAATCTATCTCCGGTCGGACGTGATGGACGGCGAGGTGGTCGGCTATTTCGACCCCCTGGTCACGCCAGAAAAGATTGTGCAGTTTATCATCGGCTACTGGGATAACAGCCAACCGCAACCCAACCCGGTCGAGAACGGGGACGAAGTAGACATTGCCTTTCAGCTGAAGCGCCCGCAGGTGTTGACCAGCGGATTGGTGCCGGGGCTCACCCAGCTTTCGCCCCTGGAGTTCAGCTTCCTATACCGGGACGCGCAGCCCGAGTTGCTGGTGAACCTGACCGTTCCCGAGATCGTCTTTTCGGGCCTGGAAGCGCGGAACCTGAATTTCCAGGCGATCGGTGACACCGCTAACCTGAACTTTAACGCGGACTGGCAGGACATCAGTTTTAACGACCAATTCGAATTAGGACGGACCGTGATTTCCGGAGAAACCGTCGAGGAACAACTGCTGGTCGAACTCAGATTATACGCCGAGAACGATAGCCTGCGGCACTACCTGGGCACCTACATCGACCAGGCGGGCGACACCCTGCTGGTCAGCCTGGAGGAAGAACAGATCCTGAACTTCGAAACCTGGACCGTACCGGCTTCCAACCGGATCACGCTTTTCGATTCCACCTTGCTCATCGAAGATTTGGTGCTGGAACACTTAGGCCAGTCACTCCGCGCCGAAACGGTGGATCCGAACGACGTGCTTGTTTCCTTTAGTGACTTTAATCTCCGCACACCGAGTAGGCTGATTTTTTCGGAGGAAGAAGTTGCCGCCGGCACCCTCAATGGTACGGTGGGCCTGGATAACGTGTTGACGAACCTGGGCATCCGGACGGACCTGACGATTGACAGTCTGGCGTGGTCCGGCACCCTGCTCGGTGACCTGCGGGCGGATGTTACCTCGTCCGACGAGCAAACCTACGTACTCGACGTCGGGCTGGAAGGATCCGGCAACGACCTCAGCGTGACGGGAACCTACGGTCTCAACGGCCCGATGGACCTCATGGTCGACGTCAATGCCCTTCAGCTGCAAAGCGCGGAGCCCTTCAGTTTAGGCTACCTCCAGGAAACGGAGGGGTATTTGGAAGGGCAGATTGCCCTTACCGGAACGATTGCCGATCCCAGTATGGATGGCAGACTCGCCTTTACGGACGCCAGTTTGGTGATCAGCCTACTCGGCGAACGCTTCCGGCTCGGTGATAATCCCATCATCTTCGAAGACGAGCAGATTACCTTCAGCAACGGATTGCGCATCTACGATACCAATGGCAACGACGCGGAGATCACGGGGAATATCCGCCTGAACGGCCTGGACGATATTCGGCTGGATATGCTCGTAGTTGCAGAAGATTTCACGGCGATCAATTCGACGGAAGATCAGAACCCCGACTACTACGGTACGATGTCGGTGGATGCCCGAGTAGAGATCGGCGGAACGGCCACGCTTCCCGTGATCGCCGTAGAAGCCACTACGAACGAAGGGTCGGATATCACCTACGTATACACCGCTCCTTCGGCCGGATTGGTGGACGTAGAAGGCATCGTAGCCTTCGAGGAGCAATACCAGTGGGCGGACATTATCCGCCGGGATACGCTCGGTGGTGCTGACAGCCTGGTAGCAGCCCGCACCGGCCTCGATCTGACCCTCAATCTGGCCATCGACCCCAATCTTCAGGTTACCGTAATTGTCGATCCGGTAACCGGTCAAACCTTCACCGGACGCGCCGAGGGGGATTTGACGCTGAATATCAGTCCGGACGGCAGCCAGGAAGCGACGGGAAGGGTAGAACTGGTGGAGGGCACCTACGATTTCGTCTACCAGGTAATTACCAAGGAGTTCATTATCGTGCCGGGTTCGACGGTAACCTTCTCCGGGGATATCGCGAATCCAACCCTCGACCTGACCATCCGGCACCGGGTACAGACATCCCCGCTTCCCTTGGTGGAGGCAATCGCCGGGTCGACCCAGGACGCGGGCACCCTGCGACGCAAACAGACCTTCTTCGTGGTCATCGGCCTGAAGGGTGACCTGCAGTCCAGCGATCTCACCACCAACGTGACCTATCCGGAAGACGAATACGGAAACCTGGGTATCAGCGCCGTTGACGATGCCCTGTCCGTACTGCGGCAGGACGATAGCCGACTCACAACCACCGCCTTCCAGTTGCTTGCCTTCGGCGGGTTCAACATACCGTTGATCGACCAGGGTGGGGGAGACGGCACCAGCCTCGCCAACACTACCCTGAATAATGCTTTGGGCGGCTACCTGAATAACCTGGCTGACCAATACGTCGGCTTCGTGGACCTGGACTTCGGGCTTGACAGTTACCAGGACACCGACGGGACCACGAATACCAACCTCCGGGTAAGCCTGCGCAAGACCCTCTTCGACGACCGGGTCGTCATCAGCGTCGACGGCGTTGCCGGCAACGATGCGGATGAGGTAGCCGGCACTTCGCAAACCTACCTCGACAACATTACGGCGGAATACCTGATCACCGACGATGGTACCTTCCGGCTTAAATTCTTCAACGACCGTGACCGCGACATTCTCATCGGCGGCAACGTATTGCGCTACGGCGGTCGCCTCACCTTCAGCAAGGAATTCGATCGCCTCAACTGGAGCGGCAAAAACAGCGGTAAATGACCGGCAGAATTTTGATTTCCCTGATCGCGCTTACCGCGATGGGGTGCAACGTCACGCAATTCTTTCCTCCCGACGAATACCTTTACCAGGGTGCAACGGTGGAGGTGATCGCCCCGGACTCGGTCGATGCCAGCGAGCTCTCCACGGAACTGGAAGCCGCGGCGAACCAGCGGGTTAACCAGAAAATTCCCCTCATTGGTTACCGGGGTATCTGGCGGTATTACAAATTCGAGGAGAAGAAAGCGGAGAACCCGGAGAAGTACGCCGACGACCTGACCGAGGAGAAGGGGGAAGAACCGATCTTCTTCGACGAGACGGTGGTGGAGGGATTAACCAACCTGATGCAAAATCGGGCCGCCAACAACGGATACTTTAATAACGGGGTAACTTATAGCCTCGATACCGCACACGAAGACCGGGAGGTGCAGGTGATGTACGATGTCGTTGTAGGCGGACCGTATACCCTCGACACGGTCAGCCATTACTGGCGGGACACGGCGGTGGCCCGGGTGCTAACCGAAAGCAATGAGGAGACGGTACTGATGGAAGGCGACCGATACGACCTGGACGCCCTGAAAGCCGAACGGCAACGGTGGCGGCAATCCTTGCTCGATAATGGGTACTTCTACGCGAGTGATAACGACTACCTCTTCCTGGCGGATACCGTCACCGGCGATCATTCGGTAGCCTTGCTCGCTAAATTAAAGGACGACCTGCCCCCGGAACACCTCAAGCCCCAGCGTATCGTGGCGGTCAACGTGTACCCGAACGTCGATCCGACCGATACGGTCCAGCGCAGAGGACTGCCTTCATTCGAGGTCGGTGGCATCACCGTGTTCTGCGACGACTGTCCGTTACGCCCGGAGATCCTGGACGAGGGCTTTGCCACCGAATCCGGCTTTCTGTATAATCCGGAACTGCACCGCAAAACGCTCCGCCGACTGGCCAGCTACAATACCTTCCGGTACATCAGCCTGGATTACCAGTCGGAGCCGAACTCCGATAGTACGCTGATCCTGAATGCCTACATGGAGCCGCTGCCCCGCCGGCGGATCGAGGGTGAACTCGGACTGACCTACAACAATGCCCAGTACATCGGACCGAATATCCGGCTGGCCTACACGAACCGGAATTTATTACGCGGTGCCGAGCTACTCCGGCTGGAGGGAGACTTCAGTTATGCGGTTTTCCTCGGCAACAGCGACCAGATTCGCGTGCCCAGGTCGGGTATTTACGGCCTTACCGCTACGTTGGACGTACCCCGCCTGTGGCTACCCAAACGGCGCAAGTTGATTCCCAGAGTGATGACGAGCGGGACGCGGATATCGCTCGGCGCCAAAGTGGAACGCTTGGACTTGACCCTCAGCAAGTTTTCCCAGGAAATCGAGGAGCTCGATCTTGCCGATTTGGAAACCGTAGTCGAGGAAGACGCCGACGCCTCCGAAACGGTCAGTTTGTTGCAGCTGCGTGCCTCCTACGGCTATACATGGCAGCGACGGATCAAAAAATCCCACCTCCTGAACCCCTTTGCGGTTCGCTTCCAGAACCCGGTGGTCAGCAATTCCGAAGTGCTGGACATCGCCCGTAACCTCGGTCTGGCACCCGGACAGGACAACTCGGGGGCCGGCGCCAGTCGCTTCGACCGCATGTTGGTGTACTCGCCGAACTATACGCTGACGTACGATAGCCGGCTGGACGGGGAAGACGTGGGCAACTTCTTCTGGCGACAATATATATCGATGAACTGGAACAACGTCTTTCCCGTCGTCGATGACGTTGACGCCGAGCGCATCACCAGTGTCTATCCACAGTTGGAGAGCGACCTGCGGTATTACCACAATTTCTCGACCAGTTCCCAATTGGCTTTGCGACTCCACGGCGGCGTCGCTTTCCCGATCAGCGATCGCGCTATTGTCCCGTATTTCGATCTCTACACCATCGGCGGCCCGAACAGCCTGCGCGGGTTCGTGCCGCGACAGCTAGGTCCGGGGCGCACCGCACCGGTAAACAACAACCTGCTGACCTTCGGTGGTTACGGAAACCTGCTGCTGGAATCCAGCGTGGAGTGGCGCCAAAAGCTCACTCCCCTGATCGAGGTGGCCGCCTTTGTCGATGCCGGCAACGTATGGACGTACAAAACCGAAGCGGAGCCACTGGACACCGATTTCCGGAGCACTTCTTTCGTGAATGAACTGGCGATGAATTACGGCTTTGGCTTCCGCTTCGATCTCACCTTTTTGCTATTCCGCCTGGATTTGGCCAAGCCCTTCCAGATACCCTACGAGGAGACGGTTGCCGATTTCCGGATTCCGCGTCGTTTCGTGGGTGACCCCGTTGAAGACGGCTGGCGGCTGGTGATCGGTTTCGGTTACCCCTTCTAACGCGGGTTTTTCACTCGGCAGCAGCCTAATATGGGGTAAAGGTCTATCGGGGCAACCTAACAAGCCACACCCGCGAACTACCGGCCTTCGCAGGCGGTAAGGTAGGAAACAAGCACTATGAGAGCATTAACCTACCACGGGCAGGGCGACGTACGCGTCGATACTCACCCGGATCCCCGCATTGAGAAACCCACGGACGCGATTATTCGCATTACCTCCACCGCCATATGCGGATCGGACCTTCACCTGTACGACGGCTTCATCGCGATGATGAAGGCCGGCGACATCATCGGCCACGAACCGATGGGCATCGTCGAAGAAGTCGGCTCGCAGGTCAAAAACATCAAAAAGGGCGACCGGGTAGTTGTGTCCTTCACCATCTCGTGCGGGCACTGTTGGTTCTGCGAAAATACCCTCTACTCCCTCTGCGACAATTCCAATCCCAAGCCGGAAAACGCGGCGGGGGTGATGGGACATTCCCCCGCGGCCGTGTATGGCTACTCCCACTTATTGGGCGGTATTCCCGGCGGTCAGGCCGAATTCCTCCGGGTACCCTACGCGGACCTCGGCACCATCAAGATCGAAAGCGACCTGCCCGATGAGAAGGTGCTGTTCCTCTCCGACATCTTCCCCACGGGCTATATGGCCGCGGAGAACGCCCAAATCGAGGAAGGCGATACGGTCGCCATCTGGGGCTGCGGCCCGGTCGGCCTCTTCACCATGAAAAGTGCCTGGATGATGGGTGCCTCCCGGGTGATCGCCATCGACCAGGTACCGGAACGCCTGAAAATGGCCCGGGAACACTGCAAAGTGGAAACGATCGACTTTTCCAAGGTAGACGACGTCGTCGGTGAACTGATCGAAATGACGGGTGGTCGGGGCCCGGATCGCTGCATCGACGCGGTCGGCGCCGAATCCCACGCCTCCAATATGGTCAGCGCCGCGGCCGATAAGCTAAAGCAGACGGCTCATATGCAAACCGACCATCCCTACGTACTACAGCAGGCGATCCTCGCTTGTCGGAAGGGGGGTACGCTTTCCATCCCCGGGGTTTACGGGTCTACCGCTACTATCCCGATGGGCCCGGCCATGAATAAAGGCCTGACCTTCAAGATGGGGCAAACCCACGTTCAACGGTACCTGCAGCCGCTGTTGGATAAGATCGAAGCGGGCGAGATCGACCCTAGCTTCCTCATCACCCATACCGAGCCACTGGAAAACGCTCCGGCGATGTACCAGAAGTTCCGGGCGAAGGAGGACGGTTGTATCAAGGTGGTCCTGAAACCCTAAGCCGCTGGATTCGGACGGTACCTGACCGGCACTATATTTCTAAACGAGCCACTGAGGTGCGCCGACGTACGAGCTAAAACCAGTCGTACGCGGCGCGACCCTCAGTGGCTTCGTTATTTCATCGGGGCTATTTTACTTCCAGGGGAGCTTCCGTCGCCGTGCCGTTGGCCTCGATCACTACCAGGTACTTACCGGGGCGGAGATAGAAATCGCCGTTCTCGGCGGCCTCCACGACGGCGGGCTTCTCATCCGCCTTCCGGCTCTCGTTCAGGCGTTGCTCCATGGCTTCGGCTTGTTCCGCATCGAAGGAGAGGTCGTAGCTCAGGGTGTTGATACCTTCTTCCAGGCTGACGGCCTTCCGGGTCCACACCACGTCATCATCGCTTTTGATGGTAAGCGTTGCACCCGCGCTCGCCGCCGGACTGAAGACCTGAAATGTTACTTCCGGGCGGGTATCCGAGCGGTTCCAGCTGGCCGAGCCGTAGCGGGAAGAATACCGTTGCGGATCGAGGGAGGCGATCGTGAGCGACGGATCGGACTGGCCAGCCAGGGATTGCAGTAGGCCAACGTCGGTACGGTAAAGACTGCGGCCGTGGGTGCCGACGATCAGGTCCTTTGCCTGCTCCTGTACCGCCACGTCATGGACGGCAACGGCGGGCAAATCCGTTACCCCCACGAAGGTGCCGCCGGTATCGAGACTGAAGTACAGCCCGTGGTCGGTACCGACGTATAGGAGGGCGGGGTTAGCAGGGTCCTCTTTGATCACGTTGACGGGCTCGGGGGGGAGGTTGCGGCCGATCCGTTCCCAGGTGTCGCCGCGGTCGGTGCTCCGGTAAACGTAGCTGGCGAAGTTGTCGTCGCGGTAGCCATTTAGGGATAGGTATACTACGTTCTCCATGGCGTGGCTCGGAGCTATCCGGCTCACCCACAGGTTCTGGGGCAAGCTTTCATCTAATCGCTCCCAGTTGCCTCCCCCGTCGGTGCTGCGGTGCACCCGCCCGTCGTCGCTACCGGTGTAGAGCAGGCCGAAGCGTAGGGGGCTTTCCGCGATCGTCGTGAGGGTTCCATAGGCCACGTCTCCGCTTCTTCCCCCGGCGGTGAGGTCAGGGCTTATCTTTTGGAAGTCGTCTCCCCGGTTGAAGCTGCGGTGGAGGAAATTCGAGCCCATGTAGAAGATGTCCGGTTGGTGGGGACTAATGAGAATGGGAGACTGCCAGTTCCAGCGGTAGGGGCGTTCCCCCAGCGCGTGTTTCGGGGTGATGAACGTTCGTTCCCCTTCCTGCTGGTTGATCCGGAAGTAATTGCCGAATTGAAAGCCGGCGTAAACGGTTTCGTTGTCGCGGGGGTCGACCGCTACCTGCATGCCGTCTCCTCCCATGAGGGCATCGTAGGGGTAATCGCCGTCCTGCTGCCAGCCATTGCTGGCCTCGTAGTCGTGGGGGCCCCGCCAGCTGCCATTGTCCTGGAGGCCGCCGTAGACGCGGTAGCCGTCCGGGTGGTTGTCTACCGCTACGGCGTAGAACTGGCCGAGGGGCGGCACGTTGCTCTTCAGCCAACTCTGGCCGCCATTGTAGCTGATGTTGATGCCGCCGTCGTTGCCGTTGATGAGGTGATCGGGCTTTTCGGGGTTGATCCAGAGGTAATGGTGGTCGGCGTGGACGTTATCGCCGTTCGCGCCGCTCCAATTTTTACCGCCGTCGGTGGATTTGATGATCGGCACCCCCATGGCATAGATCGTTTGGGGATCTTCGGGATGGACGGCGATCTGGCCGAAGTAGTATCCGTAGCTGTAGTAAACCCCGTCAAGGTAATCGTCGTGGGTGCGTCTCCAGCTTTTTCCGTCGTCCTGACTTAGGTAGAGCTCGAATCCCTTCACCGGCGTATCGAACAGGTCGCTGTTGGCATCGCCGAGGTATTCCACCAGCTGCAGGGGACTCAGTTCCCCGTCCTCCATACGCTGACGTACGGTCTTGGCGTCCAGTTCACGGGGATAGCCGTTGGAGCGCAGGAAATCCTCGAGCAGGTACACCTCCAGCCGGAGTAGGTCCTGAACGGGCATTTCCCGCACCCGGTTTTTCGTGAGTGCCTCTCCGTCGTCCGGTTCGGATTCCCGGAAAAAGTAATTGTCCAGGCTGGCGTAGACATGCCGCTGCCCCGTACTGTCGTAGCTCAGGCCCAACCCGATCCGTCCCACGCCCTGGCCGGTGGGGAACCCACTATCCGTATCGGACAGCAAGCTCCAGGTCTGCCCCGCGTCCGCACTGTGGTAAATCGCGCTGCCGGGCCCGCTTTCCACGAAGTCCCAGGCCTTGCGTTCCCGTTGCCAGGTGGCGGCGAACAGTTCGTCGGGGTTCCGCGGATCACGGATCAGGTCGACCGCACCGGTACTGTCGTTGACAAAGAGGGTTTTGGTCCAGCTAGCCCCTCCGTCGGTGGTGCGGTAGATGCCGCGCTCCGGGTTGGGGCCGTAAAGGTGGCCTAGGGCCGCTACCCAGACTACATCCGGATTGTCCTGATCGACGATGGTGCGGCCGATGTGGTGGGTTTCATCAAGGCCGATGTGCTGCCAGCTTTGGCCCCCGTCATCGCTGCGGTACATGCCGTCGCCGGCGTAGGAGCTCCGGCTGCTATTCACTTCTCCGGTACCCACGTAGATGGTGCCGCTCTCCCAGTGGACGTCCAGGTCGCCGACGGTCATAACCGCTTCCTTGTCGAACAGGGGGGTGTAGGTGCTACCGTTATCGGTGGTCTCCCACAGGCCGCCACTCGCGTAGCCGACGTAGAAATGATGGGGATCGCGGGGGTCGACGGCTACGTCCGCTACCCGACCGCTCATGATGCTGGGCCCGATGTTGGTGAATTCCAGTCCGGCCAAGGGCGAATTCCCGGTGAGGCGTCCGCGTTGCCCGAATCCTTCCCGGCGCGCCGCGGCGTCCGTAGGTTGGTAGGTTTGCGCCGGAGCGCGGGAGCAAAGGAACAACAGGAACAAGCAAAATAATCGGGCTACGGACATGGTTGGGGATTATGATGCCCTAAGGTACGTGGCCTACACGCTAACGGAAAACCCTATCGCAGCACCAGGTGGACGGATGCACCTAGGGGTGCGGGTACATATCGTTCGAATACGGGCATGAAAAAAGGGCTGTCATCCGAAGATGACAACCCTTCCATGGATTCTATCGAGGTAATTACTGACGGGGAGTCAGTACACCGTCAATCGCGTGGATTAAACCGTTGCTGGCCTGTACGTCCGTTTTGGTAACGGTAGCATACTCGCCATTGCCGTCGGTAAGCACTACGTTACCGTCCTGCATGGAAGCAATCAGGCTTTCTCCGCCCAGCGTCTGGATGCGGAAATAACCGTTGTTCTTTTCAATGGCTTTCGTGAGGCTGGCGGCGTCGATGCGCGAAGCTACTACGTGGTACTTGAGCAGATTCTGCAGATCGGTTTTCCCGGCGGAGCTCATCAACTGGCTACGCATGTCAGCGGGCACTTTGTCGAAGGCGGCGTTGGTGGGCGCGAATACGGTGAACCCGCTTTCGCTGTTTAGCACGTCCTTCAGTTCGGCCGATTCGATGGCGGTCACCAGGGTAGAGAAGTCGCTGTTGCCACTGGCAACTTCGACGATGGTGGCATCGGGAGCAGATTCGTAGTTGCCTACGTCACTGCCTACGGTACGAACGTCGTCACGGCCTTCCTGCATGGTTTCGTCGTCGGAACCGACTACGTCGCTAACGGCTTCGGTGGTTTCGTCGTAGACGGTTTCAGCGGCTTCAGCGGTGGTTTCGGCAGCGTTCTCAACGAACTCTTCGGTTTCGTTGTAGGCGGTGCTAGCGGCGTCAGCGGTAGCGCTTGCGGCCGTATCGACGGCTTCACCGGCTTCTTCCATGGCACCATCGGTTTCTTCCATACCCATACCTTCCGCACCGGAGGTAAGTGCTTCGAGGTCTACGCCTTCGGGCAGCAACACACCATCGATCAGGTGGATAACTCCGTTGGAGGCCATGATGTCCGTTTGGGTTACCATAACGGTACGTCCGGCGGCGTCCTTAAGCGCTACGCCTTCGCCTTCCAGCATGGCGGTCAGTTCGCCGTTCATGGTTTCGGCGGGAAGCATGCCATCAGCGGCTCCTTCGATTCCGGAAGTAACGGCGCTGGCGGTTAGTTCACCGTCAACGACGTGGTACTTGAGGATGTCGACCAGCGCGTCCCGGTTCTCAGCTTTCGTGAGAGCCGAAAGGACACCTTCGGGAAGACCGTAGAAAGCCTGATCGGTGGGAGCAAAAACGGTAATGGGGCCATCACCGGTCAGGGCATCCGTCAAGCCTGCTGCCTGTAAGGCGCGGGTAAGAATGGTCAGGTTCTCGTTGCCCTGGGCAAGTTCGAGAATGGTTTGATCGCCAGTTTCCGTGGTTTGAGCCGTCGACCTCAGGGGCAGAAGCGCGACAATCGCCAGCACGGCAGCGAAGTAAGAAAATAAGTTTTTCATCTTGGTTGGTTTATATAAGCGTTAGACCGGGAAGCGCCCGATCAGTGTTCAGGGGTTAAACGTAGGCCGTAAGAAGGTGTTCATAAAAACCTACGTTGCTTACCTCCGGACGCGTGGGTAGATAGGTCAGGCCACCGACTTTTGCCTTTCGAATGCACAATCGCCCCGGGTATCCGTATCTAGTGGCAAAATCAACAGACATGCTCCACAACCTCAACCCCACGAAGACCCTGGCCTGGAAAGAGCTTGACCTGCACGCCCACGAAATGCAACAGCGGCATATGAAGGATCTTTTCGCCCAGGATCCCGATCGCTTTAGCAATTTCAGCCAGCAGCTGGAAGACGTCCTCGTCGATTATTCGAAAAATATCCTGACCCAGGAGACCCTCGAGCTGCTCTTTCGACTGGCGGAAGACTGCGGGGTGAAAGAGGCCACCGAGAAGATGTTTACCGGCGAGATCATCAACGGCACCGAACAGCGGGCCGTACTGCACGTCGCCCTTCGCAACCGGGACGGAAAACCGATCCTGGTAGACGGCCAGGATGTCATGCCCGAAGTGAAGGAGGTATTAGAGCGGATGAAGGCATTCGTCTCCCGCGTACACACGAGCGAGCACACCGGCTACTCCGGTAAGCCCCTTACCCAGGTAGTCAATATTGGAATCGGTGGATCCGACCTGGGCCCGGTCATGGTGACCGAGGCCCTCAAGCCCTACTGGATCGACGGCCGTGAGGTCCACTTCGTATCCAATATAGATGGTACCCACCTGGCGGAAGTACTGAAGAAAGTAGACCCCGAAACCACCCTGTTCTTGGTAGCCTCCAAGACCTTTACCACCCAGGAAACCATGACCAACGCCCGGAGTGCGCGGCAGTGGTTTCTCGACCAGGGAGGAAGCCAGGAAGACGTGGCCAAACACTTCGTCGCCCTGTCGACCAACGCGGAGGGCGTCAAGGACTTCGGTATCGCGGAGGAGAACATGTTTGGCTTCTGGGACTGGGTCGGTGGTCGGTACAGTCTATCGAGCAGCATCGGCCTGAGCATTGCCCTGACCGTCGGATTCGACAACTTCGAGGGCTTGCTGGACGGGATGCACGCCATGGACCGCCACTTCCGCCAGGCGCGGCTGGAAGAAAACCTTCCGGTGAAACTTGCCCTCATCGGCATTTGGTACACCAATTTCTGGGGGGCGGAAACCGAGGCTATTCTGCCGTACGACCAATATATGCATCGCTTCCCGGCTTACTTCCAGCAGGGGAACATGGAAAGTAACGGCAAGAGCGTCGACCGGGACGGGGAGCCCATCGAGGATTACGAAACCGGCCCCATCATCTGGGGCGAACCCGGTACCAACGGCCAGCACGCATTTTACCAACTCATTCACCAGGGCACGCGGCTAATTCCCTGCGACTTCATCGCTCCGGCCGTTTCCCACAATCCGCTGGGGGAACACCACGCTATCCTCCTAAGCAACTTCTTCGCCCAAACGGAAGCGCTGATGAACGGCAAAACCGCGGCCCAGGTAGAAGCGGAACTGCGGGCGGACGGCCTGTCTGACGAGCGGATCGCCGAGCTGGTCCCCTTCAAGGTTTTTGACGGCAACCAACCCACGAACAGCTTGCTGGTGAAGAAAATCACCCCCTACACGCTGGGGATGCTCATCGCCCTATACGAACACAAAATCTTCGTGCAGGGCGTGATCTGGAACATTTATAGCTTCGACCAGTGGGGCGTGGAACTCGGTAAGCAGTTGGCCAAGGCCATCCTGCCCGAGCTTGGCAACGACGATAAGGTAAAGGCGCACGACAGTTCAACAAACGGACTGATTAATGCCTACAAGAAATGGCGGTAGCGTAGCTTCGCCGCCCCGAATGGGGAACGGCAAATAGCATTTGATGAAAGACCGAAGTCTTACCGGCACCCTGATTCTGGCTAGCTTGGAAATTGCCATCCTGCTGGCCGGCATCTATCTGATCCACTTCGATGACCGGTTGCTCTATGCGCCCGGTACGCCGAAGTTCTGGCGGGTGCTGCTCTACTTCGTCATGACGGTCGCCCTGCTGAACGTCGTCACCCGCTTGATCAAATGGCTCTACCAGCGGCAGAACTACGCCAAACGCCGGGGCGCCAAGAACTTCATCTACGGCGTTGAGAACATCCGCAAGCTGCTCATCGGCGGGGTAGTGGTCTTCACCGTCTTTTCCCTGATCGGTATCGACTTCACGGCCCTCTTTACCGGACTTAGCCTCGTGGCCGCGGCCATCGCCATCGTCTCCAAGGACTTCGTCAATGACCTCATCGTGGGCATCTACTACAGCTTCACGGACGTCTTCGAGGTGGGCGACTACGTGCGCTTCTACACTTACCGGGGCCGCGTTACGGATATCGGGCTGCTGAAGGTGAAGATCCTGAACGACAACGACGACGTCGTCATCCTACCCAACGGGAAGATCTATACGAGCGAGATCATCAATTATACCCGGCGGGACGTCCGACTGCTGAGCATCGACTTTGAAATGGACATCAAGGCCATCACCGACGTCAACGAACTGGAACGCGAGCTGATCGAGTCCATTCGTGGTTTCAGCGACCTGATCGAACCGAACAGTTACCTGCTCAAGATCGTGGAGGTCAAGAAGGACTACATGGAAATCAAGTTTCAGTTCCGCCTGAGGTATATGGACCGGGAGCGGCAGCGGGAAGTCAAGCGCAAAGTCGTGCGGGAAGTGTTCAGCTACGTGAGTTCCCATAAACCCCGTTAGGTGCGGCCCGTACGGCGCTTCCCGGTGTCGGAACGTTAACGAAGCCGCAAAATGACCGGGCGGGGTGGGGGTTACGCAATGGATTGTGTTACTTTACCGGAGTCAATAAATCCCCATCATGCAAAAGTCTTTGATCCTCTTCTTTCTGCTGCTGTTTACGCTGCGTGTATCCGCTGAAGACGGCTACCGGCTGTGGCTGCGGTACGACCGGATTACGGATGAAAGCGTCCGGAGTGGTTATGTAGATCGCTTCGCCACCTTCCGGATGGGAACCGGCGTAGATTCCAGCTCGGCAACACTACGGGCGGCGATCGATGAATTGCGTACCGGATTGGCCGGAATGCTCGGAACGAACCTGGCACCCGCGCGCGGCGCCCAAAAATCCGGTTCGGGCGAATTAACCTTTGCCCGGGTACCGGCGGACCAGATCGGGGCGGAAGGGTACCGCATCACGGATACAGACGGTGGACTAAGGCTGTCGGCAAGCGACGACGCGGGTTTCCTGTATGGCGTTTTTCACTTGCTCCGGATGGTCCAGATGGGAGAAAGCCTGGAGGGCATTTCGATTGAAGAACAGCCCGAAAAGGCGGTCCGCATTCTCAACCACTGGGACAACCTGGACGGAACAGTAGAACGCGGGTATGCCGGTTTTTCGATCTTCAACTGGCACACGCTGCCCGAGATCATCGACCAGCGCTACACCGATTACGCCCGGGCTTGCGCCTCGGTGGGGATCAACGGCAGCGTGGTGACGAACGTGAACGCCAACGCCCTGATCTTTCGGGAAGACTACCTGGACAAAGCCGCTGCGCTCGCCGATGTCTTCCGGCCTTACGGAATTAAACTCTACCTGACGGCGCGCTTCAGCTCCCCGATGGAACTCGGCGGGCTAGACACGGCCGATCCGCTGGACCCGGCGGTAATGGCATGGTGGAAAGAGAAGGTGGATGAGATCTATACGCGCATTCCCGACTTCGGCGGTTTCGTGGTAAAGGCCAATAGCGAAGGGCAACCCGGCCCCCGGGAATACGGGCGCAGCCACGCCGAGGGTGCCAATATGCTGGCCGATGCCCTGGCGCCCCACGACGGAATCGTGATGTGGCGCGCCTTCGTCTACAACAGTGACCCGGACGCCGATCGCGCCATGCAGGCGTACGAGGAATTCGTTCCACTTGACGGAACCTTCCGCGATAACGTCATGGTACAGGTGAAGAACGGCCCCATTGATTTTCAGCCCCGCGAGCCGTTCAGTCCGCTCTTCGGTGCCACGCCAAAAACCCCGCTGCTGCTGGAGCTGCAAATCACCAAGGAATACCTCGGGCAGGGCACCCACCTCGTCGGTTTAGCCCCCATGTTTACCGAAACGCTCGAGGCCGATACGTACCAGCAAGGAAAGGGCACGACGGTGGCTTCCACGGTCCGGGGACTGGCGGGTGTGGCCAATATCGGCACCGACCGCAACTGGACGGGCCACCCCTTCAACCAGGCCGACTGGTACGCCTTCGGGCGCCTGGCCTGGGATCCTGCGATGAGCGCCGAAGCCATCTACGCCGAATGGGCCGCGCTCACTTACGACGGTGAGCCAGAAGTAGCGCAAACCATCGTCGACATGCTCATAGAGTCGAGGGAGATCTGCGTGAATTACATGACCCCCCTGGGGCTGGCCCACCAGATGGCTACCGGCCACCACTACGGTCCCGGGCCCTGGGTTTCGAATCTTGGTCGGCCGGAGTGGAACCCGGCCTACTACAACCGGGCCGACAGCAACGGTATCGGCTTCGACCGCACCGAATCGGGCAGCAATGCGCTGGCGCAATATGCCCCGCAAGTACAGGCGATGTTTGCCGATCCCAAAACGTGTCCTCCGAAATACCTCCTCTGGTTCCACCACCTGCCCTGGGACTGGGAGATGCAGAACGGGGAGATCCTCTGGGACGAGCTCTGCCGGCGCTACCAGGAAGGGGTGGAAGGCACCGAATGGCTGGCGGCCCGGTGGCAATCGCTGGAAGGGAAGGTAGACCCGGAGCGGCACCAGCAGGTAACTCAATATTTGGAAGTCCAGCAGCGGGAAGCGAAATGGTGGCGCGACGCCTCGATCGCTTACTTCCGTAGCCTGTCGGGCCTGCCGTTACCGGAAGGCGTACCCGAGCCGGAGCACGATCTGGCGTACTACAAAGGCTTGTCCTACCCCTACGCGCCCGGTATCCAGCCGCAGTGGTAACTAGCGAAGGTCTATGCTGATCAATCCCAGCCCCTGTGGCTGCGCCAGGCGGTCTTTCGACTGGCCGGCGCCAATCCGGATCTGCAAGCTTTCCACCTGCGAGAGGTCAAAGCCGCTATCGCGCTGACTTTCAAAAAGATAGGGCAGGAAGCCCGGATAGGGCCGTGGCAATAGCACCGTCGGAACGAGCTGCAAATCGGTAAGTGCTATAGCTACCTCCCCCAAAGCTTCCGGAATATCCACCACCGATGCGTAGGTCGACCCATCGGAGAGCGTTAGGCCCACCTCGATGGGTTGGGGCTCGCTGAGCAGGGAATGGCCACGAATAACCAGGGTGTCATCGGGCAACCATTGACTGTCCAAGCCTTCCAGCATTGGTTTCAGGTAATGCCGAATGGCGTAATCCGAAAATTCCGGTGAGGCATCATCGTCGGAGGTGGAAGGGGCTAAATCGGACAGGCGTATCTGGAATTCATCCTCCAGACCCGGTCCCGAAGGGGATAGATTTAGGCCATCCACCCACCGCGATAGCACCAAAGCGTCCCGGTCCCGATGCGCATCAAAAAGGCGAAGGTCCTGAACCACGGGAACGACCCGAGTTTGGTAGGGATTACGATGGTAAAAGTCCCAGTCGTTGGGATCACCGGGGGCGTCCGGCGGATAGGTGCGTACCGAATCGTTCACCATCACTTTAATGTAGTAGCGGAAGCTACCTAGTTTCACCCGTTCCATAGGGATGGTGGCCGAATAGGTGAAACCCTCGGTTCGCTCCATTTCGATGGGTGGGCCCTGCGGGGCCAGTAGTTGTACCCGGGTGATGGAATCGGGAGCCGCCACCTCTGCCTTGATGGTAAGCGGACCGACGTGGGCGATTGGCTGCGGGTCGTGTACCACGTAGGTACGGTCAATGGTCGACGCCGTGCCACCGTAATCCTTTAGCGAACCGCCGACCCACGGGGAATCCACCGCCCGCTCGGCAATAAGGCCGGCGCTTCCGATCAGGTACACTCCGGGGCGAACGTCGAATACCGCGTCGCGTACCGCGGGCGACCAGTCATTACCCGCATTGATCGGACGAACGGAAAAGTCACCCAGGGAGGGTAGGGAGAGTGACATCGGACGGGTATTTTCCTGCAGGACCGTAACCGTTTTGTTTGGGCTGTTACGCCCGTAAACGTTGCGAACCTGCAGCGCATCGGGATATACCTCCAGCCGCCAGATGCCTTCTTCCAGCCGATCCAGAAAATAGGCCCCCGTACCGTCGTACTGCACGAGGGGAGAATTGCCGTGGCCCGCGATGGTAAGGAGGGAATCCGGCGCGCGGGGAGCATCCGCTACGTCATTGCTGTAATAGTACCGGGAGCCATCGTTGAGCAGCGCCAGATCGCGGTCGTAGCTGACCGTGAAGGCACCGAAGGTGGTATCGATTGGGTAGGCGCCGTAATCGGCGTAGCGGGGCACCTGGCGAAAGACCTCCGCGGCGATCATCAGTCCGATGGCCTGCCGCGGGGCGTACACCAGGTTCATGTAGTGTGTATTGTACTCCGTATTCACGCTGGCGAGGTAGGTGGGATCGTAGGAAAAGTGGGTACCCAACTGGATGCCCGCGGAGCGGAAG
This sequence comes from Neolewinella xylanilytica, assembly GCF_002934605.1. Classification (GTDB taxonomy): domain Bacteria; phylum Bacteroidota; class Bacteroidia; order Chitinophagales; family Saprospiraceae; genus Neolewinella; species Neolewinella xylanilytica. The sequence continues at coordinate 1,512,708 of NZ_PTJC01000006.1, forward strand.
GACCGGGCCATCGCGGGGTAGGGATAGCCGGAATTGATGTAGGCCGGGTCGAACTCGTAGACGATCTTCGCTCCCCCTGCAGCGCGAATAATGCTATCGAAGGGTATGGCATAGCGGTCTATCTGCGGCAGGATGTTGGCCGGGATCGTCTTGCCGTAGCTTAAACCGGTCGGGTACCACTGAAAGGTGCCGCCGCGGATTCCGGCCGCGAAGTAGGCGTCCATGAGGTGGGTGCTGTGGCTGATATTGTAAAAGACCGGTTTTTGCGTTTCGCTGGCCTTTACCGCTTCCCGCATTCGGCGTACGAAGTCGGTGACTGAAGCGGGGGTCCCGTCGTGGTGCGGCTCGTTGCTGATTTCTACCGCTAGTAGCCGCGGGTCGTCGCGGTACGCGATGCCGGTGTACGGATTGACGTGTTCCATGAACTGCTGCAGGTAGCGTTCTTGCGCCCGGATCGCGGCGGTGTCGAGCAGGCTGCCTGCCTTGCCGTATTTACTGGAAAAGCCCGGTGTTGGGAGGTCGGTTTCCGGCCAGCCGTTCCCCCAGTAGGCGATCGGGGTAAGAATGTAGTTGATATCCCGTTTGCCGAGTTCCGCGAGCAGGTAATCGAAGGCGTTGAGGTGCTCGTTGTCGAGTAGGTTGCCCAGGGTATCGCTGATCTCGGTATCCCATACGTGGACGCGGTACAAATCAAGGTTCAGGCGGGCGAAATGGTAAACGTCGCGGTCGATCAATGCTTTGATATCCAATCCCAGGCGTTCGGCCGACCGGTAGGCGTGGGCGAAGGGAGCCGTGTAGTTTACCCCGAAGCCGGTGACCTCTTCCCGGTCTTCACTCCAGCGGATGACGCCTTCGTCGTCAACGTAGGTGGACGGCCCGGCGGTGTCCTGGGCTACGCACGGCAAGACAGCTCCGAGGGTACAAGCGAGGAGGAGGGGGAGGCGGTAGCGAAACCAAAGCAGCGGTAGGGTAGGCATGAAGGGGGCTTTTTATCTGCTGGCTCCAACGCGGGAGGAAACGTAGAGTTGGTTACTGCGCGGGCATTTGCCGAAGTCCGGGCTTGATTAGGGTCCACTGTTTTCATTGACCAAGCTTGCGGATCAATGAGGGCTTTCCGTTTTTTTGTTGAACAACATTTGGTTCATCCCCTTTAGCCAATCTGTACTCCTCCCGGTTTCGGTCCGGTAACCCCCAGGTATGACGGCATTCCCTCAACTGCTCCTTACATTTTTACTGCTTGGTTATTCAGGCTGGGTAGCTGGACAAGCGGACTATACCCTGGAGGAATGCATCGCTTACGCGCTGGAGGAGCAACCCGAACTGAAGGCCCAGCGGGAAGAGCTGCGCCTTACGGGCCTGGACAATCAGATCGCGGTGAGTTCCTGGTTTCCGGAGCTGTTCGTCTCCGGTGACCTGCAGCACTACTTCCAGCGTCCGGTAAGCATCTTCCCGGATTTCGAGAACCCGGAGAGCGGACAGACGACGGAAGTGGAAGTCGGGACCGTCAACAGCTCCAACCTGAGCGTAGGCGCACGCCAGACCATCTACAACCCTACCGTAGCCGCGGCGCTACGACGGCAGGGCCCGCTGCTGGAAGCTACCCGTCTGGGCATCGAAGCCGTAGAAATCCAGGTCCGGGAAACCGTCAGCCGGGCCTTTTACAACGTGGTCCGTGCCCGCGAGCGACTGGCGCTGCTGCAGGCCGACGTAGAACGCCAGGAGCGAGCGCTGGCCGATGCGCTATTGCTGTTCGAAGAAGGACTGAACGACAAGGTGGACTACAAGCGGGCCACGATCACCCTCAACCGTACCCGGCTGGAGCTGCAGAATACCCTCATTGAGGTAGGCAGCCGACTGGCGGAGCTCAAGGAAGCCATGGGCTATCCCGCCGAGCGGAATCTTGACCTTGGTTACGACATAGACCGGATCCGGCTGGAGGTCTTTGCCGATACGGTCACCGTGCTCCAGCCCAACCGCCGGGTGGAATTCCGCCAGCTACTGGCCCGCGACCGGCTGGTGGCTCTGGAAGCTACCTTTTACCGACAGGCGTGGCTACCCGACTTCTACCTCGGGGGTACCTATAACCTCACCTGGCAGAGTAACGAACTGGTCAATCTCTACGATCGGGTGTTCCCGAACTCCCTGGCGAGCCTCAACGTCAGTATTCCGCTCTTCACCGGCGGACGTCGTTTTCGGCAGATCGAGCGGCAGGCGGTGCTGCGGGATCAACTGCAGTTCGACCTACGGGCACTGGAAGACGAGGTGGAACTGCAGTACCGACTAGCCCGCAACAACTTTGACCAGGCCGCCAACGCCTACGCCATTGCCCGCGAAAACGTAGAATTGGCCCGGGAGATCTACGAAGTCGTGGATCTGCAATACCGGGAGGGAATAACCAACTTTTTAAGCGTGATCATCGCGGAGAACGACCTGCAGGAAGCCCGGCTGGCGGTGGTGAATAGCTTATTGGACGGTGCAGTCGCTAGGGTAGGGCTGCGCTTTGCCGCTGGAACGCTTTAACCTCATTTGCATGAAAACGTATTTTCTGGCCTTGTTGCCCCTCATGCTGGCCTGCGGTGATAGCCAGTCGGAATCCGCCGCGGACGGCGGCGGCACCCAGAATCAGGCGATTCCAGTCCGGATTGCGGAAGTAGCGGAACAAAACCTCGTATTCTACGAAACCTACCCGGGAACGGTAACCCCGCTGGAGCGGGTCGAGGTACGTCCCCAGGTTAGTGGGTACATTACGGAACGCCATTTCGAGGACGGCGAGCTTGTTCGCAAGGGGCAACGGCTTTACACCATCGACGTGCGACGCTACGAGGCCGACGTGGCGCAGGCCGAGGCTGGTATCGAATCGGCCCGTGCTAACGTCGCCCTGGCCGAAAAAAACGTCGCCCGCTACCGGCGGCTGGCCGAAGCCGAGGCCATCGCCACCCAAACGCTCGATCAGGCCGAAGCGGAGCTCGAAAGCCGGCAACAGGAACTCAACCAATCCGAAGCCGCCCTCAATTCGGCCCAGACTCAGCTGGACTATGCCTACATCCGCGCTCCCCTCACCGGACGTACCGGCCTGGGCAGCGCGAAAGTGGGAACCCAGGTGTCGCCGGGTAGTCCGGTACTGACGGTCATTACCCAGGACGAGCCCGTGGGGGTAGACTTTGCTTTGCCCCAACAGGATATTCCCCGGCTGACCCGCTTCGAGAACATGGACCCCGAAGAACTCGATTCGACGTTCCGCCTCCGGCTGCCTGATGGAAGCCTTTTCGGTCCTCCGGGGCGCATCTACGCTACCGAACAGACCGTCGATCCCCGAACCGGTAGCCTCACGGTACGGCTGGTCTTCAACAACGATGCCAACCTGCTGCGGAACGGGATGACCGTATCCGTCGAAATGATCAACCGTCAGGCCGGACCTCAGTTGGTCATCCCTACCCAGGCCCTGGCCGAGCAAATGGGAGAATTTTACGTCTATCGGGTGCGCGATAGCATGGCCTACCGGCAAAACGTAACTACCGGTGAACAGGTCCGTGACCTGCAGATCATCCTTGACGGATTGGAGGCCGGTGATAGCGTCGTAGCGCAGGGGCTGAAGGCGGTCCGGGACAGCAGCCGCGTTCGTTTGCAACCGTCCAATAACTAGCCCCGCCGATGCTCAAATTTTTCGTCTACCGGCCCAAGGCGGCCATCGTTCTTTCCCTGGTGCTGGTCCTCGTCGGCAGCATTTCGTTGATTAGCCTGCCGGTCACCCAGTTTCCCCAGATCACGCCCCCCAGCGTGTCGATCAGCGGGAGCTACATCGGAGCCGACGCCCTGACGGTGGAGCAAACGGTCACCACCCCGATCGAGGTCCAGGTGAACGGCACCCCGGGAATGGACTACATCACCAGCAACAGTACCAATAACGGGGTCGTAGGCATCGACGTAACCTTCGAGCTGGGAACGGATATCGACATCGCGGCGCTGGACGTGCAAAACCGACTGGGGATCGCCGAGCCCCAGCTACCCGAAGCCGTGCGGCGACTGGGATTGACGGTCCGTAAGCGCAATCCCGGCCTGTTCATGCTCGTAGCCCTGCGTTCGCCGGACGGGACGCACGACTCCCAGTTCCTGGATAATTACGCCAATATCTACGTCCGCGACCGGTTGTTGCGGGTGGAAGGCATCGGGGACGCTTTTGCCGTTACCAAGGACTTCAGCATGCGCCTCTGGCTCTATCCCGACCAGATGGCCCAGCTCGGGTTGACGCCGGACGACGTCATTCAGGCGGTACAGACGCAGAACCGGCAGGTGGCGGCCGGATCGGTCGGTGCCCCGCCCCAACCGGATAATCAGGCCTTTGAATACACCGTCTTTCTCGACGGCCGCCTCGAGGACGTTTCCGAGTTCGAGAACATAATTATCCGCAACGATACCGAAAGCGGGGCCCTTATCCGGGTCAAGGACGTCGGCCGGGTAGAGCTGGGCACCTTTACTTACGGCAACCAGTCGCTGGTCAACCACGAGGAAGGGTCGATCCTGATCCTTTACCAGGCGCCCGGAAGTAACGCGCTGGCTACGGCACAGGGGGTATACGATGCGCTCGAGGAACTCAGCGAAGACTTTCCGCCCGACGTCACCTACCAAGTGCCCTATGAAGCCGCTTCCGTGGTGGAGGTGTCCATCCGGGAGGTAGTCAATACGCTGCTGATCGCCCTGGCGATCGTCGCCTTTATCGTGTTCTTGTTTTTGCAGCGGTGGCGGGCATCGATCATTCCGCTACTCGCGATCCCGGTATCGATCATCGGGGCGATGATTTTTTTCAGTCCCCTGGGTTTCAATATCAATACATTGACCCTCTTCGGTTTCGTGCTGGCGATCGGTATCGTGGTGGACGATTCCATCGTGGTCGTGGAAGCGATTCAGAGTAAGCTGGAAGGGGGCGATATAAGCGTGGTGGAAGCTACCGAATCCGCACTGGACGATGTGGCTACGCCGGTGGTTACCACCTCCCTGATCCTAGTGGCGATTTTCGTGCCGGTGGCCTTCATCACCGGGCTTACGGGGCAGTTGTACCAGCAGTTCGCGATCACGATTTCCGTAGCGGTACTCCTTTCCTCGCTCGTGGCGTTGACCCTGGCACCCGCGCTCGCCGTCCTCCTCTTTAATCGCGAGCGGAAACAGGCGAAATGGTTGGAGAAAGTCTTTAAACCCTTCAACCGAGGACTGGAAAAGCTACGGCATGGCTACGCCAACGGGCTGGATTGGGTGCTTACCCACTACTATATTGCCCTGGCCCTGCTGGCGGGCCTGATCGTGGCTACCTATGTACTCTTCCAGGTGGAGCCGACGGGCTTCGTGCCTACGGAAGACGAAGGCCGCATCTTCGTCACCTTCGAACTGCCGGAGGCGGCAGCCAATTCCCGGACACTGGGGGTGATGGAGGAAATTATGAGTACGCTGGATACGGTGCCGGAAATCGAATCTTACACGGCAGTAGCCAGTCTCAACGCGATCACCTTTACCGAACGTTCCAATACCGGGACCATCTTCGTCCAGCTTACGCCCTGGGGCGAGCGAACGGAGGACGGCCAGGGGATCTTCGCCATGGTCTCCAAGCTGGAACGCTACTTTGCCGACATCGTGGACGCGCGGGTGGTGGTGATCCCGCCGCCGCCGATCCCGGGTCTCGGTAGCACCTCCGGCTTCAGTTTCATCCTCCAGGACCGCTCCGGCAACGCCAGCATCCAGGAGTTCGAGACCACCATGAACGACTTCATCGGCCGCATCAACCAGCGGGAGGAGATCACCGGTGCCTTCAGCTTCTTCACCGCCCAGGCGCCGAGCTACCAGCTCACCGTCGACCGGGTGCGTGCCAAGCAGCTCGGCGTGCCCCTTACCTCGATCTACAGTACGCTATCTACCTACCTTGGCAGCGCCTACATCAACGACTTCACCCTTTACGGACGCACCTTCCGCGTCGTGGCGCAGGCCGATACGGCATACCGGGCCGAGATCGAGGACCTCGCCGATTACTACGTGGAGAACGACGAAGGTACGATGGTGCCCATGGCTAACCTGATCAGCTACGAACTAGGTAGCACCGCCCCCCTGATCTCCCACTACAATCTATTCCGTTCCGCCAGCATTACCGGCAACGCGGCGGAGGGCTTCAGCAGCGGTCAGGTGCTGGACGTACTGCGGGAGGAGGCGGAATCGCTGCCTACCGGCTACGGCTACGAGTTTTCGGGGCTGAGTAAGGAGCAGGCGGAGTCTGGCTCCACGACGGTGTACATCTTCATTTTCTCCATCGCGCTGGCCTTCTTGATCCTGGTAGCGCTCTACGAAAGCTGGACCGTACCGTTTTCCGTACTGATGGCCGCCCCCACAGGTATCTTCGGCGCGCTGCTGACCCTGTGGTTCTTGCCGGACATCGACAATAATATCTATGCCCAAATCGGCTTGATCACCATCGTTGGACTCGCGGCCAAGAACGCCATCCTCATCGTGGAATTCGCCAAGCAGAACGTGGAGTCCGGACAGGATATCCGGGAGGCGACGGTGAACGCCTCCCGTGCCCGCCTGCGCCCCATCCTGATGACCAGCGCCACCTTCGTATTCGGTATGATCCCCCTGGCGGCGGCGAGTGGGGCGGGGGCGAATTCCCGGCAGACTATTGGCTTCGTGGTTATCGGAGGACTGGTGGCGGTGACCGGTCTGGCAATTTTCTTCGTGCCGGTGCTGTACGACCGGATCACCCGGCTAGCGTACAGCGACGAGGAACTCGCCAACTATCGCGAGGAGGAGGAAGAGTAGACTAGATTTTCCGGCGCTTCACCATTCCCCCATGCACGTCGTTGATGCTGTTCATCGTCACGAAGGCGTTTTCGTCGATGCCGTGCACCACCTTGAGCAGCTTATGAATCTCCAGGCGGGTGATGACCACGTACAGCACCCGCTGGTTGGGAACGGCCGGCGATGGACCGAAGCCACCCTGGCCGTGCAGTTGGGTCACGCCACAACCCACCCGGGTGATCAGCGCATCCCGTATCCGTTCGTTATCCGCACTTATGACGAACACCCCCGTGTATTCCTCCACGCCGTCCACGATGAAGTCGAGGGCCTTGGAGGCGACGAAGTACGTCAGTACGCTATAGAGGGCCTGCTCAACGGAGAGCAGTAAGGCGGCCGTACAGAAGATGACCACGTTGATCATGATTACCCAGTCGCTGACCTTGACGCCCAGCTTACGGCTCAGGAAAATGGCCAGTACCTCCGTGCCGTCCAGTACGCTGCCCCCCCGCATGGAGAGTCCGATGCCGGTGCCGATAAAGAAACCGCCGAACACCGCGACCAGCAGCTTATCCTCCGTCAGCTCCGGAAAGTGGATGAATGCGATGCAAAGGGCGAGCAGCAGGATGGAGGCAGCCGTTTTGATGGCGAACTTGCGCCCGATTACCTGGTCGGCCAGGTAGAGGAACGGGAAGTTGATGACGAGCAAAAGCACGGACAGCGGGATGCCCGTAATCTGCCGCACCAACAAACAAATGCCCGTTACGCCACCATCGATGAAATTGTTGGGTAACAACAATCCCTCCAGTCCGAACGCGGCACAACCGACGCCGAGCACAATGAGAAAGGAATCACCAATTAAGGAGCGGTATTTTCGGGTCATGGAATCTCCGGGTTTCAGAATGTCAACAAATTTTTCATTTCACCGGTAGTACCGGCGGGGTAAGATTGAGCTATGTACAGATTGTTATTTATTCCGGTTTTTTTCCTGACCTGTTCGGACGGGCCGCCCACTACGCCGGAAACCCGGCCGGTCGATCACCCCAATGCGGGGAACACCGCAATCTACGATGTGGATGCCGACGACCCCTACGAGATCGACAACGGTACCTTTCTGGATCTCGCCCCGGGCATGCTGCTGCCACCTGCGGTAAAAGACAATGTATCCACCCTCCCCGTTCAATCGGACGATCGGAACCGGACCTTGCCGTTGATCGGAAAGCGAAAAGATACCCTCGGAACGATTCAAATCCAGGCCAACCAGGACACAATCCAGTCCATTCACGTCACTTCCCCCGACGTCGTCACCAACAGTGGTATTCGCGTGGGCGTCACCTACGGTGACCTGATCGAGCGGCTCGGAAGCCTGACGCTTACGGCCGGTGACCGCCCCGACCATACGTACGCCTACCAGGCCCCTTACTACTATTTGCTGAACGCACCCTTTTCGGATACCGTAGCAGGGGCTGCCCCGGTGCTGGAGATTGTCATTCGCCGCTAATATGAAAACGGCCATCCTGCTGCTAGCTGCCGGTTCCGCTACCCGCATGGGTACGGCCAAGCAATTGCTTCCGTGGCGGGGGACAACGCTCGTACGCCACGCCGCCGACACCGCCCTTCGGGTACCGGATGCCGAGGTTTTCGTGGTTGTCGGTGCGCATAAAGGGAAGGTAATAGGGGAGCTTAAAGCGCTCAGCGTCAATGTTGTACATAATTCGGGCTACGAAGAAGGTTTAGGTAGTTCCATTGCCGCGGGTGTTCGGGAGATCTTGGCACCCGCGCGCCGGCGCCCGTCCCGTTTATTGATTATGTTGGCCGACCAGCCATCGGTTACGGCAACGTTTCTGGCCGGATTACTCCGCCGTTCGGAACGCGAAGCATCCATCGTGGCCGCTGCTTATTCCGGTCGCGCCGGGGTACCGGCCGTCTTTCCGGCGCATTATTTCGACGTGCTGCAGAATTTGGGCGGGGACGCAGGAGCGGGGCAACTCCTGAACGGTGGCGAAGCACCCGTAACATTGATCCAACCCGACGTTGACCTGTTCGATATCGACACCCCCGAAGATTACCAACGCTATGAAGGAAATCAGGAACGTCATTGAGTTATACGATAGCCTGCGGGATTCGGGTACGCCCTGTGCCCTGGCCACCGTCGTCTCGATCGAGGGCTCCAGCTACCGGCGCATCGGTGCCCGCCTGATCGTCGGGGCGGACGGTCGCTACACCGGTGGCATCAGCGGGGGCTGCCTGGAGGGAGATGCGCTGCGGCGGGCGCAGAAAGCCATCCACCGGGGAAGCCCGTCGCGACAAGTCTACGATACCCTCGACGGTGAGGATCGGGAAATCGGCATCGGGCTGGGGTGCAACGGGCGCATTGAGGTCCATTTCGTACCCTTGGATTTTACGGACCCCCACAATCAGGTGGAGGTGCTACGCTCCGTGGTGCATACCCGCGAGCCGCGCTTGTTATCCCAGCTGGTAGCGGTGCCGGACGGAGAAGCCCTGACCGGTGAGCTGATGGAGGTACCCCGCTACCGTGTCGACCTCCCGCTCGACCGCAGCACGGTGATGGTGGAACGCGATGCCCGAGGCCGAACTTGGCACCGCCTCTACGAGCTGATTCGCCCCGAACTGCACCTCATCATCGTCGGCGACAACTACGACATACCGCCAATGGCCACCGCCGCGCGACAATTAGGCTGGCGGTGCAGCGTGGTCGGTCTCCGCCGAAAATTTTCCAAAGCCATGGCGCAAGCGGCCGATCGACTGTACGACTACGCCGAGGCCAGCGAACTGCGCGTGGATCGGTATACGGCCGTGGCGTGTATGTCGCATGATCTGGAACGGGACAAGGAAATGGTGCGGTTGTTCCTGCCCCAAAACCCGCCCTATCTCGGACTACTCGGCCCCAATAAACGAGCGAAGCGGATGGACGACGAACTGCGGGCGGAGTGCGGAATCCAGCTACTGGATTTCCCGAACCTTTACACGCCCATCGGCCTCGATATCGGCGCCGAAACCCCCGAGGAAATCGGGGCCTGCGTAGTAGCGGAGATCATTTCCGTATTTCGGGAGCGACCGGGAAAGAGCCTGAAGGAAAAATCCGGCACCATCCACCTGCGAAACTGAGGATCATTCCTCCAGCTCCATCTTTTCGGCCACGAGCGTGCGCTTGATCAGGTGATACGTTTCTTCCTGGCTGCGGATCGACAGATCGCTCCCGCCCCGGTAGTAGGTATTGCCCTGTTGATCGCTCAGTAGCCTGGACTTGACATTGTCGGCGAGCTGGATGTCGATGATCTCCAGGATTTTATCCTTGATCTCCTCGTCGTAAATGGGGAAGGTGGTTTCGACCCGGTGACTGAGGTTGCGGGTCATGAAATCGGCCGAGGACAAATACAGCAGTTCCTCACCGGAATGGTGGAAGTGGAATACCCGCGCGTGCTCCAGATAGCGGTCCACGATGCTAACCCCGTGGATGTTCTCGCTGTACCCCTTTCGGCCCGGTACCAGGCAGCAGATCCCGCGAACGATCAGGTTGACCATCACGCCGGCCTGGCTGGCCTGGTAAAGGAGCTCGATCATGGCTTTGTCCTGAAGGCTGTTCATCTTGAGCGTCATCGCGGCGGGGCGCCCGGCTTCCGCTTCGGCGATCTCGTATTCGATCAGCCCCTCCAGTCCGCTGCGCAGGTTGAATTGACCGACCATCAGGTGCTTAAAGGGCTCGTCGGGGATCATGACGTTTTCCAGGAAACTGAAGATGCGGGACACCTCGCTGGTCAGCCGATCGTCAGCCGTGAAGATACCGAAGTCGCTATAGATCTTAGCGGTATCCTCGTGGAAGTTGCCGGTAGATAAATAATTGTAAATCCGTTCTTTACCGTTTTCGACCCGACGTACCAGTGCAAGCTTGGAATGGACCTTCACTCCCGGAAAACTATAGTGTACGTGGACGCCCGCTTCCTCGAGCTTTTCGCCCCAGCGCAGGTTGGCCTCCTCGTCGAAACGGGCCTTTACCTCGATAAATACGCTGACCTGTTTCCCCAGGGCGACGGCGCGCATGAGCGCCTGCATAATGCGGGACTTTCGGGCCACCCGGTACTGGACGATCTTTATGTGACTGACGGCGGGGTCTTCCGCGGCCCGCTCGAAGAACCGGACTACCGATTCGTAGCTGTGGTACGGGTAGTGCAGCAGGTGATCGGAATCCTGCACCGCCTGCCAGAAGTCTTCGGCTTCCTCCAGGGCGGGGTAGGGAAGCGGCGGCTGCGGGGTGTACTGCAGCTTATTCATCCCGAAGGTGGGGAAGGAGAAGAAGTCGAAGTTGTTGTGGTACCGGCCCTCGGCCAGAATATCGTAGCGCTCCAGTTCGAAGGTATCCTCCAAATATTCCCGGAGCTGATCCGGCATGGTACGATCGTAAACGAAGCGGCTGGCCGGGCCGACGTGGCGGCGGTTGAGGCTCGTCTTGATCTTGGCCAGCAAGTCGCCGGAGAATTCGTCGTCGATGTACAGTTCCGCGTCCCGGGTGAGCTTGATGCTGTAGGTATCTTCGATCTCGTAACCCGGGAACATCCAACTGACGGAGTGGCGGACGATGTCGTCCAGCATAATGATGTTCCGCTCCTCGTCGGTTCCCGGCAGCTCAATAAAGCGGGGCAGGTGATCGCTGGGAATCTTTACGATCGCGTAGGCCGTCTTTCCCTTGATTTTGTCCTTCATCAGGATAGAGAGGTACAACTGCGCATTGTTGAGGAACGGCCGCACCATGTCCTTGATCAGCAGTACCGGCTGTACGTAGGGGAGCATGTATTCCCGGAAGTAGCTCTGGACGAATTCCTGGTCTTCCTCCGTCATATCGAGGCGGCGTTTCAGGTGAATCCCGTGCTTGGCTAATTGGGGGATCAGCTTCTTTTCGAAAATCCGGCTGAATTCCTCCTGCTGCCGGTTGACGATCCGCTGGATGGTCCGGACGGTCTGCTTCGGGCTGATGTCGAGCTCCCGTTTGGTTTTCTTATTGACCCGCAGCAGGTTGCGGTGGTTCGCCATACGTACCCGGAAGAATTCGTCGAGGTTAGAGCTATAGATAGCCAGGAACTTGAGGCGCTCGAAGAGCGGGAGGCTCTCGTCCTTGGCTTCCTGCAGTACCCGGTGGTTGAAGGAAAGCCAGCTTATATCGCGGGGAATTACCGGGTAATCGTTTTTCATAACTGTGAAAGCGGTTGATCTAAAAGAAACGTAGCTGCTCGGGGCCCTGTAGCGCCTGGGGTCCGCGGGTGTCTGCAAAATTCATCGTTTGCAAACGTTCCGCAAACCAGGCGGCAATATCCGGAGCCAGTACGTTGTCGGGCTGATGGGGAAAGATATAGTTTTCCGGCAGATTCCACTTTTGCAGCTTATCCGCCCATTCCGTCAGCCGGGTATAGTCGCTGTCGATCAGCCCGTTTCCGACGAAGCGAATCATGGTGTGCGGAGCGGTCACGTAACCGTGCAGCACGTCCCGCCGCCCGGCTACGTCGGTGATCACGGCGGCCACCCGATTGGCAGCCAGGGTGTCCATAAGCGATTCGGTGGCGAAGGGGTCGGCAAACCAACTCTCGTGACGGACTTCCACCGCCAGGGGAAGCACCCTCGGCCATCGTTCCAGATAGCGGCCGAGCAGGGGGAGGCGGTCCGCTCCGAAGTGGGGGGGCAGTTGCACGAAAGCACAACCCATTTTTTCCCGCAACCCGTCCAGCGCGGCCACGAATCGCTGTAGTCCGTCACCGCCCGCCCCGAGGTCACGGCTGTGACTGATGAACTGGGGCACCTTCGGGCAAAAGCGGAAATCCGCGGGTACGCTCTCGTACCATCGGTCGATAGTCGCCGCATCTGGAATGCGGTAATGCGTGGTGTTCAACTCGATGGTGTTGAACTGTTCTCCGTAGTGCCGGAGGAAATCGCCGGCCTTGGCGTTCTCGGGATACCATTTTCCCACCCATTCCTTCATGCCCCAGCCGGTGGCACCGATGTAGACCTGGGGTTTACCGGCGCCACTTCCCAATTCGTAGCGGTCCAGCCGGGCGGCATTGGCGAGCGGTTCCACGGGTAATTGGTAATCTATCCGTTCCGGATCGGGAACCTGGCCAAACTTCATTTAACGGATAATCTTGGGTGAAGAGAGTGAAAACCCAATAAATGAGGCGTAAGTTCGGTTGGTACTGATGTTATTTCGGCAGTTCGTTTTTGCGAGCTGCGTGTATTCGGTTTCACTCACCCACCTACCCATGAGAACGATTATCGTCGGGCTACTAGTAGCTCTTGCCGCCTCCGGCTCCTTGTCCGCGCAAAAGTGGGGCAAGATCAAATTCGGTAAGGTCTCCGACGAGGAACTAGCGATTCAAACCGCTCCGACGGATTCCACCGCCGAGGCCTACGTGCTGTACCACCAACAGGATCTTTCCTTTAATTATTCGCAAGAAAAGGGAACGGTTATCCAGGAGAAGCATCATAAACGCACCAAGTTGTTCAAACCGTCCAGCTTCGGTCGGGCGGATGTGGCGATCCGTTTTCATCAGCGTAGCTCGGATATTGTCGGTCTGCGAGCCATTATTCACCTGCCGAACGGCGAGCGGGAGAAGATTGGTGGTTCCCAGATTATCCGGGAAGATCTCAACGACCAGTGGCGGGTCGTCAAGTTCACGTTTCCGAAGGTGACACCCGGCGCGATCATTGAGTATGAGTATACCCTGGAGTACGACAACATCTTGGTTCCAACCCCCTTCGTCTTTCAGGAAGACGTACCGGTAGCCTACGCCGAGTTTACCGCCATGATCCCGGAATACTTTAACTACATCAGCCTGGGAACCCACGGCGCGTTTACGGTCAGCGAGAGCGAAACGACCTTGAACCAATTCGGACCGAGGTCACACCAGGCGTCAGCGACTGCAGACACCCGCACGCCCCACCTCCGTATGCGTTACGTCATGGAGGACATCCCCCCGTATGATATCCAACCGTACACCAATAATGCGTCGGACTACCTACCCTGCGTCAAGCTGCAGCTGCGATCCGTGGAATACCCTAACCAGCCCATTGAGTACGTGCTGGGTGACTGGTTCGCTACCGCCAAGGAATTGGACGAGCATCCCACCTTCGGTAAGTGTTATTCGGCTTCGGGCGCTTCGAATACGCTTTGGGAGGAAGCGGAAGCCATCGTTCTGGCGGGCAAAACGGATAAAGAGAAGATCGATCGCGCCTACTATTTCATTTGTCAGCGCCTCCGCTGGAACCGGAATTATGGATTTACCGGAACCGACGTGCCGGATAACATACTTAAAAGCGGCACCGGTAACAGCGCCGATCTGAACCTCAGCTTACTCGCCCTGCTGCGGCGGGCGGGCGTCGATGCCTACCCGATGCTGGTATCGCTACGGGATGGGGGCAATCACATTGAAGTATATCCCATCATCGATCAGTTCGATCACATGATGGTCTACACCGAGGTCGACGGCCACCCCTACATTCTCGACGCCAACGGCGGCAGCCGTCCGCCGGGAGTCCCGCGGGTACAGGCCCTCAATCACCGAGCCTGGATCGCGCGCCCGGGTGCGCCCCAGTGGATCGCCCTGGAGATGCCACCCGCCCAGCAAATCGTAGTGGCCAAGGTCCAAGTCACGGCCGACGGACAGGCCGAAGCCGAGGTCAAGACCCGATTGAGTAGCTACTTCGCCTTCGAAGGGAGGGAACAATCCCGCACCGCCACCGAGCTATCCGGCCAGCCGATTGCGGCGGACATCATTTCCGTATTTCCAGAGGCCAAGGTGCTGGATCACCTCATCGATCCCGCCGAACCGGTGAACGACAAGCTCGACTGCTCCTTCAAGATGACGGTACCCATTGCCGTTTCTACCGATGAATATCTGTACGTGCAGCCGATTCTGCTACGGTTGCTGGATCAGGAGCTCGATGACGTCGAAACCCGGGTCTACCCGGTCGACTTCGCCCATCCCTGGAAGAAGCAATTCATCTCCACGATTCAGCTACCCGAAGGCTACGTGGTCGAGGAGATGCCCCAAAATATCAAGTTGGTTTCCGAAGATCGCGGTATGGAAGCGACCTACACCGCCACGCTTCATCCCGATAATTCCATTGCGGTCCGGTTTGCAATCAATCTCGATCAAACCGTCTATCCCGCAGCTGCCTACCCCACACTGCGCACCATGTACCGGCAGATTATCGAGCTGCAGGAAGCCCCCATTATCCTGAAAAAAGCAAAGTGATTCGGACCCCCCTTCACCGACGGAAACCCAGCGCCTTCGGTGGTCTAAACTTTAACTAAAGCGCGCTCAACCACCCAGTATCTTTATTGGCCGGCTACGTCAAACCGACGATCCAATACACTTTTTATGCCTCACCTGACCCTAGTGTTCGTATTCCTGGTTTCCATTACCCTGTCCGCTCAGGATATCCCCGATATACGATTTGGCATGGTCTCGGATGCGGACCGCCAACTCACTATCGCAGCCAACGACACCGCCGCGGAAGCCTACGTATTGTACAACCGGCTCACGCTGGACTTCAGCTATAGCGACATCGACGGGGCGGGGTTGATCGAGAAACACCATAAACGCATCAAGTTGTTACGCCCCGCTTCCTTTTCCCGGGCCGACGTGGTGCTGGCTTTCGACCGGGAATACGAGGAAATCGATGAAGTGGAGGCCTTTATCCACTTTCCTACGGGGGGAACGCTGCCGGTGCGCCCGGAAGCCATCATCCATGAAAACGACGGGGGGACGCGCGAGAAGATCAAATTCACCTTTCCGCAGGTCACCGAGGGCGTAATCATCGAATACCGCTACACCCACAAAAGACGGAGTATCCTCATCCCCACGCCCTTCGAATTCCAGCAGGATATCCCCGTGCGGTGGGCACAGTACGATGCCATGATCCCCCCTTACTACGGTTACGTCACCCTCGGTACCGCCGATCTCGACGTGAAGCAAAGCAAGTTCACCAAACGCGCCTGGGGGCCGCGGATGAGTTCGGGGGCTTACAGTTCCAGCCAGCAGAAAATCGAGCACGCCGATGTAGTCTGGGCCATGCGGGATCTTCCGGCTTTCCGCTCCCAGCCGTACAGCAACAATGCCTCCGATTATATCCCCAAAATTCAGTTGCAGCTCCAGAACATTACTTACCCGACCGGTGGAAAGCAGACGGTCTTCGGTGATTGGGAGGAGACCGTGAAGGAGTTGCAGGAGCGCCAGGACTTCGGCCGGTACTATCGCAACAAGATCAACTACGGCAAGGTCTGGAAGGCAGTCGAGCAAGAAATGACCGCGCTGCCGACCGACCGGGAAAAGATCACCGCCGCCTACCGCTTCGTGACCAAAAATATTAACTGGAACGGAGACTACTTTTTCCTGGCCACCGGCTCGCCCAACCAGATATTCGACACCCGAATCGGCAACAGCGCCGACCTCAACATCATGCTGCTGAGCCTGCTGAACGAAGCCGGTATCGAGGCCCATCCGCTGTTGGTTTCGCTCCGCAATACCGGTGCTCCCATCGAACAGTACCCGCTGCTCGATCAATTCAACCACCTCATGGTGTACACCGAGGTAGACGGGTTGCCCCTACTTTTGGATGCCAACGATCCGAACCGCCCGCCCGGTCTTCCCCGGGAGGATGCGCTAAACCACCGGGCCTGGGTGGGAGACAAGGACAACCCCCGCTGGATCGACATCGAGGTGCCTTCTTCCCGGCAAGTGACGATGGTGGAAATGCACGTGGCACCGGACGGCCGTTCACAGACTAAGCTCAAGGGGCGGCTGGATAATTATTACGCCTTCTCGGGGCGTAGCCGCCTGGCGGAGGAAACGGCGCCGGAAGCCGCGCCGGTGGTGCGGGAACTCGTCGCCCACCTACCGGAAACCCAGGTGACCTCTTTCGAAGTAACCGACCAACAAATTGGCCGTCCGGAACAACTCGACTTCCAGGCCGAACTGATCGTTCCCGCCGGCCAGGCCATGAACGACTACCTGTATCTACAGCCGGTACTGCTACCCATGCTCGACGGCGAATTGGCCGATGCCGAGGAGCGGTTCCTGCCCATCGATTTTCCCTATCCGTGGGAGCAGCGCTACATCGCCACCATCCACCTGCCCGAAGGCTACGACCTGGAAGAGGTTCCTTCTTCCCTTCGTCTTAAAACCGAAGATGGCAGCATGGGCGCCGTTTATTCCGTGCAGCAGGGCGTACCCGGCACGGTGACCATTTCCTTCACCGTGCAGATGGCCCGAACGCTTTACCTCGCCAAAGAGTATGGTGCCTTGCGGGACATGTTCCGGCGGGTAATCGAATTGCAGGAAACCCCGCTGGTACTGAAAAAAACGGCTAAATGAGATTGCTTTTCTTTATCCCGTTGTTCCTTTTTTGCGCCGGAGCGCAGGTGAACGCCCAATCGGATGCGATTGCACTATTGGCTATTCCCGACAGCCTGCGGGAAAGTGCCCACTCCGTCATCCAGTCTTACGACCTGGAATACGAGGTCACTTCCCCCCGTACGGCAACGGTCCGCTACCGCAAGGTCATTACCCTCCTGAACGGTAAGCACGATCGCGAACACCTAATCGGTGAGCGCTACGATGGCGACACGAAAATTACCACTTTCGAGGTTGCCGCTACGGACGCGTTCGGACGAGCGTTCTTTACCGCGGCTAAACGGGATATCACCGACGAACGGATGAATAGTGACAACTTCCACGATGATTCCTGGGTCAAACACGTTACCGTGCCCGTAGTGAGCTACCCCGCTACGATTACGGTAACGGTGGAAAAAAAGCTGTCCGATTTCGCGATGATGAACTTCCCCAACTGGGTTCCCGTGGCGCGAAATCAATCCCTGATCGCATCCACTTTTGTGGCCAAAATCCCCCTGGAAAACGAGATGCTATACCGCGGGGACGGGGTAGGGGAGCCGGAAATGACTTCCGATGGTAAGGTGAAGACCTACCGTTGGGAGATCCGAAATCGCACCGCCGAAGTGTCGGAGCCCCTTTGTCCGTCCGAATGGGAAACGCTCCCGCATGTTTTAATTGGACTGAATGATTTCCAGATCGACGACTACCGGGGCAGTTTCCGTAACTGGAATACCTTCGGTGGGTTCATCTACCGGATCATGGATGGGCTGGACGAGCTTCCCCCCCGACTCGTCGCCGAGGTACACGAAACCGTCGAGCCCGCTACCACCCGCCGGGATACGATTGACCGGCTCTACCGGTTTATGCAAAAACGATGCCGCTACGTCAGCATCCAACTCGGCATCGGAGGGTGGCAACCGTTCAGTGCCAGCTACGTTGATGAAAATCGCTACGGTGACTGCAAGGCCCTGAGCAATTATATGGGCGCCATGCTACGGGAGGTGGGCATCCCCTCTTTTCCCGTACTGATCCACCGGTCCGACCGCCCCTACCTGGACGTTCCGGAGGACTTCGCGATTTCCCTTTTCAACCACATGGTTCTGTACGTTCCCTCCGAGGATATGTACCTGGAGTGTACCAGCACCGATGAGCCCACCGGCTATCTTTCCGACGATAAGGAAGACCGCAACGTCCTCTGGATCACCCCCGACGGTGGCCAGTTGGCCCGCACGCCATCCCTACGGCCGGGCGATCACGGGCACGTACGTTCCACCCGGCTAGCGATTACGGAAGCGAACGAAATGTCCTTCGATTACCGGGCTACCTACTTCGGCGCGGCCCAGGAAACGTTCCGTCAGCTCGGCGCCTACATCGGCAATCGACAGGATCAGTTGGACTGGCTGCATCAGCATAACTATTTGCCGGATGTCACCGGAAGTGCCTACACCTATGAGGTATCGGAAGCGAGGCCCGAGGTAGAGATGGCGTATACTACCTCGCTGCGCAACCGCGTCCGCAAGATGGGCAGCCGCAAGTTCGTCGCTGTCAATCCCTTCCCGATTGACTGGGTGCCCGATCAAATGACCGACCGTCAGCTACCGTTGGTATACTCGGATGCCCGCTACTTCGTCGATACCATCCGGATAACCTTCCCGGAAAATCTGGAAATCGAAACCGGACTCTTTACCGATCCGCTGGTGTACACCCACCCCGTAGGGGAGTATCAGGCTAAAATCAAACTGGTAGGAAACGAAATCGTCTGGACACGGACGCTCCGGCTAGAGCCCGTTGAGTTACCGGCGGACGAGTACAATGCATTCCGGCAGTTTTTCGTGGATAAGGCGAAGGCCGAAAACCTCCAATTGGTTTTTAAGGAAAGACAAACGAAATAAGGGGCGGATCAGCTACCGATATGGATGCCCTTTTTCTGCTGCTCCTCGTCGATCCCCGCGTACAACCACTCCGAAAAGAGACCGTCGACCAAAGGCGCGATCACGTAGTTCAGCAAGGGAACCAGTACGGCCGTTTCCAGAATCAACTTCCACCAAAGCGGCTCCACTCCGAGCCACTGGAGTGCATACGCCACGGCAAGCAAGGGGGGGAAGAGCCCAAGCCACTTAACCAGCATCAATTTCCAGGTAGGCGGCGTGGCGCCTTCGTTAGGTTTGCTCATGGGGGGAGTTTCTCATTCAACCCGGTCGTACGGTAAGGGTTGCGGAATTCCCGGCATATCAGAGTCTCCGCCGTTTTCCCTCCTCACCCAAATGGCAAGCCCCGAATACCGTCACGGTACCCGGGGCTTACTAAAGAACTATCCGGCGAAGCCGACTAAAAGACTAAAGAACTAAAAGACTACTACCCGGCGAAGCCGACTAAAAGACTAAAAGACTACTACCCGGCGAAGCCGACTAAAAGACTAAAAGACTAATACCGGTAATGCTCAGGCTTAAACGGCCCCTCCTGCTCCACGCCGATGTACTCGGCCTGTTCGGCGGTGAGGTCTTCCAGTTCGACGCCGATTTTCTCGAGGTGCAGGCGGGCTACTTGCTCGTCCAGATGCTTGGGTAGCATGTACACCTTGTTTTCGTAGTCACCACTGTTCTTCCAGAGTTCGATCTGGGCGAGGACCTGGTTGGTGAAGCTGTTGGACATCACGAAGCTGGGGTGACCGGTACCACAGCCGAGGTTGACCAGACGGCCTTCGGCGAGGATGATCACGTCGTTGCCGTCGATGTTGTAGAGGTCGACCTGGGGCTTGATGTTATCCTTCGTGTGGCCGTAGTTCTTGTTCAGCCACGCCATGTCGATCTCGTTGTCGAAGTGGCCGATGTTGCAGACGATGGTCTTGTCCTTCATGGCGCGGAAGTGGCGCTCGCTCAGGATGTTGAAGTTGCCCGTTGCGGTGACGATGATGTCGGCGCGGGGAACAATGTTGTCCATTTTCTTCACCTCGTAGCCGTCCATGGCGGCCTGCAGGGCGCAGATCGGATCGATTTCGGTGACGATCACGCGGGCGCCGGCACCCCGGAGGCTGGCGGCGGTACCCTTACCTACGTCGCCGTAGCCGGCAACGATGGCGACCTTACCGGCCATCATGACGTCGGTAGCGCGGCGGATGGCGTCCACGGCCGATTCCTTGCAGCCGTACTTGTTGTCGAATTTCGACTTGGTAACCGAGTCGTTGACGTTGATGGCGGGCATCGGGAGGGTGCCCTTCTTCATCCGCTCGTAGAGGCGGTGTACGCCCGTGGTGGTTTCTTCGGACAACCCGCGAATTTCACCGACCAGCTCCGGGAAGCGATCCAGCACCATGTTAGTGAGGTCACCACCGTCGTCGAGGATCATGTTGAGGGGCTGTCCGTCGGAAAAGGCCCGCAGCGTCTGCTCGATGGCCCAGTCGAACTCCTCCTCGTTCATTCCTTTCCAGGCGAAAACGGGGATGCCGGCTTCCGCGATGGCGGCGGCGGCATGATCCTGGGTGGAGAAGATGTTGCAGCTCGACCAGGTGACTTCGGCGCCAAGTTCTACGAGGGTCTCGATGAGGACGGCGGTCTGGATGGTCATGTGAAGGCATCCCGCGATACGGGCACCGGCCAGCGGCTTGCTTGGTCCGTACTCTTCGCGCAGGGCGATAAGTCCGGGCATTTCGGCTTCCGCCAGGCGAATTTCCTTGCGGCCCCAGTCGGCGAGGCTGATGTCTTTAACTTTATAGTTGTTGGTACGGGTTTCCGTAGCGGGCATATTGCTTGATTTTAGCGTGTGAAGGTAAGGCTTCTGCTTACAAATCGCGGTAGCGGCTAAATGGTTGAACCGGAAGTAATTTAGTGGCCGGTTTGACCCGTCCGGAGAGCCACGGCACCCGCGCCCCGGCGCCCGAATGAAACAAATGAAACGGGCAGGCGATTTAGTTTAGAAGTTTTGCATACCTCTGCTTCTTATGAAATGTAGCCCTTTCCGACTTTCTTTTTTTCTGGCCGTACTCGTCGCCGTTGTCTTTCCCTGGCAACCGGCTGGTTCCTATCCCATCGAGGGCTACGCCGATACCGGTATCGAACGGCTGCTGCGCCTGCAACGGATGGATAGCACCCGCCTGGTGCGCACGCTGCCCTACGGTAGCCGACACAGCCTGGAGTACATCCGCCTGAACCTGATGGCCGATCCGGTCTTCGAACTACCCGAGGTGGACGCCTCTCTGCAGGAAGAGATCGAGCAGATCTTTCCGAATATGCACCCGTCCTATTCCGTGGCGGTCTTCGATATGACTCCCGGAAAACCCTACCGCTACGCCGAACGCAACCCCACCGCCGGCTACCAGCCCGGCAGCGTGGGAAAGCTCGCCGTGGCCACCGCTTTTTTCTGCGAGCTCCAGAACCTCTATCCCGACAGCATCCAGAAGCGATGGGATCTGATGGAGGAAAAAGTCGTGCAGGCGGGTCCTTTCGGCGTCTACGACCACCACACCATCCCGCTTTTCAATCCGGAAACCGAAAACTACGCCCGCAAACGTGTCGATGAGAACGACCGCTTCAACCTCTACCAGTGGGTGGACCATATGCTTTCCGTCAGCAATAACGGCGCGGCCAGCATCGTCTGGCGGGAAGCCCTGCTCATGCGGGTATTCGGAGCGGATTACCCGGAACTCACTTACGATGAGATGATGGACTACTTCCGGACCACCGACCGAACCACCCTGCGCGACATCGGCGAGGATATTGTCAACGGCCCGCTGCGCGACATGGGCATCGACGGCGACGCCTGGCGCCTGGGTACGATGTTCACCCGCGGGGCTAGCGGCATCGTTCCTCCTAAGGGGGGGAGCCTAGGTACCGTCCGCGGCCTCATGCAGTGGCTGACCGCCCTGGAGTCGGGTAGGGTAGTGGATGCCCCCTCCAGTCTGGAACTGAAGCGGCTGCTCTACATGACCGACCGCCGGATCCGCTACGCCCACGCCCCGGTGCTGGACTCCGCCGCCGTTTACTTTAAGTCCGGAAGCCTCTACGGATGTAAGCCGGGTACGAGCTGCGGCAAATACAAGGGTAACCGCATGAACTACATGAACTCCATCGCCATCGTAGAGCAACCTGACGGGGCCCGTTATTTGGTGGCGCTGATGTCCAACGTGCTTAGCCGGAATTCCGCCTATGATCACCAGGTACTTGCTACGCGTATCGATAAGGTCGTTCGGCAAACCCAGGCCGTGGATCCGAGTGAGCATATCGGGACCGGGGAGGATTCTTCCGAAAGCGGGAACGATTAGGGGATAGTAGCTCCCTTTGGTCGCTGTAGTCGGGTAGTGGCTCCCTTTGGTCGCTGTAGTCGGGTAGTGGCTTCCTTTGGTCGCTGTTAGTCGGGTAGTAGCTCCCTTTGGTCGCTGTTAGTCGGGTAGTAGCTCCCTTTGGTCGCTGTAGTCGGGTAGTAGCTTCCTTTGGTCGCTGTAGTAAGGTAGTGGCTTTCTTTGGTCGCTGTAGTAAGGTAGTGGCTCCCTTTGGTCGCTGTTAGTCGGGTAGTGGCTCCCTTTGGTCGCTGTTAGTCGGGTAGTGGCTCCCTTTGGTCGCTGTTAGTCGGGTAGTGGCTCCCTTTGGTCGCTGTTCGTTTTCGCAAGTCCAAGGCCGCGTAAATTCAGAGACTTTTCTGCATCGCTTGTGGATGAAAAAAAATGGCTTCGTCGGTGAGCGTGGGGTACGCGAGTACACCTGCACTAACCGGCGAAGCCGAGTAAAAGCATAACGAACTAACCGGAGCGCGAAGCGCTACGATTTAGGCACTGCGGGGCGAACCTCCACCTTACTGGGCAAGGTACGTGCGGGCATTTTCAGCAGGTCCACGACGAGCTGGCCGAGGTCTTCGATCTGGATTTTCCAGGCGTCACTGTCGTCGGGTTCGTTGCCGTTGAAGTGGGTGGCCACCGAGCCGGGCATAATGGTCGTGCACTTCACTTCCTGTTTCCGGACATCGAGCATAACGGCCTGGGTGAAGCCTACGACACCGAATTTACTGGCGTTGTAGGCGGCTCCGCCGGCGAAGAAGTTGGTTCCCGCGAGGCTCGCGATGGTGAAGAAATAGCCCTTCGTGGCAATGAGCTCGTCGACGGAGGCCTTTATGGTATTGAACGTGCCGGTGAGATTGATGTCGATGGTTTCGTTCCACTGCTCCGGGCTCATTTCCTGGATGGGGGCGAAGTGGCCTACTCCGGCGTTGGCCACCACGATATCGAGGCTTCCGTATGCCTGTTTGGCTTTTTCTACGGCCTGTTGCTGACTGGTGAGGTTGCGGACGTCAGCTTTCACGCCGGTACACTTTCCGGGATGTCCGAGGCCGTTGAGCTTGGTTGCTGCTCGGTTGGCCGAATCCTCACTGCGGCTGGTGATCACCACGTTTACGCCGTTAGCCATTAATTTTTCGGCAATACCGTAGCCGATTCCTTTGCTGCCGCCAGTGACGTAGGCGGTCTTGTTACTGAGATTTTCCATATCCACTGCAACGCGACCTTTCGGCAAAGGTTGGTGGCTGAACCGGGGGTGCTCCCGGGGTGTCTGTATGAATGCATGAGCAAGCTAACAATCGGCATAACGCTTTCGGGCGGCGGAGCGCGGGGAGCGGCGCACATCGGAGCACTGCGGGCCCTACTCGAAGCCGGCATCGTACCTACGAAAGTGGTGGGCGTAAGCGCGGGGGCCCTGGTCGGCGCCCTGTACTGCGCGGGGGTATCGCCGGACGATATGATGGATTTCGCGCTGCGGTCGTCGCTGTTTCGATTTTACAAACTGGGGGTGCCGTTGACGGGGCTGACCAGTAGCTACTACCTGCAGGAACGGCTGGCTACGGTCATCCCCGATAATAGTTTCGACGGACTGAAGTACCCCTTCTACGTCGGCGTAACGAACCTCAACACCGGACAGCTGGAATGCCACGACCGGGGACCCCTCCACGAACTGGTGGCGGCGAGCTGTGGGATCCCCTTTTTGTTTCGCCCGGTGGTGATCGACGGGGCCCAGTACGTGGACGGCGGGGTGATCGAGAATATGCCGGTCCGGCCCCTGCTGAACCAGGCGGATTTTATCATCGGCAGTAACCTTATGCCCTACGAAAATCTGAAAGCGGCGGATGTCAAGACGGTGATCGGCATCGTGTGGCGGTGTTTCGATCTGAGCATTATGGCGAACACCCTGCCTTCCGCTGAATTATGTGATGTAGTCCTCGAGCCCAGCACGCTCAACGATTATCATATCTTTAACCTCAACCGGCTGTCGGATTTGCACGACGTCGGCTACGAACACACCCGGAAACGCCTGCCCCACATCCAACGGTCCCTGGAAAGCAAGCGGGAGTTATTGGAAATTCTTTAGGTCATGCTCCGTGTCGTCAATTCCATTTTTAAAACCTACCTCGGCAGGTACCGGAAAGAGATTCGTGCGCACTTCGACGAACCCTTAGTGCTGCAGCAACGAACCCTGCAGGGATTGCTGCAAGCGAACCAAGCTACCCCCTTTGGGAAGGATCATCACTTCGACCGCATCCTACAGGATCTCGGCTCCTACTCCCAGCGGGTTCCCGTGCGGAACTACGACGATCATGCTCCCTACATCGAACGGGTATTGGGCGGCGAACTCGACACCCTCACCGCCGACCCGGCTGCCTGGATTGCCACGACCAGCGGCACTACCGGATCTGTGAAGTACCTGCCGGTGCCCCAGTCGGCCGTACGGGACATTCACCTGAAGGGAAGCTGGCTAAGCCTGGCGATACTGTACGATAAAGACGAATCCGTCCAGGTATTCAGCCACAAGAATTTACTGATCGGTGGGGCGTTCCAGGGGATTCACCATGCTTCCGGGTTACCGAAGGCGGACATCAGCGCCATCATCATCAAGAGCATCCCGCGCATCATGCGGCCGTTCTACATCCCCGATATCGAGCTGGCTACGGCCCCGAGTTACGAGGACAAGATTGAAAAGATCGCCCAGTTGGCCGCCCGCGAGCCCGGGATTACCATCCTCGGCGGAGTGCCGACGTGGAACCTGCCGCTTTACCGACGCATACTGGAGATCCACGGCGGAGACAACATGCTGGACGTATGGCCGGGGGCAGCGGCCTTCAAGCACGGTGGCGTAAATTTCGAGCCGTACCGCGCCCAGTTCGAGCGGCTTTTTCCCCGGCCAGGATTCATATTCCAGGAGATTTATAATGCCACGGAAGGATTCTTCGCCGTGCAGGACCGGGACGATCTCCGCACGATGCTCCTGCTCCTGACCGCCGGGGTCTACTACGAATTTATCCCTTGGGAAGCTTACCAGCGTGGCGACCTTGAGGCGGTGAATCTGGCGGGCGTACGGACGGATACCACTTACGTAATGCTGATTTCCACGGTGGCCGGACTGTACCGCTATCCGATGGGGGACCTGATTGAATTTACGGAGACGGATCCCTACCGCATCCGGATCCTCGGTCGCACCCAGGAATTCATCAACGCCTTCGGGGAGGACTTGCTCCGGTCGGAGGCCGAGGGCGCCCTCATGGAGGCCTGCGAAACGGTGCGCGCCATCGTAAGGGACTTTACCGTGGCACCGGAGTACATCGAGGTCGGAAGAAAAGGGCGCCACCATTGGCTGGTGGAATTTGAACGGCCACCGACGGATCTCGACCGCTTTAATCGTGTGCTGGACGAGGCCCTCCGCAACCGCAACAACAACTACGCCGCTAAACGGTCGAACGATTTCGCCATTACCCGCCACGAACTAACCGTGCTGCCAACGGGGTTCTTCCGCGGCTGGCTACGGGATAAGGGGAAGTTGGGCGGTCAGCACAAGGTGCCGCGATTGGCGAATCACCGGCGGTTTTTGGAGGATATACTGGCTCGGCTGGACAAGCCGGCGCTTTAGTCCGCGTCGTATGCTTCCGCGGCACATCGGATGTAGTCGATGCTCATTTGGTCGGTCGTCAGCGGATGGGGAGAGCGGCTCCATCCGCGCTGGAGTATTGCCGAGTCAATTTCGCTTCTTTCAACCTCGGCGTGCCAATCGGTATACCAGGTGTGGACCACCATGCGGGCAGTGTCGGAGCCGACATCTTCACACCGGGGCAACTCCAAATAATCCACAAAGCGCAAACCCCGAGCTTCTTCCTCAAACCCGAGTACGTATTCGCTGAGGGTCTTCGTAACCCGGGATCCGTAGACTACCGCGGGGCCCTCCAGCCGGGTCAGGGTGGATGTTAGCCGATCGCGGACCTCGGGGTACCGCAGCGTCTGGCTGTATTCGGCCAATTTGTAACTCGGATACAGCAACAAAATACACGCTGCCCCAACGAGGAGGCGAAACCAAAGCGCGTCGGTTGCGATGCTGAAGCTCGCACAGATCGTTGCGATACAGTACGCGCTGCATACGCTCAGAATGGGTGCGAACATGATGATATGCCGGGGATCCCGGCAAACCGGATTGTAGGAATCGAAACTGATGGTCATGAAGTTGATCGATAGTAGGCACAGCACTGAAGTCAGAGGATACAGCAGCGTGTCGCCGTGGACCTTTCCCCGCAGCGTCACGACCAGTAAGGTCGTAAGGGAGATCACGCCGTGAATGACAAAACCACTGTCCACTAGCAAGGCCCAATATTCCAAGGTGAGCCGATCGATTAAGTACGACAGTGGCAGTTGATCGTAGGAGCACGGGTTCAGGTAGCGGTGCTGCTCGATCACTTCAAACCGCGTCAGGGCGGAGCCAAACAGGAGTTGGCTTCCGAGTAAATAAAGGCCTAATAGCGCAGCGGAAGTGGCGAGGAAGGAGACCCAGAACGAAGGAAGTTTTTTTCGGGCAAAGTCAACCACCATATACCCGACGAACAGCGGTGCCAGCAAGATAATCGATCCCTTCGCGTTAAAAGCGATGAACAGCAGGGCGGCGGCCAGGATGGCTGCTCGGTAGCCCCTTGCCGCTGATTTTCGGTGTTCAAGGTAAACTACCCAGGCCCCGAATGCGGCCAGACTCACGTAGACATCGGCCATGAGCTTGTCGGAATAAAAGAAATTCCAACGCATCCCAAAATAGCCGGATACGGCAAAGAGAGCCATCCATAGCGATTCCCTGCGGAGTTTGAATACGAGCAGGACGACCACACCGAGAGAGCAGAGCATCGCGGGCAGGGCGGAGGCCAGATCGTTTACGCCGAACAGCTGATAACTGAGTCCGATAAAAAAAATGGGGACGATGCGAAAAGTAAACGGATGGGTAAAGTCCATTTCCCCCCGGTAAAGGTGATACGCCATCTTGGCGTACGTCATATCATCGGCGCCAAAATGCCCGTAAAAAAAGTATAGGTGGTGGCACAACAGGACCAGCGCAACCAGGGCCAGTAAAAGGTATCTACCCATGCCGCTAAGGTATTACCTAATCCCGCTTACTGCCTGCAATGCTTGACGTATCCGGTCATCGCCCCGGATGATGATGGCATGCGGGAGTAGCGTCCGGTACCGTTCGAATAGCGCCCAGCGGTCATTGGCATCGGGCGCTTCCCGAAGTGCATCGGCTTCCCAGGGGAGATCGGGGGTACAGAGAAGCGTGAGATCGTAGCAACGTGAACGCATGGCGTCTTCCACCGCCGGCGCTACCCGGCCGAATTTGACCAGCGACCAGATGTAAATCACCTCCGGGCCGGTATCGCAGATCAAGGTGGAAGCACCGGACCGCTCAGCCTGGGTTTCGGTATTCAGCTGGGCCGACCATATAGCGGCGAGATCGGGGAAAGTGTATTCCCGGTCAAGGCCGTGCAGGTATTCGCGCGCCTGCTCGGCTACGAAAATACCGTCGAGGCACCAGGCGAGTGACCGGGAGAGCGAAGATTTACCGGATGATTCCGGACCGGTGATTAAAACCTTCAACTATCGTTCCAACTCGATCTTCTTGCGCTTCTTCTCGGCTTTTAGCTTGTCGCTCTGCTCTTTCATGTCTTCGCCCATCTTCTGGCTGGCCATAAAGCTGGCGGTCATGTTGGCGAGCATATCCGACCCGGCGGTGGGGGCGTTGGGGAGCATGATCAGGTTAGAGTTCACGTTCTCGCCCATGCTCTGCAGCGTATCGTAGTGCTGGGTGACGACGATGAGGGCCGAAGCTTCCTGGCTGTTGATGCCTACGCTATTAAGGATGTCGACGGATTCTTCGAGGCCCTTGGCGATCTCGCGGCGCTGATCGGCGATACCCTGACCCTGGAGGCGCTTGGATTCGGCTTCGGCGCGGGCCTTGGCAACGATCCGGATGCGGTCGGCCTCGCCCTCGTACTCGGCCGCCAGTTTTTCACGCTCGGCGGCATTGATCCGGTTCATCGCCACTTTGACCGTAGCGTCGGGATCGATGTCGGTGACGAGCGCGCGGACGATGTTGTAGCCGTAGCTGTTCATGGCATCCTGGAGCTCCAGCTTGATGGCGTTGGCAATGTCGTCCTTCCGTTCGAAGACATCATCGAGCTTCATTTTCGGCACTTCGGCCCGTACGACGTCGAAGATGTAGGAATTGATCTGCTCGTAGGGATTATCGAGTTTGTAGAAGGCGTCGTATACGCTCTCGGGGCCCACGGCGAATTGCACGCCGACCTTCAGCTTCACGAAGACGTTGTCCTTGGTTTTCGTTTCTACGTTAACGTCCAGCTGTTGAACTTTCAAACTGACCTTGCCCGCCACTCGGTCTACGAAAGGCAGCTTAAAATGCAGGCCGGATCCGCGGATGGACTGAAAGCGACCGAGGCGCTCCAGGATGGCGGCACTCTGCTGGCGTACGGTGAAGAAGCTACCGGTTATAATTAGGAGGGCGAGGACTAATATAACAATGAGTGCGATGGACATAACCGAGTTTTGTTGGTAAGATAACGTTATGGATGCATTGCAGTTGCGAATTGTTACGGTATACATCGGTGTTCCGCCTGCCCCCGTCGAAAGTGTCGGTCACTTACTGGATTTCGTTGGGTAGATCGCATCCCATCCCGACGGGCCGCCTAAAACCCGCGCTCCGGCGCCATGGTACCGTACCCCCGTCCGAAAGTCTGGCTACTTACGGCCAAACAATCCCGCCGGCCGACCATTTTTCCGTATCTTCGCCGGACAAGCGCGCTCACGGGAGCCGCCAGACCCTGGTAATGCCTTAAATGGCACTACCGGGTTTTCTTTTACTAAGCTAAACGACCCGTCATGTACGAACTGAACGATACCTATAAGGCCCACCTGGACTCGATTGCCGAGGCCATCCAGGCAAGTCCTACCCTCGCCCAATACCTGGAAGAGGAGGAAGACGAGCACTACGAGGCCCTGAAGGCGGAATTCGAGCCCCAACTCGAGGCCGCCCACGAGCAGATCAACCACTATTCTCCCTTCGAGATCGAATCGTTCGAGCGTTACCTTTTAGACGATCGTTTCGAGGGTTTGTTCCTCCCCCGGGTACTCGGCTATAGCGTGCTTCGCCCACAGATCAACGCCCAATTCTTTTATTCCCGGCAAAACGACCATTTCGGTGAGATTTTATCCTACATCGCGGGGAACGTCAACTTTGACCAGCTGCGGAGCCGCATCGGGCAGGCCGTGCAGGTCGGGTTCGCGCTGAGCAGCGATATCTACGTCACCGGCCTTATCGATGAAATCCCGACCAAGCGCGTCCGCCAGTTCCTGCTGTCCCAGAAGGCAGACAATGCCCGCACCACCGAAGGGCGTAAGCAGATCTTCCTGCGCTACCAGCGGCAGTTCCGCAGCCGCAACTACCAGTACGCGCCCTTTCCCCTGGCCGAGAACGAGCTGATCTCCCACACCGATCACCTGGTGAATTTTCTCCTTTACCGGATCTCCCAGGAAGGGCTGAATAACGACGCGCTTCCCGGGCCGCTGTACGACATGGCCACGAACGAGGACTATACGGGCCGCAAGGAGATCGTTGAACCTATCCTCATTTACGGTGCTTACCTCAGCCCCGAGGGAGAGGCCCTGGAAGCCATCAAGAACGTACTGAGCCGCGAACGGAAGGCGCATTCGGACCGGGTCGAGCAGCAGGTGATGACGTTCCTCCTGCGGTTAAAGAACGACCCCACCATCACCTTCGGCCAACTCGAGGAACTGAACCTGGGCGAACTCATCGACCGCACCATCGACGACGATCTGACCGCTTATTTCAACCTGACCGACAAGATTCATAACGAAGGCTATACCGAGCCCGAAGTGCAGGAAGCGATACAAGAGGAGGTCCTGAAGCAACAGGGTTTGAGCGAGTTTAATGAGAACATCCGCCAGACGATCCTGGCCTACTTCGATACCTACGCCGCCAGCCTGGGCACGGACGATTACAACGACTGGTTCGCCCATACCGGCAAGCAGTTCCCGATCTACATGAAGATCTTTGCCAACGAGCAATTCAACCAGGAACTGCGCCGCCTCGCCATCCGCTACACCAAGCGGTTGATCAAGGTGCACACGAACAAGCGGGGTAAGGACTACCGCGACATCAAAAAGACCACCGTGGCTACCTGGACGGACTACGACTTCATGACCGACAAGCAGCTTAAGGAGTTCTTTAAGACACCACGGAAACGGAAGAAGTCGGCGTAGTCTCCAGCGCGACCTCGAGGACCTGATCGAATTTACTGACGAAGTGGGCGGTGAGCCCCTCCCGGAGGTATTCGTCCAGGTCTTCGTAATCGCGGCGGTTCTCTTCGGGGAAGATCAGGGTATCGATCCCTACCCGGCGGGCCCCGATCGTCTTTTCCTTCACCCCGCCGATGGGGAGCACGCGGCCGGTCAGCGTTAGCTCACCGGTCATGGCCAGGCCGTCGCGGGCCGGCTGTCCGGTGGCCAGCGTGTAGAGCGCCAACGCCATGGTGATCCCGGCGCTCGGACCGTCCTTGGGGGTGGCGCCGGCCGGTACGTGCAGGTGAATCTGGTGCTTATCGAAGTAGTCGGATCCCGCACGACTTAAAATTGACCTGACGTAACTGAGGGCGATCTGGGCACTTTCCTTCATGACGTCCCCGAGCTGACCGGTAAGCCGAAACCCTTGATTTTCGGCTGGTATGCCACTGGCTTCGATGTAAAGCGTAGCGCCGCCCAGGGCGGTGTAGGCGAGTCCGAGGACGACCCCCGGAATGGACTGGTCGTACAGCTTCTCGGTGTTGTAGCGTGGGCGACCGAGCATGTCGTTTATGGTGTCGCGGTTCACTTCGAAGGAATGCTGAGCCGATTCCGCCTGCTTCAGGACCAGCTTGCGGATGATCTTGCGGAGTTGCTTCTCGAGGTTCCTGACGCCGGCTTCGCGGGCGTAGCGGTCGACGAGGAAGTCCAGCGCGTCATCCGTGAACGTTACCTCGTCGGCAGCAAAGCCGTGCTCCTTTAGCTGGCGCGGAATCAGGTACTGCTGGGCGATCTTGATCTTTTCTTCCTTGATGTAGCCGCTGAGTCGGATGATTTCCATCCGGTCGCGCAGGGGGCCGGGAATGGTATCGAGTTGATTGGCGGTGGTGAGAAAAAGCACGTTCGACAGGTCGTAGGGAACGTCGAGGTAGTGATCGACGAAACCATCGTTCTGCTCCGGGTCGAGTACTTCGAGCAGGGCGGATGCCGGGTCGCCCTGGCCGCTGCCCAGTTTGTCGATCTCGTCGATGAGGATCACCGGGTTGCTGCTCTTGGCCCGGTCGATGGCCTGCACCAGTTTGCCGGGCATGGCACCGATGTAGGTGCGGCGGTGGCCCTTGATCTCGGCCTCGTCGCGCATCCCACCGACACTGAAGCGGTAGAATTCGCGGCCAAGGGCTTTGGCGATGCTTTGTCCGATACTGGTCTTGCCCACGCCGGGAGGGCCCACGAGGCAAATGATGCTGCCCGCCACGGAATCCCGTTTGATGATGGTAGCGAGAAATTCCAGGATGTTGTCCTTTACGTCTTCCAGGCCGTAGTGGTCGGCGTCCAGGATGCGTCGGGCCTCGGCGATGTCGTTGGTGTCGGGGCTGAATACGCCCCAGGGCAGGCTGGCCAACGTTTCCAGGTAGGTACGAGTGACGTTGAATTCGGGGCTCTGGGTGTTGAGGGTACGGAGTTTATTCATCTCCCGGTCGAAGACCTCCCGGACGCGCTCGGGCATTTGCTTGCCGTCGAGCATATTCATGATCCGTTCGGAAATGGACTCGCCGTCGTCCTGTTCCTCGCCCAGTTCACGGCGGATAGCGGAGAGTTGCTCGCGGAGGAAGTACTCTTTTTGCTTGGCGTTGACGCCTTCTTCTATTTGTTTATTGATGCGGGACTGGATCTTAGCGACCTGGAGCTCGTCCTTGATGATGTTAAGCAGCATTTTGGCGCGCTCGGAGATGTCCCATGTTTCCAGCAGATCCTGCAGCTTGTCTTTTTCGGAGCTGACCAGATTGCTGATCACGTCGATCGTCTGGCCCGGCTTCTCGTAATTTAGCTGGGTGACCACCATATTGACCTGCTCCTGAAAAAGCGGGTTAAGCGCCAGGAGGCTTTTGATGTCGGAGCTGATGGCCAGCATGTAGGCTTTTAGCTCCGCGTCGGGCTTTACCCTAGGCTGGTTATCGTATTCTACCCGCCAGCGCAGGCTGGGTTCGGTTTGCACGGTGCGTTGGCGGCGAAAACGCTTGATCGTTCGGCCAAGTACCTGTACGCCGTTGTTGCCCATCGGCATAACCTTGAGGATCTGGTAGGCCGTCCCGACCTCGTGGTAGATCGATTCGCGGTAGTCATCATCGTTGCCCTCCCGTTCGAGTACGGCGCCGATGTATCCATCGTGCTGCTCGACGGCAATTTTTATGGCGGCCAGCTTGTCCTGTCCGGAAAAGGTCATGGGGAGTGCGGTGCCCGGAAAGATGGGGCGCTGGGAAAGGGGCATGATCGTTAACAACTGGGGGAGGCTGGGATCAATCAGTTGTAGGGCCGCGTCGGGCATCAGGTTGTTGAGATGGTTTTGGTTTATTCCGTCTTCCAATGGGGTAGGGTATTTGACTTTCGGTACTTTAATCAACCCCCAGCGTATTTGTTCGGCCCGCTTTCTACCTTGCAGGCCATGCAAAAATCGATATTCATCACCGGTGCCGCGGGCGGCTTTGGACGAGCTTGCGCGCGGCTGTTTGCCAGCAAGGGATATTACCTGGGGCTGTTCGACGTTTCGGAAGACGGGCTCAGCGAGATGGCGGAAGAATACGGAGCGCAAAGGTGTTGCACCCAGCGGTTAGACGTGACAGACGCCGAGGATTGCCGCCAGGCCATTGCCTACTTCGGTCGGCACACCGGCGGCAGAATGCACGTACTGCTCAACAATGCCGGGATCATGGGAGTGGGCGAATTCGAGCAACGTGAACTGGCCGACGAGTTACGCATCGTAGACGTGAATCTCAAGGGGCCGATGAACGTGGCCTATCACGCCTATCCGTTGCTGCGCGATACCCCCGGGGCGCGGCTGATCAATCTGGGCAGTGCGTCCGCCCTCCACGGGAACCCGGAGCTGGTAGCCTATAGCCTCTCGAAGCGCGCCGTTAATTCCTTTACGGAAAGCCTGGATATCGGTTGGGCGAAGGATGACATCCACGTCTGCGACGTCAACCCGATGTACGCACGCACCAACATGATGGCGACCAACCGGGAATTCCTGCGAAAATTGCCCGAGCGCGATATCCGCCTGACGGCCGAAGACGTCGCGGAAGCGATCTACGCTACCCTGCAGGATAAACGGGTCCACCATTACGTGGGGCTGGATACCAAGGTGTACGCCACGGCGGGCAAATTGCTGCCGTTCTGGTTGCGGCGCTGGGTGCTTCGCCGGGTGATCGGTTACTGAGCGCCCTGCCTCAGTTTGCCGAACGCTTTGCCCAGGTGGCTCACGACGTCCTCCGCTAACAAGCTCTCCTGTTGCAACTCCCGCGCGGCGAGGTCGCCGGCCAGGCCATGAAGGTATACGCCCAGGCGGGCGGCATCTACGGGTGAATAGGATTGGGCCAGCAGTCCGGCGATTACGCCGGTGAGGGCATCGCCCGTTCCGCCCGTACCCATTCCCGGATTACCGGTCGTGTTGAAGTAGAGCGTGCCGTCCGGCGTGGCAATAGTAGTATATCCGGTTTTGAGCAAGATGACCAGTCCGAGCTCCCGGGCTTTTTGACGCTGGAGCTCCCACCGATCGAAATCGTCATCGGTCTTGCCGAATAGCCGTTCGAATTCCTTGGGGTGGGGCGTTAGTACGCTTCCCTTCGGAAGCAGGGCAAGCATATCGGTATGCTCGCCAAGGATGTTCAGCGCATCGGCATCGATGACCATCGGGCTTCCGCAGGCTTCGATCAATTGGAAAAGCCCGGCTTGGGTGGCTTCGTCCTTCCCCAGTCCGGGACCGACCGCCACCGTATCGTAAGCGTCCACCTGGCCGGCGGAAGTGAAGTGGTAGCGGTGGTCGTCCATCTCGCA
Organism: Neolewinella xylanilytica; assembly: GCF_002934605.1. Lineage (GTDB taxonomy): Bacteria > Bacteroidota > Bacteroidia > Chitinophagales > Saprospiraceae > Neolewinella > Neolewinella xylanilytica. Next base: position 1,547,301 of record NZ_PTJC01000006.1, read on the forward strand.
CATCGCCTCCGGCAGGGAAATCTGCATGATCTCGTACCCGACCCGCGGAATGTGCGTGGTGACGAGACCGGCCCCGGCCCGCAGCAGGGCACGGGCACTGATGACGGCGGCACCCATTTTGCCGTAACTGCCGGCGATCAGCAGGGCGTGGCCAAAGGTCCCCTTATGGTCGTTGGCGTACCGCTCCTTCAGGAGGGGCCGAACCAACGGGCGGGTAAGCATGATGTTGTTCGCCTGCTCGGTCACGGCCTCCCGCGGGCGGGCGAGCCGGAAGGGGACCAGTTCCCAGTGGCCCAGGTAAGGCGTGTTGGCAGGGGAAAAGAGCGCGAGTTTCGGATACCCCAGGCTGAAGGTGCGGTGGGCCCGGATAATCGCACTCCCGGAAGGTCGGTCGGCATAGAGGCCGCTAGGCAGGTCGACGGCCACCCGCTCGACCGCTTGCTCGTTGACGTGGTGTACGAGCCCGGCCCAGTAGCCTTCGATGGGCCGGCTGAGGCCAGTGCCGAAAAGGGCGTCGAGTACGAGGGTATTCCGTCGGAACGTAGGAAATGCATCCCCTTGGCTGAGGGTACGAATGTGCACTCCGGAATCCTTTGCTCGACGGCGGTTGGTCAGGTTATCCTCCGATCCGCTGGCAATTTCCGCCCAGAGAACACTTACGGTATACGCTTCAAAGCGCAGCAACCGGGCGATCACCAGGCCGTCGCCCCCGTTGTTTCCCGGTCCGCAGAGCACGACGATCTCGCGGTCTTTGTCCGGATACGCCTTCAGGAAACGGCCACACCAGGCCGTGGCGGCCCGTTCCATGAGCTCCAGGCTGGTGATGCCTTCCTGCTCCATCGTCGCGGCGTCCAGCGCGCGGTGTTCCTCGGCACGTAGAATACGCATGGCGGAGCGGGTTTAGCGACCTTCTTCGAGTTCTTCGTCGCGGCGGTCGAACTTAAGTACCCGGCGCCGGCTCTTGAAAGGAACGTAGCGGTAGGGCCGCTCCTGGAGATCGTTGAAGAGCGTATCGGCGCTGCGGGTGGCGTCGTTGATCTGATTGTATACTTCGTCGCTAGTCAGCAACTTGCCCAGGGTGCCCTGACCGTTCTGGACGTCCTCGATGACCGCGCTCACGCCGCCAATGGCCCGGTCCGCTTGATCGAGCGTACTCCGCAGGCTGGCGATGGTCGTATTGAACTCCTCGATCGATTGTTCCAGTTGCAGTCCGCTAAGGTTCTGCGTCAGCGAATCCGTGTTCTGCAGGATGCTGGCGATCGCGGCTTCGTTTTCGCTGAGGGTACGACTAAGGCTCGCGAGGTTATCGAAAGTGGTGTTGATGTCGTTGCTGTTGGCGGCGAGGATGCGGTCGAGCCGGTTACTGGTGCCCTTCAGGTTTTCCATGGTGACCGCCAGGTCGCGGGATGCCCGGGCAATGGGGTTGTCACTATTCTCGCTGAACAGCGTCCACTGGAGGCTATCGACGGCGTCTCCGATCTGCGCTTTGATGCCTTCGGCGGGGTCCGCGTCGGGATCCGTCCCGAGAAAGGAGGCGAGAATACCCTTGGAGGAGCCTTCCAGGAAGGTTTCACTTTCGGCGCAGTCGCCGTCACCGAAGCAGGGCCGGTCGTACTCGAGTACCACGGCCTTTTCCCCCAGGAGGCTAACGGTGGTGATGTAGGCGCGGGTTCCGACGGGAATGTTGACGTTGTCCCGCACCTCCAGGGTTACGATCACCAGCTTCTTTTGCTGATCGAGTTTGATGGATTTGACCGAGCCGATGTTGACCCCGCTGATCTGCACCGGCGTTCCGACGGTCAGGCCGGCCACGTCGCTGTATTCGACGAAGTAGACCTGAGACGAAGAAAACAGGTTACTTCCCTGGATAAATTTGAAACCCCAAAAGGCCAGTAAAATGGCCACTAAGGCCAAAATTCCAATTTTTACTTCGTTACGCATAGGGAAGGGGGGTGTAAGGAGTTTGCTTCATAAGCCGGCCGATAGCACGCGACTGTAACGCCACCGTATCAACTTAGGTTTGCGGGCCGCCACGGGGCTCAGTCGTTGATCTCGTACTCTTTGATCTTGCGGTACAGCGTTCGCTCGCTAATGCCTAACTCGTTAGAAGCCTCCTTTCTCCGGCCGTTGTGTTTCTTTAACGCCTTGCGGATAAGTTCGCGCTCGGCATTCGCCAGGCTAAGGTCTTCCTCCACGATCTCACTGCGCTCGTACTCCCGTTGCATGCTACCGTCTACGATGATGGGATCCTCCGGCGCGGGGCGGAAGTGCTCCACGTCGGCCCCGGCCCGGCGGTCGATCTCATCGGCCGCGTCGGGGTAGGCGCCGGGCAACTGAAGCGAACGGATCTTGCCCATGTCCGGCACCCGCAGATCGTTGTTGCGGATCAACTCGAAGATGAGCCCCTTCAGGTCGTTCAGGTCGCTTTTCATGTCGAAGAGGACCTTATACAAGATCTCGCGTTCCTGCATCCCGTTTCCGTCGCCGTTCAGGGTCTTGGCCGGGAGGTGGCGTTCGCGAAGTTTAGGCATCATCGTCATCAGGTCTACCCCGGTGAGCTCCCGTTTCTCGGCCAGGATGCTGAGTTGTTCGGCCACGTTCTTCAGTTCCCTGATATTTCCCGGCCACTGGTAATTGTTCAGCAGCCAGCGGGCCTCGTCGTCAACTTGGATGGGGTCGAATCCCTGCGCTTCGGCGAAGTTGTTGGCGAAGTGGCGGAAGAGGAGGTAGATATCGTCCGGACGCTCCCGCAGACTGGGCAGCTCGATGTTGACGGTAGCCAAGCGGTAGAAAAGGTCTTCCCGGAATTTTCCCTTCGCGATGCGCTCGTCCAGTTTCCGGTTGGTTGCCGCCACGATCCGTACGTCCGTGCGCTGTACCGTACTCGATCCCACCCGGATGAATTCCCCGCTTTCCAACACCCGCAGCAGGTAGGTCTGGGTATCCAGTGGCATCTCGCCGATCTCGTCCAAAAAGATGGTGCCCCCGTCGTACGACTCGAAGTAGCCCTTGCGGTCGTTGGAGGCGTTGGTGAAGGCACCCTTTACGTGGCCGAATAACTCACTGTTGATGGTGCCCTCCGGAATGGCCCCGCAGTTAATGGCGATGAATTTTTCGTGCTTTCGCGGACTGTTGTCGTGAATAATGCGACTGAACACTTCCTTTCCCACCCCGGATTCACCCGTGATCAGGATAGACAATTCGGTGGGGGCAACCCGCAAGGCGGTATTCAGGGCATTCTCCAGAGCGGGGGAGCGTCCGACGATGCCGTAACGGCGTTTGGTGCTGGAAATGTTGGCCATGATAATTCGGGATGTCGTCCGTAGAAAGTACCGGACAGGCGGACGGATGTTCGGGAAGGATTGCGGTTACCGGAGTTGGGTGCCTAACAGGGTAGCGCTGGTGGCTTCGTGTATCACTACGTGCACGTAGTCGCCCGTCCGGGTACCGGCGACCTTGGGAAAGATCACCATCTTGTTCTGGCTGTTACGCCCCTTCCAGTCGCTGTCGGACCGCTTGCTTTCTCCTTCGATCAAAACCTTGAACGTTTTGCCGATGTCCTTTTGGTTCAGTTCGTTACTGATGGTGGTTTGCAGGTCGATGACCTCCTGGAGCCGTCGCTTTTTTACCGGCAAGGGAACGTCGTCCGTGAATTTCCGGGCAGCCGGGGTTCCGGGCCGCTCGGAGTAGTAGAACATATAGGACATGCTGTAGCGAGCGTACGCAATCATGCGCAACGTATCCTGGTGCTCCTCCTCCGTTTCGGTACAGAATCCGGTAATGACGTCCGAGCTGACGGCGCAGTTGGGCATAATCTCGTAGATCCGGTCGATTTTGGCCTGGTACCATTCGCGGTCGTAGGTCCGGTTCATCAGGTCCAGGATGCGGCTGTTGCCGGACTGCACCGGCAGGTGGATGTACTTGCAGATATTTTCGTGGTCGCGCATGGTGTACAGCACCTCGTCGGTAATGTCCTTCGGGTGGCTGGTACTGAAGCGGATCCGCAGATCGGGGTGCACCGCCGCCGTCATCGCCAGCAGTTGGGCGAAGTTGACTCGTTCCTCCGTTTCCGGATGGGTCCACTTGTAGCTGTCTACGTTCTGTCCGAGGAGGGTCACTTCCCGGAAGCCGCGTTCGTAGAGGTCGGTTGCTTCAGCCACGATGCTGAAGGCGTTGCGGCTGCGTTCGCGGCCGCGGGTGTAGGGCACCACGCAGAAGGAGCACATATTATCGCAGCCGCGCATGATGGAGATGAAGGCGGTCACGCCGTTACTCTGGAGCCGTAGCGGGTTGATGTCGGCGTAGGTCTCCTCCCGGCTCAGGAAGACGTTGACGCCCTTGTCACCCTCCTCGGCACCGGCTACCAGGGTAGGCAGATCGCGGTAGGCATCCGGGCCCACGACCAGGTCGACGAGCTTTTCTTCTTCCAGGAACTTTGCCTTCAGCCGCTCGGCCATGCAGCCCAGTACGCCGACCATGGTGCCGGGCTTGCGCTTCTTTACTTTGTCGAATACCCGCAGCCGCTTGCGAACGGTTTCCTCGGCCTTTTCCCGGATCGAGCAGGTGTTGATCAGGATCAGGTCGGCGGCCTCCAGGTCGCGGGTCGGGCCGTAGCCGGCCTCACCGAGGATGCTGGCTACGATCTCCGAGTCGCTGAAGTTCATCTGACAGCCGTAGCTCTCGATGTAGAAGCGTTTGGATCCGTCTCCGGTAGCTTGGTCGAATTCACCGAATACCTCTCCCTGTTTGGTCAGGTCGATGGATTTCGCATTCAGGTCGGTAAGGGTAGGGTTGTCGTTATACATCACACACCGCTTTGGCGCGCAAAGGTACGTAAAATTAGCTGACAGATTGTCAGTGCGACCACCTATTTTCGGAAAGGGATTTGGGCGCCGGAGCGCGGGAACGGCATAATCCGTACACCGCTAAGCCCACCATCTACTTCAATCGATAAAGACCCGCCGTGAAGTTATTCGTCCTCATCCTTCTCGCCGCTAGCGGAAGCCTCCTGGGGCAACCTAAGCTGGTGGATACGACCTATCATGAGAACGGTCGGTTGGCTACCGTGAGCTGGTATACGATAAAGTTAAGCCGTGAACTGAAAAGAGCGGAGGCTTTCGTGCGGGCGATACTCTACGGTGCCGGCAGGGATACCGTCTATATCCGGGATAGCATCTGGGTATTCGGTCCGGAAGGGGAGCGAAGCAATGATGTCGAACTAATTAATCGTTCCCTCCTGTCGAGTCGGTCGGATGGCTCGGTCAGGTTAAGGCCAACCCTTCCGGATCCACTGCGGGGCGACACCCGCATTCAGGGTTACGTCGATAGGCCCCTGCTCGATACCGTTCGACTCCCTCCCGGCCCCGATGGTTTCGGTGGAGATAGCGTGCGCGTACACGTGGACGACGAATGGCTCCGGATCGATACCCTCCTCGCTTACCGGGACGTCCTATACCGGGGCGCCCGCCTGCTTATCGTTCCCGGCCCGGGTAGCCGGCGTATTCCCATTTCGGTGGAAGATGCGCGGACGAGTGCGTCTTACCGTACATACATCACCGTGGCGGGTTACGATCTGACCGAAGAAGACTTTTTTGGAAGTCCTCCACCGACCGCTACCCTAAACCTTCGACTGGCCGACCGACGGTTCCTATGGCTCAGGCTTACCGGCAACCGGAAGCTGTTATCCGTAAGCCGGAGCGGGGCGCTACTGAAGGAGTTGCCGGTCGGCCGTATACTCGACGGCATCGACCTAAGTGAGTGGACCGCCGGGGAGTATCTGCTTCAGTTACACGACCTCGGCACCGGTTTGCACACGTACGCCCGCATGCGACTGGACTGATCGCGCCGGGTGTTGCCGGACCCGGGTGAAGTAGGTCCTAAACCATCAAGCTTCGCCCGGGAATTGATCGTCGTTCGGAATCATCGTATATATTCGTCAAGTACACGGCACCCGCGCCCCGGCGCCCCGTCAACTATGGTACCTTACAGTCGTTTTGTAGCAAAGCGCGAGTCGATGCACCGATACCTTCTTTTTGTTTTCGTGGTCAGTTTCCTGGCCGGCTGTACCTATACCGCCAAGATCACCGACGGCGCCACGGCCGTGGACCGCAAGCAGTACGACGTGGCCGTGCCGATGCTGCAACGCGAGTATAAGCGCGCGAAAACCCGGGGGGAACAGGGTGCCATCGCTATGGATCTTGCCGTCAGCTACCGGGAGACCGGCAACGACGACCAGGCGGCCGAGTGGTTTCAGACGGCCTACGACAACGGGGTGGGGCCCGATGCCCTGCGCGAAAGAGCTGAAGCCCTGAAGCGGCTCGAACGCTACGAAGACGCGATCCAAACCTTCACCGATCTCGGCTTCGAGATCGGCTCCCGCTATGAATTCCGCAAGGACATCGCCGGAGCGGAAATGGCGATGCGGTTGATGGCCGAGCGGGAGGCCCAGGAAGTAAAGGAATACGAAGTGACCCCGGCCGGCTTTAACAGCCCCGGAGCGGATTACGCCGCGGTGAGCTACGACGACCGGCTGGTCTTTACCAGCGATCGGGCGGCCGCCACCGGTGAGGATACCTACAACTGGACCGGCCGCAGCTTCAGTGATCTGTTCCTCGTGGATCCGGAAGTAAGCGACGTCCAGGCCTTTAACCCGACCGTAAACAGCGAGTCGAACGAGGGGACGCCAACTTTTAGTCCGGACGGGAACGTCATGTACTTCACCCGCTGTACCGCTCCCGAAAAGCGCGCGGATGCCTACTGCGGCATCTACCGCAGCGAGCGCCAGGGGGAAGGTTGGGGACCCGCCGAAAAGCTGCCCTTCGTTACCCCGGACGCGAACTACATGCATCCCGCCCTTAGCGAGGATGGGCGGCGCATGGTCTTCTCCGCCAACCTTTCCGAAGGGTGGGGGGGCTACGATCTCTACGAAGTCGAAATGGGGCCCGAGGGACAGTGGGGTACCCCCGACCTGATGAACCGCGCCATCAATACCGACGGCAACGAACAGTTCCCTTACCTGGACGCCGACACCCTTTACTTCGCCAGCGACGGACTGGAAGGACTGGGCGGTCTCGACATTTTCCGGACCTGGCCCATGGGAGACGGTCGCTATAGCGCTCCGAAAAACCTGAAATTGCCGATCAACAGCGGGGCCGACGATTTCGCTTACTCCATCGTTCGCCGCGACGGCACCGGCATCGGGTCGACGACCACCGGCTACTTTAGCAGCTCCCGGCCCGGGGGGGCGGGCAGCGACGATATTTACGCCTACACCAAAACCGTGCTGCCCCCGCCGCCACCGGATCCGACGCCCATCGAGTACCGCAACGTGCTGGACGTCACCGTGGTGGAAAAAATCTATGAGGATCCCACTGATCCGTCGAGCCGCGTGCTCGGTCTGCGCCCGGTACCCAATGCCACGGTCGTGGCCCGGGTCGGCGAACAGAGCCGGACCGTGGCCACCAACGAGGAAGGTGTCCTGAGCCTGGTGCTCACCGACGACCAGCGCTACGAATTCCGCGCCGAGCGACCGGACTACCTCGCCGCCCAAGGCCGCTTCAGCAGCCGCAATCTGCCGCGTGACCCCGACGATCCCGAGCAGCGCTACGAGCTCGAACTGGAAATCGAAAAGATCTTCCGGAACCGCGAGATCGTGTTGGAAAATATCTACTACGACCTCGACGAAAGCTTTATCCGCGAAGACGCCCAACCCACCCTAAATGAATTGGCCGAACTGCTGCGCCAGAATCCGGACATCTCCATCGAGCTGGGTAGCCACACCGACTGCCGCGCCACCGATCGCTACAACGAAACGCTCAGTGAAGCCCGCGCCACCGCCGCCGTCACCTACCTCGTCGAACAGGGCATCAGCGCCGAGCGCCTCACCGCCCGCGGCTACGGCGAAACCCAACCCGTCGCCGACTGTATCTGCGAGCGGTGTACCGAAGCCCAGCACCAGCTTAACCGGCGTACTACTTTTCGGATCTTGGAGTGAGTTGAGGATTGAGTTGGTGAATGGCTGAATTCGTGAATTACTGAATGGGCTACCGCAAGTGGTAGGCGAGGCCCTCGCTCGCTACGCTCGACACGAATTGGTGAATGGCTGAATTAGCGAATTACTGAATGGGCTACCGCAAGTGGTAGGCGAGGCCCTCGCTCGCTGCGCTCGACACCAATTGGTGAATGGCTGAATTCTTGAATTACTGAATGGGCTACCGCAAGTGGTCGGCGAGGCCCTCGCTCGCTGCGCTCGAAACGAATTGGTGAATGGCTGAATTTGTGAATTACTGAATGGGCTACCGCAAGTGGTCGGCGAGGCCCTCACTCGCTACGCTCGACACGAATTGGTGAATGGCTGAATTCGTGAATTACTGAATGGGCTACCGCAAGTGGTCGGCGAGGCCCGTGCTCGCTACGCTCGGCGCTGACCGCGCTAGGGGGAGGGGCTTTCCAGGGCCGGTTATTTCGGCAGTTTGGTGTATTCGCGACGAGGTGCAGCCGGGCAATGCCGTGCCACGAGCGAAGCGAGCAGAAAACAGCGGCAGCCAATTCACTAATTCAGTCCCTCAACAATTCACCACTTCCCCCCGAGCGCAGCGAGCAGAAACCAGCGGCAGCCAATTCACCAATTCAGTCCCTCAACAATTCACCATTCCCTCACGAGCGCAGCGAGCAGAAAACAGCGGCAGCCAATTCACTAATTCAGTCCTTCAACAATTCACCATTCCCCCCCGAGCGCAGCGAGCAGAAACCAGCGGCAGCCAATTCACCAATTCAGTCCTTCAACAATTCACCACTTCCCCCCGAGCGCAGCGAGCAGAAACCAGCGGCAGCCAATTCACCAATTCAGTCCCTCAACAATTCACCATTCCCTCACGAGCGCAGCGAGCAGAAACCACCGGCAGGCCATTCACTAATTCAGTCCCTCAACAATTCACCATTCCCTCACGAGCGAAGCGAGCAGAGACCAGCGGCAGCAAATTCACCAATTCAGTCCTTCAACAATTCACCACTTCCCCTCGAGCGAAGCGAGCAGAAACCAGCGGCAGCCAATTCACCAATTCAGCCCTTCACCAATTCACTACTTCCCAACCGGCAACCGCACCGCCTTGATCATATACCCCTCCGGGCTCTCGTAATCGTACAGCTCGATGTGGGTCTGTTCGATGAGGATATTGACCAGGCTGTAGGTCGTGCCGATGGCGTAGCCTTTATTGGCTAGGTACTGGGTCACGAACCACTTTAGGCCCACGTAGGTAGTGAAGTTCAGGTGCAGGGCTTCGTGGAGTTCTTCCATGATCTCCTCGGCGGTGATGACGCGGTAGCCGGGCGGGGCCGTGTCGCGGTAGGTATTGGTCTTATGTTCGAGCTTGATCTTGCCGATGATCTTCGGGCCGGTGAGCTTGACGCGGTATTCACCGGAATTTTCCTTTTGCTCCACGGTAGCGGGCATGGGGGTGGCCACCTCTTCCTGGGCCGTAACGTGGGCGCTGCGGTTGTTGATTTCGTGGGCCTGCTGCACGGCGGCCTCCTCCTGCTCCTCCCGTACGACCTCGGCGGCGGCCTGGTGAATGGCTTGCTTTTCCTTTAGGGATAAGACGATCTCGTCGATGTGGCTTTCGGCTTCCTTAATGATGGAGGTCAGTTCGGAAGAGAGCTCGATCCCCTTCCGCAGCTCGGAATGGAAGAAGGTAGCCTGGTGGGCCACCTTGTTGCGGATCTTGGACATTTCTTTCCACAACCGCTCGAAATTCTTGTCGCGGAAGAAGGTTTTAAAGTACTTGGTGTAGTTGCCCTCCAGGTTGCCCTTCAGTTCGCGCAGCTCTTCCAAGGTTTCGATGCTGGTGAGCCGTTCCAGTACCTTTTCCGGTTCGTTGAAGCCCGTAGACTGCTTGTAGATGAGCAGACCGAGATCGTCGAAGTCGGCAAACTCGATGTCGCTGTTGATGAAGTAACTGAACTGGTTGGAGCGGTTGCGCTGGCGTGCCTTAACCTTCTCGATCATCTTTGGCGTGGCGGTCACTTCCCACCAGGACATACCCACCCGCTGAAAAAAGAACTTGATGAGGTAGCGGCGTAGCAGGTTCTCCACCGCGTTGATCTTGGGGTAGAGCTGGTTGGCGATCTCACTGCTGATATCGTCCTGCAGCACCCGCAGGTGGGCGAAGCGAAGCTTCTCGCTCAGGTGGCGCAGCAACCGCTGCCGGAACGGCTCCAGGGGTTCGAACATCGGACTTTCGACGCGGAGTACGAAAGCGGCTTCTACTAAATCGGTCAGAATTTTACTGGTGTCGACATTGATAACGGATACGGTCAGGCCACTCTCGCCTTTAATGAAGTCGTTGCCGTTTTTGTCTTTGGTGATAATGGGCGATTTGCCGTTCCAGACGTCGTTGCTGTAACTGATGGCGTGGATGAAGCCGCGCTGATCGCTGATGTCATCGGGGTCGATACATAAAAGTTCGAAGATGAAGTTGGAAGACATATCATAGATAATTGACTGGCGTTGGATAAATATTGATTCCCGGAAATATAGCGATTTAGGGAGGGAGCGCCTAACCGGTCGGCCATTAGCTTGGGCGGCCGTTGGCACTTGCGTACTTTTGCCCGCCCCGAGCGGCTAGCCCCTATTAAGGAAGCGTTAAAGCACCGCCCGGCCAACCGCGTATTCTCCGGCGGCATCGTTTGTTTGTCACGACTAACTACCAGATTGACCCGATTGTCTTTGCACCTGCGCCCCGTCGCCATCCTTGCCGTGCTGTTGCTGTTTTCCCTTTGCGCCGGAGCGCAGGTGGATAGCAGTGCCGTGGAGGCGAACTTCTCCGGCAACACCGCGCAGTACCAGATCAGCCCCGATAGCCTCACGGCACCCGTCGACTACCAGAGTCGCGACAGTATGGAGGTCGACCTCGCCAATCAGCGGATCCACCTCTACGGAGCCGCCCGGGTGAACTACGAAAGCATCAGCCTTCAGGCGGAGCACATCGTGCTCGATTACGGCACCAACCTCGTCACCGCAGAACCCTACCCGGATACCTCCGGCGTATTAGTAGGCGACCCCCAATTCAGTGATGGCGGCCAGGAATTTACCGCCAAGAACATAAAGTATAACTTTAAATCCAAGAAGGGTATCGTAACGGAAACGGTCACGACCCAGGACGATGTTTACGTCCGTGGCGGAAAATCCAAGTTCGTCAGTGGAGCGGTACAGACCAACGACTCCACCCGCTCCGACGTGATCTACACGGAGGGGGCCATCTTCACGAGCTGTTCGGCCGAGCACCCCCACTTCGGCGTACGTACCCAGAAGGCCAAGGTGGTGCCCAACAAGCTGGCCATCATCGGGCCCTCCAACCTCGAGATCATGGGGGTGCCGACGCCCTTCTGGCTGCCCTTCGGCTTTTTTCCGTTGAAGAGTGGCCGGTCTACAGGGTTGCTTTTCCCCAGCGACTACCAGTACAGCCAACAGTGGGGGTTCGGCTTCCAGGGAATCGGCTGGTTCTTTCCCATTGGCGAGCACGTCAACTTGCAGGTGACCAGCGATATTTACCTCAATGGAACCTTCACCCTGAACGCCGCCTCCAGCTACCGCAAGCGGTACAAGTACAGCGGAAATTTCGACTTCAGCTACCGCCGCCTGGTGGAAAAAACGAGCGTAGCGGAGAACTACCAGGACGTCAATAACCAAGGGTTCTCCTTTGGCTGGCGACACCGCCAGGACCCTCGGGCGCATCCGACCTTCACCTTCGGCGGTAGCATCAACTTTCAGACCAACCAGGTCAACCAGCGCTACCTCAATAGCTACGAAGCGGCGAGCACGAACGTGATCCGGTCTTCAATGAATATCACCAAGTCCTTTCCCGCCCTGAAGAGCACCCTGACCGCGGGCATTACCCACAGCCAGAACAACCAGACGGGGGTGATCAACGTCAATTTCCCGGATGCCCGCTTCCAGACGCAGACGATCTACCCCTTGCGCAATCTGCCGGGTAGCCAACGCGCCTGGTACAAAAAACTGAGCTTCCGCTACGTGAGTGAATTGCGGAGCGAGTTCAGCGGTATCGACACGGACAGTACCAGCTTCTTTTCCCAGCAGACCCTCGACGACGTCCGTTACGGTTTTACCCACCGGGTTAATACCGCCCTGAGCCTGAACGTATTGCGCTATTTCAACGTAAGCCCTAATGCCAGCTACTCGGAAACTTACTACGGGAAGACGCTGGAATACTTCCTGGACGAATCCACTCTGGAAACGGAAGATATCATTGACGAAAATGGCAATCCGGCAGTCGACACTACTTCTTTTGCTACGATCGATTCCAGGCTGAATCCCGGCCTGGCCGGATTCCGGAGCTTCAACGCCGGCGTTTCCGTTAGTACCCAGCTTTTCGGTACCGTCCGCCTCGGGGGTAGGGGGCTGTTCGGACTCAAGGGGCTACGGCACGTCATGAAACCCTCGGTGAGCATTGGCTACGTCCCTTCCTACCTGGATGCCAGGGACTTCATCAGCGGCCAGCCCTACTTCATTCGCGACAACCGGATCGATCCCGACCGCGGGAACCCCAACAATTTCCGGTCGCCTTTCGCCGGGCAAATCTTTTCCGCCCCGAGCCGCAGCGAGGGAAATTTTGCCGCCTCTTACAGTATCTCCAACCTCTTCGAAGCCAAGGTCTGGAACCGGAAGGACAGCACGGATAACATCGTCAAGCTGTTTCAGAACATAGCGGTCAGTGGTCGGTACGATCTGGCGGCCGACAGCCTGCAGTGGAGTGTCATTCGGGTAAGCGGTAGCACCAGCTTCTTCAAGGGGCTTACCCAGGTGAACCTGCGGGCCAGCCTCGATCCCTACATCGCGGTATTCGATGAGGCGCAGGGGGGGGCGGTGCGCCTGGACCGCACGACGCTGCGGGAAGACGGTGTGCCCTTCCAATTGACCAATTTCAGTGGCACCATTTCTACGAATCTGACGGTCGCCAAAATTCGCCAGCTTTTTCAGGGTGCCGAGGAAGAGTACGTGGAAGACGTCGCGGAAGAAAGGCGGCAGCAGCGGGAGGAGGCCAACACGCTATTCGAGGAAACCGACATTTTGAGCCTCTTCGAAAAATTCAGTATCCGGCATACGTATAACTACAGTTTGGACCGGGAAGTAGCCGTGGTTGCCGGCCAGCGGGACACCCTGCGCTTTAACACGGTCGCCAACAGCATCGAGCTACGCGGGGCCCTGCAGCTCACGGAAAACTGGAGCGTCAATATCGGGCAGATCGGATACGACTTCACCAGTAAGCGGATTACCTACCCTTACCTCAGCTTTGCCCGCGACCTGCACTGCTGGGAGATGCGCTTCAGCTGGGCGCCACAACGCAACACCTACCAGTTCACCATCGCCGTCAAGCCGGGGACCTTCGACTTCCTGGAAGTGCCGGTGAATCAGAACCGCTACGACGGGCGCAATCTCTTCGGTACGTAAGTCAGGCTTCCGCGATCGGATGTAGCTCTCGACACTAGGTTAGATAAAAAAGCCCGCCTCCCTAATTAGGAAGACGGGCTTTCTTATTCCATTATCACCTGCGATCAGATCGTCTGCCGCGAGGCGCGGGTCGCGTAAAAGTCGCTGGTGTAAAAGTCGTCGTCGAGCCGGTCGGCGCGGCGGTACTCATCCGTCGAGAAGCGGTTACGGTCGTAGCTGTTGCCGTAGTCGTGAAAACCCGATAGGTAATCGTTGGTATCAATCTCGTAGCGGGTGGAGTAGCCCCGGTCCTTGCGGAAACGGGGGTAGTTGGTCATGTGATCGTTCTCCAATCCCGATAGGGTGACACTATTCGATTTGGTGTCGATATGTACCAGGCCAACGGGGATAAGGGCGTGGCGGTCCTCTTCGGTGTACCGGCCGCGGTCGTAGCGATTGATAATGTCGTCATCGATCTCGATTTCGACGTACCGTACCATCTTGGCATCTACATCGGCCAGGAGTCCTTCTACCTCACCGACGGTCTCGCCGGAGGGGAGTTTGACGGTATAACCGCGGGGGTCCACGTCGTCGTGGTGGACTTTGTAGCCTGACAGGTTATCGAGGAATTTGAGTTTGGTATTCCGCGTATGGGTATCGTTCCGATCGCCGGTATTCCGGTCTCGGTCGTTGCGGGTGTTTTCGTTTACTATAGTGCTCATGTTGTGTTATTTATGGTTGGATAATGCGTAAAATGGATCCGATTACTAGCTCAGATTCTGTAGTACGGTCCGGGCCTGACTGAAGAAACTACGTACATCCTCCTTCTGATTCAGAGTCAATGTTTCCGCTGTCATGGCCTGGGCTTCCTGCCGCAGGGCGTCAATATCGGCGGAGTTGCTACCGCTGTTGGATTGGGTATCGATATCTTCCATCATCTCGACGATGAGCATCGAGGCCATCTTGATTTTGTCGGCGTGGTCGCCGGCCATGGGATCTTCCATGATTTCGTTAGCCAATCGGTCGATCCGGTCGGATTTGTCCATTACGGATGCTTCGGACATCAGTCCTTTCTCCTCCGCGATCGCTTTGGTTGCATCGGCTAATTCCGTAAGCGCACGGTGACTAAACTCATGGTCGAGACCCATTTCACCGTCCATACTGGCGGTGGTATTCATGTAGGTGGCTACCGCGGGCAGACTGCCTTCGACTTCATCGTAGTCATTGTAATTGTTATTCTCGTCGATGCCGGTAGCAACGCCAGCGACGCCGTCATTGTCCTCAACGACCTCCTCGGTATAAACCTCCTCGGAATCGTCAAAGGCTTCCGCTACTCCCCAAACGACGAGTCCGAGTAATAACAAGCCGATGATCCAGGGCCAGATGCTCGATCCGCCCGTTGGTTTTTCTTCTATTCTAATTTGTGCCATGATAATGTTGATTTTGGATTAAAAAAAATGGCGGACCGGCCCGGCAAGGGTCCGGTCCGCCAATAATGGGTGGCATCCCGTGAGGGGCCACAAACCGTCGGTTTAGTTATTCCGCTTGATATCGCTTTGGTCGCGATTGCGTGGGGCGTCCTTCCCCTTGTTGACAACGTCGACTTCCGTTTCCCGGGCGGTTTCTCGCACCGTTTCCTGGTGGGAATCTACCTTTTTACCGACCGTGATTTCTTCTTTCACGCGGGCTTCTTTGGAGACTACGGCTTCTTCCGATTTTTCTTTAACCGAAATCGTTCTGTCCTGGAAGTCTGCATTACCGGCGGGGCGGTCGACCGGCTTCCGATCAACAAACACGTGCTCGTCGCGGAGGCGAAGCGTTTCTTCTACCGGCCGTTCGATGACGTGGCTCCGTACGGTTACGCCGCCGGTTTCCACTTCCCGTTTGCCGATAGCAACGTCCTCTTTCAGTACCTTAAGCGTCTCCTGCTTATCTACGTCGCCGTAGCGGTCATTCAGTTGCTTCCGGTTCCGGTTGGCATCGAACGACTTATCCTGGTACTGTTGGTACCGATCGTCGAAATCAATAGCACCGTACCGGTCAAGGATCGAGGCTGCTTTTTTCGCCTCCTCCAGGGTCGATGTGTGTACGGTCACGACGGTTCCGCGGCTGGCTACTCCGTGGGCGGCTTCACTGCGGGTATAACCGCGGTCATCATCGTACGAGTTGTCGTCTCCGAACAGGCGATCGAAAAAGCTCTGCACCTTTCCGGACTGCTGATGATAATTATCGCCGACTTTACCGTGCTCACCGTACTGGCTCACGTCGATCGTGCTGTCGTTAAATTTCTGCTCGACGAGGGCCTCTTTGGCGCTGCGGGCTTGGCTTTTGGTGTCAAATACACCTATTACTGTTTGGTTATTTTGGTTATTCATTACTAATGCGTTTTAATTAAATGATATAAATGGGTGTCGATCGCCTTGCGGGATCGACGGTATTTTATTGTGCTGGTTTCCGCGACACGGTTACATCCTCCGATCGTAGGGTGACGCTTTCGGTGCGTTCGCTGGTGTCAACTTCCTGAATCAGGTGAATCTCCTCCACCAGGACGAGCCGTTTGATAACTACCTCTTCTTCCCGTACGACGGGAACGATCAGGTTCTTTCCTTCGTAGCGCACTTCCGGCATGGTTTCGACCACGCGGTTTTGTGGGATACGGAATTCGCGGTAATGGGTATCGATACGAGTAAGGGGCACCTCCACCGTTTGATTGTGCACGATTTTGTCAACGGTGATTTCGTCCGTTACTTGCTCGCGGGATGTGACGACCAACTTCTCTTCAACCACCGGTATGATTTCTTGGTATCCGGTTTTTGGCTGATCGCGTCTAATTTCTTCGTGCTGCTTTGTTGTGTCCGCCATCAATTATAGATGTGCGTGGAGGGGGTATATGTTCTGTTTTGTTAGCGATTTGACCCAAATTATCCCGAATACAGGCAAAACAAGCCCCCGATCAACTGAATGACCGGGGGCTTCAACCAAATTGGTTTGGGAATGCTACGTCGAAAATGCTACGGGCTAGAAGATATACTTCACGCCAAGCTGCATCTGCCAGGCATTGCCCAGAACGGAAGAAGTGTAGCGGAACGTCTCCGTGGGGAATTCCGTGGTTCCTGGAATGGTGTTGAGGCGGTAGACGGGCTCACCCGCATCGTTTACTCCGCGGTAGTTCAGCAGGTTCTGCTGGAAGGGGACCTGGGGAATGCCCCATTCGCTATTCAGCAGGTTACCGAAGTTCAGAATATCGATGGTGAACTGTAGGAAGTTGCGATCGCCTTCGGTGAACTTTACGTTCTGGAGAATGCGTACGTCGAAGCGATTGACCCAGGGAGCAAGGGCACCATTGCGCTCGGCGATCTGTCCGCGCTGCTCGCTCAGGTAATCGTCCTGGTCGATGTAGGCATCCAGGATGTCCTGTTGCATCGATTCGGTGTATTCCACGCCGTCAACGGTCACTGCTTCAAAGTTGAGCTCGCTGGCGTCGGTGGGCACGTAGATCAGGCGGTTGGAGTTGTCGCCGAAATCACCGGAGTAGGTATAGGAATAACGGAAGGAGTTGGCGCCGTCGTAGAAGATGCCGAAGGTGGTGTTGCCGGTCTGGTAGTTGAGGTTACCGACCACGCGGTTAGGAATGTCGAACGCGGCGTAGCTCAGTTCGGGATCGTTCCGGTCGTAGCGTACGGTAGCGGGCCAGAGCGAAACGGCCTGCGATCCGCCCGCTGCGTCCAGGTCGCGCGAACGGGAGTGGGTGTACGCGGCCATGGCGTAGAATCCGTTGTCGAATTCTTTGGACAACTGACCGGTGAACGAGTAATAATCAGCTTTCCGCTCGGCGTTGGTCAACAGGAATACATTGCGGAAATCCTCGTCGTTGCTGTAGCCGGAAAGGCCGGGCTGCTCCGTCCAGATCCCACGGTTATCGGGACCTTCAAGGAAAGCGTCCGGGTCGCGGACTACGGGGTTATAAGCAATCGGCGTGTATACGTCCCGGTTGTACATCAACTCGACGGTAGCCTTGATGCCGAGGGGGAGCGTCTGGTCGATGCCCAGGTTCGTACGCCAAACCTGGGGCAGCTTGAAGTTGCGGTCGGTGAGGTTGAGCTCGTTAGATAGGGTAGCTTCGGGATTTTCAGGATTGTAAGCGGTGACGTCGGGGTCGAAGGTGATGCCTTGCTCGATTACTTCGTCGCCTTCATAGCCGATACCACCACGAATGACGCCCGATCCGTTAACCTGGTTGGACAGCCATACAAAGGGAATACGGCCAGAGAACAGGCCCGTACCGCCCCGGATTACCGTAGTACGGTCGCCGGTAACGTCGTAGTTAACGCCAAGGCGGGGGCTGAACAGCGGATTGACCTTGGGGAAGGTACTAACATCGGGGGTGAACGTTTCACCGTCCAGATTGGTGAACTCTTTGTCGAGGTTATCGAGCAGTTCGTTGTTGGGAATGTCGATGGGGTAGAAAGGCAAATCGATGCGTAGACCACCGGTGACCTTGACGCGATCGGTAACCTGGTACTCGTCCTGAATGTACACTCCGAGCTGACCGAATTTGGTCTCGTCGACCGGGGGCGTGGTGCTTCCGTCAAGCGCGTAGCCCTTGGCGAATGCGATGGGGAAGACGTTCGGATCCTGATCGATGACGGCGGATACGAAGTTGTCGTACGTATCGTAGCGGTAGAATCCGTTGAACACCGGGTTGAAGGCGTTCAGGAAGCTCATGTATTCAAAGTTGATACCGGCCGTAATGGTGTGTGCCTCTTTGTAAAAGGTCACGTTGTTGGTCACGTTGAATACGTTGTTCTCCAGCAGGTTACCCACCGTGAAGAGCTCGTTGCCCAGCGTCATGTAGTACAGCGGATTGCCGGAAGCATCCGGTTCCAATACCTCGATCATCGGGAAGTTTTGGCCACCGGGGATGCCGCGGCGCGGGTCGACTACCCGCGTGAATCCGATGTTAAACTGGTTGGACAGGTTGTCGGTGAAGATGGAGTTCAACTCCGCTACGTACGAAGTGACGCGGCGGTCGTTCGTGTAGTTGTTGTTCCGGAAGTTGATGTTCTCGATACCGGTACGGTCCGTGTTGCGGAAGCGGGTAGAGATGTACCGCACGGAGTTCCCGTTGGTAGGCACGTCGGTGAAGGCGGTATAATCGTTGAACCGCGCGGTCAGTTTGTGGCGGTTGCTGATGTTGTAGTCGAGGCGAACGTTGATCCGCTCCTGCTCGGAGGCAAACTGGTAGCCGTCGGGGGCACCGGTATCGTAGCCGTAAAGCTCCTGGATACGGTCGCGGACAAAATTAGCCTCCGATAGGGGAACGCGGGAAATGATCAGTCCGTCGGGCTGCTCACCGTCGCGGGCGGCACGCTTGAGGAAGGAAGGAACGGCCTCCGTTTCCTTTTCGTAGGATCCGAAGAAGAAGAGCTTGTTCTTGATGATCGGACCGCCGAAGGTGGCGCCGAAGATCTCGTTCTTGGAATTACCCGGATCGACGGTGATGTCTCCCGCACGGGTGCCCTGCGTTTGGTCGTTCCGCAGCAGATAATAGGCCGAACCGCGGAAATCGTTGGTACCGCTCTTGGTAACGGCGTTTACCGCAGCACCGGTAAAGCCGGAGTAGCGAACGTCGTAGGGGGCCAGGTTCACACTTACCGCTTCGATGGCGTCGATGGAGATGGGGCTGCCACCGGCGAACTGCCCGCTACCTAAGCCGAAGTTGTTGTTGTAAATATTACCGTCAATGGTATAGTTGTTGAACCGGCTGCTGGTACCCGCGAAGCTGGTACCGTTGGACTGTGGTGTCAACCGGGTAAAATCATTCAGACTCCGGTTAACGGTTGGCAGCGCGTTGATCTGCTCCGTAGAAACGTTGAGCGAAGAACCCGTCTTTTCGTCGGTGAACTGTGCATCGCGGTCCGCGGTAACGGTCACGTTCTCCAGCACTACAGATCCATCCGAAAGCTCGAAGTCAATGACGCTCTGGGCGCCCAGTTTAAGCTCGATGCCGGTCTTGGACAGCTCCTCGAAGCCGACGTAGGTGGCCGTAACCGCATAGGGTCCCCCAACGCGCATACCCGGAATGGTGTAGTAACCGCTTTCGTTGGTTACCGTACCGTATTGGCTGCCGGAAGGCGTATGGATCGCCACGATAGTGGCCCCGATGAGGTCTTCACCGGAGGCATCTGTAACATGTCCCGTGATGCTACTGTTGGTGATCTGAGCCTGTAGCCCTGCACCAATTAGCAGAAAAATCATAAAATACGCTAACCGTACTTTCATGAGGAAGGAATTGATTTGGTTGATTAGGTTCCGGCGAATACCGGTGTAATTGGCCGCAAAGGTCGAAAGGATTTCCGACCTCCACGTTAACCTAATGTTAACCTTTCCCGCTCACGCCATACGGGGCGCCATTCTACTTCGCGTCCTGACGGGCAAACACTTTCCGCAGCAATTCAGTATTGCGCAACGCGGGCTTTTCGCGTAATTCTGTTTCCTTCACCTCGATCAAACCAAACATTCCGTCCAATGCGCGGCTGGTAACGTAAACGTCCAGTTCGGGTTCGGTTTTTTTCACGAGGGGGATTTTGTTGTAGGCGGTAACCACCCGGTTCCAGATCTCGTTGGCGTTGACTTCGTCCAGGGCCGCCCGGATGACGGGTTGGAACTCTCCGGTCAGGGCGGTGGAGGTACTGGTCTCCAGGTAACGGGTAGCCGCGTCCTTTTCGCCCATCAGGAGGTTCATCGCGTCCCGAAAGGTGAGCCCCTTGATCGCGTCCACGAAGATCGGGGTGGCTTTCTTCGCCGCCAGTTCGGCCGCGCGGTTGATCCGCTCGGTTAGGTCCTGCTCGATGTTACCGAAGCCGGGTAGGGCACTCACCCGGCTGACGATCGCCTGAGCTTCCTCCGGCAGGAGGATTTTGTAGGGACTTCCGTAGTAGCCGTTCTCGGCGGAAAGGCTGGTCACCGCCTGGCCTACCCCCTGGTCCAGGGCCTCTTTCAGGGCTTGTCCGACTTCTTCGTTGCTCAACGGGCTATCGCCGCGCAACACCCCTTCCGCCTTGTCGGCTAATTTACCCAGCTTTCCGAATTGCGCGTTGGCGGGGAAAGCAAAGAGGCTAGTAAGCGCTAGAATGAAAAGTAGGCGAAGTTTCATAAGGTAAGGGTTTAAGCAAGTAAACGGCTGGCTCGCCCGGGAGATTACTAAGGAGACGTTAAGTATTACTTACGGTGGACTTCCACACCGAAAACACGCGCCCCCGCAGGTCGCCTACCGCGTACGGCTACACGCCGGGTTGCTATCGCTTTTTCCCGGAAGGATGAGTATAGGACCTGCAAGTGTCCAAAGGACCTTGGAGTATCCGGCCTGGTATCTAAGCCTCCACGCAGCTGTAGCTATCCGGTCAGACCAAAATATCCTCCCGTTCCGTACCCTCCACTTCCAGGATAAAATCCGCTCCGAAGAGTCCGGCCGGCGTCTGGTACCCGGGCTTCGCCTGTCCGTCAAGCACCCGCCGCACGATCATCAGACTGGTGATCCCGGTCAGGGTATAGCCTTCGGGCGTTCGCATCCGGGCGGCGACGGTGCGTCCGCTTACGTCTTTTACCTCGCCGTATATATAGGTCTCGGCCTCGGCCCGTTGCGCGTCGTCCGGCCCCGCGGGGCGGTCCTCTATTTTCTTCTGGAGAAAGCGTTGTACCGGACCGAGTTGGAGTATCGGGCCCAGCCAGTTGCTGCGCTCCATGGTTTTCAGCTGCTTGGGGGGCACGGCGAAGAAGGTCTTGATATTCGGGATGCCCGTGGTGAAGTAGGCGGTGAAGACGTCACCCCAGGGAATGGTCACCGCCCGCAGGGAAATTTGCTCGGTGAAGGGGAAGTCGCGGGTTTCGTGGGCGGCCTTTACCTTTTTGATGGCCCCGTGTTCCCGGATCGCTCCGCCGTTGCCGGCCCCGCCCAGCATGGTCTTCGCTGTTCCCCGGCTTATCCCGCCGCCCTTCCAGGCAAAGGCAAGCACCAGCTCGGTGGCCGCTTTCATCTGCTGCTTCAGGTAGGCGGCCATGCAGTCGGTGGGCACCACGTCGAAGCCGACGCCGGGCATTAGCATAATCCCTGCCCGCTGTGCTTCGGGGCCCATTTTTGCTGCCCGGGCGAATACGGGAATTTCACCGGTGATGTCCAGGTAATGGGTGCCGGTACGCAGGCAAGCCTCCATCATCGGTTCGGCCGTATGCTCGAAGGGCCCCGCCGCGTGCAGTACTACGGTGAAGTCCTGCAGCAAATCATCCAGTTCGGTCCGGTTATTCAGGTCTACCGCCCGGTAGTCGTAGCCAAACTCGTGGTGCATGGCCTCCAGTTTCTCCGCGTTGCGACCGCTCAGCAAGGGGCGCAGGCCATGATCGGCGGCCATGCGGGTAATCAGTCGGCCGGTATAGCCGTAAGCACCGTACAGTAGGAAGTCCGACATAAGAAGGGCAATTTAAAAGGATGAAGGGCGAAACAACAGCGAGCTCCCGTTCGGCCAAGCGGTGGGCGCCGGGGCGCAGGTGCAAGGATCGTCAGCGGGGGAATGTTCATTTCCGGCCGAGGCTCCTCCGGTCAGCGGCATTACGCCCGCCTCGTTTACGGCCTCCATCTCTTGGTATCCGTTCGATCTTTTTACGGAAGATAGTCGCTGCTTTGCCTACGCTCTGAAGGGAGGTCCACACTGTGCCGAATTACCGGGTTGCGCTTTCACGACCTCCGAGTTCTCGACCGCGAAACGGGTACACCGGTCGCCATCATCCAAGGTTGAAGCCCTTGAGCTGAGATAAGCTTCCTACCGGCTCACCCTAGAAGGGTTCGACCTTGGAGCGTAGGCTTCGGTTAAGAGCGGTCCAAGCTCGAAGCCCTCCGGGCTGAGATGGTATATCCACCAGCTCCCCACTACAAGTTTTCGATCCCGCAATTGACACGCCGGTCACCATAATCCAAGGTCGAAGCCCTCCGGGCTGAGATGAGCTACCCAATAGCTCAGCCTAGTAAGGCTTCGACCTCGAAACGTGGCGGCGGTTCTGCGATCATCCAAGGTTGAAGCCCTTGAGCTGAGATAAGCTTTCCACCGGCTCGCCCTAGAAGGGTTCGACCTCGGAGCGTTGGCTTCAGTTGGGAGCGGTCCAAGCTCGAAGCCCTTGAGGTGAGATAAGCTTCCCACCGGCTCACCCTAGAAGGGTTCGACCTTGGAGCGTAGGCTTCGGTTAAGAGTGGTCCAAGGTCGAAGCCCTCCGGGCTGAGATGAGCTACCCAACAGCTCACCCTAGAAGGGTTCGACCTCGGAACGTGGCGGCGGTTCTGCGTTCAACCAAGGTCGAAGCCCTCCGGGCTGAGTTGCTACGCACACCCTAGATGCTCAGCTTACCACAGAAGGATTTGACCTTGGAGCGTAGGCTTTGGTCGGGAGCGATCCAAGATCAAGCCTTCGTGGCTAAGATGACAGCCAACACTTGCTCGGCCGAAAATCCCAAACGCCCAACGAGCAGCTTGATTAGACCTTTAAACTTTGTCCTTAATCCTTTGGAAATCGTACTTTTTTCCCCCTATCTTGCCGCCATGCAAATGACCAATACCAACTGGTGGTGGCTGAACCGTACTCCCGAATGAGCACGCGCTAGCCCTTTTGCACAAAAAATCAAAGGCTCGTCGGTTGCTCCGGCGGGCCTTTCGCTATTTTAGCCCCCGCAGCTGCCGATATAAACTCTCTCTCCCCCTTGTCTACGACTACGCTAGCTTCCGAACAAACTGCCCTGACCGTCCGCAGCCGGCGCCTGACGGCCGATCAGCTGACGCCCGTTTCGCTCTACCTGGCCCTGCGCGACCGGTTCACCGATCCCGTGCTGCTGGAATCCAACGAAACCCGCAACCACGAGCACTACTTCAGCATCATCGGACTGGAAACACTCGCCTTTTACCGCGTCGAGGACGGCCGCATTCATCGGGGCAGGGTAGGGCAGACGATCCGGGAATTGCCCTGCACCGACGCCGACACCGTCAGCGACGACCTGAGCGCTTACCTGAAATCATTCGCTATCGATTACGGAGATACTCCCCAGCTGGTGAGGCAGTTCAACGGACTGATCGGCCACACGAATTTCGAGGGCGTCGCGTATTTCGATACGCTGTCGTTCCGAAATCCATCGCGGCTGCGGTCCCCCGCCCTCCGCTACCACCTGTACCGCTTCGTGCTGGTGTTCCACCACTACCGCGACGAACTCCTCCTCATCGAGAACCTGCCCGACGGAGAAACCAGTCGCCTCGACGAGGTCGAACGCTGCATCCGGGCTGGGGGCACCGTGCATCCGTTCACTCCCCGGGGGGAGTCCACCAGTAACATGACGGACGACGATTTCAAGGCGCTCGTGGCGAAGGGCAAGCACCACTGCCGGATCGGCGACGTGTTCCAGATCGTGCTAAGCCGCCAGTTCCGCCAGGAATTCCACGGGGATGAGTTCCAGGTGTACCGGGCGTTGCGCAGTATCAATCCCTCGCCCTACCTCTTTTACTTCGATTACGGGGACTACCGGATCATGGGCTCCAGTCCCGAAAGCCAGATGGTGATCCGCGACGGGGTGGCCCGCCTCAATCCCATCGCCGGTACCTATCGCCGTACCGGCGACGCGGACCAAGACCGGGAAGCCACCGAACGGCTCCTGGCTGACCCGAAGGAAAATGCCGAGCACGTCATGCTGGTAGACCTGGCCCGCAACGACCTCAGCCGCCATACCCGGGAGGTCACCGTGCGCAGCCTGAGGGAAGTACACTACTACAGCCACGTCATCCACCTGGTGAGTACCGTCGACGGCAAGCTGGAGGCGGATGATGTAGCCGTTCGCGTCTTCGGAGACACCTTTCCCGCCGGAACCCTCAGCGGCGCACCGAAGTACCGGGCCATCGAACTGATCGACCAGTACGAAAAGCAGCAACGGGGATTCTACGGCGGCGCCATCGGCTTTATCGACTTCGAAGGGGGAATGAACCAAGCCATCCTCATTCGTTCCTTTTTCAGCCAGGACAACGCCCTCCACTACCAGGCCGGTGCCGGGGTGGTGGCGGCCAGCAACGAGGAAAGCGAGATGCAGGAGGTGTATAATAAGCTCGGCGCGCTTACCAAAGCCATCGCCAAGGCGGAAACCCTGCCGGCTAGCTTTTGAGGAAGCTCGCGCCATATTTTTTGAGTCGTGGATGTTCTCTTTAATTGCTCGGCCGCGCACACCGGTCCTCCCCGCGCCAACGATGCGAGCGTTCGCGAGCAACCGCAGTTATTCCGTTCAGCCGCACTACATGTGATCTAATGAAAATACTAATCCTCGATAACTACGATTCCTTCACCTACAACCTCGTTCACTATATAGAGGACGAGCTCGGTGAAGACATTGACGTCTTCCGCAACGACGCCATCGACCTCGACGCCGTAGCCGCCTACGACCTCGTCGTATTGAGCCCCGGCCCGGGCCTCCCCGCGGACGCCGGCATCATGCCCGCCCTGATCAAGCGCTACGCCAGCGAAAAGGTGATCTTCGGAGTCTGCCTCGGTCACCAGGCGATCGGGGAAGCCTACGGAGGCAGCCTGCACAACCTGAGCCAAGTGCACCACGGGGTGGAGACGGAAATGGTGCGCACCCTCACCGATGACGTCCTCTTCGCCGAGGTGCCCGAGCGCTTCCGGGCCGGCCGCTATCACAGCTGGGTGATCGACCCCGCCACGCTGCCCGACGAGCTCGAGATTACCGCTACCGACGAAGTGGGCGGAATCATGGCCATGCGCCACCGCCACCTCCCCGTTTTCGGCGTTCAATTCCACCCCGAGAGCATTATGACGGAACACGGACGGCTCATGATCCGAAATTTACTGAACTTCGTGAAAAGCCGGCAAGCCGCCGCCCAAGCATAACCCATGATACAGACCAAGATAGACGACCGCGGATACTACGGCCGCTTCGGGGGGGCCTACATCCCCGAGATGCTGCACGCCAACGTCGAAGAGCTGCGGCAAAATTACCTGCAGATGATGGCCGATCCCGAATTCCGGCGGGAGTTCGACCTGCTACTGAAGGACTACGTCGGCCGGCCCAGTCCGCTGTACTACGCCGACCGGCTCAGTAAGCATTACGGGGCTAAGGTATACCTGAAGCGGGAAGACCTCAACCACACCGGTGCCCATAAAATCAACAACACCATCGGCCAGATCCTGCTGGCCGAACGCCTGGGTAAAAAACGCATCATCGCCGAAACGGGTGCGGGTCAACACGGGGTCGCTACGGCGACCGTCTGCGCCCTGAAGGGACTGCGGTGCATCGTCTACATGGGCGAGGTGGACATCGAGCGCCAAGCCCCTAATGTAGCCCGTATGCGGATGCTCGGGGCCGAGGTACGTCCGGCCCGCAGCGGATCCCGCACCCTGAAGGATGCCACGAACGAGGCCATTCGCGACTGGATTGCCAACCCCGACGATACCCACTACATCATCGGCTCGGTAGTGGGGCCGCACCCGTACCCGGATATGGTGGCCCGTTTCCAGGCGATCATCTCCGAGGAGACGAAGTGGCAGTTGCAGGAGAAGATCGGCCGCGACTACCCGGATGCCATCGTGGCCTGCGTGGGCGGGGGCAGTAACGCCGCCGGAGCCTATTACCATTACCTCAACGACGAGCGGGTGCGCCTGATCGCCGTGGAAGCCGCCGGCCTGGGCGTCGACAGCGGCGAATCGGCCGCAACGAGCCAGCTCGGTACCGAAGGCATCATCCACGGTAGCCGCACGCTGCTGATGCAGACCGAAGACGGCCAGATCGTGGAACCCTACAGCATTTCCGCCGGCCTCGATTATCCGGGTATCGGTCCGCTGCACGCCTTCCTCATCGACAGCGCGCGCGCGGAGGCCATCAGCGTCACCGACGACGATGCGCTGAAGGCCGCCCTGTTCGTGGCCCGGCAGGAAGGCATCATTCCCGCCCTGGAAACGGCCCACGCCTTTGCCGCCCTGGATCAGATGACCTACGGTCCGGAGGATGTCATCGTCGTCTGCCTCAGCGGCCGCGGCGATAAAGACTTAGCCGCCTTCTCAGCTTATTTGGACAGCGATTCCCTGACGTAAATATTATCAGTCATCCCGGCCCGGAGGGCCTCGACCTTGGACCATTATGAATCGATTGAGCAGACTATTTTCCGAAAAGAAACGCGACGTCCTTAATATCTACTTTACCGCCGGCTATCCCGCCCTCGACAGCACGGTGCCGATCATCCGGAACCTGGCTGAGGCCGGGGCGGACCTGATCGAGGTCGGCATGCCGTATTCGGATCCCATGGCCGACGGAGAGACCATTCAACAGAGTAGCATGGTCGCCCTCCAGAACGGCATGACGCTTAAGCTCCTCTTCGAACAACTCACCGAGGCCCGCCGCCACACCCAGATCCCGCTGGTGATGATGGGGTACTACAACCAGGTGATGCAGTACGGTGCCGAGCGTTTCGTAGGGGCCGCGGCCGCTGCCGGTGTGGACGGGCTTATTCTTCCCGATCTGCCATCCTTCGAGTATCAGCGCGATTTTCGGCAACTGGCCGACGCGGCCGGACTGGAAGTGAGCTTTCTCATTACCCCGCATACGACGGACGAGCGCATCCGGGAAATCGCGGGAAGCAGCAGCGGCTTCCTCTACGTCGTTAGCAGCAGCAGCATCACGGGGGGCAGTTCGCAGATCAGCGACCGGCAGCGCGCCTATTTCGACCGCATCGCCGCCCTCGACCTGCCGAACCCGAAACTGATCGGCTTCGGGATCAGCGACGCGGAAACCTTCCGTACCGCTTGCGAATACTTCAACGGAGCCATTATCGGCAGTGCCTTCATCCGCGCGTTAAAGGACCAGGAGGAACGGGTAGAAGCAGCCACCCGGGAATTCGTGCGCGGGATCCTGGAGCCCAGCCTGGCGGCAAAAAGGTAGTCCGGTGACCCGGGACAAACCCTTGCTTATCGTCATCGGAGGAGCCACCGCGTCCGGAAAGACGCAACTGGCGATCGAGTTGGCGCGTCATTTCGGAACGGAAATCCTGAGCGCCGACAGCCGGCAATTTTACCGGGAGATGCGCATCGGCAACGCCCGACCCACGGAAGCGGAACTGGCCGCGGCCCCCCATCACTTCATAGCTGACCGGTCGCTCGCCGAACCCCTTACCGCCGGCACCTTCGCCGAAGCGGCGCTGCCCCTCCTGGACCGTATTTACCAGGACCGGTCGGTAGCTATACTTGCGGGGGGTAGCGGACTCTACATCCGGGCCGTTTGCGAGGGACTGGACGATTTTCCTGCGGTTTCCGAGGGCGCCGAAGCGCGGGTGCAACGACTTTCTTCCGAAGAAGGGTTGGCCGGTCTCCAACGCGAACTGGCCCGCCTCGACCCGGAGTACTACGCCACTGTCGACCGTCAGAATCACCGCCGGCTAGAGCGGGCGCTTCGGGTCTGCTACACATCGGATACGGCGTATAGTTCCTTTCTCGGCAAGCCACAGGAGCGTCCCTTTCGTCCTATTTACTTGCAGCCGCTGATCGATAGAGAAAGCTTATACGACCGGATTAACCAGCGGGTAAACCACATGCTGGAAGCCGGTTTGGAAGCGGAGGTGGCCGCCCTGCGGGAAGAGCGCTACCGACCGGTGTTGCAGACGGTGGGCTACCAGGAATGGTGGCCCTACTTCGACGGCACCTACGACCGCGACCGGGTCATCGAACTGATCCAGCGTAACTCCCGCCGGTATGCCAAGCGGCAGCGCACCTGGTTCCGGGAGTACCGGCCCGTAGCCACCGCCGACGAAGCTATTGCGCTGATCGAGAATACTTACTGATCGGTTACGCTTCAGAGGCATCATGTCAGCGTCAGGGTAGGGTACTGAAAACCGCAAAGCTCCCCTGCCACTGGCAGGGGAGCTTTGCGGATCTTAATTTGGCAGGAACTTACTTGGTGTAGATGGACCGGCCGTTGCTCAGCACATCGGCAATTTCGCTGCGGTCACTGATGTACCGGTAGCGGGTATTGCTGATTCCTTCCGGGCGATCGCCAATGATGTAGTAGCGTACATCCATATCGGGTGCGTTCACGACGACCTGGTCGCTGACGCGCAGCATTTGCCCGTTCTGTAGCATCTCCCCCGCTTTTTCCAGGCGCGCCAGTACGACCATGCGTTGGCCGGTGGTGTAGATCTCCTCGATCTCGAGTGCCGCTTCCTGGTCGACGTCGGCTTCTACCATAAAGGTCGTTTCCTCGGGTTCGCCGTAGTCCTGTGGCCAGTCTACGTCCAGTACAGGAACTTCTACCTCCTCTTCGACCATTTCCACGGTCACTTTCGGGACTTCCACCATGCGGGTGGTGGTAGTCACGTCCACGTCGGCCCATTCTACATCGTATTCCGGGGCCTGACCGGCTTCGGTGTCGATGTCTACGTCGACTTCCGGTAGTTCACCTTCCTGGGTCTGGTCTACCTCGCAAGCAGCGGTTAGAACAAATAATAATGTTAAAATGGGTATAAATCGCATGTTCATAGTGTCTTAATAAAGTAAACGGGGGTCGAATTTGTCGACTGTCCTAATTTCAACGGTAATCAAGGGGGTAGATGTTCGTACTAGGGCCCGGTGATCGGCTGCCTTTACGTGTGAGCGAAGGCACGGGTCGCTGCGCCCCCGGCCGGAAACGGCGGTAGCGGGTATACACGGAGTACCTGCGGCGAGCGCAGGCCATCCGGACGGTAGCAAGCAGGAGACCGGCAGCGTGAATGGCGTATCTTCAAAGCATGGAACTTGCTTTTTTCCAAGTCAACCTGTACTCCGGGTTGTTATTGGTGGGGTGGGTGCAGGGAAGTGTGTACGCTGTCCTGCTCTTCCTCCGCGCGGGTCGGGAACGCCGGATCAGCGATGCGTTTGCCGCTTCGATCCTGGTGGTATCTAGTCTGTACGTGGCGCAATGGATGTTTGGATTTGCCGGTTGGTACGACGCCCACGACTGGCGAACGACCTGTATGTTTTACGTTCCGTGGGATCAACTCCTCCTCCTCGGGCCGCTGATTTGGCTTTATTTCCGGGCGGCAACCAACGGTGGTTTTCGGTGGAAGGGGAGCATGTTCTGGCATTTCTTGCCGGCTATGTTTACCGTGCTGCCTTACCTGGCCGCTTTCGGATACGACCTAGTCTATTTATCCGGGGTAAAGGGGCAGCCCCTTAATTATTTCTTCGGTACGCGTGGACCGATGCGGGAGAATTCATGGCTGTTCGGGCCGGTCGTGGCTTCCGGATTGGCGACCGCCGCCTATTTGCAGCTGACCGCGTATCTGATCTTTACGGCCCGTGGGTATCGCCACTACCGCAATTACCTGAAGGAGGCGTTTAGCGATTCAAACGGCCGCAGCTTCGCCGGTTTGGGTACGCTTTTGATGATCCTGGTGGTCGGCATCGTGCTGACCATGCTGACGGCCGTCTACCAGTCGCAATACGGGGAAGCCGCTTACGTCCGGGAATGGTTCCACCACCTGACCCTTTCCATCGTGGTCTTCGCCGCGGGAATCCAGTTTCTGCAGGTCGATGGCGACCGCATCGCCGTGCTTCGGTACGAACCGCCCAGGCCCGAGCCGAGCCGGGTACCGCCCGCTTCCTCGCTGTCCGTTTGGGATCTTACCCAGGCGCGTATGGAGCGGCACCGGGACTACCTGGAACCCGATTTGAAATTGGCCGATCTTGCCCAACGGATCGCCGTGCAGGACAAGCAACTAAGTGCCGCCATCAATGCCTGTTCCGGACTGAACTTTAACGACTACATAAATGGCTTACGCTGTGCCTACTTCATCGGGCTGCTGGAGCGGGAGGAGCACCGGCAGCGTACCCTTCTCAGACTGGCACTTGATTCCGGCTTTAATAGCAAGTCGACATTTAACCGTGCATTCCGCAAGTGCTATGCCTGCAGCCCCGGGGAGGCGCTTGCCCAATTACGGAGCGGTCAAAGCTTGACCCAAAAGATGATTTGAAGCGCGCGGTGCAGGCATCGGGCCGTGCTTTGGGGAAATCAATTCCTTCCCCATGCGCAACCTATTCTTACCCATCCTGCTGCTGGCCCTAGCTTCGTGTTCGAAAAGCACGGCCGGCCTCACGATACCCGCCCGACAGCAATTCGTGCTGGGGGAATATATGGCATCGGGCTATTCCGCCTCCCTAACCAACACAGGGTCACAGCTCGTCACCGTGGCTATCCTGGAAAAGAACACTAGGGCCATTGCCCAATCGCTAGCCCTTGCTCCGGGAGCGGCGCAAAGCGTATTCGTGGCGGCCGGCCAGAAAGTAGTGATGACTAACGCCGGCCAGCGCGAAGCCCAAATCCTGGTCGTGATGAATAAAGGGGTGGAGGGAATGCGGCTCCGGTCGCTCGACGGGTCCGTGCCTTCGGAATCGAAGCAACCCATTCGGGACCGGATCCCGCCCCCGGCCAGTGAATGGCCCGCTAAGCCGGTGGATCGATTTCGGGAGGCGGTGGAACCCGGGCAATGCTACCTGATCGGTGAAGGAGCGGATCGACCCTACTCGGCAAAGGTTCTAGCCCGGATGGGGCAGATTGAGCTGCGGGTCATCGACGATACTACCCGGCGGCAGCTCATGGGCTTCGGGCTGGGAGCGGGAAGTCGGGAAACCGTAACGGTGGGCCCGGGAGCCGTACTGTATCTGTGTAACGAAGGGGCGGAAAACCTGCGGGTTAACGTACGCCTGAGTACACCCCTATCCGGGAGAAAGGTGGATGTGCCCGTTGGGGAATCGGAGCGCTGAGCCGCTTCACCCTTGCGCCGCCGAATAATGGGCCGGTTACCTATCCATACCGGTTTGACGGCAGGGGGAGGTGCGTCGCAGATGAGATGAGGTTGCTCCCGCGTGTACGCCATGCCGCTAATCTCTGCTATCTTGTTAGCCACCTAAGCAATCCCTACCATGCGTAAAAGGCCCGCCTACTTCCTGTTTTTCCTCCTCGGCACCTTCACTCTGGCTGCCCAACCCGACCTGGTGCTCGAGGTACTCGATTCGACGTTTACCCAACCGACGGATCTGGCTTCCGACGGGGTTAACGAGGAGATCATCTATATCGTCGAGAAACAGGGACTCATTAGTCGCTACGATCTCCGTAACCAGTCGGTAGCTATCGTGCTGGATTTGACGGGGCTGGTCGATGCGCGCGGCGAAGGGGGAGCCCTGGGCATGGCTTTTCACCCGAACTATCCGGACAGCAACTACCTGTACGTAAACTACACCTCCCCGGCCGAACAGCTTGGGGGAGTGATGACCACTCGTATCAGTCGCTTTACCCTCGATAACGCAGGCATCGTGGAAGATGTAAGCGAACGGATCCTGCTGCGTATCCCCCAACCGGCAACCAACCACAACGCCGGCGATCTGGCCTTCGGTCCGGATGGCTTGCTGTACATCCCGACGGGTGACGGAGGTGGCGCGGACGATGAATTCGACAACGCCCAGGACCCGACTTCCCTCCTCGGAAAGATGCTCCGCATTGACGTGGACAGCACCACGGCGACCACGAATTATGTCATTCCAGCCACTAATCCGTACGATAGCGCCGCCGATACCCTGCCGGAAATCTGGGCCATGGGCTTACGCAATCCGTGGCGAATATCCTTCGACCGGGAAAGCGGCGGTCTCTGGATCGGGGACGTCGGCCAGGGGGTGCGGGAGGAAGTGAATTATCTGCCCGCGGGGGAGGGTGCCGGAACCAACTTCGGATGGAACTGCCGGGAAGGTTTCATCGCATTCAGCGATCCGTCTTCCCGTTGTGATGACCGTACCGCGGCGGATTTTACCGAGCCCGTACTGGATTACGCCCACGATAACAGCGAACGGGTGAACGGACTGTCGATTACCGGTGGATTCGTTTACCGGGGCCCGGCCGAGGATTTGCGGGGCTATTATGTATTCGGGGATTTCGTGCGGCAGCGACTCTTTCTCTATCCGACCGATGTGGAGGAGCCGGAAATCATCGTCTACGACGACCTGGCGACGACCGCGATATCGACCTTCGGGGAGGGTGCCGACGGGGAACTGTACGTGGCCGACTTCGGGGGCACCATCTATCGGGTTACTACGGAAAGTGCTACCTCGGTGCGACAGGCTATACGGGTAGAAAACAACCTTCGCCTGTATCCCAATCCGACGACCGACCTGCTGACCGTCCAGTTGCCCGCCCCGTTCACCGGTACCGCCCCGGTGGAATACATCAGTCCGGAAGGGCGCACCGTAGCAACGGTGACCGGCGTCGGTTTTGCGGGGGGAAAGGCGGAACTTCGGGTTCCGGATTTAGCTGCCGGCGTCTATACCGTTGCCGTGGTGCTGGGCGGTAGTAGGTATGTTTCCCGGTTGGTAGTACAATAATTTGGGTTTGCTTTGCACCTGCGCCCCGGCGCAACGTTAGCCCAAAAAAAACTAGCATGCCTAAAGTACTCATTATTGGCGCCGGTGGCGTCGGACGCGTCGTAGCCTACAAATGCGCGGAATACCCGGAAATCTTCACCGAATTTATGCTCGCCAGCCGCACGAAGAGCAAATGCGACGAGATTGCCAGCGACATCAAGGCGGACCTCGGGTACGATAAGATCACGACGGCTGCCGTGGATGCCGAAGACGTACCGGCCCTGACCAAGCTGATCAAAGAGTACGATCCCTTCATGGTGATCCACGTGGCCCTGCCATACCAGGACCTGACCATCATGGACGCCTGCCTGAACGCCGGCGTCCACTATCTGGATACCGCCAACTACGAGCCGAAGGAGGAAGCCAAGTTCGAGTACAGCCATCAGTGGGCCTACCACGACCGCTTCAAGGCGGCGGGGCTGACTGCTATCCTCGGCTGTGGGTTCGACCCCGGCGTGACAAGCATCTTTACGGCGCGAGCGGCGGCCCACTTCTTTGACGAGATCCACTACCTCGATATCGTGGATGCCAACGCCGGCGACCACGGCAAGGCCTTCGCTACAAACTTCAATCCGGAGATTAACATCCGGGAAATCACCCAGCCGGGCAAGTACTACGAGAACGGACAGTGGGTTGAAATTCCCGCCTTCAGCATCCGCAAGGACCTCAACTACCCGGATATCGGACCCAAACCCAGCTACGTGCTGTACCACGAGGAATTGGAAAGCCTGGTCAAGCATTTCCCCACCCTGAAACGGGCGCGCTTCTGGATGACCTTCGGCGACGAGTACCTGACCCACCTGCGGGTGATCCAGAACATCGGCATGGCGGGCATCGAGCCGGTCAACCACAAGGGCACGCAAATCATTCCGCTGGAATTCCTCAAGACCGTTTTACCCGATCCCGGCGGACTGGGCGAAGGCTACAGTGGCGAAACCAGTATCGGCTGTCGGATCCGGGGCATCCTGGACGGCAAGGAACAGACCTATTACATCTGGAACAATTGCAGCCACGAGCGTGCTTTTCAGGAAACCCGCGCCCAGGGCGTCAGCTACACGACGGGGGTACCGGCGATGACCGGGGCGATGATGCTCATCCAGGGAAACTGGGAGGGTGCCGGGGTCTTCAACGTGGAGCAGTTTAATCCGGACCCCTTCCTGGACGTCCTGGGCAAGCACGGCCTGGAATGGCACGAGCGGGTCGGGGTCGACCTGGAGCTCTGATTTGCGGGGGGGGATTGCGGATTCTCCGGTGCTAGTACCCGTGCCGATCATCCACTTGGGCCGTTGATGGTAGAAAGTGAAGCAACGACTACCACAGGTCTGAGTTATTGCTTACCTTTGCGGCTCATTTGAGGGATGACTAAACCCCCCAACTTATGACGTCCAGCGTACGCCTGTCCCTGCTCTTACTTTTCAGCACTGCTTTCACCTTCGTTTCGGCGCAGGCGGTTGACGATCACGGAGCGGCGGCGGACCACCACAGTCCGGAGATCGAGTGCGGGGGGCACGACGATTACGACCCGGCCGGGGTTATCCTGCACCACATCGCCGACGCGAACGAATTCCACATCATCGGAGACATCAGCATTCCCTTACCGGTCATCCTGTATGCACCCGGGGAAGGGTTGACGGTAGATCTGAGCAGCTCTTTCCACCACGGGCAGACGGCCGTAGACGGTTACGTCATGAACCACGGCCGCATCAACCGCCTGGCGGACGCTCCGGCGGCCCTGATGGAAGGTCACCAGGAAGTAGAATGTATCGCGCATACCACCGCGGAAGTGGACGGAAAGACCCGCGACATGTACTACGCGCTGATCGGGGGCGAGCGGTATCTCCTGGACGCACCCTCCGTTGGTGACGGTGGGTTGCTCGGCGGGGGCATCACCAGCTTCTATGATTTCAGCATCACCAAGAACGTCTTCACCATGATCCTAGCGTCCTTGGCGCTGATTTGGCTTTGGGGAGCGGTGGCCCGGGGATACAAGAAGAACGAGGGGAAAGCACCGAGCGGCATTCAGAGCCTGATGGAGCCCTTCTTCGTGTTTCTCCGCGACGAGATCACCATTCCGATGATCGGGACAAAGCACTACGAGCGCTTTCAGCCCTTCATCATGACGATCTTCTTTTTCGTGCTCTTCTGTAACCTGCTCGGGCTGGTACCTATTTTCCCCGGATCCGCCAACGTGACCGGTAACATCGCGGTAACCATGGCCCTAGCGGTCATCTCCGCGGTGGTGGCTTACGTACACGGTAACGCCCACTTCTGGGGCCATACCTTGTGGATGCCCGGGGTGCCCACCGCCGTTAAACCGCTGATGACGGTAGTGGAGGTCCTCGGTCTGGTGATCAAGCCATTCTCGCTTATGGTGCGTTTGTTCGCCAATATTACGGCGGGCCACATCATCATCCTGAGCCTGATCAGCCTGATCTTCATCTTCGGTAACAACGGTGAAAACGTCTACGGGGCCGGAGCGGGCGCCGTGGTCAGCGTGGCCTTCACCCTGTTCATGAACTGTATCGAGCTGCTGGTGGCCTTCGTGCAGGCGTTCATTTTTGCCATCTTGTCGGCTACCTACATCGGTGCCGCGGTGGAGGATGCCCATCACCACGACGAGCTGGGCCACCACGGGGAGGAAAAAATAGCCGAAGGCGGTGCCATGGGAGGCGCCGTAACCGGCATGCACACCCCGGCCAACTAACCAACGAATCACAAGAATTTTCTTTACCCATTTAAATACTTCAACATGGGAGCTCTTGGAGCAGGTATCGCCGCCCTCGCCGCTGGAATCGGAATCGGACTTATCGGAAGCAAAGCAACCGAAAGTATCGCCCGCCAGCCCGAAGCCGCCGCCGATATCCGTAGTGCTATGATCCTTACCGCCGCCTTCGTCGAAGGTGCCGCGCTGTTCGCGATCATTGTAGGTCTTCTGGACAAGCTGCTCTAGTAGCGGTTGCGTCCGAAGCACACCACAAAGCCGGTAGCGAACTGCGCTTGGCAGCGTTACCGGCTTGTTTTTCCTTCGCCATATTAGCATGACTTACTAATGTCAACTATGTCTACGCTCTTTCTTGTCGACTTCAACGTAATCAAACCGGACATCGGTCTGATCTTCTGGACGGTACTGATCTTCCTTGTCCTGTACGCCATTCTCGGCAAGCTTGCCTGGAAACCCATCCAGCGTGCGCTGCGCCGGCGCGACGAGGAAATCCAGCGCAGCATTGACGAAGCCCAGCGTGCGCGGGCCGAAATGCTGGCCCAGGCCGACGAGAATCAGCGCCTCCTCATCGAGGCCCGCGAAGAACGGACCCGCATCATCACCGACGCCGAGAAGCAACGTAAGGAAATGATCGCCGAGGCCAAAAACGAAGCCCGGGAAGCCGCCCAGAAGGTGGCCAGCGACGCCCGTCGCGACATCGATAACATGCGCAAGGCCGCCATGGTCGACCTCAAGAAAGAGGTAGGTAGCATGGCCATCGAAATTGCCGAACGGATCCTCCAGAAGGACCTTAAGAGCGATGCCAACCAGGAGGCTTTTGTCCGTGAACTGGTTCGCGACCTAAACTAAGCACCGCATGACCAACTCCAGAGTAGCCTCCCGCTACGCCCAGTCCTTAATCGAGCTCGCCCAGGAACGGGACCAGCTCGAGGTGATCAAGGCCGACGTAGATACGCTGCTGGCAATGGGAAAGAACCGCGATTTCGCGCTGTTGCTGAGTAGCCCGGTCGTCAACCCCAGCAAGAAACAGGCCGTCCTTACCCAATTGCTCGACAAGGCGAACGCCCAGCAGTTGACCCGGCTTTACGTCAAGTTGTTGATCGATAAAGGCCGGGAGGTTGATATGCTGGGTATCCTGCGGGAATTTATTTCCCAGTACAAAACCATCAAGCATATCTCCACGGTCAAAATGACCAGCGCGGCTCCCCTCACGGCCGATACCCTGGCGGCCGTGAAGCGGCAACTCGTGGCCAGTGGTAAGACCGAGGCCACCATCGATTTGCAGACCCAAATTAACCCGGATCTCATCGGCGGATTCATTCTCGAGTTTGACGGGAAGGTCTATGACGCGAGCGTATCCCATAAGCTCAAGAATATGAAAGACGAGCTGCGCAAACCCAATCTTTACGTAAATCAAATCACGGAGTAGTAGCTTACCGTACTCCGGTATCATAATCTAAGCTCGCCCGCTGGCGGGTCACCGAAATTAATAAGATCTATCAATCATGGCTGACGTAAAACCTGACGAAATCTCCGCAATCCTGAAGCAGCAGCTTTCCGGATTCGATACGGCTACCGAGCTCGAGGAGTACGGTACCGTTTTGCAGGTCGGAGACGGTATCGCCCGCGTGTACGGGCTAAGTAACGCCCAGGCCGGTGAGCTCGTAACCTTCGAGACCGGTACCGAGGCCATCGTGCTGAACCTGGAAGAAGACAACGTAGGTGTCGTACTCATGGGCGGCGCCACGGGGATCCACGAGGGTAGCCGCGTTTCCCGTACCGGACGGATCGCCTCCATCAATGTTGGTGAAGGCATGGTCGGTCGCGTGGTCAACGCCCTCGGTCAGCCGATCGACGGAAAGGGAGACATCCCCGGCACCACCTACAATATGCCACTGGAGCGTAAGGCTCCGGGCGTTATCTACCGCCAGCCGGTAAACGAGCCCCTTCAGACCGGTGTCAAGGCCATCGATGCCATGATCCCGATCGGTCGTGGCCAGCGGGAGCTGATTATCGGTGACCGCCAGACCGGAAAGTCGGCCATCGCCATCGATACCATCCTGAATCAACGGGAATTCTTCGAGCGGGGTGAACCGGTCTACTGCATCTACGTTGCCTGCGGACAGAAGGCCTCCACCGTAGCCCAGGTTGCCAAGACGCTGGAAGATAACGGCGCCATGGACTATTCCATCATCGTAGCCGCTTCGGCCGCTGAGCCCGCGCCCCTCCAGTTCTACGCACCCTTCGCGGGAGCCGCCATCGGCGAGTACTTCCGGGATACGGGACGCCCCGCTTTGATCATTTACGATGACCTCTCCAAGCAGGCCGTCGCTTACCGGGAAGTATCCCTGCTGCTGCGCCGCCCGCCGGGCCGTGAGGCTTACCCCGGTGACGTCTTTTACCTCCACAGCCGCCTCTTGGAGCGCGCCGCGAAGGTGATCAACGACGACGCTATCGCCCAGAGCATGAACGACCTTCCCCAGAGTCTGGTGGATGCCGGCATCGTCAAGGGTGGCGGTTCGTTGACGGCCCTGCCGATCATCGAAACCCAGGCCGGTGACGTTTCGGCGTACATTCCTACCAACGTAATCTCGATTACGGACGGTCAGATCTTCCTCGAATCCAGCCTGTTCAACAACGGCATCCGTCCGGCCATTAACGTCGGGGTATCCGTATCCCGGGTAGGAGGTTCGGCACAGATCAAGCCGATGAAGAAAGTATCCGGTACGCTGAAGCTCGACCAGGCTTCCTACCGGGAACTGGAGGCCTTCTCCAAGTTCGGTTCCGACCTCGATCCGTCGACAATGGCCATCCTGGACAAAGGACAGCGCAACGTGGAAATCCTCAAGCAGCCGCAATACAGCCCCGTGCCGGTCGAAAAGCAGGTGGCCATCATTTATCTGGGTACGAAGAACCTCATGCGGGAGGTTCCCGTCGACCGGGTGAAGGAATTCGAGCACCTCTTCCTCGGCGAACTCGGCCGCAAGTACCCCGAAGTACTGGAAAACATCCGCGCACGGAAGTACCAGGACGAGGATCTGCAGAAGATCGAATCGCTCGCTAAGGAGCTGACTCCCCAGTTTAAGAAGTAACTCCCCCCCCCCAACAAGACCCCATGGCAAACCTCAAGGAAGTACGCGAACGCATCGGCTCGGTAAAGAATACCCAGCAGATCACGAGTGCTATGAAGATGGTCTCCGCGGCCAAACTGCGGCGGGCACAGCAAGCCATCACTGAACTGCGTCCCTATGCGGACAAGCTCGACGAGATGCTGCGCAACATTCTCACTAACCTGGAGGGGGATGCCGATACGATCTTCAACAAGGTCCGTCCGGTAACGGGCGCCTGCGTGATCGTGGTTACGTCCAACCGCGGACTGGCCGGGGCCTTCAACACCAACATCATTAAGGCCGCCGAAGCTTCCATCCGGGAGCTCGGCACCTTTGATGGTCCGCTCGATATCATCTGTATCGGACGCAAGGGGGCGGAATACTTTCGCAAGCACTACGGTAAGCGGTCGGACGTGAAGGTGGTCACCGATTTCCAGAACCTATTCGATGACCTCAGTTTCGACAACACCAAGGAAGTGCCCCAGCTTATCATGAGCCGTTTCAAGTCGGAACGCTATGATCGAGTGTATCTGGCCTACGCACGCTTCCGCAACGCCGCCGTACAAAACGCCATCAGCGAGCAGTACCTGCCGGTGGAAGAACTCCTGTCGGATGAGGTCGAAACGGACACCTCCAAGCATAGTCGCTACCGCGCCGATTACATCTTCGAGCCCGGTAAGGAAGAGCTGTTGGCCTACCTGGTCCCCAGTATCCTGGAAACCAAATTTCAGGCAGCTCTGCTAGATACCCAGGCCAGTGAGCACGGAGCGCGGATGACCGCCATGGATAAGGCCACCGAAAATGCTCAAGAGCTATTACGCGACCTCCGCATCAGCTACAACAAGGCGCGCCAGGAAGCCATCACCAACGAAATCCTCGAGATCGTTGGCGGTGCCGCAGCGCTGGAAGGCTAACGAATCAGGGGGATTTTCCGGACGCCATGTGCTCGGGATACATGTCCCAGCGCGGCCGGATAAAGTAGCGGTAACTCAGGGCGAACATCAGCACCCAGTAAGCGATTTCCACGCTCCAGGCGAGGGTCAGGTTGCCCCAGCCACTGCGGACTACAATGAAGATCAGCGCCATGTAGACCACGGCGCAGAGGGTCTGGTATATTAGGGCTTTCTTGGTTTCTCCCGCCCCGATCAGTCCGTTGAAAAATATGCTTCCGAAACTGAAGGTGGTGAGAATGCCCAGCAACACCCAAAAGATCGGGTAGGCCATCTCGATGAGGTAGGCCCGCTCGTCTCCCAGAATCGGATACAGCACGGTGCGTGGCCCGATCACGAGCGGCAGCCCCATCAGTAAGGTTATGCCGAGACACATGTAAGCTGTTTTCCAGAGTACTACCTTCACATTGTGGGGCTGCCCCTTGCCTACGAAGTAACTGACCAGGGTATTGATGCCCGTGCAGAACCCCCAGGCGGGAATACTGAGTATGAGGTAGGCGATCCGCACGATATTGGTAACCGCCAGCTGGCGTTCACCGAAGTTTTCGACCAGCCCGAAGAAGAAGAAGGCACTCCCTAGACCGACGGCCGACATCGCCACGATGGGTACCGACAACCCGATGATTTCCCAAATCAGTTTGCGATCCCATTTCGGAAGTTTTCCGATGGCGTATTTCCGGTTTTTGCGGTCGAAAACCATATAGATGAGGAAAACAAACAGGGCAACGTATTCCGCGATAGTACTCGCCAAGCCGGCCCCGGCAATGCCCATTTCCGGGAATCCGTACATGCCGAAGATCAGCGCGCGGTCCAGAAAAATGTTGGTGACGGCCAGGATGATGGTATCGACGATAATGAATCCAGGCCGGGCGATGCCGGTATACAACCCC
Organism: Neolewinella xylanilytica; assembly: GCF_002934605.1. Classification (GTDB taxonomy): domain Bacteria; phylum Bacteroidota; class Bacteroidia; order Chitinophagales; family Saprospiraceae; genus Neolewinella; species Neolewinella xylanilytica. The sequence goes on from NZ_PTJC01000006.1 coordinate 1,587,883, forward strand.
AGGCAGGCCACGCCGAGGTAACTGGCAAAGACGCCCCACTTGCGGGTTTCCAGATATTCCAGCGATTTGTAAAAAATGACGTCCGAATCCACGAATAGCGCAAACAGCCAGTACGCGCCGTAGGTCATGAAGAAGAATAGCGCCAGGGCCAGTACGAATTCGAAGTAGACGGTGCTGTAAAAGGACCTTCCTACCGCCACCTTGTCCCCCTTACCGGCGTAGTGGGCAATAAGGATTTGCCCGCCGCGGCTGAATCCGAAACCGATGGCGGCGACGATGATGTAAAACGCGGACACGAAGCCAATCGCAGCGAAGTCGTCCTCGCTGCGGTAATACAAGAACACCGAATCGGTCATCGCCACCACGTTCTGGGCCGCACTGCCGATGATGATGGGAAAGCTGACCCTAAGGATGCTGCGGTATGACGTACCTAGTTTCAAGGGGGCAATCTACGACAATGGACCGGGCTATGGGCCTCAGTCCACGTGAAGTTCAAAGGGCGTCACCGGCAGACCGCCCTTGCTAAATAGGTTCGCGTCGTCCGGATTGTTGAACCAGGCGTAGCGAACGGCAGTGATCCCCGTACCGGCGGGGTTCAGGACGCGTAAGGCATTCGTTTCCTCCGTCAGCAGGCCAACCGCCCAATGCCACTCGCCGGCCGTATCCCGTACGCTCAGGGAGCGGACGATGGGGTAGCGGTCTCCTTCCGCCATCTTCAACGTCAGGCCCTCGCCGACCTGATCGAAGTCAATTAGTGCGGCGCCATCCTCCAGGCGGATGTTTCGGGCCACCGGGCTACTGGCTTGCACCTGCTGCCCGTAAATATGCTTTCTAGCGTGCAGCGACAAACGGCGGCCCACCTCCCACTTATTCTTGGGGTGTATATCGTCCGCCTCCCCAATGTCCGTAATGATTGCCTGTCCTGAATTTGGGATAGATAGGGCTGCAGTCTGTTGCGCCCTCAGCAGGGCCCAGCCCGGTGCGTCGGGCTCGACGGGTGCTGCCATGAAGTTGGCTAGTTGTACCCAATAGAAGGGTAGGCTGTCGTTGGAAAACTGTTCGCGCCAACTCTCGACGAGTGCTTCTGTTTGTGCGGCGTAGCTAGACGCGTCCGTTTCCCCGGCGTTGCTCTCCCCCTGGTACCACAGGACGCCCGTCAGCGGCCATTCCCGGAGCGGAGCGATCATCGCGTTGTAGAGTAACGTCGGGGTCTGATTGGCACGGCTGTTGCTGTTGATCCGAAAGGCGGCGATTCGGTAGGCGAAGTCGCCGGCGAGGGGCACCCGTCCGGCGGCCGTACCGAGGTAAAGACTATCGGGGTGGCCGTGAAAGCCGCCCCCGCCGCCGGTATCGTCCACCCGTACGGTGAGCACGTTTTCGCCCAGACGAAGTAGGTCGCGGGGAACCCGGTAAATCCGGTCCTGGGAGTAGAGATTGGTTGCCCCTACGCGGTTCCCGTTGAGGTAAGTAATGTCGTTGTCGTCGATGGGCCCGAGGTGCAATTCAGCGGCACCGGCGATTTGAGCGTCGTTGAGGGTGAAACGCTTGCGGTAGTAAAACACGCCGTCTACGTCCGCGTAGCCCCGGGTCTCCCAAAGCCCGGGTAGGGTGGTTACGCCCCAGTCGGCTTGCGGTTCGGTGTCGGACAAGTACGCCAGATTGGGCTGGTCTTCCGAGACCGGAGGGAAACCGTCCCCGAATTCGGCTTGGTAGAAGCTTTGCACCCGCGCGCGGCGCCCATCCATTTCTTTTTCTATTTCCTCCATGGATGCCTGGGCGTCTGCTTCCTGCCAAGCGGCGGGGATCCAGGGTTCGATGCGACTGCCGCCCCAGCTCGAATGCACCAGCCCGATGGGAATGTCTACGCCGGATTCGCGGAGGTAGTGGGCGAAATAGCCACCGACGGCACTAAAGTCGGCAATTTCGTCGGTGGTGCCCGGTTTCCATTCTTCGTCCAGTTGGATCTCCGTTTGCGGACTACCCGAACCGGTTTTGGCGATCAAAGTTTGCCGGATCAGCGGATCGGCAATGGCCTTGGCGCGGGAGCTGTCGGGGTCGGACTGCGCCAGCCGCCATTCCATGTTCGACTGGCCGGAAAGCAGGTAGACGTCTCCGAAATACACGTCGGATATTTCGACGGTGGATCGGCCATCCGTTACCGATAGGACATACGGACCGCCTGCGTCCCGGGAAGGCAATTCAGCTTGCCACCGTCCGTCCCGGTTGGTTTTCGTTTTAACGGATTCCCCGTCCAGGATAATTCGAACGGTACGATTCGGCCTGGCCCGGCCCCAGATCGGATGGGCGACGTTGCGCTGGAGCAACGCGTGGTCGGTAAACAGTTCGAATAATTCCAGGTCCTGAGCCAACAGCAGCCCCCCGGGGCAAAACAGGAATAAAAAGATGAGGTAGCGCACGGCGATTACATGATTGACCGCGGTAAGATCGCAATTATTCCGGGTTCCAGATTTTCCAGGACGCTTCCGCCTGGAGGTGTAACATGCCCAGGCCGTTGGCGGCGCCGGCCCCCCGCTGCCGGGCGAGTTGCAGGAAGCGGGTTTCGGCCGGGTTATAAATCAGGTCGTAGCAGAAATGCCCGGATCCGAGCAAGTGATAGGGTAGGGGCGGGGCGGCCTGAGTGTCGGGATGCATACCCAGGGGAGTCGTATTGATGATCACCTGGTGGCGGTTCAGGACGGTCTGGTCGATGGCCGCGTACGTAATGCGGTCCGCACCCCCCCGTCGGCTCACCCATTGGGAGTTCATCCCCAGGTCGAGCAGGGCTTCCCGGACGGCCAGAGCGGCGCCACCCGTGCCCAGTACCAGGGCCGAGGTACCCCGCAGCTCGGTGCTGCGCCCCTGTGCCCGGAGCTGGGCCAGCAGGTCGTCACGAAACCCGAGGTAATCGGTATTGAAACCGGTAGTCCGGCCCTCGGAAATCCGGATGGTATTGACCGCCCCGATCCGCCTGGCTACGCTGTCGACCTCATCCAGCAGCGGCAGAATGGCTTGCTTGTGCGGAATCGTGACGTTGCAGCCGAGCAAATCGGGGTGAGCTGCCCGTCGTTGGGCGAATTCCGCTACGTCCGCTACTTCGAAGTTCAGGTAGCGGTGGGTATCCGATAGTCCCATCGCCGCGAACTTGTCGGTGAAGTACCGTTGGCTAAAGGAATGGGTAAGGGGGTAACCAATTAGGGCGAAGGTCGGCATGCATTAGCGGGCTTGGTCGTCGAGGAGTTCTTCTTCCGCTATCTCGAGTTCCTCCTTTTGGTCTACGGCGGTAGCTTCGAGCAGGAATACGATGGCGAGTCCGACTACCAGCGCCAGCAGGGTAGCGACAACGTAGGGGCTGTCGGCGATCTGGTCGAGACCGGTATAGGCTTCCGGCAGGACGTTCTCTTCCAGTACGGCTACTTCGTGGCCGCTGCTGTCGGTGCGGGTGGTCAGCGCGTTGCGCCAGGGCCAAAGCTTATTCAGGGAGCCGAGCATGAAGCCCGTGAGGATGGCGAAGGTCCGATTGGGGTAGGTTTTGAAGGTCCAGGTCAGCAGCCGGGCGAATGCCGCCAGGCCGATGAGGCAGCCCGCCGCAAAGCAAGCCACGGTTAGCAGGGCACCGGGTTGGCCTTCCACTACCCCACGCAGCGCTCCGAACACCACGGTGTACATGCCCAGCAATACCAGGATAAAGCTCCCGGAAATGCCCGGGAGGATCAGGGCGGAGATGGCCACCATACCCGAGAAGAATACGAGGAGGGGAGCGGTACTTCCCGCCAGGGGATTGATGGTCGTGAGGGCGTAGGCAATCACCGCTCCGGTTACCAGCAGCAGGATACTCCAGACGCTCCATTCCGTGATCTGCCGGCCTACATAAATGGCTGAGCTAACGATAAGGCCGAAGAAGAAGGCCCACACCACGGGGGGGTAGTTTTCGAGCAGCGAGGTGATGGCTACGACGGCCACGCCTAAGCCAACCACCATTCCGCCGCCCAGCGATACCAGGAAAGTGCCGTCGGCTTCCTTCCAGGCTTCCTTCACTCCGCCCCGGCGGTAGGCGCTAATGACCTTCGTACTGAGCAGGCCGCCGATCGCGGCCAGCAGGCGTTCGTAGATGCCGGTGATGAAGGCGATGGTGCCACCGCTTACGCCGGGGATCGCCTCGGCTACGCCCATGGCCATGCCCTTTAAAATTAGGGAGAGATTCATCTACTTGGTTTCCTGGGGTTTGACGCTGGCGTACATGCTTTCAATCTCCGGAAGGGTAAATACCCCGTCGAAACTGTTTTGAAAAACGATTTCCCGGTCGCCGCGGTAAATGATGTAGCGAAAGCCATAAACGGAGGTGGTGTCGATCTTATTCTCGAAGATGAAGCCCTGGGGTTCCTCTTCCACCACGCGCGCGAAATAGCGGTTGTCTCGCACCAATTCCAGCTGATCGGCTTTCAGACGGGCCATGTCGTTGGTGGCGGCGTCGCTGGCCAGTACCTGGACGGCATAGCGGTCGGCCGGGCTTTTTATGAGCACGTCGTCGATCACTCCCGAGAGCGATTGCGATTGGACGGTAGCGCTGTCGGGGGCCTGGATCGTAACGGGGATGCTGTAGGCGGTCAGGTCCAGCTCACCATACCCGCCGCGACCGTTATTTTCACAGGATGGCAGGAGGAACAATATAAGTAAGGCACACAAAGTTAGACGCATACAACGGGTTTAAGCTGCAAAGATACCCCGCTGTAGCGGATTCCGGTTGGGGGGAACTTCCGGTGGCGCACCTACTTATTTTTTTACATTTGTGCCCGCCGCTCCGACATATCACCCCGTCGGATAACGTTAAGCAGGCGCAAAAGCTACCGCATGTATCTTTCTAACTTCCTATTACTCCTCCAAGCTCAGGGCGAAATCAACCTCGACCCGGTAGAACCGGCCATCGAAAGTGAAAGCCTGATGGACGTTTTGCTCGAGTCGGGCCTGCTTACCCTCGTCATTGTGGGTATTTTGCTGTTGCTCTTCGTCATCGCGCTCTACATCTTCTCCGAGCGGTACATCACCATCAAGGCGGCCGGGTCCGACGACGAGGGGTTCATGGAGCGGATCCGCAGAGAGATCTCCTCCGGTAACATGGCCAACGCCCGTGCGCTTTGTACCACCACCGATAGCCCGGTAGCCCGGATGGTGGATAAGGGACTGCAACGGATCGGCCGGCCCCTCCGCGACATCGACGCCGCCGTCGAAAACGTCGGCAACCTGGAGGTGTTTCGCCTGGAAAGGGGGCTCAGCACCCTGGCCAGTATTGCCGGCGCCGCTCCCATGATCGGTTTTTTCGGGACCGTTACCGGTATGATCGATGCTTTCTACGAAATGTCGAATGCCCAAAACATTACCCCCGACGTGCTAGCCGGCGGTATTTATTCCGCGCTGCTGACTACCGCAGCGGGGCTGTTTATCGGTATCCTGGCCTTCGTCGGATACAACCTGCTCGTAGCTCAGGTCGAACGGGTAGTCTATAAGATGGAGCGCTCGACCACCGAATTCATGGATCTCCTCCAGGAACCCGGGTAGGGAGCTCCGACTAACGGCTCCCGCAGCCAAGCCAACAAACTATGGGCCTTAAACGAGCGAACAAAGCGAATGCGCAATTCAATATGTCCTCCCTTACGGACATTATCTTTCTATTGCTCATTTTCTTCATGCTGACCTCTAACTTCGTGCAAATTCGGCCCTTCGACCTCCCCGAGTCCGATAGTCAGACCGTAGCTCCCACCAACATCGTGGTGGAACTGGAAAAGTCCGGAGCAATCCGGGTGAACAACATCGAAGTGAGCGAAAGCGTCATGCTACGGGCGCTCGGTGACGCCCTGGAGGAGGTGAACGACCAGGCTTCGGCCACGGTCACCATCGTAGCCGAAACGGGCGTACCCTTCAGCCGGATCACCCCGGTCATGAACCTCGCGGCCCAACGGCGTGCCCGCGCCATCATTGCCACCCAGCCCCGGCGGGGATAAACTATCGAAATTATGGCACTCCGGAAAAGATCGAAAGTCAGCGCGGAATTCAATATGTCTTCCCTGACCGACATCATCTTCCTCTTGCTGATCTTTTTCATGCTCACCTCTACGGTGGTAGCACCGAACGCGCTGAACCTCAAGCTCCCCGGTCGCAGCGATACACCCGCCAGCCCCGATGCCCGTCAATTGGATGAGGTACGCATTGACGCGGAGGGTAGCCTGTATTACAACGATCTTCGCATCAGTGCGAGCGAGCTGGAAAGTCAACTATCCGGCCGCGCCGGCACCGGTTACAGTATGCTCATCGCTCCTGATCGGGAGGCGCCCGTGGAGGGCGTAGTAACCGTAATGGATCTGGCCATGCGGCTGGATATCAACGGGGTGCTCGCCGCGGAGCAGGAATGAAGCTACTTTGGCTTCGCGGCGTAGCGTAATGGAACCCGGTATGCAGCGGCCGTATTCGCTGCTGCCCCACCAGGGTCCGTTCAGCACCAAGTTCCCGTCGCGGTACGCCAGGCGCAGCTCATAATCTTTCATACACCAAGATACCTCCAAACCGGCCTTGTTATTGCGGAGGATTTCACTTTCCGTGATTCGCCAACTGCCGGAGCCGGTTTGGTAACCGCTCAGCCGCATTTCGGCGTGCAGGTCTCCGAGCTGCACGTAAGCTTTCCCCTTGACTACGGGCCCGATCTGCTCCAGGTCGAAATATAAATCGAAGCGGTCGGCTATACCTCCTTCATTCTGATACAGGGTGCCCGTCCATATCCCGCTTAGATCCGGTTCGAATTGGGCTTGAAGGGCTGTAGTTAGGAAGAGCGATAAAAGGGCGGGGAGCAGAGTGCGTAGCATGGACCAGGATGAAAATGCACGGAAATTTAGACGTTAGGCCACGTTTATTCCCGCAGGTGGATCACAGTAGTATATCGAGTTGATTTTCAGAGCGAATTTCAAGCCCTGGGGAAAATCCCCGGGGCTTTTTTCTTGCGTAAAAAAGCCCCCCGGAAACGGATTCCGGGGGGCTTTAATGATTGCTGACCGACGGTGCTTAGTTTCCGTCGCCGTCCATCATGTTGTTTTGGATCTCCGGAACGTCAACTCCTTCGGGGGCGGGGTCTTCCGTGGCATCGCCCTGGCCGGTTAGGAATTCAACGCGGCGGTTGGTGCGGCTGCGGTCCAGGGGCACGATTGCTTCGTCTTCGCCCCGGTATTGCAGGATCAGCCGCTCCCGGCCGATGTTGTGTTCGGACACCAGGTGACGAATGACGTTGTAAGCCCGCATATAGCTGAGCTTCTGGTTGAACTCGGGATTACCGACCCGGTCCGTGTAGCCCCGTACGATGACCCGCATGGCAGGGTTCGCCTGCAGTACTCGGGCAACGCTGGCCAACATTCCGTAGTCATCGTAGGCGATTTCGGAAGCGTTCAGCGGGAAATATAGCATCGGCAGGTAGATAGCACCGTTGGGAGAGTTCACCATGGTGGTGGCGTTCATGATGCCGTCACGTTCGATAACGCGTTCGATCCGGTCGTCGACGATGGAAGTCACTTCGTCTTCGGTCAGTCCGCGGTCCATCCGCTCGATGACGACACCGTCGGCGTTGATCTGCTCACCTTCCCGGGGGGGGAAGAAGGGTTCCAGGTCCCGGTAGTCGGGCACACCGTCTTTGTCGCTGTCCAGCGTGCGGCCGCGGCTGTCGACGGGAACGTCGGCGGGGGTGTCGGGCTCCTGGTCGACGGAATCGACGATGCCGTCACCGTCCGAGTCGGTAGTAGCGGCATCCACGCGGCGGTTCAGGTTGCTGATATCTTCCTTCAGCGGGCTGAAGGCGTTGGTCCAGTAGCGGGGTTCGGCGCGGGTGGAGGAGTTGCCGATATTGAAATTAACGGCGAGGCCGAAAACATTGAGTACGTCACGGAAAGTGCTGGCGCTGTAGCCGTCCATGAGGTCGGCGCGGTTGCCGAGGGGGATAAGGGCCTGGTATTCCAGTCCGATATTGATTTTTTCGTTGATGCGGTAGCTGACACCTCCACCGGCGGCGGCGTTGGTGCGGAATTCACTATCGATCATGCCGTTTCTGCCCTCCTGCCAGGTTTGGTTGTCGCCGGAGCAGCCGAAGCGCGAAGCTTCATCATTGCACTGAAATTCGGTGCTCACGAAATTGAAGCCGGCACCGGCCATAAGGAAGACGTTCCAATTACGGGTGTCACCCTTCAGCAGGAAGTTATTCAGGGTGACTACACCGAAGGCGGTACCGCCGATCCAGTCTGCCTCGAAACGACGGTTGCCATCACCCGCGTCAAATTCGGCATCGCCCTTTGATTTAGCGTATAGCGCGTCGAGGCGGAGCGAGAATAAGTGATCCAGCGATTTACGCGCGTGAATACCCACACCATATCCAAACTTGGCGTCGACGTCGCTTGACATGGTCGAAGCGTAAGGCGAGATACCCAACTCCAGCATGGTAGGCTGGTCGCGCTTCATTTCAATGGTTTGGGAGGTCGACTCTACAGTATAAGTGGTGTCAGCGTCGGAGAGCGGGGTACCCTGCGCAAAAGTTGCTCCGCACAAGCAAAGCAGCAGGCCGGTAATGGATGATCTCAAGAAGTTCATGAAAGTGATTCTAGCAAGTTTGTTAGCGGATAGATGGGTCTCTGATCCAGTTTATATAGGGTAAAGGTACTGCTTGTTTAGAAAAGCCCCTACAATCTTTACCTTTGAGCGCCAATTCACTTATGTACGCTCCCTGGTTACAGTCCGATTATCTCCCCCAACCCGGCCACGCCCCGGAATCGTTTGGCTATCACCTGCTCCAGACCGCTAAATCGGAAGCCAAAGTCGCCATCATCGGGATGCACCCGGCGTGGGCGGATCAGGTGCGGGACTGTCTCTACGGGCACTTCTGGGATCACGGGGACCTGCAGGTTGCCGATCTCGGAAATTTGCGAAAACCCTCCGTCGATTTCGCCATCCCCCTTCTGAAGGAACTTTACGTATCCGGCATCCTTCCTGTGCTGATTGGCGCTTCCCCCCTCCTGGCGGAAGCCCAGTACCTGGCCTTCGCAGAAGTGAATCGGGAAGTGGGGATATGCAGTATCGACAGCAAGCTGCGACTGAGTTACGAAGCCGCTGCGGAAGGCGATCGGCGATTTTTAGACCGGGCCGTTCACCGGACCAACTCTCCCGCCTTTCACCTCGCCCACCTTGGCGATCAACGCCATCTCTCCGATCCCCGGCTCGACCTCCTGTTTCTGAGCAGGCATTTTGAGCGATATCCCCTGGGTAAAAGCCGGTCCGACCTCAGAGATCTGGAGCCCGCCATCCGGGATGTCGACCTGACCGTCCTGAATATCAATGCCGTTTTAGCCGCGGAGGCTCCGAGCCAATCGGAAATCGCCCCGTCCGGATTTTCCCTGCAGGAAGCCGGTCAACTCGCCTACTACGCCGGGAACAGCGATCGGCTCGCTTCCTTCGGGATATATGGCGCGCAACCCATTGGCCAGAACCAACCGGATCGCCTGACCGCGGCCGCTTACGCCCAGCTCATCTGGTACTTCCTGCACGGAGTCAGTCGGCGGCATGCCGATTTTCCGACTACCGCCACCGGACTCGTCGAATACGTGGTCGACAGCAAGGTTAACGATCGCTTCGTATTCTGGCGGTCACCCCGTAGCGACCGCTGGTGGGTTCAGGTGCCCATCGACAAGGCGACGGGGGAGGTGCGCAACCGCCTGGTCTCTTGCAGTTACGCCGATTACGTTGCCGCCAGTAGTGCCGGGGAACTCCCCGAACGGCTATTCCACGCCTTCTCTCGCTACTGAGTCAGCGTTGCGACCGCTTTACCGGGAAGAGGGTCGTTGGCCACGCGGTCATTGTTAAAGTTTAAAGGTAAATGGCAATATCTGCTGCCGTGGAGGCGATATGTTAGTAGGTCGGGGTGAAGCCCCCGACGTGTTGTCTTATCGGCCCCGAACGGGTCGTTGATTTTGGATTATTTATCTCCTGGTCAATTCATTGCCAGCGTCTCTCGAAAGAAAAAATTCCTTGCCGGGATGGTCACAGCCCCCGGAATTTATCACGCTGCCGCTTATCGGTACGTGGGGAAATTTGATATTTCTTACGATCGGACCCGACAGGATTGGCTGAAACGTATAGTTTCTGCATGTCCAACTTTACCAAGCTTTTGCTCCTGATAACACTAGGTTTAACTACGCTCGACCTGAGCGGCCAAACCAGTTGTGGACAAGACGAACCCTTCCTGCTACCGCCCACCAGTACGTTCTGCGCGGACTCGGATGGATTCGTGACCGTAAGTTTTAAAATTTACAACAACGGCGACCCCGGTACCTACCGGGTAAATTTTCCGGATGGAACCGATACCGTTTACCTCGGGGTGGTCAACACCGTCACCGTGGAAAAGCGATTTCTGTTTAATTGCCAGTCACCACCCGGTAAACCGGCGCCACCGCGGGCGGGTGCACTGTACTACGAATACTCCGGCGCCCTCACGGTCGTGCGCGAAGACTGCGTCGACGAACGCGGCGACAATCAGAAGGGTACCTACGATTTTCGCGTCGTACCCAACCCGATCAACGAAATCACCTATAGCGACGTAAAATGCGTCGAAGCCCCCTTCGAGGTAAACTTTAACGCCAAGCTTTGCTCCGAAGAGTTGGCCGAATCCTTTCAGTGGTACGTCGACGGCGTCATGGTGGACGGGGCTACGAACCCCAGCCTCCGCCACGTCTTCGACACCCCGGGAACCCATACGGTCGCGATCGAAGTAGAAACCTTCAAGGGGTGCGCCGTGTACCGCCGAAACCAGGGTTTCACGATTGATGCCTCTCCGGTGGTAACGGTCTCGTACACGCTGGATTCCACCCAGCTATGTAATGACGACATTCAGATCATTCCCAATAATCAGTATAAGTACGCCAATAAGTACCAGTGGAGCACCACCTCTCCGGGTGTGACCTTCAGCGATGCATCGGCTCCCAATCCGGTGATCAACATCAGTAACGATAAAGCAGGCCTGCGCACCATCACCGTGGAAGCCAGCAATGGCGTTTGCTCCGGAGTGAAAAAGACCATCACGGTAGAAACCCAGCGCGGCCAGCAGATCGACATGCCAGAAGAAATCATCACCTGTACGGGATATGTCTTGCAGCTCTGTGAATACCTGAATTATACCCCCACGCCGGAAAGCATCAGTTGGAGCGCCAACAAGCCTGGAGTGCACTTCAGCGACCCCAATGCAGCCTGCCCGACCGTCACCTTCGACACCGACGATGAATACCTACTGATGGCTTCGGGCTTCGATGCCTGTGGAGAGCGTTACGATATTCCGGTCGACGTTCGCGTCCGCGACGGCGCCCGCCTGCAGATCGATTTTAGCTCCATCGATACCCTCTGCACGGTCGATCCCGCCATCAATCTGCTGGATTACATCGTCCCGGCGGAAAACGTGAGCCGCATTACCGGCAACGGGGTGGTCAACAACATTTTCGACCCATCCGCGGTAGCCGGTACGACGCCGCTCACGGTGATAGACAGTTGCGGAGCAGCATACGAGGTATCCATCTACGTTATCCCCCAGGAAGTCTACAATGGCATCGATCCAACCATCTGCCAGGGTGACACCGTTGACCTGGCGGGCGGACAGCCCGGCACCTATTCCGGCACCGGGGTCAAAGACGGGGTTTTTTACTCCGATGGACTTAGTGTAGGTACCTACCGCATCGCGTTTTCCAGCTTGACGTACTGCGGGGGAGAAGATACCGTCAGCATTACCGTCCAGGAATATCCGCGCGCCGATTTCGTCGTGCTCGGTGACAGTTGCGCCCCCGGTGCCCTGGGCAGTATCTATGCCGGCTTGGATCCGCTCTTCGTCGAGAGCCGGTCAACCGCCCGGAGCCTTTGCTTCAGTGTTCTCGAGACCGGCCAACAGGCGTGCGGAAGGGAAAAAGCAAAATTCGTTTTCGCCACGGCGGGTGTTTATACCCTCCAGCAGGTAGTAGCCTTCCCCGGGGGAGGTTGCAGCGACACCTTGCGGAAAGTGATTGAGGTAATCATGCCGCCGGTTATCGACCATGGGTTCGTGATGGACAGTACGTCCTGTGATTCGCTGCAAATCGACTTCGCCGCCGGTATACACCATCCCGGAGTAACCTACGATTGGAAATTTTCCAATCTCGATTTCAGCGCTGACTCGACCCCCCACCTGGAATTGCTCCGGCCGCTTGCCCCGGAAGTACTCGGCGTCAAGATTGCCGTGGAAAACGCCTGCTACGTCTCCGAAGATACCTTCGGTGTAGCCCTTCCCCAGCGCTTCCGGGTCTCCTTCAGTGTCCTCAACGACAACAACACCATTTGTTCCGACGATACGGTGTTCCTAGCAAACACCTCCGTGAATGCCCACAATTACCGGGTCACCTTTCCGGACGGACGCCAACAAACGCAGCTACCCCGAAGCCTGGTCCTGCAAAACTTCGGAACTACCGTGCTGAGCTATCCCATAAGACTGGAAGGTTCAAATACCAGCTGCCCCGATGAGGTAGCGTACGATACCGTTCACGTGCTGCCGATTACCACCGAAGCGGCCTTCGGACTGGCCTACGACAACGTGTGTTCCTCCGGTGCCATCGAACTTACTAACGCCTCCACTCCCGGCGCCCTCACCTTTGTGGATTGGGGTGACGGCAGCAGCCCACAGTACATCGATGACCTAGAAACGCTGACGCACAGGTATCAGACGGACAAGGATCGGACCTTCAAGATCTCGCTGGCCGCCCAATTGTGTGGTATCGACACCTTCCGGCGAAACGTAACGGTGAGACCTTCTCCGGACGCCTCCTTCGACGTGACGGCCGCAGAGGCCAACTGCGTCGGCCGGGAAATGATCTTCCAATCCACGGCAGCCCAAAAACCGCATAGCTATACCTGGGACTTTGGCGACGGAACGGGGTCGAGCCGCTTCAGCGACACCCACAGATACGCCAATACCGGTACCTACCGCGTGTACGCTAAAGCGGTGAGCCGTAACGGCTGTTCGGCCGTCGATAGCCTGGACCTCACCATCGGCGATTACGACGGTCCCGCCTGGGATGTCACGACGCCCGCATCGGTGTGCGAAGACGCCCTGTTCGGCCTTGATCTCCGGGCCCCGCAGACCGGATGGACGATCGATTACGGCAACGGCTTAGTGTCCCAGTCCCCCATCGATCAGCCCTACAGCAAAGCGGGAAAGTATACCCTCAAACTGCGTGCCACCTCGGCAAACGGTTGCTCCCGCGACAGCAGTGCCGTGGTAGCCGTACAGACCGGATTCGAGGCAAAGATCCAGACGGAATCAGCCCGGACCATCGTAGAATTGGGCGACGAGCTCGACCTCGACGTACACATCACGCCCCCCCGCAACATTACGGAGCTTGCCTGGACGGGCGACAGCATCTACAACCGGTTTTCGCCCTTCACTACCGCGCTACCGATCAACGACGGATTTTATACCATCCACCTTACCGATACCAACGGCTGTACCGCCTCGGATTCGATTCGCGTGATAGTCAATAAGGATTACGAAGAGCGCGTGTTCGTGCCGAACATTTTCAGTCCGAACGGCGACGGCTACAACGACCGCTTTGGATTCGAGGTGAAAAGCCACACCGTGGAACGGGTGAAATACCTACGCGTGATTTCGCGCTACGGTGCGGTCGTGTACGAATGCCAAGATTGCCAAGCCTCCAGTAGCGGAGAAGGGTGGGACGGAACAGTGGCCGGAAGGCCCGTAGAGCAAAGTGTCTATATCTGGGCGGCCGAAGTCGAGTTTATCGACGGAAGCAGCCAGCTATTTACTGGCGATGTGACGCTATTGCGTTAACATCCGTGTGACCAGAGTAGATATTTCCCTGTGTTGAGAAGGCCTGCCGGTTACGGCGGGCCTTTCTTTTTACCTGGTTACCGGCCCACTTGGGCCAGGAAGACCCGGCTGGTTTCCGTTGCTTCCAGCACCACTTCCGCTCCGGCTGCCAAGAAGACGGTACGGTCGGTTTTCGATATGGTCAGGCCGTCGGCCGTGGTGAGCTCTCCTTCCATCAGCAGCAGTATTGCCGGGCCGTCCGAAGCGGCTATGGCGACTTTTTCCTTTTTGGCAATGTCGCGAAACGACAACTCGAAGTCGGGGGCGGGAGTAGGGTAGCGGTTCCAACCGTCGACCCCTTGCCGGGGACGAAGTTTTTCCGGGACCACTTCCTCGAAGCGGGTATGCTTCATCAGCTCGGGAACGTCGATGTGCTTTGGCGTGAGGCCGCCACGCAACACGTTATCGCTGTTGGCCATCAGCTCCAGGCAAGCCCCTTCCAGGTAAGCGTGCGGAATGCCAGCCGCCTGGAAGATGCCTTCTCCGGGTCGTAGGTGGACCAGGTTGAACCAGTAGACGGAGAAAATACCTCGGTCGAAGTGGCCATCCGTGGTATATTGCTCATAGGCCCGTTTCGCCCAGAACGCGGCCTCGCTCTTTTCCGGCTGGCTGTCCGGTAACCGGTGGTGGAGCGGACGCAGCAGGCGGTCCACGGTGTCCTGGTCGGCGTTCATGACGTGGGCGTATAAGCCGGTTACATCGTCACGTTCGAGAATGGGGATAAGTTCTTTCCAACCGGGTACGGAAGTGAGCGTCCGTTGAATCTGGTCTCGGGAACGAAAACCGTGCAGCAGGTAAAAATCGGTCAGGGCTACCCCCAGCTCCGGTTTGTGGTTGTCGTCGCGGTAATTACGGTCGTTCGCATCCCGGTCAGGTCCGTTCGCCTCCTCCGCGGCAAAGCCCTTTTCGGCGGCTGCTTTCGTAGGGTGGACCTGGATGGAGAGCATTTCCCGGACGTCCAGCACCTTAAAGAGAAAGGGAAGACGTCCCGCGAAGCGTTCGGCCACCGCCGGGCCGAGAATCCGCTCCGGCGCGGAATCGATCAGTTGACCCAGGTCTCCTGCGTCGCCCCGCAGCTTACCCGGACCTTTTGGATGGGCGCCCATCCAAAGCTCGGCCCAGGGTGTTTTTTCCCTGTTTTCGCGTTGCAGCAAGGCGGGCAGGAATTCGAATCCGCCCCAGGAGTAGTGCTGAATGATTCCCGAAAAGGGGTAGAGGGTAGGCAAACCGGAAGATTTTGTTGTTGCAAGGTACAGTCCTTTCGCCGTCGCGGTGTTCGGTTGCTCGGGCTGAATCTTGGGTGGAGGAAACAAAAAGGGTAGGTGCGGACGCTCAATCCTGCGGTTCGGTTACCTAAGAAGGCGGCGGCCGCGCCGTTGCCACCCACGTTGTACAAAATACATACCTTGCGCCCCTTATCGCAAAATTCATTTCATGCCCTATCTTTTTACTTCCGAGTCCGTATCGGAAGGCCATCCCGACAAAATTTCCGACCAGATCAGCGACAACCTCGTCGACCACTTTTTAGCCTTCGACCCCAATTCGAAGGTGGCGTGCGAAACCCTGGTAACCACGGGGCAGGTGGTCCTGGCCGGAGAAGTAAAATCGGCTACTTACCTGGACGTACAGGATCTGGCGCGTGACGTCATTCGCCGCATCGGCTATACGAAGTCGGAATACATGTTTGAGGCCAACAGCTGTGGGGTGCTGTCGGCGATTCACGAGCAATCGCCGGACATCAACCAGGGCGTGGAGCGTACCTCGGCCGAAGACCAGGGTGCCGGCGACCAGGGCATGATGTTCGGATACGCCACCGACGAAACGGAGAACTTCATGCCCCTGGCCCTCGACCTAAGCCACCGGATACTGAAGGAATTGGCGACGGTGCGCAGGAGCAACGAACGGATGACGTACCTGCGCCCCGACGCGAAGTCACAGGTCACCATCGAGTATGACGACGACCACCGGCCGATCCGCATCGACAGCATCGTGGTATCCACCCAACATGACCCCTTCGGAGAAGACGAGGTGATGCTGGCTACGATCAAGCAGGACGTGATCGACTACATTATCCCGGCGGTACGCGACCAACTGCGCCCGGAATTGCGCAAGCTCTTCACCGATACCATCACCTACCACGTTAACCCGACCGGTAAATTCGTCATCGGTGGTCCCCACGGCGACGCCGGCCTCACCGGCCGCAAGATCATCGTGGATACCTACGGGGGTAAGGGTGCCCACGGTGGTGGTGCCTTCAGCGGAAAGGATCCGAGTAAGGTGGACCGGTCAGCGGCCTACGCTACCCGCCACATCGCCAAGAACCTGGTGGCGGCCGGCGTGGCGAGAGAGGTGCTGGTGCAGGTCAGCTACGCCATCGGGGTAGCTAAACCGACCAACATCTACGTCAATACCTACGGCACCTCGAAGGTCGGCATCTCCGATGCCAAAATTGCCGAGAAGGTGGCCAGCCTGTTCGACATGCGTCCATACGCCATCGAACAGCGCCTCAAGCTCCGTAATCCGATTTACCTGGAAACGGCCGCCTACGGCCACATGGGCCGCCAGAGCGAAACCAAGGAACTCACCTTCCGCAACGGATCGGGAGAAACCAAGACCATGACCGTGGAAACCTTCACCTGGGAGAAGCTCGACTACGTGGACCGCGTGAAAGCGGCTTTCGGACTGTAAGCTTCGCCCATCGGAAATTCCTCACTCCCGTTCCAGCCGGATCTTTCGCTCCAGGGCAGCCTTGACGAAGGATACGAACAGGGGGTGAGGATTTTCCACGGTGCTCTTCAGCTCGGGGTGGTATTGGACGCCCACGAAGTAGGGGTGGTCTTCAATCTCGATGACTTCCACGAGGTCGGTTTTCGGATTCACCCCGGCAATGATCAGGCCCGCTTCCGTCAGCTGTTCCAGGTAGGCATTGTTAAATTCGTAGCGGTGGCGGTGCCGTTCGCTGATGTCCGTTTTGCCGTAGGCTTCGGCCACCCGGGTGCCGGGGCGTAACCGGCAGTCGTAGGCGCCCAGCCGCATGGTGCCCCCCTTTGTAACGATGTTCTTCTGCTCCTCCATCAGGTCGATTACCGGAGCCTGGGACAATTCGTCCACTTCGGAGGAACCGGCTTCCTTAATGTTGGCTACGTTACGGCTGAACTCCACGACGGCGCACTGCATACCGAGGCAGATGCCGAAGAAGGGAATCTTATTTTCCCGCACGTAGCGTACCGCTTCGATTTTTCCTTCGATCCCGCGCTCGCCGAAGCCAGGGGCTACGAGGATGCCATCAAATTTATCCTTGAGGAACTTCGCGACGTTATGGGCTTCCCCCTCCAGCTGCTCGGAATGGATGGGTACGACCTTTACCTTGCATTCATTGATCGCCCCGGCGTGGATAAATGACTCGTAGATCGATTTGTAGGCATCCTGCAGCTCGTTGTATTTACCTACCAGACCGATGGTGACCTCGTGGGTACTGTTTTTTAACTTGCCGAGGAAGTCCTTCCACCGGCGCAGGTCCGGCGCTTTGCGATCCGGTAGCCGCAGCTTGCTGATCACCGTCGCGTCCAGGCCTTCCTTTAGCATGTGCAGGGGAACGTCGTAGATCGTGGAGGCATCGAGGGCTTCTACGATGCAGCTCTTTTCCACGTTGCAGAACAGGGCCAGCTTGCGCCGAATGGATTCGTCGATCTCGTGCTCCGTGCGCACCACGAGGATGTCGGGCTGGATGCCCGTCTGCAACAACTCCTTTACGCTATGCTGGGTCGGCTTGGTTTTTAATTCCTTGGCCGCCGCGAGGTAGGGAATCAGCGTCAGGTGCACGGTCAGGCAGTTGTCTACCCCGAGTTCCCAGCGTAACTGCCGTAGGCTTTCCAGGTAGGGGAGGCTTTCGATATCCCCGACGGTGCCTCCGAGTTCCGTAATGATGATGTCGTACTCCCCGGTGTTACCCAGCAACTGGATGCGGCGCTTGATCTCGTCGGTGACGTGGGGAATCACCTGTACGGTTTTACCCAGGTAATCGCCACGGCGCTCCTTTTCAATGACGCTCTGGTAAATTCGTCCGGTGGTGACGTTATTCGCCTGGCTGGTGGGCGTATTCAAAAAACGCTCGTAGTGCCCCAGGTCGAGGTCCGTTTCGGCACCGTCGTCAGTCACGTAGCACTCACCGTGCTCATAGGGATTCAGCGTTCCCGGGTCGACGTTGAGGTAAGGATCGAATTTCTGAATCGTAACGGATAACCCCCGGGCCTGCAACAGCTTAGCGAGAGAAGCGGCAATAATGCCTTTGCCGAGGGAGGAAGTCACCCCGCCCGTAACGAAAATATACTTGGTCATATATAAGGATTACGGGACACAAAGGTACACTACGCCGGTGGAACCACCGGCCCCGACCGCGGCTAAATGCCTTTCTATGGCCCGCTCCCTTAACGATAAAACAAATACCGGCTGGGGGCAGTTAATAAATCATCGCCTTAATGTTAACTGTATGTAAATAATTGGTTAACTTTAGTTGTACAAACGGCCACTATGTTAAGCCTACGTTTCGCATCGCGGTGTATTCTCTTGCTGCTCGCCTCCCTGTTGGTAGGGGCGGCGCATGCCCAGCGGACGGTCAACCTTTTGCACGCCCCGACGGGAACCGAGCGCGGTGAGGCCAGTCGCGACGCCCTGGCTCCGCTCGCGGAATCTTTCACCTTCGACCGGAACCTCATTTTTTTCGAAGCGATGGTGGACGGAAGTCCGGGAAACTTCATTTTAGACACCGGCGCCCCAACCCTGGTGATGAATAACCGCGGCTCCGCCGGAAGCGGAAGCAACTACACCGGGTATGGTTCGGGCGGATCGGTGGCGTTGACGGACCACCGCGTAAATCTCTTCGAGATGGGCGGGCTTACCGTAGAGAACTACTGGGCGATCGGTATCGACCTGCGCGGAATGGAAAATCGGGTCGGTCAGCGAATTGATGGTATGGTAGGTTACGAACTGCTCAACGACGGGGAGTTGCGCATCGATTATGCCGCCCGATCCTTCCGGTTGCTGCCTTCCGAACGTCACCCGAAGCACCTAGGTGTAGCTCCCCGCGCGGTACTCAAATTTTCGATGGTAGACCATCTCCCCGTGGTGCGATTCCGCATTAAGGGCAAACGCTACGCCTTTGCCATCGACACGGGTGCGGGAAGCAATTTGGTGGATAGCAAGGCCGCCGAAGGGTTGCAGCTGGCCGATACGGGGGAAGCGATGAATATTCTGGGGCTGGACGGTCGCCACGTAGAAGCCGCGATCGTGAGCCTGCCGACGCCGGGAGAATTTGCCGAAGGGGAGGAGACCATCGAGCTGGTTACCATGGACCTGAGTCACCTGCAGGAGGAAGGCCACGAGCTTGCCGGCATTCTCGGATCCGCCTTTCTAAGCCAATTTACCGTTGGCATCGATTACCGCCGCCGGAAGATTTACGTTTGGTAGCCAGCCGGGCGTTCCGGTTTGTGACGATCTATTGCACCTGCGCCCCGGCGCAATGCTTTACCTTTGCTCCCTCACTAAGTATGGCCCCATGAAATTTGACGTACAGCACCTTGACCGCAAATGGCAAGCGTACTGGAAGGAGCACAAGACGTACCGTACCCTCAACGATACCTCGAAGCCAAAGTACTACGTACTGGACATGTTCCCCTACCCGTCCGGGTCCGGCCTCCACGTCGGTCACCCGCTGGGGTATATCGGCTCCGATATCGTGGCCCGTTACCGCCGGCAGGCCGGTTTTAACGTGCTGCACCCCATGGGCTTCGACGCCTTCGGCTTGCCCGCGGAGCAATACGCCATCGACACCGGCGTACACCCCTCCCAATCCACCGCCGTCAATACCGCCCGCTACAAGGAACAGATGGAACGCCTGGGACTCAGCTTTGACTGGGACCGCAGCGTCAATACCTCCGACCCCGGCTACTTTAAATGGACGCAGTGGATCATCGGGGAGGTGTTCGAGCACTGGTACGACCGCGACGCGGATAAAGCCCGCCCCGTATCCGAATTAATCGACCACCTGGAAAAACACGGGACGGAAGGGCTGCACGCCGCCGAAACCGAACCCCGCCGGATCTCGGCCGAGGAGTTCAACCGTCTCGATGCCAAGGGCCGCAGCGACCTACTGATGAATTACCGCCTGGCCTTCCGCAGCGTCAGCTACGTCAACTGGTGCGAAGCGCTCGGAACGGTACTTGCGAACGACGAAGTGAAGGACGGTCGCAGCGAACGGGGCAACCACCCGGTGGAACAACGGCCCATGCTGCAGTGGAGCCTGCGGATCACCGCCTACGCCGAACGGCTGCTCGCCGGACTGGACACCGTGGACTACAGCGAGGGATTAAAAGCACAACAAATCAACTGGATCGGTAAATCCACCGGGGCCCTGGTGCACTTTGACATCAAGGGGCACGAAGGGCAACTGGACGTGTTCACCACCCGGCCGGATACCATTTTCGGTACCACCTTCATGGTGATCGCGCCCGAACACGAGCTGGTCGATCGGCTGACTACCCAAGCGCAGCGCGGGGAAATCGACGACTACCTGACCTACGTGGGCAGAAGAAGCGAGCTCGACCGGATGAGCGAAAACCGGGTGACGGGGGCGTTCACCGGGGCGTACGCGATCAACCCGCTCAACGGGGCGGAAGTACCCATTTACATCGCCGAGTACGTGCTCAAGGATTACGGTACCGGAGCCATTATGGCCGTGCCGAGCGACGACGACCGGGATAAGCGCTTCGCCGAGAAATTCGGCATCGAGATCATCGACGTGGTCGATAAATCCGACTACCCGGGAGCGACGCTGAAGGATAAGGTAGGTCGCCTCATGAACTCCGGCTTCCTCGACGGTATGGAAGTACCCGATGCGATCGCCGCGGCCACCGAACGCATCGAAGCCGAGGGCCGCGGACAACGGCAGATTAACTACCGCATCCGCGATCTGGTCTTCAGCCGCCAGCGCTACTGGGGCGAACCCTGGCCCATCGAGTACGACGACGAGGACGTCCCCCACCGCGTGGCCACTGTAGACCTGCCCGTCGAGCTGCCGCAGATGGAGGATTTCCGGGCCGTTAACGGCGCTTCCCCCCTCGAACGGGCCACGGACTGGATCCGTCACGATTCCCGGCGGCGGGAAACGGACACCATGCCCGCTACCGCCGGTTCCAACTGGTACTACCTGCGATACATGGACCCGACCAATGCGAACGAGTTCGTAAGCCCCGACGCCGTCAATTACTGGCAGGACGTGGACCTCTACGTGGGCGGGGCCGAACACGCCGTCAGCCACATCCTCTACAGCCGGCTGATCCACAAATTTCTGTTTGATATCGGTAAAGTACCTACCCGCGAACCCTACAAGAAATTGCTGAACCAGGGCATGATCGGTGGACCGATCAGCTACATTCACCTCGGTATCCTGCTCACCGACGACGGACAGCGCCACCCGGTGTGGGTCAGCAGCAACGTCGCCGAAGGGAGCGGCCTCGAGGTGCCCGGTATCGGTAGCGGCCACTTGGTGCTCGACGAAAGCACCGGTAGGCGACTGACGCCGCTGCGCTTCGTTACCGAAACCTCCGTCAATAACGAAAGCAGCTACCGCCTGTACCACGATGCCGTAGACGAGGCCCAGCGTTTGGATCACCAGGATGCCGCGTACTTCCGGACCATCCTGCAGCAGGCTACCGCCTTTGCCTGGTCATTGGACAAGGAAGGCCGTCAGTACCTGGAGCTGAGCGTGGAGCAGGGGAAAATGTCCAAGCGGAAGTACAACGCCGTTAATCCCGACGACATCTGCGAGCGGTACGGTGCCGACTGCTTCCGCATGTACGAAATGTTTCTCGGCCCCATCGACCAGGGTAAGCCGTGGAGCGTGTCGGGCATCGACGGGGTCTACCGCTTTCTGCGGCGCTTCTGGACCCTCTTTGTCGGGGAGGGAGATCGCCTGGCCGTCACCGATGCGGAGGCCACCCGGGAGGAGCTTAAAATTCTGCATACCCTCATTAAAAAGGTTACGGAGGACATCGAAAAACTGAGCTTCAACACTTGCGTTAGCGCCTTTATGGTGGCTACCAACGACCTGACCAAGCTTCGCTGCGACAAGCGGGCCGTACTCGAGCCCATGGTTCGCCTCATCGCACCCTTCGCTCCCCACCTGGCCGAGGAACTCTACCGCGCCCTGGGCGGGACGGAGACCGTGCACCGGGCGGGGTGGCCGACCTTCGAAGAGCGGCATCTCGTCGAGGACAACATCACCTATCCTATCGCCTTCAACGGGAAAACGCGGTTGACGCTGGAGTTTCCCGCGGAAGCTACCCGGGAGACCATCGAGGAAACGGCGCGCGCCGATGCGCAGGTGCAGGGGTACCTGGAAGGGAAAGCCATTCGCAAAGTGATCGTAGTGCCTAAGCGGATGGTCAATTTCGTGGTGGGTTAGGCATTGGCCGGCTAAGCGTATTTTCGCCGCGTGAATACCTTTTCCGAAAGCGACCTGCAGATCGAGTTTCCGAATGATTGGTCGGTCCGTAGGTTCGATCAGACCACCGCTTACCGTAGCGTGAGCGGCCATGGGCTGAAGGGGGTCGACTTTCTTTGTCTGACCCCGGAGGGCGAGCTATGGCTGGTGGAAATCAAAAACTTCCGCCGGCGTAATGAATTGTCCTCCATGAAAAGACGAAGCCCCGAAGGACTGGCCCAGCAGGTGGGGAAGAAGTTTTCGGATTCGAAGCGGATCATCCGGGTAGTGAACCGCGCCATGCAGCAGCGATGGTGGTTGCGGTTGGTACTACTGTGGTACGCCTGGCGCAAGCGGGAGCGACCCGAATCGGACTATTGGTTCTGGGCGGAAGCGGAGCGGCGACTGGAACAGGCTTCCCGTACCGTCTGCCTGTTGTGGATGGAAACACCGGAACGGACGCCGGACTATGCCGCAGCCGTTCGCGAATTTCTGGAGGAAGCCCTTGAGCCGGGAAACCAACTGCACATTGCCGAAACCAAATCGCCGGGTAAGCCGCCGCTACACGTCACCCTCAATCCCGATACACTATGAAACCTGCCTACGAACTGGATGATCTGGACCGGAAAATTCTGGCGCTGCTCATGGAGAATGCGAAGCGGCCGTATACGGATCTTGGGGCAAAACTCTTCGTTTCCGGCGGAACGATCCACGTACGGATGAATAAACTGATCGCGGCCGGGGTAGTGCAGGGGCAGACGCTGGTCGTGGATCACACCAAACTCGGGTACGACGTGAGCGCCTTTCTGGGGATCTACCTGAAGGGAAGCGGTCTCTATAACCAGGCGGCTGCCTACCTCCGCGGTATCCAGGAGATCGTATCGGCCCATTACACTACCGGGGTATACAGCATTTTCGCCCGCGTGATCTGCCGGGATACCGATCATTTGCGGGAAGTGCTGCAGCGTATCCAGGCGTTCGAAGGTATCCAGCGGACGGAGACCTTCATCTCCCTGGAGCAGACCTTCGAGCGACCCGTTCAGGTGATAAGTCCGGAGGATATGGCGGAACTGCGGGCTACAGACGATCCAGCAGAATCTGACCAGCCAGATACGTGATTGCCTGACCGGAAATACGGACCTTCTTTCCCCGAACCTCGCAGTAGAGCCGCCCGCCGCGGGGGGAGAGCTGTCGGGCGGTAAGCTTTTTCTTCTTCAATTCCTTGGCCCACAACGGTGCCAGGGCGGTATGCGCCGAACCGGTAACGGGGTCTTCCTGAATACCCAGGGCGGGATAAAAGCAACGGCTGACAAAATCCACCTTGTCTCCGGGGGCGGTGACCGTAAGTCCCCGGTGTTTCAGCTTAGCGATGACGTGATGATTCGGAGACAGGCTTTCGACCTGCGACTGGTCTTTGAGTACGACGATCAGGTCGTCGGTCCCTTCGTATACCGCCTGTGGTTTGAGGCCGGCCAGGGCGCCACGGATCTTCTTGGAGGACTTAATTTTGCGGGGCTTATCGGCGGGAAAACTGAGGGTGTAGCCGCCTTCATCGGTGTCGGGACTGACCACGATCGTGCCGGCTAACTTAGTTTTGAAGCGCAATTTATCCAGGTCCTGGCCCCCGGAGCGGTACAGCACGTGGGCCGCGGCCAGGGTGGCATGCCCGCACAGGCGAACTTCCGTAGTGGGCGTGAACCACCGAATGTCAAACTTGCCTTTTCCACGGATCACGACGAAGGCGGTTTCGGAAAGATTATTCTCGGCTGCGATGCGCTGCATCAGCTTGTCGGAGGGAAATTCAGGAACCGGGACGACAGCGGCCGGATTGCCACCGAAAAGGGTGTCGGTGAAGGCATCAACTTGGTATAGCGGTAGATTATGCATAAACATTTTTTAAAATTGATCATTAAACGGCCCGATTCAATCCACAAATCTCGTTTCACCGTAGGTCTTTGGGGGTTGAGGGTGACTATTTGGAGGATTATCCGTCTGTAAAAGTAGCACTGCCTTACAACCGTAAATTGACTAAGCCGCCAAACTTATGAATTCTTACAATACACAGCTCATGGATCATCTTTTCTTACGGGAAGGGACGACCTACGTAAAGATACCTTTACAAGACATCCACTACATCCAGGCCGACGGCAACTACGCCTACATCCAGACGCGTGATAAACGCTTCGCCATCAAACGTAGCTTGGCCACCATCGCCGACGAATTGAACAGCGAACAGTTCGTACGCGCCAGCCGCGGTTTACTAGTCAATTTTCAGCAGGTCAGCAGTGTCAGTTTCGCGGATGGGGTGTTGCAGCTCGCCGATCAGCAACTCAAGATGGGGAAGGCTTACCACGCTGACATCAAGAGCCGCATGCCGCGACTCTAACCATTGAACGTACTGAAGGAGTAGCCGTTCTCCCTGGGTGAGATTCATCGTCTACGATATCGAGGCCACCTGCTGGGAAGGCCGCCCTCCCGGAATGGTCCAGGAAACAATAGAAATCGGCGCCTATGAGGTCACTGCCTACGGAGAAGTAGGCAGTGCCTTCAGCCGGTTGATCCAGCCCATCCTCCACCCCCAGCTGAGCTACTTCTGTCGCCGCCTCACCCGCATCGAACAGGCGGATATCGACCGGGCGCGGGATTTTTCCCGCGTCATCGAAGCCTTCCGCGAATGGGTCGCTCCGGATACCGAGCCCTACGTGCTGGCCGCCTGGGGAGATTTCGATCAGCGGCAGCTGCTCCAAGACTGCTGGCTGCACCATGCGGACGACGAATGGCTACTGCCGCATATCAACCTCAAGGCACAATACCGGGAGCTGCGCGGTTTGCCCAAGAAACGCGGCCTCGCCTCCGCCGTCCGCCACGAGGGCTTTGAGTGGACGGGTGAACAGCACCGCGCGCTCGACGATGCGGAGAACACCGTTAAGGTGTTCCGCAAGCTGTTGGATATGTGGCGCTACTGACGGGATACGTTCTATCGCGTATGCTTCCGCCTGCCGTAGCTTTGCGGCCTCAATTTTCATCCGCATCGAACGCTCCGCTTCCCTTCTTCGCACCCGCATTGCCGTGGCCCTGGCCTTCGCGATCAATGGCCTGGTCTACGCCAACTGGACGAGCCGCTTACCCCGTTTGCAGGAGCTGTACGGGATCGACAACGGGCAGACGGGCTTCGTGCTGACCAGCCTGGCCGTCGGGTCGCTCATCGCGATGCCCCTCGCTGGCTATCTGATCGTCAAAAACGGGAGTCGCCGGTTGGCGGTGGTCTCTACGGTAGGGTTTATCCTGGTCGTGCCTTTAATGGCCTACATGCCGGGCTACGCCGGCTTGCTGCTGCTCATGCCGCTGGTGGGGATCTCGACCGGGGTAATGGACGTAGCCATCAACGCCCAGGCGGTGGAGGTGGAAAAACTCTGGGGACAGCCCATCACCTCCTCCTTCCACGCCTGTTTTTCGGGGGGTATGTTCGTTGGAGCGGGCATCGCGGCCGCCTTTATCTATTTGGGGATGGACCTGGGTCCGCATTTTCTGGTCATTTCCCTGATCACTTCCCTGTTGTCGATTTACGCCCTCCGTAATTTTTTGAATGACGGGCCGGACGCCGGTCCGGAAATCGGCCCCGGCGCCGGCCGCTTCGGTCTGGCGATCGTACTCCTCGGCCTGGCTTCGCTCTGCACCATGATCGGTGAGGGCGCCATGGCCGACTGGACGCCGCTATATATGACGCGGGTAACCGGAAGTACGGAGGCTATTGCTCCCTTCGGCCAGGCCGCGTTCAGCGGCGCGATGCTGTTGGGGCGGAGTTTTGGCGACGGCATTCGGGGGCGGTTAGGTTCCCGCATCGTGATTGTAGGGGGAGCGTTGGTGGCACTAGTCGGCGTGATGGCGGCCATACTTTATCCCGTGCCCGCTGTAGCGATTGCGGGATTCGGACTCGTCGGATTGGGGCTGTCGAACATCATCCCGGTAGTATTCAGCCAGGCGAGTAGGGTGCCCGGGCTCCGGTCCGGGGTGGGCATCAGCTCGGTAAGTACCATTGGCTACAGTGCCTTTCTGTGGGGACCGCCGGCGATCGGTTTTGTTTCGGATTACCAGAATGCGTTGTTGCCCGGCGGGATCGGCCCCTTCGATGGGGTGGTCGGTCTGCGGGTAGGTCTCGGAGTGGTTGCGCTGTTGATGGTGCTACTCTTCATTTTGTCGGCCTTTTACCTTAGAGTAGAAGATTAACGCCCGATGGCGTGGTTCCTGGGCTTTTCCATACATTTGCGCCTGAGAACGACCAAAATCAAACTAATGAAATTCAGCATCGACAAACAGGAACGGTACAGCGTCATCAAACCGGAGGAAGACAACCTCAACTCCGCCGTAGCGCCTCAGCTCAAGTCCGAGTTTGTCATTCTGGCCAACGAGGGCATCACCAACCTTATCCTTGACCTCAGCGGCGTGAAGTACGTCGATTCCTCCGGACTGAGCGCGATCCTCACCGCCCGCCGGCTCTGGAGCAACCTGGGCACCTTCGTCGTTACCGGCGTAGAACAACCCGCGGTGAAGCGACTGGTGGAGATCAGCAAAGTGGATACCGTACTGACCATTCTGCCGACCATGAGCGAGGCCGTCGATTTCATTTTTATGGAAGAGCTTCAGCGCGACATGCAGGCCGAGCCCGGCGACGAATAGCCGGTCGGCACCGTGCGCTTCGAAGTTACCGTTCTCGGCTCCAACGGCGCTCTGCCCAGTGACCGCCGCCACCCGTCCGCCCACTTCTTTCGGAGCGAGGTGTCCGATATCCTCGTTGATTGCGGAGAAGGTACCCAAATGCGCCTGCAGGCCGCCGGCCTAGGGATGGGGCGCTGTGGGTTAATTTTAATTACCCACCTGCACGGCGACCATTACTTCGGTCTACCCGGCCTGCTGACAAGTATGGCCCTGAACGGCCGCACCATCCCCTTGCGCATCGTGAGTCCGCCAGGACTCTGGGAGCGGATTGCCCCGCTGCTGGAACTGGACCGTTACGGACTGCCCTTCGATCTTCACTTCGACTCCGTGGCCGCTGACAAGCTCGTAGCCGTCCGGGAGCTGGAGGACGTTGCCATTTTCGCTTTTCCGCTTCGTCATCGCATTCAGACCAACGGCTACCTGATCCGGGAGAAGCAGCGGGAGGCCAATATGGTCAAGGAAGCGATCGAGCGACACGCCATACCCTGGCAGTCCATTGCCGGCATCAAGCAAGGGGCGGACTACACCGATCCCACCGGCCGGGTAATTCCCAATCACTTGCTAACCGTTCCGCCACCCCCGCCGCGGTCCTACGCCTACTGTTCGGATACGGCATACTTTCCCCAATTGGTGGAATGGGTCAAGGGCGTCGACCTGCTATACCACGAAGCCACCTTTCTGCACGAGATGGCCACCGAAGCGCGGGATCGCGGACACTCCACGGCCCGCGAGGCGGCAACGACCGCCCGCGCCGCCGCCGTTGGTCGGTTGATCATGGGGCACTTCAGTGCCCGCTACGCCGACACCACCGCCCACGAGCGCGAGGCCCGCGCCATTTTCCCCAACAGCTACGCCGTCCGCGATTTGTACCGCTACCTGGTGCCCTACGCGGGGCGGGGGGAGCCGGGGTCGGTCAATTAAGGGCAAATAGCTAAATTGCCCCCATAATCATCGAATCATGCGTAAGTACCTATTCCTCTTTCTGCTCGCCGCCGTTACGGCACTCCAGGCCCAGATCACCGATCCGAAGGCCACGGAGTTTTACGAGCCCGTACCCCCGAAAGTGAAGCCGGGCGCTCAGCTCGGCGAGGCGCCGGCGGATGCCATCGTGCTCCTCGGCGATGGCGCGGACGCCAGCGAATGGGTCAATGCCGCATCGGGCGGCGCGGTCGACTGGACCGTGGATGGAGACGCCCTGATCGTCAAAGGCGGTGCCGGGAACATTTCTACCCGCCGCAAATTCGGCGACATGCAGCTCCACGTCGAGTGGCGCAGCCCCAGTGAACCCGACAAGGAAGGGCAGGGTAGGGGCAACAGCGGCATCTTTCTGCAGAACCGCTACGAAGTGCAGGTGCTCGAGAGCGAAGGCAGCGACACCTACACCAACGGCCAGGCGGGATCCATCTATAAGCAAACGCCTCCGCTGGTCAACGCCCTAAAGCCCATGGGCGAGTGGCAGACCTACGACATCATTTACACCGCCCCCCACTTCAATGACGACGGCATCCTGATCCGCCCCGCCTACGTAACGGTACTGATGAACGGCGTGGTGGTGCAAAATAACTTCGAGATCAAGGGCCCGACCGAATACATCGGCTTACCCCACTACGAAGCCCACGGCGACGACGTTATTTCGCTCCAGGACCACGGCAACGCGGTAGCGTACCGGAATATCTGGGTGCGCGAACTTTAAATCCGCCTTTCTTTGCGCGTCCTGATCTGCCCGGACAAGTTCAAGGGGAGTCTCTCCGCCCGGGCGGCCGCCACGGCCATTGCCCGGGGGGTACGTGCCGCCTGGCCCGAAGCCGAAATTACGCGCCTCCCCCTGGCGGACGGTGGGGAGGGGAGCATGGAATTGCTCGGCAAAGCTTACGGATTGAAGGCCCGTCGCGTACGCGTGGCGGGCCCCCTCCGCAGACCCATCGATGCGGCCTACTATTTGGGTAATGGGCGTGCGGTGATCGAGTCTGCCGCGGCCTGTGGGCTCTACCATATTCCGCCCCCGCGTCGCAATCCGGAGAACACCACCACCATTGGCGTAGGGTCGATGATCGACGATGCCCTCGCCCGCGGTGCCCGTCAGCTATCCCTGCTCATCGGCGGAACGTCCACCAGCGACTGTGGTGCGGGCATGGCCGCGGCCCTGGGCTACCGGTTCTACACCGCTCAGGGATACGAGATCGTACCGATGGCGGGATCCCTGCGGCACGTGGCGCGCATCGATGTAACGGACCGGCACCCCGGCCTGCAAGAGGCCCGGATAACCGTGCTGTGCGACGTAGATAATCCCCTGCTAGGTCCTACCGGCGCTACCTATACCTACGCCCGGCAGAAGGGGGCCGCCGAAGACCGGCTTGATCACCTGGAAGAAGGCATGCACCACTTCAACGAGCTGCTGCGGCGCGACCTCGGTCAGGACGTTGCCGACCTGGCCGGAGCCGGCGCGGCGGGCGGACTGGGTGCCGGAGCCGTGGCGTTTTTGGGTGCGGAATTGCAAAAGGGTGCGCCGGTGATACTGAACGAGATCGGATTTCCGAAGGCGGCCGCCCGCGCCGATCTGCTGTTTACGGGGGAGGGAAGCATCGATCGACAGACCGAGCGGGGAAAGGTCGTTTCCGAGGTCATCGGCGCCGGAAGACCTACCGTAGCGGTTTGCGGACGGAGCACGGTCGCCGCGGAGGACCTGGGTGCACTGGCCATCCTGTCGCTGGACGGCCTGGAAGGAATCAGTACGAACGAGAAAATGGTAAGGGCCGCCGAGTTGATCGAAGCGGAAGTCTTTAAGTACTGCCGGCAACGTACTGAGCATACGCAGTAGCAGGGGGGCGCCGGAGCGCGGGTGAACGGAGTCGGCCGGTGGTCCAGCCGGTCCTCCCCCGATAAGCTGGTGAACCCTTGGCTGTCGCTCGCGTGTTGTAGTAGAAACTATCTTCCATGCGCTTCTTTCTGGCTTTTTCCTTTTTGCTCCTGCTCGCCTGTAATTCTACCTCCCAAACCACCGTCAGCTCGGGTGACACGGCCTCGGGGGTAGATCCTTCCATGCCCGATTACCGCTACGATCCGCCGACCGACGGAACCGTGGAGGAATTCGATACCACCACCGATTACTGGAAAGAGATCCTTACCAACCAGGAGTTCAACGTACTACGGCAGGACGGCACCGAACCAAGCTTCAGTAGCCCGCTCAACGATAATAAGCAGGCCGGCATCTACGCCTGCCGTGCCTGTGGGCTTCCGCTCTTCAGCAGCAGTACCAAGTTCGAGTCCGGAACCGGCTGGCCGAGTTTCTACCAACCCCTCGAACCCAAGTACGTCATGGAGGAAGTCGACCGTCGTTACGGCATGGAGCGCACCGAAGTAAGCTGCGCCCGCTGTAACGGTCACCTCGGCCACGTCTTCCCCGACGGTCCCCAACCCACCGGTCTGCGGTACTGCCTGAATGGCGTAGCACTGAATTTCGTTCCCGAAGCCGACCTGTAAATAGTATATTTGCGGCCCGCCGCCGTTCTGGCCGGCCATAGCCCCATAGTTCAAGGGATAGAACGTTGGTTTCCTAAACCGAAAATGCAAGTTCGAGTCTTGCTGGGGCTACTTTATTCAAGCCCTCGCCTGTCCGATTTTCCGGACTTGGGTTGGCTGACGGTATCAGGCTAGTATTCTAGCGAAACTGGATGCAGTTATCCCCATCCCTCTTTCATAGTTGCCTGGTAGTGGGATTGTTAAGACCGCAATAAGTCTGAACACCCGAGTAGTTTGTTCGCTTTAGGGAGTGTATTGTGTCGACGTTGATAATTAACATGCTAATTATCACTGACACGACCTTTTAGCTAACTAACTACTACTATGAAACAACTTCTACCCTTATTCAGCTTAATGCTGTTTTCGTTACCCTTTTCGTTGGTCGGACAACAGTTCACTTGTTCCACGCCACAGCCACCCGATATTGTATCTAACTTCAATAGCTTCTTTACCTCAAACAATAACGCTACCTTCACCCAGACTGTCGGCGATTTGATTACGCTTTGCCTCTCTAAGCGTTCGGCTAACCAAAATGTCCGTACTATAGAGGTTACGAATATTGAGAGCGACGAAGAAGTAATCGGTGACTTCACCGTTTATTCTTCTCCTTTGGCAACCCAACAATATGGTGGCGACATATCCCAGGACGGTTTTCAAATTCCACTAGTCATTGCGCAAGGCGCATACGGTGTCGTAGTTCGCTTAACTGCAGTTGGTAGTTTTGATGTTATAACGCGTGTAAATACCGGCAATTCCCCACCCCGCTCTAATCAAATCTCCGTTCAGGTTCTGGCCGGGGTAGCGGCGCCGGTTACCTGGACCGAAAATTTGAGCTACGAACCCTTCGGTGAAAACGTAAAATTCAACTGGTCGGTAGCCGAGCAGGTAGACGTGGCCGGCTACGAACTCGAAAGAATGTTCGAGGGGGAAAGCTTCGAGAAGGTAGCTGACGTAGCCTACCGTGAAAACGGCAGCCTGGAAGTCGACTACTCCACCGTGGTCAACTGGCCCGGCCGCAGCGCCTACTTTCGGGTAAAGCAACTCGACTACGCCGGTACCTACGACTACAGCAACGTGGTCTTCGTGGATGGCAACGACGGAGCCGTCCAGGAATTCCGGATGTTCCCTAATCCCGCCTCCGAATACGTGCGCATGTCCGTACCCGAAGGCATTCACACCGTGGATCTGATCTCGGCTTCCGGCCGCTTGGTGCGCTCGTTCACCGCTAATGAGGTCCGCCGGGAAGGTATGGACGTAAGCCGGGTGACCGCCGGCATGTACCTGGTACGTACGGTAGGTGAAGGTGCCGCATCGCCCCAGCGGTTGGTGGTGAATCACTGATCACCCTTTCCCTACACGTGAGGTGCAAAGGATAGACGATTACGCTTTTCTAGCCCCGTGGAAACGGAAGTTTCCACGGGGCTTTCTGTGTTTGGCTACCCCCTGATCCCAGACCGTGGGGTAAAAGTGACTCCTCTTCATCCCTCTACCGAGCAGGTTGGGTACCTCTTGCTAATCCGATGGCTGATTTTACTACCCGGTATTTCGGACTTCGTGTACGGTTATTACCGGTACACCGCTAGCAAAAATTTTCCTGCAAAATGCGCAATCCATCCGGTAGTGTTTACAGGTATATTGTGCCGGCATTGATAATTAACACACTAATTATCGCCGACTCATTTGCTTACTAACTCCTACTATGAACCGACTTTTACTTCCGATTCTTTGTCTCTGGCTACTGTTTTACTCTTCCTTGGCGACCGCTCAGGATGGCACTTCCAACCCTTGTGGCTCCATACCTTCTGCCAGTATTCCAGATCTGGATCCACTATTGCCGACTTTGTTTCCTACACCTGGTGAGGATGTCCTTTTAGGATCTGGAAATGTAATATGTGGGAAGGCTCCGAATGGTAATGATCGAGAGAAAATAGTTTTGGAAAGAATCACCGAGGGAGAAGGTGCAATCGTAACTATCACTACTTATCGTGGCCAAACAAGTAAGGAAACGTCCCTCACTGAGGTCAATTCAAGGATTGATATCGAATTCAGTAGCAATGCAGACTTCGGAGTTCGAAGTGTCTTCGGGGCTGTTGGTACATTTCAATACGCTATTGTGCCACAAAGCACGAATATTTCAAGCCTTCCAAACTCAAGCTTTACAACAGTAAATGTAGTGAGCGTAGCTCCGGTAACTTGGACAAAAGACCTAACCTACAAACCCTTCGGTGAAAACATCCAGCTGCGCTGGTCGGTAGCTGAGCAAGTAGACGTGGCCGGCTACGAACTCGAAAGAATGTTCGAGGGGGAAAGCTTCGAGAAGGTAGCCGATGTATCCTACCGGGAAAACGGCAGCCTGGAAGTCGACTACTCCACCGTGGTCAACTGGCCCGGCCGCAGCGCCTACTTCCGGATAAAGCAATTCGACTACGCCGGTACCTACGACTACAGCAACGTGGTCTTCGTGAATGGCAACGACGGAGCCGTCCAGGAATTCAGGATGTTCCCTAATCCCGCCTCCGACTACGTGCGGATGTCCGTACCCGAAGGTATCCATACGGTCGACCTCATTTCGGCATCCGGTCGGGTAGTACGGTCGTTCACGGCTAATGAAGTCCGCCGCGAAGGCATGGACGTGAGCCGCGTATCCGCCGGCATGTACCTCGTACGGCCGGTAGGGGGCGACGGTGCCGCTACGCCCCAACGCCTGGTGGTTAATCACTAAAGATTCCGCAACCTAAAATTGCCTTAAGCCCCACGGAGCAGCCGCCCCGCGGGGCGGCTGCTGGTTGTGTCGGGGCATCGGTAAGCCTCCGCTCATCTGATTTGGGGAATTATTGCCCGTTTGCACAATAAATTTTTCCCCAGCGGCTTTGGAACTCGCTTCCCGCGCTATATTGTGGTACCATTCGACCTTAACCTTCGATTATCGGAGGCTTCTCTTAACTAGACCACTATGAAACGACTCTTACATAGCATAATTCTTACGCTCTGCCTTTTGATGTGCTCCGCTGCGGGTTGGGGCCAGTTTGGCCCTGATAACCCGTGCGCCGGGCCAAACCCAACCGTCTCGCCTGACATCACTACCTTACTCGATAAGCTTAAGACTACCAAATCAATGGATGTCCTCACTGTCATCCAGGATTGTTTTACTTCTTATCCCAATAAATTCGACAATCCGGTTCTCATTTTTAGAGGCGTGGAATCTAACGAAGGAACGTTAATTACCGCCTATAAATTCAGGTCGGTGAATGGTACAGCAACAACCACGCAATCCATTAATGTAGCTAACGAAGAATTCAATGTGACTTTCAACGAAGCGAGCTACAACTTTGGATTTGTGCTCGCTTTTACGAGTGTTGGGCAGCTAGAAGTTCAAGTAACTAATGCACCTGGATATAATGGAGTATATGACATTCAAATCACCAGTGCAGCACCGGTTAACTGGACGAAGGACTTAACGTACGACTCCTACGGTGAAAACGACCTTCAACTGACGTGGGCCGTCTCAGAGCAAGTGGACGTGAAGGGGTACGAACTAGAGCGAATGATCGGCATGACCTCATTTAAAAAGGTAGCGGACATACCCTACCATGAAAATGGTAGCCTCCAGGTAGATTACGAAGTACTTACGCCCCGCCAAACCGCCGGTACTTACTACCGGATCAAACAGCTCGACCACGCCGGCACCTACGATTACAGCAATGTGATCTTCGTCAAGGGCTACGACGGCGCCGAGCAGCAATTCCAAATGTTCCCGAACCCCGCCACTGACTATGTACGCATGTCCGTACCGGAAGGCGTTCACACCGTCGACCTCATCGCGGCCTCCGGCCAGGTGGTCCGGTCGTTCACCGCTAACGAAGTCCGCCGCGAAGGCCTGGACGTCAGCAACGTATCCGCGGGCATGTACTTCGTGCGCCCGGTCGGCGATCAGGGTGGGGTGCGCCCGCAGCGTCTCGTGGTCAACCGCTAGAACCGGCTAAGATTACTCAATCCGAAAAGGGCCGGCGTCTCCACGAGACGGCGGCCCTTTGCTATTTAATAAGTTTCGCGCGAAGGCTACTACTCCGTCCGGTGGCCCCAGGTTTCGTAGAGGGCCTCGCCCTTGCTGCTGAACCCCATGTGGTGCCATTCGTTGTTGCGAATCTTGTAGTCGAAGCTGAGCTGGTCGCCGACCCGCTCGGGATCTCGGCTGAAGAATTCGATCCGTTCGATGTACTGCTGCCCCTCGGAAGTGTAGGTGCCGCCGCCGGTGCCGAGCATCTCTTTGGTTTCGGTGTTGTAGGCGATCCACTGGAAGCGGCTGCCGGAGAGGATTTTCATGGTGCGGCGGGAACCGGTGGGCGTGCGGCGGCGCATCTCCCCGTCCTGCTTACGACCGGTGATTTGCCAGGCGCCGGCTAAGGGCCCTTCTCCCTCGTCGACCCGCTGCCATACGACGTTGCCGTTAAAGACCAGCAGACTGTTGTTGAGCACGTAGCTCATGCTCCGGTCCTGGCCGACGTTGGCCGGGGTGGAAGAGTCCCATTCGTAGTGAACGGTAAAACTATCGGGGCTGACGGTATATGCGCCACCGAGGGTGCTGATAAATTCGTTATTTTCCTCGTTGTAGGCCGTCATGACGAAATAGCCGTCCTGAATGATCATCGACAGCTGGTTAGTAGCGCCGTCGGCGGAGGAAAAAGTGGTGGACCAGGCTCCCTCCAGATCCGAATTCGGGGCTTGCGCAAAGCTGGTGAGCGGGGCCAGCGATAGTAAAAAGATGAGTACTTTCATTATGGTAGTTTGTTAACGGGGAACGGCCGGGACAAGCCCATCGTTGTATCTTTGCGTACAAACATATGTTGTTGTAGATACTATCTATAATTAACAAGCCTTTACCGCAACCAGACGCCCGGGGCGTTATTCTACATTTATGGGACTACGAAAGAAAGCTCGCCTCATCATCTACCGTTTCCGCGAACGCGGTCTGGAGGTCTTCCTGACCCAGCAATCGGAGGAATGGGGCCTTCCCAGCGGCGATCTCAAAGTGGATAGTCCGGACCTGATCAGCCTGGAACCCGCCGAAGACCGGGAAGAAGCCGTGGCGGTGGAAGGCGATTGGCACGAAATCCCCAGTCTTAAGCAGATGCTGTACGAGGACGCCGGGGAGCTGAAAGAAAGGCTGAAGGAATTAGAGTCCGGCACCTTTCTTACCGTTAAGGATGCCCTTAAAAATCGACTCAGCCCCGGTCAAATCCAGTTTTTGCGGGAGTTGATGGAAGTCGTTACGGATCGTAATTCCGTCAGGGACATTTGATGTCCAAACTTCCCGAAAGGTAAAATTCAATCCAGGATACATTGCACCCGCGCTCCGTCGCCCGCTGCTCGTATTCCCTAATGACCTGTCGGGTCGGTCCGTGGTTGGTTCCGTCGAACAGTACCCGTACCCTTCGGTACGGCAATGGCGCTCCGGGTTCCGGACGGTTGATGGCCATCGGGCCGCTCCTTTCCGGTTTCACGCGTAGATAGTAATCCAGAACGGGTACCGCACCCAGATCGGCAACGTAGGGAACATTTCCTTCGGCGAGTTCCGCCAACCGCCGACCGTCGTTAAAGCGGTACGGTCGTAGCACCGCCCGGTAAATGTTCGTACCCCCGAGCGTTATGAGCACTGCCGCCAGGTAAGCGTATCCGGGCCATTTGGACAGGCTGGTGTAGATCCACCGGGCTGCGACCGCGGTGAAGAGCCAGACTCCCGGCAAGGCGAACAACATCAGGCGATCGATCAGGGTGTAGAGGCGAAAGTGGGAAGCGGCAATCGATACCAGTAGTGGCAGTAGCAGCCATGCGTGTCGGCGTACCGACGCTGAACACAGACCGATCAATAGCGTACTCGCTCCCCAGAGCAGGGCCGCTACGGTAAAGCCATAGGTGAGTCGGAGTAAGGAGAAGAACAGGGTACCGCTCTGCTGTAGTGCTTCCCCGCTAAAGGGAAGCGGCATGAAGTACGGGGCATGAAAGTCGTTGAGGTAGCTCGAGCCCACCGATGTTCGTAAAACCAGGTAGTAGAGGACACCGAAGGAGGCTAGCCAAAGCCCGATGACGGCTAGCCAACGGATGTCCGTCCGTAACCGGCGCAGGCCGATAGCGGCAAGTACGAATACGGACGGCAGCGATACCCACGGGAGTAGTACGCCGGCAAGGCCCCAGGCTAGTTTATTCCCCCGCGCAGGCCGTAGCTCCGCGGCGAGCAGACAGGCGGCTACCCCGAGGTCCGTTCCGTAGGGTTTAAACTCGGTCACGTAGTGAAGTACGGTCGGATTGACGAAGAGTAAAGCTAATGGCAGGAGTGTCCAGTGACCTAACTGAAGCCGTTGGCCGGCGCGAAAGAGTGCGACAATTCCGATGATTCCACCCAGTAGCGCGGGCAGGCGGAGCACGTATTCCAGGTATCCAAGTAGCTCCGCCAGCAATTTGGTGAGGAGGAGGTACAATGGGGGGGCGTACTGTTCGTGATCGAGGGGCCGGAATAAACCCGCGAACGA
Source organism: Neolewinella xylanilytica (assembly GCF_002934605.1). Classification (GTDB taxonomy): domain Bacteria; phylum Bacteroidota; class Bacteroidia; order Chitinophagales; family Saprospiraceae; genus Neolewinella; species Neolewinella xylanilytica. The sequence continues at coordinate 1,625,039 of NZ_PTJC01000006.1, forward strand.
GCGATCGTAGAGGTTTCGCGCCAGATTGGCTTCGTCCAAAAAGAGCGGGCGGTCGTAGACGTAGTTGATTCCCCAGATCAGCAGGCCCATGCCCAACACGGCGAACAGGGCGGGGCGGAAGTATGGGCGGTGGAAGGCGGGCACGGAGCGAAGGTATAAAAACAACGAAAGCCGCTTCTCCGGGGAGAAGCGGCTTCGTCTGTTGGAGCGGATGACCAGGTTCGAACCGGCGACCTCAACCTTGGCAAGGTTGCGCTCTACCAACTGAGCTACATCCGCGTCTGCTGGCTGCTCAGCCATGCTTTATTTCTAAAGCGGTGCAAATATAGGGAGGCTTTCGGTAAACTTCCAAACTCAGTTGGTTAGTTTTTTAGTTTTTTAGTCTCTGTTACGCTTCGCGTGGTGAGTTGATAGTCTTTTAGTCGGGTAGGGGGGGTAGTCTTTTAGTCATGTAGGGGGTAGTCTTTTCGTCACGCTTCGCGTGCTGAGTAGGGTAGTCGTTAGATATGCTTTATGTAATAGTAGCCCCCTAAGCCTAGCTTAAATTACTGACAAACTAATAGACTGAAGAACTACCCGACTAAAAGACTAAAGGACTACCCGACTAAAAGACTACCCACTTAAAGACCAAAAAACTAAAGCTGATAATTAAATGTAGCCAGGAAGTACTGTCCCAGTCCGTTACTCTGGGTTTCCGTGGTCACGAAGGCCTGAGCCTGCCGGTTGATAACGAGGTTGTTGTTGAGTAAATCCCGACCGATGATGCGGAAATAGTGACCTGCTTTCTTAAAGGGGCGAATCTCGATAGCGGCCTGGAGATCGGGTATATTGGTAGCCGCGGCAAAGCTGGCTTCCTCGAAAATGCGGTAGAGAAATTGGGTTTCCAGCCGCCACTTCGGAGAGATCTCCAGCTCGAATTGGGTTACGATGTCGTGGGTAACGGTGACGATGTCCACGCTTTCCTCATCGTCGAAGCTGTTGATGCTGTGGGCGTAGGTGTAGCCGGCCTTGAGGAAGCTCTTTTCGTTTAACTCGGTGGTGATGTCGACCGTACCGCTCGTATTCCGGGAAATATTGGTCCGGGCGACTCCGTCCACAAAGCCCTGGCCAATACTGCCGTTTACCTGGCCGTTGGCGCGCAGCTCCCCGTTCATGAAGGCCATCCCGATGACGGTACCGACGTAGGCGTTGGTGCCCCAGGCGTGGCTGACGTTGACCGTCTGGTAGATTTGCTGGTTGGACGTGAACGTCAGGCTGTTTCCAAATGCGTTGTCGGTGTAATCTCCCCCCACGTTGGCATTGATCGACAGGGCCCGGAACTGATCGTTGAACCACATGCCGCTCCACACGCTGTGGCGGACGGCGGGATCCAGATCGGGGTTGCCTACACTTACCCTACCGGTAACGGATGGTCGTGCGATCGTCTGCAACTGGTTGACCGAGGGGGCCTGGGCATTGGCATTGTAATTCAAGTACAGGTTCGCCTTGCCGGCCTGAATGCGAAAACGGGCGCTGGGTAGCACGAAGGTATAGTCGCGTTGGTAGGAAGTATCACCGGAAATGTCCAGTTTGTCTTGCTCGAAGTCCGCGCCTATTTGAAAGTTATTTCGGTCGCCGAATCGGTAGAGCAGATTCGTGCCGCCGCGGTAGCTCGTCCACCCGCGGGTCAGGAGGTTTTCCGTTTCCCGGCCCTCGTCCAGGCGGAAGCGATAATCTCCCTCGTCCCGGTCGTGTCCGAATCCCAGCTCGGTTTCCCACCGGATCTTTTCCGAAAGCGGTTCGGTGTAGTCTACCTCCGCGCCGACGGACGTGGAGTTGGTCCGGCGGTTTTGCACCTGGGTACCGTTTTGAAGCGATCCGGGAATGGGAACCTCGCCGTTGGTGTCTTCGAGTCCGTCGACCTCTACGACGAGGTCGGTTTGGTCTTCGCCGTAGGAAGCCTCCGCGTTGGCGCCGAATGTCCTTCCGGCTTTACCGGGTAAGCGGCGGTTGTAGCGCAAGTCGATATCCCCGCTCGGTACTTGGCCCTCGCTGAATTCCTCGACGGTATAGGTCTGGGAATCACCCTGGTCGTTTGTCACTACGGTGACCGCGGATCCCAGGTTGTCGTTCCCGGCCAGTTGACCGGAGCCTTCTACCCGGAACCGGCTTACGGTATCCAGCTCGTGTTCGTATTCAAAGCCGATCCGGTGGCTGTACCGGCTGGAGGCGTCGGTTTGATCCGAAAGCACCGTCCGTTCGTTATCGGCGCGGGTGAAGGCCTGGCGTTCCGTGACGACCTGTGTTTGTTGCCGGTCGAAGAGGGTGTAATCGAGCGTGAGCTGGCCGTTTTCTCCGACTGTTTTTCCGAAGTTGACGCCCGCCGCGATGCTTCGGTTTTGCCCCGGAGTCTGGCCGCCGTCGTAGTAGGGGAGGCCACCACCGGTGCTGAAATAGCCGCCGCGGCCGGAATTTTGGTTGAAGCTCATCAGTTCGTCGCCCGAAAAGCCTACGCGGTTGACGTTGTTGATGGTGCCCAGTAGGCCGAGCTGCGTAGCGTCGCTGATTCGGAAGAGCTTACCGCCGGCATCGTAGCGCGGGTCGTCGTCGCCGGCGGCTACGCCACTTCCCGCGTAGAGTTCGCCGAAGAGTTTGGCCTTGAATTCCTCGTTCATTTCCAGGTTGACGGTCGTATTTTCCTCTCCGTCGTCGATGCCGGAAATTTCTTCACTGTCGGTCTTCTGATCGAAGACCTCGATGTTCTTCAGTGCCTTCGCATCCAGGTTCTGCGTTACCAGACTGGAGTTGCCGGCGAAGAAGGGTTTACCGTTGATCATTACCTCCTGCACGGGTTTTCCGCGCCAGGTAAGCTGACCGTTGGCGTCAATACTCATTCCAGGTAGCCGGCGCAGCAGGTCTTCCACTTTGGCGTTTTCTCCTACGGCGAAGGCCGCGGCGTCGTACAACATGGTGTCGCCCTTCATCCGGATGGGGATCCGGTCGGCCGTAACCTGCACCCCACTCAACTCGTAACCGGAAGGGTAGAGGACGATCTCCCCGAGCCCGAGGTACTGGTCACTTTCCGATACCGTGACCTCCTGATCGGGTCGCTCGTATCCCAGGAAAGTAACGCGCAGCAGGTAGTCGCCGGCGGGGACTTTCTCCATGAGGAAAACGCCCTTGTTATCGGTGGTGCCGAAGGAAGTCAGCAGGGTGTCGGAGGTGCGTAGCAGGATGGCGTTGGCCCCCGGCAAGGTAGTACCGGTGGTGTCGACTACGGTGGCACTGATATCCGACTGTGCCCAGAGGGAGGCACCGAGGATGCAAAAACAAATAAATAGAAGGTGTCTCATTGTACTGGGGGGTTAAAAGGTTAAGGTGCTTACCATTGTCGTTCCCATCCGCGTTGGCGCCGCTCCATCACCTCGCGGCGTTTTTCGGCTACCTTTTCGAATTTTTCCCGGGAAATCTTATCGCCCTCCGAAGGTTTTTTCAAGCTGAGTTCCCCCGGATTCGGTTGCATGGTTTTCATCGTGTACTCCGTAAAGGAGCCTTCGTTTTCCACTTTCAGGTAAACGATGGCACCCGGCAAGCCACCGTAACCCTGAGGACCGATACCGAGGGGAATGGATTCGGTGAAGTAGGCGGTCAGGGTGTCCCCTTCCGGAGAAACCGCGAAGGCCAGTTTGCTGGGCAAGGTATAGGCCATATTAGCCCGCTGGTTTTCCGGTATTTCCCACTCCGGCTTCAACCACTTATCTTCCATGATGAAGGTGCGATCCATGATCTGCCGCTGGTCAGTGACCAGGCTGTCCTGTAAACTGGTATAGTAGATGTCCGGATTTTCGGTCTGCCGGCCCATCCAGCCCCGGCGATCGTTGGGGTCCCTTTCTTCCTCTACCTGCTGGTAGCTGAATGCCTGGTCGTTGAAGGTCAGCCTGCCGGTGCGATCGAAGGCGCCCTCTTCCTTCAATTTTTCCATCCGCTTCTTGTCGTCCAGAGACATACCATCCCAGATCTCGATGTCGCGGTGTTCTAGGTAATCGATCGTCCCGTGGGTAATCTGGGCCCGTACCAAAGGGGAACTAAAAGCCAGTATAACAGTAAAACATATGGTTTTGAGGGGCATATAACAACTTTGGGTTTGTTACAAATTAGGACTTAGGATGCGGAATGTCCAGTCGATGGCGTGTCTAATCGACGATTAGGTCAAATTCCTGGATGATTCGCCACCAGGATCGGTGATAACGGGGATAAGTTCCTCCCGCTGACCCGCAAAACAAGGGACCGTGGTTCCTCTTGGCGGGTTGCATGCCGGCCCCGGGGAAGTTAATTTTGCCGTACGATCTGGGTGGTGGAAGGCTGCTTCCGTGCCCGAAATTTGTCTCTCAGCGCGTTGAAACGCTCCCGAGAAACGTGCTTGCCTTCGGTAGGCGGCGACAGCGTCGGTTCCACCGGAAGTACGCTCATCTTCGTCGCTCGGTACCGTGTACAGGATTCGTTGCGGCAGACATCCAGTTGCAAAATAGCCCCCGGTAGGCCGTAGTAATTCCGAGGGCCGAAGGGGAGGGGCAGGGCGGGGGCGTAAGCCGCCGTCAGGCTGTCTCCCCGCGAAGTAATGGCCGTAGCCGTCTTCAGCTCGAACCCCAGCGTAGCATCGGAGGCTGGAATGGTAGATTCCAGCCGTATCCAGTTTACCGCCTGTACCGATCCGTCGTGCAGAAATAACCGGTCGGCAATCGCTTCCTGGTTAACGTAGGTATCCGTTTGGGTGTCGGTGTAGAATGCTTCGGGGTCGGTCTGGTCGTTCAGGATGGTCACGGTCATTCCGCCGTTCTCAAGCGTTTGACCCGGTTTCGCTATCTCCTGAAATAGGTACGCGCCTGAAGTGAAGGTGAGGGTGTACTGCTTATCAAAACCGCCTCCGGCACTGAAGTCGCGTAGCATTTTGGCCACTTTGTCCGTTTGGGGCACCGCATCGTGGGAGGGCGTCATCCTGAAGGTGGGGGAAGCAGTATAGGTCACGGTTCCATATTGGACCTGCGACCAGGCAATGCCCGGCAAGAGCGCGGCGGTACATACCACTACAAATAAAGAATAAAGGAGGGGAAGGCGCATGGCATCTATTTTGACTGGCCTAAAGGTCTACCGCGCCATTGGCGAAGCCGGTTAACCCATGCGTAATAGGGTTAATTAAGGTTAATCGGCTAGCGCAGGGCAGATGGAAGCCTTTACCTTGCCGCTATGACTCGGCTGGGTATTTCCTTTCTGCTTGCCTCCTTGTTAGTTACCGGGCTGCTTTTCGCTTATCTGCGGGAGTCGTACGTCGACGCCCGGGAGCTACTTATAGAGCGTATCGATGCCGACCTGAATCAGCTGAGCACGAACAATCTGTTACAGCACATCAAATTGATCAGATCCCGTCAACCCGACTCCTTACGTCTGGATACGTTGATCCAGTTCAAGTCACTGTCAATGAGTGGTAATGCATCACCCGATCAGGACGATGTCGATGTCTCTATCCGCATCTTTGATACGACGGATCAGGTGACGGGGTCCATCGACCCGGCTCGTCATCCCTTTGCGGGAATCACCCGCCACCTCACTTTACATTCCCAGAAGCTGTCTCCCAGCCTGGATAGCCTGGGTAAAGTCTATCAAGTTCAGCTTCGGGAATTCACTTCCGCCACGGAGGCAGGGGAGCACGACGTATTGGTCGTGCGTCAGCAGGTCGGACTGCTATCGTCCGGGCGCGAAGGGGATGGGCCGGTCATCGGTATGACCGCTTATCGTTTGGCCGTAGTGAGTAGTCTTGGTTTCGAACTGTTGTCTTCCTGCCTCTTATTGATTGCGCTCGGCTTTGCCGCTTTCACCGCCTTTCGTAGTCTGCGGGAACACCGCCGTCAGCTGGCCGATCGCGAAGCCTTACTGGCTAACCTGTCCCACGAACTGAAAACGCCAATCGCCGCGGTGAGCGTGGCACTGGAAGCCATGGACTGCTTCGGGGCGGACGCTCAACCCGAACGGCGACGGGAATACATCCAACTGAGTCGCCAGGAGCTGAGTCGTCTGGATCGGCTGGCCGATTACGCTATCGGTGCGTTGAAGCTCAAAAGTGGCGAGGCGCACGTCGACCGGGAGCCGGTTGACTTACCGGAGATAGCCGTAAAGGTCTGGTCGGGACTCTCTCTTCAGTACGGAGTCGATCCAACCGCTTTGACCATCACCACCACGGGGGATAGCGTGCCGGTAAGACTTTACGCGCAGGAGTTCCGGTTGGCCCTTTCCAACTTGCTGGAGAATGCGATCAAGTACGGTGGTTCCCCCCCGGTCGTCCGTCTGTTACTGGTGTATACACCTGGTGTATTTACCTGCAGCGTAGCGGACGAAGGACCGGGTATACCTGCTACGGAGTCCGAACGCATATTCGAGCGTTTCTACCGGATCGCCGACGAGCGGACCGGGCATGCCGTGAAGGGACACGGACTGGGACTAAGCCTGGTACGACAAGTGGCTGATCTTCACGGGGGAACGGTTGGCGTCCGGCGAAACGATACGGGGGGAGCAACCTTTAGCCTACAACTTCCCCTGCCGTGAGAATACTGTACCTGGAAGACGAGCCGGTACTCGGGCGCATCGTCAAGGAAAGTCTCGAGAGCAGGGCATGCACGGTGGACTGGTTCACCTCCGAAAGTTCCGCTGCCGCGGCCCTGCTGGCGGCCGATGCGTACCACATAGCGGTACTGGACGTCCAGCTGCCCGGCCGCAGCGGGCTGGCAATCGGCAAGGAACTGCGCGCGAAGTGGTCCCACCTGCCTATCCTCTATCTCACGGCCCGCATCCAGGCAAAAGACGCCGTGGCCGGGTTCGAAGCGGGGGGGAATGATTACATCCGCAAGCCCTTTAGCATGGAGGAACTCTTGATCCGGATGCGGAACCTGGTTAACATGCGGTCCGGGGAAATCGATTTACCTGCGCCCCGGCGCCCGGAAAAGAACGCCTGGGTATTAGGAAACCTGAAGTTTGACTACCTGGAAATGACACTCATCGGTCCGAAGAGCTTCGTCTCTCTCAGCCACCGGGAGGCCCGGTTGCTCCGGTACTTACTGCAGCACCGGCACGAACCCCAGATCGAGCGCCGCGACATCCTGCTGACCCTGTGGGGAGACGACGGTTTCTTCCACTCCCGGAATCTGGACGTATATATCCGAAAACTGAGGACCTACCTACAGACGGAGGATGATCTGCGGATAATTACGCTGCGGGGCGTCGGCTACCGGCTTATCCTGCCGGGCGATGCAACCGATACCTAGGGAAGTGTTGTTTACATTTGTGCCCAAACAACCGTACATGACCCCCGAGGAAAGAAGCAGCTTGATCACCCGCGTGGATGCCGCCCTCGACGAGGTACGCCCCCACCTGGCCATCGACGGCGGCAACATCGAGGTCGTCAATATCAGCGATAGCCAGGTCGTAGAGATCAAATGGCTGGGAGCCTGTCACGGATGTTCCATGACCGCCATGACCATGAAGGCGGGCGTCGAGCAGGCGATCAAAACACGGTTACCGCAGATTACTGGCGTGATCGCCGTCAACTGATTCAGGTTGCAGCTATTTTTCGATCCCGATATCCAGCCGGGTCTGCACGAACTTCGTGAGGCGGAGGCCATTCATGCGGCCCGTGTATTGCGTAAGCGGGTGGACGATGAAATCGATATCGTCGACGGGCTCGGCGGGTGGTTCCGCGCCCGGATCACGGCCATCAGCAAACGCGGTTGTACTGTTGATGCCCGGGAAATACGCCGGGAAAGTAGTCGCGCTCCCCACCGGCTAAGCCTCTGGGTCGCCCCGACGAAAAGTATCGATCGCTTCGAATTCGTTCTGGAAAAGGCCACCGAAATCGGCGTTGACGTGATTCAGCCGATGTTTACCGAGCACAGTGAGCGCAACCGACTGCGTACCGACCGGCTCGCGCGGGTCATCGAATCCGCCGCCAAGCAGAGCCTGAAAGCCTGGATGCCCCGGCTGGAAGAACCCCTTGCTTTTTCAGACCTATTGGATTCCGTTACCGCGGCCCACCGCTACCTGGCTTACCTGGGTGCCGAAACGCCCGTTCTGCTTCGCGACCAGCCCGTTCCAGTCGCCTCCGTAGTGGTCGCCATCGGCCCCGAAGGAGGCTTCAGTCCCGCCGAGGCCGATGCAGCGCGCGACCGTAATTTTACCTGGGTGAGCCTGGGTCCTCACCGCCTCCGAACCGAAACGGCGGCCATTACTGCCGTCCACACGCTAGAATCTTTGGGTTGGTGAATAATCCAGCCGCCCGCCCGCGGCGTTAGACCGGTATGCGAACGTTTCTCCTCCTGCTCCTTACACTTCCTCTGCTGCTTGGTCTGGCCGCCCCCGACGCCGCCCGCTTGCGGTTGGGGCTGCTGAAGTATAACGGTGGTGGAGACTGGTACGCCAATCCCACCGCGTTACCCAATCTGGCCAATTTTTGCAACCAGGTGCTCCATACCGATTTCGACCCGGATTACGGAACCGTCGATGTCGGCAGCGCCGAGCTGTTCAATTATCCCTGGGTACACATGACCGGGCACGGCAACGTCGTATTCAACGCTTCGGAAGCGGAAAATCTCCGCAACTACCTGATCGGCGGTGGTTTTCTCCACGTCGACGATAACTACGGAATGGATCCCTTCATCCGCGTAGCGATGGAGCAGGTTTTTCCAGAAGCGGAATTCGTCGAGCTGCCCTTCGACCACCCCATCTACCACCAGACCTACGATTTTCCCGGCGGCGTACCGAAAATTCACGAGCACGACGGGGAAGCATCCCAGGGCTACGGGCTCTTCTGGGAGGACCGCCTCGTTTGTTTTTATACGTATTCCGCTGATCTCGGCGACGGCTGGGAAGATGAGTCGGTCCACAACGATCCCACCGCCGTTCGGGCCGAAGCCCTGAAGATGGGCGCTAACGTGATTGAATTCGCGTTCCGGCAATAAGCCAGCCGGTCAGTCAGCAACTAATCGGGCCAACCGGTCCGGATCACTTATTTCATCCATAAACGCCGTCAGTCGGGCGATCATCTGCCGGCGGTGCACCCGGTCCAGATCGGGATCCTCTAGTATCCGTTGGTGAAGTTCATCCGCCTTCTCCAGGAAGCTTCTGGCGGCAGTCGACATTTCGTCTTCGGTTAGGTGACGGCCGAGGAATCGGGGCTCGTACACCGAGGTCATGCCTAGATCTTCCCGTGGCACGGCGTAGTGGGTATCGACGAGTCCGCTGTGGTCGAAGTCGTAGGGTAGGGGGAACAGGCGAGAATCCGCATTACTACGGAGGCACGCTACGTTATGTAAATTGTAGATATTCCAGTCCGTATTGAGGATCAGGTAGTTGAACAGGCAGAGCCTTGCGTAAGTCATTCGATCCAGCCCCCGGGTGCTAACGTGCTCGCTGCGGTAATCCGTAGCATCGTACCGTGCGGCTAGTTGCTCCTCGCTTTCGATTAGGAAGCCGGCAAGGGTGTCGCCCTTTTCTATGACGACGCGGACGGACAGGGTCCGGAGGTGGTAAGGACTTACCATAGCGTACAGGTCGTAGAGTAGCCTTTCCCGTTGCAAGTATCCCAGTCCTCGCTTACTTGCGTTGCACTGCAGTCCGAACTTCAGATCGTTCAGGGAGCTGTAGCCCGCGGCGGCAAGTACTTTCTTGTTGAGTTTTACTCTCAGGGAAGGAAACAGACAGGTGCGGAGCCGGGCGTGGCCGCGGGTGCGTACCCTACCGGGAAAGCGGTGCCCGTTGACGGTAAGCGTAACTTCCTGGTAGACTTTATCCGTTCTTGCCTGGAGCATCTTATCCCAATCGGTCTCGAGTAGCACGAGGGGGGTATCCCCGTTTGCGGAAAGGGCGTCGAACAGCGACCGCTGACCCGACACGGACAGACTGACTAGAAGGAACAATACCGAAAGGCGCATGCTATTTTGTGGTCGCCACCAACGGGATCCGGTCTCCGTGGATGGTTCCTCTAAAATAGTCTCCGTCGTCGTAAAGCAAAATTTCGCCTACGCCCCCGAATTTGATGCTGGAATCGACGGCGATCAGGCGACTGTCGTAATAAGCATGAATCGCCGTAAAACTGGTGTGCCCAACGACGATTCGATTTGCTCCGATCCTGCGTAAGACGTACTCCAGATCCCGTTCGTCGAAGCCGTCCCGGGTGAAATATCCCCGGTACCACAGCGGACCTTCCGCGCCGTGTAGCATCTGTAGCCGGCGGTTGTTTTGCTTGACTTCGCTGATGTCTTCGGCATCGATTAACCGGCTGTGGTAGATCTCATTGATCCGGTCGATACTGCTAACTTCCCGAACCATTTTCCGGCTCAGGCCACCGTGGATGTAGACGGTGTTGTTAATCTCTACGACCAAAGGAAGGCTCCGGAGCCACCGGCCCAGGTAGGAGTCCGGCCCGTATAGCTCCCGGTAAAATTTGCCCGTCAGCCCGGCCGTCGTCCGGTATTTGGCGTGTAGGTAACGGTCGTCACCTTCCAGGGTAAGCGTTTCGTGGTTGCCTAGTAGAAAGTGGACCTTACCCCCGGCGGCTACGGCCTCCATTTCCAGGTTGTGGATCAGCCACAGCAATTCGGTTACCTGGTCGCCACGGTCGAAGATATCCCCGACGATGACCAGATGGCCGTCACCGAAGCTCCAGTGCAGGTTTTCGTCGATAACCCCGTTAGCCTCCAGTAGCTGGCGGCCGGCATCGAACTGACCGTGAATATCGCTTAGGGCAGCTACCTTATCTACCCCTTCGTAGTGGACTTTCGTCAACCGCTGAAAATCGCGTCCGACGTCAACCATTTCGGGCCGAAAGGTGGGGAAATGGGGCATGCAGGCGAAATGCTCCGGGTCGAAGATGGTTTTCCCGACCGTTCTCAACTCCGTATCCGCCCATTGTGCGGTCACCGTATCGCCTTCGTAGAAGAGATAGGGTCCGTCCGGGGGAACGGTGTCAAGCCCGAAAGTGAACAGGGCGGAAAAAAGCAAAGGGAGCAAGCGTGGAGGTTAGATTACACCAAAGTTAACCAAATCTGAAGTTTAATGGTTGTTTTCAGGAAGTTAAGGGCGCCGGAGCGCGGGTACGACGGTCGCCCCGGATCGTTCGCGTACTTTCTACTTCTTTCCGTCGTTAACCGCTAATAATCCCCAATCTATGCGATACCTATTCTTGCTCTTCGGCTGCCTGTTGCTGGGTAGTGTTGTGTCCGCTCAGGTCGGAATTACCGGCTTTTACAACCTAAACGAAGCCCGAATGGTCGGGGAGAACGCAGATCCGGTCAACAACGAATTGGACTACGCTAACGGGCCGGAGATAGCCTTGAACTACTGGTTTCGCTTACCAAAAAACCGGATTGAGTTTCAGCCTACCGTCTACTACGCCCGGTCCGGCGAGCGGTACGGATGGAATGAAGCCGGTTTCCAGTTTAAGACCAACATTTACCTCTTCGACCTGGGAACCGACTGCGACTGCCCCACTTTTGGTAAGCAGGGACCCCAATTGGAGAAGGGGTTCTTTCTGCAGTTATCGCCGGGAGTTTCCCGCCACTGGCTGTCAACCGCGGCCGAAAATCTTTCCGGAAAAACAGCCTTCACGCTCGGTGCGGGCATCGGTATCGATTTCGGGATTAGCAATTTAATCACGCTGACGCCCATCGCCGCGCTGCGGTACACGGCAACCGACTTCACCGATATGATCTTCTTGAACCGCGACGGTTTGGAAGTTTCCGGGATACGGGGAGCACTAACCGCCTACCAATTGGGCATACAGGCCACCTTTCGCTTCGATAAGAAGCGCTATTAGGCTGCGGCAGACATCGTAGTTCTGGCAAAAGGCAGTTTGAACGTGGCCGGCGGGCGTCCTTATCTTGTCGGCTGACAATTTGCCCCCGAACTACCGTATGATTCTGCCCCTCAACAAATACAGCCGCAACGTAACCAACAACCCGGAGCAACCCGCCGCCCGCGCCATGCTGTACGGCATCGGCCTGTCCGATGCCGATATGGACAAGGCCCAGGTGGGCATCGTCAGCACCGGATGGGAAGGCAATCCCTGCAATATGCACCTGAACGGCCTGGCCGAAGAGGTGAAAGCCGGTGTAAATCGGGAAACGGACCTGCTCGGACTTATCTATCACACCATTGGCGTGAGCGATGGCATCAGTATGGGCACGGACGGGATGCGTTTCAGTTTGCCAAGCCGCGACGTCATCGCCGATAGCATCGAAACAGTAGCCGGGGCCCAGTGGTACGACGGTCTGGTAACCGTGGTAGGCTGCGACAAAAACATGCCCGGTGCCATGATCGCGCTCTGCCGGCTCAACCGTCCCGGTATAGTGGTTTACGGGGGCACGATCAGTCCGGGGTGTCACGATGATCAAAAGCTGGATGTCGTATCGGCCTTCGAAGTGCTCGGGAAGTACCGCACCGGCGAAGTAGGAAAGGAACAGTACGACAACGTCATCCGCCACGCCTGCCCGGGTGCGGGGGCGTGTGGAGGCATGTATACGGCCAATACCATGGCTTCCGCCATCGAGGCAATGGGGATGGCCCTTCCGTACAATAGCAGCATTCCCGCCACCCACGCCGATAAGCGGAGCGATACGGCCAGGGTAGGGGAGTATATGCTCAAGCTGCTCCAACGGGACCTGAAGCCCCTGGACATCATCACCCGCGAATCCTTTGAGAATGCCATCGTCACCCTGACCGTACTCGGGGGAAGTACGAACGCGGTCTTACACCTGCTGGCCATTGCCTATAGTGCCGGTATCGATATCACCATCGATGATTTTCAGCGCATCAGCGACCGCACCCCGTTCCTGGCCGATCTCAAGCCGAGCGGAAAATACGTAATGGAAGACCTTTATTACGTCGGCGGGGTACCCGCGGTGATGAAGGAATTGCTTCAGCGCGGTATGCTCCACGGCGACTGCATGACCGTTACCGGGAAAACCGTGGCCGAAAACCTCAGCGAAGTCGAAAGCCTACGGGAAGGGCAGCAAATTATACATTCGTTCGATACGCCCCTGAAGGCTACCGGCCATCTCCAGATCCTCTACGGCAATCTGGCGGCCGAAGGCAGCGTAGCCAAGATTACGGGAAAGGAAGGCACGCGATTCATGGGTCCCGCCCGCGTATTCGATTCCGAAGCGCAGGCGAATGCCGCCATCGGTAATCGGGATATCAAGGAAGGGGAAGTCGTCGTGATCCGATACTGCGGTCCGAAGGGCGGACCCGGCATGCCCGAAATGCTCAAACCGACGAGTGAAATTATGGGGCAGGGGCTCGGCAAGAAGGTCGCCCTCATCACCGATGGTCGTTTCAGCGGGGGTACGCATGGCTTCGTGGTCGGACACATCAGCCCGGAAGCTCAGGTCGGTGGCTTGCTGGCCCTGGTGGAAGATGGCGATATTATCAACATTGATGCCGATAATAACGTCCTCAACTTAGAGGTCGACGAAAAGATCCTCGCAAAGCGGCGGGAGCAGTGGAAGGCGCCCGAGCTTAAAGCCCGCCATGGCGTATTAAAGAAGTATGCCCGCGCGGTCAGTAGTGCCTCCCGGGGCTGCGTGACCGATCTGTAACGAATTGAAAATTATCTCCCTATGTCCACGATGCCAACGACCAAGTCCGCACCGTCCAACAACGGCGCCAACGCCACCCAACGAATGAGCGGTGCCCATGCCCTGCTCCAGTGTCTGGTGAACGAGGGGATCGATACCATTTTCGGCTATCCGGGCGGGGCAATCATGCCCGTTTACGATGCCCTGATCGATTTCGAGGGGCAAATCACGCATATTCTCCCCCGCCACGAGCAAGGCGCGATCCACGCCGCGGAAGGCTACGCCCGCATCAAACGCTCTACGGGGGTGTGCATGGCGACCTCCGGGCCCGGCGCGACGAATCTCATCACCGGTCTTTGCGACGCTCAGCTGGATAGCCTGCCGATCGTTGCCATCACCGGCCAGGTACCCTCCTTTTTGCTTGGCAGCGATGCCTTTCAGGAAGTAGACGTAGTCAATAGCACCATACCGGTTACCAAGTGGAACTACCAAATCACGAAGCCCGAGGAGATCGGCTGGGTCTTCCGGAAAGCCTTCTTTATTGCCAATAGCGGGCGTCCCGGTCCGGTCGTGATCGATATCACTAAGGACGCGCAACTGGCGATGGTGGATTTTCACTACCCGGAGGAGCTGGTTATTCGCAGTTATCTACCCTACAATAAGCCCAAGCAGCGGCAACTACGGGCCGCCGCCGAACTGATAAACGGCGCCAGTCAGCCCATGATCCTGGCCGGACATGGTATTCATATCGCGAAGGCACAGCCCATCTTCCGGGAGTTCGTGGAAAAAACCGGCATCCCGGTCGGTGCGACCTGCCACGGCCTGAGTACCATCCCGAACGACCACCCGCTCTTCACCGGGATGTTGGGCATGCACGGCAACTACGGACCCAATTTCCTACAGAACGACGCGGACGTGATCGTCGCCATCGGCATGCGATTCGACGACCGGGTGACGGGGCTGCTTTCCAAATACCTTCCTACGGCTAAGGTGGTTCACATCGAGGTGGACCCCGCCGAACTGAACAAGAACGTGAAAGCCCACGCTCCGGTACTGGGGGATGCCCGGGAAGTACTGGAGGAGCTGATGCCGCTGGTCGATGCGAAAAGCTATCCGGAATGGGTCGGTCGCTTCCGGGAATGCGCCGAGATCGAGGAGCGGCGGGTAATCCGGGAGGCCATCAAGCCGACCGAAGACGGTCAGATCCGCATGGGCCAGGTAATTCGGGAAGTCAGTCGGCAAACCGATGGCCAGGCGATCGTAGCTACCGACGTAGGGCAGCACCAGATGATGGCGGCCCGGTACTACGAATATCGCGGCCACGACCAGTGGGTGAGCTCCGGCGGTGCGGGTACGATGGGCTACGGACTACCGGCGGCCTTTGGTGCGAAGTACGCCGACCCCAGCCGCCAGGTGGTGGCGTTCATCGGCGATGGCGGGTTTCAAATGACCCTCCAGGAACTCGGCCTTTGCGCCCAGTGGAACGTAGGCGTGAAGATCGTACTGCTCGACAACAACTACCTTGGAATGGTGCGCCAGTGGCAGGAATTATTCCACAAGCGCCGGTACAGTTCGGTGGAATTGCAAAACCCCGATTTCGTCACCATAGCCAAAGGATTCGGAGTTCCGGGCCGGAGCATCCGCAACCCGAACGAGGTCATCGATGGTATCACCGAAATGCTCGCCCACGAAGGCCCCTACCTGCTTCACTTTCACACCGTAAAGGAAGACAACGTGTTCCCGATGGTGCCCAGCGGCAAGGCAGTCAGCGAAGTTATCCTCGGCCCCGAGGACCTGCAAGTGAAATAATGTCAATTAAGCCCACTATCCGATGAAGCGCACCTTCACCATCACCGTCTTTACCGAAGATCAGTCTGGACTGTTATCCCGCGTGGTCGGTATTTTCAATCGCCGCAACCTTAACATCAGTAGCCTGACCACCAGCGCCAGTAGTGATGCCTCCATTCACCGGTTTACCATCGTCGTGGAAGTGACCGAGGAAATGGTCATCAAGCTAGTGGCCCAATTGGATAAGCAGGTGGACGTACTGAAGGCGTTCTACTACGAGGATAAGGACATCGTTTACCAAGAGATCGCACTCTACAAGGTACCCATCGAAGTCTTCAGTAACGGGAACGAGGTGGAAATGATGATCCGGCGGCACAATGCCCGCGTGCTGCTCATCGAGCCCGAGTTCGTAGTCATCGAAAAGACCGGTCACGAATACGAAACGGAAGCGCTCCTGAACGAACTCCGGCTGGTCGGCCTGTACGAATTCGTGCGCTCCGGACGCGTAGCCATTGTCAAGCCCATGGAGCGGCTGAATAGTTATCTGCAGGAGCGTAAGGAGGAGGTCCACAACTGACGGCACCTTATCTTCCCCCAATGAGCTACGAAAACCTAGCGGTTGAAGAAAAAAGCGGGATTATCCGTTTGACCATCAATCGACCCCAATCCCTGAATGCCCTCAATCAGCAAACGATCGCGGAGTTGGAACGCTTCTTCGGCACCGATTACGCCGGGCGTACCGATTTTCACGGAGTGATTCTTACCGGCGCCGGAGACCGAGCCTTCGTGGCCGGTGCCGACATCAAGGAATTCCTGGCAGTCGCCGAGCAGGGAAACGGAAGGGAAATGGCGGAGCGCGGCCACGAAGTATTTTTCCTGATCGAAAATTTTCACCGACCGGTCATCGCCCTAATCAACGGTTTTGCGCTCGGGGGCGGTTGCGAACTAGCTATGGCCTGCCACCTGCGGGTAGCCACGGAAGCGGCTCGCTTCGGTCAGCCGGAAGTAAACCTCGGCATCATTCCGGGATACGGCGGTACGCAACGACTCAATCAGTATATCGGTAAGGGAAAAGCGACGGAACTCATCCTGACCGGAAAGATGATCGACGCTAAAGAGGCGGAACGTCTCGGCTTGGTCAATTATGCCCTGCCGGCCGCAGAGGCCGAGGACAAGGCGTTGCAACTGCTACAAGCGATCGCGACGAAGGGGCCGGTAGCCATCCAGGAAAGTATTCGCGCTATCAACGCATACTACGCGCAAGGCGACGGATACATAGCAGAAGCCGAAGCCTTCGGCCGGACAACGGCGACGGAAGATTTCCGCGAGGGTGCCGCTGCCTTCGTCGAAAAGCGTCCGGCGGCATTCAAGGGGAAATAGCGGATTTACCCGGTAAAAAGAAAAAGGGGGCGGCAATCACTTGCCGTCCCCTTTCTTGTACGTGGCGGTGTTAGCCGGTCTAGTTTACTTCCTCCAACTCGACGTAGAACACGAGTTCGCTATCGGGCGGAATGCTACCGTTAGGGGTGCCTTGCGCACCGTAACCCAGTTCGGAAGGAATGATAAGGGTAGCGCGGTCGCCCTGCTGCAGCGCGTCAATGCCTTCGTCCCAACCGGGAATGACACGGCCCGTTCCCAGGGGGAAGGGGATGCCCATACCACGCTCGAAGCTCTGATCGAAGATCTCGCCGTTCGAGGCGAGACGGCCGACGTACTGGACGACGACCCCTTTTCCGGGTTCTGCTTCCGGGCCGCTACCTTCCTCATGGACGATGTACTGGACGCCGCCCGGGGTGGACTGCAGCTGACCGTCCAATTCTCCGGCTTTGTAATCTTCGTATACCTGCTGGGTAAAATCGAGAACTTCCTGCTCGCGACCACGCACTTGGTCGGCCTTTGCCTGCTGTTCGGCACGTATGGCTTCCTGGCGGGTAGCAAATGCTTCCTGGTCGACGATTTCGGTTACCTCGACATCGTACAGCAATACGGTGTCGTTCTGCATCCCGGGGGGCTTAGCCTGTGGTGGGTATTCGCTGATGTTTGTACGGATGACAGCTCGCTCGCCCACCCGAAGTTTGCGAACGATGTCTTCCACCGGCCCCGTGTTTTCGTTGACGATGGTATCCGAGAGGGCCTGGATGACGGGTGGGTCACCGCCGGCATCCCGGGTGTCGTACACGATACTGTCGGCTTCGTTCTTCAACTGCGCCTGGAAATAGATGTAATCGCCGGAATTTGCTAGTTGCCCGTCATCGTTCGTAGTAACGTACGTGTACCGGTTGCCGAGTTCAGTAGTCTGCATGCCTGCCTTGGTGTCGTCTTCGCAGGCGGCGAAGCTTAACCCAGCGAGCAAAAGGAATAATCGTTGTTGCATAAAATTATTGATTGTTAAATTCCAGATAAGTCGTCTCGATCTCGTCTGCGTACTTCGGGAGCTGTTTCTTGAAACGGTTGATGGTGGATCCAAGGGGCGCGAAACTGGCGCCTCCCGCGGCGTTGCGGTGGCCGCCGCCGCGAAAATGGGCTTTGGCGATCTGCTGAACGTCCATGTTTCCCTTCGACCGCAGACTTAACTTTACAATCTTAGGCTGTTCGTGGATGAAAGCGGCGATCATGTACTCGGGCATTCGCAAGACATAGTTGACGATTCCCTCCGTATCTCCCCGCTGTATGTCGAAAGCGTCGTAATCCTGTTTGTTCAGGTAGATAATACCGGTGCGGTACTCCGGTAGCAGTTCCATCCGGTTGACCAGACAGTGGCCTAATAGGCGAAGCTGCTTTTCCGTCTGGCTGTTCCAGACGTGGTCAGCAATCTTGTACGCATCGGTGCCGGCTCGAAGTAACTCGGCCGCGGTGTGGAAGAGATCGGGGGAGGTACTGTATTTGAATCCGCCGGTATCGGTGAGGATGCCGGTATACAGACAGTCCGATATGGCTGCGGTAACCCGATCCTTGTGCCCCAGGTTAACGATGAACTCATAGACCAATTCGCAGGTCGAACTGGCTTCGGGGCGACTAAAGATGGGATCGGCGATCGGCTCGGGAAACAGGTGGTGATCGATCATGATGCGGGGCCGGTCGTCGTCTTTCATCCCCTCGGCCACTTTGTCTATCCGTTCGAAGGAGTTGAAGTCGAGGATGAAGAACAGGGTCGCCGCATCGATGACTTGCTGGGCCGCTTCCGGCGCGTCATCAAAGACCAGCATCGTATCCACCTCGGGAAGAAAACTCAGAAAGGCGGGGTAGCCGGAGGGCACGATCACCTGACACTTGTGTCCTTCACCGCGGAGGTAATGCATCAATCCCAAACTGGAACCCACCGCATCGCCATCGGGATTGCGATGGCTGAAAATGACGATTTCCTGCTTTTCGGCAAGCAATCGTCGGGCATGCATGATAGATTCCTGAATCATTTGGGGTAGCTGCGGCGGCGCAAAAGTACCGAAAAAATGGTGTGCCGGCCAAAACTTCCTACTTTTGCCCCCCGGAACTTAAAATATCCCTTCTATGGCTACCAACCGCACCTTTACCATGATCAAGCCCGATGCCGTTCGAAACGGTCACATTGGCGCCATTCTCGAGCAGATCAACGCCGCCGGTTTCCGCATCGTTGCGATGAAGTACACCCGCTTGAGCCAGGAGAAGGCCGGTGCGTTTTACGCCGTACACCGGGGGCGGCCCTTTTATGACGAGTTGGTCGACTTCATGAGCAGTGGCCCGATCGTGGCGGCGATTCTGGAAAAAGAAAACGCC
The DNA here is from genome assembly GCF_002934605.1 of Neolewinella xylanilytica. Lineage (GTDB taxonomy): Bacteria > Bacteroidota > Bacteroidia > Chitinophagales > Saprospiraceae > Neolewinella > Neolewinella xylanilytica. The sequence goes on from NZ_PTJC01000006.1 coordinate 1,644,175, forward strand.
GTGGCCGATTTCCGTACCCTGATCGGCGCGACCAACCCCGAAGAAGCGGCTGAGGGCACCATTCGCGCCAAATATGCCACCAGCATCGGTGAAAATGCCGTCCATGGCAGCGACAGCGACGAGAACGCCGACATCGAGGGAAGTTTCCATTTCGCCGGTACGGAGATCTTCGCATAGTCTCCCGCTCGTATGCTCCTGGATTTCTCCACCCTTCGCGCACTGGTTGTCGGTGACCTTATGCTGGACCGGTACCTCAGCGGAAGTGTGGAGCGTATTAGTCCGGAGGCCCCGGTACCCGTACTTCGTTACCGGCGGCAGGAGGATCGCCTGGGCGGGGCGGGGAACGTAGCGCTGAACCTGGTGGCTTTGGGGGCGGGGGCGACGACCGCAGGTGTAATGGGGGCCGACGAAAACGCCGGCCTTCTGGGTAGGGCCCTCCGTGAGCACGGCATCGGAGATGCTCCTCTGGTAACCGACGCTAGTCGACCCACCACGGTCAAGACCCGGGTAATCGCCCAGGACCAGCAACTGCTCCGCATCGACCGGGAATCCACCGAAGACCTTGCTCCTACCGTTGAGGAAGGGTTGTTAGGGGCCATCCGGGAGCATATTCGTAGCGGTCAGGTCGACCTGATCATACTACAGGACTACAATAAGGGGGTGCTGACCGCGGAAGTGATCCGTCAAGTAACCAGCTGGGCCGCAACCGCGAAGATTCCGGTAGCCGTCGACCCCAAAGTTCGAAATTTTTGGAGCTACAACGGGGTAGACCTGTTCAAACCCAACCTGCGGGAAATTCAGCAGCAATGCGATTTTGCGGTAACCCCGGACGTGCAAAGCCTGGACCGCGCCGCAGCCCTGATCTTCGCGCGTCTGGCCTGTAAGCGGGTGATGATCACCCTGTCGGAATACGGAATCTACACCCACGACGGAACCCATTCGGCCATCCATCCTACCCGGGCCCGCCGAATCGCGGACGTTAGCGGGGCGGGGGATACGGTCATCGGCGTGGCCGCCTGTGGATTAGCTGCCGGAATGGACCTTACCCGAATAGCGCGTCTTGCCAATTTGGCTGGAGCGCAAGTGATCGCCAAACCCGGGGTGGTGGCCGTCGATCTGGAGGCATTGCGGCAGGACTGGGCCGCCGAGGCATGAACACATATTGTTATCGGGGGTTATACCGGGAATTGCGATAACCCGGAATACCTTTTATGTACCTATTTGAAGTTTTTGGACTTGAGTTGGATTTTCAGCCGCTCATCGATGAGTTGCAGACCTGGTGGGCCAGCCTATTGAAGCACCTGCCGAATATTCTCCTGGCGATCATCGTCATCTTCATCGGGTTCATCGTCACTAAGGTTGCCAAGCGGTACATCGACCGGGTAAGTCGGCGGCTAGTACACGACTCAACGGTAGCCGGCCTGCTCGCATCCATCCTAACGGCCCTGCTGGTCCTGGCCTTTCTTTTTCTCACCCTCTCCGTCTTGCAACTTACCGGAGTGGTTGCCAGCCTGCTCGGTGCGGCGGGGGTCATTGGCCTGGCACTCGGCCTGGCGTTTCAGGATCCCATCCTCAACCTCTTCAGCGGTATCATGCTCTCCATTCGAAACCTGTTCCGGGAGGGAGACCTGATCGAAGTGGGCGGCTTTTTCGGGAAAGTGCAGAAGGTTAATCTCCGGAACACCATTCTAATGACCCTCCAGGGGCAGGAAGTACTGATTCCCAATAAAACCGTTGCCCAGGAACCGATCAAGAATTACAACAAGTATGGGATGCGCCGCGTGGATCTAAGTTGCGGCGTGAGCTACGGTGACGACCTGGCCAAAGTTAAGGAATTGACGATTCAAGCTATAAAGGACTCCGTACCCTACGACACCAGCAAGGAGGTGCAACTGTTCTTTAACGAGTTCGGCAACAGCTCCATCAACTACACGCTCCGGTTCTGGATCGCGGATCGCAAGACGGGGCAGGCCGATTATCTATCCGCCCAGAGCGAGGCGATAATGGCCATTAAGCGCGTCTACGATAGCAATGACATCATGATTCCGTTCCCGATTCGTACCCTGGATTTTGGTATTAAAGGGGGAGAGAAGCTCAGCGAAATGCTTAGTCGGGAGAATAATGTTAAAGCGGAAACCGAAAACGGCGAAAGCGAACATCACTCTGAATAGGCTGTTTTATTTTTAAACGAGCAGCAATAACTGTCCGCTCTTTTTTCTCACACTCCCTAAACGTTAATCAAAATTTACATTATGAAAATCCGCACATTATCCCTCGCATTGCTCCTCAGTATGGGTGGCCTTTTTTACAGTTGTGCTGAAAACAGCCCAGCTGACAACGCCGCCGATCAGGTTGAGTACGAAACCGAAAACGCGCTGTCCAACATGGGGGCTGAAGTCCGTGAAGAAAGCGACGAATTCGAACGTGGGTTCCGCGAGGCCCGCACGAACGTCGATAACCGGATGAACGAGCTCGAAACCGAGATGGAATCTGCTTCCGCCGAGGCACGCGCCGAAATGGAAGAAGAGTACGCCGAACTCGAAGGCTACCGCGACGACCTTGATCGCCGTATGGACCGCGTAGGCGCCAATTGGGAAGCCGGCTGGAGTGACTTTGAAGGTGACGTCGAGCAAGGCTGGATGGACTTCAAACGTGAATCCGACGAGCTCATGACCAACATCGAGCGTAGTCTTGATCCGGAAGGCGATCTGGACTAACCAAGCATAAATCTTAACCGAATCGACCCGGTGGAGTCAGGTAACCATTCCCCTCCACCGGGTCTTTATTTTATCCTAAACCTTCCCAAATGATCAGAAAAGGCAGCAAAGTCACGTGGAAATGGGGCAATGGAAGTGCCACCGGTAAGGTCGAAGAGACCTTTACGGAGGAGGTATCCCGGACCATTGAAGGCAATAAGGTTACCCGCAAGGGAGAATCCGGTAACAAGGCCCTTTTGATAAAACAAGACGACGGAAGTAAGGTATTGAAGCTGGAATCCGAAGTTGAAAAAGCAGATTAATGGACAATAATTCAGACATGAAACCATCCGCCGAAATAAGGCCGGAAGGCACTGATGCTACGCTAAACGAAATTGCGATGCTGCACCGGCAATCCTCCGGCTACTACCGGGATATCGCCGATGCCATGGAACAGGGAGACGATACCGGATCCGGCTACTTTACCCGCTTGGCTGAATACCACGACGGGATGTTAGAGACGGTCAACGAGATACTATCAGATATGTCCGGCGGGGTTCATACCCCCTCCCGTTCCGCGGAAACCTATCTCAAAAAGAACGAAGGGCGCCTCAACCAAGCCCTACAGAGTAAGAACACCGCCGAACTGGCAGAACTTGCCCACGAGAACGAGCGGGGTATCAGCAATGGGTACGAGCACGCCCTGGGAAACACCCAACTGATCGATTTCGCCAAAGAGCTCCTGCAAAAGCAGCACCGGGAAGTCCTCATTTGGGTGAACCGGGCGGATCGGTTTAAAACGGTGCCCCAGGATTTCAACGACCACTACGATCTCGATAAGAAATAAGTTTTTGCCGTCCGGGGGAGCCAGTTAGCACATCCATTTCTCCTCCCGACGGCGAACACTTGCGGGCGGATTGCCGGGCAATTGCTGCTATGAGCTAAGGGGAAGCAAGTCCCCGGAACCGGCAATTCACCTGCGCTTGCCGCCCCCTTACCACTCCCGGCGAATCTTGCGCCGTGCTTATTCGTGTTGTGGTTAGGTTTAACCCGATTCAGTGGTTCCGGCAACTGGCCTAGCGAGCGGACAGGCGGGTGAAGCCACCCATTCGATTTGGCAAAACCCTTCCTGCCGGGTATTCGCCCCGAGGTGCCACAATTGAAGGGCTTACCGAAAAATTATCTAGCTTAATTTCTACCTTTACCCCGAATTAACTTTCTAAAAAGATGACTCCGACTAGTTCACCGGCCAAAGAGAACCCGCCCCATCTGGATGCCCCGGCATCTTCTTCCTTTAATGTTTCCAAGGAAGGCCGTAAATACGGGATCATTTTGGGCCTACTCGTCAGCGTTTACCTGCTAATTGTCAACCAACTGTACGTCGATGTACCGATGTCGGTCCGGTTCTCCAAGCACTTATTGATCATTCCCATCGTTTGGTACGCAACCAAAACGTACGCCGAGTCGATCTACCGGGGGCAGGAGGTTTTCAAAACGGAGATCGGACTCATGTTTCGCATCGGGATATGGGCCACGGCGGTCATCGCGGTGCTGAACATTTCCCTGAGTGCTTTTAATCCCGAACTCGGTTTCGAGCAATTTCTCAACGACAACACCAGTTTCGGTGATGCCATGATGAACAGTTTCTTCGTTGCGATGGAAACCCTGGTATTCGTGGTCATTATCGGTTTTGTATTTATGCAATACTATAAGCGGGGCGGAGCGCCCGAAGATTAATGCCAAGAGCCAGCGCCAACCCGGGCCGGAGTTCCACCACCACCATGCGGTTCGACCGGCTCGCCTACGTTCTAATCTGCCTGTGCATAGTGCTTTACACACTATACGCAGGCAGTTCCTTTTTTATACCTATTGCTTTCGGCCTGTTTTTTTCCCTGATGCTCAAGCCGATCTGTTATCGCTTTGAGGTGCTGATCAATAGCCGCATCTTTTCGGTGGTGCTGACGCTATTTACTGCCGGAGTGGTCGTGCTCGGCGTCCTGTTGTTCTTTTTCAACCAGATCCAGGCGATTCTGACGGAGGCGGACGATATCTATTCGGGCCTTCAGGAAACCTTCTACGAGTGGGCGGAATACGGTGGCGGTCGCTTCGGTATTTCGGGAGAGGAAGTGGAGGCCTACATCGATGAAGCCATTACCAGCGTCAGCGATCAACCTTTGGGAATTCTATCCACCGGATTGTCAACCAGCGGGGTGCTACTGGCTAATTTTTCGCTGGTAATGATCTACACCTTCTTTTTTCTGCTGTACCGGGGTGCGATGAAGAACTTCGTGCTCGGCCAGCTTCGGAACAGCGATCAAACGGAGGGTTTGGAAACGCTCAACGAAATCCAGCAAGTGGCCAAGAGCTATCTCGGTGGGATGGGGTTAGTAATGCTTATCCTGGGAGTGTTGAACAGCCTGGGACTGTTTTTCATCGGCATCGATTACTATTTGGTTTGGGGTTTTTTGGCCGCGATTCTCGCCGTCGTTCCGTACATCGGCACGGTGATCGGCGGCCTTTTACCGTTCGTTTTCGCCATCGCCACTACGGAATCGATCTGGCAGCCCCTCGCGGTCGTATTACTGTACGCAACCGTACAGTTCGTAGAAGGGAATTTCATCACGCCCAAGGTCCTGGGAAGCAGCGTGAAACTGAATGCTCTCGCCGCGATCATGTCCGTCATTCTGGGTAGTATCTTTTGGGGATTGCCCGGCGTCATTATTGCTATCCCGTTCCTTGCCATCGTCCGTATCATCCTTACCCACATCGAGCCTCTACGACCGGTCGCACTGTTACTCAGCGATGATCTATACGAGCAATCGGACCGGTTTCTGGACGAATACAACGAGCCGAAATACCGGTTGTCGAATATCTTTAGCGGGAAGTCTTCACTGAGTTTGTTCCGGAAACGGCGCTCACCCCACCATCCAACGAAGCGCGTAAGCAAGTCCAATTCCCAGGTAGTTTCCGATTCCGAACCCGACTAGGGAGACGGCTATTCCCGCCGGAAGCAGCCGCGTATTCCGGATTGCCGTCGCAACCTGAACGACGAAAACCGGTCCGTAAAGCGCCGCGACGGAACTTAGGATAACGGTATCCCGGTCGACGCGAAAAAGCTTGGCCAGCAGTAGGTGAACCAGGATGGTGAGCGTCAGCGCAATAGCTGAAAAGTACAGCAGGTCCAGACCATCCTCCGCGAGCTGCCGGAAATCCGCCAGGAGGCCCAGGGCCACGCAGAAAATTAACACGAAATATTCTCCGAGGGCATAGGAATTGCCGATTCGGCGGGTCGCCCCCGACAGGGCCAGGACGATGGAAAGGGTAGTAATGAACAGGATGAGCGCGGTAGGGTCGAACCAGGCTCCCGTAACCGCTCGCGTGGTTAAGAAGCCGGCGGCGGTGACGGATAGGCCCGCCAGCAATTGTTTGACCCACCTGCTCCACGTAGCGGGGGGATCGGATAGGTTCTGCACCGGTTCCTGGTCCGGCGTGACGGGGGAAGGAGAAAAAATTTTGCCGTACAGGGCGGGCAGGATGGTGAGGAGGCCAAGAAGGTATGCACCGCCAAGCAGTACGTCTGCTGCCTGGATCAGCACCACGTATTCTGCGGGTGCCTCAAGGGCAAGGCCAATTGCCTGGACGTTGGGGGTGCCACCGGTGTACAGACCGGTTAGCATGCCCGCGATTTGCCAGACATCCTCTACCTGTGCCTGAGCGTACAGGGCGGTCAGTCCCGTAGCGCATACCCCCGCAAGGCAGCATAATAGAAAAGAAAACAACATCGGTTTACCGAACCGGAGCAGGTCACGTACCCGAACGCTGAAGAGCAAGAGGGGCAACCCCACCAGCATACTTCCGCCGGCAATGGCCTCCAGTAGCGGACCGTTAATTTCCCACCCGCGCAGGTTAGCAATCAGGATGCCGGCACCGTAGCAAAGAATGATGCTGCTGCTCCATTCGGGGACCCAGCGCCGCCGCGTGGCCAGGATGGCCACAATGGGGAATAAGACGGCGAGGCTCAGGCTCAGCAGGTCGGAAACCGGCAAAACTAGTACCGAAGTTGAAGTACCCGGGGCGTACCGGCCGGGGGGAGGGTCACCACCAGCAGGTTCCCGTAGTCAAGTTCGCTGAAGCGGGGGTGAGCGTCGGAATCCGTCAGGTGGTTGGCCAGGGCGGGAGTGGTATTGCTGTGACCTACCACGAGTATGGTTCCTCCCCGGTGTTTACGGGCGATGCGGTTCGAAACGACCTGGAGCTCGCCCGCGTCGTAAATGCTGACCGAAAGGTCGTGGGCCTCGGCGGTGGGGGTGGCGGTTTGTCGGGTTCGTTTGGTGTCGGTGCTGTATACGGCGTCCAGTTGGGTGTTCCGGAGCATTTCGGCGAGCAGGGCGGCGCGTTCCTGGCCGGCGGGGGTCAGGTCGGGGTCGTCACCGAAATCTTTTTCGGCGTGACGGACGAGAATGACCGTGGTGAGCGGTTCGGAAACTACTTCGTCGTGTTCCGCTCGCGAGGTGTTGCACGAAATGGAGCACAGGAGCAGACACGCAAACAGAAAAAGTACTCTCATATTAGATGCCTTCCTTCATTTTCTGACTGTTCTCGGCCACCTGGAGTCCTTCGATTACGGGTTCGAGGTTGCCGGCAATGACCTTGTCGAGACTATGTAAGGTAAGGTTTATCCGATGATCGGTGACCCGGTTCTGGGGATAGTTGTAGGTACGAATCTTTTCGCTTCGGTCGCCGCTGCCGACGAGCGATTTCCGGGTACTGGCGAGCTCGTCCGCGGCGGCCGTATCGCGGGCCTCCTTGATGCGGCGATACAGCTGCGCCATGGCGATTTCCTTGTTCTTATGCTGGCTACGCCCGTCCTGGCTTTCCGATACGATGCCGGTGGGCAAGTGGGTAATCCGGATCGCCGACTCGGTCTTGTTTACGTGCTGACCGCCGGCACCGGACGCCCGGAAGGTGTCTATTTTCAGGTCGGCTTTGTTGATGTTAATGTCCTGTTCTTCTACCTTAGCCAGGACGGCAACCGTTGCCGCCGAGGTGTGGACACGCCCCTGGCTTTCCGTTTTCGGAACGCGCTGAACCCGGTGGACGCCGGACTCAAATTTCATATTGCTGTACACGTCGTCGCCGTGTATTTCGAAAACTACCTTGGAATAGCCGCCGGCGGTGCCTTCGTTTTCATCGATGATCTCGATCTTCCAGCCCTGGGTTTCGGCGTACCGCTTGTACATGTCAAAGAGATCCCCGGCAAACAGCGCGGCTTCGTCGCCACCCGTTCCGCCGCGGATCTCCATGATGATGTCGCGTTCGTCTTCGGGGTCTTTCGGAATCAGCATCACCTTGACCCGGTCGTCAAGGTCTTCCTTGCGTTCCTTCAGTTCCTCATACTCGAGCTGGGCCATTTCCCGCATTTCCGGATCGGGGTCCTTGCGCATCGATTCGCTGGTCGCCAGATTGTCCAGGAGATCCCGGTACACGAGGTAAGTATCGGCAATCGGTTTGAGTTTGCCGTACTCCTTGTTCACCCGGGTGAATTTGTCCTGATCCACGATGATCTCGGGATCGGACAACTGGACTTCCAGGTCCTTAAAACGGTGATATATAGCTTCGAGCTGGTCGATCATGGGCGCGCCTTTGTCTGCGGCGGCCCAAGATACGGCAGCGGCCTAGAGAAACTCCAATTCGTCGCCTTCCATCCTTACGCGGACGGCGGGGCGGCTGGCGAGGGTTTCCTTTTGGCGGCGCATCACGGTGAAATCAGCCCGTCGGAGTACGTCGGAGTTGATCTGTCCGAAGCGGGTTGGCAGGCTTTGCTGTCCTGGTCCCATGGCAAAAGATGCCAGCAAGGGGCCTTCCAGGTCTTCGCAGAGGCGGTAACAAAACGAATCCATGGCCAAGCGGACGTTTACTTCGTCGTTGCTGTCGATGAGGGCGATCGGAACCTGGGCACTGGCTCGTAGCCGAACGGTCAACGCCCGGCCGTGGTAAACGAAGAGGGTGTCGAGCTTCGGATGAATGTGTGGGAACCAGCTCACCAGGGTTTCCCGGTCGGCGAAAATGAGTTCCGGCTGGTTTCGCTTCGTCGGTGGGCAGGCTTGCAGCAGCTGATGTACCGAACTGGTTTTGCGCGCATCCACTACCATCTGCCACAGGTTGGACGTTGGTAGGAGTACCAAACCGCCTGCCTTTAGGGTAGATAACGCGCCAGTGCCGCGGAGTGGTAATTGATGCTGTATAGAAGGAGTAAAGTTCGTTCGAATATTCATTCATGATTAGTGAGCCTTCTTCTTCAATAGAAGAAAAAGGGGTTTGAAAGCATAAAGCGGTCGGTGTTTTTGGGACTAATCATGCCATAATAAGAGGCGCAAACAACATAAGGGGCTCAGAGACGTCTATCCGACAAGCTCAATAGATGCTGCGGATAAATCTTCCGTTTAGGAAACTGTATTTTGCCCCGTAGATTGTATTACACCAAAATATTCCCTTTGCAAACTTTTGCCGCCATACGCTCGGGTATCGTCGCCTTGCTCTGCGCGATCCTTTTACCGGCCGGTTTACTGGCCGATCACATCGTAGGGGGGGAATTTCACTATGAATGCCTCGGCTTCCGGGATAACGATCCCAGTTCCGGTGTGATGCGCTACCGGATCACCATTAATATGTACCGGGATTGTATCGGGGAAGGCGCCCTTTTCGATGGCAACGATCCGCGACAGACACCGGATGTGCGCAGTGCGGACGGCCATATCAGTATTTACGTCGGGGATGATTATTACCGGGAAACCTTTCCCATCAATCTCTCCCGTTTCGATCCGGTACCCATCAACCTGGGGAACCCGTGCCTGGTCATCAATGAACCGATTTGTCAGGAGATCGGCATTTACACCTTCATCACGGAATTGCCCGTTTCGGATGAGACCTACACCTTCGTTTACCAGCGTTGCTGTCGCAACGAATCCATCCGAAACGTACTCAACCCGCGGCAAATCGGAGCCACTTACTTCATCCAGATCAGCCCCGTGGCCCAGCAACGTTGCAACACGAGCCCGGATTTCAATATCGATCCGCCAATCGCGATCTGCATCAACGAGGAGTTCCGGATCGATCTCGGGGCCACCGACAGCAACGGCGACAGCTTGGTATACAATTTCTGCGACCCGAAGCTCGGAGGCGGAACCGACAACGGTGGGCGGAACGGCCCGGCTACCCCGAGCCCCTTCGACGACATCGTGCCGATCCGGGAAAGTCCTTACCCCTACGCTTCGGTTCCCTGGGTAGGACCCACCTACAGCACGAACGATCAGCTTGGCGTGGGGTCAATCCTTAACATCGATCCGGTCACCGGGGAACTTAGCGGGGTACCGATCTATCCCGGAACCCACGTGCTGGGCGTCTGCGTCGAGGAATGGACGCGCGGGCCGAACCCGGTATTGTTGAGCGAAACGAAGCGGGAATTCCAGCTCAGTGTCAGTCGCTGCGGGAACACGGTCACGGCCGATCTGCAGGAAACGGAAATCGACGAACAGGGTCGCTTTTTTATTCGCCAGTGCGGCCCCGGCCCGAACACCATCATTAACGAAAGCACGCTAGTCACTTCCATCACCAGCTACGATTGGGAAATGGTCGGACCGGGGGGAGAACTGCTCACCGGGTCCGACCGCAACTTCGCGACCAATATTCAACAAGTCGGTGTCTACGAAGGGGTGATGCTCCTCAACCGGGAATCGTTCGCCGATAACTGTAAGGATACCGCGGTGTTTCTCCTTGGCGTTTTTCCTGACCTCACGGCAGAGTTTACCTCGAGCGAGGTCGTCTGCGAACCGAAACCAATCGATTTCGTCAATCTATCCACTACGGACGGGAACCAGCGCATCGTCACCTACGATTGGGACTTCGGGGATAATACCGACCGATCCTTCCGGGACGATCCGACCCACCTCTACCGAGTTCCCGGGGAATTTCCCGCCCGACTGACTATAACCGACGAAAACGGCTGCCAGGATGACGTGGTCCGTAACGTGGAGTACTTTCCGGCCCCCCGCACCATCCTGCTCGAGCCCCAGGATGCCTTCGGATGCGTGCCCTACAGTAATCTATTCATCAATCGCTCTACCCCCATCAACGACGATTACCTCTTTGACTGGCAGTTTGGCGACGGCGGCGTATCCGACCAACGCGATCCGACCCATATCTACGAAACCGCGGGCGTGTACGATGTTTCTTTATCGATTACCAGTCCACTTGGATGCTTCGTGGATACCACGTTCCGGCAATTGGTCGACGTCCGGGACAGTCCGACTGCGGATTTCATTTTTTCGCCGGAACAACCCTCCAATATCTTTCCCGACGTAGAGATCATCGACCGCAGCCGTGATGCCGTCGCTCAGCGCTATTTCATTTCCGACGGTGGCGGTGAAGCTCTGTTCAGTTCTCCCGGCCCCAATTTCACCTACCGGCTACGGGACACTACCACCCTTAGCGTCACTCAGGTCGTAACCCACCCCAGTGGCTGTTTGGATACGCTCACCAAGGATTTGCGGATGTACCTGCAAAACACCTTTAACGCCCCGAACGCCTTTACCCCCAACGGTGACGGCCTGAATGACAACTGGAAACCTAAAGGCATATTCGCCGGTGCCACGGACTATCAGCTCCGTATCTGGAACCGGTGGGGAGAAAAGATCTTCGAGACCGGCGATTTCGAGGCGACCTGGGACGGCACCTTCGAAGGGACCTCCAGCCCGGCGGGTGGGTATCTGTGGGACGTTACGTTTACCAACGCGGAGGGAGAACCGGAAAGCTTCAAGGGGGGCGTGGTGTTAATCCGCTGACCACGTCCACCGCTCCAGGTCTAAACTCGCCGGTAATCGTACGATTTCATCCAGGACGAATCCGTTATGCAACAGGGCCCGGCGGGACGGGTGGTTGCCGGTTTCCACGTGCGCTAATAGGCCCAGCGCGTCTGCTTTTGCCAACGCGCACATTTGCCCGATCGCGCGGGTAGCGATGCCCTTACGCCGGTAATTAAGGGCAACGTTATACCCCAGTTCCACCTCCTCTTCTCCTTCCAGCAATCCCTTCCCACCTATACTGCCCGCGATGCATGCCGTCGGTTCGAACAGGATCAGGAAGGGCACGCTCCACCGGTAACCGAGGTCGGAGGTATCCGCCGTTCGTATCGCCTGATCCACGATAACGCGGGAAGGGATGGCGTCCTCCTCCAACGGAAATCCGCGGTAGGTGGCTGAACGGTAGAGTTCCGCGATTTCCCGGCGAGCGGGTTGGAGAAGCCGGATCATTGCAACGGTATTTCCGGTGCGATCCGGGAACGGTAGAGGCGCCATCGCCCGGCGTCCCGTTGCCAGTAGTTGGTATACCGCTCCGCGTAGCGCCCTTCGGTACCCTCCTGATTCCAGATAAAGGTCCGCTTAGCGGTTACCGTGTAGTCCGCTTCGACAGCCGTGATCTCGCTGCTGTCTACCTCGATTCGCAGTGCCGGAAAGACTGACCGCAGGCCCTGCAGCTCACCGATCCACTGCCGTCTCGATTTTCCGGCTTGTTCACTGGGATATTCCACCGTGTAGTCATCGGCAAGTACCCGGTCCATCACCGCGGCGTCCAGCTCCTGGTACGCCTGGGTGAAAACGGTTTCTGCCTGCTCAATTTGGTCCAGCTCCGATGCGGCTGACTTATCTTGCGGGGGACCGCAGGTGTAAAGCCAAACCGCGCAAAATAAGGTGACCAACCAGTTTTTCATGGTAAGAGAACACGGCGGCCGGCGAAAAGTCTAGTTTTCCATGCAGCTATACCGTCTACTACCTCTGTACGTTGGCCTCTTGGGATGGCTTGGCTCCTGCGCGCCGTCGCCCGAAACGGATGCCAACCCGGAAGCGAAAGTGCTTGCGCGAGCGGTCCGCGCCCACGGTATGGAGGGCTTCGACAGCGTTCAAATACATTTTACTTTCCGGGAACGCGACTACGGAATCGAACAGCGCAATGGCCGATTCACCTATACCCGAACGTTTGCCGACAGCTTGGGGAATGCCGTTCGCGACGTTCTGACGAACGAAGGACTGGTCCGCTACCGAAACGACAGCGTACAAACCCTCACCAGCAAAGATAGCGCGGCTTACGCGGCTTCCGTCAACAGTGTGCGTTACTTCTTCGTGTTGCCGTACGGGCTTTCCGATCCCGCGGTACAGGCCCGGCTGCTGGATACGGCCACCATCGCGGGGCGGGCGTATGACCGGGTGCGCATCACCTTCGACGAGGAGGGCGGGGGCGAGGATCACGAGGATGTCTACCACTACTTTTTCAACCAGGTTACCGGAGAACTGGATTACCTCGCCTACACCTTCGAGGCCGATGAGGGGGGAATTCGTTTTCGCGAGGCGGTAAACAAGCGAAGGGTGGACGGCGTGCTGGTCCAGGACTACGTCAATTACGGGCTGGACGGAGATGACCGTGGCATCGACCGAATTGCGGAACGCTTCCTCGCGGGGGAATTACCTGAGTTGTCCCGCATCCAGAACGCGGCCGTGCGGATCCAGTAAGCCGCCGGGCAGAAGGTCCTTTACAAAGGACCGGTACCACCACCAGGGGTGGGGAAGGCTAATTCGCTCGTCCTCGTAGATCAGATCGTCCACGAAAATGATATCGATATCCAGGGTTCGCGGACCCCACTTGTGGTGGCGGACTCGTTCTAGGTCGCATTCGATGGTTTGGGTTACCTCGAGAATCCGGTGAAGCTGTTCCCGAATGCCGCCACTCGCCGTCGGGAAACCAAGGTCGATGACCAAGACCTGGTTACGGAAATCCTGCTGGGCCAGCAAGCCCCAGGGTGGGGTAGTGATGACGTCACTGGCGTAGACTACCTGCCCCAAAGCAGCGGACAAGCGCTCACGGGCTTGCGCTAGGTATTGATCCCGGTTGCCGAGATTGGATCCGAGGGATAGCGTTAGTTTTGCCACGCTCAAAGTTACACATGACATTACCTTCCTACCTAGTTATCGAGGGAAACATAGGGGCCGGCAAAACCACCCTGGCCCGCATGCTGGCCGAACGATTCAATCACCGCCTGGTGCTGGAGGAATTCAGCGATAACCCCTTTCTACCCTTGTTTTACCGTGACCCCGAGCGCTACGCCTTTCCCGTGGAGTTGTTCTTCATGGCGGAACGACACAAGCAGTTGCAAGCAGAACTTAGCACGCCGGAGCTGTTTAGCCGCGGCACCGTGGCGGATTACCTGTTTGTTAAAACGATGCTGTTTGCGCGGAACAGTCTGAGTGAACAGGAATTTCGGCTCTTCACCAGGCTGTTCCGGGCCCTCGACGGTGCCTTTCCCAAGCCCGACTTGATCGTTTATCTGCACCGGCCGGTAGCGGCCCTACAGGCGAATATCCGCCGGCGGGGCCGAAGCTACGAGCAAGAAATGAAGGACGACTACCTGCATTCCGTTCAGCAGGTATATCTGGACTATCTACGCAGCGTCAAGGACATTCCGATCCTGCTCGTAGAACTCGGGGAAGAGAACTTTACCGAAGACGAAGCACTTTTCGAACGATTGGTGGAGGGCATCACTGGGGAGGTGAAGCCGGGAGTACAGACCCTTGAGCTTCATTCTTTCCGTTCGTCACCGATCATGTTCTGAGGCCAGCGGACCTTTCGCTTGAGGTTATAGGTCGACAACCGATTGTGGTAATAGTGCAGCATGGAAAAATTATCACTGACAATGTGGCCGCGCGTATCGTAGCTTAATGGCTTGTCGATGTGGTAATTTCCGATGCTGTCGACCCCGAGTGAAATGATCTTTTCGCCTGGATTGCGCAATTCGCCGCTCACCTTGACCCGATCCTCCAGCTCCATTTGAAGCAGGATGTCGCGGAGTTGCTCGACCACTTCAACGAGCGGAGCATGATGGAAATAGAAGTCTTCCGCCGGTAGCCGAAGGAGGGCATAGAGGTCGTCCTTGGGGAAGGTGCGCTCCAGAATGGCGAAAGCAGCGTAGCTGATCAGGTGGCTCGGCAGTACGATACCATCTGCGTGGTACCGTTCGACGATCCGGCTTGCCAGCAGCCGGGTATATTCGCTTTCCCGCTGGAGGTCCGCATTGATTTTTCCGTACTGATCGCGAAAGTACTCGCGGGTTGAAACGTGGCGACCGCTGGGTGCGTAGCTTTTCCCGTCCTCGTCTACCCGGTTACCCACCACGTCCATCGGTTGGCCCAGGGAAATCGTGATTTCGTTGCCCTTGCTGAATACGCCCCAGACGAACTTCATGATGCTACGCAGGCTGTGAAAGCTATCCTTGGGTTTGATGTAGCGGTCCTGTCCTTCCCGGCGGAGGTGTTGCTCGATGAGGAATTGGGCTTCCAACACGAAGGGGTAGCTAAGTACGACCGGTACGATAAACACCTTATCGTCGCGCCCCTCCTGATAGCGCGCACGCTGAGCCTCTACTGCGGTACCCAGTAGGCCTAACTTGAGCTTGGTTTCCAGGGCTCCGGATCGGGAGCGGGTCCCTCCGGGAAAGAAGAGGGAGGGAACGCCCCGCTGAATAATGAGCCGGCTCATCGTTTTGAGCGTGGTCATATAGATCGGATTCTGCTTGCGGCGGTCGACGCGGTAGGCCCCGAGTCGGTTCATGAAGTAGGCCGTGTAGCCGGTATTGTAGAGGTTCAGACCGGCGCCGAAGGCCATGGCTTCCAAGCCCGCCACCTGGTCGAGGGCGTAGCCAATCAGGATGCTATCGAGATTGCTGAAGTGGGTGGGAACCAGGATGACGGTCCCTTTCCGACTTAACTTGCGGACCTGATCCACGTAGCCGCGTACCAGCAGCTTTTCCTGCAGCAGGATCTTCTTACTGAAGAGGCTGGTGAAGGTCCGTCCGTCGGCGGCATTTAATAACCGACCGAAAAAGAAGGTAAGAAACCGGCGGGCAAATCGGAAGGTGGGTATCTTGAAGGTGCCGACGATTTCATCGGCGTACCGCCTGACGATTCGGTGGAGAATAGCGTGAGCGGCTTCCTCTGCGGTAGTGGGCTCGTCTTCGTCCAAAGACTGGGTGGCGAGGAGTTTGGCCTGGCGTTTCCAGTAGCGCCGCTCGTTCGGCGGATCCACTTTCCAGGGTTCGGCCCGGGTCCGTTCCTGCTCGCTGAAGACCGTTTTGCTCAGGACGTCGGTGAGGTTATCACCGCTTTCCTGCAGGATACGCTTGCTGCTGGCTTCCTCGAGCGTACGGATGAACGCTTGGCGATCCTCGCTCAAGCGGTAGATTTCCCACTTGGCGAGTTCGGGGACCGTGTGGTCGTAGGGTCGGCTCTCCCGTTCAAATGAGGGGGGGGGAAGTCTGTTGTTTACCGGAGTCGCACTCATGTAACTATAAGGTTGCTAAGCAGTAGAATGTGCTCATTCCCTGCTTTGCTGGAAAGGCCAATTTACCTCATTTAAGGCGGATTCCACGTAAGCCAGCATTTCGTCGCGGCCGGTTTCCTTTAAAGCGCTTGTCTCGAATACCGGGGGGAGTTCTTCCCAATATTCCAAGAGCGCGGCCTTGAATGCATCCAGGTGGGTACCGCCGCGGGCTTTCTTCCGGTCCGTTTTGGTAAAGGCGATAGCGAAAGGCACGCCGTTCTCGCCTAGCCAGTTGACGAACTCCAGGTCTATTGCCTGGGGGGGGATATTGCTATCGATCAAAACGAAGGAAGTAACCAGCGTTTGGCGATTGAGGAAGTACTTTTCCGTTCGCGACTCCCATTTGGCCCGGGTCTTTTTGCTTTGCTTGGCGTAGCCATAACCCGGCAGGTCGGTAAGGTACCAGCTATCGTTGATCAGGTAATAATTCAGTAGTTGAGTTTTACCGGGCTTGCCGCTGGTATGTGCCAGCTCTTTGCGCTGGGTCAACATATTAATCAGGCTACTCTTGCCGACGTTGCTGCGACCTATGAAGGCGAATTCGGGGCGTCCGTCGTTTGGCGCTTGGTGAACCCGGGCGTGGGAGGAAGCGAATGTGGACGTATGAATCTCTGGCAAGGAAAGGGTGTTATTCGGGGTATCTTAAATCAAGCACGCCCGTCCAATGGGATTGGACGGGCGCGACATCTTTTACGGTGTAATCGTTACTCATCATCGTCGTCGCCATCCGCCTGGGACTTCGACTTCGATTTCTTTTGGACCTTTTTAGGGCTGATGATGACGTTCATGCGCCGGCCTTCCATCTTGGGCATGGCCTCGGCGGCACCCAGGTCTTCCAGTTCCTTCATGAAACGAAGCAGCAGCAGCTCGCCCCGATCTTTAAACACGATGGAGCGACCCCGGAAATGGACGTAGGCCTTCACCTTCGCACCGTCTTCCAGGAAGCCGCGGGCGTGGCGTACTTTAAAGTCAAAATCGTGATCGTCCGTATTGGGGCCAAAGCGGACTTCCTTGATAACCGTCTTGACCGCCTTGTTGCGGATTTCTTTTTCCTTCCGCTTTTTCTCGTAGAGAAATTTCTTGTAATCGGTCAGGCGAACTACGGGAGGACTGGCATTGGGGCTGATTTCCACCAAGTCAAGGCCAAGGTCGCGACCCCATCCCTTTACTTGCCGGGTATCGAACACGGTACCGCCTTCGAGTTTGGTACCAATCTCCTTAGAGATGTCTTCCAGGTTATCGCCGACCAGGCGAACCTCGGGTACCCGGATCATATCGTTGATCCGAAATTGGGGAGTGGTGTCTTCTCTGCGCGTGTAGCGGTTGCGGCCGCCGCCTCTTCTCTTTGCCAATAGATGGTTAATTAAGTTATAAAATGTAAAAGTATGGAATAGGGTAAAGTTCAAACATACCTCCGTCGATGGGTAATTTAGCCCAAAAGCGAAGGTCCGCCCCGGCGTCTGGGCCGGACCGGACCTTCGAAGGAGCGGAACCTTATTTCTCGGAGGTCACTACCTCCTGCTGAGCGATAACGAGTCCGTCGCCTTCCTCGTTCAACTTCGCGACGAGGGACGCACCGCCGTCGGGATTGTTGTTCAGGATGAATTCCGCGAGCGGATCCTCGATGTATTTCTGGATCGCGCGGTGCAGCGGTCGAGCGCCAAACTGGGGATCGAAGCCTTTTTCAGCCACGAACTTTTTGGCATCTTCGGCCAACTCGAGGGTGAATTCCAGCCCGTCCAGTCGCTTGTAGAGGTCCGAAAGCGCGATGTCGATGATGCGGAAGATTTCTTCCTGTCCCAGGCTATTGAAAATAACCACGTCGTCGATTCGGTTAAGAAACTCCGGCGAGAAGGTCCGCTTCAACGCACTGTTGATGACCGATTTGCTGTTTTCCTCGGCATTCTCGGTACGGGCCTTGGTCGCGAAACCAACCCCCTGTCCGAAATCCTTAAGTTGACGAACCCCGATGTTGGAGGTCATGATGATCATGGTGTTCTTGAAGTCCACCTTGCGCCCCATGCCGTCGGTCAACTGTCCGTCGTCCAGTACCTGGAGCAGGATGTTGTACACGTCGGGGTGTGCCTTCTCGATCTCGTCCAGCAGGATGACGCTGTAGGGCTTGCGGCGAACCTTTTCGGTCAGCTGGCCGCCTTCTTCGTAACCGACGTAACCCGGAGGGGCACCGATGAGCCGGCTGACGCTGAACTTCTCCATGTACTCGGACATGTCGATACGGATGAGGCTCTCCTCGCTGTCGAAAATGTACTTGGCAAGTGCCTTGGCCAACTCCGTTTTACCTACGCCGGTGGGGCCAAGGAAGATGAAGGTACCGATGGGCTTCTTCGGATCTTTCAGGCCGACGCGGTTCCGCTGGATGGCCTTGGTTACCTTGGTAATGGCGTTGTCCTGGCCGATGATCACCGACTGCAGGTCTTTCTCCATCCCAACGAGCTTCTTGCTCTCGTTCTGCGCCACGCGGCGTACGGGGATGCCGGTCATCATGCTGACGACTTCGGCGATATCTTCCTCATCAACGGGATAGCGCTTGGTCTTCGCTTCTTCTTCCCACTGCTTCTTGGCGTCTTCCAGCTGGCGTTGGAGCTTGCTTTCTTGGTCGCGCAGGTCGGCAGCCCGTTCGTACTGCTGATTTTTTACCGCCGCGTTCTTTTGCTCCTTGACCTCCTCGATCTTCTTTTCCACTTCCTCGATGTGCTCGGGAACGGTGATGTTCTTGAGGTGAGTACGGGCACCGACTTCGTCGAGAACGTCGATGGCTTTATCGGGCAGGAACCGGTCGGTGATGTACCGATCGCTCAGTTTGACACAGGCTTCAATCGCGTCGTCGGAGTAGTTGACGTTGTGGAAGTCCTCGTACTTAGGCTTGATGTTATTGAGGATGTGAACGGCTTCCTCGGCGCTGGGCGGATTGACGAGTACCTTCTGGAAGCGGCGGTCGAGCGCACCGTCTTTCTCGATGTGCTGACGGTATTCGTCGAGGGTGGAGGCACCGATGCACTGCAGTTCGCCCCGCGCCAGGGCGGGCTTGAAGATATTGCTCGCATCCAGGGAGCCGGTTGCGCCGCCTGCACCGACGATCGTATGGATCTCATCGATGAACAGGATCACATCACGACTTTTTTCGAGTTCGGTCATGATCGCTTTCATGCGTTCCTCGAACTGACCGCGGTACTTGGTACCGGCCACCAGTGCGGCGAGGTCGAGCATCACGATGCGCTTGTCGAAGAGCGTCCGGCTGACCTTGCGGTCGCGGATCCGCAGGGCAAGACCCTCCACGATGGCGGTCTTACCGACACCGGGCTCACCGATCAGGATCGGGTTGTTCTTTTTGCGCCGGCTGAGAATCTGGGAAACCCGTTCGATCTCCGTTTCCCGTCCGATGATGGGGTCGAGGCGATCTTCCTCCGCCAGGGCGGTGATATCCCGTCCGAAATTATCGAGAACCGGGGTCCGGGATTTAGAATTGCCTTGACCGCGGGCACCTCGACCCTGGCCGCCACGGCCGGAATCGTCGTCTTCGAAACTTTCTTCTCCGCTACCGGGAGCCTGGTTCATCGGCAGGGATTCGTCTTCGGTAAAATCTTTTTCGTCTTTCACGTAGTCTAATTCTGCTTTGTAAATTTCGTATTCCACTTCGAACTGCCGCAGGATCTTGGTTGCGGGCAGTTCCTTATTCCGCAGGATAGAAAGGATTAGGTGTTCGGGGCTGACCTGCGTCGTTTTCAGGGCTTTCGCTTCCAGGAAAGTGACCTTCAGTACGCGGTCGGCCTTGTCGTTAAGCGGCATTTTGGAGATGGTGTGACCGCTGCTTTGTCCGCCGTTACGTTGCACGTTTTCGCGAAGGGTGTCGGCCAGGGTCTCAATATCCACCGCCAGGTTTTTGAGCACCTTAGTGGCCAGTGTATTGCCCATGCTGAGGACACCGAGAAGAAGGTGTTCGGGTCCTACGTAGGTGTGACCCATCTTCTCAGCCTCCTGCTTGCCGCGGGCCATGGCCTGTTTTATTTCGGGGTTAAATTCCCGTTGTGGAGGATTCATTCAATAAACTTTGTCGGGGTAATCAAGGATAGGGGCGGGGGTATGGACGCAACGTTGAGCGCCGAAAAAAACCTCCTGCCCTAAAGTTAAGGCGTAAGTGAAAGAACTGTGCCAATAACCAAGTACTGACAAAAAATCCTGACACTTTGCCCTGGGATGCCATAAAAATTTGGCGCCCACGGAAACTTACACATTTGAAACAACGCACTACCAAGATGGTTGGACCGTGCGTGGTACGGACGACTTACCAAACGCTTAAAGTTCCCGCAGAATTTTAAGAAAATACTATGGAGTTCCGGTTCGGGGCTCTGCCCGCTTCTCCTTACCTTCGCTGGGTCTACGATTTAGTATATCCGCTTTACTGCTGCCATCACATGGGTACCTTCCCGAAATATTTTCTGCTTCTCTTTTTCGCAGCCTGCTTTTCGACTCCGGAAGCCGGCGCGACCGGTGACAGTCTGTACTTTTTATTGCCGTCCGACACCGTGGTCGTTCGCTTCGACGCGCTCAGCGGACACCTGCTCTTCGATCACCAGCTGGCGCCGCGGCAGACACTCTACGGTGCGGCACGCTTTTATGGCCACAGTCTCAACGACATTTACCGCCTTAACCCGGAGCTGCAGCTGGGGTACAAACCGGGAACCCGCGTAACCGTTTCCATCCCTAAAGCCGCGCTACGCCCGTCATTTTCCCGGGATAGCCTCGCCTGGTACGTGCCCGTGCGGTACCGTCTGTCTCCCGGAGAAACCCTGTACGGGCTCTCGCGTCGTACCCTCAGCCAGCCTAACGATAGCCTGATTCGCAAATTGAATCCCGGGGTTAATCCGCAGGACCTGGAACCCGGACGGGTGCTGACGATCGGGTACCTACGCATCGACGGCATCGATCCCGACAGTCAGGTCAAGATCGAAGACCGGTATGTGCTGCAAAACCGGGACCTCCGGCTGGAATGGGATACGACCATGAGCGAGCGGCGTTTGAAATACACCAACGGCAAGGCCGCCTGGACGAACCGGGGCGACCAAAATAAGTGGATGGTGCTGCACCGTACCGCGCCCATCGGCAGCATCATCGAGATCGAGGATCCCCGTAGCCGGAAAACCATCTACGCCGAAGTGGTTGCCCGGATCCCCGAGGAGGTTTACGACAGCCGGGTAGTATTGGTGGTCAGCCCGCGGCTCGTGCGTGCTTTCGGGGTCAGGGACAAAGAGTTCTACGTCAGAACGCGACATCTGTAAAGGGGTCGGGAGTTTAAACGAAGGACTTACCTTCGCGCGCCATATGCGGTTGCAGCAACTCGATATCAAGGGCTTTAAAAGTTTCGCGAATCAGACGGTCGTCAATTTCGACGCCGACGTCATCGGTATCGTCGGTCCCAACGGGTCCGGGAAAAGCAACATCGTCGATGCCATTCGTTGGGTGCTTGGCGAACAGAAGGGCTCCGAGTTACGCCTCGACAAGATGGCTTCGATCATCTTTAACGGTACCAAAAAGAAGAAGCCGGGGAACCTGGCCTCGGTCAGCCTCACCTTCGAGAACAACAAGGACCTCCTCCCAACGGAATACCAAACGGTCACCATCACCCGCATGCTGTACCGCAGCGGCGATTCCGAGTACCGTTTGAATGGGGTACAGTGCCGACTGAAGGATATCCGGAACCTGTTTCTCGATACCGGTATTGGCAGCAATAGCTACGCGATCATCGCCCTAGGTATGGTCGATGACATCCTGGCCGATAAGGATAACAGCCGCCGCAGGATGTTCGAGCAGGCCGCCGGAATCAGCAAGTACAAGAACCGGAAGAAGGAGAGCCTGAATAAACTGAAAAGCACCGAGGAGGATCTGGCCCGGATCGAGGACCTGCTGTTCGAGATCACCAACAACCTGAAAAGCCTGGAAAAACAGGCGAAACGGGCCCGCAAATACCGGGACCTCAAAGGCGAATACCGCGATCTCAGCCTCCTACTGACCGGCATTCGGGTGGAAAAACTCCGGCTCGACTACGAAAAACTGAAGCAGGAAACCGAACAGGCCGAGGCGTCCTACCGGCAGACGGATGAACGCATCACCCGGTTGGAGGCTAGTCTCGACGAAGCACGGAAAATGCACGTCGACAAGGAGCAACGGGTAGGCGAGCGGCAACGGAAGCTGAATGCCCTGACCGGCGAGCTCCGCGGTTTAGAAAGCGAACGGCAGCTGCTTCAGCAACGCAAGGGGTTCGTGACCCGGCAGACCACCCAACTCACCGAGGCGTTGCAACGCGCCGAAACCGAAATAGCCGATTACCAGGCACAGATTGGTAAGACGGAAACCCTGGTGGCCGAGGCCCGTGAGCAACTCGAGGGACAGCAGCAGGGTCGGCTAGCGGCCCAGGCGAAGCTGACCGACGTACGGGAGGGACACGCCGGGCTGAAGTCGAAGCTGGACGAGCACCTCAAAATCCAGCAAGAAGAGGAAAGAAAGATTTTCGATCTCGAAAAACGGCGGGCCATCAACGGCAACCAAATCGAGAACTTCCGTTTCCAGGTCGAGCGGAACCAGGCGGAAATGGAGGATCGCCGCGGTGAACGAGAAAACCTGGAAGCCTTGCTGGAAGAGCTCACCGGTACTATTTCCGGCCGGGAAGCAGCGGCCACCCAACTGGAGGATAAGGAGGCCGAGCGTTTGCGGGCCATCGAGGACGTGGTCACCGACAGCGAACACCTGCAGGCGGAACTGAACCGGATCAACCGGGGGCTGGATGCCCGCCGCAACGAATACAAACTGACCAAAAGCATGATCGACAGCCTGGAAGGCTACCCGGAATCGATCCGCTTCTTGAGTAAAAACCGTAGCTGGACGGCCGAACCCCAGTTGCTCGGCGACGTCCTACTGGTGCAGCCGGAATACCGGGCGGCCATCGAAAACTACCTGGACCCCTACCTGAACTACTACCTGGTGGCCAACGCCGCGGAGGCCCGGGCTGCCATCCGCCTGCTGAGCGAACAGCAAAAGGGGAAGGCCAATTTCTTCGTGCTGGATGCCCTGGCGGATGCTCCTTTCCTTGCGGCGGACGCAGGAGCGACAGCCGGTAGGCCCGCCGTGGACGTCCTTACCGTTGACCCACCCTACGACCAACTGGTGCGTCGCCTCTTGCATGGCGTATCGATCTCCGATACGGACGAGTTGCCCCAACCCACCGTCGACGGCGCAACGGTCCTATCTAAGGACGGACGTTTCGTTCGCCGGCCCTACTCGGTTGCAGGTGGATCTCTCGGGCTTTTCGAGGGTAAAAAGATCGGACGGAAGAAAAACCTGGAAGCGTTGGATAAGGCCATCAAGCAGGCGGAGAAAGAGGCGCAGGGGCTGGGGAAGC
The DNA here is from genome assembly GCF_002934605.1 of Neolewinella xylanilytica. Classification (GTDB taxonomy): domain Bacteria; phylum Bacteroidota; class Bacteroidia; order Chitinophagales; family Saprospiraceae; genus Neolewinella; species Neolewinella xylanilytica. The sequence continues at coordinate 1,667,707 of NZ_PTJC01000006.1, forward strand.
AACTCACCGAGCGGAAGGCTACCTTGAGCGAGTTGCGGGCCCAGCGTACGGATCGCGATATTCAGGCCGTCCGGCGGGAGCTCAGCCAGTTGCAGCAACGCTTCGCCGGCGTACAGGCCAAGGTGGAAGGGTTTCAGAACTTCTTCCGGGATACCGAAGCGAAGAACGAACGGCTGCAAACCGACGCCCTGGCACTGGAGGCAGGCAACGTCGATATCGATCGGGAGCTGCAGGAACTGCGACAGCGCATCGCTACGCTGCGGGAGCAAGTGAGCGGCACGGACGCCAGCTACCAGGAACTAAGCGAGGCGCTTTCCGAGGCGAGTGCTCGCTACAACCAGGAAAACATTGCCTTCATCCAGCAGCAGAACCGGGTGCAGGCACTGGAGAACGAGCTGGCGTTCCGACAGAACCGGGAGCGGGAGCTGCGCGGCCAGGAAGTCGACAACCGCCAACAATTGAAGGGACTGGAAAAGGAAGCCCGGCAATTTGACGAGCAAGAGGCCACTCTCGATGGTAATCTCGAACGCATGCAGGCGGAAAAAGAGGAATACCGGGCCACCCTCAACGCGGCCGAGAAAGCCTACTACGAAGCCCGCAGCCAGATCAACGCGCTGGAAGACGAGCTCCGCAAAGACAACCGGCAACGGCAGGATGCCCAGGTGAAGGTAAACCAGCTTAAGGATCGCTTCACCGACGTTCGCTTCAAACTCAATGGGGTAGAGGAGCGACTCAAGATCGAATTCGATCTCACGTTGGAACAACTGGCCGCGGTGGAGGTGGAGGAGTGGACCGGGACCGTCGCCGAGCTGGAAATGAAGGTCGATCGGCTGCGCAGCCGCATCGGGAACTACGGCGAGATCAACCCCATGGCCGTGGAGGCCTACGACGAAATGCGGGAGCGCCACGACAACATCACCGAGCAGCGGGACGATATCGTGAGCGCTAAGGAAACCCTGATCAAGACCATCAAGGAGATCGAGGATACGGCCACCGTTCAGTTCCTACACGCCTTCGAGCAAGTGCGGATCTACTTCATCGACGTATTCCGCAGCCTCTTCACCGAGGACGACAACTGCGACTTGATCCTCCTCGACCCGGAGAACCCCCTGGAATCCAACATCGAAATCGTGGCTAAGCCGAAGGGGAAACGGCCGCAGACGATCAGCCAGTTGTCGGGGGGAGAAAAAACCCTGACGGCCACCGCGCTGCTCTTTGCCCTGTATCTGCTCAAACCGGCACCCTTCTGTATTTTCGACGAGGTCGATGCCCCGCTGGACGATGCCAACATCGCCAAGTTCAATCGGATTATCAAGAAGTTCAGCAAGGACAGCCAGTTTATCATCGTGACCCACAACAAGCTGACGATGGAGGCGGTGGACAGCATCTACGGCGTCTACACTACCGAGCAGGGTGGCTCCGGCGTCGTGCCCGTCCAGTTTACGGAGTTGGAAGGGAGTACCACCTTCGCCGCCCGGTAAGCCCGATCGAGGATCCGGGGCCACTATTGCGCTGTCAGGTTAGCATTGTAAGGGCTTCACGGTCTCTTTTACCGCCATGCTTCGTTGGAGAAAACTGCTCGAGCGATGCGACCCTAAAAGGACGCCCAAGGGCCCGGAGATTTTGCCTTCCGTGCCTCGCCTCCTAACTACTCCACAGTTGCGTACCACAATTCTCAGGGTTTCCGAGCGACTCAGGACCACAGCGCGGTCCAACCCACATTGCCCGGAGTAAAACTCCGGGTATGTGGAGGTTAAGCGCAATCGACTGCAGCGCAGTCGAACCCCGACAACCGAACTAGGGGAAGCGATCCGGGGTAGCATGCTTGCTATTAGTGATGTTGTTGGATCTAAATGCAAGGAGCGTCCGCGGAAATTCTCCATTTCAAAATCGGCCAAGTGTTAGAAGAGATTAGCCAGGTTGAAACCCAGGAGCACCAAAATGCCCGCGAAGGCCAGTACGGTAGGTACCGGATAGTTACCGACGTTCAGGGGTACCCGGAAAGGCGCCTCCGCTTTATCGGTGAAGCGCCGACGGTAATTCAGCAGCGCCGCGTTCACCGCGAGGAAGACCAGCATAATAAAGATGTTGCTGATGCTGGCTACTACCTGAAGGTTACCGATCATCCCGAAGCATATGGCCAGGACCGTGATCAGGAGAATGGCAAAGATGGGGGTCTCCGTCCGCTGATTGACCCGGGTGAGCCGCTTCAGCCAGTGCATCTCCCCGTCACGGGCCACGTCGTAAAGGAGGCGGCTCGTTCCGAGGATATTGGAAAGGATGGTCTTGCTGGTAGCGAATAGGGCCACGATCACGATGGCCGTTGCCCACCCCGTTCCCGCGCTCCGGCGCAATACTTCCGCCAACGGTCCCGATTGCTTGGCCAGGTCTTCCGCTCCCATGACCGATACGGTGCCAACGGCGATGAGTAGGTAGATCAGGAGGACCGCGACCCCGGAAATCAGGATGCCCCGCGGCATGGTGCGCTCGGGGTCTCGAGTTTCCTCCGCCATCTTGACCAGGTCTTCGTAACCGATGAAGCTGAAGAAGATCAGCGCGCCCCCGGAAATGATGCCGGTGACACCCCCTTCGCCCGGGTCGAACAGGGGAACCGATCCCCAGTCGGGAAAGGAAAAGTAGACAACGGCCCCCAGTCCAAACAGGGTAACGACGGTGGCCAGGGTATTGAACCAGCTCGCTTCCTGGACACCGGCGGCATTGATGCCACCCATAAGGGCGATCACGCCGATGGTGGTGAGGTAGGAGGGCACGGCCAGTAACCGACCAAGATAATCACTAAAGCTGATGGCAATGGCCGCCGCAGCAACGATACCAGTGAAGAGCATCAAAATGCTGAACCACAGCGCCGTAGTCTGTCCGAACCCACGCTTTACGTACTCGAAGCTTCCGCCGGCGTCGGGAAAGCGGCTGACAAATTCGGCGTAGGTCATCGCGGTCAGTAAGGCCACCGTGGCGGCTACCAGGAAACTGGCCCAAAGCATATTACCGCTCAGCCCGGCCGCTTCCCCCACGATGGCATAAATTCCTGCTCCGACGATACCGCCGATACCGAACATGAGAATATCTCCGAGACCCAGGTCGCGCGCTAATTTCTTCTCTCCCAAATCAAGTTAATTGTTTCGCTACTAGGTAACCCGAGGTTCCATTCAGTCCGGGACCGGGGTGGGTAGCAGCTCCGATGTGGTACAGGTCCGTGACCGGTGTTTCGTGTCCCCGCATACCGGGCAGCGGGCGCCAGAACAAGAACTGGTCGAGGGAAGCCTTCCCGCAGTAGGGATCGCCGCCCACGAGGTTGGGATTGATGCGGGCCAGATCGGCCGGACTCAGGACGTGTCGCTCGAGAATATCTTCCGCGAAGCCGGGTAACTGACGGTCGAGGATGGCGATCACCCGGTCGGCGTAGGCTTCGGCGATGGCTTCCGTCCACTCCCCGTGGCAGTCGATTTCGCCGAGGCTGTCTCCGGTGGGGGAGGCGGGTAGCTCCTGTAGCTGGATCCAGATCGTCCACTTGCCCTCGGGCGCCCGGCTCGGGTCGATCGCCGTGTGCTGGCCCACCACGATGGTCGGTTCGGCGGGTAGCAACCCCCGGACGGCCTCGTTGACGGCCCGACTGGTGCCATTCATTCCGGGGGTGACGTGCACCATACCGGTTTTGAGCAGTACGGGATTGGGCCAGCGGGGCGGATGATCCAGCGAAAGCTGGATCTGCATATTTCCCCGTCCGTAACGGTAATCGTCGGCTTCCTGGCGCGTGGCTTGCGGAACGGCGCTCGCCGGCAGGAGTTGGCCGTAAAGGGCGGTAGGACTGACGTTGGCCAGTACGCGGTCAGCCGGGTGAAGCTGGCCGGCCACCTCGACACCGGTGGCGCGACCGTCTTCGACGACGATGCGGTCCACGATGCTGGCGGTGTGGCACTCCCCGCCGTTGTCGGTGATAATTCGGGTAAGTGCTTCCACCAGGCGGGTACCCCCTCCCTCTGCCACGGGCATGCCGGTGTTTTCGAAGGAGGCGAGGATGATGCGGAGCATGAGGCTTCCACCGGCGTCGTCCGGGCCCATGCCGGTGTGCAGGGTCCAGGGGGCGAGGGCCGCCCTGACCAGGTCGCTCCGAAACGTGTTGTCGAGCCATTTACGGGCATCGGGGAGGGCTTCACCGAAAAACTCCAGCAGGCCTTCCGGGCCCATACTCCACAGGTTTTTGGCGGCCAATCCCGCTCCCCCCAGCGACCACAACTCCTTCGAGAGCAAGCCGAAGGCCAGTTCCGCCTGTTGGTCGAAGGCCGTCATGACCCGACGGTAGGCATCTCCGTCACCGGAATGGGCTCCGTTCAGTGCGGCTACGTTCTTGTCCCGATTGTCGCGCAGGGCCAAGGCGCGTCCGTCGGGGAGGAGTACGCCGGCAGTGTACTCGGTGTTCAGGTAGGTGACACCGTAGGCTTCCAGGGTAGTACGAAATTCCCGGTAGAAGGGTCCCGAGGTGAACAGTGGGTGAAATCCGGAAAAGATCTCGTGGCGAAAACCGGGTACCGATAACTCCTTGGTAAGTATGTTGCCGCCCAACCAGTCGTTTTTTTCGAAGACGGTAACCCGCTGCCCGCTGGTCGCCAGCACCACCGCAGCGCATAGGCTATTGATACCGCTGCCGATGATGATGGTGTGCTTGGTCATATTCAATCTGTAAGTACGGAAACGCGTGCGTTCAATTGGGAACGAAGGTCGTCGGCCTGTCCGAGGTATTTCTCCACGTAAGGAAGCAAGGCCGTCAGGTGTTCGAGGCGCCGGGTATCCGGTGCCTTTGTTATCGCGTCAGATAGAAAGGTGCGGGCGCGTTCACGGGCCGCGGGGAAATCACCGACCCCCCGCAGGGCCTTCAGGACCACGATCCGGTAGCGGGTGCCTACGCTGAGTCGAAGGATCGCGTCCAACATGGGTAGCGGGTCGGCACAGGTCAGGGACCGCATGCCCAAAAGATTCAGTACTTCGACGTAGACCTTATCGAAAGGAGATCGCAGCAAGTCTCGCAAACGATGTTCGACGGGACCGGGGAGGGTGCCGGAAAATTCGGGCTGCTGCACCAACACCTTCATCTGTAGCAGGGCGTTGCGTTGCAACCGGGGCTCGGGCCGGTCGAGATAGGCTGCGATAATTCGAAGGGCCTCCCCTGGAGGCGTGGTGCGGACGAGCGTCGTCCACCCGGGTTCCAGCTGCTGGGGCCAGTTGACCGGCGGCACATCCAGGAATTCCGGGGCGGCCGCGCGGCGGTTCATGGCTTCCAGGTTTATGGGTTCGGTGGATAACCGGTTGGTGGTCCGAAGAAGGATATCCAAATGGTGGTACGCTTTTTCGGCCTCGAATGCACGGAGCAGTAAAGGGCGTATGTCTTTGTCCTGGAGCCTGATACCGTAGAATACCCGAAGAATAGATTCGGATAGATAGGCGTGGTCGGCCAGGAGTTCCCGCGCGAAATCGAGGGTGGTTTTTCCGGGTACACCATCCATATATTTCAGGACCGCGGGTAGATCGTCTTCGGAAATATTACCGGACCGGTAGACGGCAGCGATGCGCACCAAATCGGCCGCGTTTTGGAAATACCGGAGTCCGAAGAGTAGGTGGCGGGTATAAGGGTGACGTCCTTCCCGTTCGAGTTCGGCCAGGAGGAATTGTCGGGCCGAGGGCGTGCCGAGGGTTCCCAGCAAGCGGTACGCCTCGGCCACCGAACCGAGGGTAGGTGCCGCGACTAACGCAAGCAAATACGGTTCGAGGTAAGCCGCGGCCTGGTTGCGAAACAGGGTATGGTCTTCCCCGGTGGCGCGAGAGAGCATCCGGTTCCGCAATACCGGATCGGGGTGGAACAGTTCCCGCCAGTGTCCTTGCTCGGCCCAGTAGCCGGGGGCGCCGGTCACTGACTCTGGGGTAAATTCAGTGGCAAAAAAGGCGCTCAGCGGAAGTAGGGGAGCTGGGGCATTAGCGGTTGTAAGGTAGGCTTCCGCCCAGAAGGGTAAGAGCTTGCAGAGATCCTCAAAGTAGGCCTTCACCGTGGGCCAGTCGTGGCCGTAAGTTAGCTGGTATACGGAGTCGGGCAGGCCCTCCAGCGGGGTGCCGATAATGGATATCCGGCCATTTTCGTCGAAAGTGATCGTAAAGGTGGCATCACCGTAACGGGTAGCCAGCGTGAATCGATGGGTGGAAGTTTTCATCTCCTGTTTACAACCGGGCAGGGGACGATTAGATTACTACGACCTGATCGGGGGTGAAGGGGGGATTGGGGGGGAGGGCGTACGATTCCGCCTGACCAAGGATGGCAAAGACCAGCGGAAGCCGGGGAGCCACGGCCGGGTACGCCGTCAAGCCATCCGTGATCACCAGTACGGTATCGGGAATCGGTTGCAAGTTGACTGCCGCCTCGATGCCGCGCCGCAGGTCCGTTCCGCTCCCGCCGGGCAAATAGTTGATCCGGAATGCTTCCCGTTCCGAAACGAGGCGTACCGGTTCGTAATCCTTTACATCACAGGGGATCATCGTCACCGGCGCATCGAACTGTCGGATGATGGCCGCTATTTCGGTTAGCGCGCGTTGGAGGTCCGCGTCATCCATGGAAGCGGAGGTGTCCACGACCACGGCGATGTGCGGGCTGCGGGTTCCGGATAGGGCGGGAGGGAGTACCGGATGGTATACCGACTGCCGGCGGTGGGCACGCCCGTAGGAATAATCCGTCTTGGCGCCCTGCCCCTTACGGACGGCCAGGCTCATCCGGTGGCGTAACCGCTGCCGCCAGTTGACCCGGCTACCCAAAACGCTACGGGCCCACGCCCGCCACGCTTCCGGAATGCCGGCCTGATCCGCCTCCCGGGTGAGCCGGGCAACCTCCCGCCGCACCAGTTCTTCGTCCAGCGGTGCTAGGCGTTGCTCGCCCCCGGCTTCCCACGGCCGGATGCGCCCGTGTACCCCACTGCCCTCATCAATCGGAAACTGGGCAGCGGAGGGCACCGCGTCGATGCGGCGGTAGTAGTATTCCGCCAGTTGGCCGGTCTCCAGGTCCATCGCTTCGGGGAAGCGGCCGGGGTAGGCCGCCGGCATCCGTAGCCCCGCCCACTTCGCGTCGTTGATCTCCAGATCGCAGGCAATGTTCCAACGCCGTTCCGGCTCAGCGCCTACGATGCCCAGGGTTTCGGCCCGGTCGCCGTGCCGGCGCAGCAAGTGGCTGATCTCGTGGACCCACAAAAATCCGAGTTCGGCGAGCGCGTCCAGCCGAGCGCGTCCGCCACCGATGCGGCGTACCGCATCCGGATTCCAGTAGATGTTGTAGTGTCGGTCTATGGCGGCGACCTTCACCTGGTCCGTTACCACGATGCGGCAGCGAAACAGGGCGGGGGCAAACCACGGGAGCCGCTCGGCCGCGTAGGCTCGCGCGAAGCGCAGGTCTTCCAGTAGGCTCCCGGTTTCAGGCGAGGACATCCACGAATTCCTTGAAGGTGACGTCGCTAAACAGCTTCGCTATTTCCTCCATGGCCTGACCACGTCCCGCGTCGTCGTCGGTGGCGGCCAGGCGGCTCACCCAGCCCGCCCGGGCCAGGTCGCGAAGGGAAACGAAGATCACGTCCCGCCGGCCAAGTTCGAAGACTTTGTCCACCAAGGACAAGTACACCAGTGAGTAATCCAAAAAGGGCGGCCGGTCAAAGGCTGCGATTAGCCTGTTGTTCAAACTGTAAAACAGAACGTATAGCTCGCTGTCGTCCAAATCGTTAAGGTCTATGCCTTCTTGCTTCGATAGAATATCTTCGGGGTCGGGGATACGCAGTCGGTTCAGGTATTCCAGGAAGGGTAGGGCGGTGGCTTCGCCCAGGCATCCGGCCATCAGTTCCAGGAGTACCGTTTGAGCGGTAATATCCTCGGAACCCGGGCGATAGCCCAGAACGTCACACGAAGCCAGCAGGGCGGCGGCGAAGTCCCAGGTTCGGGGACTGGCGAAACCATAAGGGTTTTCTTCCGGGTCGCTGTGCAGCGCCGTTCGGCTCAGGCGCAGGAAGCCGGCGATTTTGACCTTCCATGCCGGTAGCCGGTTCCGGTGGTCATTCCGGTCGATCTCCGGCAATTCACCCTTGTTCCAGCCTTCGGTGAGCGACCGGATGTAGAGGGATTCCGGGATGGCCCAGTTTAGGTGGACGAAGCGGTTGCGCAGCGGCGGGGATAGCTCCCAACCGCCGATCATGAGGTCGGGTGGGTTCGCCGCGGCGACGATCCGCACCCGTTCCGGAAGTTCGCGAAAACCCACCCGCCGTTCGAAGACCACCCGTAGGAGGGCCGCCTGAACGGAGGGGGGGGCAGTACTTAGCTCATCGAGGAAAAGAATCCCATCCTCATCATCGCCGAAGGCCTCTACCCATTCCGGTATGGCGTAGCGAACGCGGCCGCCTTCCAGCACCGGTAACCCGCTGAAGTCGGTTGGATCGTGGATGGAGGCGATCAGCGTGGTCACGCGGAGCTGCTCCGTGGCCAGGCCTTCGATGAAGCTCGATTTACCGACCCCGGGACGTCCCCAGAGCAGGACCGGGATACCGAGCGGGCCCTGGGGAGATGGGGTAGCGAGGGCGATGAGCAGGGCTTGGGCGCCGGTGGGCAGGTCGGTTGGTAGGGGCATGCAGGTTACAAACAGTCGATTCTCGCTAACAAGGAAACGGCCGGTGGCTTTGTTCTAATGGAAGGATACACATTCCTGCTCACCGTTCGACTAAAATACCGTAGCTTTGCTTTACAAAGTTCTTTATGGCTCGGACCATCAACACCCCCATTTCGGATTTACGGCACATTCGCGACCTAATGGAACGGTCGCGGTACTTTATCGGATTGAGCGGGCTTTCCGGCGTAGGGGCGGGTGTGTCCGCCTTGCTGGGCGTACTGGCCATTTTCACATACGGGTGGGTGAGTGACCATCCCGTCACTTACGTTCCCGATCAGTTGGGATTATCATCCGTCCATCCCTGGGGGATTGCGCCGGTTCCCTTCCTATTCTGTGTGGCTACGTTGGTACTGACCGGAGCGTTGGCCAGCGGTTTTTACTTTACGAACCGGCGGGTTGTCCGCATGGGACACGAATTTGCCCATCCCAGAACCTACAAGCTCCTCACCAACCTAGCGCTGCCCCTTGCCATCGGCGGGGTGTTCTGTCTTGCACTGATTTACCACGGCAACGGTGGGCTCATCGGCCCCACCACGATTATCTTTTACGGTCTGGCGCTGCTGAACGGTAGCAACTTCGTGAGCGAGGAACTCCGGTTGCTGGCTTACCTGGAGATCGGACTCGGACTGGTAGCGCTTTTCTTTCCATCCTACGGCCTCTTCTTCTGGGGCGTCGGCTTCGGGCTGTTGCACATCGTTTACGGCCTCTGGATGTATTCCAAATACGACACGAATGAACAAGGTAGATGAAATGAAATCCACCGTCGCGGGGCTCAGTAAGCTGTACAGCCACCGCATGCGCCTGGGGCTAATGGGGATCCTGGTGGTCAACGACTGGGTGGATTTCGTTACCCTGCGCGACGCGCTAAAACTTACCGACGGAAGCCTCGCCGGTCATATCAAAGCCCTCGATAAGGCCGGTCAAATCGAGACGGAGAAACGCTTCGTGGAGGATAAGCCCCGGACCAGTTACCGCGCCACCGCAGCGGGGCGGCGCGCCTTCGAGCAACATCTGGGCGAATTGGAAGACTTTCTCAAACTGGTCAATAACTGACTCTCAGTTACCGGGGCGCGCCTGAGAAGGCACGTAAATGCTCTTTAACTTTAAAAAACAAAGTTCTTTATGAGAAATGTTAAATATCCGATTGCGCTAGGAACGGTGTTTGCTTACCTATTCTTTCCCCTTTCCGCCGGATTGAACGTCTTCGTCTTTGATGCAATCGCTCTACTGACGTTGTTTGCCTCCCGGCCGGAACTTACCCGACGTCCGGCCGTTCGTTGGGCGGTTTTCCTGTTGCTGGCATCAGCCGTGTCGGTGGTGATCGTTCACGCGCCCGCGTCCCTGGTTGCGCATCACCTGAGTTTTCTGCTCCTGATCGGTTTCGTCCAGGAGCGCGAGCTTCGGTTTATCTGGTACGGGCTGCTACTGGGGGTGTTCTCCCTGCTGGCCGGGCCGACGCGGTTTTTGCGTCAGCTGCACGGCCGCTACGCGCATCGCCTCGCTTCCACCAATCGGTGGGTGTGGGTACGGCCAGGGCTCACGGCGCTCGCGGTGAGCCTGCCGTTTTTTCTCCTTTACTCCATTGGCAATTCCGACTTTTTTCGCGGCCTGGAGTGGCTGCTTGGTTGGCTGGACGGAGTGCATCGGTTCGATGAGCCACTGCGCTTTGCCGTGCTGTTCGTTGTCGGCCTCTGTGGTACTATTCCCTTGATCCTGGCCGGGGCAAATTTCGATCTGGCCTACGACGATACCGTCGATCCGGATACATTATCCCGTTCCCGGGGCGGCAACAACCACCCCTTTTCCCCGCTGGCACTGCGGGTTGAGTACCGTCGGGCGGTGATGGTTTTCCTCACCCTCAATGCCTTGTTGTGGGTCGTCAATCTGACCGATCTCCGGTACATCTGGTTGTCGGCTACCGAGCTTCCCGCCAGTACCCTTAGTGAGTACGTGCATGCCGGCACCAATAGCCTGATGGCCAGCATTCTCCTGGCAATGGTCGTGGTGCTTTACTTCTTCCGGCGCAACCTCAATTTTTACCCCAACGCCCGTACCCTGCGCGCGCTGACCTACTGTTGGTTGGCCCAGAATGCGTTTCTCGCCTTATCGGTCGGGATGCGCAACTGGCACTATATCCATGCGTACGGGTTGGCCATCGGTCGCGTTCACGTAGGGGTGGCGCTTTGTCTGGTGCTGGTTGGCATTTTCTCGTTGTCCCGCAAGGTGCGTCAGCGACGATCGCTGCACTACCTTTTACAGGTCAACGGCCTGGCGGCGTGGCTTTTCCTGGTAGGTTACGGGGCGGTCAACTGGTCCGGGGTCATTACCCGGGTGAACCTCCGGCAACCCACCCACCGGATCGACTGGACGTACCTGGTGGATGACCTGGATCGGGACAACTATTTCCTATTACGACAGGAACAGGAACGACTGCCGACCCGGTTGGCGGGGAAGTTGGAGCGTTACGGCTATCCGGCACAGGACTGGCGTAGCTGGAACTACGCCGACTGGCGAAACACCATCTGGGGCGCCGGAGCGCGGGAACAATGATCTCCTAGTTTCTCGAGCCGGCGGAATCACCCACCAGCACCGCCCGCACCGACTCCCAATCCAGGTCGGGATACCGATTGTTATCCAGGCTGGGATGCTTTCCCCGACCGCTCAGCATGTTGCGCATGTACTGCATACCCTGCCAGGGAGGGAAGACTTCTTCCCGTTTCGGTAAGAGCAGCCGGGTAAGGTCGATCATGGTCGACAATACCCCGATACCACCCACTCGCAAGGTTTTAAAATCTTTCCCATAGGCTGCGGAAGCTGCCCGGCGGAGTCCTTCGGCATCGACCACTTCTCCGGCAATACGTAGCCACCGGGGCGTACTGGAATCCATCGCGACCCGCGCGGTGTAGGCGGCCGTATCGCGCATGGACGTCATGTCCATCGGTTGCCCAACATCTCCCCAGTAGACTACACGGGAGATGGGTTTGACGATCAGGGGGGCATCTCCCTTCAGCAGGTCCGTAAACATGCCATTCAGCACGGAAGTCACTTCCAGCCCGGATGCGTCCGCGATCTCCTGGAAGGTCATCCGAAAGTCGAGGTTCCGGTTGGTCCCCCTTGGTAGGCGAGTAAAGTCAAGAGAATAGTCAGAGGGGATAAAGCGTTTTACCCCAGCCTGTTCCGTAGCCTTAAGCAGGTTCGTTTGTAAGTCGATAATGACCTCACCGAGGCCGGAAAGTGCGGAAACCACGCAGTGGGCTCCGGAGCAGGCTTTTGTGAGGTCCGGTACCGATTCCAGGCTTACCTCTCGGATTTCGACGCCGCGGGCACGTAGATCTGCCAGCCGGGAGGATTCCGTGCCCGGACGTACCAGCGCCCGTACACCGGCCCCTCGATCCCGTAGCGCGTGGGCGATCAATCCGCCTAGCTCGCCCGTTGCGCCGGCGACGATGATGAGGGGGGTATCGGTTGTCGAGTCCATAAGCGTATTTACCCCTAATACCCCAAAAGTGTCAGCCACGTTCGGCCTGCAACTTTTCTTGCGGGTGATGCCGTTACTTCCCCCGTAATGGAACACAAAAAGATCACGGGAAACGACTTGATTGAACTGGGCTTCCGTCCCGGAAAATGGTTTGGTGAGGCTCTAGCCCACATCAATGACCGGGGACTGAGCGGGAATGCCCTACACGAATACTTGTCATCCGCCGTGCCCCAAACCCGGGAACCTTTAGCCACTGGCGAACGAAGCTTCTACCGCAACATCCGCGCCGAAACCCCGCTGGAAGCGGACAATGTTCGCGCCGTGGTCGAAACCATGGAGGCCGTTATGACGGTCCCTACCGCCGTGACCGGCGCCATCATGCCGGATGCCTGTCCGACGGGCAGCATTGGCCAGATACCGGTAGGTGGCGTCGTGGCTACCCGGAACGCGATTCACCCGAACATGCACAGTGCCGATATCTGCTGCTCGGTCATGCTGACGAGCCTGGGCACCGTATCACCCAAAGCCGTATTGGATGCCGCCCAAAGCGTGACCCACTTCGGCGGGGGCGGTCGGGACGACCTGTTCCCCTTACCGAAGGCAATTTCCAACGCGATGCAGGCGAACCGCTTTCTCAACGACGAGAAAAGCCGTAGCCTGGCCCGCCACCACCTCGGTACCCAGGGCGACGGAAACCACTTTCTGTACGTGGGGCAATCCGAGAAAACGGGGGAGACCATCCTGGTTACCCACCATGGTTCCCGCGGGCTGGGTGCTTACCTGTATCAGCAGGGAATGCGGGTTGCCGAAAACTTCCGGCGGGAACTTGCCCCGCAGACGGCGGCCAATAATGCCTGGATACCGTTCGACGATCCTTTCGGCCAGGACTACTGGGAGGCACTGCAGATCGTGCGGGAATGGACGAAGACCAACCATGGCCTGCTGCATGACCGCATCGTTCGCAAGGCCCAATCAGCCGCTACCGGCCGTTTCTGGAACGAGCATAACTTCGTCTTCCGCGACGATGATGTGTTTTACCACGCGAAAGGTGCTACCCCGCTGGACGATCGTTTCGTGCCGGATAGCTACGAAGGACTGCGGTTGATCCCCCTGAATATGGCCGAGCCGATTCTCATCGTCCGGGGAGAAACCACGGCCAGCAACCTGGGATTCGCTCCCCACGGAGCGGGCCGGAACACGAGTCGGGGTGCCCACAAGCGCGGCCTGGCGGGAAAACCTGCCGCGCAGATCTTCCGGGAAGAGACGGCCGGACTGGACGTCCGCTTCTACTCCGGCCACGTCGATATCTCCGAACTGCCTTCGGCCTACAAGAACGCGGATACCGTGCAACGGCAGATGGCCGAGTTCGGGCTGGGATCGGTGGTGGACCGTATCCTTCCCTATGGCTGCATCATGGCGGGGGACTGGAAGAAGGATGCACCCTGGCGCAAACGAAAGCGCCAGGCGGGGCCCTGACCTTCGATCAGGTCTACCGGGTGGTGGGGATGCAACCTCCCTCCCACGTGGTGAGGCTCTTCTGTCGGCCGGTCGCGCGGTCAATCCAGCCGGCCAGGGCTCCGACCGGCAGGGCAAGGAAGTCGGCGTTGGCCACTTTGACCAGCCGCCGGGTTTCGTCGCGGATGTCGTTCATGCTGAATTCGGCCTGCTACCGTGGCTCCCCTACCTTCTGGGCCAAGTCATCGACCACCCCGGCACCGCCTGCAGCGGACGTTACGGTCGAAAGCGTGGAACCGACCAGGTTAAACGGCTTGCCAAACGCGGAATTAAGGACGTATAGGGTGCACGGGGGGTGGGGGAGCAAACCGGGGAGTCCGGTAGTAGACAGTTTGTGAAAACTCGGGCTGCCCTGCCCCGGTGTTCGGAATGACGGACGTAGCTATGGTGGTAATCACCAAGAAATCCGTTACCATTGCGTGAAATTTGCCGGGGAAGTCAGCACTCTGCCGGTTTGATACGTTGCTTTGGAAATCATTATTCGCCCCAACCAAGCCAATTCGATGCGTACCAGAATTCTTTCGTTTGTCTTTTTGCTTTTCACCTGCGCCGCCGCCGCCCAACTGACCGCCCAGCCGGATCGCTGGCAACAACGGGTGGTCTACGACATGGACATCGACGTAGACGCCGATAACCACCAGTACACCGGTAACCAGCAGCTGACCTACTTTAACAATTCGCCGGATACGCTGGACAAGGTGTTTTACCACCTCTACTTCAATGCGTTTCAGCCCGGCAGCCAGATGGATCTCCGGAACCTGAACCTGCCCGACGCCGACAAGCGGGTGTCCGACCGGATCAGCAACCTGCAGGCCGAGGAAGAAGGATACATTCAGGTAAACAGCCTGACCCGCGAGGGGAGTGAGCTGACCTACGAAACGGTCGGTACCATCCTGGAAGTGGCGCTGGCCGAACCGATCTACCCGGGCGACAGTGCCCGCTTCACCATGGAATGGGATGCCCAGGTACCCCTGCAAATCCGCCGCAGCGGCCGCGATAACGCCGAGGGGATCGACCTGAGCATGGCGCAGTGGTACCCGAAACTGGCGGAATACGACTACCAGGGCTGGCACGCCAATCCGTATATCGGACGGGAATTTTACGGCGTCTGGGGCGATTACGACGTCACGATCGACATCGACGAAGCTTACGTAGTGGCCGCTACGGGGTACCAGCAAGGCGAACCCGAATCCATTGACGGAGGCAAGCAACGCTACCGTTTTATCGCGCCTACCGTCCACGATTTCGTGTGGGCCGCCGACCCCGACTACGAGCACATCGCCTACGACCGCGGTAACGGTACGACCCTGAACTTCTACTTCCAGCCCGGGGAGGCCACTTCGGAAAACTGGGAGAACCTTCCGCGGATCATGGACGAGGCCTTCGCCTACATCGGGGAACATTACGGCCCCTATCCCTACGAGCAGTACAGTTTCATCCAGGGCGGTGACGGCGGTATGGAATATCCCATGGCCACGCTGATCACCGGCGAGCGGTCGATGAATTCCCTCGTAGGCGTTAGCGTGCACGAACTGATGCACACCTGGTACCAGATGCTGATGGGCACCAACGAGTCGCTCTACGCCTGGATGGACGAGGGATTCACCAGCTGGGCCAGCAGCGAAGTCATGAATCACCTGCGGGAGCAGGGGCTGATCGAAGGCGAAGTGACGGATAATCCCCACGCCCGGACCTACGCCAGCCTCCGGGGCTTCCGTACCACCGGCATGCAGGAGCCGCTTTCCGTCCACGCCGACCACTTCGCCACCAACTCGGCCTACTCGGTAGCCAGCTACACCAACGGTGCGGTATTCCTGGAGCAACTGCGGTACATCATCGGCGAGGATGCCTTTGAGTGCACCCTGCACCGCTACTACAACGACTGGCGCTTCAAGCACCCCAATTCGAACGACTTCACGCGGGTAGCGGAAAAATGCTCCGGCCTCGAACTCGACTGGTACCGGGAATACTGGGTCAACGGCACCGAGTATGCGGATTACGCCGTCACCGACGTCGAGGACCTCGACGCGAGCGGTACGACCCGCATCGACCTGCAGCGGGTCGGCAGAATGCCCATGCCACTCGAAGTGAGCGTTACCCTCAAGGACGGGACGGAAACCTACTACTACATCGCGCCTGAGATCCTGCGGGGAGAAAAGCCGCAACCAGCCTATGCTTCGGAGTGGAACGTGCTGCCGGACTGGGGATGGACGAATCCGAATTATAGCTTTACGATCGAAACGAATAAGCAGCAGATCGAAAAAGTGACCATCAATGCGCGGGAACGCATGTTCGAAGACGACCTGCAAAACAACGGTTGGGAAGATTAATGGCAATAAGTTGCCGGTTTCCGCTCGTTGAGGCCACGTAAGTGCGGTCCTCCGGTATCGTGAACGTATAAGTGCATAATCCCGACAGTTCTAACACCCATGACCCTACTCGTTCTCACGAAAAAATTTCCCTTTCCGCTTAAGGATGGGGAGAGCCTGGCTATCCACGGGCTTACCAAAAGCCTGAGTGAACTGGGCTGCGAGGTAAGCCTGTTGGCGATGAACACGAGCAAGCACTTCTACGAAAGCAAGGAGCTACCGCCGGAAATGGCGCATTACCGGGAGGTCCGGACGGTTTCGATCAACAATGACTTCAGTCCGATCGATGCGGTATCCAATTTGATCCGGGGCACCTCCTACCACATTAGCCGGTTTCACCAGGAGAGCTACCACGAAGCTTTATCCCGCTGGTTGCTGGAGAAGTCGTTCGACATCGTTCAGCTCGAAACGCTCTACCTCGCGCCCTACGTGAATACCATCCGCCGCTTATCGAACGCGCAAATCGTCATGCGCTCCCACAACGTCGAGCACGAAATCTGGGAACGGTGCTGTGAGAATATTGCTTTTGCGCCGAAGCGCTGGTACTTGCAGCATATCACCCGGCAGCTGCGTGACTTCGAACGCAGCCAACTCAACCAGTACGACCTCCATTTGCCGATCACCCAGCGGGATAAGAAGAACTTCGAACGCCTCGGCGGTCGCGGGCACATGCAGGTCTTGCCCATCGGACTGGAAACCAGTTGTGGGTCCCCGACCTACGAAAGTTATCGGCGTTCGCCCGACCTGCATTTTATCGGATCCCTCGACTGGCTGCCGAATTTGGAAGGGCTGAATTGGTTCCTTAACGAGGTCTGGCCGGAAATTCACCGGCGGTGTCCGGAAGTCAAATTTCACATAGCCGGGCGGAACATGCCCCACAGCATCCGGCAGCTACAAATGAAACAGGTGGTTATTCACGGGGAGGTCGACAGCAGCTGCAAGTTCGTCTCTTCCCACACGATCAGCATCGTGCCCCTGCTGAGCGGGGGCGGTATGCGCGCCAAGATTTTAGAGGCCATGTCGCTGGGGCGGGTAGTGATTACAACGACGGTAGGGCTGGAAGGCATCAAGGCCCGCAACCGGCGTGACCTCTTTATTGCCGATACCCCCGAGCAGTTTGTTGCCGTGGTCGAGGAATGTGTTGCCCGGGGACGAAAATTGGAAGCCGTGGGCCGGAGTGCCTACGGTGCCTTTCACCGGCGGTACGATCGTCGGGTTCTGGCCCGGAAGCTGCTACAGACCTACGAGAAACTGCTTCGCACGGAGTACGCCGAGCTGGACTAGCCTGCCCGACTTAGCTATGGTGTGATATATTGTGGCAAGACTTTCGATCATGCCACAGTACATCCTCGCCCTGGACCAGGGTACGACTTCCTCCCGAGCCATTCTGTTCGACCACTCCGGTGCGATCGTAGGCACGGCCCAGAAGGAGTTTACGCAGTATTACCCCGAGCCCGCCTGGGTGGAGCACGATGCCAATGAGATTTGGAATGCTCAGGCCACGGTAGTGCGGGACTTGCTCGACCGGACCAAAGTCGGGGCTTCGGAAATTCAGGCCATTGGCATTACCAATCAGCGGGAAACCACGCTGATCTGGGATCGTCAGACGGGCCAACCCATTCATCACGCGATCGTATGGCAGGATCGGCGTACGGCAGGGATCTGCGATCAACTTAAAAGAAAGGGGCTAGAGGACCACGTACGCCAGACGACGGGCTTGGTCATCGATGCTTATTTCAGCGGGACGAAGATCAAGTGGCTACTCGACAATGTACCCGGCGCCCGGCAGCGGGCCGAAGCGGGCGAGCTTTGTTTCGGTACGATGGACAGCTGGCTGGTCTACAAGCTGACTGGCGGTAGGCATCACCTTACGGACGTCACGAACGCGGGGCGGACCATGCTCTTCGATATTCGGAAACGCGACTGGGACGACCGGCTGCTTCGGGAACTGGAGGTGCCGCGACAATTATTACCGGAGGTAAAATCCAGTAGCGAGGTATACGGTCATACGCAGCTTTTCGGTGGCTCGATCCCCATTGCGGGCATAGCCGGCGACCAGCACGCGGCCCTTTTCGGCCAGGCATGTTTCGAGCCGGGACAGGCTAAGAATACGTACGGAACCGGCTGCTTCATGCTCATGAACACGGGTACGGAGGCGGTGCCGAGCCAACACGGTTTGGTCACCACGATCGCGTGGGAAGTGAACGGACGCACGGAGTACGCCCTCGAGGGTAGCGTTTTCATCGCAGGGGCGGCCATCCAGTGGCTACGTGACGGGCTAAAACTGATTGACGAGGCACCCGACAGCGAATATTACGCCCGCAAGGTCAAGGACACCGATGGGGTATACGTGGTGCCGGCTTTCGCCGGGCTGGGGGCACCGTACTGGGATATGTACGCCCGCGGGGCCATTTTCGGACTCACCCGGGGTACCTCCAAAAGCCATATCGTGCGAGCCACCTTACAGAGTCTGGCCTACCAAACCAAGGATGTACTCGAAGCGATGCAAAAGGATGCCGGTTGTGAATTGAGCACCTTACGTGTCGACGGGGGGGCCAGCGCTAATGATTTCCTGATGCAATTCCAGGCGGACATCCTAGGCGCCAGCGTGGAGCGCCCCAAGATCGTGGAAACGACGGCTCTGGGCGCGGCGATGCTGGCGGGGCTCGCCGTAGGATTCTGGACACAGGACGACCTGACCGCCACTTGGCAAAAGGACAAATCCTTCGATCCGCAAATGGAAGCTTCCGTAAGGAAAAGCCGCTACGCCGGATGGCAGAAGGCGGTTAAACGAACCATGAACTGGGAGGAAAGCGAATCGAGCGAATAACCTCCGTCAGGCTTCCGGATCGATCGCGGCCAACAGTTCCTCCAGCTGCCAGGCGGTATCGATGTGGTAGGGGCCTACTTCCGTACGCCGCAAGGCCGTCAAATACCCCCCGCTGCCGACGGCCCGGCCGAGGTCGTGGGCCAGGGAGCGGATGTACGTCCCCTTACTGCAACCAATGGAAAAATCTACGGAGGTACCGGTGAAATTTTCGAGGTCAAAGTGGTGTACCGTCACGGGTCGGGGCTTCACCTCGATCGTTTCGCCGCGGCGCGCTCGTTTGTAAAGGGGCTGTCCGTCTACCTTCAGGGCGGAGTACATGGGCGGCACCTGCTGGATCGGGCCGGTTAGTTCGGCAGCGGCCGTCCGCAACGCAGCCAAGTCGATGTGGGCGGTAGGATACTCGGCGTCGGGGTCGGTTTCCGCATCGTAGGAAGGGGTACTCGCCCCCAACTGGATCGTACCGGTATAGGACTTATCCAGGCCCTCGAGTTCCCCCAACCGCTTCGTCCATTTTCCCACGCAAATATTCAACAGGCCGGTAGCCATGGGATCGAGGGTGCCGGCGTGGCCGACTTTGAATTTCTTAACTCCGAGCTTCTTGCGGATTCGGTAGCGCACCTTATTCACCACGTCGAAACTGGTCCATCCCTGGGGCTTATCAACCAGGAAGAGGGCACCATCGGCTAGCGAAAACGGGGGAGCATCGGATGCGGGAAGCATAGGGGGTAAATTCAGAAAGCCAATTTGACCAACAAGACGATGGCGGCCACCGTGAAGCAGTAATAAGCAAAATACTTCAGTTTGGCTTTTTTGACCAGTTTGATCATCCAGAGACACGCGGCAATTCCCGTGAGGAAAGCCGCGGTGAACCCGATGATGAGCTCGGGGGCGGAGGTGGTGTCGGTAAACTCGCCGTCCAGCATGTCTTTGGCCATTTTGCCGAGGATCAGCGGCACTACCATCAGGAAGGAAAAACGGGCCGACCGTTCGCGGTCGATGCCCAGGAGTACACTGGTGGAGATCGTAGCACCCGAGCGGCTGATACCCGGCAGAATCGCGATCGCCTGGGATATGCCGATGAGGATAGCCGTTTTCCAATCGACGGCCTTGTCCGTCTGCTTGGCCCGGTCGGCGAGAAAAAGCAACAAGCCGGTCAGGATAAGCATGAACGCCACCAAGACGATCTGGCGGTCGAACAGCGCGGTGAGGAGATCATCGTAGAGTACACCGACTACCGCGGCCGGAATCATGCTCAGGATAATGAGCAGGGAAAATTTAGTTCCTCCGTTCCATTCAAAGCGAAACAGGTCCTGGAGGATCTCGGCAATGTCCCGCCGAAAAACGACCACCGTAGCCAGCGCCGTAGCGGCGTGAAGCGTGACGGTCATCAACATGCTTTCGGCGGCAAGGCTGTCGTCCTGAAACAACCATTTGGTGAGTTCCAGGTGTCCGCTGCTACTAACCGGCAGGAATTCGGTAAGCCCCTGGACGATACCGAGTACCAGGGCACGTAACCATTCTATCACTTAGTACTACTTTTTAAAGATTGCGTAGGTTACCACACCCAGACCCGCGAGGATAATCATGGGAGCGAGGGTAATCTTGCGCCAACTGTAGATGACACCTTCGTCGAACACGGTGGGATCTTCCCCACGGCCGCCGGTCATGAGTAAAAAGCCGATCACGATGAGCAAAAAGCCGCCGCCGAGCCAATAATAGGTGTCTCGTCCGAAGATTAACGGATGGGCAACGGTCTCGGTAGGGTGGGTACGCGCGGAGGGGCGGGCTTTGACCTTTGGCTTAGCCGCCACGCGTACGGGCTCCTCCTCCGGGGCGGAGGGGGTCGATGGACGCGTATTTTGCTTTTTCCGCTTACTCATAGTTGAACGTGGTTCTTTCGGCCACCGCGAAGGTACTACTTTCGTAGTTGTCCGGGCACTAGCTAGCCCGTTCGTAAACTTGCGATCTATTCCAACCAACTATGCGCCGAAGCTATCTATTGCCGTGTTTGCTGATTCTTTCCTGTCTATTCGGATGGGGCCTCTCCGCCCAGATGTCGGACGCGGCCGACCGAGCCGGTGATTTCGGGGAAGGACCCTACGACCAACTCATTATCCGGGGCGTTACCCTCATCAACGGGAACCTGGCACCCCCCATCGGACCGGTTGATATCGTAATCGAAAACAACCGAATCGTTTCCGTCGAAACCATCGGTTTTCCTGGGGTGCCCGTGGCGCCGGAAGACCGACCCCAGCTGCGGCCCGGAGGGCGGGAACTCGACGCGGAAGGAATGTACGCACTGCCTGGCTTCGTCGACATGCACGGGCACACCGGCGGCCGCGCCCAGGGGACTACTCCGGATTACGTGTACAAGTTGTGGTTGGGCCACGGCATCACCACCATTCGGGAGCCGGGATCTTTCAACGGACTGGATTGGACATTGCGGCATAAAGCCAGATCGGAACGAAATGAGATTGTCGCCCCGCGCATCGTTGCATACACGGGTTTCGGTATGGGACGGGAGGAAGCCTTTACCACCACCGATGAGGTACGCGAATGGGTGCGGGACAACAAGGTGAAGGGAAGTGACGGCATCAAACTTTTTGGTGCCCGCCCGGATTTAATGCAGGCCGCCCTGGAAGAGAATAAAAAACTGGGCCTCCGCAGCGCCATGCACCATGCGCAGATGAACGTAGGAGAATGGAACGTGCTTCACTCCGCCCGCGCGGGGCTGACCACCATGGAGCATTGGTACGGCCTGCCCGAGGCGCTGTTCAAGGACCGGCGGGTGCAGGATTATCCGGTGGATTACAACTACCAGAACGAGCAGCACCGCTTCGGGGCTGCCGGCGATCTGTGGCAGCAAGCCGCCGAACCCTACAGCGATCACTGGAATGCAGTCATGGACAGCTTGCTTGCCCTCGATTTTACCATCAATCCCACCTTCAACATATACGACGCCAACCGCGACATCATGCGCGCCCGGAACGCTGACTGGCACGCGGAATACACCCTGCCCAGCCTGCTGAGATTCTACGCCCCCAGCCGCGTCAGCCACGGTAGCTACTGGCACCACTGGGGCACCGAGCAGGAAGTAAATTGGAAGGAAAATTATCGGCTCTGGATGACGTTCATCAATGAGTTCAAGAATCGCGGAGGACGGGTGACGGCAGGTTCCGATAGTGGATACATCTACCAACTTTACGGCTTCGGCTACATCCGTGAACTGGAATTGCTGCGGGAAGCAGGTTTCCACCCCCTCGAAGTCGTTCAGTCTGCGACCCTGCACGGTGCCGAGGCACTCGGGATGGCAGACCGCATCGGAACCATCGAGCCCGGTAAACTCGCCGACCTTATCCTAGTGGCCGAAAATCCGCTCGCCGACTTCAAGGTCCTCTACGGCACCGGCGCCACGCGGCTCACCGAAGACAACGAGGTAACCACCACGGAAGGGATCCGCTATACGATTAAGGACGGCATTGTTTACGATGCCATACAGTTACGCGAGGCTGTCAAGGAAATGGTGCGGGAAGCAAAGGCGCAATAGTCTTATTTGGCGGTTAGCAACTGTTCAATGTCCGCGGCGATCTCCAGCAGGTGGTACTTCACTACACCGTTCCGGTAGCGAGTAGCCGCCCGTTCCGCCAGCCGTTGAATGTTCGTCAATTCTGCGCGAGTCAGTGCAGCCACGTCCGAGGAATTTTCGGCATTCTCCGTCATTAGTTCCTGGAGCCGGTCGACGTGCGAGCGTTGCAGGTTGCGGCGGTAGACGTTGATGTCCTTTCCGGTGAGCGCCTCTTCCCAGAGACCCTTGCGCAACTGCTCCAGCATCTCGGTGGCGGTATAGGCCGATTCCCCGTTCAGGGTTTCATTCTCGATCATCCGTCCGAGGCGGTCCTCATCCAGCAGATTGTCGAGCTGACGCCCCTGCAGACCGGCCATGCGGTCGACGATGCCGGAAGCCCCGATGTTGGCGATGATGCGACGCGGCATCAGCCAGTCGGGGGACCCGAAAACCTCTTGGTTGAGGAAGCGCATGGCCCGTTCTTGCTCTTCACTGTCCAGGTGGGTATAGGTGTCGCCTTGCTCGTCGGTCGTCCGTAGCTGTTCGTATACCCCGCCGATGTTGGCGGTTACGTGGGCGGCGTAGCGCGACCATACTCCCAGCAATTCCCCGTACAACTCCCTGAGGTCGGTGTAATCTTCCCCGGGTTCGGTAGTCCAGTCCGCCAGGTTTTCGGCTACGATGCGAAGGTTCTTCATTCCGTAGGTGCTGGCCTTCACCGGGTCGTCGCCGACGGATTCGGTCTGGGCACTCGGGTCGGAGGAGCTACGGCCGCCGAACAGGTATACCGGGTCCCCCTTCTTTTCCGCGATCCACTCATTCAGGATTGGCTTTTCTGCCTTGGCAGAAGCAACATCGGGGAGGTAACGGTAGCCCCAATTGATGGCGTATACGTCATAGGGCCCTAGCATGCGGACCCACCTTACCCCTTCGTCTCCCGGCTGGGCCACGTAATTATAGCGGGTGTAATCCATGATGGTGGAGGCTAGTCCCCATTTGTTGGTAAAGGTGGCCGAACGCAAGCTATCGGTGGGGTAGGCGTAGCTGGCCTTCATATTGTGCGGAAGGCCCAGCGCGTGACCGACCTCGTGGGAGATGACCCGCCGCATCATCTCGCCGATTTCTTCTTCGGGGGTATCCAGGCTACGCGCCCCCGGATTGGCGCCCCCGGTTTCCAACAGGTAGCGATTGCGGTAGCTCCTGAGGTGGTTGTGGTACCAGATGATGTCGCTTTCGATAATCTGACCGGAGCGAGGATCTACCACGCTTGGCCCGATGGCATTACGGGTAGTCGAGGCCACGTACCGTACCACGGAGAAGCGGGCGTCCTCCGGACTCCAGTCCGGATCTTCGGCTTCGGTCGGCGCATCGCGCGCTACGATCGCGTTCTTGAATCCAGCGGCTTCGAAAGCCACCTGCCAATCCTCGATCCCTTGCCGGAAGTAAGGCCGGAACTTCTCGGGAGTAGCGGGGTCCAGGTAGTAAACAATGGGCTCGACGGGTTCGACGAGTTCACCGCGCTCGTAGGCAGCCAGGTCACTCGGCACCAGTTTCCACCGCTTGATGTAGGTTTTTTCGTCCGCTTTGAGCGCTTCGGAGCCGTAATCGACCTGAGAGACCGTAAACCAGCCCACCCGCTCGTCGTGCAGTCGCGGTTGCATGGGCACCTCCGGAAGCAGGTACATCGACTGGCTCATTTGCATGGAGATGGTTCCCGTGCCACCGTTCGACGGCGGGTTGTTCGCCACGAAAGTCATATCGTGGCGCACTTCCAGGTTGCCGGGGTAGCTGGCCATCCGACTGATAAAGCTGCGGCTTTGGTCGAGGTTACGAACTTCGTAGGATTTACGCAGCCGTTGGCTCAATCCGGTTATGGCCTGGACGTCCGTGCTGAAGAGTTCGTTCACCTTGATCACCGCGGCGGTGGAATCGGGGTTCATCGCCTCGATGTCGAAGGCCATGATGATGGGCGCGTAGTTGTTATTCTGGACGGAGATATTGATCGGCAGACTCGTATCCGCCACCGCGTCGTAGGCGATCGATCTTAGATAAATCGCGTCGTTCACGCGATCCCACTGTATGAGTTGTTCGTTGGTTTTCGAGCCGGCATTCAGGTAGCCCCCGCCCAGTTCCGCCGGAATTTTGGCGATGCGGGTAACGAGCAACATATCCTTGCTGAAGGTGGCAAAGGGAATCTCGAAGTAGTAATCTTCCCCAACCCGATGGACGGTAAACACCCCGTCGTCCGAGACGGCTTCCCCGGTGATTACATCCGTATACTCCTTGAATTTGCCATCCTTTTCGGTTTCCTCGATATCGGTGGTATCGGAGGAAGCATTTGTCTCCGTCGTACTGTCCAGGGGCGTGGCCGGCGGGGGCGCCGCTGTCTTACAAGCTAGGAATGACAGGAGCAGGAAGGGTAAAAAACGCATAGGTTGGGGGTTATTCTTCGTAATCGAAATCTTCACTTAGGTTACCGACCATTACCGAAAAGGTACCCGCTTCGGTAACCCATTCGTTATCCAGTCCGACAAAGGCCAAGTCGGCGGCGGTAAGTTCGAAGGTGACATCGCGGTACTCACCGGGTTCCAGGTGAATTTTGATGAAATCCCGTAAGCGGCGGGCACTGGGTGTAATGGAAGCGACCTGGTCGCTAGTGTAAAGTAAAATGGAATGTTTGCCGGCCCGCTGGCCCTGGTTGGTGACGCGCAGGTTTACGGTAAGCGTATCGTTAGGGTTCAGCACCCGGCTGCTCAACTCCAGGTTGCTGTATTCGAATTCCGTAAACGAAAGGCCGTAGCCAAATTCAAACAGGGGGTTGAAGTTGCCGCTCAGGGCCTCGGTAGCCTTATGGTCGTAAAAGGCGATGGCGTTCGTGTAGCGGGGGTAGGTGAGGGGAAGGCGGGCACTCGGGTTCACCCTTCCCGCCAGGATGCCGGCCAGGGCATCCCCGCCCCGCGGACCCGGATAACCCGCAAACAATACGGCCTTGGATCGGCG
Organism: Neolewinella xylanilytica; assembly: GCF_002934605.1. Taxonomy (GTDB): domain Bacteria; phylum Bacteroidota; class Bacteroidia; order Chitinophagales; family Saprospiraceae; genus Neolewinella; species Neolewinella xylanilytica. The sequence continues at coordinate 1,693,162 of NZ_PTJC01000006.1, forward strand.
GGAAAGCTCGGTCATTAACCGCGGCCGTCCGCCGGCCATCACCAGCACGATCGGTTTGCCGGTAGCTTCGAGGGCGAAAAACAAATCCCGCTGCGCTTTCGGTAGGAGCAGGGTATTGATGTTGCCGGGTACCTCCGTATAGCTCAGTTCCCCGAGGCATACTACAATGAGATCGGCGTTATCAGCTGCGGCCACGGCGCCCTCGACGTTGCCCAGGGAATCGAAGGTCGCTCCCGCTACGTAATCCACCCGGTTGGGAAACTCTTTTTCCAGCGCCTCGCGAATGGTGTTGTAATCGCCGAGGTAGTCATCCGCTTCCGTCCCCTGCCAGCCGTACGTCCACCCGCCGTTTAGGCTGCGCATATTGTCGGCCGTAGGGCCCACAACGAGTAAGCGCTGTTCCTGACCCACGGGCAGCGGCAGGCCGTCGTTCTTGAGCAGGACGATGGATTCTTCGGCCGACTGTAGCGCCTTGCGCGCGAATTGCTCGCCTCCAAACTCGGGGAAATCGGCGGGATCCCATACCCGCTGCTCGTACAACCCGAGCGCGACCTTCACCGCCAGAATACGAGCCACGGAAGTATCGATGCGCCCCATAGAGAGTTCGCCCTCCTGTACCAGTTCCACGACCATTTCCGGAAATTCGGTCGTGACGGCCGTCATGCTCATGTCGAGTCCGGCGTCGATGGACATTTTGACCGCCTCCTTCAGGTTCTCGGCCACTTTATGCCGTTCGTACAGGTACCGCACGTCCTGCCAGTCGGATACCAAGAGGCCTTCGAAACCCAGTTCGCCACGGAGTACGTCCGTCAGCAGTTCCCGGTTGACGTGGGTCGGCACGCCGTTGATTTCTCCGGAGTTGACCATAATGGAGAGGGCCCCGCTATCGATGGCCGCGGCGAATTGCGGGAGGTAATATTCCTTGAGCTGGCGCTCGGGCAGGTAGACGGGGGTACGATCGCGGCCGCTAGCCGGAGCGCCGTAACCCGTGAAGTGTTTCAAACAGGCCGCTACACTGGTACGGTCGCCCACCGAGTTCCCCTGGTACCCCTGCAGCATCGCCAGCCCGAAACGCTGGTTGACGTACACATCCTCCCCGAAGCTTTCCCAGTTGCGGGGCCATACCGGCTGGCGGCCCACGTCCATTGCGGGACTGAAATTCCACGGGATACTGGCGGACTTCATCTCGTAGGCCGTCAGGCTCGCCAATTCCGTGGCGAGCTCCGTGTTGAAGGTCGCCGCTACGTTAATCGGCTGGGCGTACAGCGTGGCGCCCTTTACGTAATTGACGCCGTGGATCGCATCCTGGCCGTAAAGCAACGGTACCCCTGTCGTTTCCATGGCTTTAGCCTGCAATTCCGCGATGTAGTCGTGGTATTCCGCGGGGGTAGGGTAGGTGCGGCTGGGGTGATTGAGGAGCGATCCGATCTCCAACTGGCCGATTACGCGGTCGATCTTTTCCTCGCTGAGCTCGGGCGGTACCGTGAGCACATAGGTCGGGCCTTCAAACACCAAGTCTACGGCCACCTGGGTCATTTGGCCCGCCTTCTGCCGCAGCGTCAGCCGCCGCAGCTCAGACCGGACGAAGGTGTTTTCTTCCTCGGTAAGGAAGGAGAATGTAAGTGGATCGCCGTTGTCGGCAGATTGCGCCGAAGCGCAGGTGCAATACAACAGAATAACCAGAAGTGTCGTCAGGTAGCGCATAGTTGCCATCATTAGCCGCTAAGCTACTAACTACGGGCTTATGCCTCCAGTAGGGCATCGGCAATCTTGCGATCGTTGGCCAGCCGGGGGACCTTATTTTGCCCCCCCAACTTACCGCTTTGCTTCATGAATCGGCGGAATGCCCCCGTCGGTAAAGCGGTGAGCACCAGCGGGCGCAGGATCTTTCCCTGGATGAGGTCCCGGTAGTACAGGTTTTCTTCCACCATGGCCCGATCCAGCGCGGCGGAAAAGGCCGCTGCATCCGCTGGTGGCCGGCTAAATTCAACCAGCCATTCATGGTAGGGTAGTCCTTCCACGGGGTTTACCTGGGGGGCCACCGTAAACTCCGTTACCTCCGCGCCGTAGCGACCGGCAACCGATCGAAGCGCGGTTTCCACTTCTTTCCCGATGACGTGCTCGCCAAAGGCGGAAATGTAGTGCTTCACCCGGCCGGTAACTCGGATGCGGTAGGGGTCAAGGCTGACGAACTCAACCGTATCACCGATGTCGTACGCCCACAGGCCGGCGGTGGAGGAGAGTAAGAGCGCGTAATTGACCCCCATTTTTACCTCGGCGAGCGACAGCCGCTCGGGGCGATCGCTGGAAACCTGCTCCGCCGGAACGAACTCGAAGAAGATCCCGCTACCGGTGTTTAGCAGTAGCCCCGGTTCCGTTTGGCTATCCTGGAAAGCGATAAAGCCCTCGCTGGCCGGGTAAGTTTCTACGCTGGGGATGCGTGCACCGACCAGGCGTTCGAGGCTTTCGCGGTACGGTTCGAAGTTCACCCCGCCGTAGACAAACATGTCCAGATTGGGGAACAACTCCTTCACCGTGGCCTTTCCGCTCCGCGCCAGCAGCCGCTCGTAATACATCTGCACCCAGGGCGGAATGCCGCTGATGAGCCGCATATCGGCGTGGATGGTTTCCTCCACGATAGCCTCGAGTTTGGTCTCCCAATCCTCGATACAGTTGGTCGCGTAGGAGGGTAGCTGATTCGTGCGCAACCAGGCCGGTACTTCGTGGTTCACGATCCCCGACAGGCGTCCGGTCGGAATGCCGTTGGTAGAATCCATCTCCGGGCTTCCGCTGAGGAAGATCATTTTTCCGTCCAGCCAGCGCGCATGGCCCGTTTCGGCGACGTAGTTGAAGAGGGCATTGCGGGCCGAACCGAAATGATTGGGCAGGCTGTCGCGGGTCAGGGGAATGTACTTTACCCCACTAGTGGTACCGCTGGTCTTGGCTAGGTACTTCGGGACACCGGGCCAACTGACGTCGGGTTCCCCCAATTTAATGCGATCGGCGTAGGGCTTGAAGGCCTCGTAGTCGCCAATGGGAATCCGCCGCCGGAAGTCGGGATACGATCTGATCTCGTCGAAATGGTGGTCCCGGCCGAAAGCGGTATCGCGGGCCGTCCGCACCAGGTCCTTCCGGATTTCTTCCTGGATCTCGACGGCTAGGGCCGACCGGTACCGTAACCGGCGGCGGATGTAGGAGGCGAAGGGTCGAAGCAGGGTGGATTTCAACAAGGATCAGGGAATTCGAAGTTCGTAACTATTGCCCCGGCTCACGGTAAGGTTGCCGGTGACTAACCAGGGGTTGTACAATTTGAGCATGCGGTAGGTCGTGCCCTGTTGCCGGGCAAAGTCGCCCAGGTTCGCAATCGAAGTATCCACGGTGACGGTCCGGTAGTTATCCAGCACGGGATAGAACTCACCATCGGGAACGCGGTACCCGAACTCCTCGGGCCGCTCCATGATCGCCTTCAGTGCTACGATGCGGAAGAGGTACTGCATGGTTTCCTGGTTAATGTCCAGGTCGTAGAGCTCTTCGGCTCGCTGACGGTCGAGCCACTTTTTCAAGTTCGGACCGCCCATGTTGTAGGCGGCGGCTACCTTGTTCCAGTCGCCGAAATCTTCGTAATAATCCTTGAGGTAGGCCGCCGCGGCCCGGGTAGCCTTTTCGAGGTGGAAGCGTTCATCTACCTCGTCGTTGATCTCCAGGCCGTAGGCGCGCCCCGTCGGGGCCATGAACTGCCAGACCCCCTTCGCCCCGGCGGGGCTCACCGCCTCGGTGAGGGTGCTTTCGGCGGCAGCCAGGTATTTTAGGTCGTCCGGAACACCTTCTTCGGCCAGGATGCGCTCGATGATGGGAAAGTAGCGACCCTGGCGTTTGAGCAGCAGCAGGGTGTTGCGGTGGAAGTAAGCGTTCCGCATTAGCTCCAGGTCCAGCCGCTCCCGTACATCGAAGTTGTCCATGGGCAGCGTTTTGCCGGCAAATGAAAACGGCCCGCTTAGGTCGATCGGGCGTACCAACTGCGGAAGCCCGTCGTCGAGGACGGCCCCGTTGGTGGGCGGGCTCGTCGGGGGGTTCTCGTTGGGGCTACTGGAAAGCAGGAGCCACCCGAGTAGAAAAACTAGTCCGATTCCGATTCCTCCGAGTAATGCTTTCATAAAATGTATAAATTGCGCCGCGTATCGGGCGTAACGACCGGCCCTTCAATAAATTTTTAGCCATCTTGGGGCCGGTAACATAACAACACGATTAGCAAGCATTCTTTTTTTTAGAAAAAAGTTTTGCACCCGCGCTCCGGCGCAAGAACCGAATTAGTAAGTGTCCGTGTCGGTAAAAAGAGAAAGACAAGACGTACTGTTGCAGCTCCTCCGCAAGCGGGAAGAGGCCGGTATGCGCTATCTCTTCGAACACTACGGCGGGGCGCTCAACAACATAATCGGTCAAATCATCACCGATAAGGAAACCGCCCAGGAGGTACTGCACGACGTGCTATTACGGATCTGGAACAACATCGATCAATACGAGGAAAGTAAGAGCCGGCTGTTCACCTGGATGGCGCGGATCGCGCGAAATGCGGCCATTGACAAGGTAAGATCGAAGGCGCACCGCCAGTCGGCTAAAACCGATGAGTTCGATGTCGTCGTAGTTAACCACAACAACCTTAGTGAGACGATGTCGGTAGACCACATCGGGCTGACCAAGGTACTGGACAAACTTGATGGCAATTATCGGTCAATAATTGATCTGCTTTATTTCAAGGATTTCACACAGGCTGAAGCTGCGGATGCGCTTGACTTGCCCCTGGGCACGGTGAAGACCCGTTCCCGCCGTGCGCTGCAAAAACTGCGGGAAATCCTGAAGCACGAGCTGATCATTTTACTGATGACCGCCCTCACTTACCTCACCAAATAAACAGCGAATACGAACCGTGGACCTCACTGCATACATCAACTCCGGCGTTCTGGAACTATACGTTCTGGATCGTTTATCCCCCGACGAACGTCGGCGGGTGGAGGCGTACGCAGCGGACTACCCGGAAGTGAAGGCGGAAATCGAGCAGATCGAACTGGACCTCGAACGGTACGCGCTGCTGCACGGCGAGACCACCCCGCCCCCGCCGGCCATGCTCGAAGGCCTGCTCCGTGAGATCACTCCGTCAGCCGCCGCCCCGGCTCCGGCTTCCGCACCTGCCACCACGGGAGGTACCCCAGTACCGCCCGCCGAGCGTGGTGCCGGTACGGCGGTCTGGATTCTCGTGGTTGCCCTGGCTCTTGCCCTTGCCGGCCTGGTTTATTTCTTCCTTCAAAACCGCGACGGGCGGGAAGATCTTACCGAACTCAGCAACCAATTCACCGCTCTCCAGGCAGAATGCCAGGAGGTAGCCCAGAATTATGCGGCCGACCAGCAACAGATCGAACTGCTCACCGATATCGGCACCCGGGGTATCGTGCTTTCCGGCACCGATAACGCCCCGGAGAGTCGCGCCCGCGTATTCTATAATCCGGACCGCGAGTCGGTGCTCTTTACCGCGGCCAATTTACCCGCTCCCCCGGCCGGCCGACAGTATCAATTGTGGGCCATCAACGCGGAAGGACCGCAGGATCTGGGCGTGCTCGATCGCGCACTGACCGGCGAAGAGTTGGTAAGCGTGCCCTTCGTAGCCAATACGCAGGCCTTTGCCATCACGCTTGAGCAAGAAGGCGGCCAGCCCACACCCGATCTGACGCAGTTGCAGGTCATCGGAGAGGTCGGCTCGTAGGGCCCGAAAACAAAACTGCCCCGAGCGATATAATATCGTCGGGACAGTCCACACACTATGAGAACACCCATTAAATCTTGGCGGGAGCCTGTGCTCGTTCCGCGTATACTATTAAGACAAGCGGGACGGAAAAAAGTATGCGTTGGCTCCCGCTATTTATGCTTAAATAAGTCTTAAAGCAACTGGGATTCAGTAAGTTATGTTTCCGTTTCGGTTGGCTACTGACAGTCAGCCGACGAATAAAATTCGTACCTTGCGGGCATGATCACGGAGGACAGCGTCAGGGAGGTCATCGACACCGCACGGATAGAGGATATCGTCGGCGATTTCGTCAATTTACGCCGGCGGGGGAACAATTATTCCGGTCTGTGTCCCTTCCACAATGAGAAGACACCCTCCTTCAACGTCAACCCGGCCCGGAACATTTACAAGTGCTTCGGATGTGGGGTAGGGGGAGACCCCGTCAAGTTTCTGATGGAACTCGAGCAACTGCCTTTCCCGGATGCTATCCGCTGGATTGCCCGGAAGTACAATATCAAACTCGAGGAAAAAGAAGTAAGCCAGGAGGTTCGGGAAGAACTTCAGGAAAAGGAGAGCCTCATCATTACCAATGACTTTGCCCGTACCTTTTACGCCGATCAACTATTCCATACCGAAGAAGGGAAAAGCATTGGCCTCAGCTATTTTCGCAGCCGAGGCTTTCGCCGCGAAACCCTAGCGGCCTTCGACCTCGGATACGCTTCCGCAGACAGCGATACCTTGCTCCGCGCCGCCCGCGCCGCCGGCCATAAGGATGAGCAACTCGAAAAGCTAGGCCTCGTCCGGAACGGCCGCGATTTTTTCCGCGACCGGGTCATGTTCACGATCCATAACCTGGCCGGTAAACCGATCGCCTTTGCCGGACGAATCCTGAAGAAGGATGCCAAGGCCCCGAAGTACATCAATAGCCCGGAATCCGAGATCTACCATAAGTCGGACGTACTGTACGGGATGTTCCAGGCGCGGCAGGCGGTGCGGAAAGCCGATCGCATCTACATGGTGGAGGGGTATACCGACGTGATCAGCCTCCACCAGAACGGGGTGAAGAACGTAGTGGCCACCTCCGGTACCAGTCTGACCGACGGCCAAGCATCGCTGGTGAAGCGGTTCACCGATAACGTAACCCTGCTCTACGACGGAGACAAGGCCGGGGTGAAGGCGGCGCTGCGCGGCGTCGACGTGCTCCTCACCAGCGACCTGAACGTGCGGGTGGTATTGTTGCCGGACGGGCACGATCCCGACAGCTACCTGCAGGCGGTAGGGACCACCGCCTTCTCCGAGTATCTGGAGGCCGCCAGTAAGGATTTTCTCTACTTCAAAGCCGATTTGCTACTGGAGGAGGCCGGTGACGACGTTGCGCGGCGCACGACGGCGATCCGGGATATCGGGGCCACGCTGGCCCTGGTCGAGGATCCGCTGAAGCGGGCCGGCTACCTGCAACAGTTCAGCGGCCGACTTGGAATCGAGGAATCCCTCCTGGTCAATCTGGTCAATACCGCCATTGCCGATCGCCGGGCCCAGGGTCGCAAGGACCGCGAACGGGAAGAACGCAAGGTGCAGCGGGAGCGACGTGCCTCCGGAAAGCCCGGCCTGGACCCACCCCGCGCCGCGGACGACGGTTGGGAAGGCCTGGTAGAGCCCGGTTGGGCCACGGCGGAATCAGGTGAGGTTGAGGAGGCGCCTCCGACCGCGATGCCGGCAGCCCCCGAAGCTTCCTCGCAACTGGCCGTTGGGCACGAATTCCAGGAAAAGTACCTGCTCCAGTTGCTCGTACGCGACGGACACAAACTGTACGACGAGGCGACGGAAACCAGCATTGCAACCTATTTTACGGGGAACGTAGCGGATTTGCTCAACGACTTTGACAAACCGGTCTACCGGGAACTGCTGCAGACCGTGATTGCCTACCTCCAGGAGGTAGGGCGAGCCCCCGATCCAACCTGGTATACCGAACACGCCGACAGCCGCTGGCGGCAGATTGCGATCGATGCCGTGGCAACCCCCTACACCTACAGTCCGAACTGGCGGGAGAAGTACGGGTTACGTTTAAGCCAGAAGATGCCGGAAGAAAATCACCGCTTGACCGCAGAAATTTTTCTCCGCATTTTCCGCATGGAAAAGATTGAGCGTAAGTGCCGCGATAACGCCGGCCTGATCGCCCGCTACGAAAAAGATGGAAACTTCAGTAAACTAAAGACCCATCTTAAAGTACAAATGAAACTTGATGAAATGCGGCGCGACCTGGCCCGGGAACTGGGTACGGTCGTTCTTAGCCGATAGCCCGACATACCGATTTGACCTCTCAAGCACTGAACGAACTCCCCGATCCGACCACCATCCCCACGGCCGGATTTCTGCCCCGGCTGGCGGCCGCCATCATCGATGCCGTGGTGCTCGGCCCGCTCTCCTTTGGCATATACTACTTCATGGTCTGGCAACCGAGCCTATTGGGCATCGTGGCGGTATGGTTGATCTCCTTTGCTTACAAACCCATACTCGAGGCCAGACTTGGCTTCACCATCGGTAAGTGGATCATGCGTTTGCGGGTCGTGGACCGGGGGACCAATTTACGGATCGACTTCAACCAAAGCCTGCTCCGGTACCTTCCCTGGGCGATCTCCGCTTTCGTTACCCTCTTTGTGTACATTCGGCTGGCCCAGTCGGCCGGGATCCAGGAAGTGGGTGACCTGTGGGCGTACAACAAGTACATGAACACCTTTCCCCTTAGCCAGAATTTCTTCGTCAGCATGGGAAACAGTTTTCCGATCTTCTCGGCGGTATGGCTTATTTCCGACCCCTGGCACCGCGCGCTGCACGATCGTTGGGCGGAGACCTTCGTGGTAAGAGACGTATCCGTACGGGGCTAATTGCCTGGTCCCGGAAGCGTTAGTCCCTTCTGTACTGAAGTGTACCCGGCGAACACGCCCAGGCCGCTGCTCACATTGTTGTAAATGACAACGGGGTCTTTGAGGCCGCTGTTGGGCATTTCGTCCGGGCGCATGATGCTGCGCTGGTAAAAGTAGTATTCGGGGCTTACCGTACGGAGTTCCGCAATCACCTGTCCCAGTAGTTCCGTGGCCGGGTCCAGGCGGCTCTGAAGGTGAACGTCGACCAACGGTCCACCTGCTTTGTCCTGAAGTAAGATGCTAATGGTCTGCCCTCCGGCGGCTTCGTGGATGGGAGTAGTCAGCCCCTTTAGGTAAGGTTGCATACGGATCGTGTCCCCGCTGCTACCGAGTTTGAAGGGAACGACCATCTGGCTGATGCGCAGGTCGTAGTAATTGGTTTCCGCTTCGGGGTCCGCGTAGTCGACCAACAGGCGGTAATCGTACACCGACGCTGCCTCCTCATGGGAAACGCTCAGTCCTTCCACCGTGACCGAACTGATGCCAACGGGTTCGGGAATGGAAGACACGGCCGAAACGGGGTCGTAGCCGGGGGCATAGACGTGGATGGTATACTGCCGGCCGATCTGGGGCTTGAAGGTGGTAGTGCGGTAGGTGCCGGGCCGGTCCGTTTCCGTCGACGGAAAGTAGGTGAGTTCCTCTGCCAGGTCCATTCCTTCGAAGAGCGACACGCGGGCGTCCGTGATATGCATGCCGGAAGGAGTCCCTCTGGGGCGGGTGGCGGACACCTGTAGCACGACGGCTTGCTCCGGCAGAAAGCTGGAACTAAGTACTAAACGGCTCTTTCGATCGGGTAAGTCCAGGTCCACCGGCTCTTCACACGCAACTAGCAGCACCGAGCTCAGGAACAGCGCGGAAAGGGTGCGGAGCGTGACGGTGAAGGATAGCGGCATAATGAGTGAATTTACCGCTTTGTCCGCTATCTTCCAAATACGTCCCTGCCGCCGGAACTAAACGTAAGCCGGTAACTCAGGGTCGGCAGCAAGGGGGTCACGAAGATCTTGTAGAATTGATCGCGGCTTTCCGGCCCCGTCTCGCCCGTGGTCCACTCCGGACGGGTCTCGTAGTAAATCGGGTTATGGCGATCGTAAACGTTGTAGAGCCCGACGTCGATGGCGTGCGTAAATCGACTATTCTCGGAGCTGAGATTGGTGTGTAGGTTGAGGTCCAGCCGGTGATTGGCCGGCATTCGGAAGCCGTTCCGTTCTTCGGTCAAGGGCGTATTCGGCGTGCCGTAGTCAATGGGGCTGGAGAAAATAATTTCGCTCATGCTGTACGCCAGGCCCGTTTCGTATCGCCAACTGCCCGTAAGGGTGGTGCGCTCGCCAAGCTGATAAATTAACAAGAGATTAACGGAGTGGCGGCGGTCGTAGCGGAAAGGGAAGGTACTTCCCTGGTTCGTCAGGAGGTCGAACGTGCGTTCGCTACGTGCCAGCGTGTAGCTCAACCATCCCCTCACTTTTCCCCGGTTGCGCTGCAGGCTCGTTTCCAGACCGTAGGCTTTTCCCGTGCCGCGGCTCAGCTCATCTTTCCACGTTTCCGAAGATTGCTGTCCTTCGGAATAGGCAATCAATCCCTGCATCGACTTATAGTAAGCCGCGGTCGTAAATGACCAAGTGGGTGCGGGGTGGAAGGTGAGTTTCCCGCTGATTTGTGGGGATACGGCGGGCGCGATGTCTGCGGTAGACGGTACCCACAAGTCGGACGGAACGCCGATCACGAAACTTCCGAGGAGGTGGACGGGCTGTACCGTCCGGTCGTAGCTGAGTTGCCAGTCGATGTGGTCGGTGAGCGGGCCGGAGAACATAATGCGGGGGCTCAGGGAGGTAAACCTGCCACCCCCTTCCATCCAGGTGTTTACCCGCAAACCGAGCCGGTAATACAGATTGCCGCGGTGCCCGCCGAGCGACGCATACGCCGCAAGCTGGAGGGGGTTGTACTCGGTCGGTCCGGCTTCGCTACCGTAATGATCCAGCCGGATGGTATCCGTGAGCAGCGAAGGGGTAAAGCGATGGTCGTTCACTTCGGCGCCGAAGCGCAGGAATGACGTATTGCCCATACTGTACTGACCGTCGAAGGCAAAACCGATTTGCCGAATACTCGACTGATAATTTCCACTTACCAGCTTCCCCTCGTAGTCCCCGTTGTTGACCGTCTTGAAGCTATCCGAGCGCTCGAAGGTGGAGGCGGTTTGCAGGTCGCTGTACGACAACCGGAAGTTGCCGAACATTTTCTCGCTAAAAACATGGTTATACCGCAGGGCGGCCACCGTATTTCCCCAGTGGACACTCTCGCGCCGCGCGACGGGAGCGTGATACGTCATGAGCGTACCTGCCTGAGAGAGTTGTCGGATCGTGTCCGATTGCCAGCTATAATTCGTGTAATCGTCCAGCCCGGAATAGACACTCAGATAGATCCGCCCCCGCTTCCCCGCCCGTTGATTGAGCTTGAAGTTAATATCGTAAACGTCGTAGCTCATCGCGCCGCGCCGCCCCCGTTGCCGTTTGTATGCTTCGCTGAATCGCCGGATCAAACTACTCGCCCAGAAATACCGTCCGGTAAGCAGGAAGGAACTTTCTCCCACCCGGATGGGCCCCTCGGCCGCTACCTGAGCGGAGAGGAGGCTGCTGCCTACGGAGAGTTCGTTCTCGTACAGGTTACCGTCCCGGGTATGGACATCAAGCACCCCGCCGATTCGGCCACCGAAGCGAGCGGGGATCGCATCCTTGTACAGGTCAATCCGACGGATGGCCTGGTTGCTGAAGATGCTGAAGAGCCCGCCGGCGTGGCTCAGGCCGTACACCGGTACGCCGTCCAGGAGGATCAGGTTGTGCCCCGCTTCGCTGCCCCGGATCAGCATACCGCCGATCCCTTCCGCTCCGCTGGTCACTCCCGGGAGCAGACGGGCCAGTTGCAGCGGGTCGTCTTCTCCCAGAAGACCACCTAATTGGGAAACCTCCGAATGGCCGATCCGGGTGCCGGTCTCGAAGTACCTGGCGTCCCCCTCCCCATTTTCCACCGCCGTGACAATGATTTGGGGTAGTTCGTTATTGGGGGTCAGCCGAAGATTGATCTGGGTGTCGGAGCGCAGCAGGATGTCCTGTTCCAGTGGCCGGTAACCGATGTAGGTCGCCCGGAGGCGGTGCCGACCACCCGATGTGGACAGCGTGTAAAATCCGTATTCGTTGGATATGGTGCCGGCTTTGGCATTCGTGAGCTGGACCGTGGCGCCGATGAGTCGCTCGCCGCTGACCGCGTCGCTCACCATACCGTACAGGGTGTACGTGCGCGCCAAAAGGGCCGCGTCGGGCAGGATCAGCAGACCGGCAGATCCTCGCTCGTAGGTTAGTTCGGTATCGCGCAGCAACCAATCGAGCCAGGCGGAAGGAGTGCGGATATCCTCCGTGAGGTCGATGACGGTGGTCGGGAGCTGGTCCGGCCGGTAGCTAATGGAGGCGCCCTGTTCGGTGAGGGCCACCAAAGCCTCCTCGAGGGTATAGGTTCCGCCGGGTAAAAAAATGGATGGATTGTCCTGTGCCCGCAAGGCTAGGGTCGCTGTAACGCCGATGACCAGTAGTAGCCATTGCAACCCCCTCATAATTGCGGGTTTTTATTGTTTACAGCGCCCGGAAAGTTGAAAATGTTTGGCGTCATCGCCGATGGAACGAAGCGTCAGCCCACCTAGTTTAGCGATATCGTGCAGTACGGCGGTCGCATCGGTGCTATTAAAATTGCCGCTTACCGGATAATCACAGGCCTGGCCGTGCTCCCAATCACACACGATACCCCAGTTGTCGGTAAAGTAGGTCAGGACCTCGGAGATGGGCGTATGGTCGAATTTCAGGACGCCGGTACGCCAGGCGTGGTGGTTGAGGTGAGGAGCCCGATCGTGCACCATGGGTTGCCCGGTGGCCACGGTGGCGAACTCCATAGCTCCGACCGGAAGCGTTTCCTGGTCCGTCTTGACGAGGACGGAGCCTTCCGAGACCTCAACTTCCAGTAGATCGGCGTCCGCGCGAACGTTGAAGGCGGTTCCGGTTACCCGGACGACGCTGCTGCCGTTGCTAACCAGGAAAGGGCGGGCAAGGTCGTGCGTGACCTCGAAGTAGCCCTGTCCTTCCAAATTTAAGGCTCTGTCCTGTTCATTAAAGCGATCGGGATCGTAGCTTATGCGGCTGCCCTGCTGCAAACTCACCTGACTGCCGTCGGGCAGGAGAAACATGGCAATGGGTGCATCGTCGTTGGAAAGATAGGTCCGACCGTCGCCGCTAAACAAGAATACGGCCGCTACGATGAGCAGGACGGCAGCGGCGGCACCCAGCAGATAGGGATAGCGCTTTTTACGGGGTGCCGACAATTGCCGGACGGGGGTGAGACGGGCGTGAAGCTGGATCAGTCCGCGTTCCACATCGGGAGTATAATCCTCCCGATAGTTGGTAACCAAGCGGTCTATGTCGTGCTGATCTAATTTCATGAGGACGTTGCGTGAGTGTTAGCTTCGTCAGGGTGACCCCAAAGGTAGGTAGCCCCCCCTAAGGTAAGGGCCTCAATTGGTGGATTTTCGTCCGTTGGCTGACGCGATAGGTTCAAATTAACCATGAATCAGGGAAATTAAAAATAGGAAGCACGACAGATACTGCCGGAGAAATTTATACGCCCGCGTCATTTGATTTTCTACCGTTTTGACGGATATGTCCAGTCCATCGGCAATTTCGCGGTGGCTCATGTGTTCGAGCTTGCTCATCACGAATACGAGGCGACAGCGTTCCGGCAGCCGGTCGATCGCCGCGTTAATCCGTTGCTGTAGTTCCTCGTTTTCCAGCACGGCGGCGGGCTGCTGGGATCGGTCGGCCGCCGTTTCGGGTACCTCACCGTCGCCAACGGGGATCCGTTTTCGGTCGCGCAGATAGTTGAGGCTCCGGTTGCGTACCGCCGTGCGCAGGTAGGGACCTACCGCCGGCGTGTCGGACGGCAGGTTCGTCCGCTTGGTCCAAAGCAGGGCGAAGAAGTCCTGGACAATGTCTTCCGCCGCGGCGGGATCACGAACCAATCGGATAGCGGTACGGCACAGCGGAACATAGTGCCGCCGGAACAACTCGTCGAGTGCCGAGGCCTCACCCCCCCGCAGGGAAGTGAATAACTCGGTATCGGTGGCAGAGGAGGAGACGGACATAGGCGAAAGGTGTAAGGTAGTACATCTACGGAAAAACCCCTTGTATAGCTTGCGACCGGGCAGAATAGGTAGTGCCAGCCCGATTCCGTACAATCTCCGGAAGGGTTTTAAAAAGTACTTACCTTGCGATTTTCAAACCCCAATCTTCCTATGGTGAAACGCTTACACACGCTCCTGGCCGCTTTCCTTTTACCCATGTTGGCCTTTGCGCAGGATCCGGGTGTGGAGCCGGCAGCCGGAACCGCTACCTCGACCATCGACGAAAAGATTCAGGCCGTTTTTGAGCCCATCACCGCCGTCGTGGAGTCCATTGTTTTCTTCACCGTACCGGTAGGGGACTTCGATATTCCCTTCGTTTTACCCTGGTTGATCATCGGCGCTACGGTCTTTACCGTTTACATGGGATTCATCAACATTACCGCATTCAAGCACGCCCTGGACGTCGTGAGTGGAAAATTCGACGATCCGGACGACCAGGGGGAAGTTTCCCACTTTCAGGCATTGACGGCGGCACTTTCCGGCACGGTAGGGGTCGGCAACATCGCCGGAGTCGCTTTCGCCGTCGCATTGGGTGGACCGGGAGCTACCTTCTGGATGATCATCGCCGGTCTCCTGGGCATGACGTCGAAATTCGTTGAGTGTTCGCTGGGCCTGATGTACCGGGACGTCCACGCCGATGGGTCCGTATCCGGGGGGCCGATGTATTACCTCGACCGGGGGCTGAAGGAAAAGGGACCCGGCTGGGCCGTCCTCGGAAAGGTGTTGGCCGTGATGTTTTCCATTGCCTGTATTGGCGGAAGCCTCGGGGGCGGAAACATGGTGCAGATCAACCAGGCCACCCAGCAGCTGACCGAAGTTACCGGCGGGGTGAACAGCTTCTTTTACGAACGCGGCTGGATATTTGGCCTCCTCATGGCCGTCACGGTTGGTTTGATTATTCTGGGTGGGATCAAGAGCATTGCCAAGGTAACGGACAAGGTAGTACCCTTCATGGTAGGGGTTTACGTACTTGCTTCGCTGGTGGTTCTCGGCTACCACATCACGGACATTCCCGCCGCGTTCGGCATCATCTTTAGCAATGCCTTCAACGCCGATGCTCTCTACGGTGGATTTGTCGGTGTTTTGATCCAGGGATTTCGGCGGGCTGCTTTCAGTAACGAGGCCGGCATAGGTTCCGCATCCATCGCCCACTCCGCCGCCAAGACCGACGAACCGATCAGCGAGGGCATCGTGGCCCTCCTGGAACCCTTTATCGATACGGTAGTCATTTGTACCATGACCGCCCTGGTGATCATCATTACCAACTATGGAGGCTACGGCGCGGAAACGGCCTTTGCCAATAAGGTGGCCGGAACCGTTGGGGACATCACCCTTACCTCCGCCGCCTTCGAAACGGTTATCAGCTGGTTTCCGGTCGTACTGAGCATTGCGGTCATTCTGTTCGCGCTTTCCACGATGATCAGCTGGTCCTATTATGGACTCAAAGCCTGGACGTACCTCTTCGGAGAGTCCAAGCTCAATGAGGCGATTTACAAGATCATCTTCTGCCTCTTTGTCGTCATCGGTTCGGCGATCTCCGCGTCTGCCGTATTTAACTTCGGAGACGCCATGATCTTTGCCATGTGTTTCCCCAACGTTATGGGACTCTACATCCTGATGCCGAACGTGCGTCGGGCGCTCCAGGATTACCTGCACCGGGTTCGGACGGGAGAAATCACCCGCTTCGATTAACCCTTTCCGGCTTGCGCCCCCTTTGTTTGTTTCCTACAAGCAGCGGTTAACGAAAAAAGCCCCGGTACCATTCATGGTACCGGGGCTTTTGTATAAGGCCTTTTCCGGAGGGTTACTTCCGCGATTCTTCCATCGGATCGGCTTCCAGGGTAAAGGTTCTGCGTACGGGGTTGAGGGGGGTGTCGACAATACTGTCTCCCTGCATCAGGGTAAGCGTGATGGTGTTCTCACCCATTGGCAGGTTTTCGAGGTAGTAGGGTTTCCACTCGTCGATTAGGAACTCCTTACCGTTGACGTTGGCTTTAACCTGGTATTCGTCGCCGATGGGCGCATTTACCGGATAAAAATCAAGCATGACGTTTTCGGTCTGGGAGCGGCCCACATAGGTACCCTTCGGCCGGCTGTAAAAGAGCATCGGCTCGGTAATTTCCTGTTCGCTGGAAAAGCTGCCGTTAGAGGCCGTGACCATTACCGCGCGGTGGGCAGCCGGGGTTTTAATCGACTCGTGGTAGCTCCGACTCAAAAAGGTGAGAATGTGGTGTTCTCCGTCCTGAACCGGCTCATCGAAGGTGGGCTCGTATTTGGCGATGTAGGGTTCGTTGTCGATGATGAGGTGAACGTGCTGACCCTGGTCGGAATTGGCGCACATCAGCTCGTCGGCATCTTCGGTAATCTGCCCGAAGGTGTAGCCGCTTACCTCGTAGGTGAAGGTGCCGCCATCGTAGGACCAATCGTCGATGCTGGCGTTCGGGAAACCCTCGGTGGGTGGCATGTCGGTCAGCTGAATGTCCTCGTTCCCGGGGTTGCCGGTCCCGATCAGCTCCGCGCCTTCTTCTTCTTCGACGCCGCCCTGATCCATTGCACCCTGGTCGGTATCCCCACCACAGCTAAAGGTGAACAGCAGGGAGAGGAAAAGTAGTGATTGAAAGGTTTTCATATGGTATAACATTGGTTTAACTGTTTTGTCCGTCAGGACGTTACCTATTGAAGTGCACAAAAGCAATTAGGTTCGTGACAAAGCGCCCAGACATCGTAGAATTGGAGGTTACCGGTATGGATTGCAACAATTGCGCCATGTCCATTCAGCGCTTTTTGGAGCGTAAGGGCCTCGAAGACGTTATGGTGAACTTCCAGACGCGGGAAGTGCGCTACCGTCCTACTGACGGGGGGCTGGATCCACAGGAAATCCGAAACGGAATCGAGCGATTAGGCTATACGGTGGTCGGGAACGAGGCCACTGCCGGCTCCGACAGGAATTTCTCGCTCACGCCCGGACAGCGGCTGATGATCTGTGCCACGCTGACGATGCCCTTGCTGCTGAACCATTTTATGATGGTCGCCGGGGTCGCCACCCCCCTGGACAACGGTTGGGTGCAATTCGGTCTTACCCTGCCCGTATACCTGGTGGGCGGACTCCATTTCGGTAGGTCCGCCTGGTCCGGTCTGCGGGAGCGCATGCTCAATATGGACGTGCTCATTTTCCTGGGCGCTACCGCCGCTTTCGTATACAGTTTGGTCGGTCTTTACTGGCAGGATCCGAACTATTATTTTTTTGAAACGGCGGCCACCATCATTACCCTGGTACTGGTGGGCAACTGGCTGGAAGCCAGGGCGGTCGACCGGACCACCACCGCGATTAGTGCCCTAACCGAGCTCAAGGAAGACAAGGCCCGGGTAGTGATGCCTAGCGGTGCCCTGGTGAGCTTAGCGGTCGAGGAAGTAAAACCCGGGCACCTCGTGCGGGCCAACACCGGGGATAAAATTCCGCTCGACGGAACGGTCCTAGAAGGCCGCCTCAGCGTTAACGAAGCTATGCTCACGGGAGAAAGCCTGCCAGTGGAAAAGGCCAAGGGCGACCGACTGCTCGGGGGTAGCCTGGTCGTATCCGGTCAGACGACCTACGAGGTGACCGAAACCTACCGTGATGGAACCCTGGCCCGCATCATCGAGCTGGTGAAGACGGCTCAGGCCGACAAGCCGGATCTCCAGCGGATGGCCGATCGCATAAGTGCCATTTTCGTACCGGTAGTGATCGGCATCAGTGTACTTACGTTCCTCGTCGGCTGGGGAACGGGATACGCCACCGCTACCCAGGCGCTCATGAACGCGATTGCGGTGCTGCTGATTTCCTGTCCCTGTGCCATGGGACTCGCGACCCCCACCGCGGTAATGGTGGGAGTTGGTCGGTTGGCAAGAATCGGTGTGCTCATTCGAGGAGGGAGTACGGTAGAGACCTTCGCCGGCGTAACCCGCATTGTTTTCGACAAGACCGGTACCCTGACCACCGGACAGTTGGATATCGGTACGTTCGAAACCGCCCCTAGCCACGACCCGCGCCTGGTTCGCCGACTGATCTTTGAAATGGAAGCCTACAGTTCCCATCCCATCGCCGGTTCCATCCGGGATCACCTCTGGAAAACGGAGATGGCCGACCCACGCGATGCTGCCTACCAATCCTTCGTCGGGCAATTAAATGTCGAGGAAACCGCCGGCCTGGGCCTCACCTCCGGTCCGTTCTATCTCGGAGCCCCCCGCGGGGAAGTGGCCGACGCCGATGTAGTCCTTAAACGGGGAGATACTGTCCTGGCTTGGTTCACCCTGGTAGACGAACTCCGTCCGGGTGCCGCGGATCTGATCGGTCAATTGCACGATCGGGGCCTGAAAACCGTATTGCTCACCGGAGACCGCAAAGAAAAGGCCGACCGGGTAGCCAGGGAGGTGGGTATCGACGAGGTTTACGCCGGACAGCTACCCGAACAAAAACTGGCAAAAATCACGGAACTCAGCGACCGCCAACCCACCGCGATGGTAGGCGACGGGATCAACGATGCGGCGGCCCTGAGTCGGGCGAACCTCGGTATTAGCCTCGGGGGTGCCAGCGCGGCTGCCCTCGACGCGGCCCAGGTAGTACTCATGCGAGACGACCTGTCGCTGCTGGTAGAAGGTCGCAGGATCGCCGAGCTCACCCTCAGAACCATCAGGGAAAGCCTTTTCTGGGCCTTCAGTTACAACATCATTGCCATACCACTGGCCGCGCTGGGTTACCTCAATCCGATGTGGGCGGCCCTGTTCATGGCCTTCTCCGACGTAGTGGTCATCGGTAATGCCATCCGACTAAAGCGCCGCTGATGGAGCATCCTACACCGCTTCGAAAGGGTAGGGGCGCGCAGATCAACACCGCCAACCCCTACCATAACCTGCGCTACGACGAGTTTCCCGACCCGGAAGACGAGCTGCGTACCGAGTACATTCCCACCCACCCGAAAACGATTCTCAATAAGATCACCAGCCCCGATTTGGGTAATGGCTATGGCCTGAACAGTTATCAGGGTTGCGAACACGGTTGCGTATATTGTTTTGCGCGCACTACCCATACCTACTGGGGCTACAGTGCAGGCCTTGACTTCGAAACCAAGGTGCTGTATAAGCTGGAGGCACCCGATCTTCTGCGTGCCGCCCTGCGCAAGCCAACTTACCAGCCGATGGCGATCATGATGTCCGGCAATACGGATTGTTATCAACCCGCGGAGAAGCGGTTTGGGATTACCCGCGCCTGCCTCGAAGTGCTCCGGGAGTTCCAGCATCCCGTGGGGATTATCACCAAGAATAGCCTGGTGGTCCGCGACCTGGACATCTTGCGGGAAATGGCCGCCAAAAAGCTGGTGCATGTTTGCTTCAGCATCACGACCCTACAGGAGCCTATCAGGCGAATGCTCGAACCCCGGACGGCCAGTATTCACCAGCGTTTTGCGGCCGTGGAGACGTTGAGTGCCGCGGGCATTCCCGTGATGGTCAACATCGCTCCGGTCATCCCGGGCCTCACCGACCATGAAGTACTCGGGATCGCGAAACGGGCCGCGGAGTCCGGCGCCCGTCGCATCGGTTACAATATCGTACGGCTGAACGACGACATTGCCGATATCTTTACCGACTGGGTGCAGCGCACCTACCCCGACCGCGCGGACCGTATCCTCAATCGCATCCGGGATTGCCGCGGTGGCCACCTCGGCGAAAAGCGCTTCGGAATCCGGCAGCACGGGAGCGGCGCCATCGCCGAGGTGATCCAACAGCAGTACGCAATCGCCAAAAGGAAATATTTTGCCGAACCCCTCGATTGGCCAGAATACGACTTCGAGCCCTTTCACCGACGCCGGAGGCCGCAATTGAGTCTTTGGTAAAAACACCCGGCCGCTTCGTACAATAACCCTTGGCCCGACGCCCTTTAGTAACGGTTCACCCATTTACACTATGCGCGAAATTCGTTTGCTGCTCATTCTCTTTATCCCACTGCTATTGCTACCCGCAACCGGGGAAGCGCAGCGAAGGAAAAAGCGGGATGAAGCCAGCTGGCCACCCGAACGCGGCTTTAGCCGCCTATTTTTGGGCGGAGCCCTCCAGGATGTCTTCGAGCGACACTACGATTTTTGCGGGTTTACGAAGAGCGAAGGTACCCGGGATTATACGCCGCCGACCATCGAAAAATTCCTCGGTTCCCGCACCCTGCGCACCCGGGTGGAAAAGGCCAATATCAACGGCGGCGGATTGCTCAGCTACGTGTTTTCCAAGCCGGAAACCACGGCCGCCTTCGACGACATCCGCTATTCACCAACCAATCTGCTCTACACCGCCTCCGAGGGCGTAGAGCTGCTGCCCCAGCCCCGCGAAGGCTTCGATGCATTCGTGGTGACGAAGAACTGCGGGGGCTACCTGAAGGCCGCCCTGGATGTCGGACTCAAACCCCCATACGCCGCCTTCGCGGCGGCCCTGGATACCGACGCCAAACGCAACAGCAGTGTACTGGCTATGGCGGGTAGTTTCGAAAGCCCCCTCTCGAAAATACTCGGGGCCAATGACGACCGTACTACCCAACTGATGGCCCGACTCTGGCAATTCTACCAGGAGCACCCGGAATACAACGGGGAAGCCTTTTACCTGAAGCAATTCGATGGCATCGTCATCAAGCACCTCACCGACAGCAAGGAGGTCATGGCCGCCGAGCAATCGGTCGGCCTGAACGTCGCCCTACCGTTTACCGCCAAGGTTAACAGCAGCCTGTCGCACCGCCGGGAGCAGGAGAATACCTTTTCCGCCACCGACTGGGAAACCATCGTCTATACCGACTTCGAAGGACCCTACACCCGGGAAAGACTTTTTTACCGGCTGCCCGATCCATATGAGATCGCGGATTACTTCGCCAATCTTTCCGCCATCGCTGAAAGAACCGTACCCCTGCGCGAAGCCGCCGCCCATCGCCACACCGTGGAAGTACCCGGCTTGCCGGCCTCCCTCGCGGGTGCTGGCTGGCAGGTGCAGAACGTC
The DNA here is from genome assembly GCF_002934605.1 of Neolewinella xylanilytica. Taxonomy (GTDB): domain Bacteria; phylum Bacteroidota; class Bacteroidia; order Chitinophagales; family Saprospiraceae; genus Neolewinella; species Neolewinella xylanilytica. The sequence goes on from NZ_PTJC01000006.1 coordinate 1,714,085, forward strand.
GGTGCGGGGGTATACCAGGAGTATCCTAGCCTGGCGGTGGAAGCGGACAACGAAGGTCTCTCCTTTTCCCTAACCGGATATACGGCTTCCACGCTGTTTGAGAGCCGGGAAATCGAGACCGTCCCGGTGTCGTACGACCTGGTGTTGCCCGCCGGCGGCTCCGTTCCTGAATTGCGCATTCCCGTGCTGCAACGCATCGGGACCAGCGCCCATCCGTTGGTCAACCTGGTCGGGACCCGCTTCGAGCTGCACCGGCGAAACACCGGTCAATATGCCTTTCAGTGGCACCTTACCCTTAACGTGGAAGACAAAGAGAATCCCCTGGACGCCCAGGGGAACTTCAATGCCCGCAATCTCTTCGTGGGTACCCGCAACGACACACTGGATGCCACCGTCGTCCATGCCGAATACGATGAGCGGCGGGCCGTCCTGAACCTTACCCTGGAGAGTGAGCGGAGCTGGCCGTTGAAAATGATCGACGACCGAAATATGCGCACCTTTCCCGTCAATGCGGTGCTCGATCTTCCGGTGAAGGATGGGTACATCGTGTGCCGCCGCCCCCTCGTGGCCCGGCTGGCGGTTCCCCGGATTCGCGCGGAGGTCACGCCGGCAATTCCGGCTATCCCGCTATCCCGGGGTCTTGAGCAAGGTTGAAGAATTCATCCAGGGCGGGGGTGATCACGATCTCCGTGCGGCGGTTACGGGCCCGGCCCGATGCGGTGCTGTTGTCGCCCCGTGGATCGTTATCGGCGCGGCCGGCCGCGGTTAGTCGGTACGGATCTACTCCGAAATTCTGTACCAGCTTCCGCACCACGGCGGCGGCCCGCATGGTGCTTAGTTCCCAGTTGTCCTTAATGCTGTTGCTGTTAATGGGGATGTTGTCGGTGTGCCCCTCCACGATGATGCTCAGGTCGCTGTGGTCGTTGAGCACCCGGCTAACTTTGTCGAGCACGCGTTCCGAGGCCGGATTGAGGCGGGCCGATCCGCTGCTGAAGAGCAGGTTGTCGCTGATGCTGACGTGAACTTTTCCGCCCCGCACTTCCACCTGTACGTCTTCGTCGTTGATGTTGTCCAGGCTGCGCTTCAGGTTCATCACCAGAGCCAAGGCCATGCTGTCTTTCCGCTGTATACTGCGGTTCAGTTCGTTGATGCGGCTGGTTTGCCCGCTGATCGACTGCAGGCTTTCGCGAATACTCGTGGCCCCTTCCTTCGAGATGACGGAAAGGTCTTCCATCCGGTTCAGTAAATCGCCGTTGGTACGTTGCACGGTTTCCAGTTGGCCCCGGATAAGTTGGTTTTCCCGTTCGCTACTGGCTAACTTGGTTTCCAACTCGGTGATCTTGGCTTTGTTACAGCCGAAAAATGCCAGGCCTAGGAGCAACAGGGTTAGGTGTTTCATTTGGTATAGATTTCGTGGTGCAATAACGGCTTAATCGGCGGTTGAGTGCGTGTTTTTGTCAGGAATCGAAGATCACCTCCGTGGCGCCGTAGCCGTATTTCGGGTGATAATCGTTGGAAAATTTGCGGACGAACGGGACGTGCTCCAGCTTTTGGTGAATTTCCGTTTTCAGAATCCCGTTACCGAGGCCGTGGATAATGTAGATCCGTTCCACGTCGAGGCGCAGCGCCTTGTCGACGAAGCGGTCGAAGTGCTCCATCTGCAGGGACAGTACTTTATCCTTCGGCACCGAAGCCGGGTCGTCCACCAGCGCGGTGAGGTGCAGGTCGAGGACGGGGTCGAAGTTGCCGCGGTCCTGCAAGGACGGTGGCCGCTGGGCCGGTTGCGCCTGGGGTGGCTTGCTCTTCAGCTGGGCGCGGGTAATCTCCCGCAGCGTAGAGGCGGGGGCTTCCCGTTCCGCTACCGAGGTAGCCTTAAGGTGGGGAAATACTACGAAGAGATGCGCCTCGTGCCGCAGTTCGGGCACGTCCCGGAAGCTGCTAAAGAACTGCTTGGGCCGAACCTTCAGCTCGTGGAAATGCCGCGGTCCCGTACCGCCTTCGACCACGGCGCGGACATCGAGCTCGACGGTCAGCCTTTCGTTGAGCCAGGCGTACGGAACCAGGTCCAGTCGGAGTTTCTCGTAAGCGGTCAGGGGGCCGAACTTACTGCTGCGCTGCCGATCGCCGGTCTTCACCTTTATTTCGTAAAGGATCTTATTGCGCGTACCGTTGATCAGGTAAAGTTGGTACTTCTCCGGATCGCCGTCGTCGTTAAAGATCGGGTCGAAGGCCAGCTGGATCCCGGTGTCGGTACGATCGTTGCCGCGCCCGGTGGCGGGTTGTTGGGGGGCGGCAGGCGCGGGTGCCGGGCTGTTCGCATCCAGGAGTGCCAACGCGTGCCCGGGAGCCGGGAGGTGGCCCAAACCACCGTCCAGCCGGACCTGGTACGTATCGTTGGCCAATTTTCCGGATATCGTTCCCGCTTTGCCCGTCCTTAACAGACTGACCCGATCGCCGACATTGAAGTTCATACTATTCATCTTAGGTTCAAGATGAAAGGCGCGGGGCGGGGCTGTTGTTGTGAAGATGCCCGGGGATTCGTCCGGAAGCCTACCTTGCAGCCGTGGGTACATTCCAAAACGTAAGGTGGCAACTGGCGCAGGCGCTGGAATGGCGTTGGTGGCGCGCCTATTTGAAACGTAAACCGGTCGCCGATTATCTGGAGGAAAAGGAGCGCTACTGGCATCGGGTCCTGGAGGAGATGGATTGGACCGTCGCTCCGGGCGTAAGTGTTGCGGACGTAGGCTGCGGGCCCGCCGGGGTCTATATCGCGCTGCACGACCGACAACGGGTAACGGCGATTGACCCCTTACTGGACCGGTATGAAGGGCTGAACGTCTTTTCCCGCTCGGCCTATCCCGCAGTACGTTTTCTACCGCTAATGCTGGAGGACGCCGTTGACTTGGGGCCATTCCGGCAGCTCTACTGCTTTAATGCCATCAATCACGTACGTGATTGGGCGGCCGGGCTGGATGCCCTAACGGCAATGGCCGAACCCGGAACCGAACTGCTCCTGACCAGCGACGTGCACCGCCACGCCTGGCTATTGCCCATTTTTCGCGCGCTGCCGGGAGATGCGCTCCATCCGCAGCAACACGGGGCCGGAGCCTACCGCAACGCCTTGCTAGACCGCGGCTGGCGCATCGACGGCGAGCGGGTATTGAGGCGGGAGCGCATTTTTCAGTACCACGCCTGGAAGTGTACCATGGAAAAGGGCTAATTCTTTGCGCCGGAGCGCGGGTGCCGGGTAACGTTCCGGAAGCGATCGGCGAACTTCGGGCTCTCGGTCCCCATCCACTGGTCCCAGAAGGTGAAATAGAGCCCGAAGTTGAAGCGCGCCTGCTTGTGGTGCACATCGTGGTGGGTGGCGCCGATGAGTCCGCGTAGCAACGGTACGCGCCCCCAGGAGGCCGGAAAAACTTCGATGCCGGCGTGGTTGATGGTCGCGGAGAGCGTCATGACCGTCAGCAGGAGCAAGAAGGCGAAGACGTGCATGGGGATAAGAAGTACGCTGAGCGGCAGGAAGACGGCCTGGAGTACCGCCTCGATGGGATGAAAACTAAAGGCCGTCCAGGCCGTGGTTTCGATGCTCTCGTGGTGCCAGCGGTGCACCCGCTCGTAAATTCCGGGCCGGTGCATCCAGCGGTGCACCCAGTAGTAATACGTCTCCTGGGCAAAGAGGAAGATAAGTGGCCCGGCCACGAGCCAGAAGTAATCCCGCCCTGAATCCAAAGAGAGGTACAACTGGCTCCAACCCGCCTGCCAGAGGAAGAGCACGGCGATCCCAAATCCGGCAAAGATCAGGGAGACGATCGCCGAGCGTTTGATTTCCGTTTGCACCTGCGCCCCGGCGCCCACCTCATAGTGAAATATGCGGTGCCGGAGGCGATCGCGCAGCCGCAACCGCAGCAGGTAGTGGTAGAGTCCGCTAAAGGCGAGATACCGCAGAAAGATCACCACGAAAAGCGCCCCCACCCAGAATAACCAATGGTATAACATAACTTAATTTCCTTCCGGGTCGGTGGTTAGTTGGTCCTGTAACTCCCGGGCGATGCGCTCGCCCCACGCCTGGCCGACCTCCATGCTTTGTTGCTGTATGACGGGGAGCTTGGCCATGATGGCCTGCGTAAGGGGGTGGCTGTGGTACGCAATGAGGTAGTCGATTTCCGCCTCCGTATAATTTTGCAAATAAATATCCGCCAGGGAAGGGGCGATACTGTCCCAGCCTTCGTTGCGAACCCTATCTTTAAATTTCTCCCACCAGGCTGCCGGGATTTGCGCGAAGGCCGGCTGGCTTTCCTGCATGGCAATCATGTTCATCGCCGAGGAAACGAATTGGTTTTCAGCCCCGGATACTTCCAACAGCCGGAGTACCTTGGACTCCAGACTGTCGGACTGACCTGCGGCCGACGCCCACCAACCGGCAACCAAAAAGAAGAGGATCACGTGTTTCATACCTTCAAGTATTCCCTAATAACCGTCTCCCTGCTGCTGAGTTGCGGGGCCCGTCCTATGACTCCTCATTCCACTACCGATCCGACGTTCGACTGGCAGGGGCACCGCGGTGCCCGCGGCCTGTTGCCCGAAAATACGATTCCCGCCTTTTTACGTGCCCTCAGCTATCCCGACGTGACCACCCTGGAGCTGGATGTCGTGATCAGCGGCGACGACCGGGTCATCGTTAGCCACGATCCGTACATGGAGCCGGAATTCTGCTCGACCCCGACCGGTGGCGAGATCACCGATACCGTCCGATTACGTGAGCTGACCGTGACGGAGATTGCCACATACGACTGCGGGCAGCGGGCCCACCCGCGATTTCCCGAGCAACAATCGCGACCCGCGAGTAAACCCACCCTGGCCGCCGTTTTCGCCGCCGTGGACCGGTACTGTGTGCAGCAGGGCCGCGACCTTCCCCGCTACAACATCGAGCTGAAGTATCAACCGGAATGGCAGCCAAGTATGGTGCCCGACCGGGAAGCCTTCGCCCGCTTGGTCTTGGCTGACGTTGCCGACTGGGGGCATCCGGAGTTGGTCAACCTGCAGTGCTTCGATCCGCCGATGTTGGCCGTCATCCACGAATTGGCACCCGATATGCCACTGGCCTACCTGGACGAATCGCCCGGAGAGGTGGCGCTAAAGATGGAACGATTGGGTTTCGTGCCGGAAATTTACAGTCCTTGGGAGCGGGGGTTAACCGCCGGGATTGTCGCCGAAGCCCGATCGCTGAACATGCGCATCATTCCCTGGACGGTCAACGACGTGGCCCGGATGCGCGAACTGATCGACCTGGGCGTCGACGGGATCATCACCGATTATCCGAACCGGATAGAACACGTAAATCGTTAGCCGTGCGAGCTCCTGCTTCCCTGGTTTTACTGGTCGTGCTGACACTTTTATCCGGATGTCACGGCGGAAGCAAAACGGATAGGCCGCCGCCAGCGGAAGCACGCATTCTACCCACCACCTTCCTGCGGGGGATGACCTTCGCCCACGAAGGCTACCGGGGCCACGACGGTTACGGTGGCGATCTGGTAGGGCCTTCAATGGATAGCCTTAAGTCCTTGGGCGTTAACGCGGTGGCTATCGTTCCCTATACCTTTATGCGGGGAATGGGACCGGTGGATACCTTCCCGATCCCGGACCACTACGGTGCGGAGAATGATTCCGCCGTGCTCCATTCCATCCGCAACGCCCAGGCCCGGGGGCTCTACGTCATGCTCAAACCCCAAATCTGGGTTCGGGGGGGCTGGCCGGGGTCGATCGATTTCGCGACCGATGCGGAATGGGACAGGTTCTTCCGGGCCTACGGCGAATGGATCCTACACTACGCCGAAATGGCCCAGCGGGAGGAGCTCTACGCGCTGTGCATCGGCACGGAATTGGTGCAGGCCACCCGAAAACATCCCGAGCGGTGGCGGGACATGATCCGGAGGATCCGCGATCGCTACGACGGCGTGCTCACCTACGCCGCTAACTGGGGCGAGGAATTCGAGCAGTTCAGCTTCTGGGAGGAGTTGGACGTGATGGGGCTGAACAGTTATTACCCGCTTTCCGACGATCCGGAAGCCACCCCGGCGGAACTCACCTTAGGCGCCGTAAGTTGGATGCGGATGGCCGATAGCACCAGCCGCGTGCACGACCGACCGCTGTGGCTCACGGAAGTAGGTTATCGCTCGGTGGCGGGTGCCTGGCGCAATCCGCACGCCGAGGCAGGCGACCGCGTTGCTAGCGAGGAAGCCCAGGCCCGCTGTTACGCCGCCCTTTCCGCCGCCGTCTGTAGTTCGGAACGGCTAGCGGGCATGTTTGTCTGGAAGTGGCCCTCCTACCTGGGGCACCAGGAGGACCGTGACGGGCGCCGGGTCGGATTTGTACCAGGCGGTAAGCCCGCGGGAGAGTTACTCCGGACGCTCTACCGATACCCTCCCGAACGCTGAGCCGCGGTTTATTCCAGCTTCATCACCACGAGATTATCCATCAGTACCGCTGATTTATCGTCGCCGCCGTTCCACACGAGAACGGCCACCTCATCCGCCCCGTCGTAAGGTACCCGGGCTTCGATGGTCAGGCTGCGGTTTGGATCCTGGTTGAGGGCGCGGTGAATCCGGATGAGCCGGTACTTATCCGCTTGTCCGTTGCGGTAGAAGCGGAGTACCAGCTGGGTTGAATTATGGATCCCGGAACGGTGCTCCCCGGTAGAAAAATCAGCGGTTGCCCGGATATATTCTTTCCACTTGAAGGGGCCAGGGATCCGGAACTCGGGGGTACTGCTCAGGGAGTCGATCAGGCAGACGGACCCGGAACCTTCGATCGGGTCCATGCCGCAAAGCTTCGTGGGCTGTGTCTCAAAATCGTTGGTGTAAAGGGTATCGATCCGTTCGGGGGAGCCGCGGTAAAAATCCGGATTATCGAGCAGAAACGCATCGTCCGGGTGCTTCTCGAAAGTGAACAGGGTGCGCCAGTAATAGGAGCGGTTCATCCATTCGGAAACGAATAGGCCTCCGCGGTGCGCCTGGTGGGTGAACCAAAGGTTGTGGGCCACGAAGGTCAGGCAAATGGCGGCGAATACTCCCTTAATCCAAAATTTTCGATCCCAGATCCACCCGACCGTGGCTGCGAGGGGGAAGGCCAGGACCGCGTACGCTTGAACCATGGTGCGCTGTCCCAGACTGCCGCCGTACCACCATACGCTCCAGGCAAAGGCTACGTAGATAAAAAGCAGGGTGTGCAGCGCGACGGCGGCGAACAGCTGGCGCTGATACGCGTACAGCGCCCCGAAGCCCCATACGGCGAACCACATCAGGGGGGTGTAGGTAAGCCAACCCGCTTTGTAGCTGAAAAGGCCGTCGATCAGGTGGGGGCTCAGCCAGTCGAAACCCTGGTCCTGGTAGCTGTACACGATCCAGTTCCCGGTAACGTGATGCCAGTATAGAAGCTGCAGCGACCCGATTGCCAGGCAGGCAATTGCTGCAACCGCCACCTTAGGGAGTTGGCTGCCGATGAAAGTAAGGCGCTGCCGAAGCCCGTCGCGGTGGAGGGGCATAAGCCAGAACAGGGGCAGGACAGCGGCCAAAATCTCGGTCGGCCGGGTGAGCGCCATCAGGCCCAGGATGGCACCGATGGCCAGGAAACCGCCCGTTCCGACCCCGCGATCCTTGCCGCGGTATAAATTGTCGGTGACTAACAGGAGCAGGGCATAAAGGGTGAAAACATGATTGTGGGTCATGGCTCCGTCGATGGCCGCGTAGTTGAGGTAATTCGTCCCGAAGACAAGCAGGAGAAGGGTGACGGCGACCGTGCCCGGTCGAAAATACCTGCCGAGCAGGACGGCCATCACGTACAGCCCCAGGAACGCTACCAGCAAGCTCCCGACCGATATGGCGACCTGGTAGGGGCGGGAAAAACCGTCGGCGGGATACGCCTCCGAGACGGTGGCGTACAGATGGCCTACCGCGAAGAAGGGAGCGTACAGCACCGCCTGACCGGCACTGTACTTCATCACCATCGTACCCGATTCGTGGGCAAAGGCCTGGTAGGGATCATAGGTGGGGTGGTAGCGATCGATAATGTCGGGCAGGAAAGCCAATTCCCGCAGGTCGTCGTAGATGAACAGCGCCGGCAGGTAGAGGTAATATCCGGAAACGTCGTAGCTGAGCGTGGCCTCCGTACCGGATTGCTGCCACTTCGGGTAATAGGCGTGGGTAGCGATCAGCATCGCGTAACCGACCAGCAGCGCTATGGCGGGGGCTTTCTTCACGGGAGTAAAGGTAATCACCCCGGTGGCCTATACCTTTAGGGCCTTCCCTCACCCCCCGAATTGAGTTGCTCTATGCGTGGATTACTCGCTGTATGCTTCGGGCTTTTTGCCCTGCCCGGCCTCCAGGCCCAACGTACGATGCCGAAGATCTTGACCTTACAACAGCAGGGGGAACTCCGGGACGGGTGGCTAAAGGAACGATTTGCCACGGTAGTGCCGGAGCTGATGCGCCGAGAAGGGATCGATATGTGGGTGATGATCACCCGCGAGTACAACGAGGATGCCGTGGTAAAAACGATGCTGCCCAGCAGCTGGATGGGTGCCCGGCGCACCACCATGCTACTCATTTACGACCCCGGTGAAGGGAAACCACTGGAAACCCTGGCTTGCGCCCGGTACGACGTAGGCGAGGTGTTCAAGAAGGCGTGGGACAAAGAGCAGCAACCCGACCAGTGGCGGCAGCTGGCGGAACTGATCGAAGCGAGGAACCCCCGCAAGATCGCCGTGAACCGTAGCGCGGAATTCGGTCTGGCCGATGGCATCAGTAGCTACCACTACGACCGGCTGATGGAGGCACTGCCGGACGCGCTGGATGAGCGGGTCGTCAGCGGTGAAAAACTGGCCATCGGTTGGTTGGAAACCCGCATTCCCGCCGAGATGACCGTCTACCGCCAAATCATGCAGGTGGCCCACGCCATTATCGCGGAGGCCTTTAGCGAACGGGTGATCCAGCCGGGCGTGACCACCACCGAAGAAGTTGTCTGGTACCTCCGCGAGCGCAGCCGGGAGCTGGGGCTGGAGGTGTGGTTCCACCCGACGGTCGACGTACAGCGATCGGAACGACAGGCTTTGTATGGCTTCAGCGGTCGCCCCGAAGCGGACGTTATTCAACCCGGTGATCTGCTTCACTGCGACTTCGGCATCACCTACTGCGGCCTGAATACCGACACCCAGGAGAATGCCTACGTGCTCCGGCCCGGGGAGACGGCCGCACCGGAAGAACTGGTGGAGGCCCACAAGAAAGGCTTACGCGTGATGGACTTACTCACCGGTAATTTCGGCAATGGGGTAAGCGGCAACGAGCTGCTGCGCTCAACGATCGCGGCGGCCGAAGGGGAGGGACTCCGTCCATCCGTGTACAGCCACCCGATCGGGTTTCACGGTCACGGTGCGGGACCGACCATCGGACTTTGGGATCAGCAAGAGGGGGTGAAGGTGAATGGGGATTATCCGCTGTACCCGAATACGGCCTACAGCATCGAACTGAACAACACCACCTTCCTGCCGGGATGGGAAAAGGACATTCGCGTGATGGTGGAAGAAGATGGTTTTTGGGATGGCGAGCGCTTCCACTACATCAACGGGCGGCAGGAGGAGCTGTACCTGATCCCGCGGCAGGACTAAATTCCCCATCCGACTACCGGGCAGTAGACTGGGCTGGAGGATGCGTTTCGTTCTTTCCGGTGACCGCGTTGTCGAGCGTGCGGGGCCCAAGAAGCACTGAGGGAGCGTAATAACGGTAACGGACCGGAACCGCATATGCCAATGTTATCTACGCCCGTTTATCCTTAACGGACTGCATTCCAACCAGCGTGGCCTGGCGATCATCGGCGAAGCGGGTTAGGTCGCCATGCTGGTTACCCGATAGCCGCTGAAGTAGGTAGGCGGCGGTAAAGCGGGGGCTCGGTTTGCTCATATCTTTTCGATTAGACCATAAATATACAAACAGTTTGTAGTTATTACCAAATAACACAAAATATTTATTGTGCCCCTGTTGTATTTTTAAGGCCAAAGCATTGCTGCATGATCCACCGTTTACCTACCGTCTTTTTCCTCGTGTTTCTTTGCACCTGCGTCTCGGCGCAACAGCCGGTTTCCGAACCCGGTAAATGGACGGTGGACGATGTCATTCACACCGAGTCCATGAACAACGTTTTGTTCTCGCCCGACGGAAAGCTGGTGCTGTGGAGTAAGTTGCGGGCCACCGAGGACAAGCAGCAGGATAAATTTGTCAGCAACCTCTATCTCACCCGTTTAGAGCAGGTGAAGGACGGTAAGTTCATGACCGTACAGCTCACCAACGGGGACGAAAGCGACCATTCCGCACGCTTCGACCGGGCAGGAGAATACGTTTACTTTCTCAGCTCCCGCGACGAAGGCAAAAAGCTGTGGAAGATCAGTTTGTACGGCGGCGAAGCGCAGGAGGTACACGAATTCGAAAACGGTATCGGTAGCATCGAATGGATGAACGATACGACGCTGCTCTTCGTCAGTCACGAAGGCAAGAGCCTGGAAACGAGGAAGCGGGAGGAGGAGAAGGATGACGTGATCGTGATCGAGGACACCAGCAGCTGGCAGATCGACCGGATATACGCCTACGACCTAAAGTCGGAACGAATCCGCCGCATTACCGAGAACGACAAACCGGTAGCGGGTTACAGCGTCAGCAAAAACGGCCATCATCTGGCCTACGTACTCGAAGGGAGTCCCCACCAGGCGGCCGACGCCCAGCCCAAGAGTGCATACTACCTGCGCGACCTGCGGTCCGGTACCGAACGCCGTATCCTGGAAGGGTTGCAGGGCCCGCGGAGCCTGACCTTCACCGATGACGGCAACGGCCTCTACTTCACCGCTACCCGCAGCAGCGATCCGCAGTGGGACGGTGCCGGTATCGGACAGCTCTACTACCTGCCCCTCGACGGTAAGCCCAGTGAGGTTCCGCTGGATTGGGAGGACGGGGTGAATACCATCAGGGTGGTCGGCAACGATGTAGTCGCCGACCTCGCCAACCGGGCCACCGAACGGGTAGCGATCTACCGTAAGGGGAGCAGCCGGACCGACATTGCCCTGGATACCATGGCGGACCACGTTAGCTTGCTGGCCTTCTCCAACGATGGAAGCCGGGTGGTTCTGGAGTATTCCACCGCCAGCCGGCTACCGGTTTACTACATCGCTGACTTCTCCGACAACGCCGTTACGGACCTCCGCGAAATCGTAAGCCTGAACGACAAGCTCAAAAAGAAGACCATCACCCGCAGCGAAGTCATCGAGTGGGCCGGTTACGGGGGCGAGCTGGTCACCGGGATACTGTACTATCCCACCAATTACCAGGAGGGTAGGGCGTACCCCCTGATGCTGAGTATCCATGGCGGCCCCTTCATGGTGGACACCGATCGCTGGTCCGAAGACTGGAGCACCTATCCGCAGCTGCTCACCCAACGCGGTGCTTTCGTACTGAAACCTAATTACCACGGCTCCTCCAACCATGGTTTGGCATACCTCGAGAGCATTAAACAAAATTACTACGACCCGGAAATGGAGGACATCACCGCCGGCATCGACAAACTGATTGCGGAAGGGATGGTGGATCCCGATAGCCTCGGCACCATGGGCTGGAGCAACGGGGCCATCCTGACCACCATGCTGACGGTGCGCTACCCCGACCGATTCAAGGTAGCCTGCCCGGGGGCGGGCGACGTTAACTGGACGAGCGATTTCGGCACCTGCGAGTTCGGGGTGAGCTTCGATCAGAGCTACTTCGGCGGTGCCCCCTGGGATGACACCAACGGGAAAACGTACAACGAGGCCTACGTCCTCAAATCGCCCATCTTCGAAATGGAAAAGGTGCGGACCCCTACGATCATCTTCCACGGCAGCGAGGATCGTGCCGTTCCACGCGATCAGGGCTGGGAATATTATCGCGCCCTGCAGCAGATCGCTAAGGCCCCCGTACGCTTCCTATGGTTTCCCGGCCAGCCGCACGATCTGCAGAAGGTCACCCACCAGAAGCGCAAGATGGAAGAGGAACTCGCCTGGATCGATACCTACCTCTTCGGAAAGGAGCGGCAGGACAATCCCGCCCTTAAGGAAGATAGTCCGTTGGCGCAGTTGCTCAAGATGGACACGGTCGCGCGGGCCGGTGCCCTTTTTGGTACCCTCGCGGCCGACGGTACCCTGCTACCGGAAGTAGTGGCACTGGGAAAAGACAGCATCAGCCTCGGGCGCTTCGAACTGACCCACGCCCAGTACGCCTCCTTTCGCCCCGATCATGATTTCGGCACCTACGGACCGAACGACCCGGTGATGCTCGGGGAAAAAGCAGCCGCGGATTACCTGAAGTGGCTTTCGGGGAAGGTGGGAAAGCACGTTCGCCTGCCCAACGCGGAGGAAGCCATGACACTCCAAAAGCAGGCCAGGAAAGTCGCGGCGAAGGAGAACACCCTGAATTACTGGGCGGGCTACGCCATCACCCCGGAGGAGGTCACCGTACTGCGGAAGAAAATCGACGAAGTACACACCCCCTTGGTTAAACCGGTCGGGAGTTTTGCCCCCGTGCAGCTCGAAGGTCAGTATATCTACGATCTTGGCGGCAACCTGGCGGAGCGCACCCAGCAGGGCAGCTTCGGGTACAGTGCTTACGATTACGTCGACGAAGCCGCACCGGCGGAAAGCATGCCCGCTTCCGATCACGTCGGACTGCGGATCGTTGTAGAGGCCGTTAAGCGGTAGGCCCCCCCGGGCTTACAGTTTGACCAACTGAAGGGTGCGCAAGGATTTGCCCCCGGCGGTAAGGTGGAGGATGTACACGCCCGAGGGAAAACCATCGGCCACCTCGATGCTGCCTTCCGACCGCGATAGCCGTTGCTCGCTGACCAGCGTACCGGTAGCCGTGTACAGCCTTACGCTGCCGCTGGTCAGCCGTCCGAGATTATAGCGAAGGACCGCGGCCCCGGGGGCCGGATTCGGGGCGAGCACGACCTCGATCTCCGCCGGTCCGGGGTCGCCGGTGGCGGTAGATTGGTCCTGTGGGCGCGCCAACTCCACGGTTAGGGCCGAAATGGAATCATTGGCCAAATCGACCGAGATCGTATCGGATACGTACCCTTCGGCCGAGACGGCAACGGAATAGGTACCCGCCCTCGCAATGCCGGTCGCGAAGGCTCCCAGCGGGTCGGAGAGCGTAGCATTAAGCTGATCGGTCAGAATGGCAACCGATGCATTATTAATGCCAACGCCGGTGACACTGTCGACGACCATTCCCTCCAGGCGCGCCGCTCGCACGTAGTTGACGTCGATGACGTAGAGGCCGGACTGGCGGTCGGAAACCAGGGTGAGTCCGCTGGGCAGGAACGGATAGGCTCCCCAGGCGCCGTTAAAATCCCCGTTGGGGCCCACCCAGGTATCGTAGTTGGCGACCTCGATCAGGTTGGTGGGCACGCTGGCATCCACTACCCGCAGTCCGTCCGTGTAGTAGCTGACTGACAGGAAATTGTCGATCACGTGTACGTTATGGGGAATGGTACCGGAGTTCAGGCTAGACAGCGGCCGGTACTCATCCAGCAGCTCGATGGCGGAAGGATCGGTGATATCGTAGGCGGCCACCGAGGCGTTAGGCTTTTCGTCGGTGGTGAAGACGGTGCTGCCGGTAGTATTGGTCCAGGCGTTATGGGTGAAGGTGGTGGGTGTCCGGACCCGACCCAGTTCCCTAATATTGTTCAAGTCTTTGGTGTCGTAGATCGCCAGCTCGCCCTGGACAATTTCCGACGCGTACATCAGGTTGTCCTGAACGTAGACGTCATGGCTGTAGATGGCGGGGCCCCGGGCAATGATGGGCGGGTGCAGGGGGTTGGCCTTCAGGTCGAAGATTAGTATTCCGCCGGCGTTGATATTGCCGTCGCCACCGGAGGTAAAGGCCAGTCCGCGGGTCGTGTCGATGTAGAGGTTATGCGCCCGGTGGAAGGGACGATTGAAGCCGGGCACCGTATCCCGGACGTGGGTCACGGCGAAGGTATCGGGTAGTTGCCGCAGGTCGATGACCGTCAGGCCGTCGTCGCGCTGGTCGGAAACGACGTAGGCATACTCCCCGTAGGTTTTCATATCGCGCCAGACGCTCCGCACGCCGCTGGCAACGCCGACGACCTCGGCCGCGTCGGGATCGGCAAGGGAAACAATGGCCACGCCGGTGTCCAAACCCACTAGGGCGTATTCCGTGCCGTCCGGGCTGACGTAACCCCACACATCGTTGATACCTACGCCAAAATCTACATTCGACCGTTCAACGGCGTTAAGCTGGGCGAGAGCGGGAAGCGAAATGAAAACGAAAAGGAACGGCAGGTAGCGTGTCATGGTAGCGTTTGTCCTAAGGGTAACGGTTGAATACCGTTGGGGATGCTGGATTCTTAGTCCGCCCGCCGATACACCACCGTTTCGGTGCTGACGCCCAGTACCTGAAGTTCGAGCACATCGTCGGTCAGCCGCACGATCCCGTAGCAGTCGGTCTGCGCGGGTCCGGAAATGGTGAAGCAGGGCGCACCCGTTCCGGTTCCTCCACTACAGGCCTCGGGACAATTGCCGTGGAAGGTCATGTCTTCCTCTACCAGCAGTTCGCCGTCGTAATAGGTCTTGTAGTGGGTGGGCGTAAACTCAACGACCTCTTCGCTGTCGGTGGTATTCACCCAACTGCCGGTGAGTAATTTTTGCGCGGCGAGCGCAGGTGCCGCGGATCGGGCCGCCACGCCTTTGGCCTGCTGGTCGGCCGCTTCGTCTTCGATCACCATGCCGTAGGGGGTGGGAGCTGCTTCGGCTGCCGCGGCGCTCAGGGTATCGGCTCCGCTCGCCGCCGGGGCGGGCTCGGCAACGGGAAAGATATCGTCGATCGGTTCGTCCTCCAGGGCCACGTCGGCGGCACAGGCGGCGAAAAGGAAGGCGGAGAGGAAAAGAAGTAGGTAGCGCATCTCGATCGTTTGGTTCCCGTCAAACGCCGGCGGGAAGGCTTTGGTGCGCACGCCGCCGCAGTTGACGGTCGGTGGCCAGGATTTGGGGCAGCAGCAATTGCCGACCGTCGTTGTGGATGAGGAAGTCGGCCGCGGCGGCCTTGCGTTCGTCGGTCCATTGCTTATCGGCCCGGGCGGCGAAGTCCTCTTCCGAAATGCCGTCGCGTTGCATGACCCGCGCCATCCGGATCGGGTAGGGGCAGCTTACTACGATCATCCCGTCGTACTGGTCGCGGCTGCCGATCTCGAGCAGGATGGCCGCTTCGTGGAGGGTATAGGGCCCCCTCTGCCGCCGGTGCCAGGCCGCGGCATCCTCGGCTACGGTGGGGTGGACGTGGGCATTCAGTCGCGCCAGGGCGGCGGGATCGGTAAACACCCGCTCCGCCAAGTAGGCCCGGTCGAGGCGGCCGTCCGGTCCGTAGCTATCCGGTCCGAAATCATTGACGATCGACCGGCGCAGCACCGGATTTTCGTTCATCAGTTCCTTTGCGCGCACATCGGCGTAGTAGACAGCCACCCCGAGGCGTTCGAAGTCTCGGCAGACGGTCGTCTTACCAGCTCCTATGTTGCCCGTGATCCCGATACGAAGTGCCATGCCGGCCGCTAAGGTAGGCCTACACGGATTGATCCACCGCTACTTTATACGTAGGATCGTCGACTACGTTTACTTCGATGATGGCCCCCGCCTTATCGAGGAGGCGGCGACAGTCTTTGCTGAGGTGCTTGAGGTGGACCTTCTTCCCCACCTTGTGGTACCGCTCGGTGAGTTTGTTCAGGGCCTCGATGGCCGACATGTCCACGACGCGGCTTTCCTCGAAATCGATCACGATCTCCTCGGGGTCGTTCAGCACGTCGAACTTCTCGTTGAATACGGCCACCGATCCGAAGAAGAGCGGGCCGTAAATCTCGTAATGCTTGACGCCGTTGTCGTCGATCCGCTTCCGTGCCCGGATACGCTTGGCGCTCTCCCAGGAAAAGCGAAGGGCGGCGATGATGACGCCCACGATGACCGCCAGGGCCAGGTTATGCAGGAAGATCGTCACCAGCGTAACCAGTACCATCACCAATAAATCCGATTTTGGCATCTTGCCGAAAGTCCGCAAACTGGCCCATTCGAAGGTACCTACGGCTACCATGATCATCAGTCCGGTCAGCGCCGCCATCGGTACGAGTTCGATCAGGCTGCTGCCAAACATGATAAACACCAGCAGCATCGTAGCCGCCACGATCCCGGACAGCCGAGCCCGGGCACCGGAGCTAATGTTGATCAAACTCTGACCCAGCATCGCGCAACCGCCCATACCGGAAAGAAAACCGGATAGCACGTTTGCCGCTCCCTGGGCAACGGCTTCCTTGTTCCCGCGCCCCCGCGTCTCGGTGATCTCATCGATGATGTTCAAGGTCAGCAGGCTCTCAATGAGGCCGACCCCGGCCACCACCAGGGCGTAAGGGGTAATGACTTGCAGCGTTTCGAAGGTGAAGGGAACATTGGGAATGTGGAAGGGCGGGAAGCCACCCGCGATGCTGGCCATGTCGCCCACCGTCTTGGTGTCGATCCCGAAGCCCCATACGATGCCGAAGACCGTAAGAATGGCGACCAGCGAGGCGGGTACCGCCTTAGTCAACCGCGGCAGTCCCCAGATGATCAACATCGTGATCAGCACCAGCCCGCCGAAGAGGTAAAGTGCGTTGCCGGACAGCCAGGCGCCCGTATCCGGGTTGCGGAACTGATCCAGCTGCGACATAAAAATGATGATTGCCAATCCATTCACAAATCCGAAGATGGCGGGGTGGGGGACCAGCCGCATCAGTTTCCCCAAGCGCAGAAAACCCGCCGCCAGCTGGAACAGGCCGGCGAGCACCACCGTAGCGAAGATGTACTCGATGCCGTGCGACTGCGCCAGCGACACGATCACGACCGCTACGGCACCGGTAGCTCCACTGATCATACCCGGGCGGCCACCGAAGACCGCCGTCACGATGCCCATCACGAAAGCGGCGTACAGTCCCGTAAGGGGTGGCAAACCGGCGAGGAACGCGAAAGCGACCGCTTCCGGCACCAGGGCGAGCGCGACCGTCAGTCCGGAGAGGATCTCGGTCTTGTAATCGACCTTCTGCGTAAAATCAAATAAGTTAATGTATCGTTCCATCTGTTTGACAATGGCTTACTCCGATAATGCCGTGCATTATCCGCGGTATGTACTATTTCGATCGACTTCCCCCTAGCCTTAGCGGCCGCAAAGGTAGGGTAAATCGTCCACCCCGGAAAGCCCAAAGCTCCTTATCCGCATCGTGCATCCTGCCGACATGCTTATCTTCGCCCACCCAAAAAACAACAGCATGGCAGAGCCCGGAAATATTGTCATTACGGTAATCGACCGCCACGGTGAGGCCCACGAACTGGAAGCGCCGACGGATATGAACATGAACGTCATGGAAGTTTGCAAAGCCTACGAGCTACCGGTGAAGGGAACTTGTGGCGGGATGGCCCTCTGCAGTACCTGTCATTGCTACATTCTTTCCGACACCGAGCTGCCGGATATGAAGGACGACGAGGAGGACATGCTCGATCAGGCCTTTTTCGTGGAGGACAACTCCCGCCTCGGCTGCCAACTGCGAATCACCGACGATCTGGACGGGCTGCGGATCCAGCTGGCCCCCGAAGCGGAAGAATAATTCAAGAAATCTTTCTCGAACTTTTGAAGTTTCGAAATTGTATGTATATTTGCACCCCGTTACGATGGTAACGTGGTAAAATTAACACCGCGGGGTGGAGCAGTTGGTAGCTCGTCGGGCTCATAACCCGAAGGTCGCAAGTTCGAGTCTTGCCCCCGCTACATAGTGAAAGCCGTTATCGACGAAAGTCGGTAACGGCTTTTTTTTGCCCGGCTCCAAGAGCATTAAAACACCAAAACCGGCACTACCCATGGGAGTGCCGGTTTTCGTGTTTTGGGTGAGGGCTGTTATTCGTTGCCGCCGCCCTCTTTCTTCCGTTTGAAGGGATTGAACTTCTCTAGCTTGGCCTTTACGTCGTCCACGGCATCCTTGCCGATGCCGGGAATGTCGAGGCTGTCGGCAATGGTGGAGGTCGTATCGCCCAGGCCTAGCGCGCCCCGGACGCGATCGGCTGCCGCCTGCTCCAGTCGTTTGGCCTGGTCAGCGGCTGCCCGTTCCAGGGTGTCGCGGAATTCCTCGACCCGGGTCTCGGCCATGGCGCGCGCCGAATCCACCCGGTTGCGCACTTCTTCCTCGGCTCGGTCCTGTAGCGCACCGGCCACCGCGCCCGCACCGCTACCGCTCTGGCCGGAGCCGGTGCCCAGCAGATTGATACCGGTTTTCGGATCCGAGATCGAGCCGGTCAGGGCGATGTCCAGATTCAGCGTATCCCCGGGAGAAATATCGAGCCCCAGCCGCTTGGCCTGCCCGGCCAGATTCTCCAGGGCGGAGAGGGCGGCCCCCCCGACAATGTTTCCTTCGACCAGGTTACGCGGCACGGCTGCCCGGATGCGGTAGTCCATATCCGTGTTCAAACCGTGCGTACCGGCGACCGTCATGCCGATACCGGCCAGCGAAAAATCAAAGGGTTCTACGGTCACCATGCCATCGTTGATTTGGAAGGCGGCAATGATGTTCTTCAGCGTGGCGCTTTCACGGAGTTCCTTTACGTTCAGGGCCCGGCCGAGTACCTGCAGTGGCTTGAAGGAGGCGATCCTCGCTTCGGCCGTACGCAGCAATCCCTCGGCGTCGATGGTGTTGAGGATTGGTAGCAGGTCGTTACCCAGCCGGCCTTCCATCATCAGCTCGCTGCTGAAGTTGCCATTCACGAATTTCCCGATCGGAGCGAGGGCCGAAAAGGTATTCAATGCACCGAAGGCCTGACCGAAGTCGAGCTCCTGCATATCGTAGGCAAAGCGGAACACGGGCTGCCCCGTTTCACCGGTATCGTAAGCACCGCGGAAGCCCATCGAGCCGCCGAAGAGGTTGGCCCGTCCGTCTTCGATCATCGCGGAGCCGTCGCGGACCAGCAGTTGACCGCGAACGTTGTTCATCACGATGTCCGTGTATTGTACCCGGTCGGCCGTCATATCCACCTCCAGGTTGATGTTGCGGGGGATGGGTATGGGGGCGGTTTCGGCCGTGGCCGCTCCGCTGCCATCCTGCGTTGGGGTGGGGGCCGGCTCGATAGTCGCTTCGTCGCTCATGAAGTCGGCTACGTTGAAGAAGCCGGAGCGTACGGCGAGGTTGCCGGTCAGCACCCCTTCGCCGAAAGTGTAGTCGAAAAGGTTATTAATGGTGCCGGAGGCGTTGAAGCTGCTCTCCTGGAGGGTGGCGCTGGCATTGTCGATCACCAGCCGGTTCGGTTTGATGTTGCCGGCGACCCGCAGGTCGGTGGGTTGGTACGTGCCGTAGGCGAGCTCCTGAATTTCCGCGTCGAGGTCGAAATCGAAGCGGTCGAAGACTTCCGTGGTCGCTTCGGCCGTGGCAACTTCCATTTCGGCGGGACTGGCCGTCCGGTCCGTTCCCTCCTCCGCCAGCCATTCGTCGGCGTTGAAGTAATTGGACCGCATGGTGAAGCTGCCCCGCATGGTTTGCTCCGGGCTGAAGTAAGCCAGGATGTTGTCAATCTTGCCCGAGGCGGATACGTCGCTGCTGCCGAGCGTAGCGGAGAACTGCTGGAGGTCGATGGCCTGCGGACTGAAGTCGGCCCGCGCCTGGGCGATGCGGACCGGCGGGGTGCCTTCGGCTACGTAGATCAGGTTGCTGACGAGCAGGTCTCCCGTCAGGTTCACTTCCGCGTAGCGCCCGGCTTCGATGGCGCTCTGGCGAACGTTGTTCATGGTAATGTCGGCAACGATCCGGCCGGCGAGTTCCTCGACCCCGTCCAGGGGGATGGCGGAGGCCCAGTTCCCCAGGTCGAGCGTGCCGTTCAGACGAGCGTCCACGTCGGGATCGGAGAGGGGTGTAGCCAGTCGGAAACTACCCTCGAAGGGGTCGTTACCCAGCGTGAAATTGAAGCGGGGAATACTCACCTTCAGTTGGTCGAGATCACTACTGGGGCTGTTGACCGCCAGTTCGGCGTCGATGCCGTTGATCCCGACCGGCTTGCCGGGGTACTGTACGCCACCGTCGTCGATCCGGCTGTTGACGGTAAAGGCCGGGTAGGTTTCGGTTTCTCCGTTGTAGGCGCCGTCGACCGTGCCGTTCAGGGTGAAGGTGCCGGAGGTCTGGACCTGCTCGAAGCCTTCGGTGTAGGCCGCGGGGACCAAGCTCCACAGCTGGCGGAAGTCATTGGCGGGAGCCTCGTAAGCGAGGTCGAAAAGGATATCATCGTTCTCCTCCAGGTCGATGCTGCCGTTCATCACCAAGGCCAGCTCGTTCAGCGTCACGTCGGCGTCCGTGAAGGTGTAGCGCATGTTGTCGGAGTCCACGTTGACCGTACCGTCGGCGGTCATGCGCACTCCGTCAAGGTAGGTCATTCCGCCCTGCCGCAACGTCAGTTCGTCCGCCCTTGCCTGGGTCACCACGTCGAAGATCGAGGCGGTGAAGTCCCCCTCCCCGGTGGCATGGAGGCCGGCAAGCCGCACGTAGGTTTCGGTGGTACGGTCGTCGTAGACCAGCCGTCCGTTGTTGATCTCGAAGTGATCGAGGGTAATCAGGGCACTACTCGTTGCGGTATCCGTTGCTCCCGCGCTCTCGGCGCCCGACTCCGGTACGATGAGGTAGTTGGCCAATTGCTCGTTGAGGACAAGTAGATTGACGTCCGGTGCCTGCAGGATGACGGCGTCGATATTGTAGTTACCGTCGCCGGCGATGACCGACCAAAATCCGAGGTCCACCCGTGCCTGTTCCCCGCTCACCAGCGGCAGGCCGGCGAAGGTATCGATGCCGACAACGCTGAATTCGTCGACCGTAAGGGCGATATCGGGAAAGCTGCGCAGGAAACTGACGTTCGCGTCCGCGAAATCGACCTCAGCGTTGACGGCGTTATTCACCGCGCTTTTGACGTTGGCCACGATCTCGTCTTTGAAAATAACGGGGGCCAAAGCGAGGATACCGACCAGCAGGACGATAAAAACAAGCAGACCGATGAGGATGCGTTTGGCTAATTTCATGGGGTAGGTTTGATAGAAAACAACTGATGCACGACGTAGTTGGTTGCCTCTAGACGATTCGGCTTACCTTGCGTCACCACAACGCACCAAATCCATTCTTTGTATGACCGTCGGCGGTATTGACTATACTCTACTTAATACCCAGGAAGGGTTAGACGAATTCTTCCAAAAAAATCAGGATGTCGGCTGGATGGGCTTCGACACCGAATTCATCGGCGAGAAGCGCTACCATACGCTGCTCTGCCTGATCCAGATCAGCACCGAGCACGGCTATTACCTCCTCGATCCGCTGGCGGTGAAGGACCTGAAGCCCTTTCTGCTCCTGCTCGAGTCCCCCGACATCGTCAAGGTCACCCACGCCGGCGACAACGATTACCGGCTGCTCTACCGCAGTCACGGTATCGTGCCCCAAAACGTCTTCGATACCCAGGTCGCCGCCGCCTTCATCGGCCACCGCTATCCGATCAGCTTCGCCAAGCTCGTCGAGGCCGAAACCGGCAACAGCGTGGGCAAGGGCTACGCCGTCACCGACTGGTCGCAACGCCCGATGAGCGAAAAGCAACTCAAGTACGCGCTCTACGACGTCGTCTACCTCCGGGAGTTATACGATACGATCACCGCGAAGCTGGAGAAAAACGGTCGGTTGGACTGGGCCCTAGAGGAATGCGCCCTCATGACGGAGGAGGACTACTTCTACCGCGATCCCCACCACGAACTGCTCAACAGCAACATCGCCAAATCCAGCCGTACCAAGGAAAAGGTGTTTTTGCTGCGGTTGTACGAATGGCGGCGTTCACTCGCCGAGCAGCGTAACTACAGCAAGGAGATGATCCTGCCCAAAAAGATCATCGGCCAGCTCGTCCGTGGCGTCCGTGGCGGCACCGAAAGCATGAAGCAGAACCGCCGCCTGCCCGGCAAGACGGTGCAGCGCTACGGCGACCTGTTCGTGGAGATGTATACCGAACCGGCTACGGATCAAGAAATGGAGGTCGTGCAGCAGATCCAGCGCAACATTCAGGATGACGAGGAAGACGATATGATCGTCGAACTGCTCTACCTGCTGATGAAGTACCGCGCCAGCGAAGCCGACATCAGCCACGCTCTCGTGATGCCCCGCAATGCCATCCGGCGGATGAAGCAGGAAGCCGCCGTGCGCCGCTCCATTCTCGGGTCCGGATGGCGCCGGGAATTGCTCGGCGACGATTTCGTGGAGTGGCTGAAGCACTTCGACGAACTCAAGCTCAGCATCGAAGGCGGCAAGATCGCCCTGAAGTTCGATTAGTCCACGGTCAACCCCGCGTAGATCGCCAGCAGTTTAGCTTCCTCCCGCTCCCAGCACAGCTCCTCCGCGGCGAGCCGGCAGTTGGTCTGCAGCTGCCGGTAAGCCTCAGGGTTTTCGGCGAGTGCCCGAATTTGGGCGGCGAGCGCGGGTGCGGAGAGTTCCGGCAACAGGGAAAAGCATTGGTACCGATCGTGCAATGCCCGGTATTCGGGATAGTCCATCTGGATACTGGGTAAATGGGCCTGGATGTAATCCAGCGACTTATTCGCCAGGCTGTAATAATAGCTTTGACTGTCGGCGCGCAACAGATTGATGCCCAGCCAGGCCTGAAGGGTGAACTCCGGTAATTTTTCGGGTGGCTGGAAGCCCACGAACCGTACGCGGTCAACGATGCCCATACCAGCCGCCAATTCCTCCAACCGCGCCCGCTCGGGGCCCGATCCGACAATCCACAGGGCATGATCGGGTAGGAACTGCATGGCCCCTATTGCCACTTCCAAGCCGCGGCCCGGATTAAGCATACCTTGGTAAAGGATTACTCCTCCAGTATTTTCCTTATTTAAATATTGACCCCTGCGCGGTACGTTTCTTACCGTATCGAACGCCACCCCGTAGTCCGTTTCCAGCATTTTGGCTAGCTCCGGGCCCACGGTATAGCGGGCATCGGTACGCGGTACGAGGGCGCGGCCCAGTCCGCGCCAGGTGCCGCGGATCAGCGGCCGGGGGGCGACTTCGGGCGTCTCGCTGAACCACTCGTGGGCATCATACACCAGCTTGGTTCCCGGTCGGTGGAGTAAGGTCCCCGCCAAGAGGGAATCCAAATCGACGGCGCAGATGACGTCGTAATCCCAGTTGCGGACCGTCCGCCAGAGCCGCCAGTTAATCTCGCCGTAGAAGCGCTTGCCCACGTTGTAGCGGCAGCGGACCCGGTGCTGTCGGTACGTCTTTTCCGGAAGCGGCGGACTTTCCGGGAGCCATCTACCGACCAGGGTGACCGCATGACCGGCCGCCTGCAGGCTGCTGCAGATCCGATCCATCCGCTGATCGTGACTGAGGTCGTTGGTTACCAGGCAGACGATCCTCACGGCAGACGTAGTTTGTTGGCGTCCTTGATTAGCAGCCCCTCGTTGAGCAGGTCCTGCAACACCTCCGCCAGGTCGCGGGAGCGGAGGCGTCCAAAGCTGGTGAGCACCTCCCGCATTTCCAGGTCTCCTTCGGCCTCGATGCGGGCGCGGAGGGTTTCGTACACCGTCTTCCGGTCGGGCAGGGTGGTTTTCCGGCGGCGGCACACGTCACAGATGCCACAGACCGGCGCATCCGTCTCCCCGAAGTACCGTAGCAGCTGCTGGGAGCGGCAGTGCTCGTCGGATTCGCAGTAGGCGATCATGGTATCGATGCGGTGGCGCGCCCGCTCCTTCAGGAAGTTGTACTGCTTTTCGTCGATGCGCAGGTTATCGGGGTCGATGCGCTCCTCGAGGAAGACCAGCTGCGGCCCCTCTCGCTCCGGGGTGTAATCGATGATGCCCTCGGACTGCATTTTCCTGAATACCCGGCGCAGGTCTTCCGCCGTGATGCCCAGGAAGTTAGCCAGTGCGCCTTCCCGCAATTGCACGGGGTTGAGAAAGGCTCCCTGGGTGGTGCGCAGGATCGATTTGACTAGCTTGTTGACCTGCGGGTTCTTGATCTGGTAATCGTACAGCTGTTCCTTGCGGACGATAAATTGCAGGTAAGCACTCTGGCGCATATCGTCGGTAAGGAGTATGTACCCGTTCTTTTCCAGGGCCTTGAGTCCGCTGTAAGCCTGACGGACATCGAAGCCAAAGTTGCGGGCGAACCCCGTCAGGTCGAAATCAAAAGCTTCTCCCTTTCCGCCGCCCACGGCCAGCTGGAGGAAGCTGCCCAACGCCCGGTACATCCGCTTGACTTCCGACACGGGGGGGTAGCTGTGTTCCCAGTTGCGGATCAGCCGCTCGCCGTCGCTGGGGTGATAAAGCACCACCCCGTAGGCGGGTTTCCCGTCCCGTCCACCCCGCCCCGCTTCCTGGAAGTATGCTTCGGGACTGTCCGGCGGACCGTAGTGGATCACCGTTCGTACGTCCGGCTTGTCAATGCCCATCCCGAAGGCGTTGGTCGCCACGATGACTCGCAGCTTGTCGTCGATCCAGTCCGCCTGTTTCTTATCCTTGTCTTCCGGCTCTAGTCCGGCGTGGTAGGCCCCGGCGGAGATGCCCCGCCTGCCCAATTTATGAGCGATCTCTTTCGTCAACCCGCGGCTGCGGACGTACACGATGCTCGTGCCGGCAACGCCCTTGAGTACTTCCAGCACCTGGTCTTCCTTGCCCGGGGGCCGGCGGACAATGTAGGCCAGGTTATCCCGCGCGAAGCTTTGCCGGAAAACCCGGGCGCCTTTCCCGAATTGCAGTTTCTCCTGGATGTCTTCGATAACTTCGGGGGTAGCGGTAGCCGTCACGGCGATGAAGGGCACCTCCGGGTGCAGTTCCCGCAACTCCGCGATCCGGAGGTAGGGCGGCCGGAAGTCATACCCCCACTGGCTGATGCAGTGGGCTTCGTCTACCGCCACCATCGCCAGCGGCATGCGTCGGATGCGCTCGCGGGCCAGGTCGGTGATCAGGCGTTCCGGACTCAGGTACAGTAGCTTCGTATTGCCGTAGACGGCATTATCGAAGATGCGGTCGATATCGGTGTTTCGCATCCCGCTGTACACGGCTTCGGCCACGACGCCCCGTTCGCGGAGCTGGCGTACCTGGTCCTTCATCAGTGCGATCAGGGGCGAGACCACCAGGGTGACTCCGTCCAGGACCAGCGCGGGCACCTGGAAACAGACGCTTTTGCCGCCGCCCGTGGGCAGCAGGGCCAGGGTATCCTTTCCCGACAGCGCGTGGTCGACGATTTCCCCCTGCAGCGGACGGAATGCGGGGTAGCCCCAGTACTGTCGGAGGATGTCTTGCGGTTGCTGCATAAGTGGGCGGCGGGGCGCGGGTGCGACGAAGGTCGGTAAAATTGCCCTCAGTCACCGGAGACTTGCCTTTTCGCCGGAGACCGGGAGGAGCAAGTCGGCTGGCTAAACAATGGGGACCGTCCACCAATTTTACTGCAAAATGAATTTCATGCGGTACGGATACCTATTCCTACTTAGCACGGCGGTGACGCTGACGACCTGCCGCCCCCGGCTGGAGGAAGTGGACCTGCTGGCGCCCACCGATCGATTAGCCCGGGCCTGGGTCACCACCGCGGACAGTTCGGAACTGCTGGAGGTACGGGGACCTATCGAGCTCGTACCCGTCGGGGATTCGGTTCCGGAGGTACTCGTCGACCCGTCCTTGCGCTACCAGGAAGTGCAGGGCTTCGGGTATACCCTCACCGGCGGCAGTGCCCAACTCATTCACGAGTTGCCGGACGCACGGCGGCGCGAGCTCCTGGAGGAGCTCTTCGCTAACCATGATAGCGCCCTTGGGGTCAGTTACCTGCGGTTGAGCCTGGGTGCCTCCGATCTCGATCCCGCCGTATTCAGCTACAGCGACCTACCTCCGGGGGAGACCGACCCGGAAATGAGGCTTTTTTCCCTGGATCCCGATCGCCGCCATCTGATTCCGGTACTTAAAGAGATACTGGAGATCAACCCGGATATCCGCCTGATGGCCTCTCCGTGGTCGCCTCCGGTGTGGATGAAGGATAACCGGACCTCGAAGGGAGGGAGCCTGCTTCCGGAATTTTACCCGGCCTACGCGCGCTACTTCGTGAAGTACATACAGGGTATGGCAGCGGAAGGCATTCCGATCGATGCGATAACGGTACAGAACGAACCGCTGCACCCGGGCAACAACCCCAGTTTGTTGATGCTGCCGGAGGACCAGGCGGAATTCGTGGGCAAGCACCTGGGCCCGGCCTTCGCCGAAGCCGGCATCGATACCCGTATCGTCATTTACGACCACAACGCCGACCGGCCCGACTATCCCCTGACCATCCTGAAAGACTCGACCGCCCGCCCCTACGTCGACGGCTCCGCCTTTCACCTGTACGGCGGAAGCATTGACGCGTTGACGGAAGTACACCGCGCCTTTCCCGACAAACACCTCTACTTCACGGAGCAGTGGATCGGCGCCCCGGGCGATTTTGCCGAGGACTTGCGCTGGCACGTTCGCGAACTCATTATCGGCGCCACCCGTAACTGGGCGGAAACCGTACTGGAGTGGAACCTCGCCGCGGACGCCAATCAGGATCCCCACACCGAGGGCGGCTGTTCCCGCTGTCTCGGAGCCCTGACGATCGAGAACGGAAACGTGCACCGCAATACGGCCTACTACATCATCGGCCACGCCTCCCGCGCGGTTCCGCCCGGTTCGTACCGGATCGACAGCCGAGAAAATCCCAGCCTACCGAACGTGGCCTTCCTGACGCCGGACGACCGGGTAGTAGTTGTCGTCCTGAACGACGGAGACGCGCCCGTTAGTTTCGATATCGGAAGCCGGCAGCGTAGCATGCCGGTCCGCCTGGACGCTGGCGCGGTGGGCACCTTTAGCATACCGGCGGCCGCGTTCTAGGTCGACGTTTTCCGGGAGGATTTTGCTCCCGCGCTCCGGCGCCCCCTACCATTTGCGCCGCTCCAGGCTCAGTACCGTCAGCAGGATGAAGAAGGCGGTTATACTGAGAAAGTAGATGACGTCCCGCGTATCGATGAGGCCGCGACCGAGGCTTTCGAAGTGTTCCTGCATGCCCAGGCTGCCGATGAAGGCGTCGCCGTTGCCGTAGAAGACGGGGAGGGATGCCAGATAGTCGAAGCCAAAGTAGCACCAGAAGGTGATGGCTAGCGCGAGGAGGAAGCTGACGATTTGATTGGTCGTCAGGGAACTGGCGAATAAACCGATCGCCACGAAAGCCATGCTCAGAAAAAGCAGGCCGAGGTAGCTGCCGATAGTGCCGCCGGTGTCGATGTTGCCCACTGGTTCGCCCAGTTGGTAAATGGTGTAATAATACAGGACGGTAGGGACCAGGGCGATCACCACCAGGGTCAGGCAGGCCAGGAACTTACCCATCACGATATCGATGTCCCGCAGCGGTCGGGTAACCAGCAATTCGATGGAGCCCGTTTGCCGTTCCTCCGCGAAGGCCCGCATGCAAATGGCCGGAATGATGAACAGGAGCACATTGGGGGCCAGGGAAAAGAAGGGGCCCAGCGTGGCGTAGCCGTAGTTGATGAGGCTGGTGTCGGGGAAAACGAACAGGAAAAGCCCCATGACGATCAGGAATACCGCGATAACCACGTACCCGATGAGGCTGGCGAAAAAGGCATTGAGCTCCTTGCGGAAAATGGCGGTCATCTAATCGTTGGCTTGCTGTAGGGGGATTAGCAACGGATGCCGCTCGTTGTACAGTACTAGGGCGCGAATCATCCTGGCTTCTTCTTCCGACGAAGAGCGGTTCAGGGCGTCGTGAATATCCCGTTCCGTAGCCACCAGCTGTCTAACGGTAGGCAGTTCGAGGGGGTAGCGGTGCCCGGTGACCATGTCGACGATGCGGTGTACCTCGCGGCGGCGGTTGCGCTCCACCCACCCTTCGCGAAAAGGACGGCCGGTGGCGGGGTTATAGGCCCGCATGAGTTGGCGGGTATGCATAACCGTATCGTAGCGCACGGTCGCGTACCGACCCACCTGACGAAGGCCGGCAAATTCGTAAAACGTCCGCTGGCCGTCCCGGCGTACCAGTAGGTACGGCAGTCCGTCCAGACTGATAGCGTAGGGCTGGGTGTAGCGTCGCTGTTTGTATCCGAAACTGTCGATCTGTACGCGAAAGTCTTCCGGAAGCTGCACCATCTCCCCGCTGATGTCGCTCCAGTCAGCGTCGGGCTCGTTGGCCAGCAGGGCTTCCGGGGTGAAGTACACGCCATCGTGGAAACGGAAGTCCGCGTCGAGGGGAACTTCCCGTTGGGCGGTCAGCCAGAGGGGGAAAAGGAGGAGGAACCAGCGCATGATGGACCAAAGGTAAGGTACGATCATCCCGCCACCGTTAGGGCCCGGAAAACTTCTTCTACCGAAAGCTCTTCCCTGACCATGCCGAGCAGTACGCAATTTTTGGCCACCGCGAAGCGGAAGACCTCCGCCCGCGGGTCGGCATCCCCGCGCAAGAGGAGGCGATAGGCGTACGGTTCTTTTCCTGGCTTCACGCTGCTTACTCCCTTGATGGTCAGTAGTTCCAGGTGCGGAACCTCCCGGTCGAATTGAACCAGGAGGGAAGTGTCTCCGTTAAGCCGCCGCTGCAGCCGGTCGATGGGGTCGTCGGCCACCAACTTACCCCGGTCAATGATGACAACCCGGTCGCAGAGCGCCTGGACTTCCTGCATGATGTGGGTGCTCAGGATGACGGTTTTCTCACTGCCAAGCCGTTTGATCAGCACCCGAATCTCGGCCAGCTGGTTGGGGTCCAGTCCGCTCGTCGGCTCGTCCAGGATCAGTACTTCGGGATCGTGCAGCATGGCCTGCGCCAGTCCCACCCGTTGGCGATAACCCTTGGAGAGGGCGCCGATGAGCTTGTGGGCCTCCCGGCCCAGGCCGGTCATATCGATCAGGTCGTCGATGCGCGGGCGGGGCCGGCGGATGCCGTTGGCGTCGGCGGCAAAGGTGAGGTATTCCCGGACGTACATGTCCTTGTAGAGCGGATTATGCTCCGGCAGGTAACCCACCATTCGGCGTACCGCCAAACTATCTGTTTCGACGGAGTGGCCGCAGACCTCCGCCGTTCCGCTACTCTGACTCAGGTAGCAGGTCAGGATCTTCATGGTGGTCGTCTTGCCGGCGCCGTTGGGGCCCAGGAACCCCAGCACCTCTCCCGAACGTGCCTGGAAACTGATGCCATCGATGGCGCGCTGCTCGCCGTACAGCTTGGTCAGATCGGTTACGGTGACAGACATGGTAGAGAAGTTAAGGGAACAGACAAGAGACAGTTCGAAAACGAAGAACGTTGGCAGCGGGCGAATTAGTAGCCGATATGAAACAGGGCGTCGCCCTGGCTCACAACGGCGGCGTTGTTGTGGCCGATGATAAAGCCTTCGCGGGGCGACAGTATCCGTTTGCTCGGTTTGATGCCGTGGGGATCGTAGATCATGCCGATCGGCTCTCCGCGGCGGACGGCGAACCCGCTTCGTTTGCTCCATTGGAAGAGGCCCGCCCGGCTGGCGCGGACCCAGCTGCTGGCGCTCACGGTCAGCGGTTCCCGCTGCGGCCTTTCGGGCTGATGCTTGGCCATGCCCCGGGCATAGAGCAGTCGGCGCAGCCCGTCAAGCCCTTCGGCGATACCGTGACCGTCGTAGCGCAGGTTTTCTCCGCCTTCGTAGGTGAGTACGCTCAGGCCGAGGGATTTGTGGGCGGATCGGCGTAGCGATTTCGAAGGGGCCTTCGAGGCTACCATCACCGGTGGATTGAATTGTTTTGCCGCCTCGAATGCCTGGAGGTCACCGGGAGAATAACGGATCTGGGGATAATTGAACAGGCCGCGGCCGCCGGTATGGAAGTCGACGGCCAGGTCGCAATTAGCCAGCAGGTTCTTGCTTAATCCGGCGGCGATGCGGCTGGCCAGCGAGCCCGTGGCGGTGCCGGGAAAGCTTCGGTTGACGTCCTTGCCGTCGGGTACGTCGCGGCTGAAGTTGTTGAAGCCGTAGACGTTCAGGAGGGGGACCGCCACTACGGTACCCGCGATGATGTTGCTAAAGATTTTTTGCCGGATCGCCCGCCGTAGAATCTCCACGCCGTTGATCTCGTCGCCGTGGACCCCGGCAATAAAGAGCAGGGTGGGGCCGTCGCGGAAACTGCGGAAGACGTGGGCTTTAATCGATACTTCGTTGCCACTGGGCAGCTGGCCGGCCACTAGCTCCACGAGGCCGGACTGCCCGGGGTAAAACTCACCGTCCGCTACCGTCAGGGGCGTAATGTCGCTCATACTTTGCTTTCTGCGTAACTAATAATGGCTCCGGCAATATCGACCCGGGTAGCTCCTTCAATGCCCTCCAGTCCGGGACTGGCGTTCACCTCCATCACGAGCGGGCCGCGGTGGCTGTGGATGAGATCCACCCCGGCAATCTCCACGCCGATGACGGAAGCCACCCGTAGCACGAGGGCTTGCTCCTCCGGACTGAGGGTAACGGGGGTGGCGGTGGCGCCTCGGTGAATGTTGGCGCGAAACTCCCCGGCTACGGCTTTTCGCTGCATCGCGGCGACGATCCGGTCGCCGACCACGAAGGCCCGCAGGTCGCTGCCCTTGCTCTCCCGGATGTACTCCTGAAGCAGGATGCGGTCCTGAAGCTGAAGGAATCCCTCCGCTAACCGTTCCAGCTGATACAGGTTATGGGCGAGGGCGACCCCCACTCCGTGGGTGCTTTCCAGGAGCTTCACCACCACCGGGAAGGGGCCCAGTCGCTTAGCCACCTTGCGCACCTCGTAGACACTGAAGCAAAGCACGGTGCGGGGTACCCCGATCCCTTCCTGGGTGAGTCGCTGGAGGCAACTCATTTTGTCACGTGCCAGTAACAGGGCGTTGGCATCCAGGACGTGGGGAACGCCCATTACATCCAGCTGGCGGATGAGGGCCACGCCCCGGGTGGTGATATTGGCACCGATCCGCGGGATAGCTACTTCCGGTTCGTCGAAGGGCAGCCCGTTCATCAGGATGCTGCTTTTTTCGCCGTCCGCATAAGGGCTGCAGAGCGAATGGTCGACGACGCTAATCGCATGACCGCGCTGCTCGCCGGCTTCGACGAGCCGGCGGGTACTGTACAGGCCGGGGCCACGGGAGAAGACGGTAATCCGCATGGCGGCAAAGGTAAGACGCCTTTTGGCTATCTTGGGCGGTACACGATTTACCCGAGCCGTCGATGAAAACGCTGACCGTGGAACGCTTCTTTAATCTGGACGACCGGCCCGTCCTGCTCGATGTGCGTAGTCCCGGCGAATACCAGAACGGTCACGCTCCCGGAGCGGTTTCCTTACCCCTGTTTTCGGACGATGAGCGCGCCGAAGTCGGTACGCTGTACAAACAAGATAGCCCGGACTCGGCCCTCCTCCGCGGACTGGAAATCGCCGGCGGGAAAATGCGCGACCTCGTCGAATGCGCCCGCACCCTGGCACCGGGCGGCAGGGTGGTCGTGCAGTGCTGGCGGGGCGGGCAGCGCAGCGCGAGTGTGGCCTGGCTCCTGGACAAGGCGGGCATGGAGGTCTACCAACTCGAGGGCGGATATAAAGCCTACCGGACCTACGCCCGCGGCTGGTTGGAGCAGCCGCACCACCCGCTCCGGGTGCTCAGCGGGCCGACGGGATCCGGGAAAACCCGCATCCTCCACGAAATGGCGCGGATGGGCGCGGCCACGGTCGATCTGGAAGGCCTGGCCAATCATAAAGGTTCATCCTTCGGTGCCATAGGAGAGGACGAACAGCCTACGACTGAGGCATTTGAGAATCTGCTCTTTGAGAAATTGTACGGTATTCCGGCCGGGAACGAAGTTTGGGTAGAAGATGAAAGCCGCATGATCGGCACCGTCTGCCAGCCGGAGGCCTTTTACCAGCGGCTCCTGGCCGCCCCCGTGGTAGAAATAGTTCAAGCCGACGACTGGCGGGTAGCGAATCTGGTAGCAGCCTACGCGGGCTATCCGATCGACGAACTCAAGGAGGCCTTTAAGCGCCTTCGTAAACGACTCGGCGGTCAGCACGTGCAGCGGGCCCTGGAGCTACTCGACCAACGGGACTACGCCGCAGCCGCTCGCATCGCCCTGGTGTATTACGATAAGACCTACGCCCACTACGCCGATCGCAAAGGGGCCACCGAGTTGATTCGCTTCCTAGCCCGCGATGCGGACCCCTCCGTCATTGCCCGGGAAATCCTCGCGCTGCGGTGAAAGCGATGGTTGACGCCATAGACCGCCTGGTAGCCTCCATCGGCCGCGCCGTTGGCTGGTTGAACGTCCTGCTCATCGTGATCGTGGTGGTCGACGTGCTCCTGCGTTGGTTCTTCAGCCTCACGGCGGCCTGGGTCATCGAGCTGGAATGGCACCTATTTTCCCTCATCTTCCTGCTCGGCATTCCCTACGCCCTCCAGCAAGACCGCCACGTGCGGGTGGACCTCTTCTACGAGGACTTTACCGCCCGCGACAAGGGCATGGTCAATTTGGTCGGTGCCGCCCTGTTCCTGATTCCCTGGGCCATCGTACTGCTTTACACCAGCGCCAACTATGCCTACGAATCGTGGTCGTCGGGGGAGGGTAGCCCCAATCCGAACGGGCTTCCCTACTTCTTCCCGATCAAATCGGTGGTGCCCTTCGCCGCGGCCTTGCTCATCCTGCAGGGACTGGTCGAAGCGTGGCGGGCCGTCCGGCAGCTACGGCAATCCGACCGGATATGAGTCTGGCCGCACTCGCTCTGCTGCTGTTCGTCAGCATCTTCCTGCTGGTGCTGTACGGCTACCCGGTGGCCTTCACGCTGGGCGGCCTGAGCCTGATCTACGCCCTTTGTTTTCTCGACCTGAACGTGCTCACCCTGCTGCCGAACCGGGTGATGGGCGTGATGGAAAACTCCGTACTGCTGGCCGTACCGCTCTTCATCTTCATGGGCATCATGCTGGAAAAGAGCGGACTGGCGGAGCGGATGCTCAGCAGCATGGCCGGCCTATTCGGGCGGGTGCGCGGAGGCATGGCGATTTCCGTGGTGGTGGTGGGCGCCATGCTGGCGGCTTCTACCGGTATAGTTGGGGCGACGGTGATTACGATGGGGCTTATCAGCCTGCCGCCCATGCTGCGACGGGGGTATCCGGCACCGCTCGCTACGGGCGTGATCGCCGCCTCGGGTACGCTGGGGCAGATCATTCCCCCTTCGGTGGTATTAGTGTTGCTGGGGAGCGTGCTCCAGGTGAGTGTCGGCAGCCTGTTCCGGGCGGCGCTCTATCCGAGTTTGCTGCTGGTCGGCGCGTATATTGTTTACATCCTGTTGCTCGGAATAGTGCGACCGAAGAAGTTTCCCGAACGCGATGAACCGCTGCCGCGCGACCGGAAATTCTGGTTGAACGTATTGCAGAGTCTGTTCCTGCCGTTGCTGCTGATCCTGGCGGTACTGGGCAGTATTCTCGTCGGACTGGCCTCCCCAACGGAAGCGGCGGGCGTCGGCGCGGCAGGTGCCATGCTGCTCACCTGGACGCAAGGCCGGCTGGATAAGACAACCCTGGATACGGTCTGCCGGGATACGACCCACCTAACGAGTATGGTCTTTATGATCCTGCTGGGCGCCACCACCTTCTCCCTGGTTTTTCGCGAGCTGGGTGGCGATCGTTTTCTGGTTGCGCTGATCGAACGCAGCGACCTTCCCGAATACCAATTCCTGGCATTGGTGATGGTGGTCGTGTTCATTGCCGGATTCTTCATCGACTTTATCGAGATCGTCTTCATCATTGTGCCCGTAGTCACGCCGGTATTCGTCGCCTACGGTACCGACCTGATTTGGCTAGGTATTCTGCTGGGTATCAACCTGCAGACGAGCTTTCTTTCACCTCCCTTCGGCTTCGCGCTGTTTTACCTAAAGGGCGTAGCCCCTCCGGAGGTGACTACCGGCCATCTGTACCGGGGCATCGTACCCTTCCTAATCATCCAGATACTATTGTTGGCTACCGTAATCTTCTTCCCGGAATGGCTTGGGGTAAGGTAACGGAATCCAGACTCCGAGCCGATCAAGCTAATCGACCGTTACCTCTATTGTTTTGACATCCGTGGCATCCGCCCGGCGGGGTACCGTGATCACCAGGATCCCCTTGTCGTAGGTAGCGGTGATGGCTTCCTCGATCGTGTCGGCGGGTAAGGTTAGCTGCCGTTCGAAGGACTGGCGGGCGTATTCGCGGTGGAGGTAATCGTCGGTCTGTTCCTCCAGACTTTCCCCGTGCTCGGCCGAGACGGTTAGCATCCCGTTGGTGGCCGAAATCGTGAAGTCGGATTTGTCGTACCCCGGTACGGCGAGGGATACGACGAAGGCTTCTTCTTCCCGGGCGATGTTGACCGGCGGAAAGGCGATCTGCATCCGCCAGTCTCCTACCGGTCCGTGCGGGCTGGCGAAACGGGCCATGTTGGGAAAAAATGAGCTCATGCTTTGTTGGTTCCAGTTTGTCATGAGTGGTGGTATTTTGTTACTACCAACTTACCGCCCGCCCCGGGGGTGTTAGCTGCGGTATCTCCGCCTTCGCAATGATAAAAATCATCCACCCGCCGGTCGGCTTCGCTCCCGTTGGATATCGGATCGAGCTAACCTGGCACTAGAAGGCCCAACCCACTGGAATGAGGGTGGGGGGCTGGTGCGCTTCTCCCGCGCTCCGCCGCCCTAAAAGCCTCCGAGCCCTCTACCGTTTCGACCCGAAGCCCGCCGATAGCGGGGGATACCTAGGTGATCGGTTCGATGGGGATTTCCGGAGGCGTATCGCCGATCGCCACGTCATTATCGTCGACGATCAGGCACAGCAGGCCGGAAAGGGCGAAGGAGGCAGCTCCGACCAACAGCGCGTAAATGGACACGCCGCCAAGGAAGGTGGTGAGGATGAAGCCGAGCAAACCCGCTGCTACGATCTGCGGGATCACGATGAAAAAATTAAAAACCCCCATGTAGTAGCCCATCTTGTTGGGAGGAAGAATGCTACTGATGATGGCGTAGGGCATGGAGAGTATGCTCGCCCAGGCGATACCTACGCCGACCATCGAGAGCAGCAGCAGCTTGGGATCGCCGACAAAGTAAATGCTCCCGAGGCCGAGGGCACCGCAGAAGAGGGCCAGCAGGTGGGTGATTTTGCGGTTTAAGTAGCGGGCAAGCACGGGTAGCAGGAAGGCAACGAGGGCCGCTACGCCGTTGTAGACCGCGAAACATATCCCGACCCAGTCGGCACCCTCGTTGTAGGCTACCGAGTTGGTGTCGCTGGTGCCGTAAACGTGGCTGGTGACCGCGGGGGTCATGTAGATCCAAAGCGAGAAAAGGGCGAACCAGGAAAAAAACTGGACGGCCGAGAGCTGCACCATCGTCTTCGGCATGCGAAAGATGCCGAGAAAGGATTCCTTGATGCCGTCGTAAATCCCCTGGGCCGCATTTTCTTCCCGCAGTTGGTCCAGGTCGTCGGGTGGGTATTCCTTACTGTTGAAGACCGTCCACATCACGGCGCTGAAGTAGGCGATGCCGCCGAGGTAGAACGACCAGCGGACGGAATCGGGAATGGCCCCGTCCGCCGCGGTATTCGTAAGCCCGAACCAGTTGGTGAAGATGTAGGGCAGGGCGGAGGCGATCACCGCTCCGGTGCCGATGAAGAAACTCTGCATCGCAAAACCGCTCGTCCGCTGTTCGTTGGGGAGCATGTCGCCGACGAAGGCCCGGAAGGGTTCCATACTGATGTTGATGGAAGCGTCCAGGAGCCAAAGCATGAGGACGGCCATCCAGAGGGCCGTACTGTTAGGCATCAGGAAAAGGGCTACCGTGGCGAGGATTGCCCCGATCGCGAAGAAGGGGCGGCGACGGCCCCATTTTTCGCTCCAGGTGCGATCGCTGTAATAGCCGATAATGGGCTGGACGAGCAGACCCGTCACCGGGGCGGCTAGCCATAGGATCGGCAGTTCGTCCGGCGAGGCACCGAGGGTTTCGAAAATGCGGCTGACGTTGGCGTTCTGTAGGGCGAAGCCAAACTGAATACCGAGAAAGCCGAAACTCATGTTCCAGATTTCCCAGAACCCCAGCCGGGGCTTGTAGGAGCCGATGGATATTGTTGACATGACCGATACACGAACTGAATGGAAAATTGGGACAGGTAGAACCCGGTGGAGCTCCCCTCAACCCTTAGAAGTTATAATTCCCGTCAAAAGTGCAAATTATTCCGCAGCCCGCCGCTGGGGAATTGGCCCCGGGGGTGGTTATCTTCGCGCTTCCCACAAAACCACCGTACGGCATGTCTACAACCACCGCTTCCCTCTTATCCCAGCGCGTCCGCAACATGGAAGAGTCCGCTACCCTTCGCATGGCCCAATTGGGCCGGGAGGTGATGGCTCAGGGCCACGACGTGATTAGCCTCAGTCTCGGAGAGCCGGACTTCGATACCCCCGACCACATCAAGGAGGCCGCCAAGAAGGCGCTGGACGCCGGACAGACCAAGTACACCCCCGTTTCGGGAACGCTGGAACTCCGCAAGGCCATCTCCGAGAAATTCAAGCGGGAGAATAAGCTGGATTATGCTCCCTCCCAGATCGTGGTCAGCAACGGCGCCAAGCAGAGCATCGCGAACATCTGCTTCGCTCTGCTGGATGAGGGTGACGAGGCCGTGATCCTGGCCCCCTTCTGGGTTAGCTATTCGGCCATGGTTGAAGTAGCCGGCGGCAAGCCCGTTATCGTCGGTGCGGGGATCGATCAGGATTATAAAGTGACGCCCGCGGCCATCCGGGACGCGATCACCGACCGGACCAAATTCATTCTCTTCTCCAGCCCGTGTAACCCCACCGGCTCGGTATACACGGCCGACGAACTGGAAGCCATCGCTAAAATGCTGGCTGATTTTCCCGACGTCTACGTGGTCTCCGACGAGATCTACGAGCACATCAACTTCACCGGAGACCACGCCAGCATCGGCACCTTCCCGGAGGTAAAGGACCGCACCATCACCGTCAACGGCTTTTCGAAAGGGTTTGCCATGACCGGATGGCGCCTCGGCTACATCGGCGGCCCGCAGGATATCGCCGACGCCTGCACCAAGCTCCAGGGGCAGAACACCAGCGGCGCGAATAGCATCGCCCAGGCGGCAGGTGCCCATGCGCTGAATACCGATCTCGCCCCGACCGTGGCTATGAAGGAAGCTTTCGCCCGCCGGCGGGAGTTGATCATCGACGGACTGGAAAAAATCGAAGGGATGAAGGTGAACCGCCCCCAGGGTGCCTTCTACCTCTTTCCCGACGTCAGCGCCTTCTTCGGCAAATCCGACGGGGAAACCACCATCAAGGATGCCGACGAGCTGGCGGAATACCTCCTGGTCAAGGCTCACGTCGCCACGGTCGGTGGCGGCGCTTTCGGTGCCGCCGACTGCCTGCGGATCAGCTACGCGGCCAGTGAGGAGCAGCTGAAGCAGGCGGTGGAGCGGATCGCTTCGGCCCTGGGTACGCTTAGCTGATTGGTCCGCTTACTAAGCCTACAAGTAATCTAGGACTGTAAGGCGGTAGTTCGTTTGAATTTTCCTGCTGGCCAGTCACTTTCCCAGGGCGAGGCTTGCTAAGCCGAGATGATGCGTTTCACGTCTCGGCCTGGAAGGCGCTCGACCTTGGTCTTTTCTTGCCCGCCGGTTACGTTACCAGGGCGAGGCTTGCTAAGCCGAGATCGTGGGTTTCATGTCTCGGCCTGGAAGGCGCTCGACCCTGGATTCTCGTATTCCGCCAGTCACGTTCCCAGGTCGAGGCTTTCTAACCCGAGATGGCGCGTTTCGCGTCTCGGCCTGGAAGGCGCTCGACCTTGGATTTTCGTATTCCGCCAGTCATTTGTCAAGGTTGAGGCTCTGCTAGCCGAGATGGTGCGTTTCGTGTCTCGGCCTGGAAGGCGCTCGACCCTGGATTCTCGTATTCCGCCGGCCACGTTCCCAGGCCGAGGCTTGCTAAGCCGAGAGGGTAGGTCTCCGAGCCTGGTGGTTCCTCCACGCTTCTGAATTCTCTCGTCTACCTATGAACATCGTTATCCAATAGGAGATTTGCATTTTACCCCTTTATGCACTACATTTGTAGAACAATAACTACAAATGTCACAAGCAGAGCTTACTCCCGCGGAAGAGGGCATCATGAAGCACCTCTGGAAATTGCGCCGGGCCTATATGAAAGAATTGCTCGACGACCTCCCGGAGCCCAGGCCCGCAAAGACCACCGTGGCTACGCTGCTACGTCGGATGGTAGACAAGGATCTCGTAGGCTACGAGACCCACGGTAACAGCCGGCAGTACTTCCCGAAGATTTCCAAGGAGGCGTACTTCGGGCGCCGTATTCGGGGCATGGTCAACCAATTTTTCGGCGGGTCTTCCTTCGAGTTCGCTTCCTTCCTTACGGGGCAGGCGGAACTCTCCCGGGAAGAATTGGAAGAACTGCAGCGTATGATTAAAGACCAAATAGCGGAGACCAAATGATCACCTGGATGTACCTCGCAAAAGTGGCGGCCGCACAGGCAATATTCCTGGGCGCTTACTACGTCGTCCTCGATCGGACCTCCTTGGGTCACTTTAAGAGGTGGTACCTCCTGGCTTCGTTAGCCCTTTCGTTTCTGATACCGTATCTGCCCGTATGGCCCGCCGCAACCATGGCAAGTGTAGGCCAGGATTTTCCAGAGCCATTCGTTACGGTCCATCCGGACATTTTCATGGTCACTCCAGTTACCGAGAAGGTTTCCCGTATCAATTGGTTGGCATTCTCCCTATGGACGGTACACGGAATCGGGGTGATGTACCAGTTGGTCCGCGTAATCTACTTTCTATTTCACGTATGCCTACGCCTTGGGCACGGCAAGCACCACTCGGCCGGTTGGATTACGGAAGTCGTGCTGCCAGACGCCACTGCTCCCCATACTTTTCTCCGCTGGGTTTTCTACGGTCAGGCGGCCCGCCCAACACCGGCCGTTCTCGCCCACGAACACGCCCACGCACGGCAGGTGCATTCCCTCGATCGCCTGCTGATGGCTTTGCTCTGCGCAGCCTGGTGGTGGAATCCCTTGCTTTACCGATACTCACGCTGTATGGCGCAAAACCACGAATTGCTGGCCGATCGGGCCGTAATCCTGTCGGGTCATCCGGTTGCGGACTACCAGCGACAACTACTGAACGCGTTGCGGCATACCGGCCCGGCGCTCTACCTGGCCAGTACGGCCGACTATTCCCTTACTAAAAAACGCTTCTCCATGATGCTCCAATCCAAACCCTCACCACTACGGCGCCTGAGTAGCTATACTTTCGTTTTCGGAATAACGCTCTTCGCCGCTCTTTCTCTCGGCGGGCGCACTTCGGCATCGACGGACGCGTTTTTAGCCAGTCCAACGACACTAGGTTTCCCGACTCCCTCGCCTGCGAAGATTGTAGAGTTGTTTAGCCACGATACCATATTGCCGCCACCTCCGCCTCCGGCAAGCGTCCTGGCAAATATGAAGCCCATGCGGGCCAACCCACCAATGGATGTGGATCTGGTAGAATGGCGCGATCCCGAGGTTTTCGGAATTTGGGTGGACGGAACGCGTATTGACAATGATGCCCTCCGTGAGTTTACTGCGGAAGATTTTGCGCATCACCACAAAAGCCGACTGCTAGGTAATGCTAAGAATGCCGGCATCCACGACTATCAGGTCGATTTGTGGACGAAGAAATACTTCCACACTATCTGGCGGCCCGTAGGCGACGGAACCTACGAATGGATTGAAAAGAAAGCCCCGACTCCGGAAGGCCCCGACACGGGTAATTACCTGCCAGCCGTGGAGAGCATGCTGTTGCACCAGGCCGGCGGCCGACCAGCCGTTCCCAAGGTCGAAGGGTGCTGAGCTGAGCTTTTCCGCATACCTTTCTTAATACCCCTCCACGTCGTCATCCGGATTCCGGGGGTCGGCCGCAGCCTGCAAGCTACCGTCGGGCAATACCCGCACGGCCTTGATGACCGCCATCGAGTTTACTTCCCGAAACTGGTAACCGAGTTCCGTCAGACTATCCAGCACCCCGCCGGCGAGGGCATCGGTTTCGTACAGAATCTGGTCCGGCAACCACTGGTGGTGAAAGCGGGGCGCGGCTACCGCTTCGGGCAGTTCCATACCGTACTCCGCTACGTTCAGGAAAGTCTGGAGCACCGCGGTGATGATGGTCGATCCGCCGGGAGCGCCGATGACCATGAACAGCTCGCCCTCCTTCTCCACGATGGTGGGAGTCATGCTCGACAGCATCCGCTTGCCCGGCTCGATGGCGTTGGCCTCCTTGCCTACCAGGCCGAACATATTCGGTACGCCGGGCTTGGCGCTGAAGTCGTCCATCTCGTTGTTGAGGAAGAAGCCGCCACCGTCCACCATCACCTTGCTACCGTAGTTGCCGTTGAGCGTGGTGGTGATCGAGACCGCGTTGCCGAGGCTGTCCACGATGCTGATGTGGGTAGTCTCGAAGTTCTCTTTCATGGCTACCTGTCCGGCTACGGTAGTCACGCTGGTGCCGGCAGTATCGAAGCGGAAATCCGCCATGCGCTGCCGCAGATAGGCATCATCGAGCAGGGAATCCACCGGCACGGGGTAAAATTTGGCATCCCCCAGGTATTCCGCGCGGTCGGCGTAAGCTCGCCGCATCGCTTCGGCGATCACCTGCACCGAGCGCACGCTCTGGAAACCGTAATCACCCAGCGGGTAGGGCTCCACCATTTCGGCCATTTGCGCCAGGGCTACGCCGCCGCTGCTGCTGGGAGGCATGGAAAGGAGCCGGTACCCCTTGTAGTCTTTCGTAATCGGTTCTTTCCAGGCTGGCGCGTACGCCGCCAGGTCGTCCCGGGTGATGAGGCCGCCGCCACTTTCCATTTCGGCTACGATGAGGTCGGCCGTTTCCCCGGTGTAGAACCCGTCGCGACCGGCCTCCTGGATGCGGATGAGCGTGGCGGCCAGGTCCGGCTGCTTTACCTGCGCTCCGGCGCCCAAGGTGCTGTCGGAAAAAGGCGTGGTTTCGTTGAATTCGTTGAAGTCCGCGTGGTACCGCTTAAGGCGATCAATTTCCGATTCACTTAGGCGGTAGCCATCGCGGGCGAAGTCGATGGCCGGCTGCAGCAGTTCGGCCCAGGGCAGGGTGCCCAGCCGTTCGTGCATGGCCGCGATGCCCGCCACCGTCCCGGGTACGCCCACCGCCAGGTGACCGCGGGTACTCAACCCTTCGGTGACGTTGCCCGCCGTATCCAGGTACATGTCGCGGCTGGCGGCGGCCGGAGCCGTTTCCCGGTAGTCCAGGGAGAGGGTTGCTCCGTCCGCGGCCCGGTAAACCAGGAAACCCCCGCCGCCGATGTTGCCGGCGCGGGGAAAGACCACCGCCATGGCAAACTGCATGGCCACCGCGGCATCGATGGCGTTGCCCCCCCGACGTAGTACCTCTACCGCCGTACGCGTAGCCAGGGGATGGGGACCCGCGACGGCCGCCGTGGTAAAGGTGGCGGACTTCTGTGCTTCGTAGTCGACTTTAGGTTCCGAGCGACAACCGACTAGTAATAAGCAAAGTAGAAAGTATAGCTGCTTCATTTTTCGGGGTGTAGTGGGTGAGGGATGGGCGAGCACGTCTCGCCGGCCAGCGGAAGACTGCTCCCACAATGTAATGAAGCAACCGTCGATTTCGCTACTAGCGGAATAGGTTGCAACTTCGCCTTACCTAACCTTACGACATGCAAACCACCAATCACCTGCTGCTGGTACGCCCCGCTAATTTTGCCCGCGCCAGCGAAACCGTGGCGGACAATTCTTTCCAGGAACCCGTCTCCAACGAAAGCTTCCGCGAGATCGGCCGGCGGGCCATTGCGGAGTTCGACCATTTCGTCGGTCTGCTGAACCGCGTGGGCGTAACCACCCACGTTTTCGAAGACCAACCCGAGCCCGTCAAACCGGACGCCGTGTTTCCGAACAACTGGTTCTCCACTCACGAAAACGGTACGATCATCACGTACCCTAGCTTCTGGCCCCAGCGGCGGCTCGAACGCCGGGAGGATATCCTCACGTACTTTCGGGACAACTTCGATGTGACTCAGCATCTAGATCTATCGGTGTGGGAGGCGGAAGATTTGTTTCTGGAATCCACGGGTTCGGTATTACTCGACCGACGCGCCCGCGTGGCCTACGCCTGTCTGAGCCAACGCTGTAGCCCGGAAGCCCTGCACCGCTGGTGCGAGCTCATGGAGTACCAACCGATCACCTTCCATGGCCACGATGCGCGGGGAGAAGTGATCTACCATACCAACGTGATGATGGCTATCGGTACGAAAGACGTCCTGATCTGCCTGGATGCCATCCGCGACGAAGCCGAACGGGCGAAGGTGCGGGAAAGCCTCGCCCTGAGTGGCAAACGCATCATCGGCCTGTCGCTAGAGCAGATCGATCACTTCGCCGGCAATGCCCTGGAAGCCGTCACGCCGGAGGGGCCGGTGTGGATCATGTCCTCCGCCGCTTTTCACAGCCTGGACGAAATCCAGCGGCAGGCTCTGGTCGAACCGGAAGGGATGCGGATCGTCCACGCGGCCTTGGAAACCATCGAACGCTACGGCGGTGGTAGTGCCCGCTGTATGCTGGGGGAGATCTTCCTTAACCAATCTTAAGCGGGTTTAACTAAGCGTTATCACACAATGTAGGAGCTCTAGCCGTAGTTTCGTAACAA
This sequence comes from Neolewinella xylanilytica, assembly GCF_002934605.1. Classification (GTDB taxonomy): domain Bacteria; phylum Bacteroidota; class Bacteroidia; order Chitinophagales; family Saprospiraceae; genus Neolewinella; species Neolewinella xylanilytica. Next base: position 1,756,898 of record NZ_PTJC01000006.1, read on the forward strand.
ATGAGACGACATGAAAGCCCCGCAGATACCGCTAATTTTGCTAGTGGTGGGTGCCCTGGTTCTGAGCGCCCCCGGATGTAAATCCGTCGACAATCTCGTAGAAAGTGGCAACTACGAGCAGGCGATTTCTCTGGCTCAGCGCAAGCTGACCGGCAAGGACAAGAAAAATCCCAAGTTCGTAGCCGCCCTCGAGCAGGCCGTTAATCGCGCAAACGAGCGTGACATGGAGCGCGCCGAGTTCATGCAGCAGAAGAATGGCACCGACTGGACGCGTGTCCATGCCATCTACGATAACATCAAGCGCCGCCAGGATGCCCTGCGGCCCCTGCTCCCCCTCTATGATAAAAACGGGCGCAAGGCTACCTTCCGCTTCGTTCGCGCCGAGGAACTCGTGGTAGACGCCGAGGATCGGGCCGCCGACCAGCTCTACGCGGAAGCCGTCAGGCTACTAGCGGCGGGCCGTAGCGGCGACAAGGCCGCCGCCCGGGAAGCCTGGAGCACCTTCGAAACCGTGGAGCGCTACCGCCCGGACCATTTGGACAGTCGACAGCTCGCCCTGGAAGCCGAAGCGCTCGGCCGCGTGTACGTAGCCGTGGAATTAGCTAACGAAAGCCAGGCCTTCCTGCCGCGGGGCTTCGAGGAAGAACTGCTCCGCATCCAAACCGCCCAAATGGACGATCGCTGGCATGTCTACAATTTGAGCCCGGCCGACGACGGTACCTACGATTACCGGGCCCGCCTGGTGATCCGTGACATCGACGTCAGCCCGGAGCGGTTATCCGAGCGGTCCTACACCGAAGAAAAGGAAGTCACGGACGGGGAAGAATACGTGCTGGATGACAAGGGGAACGTAGCCAAAGATTCCTTAGGTAACGACATCAAGCAACCGAGGATCGTCCGGGTGAGTGCACGCGTCGTGGAAGTATTACAGCAAAAAACGGCCATCGTTTCCGGTAGCATGCAACTCTACGACGTCCGTCAGGGCAGGGTAGTGGACGACGAGGAGCTTACCGCGGAAGCCCGCTTTGAAAACTACGCCAGTACGTTCAACGGGGACAAGCGCGCACTTTCCCGGGAATCCCGCCAACGGATCGGCAACACCCCCCGGCAGTTTCCCTCCGACGAGCAGCTGGTGCTCGACGCCGCCAGTGTACTCAAGCCCATTCTACAGCAACGGCTTGCGGATAGCCGCAAGCTGATATGAGTTCGACGAACTTAGTCGTCATTTCCCGTTATTTGCCCTCACTCCGGAGATTCCGGAGGGGGGCTTTTCGTTCTACGAGCCCCGCCCGGTCCAGCACCCAAGCGTAGTCCCGCGCCGTCTCCCGCATCTGCTCGAAGCGCCCGGACGCGCCCCCGTGACCGGCCTCCATATTCGTGTGGAAGAGGATGTCGTTATCGTCGGTTTTCAGTTCGCGGAGCCGGGCCACCCACTTAGCGGGTTCCCAGTACTGTACCTGGCTATCGTGGTAGCCGGTGGTGACCAGCATCGGCGGATAGGCCTGGGCGGTAACCTGGTCTAGCGGACTGTAGCTTTTGATGTAGTGGTAATATTCCTCTTCGTTGGGGTTCCCCCACTCATCGTATTCGCCGGTGGTAAGGGGAATGCTGTCGTCGAGCATGGTGGTAACCACGTCTACGAAGGGTACCTGGGCTACGATCCCCGCCCACAGGTCCGGCTGCATATTAGCCACGGCGCCCATCAGGAGGCCGCCGGCGCTGCCGCCCATGGCGTACAGGCAGTCGGGGGAAGTGTACTGCTGTGCTACCAGCCACTTGCCGGCGTCGATGAAGTCGGTGAAGGTGTTCTTTTTCTTCAGCAGCTTGCCCTCCTCGTACCAGCGTCGGCCCATTTCTTCCCCGCCGCGGATATGGGCGATCACGAAGATCATGCCGCGGTCCAGCAGACTAAGTCGGGTGATGCTGAAGCTCGGGTCCAGACTATGGCCGTAGCTACCGTAGGCATACAATAGCAGCGGCGCGGAACCGTCTTTTGGCGTGCCCTTACGGTACACGATGCTCAGGGGCACCTGCGTGCCGTCCCGCGCCCCGGCGAAGGCGCGCTGGCTTTCATAGTTCTCCGGGTCGAAGTCGCCCAGCACTGGCTGTTGTTTTAAGAGGGTTTGCTCCCGCGTCCGCATATCGTAGTCGAAGGTGCTCGGCGGGGTGGTCATGCTTTGGTAGCCGAAGCGGACCACCTCGCTTTCGATGTCGGGATTAACGCTGGTGTAGGCCATATAGGCCTCGTCCTGGAAATCGATGTAATGCTCTTCCCCCTCGAAGGGGCGGATGCGCAGCTTATTCAGGCCCCGGTCGCGTTCGCTCACCACCAGGAAGTCCCGGAAGACGTCGATACCTTCCAGCAGGACGTGGTCCCGGTTGGGAATCACGGTTTTCCAGTGTTCCTTTCCGGTAGCGTCTTCCGGGGTCACCATCAGCTGGAAGTTTTCAGCATTGAGATTGGTGAGGACATAAAAGCGGTCGTCGATGTGCTCGATCGCGTACTCCAGTTTGCGTTCCCGCGGCTGAAAGATGCGGGCTTCGCCAAGGGGGTTATCCGCTTCCAGCAAGCGATATTCGGTGCTCACGGTCTGGGCCGATCCGATGATGATATATTTCCGCGATTTACTGCGGTAGACGTAGGCGCGGAAGGTTTCGTCGGTTTCTTCGTAGACGACCACGTCATCCTGGGGAGCGGTACCGAGTTCGTGGCGCATGATTTTGTAGGGGCGCAGGGCCTCGTCCTTTACGGAGTAGAAGATATACTTTCCATCGGCGCTCCAGACGCTGCCGCCGGTGGTGTTGGGTATCTGATCGGGCAGGTTCTGTCCGGTTAGCATATCCTTGATGTGGATCGTATAGATGCGCCGGCTGATCGTATCCTCCCCGTAGGTCACGTAGCGGTTGTCGTCGCTGACGGCCATGCCCCCGATGTGGTAGTAGTCGTAGGGTTCGGCCATCTCATTGACGTCGAACATCAACTGATCCTCGCTCTCCTCCACCGGCCGGCGGAAGTAGCGGGGGTATTGATCGCCCTTTTCATACTTGGTCAGGTATACGTAGCCACGGTTGGTGTAGGGTACGCTGCTGTCGTCTTCCTTCACCCGCCCCTTCATTTCCTGGAAAAGGTCTTCCCGGAACTGCTTCAGGTGGGCCATCTTGTCCTCGAAGTAGGCGTTTTCCGCTTCCAGGTGGGCGATGACTTCGGGACTGTCCCGCTCGTTCATCCAGTAGTAGTCGTCGGAGCGGGTATCGCCGTGCAGTAGTAGTTCTTTCTTGACTTTACGGGCCTTCGGTGGGGTCATATGCTGTTTTTTTCTGCGGCGGAGCGCGGGTGCAAAGTAACGCAGCCAACCGATAGCGGTTGACCGAACGACGAACGGATTAGGCCCTCCAGACTGCAGCGCAGTCAAACCCGTTGACCCCGCGAAGCATTCGCGGGACCAGCCAGGTCTAAAGTTCAGAAAACCACCACCATCCGAAAACCCGCCTGCACCAGCGCTCCGCCGCCCTATCCAAACACCGCAAAGATCCCGTACTCCAAAAAGAACAGCATCCAGACCCCCTGATAAAAGCGACCGATCGAGGTCTGATCATCCAGATCCAGCCTGCGGCCAAGGTATTCAAAACCCGCAAGCAGCGCCAACTGGCCCAAAGCAATACCGAGATGATCGATTCGCCAGGCGAATATGCCGACACCGAGCAACGTAGCACGAAAAACGAAGGCACCGACCAGGAACACCCAGCGGCGGTCCTTCACCAGCGACAGCGTGCGGATGCCATGGGCCGCGTCGCCTTCCGTATCGGGCAAGTCCTTGAACCAGGCGATAACGATACCAAAGGTGAAAATGGCGATGGTAAGCAGCCACACGGTCGTAGGAACGACCGGGTTTTCCCCCAGCCACCAACGGAAGTGGAGGTAGAGCAGCAGGTTTACGATCAACCCCCGCACTACGATGATGCAGAAGGCCGCCCAGAAATGAAAGCGTTTGAGCCGGATGGGCGGTACGCTGTAGGCCGTCCCGATCAGGATGCTGGCGATCACGGTAGCGGGGAGGAAGGGCATGTACAGGAAACACGTAGCGACGGCGAGGATGAGCGCCAAGCCGACGATCGCGTAGCCGGTCGTGATGGAGTAGGCCCCGCTGGCCAGTGGTAGGTAGGGTTTGTTGATGCGGTCTATTTCTACGTCCGTCAGCTGATTAAGCCCGGTGATGTAAACGTTCGCACAAAGGCAGCTGAAGAGCGTGATCCCGAAAAGGGCCCAGTTGCTGGTATCCAGGTGCCGGGCCGCCATGAGGTACAAAGCGAGTAGCGACACGGTGGTGCCGATCAGGGTATGGGCGCGGGAGAAGCGGAGAAACGTGATCATCGCTGGGCGTTAGTCGACCAGGGCGATGCAGCTGATCTCGACATTGACGTATTTCGGAAGATTGGCAACCTGAACGAGCGCCCGAGCCGGTGCGGTTGCTTCGTCGAAGTACGTAGCGTAGACGGCGTTGATGCGGCCGAAGTTCTCCATGTCGCTGACGAAGACCTCGCACTTAAGTACGTTTTCCATGCTGCTCCCACCGGCTTCCACGATGGCTTTGAGGTTGTCCAGAACGCGCCGGGTCTCCGTTTCGATATCGCTGGTGAGCAGGTCGCCAGACTGGGGGTCTAGGGCGATCTGGCCGCTGACGTAAAGCACGCCGTTCGCCAGGGTCGCCTGATTGTAGGCTCCTACGGGTGCCGGGGCGAGCCCGGTGGTGATGATTTGTTTGGGCATAGTGTGTAATTTGGCCGTAAGATAGCCGCAGTTGATAAAACACGGCTAGCCCGCCGGCGGTGCCGGCGGGCTAGCGATGAGAAAAAGGTAACCTAGTTAGAGTTAGTCTTCGTCTTCGGTGTTGTCTTCGGTATCCTCCACGACGATCTCCGGCGCCTTCACGATGATGTTGCCGTTGTAGTAGAGATTGCCTTCGCTGTCCTTATAGGCACGGTGGGGGCGGTGTAGTTCGCCGGTGGTCTGGCAGGTGGTGAGGGTAGGGGCAGTCGCTTTGTAATGCGTCCGGCGCTTCCGCTTACGTTGCTTCGAGATCCGGGACTTAGGATGTGCCATAACGTATATCTATTTTAAAGCTTAATTCTTGTTCAGGTCTTTGAGTACGTCCCAGGGGCTTGACGTTTCGTCGTCTTCCTGGGTTTTCAGGGGAGCTTCCTCGGCGTTATCGTAGGAAGCTTCGATGCGGTTCAAAAGGTCTTCGTCGCAGGGGTAGGGCGGTTCGCCGGACCGACAATCGTAGGTACGGATCATCGGGATCGACAAAACCACCGCCTCGTAAACGAAGGGGGCCAGGTTGAAATCGTTCGTATCCGGGTGAAGGTATACGATCTCGCCCTCGTCCTGCTGTTCGTTGGCTTCCGCCGTGAACTTGACAATCAGCTGGCTGCGATCGCTCACCGGCAAATCGATATCCGCCAAACAACGATCGCAGTGAGTGGCCACGGTGCCGGCGAAGTTGAGGTCGACGACCATCTCCCGACTCTGCTTGTCAACGATCAGGTGCAGATCGATATCCGCAACCTGAATAGGCGACTCGGGAAAGTTGGTCAGAAAGTCGCGATCCACCCGGAGATCAAACTCGTAAAAGCCTTTTCCAAGCCCCTTCAGAGGCAGTATAAAAGCGGATGGAGTAGACATAGCGTAATCGTTTTGAACCGGAATGGCACCCATTGGCACCTTAGGGACGTTTCAAAGTGGGCGCAAAGGTAAGATAAACCACCCGATAAACCAAGTTATTCCTGGGAATAGAAGGTGAGATAGCTGATTCTGGGTTCCCCGCTTTCTTCTTCCGGGTACTTTGCCGTCACCCGCAGCAAATTGGGGCCTTCCACCAGGGGGGCTTGGGCGATGTAAGCCAGTACCCCGAACTGTTTGCCCGCCTCGTTGTGGCGATACTGCCGGCGCAGATCGAATCGCTCGATGGGCCGGCCATTCAACTGCAGGCTTAGGTACTCGCGGGCGCAGGCCAGGGTTCGGGCGCGTTCCCGGGGATTACGTTGTTCCGGTGGGAGATCCTTGTCCACCTCGGCCACACTGCAATTGGCGTACATAAAGGCCGTCTCCCGGTCGGGCAGCGGAATCCAGACCGCGAGTACGGAATCGCTGACCGAGACGGATTCGTCCAGTTCCGGGCGGTAGTAGATGCCCGTATAATCGCCTTCTTCCGGATAGGCGTCCATCACCCGTGTCGAGTCATTGGCCATCCGGTGATATACCCTGTCGAGGAAGAAGGGGACGTTATCATCCGTCAACATGGTGGCCATACCTACTACGATGATCAGCACCATCCCCCCGGCGAAGTACAGGACGAAGGCTTTACTGTCTGCATAGTAAGAGGTTACCAGATTCGTGGAAGTAGTAATGTAACGCCGGGCCACGGGGTAGGTAAAGCGGGAGATCAACATGGCGACCGGCCACTGGTACCGACGCACGAAGGGGGTATCCCGAAATCGCCTGGTATGGCTGAGCATTACCAGGACGCTGATTAACAGCAAGGGGGAGAGTACGCAGGCGATCAAAAGTAGGATCTGCCGGGGGTCCAGCCCCATGCCCATCAGCCAGGAATGGACGAATACCAGTCCGAGCCCTACCAATCCGAAGTTCACGAACACCCCGGCGATCCCGAAGGCCACGCCGAAAATGCCACTGCCCAGTCGGTCCAGTCGCTGAATGAAGCCGTCGATGTCGCCGTAGGCTTCCCGCATATGCTCCTGGTAGTGGGCGCTGAATTTATCGTTGGTCTTGAACCCGCCCGGGTACACGGAATTCAGGCCGATCAGTCCGATCCAGAGCGCCCGCACAATGAAGTGAAAGATGAAGGTGAAGATCAGGCCGGTGGCGAGCAGCCGCCAGTAGACCACGGTGACGTAAGCGATGAAAAGCGTATCGCGGTCAAAATTCAGCAGGCAGTAATTCTCGAATTGCATCAGCAGGCCCGGAAGCTGCAGGCTCCCGAGGATCGCCGCACCGGAAATGATGAGTTCCGGCTGCCAACTCTCCTGCTCCATCTTGCGGAGCCACTTGGGTTTGCGCTGTTCCGGCTGCTGCGTCATGCTCCCGAAGTTACCGCACCAGCGTCACTTCTCCGTCCTCCTGTAGCTCTACGCCGTCCTGGCGAAATTTGGCGAGGTACAGGTAAACGTCCGCGGGCTGGGGCGTTCCGTCCTTCGTCCCGTCCCAGCCTTCCTGCGGGTCGTCGCTGGTGAAGACCTTCTGGCCCCAGCGGTCGTACACGATCATGGTGTAGTCGGTGATGGTGCCGTTGTAGAAGAGCCGAAAGCGGTCGTTCCGGCCGTCGCTATCGGGCGAAAAGAAGTCCGGAACCTCTACCCGCGATTGTTCAACGTTGAGGAACACCGTGGCTTCGAATACGCAGCCACCCTGCTCGCTGGTTAGCGTCACCGTATAGCTAAGGGGCTCCGGCGCTCCGTCCGCACGGGGAATATCGACCGTGATGGTCTGGCCATTGGCGGATGACGGATCGTAGTTGCCGCTCCAGGAGTAGGAGAAGTTCAGGTCACCCGGGACGGAAGCTTCCAGCGTTACGCTGCCGCCGGCGAAAACGCTGCCCCCGTTCGGGACCACCGTTCCGTCGGGCAGGGTGATCAGCACCTGGGGGTCGAGGTCCGCGCCGAGTATCTCTACCGTCACCGTATCGGTAGCGGTGGTACAGCCGAGCGCGTCAGTGAAGGTAACGGTGTAGACGCCGGGGGCGGGGTCGTCGACCGAAATACGCTGGCCGCTCTGGTTCACGCCGCTGGGCAACGTCCAGACGTAGGTTCCCGTGATTTCGGATGGTGTTACCGCGGCGGTGAGGGTAAGGGGCTGGCCCGCGCAGACCGTGGTCGGAGCCGTAGCCTCGACCGTATAGTCGGTAGCCAGGACCAATTGGATGGTCTGTTCGCTCACGCCGCATTCACTGGTCGTTTCGATGGTGTACGTGGTCGTTTCCGTGGGGGTGACGAATGTAGCCGGGTCGCTGACGTCAATACCGCCGCCGGTAATGCGGTAGGTGTAGGTCGGTACCACGCCACCGACAATCAGCTGCCGGGTGTCGCCCGGACAGAGCAGGGTCGCTTCCGTAAGCTGGGGTTCGAGGTTGGGCACTACTTCGATGGTGTAGGTCAGTTCCGAACTACAATCGGAGGCATCCGTCTCGGTCTGAATGGTATACTGGGTGGTCTCCTGCACCGTGGCTATCGGGTTGAGGCAGTCGGTACAACTTAGCGTACCGAGGGGATCTTCCCAGCTGAGCGTACCCTCGCCGCTCTGGAAGGTGGCCGTTATTTGTAGCTCTTGGCCCGGGCAGACTACCGGGTTGGCGGGCTCGAAGGTGACTACGGGAGGTTCCACTACGTTGACCGTGATGCTGGTGGTATCAACGCATGCGCCATTCGTGGTCGTCCGGACCAGTTCCGCCGTGTCCTGACCGATGAAAACCGCATTGTACAGATCGTCCGGACTCTGCAGCCCGGGGGCCGGGCTCCACTCGTGGGTGATCAGCGGAAAGTCGCCCACGTCATAGACGGGCGATAGTACGTAAAAGGTATCTCCCTGACAGTACGGATCCTTTTCCGGTTCGAGCATCATGCTCAGGTCCTGGGGAAGGCTATCGAGACGGACGGCGACGGAATCGATGCGGGGGCATCCGTTGATCGTCGCTTCGGCGTAGTAGGTGATGTCGGCGGTCGGCAATACCCTGATGGAACTTCCCCTCGTCGAAGCTCCGGTGAACCGGGCCGGTCGCCAGGTAACCGAGGTGGCGGAGGTAGCCACGGAAAGGGTAATGGAATCCGTCCCCAGGCAGGCGAGTACCGTATCCTGCTGTACGTCAAAACGAGCCGGCGTGACGTTGATATTCACTACCTGTTCTACTTCACACTCCCCGTTCTCCGAACGGGCCAGGAGGGTGAAAATAGTGTCCTTGAACAGGGTAAAGGTGAAGTTCGGATCATCGGTCACCGCGAGGAGGGAATCACCCCCGCGCAGGGTGTAGATCGTGTTGCCGACATCGGTAACGGGGGTTTGCAGCAGGTCGATCGGGGTACCTTCGCACACCGTGGTATTCTCGATCAGCTCCGGCACCACGAGGCGGTCGACGTCGAAGTAGACGCTGTCTACTACCGAGCAGCCATTGGATCCCGTTGCCCGTACCCGGATAAAGCCACTACTGGTGGGGCGGACCCGTGGACTTGGATCAGTAGCGGGATCGACCAGCGCCGAGGCGGGTGACCAGCTATAGGTCGGATTATCGATGTCGGTGGTGACCGAAAGCTCCACGGTCTGACCGGAGCAGATAGCCACCTCGTCGCCGTTAGTGATCGTAAGCGTCCCACAGGGTGATTGGGCGCCGATCCCGGAAACCGAAAAAATAAGAGCCAGGAAAGCAAGCAATTGTTTTTGGATCATAAGTCGGCGCCAGCTGATGGTTGGGCGGGCAAAGTACGAATTTTACCAATGGCTCCCGCACCCGCGCGCGCCGCCTTCGTCATTCCCCCGCTATTCTCCCAGCCAGGTTCTCACTTCTTGCACGGTGACGTTTCCGTAGTCGTTGCCCCACGCTTGGTTGATGTAGTTCATGATGTTGACGATCTGGAAATCGGACAACTCCTTGTTCGCGGGCATTTCGGCGTTGTAGAGCACGCCGTTCACTTCCATCGGCCCCTGCATGCCGTGGCGGATACCCCGGACTACGTCGGCCGGGCGGTCCCGTAAATAATCGGCGCCGGCCAGTGGCGGCATCAGTTGCCGTAGCCCCTGACCTTCCTCGAAATGACAGTTCGCGCAGTGTTCCAGGTACAGGCTTTTTCCCTGCAGATGCTCGGTCTTGCCACAGGCCAGGGGAAGGGCGAGCATTCCCGCCAGAATAAGAAAGACGACTACGTAGCGTGGCATCCGGTGTTTACCTCTACCAACCGCTGGACTACAGCATGGTTGTGGAACCTTCTCCGTGGCCGGCGCGTATCCGCCGCTCGAGGTCTTCGAGGTCTTTGCGGATGTCGTCGTTCGTTTCCATCAGGTCTTTGACCGTCTTGATGGAATAGATGACCGTAGCGTGGTCGCGGCCTCCGAACAGCCGTCCGATCCCCTTGAGGCTTTGGTCGGTGAATTGCTTGACCAGAAACATGCTGATCTGCCGGGCCAGCACCACGTGCCGCCGACGGGTGGCACTGGCCAGTTTTTCCACGTCGAGGTTGTAGTATTCGGCCACGGTGCGCTGGATCACCTCCGGGGTGATCTCCTTATTGATCTCGGTGACGAAGTTTTTCAGCACCTGGCGGGCCAGCTCGAGATCGATCTCCTTATTGTTATTGACGCCGCGGTGGAGCACCAGGTTGTTCAGCACCCCTTCCAGCTGGCGGATGTTGTTCTGGATGTGGTAGCAGATAAATTCCATCACCTGGGGTGACATATCCACCTGGTTGGCGCTTGCCTTCGACGCCAGGATCGCCATACGCGTTTCCAGGGCGGGGGCACTGAGGTCCGCCGTCAGACCCCACTGGAACCGGCTGCGCAGCCGCTCCTCGATGTCGAGTTCGATGATCGGCCGGTCGCAGGTCATCACGATCGCCTTCTGATTCTGACGCAATACGTTGAAGAGGTTGAAGAAAACGTCCTGGGTTTTCTTGCGGTTGATCAGTTGCTGGATGTCATCCACCAGCAGGACGTCGACGTTCTGGTACCAGTTCACCAGGTCGTTGGTGCTGTTGTTGCCGATGCTGCTCACCAATTGGCTGGTGAAGGTGTCGGTGGTGACGTAGAGGACCGACTTGTTGGGATACTTTTCCGTGATGCGGTTGCCTACGGCCTTCAGCAAGTGCGTTTTACCGAGGCCCACCGGTCCGTGGATAACCAGGGGGTTAAAGGCCGTATTGCTGGGGTTGTCGGCAACGGCCTTGGCGGCGTTCCGGGCCAGGCTGTTGCAGTCGCCCTCGATGAAGTTGTCGAAGGTGTACTTACCGTCCAGGTTGCTCTCGATGCGCGGCCGGGTCATACCCGGAATGACGAACGGATTGCTCGGGGGGGGGCTTTGGTGGCCCCGAGGCGTTTTACTGGTTGACGGTGCTTGGCCGTTTTCCTGGCGGGCGGTCTTAATCCGGTATTGCAGGCGGCCGGCGGTTCCCAGGGCATGTTGCAGGCTCAGCTTCAGCACGTCGATGTAGTGCTCCTCCAGAAATTCGTAAAAAAGGCGATGAGGTACCTGAATGGTCAGTTCGTTACTGTTGAGAGCAACCGGTCGGATTGGGACGAACCACGTCTGGTAGCTCTGCGGGTCAACGCTATGACGAATGGTTTGCAGACAATTATCCCAAACGGCGGTGTGGTCCATGTGTGTTCCCAGTTGCACAGTAAAAGTTCTTCCCGACTGCGGAGCCTACCGCCCGGGTGGTTAATAAAAAGCTAATTGGAATATCAGTAAGCGCTAATACGAAAGGCTGCCGAGAATAGCCCCATAGCAATAAAGCCTGAGGGGTTCAGTACGAGAAAATCTAGCCTCTTTTCCGGTAGTTTAGCCTGCACCGGGATCGCCGGGCGGATAGCAAATATGAGGCTTAACCCGGCAGTTGGACAAAAGATTGGGACACTTTTCTCACAAAATCTTCTTTGGCATGCGCTTTTCGGAAAAGCGGCAATTTTGGCATAAGCAGTAAGCGACTATCGCGCCTTCTATACATGCAAATTGCTGCAAGCCACGCAACGTGTCTCCCCTTTTTTGGGGAACGCCACGTCGAGTCGACCGAGACGAAGTCCCCCGAACCCGACCTGGTTGATGATGGTCGGTGCCCCTATCGCGTTGGCTACGGTCACCGGCTGGTCGAGAAAGGTGTGCGTGTGGCCACCGAGAATGATATCGATGTGCTCGCTGGCGGTCGCCAGCGAAACGTCACTCACTTTTTCGTCACGGTAGCGGAATCCGAGGTGGCTTAGGCAGACCACCAGGTCGCATTTTTCGGCGGTGCGCAGGTACCGCCCCATCTCGTTGCCGCGGTGGATCGGATCCTGGTAGGTCGTCGCGCCGTAAAGCTGCTCCGGCACCAGCCCGGCCAGTTCGATTCCGAGACCGAATACCCCGACCCGAATTCCCCCCTTGTCGAATACCCGGTAGGGTTCCGTCCGTCCGGCGAGCGGCGTCCCGGTAAAGTCGTAGTTCGCGCTGAGCAGAGGAAAATTTGCGTGCTGGAGCTGGGTAGCCAGATTCTCCATGCCCCCGTCGAAGTCGTGGTTGCCGATCGTGGCCGCGTCGTAGCCCATTTCGGACATCAGCTTCATTTCCACTTCGCCCAGGAAGTAGTTGAAGTAGGGCGTTCCCTGGAAGATGTCGCCGCTGTCGAGCAACAGTACTTCCTCCTCTACGGAGCGGATATCGGCGATCAGCGCCGCCCTTCTGGCCGCACCGCCCTGGTTGGCGTTCCGGCCCCCGTCATCCGGGAAGGGATCGATGCGGCTGTGCCAGTCGTTGGTATGCAAGATGGTGAGCCGCCGCGCCCGTCGAACCGGATGCGCCGCGCTCAGCCGCGGCAGGAGCAACAGCCCGGTGCCCACCGTGGCTTTTCCTAAAAAGTCTCTGCGGTTCATCAGTCCAGGATTTTGATTCGGCTTCCGTTGCTTTTCACGGAAATGGGGCCGTTTGCCTTCGCGGCGTAGTCGATGAGTAAGTCGCGGATCATCCGTCCGCTGGGGATCTGCCGCTTTTCGGTCAGCATCTCCGAATCGTTTCCACCGTTAGCGACGTAATCCGGCACCGCGAGGTAGTAGATACGGTCGTCGACCACGGGTTGGCCGCCTACCATAATCTCCACCGTAGTGCCGCGGCGGGTAGCCGCGAGCCCTTCGCTGACCGGCCAGCCGCCTTCGGCCAGGATGTGGGATACGAATTCGGTGAGCTCGCTGCCGGTTACCTCCACCAGTACCAGTTCGTTGTCGAACGGCATTAGCTCGTACAGATTATATACCCGCAGCGGACCGGGGCCGATCTCCGAGATGCGGAGCCCACCGTAGTTCTGCACGGCGAAAGCCACCTCGTAATCGGGAAAGAGATCGCGGGCAGCGGCGAGTAGCAGGTCGGCCGTCCAGTTGCCGAGTGGACTTTCGGGTTGCGCCTTCACCAGTGGAAGCGCGACTTCGGCCACCACGCGGTTCATCGCATCCTCCAGCTGGACGGAGTAAGGCGCGATCAGGTCGGCGACGCGGGATGCCGAAATATCGGTGGAGTCTGGTTCGATGGCCGCGGTCACCACGTAGTATTGCGGTTGAACGGCCGGCTGTCCGATAGGGCGTTGGCAACCCGTGAGGGCGACCAGGAGCAGGGCCGAAGTGGCCGCGAATGGTAGTCGCATTATCACCGCACGGAAGATTTAGGGGAGAAGAGCAGGCTGATCCACCCACCGATAAGGAGGAGACCGCCGATGGGGGTTACCGGACCGAGAAAGGCTACGGGAAGTCCGTGGACCTCGCGCAGACTGAGCAAGTACAGGGAGCCGGAAAAGAGCAGGGTACCGATGAGCCACAGCCAAACGGCCGCCGATAGCCGACGTACATCGACCCCCGGAGCACCGTATAGTGCCGCAGCCAGACCCAGGGCGAAGGTGTGGTAGAAACTGTAGCGTACACCGGTATGAAAGATCTCCAGTCGGTCCGGAGTCACCAACCGTTCCAGGCCGTGGGCACCGAATGCCCCCAGTCCGACGGAAAGGGCACCGAGAATAGCCGCGGCCCGGATTATTCCTTGTTGATTCATGCCGCGAAATTATCGCCTGGGGCATTGGCGCAGCGGACCGATACCCGATTCTGACCGCATTATGGCACTTTGGTTCCTACCTTCGCGGCGCTTTCCGAGCATTTCATCAATCAACCCACGTATGACCGCTTACGTATTCCCCGGGCAGGGCGCCCAGTTTCCCGGCATGGGAAAATCCCTTTTCGACGTCAATGAATACGCCCAGACGCTGTTCAAACAGGCCGACGAAGTGCTCGGTTTTTCCCTGTCCAAGGTGATGTTCGAGGGGTCGGAGGAAGAGCTGCTGCAGACCCGCATCACCCAGCCCGCCATTTTCGTCCATTCCGCCGTTACCTATCTGGCGGCAGAGGAGACCCCGAACCCCGACGCGGTGGCCGGTCATAGCCTGGGCGAGTTTTCCGCCCTGGTCGCCGCCGGTGCCATCGCCTTTCCGGATGCCCTGCGCCTCGTCAGCCAGCGCGCCCAAGCCATGCAGGAAGCGGCCGACCGGCAGGAAGGGGCCATGGCTGCCGTGCTCGGCCTGGACGACGCGATGATCGAGGAAGCCTGCGCGCGTATCGACGATATCGTCGTGCCGGCCAACTACAACAGCCCCGGACAATTGGTGATCTCCGGCTCCCGGGAGGGAGTAGAGCGGGCCAGCAAGATCCTTTCCGACCTAGGAGCCCGCAAGGTGATCCCGCTGAAGGTCGGCGGCGCCTTTCACAGTCCGCTTATGGAGCCCGCCCGGGAAAAGCTACAGGAAGCCATCGAAGCTACCCACTTCCGGCCGCCCGGCTGCGATATCTACCAGAACGTAGACGGGGGGGCGAGCGTCGCGCCGGAAAAGATCAAGGAAAAACTTATTCGCCAGCTTACCGCTCCCGTTCGGTGGACCCAGACCGTTCAGCAAATGCAGGCCAATGGCATCGACCGCTTCGTGGAAGTGGGGGGCAAGGGGAAAGTGCTCGCCGGGCTGATCAAGAAAGTGGACCGTCACCTGACGGTCGACCAAATGGAGTAGGCGGTTTAGCTGGCCTTCCGCTGGTTGATCTCGTCGCGGATTTCCGCGGCACGCTCGTAGTTTTCCTCGTTCAGCACGTCTTCGAGCATGGTCGTCAACTCGCCGACGGTGTAGGAGGACAGATTGTCCTTATGCTGCCCGGCGGGGCCTTCCGAAACGTCCTGCATTTGCAGATCTTCTTCCTCGCCTTCTCCCTCGAGCACGATCCCCGCGTTTTGCAGGATGAGTTCATAGGTGTAGATCGGGCAGTCGAAGCGAGTCGCGAGGGCCAAGGCATCGCTGGTGCGGCTGTCAACCTCAATGATCTCTCCGTCGCGGTCAAGCACCAGGCGGGCGTAGAAAATGCCTTCCTTTATGTCGCTGATGATGATTTCCCGCAGATCGGTGCGCAGGGTTTCCAGCGTGTTCTTAAACAAGTCGTGGGTCATCGGTCGGGGGCCGCTCATGCCCTCGATGGCAATGGCAATGGCTTGGGCTTCCGTGCTGCCGATAATGACGGGGAGCCGGCGCGGGCCATTGAGCTCGCCCAGTACTACTGCGTAATTCAGCGATTGGGTTACACTACGGCTGATTGCCATTACTTTTAGCTCAATCTTATCCATCATTAATGCTCTAAATCGTTCAGATATTTGCTAACGGGCGAGGGTAAGGCAAGGTTTATCTGGCCGGTCCCCGCTACGGGCGGGCAAAGATAATAATTGTTGGGCGGCGGGGCGCGGGTGCAACGTATGTCGGGCAATTTAATCCGTTTGACGTGCCTTGTCCGTACCCTCCTTGGCGGCTACCCAGAGTTTTTCCATCATTTCCAGCGACATGGATGCCAGCCCGCTTTCCGGGGCGCGCGACTCCACGTATTCGAAGCGGTGGCGGAATTTGCGATTGGTCCGTTCCAGGGCGGTTTCCGGGTCGATACCTTGCCACCGCGCATAGTTCACGAGACTGAAGAGCAGGTCGCCGAATTCCGCCTCCCGGTCCGCATCCGTCGTGGCGGTGCGGAATTCCTCCATCTCTTCCCGGACCTTTTCCCACACCTGTTCCTGGTTGTCCCAGTCGAAACCGAATTGGGCGGTTTTTTCCTGCATGCGCATCGCCTTGACCATGGCGGGCAGTGCGGTAGGCACGCCGGAAAGGACGGTCTTTTTCCCTTTTCCCTCGGCTAACTTGATCTGTTCCCAGTTCCGCTTTACGGCCGCTTCGTCCTCGGCTACCACGTCACCGTAGATGTGGGGATGCCGTTGGATTAACTTTTCGCACACCCCGTTCAGGGCATCGGAAATGTCCCAGGCCCCCCGTTCCGAAGCGATACGGGCGTAGAAGACCATATGGAGGAGTAAGTCGCCCACCTCTTCCTTGATGCCGTTCAGGTCCTCCGAGAGAATCTCGTCGGCCAGTTCGTAGGTTTCTTCGATGGTCAGTTTGCGGAGCGACTGAAAGGTCTGCTTCCGATCCCACGGACACTGCTCGCGCAGCTCGTCCATGATCGTGAGTAATCGGTGAAAAGCGGTCAGTTGGGGGGTCATCCCGCAAAGGTAGGGTATCGACCCGGCCGATCTTGATGGCAATGCTTAGCTTTAAGGAAAATACCCACCTTGTTTCGCTTGGTCCTGTGGGCTACATTGTTGCTGCCCGCCTACCTCACCGCCCAAAATCCCCTGTTGTCCGTAACCGACGCCGGTACGGTGGGCCTGGCCGGGGCGGGGGTCGGTACCGGTGGGCTTTCGGCCCTTTGGCTTAACCCCGCCGGCCTGGCCTCCGGCCGTGGATTATCGTTCGGTGCATCGGTGATTCAGCCGTATGGCCTGTCGGAATTGCGGCTCGTGACCGGGGGCGTTCTCTACCGGGGGTTTGGTTTACAACTGGCCGCTCAGGGATTTGGCGACTACCGGGCCAATCGATTCGGCGTGGTCTACGGCAGATCGGTGTCCGCTAACTGGCGGATCGGGGGGGCACTCGTAGCCCTGCGGCAATCGGTTCGGGGATATCCCGCCCAAACCCGCTTCCTTCCCGCCATCGGGGTGCAGTTCAGCGCAACGGAGCGGCTCGTGTGTGGTCTGCAACTGACGAAACCGGCCGCGGCCGGGGATTTGCCCTTTTTGGGTACGGTCGGACTGAAGTACCAGCTTAGCGAGCGGGTAAACCTGCTCGTCGACGAAGTCTACGACGGTTTCCGGGGGCTCTCTACGCGGCTGGGTTTATGCTATGCCCCCGTCCGGCAGGTGGAACTTCGTCTCGGCTTCCGCACGGCCCCGGGTCAGATCACCTTCGGAGCTACCTATTTGTTGGGCGGCGAGATGATGGTCGCGGCGGCCGGCGCGCAGCATCCCCTACTGGGCACGACGGCTGGCCTTGGTATTCGTCGCGAGTCAACCGAGTGACCGCAAAACCAAAGAACCTACCTTGCCGTTTAAAGCTTGTCGCTGCAACTATGGCGATTCAACTGCATACATATGAAAGAGGGTGGAGGCCCCGTCCGTGACTTTTCGCTGGCGGAGCAGGTTCGGAAGGATTTTACGGAGCAGCAACAACGGGCGTTACCGGATTTCTCCGATACGGCCCTCACGTTTCGCCACCTTAGCGATTCCCGATTGCTGGGTACCCGCCGGCTTTTCCGCCTGATGGGTAATCGCTACCTCACTAAGTTGATGGGTACTCTGGGCATGCGCGCCGTCGAATGGTCGCTCCCGGGAGCGAGCTGGATGGTGCGGAATACCGTTTACAAGCAGTTCGTCGGCGGCACCGATTTTGAAGACGCCCAGCAATCCATCGCCCAGCTTGCCAAGCGTGGCGTGGACAGCATTTTGGACTACGGCGCGGAGGGCAAGCATACCCGTTCCGGAATGGATGCGTCGATGCAGGAGGTCCTCCGGGCTACGGACTTTTGCGCGAAGACCGATGCCGCCATCGGCTCGGTCGTAAAGCTGAGTGGTTTGGTCCGCTTTTCCATCCTGGAATCCTACAACGACAAGGTGATCGATTTCGAGAACGTGACCGATCCGGAATTGAAGGAAGGTATCGCCCGCCTGGATCGCATCTGTAAACTGGCCAACGAGCAACGGACGGAGGTATACCTCGACGCCGAGGAAAGCTGGATACAATCGACCGTGGATCAGATCGCCGAATACATGATGGCCCGTTACAACCGGGAACGGCACACCGTATTCACCACTTGCCAGATGTATCGCCACGATCGGTTAGCCTATCTGAAAGCGTTGCACCTGCGTTCGCGCCAAAATGGTTTCAACCTCGCGCTGAAGATCGTACGGGGGGCTTACATGAATAAAGAAAACAAACGCGCCCGCACCTTCGATTTGCGTACGCCCATCCAGCCTACGCTGGAAGCTACCCACCGCGACTTTAACGCCGCCGCTGAGTACTGCCTGGAGCACCACCAGGACATTGCCTGCTGCCTAGCTAGCCACAACGAGGAAAGCGTCGTACGGCACATCCGGCGCATGGTGGACATGGGCGTTGCTCGCGACCATCCGAACATCCGGTTTTCCCAGCTACTCGGTATGAGCGATAACCTGACCTTCAACCTGGCGGAAGGCGGCTACAACGTGAGCAAATACATGGTGTACGGACCCGTGCACGAAGTTTTGCCTTATTTGGTGCGCCGCGCGGAAGAGAATACCTCGGTCACCGGGGAGGCCGGCCGGGAGCTACGGATGCTCGACGAGGAGGTTGCCCGCCGGGGCCTCTAGCTTACGGTTGATTACCGCCGTAGTCCTGCCCGAGCATCGACCAGACGGTGATGAACAGCGCCGCCAGGGTAGGCCCGATCACGAATCCGGTGAGGCCGAACATCGCGATGCCGCCCAGGGTGGAAATCAGTACGACCCAGTCGGGCATGTGGGTGTCTCTGCCCACCAGCAGGGGACGTAGCAGGTTGTCCACCAAGCCGATGATCAGCGATCCCACTACCACGATGATGATGCCCGAGGCGATATTGCCCTGGATGAACATGATGATGGCGGCCGGTACCCACACGATCGCGCTGCCGCCTACGGGAAGCAAAGCGAGAAGCATCATGAACACTCCCCAGAGCAAGGCGGCCGGAATACCCAGTATGGCAAACATGATGCCACCGATCGCGCCCTGCACGAAGGCGACGATCAGCGTTCCCTTCAGGGTGGCACGGGCAACGAGGGCGAAGCGCTCGAAGAGGGCACGTTCGCGGTTGTCGCCCATCGGAATGGTGCGCACCAGCGTACGTTGAATGTTCCAGCCGTCCACTAGAAAGAAGTAAAGCAGGTAGATGACGAGGGTAAACTGAATGATGATATTCAGAATGCTCCCTCCGAATCCAATGGCCCAGGTGGCCAGAAACTGACTGACCTGGGCTACCGTGGTGTTAAGCCGGGTCCGGAGATCGGCGGTGCTGACGCCGAAATCGCTCAGGGCGTCCGATACACTCGGCAACTGGGTATCGATGTAGTCGAGAATGACCGTCGTGTTCATGTCGCCCGTCTGGACGTTTTCGTAGAGCGATATCGCCTGATTCACCAGCGCGATCGCGAGTAGGGTGAAGGGAACGATAACGAAGAGGACTACCAGTAAGGTCGTAATTGCGCCGGCCAGGGCATCCCGCCCCCGGAAGGTGATCCGAATCCGCCGGTATACGGGAAAAAAGATAACGGCGAGTACCGCTCCCCAGAAAACGGTGAGGATGAAGGGGCCGATCAACCAGAAAAATGCGAAGGTGGTCAGCGCAACCAGGATGAAGAAAATATTCCGCTTGACCTTGCGGATGATCATGTTGTTTTCAAGGGGCATGCACCTACAGTTAAGGGGACCGAACCACTCGGTTCGGTAACGTGCATGTATTACCTTCCGTGTCGGCTGGTGTTCGGTATGGCTGATTGTCAGCGCATTTTTATTCTTCGGCGGGCAATTTGCCGACGACGAAAACACGGTTGGGGGTATCCCTTCGTTATGCTCATGTCCGGAAGCTGACTACCCACTCCATACCGTGTTCGCAGTCGGACCTTTACCTTCGCTACCTATGCCGTTACACTTACGACTCGTTTTACTGTTGGCCCTCCTTTCCTGTACCGTGGCGGCCCAGAAATACAGCAATGAATTTCTGTCCATCGGGGTAGGGGCCCGGGCCCAGGGGATGGGCACCGCCGTAACGGCTACGCAGAACGATGTCTACGCGGCGGCCTGGAACCCGGCCGGGCTGGCCGCGATCGAAGCCGAGCGGGGGTTGGAAATTGGGGCCATGCACGCTGAATGGTTCGGTGGGGTAGGGAACTACGATTTCATCGGTATTACCTTACCCCTGTCGACCGGAAACCAGCGGCTCGGCTTCAGCCTCATCCGCTTCGGAATCGATCAGATACCGAATACCCTTTCGCTCTACGAGGCCGATGGAACCATCAATTTCGACAACGTCACGGAGTTCTCGGCTGCTGATTACGCCTTCCTGGGTAGTTACGCGCGCGCTTTTTTCAAAAGCAAGGGCATTCTCCGGGTGGGCGGCAACGTGAAGGTGATCCACCGCAGCATCGGTTCCTTCGCCTCCAGCTGGGGGTTCGGGCTCGACCTCGGGGCGCAGTACCAACGCAGTGACTGGACCTTTGCGTTACTTGCCCGCGACGTCACCACCACCTTCAATGCCTGGAGCATTAGCTTCAGCGAGGAAGACCGGGCGGTGCTCGAACTGACCGGCAACGAGGTGACGCCCCAGAGCGTGGAGATCACCAACCCGACAATCATGCTCGGCGTAGCGCGGCGGTTCAGCCTTGCCGAGCGGATCGGACTGACGACGGAAGTGAACCTCATCGCGACCACCGACGGAAAACGCAATACGCTGGTCAGTGCCGATCCGGTGAGTCTCGATCCGGCCTTCGGACTGGAAGCGGACTACGGCGACTTTGTCTTTCTCCGGGCGGGCGTCAGTCAATTGCAACGCATTCAGGATTTTGGCGGTACCGAAGCGCTGCAGTCACGGCCGGCACTCGGTTTGGGACTCAAGGTCGGCCAGCTGAATGTAGATTATGCCTATACCGATCTCGGTGACAACGAGGGCCGTTCCACCTACAGTCACGTAGTCAGTCTGCGGCTCGGGATTCGACCCAACGGCCAAAATCCATAAGACAAGGATCGGCCTGCAAACCGCGGTGGCGCCTTCAAGCACTCCCTGCTCTGGAAAAAGATATGACAGGCGGCCGAGCCGTTGGATCGTGACCTAGACCATGTTTTTCCATACGTCCGCAGTGAGAAGGCCGCCACCGGATATCGCTGAACGGCGCGGCAGCAAGGGCTGTCGGCGATGTAGGATCTAGGGGACGGGAGCGGTGTGTCCGATGCTGTTCCGTATGCGGCCTTCGATCGGCACGCGCCGATTTGGTGGCCAGGCAATTGCGCATCCTTGGCCAGGTACAACCCTGTTAGCTAGCGGTTAACGTACGGGATTTTGAATACCAGTCATGGAGCTTGCCTGCCAAGTCATGATTGGAAAGTGCCTTCGAATAGCGAACGAGGTATGTTCCTGTACTTCCTCCTCGGTACACCTGCGCACGGAACCACATTCTGCTGGCCAACGCGGAGGACGACCAACCTGCCAAAGGAAATTACCGATGCGTGGTATAGTAGGAGCTTACTTACATTTCGGCGGCAATCTGCATGCCGGTATACGCCAGATAAACCAGGAGGAGCAGGGCAGCTTCCCAGCGGTCTAGTCTGCGACGGCCACCCAGAAACATGGCGACGAATAGGAAAAGCGTACCCCCGATCAGTAGAAAGATTTCGCGGTTAAAGGATGCATTGTAGCCG
Organism: Neolewinella xylanilytica; assembly: GCF_002934605.1. Lineage (GTDB taxonomy): Bacteria > Bacteroidota > Bacteroidia > Chitinophagales > Saprospiraceae > Neolewinella > Neolewinella xylanilytica. The sequence continues at coordinate 1,778,462 of NZ_PTJC01000006.1, forward strand.
ATGGGCTGCACGATCGCGCTCACGGCAATGATGAGGAGCACGTTGAAGATGTTGGAGCCCACTACGTTACCGATGGCGATATCACTGTTTTTCTTGAGCGCCGCTACGGCTGAGGTAACCAGTTCGGGCAGGGAGGTACCCGCCGCGATGATGGTCAGTCCGATAATCTTTTCGCTTACGCCCAGGCTGGTCGCAATGGTAACGGCATGATCGACCACCAGTTTGCCACCGAGAACTAAGCCCACCAGACCGAAAACGATCAGGGCGGTAATTTTTACCCCGGAAGGGTAAGCAGCTGACGGAGAATCCGCTACCGTCGGTTCCGACTGTATTTGCCGGAATATATAGAAGAGGAAGGTTAGGAAAAGGGCAATTAGCAGCAGGCCATCCGTCCGGGAAAGGAGTAAGTCGGATGATCCTACGTAAAAGTCGTTCGAGAGCAGCAGTAGCAGGACAGCTACGCCGAGTGACATCGGAATTTCGTTCCAGACGGTACTTCGCTGTACGGTGATCGGTAAGATCAGGCCGGCAATGCCCAGGATAACGAAGAGGTTGAAATTGTTGCTCCCCACTACGTTGCCGTAAACGATATCGGAATACCCCTGAACCGAGGCAATCAGATTTACCACCAGTTCGGGCGCCGAAGTGCCGAAGGATACGATCGTAAGACCGATCACGAGGTCGGATACCCGGTACTTTCTGGCGAGGCTGGAGGCCCCGTCGACCAACCAGTTGGCCCCGAAAATAAGGAGGACAAAGCCCACGGCAATCAATCCGAGTGAAAGTAGCATACCCGATAAATTTGGCGCTTTTTAACCGACGCGGCCCCGATCTCTTGGAACCGTTGGCAAGCTGGAAGCGAATGTACCCTGCCGGCGGCCGTCTTCGCTGCGGCGCGCTGGAATTATCTTTTCGGACACGTAGCTCCCGTTTTCCGCCTCCCCAAACCACCGTGTCACCCAGGTTAAAAAGCTGCTAGGGAAATCCATCTGGTGCAGCGTTGCTCCCGTCAGCCAAAAGTCAGGAGCCGGTTTTGCTTGTTTGTGGGTAGCCGGTGGGGCATCGCCATTCACGCCGGGACCTACTTAGGGTGAAAAAGTACCTAAGTCGCAATTCCACGTCAAGGCTGCCGTTTGATGTATAGACACTATTTAGTTTGACAACACATTTTCGCGGCTACATAACTTGAGAGATAATTACGCAACGCCCCGCCTGAACTCAGGCGGGGCGCTTTTTTTCTTGTTTTCGTTCGGGCGGCGGAGCGCAGGAGCCATGGATATCCCGACGATTTAGCCAACCAATCCCGGGCGGCCACGCCGGCGGGGAGAGCGGTTTCGTTGCCCGGTAACACACTGCCGGGTTTGCCAAAAACAAAAAACCGCACCTTCATCCGACGAGGATGAAGGCGCGGTCTGGGGGTGGAAGACCGGGTTCGAACCGGCGACCTCTGGAATCACAATCCAGCGCTCTAACCAACTGAGCTACAACCACCAGATTAAGCTGCTTTCTTGGAAAGCGACGCAAAGGTAAAAAGTTCCTGCTTACCGCGAAAGCTCCGGGCAAAATTTCTTCATTGCTTCTTGCATTTGCCGTTGTAACCCGCGCGCCGCCGCCCCGGGATCTTCCGCGTAGAGGATACCCCGGCTGCTGTTGACCAGTAGTCCACAGCTGGGGTTCATTCCGTAACGACAGACGGCCGCCAGGTCCCCCCCCTGAACACCGATGCCCGGCACCAGGAAAAAGTGGTCCGGACAAAGATCCCTCAGTTCGGCAAACTTTTCGGCCTGGGTGGCACCACATACGAACATCAGGCGATCCGGGTCGCCCCATTCCGCTACCCGGCGCATCACCTTGGCGTATAAGGGTACATTGTCTCCTTCTTGTACGGTATGCTGGAAATCCGCGCTACCGGAATTGCTTGTGAGGGCGAGGACGATCGCCCACTTTCCGGGATAATCTAGAAAGGGACCGACGCTATCCGCTCCCATATAGGGTGCTACGGTAATGGCGTCCGCGCCGAGGGTATCGAAGGCAAAGCGGGCGTAATAACGGGAGGTATTTCCGATATCGCCCCTTTTGGCGTCGGCGATCACGAAATGGTCTTTGCCAATGTAAGCGATCGTTTCCTGCAGGATAAGCATCCCGTCGATTCCCAGCGCCTCATAAAACGCGGTATTGGGTTTGTAGGCTACGCAATAGTCACGGGTCGCATCGATAACGGATCGATTGAAAGCGAGCACGTCCCCGTTAAAGGACGGGGGCATCTTGTCGGGATCCGGATCTAGACCGACGCACAAGAAGCTTTGCTTTTCCACGATCCTTCGAACCAATCCTTCCTTATCCATTACCGGTGATTTTGCCGGCAAAGGTAGGTTGATTACTTCATGAAGGTGTAGTTCAGGGCACCGTACGACTTTCCAACGCGGCGGAAAGGGTGGCGGGCTTGAATCTTGAAGCGGATACATACATCCGGATAGGCCGAACGAAGTAACTCGTTATACAGGGTGACGGGTACATTGCGGTAAGCGATGGTCGTCGGCCCGCTTAGGTAGGTGAGGAAGAGCGTTTCCGTGTCCGGATTGTAATGGGCTTTACTTACAATTTCGCTGTCCTTCCCAAATAAGTGATTTTGCATGATCATTCAGGTTAGGCGTGTAGGTCTAACCTGAGATCCCCGTCGTACGTTCGCAGGAGTGTGAAAAATTAGAACAAAAAAGCGAATTAATTTTGTATGCCACTACAATTGTTAGTAAATGTCACTATGACATTTTTATCGGCCTTCTTTTAAAAAGTAGGGCAGCGAACCCGGCTGGGGTACGCCGCTTCCTGTCGATAGGCAATACTAATTTCAAAACCTCCACGGCTATTGGTGACGGGATTGAGGTCACCCGTACGTAAATCGTAGCTCACGCCAATCTGCACCCGCTCCATTTCCAGCGCGGCCAGCACGATTAAGGAGGATAACCCACTACCGCTTCCCTCCTGGGCCGCTAATTGCCCGTAACTACCCAGGCGCAGGGCGATTTCGCGCCACTCCCGCTGGGTATACCGAAGACTCCCCCCGAGGAGCAGGGTCTGACTGGGACCCTGACTGGACCAGCGAAAGGAGGGAAGGAAGGTTGAAAAGTGGGCTCCCAGGGGAATTTCACCACCACCGTGGATAACGTAGCGGCGGTAGAGTACGTCCTGGCTTTCAGGCAACGGAGAGACATTCGGTTCGTTCAGGTGGTAAGTCGCCCCCCCGAAGTACGCGCTACGTCGATCGCCGAGTGAAGCAAACCAGGCCAGGCCGGCGTTCATGTCCACGTACACGTCGCCGCTCATGCCACTGAAGGCTTCCTTACTTGGCAAGCTTCGATCCAGGTAGGCTTGCCGGCTCGCCGGGTCGACAAAGTATTGCTCGGAGAACCATACTTTATTCAGGTCGAAACCCCGCTGGCCAACTCCGAGCTGGGCGCCCCCGCTCAGGTAATGCGCATTGCGTTTTCCGCGGCCGTAGCCCGCCAGTTGCTGCTGGTAGCTGGCACTCAGGAGGCCCTGGCTGCGGACGTAATCGCTGGAGCCGGCCTGGTCGTGTTGGATCAATAAGCCAAATCCGGCAAAATTTCCCCGGTTGACGGGTCGGCGGATATCCACGGCGGCGGCCACGCTACGGTAAGCTTCGTCGGTCGTCAGTCGGGTATACAGTTCCTGGTAGTTTAGCTGCAGCCGGAGCTGACCGTCCATTACCCCCGTCAGGGCCGGATTCGTCAAGAGGGGCGTGGCGCCGAGTTGTTTAAATAATGCATCCTGGGCCCGCCCCGCGGTCCAGAGGAGGCAAATGACCAGGAACAGCCCGTAGCGTGGTGGTATTCGGTACGTGGCCATGTTAGCGGATTAAGGTAGTTTGACCGGACAGTAATTCCCGGGAACCGTCCTCGTGTTCCACTTCCAGTTTGAAGATGTACACCCCGGAGTCGAGTTCCTTGCCACGCTCGTTGCGACCGTCCCACCCCGCATCCTCATCGTTTACAGGAAAGTCCTGGCCGGTATATAACCAGCCCCCCCAGCGATCGAAAATGGAAAAGGATATCACGTGGGTTCCCGGCCGACCGTGCACCAAAAGGCGGTCGTTGTTGCCGTCATCGTTGGGGGTGAAGGCCGTCGGGACCGCTACCTCGCGGACCTTGCGTACCCGCACTCGCACCCTGTCTTCAGCCAAGCAGCCGACCGCATCCATCAACGCCAGTCGATAGTCTATCTCGTACTGCGGTTTCGCCGTAGGTGCTGGGCAGTCGGTACAGCTTAGCGTGCCCTCGTAGCTCGCCTCCCAGGCATAATCGAGGTCACCCCCCCCGCCCAGGATATCGGCGGATAAAACCAGGCTGTCTCCGAAAAGAATCTCGCGATCCGGTCCTAGGTCCACCGAAAATAGGGGGCCGTCCTCGATGGTCACGATCCGACTGACGGTACAACCCAGCACGTCCCTTGCGTATACGGTGTAATTGCCACCCCCCAAACCGGAAAAGGTGGAAGCTTTTGTGTAGCGTTCATCGTCCAGACTGAATTCGAGAGGAGCCTGCCCGCCCACGGCCGTGAGATCGATGCGACCGTTGTATTCCCCGCCGCATACGGGCCCCTGGGTGGAAATGTCAAGGATGATTTGCTCGGGAGCGGCAATGGCGTAACCCACTTCCTCGCGACATCCTTTTGCGTCGGTTACGGTGAGTCGGTATTCCCCGGGATTCAGTCCGGTGATTTTGGGTTCCGAACTACCGGTAGACCACGCGAAGCCGTAGGCACCGTTGCCCCCCGAGGGGGTTATTGACAAACTGCCGTCACTGGCTCCGAAGCAGCTAACCGGTTGGATCGTTTCCGATAGGCGCAACAATGCCGGCCCCGGGAGGGGAAGCAGGGTGTCAAAAGTGCAGCCGATGGCGTCGGTCATCGTCAGCGCATACGCACCAGCCGGGCGCTCGACGATGGCCGGCCCCTCGGCAAAGCCGGTATTGGCTCCCCACTGATAAGTGAAGGACGTTCCCTGCCGGTTGGATGCCGAAAGAATGCGGAGCGCCCCGTCGCGATCCCCGAAACAGGTGACGGGCGTGGTCTCCAGGTCGATCGACCAGGGTACATGCGCCTCCGTAGTGTACGTAGCCACTCCCGCACAGCCCTCGGCATCCGTCATGGTGACGGTGTAGGTGGTGGCAGGCTGCAACTGGGAAAGCCTGGATCCGTTGGCCCCCGTCGACCAGCGGTACGCAAAGTAGTTGCCCGGTGCCCGCGCTTCCAACGTTCGGTCGTAAACGGATCGGCATGCATCTCCCGAAGCGAGCGTTATCGTGGGTATGATCTGCGGACGGCTCACTGTCTCGAAGTCGTAGAGGTAGGTGCAACCGCTTTTGTCCGTTACCTGTACGCTGTTGAGACCGGCGGGCAGGGTAAAGGCAGTAGCGCCGGTTTCTCCGTTGCTCCAGACGTACCGGTAGTCTCCGTTACCCCCTCTGGCCAGTACCGTAGCCTGATTGGTTCGCGTGGCAAAGCACCCCGCAACTTCGTTGACCACCCGGGCCGAAAGGGGGATATCGGGTTGGGAGATGGTCGCCTCGGCCGTTTGCCGGCAGCCATTGGCGTCCGTCACCGTAAGACTATAGGTTCCCGCCGGCTGGGAAACCAGCGACGGATCCGTGGAACCATCGCTCCACCGGTAGGCGTAGGGAACCGACCCGCCCTGGATCATCGGAACGATCTCCCCGTCACTACCGCCGCGGCAACTTACGTCCCGTACCGTGAGGTCCAGGGTCAGGAGGTCGGGGCTCGGCACGGTTACCGTGGCCGTAGCGAAGCAACCCGCGGCGTCGGTAACCGTCACACCGTAGTTGCCGGCCAGGAGATTTTCGGCGGTGCTTCCCGAACGGCGGTCGTTGTCGCTCCAGGCGAATTCGTAGCCGCCGTATCCCCCCTCCACACGCAAGCGGATGCTGCCATCCGCTTCTCCGAAGCAACTAACGGCAATGGTGGTATCGATCGCGACGGTAATCCCGGGGGGAGGAGCCACCTCGTAGGTAAACGCTTTGGTACACCCGTTGATCGTGGTCACGGTCAGTTCATACTGACCGGCTTCCAAGCCGGCAAGGTCGCGGGTAACCGCCCCCGTGCTCCAGGTATAGCTGCTTACGGGAGTAGCCGTCAGCGGTCTTAGGATGATGCTCCCGTCCGGTTGGTCCGCACAGCCGTGGTCGATCGTGGCTTCGTAATCGACCTCCGCGCTTAACGGTTCGATGCGGTAATCGATGCGCTGGCTACAGCCTCGGGAGCTAGTCGCCGTAAGGGTATACGTGGCCGCTTCCGAAGGGGTTAGCGTGGGATTCGGACAATCGGTGCAGCTCAACTCGTCGTTGCCCGCACTCCAGGAGTAACTTAGGGTGGGGCGGTCAACCAGTTCCACGGACCAGGCTACGAGTTCGCCGCTTAATTGCCCGGAAGCGTCATCGATGCGTAGCGCCCACTCGCCATTCAGCGCCTGGCCGACCAGTACGTTCCAGTTGAGTCCGTCCCCGGGGCGGAAACAATTATCGATCCGGGTACCGTTTGTCGATCCTCGGGGCACCAGCACGAAGGGGGTACCTCCCGGGGGAATAAGCGCTATTTCCACGCCGCTCAGTGGCAGATCGGCCGTAAGTTCCAGGCAGACACCGGCCAACTGATCCGCCAACGGTTCGGCAAACACGGCGGGCGCCTGATCCGAGATGCGGAGGAAGCTGGTGTGGGATCCGGTCAGTGGCTGCCGCACCTGGGCTTGCCACCGGACAAGCGTATCGAAAGCAAAGGCTTCGCTTAGATCCAGCTGGACCTCCTGCCCCACGCAAACCTGGGTGTCGCGTGGGGTGAGCTGCCTCACCTCGCCACAGGCAAAGCAATCGTTTCGGAATGGGGAGACGACGTCCACCCGGATCAGGGTATCGTACGTGCACCCGAAATCGTCGGTCACCGTGAGCCGGTGATTGGCGTAGCCGGGATGGACTGGCGTATAGATCACGCTGTCCGGACGGTAAAAGCTGAACTGCCCGTCGTCTTCCCAGCGGGTACTTCTGATCGGTACCGTATAGGCTTCTTCGCTGGGGACCAGTTCGTCCGAAAAGGTGATGTTCCAGGAATAAACGGTGCCGTCGTCTTCCAGGAAGTTGTCAACGACATTCAGCCGCCATTCCCCATTCATGGCACAGCCGGTGAGGCCGTCGAAATTACCTTCTACGGGCAGGTAGTCGCGGTCGAAGGGTAGGATGGGGCGTGATGTTCCCCCGCTCGATTGTCCTCGCGTGTAATCCACTACTGTTTGCGCGGCGGAAGCCGTCCAGCAGTACGTTTCGGCGGGTTCCGGTCCCGTACCGTCCGTCTCCCCGTAGCCGAAACGGTGGTTGACGACGCCTCCCTGTCCCGCACTTTGTTCGAGCAGGGTGATCCGCGAGCCGTCCGGGCACTCGATCCACATGTCCAGGTCGGTCAGAAAGCTATGCTCGATGGTGACGCAAACTTGGGCGATATCCGCGCCGGAATTCACCCGTTGCCCGGGGCTGAAGAGTTGAATGTCCAAAGCCGATTGGTACACCTCATCCTGTCGGTCGGGAATACTGATCTGTTCGGAAAACGTCTGGGTAGTATTGAAGCTGACCGCCTGCGGGGTAGGACGGTAGGCGTTCGGTCCGGTTTTGTCCGTGCCCGCCAACAGCGCGATAGATTCCCCGGGGCAGACCTGCGGAATGGCCCGGTCGGGGGCGTCGAATTTCGGAGGCGCCGCCACGCGGATACGTTGATTGATCCGGTTTGCATTCACGCAGCCGCGGTTGTCGGTTATGTACAATTCGGCCACGTAGGCACCGGGGCGGTCATAGGCGTAGGTGACCGTCTGCCCGGCGGCCTGGTCACCGTTTTGGAAGGTCCATAGGAAGGAGGACGTCACGTCGGACTGGGTGTAGGTCGCTCCGTTCTCGGGGTATCTGCCCCTGCCGCTGAGGGTGATCGGCTCTCCGACGCACACGTCGATGTACCCGTTCGTCGACGGTACGGCTTCGGGTATGCTGGAAGCACGTTGGGCCACGATCGGCTGGCAGGCCACGATACAGTTGATGTCGGCACGCCAGCCATTGCCAACGCCCGTGCTGATGAATTCGAGGGTAAGGCAGCCGCCACGATTGGCCAGGGTAGCGGCCAGCGATAGCCGATCCCCTACGTTCGCCCGCGTGATCGTACGCAGGGTGTCAGCCGCAGTGGAAGTACCGTTGAAGACGGTCAGCGTTCCCTGGATATCGATGTCGGTGAAGTCGAGTTGGACGTGGGTGCCGATCGAGCTGTCGTCCGCGCAAAGGGTAATTACCTGCCGCGTCCCGCTGGGTGCATGGACGGCGGTCGTATCCCCGCTATCCACGAAAAGCCCTCCGCAGCTTTGCACCGTTCCGCCCCGATCGATGGTCACCGTCTGGGCCGATACGTAGAAACTTAGGAGGATACAGAACCAGAAAAGGAAACCAGCGGGGTAAACCTGCTTCATGCTAAGGGAGTGCGGTGTTGGGCTGCTATCTTTGGCGCAAAACGAAAAAGGCTATGCAAGTATTGGACGGGAAGGCGCTCGCTGAGACAATTAAAGACGAATTGAAGGCCGAAGTGGACGCCATCCGACAGGCCGCCGGCAAGATACCCCATCTCGCGGCAGTTTTGGTCGGTGAGGATCCGGCCAGTCAAGTGTACGTTCGCAATAAGGTCCGGGCGTGCGAGCAGGTGGGCTTTCGCAGCTCCCTTGTGCGCCGGCCCGCGACCATCACCCAAACGGAGTTACTGGACGTAGTCCGCGAATTGAACGAGGACCCCGACGTCGACGGGTTTATCGTACAGCTCCCGCTCCCCGGCCACCTGGACGAGGAAGCGGTCAACCTGGCCATTGACCCGCGGAAGGACGTCGACGGATTTACCCCGGACAACGTGGGCCGGATGACCCTCGGACTGGATTGTTACCTGCCCGCCACGCCGAATGGGATCATGATCATGCTGGAGCGCTACGGCGTGGAAACCAGCGGCAAGGAGGTAGTCGTCCTGGGACGCTCGAACATCGTAGGTACCCCCATGACCATCTTGCTCAGCCGCAAGGCGAACCCGGGCAACGCAACGGTCACGATCTGTCACAGTCGCACGAAGGACGTCGCTGCCCACTGCCGCCGCGCCGACATCCTCGTTGCGGCCATCGGTATTCCGGAAATGGTGACGGCCGACATGGTCAAGGAAGGAGCGGTGATCATCGACGTCGGTATCAACCGCGTCGAGGATAGCAGCCGCAGCCGGGGATACCGACTGGCGGGCGACGTGGATTACGCTGGAGTGAAGGACAAAGTCAGTGCCATCACCCCCGTGCCGGGTGGGGTAGGGCCCATGACGATCGTGAGCCTGATGATGAATACCCTACAGGCGAGTAAGGCTAAATGATGCCTTTCTCGCCCAGGTAGCGTTCGGCGTCGAGGGCGGCCATGCAACCGGTGCCCGCGGCGGTAATCGCCTGGCGGTAGACGTGGTCGGCCGCGTCGCCGCTCACGAATACCCCTTCGACGTTGGTATGCGTGCTGTTTGGCTGGTGGATCAGGTAGCCGCTTTCTTCCATGTCAAGCTGGCCCTTGAAGATCTTGGTATTGGGAATGTGGCCGATGGCAACGAAGAATCCGGCAATCGGAATCTCCGATATCTCCCCGCTTTCATTATTGCGCAGGCGTACCCCGGTCACTTCGTTCTCGCCGAGAATCTCCTCCGTCTCCGTGTTCCAGAGGATGTGGATATTCGCTTGCTTCTTTACTCGCTCCTGCATGATGCTGGAGGCCCGAAGTTCGTCGCGGCGCACGATCATGTGCACCTTGGGGCAAAGATTGCTCAGGTAGAGCGCCTCTTCGCAGGCGGAATCCCCACCACCGACGATGGCTACTTCCTTGCCACGGTAAAAGAATCCGTCACAGACCGCGCAGGCGCTGACGCCATTGTTAGCCAGCCGCTGCTCACTCTCCAGCCCCAGCCAGCGGGCACTGGCACCCGTGGAGATGATGACGGTATGGGCCGCCACTTCCTCTCCGCTTTCGGTGTAGATCTTTTTGACCTCCCCCTCCAGCTCGACGCGATCGATCAGCTCGTACTTGATCTCGGTACCGAAGCGTTCGGCCTGCTTCTTCAGGTCCTCCATCATCTGGGGCCCCATCACGCCGTCCGGGTAGCCAGGGAAGTTCTCTACGTCGGTGGTGATCATCAGTTGGCCTCCGGGTTCTTTCCCAGTGTACATCACGGGGCTCAGGTTAGCCCGCGCGGCGTAAATGGCAGCGGTGTATCCGGCGGGTCCGGAACCGATAATGACGGTTTTCAGGGGATCTTTTCCCATGCTAATGTTCAGTTTTGGGGCGGCAAAAGTACGTTACCCAGCTAACACTCCCGGAGCGGTAGGGTTGATATAGGTTGTATCGGGGCGCCGAAGCGCGGGTGCGGTATCCATCCACTACCGGGTAGGAGCGTCGATTATCCACTTCCCTTTCCCGGGAAGGAATGCGTTTTCAATGCCCTCCGGCAAAGAAGCCTTCCAGCTCGCGGTAGGCGCCCACCGGAAGGTCGCCCAGCGTGATGTCCATGATGCGAACGCGCTTCAGCGTCATAACCCGGTAGCCGAGGTATTTGCACATGCGACGGATCTGACGGTTGAGCCCCTGGGTCAGTACGATCCGGAACCGACGCTTACCGAGTCGTTCCACCTGGCAGGGATTGGTGCGGGTACCGAGAATGGGGACGCCCCCTGCCATTCGCTCCAGGAAGCGATCGTCGTAGGGCCGGTCGACGGTCACGATGTATTCCTTCTCGTGCTCGTGCTCGGCCCGCAGCACTTCGTTCACCACGTCCCCGTCGTTGGTAAGAAAAATGAGCCCGGTAGATGCTTTGTCCAATCGGCCTACCGGGAAGATCCGGTCGGGATAATTGAGAAAGTCGACGATGTTGTCCGGGTCGCGTGCATCCGTCGTGCAGGTAATGCCCGCGGGTTTGTGGAAGGCTAGGTACACCCGATCGGGCTGGGCTCCGATGAGCTTGCCGTCGAGTGCTACCCGGTCGCCCGTTTCGACGCGATTGCCCTTGGTGGCGATTTGCCCATTAATGGTCAACCGTCCCGCCTCGATCCAACGGTCGGCTTCCCGCCGGGAACAGATCCCGGTGGCGGCCACGAACTTGTTTAGGGACACGGACATGGGACAAAGGTACCTCGGTGCCGTAAATCAATCGATGGCCGCGCCGTACGGGTTGCCAGACAGTAGTATCTTTGTGGCCTGAAACGAAGATGTTATGCCAAAATCCCTTGATGCTTTAGCCCCCGAGAGTCGTATCTGGATTTACGGTGCCGAGCGTGCACTCACGAAAGAGGAAACGAAACTGGTACGCGAGCGGGCGCAGGAGTTCGTGGCCCAGTGGGTCAGTCATGCCCGGGATCTCACCGCCGGAGCGGATGTCATGCACAACCGTTTCCTGGTGCTGGCCGTCGATGAAACCCAGGCCGAAGCCAGCGGCTGCTCGATTGATGGCAGCGTCAACTTCGTAAAATCGCTCGGTGCGGAAATTGGCGTTGATTTTTTCAACCGCATGCGGTTTAGCTACCGCGACGATGCCGGAAAGATCCACACCGTGGGCCGGGAAGAATTTAAACTGCTCTATTCCCAGGGGTTGCTCAAAAACGACAGCATCGTCTTCGACCCCTTGGTAAAGGAATTGGGGGAGCTCCGGCAGATCTTCGAACGCCCGCTCGAAGACAGTTGGCACAGCCGGATGGTGTAGCCACCTCCTAAAGTATACTTAATAACCCGGCCGCCGCACAACGAATCCGGCCGCTCGGTCGTCCTTGTGACGTACCAAAGGCAGTTGCCGGGGAATGACCGTTTTACGACCTTTTATAACGCTTTGCCTGACGATGGTCTGCTCCGTTCTGGTAGCCCAGTCCGTCCGGGGCGTCGTGCGCAATGAGTTCGACGAGCCCGTGCCGTTCGCCAACGTTTTCGTGCGGCAAACGGGCAGCGGTACGGTCACCGGCGATGCGGGGGAGTACGAGTTGAATTTTCGGATCGACGGGGAATACGAACTTACCTTTTCCAGCCTGGGCTACGAAAGCCGGACCATCACCCTGGTCGTGCGCCTGGAACCACAGACGTACGACGTGCGCCTGCTGACCTCCGGGGTGGAACTGGAGCAAATTACCGTTTCGGCCGCCGGGCGCGATCCGGCCTACGCCATTATCCGCGAGATGATCGCCCGCAAGGACGCGAATGCCGGTTCCATCGGTAGCTACCAGACCGAGGTATACGTCAAAGCCGTGGAGAAGGTCGAGGATCTTGGCGGGAAAGTATCACCCCAATTGGAAACTACCGCACCTGCGCCCCCGTCGCCCTTCTCCGACCTTCCGTCAGTAGCACCGGGCGAGTTGCTGGACCGACTGAACATGGTGGAGATGAAGCTAATCCTCAGCCACGCCCTGCCCCGCCATTACAAGGAGGAACGGATTGCCTACGAATCCTACGGCGATACCCGCGGACTTTACGTGCCCGTATTCGCCGAAACGGACTTTAACTTCTACCGTAACCTGATTTCCTTACCCGGTATCTCCCTCGCGCCGGTCATTAGTCCGCTGTCCCAAACCTCCGTGCTCACCTACGCCTTCAAACTGCTTGATAGCGACGTGGATGACGGCCAGGTCGTGTACCGGATTCAGGTTACTCCCAGAAAGGAGGGCAACAGTACGGTGAGCGGGATACTGCACGTGAACGCCGCGGACTATAGCATCAACCGGCTGGATTTCACGCTGCCCGCCGGTGGTCTGTTGATCGCGGATCGGTTCCGCATCACCCAGCGCTACGACCGTACGGAAGACGGCCGCTGGTACGTCGGCGAGCAGGTATTCGATTACACCAGCCGGCAGGGGAAGAAGAAAACCTTTCACGGGACGACAACGCTCAGCTATACGGACTACACGCCCGATGTAACGTTCCCCGATAAGTTCTTTGGCAACGAAGTGGCCGTCACCACGGCCGAAGCCTACGTGCGGGATAGTACCTACTGGAACCGGGGGCGTACCGTCGCCCTCACCGAGGAGGAGAAACGGATGGTCTACCTGCGGGACAGCGTCAAGGCGGTGGTCACCTCACCGGCCTACCGTGATAGTATGGAGCGACTGTACAATCGGATCACGCTACTGGAGCTCGCGCTGGACGGCGTGGGCTTTCGCGATTACCGCAAGCAACGGCAGTGGTACGTCGGGCCGGTGACCGACCTCATTGACCTCTCGCCGGTAGGCGGATGGCGCGTCGGTCCCTACCTGTCAACGTACCGCCGGTTGCCCAACGGCAAGGAAATTAATCTTTCCGGAACCTTTAGTCTCGGTCTGAAGAATATGGATTTGCAGGGGAAGGTGTTTGGATGGCATCGGTACGACCCCTTCCACCTCGGCGACGTCTCCTTCTGGATCGGTAGGGAATTCGAGGCCTTTAATCCTAACGACGCCTATCTTAATCAACTCAAAGCTTCCAACTACTACCTCAAGGAGATGGCCGACATCGGTAGCCACCGGGAGCTACTGAATGGCCTGTACGTACAAGTCCATGCCTCGCTGGCGGACCGCCGGCCGATCACCGGTTTGGAAACGGGGTCCATCCTCGACGAGATCATCACCGATGAAGACGCGCCGGTAGACTTCGAGCGGTACCAGGCGTTCGTGTCGGACCTTTCCGTACGCTATACGCCGGCACAGCGGTACCTACGGGAGCCGACCCGGAAGGTGGTACTGGGAAGCGACTGGCCGACGTTCGGCCTGACTTACCGCAGGGGGTGGTCGACCGTACTGTCCAGTGACATCCGCTTCGACTACTTGCAATTCTCGATCGATCAGCAGTTCAACCTGGGCGCACTCGGGCAATCCAGCTACCGGCTGGTTGGCGGTACGTTTACAAACACCGAGGATCTTCGCTTCGTGGACATTCGGCGGTTCCGGGAATCGGACCCCTTGCTCTTATCCGACCCCCTGCAGACCTTCCAGGCGCTCAACAGCTCCATCGCTACCAGTGGCCCCCATCTCGAATTTCATTACCTCCACCACTTCAGCGGGGCATTGATCAATAACATTCCGCTTTTGAAGAAAACCCGCATTCAGACGGTGGTCGGGGCGGGCGCGCTTTACCTGCAGCAGGATGGCTACCGGTACCAGGAGTTACTTGCCGGCATCGAGCGGGTCTTCAAGGTCGGCGCGCGGCGACGGTTACGGGTAGGACTTTACGGAGTCACCGCGGACGATACCATAAGCAGCAGCGAGGTGACCTATAAAGTTAGCTTCGACCTCATCGATGTCTGGAATAAAGATTTCCGGTTCTAATGAAGCGGTAGCACCCGTTTGTAAACGTCTTTATTCGAATATATACGTCTAATTGACGATTGTTTCCCGGCGATGCTGGCACTTTTGGTCCATCACCAATCCAGGAAGCATGTTACCCTTCACCAATCAATTACAGCTTATCGGCCGCGCCGGACACGATCCGGAATTGCTCACGCTTTCCGATGGCACTCACCGGAGTACGTTGCGGCTATACCAGAATGGGCGTTCGGGAACGCAGCAGGAAGACCCGCAGATTCATCATTTAGTGGCCTGGTCCGGGGTTGCTCGTCAGCTTCAGGTACGGGTTAGCCGCGGAGACCGCCTCCTGATCCAGGGGAAGTTACTTTACCGGCGCTTCGAATGTAAAGGGGTTACTCAGGTCCGGACGGAGATTCACGTCGATCATTTCGCGGTACTCGACCGGCGAATGCACGCGGAAATGTCGGCCGTGGCGGAAACGGATCGCCCTAGTTATGGTCACCGTGAATAGGGTCACGCTGATCGGGAAGGTCTTGCATTCCCCACGGTATTTCTGTACGCCCCAGGCCCAGGACCTCGCGCGGTTTACCCTGTCTACCGTAGACGATCATGGGGTGGCGACGAACCACGAGTGCGTGGCATGGGGTGCGCCAGCCCTGCATTTGCACGCTCATTTGCGGCCCGGCGACCTGTTGCTGATTAGAGGTACGCTGCGGCACCGCCCGAGGCCACGTCGAAAAGGGGCTTATGTTCGATTACAACAGTATGCCTTTCTCGGAAATCGATACGGTGGGGCGACTACTCCGGGGCATTCAGTCGCTTATCCCGCATTCGGATAACCATACTGATGAGGAGGCCGAGCATCATACTGGTGGACCCGAACCAGAAGAGGTTAATACCGGGAAACTCGATCGCCTGGAGCGTGATGTAGTCCGTCCGGTAGCTACGCGGTGCGACGGCCAGCGGAATCTGGAGGGGCGCCTGCGACCGGATTTTGGCCACCCGCAGCGTAGCCTCGTTCGTCTCGGGGTTCAGGCTGGTGAGGTGGGCGTAGAGGCCCAAGTCGCGAATTTCGTCGCGTACCCCACTGGGTTGGTTGCCCCGGATCAGGAAGACCGGTTGCATCGTCTGGCCATCGGCTTCGAGCAGGGCACTCACCCAGATGTCGCCGTCCTTCGCGCTGAAGTGATCCACTTGGGGCTGGGAGATGAACTGGCGGAAGGTAATTTGCTGGCCGTCAACGGTAAATGTCGACCCGGGTTCGACCACGAATTCATCGTAATCCAGATCGTCGTCCTTCACCAATAGCCGCTCGAAAACCGATTCGTCGATCTTGATCCGTAAGGACATATCGTTGATCTGGGCGGGGTAGTGGTACAGCAGTCCTTCCCGCAGGACGATGGCTACGGTTGCCGTGGTGTCATGGTTAGCGATACCGCCGCTGCGGAGCGCCCGCACGGTGGCTGCTAGACCGATGTCGCCCGGTTCGAAGCTGTACTCCGGGTGATCGATCTGGCGGCGGAAGTCTTCCAGACCGACCGTATAGGTGTAGATGATGGAGGTGTTACGCTGGGGAATGGACACGGTGTCCCGGAAGGAAACATCCTCCCCGGGAGCCAGCGGTAGCAACCGGTACTGCAGGCTATCTTCCGTTTCCTGGCGCACCTTTACGCTTTGCTCTTCCGGTGGCAAGCCCATAATGACGGTGAATACGTCCCGATTCCAGTAATGCTTGGTGCTGGGGTTGGTGATGGCGATCTTCTCGAAACCTTTATCGTAGAGGACGTTGGGTTCGAGTTGGAAGGTTTCGACTACTTTCCCCGAGTCGTTCATCCGTTCGTAATCCACCCGGTACTTACGGTTCATCCCCTCGATGGTATCCCCGGTGTAGGTGATGACGTAATCTTCCATCCCAAGCGGAACGCCTTCGTAGAGCCGCACCGTTGTTCGGGCCAGTTGCTCGTCTTCGGTGAGGCCCTCCATAAGGAACTGGTTTTGGGAGATGGTGCGCTTGTTGCCGGAGCTCGCCATAATGCCGACGAGCATGATGCCGAAGCCGAGGTGGCTGATTACGCTTCCCGCAACTTTAGGGTCTTTACGGATAAAGAAAAGCAGGTAGTCCAAATTGGTCCACACCCCGAACCAGCCGGCAAAGATCATGGCCTTAAAAACGAAAGTGGGTGCCTGTATCCAGAGGAGGGTCAAAAACGTAAGTACTCCCGCGGCCAGGATCGCCAGGCCGGTATGCAGGGCAAAGTACTTGGCATGTTGGCGGAAATTGCGTTCGCGCCACCGCAGGTATTGCGCCCCACCGCTCATGAGGCCGATGAAAATGCCAATCCAGATCTGGAAGCGGTTATGATGGGCCTCGGGATCGGTGAGGGTAAGTCCGTCGTACACCGGGTTGATCCACTCCCGAATTTCATTGTATACCGGCAAACTGGTCGAACCGGTGATCAGAATCGCGGACATAAACAGCGTGAGACTTCCGATGAACATCCAGAATTCCCGACTGCTGGTGGCCTCTTCCTGCTCCGGAACGGGAATGTGCGACCACCGCCAGATGACCAAGCCCAAACTCAGCAAGAAATAAAACACCAGGAAGAACAGCAATTGCGCCTCCAGACCCATTTCGGTGAACGCGTGGACGCTGGTATCGCCAAGCACCCCCGAACGAGTAAGAAAGGTGCTGTAAACGATCAGCACGAAAGTGCCGAGGTAGAACATGTACGTAGCCCGTATACCCTGGCCGGTTGCCCTGCTGATCAGGTTGGTATGGATGCCGGCTACCAGCATCAGCCAGGGCACGAGACTGGTGTTCTCCACCGGGTCCCACGCCCAGTACCCACCAAAGTTCAGGGCTTCGTACGCCCACGCCGCACCCATCAGGATGCCGATACCCAAAATGCCGGCACTAAAGAGGCTCCATTTGAGGCCGGGACGCAGCCACTCGCGGTGGCGGCCCGTCCAGAGTCCCGCCACGGCGTAAGCGAAGGGTACCACGGTGCTGGCGAAGCCGAGGAACAGGGTGGGGGGATGGATCGTCATCCAGTAGTTCTGCAGACTCGGGTTGAGCCCGTTGCCGCGGAGCAGGGAGACGTAATCCGCCTGTTGGAAGATCGGGGCGTTCACGGTCTCCCGCAGCAATAACATGGGGTTGGAGCCCAGCTTGAGCAAAAAGTCACCGAAGCCGAAGTGGACGCCCAGTAGCATCGACACGATCACTACCTGGACCGAGCACACCACCGCCATGACAGGCTTCTCCCAACTGCGCGCCGTCACCATGAGCACGTAGCCCAGGATGACGTGCCAAAACGTCCACAGCAGAAAGCTGCCTTCCTGTCCTTCCCAAAAGGCGGAAAAAATGTAGCGTTGCTGTAGCTGCCCGTCTACGTGTGCGGTGACGTACTGGTACTCGTAATACTGGTTGAGCATCGCATAGAAGATGCAGCCGATTACGGTGAAGACCGCCGCCCCGTGGGCGAGAAAGGACAGCTGCCCGAGGCGCTGCCAGGAACGGCTGCGCAGCACTTCCCCCCGGTATTGGGTGGCCAGGAAATAACTGACCATACTGAGGATGCCCGCGAAGAAAGCGAGCAGGATGGCGAAGTGGCCAACATAGCGGGGACCGAGGTGCTCGTTGATATACTGAATTTCTTCCATGCAGGCTTAACTCTCGGTCAGGTTCTTGATCATCTCTTCCTCGTCCTTGTACTTACTGGGGCATTTCATCTGGATGTCGCTGGCAATGAACCGCTCGTCTTGCATCCGGCCGGTGAGTACGATGCTCTCGCTCATTTCGAAATCCTGGGGCTTGCCCATCAGCAGCACGACTTCGCGTTCGGTTCCACTCAGGTCTTCCAGAAAGAAGCTGAAGTAGTTCGGGTCCGTTAGGGGGTCGTAAACAGTAGGTTTGTCTTTCACGTAAGTGCCGACGAGTTGGACCTTGTCGCCGGTTTCCGCGGCCTTGGAGAAATTAGCGTACTCGCTGGTTGCATTGCCGGTTTGAAACAACAGGACCACGGCGATGATGACGAGCAGGACGGCAAGGATGTAGGATTTCTTCATGGTACCGTAAAGCTTTGACTGAAAAGGTGCTATTCAAACGCTAAGGTAACCGGACCGTTGCGGGGCAGGGTCAACATTCGGTCATTTGGCTAACCAGGTCGGCCGGAATGGCCTGCCGCCGACCTTGCTCGCGGATTCACCCGGTTTTCCCCGCCCTAATGCCGGTAAAATCACAACAAATGGCGGTATTCCGTATTTTGTTACAAGCCACTGTAAACTAAGCGTCTATGTCCATTCCGCTCCGACCGATCCTTCTTACGCTCATTGCTTTGTCCATCGGGCAGATCGGTAGGGCCCAAAGCAGCGTGAAGGAATTTAGGCTGGGCGGGAGCGCGGAAATTCTCAACGAGGAGTGTATCCGGCTAACGCCGGAAACGCCTTACGTCAGCGGCTCGGCCTGGTTTCAGAACCCGATGGACCTGGAGTACCCCTTCGAACTTACCGTCGACCTCGTCCTGGGCGAAAACGACGAGCTCGGCGCCGACGGCATCGTTTTCGTCTTTCACCCTACCATGCAGACCGGTTACCGCGGCGAGGGCATGGGCTTCGCCGGCCTCTATCCATCCCTTGGCATTGAATTCGATACCTACCAGAATTACCACCTGGGTGACCCCAGCGCCGACCACGTGGCGATTATGCCCCACGGACAGGCCCACCACGCGCGGAGCATGGTGGGCCCGATCGACCTGCCTAACTTGGAGAATGGCGCCAAACGGCCCCTCACCATCGCCTGGAACCCCGGCAACCAAACCCTGCAGGTATCGCTCGACGGCCAAACCGTAGCCACCTACACCGGCGATATCATCAACGATATCTTCGGCGGAAACAGCAAGGTATACTGGGGGGCTACGGCGGCCACGGGGCGCAAGATGAATTACCAGGATGTTTGTATCCGGAAACTGGTGTACGCTATGGTAGAGTAGGCTACTGGCGCTCGGCTAGACCGTCGCCTTCAGTTATGATTCGACCCTGTCCGGGTAACCGTTCACCGTTATATCGCTGGTTTGGATCATCCAGTAGTACGTAGGATACCACCGCATCCTCAATTCCTTCTTCGGTAAGGCAACCGGAGGTCACCATTAGGTCGGAGTTAAGATAACCGGAATTGCTATAAAGGTCAAACACGCTGAATACGGTGAATTTACAGTCACTTCCCACGATAACACTGTAACTGGCGGGAATGACTTGGCCACCGGGCAGGTGATAGCTAAAGTCAATATTCAAGTTCTCGGTGGTGTCGGCGAAAATTGCGGTAATCGGTACTGCCTCCGTACCCATGGGTACCGTATCACCTGGAAGGTTGGAGCCGGTGATGAATCTTGGTGCCATGTCAAACGTCCCGGTGATGTCCGGTGGATGAACACCCCCGTAAATGGGATGTCCGAGTTCCTTTAGTCCGTCGATGACTGCATCTGAAACGAATTGTCTTACATCGGGGATCAAGCCATTCTCATCAACCTCATCGTCGTCCGAAATTCCGTCGCAGGACGTGAAGTACAGGGCCGCCAGCAGGGCGTAGCCGATCAATTTAAAATACTGCATAACAACAAAATTTAGGGGAAGCACCACCGCAACAGCGCGGCGTGATAGACAGCTAATGCCCGCTTCCGGCACGCGGTAACCTTGTCGGATCATGTATATTTTGCAGCGGTAATCCTGCCATAAGCTTGCCCCCCGACCAGGTGGATCTTTCGCTCCTTTCCCTCCCTCTTCAATCCGCCCTGCTGCTGGCCGAAATGGCCTTCTGCCTGTTGTTTGGATTGTTGCTACTCCGGCATTCCTTGCTAACCCCTCGCCCGGCGGCCGGGTGGCTGGCCCTTATCCTGTTGTTATCTACCCTTTACCTCGTACCCTGGGCGGCCGGACATCTGGGTTGGTACGGCCGCGACGGCTACCGCGAGTTGCTCTTCTACGTTCCCTTCCAGCAGTTGCTGTTGATCGGTCCCTGCGTCTACGCCTACGTACGTGCGCTGCTGAATCCCGGTCATCGCACCCGGGGGCGGGGGTGGTGGCACTTTCTGCCGGCTTTAGTATACCTGCTGTACAGCCTGGTCATGTTCCTGTGGGATGCTTTCGCCGCGGGGAGTTATTCCTTTTACGGGGACGGTCGGGACCGGGACCTGGACCCCTGGTATCAGACGGTGGGCTTTGCCAGTTTGCTGATCTACACCCTACTGTCCATACGGCGCTACCATCGTTATCGCCGCGACATCGTCTCGGAGGTGAGCTACTCCGACGCCATTACCTATCGTTGGGTAAGGAGGTATTTGCTCCTGCTGTTGCTACTGGTCGGGCTACGGCTCACTTTCCTGATCGCCTATCCCGACTTCGGGAGTTTCGGGCAGAAGTTCTGGTATTACCTGGCCTTCGGTGCCGTCAGCATGATGGTCGCGGTAGCCGGCTATACCGAAGCCATCCGGCGCGAAGCGAGCGGACATTTAGCCGTGCCCGAACTACCCGGGCCGGAGCCGCCTGAGACCGAAAAGGAGACCCCCTATCCCGAAATGGACGCGGCTGACCTGGCGGACTGGAAGATCCGTCTGACCACGCTAATGGACGAGCAGCAGCCCCATCGGAACGCTCAACTCAATCTGACCGACCTGGCGCAACAGCTCGGCCTGACCCGCCGGCAGACGTCGGCCGTGATCAACCGGGAATTTGCCTGCAATTTCAATGACTTCATCAATCGGTACCGCATCCGCGCGGTCAGCCGTGCCATCGACCGGGGGGAGCACCGCCAACGTACCCTGCTGGCACTGGCGCTGGAGGCCGGGTTCAATTCAAAAACCACCTTCAACCGCGTCTTCAAGCGTGAGACCGGCCAAACGCCCCGACAATACGTGGCATCCCTGGCAAAAAAGTAGTGCCAAATCGTGCGACGGGGCGCAGGAACCGTGGAATTCCGGGTACTTGCAGCCAATTAAGAACAGACCCATGCTCCGACTCCTTTTGCTGTGCTTCCCGGTGGCCCTTATCGGTCAGCCGAATACCTTTCCAACCGGCTGGCAGGATTCCCTCCGGACGTTGTTGCAGGCTGATGTCCCGGAGGGTGGGCCCGGCGGCGCGCTGGGTGTCGTGCATCGGGGCGAAGTGATTTTCGAAGCCTACGTAGGATTGGCCGATCTGGAAACGGAAGCCCCCATCGGCCCGGCTACCCGCTTCAACGTCGCCTCCAACGCCAAGCAGTTCACCGCCCTCTGCGTGCTGCGGCTGGCGGAGGAAGGGAAACTGGATTTGCAGGACGATATCCGGCGCTACCTCCCCGATGTATTACCCGGCATAGATTCAGCTATCCGGATCGAGCACCTGGTCACCCACACCAGCGGGATCCGCGACGTATACAATCTCTGGTCGCTGCAGGGCATCACCTGGTGGAAAGAGACGCTATCCAACGAGGACGCATACCAACTCCTGCTAAAGCAAACCGATCTGAATTTCGATCCTGGGAGCCACTACCTCTATAGCAACTCGAACTACCTGCTGCTTACTAAGCTGGTGGAAGCGATAACCGGCGTGTCATTTACCAACTACGCCGACCGGCTCTTCTCCGACCTGGGGATGCGGCAAACCACTTTTTTAGCCGATCACCGCCTACCGGTCCCCCAGTTGGCCCGACCTTATTTCAATTTCGATACCTGGCAGACGTACGAATGGCTCAGCGATCTGCACGGTGACGGCGCGCTCTTCACCACACTAGGCGATCAGCTCCACTACGAGCAACTGCGCACCCGGCCGGACGCGGTCGATTCTACGCTCGCTAGGGCGGTTATCAGGAGTCAGGGACTCCCGTGGCCGAATCCCGGTGCCTATGGCTTTGGCGTCGAGTACGGGGATTATCGCGGCCAACCGATCAGCTTTCACAACGGTAGCACGGGGGCCTGGAAAGCGTCGGTATTGCGCTTTCCGGAGTTCGATCTCGCCATTGTGGTGACAAACAACAGCGGGAAGTTCTTTAGTTACGATCTCGCCCGCGACGTGGCCGATGTATTGTTGGCGGGCATCCTGAAGCGGGAACGGTACCCATCCGTTCCCGAACCAAATTTTCACCCCGATGCGAACGTGGCCCCCGTGGGCATCTACGGTGCTACGGAAGGCTACGCGATCCGGATCGAAGCGGAAAACGGTGACACCCTCATCCTCCACCGGTACGGCCGGTCGGATATAAGGGTAGAACCAGTGGACGAGGGGATCTATCGCGAAATTACCGATACCACTTTTTACCAGACTTTCGACCGCGGCCCGGACGGCAGCGACCGAATTACGCTGTATCACCCGATCCATGCCCCGTACTCCCTTTCCAAAGCCGATCCGCCGGTAGAGGAAACGACTATACCAGGAGCTGATGTTTCCGGCTCTTTCCACAATACAGAAACGGGGGTCGAACTGACCGTGTCCTTCGGGCCTGGCGACCGCACGATGGTCCTTGGAGGAGATTCGTTAGTAGTAGAACCCTTCACGGAGCGGATGTGGGTTACCAGGGGATATACCTTCCTGACGTCCACCGAGCATGACCGCCCCGTGCTGTACCTGTTCGATGACCGCTTACGGTGGGTACGTTTCGACCAAAAGTGACGGATCGGCAGCCCGCTACTTCCGCGACTCAGTATAGAGCTTGGTCAGGTAGCGGTAGCGCGGTTCCGCCTGGAACGGTTCGGCTTCGCTGTCGGCGTCGAGGATCATCACTTCCGGAGTTTCCCCTTCGCTGAGGGCGGGCCATTCCGGTAGTCCTTCGCCGTTGGGATTGCCGGTTTTCACGAAATTGGCGAGATAGGTGAGCATGGTTTCGGCGGTTTTCCGGTCGGCTTCCTGCCAGTCGTAGCCATCGGAAACGTCCAGCGTATTCAGGAAATATTCGATATCGGTAGCGTGGGCGGCACCCGGCATCTCCATCGGATGTTCTTGTCCCTTCAGCGGCGGACGAATTTGGTCGAAACGGTAGCGATATACCGGTTGGTCGCTGTTGCGGCGATGGAGGTCCGCCCAGTTCCAGGTGCCGAGCACGATCCAGGTATCCGAAGCCAGCTCGATGGCGGAGCGGGTGGGTTGGTCCGCCGGATAGAATTCGAGCAGCTCCTCCGCCCGGTTCGGAAATTGCTCCGCGACCAGCGAACGGAAAGCTTCCTCCGTTTCCGGGAAGCGTCCCCAGGGGCGTTCGGTACTTGTCCAGCCAACCAGCAGGGGCACCTGCGCCTGATCGCCGTTCATCATGGTCGCGGTAGGGTCTTCGGTGAAGAAATGTCCGTCGATGACCACCGGCGGGCCGCCTAGCTGACCGCTATTGTACGCTTCGTAAATGCGGCGGGTTGACGCGGCCCGGAGGTCGGCGAGGGAGGCGAAGTCGTTGGCCTCCAGGAAGCGTTCGCCCCATTGCTCCCCTTGCTCCAGAGCGACTACGGGGCGTTGGGGATTGACAACACTGCCGCTTTCCCCTACCGCGCCGGCCAGCAGGTCGCGGGCGAGTGGCGAAACCGTCTGGGCGCTCACCGACATCGATCCGGCGCTTTCGCCGGCGATGGTGATCTTATCGGGGTCACCACCGAAGGCTTCGATGTTGTCCTTCACCCACTGAATGGCCGCGGCCTGGTCCATTAAGCCGTAGTTGCCCGAACCACCGTAGTCCGACTCCGCGGAAAGCTCCGGGTGGGCCAGGAAGCCGAAGATGTTGAGCCGGTAGTTGGGAGTCACTACTACCACGCCCTCCCGGGCCAACGTTTCCCCGTCGTAGCGGCGCTCGTCGCCCGATCCGGCCTGGAAGCCGCCGCCGTAGAAGTAGACGAGGACGGGCAGGCCGGTCTCACCCGCTTTCGCCGGCGTCCAGACGTTGAGGTACAGGCAGTCTTCGCTGACCGACGGCGAACGAAAGCGCATGTCGTCGTAAACGTAGCGTTGTACGGGCCGCGGACCGAACTCCTTGGCCATCCGCACGCCATCCCAATTGGTGGCCGGTTGGGGAGGTTGCCACCGTAGCTCGCCGGTGGGCGGGGCGGCAAAGGGAATGCCCAGGTAGCGTTGCACCCCGGTACGGGTACTGTATTCCCCCTCGAGCGTGCCGTTTTCGACCTGGGTGGTCACGGAAAATCCGAATTGCAGTTCCTGCGCTCCGGCGCCCGAAGTAAGGCAACTCAGGAGCGCGAGCAGAAAGAGGTGGCGGTAACGGTTCATGCTTTTCGATCGACTTTACGCCAAGGTAAGGCATACCGACTTCTCCGAATGGGGAAATTGGTGTGCCTGACACCCGCACACGCCGGTCAGGATTCGATATATTACGAGCCAAGAACCTGCCTATGCAACTCCGGCTTTACCTACTGTCCGTTTGCTTCCTTACGAATTTCATCCTTATGGCCCAGGATCGCATCACCGGCTCCCTCGACGTTACCCGCTCCGAAGTGCTCGCCCGCCAGGGGATGGTGGCCACTTCTCACCCCCTGGCCACCCAGATCGGATTGCAAATCCTGAAGGACGGCGGCAACGCCATCGACGCGGCCATTGCCGCCAACGCCGCTCTCGGACTGATGGAGCCCACCGGCTGCGGGGTGGGGGGCGATCTGTTCGCGATTGTTTGGGACGCGGAAACTCAGCAGGCCTACGGTCTGAATGCCAGCGGCCGGTCGCCCGCCGGCATGACCCTGGCCGACCTGAAGGCGAAGCAACTGGACAAGATTCCCTCCCTGGGTCCGCTACCGGTCAGCGTGCCGGGCGCGGTCGACGGGTGGTTTTCCCTCCACGAGCGTTTCGGAAGTCTGCCGATGGACAGCTTATTGGCCCCGGCCATCGCGTACGCGGAGGAAGGCTTTCCCTTGACGCAGCTGATTGCCTGGTACATGCAGCGCTCCGTACCGGCGTACATCGCGCGCGGTTTTCCGAACATACGGGAAACGTACCTCGAACAGAACGGGGGAGCGCTGCCGAAGGAGGGAGAAATCTACCGCAATCCCTACCTGGCCGCCACCTACCGCAGCATCGCCGCCGGCGGCCGCGATGCCTTTTACCGCGGGGAGATCGCGAAAACCATCGCCGACTTCCTCCAGGAGCAGGGAGGTTATTTATCCGAAGCCGATCTGGCCGCTCACGAGTCCGAATGGGTCGACCCGGTATCGGTGAACTACCGGGGCTACGACGTGTGGGAGCTCCCTCCGAACGGACAGGGCATTGCCGCACTGCAAATGCTGGCGATCCTGGAGGGCTACGACTTTAGCGATATCCCCTTCGGCAGCGCGGAACACCTCCACCTGTTCACCGAGGCGAAGAAGCTCGCCTTTGAAGACCGGGCTCAGTACTACGCGGACATGGATTTTGCCACGGTGCCCGTCGAGGAATTGATCAGTAAAGCCTACGCGGAGGAACGTCGGAAGCAAATTGGCGACCGGGCGACGGTCTACCACGCCGGTGCCATCAGCGCAGGCGAAACGATCTACCTGACCACCGCCGATAAGGACGGTAACATGGTTTCGCTCATTCAGAGCAACTACCGCGGCATGGGTTCCGGTATGGTGCCGCCCGGCCTGGGTTTCATGTTGCAAGATCGTGGCGAGCTATTTACTCTCGAGGCAGGAAAAGCAAATACGTACGCACCGGGCAAGCGTCCATTTCACACGATCATCCCCGCTTTCATTAGCAAGGACGGTCAGCCCTGGGTCAGTTTTGGCGTCATGGGCGGCGACTTCCAGCCCCAGGGCCACACCCAGATCGTGATGAACCTCATCGACTTCGGCATGAATCTGCAGGAAGCCGGGGACGCCACCCGCTGGGACCATACGGGCGGTACGTCACCGACGGGTGATGCGCGCAGCGAGGGACGGATCCGCGTGGAATCGGGTATTTCGTACGAGACGATCCGGGGCCTGATCGACCGGGGGCATGACGTCGGATTTACCCGCGACGGCTACGGTGGGTACCAGGCAATTCTGCGCGATCCGGAAAACGGCGTCTACCACGGCGCATCCGAAAGCCGGAAGGACGGGCAGGCGGCGGGCTATTAGTAGCGCCGGCTTCAGCCGGCTAGCTGCGGGTATACCGGGCAGCCTGGCGACTGAAGTCGCCGCTACTCCCCGACCCTGTAAACGGTGTTTACCACGGTGCCCCGGAGAGCCGGAAGGACGGGCAGGCAGCGGGCTACTAGTAGCGCCGGCTTCAGCCGGCTAGCTGCAGGTATACCGGGCAGCCTGGCGACTGAAGTCGCCGCTACTCCCCGACCCGGTAAACGGTGTTTACCACGGTGCCTCGGAGAGCCGGAAGGACGGGCAGGCAGCGGGCTACTAGTAGCGCCGGCTTCAGCCGGCTAGCTGCAGGTATACCGGGCAGCCTGGCGACTGAAGTCGCCGCTACTCCCCGACTAGGTAAACGGCGTTTACCACGGTGCATCCGAGAGCCGGAAGGACGGGCAGGCGGCGGGGCACTAGACCCGGGATACGATAATGGGGGGTGGAAAAAAATCGCTCAGACGGATTTCTCCCAGCAGCGCATGCGTAAATAATTCCCCTTCCAGGTAAACTGCTTTTTTGGTATACCCACTGCCGGGGATGGGAACCGTGTACACTTCGAACTGCCGTTCCACCAGATTCACAATCCAGTATTCCGGTATCTGGCCGTCGGCGTAGATGCCGAATTTATAGCTACGGTCCTTCTCGAGGGTGGAGTCACTGATTTCAACCACCAGATGGATATCCTCCGGGGTGGGATGCCCGGAGGCGTACCGTTGCGCATCGTAGCGAGCGACGACTACATCCGGCTCAGGCTCGGAGAGCGGCAGAATGGTGATCGGATCCTGTGTCCGGATCGTCAGCTGACCGAGATGTCTGGCATAAAGAATTTCCTGAAACCCTAGCACACAGGCGGCGTGCAACCTACCCACCGGACTCATCGGTACAATTTTACCCCGCAATAACTCGACCCTGTCTTCCGGACCGATCACCGCCGAACGAACCATAGCGTGGTACCGCTCGACGGTAAAGTCCATCGATTCGTAGGTTACGGTGCTATTTCCGAACGTTGTCATACCACAAGTTAACCAATGTGGCCAATTCCGACGGGGAAGTGCCGCACCCAGTCGGGCAGACTAGTGCTTCAGGATTGAACTAAGCAATAGCTTGACGCCGATAGCGTGGTGCTGAACGAGTGGACAAAAGTTCACCATAGCCATAGCTACGGTAAATATTTGGCCGGGACCGCCGGAGGCAGCCGCGAAGCGAACTGCAGCGCCGCGATGGCAAGTCAAGGTGCAGCTTATTTCGGTCTTGAAGCACTAGGCATTGTCAGCGTTCCTTCGCTAGGCCTGGTGAAGCCCTACCGGGTCAAATACTGGCTCCGATTCCGGTCCAATTCCCGGAAGAAGGGATCGGTCATATCCACCACGAAGCGGATGGCTTCGCCCGTAGATTTCATCTCGGGGCCGAGCTGCTTGTCTACGTTCGGGAACTTGTTAAAGCTGAATACCGGCACCTTGATCGCGTAGCCGCTGGGCTGGGGATTGATGTCGAAATCCTTCAGTTTGTGCGTGCCCAGCATCACCTTCGTGGCGATGTTGAGGTAGGGAACCTTGTAGGCCTTGGCGATGAAGGGGGTGGTGCGGGAGGCGCGTGGGTTGGCTTCGATCACGTAGACGATCTCCTCACCGGTCACCTTGTCGGTTCTGATGGCGAACTGAACGTTTAGCAGCCCCTTGATCTTGAGGGCGAAAGCCAGCTTTTCGGCGTATTCCCGCATCAGGTTCACCGCCGACACACTCAGCGAATAGGTGGGTAGCACCGCGCAGGAGTCACCGGAGTGAATCCCCGCCGGCTCGATGTGCTCCATGATGCCCATGATGTGCACTTCGTCACCGTCGCAGATGGCGTCGATCTCCGCTTCCTTTGCGCGGTCGAGGAAGTGGTCGACCAGTACCTCGTCGTCCGGCGCTTTCTTGAAGATGGAAAGCAGGTGGCGCTCCAGCTCGGCGTCGTTGATGACGATCCGCATGTCCTGCCCGCCGAGTACGTAGCTCGGGCGCACCAGTACGGGGTACTTCACCCGGTTAGCTACTTCGAGCGCCTGGTCGGCGTCCTTGGCGGTGCCGAAGTCGGGGTAGGGGATATCCAGTTCCTTCAGCAGGGTGGAGAAGCGGCCGCGGTCCTCGGCCAGGTCCAGGGCGTCGTATTTGGATCCGACGATGTTGATGCCGCGATTAGTGAGCTCCTCGGCGAGCTTAAGGGCCGTTTGGCCGCCCAACTGTACGATGATACCCACCGGCTTTTCGAGTTCGATGATCTCCCAAAGGTGTTCCCAGAAGACCGGTTCGAAGTAGAGTTTATCCGCCGTGTCGAAGTCGGTGGACACCGTTTCCGGGTTGCAGTTGACCATGATGGCCTCGAAGCCGGCTTCCTGGACCGCTTTGAGTCCGTGGACGCAACAGTAGTCGAATTCAATGCCCTGACCGATTCGGTTCGGACCGGATCCGAGCACGATGATCTTTTCCCTGTCGGACACCTCGCTTTCGTTTTCCCCGTCGAAGGTGGAGTAGAAGTAGGGGGTATGGGATTCGAACTCGGCCGCACAGGTGTCGACCATTTTATAGGTGCGGCGGATACCGAGCTTGTAGCGTTGTTGGGTCACGGCTTCTTCGTCTACCCGCAGCAGGTAGGCGATCTGGATATCGGAATACCCGACTTCCTTGAGCTCGCGGAAGAGGGCTTCGGGCAGGTCTTCCGGCACGTTGTACTTCAATACTTCCGCGTCGTAGTCGACGAGTCGCTTGATCTGGTTGATGAACCAGGGGTCGATCTTGGTGAGCTTATGGATGGTCTTGCGGGGCACGCCGAGGCGCAGGGCGTCCTTCAGGCGGAAGAGGCGGTCGTCGCTCACGTTCTCCAGCCGCTCCAGGATATCGTCGGTCTTGATCCATTCCTTGATATCGGAACCGAGGCCGGCGCGGCCGTTCTCCAGCGACTGGCAGGCCTTCTGCAGCGCCTCAAGGAAGTTTCGACCGATGCCCATCACTTCGCCGACGGATTTCATCTGCAGCCCGAGCCGGTGGTCCGCACCGGGAAATTTGTTGAAGTTCCAGCGCGGAATCTTCACGATCACGTAGTCGAGGGTCGGCTCGAAGAAGGCCGAGGTCGTTTTGGTGATCTGGTTTTTCAGTTCGTCGAGGCGGTACCCAAGGGCTAGTTTCGCGGCGATCTTGGCGATCGGATAGCCGGTGGCCTTGGATGCCAGGGCGGAAGAGCGGCTTACGCGGGGGTTGATTTCGATGACGATCAGCTCCTCCGTTTCCGGATTCTGACTGAACTGCATGTTGCACCCACCGGCGAAATTTCCCATCGAGCGCATGGCCTTGATCGCCTGGTTACGCATATCCTGGTAGGCGGTGTCGGAGAGCGTCATAGCCGGCGCAACGGTAATGGAGTCGCCGGTGTGGATGCCCATCGGGTCGAAGTTCTCGACCGTACAGATGATGACGACGTTGTCCGCCGCGTCCCGCAGCAACTCCAGCTCGAATTCTTTCCAGCCCAGTACGGCCTTGTCGATCAGCACCTCGTGGGTGGGGCTGGCGTCCAGGCCGCGCCGTAGCATTTCGGGGTATTCGTCTTCGTTGAAACAGAAGCCTCCCCCGAAGCCGCCCAGGGTATAGCTGGGCCGGATGACCAGCGGGAAGCCGATCTCCTGGGCCGCTTCCATGCCCTCCAGGAAGGAGTTGGCGATCATGGCCGGGGCGCACTTGAGCCCGATCGATTCCATGTGCTTGCGGAAGAGTTCCCGGTTCTCTGCGAGCTCGATGGCTTCCAGGTCGACGCCGATGAGGCGGACGTTGTATTTGTCCCACAGGCCCACCTCGCCGCATTCAATGGCCAGGTTCAGCGCGCTCTGGCCGCCCATCGTGGGCAGCACCGCGTCGATCTGGGGTTGCTCCTTCAGGACCTGCTCTACGTGCTCGATATCCAGCGGCAGCAGATACACGTGGTCGGCCGTCATCGGGTCGGTCATGATCGTGGCCGGGTTGGGATTGATGATCGTGACCTCGATGCCCTCTTCCCGCAGGCTCCTGCTGGCCTGCGTTCCGGAGTAATCGAATTCACAGGCCTGGCCGATAATGATGGGGCCGGACCCGATGATGAGCACGGATTTAATGCTAGTGTCCTTTGGCATGGGGGAGTGCGTGGTTCAAAATTCGGGCAAAGATAACACGACCGCACGCAATATGGGCGCCGGAGCGCAGGTGCGATGACCGGAAGCGGAATATTCTCTTCCTCCATCGGCGACCGTAACTAAGCCGCCTACTGTTTCCCGGGTGGGAGGGCGGTGCGGGGGTGATTGCCCTACCTTTGCTTCCTTTCTCCTTCGGCAAATTTACCGGCCCCGATACCAGGGCACTTGGCAACTTCCCCCGGCTTCCGTACCTTTGCCGCCCGAATAGATCACCCTCCGGAGGAATGGCAGAGTGGTTGAATGCACCGGTCTTGAAAACCGACGTACCGAAAGGTACCGGGGGTTCGAATCCCTCTTCCTCCGCATAGCTTTGGCTGCGCCGCCGGCGTAGCCATCAAGCCCCCGCCGACGTCGAGCAATTCGTTGCTTGTAAGCCGGCGGGGGCTCGTTGTTTTAGCCTCGTAAGGCGTTACGATCGAGGATCCGGAGGGGCCCAATCCCAGGGATCAGCACAGCCGGTCCTGGGGCCAACCCTTCCAAAGTATAGGTTGCTGCGTGCCGCCTCATCTCAGCCCGGAGGGCTTCGACCTTGGATCTATCAGGCCGCTGACTTGCGTTCCCAACTTGAACCTTTGCAGGTTAGGACGGTGTCCGTGCCTCTCGGCGCGGAGGGCACGCGACCTTGGAATATTGCCGTATAGGCGTAACGCTCCCAGGTTGAACCCTTGCAAGGTGAGACGTTGTGTGTGTGGCCTCTCGGCCCAGAGGGCCCTCGAACCTGGAATATTGCCGGATAGGGGTAACGCTCCCAGGTCGAACCCTTCCAGGGTGAGGCGGTGCGCGTGGTAGTTAAGCGACCTGAGCGTGCAGCCTGGAAAGGCTTCCCTACTTTCTATCCTCCCCCGTTTGTCGAATGCGAATACGCTTGTATCCCAACTCGTCCAGGATCAGTGCCCACAGCATTTCGTAGGGTACGATTTCCAGGTAATAATCCAGGTTAGTGTCTTCGATCCGTTTGCGTCGCATCATGCGGATGTAGCGCGTCGTGTGTCGCTCTACAGCGGCGCGGTGGAATTGCTGGGTAGCCAATTGGGCCAATGCCTTGAGAAAGTAGCGGATCCGTTCGAAGCTCTTTCCCTTCAGATGGCGGGAGGCGTACTTATTGATTGCCTCGATGCTGTACACCGTTTTGCTGTGGCGGCGGTGGAGCACATGATTGATGATTTCAATGATCAACAGGTGAACGTTCCGACTATTCTTTTCCCCGCTAGCGAATTGGAAAGAGTTCAAAAAGCGGTTGATCCGGAACCGCTGGAAGGTACGGTCATCGGGGTGGGTGCGAATCTGACCCATGCGGACGAGGAGGTAGAGGTAGGCTTCGATGATCCGGAAGGTTTCGTTGTAGTAGGACAGCAAATTCTTGGTGAGCGTATCCGGGCGAATGGTCAGGAAGGAGTCGTAGGCCTCCTGGAACTTACCCGCGCGCAAAGCGAGGAGCAGGAGCAGCTCGTAAACCTTGAGGTAATTGAAGGCAGACGGATCCGTTTTTTCCAGCAATCGACGGGCGAAATCCGTACCTCGCTCGTAATCGTTAAGCTGGGTATAGGCTACGGTCAGATTGGCTTCGAAGACCTGGTACATGATCGGCTGGGCGGTCGCCTTTCCATCGAGATAGCGCAATCCCTTGTTGGCCACTTCAATGACCGCCTCGTAGTCGTGCACGGCCAGGTGGATGTTAAGTTCGAGCAAGTAAACGATGTAGGAAATCAGCGCCAGATCGTAAGCCTCGATCGCGTGCCGGTGCTCCAGGTAGGCGCTTCGGGCCGCTTCCTGAATTTCCTCGGCCGTTGAATGGGTGTTGCGCAAGTAGGCAACGTAATTGAAGCGGGCAACGACATCCTGGTAGCACCGGGATATTTGCTGGTAGCGCATCGCTTCCGCCGCGTAATGGGCGTACTTCTCCGGATCGAAGTGGCGATTGGCGTACTGCCGGCGTAGCATCACCGCGCATTGGTAAGCCGCATCGACCAGCTCGAACTGCTCGGCGATGCGAAAGGCTTCCTTCAGGTAAGGTAGCAGTACGGAGGAAGCTAGAGAAGTGCGCAACTGCTTGGCGATCGCGATCAATTTCCAGACGTAAGCGTGGGCCCGCTCCCGTCGATCCGCCGTCCGCTCAGTAGGTTTAATGGCCGTCAGGGCATTAAACAGCTGCAACTTTAATCGATGCTTAACCTTCCGAAATGCCGGATCGCCGGCTTCCAGGTCCAGTTGTGCAGCGGCGCTGTCAGCGCAAGGGTGTTCGGTATGCTGTAAGTAGGCGTAAAGGGTAGTGAGCGCGGAAGGATTGGCGAGGTTACAAGTGCATAACGCGTGGTCCGCACCCAGTAGCCCTACCAGCTCCGAAAGCTGTTTCATAGTGCAGAAAAACATACGGGCTCGGAGAACTAGCCACTCCGCGAGCCCGATGTAAACGAATAGGAGAAAACCGGCCCGTGCCGAGGCACGAAAAGCAATTCTTGATCGATGTTTGCCTTAAAGTTCGGACAGGTCATACTATCCTGGTTTCGCTTTCCAGGGAATGGTCAATCGCGCGCGTCGGTGAAAATGCTGGGTACCGGCAACAAGTCGGTAAAGAGCTAGTATCATATTCACAGTCACGTAGCTACCGGCCGGAATGCCCACCATTGTTCCGACCACCGGATAAGATTGCGGATAAAGTGGGAGTATCATTCACAAATTACCGCCCCCCCTTTCTTTCAGGGAGTGGTAGGTTTCCCCACACTTTCAGCGAGCCCTGCTTCCATCCAATCCAGTACGTCAGCCAGCACGGTGGCCGCTATCGGCTCATGGTGCAACTCATGAAAGGCCTCGGGGTAAACTTTCAGCGTCACGCCACCGGGGTTCCGTTCGGCGAAGCCAGCGGTCGCGTCCGGGGAAGTGATCCGGTCGCCCTTACCGTGCAGGAGCAAGGTGGGTACCGGTAGCCCGCCGGCGTACCGTTGCAGAAATAGCGCGCGGTCGAGCAAGTCGATACCCGTCTGACTGCTCAGTCGGGTGTGCACATAGGCGTCTTTCCGGTACGCCTCGATGACCGCCGGGTCCCGACTCAGGGCCGACAGGTCCAACTGGTTATCCAGGGTAAAGGTGGGGTAGACGCGGCGCATCAGTTTTCCCACCGCCACCACCAGGGGGTTGGGTTTGAAGGCTTCCGCGATGTGGGGGGCCGAAACGATCGCGCCCCGGATCGCCGGCTTGCGGTGGATCAGGTAGTGCAACAACAACTGACCGCCCATGCTATGGCCGTAGAGGAAGACCGGCACGTGGGGGTAGCGCCGCTCGCAGTGGACCATCAGCTGGGCCACCCCGTCGAGGTAGCTGCGGTAATTTTTAGCGTAGCCCTTCCGGCCTTCGCTGCGCCCGAACCCCTGACGGTCATAGCCGATAACCGCCATGCCGTGGGCGTTGAAGAATTCGGCGACCCCTTCGTAGCGGCGGCAGTGTTCGCCCAGGCCGTGGATGATGCCGACAATCGCCCGGGGATTGTCTACGTGCCAGTCGACGGCGTAGATGCGCAGGCCCTCCTCGTTCTTCCAGTGAAATTCGTCCATAACGTACGGCAAGGTACGTTGACCGTATTGCTCCCGCGCCCCGGCGCCCAATTCCTACCTTTGTGCCCATGAAAATTTCGCCTCGCATCGTCTTCATGGGTACGCCCGAATTCGCCGTTCCCAGTCTGGAAAAGCTCGTCGAGGCCGGTTATCCGGTGGTGGGCGTGGTCACGGCCACGGATAAAATGGGCGGCCGCGGCGGAAAGCAGCTCCTCGAGTCCCCGGTAAAAGTTGCGGCCCAGCGGCTGGGGATCCCCGTCCTGCAACCCAAAAACCTGAAGGACCCCGGTTTTCAGAACGAACTGCGCGCCCTCAACGCCGACCTTCAGATCGTCGTTGCCTTCCGCATGCTGCCCGAAGCGGTGTGGGATATGCCCGAGTTGGGGACCTTTAATTTGCACGGCTCGCTGCTGCCGAAGTACCGCGGGGCCGCCCCCATCAACTGGGCCGTGATCCAGGGGGAGCTGGAGACCGGCGCCACGACCTTTTTCATCCGCCACGAGATCGATACAGGCGACATCCTCCAACAGCTGCGTATCCCGATCGGGGAGAACGACACCGCCGGCGACGTCCACGACCGCATGATGCACGACGGGGCCAACCTCGTCGTCGACACCGTCCGCCAGATCGAAGCCGGCGACTACGAACTACGTAAACAGGACGACACGGCCGCCACCCCCGCCCCGAAGCTGAACCGGGAAATGGCGCGCATCGATTTCGACCGGCCCGTCCGGGAGGTGCACAACTTCGTGCGTGGCCTGAGCCCCTGGCCCGCCGCCTGGACGCTCCTCGGGGGCGAGCAGCTGAAAGTGATCCGCACGCGGGTGGAAGCTGCGCGCACCGAAGGAGCACCGGGCACCGTCGTGACCGACGGCAAAACCCAGCTGAAGGTCGCCTGCCAGGATGGCTACTTGTACATCCACGAACTCCAGCTAGCGGGGCGGAAGCGCATGGCCGTGGAGGAATTTCTCCGGGGGGTCGACGTCGCGGAAGGAACCGTGCTCGGATAGGGCAATTGCCGGCGGGGCTTTTGTAATTTGGGCATTCAATCCCAACCCGGCCCGATGAAACTTCTTCCCCTGCTTTACTTGCTTTGCGGCAGCCTGACCGCCCAGGATATCTACTTCGTTGACGAGCCTACGCTGACCCCCGATGGTAGCGAGATCGTATTCAGCTATAACCAGGACCTCTGGCGCATACCCACTGACGGCGGTATGGCCGTGCGGATTACGGCCCTGGAGGGCAACGAAACCAACCCGTCCATCAGTCCCGACGGCCGCTACCTGGCGTTCAGTGGTAATCAGTACGGCAACCTCGACGTCTACCTGATGCCCCTCGAAGGCGGCGAGATTCGCCAGCTTACCTTTCACGAGGCCGACGATAAGGTCGAAAGTTGGTCCTGGGACAACGACCGAATCTATTTCACCTCGGGGCGGGAAAACCGCATGTCCACCTATACGGTACCCCTGGCCGGCGGCACCCCGAGCCGCCACTTCGGGGAAAACTACTTCAATACGGTTCACAACGTCGCCGAGCATCCCGACGGCAGCGTCTACTTCAACGAGAGCTGGGAGAGCAGCCTGTTCGTCCACCGCAAACGCTACCGCGGGCCTTTCAATCCCGACATCAAGCGCTATGACGCCGCTACGGACACCTATACCAAACTCACCGACTGGGAGGGCAAGGACATGCTGCCCGTTATCGACCGGGAAGGGACGATCTACTTCGTTTCCGACCGCGATAACGAGGAATATAATCTGTATCGCCTCGACGGGAATGGGGAAACCGAGCGCCTCGTGGCCAGCGACCAGTCTATCTTTTCCCCGGCCGTAAGCGCCGACGGGAGCCGACTGGCCTACGTGAAGAACTATCAGCTCTACACTTACGACCCCGCCAGCGGCCAGGAGCGCAAGGTGCCGGTGACCGTCAGTGGGTTCGAGGGATTGGCCAAGCAGCAGGACTTTAAGACGGCCGGCAACGTCACGGCCTTCGACGTGGCCCACGACGGCAAAAAGCTCGCCTTTGTTTCCCGCGGCGAACTCTTCGTAGCCGACGAGGAAGGGAAATTCATTCGCCAACTTAACACCGGTCCCGGTCGCGTGCGGGAGGTAAAGTGGCTAAAGGACAACCGCACCCTACTTTTCAATCAGACCGTGGCCGGTTACCTGAACTGGTTCACGCTTCCGGCCGACGGCAGCGGCGAAATGCAACAGCACACCAACGAGAACCGCAACAATCGTCACGTGGTGATTAACCACGATACCACCATGGCGGTGTACTTCAGTGGCCGGGACGAGCTGCGGATGCTCGACCTCTCCGATTTCAGCAGCGAGACGATCTTGACCGACGAATTCTGGGCCATCCAGAACACGCTTCCCCGCTGGTCGCCCGACGATGCCTACGTGGCCGTGAACGCCCGTCGCGACTTTGAGATGGACATCCTGGTCTATGACGTCGACGACAAGACCCACCAAAACCTGACCGAAACGGGCGTGTCGGAGTGGGGGCCTTACTGGTCGCCAGACGGTAAGTATCTCTACTTTCACTCCTCCCGCCACCAGCCCGGCTATCCGCGGGGTGGGGGAGACGCCAACGTTTACCGCCTGCCGCTGCGCCGGATGCGGGAGCCCTTCCGGGCGGCCCGTTTCGCGGAGATCTTTAGTGAAGAAGAAACGGAGAAGGATTCCGTCACCATCATCGAGCCCCGGGGCATCATGGAACGGATCGAGCAGATCGGCACGGCCTTTGGCGACCAGGGCAGCCTGGCGGTAGTGCAGGACGACGAAAAGCAGATCGTTATCTACGGCAGCGATCAGGAGGGAGGAAAAACCCAGCTCTTTAAGACCGTACTTAGTCCCTTCGAGGATCCCAAGACCGAATCCATCGAGGCGAAGGGAGCCGGTGGGGCGGATGACTTGGTCACCGCCGACGGCAAGCACTACCTCCTGGGTGGCGGTAAGATCCTCAAGTTGGACCTCGACAAGAACAAGGCCGAGCCCATCGAACTCGACTACACTTTCCGCCGGAGCCTGCGGCCCGAGTTCGAGCAGATGTACTACGAGACCTGGGCCAATCTGGAAGAAAACTTCTACGATGCCGAATTCCACGGCGTCGACTTCGCGGAGGTGCGGGAGCACTACGCCGGTTTTCTGCCCTACGTCAGCACCCGGGGCGATCTGCGGCGACTGATCAACGATATGCTCGGCGAGCTGAATACTTCCCACTTCGGCTTCTACTCCAGCGGCGACGAGGAGGAGACCACCTTCGGATCGAAGACCTTCGACCTGGGCATTGCCTTCCGGGCGGATGCACCTTACGTGGTGGAATCGGTTATTCCCGACGGCCCGGCCGACTTTTACGACATCAATCTGCGGCC
Organism: Neolewinella xylanilytica; assembly: GCF_002934605.1. Taxonomy (GTDB): domain Bacteria; phylum Bacteroidota; class Bacteroidia; order Chitinophagales; family Saprospiraceae; genus Neolewinella; species Neolewinella xylanilytica. The sequence goes on from NZ_PTJC01000006.1 coordinate 1,816,008, forward strand.
CGGCGACCGGCTGGTCGAGCTGGACGGCCAACCCATCGACCCCGCCCAAAACCGGGAAGCCTACTTCACCCGCCCCAGCGTCGACGCGGAGGTCGAAGCGACCTTCGAACGCGACGGGAAGCCATTCTTGGTGCGGCTGCACCCCGTTTCCTACGGTCAGGGCCGGGACCTCCGCTATGACGCCTGGGTGGACGAGAATCAGCGCCGCGTGGACGAAGCCACGGATAGGAACGTAGCCTACGTGTACATGAAAAACATGGGCGGCGGCGAACTCGACAACTTTCTCAACGAAATGGTGTCCGAAGGCCACAACCGCGATGCGCTGATCCTGGACCTACGCTACAACACGGGCGGCAACGTGCACAACGACGTGCTCCAATTCCTGAGCCAGCGTCCCTACCTCAAATGGGGGTACCGCGGCGGAGAGAAAACCCTCCAGCCGAACTTCATTCCCGATGCCAAGCCTATCGTACTGCTCATCAACGAGCAGAGCCTCAGCGACGCCGAAATGACGGCCGAAGGCTTCAAGCAACTGGGCCTCGGTACTACGGTCGGCATGCCTACCTACCGCTGGATCATCTTTACCAGCGGCGGCGGCCTGGTCGACGGGTCATCCTACCGACTGCCCAGCTGGGGATGCTACACCCTGGAAGGACAGAACCTGGAAAAGACCGGCGTGGAACCCGACGTCACCGTCGATAATACCATGCTCGACCGGCTCCATGGCCGTGACCCCCAGTTAGAGCGGGCCATTGAGATCGTCACCTCCGGGGCAAAGCGCTAGGGTTGGATGACCACGAGACCTGGCTCCAGGGGATCCAGGTGCTGGATCAGGGTTTGAAACATCTCCTCGCCTTCCTGCAGGTAAATATTCAGGAAGTTGTCGTAGCGCTCCTGCATGCCGTTGTCGGGGAAGAGTTTGTCGCGAAGCGAACGGATTTGGTTCATAGAGGTTTCGAAGCGCTGCTTTTCGGTGCGGCGCAGCCGGCCTTCGAGGTTCTCTACCGCCTTGGCCTGACGGGCGTGTTCACCCATGACCGCCTTGGCCAGGGTGGGGTCGATGCCTTCGGCCTTGTCGGCGATGCCCTTGAATAGCTGTTCCAGTTGCTGAAGTTCGTCCGCCAGGCTCAGTTCGTTTTCCGACTGTTCGGCTACGTAGTCGCGGATGATGAGGTCCGCCGGCTGGAAGAGCTTGCGGTAATCGAGGTCTAGTTTTTCGAGCTTTTTCTGGTTCCCTTTATCGATCCAGAGCACGGAATTGCGCCGGATCAGCATCGGGAAATTCAGGCCGAAAGTTTCGAACTGTTCCTTCCGCTCCAGCCAGTAGGCGATCTCCCCGCCGCCGCCGATGTAAGCGAGGTTCGGAAAGATCAGCTCCTGGAAGAGGGGGCGCATCACCACGTTGGGGCTGAAGCGTTCGGGGTGGTCGCGTAGCTCCTGGCGCAGTTCCTCCTCGGTGAAGATCTTGTCGGTATCGAGTACCGCGAAGCCGCCATCCTTGCGCACGATCCGGTCGCGGCGATTCGGGGTGAGGTAGAAGAGGTTGATCTCGCGGGCGTGGGCCTGGCCACTGTAGCCGAGCTTTTCTAGTCGGGATTGGGCGCTTTCGATCAGGGGTTGGCTGACGGATTCGAAGATCTCCCGTTCCATGAACCCGGCAAAGGCGGCTTTGAAGGCCTGGTGACTCATGTCGGCCACGATCAATCCTTCCTTCGCGAACAGCTCGTGCACCAGCGCTGCGGCGCCCGCACCGTACGTATCGTGTTGGGTGTAGGCCTGCTCAATGCGCGCGTAGATGTCCTGGGCGGTGGGGCGGTCGCCCAAAATTTCCTTCAGTTCCGCCAGGGCTTCGGTGAGGCTATCGGTGGAGAGGGCGCCCACGGGTCCACCGGCGTCCTGCTTCCATTCGATCCGGTTGCCGTACACCTGGGCGTGGTTGATTTCCGCGAAATCGTGGTCTTCGGCGCCGCTGATGAAGACGGGTACGAAGTCGTTGTCCGGGTAAGCCTGCTTTAGCTGCCGCGCCAGGTTGATGGTGGAGCAGATCTTCAAAATGTAGTAAAGCGGTCCGGTGAAGAGGGCGGGCTGGTGGGCCGTAATTACGGTATAGGTTTGCGTCGAGCGCAGGAGCGAAAGGGATTCGGGAACTTCATCCTGCAAACCGAGGGATTCATACTGTGCCAGGAGGGTATCCACAAGCAGCTCGCGGTCGGTTTCGTCAGCGGCTTTGTCCTCGATTACCGAGGCGAAGGCTGCTTTGGTGACGCCGTACTTGTAAAACGGTCGTAAGGCTTCGTTCTCCGTGGCATAGGCCACATCGCGCTGGGAAAACTGGGGAACTTCGGTGAAGGGTATGCGCTCTATTTTCATGGCTTTGTTTACAACATAACCGACCAAAGGTTTGCAAGCCGCGGCGGGGCGGGCGGGGCGGCTTACCTTTGAGCATGCGTAACCTCTGGCGCTTCCTGCGTATTCCGCTGGCCATCCTGGTCCTTTACCTTTCGGTCATCCTGATCTACGGTACGGCTACCGACTGGCAACCTACCGGCGTCACTCCATTGGATGCCAGCGCCGGACGGACGGGAACGGAAACGGTCATCCAGGATTCCCTGCTTCGCTTCCTAACCTGGAACGTGGGCTATGGCGGGCTCGGCGCCGATGACTATTTTTTCTACAACCGGGGTGACTTTTTCTGGACCGACCTCGGCAAAGTCCGATCGCCCGAAGCGAATGTAACCCGTTACGTTGCCGGCCAGGAGCTCACGGTGACCAGTACCCAGAGTGACTTCTTCTTTTTGCAGGAAGTCGACACCGCTAGCCGGCGTAGCTACTTCATCAATCAACTCGCCGCCGCCCGCGAGGCTCGTCCCGATTACTCGGCCTATTACGCCCCCAATTTCCAAAGTAACCGCGTACCCATTCCCCTGTTTCAACCCTGGGACCACTACGGGGGTGTACAATCCGGCCTGGTGACTCTCTCCCGCTACCGTCCCACGCGGTCCGAACGCCTTCAGTTACCGGGGGAGTTTCCCTGGCCGACCCGGCTGTTTCAGCTCGATCGCTGCGCGTTGCGCCAGGTTTTCACCACCGCCTTCGGTCCGGATCTGGTGGTGTACAACCTACACCTTTCGGCCTACGACAGCGACGGAAGCCTGCGGCGGGAGCAAATGCGTTACCTGCGGGAACAAGTGCTGGAAGATTATGCGGCGGGCAACTACGTAGTAGCTGGTGGTGACTGGAATCAGATTCCACCCGGCTTTAGCTGGTTCTCCCTAAACCCCACCGTAGAGGAAACGATCCTTCCCCCGGGCATCGATTTCGACTACCTGCCACCCGGGTGGGCCTGGGCGTACGACCCGGCGGCGGCTACCGTCCGGAAGTCCGACGAAGCCTACGATTCCCACCGGTCGGAAAAGAGCGTTATCGACTTCTTCCTGTGCAGCCCGAATATCCGGTTACGACGAATTAAGACGATCGACCAGGACTTTCAATTCAGCGATCATCAACCCGTCTACCTGGAAGCTGAACTGCTGCGGTAGTTTAGTGTTATGGCCCGTATGAAATTCAGCATCCCCCTCCTTTTGCTCGGCCTCTTAGGCATCAGCAGCTGTGATAGCACCGATTCCACCACCGAATCCAGCGCGAGCGATTCCAGCGAGATCAATCCGGCGGCGGAAGGCTTCGATCTGGCCGGTTCCGACCCCCAGGCCATTGCCATCGCGGATAGCGTGGTGAAGTACCACGGCGGGCGGAAGGCGTACGACGACGTGCGGTTTTTACAGTGGAATTTCTTCGGGGCCCGACGGCTAACCTGGGATAAGGAAGAAGACCGCGTTCGGATCGACGTTCCCAACGACAGCATGATCTATCTGCTGGACTTCAGCGACGACGACCTCACCGGAGCGGTCAGCAAGAACGGTATGGAGATGACCGAGCCCGATAGCATCGATCTCTACCTGCAGGATGCCTACTCGATGTGGATCAACGACAGTTACTGGCTCGTTCAACCCTTTAAACTGAAGGACAGCGGCGTCACCCTAAAGTACGCCGGTGAAGGGGAGGACCCCCAGAAAAATCGCCCCTCGGACATCCTCGAATTGACTTTTACCGAGGTCGGCGACACTCCCGGAAACAAGTATCGCCTTTACGTAGACAAGGAGAACTACCGCATAAACACCTGGCAGTTTTTTCGGACCGCGGACGATGCGGAGCCCGCCATCAGTACCCCCTTTGACGGCTACCAGGATTACGCCGGCGTCATGCTATCCGGCGACCGGGGCGGACGCTTTCAACTGCAGGACATTTCCGTTACTAACGATATGGACGAATCGGTCTTCACCGAGTTCTAGAAACCGATGCGCTTCCGCTGGATCGAGAGTTCCTTCGTATCCAGTTTAAGATGCTCGACGTCGGCGCGGGAAATCCGCGCGCTCGGCGACCGTTTTCCTTTGCCGCTTTCCGCCTGTCGTAGATCGTGCCGGCGCAGGATATCCACCACCAGCTGGCGGACCGTACGTGCATTGCCGAAGTAAGCGTCCCGGTACTTGTGCAGGAAGGCCAGGTAAGCCTGGAGGTGTTGCCGGGCCGGAGCGGATAACAGGACCCCACGGTCGCGGAACATCTCGTCGGCGATGCGGCCGAGTTGCTCCGGATTGTAATCTTCGAACTTCAGAATCTTGTCGAAGCGGCTACTCAGGCCCGGATTGGCTTTGAGGAAGGTTTCCATATTGTCGGGATACCCGGCGACGCAGACGAAGAATTCTCCCCGCTGGTCTTCCATCCGTTTCAGCAGGGTTTGAATCGCTTCGTCACCGAAGTCACCCCGCTGTCCGGCCTGGGTTTGGGTAAGGGCGTAGGCTTCGTCGATGAACAGCAGCCCGCCGATGGCTTCCTCGATCACCTTGGCCGTTTTCTCCGCGGTTTGACCTACGTAGCCGGCCACTAGTCCCTGGCGGTCGGTTTCCACGATGTGCCCGCGTTCCAGGATGCCGAGGGCGTTGTAGAGGGTGGCCAGGATGCGGGCAACGGTGGTTTTGCCCGTTCCCGGGTTGCCCACCAGGACGGTATGGAGGTGAAAGGCATTGAGGACATCGCGGCCGGACTGCCGGTAATACCGGACCAGCCGGACCAGCTCGTGGAGTTGGGCCTTCACCGCGTCCATGCCGATCAGGACATCGAGTTCGGCCAGGGCACTGGTCAGTAAATCCTCATTGACGGGTATGGTAGGTCGTTCGCGGACGGTCGATGGGGTAAGCTTTACTACGTCTTCGGCTTCGATGGTGCTGAGGTACTCGTCGCTGAGCGATTCCCCGCTGTCGTCGCGCGCCATGATCCGCAATGCCATTTGCACTTTCGCTTTTTCGATGAGGTCGTGTACGTAGCGGGCGTTTCCGAAAGTGCGATCGCGTTCGCGGAAAGATTTGGTGATCGTTTCGTTGATCAGAGCCTTCGCGGCGAGCGTCATCGTTACGCCAAGGCGCGTTGCCGCGTAATCCGCGATCTGGCTTAACTCCTGGGGTAAAAAATTTCGGAACTCGTAGAAGAGTTTGAAACGCGATTTCAGGCCCGTGTTGCTGTCGAGGAACCGCTTCATCTCGTCGGTATAGCCGGCCACGATGACGGCCAGGTCGCCGGCACCATTCGACATTTCCTTCACCAGGATTTCAATGACCTCGCGGCCGAAATCTTTGCCGTCGTCGTTGTTACGAGCCAGGGAATAAGCCTCGTCGATGAAGAGGACGCCACCCCTCGCGCTTTCGATGACTTCCCGGGTTTTGGGTGCCGTCTGCCCGATGTATTCCCCCACCAGGTCTACCCGGTCGGCAACCACGGTATGGCCGCTGCTCAGCAGGCCCATCTTTTGGTATAGCTTGCCCATCATTCGGGCAACGGTGGTCTTTCCGGTACCGGGGTTACCGCTGAAGACGGCGTGCACGTCGATGCCCGTATCCATAGCGAACCCGCGCTTCTGACGCAATTGCAGGAACTGGATGTAGACGGCGTGTTCCCGCATCTGTTGCTTCACCTCCTGTAGGCCGATGAGGGCATCCAGGTCGGCCATGATGTGCTCGAACTCCTCACTATCCTCCCCTTCGGCGTTCAGGAGCACGGGGTGATCCCGACCGGGGAGGTACACTTTGGGGCTACCTTCCATCGACTCGTCGCTCACCTCGAAGTGAACCGTGGCGATGAGGGAATCGAGGAATACGATCTCCGCGGTGTATTGATCTTCCCGCCACAGGTTTGGCGTAGCGGCTCCCCAACCGACGGTGAGCTGTATACGGTCTTTCTCGGGCTCGACCTGAATCAACCGCGATACCTGTCCCTTCAGCTCCCTGGTCTGGTTGTGGAACTTGGTAAACAGCTCGAGGTGCCAATCCTGACTCGGCTGTAAATTGAGGAAGTCCAGCTCGAGATAAATGTACCGGGTCTCCTGGCTGGAAAACTGTTTGAGGTAGGTCCGGTCATCGGAGGATACGTCGTCGTAGGGCCCCTCGTACATCTTTACGGACTGCAGCTTAAGGTACTGATCCGCAATCCGTTCCTCGTCTTCGTCGGGGCTGTCGTCGTCTTCCGCCTCGATGATGTAAAAGAATTTGCTTCCCACCTTTTGGCCGCCGATGTAGGCCTCCCAGAAATAGGTGCCGGCTTTCCAAAAGGTTCCTTTCTTCTGATTTCCCCAGCCTTCGCGGACGTAAACGGTGGGGTCGAAGCGGCTGATCTCTTTGTCAATCGTCAGGCTGCAGATTTCCGTCCGGTTCTGGTCCTCTACCCGGAAGCACTTCAATTCAATCCGCAACGCCCAATCCTGGACATCGAACGCTTTGTTGTACAGCGATAATTCGGCGTAGACGTAAGCCGTCTCGAACCGGTCGAACACCTGGCGATACTTCTTGACGTTGTCCCACAGGTACTCCGTCGAGTTATACACCTTCAGTTCGCGAAACTTAAAGTTCGCGCCGCCGGCGGTTTTTGCTTTGGATTCCCGCATGTGGGTAATGTACGCGTTTAAGGACGTAAGCCGGGTTAACACGGGAGGATAAATTTTAACCTATTGGTCATATGCTTTGCAACTTCCCAAGCTAGGGGGTTGGTTATCTTCACCGTATCAGCAACCAAATGCAAAACGGATGAATACCAAGGCGTTAACTGAAATGAAGTGGCGTCGCTATGACGGCCGTCGGATTGAGGGCGACATCCAGGAAGCGGTGGAAAAGACCGTCGTCCGGGAGGTTGCCGCCGGGCACCGCCTCAAGGTCTGCATCGGTACCGATAGCCAGGTACGGGGTAAGACCGTGGAATTTGCTACCGTCATTGTCTTCCTGCGGGAAAAGCGGGGCGGATTCATGTTCATCGCCAATTACAAAAGCGAAGCGAGGATGAGTCTGCGGGAACGCATGATCCTGGAAGTCGGCCGGTCGGTGGAGATCGCTTACGCGCTGTGTGGCATCCTGGACCGCCACCAAGTCGAACTGGAGGTGCACGCCGACATCAATACCGACCCCCACTTCCAAAGCAACGTTGCGCTTAAGGAAGCGATGGGCTATATCCTGGGGATGGGCTTCGTCTTCAAGGCCAAGCCCGATGCGTTCGCATCCTCGGCCTGTGCCGATAAGGTTTGCTAGCCAGCACCGTGGCTACGTATCTTACCGGGTAAATACGAGATCCTATGCGTATCCCAACTATCGTACTGTCGCTCTGCCTTGCCGCTGTTGCCCATGGCCAATCCGATTACGGTTCCGTAGCCAGCGCCGCCGAGGCCATTGACGGCAAGGTGGTCGAATGGCGCCGGCACGTACACCAGTATCCGGAACTCAGCAACCGGGAATTCAAAACCGCCGAGTACATCGCCGACCATTTACGTACGCTCGGCATGGAGGTACGAACGGGCGTCGCCCACACCGGTGTGGTCGGCATCCTGAAAGGAGAACTGCCGGGACCGACGGTGGCGCTTCGGGCGGATATCGACGCTCTGCCCGTTACGGAACGCGCCAATCTGCCCTTCGCGAGCAAGGCCACCGGTACCTATCGGGGGGATACGGTAGGCGTAATGCACGCCTGCGGTCACGATACCCACGTTGCCATGCTCATGGGCGCCGCCCAGTTACTCAGTGAACGGAAGGCGGAGCTTCCCGGCACAGTTGTTTTCCTTTTCCAGCCGGCCGAGGAAGGCGCGCCGGTGGGGGAAGAAGGCGGGGCGGAGCTGATGGTTAAGGAGGGGGTCCTCCGTGACTATGACGTGGAAGCAGCCTTCGGTATTCACATCAACTCGCAAACCCCCGTCGGACACGTCAATTACAAACCCGGCGGCATGATGGCCGCCGCCAATCGGTTCGAGATCACGGTAAAGGGTAAACAAGCCCACGGGTCCACCCCCTGGGCGGGGATCGACCCCATTACCGTAGCCGCCCAGATCGTCACTGGTCTGCAGCTGATCGTCTCCCGCCAAAGCGAATTGACCAAGGAGGCGGTGGTTATCAGCCTGGGCGTCATCGAGGGGGGCGTTCGCAACAACATTATTCCCGAAGCGGTGACCATGATCGGCACCATCCGTACGCTGGACGAGGACATGAAACAGGAGGTATTCGAGCGCATCCGGGCCACCGCGACGAACATCGCAGAAGCCTCCGGTGCCAGCGCGGAGGTAACCATCGACAAGGGCTATCCGGTCACCTACAACGATCCCGATATGACCCAGCGGATGTTGCCAACGGTACAATCCACGCTGGGAGAGGATAACGTCCACCTGGTGAACGCGATCACCGGTGCCGAGGATTTTTCCTACTTCGCCCTGGAAGTTCCTTCCGTCTTTTACTTTCTGGGAGGCATGTCGCCCGACATGGATCGTTCGGAAGCTCCCGGTCACCATACCCCGGATTTCGTGATCGACGAGGAAGGCCTGAAATATGGCGTCCAGCTTTACACTAACTTAGCCCTGGACTACCTGCGGAGTGAGCATGGGAAGTAGAGCCCTACGGTGCCTTTTCCTACTGATCGGCATGCTGCAGCTGGCCACGGCAGTGGCTCAGTTCGATAGTACGTACGTGGAAACGTTCGCCTCCCGTACCCGCGTCAACGGCGGCCTTCGCTACCGGGACAATTCAGCCAGCATATCCGTCGGTGGGGCGCAGTCGCTTACGCTCTCCAATAAGGGGCTGGCCGTCCGGTTCGGTGGGCGTTACAAGTGGTTGGGCTACACCTTTAGCATTCCCGTGAGTGACCTGGGCACCGACAGCGAGCTGGGGGACGCCACTTCACTTGGCGTAAACTTGCAGCTTTACCGCGATAAGTTTTACCTGAATCTCAATGCCCGACGCACGGTCGGCTTCGTACGGCGCAGCCCGGGAGATCCCGATTATTTCCGCCGCGACATTAAGTTCCTGAATATCCTGGTGTACGGGTTCCGTATCCTCAATTCCAAGGAATTCAGCCTCGGTTCGGCCTTTAGGCAGCGCAGCAGACAGTTGAAAAACTCGGGTTCTTTTCTGTTGGCCGGCATGGCTAACCGGCAGGTACTTACAGCCAACCAACTTACGCTGCCCGCCCCGGAATCCGATGCATTGGTCATTGACCGGTATTCCCAGGTAAAATTCGGGGTGGGTTTGGGCTACGCCTACACCTTTCTGTTCGGCAAAAATCTATTCGTTACGCCGCTGGCCGTAGTAGGCCCGGAAGTTCGGTTCGTAGACTACGATCCGGTGGCATCCCAACGCGAGGTAGAGGGGGTGCGGCTCAGTTTGCGGTTTCGCACGCGACTGGCCTTCGGGTATAATGGCCGGCACAACTACCTTGCCATTACCGCGGCCTATCTTCCCAGCTACGATGCCACGGAGACTTTGGATACGAGAGTGGACGAAACCCGCATCGAGTTGATTCTGGGCCACCGTTTTCACGGAACCCGATAATTCCCCTTTATGACGCTTTTTGCTTATGGCTTCGCGGTGATCCTGATCGCCGCCGGCATCTACCACTTTGTGAATCCTTCCTTTTACTACCCCATTATCCCCGGTTGGATGCCGCGGGTAGCGGCCAATGTAGCCGGCGGAGTAGCCGAGATTCTCATCGGATTGGGCATGCTGGTTCCCGCCACTCGTGAACTTTCTCTCTGGTCGGCGGCTATTCTTATGGCGCTCTTCTTGCCCATCCATGTCGTAGATTTGCTCCGCGATCGACCGGTAATCGGAAGCAAGCTGATTGCCGTTCTGCGGCTACTCCTCCAGTTTCTCTTGATCGGATGGCTGGTGTGGGAAGCCCGAAGAGGGTAGGGCGCCGCGCGCGGGTGTAAGGGTGTTGTCAAATCCGTAAAGTACTCCCCGTGGTACACTATTATGCAATCCCGCGGTGTTCTGCATCTAGCGGATAAATTGAAGCAAATGGACATTACACTAACGGAAAGTGAAAAGCGTGGCGACCGCACCGGCAAGATCGTCGCCACGGTAGGGGCCATCCTGATCGTAGCCCTGCTGCTATGGCCCATCTTCTTTTTTCAGAACCCACCCCCGGGGCAACCCGGTATTTTGGTAAACCTCGGTATCGTGGATATGGGGCAGGGCGAAGAGAATGCCCCGGCCCCCGCTGAGCCGGAGCCCGAGGAAGTGGTCGTGCCTACGCCCCCCCTTCCCCAGAATCCGCCACCGCCACCGCCCCGGGTCGATCCGGACCCGCAACCGGAGCAACGCGAAGTCGTCGTGACCGAAGATCCGGAAGTAGTCGCGTTACGGAAGCAAAAGGCACGGGAAGAAGCACAACGGCAGGCCGAGCAACGCCGCATCCAGCAAGAGGCGGAGGCGGAACGGCGGAAACAGCAAGCCGAGGCCGAGGCCCGCCGACGGCAGGAAGCGGAAGCCGAACGGCAGCGCCAGGCTGAGGCGGAGGCCGCCCGCCGCCGGCAGGCGGAAGCGGATGCACTCAAGGGACAACTCGGTGGCGCCTTCGGGCAAGGATCGGGTAACGGCAATACCGGCCGCCCCGGCAATCAGGGCGTCGATAACGGAGATCCCAACGCCGATCGCCTGAGTGGTATTTCCACCGGTAGTGGTCGCGTGAGTGGTGGATTGAGCGGTCGTGGCGTCCTCGCCAGCCCTCCGGTCCAGGAAAACAGCCAGGTGTCCGGTACCGTAGTTATCGAGGTTTGCGTCAATCCCCGCGGTGAGATCAGTCGCGCCGACTACACCCAGAATGGCAGCAGCACCGCCGATCCGGCCCTTGTCGCAGCCGCACGTAAAAACGCCCTCCGGTGGCGCTTCGCGGCCAATGAACTTGCCCCCGCCGAGCAGTGCGGTCGCATCAGTTACAATTTCAAGGTGCAGTAAGCTTACGGTAACGCTTGGTCCGGTACGGCGTGGGCAGGAATAGCCGCGTCACAAGCTGGAGGGAAGGGAAACCGTCCGCTGGTGTCCCCGGTACGTAGCCGCGGGCCTTTCAGGGAGGTACATTAAAAAAAGGAGCCTTAGGTGAATTCCGAAGAAACATGTCTTCGGTTCACCCAAGGCTCCCGTTACCGTTTGCGCTTCCGGATGGGATCGGCTTAGTTCGCTACCTTTTCACTCCCCAACGTAGCGCCGATGTACTGGCGATTGAGGCGGGCGATGTGCTCTACCGAAATACCCTTGGGGCATTCCGCCTCGCAGGCGGTGATGTTGGAACAACGGCCGAACCCTTCGGCGTCGTGCTGGGCGATCATGCGTTGAACGCGCGTATCCTTTTCTACCTTGCCCTGGGGCATCTGTGCCAGGTGACTGACCTTGGCGCCCACGAAAAGCATGGCCGAGGCGTTCGGGCAGGCGGCTACACAGGCACCGCAACCGATACACGTTGCCGCGTCGAAGGCGTGACTGGCCTGATCTTTTTCAATCGGGATGGCATTGCCATCCTGAGCCTGGCCCGTATCGATGCTGATGTATCCACCGGCCTGGATGATGCGGTCGAAGGCATCCCGGTTCACGACGAGGTCCTTCACTACCGGGAAGGCCCGGGAGCGCCAGGGCTCGATAGTTACGGTCTCACCGTCGCGGAAATGCCGCATGTGGAGCTGGCAGGCCGTGGTTTGCTGCATCGGTCCGTGAGGGTAGCCGTTAATGACGAGCGAACAGGTACCGCATATTCCTTCGCGGCAGTCGTGTTCGAAGGCGATAGGCTCTTCTTTTTGCTGGATGAGCTTTTCATTCAGTACGTCGAGCATCTCCAGGAAGGACATGTGGGTATTTACGCCGTCGAGGGTGTAGTTCACGAACTCTCCCTTAGGGTATTTTCCTCCCTGACGCCAGATCTTCAGTTTCAGTGTCATGTTTTCCATGGCGAATTATTTGTAGGACCTGGTCTTCAGTTCCACGTTTTCGAAAATCAATTCTTCCTTGTGCAGGATGGGGTCGGTATCGTCCCATTCCCAGGCGCTGACGTAAGCGTACTCGTCGTCACGCCGTAGGGCCTCGCCGTCTTCGGACTGGTACTCTTCCCGGAAGTGACCGCCGCAGCTTTCGTTGCGATCGAGGGCATCGAGCATCATCAATTCTCCCAACTCGAGGAAGTCGGCTACCCGCAGGGCTTTTTCCAGCTCCGGATTGTATTCCTTAACCTGGCCGGGTACGTAAACCGATTCCCAGAATTCCTTGCGCAGCTCCCGGATCATGCGTCGTCCTTTCTGCAGCCCTTCGGCGTTGCGGGCCATACCACAGTACTCCCACATAATTTTGCCCAACTCCCGGTGGAAGGTTTCGGCGGACTTCGTACCCCGGATGTTCATGATCCGGTCGATGCGCGCTTTAGCTTTCGCTTCGGCTTCCATAAAGGCGGGACCATCGGGATCCACCATCGGGTTACGAATTTCCTGCGACAGGAAGGTGCCGATGGTGTACGGCAGAACGAAGTAGCCGTCGGCCAGGCCTTGCATCAGGGCGGAAGCTCCCAGTCGGTTGGCGCCGTGGTCGCTGAAGTTGGCCTCCCCGATCGCGAAGAGCCCCGGTATATTGGTCTGTAGGTTGTAGTCTACCCACAGGCCGCCCATGGTGTAGTGCACCGCGGGGTAAATCTTCATCGGCATCACGTAGGGATCTTCCCCGGTGATCTTTTCGTACATCTCGAAGAGGTTGCCGTATTTCTCTTCGATTACGGCTACGCCCAGCTGACGGATGCGGTCCTTGCTTGCATTGGGCTCGTTGAGGCTGTGCGCCCGCGATTTACCGTAGCGCACGAACGCATCGTCGAAGTCCAGGTAAACGGCCAAACCCGTAGCGCTGACGCCGAGGCCTTCGTCACAGGCGGTTTTAGCGGCCCGGCTGGCGACGTCGCGGGGTACCAGGTTGCCAAAGGCGGGGTAGCGGCGCTCGAGGTAGTAGTCGCGGTCGGCTTCGGCGATGTCCAGGCCCGTTTTACGACCTTCCCGGATGGCGGCCGCGTCTTCCTGGCTTTTGGGTACCCACACCCGACCGTCGTTCCGCAGGGATTCCGACATCAGCGTCAGTTTCGACTGATATTCTCCGCTGACGGGGATACAGGTTGGGTGAATTTGGGTGAAGCACGGGTTTGCCATGTAGGCGCCCTGCTTAACGGCCCGCCAGGCGGCCGAACCGTTGGAATTCATGGCGTTGGTGGAGAGGTAAAAGACGTTGCCGTACCCTCCCGTACCGAGCACGACCGCGTGGGCAGCGTGTCGTTCGGTTTCTCCGGTGAGCAGGTTACGGGCGATGATGCCCCGCGCTTTGCCATCTTCCATGACCAGGTCCACCATTTCGTGGCGGTTGAACAGCTCCACGTTGCCGAGGCTGATCTGGCGGCTCAGCGACTGGTAGGCACCGAGCAGCAATTGCTGACCGGTTTGTCCCCGCGCATAGAAAGTACGACTGACCTGCACGCCACCGAAGGAGCGGTTGGCGAGGAGTCCACCGTAGTCGCGGGCGAAGGGGACACCCTGGGCAACCGCCTGGTCGATGATGTTGACACTCACTTCCGCAAGACGGTGTACGTTGGCCTCCCGGCTGCGGTAATCGCCTCCTTTGATGGTGTCGTAGAAGAGTCGGTAGACGCTGTCGCCGTCGTTCTGGTAGTTTTTAGCCGCGTTAATGCCTCCCTGGGCGGCGATGGAGTGCGCACGGCGGGGGCTGTCGTGAAAGGTAAATACCTTGACCCGGTAGCCCAACTCGCCAAAGGTAGCGGCGGCGGCTCCACCGGCAAGTCCCGTGCCGACGACAATCACTTCCAGGCGGCGCTTATTGTTCGGCGCAACCAAGGGCATGGAAGAGCGATACTGCTTCCACTTTTCAGACAATTCCCCGGAGGGTACGTTGGATTGAAATGGCATAGATTCTTACTTCAGCTGATTATAGGGCCCCGTGATTGCGGAGGTACATGATGATGGGGATGATGGCAAAACCCAACGGCACCAACACACTGTAGGCGTACCCGACCGCTTTGATCAGGGGGGTATACTTCTTGTGGTTCAGTCCCAGGGACTGGAAGGAGGACCGAAAACCGTGCCAGAGGTGGAAAGCAATGAAGATCATGGCTACCACGTAAAAGATCACCATCCAAATATTCTCATAGGTGGCACTGACGAGCGCGTAAAGATTCTTGGCGCCTTTGTACCCTTCGGCCTCAAAGGCCCCGACGTTGTCGGTAAAGTGCATCTGCCCCCAGAACTGCACCATGTGTACGATGATGAACGCCAGGATTACCATCCCCAGCGATCCCATGTAAACGGACGATTTGCTGGCCCCGGCGGTGCGGTCCACCTTGACGGCGTAACGTTGCGTGCCACGCGCTTTCCGGTTGTAATACCAAAGCGCAAGGCCCTGTACGGCGTGGATAATGATAAAGGCGTAAAGGAGGATCGAAGTGGTTTTAATGACCGGATTATTGGTCATGAAGTAGGCGTAGCTATTGAAACTATAGCCTTCATCCTCCACCAGGATCAACTGAAGATTGCCGATCAAGTGCACCACCAAGAAGGTGATCAGGAATAGGCCGGTGAGGGACATGACGATCTTCTGGCCTACGCTGGACGTAATCATTTTTTGAAACCAGCCAACGCGGGACACCGTACGATCTGCAGTTTTTGTCGCCATACCAAGTACTCGATTTTTGTGAGCAGCAAAGCTAACAAGTAAATCCGTAGACCAATAGTGTGGTTGCGGGCCGTATCCGGACGGGTACTTATTTAGATTTATTCAAATTAAAGGGCCTCCCCGGTAGTCCGGAGAGGCCCTTAGTCAAGATAGAAAACCGGAGGCGGTTAGGCCGCTTCCAGTTGTGCTTCGATCTTTTTGGCGAGTGCCTCCTTCGTTGCGAAACCGACGTGCTTGTCGACCACCTCTCCGTCTTTCAGGATAAGGATGGTCGGGATGTTCCGGACGCCGTAACGTTGGGTTAGTTCCGCGTTTTCGTCAACGTCGACTTTGGCGATCAGTGCTTTACCGTCGTATTCCTGGGATAACTCCTCTACGACCGGGCCGATCATTTTACAGGGGCCGCACCATTCCGCCCAAAAGTCTACGAGCGCGATGCCTTTTTTTTCGAGTACTTCCGCTTTGAAGTTGCTGTCCGTTAGGGTAAAAGCCATGCTAGTATAATTTAAATTATTCGTGCAAAACGCACGACAATTAAACGCCAGGGGGACCTGATAGTTGTATGTACAAAGATCTTCGCCCCTAAACGTGCCCCATCCCCGTAATTTTCCGCACCTGCGCACCGCCGCCCTTCCCTGGCTCGGTGGACTGCTCGTTGTCAGTTTAGCGCTGCGCGTCTTGCTACCCGCTTCGGTGCTGGAGATTGCCTATAGTCGGGGCCTGTTTCCCCTGTTCCGATCGGTCTGGGATCATTCAATCGGCCTGGTTCCCGTACCGGTATTTTACCTGTTTTGGGCCGGGATCATCGGCCTGATCGTCCTTGAAATGCGCCGTTTTCGCCGGATCAGCTCCGCGGCGACAGAGAAACGGAAGCGGCGCGCCGCCTTGGCCGTCGGCCTGCATCTACTGGCTTACCTCATCACGCTGGTCATTGCCTTCTTATGGTTGTGGGGCTATAATTACGGTCGCCAGCCCGTAGAGGAGCGGCTGGCGTTCGAGCTTTACGAGCCGCCCCTGCCCGAGCTGCGGGAACGCGTCTTCCGGATGGGCGATCGCCTGGCGCACCTCCGCGCCGCGGTTACCCATGATACGGTTGCCATTTCCATCGACCGCTTTCCAACCGACCTGGAGGTATCCGTGCGCCCCTTGGTGGCCGCCGCCCTCGAACGCCACCGGTATCCCGCTCCCGGGGCGCCCCGGGCCTGGGAATTGCTGCCGAATGGCATTCTGTTGCGCCTGAGCACCGCCGGAGTGTACTGGCCCTGGGCGGGGCAGGGGAATATTGACGCTGGCCTGCACCCCCTGCAGAAGCCGGCGGTCATGGCGCACGAACTGGCGCACGCTTACGGATTCGGTGACGAAGGTACCTGCTCGTTCTGGGGGTACCTGGCGGCGGACGAGTCGGACGATCCCCTCCTGCGCTACGCGCTCGAACTGGCCTACTGGCGGCATATCGCCGGCCTGCTTCGCTACGCCGACCCCGAGGGCTACCTCGAGTGGCGAGAAAGCCGGCTAGCCCCTGGCATACGCAATGACCTGGAAGCCATCTACGCCAACGGGGAGCAATACCGCGACATTGCGCCCGTCCTGCGGGATGCTACGTATACGGCCTACCTAAAAGCGCAGGGTATTGAAGAGGGCCTGTTAAACTACGGCCGGGTGGTACGAATGGTGGAGGGGTACCGGCGCGCCTTCACTCCGCCGGGCGAATGATAATTTCCGTGCGCCTTTCCCGGTCCAGCCCACTCAGCTCGGGGGTATCGTCGGGGCCATAAAAGCCCTGTCCGGCGGCTACGATCGCGCCGGGGTCGATGCCGAACTGTGCCAGTTGCAGGGCCACCCGTACGCCGCGTGCCGTACTGGTCTGGTAGGCGAGTAGGGGGTCTCCCTCGATGCTTTCCGCGTGACCGACGACGGTGTAGCGCAGTCCGGGGTAATTGCGCAGGGTCCCGCCCAGTCGCCGCAGGATCCGCTGCCCTTCCAGACTGACGACGTTGGCGTCTTCAAACGTCAACTCACCCCCCAGGATGACTTCCAGCGTATTGGCATCGGGTCGGCGAAGCACGTAGCCGGAATCGGTCAGGGCGAGCAGGAGTTGCCGCATTTCCTCCTGTAGGTTATCCAATTGTAACTGACTGGCGGATTCCGGATCTACGGGACTGACACCGCGCGCATCCGCGGGGGAATCGTAGGCGGTCGGTTGGTCGTTCCGCATCCGGTCCAGGCTGGTCAGACTTTCTTCCCTAGCCCGTAGTTGTTGGTCGCGACGATCCAGTATGGCCTCCCGACGGTCGAGCTCGGCCTCCCGGTCGAGCATTTCCTGGCGGGGGTTGCCGTCGCTCCCGAGGTTTTCTACCAGCGCTCGGTTTTGGTCTAGTATGGACTCGTACCGAGCGGTGAGGTCGGTGATGCGGTCGTTCAGGGAGCGATTGGTCGCGGTGAGGTCTTCGATCTGTCGTAGCTGGCGTTGCTGCACCGTCCGACCCTGCTGGAGGCTGTCGTTTACCGTTCCCAGGCGGGCGGACGTGGTGCTATCGGTTTGCGTCGACAGATTTCGGTAATAATTTCGTTCCGTCGCCAGGGAGTCGTACTGCGCTTTAGGAACGCAGGCGGTGAGGATCAGCAGGGGAAGCAATAACAGCGTGCGCGGGATCATAGGAATCGGTTGCTTAGCGGGGTAGGTCAATGGTAAACCCGTTGATCCCGTAGCGTTGTTTCAGGGAAGCGGCATAATGTTTGGCGCTATCCTTGTCCGCGAAGGTGCCCAAAATTACCCGGTAATTGAATGCAGCGCTCGCGGACTCCTTGTGCAACAGGATCTCGTCGAAGTAGCGACCCTGTAGGTTGACGATCATATCCATGGCGCTTTCCAGGTTTTTGAAGCTCCCCACCTGTACGCCGAACCGACCCGTATCCGATCCTTCCAGCCGTACCCGGTACAATCCCGGACCGAAGTCGCGCCGATTACCCAAACCGGAGCCCTTCGCTGCACTGGTGGAAGGGGGCGTAGCCGCAGGAAACCCGGGGGTTGCCACATCGGGGGAGGGGGTTGGCTCGGGCACCACGGCTTCCTCCTGTAACGGTTCCGGGCGCCGGGGCGCGGGTGCGGAGACTACCTCACTGGCTGGCGGGACTGGCGGGGGAGTAGCCTGGTCCAGCGGACGTTGATCCGGCGTAGCGAGTAGTTGCAGCTCCACCGGAACCGTGCGTTCCCCTAACATGCCCAACTCGTCGGCGGCGCGTTCGCTCAATTCAACGATCCGGCCGCGGATGAAGGGCCCTTTATCGACGATGCGGACCACAACCGACTTTCCGTTATTCTCATTGGTTACGCGCACCGTACTATTCAGTGGGTAGGTTTTATGGGCCGCGACCAGTTCGGTCCGGTCGTAAATCACCCCATATGCCGTTTCGGCACCGTCATACTCCGGCGAGTAATAGCTCGCCAGCCCGTTCTGGCGGTCGCCGACTAGCTGGCCGTTCAGGGCGCAGGAAAGGAGCAGGAGCAGCCAACCCAGGAGAAGTCGTCGGGGAGGGGGATAAGTAGGGTAAGTCATGAGCGGCCAAATTAGATCAGGTTTTGTAATCGGAACTCTACCTCGTACAGGCGACCCGCCCGGTACATCCGCATCCGAATCCGTTTACCCACCCGACGCTGCAGCTTCCGGATAATCGATTCCAGGGTAAGCAGCGTCACCGGTACGCCGTTCACGGTCCGGACCCGGTCACCCACCTGGATTCCCGCCAGATCGGCCGGACTCCCCGGGACGACATTGCTGACCGTATAACTGCGCAGGTTATCGCCGCCGGCGAGCAAGCTCAGCCCCGACCGGTCAAAGCGAAATTTTTGCTTCCACCGTCCACCTTCGGGGCGCAGGTGCACCTTGCGGTTCACGTAATCGATGAGGACGCGAAATCGACGGAGAATCTGATTTCCGATAATGCCTTCGCGGTTGCCGATATAGGATATGGCAGTGGAGTCCATTTCCTGAAAATAAGTCACCACGTTGCTCATCTTGCGGTCTGCCAGGCTCACTAACTGGCTTCGCCCGACACTCCCCTGGAGGGTGCCGCCCAATCCGCTGGCAATGTAGGTAGGAATGGTCTGTTCCGGCAGATCGATGTGATTGGAATCCGGATAGGTGTGAAGCAGCAGGCTGAGCCCCGCCCCCGTGTCCATCAGGAGGCGACGCGAGGTAGGTTTCCCGGACAGCACCCCGATGTCGATGTGAAGGAAGGGGCGGTTGCGGATGAAATCGGAGGGCACTTCGCGGTAAGCGCGGGGCAGACGAAATTCGGATGGATCGTGCAGGATCATCACCTGGCGCCGGAAATCGAATTCAGCGATGAACCGCATCAGGAAGTCTGCGCCGAGGATGCCGTGGATGGTCGTACCCGTGATCCGCTCGAAATTGAAGTAATTCTCTTCCAGCACCAGGATCGTTCGATTCCGCGCCAGTAGCCGGTCGGCGAGGCGCATGTGGATGCCGGTAGCCAAATAGGCGGTAAGCACGTCGTTCATGTCCGAACCGCGGACCTGGAAGGTGCGCATATAATTGACCTCCAGGAGGTCGGTCATGGTCCGGTCCAGCAGTACGGTATTTTCGGCTCCCGTATCGACGATGAAGCGTAGCGGAATAAGGTTATTCATCAGGATGGGAATGACGATAAAGTCATTCTCCACGTCAAACGGGATTTCAATCTGCCGGTAATTCCCGAGAACTTTCATGTCCAGCCGTTGGGCCCAGGACGTCGCCACGCATAAGACGCCCCAGAGGGTCAGGACGCAGGCGCGGGAACATCGTGGAATCATAGGAAGGGAGCAGTTTGCTAGTGGGCGATCGGTAGCTGGAAATCCAAAACAGCGGGCAGCGTTTCCGGTTTCAGGGCGTTGAGAAGTTGGTGCAAGCCTTTAGTTTTCCAAAGTAATGCGTAGTAACTTGTTTAGATGTTATAGTTTAATTGGTGAGACGATTTAATACGTGACAATCATTTCGCATCTTTGTACTACGGCTTGCCGGCTTATATTCGATCATGTAATCACACTCCTTTGCAAATCTCCCCGCTCATACGTAGGTGCTGTCTTGAGCGGCAGCACGCAGGCAATCATGGGTCTCCTAATGGGACCGTCATGGCCACAACTATTTACACATCACAAAAACATATATTTGAACATGAAGCTTAACTTCTTCCACATCCGTAGCGGGCTAGGGTTCGTGTTGATGTTACTCTTAACGTCAGCGACCGGATTAGCCCAACAAACCATCACGGGTACCATAACGGATGCCGAATCGGGTGACCCGTTGATCGGTGCCAGCGTAGTCATAACGGGTTCTACGACGGGAACCGTCACCGATTTTGACGGCAACTTCAACCTAAGTGTACCAGAAGCCGCAGCATCCGTCACCGTATCGTATACCGGGTATGGATCGCGGGAAATCCCGCTGGTAGAGGGGCAGACTGCCTACGATATCCAATTAACGTCCGGCGAGCTCCTGCAGGAGGTCGTCGTAGTCGGCTACGGTGCCGTCAAAAAACAGGATTTAACCGGAGCGGTTACGGTACTGTCGGAAGAGGATTTCAACAAGGGGGTAATTACGTCACCCGAGCAGTTGATCCAGGGTCGCGCCGCGGGCGTACAGGTCACGCAAACGAGCGGTGAACCGGGGGCCGGCGTAAATTTCCGGATCCGGGGCACTTCTTCCGTTCGGTCAAACAATAACCCCTTATTCGTGGTCGACGGGGTTCCCCTGAGTGGCGAGAATACGTCCGCAGATGGTAACATTGGCGGTTTGGGGAACACCAGCGCGCGTAACCCGCTCAACTTCCTGAATCCCAGCGATATCGAAAGCATCAACGTGCTGAAAGACGCTTCGGCCACGGCTATCTACGGTTCTCGGGGTGCCAACGGCGTGGTAATCATTACTACGAAGTCCGGTGCCGGTGGTCAGGGTATTCTGACGTACGAAACGAATATCGGGATCGACCAGATTTCCAAGCGCTACAATGTTCTCGGCCCGCAAGAGTTTCTGGATGCTTACCGCAGCTTTAATGGCGACGCCGCCACCGAGGCCCTCGATGGTGGCGCGGAGGTAGATTGGCAAGACGAGCTTTTTCGCACCGCGTTTACCCAGAGCCACAGCCTCTCCTTTGGCGGTGGCGGAGAGGATGGAAGCTACCGGTTTTCCGCATCCTATCTCGACCAGGAAGGTATCGTGGAGCAATCGGCGCTTCAGCGCATTTCCGCACGCTTTAACGGTAGCAAGCGCTTCATCGATGATCGCCTCGGTTTAGCGACTCAGGTGACGGTCTCGGATATCCACGACGACAACGTGCCGATCACGACCAACGCCGGCTTCGAGGGCGATCTATTGGGTAACGTGCTAAAAGCCAACCCTACCCAGCCGATCTATAACCCCGATGGAACCTTTAATCAGGTAAGCCAGACGGAACCTAACCCTTTGGCGCTGCTGAATTTGTACGAGGGCTTTACCAACACCCTGCGGCTACTGGGCAACGTATCGGCTGAATTCGCCATCACCGATGCACTGAGCTTTAAATCCGTTTACGGTATCGACCGCTCCTTTTCCAGCCGCACCGATGCACAGTCGCGTGACCAGCGCGTTCAGGGCGTCGAAAACATTGGCCGCCTTAGCTTGAACGACCTTCAGGTAAACAACGACCTCTGGGAAAACTACTTCACGCTCAATGCCCCCCTCGGCGGTGCTATCGATTTTCAGGGACTGCTGGGGTATTCCTACCAACGCTTTGAGCGGATCGGTAAGGGTGCTAGCTACGCGAATTTCCGCACTTCCGATCTTGACATCATGATCAACAACGTCTCCTCGGCCGATCAGGTAAACGGCACGGGGGCCTTCGGTAACTCTTTTCGGACGTTGGACGAGCTGCAGTCTTATTTCGGTCGCATCAACTTCGACATTGCAGACAAATACCTCGTCACCGCCACCTTGCGTGCGGATGGATCCACCCGTTTTGGCGATGGTAACCGGTACGGTCTTTTCCCCTCCTTCGCCTTTAAGTGGCGCCTGCTGGAAGAGCTTTTCGCTCCTGAGGCATTTTCGGACCTCGGCCTGCGGATTGGCTACGGGGTAACGGGTAATCAGGAAATTCCCCACAACCAGTACCAGCGGAGGCAGCGCTATGGAAACTACGGATACAATGCCGGTACGACGACCATCGACGGTGGCGGTCTGGGAACCGTAGCCTTTGCTAACCCGGACCTGAAGTGGGAATCTACTTCCCAGATCAACGCCGGTATCGACTGGGGTTTCAACAATAACCGCATCAGCGGCTCGATCGATTATTACTACAAAAGCACGAACGACCTCTTGATTCAGGTCACCTCGGCACAACCTGCCGTCCAACCATTCGTCTGGCAGAACCTCGATGCGAACGTAGTCAACGAAGGCGTTGAACTCGCGATTAACTACATCGCGGTAGACAACGACAACTTCACCTGGGACGTCATTTTCAACGTTGGTTACAACAACAATATCGTCAAGGATTTTGACGGCCTTATCAATACCGGAGAAATTAGCGGCCAGGGGCTTACCGGCGCATTCGCTCAGCGTATTGCCAACGGGCAGCCCTTGTACGCCTTCTTTTTGCGGGAATTCGGGGGGTACGATGCCGAAGGCAATTCCATCTACCCGGAGGGCGACTTCCAACAGTTTACCGGCCAGAGCCCACTACCGAAATATACCGGTGGATTGACGAATCAATTTGGTTTTGGCAACTTCGATGTCAATCTCTTCTTTACCGGCCAGTTCGGGTTCTACATCTACAACAACACGGCCAACGCCTTCTTTACGGCCGGCGCCCTGGCGAATGGCCGGAACGTTTCGGAAGAGGTTGTCGGCAATGGAGAAGGCAATCTCAACGCCCCGGATGTTTCCACCCGATTTGTCGAGAAAGGAGACTTCGTGCGCTTACAAAACGCAAGTATCGGATACACCCTGCCGACCGGTGACGGTATTTTGTCGAACATGCGTTTGTCCGTAACCGGTCAGAACCTTTTCGTGATCACGGGATACAGCGGGCAGGACCCCGAGGTAAGCATCAGCAAACCAATCAATGGCGTACCCTCGGTTGGTATTGACTACACGGCGTATCCCCGGGCCCGTACCATCACCTTTGGACTAAGTGCTTCTTTCTAAAACTAACCTACCCTTATCGGATGGCGCCTCGGCTGAACTTCGATAACCAAAATCATAACATCATGACATCTCAACTTTTTAAGTGGGGAATTATGGCACCGGTCGCTGGCACGTTGCTGGTGCTCACCGCCTGCACCGATCTCGAGATCGAGGAGGTTGACTCTATTATCGTGGAGGATACCGGGTCCGGTCAGGTTGCCGGGGATCCCGAGCAGCTCGTAGAAGCGGTGTACAACGGCCTCTCCACTTTCACGGATCAGGCGAATACCTACAGCCTCTTCGAACACCCGTCCGACGAGTTGATCCCGCCCACCCGGGGAGTCGACTGGGGAGATAATGGTGTGTGGCGCACCCTCCATGCCCACACCTGGGATGCCACCCACGCCCAGGTATTGAATGCCTGGAATACGCTGAATAGCCGCATATTTAATACGGCCGAGATTCTGGCGGCAAATCCGAATGCCCGACAGGAAGCGCACGGTCGGTTTCTCCAGGGGTACTTCATGTGGCACGTGCTGGACCTTTACGGAGTGGTTCCTTTCCGCGAATTCGAACAGGGAGTTGACGAGCTTCCCCGGGTAATCCCCCGTAGCGAAGCGATTGAATTGGCGATCGACCAGGTGGAGGCCTCTATCGATAGTCTACCGAGTGCCGGCCCGGGGGAGAACATTCAGGGTACCAAGGCTGCTGCCTATTCGATGCTTACCCGCATGTACCTGAACAAAGCGGTGTACCTGGCCCAGAACCCGGCAGGTCCTTACGAGCACAATCCCGAAGACCTTCAGAAGGTAATTGACTACGCCGATATGGTAACGGAAGAAGGCTACAGCTTCGACCCGAATTACTTTGAAATTTTCGAGGCTGGCTCCGATCACGAACCTATTCTCGTCAGCAATCAGGGAACGCCCGAAAACCGCTGGATGATGACGCTTCACTACAGCCAAACACCATCCGGCTGGAACGGCTTTACCACCCTGGCAGATTTCTACAACTCCTTCGATCCGGCGGACCCCCGCATCGGTAACGAGCCTACCCCGGACGGAACGCCGTCTTCCGGTATCGGAACCGGTTTCCTTCAGGGGCAGCAGGTAAACGACCAGGGCAACGTCCTGATTGACACCCGGACCCAGCAGCCACTTTTCTTCACGGAGGAGGTTGATCTGGCCGGTGTGCCCACAAATGCCGGCGTTCGGGTAATCAAGTATCACCCCGCCCGCTCCGGGAAGTACATCCTCATCCGGTATGCCGAGTCACAGCTCAACAAAGCGGAGGCTCAATTGCGCCTGGGAGACGCCGAAGGGGCACTCGAAACGGTCAACGCCATGCGCGCCACTCGCGGAACCCCCGAGCTTTCCTCCATCGACCTCGATGGGATGCTGATGGAGCGCGGTTTCGAACTCTACTGGGAAGGCCTACGCCGGGTAGACCAAATCCGCTTCGGAACCTTCACCGATACCTGGGATCACAAGACCGTCACGGACCCTACCCGGGTGCTTTTCCCCATTCCACAGCAGGCCCTGGACTCTAACCCGAACCTGGTCCAGAATCCTGGCTACTAGCCGACAATCTACCTCCTCACCCGGGGTGTTTCAGGAGAGCGAGCAGCCCGGCTGCTCGCTCTTTTTTACTTTTACCCCTATGCTTCATTCTGGTGCTCACCGGTATATTATTTACCTGATGTTGCCGCTGATGTTTCAGTGTGCCCAGGATACTCCTCAACCAAGTGCCGGAGAAGCGGCACCCTCCTTGTTTGAGTCAATGGATGCTTCCCGAACGGGAATAGCGTTTACCAACACCGTTCGAAATACCGAAGACTTCAACATTTTCAGCTACCGCAACTTCTATAATGGCGGTGGCGTGGGGATTGGCGATCTGAATAATGACGGGCTTAACGACCTGTTTCTAACCGCTAATCAGGGGCCAAACAAGCTGTATCTCAACCGCGGCGACTGGAACTTTGAAGACGTATCCCAACGCGCCGGCATTGAACTCTCCGACCACTGGAGCACCGGGGTAACCCTGGTCGACATCAACGCTGACGGCTGGCTGGACATTTACGTTTGTAATGCCGGTTTTCAGAAAGGGGTCAACCAACGCAATAGCCTGTTCATCAATCAACGGGACGGGACTTTCCAGGATGCCGCGGCGGAATACGGTTTAGCCGATGACGGTTATTCGACCCACGCTGCCTTCTTTGACTATGATCTGGACGGCGATCTGGACGTCTACCTGCTCAATAACAGTTTCATCCCCGTAAACACCCTCAATTTCAGTAATCAGCGGGAACGATACGCGGCGGACTGGGACGTGCAACCTTTTTTGCAGGGCGGGGGCGACCGGTTGCTACGTAACGATGGCGGCTCCTTCGTCGATGTAAGCAAATCGGCCGGTATCTATGGCAGTTTGATCGGATTCGGTCTGGGAATCACGGTCGGGGACGTCAACGGCGACTACTATCCCGACCTCTATGTATCGAACGACTTCTTCGAGCGGGACTACCTCTACATCAATCAAGGCGACGGAACCTTTCGGGAGGAAGTCGAACAGTATATGCGCCACCTCAGTCTGGCGAGCATGGGAGCCGATTTGGCCGACATCAACAATGATGGATATCCCGAACTCTTCACTACGGAAATGCTCCCTGAATCCGATTACCGTCGAAAAACGACCGTGCAGTTCGAAAATCTGAATAGCCACGAATTGAAGCTGCAGCGGGGGTTCTACCACCAGTACATGCACAACACGCTCCAGTTGAATAATGCCGACGGTACATTCAGCGAGATCGCACAGTATGCCGGCGTGGAAGCCACCGACTGGAGCTGGGGTGCCTTGCTTTTCGATGCGGATCTGGATGGGTACCGCGATATCTTCGTCAGCAATGGAATTTATCACAACCTGACGAGCCAGGATTTCATCGATTTTTTTGCGGACGACATCGTTCGCAAGATGGCCCTTACCGGAAAGAAGGAAGAGGTGGAACGGATCATCGAGAAAATGCCTTCCGAACCCTTACCCAATAAATTTTACCGGAACCGTGGCGATCTGTCTTTTGAAGATGTGTCCGGTCGGTGGGTAAGGCCCGATTCTACGTTTTCGAATGGGGCTGCTTACGGAGACCTCGACAACGACGGGGATCAAGACCTGGTGATTAATAACGTTAACCAACCGCTTACGATCCTGCGCAACGGCGCCACCGAGCTGCCCAACGTACGTGGGTTAACCGTGGTCCTGAAGGGAGACCCGTCCACGAACCCCTTCGCCGTCGGTGCCACCGTAACGGTCTTTGCCGGGGATCAGCAGCTTAGCTCGGCCGTTATGCCCAGTCGCGGATTTCAATCCAGCGTGGACTACCGACAACATTTTGGGTGTCGGCAAGAAGTCGATTCGATTCGGGTGGTATGGCCCGACCGCTCGGTGTCGATGGTTGTCCCCGGGGAATCATCGGACAGTATCTACATTGCTTTCGACGCGGTCGACCGAACGGCCGTGCTTCCCCAGCCGGTTGCCGACCTGATCGAACCATCGGCTCCCCTCCTGCGATCGGTGGCCCTGGATTTAGTACCTCACGAGGAGGACCACTATCAGGATTTACTCGCCGAGGGGCTTGTCATTCGCACCCTCGGCAGAGAGGGGCCTCAGGCAGTGGCGGGGGACATCAACGGGGATGGCCTGGATGATCTGTACGTCGGGGGTGCCCGCAATCAATCCGGTCAGCTTTACCTCCAGCGTGGTGGAAAGCTAATTCGATCGGAGCAAGCCGTTCTGCAGCAAGTAAGTCAAACCGAAGATGCCGGAATGGCCCTTTTCGATGCCGATGGAGATGGCGACCTAGATCTCTACGTCGGCTCGGCGGGCAATGCCGGCCAGCCGAACGGCCCTCTGTTAGCGGATAAGTTGTTTTTCAACGACGGCAAAGGGAATCTCAGCATTCAAAGTGGCGCATTGCCTCGAATCGGGGTTAACACCTCCGTCGTCCTGCCTTTCGACTTTGACTTTGATGGCGACGTGGACCTGTTTGTAGGAACCCGAAGCCTGCCAGGTAATTACGGTGTAGCCGTACCCAGCTTCCTCTTGGAAAACAACGGACGCGGACGATTCCGGAATGCCACTCAACTCGCTGCCCCCGCGCTGGCTACGTTAGGGATGGTTACCGACGCTTCGCTGGCGGTGGAATCGGGAGCGGGGAAAATCTTGCTCACCACGGTAAGCGAGTGGGGAGAACCACGACAATTTGAGTTCACCGCGATGGGGGTACGGGAAATAAGCAGCAACCTGAATGAACTCAAGGGTTGGTGGTACGCCGTCGCCCAGGCTGACTTGGATGGGGATGGAGATATGGACCTGGTACTCGGCAACCGGGGTGAGAATTTTTACTTCTCCGCCGACTCAGCGTCTCCCGCCAGACTCTACGTTGCGGACTTCGATGGCAATGGTACCACGGAAAAAATCATTACTCAATCTCTGGGCGGAAGGAATATGCCCCTGCCCATGAAGCGCGATCTGACGGCGCAAGTTGCTAGCCTACGGAAAGCGAACCTTAAGCACACCGATTACGCTCAGCGTTCCATTGAAGAGCTGTTTCCGCCAGAAGTGCTCGACCGTGCCCTGATACGCGAGGCCAATTCATTCCGCTCGGCAGTGGCGTTCCGGAACAACGACGGAAGCTACCGCGTAGAGGCATTGCCCGTCCGGGTGCAGTTTTCAAGCGTTGGTGCAATCCATGTTGCCGATCTGAATGGCGACGGAGCGCAGGATTTAATTCTCGGTGGAAACCAGTCGGGATTTCTCCCGCAATTCTCCCGGTTAGATGCCAGCTACGGAGAAGTGCTGCTGAATGACGGTACGGGGCGGTTCACCACGGTTCCAGCGGGGCGGTCTGGGCTACGTATTTCGGGTGAGGTCAAAGACTTTACCGTCATTCATCTGAACGGCCAAAAATTGCTGATCGCTACGGTCAACGATGCGCAGCCCGGCGTCTATCGAATCCCGGAAACGGTTCAATAAGCTATCGGTGCGGGTACATTCACTACGGTTGCGGTTATCTCAGTGGCGCCCTCACGGCGCAGTCGGTTGCTTGGCGGCACTCTTACTTTTTATTAGCTGCACCGAGCAGGATGCGGAGCAGCAGACCCCAGCGGGGTTCGAGTTACTGACGGGAGATGAAACCGGCCTGACCTTTCGAAACGACCCCCAAATGGACGAGGTCCTGAACGTGTTTAGCTACATGTATTTTTACAACGGCGGTGGACTTGCGGCTGGCGATTTCAACAATGACGGATTGCCGGATCTCTATTTTACCGCCAATCGGGACGATAACGCCCTGTTTCTTAACGAGGGGAATCTGCAGTTCCGCGACGTGACCGTGGCTGCCGGTATAGCCGGACAGGACAGTTGGACTACCGGCGCCTCCGTGGTCGATATCAACCAGGACGGTTGGCTGGATATCTACGTTACCCAGGTTAGCGGTTACGCAGCTATGCAGGGGTTTAACCAATTGTACCTGAACCAGGGAGCAGATGCCAATGGCGTACCCGCTTTTCGGGAAGCCGCCGCCGAATACGGCTTGGATCAGGTTGGCTTTGGAACCCAGGCGGTTTTCTTAGACTATGATGGCGATGGAGACTTGGATTGTTTCCAATTGAATCACTCCGTGCATCAAAACGGGACCTTCGGCCCCCGCGAGCGGTTTGACCAGCAGGGACGTCACCCACTTGCCGGCGACCGATTGCTCCGAAACGACGGCCTCCCGGATGGCGTGGGGGGCGGCGGTTTTACGGATGTTAGTGTGGAAGCGGGAATCATCGGAACCGCCTTGGGGTATGGGCTAGGGGTCTCGGTGGGAGACATCAACAACGACGGCTGGCCGGATATCTATGTGGGTAATGACTTTCACGAAAATGATTACCTCTACTTAAACCAGCAGAACGGGACCTTCCGGGAGGTCCTGACCGAGCGGCTTCGACATACCAGTCGGTTTACCATGGGAGTCGATATGGCCGACCTCAACAATGATGGCTATACCGATATCTTTTCGCTGGATATGCTTCCGGAAGATCCGGTAATTTTAAAGCAGTCACTCGCCGAAGACGGTTTTGACGTATTCCGATTCAAGCTAGGCTTTGGGTATAATCCCCAGTTTTCCCGAAATACGCTCCAGTTTAATAACGGGGATGGCACTTTCAGTGAGATTGCCGCTCGGGCGGGAGTACACGCTACCGACTGGTCCTGGGGCCCGTTATTCTTCGATATGAACGATGACGGCTTTACGGATTTGTTCGTCAGCAACGGGATACCACGGCGCATGAACGATATCGATTGGATCAATTTCAAAACACAGGACAATAGCCTTCCAGGCACGGAGCCCGCCACAAAACCCTCCGACGAACTGGAGTATGTTGCCAAAATGCCGCAGATCAAACTGTACAATAAATTTTTTCAAAACGATCGACACCTACACTTTACCGATTTGTCCCAAGGAGTAACCGGGGCGGCCACTTCCTATTCGAATAGCGCCGTTTTCGTCGATCTTGATCTGGACGGCGATTTGGATATCGTCACCAACAACATTGAGGATTATCCTTACATCTACCGGAACCAACTGCGGGAAGGCGGCGGTAAATCGGCGCGCGATTCCGATGCTTACCTAAATGTCGAATTGGTGGGTCCTGACAAGAATTTGAATGCAATTGGGGCTAGTGTAGTCGTATTTAGCGGAAACGGACGACAGCGGGTAGAGAATCATCCGGCCAGAGGCTTCCAATCCTCTGCTCTAGGGCCCTTGCATATCGGTTTGGGAGATTCTACGACCGTGGACTCCATGCTACTAATCTGGCCGGACGGGACGTATACTCGCCTGGACACTAGCAGGTACAATCGAACCGTAACCGCGACCTATGCTACTGGATTGCCGAAATTCGACTATACAAGCCTGGGCAAGACCAATCAGTTTGCCCCATTAGCAGATGAAACCGCGGGTTCCGGGATCAAGCATTCCCATACCGAAAACCAATTCGTGGATTTCAACCGGGAACCCTTAATCCCCCACATGGTGTCCACCGAGGGACCCGGGCTCGCAGTGGGCGATTTGAACGGAGATGGATTGGATGACTTTTTCGTGGGATCTTCCAAGTACGAAAGAAGTGCCCTGTATTTTCAAAATCCTGCGGGCCGGTTCACGTCGCCGGAAGTCCCAGCCATCGAGCAGGATAGCATTTACGAAGACGTGGACGCCGCTTTTGCGGATCTGGATAATGACGGAGACCTCGACCTCATCGTGGCCGCAGGTGGCAATGAGTTTGAAAAACAACACCTCCCCCGGAAGCAAAGAACCTATCTGAATGACGGCGCCGGGAATTTTACGCGTACTGACGTCCTGAACGGGGTTTACGCCACGGCGTCGCGCGTTTTACCGATGGATTTTGACGGAGACGGGCTGGTCGATTTGGTGGTCACGGGTAGGGTGGTCCCCAACGATTATGGCCGAATTCCCCGGTCCTACCTATTCCGGAACCGGGGGGAATTGCAGTTTCAGGATGTCACCGAAAAACTGGCGCCCGGATTAGCTTCACTGGGTCGAATAACGGATGCGAAGTGGGCGGACCTGGACGGAGACGAAGACCCGGACCTGGTCGTCGCGGTAGAATGGGGCCACGTAGCCGCGCTGATGAATACGGGAGCCAACTTTTCGGTAGTTGAACTTAGTGACCGCACGGGATGGTGGAGCTGCGTCGAAGTTGCCGACGTTGACGGTGATGGAGATCTAGATGTACTGGCCGGAAATTTTGGCACCAACAACAAGTTGCAACCCACCGTCGCGCATCCAGTCCGACTTTATGTAAACGACTTCGATCACAATGGCCGGGAAGAAACCGTACTTACCTACTATGTACAAGGGAGAGAAATACCATTCGCCAACTACGCCGAACTCCTCAAACAACTTCCGTATTTAAAGAAAAAATTCATTTACGCTCGTGATTTCGCGCGGGCCACACCGCAGGAACTATTTGGCGCGGACGCCTGGAGACAGGCTAGGATATTCAGCATCGAAACAATGGAAAGTATGCTTTTCGAGCAAGCAGCCGACGGCCATTTCCGCAGCAAGGCGCTGCCGGACCGCTTGCAGTGGTCATCGATTCACGCTATACAAAAGATGTCGGATGCTGCGGATAAAACGCGGTTTCTCGTCGGAGGTAACTTTCACAGCGCGAATATTGAAATGGGCTGGTATGATGCCGGAAGGCTCTCCGTACTGACCATCGACAAGCAACTGCGGATGGAGGTTAATCCCATCGAGGGTGAAGTGTCGGGACAGGTGAGAAGGCTATCTACCCTGGATGTGGGAAGCGACCGACCGGCGTACTTGGTAGCCTTTAATAATGATTCCCTACGCCTGTTCCGCTAATCTTCTGCGGGTGGACCGAAACGGGGAGGTTATCTTAACCCCATGAACTTCTGCTCCCACTGCGGATCGGCTGACCTCCAATTCCGTATTCCCGACCAGGACAACCAGCCTCGGTTCGTCTGCGACAACTGCCACACCATTCACTACCAGAATCCCAAGATGGTGACCGGCTGCCTGCCGGTGTGGGAGGATCGGGTGCTGCTCTGCCGTAGGGCCATCGCCCCCGCCTACGGGTTGTGGAACGTTCCCAGTGGGTACCTGGAGAACGGGGAAAGCGTTGCCGACGGCGCCCGCCGTGAAGTAAGGGAAGAAGCGGCGGCGGAGGTAACTATCGACTACCTCATTACGGTTTATGATCTCGAAAAGGTTAATCAGGTTTACCTGCAGTTCGTAGGCGAATTGGCTGGTGGTCGGTACGGAATCGGACCGGAAAGTCTCGAAAGCCGTTTGTTTCGGGAGGAGGAGATACCTTGGAAGGATATTGCCTTCACCTCTTCGGCCTACACCCTGCGCGCCTATTTCGCGAATCGAAAGTCCGGCGAGCAGCTACTTCACCGGGGAAGTTTCCCGGAAACGGCACCGCCCCAATGATTCAACGCAGTCGGAGGAGGGCCTCTTCTACGTCGGCCGGGGTATCGATGCCGAGGCTGCCCCGGTCCGTGAGGGCGACCTGGATTGCGTAGCCCGCCGATAACCACCGCAGCTGTTCGAGGCTTTCCGCCAACTCTAGTGGGGTGGGGGACAGGCGTGTAAGCTCCGCAAGTACTGCCGTCCGAAACGCATACAGGCCCACGTGTTGCAGGTGTTTTCCTTCGTCGATCCATCGGCCGATCGCTACGTCCCGCAGGTAGGGGATGGCGTGGCGGCTGAAGTAGAGGGCCCGTCCCGCCGCGTCGCGCACCACCTTGACCACGTTCGGGGATAGCAGGGCATGTTCGTCGCGAATCGGAGCGGCGAGGGTAGCGATCTGCGTCCGATCCGACGCGAAGCAGTCGAGCACCGCCGCTAGTTGATCCGGACGAATAAAGGGTTCGTCGCCCTGTACGTTTACCACGATACGGGCGTCCGGATAGTGGGCCGCCGCCTCCGCTACCCGGTCGGTGCCGGAGGGATGATCCGCGGAGGTCATTACGGCCTCTCCTCCGAACTGCCGCACGTGATCGAAGATCCGGTCGTCATCGGTAGCTACGACAACTTGGTCAATGGTGGTTACGGCGCTTACCGCTTTGTAAACCCGTTGCACCAGCGTCTCGCCGCCCAAGTCGATCAACGGTTTACCCGGAAACCGGGTGCTTGCGTAGCGGGCGGGAATAACGGCGAGAATCATGACCGGCCCATTTGCATCTCGGGAATGTCCCCCTCGACCAGCAACCGCCCAGCGGTGGCGTCCTGAATCTCCCGCACGCTGACACCCGGAGCGCGTTCCAGGAGCCGGAAGCCCCGGTCGGGGGTAACGTCCAGCACGGCGAGGTTGGTGACGATTTTTTTCACGCAGCGCACCCCGGTCAGGGGGAGGGTGCACTCGGGGAGCAACTTGGACTCCCCCGCCCGATTGGTGTGCATCATGGCCACGATGATGTTCTCGGCCGAGGCCACCAAATCCATGGCACCGCCCATCCCTTTAACCAGTTTGCCGGGTATCTTCCAGTTGGCGATGTCGCCCGTATCGGATACCTCCATAGCGCCCAGTACGGTAAGCTGGATGTGTTGTCCGCGAATCATGGCGAAGCTGGTGGCACTGTCGAAAATCGCCGCGCCGGGCAGAGCCGTGATCGTCTGCTTGCCCGCGTTAATGAGATCGGCGTCCACCTCATCCTCCGTAGGGAAGGGGCCCATCCCGAGTATGCCGTTTTCCGACTGAAAAGTTACGTCAATACCTTCCGGAACGAAATTCGCTACCAGGGTGGGAATACCGATGCCGAGATTAACGTACCAGCCATCCTGTAACTCTCGGGATATGCGTTGGGCGATTCCTGTTTTGTCTAGCATGGCTTAGCGGGTTGTCCGTTTTTCAATTCGTTTCTCGTAACCGTCGCCCTGGAAGATGCGTTGGACGAACACGCCGGGAGTATGGATCTGATTGGGGTCGAGTTCGCCCGGTCGCACCAGTTCTTCCACCTCGGCGATGGTGATGCGTCCGGCCATGGCCATGACCGGATTGAAGTTGCGCGCGGTGCCCTTGTAGATCAGGTTGCCATCGGTGTCCCCCCGCCAGGCTTTGACGATGGCGAAGTCGGCGGTGAGGGCGGATTCGAGGATGTGCGGTTTGCCGTTGAATTCACGGACCTCCTTGCCTTCCCCGACTTCCGTGCCGTAACCGGCGGGAGTGAAGAAGGCGGGGATTCCGGCACCGCCCGCCCGGCAGCGCTCGGCGAGGCTGCCCTGGGGAATCAGGTCCACCTCCAGGTCGCCACTGAGCATTTGCCGTTCAAACTCGGCATTCTCGCCTACGTAGCTGGCGATCATTTTGCGGATCTGCCGGCTGTGCAGCAGGAGCCCGAGGCCAAAATCGTCGACCCCGGCGTTATTGGAAATGCAGGTCAGGTCGGTAATGTCGCTATCGGCCAGCGCCGCGATGGTCTTTTCCGGAATGCCGCAGAGGCCGAAGCCACCGAGCATAAGCGTCATTCCGCTTTGGATGCCCGCGATGGCCGCCCGGGCGTTGGGGACGGTTTTTTGCATGATCTTTGGTTTGGGTATTACTCTTCCTCCAGCAGGCGGGTGTCGATGCGCCGTTTGGCCTTCGCGCCCAACTTACGAAGTTTTTCCGCACGTCCGATGAGGGTGGCGCCGTACTTGCCGCCGGTACTCAGCTTGGTCAGCGCCGACTGATAAGACGACTGGGCCTGATCGAGCCGGTGGCCGATCTTTTGCAGCTCGTCGGTGAAGGCCACGAAACTGTCGTAGAGCAAGCCGCTCTGGCGGGCGATTTCCAGTACGTTCTTCTTCTGGTTTTCCTGCTTCCAGATGTAACTCACCGTTCGCAGGGTAGCCAACAGGGTAGAGGGGGTCACCAGCACGATGTTCTTCTGCAGCGCTTCGATGAAAAGTTGCTTGTCCGTTTGGAGCGCCAGGCCAAGCGCCGGCTCGATGGGGACGAACAGCAGCAGGTAGTCCGGTGAATTGATCTGGTACAGCCGCGTGTAGTTTTTACTCGCCAGGTCCGTCACGTGATTCCGGAGACTACGGAGATGACTTGCTGCTTCCACGTTCCGGGCCGCCAGGTCGTTTTCCGGGCAACTACAGAAGCGCTCGTAGGCATTGAGGGACACCTTGCTGTCCACGACCAGGTGTTTGTTGTCCGGCAGATTGATGATAAAGTCCGGTCGCTTCTGCCGCCCGTCTTCGTCGGTGTAGCTGGACTGCGCGAAAAAATGCACTCCCTGCTGTAGGCCGCTTGCTTCGAGGAGGGTCAATAACTGCCACTCCCCCCAGTCTCCCTGCACCTTAGTATTTCCGCGAAGTGCTCCGGCTAAGTTGTTCGCTTCCAGGCTGATTTGCTGATTGAGCTCCTGCAAATTTCGGATCTCCGTCCGCAGGCTCACGCGCTCCTTCGTTTCGTCGAGGTAGCGCTTCTGGATCTGGTCCTCGAAACCCTGGATGCGCTCTTTCAGGGGGGTGAGGAGTCCGTCCAGCTGCACGGCATTCTGTTTGGTGAACCGGTCCCCCTTTTCCTGCAGCAGCCTTTCGGCGGTACGTTCGAACTGGGCCACGGACACGGCTTGCAACCGTTCCATTTCTTCCTTTTCCTGACTGAGTCGCTGCTGCAGGTTTTCGTTGTTGGCCGTCAGGGTGGCGATGCGGGACCGCAGCTCGGCTTCGGTTTGAATGCGCTCCTGCAGATTTTCGTAGTGGAGGTCGGCATCGCTACGCAGCTGTTCGTAGAGCTCCCGGCCGACATAATCGGTTTTTACCACCTCCTTTTCCAAGTGGGTGCGGTTTTGTCGCGATTGTAAATACAACCATGCCAGGAGGGTACCCATTATGATACCGATACCGGTCAACAGGAAGTAGAGTAGGGCGGTATTGGCTTCCATGCCGGCAAGGTAGCATGGAGCCATCACATTTCGACGGGGTTCTGCCCCGCCCACCTTCGCACCCGAATGAATTGGAAGTTTTTCGCATTAGTAAGCTGTCTGCTGTTCTTCTCCGCCAGGGAGCCGGCATCCCAGGGCTGGGGGGATTGGGTGGTGGATTGGTTCACCCACCTGATCTGGGGAGAAGACGAGGAACCAAACCGGGAAGCAGAACATGTTTCTCCCAATTTGCTGGCATCCCTGTCCGATGTCCCCGCTTCAGATACCCTAACCACGCTCCACGGCTGGCCCGTGCTCAGCCTGGACGTGGTAGGTGACCTCGAACGCGGCAACCGACTGGAAAAATCCCTGACCCTCGTCCGCAATGAAGCAGGCCCGCTACCACTCGACCCGGCAACGCCCGTCCGGCTCGTTTACCGCGAGGGGGAACGCCCCGTCCAACTGGTCGAGATGGTCCGGCGGTTCGCCGATGTCCAGGAGGTCGCCTTCACCTCGGATCTGGTGACGGCGTTGCCGCACGCCGAGCCGATGCCAACCCTTGTCGTCGTTTCCGATGCCCCCGGCGTCGGCACTGGTTCGGAATGGTATATCCCCTTGCGGAGCATCGATAGCCTGACCCTAATTCATTTCGGAGACCCCACCCTGATCGATCCGCCTTCCTCCTGGAATTGGATCAACGCTCCCCTCCGTTCCCGGGAGAGCGAGACCCGCATCGCCCAGGCGATCTTCGGGGCCGCCGGACTGACGGGTACGCTGGCGGATGGTCGCGGCATCCGCCTGCGGGCTATCCGGGGCGGATTTCGGACTCCGGAGGCGTTGGGTATCGACCGCTTTCGCTTCGAGCGCATCGACAATGCAATCAACCGGGCCATCCGGTATGGGGCAACCCCCGGTGCCCAGCTGGCGGTGCTAAAAAACGGCCAGGTCGTATACGAGCGCTCCTACGGCTTTCACCGCTACGCCAAGGAGGAGGTGGTACGGGTTTCCGATCTCTACGACCTGGCTTCGATCACCAAAGCCGCAGCCACTTCCCTCGCCGTGATGAAGCTATACGACGAGGGGCGGATCGATTTGGATGCACGAGTCTCCACCTATTTACCGGAATACCGAAACAAGGTAGTCGGAAACTACCGTATCGATCAGTTGCTGACCCATCATACGGGACTGCAACCCGGGCTGCCGATTTATCCGTACTTCAACGATGACTTCATTAAGGACGAGTTCGACCCGCTGCACCGGCTTCCCCTAAGTGCCACGCGGTGGCTGGACGACCGTACCCCCGAGTTGCTGCGTCACACACTAGACCAAGTAGCCTATACTCGCCGCCCGGAGCACCGGTATAGCGACGTCAACTACGTCCTGCTACAGCTAATCGTTGAGCAGATCAGCGGCCAGCCACTCGACGTCTACGTGACCAAACACTTTTACGACCCGATGGGATTGCACCGGCTGGCTTTCCGGCCGCTGGAAAGGTTTCCGATCAAACAGCTGATCCCGACCATCGTAGACCGCTGGATGAACCGCGGCGAACTGCACGGCTACGTCCATGACGAAGGAGCCGCTATGATGGGGGGGGTGGCCGGACATGCGGGTCTTTTCGGGAACGCCCTCGATCTGGGGCGGCTGTTCCAACTACTCAACGATCGGGGGAACTA
This sequence comes from Neolewinella xylanilytica, assembly GCF_002934605.1. GTDB lineage: Bacteria > Bacteroidota > Bacteroidia > Chitinophagales > Saprospiraceae > Neolewinella > Neolewinella xylanilytica. The sequence goes on from NZ_PTJC01000006.1 coordinate 1,853,337, forward strand.
CGCCGGTAAGCAGCTGATCTCCGAGAAGACCGTAGCGTTGTTTACCGCCCGGGGACCTTACAATTACCGCGCCCTTGGCTTCGACCGGCTGGCCGGTGGCTACGGTAGCGTAGTGGCCGCGGGGGCATCGGAAAACACCGTCGGGCATACCGGTTTCACCGGCACTTGCGTCTGGGCCGATCCCGACAACGATATGGTCTTCGTTTTCCTGACCAACCGTATCCACCCCGACCCGGCGAATGAGAAATTGCTCAAGTACCACACTCGAAGCGCCATCCACCGCGACGTGTATCACGCGTTGCGTTCCTATCGATCCGAAGATCCCGCCTGATTACGCCAGACCTTCCCGGAAGGGTACGAACCTACAGAGACCGAGTTCTTCCTCGGTGTAGGTATCCGCTGCGGTTCTGGTAATGCGGAGCAGTTGCTGCGTATCGCCTTCCGGGCCTACCGGTATAACCATCACGCCTCCTATAGTCAGCTGTTCTCGAAGGGGCTGCGGTACCTGTTCGGCGCCCGCGGTAACCAAGATCCGATCGAAGGGGGCCATTTCCGGTACCCCCCGGTTGCCATCCCGGAGGAAAAAGCGGATGCCTCGATCCAATCGAAGCTTTTTAAGGGTCAGCTTAGCTTTTTTGTAGAGCGGTTTATGACGTTCCACGGTGAATACCCGCCCCCCTAACAGGGAAAGAACGGCGGCCTGATAGCCAGATCCCGTCCCAATTTCCAGCACCTTCTGCCTGGGTAGTAACTGCAACGCGGTACTTTGCCACGCCACCGTGGTGGGCTGACTGATGGTCTGCTCGCAGTCGATGGGAAAAGGTTCGTCGCGGTATGCCCACTCGGAAAAGCTGCTGTCGAGGAAGGAATGGCGTGGGATATTGGCCATCACATCCAGCACGCGATTGCTGAACTCTCCGCCTCTTCGGAGGTCGTCGATAAGGCGCTTGCGCTGTCCGCGATGGCGAAAACCGTCCTCCATGTTACTTAAGTTGCCCGGCAAGATCGGCCGGCGAGTAGTTCACGTTTTTGAGCACTTTGTTATCCGCCACCCGGTAAACGAGGAAATGATCGCCAGCGGGTTCCACGCGGCCTTCTTGTTGTAGGGTTCGGTAATGTTCCACGGTGGCTTCCGCTTCCTTCAGGCTGCGGCAGGTTTTACTCATGTTAGACCGGTGTACCTCATCGAATATTGCCTTAAACTTATCGCCCAGGCCGAATTCCAGTACCGCGCCACTGAGTACGTACTGCAAATCGGCTAGTGCATCCGCCACTTCCACCAAATCTTCATCCTCGATTGCTTGCTGTAACTCCTCCAATTCTTCCCGCAGTAAATTAATGCGGAGAGCGGACCGTTCGGGCGCCGGAATCGCAGGAGCTTCAATAATCGGAACCCGAAATGTCCGGTGAAATTCAGCTACCGATTCCAATGCCTGGGGGCTTTTCATACATCTTGTTTGATACCGGGCAAATATAACCAACAACTACCACAGTTGAAAGGCCGGAATCAGCTACAAAAAGTTCGTGGAACATTACGAAAGATGACCGCTCAACGACTTGCCGAAAGCTTTTTTTAAGCTTAAGATTAATCGTAAGTGGGGGCACGCGTGATGATGATAGATAACAATCGATTGAAAAATGCCTCAATATTAAATTAAAATTACTCTAATTAATGTAATTGCAAATATTTATTCCATCACCATTCATAGGTAGCCATCAGAAATCTTGCTGGTGACTGGAAATCTTACCGGAATTAATGCTGTGGAACATTGTCGGCGCGAAGCATTCCGGGTATATTGTGTACCCACAATCACGTACAACCATCTAATCCGACCTATGCAATACCAAGCCGACACCCCCCGCGAGAACGGACTGTACGTTCCTCATCTGGAGTCCGATGCCTGTGGCACGGGGTTTATTGCCAACCTCAACGGGGAGGCAAAGCATAGCATCGTAAAGGATGCCTTATATATGCTGGCCAACATGGAGCACCGCGGAGCCTGTGGCTGTGAGCCCAATTCCGGCGACGGGGCCGGAATCCTGACCCAGATTCCCCACGAGTTTTTCAAGCGTAAGCTTTCCGAAATGGGTAAGGAATTGCCGGACTTCGGGAAGTACGGAGTAGGCCAACTATTTCTACCGGCGGAAAAAGAGTTGAGCCAGCGCTGCCGTTTTCTCTTCGAGGATTACTGCGATGAACTTGGTTTTGACGTGATCACCTACCGCAAAAACCCCCACGACGCCGATGAGGTCGGCCCCACGTCGGTTGGCGCCCAGCCGCGGATGGAGCAAATCTTCGTTCAGCCCCGGGGGGAGATGGAGCCTGGCGACCTGGAACGCAAGTTATACGTGTTGCGCAAATTTGCTACCCACCGCATTCACACCACCTACCCCGAAACCCGCGATCAGTTTTATCTCTGCTCTTTCAGCTACAAGACCATCGTATATAAAGGACAACTGACCACTTGGCAGTTGCCCGGTTTCTACCACGATCTCCAGGATTTGGGCTATAAGTCCGCCATTGCACTTGTGCATAGCCGTTTCTCTACGAATACGGTTCCCAAGTGGAAGCTGGCCCAGCCCTTCCGCATGATCGCCCATAACGGCGAGATCAACACGGTGCAGGGGAACGTCAACTGGTGGAAATCGAAGGAGAGTCTCATCCGTAAAACGTCCAAGTTCACGGAGGAGGAGCTGGACATGATCTACCCGGTTTGCGGGTCGATGCTGTCGGACTCGGCCAACTTCGACAACGTCCTCGAATTCCTTACCATGAACGGCATCAGTATCCCCCACGCCCTCATGATGATGATTCCCGAAGCGTGGCAGCACGACGAGGAAATGCCCGATTACAAAAAGGCCTTCTATGAATATAGCAAGGCGCTAATGGAGCCGTGGGACGGCCCTGCGTCTATCTGCTTCACCGACGGTATCCTGGTCGGCGCCACCTTGGACCGCAACGGCCTGCGACCCAGTCGCTACTGCCTGCTCGATGACAACACCCTGATCGTAGCCTCAGAGGCCGGCGCGCTGAAAGTAGACCAAAAGAAAGTCATTAAGAAGGGCCGTCTTCAGCCCGGCCGTATCCTGGTAGCGGACCTGGACGAGCACCGCGTGATCGGCGACGAGGAGTTGAAGGAAATCATTTGTCAGCGTTTGCCCTACCGCGATTGGCTCAATGAGTTCAAGCAGGACATCAACAATCTCCCCCTGAACCGCAAGGCCGAAGTCAGCATGGACCAGAAGACGCTGTTCCGGCGGTTGCAGCTTTTCGGGTACACGAAAGAGGATCTCAGTGTGATGCTGGAGCCGATGGTCAAACAGGGTACGGATCCCATCGGCTCTATGGGGAGCGATACCCCGTTGGCCGTGTTATCCTTACACAGCCAGCACATCGCGAATTACTTCAAGCAACTGTTCGCTCAGGTCACCAATCCACCTATCGACCCTATCCGGGAACGCAGCGTGATGTCACTGTATGCGATGCTCGGCAGTTCGAGCAATATCCTGCGTGCGGAGTCGGACAACGCCACGTATATACACCTGGACACCCCGATTCTCACCAACGATGAAGTAGCCAAACTGCGGGAATTGCATCACCGGAGCTTCCGGGCCGGGGTGATCAGTACCGTTTTTCCCGCTGACGGACAAGCCGGCCGCCTTCAGGCCGCAATCGAGCACATCCGCGCACAGGCCCAATCGATGGTGCAAAGCGGTTACAACATCCTGATCCTGAGCGACCGCGAAGCGGACAGTCACAGTGCACCCGTTCCCAGTTTGCTTGCCCTCGGTGCAGTCCACCACCACCTGGTAGAGTTGGGCCTCCGGGCCAAGACGAGTTTGGTCGTTGAGAGTGGTGACATCCGGGAAACCCATCATGTGGCTACCCTTATCGGTTACGGGGCCAGTGCCGTCAACCCGTACATGGCCTATGCTGCCCTCGCCGACTTGCACGCCCGTAATGTCTTCGAGGCGGAAGGCTACGAAGTGAAGGACGTAATCAAGATTTACCGCAAGGCGATCGGTAAGGGCGTACTGAAGATCATGTCGAAGATTGGCATCTCAACCCTCCAGTCGTATCAGGGGGCGCAAATCTTTGAGATTCTTGGACTTAACCGGAAAGTCGTGGATGAATGCTTCCGGGGGTCGATTAGCCGGATCGAAGGTATCGGGTACGACGGGTTGGCCAGCGAGGTCATGGTTCGCCACCGCCTGGCTTTCCCGAAGGAATACGTTCCGAATCCAAAATTGGAAGTCGGGGGCGTGTACCAATGGAAGCGCCGCGGGGAAGCCCACACCTTCAACCCGAAGAGCATTCACTACCTACAGATCGCCGCCCGGAAGAACGACCAGGATGCGTACTACCGTTACCGCGACGCCATCAACGAGCAGGCGGAAAAGGCGCTTACCCTGCGGGGACTGCTTACCTTCCGGAAGGGCGATCCTATTCCCGTCGAGGAGGTTGAACCGGCTGAAGAAATCATGAAGCGATTCGCGACCGGGGCGATGTCGTTCGGATCGATCAGTTGGGAGGCCCATACCACGCTGGCGATCGCGATGAACAAGATCGGCGCCCGCTCTAACTCCGGAGAAGGGGGAGAGGATGAAATCCGCTTCGAACTAGACGAAAAGGGCCGGAACATGCGGTCGGCCATCAAGCAGGTGGCTTCCGGGCGCTTTGGCGTAACCAGCCATTACCTCACGAACGCCGACGAGCTCCAGATTAAGATGGCTCAGGGAGCAAAACCCGGCGAAGGAGGTCAGCTGCCTGGTCATAAGGTCGACGATTGGATTGGCCGGGTACGGAAATCGACCCCCGGAGTGGGCCTCATCTCTCCGCCGCCCCACCACGATATCTACAGTATCGAGGATTTGGCTCAGTTGATTTTCGATCTGAAAAATGCCAACCGCCGCGCCCGCATTAACGTCAAACTCGTATCCAAGGCCGGCGTCGGGATCATTGCTTCCGGGGTCGCCAAGGCGCACGCCGACGCTATTCTCATTTCCGGTCACGACGGCGGTACCGGCGCCAGTCCGCTCAGTTCGATCCGGCACGCCGGATTACCCTGGGAGCTCGGCTTGGCGGAAAGTCACCAAACCCTCGTCCGCAACAAATTGCGCGACCGGGTAACGCTGCAAACCGACGGCCAGATCCGTACCGGCCGCGACCTGGTAATTGCCACGCTGCTCGGTGCGGAGGAGTACGGCGTAGCCACCGCAGCGCTGGTCGTGGAGGGCTGCATCATGATGCGCAAATGCCACGTTAATACCTGTCCGGTGGGTATCGCAACCCAGAATCCGGAGTTGCGGAAGCGCTTCACCGGCGATCCGGAACACGTAATCAACTTCTTCCGCTTCCTCGCCGAGGACATGCGCACCATCATGGCCGAACTCGGCTTCCGCACCGTCAATGAAATGGTGGGCCGGGTGGAGCACCTGAAAATGAACAGCGAGATCGAGCACTGGAAGTACCGCAGCCTCGATCTTAGCCCGATCCTGTACAAAGAGGTAGCCGACGAGACCGTAGGCCTTTACAAACGGGTGGAGCAGGATCACGGCATCGACGACGTTCTGGATCGCCGACTGATTACCGCCGCCAAGAATGCCCTGGAAGAAATGGAACCGGTGACGGGTAGCTTCGACATCAAGAATACCGACCGCAGCGTCGGCGCCATGCTATCCAATGAGGTGAGCCGCAGGTTCCACGCCGAGGGACTTCCCGACGGGGCGATCAAGTTCCGGTTCCGGGGTTCGGCCGGTCAAAGTTTTGGCGCCTTTACGGCTAAGGGCATCGAGTTCCTTCTCGAAGGGGAGGCCAACGACTACTTCGGCAAGGGACTTTCGGGAGCCCGCCTCATCGTCGTGCCGGATCGCATTTCTACTTTCGATCCCCACGAAAACATCATCATTGGCAACGTGGCCTTTTACGGGGCTACCTCGGGCGAGGCTTACATCAAGGGCATGGCCGGCGAACGGTTCGCGGTACGCAACTCCGGGATGAAGGCCGTCGTCGAGGGGCTTGGTGACCACGGTTGCGAGTACATGACGGGCGGCGTGGTCGTCGTTCTGGGTCAGACCGGTAAAAACTTCGGGGCGGGTATGTCGGGCGGAATGGCCTACGTATACGACCCGGAGAAGAAGTTCCACAAAAGCCTCAATACGGATATGGCCGACCGGGAGGAGTTAAACGATTTCGATCGCGATCTGCTCAAGCAAATGGTGCGTAATCACTTCGCCTACACCAGCTCCAAGCGGGCCCTGGATATGCTGAATAATTGGGAAGCGGAGGAAGCGCAGTTCGTCAAGGTGATGCCGCGCGATTACAAGGCGGTACTGGAGAAAAAAGGTGAAAAGCCCGACGTGACGGTGAAAGTCGCCGCGGTCAGCTGATCTATCCATCTCCCGCCCTTGGGGCTATTCTCCACTTATTCATTACTACAAGCCACGCCCGCCAAGCTGGGCAACAAATTAACAACCATGGCAGATCCCAACGGATTTCTCAAGTACACGCGTGAATTGCCCGACAAGCGCCCCGTCGAGGTGCGCAAGACGGATTGGCAGGAGCTTTACGAGCCGATGTCGGAAGAGCGGACCATCACCCAGGCCAGCCGGTGCATGGACTGCGGCGTGCCCTTTTGCCACAGCGGATGTCCGCTCGGTAACATCATTCCCGAGTTCAACGACGCGGTGTATGAAGAGGACTGGCGCGAGGCCTTCGAGATCCTAAGTTCCACGAACAATTTCCCCGAGTTCACCGGGCGTATCTGTCCCGCTCCCTGTGAGTCGGCCTGCGTGCTGGGCATCAATCAGCCCCCGGTGGCCATCGAGCACATCGAGAAAAGTATCGCCGAGGAAGCCTTTGAACGCGGCTACGCCCGCCCGAACCCACCCGCCAGCCGCACCGGTAAATCCGTTGCCGTGATCGGATCCGGGCCCGCCGGACTGGCCGCCGCCGCCCAGCTCAACAAGGCCGGACACACGGTAACGGTTTTCGAGCGCAACACCCGGATCGGGGGATTGCTGCGCTACGGTATCCCCGATTTCAAAATGGAAAAGTGGGTCATCGACCGCCGCATCGAGTTGATGGCCGCCGAAGGGGTGAAGTTCCGCACAAACGCAAACGTTGGGGAGAACGTCGACGCCCGGCAGCTTGTCCGGGAGCATGACGCCGTCGTACTTGCCGGCGGTTCAACCATTCCGCGGGACATCCCCAGCGAGGGGCGGGAAGCCCAGGGCGTACACTTCGCGATGGAATTTCTTGAGCAGAACAACAAACGGGTAGCGGGAGACGACCTCAGCGACCTGTATGAGATTCACGCCCGGGACAAGGACGTCCTCGTTATCGGCGGGGGAGACACCGGAGCCGACTGCGTCGGCACCAGCAACCGCCACGGCGCGCGCTCCGTCACTCAGATCGAAATCATGCCCATGCCCCCCTCCGAGCGGACCCCGGACAGTTGGCCCAACTGGCCGATGATCCTGCGCACCTCCACCAGCCACGAGGAAGGCTGCGAACGGGAATGGGCGGTGCTGACCGAGGCCTTCCTGAAGGACGACGAAGGCCACCTGCGGGCGGTCCGAACTGTCAACATTCGCTGGGGCAAAGACCAAACCGGTCGCAACACCTTCGTCAAAATACCGGGTAGCGAACGGGAACTTCCTTGTCAACTCCTCCTCATTGCCGCCGGCTTCATGCATCCCCAGCACGAAGGGTTGCTCGACAAGCTGGGGGTCGGCCTGGACGCGCGGAAGAACGTAGCCGCCAGTCCGGAGCACAACTACCAAACCTCCGTGCCGAAGGTGTTCGCCGCCGGGGATATGCGCCGCGGGCAGAGCCTGGTCGTTTGGGCGATTGCCGAAGGACGGGAGTGTGCTCGCTCGGTGGATGCGTTCCTGCGGGGTGGAGAGTCCGTGCTGGAAGGCCGCGACGAGGGCCGGCTGGAACTGGATTTTGCCTGATTCGGAAATCTTCGCACCTGCGCGCCGTCGCCCCGTTAGCACTGGAAAATACCAGCATGAATTATCGCAAACTAGGAAAAACCAATTTCGAAGTCAGTGAAATCAGCCTCGGCACCTGGCAGGTAGGTGGCAAGTGGGGCGACCCCTTCAACGATCAGGAAGCCGAGCGGATCCTCAACGAGGCCATCGACGGCGGCGTCAATTTCATCGATACCGCCGACGTCTACTCCGACGGGCTTAGCGAAAAGGCCGTCGGCAAGGTAGTCCGCGAACGCTCCGAATACATCTACGTAGCTACCAAGTGTGGCCGGCAGATCAATCCGCATACGAACGAAAACTACACCGTCGAGGCCCTCCGCGGCTACGTCGAGGAGAGCCTGCGCCGGATGAAGATCGAACGGATCGACCTCATCCAGCTGCACTCCATTCCTAACGACGTATACTACCGGCCGGAGATCTTCGGCCTCTTCGAGCGACTGAAGGAAGAGGGGAAAATCCAGCACCTTGGCGTAAGCGTGGAAAAGGTAGAGGAAGCCATCAAGGCGATGGAGTATCCCAACGTGGCGTCGGTGCAGATCATCTTCAACGTCTTCCGCCAGCGCCCCGCCGAGCTCTTCTTCGACCTGGTGAAAAAGCACGACGTTGGCGTCATCGCGCGGGTACCACTAGCGAGTGGCCTGCTGACCGGGAAATTTACCAAAGACACCACCTTCGGTGCGGAAGACCACCGCAACTTCAATCGCAACGGCGAAGCTTTTGATAAAGGAGAAACCTTCAGCGGCATCGATTACGAACAAGGACTGGCTGCGGTCGCGGAACTCAAGAAGCTCTTCCCGGGTCAGGAAAACTTGGCTCCCATTGCTCTACAGTGGATACTGAGCTTCCCTGAGGTAAGTTGCATTATCCCCGGCGCTTCCAAGCTGGAGCACCTCACATCCAATTTATCGGTCGCAGATCGGAAACCGTTGACTCCGAGCGAGATAGCGGCGATGAATAAAATTTACCAGGAACGCATCAAGCCTAGCGTGCACCAACTATGGTAAGCAGCAGGATCGCGAAAATCAGTAAACTTCCCGTGATGGCCAGGGCAATGTCCCTGCGCCGTGCGGGAGGGAATTCCGAGCGACGATAAACCGCCCGAAAGGCCGGGCTGTGATCCAGTTGTGCAGCAAGGATAGCCCGGTTAAGGCGACGATTCTGCAGGGTGCTACGGGTTGGTTTGGGTGTATGAGCGCGCATAGGCAACGGCCAGTTTTCTGTGGGTGAGTTGAAATCGGCCGCAAAGTTCGGAGCGATTTATATACGGCGCAAGGGGGTGAGCATAAATATAATTTTGTCACTTGGCTCAATTAGTTAAAGCTTCCGAATAGTATATGGCTCGGATGGCTATCAGCGTTCCCTGCTTTCACCGGTAAACCTGATCGCAAAATTCGTGACCGCCAAGGCCGTCACGTCCGGGTTTGCCGCAAAACAGATAAAGCAGCGATGGTCGGCAAAAAGCTAAAAGCTTTTGGTAAAGCTAAAGGATGGCACCGGGGTACGGATTCCGTTTTCGGACTGGAACATGGCTTCCAGGTCAATATTTTTCAGGGCGGAATCCTGGCAAACCCTCAGTTCAAGCTAATCTGCGTCGAGACGACGCTACTCGATCAAGGCACCCAATCCGCAATCGTTGAGGCCATAAATGCCCGCAAAGAAGAGGTGGGCTTTGCCTCCGTGGAAACGACCGACCGCTCGGTGGCTATTCGCTTTTTGGAAACCCTTCGCTCTACGAAGGTTGCTAAACTGGAGCAAGCGATCGCGCTACTCATCGCAACTTTAGAAACCTCCGGAGTGCGTCCGCATTTTTCGACATTTATCAACGAAGATGCGCGACTTGCCTACGTCCATAACGGCAAGGGTACCCTATTGAGCAAGTCGGAGCGTGAGGAACTTCAACGAAAAATCGAGCGGGAGAGCCAGCTGCGTAAGGAAGAAGAGCAGGGGTATTTATTCGGGGCCGTGGGTGCCTGTGCGTGGGGTACCCTGGGTGTTATCGTCTGGGTATTGGTCGCATATTACTTCGAGCTGATCACCACCTTCTTGGCCTTCCTGATTGCCATTTTGTCCGTCCACGGATACCGAAAAGCCGGGGGGACCATGGGCGGGGGCACCAAACCCGTCCTTATCGCCGTCAACCTACTGCTACTGGTAGCCGCCACCTTCTTCACCTTCTATATCGAATTGCACGGATACGACATGTCGATCCTGGAATCGTGGGTATACTTAACGGAAGACCCTTTGGCCCAGCGTGGCTTTTATGGGAACCTGGCGATGTCAATGCTCTTCGGGACGGTGGCCGTTTTATACATCGTGTCGGACGTAAATACCAAGGGGGATTTTTTAGAAACGGCGAGCGTGCTGTAGCGGAGCCGCTCCGACTTATTTTCGCTTTCCCTTGCGCTTACTGGTCACTTTTTCTACTTCATCCAGCAGATCGGCCAGCCCCATCTGGTCTTCCTTACTCAGGGTCAGGGTCTGCTGGTATTCGCTTTTATCGAGTGGGACGACCCGGATCGCGTGGCCGGTGTAGTTTTCAATTGCCTGCAACAGGGGTTGCTCGTCGGGGGCGCAGAAGGAATAGGCAACGCCGCGGCGTTTGCCCCGTCCCGTGCGTCCGACCCGGTGGACGTAATTATCCGCCTGCTCGGGAAGGTCGTAATTCACCACGTGCGTTACGTCCGGAATGTCGATGCCTCGGGCACTGACGTCGGTCGCGACCATGACCCGCTCCGCCCCGGCGCGAAAGCCATCTAAAGCCGCTTCCCGCTCCGCTTGTTCCATGTCACCGTGGAGGGTGATGGTGGCAATCCCGACGCGGTCCATCGCTTTGGCAATCCGTTCGCAACGTACCCGAGTGCGTGCGAAAACCAACAGTTTTGCGTCCTCGTTTTCTTTTACCATTCGCTCCAGGAAAAAGCGTTTATCGTCCATCTCCACGAAAGCGACGGAATGGTCAACGTTTTTACTCACCGGGTCCTTGGGGGAAATGCGGATCCGGATCGGGTTCTTGACCAGCGAGTAGGCCAGTTTCTTGATGCGCTCGTCGATGGTAGCCGAAAAAAAGAGCGTTTGGTGCTTCCGCTTCAGGTGGCCGATCACCCCGCGGATGTCTTCGATAAAGCCCAGGTCGAGCATGAGGTCGGCCTCGTCGAGTACGAGGATATCCACCCGCTCCAGCCGCAGTAGCTGCCTTCCCAGTAGGTCGTACATCCGCCCGGGCGTGGTGATGAGGAGGTCCAGCTCCTTGGTTAGTTTGGCTATCTGCGGTTCGATCTCGACCCCGCCGGTCAGGCCAAGAACGTTGACCCCGGTGCCCCGCGCGAGGGCGGTAAAGACTTTGGTAAGCTGAAGGGCAAGTTCGCGGGTAGGCACCATGACCAGGCAGCTGATGCCAGACTCCCGCCACTGGCTTTGCTTACGTTCGTGCAGTTTCTGCAGAATGGGAATAGCGAAGGCCGCGGTCTTTCCCGTCCCCGTCTGGGCGATGGCCAGCACGTCTTCCCCGTCCAGGATGGGGCGGATCGCCCGGTATTGGATATCTGTCGGCCGTTTCCAGCCCTGCTTGCCGATGCTGGTCTTCAGTTCCTGGGAAAGGGGATAATCGGTAAACTTCATAGAAAGAGGGTAGGGCGACGGAGCGCGGGTGCCAAGCAAACAACGGGCCACGCAGCCATTTGGTTAAACCTCCGGCCCGGCAACGGATTATCTAGGTAACAAAAGCAGTTTATGGCTCCCCAGGACACCGCACTCATTATCGTAGACCTTCAGGTCGATTTCATGCCCACCGGCATGCTCCCCGTACCGGAGGGCGATCGCGTGGTGCCCATTGCCAACCGGCTTATGTCCGAATACCCGACGGTTGTGGCCACCCAGGACTGGCACCCCGCCAATCACGGCTCCTTCGCGGCCAACCACATGTGGCGCAAACCCGGGCAGGTGATCGACCTCAACGGGCTGCAACAGGTGCTCTGGCCAATTCACTGCGTGCAGGATACCTGGGGTTCCGAGTTCGTTGCCGACCTGAACGTCGAGGGAATCGATCGGGTCTTCCGCAAGGGAACCGATCCGGAGATCGACAGCTATTCCGGCTTCTACGACAACGGCCACCGCAAAGCTACCGGTATGGCGGAATGGTTACGGGAACGTGGGATCCGCAACATCCACGTGCTGGGCCTGGCTCTCGATTACTGCGTCAAGTTTACGGTGCTGGACGGACTGCGGGAAGGTTTCGCGGTAACCTTGATCCAGGAAGCCTCTCGCCCGGTGGAGCTCCAACCCGGCGACGGGGAACGAGCGATAGTGGAGATGGTCGCGGCCGGCGCGACGGTGGGGTAAGACATCGGATGTGTCAGTACTGCCGTTTTGGCAGTACTGACACATCCGATGTCTAAATCAATCGTATTTTAGGCGTCTTAAACGTCGATTATGAACAGGCTCCTATTCCTCTTTCCCTTTATCTTTTATCTCGCTTGCGGAGCGGAGGAGGGGGACGCTCCCGCCACGACCACCCAGGAAGCTACTCCGGCCCCGAGCTACGAAGCCGATCCGCAGCCGGTGGCCAAGCAGGAGGTCGAGACGCTGGCCGTAGGTAGCCGGGCTCCGGATTTCACTTTACCCGGCGCCGACGGAAAAATGCACGGTCTGGACGACTATTCCGACGCCGCCGTCCTCGTACTGGCCTTCACCGCCAATCATTGTCCGACCGCCCAGGCGTACGAGCAGCGACTCATCGATTTTCAAGACGCCTACCGTGACAAGGGGGTGCAGGTCATCGCTATCAGCCCTAATAGCCCGCTTGGTTTGCTGTACGAGGAGCTGGGGTATACCGATCTTAATGACGATTACGACAAGCTAGCCGTCCGAGCAGACTATGCCGGTTATAACTTCCCCTACCTCTACGATGGCGACGACCACCAGGTATCGCTGCAGTACGGTCCGGTGGCTACTCCTCATATTTTCATCCTGGATGCGGATCGGGTGCTCCGGTATACGGGGAGGATTGACAAAAGCGAACGGCCCGGAACGGCGAATGCCGAGGATTTACGCGCCGCCACCGATGCACTCCTGGCCGGTGAGGCCGTTCCCGAGCCAACGACACCTACCTTCGGTTGCTCTACCAAGTGGGCATGGAAGACCGAATACAACGAAAAATCCGAAGCGGACTGGCGGGCGCGCCAAGTGAGTCTGCAGTCCGCCGATCAGGAAAAGGTAAGGGAACTGGTGGCTAACGAGGACAGTGATAAACTTCGCCTGATCAACGTATGGGCTACCTGGTGCGGCCCCTGTGTCATGGAATATCCGGAGTTCATCAAGCTCCAGCGGATGTACGGGGCGCGGGATTTTGAGTTCGTGTCCATCTCGGCCGACAAGCCCGATAAAGCGGATCGCGCCCTGGCCTTCCTAGAGAAGGTGCATTCCGGCGTGGCTAATTACCTATTTACCGGAGACAATATTTATGAACTGGTCGAAGCGCTCGACTCCAGCTGGAACGGGGCCTTGCCCTATACCATACTCGTGGAGCCGGGCGGGGAGGTGGTATACAGCCACCAGGCGGAGGTGGACTTCCTGGAGTTGAAGCGCGCGATTGTCGAGCACGACATGATGGGAAGGGTTTACTAAATCGTACCCCTTCCCGGGCTGGCATACAATGCGTACCTTTGCGGCCGCTAATCCGGAACCGTATGAAAACCAGAACGCTACGACCCGACAAGGTCAACGTCATCACGCTCGGCTGTTCCAAGAATCTGGTCGATTCCGAGAACATCATCACCCAGCTGAAGGCCAACGATTACGACGTGCAACACGATAGTAATCAGGAGGCCAACATCGTCATCGTTAATACCTGCGGCTTCATCGACCTGGCCAAGGAAGAGAGTGTCAATACCATTCTGGACTACGCCGATCGGAAGTCGCGCGGCGAGATCGAACGACTTTACGTGACGGGCTGCCTTAGTCAGCGCTACAAGGACAACCTGGAAGCGGAGATCCCGGAGGTCGACGACTTTTTCGGTACCATGGAATTACCGGGACTGCTCGCCCGCCTGGAAGCGGATTATAAACACGATCTGATCGGGGAGCGATTCATCACTACCCCGGAGCACTACGCCTACCTCAAAATCAGCGAGGGGTGTAACCGTACCTGTTCTTTTTGTGCCATCCCCTTGATGCGGGGAGACCATATCAGTCGACCGATCGAAGAACTGGTACGCCAGGCCGAGCACTTCGCCCGGAATGGTGTCAAGGAACTGATGCTAATCGCCCAGGAGCTCACCTATTACGGCCTGGACCTCTACAAAACCCGTAAACTAGGGGATCTGCTGGAGGCGCTGGCGGCGGTGGAGGGCATTCGGTGGATCCGCCTGCACTACGCCTATCCTTCCAAGTTTCCCCGGGAGGTGTTCGACGTGATGCGGGCGCAGCCGAAAGTCTGTAACTACCTCGACATCCCGCTGCAACACGGTTCGGATGCGGTGTTACAACGGATGCGGCGGCAAATTACCCGCCAGGAAACCACCGACCTGATCGCTTACGCGCGGAAGGCCGTGCCCGATATTGCCATCCGCACCACCTTCCTGGTGGGGTACCCCGGAGAGACCGAGGCTGAATTCGAGGAAATGTGCGATTTCGTCCGCGAGATGCGGTTCGAGCGACTCGGAGTCTTTCAGTATTCCCACGAGGAAGATACCCGCGCCTACGACGCAGAAGACGACGTGCCGGCGGAGGTGAAGGCAGACCGCGCGGCGCGACTCATGGAAATCCAGCGGGAGATCAGTCTACAGCTCAACGAGCAGCGCATCGGCCGGGAAGTGACCGTACTGATCGACCGGAAGGACGGCGACCACTACGTCGGGCGTACGGAGTATGACAGTCCGGATGTAGACAACGAAGTCCATCTGGATGCCAACAGCGCCTACCTGCGGACGGGGGATATGGTCACCGCCAGGGTAACCGACGCCACGGAGTACGATTTAATTGCCGAACTGGTTGTAGGGTAAGCCAGCGACGCTTACTTTTGCCCTCGCTCCGGAAAACGCTCCGGACGTACCGGCCGCTATGGCGGAATTGGTAGACGCGCTGGATTCAAAATCCAGTTCCTTCGGGAGTGTGGGTTCGATTCCCACTGGCGGTACGAATCCAGGCAAAAAAATTTGTCTGGGTTGTTGGAAATTAAGTTGGGCCGTATATCTTTGCGGCCCCTTACCGGGAACTCCAAAATGCCGGAGTGGTGAAACTGGTAGACACGCACGTTTCAGAGGCGTGTGCTTTTACGAGCGTGGGGGTTCGACTCCCCCCTCCGGCACAGAACTTCCTAGTTCTACGAAGCCTCGATCCTTAAATGGGTCGGGGCTTTTTCCATTGGGACTACCAACTCAGCGTTGCTCGGGCCGGCGTTCCTCGCCGTTCACCCGCATGACGAAGGCATCCGAAGTATACCTGGCGCGAATTTCCCGAAGTACCTGCCGTAGCCGGCTTTCATCCGAATAGGTGACTTCGACCCCGAGTCGGGTATTGCGACCGACCTCCTCCGTGAAGGGAGTGTATCCCGCCTCGCTCAGTCGCCGGACCTGTTTGTCGACGTTGCGTTGGCGGGCGTAGAGACCGATGGCGATGATGGCGGTATTCGTCTGGCTAGCGATTGGCTGGTCTTCCGGGGGCCGCACTACCGTCGCGGAAGGTTCGAGGGTAGGGGGCGCCGCCGGCCGGACATCGTTTGCGTCGATCAGGGCTGCATCTTCCGCCGGCCTGACAAGCGCGGGCGCGCGCTCCCGGGCAGTGGGTCGATCGTCGGGGGTGGCAAACTGCTCCCCAATCGCTCCGCCCAGCCGGAACAACAGGTAGAGAACCAGCAGCAGGCCGGCCAGTCCGGCCGCGTACCATAGCACGCCCCGGTATTGCATCGGCCACGCGGACTTGGCCACTACTACCTCCTGGTTTGGCGCGGCGGAGGGGCGTGGTGGAACTGCCGCAGGTTTTTCCTTCCGGACGATCGGTTTCAGATTAATCTCGGGAAGTCCGAAGGATTCTTTGCTGAAGTTGGTGGCTCCCGGGGAAAAGCGGACATCACCGTCCTGATGCCGGTACAGTTTACCGATACCGTCGAGCAGGACGGTGCGGCCCGCTTCTAGACTATCCCGTGTCTGGCGGACGAACGCTTCGGCGTCTTCGGGACCGATCTCTCGCCGCAATCGGCCGTCGTCCACTACCAGGTTCCCGTTGAAGGCGACGCGGGCGCAGGGAGCGGAGGCCCGGCCTTCGATCAGGCTAACCATTGCCGGTTGTTCGACCACGAGCAGCGTGCCTATTCCGGGCAGGCAGACTCTACCTTCCTCCATGAGAAGGGAGCGCAAGGATGTGGTTGCGGCTGAGTGCATGCGACAAAGTTAGGCGATCGGAGCAACTAATTATAAGTGGGCTCCTCCCGCATACCGGCGATAACACTGAAGGTGTTGCCCTTATTATGCATTACCTGGGCCCAGAGCTTTTCAGGCTGGCTCTTGAATAGGTAATTCGGATACATTCTGGCCGTGACCCAGCTACCTCCCGCTAGTTCCTCCTGGAGCTGCTTTTCCGACCAGCCGCTGTAGCCAACGAAGAAGCGGATGTCCTGAGGGGTGATCAGCTTTTGGTCGATGAGCACCTTCAGTTTCTGGTAATCTCCTCCCCAGTAAATACCTTTCACAACCTCGTCACTGCCCTCCAGAATCTCTCCTTTATTGTGCAGATAATGGACGGTATCCGTTCCTACGGGGCCACCGAAGTAGACCGGGGCGTCAAACTCGGGGAAGTCCTTCACCAGTTCGTCTACCCGCATATTCACCTTATGGTTAATGATAAAGCCCAAGCTGCCTTCCTCGTTGTGCTCTACCAGGAGTATGGTGCTCCGCTTGAAGTTCTGGTCAAGCATGAAAGGCTCGGCCAGGAGGATCGTACCATTGCGAATTTCGTCAGACATAGGGTAGCGCTTTGCGTTAATTAAAGTAATCGAAACGGCTCCAGGTTGAAAATTTTCTTTCCGCCGTGGCATTTTGCGGTCAAAATATCTGCCTGTCAGCAAGGTGCGTGGTGGAGGAGAAGTTCAAGCGCTACCTTTGCGGCATGGAAAGATTGATGGGCCAAAGCTGGTGGAAAGTACTGAGCGTCCTGATCCTGGTTTACGCGATCACCGCCGGTATGTTGGTGCCCCTGAAGCCCAACCTGCTCTCCGTAACCCCCAATGCAGCGCAACTCGGCACGACCCAGCGTTTCGACCTGGTAGGTTACAATACGGAGTTTACCGCGGATGAGGGCGCTACCCGTGCGTGGCTTAACTACGGGGATGGCTACGCCCTGGAAGCCTCCCGGGTGGACGTGGTGGACGATCGCCGTGCCACGGTTACCTTTGAAGTACCCGCCTTTCTTCCGGCCGATCGTCCGGAAAACAAGAAACTTTCCCTCATTGTCAGTGGTCCCGGTAGCGGGGCTTTTGTTTCTCCCGACGTGGTTGTCATCCGGCAGTCCGCAGCGCCGCCCGATCTGGCCGGCGTGCAGGAGGCATGGCAGCGTACCGCGATGCAGAAGGGAGACCTGACGGCCTATGATGGCATGTCTTATCCCTACCGCAGCCTGCTGTCGGAAACCATCCGCAACACCTACTTTCACGTCAGTCTCTGGTTCGCGATGATGTTCCTCTTCATTGCGGCGGTGACGTACTCCGTCAAGTACCTGCGGCGCAAAACCAAGCAGGACCGTGCGGAAATCCCCGATGTCGTACCCCTTTCCGAAATTAGCAAACTGGAGCGGGCGGATACCTGGGCCGTGGTATTCACCGGCGTGGGAATGTTGTTCGGTGTGCTCGGACTCCTTACCGGCGCGGTCTGGGCCAAGTACACCTGGGGAAGCTTCTGGAACTGGGACATCAAGCAGTTTACTACCCTGATCGCGCTGCTGATCTACGGCGGGTATTTCGTGCTGCGGGCGGCCTTCCCCGATCCGGAGCGGCGAGCCCGTCTCGGAGCCGTCTATAACATCTTTGCTTTCGTCTGCCTGATTCCGCTGATCTATATTCTTCCCCGACTCAGCACCACTAGCCTCCACCCAGGGGCCGAAGGCAACCCGGCCATGGGCGGAGAGGATCTCGACAATACGATGCGCATGGTATTCTATCCAACCATCATTGGCTGGACCCTATTTGGCGGCTGGATGGCTACGGTGGCTTACCGGACCCGCGTACTGGGCGAGCGGCTCCTGCGACGGGACGAAACATATTAACAACGATGATGCGTGGTACATGGCTGTTTTGGCTGATCACCTTAGGTCCGGCCTTTGCTCCGGCCCAGCGCATCACGACGGAACTGATCTGCCGCTGGGAAAGCCCGGCAATGCCAGCCAAACGGCATACCATTGCCACCGCCACGTATCAGTGGTTGACCGAGGATATCGCCTTGCTCCGGTTTCCGACGCCCGAATCAGCCGCTAGTGCGCAGCGGGCACTACTCGAACAAAAGGGGGCCGTGACCGTGCAGTACAACCATCGGGTAGCTTTCCGGGAAGTACCGAACGATCCCCAGTATTTCCGGCAGGCCAACATGCAACGCTCTGGGTACGAGGAAGCCTGGAACCTGACGACCGGTGGCCGCACCGCCGGAGGAGTTCCCATTGTCACCGCCGTACTCGACGCTGGATTCGATACGGACCACGTGGATCTCCTGGGAAATATTTGGAAGAACGAAGCCGAGATCCCCGGCGACGGTATCGATAATGACGCCAATGGCTTCGTAGACGACACCAACGGCTGGAACTTCGTAGACCAATCGCCTGACCACCCCGCCGACGTGCACGGTACGGCGGTCGCCGGTTTGCTGGGGGCCACTGGCAACAATGCCACCGGCGTAACGGGTACCAACTGGCAAGCGCGGCTGATGCTCTTCACCATCAGTACCGTGGCGGACATCATCGCCGCCTACCAATACGTGATCGATCAGCGAAGCGAATACAACCGCACGGGCGGCAGCGCGGGCGCATTCGTCGTGGCCACGAACGCCAGTTTCGGTATCGAGGACGCCACCTGTGAGGATTTTCCCGTGTGGGGCGATATGTACGACCGTCTGGGTCAGGTGGGCGTGCTCACCGCCGCCAGTGTGGCCAACGTCGGTCGCGACGCCGATCTGGCCGGCGATATGCCGATAGACTGCCCCAGTAATTTTCTCATCGGCGTGACGAACGTAGATGCGGACGACGGGCTGTTTGCCGCTTCCGGGTACGGCCGGGAAAACGTAGATCTCGCCGCCCCCGGTGAGCAGAGTTATACTACCCGACCCGGCAACACCTACGGTACGTTCGGTAGCACCAGCGCCGCGGCGCCCTACGTTACGGGAGCGATTTCCTTGCTCTACGCTACACCATCGTGCCCGAGTCTGGAGGCAGGCGCCAGGACCGATCCCGCCCCGGCGGCCCTGCGCGTCCGCGCGGCGATCCTGGCTTCCGTCAGGCCCGAATCCAGCCTGTCGGGGATCACGGTTACCGGCGGCATTATTGACGCAGGTGCCGCTCAGGCCGCTATATTGGACGATTGCCTGGAAGAAGGGGCAGCTTTCGGCATCCAAATCGCCTTTCCCAATCCGACGTCCGGGAGGTTGCAGGTACTGACCACCGCACGTGCTTTACCCGAAAACGCGGAAGTACAGCTATTCGACGCCATGGGCCGAAGGGTGGGGGGGGCGGCATTTTTTCGCTACCGCGTCGATCCGGTAGGACTTGAAGCGGATCTTTCGGGGCTGCCGGCGGGTTGGTACTACCTCCGGGTTACGGACGAAAACCGGGTGGCGGGGATAAATTTTTTGAAGCAGTAGGGTGACCGGACTTGCGGGTGTCCGTCATAGTATCGGAACGCCAGCCGGTGCACCGGAAAACGACAATTAGGCACAAACATTTACACGAAATTCCACAAATATTTGGGCGTGGTGTAGAATTTCCCAATCTTCGCGGGTCTCTATTGGACAGTCGATCGGGCAAGCCGTCAACGAGTCCGTTCGCCTTACCTGTTCGCCCATTTGGGCACTCCTTACTCCCAACCTTTTTCTGCTATGCTAAAAAATTCCCTGCTCTTCCTGGTCCTTTTACTGGGCCTCACCTCCTGTGTAAGCAAAAAGAAATTCGAGTCACTCCAGGCCGACGTCACTTCCCGTGACGAGCTCATCGCCCAGCGCGATCAGGAGCTGAATCGCTACGCCCAGCAGCTCGCGGAGTGCGAACGCCGGGAGCTCCAGTTGGAAAACGAACTGGAAACCGCCAACGCCCAGGCCACCCTGCGTGAAGAACAAGTCGTGGACCTCCGGGAGCAACGCGATCGCCAGCTGACCCAGCTCGAAGGGCTGACCAACCTCAGTCAGGGAGCCAGCCAGAACATCAGCCAGACCCTTTCTCAGCTTGAAGGGAAGGATCGTTATATCCGGGTACTGCAGGCTGCCAAGTCGCGCGCCGACTCCATCAACCTCGCCCTGGCCGTCAACCTCAAAAGCGTACTGCGTGACGGTATCGAGGACGAGGACGTAACCATCGAGGTAGATAAGACCGTGGTTTACATCAACCTCTCCGATAAGATGCTCTACAAGAGCGGAAGTTACCAGATCACCGACCGCGCCGCCGAGGTGCTGGAAAAGATCGCCTCGATTGCGAAAAGCCGCCCCAGCCTGGAGATCATGGTGGAAGGCTACACCGATAACGTGCCCATCAACACCAACTGTGTGAAGGACAACTGGGACCTTTCCGTCCTCCGGGCTACGGCGGTGGTCAAAGCCCTGGAAAACAAGTTCGATATCGATCCCAATCGCCTGATCGCCGCCGGCCGCGGAGAGTACAACCAGCTGGTCGATAACACGACGGCCGAAAACCGCTCCATCAACCGCCGGACCCGGATCATTCTCCTTCCGAGACTGGACCAGTTCTACGATCTGCTCGATCCCACGAAGGTTCCCGAATAGGCAGCAATGCCCTTTATTCGGCAAGCCCCGGACTACTACGGTAGTTCGGGGCTTGCTCGTTCGGTGCGTATCCGTAACACCCTTTCATCGTTCGGCCCGACGGCAAACGAGTTCGCAATTCGGTGCCCGACGATAGCTACGATCCGGCCTTCGCTATCCACGAGTACGGGGGTGAGGTCCCGCTCCCAGTGCGGTACTTTTTGGTCGATAAAAAAGTCCTTTACCTTTTTCCTTCCCTGCATACCCAGTGGATCGAAACGGTCACCGGGGGCGCGGGCCCGCAGGTGCAACGGAAGTTGCGGGATCCGGACAAAATCGATACCCCTTTCCTCTAACACGGCCGGCGCTTCCACCACGTCTAGGCGAATCTTTTGATGACCGAAGACCACGGTTGCGGGGAGCCTTTCCACGGTGGATGCTACGGGTACCAGGTTGGATTTCGGCCTAAACAAGATGGTCTCTTCCGTAACCACCGCGCGGTGGGTCGCGGAGGTTACCTCGAAGGCACCCGATTTGGTCGCCAGCTGCCGGAACTGATCCTCCGTGAAGCCTAGGTTCTTACCGTAGTGCCATAGCAGGGTAAGGAGGTCCCGTTCGCCCAAACCAGCCAGCGTCCGATCGATCCGTAGGGAATCCTCCGTTCGGGTAACGGCGGGGTGGGCGAGTAGTCCGTCTTGGTAAAATCGCTCGGCGGACCGCAGGTGGTCGAACGTGCGACGCAGGTTATCGTCGGTCAGTCCGGCTGCCCGGAGACCGGGAATGACGGTGTGGCGAAGCCGGTTGCGCAGATAGTCGGTCTCCGCATTGGTACGGTCGTCCCGCCAAGTAAGCCCCTCAGCCAATGCGTACGCCAGGATATCGGCCTTCCCGGCAAAGAGCAGCGGCCGTGCAACGGGAAATGCGGTTTGCAAGGGCACGCCGCGCATGCCGCTTAGGCCGGTTCCCCGCAGCAGATTCAGCAGCTGGGTTTCCAGATTATCATCCAGTTGGTGAGCGGTGAGCAAGGTGGTGTAGTGGTACTCATCCAGAATTTTCTTAAAATGATCATACCTTACTTGCCTGGCCCAGATCTGCAAGTTAAAACCTGCGGGTCGCGGGTGGGGGGGGGGAGCCGTGCGGCCGTGATAGGCGCAGCCGTAGCGGGTGGCCAGCTCCCGAACCCAACGTTCGTCACCGTCGGAATCTTCGCCCCGGAGCTGGTAATTGCAGTGGGCCATTCCAAAGGTGTACCCTTCGGTGGCCAAGAGGTGAGCGAGGGTACAACTGTCCAACCCGCCGCTGACGGCCAGCAGTAAGCGGTCCTGGGGCCCGAAGAGCTTTTCCCGGGCCACGAATGCACGAAAGCCACGCCGCAATTCCGTCATCTTCAGGAATTATGGTATTTCTCATTGCGAAGGATGGTCATGGCCCGGTAGATTTGTTCCAGTAAAAACAAGCGGACCATTTGGTGGCTGAACGTCATCCGGCTGAGGCTCAATTGCTGATCCGCGCGGGCGTAAACCGCCTCGGTAAAACCAAATGCGCCGCCGACCGCGAATACCAGCCGCCGCGCCGGACGCTGTAACTCTTTCTCCATCCACCTGGATAATTCAACGCTGGAGTACGTCGCGCCGCCTTCGTCGAGCAGCACGAGCCGGTCTTCCGGACCAATGCGCGACAGCAAGAGCTTGCCTTCCGCTTCCTTCAATTCCTCCGAACTCATTTTTCCCGCCATGCGGATGTCCGGGAGTATCTCGACGGCCACGGGTAAGTAGTGGCTCAGCCGTTTAGCGTATATCTCTTCGCCGGTGCGGAGATATTTTTCCTTGGTTTTGCCGATAAAGTACAGTTGGACCTTCACTGCTTAGCATACGTGAGTTCGCAAGGTAGGGTTCCGGTCCTTTACGCAGCCGGCTAATCAGCTTAACCGACCAGCGAGACCTACCATCTTCTGACGGCCGAAGGGGGGGATGGCGGCGATTACCCCCATCCCGGTAACGCGGTAGTAGGGCAATCCTTTGGCCGGTATAGATTATCCGTATCCACTCCATCCCGGTAAAAGCCGGTTACTTTGCGCTATTTCCCAACCAGAATAAACTGCCCCATGTACACTGCTTACCCGATTGATTGTGCAGCCGAGGATGTCGACGTGCTGATCGCCCTATTGGCCGATACCGGCTTCGATTCCTTCGAGGAAACCGAAACTGGCGTAACGGCTTATGGCCTGCGGGAGCAACTGGAGCGGGATACCGCGACGTTACGGTCCTTGCAGGACCGGTTTGCCTTTACGTACTATTCCGAACACCTGGAGGAGAAGAACTGGAACGCCATCTGGGAGAGCGGTTTCCAGCCCATCCGCATTGACGACCGGCTCTCCCTTCGTGCCACGTTTCACCCCCCGGTACCGGAGGTGAAGTACGATCTGGTGATCGACCCTAAAATGTCCTTTGGGACCGGACACCACGCCACTACGTACATGATGTGCGAACTGTTACTGGAGCATTTCCCGGCGCATCCGGCTCCAGGACAGCGGGTGCTTGACTACGGCTGCGGCACGGGCGTGCTCGGAATACTGGCCAAGCGACTGGGAGCCGACCAGGTGGATGCGGTGGATATCGAACCGTGGGCCATCGAGAACAGTAGGGAAAACGCGGCGACAAACCATGTTATTTTTGACCGTTTGGTTGTCGGAACGCTCGATGAAATACTGACCGGTATGCCCTACGACCTAGTGCTGGCAAACATAAATCGGAACGTACTATTAGCATCTGCGGAGGCGTTGAGTGGGAACACGCGCCCGGGCGGAAGGGTCTACGCAAGTGGTATCTTACTCCAGGACGCTGACTCGGTGATCGATCGGTATCGCCGGGCCGGATTTGCCCACCTTCGGACGGTGGCCCGTGAAGATTGGCGGGCGTTAGAATTTATCCGCGAATGAACAGAATATTTATGCGGTCCTATTTAATGAGTGCCTTTGTACTCCTAGCAATCAATTGCCGGGCCCAACTAGCCGCGTTGGAGCCGGACGCGGATCTTGTTGCCTACGAGGAGCAGCTGGAAGCCTACATGACCGGGACGCGGAACGATCGCGCCGAGGAAGCCTACGCCAACTTCATCGGTAGTTTTCTCGGCGGAGGCTTTACGGAGGCCCAACAAAAGCGCATCGTACAGAACTCCGTGCTGTTGGCGAATTTCAATGCCCGCGCGGAAGGACCGATGGCAGACTACCTGGACATCCAAACCGCCCTGGCCGATGACGAGCGGGCCCAACTCTTCGGGGAATTTCACGACATGCTCACGAAAACGTTGGACGTTTACGCCAGCTCGCCTGCTTCCGTGAATAACGTGCTGACTACCTCCCTGAACTTTCTCACTCGCTCCCGCCTGGATAACACCCAGAGCAGTGAAGGCTGGTACGTGGCGGGCGGCAAACCCGCTTTTCGCTTTGAAGAAATACCCCTGCTCTTCATCGACGAGGTGCACCAGTTCAAGGGATCGAAAGCAAAGGATAGCCTGATCATCCAGGAAACGCAGCTCTACGTGGACCTGACCAACGAGATGGTCAACGGCAAGGGAGGCCGTACCGATTGGCAGCGAGTGGGCTTATCGTCGGACATCTTCGTCCGGCTGGTCGATTACAACGTCAATACGAAACGGGACCTGCTTCTATCGGATTCCGCTCACCTGCAGTATCCGCCGTACTTCGGCGATAAGATCATCTACGGCCAATACGAAGACAGGGTGCTGGCCAGCGGTCCGCGGGAAGCCGGTGAGGTACCCAGCTTCGTGTCCACCGATCGGTCGGTAACCATTGACAACATCGGGGAAAACATGAGTTTGCTCGGGCGCTTCGAACTCCGTGCGGCGCGGGTTTATGCTACGACCGACGAAGGAGCCGACCATTCGGTCACCTTGCAGATCCGCAACGACCGGGAGGAAGTTAAAATGCGCGGCGCCTCGAAACAATTCATGGTGGTACCGGGGGACCGGCTAACCGGTCAGCAAGTAGACTTCGCCATTTATTTCGGAGAGGATAGCCTCTACCATCCCAGCGCGAGTATCGATGTTGATATTCCGCAGCGGCTGGTAAAGTTGAAGCGGACCAAAAGCAGCGCCGACCGGGCGCCCTTTCTTCATAGCGCGAACCGGTTCGCGATCAGTGCCGATAACATTAACGTATATCTGGATGGAGACAGCGCCGTCGTCGGACGTACCACGGTGAGCTTTCAGGAAAAGGGGGATGTCCGTTTCGAGAGCGAAAACTATTTCAATGAACTCGAGTATACCCGGATTCGGGCCCTGGCCGGCTTTAATCCGCTGGAAGTAATTTACCGGTACCAACATGAGGTGTACGGCAGCAGCGACACGCTCTCCGCCAACGGGGTAGCCGACCGCTTCCAGAGTGGGCTCACCAGCGGAGACATTGAATCCGTGCTTTTCGATTTGCAGTCCCGCGGCTTCCTCACGTATAATCCGGAGACCCAGAAGATCATCGTATCCGACAAGTTGGAACACTACGTGCTTTCCGCCCGGGAAGCCAAGGACTACGACCGGCTGTCTTTGATAAGTAGCATTGACACGGAGAATGCCTTCATCGACTTAAAGGCCGGCACCATTCTGGTGGAAGGGGTGAAACCGATTCAATTCAACGCGGAAAAGCAGCTCGCGATCAAGCCCTACGGCGGGCAGGTGGCTATCGTAGGCGACCGAAATATCGATTTCAGCGGACAGGTCTACGCCGGGAATGCCATCCTTACGGGCAATGACTTCCACTTCAAATACGAGCCCTATTATATCCAGTTCGATTCGGTGCGCTACATCGACCTATTCCTGCCGGAAGGAGGTAACCCCGAACCCGGTGCCCGGAAGCTATCGACCGCCAGCCGCCTGGAGCACGTCAGCGGCTACTTACTGCTGGACGCTCCCAAGAATAAGAGCGGTTCGGAGGACATCGCGTATTTTCCTTCTCTCCAGACCCGGGGGCCTTCCTACATCTATTACGACCAGGCAGATAGCAACTCGCTGTATTCGCGGGACAGCTTCTACTTCGAACTTGCACCGTTCAGTTTGAATAACTTGGATAGCCTCACCGAAACCAACCTGAACCTGGAAGGAGAGTTGGTAAGTGGCGGCATATTTCCCCGGATGAAGCAGCAATTGCAGATACAGGAGGATGGTAGCCTGGGCTTCATTGCCCGCATCGATACGTTGCCGGAGAGCATGTACGGCGACCGGGGTGCCTACACCGGAGAGGTTACCCTCAACAACGGCGGATTAGTGGGAAATGGAACGCTCAAGTACCTGGAAGCGGAAATCACCAGTCCGAACATTCGGTTCGGCGTCGACAGCGCTACCACCACCGCTCAGTCCTTCGTCCTCAACGAATCCATCACCGAGAACCGTCAGGTACCCGAGGTTCGGGGAGAGGTGGTCAGCGTCACCTTTATGCCCTACGGCGACTCGCTGGCCGTAGCCCCCCAGGACGGCGGGCGGTTCGACCTTTTTGGCACCGGCGATCATACCTTCGACGGGACCCTGGTACTAACGCCCGAGGCGCTGCGGGGTGGCGGACGGCTCGACTGGTCGCAGGCAACGGTCGACAGTGAAGACTTCAACTTCGGAGCAAAAGAGGTGGTGATCGACACCGCGAGCGTCAGCATCAAAAGCCAGGGGAACTCGGAGGGCATCGCTTTGACGACCAACAACGTCAACGCGGACTTCGATTTCGCTACCGGTCAGGCTAGCTTCGGTTCCAACGGTACCGAACTGAATACGAGACTGCCCTACATCCAGTTCCGCACGTCCAGCGATCGTTTCGACTGGGATATGGCTGGAGGAAATATCACCTTCGCTACGAGCGCCGGCAAAGACCGGTTCACCAGCAACAATCCGGACCAGGACAGCCTCACCTTCACGGGGACCACCGCGGTGTACGATAACCTGGCCAGCCAGCTGAAGGTAGGTGGCGTACCCTACGTCATCAGTGCCGACGCCCGGATCATTCCCGGCGACAGCAACATCGTGGTGCAGCCGGGCGGCAAGATTCAACAGCTGACGAATGCTCAGATCGTGGCCGATACCCTGAATCAGTACCACGTCATCAACCGCGCGACGGTCGACATCGCCGGGCGCAAGGAGTATACCGCTTCCGGATTTTACGAATACAACGTGGGCGACCACGTACAAGAGTTCGAGTTACAGAACATCGTGGGTACCCGAGTGGGGAAGGGGTTGATGTCGGAGAAGGAAACCGCCACCCGTGCGGAAGGTCAGATCGACGAGACCACCCGTTTTTACATCGACGACAAAACGCGGTTTTACGGAACCATCGAACTTGACGCCGGTAGCAAAGAGTTGGCCTTCGACGGCTACGCCCGCATCGAGGCCGACAAGTTGCCGACCGCCGAGTGGTTCGTGGTCGAAAGTATGGGGGATAAAAATAACCTCGTGCTCAATACCAAGGACGCCCTCGGAAAAGATGCCAAGCCCCTCTACACCGGTTTTTACCTGAGTAAACCGGAACGACATATTTATCCGACGATGATCCAGACGCCGCAGCGGCGCGTCGATCACCCGATACTCGATGCCAGCGGGGTATTTACGTACGACGAAGAGAACGACGCCTTTCTGTTCGGGGATAGTATCCGGGTCAACGATCCGGATTCACGGGTGGGCAACCTCATGGTATTTGACCACCAGACCGGAATGGTCCGAGGAGACGGCGAGCTCGGTATCGGAGGTCGGCTTAAGTACATTTCCATGCGTAGTTACGGCACCGTAGCGATGGAGTTGCCGGAGCAGTTCGCCCGGGAGCCGGAACCGGAGGCTGCCGTTGCTTCCGACCCGCGCCCCGCCGCAGAAGAAGTCAGCCAGGATACCACCGCCGCCGACGGAGACCCCGCAACCATCACGGATAACATGTTCCTTCTGGAAGAAGAAGTGGAGGAGACCCCGGCCACCGACATCAGCGTGGTCGATATTCAGGAACGGAATCAATCCGTGACGAACTATCCGGAAACCGAGGTGGAGCTGATGACGGCCATCGACTTGATCCTGCCCAAGAGCCTCACCGAGATCATGGTAAACGACATTGCCTCCGGTGCGTATAGCGCCCCGCAGTTGCTGGTCAATCAGCGGGTAGATTTCGCCACGGCGGGTATCGAAACGCTGTTCCCGGCCGGGAACGACCGGGATCGTGCCCTGGCGGGGCTTGCGGCCGATGCCGTCGATCTCGCACCGGCCATCAACAAGCACACCTTCCTGTTTACCGACATGAAGATGCGGTGGAACGTGGATTACCAGTCTTTCGTGAGTACCGAAGCGCTGAACGGTCTGGCTTCCGTAGCCGGGCAGCCCATCAGCCGTCGGTTCGAAACGTACATGGAAGTGAAAATGACGACCGGGGGAGACGACCGCCTGTACCTGTACCTGAAGTCACCCAGTGAAACCTACTACTTCTTCGGTTTCAAGGACGGCATCCTGAACGTGGTGAGCAACAACAACAGCTTCATGAACGAATTGCGGGGTGTCAATCCGAAAGACCTCGTTCTGGAGATGGACGACGGCCTCACCTACGAGATCCTCGAGGTAACGCCGGGAACGGCTCAGACTTTCCTGAGGAGGGTTAAAAGCGCCTTCGAGACAGAAGAGTAACGGAGCTGGGAACGCGCTACCGCATCTTGGCGCGTTTGACCAGGTACTGCTGAAGGATCGGGCGGAAACCCGCCCGGATATCCGCTTCCACGTAGTCTATCTTGTACTGCAGGCACTTCAGGCGAAGCCGCTGCTGGTAGGCCGCTACCTGCTCTACGTAGTATTCTCTGACCTGCTGCGGTTGGAGTTTGACGCGGTCTCCGCTTTCCATGTCGATAAACTCGTAGGGGCGGTTCTCGAATTCGAAGTCGATCTCCCGCGATTTATCGATGGTATGGAACAGGACAACTTCGTGCTTGGCGTGCTTCAGGTGCTGGAGGGCGGAGAAAAGTTCCTCTTCGCGCTCCGTTGCATCAAACATGTCGCTGAAAATGACCACTAGCGACCGACGGTGGATGCTATCGGCGATCTGGTGCAGTGCCGCGGCGGTAGCCGTTTTTACGTCGTGGGTCGGCTGGTCGATGAGCTGCTGCAGGTAAGTCAGCATCAGCCGGTAGTGGGTGGTACTCGATTTCGGTCGGGTGTGTACCCCTACGCCTTCATCAAAGAACGTAAGGGCAAAAGCGTCCCGTTGCCGCATGAGCAGGTTCATCAGGCTGGCCGCCGCCAGGGAAGCAAAGCGAATTTTGTTGACATAGTCCTCGGTGTTAGTATCGACCTCAGGGAAGTACATACTCGAACTGCTGTCGATCACGATCTGGCAGCGAAGATTGGTTTCCTCCTCGTACCGCTTGGTGTACATTTTGTCGGTACGGGCGAACACCTTCCAGTCGATATTCCGGGTGGGTTCTCCCTGATTGTAGATGCGGTGCTCGGCAAACTCTACGCTGAAGCCGTGGAAGGGGCTTTTGTGCAGCCCGATGATGAAGCCTTCCACTACCTGGCGGGCAAGGAGTTCGAGATTTCCGAGGTTTCGTACCTGATCGTTGGTGATTAGTTCCATGGGCTAACTTATAGGTAGGGAAGGCGTTTGTCGATAAGAACGGTTTATCACTGCGATGGATGCTTAAATTTCGACAATGCTAGGAAAAGTAAAACAATGGCTGGGAATAGAAGGAGTCAAACTGGAGCTGATGCTGCCTCCCGACTTTAGTCCCCGCATGGGTAGTCTCGCCGGTCGCATTCGCCTCACCAGCCGGCATCCGCAGACCGTCACCGCCATCAAGGTCGTCATGGTCGAAAAGTACAGCCGGGGAAAAGATGAGGAACAGTTGGTCGACGAATACGAGTTGGGCCGGCAAATTATTACCGACTCCATCCAGGTAGCCGGTGAGGGTATCCCCGTAGAAATCAACTTTCGGATTGCTTTCGAACCCATTCCGTCACCCATGGACGAGTTCGGGAACCGTAACCCGGTGTTCGGCGGACTGGCCTGGGCCGCCAAGCGGCTGCGCAAGGTGACAAGCGAATATCGGATTGAAGCCGAAGCGCAGGTGCAGGGGGTAGGGTTGAATCCATTCGATAAGCAGGTGCTGCGCTGAGGATTTTCTAAATAAAGTTTTCTTAATTGGTGGAGTAGGGTCTTGAAAATGACGGAGGTGGCTTAATTTATAGGCCAAAGCGACGCCATGAAACACCTCTACCTAATTTCTTTATCCGTATTCCTCCTACATGCCTGCGGCCGACCCTTGCAGGTCGTGCGGGTGGAACCCGCCTTCGAGCACGAAATTGATCGGTACCGCTACGGTAATCCGGTGCAGTCCAGTACCAATGGTGCAGTAACCGTAGAAGTCAGCTATTACGATGCATCCGACAACTACCTGGTCTTCGACACGGAAGTCGTAAACGAGTCCGACGAAGCCATTCTCTTCGACCCGGCGGAAAGTTACCTGGAGTTTCCCCTGGGCCAGCGAATCTCCGCCATAGATCCCGAATTCCAGCTCCTAAGTATGGATCTCAAGTCGGTCGAACAGGCCAGGACGGCGCGTACCCTGGCGTGGGCCGGTGCGGCCGTCCTGGTAGCCGCCTCCGCCTATTCCTTGGCCAACGGTGGGGGAAGCATACCGGAACCCACCACCAACGCGACGGTCGTCGCCGACCTCGGTTTTCAGGTAGCCGACGCCATGACCTTCGCCGTACTGCAGCGAGAAAATGACATCCTCCAGCGGAACTGGGTGCCCGCCGGCCAGGATATCCCGGGCCCGGACAACCGGTATTTCTGGCTCGATTACAGCTTCCGGAAAACGACCCTGCGGCCCGGGGAATCGGCGGTCGGTAAACTCCTCTTTCCCCGCTCCGACGACCACCCTCAATTTCAAGTAGCGGTGCCCGTAGACGAACTGGCCACCTTCAACTTTCAATTCGCCCAGCGCATCTTTCGCGACCGTCGGTAGGGGACCTCAGCTAAGGTAGTAGGTGAAAAAGTCAATGGTGCGGTCCCAGGCGAGCTTGGCCGCCGCTTCGTCGTAACGGGGGGTAGTATCGTTGTGAAAGCCATGCTGCACGCCCGTATAGACGTGGGCGGAATGCTGCTTGTCTTCACGTAGCAACGCCTGGGCGTAGGCGGGCCAGCCGGCGTTAACCCGCTCGTCCAGTCCGGCGTAGTGCAGTTGGAGGGGGGCCGATATTTTGGCTACTTCCCCGTCTTCGGGTTGGCCGCCGTAAAAGGGTACCGAAGCGGAAAGGCCGGGTAAACGGACCGCCATGGAGTTAGCGATCGAGCCACCAAAACAGAAACCGACCACACCGACCTTACCGTTTGTCGCTTCATGGTCTTTCAGGTAGCCGTAGCCGGCGATGAAGTCTTCGAGCATCTCGTCGCGGTCCCGCTGTTGTTGCAGTTCGCGCCCGGCATCGTCGTTGCCGGGGTAGCCCCCCAGGGGCCAGAGCGCATCGGGAGCCAGCGCAACGAATCCGGCTACCGCCGCGCGGCGGGCTACGTCTTCGATGTGGGGATTGAGCCCGCGATTTTCGTGGACCACCAGGACACCTCCCGGTTTCGTCGGGCCGCCGCCACTCGCCGGTCGGGCCAGCAACGCCCGGATTTCACCTCCACCGTCGGGAGAGTTGTAGATCACGTATTCCGTTTCGATCCGCGGATCGTCCGCCTTAACCTGTACAGCCGTTTCGTACTTCGGCTGGAGATACTCCAGGATGCCCGCGACGGTTAGCCCGCCGACGGCGTAGGCACCGATACGTTCGATGAATTCGCGCCGTTCCAACTTGCTGTGGACGTAGCGGTCGAACAAGCGGTATACGTCCGGATGGAGGTCCTGTTTATCTATTTTCGCCATGGGTCAATTGATTTACCGAAAGATAGCTATTTCCCGTCGTGGCCGGAGATAACGAGGTATAGTCCGAACTCGCTTCCGCTTCCTTGGGTTGCGATCAGCAACAAGCCCTAAAGAAAACCGTATGAAGCTTTTTCACCTGACACCGGCCGCCTGCCTGTTTTTAATCGGCTGCTCCACCGCGTCCGAAGTGCAGCCCCTATCCTCCACCGACGAAGATCCCATCAACCGGGCCCGCGTGGAAGGCTACGTATTTCAGCCCGAACGGATCGACGCCACCGACGCGCGCGTTGCCGAACTAAGCGTGCCCGATGGCTTCACCATCGGAAAATTCGCCGAGGATATGGGTAAGCCGAGAATGCTTGCCGTACGAGAGGACGGTACGGTGTACGTTACCCGGCGGGGTGGTGATATCTATATGCTGCGCGATACCGATGGTGACGGCAAAGCCGATTCCCGCGAGCAGGTTTTCGAGATGAAAAACATCCACGGGTTGGAACTGCGTGGCGACGAGCTCTATATGGTAGCCGTCAACGAGGTGCTCAAGACCCGGTTGCAGTCCGATGGCACCTTCGGCCCTATCGATACGGTAGCGACGAAATTTCCGGAGGGCGGTCAGCACAACAACCGGACGTTGGCCTTCGGGCCGGACGATAAGCTCTACGTCTCGGTAGGAAGTACCTGTAATGCCTGCGCGGAAACCAACGACGAAAACGCCACGCTGGTGCAGATGAACGCCGACGGCAGCGAGCGCAAGATATTCGCGAAGGGACTTCGCAATACCATCGGTTTCGACTGGCATCCCGAGACCGGCGTGCTCTACGGCCTTGACCACGGTATTGATTGGTTGGGCGATGATGCCCAGAAGGAAGAGTTGAACATGCTGGAAGAAGGCAAGCACTACGGCTGGCCTTACATCTACGGTGATGGCCATTACAACCCTGCCGACGAGCCAGAAGAAGGATTCGACGCCTTTGAAAAGAAAGTAACGGACCCGGTGATGACCTATACCGCCCATAGTGCCCCCCTCGACATGATCTTTTACCGGGGCGATCAGTTCCCGCTTACCTACCGCAACGACGCCATCGTCACCATGCGCGGCAGTTGGAACCGCTCGGAGCCCAGTGGGTACAAGATCGTGCGAATCGAGTTCGATGACAACGGAAAGCCCGTTGCCTTTCACGACTTTGCTACCGGCTGGCTCCGGAATAACGATCAGCAGCAGATGGGACGGTTGGTCGGCCTGGCGGAGATGCCGGACGGTTCCCTGCTGGCCACCGACGACACGAACGGCGTGATCTACCGTATTGCCTACGGTAAGAGTAGCCGCTAGCGTTTTGGGGTATTCCCCGCACCCGCGCTCCGGCGCCACCTTGTGTAACGGTACGAAAACGTTTAGCTTTCCCCGTGGTTATTAGGTAAGACGCAACCCATACATGACATTACGAGATGCCGTTCGGACGGCGGATAATACGGTAAGCAAACACGCGCGGGAACTGGCCCGGATCAGCAGCAATCGCAGCGCTCCCCAACTCGAGCGGATTCGGGCCTTCAGTGAAATCATCGACCGGGAAATCGGAGATACCTGGTTGCGGCGGTCGCGGGGGCTGGAGCGGGACTTCGATCAGGGTAAATTATATCTGAAATTCGAGGGGGACAACCCGACCGGCACACAAAAAGACCGCATTGCCTTCGCCCACGTCGAGGAAGCGCTTTCCGAAAATTTCGACCGGGTAGCGCTGGCTACGTGTGGAAATTACGGGGTGGCCGTGGCCCTGGCAGCCTATCTCGCTGGCCTCCACTGCGAGATATTCATTCCGGCCGGCTACCATTCCAAACGCATCGAGGAGATGGAAAGGCTCGGGGCAAAGCTGCACCGCCCCGTAGGAACCTACGAGGATACGGTCGCCATCAGCCGGCAATGGGCCCTCGAGAGAGGGTGCTACGACGCAAACCCAGGTGGTGATAATACGGATCTTCAGTTGCGTGCCTACGCCCAGATCGCTAACGAAATTACCCAGTCGCTCGCTACCGTCCCCGACCGGATCGCCGTCCCCGTTTCCAACGGGACGTTACTGGCGGGTATCTTCTCCGGCTTTGAACGCCTGCTCAAGAACGGCCACATCGACAAGCTGCCCCGTATGATCGGTGCGTCTTCCATTCGGAAGAACCCCATCGTTACCTCCTTTTTGGCCGGCAGCCGGAGGTGTATCGATCTCGACCCCGCTTCCATCAAGGAAACTTCCATCAACGAGCCCCTGATCAACTGGCACAGCTTCGACGGGCAGGAAGCCCTGAATGCGATCCACGAAAGTGGGGGAGGGGCATGGCACGTGACGGACGAGCAGATGCGCAAGATGTCATCCTACCTGAGCCAGAAGGAAGCCCTCCAGGTGCTGCCGGCTTCTACGGCGGGCCTGATCGCCCTGACCGCGGAGGAAAGCGATCATTCCTTACAGATTGCGGTTCTTACCGCCAAACGATAATTTAGCATGAGTACGACGCCCCTTGACGGCAACGCCATCGTTTACGCCGATGGCGCATTCAATACCCCCAACGGAAAAACCGCCCACGGCCTGGCCCGCTTCACCCGCCGCTACCGGGTGATCGGCATTATCGACCGGCAGTACGCCGGGCAGGACAGCGGGCAGGTGCTGGACGGCAAGCCGAACGGTATACCGGTGTATTCCTGTTTGCAGGAAGCGCTGGAGCAGAGTGATCTGCGGCCGCGCTACTTCGTCATCGGCCTGGCTCCCGACGGCGGGCGCCTTCCCGTCGCCGGACGCACCGCCATACGGGAAGCCATCCAGGCGGGGTTGAACATCGATAGCGGCCTGCACGACTTCATCTCGAATGACCCGGACCTGCGCGAAGCCGCTAACCAGTACGGCGTATCCATTCGCGACGTACGCAAAACCCCCGACCGCGACCAACTGCACTTCTTTACCGGGGATATCGAGGAGGTGGATTGCCTGAAAATTGCCGTGCTGGGTACCGACTCGGCCATCGGGAAGCGCACCACGGCCTGGCTCATCGTGCACGGCTTGGAGGCAGCCGGATACGCGGCCCAGATGATCGGCACCGGGCAGACCGGGTGGATGCAGGGAGCCAAATACTCCATGATCATGGATAGTTGCATCAACGATTTTGTGTCCGGAGAGATCGAGCACGCCGTGGTCAGTGCCTACCGCAACGAAAAACCCGACGTGATCGTCATCGAGGGGCAGGGGTCGCTGATGAACCCGGCCTATCCGGGCGGTTTTGAGATTCTGGCGGCGGGTCGGCCCGACTTCGTAGTGCTTCAACACGCGCCCACCCGCAGGGAGTACGACGGCTTCCCCGGCTACCGGCTCCATAGTCTGCCGGAGCAGATCCACGCCATCAAGGTGGTGTCCGGGCGGGAGGTGATCGCCATAACCCTTAACCACGAAGGATTGGAAGCGGGAGCGATCGAAGGCGCCTGCCGGCAAGTGACGGAGGAAACGGGTTTGCCTTGCTATGACGTGCTGGCCCACGGGCCAGATGCGCTGGTGAAGCAAATTACCACCTACCTTCGTGCCAATGCGGATAACCGGAATTGACTACGAACGCTATGATCTGGAACTGATCGAGCCTTACACCATCGCTTACGAAACCATCGGCCAGGCTGCCAACTTCATTCTGAAGGTCAGCACGGACGACGGATTTGTCGGCTTCGGTTGCGCCGCCCCCGATTTGGTGGTGACCGACGAGCTAGCCGCGGACGTGGAACGTGCCATTCCCGACTACATCGTGCCCGTCCTGATGGGACAAAATCCCTTCCATTACGCCCGGCTGCTGGAGGAATTGCGCGGTACGCTGAAGAGTTCCGCCCTGGCTATGGTCGACAGTGCATTGTACGACTTGGTAGCTAAAAAGGCCGGTGTCCCGCTCTACGAATTTCTCGGTGGCTTCCGTACCCACATTGCTACCAGTGTAACGGTCGGCATTCTGGGACTGGAGGAAACCGTTTCCCGCGCCCGGCAGTACGTGGACCAAGGCTTTGGTATCCTGAAGATCAAAGGGGGCTTAGATTACGAGGAAGATATCGCCCGCATCCGCGCCGTTCGCAAGCGCTACCCTAAGGTAGCCCTGCGCTTCGATGGCAACCAGGGGTATACGCTCGAGCAGGCGTTGCACTTCATCAGCGCCGCCCAACCCTTGGGTATCGATATCCTCGAGCAGCCAACCAGCATCGACGAAGAAGCGGTTATGGGTACCCTCACCCGTGATTCACCCATCGCGGTAATGGCGGACGAAAGCCTCAAAACCCTCAGCGATGCATTCCGGCTGACCCAGCATGAGTTGACCGATATGATCAACATCAAATTGCAAAAGGTGGGTGGGATCTGGACGGCCCTGCACATCAATTCGGTAGCGAAGTCGGCCGCAAACGAAGTTATGGTAGGTTGCCTCGACGAATGCGGCCTGGGCATCGCCGCCGGCCTGCACTTCGCGCTGAGCCGCCCGAACATCGCTTACGCCGACCTGGACGGACACCTCGATTTCAAGGTCGACCCCTTCGGCCACCTCTTCCGGCTGGAGAAGGGGATCCTGTACCCGAACGGACAACCCGGGCTGGGTACCTAGTGCTTATTTACCTACCGTAGGCGGTCTGGTCGACCAATGCCCCCTCCGGGGTGGTAAATACGGAGTCCTCAAAGGGATTTTCGGAAAAAGCAACCCGCTCGAAACTGATGGTCGAACCGGGTGTGCCTTCAGTGATTTCGCCCTGCGCGGTGTAGAGTACGAGTACGGAGGGTACGATCAGTCCGTCAACGGTCTGCCATTCGTTGAATTCGACCATCTGGCGCAAATCCATATCGGCTACGGCGGGGTAATTGACGCTGAAGGTGGAGTACTGCAATTGGTGGGTAGCGGGATCGGTATAAAGTTGATAGTCATTTCCGCCGTCACCCATGTCGTCGGGTACCTGGACGTTGAACTGATCGACGGTTTCTTCTCCGAATTCGGCTTCCCCGGCGTAGGTTACGGTTAGGCCTTCATCCGCGAATACGAATGGCATCCCCATCAAGTAAAAGGAGGCACCCTGGTAGAGGCGGGGCGGTACACCGGTCACCTGCAGATCGGGAGTGACCCAGGTCGTGTCGCCGCGGGAGACGATTTCGTAACCTTCTCCTTCGATCTGGTGGTAGCGGCTTCCGAGGTTCACCTTGTGGTAATCACTGATGGTCCGGTCGCCATCCATGGTGGGAAAACCATTGATCAGGAAACTCAAACCCGCCAGGTTATTCCAATTCGCCAGGCCGCCGTGTGCCTCGAGGACCTCGACGAATTCGGGGGCCATGTTGGCCGGGACGAGTTCTTCCTCGATGGCTTGCTCGGTTTCAGGAAAGTCGGTCTCGGCCGTACTGGTTTCGTTGCTCTCACAACTTCCGAGGTTGAATAGGGAGAGAAACAGGATAGAGGTATATATCGTCTTCATAGTGTTCGGGTTATGTCTACTATCTATCGGTGAGGCGCCCGAAATTGTTCAGGTGGGCGCCGGAGCGCAGGAGAAAAACCCTCAGAACGGAACGGAGGATTCGAAGGCCATTCGTTCCCGGCTCGTCGGATGCACGAAGGCGATCCAGGCGGCGTGCAGGCAGAGGCGGTCGTCCGGCTGCCCGTAGAGATCGTCGCCCACGATCGCGGCCCCCAGCCCCTCCGGGTGCGCACAGTGCACGCGAAGCTGGTGGGTCCGCCCCGTGACCGGCCACAGGTCCACCCGGGTATTTCCGCCGGTAGCTTCCACCACTTTCCAGCGGGTGCGGGCGGCCTTCCCGTGGTCGGAGCAGACGATCTGACGGGGCCGGTCGTCGAGGTCGCCGCGCAGGGGCAGGTCGATGAATCCCTCCGTCCCGGCCACCGCCCCCACCACTAGGGCTTGGTAGCGCTTTTCTACGGAACGCCGGAAGAACTGCCGCTGTAACTGCTTGTGTACCTCCTTGCGTTTGGTGACCAACAACAGCCCGCTGGTCGACAT
Source organism: Neolewinella xylanilytica (assembly GCF_002934605.1). Classification (GTDB taxonomy): domain Bacteria; phylum Bacteroidota; class Bacteroidia; order Chitinophagales; family Saprospiraceae; genus Neolewinella; species Neolewinella xylanilytica. Next base: position 1,891,163 of record NZ_PTJC01000006.1, read on the forward strand.
GTCTAGCCGGTGCACCACCAGCGGTCCGGTGGCTTCCGGATACTGGCCCCGTATGCGTTGGTAAACGGAATCCTGGATGTGCTTACCCGGGACGGAGAGGAACTCGTGCGGCTTGTCGATCACCAGCAGGTCGTCATCTTCGTATACGATCCGCAGGGTTTTTCCCCGGGCGGGGTTGACCAGCAGCGGATTTTCGTCCACCTCGAGCCCCTGTAGCATATGCGAGAGGATCGGCTCGCACTTGCCCTTGCAGGCGGGGTAGTAGTGGCCGTGCTGTCGAATTTCGGAACCGGGAGATTGTCCCCACCAGAATTCCGCCAGGGCGATCGGCCGTAATCCATGTATAAATGCGTATTGCAATAGCTTTGGTGCGGCGCATTCCCCCGCGCCGGCCGGGGGTACCCCGAAAACGGTTTCGGAAAAAATGCTGCCCAGGCCACGGGTTTGACCCTCCGCGTTCAAAAACGCGTATTCCGTGAAAATGCGATCCTGGAGGGCGGCGGACATCTCCCGTCGTCGCTTCTCCGTACGGCTTATTGCTATCTCGTACCGGGAGACGTCTTCTTCCGCCAGTTGAACGCGGTGTTCCAGCGCCCGTTTGAGATCCTTCAGCCCGTAGCTCTGGCGAATGCTCTCCGCCGCCAACCGTTTCTCCAGTGCTTCCAGCTCGGTAGGGGATAAGTCAGCAGCGGCTTCCCTTGCTTCCCGCCGCCGCTGCTTTCCTGCTTTGACTAGTTGTCGTTCCCGCTGAAGTTCCTGCTCCGCTTCCAGCCGGGTCGTTTCGAGTAATTGCTTGGCTCGTATATAGGCGGGGTTAGCCTGGAGGGCTTCCAACTCCAGGGTTACCGCATTGATTTCGGATTCCCCACTGCGGTAAAAACCCCGCTCATCAAGCAGGTCATACACCGGCGGAACGAATCCGGGGAGGTGGTTGCTGTCGGCCAGTTTTCCCGAATAGGCCGCCAGGTAACTTAGTTCCTCATCCCCGTGCGCCACCACCAGTACACCGAACATTTTGCCCTGGCGGCCGGTGCCGTCGGCGTCCAGGCCGAAATCGGCGTCCCAGCTTTTATCGCTCCGCAGATGCGCTTGCAGATCTTCGGCCGCCGCCACCGCCAGCGTATGCGGGCGGTAGTAAAAGGGAAAGGTGAAGCGGTCGGGTAGGGGAGTGGACTCCGTTCCGGGCGGTAGGGGATGTAACACGTCGGTGGGGTTAGCCATGCGGCCACGAAGGTACGTGGTTCCCCACCAGGCGGTTGCCTGCCCGGGCTGGCTATTTCGTGGGGGTGGCCAGGGTATAGGCACTTACGTCGCCTTCCTGTACCCCGACCAGGAGCATTCGATTGTAAATCGCCAGCGACCGTACCGATCCTGAAAAATGCAAACCCGATAGCGGGTGGGGCACGTATTCGAAGGTACCGTCCCCATTCCCCCGCAACAGCGTACCGGCATTGGCATCCGAACTGCCGTAACGGAGCCGGGCCTTCACTTCGTTGCCTCCCAGGATGATATCGGGTATACCGTCGCCAGTGGCATCGAGGCTACAAGCGGCGTATACCGGGGCGTACTGTGCCTCGACGGGCAGGGATGCTAGATGAAACCTGCCGTCTTCACCGCGTAGGAAAAGACTTGTTTCCAACCGCTCGGCCGATTTCCGTTGCCCCGCTTTTTCGAATCCGGCCTCCAAGTCATCGGCGGTCACCTCCGCGTAACTCGCGTAGTTCGGGTAGCGGGCGCGTTGGCCACTGAGCTGAGACAATAACTCATCGCGCGTCAGATCGGGGTAGCGGGTACCGTGGATGTAATAGCTAAAGATCGGATCGATGCTACCGTTATTGTCCTGGTCGGCGGCGTAGAGCATTACCGGACTATCCGGCGTGGCACCGTATTGATTATTGAGTCCTTCGTTTCCGATCAGTAAATCCACCCGACCGTCTCCGTCAAAGTCATCAACGAGGAGGTGGTACCACCAGCCCCGGGGCGATGCTTCGAAGTAGCTGGCCGTGACATCCCGTACACGTTCACCGTCCGTAGTGAGCACCGTGACCGGCATCCATTCGCCGACCACGATCAATTCTTCCTGGTTGTCCCCGTCCAGGTCTTGCCATACCGCGTCGGTGACGAGTCCGAGGGTAGCCAGCGGATCGTCCTCGGCAAGTGCCACGCTTTGGTAGGCGCCGGATGCATCCGCTACCAGGAATTGGCTTGCTTCCGCCAGGGGGTAGGCTCCGGATTGAACGCCACCGCCGAGGAAGATGATGGGGTAGCCGTTAACCTTTGCCTGACTACTTATGGCCACGGTGGCCGTGCCAGAAGTGATGGCCGGAAAGGATTGGGATAGGGTAAAGCTACCGTCCCCGCCGTTGATCAGGACATAATCCGAATTCATATTGCCCTCGTTCCCCGATTGGTACCCACCATGGGCTACGTAGATATCGGGAAGTCGATCGCCGTTCACATCCCCTACGGAGATGTCCGTTATCCGAAGCAGGCTATTGGATGGTGGCCGGAAGCTTACGGACCCTTCGCGCAATCCGTTCTCCGATTGCAAATAAACCTGGACGCCCCGACCTGCTTCTCCTCCGATTAGGAGGTCGTCCAGGCCATCGGCGTTCAAATCGTGGGTCACCAGCACCGGACCCGTCGATGACAGATTGCGCGGAAGAAGCGCTTGCCGGTCAAAATCCCGTACGCCAGGTCCTACGTCAGTGTAGGTTACCGGCGAGCTGGTAGTGGTGAAGTAGGCTGCAACGTCAGGTAGGTCCGAAGCCTCCGCTGCTTTGGCGCTCTTCTGCGTTACCGTGAGTCGTTGATTCGCCGGTACATCCTCGTAGGTGGATACCAGCCCGTTCGCCCAGTTAACCCGCAGGCTTTGCACCTGCGCCGCGGCGCCCAAACCAAAATGGAGCAACGGCGGACCACTCGACAAATAGCCGCGGTTGGGAAAGTATTCCTGCACCTGGACCGTGTCGTTGACTTCGATCGTGACTTTAGCACCGATGCCCTGCGTATTGGGTGCCTGCCCCTGCAGGGCTACCTGCAGATAGTTTCCATCCGTGGTTTCGTTGCGGTAGAGGAAGGCCGGCTGATTCAGATTATTGACGACCAAGTCAAGGTCGCCATCGTTATCGAGGTCTACGGCCACCGCCCCATTGCTGTTGGATGGCCGGTCTAGCCCCCATTGGCCGGTCACGTTTTCGAAGCCTTCCCTGTGCTGGTTTTTGAAGATAAAGTTGTTCAGGTCGGAGGCCGGCATTTCCTTCAGCATTTCCAGTACGTCCGTTTTCTGTAGCCGTCCCCGGGCCGCGACGAAGTCGTCCATGTACTTGATGAAGTCCATATTGGTGTAGTCGCGCAGGTAGCCGTTGGTGACGTGTAGATCTTTCCAGCCATCATTGTCGAAGTCGCTGAATAGGGCCGACCAGCTCCAGTCGGTCGCACTTACCCCGGCGAGTTGACCGATCTCCGCGAAGCTCCCGTCGCCCCGGTTGAGTTGGAGCATGTTGCGCATCGTCTGGTCCGGAAAACCGCTGGCGCGATTCAGATCGTGGCGCGAGCGGTTATCGTCGGCCATCAAAAGCTTACGGCGTCGGTTGTCGGCGGGTAGCATATCCAGGGTGAAAATATCCGGCAGCCCATCGTTATTCACGTCGGCGATGTCGTTGCCCATGGAGTAGTGACTGGTGTGGCCCAGTCGTTCACTAAGCTCGTCGGTGAAGGTCCCGTCGCCCTGATTGATGTACAGGTAGTCCGGCACCTCATAATCGTTGGAGAGATAGAAATCTATCAGACCGTCTCCGTTGATGTCACTCAGCGCGAGTCCCAGACCGTAGCTGAGGGGCGAACCGTTGATGCCGGCCTCTTCCGTAACGTCCCGGTAGGTGCCTTCCTCGTTACGGTAGAAACGCAAACCGCGTTCCGGATCCGGCGTCTGAAGGAGCTGACCGGTCTTCTCCGCGTTCAGGACCGGCAGGCTCTTGGGGTTGTGGTTGAGCAGGAGCAGGTCGAGGTCATCGTCGCCGTCAGCATCGAAAAAGTAACCCTGGTTGCTGAAGGCGGGCAGGTCGAGTCCGTACTCGGCGGCCGCTTCCCGGAAACGGGGGATGCCCCGATCGTCGGAACCGCCATTGATAAAGAGCTGATTGCGGCGCTTCTCGGCGGGCAGCATGCCGGAATAGGAAACGTAGAGGTCCGGAAGGGCGTCGGCGTTGATGTCCACTACGGCCACCCCGGTCTTCCACGGACCCGGTCGGCCGGCCGTCTGGCTGGGATCGGTCACGTCCGTAAAGGTGAAATCACCCCGGTTCAGATACAGGCGGTTTTCACCGAGGTTGCTGGTGAAATACAGGTCTACCCACCCGTCCTGGTTGAAGTCCGCCGCCGCCACGCCGCCCCCGTTGTAAAAGTATTCGTACATCAGGATATTGGTGTTCGGGCCCTCGGTGAGCAGGTTGTTGAAGGTCAGGCCGCTGGCTTCCGGCGCGATCAGGGAGAAGCGCGGGGCCGCTACTTGGGCTACGCCATCGGTGTCCGGGCCGCAGGCGGAGCCGCCGAGCCAGAGGATCAGGAGAACGAGCGGGTAAGTCAGGGAACGCATGAGGGGAAGATAGCGTGGACGGGCCACAACGAAAAAGGGGTCCGTCTTCGTCGGTGACGAAAACGGACCCCTTCTGAAGGTCGGAATACTTAGTACCCGGGATTCTGAACGAGCAGCTCGTTCCGGTTGATCTCGCCGCGGGAGATGGGGCGGAAGAACATCTTGTCGTTCCACATCCGGCTTTCTTCCGGTACGATGACCGGTTCGTAGGTGTACTCGTAGGTTTCCGGATCGTAGAAGTAGGGTTCGTTCGGCGACTGACCGGGCAGGAGGTCGGCGGTGACGTCTACTCCGCCCAGCGGTTCGCCCTGGGTTTCCTCGGCGATCAGCCAGCGGCGAACGTCGTGGTAGCGGTGCTCCTCGTAGGATAGTTCGATGCGTCGCTCGTTGCGGTAGCGATCCATGAGGTCGTCGCCCGTATCGGTGACGGCGGGCATGCCGGCCCGGAAGCGGATCCGGTTGAGCCAGGCCGTGGCCTCCGCTTCGTCGCCAAGCTCCAGGCTGGCCTCGATGTAGTTGAGGACCATTTCGGTATAGCGAATGAAGGGCCAGGGGGTAGTATTGAAGTTTGATGTGTTATCCACGATGGCGGGATCGGGATCGCCGAACTTACGGGTGTAGTAGTGGGTGCGCGTTCCGTTCCAGTCTTCTACGGAGGATTCCCGCGTGTCCAGGCCAGGGATGTAAATCGTCTCACCACTATCGTTGTCCTGGCCGGAATCGTAGGCTCCCGTCTGGATTTCTCCGTAGGGATCGCGAGCGACAACGTCGTCGGGCCGGGGCTTCCACTCGGCTCCATCGTAGAGGATGTGGGCGTAGAAGCGCGGGTCCCGGTTGTCGTACGGGTTGGCCGCTACCTCTTCGTCGTCCCAGCTAAAGGACGTACCGTCCATCATTTCGTAATCGTCCACCAGGGCACCGATGGGCGTGTTACCGGCCCAGTTATGGTAGCCATTCGGGCCGTTGTACATCATGTATCGCGTCTCGTTGTAGGTGCCGGCTACGGATCGTTCGAAGATTAACTCCTGCGCACCGAGCGCGTCCACACCGGGAGCGGCGCTACCGCCCGCCATGGCAATGGAGATGTGGTTCATGGTTCCTTGTTCCGGGGCGGCCGGTTCGGTCAGGTCCAGCTGGTAGCCGCTGGAGGCATCCATTACCACTTTGGCAGCGTTACGGGCGGCGGTCCAGCGGTCTGCCTGACTACCCGAGGTGTAGGCCACCAGGTCTATATTGCCGTAGCCGGCCATCGTGGAAGAGGCTGCCTGTAGCTTGCTGGCGTCGTGCAGGTCCGATGCGGCGTACAGCAGCACCCGTGCCTTCAGGGCCTGTGCCGCCAGAACGGACGCGCGCCCCCGGGCTTCCGGTTTGCCCTGCAACAAAGAGATTGCTTGTTCCAGGTCGCTTAGGATGAAGTCGACCGTTTCGGCCCAGGTGGAGCGGGCGACGGAGTAATCCTCGTTCAGTCCGTAGGGAGTACTGATCAGCGGAACCCCACCGTAGAAGCGGGCCAACTGGTGGTAGTAGTAGGCCCGCAGGAAGTAGGCCTCTCCCATCAGCCGGTCCCGTAACTCGTCGTTGTCGAAGGTGGAGTTCGGGAGCTCCTGCAGGACGATATTGGCCTGGCGGATGGCGGAGTACATATTTCCGTAGGAGTAGGTACCGCTGGTCCAGGCAATGTTATCGGGGGCTTCGTTGCCTTCATTGAAGATATCGATGCCCCTCCCCGGGTGGGTGAACAGCGCCTCGTCGGTCAGGCTGGCGAGCATTTGTTCGTCGAAGCCGCCGCGTCCCAGGTAGGAATAGACATTGAAGACGAAAGCCTCGGAGAGCGGGCCGTCGGCCCAAGTCGCCTGACTGGAGATGCTTCCAAGGGGCTCGGTATTTAAAAATTCATCGTCGCACGCTGAAAAAGTCAGCAGCATGGTAAAGGTTCCCACCACGGTAAGCAAGCGGTAACCGGTCTTATAAAAAATGGACATGGTCGGTTGGAGTTGCATGATTAAAGGGTGACGTTGAAGCCTATGTTGATGACGCGCGACTGCGGGTAGTACTGTCCGCTCTGGTTGGTACTCTCCGGATCGAAGAAGTCAAGACTGTCGATGGTGAATAGGTTGAATGCACTGATGTAGGCCCGGAATAAGCTGATGGGCAAGCGATCGGTGATCGTAGCCGGCAGGCTGTAGCCCAGTTCGATGGTTTTCAGGCGGACGTAGTTCTTGCTGAATAGCCAGTACGTGTTGTTGCCGTAGTTACCACCGGTGTAGTAAGTGTTCCCGCGCTCGGCCAGGCGGGGATGCTCGCTGCTGGGGTTGGCGATGCTCCACCGGTTGTCGTAGCTGTATTTTAGGAAGTTACCGATGGTGCCGGATTCCGTCTGAACGCGTAGCGAAGCGCCCGTGGCGCCCTGCAGCAGAACGTTGAGGTCGAAGCCCCCGTAGCTGGCCCGCATGTTCGCGCCGAAGTTGAAGGTCGGGGTTCCGTTGTCGTCGATGCGGATCTGGTCGTCGCCGTTGATGATGCCGTCGCCGTTCTGGTCGATGAACTTCATATCGCCGGGGCGGAGATTGTTGGTTACGGCGGAGTAGTCCAGTTCGGTGTTGTTAATGTCCTGCTGGTCGACAAAGACACCGTCGGATTCGTACACCAGATACGCGCCAATCGGGTTGCCTTCCTGCAGTTGGTAGTCGGGCGCGCCGCTCACTTCGTCGATGAAGAGAACCTTATTCTTAGCGTAGCCGCCGTTGACGCCGAAGCGGTACTGCAGTGCGTTGTCGGCGTTGCCGTTGTAACCGAGGTTAAATTCGAAACCACGGTTTTCCACCTCTCCCGCGTTGACCGGGGGTAGCAGGCTGCTGATGCCCGAGGAGGCGGGTGTGGAACCGGTCTGTTGAATCAGGATCTGCGTACGCAGGTTGTTGAAGTATTCCAGGGTGACGTCGATGCGGTTGTTGAACAGCACGGCGTCCAGTCCGACGTTGAAGTTGTTGGCCCGTTCCCAGGTAAAGCTGGGGTTAGCCAGCAACTGCTCACGCAAGGTGGTGACGTTGGCACCGCCGATCGGGAAGTTGCCGAAGCCGTAGGTGCTTAGGAAGGCGTATTCCTGTAATTGGTTGTTAAAAAAGACTTGGTCGTTACCCATCTGTCCGTAGCTGGCCCGAAACTTCAGAAAGTCGATGCCGGAAACGTTGAAGAAATCCTCGTTGGAAGCGGTCCAGCCGACAAGGATGCCGGGAAAGAATCCAAAACGATCCTGCTCCGGGAAGATGTAAGAACCGTCGTAGCGGAAGATGAATTCTGCCAAATACTTGTCCTTGTAGTCATACTGAGCACGGCCGTAGTAGCCCAGACGCGCTCGGTTGTACGCGGAGCCGCCGTTGTTCTGATTGAGGTTGCCGCCCGCGAAAAGTTGATCCACCGCCGTGGAGATGTAATTGCGGCGGAAAGCCCAGAAATCCGATCCGTCAAAGGTTTCCCGGGTAACCCCTGCCATAAATCCGATGGTGTGCTCACCGGCAAGCTCCGCGTCGTAGTTGATGCGGCCTGAAAGGTTCGTGTTCAGGATCCGGGCATCCCATTGCTGAAGGCGAGGATCGGTGAAAGTGGACCGGATCGCTCCCTCGAGTAAAGGCGTTTCCCCATCGTCCTCGTAGGTCTGACCGTCCCAGCTGTACAGCATCCAGGGGGTTTGCCACCGCTTACGACTGTTCACCTGCTGGTCCAAAGCCCCGGAAAGCGTAAGCGACAATCCTTCCACCCACGGGTTGGAAATACTTACACTGGCGTTCGTCTGAATGAAGTCGCGGACATCTTGGTCGTAACCCGTAGCGTTGGTCGTGATGACGTAGGGGTTCTGCCCATTCTCGATGTCCGGACCGGGCAGGCCGTTGGGCCACACCTCCGGCTCATGCGGCTTGCCGCGCATCAGCATGCGGAAAATGGATCCGGCACTTTCGGTGGGGAAGTTGCGGTCCTCGCGGCGTAGCAGCACGCCGAAGCTGGTGGTCACGTAGTCGCTGATATCCGCATCTAAATTGATGCGCATGTCGTACTGCTTGTACTTGGTGGCCGTGTTTTTGTAGAAGGCGTCCTGGGTGGTATGGCCGAGCGAGGCCAGGTAACGGACGTTATCCGTACCGCCGTCGATCTGCAGGTTATGACGGCCCTGTGGCGCCCAGTCCACGAAGGCATCGTCGAACCAGTCGGTATCCGGGTGGCCCCACGGGTCGGTCTGGTTTTCGTACAACTCGATGTCCTCGGGGGTATGGGAGGCGTTGATGGGATTAACTCCGTCGGTGGGGGATACATAGGTGCCGGTTTCCTCCAGTGCGCGCCAGGCATCCTGCCATTCGTCGACGGGCACGCCGGACTGATAGATCTGCAGTTCGTTGATGATCCGCCCGTACTCAGCTGCATTGGCCATGTCGGGAATAACGGTCGGCTGCGCCCAGCCCTGATTGAAGTCATAGCTGACCGTGGGCTTACCAGTGGTTCCTCGCTTCGTGGTGATCAGGATGGCGCCGTTGGCCGCCCGGGCTCCGTAGATCGCCGCGGAGGCGTCCTTCAGTACGGAGATGGACTCGATGTCCTGCGGATTAAGGCGCGCCAGACCACCGGCCCGGTCGGGAACTCCGTCGATGACGATGAGGGGGCTGCTGTTGCCCAGGGTGTTCTGGCCGCGGATGTTGATCGAGGCGTTGTCGTAGCCCGGCTCACCGCTACTTTGAATAACTACAACACCGGGCAGGCGCCCGGCCAGAGAGGCGCTCAAGTTCACCGAAGGGGATTCTTCGAGGTCGCCACCGTCGATGGCCACGACCGCTCCCGTTACGGTAGCTTTTTTCTGCTTGCCGTACGCCACTACGACTACTTCGTCGAGGAGTTCACCGCTCGTTAGACTGATCGAGATGATTTCGTTATCACCGACCGGAACCTCACGGCTACCATAGCCGGTGTAGGACATGATCAGCGTTTCATCCGAAGATGCTTCGATGGCGTACGTCCCGTCAATGTCGGTTACGGTTCCCCGGGAAGTTCCCTTCACCAAAATACTCGCTCCGATTAGCGGGTCTCCGGTGCCTTCGTCAGTGAGGGTGCCCGTTATCGTCCGCTGCTGAGCGGACAGGGTAATTGCAAACAGGAAGACCAGGGAGAATAGACCTGACTTCAGCAGTAGGTTGCCGTGCTTCATTTTATACTAGTTGCATGATCGCCGCTCCCACAGAGGAGCGGTTTTAAATGTGGATCGACGAGGAAGTTAAAACCGCAAGAACAAGGGATCCTACGGCTAATCTCGTTCAAATATATAAATAGTTTGTTTTATCCTCCTATAGATATGTTAAATTTATTTGTCACCCTGACAATGAGCCCGGTTTACAAGCAGTCCGCACCACGCACTTACTACTCATCCAGAATTTTCTTTTATTATATCTCAACTTCTAGTCACCTGCACTACCACCGGTTGATCTTGATGCAGCGTGATGTACGGCACCGGCCGAAGCGCGGGTAGCGAGCCTGCCGCCGAAACACGGAAGAATCCCAATAAATGTGCGAGAAATAGTTGCATTTCCAGCAGGGCAAAATGATGGCCGATACATAGCCGTGGTCCGCCCCCGAACGGCAGGTAGGCGAAGGGGTGGCGTGCCTTAATGAGGTCCTCCTGCATGCGATCCGGACGGAAGGCATCGGGATCGGCGTATAGATGCGGAGAACGGTGGATACCGTAGATGAAAATGCCTACGGTAGTTCCGGCCGGAATAGTCAACCCCTGTACTTCGTCCTCCCCCCTGGCAATCCGGTCCGTGATCCAGGCCGGCGGATACAGCCGCAGACTCTCCCGGATCACCTGGGTGAGATAGGGCAGCCTGGCTACGTTACCGTAATCTGCAGGAGAACCCAGTTGTACCAGTTCCTTTTGCACTTTTGCGAGCTCAGCGGGGTGTTTGAGGAGCAGCCACACCGTCCAGGCCAACGCATTCGCGCTGGTTTCGTAACCCGCCGCGAAAAGGATCAGCACCTCGTCCACCAGCTGCTCATCCGTCATCCCCTCTCCCGTATCCTCGTAGCGGGCGTCCAACAGCATTTGGAGGAGGTCGTCATACGTTTTCCCCGTCTGGGCACGGCGGTGGCGAATGTGTCGCAGCAGCATGGTGCGGCTCGTTTCCGCTAAGGCGAGGTGCCGTTCCTCGATGCCCAGCCAGCGGAGGGGCTTGCGTAGGAACGGTAGCCGGATCGGATTAATGATGTAGGCCTGTAAGCGGTCCAGGATCGACTGGAAGGTAGCCGTTTCCGCGTCGCCGAAGTCGTCGGTGAAGATGGCGCTTACGATGATCCGGTAGGCCGTGTTCCGGGTGAAGGAAAACAGGTCGGTGGTTTTGTTCCTAGCGGCCTGCTCACATTCCGCCGCGATCACGCGTTGCATTTCCGCGCTCAGCTTTTCCATTCGCTGCCGGTGAAAACCGGGCTGGATCAACCGCCGCTGCCGGAGCCAGTCCGCTCCACTATTGGTCAGCAAACCGTAGCCGAGGTACCGCGCCATCTCGTGCGTCTGCACCTCGCTTTTTTCGTAGTTGCGGTGGTTGCGTTGCATCACGTGCTGTACTACGTCCGGCGAAACGGTAAAATGGGTGGTGCGCGATTTATCAACCGACAAGATAAAGTTGTCGCCGTACCGCCCGATGAACCGCTGAAAGGTCGGAATGGGGTGGCGTGCCAACCGCAGGAGGTTGCGCAGCACGGTAAGCCGGGGAATGCGCGGCGGAGAGGTATCCGGACTCATATCAGTCGATTGCCATCAGCTTTCCGTTCACCACGGCGTGCGTCAGCTCGTCGTTCTCGCCGTAGACCAGCAAGTCCACCGTCTCGCCGAAGGCTACGCTCTGGCCGAGGTAGTTTTTCGGTCCTAAAACCCGCAACGCCTCGGTGGGCGGTGGACCCGATAACGCCTGCTGCGCCCGCACCGCCGTATATCCCTGCCGGTACAACTCCCGGGGGTCCAGCTGACTGATCTGCACCAGTGAATGTTCGCCGGGATACACTTTTCCGGCCGCCACCCGCCGACCATTTACCGAAAGCCGATCGAAGGCACCAAAGGTGGAAAGGTCGCCGAGATCACTGACATAGGCGGAAGTGGTGTAGTCCCGGTTCCGTGGAGGCAACGTTCGTTCGTTGCGTCGGATCCCGATGTCCATCACGAATTCCCCCTCCGGGAGGGTGACCCGGGCGTCCTCGAGGATGACCTCGTGCATCCCGTTGGATTCGTTCTGGGGGATGGCCTGGTAATCTTCGACGAAGTACTGCTCGTAGCGTCCGGTGGCAATGCCGTGCAGGCCGGCGATCAGCCCGAGCAGGTTCAGTCGGCGGATCTCCTGCTTCTCGGGGTCACCGGCGTAGCCGCCAGACTCGATGAGGACCGTCCGTGTGCCCCACTTCTGTAAATTGTCGCCGAAGGCCCGGGGCTCGAAATCGTCGTTGTAACGGCCGACTTGCCCGGGGATGTGCTGCTGCCAGACGTCGTTCATCAGCGCGATGAGCTGAGCGGCGTCTTCCCGTTTCGGACTCATCGTTTTCTCCCAGTCGAAGGCCGGTGCGAGAATGGAGAGCACGGCCCCGCGCTCGGCCGGAAAACCGACGGAGTAGTAGGTCGACTGATCGTGGAGGTTGAAGCCCCAGTCGGCGTTGAGCCGGTCCCGCTCGCCCTTTAGCAGTTGGGCTTCCGGACTGGTCAAATGCACCGCGTCGCGGTTCAGGTCGATCCCCAGGGCGTTGCGGCGCTCGTATACTTCGGCACCGTCGGGGTTCAACATTGGTAAAAAGGTCAGGTGCAGGGTGGCGTTGATCGTGTCCCGTATACCGTCCAGCCCGTCGCCTTCCAGCCAGGAGAAGAGGTCGAAAAGGGCAGCCGTAGCGGTTGGTTCGTCCCCGTGCATTTGCGACCATAGCATGACCTCCGTTTCGCCTTCCCCCCAGGTGACGCGCCACAACGGACGTCCCTCCACCGAGGTGCCGGCCGTATCCACCCGGAAGGTATTCGGCAAATCCTGGATCAGCGGCACCAGATCGGCCTGCTTGAATCGTCGGCTGGTCAGGGCCTCCTGGCGGTGGCTGGCCAGGGTAGCTTCCACGGCGGCCCGGGGGAATTCGGGAAAGGAGGAAAGGGTAGGGGATGGTTGCTCCTGCGCGCAGCCGCAAAGGCTATAAAGGAGGAAAGCGATGAGGGTGATCCGCCGTAGCGGAAGCAAAGCGATGGTCATAGGTGGTACTCCGGTTATTCTTCCAACTTCAACAACCGAATGTTCCGAAAGTCGATGGGATGGCTCTCCGCCTGCAATGCGATGTAGCCTTCGGTGAGGATTTCGCCCTGCCGTTCGATCCAGGCATCGGCGTCCTCATCGACCCCGAAGCTTTCCCAATTTTCCCGGTTGTCGTTCACGTTGGTGAATCCGCCGCCGATCTGCGGCTGCCGGAAACTCAACACGGTATCGCCCTCGATCAGGAAGTGCATGGCCTCGCCGCCCAACACTACGGCTTCCGCGCTGATCCAGTTGTCGCCGTCGTAGGTCTCGGAGCTGGAGTTAATGCAGTGGTTAAAGTTGATGGTATCGCCCATCACGACGGCCGTGCCCGGCGTACAGACGTTGCCGGTCGTGCGGGGGCCGTTGCCCAGACCGCCGAGCAGCTGCATCTCGATGGAAACGGGAAATGCCTGGAGCGAATCGTTGCTGGCGGCCGACTGGGAATGAAACATCACGCCGCTGTTGCGGACGTTCCAGTTGGCGCCCCCGGGGGTCTGCTCTCCCGTGAAGCGGTAATCGAAGCGCAGTTTGTAGTGGGAGAGCGGTTCCTGGTAATAAAGGTGACCGTAGAGGTTGTCGAAGCTGTCGTATTCCGCGTAGTTCACCCGGATCATGCCGTCTTCTACCAAAAAGGTATTGCGCGGGTTTTCATTCACCGGGTACCCGGCGATCTTGATGTCCCATCCGGTCAGGTCCGTTCCGTTAAAGATGGTAACCCAGTCGTCCTCGTTGTCCGTGGCATTGCTTCCCGTGGCGGGCGCGCCACTGCCGCACGCGGCAAACAATAAGGGCAGGGTGGCGGTGTAAAGTAGAATCTTCATCTTTTTCATTGGGTAGCATGATTGATGGCGGCGGAGCGCGGGAAGGTAGCGGATTGGTAGCGGTAAGGTAATTACCGGACCCCATTCCCTGGCTAATCCGGTTGATTGGCCCGGTTCTGACCCACAAACCCGGCTGGTTTCCGATTTACTGCACATTCGCTCGAACCGGGAGATCGCCAGTTCATACGTTGTACGCTTCACGGCCCGTTGAACAGAAAGATGAAATCCACCCACTTGCTTCCCGGCCTATTGATCGTCCTGGCCTGTTTCTCTTGTAATAGGGTCTTTACACCGGGTAAGGCACCGCAAGCCAACCCGCTGCTGGCGTACCGGTATAGTTGTCAGCCGATCGATTCGGCGTTAATCGCTTCGGTGCTTCCCAGGCTGGAAGAGCTGTACGGCGCGAACCTGGAGGCGGACAGTTACCGGGACCGAATATTAGCCGCGCTTTCGTTTTACCCTGATCTACGCGAGGTACCGATTCGCCTGATCCACCGGAAACTCCGCACCTCGATGGCCGCCCGACCGCTAGGCTTCGCGCTCAACGGAGCAAGGCGGACTTATGCCATCTACGTGGATGACGTCCAGGAAAAGGCGGCCGATTTTCGCAACGCTTCCTACGCCGCTCAGGTAGGGTGTTTTATCCACGAACTCGGCCACATCGCGCATTACGTGGGGCGCTCAAACGTGGGCCTGCTAGGCGACGGAGCCGCCTACATCACTAACCAAGGATTCAAGAATGGGTACGAGCGCATTGCCGACCGGAATGCCATCTTTCACGGGGGTGGCTACTACGTATACCTCTACCGGACCTTCACCTTCGAGGAGGCCGAGCTGCCGAAAGCTTACTTGGCCTTCAAACGGCGTAACTATACGGACAATCAGCAGTTACTGGCCCGTCACATCGAGTACTTACGCGAGAATAGCGTGCAAAAATGCGCGGATTTTCGCGAGGAATAAATCAAGTTGGTCGGACGAGCCCCCGTCGGACGACTACCGGTCCGACGGGGGCTAGTCCGATCATCTAGTGGGATGCAACAGGCAAAAGTCTTTGATTGATGCCGTTTGGGGCTGAAGGGTAGTCATCCGTGAACTCCCAGAGTAGCAAGAATTTCGGAAAATCAATTTACTCATCCAATAAATTCTCTAATTGAAAATTGATCTATTATCTTGGTTTTTCAGCCGATTGACTGCCCGAAATGGGGTAGGGTGCTTGGTTTGCTCGATCTCTAGTATTTACCCTGATCTGGTCAGCTGGCAGCAACCCTAACCAACTCCTGTATAGCAAACTACCCATCCATGAAGGATCCTTCAGATCGTAGCCAATCACTGGGAGTATTCAACAGAGCCCGGCAAATTTGAATTCTTCGGCGTGAATCCAGTTTATATAATTCGCAGTCTCTGTTTTTTCGGGACAAAACTTTACCCGGAGCTCGCTAGCAACTTCCGGGATTAAAGAAAACTGGCTCGCATCAATCCGATGGTCAGCGAAATTGCTACCGCGGCAATCTAGGTTCGGACTATTGAGCGACATGTACTTACCCGTACGCTGGATGACGGTTCCCGCGCTCCGGCGCCAAAAATGGCGCTTTGTGTCTTTGCCCATAATTTATATTATGTTAAGTAGTGTGCTGTAAAGCTTTCCATCCTCACCCCTTATCCTGGGAATTCAGGTATTCACCCGCCGACAAGACGGGTAATTTTGAGGTAGTAAAATCCCGCTGGTTACGCGTGATGATGACCTCCGAGTCGCTCTCCAACGCGGAGTAGTACTGTAAGGAATCCTCGAAATCGGTAAAGGCGTTGTCGTTGAGGGCGAGCCGCACTACCCTACCGCTCAGGTCAACCACGCGCACCACGAGGGACAGGTCACGTAGCACGCGCACGGCGGCGAGCCGGTCTAGCTGCCGTCCGAGGATGTAGTTGGCGTTGGCGAAGGTCAGGGCGGAAACGCAGATTTCCAGTTCCCCGCGGTCGGCCCGGGAAAAAAGTTCCGCCGCGGCCGGGTATTCCTTTCGCCGGCCTAACAGGTCCAGTACGATGTTCGTATCTACAAATAGCCGGTTCATTGGTACTTGTCGCTCAGGTAATCCGCGTAGCTCGAATCCTGTCCGGTAGCCTCTTCCGGCAGGCTAACGACGCCACTGAGGCGATCCACCAGGGGGGTATTAGCGGGTGCGGCTCCCCTACCCTTTGACTGGGTAAGGGACGCCAGATATTGCTCGATCATGCGAGAAAGACTGGTCTCCCGCTCGCGGGCGTACTGCTTTGCCCGGTCGATAACCGCGGCGTTGAGGCTTAGGGTGAGTTTTCGGTCCATGGCTTTGCGTTTGTACGTATAAATATACATATAAACTACGTGCAATGTTGATCACAGTGGGGCTTCAGCGCCTACCACAGTAAATAACGCAGCCCGACTATAGTGACTACACGGGGAGTTAGGGTAAGCCTAGTATTGGAACGTGGGGCGCGATGCGTGTTATGCAATCCAAGGGAAACTCGGACGATCTTTTTCTGCACTGGTTACACGTTATAGGTAACTACGTCAAATCTAAGTCTGGTAGAAAGTGGCATCTGGGCTACTAGTGGAGTCGTGACCCTGGGTAATATGATAACGCGAGCTTCCGACTTCCGTATTCCTGACTTTGCGAATCGCTACTTGTTTGGTCCTCTTGGTATCACCGCTTACAAGTGGCCAATCACCAATTCAAGGGGAAGTCAGGGACTTGCCATGACCGGTGGTGGCCTAAGTTTGCGACCCCGTGACATGGCGAAATTTGGTCAGCTTTATTTGAGCGATGGCAAATGGTTGGGACACCAAATTATTTCCCGAGAGTGGATCAAACAGTCTATCCAGAAACACGCAACCAGTGATCTGTATGGTGAGGATTTCGGCTACCTATACCGCATGATCGACCGAGATGTAGATGGCACCTTCATCCAGTCGTACGAAGCCTGGGGCAACGGTGGGCAATTCATCATGGTGTTCCCATCGCTTGAATTGGTAGCGGTGTTCACGGGGGAGAACTACGGTAAGTTTCCAGAAATGGGGCGGCCTTTCGAATTGATAGACCGGTACATCCTTCCGGCCGTCAAGTGAATGCTTACTTACCCCACTTGTCTCCATGCGCCTTACGGACTAAGCTTCCGCTCGCAGGACCAGACGTTCATCCTGGTCAAGCTGCCCGTCAAGCACGGCCGCGCGGCCCAAGACCGGGTAGCCAAGCCGGCGGGGATCGCCCGCTGGATGCAGGACTGGGTGAATCGCCTGGTTCCGCGACGATCGCTGGCGGACGGAGTGGTCGCTGACCCTGGTCAGTGGGGTAATTACGACTATGCACCCCTGCTGTGGGAGGAGTCCCGCCTGACTAAGCAGCCGTTCTCCTTCCCGTCGCTGGATCACTACTTCCGGTGGGTGGCGGTCGGGATGCGGTAATCTGCGTACGGTGCGCAAGGGCTGCGCCATGGCCGCTAGCCGATTCCGGTGGGCGCAAACGTACCGGATGGCGCAGTAAGGTTCCACTTGAGGTGACGTCACAACGGGGGGGAACTTATCTTTGCCGTACGTACTTACTGACTATGAACTATACTTTAATCAAGTCTTACGTTTTTGGTCATTTTCCCCGCACCCACGCCAACTACCGACGGGCGCTGGACTGCCTGGGGCCAGCCAGGTTCCGGCGGGATCATCTGAGCGAGCCCCAGTTGTACCGGGCGTTTTTGAACAGTGTGGTGGAGCATGGCGTATTCTTCGCCACGGTAGACCGTGCCGATATGGTGGTTCAGGGAGCCGGTACGCGGTATACCGGGCGGGTGCGCCTGGTCTTCAGCGAAGGCACCGTGGTTTGGGTGGATATATCCAGCCGCCTGGCGTGGACCTGGCTGATGGATCGAGACCTGGCGGAAGTAAAACTTGCCTCCTTGCTCCGCTACCAGTACGAGCTGGCCATCAACCCCACCCGTGAAATGCAAGGACTCGCCTCCATTCATTCCTAACAGAAATAACTCGGTCTGCAGGCATCCGCGCGGAGTAGGTTAACTGCGAGAGAGATGCCAGCACTGGTGGCATCCTAAACAATGTGGGGGATAGGACTATAGACCAAGACGAAAAAGTGGAGCAGTCCCTTTCGGGCTGCCCCCCCCCCACAATTACGAGTATAGACTAAATTCGGTAATCAAATGATTCGCGCGCGGCGGTGGCCGGTAGCCGACTGCCGCTGGGGCAAACGTAGGCAGGGGAAGGTGAGACGGGGGTGAGGAAAGCTGGATGCGAGCCCAAAAGCAAACCGGTGGCACCTGGGGCATTAACCCCGGAATTAACCGCTACGTTACGGCTATCGGCTAAGGGGTTGCCCCACCCCGGGGGCGGGTAAAGGAAGCACTGGTCGGACATCCCGCGCCCTGCCCCGGCAGCAGGTGGCCGCGCACCGCCCGAATTAACAATGCGGTTACCGGCTTTCGGGCGGATGCGTCGCGTGCGGTCTGGGTAGCGGAGCTACCTCACAACGGCTCGGCCGCAGCCGCTCCCCTACCCCCACCCCCGCTGGACGCTGCGAGACGACTCCGCTGGATCGGAAGTGGTGGATGGATTCTCTCGCTGGGAAGCCTCCAGTTTGAAGCGGTGATATTCGCAGCAGGAGGTTAAGCCGGGGGAAGCGTTCTTTTTTCCAGGCGGGGCCGGTGTCGGACCATAGGGATGATTTTGTTAAGTAAAGCTTGTTTGGAGGCTTTCCTGCCGGATGGGGACCGTTGAGTAGTACAGCATCTCATCCCCCACCCAACCAAAGCGCGCCCCGTACAAGGCTTCGTGCGGCAAGTTGAAAAAACGATTCTTTGGGTTAAACGATGAAATAACACGGTGTTCATTTGGAGTTAACCGGCGACTAAGACCTTTGCTTTCAGCCGGGGATTTATCCCACCCGTCGCTTTTTAACTCACTCCGTCCGTATGAAACTAGTCCCCCGCGGGGCGGCCCTTGCCGTCCTCCTGCTCACCCTGCTCGCTACGGGCCTATCCGCTCAGCGCAGCGTCACGGGCACCGTCACCGACGCGGAATCCGGAGAGGCCCTCATTGGCGTAAGCGTAACGGTGGAGGGCACCTCCACCGGTACCATCACCGACCTCGACGGTACCTACACCGTATCCGTGCCGGAATCCGCCGAAGACCTGCTTTTCTCCTACCTCGGCTTTCGGTCGCAGACCCTGTCGGTAGGTACGCAATCCGTACTCGATGTACAATTGCAGCCCGACGCCGCGAACCTCGAGGAAGTCATCGTCATCGGCTATGGCCAGACGCGCAAGCAGGACCTATCCACCGCCGTATCCACCATCTCCGGCAGCGAAATTTCCGACCAGCCCGTCACCTCCTTCGAACAAGCAATGGTGGGCAAGCTCGCCGGCGTACAGGTCCTGCAGACTTCCGGCTCACCCGGGGCGGGGCTGTCGGTGCGCGTACGCGGCGTCGGCTCGATCACCGCCGGCAACGAGCCACTGTACGTAATCGACGGGGTACCGCTGTCTAACGACAACGCCCGCGCCACCGGCGAGGTGAACCCCGGCGGCGGCTACGCCGAACAGCCCATCAACGTACTGAGTACCATCAACCCGGCCGACATTGAGTCAATCCAGGTGCTCAAGGACGCCTCCGCGGCGGCCATCTATGGCTCGCGCGGATCGAACGGCGTGGTGCTCATCACCACCAAAAAAGGCAGCGCGGGTGCCCCGACCGTTGCCTACAGCGGCTACTATGGCCGTCAGGAAACCACCACCCGCTACGACATGCTCAATGCCTACGAATGGGCGCAGCTCAATTTCGAAGGCCGCAATAACGGCTACCGGGACCGCTACCCCGAGGGCCAGGATTCGGACACCAACGAAGAACGTGCCGCCAACGTACCCGGCCAGCCCGCTGTGCTCATCCCCCCCCAGATCCAGCCTTACCTGGCCGGGGAGGCTGGCCTGACGGACACCGACTGGCAGGACGAGATCTTCCGCAACGCGCCGATCCAGAGCCACTCGCTGTCGGTCTCCGGTGGCACCGCCGACCTGCGGTACTACGCCTCGGCCGAGTACATGGACCAGCAGGGCATCGTGATCTCCTCCGGCTTCAAGCGCTACAGCGGCCGCTTCAACATGGACCTTACCCGCGGCCGCCTCAAGGTGGGCCTCAATCTCAACCCCACCCTCACCGACCACGACCTAGTGAATTCCGAGGGCCCCTGGTTCGACCACGGCGTGATCGGCCTGGCGCTGCACAGTTCACCGATCTGGCCGGTGTACAATCCCGACGGCACCTACAACTACGGCGGCAACGCGTGGGGCTACGCCATGACCGACGCCGTTAACCCGATAGCCCTGGCCAACGAGATCCAGGACGATATGCAGCAGCTTCGCCTCATCGGTAACCTGTACGCGCAAATCGATCTGGTGGACCACCTCTCCTACCGCCTCAACCTGGGTACCGACCTAAACCAGTTCGACCGCGACTACTACTGGCCGTCCTCCGTCGAGGAACGCGGACAATCGGGCCCCCGCACGCCGGTCGGCATCGCCCGTACTCGCAACAGCCGCAACTGGCTGGTGGAACACCTGCTCAACTACGACCAGTCGTTCGGCAACCACAACCTCTCGGCCGTGGCCGGCTTTACCGCCCAGCAGGAGACCTTCAATGCCAAGGAACTTTACGCCACCAACTACCCGAACGACCTGGTGCCCACGCTTAACGCGGGGCAGATCACCGACGGCGGCTCGTTTCGGGAGGAATGGTCGCTGCTCTCCGTGCTCGGGCGCGCGCAGTACAACTTCAACAACCGCTACTACCTCTCGGCCGCGCTGCGTGCCGACGGCTCCAGCCGCTTCGGTCCCAACAACAAGTGGGGTTACTTCCCCTCCGCCTCCGCCGCTTGGCGGGTATCTGGGGAGCCCTTTATGCAAGACGTGGAAGCGGTGAGCAACCTTAAGCTGCGCCTCAGCTACGGCAACACCGGCAACTTCCAAATTCCGAACTACGGCTCCGTGGGCCTGTTGGGCTTCACTGACTACGTGGTGGGGGGGGATAACTTGGCCGTCGGACTAGCGCCAAGCACCCCCTCTAACCCCAACCTGAGCTGGGAGCGGACCACGATGGTGGACGTGGGGCTGGACCTGGGCTTCTTCAACGACGCCGTCTACCTCGAGCTCGACTACTACACTGCCAACACGCGGGACCTGCTGCTCGACGTGCCAGTACCGATGTCGTCCGGCTTCGTCTCGGAGCTGCGCAACATCGGGGAGGTCAACAACCGAGGCTTCGAGGCGGCGCTGACCGTACAGAATCGACTGGGCGGCCTGGAATGGTCGCTGACCGGCAACTTTGCTACCAACCGCAACGAGGTCATCAGCCTGGCCGACAACGTACCCCAAATCATTGTCGGGGGTGGTACCGGTTCCGCGCAATGGATCACCACGCCGGGGGAGCCCATTGGCTCCTACTACAACCCGGTCTACGACGGCGTATTTATGAATCAGGCCGAGATCGATGCCTACCCTCACGTACCCAACGCCCGCCCCGGCGACCTGCGCTTCCTGGACCTGGACGGCGACGGGGAGATCAACTTCGCTGCCGACCGCGAGATCCAGGGGAATTACCTGCCGGACTACACCGCCGGGGCTACCCTTAACCTGCGCTTCCGCGGCTTCGACTTCAACGCCGCTGTGCAGGGGGCGTACGGACAGGAAGTCCTCCATCTCTTCCGCCGCTACATCTACAACCAAGAGGGCAACATGAACCTCATGCGCGGCGCCCTCGACCGCTGGCAGTCGGAGGCCATGCCCGGCGACGGAAAGACCAACCGCGCCAACCGCCTGCAGACCGGCTCCAACGGGCAGACCTCTAACTGGCACCTGGAAGACGCCTCCTACACCCGCATCCGTAACCTGACGCTCGGCTACACCCTCCCAGTCCCGGTACTGGAGCGGGTGGGCATCACCAAGACACGCGCCTACTTTTCCGTGCAGAATCCCTTCACTTTCACCCAATACCTGGGCTACAACCCGGAGGTGAACAGCCGCCCCGACAGCGCCCTGAATCCCGGGGAAGATTACGCCTCTTACCCCCTTGCCCGCATCTATTCCTTCGGCCTCAACCTCTCGTTCTAAGATGAATATCCGCTACCTCTTCCCGAGCTTACTCGTTCTCTTTCTGCTGCAGGCCTGCGGGGACGACTTCCTGAACCTGACGCCCGTGTCCGCCCCGAACGTGACCAATTTCTACCAGACGGAGAATGACGTCCGCAACGCCGTGAATGCCGCCTACTCCACCCTGCAATCGGGCGATCTGTACGGCGGCCGCGACCTCTCGGACCTGACCGAGTACCGCGGCGATATCGCCTTCGACAACGACCCTTCCGCCAGCTCCGGCATCCGTTTTAACATCGACCGCTTCCTGGCTGGCTCCACCAACGAGATCATCGAGGACGTATGGCAGCGCCTCTACCAGACGATCTACCGCTGCAATCTGGTGCTGGACAGGCTCCCCGAAGTGGTAATGAGCACCGAAGCCGCGCAGCAGTATGAGGGGGAACTGCGCTTCGTTCGGGCACTGGCATACTTCCACGCCGTACAGCTTTGGGGGCCGGTACCGCTGGTACTAACCGCCGACGACACCGAAACCTCCCGCCTGCACCTGCGCCAGCCGGTACCGGAGGTCTACGCGGCCATCGAGCAGGACCTGGACTTTGCCGCGACCGCCCTGCCCGCCAGCTGGCCGGCAGCCGAGACCGGTCGCGCCACCGCCGGTGCCAGCCGGGGATTACTGGGCAAGGTATACCTTACGCAGGGGGATTACGGCCGGGCCGCGGGTGCCCTGGAGACCGTGGTAGAAAGCCAGGTCTATCGCCTGCTGCCGTCCGTCGCCGAGGTCTTCGACCCGGCTAACGAATACAATGAGGAGATCCTGTTCGCCGTGGTCTTTACCACGGCCAACACGGCCGAGGAACACGGCTACTTTTTCAACTCGGCCATCGGGGACTTCATCGAGCCGACCTACCGCAGCAGTTTCCGGGAAGGCGACGAACGCGCCGCGACCATCGAACTGATTACCCCGCCCGGCACGGCCACGCTGGTGCCCGCTAAGTACTTTGAGGAGCGGTCCACCACCGGCAACGTGGGCACGGACTTTCCGGTCCTGCGCTACGCCGACGTACTGCTTATGCTAGCCGAAGCCCTCAACGAAGAAGGGTACTCACCCGACGGTCCCGCGCTGGGGTACTTGAATGCCGTCCACACCCGCGCAGGCCTGCCCGCCTACACCCCCGCTGAGCTCCCAGACCAATTGGCCTTCCGCAACGCCGTACTACAGGAACGCTGCTGGGAACTGCCTCTGGAGAACCACCGCTGGTACGACCTGTTACGCACCGGCCGCGCCAGTTCCGCCCTAGCCGCGGTAGGCATCGACATCTCGAACGACGACCTGCTGTTCCCCATCCCGAACTCACAGGTGCTGATCTACGACAATCCGGACGGCTTCGCCCAGAATCCGGGCTACTGATGGACCTGCTGCGCAACTTCTGCCTCCTCGCCGCGCTGCTCTGGGTGGCCGTGCCGCTGCTCTCGGCCCAGTCCAGGTTCACCGAGCACCTGCGCTACGCTGCCCCTAATGCCACGCAGGCGGTAGCCGTGGATAGCCTGCACTTCTACACCATCAGCAATTCGCGCATCGTGAAGCGCCGCCGGTCCGACGGTGAAACGGTGGGCGAGTGGCGCGGTCCGCTCAAGCACTTGAACAGCGGCATCGTACTCGACGGACTGCTGTACTGCGCCAACACCAACTTCCCGGAAACGCCGATGGCCAGCTCCCTGGAAATCTTTGACCCGGAGACGATGACCCACGCCGGCAGCCACTCCTTCGGACATTACCTGGGGTCCTTCACCTGGATTGACCGCTACCGGGGCGACTGGTACCTGATGTTCGTTCATTACGACGAAACCGGGCGGGAACGCGACCTGGGCGTGGAGTACACCACGCTGGTGCGCATGGATGAGGAATTTCGTCGTACGGCCGGCTGGACGATCCCCGACTCGCTGAGCCGGCACATCGCGCCGATGAGTATCTCCGGTGGGGCCATCCTGCAAGATGGTCAGCTACTGTTCAGTCCGCACCATTACCGAGAGCTGTACGTGCTGAAGTTTCCCGAGATGGGTTACGCCTTACAGTGGGTAGAAACGCTGCCGGCGCCGAGCCAAGGGCAGGGCTTTGCGGTGGACGACTGGGTGTCGGGACAATACTGGGGGATCGACCGACAGACGCGCGAAGTGGTGGTGATGCGGCGCGAGTAGCCGCGCATTTTTACCAACCAACCCATCTTCACCGTGGCCCTCGCCCGGTTGCCCGAAGCGACCGCGATGGTCACGGGGTGCAACGTGCTCGTGCAGCACATCCATGCCACGCTGCAAGGCGCCCACGGTCGGCAGGGCTGCGGCGCCTCGGCGTACACCTCCCGCGGATTAAGGTGGTCCATCAACTAATTGACAAGGCCTCTCGTACTCACGGTAATTAGCTTACTTCAGCTAAAATAACGCCTTTGCTCCGGAAAGGATGCCGCCTGTCCAAAACGGTCGAGCACTGCGTCTCGCTCGGTAGCTGCTCCTTTCGCGGTCAAGAGGAAGTACGGGTCGGTCGGGCTGTCCGCGGAATACGGCGGGGCTTCAGTTCAGCCCGGCCCTTAGGAGATTGCGGAGGGCACCGCCTGACTACATCTGCCACAGCAACCAACCAAAGAGGATAGCCGCTGCGAGCACGAAGAAGAGGAGGCAGAGGGCCAACGTACGCAAATTGGGAGATCCGGCGGCGGCCTCCAAGCCGGGTCGCTCCGCTTCCCCGTCGCGCTTTCCGGTACCCGGAAAGGCGACCATTCCCAACGATTGCGTGAATGCTGCCGTGCGTTTACCCTTTTTCATCCAGTCCATAGGTTACCAATTTAAGGGTTAGGGAACGGGAGGCATGGATGGGGGGCCGGGACGAACGGTCACCCATCCATGCCGCGACCGATTCCAGCGTTATAACGACTAATGTGGCTACACAGTTTAGTTAATTCCGATGAGCGGTAAGGACATCGTGGCCGGCCTAACCGGCTTTTTCGACGGTGGTAATTCGCGCGGTGATCTTTTCAGTGCGCTACCTAACTCACGTTCGGAATCACGGCACTCCCCAAACAGCCCTTACCCCAAGCGGTGGGTGTATTCGGTAGGCCGGCGGCTACGTTTGCCGCAGGGGTAACCTCCCTCCCTGTTACCTCGTGCTGGTAGCCCACCGGCCACTTCCAGCGGGCGTCGCCTCAGCGCGCTGGGTAATCTGGAATGATTTACCTTTTGCATGGCGCGAAATATGACGACAAGTTCTCCCGGCTCCCCTTCCATGAGGCAAGCTGCATTACCCCGCACGAAGGGAGATGGTGAAAGGGACGGGGTATGCCTCCAAATGCAGCCGCCACCGTTCCTGCCTTCCGTCTACCTCGGGTCATGGGCGCTGCTCGTTCGGGAGATGAGGAGTTCGAAGGAGCTGGTTTCGGCAAACCCTGGCGGCGGCGGCTGCGCGCATACGGCGGTTTCGACTGGACCTTCCCGCTGGTACACCGACGGCAGGCGTTCGGGGATGCCTACTGCTTGATCAGCGTGTGCCTCATCGGCTCCTCGCCGGCAATCAACTGAATCCGATACAACCCCCGGGGGTAGTTTCCAAAGCTGGAGGGGAACATTTAGGTCCGGCCCTGCCTTGTCGACGTCCGTTTGGTAGACCGCTCGGCCCGTACCTTCCACGATGCGCAGGTGAATTCGACATATTGATCCAGGCCTGGTCGTGCATTTGGTCCCAGAAGGAGTTGGCGGCCACCCTGTTGGTCTGGATGGGCAGGTATACCCGATAGGTACCGGTCTGCGCAACATCAACGCTGAATTCAATTTCCTGGTTGAGATCGTCCGTAGTTGGTGCTTCCTGTCCCGGTTGCGGGCGGGGCGTACGGTGAGCGCCACTCCGGAAGCAGCCTCCACTCCGTCCATGGGTACCCAGTAATCTCCTACGGTAGCGCATTCCGCTTCCAGCCAAATGCTTTCAAGTGGCGCCGGAGCGCAGGTGCAATTCATGGCCGAATCCCCCAAGCCAGCGGATGATGGCCCCGTCTGGTTCACGTAAATCCTGTCCAGCTTGGTGCCGGCCTCCCGGAAGGGAACGTCGAAGATATGGTAGCCGGCCGGAACCGCTAGCATGGGCCCCGGGAATTTTGGCCACTGGAACTCGGCGCCCTCGTGGATGTCGTCGTGCCAGTATAACCACCCCCCCATGGGGGCGCAGCCAGTAGGAGTCGGGGTCGGTCACGCTGGCCTTGGCCCGGGTAGCTTGAGGGAGGTAATCCTTAAAAGTGCCCCGGCGTCCGGTCGTTTGCTCCGCTAAACGCGAGGCTAATCCGCGCCATCCTTCCTAGCGGTATCAATCGTGTACCGGGCAACGTCGATTCCCTGCTCCGTACCCACCGTGGCGTCAAACGTCCAGTGAATGCCGCCGTACACCCGGGAGATCGCCGCCTCTTCCGCCCAGCCGCGCACTACGCCGGCTTCTTCCGGGAAAACGTAGGCCAGAACCTCCGCCCCCGCCGCGGAAAAGACACTATGTCCGGAGGTATAGGAAGGAAAGTTCGGGGTGCCGGCAATGGTCGCCAGCGTCCGGTCGGTTTGAATGGGGCGGGGATAGTGGTAGTAGTACTTGGTATCCCAACAACTTATCCCTCCGTCCATCATTGCCATGTTGAGGTAAGCAAAAGTACGGGCCGAGCGAAGGGGATTTAAGCGGTACTTCACGATGAACTCCTTGGCGAACTCATTCCAGTGTCCGGGCGGCGTGTACGTTCCCAGACCGTCCTGCCAGAAATTGGCTATCCTTCGCCTTTCCTGGGTCATGTTTTGCGCATAATCCCGCAGGACGGCGACGTCCGCCTCGTAAGCCGGGGAACCTATGGCTGGAGGGGGGGCGGGGCGCGTGTCTTCCACCTTATCCACGCTCCACATTTTCACCCGGCCAAACAGCGGCGTCAGTCCTACCGGACGTTGGGGAACCTCCTGGTTAATCCACTGCCAACCGAAGCGATCCAAGGCCGCCGCGGCCAGGGAGTCAGAGACGGGCTTGGGCGCCTGAGCGTCCTTCATCCCGTCGGTTGCGGCGCGGGCCAGGGCAATGGAGGAGATGACGTCGCCAATGACCCGTCCCGCATCGACGTCGCTCTGCACGTTTGCTCCCGATAGCAACAGGCATCGGAGGTGTTCCGCTTCCCTTTCTTCCAGATAATCGGCCTCCAGCGGAAAC
The DNA here is from genome assembly GCF_002934605.1 of Neolewinella xylanilytica. Lineage (GTDB taxonomy): Bacteria > Bacteroidota > Bacteroidia > Chitinophagales > Saprospiraceae > Neolewinella > Neolewinella xylanilytica. The sequence goes on from NZ_PTJC01000006.1 coordinate 1,918,205, forward strand.
ATCTGGGTCAGGATACGCCGGGACACCGTCGCCACTACCGCACCGTCCGAAGGATAGGAAGGAATAACGTTATCGGCGTAGAGGGGCTGAATGCTTTTATCCTGGATGTAGGGGGCGGGCCGGTAATTGGCAAACTTATGGTGCCAGGCCGAAATCAGTCCGTCGTACTGGGCAACCGACAGGTAGGCAAGGGCGCGCACCGCATACGGGGGGTGGGAAAATGGAAATACGGGCGGACCATTCGGATTCGCGGGGTTCGGCAAGGTATAGCTGCCATCGGCGTTGGGGCCCGGAATGAGGTTATACTTGGCGATAAGCTCGAGGGCGATCTCGTTCCATCGGATGATGGGGTTTTGCGTCCAGTAGGTAACGGCTTTAACGTCGGATTCGGACATGCGTGCCATTTCGTCCTTTAGCTGCTCGACTTCCTGCAGATAGGGAACGGAAGTGGTGGATTCCGGCGCGGGGATACTGATGGCAGCGCCGTTTTCTATGAGGATCGGCTTCCAGGTACCGCCCTCGGGATCCACGGAAGCAAATTCATACCCCTGAAAGTCATAGTACCTCGGTAACTCCTTTTCGCACGAAAGGAGAAAGAGCAGCAAGAATAGGATAAAGACCAATACCGTTCTAGCGTGTAGCATGATCGAATTATTTCCGGTAGTTGAAAAAGTAAGTCAGCCCGACGCCGGTGGTATTCATCTCGGCGACGTTACGGCCGTTGACCACCCGGTTGTAGTAGGCCAGGATCCCCAAGCCGGTAAATTTTGGGGAAAAGTAGTGGGCGAATAGGCCGATCCGGTCAAGGTTGACCCGATTGGTGGGCTGGGGGGCGGAATAGGCACGGATGTCATCCCCGCTCAGTGATTTCGCACCGAAATAGCTCGCCTCGACTTGCAAGGAATTGGAGAAAAGCCACTTCCCGACCACCGCCTCGGCGGTAATGGCGCTGGGCACGTCCATAAGGGAAGTGTAGTAACTACCGTCGTTGTAGTAGTACGCTCTTTCGGCTTCCGCGTACCCCCGCCACAGGTAAGTCCCCGCGCCGCGCAGGTACCACCCGCTGTTGTATTTATACTGTACGACGGCCCGGTAGGCGAGCTCCGTGGCCCCCAGACCAATACTGTAGGGCATGTAATCTGGCAAGTAATTAGCAATCGGGGTCGAGAAGCCCAAGGTGGCGAGTCCGGCGAGCTGCCCCTTTTCGAATTGCTTATTCAGCCACCGATACTTTACCGCGACCGTCAGGTCCTGGAATCCATTGGCCCCGGCAAACCTTCCTCCGTTCGGCATGGTGGATTCCGTGGTAATGTAGGGGACGCCCGCGTACAGATTGAGGTTGTCAAAAATGCCGACGGCTACCATTGGCATTACGCTGTTCCGCTTGACCATGGCAATCGTCTGGTTATCGCGTTTCACCGCTCCTTCCCAATAATGGTCGAAACTGGCATAATTATAGTCCAATAAAAAACAGGCTTGCTTCGCGTTCATCAAGATCGCATCGCTGGGGGTTTGCGCGCACAAAGGGAGCGTGAACCCTACCGCTCCTACCAGGAGCAGGCGGATGAGCTGAATCATTACACTAGTTGTTTACGAAGGTGAAATGCTTAAACCGGAGAGCTAAAATAGATTAAAATGAGGTAGCGAAACCGAAAGCAGAGAATTTGTTCGCTGTTTCTGCCTGTGGCTTGCCAGAAATTCGCGGCTGGACCCCTAGCGCGCACCCGCCTAGCCGGTGTGCAGCTACGCGCGGGGCCATGACGCCTTTGGTTTGTACCGGTATGCAGGTAGCTTTGAGGGCGCGGGCTGTCGCAAATTCCTATCAGGCCAGTATTCTTCTGGTGTCATTCAACGGGCAGTAGGGCCCAACCCGGTAGCGGGAGACGGTTCTTTTAATGCAGCCTTCACGCGTGGAAATGGTCGGGCGCCTGCGGGCAGCTCCTGGTCCAAGGTGCCGGAACAGGGCTTAAGCCATTTAATGCAGCAAACGCACAACCCGTTCAATGATAGCCCCCAATATCAAGCCACCCACCCCACAGAGCACCACTTTGACAAGCCAGGCAAGCGCAGGGAGGTGAGCCAGTGAATGTTCTAAATCATCCAGTGCATGACTGGTGAACGGAATACCGTGGGCAATGATTTCCGCCCCTACCCACAACATGGCTGCCGTGCCAACGTAGCCAAGGATAGAAAGAAAGCTCGGCATAAATTTCACAATTCCCCGGCCGAGTTTTTTGATATTTTCCCGACGGCTTTCCTTCGCCAGGTGCACTCCTATATCGTCGGCTTTCACTATCAAACCTACAAAGCCATAGACGGCAACCGTAATGAATACCGCCACGGCCAACATGACCACAATCTGGTTTACCAAAGGGGTGTCGGCTACCGTGGAATACGTAATCGCGACGATCTCCGCCGAAAGAATGAGGTCGGTGCGGACCGCGCCTTTGACGCGTGCCTTTTCCAGTTCTTCGGGGGTAACCACTTTCACCTCCTCCGTAGACTGAGCCGCATCCGCAGCATGCTTGCTGAACATTGAATGCACTTTTTCGTAGCCCTCAAAGCACAGGTAAGCACCGCCCAGCATTAGAATGGGCGTAATCGCCCAGGGGGCGAAAAAGCCGAGCAGCAGGGCAGCCGGACTCAACAGAATAATCTTGTTGATCAACGACTTTTTTGCGATCTGAAAGATGATCGAAAGCTCCCGTGACGGATCAAGCCCCACCACGTATTTGGGCGTCACAGCGGTGTCGTCGATGACGATGCCGGATACTTTACCCGTCGTTTTTGCCACCTGAGCGGGTACATCGTCCAGGCTGGCCGCACTGACTTTCACCAGGGCGGCCACGTCGTCTAATAATGCGAGAAGTCCGGTAGCCATATAGAAGGAAGGGTTGAAGAAAACGTAGATTCGGTACGTTGGTAAATCAGTTCACACGCCGCCGGATTTCTCTACCGGGCGAGCTTCGGTGCGGAAGTCGGGCCCGAAGGTAACGAGTTGATTGATAGACCGCGCCTTCCAGTGCCGCAATAGCTCGTTCATCCATTCGCTCTGCTGCCTCACCTTAACTCCTCCGCTTCATTCTCCCACCCCCTTGAACGGTACTTCAGTGACTGAACACACAAGGCGATGCCCCATACCCGCCGGATCGCGATCTCAGAAATGGCGGCCAGGAAATACACGATGGAACGGCTGGCCATTCCCTTCTACCTTCCTCGGCCGAGGAGTGTATCGGTAAGCCCTGGTTTGAAGTTTGAGGTGCTTAATATCTACAGCAAGCGACACTACCCCCCGTTACAAAGGGAATGAAGAACCATTCCCACTCTTCTCGCTTTTCCTAGGAAACCTACGCACGTGCCCTTCCGCCTCCTCCCCCTACTGTATTGCCTCGCTGTATTAACTAACTGTAACGCCCAACAAGAGCAAACACCGACAGAGCAGAGCTCCGCCTACACTTTCAAATCCCCTTCCCGGGACGGCACCGGTAAGTACTACCTAGGTCGGGAGATCAGCCACGTGATGGGCCACCTCGCCGCCGATTGGTTGGAGCGGCCCGAGCGCGAACAGGAAGAGAACGTCAGCCAGGCCATTGAAAACATGGGCATACAGCCCGACGAAGAGATTGCGGACATCGGGGCCGGCTCCGGCTACTATACCTTTAGAATGGCCCGCAAGGCTCCCCGTGGGAAAGTATTCGCCGTAGACATCCAACCCGAAATGCTGGATATCATGGCCCGGCAGATCGAGCGGGAGGACATCGAAAATGTTGAATTGATCCGGGGCAGTGAAACCAGTCCGATGCTGGAAGCCAACTCCGTCGACTTGGTCACGATGGTCGACGTGTACCACGAGCTTTCCCACCCCCGGGAAATCATGCAGAACATTGTCAGCGCCCTGAAGCCGGGTGGGCGTTTTGTTCTGCTGGAATACCGAATGGAAGATTCCTCGGTGCCCATTAAACGCCTGCACAAGCTATCGGAAGAACAGGCCGTGCGGGAAATGAAATCCGTCGGCTTAGAGTTGCGGGAGAACCTGGACAACCTTCCCTGGCAACACTGTATGGTCTTCGTAAAGGAGTAGATCTTTTCCTTTAGTGTCCTGAATCCAGCAACCTTCCGCTCACGGAAGACTTTGGTGAGGGCTTTTAGAGTTGCATAGAAGATTAAGCTCCAGCTTGTAGGAAAGCAAATCCTTTCCAATTGTGATCCGATCCTCCTCGCGCTTCTATTAGCTAGTCTTTTGTCTAGGGGTTTCCGTCCGCCATTTTTCAAGTAGTCTTGAATGAACTACTCCAGGCGGGGCCGCTGGGCCCGCAACTTGTCACCCATCCGGATTTCAAACTGGGCGGTTGATCACTATACCGTTTCCCACTTGCGGAGAAAACGCACGGGCGTACCGCGTTCCTGGTTGTAATTCAGGTCGTCGAGCACGAGCAGCGACTGACCCTGGGGTGATGTCGCGCTACCCATACGGCGCCGGTAAAGTTCCGCTCACATTTTGCTCTCCGGCGGATAACAAGGGATACACCGTCTTGACAATGGCCGGGGTGCGTGCGGGTATTCGGAAAACACACCAGCGCATGAAAAGAGTAGGATTCAGTATAAAGAAATTGGGGATTGGGCAGTAGTAGATTGACTGGTCAAGGCACGGCCGGGGCAGAACGTCGCTTGCGGCAAAGCGTTACCCTACCATCAGCAGCACCGCTTATGCTACAGTTACAGGAAGCTTCTGTCATCGACACATCACTTAAGCCCTACGTAAAGGGCTACGGATTACTTCGCCTCAGTAGTACGGTCATTCGCGAGAAAGAAATTCTGCCTTGGCCGGGCTCCTTTCTGCTCTTCGCCAGTCAGGCGTTTGAACTGGACGGTCAAGCCTACCCCTTCGGCTGCGTGCGCCAAATGCACGATGCCGCATCGCGGCTACGATGGAAGGGCGATGAATTGGAAGTATTTACCGTCCGCTTCGCGCCCTATGGCCTGCGGCCCTTCCTGGTCGGGCCCGTGGATCGGTTACGGCAGCGCGATATGGAAACGGCATCGGTGTGGAATGTGCCGCTGCCCTCCATTTACGAGGACATGCTCGCCGCGACCGCATTGAACAGCAAGGTGAAACTGGTGGAAGACTTTTTAGTCTCGACCCTTGACCCTAAAAGTATCGATAGTACGGATGACAGTATAATGCAGCTTGCCGATGCGATCCGACGGGAACCTTCGGAACCGTTCGGCCCACTGCGCGAACGGGTTCACCTAAGTAACCGACAGTTCGCCCGGAGATTTAAGGCGCTGATTGGCGTCAACCTGCGCACCTACGTGAGAATTTGCCGGTTTGCCCATGCCAAGACCAGTCTACTTCTCTCCCCCACCCCTTCGCTGACCCAGTTGGGATACGAAGCCGGTTACTTCGACCAGGCGCACTTCTCCCGGGATTTCAGCGCCCTGGCGGAGCGGTCGCCAAAGCTATTTCCCAGCCACTACCCTCTCCACCGGCTGATTTCGGAACGACACGATTAACATCTGTGGACGGTCGCTTCCGTCATTTCAGGATGTCGCTACCATACAATTTTGGGCCCCGGCAGCCCCCGACCTTTGGACCAAAAAAGCGCATTACCCCACCCGGGAAATGCTATTTGGGAATCACAAAACAATTAACCATGATTATTATAACCGGAGCTACGGGGCAACTTGGACAACAAGTAATTTCCGCCCTACGCGGCCAATTGCCCGCCAGCGAGATTGTCGCGTCCGTTCGGGACAGCGCCAAAGCCACCAGCCAATTGGGGGACGGCATCCAGGTGAGAACTGGAGACTTTACCCAGCGCCGTGATCTGGAAACCGCATTTAGCGGAGCTTCCCAGGTTTTTATCGTGTCGGTGGACAAGGTCGGTAAAGACGCCACGGACATGCACAAAGCTGCCATTCAGGCGGCCCGGGCAGCCGGGGCCGGACGCATCCTCTACACCAGTCACCAGGGGGCGCGCTTGGACTCCCCCTTTGCCGCTGCCCACGATCACGCGGTAACCGAGGAATTTCTGGCCGATGGACCTACTTCCTTTACGGCACTGCGGCACGGCTTCTACGCCGAGAGCGCCCTGCATATAATAGGGTCCGGACTACGTGACGGGGAGATGCGGGTACCGGAAGACGGCCCCATCAGCTGGACAGCCCGTGCTGACCTTGCCGCTGCCGATGCCGCAATCCTGGCCGATTCGGGGCGGATCGACGGCATCAGTGCTCCACTTACCGGCACCGAAATGTACACCATGTCCGACCTGGCCTGCCTCGCATCCGAGGAGAGCGGTCGGGAAATCAAGCTCGTCACGGTGTCGGACGAGGAGTGGCTGGCCGCAACCGAAGCCAGGGGAGTGCCAAAAATCTATGCTCAGATGCTGCTTGGTACGTTTTTGGCTGCCCGCCGCGGCGACTTCGCCGTCGTGGATCCCACATTGGAAAACCTGATCGGCCGGCCGCCGGTGGGAATGCGGGACATCCTAAGGGACTTTCTGCAGGAGCCCCGGACTGCGGTCCATTAGTGGCTGGCCCTATACTGAACTACTTTTCTCTTTCGGCCAGCCCTGAAGGACGAGGTCGGTGACAGCGTGCAGTTTCGCTGCCGAAGCGCCATCCCGCGCCAAAGTCGAAAAGCCCTGCACCGTACAACTAACTAGAGCCGCCAGTGTCCCGGCGTCAGTGTCAGGGGGAAGTACTCCTTCGGATACATCTCGCTCAATTCGCCCGGCCAGCAATGCCTCCAGCGTATCGCGCATGGCGGTACCCTCCGCCCGTACGTCGGCGGCGGCCGGTGAGCCCGTGGCCAGTCCGGTACCCACCAGACAGCCCTTCGGTGTGTCCTTTCCGGTGAAGGTGCGAATCGCGTTCGCTAGCACCATCGCGGCGGCTTCCCGTGCGCTCGCCGCGCCCGCGATGGCCTCGGCCTGGCGTTGCGGATCGCCCCGGTAAAGGCGCATGGCCTCCAGGAAGAGCTGCTTCTTGTCGCCGAAGGCGGAGTAGATCGCCGGCGCGTTTATCCCCATGGCCCGACTGAGATCGGATATGGAGGTGGTCTCGTAGCCGTGGGCCCAAAAGGTCTTCATGGCCGTCTCGAGGGCGGCCTGCCGGTCGAAGCCGCGCGGGCGGCCGGGAGATCGCTTGTTGGCAGGAGAAGTCTTTTTCATAATGATCGCTCGTAAATATCTGGAATAATAAGGCGCAAGCCTAAACTTTGGTTTCCTAGTGATCGTTAGGTAAATAAAAGAAAGCAAGAATATGCGTAATCAAACATCACCTCAACCAACGCCCGAAACGATGAACCGGTGGGTCGCCAAGTCCGGCGTGGATTCCATTGCGGATCTGACCTTCGAAAGGACACCGGTACCAGTCCCCGGCCCCGGCGAAGTTCGCATCCGCGTGAAAGCGGTATCGCTGAATGCCCGCGACCTGATGGTCCTCGAGCACGGCTTTATGCGATTACCGGATGTAGATCTCGTCCTCGGATCGGATGTGTCCGGAACCGTCGACGCCCTCGGCGAAGGAGTAGCGGAATGGCAGGTCGGCGACCACGTCGTAAACCTGCACTTCAATGGCTGGCTCGACGGAGCCCCTCCCACTACGGCCGGAGGTGGACTGGGCAGCCTTAGCGAGCAGGGCGTCCTGGCGGAGTACATCGTCCTGCCCGCCGATCGAATTGCCGCGGCCCCGAGCGGGTATACCCACCCCGAGGCGGCGTGTCTCCCCTGCGCCGGGGTCACGGCATGGAATGCCCTGATGGCCAGCCAACCCATCGGCGAGGGGGACAACGTATTGGTCATCGGTACGGGCGGCGTAGCCATTTCCGCCATGATGATCGCCCGGGGCGCGGGAGCGGAAGTCATCCAGCTGGTGCGGCGAGACGATCACAACGATCGGCTGCAGTCCCGGGGCATCGAGACCATCATCAATTCCGCCACCGAAGATGATTGGGGAAAGGCCGTCGCCGAGGCAACGGGTGGTGTTACCAAGGTTATCAATACGATCGGCTTCTCCGCAGTCAATCCGGCGCTGGCCGCCTGCGCCTACGGAGGTGAAGTGGCCGTCATCGGCCTGCGCGATCAGGAGGGTTCGGCCCTCGGCTACGATCTGTTCGGTAAGTCGGTACGCGGCATCATGGTGGGCAGCGCCAGTATGTACGCCGCACTCAAGGAGCAACTGGAAGCATCGGGAGAAAAACCGGTGATCGAACGGACCTTCCCCCTGTCGGAAACGAATGCCGCCCTCGAAGCAATGAAGCAATCCGGCCGCTTCGGAAAGATCGTGGTTACCACCGAGGCGTAGAGGTTACTGCACCACGTCACCTAAAGACGTGGTGCAGTCTTACTACGCAGCCGAGCGGCGTATCCAATCGGTAGACCAACCAAATTCAAGACTAGGCGATCGGGAATGATCGCGCGCAAAATGCACCCGCATGACCTTATCAGATTACAGAACCCTCGGCAAATCGGGATTAATCGTTAGCCCGCTCGCCCTAGGTACCATGACCTTCGGGAACCCTTCCTGGGGTTCGCCGGATGACGTTTCGGAACGAATCTTTCATACTTACTTGGATCGGGGAGGAAACTTCGTCGACACGGCGGATATCTACTCCGGCGGTCGCAGCGAGGAACTCGTCGGCTCCTTTGTGCGGCAGTCCGCCAGCCGGGATCGCATCGTGTTGTCCACCAAATTCGGCTTCAACGCAGAAGCGGGAAATCCCCACGCCGGTGGAAACGGTCGCAAGAACATCCACCGGGCACTGGAGGGCTCGCTGCGTCGACTCGGCACGGATTACATCGACCTGTACTGGATGCACGTCTGGGACATGGTCACGCCGGTTGAGGAAGTGCTGCAAACCCTGACGGATCTCGTCCGGCAGGGCAAGATCCGCTACTTCGGCTTTTCCGACATGCCCGCCTGGTACGCCGCCAAAGCGGGTGCCCTGGCTCGGGACGGACAACTCGTTGGCCCGGTTGCTCAGCAGTTGTACTACTCCCTCGCCGAACGTAGCATCGAGCGCGAACACCTGCCCGCGGCCCGGGATGCCGGCCAGGGCGTCGTACCCTGGAGCCCCCTGGCTTATGGATTCCTGACCGGGAAATATCGCCGGACCAGCGACGGAGGGCTGGCTTCCGGTAGCGGACGACTGGACAAATTCAACCCGATGTTCCCGGAGGTGACCGATCAGCACTGGGCCACGCTCGCTGCCCTGCGCCAACTGGCGGATGAATCCGACTACTCCATGGCGCAGATCGCGCTGGCCTGGGTAGCCAACCGAGCGGGCGTCGACGCTACCCTTACGGGCGCCCGATCGGTCGAGCAGCTAACGGAAAACATCGAAGCACTAGAGGTGGATCTTCCCCGGGAGGCCTGGAGTAAACTCGATGCGGTCAGCCGGCCCGGGCATACCTTTCCGTACCATATTTTCACCCCGGAAGTGAATCGGGGGGTGTTTGGGGGGCAACCGGTACGTGCCTGGTAGACCTACGACGCCGAAGCCCGGCATTTCGTGGCGCTTGAAGATCAGCAACTGATCGGATCTGCCCGTAGCATGGGTACTGGGATAATTTACGGTCATGCCCCCTACTACACCATCCCCTCTTACAAAAAGTTAGGCTTCGAAGTGCCCGGCGAAGCGTTTATGGAAGTAGGCATTCCGCATCGCCGGATGTAAACGATAGTATAGCGTGTGTACCCCATCCTATTGGTCCTGATCGTTTTCGGCGGGCGGTCCAAAGCCATCAAAATACTTGGACTAAATCGTTATAGTCGAAGATTTTGTCCTACTTTCAGCCCGTAAAATTCTGCTCTACGCGACCACACAAATTCGGCACGCATGAAAAAGCTTATCGTCTTCTGCCTGTTTACCCTGTGCTTGGCAAGCTGCAACACGACCAAAACCACCGACGCCACGGACGACGGTTGGATCTCCCTCTTCGACGGCGAATCCCTCGACGGCTGGCAAGCCAGCGAAAATCCCGGCACCTTTACGGTAGACGACGGGGCCATCGTCGTCCACGGTCCCCGCGCCCACCTTTTCTACGAAGGGCCGGTCATGGACCACGACTTCGACGACTTCGAGTTCAAGGCCGAGGTCATGACGACCCCCGGCTCCAATTCCGGCATCTTCATCCATACCGCCTACCAGGAGGAAGGTTGGCCGTCGCAGGGCTACGAGATCCAGGTGAATAACTCCCACACCGACTGGCGGCGCACCGGCAGCGTTTACGCCGTCGACGACGTCCGCGAGGTCTACGTGCCCGACAACGAATGGTACACCCAGCACGTCATCGTAAAGGGCAACACCGTGACGGTTAAGGTCAATGACGAAACCATTGTGGAGTACGCAGAGCCCGATGACATCGACCCCGCTACCACCAAGCGGCTCTCCAGCGGCACGGTGGCCCTGCAGGGACATGACCCCGAAAGCAAGGTGTTTTTCAGAGATATCAAGGTGAAACCGCTGGCCCGCTAATTAAAGAAAGAACCAGGAACCTGTTCCTCCCCGGAGGGAGAAACAGGTACCGTTACGAAGCTATGCGAAAGCGGGTAAGTAATCCCTTCATGCTGGCGCTTAAGGCGTACAATCTCTCGGTAGAGATTCATCACCACGCCGCGTATCAGCTCGTCTTTTCCGACGATACCCCCTTTCAGTCGACGCTTGACGGGGCCCGGCACGAGCGTATCCACGGCTTTCTGATCAGACCCCAAATTCCGCACCATTGCCAGGCTGAGAAAGGCAGTCTAAGTATTTTCAACATCGAACCGTACTCCGCGATTGGCAGGAATCTGTCCAATCGCTTTCCCGCGGAAGCGCAGTACCTGGTTTTTCCCCAACCTGCGGAGCTATGGAATTTCTTCAACCTGAATACCACCGCGCCCGGTGTCCAGGCGGTCGTGGACGCCTTGGTGGCAATGGGCACGCCGGAAGCATCGGATAGCCGCATTGCGGAGATTGCCGAATACATTCACGATAATTACCAGGAGACGGGCATCACTCCCCGGATGTTGGCCGACCGGGTCTTCCTCTCCCCTTCCCGCCTGGGGGCGCTGTTCAAACAACAAATGGGCAGCAGCCTTTCCAAATATTTACTCTGGACCCGGCTGCGGCAGGCCATCTACCGTGCCCTTTCGGACCGGGAGGCCAGCCTGACCACTATCGCGCACGACGCCGGTTTCTACGATCTGCCGCAGATGAATAAGTACATGTACGAGATGTTCGGCATGCCACCCAAGGCCGTCAAGTACAGCAGCGACTTGATTCAAATCTATTAGCAGCCTAGGGGACTTAGCCTTCGGCAAGCATGGGGTAGTCTATATATCCTTGCTCGCCTCCGCCAAACATGGTGGCGCGGTCCGCTTCGTTCAGCGAAGAGTTACGGGCAAAGCGCTCCGGAAGGTCCGGATTAGCGAGAAACAGGGTTCCGAAAGAAATAAGCGCGGCCCGGCCTTTCTGTAGTTCCGCTTCCCCGCTCTCCCGATCGTAGCCGCCATTGGCGATTAGTAGCTGACGAATCATGCTGCCGAATAGTTCCACCTCGTCAATTTTCGGGTAGCGTGCCGGTGGCGGGAAGTAAGGGTTTTGGCGCATTAGCTCCACGAAACTGAAGTCGAGGGTATTTAGCTGCTCGATGAGGTAGGTGTAGGTCGCCACCGGGTCGTCGTAGCCGATATCTCCGTAGGGGTGCAGGGTGCCGATCTTGATACCAACGCGGTCGCCGCCTGCCGCCGCGATGAGCTCCTCCATGACCTCCAGCACGAAACGGGCCTTATTGGGGATGCTTCCGCCGTAGAGGTCGGTGCGCCGGTTGGCGGTTTCGGCCAGGAACTGATTGGGTAGGTACCCGTTCGCGGCGTGTAGTTCCACCCCGTCGAAACCGGCGGCGATGGCGTTCTTCGCCGCCTGCCCGTAATCCTTGACGATCTGACGGATTTCTTCCACGCTCAACTCCCGGGGCGTTTCGTACGCTTTCATACCCTGGGAGGTAAAGTGCTGCATGCCCGAAATGGCGACCGCTGAGGGGGCCACCGGCTGGGCTCCGCCCCGGTCGACGGAGTGCCCGGCCCGGCCGGTATGCCAGAGCTGCGCGTACATGACACCCCCGCGATCGTGCACGGCACGCGTCACCTTTTTCCAGCCCTCGATTTGTTCCTCGGTATAGATCCCCGGGGTCAGCGGGCTACCGGTAGCTTGGGCACTGATGTTAATGGCCTCCGTCAGGATCAGGCCGGCACCCGCGCGCTGGGTGTAGTAGCGGACGGTCAGGTCACCCACTACGCCGTTGCGGTCGGCCCGACTGCGGGTCATGGATGACATGACCATTCGGTTCTTCAGGTGGATTCCGGACAGTTGGGTTGGCTCGAGTAATTTCATGGTAGAAAAATTTTTAGGTTGTGATGGAAAAGGCGGCGGCATTGCCCCCGCTACCTCCGGTACAGGGGCGTATACACCTCGGAAATGAATTCCTCGGCGGTAGTCGGCGTAATGGTTGCGGTAGTGCGGGGCTGGTAGTTCATGAAGCCGGTTTCGACGGCCGTGCCCATTTCGATGAGATTGTCGACGAAGTCTTCCGAAAATCCATTGCCCAGAAATATTTCCTTCGCCTGGGGTACCGGAATTTGGACATAGGGCAGGTCTGGCTGACCGATGGCCGAGCCAATTAGCGTAGTGAACTCCCGGTAGGTGTAGTCGCGGGGCCCCATTACGGCCTCCACTTGCTTGCCCGTCCAGTCCGGCGCTGCCAGGTGCCCGGCGATCACCCGCGCCACGTCACGGGTCGCGACCATTGGAATGGCGCGGTCGCCTGTCGCCACCGTCCCGTTGATGCCCCGGTTCTTGACCAGACCGATCGTCCGCAGAAAATTTTCCATAAAGTAGGCGGAGCGGACATGCAGGACGTTCACCCCCTCCAGCTGATTCAGCCGCACCTCCTGTTCGCCCGTACCGGCCATGATGCCATTGCCCTCATGCTGGTGGGAGCCCACGCTGCTCATATTCACGATGTACTTGATGTCGGATCGCTGGATCGCCTCGATCAGCGCGCCGGTAACCTGGCGCTGGTAGGCCCGGAAGTCTTCGGCCTTCACGTTGTCGGGCAGGATCAGAAAGGCACTGTCGGCGTTCGAAAAGAGCTCCGTCAGCAGGACGGTATCCGTTACGTCGCCGGCAACTATTCGTGCGTTGGGTCCGCGTAGAGCTTCCAGTGACTCCGTATGCCGGGCTACGAGGCTGAGCTTGTGACCTTCGTGCAGGAGGAGTTCGGCGACCTTACGGCCTACCGTTCCCGTGGCGCCTAGGATTACGATATTGTTTTTCATAATATTGAAGTTGTAAAGGGTTTGTTGATGGGGCAAAATTGGGGGGCTGGGAGCGTGCATACTTGTACCAGATCACTGTACGATCACCGCTTACGCTATCCCGGTCGGCGCGGTTACGGCAACTCGATGGCCACCTTACCGGCTACCCCGCCCCGCTCGGCGTACCGGTAGGCTGCTACGGCATGGGAAAAGGGAAATACCCTGCTGACGGTTACGTCAAGGCCGGCGTCCACCGCGTCCAGCAGCACCCGCATGTTTTCCCGCGACGTACTGCCCAGCACGACCACGTGCTTTTTGCCCCGGAAAGGATTCAGCAGCAGGGAAGTAGGAATTTCAATAGGCTGCGGGGTGGCATTCAGGAAGCGGGCCCGGCTCTTCATGATCCGTTTGGCCCGGGCGTACGGCAGCTTGCCGGACAGGTCCACCACAACGTCATAGCGGGCTGTGCCCTGCAGCACGTCCTCCTTGGCGTAATCGATCACGGTATCGGCACCCCACCGGGTGGCGTACGGTAGCGTATCCGGACCGGCGACCGCCGTCACTTGGGCGTCCGTCCGTTGGAGCAGTTGCAGCAACAGCATGCCGAAGCCGCCGGTGGCACCGTTGACCAGGACCGACGATTGGGCGGTCAGGTTACCCATTTTATGCAGGGCCGTCACGGCAGCGGTACCCACGATCGGCAGTGAGGCCGCCTGCGCAAAACTGAGGTGGGTGGGTTTCTTCCACAGTAAATTGGCGGGGACGGCCACGTATTCGGACAGCGCACCGTCCTTCATGGCGTTCTTAACGACGCCGAAGACCGCGTCTCCTTCCTTCAGCCCGGTCACGGCACCACTCGTGCGCTCCACTATGCCCGCAAAATCTACCCCGAGGTGGCGGGGGAACTTGGACCCGGACATCAGCTTCATTTCTCCTTTACGGATCTTCCAGTCCATAGGGTTTATAGAAACGGCCTTTACCCTGACGAGTACTTCCCCCGCCCGGAGGGTAGGTGTAGGCACTTCTACGGTGCGGAGGACGTCGACGTTACCGAAGGATTGGTATGCAATAGCTTTCATGGTATGAATGATTTGATACCACAAAATTGCAGCCGCATGAACGCGGAGACTTGTACCAGATCACTCTTCTATCCGTACCGGGAGCGTGACTACCGAGTTTCAAGGTCCAGCGCTTACCAGCAACTCGGGGATACGGTCGGTCTTTTACGAAGGAAATCGCCCTTTCCAGCAACCATCTCTTCGGGAATCTAACAATTAGGGTTGCCGTACCGTTATACTTAGTAGGGCAACTCCCGAAGGAGATCCATTTCCTTCCGCCAATCTTGGTACCGGCTTTGGCCATTTTCCGCCCCCTATTTACCCGTCTACTTTATGGCCAAATCCAATCAACTCGGCGTTGATGACCTCCAACAGTCGCTCAAACACTGGAAATCCATCATCGCCGAATACCAGCAAGCCAATACCTGGCGGGCGATCGGTCAGCTATTTACCAGCTTCGGTCCCTTCCTGGCGCTTTGGGTCCTCATGTACTTTACGGTGCAATACTCGGTGTGGCTGACCCTCGCCCTCGGCTTGGTCAATGCCTTCTTCCTGGTGCGGATCTTCATCATTCAGCACGATTGCGGACACTATTCCTTCCTCGCCAAACGCAAGGTGAACGACGCGGTAGGTTTCGTCTGCTCCTTCTTCAGTTCCATACCCTACACTTACTGGGCACGGGTGCACAGCTTTCACCACGGCCATACCGGGCAGCTGGAGCACCGGGACATCGGAGACATCAATTTCGTGACGGCCGAGGAGTTTCGGAATTTCGGAAGATGGGGTAAGCTAAAATACCGGGTATTCCGCAGTCCCCTCGTCTTGTTCCTGGTCGTCCCGGTCATCTACTTTAGCGTGATTCTCCGGATATCCAAGATCAACTTCCCGGGCTGGTCCCCGGTGATCCGGAAGCAGAACATCAATAACCTCCTGATCCTACTTACGTACGCGGGCATCGGCTATCTGGTGGGCTGGCGGGCTTTCCTGATCGTGCAGGGCAGCATCGTCTTTTTCTTCAGCATCATCGCCTTCTGGTTCTTTTACGTCCAGCACCAGCACGACCACACCTATATGCAGTGGTCGAAGAACTGGGATTACCTCACCGCCGCCATCAAAGGGGCTACGTTTTACAAGCTTCCCCGCTTCATGCATTTCCTGACCGGCAACATCGGTTACCACCACCTGCACCACCTCAGCAGCCGTATCCCCAACTACAATCTGCGCCGCTGCGCCCGGGAAAACCCCGTCCTGCAGGTCCACGTCACCCAGCTCACTTTCCTGAAGAGCCTGCCCCTGATGTTCAATAAACTCTGGGACGAGGAAAAGCAACGCATGATTTCCTTCCGCGAGTTCTACCGCCACGAAGCCATGTCTTCCGCGGCCAGTTAACCCTACCACCGGTCCGGAGCTTCGAGGACAAAACCTACCGACTAGCCGTATCTTCCGCAAAATGCCGGAATGAGAAGCTGTTTAAGTGTACTGTGTATCCTCCTTTCCGTCCTTGGAAACGGCCAGGACGTAGCGCGGGATACCGTGTCCGCCTACCTGGACGAATTCTTCCACATCGTCAGCACAAGCGTGCTGGACCGCGAGCAATACGACTGGGCAGCGCTGCGCGCGCGGGCCGATAGGCTGACCGCGGGAGCCACCACCACGGCGGAAACCTACCCCGGCCTGCGAGAGGTACTGCGGGAGGTCAATCCGCATTCCTTCATTGCCGATCCGGACTATTCGGAGAAATGGAAATCGGGGGGCGGTACCGGATCATCCGAACCTCCACCGCAGATTCCCCAGGCCACCGGTCGCGTGATCAGTCCCACCGTCAGCTACGTAAACTTACCGATGGTGAACAGCGGCCATCCCCCTACCCTGCAACACTTTGCCGATTCGCTGCAGCGCTTGATCGCCCGTCTGGACGGTCCCGAAACCAAAGCCTGGATAGTTGATTTGCAGGGGAATACGGGAGGCAACTGCTGGCCGATGCTGGCGGGTATAGGACCAGTCCTGGGCCGGGGTACCGCCGGCTACTTCATGAACCGCGATGGCAGCCGGGCCACGTCCTGGGGCTATCGGAACGGCGCGTCGGGAAGCGGTAGACAGCGAATTACCGAAGTGAGCGGTGACGCCTACCGATTACGAAACCCGGACCCACCCGTAGCCGTGCTGACCGATGGACGTACCGCGAGTTCGGGGGAGGTCCTGGCCGTATCCTTCCGGGGCCGTCCGCGTACCCGCACCTTCGGAACCCCGACGGCAGGCTATTCAACGACGAATTCGACCATCTTTCTGTCCGACGGGGCCATGCTCCAGTTGACGGTATCGGTATACGGCGACCGCAATAAGCAAGCGTACGGCGAAAAACTGATCCCCGATGTCGTAAGTCAGGATCCCCTTACGGATGCCGTACAGTGGCTGGAAGCTTTCCTAAAAGGAGTAGCGAAACCGTAGGGCGACGGGGCGCAGGAGAAAAGAACTACCCGTTTGTCCTGCCCCGTAAGCCGCCAAATTTATCCAGCTACCCCCTTGCCTCCAAAATAGCCGGATAGCCATCGCTTTCCAGTAAGGTTTTGACGGCTGCTCGTTCGTCCGTGGCTTGCTCATAATCGGTTGGACTGATCTTGTAGCCCCTTCAGTAAGCTAGTCCGGCTGGACCGTCCGTCGGTATCTACCGCCAGCCATCGTATTCCGAAGTGCACATCTTAAAGGAAAATTGCTTGCACAGATCTTCCTGTCGGGGATTGACCCGGAAAGAAAGGCCGGCAGATTTTGCCTTTCGTGCCACGTCACCCAAAAGCTTCCCCATCAAGCACCTAACTCTCCGGGTTTACAAGCCGTACAGGACCGCAGCGCGGTCCAACCCACACTGCCGGAGGACAACGCCGACTGCAGCGCAGTCGAACCCAATGCCCGATCGAAGGGAATCGATCCGAGTAGGCTTGCTATTGATTGGTGCTTTTGAAGGCCTCGATTTGTTGAGTGTCCCTGGCAACTTCTGGTTGGAGGTCTCAATGTTTAGTTTAATAGTCAGGAGAGATATGTAAATATTAAACTAAAAGAAAAAGATGGATGAGTAACCGTCTACTGGAGAATTGCAATACCAAAAGTCCGCATCATCGCGCTAGCTTAGACTAGCCTATTCGCCATCCGGATACTAACTTGGAAAGCAGCTTAGGGAGCCTGTTGGCGTTCGAGCGACCCCGCCAACTTGTAGAATGGGGAGTCTACCTCACGAAAAATGTTGCCGTCGGCGTCGACGATGGCTTGCGTAGCGCCGCCACCGCAGAAGTTAGCCAGGTTGCGGGAGGAGAAGGCATCCAGCATTCCGTCATTTCCTTCAATCGGCACGAAGTAGTGTTCAGCATTATCCCAGCCCCCGTGCATTACCCGGGCGGCCCAGAGTTCCTTATGCTTGAGACTATCGATACAGACGTTAATCACGCTGATTTCCCCCGCATTGCGCTGTTCAAAGTCCTGCATCAACGGAATGTCATCGACAATGGAAGAGCCGGCGTACGTCGCCGACCAGAAATTGATGAGCAGCGGCTCTCCGGTGTAGCGGCCCAGCAAGCCCTGAAATTCGGTTTTATCCAGAGTGCGTGAATCTGCCTCAAAACCGTTTTCCCGGCGGGTTCCATCCGATAGCAAACGGGTAAACACCGCCACCTCTGCATCGAAAGCAGTTCGCTCTTCAGCATTTAACCGGTCGTAATAGCTACGGTTATCCGACCCCATGCTGAGATACCACCGGGCTGAGCCTCCAACGTACTCGGAATGAATGTGGTCCGAAAAGTGATCTCTCAGATATCCGGTTTCCCATTCCGTATAGCCATCCCACGGCCGCTCCTGCCAGTTGCCGTAAGTGATCAATCTCCCGCTATTGGTAGCGCGATGGTGCAAATACTGCACCCACAGCATCGCCTGCAGTCCGTTGGCCAGGGAAAAGTCGTGCAGGTGTTCCGGTTCCGGATACCGGTCGGTAAAGAAGGGGTTGAACGCCTGGCCCGCAAAGTCGATCTTTTGGTTGGCCAGTTCCGGATTCCGGGATGCCTCCGCCATCCAGGCGGTTGTCACGTTTAATCGCCAAGCCCCTAAAACCTGCTTTAGGTAGGCGTATTCGGGTAGGGAAATAGGGCTATCGGCAATCAATTCCCTAATGTCCCGCGCGTTGGGTTGCCGGGCAATCAGCTCGCTATCGGCGTGACCCGCGTAGACTGCATCCAGCAGGCGCAAGCGACTTTCAACCATGCTGTCGGCACGCTCGGCGAAGATGTCTGCGTCTGCGGACTCAAACAAGCGACGAGTATCGTACTCCATTTGCTCGAGCCGCTGAAAATTGATTTTACCCGCGCCGCGGCCGGTGGCCACAATGACTTTCTGTTGCCCTAGTGAATCCAGTTTGATTTTCAAGTCGTCCCCCGGAAACAGCACCAGGTCGAGAAAGCCGGTTTCAGTCCGCAGGGCGTAATGTTGTCCCTTGGTCACCCGATCTATTGTGAACCCAAACGTGCCGTCCTCCCCGATTCGCATTCCCTGGGTACGATACCCGCTGGGATCGAGATTGCCCCGGAGCCACGGACCTGCAAATAGCGTGATAAACTCCCCCGCAGCGCCGACCAGGTCTCCGCTTACCGTGGCCGAAGGGATGGCCGCGGGAACGACTTCCGCGACTTTTTCACTTTGACACGAGAGCAGCATTACCGCCATGATTAAACTACCAAGGTGCTTCATAGTGAAATAAGTTGCTTTGGGAGCCTTGATCAGGAAGATAGGGAAATAAACCAATCTTGCCCGCCGCTTACCTCCGCTCCTGCGCACCGCCGCCGGATTTGTTTCCTGCGCGTGTTTGTTTTCCAGCTAACACGATGCACCCTAGGCCCCGGGAAAACAGAAAGTAATTTGGTACGCAAGCTAGTTGACCGAATAAGCAAACAACGGTGGTGGATAGCCGTTGCACCGCTACGCCACCATCGGCCAGCACGGAACAACACACCATGTCCTCTCCCCACCAAATACAGCTCACGGTCAACGGCAAGACCCAGCAGCTGAGCGTTCGCCCCTGGGTCTCGCTCCTCGATGCCCTTCGCCACCACCTACACCTGCACGGTACGAAGAAGGGTTGCGACCACGGCCAGTGCGGCGCGTGTACCGTCATCTGCGACGGGGAGCGGGTACTGAGCTGCCTGAACCTGGCGGTCATGAAGGACGGCAGCGAGATCACGACCATTGAAGGACTCGGGCAACCCGGGAATCTGCACCCGCTGCAGGAGGCTTTCCTGGAGCACGACGCCTATCAATGCGGTTACTGTACGCCCGGACAAATCTGCAGCGGCGTGGCGCTGATCGAGGAAGGCCACGCCACCACCCGGGAGGAAGTCAAGGAACTGATGAGCGGCAACCTCTGCCGCTGCGGGGCCAACACCAATATCATCGACGCCATCATGGCGGTAAAGGACGGCGCACATGAATAACTTCCATTACGAACGCGTCACCGACGTCGATACCGCGGTAGCCGCAGCCACCGGAGCCGGCAACAGCTACCTCGGCGGGGGCACCAACCTCATTGACCTCTGGAAGTACGACCTGGCCCACCCCGAAAAGCTGGTCGATCTGAACGGGATCGATGAACTCAAGGAGGTCACCGAACTTCCCGACGGCGGCCTGCGGCTCGGCGCGCTGGTCACCAACAACAAAACGGCCTACCACCCCACCGTGCAGGAACGCTACCCCCTGCTGAGCCGGACCATCCTGGCAGGGGCCACCCCGCAAATCCGCAACGCCGCCACCAACGGCGGCAACCTGCTGCAACGGACGCGCTGCTACTACTTCTACGATGCCGCCAGTCCCTGCAACAAGCGTGTACCCGGCTCGGGCTGTCCGGCCCGGGAAGGGCACAACCGGCTCCACGCCATTCTGGGGCACAGCGAGGCGTGCATCGCCACCATGCCCTCGGATATGTGCGTAGCGTTGGCCGCCCTGGAAGCGACCGTGCGCGTCCGAGGACCGCAGGGGGAACGGCACATCCCCTTCGCTGACTTTCACCGGCTCCCCGGAGAGAAACCCGAACTTGACAATACTCTGGGGGAAGACGAGCTGATCCTGTCCATTGATCTGCCCGCCCGCGGCTTCGCCGACCACCATACCTACCTCAAACTGCGTGACCGCCACTCCTACGCCTTTGCGGTCGTCAGCGTGGCACTGGGGTACGAACTCGACGGGGAGGGTAAGATCACCACCGCCCGCATTGCCTTGGGCGGGGTAGCCCACAAACCCTGGCGCGTACCGGCGGCCGAGGAGCTCCTGGTCGGTCAGGCCCCGTCCGAAGACCAGTTTGCCCGGGCCGCCGATGCCCTCCTGGAGGGGGCCAGCGGCTTCAAACACAACACTTTCAAGATCGACCTCGCCCACCGGGCCATCATCCGGGCCGGCGCCATGGCGCACGATCCTTCCTGTCAACGCCCCGGCGCAAAACCTTCGCTGTAATGAGCCAGTCTACCCTCCCCCAACCCAAGCCGGAAATCGGTCGTCCGCGTCGCCGCATCGTCGGCGAACAGAAAGTGACCGGTACGGCCACCTACGCCGCCGAATACGCGCCGGAAAATCTGCTGCACGGCTACGTCGTCAATGCCAAGATCACCAAGGGGCGCATCACCGGCATCGAAGAGCGGGCCGCCCGCGAGGTGGAAGGCGTGGTCGAGATCATGCACCACCTCCGCCGGCCGAAAATGGGCTACTTCGATATGCAGTACTCGGACATCGACGCGCCCCCGGGTTCGCCCTTTCGGGTCTTCTACGACGCCAACGTACAGTTTAACGAGCAGCCCATCGCGCTGGTCCTGGCTGACACCTTCGAGGCGGCCCGGTACGCGGCCTCCCTCATCGAAGTAAGTTACGAGGAAGACCCCTTCGACGTCGATCTGCACAAAAACCTCGATAAGGCCAGAAAACCCAAGGAGGGCATAGATTCCATCCTGAAGCCGATGCCGCCGGACGATTACGGTGACTTCGACCGAGCGTTCGGCGAGGCCGCGGCGACTTACGAAGGAGAAGTTTACCATCGGTCGCAGCACCACAATCCCCTGGAAATGCACGCCACCACCACGGTGTACGAGGGAAAGGGCAAGGTAACGGTGTACGACAAGACGCAGGGAACGACCAACTCCCAGATGTACGTCAGCAGCGCACTAGGGCTAAAGATGAGCGACGTGCGGGTGATTGCCCCCTTCGTGGGCGGCGGATTCGGATCGGGCTTGCGTCCGCAGTACCAGGTCTTGCTAAGTGTCATGGCGGCCCTGTACCTGAAACGCAACGTCCGGGTGCAACTGGACCGCGAGCAGATGTACACCTTCGGTCACCGGCCGGAGACCCTGCAGCGGGTGCGCTTCGGTGCTTCCGCGGACGGGAAACTAACGGCCGTCAGCCATGAGGCTTACGCCGAGACCTCCCGCTTCGAGGATTATCACGAGACAGTCGTCAATCACGCCGGGGTTCTCTACCCCGTCGAGAACGTCCACCTGGATTACCAACTCGTTCCGCTGGATCGGTTCACCCCGCTGGACATGCGTGCACCGGGCGGACTCACCGGCGTGCTGGCCGTGGAGACGGCAATGGACCAACTGGCGGACCGGCTCCAGATGGATCCGTTGGAGTTTCGCCTAAAAAACTACGCCGAGCGGGACCAGAGTACCGGCAAGCCCTTTTCCAGCAAGGAACTTCGGGCCTGCTACTCGCAGGCGGCGGAGCGCTTCGGTTGGGATCAGCGCAAACCGACCGGACAGCATCCCCGACGGGGCAACCGGCTGGTGGGGCACGGCATGGCCTCCGGTATCTGGGATGCCATTATGCTGCCCGCCAAGGCAACCGCCCGGCTGACGACCGAGGGTAAACTGCTGATCCAGTGCGCCCTGAATGATTGCGGACAGGGCGCCTACACCGTCATGTCGCAAATCGCCGCCGACGAACTGGGTTTGCCGTTTGAGGACGTCACCTTCGAATACGCCGATAGTAAGCTCGATGCCTCTCCCGTACAGGGCGGATCGTTTACGACCGGCGTCGTCGGTTCGGCAGTGAAGGCCGCTTGCTTCGCCCTCAAGGACAAGATCTTTCACCTGGCGCAGATCCTGGATGGGTTTCCGCTGGGCGATGCACTATTGCCGGACGTGACCTTTACTGGGGGTGAGATCGTTCTCCACGCCGATCCGTCCGTACGTATCCCCTTCACCGAAATCATTGCTTTCAACAAGGGGAAGGCACTCGAGGTGTCGAAAACGAATATACCGAACCCGATAAAGCTCAAAAGGTATACCCGCAATAGCCACGCGGCCTCCTTCGTGGAGGTGGAAGTGGATGCCCAACTGGGCGTGGTGTACCTGACCCGCGCCGTCACGGCCGTGGCCGCTGGGCGGATCATGAATACCCAGACGGCGCGCAGTCAGATATTGGGCGGCATGGTTTGGGGCATCAGCATGGCGCTCCGGGAGGAGACACTACTGGACCACAACATGGGTAAGTTCATGAATACCAACCTGGCCGAATACCACGTGCCGGTACACGCCGACATCGGGGAGCTGGACGTAATCTTCGTAGAGGAGAAGGACGATATCGTCAACGAACTGGGGGTAAAGGGGCTCGGCGAGATCGGCACCATTTCGATGGCCCCCGCGATCGCGAACGCCATCTTCAATGCTACCGGTAAGGTAGTGACGCAGTTCCCGTTTAAGCTCGGGGACCTATGAAAACGGTATAATTTCGGTCCGCTTTAATGCCCTTGTGTACGGCTACCCATCGGCAAGTCAGCCTTACCTACCTTACCGATCGCTAAACACTGAACCATGTCAGATAACGATAAGAAGCCACCTGCTTCCCGCCCCGCCCCGACCCCGAATAAACCAAAACCCCGGCCCGCGGCACCGCGCCGGCCCAACAATCCCCCGCCCCCGCGTCCTCAGCGCCCCGCAGGACCGAAGCGGTAATGCACATCGACAAGTAAGTCAGTCACCGCCGATTTGGCGATCGATGGCGCATGTCCCGCCGGATGGGGTACCGGATGGTCGCGGGTGAACCTCCCTTTCCAATCGGTTATCCGTACCGCAAAGCGGTGGGTATCGGATCGTCAGCACGCTTTTCGTTTTCCTTTTACTTGCCATGACGGCATCCGGCCTTTCGGGCTGGCTCCTACGGATTCGGGCCACGGCATAACCGATATAGGCGTTGATCCGCAGCAAACAGCTAAAAAAGTTAGTCTTATCAAACTTTAGAATTAGATTTGTAAAGAATTACTAAAATTCGCAGCTGTGGATATCATTATCAACTACCTCCAATCCATAGATCCCGTTTTGGCGGCATTTTACGCCTCCCTCTTCACCTGGATTCTGACCGCGGCCGGTGCGGCGCTGGTCTTCGTATTTCGGGGCATGAACCGGACCTTACTGGATGGTGCCCTCGGGTTCACGGGAGGAGTGATGGTGGCCGCCAGTTTCTGGAGCTTGCTGGCACCGGGTATCGAGATGAGTCCCGGGGAAGGATTTACCAAGGTCGTTCCGTCGGCCGTGGGTTTTGCTGCGGGCGCCCTGTTCATCTTTGCCCTGGACAAAATCCTGCCTCACCTGCACATCAATTTCGATAAGAGCGAGGCGGAAGGTTTGCAATCAACCTGGCGCCGTACGACGCTCCTGGTATTGGCGATCACGCTGCATAATATTCCCGAAGGGCTCGCGGTGGGTGTCCTCTTCGGGGGGGTGGCAGCGGGTATGCCGGGGGCTTCGATCGGGGCCGCGGTCGCCCTGGCCGTAGGTATCGGAATCCAGAATTTCCCAGAGGGACTAGCCGTTTCCATGCCGCTGCGCCGTCAGGGGGTCAGTCCCTTTAAGTCCTGGTGGTACGGCCAGCTGTCCGCGGCGGTCGAACCGGTGGCGGCGGTAGCGGGTGCGGTGGCGGTCACGTTTTTCACCCCCCTCCTACCCTATGCCCTGGCTTTCGCGGCCGGCGCGATGATCTTCGTGGTGATCGAAGAAGTGGTTCCCGAAACCCAACTGGAGGCGAACACCGATATTGCCACCCTCGGCTTCGTGCTTGGATTCATCGTGATGATGACGCTGGACGTCGGGCTGGGTTAGGGCAAAAAAAAACACGCTGAGATCCGGCGGATCCCAGCGTATCGCTATGTGTGTCAAGTCTAATATGCTTACCCCGCTCGCGGGCGGAGGGAATCGTTAAGCCTGAATGAAGAGGGACGCAATGTCCAGCACGGCCTGCTTACCCAGCGGCTCGTCGAATGATTCGGTGATCTGCCCCCGATCTACGGAGGATACGCTCGTCACGTCTACCCCCAACTGGGTGACTTGATCTTCTCCCGCGTACACGGCATCGGCCGGCGCGGCACCGGTTGTATTCATGGCGTTGGTGATCCATCCTTTAGACCCGCGCATGCGTCGAATCATGGAAGCATGACGCGCTTCGACGGAGTGGATCTGCAGGGCGGCGGTTAGCACGTCGCCATTGCCCATGAGGTTACCTGCCTGTCCTTTGTAAGCACGCACACCGGTATCTTCGAACGCCTGAGCTACGGCCATGAACGTTTCCGTGTTCGAGAAAATGTTGGCAAAGGCTCCGTTGGCGGTAAAGTCGAAAGCGGGTTTTTCAACGGGTGTGCCGCCACTACCACTGATGGCGCTACGCAGGAATTCCACGTGGGCGGTTTCATGCTGACCAATGAGGGCGATGGTTTCCCGCATGTCGCCGGTGAGCAGTCCGTCGCTGTCCAGGCCCATCGCATAGTATTCCGCCTCGAGGTATTCGAGGGTAAGTGCGAAATTCAGGACGTCGACGACGGTATCGCCGCTGGCCTGGGCGCGGGCGCGACCGGGGGCGAAGAAAGCCGCGAGCGGCATAGCCACGGTGGCCGCCTTGCCAAGGGTCCGACCGAGCTCGCCAAAGGCGGCGCGGCGGTCGATGGCGTGGGGTTGATCGATAATATTAAGCAGTTTCATGGTTTTTACTTTTTGGGTTATTGGGGAAGTCCGCTGGCGTCGAGCGGGGTGACGACGTAGGTACCGGCAATCGCGAGCACCTCTGCGGGCGTGCGGGCCAAATCGAGACCGTTGCTGTCGACGACCTGGCTATTGGCGAAGGCCGTGGGGTTGCCGTTTGCATTCAGCGTACGGATAGCGGCGGCGTGACGGGCCTCTACGCTGACGATCTTACCGGCAGCGAGGAGGTAGTTCGGGTCGGTAAGGAGACGGCCGGCGCCGTTGTACGCGCTGACGCCAAGGTCTTCGAAGGCCTGAGCGGTCCCCAGTACACTGTCGCGGCTATCGAAGTCGATGCTGCTGAAGTCTACTTCCAGGGCGGGGATGGCCGTTCCGACGGAACTGATGGCGGTCGACAGGAAATCGACGTGCGCCCGTTCGTGGGCCTCGAGGTCCCGCATCACTTGCTGCTCGTCGGCATTAGCCGAACTGAAGTAGCCGCCCTGCAGAACCATAGCGTAAAAGGCCGCTTCCAGTTGTTCGAGGGCGAAGGCGTAGTTGAGGACGCCGACATCGCCGGTACCGAGGCTGACCCTGTCGTCGACCATAACGATGTCGTCGTCATCCGCACAGCCGGCTAGAAAGAGGCTGGCGGCGGCGACGCCGTATCCGGATTTGCGGAGAAAATTTCTCCGGCTGTGGGGGGAGCGGTCGGAAACCACCCGGGAAGTGGAAAATTTTGGTGTTTTCATGTGGTGAATTGGTTTTAGGTAGGTACGGGGGTACTCCCGAATCGGATTCACCCGGGACGCATTTTTCTACCCGCGCTCCGCCGCAAGCCACCGCGAAGACCAAATCCCGCCAAAGTTTACTAGGTTGCGAACATGAATATCTCGGAAAAGACCGCCATCATTACCGGAGGAGCCTCCGGCCTCGGCGAAGCCACCGCCCGCCACTTCCATTCGCTCGGCGCTAACGTCGCCATCTTCGATGTGAACGTCTATCGGGGCCTGGCGATCAGCCAGGAGCTCGGCAGCCGTTGCAGTTTTTACGACGTGGACGTCACCGGCGACGGCTCCGTTGCCAAGGCCATGGCGCGGGTGGTTGAGAAGTATGGCGGCGTCCACATCTGCTGCAATTATGCCGGGATCGCCCCAGCCGTCAAAACCCTGGGACGCGACGGTCCCGGCGACCTGGAGCTGTTCACCAAGGTCATTCACATCAACCTGATCGGTACGTTCAACGTCGCGCGGCTAGCCGCCCACGAAATGGCCAAGAATACCCCCGTCGACGAAGACGGTAGCCGCGGCGTCATAATCAATACGGCCTCGGTCGCGGCCTACGAGGGCCAGATCGGACAGGCGGCCTACAGCGCTTCCAAGGGAGGCGTAGCGAGCATGACCCTGACGATGGCCCGCGACCTGGCCCGCAATGGCATCCGCGTGAACGCCATCGCTCCGGGACTCATCCACACCCCCATGTTTGACGCTTTTCCGCAAGAAGTATACAACTCGCTATCCCGCCAGCCCCTCTACCCCGTCCGACTCGGCAAGCCCGAAGAGGTGGCCCGGCTGGCGCAGCACCTGGTCGAAAACAACTACATGAACGGGGAAGTGGTGCGGATGGACGCGGGCATCCGGATGCAGGCAAAATGATCCGGTTTGGCCATGCCAGAGAAAAGAACTAGGTTGCCCGCCATGGAAAACTACACCGCTACCGTCGCGGAGGCATCCTTCGCCATCGACGGAGAGGAACTCCGCCAACTCGACATCGTCGGTCCCTTCGGGGGCAGTTACCACCTACTCCGTGGTGGCAAGAGCTACCGCTGTCGGCTGGTGGCGTTGGACCGCAACGCCTAATCGGTCACCGTATCGGTCGAAAACCGGCCATTCGAGGTGGTGCTCTCCGATAACTACGACTTGCTGGTGGAGCGCTTGGGCCTGTCGGTGAACGTGGAGGCCGCGACCAACGAGGTCACCGCCCCCATGCCAGGCCTGATCCTCGAGGTGCTGGTGGAAGTCGGCCAGGAAGTGACCGGTG
Organism: Neolewinella xylanilytica; assembly: GCF_002934605.1. Taxonomy (GTDB): domain Bacteria; phylum Bacteroidota; class Bacteroidia; order Chitinophagales; family Saprospiraceae; genus Neolewinella; species Neolewinella xylanilytica. The sequence goes on from NZ_PTJC01000006.1 coordinate 1,945,572, forward strand.
GCACGCCCCTCCTGGTGCTCGAAGCGATGAAGATGGAAAACGTCCTTAAGGCCGATGGTGAGGGTACGGTGAAAGCGATTCGCGTCAGTAAAGGCGACGCCGTCGATAAGCGGCAGCTGCTAATCGAAATGGAATGAAGAAACTACTCGTAGCCAACCGCGGCGAGATCGCGCTGCGCATCATGCGTACGGCGCGAAAAATGGGCATCGCCACGGTGGCCGTGTACTCTGACGCCGACCGCCGGGCACCCCACGTCCGGTTCGCCGACGAAGCCGTTCACCTCGGCCCGCCTCCCTCCGCGAAGTCGTACCTCGACATGGACAAGGTAATCGCCGCGGCAACCTCTACCGGGGCCGACGGCATCCACCCCGGTTACGGGTTCCTGAGCGAAAACGCCGCCTTCGCCCGTAAGGTCGACGCCGCCGGGATCACCTTCATCGGCCCGCGACCCCACGCCATCGAGGTGATGGGCAACAAGCTCGCGGCGAAGGAAACCGTCAGTCATTACGACATTCCCATGGTGCCCGGTCTCGACGAGGCGGTCAAGGATCCCGAGCGAGCAAAGGCGGTTGCGAAGCAGATCGGCTTCCCCATTCTGATCAAGGCCGCCGCCGGGGGTGGCGGGAAGGGGATGCGGGTCGTGGAATCCGAAGACCAGCTGGAGGAGCAAATGGACCGGGCCATCAGCGAGGCGGAAAGCGCCTTCGGTGACGGTTCCGTCTTCATCGAAAAGTACATCGGGTCGCCGCGCCACATCGAGATTCAGGTACTGGCCGATACCCACGGCAACTGCGTCCACCTCTTCGAAAGAGACTGCAGCATCCAGCGCCGGCACCAAAAGGTAGTGGAAGAGGCCCCCTCCGCCGCCGTTTCACCCGCGCTCCGGCGCAAAATGGGGGAAGCCGCCGTGCTGGTGGCCAAATCCTGTGACTACGTCGGCGCCGGTACGGTGGAGTTTCTCCTTGACGCCGACGAGCGTTTCTACTTTCTGGAGATGAACACCCGCCTCCAGGTGGAGCACCCCGTCACCGAGTTGATCACCGGCATCGACCTGGTAGAACAGCAGATCCGGGTCGCTCGTGGCGAGCGGCTTGCCTTCGCCCAGCACGAGTTGACCATCGACGGCCATGCCCTCGAACTACGGGTTTACGCCGAAGATCCGCTCAATAATTTCCTGCCGAGTATCGGCACGCTCACGACCTACCGCCCCCCGACCGAGGGTGCCCGCGTCGACGATGGGTTCGAAGAAGGAATGGAGGTACCCATCCACTACGACCCGATGATCGCCAAGCTGATCACCCACGGTACCACCCGCGCCGAAGCCATCGAACGGATGCTGCGGGCCATCGAGGACTACCGCATCGAGGGGATCGACACCACCTTGCCCTTCGGCCGCTTTGTCTTCCAGAGCGATGCGTTTCGCTCCGGCGACTTCGATACCCACTACGTCAAGCAGCACTATACCCCCGAGCGCATTGCCGCGGCCGACCACGATATTACGGAAGTAGCCGCTCTGTTCGCCGCCTTCGTTTACGAGCGCGACTCCGGCAAACTTACCGTTCCCAACCCCGGCTCCCCCGCCTGGCAGCGCCGCCATTAAACCCCGAACCAACTTATGGATACCTACGCCAAACTGGCCGATAAACTCGCCAAAGCCGAATTGGGCGGCGGGCAGGCCCGCATCGATAAACAACACGAAAAAGGAAAACTCACCGCCCGGGAGCGCGTCCACTTGCTGCTGGACCCCGAAAGCTTCGAGGAGGTCGGTGCGCTGGTCACGCACCGAACGACTGACTTCGACATGCAGGAGCAGGTTTTTTACGGTGACGGGGTGATCACCGGCTACGGGACGATCCAGGGGCGGCTGGTCTATGTCTTCGCCCAGGACTTTACCGTCTTCGGCGGATCCCTCTCGGAAACCCACGCCGAGAAAATCTGTAAGATCATGGATATGGCCGTCAAGACGGGTGCCCCCCTGATCGGACTGAACGACAGCGGAGGGGCCCGCATCCAGGAGGGCGTCCGTTCCCTGGGGGGCTACGCCGATATCTTTTACCGCAACGTGCAGGCTTCGGGCGTCATCCCGCAGTTGTCGGCCATCATGGGCCCCTGCGCCGGCGGCGCCGTCTATTCCCCGGCCATGACCGACTTCACCCTCATGGTCGAAAACACGAGCTACATGTTCGTGACCGGCCCGAACGTCGTGAAAACGGTCACCAACGAAACGGTCACCAGCGAGGAGCTCGGGGGCGCCTCCACCCACTCCACCAAGTCGGGCGTCACCCACCTTACCGCTCCGAACGACGTGGCTTGCCTCCACCAGCTACGGAGACTCCTGAGTTACCTGCCGCAAAATTGCGAGGAAAAACCCACTTACCTACCCTACGAACTGGGTACCGAAGTTCGCGACGAGCTGGAAGGCATCGTGCCGGACAACCCCAACGTGCCCTATGATATGCGCGAAGTGATCGCGGGCATCATCGATCCGGACAGCTTCATGGAAATCCACGAACGCTACGCGGAAAATATCGTGGTGGGGTTCGCCCGACTGGCCGGCCGCAGCATCGGTATCATCGCCAACCAGCCGTATAGTTTGGCCGGCGTACTTGACGTCGATAGCAGCAAAAAAGCCGCTCGCTTCACCCGGACCTGCGACTGCTTCAATGTACCTCTCCTGGTACTGGTCGACGTGCCCGGCTTCCTGCCCGGTACCGACCAAGAGTGGAGCGGCATCATCACCAACGGGGCCAAGTTATTATACGCTCTGAGCGAAGCCACGGTACCGCGGGTTACCGTCATTACCCGCAAGGCCTACGGCGGCGCCTACGATGTGATGAATTCGAAACACATCGGAGCGGACTTCAATTTCGCCTGGCCCGGCGCGGAGATTGCGGTAATGGGGGCGAAGGGGGCTACCGAGATCATCTTCCGCCGGGAAATCACCTCGGCCAATGACCCCGACGCCAAACTGGCGGAAAAAGAGGCCGAGTACGCCGAAACTTTCGCCAATCCGTACCGCGCGGCCCAGCGCGGTTTCATCGACGAGGTGATCTACCCCCGCGATACCCGCCGGAAACTTATCCGGGCCTACGCATCCCTGGAAAACAAAGTTACCGTGCTACCCAAAAAGAAGCACGGTAACATTCCACTGTAGGGGGCGCCGGAGCGCAGGTGTAAGGAAGGTCAGGCGCGACGACGACTACGGGCACCTCCGCCGAGGATCCCCAGGTCGGCCAGGACTGCGATGACCAGTCCGATCGTCTGCACCGACTCACTGAAGTAGAATTCGGAAATCCCGTACCACAGCGTCGTCAGCGGCAGGAAAATCAGTCCCAGGATCAGGTAAAGGATGTTCCCGAAGGCGTTACCGAACCAGGTGGTGAAGAACCAGAGCAGTACGATAATCAGTCGGGGAAAGAAAATGCCGATGGCGAGGAAGAAGCAGGGCATGGAAGTTGCGTTTAACGGGCTATAACCACAATAGGGGTGATTTGCTTACTTGGTGTCCGCAACGACTCGCCATACGATACCGGCGTCATCGTCACAGACCAGTAGGCTTCCGTCGGTATGCAGGCTTACCCCCACCGGCCGGCCCCAGACCTGGCCCGCGTCTGCATCGGCAATGAAGCCGGTGAGGAAATCTTCCGGCTGCTGAGGGTTGCCCGCATCGTCGAAGGGAACGAACACTACTTTGTACCCGGTGAAGTTCGAGCGGTTCCAACTTCCGTGCTGGCCAACGAAGGCCCCGTTACGGTACTCTTCCGGAAAAGCTTCGCCGGTGTAAAATGCCAGTCCCAAACTCGCCGTGTGCGGTCCCAGGGGAACGTCGGGCACCAGTGCCTGGGCCACCATATCTGGGTGCGAGTCTTCGGCCCAGCGGGGATCCTCGATCTGGCCGTAGTAGCTGAAGGGCCAGCCGTAGAAGGCGCCTTCTTCGACGCTGGTCAGGTAATCGGGTACCAGATTATCGCCGAGTTTATCGCGCTCGTTGACGGCCGTCCACAGTTCTCCGGTGATGGGGTTCCAGTCCATACCAACGGGGTTGCGCAGGCCGGTGGCGTACTCCCGCATGCCGCTGCCGTCCGGGTTGATTTCTAAAATCGTGGCACGGTTTTCCTCCGCTTCCAGTCCGTTTTCACCGACGTTGCTACCGGACCCTACGGAGACGTAAATCTTTTCCCCTTCCTTACCGGCGAGGAGATTTCGCGTCCAGTGGTTGTTGTAGCCGCGGGGAGGCGTTTGGAGAATGGGCTCACCGGCATCGGGGTCGAGGGTTGGCTGCCCGGTTTCGTACGGAAAGCGGACGGTAGCGTCGGTGTTGGCTACGTAAAAGTAGCCATCCAGGATAAGCATACCGAAGGGCTGATTCAGCTCCTCGATCAGCACTTCCCGCCGATCGACGGTGCCGTCACCATCCTCATCGATGAGCCGTTGGATGCGATCGGCGCTGTTGCGGGTATTGCTTTCCACCACGAACACCTCTCCCGCCGGGGACACGTAGGTGGAGCGGGGATGCCGGAGGTCGTCGGCGAAGCGATGCACGCGAAAGCCGGCCGGGGCGGTGGGGGTCTTTCCCTCCGGCCATTCGACGATCTCGCTCAGCTTAACGGCGGATTCGGTGGTGAAGGGACTGGGTAGCTCCAGGGGGCCGATGGCGGTCTCCACCGTAACGGCCGGCTGTCGGGCCAGGGCTTCCTTGCGTTCGTCGCTGACCTGGGAGGCACAGGCGTTCAGCAGGAAGAGTGACGTGAAGGTGGTTAGTATGATTTTCATAGTATACAGAACACGAGCTGCTGCCGGGGGAGTTCGACCGCCACTTCAGTTATGTAGCCGAGTTATACGGAGAGGTTTCGCCAAGTGCCGGGCGGGCCATTCTTCCGAGTGGCTTTTTATTGTCGAGGCAAATTTTAAGGAGGCAACAATTTTTTTCCCCAAATAATTGCAATTGTGGATTGTCGATGTAACTTGCATTAACCTAAACTCACTAATCCTAACACCCACCCGCGGACGCACGCCCGCCATGGAGCCAATCCGCTCCTCTACCCGACTTTTCTCAACATCTTCATCCATTGCGCCACGCAACGCTCCTTGACGGTTTTGCATCCGACTGGCCGCGCCGTGTCGTAACCTAACCCATACCTATACCATGCGATTACCTTTACTCATTTTTCCCGCCCTCTTTGCCTTCGCGCTATCGTCCTGTTCGGAAGAGAGCGTCCTTTCCCCGGAGCCGGCCAAACCTGCCTCCGGATTCCTGGTCGACCAAAACGAGGACGGCCACGTAGCGATGCCCGACCTGGGTTTGGAAGCCCCCGTCATTGCCCACGTAGAAGGGCACAGCGCCCACTACGAAAGTGCCGAACGCATCGAGGTTACCCGTCCGGACGGTACCGTGGAGACCCGCTACCTGGTAGACAACGACATCGAACTTACCAAGGACCAACTGCGGGAGCTTCAGGCGATGGATGCCGCGCTGGAGAAACAGTACCGCACCAACAATTTGGCGACCGACAACCGGATCAGTGTCATCGGCTACACGGGGAGCGGCAACGCGCTAACCAGTAAAATGCAGACCGCCCTGCAGTGGGCAATCGACAACTACAATGCCCTCAACACCAACAAGCAGTTCACCCTGACCTTCGGTTCGGGAACGAACGCTGACATTGTTGTCTACCGCAACACCACCAATAACGGTGCCGGTGGGGTTGCCGGCTTCCCCAGCGGAGGCCGTCCTTACAAGTGGGTGCAGATCTACAACGGAATGGAAAGCTACGATACGAACACCAACGAGCACGTGATTACCCATGAGATTGGCCACTGTATGGGTTTGCGGCATACCGACTGGTTCAGCCGGGAATCGTGCCGACAGAGTGGAGAATCGGCCGGCTCGGACGGTGCGGTCCTGATACCGGGTACACCCTCCGGTTTTGACCCGAATTCCGTCATGCTGTCCTGCTTCAGCAGTGGAGAGGACGGAGAGTTCGGCTATTACGACCGGGTGGCACTGGAATATCTATACTGATCCCAAGGCTTTAATTGGCTAACCGAGCCCGCATTCCGAATGGAATGCGGGCTTTGTTTGTAGATGCCACCATATTATCGCATTTTTGGAATGGTTACGAAGAACAACTTGTGGCAGCCCAAGCCGGATCGCTGCGTTACCGGATTCCAATTAATGGCCGCTAGCCGTAAACACGTTGTTCCATATTCCGTACGTTACCATATACGACGTGTCGAACTGGCCGTCAGTTTTCTATCGACCACCCACCCTACAAAGCCTTTACGCTGCATGACTATTACCACTACCCAATCGGAAATGAAGTTGAAACGCATATTTATTCAGCCTCAGATTCCGCAGGAACTAGCGGCACTCAACCGAATGAGCCACAATATCTTGTGGTCCTGGATAGCACAAGTATCGGAGCTATTCAGCAGTATCGATCCCCAGCTCTTTACCGAACTGAATTACAATCCCGTAGCGCTACTCGAAAATTTGCCACCGGCACGACTCAACGAGCTGGCCGGGGACAAGGACTTCTTGAAGCGGCTCGCGTCCGCCGAAGAGGCCTTCGATGCGTATCTGGCGGAACCGATGAAGAAGGACCTTCCTCGCATCGCCTATTTCAGTATGGAATATGGGCTACACATTAGCCTGAAGTTGTACAGTGGCGGTCTTGGGGTCCTGGCCGGTGATTACCTAAAGGAAGCGAGTGACAGCAACGTCGATCTGTTCGGGGTGGGATTACTCTACCGATACGGATATTTCAACCAGGGCCTGAGCATGAACGGCGATCAGCTGCACCACTACCCCGCTCAGAAATTTACCCAGCTCCCCGTGGAGCCAGTGCGGCGCGACGACGGCAACTGGCTGAAGGTGTCCGTGGGGATCAAGGGACGCATGGTCCAGGCCAAGGTTTGGAGCCTGGCCATTGGCCGGATCAAGCTTTATCTGCTGGACACGGACCACGAGGATAACGCACCCGAGGATCGCGCCCTAACCCACCAACTTTACGGTGGCGACAACGAGCACCGCCTAAAGCAAGAGATCCTCCTCGGCATCGGCGGGGTGCGCGCCATCGAAGAGATGGGGCTGAACCCGGACATCTACCACCTTAACGAAGGACACGCCGGATTTTTGAGTCTGGAGCGGCTGAAGAATTACGTAGCTGCGGGACTTTCCTTCCCCGAAGCCCGGGAAATGGTTCGTGCTTCCAGCCTCTATACCACTCACACGCCCGTACCGGCGGGTCACGACCATTTTCCGGAGCATTTGATGCGGGATTACCTGTACAACTACGCCACCGATCTGGCCATTGAATGGCCGGAATTTATGGCGCTGGGCCGGCTCGACCCCGACGATCACGGCGAGGACTTCAACATGTCCAAACTCAGCATCCGCCTGTCCCAACGGGTCAACGGGGTATCGAAGCTACACGGCAAGGTGAGTCAGGAGATGTTCACGGAGCTATTTCCCGGCTATACGGCCGAAGAGGTGCACATAGGCTACGTGACGAACTCCGTGCATTATCCGACCTGGATAGCCAACAGCATGCACGAACTGTTCTCTACCACCTTCGGTAAGGACTGGGTTCGGGACCAGAGCAACAAGGACATCTGGCGGAAGGTCCACAAAATCGACGATAAGGCACTTTTTGATACCCGCCACGTACTCAAGGTGCGGCTATTGAATTACGTACGGGAAAAGCTCAAAGTGGACATGCGGCGGCGCGGCGAATCACCGCGTACGACTTTTGATATCTTGAGCAAAATCAACGAGAAAGCGCTCGTCCTCGGTTTCGCTCGGCGGTTTGCTACCTACAAGCGTGCCACGCTGCTGTTCAATAATCGCGACCGGTTACGCGAACTGGTGAATCGCAAGGATCAACCCGTTATCTTCTTATTTGCCGGCAAGGCCCACCCCGCCGACCATGGAGGGCAGGACCTCATCCGCCAGATCGTCCAGATCAGTAAAGAGCCCGAATTCGCCGGTAAGATCATCTTCCTCGAAGACTATAACATGGAGATGGCCAAGCTTCTGACCCAGGGTGTCGACATCTGGCTGAACACCCCCACCCGACCGCTGGAAGCTTCCGGCACCTCGGGCATGAAGGCGGCCATGAACGGATCGGTGAATTTCTCCGTACTCGACGGATGGTGGGCCGAAGGGTACCGCCCCGATGCCGGCTGGGCCCTGCCCCTCGAGCGGACCTACGACGATCAGCACCTACAGAACGAGTTGGACGCCGAAACCATGTACAGCATTCTCGAAGAGGAGATTATCCCCCTCTACTTCGACCGCGATGAAAGCGGCATTAGTAAGGGATGGATGGGGTACGTCAAGCAGATTATCGCCGAAGTAGCCCCTTACTTTACGATGAAGCGGATGATGGACGACTACTTCGAGCGGTTTTACCTGCCGCTGGGGCAAAGCGCGCGCACCGTCCGGCAGGACAATCAGAAAAAAGCTAAGGCCTACGCCGCGTGGAAGGAGGCCACTGCGGCAGGTTGGTCCGAGCTGGAAACGATCGAGAACAATACCCTCGACACCGTCAACTATGCCTTGCCCGTCGGGGAGAATTTCAGTGCCGAAGTAGTTATCGCCACCAATGGTATCGACCCCGACCATCTTGTCCTCGAAGCCTTATTCTACCAACGCATGGACGAGGAAACGATCAAACTGCGCCGTACCCAGGCTTTCGAGCGCGTGGCCTCCACTAACGGTACGGCCACCTTCCGGCTATCGGTGGATCCGCACCTCGCCGGGGTTTACGAATACGGCTTCCGGATGCGGCCGGTGCATGACATGATGCCGCATCCCCAGGACCTCAATCTGGTATACTGGGTATGATAGAAGACGCAGCTACCGTACAAATGCTTCATCTCCGCCTGCCGACCGACCCCCGGTGGGTCAACTTGGCGGAGATGGACCTGGGAGAAATACTGACCGATCACGCCTACTGCGAACAGAAGGCTGCCACCAGCTGCATCTCGTTGATCCAGGGCTACCCGGATCGGAAGGAACTGGTCCGGGAATTAGCCCCGATCGTTACCGAGGAATGGGGCCACTTTCGGGCGGTACTCGCCGAAATGGATCGCCGCGGGCTGGAGCTCGGCAGGCAGCGTAAGGACGAATACGTCAACGCCCTACTTGACTTCGCACCGAAGGGTCGAGGTCGGGATGCGGCCCTCCTGGAGCGACTGCTCATCTTTGCGCTGATAGAGGCACGCAGCTGTGAACGGTTTCGACTGATGAGCCTGTACGTTTCGGACGCGGACCTGCGTAAATGGTACCACAAATTCATGGTAGCCGAAGCGGGACATTACGTGCTCTTTATCGAGTTGGCCCGTAAGTATTTTCCCCGCGACCAGGTCGATGTCCGCTGGAAAGAATACCTGGCTTACGAGGCCGAAGTACTACAGAAACTAGAGGTTCGCGGCGACCGCATGCACTGATCGGGGCCAATCTACCGCCACTTACGGGCGATTTTCCAGGCGGTTTCCAGCATATACGGGGACCAATTCTCCATCTGCCAGGCAGAATTTGCCAAACTGGAGTTACTCAGCCGGTCTTGCACCTCCGCCAAGGTAGATGAGGTTTCCAGAATAGTGCTCAATTCCTGCTGCTCGTTGGCTAGAGCCCTATCCTGTAGTGGCGGATGGGTGATGGGGGAAGTATTGGGTAAGCAAGGTGCCGGGCGATCATTCACTGGCTGCTGAACCATCGCCGTACAGACCGACGTCATCCGGTCAAAGTCCGCCTGAAACCCGAGCTGGGCTTCGGTTTCGCGCAGTGCGGAGCCTAACTGCTCCAGCACGACGAATTTGAGATTCGAGCACCGGGGCGCGATCTCGTGGAGTAGGTGGAATACCTCATCCGGCACCCGTTCGTCGTGGGTATCCCGGCGCACCCGACCGGTGGGTGCATCATGGTGGAAATCCCAGCTACCCCCCGAAAGATGCATCTCCCGCACCCGTTCCAGGGGAATGTGCCGTAGTAATTCCTCCAGGTCGAGGGAAAAATTGTGTAGCTGACAGTAAAGATTATGGAGGTCCAGAATCAGCAAACCGTCGATGGGCTGTACGAGCTGATCCAGGAAGGCGTACTGCCGGAAGACATCATCGGCGGAATAAGCAAATGCCAGGTTTTCCAATCCCACCGGGCATCTGGCGGCGTCGTGGAGTCGATGGAGCCGATCCTGGCCGATCCGTAAGGTGGATTGCGTAAGGGGCGGAGCGATAGGCGCGCCGCGGTGAAAGTTGGCACCGGTAAGGAAACCGAAGTGTTCGGTAACGTGATCGAAGGGAAAGGCCTCAACCGTGTGGGCCAGCCGGTCCAGATAGTTACGCTGATCTTCGCTCCAGGCGCCGGAACAGACGGAATAGAAGATGCCATGACCGATTAGCCTGCCTTCCGCGGCGAAGGCCTTCAACAATGCAGCAAACCACTCCGGAAGGGTTTCATATTGATAGACGGCGTCGTACGACCACTCCAAACCCGACACCGTTCCTGCTTCGAGTAACGGCAGCGCGGTGCTAAGCAGCTGGTGGTCAAGGTTGCAGGCAAGGGAGGGATAGGTCATGGACTCGTTTATCCCATTCCGCAAGCAGGACAGCTATCTCCGTAGTCCGGCCAGTAGGCTTCGGGAGTGGCGTTGACGCACTCACCGACGCAATTATCGGTACAACCTTCCACGCAATCGTCGGGGTCGAGTTCCATCTTAGTCTCCTCGCTACAGGAGGGGGCAAGGCCGACCGTAAGTCCTAGGGCAATGGATTGAAGAAGCAATTTATTGAGTTGCATAACGGGGCTTTGCCCGTACAGACGGTAAGGACCGGTTCCGCCGTTGGCGTCTTATGCGGCTAATTTGAATCTATCATCAATGCAGACGTTCGTCGCGCTTCCGTAACCAGCGCAGCAAACCCGTTACGCTCATGTACGGCGGATTGGCAGCTAGGTAGCTTTCGAGGTCGTCGTCACCTACCCCGTGGGCGGTCAGTTCTTCGGTGACGTATTGCTTGAACATCGGCTCGATGGTTTCGGCCGAGGCACCGTCACGGTAGTAGGGTTCCATCCAGTCAACGTAGCCTTCCAGCCGTTGCAGGAGTTCATCCAGGTGGTCGTCGGTATCCGTGATTCGCCCGTAGTGGGTGAGAAAGAATTCCGAGGCGTTCAGCGACCGTAATCGTTCGATGGAGGCGCGCCAGGCATCGGCATCGAAATCCGGTGGTGGGCAGGGAGGGACGACCGGCCCGTTTGCGATACGACACCCACCGACGTCGCCGGTAAATACGGAACGGCCCAGTTGCCAGGCAAGGTGGTGGCTGGCGTGGCCCGGGGTGTGGTGACCGACCCACTGGCGGCCACCGATCGTTAGCTGCTGACGGTCTTCTACGGCCTGAATCCGCTCCGGATCGATACGTTCCATTTTTCCCCATAGCGTATCCATCCGATCGCCGTAAATCTGGCGGGCGGAATCGTACAATCTTTCGGGGGAGATCATGTGCTTTAGTCCACGAGGGTGTACGTACACTTGCGTTCCCTGTTGAGCCCACCACCACGCGGCTCCCGCGTGGTCGAAATGGATGTGGGACAACAACAGCGTGTGCACCCGGTCCGGCGAGGCACCGATCGCTTCCAATCCAGCCAACAACTTATGATGGGTGGAAAATGGTCCACATTCTACCAGGGTATACCCCTGATCATCCGGGATGGCGAACGCGGCAATCGCTTTAGGTTTATTTAGGAATAGCAGATCAATTGTATTAACCATTTTGAGAAAATTTTAAATGAGTAATTACAATTTATCGATCAAATCCTGGATGGTCTCCGCCACCACGTGTAGTGGCTGGTTGGCATCCACGGTCTGTATGTTTTCATCTTCACCGAAAACGGTAAAGGCATTCAGAAAGCTTTCCCGTACGTGACGCAGTTTATCCAACGTTTCGAACAACTCGTCCTCCCCGGGACGTGCCTGGATGCGCTGCATGCTGACTTGCGGATCCAAGTCTAGAAAAACGGTAAGGTCCGCCGGGAGAGTCGCCTTCGCCAGCCGATTGAGGGAGGCCACGAAACCCGGATCGACGAATTCACTTTGGTACGCCAGGCTACTGAAATAATAGCGGCTGGCGACGACATGGTATCCGGCGGCAAGTTTAGCGAGCAAGCCCGCTTCCGGATGAAAGAGATGCTCGATCCGATCGGCGGCAAACATGGCCGCAAGGGTGCGGGGGTCGACCTCGATTTCCTTCCGTAGTACGCTGCGGATGAGTTTGCCTGTAGGAAATCCAGTTGGTTCAGCCGTTACGTGACATGCTTCCCCCCGGGAATGAAAATAATCTCGGAGCAGGTCGATCTGGGTGGATTTACCGCTGCCGTCGAGTCCTTCGATGACAATAAATAAAGGTCGTTGCATACTTATTCTTCCTCGGGTGCGAAGCGGGCGCGACCACTGCGGTCTACGACGGTGGAACTTGCCTGCTGGGTACCCTGCAACACCACGTCCAAAATATTGACGTGGGGCGGCTGACTGATCATGAAGTGAATGGTTTCGGCTACGTCACGGGAGCGGAGCGGTTGAAAATCCTGATAAATCTTCGCCCGCTCGCGGTCGCCGTCGAAGCGGACGAGGGCGAATTCCGTTTCCTCCACGTGTGCCGGGCAGATCTGTCCGACCCGAATTCCGTGTTCGACGAGATCGAGCCGCATGGAGTGGGTCAGGGCATCCACGGCGTGCTTGGTCGCGCAGTACACGTTGCCGTTGGGATACACTTCCTTGCCCGCCGTACTGGCTACGTTGATGATGGTCCCCCCTTTTCGAGCCACCATCCCCGGGGAAATGGCGCGGGTGACGTACAGTAGTCCCCGGAGGTTGACATCGATCATCTCATCCCAGTGGTCGAGATCGCCGCGATGAATTGGGTCGAATCCCTTGGCCTTACCGGCGTTGTTGATAAGAATATCGATTGCCCGCCAAGCCTCGGGAAGATTGGCGAGCTCCTCCCCTACCCGTTCCCGATCGGTAACGTCCAGTTCCAGGGTGTGCACATCGATGCCTGCCGCATTCCGTAGTTCCCGGGCGACGGCATCCAGCCGCTCTTTCCGGCGGGCCGCCAGGATGAGCCGGTAACCTTCCTCGGCTAGCCTTCGGGCGGTGGCTAGTCCGATACCGCTGGTAGCTCCGGACAGAAAGACCGTTTTGCCGGCACCGCGCCGCACTTTCACTTCGGCGTGGGGAGCCTCCCGGTCGGACAGCATGGCTTCCAACTCGGCAATATTTTGTTTGAGGGCGGATAGCGCATCGCTGGCCACGGGCGGTTTTTTTTCGACGGGTGGAGCATGATGGCCGGCGCTGAAGGCCCGGCGATTGGCCGGGGTACCGTACGCCGGCTCCAGATTTACAGCCAGTAGAAAGTTCTGCCTGGCGTGGTTTAAGCGGCCCCGATCGAACTCCAACACCGCCAGCAGGTAGTGGGCCGGCGCGTGTTCCGGGTCGATTTCGACGGCCATCTGGAGTGCTTTAAAGGCCTTCTTCGGTCGATCGAGGGGACCGGCAAGCAGCTTGCCGTACCGATAATAGGTTTCTCCCCGAACCGAGCTGTCCTTGGTGGCCCGACTCAAGTAGGTGGCCGCCTCGCGGTGGTCGGCGGGAAAGTGATCGGTGAGCAGGTAGCCCAGGCGTTGGTTCAGCTCGGGGTAACCGGGCTGCAGGTCGGCCAGTCGTTGCCATCTTTGGCGCGCCAGCAGGTAATCACCGGCGGCGAGGTGCAGTTCTCCGGCGAGGAACAGGGCTTCGGCGTGGTTGGGTTCGCGGGTCAGCAGCTCGGTTATCTCGGTGCGGGCGGCATCAATGCGGTCGGCGGCCAGCGCCAGCATCAGCGCGTATTGGTAGTGAAGTTCGGCGTGCTCGGGGCGATCCTCCCGTCCCTCGGTCAATTCTTCCAGGGCCTCTTCGGTATTGCCGGCGTCCGACATGCGCCAGGCACGCCGGATGATCGCATCCGCCGGTTCGGAGCCGGGCCGGTCGTTGCCGGAGTGGTCGGCCACTTTATCCCGCATCGTTACACCCGCGCCCGACGCCCCACCTTCACTTTGCTCCGCTGCGGAGGCGGTCGACTCTTCCTGGTGTTGCTGTGCAGGTTCCGGAGCCGGAAGTCCGGCGAGCTGGTAAATGGGGTCGTAATCGGCCTCCCGCAATTCCCGGTCGGGGAGCGGGTCGAGGTCCAGCAGTTGTTCGAGTACTTCCTCCACTCCTACACTCGTCTCCCGGATTTTGCGCAGGTATGCCTTAAAGGCGTGTTGGCTAACGGCATCGGTGTAGTCGTCGCCCCCCCGCCGCAGCTCGATGTAGCGGTCTTGCCAGTGACTGAGGTAGTGCATCACGTCCGTGCGATCGAAAAGGCGGGTTTCCACACTGATCACCTCTCCGGTGCTGGGCTCCAACCGGTGGGCGTCGATAACCAGCGGGAGGATTTGGTCGGTACGCTCCATTACCCCGATCAACCCCTGCATGGCATTGGGGTTGGTGAGCAGGCTGTCGCTGATGAGTAAGATGAGTGGAAGGCGGTTCTTGCGGAGAATGTCCGTCAGCAGCTCTCCGTCGTTTGCCCTGCCCACGGGATAGTGCTCGAGTTCAATATCAGCCTCCACGGCCGCCGAAATACGCTGGGCGGCGGAAAGGTCTTCTTGGCTATAGGCAATGGCGAGTATCGACATAGGGGAATTGCTGGGCGGCAAAATACCAAAAAACGCCCCACTGCCCGAGCCGCATACCCGGCAGCCGACAAACTATTTTCCGGTCGGGCAAACTAATATTTACCTTTATCCTTTCCCTTTTGGTTATGCGCAACGAGACTTCTTTCAACATCTGGACGCCCCTTTTTTATAGTGCCTTACTCGGTATCGGGCTGCTAGCCGGCTATTTACTCAATACGGATGCCCCCCTGATCAGTTTCGGCAGCGGCAGCCACGGTGGCAGTGGCGGCGGCCGCGTCGAGCAACTGATGGGGTACATCGACGCCCGTTACGTGGACGAGCCGGACCGGGAAAAGCTGTACGAGGCGGCCATCCATGCCGTACTCGACGAGCTGGACCCCCACAGCAGCTACATTCCGAAGGACGAAATGCAGGCCCTTACCGAATCCATGGAAGGAAATTTCGAGGGGATCGGTATCGAATACCTCGTGGTCGACGATACGATAACGGTAGTCAGTGCCCTGCCGCAGGGCCCGTCGGACAATGCCGGGTTACTGCCCGGCGACCAGATTATTTACGTTGAGGACAGCCTCGTTACCGGAGTGGAAGAACGCGCCATCGACCCCGCCAGCCTCATGCGTGGGGAAGGAGGTACGGAGGTCGCCATCCGCGTGCGCCGGCCGGGCACACCGGAGCTCATCGCCTTCCGCATTACCCGTGCCCCGATCCCCGTATACAGCGTCGATGCCGCCTATACGATCGACGACGAGACGGCCTACGTAAAAATCAACCGCTTCAGCCAAAACACCTACAGCGAGTTCATGGAAGCGCTGGAGGAACACCTGGAAAAACCAGGGGCCAAGAATCTCATCCTCGACCTCCGGGGAAATCCGGGCGGTTATTTACAGGAAGCCACCAAACTGCTGAGCGAGATCTTCGTCCAGCGGGGGGTGCTGCTCGTTTACACCGAAGGCCGCAACTCTACCCGCCAACCGTACAAATCTACCGGAAGGGCCCGGTACAACATTCAGGAAGTGGCCGTGCTGGTCGACGGAGGATCGGCCAGTGCGAGCGAAATCGTGGCGGGGGCGGTACAGGACCATGACCGCGGCATCATCGTCGGTCGGCGCACCTTCGGAAAGGGGCTGGTGCAGGAGCAGTATCCGTTATTGGATAGCTCCGCGCTGCGACTTACGGTAGCCCGTTATTACACGCCCAGTGACCGCAGCATCCAGCGTAATTACGAAGACGAAGAAGACTACCGCGGTGATCTGCACCGTCGCTTCGAAAGCGGCGAGCTTACCGGCCGGACCTCGGTGCAGGTGGATAGCTCCCTGATCTACTACACGGATAATGGCTATCCGGTCTTCGGGGGCGGGGGCATTACGCCCGACTTTTTCGTGCCCCTCGACAGCAGCCTGAACAACGAAGACTTCCTTCGGCTCCGCCAGCAGATCGCTCCCTACATGTTCGGCTATATACGCCGTCATCCGGAGGTGAAGCAATACGAAAACGTCGAAGCGTTCGTGCGGGGTTTCGCGCCCAACGTGCGGGAAATTATTACGGATTTGCGTGAAGCGGCGGTCGCCGACTATCCCGAGCTGGACGCCGATCTACCGCTACACCTCCGGGACGAACTCATGCTTTACTTCCGCAGCCGGCTCGCCCGTCAGTTATTCGGCACGGCCGCCTTTTACGAGGTCTACAACCGGGAGGACGAGATCGTCCAGGAAGCATTGCGGCTACTCCGGGATACGGATCCCCTCGCCGCCGCCCGCGCCGGCCAGACTGGCGGATCCTAGCCCCAGCAGCCCATCTCTCCCTTAGGTCAGGTCGGAAAACAGCTCCCAAAGCTGATCGCGACGCGGTGGATTCGCGGTGATGGATACCGGTTCCTTTTTTACGGGGTGCTGAAACTCCAGCCGGCGACTGTGCAGGTTGATGTTGCCATCCTCGTTCGGCGTACGGAAACCATACTTCAGGTCGCCCCGGATGGGGCTCTCCAGCTGCTGGGCGAGTTGAACGCGGATCTGGTGGGGACGACCTGTCTCCGGCTTTACTTCCAGCAGAACGTTCGAGCCGATGCGGCCCAGCATGCGGTAGTCCAGTACCGCCAGTTTTGCCCCGGGGTGGCGGTTTGAATTTGCCTTGGGAAGCACCTTGCTGATGTTCTTTTTCGCATCCTTATAAATAAAGCCTTCCAGGCGCCCCTCAATGGGTGCGGGCTGCTCGTCGACGATGGCCCAGTAGGTTTTAGTCACCTTTCGATCGCGGAAGGCCTCGGTCATTCGCGACAGCGCCTTGGAAGTCCGGGCGAAAAGGATCACGCCGGATACGGGGCGATCCAGCCGGTGAATGGATCCCAGAAAAACCTCACCCGGTTTACCGTAGCGGACTTTGATGTATTCCTTCACGAGGTCCATGACCGTTACGTCACCCGTTTGGTCGCCCTGGCTGAGGTAACCCGCCGGTTTATTGACCGCGATTAGGTGATTGTCTTCGAATAAAACTTGTAATTGCATGGTGGTGTCTCTACGTTACCGGTACCGCCAAGTAACGGACGGGACGACCAAACGTTAAAGCACTACCAAAATTTATCCGCCTTGCGCAAAGATCACTTCACCCTCGGATTTAGCCCTTGCCCCAACGACACCTTCATCTTCGACGCCCTCGTGAACGGCCGCATCGACACCGAAGGGATCCGGTTTGACGTCCACATCGGTGACGTTGAAGACCTCAACCGCCGTGCGATCAGCGGCGAACTGGACATCACTAAACTGAGCTTCAGTGCCTTCGGCGGACTCACCGCCCGCTACATTCTGCTCAATTCCGGGAGCGCCCTCGGTCACGGGGTGGGTCCGCTACTCGTCCGTGCCAAAACGGAAGGCGGCGCCCCCGCCGCGCCACGACGGGTGGCCATTCCCGGCCACTACACGACGGCGAATTACCTCCTGGGGCTCGCCTACCCGGGCATATCCGACAAAACCGAGGTGGTGTTTAGCGAAATAGAGGACGCGGTGCTCGCCGGGGAGTTTGACGCGGGGCTGCTGATCCACGAAAACCGCTTTACGTACGAGCAACGGGGACTGGAGAAAATCCGGGACCTCGGTAATTTCTGGGAGGAAACGACCGGCCTGCCCATCCCGCTCGGCGGCATCGCGATCAAGCGCAACATCGTACGCGAGCAGCAGGAGCAGATCGACCGGCTCGTCCGCAAGTCGGTAGAATACGCCAGGGCGCACCCCGCGGCCAGCCAGGAATTCGTGCAACAACACGCCCAGGCAATGGACCCGGATGTTATGCAGCAGCACATCGACCTTTACGTCAACGAGTACACCGTGACCCTCGGCGAGGAGGGCAAGGCGGCGGTGCGTCACTTCATCACGGACGGCCGGGCTAAGGGACTGCTCCAACCCGGCGCGGAGGACTACATTGTCTAGTTTTACGTTTCTTTGCGCCTTAACCATAAAATAATCGAGCACATGGCAAAGCAATCCTTCCGGTCCGGCGTACTGTACGGCGACGAGGTCACCGAACTTTTTAACTACGCCCAGGCCAACAACTTTGCCCTGCCCGCGGTCAACGTGACCAGCAGCAGCACCGTCAACGCGGTGCTGGAAACGGCCAAGGAAGTGAATAGCCCGGTTATCATCCAGTTCAGTAATGGCGGCGCCCAGTTCTTCGCCGGAAAGGGAATGGATAACACCGATCAGAAGGCCGCCATCGCCGGTGGCCTCAGCGGTGCCATGCACGTCCACACCATGGCGGAAGCCTACGGCGTACCTGTCATCCTCCATACCGATCACTGTGCCAAGAACCTGCTGCCCTGGATCGACGGCTTGCTCGACGCCGGCGAGAAGTTCTACGCCAAGCGGGGCTTTCCGCTGTACAGCAGCCACATGCTCGATCTGAGCGAGGAGCCCCTGGAGGAAAACCTCGACATCAGTGTCAAGTACTTTAAGCGGATGGCCAAGATCGGCATGACCATCGAGATCGAGCTCGGTGTCACCGGTGGCGAGGAGGATGGGGTAGACAATACCGGCATCGATTCCAGCCGCCTCTACACCCAGCCGGAGGAGGTTTTTGAAAGTTACCAAAAGCTCAGCGAGGTCAGTAACCGCTTCCTCATTGCCGCCGCCTTCGGAAATGTCCACGGCGTATACAAGCCCGGAAACGTGGAGCTGCGCCCCATCATTCTCAAGAACAGCCAGGACTTCGTCAAAGGACAGCTTAATATCCAGGATAAGGACCCCATTCACTTCGTATTCCACGGGGGGTCGGGATCCAGCCAGGAAGACATCCGGGAAGCGATCAGCTACGGCGCGATTAAAATGAACATCGACACCGACCTGCAGTGGGCCTACTGGGACGGCGTACGGAAGTACGAAGCCGGGAAGCGCGATTACCTCCAGGCCCAGATCGGCAACCCCGACGGTACCGACAAGCCAAACAAAAAGAACTACGACCCGCGCGTCTGGGTCCGGTCGGCGGAGATCAGCTTTAAGGAGCGTCTGAAAACTGCCTTTGAAGACCTCAATTGCCTGGACGTCCTGGCTAGCTAACGATGGTAATCCCCCGTACGCTCCGCGTCGCCGTCCGCGCCGCCGGCATCCGCGTGGGAACGTACGGGCCACCTAGCTTTTGCCAACTTTCCCGTTGCCTCTCCTTCGGCTCTTCGCGCTCGACGCCTCCGCTGAATGACCGCGGCGGAAAGTGATTGCCGGGAACGGACTACGGACTTTACCTTCGCAGCGTGCATGCCCTGCTACTTCTCCTGCTGATCGTTTCGTTACTCGGTGTGCTGCATACCTACGTCCTGTATCCTTACCTGACCTTAGGGGCGGCGGAGCGCAGGTGCAAAGACGCGTCTCCCCCGGGCCCCATCGGTGATTGGCCACGCGTTCACGTCCTGATGTCCGTCCATAACGAAGCGGTCGTTCTGCCGGAAAAGCTGGCCTCCCTGGCTCGCATCGATTACCCGGGGCCGCTGCACTTCCACCTGGGCTCCGACCGAAGCACGGATGGCTCCGAAGCATTGCTCCACCGTTTCGCGGCCGCACACTCGGCTACCCTGACACTGAATGAACGGCGTCTGGGTAAACCCGGCACCATCAACCGGCTGGTCCGCGAAATCGACACCGATGGCGTTTTGGTCTTCACCGATGCGAGTGTGATCCTACGCCCCGATACCGTTACGGAACTGGTGCGGCCGATGCTAACCGACGAGTCGATCGGCGTCACGGATGCTACCATGGTCCACACCGGCGTGCCCGGCGGGGGGGTGGGATCGTTGGAAGACCAGTATATCCGACGGGAGGTTGCCCTGAAGCGGGCGGAAAGTTGCCTGTGGCAGGCGATGATCGGCCCCTTCGGCGGATGCTGGGCGATGCGCGCCGCCGCTTTCCGCCCCGTACCGGATACCTTTCTGGTCGATGATTTTTTCCTTTGCATGTCAGCCTACGAGGCCGGGTGGCGGGGTGCTGCCGCGCCGGAAGCGGTGGCCTACGAGGGGGTCGGGTTGCGCCTGGGCGATGAATTTCGCAGAAAGCGGCGCATCGGGGCCGGCAATTGGCAAAACCTCCTGCGCTTCCGGCGCCTCTGGTGGCCGCCTAGCCGCGATCCCTTGGCCTATGCCTTTTTCAGTCACAAAATATTGCGCTGGCTCACCCCCCTACTGCTCAGTATCGGGGGCTTGAGTCTCCTCGCCTTGCTATTGCTTGACGGCAACTATTGGATCGCGGCTACGTTTCTGCTTCTGATGGCGCTAATTTGCGCCGCAAGCCCGGCAGTCCGTTATTTTTCAGCCATGAACGTGGCCCTTTTGCTTGGCCTGGTCGATTATCTAACCGGAATTAAAACCAATGTCTGGCAACCCTCTCACCGACACCAAGACGACGGCTGATGCCTCCATCCGCTCCCGCCTCAACACCATCGAAGAAGCCGTAGCCGACATCCGCTCCGGCAGGGTAATCATCGTGGTTGACGACGAGGACCGCGAAAACGAGGGCGACTTCGTTTGCGCAGCCGAACGGGTCACTCCGGAAATCATTACGTTCATGGCCACCCACGGGCGCGGACTCATCTGCACCCCCATAGAGGAGCAGCGAGCCGACGATCTCGACCTGCCCATGATGGTCAACACCAACACGGACATCCACGAAACGGCCTTTTCGGTCAGCATCGATCTCATCGGACATGGCTGCACCACCGGGATCAGCAGCTACGACCGGGCAACCTGCATCCGCCGGCTTACCGAACGCAGCGCCCGGCCCTCCGATTTCGCCCGTCCCGGACACGTATTTCCTCTCCGGGCCGTCAAGGGTGGCGTGCTGCGGCGGACCGGCCATACGGAGGCCGCCGTGGATCTGGCCCGCATGGCCAACCTCTACCCCGCCGGTGTCGTCGTGGAAATCCTCAAGCCGGATGGCAACATGGCCCGCTTGCCGGAACTCCTGGACATCGCCGAACGCCACAATCTCAAGATCATTACCATCGAGGACCTCGTTGCTTACCGACTGCGGACGGAACGGCTCGTCGAATGTGAATTCAGCATGGACCTGGATACCCGCTACGGTCCCTTCCGCCTTCACGCCTACCGCCAAACGACGAATGAAGACGTCCACCTGGCGCTCACCCACGGCGAATGGCAGATTGACGAGCCCGTCCTAACCCGGGTACACAGCAGCACCAGCTCACGGGACTTATTGCACAGTCTGTTAAGTGGTTACAGCACCGGGCTCCACGGACCGCTCGAAAAGATTACGGAGGCCGGAAAGGGCGTATTGCTCTTCATGCGCCCCCACCAGGACGCGAACGACATCATCGCCGGACTGCGGTTACTCAAATCACGGATGCAGGATGGCAAGACGGTACGGCCGCCTGAACCCCGCAGCGAGGAACAGCGCGATTTTGGAATCGGCGCGCAGATCCTTCGCGACCTTCGGATATCCAAGCTCAAGGTGCTGTCCAATGCCCCTAAGCATCGGATCGGACTCGAGGGCTACGGACTCGAGATTGTTGAGTTCGTATCGATGTAGGAGAAGAACCGAACGGTCTAGCTTTCACGCCGGCGAGGGGGCCGCGAATCGAATCACGACCGAGCGATTAATTGCGCGCGCAATTGGTCCGCATTTTTCAATCCGACTGCATTAACTGCCGATCCCCTTCCACGGGAACGCGAACAATGTATATTTGCCGCAAATTGCACAGGTATGGGAAGAGCATTTGAATACCGCAAAGCCCGGAAGATGAAGCGCTGGGCAGGCATGGCCAAAGCGTTTACCAAAGTTACCCGGGAGATCAACATCGCCATTAAGGAAGGTGGGGCCGACCCGGATTATAACCCGCGGCTGCGGCTGGCTATCGCCAACGCCAAAGCCGTCAACATGCCAAAGGCGAACGTGGACGCGGCCATCAAGCGGGCTACCGACAAAGACGCCGCGAATTTCGATGAGGTCACCTTCGAAGGTTATGCGCCCCATGGAGTTGCCGTGTTCGTAGATGCCACCACCGACAACAACAACCGGACCGTGGCGAACATCCGCCACGTGTTCAGCAAATACGGCGGCAACCTCGGGGTAAATGGCTCGGTCGATTACATGTTCGAGCGGAAGGGGCAGTTCCGCGTGAAGCAGGAAAAGTTCAAGGGCGATCTCGAAGAGATCGAACTGGAACTCATCGACGCGGGCCTGGAAAGCGTGGAACGGGAAGAGGATGAGATCGTCTTTTATACCGCCTTCGAAGATTTCGGCAGTTTTCAGAACGAACTGGAAAATCGCAAGATCCCGGTTGATAACGCGGAGCTAGTTCGTATTCCCACCCACACCAAAACCCTATCCGACACGGAAGCGGAGGCCGTCATTAAACTTATCGACATGCTCGAGGAAGACGATGACGTAGCTAACGTATTCCACACGATGGACGAAACCGAATAAATGAAGGCATCACTGCCGGGTCACGTTACCCAATATTTGAAGGACAAATTTGGGGAAAAGCCGGAAGCCTGGACCTACGCTTTACGGTCGCCCGGAAGGGTAAATATCATCGGGGAGCACGTCGATTACACCGGCGGGCTGGTGATGCCAGCGGGGATCAACTACGCAATCTACTTCCTGGCACGTCGAATCGAGGCACCTGAGTGGCGCCTCCATGCCGTCGACCTCGACGAGCGAGTTACCCTCCCCCTGCCCCTGACCGGGCGCAGCGGCACGTTGTGGGCGGATTATCTGGCCGGGATCGGGGTGCAGTTCCAGGATCAGGGCCAGTTTCTACCCGGTTTGGAAGTGGTTTTCGGGGGCGATCTGCCCCGGGGCTCCGGTATGAGTAGCTCGGCCGCCCTGGAGGGGGGAATGGCTTTTTTACTGAACGCGCTCCTCAATACGAGGTACAGCCGTCCGGCACTCGCCGCTCTCTGCCAGCGGTCTAGCAACACCTACCTGGGTATTCCCTCGGGGATAATGGACCAGTTCGCCAGTCTGAATGGGTCGGAATCCGGCCCGATCATCCTCAATTGCCACACCCTATCTTCCGAACCCGTAAAGAACGCTCTGGAAAACTACGGTTTCGTACTGGTCAACTCCATGGTGTCCCATAACCTTAGCGACGGTGCCTACGCCCAACGCGTCGCCGAATGCCAACGGGCGCTGGAAGCCATTCAGTCCGTATTCCCCCGCGTCACTCACCTCAGCGCCACCTTGCCGGACCAACTCCAGTCGGTGAGCGATCGCCTTGATGACACGGCGCGCAAACGGGCCACCTACGTCGTGGACGAGAACAAACGAGTAACCCGGGCCGTCATCGCCCTCGAGGCTGGCAGCAGTATCGAGGTCGGCAATCTCCTAAATGCAACCCACGCCGGGCTGCGGGACTTATACGAGGTGAGCTGCGATGAAATCGATTTTCTCCAGGCGTTTGCCGAGCAGTATCCCGGCGTGGCGGGTTCCCGTCTCATGGGGGGCGGATTCGGCGGCTGCACGATCAACCTCGTCAAGTTGGACCGGATGGACGACTTCAAAGCCGATATCGTGCAGGCCTACGAGGAAGCTTTTGGTATTGGCGCGGAGTGCTACCCGGTAGTGATCCGGGGCGGTACCGACTTTCTCTAAAGAACCTTCTGCAGAGCCCGTTCGATGGAAGCGGCACCCCGCAGACCTACTTCGGCTATGTTGCCTTCGCGGTCGATCAGGAAGGTCGCCGGAATGGCGCGAACGCCATACTTCGCGGATGCCTCACCGCTCCAGAACTTGAGTTCGCTGCCGTGGTTATCCCAGCTTAGCCCATCCTGCTCGATGGCGGCGATCCATTTTTGCCGATGATTTTCCCGGGCTTCTTCCAATTGTTCCGGCGTGAGGCGCTCGGCCTGTCTGTCATCAACACCATCCAGGCTCACGCTGAAAACGGTGAAGCCCTGGTCCTTGTACCGGTCGTAAACCTTTACCACGTTCGGATTTTCCTGGCGGCAGGGCCTACACCACGCGGCCCAGAAGTCGAGGAGGACGACCTGGCCGCGCAAATCGGACAGCGAGACGGTCCCTCCGTCCGGACCCGGCAGACTAAGATCCGGCGCGGGGTTTCCCGGTTGGATCAACTGCTGACTTTTCTGAAAGGCAATTTGCTGCCGCAGCTGGTCCAGGTACTGGGTATAGTTGATCCGGTTGGCGTCGTCCTGGGGCAAGCGCGCTACCACCCGCTCGTGGATAGGTAAGCCCTGCTCTCCCGCCCGCAACAGGCTGTTAAAGGTAATGTACGCTGCCGTGTAATCGTTTTCAACGGCATCTATCGTTCGCTCAAGCTCTTCCAGTCCTTTCACCTGTGAAATCGTACGCACCGTTTCCGCGGTCTCCAAGGCACTATCCGAACCGTCTACCGTGAAATCGTAATCACCGAAACTGCCAAGTTGTCCGTCGATGGTGATTTCGCGGTCCGTATCGGCCAGTGCCAGCGTTGCTTTCTGGGCTCCCACCCGAATCTGGTACAGTCCGTCGGCAAGTGGTTGATCGAAAGCAAAGGTGAAATGGCCACCGTCGTCGATGGTGGCACTGCGTAGCATTTCTTTCTCCCCGCCGAGGATGATCCGGTCGAGGTTAGCGGAAAGGCCGGCGGCATCCTGGAGATGCACGTCGATGGTCGTGCCTCCACCCGAATCCGAAGAGCAGGCCGAAAGCATAAGCGCCCACAGGCTTAAAAGAAGGACGTGGTACCGCATCAGTTTTCGTTTGTTAGAAAAAGCTTAGGCCGCCGGCAAGGTTGAATTATCCCTCGAGTATGGTCGCCAGGGTGTCGTTATGGCGCATCTCCCAGGCCAGGAGGTTACCCCAATCTTCCCCGTCAACGGTAAAGTTGTCTCCCGCCACGCGGCCCAGCACCAGAAATCCGACACCGTGGTGGTGCAACAATTCCTCCAGATCGCCGGTCCGCGACTCGTCCGCGCTGACGACCACTCTACCCTGGGCCTCGCCAAACAGGAAGGCATCCTTGCGGATTTGCTGGTCCGTTTCAACCGTGAAGCCATGGCCGCCCGCGATCGCCGACTCGGCCAACGACTGGAACAACCCGCCGTCGCTCACGTCGTGGGCGCTCTTGATGTGTTCTCCCCGGATCGCAGCCAGGATGGCAGCGTGCAATTTCTGTTCTTGCTTCAGGTCGAAGTACGGAACGGAACTGAATTCAATATCGTGGATGGTCCGCAGGTACTCCGAGGAGCCAAGATCTTCCTTGCTATCGCCGACGAGGTAAATCACGTCGTCCTGATCCTTGAAATCGAGCGACATGGTCCGCTTGATATTATCAACGATGCCGAGCATGCCGATCGTTGGGGTCGGGTAAACCGGCTCTACCCGGCCGCCCTCGTACTGAGACTGGTTGTAGAAACTGACGTTGCCCCCGGTTACCGGCGTATTGAAGGCGCGACAGGCCTCTCCCATTCCCTTGATCGCGTTGACGAACTGGTAAAATGCCTCGGGATTGTATGGATTGCCGAAGTTGAGGCAGTTCGTGATGGCCACCGGCTCGCCTCCGGAGCAAACGATGTTGCGGGCCGCTTCCGCTACCGCGATCATCGTACCGACGTAGGGATCCGCGTAAACATATGCGGAATTGCAGTCGGTCGTGACCGCAAGTGCCTTGTCGGTACCCTTAAGCCGTACCAGACCGGCATCGGACGGGGTGACTTCCGTGATGCTGTTGGTACGTACCGTACCGTCGTACTGGTCCGTAATCCAGTGCTTGCTCACCAAACTCGGGGCTTTGAATAGTTTTTCCGCGACGGAGCGCAGGTCCGAGGGAACCGGCACGTCGTCCATATTGAACTGGTCAACCTTATCCAAATAGGCCGGCCGGCGGGTTTCTCGCTCGTAAACCGGTGCGCCACCACCGAGCACTAGGGGTTCACTCGGCACGTCGGCGACTAATTCTCCGCCGGCGTAGAACTCCAGGCGACCGGTGTCGGTCACCTCGCCGATCTGCTCGCACTCCAGGTCCCACTTGTCGAAGACCGCCAGTAATTCCGCTTCCCGGCCCTTTTGGCAGACGATCAGCATCCGCTCCTGACTTTCGCTCAGTAGGATTTCCCAGGGTTTCATGTCCGCCTGCCGCGTCGGCACCTTGTCCAGGTCGATGCGCATGCCCGTTTTGGACTTCGCGCTCATTTCGGAAGTCGAACAGGTGATGCCCGCCGCCCCCATGTCCTGCATGCCGACTACGGCACCCGTTGCGATCACTTCCAGACTGGCTTCGAGCAGGAGCTTCTCCTGGAAAGGGTCACCAACCTGTACGGCCGGCAGGTCTTCGGCACTATCCTCGGTGAGGTCCGCCGAGGCGAAGGTGGCGCCGTGAATGCCGTCCTTCCCGGTGGCGGAACCAACGATGAAGACCGGGTTGCCGGGTCCGTCGGCGGAAGCGGAGACGGTCTCGCCTACTTTCACGATGCCTACCGACATGGCATTAACCAAAATATTCTGGTTGTAGCTGGGGTGGAAGTAGACTTCCCCGCCCACTACGGGCACGCCGAAACAGTTACCATAATCGCCGATACCCTTGACCACTCCGGCTACCAGGTGTTTGGTGTGTGCCAGGTGGGGATCGCCGAACCGCAGACTGTTGAGCGAGGCAATAGGGCGGGCGCCCATAGTGAAGATATCCCGGTGGATGCCCCCTACCCCGGTGGCCGCCCCCTGATAGGGTTCGATGGCCGAGGGGTGATTGTGGCTCTCAATTTTGAAGGCACATGCCAGTCCGGAACCAATGTCTACCAAACCGGCGTTTTCCTCCCCGGCACCGACCAGTAGGCGCTCCCCTTCCCGCGGCAGGGTCTTCAGCCACATAATGGAGTTCTTGTAGGAGCAGTGCTCGGACCACATGACCGAGAAAATGCTGAGCTCGTTGAAATTCGGGGTGCGCCCGATAATCTCGACGATGCGGTCGTATTCCTCGGCGGTAAGCCCTAAATTCTTTGCAACGTCGACGTCAACGGAAATAGCGTTATCTGTGGCCATGTACGGGGTTGATTGAGCGCCCAAAAGTAGGAAAAATAGCCAATGCAACCGCTACGCACGCTAGCACCCCGGGAGCAGCACTGTCACGCACCGGCGGCATGTGTGTCCAGCATCTGACAAATTGTCTGCCAACGCTAGCTGGCATGGTGTTCGTACCCCGGATAGCACGACGGTCATTGCCGTCGGTGAGAACAAACTAATTATTTCAACCAAAACATACCATACATGAAGCCGATCAACGATCGAGTAGTGGTCAAGCCCGCTCCCGCCGAAGAAAAAACCAGCGGAGGGATCATCGTACCCGACACCGCAAAGGAGAAGCCACAACGTGGCGAAGTAATCGCCGTAGGACCGGGGAAAGAAGGCAACGCCATGACCGTGAGCGTTGGCGACATCGTTCTCTACGGCAAATATGCCGGACAGGAACTTAAGCACGAAGGTCAGGACCTGCTCATCATGCGGGAGGACGACATCCTCGTTATCCTTTAGGATTTCCAGCCAGCAATTGCATTTAACCAACCGATAAAATAATAAACAACTATGGCTAAGGATATTAGCTTTGATCGCGTAGCTCGCGAAAAACTGCGCACGGGTGTGGACGCCCTTGCCAATGCCGTTAAGGTGACTCTAGGACCTAAAGGTCGCAACGTCGTTATTCAAAAATCCTTCGGTGCCCCGCAGATTACCAAAGACGGTGTAACCGTCGCCAAAGAGGTTGAACTGGAAGATCCGGTCGCCAACATGGGTGCCCAGATGGTCAAGGAAGTCGCCAGCAAAACCGCCGACATTGCCGGTGACGGTACCACTACCGCCACGGTACTGGCGCAGGCCATGATTCAGGCCGGTCTGAAAAACGTAACCGCCGGTGCCAATCCCATGGACCTGAAGCGCGGTATCGATTTGGCCACCAAGAAGGTCATCGAGCACTTGCAGGGCCAGAGTGAAGTCGTCGGTGACGACTTCGGAAAGATCCAGCAGGTTGCTGCCATTTCCGCCAATAACGATAACGAAATCGGTAGCCTGATCGCCGACGCCATGAAGCGCGTCAGCAAAGACGGCGTCATCACCGTTGAGGAAGCCAAGGGTACCGACACTTACGTGGAGGAAGTAATGGGTATGCAGTTTGACCGCGGTTACCTGAGCCCCTACTTCGTGACCGACACGGAGAGCATGACTACCGAGTACGAGAATCCCTACATCCTGATCCACGACAAGAAGATCAGTAACATGCAGGACATCGTTCCCATTCTCGAACAAGTTATTCAGAGCGGACGGCCGCTGCTGATTATCGCCGAGGATCTCGAAAGCCAGGCACTCGGCGTACTCGTCGTGAACCGTCTGCGTGCCCAGCTGAAGGTCGTGGCCGTCAAGGCTCCCGGATTCGGTGACCGTCGCAAGGCCATGCTGGAAGATATCGCCGTACTGACAGGCGGGACCGTCATCAGTGAAGAGAAAGGGTACAAACTCGATCAGACCTCGCTCGACCTGCTGGGTAGCGCCGAAAAGATCACCGTCGACAAGGACAACACCACCATCGTGAACGGTGCGGGTTCTACCGACCAGATCACCGGCCGCGTCAACCAGATCAAGCAGCAGATTGAAACCACTACTTCCGACTACGACCGCGAAAAGCTCCAGGAGCGGCTTGCCAAGCTAGCCGGTGGTGTAGCCGTACTCTACGTCGGAGCCGCTACCGAAGTGGAAATGAAGGAAAAGAAAGACCGCGTCGACGATGCGCTGCACGCTACCCGTGCGGCGGTAGAGGAAGGTATAGTGGCCGGTGGCGGTGTTGCCCTGGTGCGCGCCATCGACAGCCTGGAAGGTCTGGAAGGTGAAAACGAAGATCAGAAGATCGGTATCCAGATTGTCCGCAAGGCACTGGAAGCGCCGCTCCGTACGATCGTCGACAACGCCGGAGTAGAGGGCAGCGTCGTGCTACAGACCGTTCGCACCAATACGGGCAGCTACGGCTACAACGCCCGTACCGGTGAATACGAAGACCTCAAGGCGGCCGGTGTAATCGACCCCACCAAGGTCACCCGTATCGCGCTGGAGAACGCCAGTTCGATTGCCGGAATGGTCCTCACCACCGAATGCGTGATCAACGACAAGCCCGAGGCTGACAACGGCATGGGCGGTCACTCCCATGGCGGTGGCGGCATGCCCGGAGGCATGGGCGGCATGATGTAATCACGCCCACCCACACCGTTAAGGAAAACCCCGGATGGCTTCCGCCACCGGGGTTTTCTCTTTTTAGTAAACCAATTATCAGCATTTATTCTTTGATCATCAATGGAATTACAAGAGGGAAAGGAAAAGTTTATCGAAGCCTGGGGAACGCTCGGCAGTTCCTGGGGCGTAACCCGCACCATGGCCCAGATTCACGCCCTGTTGTTGGTGGCCAACGAGCCGTTGAGTACCGATGACATTATGGAACAACTCCAGATCAGCCGCGGGAACGTCAATACCAATACCCGGATGCTTCTGGAGTGGGGACTGGCACACAAAAAATTGATCACCGGCGAACGCAAGGAATTTTTTATCGGTGAAAAAGATATGTCCAAAGTGGTGAAAAACATCATCATTGCCCGCAAAAAGCGGGAACTGGAACCGATGCTCCGGCTACTGGACGACCTGACCGGAGTGGAAGGGAAGTCGGAGGAAGCCGATGAGTTCCGTACCGTGGTAAAGGACTTAAAGCTGTACAGCCACAAAGCGGATTCCGCCCTGGCCGCTTTGGTGAAAGTGGATAGCAACTGGTTTTTCTCCACCTTCCTGACCATGATTAAATAGTCGGGCTAGCGGCCTTCTTCCAGCGGCTCGATGAGCATCCAGCCTCCCTTCGCTTCGTTCGATTGCAGCGTGAAGCTACGGTCGTACGGCGGATACAGGATCTCCGACCGCTGGGTACCCAAATGCCCCACCACGGTTACCCGCCGGGCGGCTTGACTGCTGTCGCGGAAGATGATCTGTACCCTGCCGACATCCGCGATATAAACCAGGTAATTGTTTTCCGCATCGGTGGCCGCCACCGTACCCGGAGGCGGTGCTTCCCCGAGCAATTCGTCGTCGATCCGCATATCCCAGAAACGCACGTGGCGCTCCACGGTGCGGGCCGCCCGAAAGCTGTTCAGCGCCGTCTGGACCGGTTGTCGGTATCCCGCCGCCGGGCTGCCGGCAAGCAGGGCCGCGTTGAAGGAAGCTACACTGTTTGCCACGGTAAACCCATAGGGCAGGCCGGAGGTATCGATTACTACCCCGAGCTTCGCGCCTAGGGAGTAGGCCGAACTAAGTATTGTGTTGGATAGCTCCGATCCATTGAACGCGAGGTAGTTGCCACCGCTGACTGCGATTCGGTTTATTAGCTCCCCGAGAGATGACGTATCGAGCGGCTGCCCGCGTAAATCAAAGCCGAGCAGCAGGTTCGGTGATCCGTCGATCGTGAAATAGGTAGAATCTTCCGTCCAGGTTTCCGGTATGATCGGACCGACGGTGCCCCCGTCACGAATGGCGTCTTCGCAGGAGGTCAACCCTGCCAAAGCAATTAGTCCAATGGCGAGCCAGCGCAGTATCTTCACGCTCCCAAGTTAGCATTAGCCCGACAATCGGAACTAAGGCAACCTATACCCTAGCCCGGCGTTAGCCGGATAAGAATGATTAAGATGTCAGGTAGAAATATCGTAGTCGCCGTTGGCGGAAGCAGCGGGTCGCTATACGCCAAGGTGTTATTCGACCGCCTCCGAGATATAAAGTCAAAATGGGAAAATGTTGGAGTAGTACTGACCGAGAACGGTAAATACAACTGGCAATTCGAACTTGGGAACGAAGACTGGAAGCAGTATCCGTTCACTTACTACGGCCAGCGTGACTTCATGGCCCCGTTTGCCTCCGGAAGTGCCCGCTACGACACGATGATCGTTTGCCCCTGTAGCATGGGACTGATGGCACGGATCGCGGGGGGCATCTCCAACGACCTGATCACGCGGGCCGCCGATGTTGTACTTAAGGAGCGCCGGCGCCTCATCGTGGTGCCGCGGGAGGCTCCCTACAGCCTGATCCACCTGAAAAACATGGTATCGATCACCGAGGCCGGTGGCGTCGTTTGTCCGGCGGTACCGTCCTTTTACAACCAGGCCGAAACCGCGGAGGAAATCGTGCGTACAATCGTCGACCGGGTGCTGGACCTCGCTGGATTCGATTTAGACGACACCTTTCGCTGGGGGGACCGGGAAACCCACGATGACGGGGACTAAAGCCCCAGCCACCCCTTTCCCCCTTCCATCATACACTACAAAGCCCTTACCAGCATGTCCGATTCCCTCACCTTAGCTTTTCCTACGCTCGCCGGTCTGGAAGATGTCCTCGCCGCTGAAGTCCGGGAACTGGGAGCGGAAGACGTGGAGGTCGGCCGGCGGGTGGTCACCGCCAGGGGAACCATGGAGACCGTATACCGGGCCAACTTGGAACTTCGAACGGCACTCCGGGTGCTCATTAACATCGATTCGTTCACAGTCAACAACGAACAGGAGCTGTACGACCGCCTACGGGCCAACAATTGGCGGAAGTACTTGCTCCCCGAAGGCACCCTGATCGTGGACGTGGTAGATCCCGGCCGGTGGTTTCGGAATACCCACTTCATTGCCCAGCTGACGAAGGATGCCGTTGTGGATCAGTTTCGGGATAAGTACGGCACCCGGCCGGGAGTCGATAAAGATGCCCCCGACTTACGCATTCACCTCCGCATCACGGGTCGGGGAGAAACCCTGCTGAGTGTCGACAGTTCCGGCGACGGTCTTCACCGCCGCGGCTACCGCCGTCGTACGGGGGAAGCCCCCATCAACGAAGTGCTGGCGGCCGGTCTGCTGCAGATGGCCGGCTACACCGGCGACCAGGTACTCGTCGATCCCATGTGCGGATCCGGCACTTTTCTCGTCGAAGCCGCCACTCTGGCTACCCGCCGCCCGCCCGGGCTGCTCCGGGAGTTTGGCTTCCAACGGTGGCCGGACTTCGACCTTCCCGCCTACAGTGCCGTTCGCCAGGCAGCCCTGGACCGGATCCGGCCTGCTCCCTACCCCATCCTCGGATCGGACATCGACGGACTCGCCGTAGCCGTCACCCGCGCCACGGTAGAGCGCGCCAAAGTGGATGGATGCGTGGAACTGCGACAGGCAGCCTTCGGGGAGTTGGCTCCACCCTCCGTTCGTAATGATCCCGATGTTGCGCGACTGATCGTAACCAACCCGCCCTATGAAATGCGGATGGAAACCGGCGACATCGAGGGTTTTTACCGGGAGATCGGGGATACGCTAAAGTCCAACTGGGCGGGATACACCGCCTGGCTAATTTCCGCCAATCCGGCCGCCGTGAAGTCGGTCGGGCTGCGCAGCAGCCGGAAAATCCCCGTCATGAACGGCCCGGTAGAGGCCCGCTTCGTCAAGTACGAACTGTACCGCGGTTCCAAAGACTGAATTGGCGATCCAGCTTACCGTGTTTTGCCGGAGATGGCACCTGCGCTCCGCCGCCCAATCCCTTGAAGTAGTAGCGCTAGCGGGAGGCGTGAATCAGGCCGCCCCCTACCACGTCGTCGCCTTCGTAGAAGACCGCACTTTGCCCCGGTGCAACGCCGCGTACGTCGGCGTAGAACTCCACTTCCATCCGGTCGGCGGCAAACTGGGTCACCCGGCTGAGGGTGCCGGGATCCTTGTAGCGCACTTTGGTCACGAATTCTACCCCTTCGGTGGGAAGCTCGGCGTACTTCTGCAGCGTGGCTCCCCCGACCATCATGCCGTTCTTGACGAGGGCGTCCACGGGCCCCAGCGTGACGGTATTGGTATCGGCGTCGATCTTGGTGACGTACATGGGTTGGCCGAAGGCCTGGCCGAGCCCCTTCCGCTGACCGATGGTGTAGAAGGGATAGCCGTCGTGGGTGCCGATTGTTTCCCCTTCGATGTTGACGAATCGGCCGCCAGCCACCTGGGTTTCTAATTCCGGCAACCGCCGTTTCAGGAAGCCGCGGTAGTCGTTGTCGGGTACGAAGCAGATCTCGAAGCTTTCGGCCTTTTTGCTCAGTTCCTCGTAGCCGAAGTCGTAGGCAAGTTGGCGGACTTCCGGTTTGGTCATGTGCCCCAGGGGGAAGCGGCTGCGGGCCATACACTCCTGGCTAAGTCCCCAGAGTACGTAGCTCTGATCCTTTTTGTCATCGGCGCTTTTGCGCACGTGCCAGCGGCCGGCGTCGGTTTGCCGCAGCTGGGCGTAGTGCCCGGTGGCGATGAATTCGCAGTCCATCGCATCGGCCCGCTTCAGCAGGGCGCTCCACTTGATGTGGGTGTTGCATAGGACGCAGGGGTTGGGCGTGCGTCCCGCCATGTATTCGTCGACGAAGTTGTCGATGACGTGATCGCCGAATTCGTCGCGGATATCGATAATGAAGTGGGGAAAACCCATTTCGACGGCCACGGAGCGGGCGTCGTTGATGGAGTCCAGGCTGCAGCAGCCAGTTTCCTTTTTACTTCCGCCGCTGTTGGCGTAGTCCCACGTTTTCATGGTGATGCCGACCACTTCGTAGCCCTGCTCGTGCAGGATCATGGCCGTTACGGTGCTGTCGATACCGCCGCTCATCGCGACGAGCACCCGTCCTAGTTTGCTCATACGTATTAGCTTTTCGCACGGGGTAAAGGGCCCGGCCAAAATCAAGGCAAAGGTAACGGTTTGCGGGCCAGGAGAGTTGCTATATTTACGCCGATGCTCGGATTCACGTACTACCGACAGTTTGAGGAGATGGATTGCGGGGCCGCCTGCCTGCGCATGATCGCCCGGGCTCACGGCCAGGAGTACGACCTGGAAGAGCTCCGCGAGCGTACCGGAATCAGTCGTCAGGGGGTCAGTCTGCTGGGAATCAGCGAAGGAGCCGAAAGCATCGGCCTGCAGACGCTGGCGCTGCCGGTGAGCCTGCAGCAAATCGAGGAGGAAATTCCCCTGCCCTGTATCCTTCCGTGGAACGGGAATCACTTCGTCGTGCTGTACCGGGTGAACGCCGGGCTTTTTTACGTGGCGGATCCCGACCCAACCGTCGAAAAAAAGGCGTACGACCGCATGCACTTCGTCGAAGGCTGGTCACACGGTCTAAGCGGCGATGGCCAGTACCATGGCAACGTACTCGTATTGGAGCCCACGCCGGCCTTCCGACGGCGCGATCAGGTGGGAAACGACGAAAGCAGTCTGCGTTACGTCCTCCAGTACGTGCTCAATTACGGCAAACTACTCTCGAATGTAGGCATCGGGCTCTTCCTGGCCCTGCTGCTCCAGCTGGCCATGCCTTTCCTGCTGAAGAGTATGGTGGACTTCGGGATCGTGCTGAACGACCCTGACTTCATTCTGCTGGTGGTGATCGCCCAGGCAGTACTGATGCTCACCATGGTGGGGTTAGCCGCACTCCGCCAGTACGCCGTTACCCACATTGGCACCCGCGTGGATGTGAGCCTCGTCAGCGACTACATCAGCAAGCTTACCCGGCTTCCGATGGAGTTTTTCGACAGCCGTAGCCGGGGGGACATCTTCCAGCGGCTTATCGACCACGAGCGGCTGCGGGAATTTATGACCGGTACCAACGTATTACGGGTCTTCAATCTGTTGAATTTTCTCGCCTTCGCCATGGTGCTGGCCGTATGGAACCTCACGATTTTCGTCATCTTCCTGGTCGGCACCCTCCTGAACTTCGGCTGGGTGGGCTACCTGCAGCGGAACCGTCGGGACCTCGATTTCGAGTACTTCGAGCAATCGGCGCGCAACAAGGAACAGTTGATGGAGATCATCGACGGGATTGAGGAGATAAAACAAAACGATGCGGCGCGGCACAAACGCTGGGCCTGGGAACGCAAGCGGGCCGGCCTCTACCGGACGCAGCTGCGGCTCACTAAACTCGACCAGCTCCAGCGTACCGGCGGCACGGTAGTCGATACCATCAAGAACCTGAGCATTACCCTCGTTGCCGCCCTGGCGGTGATCGACGGCTCGCTGAGCATCGGGGCCCTGGTGGCGATTCACTACATTCTGGCCCAGCTCAATAGCCCCATTGAGGATCTCAGCGAATTCTTCCGGGGCTACCAGGACAGTGCCATCAGCCTCGAGCGGATGAATGAAATTTACCGGAAGGAGGACGAGTCGACCGGCGGGCAGCACCGGTTACGGATCATCCCCGGGGAGGGCGAACTGAGTGTCCGTGACCTTAGCTTCCGCTACAACACCCCGGGATCGGGGCTGGTGCTTGATAACGTGACGGCCCGCTTTCCCGCCGGCAAAATCACCGCCGTTGTCGGGGCCTCCGGCAGTGGCAAATCCACCCTGCTAAAGTTACTACTGGGGTTTTATCAACCCGAAAGTGGGGAAGTGCTGATTGACGGTACCAACCTCAACAGCCTGGATCCCGCGTTCTGGCGCAAAAATATCGGCGTGGTCAGCCAGGACGGGTTCATCTTCAGCGATACGGTGGCCCGTAACATCGTGCTGGGCGAGCGCGCAATCGACGAACACCGACTGCTGAAGGCCGTCAAGGTGGCGCAGATCGAGCGCTTCATCGAGCGCCTGCCCGAGCGGTACCAAACCCGGATCGGAGCCAGCGGGCTAAGCCTGAGCAAGGGAGAGCACCAGCGGATTTTACTGGCCCGGGCAATTTACCATCAGCCTCCCTTTGTTTTTCTGGACGAGCCGACGAGCGGGCTAGACGCCTTTACCGAGGTCACCATTATGGACAATCTGTTCGAACACCTCAGTGGCTCTACGGTCGTCATCGTGGCCCACCGCTACGCTACCTTCGAGCAGGCCGATCACATCATCGTGGTCGAGGACGGCAAGGTGGTGGAGCACGGCAGCCACCGCAGGCTAATGGAAGCCCGCAGCAATTACTTCCGGCTCGTGAAAAATCAAACCCTGCTTGGCAGTTAGTCTCATGCCCGTACAGCGATCCCAGGAAGTAGCGGAAATCATCGGAACGCCGGCCGGCTGGCTTACCCGCAACGGTACGTGGATGCTGGGCGT
Source organism: Neolewinella xylanilytica (assembly GCF_002934605.1). Classification (GTDB taxonomy): domain Bacteria; phylum Bacteroidota; class Bacteroidia; order Chitinophagales; family Saprospiraceae; genus Neolewinella; species Neolewinella xylanilytica. The sequence goes on from NZ_PTJC01000006.1 coordinate 1,981,788, forward strand.
ACTCATCGCTTCCCTAACCATCCTCGCCTCGTTTTACAGTTACCCGACCACGGTAAGCGGCGACCTGGTGCTGACAACGGTCGATCCCCCCCGGCAGCTGAAGGCCCGTCGGGCTACCGAGATCCAACGGGTACTGGTCACCGACGGAGAGCAGGTGGAAGCGGGTCAGACCCTGATCGTAGCGAAACAAGGTGGCGCAAAGTGGGAGCACGTCCAGTACCTCGACGATCAGCTCATGAGCATCGATAGCGGTAGCGCGGATCGATTGGCGCGGCTGGAAATCCCCCCGACGCTCACCCTCGGCGAATTGCAGGACGAGGTGTATACTTTCCAAGACCGACAGGAGCTGTATCGTAGCCTGCTGGCCCGAAGATTGGAAAAGTATACCACCCCCGAGTTGACTAAGCTGATTTCGGGCGACGAAGCGCAGGTGCGAACGCTCCAACGGGAGGCGGAAAGCTTACAGGAGACCCTTACCCTGGCCCGCGGCCAACTCGAACAGGAAGTGGAACTGGCCAGTAACGGCGTCCAGTATACCGAGCGCGTGAACGCGGCGCGGCGGCGGGTAGAACGCGCGGAAGAAGCGCTGCAGAAGAATTACAGCCAACTACGGTCCATCCGTTTCGAAATCGAGATGATGCGCAACCAGATCGATGCCTATCGCTCGGGTCGCAAGGGGAGCACCGAACAAGCCGGTATTCAGCTCCGGCAGGCCTACGAAGACTTACTGGAAGCCGTCGCGACGTGGAGCCGCGATTTCACCGTCACCAGCCCCGTCACCGGCCAGGTCGTGCTCAGTCCGTCCATTACGGAAGACAGCTACGTTACCGAAGGTAGATTAATGGTGACCGTTTTTCCGCTGGACGCGGGTAGTACCCTCGGGCGACTGGATATCGACATCCGGGGAAGCGGGCGGGTGCAACCCGGCCAGCGGGTGGTCATAGATTTTCCCAAATGGCCGGCGCTGGAATATGGCTCCGTCACCGGCGTGATTACCGAGGTCGGTCTCGTACCGGTGGACGGTAAGGTCTCCGTCCTAATCGCTTTCCCGGATGGTCTGGTGACCAATACCGGATTCGGGGTCACAGCCGAGCCCTTTCTGCAGGGTAAGGCAACGGTTATCGTCGACAAGCGCCCGCTGATTCGTCGCCTACTGGGCGTGGGATAGGAATTGCTTCAGGCAATCAACTCGTCGTACAGTTCCCGAACGGTAGAGACGGTGTGAATCCGGATGCTGTAACGGTCCGGGTCGAGTCCCTTCACATTGTATTTGCTCACGTAAATGCCACGGAAGCCCAGTCGATCCGCCTCCTGGATGCGCTGCTCGATGCGGGTAACCGCCCGAATTTCTCCGCTCAGTCCTACCTCACCCGCGAAGCAGAGCTCCGGAGAAATACTAACGTCCTGGGCGGAAGACAGCAGCGCCACGATGATGGAAAGATCGATGGCGGGATCGTCCACACGGAGTCCGCCGGCGATATTCAGAAAGACGTCCTGGTTGCCCAGCGACAGTCCGGCCCGCTTTTCCAGCACGGCCAGTAGCATCGACAGCCGGCGGAGGTCGAAGCCCGTGGCCGAACGCTGGGCATTGCCGTATACCGCCGCGCTGACCAGCGCCTGCACTTCGATCAGCATAGGCCGCATGCCCTCCAACGTGGCGCAGACCGCCGAGCCGGAGAGGTTCTCGTCCCGCTCGCTGAGGAGCAGTTCACTGGGGTTGCTGACCTCCCGCAGTCCACTTGCATCCATCTGGTAGATACCGAGTTCGTCGGTCGAACCGAAGCGATTCTTAAGGGTCCGAAGGATGCGGTAGGTGTAGTTGCGATCTCCCTCGAACTGGAGTACCGCATCGACGATGTGTTCCAGCAGTTTAGGCCCAGCGATGCTTCCTTCCTTGGTGATGTGGCCGATCAGAAAGACCGGGATACCGCTTTCCTTGGCGAACCGCTGTAGCTCCGCCGCACACTCCCGCACTTGGCTCACCGTTCCCGCCATACTGTCCACGTGCGGACTGGTCAGCGTTTGAATGGAGTCGGCGATCAGGAGATCCGGCTTCAGGGAAGCGGCGTGTTTGAGCAGTTTATCCGTATTGGTTTCCGTCAGGAGGTAACAGTTGTGGTCCGCCCCGCCGAGCCGGTCGGCCCGCATCTTGATCTGCTCCTCGCTTTCCTCCCCGCTGACGTAGAGTACCTTTTTGCCCAGTCGCAGCGCCAGTTGGAGCAACAGCGTCGATTTACCAATTCCCGGCTGGCCGCCGAAGAGTACGATGCTCCCGGGAACGATGCCGCCGCCTAGCACGCGATTCAGCTCGCGGTCGGGCGCTTCGATGCGTTCCACCTCCCCGGCGGTCACCTCGTTCAGGGGAATCGGACGGGGCCCCCGGCCGATCGGACCGGCACTTACCGCGGATGTTCCGTTTCCTACCGTACGCCAGTCCGGCTGATTCTCCAGCCGGTCGTTCTTCGTCTTCACCACTTTTTCTTCCACCAGGGTATTCCAGGCTTTGCACGAAGGACACTGTCCCATCCATTTGGGACTTTCGGCACCGCAATTCGTGCAGAAGAAGGCGACTTTTACTTTGGCCATGAAGAATCGTTAAGCAGTTAGGTTAGACGGTAATTCGCAAATATAAAACATTTTGTTTTATCACCCTTTACTTCGGCCGATGATCACCACGCCGGCAACAATACACGCGGCTCCAGCGGCCTGTAGTACGGTCATGATTTCCCCGAGGAAGTAATACTCCAGCAGTACGGTAGCCACCGGTCCGATCGCACCCACGATCGCGGCGTCACCGGCCCCGAGGCGCTTGATGCCTTCGGTAACCAAATAACTGGGAATAACGGTACAGAATATAGCCATCACCACGGCGTATGCGTACACCATTTTGGGAAGGCCGAGCACCGGTTCGCTGCTTACGGAAACGTGGCATATGACGGCGATGGCCGCCGTTACGAGCGCCAGGCTCGTAAACCGAACGTTACCGATCCGCGGGGCCAGCCGGCCACTGCCGATGACGTAGGTGGAATACAACAATCCGCTGAGGAAAACCAGGGCTGCACCCCGCAGGAAATTCGTCCCGATACCAAAATCCGATCCGGCAAACGCCACGACGATCCCCAGGTAACAGAGCAGCGTCGCTCCCCACTGGACCGGCCGAATCCGGGTTCCGAAAACGAGCCGTTGCAAGATCAGGACCAGGGTAGGATAGGTAAAGAGAATCACCCGTTCCATACTCGCGGATAGGTACTGCAGCCCCAGGAAGTCGGTGTAGCTGGCTAAATAGTAGCCCACCACCCCCAGCGTAATAATCGTAAGCCAGTCACGCCCCGTCATCTCGGCGCGCTGCCCTTTTTTACCGCCCCGGAAATACCCGATCAATAGGAAAAGGGGCAGGGAAAAGATCATGCGCAGACCGAGCAAACTAATACTACTGACCTCGTAGCCGTACGCCAGCTTGATGATCACCCCTTTGCAACTGAACAGTACCGCGCCCAGCAACAGGCAGCAAATCCCGACGGTACGGGGACTAATAGGGGTACGTTCGGTCATGGCGCGAAGGTCGGCTATTCGCTCGGGCAGCGAAAGCTCGTTACCGCGCAAATTACGGTGGCAGATTAGTGGGCCGTAAGGTAAGCGACTCCCATGCCCGCTACGATGATCAGGAACTTACGGACGGAAATTCCGTGGCTGTTTGGCCCGTCCGCCTCGAAAAGTATGGTGGTCGAAATGTGTAGGAAGCTGCCCACTACCAGCGCTAATATCCGCGCTCGCCACACGGAGTCGATACTTAATAGGTCGCCTAACACCGCGCCCAGGGGAGATAACAGGCCGAAGACCGTAAGACAAGTCCAAATCACGCGGCGGCCATAGCCCGATCCCCGCAGCAGGAGGCCCAGAGCAAAAGCCGCCGGTAGTTTGTGCAGCACGATCCCGTACAAGAGGTGTTCACCGTGATCGTGGCCGTCGACGCTCATGCCGATGCCGGTCCCAAGGGGCAGTCCCTCGAGCAGGGCATGAAGCCCCAGACCGATCATCACGCGCAGGGCGAAACCGTACCCTACCCCCTGGTGGGCGTGAACGTGGCCGTGCTCTACTCCCTGACTGAATCCTTCCAGGATAAGTTGAATGAAAAAACCAAGCAGCAACCATACGCCAACCCCGGGAGCGGGTGTACCGAATACCTCGGGGATAAGCTCGAGGGCGGCAATAGCCAACAAATAAGCCCCGCTGAAGGAAAGTAGCCGGGGTAGCAACGTACGGTAGCGGTCACTACCTACGATTGCCAATCCGCCCCCGACGAGGGCGCTGACGAGCAACAGGAAATAATGCCATAAGGCCATAGGTGAGTGTACTGGCTTGGAAGGATTGCAAACGTCCGAGTCCCGGTTTAGGTTACCGCATGTTCCGCGGCAACGCGCCGGTATACCATATATCCCAGTATTGCGATGGCCGTACCCAGCAGGGCCCCGGCCAGAATGTCACCCGGATAGTGCTTGCCCACATACACCTGGGCTAGTGAAATGGACAGTGCCCATAGCAACCAGGCGCAGCGCCAGTACCACTTCCGCACGAACGTGAGGCAGAGCAAGGTAGCCACCGCAAAGTGGTTGGTGGCATGGTTAGACGGAAAGCTCAATTTCCCCCCGCATCCGACCAGCACCCGCACTTCGCCCGCCAAATCCTCCGCGGCACAGGGGCGAATCCTTCCCACCCAGGGCTTGATAATTCCGGCAGCAACCTGGTCGGCCACCGCGATGACGGCGGCCATGCACAGCAGAAGATACAGCGTTTTTCTCCAGCCCCACCGGTTCCAAATCAAGTAAGCGATCAGGACGTAGAGCGGTATCCAGGTGAGCTTATCCCGGTACACCGGTAGAACGGCATCGAAGAAGGGGTTGGCCAGGTCCTGGTTTAAAAATTCGAATATCGTTGCTTCCATAAGTGCTAGCCGGCCAGAACGGCCACCAGTTTTATTCGTTCTCCGGGCCCGGCCGCTGAAAAGGTTTCCACAAGCAGGATGTAAGGACCCACCGGCATCGGCTTCCCGCTATCGTCGCGGCCGTCCCAGAAAATGCTACCCTGTCGGGCCAGTAAGGCAATACGCTCCAGGCTCCGTACCGGATGTCCCGCTACGTCAAACACCCGCACCGTTGCCTGTACGCCCGGCCGAACGGTGCGGTAACGTACCTCGAGCAGCTCGTTGGTTCCGGCCGTAAAGGGCGAAAAGGATTCGGTTTCCAAAAAAAATGTGGTTTCCTCCCAATCCCCAAGCTGTGAATTCGGGCGGGTAGGTGTTCCGAACCCTACCGTGGAGGAGGCGGAGTACCAGTTGGCGGGATCCTGGGTCGGGGCATCGGGATCCAGGCGTTCCAGGCTAACCCCCTCTAGCGGGTTGAGCAACGCATCGTGGTAATCTTCGTGGTAGTCAAAAGCATCCACCTCCGTTCCATCCGTTGCGACCAGTGTCAGGTTTCCCCGTTCATTCGCTAGGGCCGGCAGCTCGGTTTCCACGATGGCTTCGGAACGGGCAGCCGGAAAATAGGATACCACGTGGTGTCGGTCGCTAGTTAGCACGACCAGCTCCTGCGGACCGAGGAAATGGTTCGCCGTGACGGTCTTGGTAACCCCGGTGAACGTGTTAGCGACCTGGAGTCCCCGGAGGGAAATGACCTGCTCGGAATGGTTAAGCAACTCGACGAAATCACCGCCACCGGGAACGGGATCGAAAAGAAGCTCGTTGATCAATAAATCACCGGAGCGGATCGGTAGCGGGGCAAAAAGGTCCGCACCCAGGGTATCCACCGGAAAATTTCCCGAACAGTCACTGTAGTTAGGAACAATGGAAAGCTTGTAAATCAAACCTTTATCCATGGATAATTCAAACACGAATTCCATGTTCGTTTGCCAGGTGGGACGGATGACCGCACCATCCAAAAGGAAAATTTCCGCCAGGTTGCCGGATAACGGCTCGTCGAAGACGACGGTAAACCCACTGCTATCCAGGTTGACTGTTCGCAAAGCCGGGGGCGAACTATCCAGCAGCAGACCATCGAGGCTGTTTCGGAGGCCCGGGGTGCCGCCGCCATCGGCACGACTAGCCGACCAGCTCCCGGCGCAGTCCGGCGGACCGAGGCCATTGTATTCCAGGCTGTAACCGCCATCGTCTCGGTCGGGATCGCCGTACCAGCCCTTGGTATAGTGGATGTCGGCTACCGTATCGCCCGCTACTAGGAGGGTGATTACGTCCGCCGTATTGGTCAGTCCGGGTAGTGCCATGCCGACGACCGGCACGTTCAGCCGCCGCCAGCTTTCCAGGGAGTCGATCGGCACCAGGACCAAAAAGTCTCCGGGTTCCAGAACATCCTCCGCACCTGCGCTCGCCGCCCTCCCGCCACTGGCGATGGCGATATCCTGCAAGGCAACCGGTGCCGTCCCGGAATTGTAGAGCTCGATAAATTCCGTGAGCGGTAGGCCCCGACTCGGCGTCGGATCGGCCATGAACTCGGTAACGATCACCCTCTGGGCCGGCAAGACCACGGGGGCAAGAAGCATAAGGAGCAGCGATAACATTGGGCGAGCCACGGATCAAAGATAGAATTTGCGACGGAGCGCGGGTGCCGTTAGGGATTCTTATAAAAAATCCTTACCTTTGCGCTCCTAAAATTAAAAAGCGATGAAAAAGGATCTGCACCCCGAATCCTACCGTACGGTCATCTTCCGCGATATCAACGCCAACGTTAGCTGGTTGGGTAAGTCTTGCGCCAAGACCCGCGATACCGATACCTTCGAAGACGGAAAGGACTACCCCCTGATCAAACTGGAAATCTCCAGCGAGAGCCACCCTTTCTTCACCGGTAAGATGCAGTTCGTCGACACGGCCGGCCGGATCGACAAGTTCAACAAAAAATTTGGCAAGAGCCGCTTTGCCAAGAAAGTGGACGAAGAGGGCAAGCCGGTCGAAGAAGCCAGCGCGAAGTAATTCAGCCACTGGCTTAAGAAATAAAAAGTCCCGTAGTGCCGATTGGTGCTACGGGGCTTTTGTCGTTGGGTGAAGGCCTAGGAGCCGGCGGTGATAGCAAAGGCAACCGTAAAGTCGCCAAGAGCCGCTGGTGTTCCCTGGTGTATTGCTCCATGGAAGATCTCCGAGCGGGCATACTTTTCGAAGCAGCGGAGGAAACAAGGCCAACCACGGGAGCACGCTAAGTTTCGCCGAGCGACCTCAGCGAAACCTAGCGTTCCCTAGCACCAAAGCGGTGAATTTCCGCGACCTAGCCTGCTACCCCGTTCTACAGGTGGATCACCTCGTCGTAAGCCGCGGCCGTGGCTTCCATCACCGCCTCGCTCATCGTCGGGTGGGGATGCACGGTCTTAATGATCTCGTGGCCCGTAGTCTCCAGGTTGCGGGCGGCGACCACTTCGGCAATCATTTCCGTCACGTTGGTGCCGATCATGTGGGCGCCCAGCCATTCGCCGTACTTGGCGTCAAAAATGACCTTGACGAATCCTTCCTTGGCTCCGGCGGCGCTGGCCTTTCCGGATGCGGAGAAGGGAAACTTGCCGACTTTGATTTCGTATCCTTTTTCGCGTGCCTCGGCTTCGGTCATACCGACACTAGCAACCTCCGGAGAGCAGTAGGTACAACCGGGGATGTTGCCGTAATCGAGTGGTTTCGGTTTGAGGCCGGCAATGTTTTCCACGCAGATGATCCCTTCGGCGCTGGCAACGTGGGCAAGTGCCGGACCGGGCACCACGTCTCCAATGGCGTAAATTCCCGGGACGTTGGTTTTGTACATATCATCAACCTGGATGATCCCGCGATCGGTCTCGATACCTAGATCTTCCAGTCCGATGTTTTCCGTATTCGGCGCAATGCCGGCGGCGGAGAGCACGATGTCGCACTCGATGACTTCTTCCTTACCGGTCTTGCGATTCCTGGCGGTGACCTTGAGGGTATCGCCGCTGGTATCGACCTTCTCGACACTGGTGTTGGCCAGGGTTTTGATGCCTTTCTTCTTGTAGATCTTGGTCAGCTCCTTGGAGACGTCGGGATCTTCCCGCGGGACCAATCCCTGCTCCAGGAACTCGACGATGGTCACTTCGGTGCCGATGCTGCTGTAGAAATAAGCGAACTCGACGCCGATGGCGCCGGCGCCGACGACCACCATGCGCTTCGGCTGCTTTTCCAGGGTCATCGCCTTGCGGTAACCGATCACTTTTTCCCCGTCAATGGGGAGGTTGGGCAACGCCCGGGCCCGGGCCCCGGTGGCGACGATGATGTGTTCGGCGTCGTAGGTGGTAGCCTTCCCGTTTTCGTCGGTCACCTCCACTTTCTTGCCGCGCACGAGTTTTCCGTTGCCGGTAAGCACCTCAATCTTATTCTTGCGGAACAGGAAGTTGATGCCCTTGCTCATCCCGTCGGCGACGCCCCGGCTGCGGCCGATCATCTTGCCGAAGTCAGGGGTGGCTTCGCTTACCTCGATGCCGTAATCGGCGGCGTGGCTGATGTATTCGAATACCTGGGCACTCTTCAGCAGGGCCTTGGTAGGGATACAGCCCCAGTTCAGACAGATGCCGCCCAGGCTTTCTCGCTCCACGACGGCGACCTTCATGCCCAGTTGGGCGGCTCTGATTGCCGCGACGTATCCGCCGGGGCCACTTCCGACAACGATTAGATCGTAAGCCATAACGCTACTTTTATTTTGGCCGGGCGCCAAAAGCGGAGCCACGGGGTTAGATTCGGCCGGCGAAGATAGGGTTCCGGGCTATTTATGTCCCGCGGTACGGACCCGCGGAACAAAAAGGAGCTCCCCCACCGAACGTCGCACCCGCTAATCCTTTATATCCCTTTAAGCGCATCCCTACCTCAATAACCAGCAAACCTATCCCAAGACTATGCAGAACCGGACCGTAATTGACCACGTCGAACCCCAGATTAACAACGGAAGATTTCCCATCAAAAAGGTTGTCGGCGAAAGCGTGAAGGTATCCGCAAAGATCTTCGGAGACAGCCATGACTATATCCGCGCCCTCATCGAGTACCGGAAGGCCGGTGAGGAGCAGTGGCAGGAAGTCGAAATGGAGGAAGCCGCCAACGATCTCTGGGAAGGTGCCTTTACAGTGAGCGAGCAAGGCTTCTACGATTACCGGCTGGTCGCCTGGATTGACCACCTGAAAACCTGGTACAAGGGCTTTAAGAAAAAAGAAGCCGACGGTCAGGACATGGGCGTCGAACTACAGATCGGTGCCAACTTCCTCAGCGAAAAGGCCGACCAACTCGACGGAGACGACCGCCACCGCGTCACCGAGGCTATCCAGCGACTCGGCGGGGACGACCAGCGCGGTTCGGTCGATTACGTCCTCAGCGACGATTTTGCCCGCCTGCTCCACGACTTTCCGTTGCGGAAACTGAATACGGTTTACGACCTGGGGCTGAAAGTGAAAGTCGGCCGCCTGAAGGAGCGCTTTAGCAGTTGGTACGAGCTGTTTCCCCGCTCCACCTCCCCGGACATCAATCGCCCCGGCACCTTCAAGGACGTCGAGGCGTTGCTTCCGAGGATTCAGGAGTTCGGCTTCGACGTTCTTTACATGCCCCCCATCCACCCCGTCGGCTACCGCAACCGTAAAGGCCGCAACAACGCCACCAACGCCATGGAGGGCGAACCCGGCAGCCCCTGGGCGATCGGCTCCCACGAGGGCGGCCATAAGGCTATCCTGCCGGAGCTCGGCAACATCGACGACTACAAGCAACTGCTGCACCGGTGCAAGGAGTTCGGTATGGAGGTGGCCCTGGACCTCGCCTTCCAGTGCGCGCCCGACCATCCCTACATTGAGGAACACCCCGAGTGGTTCATCTGGCGGCCGGATGGCACCATCGCCTACGCCGAAAATCCGCCGAAGAAGTACCAGGATATCGTGCCCATCAACTTCGAAACCGACGACTGGCAGGCGCTTTGGAAAGAATTACTGGAGGTGACCCTGTACTGGTGCGAAGCCGGCGTTCGCATCTTCCGTGTCGATAACCCGCACACGAAGCCCTATCGCTTTTGGGAATACATCATCCGGGAAACCAACGAGCGCTACCCCGACGTAATCTTCCTGGCCGAAGCCTTCACCCGCCCCGCCATCATGGCCGAACTCGCCAAGCGCGGCTTCCAGCAGAGTTACACTTACTTCACCTGGCGTAACACCGCCGAGGAGATGCGGGAGTACGTCGAGGAACTGACCATTACGGAGCTCAAGGACTTCATGCAGCCCAATTTCTGGCCGAATACACCGGACATTCTGGCCTTCGAGATGATGGGCGCCAACGAGAATCAGTTCGTCAAGCGACTGCTACTCGCCGCCACCCTCTCCAGCAGTTACGGACTCTACGGCCCCAGTTACGAGCTAATGGAGAACCGGGGCAACACCAACGGAAAGGAGGAGTACTACGACAGTGAAAAGTATATGGCCCGTCACTACGACTGGTCCTACCGCAACCGGATCACCGAAACGTACAAGAAGATCAACCAGATCCGGAAAGACCATCCTGCCCTGCAACAGACGAATAACATCGTCTTCACCGACACGAACAATCCCAACCTGCTGAGCTACGTCAAATACTCCGAAGATCGGAGCAGCATCATCTGGACGATCGTCAACTTCGACCAGTACAATCCCCAGGTAGGATACTGCGGCGTACCTACGGACATTATCGGCACCAACAGCTTCCAGGTTACGGACCTGCTCACCGGCGATACCTTCTGGTGGAACACCCAGGCCAACTACGTCCGGCTGGACCCCGGTTACTGGCCCGCCCACGTACTGCGGGTGGACCTGTAATCAGGAACGGATAAAGATGTACTGAGTGCTGCCGCCGGTCGAACTGGCGTTGCCTTCGGTGGGCAGCACCATGGCCTCTTCGTACCGCCATCCATTGGCGATAAGGTAGTTGACGGCGTGCATCACGCTGTTGAAGCGGATACGCTCGTTGCTGCGCGGGTCGATTACTTCCATCCGCTGTCGCGACGCGCCACCGATGCTCTGTCCGTAATCGATGAAAATGGTCACCTTACTCGACAGGAAGCGTTCCTGTGCGATCATCCGGATCATCTGGACCTCCTGGAGGTTGTTGATGTTGACCCCGTCGACAACGACTTGGGAAAAGGCGACCGTGGAACCGGCGAATACAAGGGCCACGGCGAAAAACAGCTTTTTCATGAATGTAGTATTTACCGGTAAACCTTACCGGACGGCGAATCGGATATTCGGTGGCCCAAGTATAGGTTTTCCTTAACGAAATAGGCGCCGACCCACGACGTTTACCCACCAATGATTTATCTGATCCTCACGCTTTCCCTGCTGGCCCCGCCAGATAGCCCCGTCGAATGGCTGCAACCGGCAACCGTCACGCTGGAAGACACCTTCCAGGACGAGGCGGTAACCTACCGCTTCGAATTCCGCAACCTTACCGACGAGCCCCTGCTGGTCGATAACGTACGGGTAGGCTGCGGTTGTACGGCCTCGAAATTTTCCGAAACCCCGGTCGCCCCGGGTGAAACCGGCACCATTGAAGTGACCTACGATGCCGCCAGCCCGGGCTATTACCGCAAATACGTCAAGGTATTTTTCGCCGGCCACCGCGGGGGACATAAACTGTGGATGGAAGGTTTCGTCGAATCGACGGAGTGAACCGTCGGTGAAGGCGTACCTTCGCCGCCACATTAAACGATTGTTATGACTTGGTTGCTCTGGGTCTTACTCCTAGGCTACATCGGCCTGAGCCTGGCCCTTTACCGACTTTTTCCCTACGCCGGTCGGGACGCCAAACACGGGCTGATCCCCGGCTACAACATGTGGGTCGTCTCCGAACTGGTTGGCCGCAAAGGCAGCTACAGCCTGTTGCTCCTGATCCCGTATTTCAACATGATCTGGTTTGCCGGACTGATGGTCGACCTGGCGCGCTCCTTTAACCGTTTCGGATTCTTCGAGCACGTGCTCGCGGTAGTTGCCAGCTGGGGATATTTTGGCTGGCTCGGCACCCAGGAGCCCGAATACCGCGGCCCCATCCTGGTAGAGGAGCGGGAGTGGCAGGAGCGGATCGCCGCCGCCGAAAAAGCTAAGGATGAACGGGAAGTGCGTAAACTGCGCAACAACTCGCCCTTCCATAAACCGGTGTTGCGCGACTGGGCCGAGGCGGCCATCTTTGCCATCTTCGCGGCTGCCCTCATCCGCCTGCTGCTCATCGAAAGCTACATCATCCCAACGCCATCGATGGAAGGCAACCTCAACGTGGGTGACTTCCTGTTCGTCTCGAAAGTGAATTACGGACTGCGACTTCCGGAGACCATCCTGATGCTCCCGTTGGTTCACAACCGTGCCCCGGTCGTCGGCGGAGAGAGCTACATCGACGGAGCCGCCCTACCCTACCGCCGGCTCCCGGCCCTGGAAAGCATCGACCGCTACGACCCCGTCGTCTTCAACGTGCCCTCGGGTGATAGTGTCTACATTTTCCCCTACCGCACCTATTCGGCCAACGACTACGAGATGGGAAACATCGATGCCAACGCGGCGGCCGCCATCCAAAGCGGGCAAGCCGAACTCGTTACCCGTCCGCGCGATAAAAAGGATCACTACGTCAAACGGGCCGTCGGCCTGCCCGGCGAACGCCTCGAAATCCGCAATCGCCAGCTATACATCAACGGAGAAGCCATCGAGGCACCGGAAAATGTCCAGTTCCGCTACGACATCACCTTCACCGGCCCACCGAACCGTTCCCGCTGGTCCGACATCGGCATCGCCGAAATGGACATCCAGCAGGTCAGCGCTACGCGGTTTCTGTTAGATCTCGACGAAGACCAAGTGGAAGCCCTGCGCAGCGGCGATCCTCAGGCATCCATCGACTTCTTCGACCAGACCCAACCGAACGGCGTGCGTCTCTACCCCCACAGCGCAAAGTACTTCGGCAGCTGGACGGTGGACGACTACGGCCCGATCCTCATCCCGGAACGCGGTATGACCGTAACCCTGGACGAGCGGAACTTTGAGCTTTACTGGCGTCCCATCAAAGTCTACGAAGGCAACGAAAGCTTCGAGATGCGTAATGGCCGGTTTTATCTTGACGGTCAGGAAATTACCGAGTATACCTTCCAGCAAGACTACTACTGGATGATGGGGGATAACCGCCACAACTCGGAAGACAGCCGCGTGTGGGGCTTCGTGCCGGAAACCCACATTCTCGGTAAGCCACTCTTCATCTGGTTCTCGGTCAAGGAAGGCAGCCTTTTCAACGGCATCAATTGGGACCGCATCTTCCGTTCGGCCACCAAACAGGGCGATTAAGGCATTGGAGCAGCCAGATTTTCTACACCAACGACTCGGGGCGCTACGGGCCACCGGTCAGTTCCGCGAACTCCCCGGGGACCTCGACGGGGTAGATTTCTGGTCGAACGATTACCTGGGGTTCAGCCGGTTATTGGGGGCGGAATCGACAACGATTGCCATCGCCCCGGGTAGCCGCCTGATTTCCGGCAACCACTCCAGCATCACCGATCTGGAGGCCGAGATCGCCGCGTTTCACGGCTTCCCCGCCGCCCTTTTGTTCGGCAGTGGGTATACGGCCAACCTCGGCCTGCTCAGCTGCGTTGCCCGGCGCACGGACACGGTCGTCTACGACGAACTGATTCACGCCAGTCTCCGCGACGGCATCCGGTTAAGCGGGGCGGCGGGGCGCAGGTGCCGGCATAACCACACGGGGGAAGCCGATCGACTATTGTCCCAATCCCGGTCGGACGGCCAAACCTTCTTCGTCACCGAAAGCCGCTTCAGCATGGACGGCGACACCGCGCCGCTGCGGGAGCTCGCCGAACTATGTCATAGCCACGGCGCCCACCTAATCGTCGACGAGGCGCACGCCACCGGTCTGGAAGGGACGTATGGCGCGGGAATGGTAGCCGAGCTCGGCCTGCAGGATCAGGTCTTCGCCGCCGTAGCGACCTACGGCAAAGCTCCCGGATACCACGGGGCGGCCATTCTCGGTGGGACTGCCCTGCGGGATTACCTCATCAACTTTTCCCGGCCCTTCATCTACTCCACCGGTCCACGGCCCATGCAGATTTCCGGAATCAGACGGATATATGCCCTACTTAGGGAACGTCAACCCAACGCATTCGCCAACCTCCAAAACGTGATCGCCACCTACCAAAAGCGGGTAGCCACGTATTTACCTGCTCACCTACCGATTGCTTCCGGTCCCATCCAACTCGTTCCCGTACCGGGTAACGACCGCGTTATGGCCCTGGAGGAGCGGTTGCGAGCGGAGGGGCTGCTAGTAAAGGGAATCCGCTCTCCATCGGTACCTGCAGGCACGGAGCGGCTCCGCGTTTGTCTGCACGCCTTCAACACCCCGGCGGAAGTCACTTCGTTGGTGCGGCTACTCGGTGAAACCACCAACCCTATCCCATGACGTGCAGCATAGCCGGATACGGCGCGGTTTCGGCTGCGGGAACCAGCCGGGCAGCCTCGGCGCAAACGTATGCTTCCGGGTCCCCTTGCTCGCGGAGAGACCCGGCTACTGGTCTACCGGTATTCCCGGTAACGAACCTGAAGCACTCACCGGACGCAGCCATATTCTCCGGAGCGCGACCGACGGACCGGGCCGGAAAACTCGCTTTGGCGGCCGCCGAAATGGCCGTCGAAACTGCTGGCTGGCGGGGGAAGGAATTCAGCATCTTGGTCGGTTGCAGCCGGGGCCCCACCGAATCCTGGGAACAAACCTACGACGAGTTCCTACGGGAAGGCAGGCCCCCGGTGCGGACTTCCCCACTGACTACCCTCGGAAGTCTGGCCTTTCTGCTGGCGGATTACTTCGGCACCACCGAGCTGGCCACGGGAATGAGCGTCACCTGTTCCAGCGGTAGCCACGCCATCCTCCAGGGAGTTGCTTTACTCCAGTCGGGCATGACCGACCGGGTGCTGGTGGGAGGCACCGAAGCCCCCTTGACCACCTTTACCCTCCGGCAAATGCAGGCGCTGAGGGTCTACGCCGAGCCGGCCGACGACGAACGCTACCCCACCCGGCCCCTGACCGGCGATCCTACGGGTATGGCCCTGGGGGAAGGGGCGGCTTTTCTAGCACTGGAGCGGCGAGCGAATCACCACCCGTTCGCCTTGGATGGCGTTGGCTTTTCGCGCGAACGCCACCAGAGCTCCACGGGCATCAGCGCGGCCGGAACCGCCCTCCAAACTGCCATGCTAGCGGCGACCACCCAGTCGGACAGGCAGCCCGATGCCATCTTTGCCCACGCGCCGGGAACGCGAAAGGGAGATGCCGCGGAACGGGCGGCGATCGAGGCGGTATTCGGTAGGGAAGCTTCCATCATCACGTCCATGAAGTGGGCCACGGGACACACTTTTGGAGCCAGCGGACCGCTCGCAGTAGTGGCCGCCCTGCAAATGATGGAAGCCAAGGCGATCTGGCTTCCGCCGTACCTGCCGACCCCGGAGGTGGCGAAGCCCCCCGAAAACGCCTTGATCAACGCTACGGGATTCGGTGGGAATGCCGTCAGTATATCGGTGACGCTGTCCGCAGCAACCTAGCGCGACGCAGCCTCTTTCACGATCAGTACTCCCCGCATCACTTTATAATGACCCGGCACGGTGCATACGTATTCGTATACTCCAGGCTTCGTGGGGGCGGTGAAGTAGATGGTGTCTTCCGTTTCCGGGGCGACCAGCTCGGTATGTACGAGCACGGCATCCATATCGGGCACGTAGTCCTTGGCCGCGCCGCTGAGTCCCAGCTCCAGAGCGGCTTCCCCTACCCGGTCGCCCAGCTTGCCGGCGGTGAGCACGAAGTTGTGCTCCATATCGTCGGGGTTCTGGAAGGTGAATTTGATGCGGGCGCCGGCGGTGGCATTGAGGACGTTCTGCTTGTACTTCATGCCCAGGGCGGATTCCAGCAGGATTTCCTGGTCGAAGGATCCGTTCCAGTCCGCGGGCATCTCGGTCGGCCGCTTTGCCGAACCTGCGCTTGCCGCAATATTGTCGTCAGCGGAAGCTACCGTGCCGCTCCCGCCGGGAATGGCGTTGAGGGTGTAATAACCGAAATCGTGCAGTAGCTCCTTGCCGTTGGCCCCTCGAATATCCCCGAGTTTGATCTCATAGATGTAGCCGGGGCGAAGGGCGTCGAGTACGATCCGTACCGTCTTCCCATCGGGTAATAGCTCGGCCGAGGTGACCGTATTCGGTTGAATGTCCACTACCGGACTGCCGTAGTTATGGTGGTAGAGGTAGGTGAAATTTTGCAGCTTGAACCGGTCGGGACGGACGCCGGCGGGATCGACGGCTTCGGTGAATTCGATCTCGAAGCCGGATTCCGTAGCGCGAACGGCATACATCTCGAAGGGAGTGCTACCGGTCCATTTCATCCGCTCGAGGGCGAATTCCTCCCCACCGGTGGCCGCCCAACCTCTCGCGGTCTGGCCGGCGTAGAGGGCATTATCCTCCCCGAACTCCAGCCGCAGGAGACCGGAGCTGAATCCTTCCCGGAAGGGGAAAACAACGCCCTGGTATTCCCCGTCCACTTTCTCCAGGGCAACCCGCATGATCTTGCTCTGCCCCTGATCACTTACGAGCAGCTGGCCGGCGAAGGGACCGAAAGCCCCCTCCGTGCGGTCGGTAATGATGGCCGCCGTGGAAATACCCAGGATGCCATGCGGAAACCAGACGGCCGGTAGCTTGACGTTACCGAGTTCCTCGCGGGCCCGGTACATCGTCTGAAATTCGTCGTTCAGCTGGTCTTCCTTCAGGTCCACTTCGGATCCCTCCTCATCCGCCCAGCGCAGGCTGGCGGGGTGACCGGCAAAGTCGCCCTCCTCGAGGTGGGTAATCCGTCCGGAGCCGATCCAGTCGCCCTGATTTTCGGCCACGAAGATGTCTCCCTCGGCGTTCGTGCCGAATCCCGCCGGACTCCGCATGCCCGCCGCCCAGGGAATCAGGCGGTCCTCCTCGGGAACGTAGCGCATCATCCAGCCCCGAAAGGGAACTTTGCTGACTCCGCTGCCTTCCCAACCAACGTTGCGGGTAGTGAGGAAACTGCCGTCGGGGAGGAAGAGCGGACCGTAGTGATACTCGTGGTAGTTGCCGGTCAGGGGCATATCGTAAACCGTTTCGTACACGTCGGCCGTTCCGTCGTTATCGCGATCCGTTAGCTTGGTCACCTCCCCCCGTTGGGCTACGTAAATGGCTCCGTCGTGAGCGGATAAACCGAGGGGTTCGTGCAATCCCCGGGCAAAAAGCCGGTACTCGGGCTTATCGGTAGTCGGGTTGTCGATGATCCAAACCTCGCCGCGCCGGGTGGTTACGGCCAGGGCGCCGTCGGGCAGGAAGTCCATTCCGCCTATTTCAAGCTCGATGGCTTCGGGAATGGAGATTTTTTCAATGCTGTAGTAATCGCTTTCATCCTGGGCCGAAAGGGCGGGCAGCACCAGCAGCGTAGAGAGAACTAGGAGGATACGAGACATGATCTTGAATTGTAGCGTTAGGAGGGGGCGGAACGACGGCCTTACCAGTCAATGGCGTAGGTCAGGTGCTCCCCGGGGGGAAGTTCCGCCACGAGGCGCTGGGTTCCTTCGCCTTTAAGCAAACGCAAGCCGCCGGAGGCCAACTCGAGCACCTGGATGTTGAGCCCCGGGTTCAGGGTTTCGAAAACGCCCGGTGCCGTTTCCCGAATGGAAGCGGCGGAGGCGATGGTGGTAAGGAGCGTTTCCCCGCCCGTCTGATTGGTGAGGGTCCGCTCGAGGCCCTGTGCATTAGGGACCAAGTGATCGGATACCTCGCCCGCCTCACCGTGGCTGAAAATAAAGGTGGGTCGTCCCTCGGCATCCAACTCGTAGCGACGGTGGCGCAAACCGTCCGCCTCCACCGGCCATTCATTGGCATCCGTGGCCCACTGGGGCCGTCCGTCAAAAGAGACCGCCGGACCGAGCGCGCGCACCACTTGCGGTTCGCCCCGATCTTCCCACATTTCACTGACGTCGACGAACGGGCCACGCCATACCTGGAGCAGCGCGCCGTTCTGGAGGTCGTAGCTGTAGTGGGGGCCGTCCGCTTCGCCCACGTTCACGACGTGGGTACGCTTTTGGGTGTAATCGTAAACACGCGCCATCGGGAAGTTGAGGAAACTGCGCAGCAGGTAGGGCCGATCGTCGGTTTCCACCGGTGTGGTTTCCTGGCTGCGGGGGGTGGCGACGGCCTGGCCTTCCGGCATATCGTTGAAGCTCTTCCGCTCCTGCTCTCCGTAGCTATACTTCAGCAACAGGTGATTCCAGTTGGTCTCCTGGTAGTGGTCGAGGCGGACTTCGTGGGTACCTTCCGACAGCGTGACCGTTCCGTCGTTTTCGATTCCTTCCGTATCCGGGCCCAGGGCTACCACGGGTTCGCCGTCGATGAATAGCGCCGAATGGGTGGAGGAGCGAAGGTGGAAGGTATACGGACCAGCTTTAGGGATTTGAAGGTTGCCTTCAAAGCGGATGGCGTAATCGCGGTTCGCCTCCCGGATCGCGCCGAGATCGAAGCGAGAGATATAGCCTTCCTTGGCGGGCTCTTGGGTTGCCCAACCATCGAACGTTTTCGGCCGGCCGTCCACAGCGTAATAAGCGTAGTGGATCAGCGGAAGGTTAAGATTGACCTCTCCGTTGCTGGCCAGGGAGGAGGCCTTTCCCGCCTCCCCGGATTGCTGTAGGTTGGTCACCGACATCTCCCCTTCCGTCAGTTCCAGGGTTAGGGGGCCGCCGGATTCGACGTCCGGAAGGGGCTGCTGGTAGTACACTAGGTTACCATTCAGATAGGTTGCAACCAGCAGTGCCGGCGTCGTGGCGGTAGCCGGGAGGTAGGCAATTTCCAAATTCTGCCAAACGTCGGGACGGATATCCACCGCGCTTCGCATGAAGGCGGTAGTATCGAGGGTGAGGGAGGGTAAGGCTAGCGCGTGTTGCCCCCCGAGTAATAGCTTCGCTTCCGCGTTCTCCGACATGCGGAAATTGAAGGACAGCGTCAGCGCTTCGTCTTGCGGAAGTAATTCCAGGCTAGCCGGAGCGGTAGCCGTTCGTATGCCATCGGACGCGGTCCAGCCGGTTTCCACCGTAGGATCAAACTCCGTAAGACCACTGGATTCGGTTCGCTCGTCAATGTCAACGTTTCGCACGGTCAGCGGATCCTGCTCGCAACTTAGGAGCACGGTTACGGTCAGGAATAAGAAGTATCGCAGCATGGGTGCAAGGTAAACTATTGCACCGATTCGGGATGTCGCCTACTCGGTAACCTTCCTATTTCCGTTGGGCGATTTACGACGTCAGGCTAATCATTCGGAAAATGTTATCGCGCCGAATGGGTAAAAACCAGGCCGGAGACCGGAATCCCCAAGGGCAAACCAGGCCGGTACGCAGCGAGGCGTGGATGGAAATGTTTATTACATTACGGCAAATAAGTAACTCGATCATGCACCGCCGTACCGCCATCAAACTGACCACCGCCGCTTTGGGACTTCCCGCCATCGGGCAATCCGCCACCGCTTCTGCCGGGCACCCGAAGGAAACCGGCTTCAACCTCGCCTTCGCCCCGCACGGGGGGATGTTTTCCGGCCACGCCGGCAACGACATCCTCGACCAGATACGCTGGGCCGCCGAAATGGGATTTCACGCCTGGGAAGACAACGGAATGGGCGGACGGGAGCCGGCCATGCAAACCAAAATCGGCGAACTCCTCGCCGAGCGCAATATGCAAATGGGCGTCTTCGTCGCCAACCAAATTAACTGGAGCGAGCCAACCCTGACCAACGGCCCCGGAGAACACCGTGATGCCTTCCTTGCCGACATCCGTAAATCCATCGAGGTGGCCAAGCGGTGTAACGCCAAATGGATGACGGTCGTTCCCGGGTTCGTACAAATGCGCCTCGAACCCTTTTACCAAATGGCCAACGTGGTGGAAACCCTCAAGCAGGGAGCCGCTCTTCTGGAGCCGCATGGCTTGGTGATGGTCCTCGAGCCGCTCAACTACCGCGATCATCCGGGACTTTTCCTCACCAAGGCGGCCCAGGGTTACGCGATTTGCCAGGCCGTGGGCAGCCCCTCCTGCAAGATTCTCTTCGACATCTACCACCAGCAAATTCAGGAAGGCAACCTCATCCCCAACATCGACGCCGCCTGGGACGAAATCGCTTACTTCCAGCTGGGAGATAATCCGGGACGAAAGGAACCCACCACCGGCGAAATCAACTACAGCCGCGTCCTCGCCCACATCCACGAAAAAGGCTTCGAGGGCGTATACGGCATGGAACACGGCAAGAGTATGGATGGAAAAGCCGGCGAAACCGCCGTGATCGAGGCGTACCGCAAGGTGGACGTACCCGCCCGATAATCCGGCGAATGCACAGCAAAACCCGTACCTACCCCTACGTGCTGAGTCTTTGTCTCGGTTGCCTGTTGTTCACCTGTTCCGGGGAGGGCGCCGGAGCGCAGGAACAACATCAATCCCCTGCGCCCGCCATGAACGTCACCGGGCAGCGCAACATCGAAGCCGGAACCGAGTGGATTCAAAAGCGGTACGACCGGATCACCCGGATGCGAGCCGCCGGTCAACTGCGCTGCGATACCCTGAGGTATGCCTGCCCGGAAGCCGCCCAGCGGGGCCTATTCGTGGCCTGCTACGTCGAAGAAGAGCTGGTAATCGCCGAACACGAACGGGGACCTGACGACCATCCCACGCTGTACGAGCGCTACTATTACGACGGAACCGAGCTTTATTTAGCTCACCTGACGGAACGCGCTGGCGAAGCCGCCAACTCTACCGCAGGCATCGACCACCCGATCGACGCAATCCACGAAGCGTATCTGTACTACGAAAACGGCAATCTGATCGATCGGCTTTACAAGGACTATACCCTTACCTCCGAGACAGTTCCCCCGGTCACCGATCAGGTTCCGAACCAACGGATCGGCCGGGGCGTTCGTGGCGGCCTCGGCAGCGAGGTCGTTCGCGAAACGATCCTTGGGGATACGGTTCCGTGTGAGTAGCTATTCCCCGTACCAGTTTCCAAGTCGGACCTCGATGTCTTCGTTCTCCGCGGTCACCATTTGCCGGAATGCCTCCACGTCGCTTTTGGTGTCGTCCTGGTTACGGTAGTGGTAGGGATAGACGACCTGGGGGGCAAATTCCAGTACGGCGTCCGCTGCCTGCTCGATGTCCATCGTGTAGGGAAGGTTCATGCAAACGAAAGCGACGTCGATATTCTCCAGATCGCGCATGGCCGGCACTCCTTCCGTATCGCCACTGATGTAGACCCGCTCCTGACCGAAGTCTAGCACGTAGCCGTTGAAATCTCCTTCGGGATGGAAATTTTCTTTCGGAGGGGGGTTGTATGCCGGTACGGCCGTGATGCCGATGTCTTCCCAGCTCCAATTCTCCCCGTTAGCGAGCGTATGCATTTCCGCGAAGGAGGTATCCTGCAGGGCATCCATGACCGTCTGCGGAGCCACCAGGGTTGCCTGGGTCAGGTCGATGCCGCCGAGGGTCTCGGGATCCAGGTGATCGCCGTGGGTATGGGTAATGAGAACCAGGTCGGGGTTACCGTAAGACGCGTACCGTTCCGCTCCGCCGTAGGGATCAACGAAAATCGTTTGGTCGCCGTAGGTCAGTACGATGGAACCGTGGTAGATTGGATGAACGGCTACGGAGTCAGGCAACTGCGATGCGTCGGAGGAATCATCCTGCCCGGGTTCGATGTCGGTGACCCCCGAGGAATTATTCGCGCAAGCGGGGAATAGCGCGGATAGGAATACGAGTAAGAAAAGGTGTTTCATAGATTGAGGATTCTGCATTTACGGTAGAACGATGAATGTACCAGGTAGTTGATTGTATTTTGCGCGCCCCAACTTCCTAGCTATCCGATCATGCCCCACTGGGTCCGGTATATTTTCCTCCTTGCCGCCCTTGTTCGGGCCTCCGATCTCCGTAGCCAGCTACACCTTTTCAGCGGTGCGGCTTTTGAGCACGAAGTCACGCCCAACTGGGGGTACGAATTCGAGATCGAACACCGCCAGATCGTCAATACGGGTGCCGAAAACCGGGTCCTGGTCACCGGTGCGATCAACCGGCTGATCGGTCGGTATGTCAGTGTCGCGCCGGGACTGCGGATTACGCCGTTTTACGGTCAGGACCCGACGGAGGTACGAATCTTTACGGACCTATATCTCGATTACCCGCTCGGTGATAGTCCGCTGACCCTGGAAGGCCGGCTCCGTTCCCAGTACGAATTCGAACTTACGGAGCGACCGTCGTCGGCCCAGGTAGCGGTCCGGCCCCGCATCGGACTGGCGTGTGAACTGCACGAAACCGTCGTGGTAGTGGGGGAAATGGAGACCCGCTACCGCTTCGACGTCATCGATGGGATCACGGAGTATCGCTATACCCTCGGGCTCAGTGTGCTGCTTTCGACGCGGGTGAGCGTCGAATCGTTCATCCGCCTCGATTCGGAGCGAAAGCCCGAGGATGAAGAGGTAGTGGCCGGCATCCTGATCAACTACGTGCTGCCCGACCGCAGGCACCTCGACTGGGAGTACCGGCGCCCCTTCGGCCGGAGTTTGCTCTGGTAGGCCTACATCCCGGGAACCATCATCACCGCGTTTTGCATCAGGCGACTGGGGCCGCGCCAGAACATGCGGTAGTGCGGATTATCCAGTAAATACACCAGCTGACCCTGGCCGATTTGCCGTACCCCCGCCCAGGCATTCCCCGCCAGTCGGTTGATCGCTTCCCGGGGAGCGTAACCGGCCGCCAGTAGCCTCGTCGAGTCAGCCGTATACCGCCCAACGGTTTGCAGCCCCGGTTCAGGCTCCAGAGAGCTGCTACCGAACTTCAGCGTGTAGACCTCCGGCTGCATCCCGAAAGCCAGTGGATGGGTCGTATCGAGAGAGGCGCGCAGGGCGCTTCCCGGGATGTTCTTTTTTCCGTAGTAATCGGTGCGTTCGGCGAAGGGCAGAAGGCTGGCACGCTCGGAGGTGTCGCGGTCGGCGACGTTGAGTTGCTGATCGGTAAAGTCATTGGAGGTGGTAAAGAACTCCGCGGTTTCTCCCACCGTCACTAGGGTGCCACCGGCGGTAATCCAGTCCATGAGCACCCTCCGTTGCTCCTTGTCGAAGACTTCCTCCAGGTTATTCGCGTCGGGCAGGACCACCACGTCGTAATCGAACAGGTCGGCATAGCCGTACCGCTGTCCGAATTTCGGTACGGCCGTTTGCCGAAGCACGGAAGTACGGATGCGGGTAACGGGCAACTGCGTTTCCCAGTCGAACAGAAAATAGATCTGCCCGCTGGTGTAGGTGTCGAAAGGCTCGTCTACCAACATGGCAACTCGCGGCTCGCGGAGGGGAAAGTTCCGGGTACTGGCTAGGTCGTTGCCATCGCGCATGCGGCCGGTGGTGAAGCGTTCGATCCGCAGCCCGAAGTCGGCTGCGAGTTGCCGCATGAGGGCCGGCAGCTCTCCTTCTTTCTCTAGGTTGCGTCCCCGCAGTACGATCAGGCTTCCGGCGGAGTACGTTGCTCCTGCATCGGTAGAGAAGGGTTCCAGCGATGCCCGCACCCGAAGGCCGTTCTTCCACAGGGCCGCGAGGGCCTGGGGAGCATTGCGCTGCGACCAGTCGATGACGTAGGCGTAGACCGGGGAATCCGTCGGGCCACTCACCGTGCCCCGGCGCTCGATAACGGTAACCGGCTCGGTGTTGACCTGCACGGGAGCGTCGAAGGTATAGGCTTCCAGGTTGTAGGCCAGGGGCGCGGACCAGGTGGACATGTCGTACATCACACTGTCTTCAATCGCCAGATCATTAGCCAGGATGCTGTTGAGAAACAGGTGACGGGCCTGCTCGGTACCGACGATCAGGCTGCCGGCCGGGTGAATACGGTCCGCTACTACCTGCCCGGTACGGTAGGACAGGCCGGGAGCGTCGAGCGGTTCGGTGGTGCGCTCCACCCGTACTCCGTTCATCAGTAGCATCTGGAGGAAGTCGTCGAAATAGGGATTGCCATCGTTTTCGATGAGGTAGGCGGTTGTTTGCTGCTTGCTGTTGAGTGGATTCCAGGCGGCCAGGCTGTACCGCTGGAGGGCCTCCCTGTGCTTCGCGGCCGTTCTGAGCTGGGCGATGCTGGTGGAATAGTGATCCCAGATCCGTTGCCGGAGCGTCAGCACGTAACTGTCTTCGGTCTCCACGGCACGACCGGCCGCGATTCCGCCCTGTTCGACCAGCATACCGATGGCGCCCATCACGGAAGGATAACTGCTTCCGTAGCTGGGGTAAAAGAAATCGAAGCGGTCGCGGGTGAAGTAGCTGATACCCTTGGGATCGAAGGCCGCGATATTGGCGCGCCCGAAGGTGTCCGCCCAGTACTCGTAAGCGTCGGGAAGCAGCAGGTTACGGGGCATCGTTCCGGGTACCGTAAAGTAATTGGCGTCGTACCCTTGCTCGTGGTAATCGGTGTGCACGCTCGGCATCCAACGTTGGTAGGCACGGGTATGACCGCGGCTTTCGGGATGGACGCCCCATACCCAATCCCGATTGAGGTCGAACCAGTAGTGGTTGGTTCGGCCGTTCGGGAAGGGGGCGTAATGCTCCAGATCGTGGGGTTCTTCTCCCCCGGTGGCGCGGGCCATGCCGTTATACCAGTACACGTAGCGGTCGCGGCCATCGGGGTTGATGCAGACGAAGAGTAGATTGACGGTGCTGGCCAGGGCGGTCTCGGTGACCGGGTCCTCGGTTGTGGCTAGTTCGTAGGCAACCTGCATGGCGGCTTCCGTGCTGCTCGCTTCGTTGCCGTGGATGTTGTAACTGTAGCTATTGATAACGGGTTGGCTTGCCAGCAGGCTTTCCACCTGCGCGCCGTCGCCCTCCCAACTGTCTACCAATTGTAGCTGGGTGGCTCGAATAGCTTCCAACCGCTCCATGTTCTCCGCGTTGGTGGCGATAACCAGCAAAAGCGGGCGTCCCTCGTAGGTACTCCCGTAGCGTTCTACCCGGAGGCGCGGACTCTGCTCGTCAAGGTAATCGAAGTAAGCCACCGATGCGGCGTATTCCGTGAATCGTTCCCCCAGTCGATAGCCCAGAAACTGCCGTGGACTAAGGATCTCGGACTGATCCAGATTTTCCGGAAAATCCAGACGCTCGTAGATATCAGTTTGCGCGTGTAAAAAGGCTAAATAAAAAAAGAAAATTACGGATGAGTAAAGTTTCATGAGTTGTATTTCGGGAGTGTGGCCGTAAAGATACCCTCCGGGACCTCGCCCCCTCCGGGCCGAATCACATAGGCGGCTATTTGAGAATGGGAGGGTATCAATTCCTCTGCTGTGGCATCAATGGTTGAGTCGTTACAGCAACTGCCGTGTAACGCCAATCGGGGTAGCTTGGGGGATCAGTGTGCGTGCAGTCATTTCGACTTGTTTTCACCCCGTAAAGGACGGAACGTAAAATATCGTGGAGCAGGCCGTTTACCGAATCATTTTCAATGGATTAGCCGAACATTCTAATAATCTTCTTCTATCTTATAGCGAAAAGCTGCATACGACGACCGCATTCTAACCTATAGCTACCGTTTCCTCAATCATTTCATTATTCTAGCGAAGGAGGACAATTTTAGGGAAGCGAAACAAGCTATAGACGCGGATAATCGACTGATTATTTGGTTTATAGTGTCTCTCTCGAAACAAGCCTAGCGTTTTTGCCTTAGCCTTGGTGATGTCCCCGCCGTGGCCGCGATTCGGTCACTACCGGTGAGTCCCGGCCGGCTCTACGGAGCGGTCGTTTGAGAAGAAACTGATACCCTACACACTCTTTTACACGTCAAACACATGTCTAAACTGCTTATCCTGCCGTTGGTGCTCCTTATGTGCACTACGGCGCTCCGCGCCCAGGGCCACTGTCAACGCGGGAACTGCTACGACGGAGCCGGAACCCTTCGCTTCGCCGACGGGGCCCTCTATAACGGTGCGTTCAAGGAAGGAAAATTCGACGGCCAGGGAACGCTGACGTACCCTGACGGATCGGTCTACCGTGGCAACTTCAGCAACCAATTGCAGGATGGTCCGGGGCGGTTGGTCGATGCCCGGGGCAATAGCTACGAAGGGATGTGGCACCTCGGACGCCGGCACGGCAAGGGCCGCGCGATGTTCGCCGATGGCGGTGAAATCGTGGGTACTTGGGTAGACGATAAACTAAACGGGGAGGTTTCCTTCTCCTTTGCCAACCGGGATTTCTACGAAGGGGGCATGCAGGAGGACATGATGAGCGGCTACGGTCGCATGGAGTACGCCAACGGCGACCGCTACACCGGCAATTGGTCGCAAAACGTCAAACACGGGAAAGGCAGCTTGGAATACGGAAACGGCACCATGGTATCCGGCGTCTGGGAACACGGTAAATTGGATATCGATTGGTCGGGACTGGGCTTCGTGGGCAATACCGCTGAGCTACCCGACTGCAACGAAGGTTGTCCCGACGGAACGGGCCGCTATACCTACGCCGACGGAACGGCCTTTTTCGGCACCATCCGCAACGGTATTCCCGACGGGCGGGGAACGGTACTGTTCCCCAACGGCAACACCTACCACGGTAATTTTCGGGAACACCTTCCCGAAGGCCTGGGTGTCATGCAGTACCGCAACGGATCCATCGAAGGGGGTGTATGGGAAAACGGCACCCTCTACCGTCGTCTCTACGAAGGAAGCGGCTCCCCCGCGCCGGAACTGGCCACCGAGTACGACGAGGAAGTGAAGGTGTGGGCGGTAGTGGTGGGTTGCGCTTACTACCAACACATGAAGACCTTGCGGTACACGGACGACGACGCCTATCAATTCTACGCCTTTCTAAAAAGTATTGAGGGCGGAGCCCTCAGCGATGACCAGGTAAAAGTGCTTATCGACGAAGACGCGACCCACGACAACATCCTGGCCGCCATGCGGGATACCTACCGCCAGGCCGACGAGAACGACGTCATACTTTTCTACTTCAGCGGCCATGGACTTCCCGGCTCCTTTCTACCGGTGGATTACGACGGTACCGAGCGGGCGTTAAAGCACGATGAGGTACACCAGGCCCTCCAGATGAGCCGCTCCCGCCATAAGCTGGTTATCGCCGATGCCTGCCACAGTGGCAGCCTGGCGGCCCGCAGCGGGGGAAGTAACGAAAAAATGTTATCCGACTACTATTCGGCGCTGAACAGCGCCCGTTCCTCCACGGCGCTGATGATGTCCAGCAAAGGGGAAGAGATCAGCCTGGAAGACGGTGGCCTGCGCTCCGGAGTGTTCAGCCACTACCTCATCCGGGGAATGAAGGGCGAGGCCGACGCCAATCACGACCGGATCGTTTCCATTCAGGAGCTGTTTGCCTTCGTACACCGGGAGGTACGGGGATACACGGGCAATATCCAGACGCCGACCCTAACGGGCAGCTACGACGAACAGATGCCGATTTCGATTATCCGCGCCAGGTAATTGCTACCCAGCTAATCGGGCTGGGTATAGATATAATACTCTACGGCCTTTGGGGAGAATTCGACATCCCGGATATATTCCGGGACCCGGGTCAGCCGTACCGGAACAGTATTCATTCCATCCGAGGTTTGCAGCCGGCTGACGTCGGCTTCCACGCGAAAATCCGACCGGCGAATTTGCCCGAACGCGCGCTGGGGAACGGTGGCCGTCACCGTGGCATAAGCCGGGAAGACGCGGGAGGAATCCACCGAGGGCGCATTGTACAATTCGATGGGTACGCGAAACTGCCGTTCGATGAAGGGTTCCACTTCCAAAGATAAAGCTACGCTGGTGTAGTTGAGGGTCAACCCCTCCGGCGTGGGTTCAAGGGGTACGGTGGCTTCCACGTCCTGCCGGAGGTCATCCAGGATCAAAGATGTAGTCGGCCAGGAGGTGATATCCTCCAGCGCATCGATCGCGCCACTTATGGTTACACTGTCCGGACTGAACCGCACGTCACTCACCGCGGCGTACCCGACCTCGAAGCTGACGGCTACGTTGGATACTACCGGCACCCGCTTCCCGTCGCGGGGGGTAGTCAAAACCCGCTGCGGTTCGTAGCCCATATTCTCTACTTCCAGGTCTCCGCTGCTCAACTGCCTGCGAATGGCTTGCTCGAGCACGTTGCCGCTCAGCAGGTACTGCTCGTCGTCGTTGACGTCCAGCAGAATGTCGACGGTTTTCCCCCGGATGCTCTCCACGATCAGGTTCCATCCCCTACCCCGGATTTGTACGGGGATTGACCGGGGCGGCTGACCAGCGATGGCCCGATTCGGGCTCACGTTGTACTGTATATTGACCGTCTTGTCGATCTCGTAGGTCTGGGAGAGGTTTAGGATCAGCCAGAAGACAAACGCCAGGCCGATACAGAACAGCAGTACCTGCCGGTCGGTGGCGGCCATATTCCGCAGGGGAATACTATCCTTCAGTTTTTGGAGGGTAAATTGCATTCGTGAGTTCCTGGGAGATGGCATTCTTGGTAACCTGAATGTAGGTTTTATTACCCACGTTGATCGTGACGATCTTATCCTCGACCTTATCGACGATACCTAAAATACCGCTGGCGGTAACGACGCGCTGCCCCTTGGTCAGGCCTTCCATAAAGTTCTTTTGCTGCTTGCTGCGGCGGCGTTGGGGGATGATCATGGTGAATACGATCACGGCCAGCATGGCCAGCATAAAAAAGCCGCTGGTGAAAATGTCGCCACCGGCTTGTAAATAGATATTCATACGTAACGTTTATTCATTGATGACCGTCCCGTCTACGTAAATCGTAGTTATGGACGGATTGGTGTTGGCCGTAAGGGTCACGGGCTTGCGTTGCCGGCCGTACTTGTGGGTGGTATTAAAAACGACTTCCACGGTTCCGGTTGCTCCCGGTGCGACCGGCTCCTTCGGGTAACTCGGAACGGTACACCCACAGGTGGAACGGGCATCCGTGATGAGAAGCGGCAGCTTACCGGTATTGGTGAACGCGAAGGTATGCCGCACGATGGTGCCTTCCTTTACCTCCCCGAAAACATATTCGGTTTCGGCGAAATCCATGGTGGCCGCCGTTGAGCTGTCCGGCGCCGATTCCGCCACGGCGTTGCGGATTACCGCCGCGTTGCCGGCGGCCGCGGGGGCCACCGTCTCGGCCGGCGGTTGCGGATCTTCCGCGCAGGCCAAAATTACGGTAAGCGGCAGGCAGTTTAGCAGCAGCTTGAGCATACGGGGGTTAGTTGAGCGCCAAAGATAAACACCCAGCGCCATCCGCATACCCAACTAGCCGGGTCCGCCGGCCCGCGCGGGAGGATTAAACCCTGGCGAGCGCTTATCTTCGCCTGGATCACACAAATCAGCAACGGTAATGCGCGTTTTTCTTACCGGCTTTATGGGTTCGGGAAAGAGTTTCTCCGGGCTGCGGCTCGCTGCGAAAATGGGGTTGCCGTTCATCGATCTGGATGACCTGCTGGAGCAACGGGCCGGCATGCCGATAACCCGGCTTTTTGCCAACCACGGGGAAGCCCATTTTCGGCAATTGGAAGCCCAGCTGCTGCGCGGCTTCGACACCCTTCCCATGTTCGTGGTGGCCACCGGCGGCGGTACGCCCTGCTTCCACGACAATATGGAGTGGATGAACCAGCACGGCCTCACCGTTTTTATCGACCCGACCGTCGACATCATCGCCCGCCGCCTGAGTAAAGAACGCGACAAGCGCCCCCTGCTCCACGGTGGCGACGACCTGGTCAGCCTCATCGAAACGAAATTGCAGTCGCGACGGAGTTGCTACGAAAAGGCCACTTATCACGTCCGCCAGACGAATCCAAAACAGGACATGGTGCGTTTGATCGATGCGCTCCTGCAACAACCCGACGCATTTTAACTCCATGAATAAACTTCTTTTCCTCCTACTGTTGCTGGTTTTCGGTGGCGGTCTCCACGCCCAGGAAGCGGCAGCGAAGGGTCTGTACTTTATCGGCTTTCGCGACAAGGTCGGCACCCCGTACACCATCGAGGAGCCAAGTGCCTTTCTCAGTACGCGGGCCCTCGACCGCCGCGATAAGGTCGGTCAGGCCATCACCGAACTGGATCTGCCCATCAGCCCGGACTACGAATCCCGCATCACGGAGCGCGGGATCGACATCTGGCTCCGCAGTAAATGGATGAATGGCGTAGTCGTGCCTGCAACCGAGCAACAGGTCGGTGAACTCCGTTCCCTGGAATTCGTCGACACCACCTTCTTCGCCGCTCCCCTACAGTACGAACGCTCGGTTTCGGCACCCCGCCCCACCGACTTCAACCAGCCCGCGCCGGTGGTTCAGCCCGTCCCCGTCACGGAAACCTTCTACGGCTTCGGCTACAAGGATCTCGCCCGGATGAACGGCGATAGCCTCCACCGCCTGGGATACCGCGGCCGCGGGGTTTGGGTGGCCGTTTTTGACGGAGGATTTCCCAGCGTCGGTTACAAAGACTTCCTCGGCTACGACCAGTTGGAAGCCGTCCCGGGTAACTACGACCTGGTGGAGCAAGACAGTACGGCCCTCGACGGTTCCACCCACGGGGCAACGGTGCTCAGTACCATGGCCGCCCACCACCCTTTTTTCTTCATCGGCACGGCTCCGGAAGCTAAGTACCTGCTGTTTAAAACCGAAAACAGCCGGGGCGAACACCGCATGGAAGAGGTCAACTACGCCATTGCGCTAGAACTGGCGGATAGTGTAGGCGTGGACGTCGTGAACAGCAGCCTGGGCTATACCACTTTCACGGACCCCTCCATGGATTATACTTACCAAGATCTCAACGGCATCACCTCACCGGCCTCCGTGGCAATCGGTCGGGCGTTCGAACGCGGTATGATCATCGTCACCAGCGCCGGGAATAACGGAGCAGACGAGTGGAAGTACATCGGTATTCCGGCCGACGCGCCCCAGGCCCTCAGTATCGGAGCCCTGGACGCAACCGACGAGCGGGCTTACTTTAGCAGCTTCGGACCGACCCCCGACGGACGGGTCAAGCCAGACGTTAGCGGACCGGGCGTGATGGTCGCCGCGGTGGCCGCGAACGGACAGGGCATGACCGGCGCGAATGGAACCAGCCTCAGTGCGCCCTTGATTACCGGGCTGGTCGCGTGTCTGCTGCAGGCCGTACCGGAGGCTACCAATCAGCAGGTTCTCGACGCCATTCGGGCTACCGCTTCCCTGACCGACGCACCCGACGAGGCCATTGGATACGGCAAACCGGACTTTGCCGCCGCTTACCGCTACCTCCTCCGGGAGGTCGGACAGCCTTAGGACCAAATTTTTCGGCAGAATTTGTTCCAGCAAGCGGAGATGTGTATTTTTGGGAGTTCCCAACCTCAACCACATCGTATTGTTGGTGTTGGAAGCCAGGAAAAAGCCGGCACCCCGCCGGCACCGACTTTTTTATTTGGTATCAGTAAGTTGGAACGAGCCCCGGCATCATTGATGACCGGGGTTCTTTTTTGGCTAGCGGTCAAATGCCAGCCGTTCCCCCCTCACCTCGTCGATTACCCGACCATTCGCGTAGGCTAACCGGCCGCTGACTATGGTCTCCCGTACCCGGCCGCGCAGCGTCATGCCCTCCAGCGGCGACCACCCCACGTGGTACAGGATGTTCTCGGGAGCCACCGTCCAGGTTTCCTGCGGATCGTAGATCACCACGTCGGCGTGCAATCCCGTATCCAGGTAGCCCCGCCCGGCCACCTGGTAGCAGATCGCCGGGGCGTGGCACATTTTTTCCACGATCTTTTCCAGGGTGATGTGTCCGGCTTGTTCCAGGCGCATCATCATGTCCAAACTGTGTTGCACCAGTGGCAGGCCTCCCGGCGCCTTGAAATAGTCGGCCTGTGCCTTTTCGCTGGCCGTGTGGGGGGCGTGGTCGGTGGCAATCACGTCGAAGTGGTCGTCCAGCAGAGCGGGCAGCAGCGCCGACCGGTGGTGCTCCGACTTTATCGCGGGATTACATTTGATGCGGTTGCCCAGCCGCGTATAGTCATCGGCGTTGAAAGTCAGGTGATGCACGCATACCTCGGCGGTAATGCGCTTATCCTTTAACGGAATATCGTTACGGAAGAGTGACACCTCGTCGGCCGTACTGATGTGGAGGATGTGCAGGCGGGTGTTGTGGCGTTGTGCCAGTTCGATGGCCAGGCTACTACTGAGGAGGCAGCCTTCCGCCGAGCGGATATTGGGGTGCTCCCACACGGGGATTTCCGTCCCGTACCGCTCCCGGGCGGCAGCAGCATTTTGGCGAATGGTCGCCTCGTCCTCACAGTGGGTAGCGATCAACAGCGGACTGCGGGAGAAGAGGGCATCCAGGGTTTTCTCGTTGTCCACCAGCATATTGCCGGTGCTGCTGCCCATGAATATTTTCAGGCCGCAAACCCGCTTGGGGTCGGTCCGCAGCGCTTCATCCAGATTATCGTTCGCCGCGCCCATGTAGAAGCTGTAGTTCGCGACGCTGGTGGCCGCACCGATCCGGTATTTTTCCTCTAGTAAAAGTTGGGTCAGGGTGGCGGGGACGACATTGGGCATTTCCATAAAACTCGTCGTCCCGCCAGCTACGGCGGCCCTGGCCTCACTGCCGATGGTGGCCTTGTGGGTCAGGCCCGGCTCGCGAAAATGAACTTGGTCGTCGATGATCCCCGGAAGGACGTAACAGCCGGTGGCGTCGATCTCCCGGTCGGCCGCGACATCGATCGCCTCCCCTACCCGCTCGATGATACCGTCGCGAATAAGCAGGTCGCCTTCGGTTCGTTTGCCCCGATTGACGATGGTTCCCCCCTTGATCAGAATGCTTCCTTTGGCCATGGTTGTTGCTTTTGCGCCAAAGTAAGCAAGCGTCCACCGACTTTAGGAACCCGTTAATAGATTCATCACACAATTTAAGACGGCCAGGTGCAACCTTTACCGTATTGCTTCGCCCTTACTACCATCGCGTTCCGGCTTTCGGCGAGGACGCGGGAGCAATGTTCACTCAGTAAAACGCAACGCTATGAAACAGCTATTTACCTTTTCCCTCCTGTTCGCGACGGTTCTCCTATCCGCCCAGAACACCTCTCCGATTCTCGCCTACCACGCGCAGACGGTCGTCCCTGCATACCACGCTGCTGGCGCCGACGACGAAGGTACCCACCGATTTTCCCTTCGCCGGGAGCGTACCCTCCTCGGTGATCTCGATTTGAGTGGTGCTTGGGGTGGCCCCACTTACAACTACTCCTCTACCGGACAGGACTGGGCGCTCGTCCGCGGCGGCTTCGGCGGCCTCGAGTTTAGCGAAACCGTATTTCTCGGCTACGGTGGCTGGAGCGCCCGCGAATCCTTCACGACGGACGATGCCGACGATAATGTCGACGCTCCGGAGTATGACTTCCGGCACGGAGGATTCATCATTGCGGTGAGCCCCGGGGCCGACAATGTAATTCACCCCCGCTTCACGGCCATCGTCGGTCCCGGCCGGATCGACGTGGAAGGCGTGCGCGACCGGATGCTCATCGGACAATTGATGGGTGGCGTGGAGCTAAATCTCTTCCAGTGGTTCCGTCTGGGCATCGAAGGCGGTTACCGCTTCGCCAGCGGTGTGGACTCCGAGAAGGTGACCGCCGCCGACGTCAGCGGTGCCGTCGTTCAGATCGAAGCGCGCTTTGGCTGGAGCTGGTAAGCGGAACTCCGCCGGCTCCGCTTTACCTTTGCGGGCCTATGGAGAATACGCCCATCAAGCACGTTGCCATCGCCGGAAACATCGGCGCGGGAAAAACCACCCTATGCCGTCAACTGGGGCAGCATTTTGGGTGGGAAATCCACTACGAGAGCGCGGAAAATAATCCCTACCTAAGCGACTTCTACGACGATATGCAGCGCTGGAGCTTCAACCTCCAGGTCTACTTCCTGCATAATCGCTACAAGCAGATCATCGACATACAGGAGGGCAACCACACCGTCATTCAGGACCGGACCATCTATGAAGACGCCCACATCTTCGCGCCCAACCTCTTCGGAATGGGCCTGATGACGGAACGGGATTTCAACAGCTACAGCCAGCTGTTCCATACCATGACCAGTCGCATCAAGGCACCCGATTTGCTCATTTACCTCCGTGCGGGTATCGGCACCCTCGTGGCGCACATCGAGAATCGCGGTCGCGACTACGAGGGCAGTATGAGCCTCGACTACCTGAAGCAACTGAATCGTCGTTACGAAGACTGGATCCGCAGCTATCACGACGGCAACATTCTGATCATCAACGTCGACGAGGTCGATTTCGTCAATAAAAAGGAAGACCTCGGCCGCGTCATCGAGATGGTCAGCGGCAAGCTCCACGGCTTATTTCAGTAGGTAATCGGGGTCAGCTTTCCGGCCCCACGTCCAGTCGGCTTCCCAGGTCGATGTACACCCCTTCGCGGTCGGGGGGCGTGATGCCCTGCAGGTATTCCGAAGACTGCGCCTGGTCGTTCTCCACGAAAGGACGGATCTGGAACAACCAAATCTTGTCGTCCTGAAAGCCCAGTTCCACGTCGAACGGGCCCTGGTCTTCCATTCCATCCGCTTTCGGCATGATCCGCTCCACCCGCTGCCCGAGCTCGTAGAGGTCCCGCAGATTTCGATCGGTGAGTATTCGTTCGTTAAAGGCGGCCGGAACCATGACGCTTCCTCCGGTAACCGGCAGCCGACGGTGCATGCGTTCCCGGGCGGGCGCCTGCAGGGTCGCGCTACCGTACCGGTCGATAAGGTAGCTTTCCGCGGCCTGACCGTCCACGGCTCCACCCGCTCCGCGACTAAAGGCCACCGTGATGTCGTCGTCGTTGCCGTTGCTTACCCCTTTGGTGATCATGACACCGGAGTACGCCACGTCCACGCTGGGAATGATAAGGATGCTCGGAAACACGTTTTCCGGATTGAGCAAGTAGCGCTGCCGCCAGCGGTAACTCCGTTCGGTATAGGGGCTCGCCCACACTTCTTTAATGCCCTCGATGATGCCCTCCCGATCGACGACGTTGAAAACGGTCTTATTCAGGCCCGCGCCGGTGAATTCCGCCAGGTCCTCCATATTCGTGTCGGACCGTAGGAATACCGGAACCTCACCGAAATCACCCCCCAGTTGGTTCCGAAAGCCTTCATCCAACTGCCGCAAAAGATGCTCCGACAGCTCGATCCGGTCGATCGCATTCCGCAGCGTCGCCAGTTGCTCAAGGGTATACGCTTCGACTTCGCGCTCGCTCCGGCCCGCTTCCTCCATGCGGGCGGCCTCGGCGAAGCGGTCGTTGAGAAACTGCCAGTAGGAAGTTCCTTCCGCCTGTCCGGGCATCTGTTGGTCCAGGTGCTCCCGGAATATGCCAAAGGGAATGACGAGCCCGTCGACCACGTTCTCCGGGAAAAGTTCTTTGAGCTGTCCGAGGTTTGCCGCCTTCGGTCCGCTACGTACGCCACTGTCCTCGCTGTTGACCTCACTCAGGTTGAGCACTTCCCGGGTACTCAGGTCGAGGCGATCGATCGGTACCCGGATTCGTTCCTGGTTACGCTCCTTTACCGCAAAAAGCTCCCGTTCCTGCTCGGAGAGTTCGTCGGCCGGTTTCATCACTACGGTTCCGCCACTGGATACGGCGAAGAATACTTCCTCTCCGTCGTATTCCAGCAATTCCTGGAACTGCTCCTCGCTGATGACGGCGTTCGGGATGCCCAGGTTCCGCGCTAATAACTGTACGTGGCTGACCGGGTTGCCCTCGCTTACCGTCAGGATGCCTCCTACCGGTTTCAGATCCGCCGGAGGACGGCTGAAGACGAATATATCGCGGTTATTGACCTCCACCTCATCCGGTGCGCCTTCGATCAGGTGAAGGGTTCCGCGGGCGTACCCCGGATTTAGCCCCCGGGCCTGCGCCTGGGTGTTGATGTCCATTAATGCGTTCCCGGAGTCGCTGTTCCGTGCCAGCCAGTCACCCAGCTCGCCAACGGCTTGCCCGAGCGGCAACAGCACCGACCCCCGGATCTGGTCGTCCAGGAAACCGAGGGCTGCGGGTTCGAAGCGGGCGTACCGATCTACGACGTCGCCGTAGGTAGCCCGGTTGGTGGCCGTCCCCCACTCCACGAAGCGGCGGGCGTTATCAAGGTAGTCGTCGAGCATCCTCGGCCAGATGTACTGGTAGCCGGGATCCGCCAGCATCGACCAGGCAGCATCGTACTCCCACAGCTCGACGAAGCCGGTACCGGCGGCGGCCTGACCGAGGTAACAGATTTTTTCCATTTGGTCGCGGGCGGTTTCCGCCGGGTATTCGGCGGCCGTACGAAAGATCAGGTCACCGAGTTCGTTCACGACGTCGATGAGCCGCAGCCGATCCAGCGGCAGCCGGTCGTAAGCGACCAGGTCCTCCCGGATGGTCACTAGCAGGTCCGCGGCAGCGGTGAGTCGGGAAACCGCGTCGGCCGCTTCCTGCTGGGCTACGAAGGTCGACAGGCGATCTTTCAGCGGATCACCGGTCGGCAACTGGCGCACCAATTCGGCGATGTTTTGGAGGCCGCTGCCACCGTAAGCGCGGTCGATATCGGCCGCCAGCGTTTCGGCGGCGGTGTAGAGATCGCGCTCGCGTAGTTCGTTCTCGTTGTCCGCCGTGAATTCCCGCACGGCACCGGCGTCTCCGGCACCCGGGCGGCCATGGATTTTGATGCGCAGGTCCATAAACGGCTCGTACTGGTCGGCAATTTCCTTACTCACCGCGCGGATGCGCTGGTTCAGGTCGGTATCACCCCGGTGGGGGATATCGCGCGCCGCCTGGACGATCAGGTAAAAGTTTTCCCGCAGCACGTCCTCCCGGTCGAGTAGCCAGCGGAAGAAGCCTCGCCCCCATTCCTCCTCGTCCTCGACCTGAAAGGCGCCGCGGTAATACCGGGCGCGTTCGAGGATCCAGCCATTGTCTGCGGCGACGAGGTAATCGTTCAGCTGGTACTGCTTCAACCGGCTGTGGTCGGATTCCGCGTCCCAGAACGCATCATATTCGGTGTCGGCGAGAATCTGGCCGAAATAAAGGTCTTCCTCGCGCATCAGGCGCTTGATCTCCGGCTTGTAGTCGGCGTGCTGGCGGGCATCGGCATCGTCCGGACAGGGGTCGCGGGCGGCGCGCAGGCTACCGTCCGAGCAGAACCAAAAAATGCCCCGGTAGGGCCCCCGGGCATCGGCACGGTAGCTTTCGATCAGTTCCGCGATCCGCTCGTCCTCGTTTTGGGCGCCGAGCGCGGGTGCGAAGCAAAGTAGGCAGCTGAGCAGGGTCAGCCGAAATAGCAACTTAAAGGGGCGCGTAGAGGTCGCAATCATTCGTTGTAGGTTGGAAGGGCAATGCATCATATACAACCAGGAGCAATGCCCCGTTCGCTGAGGTGTAAGCTTTGTTAGGTACCCGTGTGAACATAGGTCGGAATACTCCTTTATACACGAAATTTGTTTGTACACGTGATTGCACTCCGCATATTAGCTTACGTACTCGGTATTATCGGAGTCGTAGGAACGCTACTCCCGTTTTTAAAGTATGACGACTGGTGGATCAGAGGGTTTGATTACCCCCGACAGCAGCTCGTCGTCATCCTCCTGCTGTCTGCGGTCTGTTGGTTCCTATCCAATTCGTCGAGTGACACGCTCAATATCTCGATTGGCGTAATTCTGACCCTCGCGGCGCTCTATCAGGCGTACCGAATTTATCCTTACACCCCTTTACACGGGAAGGATGCCCGGGCGGCAATGGTCCTCCACGACACTTCCGGACACCTGACCATCATGATGAGCAACGTACTGCAGACCAACCGCCGTACCGACCTGGTCATCGACCTCGTGCTCGAAAAGGATCCGGACATCCTCCTCACCGTTGAAACCAACCAGTGGTGGGAGGAGAAGCTGGCGGAAGGGTTGGCCAAAAAATATCCGTACCGCGTCAATATCCCATTGGAGAACCTGTATGGTATGCACCTCTGGAGCAAAATTGAATTGATAAATCCGGAGGTGAAGTACCGCATCAAGGACGACATCCCCGGTATCGATACCCACATCAAATTGCCGAACGGCCGCGAGGTAGATCTCTATTTTGTACACCCCATGCCCCCCAGTCCCACCGAGGCTTACGCAAGTACCGGCCGCGACGCCGAACTCTCGCTGGTCGGCCTGCAGGTTAAGGAAAGGGAACACCGTACTGCCATCGTCGCCGGCGACATGAACGACGTGGCATGGTCTCACTCGTCCCGCCTGTTCCAGCGCATCAGCGGACTGCTGGACCCCCGCCGGGGCCGCGGCCTCTTCTCTACGTTTCACGCCGAATATAGCCTCCTACGCTGGCCGCTCGACCACGTGTTTCACTCCTCGGACCTTACCGTGGCCGGGCTGGAACGCCTTCCCTACGTAGGCAGTGACCATTTCCCCGTACTCATCCGATTAAGCTACGAGCCGCAGCAGGACGACAACCAGGGAGAAACGCCCGAAGCCGACGACCTGGAAGAAGCCCGCGAAACGATTCAGATGGGGGAGCGCAACGAAGATGATGCCGTCATCAAAAATGAGTAATTCGCAAAAAAGGAATAACTCCCAGACCCGTCACCTCATCCCTTACGTTAGCCGAGTCTATATTTGCCGCCCGCTAACCTTACCGCTCCATGAAAAATGTCGTTTCTCAACGCTTTATCAAATGTCACGATAAGCTCAAGGCGGAGAAACGCATTCGGTCCAGCCGCGCTTTCGCCATGTCGCTCGACTACCTGCCGCAGTCGCTCAGCGAGATCCTGAAGGGCCGCCGCGACGTGACCATCGAGCTGCTCCGGCAGGCCATCAATAAGTATAAGCTCAACCCGGTCTACCTGTTTACCGGCGACGGCCCGATGTTCATGACGGAGGAAAGCAACCAGAACTTCCGGGTACTCACGACCATCACCACGCCCAACAGCGACGAAATGATCGTCCACGTTCCCCTGCCCGCCCAGTCGGTCTACGCCGGCGAACTCGGCGACCCCTCCTTCGTGGAAAGCCTGCCGGCCTTCAGCCTGCCCGATTACAAATACAAGGTGGGCACCCACCGGAGCTTCGACGTTCCCGGAAACAGCATGGAGCCTACCCTCTTCGAGGGAGATAAGGTAGTATGTGCTTTCCTGGAACCCACACTCTGGGAAAGCGGCATCAAGGATAACTACGCCTACGTGATCGTCACCCGTAGCGACGTGGTGGTGAAACGCGTCCGCAATTACCTGAACGACACGAAGGAACTTGAGGTCATCTCCGACAACAGTTTTTACGAAACCTACCGGGTGCCCCTCTCCGACCTCCGGGAGATTTGGTACGTTCGTGCCCGCATCACCCCCTTCCTGCCCTCCCCCCAGAACATCCAGCGCTACGTTCACGACGAGATGAAGGAACTTAAAGCCACCATCGCCCAACAGGGAAAGCTGATCAACCGCCTCGGCGTATCCGTGGAAAAAGCACTGGGGAACCGGCGGGATTCCTGAATAATCGGGTACCAGCCGTCACCAAATGAAAAGGTCCCGTGGTTTCCAACCACGGGACCTTTTATATTTCCTGAGAAGGGTTCGGCTACCGGACGACCAGTCGTTCCGTAACCGAGCGGCGCCCGTTGCTGATCCGGGCCAGGTAAATTCCGGGAGTCAGATCGGCGGTCGGTAAGCCCAATCGGTCGGCATGGGCGTACCGCAGTTGAACGACCCGCTGCCCGTTCGCGGCGAACAGTTCGAGGGAGATGCCCTCCCGGCCCCAGTCTTCACCGAGCTGAAGGCTAGCTTCGGCTCCGGCGGCGATCGGGTTGGGGAATAGCTTTAGTCCCTCGGTAGCCGTACCCGCGTCGATCACGATCACGTCCGATAGCGCCTCCGTACCGTCAAAGTCTACCTGCCGGAGCCGGTAGTAATTTTTGCCGGTCGAGAAATCGCTGTCGTAGTACGTATAGTACCGCATTTCCGTGGTGGTACCCGCGCCTTCCTCCCGGCCGATGGCCGTAAAGGTGAAGCCGTTGATCGACCGCTCGATGAAGAAGTGGCTGTTGTCGGTCTCGTTGGCGGTCTCCCAGCTCAGGGCAACGTGATCGTCGCGTAGCGTGCCGTCGAAGGTGAGAAGCTCGATGGGCAGGGCGATCGCCTGGATGATGCACGCCCGGTCCTGAATGGTGGGGTCGTTCCGCAGGGCCACCTTGTCTTCACAATTGCCCATGTTGCCGTAGATGGCTACGGCGGGATTTAGGGTGTTGACTAGGGCACCGCGTACGGTTACGTTGCAGGGGAGTTGGGTGCAGTCGCTTAGGGCGGCGTTGTTGACTACTGCCAATGAGTCATCCACTGTATTGAGTGAACTGAAATCGTATAGGTTTTCTATCAAGTCGTTACCGCTAATAAATATCGAACCTGCTGAACCAAGCAATTCAAATCCTTTTAGTCCGGATTCAATGACTCCAGCAGTGACATTGTTATAGGAACTTGGCGAGAGTGCGTCATTTTCCTCAATAACAAGTTGGCCGCTTACAGTCTCAAGTCCATATAGCTGACTAGTACCAGGAAGTATTGTGTTACCACTCAAAATTAAATCACCAGATAACTCAGTTATACCCGTGAATTCCCCAATAGACCTCAATTGTTCATTATCTGAAATATCGATGTTGTCAAACACGAATAAGAACTGGGTACCCATGGATTCTAAAGATGCATTGTTTCTGACAATTAGATCATGCATGACTGCGAAGTAATCGGGCACGTTAAATATTGGACTTAAGGATTGTAAAGATGAATTCTCCTCAATCCTCACCAAATTCACATAATCTGGTCCTTCAGGCATGGCGAGATTTAAATCTACGCTAATAGTCTCTAAGAAGGGATTTTTATTAATGATCAGAGCCTTTTTCACTGATGCCTTTAAGCTTGACACAGTTAGAAGATTAGCGTTGGATCCAATCCAAAGTGTATCAACATTCAGCTCCGTTGATTGGCCGAACGTACCAAACGTTGATAAAGACCGGTTTTGACGTACGATAATGTTGGTTCCTACAAACTGGACAGAGGACAAATTGGTAAAAGTGGTTAAGCCGGTGTTTATGAAATACATCCCCCCGCCGACACTAGCCAATAGAGTTGCATTTAACACCCTTAGGTTTGTATCACTGGCACGAATATCTCCACCAACTGATGTCAAATTTGGCAACCGCAATGTATATAATGCACTACTGACAGTTGGATTTTCGGCTATAATAATATCGCCAAGGATTTGCTGGACACTGGACGTAATAGTTGCATTGGAAAACATCGGCTTTGGAAACACATTTGTTGTTCCAGGACCACCGATGATTAGCCCTCCTAAACTGGATAGATTAGCGAAGGCTGCGAGTGGATCCTTTTCATTAACCTGTGACGCGGTATAGTTGACAATTACTAAGTCGCCATCAATAGTTGTGATGGCATCTAAATTGTCTAGGTTATTCCATACCTCAGTTGGGTTTATGGTCACAGAACCGGCAACAGAGGTGAATTTATTACCTCCAGACATAAAGTTATCAATGTCAGTTTGGGTTTTAAATTCAACACTACTCGGATAAGTTTGTGATAGAAGAGTGGCAGATGCCAATAGGAATGTGATCAATGATACGGCCAAGTATCTATATGGACGATCAAGAACGATCAGTAAAGTTTGATTCATAAGAGTTCATGTTTGTAAAGTGTCAAAGAATGTAAAACGAAATAGGAAGGCATCCACCCCCCCATGGTCATGGGGAAGTTCCTACCTGGTAGTTGCCTGCTAGCTACAGGCAAAGGGCGACCCGGCGGGTCAGCCCTGAAAACGGCGGTTCGACCGCGGAAGGATAAGGGTAAGGGGTTAAGTGAGTGAACGAAGGAAGGTGAGTGAAAGTGAGCCATGTATTTACCGAACGACGACGTGGCGCGTGAGGGTGCGGTCGCCCTCACTGATGCGTACGGTGTAGGTGCCGGGGCCGAGATCGTGTACACGAACCTCCAGCGGGGTGCCGATAGCGTAAGTGAAGTAGGTTACGGGTTGACCGCTGTTGCGGACCACCTCGACGCCGACGTTCGCACCTTCCCAGTCACGGGAAAGCCCTATCGTGACCGCCCCGTTAACCTTGCTGGGGTAGACATAGGTATTCGTCGTCATTTCAGAGCGAACTTGCAGGTCGATCGCT
Organism: Neolewinella xylanilytica; assembly: GCF_002934605.1. GTDB lineage: Bacteria > Bacteroidota > Bacteroidia > Chitinophagales > Saprospiraceae > Neolewinella > Neolewinella xylanilytica. The sequence goes on from NZ_PTJC01000006.1 coordinate 2,024,003, forward strand.
TCAGAAAGTTCGAAAGCACCTCCGGTAGCCAGTCGTCTCAGCCGGTAGGAATAGGCGCCGGGCAGTACGTCGGCATCTCGGTAGCGGTAGAGTCCGTCGGACGACAAATCATCCGGGGGATCGACTTGACCGACGGGCTGGAATTCGCTTCCGTCTTTAGAGCGCAGTATTTCGAAGACCGCGTCATCTTCCCGGGAGAGTGCCTGCCAATAGAGCACGACGCCACTTCCGTCGATGTACTCGCCGTGGAGGCCGATGACGACAGTCGTTGGTGCCGGGACAGCAGGGTTACCTAGCACTTTGGTCGGGGGCAGCAGCAGCATGGCAAAAGCCAGGCCGAGGCCGTAGAGAGTAAGGTTTTGTTTCATAGAGAGAAAATTGATCGATGATCACATTCCTTCAACGGGGGGGTATAGGCCTTATTGCTAGTTAAGATTTCTTGTTAAGCCTTACGGTTTGGCTTGCCGCGGTGGTTGGGAAAGCATCGGTCGTCCGCCCAGCGTAGCTGGTCTGCCAACGGGTTTGGGGGGATAGCTTTATCGGGGTTGCTGGGCCGACGAGCGATTGAAAGCGCACCGGCGGCATTGCATTTCCCCGGTAGCTCGGCGGACCAGCTACGACCCGTCGTCGGCACAGCTCCGCTGGTCGGCCGACGGGTCGGGGGGATAGCTTTATCGGGGTTGCTGGGCCGACGAGCGATCGAAAGCGCACCGGCGGCAATGCATTTCCCCGGTAGCTCGGCGGACCAGCTACGACCCGTCGTCCGCACGGCTCCGCTGGTCGGCCGACGGGTCGGGGGAATAGCTTGATCGGGGTAGCTGGGCCGACGAGCGATCAAAAGCGCACCGGCGGCAATGCATTTTCCCGGTTGCTCGGCGGAGCAGCTACGACCTGTCGTCCGCACGGTTCCGCTGGTCAGCCGACGGGTCGGGGGGATAGCTTGATCGGGGTAGCTGGGCCGACGAGCGATTGAAAGCGCACCGGCGGCATTGCATTTCCCCGGTAGCTCGGCGGACCAGCTACGACCCGTCGTCGGCACAGCTCCGCTGGTCGGCCGACGGGTCGGGGGGATAGCTTGATCGGGGTAGCTGGGCCCACGAGCGATCGACAGCGCACCGGCGGCATTGCATTTTCCCGGTAGCTCGGCGGAGCAGCTACGACCCGTCGTCCGCACGGCTCCGCTGGTCGGCCGACGGGTCGGGGGAATAGCTTGATCGGGGTAGCTGGGCCGACGAGCGATCGAAAGCGCACCGGCGGCAATGCATTTTCCCGGTTGCTCGGCGGAGCAGCTACGACCCGTCGTCCGCACGGCTCCGCTGGTCGGCCGACGGGTCGGGGGGATAGCATTATCTGGGTAGCTGGGCCGACGAGCGATCGACAGCGCACCGGCGGCAATGCATTTCCCTGGTAGCTCGGCGGACCAGCGTGACCGTAGCTCGGCGGACCAGCGTAACCGTAGCTCCGCGGAACAGCATCGACCGGCCTATTCTGCGGCCGATACTTCGTACGACCAGGTGATGTTCACGCCCCCCGCCTTCAGCATCAAAGACACGCTACAGAGCTTTTCCATACTTAGCCGACAGGCGCGTTCCGCCTTTTTTTCATCCAGCGCTCCGTAGAGCCGATAGTGCAAATGAATATCGGTAAAGACCCGCGGCTCGGTATCCACGCGCTGGGCCTCGACGGAGACCCGGATATCCTGTAAATCCTGTCGTTGTTTTCGGAGCAACAGTACGATATCGATACTGGAACAACTGGCCACGGCGGCCAGCACCAACTGCATGGGGCGCATGCCGAGGTTATGCCCACCGATATCGGGGCTGCCGTCGGTCCCGACGGTGAGGCCATCCTCGTTTGCGATTTGGAAGTTGAAGTCTTTATCGAGCCGGGTAAGTTCTACTTTCATTTACTGCTACGCGTTTTTTGCCAGGCTAAGCGGTTGTCATTGATCTCTACCCAGTACCCGTCGGGGTCCTGAATGTAGACCTGCCGTACCCCGTCGGGCCGCTCATTGGTTTGCATCGCTTCGCCGGTCCAGGTTTCGAAAGCGATGTTTTCCTCCCGCAGGTGTTCGACGAAACCGTCGAAGTCGGCCATGGCGATACAGAGGTGCACGCCCTTGGGGGTGACTACATCCACCTCGTCGGTTTCGATAATGTGCAGGGCCATTCCTTCTCCCAGTGAAAACCAAACCCGGCGGTTATTGCCGGTGCCGTTGAAGATGGTGTCGAGCTGAAACACCCGCTGGTAAAAGGCGGAACTCGCAGGCAGATCGGTCACGTTGATGGCGTAATGATCGAAGCTGGCCCGAAAGGGACCGTTCTCGGTACCGAAGGGAATTGATCGGGGTGAACAAGCCAAAGCACCCACACAAACAACAAAAAGAATCAGATACCGCATGCGACTATATTAGGCCGGCAAGATAAGGTGCCCGACAGAACTTCGGATTTCATGCCCGGGATCCAAGCCTCCGAATCGGGACAGCAAAATCAAAAAAAGAATGCAACCCTTTCGTACGGCGCTATCCGCTTCAGCGTAATTTCGATGCATTATTCTAAGCCCAATGGTGAAACTTTTGCCCCTTCCCCTCCTGCTTTCCCTGCTCGTTGTTAGCTGGTCCTGTCAGGAGGATGATCCGGCCATCCTCGAGGTATACGTGACCAACCCGGATGGTGTCCAGGAAGGGGTAAGCATTACCCTCGACCCGGGGGGATTGACCGGCCTCACCGATTCCACAGGGCTATTGCTATTCCCTAACATCCCTCCGCTGGACTACACCGTGGTGGCCAGTCACCCAGTCTTGGGTACCAACTCAGCCCTGGTTTCGGTGGCCGAGGGCGTAACGAGTCGCGCAAGTATCAACCTATCGGGCCGCTTCGATCAGCCCCCCGGCGTAGCATTCATCTTTCCCGGCAAGGATGACGTCGTAGAATTAAGAGAGACCGAGACCCTGTATGTGGAGGCGCGGGTCACCGATGATAACGACCCGCCCGGGACCATCGCCTGGCAATTAAGCAGTAGTATGGACAGCTTATTGGGGTCCGGGACGGATTCCCTAGGGTTAGTAGCGCTCGCGGTCAGTGACCTAAAGCAGGGAGACCATACGCTTACCCTGACGGCTCGGGACTCCAAAGGATTTTCCGCGGCCGACCAAGTAACCATCACCGTGCTTCCTGCCCTTCCTACCATGACGCTGCACCGTGCGGATCCGGTAGCCGCAGGTATACGCCTGGAATGGTCCCGCTGGAAGGGTTCGGGATTCATCGCATATAACATTTACCGCGGGGATCCCGGGGAGAATGCGCTCGGATTCCTTCGACAGATCAGCCACCTGGAAGATACCGTGTTTAACGACGAAACGGTTCCCTTTAATCGACCGGTAGACTATCGGGTCACTGCCAGCTACGATTTAGGCGGGGGCTATTTTCACGAGGAGCAGACTGCCTCCCGTACCACCACCTTCCTGACGGACCGGATTACCCTGGAGGCCACCGTAGACCGGATGCTAGCGGATCCAAAAAGGGGTAAACTCTACGGCATCAGCCGGGAGCTCGACCGACTGTACATCATGGACGTGGATCGATTGGCCGTCACGAAAACCCTGCCTACGGGTAGCAAACCGGAGGATTTGACCCTTTCACCCAATGGGGACACCCTATACGTAGCTGCCTCCGGAGGCACATCGGTCACCGTGTTTGACCTGGAGAAGGAAACGCGGAGTCACCTCATCTATCTGCCCACCGGAAGGTATAACGCCTCCATACGGCCCCTACGCATCGCCGCTCTATCCGGTGGAAGACTCGCCATGATTGCCGCCCCTAGTGACGGGCTGTACCTCTATCGCCCCGGAGACGACACGCTTACCCTCGTAAGCGTCGGCCACAGTTTTACGAATAATCTCGTGGCGGATCCGTTGGGAGAGTTCCTCTACGTTACCGACCACGGAGGCGGCGGTCAGCAGGCGTATCGCTACGAGTCCGATCCGGCCGGCAACCTCATCCTTGCAGATGTAAGCGAACCGTCATCCGGGAGCTTGCGCGCGGTCCTCTCCTCCGACGGCCGCTATCTCTTCTTCGGTAATGCTATGCTACGTGCCGATAAGCTCACGGAGATTCTCGGTTCGTTCGGCAGTCCGGATTACAACGACGTTCGCCTTACGAACGGTGATGGCAGCAAAGTCATGACACCGGATACCTATTACAGCACTGCCACCTTGACTCCCATCGGGCCGGTTCGCGCCCCCAACCGCGTGCTGGCCTACGATCCGGTAAGCGGAATTGCCTTTCACCACGAGTATTACAGCAATCTCATCACCCTGGTTCCCTTTCGCTAATGGCCACAAAATTTCTGACCGTTTTAACGTTGCTTTTCCTCGGGCTGTCGGCTTGCGAGAAAGCGGAACTTATCCTGACGGGCAGTCTGGAGGTAACGGTAACAAATTCCAACGGGGCGCCGGTCGCAGGAGCAAATGTCCATATCGAAAGCCTGTCGCGCACCGGTACAACCGACTCGCTGGGTCGGGCGAGGTTCATAGATATCCCTACCGATCGGTACGCGGTCGTCATCTCCCACTTCTACCACGAATCGGTAGACCTTGTAATCACCGTTACGGACCATCCGGTTGCTCGGGCGGTGGTAGCGTTGCCTTCCGACCCCAATATTCCGAGCCTGCATTTCAACCATCCGAACCTCGATCTCCCCTCCCGGCTGATCGCCGGTGATCCGCTGCTCCTGAATGTGTACGCGAATAACGAAGCCCGCTCTCCCCTAACCTACACCTTGTATAGTAGTATCCAGGGGGTAGTGGCCGGTGGTCCGGTCGAAGATCGAATCTACACCGAGGTCCAAGGGCTGAATATCGGTATCCATGCCATGACCCTTACCGTTACGGCGGAAAGTGGCCATCAAACCACGAATGCCTTTTCGGTGGAAGTAGAACCGGTCCCCCCGGCCCCCGTTCTGCTTTCCGCGGTTTTAACGAATCAGGGCGTGGCGCTCACGTGGACCGCGACGAGCAGTTTTGCCTTTCGCAGTTACACGGTCAAGCGGGCCAGCCGGGAGGGGGATTATCCGGGCTCGATCGAATTTTACCACAATCCTCAGGATACCACCTACCTCGATACGGACTTAAGCTTTGGCAGTGATGCCGTGTACTCGGTGGTACTCAACCTCTACAACGACACGGAGCTTACCTCCAATACGGTTGGCATCAAATCCTCGGTCGACCGTCTTGACCTCGACCAACCCATCCGGGAGTTGCTGATGGACGATCACCGGTCAAGGTTATACGTTACGTCTTGGGGTACTTCGGATGTCAAGGTCTTCGACAGCCGGCGGATGACCCGCATTGGAACCATTCAGCTGCCGGGCGCTCCGCAAATCATGGAACAGTCTCCGGATGGCAAGGAGGTTTTCGTCGGTATGGAGGGCCAGGGCACCATAGCGGTCATCGACCCCGACCGTCTTGACCTCGTTCGGTCCCTCCCGGTCTACGCCGCTGACCCGGGACCCGACGCGGTAACCTACCCGATCGAAATTGCGGCGCTGACCGGTGGCAATATCGTTTATACCGGTTACGGCGAGCTGGCCGGTAAGCTCGTCCTTGCCGATACCCGGACCGGTGAAACCGTAGCGGTAATCGACGAATATCCCTTCACCGTAGCCGATCTCGTCCATCCCCCCGGCGGCGACCTTCTCTACGCGATAACCGACTATCACGTCCGTCAATTTTCGGTAACCGCTGATGGGCTCGTCCTTGTACAGGAGATGCTCCATGGTTTTTCATCACCGATACGCGGTTTCGTTCCCGAAGACAATCGCTACGTCATCGTAGGATCCGAAAAGCACGATTCCCGTGATTTGAAACGGTTGGTTTCCACCTTCGATACCGGATTGCTGGATCTTTCCGCTGACGGTCGCGTTGGCATCGGCAACTACGCGATCATCGATGCCGAGGTCGACAATCTTATCCGGCCGTTCGCGGGTATTGCGATGCTTGGGGCCCTCAACGAAGCGGCCGGCACGAGCTTCTTCGTCCTAATGGATAAACCTACCCAAATCTTTCGGTTACCTACGGTGCCGGAATAAGCCTAGATAATGTACTCGGATGCCGTTGTCAGGGTTATCCGATTGGTGCTCAGCAGCGTACGCCGGAACCCGGCCGTGCGCGTGAATACGTAGTCGAAAAAGAACCCGGCCGTCCGAATCTTCGATTCGTAAAAGGCCTGCTCGTCTACCCCCATGTCGCGACCACCCACCGTCGCGGCCTCCTCGAAGGCAACGGCCGCCGCGGTGGCCTGCTTGACCCACATCCACCCGATAACGTGGAGGCCGAAGTAATCGAGGAATACGGTAGCGTCCGCCAGGAAAACACGGGAATCTTCCTCGCGTTGGGCCAGTCCCAGCAGGTGGCGGAGTACTTCCTCCAGTTGCTGGAAGCCCCTTCCCAACTTCTCGGCTACCCCACGGACGCGGTCGAAGCGGGCGGCGGCGCGCAGGTCCAGCGAAACTTCCTCGGAGAGGTATGCCACCGTTTTCCCCCCTTCCATCATCACTTTGCGACCGAGCAGGTCCAATCCGTGAATCGTGGTCGTTCCCTCATAAATCGAATTAACCCGAATGTCGCGGAACAACTGCTCCAGCGGAAAGTCGTCGGTATAGCCGGCCCCTCCGAGCACCTGCATACCCATGCTCACCGCTTCGTTACCGTACTCACTAGGAAAGCTCTTGGCCACCGGTGTGAGCAGTTCCAACAGCAATTTGCTCCGCTCGTCCCGTTGAAGGCGGTAGGTGTCCTCGTACAGGCTGCACTGCAACAAAAGAGCAATGCTGCCTTCCACTACCGCCTTCTGGAATAGCAACATACGCCGTACGTCGGCGTGCTCGATAATCAGTACCTGGGGGACGTTCACGTCCTTATTTCCGGGGTGACGCCCCTGGGGCCGTTCGCGGGCGTACTGGAGGCTGGCGTAGTAGGCCGCGGAGGCGGAGCCGGCCGCCATCATGCCCGTACCGATCCGGGCCTCGTTCATCATGAGGAACATATTGTTGAGCCCGCGAAACTCTCCCCCCACCAGGAAGGCCCGGGTCGGCCCCTGTTCGCCGAACATGAGATGAGCGGCCACGTAACCGCGCTGGCCCATCTTGCCGTAGATACCCGCGGTGGTGACGTGGTTGTCCCGTAGCCCCCCGTCGGTCGGGAGGTACTTGGGCACTACGAACAGGCTAACGCCCTTGATCCCCTTTGGGCCGTCCTTCTGGCGGGCTAGGAGGAGATGTACGACATTGTCCACGCCGGTGTGGTCGCCGCCGCTGATGTAGATCTTTTGTCCGTTGACGCGGTAGCTCCCATCTTCCTGTCGTTCGTAGTAGGTCGTGATGTCGGTGAGGGAGCTTCCCGCCTGAGGTTCGGTGAGGGCCATGGTGCCCTGCCATTCCCCGGCGGCCATGCGGGGGAGGTAGGTGGCTTTGAGATCGTCGGAGCCGAACTCGCGGATGAGGTTGGCCGCGCCGGTGGTCAGAAAGCCGTAGGCGGCCAGGTTCCCGTTGGCGGCCTGAAAGATCATGCTTCCGGCGTTCTGGACGGTGAGGGGCATTTGTTGTCCGCTTTCCTCGAATCCCCAGGCGGCGCTCAGCCACCCACTTTCTCCGAGGGCGCGCATCCCCTCCCGAACCTCGGGTAGCACGTGGACCTCCCCGTCCCGGTAGTAGGCCTTCTCCTTATCCATCTTCCGGTAGGCCGGCCAGAGGTACTGGTCGGCCAGCTGGCGGGCGGCATCCAGGCTGAGGTCGATGGCCTCGTCGTCGAACCCGCCGAAGCGCTCGCTGTCCTGCAGCCCGGCCAGGTCGAGGACTTCGTGGAGCATGAATTTTAGGTTGCGGAGGCTAATGTACTGCATCCGGTAAATATAGAATTCACGCGCTAAAAACCGGTTTGTTGATGTTGCACCCGCGCTCCGTCGCCATGCGCTATCTTTGCGGCCCCAAAACCAGCTGTTAGTGGCCAACAAATACTTCGACCTGATTGACCAGACCTTCTACTTTCCCCAGGAAGGCTTCGATATGGACAACGGGTACCTGACTTTCAACCGCATCCCGTTAATCCACCTGATCCGGAAATACGGCACCCCGCTCAAGCTTACCTACTTACCGAGTATCGGACGAAAGATCAAGGAGGCGCGAAATTTGTTCCGACGGGCCATGCGGGCACAGGGCTACGCGGGCCAGTACGAATACTGCTACTGCACGAAAAGCAGCCACTTCGCCCACGTGGTGGAGGAGGCCCTCGACCACGACGTACAGCTGGAGATCAGTTCCGCTTACGACGTAGATCTCATCCGGCGACTGCACGCCCGCAAGAAGCTGGATAAAAAGATCCAGATTGTCTGCAACGGTTTCAAACCCGAAAACTACCTGGCCGGCATCGTGGGGCTGATGAACGACGGGTTCGAGAATGTCATTTCCGTGGTCGACAACTACCACGAACTCGATTACTACGAGGAGCACGTGGAAGGCGTGGCCAAGATCGGCATCCGGATGGCTACGGAAGAAGAGCCCAACTTCGAGTTTTATACCAGCCGCCTCGGCCTTCGCTACGGCGATGTGTTGCCGCTGTTCCGCGACCGGATCAAAAACAGCGCGAAGCTCGAGCTCCACATGCTTCATTTTTTCGTCGATACCGGAATCAAGGATACCCTCTACTACTGGGGGGAGCTAAAGAAAGCCGTACGGCTGTACGGTGAACTGAAGAAAGAAAGTCAGAATCTGCACGCCCTGAACATCGGGGGTGGTATGCCGATCCGCAACAGCCTCGGCTTCGAGTTCGACTATAAGTACATGGTCCGGGAAATCGTCAAAAACATCCTCGATGCCTGCGAGGAGGATGGCGTACCGGAACCCGACATCTTCACCGAGTTCGGTAAGTACACGGTCGGCGAAAGCGGCGCTACGATCTTTTCGGTCCTCGCCCGTAAGCAACAGAACGACAGTGAAATGTGGTACATGATCGACAATTCGCTCATGACCACCCTACCCGACGCTTGGGGCATCGGGGAACGGTTTATCTTACTGCCAATCAATAAGTGGGACCGCGACTACCGAAGGGTGAACATCGGCGGGCTCAGTTGCGACAATTCGGACTACTACAACTCCGAGATTCATGAAAGCCAGGTCTACCTCCCGGTGGATAAGGAGGGGGATACCGAACCGCTCTACCTCGGGTTCTTCCACACCGGTGCCTACCAGGACTCCATCAGTGGTTACGGCGGTATCAAGCACTGCATGATACCTAGCCCGCAGCACATCATCATCGACATCGACGAAGAGGGCAACCTGACGGATCGCGTACTGGCCGGTAAGCAGTCGGCGGAAAGTATGCTGCAGATCCTGGGGTATTAGGGCCTCATACGGGCGTTGGGTTCGACTGTACTGCAGTCGATGACACTTTCCTCCACATACCCGGAGTTTCACTCCGGGCAATGTGGGTTGGACCGCGCTGCGGTCTTAAATGGCTGGTTATCCCGAAGGATTATCGTGCGTAGTTGTGGAGTTGTTTGAGGACAAGGCACGAGGGTAAATCTCACCGGCTCTTGGGTCCCCTAACGCTAGTGCGCGGATACCAAACTAAGCTACACCGTAAATCATCATCGAGGTGCTGAAGGTCCCGGTTGTCCGGTACGACCCTACCAGCGTGATGCTTTGGGGTTTAACCTTAGGACATCAGAAATTGGTGTCTTTCCGGTCATTCGGGCCTACATGCGGGCGCCAGCTTCCGCAGATACCGGAAGCTGGCGCCCGTAAGGAAAATCCTTTCTGCGTCAGGATTTAGCCTGTTCGGCTATGCGACCGAGCTTGCTGAAAAACCGCCGCACTTCGGTAACGCCAGTGAGGCTGTAGCGGGCAGCGGTACGTCCCGGGCCAACCTTGATGCTAACGCCCCAGTCAGGCAGCGCGCGGAAGATATCCTCGTCGGTGCTGTCGTCACCGATGCCGAGGATAAAGTCCCACTCTTCCTTATTGACCCAATGCTGGGTAGCCTTGCCCTTATTGACGCCGGCGTTCTTGATCTCGACGACCTTGTTGCCCTCCAGCACCTGAAGATCCTGATTCTGGATGAGGTAAGTGAGCATGTCGCGGAATTCGCGGACGCGTTTGTTACCTAGGTCACGGTCGATGTTGCGGTAGTGCCAGGCCAGGCTGTAATCTTTCTCCTCGATAAAGGAACCGGGGGTACGGGCCACCAGATTTTCGAGCAGCTCGCGGACTTTGGGCTTCCAGCCGTCCACCACGTTGGGATTGAGTTGCCAGCGACCGCCTTCCTTCATCCATACGCCGTGCTCGGCGGCCATTTCGACGTCGAGATCGCCGAGCCACTTTTGGAGAGTAGCCTTGTCCCGGCCGCTGTTGATGACCACCGTGTTTTTAGGATCGGCGGCGAGCGTCTTCAGTACGTTGAGTACCTCATCGTCCGGACAAACGGCTTGCGGATCCGGGTCGAAAGACATCAGCGTGCCGTCATAATCAATGAATAACAGCCGCTGGCCGGCTTGCTCGTAACTGTCGGCTACGACGTCGAGCGCCGCTTCGCTCAGGTGGGTGGTACTGTGCATCTTGTTCTTTTCTTTAAGTTTTTTCTGCTCTTTGATGAAGGTGGCCGCCCAGTGCTTGACGTCGTACTGGCGAAGCTTTTCCTGCATTTCTATCATCCGCTCCCGCTGCTCCTCCACGCTCATTTCCAGGGCCTTGACCAGCGCGTCCTGGATGTCCTGGCTGCTCTGCGGATTGACCGTGATCGCTCCGTCGTTGAGTTCGTAGACGGCTCCGGCCATCTCGCTGAGGATCAGCACGCCGCGTTTAGATTCTTCCTTAGCCGCGACGTATTCCTTGGCTACGAGGTTCATGCCGTCCCTCAGCGGGGTAATCAGAGCAATGTCGGCTTCCTTGTACAGGGTGGTCAGGGCCGCGAAATTCAGCGAGCGGTAGTAATAGTGAATGGGCATCCAGTCGAAGGTGCTGTATTCGCTGTTGACCTGGCTAACCAGAATGTCCACCTCGGTTTTCAGGCTCTGGTACTGGGGAACGTTGGCCCGGCTGGGCACGACGATCATGATCAGGTTGACCTTGCCGATGTACTCGGGGTTGTTGCGAATAAACTGACCGAAGGCGCGAATACGGTTCGGAATGCCTTTGGTATAGTCGAGGCGATCGACGCTCAGTACGATTTTCCGGCTGGCGTGCAGCTTTCGAATTTCCCCGCTACTCTGGTCGCTTTGGGCGTCCACGTCGGGGTGAGCGTATTTTTCGTAGTCGATGCCCATGGGAAATACGTCCACGTTGACCTGCCGGTCCCCGATGGAGAGGCGGCCGAATTCGTGCTCGTAGCCCGTGATGCGGTAGGCGGCCGACAGAAAGTGCCGCATGTAGCCGAAGGTGTGGAAACCGACCTGGTCGGACCCTAAAATACCGTCGAGGATCTCCTTACGCCACGGCAGGATGCGGAAGACTTCGTAGCTGGGGAAGGGAATGTGCAGAAAGAAGCCGATGCTGATCTTGGGAAATTTGTCCCGGATCATGGCCGGAAGCAGCATTAGTTGGTAATCGTGTACCCAGACCATATCGTCTTCCCGAAGGACGTTTTCCACGGCCTGAAAGAACTTGAAGTTGACCTCCTGGTAGGCGGCCCACATTTCATCGTCGTAAACGGTATACTCCGTAAAGTAGTGAAAATGGGGCCAGATGGTTTTATTGCTATAGCCTTCGTAGTACAAATCGATTTCGCGCTCGGTGAGGAACACCGGTACGAGGCTGCGCTTCATCAGGTCATTGCGGATCGCTTCCCGCTCCCATTCATTGGTGATATCCTGGCCGGGCCAGCCGATCCAGATTTTATTGTAGGAATCGTCGAGGGAATTCAGGCCCGTGGCCAGTCCGCCGGCACTCGGGTGGTAATGCAATTCCCCGTCCGTACGATTGACGGTGATCGGTAAACGATTGGATATGATAACGAGTCTCGACATGCAGATTATGGGTTTCCCGAAGGATGAAATACTGCTGCTTCTACGCTAAACCCCGAAGGTTGTTCGGACGAAACGGCAAGTAGCGAAAGGTAATCAAAAAATTAGTATCTGTTGACTGTCCTTTGGACCTTCCGCGAAGCGATCGTCCAGGCGGATTTGCCCGGCCGGGGCGGTATCCGGCAAAAAACGCCGGACGATGCGCAGGCGATGGGTGTACCGGCCGGTTTCCCGGTTGAAGACCCCGTAATGGTCCACCGCGTCTACCCTTACCCGGCCGTAGACGTGCAACACCTGGCTCCCGGGCAGCAGGATACCTACGTGACGAATGCCGCCCCGACCGTCGTCAAAAAACGCCAGGTCGCCGCTCTGGCACTGCTCCACGAAATCCACTGGTGTGCCGCCCGTGCTCATGGGGGCCACGGTGCGGGGCAAATCAACGCCGAGTAACCCGATAAGGAGCTGAATGAGCTCGGCATTCCCGATACCGGTCGGCGTCCGGCCCCCGGGCAGCTCGGGTACGTAGAGCCACTTCCGGCCGAGTCGCAGCAGCAGGGCCGCGTCCCGCGTGAGGTCGGCGGCAAGGACCGCCTGTCCGGAATATAGAAAGCGCCGCCCGTCGTGGTGGAGTTGAAGTCCGTCGTAGGCCGGCAGCCGGGCACCGAAGGTAACCGGCATCCCGAAAGAATCACCGAGCAGCATACCGAAAAGTTCCAGCGCGTACGCGGGATGGGTGGTCTGGGCGGCGTGCAGGGCGGGCGATACCGGTAACAATTGATCCCGCGACACGAAGCCCTCGGCCCGCCCCCCGTCAAAACTGATGCGGGCATACTCTCCAAAATCTTCCAGGACGTCGACCGGCTCGCCGAGCAACAGCTGACTGCGCATGATACTACGGGCCCGGGGTCGGCTCCAGATGGGGGCTACGGTATATCGCCCGAGGGCGGGTTCGGATGGCATGGCGGCAAGATAGGCAGCCGGTGGCGGGATGCGATGCGGCAGCTTACCTTTGTGGTATGGTGCATTGGCGACTTATGGTAGTGATCGGGGCTTTAATCGGATTGGGCAGTGCTCCGGCTGCTGCCCAGGACCCCACCTTTTCCCAAATTTTCGCTTCTCCCACCACGCTGAATCCGGCCCTTACGGGGCTCTTTGCCGGCCGCTACCGCGCAGTGATCAACCACCGTAGCCAGTGGGCGCAAGTGATGGAAACGCCCTTCAGTACAACGGCATTCGCCGCCGACTTTCACTACCGGACCGACCCGAAAAGACGCAGCAGCGATGCCTTCGGCGGCGGCGTCGTATTCCTCAACGATCGCATGGCCGCAGCGGGCCTGTCGAGCAACCAGATGCTGCTGGGCGGCGCCTACCACAAACACCTGGACGGCCGGGGGATTCAGCAGATAAGTGCGGGCGTTCAGGTCGGCATTGCGCAACGTAGTCTGGGCTACGGGGAGCTCACCTTCGAGGATGAGTTCGATGGCAGCACGACTTACCTGCCGGGTAGCGGCGGCGAGGTGTTACCCGAAAGCAGCGTCTCCTTCGGCGATTACCACTTCGGTATCAACTATAGTTCCAACCCCCAACGGGGCGCCGGATTGGTGGCCGGGCTGGCGGTCCACCATATCAGTCAGCCCGAACAGTCCTTTTATGCTTCCGAAACCGCCGGCGAAGACATCGAAGTAACCAATACCCTCTATGCCCGCTACAGTGGTTACCTCAGCCTACGTTTGCCCCTCAACCGGACTATCGAATTGCTGCCCCGGGTTTACTACCTCACGCAGGGACCGCACGCAATGGCCCTCCTCGGAACCCACCTGCGGTTCGAAGCGCCGAGCAATGAACAGACGGCCTTCCAGATCGGGGCGCTTTTGCGGCTGGCGCAGGAGCAAAGTAGTTACCAGGGAAGCAGTGTAATTGGTTTCGCCGGACTGGAAGTAGGCGATTTTCTGTTCGGCTTTAGCTACGATGCGGGTGTTTTCGGAAACGGAATGGGGGGCAGTCGAAACCGAAGCACCTTCGAGCTAAGTGCCTCCTTTATCGGTTTGTCAGACGACGATGCGGCGGTTCCCTGTCCTAAATTTTGACCGAAAATGAAATATCCGACGGGGCTAAGCATTTATCAATAGTGCAACCGCATTGCTATGAAAACAATCCTACCTATCCTTCTGCTTCTCCTATCCGGTACACTCTCCGCCCAAATCGAGTGGATCAGCTGGGAGGAGGCCATCGAGCGCAGTAAGACCGAGCCACGACAACTACTGGTTGACGTCTATACCGACTGGTGCGGTTGGTGCAAACGCATGGATAAGACCTCCTTTCAGGATAAAGCGGTGGTAGCCTACATAAAGGAACACTTCTACGCGGTAAAGCTGGACGCCGAGCAGCGGGAAACCATCACCTACGACGGTCACCAGTTTGACTACGATGAATCCGTGGGGCGTCGCGGCGTCCACCAACTAGCCGTAGCGCTGCTCGACGGCCGGATGAGCTATCCGAGCATCGTTTATCTCGACGCCGAACAGAAACGCATCTCGATCAGCCCCGGCTTCAAACCTGCTGAGAACCTCCTCCGGGAAATTCAGTACATCGGTGGCGGTCATTACACCACGACCTCCTTCGAGGATTACCTGGAGGCATCCAGTAAGTAAGCTCGGCCCTCACGCCTCCTTCTATTCCTCGCTGATCAACCGCTCGTAGACGGAAAAATTCTCCGCGTCAAAACAGACGAATACGACTTCCCGTAGGTGGGTAGCTCGGAAATCCCGTACCGCTGACCAGGCCACGCGGGCAGCCTGCTCTTTCGGGTAGCCATAGACTCCGGTACTGATATTCGGAAAAGCGACGCGGCGGGCCTCAACCCCTTCGGCCAATTCCAGTGCGCGCCGGTAGCACCGGGCCAGCAGTTCGGCCTCCTCCGAAGCTCCCCCCTGCCAGACAGGACCGACGGTGTGGACGACGTACCGCGCGGGGAGCTTTCCGCCCGTAGTGATCACGGCTTCTCCCGTAGGACACCCCCCCTGCCGCGCCCGGATTTTCCGGCAGGCCGCTAAAATTTCTTCTCCACCCGCCCGGTGAATTGCACCGTCTACCCCACCCCCTCCGAGCAAACTGCTGTTCGCGGCGTTTACGATGACGTCTACCTCCAGCTTGGTGATATCTCCTTGGTGTAGGGTGATGGTCATGGTTTACAGGGGGGCTAATGGCTGCACAACCTCACCACCCCCGGGACAAGTTCTCCGAACGACCCGGAAAAAAATGGCGGCGTTGAGAAAAATTTAACCGGAAAATGGGGGGACCCCATTGTTGTGGGGTAATACCGGTTTAACAGTAGCCTATCTTTGATTTATCGACAGCGGGAATTGTCCCGCTTTTTCAAATCTCTCATTTATAAACCTATTTACTCACGGGAGTAGAAGCCTTCTTTAGCTTTCTACTCGAGTTTTTCGAAGTGTTTTTTGGGGCCATTCGCCCGTTGACGGTTAACTTAGTAGACAAATTAAGATTAATAGGGTCCGTACGGTGCAACGTACGGACCTGTTTTTTTTGCGCCCTCCTGACCGGTCGGGCCAATATCGCGCCCATCAACCGAATCTTGTCTGCAGCATCCCGTAAGGAAAACTGGAACCGCAAAGTAGAATCGGTTGCCCGCTTACCGGGATTCCGGCAATACCAGCCGGTGTCGAAACCTAAACGCAGAAAAAAATTATGAAAACCCCACGGGTGTGGGGTCGGACCCCTCGGGCATTGCCCTACATTTGTTTTAACGATTTAAGGGGAATATTTTCTCCATCCTTGTGTCTCTCATTCAAACCTAGTATTACCGGCGCAGATGAACTTTTGTCGCTGCTCCCTTATCCAACTTACTGCGATTGTAAACCTTTAAATTGCTTTGTTATAACGGTAAATTTACATTCAATCAAGGCCTCCACGCTGTGCGTGGGGGCCTTGTTCGTTGGTGCCTGCCAGCTAGCTTACCAACTAAATTTTCTGGTCCCCCCACGTATATGGGGTGATTGTGGGTGGGTTCGGCCGTTAATGCTGTAACTCCATGAGAAACCCCAACACCTAACCTACTCTAGAACTTGCCGCCCCATGTCCGGGGCTGGCTTACCCGGATGAAAATCCTCCCGCATCAATAAGAGCAGTTTTTTAACGGCATTTTGCGCCGTGACTTTTGTTATTATGGTAGTTAGAAAGCTTTTTTTCGGCCCGCGCGCAAGCGCGGGTCTTTTTTTGTCTCCTCCTAAGGTTTCAGTAATAGCATGTGACTATTTCCTGAATATGTTCCTTAAATAGCAATACATCAATTTCGGTGCATCATGCGGATCCACCGCACCCTTCCCTACGGCCACCGCTTCCTAATTTGTAGTCGAGGGTGAATAAACCATTTCTCCAAACGCCACCCTTGAACTCCCGGCCCGGTCAGCGGCGTTACCTGACCGTATCCGAAACTCTGTATCATGTTCAAGGCGTTTACGCTGATCTGTATCTTCCCCTTGTTGCTTGGTTGTACCGAGGGTCCTCCCGCCGATGTCCAAGGAGCCGAATCCGTATCCGAACCGATCATGGCCGATACCATTGTCCAGGACCAGATCGAATACACCCGGGAACAAACACCGGAGGCCCCCCCGCAGGAGACGCTCGTCCGGGAAGTAGCCTCACCACTTCGTCCTGCCGTTGCCCCACCCCCGCCAACCAACAAGGCCCCGGCACCCATTTCCACGCCTGCCGCTCAACAACCTATTCGCCCGCAGGGACCTAGCCACGCCGCCTGGTCGTCGCTCCTATCCCGCCACGTAAGCGGCTCCGGCACCGTGAATTATGCGGGCTTTCGCCAGGACGTAGAAGCGCTCAACGGCTACCTAAGCACCCTGGCGGAGGAAGTTCCGGACAACTCCTGGAGTAACGAGGAAGCCCTTGCCTACTGGATCAATGCGTACAACGCCTTCACCATCAAACTGATCCTGGACAATTGGTCCGTAAAAAGCATCCGGGAAATCGACGAACCCTGGGATCAAAAATTTATCACCCTGGACGGAGACGCTTATAGCCTGAACCAAATCGAGCACGAAATCATTCGGCCCAATTTCGCCGAGCCCCGCATCCACTTCGCCCTGGTGTGTGCGGCGGTCAGTTGTCCGCCCCTGGCCACCTCGGCCTACACCGCGGAGAACCTGGACGCGATGCTGGAGCGGCAGACCCGGAATTTCATCAACAACGAGGAGTTCAACGTCACCCAGGAGGAAGTGGTGCGGGTCAGCCCTCTCTTCGATTGGTATGCCGAGGACTTCGGCAACGTGACGGAATTCCTGAATCGCTATCTCCGAACCGACATCCCTACCAAGAAGCAACTGTATTTCCTGGAGTACGACTGGTCGCTGAACGGCGGCGTTTAGTAGGTTTGCTCCCTCGAGCTATGGGTTTGGTGATCCGGATCCGTCTTTCCGGGTTTATCGTTTTCTCATTGGCAATGCCCTTATGCACTTTCCTGCCCTATCGGGTGACCGGGGTGCGTAAGTTTTGTTAACCGCTTACCTTGCACCCATGGCCAAGATTCAGAAGACCGCGCGTCTGCCCTACCACACCGCCCCCGGTACCATTAATGAAAAAGACACGGTCAGTACCCTGCGCTATGATGACGTGTACTACGATCATTACGTCGGCCGCGTCAGCGCCATCCGGCAGCAGTCTTCACAAACGTACCTCGTGGAGGGAGAGGGCCAGGTGCACCTCGGCCTACAGATATGGAACGACGACATCGTTCGCTTCTTTTTTTCCTACGGCCGGGAAGCCGACGATTTCAGCTACGCCCGGGATCCGAAGGCCAAGCCGCAGGAAGCAGCGATCGACCTGGAGGAGGATCCGGATGGATTCGTCCTATCCACCCGGACCCTCGCCATCCGGATCGAGAGGGCGGACGCTTCCATCCGCATCACCGAGCGGGGAAGTGAAACCGTCCTGCACGCTTACGCGGCGCCGTTCTACTCCCGCTTCACCCTCATGCACGGACTCGACCAGATGCGCCTGCAATTTCGTACCGACCCGAGCGAAGCTTTTTACGGGTTGGGCGATAAAGCCTGGAACACCGACCTGCAGGGCCGGTGGTTCGAAAACTGGAACAGCGACTCCTTCGCTTACGGAAAAGAACGCGATGCCCTCTATCGAACCATCCCCTTCTTTTATGGACTCCGGGAAGGCAAAGCTTACGGAATCTTCGTAGACAACACTTACCGCAGTTGCTTCGACTTCAACAGCCATTCCGACGGATTGGCTACCGTGTGGACCGACGGCGGAGAATTCGACTACTACTTCATTAACGGTCCCCGGCTCGACGACGTGGCCCGCCGCTACCACGACCTCAC
This sequence comes from Neolewinella xylanilytica, assembly GCF_002934605.1. GTDB lineage: Bacteria > Bacteroidota > Bacteroidia > Chitinophagales > Saprospiraceae > Neolewinella > Neolewinella xylanilytica. The sequence continues at coordinate 2,042,379 of NZ_PTJC01000006.1, forward strand.
CGGTAGACCGGAGCTCCCCCCGCTGTGGGCCCTCGGCTATCATCAGTGCCGCTGGAGCTACTACCCCGAAACCCGGGTAAAAGAAGTCGCGGCGACCTTCCGCGAGAAAAAGATCCCCTGCGATGCCATTTACCTGGATATCGACTACATGGACGGGTACCGCTGCTTCACCTGGGACCCGGAGCACTTTCCCGATCCAAAACGGATGATCCGGGAACTACGGGAAGACGGTTTCCACACCGTGGTGATGATCGATCCGGGCATTCGCGTCGATCCGGATTATCCCGTGTATTCAGACGGCGTAGAACGCGATGCCTTTTGCCGCCGCAGTACCGGGGAAATGATGATCGGCCCGGTCTGGCCGCAGGAGTGCGTCTGGCCTGACTATACCAACCCCCGGGTGCGGGATTGGTGGGGCACCCTCTACCGCGAACTCTACGTGGAGCAGGGCGTGAGCGGCTTTTGGAACGACATGAACGAGCCGGCAATGTTCAAGGTCACGGCCCTGACCTTCCCCCTGGACGTACGCCACGATTACGACGGCTTTACCGGCGACCACAAAAAGGCCCACAACATTTACGGCATGCAGATGACCCGGGCCACCTTCGAGGGACTGAAGCAGTTGCTGCCCGCGAAGCGTCCCTTCCTGCTCGGTCGGGCCAGCTTCAGCGGTGGACAACGCTTTGCCTCCCTCTGGACCGGCGATAATATCGCCAGCTGGGAACACCTGGCACTCGCCAACCGCCAGTGCCTGCGTCTGGCGATTAGCGGCTATAGCTTCTGCGGCACCGACATCGGTGGATTCGTCGACGAGCCCTCCCCCGAACTGCTGACTCGCTGGCTGCAGTTGGCGGTTTTCCACCCCCTCATGCGGGTGCACAGTATGGGGAACAACACGGATGGTGCAGCCGAAGTCGAAGCCGATGAGGTGAAGGAAGCCGAGGCCTTGAACCGCCAGGACCAGGAACCCTGGGCCCACGGCGGCCAACATACCGACCACAACCGGAAGGCCATCGAGCTACGGTACCGACTGCTGCCTTACCTGTACACGGCTTTTCAGCGCCACGTGGAAACCGGTATTCCCGTGCTGCGCAATCTCTTCTTTTACGATCAGGTGGATCCGCTCTGCCGGCAGTTCGGCGACCAGTTCCTGGCCGGGGATGACCTGTTAGTATGTCCGGTAGTGGAGCCTGGCAACAAGTCGTTGGGCGTCTACTTGCCAAAGGGGGACTGGTACGATTACTTCACCGGCAAGCGCTACAACGGCGCCCAGAAAGTGCGGGCGCGGTTGCGGGCGGACCGGCTTCCCATCTTCGTGCGGGCGGGGGCTATCGTGCCTACGGTTGACGTAGTTCAGCACACCCGGGAGCTGGCCGGGGCCGATACCCTTAACCTGACCGTCTTTTTGGCGGAGCGGGGCGCAGGAGCAATGTACTGGGACGCGGGAGAAGGCTACGGTTACCAGGTCGATCAATTTACCAAACGCAGCTTTCACCTCCGGCAGCAAGGCAAATCCATCACCATTGAACAGGAAAAAAGCGGACAATACAACGCCAGCTTCCGCTACGCCAACATTCGGTTGATCGGACTGGAGCACGCCCCGGGTCGGGTGGAAGTGAACGGATCACTCCTCCCCCACTCTCTGCAGTTCGACCGCCGCAGCGCTTCGGTTGTTGTACCCTTCGACTTCCATAAAGTCGTCATCGAATAGCGACCGGAAGCGGATCGCGTAAAACCCACCCATTATGTTTACCGGAATCATCGAAGCCGCCGGATCCGTCGTCCGTATCGAACGGGAAGCCGACAACGTCCACTTCACCGTGGCCAGCCCGATCAGCGACGACCTGAAGATCGACCAGAGCCTGGCCCACGATGGGGTATGCCTCACGGTGGTGGCTAAAGCGGATGGCACCCACACCGTGACCGCCATCCGCGAAACCCTCAACCGGACCCGGCTCGCTGAATGGACCGAGGGCAGTGAGGTAAACCTGGAACGGGCCATGCAGGCCGGGGCCCGGCTCGACGGCCACATCGTACAGGGCCACGTCGATACCGTCGGGGAGTGCGTGGCGGTCGAAGAAGCCGGGGGCAGCTGGTACTACACGATTCGCTACGACAGCGAGGATTTACTCGTGGACAAAGGCAGCGTATGTGTCAACGGCGTGAGCCTCACCGTAGTGGAGCCCGACGACGACAGCTTCAAGGTGGCGATCATTCCCTATACCTACGCCCACACCAATTTCAAGAACCTGCGGCCCGGCGACCGGGTGAACCTGGAGTTCGACATCCTCGGTAAATACATCGCCCGCCATATGGCCGCTTACCGGACAAAAGTGAGGATGCCGTCTTAATTATTTCCCAACGCCGACGAAATCAGCCGAAAGAATCAACAAAATGGCGACATTCATCATCTACAACCGAACAACACAAACCTCCCCCGATGATGAAAATGTTACTCCAACTGCTCTTTCTCTTCCTTTTACCGTTTACTGCCTTCGCCCAGCGACCAATCACCCAGTTGAAGGCGATGCCCTCGCGATCGCTAGAATTACCGGTATCACTGGCCAAAGCGGTTTCCGACACCATTTTTCCTGGATTTGTAAACGATACCTGTTTCACAAATCCAAACAAAGGGATTACGGCCTATTTTGACGAAAACGAAGCATTCGAAGGATTTCTTACTGGTTCAAATACCTATTCCGATTATGAGAAGCTTCAACGGTTTGTTTATACCGAGACGCAAAACTTTCAAATCACTGAGGTTATTACGACCTTCTTTGAAATTGGCGCCGAAACAATAAACGATGGCTATCTGTTTGCCGTCGTCTACGACGAACTGGATGCGAGCGGCAATCTCGACGCTCCTTTAGGCACCAGCGATACCGTGCTCCTTGAAGACATCGATTTAGAAGATTTTATCTCGTTTACCTTCTCCAATCCAGTGGAAGTATCCAATGATTCCTTTTTCGTAGGGATTAACCTTACTGGCGTCTACAACGATGTTGCGGATACTACAGGTTATATCGGTGTTGCTTCTACGTACTTCAATTGTGGTGACGGTACTAATGTCCTCGAAATATATCCGATTGGCACCCAACTCTACTACGATACCTTTTATGAGAGCTGGGGGGTAAATCTTGAACTTTTCATGGCAACCATCATCGAAACCGAGACGACGTCGGCTCGACAGCCGATCGCCGACTACGCCGCCTCGATCGCGCCGAACCCCGCTACCGAAACCGTGACCGTCCGTTTTAACGCCGGTCAGCCCGGCCGCTACGGTGCTTCGCTTACGGATCTAAACGGTCGTCAGCTCCGCCAACAAGTCATAGAAGGGGGCAACCGCAACAGCCAGATGGACTGGCCGGTAGGCGACCTACCCGCCGGCATGTATCTCTTCCACGTGGACGGCCCCGCCGGCCGCCAGTCGGGAAAGCTGATGGTGCACTAGCTCCCCAACTCCAGCAGGCCCCTGGGCAGCTGCATTTCCAGGACCGTATCCGTTTCCCGCACGTTCAGCACCAGGTCCTCGTGCAGGGGAATGAATACGGTCTTTTCGTTGTGGGTAAGCTCCGCGAGGTAGTGCTCGGGGAGATCGATGATGTCTTCGATGGGCCCCAGTGGCGGGTAGCCCTCGGCTTCGATCATAAAACCTACTACGCCGTCCCAGGGCGTACCCTCCACTTCGGCCTCGCCGGTCACCTGATCGGCGGGCAACCAGAGGGGCTTTCCGGACAGGAGAACGACGGCCTCCCGAGTATCAAAATTCTCGAGACTGACCGTCAGCTTTCCTCCGGTACGGAACGATCGTACGAAGTAGGGGATGGGGGGCTCCCCGATGAGCACCGCCTTCGCAGCCAGCAGATCGTCTTCGTAAACCTCCTCCACGAATACGCTGAGTTCCCCCTTGATGCCATGGGGCCTACCCGTGCGGCCGATTTCGATTACCTCCATGCGGTAAAGATATTGGATGCAACTCGGTTCGCGCAGGGGCCGGCCTGGCGGCTCAACGTACGTTCTATCCGGCCCGGGATTAGCGAGGGTAATTGGGTAGTAAAGTTGGTGTTAGGTATCGGAAAATCGGCGCACCCGCGCCCCGGCGCACAACGTTTGGCTAGCTACCTTTACGGAATGACACAGCAATCGGTCAGCCCCATCACGGTAGAAGAAATCATCAAAGCGCGGCACCGGCTACGGGGCATCGCGCTGGAAACGCCCCTCATGAAGAGTACCCGGCTCAGCCGGCTGTACGACGCGGAGATTTACCTGAAGCGGGAAGATCTGCAGGAAGTACGGAGCTATAAGATCCGCGGCAGCTACAACAAGATGGCGTCCCTGAGCCAGGAGGAGCGCGAACGCGGCGTCGTGTGCGCCAGTGCGGGCAACCACGCCCAGGGGCTCGCTTACGCCTGTAACGCCATGCAGGTGAGAGGGGTGATCTTCATGCCGGTGGTGACCCCCGCCCAGAAGGTGCGCAAGGTGCGCATGTTCGGCGGCGATTACGTGGAGGTGGTACTGATCGGCGACACCTACGACGACGCCTACAACGAGAGCATGCGCGTGGCCGAGGAGCGGGGGCTGACCTACGTACACCCCTTTGACGATCCGAAAACGATCGCGGGCCAGGGAACGGTAGGACTGGAAATCCTCGACGCGGCAACCAAGCCAATCGACCTGCTGGTGATGGCGGTAGGTGGCGGCGGTCTAAGCGCCGGCATCGGCAGCGTATTCAGCCAGCTCAGTCCGCAGACCAAGCTGATCGGCGTCGAGCCCTCCGGGGCCCCCGCGATGTTCAAAAGCCTGCAGGCGGGTGAGGTGATCACCCTGGACCGGATCGACAGTTTCGTGGACGGCGCCGCGGTGCGCCGGGTGGGCAAGCATAATTTCCCCATCGTACGGGATACGGTGGACCGGATTGAGCTCGTGGACGAGGGAAAGGTTTGCGGCGTCATGCTCGACCTCTACAACGAAGACGGCCTGGTGGTGGAGCCGGCCGGTGCCCTATCCATCGCCGTACTCGATCAACTGGGCGACCTGCGCGGGAAGCACATCGTGTGCGTGGTCAGTGGCGGCAACAACGACATCACCCGTACCCCGGAGATCCAGGAGCGGGCGCTGATGTACGCCGGGCTGAAGCACTACTTCATCGTGGAATTTCCCCAGCGGTCCGGGGCCCTGCGCGATTTCCTCGACGTACTCGGACCGGAAGACGATATCACCCACTTCGAGTACACCAAGAAACACAACCGCGCCATGGGCCCCGCGCTGGTGGGCATTCAACTCGGAAGGCGGGGCGATTTCGAGGAGCTGGTGCAGCGTATGGAGGCCCGCCGCCTGCGCTACGAACACCTGAACGACCAGCCGATTCTATTCGAGATGCTTATCTGAAGAATATGGAAGTAAAAATTGCCTGCCCGAAATGTGATTGGGAGCCGGACGGTCGGCCGTACTGGACCTGCGATGCCTGCGGAACCCGTTTCGACACCTTCGAAACGACCGCGATCTGCCCGAACTGCACGAAAGGGTTCGAGGAAACGCAGTGCGTTGAATGTACCGAATTCTCCCCCCACCTGGAGTGGTACCGCAATTTGGACGGGTGGCTTCGGGAGCAACTGGAAAAAATTCGTGAACGGGTGTTGACCGCGGCGGGGAAGGATTGACTAACATTTTGTTTACATTGTCGGCATGACGAAGATGCCAGGCCTGCTCAACAACCTCAAGCTCATCTCCGCGGGGGCGGGTAGCGGAAAAACCTACCGCCTGACCCTGGAGATGGCCGCTTTGCTGACGAGCGGCGAGGTTCGGCCGGAGGGGATTATCGCAACCACCTTCACCAAGCGGGCGGCGGCGGAGCTCAAGGAGCGCGTCCGCGTCAAATTACTGCGGGAAGGGATGACCCGCGAGGCCGGAGAGCTGTCGAACGCCCTGATCGGTACGGTCCACGGGCTGGGCGTCAAGCTCTTACGACGCTTCGCTTTCGAGGCTGGGGTGAGTCCGCAGGTCGACATCATTGCCGACGGCGACCACCAGCGACTGTTCAATTTAAGCATGGCCGCCGTGATAAGCCTGGGCCAGATTCAGGAGATCGAAGCCCTGGTGGACCGACTGAGCCTGAGCACCTCCGGGGAGAAATATAACTGGCGCAAGGACGTCCTGGGGCTCGTCGAGGTGATCCGGGGCAACAATTTTACTCCAGCGGATATCGAGCGCAGTAAGACCAATAGCTGGCAGAGCTTGCAGGAATTTCTTCCCCCCGTCGATACGAACTTAAGTCTGAGTCAGTACCGGACGCGGGCCGAACGCATCTTGAAAGAAACCTTCGAAGCCCTACTGGACAACGAGGCGGACGGAACCAAGAAAACGGATACCGCCGCGCAGGCCCTGCGGTCCATGCTCGGCGACCTCAAACAGCGCGGCTACCTTCCCTGGGTCAACTACGCCAAACTCGGACGGTTTGCCGGTGAGGTCGGTGCGAAGAGCCGGGACCTGGTGACCGAACTGGTGGAACTCGGGGAGCGGCACGCCAGCCTCGCCGATTTCCAGGAAGACCTCCGCCGGTACCAGGAAATGCTCTTCGATTTCGCCCAGGCCTCCATCGAGGAATACGACAGCTATAAAAAGCGCCGCGGCCGGATCGACTACACCGATATGGAGGTGCTCGTGCTCAGACTTCTGGAGAACGACAGCGTACGGGAGACGCTCTCCCGGGAGCTCGATCTGCTGATGGTCGACGAATTCCAGGATACTTCTCCGATCCAGTTGGCCATTTTCCTACAGCTGAGTCAACTGGCGAAGCAGAGCGTATGGGTGGGAGATCCCAAACAAAGCATTTACGGGTTTCGTGGCGCCGAACCCCGGCTGATGGCGGCGGTGATGCACGCCAACGGACCGATCGATCCGGCAAACATCCAGCGAAAAAGCTGGCGGAGCCGGGAGGATATCGTCTACGCCTGCAATAGCCTGTTCGTATCCGCCTTTCCGGAATTTACCGCGGCGGAGGTCGCCCTGGAACCGGTACGGACCCGGCGGGGCAGCCGGTTCAGTCCGCAGGAGAGCGAGCAATTATCCGAGACACACGGACTCATCCACTGGCACTTCACCCCGGAGGGAAAGACCCGCCACAGCAACGGCTTCATGATCGCCACCCTCGTGAAGGCGATCCGCGAACTGCTGGCTAATCCCCACCCGGTACTCCCCAAGGGGGGCAGTGAAGAACGGAAGCTCCGGGCGGGGGATATCGCCATTTTGTGTCGGTCCAACTACCGCTGTGCGGACGTAGCCGCCGAGCTGGCCAAGCAGGGCATTCCGGCGGCCATTGCCCGTAAAGGATTACTCGAGACCGCCGAGGCCACCCTGTTGCTGGCGTGTCTGAAATATATGCTGGACGGTACCGATAGCCTGTCGATCGCCGAGATCATGCTCTTTGGTAGCCGGCGCGACCTGCCGGACATCATCGATCACCGCCTCCATCACCTGGAGTACGATCCCAAGGCGGCCTGGGGAACGGAGGAAGCCATCCTGGGGCAGCTGGAATCGCTGCGCGAGGCCACGGCCGAGCATTCCACCAGTGAGATCATCAACCTGGTCGTAGAACGCATCGACCTCCGGCGCATAGCGGCTGGTTGGGGTGACGGAGAACAGCGACTGGCTAATATCGACGAACTGCGGCGGCTGGCGATGGCCTACGAAGAGAATTGCCACCAGCAGCACCGGGCGGCTTCCCTCGGGGGCTATCTGCTATACCTGAATCAATTGATCCGGGAAGGGGAAGATATGCAGGGGGCCAGCGAGCGACCGGATGCGGTCAATGTGCTCACCTATCACCGGAGTAAAGGACTGGAGTGGCCGGTAGTGGTATGCTTCGACCTGGATCAAGCCCTGCGGGCCGACGTTTGGGGACGCGCGGTCGTTCCCGACGACCCCTCCGCACCGGTAGATCTCCGTCGGCCGCTTGCGGACCGGTGGCTTCGCTACTGGGTGAATCCCTACGGTCGCCTGTCTTCCGGAATTCCCTGGGTGGACGCACTGGAAGAAAGCCGGCACAAGGCCGCCACGACCGAAGCGGCGCTTGCAGAGGAGGCGCGGTTGCTGTACGTAGGCATGACCCGCGCCCGCGATTTTCTCGTGCTGCCCACCAGTCAGCGAAATGGCGCACCCTGGGTTGATCGGGTGTTCGCCAGAGGAGGGAAGGCCACGCCGGTCCTGGCACCGGATACCACCGAGACGCCCTTCACTTGGAATGACGTGGACGTCGACAAGAGCTTCCATAGCTGGACCGAACCCGCCAGCCAGCCGGCGGCCGAAATGTCACACCATCCCATTCGGTTCATCGATTCCGAACGGCCCGGCCGTTCGCCGTATGCGTCGCGGGTGGTCGATGATGCATTCCTGGCGGAGTACTTTGGCGAAAGCCGACCGGGGATAACCCTTTCCTATTTCCAACCGCCAGAGCTCGACCCCGCCACGGATGGGCGCATACTCGCGCGCTGCCTGAGTATTTTTCTAGCCGGCGACCCGCGCGACGCCGCTTCCATGGCTTATCGTACCGAACTGGCCGGAGATTTATTGATGGATTGGGCACCGGGCGGTTCGGTAGACCCCACGCTTTTTCCGCAGCAGTCGGATAGCTTTGCCGCCACCCTCGCGGAGCATTGGCCGGATGCCACCGTCAGGCGGCAGCTTGCCCTACGGGGCACTTGCGCCGGAAGAGGTTACGAAAAGAAAGTAGACTGGCTGCTGCAAACGCCTGGGGGGGAATGTATTCTTTTACTGGACGTCTGCCAATCCGCCAAACAGCTTCCGAACCAACTCGGTGCCCGCATGGCCGAGCTACGGCTTCAGGCACGGCTACTCGGTGCCACATCGAGATTTCAGGTGACTACCGCCTTCCTGCATCCGCTGATTCTCGGCCAGCTCATCGAAGTTAAGCTGTGAATATCCTACTAACGGCTGCAACCCCCGAAGAACTCGCCCCTACCCTCGCCTGGTTGCGGGAGCGTGCCGACGGTACGGAACGTAATTTCATGCGGTTCGGAAACGTGGAGGTACACCTGTTATTCACGGGAATGGGGCCACTAGCTACGGCCTACGCCCTTGGGGCGTACCTGACCAACCACGCGGTTCAATTGGCCATTCAGGGAGGCATTGCCGGAGCCTTCGATCGGGACTTGGCGATCGGCGAAGTCGTGCGAGTCGAAAATGACCGCTTGCTCGACTTTGGTGCCGAAGACCGCGACGGTTCCTGGCTAAACCTGGCTGATATGGGTTTCCGGTACGCCACTCCCTTTCAGGAGGATGGATCGTTAAAACCCATTACCGTCTCCGCCCAGTACCTCCCGTACCGGGTAGTCAGCGGCGGGACGACCGGACGGAGTTCGGGAAGCCGGTCGACCATCGACCGCTTGCGTCGCCAATTTCCGGAGGTGCAGATCGAAACCATGGAGGGTGCGGCCTTCTTCTACGCCACGCAAATGGCGGGCGTCGAACCCCTGCAATTGCGGGCCATCAGCAACTACGTAACCGAACGCGACCGCGAAAGCTGGCAGATCGGGAAAGCGATCGCCGCGCTGGACGGGGCCCTGCAACGGGTTCTCGGCGCTTTTATGGAGCAGGCCTAGTTTTTCATTTCTACCGGCCGCGTGGGGTCCATCATTTCGTTGCGGAGCGCGGTCTGACGGGCCACGTTGCGGGCAACGTTGAGCCAGGCCTCCCGGGTAATTTCGTCTTCCCGGTTCAGAATGGCCGGCTTGCCGCTGTCACCACCCTCGCGAATGGATTGTACCAGGGGTATCTGCCCCAGGAGCATGCTGTTGCTCTTTTTGGCAAGCGTCTTTCCTCCACCCTGGCCGAAGATGTAGTACTTGTTATTCGGCAGTTCGGCGGGCGTGAAGTAAGCCATGTTCTCCACCACCCCCAGTACGGGCACCTGGACGTCGGGCAGGAAGAACATATTCATCGCTTTGATCGCATCGGCTAGGGCAACGTCCTGGGGCGTGGTAACCATGACCGCGCCGGTCACGCTGACCGACTGTACCAGCGAAAGCTGCACGTCCCCCGTGCCCGGTGGTAAATCGACCACCAGGTAGTCCAGGGGGGGCCAGATCGTCTCTTCAATAAACTGGCGGACGATACCGGCAAGTCGCGGACCGCGCAGCACCACCGCCTGCTCGGGGTCAACCACGAAGCCCGTGCTCATGACCGGGAGGCCGTAAGCGTATAGGGGTTTGATCTTGGGTTTCCCGTAGATTTTTTCCACTTGCGGCTTTTGTCCGGCTAGCCCGAGCATAGTGGGAGCCGAAGGACCGTAAACGTCGGCATCGAGCAGGCCCACCGCCCCCCCCAGTTCCTGCAGCCCCAGTGCCAGGTTCACGGCCACCGTACTTTTGCCAACCCCGCCCTTTCCGCTGGCCACGGCAATGATGTTCCGGACGTGGGGTAACGGATTGCTCTTCTGTGGCCCGCCGCCCTGCCCCGCACCGGGATTGAGGCCCGGCTGCTGCATGTGAACATGCACCTGGGCCTGGGGGTACACGCTCAGGATAGCTTCCTGACAGGCGAAATTAAGCTGCTGTTTGTAATTATCATCCAGTTTGGGCAGCTGAAGGGTAAAGGAAACGTCCGGCGCTTCCACCTTCAGGTGCAGCACCATATTGGCGGTGATAATGTCCTGTCCGGTCTTCGGATCGGTGACGGTAGCCAGTGCTTCGGCGATCTTACTTACTTCCATTCGGTGAGGTTCTTGACGTTCAACTGCTATGGGCGGTTGGTCGATTTACAGATCGACGATGGTGACCCCTTCCCCCCCCTGTTCCCGGGGCGGGGTGCTGAGGTTGAATTGATGATTGTATTCGCTGAGTTTTTGCCGGACTGCCCGTTTGAGCGCCCCGCTTCCCTTCCCGTGTACGATGCGCAACTGGGATGCATTCGCCATCAGGGCCTGGTCTACGAAAGCCTGGGTGGTATTCAGTACCTCTTCGAAGCGCATACCCCGCACGTCCAGCTTATTGCTGAAGGAGGCTACCCCCTGTATATCACTGGATACGCTGCGTTCCCGCCGGAGTGTCATCGGACTCTCCGCGTGCTCCAGGTCCCGCAGGTTGGCTGTAAGCCGCAAGTCTCCCACGATCACGATGGCGCGCTTCTTATCGATGGTCTCGATGGTTCCCGATGTGCCCCCCGTGCGTAGCTTCACGTAGTCGCCCTCGTTGAACTGCCGCCGGCCCTGCTTTCCGGACTTTGGCTGGTAGTAAATCGTCTCGCGAAGATCCGTCACCTGCTCACTGATTTTTTCGCGTTCGTCGCGCAGCGCTTTGGCCTTCTCCTTCGCCTCGTCCAGCTTTTTTTCTTCCCGCAGCTTCCGGATCAGGTTTTCCATCTCCTTGTTGTACTTCGCCGTCTCGGCCAGGGACTGCTCCTTGGCCTCCAATTTCAGGCGTTTGCGGCGGACTTCGATGTCACGGTGTAATTCCTCGTAGGTGCGGGTAAGCGCATCGAGCGTTTTTTGCTTCTGCTCCATGCGGGCGAGCTGTTCCTCCACCTCCTGCTTTTCCCGTTGCAGATCTACGAGGAGCTGATCCACCGCCCGTTCGTTCTTACCGGCGCGCATGCGGGCGTGGTCAAGCACGTCTTGCGGTAGCCCGCTTTTCTGGGCGATTTCGAAGGCGTAGCTGGAGCCCGGTCGCCCGACTTGAAGCTCATAGGTAGGGCTGAGGCTATCCTTGTCGAAGTGCATTCCCCCATTGACGATCCCCGACGTTTTGTAGGCGTAGATCTTCAAATTGCTGTAGTGGGTGGTGATTACGCCGTATACCCCGGCCTTGTTAAGGCGTTCGAGTACCGCTTCCGCGATGGCGCCGCCGAGCATGGGGTCGGTGCCGGAACCGAACTCATCGATCAGGACGAGGGTGCGGTCGTCCGCCTCCCGGGTGAATTCCCGCGCGTTCTTCAGCCGGCTGCTGTAGGTTGATAGGTCGTCCTCGATACTCTGCTGGTCCCCAATGTCGGTAAACACTTTGTGAAAGGTACCCAGGGTCGATTCCTTATCGACGGTGACCAGCATCCCGCTCTGAACCATTAGCTGCAAGAGGCCTACCGACTTCATCGAGATTGACTTTCCCCCGGCGTTCGGTCCGGAGAGCATCAAAATCCGGTTCTTCCCCTTCAGCACCAGATCGAAGGGAACGGTTTTTCGGCCGTACGGCCGGTTCTTCAGATAGAGCAGCGGGTGGCGGCCCTCCTTGATATCCAGCGTCGGACGGTGGTCGACCTTGGGTCGCTCGGCCTTCATCTGGGCGGCGAGCCGGGCTTTGGCCTGCACCAGGTCCATGTAGACGATCAGGTCGCGGTAATTGACCATCTGGTCGACGTAGGGGCGCAACCGCGCCGATAGCTCGCGCAGGATCCGGTAGATTTCCCGCCTTTCCTCCTGCTGCAGGTCGAAGATGTCGTTGTTAATGCCGATCACCTCGTCGGGCTCGATGTAGGCGGTTTTACCCGTAGCCGACTCGTCGTGAATGATGCCGCGGATCTGCCGCTTATGCTCCGCTGGTACCGCGAGTACCCGCCGCCCGTTGCGAAAGCTTTCGACGGTATCGCTCAGGTAACCGGCCCGTCGGTACTTCTCGATGACCGACCGGAAGGCTTTCTCCACCTCCCGCTGTTTGCTGCCGAGCAGGCGGCGGATGCGGCTCAGTTCGTCGGAAGCGTCCGTGCGGATATTCCCCTCGGCGTCGATCACCGCCTCGATGGCCGCGCTCAGTTCGGGTACGTACTCCACTACGCTCACCACCCCGAAAAGGGTCGGAAAGGCATTTTGCCGAGCGTTAGACTGGAAAAAGGTAAAGAGTTGCTTCGCCTGTAAAAGCAGGACATTCAGCTTTGCAAGTCCGGATTCCACGAGCGCGTAGCCTTCGACCCGGAGGGCCTTCAACTCCTCACTAACGTCATCGTAGGCCGTAATGGAGAACATATTCTTGTCCTCCGTGCCCTGACGAAATTCCGTTACTTCGTCCAACCACTGGTTAATCTCCGTCACTTTGGTGGAGGGAGTCACCGACAGGGCGGCTTCCCGCCCCAGATCGCCGTTGCAGTGGCGCTCGAGGAGGGCGAGGATTTTATCGAATTCAAGCTTTTCAAGCGTGTCCGCGGGCAGTAACTGCATAGGGGTAGAACAGGGTAAAAAACACTAACGGATGCCCCGGGCGGATGGTTGGTGGATTTACTTCTCCCGTTCGCGGTTTTTCGTGCGGGGGCGATTCCATTCCTCTCGCTGGGCGAAGGTCACGACGTTTTTGATAATCGCGATCATTCCCAGGAAAACGAGATAGCCCACCGTTACCACCAGATAAATCCACCGATAGGACCCGGCTTCCCCAATGGTTAGCCCGCTAAATCCCCAAGCCAGCAGACCCGCTCCGAGCGCTAAGCCCATGAAGCTATATATGCTTCGTCCCCAGTACTTCGCGATGTTTTCGGCGGAGGCGCTCAGCACCGCGTTGAAGAGAGCGAAGAACAGCATGAAGCTCGCCGCGCAGAGCCACGGGAAGCGGTTGCTCACCCCTACCGTATTGGTTCCGGATACGATCACGCCGAACACATCGATGAGAAGCACCATGACGAGCACGACGCCCGCCTGGATTACGGGGTCGATCCGCTTTTCGAAAATGGACAATTCACTCGCCATGCCGCGCTTGTTTATCGCCTAACAGTACCGAGACGCAATTGTTAGTACTTAATCCACCTGTACCCCGTCCTCCTTTTTCTCCGGCTCAAAGGTGCTCACCCATTCTATCGCATCCCGTACCCGCTGTCTTTCCCGCTGCCGATCTTCGTCCGAATACCCGTAGGCTTTGGCGAAGACTTCCAGCACGTCTTCCAGCACCGGCTCGATGCTGGGCATATCGAAGTACAGTCTGCCGGAACGCCTTTCCACCCAGTCGATCGGGTAGAGGGCCAGCTCGTGGCGGATGCACCAGTCGGCCTCGGCCGTTGCCAGCCGTGCCACATCGGTTTGTTCCGACCGTATGCGGGCGAGTTCGATGATTTGCGGCGTCTGTCGACCATAGTTCGCCACCAGGTAGGCCGCACGGTCGGAGGCCAGACTTGCCTCGGCAAGCTTTCCGGCCATTTCCTCCTCGTACCGCAGCACCTCGTCGAAGTCCCGGAAGGGGCCCCCACTCAGTACGATCTTCCGGGTTGTCGTGTCACCAAGTTCGGCCCCCTCGCCGTGGAGCTGCTTTCCGAGTCGATCCACGACGCGTTCCGCCATCTTGCGGTAGCCGGTGAGCTTACCCCCGGCGATACTCAGCAGCCCGGAATCGCTCTCGAATATCTCGTCCTTCCGCGACATTTCCCCGGCCGACTTCCCCTCCTCGAAAATGAGCGGCCGTACGCCGGCCCAGCTGCTTTCCACGTCCTCCAGTGTCAGGTCTACGGTCGGAAAGATCGCGTTCGTTGCGTCGAGCAGGTATTCCACATCCTCCCGGTACACGGGGATGGCGTTGGGATTGCCTTTATACGGGGTATCGGTGGTGCCGATGTAGGTGCACCGCAGCCGGGGAATGGCAAAGAGCATTCGCCCGTCGGCGACATCGAAGTAGCAGGCATGGGCTAGGGGCAGGCGTTCCCGCGACACGACAATGTGAACCCCCTTGCTCAGGAAGAGCCGTTTGTTGTTCATGCTCTTGTCAATCTTCCGCAGGTCATCCACCCATGGTCCGGCGGAGCTGATCACGTGTTTGCAGCTTATGGCGAAGTCGCGCAGCCCATAGCGGTCACGACATTCCACTGCCTCGATCCTACCTTCTTTATCATAGACGAATCCGGTAGCCTCGACGTAGTTTACGGCCAGCGCGCCTTTACCGATCGCCGTTTTCACGTTCTCGATCGTCAGGCGCGCATCATCCGTACGGTATTCGGCGTAGAATCCCCCTCCTTTGAGGATGTCTTCGCGCAGCAGGGGCTCCATTTCCAGGGTTTCTTCCCTACTGAGCATCACGCGCTTGTCCTCTCCCTCGACGTCGGCCAGAAAGTCATACACCCACAGGGCCATGCTGGTGGACAACTTACCCAGCGAACCACCTTCGACGAGCGGCAGGAGCATTTTTTCGGGTCGCACCAGGTGAGGGGCGATCTTGTGCACCACGGCGCGCTCCTGACCGACTTCCCGAACGAGGCCGATCTCCAGGTTTTTCAGGTATCGCAGTCCACCGTGGATCAGCTTCGTCGACTTGCTGCTGGTTCCGGACGCAAAATCATTGCGCTCGATCAGGGCGGTTTTAAGGCCTCGGCTGGCGGCATCCAGGGCTACGCCCGCGCCCGTAATGCCGCCACCGATGACCACTAGGTCGAAGGGTTCGCTATCAAGTCGATGAATCCGATCTGTTCGGTCTTGGGAAGCCTGCATGCGTGCGTGTTGATGGGCGCCGGGGCGCGGGTGGAACGCAAGTTACAACACGACGGCGCCGCTTTGGTTACCCTAGGCGTTCTCCGGACGCAGCTTACGCACGGTGCGCCCGGCTTGCCACATCTCACTGTCGCTGAGCTCCTTGAGTTCTACCTCTAGTTTTTCCCGGTAATCTTTCTGGCTATTGGAATCGATGCTACGTTGGGCTTCCTCTCCGCTGGCTACACTCTGGTAGAGATCCTCGAAGACGGGTTTTACCGCGTCGCGAAATTTGTCCTTCCAATCCAAGGCGCCTCGTTGTGCCGTGGTCGAGCAGTTGGCGTACATCCAGTCCATGCCGTTTTCCGCCACCAGCGGCATCAGGCTCTGGGTGAGCTCCTCCACGGTTTCGTTAAAGGCCTCGGAGGGGCTGTGGCCATTCGCCCGCAGCACGTCGTATTGTGCTTCGAAGATGCCCTGGATAGCCCCCATCAGCGTACCCCGCTCCCCGGTGAGGTCGGAGTATACTTCCCGCTTGAAGTCGGTTTCGAACAGGTAACCACTACCTACCCCGATGCCGAGGGCAATAGCGCGCTCGTAGGCCCGGCCGGTCGCATCCTGGTCGATGGCGTAGCTCGAGTTGAGTCCCCGCCCTTCGAGGAAGAGACGGCGCAGGCTCGTTCCCGAACCTTTGGGAGCTACGAGGATGACGTCAACGCCTTCGGGCGCTACGATCTTCGTGCGTTCGTTGTAGGTGATCCCGAAACCGTGGCTGAAGTACAGGGCCTTGCCGTCGGTAAGCAGCGGTTTGATCCGCGGCCATACTTCGATCTGGGCGGCGTCCGAAAGTAGGTACTGAATGATGGTGCCCCGCTCGGCAGCCTCTTCGATGGGGAACAGCGTTTCACCGGGTACCCAGCCGTCCTTCACGGCTTTATCCCAGGATGCGCCGCCTTTGCGTTGGCCTACGATCACGTTGAAGCCGTTGTCGCGCAGGTTCAGGCTCTGGCCGGGCCCCTGAACGCCGTAGCCAATGACGGCGATGGTTTCGTCTTTGAGTACCTCGCGGGCTTTCTCGAGGGGGAATTCTTCGCGGGTGACGACTTTCTCTTCCGTGCCACCAAAGTTCAGCATTGCCATAAAATGGGATATTTTTTGTGTTCGGGCAAAGAAACAAAAGCCACCGGGAAGGGCTCAATTAAACTCCCCATCTTTTACGACGGCTAATCCGAACCAACCCACTGCGCTAGGAGGCGACCGCATCCGCCCCCGGCTCGACGCGGATCTGGGGGATCACGATCTCGTAGAACCGGTGATGGCCGAGTAAATAGTAATGTAGGGCGATGCTATCCGCGACCCGCCCGGCGTCCGTTCGGGGGGGCCCTACCCTGCCGAGTTCGATTTCCCGGTCACGTTGTGCCCGCCGGTAAATCCAGAGCGGTAGCTGTAAATAAAAGGACCAATGCGCCCGCAATACCGACATCACGTGCGCAAATTTACCCTGGCTTAAAAACAGCGCCGATGCTGCCCCATCGAGTAACAGCCGTACCGGCAGCCACCAGAACAGTCGGGTAGCCTCCTCATTCTTAAAGCTGGTAATCAAGGTATTGCGAAAATTGAGAAAAGCCTTCCGCGGGGTGTCGTACGCCAGGGTACCCCCACCCACGTGGTAAACCGTCGATTCCGGCTCCACCAAAATCTTATATCCGGCCCGTTTCATTCGCCAGCAGAGATCGATCTCTTCGGCGTGGGCGAAGTATTCCGGCTCAAATCCATCCATGGCGTGAAAAGCGGTAGCGCGGACGAAGAAAGCCGCCCCGGTAGCCCAAAAAATTTCGCGGCAACCGTCGTACTGCCCTTCGTCGCGCTCGGTGTGAGCGAAAATGCGCCCCCGGCAAAAAGGATACCCCAGAAAGTCCAGGTACCCCCCGCTGGCCCCGGCATACTCGAAGCACTCCGGATGGTGCTCCGCCAGCACTTTGGGCTGTATACCTCCCACCAACGGATCGCGGAAATGCGGCAGGATGGTTTCCAGCCATTTCGGTGTGACGCGTACATCAGAATTGAGCAAGACATAGATATCGGCCTTTACTAGCTGCAGCGCGTGGTTGTACCCCCCAGCGTACCCGTAATTCTCCTCCAGGACAATTACCTCCACTCCCGGGTGATGGGCGCGCAGATAGGGTACCGAGCCGTCGGTGCTCCGGTTATCCGCCACGACCACGCGGCAGTGACCCGGCAAATACTCCTCCACGGTGGATAAATATTTCCTGAGGTAGCCTTCCCCGTTGAAGTTCAGGATAACCACCGCGGTATCCGGAGCGAAGTCATCGTCGCTTTTTTTTTGGCTTTCCCGTTCCGAGAGGATCGCCCGTGCCCGCGATTCGTCGGTGCGGAGTTGTTCCCGCAAGGATTCCAGGTCACTAAGCTGCCGGTCGCCCCGCAAGTACTCGTGAAAGTATACCGTGACGGAGCGACCGTATAAATCACCGGCAAAGTCGAAGAGATGGAGTTCGACGATCGTTCCTCGCCCGTCATTTACCACCGGGCGGTCCCCAATGTAGAGCATGCCCCCACGTAGTACCCCGTCTACCCATGCGGTAACGGCGTATATACCGTGGGCGGGAATGAGTTTGACCGGGTCTTCCGGAAGAAGGTTGGCCGTCGGGTAATCGATGGTCCGGCCGATTTGATTGCCCTTCACCACCTCACCGGTAATCTCGTAGGGGCGTCCCATCAGTTCCGTCGCTTCGCTCACCCGACCCTGGGAGAGGGCTTGCCGGATCTTCGTTGAACTCACCGTAATCGCGTTCACTTCCTGGGCGGCAATCTCCACCACCTCGTACCCCAGCCGATCGCCGTAGTACCGGAGAAATTCGACGTCCCCCGACCGATCCTTTCCGAACTGGTGGTCGTACCCGATAACGATCCGGTCGGGATTAAAATACCGTACCAGGAAGTTCTCGATGTACTCCGATGGGCTTTGCTCGCTGAAGGTCAGGTCGAAGGGTACGACAACGAGATGATCGATGCCCTGCTCGGCACAGAAGCGCTCCTTCTCGCGGGTAGTCGAAAGCAGCCGTAGGGTATTGTCTTCCGGTCGTAGCACCGTCCTGGGGTGCGGGTAAAAGGTAATCACGACGCTTTCACCTTGCCGGCGCTCCGCCATCCGGCGAATACGCTTCAGCAGTTGCTGGTGACCGCGGTGCACCCCATCGAAACTTCCGATGGTGAGAACGGCTCTACGAAATCGAGGCAGGTCGGCGAGGCGGTAATGGACTTCCATTGCCCCAAAGGTAGCACGACCCGGGCTAAGAACTTACACTTGGGGCCTCCATCCGTCCGCGTATTCCCTTTCCCAAAGCGCCATGGCGGCCTCACTATCCTGTGGCTTGCCGGTTTCCTGATCGATGTGCAGGATCTCACCCGTGCGTTGGGCCATATTCCCAAGGTGGCACATCAGTACACTGGGGCGGGCGCTGTTGATGTCGGAATTTAATTCCTCCCCGCTATTAACTCCCCGGATGAAGTTGGCAATGTGCATCTCGTCCAGGTTCCCCCCACCCCGGGTATCCATACTTATGGTAGCCCCCGTTTCCTGTTCGTGCCGGATCTCATTGCCGCGTAGATCGTACACCACGTAGCCACTCCGATCCATGATGACCGATCCTTCGGTGCCGTAGACGATGGCGCCGCGGCCCCGGTCGTACAGCGGCATGCCGTTACAACTCCGGCCGTCCCAGTGAATCTGTTTATTGTCGGCGAATTCAAAACTGGCCAGTTGGGTATCGTAAGCTTCCCAGGCATCGTCGAAGTGGTAACGACCGCCACTGCTGGTCACCTGACTGGGGTAATCTACCTGGAGCGCCCACCGGCACATATCGACTTCGTGCGTACCGTTGTTGAGCAGTTCTCCGGTGCCGTACTTCCAGAACCAGTGCCAGTTGTAGTGCACGAGCAGGTTATCGAATTCTTGGCGCGGAGCGGGGCCCTGCCATAGATCCCAGTCGAGCCATTCCGGCACCGGACCGAATTCGTGCTCACCGATGGGGCCCCGGTTGTTAGCGTACCACGCCTTGGCGGCGTAGGCCTTCCCGATCAGGCCGTCGTGGATCTCCTTCATGATCCGATTGAGCGATACGCTGCTGCGCGTTTGGTTGCCCATCTGCACCTTCAGGCCGGTTTTGGCTTGTTTGGCCAGCAGCATTTCCCCCTCGGCGGGGTTCTGGCTACAGGGTTTTTCCACGTACACGTGCTTTCCGGCATCGAGGGCCATAATGGCCATTGGGGCGTGCCAGTGATCCGGCGTGGCGATCACTACCGCCTGTATATCCGGATCGTCGAGAAAGCGGCGGAAATCCTGTCCACCGGTCGGCTTTTCGCCGGTCACGTCCATGACGGATTTCTGGCCCTTTTCTATGGCTCGCGTATCCGTATCACCGATTCCCACGACCTTGCAGTTCTTGGCTCCGGCAAAGGTGTGAGCGAGGTAATTGCCCCGGCTGTTCGTACCGAATACAGCCACGTTTACCTGGTCGTTAGCGCCGAGCACGTTCCCGAAAGCAGGCATGCCCATAGTGAGACCGGCTCCGGCAAGAGCGGTTTTTTTGATGAAGGATCTACGGTTTGACATGATCGGCTATGTTTAAAGTTCACGAATTTTGATCGTACGAAATGCCACGGCGTTACCGTGATCCTGGAGGAGGATGGGTCCCTGCGGCCACCGGCCGAAATTTTCCCAATCCTTGTATTTGCTGTAGTTGACAAGCGCGCCGAACATTTGGCTGTATCGGTCGTATTCCACCACCTTGTAGCCGTTCAGCCAGTGCTCCACTTTGCCGTCTTTCACTTTGATCCGGCCCCGGTTCCAGTCGTCGATGGCATAATCCTTACGGCGGTCCACATCCACCGGATCGGCGGGGATGAGGTCATACAGGGAAGCCATGGTGCGGTTGCCCATCACGCCGGCCTTGGCATCGGGGTGGCGTTGGTCGTCCAGGATTTGATATTCCAGCCCGATAGCCGAACCGCCGCTTTTGTTGAGATCGGGATCCACGAAATACTTCACCCCCGAATTGGCCCCCTCGGTAGGTTTGAATTCGAAGACCAGCTCGAAGTCGCTGAATTGATCTTTGGTAACGATGTCTCCTCCGTTGTTTGATTCCCCGCCGTTACCCGCCAGGACGCGTAGTTCACCATCGGCAACTTCCCAACCCGACTCCGGGAATTCCTCCAGCTTCGCGCCGCGCCACCCCTGGGTGGATTGCCCGTCAAACAGCAATCGCCAACCCTGTCGCTTTTCTCTTTCCGTAAGCTGATTCACCAGCATGTTTTCCTCGGGAGCGAGCACGGTCTGCATCCGGTCGGCTTCGGTGGCGTTATCCTTCACGCGAATGTTGCGCCACATCACTTTTTTACCCTCCATATCCGGCATGTACACGGAATGGACCTGCAGACAGATCATACCTGATGCATCAACGCTGTCGATGAGATTGGCGGCGGACTGGCCGTTGATAAACGTCCGAAGCTCGTCGCCAATAAATTCTATCCGCATGGAATTCCACTCGCCGTGTCGGTAAGCGGTACGGGCCGGGTCGTTATAGTGCAGCGGGTAAATCCATCCCCGGCGCGCCTCGTCGTAAATACCGGCCGTATAGCCGCGGGGGCTAGGATCGATCTCGACCTGGTAGCCGTATACCCGACGAACGTCGTCCTGTTGCCGCCACTGTCCCCGCGCCATGACACCGCTGTTAAGGGGCGCTTCATCAAAGAATTCGAGTTCGAGGATGAAATCCTCGTAGGGCCGCTCGGTACAAAGAAATGTATTGGGCGTATTCGTGATCGCGGTGCCGATAACGGTGTCACCAACCAGTTCGAAAGGTGCAACTCCCCCGTAAGACTCCCAATCGCTAAGGTCGTTGCCTGGGGTGAGGGAAGTGAATCCTTCCTGGGCAACTACTGGTGTTACCAGGGTAGCCAGCAAAACACTGGCAAATGCTTTAAAGCGCATAAATACGTTGTATTAATGATCGACGTGGATCGGAAATGTACGGAAATTAGGGGATGTCCAAAACAAAAAATTGTCCGAGCCGGGGTTGAACCGACAACTTACCATCCACCCGCGAACGTTCATTCGTTTACTTCGCCCCTAACAAATGTCCATGTTGTACCCATTCACCTTGCTCCTGACGATATGCTTTTGCACCTGCGTCCGCGCCCAAACCAGTGACGGTTTCGTCCTGCAGACCGAAGATGGCGCCGTGCAGGTTTACGTCCGGGAGGAAAGTAACAGCGACATGTCCGTTCGGGTAATTACCGTAGCCGACGCCGACGTAATGGCCGCGAAAAAGACGCTGGACGATGCCGCTAGCTACCCCGAATGGGTCCACCGCTGCGACGGCGCTTACATCGTGGCGGGTGGCACCCCGGACGATTACGTCTACGTATCCGGAATCGATCTACCTTTTCCCTTCCGGGATAAAGAGGTAGTCGCCCGTATTCAGCAGTGGATCAACGCGGAAGGGGTACTGACCCGAACGATTACGTCAACGCCCGACGCTATTCCCAGTGAATCCGGTCGGGACCGGCTGACGACGTATTTCGGCGAGTGGATCATCACTCCCCTTCCCAATGGCGAAGGAATCAAATTGCAGTGTACGGTACGCACGGACGCCGGATCGGGATTGCCGGGATGGCTACGCCGGGAAATCCTCACCGGTGGTCCCGCCGAAACGGTTGCCAACCTGCGGCGGCGCCTGGAGGCTGCCCGCTAACTTTAGTAGCCGAGAACGGCGGTAATTCTTACCGTTGGACCGTCTTCCCAATCCATCATCGAATTCACCAGTCGGATGCGTTCGAAGTTGGCCAGATCCTTTACCCGGATCACCGAAGGCTGCAGCACGTTGGTATGAATGAGCTCGGCCCGGCGCGTGCCCTGTAAAAGGGGCCAGGCGGGCGTATACCACCGGCTGCCATCGTAGAGAGCCAAATTCGCGTAGCTACTGTCGGTGATGTGCTGCCGCTGCACGATCAATACGTCGTCACAGTTTTCCCGGCGGGCGAAAAGGGCATCGATACCGCTTCGGTCGGCGTATTTGCGCGAGTACCGCAAGTCGTCGGCTTCCACGATCCGCAGCGATTGCACCGGACGGACGGTGTAGGGTAGAATCTCGTAACTTTCCAGACCAGCCCGGTACAATAAGCGCAACTTGTGGACACCGCTTTCGGGGAGTTCGAGCCCTTCCAGTACCTCAGCGAGTTTAAAGGCCGGTGCTTTGCCGTAGTACCGCTGCCTGGACCGGTCTACCCGGAGTTGGTGACGGGCCAACAAGGGCGCCTTGCCATCTTCCAATCGGATGGATTCAAGCAATAAGGGTGAGGGGGAATGGGGCATCGGTTGGCGAAGATATGGCTACCGGGGCTTTCTCAGCGGGAGGCGGATTTTCGCCTTGACCTCTTCGTATTCTTCCCGGGCCGAGCTACGCGCCGTAATCCCACCTCCGGAACGAAAAAGGTAGCGATCGTCGACCTGCTCCAAATACCGGATCAACACGCAACTATCCAACGTTCGTCCGTCAAAGTACCCGGCGATGCCACAGTAATACCCCCGGTCGGTGCCCTCCGCCCGGCGGATCAGGTCCAGGGTAGCCGGTTTTGGGGCCCCGCTTACCGATCCGGCGGGAAGTAATTCGTAAAGCAGACTTCCAAGGCGGTCAGGCCAATCGACCGGTAAATCCCCCCCGATGCGCGAGCTGGTTTGCACCAGTCCCCCCGCCGCGGACTCGATCGGCTCCACATACCGATAATCCGTCACCCGCACGTTAGACGCCACCCGGCTCAGGTCATTGCGCATAAGGTCGACAATCGTGGCGTGCTCGGCCACCTCCTTCGGATTGGACAAGAGGTGATCAATTCCTTCTTCCGTATTAGGGGCAGTGCCTTTCATTGGTCTGGTTTCCAGTTGATTGTGGTCATCGACAGTCACAAACGTCTCCGGGCTGAAGCACACGAAGTGATGGGGCAAAAGGACCCGATATTTGGCCCGAGTGGCGCGATACACATCTTCCAACCCATCCGCCAGCAACGCTACCGGCGTAGCAAAGGTCAGGTTAGTGAGAAAGCTATCGCCGCGTTGCAGCCCCTGCTGCACGATTTGGAAGGGAGGCTCGAAAGCGGAGAAGGGCAGATAATCCGGACGCATTTCCGGTTGCCTAGACGTGCTCCAAAACGGATCGCGCCTCCCGGGAAAGCTAAATCG
The DNA here is from genome assembly GCF_002934605.1 of Neolewinella xylanilytica. Classification (GTDB taxonomy): domain Bacteria; phylum Bacteroidota; class Bacteroidia; order Chitinophagales; family Saprospiraceae; genus Neolewinella; species Neolewinella xylanilytica. Next base: position 2,066,018 of record NZ_PTJC01000006.1, read on the forward strand.
TACCCCCCGGGAGGCCCCTAGGTCACCGGTAAATACCTGCGGCTTGCGGAGCTCGAAATCGAGTAAAAAGAAACAGGGCTGCCCGGCCTTACCGGTACGGTTCAGCTCGGTTACCCAGTCGGGGACGGTATGCGGGTGCAGCCGATCCCATTGGCTCTTTGTATGGTGCTTTACCCGATCCAAATGCGCGGACATTGAGTATCGTTTAGCTTATTCCGGATCATAGGGGTAATACGCCAGTCTATGCAAATGGTTATGCGTGCGCCGCGCGCTAGATCGTTCAGCTATTAATTTCCCGCTCGAGCGCTTGCAGTAGTTGAATACTCTCCGGAATGGCCAGGTGGGCTCGCGGCGATTCGCGGCTCAATTCTACACAAATCAGCCCCCGAAAGGCAACCGCTTTAAGGGCGGCCAGCAAGGGGGGGATAGCCATATCCCCTTCGTGGAGGGGAAGATGATGGTGCACGCCCCGCGCCATGCCTTCAATGGATACCGTACCCAACCGGTGGACATACTGGGTAATCGCGGTGTCCGGAGCGCTTTCACCGGTTACCCACACGTGGCCTAAATCGAGGGCCAAACGAAGATGTTGCTGCAGGGCGGGATGGCTGCCCAGAAGCGCCTCATAATCCGCGTTCCGTTCGATCAGCATGCCCGGCTCGGGTTCCAGACTGAGGCTCACACCCCTGGCAGACGCGTAATCAGCTACTCGAACGAGCCCCTCCACCAAGTACTGGTGTGCTTCGGATCGCGTCAATGACGGGGGTTGGATCCCCGACCAACACGAAACGGTTTCGGCTTCCAGAATGGCTCCGATATCCACCGCCCGTTGTAAAAAGTCGACCCGACGTTGCCGCCCTTCCGGCGTGGGATGTAGGAGTGTCGGTTGGTGTTTATGCGCCGGATCGAGCAGGTAGCGCGCGCCGGTCTCGATCACACATCCTAGGCCGTAGCCCCCAAGCTCGCCGCGCAACTTCCGAGCCTGTTCTTTCCAGTCGGCCGCAAAGGGGTCGAGATGGTGCCAATCCAGTGTTAGTGCCACGCCATCGTACCCGGCATCCGCCATCAGGCGCAGGGCATCGGACAGGCGGTGGTTCGTACAACCATTCGTGTTGTAAGCGTAGCGGAGGGGTTGGTGCATTCGTTTAACGTTGCGGCAGGGAGATCACGGGGTTGCCGGCGGGCCGATGGTCCACGTAACCGTCACCCGGTTCGATCAGGCTACGGAATCGGATGCGGCGTTTTCCCGGCCGCTTTCCGAGGCCACCCGACTATTTTTCTCCAACCAAGCGAGGAGGGTGAGGTGCTGCTCGGTAAAATTGTGATTTGGTTCCCGTCCATCTCCGGTCATGGGAGCCTTAAAAAACACCCCCAGTTCTTCGATGACGCCGCCCTGTCCGCGCCGACTGGCCAGTTCCAGACAGCGGGCGATTTCAATGGCGAGCGGTGCGGCGAGGATGCTGTCTTTACACAGAAAATTCACTTTGATCTGCATGGGCTGGCCCAGAAATCCATCTATGTCGATATTGTCCCATGCCTCTTTATCGTCACCCCGCGGCCGATAGTAATTGATCTTTACGAGGTGATCCTCGACGGGGTAGCCAAGACAATTTGCCAGTACGTCCCCTTTGGTGCCGATTTTATTTTCCAGCGACTTGGGCTGGCGCAAGGCTTCCCCGTCGCGGTTACCCAAAATATTGGTACTAAACCACCCCCGAACGCGCAGGGCCCGAGCGCGCAGGGCCGGGGCTAACACCGTTTTGATGTAGGTCTGTCCCGTTTTACCATCCTTACCCGCTACCGGCACGTTCTTTTCGGCAGCTAACCTTCGGAGAGCCGGGATATCGGCCGCCCGACTCGGAGTAAAATTCCCGTAGGGAACGCCGTGCTGAATGCATGCATAGGCATAAAGCATAGCCGGGCTGATGCCGGGATGGTTTTGGGTGAGCGCCTGCTCGAAGGCCGCTACGGTTTGGTAGATTTGGTCGGACACATCAAGGGCGTGCTCCGTGCTGGCGAGGTTGATGACTACCACGCGCCCCCCGATCTCGCCGGCAAATTCCCGGAGTTGCCGACCGATGCTGTCCACGTGCTCGCGGTGGGTGCCCTTGCTGTCTTCATCGCACACCACTCCCTCGCAGTAATCGCGGTTACTGATGGCCTTCCAGGGACGCATTTCGGACAACGCCGGCCGGACCGATGCCAATTGCTCGCTACTGAGAACCCGGTGGTTGGCCGCCGCGGCGTAGAGGTCATCCTCGAACAGGTCCCATCCCCGAAAATAGACGTTGCCGTAATCAATAAGGTCCAGCTGGTCGTGCTCCGCCAGGGGAAGTCCGGTAGTGTCCTGCAGCCCCTTGCGGATGAGCTCGGTGCCTGCCACCGCCGTGGTCGCCACCGCCCCGCCGAGCCCGATGATCGCGATGCCTAGGTTGGCGGAATTCGGTTGGGAATGTTGCTTAGTCAAAGTGGAAAGAATTTACCGCTACCTGCATGGCAACGGGATAAGATGAAAGGCGCTGGCTGCTAATGGTTGGCCGGTAGCGATAGTTTACCACCGCATTCATTTTCCCCGGCTATCGGGTGAAAAGAAGCCAGCGCCGCCTCAAGATTTAACTACCCGTACCGTTCGTATCCCCCGGCTAGTTTGCAAACGGATGAAATACACGCCGGGCGGAAGCGGACCGAGATCGACGGTGTCCTCCCCCGTGGGAAGACGGCGACCCCGTGCATCCAACACGCCGATAATGCGGGCCGGGCCGGCTACGTAAACCGCGCCTTCCGTGGGGTTTGGGTAGACCCATATCTCCGGTTCCATCGGGTCTCTGGAGGTAGCGAGCGGAAGGGTGGAAACTTCCCGGCGAAGCGTATCGGTACACGATGGCCCGGTAGTCACCAGGGTGACGAGGTAGGTACTGTCTTTGGGGTAAGCATGTACGGGGTGATCCTCCTGGCTGGTACTGCCGTCACCGAAAAACCACTGACTCGATACGGCGTTCTCGCTGCGGTTGGTAAACACTACCCTGCCGTCCGACCAGGAGTAGTCAAAACCGGCCGTTGGAGCGTCGAAAACCGTAACCCGTAGCGTAGCGATGGTATCCCCCCCGACGGTGCTACCGCTCAGGGTCAGCGTGACGGTATAGATGCCGGGGGTACGGTAGATGACCGAAGGCTTTTCTTCGGTCGAAGTGGCCGGCTCTCCGCCCGGAAAATCCCAGCGTCGGGATGCGTAGTTGCCCTGGCTCAGGGCGAACGGGGTGATGATCAACGGGGGACAGCCGGTAGGATCTTTCTCCAGGATGAGAGCACGGGTGAGTTGCCGTGGCGGCGGAGGAGTTGTGGAGAGGGTAAGCGCACCACAAGCGCCGTTGAACAAGGTCACCGTAACGGTAAACGCACCCGTAGTGGTGTAGCGATGCGTGGCGGTCGGTTGATCAGTCGTGATATCGCTTCCATCACCGAAAGCGTACCGGATCGAATCGTAGCCACTTCCGTTGATCACCCTTACCCGAACCGAATCACCCATGCGCTCCGCTACGATGGAATCGGCCGCAGCCGCCTCGGCGACGACGAACCGGAGGGTATCTCCGGGGTAGTTGTTTCCGGCTGCGTACAGCGTCTGGGTAACGGCGTACGTCCCGATAGCCCGTTTGGAAACCGCGATCGTGAACCCGTCTGCCGTAGTGCTGGTCCGAAGACCGGTGGTATCCGGAAGGATTTGCCAGCTTACGCTATCACTCCCGGTATGCCGGTCGATTACGGTTATCAGGTCCGACGGACAGGCTACCGGGCTGCTTAAAGTAAAGCGACTGACCGGCCGCTTGAAGGTAATTTCCGTGAGTCCACCCTGCCAGCCCGGCTCGGCGGGTCCGTCCGTGGGTTGGCAGATGCTGCTACCGATGCGGATTCCGGCCGCGCCGCCCGCGTAATCCTCGGTTAGCGATAGTTCGGAAAAATCGTTGCTGATGAGCAGCCGGCCACCCGCTCCGCCGCCACCTGGACCGAAGCAGCGGTCGGATTGGTTGTCCGTGTTGCCACCCCCGCCGCCCCGAAGAAGGAGATTCGCGCTTCCGGTAGTGTAGTCGGCCAGGATAAGGATGGTTCCCGCCGCGCCGCCGCCCCCGGCCCCGTCTCCACTCACGCTGGCTCCTGGCGCTCCGTTTACCCGAACGGCCCCGCCCTCCACGAAGGTCACGGTGGGCGCCCACAGTACGACGATGCCCCCGCCCGCACCGCCACCGGCGGCCGAGGTGTTGTTAGCGTGTCCGGCACCACCGCCGCCGCCAAAGTAGATCCGGCCATAATCATCGTGCAGGCCGTAACCTCCCATGCCTGGATACCGCCCACTGCACCGAAAGGGTGAATTCGTAATATTCAACCCACCCCGTCCCCCACCGGACCAGTTCGCTCCCCCGCCACCGCCGGAATTGTGATCGTTACCGCCCCCCCCGCCATTCGCCAGCGGCGCGCGGCCCAGTTCGCGACCGGCGGGTAAGGGAGTGATGCCCTCCCCCCTACGCGTGCCCTCGAAACTGCCATCGGCGTAGGTGTAGTCGTCGGACGCACTCAAAAAGATGCAATCATCCGATTTTTGCACGCCCCGACCACCGCGAAAGCCCCGACCCGCGGCATCGAGCAAGCCCGTGACCCGGAGGTGCTCCGTTGCGGTCAAAAACAATATGCCCCCCGTTCGACCGTCAAAGTCCGGTGCCGTTAGATTCCCTACCGTCCGTGCTTCAACCCTCGCATCCACCACGAGCTGGGTGTAAGCCGGCAGGTAAGTGTGCGTGAGGCCGGGAGAAACGAATAGCGAATCGCCACTGATCCGGGTGATTCGCGTCACTTCGTATTGTCCGGCGCCAAGGTAGTCGACGACCTTACCGGCATTCGCACCGCTTTCCGTAGCCCGGGCCCCACCAAATTGGTAGACGAGCAACGCATCGCCCACCGCCACGCCTTGTATTGCCGTGACCGTGAGAACGCTGCTTCCGATCCGCAGCGGTTCGAGATAAACTTGTTGGGCCCGTAAAGAGCTGGAAAGGGAAGTCAGTAGAACCAACAGGACTGCGACGCGTAGCAAGAGATTCGATTTAAAACGGTGGCGAAACGGCTCCGGACCTAGCTGTTCTTCAAAACGAATACCGGGGAGACTTCTTGCCCCACCTACTCCCAGTAGACTAGAGCCCTATCTGCCGCCGTCCCTCCCGCAGGTATTCCCGGATATTCAGCCAAAAGGCAATAAAGAAATAGAAGAGCAACGAGGAACCGAGGGACAAGCAGGACAAGTAAATAAAGTAAATGCGGACGCGGCTGCGCTGAATGCCCATCTTGTCTCCCAGCCAGGCGCACACGCCGAAAGCCGAATGCTCCAATTTGCGACGAAGTCTTTCCATGAGACGAGATTTAAGTGCCATGACCCGCGTATCCGGCAAACACCAGACGCTTTATGGGACAATTTACTTCATGAACACGGAAATTCCCTACCTAAGTTCGAGCTTCGTCCGCAACCAGTCACCCGTAACCTCCCGGACGGCTTCCCCCTCCAGCTCCTCCAGCGACAGTCCCTCAATGGCGTAGCGAAGTAGCCGGAGTACCGGAAACCCTACCGCCGCGCACATCCGCCGCACCTGCCGATTTTTCCCCTCCGTCAGCGTAAGTTGAAGCCAGGAGTCGGCAATGTGTTTCCGCTCGCGGATGGGAGGGTTTCTGCGCGGGACCGCAGGTGCAATGGGTTTCACTACTACCGGTTGACTCCGATGAACCTTTCCCTTTATTCGGATCTCCGGGCCCCGGGCGAGGGCTTCCAGTGCCTCCGCTCCCGGTTCCCCCTCGACCTGTACCCAATACGTACGAGCGTGGGCGTGGCGGGGGTGAAGCAAGCGGTCATTCAGCCGGGGATCATCGGTGAGAATTAGCAGCCCCTCACTGTCCCGATCCAGCCGTCCGACGGGATAGACCCCGCGGGGAAAGGGAAATAAGTCGGCCAGGGTACGGTGCTCCGGCACCTCCCGGGTAAATTGGCTCAAGACCCCGTATGGCTTGTTAATCAGGAAGTAACGGTGTGGCAACCTGGTGTGATTTAAGCTTCGGTGGTCAGGGCATCCAACTGTTCGTCAACTTCCCGGTGGGTACCTTCCAGGATCAGCAGGTTCTTTTCTTCCCGCTCCAGCATTTCGTCGAAACGGCCGAAATTCGCTTCGATGCGCTTGCGGAGGGTAGTGATGTAGGACTTCAGGCGATCCTCCAGGTCGCGTGCCAGTTGGACGCGTCCGGCAGCGACTTCCTTATCGAAGCCCTCGGTGACCCGCTTGCGCATGCCGCGGGTGCTGAAGCCGGTAAAGATCACGCCCACGGTGGTCAGAATGCCGCCGGTGACGTCCACTAGGGGGAGGCTACTGAGCGCCATCAGAATTACTCCCAGAGCCGCTACCCCACCCCCCGCCGCGAGGTTCGGGGCCAGATTTTCGCGCCCGGAGAGCAGACTGTCGTCGGTAAAATTTTCCGTTTTCCCCACGAAGCGGTTGAAGGCATCCTGGAGGTCGCGCAGAATATTCTCCCGCCGTTCGGCGATACTGCTGAATAGGTCATGGTCGTTGCGCAGGATCGTTTCGCTGTTGCGGATCTTCAGGTCGATCGTTTTCACCATTTGCTGGATCCGCTCGGCCAGATCCACGACCTGTTCGTTGAGCCGGCCGCGGAGCTTGTCATTGAGGTCGGTCTCGAGGTCCTTCGCCACCCCCTCCAACCAGGCCTTGGCGTTCGGCGTACTGCCGAATTTCGATACTACGCTCCGCTTGATGAGGCCGAACATCGACAGCCCGGACCGCAGCTCTTCCTGCTTTTCGCGGGTGATGTTATCGTAGGTATGGAGCAGGTTCTCCACCATCAGGTCGACCTGTTTGTTGCTCTGGCTTACTTCGGAGTTGAGGGTTTCCTCGATGTCGGCCCGGAAAAGGTTATCGGCCTCGTACTGCCGTCGCCGTACCTCGAGGCCGTCCGCGATCCGGCGATTGATGGTCTGAGCCGTGAGGATGCTGTTGTTGAGCTTCAGCCGGGGTGCCCGCCCGCCCGTGATGTTTCCCGCGATGTATTCCCGCAGCTCCGCGAAGCCGCTACCCTCCATCCCCAATTGTTCCTCCCGGGCGGAAACGGTAAAAACGTTGGGCTTCTCGATCCCTTCTTTGCGCGCCTTTTCGGCTACCCCCTCGGTGTTGACGGCCAGTTCGTTTTCGGTGGCCAGGTCTTTCTGCTGGAGTACGAAGATGGTTTTCTTGCGCCAGTCCCCGTGGATGTACTTGAAAAAGTCCCAGGCTGACTGGCGGTAGGGATTCTTAGCCTCGAAAACGAATACGATCAGGTCACTGGCCGGGATGAATTGCTCGGTGATCTCCTGGTGGTGTTCGACGATGGTATTGGTGCCCGGCGTATCCACGATGGCGATCTCCCGCAAGATCTCCACGGGCAGGAAGATCTTTTTCAGGTAAGGATTGACGGTGATTTCCCGGCGTTCCTCGCCGTAGATGATCTGCTGAATCGTATCGGTCATCGGTTGGGGGGCGGCCTTGGCGATCTCCTCTCCGGTAGCCAGCAGGGCATTGACGAAGCTCGATTTACCGGCTTTTACCTCGCCCACGATCACGAACATGAAGGGTTCGAAAATGCGGTTGCGCAAGTCGCTGACGGTGGTAGCCAGCTCGTCGTGACCGATCCGTATGGTCAGCTCGTGCAACCGCTTGATGATCTCCTCCAGGCGGGCCCGGTCGGCCTGGAGTCCGGCGTCGATTAGATTGGACATAGCAACGAAGGTAAAGCAGCGGGGGTTACCCCCGGCGCGTTCCCATTGTACCTACCCGAAACCCATGGTCAAACTACGCTTCAGGGGATGCTGGCTCGTCACGTTGCTCTGCTTAGCGACGCCGATCCCGGCCCAGCAGATCGCCGATTCCACCGTTTCGGCCATGGCCGGCAATTACCTGTTCCTCTCCCCCTTCAAGGTGGTCGACCAGGTAAATCCGGGTGTGCTATACGGCGTGGGAAAAATCTGGTCTTCGGGCTACGGGATGGAAATAGGTCACTTATGGTTGCTTCCCATACCCGAGGAACGGGAGCAGATCACCGACCTTCGCGGTCACCGCCTGCACCTCGGCGTCAGAAGGTATCTCGGCAATACGAACGACCGGCCGCTAGCCCCCTACATGGGTCTCCGCCTGGACCACCTACGCCGGGACCACCGGGCGGTAGTCCCAATTATCGCACCGGATAACACGCCGGCGGATGCGTACACCTACGCGGATTCCATTCGGGTGACGGCCCGGATCACCACCCTGAATGGATTGGTGGGATGGGAGTCGCGGCACGGTCGATTCTCCGTCGACATGTTCGTTGGCCTGGGCATTCGCTGGAGGCGGGTCGTGCAATTGGACCGTATCCATCCGGAAGACGCATATTTCGGGGAGGGGAACGCCGAGGATTTTTTCGATTACAGCGATCCGGCGCGGCAAACGACGTTCAGCATTCCGCTGGACCTCCGGTTTTTCTACCGTTGGTGAAGCAGCAACGGTAATTCGGGCCCGAGGCAAAAGAGGGCATCCAGGATGCTGAGTTGACTTAGAAAGCCGTGGCGGTCTTCGAAAAGTTGCGGGTACGGGGGCGTTGGCACGGGTTTGGGAAAAGGCGTTGCACCCGCGCTCCCGGCGCAAAAACGTTCGGTCGTATCCAGTTCCACGTCTAGGGAAAGCAGTTCGATGACGGTAGTGGAAAGGAGCCAATTGTAATCCCAGAGTAGTTCGGTATGCGCGGTGGCGGCAGCCAAGACCGCATCGGCGTAATACTCGAAATAGGGCGCCCGCCCGTAAGCACTGCGAATACTTTGTTCGTGTTGCCGCTGCCAGTCCGTCCGGTAGCTAATGCGCACGTCCCGGATCGGCATCTGCTGGTGTTTGCCGCCCTCCAGGGGCACGGAGAGTAGGAGGGGTCCGTTGGCCGTGGCGATGCGGCAACGATTGCGCCAGCCGCCTTTTTGGTAGTTCTCGTGCGCTTCCCAAGTCCACTGGCCAGCGGTCATGGCTGCGATGAACCAGGACGTTGGGGGAAAATAGGCGGTCGTGCTGGTAAACAATTTGTTAGAATTTGGGCGAGGGATTCGCCAAACATATGCTAAATGGCTCCCGTTTCCCCGGTAACCGCATTAATTAAACTAACAAATTATGACTACCACAGACAAATTAACCGATCGGTACAAGAAGCAGGACCCGACCAAGCAATATCCGGCACCTCCGTTTCCCCGCCAGCCCCAGAATCGCCCTGGGTCGGTCAATAAAATGGAGCCGGAGCCCGATCACGGTGAAGAGAGCTACGTCGGTTTCGGCCGCCTCGAGGACCGCAAGGCGCTCATTACCGGAGGTGATTCCGGAATCGGACGCGCCGCGGCCATTGCCTTCGCCCGAGAGGGTGCGGACGTGGCCATCTGCTACCTGCCGAGCGAGGAATCCAACGCCCGGGAAGTCATCAAACTGATCGAAGCCGAGGGCCGGAAAGCCGTCGCCATTCCCGGTGATATCGTATCCGAGAAATTCTGCACCGAACTCGTGGAGACCGCGGTGAAGGAACTCGGCGGAATTGATATCCTGGTGAATAACGCCGGCCGGCAGACCGCCCAGTCGAAAATCGAGGACCTGACCACGGAGCAGTTCGATAACACCTTCAAAGTCAATGTCTACGCTCCGTTTTGGATCACCAAAGCCGCGCTGAAGCACATGACCGCCGGTGCTTCCATCATCAATACCGCATCGGTACAGTCGTTCGATCCGTCCGCGAGCCTGATTGACTACGCCCAGACCAAGGCATCCAACGTCGCCTTTACCAAAGCCCTGGCGGCCCAGGTAGCCGAAAAAGGCATTCGCGTCAATGCCGTAGCTCCGGGCCCGTTTTGGACGCCGCTGCAGTCGTCCGGCGGACAGCCGCAGGACAAGATCGAAAAGTTTGGCAGCTCCACCCTCCTCAAGCGGCCCGGCCAACCGGTCGAGCTCGCCCCCGCCTATGTACTATTAGCTTCCCAGGAAGCCAGTTACATGACCGGCGAGGTGATTGGCGCTACCGGTGGAGAGATGCCGTACTAGCCTAAGTTATCTATCTTTGGCTGGACGTAAACGTCTAAGCCATGAGATTACTATTTACGTGGATTAGTTTGGTGCTTGCGAGTGTAACGCTCGGGGCCCAAGCTAATCCACGTGCTTTTGCACTATACGATAGTCGCGGACGGGAGGTTCCCTTTCAATACATGGTGAAACAGCTACGTACCGCTGACGTGATCCTGTTCGGAGAGTACCACAACAACCCCATCTCCCACTGGATGCAGCTCGAAATCATGAAGGCCCTCGGTAGCTACGGCCTCGGTATGGAGATGTTCGAGACCGACGAGCAGGACGCGCTTTCCAAATTTATGGCCGATAGCCTGACGGTGGAAGAGCTCGATCACTATACCGGCGGAGTGTGGCCCAATTTTCACACGGATTATCTGCCCATCCTGTTGCGGGCTCGCGCGGATAGTGTGGACGTAGTAGCTACCAACGTTCCCCGGGAATACGCCCAGATGGTTTTTCAGCGGGGGTTCATCTACCTGAAAACGTTGAAGGCCTCCGACCAGTTATCGCTCCCGCCCATTCCCCCGCCCTACGATCCGGAACTTCCCGGTTACAAAGCGATGCGGATGCCAAACCAGGCCAACCCCCACGCCGGGGAAAATTTCCCCAAGGCACAGGCGATCAAGGACGCTACCATGGCCTGGCAGATCGTCAACCATGCCCGACCCGGCCGGCCCTTTCTGCACATCAACGGGAGCTACCACAGCGACAACTACGAGGGGATCGTGTGGTACCTGCGGCAGTATAAGCCCCAACTGAAGGTCGTCACCATTTCCACCCTAGAGCAACGGGATATGAGCGATCTGCGCGAAGACAGCGAAGGAACGGCGGATTTCATTCTGCTCGTTCCGGAAAATATGACCAAAACCTACTAGTAGAGAAGTTCGGGATGGTGCCACCAGAGGGCATCGGCAATCAGCAAGATCGCGATGAGCCCCGAAAAAACGGCTGTAAACAGCACAGCCCCGGCGGCTACGTCCTTGGCCTTTCCCGCTAGTACGTGGTAATCCGGGCTCACCAGGTCGACGACGTATTCCACCGCCGTATTGAGGGCTTCGGCGGCCAACACCATACCGGAACAAAGCAGAACCGCGACCCACTTCCAGAGGGGGAATTCCAGCCACCAGGATACCGTGATCATGCCGATGAAGGCCAGGATATGAATCTTCGACGGAGCGTGGTTGCGCAGCAGGTCGTAAGCACCCCGAAAGGCATAACCGAAGGCGGAAAGCCGCCCGCGCGAGTAGAGAATGAATCGCTTCATGGTTTATTCAAGCGGTGGTATCGGCTGCATGTTCGGCTTCACAGCCAGCCTATTTCGCCATTTAGGAGCACGAATCCGACCAGGGCCAACCACGGGGCCACCCACGCGGAAAGAACGTAGTGATAATAGCTGCGGGTAACCCGGCTGGGCTCGACCCATTCCACCACGTAGCTCAGCAGCCAAATGGCGAAAGCGATCGCGCCGAGCACCGCGCAGACCAACGTACCGGTGTAGGGATCCGCCAGCAACACAATGAGGTAGGCGACGAGTTGGACAATAATTGCCAGTACTACATTCACCGTGGCCGTTCCTCGGTAATCATGGCCCGTGTACGCAAGCTTTCGAGTACGTGTTTGCCGACTTTTTCCCCCTGTGCGATACCGTAATCGATGGACGGCCGGTAGTGAATGCCACCGTAGAGACGGCTAATGGCGGCCTCTTCGCTCGCCGCGAGGAAACTGGGAAAACTGCGGGTCGGCAGGTCGTATTCCATCTCGCTGTCGTCGTCGAAAGCGAAATTGTCCCCGTAGAGGTCGGTCAGGACCATGGCGCAGGCGCGGCTTACGACCGAATGACCGCTGGTGTGCTCGGGGAAGGGCGGCGTCTGGAGCAGCGGCCGCCACTCCTGGTCGATGTGGCGATTGATGAAGGTTTCGGGACGCACCAGTTTGCTCCGGTACTTTTCTTCCCAACAGCTGATAAAGCCGTCGAACATAGCGATGCTGGTTGCCGCGTAGGTTTCCACGGTCCGGGCGAAATCGGCGTCCGCCTTCTTGGCCGCGATGGAAGCAATATTGATCCAGTGCCCCCCGGGGGTAATCTTCTTCGTGGCGAACATGAGGTGGCCGACGGTATGGCTTACGTAAGGGTTACAGTCCCAGAACTGCGCGATGGCCTGCCGCTCGGCGGAGGTTTTCTCGTCGACTCCCGTCAAAGCGGTGTACACTTCATTGACTTCCCGCATCCACTTGCTATCCGGCTCCAGGCTATACTCCGTCGGCGGCGGCGGTGAAAACTGGCTGGCGCTGTCGAGGGTGAAGGGCCGGATTTTCATCCAGCTGGGTTCGATCCCGTCCATGTAATCGGGTGGCGTGGGTTGCCACTTCGACTCGTCGTCGGTGATGGAATACTTCGGAAAGGTGCGGGTCTGCTTATACATGTCGCCGTCGTACCACTTAATCACGTGATCGGCGACGGCTTCCCCGTAGGCGACCGAAGCCTCGAACACTTCCTCGGGCATTCGGATCTCGCGGTACTCGGCATAGAGCTGGTCGCGGTACGCATCCATTTTGTCTTCGCTGAACACCATGCTTTTACCCACCTTGAACTGGGCAACCACGGCAGCGAGGGGGTATGCGATTTCCACGTTAGGGGGCGGCGCGGGCGCAGGTGAAAGGTGGGAAATCTGGCCGGAGAGGCTCACCAGGTTTGGATCCCCGGCAGCCATCGCTTCGTAGCCGGCGATACTCGAATAGGAATAGATCCGGCTCGCTACCGGGGGAGAAAAAATATCGTGGACGATCACGTCGGTAAGTTGCTTGACCGACCGATGGTAGTATTCCGGATCGGCTACGTCCTTGGCGTAATCCGGGTTAATATCCTCCTCGCAGGCCACGAGCAAGCCAAACAGGAAGAACAGGCAGCTTAATCGACTAATTCGCTTCATAGTAGGTGCTGGATTATTGCGGTACGGGACAGCACGTCTTTGCAGATCATACCAAAGGTACAACACGCACGCAAGGCGTAGGAATCCGGGGACGACAAACTCGCGCTTTAAGCACGCCATGCCACCCCGAATTGGTGCCGGGCTGACAACCGCTCGATTCGTTGGGGGCACCGAAACGACCGCACCGCTCGTTAGTCCTCGCGTTCCCTATCTTCGCCGCCGCTCACCATGCCATCACTCGAGAAAAAACACCGTTTCCAGTCGTTGCTACAGTTTGTGCTGGCGCTCGTCTTGCTCGTCGTAATCAACGTACTGGCCAACGCACGCCTCGGGGGTACCCGGCTGTATACGGCGCTGGACCTTACCGAAGACCGGCGCTTTACCCTCACCGATAATACGGCCGCACGACTCAGCGAGCTGGAAGAGCCGGTATACATCCGCATCCTTCTGGACGGCGAGTTGCCCGCCAGCTACGATCGACTACGCACGCGGGTGGCGGAAACCCTGGAAGATTTCACGGGCTATACCGATGCGCTGGAATACGAATTCGTGGATCCGCTCGCCGGCAACGCCGACGAGGTCCGCGAACGGCAGGAAGCCATGTTGGAGGATGGCATCGTACCCCTCACCGACTACCAACAAACGGCCGGGCAACGCACCACCAAGGCCATTTACCCCTACGCCCTGTTTTACTACGGCAACCGGTACCGAGTGGTACCGCTCCTGGAAACCACCCGGCCGGACGTTCCCCTCGCCCGCCAGCTCAATCAGGCCGAAAACCTGATCGAATACAAATTCATGCAGGCCATCACCAGCCTGACGACCGACGAAAAGCCCATCATCGGGTTTGCGCTCGGCAATGGCGAGTTGGGTGCCCGCGCCACCGCCGACCTGGTATCGGAACTCCGCAAGGACTACGAAGTCGGTCCGGTCTACCTCGACAGTTTCGCCACCATTCCCCAGGAAATCGCCCTGCTGATCGTGGCGAAACCTACCGAACCATTCACCGATTTCGAGGCGTTCAAACTCGACCAGTACGTGATGAACGGCGGGAAGGTGATCTGGGCGATGGATGCGGTGGCCATGGACTTCGACAGCCTGCGCGCCACCGGAGAGGCCTATCCGCAGTCCCGGGAACTGGGACTGGAGGACCTGTTCTTCCGGTACGGATTCCGATTGGGGAACCAATTGGTACTCGACCTGGTGAACACGCCGATCCCAATCGTGACGACCCAGGGTCAGTCGGGGCCAAAGCCAACGCTCGTGCCCTTTCCCTACCACGTACTCGCCCTACCGGAGGCCGACCACCCCATCGTACAGAACATTGATGGAGTGGACCTGCGCTACCCTACCCTCATTGAGGAAGTGGCCGGCAGCGCGGGCGTCCGGCAAACGGTTTTGCTCTCGAGCAGCAGCAACAGTCGGCGCCAACGATTGCCCTCCCCGATCGATCTCGACGCCCAGAAATTCAGTGTCGATCTGGACCGCTTTGATGAAGCTAATCTACCCCTGGCATTGCTGCTGGAAGGAACCTTCGAAAGTCCTTACGCCAACCGACTTAGCCGGGAGAACGAAGTTGCCCTCCGCCAGAGCGGAATGGATTACCGCCAGCAATCGGTTTCCACGTCCATGATCGTCATCAGCGACGGCGACGTACTGGCCAACAGCGTGAACAGCCGTGGCGAGATCGGATTCCTCGGCGTCAACCCCTACTCGAAGATCCCCTACGCCAACAAGGCCTTTATACTTAATGCCATCGAATACCTGTTGAATCCCGCCGGGGTGATCACGAGCCGGAGCAAACAGGTCAAATTGCGGCTCCTGGACCAAAACCGGGCACTCGCCGAAGCCGGCTACTGGCGGGCGCTCAATCTGGCCGCACCCCTCTTGTTACTCGCGGCTTTCGGATTCCTCTTTACCTTTTTCCGCCGCCGCCGCTACGCCCGCCATTAATTCATGCGCAGAACGCTCCTTCTCTTCGCCGCCGTCATTCTGCTAGGAAGCCTCGCCTATTTTGCCTCGCTCGACCCTACCGAAACCGAGGTCGCGGACGAACGGGCCTTTGGCTACCCCGAACTGGAAGACATCGAGCGGATCTACATTGCCGATCGGGAGGGTAACGTAGCCGATCTGCGCCGGGGCGGGCCCACGGGCTGGACTTACGGCGCATATCCGGCCAACGAAAATGTAATGAAAAACCTGCTACAGGCCGTCGCTCAGCTCGAGGTCCGGAGCTTACCGGCCAGTACGGCCGTGCCGAACCTGGTCCGTAACCTGGCCGGCGGTGGCATCCTGGTTCGGGTCTACGACGGGGAAGGCAACAAGCTCAGAGGGTATTACATCGGCGGAGGGACCAGCGGTGAACTCGGAGCAGCGGCCATCATGGAGGGCAGTGACAACCCTTACGTCGTCCACCTCCCCATGTGGAGCGGCAACGTTCGCCACCGTTTCAACCTGCGGGGGGACGAATGGCGGTCGAAAGTATTGTTCGACGTCGATCCGCAAGCCGTGGAGTACCTGAGCATCGACTACCCCCTGCAGCAAAGCAAGGCCTTCCGGATGGAGCGGACGCGGGAAAATCAATTCCGCGTTACCCCGTTGGTGGCCTCGGTGGGCGGCGTCAAGGAAATCCCTTTCGGGGTCGCGGAAGGGATACTAAGCCGGTATGAGGACTACTACGTCAGTCGCTACCAGAACGAGGATACCGTAGGGATGCTGACCGCGCGGGAACGCCTCCCCTTCGCGATCGTCCGGATTAAGGAAGCCGGCAAGCCCGAACAGGTAGCCAGCATCTACCCCCAATATCGATTTCCCGGCTCGCCCCAACAACAGCTCCAGGCCTATACGGCCTTCGTCAACGACGATCAAGACTGGGCGCTCCTCGCCACCGAAACCACCCAACCGCTACTAGTCGGCTATGATTCGTTCTAGGGTCATCACGTTCCTTGTGCCGGCGTGCGTCGCCGCCATGGTAAGCCTTACCGCTGCAAGCACCGCCGAAGACTGGGGTTTCTTTGGCCACCGACGCATCAACCGGCTGGCCACCTTTACCCTACCGGCGGAAATGATGTCCTTTTTCCGCCCGCAAATCGACTACCTCAGCGAGCACGCCGTGGACCCCGATAAACGCCGGTATGCCGCCCGCGACGAGGCCATCCGCCACTACATGGACCTCGATCATTTCGGCACCGCCCCCTTCCCGGGGTTGCCTCGGAATTATGCGGAAGCCCGGATGCGGTGGGGCCACGTCCTGGACGTCGGTCCCCATGGCGATACGGTAACGTGGGAAGTGGATACCGTACTCCTCAGCGACGATATCGTGCTCCTACGTTCCGCAGGTCAAACGTTGGACCTTCCCTTCCGTGCCTACCGTAATCTCTGGTATGGGAACCTGGAGAACGACCGGACCGACACCCTGCAGCAGCTCGGCCTTCCCCTTACCGGCTACCGTTTCGAATTTCGCGAATCCTTCAGCGATCACGGGATCCTACCCTACCATCTAGCAGCTTACCACCGCCAACTGACCCGCGCTTTCATCGCCGGCGACGGTGGCCGGATCCTGCAACTGGCGGCCGAAATGGGTCATTACGTCGGCGACGCCCACGTGCCCCTGCATACCACGGAAAACTACAACGGGCAGCTGACCGGGCAGACGGGCATTCACGCTTTCTGGGAAAGTCGCTTACCGGAACTCTTCGCCGATCAAAACTACGATTACTTCGTGGGGCCCGCGGAGTACATCGAAGATCCGGAGTCTTATTACTGGGACATCGTGCTCGAAAGCCATGCGTTGGTCGACAGCGTACTGAACACGGAACTGCGGTTGCGAAACGAATTCGGGGCCGACCAGCAGATGTGCTTCGAGGAGCGGCTCGGTCGCCAGGTGCGCACCCAGTGCAGCGGCTACGCGGAGGCCTGGTCGAAGGCGATGCACGGCATGGTGGAAGATCGCTTCCGGGCCGCCATTCACCGGGTCGGTTCCGTGTGGTACAGTTGCTGGGTGGACGCCGGGCAGCCCGACCTTTCGCTGCTGTCGGGGGCGTCGATCGAGCCCCTCGATACCTTCGCGATTACTAGCGATATAAACCAGTTCCGTCCCCATGAATAAACGTTGGTGGATGCTGGCCGCCTTTCTATTTTTACTGACCGCTTACTTTAGCGTCGGTCACCACCAGGGCGACGAACACTTTCAGATTCTCGAGTTCGCGGCCTACAAGCTGGGCCTCGCAGCATCCGACGACCTCAGCTGGGAATACCACGAAGCCATGCGCCCCGCCCTGCAGCCGGCGATGGTTTTCGGTCTGTACCGGGTGCTGGAAGTTTTCGGTCCGGTGAACCCCTTCGTAGTGGCTTTTCTGCTGCGGCTGCTGTCGGCCGGGGCTACGCTGGGTTTGGTTGCCGTCCTTCACCTTCGCTACCGGGATCAGTTGCTGTCCGGCGAGCGGACCGGCTGGCTATTGCTGCTGCTGTTCAACTGGTGCCTGTACTACAACGGGGTTCGTTTTTCGAGCGAGAACTGGGGCGGCCTGGCCGCGATCGCCGGACTGCTCAGTTTCCCCATTCGCTGGAACGATCGGCATTCCTTTACGCCCACCGGGGGATACGGAGCGGTATTCGCGGGTGTCTTTTTTGGACTGGCTTTTTTGTTCCGGTACCAGCTGGCGCTCTTCGTAGGTGGTTTTTACGTATGGTGGTTGCTGTTCTACCGGAAGGAATGGGGCCAACTGCTGACATCGGTTGCCGGCGGTCTGGCAGTGCTCGCCATTTGCTATCCGTTGACGTACTGGCTGTACGGTGAATGGACCATACCCGCCTGGAACTACTTCACCGCTAACCTGGTGGCGGGAAAAGCGGCCGGTTACGGAACGCTTCCGTGGTGGGCATACCTGAAATTGGTCTTCCTGCGGGGCGTCCCCCCCCTGGGCTTGCTGTACGTGGCGGCTACGCTGTACTTCGTATACCGTTACCGGAAAGATCCCGTGGCGTGGTCGGTTGGTGCATTCGTACTGGTGCACTCCCTACTCGGGCGGAAGGATATCCGTTTTCTGTTTCCGCTGATTCCGGTGCTACCCGTGCTGATCGCCGGAAGTTGGCGCGGTCTGGCGGACTTTCTGCTGTCATCCCGGCTGAAGAGAGGATTACGTCCTTTAGTCTGGACCTGTATCGTGGTGAACGGCTTGCTCTTAGCGGCCGTCGTCTTCCGACCGGCCGCCTCCGAGATCGCTCCGCTGCACTTCCTCTACCGCCACTACCCCGGGCCGGCCACGCTAACCGGGGCGGAAGCCCGCATTATCGTGGCGGAGGAAACTACCGGGCGCTTTTTCCACCGTCGGGGTCACCGACTTGATCCCGGTTTGACGGACTATGGCACCTGCGCTCCGGCGCCCTGCCTTTACCTCCGGCGCACCAACGGCGATCCGCGCCCTCCGGATGGAGCAAAATTGGTCTATACCGACCGGCCGGATTGGCTCTTATCGTGGCTGCCCTTCGGCTTGCTATCGCGGGAAAAGTGGTGGTACATCTACGAGGTGTAGGGAAAGCTTGCCCGGGGGGCGGCTAACCGGTACGGCCTTCCTATATTTGCCCCCTATGACCGCCCAACCCGAACATATCTCCGCCCACTGGACGCTCGAAGCGTTGCAGCAACTCCACGACCAACCGCTGATGGAACTCCTATTCCGCGCGGCCTCCGTGCACCGCCAGCACCACGATCCCAATGAAGTACAGGTATCGAGCCTGCTGAGTATCAAAACCGGCGGTTGCCCGGAAGACTGCGGCTATTGCCCGCAAGCTGCCCGCTACCACACCGACATCGAGGAAAATGCCCTAATGACCGTTGAGCAGGTGCGCACCGCCGCCGAGCGCGCCAAAGGCCTGGGCAGCAGCCGGCTGTGTATGGGAGCTGCCTGGCGCAACGTCCGCGACGATGATGAATTCGACCAGGTACTGGATCTGGTCCGAACGGTGAACGGACTCGACATGGAAGTCTGCGCGACCCTCGGCATGCTTACCCCTAACCAGGCCGAACGCCTCGCCGCGGCCGGACTCTACGCCTATAACCACAACCTCGACAGCAGCGAAGAATACTACCGGGAGGTGATCTCGACCCGTGGCTACGAGGATCGGCTGGAAACAATTGGCAACGCGCGCAAGGCCGGACTTACCGTCTGCTCCGGTGGCATCATCGGCATGGGCGAAACGGTTGACGACCGGCTGAAAATGCTACTCACCCTGGCTTCCCTGGACCCCGTTCCGGAGTCCATTCCCATCAATGCCCTGGTAGCGGTTGAGGGTACGCCCCTGGAGGACCAGCAGCCCGTTGACATCTTCGAAATGGTACGGATGATCGCCGTCACCCGCATCGTCATCCCCACAACCACCGTGCGCCTGAGCGCCGGCCGGAAGGATATGAGCCCGGAAGGACAGGCATTGTGCTTCTTCGCCGGAGCGGGATCGATTTTCGCCGGCGACAAACTGCTCACTACCCCCAATCCCGAGGCATTCGCGGATATGGAGCTCTTCGGTGCCCTCGGGCTGAAGCCGACCCGCGCCTACGCCAAGGGAGAACGGCCCGAACCCGGTGTCGATCCCGGCCGGCCCGGTGACAAGCAACGCATTAAATGGAGCCGTCCGGGCCACCGTATCGAACGCAACGAGGCTAAGCGGAAGTGATTTATAGTAGCCGCTCCAGCTATCCCTGCCAACCGATGGAGAAGACATTTCAGGAATAAAACAGCATATTATGAGTCGGACAATGGTCGCCGGAAATTGGAAAATGAATACCACGCCCTCCCAGGGAGCAAGCCTGATCCGGGAGGTGATGGAAAAGGTCGGAACGCCGGCAACCCGCGTCGTATTTGGCGTACCCGCGATTCAACTCATGCAGGCGCAGGAGTTAGTTGCCGGACATACGAACTATGCCCTGGCGGCGCAGAACATGCACCAGGAAGCCAATGGCGCCTATACCGGCGAAATCAGCGCGGAGATGCTCACCGAGGTAGGTATCGAATACGTCATTCTCGGCCACAGCGAGCGCCGCGATTACGCGGGAGAAGACGACGATCTCATTAACGTGAAAATTCAGCGGGCGCTGGAAGCGGGACTCCAGCCCATCTACTGTTGCGGGGAGAAACTCGACATCCGCGAGGCGGGAAACCAGGAGCTGGTCGTTGGCAAGCAGGTAGAACAGGCGCTTTATTCCCTCGACCCCGACCAGATTTCGAAGGTGATCATCGCTTACGAGCCCGTGTGGGCCATCGGTACCGGCGTGACCGCCAGCAAGGAGCAGGCCCAGGAAATGCACGCCTCGATTCGGCGCATGATCGCCAACCAGTTCGGTACGGACGTAGCCCAGAACATGACCATCCTGTACGGTGGCTCCGTCAAACCGAATAACGCCAAGGAGCTATTCGATCAGCCGGACGTAGACGGCGGCCTCGTAGGCGGCGCTAGCCTGGACGCGGACAGCTTCGCCGCGATCATCCTGGCGGCCGGCAGCTGATCAGCCTTCGATGTGAAAGGAAATGGTGAATGTCCGGCTGGTCACCTTCTCCAGTACCCGACTTTCGGGTAAGGTAGGGTTGAACAACAGGCTATTGCCAATGCCGTGACTGATCTTGAATTCGGGGGAGAGGATGAAATAAGGGAAGAAAATCTGTATTCCCGCACCGTACTCCACGGCGAAATCGTGGGGGCTGATGCGGACCAGCTCCTCCGCCTGCCGCGTACGCGACTCGGTGGCCACGTCGTAGCTGTACTTCATACCCGCCACGAGAAACAACCGCTTATCGCGGTAGGGCGCGCTCTTGTACCGGAAATAAAAGGGCAGTTCGAGGAATACCGATTCGATCTTCTCCTGGCTCTCCACCCTGTTGACGGTGCTTTGGGTATAATTCAGCGTGCGTTCGGCGAAGCTGAACCCCGGCGTAAAGCGAAAGTCGAAATACTTGCCAAGTTTGAGGTTACCGATCAGGTTCAGGTTGAAGCCCGGACCGTTCAGGCTTTCCACCCCGATTATGGAGTCGGTATAAATGAAGTCCTTGCTCCGGTAGGGGGTATACCGACTGGAATTAAAACCCAGCGTGATGCCGAAGTAATAGGGTTTGGACTGAAAGTCGTAGAAGTTGTAGTTCTTCCCTCCGACGAACTGAGCACGTAAACCGGAGCAAAAGCAAAGGGCAAAGAGCAGCGCCAGGGTTAACGGGTGGCGGTATAAATGCTTGCGATGCCTAAGGTAAGTGCTTGCCATTCAGTGTTGTTATAGCCGACCCGATCGAGGATCTGTAGAAACGCTTTGCCGCTCGGAAATGCCTGGACGCTCTCGAAAAGGTAGGCGTAGGCCCGGGGGTCCTTGCTCTGTAAACGGCCGATAAGCGGCATAATTTTGCCGAAGTACAGATTAAAGCCCCAGCGAACGGGAGCGTAAGGTATCCGACTAAACTCGAGGATCACCAATTTCCCCCCGGGCCGAAGCACGCGGCGCATTTCGGCCAACCCCTTCTCTAAATTTTCGAAATTCCGTACCCCAAAGGCCACCGTTACCGCATCGAAGGAGGCGTCGGCGTAGGGCAGCCGTTCGCTGTCGCCCTGTTCCAGTACGATGCGACCGTCCAGCCCGGCGGCGGAGACCTTTTTCCGGCCGTAAGCGAGCATTCCCTCGCTGAGGTCCACCCCGGTCACGTGTTGCGCGCCGGTGCGCAGGATCGTTTGAATCGCAACGTCGGCCGTGCCGGTCGCAACGTCCAATATGCGTTGGTGCTTTTGGGGATCCAGCTCGGCGATCATCCGCTTGCGCCAAATGGTGTCGATCCCCAGGGAGGTGCCGCGGTTAAGCAGGTCGTAAGTGGGGGCGATGGAGTCGAACATACGTCCAACCTCTTCCTTTTTTGATTCCCCTTCTCCGTAGGGCTTGACGACTCGTTCCGTACCTGACATATGGATTACTTAACCCCCCATATTAGCTTTGGTTGAGCTATGATTGTAGGCACGATTTTTGTACCTTCGCGGGAAGGCGAAAGCGCCGGAATTTTTTAACTCCTTGCCATTTATGCCAAATTCAAGAATCATCCCGGTCAACATAGAGGACCAGATGAAATCGGCTTACATCGACTACTCCATGTCGGTCATTGTAAGTCGTGCCCTACCCGATGTGCGGGACGGGCTAAAACCGGTTCACCGCCGGGTACTTTTTGGGATGTCCGAGCTCGGGCTCAGCTACCGCGGTTCCCACAAGAAGAGCGCGCGTATCGTCGGTGAGGTACTCGGTAAGTACCACCCCCACGGCGATTCGTCGGTGTACGATACCATGGTGCGTATGGCCCAGGACTGGTCGTTGCGCTATCCCCTGGTTGACGGCCAGGGTAACTTCGGCTCGATGGACGGCGACAGCCCGGCCGCCATGCGGTACACCGAGGCCCGCCTCCAGCGGATCTCCGACAGCATCCTGGGTGACCTGGACAAGGATACGGTCGACTACCAGCTCAATTTTGACGATACGCTTAAGGAGCCCACCGTGATGCCCACCCGCATCCCGAACTTACTCGTCAACGGTGCCAGCGGTATCGCGGTCGGTATGGCCACCAACATGCTGCCCCACAACCTGAATGAGGTGGTGGACGGGGTGATCGCCACGGTCGACAAGCCCGATATCACGGTCGAGGAATTGATGGAGTTCATCAAGGCGCCCGACTTCCCCACCGGTGGCATCATCTACGGTATGGACGGTGTACGGGAAGCTTTCCGCACCGGCCGTGGTAGGGTCGTTCTGCGGGGTCGTGCCGACATCAAGGTGGATGACAACGACCGCGAGACCATTATCATCAGCGAAATCCCCTACCAGGTTAACAAAGCGACGATGGTCGCCAAGATCGCCGAGCTCGTCAACGACGGCAAGATCACCGGCATCAGCGCCGTACGCGACGAATCGGATCGCGACGGCGTACGCGTCGTCATCGAGGTGAAGCGGGACGCGATGGCCACCATCGTTCTCAGCTACCTTTACAAATACACGCCGCTGCAGTCCAGCTACGGCGTCAACAACGTCGCCCTGGTGAATGGGCGGCCGATGACGCTGAATCTAAAGGACCTTATCGAGGAGTTCGTAGCGTTCCGCCTGGAAGTCATTCAACGCCGGACCCGCTTCGAATTGAATAAGGCCCTGGCACGGGCCCACATCCTCATCGGTTTACTCATCGCGCTGGACTACCTCGACGAGGTGATCAAATTGATCCGCGCCAGCGATAACCCCGAAGACGCGAAAGCCGGGCTGATGGCCGGTGACTTCGTTCAGGACAAGGCTGCCTTCTGGGAAAAATTCGGCGACCTCGTCCAGGAGGTACAGACCGAGGAACTGATGGTGTTGGATGGCAACGTCATGAGCGAGGAGCAGGCCAAGGCCATCCTGGACATGCGTCTGCAGAAGTTAACCGGCCTGGAGATCACCAAGATCCGGGACGAATACGCGGAAATCCGTGCCCTCATCGATCGGCTGCGTGCCATCCTGGAAAGCGAGGAACTGCAACGGGATATTATTAAGGAAGAGCTTCAGGACGTGAAGGCCCGCTTCGGTGACGAACGCCGGTCGGAAATCAGCCTGGACACGGCCGACATTTCCATTACGGATATGATAGCCGATGAGGACGTGGTGGTGACCATTTCCCACCTCGGCTATATCAAACGCACCCCCGTCGCCGAATACCGGGCGCAGGGGCGGGGCGGCCGCGGAAGCCGGGGCAGCAAAACCCGTGATGCGGATTTCGTGGAGCACTTGTTTATTGCGAGCAACCACAATTATCTGCTCCTCTTTACCGAGCAGGGACGCTGCTACTGGTTGCGGATCTACGAGATTCCGGAGGCCGGTAAGAACAGTGGCGGGCGGGTGATCCAGAACATCCTGGCCATGCCCAAGGAGGACAGCGTACGCGCCTACATCAGCGTAGCGGACCTGACCGACGAGGAGTTCCTCAATAATCATTCCGTCATCTTCGCCACGAAACGCGGGCAGGTGAAGAAAACGAGTCTGGAAGAGTATAGCCGTCCCCGCACGAACGGTGTCAATGCCATTACCATCAACGAGGGAGACGAACTCCTGGAAGCCCGGCTTACCACCGGAAGCAGCCACGTGTTCCTGGCCACCCGTAAAGGGCAGGCCATTCACTTCGAGGAAGAGAAAGTGCGGAATATGGGCCGGAATGCCGCTGGCGTACGCGGCATTTCCCTTAACGGTGATGATGATGCGGTCGTGGGAATGGTGACCATTGAACACGAAACGGATTCGGACAAGTCGATCCTCGTCGTGAGCGCAAAAGGCATGGGCAAACGGTCGGAATGGTCGGAATACCGAATCACCAACCGCGGAGGTAAGGGCGTATCGACGATGCGAATTTCCAAGAAAACCGGGGAGTTGGTAAGCATTAAAGCCGTTAGCGACGACGACGACCTGATGATTACCAACCGGTCGGGCATCCTCATCCGCACCTCCATGAACGATCTTCGGGTGATGGGACGGTCGACTCAGGGCGTCCGCCTCATCAAACTGGACGGCGACGATGCCATCGCGGATGTCGCGGTAGTCAGCATCGATGAAACCGAATTGGTCGGTGAAGAAGAATAGGAGGAATTGCTCCCGGACATCGACGGGCACGAACACCTTTTTTCTCGATCCGTTGCATATTTTAGGACGGCATTAACGATACTTGCCATTTCTGACCTGTTTTATTATTTTCCGTAGGTGTTGCATACCACCTGGGGGGACACTAATCAATCTAATTCGAAACCAACAACCACAATTATGCGAAAATTCATGCTTAGCGCACTTCTCGCCGTTTTTGCCATTTCGGCTGCGTTCGCGCAGTCGGGGGAAGACGCCCTGAAGAATGCCACTAAATCCTACAGTAAATACAGTTCTTCCAGCGATGTAATGGAATTGCAGACCGCCGTGGACGCCATCGAGGTCGCCCTCGACGACAGCCAGATGCAGAGCAACTATGAAGCGTACTTGGAAGCCGGTAATATTTACGCAGCCGCCATCAATGAATACGTCACGCAACGGTCCATCAGCCCCGGCGAAACCGTCAACCCGATGGTAGCCCGTGCCGCTTCCAAGGCCGCACAGGCTTACATGAAGGCGTACGAACTGGCAGATAAGCGCCGCGGACAGAAAGATGCGCTCGAAGGCCTACAAAATCTGCAGGCGAATATTTCCAACGAGGGCATTTACGCTATCCAGGATGAAAACTACGGAGATAGCTTTGAAGCCTTTAACACCAGCGTTACCGTCCACGAGTTTCTTTCCGACAACGACGGCGATAGTGCGTTTGAAGGAGACGAAGCGAAACTGAACGAGGAGCGCTACTACGCTGCCCTTTCCGCCGTACTGGCGGAAAATTTCGATGCCGCCGAGCCACTTTTCATTGCCCTCTACGAAGAGAACTACGATGATGCCAGTATCTACGATGGTCTTTTCAAAGTATACAGCGGCAAGGGTGATATGGAATCGGCCGGTAAGTACCTTTCGGAAGGACGCGAAAAGTACCCGGAAAATACCCAACTGCTTTTCTCGGAAATCAACTACTATCTAGCCGAAGGCCGGCTGGACGAGTTGACGGATAAACTGCAGGAAGCCATCAACGCCGAACCCGAGAACGTCAGCCTTTACGCTACCTTGGGACAGGTGTACGAGCAATTGTACAACAAACAGCGCGAAACGGATCCTGAAGCGGCTACGGAGTATTTCGAAAAGGCTAAAAGCAACTACGAGCGCGGCCTGGAAGTCGAGCCGGAAAATGCTTCGCTGATTTACAGCCTCGGTGCGCTTTACTTTAACCGGGCTGCCAAAATGACCGAGCAACTCGTTGACCTGAGCAGCGACCTGAGCAAGGACGGTCAGGCAAAGTACGAAGCACTGGAAAAGGAGATCAATAACGAGTTCGACCAGGCTTTCCCTTACTTTCAGAAGGCGGAAATGACCGACCCCAACAACCGGAATACCCTGATCGCCCTTAAGGAAATCTTTGCCCGCCGCGACAATTTCGAAGGTTCTACCGAGATGAAAAATCGTCTGGACCGTATCGAAGCAGGCGAAACCATCGAGTCTTCTTACTTTGAGTAAGCAAGCTTCAAGGTTTTAAGCATAAAGGCCCCGCCGATCAAATCGGCGGGGCCTTTGTTATTGTACACCTTTGTAGGGTCAGCCAAATAGAGCTAATTGCCCCGACTCGGTGGCATGACGACCGGAACGGGAAGCACCAAAAACGATTTGCTGTCGAATGACCTGGGGATCATAATTTAAAGTGCGAAAATCTTTGTCCGAACAAAGAAGGAAGTACTGGGCTCGCTTCCACACCACACCGATTTTCCGAAGGTGCTCCCGCCGTAATGGGCGAAACCGACGCGCATCGATGAGCTTGCGGGCGGATTTTACTCCCACGCCGGGTATACGCAAAATCATTTCGTAGGAAGCCGTATTAACGTCCACCGGAAATAATTCGGGGTGCCGGAGCGCGTAAGCAAGTTTGGGATCTAAATCGGGGTCCAGATTGGGTTGGCTGTTATCTACGATCTCATCGGCTCGAAAGCCATAAAATCGCATCAACCAATCAGCCTGATACAAGCGATTTTCCCGGCGCAGCGGCGGGGCGGACAAGGTGGGAAGTCGACTGTCGTCGCTAATTGGCACGTAGCCGCTGTAGTAGACGCGCTTGAGCTCCTGATCTTTATACAAGCTGGCCGCCAGGCTGAGAATATCTTTATCCGATTCCGGGCTGGCACCGATGACCATCTGCGTCGATTGTCCGGCGGGAGCGAAATTCGGCGTCTTCATAAGGGATCGCTTCTCCTCACGGTACCCGGTAATCGACTCCTTCAGATAATTCATGGGTTGATAAACCTCCGGGTAATTCTTTTCGGGCGCTACCTTCTTGAGGCTTTCCTCACTGGGCATTTCCAGATTCACGCTCAGCCGATCCGCATATAGTCCGGCTTCGTGAATAAGTTCGTCGCTGGCTCCGGGGATGGCCTTCAGGTGAATGTACCCGTTAAACTTATGCTCGGTGCGAAGGCTTTTGGCGATCCGCACCAGCCGCTCCATCGTATAGTCGGCACTTTTGAAGATGCCGGACGAGAGAAACAGCCCTTCGATATAATTGCGGCGGTAGAAATTGAGGGTCAGATCGACCACTTCTTCCACGGTAAAGGCGGCTCGCTTGACATCGTTGCTCCTGCGGCTCACGCAATAGGCACAGTCAAAGATACAGTGGTTGGTCAGCAGGATCTTTAACAGGGAAACGCAGCGCCCGTCCTGAGTGTAGGTGTGGCAAATGCCCATGCCTGTCGCATTACCGAGGCCATCCACGGTATTTTTCCGTTTGCTGCCGCTGCTGCTACAGGAGACATCGTATTTAGCTGCATCGGCCAGGATGGTAAGCTTTTCCGCGGTACGCTGATTCATGGGAGATAGGTGATCGCACAAAATACAACTTTGCACACCCTAACAATAGAATATACCAGATTTTGTTGTGAATTCCGGATAAGGAGTCAGCTTGGCTACTTAAAAATTTCTGCTTGCGGCGAATTACCAAGGTGATGATTTTATGAGCTTGGTAGGGGTAGCACTAGACCATATCCCGGCAGCTAGGTTTTCCGGAGCGATTTATGCTAATTTATTGTTAATACATCAATCTACCGGCACGCCTGACGGTGACAGATCGGCTAGCGGTCATAATTTAAACCTCCATATAAAGTTATGTTTTCCTCCTTCTAATACCGTATTATTCTACAATTATCCGAAAAATAACATTTTATTTTGCTTTACCCCCCGCCCCCCCGGTTCAATTCGTTGCTGTGACAATCACAGAGCTGACAGAAGAGAGCTCGTTTCGGTGGGGTTCGGGCCCGTATACTTGTAATGTCAATCGGAAGAAAGGGATTCCACGAATGATCCGGCAGCCAAGTGGCCATCAATCGTTTTCCGCCTCCGATTCTCTATTGTGGCATGATCGACTTTAAGCTTTATACGAAACGGTTCCCCGATTGGGAGCCGTTTCTTTTTTATCCCTTCACGCAGCGAAATCCAAGGTGATTCAATCCACTGTCGGGCGGAGTGAACTGTCGCTGCCGGAGATTGAATCCGGTACAATAACTGGTACTACAGAGAAATGAGCCGCCCTTAATAATACGCTCCTGTGAGTGGGGGGATTGGGAAGTGGTCCACTCCCACACGTTGCCACTGATATCGTATAATCCGTTGCCGGATGGCGGATAGCTCTGCACCGGGGCAACGCCCGCAAAGCCGTCCCGCACTTCGTTTCGGTACGGGAAGGGACCCTGCCACCAGTTACCCAGATATTCTCCCTCGGGTAGCATTTCCTTACCCCAGGGATATTCTTGATCACCGTCACCCTGATTGGCCGCGTACATCCACTCCTGCTCGGTCGGCAATCGCTTGCCAGCCCACTCGGCGTAGGCCAGGGCATCCCGGAGACTTACCTGCGTGACGGGGTCATTCGGAGCGGCGGCCGGTGCGTCCGGGCCCAGTGGGTATTGCCAATTCGCGCCATTCACGGGGACCCAGGTAAGCGTTTCCAGCGAAAACACCCCCGACCAACCAAAACTGTCCGCCTCGGTACGGTAGCCGCTGGCTTCGATAAATCGCGCGAATTGGGCGGTGGTGGTTTCGGTGGCATCCATCCAGTATCCGCCATCCGGGTGATCGATTCGGACCATACCTTCTACTTCCGGCAAGGTGGTTGCGGCCTGCCTACCGTTATCCACGTCGCTACACGAAAAAAATATACCCCACAGCAGCAGGCAAAGCACCGGTTTATGGATCCACATAAATAGAATGAGCGATATTGGCCCCGAAAGTTACTTACCAGATGATTAGGTTACCGGCCGAATGGGAGCCACAGCAGGCTGTTCTCTTGTCCTTTCCCCGACGCGGGGGCGATTGGGGGGCCATCCTGTCAGCAGCTTCCTCGGCAATGATCGAAGCCGCCAAGCTCATTTCAAGCGCCTGTCCGGTCATCCTGATCGTAGGCGATAAGGAACACTACGAACCATACGCCCCCCGCTTCACCGGCCAGGTCGTTTACCTGCCTACCGATGATTGCTGGATCCGCGATTCCGGGCCTCTGACCGTGTTCACCCCCGCTCCTACCCTCCTCGACTTTACTTTTAATGGTTGGGGAGGCAAATTTTCCGCCGAAAACGATAACCGCGTTCCGCTAGAATTGCATCGCCGGCTGTTTCCCGCCGTTGGCTACGAAAGAATCCCATTTGTACTGGAGGGTGGAGCCATCGAGACGGACGGACAGGGAACCTTCCTGACGACCAGCCGGTGTCTGCTGTCCGAGGGTCGGAACGACTTCGCCTCCAAAGCGGCCGCGGAAAAGTTATTGCACGGGCAGTTGGGCGCCGAGCGGATTATCTGGCTGGATCACGGGGAATTGATCGGTGATGATACGGACGCCCACGTCGACACCGTCGCCCGTTTCCTCGATGCGCGGACGATCGCCTACGTTGGTCCTCCCCCGCCGGAAGATCCGCACTACGCGGATTTCATGACCATGCGAGAAGAGTTGCAAGAACGGGCCACGGGATACGACCTACTAGAGCTACCGTGGGCCTCCGCGGTAGTCAGTCAGGTCGACGGCCACCGCCTACCCGTCTCCTACGCCAATTTCCTGATTAGCAACGGAACGCTATTCCTGCCCGTTTACGGCATCGACACCGACGCGGCCGCGATCAAGCTGCTGCAGGACCGCGGGCCCTACCGCGTCGAACCCATAGACTGCCTTCCCTTCGTGGAACAACACGGTGCGCTGCACTGCCTAACGATGCAAATCCCAACCTGGCCGGACAAATAATCCCCATGAATACCCCAAGATCAAGCCGTCGGAAGTTTTTAACTAAGGTACCGCTGGTAGCGGCAACGCCCTTACTTGTTGCCTGTAGAGACACCATCAACGCACAACCGGCTAAAGCCTCCGTAGCCCCCCCGGGCGGGCCGGTCGTCATTGCTACCTGGCAACACGGTATGGCGGCCAACGAAGCCGCTTGGAAGGTACTCGAGGCGGGCGGCAGCGCGCTGGATGCGGCGGAAACCGGGGTACGGGTGACTGAAGCAGACCCTGAAGTCCGTACCGTGGGGCTTGGTGGTTACCCGGACCGGGACGGCATCGTCACCCTAGACGCGGCGATCATGGACGGGGGCGGTGACTGCGGCAGCGTAGCCGCGCTGGAAAACATCCTGCATCCCATCTCGGTAGCCCGTCGGGTAATGACCGAAACGCCCCACGTTATGCTCGTGGGAGCGGGTGCCCGGCAATTCGCCATCGCGGAAGGTTTTGCACCAACGGAATTGCTCACGGAGGCCAGTCGGAAAGACTACCAAAAATGGCTGGAAGAAGATGGTAACTACCGCCCCCCGATCAACGTCGAGAACCACGACACGATCGGTCTCCTGACACTAGACCGGGAAGGCAACGTGGCCGCCGCTTGTACCACCAGCGGCGCCGCCTACAAATACCACGGGCGCGTAGGCGATTCCCCGATCGTCGGGGCGGGATTGTACGCGGACAACGAGGTCGGGGCCGCCACGGCCACGGGCTGGGGGGAAGCCGTCATCCGGGCCTGCGGCAGCTTCCTCGTCGTCGAGCTCATGCGACAGGGGCACGACCCGACCGAGGCTTGTCGGTTGGCCGTGGAGCGCGTCATCGCCAAAAACCCGGATTGGAAAGATATCCAGGTCGGTTTTATCGCCCTGCACAAGGACGGCCGCACTGGTGGATACTGCATCCACCCCAACTTCGACTACGCCGTCCACGACGCACGGGGCAGCCGGATGGAACTCCCGGAAAGTAAAGTACCCCGGGATGAGTAAGCCGATTTTCGAGGTCTGCCTCGGCGGGGTGGACGACGTCGTAGCGGCTAAGGAAGGCGGTGCCGACCGGGTCGAACTCTGCGCCGCACTGGTCGAAGGCGGCCTTACTCCCAGCTGGGGAACCATCTCGGCCGCGGCGACCGTGGGGATCGATATGATGGTGATGATCCGACCGCGCGGCGGGGACTTCGACTACTCCCAGCGGGAATTTGTATCGATGGAAGATGACATCATCCGCTGCCGGGATCTTGGCGTACGCGGGGTCGTCATCGGGCTGCTGGATACGGATGGAACCATAGCCGTTGACCGGGTCCGCCGGCTCCTGCGCGCCGCCGCCCCCCTGGAAGTAACCTTCCACCGGGCCTTTGACGTTTGCCGGGACCCCCACCTGGCCATGCGCCAGCTGGCTGATTTAGGCGTTTCCCGCATCCTCACATCGGGTCAGCAGGCGACGGTGCCCGAAGGCACTGAGTTGATTCGCCAGCTTATCGAAACGGCCCCGGCAGGTATGACGATTATGCCCGGCTGCGGCATTACCGCGGAGAACCTGGGAACGGTACTGCAAGCCACCGGAGCCACGGAGTTTCATGCCACCGCGTTCCGACGGGAAGAGAGTCGGATGCAACACCGCAACGACCGCGTATATATGGGCATTCCCGGCCTTCCGGAATACGAACGAGAGGCTACCAGCGCCGAGGAAGTGCGCAAATTCGTAGCGGTTAGCCGGCAATTTGATCGGTCGCCGCTACGGTAACCCATATAAAGTATTCCGAAACGAGGGATTAAAAGTCGAAAAAAGGGTATAGGTGCGTGTCTGCCGAAATTCCTTAACCTTTTTTTCCCTATTCCAATCCGCCACGCATGGCTACCGCGTAACTGACAATCGAGGTCACGCTAAAGTGACTCGATAACGCAACTACCGGTCCATGAATCCACTGCTACCTAAATGCCTGGGGAGTTTTATCCTCCTGCTGGGCTTTCTTCCCTCACTTTCCGCCTCCTCCCATAGGGAGGCGCCCCTCATCGCTGACGACCCCCTCGCCGACAACACGGACGTGTACGCCTTCGTGAGTCCCGACGATCCATCGACCGTCACGATCATTGCCAATTACATTCCGATGCAATTGCCACAGGGCGGCCCAAACTATTATACCTTCGGGGAAGACATCCGCTACGAAATCCACATCGATAACGATGCCGCCATTAAGGGTGACGAGATCACCTACCGTTTCACCTTCGACCGGTTGAACGAAGATCCTACTACCTTCTTCAACGTCCGTCTGGGTGCGGAAAACATTAAGGCCACCTACACCCTGGAGCGCAGCCTGAACGGCGGTATGTCCTTCGACACCATTCTGCGCAACGGCATCTGCCCGGCGTACAACATCGGCCCCCGTTCAATCGACGGCATGGTGGGACTGGATTCCACCTACCTCGAAGTTTGGGAAAACGCCGTTGCGGTAACCACCTCTGGCGAAATGGTTTTCGCCGGCCCAGCTGACGACCCCTTCTACGTGGACCTCGGTGGCATCTTCGACCTCGGGGATAGTCCTCGGCAGGGAAGCGACGCAAATAGCCGCGACGGCCTGAGCCAGTTTAACGTGCATACCCTAGCGTTGAAGATTCCCGTCAACGTACTTAAAAAAGCGGGAGCGCCCGCGAGCCCCACGAGTATCCTCGATCCGAACTACGTCATCGGCGTATGGGCGTCCGCCAGCCGGCCGGCGGTGCGCACCATTGTCTCCGGTGATTCCATCGTCGACAGCGGCGAATACGTCCAGGTTAGTCGTCTCGGTATGCCGCTCACCAACGAAGCGGTCATTCCCATCGGTATGAAAGACTACTGGAACGCGATCACCCCCTACATGGAACTGGACGATACTACGCTGGACACCTACTTCTACAATCCCGAGCTGGCGCTATATATGGATACCGCCTTTTTCGCCTCCGCCGTGCCCGCCTTCATGCCTCTGCGTATTCAGCAAAATAGCCTGGGTGCATTCGACTTCACCAACACGGCGGATGGCCTCTTCGGGCTAAAGGGAGATCCGGCCCTGGATGGCACCGCCCTGGCCGAAGCTGCCTTTGGCGGTCTCCTGCTTCCCGGCCCCGGTATGCCCCGCTCGGTCGACCTGTGGCCCATCTTCCACACTGGCGTTCCGAACCTGGCTCCCTACCAGCTAGCCACCGGCAAAAACGGCGACCCACTGGCTATGGGCAAACCCTTTATCAACAACTTCCTCCCGAACGGGGGTGACATGCTGCGACTGAACATGGCTGTGCCCCCTACCCCCCGTACCAGCGAAAGTTTTAGCTCCCTGGGGCTTGTGCAGGCGGCCGTATTGGGACTGACGGACCCCGCATTCGCGGGCAGCGACAGCCTCCAATTCATTCCGAACATGGACGGTTTCCCCAACGGCCGGCGACTGGAAGACGACGTGACCCGCATTGAGTTGCAGGCCGTATCCGGTGTCGTACTAGCTGCCATCGGCCTATGGTACGACGACTACGATCCGGCGGTAGATAGCAGCCCGGTAACGGACGGGCTTCTGAACGTACTCGGTTATACCACGGAAGTGGAAGCCAATGACGTTCCCTTTCGTCAGGCCTTTCCTTACGTAGCCATGCCCTGGCGAGGCACGGAAGTCAACCACACCAACTTCGCCGAATAATCCGTAGCCATCCATTAACTGAACCGCCGCGGCCGGAACCGGGCGCGGCTCATCATACAAATCATGAAATCAATTCAACCCCTGTGCGGTGTATTGCTACTTTTTGCCCTGGCGCTCAGTAGCCCCGCTTTCGCTTCCAGCCACCGGGAAGCCCCCCTCATCGCCGATGACCCCCTCGCCGACAATGTCGATGTATACGCCTTTCGTTCGCCCCAGGATTCCAGCCTGATCACCCTGGTGGCTACTTTCATTCCGATGCAGCTGCCCCACGGCGGACCGAACTACTACCACTTCGGGGAAGACATCCGGTACGAGATTCACGTCGATAATAACACCCGCACCCCTGGCGACGAGATCACCTACCGGTTCACCTTCACCCGGACCAATGAAGATCCGACCACTTTCTTCAACGTCCGGCTCGGACAGGAAAATCTCAAGACCACCTACCGCCTGGAAATGATCGACGGTGAAGGCAACGTAAAGTTGTTCGTCGCCGAGGGCGAGGTTCCCGCCCCGAACATCGGCCCCCGTTCCATTACCTCGCCCGTAGGCCTGGGAGAGGACAGCTACGGCGACTATGCGGATAGTAAAATCAACAGCTACGACAACGACTTCGAGGTGTTCGTCGGTCCGGTAGACGATCCGTTCTTCGTCGATTTGGGCGGCATCTTCGACCTGGGCGACGCGCCGCGGCAAGATGGCGACCCCGTTGACGGACTTGCCTGTTTCAATACGAGCGCCATCGTCATGCACGTCCCAATTCGCGATCTGCTGAAGCGGAGCGCGAATGAAGTGACCCCGAATGGCATCCTCGACCCGGATTACATCATTGGCGTTTGGGCCTCCACCTCCCGGCCGCGGGTTCGGGTACTACAGGAAGACGGCTCCCGGCCTGAGATCCTCGACGACGATTACGTTCAGGTAAGCCGCCTGGGCATGCCATTGACCAACGAGGCCGTCATTCCGGTGGGCATGAAGGATTACTGGAACTCCCTAACCCCTCACGAGGAGATTGCCGACACCCTGCTGGACCGGTACTTCTACAATCCGGAGCTGGCACTTTATATGGACCCCGACAACTTCGCCGCCGCCGTGCCTGCTTTCGCTCCACTACGCATTCAGGAAAACAGCCTGGGGGCCTACGATTTCACCAACGGCGCCGATGGACTCTACGGCCTCAAGGGGAACGAAGCCCTCGACGGTACTGCCCTGGCAGATAACGTCTTCGGTGACCTGCTCCTCCCCGGACCGGGAATGCCCCGCTCGGTCGACCTTTGGCCGATCTTCCATACCGGCGTACCCAACATGCCCCCCTACCAGCTCGCTACCGGTAAAGACGGAAACCCCTTGGCGGCAGGCAAACCCTTCATCAACAACTTTCTGCCCAACGGCGGTGACATGCTTCGGCTGAATATGGCCGTACCTGCCACGGACCGGGACAGTGACGATTTCAGTTCCCTGGGACTCGTCCAGGCGGCCGTCCTCGGCCTCACCGACCCGCGCTTCAACGGCAGCGATACCCTGCAATTCATCCCGAATATGGATGGCTTCCCCAACGGTCGCCGACTGGAAGACGACGTGACCCGGATCGAACTGCAGGCCGTATCGGGCGTCGTACTCGCCGCCATCGGCCTCTGGTACGACGACTACGATCCGGCGAGTGATGAGAGCCCGGTAACCGCCGGCCTCACCTCGGTACTGGGCTATACCACCGGCGTAGAAGCCAACGACGAGCCTTTCCGGAACGAATTTCCCTTCCTCGCCCTGCCCCACAGCGGCGTCAGCGAGTGCAGCGGCATGATCGCCACCACCGCCGCCGAGGATTTCTACGACAATCCCGGCCTCGGCATCGACGCACCCAACGTGATCGGGATCAACTTTCCAAACCCTTTCCAGACCAATACCACAATTAAGCTACGGGTGCGGGAAGCCGCCGCGATCAACATCGACCTCTACGACGTGAATGGAAGAAATCTGTCTACCCTCGTACGTCGTACGTTCGATAGCGGCGAACACCGGGTACCGGTGCAGGTCGCCGGCCTGCCCCAAGGGGTTTACTTCGCGGTCATCTCCGGGGGGCGCGGCGAGATCATCCAAACTATCCGTCTGGTAAAGACCCATTAAGATCACCGCGTTTCTTCTCTTTTTCGGGGTATCCGGTATGTGTCGGGTACCCCGATTTTCTCCTTCAATATTTCGTCATGTCGTCATTCCATACCCTACCCGCTCTCCTGCTCCTACTGTGCACCCTATTCACAGCCTGTGGGGGGGAGCCAGCGGCTGACCGGCCCGATTCCGGAGCCCCTACGATCCCCGAGTTACTGCCCCGCCCGGAAGCCCTGCAGGCTGCGGCGGAATGGGACAACACCCAAAGCGGCTACTCCAAGATGGCGGCTCAATTGCGCCTGGAGAACCCCGATGCCATCGAGCCCCGCATTACCCTGGCCAAAATATTCATTAATGAAGCCCGGGTGACCGGCGAACACGGTCACTACTACCCCGCCGCCCTCCAGCTACTGGACGACGCCCTCGCCCTCAACCACGCTGGCCCCAGAAACCCAAACCTCGAATTCGATGCCATGGCGGCCCGGGCCAGCGTGTTGCTTTCGCAGCATGCCTTCGCCGAGGCGCTGGCCACGGCAAAGGAAGCCGCTAGCATCAATCCCCACAATGCCCAGGTTTACGGGGCCATCGTCGATGCCTATGTCGAACTCGGTCACTACCCGGAAGCGATTGCCGCCGCCGACAAAATGAACGAGATCCGTCCCGATCTCCGTGCTTACAGCCGGGTCTCCTACCTGCGGGAAATCCACGGCGATACTGACGGCGCCATCGAGGCGATGGAACGGGCGGTACGGGCGGGTGCACCCGGCTACGAATCCACCGCCTGGGCCCGACTGACGCTGGGTGGCCTTTACGAACGGTACGGACAGCCGGAAAAAGCCGCCAAGGAGTATAAGCGCATCCTGATGGAGCGGCCCAACTACCCCTTTGCCATCGCCGCACTAGCCGACCTGGCCATGACCGCCGGAAACTTGTCGGAGGCCGAAAAGCTGCTCCATCAGGCCACGGCCATCATTCCCGAGGTAGGCTACTATATCCAATTAGCCGAACTGTATAAGCAACAGGGCAGGACCGGGGAAATGAAAAAAACGGAACAGGAAATTCTCGTCATGCTGCAGGACGACGTCGACAGTGGGCATAATATGGACATGGAGTACGCCACCCTCTACCACGACCACTTCGAAGACCCTTCCCGCGCCCTCGAGTACATGAAGCCGGAATACGCCGCCCGCCCGGACAACATCGACGTCAACCGGATGCTGGCCGCGATCTACCTCGACCTGGGGGACACGGCCTCCGCACGCCAACACTTTCAACGGGCGAGCGCTACGGACAGTAAGCACCCGGAATTACTCGCGCTACGTTCTTCCCTGGAGACTACCAGCAAGTAGCACCTGGACCGCATCACCCACCCGGATAGGCCGGCCCGCAGGGGCCTCACAAATCGCGTTCATACCGAACAGCGTCTTGTTGCCCTCATTCCGGTAGGCGGCCAGCTCGCTGAGTACGGACAAGTCTTTATCCCCGCTACCGGCGGGATCCACGGTTACCATGATGCACCGGGCGCAGGGTTTGGGCAAATAGAAGCCCTGGCTGCCGACGCGGATGCGCGACCACCCGTCCTCCACGAAGGCGTCCTCCGCCTCCACCACGATGTTCGGGCGGAAGCGAAGCATGTTGACGGGCCGGCCCAGCCGATCGGATAGTGACTTCAAACTCGCGGTAGTAGCAATTAAATACGGGTAACCGTCGGCAAAACTGACGGTTTCGCCCCGTTTAGCGTACCGCTTGTCAACCGGCCGCTTCACCGCCTCGTTCATGTACACTAACCGGACGCCGGGAATGCCGGTAAGATCGGGCAAGCCGGGAGCAGCCACCGTACAGGCCATGAAGGTGTCGTCCCAGACGGTAACCTCCAAATTCGGAGCAGCCGATGGGCGCGCATGTGCAATCGTTAGGAAATCTTCCGTGTCCGAGTCTGACCGCCCGATCCGCAATCCCGTCGCTCCGAGGACTTCCGCCCGCAGTTTAGCCAGGTGGTGGTACTGCCGTTGGCTGATGAAGCGGCCGTCGGCATCCACCAGCATCCATCGACGGTCGTCTTGGAACCCGCGCTCCGCCGCAATGGCTTCGTTGACCGCCGTACCCCCGAGACTCTTTACGGGATACCGGTAAAGGGCACTTACCCGCATTACGCCCCCAACGCTTCGGCGAGTTGGGGAAGTTCCACCTGGGTATTGAGCAGGTCCTCCATCGTTTCGCGGCGGCGGATGAGGTGGGCATTTCCGTCCAGGATCATGACTTCCGCCGGCCGGTACCGGCTGTTGTAGTTCGACGACATCATGAAGCAGTAGGCGCCCGCGTTGGCCAGTGCGAGGATGTCGCCCTCGCGTACCTCACTTAGTTGGCGGTTGATGCCGAAGGTATCCGTTTCGCAAATGTAACCGACCACGGTATAGATGCGGGGCTTCCCGGAGGGGTTGCTGATGTTCGTGATGTGGTGATACGCATCGTAGAACATGGGGCGGATAAAGTGATTAAGTCCGCTGTCCACACCGGCAAAAACCGTGGCGGGGGTCGTTTTCACCACGTTGGTCTTCACGAGGAAGGTACCGGCTTCACTCACGAGAAACTTACCCGGTTCGAACATCAGTTCAAGCTCCCGGCCGTATTCACCGCAAAATTCGTTGAAGCGGGTGCTGAGCCGTTGACCCAGATCTTCGATGTCCGTTGCAATGCCCCCTTCCTTGTACGGCACTTTGAAACCCGACCCGAAGTCAATGTAATCCAGGTCCGGAAAATCGGCGGCGGCGCGCAGGAGAATCTCAACCCCCTGGAGGAAGACCTGGGCGTCCAGAATGTCCGACCCCGTGTGCATGTGCAATCCCTCTACCTTAAGATTCAGGGCGTTGACGATCTTGAGTACGTGAGGTACCTGGTGGATCGAGATCCCGAATTTCGAATCGATGTGCCCCACGCTGATCTTGCTGTTGCCCCCGGCCATGATGTGGGGATTGAGCCGGATGCAAACGGGAACGCCCCGGTGCTGATCCCCGAATTGCTCCAAGATCGAGATATTATCGATGTTCATCCGTACACCCTTTCCGACGGCCTCGTTGACCTCGTCCAGTCCGACACAGTTGGGCGTAAAGAGAATGTCGTGGGGATCGAAACCCGCCATCAGGCCGAGGTCCACTTCCTGCATCGATACCGTATCCAGCCCGCTGCCCCACTGCCGGAACAGGCGGAGAATATTGAGGTTGGTCAGGGCTTTGCAGGCGTAGTTTATACGCAAGCGTTTTACGCCGGAAAACGCGCGGTTGATGCGATCGTACTGCCGTTTCATCCGGTCGGCATCGTAAACGTAGAGGGGTGCACCGAACTCTTCCACGACGGAGAGAAGGTCAAGACCGGCAATGGAATAGCGTCCGTCGGCAAACTGCATGCGAGAAATCTTTTGTTGGGGTGATGCCCGAAGGTAGAAAAGCTATGAACAATAACCCATGCCGCGCAGGTTCAAATGAAAAAGCGAAATGTCTATATACCTGCAAAGCCCTGGCCTTACTGACGATCTATGGTGGATTCTAGGCGCCCTCGTCGTCCTCGCCGCCGTATTTTACATGACCCGACGGGCCCAAAACACCGAACGGGCCAAGCACCTGAAAACGAACGACCCCTTCCAGAACGTCGTCAACGACAGTAGCTACAACATCAATCAGGAGGGCATCGACGGTCACCGGGCCGAAGGGATGACGAAGGCCGAGGCCGAAAAGACCGCCGAGGACATGAAACGCAGCGGTAACATCCCGAGTGATGAGGAATTTCACGATCTGCGGGACGACATGAAGAAGGATTAGAAGCAACATTCACCGCGTCCCGGGCGTCTCTTACCCGATGAAGCAGCTGGATAAATTGATGGCCAAGTCGTTCGTAGGGCCATTCGTTGTCACCTTCGCGATTGCCCTGTTCGTTCTGCTGATGCAGATCCTCTGGCTTTACCTGGACGACATCGCGGGTAAAGGGCTCAGCTTTTTTCTCATAATGGAACTGTTGGCCTACAAATGCGTTGGCCTGGTACCGCTGGCGCTTCCCCTTGCGCTGCTGATCTCCTCCGTAATGGTACTGGGCAATCTGGCCGAGCACTATGAGCTCTCCAGTTTCAAATCCTCTGGGGTGAGTCTGCTGCGGGTGATCCGCATGATGATCATTTTCGGCGCGACGGGCGCGCTGGTTTCTTATTTATGCAGTGATTACGTCATTCCGGCCGCTAACCTGCAGTTCGGGGCCCGGATGTATGACATCCAGCAGAAAAAACCCACCCTGAATATGGAGCCCGGGGTCTTCAACGAAGACTTTAACCAATTCACCATACGCCTGGGCGGCCGGTCGGACGATGGCCGGGAGATATCGGACGTGCTGATTTACGACCATACCAAGGCCAACGTCGGCGAGTTGAGCCAGATTACCGCCACCGAAGGCGAGATGTACACCGCTGACGGCGGGGCGGCTTTCGTCATGCAATTGTACGACGGCCACCAGTACGTCGAGCAACGGCCGGGTGGCCGCAACGGCCAGAGCTTGCCGTTCATGCGGACAAGCTTCGCTACCTACACCAAGGTCTTCGATCTCAGTGAGTTTCTTCTGGAGCGCCATGCCGCCTCCCTCTTCAGCACGAACCGGAGCATGCTCTCGACCTGGCAGCTGCAACAGGGCGTCGACAGTATCGACCTGGATATCGCCGTGCGCAAACAGGGATTGAGCAACCACTTAATCGCTTACCTGCCCTCCCTGCCGCGGGATACGGTGCAGTACCGGCCGCCGGTAAGAAGCAGGGCCTACGACATTGACTTCGTCGCCCAGGACAGCCTCCAGCGAGCAACGACGGAAGCTACGCTCGCAGCGCAGGCGGCGGATTCCATCGCCAACGCTACCGTAGCCACCTACCGGCCAGCAGAAGCGGCGCCCCCCGGAGGCGACCGTCCGGACAACGGTGGTGCAACAGAGCAAAAACGGCGAAAAGAAGCTAAGACGCTGGCCCAGACTCGTCAGAACAACCGTTTGCAAAGCGCGCAGGAGCATGCCCTGGTAACGGGGGCCAGTGACTGGAAGGGTATCGAAAGCCTGGTGGATAGCTTGCCTTCCGACGACCGGGAGCGGGTCTACAATCGCGCCCGTTCCAGCATCCGGTCGGTTACCGGTCAGGCACAGTCCACCATCCGCTTGCTCCCGGGCATTCAGGAGTCGCGGGTAAAGCACATCTACGACATGCACATGAAGTAC
The DNA here is from genome assembly GCF_002934605.1 of Neolewinella xylanilytica. GTDB lineage: Bacteria > Bacteroidota > Bacteroidia > Chitinophagales > Saprospiraceae > Neolewinella > Neolewinella xylanilytica. The sequence goes on from NZ_PTJC01000006.1 coordinate 2,106,984, forward strand.
AGCATGGCGGTCGTCTGTATCATCTTCGTATTCATCGGCGCACCGATGGGGGCAATCGTCCGGAAGGGCGGATTCGGCTATCCGATTTTGGTGAGCATCGTCTTCTTCGTGATTTTCATTATCCTGACCATCTTTTGCCGCAAACTGGCGGAGAGCTTCGTGGTCAACGGCGTCTTCGCCGGGTGGCTGCCCTGCATCATCCTGTTCCCGGTAAGCTTGTGGATCACCTACAGCGCGATGAACGATGCCAAGCTGCTGGACCTGGACCTCGCGAAGGATGCCTTCCGACGGGCACGCGACCACAAGCAAGTAGTGGCGCTTCGCCGAATGATAGCCAAGTCGTAAATCTCTACCTTCGCGGCATGCCGTTCATTCGACGCCACTTCACTCCCCCGAGTCTACGCTTCCGTACCTTTTTGCGGGCAAACCGCTTTTTCCTGATCGGAGTGCTGCTTCTCATCCTGTACAACGCCTACCTGGTGTTCACCAACCAGCAGGGAGACGAGCTGATCGCGATCAATCGCCTGCGGACGGATAATCTCGACTGGGTGTTTATCGTGGGAACCCAACTTGGCGAACCGATCGCATACGTAGCGGTCATTATCGGCTTTCTTTGCTACCGAATCCGGACGGCCATATTCGTAGCCCTCACCGGCGGCGCCGTGGGCATTATCACGGGTCTGCTGAAACTCTACTTTGCCGAGGCACGACCCATGCGGTGGTTCTTCGACAATTTTGAAGCCACTTGGCACAACCTGAACCTATTTGACGAATCGATGCGCAACTGGGGCGACACCAGCTTCCCCAGTGGGCATTCCGCTTCCGCCTTCGCGCTGTTTAGCTTTGTTTCCTTCAACGTTCGCCGCCCGAAGATCCTCGTTAGCATCCTTTGCTTTCTCCTCGCTACCGAGGTGGCCTTCAGTAGAATGTACCTCCTGTACCACTTTCTACGCGACGTCACCGCCGGTGCGTTCCTGGGATTGGTGATCGCGATTGCCATGTACTTTCTACAGTGGAAACTGGCCCCCGATAACCGTTTATTAAATGATGGCCTGGGCTGGACCAGCACCAGCAACCTGCCGGCTTCCGACGAGCGCCTCCACCCCGACACCGAATAAGTATGCCCACCCGAATTCAACAGATCCCGATCGCCGTCATTCGCGAAGACAAACAGCCCCCCGACGCCCGGGTGCCCCTCTCACCCCGGCAAGTCGCTGAATTACGGGCGCGGGGGCTGGACATCGTCGTTCAGCCTTCCTCCAATCGCTGCTTCACCGATACGGAATACCGGGACCTGGACATTCCACTACAGGAAGACCTCGCCGACCGCGAGCTCCTGCTCGGGATCAAGGAAGTACCGATCAACTGCCTCTTACCCGGCAAAACCTACTGTAATTTCGCCCACGTAGCGAAGTTTCAACCCTATAACCAGGCCCTGCTGCGCGCCTTGCTCGACCGCCGGATAACCCACATCGATTACGAATACCTTACGGACGACCGCGGTGCCCGCCTTATCGCCTTCGGCTACTGGGCCGGCATGGTCGGTGCCCATAATGGCGTCTGGGCCTACGGTAAGCGCACGGGGAAGCTGGAGCTGCCGCGCCTGAAGGATCTGTATGACTACGCAGCCGCCCAGGAGGTGTACCGCGCCATCTCCTTACCCGAAATCCGCGTCGTGCTGACGGGTACGGGACGGGTAGGTTGCGGCGCGGCGCGGGTGCTCAAGGACCTCGGATTCCGGGAAGTTGCTCCCGCTGCATTTCTCGAAGCCACCTCCGGCCCCGTATTCACCCAGCTGGCGGTAGAAGACTACGCCGCCCATCCCAGTGGCAGACCGGTGGACCGACAGCACTTCTACGCTCACGCGGAAGAGTACGTCAGCACCTTCGATCGCTTCGCGCGACGGGCCGACATCTTCATCAACGGCATCTTCTGGGACGGTAAGGCTCCGGCATTTTTTACCCGGGAAATGATGCAATCGCCGGATTTTGCCATTGCCACCATCGCCGACATCACCTGCGATATCGCCCCGGCCGCCAGTGTTCCCTCTACGCTGAAGGCCAGTACCATTGCAAACCCGGTTTTTGGGTACGACCCCGCCACGGGTACGGAAACCGCGCCGTTCCAGGCTGAATACGTGGATGTCATGTCGATCGATAACCTACCCAGCGAGCTGCCCCGGGATGCCAGCGAGGCATTCGGATCCATTCTCGTGGAAGATATTCTCCCGGAGTTCGATAAGGAAACCAGCGACATTCTACGTCGTGCCACCATTACCCATGCCGGAAACCTCGGCCCGGAATTCACCTATTTGTCCGACTTCGCAGCCGCCCCCGCTAATGAGTAAGCTGCACGTCAATCTGGTGTCGGATACGGCCACCCAGCCGACCCCGGCCATGCTGGAAGCGATGTTTTCCGCTCCGGTGGGCGACGACGTCTTCCGCCAGGACCCGACCGTAAACGAACTCGAAGCCTTTGCCGCGCAGCTCATGGGCATGGAATCCGCCCTGTTCTGCCCCTCGGGCACCATGACCAACCAGCTCGCGATCAAGGTGCATACGCGCCCCCTCGACGAAGTGATCTGCGAGGAGAAGAGCCACATTTATCAGTACGAAGGCGGCGTATACAGCCTTATCTCCAACGTCAGCCTCAATACGCTCCACGGTGAGCGGGGAAAGCTCCTGCCGGGCCAGATCTCCGCAGCGGTGAAGCCCGAGTACGACTGGCTCCCCCGCACGAGGCTGGTAGTTCTGGAAAATACCTGCAACAAGGGTGGGGGCAGCATCTATACCCTGGCCGAAGCGGAAACCCTGGTGAAGGAAGCACGGCAACACGGTTTGGGGGTTCACCTGGACGGTGCCCGCCTGTTTAATGCCCTCGCCGAAACCGGCGAATCCCCCGCCGACTGGGGAAAGCTTTTCGACACCGTCTCCATCTGCCTGAGCAAGGGGCTCGGTGCACCGGTGGGAAGTCTGCTTTTAGGCCCCGAAACGGAGATTCGTGAAGCCCGTCGCTACCGGAAAGTGCTGGGTGGCGGGATGCGCCAAGCGGGCTACCTCGCCGCGGCGGGGCTGTATGCCCTTCGCCACCACCGCGATCGGCTGCGGAAGGATAACGAGCGCGCCCGCAAACTCGCCGAGGTAGTCTCGCGCCAGCCATACGTGGCATCCGCCGAAAAGACTGAAAGTAATATCTGCATCTTCCACCTGCAGGACCGCAGTGCGGAAACTTACCTGCGTCAGCTTTCGGAGCACGGCATCCAGGCAACCCCCTTCGGCCAGAAGACCGTACGGTTCACCACCCACCTCGGCGTGGACGACCGGCAGATCGATTACGTTATCGAATGCCTGCCGAAACTGGCCGGACGGAATCAGTAGCCACCACTTCGTGACGGATGGTATCTACGGGGCAGATCTGCTCGCACAATAGGCAGGCGATATCACAAGGACGATCCACGGCGATGGTATCGAATGGACTCACGAAGCCGGCTTCCTGGGGGCAAATCGCCACGCACGCACCGCAGTTGATGCAGGCATTCCAGCCGATGCTAAAGAGTACGGGTTGCTGCTTGCTCATATCTTTTTGAATTCGGAGGTCGGACTGAAGTAGTCGGACATCGTGGCGTAAAGCTGGTCGTCGCGCTCCGGTATATTCATATTGTGGAAGATATCGGTTTTGATATCGTACAGCTTCCACATCTTATTTCCTAGCTCGGCCAGCCAAAGGTCCTGGTAGGCTTTAAGCGCCCCATCGGTAAGCGGCAGTTTATCCCCTATGTGGCCGACCAAAAAATTGGCGGCGATCTTTCCACCGGCGACCGCGGTGTGCAATCCGCCCCCGGTAATGGGGTTGACGTGACGGGCGGCATCTCCGACCAGGATCATGTTGTCCGCGAACTGGGTCCGTAAGGGTGCGGCGAGCGGCACCCCCCCACCCTGCACCTCCAGGATCCGACTGTTCTTAAATCGGTCCGCGAAAAAGCTTTCGGAGATAAAGCGGTGTAAGTGATCGCGCGCGGGTTCGTCGGTCATCGTGGCGACGACGCCCAGCCCGATCTCCGCGTAGCCATGTCCCTTCGGAAATACCCACGCATACCCCCCGGGCGCCCACCGGTGGCCGGTAATGATCTCCAGTAACCCCTCGGTTTCCACGCCGTCTACGATAAATTGAAGACAACCGGCCAGCTCCGTAATTTTGATGTGGGTCTGCAGTCCCGCCCACTTTCCGACTTGCGACTGAAGCCCGTCCGCACCGACCACGATGCGGGCGGTAAGGTCCTTGATCTCGTTGTAGCGCTGCAGGCGGACCGTACAGTGGCCATCCGGATGGGGGGTATAGCCGAGACCCTCCGTTTTCAGCCAAACGTCCACCCCCGCCCGTTCCGCCCGGGTCATCAGGTAACGATCAAAACGCCGCCGGTCGACTACGTAACCCAGTGGCTTCTTACCGGCTTCAACACCGTATTCATCCGCTTTCAACTGGCGGTAATCATGGACGGTGCGGTTGCCGCTTTCGTCATAAATAGCAAACCCGTAAATAGCCTCGTGAATAAATTCGGCATCCGGAACGATGCCTACTTGTTCCAGGGCGTGGCGGCTGATCGCGCCGCTACACTGAATGGGCGCGCCGAGTTCCTGCCGCTTGTCTACTAACAATACCCGCAAGCCGGCATTGGCGGCGAACCGGGCGGTAGTGGATCCGGCCGGACCGGATCCGATAATGATGACATCGTAGTCTAATTGGGGCATGCAACGCGATTCTCTACAGCCAAACCCCTGCCTACCGACTGTGTTCAACCAGCGCCCGTGGCATTAGCCCCCGGCGGGCTTCTTCCAAATCTCATACCACCGGTTGCCGGAACGCGCCCGCTCCTCCCGCCGCTGATCCCGGCGTTTCTGGTTCCTACGCTTCCGGATTTTCTTTTCCTTGTCTTTATCCCAAATGCTATACCGCTTACCCAATACGTACCGGACGCTGACGGCGGTCTGAGTGTACAGTACCGACTCCCCGCCCCGGATGTTAATGGCCGGCTTATAGTCGTAGCTGACGTTGATGCGGTTAAAGGTTGCTTCCAGCCCTATGGTACCGTCCAGTCCGATCGGTCCGTTGAAGGTTTGCCCCGTTTCCACGTCGATATCGTTGTTCCAGCCAGCGTGGGCGCCCAAACCGTAAAAGAGGTTGATCCGGCGACTTAGGATAGGCTGGTGTTGCTTACCGAGCAAGGTCACGCTGCCTTCGTCTTTGCCGATGGCTTGGTGGACGATTCCCTCCAACACGAAGTTCTTGTGAATCTGGGGAAGGCGTACTTGGGCGGTAGCCCCCCATTCCGTTCCGACCCGCATACCGATCGCCAAGTCGTAAGACTGCGAACCCACGTACAGCGGTAGTAGAAATAAACAGCAAATGGTAGTCAGCTTCATAGGCACTATAACGCGTACGCCTATCCCATTCTTATTGTTGCCGGAGCTCCAGGGTGGCCACGAGTTTGCGGCCGAGGTCGGACTCGGGGCTGGTCAGGATTTTCTCCACCGATCCCCGTTCGACGATACGTCCCGCCTCCATCAAAAGCAGGCGGTCGGTCGCGGATCGGGCGAGGTGCAGGTCGTGGGTGATTAAAATAACCGTAATCGCTTTTTCCGCGCATACCCGTTGTAACACGCCTACCACCTCCGAACGCAGTAGAACATCCAGTCCGCTGAGGGCCTCGTCACAAATCAGTATTCGGGGTTCGGCGGCGAGCGCCCGGGCGATGGCCAGCCGCTGTCGTTCGCCGCCACTAAGCTGGTGGGGCTTTAATCGACCGTGTCGCTCGGGAGTTAGCCCGACGGCTTGTAATAAATCTTCGGTACGGCCAACATCCTGATCCGGAGTAGCCTCCCGAATGCACTGCCTCACCGTCATCCGCGGGTTTAGGGAGGCGAGTACGTCCTGAAAGATCATCTGGGCGCGAACCGCTTTGCGTATGGTAGTAGACGGTGCGGTTGCGGGAAAGGTGAAATCACCGCATCGTAACGTCCCACCCGCCGCGGGGCTAAGCCCGGAGAGCCACTTGGCAATCGTACTTTTCCCACATCCGCTCGGACCGATCAGTCCGATCCATTCTCCCTGCATAAGCCGGAATCCACAATCCGTTATCGCCGGGTCCCCCATTTCGGCATCGGCAAACCGGATGCTGAGGTTGCTGACCTCGATCAGGGAAACGGGGGGAAGTTCTTTGTTGTGGACCGGCATGGCACCTGCGTCCGCGCCCAATTGACGGACTCCCGACCGCCCCCCCGCTCCAGGCAACGTGACGGAGCGGTCGGTTACTCGGCGAATTAAATTTTCATCGTGGGTGATGAACAGCAGCCCCATATTGCGCTCGCGGCGGAAGGTATCGAGCAAACGGACGATTTCCAGTTCCGTGATCGAGTCGAGTGCCGTGGTCGGTTCATCGGCGATGAGCAACCGGGGTTGACCAGCGAGCGCGATCGCCAACATCAGACGTTGCAATTGTCCGCCACTGAGCTGCCCGGGCATGGCGGTCATCAACCTGCACCGCAGTACGGACAATTCGACCTGATCTAGTAATTCGACGATGTAAGCATCTTCGTCCTTGGACGGTGGTTTAAGTTGCCGGACGGCTTCGCGTAGCTGGTGGCCGCAACTCAGTACGGGATTCAGCGCGGCGGATGGGTCCTGAAAAATCATACCGATCTCCCGACCGCGAATGGCCTGCATATCCAACGGGCCGGCGCCAAGCAATTCCACAACTCCGTCGTTTTTCCGCTGAAACCGAGCTTCACCCGTCACCGTGCTGCTTTTCTTAGGTAACAACCCTAATAGCGCCGCCGCGCAGGAGCTTTTACCACTCCCCGAAGGACCGACCAGCGCCACCGCTTCCCCCGGCAACACGGAGAAATTCACACCTTCGACTGCCGGTTGAGCCCGACCGTAGGCGACAGTGAGGGACGTTACGTTTAGTAGCTCGATCAAGGATTCATTTGCTTACCATTCGGGAACCATAGGTAGAAAGCGGTACGATTCAGCTGCGTAATCGATTGCGGCCACGTACGATTCTCTACCGTTCGATACCATCAGATAAGGAACGCGAAGCGGGCCATTATAGTGGGCGGCCTGCCGAAATACGTCTGTCCGCAGCGGGACCGAAGGAGCTTTACACTCGATGAGCAGAAACGGGCGCATTTGCTGGTCGAAAACCAGGATATCGGTACGCCGGGGATCCCCTTGGACTTTTACGCCCCGCTCCACGGTGATACGGTTGCGGTTGTAGCGCATATCCTGGATCAGGAAATGGATCAGTAGTTGCCGCACGAATTCTTCCGGCTGCAGGACCAGCCATTTTCGGCGGATTTCACCCATTACCATACGTCGATTGCCCTCCGTACGCAGGTTTAGTCGGGGGGTGAATCGCTCTAAGCGCAGGTCGAGGGGTTCGGGGTTAGTCACGGTAGGTATCGGCAAGTTGTTGTAGCCGGGGGAACAGCCCGTGCAGGGCGTGGTTGAAGCGCGAAGCATGCCGGATCAGGGTCTCGTCCACGCCCGACAATAAATCCGGTTGGCTGAGCCGCCCGGTAAGTCGATCGTACACGGCATGCATATTTTCGGGGCTCGTGTACATCTCCAGCCAGTCGCCACGGGTCATATCCTCAACGTAGCCCGTAATGCGCTCGCTGAGGTGAGGCCGTGCGTCCAGCAATCTGCGGTAGGCGGTGGCTTTGAAAAGACCGAAGGGCTGCGGTCCCCACTCCGCCCAATTGAGGTAAAGAAAATAATCGAAGGCGATGTCGGAGATCACCGGGGCGTAGCGGCCATGGTCTAATTTCAATCGGTCATTGAGTTGCCGTACGCCCGGGTCGGCATCGGTCAGCGCGTCGATGTCCCGGTGAAAAAGCACGCCCCGCCGAATGCCGGGGGGGAGTGCGGCGAGTTCCCGGCCCCGGATAAAATCACCGATGAAGTTACCGACCTGCAGATCCGCGGAAAAATGCGAGAGCGTCAGGTGGGCCAGGAAGTTCACGCTTCCTCCAGTTGGCGCTTGAAGTAATCGTAAATATCCAGCTGGGCGCGGAAGTGTCCCTCTCCCGGCAGGGTCGTGCGGTATTCGTTCAGCCGGTCGGTGCCGATGACCCGGGCGCGCTGGTTATCGCGCCACTGAATATCCATGATGCGTCGCAGTTCGAGGCGAATGAGGTTATCGTAGATCGGCGTAACGACCTCTACCCTGCGGTACAGATTCCGGTTCATCCAGTCGGCCGAACCCATGTATACTCGCTCCGAACCCCCGTTGCCGAAGATGAAGATGCGGGCATGCTCCAGGAAGCGGTCGATGATGCTGATGATCTGGATATTCTCCCGTTTGGAGGGCCGCAGCCGGCAGATGCCCCGCACAATCATGCGGACTTCCACCCCGGCGCGGGCGGCTTCGCGGATCTTGCGGATCATGGTCTCCTCCTCCAGGCTGTTCATCTTCAGGAAAAGGTAGGCATGGCCGCCGGATTTCGCAATCTCGATTTCGCGATCAATGAGGTTGAGGAACTCATCCATCATGTTGAAGGGTGCCACGAGCAGGTGGTTGCAACGGGGCAGAATGAGCTTGCCGCGGAGCAGGTCGAAAACCCGTTCGACGTCTTTCCCGATGCCGGGGCGACTGGTCAGCAGGGCGTGATCCGTGTAGAGCTTGGCGGTCTTTTCATTGAAGTTTCCGGTGCCGATGTAGCTGTAGTGACTTTCGTCGCCGTCGGCCGTGCGGCAGTAAATTTGCAGCAACTTCGTGTGGACCTTCACGGCGGGGTAGCTGTAGCGTACGTAAGCGCCGGCCTCTTTCATTTGATTTCCCCAGTACAGGTTACTGGCCTCGTCGAAGCGGGCCTTGGCCTCGACGAACGCTTCCACTTGCTTCCCTTTTTCGAGGGCGTAGAGGAGATTGGTGACTACTTTCGACTGTTTCGCTACCCGGTACAGGGTGATGCGGATCTTCGTCACCTCGGGATGGTCGGCTGCTTCCCGGATAAGTTCGGGAACGTAGTCGTATTTCTGGTAGGGGAAACTCAACAGGATGTCCGTTGCCTGGATCACCCCGAGTAAACTTTCGGCTCCTTCCAACTTTGGATGGGGAAGCGGCGGTAACGGTTCGAAGGCCAGATGGTCGTGGTCCGGCGGTTGCGGGAAGGAAAAGAAGTCGTTGAAATTGTGGTAGCGAGCACCCGGGATCATATCGTATTTGGACAGGTGCAGCACCTGCTTTAGCCGGCGCAACACCCAATTGGGCATGTCGCCGTCGTAGAGAAACCGGGTGGGCAGGCCCACGTCGCGGCTGGCCAGGCTATGCTCGATTTTGCGCAGCAGGTCGCCGTCGAACTCGTTGTCGATGTAGAGCTCGGCGTCCCGACTCAGTTTGAAGCAATACCCGAAATCGACGTCCCGCTCCATCCACCGGCTGAGATTGGACCGCACCACACTATCGAGAAAAATGACATAATACCCATCGGGATCGCTCTCCGGACTCGGCAGTACCAAAAAGCGACCGCACGCTTCTACGGGCAGGGGAACCAAGGCTACTTCCTTCTTTTCGATGGCTTCCTTTTCCCGTAAACAAACGGCCAGGCACAACTGGGCATTGTCGAGAAAGGGCAGTTCGCGTTCGCCGTGCTCGACGTCCTCGTTCGGGAGCCAGTGCAGGTCGAGATGGGGGCGGATGTTGTCGTCGAAATGCTTGGCCGCGAATTCCCGCTGGTTTTCGGTCATTTCGTCCGAATGGATAAGGTGGATGTTCTCCTCCGCCAGCTGGGGAAGGATCTCCTCCCGAAAGATGCGGCCAAATTCTTCCTGCTGCCGGTGGACCATCTTGCGGATCGTCTTCAGTTCCCGCTTCGGACGAAAATCGAAAAGTTGGCGGCGTTCCGTCTTGGGAAGTTTTTTGAACTGCCGCATGGAAGAAACCCGGACCCGGTAAAATTCATCCAGGTTCGAACTGTAAATGGCCAGAAAGCGAATGCGCTCGTAAAGCGGTACACGTGGGTCGGCGGCTTCCTGCAGAACTCGGGCGTTGAAGTCTAACCAGGAAGTGTCGCGTTTAACTAAATCGGTCGGCAAGATGATGTGGATTACAGGGCCGGAACGCCCCACATCGGCCGGGAGTTTGCTACCTAGCCCATATTAAAGAATAGTTAATAGCACGAGTAAGTTCCCGCACGGCACCGGAGCCACGAACAATATCTGCCGGTCTAACTTACATCCCAGTATAAATTCGACCTATGCGACTGATGCAACATAAGCGGGAGGCCTACTGGTTCTACCGCTACCTTTCCAACTTCTACGATAAGTTAGTTAATCCGCTCTTTTGGACGGAACCCATGCGGGAAAAAGCACTCGACCTGGCGGATTGGTCCGGCGGGGAACTGCTGAAAGTCGTCGACGTGGGATCCGGGACCGGTTTCACCACCCAGGGCATTGCCCGGCGGGTACCGGCCAAAAACATCATTTGCGTTGATCAGAGCCCGGAGCAAATGGAACGGGCCATGGTGAAGCCCGATTTGGACGACTGCCGCTTCCGGCTCGGGGACGCCGAACGCCTACCCTTTGCTGACGACACCTTCGACCGCTACGTATCCGCCGGATCCATTGAATACTGGCCTGATCCCCAGCAGGGCGTTTTCGAATCCTACCGGGTGATTAAGGAAGGTGGTCAGGCCCTACTCATCGGCCCCATCGAACCGGTCAATCCGATCAGTAAATTTATCGCAAACGCCTGGATGCTCTTCCCCCCCGAGCATGAATACCACGGCTACTACGAGCGGGCCGGTTTTAAGGATATCCGCTATACCTACATCCGCCCGCACTGGCAGGAAAACGAACGGTACGGCATTGCGATTATCGGCACTAAACCCGCTCCGGGGCGGAGTCCCGCCGCACCGCAACGCGGTAGCCACGCCCTCGTGGAAGCCGATCCCGAAGGAGGCTGGTTAGGCCGCAACCTCTTACTGACGGGCCGGCTGCTGGCCGGATCGCTGGCGGGTTTTCTATTCATTCCGATGGCCCTGCTCGCCCACGTTACCGCTCCGCTGCGCGGCGTGGAAGGAGAAGTACAACCCCTCAACCGGGAACAGAAAGCGGTACTGTATGGCCTCGGCGCGGTCACGGCCTTTTTCGTCCTGCGTGCCATTTTCCGCAAGCGATAACCATGAGTGTACTCAATCACCGGATCCGGGACTTCTACGACCGGTCCACACCGCTTTGGCTTGACACCTGGGGCGAGCAGATGCACCACGGCTATTACGGTGCGAACGGCAGGCGACAGGTCAACCACCGGCAGGCGCAGCTCGACATGATCGACGCGCTGCTGGAGTGGGGGCTCGCACCGACCGAGGGCGTCGACCGTTTCCTGGATGCCGGATGCGGCGTAGGTGGCAGTAGCCGGTACCTGGCACGCAATTATCCGCGGGCGGAGGGCCTGGGCGTCACCTTGAGCCCGATCCAGGCCCACCGTGGTAACGGATACAACCGACAAGCCGGGCTGTCGGATCGACTCAATATCATCGCCAAGGATGTCTACGAGCTCACCCCCGAGAATGCCGGCACCTTCGATCTCATCTGGAGCATGGAATCGGCCGAGCATATGGAAGACAAAGAACGGCTGTTCCGGTTGTTTCACCACCTGCTCCGGCCCGGGGGTCGATTGCTCATGGCCACCTGGTGTCACCGCCCCGAGCCGCCTGACTTGCTACCGTCCGAACAGTACACTTTGAAGAAGATTTGCAATTTGTATCACCTTCCCCCCATGGTGAGTATCCCGGAACTGGAGCAGGCGGCGGTGCGAGGTGGGCTCCAGCAGGTCCGTACCGACGACTGGTCGCCAGCCGTGGAACCCTTCTGGGGAGCGGTGATCCGAAGTGGACTCGATCCGCGCAACTGGCCCGGGCTGATTCGAGCCGGGATGGGTACGATCAAGGGCGCCTGGGCAATGAAATACATGCGCCGGGGCTACGCTTCCGGGACCGTACGGTACGCCGTTTTGAGTGCCACCAAATAGCGATGGCTGTAGATACGCGTAGCGACGGCTTCAGCCGTCATGCTGCCTGTACTTAAAGCAGCTAGGTCAGCGCGTAACGACGGCTTCAGCCGTCATGCTGCAAGGCACACGAAGGATAAAACAGCTAGTCCACTAAAGTGAACGCTACGCGTAGCGACGGCTTCAGCCGTCATGCTGCTAATAATGGTAGCCGCGATATAGCCGGAGCCGCTTTCTTCAATTCGTACCAGCAGCTAGTCCACTAAAGTGGACGCTACGCGTAGCGACGGCTTCAGCCGTCGTGCTGCTAAAAGCGGTAGCCGCCGCGATATAGGCGGGGCCGCTTTTTCAGGTTGTACCAGCAGCCAATCCACTAAAGTGGACGCTACGCGTTACTCAGCCTCAATAAGCTCGCGCGCGTTTTTAAGGGCCGACTCACTCGGCGGGTTTTGGCTCAGCATCGTCGCGATGGCGCGCACCCGCTCATCGCCATCCAGCTCCCGGACCCGGGTAATGGTCCGGTCGGCGTCCTGCTTATCGGTTTTGTATACGAAATAGTGGCGGTGGGCGCGGCTGGCTACCTGTGGAGAGTGGGTGATCACCACTACCTGGTGGTGACGGCTCAGGTCGGTAAGAATACGTCCCATCTTCTGAGCGACGTCGCCACTGACGCCGGAATCGATCTCATCGAAGATAAGCGTAGGTAGCTCCATGGCGCTAGCGACCAAGCTCTTGGTCACCAGGGCCAGGCGCGACATCTCACCCCCGGAGGCCGCGTCCTTTATGCTCTGCAGTTTCCCTCCTTTGTTGGCGGAGAACAGGAAACGGACCTCGTCAAGTCCGTTCGGACCTGGCAGATCGAGTGGTACGAAATCCACCCGCAACCGCGCGTTCTGCATACTTAGTTCGGCGAGTTGCTTCTGGACGTCGCCGGCGAACTGGGGAGCGACCTTCTCCCTTCCCGCACGCAACGCCGTACCCTGCTCGCTCAACTGTTTAAGCAACTGCTTTTCGTCCCGCTCCAGCTTGTTGATCTTTCCGCCGAGGTCGGAAAAGTGGCCGAGGCGGGCGGATAGGTTCTCGTAGATCGCGATCAGTTCGGTATTGTCTGCTACGGCGTGCTTGGCGTGCAGACGGTAGAGCATATTCAGCCGTTCCTCGATCTCATTAAGTCGCTGGGGGTTAACGTCGGTCTCCTCGCCAAAGGCTTCCAGGTCGGCGGCCACCTCGTCCAACTCTAACCGCAAACTTTCGAAGCGTTCGCTGATAGCCCGTAGTTGAGGATCGCCGGCGGCCAGGGGCTGGAGCTTCACGGTGATGGCCAGGAGGCGATCGGTCACTGCATCGTCGCCCTCGCTGAGAAAGTGGAAAGCCCCGGAGGTGAGTTGCTTGATCTCGTCGGCATTGCTGAGGCGGTGGCGTTCGGCTTCGAGGTCTTCCTGTTCGTTCGCCTGCAGATTGGCTGCCTCCAGTTCGTTGACCTGGAATTCAAGGAATTCTTGCTCGCGAACGGCCTGCGCCTGCTCCTCCCGCAGCGCGCGCAGCTTACGACGGGTCTCCTGTAGCAACTGGTAATCCTTCCGATAGGTCTTGACCGCTGCCAGCTGTCCGGCCAGTGCGTCAAGCAGTTCCAGTTGAAAGTCGCTGTTGTTGATGTACAGCGTATCGAACTGTTGGTGCAAATCGATCAGCGTAGCCCCCAATTGCTGTAACACTTTTAAGTTGGCAGGGGTGTCATTGACGAAGGCACGGCTCTTGCCCGAGGGGGTAATCTCCCGGCGGATGATCAATTCGGCTTCGTAGTCGAGATCGTTGGCCTCAAAAAAACGCCGCAGATCGTAGGCGGCAATGTCGAAACGGCCCTCGATGATGCACTTCTCGGTTTCGTCGAAGAGTGTTTTGGTGTCCGCACGACCGCCCAGGATCAGGTTAAGGGCACCCAGTACGATGGACTTACCCGCACCGGTCTCACCGGTGATGATGCTCAGTCCGTCGGCAAAATCGAGGGTCAACTCCTCGATGATGGCATAGTTACTGATGTGCAGCCGCTTGATCATAGACGTATTTGTTGGAAAAGCACAAATTTACAACGTAATTCATGCCCTTCGAAATGGAGTTTTGTTTAAATTCACGAGGCATTCCCTCCCTCACCCTAAGCTTAACATATGAACTGGTGGTTGTTTCCGATGACGGCGCTTATTCCCCTGTTCGTGGGGGCAATCTATTACAACGAACGTATCGTAGGCGGCGCGTGGATGCGCGCCACGGGCCTGGAAGCGGAGCGATTGCGGCAGGGCAACTTCGCAATCATTTTCGGTATGACGTACCTGTTCAGCATCCTGGTGGCCGTTTTTCTGTCCTCCATGGTCATTCACCAGATGGCGTTGGGTAGCCTCCTCATGGAGGTACACGGGTGGGGTGAATCAGGAAGCCCGGTAATGCAACAGCTCACGGAACTCGACGAGCAAACTCGTTTGATGAGCCTCCACCGGACCTTCGGCCACGGCGCGCTGCACGGTGCGCTCACCGCCATCGTTTTCGTCGGATCGGTCCTCGCCATCAACGCCCTCTTCGAGCGACGACGCTGGAACTACGTACTCATTCACGTAGGCTACTGGACGATCACCCTTGCCCTGATGGGCGGCGTACTCTGTCAGTACCTTACCCTTAGCTGATCCTATTCTCGTTTCTATTGCACCACCCTACCCCTAACAATCCCTGGGCTTACACCCGCCAGCAACGGATCGGACTGGTCGCGTTGCTCTTCCTTATTGCCGTTTGCTACGGCGTTTCCCGCGTGCTCAACAACGATCGTGGAGCACTGGAATCGGTCGACGATACTGAGCTACTGGCCACTGCCGCTACCCTACGGTCGTTTACGCCGACCGAACCAAGGAGCGAACGTTCCGCGCGGGCACGCTTCCCGTTCGACCCGAATACCGTCAGTAAGCCGGACCTTCTCCGTTTGGGGTTATCCGAAAAGCAGGCGACTGCCTTTCAGCGGTACCGGCAGAAGGTCCGCTTCCGCCGCCCGGAGGATATGTTGCAATTACGGGTGCTGCATCCCGACCAGGCCCGCGAGTTGGTTCCACTGGTGCGCATTGCCGGTGACCCGGCCGCGGTGCCCGATGTTTACCGCACCGACCTGGTAATTCCGGTCGAGCGTTTTGCCTTCGACCCGAATACCCTTCCCTTCGATAGTCTGCTGCTTCTCGGGCTATCGGAGCGGGAGGCGAAAGGACTCGTCAATTACCGCAGCTACCGTCCCGTCACTTTCCGGAAGCCGGAGGACCTGCTCCGGGTGAGGGCCATCGACAGCCTGAAGGTCAGGGATTTAATGGAACTGATTCGCCTTCCGGCGTCCGACACGGTTTTTGCACCTGCGCCGGCGGCGCCCGGACCTACTTATGCCGCCGGTTCCTTCGACGTCAACCGGTCGCCCGCCGCCGCGTGGCAAGAACTGCCGGGCATCGGGAGCTACCGCGCGGAAAGCATCGTAAAGTTCCGGGAACGACTGGGAGGGTTCGCCTCCGTGGAGCAAGTGGCGGAAACTTACGGACTTCCCGATTCCACCTATCAGGCAATCAAGCCTTACCTGACGGCCAGTCCCGTCAATCGACCGCTGTACGTAAATCAGGCGGACGCCGCGACCCTTTCGGCCCACCCTTACCTGAAGCGGTCCACGGCCACCATCATCGTGCGTTACCGCGACAACCACGGGCCCTTTCACTCGGTGGAGGACCTGAAAAAAGTGCGGGCGGTCACCACCGAAACCCTCGACAAGCTGTTGCCCTACCTCAACTTCGCGTTATGAACCATCTTTTCGATCTCATCGGCAACACTCCTTTGGTAGATCTCAGTTCGTTAGTCGACCGGCCCGGCATCAAGCTCTACGGGAAGCTGGAAGGCCAAAATCCGGGCGGATCGGTTAAGGACCGCGCCGCCTTCAGCATGGTGCAGGGGGCACTATCGGCCGGACGTCTCGCCGGCGGTAAGCGGATCGTGGAAGCCACCAGCGGCAATACCGGCATCGCCATGGCCATGATCGCGGCTGCCCTCCACATACCCATCACGATTATCATGCCGGAAAATAGCACCGAGGAACGGGTGAAGACCATGAAAGCGTACGGCGCGGATGTCATCCTCACCCCCGCCGACCGCACCATCGAATACAGCCGAGAACTGGCCCAGGAGATGGAAGATAGCGGCGATTACGTCCAGCTCAACCAGTTCGCCAACGACGACAACTGGAAAGCCCACTACCGGACCACCGGCCCCGAAGTTTGGCGGGACACCAACGGACAACTCACTCACTTCGTGAGTAGTATGGGCACTACCGGAACCATTACCGGAACCGGAAAGTACCTCCACGAACAGTCCGACCGGGTGAAGATCGTGGGCGTCCAACCCACCGACGGTAGTAGCATACCCGGCATCCGGCGGTGGTCGCCCGAATTCGTGCCGGCGATCTACGACGAGAAGCAGGTAGACCTGAAGATCGACGTCAGCGAGGAAGAATCCGTCGCCATGATGCACCGCCTGGCCAAGGAATGCGGCGTTTTCGCCGGAGTGAGTTCCGGTGGTGCCACGGCGGCCTCGCTCAAATTGGCGGAAACCCTGGACGCAGCCCTCATCGTTTGCATCATCTGCGATCGCGGCGACCGATACCTCTCTACTCTCTGACCTCGTCGAGCACCCAGGGTTTGCGCGAAAGCCAGCTCCATTCCGTTTTTGCCAAGTCAACCGCCGGATCGATGAAGGGCCGGCGTTGCCGACCGTTGAGTTGCACCCGAAAGTGTCCGTAAATCTCCACCGGTCCGGCGTATTGATCCCGAATGTAGTGGGCGTACTGCAGGATCATGTCGGGGTGGGTCACCATTTTTCGGTACTGGCGGGCGTCCAGGCTATCGCGCGGATTCACCACCTTCCTCTCTCCGTCGGGGGTTACGGCCGTGTAGTAGCCCGTCCCCTGTTTCGACCGCAGCATCATGCGCCAACTGTAGCGGTGCCCCTCCTCCGTCCAGTTCACGTCGGAGGCAAACAGGTAATTCCGTAGCGGCAGAAAAACGTGCAACCCGACCAGCAGGAGAATGGCGGCGGGGCGCGGGTGCCAAAGCTCGGCCGGAGCAATTGGCTTCCCTACCCTTTTCCGCCAGCCCTCCCGCCACCGGGCTACGATGACCGATTTAGTCGCTAGCCATTTCACGAAGCGCATCGGCCAGTCGGGCTCGAAAAAAAGACTCGTCAGCACCAACGACAAATAAGGAAAAATGCCGATGTTGAAGATCAGGTGGTTGGTGGCGTGAAAGAAAATCAGAAGGCTTAAGGCCACCCACCGCAGGCGCCGGTGCAGCAGCAGGAAGGGAGATAGCAGATCGAGCAACATACCGCCCCAGGCCATCAGGTAGGCGGTGGACTTTTCGGCGAACAGCGGACCCAACACCGGCATTTCGCTCCGCCCCCGCAACCATAAATGCAGAGGGGAAGCCTCGATGAGCCAGTCGTAGTTGATCTTGTTTATCCCCCCAAAAAAGTAGACCAGCCCCATTAGCAGCGGAAAAACGTAGATGCTCCACTTCGGCGCGACCGGTGACCACTGCGTTGGATCGCGCCGCACGTCCAGCGACCACTCCCGCCACGCAGGCGTGAACACCAGCAGCCAGGCCAGCCAGGTAAATAGGTAGGCGTGGTTGAGGTAGTGGGCTTTCTCCAGGAGAAAAAGGTAGGTAAAACATAGCGCAAAAAAGGGTGCGGTGAACCGGAACCGCCAGCCCAGCGCAACGGCGATCCCCGCCAGAAAGCCGACAATAAAAAAGAGGCTCAGAAAAGGCTCCGGCAACGGGTGTACCCACTCAAATCCGAGGTACCGAAAGGTAAAGCCCGAAAAGCTGTCGAGGTACCAGTGGTAGTACATGCCGTTGCCTAGGATGTCGCCGGCTCCGAGCAGCCCCAGCGCGATGCGCAACCACACCAGGGTGTAAATAGGTACGGTGGTGCGGGTGGTGAATCCGCTGCGGAGGCTAGTCAGGCTCATTGGCGGCGAATTTACGGCGATTTGGCCGGGGTAGATCTATATCCTCTAATTGAGAAAACTATGGATGAGTACCAATTGGTGTTGGCCTGACGGCCAGTGGGTCCTACGGCGCTACTCGCCTGCGACTCGTCTTTTTTGGAACCCGGATTGCGCGGATCGCTGCGCTAGGGCACGGATTTGGCCTCTTCAAGTGGGCAGTCCGTCCATGAACTGTTACGTTGAGCAATAAGCCCCACACAACAATCTGTTTTGATGGTCTAAGAACTTGTTTTTACAAGTGCCGTTCCGCGTGGTAGCTGCTGCGGACCAGCGGACCGCTTTCCACGAAGTCAAAACCCTTCGACATACCTAAGGCCTTATAGTGAGCGAAGGTGTCAGGGGTAACGAAACTATCGACCGCCAGGTGCATCGCCGTTGGCTGCAGGTACTGACCAATGGTAACCACATCGACGCCGCACTCGGCCAGGTCGTCGAGGATGCGTTCGACTTGATCCTCCGTTTCGCCGAGGCCGACCATGAAGCCGGTTTTCGTCCGCTTGCCAACCTCCTTGATGCGCTTCAGTTCTTCCAGGCTGCGCTTATAGCGGCCCTGGGGTCGGACCTTTCGGTAGAGCTCCTCTACCGTTTCCATGTTGTGGCTGACTACTTCCTGTCCGCCGTCGATCATGCGGTAGAGGGCATCCCAGTTGCCCCGGACGTCGGGGATGAGGGTTTCGATGGTAACCTGGGGGGTCCGGTCTTTGATCTGGCGGACGGTCTGGTACCAGATCTCGGCACCACGGTCCTTCAGTTCATCGCGGTTGACGGAGGTGAGGACGGCGTGCTTCACCTGCATCAGATCGATGGCCTCGGCAACGCGGCGGGGCTCGTCTTCGTCGTATTCGGTGGGCCGACCGGTCTTGACGGCACAAAAGCTACAGGAGCGGGTGCAGACGTTGCCGAGAATCATAAAGGTGGCGGTGCCGGCTCCCCAGCATTCGCCCATGTTGGGGCAGTTGCCACTCTGGCAGATGGTGTGGAGCTGGTATTCGTCTACGAGCTTGCGGACCCGTTTGTAATCGGGACCGATGGGCAGCTTCACGCGGAGCCAGTCGGGCTTGCGTTGACGTTCGGGGCCCCGATAACGATCGGGGGATGCTACGGGTAGATCGATCATATTCTAATTACAAAGCTACCCCAAATTGGTTGTTCGTCGAAAAACATTCGCCCTTCTAGGTCCCACCATTACTTTTGGGCACTATGGATTTTATGGAAAACATCCGCGTTGCCCTGAGCAGCGTGAGCGCGAACTGGTTACGGGCTTTGCTGACTACCCTCATCATTGCCGTGGGCATCATGGCACTAGTGGGTATCCTGACGGCCATCGACGCTGCTATCTATTCTCTTTCGTCCAACCTTTCCAGCCTGGGCGCTAACACCTTCGAAGTCGAACGCAAACGGGAGACCACCCGGACCCAGGGCGGGGGGGGCGACAACAAACGCTCCGAGCCCTTTAGCTACGATCAGGCCATGGAGTTCGCCGAATCGTATGAATTCCCCGCCGACGTTAGCGTAAGCTTTTCCGCGCGGGGCGCCACTACCGTTACTTACGAAGACCGTGAGACGAATCCTAACGTGAGTATGTACGGCATCACCCCGAACTACCTGACCAGTAAGGGATTCGAGATCGAAGCGGGCCGCAACTTTACGGAACGGGAGTCCCGGGACGGGGGCAATATCGCCATCCTGGCCTATGACATGGTGGAAGATCTCTTCAACGGCAACGACCAGTTCGCCATCGGGAAGGAGATTACCGCCGCGGGAACTCGGTATACCGTAGTCGGCACCCTGAAGAGCAAGGGAGCCAGCATGACGAGCAACGACAAACGGGTGCTCATCCCGTTGCAATCCGCCAAGCGCTTCTACGCTTCCAACCGCACGAACTACGACATCTTGGTAGCCGTCCGCGACCCGACGGCCATCGATGCCGCCATGGCCGAAGCCACGCTAACCCTGCGACGGGTACGCGGACTGCGCGCCGGCCAGGAGAACGATTTCGAGGTAGAGAACAGTTCCGACCTTGTCAGCATTATCAAGGAGAACACCGTAACCCTCCGCCTCGCCGCCGTAAGTATCGGCCTGATGACGCTGCTCGGCGCGGCCATCGGCCTGATGAACATCATGTTGGTTTCGGTAACGGAGCGAACCCGGGAGATTGGCGTGCGTAAGGCCCTGGGAGCTACCCGTCGAAACATCTTGCTACAGTTCCTCGCGGAGGCCGTGGTGATCTGCCAGCTCGGCGGGTTTCTCGGCATCCTGCTAGGTGTCGCGGCGGGCAACATCGTAGCCGTGGTCACCGGCGGGGCCTTTATCGTACCCTGGCTATGGATCGGCCTGGCGTTAGTGATTTGTACCTTCGTCGGCCTGCTATCCGGTCTCTACCCCGCCATGCGGGCGGCGGCCCTCGACCCGATCGAGTCATTGCGGTACGAGTGATCTAGTTGGATGCTTTTCCCGCGTCACGGCCATAGGCGGAAAACGGCCCAGCCCGTATCTTTCCCGCATGCCGAACCAGGTAGCCTACCGCGTTTACGACTTTCTCAAGGAGATCGCTCCCTTCAGTTACCTACAGAAGGAGGACCTGTTGCGGGTGGCCAGCCGCGTCGAGGTCCGCTACCAACCTCCCGGCACCGTCGTCTTCCGGCCCGGGGAACCGCCCCGCGACCGTTTTTTCGTGGTCAAGGAGGGTGCCATCGAACTGTTCAGCGAAGACGCGGAAGGCAACGAACTCTTGGTGGAACGTTGCGGGGAGCGCGACATCTTCGGGATCCGGCCGCTGCTGGCCAAGGACAACTACATTTTTCTGGCGCGGGCTGCGGAGGAGAGCCTTTTGTATGCCGTTAACAGCGAGGGCTTCCGTGACCTTATCGGCACTTATCCGCGGGTGCTGGAATACTTAGCCACTAGCATGGCCGGTAGTAGCCGCTACGCCCTCGAATACCGGGCCGCCCACCGGCCGGATCGCGCTATCCAGGCGGACGAGCCACCCGATCTGCCGGCGTTGCAGTCCATCCACCAATCCCGAGAACCGGTCATCTGTCGAGCTAACGAGACGATTATCGATGCGGCTAAACGGATGACGGAAATGAACGTCGGTTCCGTCGTGGTGGTCAACGACGAACAATGGCCCATCGGGATCGTTACGGACCGCGATTTACGCCGCAGCGTCGCCACGGGGATGGTGAGCCGCAAAGCACCGGTGTTTACGATTATGTCCAGCCCGGTACTGTGCATCGAGCGCGACGCTACCGTTACGGAAATCCAAATCGAAATGATCCGCTCGGGCTACCATCACCTGGTACAGACGGTGGACGGCTCGGATAAAAGCCCGGTCACCGGGGTAGTCAGCGAGCATGACCTCCTACTTCTCCAGGGGAACAGTCCGGCGGTGATCATTCAGGAAATCAGTCGGGCGCGTACCACCGCCTACCTGCGCGAGCTCCGCGACCGGGCCGAACGACTACTCGGCAGCTACATTGACAAGGAGGTGGCCATCGGCTACATCACCGCGGTGATGACTCAGATCAACGACGAGATTATCCGAAAATGCATTAAGCTGGGACTGGCCAGTATGCAGGCCGAGGGCCACGGTAACCCACCTGCGCTCTTCGATTGGTTGGCACTGGGGAGTCAGGGCCGCGGCGAGCAATTGCTGCGAACCGACCAGGACAATGCCCTGATTTTCGAGGATGTGACGTCGGCCCGGTACAATACCGTGAAAGACTATTTTCTGAAGTTATCCGATTACGTCACCGAATACCTCAACGAGGTTGGATTCGACTACTGCGATGGCGATATGATGGCCAGTAACCCGAAGTGGTGCCTGAGCGTGAGCATGTGGAAGGAACAGTTCACCAACTGGATGACAGAGACCACGGCGGAGAACATGCTCAACACCTCCATCTTCTTCGACTACCGCGGGGTGTGGGGCGACGGTAGCCTACCCGATAAACTGACGCAGCACATCTTCGGGGAGATGAAATTCAAAAATACGCGCTTCCTGGCGAGTCTGGCTTCGGCCGCGTTGCAGAACCCGAGTCCGTTGACCTTCTTCCGTAACTTCGTGGTCGAGCGCTCCGGAGAGCACAAAGACTTTTTCGATTTGAAGTCACGAGCCATGCGCCCCCTCACGGATGCGGCCCGGGTACTGATCCTGCAGGCCAAACAGGGCAACATAAACAATACCCTCAAACGTTACGAGGCCCTAGCGAAGCTCGAACCCCAAAACGCCGAGCTCTACCGGGAAGCCGCGAAGGCCCACGAGGTACTTACCCGCCTGCGGACGGAGCTGGGCCTAAAACGGGGGGACAACGGTCGCTTCGTCAAGCCGTCGGAACTGTCCCAGATTCACCGCTTGCTCCTTCGTA
This sequence comes from Neolewinella xylanilytica, assembly GCF_002934605.1. Lineage (GTDB taxonomy): Bacteria > Bacteroidota > Bacteroidia > Chitinophagales > Saprospiraceae > Neolewinella > Neolewinella xylanilytica. The sequence goes on from NZ_PTJC01000006.1 coordinate 2,129,434, forward strand.
ACAGCTTCACGCCCGTCAAGGAGATTCAGCAATTGCTGGAAGTGCGCTTCCAACTCAACTACATCCGCTGATGAGCGAAACAAGCTGGTTACGTCGCATACAGGACCGACTCACGGGCAACGGCTTAGACCGCCGTGCCGACTGGCCGAGCTGGTATCGGGAATATGCCGATAGCTTTCAGTCGCCGCCACCGCCCGGTACCCCCCTCCACGAGCTACCGGTAGTTGTACTGGACGCCGAAACCACCGGTCTGGATGTCCGCCGCGACCGCATCCTCAGCCTCGGAGCTTTGCGGGTCAGTGGAAACAGCATATCCCTGGCGGACAAGTTCGAGGCATATTTGCCGGTCCCCGACGGATTCGATGGGTCTGAATCCGTGAGCATCCACGGCATCATCCCAAATTCTTCCCGCTACGACCACACGGACGAACCCACCCTACTGGCTGAGTTCCTTACCTACCTCGGGAGTAAAGTGATCGTGGGTCACCACATTGGCTTCGACGTTGAAATGATCAACCGTTCGCTCCTGCGCCATGGCGCCCCCCCTCTACGGAATGCGGTGGTCGATACCGCCGACCTGGCCAAGCGCCTGCGGCCCGCCGGCTACTGGACGCCCCGGCACGATTACGGCCTGGACGCCCTGGCCAAGCGCTATACCATCCCCCTCTCCGACCGCCATACCGCCCTGGGCGATTGTTATATTACCGCCGTCCTCTGGCTAAAACTACTTCGCCGCCTGGCCGTCAAGCTGGATCGGGATTTGGTGTTGGGGGACGTTTTGAAGCGGTAGAAAATGTTTGGGCGAGGCCCTTTGGCGCCACAGAGGAGATAGGCTACGCTAAGGAAGTGCGTCATCGGCCGCAACTTGCCCCCAGTCTACAGGGGAAGGCACACGGAGGTAGTCGGCAACCGAGGATTGGCCTATTGCTTAGTAACTGCCGTAGACGGAGTTACCCACCTTGTTTCCCACGCCAGAGCTACTGGCGTTGTTGGCGTCAATCGACGGTGACAGACAAGATACAAGCAGGCGAAGCCAGCGAAACAGCTGCTCCGGGGTAAGGCCGCCATGGTGGAAGAAACGGCGACCAAATCCAAGAGGCGACTGCTCCGGCTCACTACCGCCTATCTCCAGCCCGCTGGCGAAGCCTTCGACTCAAGAGGAGAGCGTCCAGCACTTCGGTAGCGGCGCACCAAGGCAAGAAGTAACCTATGAGGCCACTACATACCTACCGAATGACCTGTTGGCCAGGCCAGCGCTACTTCCCCTGCCCCTTCCGGTGTTTCTTTTTAGCCCGCTTAAAGCTGGCCGGGCCGTTGCTGGAAAAGGCTTTGTACTTATTCCGTGGCCCGGAGTCATCGCTCGGCGGTACGTCGCCGTCGTAGATGCTCAGCCGGAGGTCGTTCCCTTTATCCTTGACGCCTTCGAGTGCGGCGACTACGCGCTTCGCTTCGGATTCGTCGACATCGATGAAGGTGAGGTTATTTTGGAGATCGATCTTGCCCAGGTCGATCTTGCGGCCGGGCACGTTGCGGTTCAGCATGCCAATCACCTGGGGGACGGTATAGCCCTGTTTGCGACCGGCGGCCATGCAGAGACGGGTGTAGCTGACGTTGGTACGGCGCTTGCGGTCGGGCTTTGCATCCCGGTCTTTGTCCTTGGGCGCTTCAATGCTGCGGCTGGCACCGACCTGCTTGCTAAAGTCGGCCAGACTGAACGCCACGAACTGCTGGATGAGGTCGTCGCGCTGCAGGTCCTTCAGGCCTTCGACGATTTCAGGCATCAAGCTGAAGAGCTGCTTATCCTGCATCTCGGCCGATTTCACGGAGTCGACGAAGCGAAGCGCCCGCTGGCGGTACACCTCTTCCTGCGTGGGGATGGCGGCTTCCGTGAATTCGATCTTGCCGTAGCGTTCGATGTCACGTAGTTTGCGCTGGTCGCTGCCGCTGACGATGGAAATGGCGATACCTTCCTTTCCGGCCCGGCCGGTCCGGCCACTGCGGTGGACATACACTTCGGGGGCGTCGGGTAGATTGTAATTGACCACGTGGGTGAGGTCGGAGACATCGAGTCCGCGGGCAGCGACGTCGGTAGCCACGAGCAGCTTGATACGTCCTTTGCGGAAGCGCTTCATGACATCGTCGCGCTGAGCCTGGCTCATGTCACCGTGGAGGGCGTCGGCCGCGTGGCCGGCAAAGCGGAGGTCTTCGGCTACGCCATCGACTTCGCGGCGGGTGCGGCAGAAGATCACGGCGTACATGTCGTCATTGAGTTCCACCAGCAGCTTCAGCAGTCCGAAGCGGTGGGACGACTTGACTTTATAGTATAGGTGGGTGATGTTGGAGTTACCCGCGTCGGTGTGATCGATGCTGATCTCCTGGGGGTTGTTCATGTAATCCGTGGAGATCTTCCGGGCTTCCTTCGGCATGGTAGCGGAGAAGAGAAGGGTCTGCTTTTCCTTGGGGGTGGCGTCCAGGATGCCGTTGAGCTCCTCCTGGAATCCCATATTGAGCATCTCGTCGGCCTCGTCGAGTACGACGCGCTTTAGCTGATCGACCACCAATTTCTTGCGGTTGATTAGGTCGAGCGTACGGCCGGGGGTTCCGACCACGATCTTCGCACCGCTGCGGATAGCGCGAATTTGGTCGCCGGCACTGGCACCGCCGTAAACGGCTACTACTTCTACCCCCTTGCGGAAGCGGGCGAATTCGGTAAGGTCCCGGGAGATCTGCAGACATAGCTCGCGGGTAGGACAAAGGATAAGCGCCTGTACGGCGTCCAGGTCTACGTCGATTCCGTGAACGACGGGGAGGCCGAAGCCGGCGGTTTTGCCCGTGCCGGTACGTGCCAGGGCGATGAGGTCGCGCTCGGAATCCAGGATAGCGGGGATCGTCTGGGCTTGAACGGGAGTAGGGGTAGTGAAGCCGAGGTAAGCCACGGCCTGTTTGACCTCTGCGCTGAGCGAGGTCTCATTGAAATTTTCCATTTCACCGGTATTTAAACGGGCGAAACGGTCTACTACAAATTGCGCTTTCGGAGCACCCGGCGTAGACTCTCAACCACCCGTGTGATGTAAGAAGCCGCAAAGGTACACTTTTTTTCGGCGCCGGAGCGCGGGTGGAAAGAATTCTCTTAAAACGGGAGCTTGGTGCCTGCTTTTTGCCGGGTGGGGCTATTTTAGCCGGGTGGGTGTGCCCTACCCTAGTAACCACTTCTACCCACTGCAGTTCCCCCGACAGATGGAGGGCGAAGCCGTGGGGTGGCAGATGGATCCGGGTCGGGGGGATGGCGCTCGGCTTCCGAGCGGGTTTCGCTTTACGTACCGGATTGGGTGCACACCCGTCAACTACCGCATATCCGCCAATTGACGTTTTCCGAAAGTTGGAAGTTGCGTGATACTTGCGGCTGGGGGTGCACACCCGTCAATAATAGCGGGGCCATTGTGCGCGTATGCGCAATTCGGATGCGTTTATGTTAGCTGCAACGGCGTGGTCAGTCGTAGGAGTAATGATTTCCAAAGGGCTGCTTTACTCCGCTCCCGGGTCTGGGAGTGGCGGAATCATCGGGACTGCGCCATTCCGCACCGAAACGGCAAGTGGTGAGCCTGCGGCTCGACCACCTGCGTCTCGCAACGCGGAAGGCGCAATCCCCGCCAAAAGGAAGTGCAGTGCGTCGGCCGCAGCAGCTAACATTGCGCCATCGTCAACCCGGGCGTGCGGTGGGCTAAGCAACGGTCTGGTGGTCGGTAGCCCCGCGTTTCTGTCGATGTTCACAATGGGCCAAAAGCCTCCGCTTCCGCTGCGGGTTTTGGCCCATGTTCTCAATCGCCAGAAAGGCTAGTTTTGGGGGCCGAATTCCGTGCCGTGGTCGGTGTATCCCGGGCAGACGGTGGCGCACCCGTTAGCGGCAACCAAAACAGGCACCACAGGAAGAATGCAGACCCATAAAGTCATCACAAACCAGGAGAGGATTAAGAGTCCGACCCTCTTAGCTGGCTCCTGACCCGTGCGCTCTCAATTTGTCGAAAGCCTCTGCAAGGCTACGGGTTTCGCCAAATGTTCGCTTCGTGAACTCAAGGGTGACAAGATTCTTACGCCGAGTAGACCTAGAAGATTTGTAACTTAACATTCTAGGCAACCTTAGGGAAGCCGATTGATGTTTCATCTGAAAGAGTAAGCCATGGCTGTAGTAATATCAGACGCAGTATTAAAAAAAGTCCACATGACCGGGGAAGATTTATTAACGGATCTAGCCTGCTATTTGTATGACAAGAGTCGGCTAAGCTTTGGCAAAGCAAGTGAGCTCAGTGGACTAAATTATTTGCAGTTTCAGAAGGCCCTGGCGGAGAGGAGCATTGATATCAAGTATGCGGAGGAAGATCTAAACATTGATTTGAAAAACCTCGGTATCAAAATATGATCATTGTTAGTGATACATCGACAATAACAAACCTTCTCCAGATTAATCGACTTGATATACTGAAGTCGTTGTATGGTAACATTGTTATACCACCCGGGGTAAGAAGAGAACTCTACAGAATCGAAGGGCAAAAGACAATCATTGATAAACTGGATTGGATTAGTACAGAATATCCCCACGACCAACAGCTAATAGCTGAATTGCTTGAGGATCTTGATTTAGGAGAATCAGAGGCAATAGCTTTAGCGATTGAGCTAGATGCCGAATATTTAATCATCGATGAATATAAGGGCAGAGCGATTGCAGAAAAGAAAGGGGTAAAAATAGTAGGTTTATTGGGTATTTTGATTGCGGCAAAGACTTGTGGTCACATCGAATCTATAAAATCATTACTTGAAACGATAATGAGCAATGGGTTTCGATTGAACAGTAGTCTTGTAGATAAAGTATTGACTGCTCTGGGAGAAAAATAAAATGCCGCTAACATTGCGCCATCGTCAAGCCGGCGATGAAGCTTTTCAGTGTCGAGGATGCTTTTTCATCTAGTAAAGAAATCTCTTGATCTGTAAGTGGGCCGGTGGAAGCCGGCCTGCGGTGGCGCACCCGTTGGCTGCAATTAAACCACACACTACGTTATCAAGACGGAAAACTATGAGTTAGCTATCTTAGGCAAACTATTAGAATATATAACGAGATCGGATGTCAAAGTTACCACATAGATTTGCTACTGCATTAGTATTTTTTATACTGCTGACTTTTATAGGTTGCAAGGGATCTGATATAACAGAACCCCATAGCAGTAAATCAACTAGAGAAGTTGGAGGAATACCTGATAGTCTAAAGTTTGGCGATATTGTCGTTTATAATGGATTCAAACAGCAAATGGAAGTTTACAAAAACGGTTCGATTGATTCGAACTTAATTATTGATAAGCTTTACAATAGACATAGAATTATGTGGGACAGTTGCTATGGGATGATATTTGGGCCCGACAATGCAGATAAATTTCAAACGCCTAGTGGTATGGTAAATTGGAATGAACAATTATTATTTAAGGATGACAGCAAGATAGACTCATTAATTAAAGTGGTGCAAAATTATAATATTGATTCTCTTTTTGAATTCCACAATAGAAGATTTGACTCCTTAGGCTATGAGACACCAGAGGCCAAAATCACTATTGCATTTACCCCGTTTCCCGGGATAGGTTTTGGAGGTTGTGCTAGGGATCAATTTATTCTAGAGCTTAACAATCCTGAGTTTGAAATAATCTACACTCTAGAAAAGGGATTGCCACACGAAATTTACCATTTTATCAATGAGAAAAATTTAGGCGAAGTTCCGGAAATGAATGCACTTGACTTAGCAATAAATGAAGGTTTAGCTTGCCATTTTACTCATCATTATTTTGAAGGTGAAATAACAAAATATGAAGCAGTTGAAAATATGACAGAAACTGACTGGAATTACTATGTAAAGAGGGAGAAGAAGATATACAATACCATGAAGCAATACTTTGATGACACATCAGGCAATAATCCTCTACTGAGAAACAAACAGCACGATGTATTTAAAGATTCTCCTAGGTCAATTCAATACTGGCTTGGCTATCGAATAGTGGAAAGTTATCTAGATACTCACTCGGGTAAAAGTTTAAAAGATTTGTCGTATATGTCATATGAAGAGATATATCACAACAGTGGCTATGCAGAAAAATTCGAAGAATAAAATTATGCAGCCAACACCGCCTACCACGTACAGCCGCCGATGAAGCTTTTGGGTGCTATCAGTGCTTTATGAGCAACCAAGATGAAAATAGACACTAAGTAGTGTTTGTCTAGTTTAGGCGGCCGTCGGGTAGGCCCCCGTTGGGCGACAGACCGCCATTAAAGGCGGTCCGAGGTAAGCCAACTAATACAGTTGAGACGTCGAACATGCAATGCCTGACACGACAAGAATTTTGAAATTAGAAAACCTGGGAAGACTAATCAAAAAAATATCGAAAGATGAATTTGTCTTGATAGCCTACCAAGCTATAATATTGAGCGCTAGAGAGAATTCAATTGCATGTTCAACATTTCTACTATTTTAAACACAAGAAGTAAAATGTACTTGTGTTCTTTGTATTGCCTATATCTTAACAAGATTTAAACTTAAATAGATGGCAGGGTTAGAGCAAATAGTATTATTTAAGTATCAGGCGTAGCAATTCAAAATAATTATCTACAAAGAAATCATCTATTATTTATTAATCCGAGGTATGGCAATAAATAACAATTGGACAGGAAATTCGTTTTGTCTAGAAGATATGGCTGGTTTTAGATTATGGAGCGGTGAGAACGCAAAATCATGGTTAACTTGAGCGCTACTTTGTAGTTTATTAAAAATTAGCTTACTAATTACTTCAATGAAGATGAAGCATGAAAACATAAATGAAAAAAGCGAGGCAAAATGGTTAAAGTATATTAGATATACATTCGCTATAGTATTTGGTTCCGTTATATTAGGGATGTCCATTTATCAGAGCTGGAAGATTGGAGATTTTAAAGAGTTGATGTTGAGTGATGCGTTTAATAATGAAATTATTGATACATACTCAGCACGTTCTTACAATTACGTGCTTTTATCCGGGTTTGATCGGCGAGTTCAAATACGCGATAGTCGTAGCCTTACTCATGGGTCATCTGAGGCGTATTGGCTGCGAAAGTTTCTTGAACCAGGTAATACCCTGATTAAAAAACCATGTTCTGACACACTGACTATTATCACCGGGGATAGAGTTCATAAATTTCTTGCTGAAGACATATTAGCTGATAGTAGCCTTCATACAATTAGAAAAATTGCAGAATTTAGAGCAAGAAGAAGGATCGTAACGGACAACAATGACTGTTATTGATACATCATAATTGACATAGAAAGGGAATCGTTTGTAATAATCATTAAATAACTTCTGCCGTTGCAAAAAAAAAGCCAATCTACTAATAGAACTTCGAACTTGAGACATTAGGTTTTCAACCGTTTTAAAATATACTGAATGAGAAATAATCTTGGAGAGAATACTCCCTTTCTACAGATATAGAGAATCGCCCAACATAGCGCCAGCGACAAACCGCCGAAAGTGCGGATAGGCGTCGATGAAGCTTTAAAAGTTACCTTTAGGTTGATCGAAGTCCGGTGACCTGGTTGGTGTTAGCCGGTCTGCGCCGGCGCACCCGTTGGGCGAAAGACCGGCATTAGGCCGGTCCCCAAACATGACTCTTGGAGATCAGTCTACTAGCTACCAAACAGGATTCAGGGCTTTCCGAAATAATTTCAAGAATAATTTGCAGGGTAAAATTAATTGACATAGCTTTGTAGTCAAATCATGAATTGTGACTCAAGCAAAGGCTAGCGCCATCCTTAAACCATACTTCCAACTGCTCTACGATTCTGTCGTAGATGGTTACAAATCCTTCATCCAATCTATGGGTTCCAATGCCATAGTTTATGACTCGACAACCAGAGCAAACATGGCTCATAATCACATCTTCCATGATCTTGCTGGAAGAAGTGTATCAGACCCCAGACTGCGTTGCTTTACTGTTGAAGGATTGAAATTGTTTAAGCTCGATGATCTTTTCTTATTTAAGGTAAAAAAGCTTTCTAATGATCTGAAATCAAGTAATATTAAAAGTCGACGCAATGATCGCTTCTTACGGCAACAGAAGTTGTTCAATGAAATGGAACCTATGACCCACTTACAATTAGGTTATGTGGTCGATTACGTGGGTGCTGCAATCACAGATGTACATATAGTTTGTCCGAAAAATGAGAACCAGAATGATTGGACAATTAATTTGAATAAGGAGTTGGGGCAACATTACCTACCTGACCTGTTTGACAACATCGTAGTCGACGATACTCAGCCAGATTACGGTTTGCCGGAATTGACGTTTGTAGTGGGTGACGATGAAAACAAATCAGATGAACAACTTATTCAAGCAGTGTAATTTTAATCCCAATATGTTAACTATTGCGCGTGAAGCAAGAGGCTTCACTCAGTCGCAACTTTCAAAAGTCTCAAATATTTCACAAGGAAACCTTTCAAAAATTGAGCAAGGACTTATTGAGCCTACAGAAGAGGTTTTAGATCGCTTAGCGGTTCAATTAGGATACCCGAAAGAGTTTTTTGAAGAAAAGATTAGTTTGCTTCCCGTCAATCATATGTTCCATCGGAAACGCAAATCGATAGGAAAAAAAGTACTTTCAAACATTGACTCAAATCTCGCAATTAAAGGATTGCACATTACTAAGCTATTATCGTCACTAAAGATTTCAGACGACATACCTAGGTTGGGGGTCGAAGATTACGGGAATCCTGAAATTATAGCTAGAAAGTTGAGACTGTACTGGAAAATACCTCAGGGTCCTATAAAAAATTTAACTGGCCTTTTAGAGAGTAAAGGAGCTATTATAGTCGATGTTGCTACTTCGGACAAGTTAGATGGTATGGCTGTTCCAAACACTGAAGATATACCCATAATTTATCTAAATCAGAATAAACCCATTGATAGAAGGCGATTTACATTGAGTCACGAATTGGGACACATAGTAATGCATACGAATTACATTCCTTCTCTCGATGACGATGTAGAAGATGAAGCCGATCGATTTGCTTCAGAGTTCCTTGTTCCTTCCCAAGAATTCAAGTCTATGTGTGTCGGGAAATACATAACTATAGAAGAACTAGGATTTTTAAAGAAATACTGGAGGGTTTCCATGGCTTCTCTATTACGAAAGCTCAATACTTTAAATTTAATTACACCTCAAAGGTATAGGTCGTTAAATGTCGAGATCAGTAGACTTGGATATAGAAAACATGAACCAGACTTTGGTATTCCAGAGGAAGAATCAAGATTATTACGGTTCTTGGTGGATCAGTATATTAAAAAGTTAGAATACACAGAGAAACAACTTGCGGATCTGCTTAGATTGACAATTGATGAATTCAGAGAAATGTATAGAGTCAACAATCTCAAATTGCAGTATTCTAAAAAAAGTTAAAATTCTGAAATCTCTTCATCATCCACTTGAATTACGAAAATTCAATGTGTATTTAGCAGGTTTGTTACCGCTATTTTGGTGACAACATTTTGTTGAATGACGAACTGGAAGAGATTATTGTAAACAAGAATAAAAGGTAGATCTTTAGACATGAATAGGAAAGAAGGTATCAACAATGTGATGGCCGGTGGAGGTCATGTTGTAATATTAGGTGCTGGAGCAAGTATAGCCTCTACCTACAGAAATTCGGAGAAAGGGGGAAAGGCATTGCCATCGATGGATAATTTTGTTGAAGTAGTAGGCTTGCAAGATATTGTAGATGGTCTGCCAGATAAATTGAAAGCCCGAAATTTTGAAGATTTGTACACAAATATTCACAATGACAATCCAAAGTCGCATTTATTAGTCGAGATAGAAAACAGAATCAAAGCATATTTCAGTGATATGCAATTGCCGGATGAACCTACAATATATGACTATCTAGTTTTGGCTTTAAGATCCAAAGATTTAATTGCTACATTCAATTGGGATCCGTTTTTATATCAAGCATTCAGTAGAAATTATCATGTTGGAAGCTCACCAATGCTTGCATTTCTTCATGGGAGCGTAATTATTGGCTTGTGTAAAGAAGAGGGAGTTAGGGGACATGCTGGCACGAAAACTAAGAATGGAAATATCTTTCAGCCAACTAAATTGTTATATCCTATAGCCCGTAAAAACTACAATGACGACGAATTCATAAAGTCAGAGTGGGATCTTACCAAACACATGCTTTCCAAAGATAGCGGGACTGTTAGGGTAACGATTTTTGGATATGGTGCGCCAGAATCGGATGCTGAGGCTGTCTCATTATTGAATGAGGCTTATGGTACCTCACTAGAACGAGAAATGGAGCAATTTGAAATTATTGATATAGCTCCTGATGAGTTTCTTAGACAGAAGTGGAATGGATTTATTCATACTCATCATTATAACACTACTAATTCCTATTTTAATTCATCGCTCGCTCAAAATCCTCGCCGAACTAGTGAGAGTTTTTTTCATCACTACCAACCAATTTCTCCAGGTGAAATGTTTCGAGAGCCTAACCCCGTACCCACAAATTTTAAGACTTTAAAAGAACTTCAGGATTGGCATCGGCCATTGATTCAAGCTGAAGAATCTGCTAGTCAGTGAATTATAGATATAAGTTTTAACAAAGGAATAGACAAATTCGCCCAACATCGCGCCATCGTCAAGCCGGCGGTGAGGCTTTTGGGCGTCGATGAGCCGTTAAAGGCTATCTTAAAGTTGGTCGAGATCCGGATGCTAGCTGGTGAAGCCGGCCAGCGGTGGCGCATCCGTTGGCGGAAATGCACAGCAAGACAGCCCACTGAATCGTTAGTATAATGCCCGCAAAACAGGAATAAGCTACCGCGAGCTACCCCGCCTTCAGCCAAAGAAAAGCAACTGCAGTTTACTCAGTTCGAATTAACAAATTGAAGCTACAGCGAGTCACTTCGCCATCAGCCAAAGGAAAAGCTACCGCTTGCTATTCAACTATATGTCTGCCCACCCTTGGACTAAATTCTCGCTATAAAGAGCGCATTCCATTGAGAGAGGGAAAAATTAATGAACAGTGAGAAATATGAGACCCCAAGTAAGAAGTTTGATAATTGATTACTTGAACGATCAAATTTCAGCAGAGCATACACTAAGACAAATTATGGATTTGACTGGAAAGCATATTTCTGAGTACGAATTGAATAACTATTGGCGATCAGAAGATCTAGAGTCATTTATAGATAGATTAGCATTACAATCGTTAGATCCAAAAACAATTGATGACGATCGGGCAATAGAACTGTTGCAAAGTATACTTGATAATTTAGGAGACCACGCATTATTAATAAGGAACAGCGAGGCATTGGAAATCAAATATCGCAAGCCAAGTGGAACAGTTGTCAACTTAATATTCTATAAAGAGATTGAGGATGTTTCATCTCTCCTTCTGGCACTAAAGATCGACACAGTTACATATTTATAAAATCACACATGTCTTGCATAATTTCTAGTTTGAAGCTACTGGAAATTACTTTGTTGTAAGCTATAGGAAAGCTACTGCACACTACTGTGCCCACATTATTAATCAAAAAAGAAGCACTTCCGCCAACACTGCGCCATCGTCAAGCCGGCGGTAGAATTGGCGGGTGTCGAGGATACTTTATCGGCTAGGAAAGCAATCGCTTGATCCGTAAGTTGGCTGGTGGAAGCCGGCCTGCGGTGGCGCATCCGTTGGGCCCGATGGCAGAGACACCCGAAGGGTTAGTTACTGGCGGGTTTGAAGCCCAGACACGCAGGGAAAGTGATTATGGTAGGTAGTGAAACCTTCAAATAGGACCTGATAAATCGTGTGCCTTGGTAATTGAAGTCTATCAGCTACGACCTAACTACTACTGGATTACGGATAAATTACCCGGTAAGAGCTTAATTCATTCCGGTCGATGAAAATGGAAATTAGCTGCCCCGTAGCGCTTCTTCTTGGGTGGTATTGACTCTACCCCTGCTATGAATAGTATAGTCACCTTCGAATTGATCCAGGACGGTAAAGCACCCCAACTCCGGTGAATTATAAAATTCCAGCATCACAGGTAAATGGCAATTTGAGCTTGGTTTTACGACCGTACCTGGATACTGGTAGGGAAAGGGAGAACTTGGCCGTCCGGAAGAATGTACAGGCCAACTGTTTATCGCCGCTGGTAAAAGCTGCCGCACATTGAAGGAAGCCAAAGAGAGTTTCATCAATTGCATTCAGGGTCGCCGCTCCAGTATAAATTGAATTAGACGTTTCCGGGACGACGGTGGAATAGCTAATCATTGCCGAAATAGACTATCCGTTAAAGATCAAAGCTGTAGCAACGCCGAAAAAGTGGGGACGCCGGGGACACAATCCTCGAACTAATAAGGTCAGTTGTGATGGTTCCAATCATAGAAAAGACTATTCCTGCGAAGAATTAAGAAAAGGAATGTCCCTTGGTCCAAGGTCCATACTATAAAGCCACTGGGCCCAACACTGCATACCGCGTCATGCCACCGGTTGCGCTTTTGGGTGCTATTATTGCTTTGCAACCGGCCGTAATTAAACGTCACCACCCGATGCACCTACTGGAAATGGTGGCATGCGGGTATGCCCCCGTTGGGCGAAAGAACCGCCATCAAAGCCAGTTCAATTTTAAACTACACCTACAGTTCATTTCTCGATAGTGCGAAGGCACAAGAAATATAAGTTCAAGATATGTTCTAAGAGGAAAGCATCTATTTCTACCTGATTTTAGGTATAGTCATGTCTATAGGAATTCTATACTATATTGTCTATAATGAAAATGAGAATTAGCTATAAACTTATAGTGCATAAGCAGGCGAGACAACATAGCAAAGGTAAGAGGTTTAGAGCGCGGAAAATAACTAGTCAGATGAAATAAGTGACGTCAAAAGTGTTACCCAGCTGGGTTGACTTCTATTATCCAGGTCTTTGGTACACAGACCGCCATTCAAGGCGGTCCGAGACATTTTAAAGGTAGTTCTACAATCTTTTATTTCTGATTATCGTATAGATAAAATCAATAGAATACACAGCAACAACGGTAACCTATGCTACCAACAGAACTTTCATCTACAGAGCTAGCTAAAATTAAAGATGGATTAAAGCATAAGTATGCTGACATTGTAATTCAGGTGCTTTGCATTTATCCGATTATAATATTTGTTCATCCCTTTATTCCGAGAAAACGTGGTAGAGGACCGTTAATAAATGAATTGCCATATTGGGATGCGGTGTATGAGGTAATTTATATTGACTTGTTTACTGTATTCCTAGTAGTACTAATATCAATTTATAAGTATTTCAAAAGTGTTGATAACATATGGTCTAACATTGCCCTTCAAACTGGAGAATTTGTAGTGAAGAAAAAACAGTCAAAGTGGTATTCTTTAAATGAATATGAAATTGTAGGTGAGTTGAACGATGCATTTGTAAAATATCGTGTAGACAAAGCAATGTTTACTTCCATATCGGTTGGCAAAACTTATAGAGTAGTTGTTGATATGAAAAGCAAGACATTATTACGCGCGGAATGAAAAAACTGTCTTACAGAATGCAGTATATTATACATATGATGAGATTATTAAAAGATTTTCATTTAAAGCTTAATGCTAAACTTGCAAAGGAGGGGGCGTCGTGAAGGGTTTAATGACCCAAAATTGTAGAAGTAATCGCCCAACATCACGCCAGCGACAAACCGGCAGTTGAGGGGGCGGGTGTCGAGGGTGTTTTATATTGGGGGATAAAGTTGGTGATGGTCCGATGAGCTGGTGGGTGGAGCCGGTCTGCGCCGGCGTAACCGTTGGGTCCAATCCACAACAGATCACACCAGACGAGAAGTGACATAGGTAGCACGTTTCGTATCTTTGATGCTATCAAATGATGGCATCATGTTGCAGAAATACTACGAGGGCACAAGTAGAATCATCGAGCTCAGTACAGAGATCGGACGCCTGATTGGAATTGTCGACTCAAACTACCTGCAGAAGCCAACTACAAAGCTCAGAAGAGACAATAAGATCAAGACGATCTACTCCTCACTGGCGATCGAAGGAAACACCTTGTCAGTTGATCAGGTGTCAGATATGATAGATAACAAGCGGGTCACTGGACCACCAAAAGACATAATAGAGGTTAAGAACGCTATCGAAGTTTATGATCACCTAAGAGAGTTTGACCCATTAGATGAAGCATCCTATTTGCGAGCACATCAGATGCTGATGAAGGGTCTGATTGACGGGGCGGGCAACTACAGAACGAAGTCAGTAGGAATTTTTAAAGGAAGCGCGGTGGCACATATGGCGCCACCAGCCTGGAATGTAGACAACTTGATGAAAAATCTATTCCGTTATTTAAATGAAGAGGATGATACATTGATAATCAAAAGCTGTGTATTTCATTATGAAATGGAATTCGTTCACCCATTCATGGATGGGAACGGAAGAATGGGCAGGCTATGGCAAACGCTTTTATTGATGAAATACAACCCAGTCTTCGAATACCTACCTATAGAGGGACAAATAAAAGAGAATCAACAAAACTATTATGACGCTTTGGCGAAATCCGACAAGGCTGGAATATGCACTGCGTTTGTGGAATACATGCTGGAACAAATATTTTTTAGTTTAGAAGATCTAATCGAGACGCAAAGGCGAAGCCTAACCAACACCGAGAGAATAGAACACTTTATCGAGTTTAGTGGGAAAGACTCATTCACCAGGAAGGACTATATGACTGTCTTTAAAGATATTTCCACGGCAACAGCAACGAGAGATCTAAAATATGGTACGGAGAATGGCTACTTCAAAAGAAGTGGAAAAGACCGTACGTCGGAGTATCAAATTATTAAAAAATAAAGGACTGGACCCAACACAGCGCCATCGTCAAGCCGGCGGTAACGCTTTTGGGTGTCGAGGATGCTTCATCGGCTAGGTTAGAATGCTACTGATCCGTAAGTTGGCTGGTGGAGCCGGCCAGCGGTGGCGCACCCGTTGGGCGAAATAGACGACATTTAGGTCGCCAACTATAAGCATCCCGCTACTACTTACACATCAATGGCAATTAGATCAAAACATAAACAGAG
>NZ_PTJC01000007.1 GCF_002934605.1 Neolewinella xylanilytica
TAGCTGGGCAAGGAACTGGGTTAGAGCGTGAGTCATTCCCCTAAGTTCGGCCGCAATCTAATGTCGTAAAATACTTAGCTTAATGGCCATGAACACCGCGCCATCGTCAAGCCGGCGGTGGTGGTTTTGGACGTCGAGTATGCTTCATCGGCTAGGAAAAAAACGTTCTGATCACCACGTTGGCTGGTTTAGCGGCCTACAGCCTTCCCGCATCCTTGTTTCCGGTGCAAGCGGTCCTAGGGATAGGTAACCTGCCATTGCTCAGGCGATCGTGAAGTTCATTCAATCCGGCCGACCGGGAGTGAGGCGGAGTCAGGGCAGGGGTAGCAAATTGCTACATCGGATGTCCTGGTCGTTGAGCGGAGGGGTGAAAACAGGGCCGGGCTTTCCCTTTCCCGGTCGCAGCTTTCGGGAAGCGTACGTTTTCGTGTGATGTACTACCGAATGACTACCTCTCCCGATCCGATTCCCCCCCGTAAGCGAAAACAATATTGTCGGATTCCAGTCCGGATGTTTCGAGATAAAGCGATACGTTGGTTACGGGTTCTTTGGCCCCGCGATCATTGATAAGGTGGGGTAAGTATCCAACGGTACGCAGTAATTGTTCCGCCCGTTTGTGGCTAGCATCCCCCCTGCTCTTGGTGACATATTCCATTACGATTAGCGGGTGATGGTCCCGTACATAAGGCAGGAGGCCGTGGATGACGGTATACTCCGCGCCCTCAACGTCAATTTTAACGACGGCGGGGTGAATGGCTTCCGCTTCCAGATAGTCACCGAGTAGAATAGAAGGTATGTCTACCCGGGTAGGCCCGTTCTCGGAATACCAGTCGTTCGTTTTGTAGGCATTGATAAAGGAAGAATTGTACTCCGAGTACAAATTGGGGAATTCATAAAAGGCTACCCCGTCCGGGGTATCGGATACGGCAACGTTGTTCGTTCTGATGTTGGCGTACTGGGTCGTGTTGGCGTTCAAGACGCTGAAATTAGTTGGAGATGCCTCAAAGGCGATCACCCGCCCCGCCTCACCTACGATTTCGGAGGCAAGCAGCGTAAAGTAGCCATAGTGGGCCCCCACGTCAACGAACACCCCGCCCCGTTCCAACGCGTAAATTAAAAACTTGGCCAGCCTGATTTCGGAAGCGTGCGTTTTTCCACCCGTCAAATAGATGTCCATGCCGGCGGGAAGGGAGAGCTGCATCGGGGCGCCGAAAAAGGTCTCGGCTTTCACCTGCTTTGGCGCTTTGTTTCTTTTGTAAACGATTTCCCGGTGTATCATCGCCCGGATGTATCGAAGTGGGTTGCGCGCCATCCGATTCAATCTGCTTGCTAAAGCGATTGCTTCAACCTGGTGGAGCCGATCGATCAGTTCTTGTTTAAGCATATTTATTTCATTGCAACTTCGGCAGACTTCGCAAAAGTACCCTACGCCGCAAGCAATGCCGGAAGTTCTGAAGATAAGGGTACGGTTGGGGGGGGCGGCTCCATCGCTCCGACCACGAAAGTGGACCGAGGCTGCGCGCTGCCGATTCGCACGGGAGTCCGTTAAGTAGGGGCGGTCCGGAACCGCTGCCCTGCCGACCTCCGGCTTCGTCCCGGAGTAGACCCCGCCCCGGTGACGATGGGTAAGGCCGCCGCATCACCGGGCTAACCGATTCCGGAACACAGCGGTCGAAGAGAAGCTGAATTCGTGGCTCCGTCCGAACGTACCGGCCGCCACGCTCGTTGCCAATTAGACGGTGCCCCCGCTCCGGTAATCAACCGCTCGGGCGCTATTTTTTCATCACGGAATGCGGCCAGTCCGGCTCCTTTCCACCAAATAATCTACCCTTGGCACGCATCTTCATCACCGGATCCACCGACGGTCTCGGCCAGATGGCCGCCCGGGAACTCATCGAAAAAGGCCACGAGGTTTACCTCCACGCCCGCAACGCGGCCCGCGCCGAAGATGCCCGCCATGCCTTGCCCAATGCCACGGGCGTCCTCATCGCCGATCTTGCCGACCCCGAGGCCACCCGGCAACTGGCACGGGATGCCAACGCCACCGGGACCTTCGATACCGTCATCCACAATGCGGCCGTCTACCGGGCAAAAGGCCCCCTCATCGCCACCGTCAACGTGCTCGCGCCCTATCTCCTGACCTGCCTGATGGACCGACCCGACCAGCTTATCTACCTCAGTTCCAACGACCACACCTGGGGTAACTGGAAGGCCGCAGAGCTCAAACGGGACGCGCCCGACCTTACCTACGCCGACTCCAAATTGCTCATCGCCGCCTTCGCCCTGGCCGTAGCCCGTAAATGGGCGGCGGTACGCGCCAATGCGATTGATCCGGGCTGGGTGCCGACCAAGATGGGGGGCTCCGGGGCTCCCGACGACCTCCAGCAGGGCTACGCAACCCAGGTATGGCTCGCGGATGGAACCGATCCGGCGGCTCGGATTTCGGGCCACTATCTCTACCACAAACAAGACGGCAAGCTCCAGGAAGCGGCCCGCGACGAAGCCAGGCAGGACGAACTGATCCGGATCTGCGCGGACGTTACGGGCGTAACCTTTCCCGGAGCGGAATGACAAAAGTAGGGCGACGGAGCGCAGGTGAAGGAAACCATATCTTAGTCCGACGGTCCGGAACCGGGAAAATGGATCGTTGTACCGCTTCCTTCCACGCGATAAACCCTTGCTCCCGCGCGTCGGCGCAATAAACCTCCTTACCATGGCGAAGCTCTTTACGGATCAACGTCCCCTCCGCTGGGGCATCATCGGTTGCGGCGACGTCACCGAGGTCAAGAGCGGACCGCCCTACCAACTCACCCGGGGCTTCGAACTAGCCGCCGTAATGCGCCGGGACGAAGCCAAACTGCATGACTACGCCCGCCGGCACGGGGTCCCGAAAACCTACACCGATGCCGACGCGCTGATCAACGACCCGGAGATCGACGCCGTTTATATCGCCACCCCGCCGGACAGCCACCGGGAATACGCCCTGCGGGTGGCCGCCGCCGGGAAACCCTGCTGCATCGAGAAACCGCTCGCCCCTTCCTACGCCGATAGCCGTGCGATCGTGGATGCCTTCGCGGGAAGAGACCTGCCGCTCTTCGTGGCCTATTACCGGCGCACCCTGCCGCGCTTCGAGCGGGTGCGGGAGTGGCTGCAGTCCGGCGCGATCGGGATGGTGCGCCACATCGACTGGCAGCTTTGTAAACCACCCTCCGCGCTCGATCGAGCGGGCAAGGAGAATTGGCGTACCGAGTCCCGCGTGGCCCCCGGCGGCTACTTTGACGACCTGGCCAGCCACGGGCTCGACCTCTTCGTACACTACCTCGGGGAGATAAAGGACGTCCGTGGCTTTAGCCTCAACCAGCAGGGGCTGTATACCGCCCGGGACGCCTTCACGGCCTGCTGGCTGCACAAAAGCGGCGTGACCGGCGCGGGAAGCTGGAACTTCGGGACCCAAGAACGGGTGGACCGGGTAGCTATCTTCGGCAGCGAGGGCACGATCCGCTTCTCCCTATTCGACGACAACCCGGTGGAGTTGCGTACGGCCACCACCGAGGAGGCCCTGCACGTCGATCACCCCGAGCACGTACAGCGACCCCACGTAGAAGCGATGGCCCGCCACCTTTTCGAGGAAGGGTACGTACATCCTTCCTCCGGTCGATCGGCCCTGCACACGAGCTGGGTCATGGACCAGATATTGGGTGGAGCGAACGTAAGCTGAAGGGAATTATCGGTCGTCCGGTCGTAGTATTGCAGGATCGGCAGGTTCCCTTCCCCTGCGAATAAGCAAGTGTATATGACTGCATACCGTCCGGAATTCCGCTACCTCATCCTGCTGTTGGCCGGCCTGGCCGGAATTGCTTCCTGCACCCCCGCGCGGCAACCTTCGGCTACGGCACCCCCGGTGGCAGCGGGCTGGGTCGACCTGCTGGACCGCGAGCTTACCGACTGGGACACCTACCTCAGCTTCCGCCACCAACTGGGCTACGACGGCTCCGCCCCCGTAGACGAGGGCGGCAACCCGATCGAGCCGATCGGCATGAATCCGGAGGGGTATGACGTCTTTACCACCCAGGAAGAAGCCGGGGAGGAGGTGATCCGGGTAAGCGGGGAAGTGTACGGCTGCCTGATCTCGAAGGAGGAATTCGAGAACTATCACTTGCAAGTCCAGTATCGGTGGGGAGACGAAAAGTGGGTCCCCCGGCAAGCACTGCTCAAGGATTCGGGGGTGCTGTACCACTCGATCGGCCCGCCCGGCGCCGAACACTGGCGTACCTGGATGCTCTCCCAGGAATTCCAGATCATGGAAGGCCACACCGGTGATTACTGGAACCAGGCCTCTTCCGCCATGGATATTCGGGCCTACACCCCGGAGTACCTGATGAACCCGATGGCGAATGCCACCCAGGATTACCTGCACATCGGCGAGGGCGGTCCGTACAAGAATTACTGTCTGCGCAGCAACGACTACGAGCGTCCCCACGGGGAGTGGAATACCCTGGATCTGATCTGCTACGGCGATAAGGCCCTCCACATCGTAAACGGGGAAGTGGTGATGATCCTCAAGAACTCCCGCTACGTAAACGAAGCCGGGGAGGTGGTACCGCTGACCAAGGGCAAGATCCAGCTACAGAGCGAAGCGGCGGAGGTATTTTTCAGGGGCATCCGCGTTCGTCCATTGGAGGGAATGCCGGCCGAATACGCGGCCCTCTTCTAAGAGAACCGGGGCCCCCGTATCCCCGGCAGAAAGTATTTTTCCCGGCCAAACGATTCGTTGTATGTCCGCTACCACCGTTACCTACCGCCCCGCTACCCCCTTCGACGCGCCCCGGATTGCCGCCCTGCACGCCCAGAGCTGGCAGGAAAATTACCGCGGTGCCCTGACTGACGAATACCTGGATCGGGAAGCCACGGCCGAGCGCCTCTCCGTATGGACCGAGCGCTTCTCCCAACCCAACGACGATATGCAGGTGATGCTGGCCGAAGCAGGGAATCAGCTCGTAGGGTTTTGCTGCGTATTCCTGCACCACGACCCGCAGGACGGCGCCCTCCTGGACAACTTGCACGTCCGCGCCGAATACCAGGGCCGGGGAGTGGGCCGACGCCTGATCCGCTGGGCGGCCGTAATTGCCGTAGCCGCGGATCCCGAAAACAGACTGCATCTCTGGGTACTCAAGACCAACACCAGCGCCGCTGCCGTCTACCGTCACCTCGGCGGCCGCACGGGCCGCACGGAAAGCAAACAGCTTGTCCCCGGCCAGCCGGCACCGGTGGAAGCCATTTGCGTGCACTTCGATGCGGAGCAACTGATTTAAGGGGAGCTTTCCCGAAGTAATCGATCAGCCCGGCCCTGGAAGGGACGCCACGACGTAGCGAGGTCTGCCCGAGCGGTAGCGAGGTAAGGGCCTCGCGGCCAATAACTCCCCAAAACGTACCTTCCGAAAAACAACGCCGCCCCATGCCCCGCCCCTACATCCTAGCCGAAACCAACTGGAAGCACCTCCAAGACGCCACCGTCGACCTGGCCATACTGCCCTGGGGGGCCACCGAGGCGCACAATTTCCACCTGCCCTACGCCACCGACAACATCGAGGCGGAAGGGCTGGCCTACGAAGCGGCGCGCCAAGCCTGGGACCGGGGAGCAAAGGTGATGGTGCTCCCGACGATTCCCTTTGGCGTGAATTCCGGGCAGACCGACGTCTTTCTCGACATGAATCTCAACGGCAGCACGCAAATGGCCATCCTGCGCGATCTCATCGAGGTGCTGGACCGGCAGGGAGTGAAGAAATTACTCGTTTTCAACAGCCACGGGGGCAATAGCTTCAAACCGCTGCTGAAGGAACTCGGACTGGAATTCCCGGAGATGTTCCTCTGTACCTCCAACTGGTTCCAGTCGATGGACAAGACGAAGTACTTCGAGGAGGCCGGCGACCACGCCGACGAGATGGAAACCAGCCTGGTCATGTACCTTCGGCCGGAATGGGTGCTGCCGCTGGCGGAAGCCGGTCCGGGCCGGGAGCACCCCCACCGCATCCGGGCCTTCCGGGAGGGTTGGGTATCCCACGAGCGACGTTGGTCGCAAATCACCGACGATACCGGGGTGGGGAACCCGATGAAGGCGAGCGCGGAAAAAGGGGAGCGCTTCTTTCGGGACGTGACGGCGAAGTTCGCCGACCTGTTCGTCGAGTTGGCGGTGCTGGACATCGATAATATGTACGAAAAGCCGGCAAGCGACGGTGCCTAACCAACATGTTGGGCGGTATCGGCTTATACTAATAGTCCCCAGTACTCCGACCCAGTAAACCCCGGTATGCAGCTTTCTTTCCTCTTGTCGCTTTTGTCCACCCTGCTTATCGGCACCGGGTCGCTGCTGCGCGTAGAGGTGGCGGGTACCCACGGGCTTAGCGATGCGCTGCTGATCGCCGGGCTGGTGTCGCTCGTGCTGGCCATCATCGCCCTTTATTACCGGACACCGGCGGAGGAGCCGGTGTAAGTATTCGCCGCTCCCGCATTTCGCCGCTGACGGACGTATCTTCAAGAGCATGAAGTGGTTCATCCCACCGGTGCTCACCGGGTGCTGCGTCGCGCTCATGGTCTTGCTGGACCGAGCCCTCCCTATACTGACCGTTTTTTCCCGTGACTGGCGCCCCGCTGGAATCGGATTGCTCACGACAGGATCTCTCCTGATCGCCAGCACCGGCCTGCTGTTGCTGCGACGGGATACCGAGCTCCATACCTTCGGGCAGCCGCGCACGCTGCTTACCGACGGACCGTTTCGATTCAGTCGCAACCCCATTTATCTGGGTTTTCTGCTTAGCCTGTCTGGGTTTTGGGTCTACCTGGGCAGCTTGTCGCCGCTGCTGGGTTGCCCGATCTTCTTCTTCGTGGCCGAGCGCTGGTACATTCCCTTCGAGGAAGCGCAGCTGGACCGGAAGTTCGGGCCAGCCTATGCGGTTTACCGGGACCGGGTAGGTCGCTGGCTATGGTTTTTATGACCGTTCACCGGATTCCTTCGGTTCCCGCGCGCCGGCGCAAAAAAACCATTCGGGCGACGGAGCGCAGGTGGAAAAAAAAGCACCGAGCAGGTCCGCTGGTCGGTAAAAGCGTACCGGCGGTCGATGGAAAATGATCGAAGCCGAGCATACCCTTTACTTGTTGGACCATCCAATTGTCCCAAATACCTTGAAAGCAATCGTCATGAACGGTTACGGTGCCCCCGAGCGCCTTGGCCTGGCCGAAATTCCCATCCCCGACCCGGGCCCCGGAGAGGTCCTGGTGCGGGTCCACCACGCCGCCATCAATGACGTCGACTGGAGCCTCGTGCGGGGGCGGCCCTACGTTTACCGCTTACTTTTCGGACTACGGAGGCCGAAACACGCGGTGCCCGGCATCGAACTATCGGGAACGGTCGTCAAGACGGGAACGGGGGTAGATGGGTTTCGGGAAGGGGAGGCCGTATTCGGAGACATCTCCGGTAGCGGATGGGGCTGCCTCGCCGAATACGCGGCCGTAAAGGCCACGGACCTCATGGCGCGCCCTCAGGGGCTTTCCTCGATCATGGCCGCCGCCCTGCCCCACGCCGGTATGCTGGCCTGGCAGGCAATCTTCCGTTACGGGCGGCTGCAAGCGGGCGAACGCGTACTGATCAACGGGGCCGGTGGCGGGGTAGGGACCCTAGGATTGCAACTGGCCAAGCTCTACGGTGCTACGGTAACCGGGGTAGATGCCGGTCCGAAGCTCGACCGGCTCCGGCAGCTCGGATTCGACCGGGTGATCGACTACCGGCAGGTGGACTTCACCCGGACCGGAGCAACCTACGACCTGATCGTGGATGCGAAGACGAATCGGTCCGCGTTCGCCTACGCCCGGGCATTGCGACCCGGCGGACGGTACGTCACCGTAGGTGGGACGCCCGCGACCTTAGTGGGGATACTAGCCTTGCGCGGCTTTACCGGTCGGGAGATGCAAATCGTGGCGCTGAAGCCGAACCGGGACTTGGGAGAACTCCTCCCCCTGGTGCTGTCCGGAAAAGTAGTCCCGGAAATCGACGGGCCGCATCCCCTTGCGACGGTACCCAAGCTGCTGCGCTATTTCGGCAACGGCGAGCATCAGGGAAAAATCATTGTCGAACTGACTAATGTAAACGAAGCATGAACGCCATGGCACCAAACAATACCATGCGGGCGGCCAAACGGGATGCGTACGGCCCGCCGGAAGCGATATCCGTCACCCGGCTTCCGGTACCCTCGCCCAACCGCGGCGAACTGCTGGTGAGGATTCACGCCACGACCGTGAACCGGACCGACTGCGCCAACCTGACCGCCCGGCCGCTGGTCATGCACCTGGTGCTGGGAATACGTACCCCCCGGCAAGCCCGTATCGGCACCGACTTCGCGGGGGAGGTGGCCGCGGTGGGTACCGGGGTGACGCGCTACCGGGTGGGGGATCGCATCTGCGGCTTCCGGGATACCGGATTGGGAGGGCAGGCCGAATACCTGACGATCGCGGAGGACGGTCCGGTAATGTCCATTCCCGCTGGTTTGTCGGATGCCGTGGCCGCTGCCAGTCTGGAGGGGGCTCACTACGCCTTTGCCTTCCTGCAACGCGCCAACGTACAAGCAGGGCAGCGGGTGCTGATCAACGGTGGCACCGGGGCCATCGGCTCGGCCTTGCTGCAGTTCACCGCCGCATGCGATGCGGAAATAACGGTAACCGGCCCCGCCGACGCGGCTGGAATACTGTACGGGATGGGAGCCAGGCGGGTCATCGATTATACCCGCCAGGACTTCACCCAATCGGCCGAGCGCTACGATTGTGTTTTTGACGCGGTGGGCAAAAGCACCTTCGGCCGGTGCCGAGGACTCCTGAGCCGGACCGGCGTCTATATTTCATCGGAACCCGGTCCTTACTGGCAGAACGTAGGCTATGCGCTCCTGACCCCACTCGGGCGGGGGAAGCGGGTACGTTTTCCCGTCCCTTATGGTCACGAGCACAGCTTCCCCTTTATTCGCCGCCACCTAGAAGCCGGCACCTTCGTGCCGCTGCTTGACGAGCGCAGCTTTACGCTGGACGGGGTGGTCGAGGCATACCGGTACGTCCTGACCGGGCGGAAGCGGGGGAACGTCATCCTGCGAATCGGCGAAAAGGATCGGTGTTAAGATCTATTGCCCGCATGCACCCGGCGGAACGGGCAGCGTTATCCCGGCAACATTTATTGCCCGAAGTCAGGCTAACGGACCGATTTTTCCCCCGGGAAAGGTCGCTTCGGACGACGGGTGAGCGACACATTTTTTTGCGTGGTATCGGGTGATTGTTCGCCGGGCATACCACGGTAGTTTTAAAAAGACACGATGAAAGAACAAACACTCGGCGGGTACACCCCTGCCCCGAAACTCCAGTTTCACGACCTCCTGCCCTGGACCGCCCCGATACTCCTCTGGTTAGGCATTTTTGCCTGCCTGCTGCAGGGCAACACCTACGACCAGCGCATCCTCACCGGTGCCGCCTTGCTTGCGGTGGCCACCGTCATTACCTTTTTCCGCTCCGAGGCCGGCGTGCTCCTTACGCTTCCCGTCATCATGGCCGGTATCGTAGGTTTGGCGGTGTTCTTCCCGATTCAGCCTACCGCCGGATTGGAATTCGGACTCTTCAATCTGACGTTCGACCTGCTGCTGATCTTCGTGGCGGTGATTCATTTCCTGACCAATCGGGAAACTTTTTTACCCGTCCGGACCGAGCCCACTCCCCGGCAAAAAGAGCGGGAGTTACGCCGGGCGGTGGCTCAGTATAAGCAGCAATTCGCGCGCCTCGACCTGCCCGAGTTGGAGCACATTGCCGAAGACCGGCGGTTTCTGCCCGCTGCCGTCCGGGCGGCCCGGGAGTTGATCGAATCTTTCTCCCATGATTAGGCAAAGCAGCGAAAAGCAGTACGCCCGTCCCACGGCAAAGCGGGACGGGCGTACGGAAGAAGTTATGGGTATAGGTGTTTTTCAGAGAAGATAAATGAAGCAGAATATACCGTTAAAACGGTGCGATTCACCGGTTAGCGTGGGGGTGGGGAGTCTTTAACAGATGTTCCTGACTTTCATATGTAGCGACTTAATCGAAGTTAGCATAGCCCGTTTCCCCCCGTTCGGTGCGGATGCGGTAGAACCGGTCGGTAGCCGAGAGTACGGTTACGGGTTCCTCGTTGGCTAGCTCTCGTACGACCACGGTGCGTTGGCTAGCTGGGCTCCGGCGTAGGTAGTGGCGTCCGCGCTCGGGCACCGAATCGGGAAGCTCCGTGGGAGCCAGGGAGTACCGCAGGTCGGCCGGCACTCCGTCGGGGCCGAGTAAGTAGGAGTAGGGGTCGCGGGCCCCGTTGCGGTAAATGCCGAAGTGCAGGTGGGGCGGCGTGGTGCGGGCGTTGCCCGTGTTGCCTACCAGGCCGAGGGTATCTCCGCGGGTTACGATCTGTCCCGGGCGGACGAGCTGGCTGTCGAGGTGGGCGTAGTAGTAGGTCAGTCCGCGACCTTCGCCATCGCGGAGCCAGACGGTCTTTCCGCCCAATCCGCCGACTTTCGTGGATCGCACGATGCCGTCCGAAACCGCCACCAGAGGCGTCCCGCGGGGTGCGAAGATGTCGTTGCCCTGGTGCTGGCGGGCACCACCGGACCGGCTGTCTCCCCAGAAGGATTGAATATGGCGGGCGCTATGGCCCGCCACCGGAAAGAGCAGCGCGGGATCGGTGCGCAGCTCCAGGGCGTACGCGCCGGTATCCGACGGAGCCGACTGGACCACCAACAGTAGTTCCTGTCCGCTACGCGCGGCCGTTTCGTAGATGCCACCCGCGGCGCCGGGCTCCCAGCGAAGCAGGGCGTCGTCGGGGTCGATCGAGTTATCTCCGTCGACGGCGAAGAGTTCTCCGAACACTGGGCCGACGCCGCTGGCCGCCTCCGTACTTATGGTCAGCAGCCTGCCCGGCGGCAGGTAGAAACGATAGGAAAGCGCGGTGAATTCCAGGTCGTCTACGCGACGGACGAGCTCCCGGTGGGGGAGATCAACAACTAAGGTATCCTGGAGCGTACGTACGAAAGCGGAGTCCCACGCGGCGACCAGCGAATCGCCTGCGGGCAGTTCCTGAAAATAGTCGTGGGCAAAAGCTTCCCGCGGCGTGCGGCGCACGATGATGTTTTCGACCTTATCGGCTACGTTTTCGAAGAAACCGTTGCAGGCGCAGGCGGAAAGGAGGAGGGCGAGGCCGAGCAACAAATAGGTTGCCGGGCTCGGCGTCAGACGGTTACGCATGCTTTGGGAACACCGTTCACGCCCTTTGGATGTCGTTTAAGATTTGTTTAACGCCCGTCCCACCACTCCAAACACGGCATCCCAGCGGCCCGTTTCAGTAGAAAAGCCATGGCAAAGAACCACGGACCCAGCGTCAAGAATGACGATCAGTACGAGGCCCTGCGGGAAGAGGGAATGAGCAAGCAGAAGGCCGCCCGTATCGCCAATACCCCCGACGCCGGTAAGAAAGGGGGCAAGGCGGAAAATTACGAAGACCGCACCAAGGATGAACTTTACGAGCAGGCCAAGAAGGTTGGTATTGAAGGGCGCTCCAAGATGAGCAAGCAGGAATTGATCGAGGCGTTGCGGACTAATTGAGCTATGGCCCGGCCAGGCTTCACTCACGTGGTAGACGGACCAGGTCTTGGTTACCCGGACCCTCAAAGGTCCTTCGGACACTTGCAGGTCCTGATGTGCTTTCCGGGTGATGCGATTCGCAGGACCTCGGAGCGTGGGCGTACTTGGTAGGCGACCTGCGAAGGCCCGGATCTTCCGGCTTCCGGATAAACGTTTTTCCTGCGCGCCGGCGCCCAGATCAACTTAAGCCATTTGAAGCGCCTTGTAGTACTAGCCCCCAAAACGATACGTATGTCCTGGACCGAAAAAGACAATGCCCTGCACCGCGAATTCACCTTCAAGGACTTCCGGCAGGCTTTCGCTTTCATGACCGAGGTGGCCTTCGCCGCCGAGAAAATGAACCACCACCCCGACTGGACGAACGTCTACAATAAGGTTATCGTCAAGCTGAATTCCCACGACGCCGGTAACACCGTTACCGACCGCGACCACCGACTGGCCGAGCAAATGGACGGTATCTTCGCCAGGTATGCGTAGCACCCTTTTGCTGCTTTTTGCTTCGTTGAGCCTGGTCGCCGCCGCGGCGGAGTACCACTACGATTTTCACCGGGAGGCCGAAGCCATCTACGAAGACGTGATGCGCCTCGAACTGGACCTGGCCGAGGCCGGCATCGAGCGATTACAGCGGGACGAACCCCGCAATTTAGTAGCCCACCACCTAGGCAGCTATGTCGATTTTTTCCGCCTTTACCTCTCCGGCGACGAGCGGCTGGATGCCCGCCTGCAGGAGCGGTTCGACCGACGCATCGAATTGCTGGAGCGGGGCGACCCCGCCTCCCCCTACTTCAATTATGCCCTGGCCGAAGCCTTCCTGCACCGTAGCCTTATCGACGTACGCTTCGAGCGCCACTTGGCCGCGTTCCGCTCCCTGAACCGCGCCAACAAATATCTGCTGGATAATGCCGACCGCTTTCCGCAGTTCCTTCCCACTTTCAAGGACCTGGGCCTGCTGCAAGCGGCGGTAGGCACCATTCCCCCCCAGTACAAGTGGGGTGTCGAACTCTTCAGTTCCCTGACCGGAACGATCCCGGCCGGACGAAAATTGATGCAACGGGCGGTTGCCGATCGGGAAAGCCCGTTCGCTACGGAAACTAGCGTACTGCACGCGCTCATGGAATTATACCTGGCCGACGACGCCGAGCGGGCCTTGCGTACGGTAACCGCCCTGGACCTTCAGCCAGCCACTAACAAGTTGCACTGCTTCGTGTTGGCCACCATCATCATGCGGAACGACCGCAACGCCGACGCCCTCCGGATACTGGAGGCCCAGCCCCGGGGAGGGAGCAGCGCTGAGTTTCCCTATCTCGACTTTTTGCTGGGGCAGGCCAAACTTCGCAACCTGAACCCGCGGGCCCGTCTCCACTACCAATCCTTTTTGCTGCGGTACCCGGGCCGCCACTTTCGCGAGGAGGCCTTGCAGAAGATCGCTTGGTCTTACCTCCTCGAAGCGGACGTGGCGGGCTATCACCGGGCCATGGCGGAGATCGAAGCGGGCAGCCGGGCCGGTGGCGATGAGAGCGCTACCCGCGAAGCAATGACGGGCAAAGTGCCCCATCTGGACCTATTGAAGGCGCGCCTGCTCTTTGACGGGGGGTACTTCAGCCGGGCGCGGCAACGCCTGGACGCCATTGACCGAAGTAAGCTGACTACGGACGAAAACCTGGAGTTCCTCTACCGTACGGGCCGGGTGCTGGACGGACTGAAGGATCACCCGGGCGCGCTTTCGTTTTACGAGCGGACCATCAGTTTGGGGCGGGACAATCCGGCCTACTTTGCCTGCAATGCCGCGCTCCAGGCGGGCTTGTTGGAAGAGGACCGGGGGCGCTACCCTGCGGCCCGGAAGTACTTTACCCAGTGCCTGGAGCTTAGTCCGGCGGAATACCGCACCGGCCTCCACATGATGGCCAAGGCGGGGCTGGATCGCATTTCCGGTAAGATGCGCTAGAGCAAGCGTTCCCGGATGGTAAAGTACGCCGCCGGATTGCGTACGGTCAGCGTGTCGATCTCTTCTTCCGAGAATCCTTTGGCCCGCAGCACGGGAAGGAAGGCATTGGAGAGGAAATCCATGGGGCGGCGGGCTGTCAGGTCTGGCGGAAAGGTGCTGCCGTCGTGGCTGAGGAGGACTTGTCCGAGGTGGCCCGATTTGCGTAGGGCGAGTAGAAGTTCCAGGTGGCGATCAAAGGTGTCGTCGCCCTGAGCGCGGCCGGCCTGGTAGTAAGGTAACTTGAGCCCGTCCAGGCTGATCCAGGCGCCGGCGGTGGCGGCTTCGACGAGGGGCGCCGGGTCAGGCACCTGGAAGGCGTGCGTCCAGGTCCAGGCGGAGGGGTGGACACCTTCTCCTTCCAGAATAGTAAGTTGCTGGGCGGCGGCGGGGGCGTTGTTACCGGTGTGGATGGCCAGCGTGAGGCCGGTAGCGCGGTGCGTAATGGCGGCGGCCCGCACGAGCTTGGCGTCGATTTCGCTGATGGGGCCGTTGTCCACCGCCGTTTTGACAAAGCCGGGGCGAATACCGGTGTCACCGATCCCTTCCTCGAATTCCCGAATCCATTCGGCGGCAATTTCTTCCGCCGATTGTCCGTGGGCGGCACCGGGGATGTAGCGGTCTTCCGCCGCGCCGTAGTAGCCGGTATTGGTAATAATGTGGAGACCGCTGTCGGTAGCGAGCTTCGCCAGCATCGACGGGTTCCGACCGAAAGAATGGGCGGTACAGTCCGCGATGGCTTTCACCCCCAGCCCGGAAAGGTAGCTCAGGTAGGGGAGCACCGTGGCGGTAACGGCCGCTTCGTCGTAGCGGCCCGGCTCGGCGGGCTCCTCGCCGAACCGGCTGAGCAGGTGCTCGTGCGGCAGGCAAAAGCCGAGACTGTCGGGGTCGACCGGACCGATTACGGTCATTATCGTACCGACAAAATTGACGGCGGCTACCGGCGGTTTCGCCAGCGTTTTGTTTAACGGAAGAAGACTGGCGAGACCCAGGGCAGAAAGGTTACGAAGGGCGTGGCGACGTCCGATCGGCATCCGATTAGGCGGTTTTGAGGCGGGGCTTGGTTACGGTTGACCGGTCGGTCAGTAGCTCCGGCGTAATGCGATCGAAGGCGTATCCCCGCTCGGAGTAGTGCTCGAGCAAGCGGGGTAAAATGTTGCGCACCTTTTCCTCGGCTTTCAGGCTGTCGTGAAGAACGACAATGCTGCCGGGACTGGCGTTTTCGGTTACGTTATCGAAGCAGTCGTCGGGCGTCAGTTCCGGATCGAAGTCGCCGCTCAGCACGTCCCACATTACGATCTCGTAGTGGCGCTGCAGAAACTGGGCCTGGCTCGGCTTTAATCGGCCGTAGGGTGGCCGGAAGAGGGAGGTCTTCAGTTGGACGGCGCAGTGACGGATATCGTGGAAATAGGGTACGTTGTCGGTTTTCCAGCCATCCAGGTGGTGGGTGGTATGATTACCAACGGTATGTCCGGCGTCCAGCACCTGTTTCAGCACCTCGGGGTAACGCCGCACGTTGTTGCCCACGCAGAAGAAGGTCGCCTTCGCACCGAAGCGATCGAGCTGTTCCAGTACCCAGGGGGTCAGGTGCGGAATCGGTCCGTCGTCGAAAGTGAGGTAAAGGGTGGGCTTTTCCACGGAGGACTGCAACCGCCAGTGGAAATTGGGGAAGAGTTTCTGGATTACCCTGGGAGTCTTGATGAGGTACATGGTCTTGCGGAGTCTTGAGAGGAATGGAGCGAATGGCCGGGGGAAAGCGAAATCAGAAAACCAGGGTATAGGTACCGTTGTCGGGAGCGAAAATCGCGGGGGCGGTGGGCAGCCGGTGATTGGTCCCTACCTTTGCCCGAAATCTCGCATAACCGGTCCGATACGGTCGCATTTAAAACGTTATAGTAGTAAGTATTGCTGCTTTCGTAATAAAATTTTACCATTTGCTGTCCGCTTAATTACAATGTATGCAAAACGTTCGTGTTCGCTTCGCTCCTTCTCCGACCGGCGCCCTGCACATCGGCGGTCTGCGCACCGCCCTGTACAACTACCTCTTTGCCCGCAACCAGGCGGGCGTATTCGTGCTCCGTATTGAGGACACCGACCAGAAGCGCTACGTAGCGGGTGCGGAGGAATATATCATCGAAGCCCTTGACTGGGCGGGCATCACTCCCGACGAGGGGCCCGGTATCGGCGGCGATTACGGTCCCTACCGCCAGAGCGAGCGCCGGGAAACCTACCGGAAGTATACCCAGCACCTGCTCGATTCCGGCCACGCCTACTACGCCTTCGACACCGAGGAGGAGTTGGACCGGCGCCGGGAATCGGAAAAAGCGGCCGGAAACCACAACTTCCGCTACGACGCGACCACCCGTGGCGATATGCGCAATAGCCTGAGTCTGGGCCCCAACGAGACGGATCGCCTCCTTTCCGCCGATACGCCTTACGTCGTTCGCCTGCGGGTCGACCCGGGGCAGGTGGTGCACATCAAGGACCGGGTACGCGGCGACGTTGCCTTCCGCAGCGAGGAAGTGGACGACAAGGTGCTGATGAAGGCCGACGGACTGCCAACTTACCACCTGGCCAACGTGGTCGACGATCACCTGATGGAAATTACCCACGTGATCCGCGGGGAAGAATGGCTGCCCAGTACCGCCCTCCACGTGCTGCTTTACCGCGCTTTCGGCTGGGAGAAGACCATGCCGGAATTTGCCCACCTGCCCTTGCTCCTTAAACCGACCGGCAAGGGCAAGCTCAGCAAGCGCGACGGTCAGCAACTCGGCTTTCCCGTGTTTCCCCTGGACTGGGGGCAGCGCGGCAGTGACGAATACCTCTCCGGCTTCCGGGAAACCGGCTTCCTCCCGGAGGCTACGCTCAATTTCCTCGCTTTCCTCGGTTGGAACCCGGGCACGGAGCAGGAGATCTTCAGCAAGCAAGAGCTGATCGAAGCCTTCGACCTGGACCGCATCAACAAATCCGGAGCCCAGTACGACTTTGAAAAGGCGCGCTGGTACAATCAGCAATACCTCATCAGTACGCCGGCCGAGAAACTGGCCCCCCGGATCGCCCATGTCTTCACCGAAAACGGTTACCCCATCGACGAGGAAGCCGCGGCCACCATTGCCGAATTGCTGCAGGAGCGGGTACATACCCTGGCCGAATTTTTCGAACAGGGCATTTACTTCGTCGCCCGCGTCGGCATCAACGACGAGAAAACCGCCCGGAAGAAATGGAAACCCGACCAGCGTCCCACCTTCGAGCAACTCAAAAACAGACTGGCGGGTATCGACCGGTGGAAGGCGGATCGGATCAAGGAAGAAGCCGTCGCTTTCATGCAGGAGAAGGGGCTGGGCTTCGGCGCCGTCCTGCCCATCCTACGATTGGCCGTCAGCGGTACGGTGAATGGGCCGGATGCCTTCGCTATCCTGGAAGCGGTGGGTCGGGAAGAAACCATTGCCCGTCTTGGGGAGGGCTTCAACCTGATGGACCGGATCGTGGCGGGGGAGCGGAATTAGCCGGGTAGCCATTCCGATTTTTTAAGACGCTACCACTCGCATATAGCGAGAGTGGTGTAAACTGTCCGTTAAGAAATCGAAGGTCGTCGGTAGCGCAACTCGTCGGACGACTACTCGTCGGACGACAAATCGCGCGACCACTACTCGTCCGACGAGTTATCGCGCGACCACTACTCCCCCCGCCCGTCCACCTCCTTGGGGTAGCAGAGGAAAAACTTGGTATACGACCGTGGCGCGATCGCGAAATCGCTGATGCTCGACATCGGCACTACCTCGTTGTGCTTGGTCCACACCATGATCTCCTCCTTGGTCAGGGTATAGGCACTGTTCGTTTCCTGGCCCTGGATCACGAGGTGGTCGGCGGCGTTGCGGGGTAAGCGGGAATCGGCGCGGATGGTCTCGCGCAGCTCGTCGACGTAGGCCGGGTCGAAGGGGTCGTTGCTGAATTCGAGGCGGAAGAGCCGGCGGTTGACGAGTCCGTAGCTCAGGTACGATAGCAGGGGGTCGGGGTGGTGCTGCCAGGTCTTTACGGCGGAACTGATGTCGGTGTCGTCCAGGGCGGCGAAGCAGTCGAGGAGCTGATTCCGGGAGGCTACGAAGTCTTCGCTTCCCACCCGGTGAATGAGGAAATACTTCAGCGCCGGCGGCGCCCAGGGCGGTTGCCCGAGTTCCGAGAGTTCGCGGGCGCGCCATAGGGTGAGTTGGAGCATCTGCTCGGCGGCCACGACCGTCTTGTGCAGGTACACCTGCCAGTACATGATCCGGCGGCTGGTCAGGAAGCGTTCGACGCTGTAAATGCCTTTTTGCTCCACGACGAGCCGGCCCCCGATCACGTTGAGCATCTTGATAATGCGGTCGTAGCCGATCACTCCCTCGGCCACGCCGGTGAAGTAGCTGTCGCGGTTGAGGTAATCGAGGCGGTCCATATCCAGCTGGCCGCTTACCAGCTGGTGGAGAAACGGCTTGGGGTAACGGCCCGTGAAGACCTCGATGGCCAGGCTCAGCTTGCCCCGGAACTCGTCGTTCAGTCGTTGCATGAAGAGCAGACTGAGCGTCTCGTGGCTCACGTTGATGAGGGTGTTCTCCAGGGTGTGGGAAAAGGGCCCGTGGCCGATGTCGTGCAGGAGGATCGCCACCATCACGGCTTCGGCTTCCTCCTCGCTAATGGTCACGCCCTTGCTACGCAGGCTGGTCACGGCCTGTTGCATCAGGTGCAGCGCACCGATGGCGTGATGGAAGCGGGTATGCAGCGCCCCGGGGTAGACGTAGTGGGTGAGGCTGACCTGCTTGATGTTGCGCAGCCGCTGGAAATACGGATGCTCGACCAGGTCAAACAGGATGCCGTAGGGTATGCCGACGAAGCCGTAAACGGGGTCGTTGAGGATTTTGGTCTTTTTTTCCATCGTGGTCAGGCGCAGGCTTTACTTTCGGTTCCCCTTCGCGAGTCAATCCTTTTGGCCCGGTGGGTACTCGCCTGTTCAAAAGACGAGGCGGCCACCGTAGCGGCTTCCAAATAGCCCTGCAGGCTCGGTACGGTGAAGGTAGGCCACTATTTTTTGTTCGCCGGGGCGCGGGAGCAAGCCGGATGGTAAAATCTGCTAACCTTCTGGCAATCTTCCCGTTACATCAGAAATGCCTGCTATGCGTCTTTTTTACTTCTTTCAGTTTCTGGTGTGGCCGTTTGTACTCTCCGCCCAAGCCGTGTCGGTCGAAGGAACCCTGGTGCAGGATTCCGACGGCCAGCCGCTGGGATTCGCTACCGCCGTGGCCTACCGGCAGGCCGACAGCACCATGGCCGCCAACGCCACCACCGCCAACGACGGCACCTTTACCCTTAACTTGGAACCGGGCACCTACTACCTGGAAATCCAGTTTCTCGGCTACGACGATCTCCTTATTCCGGACGTTATCGCGGCCGACGAAGCCATCGACCTCGGCACCCTCCGCCTGGGTCAGGGTGGTGTCGCCCTGGAAACCATCGAAGTCACTACCGAGCGCAGCCAGATGGTGATGAAGCTCGACAAACGCGTCTTCAACGTGGGCAAGGACCTCACCGGTGCCGGCAACAACGCCGCCGATATCCTGAATAACGTTCCCTCCGTCAACGTCGATCCCGAAGGCAACGTCAGCCTGCGCGGCAGCAACGGCGTTCGGATACTGGTAGATGGTAAACCCTCGGCCATGCTCAGTTCCGGCGATCTGGACGCACTGCGGCGCATGCAGGGCGACATCATCGAAAGCGTGGAGGTGATTACTAATCCCTCGGCCCGCTACGAAGCGGAAGGGGAGGCCGGCATCATCAACATCATTCTTAAGAAAAATCAGCAACGCGGCATCAACGGCTCCTTCGGGGCAACGTTGGGCTATCCGGAAAACTTCGGGGCCAGCTACAGCCTTAATTACCGCCGCAACCAGTTCAATCTCTTTTCCAACTTCGGCATTGCCTACCAGCGCTCGCCCGGTGGAGGCAGCAGTGACCAGCGCTTCTTCGACGACGACGGTAGCCTGCTGGAAGTGTACGAAACCGAAACCGACCAGGACCGCGGTGGTATCGGCGGCAATTTTCAACTCGGCACGGACTGGTTTATCAACGACTACAACCAGCTCACCGGCTCCCTGCTCTACCGCCGTTCCGAAGACGACAACTTCACCGTAGTTACCTACCGCGATCTGGACGAGGACCGCAACCCCGTCTCCACTACCGTTCGCGATACCGAGGAGGAATCCGGTAATCAAAACCTCGAGTCTTCCCTCGCGTACAAACGCACCTTTCCGGATGACGACGAGCACGTCTGGACCGTAGACGCCCAATATATCCTGGATGACGACCTGGAGCTGTCGGACATCGTCCAGACCACCACGGGCGTAACCGACCCCCTGCTACAGCGCGCCAGCAATACCGAATACGAAACGAACCTGCTGCTGCAGAGCGACTACATCCACCCGTTCAGCGATTCCCTGAAACTCGAGGGCGGGGTGCGGGCCACCTTCCGCACCGTGCAAAATGACTACCAGGTAACGGAGGCAGACGCCGCCGGTAATTACCAGGTAGTCGGTGCATTCGACGACGAATTGGAATACACCGAGAACATCGCCGCGGCCTACTTCATCGGGAGTACCCAGCTGGGGCCGCTGGGCATTCAGGCGGGACTTCGGGGTGAATTGTCGGACGTCACGGCAACCCTGCTCCGGGCCGAGACGACTAACGAGCAGGATTACTTCAACCTCTTCCCGAGTGCCTCGCTATCCTACCAGGCTTCGGAGGGGAATCAGCTCCAACTCAGCTACAGTCGCCGGCTTTCCCGGCCCTACTTCCGGCTGCTCCTGCCCTTCTCCAACTTCAACGACCCCCGCAACAACACCGTCGGCAACCCCACCCTGCGCCCCGAATACACGGATTCCTACGAAGCCGGCTGGCTGCGCTACCTAGATAATGGCTCGTTGCTGGCCAGCGTCTACTACCGCTACACCACCGGGATCATCGAACGGCTGGTGCTGCCGGCGGACGACGGCACTACCATCGAATTTCCGGTTAACCTGGGTAACCGCGACGCCTACGGGGTGGAGCTGAACGTCAATTACGACCTCTTCGATTGGTGGAAATTTACTTCCGACTTCAACCTGTATACCGCACAGGTAGAAGGATCTTACCAGGAGATCGATTACGCGGTGGACATCACCTCCTGGAGCGGGCGGGCCGCATCCATCCTGGATCTGAGCGACCGCTTACAGGCTCAGGTCACTTTCGATTACAACGCCCCCCAGAATACGGCCCAGGGGCGGCGGTTGTCGACCTACGCGCTCGACGTCGGTGCCTCTTTGGATGTCTTCCAGGGCAAGGGCACCCTCACGCTTAGCGGGCGGGACCTGTTCAACACCCGCATCGATCGCACCATCGTCGACCGGCCGGATTACCAGTCCACCTCCGAATTCCAGTGGCGGCAGGCGCGCCAGGTAGTGCTTAACCTGGTATACCGCCTCAACCAGGACAAACCGGCCGCGGTGCAGTAACGAACCCTATGCTAATATTCGCAAGTCCTACCGTCCGTTCCTCATGCCCATCGCCCGATTGCTGCATCCCGATACCGGAATCACTTACCTGGGGGGGCGTACCCTGACCACTGCGGCTACCGCACCCGCGCCCCGGCGCCCCGCATGTGCCCGTGAATGACGACCTTTGCGGCAGCTTTACCTTTAGCTAACGATGAATATAGTAATTGCCGGTGCCGGCGACGTGGGATTTCACCTGGCCGAACTATTGGTTACGGAGAACCAGAACATCACTCTGATCGACAACGACCAGGAGGTGCTTGATTACGCCGGATCCCATCTTGACGTCCTTACGGTGCGGGGAGACGCAACCAGTCTCGTCACCCTGCAGAGCGCCCGCGTGCGCAACGCCGACCTGATGCTGGCCGTTACGACGAGCGAGAAGACCAATATGATGTCGGCCATCCTCTCGAAAAAACTCGGAGCGGGCCGCGTCATCGCCCGGGTGGATAACGAGGAATACCTGGAGCCCGAAAACCAGGAAACCGTGTGCTCGCTCGGCATTGATCAGCTGATCAGCCCCCGGCAGCTCGCGGCCATCGAGATCGAACGGCTGGTAAATAAGTGTTCCTTTACCGACATCTACGAGTTTGAGGACGGGAAGCTTTCGCTGGTGGGCATCACGCTCGACAGCAACTCTCCGCTGGTGGGTAAGAAGCTTTCGGAAATCGAGGGCCTCAACGATCGGGATCAGCTGCAGCTCATAGCTATTCTGCGCGGCCACCAGACCCTGATTCCGCGCGGCCACACCGAACTGCGGCGCAACGACCACATCTACTTCATCACCCGGCCCGAGCATACGAAGAAGGTAGAGCGATTCGTGGGTAAGGATCACGTGAAGGTGACCAACGCGATGATTATGGGCGGCACGGACCTGTCCATCGCCACGGCCCGCCGGCTGCAGAAGCATTACCAGGTCACGATCGTCGAAAAGTCCAAACCCCGTTGCCAGTACATTACCGAAATGCTGGACAACGTGCTGGTGGTGAAGGGGGATTATACCAACTTCGACCTACTGGAGGAGGAAGGGTTGTCGCGGATGGATGTCTTCATGGCCCTGACCGAAAACAGCGAGACGAACATCATCGCCTGTCTGACGGCCCACAACCACGGTGTGTATAAGACGATCGCCCAGGTGGAGAACAAGGAGTACGTCCACATCAGCCAGAACATCGGGGTGGACACGCTGATCAATAAAAAACTGCTGGCGGCCAATGACATCTTCCGCTACGTCCGGAAGGGCAACGTGGAGGCCATTACCAGTCTGCAGGGGGTGGACGCGGAGGTGATTGAGTTCATCATCAAGAAGAGCAATCAACTCACCAAGAAGCCGCTGCGAGACCTTCACTTTCCGGATACCTCCCTCATCGGCGGGGTCATCCGCGGAGAAGAAACCATTATTCCAAACGGATCTACCCAACTGCAACTGAACGACCGGGTGATCGTATTCGCCAAGCCGCAGGCTATCCGGCGCCTCGAAGAACTGTTTCGCTGATCGATGAATAAACGCCTGATCAATTTTCGCCCCATCGCGAGGGTCGTCAGCGTGCTGTTGCTGATTATCGGCGCACTGATGCTTACGGGCATGCCGTTCAGCTATTACTTCGGGGAGAGCATGCTGCCCCTGCTTTACGCGGGACTGACGACCATCGGGGCCGCCGGCTTGCTTTTTCTCGTCCCCCGGGCCCCACGCGGTTCGCTACCCCAGCCCAGCGACCTGACCATTCGCAAGCGGGAGGGCTACCTGATCGTGGCATTGAGCTGGACGGCCATGGTTACCTTCGGTATGTTGCCCTATCTCTACAGCGGCATGCTGCCGAACGTGGCCGATGCCCTCTTCGAGACGGTGTCGGGCATGACGACCACCGGGGCGTCCACCCTTAGCGACATCGAGATCCAACCCCGGGGCCTCCTTTACTGGCGCAGCCTTACGCAGTGGATCGGGGGTATGGGGATCATCGTACTTACGGTGGCCATCTTTCCGCTGTTGGGCATCGGGGGCATCGAGCTCTTCGCCGCCGAGGCCCCGGGGCCGACCTCCGACAAGCTCCACCCCCGCATCAGCGAGACCGCCAAACGCCTCTGGTTCATTTACGTGGGGCTGACCCTGCTGCTCGGGGTGCTGATGTATGTGATGGGGCTGTCGGGCTACGACGCCATCAATCACTCCCTGACCACGATGGCGACCGGTGGATTCAGCGTTTACAATGGGAGCGCGGGGGTATTCCCGCCGCGGATCCAGTACCTCATCACGATCTTCATGTTTTTGGCCGGGGTGAACTACACGGTGCTGTATCTGAGCATCAAAATGCGGTGGTCGGAGGTATGGCAGAGCGACGAGCTCAAAGCGTACATCGGGTTGGTGATCGTATTGTCCCTCTTCTTCACGGCCCGTGTATGGTACATTACCGGAAACCCCCTGGAGCAAAGCTTTCGCGAGAGCGTCTTCCAGGTGGTAAGCCTCATCACGACGACGGGATTCGTCACCGCCGACTACACCAGTTGGGCACCCAGCCTGACGATGATCTGCTTCGTCCTGCTCTTCCTGGGGGCGTGCGCGGGGTCTACTTCCGGGGGCATCAAGATTATCCGGAACCTGGTCTTCCTGAAGAACAGTTACCTCGAGTTCCGGCGTATCGTCCATCCGCAGGCCATCATCCCCCTGCGCCTCAACGGCCAGATCGTACCGGGCCGGATCATCACCCATATTTTCAATTTCCTGCTGCTCTACCTCATCCTTTTCGTCTTCGGATCGGTGGTGCTCAGCGTACTCGGGCTCGATTTCATGACGGCCATCGGAGCCATGGCTACCAGCCTCGGCAATGTCGGGCCGGGAATCGGGGAAGTGGGGCCGGTGGACAATTTCTCCTGGCTGTCCGCACCGGTGAAATTGGTCCTTTGCTTCGTGATGATCATCGGGCGCCTGGAACTCTTTACGGTGCTCGTACTCTTCACGCCCTACTTCTGGCGGCTGAACTGAGCTGGTTCCGGGTCAGAATAACGTCACGATGGATATTCCAATCAGCCGAAGACCAAGAAATAGATCAGTGAGGCCAGCAAGACCGCCAATAGGAGGGCCAGGACCAGTAGCCGCCACGTCATGCTCCACCGGCCGATGAGCGGCAAGCTCTCCGTAAGGAGCTCCAACTCGTGCAGGCGGCCGAAAGCGTCGCGGGAATCGCGGCTATCTGCCGTAAATCCCTCGTCGGCGAGTATGCGGACCGCATCGGCGTAGTCCGGCTCGAGCACCTGGATCACCGCCCCCCTACTTCCACCGAGCAGGTAGCTGCCGACGTGGAGGCTGTGCTCGAAAAGTACCCGGTAGCGGAGTCCCGACCGATCGAGCGACAGTTTGATCAGCGCCAGGTTTTGCAAATTGATGACCTCGATGAGGCGGACGTAGCGCAAATTAGCGGGGGTAATAATGCAAAACTACGACGATCGGCCGGCTCCGACCCCCCGGTTGAGCCGGAAGGTTTCCCGCGTGAGCCGATAGATCACCGCTTCCCCGAGATCTTCCGCCGTTTCCCTGGCGTGGAACTGCATCCCGATCTTTTCCAGCACGCGGATGGATGCCCCGTTCGCTACGGCCGCCCGGCCGATGATAGCGGGTAATTCGAGGGCATCGAAGCCATGTACCAGGCTTGCGGCGGCCGCTTCCGTGGCGTAGCCTCGCCCCCAGTATGCGCGAAACAGCCGGTAGCCGATGTCGACCGTCCGATCGAGGTTGCGTTTTAGGCCACACCAACCGAGGAAGCTGCCGGTGCCCCGCTCAATGACTGCCCACCGACCGAATCCGTTTCGCCCGTAATCGGGGTAGTCGCGGATCAGGTCCGCGGCCGCCGCTACCGAAGCGAAGGGACCGTCGCCGGTGTAGCGGATGACTTCCGGATCGGCGTTCAGCCTATACAGGGCGTCCGCGTCGCCGGGTGCGATTCGCGTAATAGCAACCGGGGCGTCTTACGAATGGTCGGCACGCTTACTAGTTGGTAACCGCACTCCTCACCCGTTCCAGCAGCGCCAGGAGCTTATCGATGTCCGCGCGGGTGGTGGCGTAGTTCGTAATGCCGGCCCGTAAGCAATCCACTCCCCGAATCGGATAAACCGATATCCATGCTTCCCCCGATGCGACCACGCGGCTACACACTTCCCGTGCGAAAGCCCCGGCATCGGTCACGCCCGGCCGGGAAAAGCAGACCACGGGCAGTGGGGTGTCGTTGGTGAGGGTCCACCCGTGGGCGGTGAGGCGCTCCCGCAGGTAGTCGCCCATCTCCACGTGGTGGCGGATCGTTTTGGCGTAGCCCGCCCAGCCGAAAACCAGGAGCGAGAGGTACATCCGCAGGCCGAGAAAACGGCGTGACCATTGGATGGTATGGGTATAGGGGTCGACGATCGACAGGGACTTGCCTTCCCGGGGCATATAGGCGGCCTGGGTGTTGAACGTTTTATCCAGGATGTCGGGGTGGCGGGTAAGGAGCATACCGGTACCCATCGGTACCGAGAGCCACTTGTGAATGTCGGTGGCGATGGAGTCGGCCCGCTCGATACCTTTGAGCCAGTGGCGGTAATCGTCGTTAAGGACGGCCGCACCTCCGAAAGCGGCGTCGACGTGGAACCAGCAATCGTTTTGCCGGCAGAGCTCCGCGATGGCCGACAACTTGTCGATGGCGGCGGTTCCCGTGGTGCCCGCGGTGGCGATCACCAGGAAGGGGCGGTTGCCGGCGGTCCGGTCGGCCAGGAAGTGATCGCGCAGGGAGTCGACGGAGAGCTCCAGCCGGTCGTTGGTAGGAATGGTGACGACCGCCTGGAGGCCGAGCCCGACGACCCGGGCGGCCTTGACGACGGAGTGGTGGGCCTGATCGGAGCAGTAGATCACCGGCTCCCGGTGAAAGGCCCGGTAGCCCTGGTTGGCGTAGTCCGGGAAGGTATGGTTGAGGGCGCAGAGGATACCGGTCAGGTTGGCCTCGGCGCCGCCGCTGGTGAAGGTGCCGTCGACCGATTCGCGGGCGTAACCGAAGCGGGCACCGTATTCCCGGAGCAGGTAACGCTCTACTTCCGCGGCGTAGGGGGAGTGACTCCAGGCGGCCAGCTGGGGATTGAAGTAACCCGCGATCAGCTCCGCCAGGATGGATGGGAAGTTGGTGCGGGGATTGTAAAGTCCGTAGTACATGGGATGGGGGACGTGTACCTGGTACTTCAGTAAGTTATCCACTACCGTATCCACGGCTTCCAGCGGCGGCAGGGGCCGGGAGAAGTCGAATCCGGCTACCCATTCCCGTATTTTTTCCGGGTCCAGTTCGGGACTTACCCGCAGGTCACGGGTTTGGCCATAAAATTGCTCGAGTCGTGGCAGCAATTGATTGAACAGTTGTTGCCGCTGATCTGGGGTAAGGTCGAAATCCATATCCCGAAGGTAGGGTGACCCGGGCATCTTTCTCTTTGGGTCCGCCTGCTTATGTGGTTTGCCTTTGGAAGGGGCAGCTCAGCAGAGCCTTGTCGTTTCGCGGCTTCGGTTAGCCAAGGAGGAACCACGGAGTGCGGCTAAGCGATGTCGCTGATTGACGGCGGGGGACCGCAAAGAAAAGCAGGAGCGCCAGGTAACGCCAAGCCGTAACGGGAGGTGGTCGCAATGCTTCCGATAATTGGAAAGTCGCAAGCGTATTGCGGGAAAATTCGTTTCCATCTGTGCCGGGAATCCGGGCGATCGGGGTTGCCACATTCCGAGTCGGGGGGGGAGTGGGCGCCAAACCTCAAATTCTACACCATCCCCTCCTCCACCAGCACTTCGAAGGCGTCTTCCATTGTCATTTTCAAGGGCCGGAAGTTGATTCCCAATTGGTTGCGAATCTTCGAATTATCCGCCGTCCAGGGTACGCCGACGTTGTTGCGCACGAAGCGGCGGGAAAGCGATTTATTGACGAGCGGCCCCACGATCATGACCAGCCACTTCGGTAGGGTACGGGTGGGAATGGGGTAATCTTTACCGTACTTCGGTTGCAGGGCACGCGCCAATTCCGGGAAGGACGTATTGTGGGCGCAAGTGATATACCGGCCCTTGGCTTCGGGGGTAAAGGCCGCCAGGTAGTGCGCGTCGGCCACGTCCCGCACGTCAACCAGGCCGATATTGACATTGGGGACGCCGCTGCGCATGGTGCCGTCGCCAAGTTGCCTGAGCAAACTCAGGCTTTCCGAAGTGGTGCCGCCCGGATTGAGGGTGGGCCCCATGACCAGGCAGGGGTTAATGGTCACCAAGTCCCAACGGCTCTGGGCGTTGGCCATATCCCAGGCGGTTTTTTCCGCCAGGGTCTTGGAAAAGGCGTAGGGTTGATAATCGAGCGAGGCCGTGGTGTTCCAGACGC
Source organism: Neolewinella xylanilytica (assembly GCF_002934605.1). Taxonomy (GTDB): domain Bacteria; phylum Bacteroidota; class Bacteroidia; order Chitinophagales; family Saprospiraceae; genus Neolewinella; species Neolewinella xylanilytica. Next base: position 27,576 of record NZ_PTJC01000007.1, read on the forward strand.
TCTCGGTTAGGACACCGCCGGGTGCCCTTTGGCAGTCGGTGGCGTCGGTGTAGATGGCCGCGCAGCTGCTGGTGAGGACCACCCGTTTTACGCTTTTGACCGCGTTGGCGCCGTTGAGTACGTTTTTGGTGCCCTTTACGGCGGGCTCGATCAGCTCCCGTTCCGGGTTATCCACATTGGGGCTAAAGGGGGAAGCGGTGTGGAAAACCAGTTCGCAGCCCTGCATGGCTTCGGTGTAGGAGCCTTCGTCCAGGAGGTCGGCCCGGAAGTAGCGAATCGTGCCCGGGGCGGTTGCGGCCAGTTCGTCCAGGTGGGCCCGCTTTGCCTCGTTATCGGGTTGGCGTACGGGGGCATGGACGGTGAATCCTTCGAGCAGGAGCTTTTTTACCAGCCAGCCGGCTACATAGCCGGTTGCGCCGGTGACTAAAACGGGTTTGCTGCGATCGATCGTTTGCATAGGAAGGTGGGGCTTTGGCAATGGTAGTCGGGGTGCCGGCCTTTTGTTCGCTTACGGCGTAGGTTTGCCCCTGCGCTCCGCCGCCCGCATGCCAGGTCGTAAGGTTCCGGGAGGTATCGGTTCCCGAATTAAATCCCAGCTACTGCGGGTGGCGATGATATGGGGTAGGCTACACGGGCGGACCCCCCGAACCGGCTCTTTACTCCCGGGAAAGCGAGTACGGATACGCCGAAGCCTCCGTCCCCCACTCCCGGTTAGGTTCCGGGCCCATTTCGAACTCGAGGGTGCCGCCCTGCATCAGTGCCTCGTGGCTGACCCAGTTCTTTTCGTAGGGCTCGCCGTTCCAGCTTACGCGCTGGACGTAGCGATTCACGTCACTGTTTTCGGGGGCGGAGATGACCAGGGTATTGCCGTTCTCCAGCTCCAGGGTGATGCGCTCGAAGAGGGGCGCGCCCAGTACGTACTGATCGGTAGCCGGAGCTACGGGGTAGAAGCCGAGGGCCGAGAAGACGTACCAGGCCGAGGTCTGCCCGTTGTCCTCGTCGCCGGCGTAGCCGTCCGGACCGGGGTGGTACATCCGGTTCATGGTCTCCCGTACCCAGTGCTGCGTTTTCCACGGCTGGCCGGCGTAGTTGTAGAGGTAGATCATGTGCTGGATCGGCTGATTACCGTGTGCGTACTGCCCCATATCGGCGATCTGCATCTCCCGGATCTCGTGGATCACCTGGCCGTAGTAGCTGTCGTCGAAGACCGGCGGTAGGGAGAAGACGCTGTCGAGCTTCGTGGTGAAAGCCTCCTCGCCGCCCATGAGATCGATCAGGCCCTGTACGTCGTGGAAGACCGACCAGCTGTAGTGCCAGCTGTTGCCCTCGGTGAAGGCGTCGCCCCACTTATAGGGATTGAAGGGGGCCATGAATTCGCCGTTCTCGTTTTTGCCGCGCATGAGGCCGGTCTCGGGGTCGAAGAGCTTGCGGTAGTTCAGGCTCCGCTGACGGTACTTTTCCACTTCTTCCGCCGGTTTGCCCAGTTTCTTGGCCAGCTGATAGATGGCGAAGTCGTCGTAGGCGTACTCCAGGGTGCGGGCCGCGCTTTCGTTGATGTCGACGTCGTAGGGGACGTAACCGAGCTCGTTGTAGTACTCGGCACCGGCCCGGCCCACGGCGGTCAGGGGGCCGGCGTTGTTGGCGCCGTGTTTCAGGGCCTCGTAAAGGTTCTCGATGTCGTAGTCGTAGGCCTCGCCGCTTTTCAAATAGGCTTCGGCGACCACGGAGGCGGAGTTATTCCCGACCATGACGTTGCGCAGTCCGGGGCTCGCCCATTCCGGCAACCAGCCGCTTTCGTCGTAGGTGTTGGACAGCCCCTCCTGGATGTGGCCGTTCAGTTCGGGGTACATCAGATTGAGGAAGGGAAAGAGTGCCCGGAAGGTGTCCCAGAAGCCCGTATCGGTGAAGAGGTAGCCGGGGCGCACCTCCCCGTTGTAGGGGCTATAGTGTACTACCTCGCCGTCCGCGTCGAATTCGTAAAACTTGCGGGGGAAGAGCAGGGAGCGGTACAGGCAGCTGTAGAAGGTGGCCACCTGGTCCGGCGTACCGCCTTCCACCTGGATGCGGCCGAGTTCCTCGTTCCAGACGTCCCGGCCCTCCTGGCGGACGGCCTCGAAGTCGTCGTCGCCCAGTTCCTGCAGGTTCCGTTCGGCCTGTTCGTGGCTGATGAAGGAAGAGGCGACGCGGGCGTGGATTTGCTCGTCCGCCGAGGTCCGGAAACCAACTAGCGCCCCGGCGTGGTTCACCTCCGCTTCCAGGCCTTCGGTTAATACTGAATCTTGGAAGGTTTTAGTCCAGGCGAAATCGGTATCGAACTGCACCACGAAGTAGTTACGGAAGTTCTCCGGTACCCCGCCGCTGTTGCGGGTGGTATAGCCGATGACCTTGCGTTCTTCCGGGATGATCTTCACGTAGGAGCCGCGGTCGAAGGCGTCGACGACCACGAAGCCGCTGTCGGTCTCGGGGAAGGTGAAGCGGAACATAGCCGCCCGGTCGGTGGGGGTGATTTCGGTGGTGATATCGTGGTCGGCCAGGTATACGCTGTAGTAATGCGGTTGCACCGTTTCGGCCTTGTGGGAAAACCAGCTCTGCCGTTCGTCTTCGTGGAAGCGGGGGGTGCCGGTAGCCGGCATGAGGGAGAACTGCCCGTAATCGTTCATCCACGGAGAGGGCTGGTGGGTCTGCTTGAAGCCCCGGATGCGGTACGCATCGTAGGTGTAGGCCCAGCCATTGCCCATTTCGCCGGTCTGGGGGGTCCAGAAGTTCATCCCCCAGGGGCGGGCGATGGCGGGGTAGACGTTGCCGTTGCTGAGGCGGTATTCCGAGTCGGTCCCCATGAGCGGGCGCGCGTAGTCTACGGGCTGGGCGGTGGCCCAATCCTGCGCGGAAAGATTCATCGATAAGGCTAGTACAAACAGGAGCAGCAGGGTACGCATATGGAGTAGGAGCATGACGGGATAGTTTCGGGATGGCAGTAAGGTAGCCGGTAAGTACGTATTGTAAAAGTAAATCGATTTAGTGGAACATTAGCTTCGTCCGCCCAACGTAGCGTGCGCAGTTGGTCTGCCGAAGCGGATCGGACGCTCATTCTCCGTTAAGATGTACGCTCCTGGGTAGACGAGCTATCGCTCGGCGGACCAGGAGACGCCGTCAGCTTCGGGCATACCGGTCCACTAAGTCGGCAATATCCCCCGGCACGCTCACCCGCGGGACATCCCGCCCCGCCTGCTCCGCCAGCCAGTCCCCCACCCCCTTGCGGCGGCGCAGGGCGGCATCGCTGCGGGGCGGTACCCAGCCGTACACGTCGATTTCGCGGTAGCCCTTCTTCGCGTCGCCGAAGCCCCAGTGGATGTTGCCGTAGGTGGAGGCGTCGCGGCCGTCCAGGCTGAAGCGGTCGTTGAGGTAGCAGGCCACGGCGAAGGCCTCCTTCGGGTCCGGCCGCCAGCGGAGGAGCTGCTTGACCCAGTACATGCGCAGGTTGTTGTTCATCCAGCCGTCCAGCACGAAGGCTTTCTGGGCGGCGTTCCAGCTTTCGTCGTCGGTCTCCCCGTGGATCAGGGCCTCCAGTTCGTAGACCCGCTCCCGTTCGTCGCCGGCGTGCGCCAGCAGACTCTTGCGCGCCCACTCCGGCAGGGCCGCCCACCGCGTGAAGTCCGGCAGCTTCCGGCAGCGGTGGTGAAAGTATTCCCGCCAGGTCAGCAGCTCGTCGAAGAATTTATACCGCGCCGCCGGATGCACGTCCCCGGCCTGCTCGGCCCGGAGCACGGCCAGGGCTACCTCCCGCGGCGAGAGCACCCCGAAGTGCATATAGGGCGACAGGTGGGTCGAGTCCTCCGCCAGCGCCGGATTGTTCCGCGTCCACTTGTAGCGCGGCACCACTTCCCGCACCGCGTGGTCCAGCCGCTCCAGCGCCTGGGTGCGGCCGCCGGGGTAAGCGGGCACCGCCCGTACCGACTCGTCGACGCCGCAGGTTTCAATCAGTTGATCCAGCCGGTCGAGGGTCCGGTCGGTGGCCTCGCCGGAGCCCAGGTCGAGGGGGCCGGCGAACGGTCCGACCGCAGGCCGCTGTTCCAGTTCCGTAGCCAGGTACTTGTCGCGCAGGGGCGTATGCGCCGCCCGGAATTTTTTCGTCGTATCCAGGTGCCCGGAGAACGCATTCATCGGCACGGCGCAGCAGGCGTCGACCGCCCATACGGCAGCGGACAGCCGCCCGGCCAACTCGTCGGCGTAGCGCCGCGTCACGAAGGTGGGTACGTCATCCACGACTACGGCGGCGGCGGGTTCGGCCAGCTTGGCCACGATGTCGACTTCTCCCTCTCCCGCACGACGAACCCAGCGGACGAAGCGGAGGCCACGCTCCTCTAGTCCGGCCTGCAGGTCCAGGCTCGCCTCCAGAATGAACCGATGCAGCCGATGGGAGGCGTAGGGGTAGCGGTTCTCGAGGGCATGTACCACGACCACCGGAAGGCCCAGGTCGTTGCCCAGCAGGATGGCCACGTCCAGGACGGGATTATGCTCGCTGCGCAGCGCCTGCATCAGCCAGCAGAGCACGTACGCGCCGGATCGATTGACCGGCTGGGAAGTAAGTGGGCGGGTACGCTGGCGTAGGATGTCGTGGGCAGTCACCCCCAAACAACCGCGGGCGGATCAAAGGGTTCTTCCCTCCGATCCGCCCGCGGCGAAAGCTATTTATGCTACCGGTTACCGGGTCACGATCAGGCGACGGGCGGTCCGTTTGCCTTCGGCGGTCACGGTAATGATGTAGGCGCCGGGGCGCAGGTTAAGTGCTCCTGCGTTGACCGGAATGATTTCCTGGCGGTCCGCGTTTTGGCGGGCCACCTCCTTACCCAGCTGGTCGTAGATCCGCAGTTCGGCCCGGTTCAGGGCCTCACCCAGGCGCACGGTGAAGCTGCCCGCGGTAGGGTTGGGGAAGATCTCTACGCTGGTGGTCAGCTCCGTAGGCTGGCTGAAGATCGAGCTCGGTGCGCAGTAGGTGAACTCGTTCAGGGGCGGGTTGTCCGCACGGCGCAGGCTGTCGTTCAGGTACTCGGCGAGGGCCGGACGGGGCCCCGTAGTACATGGGTCGAAGAGGTATGCTTCCTGATCATTCCGCCATAGTCCGCTCCGATAGCCCCACAGGGTGATGCCGATGACAGAGGGGTGGTTCCAGAAGAGTCCGAATACCCGCTCGTACTCCGCCAGCTGGAAGGAATCGGCCACCATCTGGTCGTTGGTCTCGGTGTAGGTGCCGTCGGTGTTGCCGTCAATATCCAGTTCGGTGACCATCAGCGGCAGGCCGATCATGGCCAGGCTGTCGAGTTTTCGGGTGAGTACGGCGGTTTGCGCGGCGAAGGTCGAGTCGTTGTAAACGTTGTTGTACACCCGGGTGGAGAAGGCATGTCCCTGGAAACCCAGAACATCGACCAAACCGAGGGAGTCTAGCAGCTCGGCGACTTCGACGTAATCCCGGGTGGTGGTACCCCCGCCGTTGACCACGTTGTATTCATTCAGCATCAACTTGGTTTCCTCACAGGGGAAATAGCTACGGGCTATTTTGAAGGCATTGACGATCCAGTCGTACTCGCCCGGAGTGGTCTGCAGCGAATCGTTGAGCGACCGCAGGGCGCCGATGTAGTCACCGCTACCGGCATCGTCGGCGTTCTGGCCCAGGTTATCGGGCGGCTGGTTGATGAATTCGTTAAGTACCTCCACGTACTCGAGGGTCGCACGGGCATCGCTGCTGCCGTCGAAGTGGTCGGCCACGCCGGAAATCCACTCGATGATCTCGTCCACTTTCTCCTCGTCCGAAAGCGGCTTCAGCCAGGTAGGCTGCTGGGCACCCCACAGGAGGACGTGGTAGCGGAAGGGGAAATCATTGCGGGCGGCGAAGGCGCGGATGCTGTCGAGCTGCTGCCAATCGAAGGTGTCGCGGGTACCCTCTACGCTGCCCCATTTGCCGGCGTTCTCGGGGGTGACCTGGTTAAAGTAGTATTCGAAATCGGCCGACTGGCTACCGCCGTAGACCGAGCCGATGAACTTGTTCTTCCCGGCGGCGATGGGGGTCTGGGTGCTGTCTACCGAGAAGGTGTCGATACAGGGAGTCACCGGTCCGAGCATCTCGGCGTCGTCAAAATAGTAGGTAGCCTCGCTGTAGCCCAGGTCCAGGGCAATCACGGTCGCCGGTTCGTTGGCGGTGAAGGTCCAGGTGAGTTGGGTCCATTCAGTTGGCACGATGGTGTCAGGTCGGTAAAGGGCGTTCGGCTGGGTCGAGAAGCGGACGATGCCGCCTTCCGTTTCGGCCTTCGCCCAAATGGTGAAGGTGTACTCGTTCCCCGGCGTGGTCGTGATTTCGTCCGTGGCCAATTGTACGCGCCAGTGGTCCGGTGCGGTGCCGGGGCTGTTGACCTGCAGGGCCCGGTCGCCGGTACGTACATTGTCCTCCTCGGTGGTTTGCACCAGGTATTCGCCACCGTTGTACTTGTTCCAGTTAGTGAAGTCGTCTCCATCGCCCTCTTCGAAGCTCGGGTTTTGGATCAGGTTGACGTCCTGCGCGAGGAGTAGCGTGCCTGGGAGTAGCAGACATAGCAGGACGAGAAAAATGGGTGGGTAAAATCTTTGCATCGATCGAGTTTTGGTGGCAAAAAGCGAAGTGGCCAATAGCGGCCGACCGTGAATATATACCGCCAGGCGGCATTTCCAAGGATTTACGCAAACGATTGTGCAAAATTATTGCCCAAAGCCAACACATTGTGATTTTTATAATCTTTGGCGGAAATCGAGCCTAGCGAGCCGCGGTGAACACCAGGCGATCGCCGGGGGCCGTCGGCACGTCGTATTCGAATACCCGCGGGGCGCGGGCATCCGCCGTGAAGGTTTCCGGACGGATCACGGGTTCCGCAACCGTCGGTACCGCGAAGAGGGGATTGGGATTATCGCCGCTGGCCTTCCGGAGCCCGGCGCCCGTCAGGGGCACGTACGACCGCAGGCGCAAGTTGCCACCCAGGGCCGACTGTACCGTTACCGAATCCACTTTTCCTTCCGACCACCGCAGGTCCACCTCGAAGCCGCCCCGGCCCCGCAGCCCCGAAACCGAGCCCTCTGACCAGTCCGTAGGCAGGGCCGGCAATACGTGCACGGCGCCGTCGTGGCTCTGGAGCAGCATCTCCGCGATGCCGCTCGTACAGCCGAAGTTCCCGTCGATCTGGAAGGGCGGGTGGGCATCGAAGAGGTTGTTGTAGGTGCCGCCCCGCGCCCGTCCGCCCCCCAGGGGTACGGCCGGCGTCAGCTGGTCGCGGATGAGCTTCAGGGCGTGGTCGCCGTCGAGGAAGCGCGCCCAGAGGTTCACTTTCCATCCCATTGACCAGCCGGTGCTCTCGTCGCCCCGGGCCTCCAGCGAGGTGCGGGCCGCGGTCAGCAGTTCTGGTGTGCGGTAGGGCGAGATCTGGTTGGAGGGGTAGAGCCCGTAGAGGTGCGACACGTGGCGGTGGCGGTCGTCCTGCCGGTCCCAATCGTGCATCCATTCCTGGAGTTGCCCCCAGCTGCCGATCTGCATCGGCGCCAGCCGGGGCAGCATCGCCCGCAGGGTATCCGCGTAGGCCGCATCCCGGCCCAGCAGTTCGGCGGCCGCCACGGCGTTTTGGTATACGTCGAAGATCAGCTGGTTATCCATGGTCGTGCCGGCGGCAATGCTTACCCCTTCGTGGTGGGCGTTCTCCGGCGACATCGACGGACTGAGCACCATCCACCCCCGCTCGGGCTCCGCCAGCAGGTTGTCGAGGTAAAAATCGGCGGCACCCTTCAGGATGGGATACACCTCCGCCAGGTAGGCGGTGTCGCCCGTGTAGAGGTAATGCTGCCAAAGATGTTGGCTCAGCCAGGCACCGCCGTTGGGCCACAGTCCGAAGAACGCGCCGTCGACGACGCCCGAAATGCGCCAGATATCGGTGTTGTGGTGAATCGCCCACCCACGCGATCCGTATACCTCCGATGCGGCCGCACGCCCTGTCTCGGCGATGTCTTTGACCAAGCCCAGTAGGGGGGCGTGCAGTTCCGACAGGTTGGTCGGCTCGGCCGGCCAGTAGTTCATCTCCGCGTTGATGTTGACGGTGTACTTACTGTCCCAGGGCGGCGTCATATGGTGGTTCCAGATACCTTGCAGGTTGGCGGGCTGGCTACCGGGTTGCGAACTGGAAATGAGCAGGTAGCGACCGAATTGGAAGTACAGGGCCACCAGTTGCGGATCGTCGCCCGTAGCAAAATCGGCTACCCGGAGGTCCGTGGGGTTGGTGATCGCCGCGGTGCTGCCCAGGTTGAGGTCGACCCGGTCGAAGTATGTCCGGTAGGCCGCCATGTGGGCGGTCTTGAGCTCATCGTAGGTTTTGCCGACCGTAGACTGCAGGGCGGCATTGGCGCGAAAGTCGGGGTCCGCCGAGAGGTCGTCGTAGCTGACGAAATTCGTACCGGTGGAAACGAAGAGTACGACGGTATCCGCCCCGGTTACCGTCAGGGAGGTGTCCGTAGCCGACAGGGAGCCCCCGCTCAGCCGCGGCAGTACGCGGGTGGTAAAGGCCACCCGGCCCGTCTTATTTTCGAAGTCGCTCGAGGTGGCCCGCAGTGTCAGGCTTTCCGCGTCGGTCGTGTATTGTGGGGCAGCGTGCGGGCTCGGCAGGTCGAGGGTGAAGGACAGACTGCCGGGCCGGTCGGCGGTCAGCTGGATCACCACCACGTCGTCGGCCAGGGAAGCAAAGGCCTCCCGGCGGTAGTTGATGCCGCCGCGGCGGTAACTGGTGGTGCTGTAGGCATTGGCAATGTCCAACTCGCGGTAGTAATCCTCCAGCGGACTTGCATCGTCGAAGACCAGGCGCAGGTCCCCGACCGGCTGGTAACACATGCCGTAGTTGCCGTCGCCGTGTCCGAAGGGCAGTACCGAATTGGCCAGTTCCTGCGCCGCGGCGTGTTCTCCGGCAAAGATCAGGCGGCGGATCTCGGGCAGGTAAGCCCGCAGTTCCGGCCGCAGGTTGTTCCCCGGCTCGCCGGCCCAGACCGTTTCCTCGTTCAGCTGGAAGACGGCGGTGTCGGTCTGCCCGTAGTCCATGGCGCCGAGTCGGCCGTTGCCCAGCGGCAGCGCCTGTTCCCACCGCTCGGCGGGGCCGGTGTACCAGAGCACCATCGGGTTGTCATCGGCAAGTGCCTGGGCAAAAAGCCCAGCGGAGGTGGAAAGCAGGAGTACAAGCAGCGAAAGAAGCCGGTAGATGGGCATATAGCAAATGGATTCGGCCGGTAAAATAACGAATCACCGCTTGCGTCCTCCCCGCTCATTCCCAGTCGTGCGCTTCCAGGACAAACAACTCGTCAACCCGTATCTGCAGGACGGCGGCGATCTTCAGGGCCAGGACGGCCGAAGGGTTGAAGCGGCCGCTTTCCACGGCGTGGATGGTCTGCCGGGTCACCTGCACCCGCTCGGCGAGCGCCGCCTGCGACAGTCTGTGACGGGCTCGCTCCACTCGGATCGAATTGGTCATTCGCGCTGCTTCAGGATCTGGTAAGCAAAGAAAGCGACCGACAGACAAGCGATCGCGAAGCAGTTGGAAGAAAGCGCATCGGTCTGCCGCCCGTCCGGGTACGTGACCAGGTAGTTGAGGATGGAAAACAGGATGCTGCTGACCACGAAGCCGGAAGCCAGCGCCTTGAACTTAAGCAGGCGGATCCGCTCGTCGATCATGGGTTTCCCGGAAAAGTAGAGAAACAGCAATCCCATGGCAAATGTGGCGAGCAGGCTTTCCACGTACCAGCTCCCGTTGATCAGTTGCTCGCGGACGGCAGCGCCCGCGGCCATTACCATCAGAAAGATCCCGAAGTAGAAGCTGCCGGAAAACCAGGATATCAGGTAGGGATGACGCGTAGTCATATGCAGTGCTTTCCCTTAAATGTAAAGTTTTATTTACATATTGTCAAGTCAGCTTACCAATTTTTTTGCTGCATTTGCCATAGTGGGCGTCGGAGCGCAGGAGAAAACCCATCCGCTATCGCTCCACGTACACCCTGCCGTCCCGCATGACGAAGACGGGGCCTGCCTGCAGCGCGGCGGCGAATTCCCCCTCCAGGTCGCCGGTGAAGGCGATCAGGTCGGCCAGGGCCCCCGGCCGGATAACCCCCAGGTCGTCCTGCCCGACCGCGCGGGCCGCATGCAGCGTGGCGAAGCGCAACACCTCGGCGCTCGAGATACCCGCTTCCGCGTAGCTGACCAGCCCCGTCAGCGCGGCCCAGCCGGGCGGATCCGTGCTCTCCAGGTACATGTCCGACCCCCATACGATTTCGACGCCGGCCGCGATTGCCCGACGGAGCCGGTCCTGGCTACTGGCCACCCAGTTGCGCACGTTCTCCTCGTTGATCTTCACGTCCGGCCCAGCCTCGAATATGTGGATGTAGCCCTCCGCGGTGCCGTCGGTCGGCACCAGGTATACCCCGGAATCCGCCAGCATCCGCAGGGTTTCGTCGTTCACCGAGTAGCCATGCTCGATGCCGTGCACCCCGGCCCGGACCGCGTCGCGGATCACGTCGTCGTAGGTAGCGTGGGCCGTCACCGGCAAGCCGTGGCGCCGGGCCTCCTCCACCATGGCGGTCATTTCCTCCACCGAGAGGGTCAGGCCGTGGTCGTTGGTCGCGCAGATCTTGATCACGTCCACCCCGGCGGCGGCGTGGTCCGCCACCTCGCGACGGGCTTCCTCCACCGTGCGTACGATGGCGTATTCCTTGGCTACAATGGGTTCGTGGTAGTAGGGCATCTCATCGAACTGCCCGCCCGGCGGACTGATGATCGGTCCCGACGCGAAGAGGCGCGGACCGTCGATCCAGCCCTCCCGCAGCGCCTTGCGCAGGGGGATGTCCAGGTAGGTGCCCGAATTCCCCAGGTCGCGCACCGTCGTGACGCCGGCTTCGAGCCAGACGCGGGCGCGCTCCGCGCCGCGCAGCAACCGCTCGTGGTCGGTGTGCTCGATGATGTCCTGCTCCATGGGTACGTTCGACCGCTGCATGAACAGCAGGTGGGTATGCGCATCGATGAGGCCCGGGGTGACCGTAGCCTCACTCAGGTCGATGCGCGTATATCCGGTATGCTCGTCCGCGTCCGCCGGGGTGACCGCGGTGATCCGGTCGTTTTCCACGAAGACAAAGCGGTCTTCCAGAAAGGCGGCGTTCTCGGCGTCGAAAAGTCGGCCGGCGTGGATCAGGTAGCGGGTGGTATCCTGGGCGGTAAGCGCGAGGGAGCAGCAGAGCAGCAGGAGCAAGGGGCAAGTCTTGGCGTACATGGATGGTCGGGTAAAGCTGAATAAATGTAGCCTTTCCCCGCTTCCCGAGCGGTAGCCCATTCGGTCCTTCACGCATTCACTAATTCAATCCTTGCCCCAAAGTCGCCTACCGGCTACCCAGGTCGTCCAACATCACCTCCACGGCTCGCTCCAGTTGCTGGTCGCGGCCGTCGGCGATCACCGCCGGCTCGTTCTTCACTTTGATCTGGGGTTCGGTCTGGTTGTTTTCCATCCAGTCGCCGTCGATGTCGCGGGCGCTTACCGGCACCACGCCCCATACGATGCCGTTCGGCAGCCGCTCCCAGCCGGCGAAGCTGCAGGTGCCGGGGGTGGGCATGCCTACGGTCTTACCGATCTTCAGGTCGCTGTAGCCGGCGGCGAAGCAGTGGCCGTCGCTGTACTGGGCCTCATTGATGAGGGCCAGGGTCGGTTTCGTCCAGCGGGAGGTCGGCTCGCCGCCCACCACCTTGGCCTCCGTAGCGTAGGTGATGAAGGGGACGCCGGTGAAGAACATAGCCAGGTCGGCTACCAGGTCGCCGCCGCCGTTGAAGCGGGTATCGATGATCATGCCCTCGCGCTCGAAGTACTTACCCATCATATCCTGGTAGATGCTGCGGTAGGGCTCGTCGCTCATGCCCGGGATATGGACGTAGCCCAGCCGGCCCTGGCTCAGTGAGTCGACCTCCTCTTCGTTCCGTTCCACCCAGCGCTTGTACAGCAGCCGGCTTTCCTCGCCCTGGCTGATGGGCTTGACGGTGATGGTGGTCCGCTCCTCCGTTTCCGGGTCCACGAGCTCCAGCAGGGTGAAGTCCCCCTCCAGGCGGTTGAGGTAGGCGGCCCAGTCGCGGTCGCCGGCGATCAGTTCGCCGTTGATGCGCTCGATCAGCAGGCCCGGCTTCAGGTCGAAGGCCGCGCGGTCCAGCGGGCCACCGTCGATGATCTCCTCGATCAGGATGCCGTTGCCGCTGTGGTCGTAGCTCGGGAAAATGCCGAGGGCGGCCGTCTCGTCGGGGTTGTCGCCGCCCGTGGGCCGGTAGCGGGCACCGGCGTGGGATACGTTGAGCTCGCCGAGCATTTCGGAGAGCAGTTCCACCAGCTCGAAGTCGTTGCCGATGGAAGGCAGGTGCTTGGCGTATACGGTCCGCAGGGAATCCCAGTTCACGCCGTGGAAATTGGAGTGGTAGAAGACCGCATCCGTACGCTGCCAAACGTGGTCGAAGATGGCGCGCCGCTCGGCCACCGCGTCGAAGGGGATCTCGCCCTGCAGCTTCACCAGTGTTTTCTTTTCCTTGTCGATGTCCAGTTTGGTGATCTTCCCGCTGCTGAGCAGGTAGAGGTTTTCCTGCTTGCGGTCCCACTGCAGGCTCCCGTTACCGGCTTCCAGCTCCAGGGCCATCTTGGTGTCGCGGGTGCGCAGGTTGGTTACCCACAGGTTCAGCTTGTCTTCGAAGCGGCTCAGGTAGTAGAGTTTTTCCCCGTCTTTGGACAGCACCGCGTCGCCCAGGCGGGACGAGTGGATGGTCAGCCGCTTCGTGCGGTCGTGCAGGCTGTTCCAGTCAAAAGTGAGGGGTTTCACCTCGGTGCTGTCGGTCTTTGGTTCGTCTTTCTTCTTTTTGTCCTTCGCGTCTTCTTCGTCCTGCTTGTCGTCCGCCTTATTGGCTTTCTCGATGGCTTGCTGGAGCTTATTTTCTTCCTCAGTGAGGTTGAATTCGTCCCAGGCGGCCTGGGTGAAGAACATCGCGTATACATCCTGTTCGCTCTGCCCGCTGGTAGCGTAGGACTTTAGTCCGTCACGGTTACTGAACCAAATCATGGCCTTGCCGTCGTCCACCCACTTCGGGCGGGAATCGTAGTAGCCGCTCTCGGTGAGGTTGACGCGCTTTTCGCCGTCGGCCTTCAGCAGCAGGACTTCGCTGTTGTTGAGCAGCACGTCGTGCTCGACCAGCAGCCACTCGCTATCGGGGCTCCAGGTGAAGTACTTGTCGCCGTCGCGCATGTGGAAGAGCTCGTCGGCGCCCAGGAGGGTCGTATCCTTTCCGGTGGTCAGGTTGCGCACCTTCAGGTTGCGGCGGTCCTCGATCCAGGCCAGGCGCTTGCCGTCGGGGGAGTACTCGGCCAGATAGTTGTCCCGACCGTTTTCGAGTACCGGCGTTTCCTTCAGCAGGGTGGCGGCGTAGAAGAAGGGTTCCTCCTCGCGGACCTTCTCCGTTTTATAGGTGCTCCACTTGCCGTCGCGCTCGCTGGCGTACACCACCGACTTGCCCTCCGGCCCCCAGCTTACGAAGCGTTCCCGTTCCGGGGTGGTGGTGAGGCGCTTGGTGAAGGACTCGTCGGCGGAGGTCACGAAGACCTCGCCGCGGGCCACGAAGGCGATCTCCTTGCCGTCGGGAGAAACGGCCATTTCCTCGATGTCGCCGTCCACGCTGACGAAGCGGTCGGTATTGCTGCCGGCCTGGGTCACGATGTTGACCGCTACTTTTTTGGGTTCCCCACCCTCGCGCAGGGTGTACAGCTCGCCGTCGTAGCCGAAGCTGAGCAGGTCGCCGCCGCGGCTCAGGAAGCGGACCGGGTGCGGACCCAGCTCGGTCAGCTGCTCCTCGGCACCGCCCGCCAGGCTGCGCTTGTAGACGTTGAAGTTGCCGCCGCGCTCGCTCAGGTAGTAGAAGCCGCTGCCGTCGGCGGTGAAGACGGGCTGCCGGTCCTCGGCCGTATTGTCGGTCAGCTGGCGGTGGGTACCCGCGGCCAGGTCGTAGGCCCAGATGTCGCGCGTGATAGCCGAGGTGTGGTGCTTGCGGTATTCGTTCTCGCCGCCCTTCTTATCGTGGTAGAGCAGGGTCTTGCCGTCCGGGCTCAATTGGGCGTACTCGGCCGGTACGGTCAGGAGCTGGCCGACGCGGCCGCCCGTCGCGGAGACGGTGTACAGCTCGGGCTGGCTGCCGGTGGGGTACTGCCGGTGGTCGGCGGCGTCCTGCCGCTGGCCGCCGAAGATGACGGTGCTGTCGCCGGCGCCGAAGGCGAAGGGCTGCTCGTCGGTGCTGTGGTAGGTCAAGCGCGTGGCGTCCCCCCCGGTAGCGGGCATCACGAAGACGTCGAAGTTGCCGTAGCGGTTGGATGCGAAGGCGATGCGTTGCCCGTCCGCGCTCCAGGTAGCCATATAATCGTGGGCGTCGTGGTAGGTCAGGCGATTGGCGTCGCCGCCGCCGGAAGGCACGGTGTAGAGGTCGCCGCGGTAGGTAAAGGCGATGCGGGAGCCGTCGGGGGAGATGGCCGCGTGGCGGAGCCAGTTGGGCGCTTGCTGGGCGGTAAGGCCGAGGGTGGCGAGGAGAAGGGGGAAAAGTAGTTTCACGGTCAGGGGATTATACGGTCGGTAAATATCCGCAAAACCGGGCCGTTTTCCCTCCACCGCGGGTAAGTATTCTACCTGCGCCACGGCGCCCACTTTGCATGCGCGAATCTTTCGGTACATTTCGTACCGGCCAATCCAATTCCCATGCGCTACCCGATCCTGCTGCTCTTCCTGCTGCTGCTGGCGACTTTTGCCTCAGCCCAACAGGACTATCCCATTACACCCGTCTCCTTTTCCGAAGTAAGGATCCAGGACGACTTCTGGCAACCCAAGATCCGCACCAACCACGAGGTCACCATCCCCATCGCGATCGCGAAGAGCCAGGAATCGGGGCGCATCGACAACTTCCGCATGGCCGCCGGGCGCATGGAGGGGCAGTTTTGCACCGAGTACCCCTTCGACGACAGCGACATCTACAAGATCATTGAGGCGGCCAGCTACTCGCTGCAGACTTTCCCGGACGCGGAGATGGAAGCCCGGGTAGACAGCCTGATCGAGCTGGTGGCCGCCGCCCAGGAACCCGACGGCTACCTCTACACCACCCGCACCATCGGCAAGAACGTCCACCCCTGGGCGGGTACCGAGCGCTGGGAACTGGTGCACGAACTCAGCCACGAGCTCTACAACCTCGGCCACCTGTACGAGGCCGCCGTGGCCCACTACCGCGCCACCGGTAAGCGCTCGCTGCTGGACGTAGCGATCAAAAGCGCCGACCTGGTGGACGCCACCTTCGGCCCCGGGAAGACCGAAAACTACCCCGGCCACCAGGAGGTGGAACTCGGTCTGGTGAAGCTTTATCGCGTGACCGGCGAGACGCGCTACCTCAACCTGGCGAAGTACTTCCTGGACGTCCGCGGCCGACCGGGCATCGGCAACCCGAAGGAGTACGACCAGTCGCACCTGCCCGTCACCGAGCAGTCCGCCGCCGTCGGACACGCCGTGCGCGGCGCCTACATGTGGACCGCCATGGCCGACGTGGCCGCGATCACGGGCGACAGCGCCTACCGTCGCGCCATCGACCGCATCTGGCACGATATCGTGGACGGCAAGTACTACCTCAACGGCGGCATCGGCGCCACGGGGGCGGGGGAGGCCTTCGGATCGGCCTACGAGCTGCCGAATATGACGGCCTACGCCGAAACCTGCGCCGGCGTGGGCGTCGTGCGCTGGAATCACCGGCTCTTCCTCATGACGGGGCAGAGCAAGTACATCGACGTCCTGGAGCGCTCACTGTACAACAACGTCCTGGACGGCGTCTCCCGCTCCGGCGACCGTTTCTTCTACCCCAATCCGCTGGCCAGCATGGGGCAGCATGAGCGGCGCGAATGGTTCGGCTGCGCCTGCTGCCCGCCGAACGTGGCGCGTACCCTGCCCTCGATGCCGGAGTACCTCTACGCCTACCGGGATGAGGACATCTACGTGAATATGTACGTCTCCAGCGAGACGGAGCTGGACCTGGCCGGCACCACCCTTCGCTTACGCCAGCAGAGCGGCTTCCCCTGGGAGGGGGCGGTACGGCTGTACGTAGACCCCGCCAGCCCGGTGGAAGCGAGACTGCGCCTGCGGGTGCCCGGCTACGTCCGCAACGCCCCCACCCCGGGCGATCTGTACCGCTACGCGGACCCGGAGCTACCGGCCTTCACCGTGACGGTCAACGACGCGATCGTACCCGTTACCACCGACGCCGACGGCTACCTCACCCTCGACCGCACCTGGCGTGAAGGCGACCGCGTGGAGGTGGACTTTCCCCTGCCGGTCCACGCCGTACGGGCCGATCCGCGCGTGGCCGCCGACAGTGGCCGGGTCGCCTTCGAGCGCGGTCCGCTGGTGTACGCCGCCGAGGGGGCCGACAACCACGGGGAGGTGCTCAACCTGGTCGTGGACGAGACTACGCCGGTGCGGGCGGAGCGCTCCGGGGAGCTAGGCGGCATCTACGTCCTGCGCGGCCGGGCCCGTACCGTGGACCGCCAACTGGACGGCAGCCTGTCGACTTCGGAACCCCGGCCCCTCACCCTTGTCCCCTACCACCTCTGGAACAACCGCGGCCCCGGCGAAATGGCCGTGTGGCTGGCGACTACGGAAGCGACCGCCCAACCGAGCCCGGCGCCTACGCTGACCTACACCAGTACGCTCACCTCCTCGCTGGGGGAGGAAAAGCCCCTGCTGGCCCTCCGGGATCAGCTGCTGCCGGCGCATTCCAACGACCACTCCGTCCCCTATTTCCACTGGTGGCCCCGCAAGGACAGCCGCGAATGGATCCAAGTGGACCTGCCCGCCCTGGCCAATGTGTCGAAGGTGAGCGTCTACTGGTTCGATGACGGCCCGGACGGCGGCTGCCGCATCCCCGCCGACTGGCAGGTTTAATACCGCACCGGCGATGGCTGGTCGGCGGTCGAGCCGCAGGGCGACTACCCCATCGCCAAGGACGAGCTCAATACCGTCACCTTCGCTACGGTGCAGACGGACGGCGTTCGGCTGCTGGTCGACTTGCCGGAGGCGTATGCTACGGGCTTGTATGAGGTGATTGTGGAGTAGCATCAGTCGTCTGCCCAGCGGTAGCTGGTCCGCCGACGGGTTGAAGGGGTGAATGGTTGAGGGACTGAATTAGTGAATGGGTGGGGATGCTCGCTTCGCTCGTCGGGCACTAGTCGTCTGCCCAGCGATAGCTGGTCCGCCGACGGGTGGGGGTGGTGAATGGTTGAGGGACTGAATTAGTGAATGGGTGGGGATGCTCGCTTCGCTCGTTGGGCGTTAGTCGTCTGCCCAGCGACAGCTGGTCCGCCGACGGTTCGGAATGGAAGACTCGCCTCCTGGGCAGACGAGCTATCGCTCGGCGGACCAGGAGCTATTGCTGGTCGCCGCCGGTCATCAGTCGTCTGCCCAGCGATAGCTGGTCCGCCGACGGGTGGGAATGGTGAATGGTTGAGGGACTGAATTAGTGAATGGGTGGGGATGCTCGCTTCGCTCGTTAGGCCAGGGGGCTATGGCTGGTCCTCAACGACGTACATTAGTACCTCAACCGTCCACCAGCATATGTACCAGGTAATTCTGCTCCTCGTCGCGCTAAGCGCCAGCCTGTTCGCCCAAGATCGCCATCCCGTGGAACCGTTCCCACTGCACCAGGTCAAATTGCTCGACGGCCCCTTCCGGCACGCCACCGAGCTGAACGAGGCCTCCCTGCTTTCCTACGATCCGGATCGCCTGCTGGCCCGCTTCCGCATCCAGGCGGGGCTTGCGCCGAAGGCCGAAGCTTACGGCGGCTGGGAGGCCGAATCGCTGGCGGGGCACAGTCTCGGCCACTACTTGAGCGCCCTGTCCCTCATGCACCAGACCACGGGGCGGGATACCTTCCGCAGGCGGGCGGTGTACATCGTGGATGAGCTGGCCACCGTCCAGGAAGCCAACGGCGGCGGGTACCTTGGGGCATTCGACAACGGTCAGCGCATCTTCGAGGAGGAGATCGCGAAGGGGGAGGTTCGTTCTCAGGGCTTCGACCTCAACGGGATCTGGGCACCCTTTTACACCCACCATAAGGTGCTGGCGGGGCTGCGGGACGCCTACCGCTTGCTCGGAATCGAACGGGCGTTGGTAGTGGAACGGAACTTCGCCGACTGGATCGGTGGGATCGTCCTGCCCCTCAGCAACGAGGATATGCAGGAAGTCATGCACTGCGAATTCGGGGGAGTTCAGGAAACCCTCGCGGATCTGTACGCCGATACGCGGGAGCAACGCTACCTGGATATCGCGCGCCGCTTCCACCACGAAGCCATCGTAGACCCCCTGGCCCGGGGCGAGGATATCCTGCCCGGTAAGCACGGCAACACCCAGATCCCGAAGATGATCGCTTCCGCGCGGCTGTACGAAATTACCGGGCAGGAAGCAGACCGGGCGCCGGCGGAATTCTTCTGGGATCGCGTAGTTAACCACCATTCTTACGTCACCGGGGGCCACGGCAATTTCGAGTACTTCGGGGCGCCCGACGCGCTCACCCACCGCCTCAGCGACGGCACCACCGAGACCTGCAACGTCTACAACATGCTCAAGCTCTCCCGCCACCTCTTTCTGTGGGAGCCACGGGCGGAGGTGGCCGACTACTACGAACGGGCGCTGTTCAACCACATCCTGTCCAGTCAGCACCCCGATGATGGCCGAGTGATCTACAACCTCTCCCTCGAAATGGGCGGACACAAGGAATATCAGGACCCGGAGTATTTCACCTGCTGCGTAGGCAGCGGCATGGAAACCCACAGCAAGTACGGCGCCAACATTTACTACCACGGTGAGAACGAGCTGTACGTGAGCCAGTACATTGCCTCCGAGCTCGACTGGGCCGAACGGGGCGTGACGGTTACCCAGCAAACCACGTATCCGGAGGAAGCCGCCACGGAACTCACCCTGGCCATGGATTCCCCCCGGGAGCTCACCCTCTACCTGCGCCACCCGGCCTGGGCCACGGCGGGCATCACGCTCACGGTCAACGGCGAGCCACAGGAAGCGGCGAGTGCGCCGGGCACCTTCGTCGGACTGACCCGCGAGTGGGCCGACGGCGATGTGGTAAAACTGGAGATGCCCTTCTCGCTGCACCTCGAGGCGATGCCGGACGACAGCAGCCGGATCGCCGTCTTCCACGGTCCCCTGGTGCTGGCGGCCGATCTCGGGCCGGAGGGTGATGTCGGGGCGGAGGCGTCCGACTACGTTCCGGTACTGATGTCGGAATCCCGCGACCCCGCCGAATGGCTCGAGCCGGTAGCCGGTGCGGCCAGTACCTTCCGTACCGTAGGGATCGGGACGCCCCGGGAGGTGGAGCTGCGGCCCTTTTACCGGGTGCACGAACGCAACTATTCCGTCTACCTCGACCTCTTCAACGACCGGCAGTGGCGGGAACGGCAGGCCGCCTACGAGGCGGAGCGGGAACGCAAACGGGAGCTGGAAGCCATTACTTTCGACGAATTCCAGCCGGGGGAGATGCAACCAGAACGCGACCACCACTTCACCGGTGAGGACCTCAACCAGCTGGAGGACTTCCGCGGTCGGAAAGCCAGGGGGTCGGAGCGCGGCGGCTGGCTGTCCTTCACCATGGCGGTAACACCCGACGCGCCCATGGCGCTGGTGCTCGAGTACTGGGGCGGATTCACCGGTTCCAAGACCTTTGATATTCTAGTGGACGGCGAGCTGATCGCCACCGAGAACATCAGCGGCAAGGCGGATGGGCGCTTCATTGACGTCCGCTACCCCCTCCCGGAAGCCCTGACGGCCGGCAAGGAAAGCGTGACGGTGAAGTTCGCGCCCCACGTCGGGCACCGGGCCGGCCCGTTCTTTTACGCACGTACCGTGAAGGGATCGTAGAGCTTTCCACCGCTCACGCCACCTACCCGCCGGCCCTATACCTATCTTCCCAAAAACTAAAGCAAGCAATCATGTCCGACGATATCCAAAACCTCCGTCATGCCCTTAAGTCCGAGGGGCTTAGCGTGGAAAAAGCGGACGATAAGCAAGTCCACCTCGCCCACGGAACCTCCGTGGAGGTGATCGGCCCGGGCCGCTACCGCGTCCTCAGCGACGGTCATCCCGTTTCCCCCTTCGACAGTGCCGAGGAGACCGCCGGCTTTATCAAGATGGACTGGGCCCAGCGGGGGCTGGAGCGGTAAAAAATTTTTTTTCATTTCACTTCGCGCAACCAGAATAGGCTGTAAATTAACTTCGTCCGGGAGGAGCGGCGTACAGCCTTTCGGAGCAGCGTAACCCCGGCACCTAAGACACGCAACTTTACCGCTGGTAAAATTTCCCGCGGATGTCCGCACCCCGTGGCCGGGAATTCCCCCCAGCTACCGGCTGCGATAATGTAGGATTGGATTTTTTGGGGGTAACAGGGCCAGGTCCTCCATAAAACAGCTATGGGGAAGTTGCTAATCTTTCGCATCCGACTCCTCTTCTCCGAAGAAGCGTGAGGTGCTGGATAAGGACAACATCCATGGTTTAAATCTCCTGAATCAGGTGGTGGGCCCAACCGAAAAGGCCTGCCTCGTATCGCACGCCAAAACCCGAAAACGAATATGTGGAGCTGATCACTTCCTCACTTCAGGGTTGCGGGCCAGCCAGTCCTATTGCTTAAACTACTGCTAGATCACTATGACACACGATCCGTTTCGGGCCCTTCTGGCCCAACTGCAAAAATTGGTTGCGACTTTTGCCTTGGTACTTTGCTTTTCCCCCTTACCTGCACAGCTTCAAGGGACATTCACCATCGGGGGAAACGCCCCGGATTACGCTACGATCAACGCGGCGGTAGCGGATCTAATCACCGAGGGCATCGCGGGAGCGGTGGTGTTTAACGTAGCGGAGGGCACTTACGACGAGCAGGTGGAGATAGGGAAAATCTCCGGCACATCGGCCACCAACACGATTACCTTCCAGCCTATGCCGGGCGTTGTCGGGAAGGTAACCGTGACCTCCCAAGGGAAATACGTGATCCGGCTAAATAATGCCTCCCACATCCGCCTGCTGGAACTGGAAATTACGGCCACCTCTTTCGACGGCAGGGCGCTGGAGGTGATTAACCAGGCGGACGATTTGTTAATCGAAGGCAACCAATTATGGGCGGAGGTGGCCGCCCCCGACCCCGACCACGCGGTCCTTTACCTCAAACCGTCGCTGGCCAGTAACATTCGCATTCGGGGCAATCGGATCACGGGTGCGTCTTACGGAATCTACTTTAGTGGATCGGCTAGCTCCCCACCCACGGGCACGGAGATCACGGGTAACTTGGTGGAGGATTTCTTTTATACCGGCGTTTACCTTCAATCACTACAGGGCGGGTCGTTTACCGGGAACAGGATTAGGGGAACGGTTACGTTTTACTATGGTGATTGCGGGCTCTGCGTGAACAGCTGGAAGGGTACGCCGGCCGCCCCGGTCTTGGTGGCGAACAATTTCATTTCCGTTACGACCAAATCGCTGGCGGTTGGTTTGTCCAATGCGGACTATCTCCAGTTCTATCACAACACCGTGAATGCAAGCGGGAACAACGTTCCAGCCTTCGACTTAACCTTCGCAAAGAACGTAGCGGTCAAGAACAATATCTTCCAAGCAAGCAAGGAGAAGGCGGTGGTGGTTTACGGTGCCGTTTCGCTAGATATGGACTACAACGACCTCTTCACTGAAGGTACTTACCTGGGGCGGTGGGAAAATTCAACCGTGACGGACCTGGAGGAATGGCAAAGTACTTCAGGGCAGGGGGCCCACTCCATTAGCATCGATCCCCAATTCACCAGCGCCCTGGCCGGTGCCGGTGTCGCCGTGTCGGAGGTGACGGCGGATTTTTACGGGGAACTCAGGGGCACCCCCCCCTCCATAGGCGCCGTTGAATATGTAACCGACAATGACGGTATCGACAACGATGAGGACAACTGCCCGACTACCTATAATCCCGGCCAGGAGGATTTCGATGGGGACGGCATCGGCGACGTTTGCGATACGGACGACGACAATGACGGGGTGGCGGATACGGGAGATTGCGATCCTTACGATAGTTCCGTCAGTGTGCCGACGACCTTCTACGCCGATGCCGATGCCGACGGATTCGGTGATCCCAATGATGCGCAAGAAGCATGCTTCCAGCCCATTGGCTACGTTCGTAATTCCCTGGACTGCGACGACAACGATCCACTGTCCTACCCCGGTCAAAGCTGGTACGTTGATCGGGACGGCGACGGCCACCCGGAGGACGTTGTCGCCGCCTGCGCACGGCCCGCTGATGCTTTCTTGGAAACCGAACTAACGTCCATAGAAACCGACAACTGCCCCGGGATCGCCAACCCCGATCAGTCCGACACCGACGGAGATGGTGTCGGAGATGCGTGTCAGCCGGGAAGCGGTACGCTATCCGGATACTGGCTGGAAGCGGAGTGCGGCGTAGTGGGGAGCAACTGGGAAGTGGTAGCTGACAGCGACGCTTCCAACCATGCCTTCGTATACGCGCCCGGCCAACGATTTACCGTCCGCCCGCCGGCGGACGTACCCGACAACCGTATCCGCTTTACTGTCGAACGGGCCGAAGCCGGGAGCTATTTCTTGCACCTCCGCGCCTTTACCCGGAACTCCGGCAAAGATTCATTTTGGATCCGCGCTAACGGTGGCCATTGGATCCGGTGGAACAACATCGATTGCGACCGGAAATTCAGCTGGGCTACCCTGCCTACTCTTCTGGAACTCTCGGCCGGAAGTAATACCGTCGACATTGCCTTCCGCGAGGGGGGGACCATCATCGATAAACTCTTCCTGGCCCGGGATCCCACCCAGCCCACCGGATTCGGCGAACCGTCGACGAACTGTTCCATCCTGGCTCCCCAGCCGCCTACGGCCATTGCTACCGCTTCGGTGACGCAGGGAGCCGCCCCGCTCACGGTACACCTAGATGGTAGCGAGAGCTACGACTACGACGGACAGATCGTACAGTATGCCTGGACCTGGCAAGGTGGTAGTGCCACCGGTCCGACGCCAACGGTAATTTTTGCCGCCGGGGTCTATACCGTGAAATTGAAGGTGACCGATAATACGGGTAATACCAATACTACCAGCCTGGCCCTGAAGGTGACGCTTCCCAGCGGGATACCAAGCTCACCACCCTTTTCCTTCGAAGCGGAATGTACCGTCCGCGACCGCAACTGGAGACTCAGTGAAAGCACCGAGGCGAGCGGCAATAGGTTTGTCAGTTATACCGGCTGCCGTTGTGAAGGGGAGCCGACGATGCGGCAGGCGGATCAGCACTTGAACTACGACTTCGTTAGCCCCCAGGAGGATACCTTTTACCTCTTCTTCCGGCTAGAGGCCCCCGATGTCGGTCGCAACTCCTTTTGGGTACGGGTAGACGGCGGCAACTGGATCAAGATGTGGCGGGAATCGAATGGTGGTCCACTCCTGACCTCCGGTTTCGAGTGGCGGCGCGTAAACGACGATGCAGATCCGGTATTTTTCTACCTCGGTCCCGGCAAACACACCGTCACGGTCGCTCCCCGGGAGCCGGGAACCAAGTTAGACAAGATACTTCTCTCGACTACGGATGCCCTTCCCCTCGGCACCGGTGCTGCCGCCCAAAATTGCCTGCTGTCCTCGACCTATTCCCTGAGTAAAGCGTCGGGAGAGGAAGTATTTCCCTACGAGGATGCGATGTTTACCGCGGCCAGGTTCTCCGTATTCCCTAATCCCGTCACGGACATCGTCACGGTGGAATTGAGCGACGGGTATACGGGAGAGGTCGCCTTTGCCGTCGTGGATGCCCTGGGTCGCCAAGTACGCCACCTGCGCCGTTACAAGGAGGACCGTACTTTACGCAGCGAGCTTTCCGTGGAGGATCTGCCGCACGGCATCTACTACCTCCAACTGCTTCAGGGTCAGTGCCAGACGATCGAACGCTTCGTAAAGCAGTGATCGAACCTTCGAAGCCACGGCCAAGTGGCGGAATCTTTGGATGTGGGCCCTTATCGTGTTCGGCAGACGATTCTCGGATGAGCGCGTGTTCCCTTTCGTAGCCGGTCCGTGGTACCGGAACGGCGAAGGACGGCGGCGGAGCGCTGGAAAATAATGCCGATCAGGCCGGAATAGGTGCCAAGCCCTACGTCCAGGCGACCGCCTTATCTCAATTTCATCTCCACCGGGTCCCACTCGACGACCCGCCGGTCGAAGTAGCTCAGGTTCGCGGCCAGCGACGGGGCGGCGGCACGGAAACCGAAGGCGCCGTCTTCCACCACCTTACCGCCGTTCCGGATGGCCTCGAACCAGTTGCCGAAGTGGTGCACGTGGTCGCTGTATCCCTCCGGCGTGCGGTAGGTCCATTCCTCGGGGCCGACCACGGTGGGCGCTACGGGCGGGTACTGATCGCGGTACCAGGTTTCGAACTCCTCGCGGGTAGCCTCGGGGAAGGTATTGTAGGTGTCCCAACCGCCGTAGCCGGGTGCGGTGGGGAGCGTTTTACGCCTTAGGGTTAGCGCACTACCGGTGACCTCCAGGCTGCCCTCGGTGCCGACGAAGCGGGTGCGCGAGCCACCCCCGCCGCCGTCGACGAAGTTGACCCGCAGCTGCATATTGAAGGCCGGGTGGCTATCCTGCTCGCCGTAGTCGCAGCTGGCGATGAATACGTCGGGCACGTCACGGCCGTCCTTCCAGTAGCGCAGACCGCCGGTGGAGTAGATCCGCTCGGGCCCGAGGGAATCCAGGATGCGGTGGCTGCCGGAAAAGAGGTGGACGAAGAGGTCGCCGGCCACCCCCGTTCCGTAATCGCGGTAGTTGCGCCAGCGGAAGAAGCGTTGGGCGTCGAAGGGAAGGGCTCCGGTATCCTTGAGGAAGGTGTCCCAATCGACGGTCTCCGGGGAGGCATCGCGGGGGATGGAGTACTGCCAGGCGCCCAGCGCGTCGAAGCGGTCGTTGAAGGTTTCTACCAGTACCAGCTGCCCAAGGTCGCCACGGCGGTAGATTTCCCGGGCCTGTTCGGTCAGGATGGAACTGACGCGCTGGCTGCCCACGATCAGGATGCCCGGATTGCGCGCTTCCGCGTCGAGCACCGCCCGGCCCTCCGCCAATTGCTGGACCATTGGTTTCTCGCAGTAGACGTGCTTCCCCGCGTCGAGGGCTTCGATGGTGATGGTGTCGTGCCAGTGGTCGGGGGTGGCTACGATGACTGCATCCACGTCCGGTCGGGCCAGTATCTCCCGGTAATCACGGGTCAGAAAGGGATCGGCCCCGTAAACTTCCCGGAAACGTTCCAGGTGGCCGGTGTACAGATCGCAGGCCGCTACCAGCTCCACGTTCGGGTGCCGAAGGGCCGCGGCCAAATCGCTGAAACCCTGGATACCGAGGCCGATGCAGGCCAGGTTGATGCGGTCGTTGGGGGCCGGGCGAGCGGGCGGGGCGGGCAAGGTCTGCGCGACGGCGGCGTCCGTCAGTAACGGCGCGGCAAGCAATCCGGTGGAAAGTTGGCGCAAAAAGCGCCGGCGGGTACGGGTGGGCATACGGGAAATACTTAAAAGCGCGGACCCGCATGCCTCGGTTCGATGGCTGCAACCGCAGGGAAAACCATCGGTGGGCGGCGGCGCGCGGGAGCGGAGCAAATTACGCTAATTTCCGGGCGTTCCCACGGTCCGTCGGCCAACTCCCACCGTTGGGTAGGGTCGCTTGCTACGAAAAGAGGGGCCGGCACCCTTATGGCGCCGACCCCTCGGAGTGGTAAATCAACTAGCCGATTACATCCGCACAAACCGTTGCAAGGACTGGCAATCGCCCTCCAGTATGCGCAGGAAATAGGGGCCGGCCGGCAGCTCGGCCACCGAAAACTCCGTGCGGAAGTATTGGTCCTCCTTATTGCCGGTACGCTGGCGGACCGTACGGCCCATCATATCCGTTACCGTCATATTGACTTCACCCACGTAGCCATCGGTCAGCTCCACCGTCAGCCGGTCCACGGTGGGGTTCGGGTAGACCGCTACGGGCTCGGTGGCGAATAGCGCATCGTCGTACACTACCGCTCCCTGCCGCAGGGATGCCAGGTCCTGCGATTTAGCCTCGGTGCAGTTGGTGGCCATATCACCCTCACCGGTGGGTAGTACGTCATACGGGCTCAGGATCACTTTGTCCAGTTTGGTGCCGGGTTCGCGGGGGGCAATGGTGATGGTATGCTTGCCCGGGTCGAGGTCGAAGGAAACTTCCCGGGTGTCGTCGTTTACCTTCCGCCATTCCATGCCGCTGGTCAGCAGGTGGCTTCCATCGGCTTCCTTCCACATCTTGATCCAGTCACCGTCGTCTACCCGTACCCAGAAGGAGTTGCGTCCGACGTTCGGGGTGCCGATACGGAGAAACAAGTAGTAGGTATCGGAGGTGGTGGTGGTCAGGTTGAAGTGGAGGAAATTTTCGGATTTCTGCCGTTGGGGTTCCTCGATGCACCGGCAGCCGGTAAAGGCAACGAACAGGTTCTCACTGGCGTCGGTGTCCGCGAAGAGCCGCCAGAGGTTGCTGCGATCGGCGCACTCGGCTTCGAATACGAAGGGCGGCGGCGGGGCGATATCCTTGTCACATACGTCTCCCACTCCGTCGCCGTCGTAATCCTCCTGTCCGGCATTGACGACATCGGGGCAGTTGTCCGTTCCGTCGAGTACGCCGTCGCCGTCGGTATCGGCGGTCGGGTCGAGGACGCGGAGGGATACGATGTCGGTATCCTGGTCACCCTGGTCGTCGGTGACGGTAAGGGTGATGGCGTACCTACCGGGTGCGAAGGTTACCTGGGTGGTCATGCCGCTCGCGCTGCCTCCGCCCCAGTTCCAGGAATAGTCGGCGATGGTGCCGTCGGGGTCGTAGCTTTCGCTGGCGTCCAGGTCTACCGTCAGCGGGCCGATGCCACCCGACGGATCGGCGGAGATGAGGGCTACGGGGGCCTGGTTGACGGGGGAACCGCAATTGGTGGCATCGCTACCGAAACCGGTGGGCATGGTAGCGGCTTTGGCCAGATACACTTTGTCGAGCAGGGTTTTTCCCTCCCGGTAAGCAAAGTCGATGGTGTTGGTTCCGGCGGTCAGCTGTAGCGAATCGGGGAAGGTGGCCCAGCTGAAGTCCTGCCCGCACTCGATGGCGTTCCACTTGATCCACGATCCGCCGTTCGCGCGAATCCAGTACGAATCGCGATCCGATTTAGGAGCGAACAGCCGGACCATCATGGTGTAGTATCCCGCCTCAGCCTTTTCCACCGTGAAGCGAACGCGGGTGTCGGGAATGTCCCGCGGCGGATTGCTGACCGAGCGTTTCCCCGGAGCGTAGATGTACGTTTGTCCGGAGGCTGCGTTATCGCTGACGGACTTCCAGTAAGTGCCTACTTCGGCGCATTCGGCTTCCAGCCAGAAGGAGGCATAGCTGGTGCCGCCGGGGTCGTCGCCGGTCACCTCGAGTTGCCACATTTGTCTGGGCACGGCGGGCACGTTCTGATGGTGATAGATATCCTGCGCCTCTACCGTGACGGTGTGGGTACCCACGTCGCCGGCGGCGGGGGTGCCGCTAAGCACGGCCGTGCCGTCGCCGTTGTCGGTAATCGTCAGCCAGCCGGGAAGGCCCAGTCCCAGGATTTCCAGGGCGTCACCGAAGTCAATGTCGGGGTCGATGGCCTCGATGAGGTAGGTATACAGTACGCCGACGGTTGCGGTCGTTTCCGGAGTGCTGGTGAAGACTGGGGTGGTGTTGACGAGAATGGCCACTTCGTGAGTGTTGGTCTCGCTAAAGCTGTCCTCCGCTTTGAATACTACGTGCTGGTGTCCCCACTGTGCTTGGGTAGGTGTCCAGCTGAAGACCGTAGCGGTAGGGTTGGCGGCCGGCGTGGGGAGGGCGGGCGTGAGCGTCGCCCCGAGGCTGGTGAAATCATCGCCGGACACCTTGTGGATCGCCTCGGTAATGGAAACCGGATCGGCGGGGTCGAGATCGGAGGCCTGCACCGTGAAGGTCACTTCCTCGCCGGGGGTGACTACGTTGTGGGTGCTGGTGGCCGGCGTCGGGGGAACGTCGAAGGTAGGCCGCTGGCTGACCACGATGGAAACGTTGGTCGACGTTTGGGTGCCGCCGTTATCCGTAGCGGTGATGTTGATGACGTTGGTCCCGATGTCACTGAGGGCCGGCGTCCAACTAAAGGTGGAGCTTACGGGGTTCGCGGTAGTCGGCAGGCCGGGGGTAAAGGTGCTGCCGCGGGGGGAGCCGACCGCGTTAAGGGTGACCGTACTGCTGGGGTCGGGGTCACTGGCCCGAACGGAGAAGTTCACGGGCTGGCCGGGGCCGACGAAGATCACGCTGTTATCCGGCGGGGTAATGGCGTAGTCGAAAGCCGGCGGCGCGGAGGATTCTACCACCCGCACGAGAAAATCGACCATCGTCATACTCTTGGGATTGCCGTTGTTGTCCAGATCCTCTACCACGACGATGACCACGAACAGGTCGCCCACGGAGGCTCCGCCGGTGTTCAACGTGACCGTACCACTTGGCGTAACCGTCTGTCCGGAAATATTTCCGCTACGGTATTCACTGGCCGTGGGCATGCGGTAGCGGAGGGGATCGCCATCCGGATCCGTGGCCGGCAGGAAGAAACTGCTGCTGGTGCCTCCCACCAGGTTAACGATCGGGGAGATTGCCGTGATCGGAGAATCGTTGCCGAAGTTCGTGCCCGTTAGGTCCACGATCGTTTGCCCGTACCAGTCGCCCTGGGGCGCGTTGGCAAGTCCGGCAATGCGGCAGCAGCCAAAGAAAAAGGCGGTGTATTCCGCGGCGGAGGCATACGTGTGGGTAACGGTGGTCTCACCGAAGAACCAGTCTTCGGTCGGGTTGACGGCGGTGACCGTCAACTGAAAATTTTGGAACGCCCCGTCACCGAAGTAAATGGCGTCCACGAACTGCGGCGTGGTACTGCCGACGGAAGGTATCCCGGGGAAACCGTACCCGACGGACATTCGCCACGATTGCTGGATTTTAAATTCCACCGTAGTTCCCCCTAGGTGGCGCCAGCTGATCGAGCCATATCGGAAGTGGGTCGCTTGCAGCGAAAGGCTGCCCAGCAACAGGAAGAGGAGCAGCAGGTGAAGAATCGGTTTGCGGAGCGGGGCGTAGTCACCACGGGTGACGCGCCGGAAAAATGGGTAGTGTGTAGGTAACATGCTGTGTTGTTGAATAGTGTGAAAAGGAGACCAGGATGCGGACCTGGTCGTCAGCAGGGTATTTGTACCGCTGCCACGGCGTTTGTTACCGGGATGGATGGGTATTTTGATCCCTATTTCTGGGTATTTAAACAGGCTCCCGCGCGCCGGCGCCATCCTTGTCGTAGGCGGGCATGATTACCTGATCGTCGCTGCGCTATTCCCCGGTTCAAGGGGTCGAGGGATCCGCTGAACGCCGTGGGCTTAGGGGGACCTATCCGGGCCCCAGCATCCGCAAAATCTCCTCGATTTCGAGTCCGGCCGATTTTCCCGTCCCCGCCAGGATTTGGTCCGCCAGGTCGCGCTTGTCGGCGTGCAGGGCCAGCACTTTCTCCTCGATGGTTCCCTCGCTCACGAAGCGGTACACGGTCACCGGCCGCTGCTGCCCGATGCGGTGGGCGCGGTCGCTGGCCTGGTCCTCGGCGGCGGGGTTCCACCAAGGGTCGAGGTGCAGGACGAAGTCGGCCGCGGTGAGGTTCAGCCCGGTACCGCCCGCCTTCAGGCTGATCAGGAAGAGCTGCCCATCGCCCGCCTGGAAGGCATCCACCCGCCGTTCGCGCTCCTTGCCCGGGGTGGAGCCGTCGAGGTACTGGTACGGGATGCCGGCCTCCCGCACCCAGTCCTCCACCAGTTTCAGGTGTTTCACGAACTGGCTGAAGACGAGGGCTTTGTGGCCGTTGTCTAATAGCTCGCGCACCGTTTCGGCCACCAGTTGCAGCTTCGCGCCGGGGAGCTTGCTTTTCGGGCGGACCAGCCGCGGATGGCAAGCTGCCTGCCGCAGTTTGGTCAGTTGCCGCAGCACGATGAATTTCTTTTTCTCGGGCGGGGCCTCGGCGATTTCGGCCAGGGCCTCCCGGCGCAATGCCTCGTACAGGGCCGCCTCTTCGGGCGTGGGAGTGACGGTGAGCACCACCTCGGTCTTGGCCGGCAGTTCGCGGAGTACCTCGTCCTTCCGGCGGCGCAGGATGAAGGGCTGCACCAGTTGGCGTAGTTGGTCGCGCCGCCCTTGATCACCCGCGGCGATCGGTGCTCCGTACTGCTCTCCGAAGGTCTTTTTGCTCCCCAGTAAGCCCGGGTTCAGGAAGCGGAAGAGGCTCCACAGCTCGCCCAGGTGGTTCTCGATCGGCGTGCCGGTGGTGGCGATGCGGAAGTCGGCCTGCAGCTCGCGAACGGTCCGCGCCCGCTGGGTGGTGGGGTTCTTAATGGCCTGGGCCTCGTCCAGCACCACGGTAGCGTAGGGGATAGCCGTGAGCTCGTCGGCCACGTAGGTCAGCAGGCCGTAGCTCACCAGCAGCAGGTCGCCGGGCCCGAGCTGGGGTAGCAGGTGGGTGTCGCTGCGCCGGGCCAGTACGATGGGCGTGAGCGCCGGGGCGAAGCGTTCGCATTCCGCCCGCCAGTTGCGCACTACCGAGGCGGGGGCCAGCACCAGGGCGGGGCCCAATTCCGCGCGCATAGTCAGTACGGCCAGGGCCTGTACGGTTTTCCCGAGGCCCATATCGTCGGCCAGGCAGGCCCCGACGCCCCAGGCCGCGAGGCGGGACAGCCAGTCGTAGCCCTCCCGCTGGTAGGGCCGCAGGTCGGCGTGAAAATTTTTCGGGGCGGCGGGGCGCAGGTGCCTGGCGGATTCGATCCGTTGGAGACTTTCGTGCCAGGCGGCATCGTACGCCACGTCGTCGAAGCCTTCCAGGAGCTCCGAAAAGGGCGCGGCGGCCAGGACGGGCAGTTGCCGGCTCTTGCCGCGCTCGTGCAGCATGCCGTCGAGCTGCTGAATACGTTGCCGCATCTCGTCGGTCAGCGCCACGAACTCCCCGGCTCCCAACCGGATGAAGCCGCCGTTGTTGTTGTTTCGCAGTTGCTCGAAGAGGAGCTGCAGGTCGAGCACCCGATTTTCGTCGAGCTGCAACTCCCCGCTTACCTCGAACCATTCGCGCTTCTTGCCCACCCGCAGCTTGAGGCTGTCGAAGTCGGCCAGGGACGTCAGGCGCAGGGGCTCGCCGCGGGGGTACTCGACCTCCACCCGGTCGGCCTGCACCAGCTCCTGCAGTTCCAGCAGGAAGGCAAGGGTAGCGTGTTCGTCGGTGAGTTCCCACTCGTTGCTGCCGG
The DNA here is from genome assembly GCF_002934605.1 of Neolewinella xylanilytica. Taxonomy (GTDB): domain Bacteria; phylum Bacteroidota; class Bacteroidia; order Chitinophagales; family Saprospiraceae; genus Neolewinella; species Neolewinella xylanilytica. Next base: position 59,039 of record NZ_PTJC01000007.1, read on the forward strand.
CAATGGGCGCACCGAGGGAGGGGCAATCGCTCACCAGCGCACGGGCTGCCTCCGTTTCCGCCTCGAGGTCCCGCTCCAGGATGCGCCGGCCGTCCTCCCCGGCTACCAGATTCCGCCGCATGCCCTCTCCCGGCGGGTAATACAGCGGCGGGTCGGTTACCGGGCGAACGAGCAGCTGCACCTGGTAGCCCTCGCCGAGGGGTAGCAAGTGCAGACTGAGCCGCGTGGCACCGGAGACGACGGGCAGGTCGCTCCGCAGTAGGTCGGTATCGGATTGTACGCTCACGTCGCCGCGCATGCCCTCGATGGTGGCCTCCAGCCGTTCCCGGGCCGAAGCGGGTACGTCCAGGCCGTAGCCGATGGAAGCGGCCAGCTCCCGTTGCCGGTCGCTAAGGTGGTACACGAGGTAGCGGGTGGGGGTGACCTGGCGGAGCTGGTAGTTACCCGGGCTGGTCACCGGCGGCTCGAACCGCAGTTGGAGCATGTCGTCCCGGTCCTCTACGGTGACGCCGGCCTGGCCGACGGTCACGGTCAGGGGCAGGCGTTTTCCTTCACCGAGCAGCAGCCGGGGATGATCGGCCAGTTCGTAAAGTAGCCGTTCGAAGTGGATGGTGACGTAGTCGTCGTTTAGATAGCTGTCCAATCGTACCGGCCGACCGTCGTAGTACCGCAGTCCGTGGACGGCGTTCAGGTCCTGTGGCTCCCGGTACTGTCGGAAAGCCGGTTGGAAGAGCTCGTCCCACCGCAGTTTACGGCCCTTGGAGTAGCCGCGGGGGCCTAGTTTTTGTTCCTTGGGGTAGATGTCGTGCCGGTCGAAATCCACGATCCAGACGGTACGCAGGGCCGGTTGCTGCACCGAGCCCTCCTCCGCCTTGGTCTTCCGCTTATCCGCTAGTACCAGCCGCTCCACTTGCCGCAGGGCGCTTTCCCAGCGGGGGCGCACGGGCTGCAGGGCCAGGAGGTAGTGGAAGCCGTGCCGCTGCGCCAGCTCCTCCGCGGCACGCTGCCAGTTGCTTCGTTCCGGGTGCAGGGGCAGCAGGGCGGCCAGGCCGTTCAGCAGCTCGCCCAGGACGTAGGGGTGTTGCCGGTCAGTCAGCAGCTGGGCCGCGGTGGCGATCGTGCGGTCGGTGAGCTCCGCGGGAAGCTGCAATCCCAGCCAGTTGGCCACCCAGAGCAGGACGATGGCTTCCAGGCGGTCGGGAGCGGGCGCCTCGGCGACGGCGTTTGCCAGGTCCGCGTCGGTTACTTTCCGGCCGCGCCGGTCCTCGGCCCATAAGGCAAAGGCGGCGTAGGCGGCCTTGGTCTGGGTTTCGTGGTTGGTGGCCAGGTGCATGGCCATCGCGTCGGCGTCCATGGTGCCGGCGCGGTAAGCGGCCGCCAGGAAGGCGAAGTCGACAAAATCGAGGTCGCCTTCGGAGGTGTCCAGTCGCTCCCGCAGCAGGGCACCGTCGGTGTCGCCGCCGCTGACCAGGGTATAGAGCTGGTCGAGGTCGAAGTGCTTGCGGCGGATAACTTCATCCTGTAGCAGGGCGTCGAGGCGCAGGATCCCGACCCGTTCGGGCAAGCGGTAAGCTTCGATGCCGAGAAAGTCCTGGCGCTGCAGAATCGCCGCGGCCGTAGCGGTCATCCGATCGTCGAGTGCGGACGGGTGCCGACTGAGCTGGGCCAGGAGGAAATACTGCAATCCGATATCCCGCCACGTCCAGAAGTCGGGTTCCGCCACTAGCTTAAGCTGCTCGACCAGGGTGGGGGGAGGCGATCCGTAGCCGGAGTGGTGATAATACTGGAACTGGCGGTAGTGTTGGTTGAAGGCGGCGTAGTCGTCGGCGATCAGGGCCAGTCCCGCGCTGGCGCCGTACTGGCCGCGGTAGTTGAATCCGAAACGGCTGCGCCGGGGCGAATCGTAGCGGAGGGCGGTGGCGGCCAGTTGCTTCAGTTGCGGGTTGGCGGCCACCCCCCGCTGCCCGAGTAAGGCTATCCGGCGGTCTGCGGTTATCCGCCCCACGGTCGGGGCGTCGATCAGGTCGCGGTCCAGGTCTTTGAGGATCTTGTGCACGGCGGCGCGGGTGAAGGGCCGCCCGGAGCTTTGCGCCATTCCGGCTTCGCTGAGCAATTCGGCTACCTCGTCCGCGTCGGTATAATCACCCTTGATCAGCAGGGCGTCCAGGCATTTGCCCTGGTCTTCGGTGAGGGGGGGTAGTGGCATGCGGTCGCTGATCGGGGGCAAGGTAGCATGAGGGAGTGGCATCAGCTGGTTTTTCAACGGGCATGGTACACTTTGGTGGGAGGAGCGCACCGCAAATTTTTTTCATGCGTCAGCAGAAAGCCCCTAGATTTCAGGAATCTTTCGGCCCCACCTATTGCACCCTTAATGCGACACACCTTTGCCCTACTCTGCTGCCTTATTTCCCTCTTTGCCCACGCCCAGATTCGGCGCGGTGATCACATCGTCACGCTTAACCAAACGTACAGTTTAGAAGGCCCCACTCAACTGTTCCATGCGGCTGATTTTGGCGAACTGGGCTTTGTATTGGGAGACCGGTACAGCTACATTTCTCTCGCTCCCACCTATGGGTATGCGCTGACCGATCGCTTGGTGGTGGGTGGCTCCCCGAACGGTATGGTTAGCCGATGGTTTGGACAGTGGAATTGGGGTGTCTCGCTCGATCCCTACTTGCGCTACTACTTCGTGAACCGGGAACGACTGGGGGTATACGGGCAGGTTAGTAGCACGTTGGGCCTCGTTCAACAAACGTTCTCCAGCTTCGACCGGGTAAACCTGCGGGCCGGCCTACAGGTACCGCTGACATCTGGGGTCTGGGTTGGACCGGCGGTGGACTATACCGTGCGGTCGGGCACAAACTATCTATCACTGGGCGGGCAAATCGAGGTCGTCCTAAACTCAAAGGGACGGGATGGAGCATCCCCCGTGAGCAGCCTTCGTGCCGGAGCGCTAATGCTTGGCGGGCAGCTGGCTAGCATCGGCCTGAGTAAATTTATAACGTCCGGCTCTGTCGACCTCGGCGGGCACTACTTTTTGACAAAGCGCTGGGCGGTGGGGCTGTCGCTGGGAGTTGCCGTGGGACGAGTAGACCTTCAACCCACCACGCGACCTGTAGAATGGCCTTACCGGCTCTCTGCATCGTTAAGCAGTCGCTATTACCTGGTTCCCGTTGGAAGATTGCTTTGGTACGCGGAGGCGGGCGCCGGGTATAGTATATTTCATTCTGACCGGAGTGACCAGAGTAGCATCGGGACCCCTGAATCGAGGCAGCACGCCTATACGGCAGCAACAGGAGGTCAGTATTTCCTCCAGGATAACATCGCGCTGGAATTTGGCCCGCAGTTGCGGCGGTATTCCCAGGATGGCGACGGCTATACAAACATTGGTGTGACGGGCGGGGTGCGGTTCTTTTTGCGGTAGCCGGCAGGATCGTGCAACTACTTTCCGTCACAAGGGGCTTGGTCGTCGGCTGGCGAATGGAAACCGGGATAGTTTACGCGCGCTTCAGGAGGCCCCCTGTTACCCGCCCGGTATTGGCCGCCACCACCTATATTTTTAACGCATCAACCAACTGACCCCTTACTTTCGGAAGTCTTTTGGTTGCAACAACTACAACCCTTATGCAAAACACCTTTACCCTTCTTTTCTTTTTGCTGTCCCTCTTTGCCCACGCCCAGATCCAACGGGGCGATCACATCGTAACCCTTGGCAACCAATCCTCAGCCTCGACGTCCAGTGACCTGGGGGGGATATATTACGACTTCGATACCAAAGTCAGCCAATTTTCCCTTCAGCCGACCTACGGTTACGCCCTGACTAATCGGTTGGTGGTGGGCGGCACCCTCGGTATTTTGACCACTCGCTACCCGGCCGCTACCGCTTCGAGTGAATTCAACTACTGGAACGTTTATGTAAATCCTTACGTACGGTATTACGCCATCAACGGCGAGCGCCTCGGCGTGTACGGACAGCTTGGTACCGGAGTGGGCGTGAACAAGGATGGTGTGTACGGTCTGGAAGAGCTGAATTTGGGGGCGGGCCTGCAGTTTCCCCTCTTGGCCGGTATCCGGGTCGGACCGACCCTTGATTATACCCTACGCAGCCGGAGGAATGTTCTCGTACTTGGCGGCCAAATCGAGATTGTCCTCGGTCGACGGTCCGGCGAAGGCAAGCCGGCCGGTAATTTCAGCGCCGGATCGGTCATGCTGGGTAGTCAGCTTTTGCAGACTACATTCGCCCGGGACGTCACTTACGGCGCGGTAAATATCGGCGGCCATTACTTCCTGACCGACCGCATCGCGGCGGGCCTCTCCGTCGGGGCGGGCGGGGGCCGGTACAACTTCGGTACGACCTCCGTTGACCGTTCCTTCCGAAGCTCGCAGATCCTGGCCTCGCTGAGTGGCCGCTATTACTTTACGACGAACCGCAACCTGGTCTGGTACGGAGAGGCCGGTGCCGGGGTAGGGCGTTTAGTATATCGGACCGATGCTGCCCTAGGCGACCTACCCGTTGACCGGAATGATTTTTCCCTCTTCGGCGGCGTGGGCGCACAGTGGTTCGTGCGGGACAACCTGGCGCTGGAAACGGGCGTAACCCTCAACCGGAACGCGGTCAACGGAGACTGGGGTACGGCGGTCAGCGTGCCGGTCGGGGTACGATTCTTTTTGCGGTAATAATTATCCGTCAGGCTTCCCCCCGCAACCGAAACACCGTAATCTCCGGCCGCACGTTAAACCGCACCGGCCACAGGTGGCCCAGCGCCCGGTTGATGTACAGCGTACGCCCGTCGTACAGGTCGAAGGTGCCGGCCGTATACCGTTCGTTCTCTACGGGGAGTAAGGGCGGTGGCAGGAAGGGCGGCTTGCACTGGCCGCCGTGGGTGTGCCCCGCCAGGATCCAGCCCCGGTAGCCGTTCCACACGTCGAGGTCGCAGACGTCCGGATTGTGGCAAAGGGCTACGGTGGGCGCCGCGGGGTCGTGGTGCTCCATGATCAGTTGGGGCGCGAAGTTCGGACTGTAATAGTCGTCGATACCGAGGAAGGTGAGATCGGCCACCGTCGTTCGCGCATTTCGGAGCACGGTGATGCCCGCAGCGGTCAGCTGTTCGTTAATGCGCTCGGCCACGTCGATCTCCGACCAGTTCTTTCCGTAGTCGTGGTTACCGAGGATGCCTACGGTGCCCAGTTTCCCCCGTACGGTGTGCGCCAGTACCTCGTCGAGTTGCCGGTGTTGCTCCGGACCTTCGTAGCTGACGTAATCGCCGGTGTAGACCACGAAATCGGGGTCGAGGGCCTGGGCTTCCCGGAAGGAGTCGATGAGGTACTGGTAATCAAAACGGTTACCCACGTGGATGTCGCTGATCTGCAACAGTGTTTTGCCCTCCAGCGCTGGGGGTAGATTCCGGATGGGCATATCCCGGCGGACGAATTCCAGCCAGTACGGCTCGATCCGCCAGGTGTACAATCCGGTGACGGCGGTGATTCCGGCGGTAGTGAGCGCGGCGGCTTTGAGGAAGGTTCTTCGCTGCATACGGTAAAGTAAAGGAGCGATGGCCGGTCGTCATTTAGTATTCCGCCGTCTACATTGGGTACCCGGTCGTTCCTAAACCAGGGTATTGCCCTCGAAAATTACCCCCGCCGCTTCACAGGGCCGGTCGCGTACCGCTTTCCAGGCCGGTCGCAGGCACTGGCGGAGCGAGAACAGGTGGGAAGCCGTTCCGCCGAGGAGCCCCGCCCCCACGCCCGGTTCGCCGAGGGCGGCGGCCACTACCGCCCCGAGTCCGAGTACGGTGGTGACGGCGATCTTTTTCCGGTCGAAGCGGCCGTTACCGAGTTCCTCCTCGTAGCGCCCGAGGAGGTATTCGAATTCCTCGCGGATTAGGTTGGCATTCCGAACGGGCGCGTCGCCCAGCAGCTCCGGCAGCCGGTCGGTCTGCCAGCTCCGGAAAGCGCGCAGGGCGGAGCGGAAGCTTTCGCGTTCCCGCAAGCGGACGATCGCTTCCAGCGGGACCGGGCCGTCCGGAACGCTGAGGAGTTGGGCGATTTCGATCATGGCCGTCTGGTCGTCCACCTCCGTCAGCTGGGTATAGGCTTTGCGGTAGTCCGCCCGGGCACCGTATACCGGCACGGCCGTTATGGCGTTCGTGCCGGCGGGGCGGAGCGCTTCCGTCCGTTGTTGGAGCAGCAGGCGGGTGTCGTAGCTGGTGTCGGTTTTTCCCACGGCCAGCGCTTCCCGCAGAAAATCGGTCTGCCATTCCTGAAAGGCCTCCGTTTTCCAGGGGTAGATCACGGCCGCTTCGTGGCTGGCCAGGTAAGCCGCGTCCGCGTGCAGGCGGTCGAGTTCTTCGGACGTCTGGTTGCCGAGCGGGTGGTCAGGCAGCGGGATCACCAACCGGTCGAACAGGATAAGGGATTTCAGGAAAACGGGCTCGCGGTGGTCGTAAATGGACAGCGTGCCCCACCATTCGTTGGCCATGCGGTGGGAGTTTGGGAGGTGAATTCCTTGATGCACCGGGCAGGCCACCGGTTACTGCGGGGTGTTTTGGGCGGCGGGGCGCGGGTGCAAGGGAGTAGGATCCTCGGCCCGTTTACGGGATAGGGTGCTTCCCGCGCTCCGGCGCAAAAAACCTGCACCGTTTGATCCCCCCAGGATGCGTACCAACCACCGATAAACCCCGGTTAAGTTCTGAAATACCGGATATTTTAGCCTATACTTGTCGGCACGGCCACCGGTAGCTCCGATTTTCTTACCGCCGGCCGTACCGAGATCCCGCCGCGGCGGGACCTGAGCCTAAACCCGTAATTGAAACCCATGCTATCGCGAATTTTTACCCCCTTCGGGAGGGCCACCCTGTTGACGGTGCTGCTCTTCTCCCTATTCCCCGTTGCCGCAACCGCCCAGGACGTCGTGAGCCAGTACGGTCGCCTGCAGGTCGACGGCAACCGCATCGACGGTGCCGACGGAAACCCGGTCAGCCTAGCCGGCAACAGCCTCTTCTGGAGCAACGCCGGCGATACCTACGACTACTACCGCGCCGAAACCGTCGATCACCTCGCCCAGGACTGGAATGCCTCCCTCGTGCGGGCCGCTATCGGGGTGAAGGAGAGCTGGGACGCGGGCCGCGGTTACGTCGACTCCCCCGCGGCACAGCTCGCAAAGGCGCGCGCCATCATCGACGCGGCCATCGCCAACGACATCTACGTGATCGTCGACTGGCACACCCACGAAGCCGAACGCTACCGGAGCGAGGCGATCACGTTCTTTACCGACATCGCGCGGCTCTACGGCGACCGCGACAACATCATCTACGAGATCTATAACGAGCCCATCGATCAGTCGTGGAGCACGATCAAGACCTACGCCGAGGCCGTGATCGCCGCCATTCGCGCCGAGGATCCCGACAACCTGATCGTGGTGGGTACGCCCTTTTACTCTCAGCGCGTGGGACAGGCCGCTGCCAATCCGATCCAGGATAACAACGTCGCCTACACCCTCCACTTCTACGCCGGTACCCACGGCGACGGATTGCGCAACGAGGCCCAGGGCGCCCTGGACAGCGGTATCCCCCTCTTCGTGACGGAGTGGGGCAGCGTGGATGCCAGCGGTAAGGGAGCCCCGGACGTCGCCGCCACCGAGCGGTGGATGGATTTTCTGCGGGCTAACGACCTCAGCCACGCCAACTGGTCGGTGGCGGACAAGGCCGAGGAGCCGGGTACGGCTTTTCCCTCCGGCGCCTCCATCGTGCGCCCGGGCCTCGGGTTGCCAGGACTGTTAAACAACCAACTTTCGGCCGCCGGGGAGCTGGTCAAGCCGATCATCGAGGGGTGGACGACCGACGATGGCGGCGGCGAACCGGAACCGACGGAACCCTGTACGGAAGCCGGGGCATCCATTTCCGGCCGCATCCAGGCCGAGGACTACTGCGCCATGCAGGGCATCCAGACCGAAACCACCAGCGACGGCGGCGGCGGCACGAACGTCGGCTGGATCGACGCGGGGGATTACCTCGATTACCGCCTGAACGTACCGTCGGCGGGGACGTATACCGTCAGCTACCGCGTAGCCAGTACGGGCTCCGCCGGTCGGGTAAGCTTTCGGGCAAACGGGAATGCACTGGCTACGACGGCTATTCCAAATACGGGTGGCTGGCAGAACTGGGAAACCGTTACGGCTACGGTCGACCTGTCAGCGGGCGATCAAACGGTTCGCCTATACGCCGCCGGCGGGGGGTGGAACCTCAACTGGTTTACGCTCGGCGCGGGTGGGGTGACGAACCCCGATCCGGAACCCGATCCCGATCCCGATCCGAACCCGGGTACCGCCACCTGCGACTTCGGTACTCCGACGTCCGGTCCGCTACCGAATATCGGTCAGGCTTCCTACGGCAATGCCTACGTGCTCGGTAGTGGTGGCCCGAACCTTGGCAACCTACGCAACCTGACCATCAACTGGGATGCACCCAACAACGGGCTCTACCAGTTCGCCATTAACACCGACAATGGCTCGCCGAACTGGTACGTGGATCTGCGGTCTACCATGACCTGGAATTTCGGCACCGCCCAACCGGACCTGACCCTGACCGGTAGCGGCTTTCCCGGCCTCGACGGTAGCTACTGGGTGACCGTAGACGGCGGCAACTTCGTGATGGTATCGAAAGCTGGCGGCTACACGATTTACTTTACCGATGCATCGACCGTCCCCAGCTGCTCCGCGGCACTCGCCCAGCCGGCTACGATCAAGGCCAGTGCGCAAGCGGAGGTCCTACGCGTATATCCCAATCCCAACACCGGGGATCGGCTTACCCTTGACGGACTATCCGGCAGCGGGGGCACCTACCGCCTCACCGACCTGCAGGGCCGGAGGCTGCTGACCGGCCGCCTTACGGAGCAACGTAGCCAGGGCATCGATCTACCCGATCTTTCCGCCGGCGTCTATGTGCTCACGGTCGTGCAGGGTAGCGATTTGCAGAGTCTGCGGATCGTCCGGGAATAGTCGGGCGACGGAGAAGGTAGCCATCTTTGGGCGTTTCCGTACCATACGCGGAACCGGCGAACGGGGCTCGCGCGAAGCTGCGGGTAAGGAAGGCGGAGTTGATCCGGTGATCGGTGGCCGATCGCGCTAGCAGCTACGTTTCACCCAATTTTTTGCTTTTAAAAACCGATCGCCCCCGTTCCGTCGTATTTCCCGGTACACCCGCGCACCGCCGCCCCGGTGGCAATACATATCGTGCCGCCTAAACAACTCAACCCCAATCCCGCACGTTAGTGTAAAATATGCGCTACCTTTGGTTCCGCTTTCAACTACGAAACAGATGAATACCACGCTACTTTTCCTTAACGCCATTGGCCCGGAGATGATCCTGGTCTTCTTTGCTATCCTGCTCCTCTTCGGCGGCAAGAAAATCCCCGAACTGATGCGTGGCATTGGCAAAGGCATCCGAGAATTCAACACCGCCAAGGGCTCCCTCGAGAAGGAACTCCAGGACGGGATGAAGGAAGAAGAAGAACGCGAAAAGCGCAATCGCGAACTCAAAGAGCAACGCGAACGCGATGCCCGCGAGCTTGCCGAACTGCGCGAACGCGAAGCCAACCGCCAGCGGGAGGAGTCCTTCATTACGCGTAATAACGACTAGGCTTCCGAAGCCGATTTCGGTCAAAAAAGCTTCTCTGCCGGTCGGCGGGGAAGCTTTTTTGTTGTCTCCGCTTTCGGGTCTTCAATCATTCCCGGGGCGGGGCGGGCAGCAGGAGTTTGAAGCCGGTGCGGTCCACGATCGAATCGTAGCTGAACACATTCGTCAGCACCACGACACCCCGTGCGCCCTCGACGTCGATGGCCATAAAGGACCGGTAGCCCCCCACCGCGCCATTGTGCCAGTATACGGTTTGGCCTGGTGCCGAGGATAGGATTTGCCAGCCCAATCCTACGGCGTGCTCGGCGTCGTTCTCGGCGTGCCGTTCCCGCGTGAGTACGAGGGTCGCTTGGCCGGGGTCCAGTTGTGCCCGCAGAAAACGTACTACATCCCGGGGGGTGGAGACGAGTGCGCCGCCGCCGCCCAGGGCCTCGGTGAAGGTCCAAAAGGTAGCGGCGGAGCCATCGGCATTCAGTCCGGCTACGGGGGAGCGGGCGTCTTCGATGCCGAAGGAGGTGTGCGCCATGGCCAGGGGCTCGAATACCCGTTTCCGGAGGGCTTCCGCGTAGCCGACCGTATCGAAGCGGCTGCCGAGGGTGTAGCCGAGGAGACCGAACCCGAGGTTGGAATAGCCGCCGTTGCCAGCGGGGAGTACGTAGAGATGATCCCGCAGGTAGGTTTCCAGTTGGTCGGGGGTGAAGCTCGCGTAGGGATTATCGGGAGTTAGCCACACGCCCGGCATGATATGTGGCAGGCGGGGCAGTCCGCTGGTATGGGTGGCCAGCTGGCGGTACGTAAAGGCGATGTTGTCGGCAAAGGAGAAGCCATAGGCGGCGGTCACGGTGTCGTCGAGGGATAGCGCTCCGTCCGTCACCAGGTCGGCGAGCAGGGTGGCGGTAAACACTTTGGTGATGGAGCCGATACGGAAGCCGCGGTCGGCATTGTCGACGGTGATCAGCTTGCCGTTCTGGCGGCGTAGGCCCTGGAAAATGGTTTCGTGGCCGTCGATCAGGGCGAAACCGAGCTCGCCGCCGTCCGGTAGCGTCCGCATCAGATCGTAAAGGATGGCTTGTTGGAGGGTATCCAGCGGACTGCGATCCCGAGCGTCGATCAGGGTATCGGGCTGGGCGGACACCAACGAGAAGAAGCAAAAGAAGGCGGGGAGCAGGCGGTAGCGACGCGGTAGGGCAAACATGCTGCTAAAGGTAGGCCCGGGGCGGCGGGGCGCGGGAGGAATGATTTTGGCGGGGGTAGACATCGGATGTGTCAGGTGAGATTTTCGGGGCCTGTCATTTTGGCGGACCTGACACATCGGATGTGTCAGGTCCGCCACCCGAGGAGAAAAGCCGCGGCCGGCGTACCTTCGCGGCCCCATCGATTCGGTATGCGCGCATTGCCCGTACCAGCCTTTACAACCTAGAGCATACTCCCCATGGAACTGACCGATCAGGAAAAAACCCGACGTGAAAACCTCGCCAAGATTCGCGAGCTCGGCATCGAGCCCTATCCCGCGGCGCTCTTTCCCGTGACGCATCTGGCCACAGAGATCACGGAGCAGGTCGAACTGGACGCCGAGGGTGAGGTCACCAACCTGCAGGAAGTAGCGCTGGCCGGCAGGATCATGTCGCAGCGCATCATGGGCAAGGCCGCTTTCGCCAACCTGCAGGACAGCAGTGGGCGCATCCAGCTCTACGTGAGCCGCGACGATATCGCCCCCGGCGAGGACAAGACGATGTACAATACCGTCTTCAAGAAGCTGGTCGACCTGGGCGACTTCATCGGGGTGAAGGGCTTCGTATTCAAAACCCGCACCGGTGAGATTTCGGTGCACGTGAAGGAATTCACCTTCCTTGGTAAGTCGCTGCGGCCCCTACCTGTACCCCGTGAGGATAAAGAGGGCAATATTCACGATGAGTTCAAAAATCCCGAGCTCCGCTACCGGATGCGCTACGTGGACCTGACCGTCAACCCCAAAGTAAAGGAGGTCTTCCGGAAACGGAGCCGGCTGATCACCGCCATGCGCCAATTCCTCGATGACCTCGGACTGATGGAAGTGGAAACCCCGGTATTGCAGCCGATCCACGGTGGAGCGGCGGCCCGTCCCTTCAAGACCCACCACAATACACTGGACGTACCGATGTACCTCCGCATCGCCAACGAATTGTACCTGAAGCGCCTCATCATCGGCGGCTTTGACGGGGTGTACGAATTCGCCAAGATCTTCCGGAACGAGGGGATGGACCGGACCCACAATCCGGAATTCACCATGGTCGAATTCTACGTAGCCTACAAAGACTACAACTGGATGATGGACACCTGCGAGCAATTGCTCGAGCACGCGGTAAAGGCCGTCAACGGCGGCACCACTACCAAAGTGACCATCGGCGAAAACGAGGTAGACTTTAAAGGTCCCTACCGCCGGCTCAGCATGGCCGACGCCATCCGCGAGCACACCGGCGAAAATATCGACGGTGTCGACGAGGCCGAGCTCCGGGCCATCGCCGATCGACTGGACGTCCACGTAGACAAAACCATGGGCCGCGGCAAGATCATCGACGAGATCTTCGGCGAAACCGTGGAGGCGAAGCTAATCCAGCCTACCTTCATCACCGACTATCCGGTGGAAATGTCGCCCCTCACCAAAAAGCACCGCAGCAAGGAAGGGCTGGTGGAGCGCTTCGAACTCATTGTCAACGGCAAGGAACTGGCCAACGCCTACTCCGAACTTAACGACCCCATCGACCAGCGGGAACGCTTCGAGGAGCAACTCGAACTGGGCAAGCGCGGCGACGAGGAAGCCATGGCCCTGGACGAGGATTTCCTCCGCGCCCTCGAGTACGGCATGCCCCCCACCGCCGGCATCGGCATCGGCATCGACCGGCTGGTGATGTTGCTGACGGGGCAGCGGACCATTCAGGAGGTGCTCTTTTTCCCACAGATGAAACCGGAGAAGTAGGCTGTTAGGCTGTTAGTCTTTTAGGTGGCATGGATGGTAGTTGGTCAGTTAATTATAGAATCCTTGGTGAATGCAGACACTGCGAAATGGTACAAAAGCTGTACTGGTGGGAATAATTTTCGGCTGCAGCCACTTTGGGTTCAGCAGACAGCGGACCGGGTAATGTCTAAAAGACTAAAAGACTAAAAGACTATGTTTCTCTACATCACCTGGGACGCCTCCCCCGAAATCTTCTCCGTCGGTCCGATCACGCTGCGGTGGTATGGCATGATGTTCGCCCTCGGTTTCCTGTTGGGATTCATGATGGTGCGGCGGATGTTTTTGCGCGACGGAGCGCCGGAGTCTTGGCTGGATTACTGTTTTTATTTCCTGATCGCGGGCACGGTACTCGGTGCGCGGCTCGGCCACATCCTGTTTTACCAGTGGGATTACTACAGCTCCCACCCGGAGGATATTTTGAAGATCTGGGAGGGCGGACTGGCCAGTCACGGGGGCGTGATCGGGGTGGTGACCGCGCTGTGGCTTTTCAGCAAGTTCGTGAGCAAACAATCCTTCTTCTGGATCAGCGACAAGGTGGCCGCGCCGATCGCGTTGGTAGGCGCGATGATCCGCTTCGGGAACCTGATGAACAGCGAGATCGTAGGCACCCCGAGCGATGCGCCCTGGGCCTTCCTCTTCGTCAACGCCCGACCCGCGATACTGGCCGAAGTACCCCGCCACCCCGTCCAGCTCTACGAAAGCATTAGCTACTTAGCCGTTTTCGGCTTGTTACTTTGGCTGTACTGGAATACCGAACTGCGCAAGCGACCGGGCTTCCTTACCGGTCTGTGGTTTGCGCTGATCTTCGGCTTCCGGTTTATCTGGGAGTTTTTCAAAAGCCAGCAGGGTGGATTTGCCGCCGAAGGGGCATTGCAGACGGGGCAGTGGCTAAGTGTACCCTTGGTGGCACTCGGACTTGGATTGATGGCGTACGCTTACAGCCGGAAGCCTCGGGAGACTGCTGTCAAGGGGTTAGGGGGTAAAGGCTGAAAGGGGGCTAGGGGGTAAGGGTTGAAAGCGGCTGCGGGGCTGCGGAACTTTGTAAACGAGGGTAACCTTTGGGAGACCGTTGCCGGCGGGGGCTTTCCAGGTTGCATTTTCGCTTCCTGAATTACCTTGGACCTGCGCGCCGGCGCCCAAGCTGCCGCCCTTAGCCCCTTCACCCCGTAAGCCCTTAGCCCCTTGGAAATACATACCATCATCTTCGACCTGGGAAACGTGCTCATCGGCTGGCAGCCGCGGGCGCTGTTTGAGCGGGTGTTCGACACAAAAGAAGAGGTCGACCACTTTCTGCAAAACGTAGCTACGCTGGAGTGGAACGAAAAACAGGACGCCGGCCGGACGATCGAGGAGGGGACGCGAGAACTGATCGCCCAGCATCCGGAGTTCGAGCGGGAGATACGCATCTACTACGACCGTTGGACGGAGACGATTACCGGGCCCATCGAGGGGACGGTGGAAATACTCAAGGAACTGAAAGCAAGTGGAAAGTACCGCCTGTTGGCCTTGACCAACTGGTCGCACGAGCTTTTTCCCTGGGCGCGGGAGACCTTTGACTTTTTGGAGTTGTTCGAGTCCATTATGGTCTCCGGCGAGGTAGAACTCCAAAAGCCGGACCCCGCCATCTACCGGCTGCTGCACGAGACCTACGATCTGAAAGCATACGGTGGCTGCGTATTTATCGACGACAGCCTGCGTAACGTGGAGGCCGCGCGGAAAGAAGGGCTGGATACGATTCGCTTCGAGAGCCCCAAACAGCTACGGGAGGAATTGGTGGCTCGGGGGGTGGGGTTAGGGGGTAGCAGGTAGCGGGTCGATCACCGGCTACCTGCTACCTGCTAGATACTACTCCACAGCTACCGCTTCGACCAATCCCTGAAAGATGGTGAAGCCGTCTCGGTTCCCGAGGATGTCCTCGCTGGCGCGCTCGGGGTGGGGCATCATGCCGAATACGTTGCGTTGGGCGTTACAGATACCGGCGATGTTACCGATGGAGCCGTTGTAGTTGCTGTCCAGATTGACGTCACCGGCGCCGTCGCAGTAGCGGAAGAGGACCTGGTCGTTCTGGTTGAGCTCGTAGATGGTCTGCTCGTCGGCGTAGTAGCGGCCTTCGGCGTGGGCGATGGGGATGCGGAGCACCTGGCCGGGAGAGAGCCGGCGGTTGGTGGGCGCATTGTCGGTTTCGGCACGAATGAAGACGTTCTTGGCGATAAATTTCTGCTCGCGGTTGCGCAACAGGGCGCCGGGGAGCAGCCCGGCTTCGCAGAGAATCTGGAAACCGTTGCAGATACCGAAGACGTAGCCGCCGCGGTTGGCGAAGTCGATCACTGACTTCATGATCGGGGAAAAGCGGGCTACTGCTCCGGCGCGGACGTAATCACCGTAGCTGAAGCCACCGGGCACGATGATACAATCGTCGGTAGTGAGGTCGCCCAGGCTTTCCTCCTTATGCCAGAGCTTGACGGTTTCGCGGCCGAGGACGGTGCCGAGGACGTGTATCATATCGTCGTCGCAGTTGCTGCCGGGGAAAACGATTACGCCGAATTTCATGTCGCTGAATTTAGGGTGTGAAGATAGGGCGGAAAATGCTGGGGGGTATCTGACACATCGGATGTCTGTCAAAATGACAGTGCCTGACACATCCGATGTCTACCGGGCAGTTTACCGGCTCACCCGCCCGCTACCGTCGCCCTCCATCAGGGTGACGACCTCCTCGACGGTCACCAGGTTCACGTCGCCGGGAATGGTGTGTTTTAGGGCCGAAGCCGCCGTAGCGAAGCGGACCGCCGCAGCCGGATCGTCGGGCCAGGTGATAAGGCCGTAGATGAGCCCGCCCATGAAGCTGTCGCCGCCGCCCACCCGGTCTACGATGTGGGTGAGTTGGTAAGTAGGGGCAGTGTGGAGTTCTTGCCCGTCCCAGAGCAGGCCGCTGTAGGTGTTGTGGCTGGCCGAAACGGTTTCCCGGAGGGTGGTGGCCAATTTTGAGGCTTTGGGAAAGCGGTCCTGCATGGCGCGGGCTACTACGGAAAAGTCGTCGTCCGGGGGGCGGGGGATGCCGAAGTAGCTCTCCGCTTCCCGAGTGCCGCCTACGATCAGGTCGCAGTGCTCGACGAGGGCGGGCATGACCTCGCCGGGGGATTTGCCGTACTGCCAGAGTTTTTCCCGGTGGTTGAGGTCGACGCTGATGGTGAGGCCCTTCGCGGTGGCGGCTTCACAGGCTTCGAGGCAGGCGTCGGCGGCCGACTGGCTCAGGGCCGGGGTTATGCCCGTCCAGTGGAACCAGCTCGCCCCCTCGAAGGCGGCGTCCCAGTCGATCTGCCCCGGGCGAATGGTCGCCATACCCGAATCCTCGCGATCGTACACGACCTTGGATGCCCGCTGTACGGCGCCCTTTTCGAGGAAATACAGCCCGAGCCGTTTGCCGCCCCGGACCACGTGTTCCGTTTCGATGCCGGCTCCCCGCAGGGCGTGGAGGGCGCACTCGCCCAGGTCGTTATCGGGTAAGCGGGTGACGAAGGTTACGCCCAGTCCGAAGTTAGCCAGGGATACGGCTACGTTGCTTTCCCCGCCGCCGTATTCTACCCGGAAATCGTGGGCCTGGCGGAAGCGCTGGTGACCCGGCGGACTGAGCCGGAGCATGATCTCGCCAAATGTGACTACCTGGGAACGTTTCATGGTGAGCAGGGGATTGGGTGGGTAAGGACGTTCTACCGATTGCTATCGGAAACCGGCGGTCAAAGGTTGGCTGAGGAAGCGCTCCAGACGGGTATCCCTTCCGGTGGCCGGTTAGCGTGGCTCCTGCGCTCCCGGCGCCCCCCTATTGTACACGACCCTGCCGCGGCGGTATACCCAAATTCCGCCGACGATGCCCGCCAACATGAAGCCGAGGGCGATGATTTGGGCCTGGGTGAGGCTGAAACCGAGGAAGTCGTACTGGTCGTTGAGGCGGACGTACTCGATGAAGAAGCGCTCTACTCCGTTGAAGAACAGGTAGATGCAGAAGAGCATGGCCGGAAAGACGGTCAGCGGTTTGCGGACCGCCCAGAGAATGCCGCCGATCGCGAAGGCCATCAGCGTCTCGTAGATCGGGGTCGGGTAATGCAGCTCGGGAAGCACGCTGCAGTACTGGTCGGCACAGCCGGGAATGGGGACGCCCCGGTTCAGCACGTTGTTCGGGTAATCGAAGCCGTAGAGCCAGTCGGGCAGGAACCAGCCGTCGGGGATCGCGGTGATGGCCGTCCCCCAGTCGCCGTCGCCGCTGAGCTGGCAACCGATCCGCCCCACCCCGTAGGCCACGATGAGGGCCGGGGCCACCGCGTCCATCACGGGCAGCACCGGAATTTTGTGCTTCCGCAGGTAGAGGAAAACCGCTACGCCGCCGCCGATGAGGCCGCCGTAGATGGCCAGTCCGCCGCCGCTGAATAGCTCCTGGATGGGGTTCTGGAGGAAGCGATCCCAGTATTCGATCACGGCGAAAAACTTGGCGCCGAGCAATCCGCCAAGTGCCGCCATCATCGTGATGGGCCCGACGCGGTCGCTGGGGTAGACTACGACCGGCTGCGGTTCCGGCAGCTCCCCCTGTTTGCGGCCGATCTGGTAGTAGTAGCCGAAGAAGAGGGCGGCTCCGAGGAGCCCGGTAAGGAAATAGCCGTCCGTGGAGAGCAAGGTGCCGGAGGGGTCGAGCTGCCAGGCTTCGAAGTTGGCGATCGCGTAGGGGATCTTATAGCCGAGTAGGAAACCGAGGATGGTGTTGGTGACATAGTCCGCCGCAGTGACCGTATGGCCGGGCACGCGCAGGGTGCTTTCCCCGCGCAGCTGGCCGATGCGTTCCCGGCGCTGTAGCTCCATTTTGACCAGCTTTGCCGCCACGATAAAGGCGAGCAGCAGGAAGAGCCCGAAGGTTTTGACGATGCTAAAACCGTTATCGCGGGCGGTGCCGATCAGGTCGTAGAGCAGGTAGGAAAGGTCCGGATACATGGCCACAAAGCTACGCCACAGGTAGTTGGCTTATTCCGTCTGGGCGCGGAGTTGGTCAACGAGGTCCTGGATCGCGCGGCGGTAGTTGTCCTGACCGTCGGGCCCGAGGGAGGTGAGCGAGCGTTCGGCGGCCTCCAAGCCCTGCTCGTAGCGTTGCCGTTTCTGCAGGAAGCGGGCGAGGTTGTAGTAGTCGCGCCAGCCCTCCTCGGACAGCTCGGCGGCCGCACCCAGCGACTCGGCCGCCAGGTCGATGATGACGGAGTAATCAATGAACTCGGAGTTCTCCAGCGCCCCGAAGAGATCGCGGAGACGATCCTCGTCGCCGGCTGCTCCCTTCTTCAGGTAATTTTTGGCGGCTTTGTAGACGTCCTTGTGCTCCTTACCCTGCAGCGCGAAGGCGAATTCTCCTTCGGATTCGAGGCGTTTGGCTTCGTCCTTGTCTACGAGGGCCATCTTATTCACGGCGGTCCCCATTAGTTCCTGGCTGCGAAATTCGAGTGCTTTATTGAAGGTGGCGCGCACGGCGTCGCGTACTTTTTCGTCGTAGGCCTGGCGGCCCTCCAGCTCGATGATGCCATCCCGTTGCTCGATAAGGAGGTCGAAGAGCCGGCTATCCGCTTCCGTCGTAGCAAGAAAAATAGTGCGCCGGGGCGCAGGAGAAGCGAGGTCGAGTCCGGGTGTCCGTAGGTAATCGTTGGCAATCTTCAGGTGGGGTTCGCCGCGTCGGATCAGGGCACGGATCAGTTTGTAGGCGGCTTCCGGTTCCTTATTCGCGTAGGCTTTTTCGAGGACGGCCATGTTATCGATGCGTTCCAGGGCGGTGCGGGCGTCGCTGATCAGCTGCTCGGCCTGGCGGGCACCGATGATGCGGTGTACGGGCTCGTTGTCGGCGTTGATGAACAGCAGGGTGGGGAAAGCGGGCGCCCGGTGGAATTCGCGGAAGTCCGCCGACTCCGGCTTTTCCATATCGTACTGGACGCTGATGAAGTTGGCGTTGAAGAAATCGCCGACCTCCTCCCGGGGGAAGACGCTGTTGGCCATCATCTTGCAGGGGCCGCACCACTCGGCGTAGGCGTCGACGAAGATGAGCTTGTCCTCGGCTTCGGCCTTGGCGAGGGCTTCGTCCCAGGTGCCTTCGAAGAACTCGATGCCCTGCGCGGAAAGACCGGCGGAAAGCAGCAGGAGAAGGAAGGGTATTAGATAACGCATAAGTATTGGGGTAAAGCGGTGGGAAGCCTTAAACTAACATACACCTGAGTATACAAGTTACCCACCGGCGAGTGGAACGGCAAGCGATGTTTAACCCCCGTTTAACGCCACCTTACTCGCTCTTGGGTGCGCGGCGCGGATTTTTAGGCACCGGATCCGGCCCGAACCCGCCCCACGGATGACAGCGGCCGATGCGCTTCAGCCCGAGCCAGCTTCCCTTCAGCACGCCCCATTCCTTGATCGCTCCGATGGCGTAGTGGCTGCAGGTCGGCGTGTACCGGCAGCGCGCTCCGATCAGGGGCGAGATCGCGACCTGGTAGAAGCGGATGGGTAGGATGAAGAGTTTATTAAGCATTTAGGGGATAGGAGATAGTATGCATCAAGCATAGCTTAAACGGCTGGTGAAAATGTAAAGTTTTTGCGTCCGATGGGGGGCTGCGAGTGGCGAGGGCGGCGGCCGGGGAACCGTTATTTAAATTTTAAATCGGGGGCGGGAGGGAGTTTCCGTGCAGCGGGGCGACTACATTCAGGTTCCTTTTGCGGGTAGTCGCTTGGCTGCTGCCGGTATCACCTAGAACTCTGGATGGATGAAATCGCATAGTTATTTACTATTCTTCTCTTTTTTGTGCTTTTCAAACTGGGCCAACGGGCAGTCTGCGGAATCGCCGGCTGCGGTCGAATCGGTGTATGGGGCGCAAATTGGTTTTTTTGGCGTTTGGGGATATACGGAGCTTCCGTTGGGTCGTTCGGTCGTAGCACGTCTGGAGGCCGGGCTGGATGCGGGCTACCGCAGAAGCAACGATATGCTGACAGGGGCACCGGTGATTGCGGCGGGCCCGCGGTGGTACTATAATCTGGACAAGCGGGCGGCGAAGGAGAAACGCATTGCCGGCAACGCGGCGAACTTTCTGTCACTGCCCATTGCCTATCGCCCCGGTTGGTTTACGCTCTCGAACGGAGATGATGCCTACACCGATAAGGAAATCACCTTACTGCCCACCTGGGGGATCCGCCGCAACCTAGGGAAGCACCTCAATTTTGAGGTGGGCGTGGGGATCGGCTATCGGGTCCGGTGGTTAGATTTTGGGGTGAAGCGATTTGGCGATGTTGCGGCTTGGGTTCCGTTGCGGATCGGGTTCTAGACATCGGATGTGTCAGGTGTGTCATTTTGACAGACATCGGATGTGTCAGGTCCTTTAAGGCAGTAGTTGCCGGCAATTCCGGGTGCCCGGCACGGGTTATACTCCCGTCAACTGAACCGCCCACCTTGTTTTCTACCTCGCTCAGAGCTGTCGTGCCTGTTCGCATGCAGCGCCCATTTTTTATTGTCGGCCTGTTGCTGGCGCTGGCGAGTACCATCTCGGGTCAGGCGCCGACGGAGAATGCCACCGTAACCCGCCAACTGGGCGTACAACTCGGCTATCTGGGAACGTGGGCCTATGGCGAATGGCCCCTCGGTAACCAACTCGTAGCGCGTGCCGAAGCGGGGCTCGATCTGCGCATGCGCGAAGGTGGCTGGACTACCCCGGCGGCCTTTCGGTTCACGCCGGTGGTTACGGCCGGTCCGCGGTACTACTACAATTTGGTCCGGCGGGCCCGGCGCGGACGGGATACCTACGGGAATGCCGCCAATTTCGTGGCGCTGCCGGTCAGCTTTGAGACGGGCTGGGTCGTATGGTCGGTACCCGAAGGAGCGGTAGCGGAGCGCGCTATGACCGTACTCCCCACCTGGGGGCTGCGCCACGGCATCCACCGGCGGTACAGTGTCGAAGCGGGGCTCGGGCTAGGCTACTCCCACCGCTGGATGCCGGGGACGGCGGCGCGGGGCAATTTGGCGATCTGGGTGCCCTTCCGGATTGGCTTTTAGACATCGGATGTCTATTAAACTGACAGCACTGACACATCCGATGTGTCCGGCCCTAAACCTTAATCCTCCCGCGCCCAGTAATCCACCACGAACACGTCCTTGACGATCGGCTGCAAGACCTCCACGAAGGCCTG
Source organism: Neolewinella xylanilytica (assembly GCF_002934605.1). Taxonomy (GTDB): domain Bacteria; phylum Bacteroidota; class Bacteroidia; order Chitinophagales; family Saprospiraceae; genus Neolewinella; species Neolewinella xylanilytica. The sequence continues at coordinate 79,853 of NZ_PTJC01000007.1, forward strand.
GTGCGCGGGGTGCGGCAGGTAGGTGGCCCGGTCTTCCTCGCTCTCGAAGGTGACGAAGAAGGCATGGGTGAAGCCTTTATTTAGGCCTTCGGGGCTGTTGTTGGTGCCCCATTCGTAGTCGCGAATCTCCTCGATCTCGTTCGGCAAATTGCTGAAGGCCTGTTGGACTTCCGTGATTTGCTCATCGGTAGCGTCGTCCTGGAAGGCAAAGAAGACGGCGTGGCGCAGGACGCTGTCGGGGGTAGTCACGGTCGCTAGTTCTTCCGTTTGCAGGTCATCCATGGTTTGCGGGGTAGGTTCTTCCTGGCAGGCGATGAGCGTGACGGCCGTCAGGAGGAGGAGGAGTAGGATACGCTTCATTGGTGTAATGTACAGTTCCGGTGCGGATGCTGCGACCGGCGTCCGGAAAATCTTCCGCCTATTTGCCCACTACGACGCGGTAGGTGCGGGCCTCCCCGTCGGCGTAGGCCGTGCGGAGTACGTAGGCCCCCTCCTTCCAGGTGAAGAAATTCGGGATCACCCCGCTGCCCGCGGCCGCGCGCATGCGGAATTCGATCCGGCCGTACGGCACGCTCAGGGTCGTAAAGACCTCCGCCGCCCGGCAGGCCTCGGTCGACGGTCCGGGTTTTCCGCCCCGCTGGGCCAGGCAGACCGTAGAAAGGAGCAGCGCACCCGGCAGGAGCCACGCGCCGCGCGACAGGTAGTTGTACATGATCGATGGGAAGCTTTTTGCGCCGGAGCGCAGGTGAAAAGCCCCTCGCTACAGCTAAGCGGTCTGGTACCGATTTCCAGTCCTCGTACCTAGGGTTCATCCGTTACGCTGGATTGTAGGCCCCAGGCCAAAATCCGTTGCGGTGGACCGGTAAAAGAGCCGCATCTTTAGTGTAGTGCTTACACCTGATTACCCACCCAGCTTGCGCCTCTGGCAAGAGCTTCTCCGGCTATCCCATGCTTCGCTTCCTCTCCCTCCTTGTCCCCTGCTTCCTGGTCACCGTAGCCGCCAGATCCCAGGGCGGTTGTCAGATCCTGGACGAGGACGGCGAACCGGTACCCTACGCCCACGTCTACCTGCCAACCGTGCAGCAGGGCGCGCTCACGGATGAGGAAGGTCGGTTCGAACTGCCCTGGGACGCGCTTGCCGCCGGCACCCCGATCGTTTTTTCGTGTCTGAATTTCGAATCGGTCGAATCTACCGTCGGGGAAGCCCGGGCCCCGGGTGCGGCGGCGTGCACCGTACGCATGCAAAGCAAGCCCTACGAGCTCGGGGGGGTAGAAGTGCGGGCGGACAAGATTAACTTTAAAGCCAGGACTCTGGGCGTGCCGCCGCCTAGCCGCTTTTCCCGATTGGGGTACAATATTTCGGGCCGGGGTTGGGAGTTTGGGCTGCTGATCGAAAACGAGGGGCGCTGCCGGCTACGGGACATCAATGTATTCGTAAGCAACGTGAGTGATATCGATTCTTTTCACGTGGAGGTCAATCTCTACGCGTATGCAGACGGGACGGTCGGGGAAAAGCTGCAGTCAGAACGCATCTTCGCGACCATCAAAAAGGAAGACGCCAATACGCTCTTCCCGGTCCCGCTTCCGCCCACCTTCCATAATCTGTACGTGGACGGTCCCTTCGTGGCTACCGTCACCATGCTGGATGACTCGAAAGAGGTAACCACCATGCTGGAGGCCAACCCGAAAAAGAAGTACCAAGGATACCACCACCGGCTCGACGGTACCTGGGTGCGCCGCGATGCGAGCCCTTCTATCTCAGTGGTGATGGAGTGCCCGGAGGCGCGGTAGGTATTGGCGCTTGCGATACGGTGGCGGGGCGCCCTAATCCTTACGTTCCTGGTCCACCAATTGTAACCGACCAACGACGGTGCCGGGCCACAGGATCGTTCCCGGACTGAGCACGGCGTTCGCCCCGATCCGGCAGCCGTCGCCGACCACGGCCCCGAATTTAGTTACACCGGTAGGGATCCGCCGGCCGTCTACCAGCACGGAGATGGATTTATCCGTCCGTTCGTTGAAGTGGTTGGCGGTGATCGACCCGGCCTCGAAGTTGACGTCGGCCCCGATGAGGCTGTTGCCGATGTAGTTGAAGTGCGCGATGGCGGTGCGGGCGCAGATCAGGCTGCTTTTGATCTCGCAGCCCGGCCCGATGGTCACATCCTCCCCCAGCCATACGCCTTCGCGGAAGTAGGCATTTGCCTTGACGTGGCAGCCGGCACTTACGATGGTCGGGCCTTTGAATACGACGCCCGCTTCCACCTCCGCATCCACGTGGATGGCCGCCCCGCCGCGCCGGGTGTAGGTCGCGGGCAGCTTAGCTATCTCGCTCCGAACAACACCCTCCATATCGCGGGCGATGATCCAGGGCGGGTGGGGTACATCCCGCAGGGGCTGCGGAAGGAGCCGGAGGAAGGATTGAATGGGAAATTCCATGGGTGATACACACTGTCAGACATCGGATGTCTGTCATTTTGGCAATCGTGCAATTTCGGGCAATATCTCCGGGTAGCGTCAACTTTTACGTACTAAAATGCCGAAACTACGGCCTGTCATTTTTCAGACATCCGATGTCTGTCAAAATGGTGGCCGCCTTAATTCCGAAGTTTCTCGTACCGCTCCGCGCATCCCTCAAAGCACAAGTAAGAAATTGTCAATTCCCGCCCGTCAACTGAGTAGGTGTATTCCGCCCCGATGCGGCATTCGGTTGGGAAGATCACGTCTTCCCCGGGACTGTACCGGCCCGTGCCGGGACCTTCATCTTGGTCCAGGATGGTACAGATCTGCCGCGAGGTCCGGTAAGTTGAATCTGCATAAAAGGTGATCTCCCGCTCGTAGTCCGCCGGCTCAAAGGAGCCCGACCCATCACCGGGGTCGAGGTAGACCTCGGTCAATTTCCAGGTACCCAGAATTTCGTCGGGGGTGATGGAGTCGTCCTTACTACAGGCAATGAAGAGCAGGGCAAGGAGCGGGAGCAAGCGATGGGGCATGGCGGCGCGAGGGTATCGGTTTAACCGACAGACGTTTGTGGTGGCGCGGGCGTTGGTCAGTCCGTTTCGGTCTGACTGGCTTATATAGCGAAAATATCGATGCCAATTTCGGTCCCTTTCCGAATGCTTGCTATCTTCCCCACTTATCCCCGACCAAATGAACCGACTCCAGCAACTACTCACCTTAGTTCTATTCTCCTGCGCCCCGGCGCTATGCTTCGCCCAGGAACTCAACGAAGACCACTGGAAGGCCCTCGCGCCCCGCAACATCGGCCCGGCGGGCATGTCCGGACGCGTAACCGGTTTTGACGTCCACCCCGAGGACCGCGACCAGATCTACGTAGCCACGGCCTCCGGCGGCCTGTGGAAAAGCACCAACGGCGGCATCAATTTCCAGCCGCTCTTCGACGACGAAAAGTACCTCAGCATCGGCGCGGTGGCCGTCAGCGACGCCAACCCGAACATCGTCTGGGCCGGTACCGGCGAGGGTAACCCCCGTAACTCGGCCAACTACGGCGGCGGCATCTACCGCAGTCTGGACGGCGGCAAGAACTGGGAGCTTATGGGTCTCGAAGATACCCGCCACATCTACCGCATCCACCCCCACCCGACCGACGAGAACACCGTCTACGTAGGCGCCATGGGCAGCATGTGGGTCCCCAATCCCGAGCGCGGCGTGTACCGCACCACCGACGGCGGCAAGAGCTGGGAAAAGGTACTGTACATCGACGAGGGTACCGGCATCGCCGACTTCGTGATGGACCCCACCAACCCCGACAAACTGGTGGCCGCTACCTGGACCTTCGATCGCGACCCCTGGTTCTTCAACTCCGGTGGCCCGGGCTCCGGTATCTGGGTAAGCAAGGACGGCGGCGACAACTGGGAGCGCCGCACCGCCAAGGACGGTCTGCCGAAAGGTAACCTGGGTCGCATCGGACTGGCCATCGCCGCCAGCGACCCCGATATCATCTACGCCCTGGTAGAAGCGAAGGAGAACGGCCTGTACAAGTCCACCGACGGCGGCGAAACCTTCGAGCTGGTCAGTAAGAAGAACATCGGCACCCGCCCCTTTTACTACGCGGAATTGTACGTTGACCCGACTAATCCCAACGTCATCTACAACGTCCACACCTACGTGGATAAGTCCACCGACGGCGGCCGCACTTTCGAGGAGATCGCCAACTACGGCAACAGCGTCCACCCCGACCACCACGCCTTCTGGATCGACCCGGAAGACCCCGAATTCCTGATCGACGGCAACGACGGCGGCATGAACATCAGCCGCGACGCCGGCAAGACCTGGCGCTTCATCGGCAACCTGCCGCTGGCCCAGTTCTACCACATCAACTACGACATGAGCTACCCCTACCTCGTGGGTGGCGGCCTGCAGGATAACGGCAGCTGGGTAGGCCCGAGCCAGGGACTGAAGAGCGGCGGCATCACCGGCGCCGACTGGCAAGAGGTCTACTTCGGCGATGGCTTCGATATGATCTTCAAGCCTAACCAACCCGACGTGGTCTACGCCGCTAGCCAGGGCGGGGCGCTAGGGCGGGTGCACCGGTCGACCGGTAAAACCATCTCGATCAAACCGATTCACCCCGACGGCGAGTTTCTCCGCTTCAACTGGAACGCCCCGATCGCGCAATCGCCCCGCGACAACAATACCATCTACATGGGCAGCCAGTTCGTCCATAAGAGCACCGACGCCGGCGACAGTTGGGAGATCATCAGTCCCGACCTGACCACCGACGACACCACCAAGCAGCGGCAGGACATCAGCGGCGGCCTCACCATCGACGCCACCCAGGCGGAGAACCACACCACCCTGCTGACCATCGTACCGGAAGCGAGTGGCTACACCATGGGCGATAGCGTGCTCTGGGTAGGTAGCGACGACGGACTGCTGCACCTCACCCGCAACGGCGGCAGGACCTGGACCGAGCTGAGCGGCAAGCTCACCGGCATGAACCCCAACAGCTGGATCCCCTACATCGAATCTTCCCCCACCAATCCGGGAGAGGCCTTCGTAGTAGTGAACGACTATCGCCGCGGCGATTACCGCCCGATGGTGTACCACACCACCAACTACGGGGAAAGCTTCACCCGAATCGTGGACGAGAACAAGGTAATGGGCCACGCCCAGGCCATCGTGCAGGACCCGGTGCAGGAGAATTTGCTTTTCCTGGGTACCGACCAGGGACTGTGGTTCAGTCTGGACTACGGCGACACCTGGACCCGCCACGACGCCGGCTACCCCCACGTGAGCACCCGCGACCTCAAGATCCACCCCCGCGACCACGATCTGATCATCGCCACCTTCGGCCGCGCGGCCTGGATTTTGGACGATATCCGTCCGTTCCGGGAACTGGCCCGCGAGGGGATGGAGATCCTACAGGATAGCTTCGTCGTCTTCGACGCCCCCGATGCCTACCAGTGGGAGTATCGTTCCTACCAGGGTGTCCGCTTTTACGGCCAGGCCGACTTCCAGGGCGAGGACCGGCCCTACGGCGCCATGCTGACCTACTGGGTGCGGCCCGGCGGCCCGTCGGAAATCGTGGACGCCGACTCGGTGGACGTGAGCCGGATGGTCGGTTACTCGATGATCGACCCCGAGATCAAGGAAGATATTCCCGGCCGGGAAACGGGTAGCATGCGCGCCGCCTACGCGGATCTCGACGATCCGGTGGAGCCGGTAGCCGCGCCCAAGGAGAAGGTGACCATTCAGGTGATCGACGTACAGAGCGGGGACACCATCCGCACCTGCACCGAAAAGCCGAAGTGGGGCATGAACCGGACTACCTGGAATATGCGCCGCGACGGCGTGGAGTCCCCCAGCCGGCGGGAGCGCAGCGAGGATGCCGATACCCCCAGTGGCATGGCCGTCGTGCCGGGTACGTACCGTCTTATACTGACGTACGGCGACCATACCGATGAAACAATGGTCACCGTACACGCCGATCCGCGGGATAGCTTTACCGGCAGCGGCCGCTACGCACAGCGGGATGCGCTGTACCAAGAATTCGAGGACAAAACCGAGCAAGTCACTGCCGCCTTCAACCGGCTGCAGGAGGCCCGGAAATCACTCTCCCGGGTAGCCGAAGTGATCAAAACCGCCCCCAAGGAGGTGAAAGATTCGCTGGACGCCGACCGCAAGGAAATCGTCAAACAGATCGACGACCTCGAGGAAATCCTGATGGAGCCCGAGGACCTCAAGGGCATCCAGCGTAACCCGACAAACCTGCAAGCGATGATGTACACCGCCCGCCGGTATGTCTCCCAAACCGAAGGACGACCCAACCAGCTGGCTACGCTGGCGATGGATCAGTTCACGGAGATGGCGGACGATTTCATCGAGCGGGTGAATGACTTCCTGACGGGGGATCTTCGGGCGTTCCGGGAGGAGGTCCAGGCTGCGGACCTGACCTTGTTTGGTGACCTCGAACCGGTAGGGAAATAGACGCAGTCGCTTTGCTCCTGCATGGTAGACGGCCTGACGGCTTTGGTAGACGCGGGGTCGCTGCGCTTCCCGCCTGGTAGGCAGCCTGCGGCTTGAGGTTTTCTCAACACAGATGTACACAGATTTCTTGCACGGATTGAACACAGATTGGCTGCGCCGCTACTTCGTGGTTTCTTGCAACGCTCTGGATCGACTTCGTCGCTGCTTCGCGAAGCTGCGGTTGCTATGCGGCTTAAAAGGTCGACTTACGGGTCGAGCTGCCGATTGCGAAGGGCTTGCCATCTATCTTGCCAGGAAAACTTTGGTGGTAGCAGGCGGTTAGTTCGACTTTATCTGCGGAATACGTTGGGGACTGCGAAGCAGACCAGAACAAGAAACACTATGTGCTGCGGGAAAATCCGTGTACATCCGTGCCCGAAATCCGTGAAATCTGTGTTGAGAAACCCCGGCGAGCGAAGCGAGCCAAATAAGAGACCAGAAGTCGATACAAACCAATCCAAATGACGGACCCCCAACCCCGTCCGGGTATCCTCACCCGCCAGAACGGTAGGTACCTCGGCTTCGGCTTCCTACACTTCTTTTTCAGTTTCGTCGGGCAGACCTTCTTCATCAGTCTTTTCGTGGCCCGCATGACGGAGCGGATGGACTGGGCCGACAACACCTTCGCAGCCATCTACTCCACGGTGACCCTAGCAGCGGCCTTCGTGCTACCGGTGATCGGGAACCAGGTGGATCGGCTCAAGGTGCGTTACGTGAGCACCGTGGCGGCCGCCTTCCTATTGATCGGTACGGCCCTATTGGCGTTTACCGACCATATCGCGCTGCTGGTGGCCGGCCTGTTCATCGTGCGCCTGGGCGGACAGGGCGTACTGCCCCTCATCGGCTCCACCACCATCGGGCGATACTTCGATAAGCGGCGGGGGCGGGCCCTTGCCTTGTCTATCATTGGCATCTCGGCGGCGGAGGTGCTGCTACCACCGCTGGCTACCTACGCCATGACGAGCTACGGTTACGCGCCGGTCTGGTTGATGGCGGGCTGCGCGGTGCTCTTCGTATTCGTTCCGCTGGTGTGGGTGTTGGTGCGGCGCTACGATGATTTTCAGAAAGCGGCTACGGTGGCGGAAGCTCAGTTGAAGCGCGATCCGGGGGCGGCGGAGGTCACTTCCTGGTCGCGGGGGGACGTGCTCCGCGACCGGCGCTTCCAGCTCGTCCTACCGATCGTTTTATTCATTCCCTTCGTGTTTACGGGGCTGGTCTTTAACCAGTCGGTGATCGCGGAGGAGCGCGGCTATACGGCCGAGACCATGGCGTACGGGCTGAGTACCTACGGACTGGTGCGGGTGATCTTCCTGCTGTTCGGCGGGGATCTGATCGACCGGATCGGTCCCGGTCGTCTACTCCGCTTCGTGCTGATGCCGGCGGTGGCGGGACTGCTGGTATTGATGCTCGTGGAGGCCAGCTGGGCGGTGCCCGTGTTCTTCGGGCTGATGGCGGTAAGTGGAGGCACGGACTCGGTAAACACCCCGGCGCTGTGGGCGGAGCGGTACGGACCGAGGTTTTTAGGTAGTATTAAAAGTACCGTCCGCCTGTTCGTTGTTGTTTCCAGCGCTGCGGCGCCCATCCTTTTCAGCTACGGATTGGGGTGGAGCTTACGCGGCTGGTTGATCATCCTGGTGGTTTACGGCATAGCCTGCATCGCCCTGGCTATGGGCGAGCGACGGGTAGACCGGAAGGGCGGGGGAATGGCGGCGGAGCGCAGGTGAACGGAAATTACCAGTAAATAGGCCCCGAACCCAAATATTTTTCCGCGATCGGCTGGTAGTAATCCAGTACCTCCTCTAGGTCGTAGACCTGCTGGCTCTTGGTGTAGAGGTCGTACTTGTTGAAGTCCCGGATAAGCTCCAGGTAGCGCTGATCTCCCGCGTTGGTCAGTTCGGTGTAGGCGCCACCGGAATGCCAGGGGTAGAAGGAGTGGTAGCGGATCATGATCATCGCTTCCTCGGGGAGGGTATTCGTCGCGTGGTGGTTGAGTACCTGGTAGAGGTACTCGTCGTGGCCCCAGGCGAGGTCCACGTTGTCGATGCCACAGCCCGGCTCGTATTTGCCGGTCGGGGTATTGTAGCGGGGATCCTGCATGTCCGGATTCAATGGGTTGAATTCGGGGTAAACGCAGGAATCGGGCAAGGCACAGCCCACTACGAAAACGTCACCGACCGTACCCCACTGCTCGTCCTGGCTGGTGCCGTCTTCGTCGCTCCCCCACAGGAACATGACTTTCCCGAGGTCGTGGATCAGTCCGGTCAGTTGCATCCAATCCGGGCGATCGTCGGCGCGGATGGCCTCGGCGCTCTGGATGAGGTGCTGGACGTTCGGGAGGTCGAGGTCCGGATCGCTGACGTCGATGAGGCGGTTCAGGTGGCGCATGGCTTCCCACAGGTCCATCGGCTTATCGAAGGTCAGGTACTTCTCTTGCATACGTTGCACGTAATCGACCGTCTGATTTTTGCGCATCTTCCGATAATGTTCCCGGACGGCTACCGAGACGTCGGGGGCATCGTAGTTTCTAAAGACTTTTGCTTCCGCCATAGTGGGTTGACTTAATGATTAGGTACAACGCTTACACGTTTCCTAAGGAAAGATAGAGAAAAAGGGTAAGCAGCACCAGAAAGATACTGAATCCTTTCGCGTACTTCCAGGGCTGCAGATCGAGCAGGCCGGCATCCGCCATGATAAAGGTTGGTTCTTTCGATCCCCAGTGGGAAACCAAGTGCATCACGATCAGGTTGAGCACGAATTCGATGCCCCAGATGTGGACGAAATGTAACGGTACTTCGAGTCCGTAGTCCATGACCACGTAAAACACGAGGCCGAAAAGTAAGCCGGCCTTGGCCCCCGTTGCGGACACCCGCGGAAACAGGAAGCCCGCTATGATGACGCTGGCGATCGGGATGAAGAAAATCCCGTTCAACTGCTGAAGCAACTGGTACAGTCCGTCCGGAGCGTTAGCCACGAAGGGAGCGATGCCGATCGCGAACAGGGCCAGCAGGGCGGAGGTCCATTTCCCGATCGTCACCAATCGTAGCTCGCCCGCATCCCGGTTAATGTACCGTTTGTAGATACCGAGACTGAAGACGGTAGCGGCACTGTTCAGCGTACTGTTGAAGGTGCTGAAGACGGCCCCCATCATGACCGCCACGAAGAAGCCCGTCAGCCACAGCGGCAGCACCCGTTTGACGAGCAGGGGGTACACGCTATCGGGGTTGTCGTACAGGCTTTCCCCGTAGTAGTAGAAGCCGATCAGGCCGGGCAGCACGATGATGAGGGGGATCAGGATCTTGAACAGCCCGGTCAGCAGCAGCCCCTTCTGCGCCTCCTTCAGGCTCACCGCCCCGAGTACCCGCTGGATGATGGACTGGTGCATCGTCCAGAAATACAACTGGTTGATCACCAGGCCGGTGAACAGTACCTCGAAGGGGAGAATCGCCGAGCGGGCGCCGGGCCCGATGCCCGGCTCGTCGCTGATCACGTTGAACTTTTCGGGGGCGTGCCGGAACACCGTTCGCAGGCCCTCCAAGGGGTCCCCATCGCCAATACTGAGCAGCGCCAGCAGGGGAACCAGTAGCCCCGCCGCCACCAGGCCGAAGCCGTTCAGCGTATCCGTATAGGCTACCATCTTCAGCCCGCCGAAGATGGCGTAGACGGCTCCGATCACGCCGACTATGACTACCGTCACGATGATCCCCTCCTCCACGCTGACGTCGAGTAGCTCGGAGATGCCGAAGATGGCCTCGATATTCAGGGCACCGGTATAGAGGACGATCGGGAGCAGGGTGGCTACGAAAGACACGATCAGCAGCAGGGCAACAAGGGTGCGGGTCAGTCCGTCGAAGCGTTTTTCCAGGAATTCGGGAATGGTAGTCAAGCCCATTTTCAGGTACCTCGGGGCGAAGTACAGCGCCCCCACGATCAGCGCCAGGGCGGAAGTCACTTCCCAGGCCACGATAATGGCCCCGTTGCGGTAGGCCGAGCCGTTCATGCCCACGAGGTGCTCGGTGGAGATGTTGGTCAGCAGCAGGGAGCCCGCGATGACGATCCCTGTCAGGGATCTTCCGCCGAGGAAGTACCCATCCTGGGTGTTCACCTCGTCCCGGCGCAGCTGCCAGCTGGCGTAAAGGGCTACGAAGCCAGTGTAGAGTAAGAAGGTGAGCAGGGTGATTCCCATATAAGTGGTCGGCTACTTCACGGTGAGGGAGGGCGATACGGAACGCCCCCGGTGCGCTTTTAAAAGTAGGATTTTTTGGAACTCGGGCGGAAGATCACTCGCTATCGTAGCGACTTTCGCCCGTCACCCATCGAGAACCCCGCGGATTCAGGGCAGTGTTGTATTGGATTTCGCCGGATGATGGGTCGGGTCGGACTTAGGACGGCGCCCGTGGTCGGTAGGGGTACCAGCAGCGGTGTGGCACGAAGATCCGGTAAGGTCGCCGGTACCGCCCCAGCGTTCTGGAAACGGGAAATCCGAACCTATCGGAAAAAATCTTAAAAAAACTTTTTCGGGCTTCCCGTAGCGGATCCGAGCGGCCGTATTCCTGAAACCCAGGTAGTGCAGGCCATCTCGGCCACGTTTGACTAAAAGGATTTAGTTAAGCCCAAAGCCTGGGGCAGTCTCACTCGCCTTGAAAACTTACTGTGGCTTGCGGGCGGTGGCACAAACGTATTATATTGGTAACCGTTACGAAATGACACGATGTTTTGTGGGGAATTACCATACTTAAAACCACTTCCCGGCATGGTTTCTCCCCTCCGTTTCGGGTGGTTGCTTCCACGCATTCGGTCCCATGTATTCCCCGCTACGGCTGTTCCCGTGGGATCTACGACCCCAGGGAGGACACGCGAAACGCGGCTGGAGGACAGCTTCCGCACACTAACACTGATGGGTAGGTTGCGCCGCTACGCGGGAATAACGATCGACCGGGACACCGGTCCCATTCTCTCGCTTTATGCATTCGGCCCGGCCCGCTCCCCTGCTTTCCTTTCGACCAAAATCTAACGGCCCACGCGTATGAGACAATTCTTCCTTTTGTTCCTTGCCACCTGTAGCGCTTTGGGGGTGTCCGCCCAAAACGCTCGACAGGCACCCGCCTATCCCCTCATCGTACACGATCCCTACTTCAGTATCTGGGCGATGGACGATGAGATTACCGCATCATCAACGGCCCACTGGACCGGCGCACCGCACGCACTCGTCGGATTGATCAAGGTGGATGGGGTACCCTACCGATTTTTGGGTAAGGAGCCAGCGGCTTACCGCGATATCGTCCCGACTTCCGGGCTCGGGCGTTACCGCGAATCGAAGCCCGCGGAAGGATGGCAAAGCGCCGGCTTCCCTGACGCCGACTGGCAGGAAGCAGCCGCCCCCTTCGGGAATGCGGGGCAGGCAACCACGGCCTGGACTTCGGAGGAGATATGGTTCCGGAAAACCTTCGATCTACCGGAGCAGGCATTCGAGGAACTCTACCTCAAGCTCTCCCACGACGATGACGTAAAAGCTTACCTGAACGGCCAACTCCTGTACGAATGCGCGGAATGCTGGACCGACCCCGATAAATTCCAGTACCACCGGATTTCGGAAGCAGCGCTCAACACCCTGCAGGAAACGGGCAACGTGCTGGCGGTGCACGTTAAAAACAACCGGGGCGGACAGTGGCTGAACGCCGGTATCGTAGATCTCGTTCGGCCCGAAACGACGCCCGAGCCGGCCCGGCAAACCGCGCTGGATTTTACCGCGACCCAAACGGCCTACACCCTGGAGTGCGGCGGGATCGACGTGACGCTTACGTTCACCTCGCCGCTTTTGCTAGACGATCTGGACCTACTGTCCCGACCCGTTTCCTACGTATCGGTCAAGACGGCCGCGAACGACGGCAAGGCCCACGACGTACAAGTTTACTTCGGCGCTTCCTCGTTGATCGCGGCTGATGAGGACGGGCAGGAAATGATTGCGGAAACGGGTTCGTCCGATGTCCTGGATTACCTGAAGGTCGGGACCCGGGAACAACCGGTGCTGGAGAAGAAGGGGGATCTCATTGGCATCGACTGGGGATATCTCTACGTAGCAGCGCCCAAAGCGTCGAACGCCCTGCAGCAGGTGGTTGGCTACGAGGATGCCGTGAGCAACTTTGTGACCGGAAAACGCGGCGCGCTCCAAGATTCGGGCCAGCGGCTGGTATTAACCACCGTTTTCCCGGAAGAACGGGTCGAGCAGGAAAAGGAATACCTGGTTCTGCTGGGCTACGACGACGTATATTCCATCAACTTTTTCGGCGAAAAGCTGCGTCCGTGGTGGAATAAGGACGGTCAAAACTCTTTACCCCAGGAACTCGGCCGGGCTTACGTGGATTACGCGAAAGTGATCGAAAAATGCCGGACGTTTGACGACGAACTCCGGCGGGACGGCCTGGCTTCCGGGGGCGAAGCATACGCCGAACTATTGGAAATCGGCTACCGCCAGGCCATTGCCGCCCACAAGCTGGTGGAAAGCCCGGACGGAGAACTGCTTTTCCTGTCGAAGGAAAACAACAGCAACGGGTCCATCAATACGGTGGACGTTACCTATCCTTCCGCCCCCCTTTTCCTGGCCTACAATCCGGATCTACTGAAGGGCATGCTGAACGGCATCTTTTACTATAGCGAAAGCGGAAAGTGGAAAAAGCCTTTCCCGGCCCACGACCTGGGTACTTACCCCATTGCGACCGGGCAGACGTACGGGGAAGACATGCCGATCGAGGAGGCCGGTAATATGGTCGTACTCGCCGCGGCAATCGCCAAAGCGGAAGGCAACGCCGACTACGCCGCCCAACACTGGGAAAGCCTCACCGCCTGGGCCGATTACCTGGCGAAGGAGGGGCTCGACCCGGCCAATCAGTTATCCACCGACGACTTCTCCGGCCATTTGGCCCGCAACGCCAACCTTTCGGTGAAGGCCACCGTGGGCGTGGGGGGCTACGGCTACCTGGCCGCCCAGTTAGGTAAAAAGGACGTAGCGCGGAAGTACACCAAAAAAGCCAAGGAGATGGCCAGGAAGTGGATGAAACTCGCGGATGCGGGCGATCACTACGTGCTGGCCTTCGGAAACCCCGACACCTGGAGCCAGAAATACAACCTCGTCTGGGACAAGCTCATCGGGCTGAACCTCTTTCCCCGGGAAGTATACGACAAGGAACTGGCGTACTACGCGACCCAAAATAACCCGTACGGCCTGCCGCTCGACAACCGCTCCGATTACAGCAAATCGGACTGGATCCTGTGGACGGCCACGCTCACGGATTCCCCGGAAAGCTTCCAGGAATTCGTCGACCCCGTCTACAAATTCGCCCTCGAGACCAGGGACCGGGTGCCGATGAGCGACTGGCACTGGACCACCAGCGGTGACCAACGCGGCTTCAAGGCCCGCAGCGTCGTCGGGGGATACTTTATCAAACTGGTGGCGGATCAGTGGGCGGCTGGCAAATGATGGAACGGAATCCGAATGGATCACCACCCCCGCTTACGATAAATGCGAGGTCCGGAATCGGGCCCGTATTTTTGGACGGTGTAGGGCGATCCGGTCCGTGTGATGACGGGATCCATCTAGTCAAATAGGCCAGTATGAAGGTGGAAGGCGGGTTGGGTAAAAGGATTCGCACGCGGTTCGGACAACGCGCTTCCCTGGCGCTGGCTATGGTGCTGTCAGTCGGGTTGTCCGCCCGGATGCCTGCCCAGCCTCCGTCGCCGTCCTTCATCGCATCCGTGACCGACCGGGCCCTACCCGCCGCCCTCGAGGAACTAACCGCCTTCCTGGCCATCCCCAACGACGGCAACTACGCCGAGCAGGTGGAAGCCAACCTTACCTGGTGCCGCGATAGATTTACCGAATTAGACTATACCGTCATTCGCCTGGAGACGCCCGGCCAGCCCCTGCTCTTTGCGGAGCATACGGTCGACCCGGAACTGCCCACCGTGCTCTTTTACCTGCAGATCGACGGCCAGCCCGTCGACACCAGCGCCTGGGACCAGCCGAACCCCTACCGGGCGGTGTGGAAGCGGAAGAATGAAGATGGCCGCTACACCACCTTCGATCGGGATCCCGCCGACCTCGACCCCGAACTCCGGCTCTTCGCCCGCTCGGCCTCCGATTCCAAAGGGCCGGCGATAAGCTTTATCACGGCCCTGGACATCCTGCGGAGCGAAGGGATTGCCCCGGCCTTTAACGTCAAGGTAATTATGGACTTCCAGGAAGAGATGGGGAGCGACGACCTGCCCGGGGCGGTGGCGGCTAACCGGGAACGCTTCGACGCTGATTTCCTGGTGATCATGGACGGCACCCGCCACGTCAGCAACGAACCGACGCTGACCTTCGGGGCGCGGGGTATCGCTACGGTGACGATGCGGTTGTTCGGCCCGGCATATGCGCTGCACAGCGGCCAGTACGGCAACTTCGCGCCCAATCCGGTATTTGCCGCTTCCCGGCTGCTGGCGGCGATGAAGGACGAGAGCGGCAGGGTGCTGATTCCCGGATTTTACGACGGGGTGAAGCTGACGGAGGCGGAGAAGGAGGAGATGAACCGCGTGCCCGAAAGCCGGGAAGCGATCCGGGCGATGGTGGGCATCGCGGAGAACGAAGCGCTGGGAGACTCCTACCAGGAAGCGTTACAGTATCCCAGCCTGAACGTGCGCGGACTGCGCAGCGGTTGGACGGGCAAGGAGGTCCGGACGCTCATCCCCGAGGACGTGGTGATTGAGCTCGACATGCGGCTGGTGCCCGAAACACCGGGGGAGCGGCAAGTGAACTTGCTGCGGCAGTTCGTCGCCGAGCGGGGCTACCACTTCGTGGATTCCATCCCGACGGAGGAAGAACGCCTGCAATACCCTAAGCTAATTTGCTTCACTTCCAGTCTGGGCTCCGTCCCCTTTCGTACGGACCTTGGCACGCCCATCGATCGCTGGCTGACCGCGGCGATAAGGCGGGGACTGGGCCGCGAACCGGTCCGCATGCGCACCACCGGCGGGTCCCAGCCGATGGGCCCCTTCGTCAATCTGTTGGGGTTGCCCGCGGTCAGCCTGCGGATCCCGAACCCGGACAACAGCATCCACGCGCCGAACGAGAACCTGCGGCTCGGCAATTTCCGGGAGGGGATCGCGGAGTGTCTGGCGGTGCTGACGCAAGCGGTTCCCGGCGGTTGATGCTCCTGCGCTCCGGCGCCCTAGACTTTTGTGTGATTTGTATACGGATTGCGGCGCTTTGTGCTCGTGCCCCGGGTGGACGGTGGCGGACCTTTGTACTTCAACAAACCGAATACAATGAAAGCGATTAAACAAGTAGCCCTCGGGAGTGAGGGATTGATGGTTTCCCAGGAAGGCCTGGGGTGTATGGGGATGTCTACCTTTCAGGGAGGTACCATGTACGGTACCCCCGATGAGGCGGAGGCCCTGGCTACGATCCACCGGGGCATCGAGCTGGGCATCACCATGCTGGACACGGCGGATATGTACGGTCCCTACGACAACGAGCGGCTATTGCGCAAGGCACTCGCCGGTGGTAAGCGGGATTCCGTTACTCTAGCCACCAAATTTGGCTGGGAGATCGATGAGGCGGGGATGGTCACCTATCAATTCAGGGGTGACCCTGCTTACGTCCGTAAATCCATCGACCGCTCCCTGACCAACCTGGGCACCGACCACGTCGATCTGTATTACCTGCACCGGCTCGACCCCAATACCCCGATCGAGGATACGGTAGGCGCCATGAGCCGCCTCGTCGAGGAAGGCAAGGTCAACTACATCGGGCTCTCGGAAGTGCCGGCCGACATCATCCGCCGCGCCCACGCCGTTCACCCGATATCCGCCATACAGACGGAATATTCCCTCTTCGAGCGGACGGTCGAAGAAAACGGCGTGCTTGCCTTGTGCCGCGAACTCGGCATCGGTTTTGTGGGCTATTCGCCTCTGGGCCGGGGTTTTCTCTCCGGCGAGATTACGTCCCCGGATGATTTCGAGGAGAACGATTCACGTCGGATGTTCCCCCGTTTCCAGGGAGCGAACTTTTACAAGAACCTGGAATTGGTCAATCAGCTTGGGTTGATGGCCGAGGAAAAGGGCATTACCCCGGCCCAGCTGGCGCTTGCCTGGGTGCTCGCGCAGGATGTCGTAGCCATTCCCGGAACCAAACGCCGGAAGTATCTTGAGCTCAACCTGGCGGCCGCCGAGATTCAACTGACGACGGGGGAGTTGGAGGCCATCGATGCCGTGCTACCGCTCGGCAGCGCCGCCGGAGCCGCCTATCCTACTTTTTCCTGACGATGAAGAAACCGACCGACAACATCCGGGTGATCGATACGCTGGCCGACTACGCCCGGCTATGTGGTCACCCGGCGCCGGCCCATCCGCTGGTCACCCTGCTGGACCTGAAGAAAACGCGGGAACGGATGGCCGGGGAACCGCCCCGCCCCTTCGAGCCGATCGTGCAAAACCTTTACTCGATCGCCGTTAAACGCGGACTGAAGGGCACCATCTATTATGGCCGGCGGACCCACGACTTCAGTTCGGGCGTCCTGACGTTCATGGCGCCGGGGCAAATGTTCTCCGTGGATAAGAATCTGGATATTTCCGAAATGGCGGGTTGGTCGCTGCTCTTTCACCCGGACCTGCTGTACAGCTATCCGCTGGGCCGAAAGATTGCCGAGTACGGCTTTTTTCACTACGACACCACGGAGGCGCTGCATCTGTCGGCGGAGGAGGAAGCCATCCTTGACGACGTACTACGGGGTATCGAAAGAGAGTATCTCCGGCCCATCGATTCCTTTAGTCAGGACGTAATCGTATCGCAGCTGGAAGTACTGCTTACCTACGCCGATCGCTTTTACCACCGGCAGTTCGTAACCCGGGCAAAAGTGCCCCACGATTTGCTCTCCCGCTTCGAAAGCCAACTGCGGGCGCATATGGTCGGGGAGGATGGCCACCCGGTCCCCACGGTCGGTGTGCTGGCCGGAGAGCTAGGGGTTACACCCGCCTACCTCAGTGACATGCTGCGGTCGCTGACCGGTCTGACCACCCAGCAGCACATTCACCAGGCCGTCATCGAGAAAGCGAAGGGGATGCTGTTAAGTAGCTCCCGCACCGTAGCCGAAACGGCCTATGCGCTGGGATTTGAATATCCGCAGTACTTCAGTCGGCTTTTTCGGCAGAAGACCGGAATTTCGCCTACGGAATTTCGCCGACAGTCAAATTAGGAGCGGAAGCCGCTAAATTCCTACTCCCGTGACCAAATAACAAGGGGAAAGGAAGGCTGCGGCGCGTTAACGTAAACGCATCGCGACGGGAAGGGTGTGTAAAATTTTGCCATGAGGGAGCACAATATTTGAAAGGTTATTCCAAATGGCCTATATTCACCGTGACTAAATCGTTTAAGTACGATTCGAAACTTAATCTGACACCGTAAATTGTTTATCAATGGTCATGCAATGCCAGGCCTGGATAGGAACGCTCCTATTCAGTGCAGCACTCCTAACGCCGGGTACCACCGGTTTACTTGCTGCTGATAATTTTCTCACCACGCTAGATCATGCGCATTCAGAACGCTATTCCCTTACAGTGGAAAGCGAAGACGAGCGTGTTCTTACCGGTAAGGTCGTCGACGCCGAAACCGGTGAGCCGTTAATCGGAGCGACGATACGGGTGAAGGGGAGTAGCGGCGGTACGGTCACGGACCTCGACGGGAATTTTACGCTTACGGTGCCGGATGGTCCGGTGACCCTGGTGATTTCTTCGATCAGCTACGCCACCGAGGAAATTCTGGTCGACGAGCAGTCGGAAATCGTTATCGAGTTGTCTACCGACGTGCAGTCGCTGTCCGAAGTGGTAGTTGTGGGGTACGGTACCCAGCGCAAATCGGACGTAACCGGCGCCATCGGTACCCTCAGTTCGGAGGAACTGCTCAAGGCACCCGTCACCAACGCCATCCAGGGCCTGCAGGGCAAAGTGGCCGGCGTGAACGTCTTCCTGAACTCGGGGGCACCCACCGGAAGCCCGCGGGTACTGATTCGGGGCCTCGGTACGATCAACTCCAGCTCTAGCCCGCTGTACGTCGTTGACGGGGTGGTCATGGAGGACATTCAGTTCCTGAACCCCAACGACATCCAGAGCATGGAAGTACTGAAGGACGCTTCGGCCACCGCCATCTACGGGGCGCGGGGGGCCAACGGGGTCATCCTGGTTACTACGAAACGCGGACCCAACACCGAGGGCATCGTGGTCGGCTACGACGGCTACGTCTCGGCGGGCAATCTGCGGAAAAAGATGGACGTACTGAACGCCGAGGAATGGCTGGAGGTAGTCCGCCGCGGCATGGAAAACGCCCCGCTGTACGGCGGCACGGACCCGGGATTCACTACGGATAATCCGCTCTTCTTCGACGAGAACGGCGACCCGCTATACGATACCGATTGGCAGGAGGAGACGACGCGCACGGCGATCTCCCACAGCCACCAAATCTCCATCCAGCAGCGGACGGGCAAATCCTCCTACGGCGTATTCCTAAACTACACCGGTACCGAGGGCATCATGCTAAACAACTACCTCAACCGCATCTACGGTAAGGTCGCCTATGAGGGTACGCCCAAAGACTGGCTGACCTTCGGCTTCAACCTGCTGACCAACCGCACGAAGGAAAACAGCTTCGAGGAAGGCGGTGGCGGCCAGTCTCCCCGCCGGACGATGATCGAGATGCCGGCCATCTTCCCAATCCGCTTTCCGGACGGAACCTACTCCCGCAGCACCGACCTGGGGGGCAACTTCAACCTGGAGGCCATGGCCAACCCGGTGCACGTACTGGAAACCCAGGACCGGCTGGCCAAGCGGACCCAGATTTTCGGAAACGCCTACCTGGTCTTCAACATCGCCGAGGGCCTCAACTTCCGCACCCAGTTCGGTTTCGACAACCACGACCGGCTGTTCCAGAATTACAGTCCGCGCGACCTGATCAATATCTCCGACCCCCTGGGTTTCGCCAGCCAGAGCAACCAGCAGGTGAGCTACTGGCAGCAGGAGAACTACCTCAACTACAATAAGCTGATCGGCGTCCACAGCATCAGCGGGGTGGCAGGCTTCAGTTTCCAGAAACGCACCGACGAGAGCTACGGCATCGGCGTACGGGGCTTCGCCGACGACTTCTTCCGCTTCAATAACCTCGGCGCCGCCAGCCAGCCCGAGGCACCCTCCTCCGGCTACAGCGACTGGACCCTCAACTCCTACTTCCTCCGCGGCAGCTACAGCTACGACGACCGCTACCTGCTGACTCTTACGGGTCGGGTGGACGGCTCCTCGCGCTTCGGTGCCGGTAATAAGTACGGCTGGTTCCCCTCCGTGGGCGTGGGCTGGGTGCTGTCGAACGAGGAATTTCTGCAAGGTAGCCCCACCATCAGCCAGCTGAAAATCCGCTCCAGCTTCGGTATCACGGGGAACACCGAAATCGGCTCCTACCAGTCGCTGGCTACCGTCGGCTCCGGAACGACCCTGATCAACGGCCAGCGCGTGACCAGCACGGTCATCAACGGACTGGCGAACCCCGACCTGCAGTGGGAAAGAACCCAGCAGTTCGACGTGGGCTTCGACCTGTCGCTGTTCAACTACCGCGTCGGCCTGGAAATGGACTACTACTACAAGCTGACCACCGACCTGCTGCTGGCCCGACCGCTGCCCCAGACGACCGGCTTCGGATCCATCTTCGATAACATCGGCTCCGTGTCCAACCGCGGGATCGAGGTATTGCTGACCACCCAAAACGTGGTGACCAACAACTTCACCTGGAGCTCCAACCTGAACTTTAACTACAACAAGAACCGGATCGAGAAACTCGGCGAGAACGACGAGGACATCGAGTCGGGCCCCTTCTGGGTATCCGGTAGCCAGACCATCCTGCGGGTGGGCGAGCCGCTATCTTCCTTCTGGGGTTACCGCCGCCTGGGCACCTGGAACACCGACGAGGCCGACGAGGCCGCAGAGGTAGGCCGCATCCCCGGCGAGGCCAAGCGGACCACCGAAAAAGAGATTATCGGCAGCGGCCTTCCCGACGTGACCGGCAGTTTCATCAACGACTTCACCCTTGGCAACTTCGACCTGTCGATCAACCTGCAGTTCGTCCTGGGTGCCGACATTATGCAGCAGTACTACCATTCGGTCGAGGACCGCTCGGGCATCGCCAGCGGCCTGCGCACCATCCTGACCGACGCCTGGACGCCGGAAAACCAGAACACCATGGTGCAGCAGATTCGCCACCAGGCCTGGGCCGGCCAGAACAGCGAGGTCGACGACCACTGGGTCGTCGACGGCTCCTACCTGCGGGGCAACGCCTTCACCCTCGGATACAACCTGGGCGGCGGCGCGCTGGATCGCCTGAACCTGAACCGGCTGCGTGTTTACCTGTCGGCCCAGAACCTTTTCGTCGTCCACAGCGACGAATTCCAGGGCCTGGACCCCGAGGCGACTTCCTGGGGGGGGAATCAGTGGGGACAGAACATCTTCTTCTTCCAGTACCCCCGCCCCCGCACCTTCACTTTCGGCCTTAACGCACAATTCTAACGACCATGAATACGATCAAATCAGTCTTCCTACTGCTACTGTGCGGGGCGACCTATTCCTGCTCCGATTTTCTGGAGGAGGAGCCGCGCAGCGAAGCCAGCCTGAATCAATTCTTTACCGAACCGGCCCACGCCGAGAACGCCGTGAACGCCCTTTACCGTGACGGCGCCCCCGCCCTGTGGATGAACGGCGGCGTCTATAACGGGCGGGATATCATGTACGGCCCCTATCTATCGGGCTTTTTCGAAAACAATTACAAGGGGCAGTACGCCTACATCGGCTTTGCCCAGCAGTTGCAGCTTAATGCCATCAACTCGAACTCGATCCTGAATACCTACTGGTCGCAGATGTACCGGGAGATTAGCCGGGCCAACAACGCCATCAAGTACATTCCGACCACCGAAGGGGTCAGCGAGGCGCAGGCCAACCGCCTGCTCGGCGAAGCCCGCTTCTTCCGGGCCTGGGCTTACTTCATGCTGGTGCGCCACTTCGGCGACGTGCCCCTGATCGTAGAACCCTACGAGTCGCTGAACGACATTTACCGGCCCCGGAATTCAGCGGACGAGGTCTATGCCCTCATCGTACAGGACCTGGAATTCGCCGTGAATTCCGCCGGGCTCGCCGAAGAGAACATGATCGAGAACGGCTACCGTGTCTCCAAACCGGCCGCCGCGGCCCTGCTGGCCGACGTGCAGCTGACCCGCAGTGGATTCCCGCAACAGAACGATAACTACGCCGCCGCCGCGGCGGCGGCCCGCACCGTGATCAACGGTGGAAGCCACTCCCTGGCGCAGAACGATCTGGACGGAAGCGGCGATGTCGATCCGGAAAACAGTGCCTACAATAAGATCCGCCGGCAGGAGCTGACGGCCATTGCGCAAGAGTTCGTCTACCCCATCGAATTTACCATCGGTATCGCCGGTTCGGGCTACCCGGCCTATACCTATCCGGTGACGCTTACCAACCAGACGAACTACAGCATCACGAACCAGGCCTACGAGCCCCGCGACGAGTTCCTGGCGATGTACGACGACGAGGCGGATCTCCGTATCCAGAACAAGCAGCTCTGGCATAATACCTACACGAACGAGGACGGCGAAACGACCACCTTCCGCTTCCAGCCGTATCTATGGCACGACGACCAGGCGCTCTTCGGAACGACCAACCGCGCCAACTCCGAACTGGAAGTCGCCGCTTACACCTACGCGGAAGTCCTCCTGATCGCCGCCGAGGCCATTGCCCGCTCCGAGGGCGTCACCGCCGAGGCCGTCGACTACCTGACCCAGGTCCGCAGCCGCGCCTATTTCATGCAGGATGCCGAGGATATCCGTGCCGAATTGGCGGGGCTCTCCGTCCAGGAATTTGTCGAGGAAGTCTGGACCGAGCGGAATCGCGAACTGGCGCTGAACTTCAAGATCTGGTTCGATATGGTCCGGACCCGAAAGTACCCGGAAGCCAATGACGGTAACGTTACTTTCGTTGACCTGGTCGGCCGCGAAAATACCTGGGGATCGACCTACCAGGAACGCAACCTGCTCCTTCCCCTGCCCGACCAGGAATTGCAGCGGAATACCAACCTGGGACAGAACACGGGATACTAGGTCTCCCGGGCGAAATCGCCCCGCGACGGACGATTGGGCGATGAATAGCGCCCGTTGGTACCGGATTTGCTAGCTTGCCCGCCAAGTCTAATGCCATCCACCGATGCGTCCGTTTACCCTATTGCTGTTCGTACTGCTGGCCGGTGTAACCACCGGCCAGCAGTGGAACACGGAGGACGGTCCGCAACTCACGCCGCGCATACGTCAATACGCTAAGTCGGACTACGGCGCCGATAACCAGAACTGGGACATCACCCAATCGCCCGAGGGCGTCCTCTACGTGGCCAACTCCGGCGGCGTACTGCGCTTCGACGGACTCAACTGGAGCGTCCATCAGTTACCCGGCCGGCCGTCGGTGCGCTGCGTCACCCGCTACGCGGACCGCCTCTACGTGGGAGGGTACGGGGAATTCGGTTACTTCCGCCTGCGGGAAGGCCAGTTAGGTTCCTATGTATCCCTGAGCGCGACGCTTCCCCCGGAGGAACAGGGGGAGGAGATCTGGAACATCGAATTACTCGACGGAGGGGCGGTGGTCTTCCAATCCTTTTCCCGGCTGTACTGGTACGTCGGTGACGCGCTCCGCGTAGCGGTACCCGGCGATATCATGTTCGCCCACGCCGCCGGGGAAGCCTTACTCTACCCCGTAACGGGGGCGGGCATCTACCGGCAATCGCCGGGTAAGGAGGCCGTCCCGTTGCCGAACAGTGACCCGGGCGGGCAACCCATCGTCGGCCTGGCGGGTTCGGCTGACGAGCTGTTGGTCGCTACCGCGGGCGGCGTCTTCCGGTACGGGCACGACGGCTACGGATCGTGGTCCACCGTGGCCGATAGCCTGCTGTTCGGGCAGCAGATCAATCGACTGATTCGGCTCGGCGGGGGCGAGGTCGCCGTCGGTACCATTACCAGCGGGGTATACGTGTTCGACTCGGGAGGCAAACTGCTGCATCACCTGAGCTACGGACGGGGACTGAGCAACAACACGGTATTAGCCCTTTTCGAGGATCGGGACGGGAATCTATGGACGGGGCTTGATGGGGGGTTGAACCTCATCGTCCGGAGCGAGCCCCTGCTTTTTTACCGGTCCGGGGTCCGTCCCATCGGCTCGGCCTACGCGGCGGCGCACTACGGGGGCAGCTTTTACGTCGGCACCAACCAGGGCTTGTTCCGCTACCGACCGGAACCCGGCCAGTTTATCCTCGTGCCCGGTACGGCCGGGCAGGTATGGGAACTGAGGGCTACCCCCTACGGGCTACTGTGCGGTCATAACGACGGGACCTTCCTCGTCGAGGAAGATCGGGCAAACCTCATCTCCCCGCGCTCCGGTGGCTGGCAGAGCGTTTTCGTCGATGGTGACAGCACCCGGCTGCTACAGGCCAACTATGCCGGACTCAGCCTGATCGATCTTGCTAAAGCGACGGGAAGCGGCGCAGCGGAAGCGGAGCACCGGTTGGAAGGGCTGCTCGCCCCCCTGCGGTACCTCGCGTTCACCGGGCCACGGCGGGTACTGGCCCTGCACGGGTCCCGGGGTGCTTACGACATCAGGTTGTCGGCGGACCTCCGATCCATCGAACGGGTAGATACCCTGACTAGCCCGGATCTCATCCGGCCGCTGCTGGTGCGTTTTGGGGATACGCTGCTGGTTCAGACCGACGACGGGATCTATCGCTACAGGGACGGAGCATTCAACGAGCTGACCGCTTTTCGGGGGGCCGCCCTGACGCCGGGCACTTACGTGCTTCCCGGTCGGGAGGGCAGTGGGGAATGGTTCAAAGTGGATCCCGACCGCATCGTACCCTACCGGAAGGAGCGGGCCCTGGCAGCCTACCCGGTTACCCTAAGACGAAGCTTTCCGGCGCTGGTGGCCACCACCGATTCGACCTACCTTTTTTGCCTGGATGACGGCTTCGCGCTTTTCGACGCTACGGGCGCAGCGGCGGAGCTGGACAGACGGGAGTTGCTACTGGATTATGCCGGGGTGACGGGGCGGCGGGTGGAAGGAGCAGCGGTCAGCATCCCTTACGCGGAGAATGATTTGCGGTTTGCTTATGCGCTACCGGTACTCGATCGTCCGATCCGGTATCGGTCCCGGTTGCTGGGCTTTAGCGACGCCTGGTCCGAGTGGTCGACGCTCGGGGCAAGAGAGTTCACCAACCTGGAAGAAGGCGCTTATCGCTTCGAGGTGGAGGCCGACTGGTTCGGCGCCGGGGCCACGGCATCCTTCTTCGTGCGCCCGCCCTGGTACCGCACGGGACTGGCCTACACGGCGTATGCGTTGTTCCTGGTCGGCCTGCTCTACGCCCTCTACCTGCAGCACCGGAAGCGACTGCGGCTACAGGCGCGGAAACTGGAAGCACTACGCCAGCGCCAGCTACAACGGCAGCGGATAGAGGCCCGTAACGAGCAACTGGAAGCGGAGAACAGGCGCAAGAGCCGGGAGCTGGCGAACACCACCCTTACGCTGGCCAAAAAAAACGAGATGCTGCTGGACCTAAAGGGGGAGTTGTCGAAGTCTTCCGGTAGCCCCACCATCGGAAAAAGCTCCCAAAAACTGCTGCGGCTGATCGACCGGAACCTCAACAACGAAGAAGACTGGGCGATCTTCGAGTCGCACTTCAACGAGGTACACGAGGCTTTCCTGAAACGGTTGCGGGGGGAGCACGCCGATCTGACCTCCGGCGACCTGCGGTTGGCCGCGTACGTCCGGATGGATCTGAGTTCGAAGGAAATCGCGCCCCTGCTTCACATTTCCATTCGTGGGGTGGAGAACAAGCGATACCGGCTGAGAAAGAAGCTAGGGTTAGAAAGTAATGACAACCTGAATCAGTATTTGCATGATTTCTGAGCAAATCGTACACATGGCGTAGTCGCGGTGAGGTGAATTTATAGGTTTTAAAGGGGTTTCGGGAGAACTTTGGTGAAGTGATGGTGGATTATATCCTGCACACGCTGCCAAGTCGATCGTACATGAAACTAGCTTTACTTCCTTACCGAGCCGCCTATCTGGGGTTGCTCCTTACCGTCACCACCGCTGTTTTGCGAGCCCAGGCCGGCACGGTGACCGGCGTAACGGCTACGGCCTACGACCACCACGTGGAGATTAACTGGGAGCAGCCCGCCGACCCTTCCATCGATCGGGTACGGATATACGGATCTACCGACGGGGAAACCTTCAATCTGATCGGCTCGACCAACAACGTGGAGACGCGGCTGGTGCACTTTGTCGGCGACCAGGGCGTGACGGGCCGCTACTTCCTCCGGGCGACCGGCAGCGGTGGAACCCTCGGGGAGCCCTCGGATACGGTTTCGGCGACCACCTACGCCATGAGCGATTCCGCCCTGCTCGACATGGTGCAGGAATATACCCTCCGTTACTTCTATGACTTCGGGCACCCGGTATCCGGCATGGCCCGCGAACGCAACGCCGGTAACGTCGTGACCACCGGCGGCACCGGCTTCGGCCTCATGGCCCTGATCGTGGGCGCCGAGCGCGGGTTCATTACCTACGACCAAGCCCTGGAGCGCACCAACAAGATCGTCGACTTTCTCGGGGAAATTCCCCGATTCCACGGTGCCTTCGCCCACTGGTACAACGGCTCCACGGGGGAAGTGATCCCATTCAGCGCGCCCGATAACGGTGGCGACCTGGTGGAAACGGCCTTTCTTATGCAGGGGCTGCTGACCGCGCGGCAGTACTTCGCCGGCGACGGGGAAGCGGAAAGCGGCCTGCGCGACAACATCAACGAGCTCTGGGCCGGGGTCGATTGGAACTGGTACCGCAACGGCGGGGACGTGTTGCTCTGGCACTGGTCGCCGGACTTTCGCTTTCAGATCAACCTGCCGATCCGCGGATTCAACGAAACCCACATCGTATACCTACTGGCTGCCGCCTCCCCGACGGAGGAGTACCGCATTCCGGCTTCCCTCTACCACACCGGCTGGGCGGGCGGCAGTTATGAGACTAACAATGTCTACTACGGCATTCCCCTGCTGGTGGGCGAACTGAAGGGCGGCCCACTCTTCTTCAGCCACTACAGCTATATGGGATTCGACCCCCGTGGCATCACGGACGATTACGCGAACTACTTCGTCCGCAACACCAACCACACCCGCATCAACTACCAGCACGCCCTGGACAACCCCTACAACCGGGAGGGCTACGGCCCGAACGTATGGGGCATCACGGCGAGCGACGACCCCGACGGCTATGCGGCCCACTCGCCGAACAGTTCGGCCCTGGACAACGGTACCATCGCGCCGACCGCCGCCCTGGGCAGCATGCCTTACACCCCGGAGGAAAGCATGAACGCGCTGAAGTATTTCTACCGGGAGCTCGGCGACCGGATGTGGGGGCCCTACGGCTTCTACGATGCCTTCAACCTGGACCGCGACTGGTACGCTGACAGCTACCTGGCCATCGACCAGGGGCCCATCATCAACATGATCGAGAACCACCGCAGCGGGTTGCTGTGGGATGTATTCATGACGAGCCCGGAGATTGACCCTGCCCTTACCGCCGTGGGATTCGTGGTGGATACGACCACGACTACCGCCGTAGCCGAAATGCCCGCTTTTATGAAGGAGCGGCCCACGGTTTTTCCGAATCCCGCGACCGACCGCGTCACGCTATCCCTGCACCCCGTCCGTGCCACCACCGTAAGCGTGGACCTCCTGGACGCCAGTGGTAGACCGATTCGGAACCTGATCCCCAACACGGCCCTGACGGCCGGGCGCACGCGACTGCCCTTGCACCTGCGCTCCGGCGCAACGAGTGGCCTGTATTTCCTCCGTATCCGCAGCCCGGATGGCACCACCGCGGTGCCCCTGCTGCTCAACCGATAATTATTAGCGCTTAAATCGATTCTACCATGCAAAGACTTTTACTTCTTTTATGCTGCCTTGCCGCCGGGTTCGGCCTGCGGGCGCAAACAACCGTCCTCTCCGACTTCGAGGGCGATGACGATCTGGTTACCTGGGAAGCCGTGGACGGCACCTATAACGGGGTGGTGGAAAACCCCGAGGATACCACCGGGATCAACCCCAGCGCCAGCGCGGGATCGTACACGAAGAGCGGCGAACATGCCTATAGTCAGTTCGTCGGCAACTTCGCCGAGCCACTGGACCTGGCTACCCAGAACGTCTTCACGATCCAGGTGTACGCCGACACCAACACCTCCTTCATTCTGAAACTGGAGGGTGCGGTGCCGGCCGAGAACATCGAGAGGAAACAGAACATCGCCACGGCCAACGTGTGGCGGACCTACACCTTCGACTTCAGCGCGGCGGCCGAGCAATTTGACGCCACGCGGGTGCTGATCTTCTTCGACGAGAACGTCGAGACGACCACCAATACCTACCTGATCGACAACTTCACGGTGCGTGAAGGCGGCCCCTGCGCGGGCACGCCCGTAGACCCGCTGGTGATCGACAATTTTGAGTGCCAGCGCAACGCGACCTACGGCATCGGTTACAACGACGTGGAAGTGATTGCCAACCCCGAAAAGAACGGCATCAATACCAGCGACAGCGTCGGACGCTACACCGACCAGGCAGAAGCCTACCACGCCTTGGTCATCGACTACGACGAACCGATCGACCTGCGGGAGAATGCCCAATTCTGTATTAAAGTGTGGGCTCCGGTGGCCGGTGAACTGCTCTTCAAACTGGAGAGAACCGGCGGCCAGTATGAGGAAGGCGTCCAGATCACGGAAACCAACACCTGGGTGGAAGCCTGCGTCGACTTCAGCGGCGAAGCGGGCGAGGACTATACCCGCTTCGTGCTCTTCTTCAATGCCGGCCAGGATGGTACGGACGACGTTTATTACATCGACGACATCACCCGCTCGGAGGCCCCCGTGGCCGAGGCCATCGAGGACTTCGAGGACGGTGCCTCGCTGAACTGGATGGCCGGCGGCAACAACGGTACCTTCAACGGGGTAATCGCCAACCCGAATATGACCGGTGCGAATACCAGCGAGAACGTCGGTAGTTATACCCGCGGCTCGGCGCAATTCGCCTTCCTACAGGCGGAACTGCAGGAAGCGCTTGATCTAAGTACGGAGCCCCAGATGAATCTGGATGTGTGGGCGCCGGAGGGAGCCACCAGCGTGACCATGCAATTGGTAAGCGCCTTGGACGGCGCGGTCAGCGTAACCGTTCCCCTGACCGCAACGCAAAGCTGGCAAACACTTAGCTTCAACTTTGCAGCGAACGCCGGCACCACCGATTTCAGTTCGATTCGGTTGCTATTCGATTCCGGCACTACCGGCACCGGTACGTACTACTTCGACAATTTGTTTCAGGGAGCAGGAACGACGGATGAATGCGCGGACGTGGAGACCGATCTGCGGATACTCGATGACTTCGAGTGCCAGCGCAACGCCAACTACACCGTCGGTGCCGGCGACCTGAGCGTGGTGGATAACCCCGACGGGGAGGAGGATAGTGGAAACGAGAGCGATCGCGTCGGCCGGTTCGACGATCCGGTCGGTATGTTCAGTGCGCTGGCCATCGGCTTCGACAGTGCCATCGACCTGAGCCTGAACAATCAGTTGCTCGTCGATATCTGGGCCCCGGTCGCCGGTGACATCATCTTTAAGCTGGAGGGCGGTACGGCCGCTCCCGTGGAAATCCGCCGGACCATTCCCCAGACGGAGGCGTGGGTGATGTACTCCGTCGACCTGTCGGAATACGAGGGCGACGGCTACGAGACCCTGGTCATGTTCTTTGACGGAGGTGCCGGCAGCACCGTGGTGAATACCTACTACGTGGACAACATCCGGCTGAACCGGCCGCCGTACACGACCAGCTGTCTCTCTACCTTCGAGGATGAAGACTACACGCTGAGCGATTGGACCTATTTCGCGAACGGGGGCTTTGAGGGCAACGACTTCCTGATCGTGGAAAACCCTGACCCCTCGGGCATCAATACGAGCGCCGAAGTAGGGCAATTCGAAGAGGCCAACGATGGCCTGGCCTTCGCCGGGCTGGCTGCGGACCTGTCCTCGCCGGTCCAGTTAGTCAATGGAGCCAAGACCGGCACGGTAAAGGTTTGGATGTCCGTTGCGGGCGAAGTCTGGTTGAAATTGGAACGACCACGCGGCGATGCTCCGGGTAGTGGAGACGTTAAAGCGCAATACACGACACCCGGCGAATGGCAGGAACTGACTTTTGATTACAGCGCCCTCCCCGATGGTGCGATGTACGACCGCGTTTCGATCCTGATGAATGCCGCTGCCGTACCCGCTCAAGCGCAGACCCACTACTTCGACGACCTGGCTTTCGGCGGTGGCGACTGCGCCAACCTGACCGGCATCTTCACGCCCGTGCGCATCGACGCCCTCCGGGCCTTTCCGAACCCGGTGACCAGCCAATTGACTATTGACAACCCGAACCAAGCCGTCCGCTTCACCCTGACCAATATGCTCGGCCAGCAGGTGAAGGAGCTGGTAGCGGCTGGCGACGGAGCGCAGGTGTACTGGTCGGTAGATGATCTCCGCCCCGCCACCTACGTGCTCGGTGCCTACGATCGCAGCGGTCGCCTGGTGGCCCGCTCCCTCATCGTCAAGCGCTAACCCCCGACCCGTAACCCCCGGAGGATGTAGCCCATCCTCCGGGTTTTTGCCACCTAACTACCCTAAAGAAATATGAGACTACTTCCCGTACTGTTGTTGTTGATCCTGGCTGCCTGTCAGCGCGCTCCGGCCGATACGACCGATGCCGGGACGGTAGCGGAAAACCGCGACTTCAGTCTTGACGAACTGCAACGCCGCACCTTCGGCTACTTCTGGGAGCGCGCCCACCCGGAAACCTACCAGGTCCCCGACCGCTGGCCCACCGACCGCTTCAGCAGCATCGCGGCCACCGGCTTCGGCCTGACGTCCTACATCGTCGGGGCCGAACGCGGCTACGTGACCCGGGCCGAGGCCGCCGAGCGGACGCGGAACACGCTGGAAAAGCTGTGGACCCTGCCCCAGGGACCGGAGATGAGCGGTGTGGCCGGCCACAAGGGCCTGTTCTACCACTTCCTGAACAACGACGATGCCCTCCGCTACGGCGACGTGGAGCTTTCCACCATCGACACCGGCCTGCTCATGGCGGGCGTGCTGTCGGTGATGAGCTACTTCGACGGCGACGGCGAAGACGAGCGCCGTATCCGCGAACTGGCCGACCAGCTCTACCGCCGCGTAGAGTGGGACTGGAGCCTGAACGAAAAAGGCCGCATGAGCATGGGCTGGCGCCCCGACCGCGGGTTCATCCCCGCCGAATGGAACGGCTACAACGAGGCCATGATCCTGGTCATCCTCGGCCTCGGCTCGCCGACCCACCCGCTGCCCGACGACGCCTGGGAGCGCTGGACGGAGGGTTACGACTGGCAGGAGTTCCAGGGCTACGAGCACCTGAACTTCACGCCGCTCTTCGGCCACCAGTACAGCCACATGTACGTGGACTTCCGCGGCATTCAGGACGACTACATGCGCGAGCAAGACAGCGACTACTTCGAAAACAGCCGCAAGGGCACCCTCAGTAACCGGGCCTACTGCGTCGATAACCCCGAGAACTTCGCGGGCTACGGACCCAATCAGTGGGGCCTGACCGCCTGTGACGGTCCAGGTGGACTGGACACCATTGTGGACGGGGTGCCCAGGGAATTCTATTCCTACCGGGCACGCGGTGCCTCCGCCGACCACATCATCGATGACGGCACCATCGCGCCCACCGCCGCCGGCGGATCGGTGCCTTTCGCCCCCGAGGAAAGCATCGCCGCCCTCGAGCATATGTGGACCACCCAGTACGACAGCCTCGTCGGGCCCTATGGCTTCCGCGACGCCTTCAACCCGACCTACACCTATGGTGAAGGAAACGAGAACGGCTGGTACGACGTCGACTACCTCGGCATCGATCAGGGCCCGATCCTGATCCAGATCGAAAATCACCGCTCGGAACTGATCTGGGAGGTGATGAAGAAAAACCCCTACGTACGGCGTGGCCTGGAACGGGCCGGGTTCACCGGGGGATGGATGGAGGAGTGAATGGCTGAATTTTTGAATTACTGAATTGGGCCGGCTCGCTGGCCTGCTTAGCTGAATTAACCGAATTATGAACAAAGCTTTATTACTGATGCTGGTCCTGCTATCCGCGGGGCTGCGCGCCCAGCAGGTACCCGACTGGTACGACGCCGGGCACGAGCGGCGCATCGACAGCCTGTTGGACATCATGACCCTCGAGGAGAAGGTGGGGCAGATGACGCTCTTCACCAGCGACTGGGACGTGACCGGTCCGACGATCCGCGAGGGCTACCAGGATGACATCAAGACCGGCCGGCTGGGCGCCATCTTCAACGCCCATACCGCCGAATACAACCGCAACCTGCAGCGCATCGCGGTGGAGGAGACCCGACTGGGTATTCCCCTGCTGTTCGGCTACGACGTGATCCACGGCTACCGGACCATCTTTCCCATTCCCCTCGGCGAAGCCGCCAGCTGGAACGCGGAGGCCGCCGAGGAATCCGCCCGCATTGCGGCCCGCGAATCCGCCGCCGCCGGCCTGCACTGGACCTTCGCTCCGATGGTCGACGTCGCCCGCGACCCCCGCTGGGGCCGGGTCATGGAAGGCGCCGGCGAGGACGTGTACCTGGGCAAGGTCATGGCCGCGGCCCGGGTAAAGGGCTTCCAAGGCGACGACCTGACCGATCCGCTCACCATCCTGGCCTGCGCCAAGCATTTCGCCGCCTACGGGGCGGCCCAGGCGGGGCGGGATTACCATACCGTAGACATCTCCGAGCGGGTACTGCGCGACATCTACCTGCCGCCCTTCAAGGCCGCCCTGGACGCCGGGGTAGCCACCTTCATGACCAGCTTTAACGAGCTGGACGGGGTGCCCGCCAGTGGCAACGAACACCTGCTCACGGAGATCCTGCGCGACCAGTGGGGCTTCATGGGCTTCGTGGTGACCGATTACACCAGCATCAACGAGATGGTCCCCCACGGTATCGCCACCGATTCGGCCGCCGCCGGGGAGCTGGCCATCGAGGCCGGGGTGGACATGGATATGCAGGGCGCCATCTTCTACGAATACCTCGCTGAGCAGGTCCGCAGCGGCGCGGTAGCCCAGTCCCAGATCGATGAGGCCGTGCGCCGTATTCTCCGCATGAAGTACGCGCTGGGCCTTTTCGACGATCCTTACCGCTACTCCGATACGACCCGCGAAAGCGAGAACATCCTGACCGAAGCCAACCGGGAAGCCGCACGGCGGATCGCGCGCGAAAGCTTTGTGCTGTTGAAGAACGAGGACAATGTGCTGCCGCTAGCGAAAGACGGCGGCCGCATCCTGATCACCGGGCCACTGGCCGACAGCCAGGAAGACATGCTCGGCGCCTGGCACGGAGACGGGCGGGCCGCCGATGTCATCACCCTCCTGACCGGTATGCGGGAAGCAGCGGGCGACAAAGCGCAGGTGCAATACGTTTCGGACATGACCGAAGCCATCCGCGCCGCCCGACGTGCTGACGTGATCGTTGTAGCCGCCGGCGAAACCTGGGAAATGAGCGGGGAAGCCGCCAGCCGGGCCGACATCGGCCTGCCGGGCGACCAGGGGGCAATGATCCGCGAGCTGGCCGCCATCGGCAAGCCCGTCGTGGTGGTGCTCTTTAACGGCCGGCCCCTAGCGATTCCCGGCGTGGATTCCACGGCCACGGCCATTCTGGAAGCCTGGTACCCGGGTACGGAAGCCGGTCATGCCCTGGCTGACGTGCTCTTCGGTGATCATAACCCCGGCGGCCGGTTGCCGATGACGTTCCCGCGCTCCGTCGGCCAAGTCCCCATCTTCTACAGCATGAAGAACACCGGGCGCCCCATGGACCCGAACAACAAATACACCAGCAAGTACCTCGACGAAAGCAACGACCCGCTGTATCCCTTCGGCTACGGCCTGGGCTACACCACCTTCGAATACGGTGCCCCGAGCCTGGAATCGGCTACCATTACCCGCAACGACACCGCCCGCGTGTCGGTGGAATTGACCAATACGGGCTCGGTGGCCGGCACCACCGTGGTGCAGCTGTACGTACAGGACGTGATCGGCTCCGTCACCCGCCCGGTACGCGAGCTCAAGGCCTTCGAACGGGTCGAACTGGCCGCCGGCGAAAGCCGCACCGTGACCCTGGAACTGACCGAGGAGGACCTGTCCTTCTACCGCCGCGACATGACCTACGGCAGCGAACCCGGCGCGTTCCGCATATACGTCGGCGCCGACGCCACCACATCCAACGCTATCTCCCTGACATTAGAATAACTACCCTATTATGCAACGATCATTTACCATCCTATTCGCGCTGCTCGTCAGCCTGGGGCTATCGGCCCAGGTGACGGTAGACGGTATCGTCACCGACGGTACCGAACCGCTCATCGGCGTCAGCGTGCAGGTGCCCGGCACGACCAGCGGCACCATCACCGACATTGACGGGCGCTACGAACTCACGGTTCCCGAAGGCGGCGACACCCTCTCTTTTTCCTACATCGGTTTCACCACCCAGGCGGTGGCGATCAACGGCCGGACTACCGTCGACATCGTCCTTGGCGAAGCCAGCGAAGTCTTGCAGGAAATCGTAGTCGTGGGCTACGGTATCCAGCAGAAGGACGACCTGACCGGCGCCGTCGGTGTGGTCGAATCGGACCAGCTGACGGATATTCCAACCCAGTCGCTCGGCCAGTCGCTGCAGGGTAAGGTCTCCGGCCTGCAGATCATCCCGGGTTCCGGCGCGCCGGGTGCCGACGCGATCTTCCGGATCCGCGGAGTGGGTACGCTCAACAACGCTGACCCCCTCTTCGTGGTGGACGGCATGATCCTCAACGACATCTCCTTCCTTAACCCCCAGGACGTGGAGAGCGTCTCCGTGCTTAAAGACGCCAGCGCTACGGCCATCTACGGTGCCCGCGGTGCCAACGGGGTGATCATCGTGACGACCAAGCAGGGCGACGGCGAGGGCCAGCTCACCATCAACGCCTACGCTGGCACCCAGGAAGTGGTGCGGCAGATCGACGTGCTGAATGCTACGGAGTACGCCACCCTGGTCAACGAGGCCGACGTGAACGTGGGCCGCCAACCGCGCTTCCCTAACCCGGAGCAGTACGGCGAGGGTACCAACTGGCAGGACGTGATCTTCCAGCAGGCCCCCATTTATAATGCCCAAATATCCTTTCTGGGAGGTGGCGAGGAATCCAGTTTTAACCTCAGTGCTAACTACTACAAGCAGGAGGGCATCATCCGGGGCTCGGGCTACGACCGCTTCACGGCGCGCCTCAACAACACCCGCCAGGTGAAGGACTGGCTCACCGTAGCCGGCAACCTGAACCTGGGCTACAATACGTCCGATAATATTCCGACCGGAGGTGTGCTGCTGACCGCCTACCGCGCCGACCCCATCTCGGTGCCCCGCGACTCGGCCGGCAACTTCGCCGATGCCTCCGCGATCGGAAACACCGGCAACCCCCTGGCTACGATCAACTACACGAACGACCGCAGCCAGACCTACCGGGCGGTGGGGAATACCTACGCCGACGTGACTTTCCTGGACGGCTTCCGCTTCCGGACCAACTTCGGTCTCGACTTCGTATATGACCGGAACCGAAACTTCTCGCCGGTATTCCGCGTCGGCCCCAGTCAGCAGAACCTGGAAAGCGACATCAGAATAACTAACGCGTACCGCCGTAACTGGCTCTGGGAGAATACCCTGAACTACAATAACACCTTCGGTGTCCACCAGGTGGATGGCGTAGTGGGTATTACATACCAGGACAATTTTGGCGAATTTATCGAGGGAGCCCGCCAGCGGGTGATCGGTGATGACCCCAGTTTCTACTATCTCGACTCGGCCGACCCCACCACCGCTACCAACGCCAGCGGAATCCGCGGTGGCGACTGGGGACTGGTCAGCTACCTCGGCC
The DNA here is from genome assembly GCF_002934605.1 of Neolewinella xylanilytica. Taxonomy (GTDB): domain Bacteria; phylum Bacteroidota; class Bacteroidia; order Chitinophagales; family Saprospiraceae; genus Neolewinella; species Neolewinella xylanilytica. The sequence goes on from NZ_PTJC01000007.1 coordinate 115,455, forward strand.
GCCTGAACTACACCTACGATAGCCGCTACCTCCTCACGGTGTCCGGCCGGGTGGACGGATCGAGCCGCTTCGGGCAAAACTACCAGTACGGCTTTTTCCCCTCCGTCGGCCTCGGCTGGAACGTCAACCGCGAAGCCTTCTGGAACGACGGCGGACCCATCAGCCGCCTGAAGCTCCGGGCCAGTTGGGGGCAGACCGGTAACGACCGCATCGGTGACTACCGCTACGTTCCCCGGGTAGCCAGCGCGCTCGGCGCGGTGTTCGGTAACGAACCCGTACTGCTGCCCGGCGCTACCCTGACCAGCCTCGCTAACCCCGATCTGCGTTGGGAGGAAACTACCCAGACCGACGTCGGAGTGGAACTCGGCCTGTTCAACAACCAGTTTCTCTTCGAGGCCGATTTCTACCGCAAACTGACGAGCGATATCCTGTTCGAGGCGCCCATCCCCGATTACATCGGCGCTAATCCTGCCGTGCGCAACGTAGCCGAAGTGCTGAACCGCGGCGTCGACCTGAGTGCCAGCTGGCGCGCCGGTAACGATGCGTTCCGCTATAATCTCGGCGCCATCGCCAGCTTCGTGCACAACGAGGTGATCAGCCTCGACGGAGACACCGAAAACTTCTTCGGTGGTGCACTAGGGGTAGGCGGCCAACTCGGTACGAACTCCCGGGTAGGTTCCGCAGCCGGCTCTTTCTACGGCTACGAGGCCATCGGCGTGTTCCAGAACGAGGAGCAGCTGGGTCAATTCGCGCAGCTTGGTAACCAGGGCGTCGGCGACATCATCTTCCGCGACGTTAATGACGACGGCGTGATCGACGCCGCCGGCGACCGGGTCGTACTCGGTTCGGCCATCCCGGACATGATCCTCGGCATCAACGGCTCCTTCGCCTATTCCGGACTGGAGCTGAGCTTCGACATCACCGGCCAGTTCGGCAGCGAGGTCATCAACGCCAAGCAGATGGCCCGCTTCGGTGCCTATAACTACGAGGATCGCTGGCTCGACCGCTTCACCGGCGAGGGGACCAGCAACACGATCCCGCAGGCGACCATTGGCGGACAAAACTTCGAGCGCTTATCCTCGCTTTACGTAGAGGATGGCTCGTACATCCGCCTGCGGAACGTGACGCTCGGTTACCGCTTCGCTTCCGACCTAACCGACCGCCTCCGGATGCAATCGCTGCGGGTATACGTCAACGGTACCAACCTGGTCACCAGCCAGGAGTACAGCGGCTACAACCCCGAGATCTACAACGACAACGTTTTCGACAACGGCATCGACGGCGGCACCATTTACCCGATCGCCCGCACCATCACGGCCGGTATCGACATCACCTTTTAAGCACCCTAATCATGCACAACATGAAATCGCTATATCAAATTCTCGGGCTGGTCGTCGTACTGGGCGCCACGGCCTGTACCGACGTACTCGACCGCACCCCCCAGGGCGAATACACCCTGGAAAACTTCTTCCAGAGTGAGGAACAGGCCGTGCAGTCCGTCAACGCCGTCTACAATCAGTTGCGGCAGTGGGAAACCCACGTATTCAGCTTCATCGGCATGACCGACATCGTCAGCGACGACTCCGACAAGGGCAGTACCACCTCCGATGGTTTCTTCCTCCAGGAGGTCGACCAGTTCACCCACACGCCGAGTAACGTGGCCCCGGCCGCGGTGTGGTCCGGCTACTACACCGGCATTTTCCGGGCCAACCTCGCCATCACGCGCATTCCGGACGTACCGGAAATGGACGAGGGGCTAAGGCAGCGCCTCATCGCGGAAGCCTCCTTCCTGCGGGCCTATTACTACTTCAACCTGGTACGCTGGTTCGGAGGGGTCCCCCTGATCCTGCAGCCCTTCCCGGATGACTTCGAAATCCCCCGTACCCCGGTGGATGAGGTGTACGCCCGGATCGAGGCCGATCTCACCTTCGCCATGGACAACCTGCCGGCGAGCTACAGTGGCACGGACATCGGCCGCGTAACCAGCGGGGCCGCCACGGGTCTGCTGGCGAAGGTAGCGCTGACCCGGATGGACTACGACCAGGCCGCCAATCTGGCCCTGGAAGTGATCAACGGCGGTGAATACGCGTTGCTTCCCAACTATTCCAACATTTTCACCCTCGACGGGGAAAACAGCCGTGAAAGCCTTTTTGAAGTCCAAGCCGCGGCCTTCGAAATCGGTGGCGGCGGAAGCCAGTACAACGAGGTGCAGGGCGTACGCGGGGTGCCCAACCTGGGCTGGGGCTTCAACCGTCCCAGCGACGACCTCATTGCCGAATTCGAGCGCGGTGATCCCCGCCGGGAGGCGACCATCCTCTACGTAGGGGAAATCCTTCCCGACGGTTCCGGTATCGTCGAGGGTGACGAAAACATCGACGGCGAACGCTTCAATCAAAAAGCGTTCGTCGCCGAGCACCCCGGCGGCAACGGCAACGGACCCGGAAATATCCGCATCCTGCGCTACGCCGACGTGCTGCTCATCGCCGCCGAGGCGCTCAACGAGCTTGGCCGGCAGGAGGAAGCCCGGATGTACCTCAACATGGTACGGGAACGCGCCCGGGGTGGCGCCAATGTCCTGCCCGACGTGACCACCACCGACCAGGGCGAATTGCGCGAAGCCATCTGGCACGAGCGCCGCGTGGAGCTGGCCCTGGAGCAGCACCGCTGGTTCGACCTGGTGCGCACCAACCGTTCCTTCGAGGTGATGAACCCCCTGCGGCCCAACTTCACCGCCAATAAGAACGAGCTCTTCCCCATTCCCCAGGTCGAGATCGACCTCAGCGAGGGCGTCCTGGAGCAGAACCCCGGTTACAATTAAAATCGGCGTAAACCTGGAAAAGGAGCGGGAGCGACGGTTTAAGGACCGCGCTCCCGTTTTTTATTCACCCGGAACCGCTTACCTTGCTCCCATGCAACGTCGATCCACAACCCCCTTTCTGCTGGCCCTCTGTGCCTGCCTGCTTCCTGCCCTGCTGTCCGCCCAGCAGTTCCGCGCGCTACTCGTTACCGAGACCGCCGGTTGGCACCACGGGTCCATCACTTCCGGTATCCCCGCCCTGGAAAAGTTGGCCGAACGCCACCAGTTCGCGATCGATCGCCAGCAACATGCGCTGCCCATCTCGGACGCCTCCCTGGAGAAATACGACGTCATCATCATGCTGAATACCACCGGCGACCTTTTCAACGACGAGGAGCAGGCTGCGTTCGAGCGGTTCATTCAGTCGGGCAAGGGATGGGTTGGTATTCATTCCGCCTCCGATACCGAGTATGACTGGGCCTGGTACACCCAGCTGGTGGGGCACATGTTCAACGTGCATCCCCACAACCAGACCGCCATGCTGCAAGTGCGTGACGGTAATTTCCCGGGCCTCGAGCGCTGGCCGGAGCGGATGCTCTGGACGGACGAATGGTACGATTTCCAGGACGCCACCGTCGACGACCTGAATTACATCCTGACCGTCGACGAGACTACCTACGACGCTACCGCCGACTGGGGAGCCAAGAAAACGGACGGCATGGGCGAACTGCACCCCATCGCCTGGTACCACGACTTCGACGGCGGACGTGCCTTCTACACGGCCCTCGGCCACATCGACCAAACCTTCGAGGACGCCTTCTTCCTCGAGCACCTCTACGGCGGCATCTACTGGGCGGCAACGGGCAAGGGCCTGCCAACCAAGAAGTAGGATTTTGACGGCGAGCGGCGCGCGGGAAACGGGCTAACCCCAAAGCCGGTACGCCTGAATGCCGGCGAGCAGCACGAACAGGGAACCCACCAGCAGGTGAAAATGGTGGGTAATGTAGTGGGCGTGGCGGTCGATCCAGATCGCACCGAACGCATACCCACTTAGAATAACCATGCTGCCCGCCCCCGTGCCGACTACGAACAGCACCTTCGCCATCACTGCGGTAGATAAGGCGTCGTCGGACATCAGCCAGCTACCAATAGCGAAGTAGTAGGGAATGGCGATGAAATTCAGTAAGGCTACGCTGACACCGGAAGAAAAGGGGTTTTCCACCTTATGTTCCGCCCGTTGCTCCTCCACGCTTTTATCGGACCGGCTTTCGCGGTACCACTTGAAGAAGAAAAACATCGCCAGGAAAACGAGTACCGGAACGGCCCACCAGCTGAGCAGCTCCACGATGTCGGGATTTTGCCGGAGGTAGTTGGCCCCCACGATTGCGATACCGGCCTGCACGGTCATGATCACACTGATGCCCGCGGCGTAGCGGACCGCCGCCCACTTGTCCGCGTCCAGGCTACAGTTCACTACCGACATATTCAGCATACCCGGCAGGAGAACTGCACCCAGCGATGCAGCCAGGCCGAGCAAAAAGGCAATCGGGTAGTCCAAGGAAGCGGTTTTAGACAGAAATTAAAGGTGCCCCCTGATAACTACGCCGATTCCGACTATGTTGGATTACCGGCCCTGGCGGTCGAGTTGATCCACGATTGGTCCGATGGCCGCCTCCCAGATATCGTAACCGGCGGCGTTCATATGCAGGTTATCGCCTACGAAGATGTCCTTGCGTACGGTGCCGTCGGGCAGCAGCGCCGGAGTCCATACGTCGACGAAGTAGGTGTGATCTTTCGATTCGGCAAACGACGCCAAACGGTCGTTGGCGGCTTCGTAGGCTTCCTTCAGATCCCAGCGGGCCACGCTCGGCTTGGGGGAGATGAAGACGACGGGCACCTCCCCGCCCAGGTTTTTGGCGATCATCTTCCGTAGCTTCCTGGCGGCCTGGAGTACGTTCTTGGGCGAGCTGCCGGCGGCGATGTCGTTATCCCCCTCGTACACGAACACGGCCTTGGGCTGGTAGGGGTAGATAACGCGGTCGGCGTAATGGAGGAGGTCGTTGAAGTTGGAGCCCCCGAACCCGCGGTTAAGTACCCGGTGGCCTTCCAGGTCTTCGGCGAGCGTTTTCCACATTACTACCGAGGAACTGCCTACGAAGAGGATAACCCCCGGAGCTACGGGATCTTCCGCGTCGGCGGCTTCGAAATTTTCGATGGCTTCTTCGAAACGGGTGGGATCGGGAAGCTCCTGGGCGGTTAGGCCCGCGGTCAGTAGGCAAAGGAAAAGTATCGAGCGGATCATGCGCCTAAATTACTACGAACCGGGTTAGCGGGTGCTTGGCAAGACAGTGTTTTGGATTCCGTGCGGTTCCTGCGCTCCGGCGCCAAAATAGCGTGCCGCTCAGGGCGCGGGCAGGATGACGTAGGAGGTGTAGTCCGGCGCGTCTTTGCGCAGGGTAGCCAACGGGCCTGCCGCGGGTACGGGAAGCCCGCCGATTTGGCGTTTCGCCCGATGGCTGCGGAAATTGTCGCCGGTTTCCACCGCGTCCGCCCGCCCGGGCACCGGAGCCAGCCGGGCGTGTCCGGTCGGCCGATCCTCGATGACCAGGACTTCGCCCGACGCGAGGTTGCCCGCGAAGAATTGGCGGAAAACCGGTTCCCGGTGGCGATCGGAACTCCGGTGCTGCTGCCACAACTCCGGATCCCGCGCGACCGCGAAGCCTGCCGGACGATCTTCCGCTTGTAGGGGGCGGAGGCGAACTAAATCGTCTTGCAAAATCGCCGGGATAGGAAGCATGGGAACGAGCGCGCCGGCCAAAAACGCAGCTAAAAACGGCAAGCGCGCACCGAAAGGATCGGTGCGCGCTTGCCGGTAGCGGAGAAGTCGGGGAGTTGGATTATTCGTTTTCCAACGCCATCACCCGTACTTCCAGCGCCGCGTTCTGCTCGGCCAGGGTTTCGAGGGCCGTTTGCATGTCGGCGGCCTTGGTGGTTTGCTCGTCGATCAGGTTTTGGAAGTCCATCGCCTGCTGGGTCAGCGTTTGGATGGTAGCCTCCAACATATCGGCCCGTTCGATCTGGTCGTTGATGATGCTTTCGTAAGTGGCGGCCGTTTCCGTCAGTCCCTTGACGAGGGCCATCTGCTCTTCCATCAGGGTGATGTAGGGACGTATGAAGCCTTCCACGTCGAACTCGCCACCGTCCTGGCTCATTTTGAGGATGCCGTTTTCAAAGGTGAACTGCTGCAGCTCGTTCGTGGGGTCGCCGTCGCCGTCCGTACCACCGCTGCCGGAGGGAAGGGTGATGCTGCCACCGCCGTTGGTCAGAACGATCTTGTTGCCGTCGAGGTAAATCTCCTGAAGTTCGTTGGTGGGGTCGGTATCGGGGTCTTCCTCGCCGGGGATGTACACGGTGTTTCCGCCCTCGATACTGAGCTGCCGATTCATAGGGTCGAAGCTGAGCTCCTGGTTGTCGGTATTTTCTACGGAGCCGCTGCTGGGCAGGGTAACGGAGCCGCCGCCGTTGGTCAGTTCGAGTTTGTTGCCATTGATTTTCAGTACCTGAATTTCGTTGGTCGGATCCGGGTCGGCGTCGCTGCCACCGGTGGGGAGCACGATCGTACTGCCGCCGGTGATACTGAGTTTGTTGGTGGCGATGTCGAAACTGATATCCTGCAATTCGTTCGTCGGGTCGGCGTCGGCGTCTTCCCCGGCGGGGATGTAAATGGTGTTGCCCCCGTCGATCGAGAGCTCGCGGCTCAGGGCGTCAAAGCTAAGCTCCTGGTTGTCGGTATTGGATACGGAACCTTCGCTGCTGGGCAGGGTGACGGAGCCGCCGCCGTTGGAAAGTTCGAGTTTATTCCCGCTTAAACGCAATACTTGAATTTCGTTTTCCGAGTCGCCGTCGCCGTCGGTACCTACGGGGATGTTCACTTCGTTGCCTTCGCTGATGGAGAGGTTACGCGTCACGGGGTCGAAGGAAAGGGTCTGATCGTCGGTATCTACGCCACCGGGAAGTTCGACGCTGCCGCCGTCGCCGCTCAGGATCAGGGTCGTTCCCTCGATGCGGATTTTTTGCAATTCGTTGCTGGGGTCGGCATCGTCGTCCTTACCCGCCGGGATGTAAACGGTGTTGCCCCCGGCGATGCTGAGTTCGCGGCTTACGGCGTCGAAGTCGAGTTCCTGGTTGTCCGTGTTGACCACGGAGCCCTCTCCGCTGGGCAGGGTAACCGTTCCGCCGCCGTGGGAAAGTTCGAGTTTGTTGCCGGTCAGCTTGATTTGCTGGATTTCGTTTTCCGAGTCGCCGTCGCCGTCGCTGCCGACCGGAATGAAGACGTTGTTTCCTTCACTGATGGACAGCGCCCGGGTGGCGGGGTCGAACGTCAGTTGCTGCACCACGCCGCTGCCGTTAGCCTGTGGCAGTTCGACGCTGCCGCCGTTGCCGCTCAGGCTAAGGGTATTGCCGGAGAGGCTGATTTGCTGGGGCGCTTCGGAAGGTAGGGTAACGGTCGAGCCGCCGGTGATGGTAAGCTCGCGGCCGGTGAGGCTGATATCCTGGAGTTCGTTGGTTGGATCGGCGTCGGCATCTTCGCCGCCCGTGGTCGATAGCAGGGGTTGCAGATCTACCGTGTTGCCGTTGGAGATTTCCAGCGTGGTTCCGGAAAGGCTTAGGGTCTGTTCGTCGGTTCCGGTTTTGAGCACTACGGAATTTCCGTCCGTCAGCGTGAGCGTATTCGTCACCGGGTCGTAGATCAGTGCCTGTAGTTCGTCGGTCGGATCCTCGGTGGTGCCTACGCCGTCACCCTGGTCCTGCCCGCCGTTGCCGGCCGTGTTGGCATACAGAGCATAGGGTACCGAAAGCAGTTGAGTGGCCCCCATGTTTACGTAGTTGCTGCCGCCGTTCGGATCGAGGTCGATCTTGAGGTAGTAGCTGGCCGATTCCCAGTCTACGCCCGCGAAGGAGCCGCTGACGGTTTCGCCGGTTCCGACCGCGAGGTCGAATACGCCATGATTGCTGGTGCGTACCTCGTGCCGCTCGCTGTAATCGGCGGGGCCGGAGTCGCTGCCCCGGAGCAGGCTGACCCGTACGGCAATGGTTTGATCGGAGAGAATATTATCGCTGGTGCCGCGGGCCACGGCCTGGAAGTTGAATCCTAAAGGTGCCTGAGCCGCTACACCGAGTGACACGCCGAGTAAAAGCAGGAGCGTGAGGCACGCCCGCGCCGGGCTGTTGAATGAGTACATAACAGTTATTTAGGTAGAGGTGGGGATTATGGGACGGGCGTCGCTACTGACGCACTACCCGAAGACTGCGCAGGGGGCGGCCCGCACGACTGATGGTTAATAAGTAGGTGCCGGAGGGATATTCCCGTAGGGAGAGGTGAGCGGTCAGTGGCGTGAGCGCCACGTCCAGTACGCGACGGCCCAGGATGTTGGTGATGGTTACCCGATCCCCCGTGTCCCAGGCGCCGGTCAACGTAAGTTCGCCGGGGGTGGGGTTGGGATATACGGAAAGCGCCAGGTCGATGTCGGGTACCGACCAGGAGGAGGTACTGATCACTTCGGCCTTGGCCCGGTGAAAGCCACGGGCCAGGGAGAGGGTATTGTCCGTTCGTTCGACGGCCACTTCGCCCACGGTGAACTGTAAGCTACCGACCCGACCGGTTAGTAGGGTGCCGGCATTACCGATCACGCTCCGCTCGATGGACTGGGCGGGCAATTGCAGGGCGATAAGGCAGCAGCATAAAAATGTAAAAAGGCGCATAGGCGGTGGGGTTAAAGGGGTTAGCGAATCAGCGTGATGACCCCGCTGATCTGTTCGGTCCGGCCCTGTTTCAGGTGTAGCGTAGCCACGTAGATGTAGGTGCCGGTATCGACCTTCTTACCGAAACTGGTACCGTCCCAGCTGAGCTGCTCGTCGTAGTAGGGCAGCTTGCCTTCCCGGAGCATGTGCAGTTGGCCCCAGCGGTCGTATACCCGCAGGTTCTCAACGGATTCCACCCGCTTGCCGGCCACGAGCTGCCACACGTCGTTCTTGCCGTCGCCATTCGGACTGAAGGCCGAAGGGGCATACGATCGCTCGGTTTCGAATACGATCACTTTGAAGCTTTCCCGCACCGTACATCCCTCGGGGGAGGTGGCCTCCATTTCGTATTCCTCCGTGAAGGGCGGGTCGAGATATACCTTCGGACAGCTAGTGCACCCCAGGCCGGCCGCCTCGGAAAAGTAAAGGCTGTCGTAGGCGAAATTCGGGTTCAGCGGCAGCAGTACGCTATCGCCCCGTTCTAGCTGGGCCGTCCGCTTGCCGGGCTCGAGGAGGTGCAGGGCTTCGGCATCCTCGATGGTCGTGCTCGCGGTGGCCACGCAGCCGTTGACGTTTTCCACGTAGACGTCGTACTCTCCCGCGGTGAGGGCGTCGAAAAGGCCGTCTTGCTGCAGACTGTCCGTTCCGGAGATGCCGTACCGCAGCGGGCCGTCACCGGAAGCGATGACCCCGATGCTGCCCGTAGCCGTACCGTGGCATACGGTGGCGGCGGGATCGACGGTCACGATATCGACTTCGGTGAGGATGACGTCGTGCGAGAGGGTTTTGCTACAACCCTGGAAGTTGGTGACCGTAACCTCGTAGGTGCCGGCCTTGCTTACGGAGATCCCCGCGGCATCGCTTCCGTCCGACCAGGCATAAGCCGCCATGGATTGGTTGACGGTCAGGTCGACCGACCCGCCCCGACAGAGGTAGTCGTCACCGGCAATGGCTAGGTCGTCTCCGGTGAAGGCTACGTTGATCTCAAAGTTCAGGATGCTATCGCAGCCGTTGGCCGTTTGGTACCGCTCGGTGAGCAGGGTGTCCCGGGTGAACGTCGCGCCGCGAAATGGCTCGCCGGGGCATAGATCTACGAAATAATATTCATCGGGGGAAGGCAGCACCGTCAGGGAGGTAAGCACGATGCTGTCGCAACCCGTGGCGGTCTGCAGCACGCTCCGGTAGTCGCCGGTACGCGTCAGCGCTTCGGCCCCTACGAAAAGGGTATCGCGCCCGCAGATAGTTACCGATTGATTTATCGTGGGGATAGCGACCTGAAGGAGCGTGCCGTCGGTGGTCCTCCGGCAGTCGGGAAGGGTGTCGCACGGCTCTAATCTGCCGAAGCGAAAGCGGTAGCTGATGCCCGACTGCGGCCGGTCGATGGTGATGCTGGAGGTGTACACCCCGGCGGACTGCCAGCTTTGCTGGCCGTCGTAACTGATCTCCCACTCGTAGGTGGAGGGGTCGTCGTCGGATACGGGCGACTGCAGTACGAACGGTCCGTCGGTACACACTACCGTTACGGGGTCGAAGGCCTGAGCGGATAGCAGACAGCTCAGTAGCAGACTACTTGGGAGTAGAAGGGCTCGAAACATAAGGATCTGAGCGAGAAGGTTTACTGTATGAGAGGCGGCGCTCATAAAAAGCGCCTGATACAAGTTCCCCAACGGCGAAAACGGAAACAATCTTGTACCGGGAGGGGAAGATGTATGTTTTCAGGTCTAATTTTCCTTCGATCCGCCTCGGGTTCTTCGCTCCCGCGCCCCGGCGCCATCGGAAACTTCTCCCGGAAGCGGGGCGTTGTTCCTGCTCAAACGCTACTCCCCCTTGCTGGCAAAGAGAATTATTCCCTGTCTGGATATAAAAGATGGTCGTACCGTAAAGGGCGTCAATTTCGTCAATCTCCGCGACGCGGGCGACCCCGTCGAACTCGGAGCCAAATACAGCCTGGCCGGCGCGGACGAACTCGTGTTCCTCGACATCACCGCCACCCACGAACGCCGGAAGACCCTGGCCGACCTGGCGCGCGACATCGCCCGCCACCTGAATATTCCCTTCACGATCGGCGGGGGCATCCGGGAATTAAAGGACGTGGACGTGCTCCTCGACGCCGGCGCCGATAAGGTCAGCATCAATTCCGCCGCCGTGCGCCGGCCGCAACTCATCGACGAACTCGCCTACGCCTTTGGCAAGCAGTTCGTGGTGGTGGCCGTAGATGCCCGGTTCATCGGGTCAGCGGACGACCCGGGTAAGCCAGGGGAGTGGTACGTCCACCTCAACGGGGGACGCATCAAAACCGAGCACAAATTATTCGACTGGGTGACCGAAGCGCAGGAACGGGGAGCGGGAGAGATTCTCTTCACTAGCATGGACCACGACGGCACCAAGGCCGGCTTCGCAAACGAAGCGCTAGCGGAAATGAGCGACCGGCTCAGTATCCCGATCATCGCCAGCGGCGGAGCCGGAAACAAGGAACACTTCGCCGAGGTATTCACCACGGGGAAGGCCGACGCCGGACTGGCCGCCAGCATCTTCCACTTCGGGGAAGTGGAAATCGCCGACCTAAAGGCGTATCTGGCCGGGGAAGGCGTAGCGGTAAGGCCGGTAGGCTAGCCCAACAGAGCCGCCGCTCCGGAGAACAAAAATAGGACGATCGAAAGCGCCATGAATGCCAGCTGAATAATCGTCAGGATACCCAGAATCTTAAACAGGCGCCCTAACGAGCCGAAGGAGGCCGTCATCGCCGTCTGGTCTCCCTGGTCGACCGCCAACATCGCTTTGGCCCCGAAGCTGTACAGCAAATACGCGAGATACAGCATGATCGCGAAGAAGAGGCCATAGAACAGCAGCATCGGCAACATAAAGGAAGCGAAGGGGTTGCCCGTCTCACTGCCCATGCCGGCCAGGGTCATCGCCGTACCGCCGAAAAGGATGATGAAACCGATGCCGATCCCGATACTGACCATATATACGATACCGAGAAAACGCCCCCACTTGCCGGCTTTGCGTAGGTTTGTGCTTCCTTCTGGCGGTAAAGCGGCTCCGTTGCCGTACTGGTCGTCGAGGGTCTCCGGATTTTCGTACATCATATGGGTATATCGGGTGGAAGTAAAGATGAATAATGAAGATAGAAAGGAACAACCTAAGCGACCTCGCCTTCGCCAAAAATAACGGCCTCATCCCCGCCATAGTGCAGGATAACACGACCCGCGTGGTGCTCATGCAGGGCTACATGAACGCCGAAGCGCTTCGCCACACCCTCGAAACCGGAACGGTCACCTTTTACAGCCGGAGCAAGCAGCGGCTGTGGACGAAGGGGGAAACGTCCGGCAATGTCCTCACCCTCGTGCGTGTCGATGCGGACTGCGACCGCGATTCCCTCCTCATTCAGGCTACGCCCGCCGGCCCCGTTTGCCACACCGGCGCCGATACCTGCTGGGACCAGGAGAACCGCGGGGAATTCCTCGACCATCTGGAGCGCACCATTCAGGACCGCCGCGACAATCCCGACGAAAACAGCTACACCACGTCGCTGCTGCAGCGGGGGATCAACAAAGTAGCCCAGAAGGTAGGCGAAGAAGCCGTGGAACTGGTCATCGAAGCCAAGGACAACGACAAAAACCTCTTCCTCAACGAGGCGGCCGACCTGATGTATCACTACCTCGTGCTGCTCGCTGCGAAGGGCTACACCTTGGAGGAAGTGCGGGAAGTGCTCCGCGAACGACATAAATAGGGCGCCGGAGCGCAGGAGGAAAAACGGCGCAACCAAACGGAGGTGTCGCGGCGTTACCCTCTAACCCGCGGCCGCGGGCCCGTTTATTGACCCGGAAGCGAAGCAAACGGATTCTCTACCTGTGGCAGCGCCGCATCTAACCAGGGCCGCAGGCCCGTCTAACTTTTTACCCATGTCTTTACAAGACCGCATTACCCCTGACCTGAAAGACGCCATGCGCGCCAAAGACCAGGCCGCCCTCCGCGGAATCCGGGCCATCAAGAATGCCATCCTGCTGCAGAAAACCGACGGCAGCGGCACGGAACTGGACGAAGCCGGCGAGATCGCCCTGCTGCAGAAGCTTGTCAAAAGCCGGCAGGAAAGCATTACCATTTACGAAGAGCAGGGACGGGAAGACCTGGCCGCTCCCGAGCGCGAGGAAGTCGAGGTGATCAGCCGCTACCTTCCCGAGCAGTTGTCAGACGAAAAGCTCGAATCCATCGTTCAGGAAGTGATCGCCGAAACCGGTGCCACATCCATGCGCGATATGGGTCGGGTCATGGGCCAGGCCAACGCCCGCGTGGCCGGTCGCGCCGACGGTAAGCAGGTAGCCGACACGGTTAAACGCCTCCTAACCCAGGCCTAACGACTACCCGCTACCGAGGTCCGCAGGCCCGTCTACCGAGATCCGTGAGCGCAGCGACCGGATCGTCTACCAGGGCCGCAGGCCCGTCTACCGGTCGGCGAGCGAAGCAAGCAGCCCTCTAAAGTCCGGGAGCGAAGCGACCGGATTCTCTAAAATGGCCACCAGGCCACGCATGAAAAAACTGGATTGGTACATCGTCGGTAAGTTCCTCCGCACCTTCTTCTTCGTGGTGCTGATCTTTTCGATGGTGAGCATGATCGTCGATTTCAGCGAGAAGGTCGAACGCTTCATCGAGTCGGACATTACGAAGCAGGTCATCATCCTGGAGTATTTCCCCACCTTCCTACTCTTTATCCTGGGGTTTTTGTGGCCGATGCTTACCCTGATCGCCGTCATTTTCTTTACGGGGCGGATGGCGGACAATTCCGAGATCATCAGCATCCTCAACGCCGGCGTAAGCTTTTGGCGGCTGATGCGGCCCTACCTCATCTCCTCCGGCTTCCTTTTTCTGCTTTACTTGGGCGGGGTTCACTTCGCCGTTCCCCTGGCTAACGCCCACCGGGCGGAGCTCGAACGGGTGTACTTCAACCGCGGCCGCGACGAAGGGAAGACTACCAACGTGCACTTCTTCGTAGCCCCGGATACGAAGGTGTACATGACGCACTACAACAAGCGCGACAGCGCCGCCCGCAACTTCCGGATCGAACACATCGTGGATAACGAGTTGGTCAGCCTCACCAAAGCCCGCACGGCGCGCTTCGTAACCGGGGATCCCGACGTCTGGCGATTGGACAATTACGAAACCCGCACCTTCGACGGGCTGGAAGAAACCCTCGAAGTGGGCCAACGCACGACGCTCGACACCGTGCTGAACCTGCGGCCCGAAGATTTCGTCGAATACCGGGAGCAGCAATCCTCGCTCACCACCCCCGAGCTCATTAGTCAGCTGCGCAGTCAGCAGGAACGCGGGGCCGGCAACATCCGCAAGTACCAGGTCGAGCTCGCCCGTCGGTCGGCCGAACCCTTCACCATTTTCATTCTTACGCTTATTGGCCTCTCCGTGGCGGGGCGCAAGTCGCGTGGCGGTATGGGCGTCCAGCTGGCCATCGGCATTTTCATGGGAGCCCTGTTTGTTTTCCTGAGCCGTTTCGCTTCCACCATCACTTCGAGCGCCAGCCTGCCGGTGTGGCTCGGCATGTGGATGCCGAATATCCTGTTCTTCGCCGCCGCCATGTATTTCGTATCGAAAGCCCAACGTTGATCGAGTCGGGGAGCGGATACATCTAAATGTGCCGGGGCGGTGTTGGATTACTGACCACTTTGGTTATGAAATGGTCAGATAGTCAATCAATTAGAAAATGGATCAGAAAAAATTAATGACCTGGGGGATTCTCGGCTTCTTTGCCTTGATCCTCCTGATCGTCCTCAGTAGCGCGACCTTCATTACCATCGATTCCGGTGAGCGGGGCGTGCTATTCCGCCCGTTCGACGGCCTGGAGAAGGAGCGGGTCTTCGCTCCGGGATTTCACGTCGTCGCTCCCTGGAATACCATGTACGTTTACGAGGTCCGGGAGCAGCAGCTCGAAGAGCAGATGGAAGTGCTTTCCAGCAACGGACTGAACATCAGCCTGGATGTTACCGTCCGGATTCGCCCCAACTTCGGTCAGGTGCCGCTGCTGCACGAAAACTTTTCCAAAGACTACATCGAACGGCTGGTGCGCCCGGAAATCCGGTCGAGCGTTCGCCAGATTATCGGCAAATTCACCCCCGAGGAGCTCTATTCCACCAAGCGCGACGAGGTGCAGACCCTGATCACCGAAGAGTTAGCCAATACGCTGGCCGCTAACTACGTCGACCTTCGCGCCATCCTCATCCGCGACATCGAGCTACCGGATAAAGTCCGTACCGCCATCGAGGAAAAGCTCGAAGCCGAACAGGCATCTCTCAAGTACGAGTACATTCTCACCCGGGAAAAGCAGGAAGCCGAACGCCGCCTGATCGAAGCGCAGGCCAAAGCCGATGCCAACCGCATCCTTGCGGCCAGCCTTTCGGACAACATCCTCCGCGATAAGGGGATCGAAGCCACGCTGGAACTCGCCAAATCACCGAACAGCAAGGTGGTAGTCGTCGGCGATTCCGGCAATGGTGGCCTGCCGCTCATCCTGGGCGGCGGTAATTAATCGCTTTCGGAAGGAACCCTTCCCGGCGTTTTGTCAGCTCCCTCGTCAGCAGTACCTCCGCGGGCAAGGGAGCTGATTAATTCATCCAGTGCAGCGCAGCCAACCGTTGCACCGCTCCCCGATTCAATCCTCCGCCCTTCTGTTCGGGTTAAGTTCGTTTTCATCGCCCGTCCGGAGCATGTTGAGGTAGAAGTCATAGACATACTTCCGCGTGTCCTCGTAGAGGGCTTCGTACCGTTCGAGCGCCCGTGCCCGAGCCGCCTCGTCGGATCGCCCGCTGATGCGGTAGGCGGTAAGGTGCACCTCCGCTTCCTGTTCCTTGGTAAGGTGTTCGCTGGCGAGTAACTCGTTCAATACGGCGCGCGCCTCCGCGTAATTTTCGCTGTCGTATGCCATCAGGCAGCGGGCGTGCAGGAGTTTGGCGCCAAACAGTACGTCGGGGTTACCGAGGTCCTCGGCGACTTCGAGGGCCTCCTGTTCTACTTCCCGCAGGACTTCGAGCTGGTTGTCGGCCAGCAAGACCTGCCCTTTCTCGTACAGGCTGGCACCGAGTACCAGTCGATTGGTCGTCGAACGGGCGATATCGATGGCCTGATTGTAGTACTTAAGGGAAAGGTCGTACTTACCCTGGAGGTAGTAGATGTCGCCGAGGGTGTTGACGGCCTTGGCTACCCCCTTGCGGTAGCCGAGGTCGCTACTGATGGAGAGGCAGCGGTCGAGGTGGCTGATCGCCTTGCTGAAGTTACCCAGCACACTGTGAATGTCACCGATCAGCCCCTCGGTAACGGCGATGCCCTGGCGGTCGCCCAGCTCGTAACACATCTTTAAATCCTCCTCGAACAGTTTCAGGGCCGCCTCGTAGTTTCCCTTGCGTTCGTTGATGCTGCCGAGGCTGCCGAGCCCGATGGCCTGTAGCCGGCGGTTACCGAGCTCCCGCGCCAATTTGATGCCCTTGTGGTGGTGCTCGAAGGAAAGGTCGTAATCGCCGCTTTCAAAGTAGACGATGCCGAGATTGGTGTGTAGGGTGGCCAGGCCCATGCTATCGTGGCTGATCTCGTGGCGGGGAATCTGCTCTGCAATGACGGTAATGGCTTCGGCGTACTCCCCGAGGTTCATGTACGTTAGCCCGAGGTGGCTGATGGTGCTGGCCGAGGTGGTCGTACCGGCCTGGCTCAACCCGCTTTCCAATGATCTTTTGTAGTAGGTGAGCGCCCGGTCGTAGTGGTTGGTGCGGAAGAACAGGTTGCCCATATTGCTATAGGCCTTGGCAATGCCGAACATATCGTCGACGGATTCGAAAAGTCCGGCGGCGGTCTTTAGGTATTCCATGGCCAGGTCGTAATATCCCTTGAGGGTATGCAACTGGCCCAGGGCGTTGTTGGTACGGCCCAGCAGGATGACGTCGCGGCTGGACTTGGCGATCCGCTGTGCAGCTTCGTAAGCCAACTGCGCGGCTTCCCAGCGGCCGATGATTTCGCACACCCCGCCCTGGTTAAGGTAGATGTTGACCGTCACGTCTTCGTGGGGTTGCTGACTCAGCTTCTTGATGAGGCGCTCGTACAGGTCCAGTGCCTGCTGATTCTGGTAGTTAGCGCGGGCGTAGCTGGCGGCTTTATTCAGGTATTCGATGGTTTTTTCCCCCTCGCCGCTCTGTTCGTAGTGGAAGGCGAGATCCACGTACCGTTCCTCGATGCTGTCGGCGTAGATCTTCTCGATGGCCGCCGCGATCTGCCGGTGTAACTGCTGGAGCCGCGTGGTAAGTTGCATCCCGTAGACGGCCTCCCGGAGCAGGCTGTGTTTGAAGATGTACCGCAGCTCGTTCATCGCGCTCCAGATCTGTCCTCGCTCGGCCACTCGTATCTGCTCCTGCAATTCCTTCATGGCGTCTTCGGTGCCGGAAAAGCCGGCGTCCGATCGCATGACCTCGCTGAGCACGGGAATATCGAATTCCCGCCCGATGACCGCGGCGGCCTTGACCGTTTCCCGCACCATATCCGACAGTCGGTCGATTCGCGCCGTCAGGATGGAGGTGATGCTGTTGGACAGCTGAATGCTTTCGTCGCTGAGGTGAAGCAGGCCGTCTTCCTTCTTCACCAGCAACTCGCCTTCCCGGAAGTATTCCAGGATCTGTTCGAGGTAAAACGGATTACTGTTCGTGGCGCGGAGCAGGGTTTCCAGCGTGTCTTCGGACACGGTGCCGCCGAGAGTCGATTCCGCGAACTCCCGTACCGCCTCGGAAGTGAGGCCGGCAATTTCCACCGAGAATTCGCTTATGCCGTGGCGTTCGCGGAATTGATCGTCCACGAGGCGGGGGTAGTGGCCGTCGTCGTCGGGCCGCGCGGTGGCCACTACCAGGAGCGGTAGGTCGCCGACCCGCCGAAGGAGCTCCTGCACGATGGCCCGGCTATCGTCGTCGATCCAGTGCACGTCCTCCAACTCCAGCACCGTAGGCTGCAGTACGCATTCGGCAACGATCAACGTAACGATGGCGTCGATGGTGTTCTGGTATCGCCCCTGGGCATCCAGCCGGGTATACAGCGAGCCGGGAATGACGATGCCAAGTTGCGCAGCCAGGATGGTTTCGGTCCGTTCGAGCTCATCCGCCAGGTCCCTGGCTTGGGGCAGTTTCCGGCGCAGCAGGGCCTGTCGCAGCCGGTTGATGCGAAATTCGAAGCGGCGCAGATTCTGCTCCGTCGATAGGTCGATGCTTTGCCGGAATATGCGTTGCAGCAGGTAGATAAAGGGATTGAAGGGTTTGTGCAGGATTTGGTCGCAACTTCCGAGGAGCCAGTTCGTCGCGAATTCGTTGTTTACCCGGCGGCGTACTTCGTGGGTCAGGCGACTCTTTCCGATGCCCGCTTCGCCGAAAACGTAAGCGATACCCGCTGGCTTCCCCTCCCCCAGGGGCCGGAGGAACTGCAGTAACTTTTCGATTTCCGCTTCTCGGCCGATGGGCTTGCCGCCGTAGTCGGGCTTGCCGAGGCTCTGCTGCCGACCCTCCAACGCAAAGGTGGGCACGGCGTCCAGGATGCCTTTATACCGAATATCCCCCTTCGGAAGAAAACGGAATTGCGCATTCCCGGCGATCTCTTCGTCCACCAGCACGTCCTGCCAGTCGGCGGCCGACATAATGCGCGCGGCCAGGTTTACCCGGTTCCCCACGCAGGCGTACTGCGCCCTTTCCCCTCCGCCTACGATACCGGTAAAGGCGGTTCCGACCGTCATGCCCATCCGGAACCGGAATTGCTCCCGTTCGCCCTTACTGAGTACCTCCAGTTCGTGTTGTACGACCAAGGCGAATTCCAGGGCCCGTGCTACGTTATTCTCGTAGGAAACCGGGGCCCCGAAGAAGATGACCATGAGGGCTCCCTTGTCGCCGTAATCCACCTCCTTGAAGTAACCGCCGAAATCCTTGACCTGATTCAGCACTACGGTAGCGAAACGGTTGAGCTGGTCGTGGGTCCGCACGGCGTCGAACGATAGAAAGCAGGAAACCACGGTGCGGAACTCCCCCGCCTGGTCGTAGCGAACTACCTCCGGCGGCAGGAAGGCGGTGGCGATCTCGGCATCGATGGGCGGCAGATTGAGCGGAGCTACCTCAACCTCTACGTCGGTGGAAACGTCGCTCAGGATACGGTAGGCCTGGGCGTCGATTTCTTCGGTGTAGACCAGCCGGCCCTCGATGAGGCTCTGTACGTAATTATCGATGACGATTTCCTGCTCTCCGGCGAGCGACTGGCATTTCGCGGCCGAGTCGATGGCGGGGCCCCGAAAGTAGAAGGCCCGCAAATCCTCCCCTACGATTCCGTAGTTGACGGTTCCGGTAGCGATCCCCGCCTTGATGCCGATGCGGAAATTGGCAAACTCGTTTCCCCGCTCCCGGAATAGCTGGCGCGCGCGCTCCGCGGTGCGCAACAGGTGCATGGCGTGGCTGCGATTGGCGGCCAGGGGGAAAACGGCGGTGAAGGCATCGCCGGCGAAGTAGGGGATGAAGCCCCCGGAAGCGTAAGCAAGGGCTACCAGTGGTTCGAAAACTTCGTTCAGAATGACCGACAACTGCTCCGCTCCGCTTAAGCCCTGCTTCATCAGGGTCTCGGTCAGGGGGGTGAAACCCGATAGGTCGATGTTGAGGGTAAATGCCTCCAACTCGCCGTGCAACTCACCGGCGAGGTACTTCTGCTGTATGAATGGAGGGATTAGGGGTTGCACGGACGGTATTGAGATACGGTGTGCCAAAGGTAACCCCGGCGTACAAAACAAAACGGTTGCCCGCAGCGCTGGCAACCGTTTAAGTTCTTAGGTGGTTTTGAACTGAATTGATGGAATAGAATCCTAAAATAGCATAAGCGCGTCTACGGAAGCTAAAAGTGACGTGATCCGTCGAGCAGTGCTGAAGTAAGGCTTAGGCCACCGCCGAGGGCACAGGCGGCCATGAGTACGTACAGTATCGTCATGAAGGCAACATTTGAGAGATGATGAAGGAAATGAACAGAATGAAGAGGCCTGAAAAATCGAGTCGCGGGGAATAAATGATCGTCCCTCGACCGACGAGCGCAATAAACATAATTGCGCTCCTAAATCCAAACTGTCAGCCAGAGAATTTATTTTATGGTAACTCAATAACCGCAAGCGCCTGATCTTCAACCACCGGAGGCGCCTCCCGACCTGCTTCCCACTCATAAATTCTCAGTACCGGATCGGCATCGTGAAACGGAATCACGTAGAGCCCGTTCAGTTGCCGCCCGGTAACGATTTCCGGCTCAGAAAGCCCGCTCAGGCTGCCGCTGTAAAGGTAATATGCCTGCCCCGGCCCCGGTGGTTTTATGTCGGATAAGTCTACCAACGCGATCCCCGCGCCCTCCATGACGTGGATGTGGAGCGTCCCGGTGTCCACCGGCCGGTTGTAGGATGTTAAGTTTTCCCAGTCGCTATTGGCGTTGATGAGGGCCGCCCGCCCCCTTTCCATGTCGCGTAGATGGCTGGCCTCGTCCTGGGCGTGTAGCGCCCGTTCGGTCACCAAGTCGCTCCGCAATTCCTCTTTCAGGCGAAACAGGTAACCCGCCACCCCAATGAGGATGAGGCAGGCGGCCATGAGTACGTAGCGCCAGATATTCAGGGTGTGATTGTGCTCCATCATGGCGGTGATCACCTCGTGGTCGAGGTCGCGGAATTCCTCCGCCGTCCGGGGCGTCCGCTCGCCGGGCGGTGGGCCGATGTCTTTAAGGTCCGCGTACGCGTTCAGATCCTTGCGTATCCGGGCCACTTCCCGGGCGAGTTCCGGATCTTCCTCGATCATCCTTTCCACTTCCTCGGTACGCTCGTGGTCCAACAGGCCGAGCACGTACTGGTCCAGCAGGCCACTGCGTTTTAATTCTTCCCTGTTTGTCATAGGCCCCGGGGGTTCGTAGGATAATCTAGAAACACTACGCGGACTGCGTTGTGCGTCTCTTTTATCTAATTGAATAACCACCGGCTTGTTTAAAATTGCGTCGGAGCGCGGGAGCGGCGTCTACTGTCCGACCGTGCTGCCGTCGTAAGCCCAGCGCAGGTACAGGGCCCCCCACGTAAATCCACCGCCGAAGGCCGTAAGAATCAGGTTGTCCCCCTTTTTCAACTGGCTTTCGTAATCCCACAGGCAAAGCGGCAGGGTGCCGGCCGTGGTGTTGCCGTATTTGTGGATGGTGACCATCACTTTCTCCCGCGGGAAGTTGACCATTTTACTGACCGTATCGATGATGCGGATATTCGCCTGGTGGGGTACCAACCAGTCGACGGTTTCCGCCGTAAGGTTGTTGCGTTGCATCACTTCCGTTACCACTTCCGACATCCCCTTCACCGCCGCCTTGAAGACCGGACGGCCGTTTTGCCGCACGAAGTGTTCCCGCGCCATTAGGGTGTCTACCGTAGAGGGCTTGCGGGAACCTCCCGCCACGAGGTACAGAAATTCCTCGCCGCTGCCGTCACCGTAGTGGCGGTAGTCGATGAACCCGTCACCGTCCGTAGTAGGTTCGAGCATGACGGCACCGCCCCCGTCGCCGAAGATGACGCAGGTGGTACGGTCGGTGTAGTCGATGATGGACGACATCTTATCCGCGCCCACAACGATAACCTTTTTGTGCTGCCCCGCCTCGATGAACTTAGCGCCTACGGTAAGGGCGTACAGAAAGCCACTGCAGGCCGCGCTGACGTCGAAGCCGAAGGCGTTCTTGATGCCGGCCCGGTAGGCGGAGACATTCGCCGTATCGGGGAAAATGCTGTCGCCGGTTACGGTGGCACAGATTACGAGTTCGACGTCGTCCGGGTTGGTGTTGGTCTTCTTCAGCAGGCCCTTGAGGGCCTCCACGACCATGACGGAGGTTCCCTTCCCCTCGCCTTTGAGGATATGTCGCTCTTTAATGCCGGTGCGGCTGGTTATCCACTCGTCGTTGGTGTCGACGATCGTAGCCAGTTCATCGTTGGTGAGTACGTAATCGGGTACGTAGCCCTGTACTCCCGTAATGGCGGCTCGGATTTGACTCATGGTTTGGAGGGGTGCTGGTTAAAGGGCACAAGGTAAGCAGGTCACCGTCAGTCCGCAACTGCTAAGGTTCCGGTACCGCCGCTTGACCGGACAATCAGCTATTCAGGGTGGGATCCAGCATGTCTTCTTCGGGCTCGTCCGGCGACTCGCTCAGTGCTACCAGCCCGATGAACGTAAGCAGGCCGTTGAAGGCCAGGATAAGGAAGCCGAACTCGAAGCCGCCGAGCAGGACCGCGGAATACCGGTCGACCAGGATCGAAATGATCGGGGCCAGCAGGCAGATTAGCATCAGCGCGGGAACGTGGGTGTTCCCGACGACGATCGTCTCCCGGACCCGGAAGTTGGTCAGCAGCCCGAAGGCGAATAAGCCGAGCAGGGGGCCGTAGGTGTAGCCCGCGGCCTTGAAGAGGTCGTTGATGACGGCCTGGTTGTTGATCAGTTCGAAGCCCATGATGACCAGGAAAAGCAGGAGGCTGAAACCGGAATGAACCAGTAGCCGCTGTCGCTTGATCGACATTCTTTGTTCCTGCGCTCCGGCGCCCTCCGCTTGGTTTTCCCGCATCCCCAGGAAGTCGACGCAGAAAGAAGTGGTCAGCGCGGTGAGGGCACTGTCGGCACTGGAATAAGCCGCGGCGATTACGCCGAGAATAAACAGCACGCCGGCTACTGGCGGCAGGTTGACCAGCGCGATGGTGGGATACAGCAGGTCGGAGGTGGGCGGAATGGTGAGCCCGACGGTCGAGGCGTAGATGTAGAGCAGCGCGCCGAGCCCCAGAAACAGCACGTTGGCGAAGAAAAGCACGATGCTGAAGGCGAACATATTCTTCTGGGCATCCCGGAAGTTGGGCATGCTGAGGTTTTTCTGCATCATGTCCTGGTCGAGGCCGGTCATCACGATGGTGATGAGGGCACCGCTCAGGAATTGCTTGAAAAAGTTGTTCGGGTCGGTCCACCCCCCCTCGAAGAAGAACCACTGGCTGTAATTGCTCTGCCCGATCATCCGCACCATGCCCCCCAGGTCGGTTTCCAGGGCATTGCCGATGTACGCGACGGTGATGGCGGCGGCGGCAAGCATGCACACCGTCTGGAGGGTGTCCGTGACGATGATCGTCTTGATCCCGCCGCGAAAGGTATAGAGCCAGATGAGGAGGATGGTCGCCGCTACGGTAACCGAGAAGGGGATGCCGATGGGGGCCGCAACGAACCGCTGCAGGACGATAGCCACCAAAAACATGCGGAAAGCCGCCCCGATGGTGCGCGACAGCAAGAAATAGAAGGACCCGATCTTGTAGCCGTGCCAGCCGATGCGCGTGTGGAGATATTCGTATATACTGGTTAGCCCCATGCGGTAATAGAGGGGTAGCAGTACGACGGCGATCACGAGGTACCCCAGCAGGTACCCCATCACTACCTGCATGTAACTGAAGGCCTGATTGACGCCGCCGGCGCCCACCGCCCCCGGGATACTAATGAAGGTAACCCCCGATAAACTGGAGCCCACCATGCCGATGGCAACGAGCGGCCAGGCGGATTTGCGGCCCGCCAGGAAGAAGTCGCTGTTGTCGCTGTCTTTGCTGCTGGTCAGGAAAGAAACCAGCACCAGGATGGCGAAGTAGATCGCAACGATGCCGAGGATGGCAAGAGGACTGAGGGATGCATTCATGGGCGGGAGCGCAATTTATGCAATTCCCCCGCCAATCGATCAGCTCAGCTTGGCGAGTTCGTCCTTCAGCGTTTGTGGACTCTGCACTCCGGCGGCGCGAAATTTTAATTCCCCCCGGTGGAAGATCATGGTAGTGGGCATGGCCTGGACGCCCAGTTTTTCCGTGATTTCGGGGTTGCGGTCTACGTCGATCTTGACCAGTCGCATGCCGTCACCGAGCTCCTCTTTCAGCTGCTTCAGGATTGGGGAGTAGGCGTGGCAGGGCCCGCACCAAGTGGCGAAAAAATCGATCAGTACGGGCTTCTCGCCGTTGATGAGGTCTTGGAAGGAGGTCTGGGCCATGGTTTTATTATTGGTAACCTGGGGGCCGGGGGAATGGTTTTCTTTGGGGTTTGGGGGTGTTGTAGTTGCCCCTTGCTCCGGCTGGGTTCGTCGCGAGCGGGAGGTCACCCACCGACCAGGGCGAGAAATTCTTCCTCCGTCAGGATCCGGACGGTACCGAGCGCCTGGGCCTTTTTGAGTTTCGAGCCTGGTTTTTCACCGACCACCAGTATATCTAGTTTCCCGCTTACGGCGGAAACGATGCGCGCGCCGGCGGCCAGCGCCCGTTCCTGCGCTTCCTTGCGGCTTAGCTGCTGCAGGCTACCGGTAAACAGCATGCTTTTTTCCACAAATGGACCTTCCGTAACGGTGGCGGCGGGGCGGTCCTCCTCGGTGGGACGGACGTTGACGCCAAGCGCTTCTAGCTCCCGGAGCTGTTCGAGGTGGATGGGGTTGGCGAAGTAGGCCGCTACGTTGGTGGCGACCGTGGGGCCGATGTCCTTAATGTGCAAAAACTGATCTTCCGACCAGTCGGCCAGGTCGAGTACGTGGTCGACGTTCTGAGCGATCAACTGACTGGCTTTTTTACCCAGGTGGTGGATACTAAGTCCGTGTAGCAGCCTCCACAGCGGATTTTGCTTGGCGGTGTCGACGCTGCGGCGGAGGTTGTCGGCCGACCGGTCTCCGAAGCCCTCCAGCGCAGCGATCTCGGGGTAGGGCAAGCGGTAGACGTCGACGATGGTTTTCAGCCAGCCCAGCTCGTAGAACTGCTCCACGTAGCGGCGTCCCATACCGTCGATATCCATGGCGGCTTTGGAAACGTGAAAGACAATCCGCTGTAAATTTTGCGCCCCGCACACGCAGACGGGGCAGCGCCAGGCGGCTTCTCCCTCGGCCCGGACGAGGGGGGCCGCTTCGTCGGTCTGGTTGATGGGGCAGGTGACCGGCCATTCGATCGGTTGCTCGCTTCCGTCGCGCAGTTCCTCGAGGGGTTTGACGATGTAGGGAATCACGTCGCCGGCCCGTTCGAGCAGGACCTTGTCGCCGAGGCGAAGATCCTTTTCCCGGATGAAATCCTCGTTGTGCAGGGAAATGCTGCTGATCATCACGCCGGCGAGGGCTACCGGCTCGGTCTTCGCTACCGGTGTGATGGTGCCGATCTTGCCAACCTGGTATTCCACGTTCAACAGGGTCGTCGTGGCCTGCCTGGCGGCGAATTTGTACGCAATCGCCCAACGCGGGTGGTGGCTGGTGTAGCCCGCCCGTTCCTGGAGCGCCAGGTTGTCGACCTTGATTACCATGCCGTCGATCTCGTACGGGTACGTTTCGCGCTGGCCTTCCCATAGCTCACAGAAATCCGCGGCCGCCGCGATGTTTTCCGCCTGGCTGCGCTCGTACCCCATGGCGGGTACTTTAAAACCTAGCTTAGCCAGGACATCCAGCGCCTGGGTGTGGGTGCCAAGGGCCTGGACGGAGTCGTTACCTTCCGCATCCGTGCCATATCCGAAGCTATAGATAAAGGCTTCGAGGTTGCGCTCCGCCACCTCCGTGGGTGATTTCATGCGCAGCCCGCCCGTAGCCGTGTTGCGGGGATTGGCGAAAAGCGTCAACCCGGCCTCGGCCCGCGCGGCGTTCATTTGTTGAAAGCGGTCTTTGCGGATGATGACTTCCCCCCGAAGTTCTACCCGGTGTAGGCCGTGCTGGATGAAGCGGGCGGTGAGGGGAATGGACTTAATCACGCGGGCGTTGTGGGTGATTTCCTCCCCTAGAACGCCGTTCCCCCGCGTGGCGGCCCGCACCAGCCGGTCGTTCTCGTAGACCAATGCGATGGTGCCACCGTCGAATTTGGGTTCTACCGCGTAGGCGATCTCCACCGCCTCGTCCATGTTCAGCATCCGTTTTACCTGGCGGTCGAATTCGGCCAGGTCTTCGGCGTTGTAGCTATTTCCGAGGCTCAGCATGGGGGTGAGATGGGGCACGCTGGTGAAGTCCCCGGAAAGGTCGCTGCCCACCCGCTGGGTCGGGCTGTCGGGCGTGATCAGGCCGGGGTGATCGGCTTCCAGGGCCTCGAGCAGTTTAAACAGGCTGTCGTATTCGAAATCGCTGAGCACCGGGTCGTTTGCGACGTAATAGCGCCATTCGTGGTAGCGCAGCAGGGAGCGTAACTCGGGAAGCCGATCGGCCGCGGGCAAATTAACGTCTCCTTCCAGGTACTCCTTTGAGCGGGCGTAGAGCTGCCGCTGTTCTTCATTTCCGTACATAATAGCCGGGGTTATGCCTCGGTAGGATCCGGACCGTCGGGATCGGCGGATTCGGGCAGGGTGATCAGTACTTCCTGGATCCGACGCTTATTGACCGCCATGGCCTGAAAGCGGTAGGTATTGTAGATAATCTCCTCGCCGGTTTCGGGCAGTCTTCCCAGGATCTCCAGCAGCAGCCCGGCCAGGGATTCGGCTTCCCCCTTTACCGAGGTGAAGGTGGAAGTGGGCAGTTCGAGGAGGCGATACACGTCGTTTAGCATGGTTTTGCCGTCGAAGACGTAATTCAGATCGTCGATGCGCTGGTACACGATCTCCTCGTTCTCATCGAATTCGTCGTGAATATCACCGATAACTTCTTCCAGTACGTCTTCCAGGGTGACAATGCCCTCGGTGCCCCCGTATTCGTCGACAACGATGGCCATGTGGGTTTTTTCCGTCTGGAATTCCTTCAGCAGGTCGCTGATCTTTTTGTTTTCGGGCACGAAGAGAATGTCTTCGCGGACCAAGCGGACCCAATCGAAAGACTCCGGTTCGTTGCGGTGTCCCAAAAGATCCTTTACGTACAACAGCCCCTTCACCTTGTCGAAATCTTCTTCGAAAACCGGAATGCGGCTATAGCTGGACTCCCGGATAACGTCCCGGAGTTCGTGGTACCCGATCTTGTTCTCGACCGCAACGACGTCGCCCCGGGCCCGCATGATCTGGCGAACGGTCACGTTGTTGAACTTCACGATCCGCTTCAGGATGTCGACGTCCTGGCGTTGGTTGTCTTCCCCCCCGTCGTCCGAGTTCACCGTCAGATCGATGGCTTCGTCGATATCTTCCTGGCTGGCGGCGGCGGCGTCCATACGATGATTCTCCAGTCGCCGCTCGATGAAGCCCGCCCCCTGAACCAGGCTGGAGGCCAGGGGGTGGAAGGCGCGCATCAGCAGGTTAATCGGGCGAGCCATGGCGATGGCCAGCGTTTTTTTGTTGTAGCTGGCGTAAACTTTCGGCGCTACCTCCCCGAAAAGCACCAGCAGAAAAGTTACCCCGATCACGGTGATCGCGAAACCGATGGCGTTGCTGAGCCCCACGTCCGTGAAGCGGCGGGTAAAGGCCAGGTTGTCCTGAATCGTCTGGGCCCAATATGCGAAGAGGGATTCCGGAAATATCTTTCGCAGGATGATTTCCGATACCAGGACGATGGCGATATTAATGAAGTTGTTGGCGATGAGGATGGTCGCCAACAGCAACCGGGGTTTGTCGCGTAGCTCGTAGAGGGTTTCCCGGGCGGGATCCCCCTCCTGCTCCAGCTCCTCGTAGTCGTTGGCCGTCAGGGAAAAGAAAGCCACCTCCGATCCGGATACGAGTCCGGACATCAGGAGCAAGGCCGAGATAATGATGAGGCCCAGGACCAGTTCCATGCCGTAGCTAAGCAGCAGGGTGCCGGGAAGAAAGGAGAAAAGGAATTCGGTTGCGTCCAACAGTTGGGATTCGGGGAATACAAAGATAGGCCTTGCCATCGGGCCCCGCCGGGATTAGAAGGGCAGGTCTTCCTCGGCCTCCAGCTGGCGGTCTTGGCCGGAACGTTCGGTGTGGGTCCGCTCCGCCGGACTCTCCGGAGCCGCGGCGTAATCGTCGTTCCCATCGTCGTTGCCGTCACGTTTCCCGTCGAGCACCCGGAAAAAGGCCCCGACAACTTCCGTGGTGCGTCGGGGATTGCCGTCCTTATCCTGCCATTTGCGGTGGGTGAGTTTGCCGTCCAGGTAGATCATGGAGCCCTTGCGGAGGTAGGTCTGAGCCCGTTCCGCGAGGTTGCGCCAGACCACCACGTCGTGCCACTGCGTTTCCTCCTGCCATTGGCCCGAACGGTCCTTGTAACTTTCGGAAGTGGCTACACTGAATTTGGCGACCATTACGCCGCTGCCCAGGGTACGGATTTCGGGATCCGCGCCTAATCTTCCCACCAGTGTTACTTTGTTGATCATCTTGAGTTGCTTTGCTGCAAAGCTACGGAACAGGATACGCCGTGCCACTAAAGCTGCTGTATTAATAAAACTTTCTGTTTGTTTTACAGGTCCAGCGTCAGGGTCCCGTCCTCCAGGTACCGGTTGATGACCCGCGGCAGGGCGTACGCCGAGTGTGCCGCGCGATCAATGCGTACGAAGCGGTCGGGTAGCTTGGTGGGCGCCCTCCATTCAATTTGGTGAAAAACGGCCAGAATCGTCTGGTGGGAAAGTTGCTGGCGGTAGACCAGGCTGCGCTTTCCTTCGGTAATCCGGTTGGGTTCCAACCAGGTGGGCCAGGCTTCCGATTCCATCAACTGCCGGAGGCGAAGGTCCGTGGTATCCGCCTCGATCAGGGGGAATTCGTAGAGTGATTGCCAGATGTCTTTGGTCGTTCGCTGCTGTAGCAAGAAGCTTCCCTTCGTATCCTTGATCACCAGGTAGTGGAAATAGCGACTACGTTTCGTTATGGATTTCTTCTTGACGGGCAAGTCGTACACCGTTCCCTTGGCGCGTGCTTTACACTGCTTAGCCAGGGGGCAGCTGGGGCAGGCGGCGTTGCGCGGGGTGCAAACGAGCGCGCCAAAATCCATGATGGCTTGGTTAAAATCGGCAGCGTGGGTATCACCCATTGCCTGGTCGACTGCTTGCTGAAAATGCTTCC
This sequence comes from Neolewinella xylanilytica, assembly GCF_002934605.1. Lineage (GTDB taxonomy): Bacteria > Bacteroidota > Bacteroidia > Chitinophagales > Saprospiraceae > Neolewinella > Neolewinella xylanilytica. The sequence continues at coordinate 144,009 of NZ_PTJC01000007.1, forward strand.
GGCCGCTACTTCCATCCGTCGGGGCCTCGTCGCCGGCGAAGCGGGCAATTACGCGGTAGACATTTCCGTCCAGTACGGCTACCTGCCGCCCGAAGGCAAAGGAAGCGATGGCCGCCGCGGTGTAGGGACCGACCCCCGGGAGCGCTTTCAATCCGGTGTAGGTATCCGGGAAGTGGCCGTCCAGGTCGTTCGCCACCGTACGCGCCGCGCGCAGGAGATTCCTGGCGCGGGAGTAATAGCCCAGCCCTTCCCATAACTTCAGAACGGCATCGTCGTCAGCCCCGGCCAGGTCGGTAACGGTTGGGTAGGCGGCGACGAAGCGCTCGAAGTAGGGCAGTCCTTGTGCCACCCGGGTTTGCTGGAGGATAATCTCACTGAGCCAGACCCGGTAGGGATCGGGTTCTCCTTTCCAGGGCATGGGCCGGCGCTCGGGTTCGTACCAGTCGAGCAGGGCGGTGCGGAAAAACAGCCAATCGGTTTGGGGCATAGGGTGAAAAAACACCGGCCCGCCGCAAAGTTGCGAGGGGCCGGTTACGAAATGGTTGGCAAGGTGCTATTTGGCTATACTGACACAATTATTTTTCACGCAGTTTTCCGTACTGACGGGCTATCTGCGATTTGAGATCTTTACGGGCAAAAAATATGCGGCTCTTGACGGTCCCCAGGGGAAGGGTAAGGTGATCGGCGATTTCCTGGTACTTGAATCCCTGATAGTGCATCAGAAAGGGGATGCGAGTGGAATCGTCCAGCTCATCGATCATCTCCGTCAATTCCTTGATGAGAATGTTACTGTCGGCGTCGTTTTCGATGGAATGGGATCCCGAGTTCAGGTAGTACAGGTTATCCGTGTTATCCATAATGGTATTGGCCTTCACTTTCTTCCGGTAGTTATTAATGAAGATGTTCTTCATGATGGTGAAGAGCCACGCTTTTAGGTTCGTACCCTGGCGGAACTTATCCCGGTTGGTGATGGCCCGGAACGCTGTTTCCTGGTATAGGTCCTTGGCATCCTCCGAATTTTTCGTGAGATTATAAGCGAAGGAATGCAGGAGGGTAGACTGCTTGTTGAACTGGGCGAAAAAGTCTAATTGCGTCATATTGGGGTAGCGTTAGGGCCTTGTTTAACCAAATGTAGTAAACACTTAGATTTTTTGGAGTGATTCTGGTCATTATTGGAGTCGATCTTTCACACTGAAAGCGATAAGATTGACATTTTGATCCACAGGTGACATATACCCTTGGAAAAGCCCTCGAATAAGCATATTGTTCGAAAGAAGTTTCTGAAAAAAATGAAAGTTTTGGATTGTGTTGTTTTGCTTGCTTATTACCGATTCCGCCGCGATGCATTGTCGTGGCTGGATTATCGTCCACAGCGGCTCGAACGTGCTACGGAAAGGATCCCACTAGCGTTCCCATACCCGAATTCGTTCTCCCGATCATGGCGGAGCTGGGCGTAGTCAAGTACGCGGCCACGACGGCACGCGGAAGGCGAGCAAGCCGCTGAGCAGAGCGCTAAAAAAAAGGCCCGCCCCCCGGGAGGAGAGCGAGCCGTTTCGTTCGGTTGTATAAAGGGTGGGCTATTCTTCGACGTAGCGTACGTCATCGAACTCCGCAGCAAGTACCTTCAGTACGTTCATGATGGTTTCCTCCTCAAGGTCGGTACGGCGTACCAAGTCCTCGGGGCTGGTTTCGATCACGGAACGGGCGGTATCCAGGCCGATCGCCTTGAGGGCGTCGATGACCCAGCCTTCGATCTCGTCGCTGAATTCGTCGAGGTCTACGTCGTCGATTTCGACTTCGTTATTGCGGTAGACGTCAATCTCGAAGTCGACCAGGCGACTGGCCAATTTGATGTTGGTGCCGCCCTTTCCGATGGCAAGGCTGACCTGATCGGGTTCCAGGTACACTTTTGCACGGCGGTTCTCCATATCGATGTCGATATTGGTTACCCGCGCCGGCGTGAGCGAGCGTTGGATGTACAGGTTCGTATTGCCGGTCCAGGGGATCACGTCGATATTTTCCTGGTTCAGCTCGCGGACGATACCGTGAATGCGGGAACCTTTCATACCGACGCAGGCGCCGACCGGATCGATGCGGTCGTCGTAGCTCTCCACGCTGACCTTGGCGCGCTCGCCGGGGATGCGAACGATCCCCTTGATGGTGATCAGTCCGTCCTCGATCTCGGGCACTTCCTGCTCCATTAGCTTGGCGAGGAAGCGCTCGTCGGTACGGCTCACGATGACGACGGGGTTGTTGTTGCGCATTTCGACCTCCTTGATGACGCCGCGGACCATGTCGCCCTTCCGGAAGTAATCGCCCCGGATGGTTTCGTTGCGGGGCATGACCAGTTCCCGGCCGTTGGCATCGTCGATGACGAGGACTTCCCGTTTGAGGATCTGCTGTACTTCACACAGGACGAGTTCGCCAACGCGTTCGGTGTAGCTGCGGTAGATCTCGTCTTTCTCGAGGTCCATGATGCGGCTGATGAGCGTCTGGCGGGCGGCCATGATGCTCCGGCGGCCGAAGTCTTCGAGGAAAAGCTGCTCGTAGCATTCTTCGCCCACTTCGTAGTCTTCGTCGATGGCCATGGCCTCGGAGAAGCTGATCTGGCTGAGCTCGTCGGTTACTTCCCCGTCGGGTACGATCTCGCGAACGCGCCAGAGTTCGAGGTCGCCTTTGTTGGCATTGACGATAATGTCGAAGTTCTCATCGGTAGTGAACTTCTTCTTGATCAGCGTGCGGAACACGTCTTCGAGTACCCGCACCATCGTGGGGCTGTCGATGCTCTTGCCGGAGCTGAATTCCTTGAAGGTATCAACCAGGTTCATCATGGCTCAGAAGGATATTTTGACTATAGATTTTTTAATGGCGTCGTTGGCGATACGGATATCTTCCACGACGGTCTTCTTTCGTTTGCCCTCTTGGACGCGCATTTTAGCTTCGAGGACGATTTCGGAGGGGGATGCCTCCTTCAGTTGGCCGGTGTATGTTTCTCCGTCGGTGGTCGTCACTTCGAGGGTGCGGCCTACGTTCTTGAGGTACTGGCGGTAGAACTTCAGCGGCCGATCAACCCCCGGGCTGCTGACGTCGAGCACGTATTCCTCTCCCAGCGGTTTTTGCTCGTCGAGGTAGCCTTCAAGATAACGACTTATCCGCTGGCATTTGGCAAAAGTCATTGCCGAGTCGCTGTCGACGAACACTTCGAGCTTCTTGTTCGAGTGATTGATGTCGACTACGAAACAGTCTTGAAATTCCGCTTCCGTTGCGAAATAGGTTTCCAGCAGGTTGGTGATCTTTTCTTCCATGGTAGTTACGCTGCTCCTGCGCTCCCCCCCCGGATAGCTATCGGGGCAAAAAGATGATGCAGGTACACAAAAAAGAGGGAATCTCGCGATTCCCTCTTCTGCTTTTTACGGCCTTGTTTGGCAAAGGTAACGTTTTGCCGCGATATATGGTTGAAGAGTGGGCGGGAGCTGTCCCGCCCACCCGGTGCTTACTCTTCCAGTTCGGGGAGCAGGACGCCGTCCACCAGGTGAACGACACCGTTGGTAGCCTGAATATCGGTCATGATAAAGTTGACCTCGGTGCTATCCGAAGTGATGATGACGGGGGCCTCGTCTTCTTCCATGTTGATGGAGAAGTTCTGTCCGGCGTTAAGGGTATTGACGACCATATCGTCCATCAGTTCTTCGGAACGGATGTTACCGCTGGCTACGTGGTAAAGCAGTACGTTGACCAATTGATCCATGGAAAGGGTCGCGATCGTATCGCTGGCGGCGGTGAAGGCGGCGTTGACGGGGGCGAATACGGTGAAGGGGCCGTTGTCGTCGCCAAGATCGTCATCCAGGTCGGCGGCCATGACGGCGGCTTCCAGGGAGTCGAGGGCGCCGGCCTTGGTGAGGAAGTCGGCGATCGACTGCATTTCCAGTACGTTGTCAATGGCGTGAACGACACCGTTGCTGGCGTATACGTCGGCCGCTACGACCATGGCATCACCGTTGATGGTGACGCTATCGTTGTTGGTGATGAGCAGCGAGAGCATGGACTCGGATACGTCTTCACTGCCCGCGCTCAGGGTCGTCTGGAAAGACTGTCCGGCGGGGATGTTGGCGGCGGGAATGCCCGTACCGAGAACGTGGTAAAGGAGCAGATTCCGTAGATCGCCATCACTTACCGTAGCCAGGTTGATACCCGAGGCGGTGAAGGCGGCATCGGTGGGCGCGAACACGGTGTAGTCACCGGTATCGGCCAGTACCTCGTCGAGGCCAACGCGCTCGAGCGCGGTAATCAGCGTGGTAAAGCTACCGTTCAGTACGGCCCGGTCGACGATGGTCGGGGGCATGAGCACGTTATCGATGGCGTAGTAAACACCGTTCACCGTTTCGTTAGGTCCGTCGGTCACGTTGACCTCCCCGTCAAGGGTAAGGGTGCCACCGCTGTTGTCGATGGTTACGGGCAAGTTGACATTGGTAGGGCCGGTAGCGTTACGGGTGTTGAATTCGGAACGACCTTCGGCGATATCCCCGTCGCGGAGTACCTGTCCTACGAGAATGTGATACGCCAGGATGTCGGAAAGCTCATCATCCGAGAGGCTAGCGAGATCGATACCGGCGGCAGTGAAGGCCTCGTTAGTCGGTGCGAATACCGTGAGCCGGGCGGTGGCCCCGTCTACGAAACCGGCTTGCCCCGTACGCTCCAGCGCGGCTACCAAAGTAGAGAACTGGGGGTCGTCCTGTAGGTTGTCCGCAATAGTACCGATAACCGGCAACGTGGGCACGTCATCGTCTTCTCCACAGGCACTAAAGCCTAATACGGTGCCGAAGAGTAGAAGGACTAAATAAGGGTATAAGCGAATCATAAAGGAATCAGGTTTTAAATGCCGGTACGGACCGGATGGGTATGATAAAGAAGGTGGATTAGCTCTGTGCACAAACCTAATTAGAAAAAAATGTTCTCAAATAACATAATATAGTTAGGGGGTGCTGGGTGACAGACGGCGAATTTTAGCCTTCCGTTGGTACCGAACGGATTATTTTCTCTAATATTTTAAGCGTGCTGGAATGCCGGTAAGTTCCAGTCCCGGGGCTCGTCCCGGTCGTAATGGTAGCGGATAGCATCCTGAATGGATAAAAATTGGCTTTCTACGCCCATCTGCTCCATCAGGCCCGACCGATACAGGACATCCCGCACGGGGCCGATCATACCGGTCAGGTACAGGTGGATGCGACGGCTTCTCAGCGCCAGGTAAACTTGTTCCAGGGCGTGCAGGCCGGTGGTGTCCAGGTCATTGATCGTATGGCCGTCCACGATGACGGCTTCTAAATTTTCGTCCCGTGCTTCGACCATTTCTAGGATGCGGTCGGAAAAGTATTCGGCGTTTCCGAAGTAAAGTTCCGCGTCGAAACGAACCACCAGTAGGGTAGGGTCTACTTCAGCCTCACGGAACCGCTCCACGTTCCGGAAGGCATTCGTACCCCCGATCCGGCCCAGTTCCGCCAGGTGAGGTCGGGCGGCCCTCAGGAAGACGAAGGTGAGTGATAGTACCACACCCCCGGCAATACCATACTGTAATCCCGCGAAAAGGGTAAAGAAGAAGGTAACCAGCAGTACGGCCAGCTCGCGGGGCGCGAGGCGGTACAAGCGGCGCATCTCGGCGAAGTCAAACAGCTTGCCCACCGAAAAAACGATCACCGCGGCCAGCATCGCGATCGGCAGATAGTAAAATAAGGGGGTAAGGAACAGCAGTACCAGTACGAGTAGTACCAGGCTGGTCAGGTTCGCTACGGCACTTCGTCCGCCGGCCTCCTCCAGCACCGCCGACCGGCCGAAGCTCGCCGAGGTGGGAATGGCGGCCAACAGACTCCCGCCGATCTTGGCTAGACCCAGGGCGATCAGTTCCCGGTTCGGCCGCACCCGGTAGTACCCGTGGCGGGTAGCGAAGGCATTCCCGATCGACAGGGTTTCCACGAAACTGATCAACGCCAGTACCGCGGCCACGGGCAGCAGCGAGCGGATACCGGCGAAATCGAAGCCCGGAAGGGTGAAAGCGGGAAGTCCGGCCGGTACCTCCCCTACCACTGCGATCCCCGAGCGGTCCAGGCGCAGCAGGTAGGTCAGCAAGGTGGCGGTGACGATCCACCCGATCAGGTAGGGTAGCTTCGGAACGAACCGCTTGCCAAGCAACAGGATGGCCAGCGTCCCCAGTCCCATCAAGGCCGTAGGCCAGTGAAAACTGTCCAGGTGAAGGGTAAATTGATAAATCGTCTCGTGGAGGTAGCCGGTACGCGGCATATCCAGTCCGAAAAGACCCCTGAGCTGGGAAGCGACGATCAGCACCGCCGCCGCGGATACGAAGCCCGATAGGACGGGGCGGCTCAGCAAGCTCACCAATCCGCCCAGCCGCAGCAGCCCGAAGAGCAGTTGGATTGCCCCGGTGAGGGCGGCCAGTTGCAGGGCGAGCAGGATGAACTCCGAAGAGCCCGCTTCCGCCATATGCGTCAGCCCGTTGAGGGTAAGCAAGCTCGCAAGGGCGGTGGGGCCCACGGCGATGTGGGGGGTGCTGGCCAGGAGGGTGTAGATGAACAGCGGGATCAGGGCCGCGTACAGGCCGTACACCGGGGGAACGCCGGCCAGCAGTCCGTACGCCATGGCCTGGGGCACCAGCACTACGGTGACGGTCAATCCGGCGATCAGGTCACGGCGAAGATCGCTGCCGGCGTAGTCGGGGGGGCGGGGGAACCAGTTTAGTGGCTTAGGCATCGACCGCCTCCGTCGCCAGGATGTCGGCTACCTTGTCCTGGACGTTGGTAATCCTGTCAAACCCCCGTGCTTTGAGCACGCTGGCCGCGATCGTGGACCGGTAACCACTGCCGCAATGGAGGTGGTATTCGGTGCCGGAGTCCAGACCGGCCGTCGCCGATGTCAGCGTGGATAGCGGAATGTTTTCGGCGGCCCGCAAATGACCGTTTTCGTATTCGGCGGCTTTGCGGACGTCCAGAACATGCGTGGCCCGCGTGGGGTCGAAGGCGGTAGCTCGGATCGTGGCGACGGTGTCCGTCTCGCCGCCGTAAGCCTTCCACGCCGTCATGCCCCCCTCCAGGTAGCCCAGGGCGTTATCGTAGCCGACCCGGCTCAGGCGCTCGACGGTCTCGGCTTCCCGGCCGGGATCGGTGACTAGCAGGATCGGTTGCTGCAAATCGGGAATCAATTCCCCGACCCAGGGCGCGAAGCTTCCGTCCAGCCCGATAAAGATGCTGTTCGGAATAAATCCCTTCACGAAATCTTCCTGGCTGCGGACGTCAAGAATGAGCGCCATCTCCCGGTTCGCGATCGCTTCAAAGGCTTCCGGACCGAGGGGTACGGCACCGCGTTTCATGACCTTGTCGAAGGAATCGTAGCCGGACTTATTCATGCGCGCGTTCTCACTGAAGTAGGCGGGGGGTGGCAGCAGGCCGGCCGTCACTTCCGCTACGAATTCGGCGCGGGTCATGTCCTGGCGCAGGGCGTAGTTGGTGGCTTTCTGGTTGCCGAGGGTGTCGGTGGTTTCCCGGCTCATCTTTTTACCGCAGGCCGAGCCCGCACCGTGGGCGGGATACACGATCACGTCGTCGGGGAGCACCATGATCTTCCGCCTCAGGCTTTCGTACAGCAATCCGGCCAGATCTTCCGTCGTCAGGGCGCCCGTCTGCTGCGCGAGGTCGGGCCGGCCTACTTCACCGATAAAGAGCGTATCTCCGCTAAAGATGGCATGCGGTCGGCCCTGCTCGTCGAGTAGGAGATAGGTGGTGCTTTCCAGCGTATGACCCGGAGTGTGGAGGGCCTTGATGGTGACTTCCCCCACCTGGAATGCTTCTCCGTCCCAGGCATTGTGGATAGTGTAGTCGGTCTTCGCCCCCGGTCCGTACACGATGGTGGCACCGGTTTCCTCGGCTAGGTCGATGTGGCCACTGACGAAATCGGCGTGAAAGTGGGTTTCAAAGATGTACTTGATCTTGTCGCCGGCCTGCTTTGCCCGCTCAACGTAGGGAGAGGGACTCCGTAGCGGGTCGATAACGGCTGCCTCGCCGCCACTGGCGATGTAGTATGCTCCTTGCGCCAGACAGCCGGTATAGATTTGCTCGATGGTCATGTGTATCGTATGATGCTTTCTTCATATGAAGAAGGTGCGAAGCCGGGATTGGTTGACTTTTCCGGCTACTCTCCGCAGGGCAACAGCTCGAAGTGGGTGTGCGCCCGGCTCCTGGCGTAGCGGTATTCGTCGATGTAGGCGTCTCGGTCGTAGGTCTGTTTGCCGTAGGTCGGGGTATAGCGGACGGTATCCCAGAACGGGCTGGCTGGTTCCTTGGAGCGGCGATCGCCCGTCTCTCGCATGAACGTGGCCAACTGCTCGCGTAGCCTGGTCTCGGCGGCGGCGTATTCCGGTTGTCCGGTCAGGTTATGCAATTGCTCCGGGTCGGTAAGCAGGTCGTAAAATTCCACCGGTGGCCGCTTGCCGAAGGCGAGGCGCTTGTAATCGGTGGTATCCCCATCGGGTTTCCGGCTGGCAAGGATGAGCATTTTCGTGATCGAATTGTCCACGTCACCGTAAGCCCCTACACTCAGTATGGCCTCCGGGTCACCGGCCGGCCAGCGATCGGGAAAGAAGTTACGGAGGTAGAGGAAGCTGTCGCTACGGATCCCCCGCACGGCGTAGCTGCCGCTGTCCGCCCGCACCTGCGCGTGGCGCTCCCGCTCCAAAAAGACCCGGTTTTCACCCGTTGCGGCGGTATCCGTAAGTTGTTCTAGCACCCCCGGTAACGTCATGGTCGGCGGAACCGCGAGCCCGGCCGCCTGCAGGAAAGTCGCGGCCAGGGAAGCCAAGTTGAAGTAGGAGGTTCGTACCGTACCCGCGGGAATCCGCGCCGGCCAATGGGCCACGAAGGGCATGCGCGTGCCGGCGTCGTACAGGGTTGCCTTGGCGCGGGGGAAGGGCATGCCGTTGTCGCTGGTGATGATGATGAGGGTGTTATCGAGTTCGCCACGGGCCCTTAGCAGTTCCACCACTTCGCCGACGTGACGGTCGAAGCGCTCTACCTCGGCGTAATAATCGAGGAGGTCATTGCGTACGCAAGGCAGGTCGGGTAGGAAACCCGGCACGATTACCGAGTCGGCTTCCATACCCGTCCAGGCACCTAGGTTGGTCTGGTAGGCCCGGTGGGGGTCCTGACTGCCGAACCAGTAGCAGAAGGGCTGGTCGTTCTTCCGCTCCGCCAGTAAATCGGTGATATCCGTATAGGCTTCTCCTGCCGGGTTGTGCGGCCAGCCCGGGGTACGCCAGTCCCCTGGTCCCCAGCCCTTCTGATCGTGACCCACGAGGTAGCCGGCGTCTTCCAGCAGCGAGGTGTATACGGTGGCATCGGCCGCGAATTCCGACCACAGGTTGCCCATGGCACCGTTCTGGTGGGGGTAACGGCCCGTGAGGATGCTGGCCCTCGACGGACTACAGCTCGGGCTCGCACAGTATGCATTAGTGAACAGCATTCCCCCGGCCGCCAGCCGGTCGAAGTTCGGCGTTTGCACGACCGGGTCCCCGTAGACGCCCGCATGCGGGTAGGACCAGTCGTCCGCGATAAACAGCATGATGTTGGGGTGGTCCGGAGCTTGTTGGGTCACGGCCAGGCCGGCGAGGGCCGCGGCAATCACGGCTGTCACCGACAGCAGCCTTTTCCAATTCGTGCGTAAGCGGTAGCGCCTCATGATCCCGGCATTTGCATTAAGATCGGTAAAAGAGGGCACACTGGTCCGCCGAGCCTACTGGGCAGACGAGCAGAGCTCGGCGGACCAGTAGGCTGGTAAAAAGGTAGCGGGTCGATATTATCCGGAGCCACCCGTCGGCGGACGAACTTCGATCGGCAGACGACTATTGCCAGGCGGACCAAAATCTATTAAGGCACCTCCACCACGTTAAGCACCCGGGCGATGATGTCTTCCTGGCGGATATTCTCCGCCTCCGCCTCGTAGGTGAGTCCGATGCGGTGCCGCAACACGTCCTCGCAGACCGAACGCACGTCTTCGGGAGTCACGTAGCCGCGGCGCTCGATAAAGGCCTGGGCCTTGGCGGCCAGGGCCAGGTTGATGCTGGCGCGCGGGCTGCCCCCGTAGCCGATCAGGGGTTTGAGGTCCGCCAGCTTGTAAGCCTCTGGTTCGCGAGTAGCGAAAACGATATCGATGATGTAGCGCTCGATCTTGTCGTCCATATATATACTGCGCACGGACTTCCGGGCGTGGAGGATATCCGCGGGACTCGCTACCGGATTGATCTTCTCGAAGCCTTCGCCGAGGTTGCGCCGAATAATGGTACGCTCGTCCTCCCGCGTTGGGTAACCGATGTTGACCTTCAGCATGAAGCGGTCGGTCTGCGCTTCGGGCAGGGTGTAAGTGCCCTCCTGGTCGATGGGGTTCTGGGTAGCTAGCACGAGAAAGGGCTCTTCCAGGACGAAGGTGTCGGTACCAATGGTCACCTGTCGTTCCTGCATGGCTTCCAGGAGGGCCGACTGCACCTTGGCGGGAGCGCGGTTGATCTCGTCGGCCAGGACGAAGTTGGCGAAGACCGGCCCCTTCCGCACGCTGAAGTCGTTAAGCGTAGGATTGTAAATCATGGTACCCACGATGTCCGCCGGCAGCAAATCGGGGGTGAACTGGATGCGGCTGAAGTCGGCGCTTATCGTCTGGGCCAGGGTTTTGATGGCCAGGGTCTTGGCCAGCCCGGGCAGTCCCTCCAGCAGGATGTGCCCGCGGCTCAGCAGACCGAGCAGCAGCCGGTCGATCATGTTTTCCTGTCCCACGATCACCTTGGCGGTTTCCCGGCGGATGCGCTCGACTACCTCGCTGTCGGCGCGGATTTGCTGATTCAGGGCTTCGATATCTACACTCGGCATATATGGATATGGTTTTTGGGCGGCGGGGCGCGGGTGCAAAGTAAACACATTCGGGGCAGCTGACCCCGGAGCTTGACTTCCTGTTTCTGACCAGATAGTTCCTGTCTTGTAGTCGGGTCAATAGGGCAATAGAAAAGGCTTCACTGTCTGGAATGATCGCGGCCGGAGCTACCGGGGGATGCGGGCAGCGTGTCGGACTTTGAGGAAGGCGGCACAAATACCCCTCGCTACGCTCGGGTAGGCCCGCGGGCGGAGCCCGCGAACCGGGCCCGATTCCCGCGGTACCAGTTGCCTCCGTTACATCAGGCTTTGTTCCCGGAGAGCGACTTACTGACCATCACCTAATGTAAACTACAGGTTAAGAAATTGAAGCTCGCCGGTAGCCCAAGTCGTCCGACGACTAGTCGTCGGACGACTAATCGCGCGACCATTAGTCGTCGGACCATTAGTCGCGCGACCGCCTAAGGCAACCCCACGAGCCGATGCGGGTTCTCATCCGTAACGATTACTACTATGCAGCATACCGACGTAAACACCCTCGGCGAGTTCGGCCTCATCGATCACCTCACCCAGGGTTTTCAAACCAAACAGGCCACCACCATTCTGGGGGTTGGCGACGATGCCGCCATCATTGACGGGGGCGACGAACAGATCGTGGTAAGCACCGATATGCTGGTGGAAAGTATTCACTTCGATTTTACCTATACCCCGCTAAAGCATTTGGGCTACAAGTCGGTTATCGTCAACCTGTCGGATATCTGCGCGATGAATGCGCGCCCCCAGCAAATCACCGTGAGTATCGCCCTCAGCAATCGCTTTTCGGTGGAGGCCCTCGACGAATTTTATGCCGGCGTCAAGGCCGCCTGCGACCAGTACGGGGTAGACCTCGTGGGGGGAGATACCACCAGCTCCAACCGCGGCCTCATCATCAGCGTGACCGCCATCGGGCGGGCACCCGCTTCACGGATCACCCGCCGCAGCGGGGCGAAGGTGGGCGATCTGGTGTGCATCACCGGCAGCCTGGGGGGAGCTTACCTCGGACTGCAACTACTAGAACGCGAAAAGCAAGTGTTCCTCGATAACCCCGACATGCAGCCCGATATGGGCGAGTACGCCCCGAGCCTCCTGCAACGGCAACTCCGCCCGGAAGCGCGAACCGATATGGTCGATACCTTTGCCAAGGAGGGGATCGTGCCCACCTCCATGATCGACATCAGCGACGGACTGGCCAGCGAAATCTTTCACATCTGCAAGGCATCCGGCGTGGGGGCCATCATCGAGGAAAGCGGCGTACCCATCTCGAATGACGCTCAGATGCAGGCCTTGGAGTTTAACCTCGATCCGATCACTACGGCCCTGTCCGGAGGCGAGGATTACGAGCTGCTCTTCACCATCGACCCCAAGGATACCGAGAAGATCCGCTTCCTACCGGATATCTACATCGCCGGCGAGATCGTAGCAAAGGAAGACGGCGTCAAGTTGCATACGAAAGGCGGTAACATCCACGACATCAAGGCGCAGGGCTGGAATCACTTCCAGTAGCGAAGGCTTTTGCGGTCCAGCTGCGGAGGTACGCTTCAGTCCGTGACCGGCACCACGATTTCCACTTCGAATGCATCGCCGACCGTAAAGGCCAACCAGGGCCCCTCGATACCGAAGGCCCCGCGGTCGACCGTCATGCGGCCCTCGAACTGTCCGCCGTCCGCTGTCCTGGTAAACGTGAAAGGAAGCGGTGTTCGCTGGCTCACCCCGTGGAGCGTCAACGTACCATTGGCAACGTAGCCGGATGCCGTGGGCGCGAACGCGGTAGCGCGATAGGAAATGTCAGGATACTCCGCCACGTCGAACCAGTTTTCGCCCCGGGCGTGCTTGTCCTTCAAATTATTGCCGGTAGCGATGGTGGCCGCCTCCACGCGGACATTCATGCTTGCGTTAACCAGATCTTCCGGATCGAAACGGATACTACCCGTGAGACCGCGAAAGGTGCCTTCCGCGCCGCTGCCACTGAAGCGGATGGCGTAGTTCTGCCCGATGGTGTAGTTGCTCTGCTGGTAGCGCGCCATGGCTACGGAGAGCAGGAGCAAACCAGCCAGGAAGAGCATGCGAATAACCATGGGACAAGCGATTTACCCTTTGGCCCGTTTACCTAACGTAGCCGGATAGGGCCCCGAGCGGTTGTGAACGGTCCGGAAAATACCTTATTCCGGCGACCAGGCCCCCACCCGCGCTCCGCCGCAATGAAAAAGCGCCGTTCAATCAGCTTTTGATCGGTTACTCGCCGATCCTTCGACAATCCGGTGTAGCGGTTGTCAGCGGTACTTCGTGTCGCCGGAGCGAACCCCCGCCTAGCGCATCACCAGCTCCTCCCGGTCGGGGCCGGTACTGACCATGGTGACGGGGACGCCCAGTTTTTCTTCCAGGTACTTGAGGTAGTTCAGGCAGGCCTGGGGTAAAGCGCTTTCGTCCTTTACGCCGGAGAGGTCACTGTTCCAGCCTTCGATGTCGGTGTAGATCGCCGCGTAGTTTTCGTGGACGAGGTCGAAGGGGAGTTCCCGGCTGTCCGTTCCGTCTACCCGGTAAGCGTCGGCCGCCTTGATCGTTTCGAACTTATTCAGTACGTCCACCTTGGTGAGCACCAACTGGGTTACGCCACTCAGCATGATAGTGTACCGCAACTGTACGAGGTCGATCCAGCCGCAGCGGCGGGGCCGGCCGGTAGTGGCACCGAATTCGGCGCCTTCCTTGCGGAGGAATTCACCGGTAGCGTCGTGCAGTTCGGTGGGGAAAGGACCTCCGCCCACGCGGGTACAGTAGGCCTTGGTAATGCCGATCACCTCGCCAATGCGCTGGGGAGCGATACCGAGTCCGGTACAGACGCCGGCCGTGATGGTATTCGAGGAGGTCACGTAGGGGTAGGTGCCGAAGTCGATATCGAGCATGCTGCCCTGGGCTCCTTCGGCGAGGATCTTTTTCCCTTCGCTAATGGCATTATTGATGTAGAATTCCCCGTCGACGAAGGGCAGTTGCCGCAGCCGGTCCACCGCCCGGAACCAGGCCTCCTCTTCCTTCGCCAGGTCAAATTCAATGTAGGGGTACAAGCCAACCAGCTGGAGGTGCTTTTCCTTCAGCCGCTCATACCGATCGCGAAAGTCGGGGGCTTCCAGGTTGCCGACCCGCAGTCCGTTGCGGCCGGTCTTGTCCATATAGGTAGGACCGATGCCCTTCAGGGTAGATCCGATCTTCCGTTCGCCCTTGGCGTTTTCGCGGGCGGCGTCCAGGAGTCGGTGCGTAGGCAGGATGAGGTGGGCCTTGCGCGCTACGAACAGGCGGTCGGCGTAGTCGATGCCCGCCGCGTCGAGTTCGTCGAGTTCCTTGGACAGCGTGATGGGGTCGATGACCACGCCGTTGCCGATCAGGTTGTGCAGGTTGGCGCGGAATATGCCGGAAGGTACCGTGTGCAACACGAATTTCTTCCCGTCGAAGATGAGGGTATGCCCCGCGTTCGGTCCGCCCTGAAAGCGGGCGATGATATCGTATCGGGGAGCCAGAACATCTACGATCTTGCCCTTCCCTTCGTCTCCCCACTGGAGACCCAGAAGTACGTCTACGGCCATTATTGCTTGGCTTTTGGAGCGGAAAACGCATTGTCGCGCACCGCCCGTTGCAAAACGTGGGCAAAGGTAATGGAAAATCCGGAGCTCCTTACTTGTCCGCAAGCTGACTTTAGGTGCGAACATCCGTTGGTGAAATTACCATTACAGTAAGAAACACACGCATGGCACTAAGTCACTCTACTCAAAATAAGCTTTTTACCACCGGTTACATTGCCAAGGGAGTAGTCTATTGCCTCATTGGCATTTTCGCGGTTATCGCGGTCGTCGGCGGCGCGGGAGAAGGAAGTACCAGCGGTCCGAAGGCGGTCATTTCCTGGATCGGCACCAATCCCTTCGGTAAAGTGCTTCTTTTTCTCATTGGCGCGGGGCTGCTAGCTTACTGCAGCTGGCGGTGGTATACCGCGGTCAAGGACAAAGAAAACGAGGGGTCGGACAAGGAGGGGCTCGCTAAACGGGCCGGTTACGCCGTAAGCGGAACCGCCTACGGTGTACTCAGTGCCCACGCTTTCAAACTCGCCTTCGGTGGTGGCGGTAGCAGCGGCGATAGCAAGCAAGACATCATCGCGCGCCTCCTCGCCGAGAGCTGGGGACCCTGGGTGGTCGGCATCATCGCCGCGATCATGGCCGGTGTCGCAATCTTCCAGCTCTACCGCGCCCTTACCGATAAGCACATGGAACACATCGAAGGACTCGGTCTCGGGCACCACGAGCGGGAGACGTTCAAGAAAACGGGCGAGGTCGGCCTGACCGCGCGCTTCGTCGTCTATGGTATTATCTCCTTCTTCCTTTTTCGGGCCGCGCTGATGGACGATCCCAGTCAGTTCAAGGGCATCGGCGAGAGCCTGAATTTTATTCAGGATCAGACTTACGGGGCGGTGCTGCTGGCATTGGTCGGGTTAGGACTCCTCGCCTATGGCATCTTTATGTTCGTACGGGCGAAGTACGAGCGGGTATAGTCCTATGGGTGCAAAAACCGACTGACGTTATTTCCGGCCTTGATGTAGTAAATACCCGGATGCAGCCCCGAAACGTTCAGCTTATGGATTCCCGAGCCGGCGGTGACGTCAATCCCGTTCAACGGAACCGATTGTCCCTGGCCGTCAAACAGGTGAATGTCACCCTCCGCCTCAACCGTTAGGTAGTCGCTGGCTGGGTTGGGGAAGAGTACGATTCCCTGGCTGGGCATCGTGACGAGGGTGACCTCGGAGAGGGTGACGGTACCGTCGAAATCGGTCTGCGCTAAGCGGTAGTAGTTGGTGCCGGGGTGGGGATACGCATCGGTGAATTGGTAAGTATTCAGGTCGAAATTCATCCCCTTACCAGGTAGGGATGCGATCGGCTCCCAGGTTTTGCCGTCTTGCGAGCGCTCTACCCCAAAGTAGGAATTGTCTTCTTCCGAAGCCGTAGCCCAGGCCAGGGCAACCGCGTTCCCGCTTTTTTCCGCCGTAAAGGTTACCAGCTCTACCGGTAGCACGACGCTGGCCGGTGTCAGTTTCATCCGGCTCGACGAGGATGGGATTCCCGGGCCATTGAAGATGATATCGAAGTCGTAGCACTCGAAGGAGGCCGGGTCGATCGCATTACACGCCATGCTGGAATTGCTGTACTTGCCGGGCGAATACAGCGTGCCGCTCGAACCAGTGAGCCCGGCGGAGCCTCCCGAAAAGCAGCCTCCGCCCGCCGCCAGGTACCACATACGGTTACCGCCGCCGTCGCTGTAATTAACGGTGTATTTGTACCGCAATTCGTAGTTGAAGCCGTAAGCGCAGTTGTTACTACCGCTGGTCCGCTTTATGCCATCGTACTCGATCGTGACGGCAATACTCCATCCCTGGGAGGAGGTGGCGGAAGCGGTGTACTGGGGATACTGAGAAAAGGCGAATAGGGGGCACAGCAATAGCAGTGCTAGGGTGAAATAGCGTAAGTCCATTTGTATAAGTGTCTAAAAACCGGACCGGTCCGATAAACGGGCGATCAGTATAAAAAGCCTCGCCCGGATAGTGTATAAAAGTGTCTAACTATCCGTGCACCTATATAACGCAGGTCGGAACACCTAATTGTCAGTTTAACAGTTTCACCATTCGCCAGTCCTCCATCAGGTATCCATTGCCGATGTCGGTATCGTAGCGTTCGATCTTTTCGAACCCCAACACTTCGTAGAAGCCGATCGCCGGGTTCCGGTAGTTGACGTCCAGCTTCAGCGCCAATTGGCCCGCCCGGGTGGCGATGCCCGCTATCTCGTTGATGAGCAGCTTGCCGAGGCCCCGTCCTTGCATCCCCGGCAACACGTATAGTTTGTGGATCTTGGTGGCCCGGGGCGAGTGGTCGATCTGGTGGCTCACGAAGCCCACCGCCCGGAAGCGCTGGCTAGGGCCGGCGTACTCATTGCGGGAAGCGTCATCGGCGTACAGCAGCAGGTGAAAGGCGTGGCCCCCGCTCATCTGATCGCGCAGAGAATCCGGCCGGTACATTCGGTCCAGCATGTACTCGATTTGTTCCGGCGGTATGATCTTACCGTAGGCTACGGGCCAGGTCTGCCGCGCGATCCGTTGAATGGTGTCGACGTCGGAGGGACCGGCGGCGAGGATACGAACGTTGGTAGGATTCACGGAAGCAAGTTAACAGGGTAAGTCAATCTCCTAGGAGCGGTCAGGCGGCCGGCTCGTGCAGTTGCGGACCGTTATTCCGGACGTTACCGACTTCCTGGGAGACCGCGTAGGTCGTTAGGGTACCGTCGACCGGGGTTGCCAGCAAGCCCAGGATATCGCTGAGTTCGGCATCCCGGTCGAGCCAGCCACTCTGCTGTTCGCCGGTCGTCAGCAGCATGGGCATGCGATCGTGAATCGGTGCCATTTCCGCGTTGGGCTCCCCGGTGATGATGGAATAGGTGTACACCGTTTCACCGCCGTCCTTGGGTTTCCAGCTTTCCCAGATGCCCGCCATGACGAGTAATTCGCCTGTTTCGGGGAGGATGCGGAAGGGGGTTTTATTCCCTCCCTCCCGTTTCCATTCGTAGAAACTGTCACCGATCACCAGGCACCGTTGCTCGCGGATCGGTTTGCGAAAGCTCGATTTTTCCTCGATCCCTTCGCGGCGGGCGTTGATCATGCGGGCGCCGATCTTTAGGTCCTTGGCCCAAAAGGGAACCAGGCCCCAACGAAAAGCGGACAACTGACCGGGGTCCCGGTCCGTAATGACGAGGCCGTTTTGTGTAGGAGCCATGTTGTAATTCGTGGGCAATCCGCCGGGGGGCGTAACCAGGTCTTTACTGAACTGCTTGCGTAGTTTAGCTTCGTCAATGACCACAGAGTAGCGTCCGCACATAATTTCGGGATTGGCGTGGCTCTTACTACGGTGGCGACCCGGTAAAGGTTTTCTCCCCCGGTACCGGCCCATCAAAAAAGGGTCGGAGCAAGTGCTCCGACCCTTTGTTTGTTTCAGCAAACTATCCGCTTAGTTACTCTGCATTTTTTGCTTGATCTCTACGATCTCGTAACCTTCGATGATGTCGCCTTCCTTGATGTCATTGAAGTTCTTGACGTTCAGACCACATTCCATGCCGCTGCGTACTTCCTTGACGTCGTCCTTGAAGCGCTTGAGGCTGGCCAGCTCGCCGGTCTGTCCCTCCTTGAGGGGGAAGACGACGATACCGTCGCGGATAACGCGAATGAGGGTATTGCGGGTGATCTTGCCTTCCTCGACGTAACAACCGGCGATGGTACCGACTTTGGAAATCTTGAAGGTCTCCCGTACGGCCACCTGGCAGGTTGTTTTCTCTTCGCGGGTCGGTTCCAGCATGCCTTCGATGGCGCTGCTGATCTCGTCGATGGCTTCGTAAATGATCGAGTAGGTCTTGATCTCCACACCTTCGCGCTCGGCGAGTTTGCGGGCCGACGAACTCGGGCGTACCTGGAAGCCGACGATGATCGCGTCGGAAGCCGTTGCCAGCAGGATGTCGGAGTCGATGATCTGTCCGACGGCCTTGTGGATCACGTTGACCTGAACGGTCTCCTGGGAGAGCTTGATCAGCGAATCGGAGAGGGCCTCTACGGAACCGTCCACGTCACCTTTAACGATGAGGTTCAGTTCCTTAAAGGTACCGAGGGCAAGGCGGCGTCCGATCTCGTCGAGCGAGACGCGCTTGGCGGCCCGGTTGGCCTGTTCGCGACTGATCTGCGCCCGGCGACTGGCAAGCTGACGTGCTTCCTGTTCGCTGGCCATCACCTTGAGGATCTCACCGGCTTGGGGAGCACCGTCCAGTCCGAGGAGCAAGACCGGAGATCCCGGTCCAACTTCCGTGACGCGCTTATTCCGTTCGTTGAACATGGCGCGGACGCGACCGCTGGCCTCTCCAGCCACCAGGATGTCCTGCACGCGGAGGGTGCCGTGTTGTACCAGAATTTTGGTAACGTAGCCACGGCCTTTCTCCAGGGACGCTTCCAGAACAGTAGCAACTGCCGGCCGGTCGGGGTTCGCGGAGAGCTCGAGCATCTCCGCTTCCAGCAGCACCTTTTCCAGCAGCTCGTCGACACCGTCGCCTTTGAGGGCACTGATTTCCTGCGACTGGTACTTACCACCCCATTCCTCGACCTGATAGCCCATGGAGGCGAGCTCGGTCTTGATCCGGTCGGGATTGGCACCGGGGCGGTCGATCTTATTGATCGCGAAGATCATGGGTACGCCGGCGGCTTCGGCGTGACTGATTGCCTCCTTGGTCTGGGGCATCACGTTGTCGTCCGCGGCAATGATGATAATCGCAATGTCAGTCACCTTGGCACCCCGGGCACGCATGGCCGTAAAGGCTTCGTGACCAGGTGTATCCAGGAAGGTTATCTCGCGACCGTCGGGGAGCTTGACCTCGTAGGCACCGATGTGCTGGGTGATTCCCCCGGCCTCTCCGGCAATGACGTTGGCGTCGCGAATGCGGTCGAGCAGCGAGGTCTTACCGTGGTCGACGTGACCCATTACGGTCACGATCGGCGGACGGGACATCAGATCCTCGGGAGCGTCGACGTATTCCTCTTCTTCCTCTTCGGACTCGTCCACGTTGATAAACTCAACCTCGTGGTTGAATTCCTCGGCGACCAGTTCGATGATTTCGGCGTCGAGGCGCTGGTTGATCGATACGATCACGCCGGCGTTCATACAGGCGGTAATGACCTCTCCTATACCGACGTCCATCATGTTGGCGAGCTCCTGCGCGGTGACGAATTCGGTGACCTGCAGCTTGTTGTCGGTCTCCTGATCCATCAGGGCTTCCTGCTTCTCGCGAATGCGATCGCGGTTGTCCCGCCGCTGGCGCTGGCGTTTCTTCTTGCCGCCACCGCCCTGCAGGCGGGCCATGGTAGCTTTGATCTTGTCCTCGATGTCCTTGGCCGATACCTCGCGCGGCTCGTCGCTGCGGCCGGTGGTTCTGCCGCGATCGTTGCGGCCCGTAGCGCCCGTACGGCCGGGGGGCGGTCCGGTGGTGATCTTCTTACGCTTGCGCTTCTTCCGGCTGTCCTCGGCGGATGGGCGTTTCTCGGTTTTCTTGATCTCGATCTTACCGAGCACCTTCAGGCCCCGCAGTTTGGGTTCCGCGGTCTTGTGCATGTCGGGTTGGTCGGCAGGCTTGTCGGCGGGCTTCTGGTCCGGCTTATCGGCGGGTTTGGGTGCTTCCTTAGCCGCGGGTGCTAAGGGCTTAGCGGGCTTTGGCGACGTATCCTCGGTGGGTGCCCGTCTGGCCTCTGGCCTTGCGGGTGCTTTGGGCGCGGGCCTTTTTTCGGGTTCTTTCTTCTGGGGGCGCCTTTTAGTGGCTTCCAGGTCGATTTTACCCATAACCTTCAGGCCGGGCACTTCCCGTTTTCCGGGCTCGCGGGGTGCTTCGGGTTTGGGCGTCGCAGGCGCAGGAGCGGCAGGTTCCGGGTTAGGAGCCTTGGCCGTTGGTTGGGGCTTCTGCACGGGCGGGGGAGCCGGAGTATTGACCGGGCGCGGCGGCGGGGGTGGCGGAGTGGCGGCTCTGGCGGGCGGCGGTGGGGGGGGCGGGGGCGGCGGAGCGGAAGGCCGGGTGCCAAACTCCATTTTGGCGGCCTTTTCCTTGTCGGAAATAGCCTTGGCAAATTCCTGACGCACAGCCGATTCCATCTCGACACTGACCTTCGCGATCGGTTTGTTCTCGATCTCGAAACCCTTGCCGGTGAGGAACTCGACGATTGTCGAGGTCGCCACGTTCAATTCCTTCGCTACTTTAATTAGTCGTTTACTCATTCGATCTGTTAAGCACGTCATCACTTTACCGCGGAGTGCTGCCGCGGGGCCATTTAGAACTACCCTAAAAAGCCGGATTTCCCCCCCTCTGCCTGGCGCCATCCAGGAGGACCATTCGGAACACTATCCAAATGTAGCGCAAAGATAAGCTAATCAAGGTACAAACCCGGCAGGCGCCCGGGCTTTACAGCGTGTCTGAGTAAACGCGGCAACTTTAACATAGTTTGGTGCCACCTCCGGGGAGTAGAAATTACCTGACCACCACGATGCGACGACGCCCCACCATCTCCCCCGATTCCTCCCGCAGCAGCAGCAGGTAGGTACCGGCCGCTAAATCACGGAGCGGAATCGTGAAGCGATCCGCCTTACGGTCGGAGGCGTACACCGTCTGCCCGTTTCCCGAAAGCAAGGAGGCCCGTACCGCCCGGTCGGCAGGCAGTTCCACTCGTAGCCAGTCGGAGGCCGGGTTCGGGTAGGCGCGGACGTCGATTTCAACCATGTCGGTCGAGGACGTGGGCGGCGCGCCACAGGCCACCGACACCCCGTCGGGGTTGTCCCCTTCCGGATAATTGCCATCCGGGGCGTACTT
Source organism: Neolewinella xylanilytica (assembly GCF_002934605.1). Taxonomy (GTDB): domain Bacteria; phylum Bacteroidota; class Bacteroidia; order Chitinophagales; family Saprospiraceae; genus Neolewinella; species Neolewinella xylanilytica. The sequence goes on from NZ_PTJC01000007.1 coordinate 165,374, forward strand.
CCAAAGCTCGGCGCCCACCTCACCGTCGTCGGCCGCAAAGTAAACGAACCCGTCGAAAGCGAAAAAATTCTCGGGGTTGGACGAGGCCGGACCCTCCTGTATATCCGCCACCAGCACCGTGCCCGCGGCCGTACCGTCGGTCATCCAGAGTTCCCGGCCCAGCTCCGGCGTTTCCGCCGACAGCAGCAGCATCGTATCGTTCACCGCGAAAAGGTTGCGGGGGTAAGAGGGGTCCGGTCCCGGCAAAAAATCCTTCAAGAGTATGGCCTCCGCCTCGGGGCCGGCGGCTGCCCATAGTTCCTCGCCGGTATCGCCCCGGCTGGCGGTAAAGACCAGCCGCTCACCCAACACCCGGAAATTGGACATGGAAGAGAATCCGGTAGACTCGGTAATCGCCGAAGGCAATACATCAAAGGCCTCACCGGACGTAGTGTACAACTTACTGGAACCGAAGCCGCCGGCGGCGAAATATACCTGACCGTCGTAGGCAAAAGCCTGACTGGGACGCTGTAAGTCGCCGAAACCGGTCAGTTCGAACGTGCCCTCTTCGGTGCCGTCGGATCGGAATGGACGGCGCCCCTGCCCATAGTCGGTGGTAAAATAGGCCAGACCATCGATGACGGTAAGGTCACTGATGCCACCGTAAAATCCATCTTCATCACCCTGACGGATGTCCTTGACCAGGTAAGTTCCCTCCTCGGTGCCGTCCGTGCGCCAGAGTTCCGTCCCGTAGGCCCTTGTACTTTCCTCGAATAGCAGGATGCTATCATTCAACGCGACGAATGCCTGCCCGCTGGAGTTAGCCCCGAAGGTAGGTTCGAACACTTTTATCAGATCGTAGGTGCCGCTCGGTGGATCAATCGAATAAAGAGCCTGGCCGACCCCGCCGACGAAGGTCCGAAGCAGCAAGCGATCCCCGAGGCGGACCGGGCCGGATATGATACTGGCGCCGATTGGTCCTTCGGGGTCCAGTTGGAAGGTTCCCTCAGGCGTTCCGTCGGAACCGTAGAGGCGTGCATCCTGAAAGTTGCTAACGTTCACGAAGGCGGTATCGCCCAGGATGGTCGAAATCGTAGGATGACTGCTTTCCCGGCCCGCTTCCAGGTCCGCCACTAAGCCGGTAGTAGCCGCCGAACCCTGCGTCGCGAACAATTCGAAGCCGGTGCACGGAGTGGTCGCCCTGAACAGTAGCCGCCCGTTAACAACGGCCTGCGGCCAGGGTGAGGACCCGGTTTCCTCGGTGTTGACGTCAATCAATAGTTCGATCGATTCACTTCCGTTCTCCACCATAAATACCTCCTCTCCGTACTCCGGATGGATAGCGGTCAATATGATCCCATTGGCGATCGGCACCGGTTCGCTGTACTCCGGACTGCTCGGACCCGGGTAAAAATCCGCCAGTAATAGGGTGCCCGAAGGGCTGCCATCGGTGCGCCATAGTTCCGTCCCTACGTCCGGGCGATCCGCCAGGAAATAGTAGTACCCGTCAGCGGCCACTATCTGCCCCAGCGCATAACCGTCGAAGCCGCGGTTGGTGATGCTGTCCAGCAGTAGGGTTGGCTCCATCGTTCCGTTCGTAACGTACAACGCGACCGAACGACCGGCGTCAGCCGCATTCGTGAAGGTGTAAAATATCCGGTCGGAAAAGAACTGCACCGACCTTAAATAATTGGAATCCCGATCCGGATTCAGGTCTAGCACCGGCTCTACGGCGGAGGTGGCCGTATCCAACCGGTAGATCGTCAGGTCCAGCTCGGGGGTCTGGAGAGTAAAGTAGAGTCCGTCGTCGCGAAGGCTGAGGTGGCGAATGCTGCCCTCCGGAATAGCGGGATATACTTCCCGGAGCGGAAGGGGATTGTAAAAGTTCTCGTCGTAAACGTAGGGTTCGGCTGACCGACCCACGATAGCCTGTACCAGGGTCTTGAAACCCACGGCCGCCAGGGGTGCGATATATTCGGCACCCTCCAGCGGATACCGGACCAGGGTACCCTGCACCGTGCCGTCGGTGACTACGAAGGGGACCAAGTCTCCGGGGAAGTAACCGTAATCGAAAAAAACACGGTTGCCGATGAGGGAGGTACCCTGGATGAAGTCCTCCGGCAGCTGTTGCAGCAAGGTGACGGTACCGTCAGCCGGATCGTACCGATAAAGTTGCCAGTCGTAGTTGTCATCGCGGTGGACGAATACAATTACCCCATTTACCGCCGTAAACCAGGGCTCGTGGTTGGCAAAGAAACTGGACGGCAAGCTTTCAATCTCGTCGACCTCACCGTTAGCGAGCCGTACGCGACGGTAACCGATAGCTCCTTCCGCGTCAACGATGAAGTACACGAAACCCGCGATTAGCGTGGGGTTGTTGGTCCAGCCCATTGTCAGGTCGGGCACCAGTTCGCTAAGGGGGGAAGGCTGCGTGGCCCCGGGTGTCAGGTAGTAAAGTTCCTCCGTCGTGCCGTTATCGGCTACGAAGACGGTGTACGTTCCGTCAAATTGTAGGTGGGAGGGGTTGCTGTCGGCATTGCCCTGGCTGATATTGGCCACGAGTACTTGCGCGGAAACGGAAAGGGAAGGGCCTGTCAATAGCAGACAGACCAATAGCTTGTAGAGTAGGTGCATAGGTGAGTGGGTATAATAGATGTTACGGCCGCTCAATTCGCCATCCGTGTTAGCCACCAAAATTATAAACCCGATAGTAAGCCGTCGCAGGTGGAGGAGACTAATTTTAATATATCCTGACGGCGGCAAAATCGCCTGGCGCCGCCCTCCCTCCCTTACATCTTGTACCGACCCAAAGCACCCCCGGGCGGCAGCTGCCAATTCCGCATAATTCGAAACTCTTTCCCGTAAAATGGGTGCTCGGCTACGATGCGGTAATAAATCTCCGTACTTTTCCCCTTCAACCAAATGATAACCATGACACAGCGATTACGGCCAGCGCTCGTACTGGCCTCCCTTTTATTTAGTATCGCGCTGTCGGCCCAGACTACCTTCCCCTACAACGGGGTCTACGATCAGGCCGACCGCTATTACGCCCTTACCGGTGCTACCGTACACGTAAATCCCGAACGCACCGTTGACAACGCCACCCTCGTCATCCGCGACGGGCGAGTGGAAAGCGTCACCGCGGGCGGGCAGGTGCCCCGTGGCGCCGTGGAAGTCAACGCGGAAGGCAAGCACATTTACCCCAGCTTCGTCGAAGTGTACGGTAACTACGGTATGCCGGAAACCGAACGCAACCGCCGCAGCCGCAGCGACGGCCCCCAAATGGAATCCGAAACCGACGGGGCCTATTCCTGGAACCAGGCCCTGCGCCCCGAAACCGACGCCGCCGCCCTCTTTACCATCGACGCCAAGGCCGCCAAGGCCCTGCGCGAAGCGGGTTTCGGTACCGTATCCACCCACCACCACGACGGGATCAGCCGCGGATCGGCCGCAGTGGTGACGCTGGCGGAGAGCAGCGACAACGAAGTGCTGCTCGCACGCGACGTGGCGCACCACCTCTCCTTCGATAAAGGTTCCTCCGGCCAGGATTATCCCAACAGCCGCATGGGCGCCATGGCGCTGCTGCGGCAGACCTACCTCGACGCGGACTGGTACGGCGCGGGTGACCGGGCGGAAACGAACCTGAGCATCGAAGCCTGGCGGAAGCTGCAGGATATGCCCCAGATCTTCGAAGTCGAGGACTGGCAGAATGCTTTGCGCGCCGATAAGGTCGGTGACGAATTCGGCGTCCAGTACGTCATTCGTGGCGGCGGCGACGAGTACCAGCGCCCCGAAGCACTCAAGGCTTCCGGCGCCACCTTCATTCTGCCCCTCACCTTTCCAGACGCCTACGACGTAACCGATCCCTTCGCGGCCGATATGGTATCCCTGGCGCAACTGCGCCACTGGGAGCGGGCCCCCGGCAACATGGCCGCCGTGGCGGAAGCCGGCATTCCCTTCGTCATCACCGCCGACGGTCTTGAGAAGCCCACTGATCTCCACGAAGCCATGCGCAAGGCCATCAAAGCCGGAGCCGACGAGCGGACCGTCATGGCCGCCCTCACTACCGGCCCCGCCGAACTCCTCGGTATCGCGGATCGCGTCGGAGCGCTGGAGCAGGGCATGCTCGCCAACTTTATTGTCACGGACAAGAACCCCTTCACCGAGAAAGCCACCATCTACCAGAACTGGGTGCAGGGCTATCCCTTCGAGCTAAAGCCCCTCGAAGCTACCGACCTGGCCGATGCTTACGATATCACCGTGGGCGACGAGCGCTTCGTCGGCGAAGTCAGCGGCGACCCCGGAAGCCGGAAGATGAAGCTCACCACCGAAGGCGACAGCAGCAAAACGGACGTCACCTTCTCCGAAAGCGGCGACGTGCTGACCCTCCGCTTCAAACCCGAGGGCGAGTCCGGTTACTACCGCATCACCGCCACCCCCGACGGGGAAGGTTACTCGGGCACGGGCCGGGACGCCGGGGGGCGCATCGTTAATTTCCGCGCCACCCCCCGGGCAGCCGCGGCCGGATCCTCCGCGGCAAGCGAGGAGGAAGACGAAGAAACGGAAGAAGACAAGGATTACGTGAGCCGGCTGACCTACCCCAACATCGCCTACGGGCTACCCTCGATGCCGGAGGCCGAAACCGTACTCTTCCGGAACGCCACGGTATGGACTAACGAGGAGGAAGGCATCCTGGAGGAAGCCGACGTGCTGATCCAGGGCGGGAAGATCGCCGGCGTAGGCCAGGGGCTATCCGACCGCGGGGCAACCGTGATCGACGCTACCGGCATGCACCTCACCAGCGGCGTCATCGACGAGCACAGCCACATCGCCCTCAGCTCGGTTAACGAGGGCACCCAATCCAGCACGGCGGAAGTACGCATGGCGGACGTAGTCGATGCCGTTGACGAAAACATCTACCGCCAGCTCGCCGGCGGTGTGACCGTCAGCCAACTGCTCCACGGCTCCGCCAACCCGATCGGCGGTCAGTCTGCCCTGGTGAAACTGCGCTGGGGTGCGACCCCCGACGAAATGCTATTCGAAGGGGCCGACCCCTTCATCAAGTTCGCCCTCGGCGAGAACGTCAAGCAATCGAACTGGGGCGACGCCAACCGGGTCCGCTACCCGCAAACCCGCATGGGCGTAGAGCAGATCTTCGAAAACTACTTCAGCCGCGCCCGGGAGTACGGCCGCGCGATAGATGCCGGCGAAGACGTTCGTCGCGACCTCGAGCTGGAAGCGCTACTGCAAATCCTGAACGACGAACGCTTCATCACCTGCCACAGCTACCAGCAGGGCGAGATCAATATGCTTATGGAGTTGGCCGAGCGCCACGACTTCCGGGTCAATACCTTCACCCACATCCTGGAGGGCTACAAAGTGGCCGATAAGATGGCCGAGCACGGTGCCGCCGGATCGACCTTCTCCGACTGGTGGGCCTATAAGTACGAGGTGAACGAAGCCATCCCCTACAACGGCGCCCTGATGTACGAGCAGGACGTGGTGACCGCCTTCAACTCCGACGATGCCGAGATGGCCCGCCGCCTCAACCAGGAAGCGGGTAAGGCCGTACTCTTCGGCGGCGTGCCGGAGGAAGAAGCCTGGAAATTCGTCACCCTGAATCCGGCGAAAATGCTCCACATCGACGATCGCGTAGGCAGTATCAAGGTGGGGAAGGACGCCGACCTGGTACTCTGGAACGACCACCCGATGAGCATCTACGCCCGGGCGGAACGCACCTTCGTCGACGGCCGCGAATTCTTTAACCGGGAGGAGAACGAAACCCGCCGGGAAGCCCTGATGGCGGAACGCAACGACCTCATTCAGGCCAGTCTGGATGCCAAGAACGCGGGGGGGAAGACCCAACCGCCCCGGGGCAACAGCCGCCGCCTCCTTCACTGCGATAGCCTCAACCACTAAAGACAAGAACCATGAACGTTAAGAAAAGATACCAGCTTAGCCTGCTGTTTGCGGCTGTTTTTTGCACCTGCGCCCTGGCGCAAAATCCCGTTCCGGCGGTTGCCCAGCAAGGCCCCATGGCGGTCACCGGCGCCACCCTGCACGTAGGTGACGGCTCGGTGGTCGAAAACGCGACCATCCTGGTCCGCAACGGTAAAATCGAAAGTGTCGCTACGGCCGGGGAAGTGCCGACCGGCTACCAAACCGTGGACGCCACCGGTAAGGAGGTCTACCCCGGACTGATCGCGCTGAACAGCCAGCTCGGATTGGTGGAGTTCAACTCCGTACGGGCCACCCGCGACGACCGCGAAGTAGGGTTGATGAACCCCAATGCCCGCGCCCTGATCGCGTTCAATACCGATTCCCAGGTGATCCCCACCGTACGTAGCCGCGGCGTTATGCTGGCCCAGGCCACCCCCGAAGGAAGCCGGGTGAGCGGCACCAGCAGCATCATGCAACTGGACGGCTGGAACTACGAGGACGCCGCCGTGCAGGCCAACGACGGCATCCACATCCACTGGCCCGACCGCAATGACTACAACTGGCAGACGGGGCGGCTCATCCCCAACGAGCGCTACGACGAGCAGGAGCGGGAGCTGGAAGCCTTCCTGCAGCAGGCCGTGGGCTACTGTGGCCGGGAAGATGGCGATGGCGAACGCCTGCTCAAGTTTGAAGCCTTCTGCGACGTGGTCGGCGGAGCGGCGAAAGCTTACCTGCATGCGAACGAAGCCCGGGACATCCAGGCCGGGGTACTGCTGCTAAAGCGCATAGGTGCAAACCCCGTCGTGGTCGGGGGCTACCAGGCCCACCTGATTCCGGAATTTCTGAAGCGGGAGGGCGTACCGGTCATCCTGGGAAGTACCCAGGCCCTGCCCGCCTCCCAGGACGAGCCGATCGACCAGCCCTACCGCAATCCGGCCCTGCTGGCCGAAGCCGGCGTCGAATTCGCCATTAGCCACGAGGGCTACTGGCAGCAGCGAAACCTGCCCTTCATTGCCGGTCAGGCCGTCGGGTTCGGACTGGACTACGAGAAGGCCGTGGAGGCCATTACCCTGACGCCCGCGCGCATTGCCGGTATCGACGATGCGTACGGCAGTGTGGAGGAGGGCAAATCGGCCACCTTTATCGTCGTCGCCGGCGACTTGCTCGATATGCGCACCAGCCAGGTCGAGCACGCCTTCATCGACGGCCGGGAGGTGGACCTGGACAATAAACAGGCCGAACTGTACCGCAAATTCAAGGAGAAGTACAACCGGCAGACCAGCCGGTAAGTCTCTTAGGTTGCATACCGCAACGACCCGCCAGTCCGGAAGGAGTGGCGGGTCGTTGCTTTTTGCGCGCAGTTGGTCGATAGCCCGGCTAAGCCGGTAGAGTTGCCGGGGCGGCGGCGCGCAGGTAAGGAGATCAGACTGTACATTCGTTGTTATCTACGCAACCCGGCCCCGATGAAACTACGCTTTCCCCTGTTTTACCTGTGCCTGCTCAGTGGGCTATCGCTGGTGAATGGCCAAACGCTCAGCGGCCGGATTACCGACGAGAATACGGGTGAGCCCCTCCCCTACGCCTCCATCTATTTACAGCAACTCGGCACCGGCGCCACCACCAACGTGGAGGGGCGCTACGAGCTGCGGCTGAAACCGGGGCGAAACACCCTGGTTTTTCAGTACCTGGGCTACCAGACGCAGGTGATCGAAGTACAGAGTGGCCGAGATAATCTGGACGTCTCCTTACTTCCCGAGGCGCTGCAACTGGACGAGGTTCAGGTAATCAGCGGCGCGGAGGATCTGAGTTACAGCGTCATTCGCCGGGCTATCGCCAAGGCCGACTACCACCGCAATCAGCTGGACCGCTATTCGGCCGACGTCTACCTGAAGGGTATCGGCAAGGTGGATAAGATCCCCGGCCTCCTGAAAAAGCTGGCCCCGAAGGAGGAGCGGCAGGAGATCGAGGAGGTGGTCGGACGCAGCTTCACCAGTGAAACCACCAGCAAAATCACTTACGAACGACCGAATACCTTCACGGAGGAGGTCGTATCGCGTTACGTCGTCGGCGAGGAAAACTTCGCCGTGAGCGGGTACGTATTCTCGAGCTTCTACCAGCCGGAGGTGGCGGGCATGGTCAGTCCGCTAAGCCCGAAGGCCTTTGGCTACTACAAATTCGAACACGACGGTGTCTTCGCCGACCAGGGCGAACTGATCAATAAGATCCGGGTAATCCCCCGGAGTAAGGGAGAAGGCGTTTTCGAAGGCGACATCTACATCGTCCAGGACGACTGGTCCTTGCACAGCCTCGATCTGCGGACCTACAGTACGGGCTTTACCATCGATCTGAAGATCAATTACAACGAGGTGGAGGATCATATCTGGCTGCCGACTACCACCGCCATTGCGGCTAGCGGAGGCCTTTTGGGCATCAAGCTGTCGATACAGTACATCGCCAATACCAGCAATTACGACATTGAGCTCAATCCCGACCTGGGCGGCTACATCGAAGTGATCGACGAAAAGACCCAGCCGGACGTCGCCGCCGCGACCCGCCGCGAAAACCGTACCCAGGGATACGAAAACACCCTGGAGGAAGGCGGCGAACTAACGCGGAAGGAATTGCGGCAGTTGCTCCGGTCGTACGAGGAGGAGGAACAGGAAAAGCAGGAGGAACCCGAGGTCGTGTCGAATTACACCTTTACGGACGACAGCGTGAAGACCATCCGCGACTCCGCGGCCTGGGAAGCGGTACGGCCCATACCGCTTACGGCGGAAGAGATCGCGGGCTATCGCTACCAGGATAGCGTGGCGCAGGTGGAGAAGCTGGATTCGATCGCGGAATCCCGGGGGCAGCCCACGGTAGCGGAAAACTACAAAAGAAAAAAGCCGGTTCCCGGATGGCTACGCTGGGACTGGATGCCCGATGCGGTCTTTAATCCCGTAGAGGGCTACGCCGTCGGGGTCAAACTGACCAAGCGGATCAACCGGACGGTCCGGGAAGACACCAGCGAGCATAAAGTGCGGATGGGGGATTTCAGTATCCGCAGCCGCTACGGCTTCGCCTGGGATCGCCTGAGCTGGGAGTTGGGCTACAGCAACTGGAGCAACGAGTCGAACAAGGGGCGTTACACCCTGACCGGTGGCCGCTACCTCAGCCAGTTCAACAACAGCCCCGCCATCGATCCGATTATCAACAGCTTCACCGCCCTGGTCTTTGGCGACAACTACGCCCGGCTCTACGAGCGCGCCTACGGGGAGGCTACCTACCGCAAGCGCTATAGCGACGCGCTCAGCCTCGGCGGCCGCCTTCGTTACGAAGACCGGCGACTGGTCACCAACCAAACCAATCACCGCTGGGGTGGAGACGAGGAATTCACCTACGCCGACAACAACCCCTTCAACGAGGAAACGGGTGAGATCACCCAGGTGCGCAACGCCGCGCTGGTCACCGTGAGTGCCGCCTGGCGGCCGGGACTGAAGTACATCGTCCGCAACGGCCGCCGGCAACTGGTGGACGGCTCCGCGCCGACGGTGGGCCTGCTGGTGGAGTCCGGTATCCCCTCCATCGGGGAGAGCGCCTCCGATTTTACGCGGCTCCAGGCCAGCTACCGCCATAAATTCGAGGCGGGGCCACGGGGCTCCGTGCATCTCCTGCTACGGGGCGGTGCCTTCATCGACAAGACTTACGTCGATTTTCCCGATTACCGGCACTTTGCTACCTCGGAGATATTCCTGACCCGGCTGGATCCCATCGGAAGCTACCGGCTCTTGCCCTACTACCGGAACAGCACGGCCGAGGAGTACGCGGAAGTATATGCCCACTACCAGTTCCGCAAGTTTTTGCTGACACAGATCTTCGAGCTCCACCTGATGGGGTTGAAGGAAGATCTTTTCGTTAACTACCTCTATACGCCGAGCTCCGATCACTATACCGAGGTGGGATACTCCCTCGACAACATCCTGCGGGTGCTCCGCCTGGAATTCGTGGCGGCCTTCCGCGATGGGGCCTACGATGATTTCGGGGTCCGGCTGAGCGTTACGACCACCTTCTTCGGAAATGACAACGCAGGTACGGAGACGGTGGAATTTTAGGGAGCGGGGGAAGTACGATGGTTAAAGTCGAAAGTACGAAGGTCAAGGGGCTGCCGTCCTGATCGCTATCGGGACTCGCCTTCGGCCCGTTTTCTCAACACGGATCGGCTTCGCCTTCACGGATCGCTTTGCCAGGGCACGGATGGACGCGGATTGGCTGCGCCGCTACTTCGTGGTCTTCCACGGCATTCCGTAAGAGTTAGCGTTTCGCTGCGCCTTTGCGGTACCCCTCCCGTCGCGCAGCGACTCCTTCGTTTCCTCCCCCCTTAAACCGCCAAAAAATCCCGAATAATCCGTTCCCCAACGGCCGCCGACTTTTCCGGGTGAAATTGGGCGGCATAGAAGTTATCCCGACGCATCATCGCCGCGAAGTCCGTGCCGCAGTAATTGGTGGTGGCGACCGTATCCGGGCCGGACTCGACGAAGTAACTATGGACGTAATAGCAATACCCACCGTCCACCTCGTCACTAAGCCAACCATTGCCATGCTTTACCTGCACGTCGTTCCAACCCATGTGCGGGACTTTTTCCCCGTTGACCGGTCGGAACTGCCGGACTTTTTCCGGGAAAATGCCCAGACAATCCACATCCCCCTCCTCGCTGTGGCTACAGAGCAGTTGCATCCCCACGCAAACGCCGAAAACCGGCTGGGTGAGGGAGCGGATGACGTCGGCCAACCCCGTATCGTTCAGGTGGGCCATGGTAGAGGCGGCGTGGCCGACCCCGGGGAAGATAACCTTATCGGCGGCGCGGATCTTGGTGGGGTCGGCGGTCAGTTCGTGGTCGACGCCGATGCGCTCGAGGGCGTAGAGGACGGAGCGGATGTTGCCGGCGTTGTAGTTGATGATGGCTACCATGGGTAAGATGCGGCCTCCGGCCGCGGGAGTAGGAAGCGCTCTCCGAGCGCGCGGGTGATAAATATTTCTGTGCAGCCGGAGGCTGCATTTTACTATCGCCCCGATAGCTATCGGGGCGCATTCTACCGGCCTAGGTGCACCAGCAGCACGCTCACATCCGCCGGGCTGACCCCACTGATGCGGCTCGCCTGACCGATGGTAACGGGCTTCAGGTTGTTGAGTTTTTGCCGGGCCTCCTTGCTGAGGCTGGTCAGCTGCTCGTAGTCGAAGCTCTTGCCGAGCTTGATCCCTTCCAGGCGGCTCATCTTCTCCACGGCCTGCCGCTCCCGCTCGATGTACCCTTCGTACTTGAGGGTGACTTCGGCCAGATTGATGATTTCTCCGTCGTACGGAACCAGAAAATCCTGAAGCGCGGGCACGGCGGAGGCCAATCCTTCCAGGCTGACGCCGGGGCGGGACAGGATGGAATCGAGCTTTACGCCTTGCTTCAGGGCGGCGGTGCCTACGCTTTCCAGGTAGCCGTTCATCTGGTCGGGAGTGACGCTGTGGGCGCGCAGTTCGCGGGAAATGGTTTCCACGGCCTCCCGTTTTTCGTGTACCCGGGCCATACGATCTTCGGTGCCGCGGACGCCCAGGGCGTGGGCCATCGGGGTTAGCCGCAGGTCGGCGTCGTCTTGGCGCAGGAGGATGCGGTACTCGGCCCGGCTGGTGAACATGCGGTAAGGCTCCTCCGTGCCCTTATTAATCAGGTCGTCGATGAGCACCCCGATGTAGGCATCGCTGCGCTTCAGGATGAAGGGATCGCGCTCCTGTACGGCCAGGGCGGCGTTCATGCCCGCGATCAGTCCCTGGCAGCCGGCTTCCTCGTAGCCTGTGGTGCCGTTGATCTGTCCGGCAAAGAACAGCCCGGGGATTAGCCGGGTCTCCAATGTCGGTCCGAGTTGGGTGGGGGGGAAGAAGTCGTACTCAATGGCATAGCCCGGGCGAAACATCTTCATGTTCTCGAAGCCGCGGACCTTGCGTAGGGCTTTGTACTGCACATCCTCCGGCAGACTGGAGCTGAAGCCGTTGACGTAAATCTCACAGGTGTTGCGTCCCTCCGGTTCCACGAAGAGCTGGTGCTGGTCGCGGCCGGCGAAGCGGTCGATCTTGTCCTCGATACTGGGGCAGTAGCGCGGGCCCAGTCCGCGGATACGTCCGTTAAACATGGGGCTGCGGTCGAAGCCCTCCCGTAGCGTCTCGTGTACTTCCGGGCTGGTGTAAGTGACGTGGCAGGGAAGCTGATCGGTCAGCGGCGGGGTATCGGTGTAGCTGAAGCGGCCGGGATCCTCGTCGCCGGGCTGCTCGGTCATGACGCTGTAGTCGAGGGTGCGGCCGTCGAGGCGGGCGGGGGTGCCGGTTTTCATGCGGCCGGCCTCGAAGCCGAGTTCCTGTAGCTGGGCGGTGAGGCCCGTGGCGGCCCGTTCGCCGGCCCGGCCCCCGCCGAACTGCTTCTCCCCGATGTGGATCGTCCCGTTGAGGAAGGTGCCGTTGGTCAGCACGACCGATTTGGCGGGAATCTCCATCCCGAGCCCGGTCTGTACGCCTTTGCACCGTCCGTCTTTAACCATGATGCCGGTGACCATCTCTTGCCAGAAATCGATATTCGGGTGGGCTTCGAGCATTTCCCGCCAGCGCAGGGCGAAGGCCATCCGGTCGCTCTGGGCGCGGGGGCTCCACATCGCGGGACCCTTGCTGCGGTTGAGGAGCCGGAATTGCACCATGGTCTCGTCGGTAACGATCCCGGAGTAGCCCCCGAGCGCATCGATCTCCCGCACGATCTGCCCCTTGCCGACCCCACCCATGGCGGGGTTACAGCTCATTTGGGCGATGGTCTGCATATTCATGGTGGCGAGCAGCACTTTCGCGCCGAGATTGGCGGCGGCTACGGCGGCCTCACAGCCGGCGTGACCGGCACCGACCACTATCACGTCGTAGGTTGGAAACATAGGGCTATCAACGTTTTACGAACGCGCAAAGTTACGCAATGTCATGGGTTACGGGATAGGCTTCCCGCAGCGGGTACGCTTTGCTCCCGCGCTCCGGCGCCATACAATCAGGTAGGAGGGTGGCGCCGGAGCGCAGGTGAAGGGGGATTACGGCGACAAGGCGATACGCATTTAAAATGGAATAGGTCTAAATAAGCTCCCAATTTTAACAAGCTAATGCGAGGGTGGCCCAGATGTCGTTGATGTCGTAACTTTGCGCCCAATCACGAAGTCCGTTCGAAATGAGCGGCTTTTATCCTCGTGTCGGTCACCGTTGACCGAGTCAATTGTTCTTAACGCACGCCTCCGCGTATGAAAATTTTACTAAGACCGGTCGGACTTACGTTCTTCTTCCTGGCCACGCATTTGCTCCAGTCACAGGCTAGCGCACCGGGCGGTAGTAACCTGCTCTTCTACGGTGTTGCGGCCCTCGCCCTGATCATCTTCTTCTTTATCGTAGTGAGCGTAGCCGATAACTTTATGGTTATCGAGTCGAAGCAGATGGGAATTAAGGACTCCTCCACGATGGGGCTATTCCCCAATATCCGGGAGTTCTTCCGCGGTAAGAAGCCCGGCTATTTGGATACGGCGCACGTCTACACCCTCACCAAGGGATACGACATCCCGATGGCCGGGGCGCCGCAGGACGTCATTCGCGAGCCCAACGTAACCCGCTTCGCCGTAACGCCGCCGGATTACTTCGGTCTGCGGCCCATCCCGAAGATGCTGGTCGAGGAAGGCGACGTCGTCAAAGCGGGCGACCCCCTGTTTTTCGACAAGAATATGCCCCGGATCAAGTTCGTGGCCCCGGTCAGCGGAGAGGTCATCGGTATCAACCGCGGACTGAAGCGCTCGATCTCCGAGGTAGTCATCCTGGCCGATAAGGAACAGGTGAGCCGTACCTACACCCTGCCCGGCCGGGAGGCTTCGCGGGAAGAACTGGTGGAGTTCCTGCTCGAAAGCGGCGTTTGGCCCGCGATCCGCCAACGTCCCTACAATCGCGTGGCGGATCCCGACATCGAGCCTCGTGACATCTTCGTCTCCACCTTCGACACGGCTCCGCTGGCCCCCGACCTGAAACTGGCACTCCGGGGTCGGATGGACGTATTCCAGGCCGGTATCGACGTGCTGCGCCGCCTCACCCCCGGTCTGGTCTACCTGGGCCTCGACGGACGTGGCGAAAAGGACAGCCCCTACAGTGTTACCCGTGGCGTGGAGAAACGCTACTTCCGGGGTGCGCACCCGGCCGGTAACGTCGGCACCCAGATTCACCACATTCACCCCTGCGGCCGCGGCGAGAATACCGTCTGGACACTTGGCGTCGAGGACGTTCTCCTCTTCGGTGAGCTCTTCCAGAACGGACGGTTCGACACCAGCCGCCTGGTGGCCCTCAGCGGCGACTCCTTCAGTGAGCCCTGCTACGTACGGACCTACGCCGGTGCCAACATCGGCGAACTGATCGCCGGCGAAAACGTACGCGAACACAGCCGGATCATCAGCGGCGACGTGCTTTCGGGCACCAAAAAGAGCACGGACAATTACCTGAGCTACTTCGATAACCAGATCACCGCCATCGAGGAAGGCGACCACGCCGAAGTCTTCGGCTGGCTGATCCCGAACAGCGCGAAAGCGTCCGTCTCGCCTACCGTGCCGGTACTGAGCAACGATCTCCACCTTACCACCCGTACGAACGGGGAAAAACGGGCCTTCGTGGTCAACAACGACTACGAGCAGGTACTGCCCATGGATATCTACATGACCCAACTGATGAAATCCATCATCGTCAACGATCTGGAGAGCATGGAAGGACTGGGCATTTACGAGCTGGTACCCGAAGACGTGGCCCTGTGTGAGTTCGCCTGCGTAAGCAAACAGCCGCTGCAACAGCTATTGCGTCAGGGTCACGACACCATGATTGCACAAGGATAACTATAGAAAACACGGGGTGTTACTTCTGGATAGCCCGTACTGATAAAGCCTACATGAAAGCCATACACGATTTTGTCACCAAGTTCGAGCCGGATCACAGCAAATCGCCCTTCCTGGCCACGACCTACGACGCTTTCTATACATTTCTTTTTCAGCCCCCTACGGTAACGAATGGCGGCGTGCACGTGCGCGATGCCATGGACCTGAAGCGGCAGATGGTGTGGGTGGTACTCGCGCTGCAACTGCTGTACGTCTTCGGCACCTGGAACATCGGCCAGCAGCACTTCGCGGCTCTCGGTGAGTTTACGGGGTACCTGGAAGGCTTCCACCTGAAGATCGTTTACGGCCTCATTCAGATCATTCCGATCTTCATCGTGACCCACCTGGTCGGGCTGGGCATCGAGTTCATCTACGCCGCAAAGAAGGGGCACTCCGTAGAGGAGGGCTTCCTGGTGTCCGGCGCCCTGATCCCGCTCATCATGCCCCCGGATATCCCCCTGTGGATCCTGGCGGTTTCTGTTGCCTTCGCCGTTGTTCTCGGTAAGGAGGCCTTTGGCGGTACGGGCATGAACATCTGGAACATCGCGCTCCTAGCCCGGGTATTCATCTTCTTCGCTTATCCGACCACCATTTCCGGTGACGAAGTCTGGGTAAGCGGTATAGAAAAAGTGGACGTCGGCCTGTACGCCAGCGAGGCCTATAACTGGGCTCACCACGCCTTCGACTGGGTCTTTGCCGGATTCGGATGGGCGCAGTTTGGTGCCGGCGGCCAGTTCGTGGTCGATGGCTGGACCGGTGCTACCCCCCTCGGCATTGCGGCTAAGGAAGGTTGGGAAGGCGTTTCCGCCGTCTACGACCAGAGCAGCATCTTCTGGGGCACCATTCCCGGCTCGATCGGCGAGTCGAGCGTACCGCTGATCCTGATCGGCATGGCCTTCATCATGTTCACCCGCATCGCCGACTACCGCATCATCGTAGGCGGCCTGATCGGCTTCATCGTGGCCGGTCTGATGCTTAACGCCATCGCTCCCGCCGAGCTGACGGACTCTACGCCGGGCATTTTCAAATTCATGGCCATCCACCCCCTGCGGCAGATGATCATGGGCAGCTTCCTGTTTGCGATCGTCTTCATGGCTACCGACCCCGTCAGTAGTGCCGATACGCCCACCGGAAAGTGGATTTACGGTTTTCTGATCGCCTTCATCGGGCTGATTATCCGGGTGCTGAACCCGGCCTATCCGGAAGGCTGGATGCTATCTATTCTCTTGCTCAACACCTTTGCTCCCCTCATCGACCACTACGTCTACCAGGCCAACATTAAGCGCCGGGCCAAGCGGACGGCCTCGATGGCCAAGACCCGCGACGAACTGATTACCAAGCGGAACGAGAATGTCGAGGTTTTCACCCCCCAGAATGCCGAAGGCTACCGACCCGTCGGAAACCTCGGTAATTATTAATTCAAACTTCACTCGATTATGAGTACGAAATACATCTATACCTTCGGTCTTATCATGACCGTGGTCGTAGCCTTGGTACTTGCGGGCTTCCGTACCCTTACGGCTGAATCTGCTGCGCTGAACGAGGACATCTTCAACAAGCGGGAAATACTGGCCACCGTAGCCGAACCCATGGCCGAGGCCGGATCTCCGATCGCTGAACTCAGCGACGCGGAGGTGCTGAACATCTTCTCGGAACGGGTGGATCAGATCGTCGTGAATTCCGCCGGTGAGCCGGTGGACGACGTGGATTTCGCTTCCATCGACCTGGCGAAGGAGTACAAAAAACCGGAAGGCCAGCGCGTCTATCCCGTATACAAGTTCAACCTGGATGACGAATACTATGTCTTCAGCGTACGGGGCAACGGACTATGGGATGCTATTTGGGGCAACATCGCGCTCGCATCCGATCTTAACACCGTTACCGGAGCCAGTTTCGACCACGCCGGCGAAACCCCCGGCCTCGGCGCCGAGATCAAGGACAATGCCGGCTGGAAGTCCCAGTTTAAAGGCAAGAAGATCTACGACGGTGACCAGTTCGTCAGCATAATCGTTCGCAAGGGCGGTGCCGTCGATATGGACCACGAGGTCGACGGCCTGAGTGGAGCCACCGTTACGGGCGACGGCGTCACCAAGATGCTGTACAACGGGCTCAAAGCCTACCAACCCTATATTGAAGAGCAGCGTGCCGGCGGGGAAACCACCGGTATGAACATGAAATAATTCGCACCATGGCAGAATCAACTGAAATCAGAACCGGCGTCGTAGCGGAACCTAAGAAGCCGGAATCCGAAAAGGAGCCGATATTCGGTAAGAAGGAAAAGATCCTCATTACCGACCCCTTGCTCGATAATAACCCGATCACTATTCAGGTGCTCGGGGTCTGTTCGGCACTGGCCGTTACCTCCCTCGTTTACCCCTCCCTCGTAATGGCGGTGGCGGTGGTTTTCGTTACCGCTTTCTCCAGCCTGTTTACCTCGCTGATGCGGAACATCATTCCGAAGCCGGTCCGCCTCATCGTACAGCTCGTCATCATCGCTACCCTGGTGACGCTGGTCAACGAAGCACTCAAGGTGCTGGCTTTCCCGGTGTACAAGCAGCTTTCGGTTTACATCGGACTGATCATTACCAACTGTATCGTCATGGGGCGTTTGGAAGCCTTCGCTATGGCTAACAAGCCCTGGCGGTCCTTCCTCGACGGCGTAGGGAACGGATTGGGTTACGGCTTGATTCTCGTAGCAGTCGGGGTCGTCCGCGAGCTCTTCGGAAAGGGAAGCCTGTTTGCCGGCTCGCCGATCGCCATGAACATCATCGGCCCCAGCAACGACACCACCCAGTACTGGATCAATACGGCCGCCGACAGTGGCGTAGGCACCTGGTTCGGATGGTACGCCAACAATAACCTCATGGTGCTGCCCGCGGCGGCCATGTTCGTGATCGCCGTATTCATCTGGATCCAGCGGAGCTACAACACCAAGCTCGTCGACGCTTCCTGATCGTAGGACCGTTAGCTATTTTCCGCTCTTCCTCAAGACTTTAAAATCACCCAATCATGGGAGAATTTCTGAATATCTTCATCAAGTCGGCCTTCATCGAGAATATGGTGCTGGCTTACTTTCTCGGCATGTGTTCCTTCCTGGCCGTATCGAAGACGCTTTCCACGGCCACCGGTCTGGGACTGGCGGTCATCTTCGTGCTCGGAATTACGATGCCGATCAACTGGGTCATCAACGAGCTGGTCCTGATTCCCGCGGAACTGGAGTTCCTGCGCTTCATTCTGTTCATCGCGGTAATCGCATCGACCGTTCAGCTGGTGGAAATGCTGGTAGAAAAGTTCAGCCCCGGCCTCTACGCCGCGCTGGGTATCTTCCTTCCGCTCATCACCGTCAACTGTGCCATCCTCGGGGGTAGCCTCTTCATGGTGAGCCGGGAATACAACCTGACGGAATCCATCGCTTTCGGCCTGGGTGGCGGTTTTGGCTGGTTCCTAGCCATTATCGCGCTGGCTGCTATCCGGGAGCGGATCCGGTACAGTAACGTCCCGCCAGCAATGCGTGGACTGGGCATGGCCTTCCTCATCACCGGACTGATGGGGATTGCCTTCCTCAGCCTTACCGGCATCGATCCGGCCGTTTTTGCCGGTTGGAGCGAGACGGTAGCCGAATAATTACCCCGAACTGATAAACCGGCCGGGGACTTCCCGGCTTACCTATAAAACACGGTACCATGATTACCATAGGATTAGCGATCGTCGTTTTCACCCTCATCGTGCTGGCACTCATCACGATGTTGTTGGTTGCGCGTCGCAGACTCGTCCCCCAGGGGGAGGTAAGTATCATTGTCAACGGTGACAAGGAGAACCCCCTCCGCGTTCAGCCCGGCAACTCCCTGCTTTCCGCCCTCTCCGATAAGAGTGTATTTCTGCCTTCCGCCTGTGGCGGTGGCGGAACCTGCGCCATGTGCGAGTGCCACATCACCAAAGGCGGTGGCGATGTTCTGCCCACGGAGCTCAACCACCTTACCCGCCGCGAGGTCGCTGAAAACAAGCGACTGGCCTGTCAGGTGAAAGTGCGCCAGGACATGGAGATCCAGATCCCCGAGGAAATCTTCGGTATCAAGAAATGGGAGTGTACCGTCGACCGGAACTACAACGTCGCTACCTTCATCAAGGAGTTCGTCGTGCGGTTGCCGGAAGGCGAAACCCTCGATTTTGAGTCAGGAGGCTATATCCAGGTGGACGTGCCGAAATGTGAAGTCCACTTCAAAAATTTCGATATCACGCCCCACCCGGTGTTCCACAAAGGAGCCCCCAAGGATAAATTCAAGGCCGACTGGGACAAATTCGGCATGTGGGATTTCGTCATGAAGAACGACGAAGAACAGTTCCGCGCCTATTCCATGGCCAACCACCCGGGAGAAGGTGACATCATCATGCTCAACATCCGGATCGCCCCACCGCCCTTCGACCGCCAGAAGAACGCCTATATGGACGTGAACCCCGGCGTCTGTTCGAGCTATGTGTTCAATCAGACCCCCGGCGATAAGGTGACGATCTCCGGCCCCTACGGCGAGTTCTTCATCAAGCCGACCGACAAAGAAATGGTCTACATCGGCGGTGGTGCCGGTATGGCGCCCCTCCGCAGCCACATCTTCCACCTTTTCCACACCATGAAGACCGACCGGAAGGTCAGCTACTGGTACGGTGGACGTTCGAAGGCCGAGCTGTTCTACACCGAGGAATTCCGCGAGATCGAGGAGAACTTCCCCAATTTTAGCTACCACATCGCCCTCAGCGACGCGCTGGAAGAAGATAAGTGGGACGGTATGACCGGATTCATTCACACGGCGGTGCTCGAGAACTATCTCAAGGATCACCCCGAGCCCGAAGAGATCGAGTACTACCTCTGTGGTCCTCCGCTGATGCTTCAGGCCGTCCAGAATATGCTCGACGAACTGGGCGTTCCCGAAGAAAATATCGCATTCGACGACTTCGGTTCCTAGTACGAAGCTGCCTCCGGCAGCGCCAGTAAGAAGCAGTCTCTGACTGCGCCTAGAGCCCGGTGAGATGAAATCTCACCGGGCTCTTCTGTGTGTAGGCTCTAGTGCCTAGTCAGGTCGATTATGTCGCAGTAGGTGCTGGTGTATTTACGTGGGTGACGAGGCGGAAAAAAGATTGCATACCCATAGCTACGGAAGCGTTTTTTCAACGAAGTCAAACGCGGAAAGGCGCCGCAGATACGGTGACAATTATTGCTTGAATAGGCTCTAGTAATATGACAGAATAGGGCCTCCTTTCAGGTGGAATTTTACCAGCGCTGCCGGAGGCAGCCTCTTGCTTGCGCTGCCGGAGGCAGCTTCCTACTTAGTAAGCCCCAAATGCTTCACGCTGTAAAAAAAGATCGCCCCGTACCCGATTGCCAGCAGGGCATGAAATACCACGAAGGTGGTATTTCCCACATAGAAGGCACCGGCTACGGCGAGCAGGAAGTACAGACTCAGCACGCCTTCCCCCAGCGTGATGCCGTTCAGGCGCCCGGAGAAATACTTTTTGGAGCGGAATTTGTCCCGCACCGAGCTAATATTGAACTTCGGCGTCCGTACGAAGGGGCTCTTTTGACCCCGGTAGCCCTGTAACACGGCAATGGAGTTATGCAGCGATAGCCCCATGCTGAGGGCCAGAAAAAGGGGGAAGAGGATAAAGAACTTTATCAGTGATTTACCGAAGCGTTTCTCCCGGTTGGCCACACTCCGCACGTTGGCCACGAAGTACACGGTCACTACGGATAGCAAGCCCGTGAGAAAGAGTGCGAAGAAATGCTTGCTGAAACCGAATTTCTCCAACTCTCCCAACAGGAATAGCAGGGGGACGCTGATCACGCCGCAAACGAATACAAAGAGGAAGATCGATGAGGCCAGCAGGTGAACCGTAGCGTGGATCTTGGTACCCAGCGCAAGCCCGCTGCGCCAGATGTCGGGCAGCATTTTCCGCGCCGTTTCCGCGCCGCCCTTCATCCACCGGTGCTGCTGGCTTTTGAAGCCGTTCATATCCACCGGTAATTCGGCCGGGCTGCCTTCACCTTCCAGGTAGCGGATTCGGTAGCCGGCCAGTTGGCTGCGGATGCTCAGGTCGAGGTCTTCGGTGAGGGTATCCGGTTGCCAGCCCCCACCGGCGTCGATCGCCTCCCGCCGCCAGATCCCCGCCGTACCGTTGAATTGGAGCAGATGCCCCCCCTTCATTCGTCCGACTTGCTCGACGGTGAAGTGTACGTTCAGTTGAAGTGCCTGCAGGCGGGTAATGAGGCTGTAATTCTCGTTCAAGTGTTCCCACCGGGTTTGTACCACGCCGATCCGCGGGTCGGCAAAGTGGGGAACCGTGCGGCACAAGAACGTAGGTGGCGGTACGAAGTCGGCATCGAAGATCGCGATAAACTCCCCTTTCGCCTCCCGCATCCCGTCGCGGAGGGCACCGGCCTTGAAGCCTTCCCGGTTGGGGCGGATAATCTGCCGGATACGGTACCCCCGGGCCCGGTATTCCGCTACCTTTTTCGCTACCAGATCGACCGTTTCATCGTCGCTGTCGTCGAGCACGTGGATCTCGTAGCGGTCCTTCGGGTAATCGAAGGCGGCTACGGCATCGATCAACCGACCGATGACGTAATATTCGTTGTAGATCGGCAGCTGCACCGTAACGAAGGGTAAGGGGGGCGCCGCCGGCGCAGGAGCAACGGCTACGTCGTCGGGGTAACGATCCGGCGGAGCCGAAGCCACCCGAGTGGAAGCCGAGCGGCAACCGGGGGTCGTCCACAGGGACTCGGAGCGGGTCACCGTCGCAGCGGGCGTCCATGGGCTCTCGCCGTACCGGTAGTGGTATAACAGGTTAAATTGTAGTAAGCAGTAAACCGTGATGTAAAGCAGGCTGATCGAATAAATGGCCAACACCAGGAAAGCGAGTATGGTCATGATCGGATCAGTTTGAAGATGGTCCAGAGGATTTTATGCCCGGCCAGCACCGTCCCCCTCACGGTTCCGGAAATCTTGGAAACCCCGATGCGGCGACGGTAGCCAACCGGTACCTCCGTACACTTCAGGCCGGCCTTGGCGGCGCGGACCTGCATTTCCACGGTCCAGCCAAAGTCGGGATCTTCCATCCGCAAAGCTACGAGGGCCGGGTAGCGGATGGCGCGAAACGGACCGAGGTCGGTAAACTCATAACCATAAAACACCCGAATAAGGTTTGTCGCCAACCAGTTGCCGAAGATCTGGGGGAAGGTCATGCTGCCCCTTTCGGCTTTTCCCAGCGCCCTTGACCCGATGACCAGATCGTAACCGAACCGCTCGATTGGAGCAAGGAGTTCCGGCAGCTGCCCGGGATAATCGCTATGGTCCCCGTCGATAAAAACCACCACGTCGGGTTGTTCCGCGGCGGGTCGGGTGGCGATATGCGACATTCCCCGTAGGCAGGCCGAGCCGTACCCTGGCCGGTTTTCCCGGACTACCGTTGCTCCTGCGTCCGCGCCCACCTGCGCCGTCCGATCCGTGCTGTTGTTGTCGCACACGATGACCTCCCGAATGAGGTGGCGCGGCAGCTCGTCGATCACCAAACCGATACTCCGCTCCTCGTTAAACGCGGGAATAATTACGTCGATGACCAAGGGACCGGCAGGCAAAGCGAGGGTTTACGGTAAAGATACGCCGGGGGCGGCCGCGTGTTGTTAGCTCAGTCCGCCGTCGACACTTAGCACCTGACCGTTGACGTAGCTGCTCATGTCGGACGCCAGGAAAATGCAGGCATCGGCGATCTCCTCTGGCCGGCCCAGTCGCTTAAGCGGAATGGTGGCCAGATAGGATTGTTTCACCTGTTCCGGCAGTTCGTCGGTCATATCGGTTTCGATGAATCCGGGAGCGATCACGTTGCACCGGAGGTTCCGGCTCCCCATTTCCTTGGCGATGGATTTGCTGAAGCCGATGATCCCGGCCTTGCTCGCCGCGTAATTGGCCTGGCCGGCGTTGCCCTGGATGCCGACGATACTGGACATATTGATAATGCTGCCGCCGCCGCGCATCATGCCGCGCATGGCGTGCTTGGTGAGATTGAAGACCGACTTTAGGTTGTTGTCCAGCACCGAGTCCCACTGCTCTTCATTCATCCGCAGCATCAGGGTATCGCGGGTGATACCGGCGTTATTGACCAGGACGTTCAGGCCACCCATTTCTTCCGTGACCGTTTTGATCAGTTGCTCGGCTCCGGCGTAATCGGAGGCGTCGCTCTGGTAGGCGCGTACGTTCTCGCCGAGTTCGCCGACCAGGGCTTCGGCGGGGCCGGCCGAGCTGCGGTAGGTGAAGGCGACTTTCGCGCCGGCCCCGTGAAAGGCGCGGACGAGCGCGGCACCGATGCCGCGGGAACCTCCGGTGATAAGTGCGATTTTTCCGTCGAGTAGTGCCATGGATGACTTATTTTTTGGTAGGCGGCCAAAGGTAGGGTAAACTTAAAAGCCCGCCCCCGCCTTTTATTCCCTCAAAACTACCTAGCCATGTTCGGAGATATGATGAAGCAAATGGAAGAGATGCAGGCCAAAATGCAGCAGCAATTGGCCCAGGAATCCTTCGAGGCGGAAGCCGGTGGCGGTGCCGTCAAGGTCACCTGCGACGGTACCCGTACCGTACAGAACATCAGCATCGATCCGGATCAGGTCGACCCCTCGGACGTAGAGGCACTCGAAGACCTGCTGGTGGTGGCCACCAACCGCGCCCTGGAAAAGGCGGCCGAATTCGAAGCCAAGCAGGCCGGTGGCATGATGGACAATATGCTTCCCGGCGGATTGGGGGGGCTTCTCGGCGGATAATGCTACTTTATCGCCTGATTTAGGCCATTCAATTTTTTATGGAAGAACTCGCAGGGATCATTATCCTGGGAATTTTCGCCCAGTGGTTCGCCTGGCGGGTGAAGATCCCCGCTATTCTCCCCCTGATCGTGATCGGCCTGCTGGTCGGCCCTATTTCCGCGCTTTTCACCGCGGACGGGGAGAAACTGATCAGCCCGATCTACCACTTGGTGGGGGAAGACGGGGAGGGGCGGGGGCTCTTTCCGGGGCAGTCGCTATTCTACTTCGTAAGTCTGGCCATCGGCGTCATACTCTTCGAGGGAGGGTTGACGCTGCAGTTCCGGGAGGTCCGGGAAACCCAACGATCGATCCTACGGCTTATCTCCATCGGGAGTCTGGTCACGTTCGTGGGGGCGGGCTTAGCCGCGCACTTTATCATGGGGCTGGGGTGGAGCATCAGTTTTTTGTTCGCCGCCCTGATCATCGTAACCGGTCCGACGGTGATCGCGCCGATCTTGCAGAACATTCCGCTCAACCGGAACGTGAGTACCGTCCTTAAATGGGAGGGAATCCTGATCGATCCGCTGGGTGCGCTGGTGGCGGTACTGGTTTTCGAATTTATTCGCTCGACGGACCACGGAATCGGCTTTACGGGGGAGGCATTGCGCACCTTCGTTCAGATCATCATCTACGGCGGTACCCTGGGGTTCCTAATGGGGTACGCCCTTTTCCACATCATCAAACGTGAGCTGGTGCCCCACTACCTGCTCAACGTATTTATCCTGGCTTACGTCCTGTTCATCTTTGTCGTGAGCGATCAGTTAGCCCACGAATCGGGCCTGCTTGCGGTGGTGGTCATGGGGTTGGTACTGGCTAATAAAGACGTGCCCCGGATCAAGGAGATATTGTCATTCAAGGAATCGCTCAGCGTCCTCCTGATCTCCATTCTGTTTATCCTGCTGGCCGCTAATATGAATATGGATGAGCTGCGCCTGCTGACGGAAGACTGGCGCCCCCTCGCGTTGTTCGGATTCGTCATTCTGGTCCTTCGTCCCCTCAGCGTTTTCCTGAGCACCGCCCGAGGCAACCTGAGCGTGAACGAGAAAGTGTTTATCAGCTGGGTAGGGCCGCGGGGCATCGTTGCGGCGGGTATCGCCTCGCTTTTTGGCTTGAACCTGGTGGCCGACGGCGTGCCTGGGGCAGAATACATTACGCCGCTGGTTTTCATGATCGTTCTCGGTACGGTGCTGATTAACGCGACTACCGCACGCCTGGTGGCGCGCTTACTCGGGGTTATCCAGGATACTTCCAGTGGCGTATTGATCCTGGGAGCGAACGACTTCGCCGTAACCATCGGAAAGTACCTGAAGGAACAGGGTCGAGAAGTCTTCATGGTCGACAGTAACGGCAGCAACATTCGCCGCGCCCAGGATCAGGGTTTGCGGGGCATCGTCGCAAACATTTACAACTCCGACCTCAGCGATGAATACGATCTCCTGGATGTCGGGTACATGCTGGCCCTTACGGGGAGCAACGACGTGAACGCTTACGCCATTCGCCGCTACGAAGACATCTTCGGCGAACGCGGCGCCTTCCGCCTCATTACCGCCGAGGAAATGAAATCCCGGGGTGCCACCGAAGACAGTGCGCACATATTCAGTCACGCCGACGACTTCATCAACCTCAGCGAGGCCCACCGGGAAGCCGCCAAAATTCACGAGCACGAATTGTACAGCCAGCGGGAATTGCTGGACCTGCTCGTTATCGCTCGGGAAGAAAAGTACTCCATTCCGTTGTTCATCAAATCGCCCGACGGGCAGTTGAACCCCATACCCTACGATGTGGAATCCATTGACGTAGACAGTGGTAATTATTCCCTGGTCTATCTGGGTGTCGAACTCCCGGAAACGGCCTCCCAGCCGCAGGTGGAGGAGGGGAAGAAAGCATTGTAAACGCTATCTTCGTCCCGAATACGCAAACTTTCAGCGGGAGGCACGATTAGGCCCCCGATTTTCGTTTCGGGAATAACTTTGGAATCTATACACCATGAAATTTTTCTTCACGCTGGCCCTATTGGGCTGGGCAGTAACGTCCTTTGCACAGGACCCTGCCGACATTTTTCACAAGACGGTTGACGTAGATCGCGTAAACGCGATTTCTTTCGACATCTACAACAAAGACCAGGTGGAATACCGTACCTGGCCGGGCGATGACCTGCTCATCGAGACGTCCGTGGAAATAAAGAACGTCCAGCAGGATATTCTCGATTTCTACATGAAACAGAATCGTTATGTACTCGAACCCCAGGTCAGCGGCGACCAGATGGCCCTCGTGAGCTACGACAAGACCCGCCGTACCGTAAAGGGGACCGAGGGTAGCGCCTTCGAGGATGTGATGATTGTCGTTTACATGCCAGAAGATTTCGCCGCCACTGGCGATGGCCGGTATACGCGTACCAGCCGATAAGCCAAGCTCCCGCCGGAGTGCCTACCTTTGCACTCCATGCCGACTACCCTGGAAATCAAGCTTGCCCCCTCTGAGCTGCACGATGCGGCCGCCCTTCGTCGTGCCGTCAGCCGCAAAGGAAAAATCGCCGAGGAAGACATCGGTATGCTTACCGTTAGCCGGCGCAGCATCGATGCCCGTGGCGGCCGGCCGGTATATCGGTTACGCGTAGAAGTTACCGACAGGAACGACCCCCCCGAAGCGGAAGCCCCCCCGGCTTTTCAGCTTCAGGACGTATCCGATGCGCCGACGGTGGCCATCGTCGGCTGTGGTCCGGCGGGGATGTTTGCCGCCCTGGAACTGATCGAGCTCGGTCTGCGTCCGGTGATCATCGAACGGGGGAAAGACGTTCGGGCGCGGAGACGTAGCCTGCGGGCCATCCAACAAGCGGGAGAGGTCGATCCGGACAGCAACTATTGCTTCGGAGAAGGCGGAGCCGGCACCTATAGCGATGGCAAACTGTATACCCGGAGCCTGAAGCGGGGCAATTACCTTAAGGCCTTGCAAACCCTGGTGGCCCACGGTGCGCAGGAGGATATCCTGATCGACGCCCACCCGCACATCGGATCCAACAAGTTACCGGGGGTCGTGGGTAATATGCGGGAAACCATTCTGGCCTACGGTGGCGAGATCCGCTTCGGCCACCGCTTGGAGGACGTGGAGCTTTCCGGCGACCTCCGCGCCCTGATCGTTCGGGACGAGCAAGGGCGGGAATACCGGCTGGCGGCCGAAGCGTATATTCTCGCTACCGGTCATTCGGCGCGGGACGTTTACCAACTCCTCCACCAGCGGGGCGTACGCCTGGAAGCCAAACCTTTTGCCCTGGGCGTGCGGATCGAGCATCCGCAGCCCCTGATCGACCAGATCCAGTACGGACAGTCTCAGCGGGAAGCGAACCTGCCGGCCAGCAGCTATAAGCTCGTCACCCAGGTAAAGGGTAGGGGCGTCTTCAGTTTCTGTATGTGCCCCGGCGGTTTGGTCGTGCCGGCGGCGACCGCCCCCGGCGAGATCGTCGTCAACGGGATGAGCCTGAGCCGCCGCGACAGTCCGTTCGCCAACTCCGGCACGGTAGTGGCCGTCGAACTCGAAGACCTCGCCCCCTTCGGCGCCCACGGGGTGTTTGCCGGACTGGCCCTGCAGCAGCGTATTGAGCAAACCATGTTCGCCAGTGGAGACGGTACCCAACGCGCGCCCGCCCAGCGGCTTACGGACTTCGTCGACCGGCGACTATCCACCGACCTGCCCGCGACCAGCTACATTCCCGGCCTGCACTCCGCCGCCCTCCATACCTTACTCCCCGACAGCATCTATTCACGACTCCAGCAGGGCGTACGTGATTTCAGCCGGAAGATGAAGGGCTATTACACGGGCGAGGCCAACGTGATCGGCACGGAAAGCCGGACCTCCTCCCCCGTTCGGATTCCCCGGGACCGGAAGACCTACGCCCATCCGGAGTTGCCCTCCCTCTATCCCTGCGGGGAGGGGGCAGGCTTCGCCGGCGGAATCCTCAGTGCGGCGATGGACGGCCAAAACGTAGCCCGGGCGGTGGCGGCAAAGGTGCTCGGGTAGTGCGGTCCGGATCCCGGATCGTGGGCGCGCTCTTGCTTTCCGGCGGCGTTCTCTATCTGGGCTTCGGTGTCGACCGCACGGAATTCTGGTCGCTCTTCACGGCCTTCACCGTTGCCTTTGCCGGGTACGCGCTCCTTATCGGTTCGCCCACCGACCGGCTGCTCCGACCCTTGCTCGTATTTGGCTTGTTACTCCGCCTGGCGCTGGTGTTTGCCTTCCCCCGCCTTAGCGACGATGTTTACCGCTTCATTTGGGACGGTGACCTTATCCTGGCGGGGGATAACCCTTACGTGCACACACCCGAAGATTACCTTATCGGTGGAGCGGACTTTGTCGATCCGCAACTGTTCGAAAAACTCAATTCTCCCACTTACCATTCCATTTATCCCCCGGTGGCTCAGGGCGTATTTACGCTGGCAGCATTCGTGAGCCCGGGTAGTTGGTACGGTGCCGCCGTGGTAATGAAACTTTTCCTGCTGATTACCGAACTCGGCTCCGTATACCTGCTTTATCGCCTGCTACGGGGTTTCGGGCTACCTCCCGGGAGAAGTTTGTTGTACTGGCTCAACCCCCTCGTCTTAGTGGAGGTGGTGGGCAACATCCACTTCGAAGGAGCGATGGTGTGCTTCCTCCTGCTCGCCCTCTTTTGGCTGAACCGGAGCGCCTACGGCCGGGCCGGATTTGCCATGGCCTACTCCGTAGCCAGCAAATTGCTGCCACTGATGCTGCTTCCCTTTTTACTGGGACGACTCTGGCGGCGCGCTTTCTGGCGATTCGTGGGGGCACTGGCCGTTAGTCTGGGCTTGTTGTTTCTGCCGGCGTTGGTGGGGAGCGGAGTGGTGGAGGGCTTTGGGGGGAGCCTGGAGCTATACTTCCGCAAATTCGAGTTCAATGCCAGTCTGTACTACCTCCTTCGTAGTTACGGTTACTATGCGGTGGGGTACAATCAGATTGCCGAATACGGGCCCCTCCTGGCCCGCGTTGCGGCCATGACCATATTCATCGTGGCCCTGTCCGACGAGCGAACGGACTGGAAGTCCCTGCCCGGTCGCTGGCTGGGTGCTTTCGTGATTTATCTCCTGTGTGCCACGACGGTCCACCCCTGGTACCTTACCGTTCCCATTGCGCTGTGTTGCCTTACGGATTGGCGGTATCCGTTGGTGTGGTCTTATCTCATTATGCTGACGTATACCAGCTACACGACCGTACCCTACCGGGAAGATCTTTTTTTGGTTGGTTTGGAATATTTCGCCGTCTTGGTTTATTTTGTAGCCGAACGACGCGGGAAAATTAAAAAAGGCCCGCACGGTGTACGTGCGGACCTTGTATTGTAGCTTTCAGACTACCGAAATAACTGGAATCTAGTGCGCCCTGGGGCGCAGGGATTATAATATAAACCTTCAAAAGTGCGGGAGGGAAAACCAACAATCCCATCCGCTATAGTGAACACGCTTTTTGGAAAGAATCGAGGAGATGTTGCACCACCTCCTTGCGATATGACAAAGATAGGCGTGGGGGTAGGGGGTGTCATACCCCACGATCGTGGGGTGGGCCTCAGAAAGTACGTTAATTTTAGTTAAAACCCGGCCTCACTTGGCTTGGGGGTGAAGGGAAAGCGCCGCCGCTACTTCCACCATCTTGTTGTAGGCCGCGTCGTACTCATTAGGGATGTCGCCGTCGAGGATGGCTTCGCGCACCCCATCCTTGATTTGGCCTACTTGCCGGCTGGGGGGGATGCCGAATGTCTCCATGATCAATTCTCCGGTGATGGGGGGCTGCCAGTTCCGCAGGTGGTCTTTTTCCTCGATCTCCTGCATGCGTTCCCGCAGGCGGCCGTAATTATCGAGGTACCGCTGCACCTTATTGGGGTTCTTGCTGGTAATATCGCTCTCGCAAAGCGTCATGAGGTCGTCGATGTCTTCACCCGCGTCGAAGAGGATGCGTCGCACGGCCGAGTCGCTGATTTCCTCCTGGGTGAGGGAAATGGGGCGCTGGTGGAGTGCCACCATTTTCTGGACGTACTTCTGTCGGTCGTTGGGAAGCCGGAGGCGGCGGAAGATCTTGGGCACCATACGTTCTCCAACGGCGTCGTGGGCGTGGAAGGTCCAGCCGGCATCGGCCTCCCAGCGCTTCGTCTTGGCTTTGCCGATGTCGTGCAGCAGGGCCGCCCAACGAAGCCAGAGATCATTGCTGCGATCGGCCAGGTTGTCGACTACTTTCGTCGTGTGGATGAAATTATCCTTGTGCTTCCGGCCATTCCGGCTTTCGACGCCGCGCAGGGCGGCCAGTTCGGGGAGAACGTAAGCAAGTAGGCCGCTGGCGTCCAACAGCCGCAGGCCAACGCTCGGCGCGGAAGACAGCATGATTTTATTCAGCTCGGTGGCGATGCGTTCCCAGCTGATAATCTTAATGCGCTCGCGGTGGTCCTTGATGGCCTGAAAGGTGACCGGGTCGATGCGAAAGCCGAGCTGGCTGGCGAACCGGATGGCGCGCAGCATCCGCAGGGGATCGTCACTGAAGGTCTTACCCGGCTCGAGGGGGGTGACGATCCGTTTGGCTTCCAGGTCTTCCAGTCCGTTAAAGGGGTCGATGATGGTGCCGTAGTCCCGGTCGTTGAGGCTGATGGCCAGGGCGTTGATCGTGAAGTCGCGGCGGTGCTGGTCGTCGCTGAGGGTGCCGGACTCTACCGTCGGCTTCCGGCTATCGCTGCGGTAACTTTCCTTGCGGGCACCGACGAACTCGATTTCCAGATCGCGGTGCTTGAGGGCGGCCGTGCCGAACCGCTTGTACACCGTCACTCGGCTGCGGGGGTGGAGGTTATCCCCTACGCGCTTGGCGAGTTCGATGCCGCTGCCTACGCAAACGATATCCAAGTCCTTACTCGGCCGGGCCAGCAAGCGGTCCCGGACGTACCCCCCCACCACGTAAGTCGGGAAGCCCAACGCGCCCGCCGCCTGGCCGATCACCTCAAAAATTTTGCGCTCGTCGTCGCGGATCTGAAAAATCATAGGGGCGCGAAGATAATTAACACGACTCTCACCACAGTAGAGTGACCAACTCTACCTATGCGGGAAAAAGTATGCGACGTATTTACTCCTTATTCCCGTGGTCCCTGTTCGTGGTTCTAATCCCTTGCACCCGCGCTCCGGCGCAAACCATATACTTACAGCAGGGCTTCGAGGAGGCGGCGGAGGAAAATTTACCCTACGCACCCGATATCACTCCCTACGGCTCGGGCGCCGTGCCCACCTGGAATCGGGTGGAGCAACTACCCGGTATCACCGCCCCCGCCAACGGCAATTTCTTCTGGGCGGCCCGGGACGTAGACAACGCCACCTCCGGCCGGGAGGTCGCCAGGTTGCGGTTCGAGGCCGGAAACATCTGTTCCCTGACGAGTGCCCGCTTTGTCTTCGCCTATAACGTGCAAGGTTACGATGCCGGCGACGACTTTGGCTACGAGCTCTTCCTCGATGGGTTTCCCGCCCAAAAAGAAGTCCTGATCGACGGCAAGAACGGCGGCGGCATCAGCACCGACGGCTGGGTGTACCATGCCGTTGCCATCCCCGGCACCGCCCAGACCGCGGCGCTGGAAATTTTCTTCGACCAGAACGGCGACGACGTGGCCGCCGTAGATCACGTACAGGTAATCGCCAGTGGTGACGACGGAAACTGCCAGCCGGTATGCGGTATCCGGCTCGGACAGCCACGCCTCAACTGCCTCAGTTTTACGGACGACCCGGATGTGATCCGATTGAGTCTGCCCTATTCCGGCGCGGAAATCGGCGCGGTAGTCTACTCCAGCGCGGGCACGGTAGGCGGTGACGATCCGGCCGTTCAGCCCGACGGAACCATTATAGTTGATGGCTACACCGAGGGCGGCTATGCGTTGCTCCGTATCCGCGGGGGCGATTGCGAAATCGACCTGCCCCTCGAGTTCCTCACGGATCAGTGCCTGCCCAGCGACGTCGTGATCAACGAGGTGCTTGCCGCTCCGGCCCACGACGCGAACGGTGACGGGGTAGTGGACGGCGGCGACGAATTCGTGGAAATCTATAACACGGGGGCGGGGCCCTTCGACCTGTCGGGGCATACGGTCCATGACGGGTCGAACAGCGGCCCGCGCTTCACCTTTCCTGCGTCGACTGAATTGGGAGCGGGCGAAAGCTTCGTCATTTTCGCCTCGGCCGCCGACGCGGGCAGCCTGCAGGACGGGTGCCGTTTCGGCACGGCCAGCGGGTTCCTCGGACTCAACGATGACGGCCCGGAGTCCGTGATCCTGCGCGACGCAGACGGCCGGGTCGTCGCCCAGGTGGATTTCGACGACGCTCCCGACGGAGAATCGCTGACGCTGTCGCCCGACGGCAATCTCGCCGGGGGGTACCACCCGCACGGCGCTATCGATGGGGGTGCCGCTTCGGCATGTGGCAGCTTCTCCGGACTGCCGGTGGTCCTGAAACGATTCTCCGCCACGCCACTCTACGACGCGGTGCGCCTCGACTGGGAAACGGCGGTCGAGGTCGATAACTGGCACTTCGTCGTCGAACGCAGCAAAGCGGGGGTTGCCTTCGAAGCGATCGGCCGCGTACCGGCCGGCAAGGGAAGCTACGTCTACGTAGACGAGAACCCCTACCCCGGTCAAAACTACTATCGGCTCCGGCAGCTGGATATGGACGGCCAGGAAACCCTGTACGGGCCGGTCAGCGTGCGGTTGGACAGTGGCCTGATCCGGCTGTTCCCCAATCCGACCAGTGGACGGATGCGCATTAGCGGAGACATCGACGAGGCGCAGGTATACGAGGTGTTCTACGCCGACGGGCGGCGTGCTCTGACCGGACGGGGTAACGTCCTCGAGGTTGCCCACCTGCCAGCGGGGGTGTACTACCTGCGTTTGCCCCGTAGGTCGGACGTAGCTTCCTTGCGGTTTATGAAGGAATAGATCAGCGAATGGATGCGGGGGCGAATGTTGAGCGTATAAATGGCCCGGCGGTCGCGGCTGGGGTGCACCCGGTTGCTCAGGAAGATGTAGAGCAGGTCGGCCTCCGGATCGGCCCACACGAAGGTTCCGGTGTACCCGCTGTGCCCGAAGCTGGCCGGAGAGGCCGCCTCGGCCACCGAGCTGCTGGCCGCGTCGTAGGTCAGCAGGGGCTTGTCGAAGCCGAGGCCCCGGTGGCTGCCTTCTTCCGGATACTGGTAGCTGGTAAAGGTGTCTACGGCCGCCTGCGTCAGATAGCGCCGGCCGCCGTACTCGCCGCCGTTGAGCAGCATCTGATATAGTTTCGCCAGGTCTTCGGCGGTGGAGAACAGGCCGGCATTAGCACTCACGCCGTCCATCATGGCCGCGCCTTCGTCGTGGACCACCCCGTGCAGGGTATCCATACGGAAGAAGGTGTCTACCTCGGTAGGTACGATGCGATCGAGGGGGATACCGCGGTCGAGCGGCCGGTAGCCCAGTTCGTCGGCGCCTAGGGGATCGTAAAAGTGTTCCCGCAGGTAAGTGCGGTAGTCCATTCCGGTGGTGCGCTCGACGTAGTCGGGGAGGAGGTAAAACAGCAGGCCCGAATAGACGTAGTCCCCCGGAGCTTTCACCGGCGATTTACGGATGGCCCGGTAAATGCTCCGCTCCCGAAACTTGCGGTGCAGCCACAGGTCGTCGGTGAGTTTGATGGGAAAGCGGCCGGTGCTGTCCCGTCGGATCGTGCGGTTTCGAAAGCGATAGTCGTTGATTCTGCCGGCGTCCCAGCGTTCCTGCCAGGGGTAACGGCCGTGGCCCCGGAGGGTGGTTTGCCAGTAGGGTACCCAAGGTAGCAATCCGGCCCGGTGGGCCAGGGCCGACCGGAGCGGGATCCGCTGTTTATCCGTACGCTTGAGTTCGGTGAACAGCAGGCCGAGGGGGGTATCCAGGTCTAGGTCACCTTCCCCGTATTGCTTCATCAGTACGAGCAGGGCGGAGGTGGTTTTCGTCACCGAGGCGAGGTCGTAGACATCGTCGGGACGCGTAGGCCGTAAGCGGTCGTAGGTGTGGTAGCCGGCGGTGACGTGTACCAACGGTTCCCCCTTGTGCCATACGAGCACCTGGCCGCCCGGGAAGGCACCGCCCTCGATACCTTTATTCAGCACCGACAAAATGGAGTCTTGGAGGTCCTGTTGAGCGTTAAGCGGGGCGGTCAGGAACAGCAGTAGCGGGAGCAGCAATCGCATGGGGTACATTTGGGCGCCGGAGCGCGGGAGCAACGAAAATACGCCAGCGTTAAACGATCGGGGTCCACCGGGTAGCCATGGAGGCCAGCAGCTCGCCTTCGCCCCGGTAGAGGCCATGGGCAAAGTGGCCGGAATGGGCGGCTTTGGCAGTAACGGCGGTGAGCAAGTCGCCATAGCGGGCCTCGCGGTGGTAGATCATATCGGCCCGAACCGGCAGGTGGGTGCTCAGGAAGGGCAGGTCCAGCGGTTCGAGCATCAGCTCGGGAAAGGCGGGGTTGGTCAGGTGATTGTTGAAGTCGAGGTGGGCGAACTGCACGCGGAACGTTCGCTCCGCCGTGGGAGATTCCGGCGGGGCGGGTTTCTCGCCGGGCACTGCCAGTCCGCTGCCGGCCGGTGGCAGATCCTGCAATTTGTCCGTAACCCGTTGCGGGATCGGTCGGATGCGCCGGCTGTTGAGGTCCATCACCGACCAGGTGGATGACGAGCAGGCCATGACCCGCTTCGCCGCGTCGAGGAGGTAGAAGTCGCGGTAGGTGATGAGTCCTCGTTGGATAAAGGTGGGGAGGGTAACGACGGAGACGGCATCGCCTAGCGCCGGCCATTCGGTAGCCTGGATGGATTGGCGGTGCAGTACCCAGGTAAGACCGAGGTCACGGGAGAGTGCATGACTGGAAATACCGAGGCGGTCGGTATTGCGCAGGGCCGCCTCCTGGAATAGCCGGATGAGGTGGGGGAGGGTTAGCCGGCCGTGCGGACCGACGGTAGCGGCGGCCACCCGGTCGTGCAGCGTCTCCGAAAGGGGTGAGGTCGGGGGAGCGGGCAGGGTATCAATGGTACGGGGGTTGTGGGGATCTTCCTGGCCGGCAATCATGATTTTCTAAACTTTTTGTTTAGTTTTGCATAACTCAAAACATACGACATGGCGCTAAGGGCGGTTTCACGACGACCGGTGTTCTTGGCATCTTACGACGATCCTGCTCCGGCGGAGGTGGAAAAGGTAAGGTTAAGGCAGGACTTTCCGGA
This sequence comes from Neolewinella xylanilytica, assembly GCF_002934605.1. Taxonomy (GTDB): domain Bacteria; phylum Bacteroidota; class Bacteroidia; order Chitinophagales; family Saprospiraceae; genus Neolewinella; species Neolewinella xylanilytica. The sequence goes on from NZ_PTJC01000007.1 coordinate 200,313, forward strand.
AACGGGCAGCGATCGGTACGGCGGTTTGTCCGACGGTTACTGTTTTCGCATCGTATTTGCCGCCGGGCGGTTGGAGCGGAGTTACGACCTGCTTCGGCAGTTTTTACAGGAAGAAGGTTACGAAGCCGTACCGGTGCCGGCCGACGCCGACGAACTGAAAAAGTTCCGGCTGCCGCCTAAGCTCAGGCACCAGCTATCCTTATTCGGGGAGGACGGATACGTGCATAACCCCCTCAAGATCCTTTTTCCCCCCCAGGGCGGTAAGCGCGGAGCGGTCATCCTGGAGATCTACAACGAGGCGGAAGCGGGGCATTTGCTCAAATTTCACCGTCGGTAATCGGAAAATACGCGCGAAAAGCCGAGTATTTTCAACATGTTTGGACCAAAAGTTAGCTACAATACGGGATTAAGCCCTAAAATTGCACCTTGAAACTTACCGCCCTGAACAAATCGCTTTGCTAAGCGATAAAGCGGTAGACATCTCCGAGCCATCTGGCTGGGAGGAAACCAACTAATGTAAAACAACCACACGTCAAACCCGAAAATATGCTCAAGCAGTTATTACTCTTTTTCGTGGTACTCACTTGTATCAATGTATATGGGCAGGATATGCCTGCCAGTACGGAAATGCCCGAAAGTGCTTATCCGTGGGAATTCGGTCTCAAATTGGGAGGAACTTCCATGGGAGGCGATCTCAACGACAATAGTTTCCCGCTCATCGATCAGATCAGCCCCGCCGGAGGTATCTACCTGCGTCGCCGCCTTGGCAACGTGATCGCGCTGCGCCTCCAGCTGATGTACGGTTTTCTGCAGAACAATACGGACAAAGCCGACGACGCCGAGCTCACCGCCCTGGATGCTTCGATCGAGACGACGGTCTTCGAGCCCAGCCTGAGCTTCGACATCGAGCCCTTCTTCGCTAGCCGTTTTAACGACGACTATACCTTTAAGCCCGGCTTTTCTCCCTACATCAGCGCCGGTGTCGGCTACGGTCTGTGGGGCGACGATGAAGCTGAGTACGGTGCAGGCACCAGTGCCGTCCAAACCGACATCAACACGGACATCGAGGATCGCGCCGACGAAAGCGGTGGGCTCGTGATTCCCGTAGGTGTAGGTCTTCGTTACTACTTCTCCCCGAAATCCTCGCTCGGGCTGGACTATCGCTTCCGGTTCTCTAGCTCCGACCTGATCGACGGTGTCTCCGCCGCTTACGGTGATCCGGAAGAGAACGATCAGTACGCATTTCTCGGCCTGACCTACTCGGTCGGGTTCGGAGCCCGCGATGCTGACGGCGACGGCGTGAAAGACATGGAAGATGCATGTCCTACCGAAGCCGGCCCCGCCGCTACTAACGGTTGCCCCGATTCCGACGGTGACGGCGTTGCCGACCGCGACGACGAGTGCCCCAATGAAGCCGGTGTTGCTAACCTGAACGGTTGCCCCGACGGTGACAGCGATGGCGTAGCTGACAAAGACGACGATTGTCCTACCGAACCGGGTACTGCTGCCACGAACGGTTGCCCCGATGGCGACGGTGACGGTGTTGCCGATAAAGACGACGAGTGCCCCAACGAAGCCGGACTGGCGAGCCTGAACGGCTGTCCCGATGGTGACGGTGACGGTGTGGCCGACAAAGACGACGAATGCCCCGCCGAAGCAGGCCCCGCGGCTACCAATGGTTGCCCCGACCGCGACGGTGACGGTATCGCCGACAAAGACGACGAATGTCCCGATGAAGCCGGTGTTGCCGAGCGTAACGGTTGCCCCGTTCCCAACGACCGCCCCGAGAACCTCGAAGAGCGGATTGCCCGCTACGGCCAGCTGCTCGAAGGTCAAGACTTCCAGCACATCCGGATCGACAGCATCAACGGTACGATCGAAATCGATCGGATTTACTTCCCCACCGATATCTCTAGCCTGAACCGCCCCGATCGCATGGTCCTGGAAGAAATCGATCGCTTCCTTGCCCTCGATGGTGCTTCGGACTTCGATATCCGTTTCGAAGGTCACGCTGACCGCCGTGCTTCCGACGAATACAACCAGGCACTCTCCGAGCGTCGCGCCAGTTCCGCCATGGAGTACACTGCCGACCAGGAAGGCGCTAAGGCCGAAAACCTGACCATGATCGGATTCGGTGAAAACCAACCGGTGGGTAACACCCTCCGCGAGAACCGCGTAGTTATCCCGGTTGCTACCGAGCCTACCCGCATGATTGAACTGGACTAAGCCGTCCACGACCATCTGCCCATCGACAGGGGGTGCTTCCCAGCGGGGAGCACCCCCTGTCTTTTAGAATTCCTTAACTTTCCTCCCCGGCCGGCGCACTTTTTATCCTTTACGGTGTTCCAAATAACTGATTAGAAGCAAATCCGGGGGGATTCTTACCTTTTAATTGGTAATACTATTACGTTTGCACTCCTTCTACCGGGTACCTCATTCGGTCGGGTTGGCGTGTGATCTGGCGTAACACGCGGAGGTCGGGTACGCGTAACTGAAATTTTGCAAAAGCACTTCGGGAAATGTCTGAGTATAAGGTCATCATTGCGGGACAGCTCGAGTTCGGGTCTGAACGAGCGTATAATCAGGTTATGGAGCAGTACGCGCACCGCATGGAGAACTACTATAAAAACGACATTTTACTCAAACCCGAATCCATTTTTAAGGAGGACGAGATGACCCTCGACGTACCCCGCACCGTGATGCCGAGTACCGAGCGGTTGTGGTTGAACACCCTGAATTTACTCGAGCGCGTAGTCACCTTCAGTATCGCTGGCTCGCTCAATCTGTGGCGGCTGGATGCCGGCGTGATGATCGACCACTATAAGCTAGAGCCTAAGAGCGATCGCACCACGGTCCAGCTATTCAATCGCGGTAGAGAACTGGTCGACCAGCAAGACAACGAGGAAGAAGCCTTGAAAATGATGACCAAGGTCGTCTCCCGCTTCGAACGACACGCCCAGGCTTACGAACGGAGAGGCTTCGTCAATTACCGATTGGGAAATGACGAGGATGCTTACTACGACTACACGAAAAGCATCTCCATCAACCCGCTGATGCCGGAAAGTTTCTACGGTCGCGGACTGGTTAACGTCCGGCGTGGCGACGCGGTCAAGGCATCCGAGGATTTTGAGGCGGTGACCCGCAACAGCATTCCCCACCAGGCGATTTACTGGATGGCGCAGGTAGCCCTGGGCGATGCCTATATGGAAATCGGCCGGCCGAACGACGCCATGCGCATCTTCAGCATGTTTACCAAGCGCAAACAACGGATCGCCAGCCTCGAGCGCTACGATCGCCGGGTTGCCTACCAACTCGGTCAACTCTACATCAAGGCCGGTAGGCCCAACGACGCGGCACGGGCCTTCGAACTCTCCCTGAATGCGGCCACCGATCCGAAGGCGCCGAAGAAAGAGCAGATAGAAAGTGCGTTGGAGAGCTTACGGGCGACTCCTTCCAGCGGATAACCCGCCATCCCTAACGAACACTAAGGAGGGAATGGTAGCGTTATAGTAGCTACACTAATCATGCCGGTCATGCGCTTTATGGGACCGTTGCTGTGTATGCTCCTACTTTTGGGCACCACGGTTGGCTACGGACAATCCGCTCAGCGGGAAATGAAGAAGAGCGAGCTCAAGGAATTGGCCGCTACCCAATCCCTCATGACGTTGCGGAAGTATCCGGAAGCAAAAGAGAAGCTGGCTAAACTGATTAAGAAGTACGATGAGGTAGCGGAATTGTACTACCTCGATTCGGAAATCAGCCGGGGCCAGGAAAACTACCCGGAGGCCATCGCGTCCCTAGAACGGGGGCTGGAGCTGGAGGGGCGTAATGCCTCTGTTGCCTATCGCAAAGTCGCGGAGCTCTACACCCTCAACCAGGAGTACGAAACGGCTCTGACCTACTACGAAAGGTATCTGGATGCCCTTCAACAAGCGGGACGGAATGATCAATTGGTGGATAAGGCCCGAAACCTGGTCGAATCCGCCCGGGTGGTCTCCGATTTGGCCGCCAACCCCTATCCCTACGAACCTACTCCGCTCGGGCCCGGCGTCAACACCACCCACAGCCTGGAATACTTTCCGAGCCTGAGCGTGGATGGCCAGCGCCTCATCTTCACCCGCCGGGTCAACAAACAACAGGAAGACTTTTACCAGAGTGACCGGCAGCCCGACGGCTCCTGGTCGACCGCCGTGCCGCTTACCGGCGTCAACACCCCCATGAACGAAGGTGCCCAAACCATCACGGCGGACGGCAACTACCTCATCTTTACGGGTTGCGGGCGCCGGGATGGTATCGGATCCTGTGACCTGTACTATAGCGAACGGATTGGCGACCGGTGGGGCGAAGCGCAAAACATGGGTCCCACGGTCAACACCCGGGCTTCCGAGAGCCAACCGAGTTTGTCACAAGACGGCTCCCTACTCTTTTTCGCCAGCAATCGGGAAGGCGGGCTCGGCGGCGACGATATTTACGTTTCCGGCCGTCGCCCCGATGGGCAGTGGAGCCGGCCGATCAATCTAGGCAAGACGGTAAATACCAACGGTAACGATCGCTATCCCTTCTGGGCGGCGGACAATAAGACGCTCTACTTCACCTCCACCGGCTGGCCGGGAATGGGGGGAGCCGACCTGTTCATGACCTCGGTTGACGAGAACAACAACTGGCAACAACCGAAAAACCTGGGGTATCCCATCAACACGCCCGGCGAGGAAACGAACCTGTTTATCGGCCTTGATGGCCGTTCCGCCTACTTTAGTAAGGGTATCGCAGACGGTATCGATATCTACACCTTCGAACTGCCGGAGGAAGCCCGGCCGGCCCCCGCCACGTACGTCGAAGTACAGGTAGTCGACGATGAAACCGACCGGCCGCTGACCGCTAAGGTGCGCTTACAAGCGCAACAACGCGGGAGCCCCGTTACCGTCCGCAATACGGACACCCGTGGCCGGTACCTGACCGTCCTCCCTACGGGCCTGGATTACGGGTTCAGCGTCGAGAAAGAGGGGTATCTCTTTTACTCCGACCGCTTCATACTCGCCGGCGAACACTCCGCCAGTGAACCCTTCCAGTTGCGGATCCGCCTGCAGCCCATCGAGGAGCACGCCCTAGCGGAAGAGGCGGAAGCAGACGGGGCGATCGTACTCAGGAACGTCTTTTTTGAAACGGGCAGCGATGAGCTCCTCGAGTTCTCCACCGAGGAGCTGGATCGACTGGTTACTCTCCTGGAAAGCCAGCCAACGGTCGGGGTGGAGATTGCCGGACATACGGACGACGTCGGCTCCGACGTCGACAACCAGCGGCTCAGTGAACGACGGGCCGCATCGGTAAAACGCTACCTGGAATCCCAGGGCATAGCCGCCGACCGCATCCGTTCGGTGGGGTACGGGGAGAGCCGCCCGGTGGCCTCCAACGACAGCGCGGAGGGCCGGGCCAGCAACCGGCGGACAACCTTCCGGCTGCTCTTCGAATAGTCCTTATTTTTGCGGGATGTCCGCAGATATTCAGGTACCCGAATTATCCTCTTCCCGGCACTGGCCCGCGTTGGCCATCAGTGGGCTGTTCCATCCCCTGCTGATCCCTACCTATAGCTTTCTGATTTTGGCGGGCGTTAATCCCTATCTGTTCGGTACCTCCGACCTGGGCGAACCGAAGGCCATGAGCCACCTCATCCTGATCTTTCTCGACACCTTCGTCATCCCGGTCATCGCCGTGCTGATTATGGCTAAACTGAACATGATCAACAGCGTCATGATGCACGAGAAGTCCGAGCGCATCGGCCCGCTGCTGCTGGTCATGGTGCTCTACTTCTGGATTTTCTGGAATTTTAATAAGAGCAGCCAGACCCCGACGATATTTTCATCCTTTCTGCTGGGCGTGGTCATCGCCCTCATCCTCGTCTTCGTAATCAATCTGGTTGATAAGATCAGCCTGCACGCCACGGGGATGGGGGGACTGTTGGGCGTATGCATCATCATGCTCGGTCTTTTCGGGCCCAACGGCATCGCTATCGGTAGCCTGACCCTGGGCCTTCCCCTGCTGGTGGCCACCGTCCTCATCATTGCCGGCCTGGTCGGATCGGCGCGTCTGGCGCTCGGCGGGCACTCGCCCATGCAACTCTACGCCGGATACATGGTCGGATTCGTGGCCCAGTTCGTCGCCCTGAAATTTTACTTCTGATGCAGAGCAAACCCGAACCTTCCGCTCCCGACCCGCTGGGGGAAAGTCCCCGCGTAATCGGTCACTACATCGGTGAGGAACCCGGTCCGTTGGTCGTGGCCATCGGCGGTATTCACGGGAACGAGCCGGCCGGCGTCCAGGCGCTGGAGCAACTATTCGATCTGCTTAAAGAAGAGCCCCGCCTCAACCCCGGATTTACCTTCCGGGGTGAACTGCTGGCCCTGCGCGGCAACCTGGAGGCCCTACGGGTGGGCCGGCGTTACGTGGACATCGACCTTAATCGGATCTGGAAGCCCTACGTCCGGGGTACCGACAACACCTTTCCCACCGTGGAGGCCCGCGAACTGGACGGCATGCTTGCCGCCATCGAAAACGCCCTGGAAGATTCTTCCGCCCAGGAGCTCGTACTGATCGACCTGCATACCACCACCGCCACCGGGGGAATTTTCGCCATCACGGGCGATGACGCGCCGAGCCTCCTGCTGGCCGCCGAACTCGGGGTGCCGGTGATCAAGGGAATGTTAAGCGGATTGCAGGGGACGACCCTCAGTTACTTCCGGTCGGGCGAATACGACTTCGAGCATCCCTGCCGGGCCATCACTTTCGAGGCCGGTGCGCACACGGATGAGGAGTCCGTCGACCGGGCCCTGGCCGCCACCGTCAACCTGCTCCGATCCGTAGGATGCGTGCGGGAAGAAGACGTCAGTACGCACCACGAGGAGACGCTACGACGGGCGGCTGTGCCGGTACCCACCCTACTGGAACTCACCTACGTACACCACATCGACCCGGATGACCGGGCCGGCTTCACCATGCGACCGGGTTACCGCAATTTTCAGTCGGTCGAGGAGGGAACCATCATTGCCGAAGACGCCAACGGACCCATCGCGGCGCCCTGCTCCGGCTACATCCTCATGCCACTTTATCAGGACCAGGGGGACGAGGGATTCTTCATCGTTGCGGCCTACGAGGGCGGTACCGCTTATTAAAGGAAGCACATGAGCAGGCGTCAAGTGGGGCTATTTTTCGGATCGTTCAACCCCGTCCACATCGGACACATGATCCTGGCCAATTTCATGGCCACGCGCACCGAGTTGGACGAGGTGTGGATGGTCGTCAGTCCGCAAAATCCCCTCAAGCAACGGGGCAGCCTGGCCCGCGACCACGATCGGCTCCACCTAGTGGAATTGGCGATCGGTGACAACCCGAATCTGCGGGTGAGCCGCGTCGAGTTCGACCTGCCTAAGCCTTCCTACACCGTCGATACCCTGGCCGTGCTGCGGGAAAAGCACCCCAACTACGATTTCGCGCTCATCATGGGGAGCGACAATCTGGTATCCTTCGCGAAGTGGAAAAACCACGATATCATCTTGCGCGATTTCCGTATTCTCGTTTACCGGCGGCCCGGTTATGCCGACGGTCCTTTTGCCGAACACCCCTCCGTGCTCATCTACGACGCGCCGCTGATGCAGTTGTCGGCAACATACGTCCGCGACTGCCTGAAAAACGGCACCAGCGTTCGCTACCTGGTTCCTGCGGCGGTGGAGGAAGAACTGCTAAAATCGGGGATGTACCGCTAAGCAAAACCGCCGGTGCAACCGACATTCTGACAGGCGGCAGTAGGTGGAACAAAACTTGTCCTTTGCATGGGGGGCGGATCACGTCCGTAAAATTAACAAGTATGCAAAAAGGCAACATATCCGTACAGACGGAGAACATCTTTCCGATCATCAAGAAGTTTCTCTATTCCGACCAAGAGATCTTTTTGCGGGAGCTCGTATCCAACGCCACCGACGCTACCAGTAAGTTAGCCACGCTGGCTCGCAAGGGGGAAGCGAAGGGTGACTACACCGACAAGACCATCGATATCGTGGTGGATAAGGAAGCCGGAACGCTCACCATTCGCGACCGGGGCATCGGCATGACCGAGGAGGAAGTAAAAAAATACCTCAACCAGGTAGCCCTGTCCAGCGCCCAGGAGTTCGTGGATAAGTACCAGGATGATGCGTCCATCATCGGCCATTTCGGACTCGGGTTTTACTCCGCGTTTATGGTTGCCGAAAAGGTGGAGGTCGTAACCAAGTCTTATAAAGAGGATACGGCGGCGGTGCGCTGGATCTGTGAAGGCGATCCGAGTTACGAAATCGGAGAAGCCGAACGGCCCATGCAGGGTACCGACGTCATTCTCCACATTGGCGCCGATAGCAAGCAATACCTGGAAGAAGACGAGATCGAAGGGCTACTGATGAAGTACTGCCGCTTCTTGCCATACCCCATCCGTTTTGGTACGAAAACCGAAACCACCTACGAAGAAGTAGAGGACAGTGCGGAAGAGGGAGAAGAAAAGCCGAAACCCAAGAAGATCGAAACCGAGGTCGACAACTTCATCAATAACACCGACCCGCTCTGGAAAAAGGCGCCCGCCGACCTCACCGACGAGGACTATCGCGCTTTCTACCGCGAACTCTACCCGATGGGGGAACCCCCGATGTTCTGGATCCACCTCAATATCGACTATCCGTTTAATCTTACCGGCATTCTGTACTTCCCCAAGGTGAGTGGAAAGCTGGAGCTACAGCGGAATAAGATTCAGTTGTACAGCAACCAGGTGTACGTTACGGACAACGTCACCGATATCGTACCGGAATTCCTCACGCTGCTGCACGGGGTGATCGACTCGCCCGACATTCCGTTGAACGTTTCCCGGAGTTACCTCCAGGCGGATACGAACGTGAAGAAGATCACGGGATACATTACGAAAAAAGTCGCGGAAAAACTTAACAGCCTTTTTAAGGACGATCGCGAAGCTTACGAACAAAAGTGGCCCGACTTGGGAGTTTTCGTTAAGTACGGTATGGTCTCCGAGGAGAAATTCTACGATCGCGCCACGAAGTTTGCCCTGCTGGAAAATACCGACGGGAAGTTCTTTACCATTGAAGAGTACCGCGAGCGGATCAAGGATACCCAGACGGATAAATACGATCGGTTAGTGGCGATCTATACCGCGGATGCCGACCGCCAGCATACCCTGATCGAATCGGTGCGGGAACGCGGTTACGACGTCCTGCGGTTCGAGCACGCCATCGATGCGCCTACCATGCAGACGTTGGAGCAGAAGGAGGACAAACTCAACTTCGTACGGGTAGATTCGGCCACCCCGGACCAACTCGTTCAGAAAGACGAGGAAAAGGAAAACCTGCTGAGCGAGGAACAACAAGAAGTGGTCACGAACCTCTTCACCGGCGTCGTGCATCCCGGCAACAACGTCGAGCTGAAGCCCCTGGCCGTTCAGGATGCCCCCGTACAGATCGTGCGCAACGAATTCATGCGCCGCATGAAGGAAATGCAGATGATGCAGGGAATGGACGCCAATATGTTCCCCGACAGCTATCAGGTTGTGGTGAATGCCAACAGCCCGGTCGTGAAGGAGCGCCTTTTGGAGGTGGAAGATGAGACCAAGCGTACCGAAAACGCCAAATATCTGTACCAACTGGCACAGCTCAGCCAGCAGATGCTGAGTGGCAAGGAGCTAAAGGAATTCATCGACCGGTCCATGAAACTGATGTAATCAGCGGCAGGCATCACAGGGTGAATTCCCCTTTCGGTCCGCGGATCACGGCCTCGATTTTCGGGGCGGGTCCGCGGATCACTTTTTGGGGCAGTCCCAGTGCTGCGAGTTCGGCGTTGATACCGTCGGGAGCCGGGTGGTAGAGCCGCAGGGCGCCGAGCTGCAGCCCGAGATCGGGGAGGCCGTCGGCGGGATGTAGCCCATCCGTTCCCCAGTCGATAAGGAAGGGAAGGACGGCTACCGGAGGATCGGTTCCCGGATCGGTGAGGGTCCAGCGAAGGGTTGTTCCACCGGGCAATTCGCGGCTTCCGGACACCACCGGTCGCCCGTCGTGTATGGCACCCGCGCTCGCCGCCCACCTGCTGATGCGCGATTTTGTCGTGCGATCGACACCCATCCACCTGGGTGGAGGGATATCCGTTACCGGATCCACGGCCAACAGCTCCAGGTATTGGCGGTTGCCGAGGCGGAGTAGGGCGTTGTAGGTACCCCGCGAAAGGTGGCGCCCGCCTGGGGAAGGGGGGTAGCCGAGCGCGGTAAATCGGGTTACGGCAGCGGGAAGGTCGGGGACCAGGTAAACCAGGTGATCTAACATTTCCGAAAGGTAAGTGCTAACTTAGCGCCGCTTTCCGTTGATCTTCTTACTACGGGTCAGCGGGCGGCGGACTACCCCATAATCTCACATTATGCGTTGTATTCTTTATTTGTTCTTCTTGTTTCTCTGTGTCAACGTTTCCGCTCAGCGGCGTGGTAATCCGGCGGCCGCTACCGAAGCTCCCCTGCAACAGCAGTTTGACGAGATGCTCGATGCCTCCAATCGCTATCAGGAATTTAAGGTGGTACGCCAGGAATTCCTGGATGCGTTCATGGTCAACGTGAGTGACTCCATCAGCGGCTACACCGAGCGCATTTCCCAGCTAGAAGGTGAAATGGCCGAGTTGCGGAACGAAATCGACGCCAACTCCAACGAAGTCGCCGAACGCGATGCGACGATCGCGGAGCTGAACGACGAGCTGGACACGGTGAGCCTGCTGGGGATCCAACTTAGCAAAGGAACCTACAGCTTGATCATGTGGTCGCTGGTCATCGGTTTGCTGATTGCCCTGCTGGTCGCTTTGGCCAGTACCCGGATCGCGGCCGCCAACAATACCGAATTGAAGCGGGAGCGCGATAAGCTGGCCGCCGAACTCGAACAAAGCCGGAAGAGCCGCTTAACGGTGGAGCAGGATTTGCGCCGGCAGCTCCAGGATGAGATCAACCGCCGCAACGACTAATTTGTACCTTAATAGAGCGGATAAGTCCGCGGAGCGCAAGGAAGCCGACAAGGTTGGTTCAACCCCGGACCGGGCGCAAATATTAAGATTTCGAACACAATAGTTCGTCTGGCGATTCGGTTTAGTTAGCCGTAGGTCGGTGATGCACGCCGTATCCGACCGGACCGCCTCCACAAACCGACTTTAATTCAGGACGACCACCGCAATATGAAAATATTTTTCAAGACGCTTCCCTACCTCTGCCTCGTGCTGCTGGTAGCGAGCTGTAACCGCAACAACGACCGTTCCCGTACGACCAACTGGAAGTACAACGACGAGAAATGGGGCGGCTACGAACGGAACAATGACTTCGAGGGACAGGAAACTCCGCCCAACATGGTGCTGATTCCGGGCGGAACGTTCGTAATGGGATTCACCGAAGAGGACGTTCCCTACGACTGGGATAACATTCCCCGCCGCGTTACGGTCTCCAGTTTCTACATGGACCAGACCGAGATCAGCAACGAGGATTATCTGCTTTATCTCCACCACACGGCAGACGTTTACGCCGATTATCCCGAGGTACTTCAGGCCGCCTTGCCCGACACCCTCGTTTGGCGGGACGAGTTGTCCTACAACGAGCCCTACGTGACCGGTTACCTCCGGCACCCCGCCTACGCACAGCACCCCGTCGTGGGAGTAAGCTGGGTACAGGCCCGTGAATACAGCCGGTGGCGGACCGACCGCGTGAACGAAGCTATTCTAATCGACCGTGGCTACCAGGAGCAACGCCCCGACCAGTCCGGATCCGACGTATTCGTCACCGATGCCTATCTCGCCGGACAATACGAAGGCGTAGAGCGTAAGGGAATGAAGGACCTCCAGACCGGAGAAACCCGCCCGATCCGTCTCGAAGACGGTATCCTGCAGCCTGATTTCCGCCTGCCGACCGAAGCCGAGTGGGAATACGCGGCACTGGCACTCGAAGGCCTGCAGTCCAACGAGAAGGACGAGAACTACACCGACCGCCGCATTTACCCCTGGAGCGGTACCAGCATGCGCTACCGGGTGCACGACAAGAATCAGGGCAAGATGTACGCTAACTTCAAGCGTCGGGGTGGTGACTACAGCGGTCTGTCCGGTAAGCCGAACGACGAGAACATGATCACCAGTAACATCTGGGACAACTACCCGAACGACTTCGGTCTCTACAACATGGCGGGCAACGTCAACGAATGGGTACTGGACCTGTACCGCCCATTGACCACCCAAACGCTGGTGGACGTGGAGAACCACGACCTCAACAGCTTCCGGGGTAACGACTTCCAGGACCTGAAGCGCGACCAAGACGGTCGCCCGGTAGAAAAGGACAGCCTGGGTCGCCTGGTATACGTACCCGTCAACGACGCTGACGTAGCCGAGCGGGACAACTACAACCGCGGTCGGGTATACGACTACCTCGACGGCGATGAAGAGAGTGGTGCGGATTACGCCACCAACGAGCACACCCTGATCAGCGACAAAGCACGCGTATACAAAGGAGGAAGCTGGGCCGACCGTGCCTACTGGCTCAGCCCTGGAACCCGCCGCTACCTCGACCAGGATCGCGCCTCCCGTACCATCGGTTTCCGCTGCGCTATGGTTCGCGTGGGCAACAGCCAGGGTATCGACGATCCGCAAGCCAACCGTTTCGGCATGAAGCCTGGAAAAGACAAAAACCGTCGCCGTTCGCGTCGGTAGGACGTAAGCACCTACGATCAGAAATGCCCCGGCCCGTTTATCGGTGCGGGGCATTTCGTTTTGGGTGTCCCCGGATCCTGTTACTTGCCCCGGCCACCGCTTACTTCCCCGGCGGGATGCATCCGAAAAATTCAAACAAGCATGTAGCTTTGTAGCATGGAGATACCCCAGGCAAGCCTACCGGAGATATACCGGATTTACCTCGATCACCCTACGGTGGTCATCGATAGCCGGAAGGCTACAGCGGGTTGTCTGTTTTTTGCCCTTCGGGGAAGTACGGACGGAAACCGCTACGCCGCTTCCGCCCTCCGGGCGGGGGCGGCGTATGCGGTAGTAGACGACGCCAGCGTGGTGGAAGCCGGCGATGGCCGGTATCTGCTCGTAGCTGATTCACTGGCGACGCTACAGGCCCTCGCCAAGCGACACCGCGACGACTTCCGCATGCCGGTGCTGGCCATTACCGGTAGCAACGGTAAGACCACTACGAAGGAACTGATCACGGCGGTGATGTCGCGGCAGTATCGAGTACACGCTACACCGGGGAATTACAACAACCACATCGGCTTACCGCTGACCATCCTTTCGATGCCGCAGGGTACGGAATTGCTGGTACTCGAAATGGGGGCTAACCACGTCGGCGAGATAGCCCAACTCTGTGAGATCGGTCGGCCGACCCACGGTATCGTGACCAATATCGGGGAGGCACACCTGGAAGGCTTCGGCGGGAAAGCCGGTATCATCAAGGGAAAAGGGGAGTTGTACGATTTTCTCGGACTCACCGGTGGGGTGGCTTTCGTTAATACGGACGAGGACCATCTAGTCGATATGGCAGCGCGGGTGAAGCGGGTGATTCCTTACCTAACCAGTGAGCAACCTTCGCCCCTGGTACCGGGCCTGGAAATCAAGACGGTAGCCGTCCACCCACGGGTGGAGGTGGTATTTCTTTCCTCCGGCGAGCCGTTTCCGGCGGTAACCCAACTCAGCGGCCGCCACAATTTACAAAACATCAAATCCGCCATCGCGGTAGGTAAATACTTCAAGGTGCCGGGTAGCGCCATTGCCGAGGCGCTGGCCGCTTACCAACCGGCCAACCACCGCAGCCAGTGGCTCACCCACCGCTCCGTCGATTTTTACTGGGACGCTTACAACGCCAATCCGAGTAGCGTTCTGGCAGCTCTGGACGCGTTTGCCAGTTCCCATTCGGCGAACGACAGCGTGGTCGTGCTGGGGGAAATGCTGGAACTGGGAGTGGATAGCCAAGCAGCCCACCGTCGGGTGGTGCTGCGTGCCGGACAGGTGGCCCGTATTGTACTGCTGGTGGGAGAAGAAATGAAACCGGTCGCGCTGGAACTCGGCCGGCCTCATTTTGCTGACGTCCGAGCACTGGCCGAATGGTTTTGGGCACAGGACTGGTCGGGAAAAAAGATCTTCGTCAAAGGGAGCCGCGGTAATAAGCTGGAAGGACTGCTGGCCTAGCGGTTAGGCTTCCACCTCCCTGGCTACCTGCCGGGCGGAGCGCTCGTCCAGGTGCGTCAGCGGTTCCCCGATGTAATAGAGGGTATCGCCGGCTGAGACCGAAAGGGGGCGATCCTCCCGGGCCGTTACGAAAGTGATGTCACCGTGCTCGGTGCAGCGCAGGTAGAGGGGAATGGCCCGCTCTTCCCGCAGGCGTCCGAGCAGGCTGAGGAGATCCTCGGGTTTGAGGAGTTCGATGGCGTTTACGTTGCCGAAGTTGCGGGCGGCCCGGTTGAAGAGCAAATAACTGACGTAGTGCCCGAAGAGTGCCTCCTTACTGTAGCGCTGTACTTGAATCTCCTTGCGGGAGGGTAAGCGGTAAGCACCGCGGATGCCCTTGCGGCCCCGATAGTTATTGAGCAGGTAAAAGTTGTCCTCGTCGTTGCCGGTCATTGCCAGGATGTATCCGATATCGGTGAAGTCGAGCTTACTGTCTATTTCATCCGAGTCGAGCTGGGCCTGCACGGCGGTGAGGTTGTTTTCCTCGGCGATGTCGCATTCCGCGCGGTTGGCGGATACCAGGACGACTTCGCGGCCGGAATCTACCAGGGAGTGGGCCAACTGCCGCGACCCCTCGGAGGCGCCGAAGATGAGTACGCCGCTACCCTTGGGCAGGCTGACCTTCAATTTGTGGGCGATCAGGCCGGCTAGCGTCGCGTTAAGTAGTACGGTACCCAGCACGATGAGAAACACCAGGGGCGTAATGTATTCGGCGTAGGCTACGTTTTGTTCCGCGAGCTGAATCCCGAACAGGGAAGCGACCCCCGCGGCGACGATACCCCGCGGCCCCACCCAGCTGATGAAGGCTTTATCGCGCCAGGTCAGGTCAGAGGTGGCCAGGCTCCAAAACACGCCCAGGGGCCTAGCCACGAATACCACGATGAGAAACACCCAGAGGCTTTGCTCGTTCAGGACGAGCAGAATCTGGTCTACCGTCATATTCGCCGACAACAGGATGAACAGCAGGGAAATCAATAACAGGGTCAGGCTTTCCTTGAAGTCAAGAATGTCGTGAATGAAGGGCACTTCCCGATTAGCTAGGTAAGCACCCATGACGACCGTGGTCAGCAAGCCGCTTTCGTGGGCGATGGTGTCGGAGATGAGGAAGCCCGCGACAACGAATCCGAGAGTTACGATATTCAGAAGGAAACGGGGAACATAAAATCGGGAAATCAGGATAAACAAGAGGTGCCCCAGCACGAAGCCGAGGCCGATACCCACCAGCCCGGACTGAAAGAACTTGATCAACGAGTTATACACGGTGGCCGCCGGATCGTAGTAGGCGATGATGAAGTTGTAAAACAGCACCGCGAGAAAGGCCCCGACGGGGTCGATGATGATGCTTTCCCACTTCAATACGGTGGCTACCTGGCGCTTGACGTTGATCTGCCGCATGATCGGCGTAATGACCGTCGGGCCGGTGACCACGATGAGGGTAGAGAACAGAAAGGCGATCTGCCAGCTCAGCCCCATGATGAAGTGGGCGGCCAATCCGGCGATGATCGTGGTGGTGAAGGCCCCGTAGGTGGTGAGGCGCAGGATACTGTCCGCCATACCGCGGATCTCCTTCAGCTTGAGCGTCAGCCCCCCTTCGAAGAGAATGAGTCCGATAGAAAGGGAAACGAAACTATACAGCAGGTTGCCGGGAAAGAGGCCGGTGCCGGATTCTCCGTCGAAGCGGGGATTAAGCAGGCGGTGTCCGGAATACCATTCCCAACCGGGGCCGATAAGAATGCCCGCCAGGATAAGCGGTAAAATGGCCGGTACCCGCAGCCGCCATGCGATCCACTGCGCTAGCACGCCGATGATTATCAGGCTTCCGATTTCGTACATGGAAGTAAATCGCCTGGGTCGGGAAGTTGTTTTATGCCCGTGGCGCTATCTTCGCCGGAATCCGTTTGAAAACCCTCCACCTTTGACCCGCGCCGAATTCGATGCTTCCCTAACCGCCGCAGCGCCCCCCGAGGGCCTCTCCTTACAGCTTCAGGCCCTGTGGTGGATCGGAAAAAACAAATGGGACCACGCCCACGAACTCATCGATTCCGCCCCGGGATCGGACAACGCCTGGGTGCACGCCCACCTCCACCGCATTGAAGGCGACGAGAGCAACGCCGGGTACTGGTACCGTCGCGCGGGGCGGGATAAACCGAACTACGGACTGAGCAAGGAACGCGACGTACTTCTGGCATACTTTTTAGACAAGTAAGCTCCCTGCTGCGTTAGACCAAAAATACCCGACGATGCGTCTTCTTTACCTTCTGCTTCCCCTGCTGTGCTTCTCCTACTGTGCCCGACCGGTAGCTAGCTTCGCGGCACCCGAAAAAGCCGTGGAAGCGGCGGATACCGTTTCCTTCACCAATACCTCCGAAAAGGCTACCACCTACTTTTGGGAATTCGGTAACGGACAAACGAGTACGGAAGCCGAGCCCGCTATCCGCTACTTCCAGTCAGGCGACTACGCGGTACGCCTTACGGCGACCAATGAAAAAGGAAAATCCAGAACCACCACTCAAACTATCAACGTGACTCCACCCGAAGAATGCCTCATCCGTATCGAAACACCCCAGGGCGACATGCTCGCCCGGCTGTACGATGCTACGCCGCAGCACCAGGACAATTTCGTCAAGCTGGTACAGGAAAATTTCTACGATAGCCTCCTGTTCCACCGCGTCATCGAAGGCTTCATGGTCCAGGGCGGCGACCCCGACAGCCGCGGTGCCGGACCGAACGACCGTCTCGGAAGCGGCGGCCCGGGCCACCAGGTGCCGGCTGAATTCGATCCCACCCTGGCCCACGTCAAGGGTGCCCTCGCCGCCGCCCGGACCAACAACCCCCAGAAGCTCAGCAGTGGCTCGCAGTTCTACATCGTGCAGGGAAAGCCCGTCACGGAAGCGGAGCTTAACCGCCAGGAAGGGCAAACCGGCGTTCGCTACCCGAGCGAGGTGCGGGAGGCTTACCTCGACCGGGGGGGCGTACCCTTCCTGGATCAAAATTATACCGTTTTCGGTATGGTGATCGAAGGGCTCGACGTCATCGACAAAATCGCCGCCGTAGCCACGGGAGCCGGTGACCGCCCCAAGGAAGACGTGCCCATGAAGATTTCGCTCGTTCGCTAAGTCAGCGGCCGGGCTTCGGCGAAGGTTTTTTCACCGACCCCGGAAAAGCAAACAAGCCCTTATATTCACCCCCATGGGAAAAGACAGCGGACCACAGAGCACGACCATCCTAGGCGTGGACGTAGGAGCTACGGGATTCAAGGGAGGACTGGTAGACGTAAAAACCGGCACGATGCTTACCGAACGGCATCGCTTCGATACCCCGCAGCCGGCTACCCCCGCCGCAATGGCCTACACCTTTCGTAGCCTGGTGGATCACTTCGAGTACAGCGGCATCGTCGGCGTCGGGTTTCCGGCGGTCGTCACCCGCAACGTCGCGAAAACGGCCGCCAACATCGACAAGGGGTGGATCGGTACCTCCATTTCCGAAACCTTCGGACGGATGCGGGACGTGTCCATTTACGCCCTCAACGACGCGGACGCCGCCGGCATCGCCACGATGAACTACGGTACCGGCCGTTCCCACAAGGAAGAGGGAACGGTGGTCATGATCACCATCGGTACCGGCCTGGGGGGCGCTATGTTTCTCGATGGGGAACTGGTACCCAACTTCGAGCTGGGATCCCTCTATTTGAAGGGGATGGACATCATCGCCGAGAAGTTTATCTCCAACAAGATCCGGAAGGATAACGAGATGGACTGGAAGACCTTCGGTAAGCGGCTCAACAAGTACCTCAAGCACGTCAATGCCATCCTGAATCCGGATCTGATCATCCTCGGCGGCGGGGGCAGTAAGTATTTCCTCGACTACAAGAAGTATTTAAAAATCGACTGTGAGGTCAAGCCAGCGGAAATGCGGAACACCGCCGGCACCGTCGGTGCGGCTGTTTACGCCTACCAACGCCACCAACGGAAGTTGGGGCCGGGGTAGGGGAAACGAAGCGCATAAATCGTAACTAAAAGAACAAGCGTTCACGGTAGCCCATGACCGCTGAGGGAATCATCCGTATTCCGCCGGTTATCCTTATACCGACCAGGTAGCCCCGTCCTTACCGTCCTTGACCGTAACACCGGCATCCTGTAACGCATCCCGTAGCTTATCGGAGAGGGCCCAATCCTTATCGGCCCGCGCCTGTTGCCGCAGGTCCAGTACAATCTGCATCACTTTGTCGAGGGCTTCCCGGTCGGCCCCGTTGGCGGAGGCGCGGTTTTGTAGGCCGAGAATGTCGAAGAGTAGTTTCCCCAATCCGTCCCGGAATTCGGTGAGCTGCCGGGCGGTGATTTCATCCAGGCTGAGCTGCCCGCCCTGGAGGGCATTGATCCGGCTGACCAGTTCGAATACCCGCGCCAGAGCCTTGGGCGTATTGAAGTCGTCGTCCATTTCGGCGTAGGCGGCTTCCAGGCCGGCCGTCAATTCCTTTCCGACGGTGCCGTTCTGGGCGGATCCGCTCGCTTGCATCTCTTGCAGGCTATTCCAGGCTTCGAGCAGTCGCTGGTATCCTTTCTTAGCGGCCTGCAGTGCCTCGTCGCTCAGGTCGAGCGTACTGCGGTAGTGGCTCTGGAGCATGAAGAAGCGAATGACCATCGGGTCGTAGCCTTCGGAAACGTGGATACTGTCGCCGGTGAAAAGCTCCTCCGGGGAAATCGTGTTGCCGTCCGACTTGGACATCTTCTTGCCATTCATCAACAGCATATTCGTGTGCAGCCAGTACCGGGCACCCGCGTGCTGGCAAGCTCCGACGTTCTGGGCGATCTCGTTCTCGTGGTGGGGAAACTTCAGGTCGTTGCCGCCGCCGTGGATGTCGAATCGCTCGCCGAGGTACTTCGTGCTCATGGCCGAGCACTCGAGGTGCCAGCCGGGGAAGCCGGATCCCCACGGACTGTCCCACCGCAAAATATGGTCGTCCGAAGCATTCATCCAGATGGCAAAATCCGACGGGTTCCGCTTTTCGCCCTGGGCCTTGAGCTCCCGGCTTTCGGCCATGAGCTCATCGATGCGGCGGCCGGAGAGCTCTCCGTAGCGCTCGTCATTGCCATTATTATAGGCTTCCACGTCGAAGTAAACCGAGCCGTTTACCTCGTAGGCGTACCCATTCGCGAGAATTTCACGGACCATTTCGATCTGCTCGATGATGTGACCGGTGGCCCGTGGCTCGATGCTCGGCGGCAGGGCGTTGAAGGTCCGCATCATGTCGTGGAACTGGTTGCTGAACTTCTGGGCCACTTCCATGGGCTCCAGCTGCTCCAGGCGGGCGCCCCGGCTCATGCGATCCTCACCGTCGTCGGTGAGGTGGCCTACGTCGGTGATGTTGCGGACGTAGCGCACTTTGTACCCCTTTGCCATCAGGTAGCGGTAAATCACGTCGAAGCTGACGAAGGTGCGGCAGTTACCCAGGTGAACGGGGTTGTATACCGTAGGGCCACATACGTACAAGCCCACGTGCCCTTCCACCAGGGGTTGGAAGACTTCCTTTTTTCGGGTCAGGGTATTGTACAAGGTAAGCTCGCTGGGCATGCATAGTCGGTTGAGGGGGCGAAATTACGGGATTTTGAATGGTTGTCTGCTTGCAGTTAGCGTGGTGCTTGGTTTCCGAGCTCCGGCTCATAGGTACAGCTTACGTAGATAGGCGGGCTCGCGAGCCGCTACAACACCGTAGCCTCCATCTCCCACAAGTACCGACTAGCATAGCTGCGGTAGGGTCGCCAGGGCTCGGCGGCCGCGATCATCGCTTGGATCAGCTGTTTCCCTTTCAGGTGGTGGAGGTCGAAGAGGGAGATCAGGTTACGGCGTACGACCAGGTCGTCGAGCGGCAGGAGGTCGGGGCGGTGGAGGACAAACATCAGCACCATCTCGACCGTCCACTGGCCGACGCCCTTGATCTGGGTGAGCAGATCGATGATTTCCCGGTCGTCGTAGCGGCTCCAGTCTTCGTTAATCAGTTGATGCTCGAGCCAGAAGCCGGCCACGTTGTGGAGGTAGCCGGCTTTGGGGCGGCTCATGCCTACGGCACGCAGGTCGGCAACGGAAAATTCCAGTAGCCGCTCGGGGTGGGGGTAGCCATCCGGGAAAATATCCAGGAAGCGGCTGAAGATGGTGCCCGCCGCCCGTCCGCTCAGCTGCTGGTAGGTGATGGAACGGATCAGGCCGAAGTAAACGTCGCCGCCGTGGTCGGGGCGGACCTTCAGCGTGTGCTTTTTTACGATCGGTGCCAACCGCGGCTCGCGGCTGAGGTGGGCAATGATGGCGGGGTCGGTCATAGGTAGGACAAAATAAGACCGGGCCGAAGAGATCGTCTCTTCGGCCCGGTCGGTAGCCATTCTCGTCTGCCGAGCTCTGCTCGTCCGCCGAGAATGGCCGGGGATTTTCGTATCCGGATTAACTCCGTGGGCTGGTCCCCTCGTAGTGCTTGCGGGTATCCGCTTCGGTGATGGGCTGGCCGTCTTTGCTGGTGGCGCTGACGATGCGGCCTACGAAGAGCAAGTGGTCGCCGGGGGTGGTCAGGGCATCTTCCAGCTTACATTCCAGGGTGGCGATACCGCAGTCGAGAATGGGCGCGCCCGTTTCTCCTTCCTTGTATGATATACCGTTGACCTTGCTATTGCTGTAGTCTACTTCGGTCTGCTCGGCGAATTGCTTGATCAGCTTTTCGTCCGATTTTCCCAGAACGGTGAGGGAAAAAGACTGGGCCTTCTGGATGGTTTCGTTGAGGTCGCTGTCCTTCTGAACGGCGATCGTGATCAGGGGCGGATGGAAGCTCGATTGCATCGCCCAACTCACGGTGGCGGCGCTGACCCAATCCTCGTCGCGGGTCTCCAGGTCTTCCCCTCCCTTCCGGGTGGCAACGATATAGAATCCGTAGGATAATTGCTTTAGGGCTTTGTCTAGTTGTTGGTCGGCTACTTTGGTGGCCATAAATTATGATAGTTTACTTTGGTTATTAAGGTATTCGCTTATGCAACGAATGCAATTTCACGGTTGTTCGGCACTTTTGTCCGTAGCCACGCCGATAATTACCCGGGTTTTACGAAGCCTTAGCGGAAGATGTCGTGTTCTACTGCCGTTACCAAAAGATGCCGCACCCGCGCTCGCCGCCCTATGAAACACCTGTTGCCCCTCCTGCTGTTCCTGCCCCTTTCCGGCTGCCTCGACGACGATGACCTGCTCGAGCCGCTGCGGGAAAGCCCCGTTACCGTAGCCTTTCGCGCGGAATACGATGAAGCGCCGCTGGCGATCCAGCGGGAAGCCTACGCTTACCCCACGGGCGACTCGCTCAAGGTGCTGCTGTTCCAGTACTACGTTTCCGACCTCGAACTGTTGCCCGCAGGCGGGGGAGAGGCGGTGCGGCTGGCCGACATTGACCTGATCCGCTGGATGTCCGCCACCGAAGACGCCACCGTGGAACGTACCTACAGCGTGCCCGCAGGCAGCTACCGCGGACTGCGCTTCGGCCTCGGCGTCAAACCGGAACTGAACGCCATCGATCCCAGTGAATTCGCCGCCAATTACGTCCTGAACGAAAACGAATTCTGGGGGGAACAGACTCGTTACGTCTTCGCCAAGATCGAAGCCAACGCCCTGCTGGAAGCGGACGGCCGCTACGACACCGGCCTGAGCTACCATATGGGCAGCGACTCCCTGTACACCACCGTCACCTTCGACCGGACCTTCACCGTCGACGGCAGCGGCGTGCCGACCCTAACCGTCGTTGCGGACGTGCTCGAGGCGCTGAGCGGTACCGGACAAACCTTCGACATCACCGACCCGCAGAAGCAAACGGTTCACGGTGGCAATCAGGCCGTGGCTACCGGTATCTGGAACCGCCTGGCGGGGCAATTCACCCTGGAAACCGAGTAATTGCGCTACGCGATCGGCCTATTGCTGTTGCTCCTGGCCTGCGCCGACGACCGGCCGGAAGCCCCTGCGTACGCCGCTATCCTGTATCCCACGGATAATCCGCCGAACGCGGCCGCCGAGTACCTGGGCCGCCGGCTTTTCTTCGACCCCCTACTTTCGGCCGACGGGACGATCAGCTGCGCCAGCTGCCACCGGCCGGAACGCGCCTTCACCGACGGACGCCCCATTGCCGAAGGGATCGGCGGGCTGATCGGCACCCGCAACACCCCGGGACTCACTAATATCGGCTATTTCCACCGCCCCCTCTTCTGGGACGGCCGCGCGGACAACCTCGAGGCCCAAGCGCTGCACCCCATCGGCACCGCCCACGAAATGGGGGGAAGCTGGCCGGCGGTGCTGGAGCGCCTGCAAGCCGACCCCACCTACGTACGGGCCTTCCAAACCGCCTTCGGTAATGGACCGATCGATTCGACCCTGGTGGGCCGCGCCCTGGCCCAGTACCAGCGTAGCCTGGTGAGCCGCGACAGCAAATACGATCGCGTGCGGCGGGGCGAAGCAAGCTATACGGCGGCGGAAGCCCTGGGGCATGCCCTTTTCTTCGATTTCGGCGACGATCCGAACGGGCCCTACGCCGGCCTGCCCACGGCGGAGTGCGCCCACTGCCACACGCCGCCCCACTTCAGCAACGAGCGCTTCGAGAACAACGGCC
The DNA here is from genome assembly GCF_002934605.1 of Neolewinella xylanilytica. Taxonomy (GTDB): domain Bacteria; phylum Bacteroidota; class Bacteroidia; order Chitinophagales; family Saprospiraceae; genus Neolewinella; species Neolewinella xylanilytica. The sequence goes on from NZ_PTJC01000007.1 coordinate 223,186, forward strand.
TGGATGAGGCCGACGACCTGGCGGCTTTCCCGGATGCCGGTCGCGGGGCCATTACCGGTAACCCTTTCGACAACGGCCGCTTTCGCACGCCCGGCCTGCGCAACGTCGCCCTGACCGCGCCCTACATGCACGATGGCCGCTTTGGAACGCTGGCGGAAGTAGTCGACCACTACGCGACAGGCGGCCACTACGCGGAGAACCGGAGCCCAAACGTGCATCCGCTTGGGCTCGACGCGGAGCAAAAAGCGGCATTGGTCGCGTTCTTACACACCCTTTCGGATACGGCGTTTGTTACTGAGTCGGTTATTGCAGCGGGCGCCGGAGCGCAGGTGCAATGAATTTCGCGGAACGAATACCCATGACACGACCAGCTTTCCTTCTCGGCCTATTCCTTCTCTTCCTGGCCATCGGCTGCCGGGAGGAACCGGGCGGTAGTACGGTGGTGGACGAGGGCACGATCACCGGCCCGAATACGCCGACGCCCTACGCCCTGGAGGTGCCGGACTACTTTCCGGCCCCCGTCGTGGACCCGGAGAACCCGCTGTCGGAGGAGGGGATCGAACTGGGCCGCCACCTCTTTTACGACGCATCCATCTTCAGTACCGAGGGAAATATGTCGTGCGCCACCTGCCACCAACAGGAACTGGCCTTCACCGACGGCTTCGGCCGGGCGATCGGGGTACGGGGCGAGCCGGGGCCGCGCAGCGCCATGTCGCTGGTAAACCTGGCGTTCAATCCCAATGGCTTTAATTGGGACGGCGGCGAGGGGAAACTGTGGGAGCAAGCCATCCATCCCGTGGAGAATATGCTGGAGCTGGACAACGACTGGCAGGAGGTGATCCGTAAATTGCGGGAACACGGGGACTACCCGGCCCGCTTCCGGGCCGCCTTCGGTATCGATAAGGTGGAGGAAATCGACCCGGAACTTACCGTGAAGGCCCTGGCGCAGTTCGAGCGCACGATCATCTCGGCCGACAGTAAGTTCGACCGGGTGGTGTATAAGAATACCGACTTCTTTACCGAGTTGGAGCAGTTGGGGGCCGACAGCCTCTTTTTCGTGGAGAACGTACCGCCCGGAACCCTGCACCCGGGTTGCGGCCACTGCCACAACGCGCCCCAGTTCGGCGACAATAAATTCCACAACAACGGCATCACCGACGTGGAGACCATCAATGACTTCGTGGATAAGGGTAGGGGAGACATCACCGGCAATCCCTTCGACAACGGAAAATTCCGTACGCCTACCTTGCGCAACATCGCCCTGACCGCCCCCTACATGCACGACGGCCGCTTCGAGACCCTGGAGGAAGTGATTGACGACTACGCCGCCGGTGGCCACGGGGTAGAGAACGAAGACCCGAACATTACCGGCTTTTCGCTGACGGAGCGGGAGAAAGCGGCGCTGCTGGCTTTTCTGCATACGCTGACCGACGAGGCGTTGCTGACGGACCCGCGCTTGTCCGACCCGAAGTAGCAGGCTCGTTTGAACGGGTAGCGGGGATAGAAATAGGCGAAGGAAAAAATTAAGCCGGCCCGGAAAGCAATACATGTTTGCCCGGCGACGTAATCTGGTTGGATTACTTTATAGCAACTCCCAGACCTCGCCTGTCACCCATAATTCACCTCCCGCGGTATGCACCGCGGAGGATAGCCGCTCCCGTCCGCTGGTGCGGTAAAGTTTATGGGGGTTCCGGGTTCGGGTTTTCGGCCGTTGTCCTTTCTCGAACTCAATTCCTCTCATGAAACACCTTTACTTTGTCTTATTCTTCCTGATTTCCGGAGCGGGCGGCCTCTTCGCCCAAGCTGACAAAACGATCGACGTCGGCTATGAGGATGATATGGGTCGCCAATTCACCACATCCCTCTTCTATTACGGTGAACCAATTAATGGGAAATATCCGTATTGGGATGGGGCCAACCTTATAGCCGTTTTCGAAACTGATAGATGGGTTTTGAATTCTCCTGGGGGTGATTACTTCTTTTCGGAAGTAATTTCTGGAGACTACCCACCTGACTTGGCAACCGGGAATTGGAAACCCATAAAGATGGGATACGTGCTTACCAAATTTGGGGGTAGCGGTACCATTGAGGGTACCCTGACCCTAGCCCTCGACCTACAGGTAACCCAAAACGTAGCCTGTTTCGGCACAGCTACCGGTGAGCTTATGGGCACGGTAAGCAACGGCACCTCGCCCTACAGCTTTACCTATACGTTAGATGGGCAGCCCGCCGGTAGCGGGAGCACCAGTGAAGCGACGGAAACCCTGAGCGGGGTACCGGCGGGTACCTATGCGGTTACCGTTACGGATGCCAACAGTCAGACCGCCTCGGCTACGGTTACCATCAATCAGCCAGCACAGCCACTGGACGTAGAGCCTACGGAGAAGACCGACGTAGCTTGCTTCGGTGCCGCTACCGGAAGTGCCGCCGCCGTCGGAAAAGGAGGGACGTCCCCCTACACCTATGCATGGTCGAATGGCGCCACCAGCACCAGCATTTCGAACCTCGTGAAGGGAACCTACACCGTCACCGTCACCGACGCGAATAACTGTACGGCTACGCGAGATTTCACGATCAAGCAGCCGAATAATCCTGTGAAACTAACGGTCACTGCTTCGGAGGTCAGCTGCAACGGTGGCAGCAATGGCACGGCAAGCGTCGTAGCTAAAGACGGCACGGGACCCTACACCTATCTATGGTCGACCGGCGCTACTACGGCCAGCCTTACCGGTCTTTCGGCCGGTGCCTACGGCCTGACCGTAACCGATGCCAACGGCTGTGTGGCCATGACTTCGGCCACGGTTACCCAGCCCACGGCCCTTTCGGTTTTCCCGATGAGCCAGACCAACATCGGATGCAATGGAGATGCCACCGGCGCCTTCAGCGTTACCGCCCAAGGCGGCACGACTCCCTACACCTACCTGTGGTCGAACGGCTCCACGATGGACAATCTTTCCGGTGTTAAGGCGGGCGCTTACAGCCTGACCGTGACGGATGCGAACGGCTGCACCGCTACGACTTCAACCACGATCACCCAGCCGACGGCCCTGCTCGCCAACCTGCGGAGCCAGACCAACGTCGCCTGTAACGGAGATGACAGCGGTTCGGCCACCGTAGAGGCTAATGGCGGCATGGTACCCTACACCTACGCTTGGTCGAACGGCGCGGTGACGGCTGAAGCCACCGGACTTTCGGCGGGTAGCTATACGGTGACCGTCACGGACGATTACGGCTGTACGGCCACCGCATCCGTTACGATCACGGAACCGACTCTGCTGACCGCCTCCGCTACGGCGACGGACGTCAGCTGCAACGGCGGTAGCAACGGCGCGATTGACCTCACGGTGAGCGGCGGAACGGCCCCGTACACCTACGCATGGAACAACACGGCCACGACCGAAGACTTGAACGACCAGTCGCCCGGCACCTACAACGTGACCGTCACGGACGCCAACGGCTGCACGGCTACGGCTACGGCAACGATCACCGAGCCTACGGTAGTAACGGCCTCCATTCAGAGCCAGACCAACGTGAGCTGCAACGGCGGTAGCGATGGCGCGGTCGACCTGCTGGTAAGCGGTGGATCGGCTCCCTACACCTTCGTCTGGTCCAATACGGCCACGACCGAAGACCTGACCAACCAGTCGGCCGGCACCTACGGCGTGACCGTCACGGACGCCAACGGCTGTACGGCTACGACCTCGGCTACCGTCACCGAACTTCCCGCCATCGATGTGAGCGTTGAATTTACCAATGCCACCTGTAATGGTTCCGCCACCGGAACTGCCTCCGCTTCGGCAACTGGCGGTACGGGCTCCTTCACCTACGAGTGGACCAACGATAACGATCCCTGCACCATCCTGGGCAAATCCACCGGAAAGTGCGAACCCTTCGTGCTGATCGGTGAGGAAGTCACCGGCTTGCCGGCGGGGGCCTACACGCTGCGCGCGATCGATGGAAACGGCTGTGTAGCTACGGAATCCTTTACCATTTCCGAGCCCACCGCGCTGGTAGCCGAAATCGACACCAAGGAAGACGTAACCTGCAACGGCGGGAACGACGGAGCGGCTGCGATTCAGGTTAGCGGCGGCACGGCCCCCTATACTTACGCCTGGAGCAACGGTGCTACCGAAGCTAACCTGACGAACGTCAAAGGCGGAACCTACAACGTCATCGTAACGGATGCGAATGGTTGCACCGCCAGTCTCGCGATAACGATCAACCAGGCTAGCACGCTCAGCGCCGTGGCCTTCGTAGAGAACAACGCCAGCTGTAGCGGTAAGGCCGACGGAAGTGCCATAGTCAACGGCGTCCGGGGTAAACCTGGTGATTCGGAAGATTTCACTTACGCCTGGACCGTCGGTTCGGAAACAATCACGGGCGATATCCTCGCTAACGTACCCGCCGGCACCTACTCCGTCACCGTGACCGATGGCGTGGGCTGTACCGCCTCGACCGAGGTGACCATCACCGAACCGATTGTACTGACCTCCTCCCCGTCCCAGACCGACGTGACCTGCAATGGCGCAACTAACGGCACCGCGACCGTCAGCCTGGATGGTGGCACCGCCCCCTACACCTACGTTTGGTCCAACGGTGCGACTACCGCTACGACCACCGAACTGGCCGCCGGCATCTACAACGTAACGGCAACCGATAAGAACGGCTGTTTCACCACGAACGCCGTGACCATCACCGAGCCCACTATGCTGGCCGCCACGCCGGAAGCTACCCCGGACAACGGAATGGGTGACGGCACCGCCAGCATCACCGTCAGCGGTGGTACGACCGACTACACCTACCTGTGGAACGACGCTTCCGCTTCGACCACGGCGGAAATCGGCGACCTGTCCGCCGGTATCTACACCGTCACCGTGACCGATGCCAACGCCTGCATCCTGACCGATAGCGTCACCGTCATCCTGGCCGGCGATACCTGTACCACTGCCATGAGCATCGACAGCCTCTTCGGCGGCGAGCTCGACGTAATGGAATACAGCCGCTCCTACACCAACGGCGCCTACGGAATGGACAGCCTCTCCGACGAGGACCTCATCGCCTACTTCGGCACGGATACCCTCTACCACCCGGTATGGTTCCGCTTCACCGGCGACGGCAATATCTACCACATCCGTACCTCCGACTGCGACGACGATAGCGCCCTGGTCGATACCCGTGCCATCCTCTACGCCGGTGGTTGCAGCATCGACTCGCTGATCCGTCGTAGCGACAACTACTCCGCAACCGACTCCATGCCCCTCATCGAGGTGCAGACCAAAGAGGGAGAGGAGTACACCCTGCTGATCGACGGAGCGGACACGACCATGGGAAGCTTCTGCCTTTCGGTCATGCAAATGGCTACCGTCCCGACCCGGGAAGTTCGTCCACGCAACCTGGCGATCTACCCGAACCCCACCAGCGGAACGATCCGCTTCGGCCGTATCGAGGTGCGTGACGTGAGCGTGTTCGACGGCTACGGTCGCCGCGCCGCCCACTACACCAACCCCGGCAACGAAGTGGATATCGCCAACCTTCCGGCCGGCATCTACTACCTCCGGATCACCGACGTGGATAATGGCTTGTACACCTCACGGGTAATCAAGCAGTAGTCTTAACTACCCCTGATTACGGCAATGGCCGGTACGGTTGATCCCAACCGTACCGGCCATTTTTATTCGTGGCATCGGTGTTGGTCGGATAGCGGGACTGAGTTATTCGCCGGCAACCTATCTTCCAATTCCTAAAGAATCCTTCCCTTCACATGCAGCAACTCCGCTATCCCATCACCTTCACCTTCAAGGTCGCCACCCTGGCCAACGACTTCACGGCTACGGATGCCACGGGCCAGGTAGTCGCCTACGTACGGCAGAAGATGCTCAAGTTCAAGGAGGATATCCAGATTTACAGCGACGAAAGCCGCAGCCGGGTGGTATACAACATCCGCGCCGACCGCTGGCTCGACTGGTCCGCCGCTTATGCCTTTTCCGACGAGGGCGGCCGGGAGTTCGGGAAGGTAGCCCGCAAGGGCTGGCGCTCGCTCTGGAAAGCGGAATACGAGATCGTCGACCAGCACGACCAGGGGCAGTACACCATCCGGGAAGAAAACGGCTGGGTCAAGGTGCTGGACGGACTGGTGGGCGAGATCCCCGTGCTGGGCTACTTCACCGGTTACTTTCTTAATCCGACCTACGTGGTCACCGACCGCCGCGGCCGGGAAGTGGCCCGCCTGAGCAAGGAAGCCTCCTTTCTGGGCCGGAAGTTCGTGGTGGAGAAGCTCGTCCCCTTTGACGGAGGCAACGACGATGACGACCGCGTGATGCTCGGCTTGATGATGATGATCCTGCTGGAGCGGCGGCGGGGGTAGGGGCCTTGGCCCGCCCAGCGCTGGCTGGTCTGGCGGGTACTATATCGAGGGTAGTTTCGATCCACGTCGGCAGACGAACTCCGCTTCGCTGCGTTCGGCGGACGACGTTGGTGAGCCCTGGTCCGCCCAGCGCTAGCTGGTCTGGCGGGTACTATATCGAGGGTAGTTTCGATCCACGTCGGCAGACGAACTCCGCTTCGCTACGTTCGGCGGACGACGTTGGTAAGGCCTGGTCCGCCCAGCGCTAGCTGGTCTGGCGGGTACTATATCGAAGGTAGTTTCGATCCACGTCGGCAGACGAACTCCGCTTCGCTACGTTCGGCGGACGACGTTGGTAAGCCCTGGTTTGCCCAGCGCTAGCTGGTCTGGCGGGTATTATATCGAGGGTAGTTTCGATCCACGTCGGCAGACGAACTCCGCTTCGCTGCGTTCGGCGGACGACGTTGGTGAGCCCTGGTCCGCCCAGCGCTAGCTGGTCTGGCGGGTACTATATCGAGGGTAGTTTCGATCCACGTCGGCAGACGAACTCCGCTTCGCTACGTTCGGCGGACGACGTTGGTAAGGCCTGGTCCGCCCAGCGCTAGCTGGTCTGGCGGGTACTATATCGAGGGTAGTTTCGATCCACGTCGGCAGACGAACTTCGCTTTGTTGCGTTCGGCGGACGACGTTGGTGAGGCCCTGGTCCGCCCAGCGCTAGCTGGTCTGCCCAGGGTGCTCTATAGCGGGTGCTTTTAATCCACGTCGGCAGACGAACTTCGCTTTGCTGCGTTCGGCGGACGACGTTGGTGAGCCCTGGTCCGCCCAGCGCTAGCTGGTCTGCCCAGGGTGCTCTATAGCGGGTGCTTTTAATCCACGTCGGCAGACGAACTTCGCTTTGCTGCGTTCGGCGGACGACGTTGGTGAGCCCTGGTCCGCCCAGCGCTAGCTGGTCTGCCCAGGGTGCTCTATAGCGGGTGCTTTTAATCCACGTCGGCAGACGAACTTCGCTTTGCTGCGTTCGGCGGACGACGTTAGTATCCACGTCGGCAGACGAACTCCGCTTCGCTACGTTTGGCGGACGACGTTAGCTCTTTCCCATCATCTTCTTGATGCCCGCCCCCGCGGCCACCAGGGCGATCATCACCAGCTTCCAACCCTTGAGCAGGAAGATACCGATACTGGCCAGCAGACCGGTTTTGGCCAGCACCTTGCCGGCTACCAGGGCGGCAATGCCGTAGCCGGCTACCTCGTCGATGCCGGGGCTAAAATCGGCGTAGCGGTGGCCTTCGTTGTAGGCCACGCTGGCCAGGATGCCATCCAGGTTTTCGTTGACGCGGGGCAGGTCGGAAATGCCGCCAATGACGTTCATCGTCAGGTAGCCACGGCGGCCCAGGAAGCGGACGTTGTAGTTTAGGGTATTGCCTTCCTCGCCTTCGAAGTACAGTTCCTTGGCCCAGTGCAGCCGCTTATTCACCGCGTCGTAGCTCGGCGCTTGTGCCCAGCCGATGAGTTCGATGGTTTGGTAACCGGCTTCGGCGCGGGCTTCGTTTTCGGTCGCCATATCGTCCCGCATCTGGTCGAGCAGATCAGCATAGTCGATATCGGCGGCGTCGGCATCGTCGACGTAGCCGTCCTCGGTGAAGTAAATGTGGATACCGTAACAGGCGTCGTCCAGCACGGACAGGCTATCGGGAAACAGCATCCCGTACGAACCGTCGGCGATGCCGGGCATGTTCCCCCATAGGTCGACCAGCACCGTCTCCGCATCCGCCGCGTTCACGTAGCGATAGCCCGCCGGAATGGCCAGCGCGGCCAGGTTATCACCCAATTGAACGGTCGTATCGGCGAGGAAAGTAAGGGTCGACTCGATGCTGTCCGTGTGCCGCTGATAAGCAAGCATCATGGAATCGATGGACGTGACGGCTTCGGTAGAGCCAACTTCCTGGGCGTTGGTAGAAGCGGGGAGCAGCAACATCGCGCACGTGGCCAGGTACAGTAAATTCTTCATGGTGAGTGTAATGAAGGGAATAAAAATTCCTGGTAAACCGCCAACGATTAATGTGTGCCTGGTTTTTTGGCATGCCGAAGTACGCTAGCAACTATTGCGGCGGAGCGCAGGAAAAATGCAATTCAGGCGAATGAGCGGGTCGGGTAACTTTACTCCTCGCTCGTGGCCATCCACTGATTTAAAGCGATACCTCCCACCCGGCGTACACCCCCCCGGCCCCATTAACACTTTGCGGTTGGGGCCGTGCCTGCTGGCTACCGTGCTTTTCACCTGCGCTCCGGCGCCCTATCTTGCCAAACGATGAAACGAATCTGCGCACGCTTCGCCGCCGGCCTGCTGCTGGGGGTGCTTACTGCCTGTACCAGCGGACAAACGCCGAGTACCGCGACGGTCAGTGCCGGCGGGGTCGAGCCCGAATGGTGGAAGGAGATTATCGTCTACCAGATCTACCCCCGCAGCTTTCAGGATACCGACGGAGACGGAGTCGGCGACCTGAACGGCATCATCGAGCGGCTGGACTACATCGAAAGCCTCGGCGTTAGCGCGGTGTGGCTCAATCCGATCTACGCATCCCCCAACGACGATAACGGCTACGACGTCAGCGACTACCGCGACATCATGGCCGATTTCGGGACGATGGCCGACTTCGACCGGCTGCTGGTGGGCATGCACGAACGGGATATTAAGCTTATCATGGATATCGTGGTCAACCACAGCAGCGACGAGCATCCCTGGTTTCAGTCGGCCCGATCGAGCCGCGACAGCCCCTACCGCGATTATTATCACTGGTGGCCCGCCGAGCGGGGAAAACCCAACCACCGCTACAGTCTCTTCGACTCGGAGGGGGATGCCTGGAAGTACGACTCGACCACCAACAGCTACTACCTGCACTATTTCGCCGAAGGGCAACCCGACCTGAACTGGGAGAACCCCGAACTGCGGCGGGAAGTGTACGACATCCTGCGGTTCTGGGCCGAGAAGGGCGTGGACGGATTCCGGTTGGATGCCTTCCAGTTTGCCGCCAAGGATACCACCTTCCCGAAATTTCCGGACGACCTGGACGAGAACTTCATGCAGTATTACGCCATGCAGGACGGCCTGCACGACTATCTGCGGGAGATGAACGCCGAAGTCCTGAGCCGGTACGAGGTAATGAGCGTGGCCGAGGGAGCGGGCCGCAACTTCCGGGAGGCCCACGAACTGGTGGACGCCGACCGCAACGAATTGGATATGGCCTACGCCTTCGACGGGGTGGACATCCCGAAATACGGCGGCTACGCACTGACGACGATGAAGGAAGTTTTCAGCCGCTGGGATGCGGAGTTCGCCGAAAAGGGCTGGCTGTCCATCTTCCTGAGTAACCACGACCAAGCACGCATGGTAAGTCGCTGGGGAAATGATCGCCCCGCGTACCGCGCCGCCTCCGCCAAGTTGCTAAATACCTTCCTACTGAGCATGCGGGGAACCCCCTATGCCTACTACGGCGACGAGCTGGGGATGACCAACATCGACTTCGACGCGATCGAGGACTACCAGGATATTGCCGCGATCAACGGCTACAAAAGGGCCCAGTCGCAGGGGCGGGACATGGATCAATTCCTCGAAGAACTCAACTTCACCTCCCGCGACAACGGTCGTACGCCGATGCAGTGGAGTGACTCGACCTACGCGGGGTTCTCCAGCGCCGCGCCCTGGCTGCCGGTCAACGACAACTTCGAATCCGTAAATGTGCGGGCCGAGGACGCCGACCCGGAATCGGTACTGAACCACTTCCGCCGCATGACGGCCCTACGCAATGAGAACAAGGTGCTGGTCTACGGCGACTACGAGCTGCTGCTTCCCGATCACGAGCAGGTGTACGCCTACACCCGCACGCTGGGGGAGGAGCAAATGCTGGTATTGCTCAACTTCTCATCGGAAACGGTGACGATCGAACTGCCGCAGCTGGAGCAACTGACTGAGGTTGCCATCAACAACTACCCGGCTTTTACCGGCGAATTGGCGCCGTGGCAAGCGGTGGTCCTGCAGTAAAACGCTGCCTTCCGGTAGCGCGAGCAAAATGCGGTCTCCGACCGCGCTGGAAATAGCCGCTCAAGTCTCATCTCCCGCAAACAGCACATTCCGCACCACCGACCGCGAATCCGCCGAGCCGCCCAGGGAGCCCGAAAGCACACCCACCGCGGCCAGAAAAAGGACCAACCGCAGGTGCGCATCGGCGGACGATCCGTCCCGCGCCGAGGTCCAGGTACTCATCAAGGGATCCGGAAAGACGAAGATCACCACCCCGTACATGAGCAGGGCGAAGAATACGAAAAGGCAAAGGAGGGTCAGGATCAGCGCCAGCCCCGTTGCCCCGGCCGTGACGACGGAGCTCTCCGAAATATCGCCCCGTCGGGTCGCCACGAGGTGAAAGGAGAAGGCCCGGTACAGCACGAAGGTGCCCGCGAGAAAACTGGCGATTACGAAGACGGTGAGCTGAGTCGGGGAGACCGAGGCGGCGAAGTCCCAGGTTTCAGCACTGAAAATCAGGATGACGATGGCGGAAAGCGCCGTAGCGATCATGCGCGGCAGCCGGGTGGCGAGCCGGAGGGGGTTGGCCCGCCAGGCTCCCCGCAGGATGCGCGGAAGATTCACCAGCGACTGTCGGAGAAAAAACAGGAAATGATTCCCGCTCGAGTACCGATCGTTGGCTTCCCGGGGCAGCCGGTCCGCCATTTGCTGAAACTGGCGGTCGGTGAAGTGGCGCATTCGGTCCAGATCGGTCGGAACCTGGATGCGCGCCATGTAGTTGGTGGTATCCGCCCGGTAGCCCAGATTCAGCAGCCGGCCGAAGCAGTGCAGCATGAGGGTGCCGAGGCGTTCGGCCATTAATTGGTCGTCTTTCCAGTTAGCCGACCCGTAGTCGGATAACCGGCGGGTAGACAGGATAGCAACGTTCGTCAGTTGGGAGGGAAGCCCGAGCAGGTAGGCGAGCGAAGGGGCGGCAATTTCCACTTCGGTGACGATAAGGAGGAAAGCCAGGCGCCGTTCGGTCTTCTCCTGGATGCCGAGTTGCACGAAGTCGAGCGCGCGAAAGCCGTGTTCCCCGGGAGTGAGCGGCGGCCCGTCGAAGGTAAGGGAGGTGATCTTCAGGCGGGGCTCCCGATCGACCACATGGGTGAAGCGCTCGGTGGCCAGGCGGGTGAGTGCACCCAGGTCGCGGGCATCCCGTCCGGCGACGTCCATCTTCATAATGCCCACCACGATCGACTCCGCTTCCATACCGGTGAAGATCGGCGTAAACGGGCAATACGCCACCGCCCCAGTAAAACGCTGCCTCCCCGATAGCTATCGGGGCGCAAGTACAATGCTGCCTCCGGCAGCGCCCCGGCAAACCAGAATTCACCTAAACTTAATAACACCCGCAGTGGGGCATGCCTCCGGCACCCTACTTTTGCGCCACCGGCGGAAAACTACCCCAGGCAACCCCGCCGCGCTCGCTACTACCGTATGAAACACCCCATCGCACCCGGCCGGCCGCTACGGCAGTTGGCCCTCTTGGTTCTTTTCCTCGCCGCAGCGGGGCTCTCCGCCCAGGTCACCGTCACCGGGCGGGTCACCGAAGCGGCCGGGGGGGAGGCGCTGATCGGCGTATCGGTGGTCGAGCAGGGCACTGCCAACGGTACGGTCACCGACATCGATGGCAACTTCCGACTTACCGTCAGCGAACCGGAGGCTACCCTGGTCACCACCTATGTAGGCTACGAGCCCCAGGAAGTAGCGCTGGCCGGCCGCAGCCAGTTGGAGATCACCCTGCGCGAAGGCGTGAACCTCGATGAGGTGGTCGTCACCGCCCTCGGACTGAAACGCGAGAAGAAAGCCCTGGGCTACGCGGTGGAGGAAGTCAGCGGCGACGACATCGACGCCGTCCGCCCCGTCAATATGCTCAGCGGCCTGTCGGGCAAGGTGGCCGGCCTGACCGTTACCAACGCCAGTAACGGACTCACCAGCAGCTCCCGCGTGGTGATCCGCGGGGAGAACAGCCTCAACATCAACGCTAACGGTCCGCTGATCGTGGTCGACGGCATCCCCATCAACAACGAGATCTACGGCGTCGGCGGCGGCAGCACCTCCCAGAGCGACCTGCCCAGCGACTATGGCAACGGCGCCGCCGAGATCAATCCGGCCGATATCGCCTCCGTATCCGTGCTGAAGGGGGCGGCCGCCTCGGCCCTGTACGGATCGCGGGCCGCGAACGGCGTCCTGCTCATCACCACTAAGAGTGGCGAACGGCAGGAGGGGCTGGGCATCAACTTCAGCAGCAATACCACCTGGAGCAGTCCGCTCGTGCTGCCCGACCAGCAGACGCAGTACGGCGGGGGTTGGGGATTGGCATACGCCTCCGACTTCGGCACCAACTTCGGTCCGGCCTTCGACGAGGGGTTACAGATCGAGCAGGACGGCTCGCCATTGCCCGGCGCGCAACCCTTCGTGCAACGGTACAATATCGCGGACTTCTTCCAGACCGGCTTCACCACCACCAACCAACTGGCGATCAGCGGCGGCTCCGACCGCGGTAACTTCCGCCTCAGCTACGGCAACAGCCAGAGCGAAGGCATCGTGCCGAATACCGACCTGGACCGCAACACCATCAGCCTCAATACGGAATACCGCCCCGCCGACTGGCTGACGATCGACCTCAGCGGCAACTACATTAAAAGCGAGAGCGGCAACGTGCCGGTATCGGGCTACGGCAGTCAGGGCCTGATGTATGTCCTCCTGTGGAACTACAACAACGCCGACATGGACTGGTACCGCGATTACTGGGCCGAGGGCGGCGAGGACCGGGAGCAGACCTACATCTTCACCTGGGCCGACAACCCCTACCTGATCGCCTACGAGAACCTGAACGGATTCGAGAAGGACCGGCTGTTCGGCCGTATCTCGGCCACCGCGCAGATCACCCCCGACCTGAGCCTGCTGCTACGCGGCGGTACCGACTACTTCGACGACCTGCGTACCAGCCGCCGCCCGGTGGGTGCTCAGCGCTACGCCAACGGGATGTACCGCGAGCAGAACGTCAACTTCCGGGAGACCAACCTGGATTTCCTGCTTACCTACACCAAGCGCTTCGGGGAATTCAGTGCCGTAGTCAGCGGCGGGGGCAACCGCCGCGACGAGGAGTACCGCGAGAACTTCATCGAGGGGCGCGGCCTGGCCGTCCCCGGCATCTACAACCTCCAGAACATCAACGTCAACCCCACCACGCGGCGCATCCTGCTGCCCAAGCGGGTCAACAGCCTCTACGCCTTCGCCAACCTGGGCTACCGCGACTTCCTCTACCTGGACGTCACCGCCCGCAACGACTGGAGCAGCGCCCTGCCCGAGGCCAACAACAGCTACTTTTACCCCTCCGCTTCGCTGAGCTTCCTGCCTTCGGAGATCTTCGACCTGGGCGATGCGGTAGACTACCTCAAGCTGCGGGCGAACATAGCGCAAGTAGGGAACGATACCCGGGCCTTCAGCCTCATCAAAACCTACGAATTCGCTACCCTGCCGAACTCGGTGAGCAGCCCCTCCGAACTGCCCAACGCGAACCTCAAACCCGAGCGCACCAACAGCGTCGAAGTGGGCCTGACCACGGAACTCTTCGAACGCCGGCTGCGCTTCGACTTCACCTACTACAATAGCCTGACCAAGGACCAGATCATCCGGGCGGGCATTAGTCCGGCCTCCGGCTTCAACTCTACCGTCGTCAACGCCGGCGAGATCGAAACCAACGGCGTGGAGGTCGCCCTTGGGGTGAGCCCTTTCCGCAACCCCGAAGGCTTCAGTTGGGATTTGAACGCCAACTTCACCCGTAGCCGCAGCGTGGTCAACGCCCTGGCGCCGGGCATCGAAACCTTCATCGTTGCCAACGGCCCCGATGGCACCACCGTGGAGGCCCGGGTCGGCGGCCGGATGGGCGACATCTACGGCCAGGTCTTTAATCGCACCGAGGACGGCCGGATCATCTACGGCAGCAACGGATTGCCGGAAGTGTCTACCGACCGGCGGACGATCGGCAACTACAATCCGGACTTCACGGTGGGCCTTTCCACCGACCTGAGCTACCGCGGCGTTTTTGCCCACGCGCTACTGGACATCCGCAGCGGCGGCCGCATTTACTCCTACACCAACGCCATCGGCGCGGAGACCGGCCTGCTGCAGCACTCGCTGCCGGGGCGGACCGAAGGCATCGTAGGCGATGGCGTCACCCGCGACGATGATGGCAACTTCGTGGAGAACGCCACCGTAGTGGCTCCCGAAACCTGGTACTACGGCGGCTACTACCGCCGCGATAACGTGGAGGCCAACAGCTTCGACGCCAGCTTCGCCAAACTGCGGGAGGTAACCCTGGGGTACCGCCTGCCGCAGCGGTGGCTGGAGGGCATCGGCGTCGCCAACGCCAGCATCGCCTTCGTGGGGCAGAACGTGGCCCTCTGGACGGACGTCCCCAACATCGATCCGGAGGCCTTCGCCCTGAACGGCGGCACCCTGGTGCCCGGCTTCGAGGTGACGCAACTGCCGTCGACCAAATCCTTCGGGTTTCGGCTTAATCTAGGTTTTTAAGCTTTGCACCTGCGCTCCGCCGCTATTCAAATACCTATCCATGCGCATCTGCTTTTTCCTCCTCTCCCTGCTCCTCCTGCACAGCTGCACCGACGATTTCGCGGAGATCAACACCAATCCCAATGAAGCGGAGCGGGTGACCGGCGACCTGCTACTGCGCACCGTGACCTTCGACCTGGCCAGCAACCACGTGAATAACGTGCAGGCCTTCGGCGACGTGGTAGCCCAGTACGCCGCCAACTACGAATTCAACGATATCGACATTTATCAGTGGGGGGCCGACGCCCGCTTTTGGGGGCTCTACGCGGTGATCCAGGACGCGCGGGATATCCAGGCGTACGGCGTGGAAACCGGTCAGCCGGACTACGAGGCCGTGGCCCTGACCCTCCAGGCGTACATGTTCTCCATCCTCACGGATGCCTACGGGGACGTGCCGTATACCGAGGCCGGACGGGCCGAATCCGACGGCATCTTCGCCCCCGCCTACGACCCGCAGGAAGATATTTACGCCGGCCTGCTGGCGGACCTGGCCCGGGCCAATACCCTCTTCACCGGCGCTACGATCGCCGGCGATAACCTCTTCGGCGGCGACACCGGCAAGTGGCGGCGCTTCGCCAATTCCCTGCGGGTACGGCTCCTTCTGCGCGCTTCGGAGGCGATGGATGTAAGCGACGAGCTCACTACGATGCTGAACGATCCTACTACCTATCCGCTCTTCGCCGGCAATGCCGACAACGCGATCTACGACTTCACCGGCACCCTGCCCAACGTCGCCCCGATCGCCGCCCCGGTGGGCCGTACCTACGAGTACTTCCTGCGCATTCCGACGACGAACCTGGTAGAGCTGTTGAAAACCTACGAGGATCCCCGCCTCCAGGAGTGGCTGGACCCGAACGGCTTCCCCGACTACCTGGGCGTCGACCCCGGGCAGACCCTGGGCGACATCGGCCGGCCGGATGCCTTTAGTACCAAGGATACCAGTTACTTTTCCGACCCCGGCAAACTGGACGCCATCTTCATGACCTACAGCGAACTCAATTTTTTATTGGCGGAGGCGGCGGAGCGCGGGTTAATCGACGATGACCCCGAAGCGTACTACCGGAGCGGGGTGGCGGCTTCCTTCGACCAGTGGGGCGTGGCCCTGCCGGCGGATTACTTCAGCGGAGCGGCGGCCTGGATCGCGGACGACGCCCTGGAGCTCATCGCCCGACAGAAGTGGCTGAGCCTGTGGCACAATACGACCGAAGCCTGGTTCGACTGGAAGCGGACCGGTCTGCCTTCCTTTATCGCGGCCGGCCCGGGGACGGTGAATGCCGGCGCGGTGCCGGTGCGGTTACTGTATCCCAGTATCGAGCAGTCGGTTAATCCGGAGAACTACGCCACGGCGGCGGAGCGGATCGGGGGGGATGACATTAATTCGCGGGTTTGGTACGATCAATGATCCGCTTCAGGGTTGCCTGCGGCAAGCGGGTTTCAACCCGGATGGCCACGGATGGACTTCGCCGAACGTTGTTTCGCTTCGCGGCTGCCCGCGGCGGTTTGGGCACGGATTTCTGTTGCCTGTGGCAACGGCAGGTATACCTTAATAAAATAGATCGGGTAGCTTTACCCGACGTACAAGCACGATGATATGAAAGGATTTTTAGCGGTATACACCCTCTTATTGATGAGTGTGGGGGTGATGGCCCAGCATACCCACGGAAACGGGCTTGCCCATAGCCATACTTATACGCGGGTCATTGACTTCCCGGATACGGAGGAATACCTGACGCTGGCCTGCGATTTTCATATTCATACGGTATTCAGCGACGGTAGCGTATGGCCGGATATTCGGATCCAGGAAGCGCTGCGGGATAGCGTGGACGTGGTGGCCATGACCGAGCATCTGGAATACCAGCCCCACGCCGATGATATCCCGCACCCGGACCGGAACCGCAGTCACCACATCGCTACGGAGTCGGCGGCGAACACCGATATGCTGGTCATCCAGGGGGCGGAGATCACCCGCAGTATGCCGCCGGGCCATAGCAACGCCATCTTCATCGAGGATGCCAATGCACTGTTGATAGAGGATAGCCTGGCCGTCTTCGAAGAGGCCAACCGCCAGGGGGCCTTTACCTTCTGGAACCACCCGAACTGGACCGCTCAGCGGCCCGATGGCGTGGCGACCCTCACCCCCTTCCACGAATACCTGATCGCCAACGACCTGCTCCACGGTATCGAGGTGGTCAACGATCTGACCATCAGCGAAGAGGCCCTCCAGATCGCCCTCGATAACGATCTCACTATCATGGGAACATCGGATATCCACGGGCTGGTCGATTACCAGTACGGCATCGCCGAAGGCGGGCACCGCCCCGTCACGCTGGTCATGGCCGCAGCGCGTACTCCGGAAGCCATCAAGGAGGCCCTCGTGGCCGGACGTACGGTGGCCTGGTTCGAGAATACGCTGGTAGGCCGGGCGGAACACCTGGGGCCGATCGTGCGCGCCAGTCTGGACATCATCGATGCCAGCTACGGGGATGACACCGCCGTGGCCGAGATCAGCATCACCAACGCCAGCAATGCCGAATACCTACTGGAGAACATCGGTGCGTATTCCTTTCAGAGTGACCTCGGGCTGGTCCGCGTGCCGCCCCACGGCCGTACCACCATCAGCGTGATGACGGGCGAAGTGCTGGACAGCTTCGAGCTGCGCTTTCGGGTGCTGAATGCCGTCACCGCTCCGAAGGAACGGCTGGAGATCGGGCACACCGTGACGGTGGACTGAGCCGGGCCCCTGCCCACTCGCTTACGGCAAGGTGTACCCGGTCGTAATTTGTAGCCCCGAGGTGCTGCTGCGCAACGCTTCCCCACCCAGGCCGTTCCCCTGTGCTTCGTAGCCGATGGCCAGGCTCCACTGATCCCGGTAGCGAACCCCGATATCGGCGGTGGCCGAAAGGCGGCTCTTCAGCTTGAGCACTTGCTGGCCGTTTTCGTACAGCTCTCCGAAGGGTACGATGACGCCTATCCCTCCCGTAGCGTAGGCTTTTATGTCCTCGCGCACGGAACGGTAATAGCGGACCGCCAACGGAAGATCGAAGGCGCTGTAATCCATGACGAATTGCGACGCTTCCGGGGCACTGGCGTAGCCGGACGCGTAAAAGTGGTAATAACTGGGTCGAAACAGGACCGAAAGCATGTTCTCCGCGTAGGGAGTCACGTATTCCGCTTCCACACCCAGACGGAGGACCGTACGATTTTCTGAGTTCACTCGCACCGAATTATCCTCCCGCTCGATCAATTTGAAATCGGTACGATAGATGCCCTGGAGCAGGGTAATGCGATAGGGTTTTGTGGCTGGGGGAATGTTCTCGTAGACGGTCCGGGAGCCTCCCTCCATGCAGGAGTTGTAGTCGAGGATGACCTCCCGGAGTTCGGCGATCCGGTACTTCAGTTCGGAAGGGACGGAAAAATTACCATCGCAGGCCAGCAACCGGTCCAGCTGCCTTACGAAGGTCCGGCTTTCGGAAATGCTCCCGTCCGGAGCCCGGGTAATGGTGTAGACAAGCTGCTTCGGTAATCCGCTGTCCAACGAAAGGAAATATTTCTTCACCTTAGGGGCGAGGTAACTATACATACCGGCTTTCCCTTCGACCTCTACCCGTAAGAGCACCCGTTCGACTTGCTGCATCGGTGGGGTAGTCTCGCGGGTCGTGCGGCTAACGGAAGACTTTTCAATCGCCACCTCGAAGTTAACGTAACGGGATTTTCCCGGGATGGAAAATTCCCGCAGGGCTTCGGTGGGCACACTGATGCACTCCTGATCGTTTCCACGGCGGATCTGGATTTCCGAGGGATTATACCGCCAGTCCTTTTGCAGAATCTGCACCTCCTCCCGCTTGCCGTTGCGATCGATGAGGTAGCCGGGCGCGTAGGCGTCCTGAGTAAACAGGGTCAAGGGAAGCCCGAACAACAGGAACAGGATAAGGGGCTGGACGAAAGGGGTACGCATATCGTGGAAGTGGAAATCTACCTGTCTGAAACGGGGCAGTTGCCCTCCTTGTACCGGGCACGGAAACCTTAAGAGAAAAGGGAAGGCCGGTTAGGGCGCGAAGCGATGGCGGTTAGCGGACCTGCCGCTCTACGAACGCCCGTACTTCCGCTTTGTAGGCTGCACCGCCGGGGCCGGGGTACGTACCCCGATGGCCGCTTTGTCCCGTTGTACGTCCAGCTAGTGTTCCTTGCAGCCGGCCGCGAAAACGATCAACCACCGGAAAACACCCGCTATCCCCATTTGCCAATCCAGTCGCTCAGGTTATCTCGGTTGATAACCTCAAAGCTCGCCGCCGGATACGCCTTCGCCCACGCCGCGGGTGCTTGGGGCTGTTTTTTCGGATTCCATTTAAGCTCATAGGCGTACAGCTGCCCCCCACGATCCTCGATCCAGTCGATTTCTTGCTGGTCGTAGGTGCGCCAGAAGTAGTTATAACTGAGCATTCCTGTATACGACTGGTACTTTAGCCGCTCTGATAGGGCGTAGTTTTCCCAGAGCGCGCCTACGTCCTGGCGGGTAGCGAGTGGGTTCAGGTTTCCGGCCAGGGCATTGCGGATACCATTGTCGTAGAAGTACCAGCGTTTGCTCTTTACCACTTCCTTACGGAGGTTACGGCTGAAACCGCTGACTCGATGGATGATGAACACCTTGGTTAGTAGGTCTAGGTATCGGTCGACCGTTTTTTTGTCGAGACCCAATTGTCGACCGAGTTCGACATTGGATACTTCCGAACCGACCTGCAGGGCCAGCAAGCGAAGGAGTGAAAGTAGCTTGTCACTGTTCCGGATGCCCTCGAAGGTCAGGATGTCTTTCAGTAGATAGGTATTGACCAATTCCTGTAAATACAGCTGTCGTTCCTGGTTGGAGTCCATCTGGACTAGCTCGGGATAGTTGCCGAAGACCATCCGTTGTTCCAGTTGATCCCGGGCATCGAGCCGTGTTTCCACCTGCGTTAGCTCCTTTTCGGAGAGGGCGAAGAGGCGGAGGGTGTATTTTCTACCCGTCAACGGTTCACCGGTGAGGTTTTCAATATCGAAGGCTGACGAACCGGTGGCGACGATGCGCAAGCCCTCGATTTCATCGATCATCAGCTTGAGGATCAGTCCGATTTCGGGCACCTTCTGTGCTTCATCAATAATAAGAAGACGTCGGTCGCCCAAGAGGGACCGGTAGTTTGCCGGCGTTCTGCGTGCCAGTACCTCGGTGGTACTCATCGATTCTCCATTCAGCAACAAGTGGGGTTCCCGTAGCTCGTCGATGAGTTGCCGGAGCAGTACGGTCTTACCTACGCGACGGGGACCTACCAAGACAACCACCTTGTTTGGCCGTAAGCGATCTTGCAGGTTTGCTAATTGGAGGCGGCGCAGAAGCATAATTAGGAGATTGTAATCCCCTAATTAACGTAAATTAGGGGATTACGTTACCTAAATTATAGCTTATAGGTAGAATATGGCAGTGGAATTCCATAGATGGTGCTTTGGGATATAGCGTAAACGTATAAATCTGGCGATGAAGAGAGCGCTTGCATGGCTGTCGCCCCGCTACCGTATGGCGCCAAACGAAGTACGGTGGAGTTCGTCTCCTATTTGAGTGGTGATGTCGCCCCGATAGCTATCGGGGGAAACCGGGTTTTACTGCGCAGCCGGAGGCTGCTTCCTACTTCGCGGTCGGAGACCGCATTCTACTGCCGCTGCCGGGAGGCAGCATCCTACTCGCGGGACCAGTCGGGCCAGCGGCCGGGCGTGTAGGGGGCCCCGCCCGCTTCCAAATCCTGCTCTAGGTCACGGACGTCGGCATCGATGGCTTTGAGCTCGTCCAGGAGGGGCGCGAACTGTTCCGCTGCCACGCGGTAGCTTTCCTTGAAGGTCTCGGTGGGGTCGGAGGTCACGTTCCACATACCGTATTCGATGCTGCCGATGCGGCCGGCCACCGAGGGTAGGGTCTCCATTTCGAGCGAGCTGCGGGTACGGTCGCCGTAGAGTTTGGTGGTGAAGTCGGCAAGACGGTCGCGAAGATCGTATAGGGTGGTGAGGGCGGCTTCCGGGCTACCGGTGGTCTCCAGTGCGGCCGTTTCCAGGGCCTCCAGGCGGTCGCTGAGGTTGCCGCGAATGTCGGCGGCGGCGCTGAGAGCCTTGCTGAGGTCCATCACGTCGCGGACGAAGGCGTCGTACTCATTCCAGTCTTCCGTGGGCAAAGTAGCCTGATCGAGGTACTTGACGCGGAAGGCGACCGGCTCGGCCAGCTCGGTGAGTTCCCCGTCGAAGAATTGACTCATGGCGACGGTGTAGTTACCCGGAGGCACGAGAGGTCCCGCGGAGGCGCTGCCGAAGAGCTGATCGGGTGCCGGGGTGTAGCGACGATTGACCGGGTCCGCAGGGGGATAGCGCAGGTCCCAGTGGAAACGGCTCATTCCTGCGCTCGCCGCCCGCTTAATTTGCCGGACGACTTCGCCCGCCTCGTTGCGGATGGTGAAGAGGAGGTAGGGGTCCTGCTGCCGCTGCTCGAGGCGGAAGGAGTCGACGCTGGGGTAGTAGACGGATTCCTTGCGGTCCATGATCTCGCGCTCGCGCTCCTGGCGGAGTTCCTTGATTGTTTTCGGCTTTTCCTTGACGTAGTAGGTGAAGGCGGCGCCGAAGGGCGGGTTATCGGAGCGGAAGTAGCTGCTGCCGAGGTGGCCCTTGTCGCGGAGGCCGAGCGGCGCGCGCTCCACGTAGAGCCAGGGGTCGCGGGTGGGCATGAGGACGGCCTCTTCCTCGAAGGTCTGCTCGTCGATATTGCGCAGGCTGCTGTAGTCGTCCAGGACGTAGAAGCCGCGGCCGAAGGTGGCAATCACCACGTCGTTCTCACCGCGCTGGATCTCGATGTCGCGCACGGCTATGGTGGGCAGACCACTGCCGAGCTCGACCCAGTTTTCGCCGCCGTCGGGGGAGAAGTAGGCGCCGAACTCGGTACCGCAGAAGAGCAGGTTGGGATCCTCATGGTCCTCGGCGATGGTGTAGACGCTACCGCGCTCGGGGAGGGTACCGGCGATGTTGGTCCAGGTGGCGCCGCCGTCGCTGGTTTTGAGCAGGTATGGCTTGAAGTCGCCGTATTTATGGTTGTTGTAGGCGACGTAGGCCACGTCGCGGTCGTGGAGACCGGCGATGACCTGGTTGACGTAGCTCATGTCGGGAATGCCGGTGAGGTTATCGTAGGCTTCCCAACTGTCGCCGCCGTCCGTGGTCTTGTGCAGCAGGCCGTCGTCGGTACCGACCCAGAGCAGGTTCTCGTCCAGGGCGCTTTCGGCGATGGTGGTCGTCTGTCCGAAGATGGAAGTGGAGCCGTTCTTGGCGATGGCGTCGACGCTCCAGACCTGGTCCATGACGGGCAGGGTATTGCGGTCCACGCCGCGACTGAGGTCGGGGCTGATTACCCGCCAGCTGTTGCCGCGGTCGTCGGTGCGGAAGACCTTATTAGCGCCGTAGTACAGGCGCGTCGGCTGGTGGCTGCTGATGGTCAGCGGCGCATCCCAGTTCCAGCGCAGCGGCTCGTCGTCGGGGCCTTCGGTGGGCTGAATGAACAGGTACTCGCCGCTGCGGCGGTCGAAGCGGCGCAGGCTGCCGTACTGCGCCTGGGCGTAGATGATGTTCGGGTCGGTGGGATCTACCTGCGATTCGAAGCCGTCGCCGGTGCTGGTGATGTACCAGTCGGCGTTCACGATGCCGTTGATGCTGGTATTCTTATTGGGGCCTCCCAGACTGAGGTTATCCTGGGTACCGCCGTGGACGTGGTAGAAGGGCCCGGACTGGTCGGTAGCCACCTTATAGAACTGCGTGACCGGGAGGTTTTCCTTGAAGTGCCAGGTACCGGCGAAATCCCAGGTTTCGTAGATGCCGCCGTCGCATCCGACGATGAGGTGGTCGGTATCGGCGGGGTCGATCCAGATGGCGTGGTTGTCGATGTGCTTGTTGAGCTCGCCGAGATTGCGGACGGTCTTGCCGCCGTCGTCGCTGACTTTGTAGTAGGTATCGGTGATGAAGATGCGGTCCACGTTGACGGGGTCGCAGGTCAGCTCCTGGTAGTAATTGCCGCTGGTGAAGGTGCCGCTCTGCTTGCTCCAGCTGGCGCCGCCGTTGTCGCTGCGGTAGATGCCGCCCTTGCCGTCGGGGGCTTCGACTACGGCGTACACCACATCGGGGTTGACGGGGGATACGTCGATGCCGATGCGCCCGAGGTCACCGCCGGGCAGTCCACCCTTGAGCTGGTTCCAGGTGGCGCCGCCGTCGGTGGTCTTGTAGAGACCGGATTCCGGTCCGCCGCCGAGGTAGGTGTACACCTTGCGCTGCCGCTGGTGGAAGGCGGCGTAGAGCACGTTGGGGTCGCGGGGGTCCATGCGCAGGTCGTTGCAGCCGGTGTATTCGCTGATCTGCTTGCTGGCTTCCCAGGTCTCGCCGCCGTCGGTGGATTTGTAGACGCCGCGGTCACCGCCGTTGCTCCAGACGGGGCCGTAGGCGGCTACCCATACGATGTCGGAATCAGTGGGGTCGACAATCACGTTAGCGATGTGCTCGCTCTCCTTCAGCCCCATATTCTTCCACGACTTCCCTCCGTCGGTGGATTTGTAGACCCCGTCGCCGTAGCCTACGGAGCGCTGGTTTTGGTTCTCCCCGCTGCCTACCCAGACCGTCTGCGAATTATTCGGGTCCAGCGATACGCAGCCGATGGAGTAGGAGCCCTGTCCGTCGAAGAGCGGTTCGTAGGTGGTGCCGCGGTTGGTAGTCTTCCAGACGCCGCCGGAGGCGGTGGCTACGTAGTATTCGCTGGGGTTGGTGGGGTTTACGGCGAAGTCGGCTACTCGGCCGGAGGTTACTGAGGGGCCTATGCTGCGCCATTTCATCGCGCCGTACGTGCCGGATTGTAGGTGGGTGGGGGTTTCTTCCTCGGGGGTGGCTTTTTTGCTGCGTTGGGCGGTGGTGGGTAGGGTTAGGAGGAGGGCGGTTAGGAGGAGTAGGAGGCGCATTGGGAGGGAGGCTGGTGACTAAGGGGCGGAACGTCAGTAGTTTGGGTCAAACTTAAGAATTGCCGGGCAGTTTCCTCTCTCTACGGTAGCAGACAGACAAGGATAGCGGGTACTGCTCGGCTTTTCCTGTGCCTTCATTTTTTTGGCGACGGTGCGCAGGAAAAGGGGTATTACTGAAAGGCATCTGGATATATACTGGACTTGCCAGAGCTGCTCGAGAAGCCCCATCTTCACCTTCCTTTAAGGTAAATAGATGAGGCTCATTATATATAGTGATTGTTGAGGTTAACTTCCTTTGGCTTAGGTTAGTAGCGTGGGAACCCTTATTATTGTTAATATGAATTGACTTCTCGATAAACTTATCTCTATATTATAACCAGGTACACATGAATAATATACTCCTCCTACGTTCAAAAATACTCGTGCTCATTGTATGCTCAGTTTCGTCACTACTTGCGCAGGGCGAAGTTGAACAGCCTACACCGGAGGAGGTCACCACAGAACTAGTCAAAGCGCTAGATGAAGATAGGCAACAGACGATCGAAGCCTTGTCTGCTCAAGCCCAAGAAATTAGGAATAAAGTCAGCGAATCTGAAGCGGAAATTGAAACACAACGGAATATATTGGAAGAGTTGAGAGACAATACTGAAACCACTTCCAATGATTTAGCTGGCTTGAGGACCAGGATGGCGAGATTAGAACAAAAATTTCAAGCCCTTGAGGCTATTCAAGAACAGACAAGGTTGATTCAGGAGCAACAAGAAGTCTTAAAAGATAAGGCAAATGAGGTCTACTTAGCATCGATCCTCAATAGGTATGGTCATGCATTAGCAATTTCAACAAGAATTGAGGATGAAAGTGGAGATCTACTAACCGCCTTCGATTGGGGCGATGCGATGTCAGCAGTTTCGGAGTTGAGTAATCCTACTAATTTTGAGGCGTTCACAACTGGGTTGACTTATTTGAAAGACAATCAGAAAAAAGCGTTTAAATTGCCAGATAATATTCCAATACTCACTAATCCATATGTAAGTACCGTAGTCAGCTTTATCGGAGCTTTGGCGCCCAAAGGAGATTTAGAAGAGAGAAACAATAAGTTAGGGCGGTTAAATTGTATATTGACATTTGCTATGGAGGCTGACAAGCAAATGAACTTCATAGCGACAGAGCAGGAATATCTCAAAAAGCTTAGTACGGATCTAGCTGATCGGGCAGATAATGTGAAGGAAAACATGTTTGAATTGGTAAATATAGATCCATTATCCATTGATCTTCTTAGCGAATTAAGAGAGGTTATGGATCGAGAGTTTATCGATGACAACATTAAGCAACTGGAGCAGAACATGTATGATGTACTCGATCTATACGAGGACTACCAATTTATGGTAAATTCCGCCGTCGAGTCTCTTCAAAAAGCTGACTATGCCCTTCAAAACATAAAAGATACTTGCCCGGTAGATACAGATGGTGATCTTGAGGAATTATTAAGTTCTATTGATGACCGTAAGGATGAATTAAGTAATAAGCTGTTATCTGCCAGAGATAATACTGTTCAAAACTTCCAAAATGAACTCCGGAAGTTAAAAGCCTATAATGTCTTGATAACTCCCCTCAAAGCTTCAGTAGTAATTAATGAAACGCCATAGTGGGTGCCGCGTTTAATATAGTGGTTTATTAGATTTGACAATGGCAGTTTGTAGGATTAGGAGATAGTCTGGAATATTAATTCAGGGGCCATAAGTTAATTGAACTTGTTATTTTGACGTAAGTGCTTTTCTTCTTCCTGTTATTATAAATATTAGAAGCTCTAATGTTAAGTAAGCAGCAGATGGAATATTGGTATCAAGCTAAGCAGCCTGGCCTACAATCTGGTTCGATTTTGGCGAATAAAAGTGCATGTGGCGAATGTCTAGCACGGAATTTTCGACTTTGTGTTGATTTAATCTGATATCATTCCGCAATTACCTCGGACAACCAAGTTGTTGTCCAACAGCGCCTACCCCCCGGCCGGTTAAAAGACTTCATGAAGCGGTTGGACTTGGTGATTTTTTGTACTACGGTGCATGATTCTAATCGGCGGGGTTTTTTTTTGGAGGCTAATCGCTGGATAAGTAACTGGACCGTTGATGGAGCAATTGGTATCGAGGAATAAAGTAGGACTTTGAGCGAACAGTTGAAAATTTGGCGCTCTCCGGATCAGTAGCAAACATCCAAATGGTATTATTGTCATTAGTAACCGCTGTAGCTAAAATTTTAACATACAATTGGAACTTATACTTGCATTATGGATGCGAATAAAAAAAGAGAGGAAACTTCTTTTCTAGAAGAAGAATTATCAAACCTTTCTAAAAGAATGCTTCAGTTGGAAAATAGTCTAGCTGAAAGAAAGTCAAAATCGTCGAGTTCACAATTAAAAAGCAGAGGGGAGGCTCAGGAAGGTAATTTAACCTCAACTTATAATAAGTCAATTAATGCTCAGGCTATATTGGTACTAGAATTTGTAACCGTTTTAACCGCTATTGCGACGGTCGTTTTCTTATATATTCAGAACGGACAGCTGGTTGAATCTAATAGATCTATCGGACAGCAGACTGAGTTATTCAGAAAACAGAACCTTCAACAAGTCGTATCAACAAATAGCCAGATGGCCTCGGATTTGATTAGAGATTTATACGAGGCTAAATTGGCAGATCCTAAGGTAGGGCTGTATGATGTTTGGGAAGTCCCGCAGCCGCTCGTGCATAGGATAGCAACAGTATCTGAGGCTTTGGCGCCTTACGACACCGTTAAATATGAGATGGTGCTAAGCGATACTATTATAACAGGGAAAACTTTTGCAAGTCGTGAAAGAGGTCAACTGCTTGGAGCTCTTGCGTCACTTTTTGTAAAATTCCCATTACAACCGAATCCTAATTTTGAATACAGTTTTTTAGCCAATCAAGACATTTTACTTGCTCAGTTCAGAAAAGGTAATTTAGCGCATTCTTGCTTTGCAAACGCTACCATTCGTTATAGTAATTTTCAAAATTCTGATCTCACTAATTGTAACTTTGATTATGCAAATCTTTATACCTCTAAATATTACGATTCTGATTTCACAGGTTCTTCAATGGTTAGGGCGAGATTTTTTAAATTGGATACTTCAAGAATAGTCCCAGTAACAGATTTGACATCTAATGAAAGAGACATGCAGTGGGAACGCAGAGTGAAAAAGATCAGAGACCAAATAGCTCTAGAGCAAAATTTGACTGTGATAGACGAGATGTACAGAGATCGCAATATTGCAAGTTTTCATAACGCTGTATTTGATAGCGTAGATGTAATTAAGCCTATAAACTTTGACCGTCGTATTATTAGAAGCTTTAAAAGTTCTGTCGGCGCTAACTTCATCTGGTAGATCGTCACATTAAACGCGGGTAAGTTAGGGGGGGTGTCGATAGAATATTGAATTTCCCTACCTTACACCCCATGATCACCGGCCCCCTAAAGTCCCAGGTAGACGCCATCTGGAACCACTTCGCCAATGGCGGACTCACCAACGCCCTCACCGTCATCGAGCAGTTTACCTACCTGCTGTTTTTGCGGCGGCTGGACGAGCGGCAGGTCAAGGAGGAACGGAAAGCGAACCTGCTCGGCGAAGAGGTGGAGGATCCGATCTACGGACCGCGCGAGCAAGCCCTGCGGTGGAGCCAATTCGTGCAAATGGACCCGAAGTCGCTGCACGAGGTATTTACGCGGGGCGTCGACGTCCGTACCGAGGAAGAAATAGCCGCGAAGGAAACGCCCCGCCTGCTCACCGCCTTCGACAAGATGAAAACCGTAGGCAAGGCCGGCGGCGTCTTCACCGAGTACATGAAGGGCGCCACCTTTATGATCGACAAGCCGCGACTGCTCGACCAGGTCGTGCAGGGCATCGATAAGATCGAGATGGCCGACCGCGATACGAAGGGCGATCTCTACGAGTATATGCTCTCGAAGATCGCCAGCGCCGGCCGCAACGGACAGTTCCGCACGCCGCGCCACATCATTCGCATGATGGTGGATATGACCCGACCCACCAAAGACGATACCATCTGTGACCCCGCCTGCGGTACGGCCGGCTTCCTGGTTAGCGCAGGGGAGTACCTGCACGATCAGCATCGCGACTGGTTCAACGACCGGGCCTTTCGGGAGCACTATAACACGGAGATGTTCACCGGGGTAGAGAACGACCCCAGTATGCTCCGCATCGCCGCCATGAACCTGCAGCTGCACGGCATCGACGAGCCGAACCTCCACAATCGCGACAGCCTCAGCAACGCCAACGCCGATATGCGGGAGCAATTCTCCCTCATCCTCGCCAACCCGCCCTTCAAGGGGAGCCTCGACTACGACGCCGTGGAGCCCGGCCTGCTGCAGACCGCCAAGACCAAGAAGACCGAACTGCTCTTCCTCTCCCTTATGCTGCGCATGCTCACCACCGGCGGACGCGCGGCCGTGATCGTGCCGGACGGGGTACTCTTCGGCAGCTCGAAAGCGCACAAGACGATCCGGAAGGAGATCATCGAGAAGCATAAATTAAAGGCGGTGGTATCCATGCCCGGCGGCGTGTTCAAGCCCTACGCGGGGGTGAGTACGGCCATCCTCTTCTTCACCAAAACGGGCACCGGCGGCACCGACGACGTCTGGTTCTACGATATGCAGGCCGATGGCTTCAGTCTGGACGATAAGCGCGCCGCGATCGCCGAGAACGACATCCCCGATATTGTAGCCCGCTTCCACGACCGTGAAGCCGAAATTGGCCGTAAGCGCACCGACCGGAGCTTCTTCGTCCCGAAGGCTGAAATCGAGGAGCAGGACTACGACCTGAGCATCAACCGGTACAAGGAAATCGTGTACGAGGCAGTCGACTACGACCCGCCGGCCACCATCATCGCGCGCATCAAGGCGCTGGAGCAGGAGCGGTTCGAGGGATTGGAGGAGTTGGAAAGTATGCTAAAATGAAAATGTTGAGCACCGAGTGTATAGGGTGGGAAATCGTAAAAATTCCAAGAGTCCTTTTCTTTCAGGAAGGTCCAGGGGTCCGAAAGTGGCAATTTACCAACTCTGGAATCAAGCTTTTAAACGGTGGTAATATTAATGATAATCAAGTTGATTTAAGTACAACAGATAAGTACATCAGTGAAGAAGAAGCTTACGGAAAGTATGCTCATTTTTTGGCCGATGCTGGAGATTTAGTTATAGCATGTTCAGGGATAGTTGTCGAAAAGTTTTCAAAGAAGATAGCTTTTCTAGGACCGGAACATATTCCGATATGCATGAACACTAGCACAATGAGGTTTAGGCCAAAAAAAGAAGGCAAAATCACATTAGAATATTTTAAATACTTTTTGCAGACTCGTTTATTCACAAACCAACTACAAAAATTAATTACTGGATCCGCACAATTGAACTTTGGTCCCAGCCACATAAAAAAGATTCAATTACCCCTACCCCCCCTCCCCGTCCAGCGCCGCATTGCCGCCGCCCTGGACCTGGCCGACCGGCAGCGGCAGCTGCTGCGCGCCGAGATCGCGGCCTACGGGGAGCTGGGGGAGAGCTTGTTTTTGGAGATGTTTGGGGATGAACTGAGAGGGGGAAGCGATAATTGGAAAGTCTATTCAATGAAAGCTGTCGCTACTTCTCGGCTTGGCAAAATGCTAGATAAACGGCGGCAGCACGGAAATAGGCAGAGAATGTACTTGCGTAATGCCAATGTTCAGTGGTTCAAATTTGACCTCGATTCAATTTATACAATGGACATAGAAGAAGATGAGGAAGAAAAGTACGGACTTCAAAGAGGAGATATTTTAGTTTGCGAAGGAGGAGAGATAGGTAGGGCTGCAATATGGAAAGGAGAGATAGAAAATTGTTACTATCAAAAGGCCCTGCATAGACTGCGCGTGAACAATATGCTGGTGAACTCTGAATACTTAGTTAATTGGTTTTATTACCAGTCTAAAAACAATGGCTTTGGAGACTATAGCTCTTCAGTTACTATTGCGCATTTGACCGGGGCTAAATTGAAAACGATGAAAGTGAAAGTGCCTCCTTTACACCTTCAAAGCAAATTTGCTAAATTATTAAGTCAGAAAGAAATATTAAAAGATAAAGCCGAAACCGCCCTCGCCGAGGCTGACGACCTTTTTCAGGCGTTGTTGCAGCGGGCTTTTCGGGGGGAGTTGTTTGGGGCGGAGGTGCCAAGTGTGGAAGTATGACCCCAGAGGAATTAAAAAAGCTAGTCGACACTTCGGACCGCATTGCAACGGAGTGTTTGGAGCAACTTGCTAAAAAGAAAGCCCCGCAGCTAAAAGACTTTCATACATTGGTAAAGTCCTCAGATGGCAAGCTTGTAAAGTCTTTTCAGCCTATTACACTAAGTAGGCTAAAGCATGGTGCTTTTAATGCCAAGAATAACCAGGATCGAAAAAAGAATAATACCATTAGTGGCATATACGTCTTCGGCGAAAATACGTCTGAAGGTGTCAGGCCGGTCTACGTTGGAAGAAGTCGAGACATCTTCAGCCGATTCAAGCAGCATGGCCACGGTGGAGATCATTACCAAAGTTCTCTTGCATACTTGATTGCTTTCGATGGGATGTCGGAAGAAGATCATGTCAACCTTGCGGAAACGATGAAGGAAACCAATTCGCGAAGTAAGCGGGCGAGTATGTCGGATGAGCGATTGCAGGCGGCAATGGCGGAGGTTCGAGAGTTCAGAGTGTACATCTATCCAGAGCCAAATGATTATAAGCAGTATTTCTGCGAGGTTGCGGTTGCTGGTTTGCTTCGAGCAAAATGGAATAAGTTTAAGACCCACTAATGACGACCCGTCGACAGACCAGCTGCGCTGGGCGGACGACTGTTGCCAGCTTCGTCCGCCGAACGCAGCGTAGCGGAGTTCGTCTGCCGAAGCGGGTGGGTTTAGATCTTTAACCCTCCATACGCAGCGTGTGGAGCTCGCAAACCATCAGCTGCGGGGACATTAATACAGGACGTTACTTTACAACCCGGGGTGAAATAAATTCGTGACGGGCCAGGACCTTCGGGATACTTACCGCGGATGCGTTTTTTTTCGCCCACCCTTCGGCCGGCGGGTGGTGGACTCGCGGCGGACGACGGATGTGCCCCGCCCCGACTTTTCAACGAACTCAAGTCGCTTACCCAAACCTACCTCCGCTATTTTCCGGAGGGTTTTATAGCCGATGTCCGATTTTCCCCCTTCAATCCGACTGATGTAGTGCCGCGTGCTACCTACCTTTTTCGCCAGGGCCGCTTGCGTAAGTCCTGCGGCTTTACGGGCCTGCTTGAGCTGTCTGCCCAAGATGTGGGCACTATCGCGTTTTTGGTCAACCGTGCTGTTTTCATACAAGACCGCCGGATCGATGTCGAGGGGGACTTCTACTTCCTCCGGTCCCAGCAGGTGCATACAGGTGGTGATGTTCGGCCAGGTCAGCGTACCGTTTTCTACGGCTACCCCGCTGACTTTTTCCGCATCGTATAATTCCGCGGTCAGGCTCTCCGGCGTGGGTTTCCATTTGTCCAGCAAGTGGAGTAGATCGATGGTGCGGTACTCCCCGTTGTTGAAGACACAGGATATACGGTGCCCCTTCAGCTCGGTGATCTGTAGGATGTTGATCGGGCGGTTCATCGTTTGATGGGCGGGTTTAATCGGTTGAATAGCGCCAGTAAGTTCTCCTTATTCTCTTTGGCCCAGTCCCGTACTTTCTTCAACTTATTTTTTGGTAGCGTACCGTGCATAACGGCCTGCGTAGCGATTTCGACCTGTGCTTCGTGTTCACCATAGGCAACGTGAAAGTGGGGTGGTGGATGATCGTTCATGTACATCAGGACTTTGACACCATCCAAATGGTGAATGAGGGGCATCTTGTTATCTGGTTGGATAACAAAGATAAGGGGTGCGAGTTGTGTTTGCAAGCCGACCGATGAAGGTGGCACCCGAGCTGTTAGCTTGCCCGATCAGATGATCACGAATTCCCGAAAGTTATCCCGGTTGACGATGAAGCCGGTAGCCTCGTAGCTGTTGGTGAAGGTCTTTGTGATAGCCGCCTTGCGCTTGGGGTTCCATTTGAATTCGTAGGCGCCGATCCGGCCATTCACCACCTCGACGTAGTCGATTTCCTGCTGCTGGGTGGTACGCCAGAAGTAGCCGCGTGCCCCCGTGCCCTTGTACCGATTTTGTTTTAGTCTTTCCGCAATCAGGAAGTTTTCCCAGAGCGGACCGACATCGGCGCGGAGGGACAAATCGGTCGTATCGCCGATGACCGTGTTGCGGATACCGGTATCGTAGAAGTACACCTTCTTTCCCTTCTTGATCTCGTTGCGTACGTTCCGGCTAAAGCTGGGCAGCCGGAACACTACGAAAGCCTTCTCAAGCACGGAGATGTAGTTCTCCACCGTGATCCGGTCGATACCCACCAGGCCGCTGAGCTCATTGTAGTTGACCTCGCTGCCGATCTGTAGGGCCAGGGCCTGCACTAGCTTGTCGAGGACCTCGGGTTTGCGGATGCCCGCGAGCGCCAGGACGTCTTTGTACAGATAGCTGCCGACCAGGTTCCGGAGTACTTCGGCCTCCTCACCGGGATGGTTCATTACGTCCGGGTACATTCCGAAGATCAGGCGACTGGCCAGTTGCTGCTCCGCCTCCAAAAAACCGACGTGGTGCTGGTATTCTTCCCAGCTGATCGGAAATAACTCGTACTCCCATTTTCGGCCCGTCAGCGGTTCGTTGAGCTCGTTGAAAAGGGAGAAGGAAGAAGACCCGCTTACCCAGAGCTGCACCTCCGGAAATTGGTCCACAATGATCTTGAGCGTGAGGCCGATGTTGTTGATGCGTTGGGCTTCGTCGATGAAGACCACGGGCTTATTGCCGATCAGGTCCCGCAGGCGCGCGGTGTTGGGGGTGTCCAGTACGGCACGCACCGTCGGATCGTCGCCGTCGAAGAACTGTACATCGCTGCCCCGGAGAAAATCCCGGATCAGCGTGGTCTTGCCTACCTGCCGCGGACCGATCACCACGATCGCCTTGCCGCGACCGACTTTAGCAGCTATTCGGTGAGTTAGCGTACGCTCAATCATGCCCAAAAGATAATAAATCAAGATCGTAATCACATATTATTATGATATTTTGATATTACGATCACAGGATCTGATGTTTTATGCGAGCCGACCCGTCGGCGGACCAGCTACGCTGGGCAGACGACTGTTGTCAGCTTCGTCCGCCAAACGCAGCGCTAGCGGAGATCGTCTGCCGAAGCGGGTGGTTATAAGATCGATCGCTTCCCGGAATTGCATTTCTCCTGCGCTCCGCCGCCCAAATCCCCGCCTTAGCCAGTTGCTGCCTATATTTGAGCACTACGCACCCCCAGTAAGTGAGCAACTTCACCTTCCTCCGCGCCGAATGGCCGGAGCTGTACACCAAGACCCGCCGTGCCGAACTGCGCGCCCACCCGGAGCCGGTCAGCAGCCTGAGCTACTCACGCCTGGCACTGGAGCAGGCCATCCACGAGCTGTACAAGCTGGAAGTACTGGAGCTGCCCTACAATACCGGCCTGAACAGCCTGCTTACCGAGCCGGAACTGGAGCGGCTGCTGCCCCGGCAGTTTGTCGACGGGCTCCACATCGTGCGCAAGTACGGCAATACGGCCGCCCACTATGGCCGGCGGGTCACTAGCCGCGACGCCAACATTGCCCTGAAGTATCTCTTCCCCTTCCTGAAGTGGGTAGCCGGTAAGTACAGCGCCACCGAACCTGACCTGCCCGGTACCTTCGACGAGGCGCAGCTACCCAAAGAAGGCCCCACCCGTAAACTCCGCCAGCAACTCTCCGAGGCCGTCGAGATCGGTCTGACGCTGGAGCAACGACTCGCCCGACTGGAGAAGGAGCGCGACGAGGCGCGGGAGAAAGCCGCCCAAAGCGAGGAAAAGCTGGCCGCGTACCGGAATCAACAACAGGCCCAACGCGCGAAAATCTACCACCGCAAGGAAGGTCGCAGCGTACCGGTCGCCACCGAATTTACCGAAGCCCAGACCCGCACCCACCTCATCGATGCCGCCCTGCGCGAAGCCGGCTGGCTCGATCTGCGACCGGGTCGGGAACTGGAGTACCCGGTGAAGGGGATGCCCGTGACGGCCGATAACCCGCGCGGTAACGGCTTCGTCGACTACGTGCTCTGGGACACCAATGGCCTGCCCCTGGCCCTCATCGAAGCCAAGCGGACCAGCAAGAACACCGAAGTAGGGGAGCGGCAGGCCCGCCTCTACGCCGACGCCCTGGAAGCGGAAACCGGACAGCGACCCGTCATTTTCTACACCAATGGCTACCATACGCTGCTGTGGGACGATACCTTCTACGGACAGCCGCGGCGCGTGTATGGCTTCTATAGCCAGGCGGAACTGCAGTGGCTGGTAGCGCAACGTACCCGTCGCCAAGATATCCGCCTCGCTACGCCCGACCCCGATATTGCCGGACGCGACTACCAGCAGGAGGCCATCCGGCGGGTGAGTGAGCAATTTCTGGCGAATGCCTCCGGGCTCCGCGGCAACAAGCGCAGTGCCCTCCTCGTCATGGCCACCGGCAGCGGGAAGACTCGTACCGCCGCCGCCCTCGTCAAGCTCCTGGCGGAAAACGGATGGGTAAAGCGGGTGCTCTTCCTGGCCGACCGTAACGCGCTGGTCACCCAGGCCAAGGAAAGCTTCGCCGAGCACCTGCCGGACTACAGCTCGGTGGACCTGACGGAAGCGCAGGAAGACGAAGACCCCCGCCTCGTATTCAGCACCTACCCGACGATGATGAATAAGATCGACGGGATGCGGGAGGAGGATACCCGCTTCTACGGGGTGGGGCACTTCGACCTGATCGTGGTCGACGAGGCCCACCGCAGCGTGTACAACCGCTACCGGGCGATCTTCGAATACTTCGACGCGCTGGTGGTGGCCCTGACCGCCACGCCGAAGTCGGCCATCGACCGCAATACCTACGAACTGTTCGGCTGCTCGGACGACGACCCGACCTTCGAGTACCCCCTGGAAGCGGCCATTCCGGTGTACCTGAAGGGCTACGACAACTACGACGTCTCCACCCAGTTTCTGCGGGAAGGCATTCGCTATGCGGAGTTGAGCGAGCGGGAGAAGGAACGCTACGAGGAGGAGTTCCGCGACAATACTACCGGCCTGTTCCCGGAAGAAATTGCCGCCAATGCCATGAACAAGTGGCTATTTAACAAGGACACGGTGTACAAAGTCCTCGATGAATTGATGACCCACGGGCTGAAGATCGAGGGGGGCGACAAACTCGGCCGGACGATCATCTTCGCCGTCAACAAGCGCCACGCGGAGTTCATCACGACCTGTTTTCGCGAGCGGTACCCGGAACTGCCGTCGGACTTCGTCGCTACCGTCCACAACGGGGTAAGTCACTCCCGGAGCATCATCAAGAACTTCTGCGATAAGTACGTAGAGCGGGAGCCCATGGTGGCCGTATCCGTGGACATGATGGACACGGGCGTGGATGCGCCACGGTTGCTGAACCTGGTTTTCTTCAAGGTGGTCCGTTCCTACGCCAAGTTCTGGCAGATGATCGGGCGGGGTACCCGGCTGTGTCCGGACGTGTACGGCCCCGATCGGCCGAAGGAGCACTTCCGCATCTTCGACGTGTGCCAGAATTTCGAGTTCTTCGACGTGCACCAGAAGGGGAAGGACGGCAGCGCGCAGAAGTCCGTCACGCGGCAGATCTTTGAAACGCGGCTGCAGCTCAGTCAGCTACTACTCCAAACGGCGGATGCCGACGATCGAGCGCTGGCGACGGACCTGCTCGATGGATTACACGCGGAAGTGGAACATCTGAACGGAACGGAGGAGATGAAGCGCTTTCGGGTGTCCATGCAAAAGGAGCACGTCGACGCCTTCCAGGACCGCGACCGCTGGAACAACCTGAGTAACGACGATATCCACCGCATCAATACTTACCTGGCCGATCTGCCCCGGCCCGATTCGGTGCACGAGTCGGCCCGTCGCTTCGACCTCATGATGCTGAAAATGCAGGTAGCCAAACTGCTGCAAATGAACCGCGACGTCGAGCGGCTCGAAAACCGCCTGGTGGAAACGGCCAATGCTCTCGGTAAGAAGTTCGGCGTGCCGGAAGTCTACCGGCGGGCGGAGCTGATTGGCGCGCTGCAGGATCCGGACTTTTACCGCGACCTCAGTCAGCGCAAACTCGACGAGATCCGCACGGAGATCCGCGAGCTGCTCCAGTACCTGGAGCACGAGAAGCAGGCGATCGCCTATACCGATTTCGAAGACACGGTAGGGGAGATCACGTTGCAGGACCCGATCGCTCCGACCACAGGCGTGCTCTATCGCAAGCGCGTCGAATCCTTCCTGCGGGAGCACCGCCACCACGTCACCATCCGTAAGCTGTCGACCAACCAACCCATTACGGCCGCGGAGCTGGACGAGCTGGAGCAACTCCTCTTCGACGGCGGCGAGCGGGGCACCCGCGCGGACTTCCAGGCTGCCTACGGCGATCAGCCCCTGGGCAGGTTCGTCCGGAGTCTGTTAGGTCTCGACGAAGCCGCCGCCCGGGCCGCCTTCGCCGATTTCCTGCGCACCGCCCCCCTCCGCGCCGACCAGATGACCTTCATCGACAACATCATCCGCTACCTCACGCAAAACGGGACCATCGAGCCGAAGATGCTTTTCGAGCCGCCGTTTACGGATCAGCACGACGAGGGGGTGCTGGGGCTGTTTGACCAGGCCTCTAGTCGGCGGATCTTAGGGATTTTGCGGGAGGTTAATGGGAATGTGGGGTAGGGGGGGCACTCCAAAGATATTATTGTCCTAAATTGTCGACCCTGCTTGTGTGGAGTTGATGGAAAAATATCATTATACCCTTAAGGAAATGGGGAAGTTTGTGACAAAATCAGTTGCCTTTTTGGACATCACGCATGGCAGCGCGGCTCAGTTAAAAAAACCAAATTAATCGGCTAACCGGGCCGGATCAATTTGGAAGCCAACCGTAGCTATCTCAAGCTCGGGTACGGAGTCAATTGACAGGTACAGCGGGAAGTTGATAGCCATGCGCAGACTCTTTTTCACTTCGAATCCGGCCGTGCCGCGAACGATGGTGAATGCAGAACTAATATCGGGAAGTGAGGCGTAAAATCTGGAATTGCCACTAACGTGCGCAAATTCGGCATTGAAAAAGAAACTGGTTGAAATTTTGGCTCTCGTATTGGTAAGTGGAATACGGAGATAGGCAGAGGCAAAGAGTTCTCGAAAAAAAATGTTTTCGCTACGTTCTTCTTCGCTCTTAACAGTGTAATTATTATAGGAAGCTTTGAAGCCAACTGGAAGATAGAAGGACATATATGGGCCAGAGGCAAAGATTACTGGAAAGGTCAGTTTGCCGTTTAGGAGCCCGCCATAAAGAATATTATCGAAACTAGCCTCTTTAGTAGTGTCACTGTTCTGGGCTACGGCGGTAGATATGTCGGCCCGAAGCATAAGTAAATTGCCGCTTATAATATCTGATTTGGATGCTGTTTGGTCAATGTTGGTTTGTAGAATGACATTTGAAATGAAGTCTATGTTCGAGGTGTCAGGTTCATTGTAGAAGAATCTGGCTTGCCGTGGAGTCATTACGGGAAAGAAATTATCCCCACCCCTAGGTTTGGGACTCATTCGGTTGATTTTGGTGAATAGGGTCATTAAGGAATCAAAGTATAACTCCTTTCTCTTTAATTCCAGGGTTCGGTTGGCTTGTTCTGACAAAAGATCGCTGAGAGCCGGCCGCTGATACAGTCGCCTGTCTCTGCTCATCCTTCTTGCTTGGTTCCGCCGTGCTTTCGCTTCCTTGTATAAAGTGTAAGCGTAAGTCGTTTCGACATATTCGGTATCGATAGTTATTGCTGAGTCTTCTCTTCTCCAATCAGCCAGTAATGCTGACTCAACCGTATCTAGTTTGTAAATGTCAACGGGGTCGTAATTGTAGAAATCTGGAAATTGCGCGCTTAATGTATAGGGGATAAGTGCCAGTGCCAAAGAGCAAATCGTGAGTTTAGCGCAAATCCAAAGGGGGGCTATAAAAAGTTTCATGGATAGATAGGTTGTGTCTACAGAAGACAGGGTGAGCAGATAAGAGAATATCTACTAAGGGGCTAGTAAAAAATGAGTGTAAGGCAGAGCCTTAATCGGTCGGCGCTGCTATCAATAATAGTATAGTTGACATCGTTTTGGGGGTACGCGTACAGGTCATGTAGTAGCATAACCGGTTATTTGGTTGTGTCGCAAGACTATGATTAAAGTAAAAGTCGACACTTCAAATTTCCGTGACAATCGCTTGTGCTAGCTATTCTTGCATATACTAATCAAAGTATCATCCAACCCCTAAACCAACCCCACCAACCGCCCATACCCCACCAATTCCACCGGCCCCTTCACCCCCGCCTTATGCAGCAGGTTCTTCCGGTGGGTACACACCGTATGGTAGCTGATGAATAGCCGCCGCGCGATTTCGTGGCTTTCCACGCCCTCGGCCACCAGGCGGAGGATCTCGATCTCCCGTTTGGAGAAGGTGACGGCGCCGTGGCGGGCGAAGAGGAGCGTCTTGCGGGTGGCGGGGTCGGTGGCGGGGCCCTTGTGCACCTCTAGCTGACAGACCTGCGGTACCCTGAGCGACGTGATGTCCGATACCAGGGCAAAGTCGGCGAGGGGCTTACCGTAGCGGTCGATATTGGGGAAGGTGAGGTGGTGGCTCAGGTGGAGGTAGTGCCCCGGCTGCGCGCGTACACGACAGGTGAAAACGAAGTTCAGTTCTGCGCGGTCTTCCATGGAATGCCGTAGTAGCTCGCGGTTCATCTCGGCGTAGATGTCGGTTACGCAACTGCGGTCGTCCGGGTGTACGTGCTCGAAGGCCGCCTGCGGACCACCCATTTGCCACGCCGCCCGGTCGTAGCCCAGCAGCCGGTGGATACCCGGACTCACGTAGCGGAAACGACCGGTCTGGTAATCCACCGAATAGCAATACGCATTGGTGCGGGTGAGCAATTGTTCGAAAGCCGGATCGGGCTGGAAGGGGGGAAGAAGCTGGGCGGGAAGCCGCCGGGTCATCGGTGCGGATGGCCGCCGCTCCTGGGAGGACGACTGGGGGTGCATAGGCTAATGGGCTTAGAATACCGGATTAATGCCGGGCCAGATAGGTGGTAACCTGTATCCGCTCAGACAATTTACACCCTCCGTTCCGGTCCCGATCCGGGGGCGTAAATAAATATTTTCTCCCCCGGGCGGAAGGGCAGCTTGGCGCCGGAGCGCAGGAAGAAAAACAAGGGGCCAGGGCATCTTTCGCCCCGCCAACGAGACGACCCAGGCGCAGACCTTATCCCCTGCCTCGTCCCGAAGGGCGGCATCGAACCAAATAAGGTCTTCGAGCCTCCTGCTCTGAATCGACATAACGAACGGGGGGGCGTATATGGGGGCCGGCCGGCGGGTGGTTGGGCGTTTGCGGCAGGTTAACGGGAATGCGGCGTAGGAGGGTTACATTTCACCTATCTTCGGTATGTACAATTCGAAAGCAGGTCTGCTCCGTCCCCCGCTGATCGGAAGTCAGGGATGAGTAGCATTGCCAGTTTGTGCGTTGGGTGATAATCTCTAGTATCAGCCTAGCCTGCGTCACGAGTTGGTGTGTGGGCCATGCTTACCTATGTTAACTTCCCTGACCGACGAGGGGAAAGAGCAGCTGCCTCGATATATCCGCCATTTTATCAATTGAATCAAACTGTTTGCCCATGGCTTTGCAAAATTTGACCCTCACACGGATCGAGTCCATCGCGAACGTTGATCGCGAATGTTTTTTCGTATTCAAATCTAGCGAGGGAGACTATTATTTTACATTTAAGCCGGACTCCACAAGCCGTGAGCCGGTCACGAGCGAGCCCCCCGTGCCATATGACGCATTTCGTCGATTCAACTGCCGCGTCCATGACCTGGTCATTCCGCCGTTTACACGTCGGGTACCGTCGCTATTACACAGTGATCCGGGCGATGTCGGCCCGTACGGAGAAGAAGTTGTGGTGTCCAACGGCTTACCGCAACGGTTAAAGGTGATCACGCATTTCACAGTAATCGAGCCGGAGAATTACCGGGACATCGAGCATCCGAAAGAGGTAGGGTCGGTAGATTTTTCTTTCGAGCACTTTCACCTGATCGGCAAAACCGCCGACGGTAGTAATTCAGCAGACTCGGGGGTAGCTGTCGCAGCGCACCGGCCGGAGCAATCTTGTCCAAGGGCCGTTCATCCCTTCGGTCAACCTAACGAGGTCATCACCTTCTCTTTTTCTAGAGATCGCTTTCTACTGGCCTACGAGAAAGAAGTAACTACGCAGTGGATGGACTACATCCGGCCCGAATCGCCGATGTACTTCATATTGTTACGCCTGTCGAGCGACGATCTGGTGTACGGCTATTATCCAATGAATACCGCCCGCATTAACGGTAATGAATTGGGCGGTATAGACAACTTCAGGAAAGACTTTACGGACGCTGCCGGCGTCGTATACGGAATGCCTTTCGCCAGGAATATTGATTTGCTGGACATTTGGTTGATCCCGGTGGTCCTGGACGAGCCCATCACCAAGCCCCCCCGTTAACCGATGATCAAGCCGGCCCAGTAACCGGGCATGGTATAGCGTGCGCCATTTTCTCCGCTCCTCATGGACACTCTGGCCGTTTGTAGGGCCGACTCGACCGCTTTACCCGCAAACAACTCCCGGTAAAACACCTTCAGCATCGCGGCCGTAGCCCCGGCCGGAATGTCATACACCGATGACACTACGTCCGGTACCCCCGCGACGTGGAAGCTGCGTTGCAGACTGAAGGTGCCCTCCCCGGGGTTGGCATACCCGCGCGCGGTCGAGCAGGCGGCCAGCACGACGAGCCGGGCCCCGAGGGGCTGTTGACCGATCGCTATGCCGTTCAGGCTGTCGCTCGGGGAAAAGTACAGGTAGTTATCGTGCAGCCGGGCGGAATTCCCGCGCGCGTGTACCGACAGATGGATGATATCGGCCCCGGCGGCCTCCGCTAGGTCCGTGGAGGGAGGGAGGAAGTCTGCACGCCCCCGGGTGCCGAGATAATCGTTGAGTCCGAAAAAGTAGTGGGTCAGTTGCGGATGCGTCCAGACCGCCAGGCGCGGGGAGGCCCCTCCGGCAAATTGTCGCCGTCGTTCCTCGTGTTGTAGCTCCACCCGCCAACTCGGTATGTACCGGATCATCAGCCGGTCGAGAAGGTACCGGTCGGGGCCATCCATTAAGGCCGACAGGGGTAGGTCCTGCAGCAGGGGACTTCCCGCTATCAGTAATTCTTCGCGTTTCCGAACCGCACCGGCGATCGGACCCAGCAGGGTACGGTGAAGATCGCTGGCTACGGCATAGTAGCCTGCGGTATCGGCCGAGTGTACCACCGACATACGCAGGGCGGCTGTATACCGGCGAGCGAGCGAGTCTACCCGTCTGCTATCTACTCGGTAGCTCATCACCGTATCCGCATCTACGTAAAGACCGAGAATCGAGCTGCCGGATTCGGCAAATTCCAGCAGCGCCCGCCGGTCGCCCAGTTTACTTTGCACCTGGTCTACCGTTGGGTAATGGTCGTCGCTCCTGGCGTAGCGGGTCAGCAGGCTCCCGGCTTCCGGGGCCAAACTCGCGGACAAGCGTTCGTATTCCCCGCTGACTTGCTGGTAGCCTGCCAGGTCCGTCAGGGGAAGTCGGCCCTCGCGCAGATAACGATCCTTGAGTTCCTGCATTTCGGTGCGGCGTTCCCGCAGGTCCCGGACTATACGGGCATTGGCGGCGTCCGCCAGTCCTTCCCGCAGGTCCAACTCCAGCAGTAGCGCTTTCCCCCTTTCCATCGTGCGAAACAGCGCGTCGTGCCGCGGGGGGGCGGGGTCGCGTACCGCCGTGGCGTAGGCGGCCTCCAGCGAGGTGTTCAACATGCGCTGTCCGAGTACTTGGAGAACATTCAGGGCAGATTCTTCCTGCTCGTTGCGGAAATTCAGTTCGTACTGGTCCAGCGCCCACTGACTGAGCAGGAAGGCGGTATCCAGATCGCGGGCATCGTGTTCTGCGGCATAGCGTTGCATCCGCACGTTCGCGTGGCCGGTCATATAATTGGCACACCCGCGGGGACTGGGGCAAGGACGTTTCGTGCCCAGTAATTGGTCAACGGGGCAACAGCCGAAATGCCCGGCGCTGGCCTTACTGTCCCGTACGGCGATGTCGTAATTCCCCATTTGCAGGGCTGCCTGATACCGAATGTAGTCGGCGCCCGAGGTGTAACCGTAATTAAAGTGCGGTCCACCGTCGGCTAATTCGGTTGCTAGGGTATAGGCGAGTTCCGGTCGGTCGCCGTAAAAGTGGTAATAAGCGAGTACGTACAGACTGTCGGCGCTGGACGCAGTAGGGTCCAGCGCGCCGATCGTATCGACCGTTTGCCGGATTACGGCTTGGGGCTCGTCCATCCGCATGGCCAGAAAGCCAAGCTCGACCCAGGCATACCTTTGCCAGGCACGGTTGATTCCCGCACTGACATCGACGGCCCGGCGGACAAACTCGATACTTTTTCCGTACTGCTCCTGTCTGTCCACCGCGCTCGGGAGATCGTCGGCGTGTTTCTTCCCTCCTATGCCCCGCGCGATTAACAGCTTACCGTACAGCAAACGGTCGGTTAGTGCGTGTTCCTCCAGTAATTGCAGCCCGTGATCCGCCGTCATCATTACATCGACCCAGGTGCGATCGTAGGCGGTCCGACCCAATGATCTTACGTACAGTTGCCGGGCCCGCAGCAACACCGGTGCGTCGGTCGGAATAAGCTCTTCGGCCGAGCGCGTGAAAAAGGTAATGGAATCAAAGTGGGCGGAGTGCAGCGTATGCAGCTCGGCTAAATACTGGTACAGGCGGGCTCGCAGGGTGTCGGGCAGGCTGTCCGCGCGGGCTTCCACCCGGGGCCGTATGCGCCGCGCCGTACGCAGGGCTTCTTCCAAGCGGAAGGCGTCAATGGCAGCTCCTACGGAGTCAAGTGATCGTATGGCGCCGAGCGCAGGAGAATTACGTTTCGTAACGGGAAAGCGCTCCGGTTCCACCCCGCACGCCAACAGCAATAGGCAGTAACCAATAATAGTAACGGCTAAAGGATAGCGCATCCCGGTGACTTGGGCGGCTAACTTACGTATTAAGCAAAATATAGACAGGCGTTTGCTAATCTACTTATGTTGAAGAACATCTTCGCAGCCAGCTAAGCCGCGCACGACGGGACCAAATTTTAAGGGTTGGCTATCTTCCTGCGCTCCGGCGCCCACCTCCACTTACCGTTATCATAACTGTATTTTAGCCACAAGCACGGCTCCCCGTTGCACTTCCTGCAGAAAGCCATCGGTGGACGTTACCGGCTAGTGGGTCTGTCTATCCTCTGCCTCTCCTGCTTGGCCCCGCTCCTCAGCCAAACAGTGTTTCGTTCCTACGCCACCGGCCTGCACGCCTATCCCTGCCTCGGCGAGGCAATTCGTACCGTCCACGATACGCTGCCCGAACTGGTCCCGCGGTCGTCGGGGGCGGTATTTCTGGTTTACCGCGTCGATCAATCCGGGGCTGCTTCCTCGCGCCGCGCCGCTGCGGGGGGCCACCGACCAGCCCGAAACGATGGTGGCGGATGTGGAACGGTTGCCGTAGAGGCTTTCCCGCCGGAACCGTTTGGCGGAGGCCGTGGCGGTAGGTAGGGTATTCGCTAACGGTTGCAGGCAGATTGTCCATTCCTGGTTCTGGGCAGGTTCGGGTGGTGGCACGGTCATGGTCCGGTAGCCAACCGATGAAACGCATAAGCTGTCTCCCGCACCTTCGTCAGGCCAAATAAATCGCCCCAGTGAATCGGCCGTAACCCCTGCTCCCGATAGGGAAGTATAGACATTCGCATAGGGCACCTGCCGCCGGCTATCGCAATCGAGGACCTGACCGCCCCGGGTAGTCCGGGCGAAGAGGGCGCCGTTGCCGGCAACGAGCAACGAAATGATCCCGGT
The DNA here is from genome assembly GCF_002934605.1 of Neolewinella xylanilytica. GTDB lineage: Bacteria > Bacteroidota > Bacteroidia > Chitinophagales > Saprospiraceae > Neolewinella > Neolewinella xylanilytica. The sequence continues at coordinate 267,260 of NZ_PTJC01000007.1, forward strand.
TATGCATTTGCGAATCAACGCGTGCTGGTATTGGTCAGCCGCCCTTCCAGGGGATCCGGGGTGCGCCTGGTGCCATTTCGGACTATTCCCAGGTAAGTGGCGGGAAGGCGATACCCGGAGTTGAAACCGGTGTCCATCGGTTGAAGGTTGGGTGGTGAATACCATACCGGAAAGCCACAGCCATAAACTCCCCGTTAGAGGAAACTTTTCAATTCCTTTCCAAGCCGGGTAAAGCGATAGTCGCTTGCTGCGGGACCTATGCCAAGGTAGTTACTTAATTCCTCTTTTTTCTTCATGTATGACTTCGCTTATCCGCACCTGTACGCCCCCTATCCCCGGACCAGGACAGCAGGGCGCCGGAGCGCAGGACAAGACGTTTCCATCCTCTGTGTATCCCTTCCCTCGCTGGGGACTTCGGTGATTCGATGGCGCTCTTCGCAGCCGGAAGCTGCTTCGAACTTCGCTGTCGGAAGACGTCATTTTACCTGCGCTCCGGCGCCCAAAGCTTCCGCCTTCGATTATTGAGTAGACTCCATTTACAGGAGCATTCCGGCACCCTTACGTTTCATTAACTACGGTTAAATAAGCATTAAGCAGGACCGACACACGCATAGGCTATGCGGGCTCAGCCTACCTTTTGGGGAACCAAGTTCCTATCCCATAAAAGCATTTTTACTTTGCCTACTGTGCGCCGCCACCTTTTCCGCCTGTATGGAATGCGAAACGTATACCCGGGTATCTACGATTACCCGCGACGGCGTACTCGAATCCACCACCACCCAAGAGCCCTATGAGGTATGTGGTCGTTTGGAAATCGAGCAGGAAGAGTTTACCAACCGGACGACCACCACGAATAGCCTGGGCACCACGGTGTTTACGATCCGGACTACCTGTAACTAGGTTCGGTGCTCGCCGGCCCATCCCCGATCGGCGGGTCTGCGCCAATCACCCGATGCTTCATCATATATAAGATTGTGACGTATGTGCCGTTATCACATATGTCACGTTGAACTTATACTAAAATGAAGATGCTTGGCCGATCCATCCGGGGTAGCCGCATACGCTACGGGGCCCTAAGCTGGCTGGCGCTGCTGCATTTGTCCTGCGTGGCGGCGCAGACCGGACCCGGCGGGGTAGGGCGTAGCGACGGTACGTCGGCCCTGGAGTTCTGGTACGTCGCCACCGGAGCCGACTTCCTTGACGGCGAACGGGTTAATGCCCTCCCCGATCGGTCCGGCAACGGCTGGGACCTCTTTGCCAGCGGCACCGAACGGCCCCGATTCGAACTGGCCAACACGGGGGCCAATCAGCAGTCCACCCTGGCTTTTTTCGCTAACGAGGAACTGGAATCCGCCTACCAGGGGAATTCCAACGAGACGATGACCTTCGGGATCGTGCTTTCCTACGTTCCCAACCCGGGGCTCAAGATCGCCATTCAGCACGGGGGCCGAAATACGATATCGGTAGACCCCAACGGCTTTTACCGGGACTACATCGGCGGATCCAACCACGTAAGCACTTCCGCTCCGGCCACCGCCGGCTTTTCGCTGGTGACGCGCCGCATCAGTAATTCGGGTGCGGATCGACTCCGGTATTACACCAACGGCATACTCACCGACGTCTTTACCCATACGATCGAAAATCGGGTCAGTAACACCTGGATCGGCGGCCACGGCGACGGCGGCGGTACGGGGTATTCCGGTAGTATTGCCGAAGTCTATAAGTTCTCGCGCCTAATCAACGAAGCGGAACGCATCATCATCGCGAACTACCTGTCGGCGAAGTACGCGATCACCCTGGACGACTATGATCTCTACGTTGGGGACGAGATCAGCAGGGGCAATTACGATTTCGACGTAGCCGGCATCGGTCGCATCGATGCGGCCACTCTACAGCAGGACGCGCGCGGAACGGGTATCGTCCGTTTTCGCAATCCGACCGACCTCGACGACGGCGAATTTCTCTTTTGGGGCCACGACGGTGCCGACCCCGGCGCCTACGAAACCGCCGACGTGCCCGCCGGGGTGGAGGCCCGCATGGTCCGCACCTGGCGCATCAGCGAACGCGATCTCTCGAACGCCCCCACCGACGTGGGAAACCTGGATATGGAATGGGATCTTTCCGGTCTCGGACCTGTCACGGCCGGCGACTTGCTACTGCTCATCGACACGGATAACGACGGCAACTTTTCCGATGAGGTAGGCATAGCCGGGGCGGTGGCCTTAGGTGGAAACACTTACGCCTTTTTCGACGTGGATGGAGGAGCAACGGGGCTCAGCGACGACCGGCGGTTTACGCTTGCCACGGTCGATCGGGTACAAACTCCGCTGCCGGTGGTGCTCACTTCCTTTCGGGCGGACGCAATTGCCAAGGGCGAAGTAGAACTGACGTGGGAAACGGCCTCCGAGCCCGAACACCGGAAGTTCGTGCTGGAAAGAGCGTTGAAGGCGCGGGATTGGCTGCCCATTTACGAAGTACTGGCTGCCGGGTCCATCATGACTGGTGCGCGCTACCGCTACCTCGACCCGGACGTTGCGCCCGGCCCTGCTTACTACCGGCTCCGCCAGGTCGATTTCGATGGTACCGTGACCTATTCGGAGGTCGTAGCCATAGATACCCCGACGTCCGCCCTGGTGGTCGCGCCGAATCCCGTGCACGATTGGCTGACGGTCTTTTGCTCCCGCGCGGACCTGGGCGCCATAACCCTTAGCGATGCTTTCGGCCGAGTTGTCCGACGCCTTCCCGAACCGACGGCCACCGATCCCCCCTTGCTGCATCTCGACCTCTCCGATCTTCCCGGTGGTATCTATTATTTCCGCTCACGGGCCGGTAATGTTCGGGTAGTCAAGCACTGAGTAAGGAACCGACGGGAAGTAGGTGCAATAGCCGAAGAAAGGGTGGCGACGGTCCGGGTGGCCGAATTAGAGACGCCATTGCTATTTTAGGTCGTCGATACGTAACGCCCCCTCACCCGTGGATATCAACGGTCAAATACACTCCCTATGTCCCGACGGTTACCCGTTCTGCAAGGCATGGCCATTTTATTTGGTCTGTGCTTATCCCCCAAATTAGTAAGCCAAGATATTCAGCGCATCGACCACTATCTGGTCGGTACCCGCATAAGTTACTTCACGGGCCAGTGCGGGGAAGACCTGCCCGAGGGCGAAGACCGCCTGACGTTCTGCGACGGGGCCGGCAACCTCGGCGTAGTGACGGAAAGCCTGGGCCTCAGCGGACGGGGCGTGCTGCGGATGCTGCCGAACTACTTCAACGACAGCGAGATATACGTCACCCGCGGGGGCATCAGCATCTACCATCCCGACGGCAGCTGGGAGAACCTCCCCAACATTGCCGTGGGCGTCCGCGACTCGCGGGATGACATCACCAACGAAGGGCAAATCGAAACCGGCCTGGTAGACCCCGGCGGGGTACTCCACTTCAACATCACCAGCACCGCCCGCCGGTTATACTATACCTACGATCTGACTACCAAGGTCATCACGGAAGTACTTCCCGAAATCAACCAGGGCATCGTCGCCTTCGCCTACGACCCGGACGATAACTACGTGTACGCCCTTGGCGAATCCTTTCTCGATACCCGCCTGTACCGCAACGACCGGAATACGGGCGTCGCCAGCTTCATCAACCCCCTCGACGACATTCCCGAATCGGTTGCCTCTAACATCAACAATACCTCCTTTGTCTTCCACGACGGACGGCTGTGGCTGGGCACCAACCTGGGACTCTACCTCATCGACCCGGCGGACGGCTTCTCCGCCGTCACCCTCGACGCGACGGGCGGCCAACTCCCCCTTGACGCCGTTAACGACATTGAATTCGCCCCCGACGGCACCGTCTGGCTCGCCCAGCGCGCTACGAACCGCGGCGCGCTCGTCGCCCTTGAGATCGGCGAGACAGATACGACCTACACGGAGTACACCCTGCCGCTCCCCGACAACGCCAACGTAGAGGTGTCGTTCCAGGACTTGGCCATCCTGGACGACGGGCGCATCACGGCGGTAGCCAACAACTTCTTCGGATACCTCGACCTGGACCCCTCCGGCGTCACCCCCTCCTGGACCCTGGTCGACCGCGACAGCCTGGAGGCACTCGGGCTGCCCATCACGTACACGCCGACTTCGGTCGAACGCCACGCCGGCCGCACCTTTTACCTCACGAATGACTTCTCAACCGGTAACACGGACCGGTCCGAGGTACTCATTCGCGATTCCGGTGACAATTTCGACACCCGCAACGACGACGTCCCGGCCAACTATAGTTTCTGGGAAACGGACCGCTTCAATTACCTGCTGCCCGACCACCGCGGAGGCCTGTATTTCTACAGCCACTTTGACAACATCATCTCCTACCTGAGTCCTTCGGACGGACTGGGGTCGCGTACCTTCGAAAATTTGCCGTCCGTAGTTCCGGCGGTAGATCAGGAGGGCCGCCTGGCGTACAGCGGGCGGGACCAAAATAACCGTCCCGCCTGGGATTTGCTCGACTGGCCCTTCGACCGGACTCTCACGGGCGTACCGACCAGCACCATCGTGACTGCCTACGGCAATACCCTGGCCTTTTTCAGCCAATCGAACGGAGAACTCATCCGTACCGTCAATGGGGTAGTGGTAGCCCGGGATACCCTGCCCGACCCGACTACCTACAGCAGTTACTTTACGATCGGCGCGGGCGACGACGGCCGCCTCTGGCTGGCCGGCCAGGACCGCGGACAGGGTATCCCGATCCTCAGCTACGACCCGGCTACCGGGGATACCACGCGGTTTACGCCCGGTCGGACCACGGGCAACCCGGTGCGTATCCTGGCCGGCCCGGACGGGGAAATGTATTTCCTCGCGCAGCGCGGCCTGGTCTACTTCGACGGGGCGGACTACTACGTGCACACCCAGCAGGACTTCAGCGAACTGTCCGGTATCCGCGACGGGGTAGTCGATACCCTGGGGCGCATGTTTCTGCTGGCTAACGGCGACGGGGCCCTCCACCAGGTGACGGACCTGGACGCGACACCTGCTTTTGCTACGCGTCGCCTCACCGAACTGCTCCCCTTCATCGACTCCCGGGGCGGCGACAAACTGGCCCTGGACGCGGATGGCGACCTCTGGATCGCGGGCGTGGCCGGCATTTTCCAACTCACGGACGAACTGACCGCCCCCGCCTTCCGCCCGCGCGGTACGGACTACGTGCTGCGTGGCCGCGTCTACGCCGACGTGAACGACAACGGGCGATACGACGCCGGGGAGGGCGTGCCCGGTCAGCCAGTGGCCATTACCGTCAACGGAGTAACCCGGTTGCGGCTGACGGATGATGCCGGGACCTATGCCTCCCTGGTCCGCGAGGAAAACACGGAGTACCGGGTTACCCTGACCTCGCTGAATCGCATCTACTATGCCTCCGACCGGCAGAAAGCGGTGACCGTGGGCGGGGCCGACCGGGACTATACCGTGCCGGATTTCCGCCTCGAGGTCAAGGACTACAGTAGCCTGTACTTCCAGACGGCAAACAAGCTGGGTGCCTGGGGCTTCCAGCGCCGGGGATTCGACAACGTCTTCACCACGGCGGTGACCAATCTGTCGACGACCAAGACCTTCCGCGACCTGGAGATCGGTTTCGTGTACTTCAACCAGCAGCCGGGTACGGATAACCCCCTGCCGGACGTACTCGGCGTACGCCTTACTCGCCTGACCCCTACCGGCGTGCCGCTGCTGGTGAATAACGTCGTTATACAGCCCCGCGATCACAGCTGGTTCGTGAGCGGCATCTCCCCTACGCAGTACGACCAGGAGTCCGTGTCCGTGCAGCCCGATATCGTTGCCGTCCCAGACTCGGTGACCACCTCGGTGACCCTGGATGCCCTCGCCCCCCGCGAAACGCTCATCATCGAAATCGAAACCGACCTGTTCCAGGCTTCCTCCAACGGGGTGGTCATCGGCTACACGCCGAGCCGGACGGAAAGCCCCGATCTGGACGGGGGCGGCAACGTGAATGAGAACGTCGTCATCATCTACCCGATAGACGACGACGGCGGCCCAAGCCCCGTCGACCTCTTCGGTGACCCCAACTCACCCTACATTTCTCCGGAGGACATCTACGAAGACCCTCCCTATCGGGACCCAACGGAGGTCTATGCCCCGGCGCCGTATCAAACGCCCATCTTAAGCAGCTACGACCCCAACGACAAGCTGGTGGACGGCGGCATCGCCACGGAGGTCAACGACACCGAAGCGGACCGGCGCTGGCTCACTTACACCATCCGCTTCGAAAACACCGGCAACTTCTCCGCCAAGGACGTCTGGATCGTCGACACCCTGGACGGCCGCTTCCTGCCGGGATCTTTCACCTTCCTCGGTGCCAGCCACGCCGCGGAGGCCGACTATTACAGCGCCGAAGGCGACAGTCTGACCGTCATCCGCTTCAGCCTGGAAGACATTTATCTGCCGTTCCAGGACAGCATCAACGACGGCTACGTCCGCTTCGCCCTTCGCGTGCGGGAGGACGTGTCTATCGGCGACACCGTGAGCAACCGGGCGGCCATCTACTTCGACCAGAATCCGCCGATCATTACCAACGTCGTGCGCAATCGCTACATCGAAGTGGAGGAGCCGAATAGCGTGGGCGGCGGAGCGCAGGAGCAGACCTGGCTGGACGTCTTCCCGAATCCCGCGACCGAGCAGCTTAGCCTACGGACCGAACGACCGGTGCGCGGCGTCCAACTCTTCGACCTCGGCGGCCGGCTGCTGGCGAATTATGGTCCCGGTACCACCACCGTCCCCCTGTACGATATACCGACCGGCGTTTACCTGCTGCGGGTGACCACCGACACGGGCGGGGTAGGCGTGAAGCGAATCGTGGTGCGGTAGCCGCTGCCGGCGGGTTTTGGAACTCGCTGCTGGAAGCAGCGTTTTTCCTGCGCTGCCGGAGACAGCTTTTTACTATCGCTGCCGGAGGCAGCGTTGTACTATCGCTGCCGAGAGACAGCGTCGTACTGGATCACCAGCACCCAATCGTTGCCCCGGGCCGGTTCGAAGGGCGGGTCGTAAACGTAGGCGTCGCCCACCGATTCCGGCGTTATGGAGATGGTTTCGCCCGAACGCGGATTGAACCATTCCGTTACGGCCCCGTCGCCGATGCGACCGGCGGGTAACCGCAATACGTCACCGTAGGGGGTGTAGGCGATTAATAGGGAATAATCTTCGTTACGGGCCAGTACCACCTCCCGGCCGCTGCTGTTGGGGGCATCGCGGAGCAGGTCAGGGTCGGGCCGGAGATCGTAGTAGGGTAGGGACTGCATGAGTCGTCCGAGGTGCCCGATCTGCGCGGCACCGGGGTAGTCGAGCGCCTCCGGCCAGGGGGTGCGGGAATGGCTGATGGGGTCGCGACCGGGGAGCCACATCTGCCAGATGTTGTGGTTGCCGAAGGTGTGACCGGCGGTACCCGAGAGCACGCTCCACCAGGCGGCCTGTCGCGCGTCGAAGTCGTCGAACCACCCGTTGGCCGGCCGCCAGTTGATGGGATGGTCCTCGTAGAGGGGCTCGCCGTTGATGACGGGTTTCCCCGGATCGGCGGCGCGCACCCGGGGCGGGAAGTCGTAGTTCTGCTTGTCTTCGCGGCGCCCGTGGCCGCTCTGGAACAGGTGGAAATCGATCCAGTCTTCGCCGGCGAAGAAATCGCTGGACCGGCCGCTGCCCTGGGGGTGGTACGTGATCAGCTGTCGGTCGCCGACGGCCTCCCGCAGCCCCGCCGCCATCGCCCGTACGATGGCCAGGTCCTCGGGGTTTTCCGGATTGCGGTCACCGCCGAGGATCCAGATTACATTGTGGTCGCCGTAGCGCTCCCCGAGCATCCGGCCGTAGGTGCGGGCATTCGCCGGGGTGAAGATCTCGGGGCCCACGCCCCATTTTTTATTGAATTTGTCGCCCCAGGTCGGGAGCAGACCCAGGAAGATCCCGAGGCTGTCGGCCATTTTCGCTACCCGGTCGACGTAGGTGAAGTAGGCTTCGTTCCAGCGGGTGGGGTCCAGCTCCTGCAGCGGTAGATCCCCGTAGCTGTTCGGTACGGTCAGTCCCTCCAACTCGGCGAGTACGACCGTCTGGATGACGTTGAAGCCTTTTTCGGCCCGGTCTTCCAGGTAGTTCCTTGCCTCGTCTTCCGTGCTACGGTGCAGCAATTCCCAGGCGGTATCGCCGAGGTAAAAGAAGGGCTCGCCGGTGGTGCGTTCGAGGTGGGTACCGCTTTTGCTGATGCCGAGGCCCGTCTGGGCGGATAAGGTGCCAGTGGCGGCACTCGCGATGGCGAGTATGAGACAGGTGATCGAAGCGATGCGCATAGGCCACCTAATATACGCCACGGGGCTGCACGGTGGTCGTTCCCGTGGCCCATTTCGTCCGCATACCCGCTCGTGTAGAATGGTCGAAAATGCAGGAGAACTGGTCGGTACACTGAAGCATTCAAGCGGATACCGCAACACGACGTCAGGCGGTCAAATATCTTTATTAACCATTCCGCAAAACTGTCCGGAAGACCTTCCGCGGTATGGTTTTTAAATATATACCTTATGCACACCAAACCCATTTTTATTTATTTATCGGCCGTGCTTCTTCTCCTGGGGATGGCTTGTGCCCCCCGGCAGTTGGAAAAGCCGTATCCCGCGCCCCGTACCGAGCGCCAATACACGAAGGCGGTGGCCGACGCCGCCAATCCGCGACCCGAAAAGGTTTACCGATCGTTGCTGCCGATCGTTCCCGATAATGGTGCACTTGTCCGCCGGGTGATTGCCGGGGAGGAGTATGTCCTGGTTTCATCCTGGAAGGACGACACCACCTTTTACCGCAACGACTCGGTAAGCGGATTCTACCATACCGGCAGCTACCCGATTTGGGTGACCGCCGCCCCCCAGTTGCGGGATATTTGCTCGCCTAAGCATTTCGGCCGCCGGGAGGGCGTCGATCTCCGACTTAAGCAGTTGTTCGGAATGCCGCCTACGGTCAGCAAGCGCTACTTCGTGGAATTCTGGGTGAGGCCGGCCGATCTCTACCGACCCTGCCCCGACCCGGAAGTGGAGGACGGCGAGTGCGGCCTCGCCTTTACCGACCGGTCGACGCCGGAACACCAAGAATGGATCAATACCCAGCGACTTGCGTCTTATTCCCATACTGATCGCTACGCCAATTACCCGTGGACGCAGTTGGGGTACACCTACGATTGGAGCCCGCGCAAACGGTCGACGGTCGGACTGAGCGAGTTCGTGATCGGCCGCAACAAACGAGTTGTAGTCAACGGAATTTATACCACGGCGGAATACTGTCAGGTAGCGCAGTAATACCTTCGTCAGTGGTGTTCCGCCCGGTGCAGCTCCCCGCCCACGATCGCCGTGGCGTAGGCCGTCCAGACGATGACGGGGGCCGTCAGGTAGGCCGCGACGGCGTTGACCGGCAGGAGCACGGTGACCACCAGCGTGGCGAAGGCAATGACGGTAAAATTGCCCCACAGGCCGTACCATAGGGCCGATACCCCCGTTAGTTTCTCCAATCCGAGGGTGTAATAGGCATAGCTGGCACACAAGACCGCCAGCGCAACCAGCCAGCCCTGCGCTCCGTCGGGTCCTTCAAGGCCCAGTCGGTAATGGGCTACCCCCAGCAAGGTGAAGAGCACGAACCAGGCCACGGGAATCAGAAAGCCGGGCGGCGCGTACCAAAGCCGGTGGCCGTCGTCCTGGTCGAATTTCAGTCCGAGGAAGGGGGCCGGCAGATTGACGCCGACCAGGATCAGGTAAAAGAGGGCGATGTGGAGGAGGAGCATGGCGATGGGAAGGGTTGGGTGGGAAGGGGCAAGCACCGACGGGTGCATTGGGGCGGTTGACCCAAGCTTGAGGAAATTACGGGAATTCTTGGACAGATTCTTCTCCCGCGCCCCGGCGCCCAAAAAAAATTCGGAGCTGAAGATCGGGCTGCGGCGATGCCCACGCATTCAGTCATTCACGAATTCAGCTTCTCGCCCATACAACTATTCTCCCGTTCACCAATTGATTACCTTTGCGCCCTTAAAATCAGCCATCTATGCTCTCCGTCCAAGACCTGCTCGTCCAATTCGGCAAACGCGTCCTATTCAATGAGGTGAACCTGAATTTCGTACGCGGCAATTGCTACGGGATCATCGGTGCCAACGGCGCCGGAAAGTCGACCTTTTTGAAGGTGCTGTCGGGCGAGCTGGTGCCCAACCGCGGCTCCGCCAGCCTGGAGCCCGGCAACCGGATGGCCGTGCTGAGCCAGAATCACTTCGGTTTCGAGGATAAGGTCGTGCTCGACGTGGTCAAAATGGGTCACGAAGAGCTCTACGCCATCGAGCAGGAGAAGAACGCCATCTACATGGATCCCGAGGCAAGCGACGCCGACGGAATGCGTGCCGCCGAGCTCGAGAACAAGTACGGCGAAATGGGCGGCTGGACGGCCGACTCCGACGCCGCCGAACTGCTCTCCAATATGGGCATCACCGAAGATCTCCACTACAAAATGATGGAGGAGCTCAACGGTTCGGAAAAGGTGAAGGTGCTGCTGGCTCAGGCGCTGTTCGGTAACCCCGACATCCTGCTGCTGGACGAACCGACGAACGACCTCGACGCCCACACCGTCCACTGGCTGGCCGACTTCCTCGCCGATTTCCCCAACACGGTGATCGTCGTGAGCCACGACCGCTACTTCCTCGACATGGTGTGCACCCACATCGTCGACATCGACCGTCAGCAAGCATCCATCTACACCGGTAACTATAGTTTCTGGTACCAGTCGAGCCAGCTCGCCGCCCAGCAACTGCAGAATAAGAACAAGAAGATGGAGCAGAAAAAGGCCGAGATGATGGAGTTCATCCAGCGCTTCTCCGCCAACGCCTCGAAGTCGAAGCAGGCCACCAGCCGCAAGAAGGCGCTCGAAAAGCTCGACTTCACCGAGATCAAGCCCTCCAGCCGGCGCTACCCCTTCATCGCCTTCCAGCCCGAACGGGAGCCCGGCGACCAGATCCTGAAGGTAACCAACCTGAGCAAGACCTCGCCCGATGGCACCGTACTGTTCAAGAACGTCAGCTTTACGATGAACAGTCCCGACAAGATTGCCCTACTCAGTAAGGACGCCGCGGCCCTCACCGCCTTCTACGAGGTGCTGGCCGGCATCGAAAAGCCCGACAGCGGCACGATGGAATGGGGGCAAACCATCACCCCTCAGTACCTGCCCAACGAGAACAACGGCTTCTTTACCGAGGAAGTCGGCCGCCTGGACCTGGTTGAATGGCTCCGCCAGTACAGCCAAAACAAGGACGAGCAATTCATCCGCGGCTTCCTGGGCCGGATGCTCTTCGGCGGGGAAGAAGTACACAAGCAGGTGAAAGTCCTCAGTGGGGGCGAGAAGGTGCGCTGCATGATGTCGAAAGCCATGCTCAACCACCCGAATTTCCTACTCCTGGACGAGCCCACCAACCACCTCGACCTCGAATCCATTACCGCCCTCAACAACGCACTGAAGGATTTCAAGGGCAACCTCATCATGAGCAGCCACGACCACGAGCTCACCAACACCGTCTGTAATCGTATCATCGAGGTCGGGCCCAAGGGCATGATCGATTCGCTGATGACTTACGATGAGTTTCTGGAATCGGACGTGATCGAGCAGAAGCGGGAGGGAGTTTATGCGTTAGTGGGGTAGGGGGGGCTCCCTTCGGTCGCGGTTAGTCTTTTAGTGGCTTCCTGCGGTCGCCTTTAGTCACTCCCTTCGGTCGTGGTTAGTCTTTTAGTGGCTCCCTGCGGTCGCCTTTAGTCGCTCCCTGCGGTCGTGGTTAGTCTTTTAGTGGCTCCCTGCGGTCGCGGTTAGTCTTTTAGTGGCTCCCTGCGGTCGCCTTTAGTCGCTCCCTGCGGTCGTGGTTAGTCTTTTAGTGGCTCCCTGCGGTCGCGGTTAGTCTTTTAGTGGCTCCCTGCGGTCGCCTTTAGTCGCTCCCTGCGGTCGTGGTTAGTCTTTTAGTGGCTCCCTGCGGTCGCGGTTAGTCTTTAAGTGGCTTCATGTGGTCGCGGTTAGTGGGTGTGGGCGACGACTGAAGCCGGACACTACGAGGTCTATCAACACGCGCAGGTCCTCTGCCACCGGTACCGGAAAAGCGTACGACCTCGAAGTGTCGCCGACGTCAGGAGGTACCTTCGAGTGTCGGGACGGGTCGGGTCAAAGCAACCCTGGCCCCGTGACCCCGTTTTCCCCTTAGCTTCCTTAGCCCCTTGTTGAGTACCTTTCCCCGATGCCCCCCTTCGACTACTTCGTGGCCATAGACTGGAGTGCCCGTAACAAACCCAGTCCGGCGAAACCGACCAAAGACGCCATCTGGATAGGCGAAGCGACGGCGACCGGGCCCGTGCGTACCCGATACTTTCGTACCCGGCAGGCGTGCTGCGATTACCTGGAAGAGAAACTGCTGCGGTACCGAAAGAAGCGGGTGCTGGTAGGATGGGATTTCGCCTTCGGTTATCCAAAGGGTTTAGCCAAGGCGCTACGGTTAGCGGACAAACCCGGCTGGCGGGCCGTCTGGGATCATTTGGCGGAGTACATCGAGGACGACGCCCGAAATGACAACAATCGCTTCCGGGTAGGCGCCCTCCTCAACGAACGCATCATGGCACTTAGCGGGCCGTTCTGGGGCGTTCCGATAGGACAGAGCGGTATCTTCCTGGGCAGCAAACGGGACTTCGAATACCCGGTGCGCACCAGAAAGGGCTTTTTGCGGGAGCGGCGCTACGTCGAGATGCTCAATTTGCGGCTGCAACCCGCGTGGAAGCTGGCGTACGCCGGCAGCGTAGGCAGCCAGGCGCTACTGGGTATCCCCCGGGTGCGGGCCCTGCGCGACCACGAAAAATTGCGGGACGTCTCCCGGATCTGGCCGTTCGAAACGGCTGCGGAAGGGGCAAACGCGGGCGCCGGAAGCGCGGGTGCGGCGATCGTCCACGCGGAAATCTATCCCAGCCTGTTAGCCGTTCCCCGCCGAAAGGGGCAGATCCTCGACCGGGAGCAGGTAAAAACGTTCGTGGAATGGCTACAGGAACAACAGCGCGCCGGCACCCTTCCCACCCTGCTGGACCGTCCGTGGGGGGAGGACCCGAAGCTGCACCGACGGGTGGTGAAGCACGAGGGTTGGGTGCTGGGGTTGTAGTGGTTCGTCAGCTCCGGCTCCGGAAGTGTTCCGTGGTATACGGTTTTGTATACGCCGCGCGCCGGAGCCCACGAGCCATAAGCTCCACTTAGCGATGCCAGCGTCCTTTTGATGTGGTTCCCCCGGTTCCCAAGCTCCGGCCCGGGAAGGCTCCAATCCGTTACTTCACCCATCGCCAACCGGAGCGCGGCAACCCGCAAAAGAAACCATAGAAATCCTTCGTATCTTTGCGGCCCCAAACCAACAGGTGTTCCACGCTAGGTGGAATTCACGAAAACGTGCCTATGACAACACGTAAGATAAAATCCGCCCTTATTTCCGTGTACCATAAGGAAGGCCTCGGACCCATCATCGATGGCCTGGCCAAGCTCGGCGTAACGATTTACAGCACGGGCGGAACGGAGACCTTCATTCGCGACCGCGGGGTGGAGGTCATTCCGGTCGAAGAGTTGACGGGTTACCCCTCGATCCTCGACGGTCGCGTAAAAACCCTCCACCCGAAAGTACACGGTGGCATCCTGGCCCGGCGGGAAGAGGATCACCTCAAGCAGCTGGCCCAGTTCGAGATCCCCGAGATCGACCTGGTGGTGGTGGACCTGTATCCCTTCGAGGAGACCGTGGCGAATACCGAGGAAGAAGACCTCATCATCGAGAAGATCGATATCGGCGGTATTGCCCTGATTCGGGCCGCCGCCAAGAATTACCGTGACGTGCTTATCGTACCCAGCCGGGAAGACTACGGCACGCTCCAGCAGATTATCGACGGTAAAGAAGGCGTCTCCGAGTTGGAAGACCGCCGGAAACTTGCCCGTCGCGCCTTTGCCGTCAGTAGCCACTACGATACGGCCATCTTCACCTACTTCAACGCCGACGGCGCGCTGCCCGTCTTTAAACGGAGCGAGATGAAGGCAAAGGAATTGCGCTACGGTGAAAACCCCCATCAGCAAGCCATCTTCTACGGACGGCTCAACGAGATGTTTACCAAGCTGAACGGCAAAGAGCTTAGCTTCAACAACCTGGTAGATATCGACGCCGCCGTTGGTATCATGAAGGAGTTCGAGGATGCCGACCCGTCCTTCGTCATCCTGAAGCACACCAACGCCTGCGGCGTCGCGGTGCGGCCCACCCAGCTCGAGGCCTGGCACGCTGCCCTGGCCGGCGATCCGGTGTCGGCCTTCGGCGGCATCCTGATCACCAACAGTCCGCTGGAACTCTCCACCGCCCAGGAGATCGATAAGCTGTTCTATGAAGTGCTTATCGCTCCCGACTTCACCGACTCGGCCCTGCAGCTGCTCAGTAAGAAGAAGAACCGCGTCTTGCTGCAGTACCACCACCTCCAGCAACAACCGCTCAGTTTCCGGAGCCTGCTGAACGGGGTGATCGTACAGGACACCGACCGGCAAACCGAAAGCGCCGACCAGTTCACGGTCGTCACCGAACGCCAGCCCACCGGACGGGAAACCGCCGACCTCGTTTTCGCCAACAAGTGCGCCAAGCACCTCAAGTCGAATACCATCGCCCTGGTGCGGGATAACCAACTCATTGGAATGGGCTGCGGGCAGACCAGCCGCGTAGACGCCCTGAAGCAAGCCGTTACCAAAGCCAAGAATTTCGGTTTCGAACTCCAGGATGCCGTCATGGCCAGCGACGCTTTTTTCCCCTTCGGTGACTGCGTGGAGATCGCCGCGGAAGCAGGCATTACCGCCGTCGTACAGCCCGGGGGGTCTATTCGCGATCAAGACTCCATCGACGCAGCAAATACGGCAAAGGTGGCGATGGTCACTACCGGCGTTCGGCATTTCAAGCACTAAGCCAAACGATCCACTCCGGAATTTAACTTCCGCTTAAGAACCGATTGCCCCCGAATCCGCGTCTTATAGCCGACTTTACGTTGAACCTCAGCACCCGTCAACTCGTCATCGACATCGGAAATTCCGGCATCAAGGCCGCGATCTTCGTCGAAGATGAATTGGAGTCTCCCGTCCACCGGCTCGACCGCGACGATTGGGCGGCAATCGACGGGCTGGCGACCAACCCTGGAGTGAAAAACATCATCTATTCCACCGTGGCAAACGTGCCACCCGACCGGTGGATCGATAAATGGAAAAACAGCGGTCGCGGTGTGTACACCCTGGACCGGCGGCGGAATTTACCCTTCGCCTCCGAGTACCGGAGCCCCGAAACCCTCGGTCAGGATCGTATAGCCGTTGTGGCCGGTACGCTCGGACGTTTCACCACGGCCCGCCTGATAGTCGATGCCGGAAGCTGCGTTACCCTGGATCTGGTAGATGCCGACGGCCGCTACCTGGGGGGCAATATCAGCCCCGGAGTAGGGATGCGCCTGCGTGCCATGCACGAGGGTACCGCCCGGCTTCCCCTAATACCGCCCGGCGTGGTGGAGGGGGAGGTAGGCCTGACGACCGAAACGGCGCTCCGGCACGGCGGATTGCTCGGGGTAGTTTACGAAATCGAAGGGCTCTTCCTGCGGCTACGGGAACGCCATCCCGAACTGCAGCTCGTGCTCACCGGTGGTGACGCCCCTTTGTTATCGCCCCACTTTTCCATTCCGTTTCACCACTCACCCCAGTTGGTCCTGCGCGGGCTCAATCAAATATTGTCATCTTATGTCAACGAAGCGTTTTAAATCAAGTCTGCCCCCGTTTGCCCTGCTGCTCGGCCTGCTGTTCGTCAGCGGCCAGGCGCTCGCACAGGTTGCTGCCACGGAATTCGTTGACATTCGCCCGAAACAAAACAGCCCCCTCAGTCGCTTCGGCCTCGGCGATCCCCTGGATCAGGTGCACGCGGCTCAGGCCGGTATGGGTGCGCTGCAATCTACCTTCCAGGATGCCTACCACCTCAATCTGCTCAACCCCGCCAGCCTGGCCAGCCTGCAGGCCACCAGTTTCGAGATCGGACTTTACGGGCGGTATTCCAATCTGGCCGACCGCACGACCACGGCAACGGCCTACCAGGGAAACCTGCGGTACCTCGCCCTGGGCTTCCCCCTGCGTAACCCCATCAACCTCAGTCTGGAACAGCAACAGAACTCCTGGAACGCCGGCATGGCGTTTTCCCTCGCACCCACCACCCTCGTTGGCTACGATCTGGAGTTGAACGCCGACGATCCCGAGGCCGGTCCTACCTCGAATAACCTCAAGGGAAATGGCGGCGCATACCGCGTGAGCTGGTCCACCGCCCTGCGGTTCCGCGGCCTCTCCGGGGGGGTGAACGTCAATTATAACTTCGGTAAACTGACCAATAGCCGCATCTTGGTGTTCGACAGCATTCCGGAAGCCCTGGCTACGGAATCCTTGGATGAGCTTAGCATTAGCGGTTTCTCCCTCGGCTACGGCGTACAGTACGCCTTCAACTTTAAGGACCTGAATGAGGAAGGACTACCGGTAGCCAACGGAAAACGCATTATCGTAGCGGCGAACGGTCAGTTGGGTGCTTCGGTGGACTCCGAGAGCAGCCTGCTTTTCCGGAAGTTCAGTCCCCTGGGTAACGTATCCATTCGCGACACCATCAGCTTCGAGGACAATATCGGCGGCACGGTGGACCTGCCGGCCAGCTACACCTTCGGGATTGCCTACGACGATTTCAATCGTTTCTTCGTGGGCGCCGAGTACGGTCGTACGGCCTACGGCAGTTATCGCAACACCGAACAGCCCGAACAATTAGCCGATGTCAACCGGTTCGCCCTAGGGTTACAGTTTATTCCCAACGCCACCTCTTACAATAACTACTGGGCCCGCGTTCGCTACCGGCTCGGTGCCCGCCTGGAAGACGATCCGCGGGTGATCGAGGGAGTGCAGGCTCGCCGAAATGCCGTTACTTTAGGGTTCGGATTGCCCATTCAATTGCCACGACAGCAGATCTCCTTCCTTGATCTTGCCGTCGAATATGGTAAATTTGGGGTGCCGGATATTCTTGATGAAAGCTATGTACAACTTACACTGGGTTTCAGTCTGAACGACAACTCCTGGTTCTTTAAACGCAAACTCAATTAAACCAATATGCAAACTCTAATCCGCACCTTCGCGCTGTTGCTGGTTTTCTGCGGCTCCGCTTCCGTAGTCAACGGTCAGTGCGAAACCTGGGTGGACTCGCCCCAAAAGGAGCAGGCGGAAAATGCGCACGTCGCATACCGCAACCTAGTCCGCAATAAAACCGCCGAAGACCTGGCCGCCCTGGGCGAAGAGGAATTCAATGCCGCCTTTAGCAACTGGCAACAAGCCTACGAGATCGCTCCCGCGGCCGACGGTCAGCGGGCCTTCCACTACCAGGACGGTCGCATGTTCTACAAGGCCCTGCGCCAGAAAACCGAAGATTCCGCTAAGAAGCAGGAATACACGGATATGATCTTTACCCTCTACGACCAGCAGGCGCAATGCTATCCTAAGGATGAAGCTTTTCTCCTAGGTCGCAAAGGCTCGGATATGTTCTACCTCGCCGGCTACAGTGAAGAGGCCATCGAAGTGCTGGAAGACGCCATCGATCAGGCCGGTAACGACACGGAATACGTCGTACTCGCCCCCCTGGGGAAGTTGCTCAACTACTACTTCAAGGAAGAGGTTATCGACAACGCCCGCGTCCGGGAGCTGTACGACAAAGCGGTAAAAGTAGCCGATTACAACATCGAAAAGGAGAACTACGCCGAGTACTACCAGGCCGGTAAGGACAACCTCGAAGCCGACGTGCTGGAGTTCGCTGACGAGATTTTCGACTGCGCATATTTCAAGGATATGCTCATCCCGAAAGCCCAGGAGAACAAGGACAGCCTTGACATCCTCCGCTACATTGTCACCAAACTCAAAGCGCAGGGTTGCGACAGCACCGACGCCGACGTAGTGATGGTACAGAATATGTACGACGAACTCTACGCCGAGAAAGCCGAGGAGTACGAGGCCGAACGGATCCGCTTGAACCCCGCCTACGCCGCTTCGGTAGCGTACGAAGAAGAGCGCTTCAGCGATGCCGTCGACCTCTACGAAGCTGCCGTTGAGAAGACCGACGACAACGAGAAGAAAGCACAGTACGTGTACCAAATCGCTCAGATCCAGTTGGGTAAGCTCGGCCAGTACAGCAGTGCCCGCTCTAACGCCAACCGGGCCGCCGAACTGAACCCCGGATGGGGCAAGCCCTACATCCTCATCGGTGACCTTTACGCCCGCATGAGCAGCGGTTGTGGTGACGCCTGGGACCAGCGCCTCGCCGTCCTCGCTGCCATCGATAAGTATAGCTACGCCAAGAGTGTCGATTCGGAAGTAGCCGGCGACGCTAACCGGCGCATCGCGAACTACAGCAGTTCGATGCCTATCCGAGCGGACGCATTCTCCCGTGGCCTCGAAGAAGGTGCCCGCCTCAAGGTGGGGTGCGGTATCGGAGAAACCGTTACCCTGCGCTTCTAGTCCCGTTCGACGACGCTTTACAAATCCCCTCCGGCAACTCCGCCGGAGGGGATTTTCTATTAGCGGCGGCCCGCCAGCTCCTCCCGGATCGCGGGGCGGCCTGATTTGCTTTGTCCGGCACGAATCGCTTAACGGGAAACCACGGGCACCGGACCGGTCACCAGGCCCGCCAACTTTTCCGGGAATGTGGCTGCACCTGCGCCCCGACGCCCTGGTGCATTTCGCAAATAGTCGATAAATTTCCCAGACTCGTCGAG
Organism: Neolewinella xylanilytica; assembly: GCF_002934605.1. Lineage (GTDB taxonomy): Bacteria > Bacteroidota > Bacteroidia > Chitinophagales > Saprospiraceae > Neolewinella > Neolewinella xylanilytica. Next base: position 286,119 of record NZ_PTJC01000007.1, read on the forward strand.
GCGCGCAAACTAAGCGGGGGTTGCGGACCTTTTGTACACCACATGGGGATCGTTATCTTTGGCGAGTGCCCCTTAAACATAGAAAGATGGAAGCACCACAAATGAAACCGAAGTCATTCTGGAAACGGCCCGAGGGCGTAACGGGGCTGCTGTTCCTGGTAGCGATCTTTGCCGTGCTGGGCTTCGTGGTGGTCAATTTCGGAGCCGCGATCCTGAGCTTCATCAGTACCACGATCGGACTGGTGGTGGCGGGGTTGATCGTAGCCGGTCTGCTCTACATGGTTTTCGATCCGCGGATGCGCAACCTCGTATTTTACATGTACAAGAGCATCATGCGGGCCATCACCGGCGTCTTCGTACAGATCGATCCCATCGGCATCCTGAAGACCTACGTCGAGGAGCTCCAGGGCAATCTGCGGAAGATGAACAAGCAGATCAGCCAGCTGCGGGCCCAGATGCACAAGCTTAAGGAACAGATCGTGAACAACGAGCGCGATATCCGCAGCAATTTGCAGATCGCCGGTAAGGCCAAAGAAACCAACAAGCGCAACGTGATGATCCTGAAGAGCCGGCGCGCCGGCCGCCTCAAGGACAGCAACATCAAGCTGGAGGAACTCTACAAAAAAATGGAGGTGCTCTACCGGGTGCTTACCAAAATGTACGAGAACAGCCAGATTCTCGCCGAGGACATCACCGACCAAGTAGCCGTTAAGGAACAGGAGCGAAAAGCCATCCACGCCAGCCACGGGGCCATGAACTCCGCCATGAGCGTCATTCAGGGCGACCCCGACCAGCGCGCTATGTTCGATATGGCCATGGAGAACATCACCGAGGACGTAGCCAACAAAGTGGGCGAAATGGAACGTTTCATGGAAGTTTCCGCCAACTTCATGGATTCCGTCGACCTCCAGAACGGCGTTTTCGAGGAAGAGGGCCTTAACATGCTCGAAAAGTGGGAAAAGGAGTCCAACTCCCTGCTGTTGGGTGAAGAGAAGTCAGCGCTCCTCCTGCAGGCGAACAACGATAGCGAAGTCCTCGACCTGGATGCCCCCGTACCCGAACGCGCCCGCAAAACTGGCGAAAGCAATCAGTACGACTCGTTTTTCAATTGATGGTCGGTTGTCGGTTGTCGGTTGTCGGTTGTCGGGTGTTGGGTTGTCCGCTATACGATCAATGAATCACTAATTAGCGTAGTTAGCTGACTAAAACTAACCGCGACTGCAAGGAGCGACTAACGAACTAACCAGATGGCGAAGCCAGCTGACTAAAAGACTAAAAGACTAAAAGACTAAAAGACTAAAAGACTAATTGCGCAAGCTCCCCCTAATCAGCTACGCCATCATCGCCTACATGCTGCTCGCGTTCGGCTGGTGGTCCATCCTACTGCTGCGGAAGAACGAGGAAGCACATAATGCACGGGTCGATAAGCTGGCCATCGAGCTCGCGGTACAGAAGCGCATCGAACGCGCCAGTGATTTTCGGTTGACCGAGAATTACCAACGGTTGACCGACCAGTTCGAGCGGCAGCAGCGGATGATCCTTGGTGAGGCCCTGCTGCTGGTTGTCAGTCTGGCCGGAGGGCTCTACCTACTCTTTCGTAACCTGAAGAAGGAAATCAGTGCGGCCGAACAACAGCGCAACTTCTTGCTGAGCATCACCCACGAGCTGAAGTCGCCCCTCGCCGGAATTCGCCTGATCCTGGAAACCTTTCAGCGTCGCCGGGAACTCAAGCCGGAAATCCAACATAAGCTGAGCACCAACGCCCTGGCCGAAACCGATCGCCTTACCGCCCTCGTCAACGACCTCCTGCTGAGCGCGAAGCTGGAAAACGTGTATCAGCTCAACCGGGAGCCCATCGACTTCGGCCAGCTGGTGCAGGACGCCGCCGACCGGGTGGTGATGAAATACCGGGGAGCTAACGTCCACGTCGACATCGAGCCGGATATTCCGACCATCTTTGGCGATATGCCCGGACTGACCAGCGTCGTCGTTAATTTGTTGGAAAACGCGGCCAAGTACAGTCAGCCGGACCCGGTGATCCACACGGCCCTGGCCCGGGGCGGAGACAGCGAAATCGTGTGGACGGTGCAGGACAACGGCGTCGGGATCCCCGACCGGGAAAAGCGACGGGTGTGGACGAAATTTTACCGCGTCGGCAACGAGGATACCCGCAGCACCAAGGGCACCGGCCTCGGTCTTTTCATCGTACGGCAGATCGTGGAAAAACACGGCGGGCAGATTGAGCTGAAGGACAACCAGCCGAGGGGTACCGTGTTCCGGGTGTACCTTCCCGTCAAATAAATGCTATGCAAACCACTCCGCTCAATGATACCCACCGCCACCTGGAGGCGAAACTGGTAAACTTTGCCGGCTTTGAAATGCCGCTCGTGTATAGCTCCCTGAAGGAAGAGCACCACGCCGTGCGAGAGGCGGCCGGGATCTTCGATGTATCCCACATGGGGGAGTTCATTGTACGGGGCGCCGGAGCGCAGGAACTAGTGCAATACGTAACCAGTAACGACGTCCGAAAACTAGCCGAGGGCCAGGCCCAGTACAGTTGCCTCCCCCGGCCCGAGGGGGGTATCGTCGACGACCTGCTGGTTTATCGACTCCCGCATAACCCCCGCATGGGTAAAGGCAGCGAGCACCCCACTTACATGCTGGTAGTCAATGCCAGCAACATTCAGAAGGACTGGGACTGGATCGCCAGCCACAATACCTTCGGTGCGGAGATGCTGGACATCAGCGACCACACCGCCCTACTGGCCGTCCAGGGCCCGAAGGCCACCGAAATACTGGAGCCGCTGACCGACGTGGATCTCGCCGCCATACCCTATTACCACTTCGTGCGGGGTAGCCTGGCCGGGGTCGACAATGTCCTCATTTCCGCCACCGGATACACCGGCGCGGGCGGTTTCGAACTGTACCTGGATGCAGACCATGCCAAGACGGTCTGGAATGCCGTCATGGACGCCGGCAAACCCCACGGACTCCTCCCCGCCGGCCTCGGTGCCCGCGATACCCTGCGGCTGGAAAAGGGGTACTGCCTGTATGGCAACGACATCAACGATACGACTTCTCCCCTGGAGGCCGGGCTGGGGTGGATCACCAAACTCAGTGGTGACGATTTCGTAGGGAAAGACTTCCTGCTCCGGCAAAAAGAAGCGGGCATTCAGCGGAGGCTCGTCGCGTTTCGGGTGCACGACCGCCGTGCCCCCCGTCAGGGATATCCGATTCTAAGCCAGGCCGGAGAACGAATTGGCGAAGTGACCAGCGGTACCCACGCCCCGAGCCTGGATTACCCCCTGGGATTGGGCTACGTAGCTTCCGGTCACCACCAGGTAGGCACGAAAATTCAAATCGACCTCGGACGTAAAACGATGCAGGCGGAGATTGTGAAGCTATAAACGCGCGAAGATGATCGTCTACAAATCCAACGGTAGCTGGTTCGGCCACGTAGGTCACCTCACGACGAGCTACACCATGAAGCGCATCCTTATCGCTACGATGGTGATGGGGGCCTATGCCATGCTGACCGTAGGATCGATCAAATACTTCGATTTGCACCGTTACCTGCAGGTCGATAGCACCATCTTCTCCCTGCTCGCGGTCATCCTCTCCATTTTCCTGGGCTTCCGCACGACCACCGCCTACGACCGGTGGTGGGAAGGCCGCAAACAGTGGGGCGCTTTGGTCAATAACTGTCGCAACCTCGCCCTCTACGTGGATAGCGTATGGCCGCCTTCGGACCATGAGATCAGGCGCTTCATGGCCAAACACATCGCCAATTTCTGCCTTGCCCTCTCCGAGCACCTGCGCGACGGCACGAAGCTGGACAAGCTCGTCTACCTGGCGGAGGAAGAGATCGCCTACTATGAAACCAAGGACCACGTCCCCAATTTCATCGCTCTGCGCATCTACCAGCGCATCGCGGAGGCGCACCGCAACGGCGACATCAACGAAGGCGATTACATCAATATCAAACCCCAACACCAAAGCCTGCTGGATATCCTGGGTGCCTGCGAGCGGATCAAGAAGACGCCGATCGCGTTCAGCTACGCCGTTTACCTGAAAGTGTTGGTCACGGCCTACGCGGCGCTGCTGCCCTTTGGCTTGTCGGAGCAGTTCGGGTGGGGCGCCATTCCCCTCAGCATGCTGATCGTGTTCGCGCTCATCGGGGTGGAGTTGATGGGGGAGGAGATCGAGGATCCCTTCGGGCTCGATTGCAACGACCTTCCCACCGGTGACATCGCGCACACCATCAAGCGCAACGTTTTCGAAATTCTGGAAGACCGCTCGCCCGCGAAGGAGCACCAGAAGGAACTGTACGAAAAGGTCTTTTGACCTGGAAGCTAGGAGGAACCTCCTCATTGGCCGTACTTGGCCCCGCTCACCAACCACCTTCCTGCCCGCGCGGAGGCAGCCGGATGGTGGTACGGTGGCTATAGAATGGGAAAAAGTAGAAAGCGATCCTGGTAGCACGTTGCGCGACTACGGAAGGCGCCATGCCCCTGGCCGCACATGCGTAGGCCATCGATCCGATTAGTCTTCCCGCCGATTGTTCTTCGACCAGCCGAAAACGGCCGTCGAGCCCCCAACTGCCGCGGAGTGGCCCGGCCCTGAAAGGGGTATTCCGCACACGGAGGTCTGCCCCAAGCACAGCGGAGGGGAGAGCCTGGCGGGCAAAACAACTATAGCGTCGTAACCATCTGCCAATACCGGAGTAAGCCCACTCAAGGGTCCCCTTCAGCGGCATCCCCCGCCATTCGTCGATGAAAATCGCCACCGATCGCCGATTCCTAGCATTGGTCGATGCGTTCCTAGGGCTGCTCGAACGGATTTGCGGTTGGCCGGGGCGCGGACGACATTTGGTTCATAAGCGTTGAGGAACAGATAAATAGCTGGGAATCAACGTGCAACCCGGGGAATTTCCCCCCGTCTTTTCCACACCATCCGATTCCGCCACTATGTTACGCTTCACGATCCTTTTCCTCTCTTTGCTCTTCGCTTCGGCCACTGTTTCCGCGAAAAAGGGGGAGAGCATCTTCGACCGCTGGAGCCGTACAGCGGAAAAAACCATTGAAATTCATCTGAACTTCGATACGCTGCTGGCCAACCGTAAAACCGAACGGGAAATGCGTGGGGTGGTCATTGATAACGGTCAGGCCTTCGGGGTCGATATATCCGTTCGTGGCCGTTACCGCCGCCGCACCTGCGTGATGCCGCCCATCAAGTTACAGTTTGACAAAGATCTCCTGCGCACCGCCGGACTAAACACCCACAACGACTACAAACTGGTCACCCACTGTACCGTCGGGGAGCGGGGGCAGGATGCCCTGGTCCGGGAAGCACTGATCTACGAACTCTACCGTACCCTCGAGCCGGAAGCCAGTTTTCGTACCCAGCTGCTCACCATCAACTACGTCAATACGGCCGACGGGTCGACCTTTACCAGCTACGCGATCCTCATTGAGGATACCGACGAGCTGAAGGATCGCCTCGACCGCGACAACTGCAAAGATTGCTACAACGCACCCTACGCCACCTTCACGAATATTGAGAAGGTTACCCTCTTTCAGTACATGATTGGCAACCTCGACTACAGTACCAAGCTAGGCCGTAACCTCAAGCTTATGCAAGACGAGCAAGGCCGGATCACCGCCGTACCCTACGACTTCGACTTCAGCGGACTGGTCAGCCCCGAATACGGCCGCCTGATGCATCCCGATCAGCAGGCAATGACCGACCGCATCCTGGTCTGGGAGTTTCCCCACGATCCCGAATTCGACCGGGCCGCTGACGAGATGTTGTTGCTGGAAACAGATCTGTTACAGATGGTAGCGACGTACCCCGAGCTAAACAGTCAAAGCAAACGCGAGATTACCCGCTACCTCAAGTCGTTTTACAAGGAACTCCACCGCGGCAAGATTGGGCGATAATCGGGTACCTTCGTCCCATGAGCACGACCCGGCTGTTGTTCTTTTATCTGCCGATCGGCCTGATGGCCGCCAGTACCCTGGCGGCCATTGCCATTGGTGGGCTCTTTTTCCTGAAAAGCAGTGGCGACCGGCGCGCCAACGGCCTTTACGGAGGCCTGCTCATCGCCGGTGGGCTCACCCAGTTGCACTTCCTGATGCTTTTCACCGGGATGTTCGATCAGCGTCCGGCCCTCGAATTTTTACCTATTTACTTTACCCTCTGGCTGCCGGTGCTGCTCTTTCTGCACGTCAAGATCAGCCTATACCCGAGTTACCGCTTCCGCATCGGCGATCTGAAACACTTCATTTTTCCGGTTGCCCAACTGTTGTTCTTCGTTTCCATCTGGCTGATGCCTTCCTTCCGCCGGCCGGAGGGGCGTTACTTCTACAGTCCGTTTTATGGTGGGTTGGAGCAGGCCCTATACCTAATCGTGTGGCCCGCCTACATCGTGTTCAGTTATCAGTATCTTCGACGTAAACGCCGTCAGCTCGGGCGCCGCACCCTTCCCCGCCTCCTGTGGTACATCCGGAAGTTGCTGAAGGGGAGCATGCTTTTCGTCATTGCCTACGCGATTCTGGCCATCAGCGATTTTATCGGCTTTAACTACTTCTTCGTGGACATGCGCAGCCAGGAGTGGTACGCTGGGGCGCAGTCGCTGTCGTATACCGTACTCCTGATGTGGCTGACCACCTACGGCTTCCAGGTGCTGTTGTGGGGCAGGCGATTGCTGCGGGCCGGGCACGAAAACTGAACTTTCGTTATTTTGGGGAATATCCGCAACTTCTCCGCCAATGCCCCTCGATCGCCGCAGATTTTTTCAGACTTCCCTCGGTACGTTAGCCGCCAGCGTGGTTCCCGGGGCGGCGAGCGCAGGTGCAACGAATTTTCGGGAGGGAGAATTACGGGTTGGTATCCTCGGCAGCGGTTTCCGGGGCCAAAGCCATATTCGGGAGCTGTTTTCCCAACCGGAGGTCCGCGTAACCGCCATTGCGGACATCGATCCACGCATGGTCGAACTAACCCAGGCCCTTTTCGACGAGCGTAAACTCGACCGACCGGAAGTGTACGACCGCGGGCCGGAAGATTACCTGCGGTTGCTAGCGGAGGCCCCCGTCGACGCGATCATCATTGCCACTCCCTGGCGGTGGCATACGGTGATGGCCGTCGCCGCCATGCGGGCGGGTAAGTATACCGGCCTGGAAGTCGGCGGAGCCTTTAGCCTTGAGGAGTGCTGGGAACTCGTGCAGGCACACGAAGCAACCGGTACCCATCTCTTCTTCCTGGAAAACGTCTGCTACCGACGCGACGTCATGGCCGTGCTCAATATGGTGCGCCAGGGACTGTTCGGGGAGCTGGTGTACCTCGAGGGTGGCTACCAGCACGATCTCCGGGCAGTGAAGTTCAACGACGGGAAATCCGCCTACGGTAACGGGGTGGAATTCGGAGATAATGCCTTCCACGAAGCCCGCTGGCGTACCCGACATAGCCAGCACCGAAACGGAGATTTGTATCCGACCCACGGGCTCGGACCGGTTGCCACCATGATCGACATCAACCGGGGCAATCGATTTGTAGGTCTCACCTCGACGGCTACCAAGTCACGGGGCCTGCATAAGTACATCGTCGACCAAGCCGGTCCCGATCATCCGAATGCCTCGGTCGCCTTTAAGCTGGGGGACGTGGTCACCACCATGTTAACGACCGCTAATGGGGAAGTGATTGTACTTCACCACGATACCAACCTTCCCCGCCCCTACAGCCTCGGGTTTCGCGTACAGGGTACGGAAGGCTTGTGGATGGACGTGAACGAAAGCATTCACCTGGAGGGTAAATCACCGGCCCACCAGTGGGAGAAAGCCGCCCCTTACCTCGAGCGGTACGATCACCCCTACTGGCAGCAGGACGGGGAGGTGGCAGCCGGTGCCGGCCACGGCGGGATGGATTATTTTCTGATCCGGGATTTCGTGCGGTTCGCGAAGGCCGGCACCCGACCACCCCTCGACGTTTATGATGGGGCTACGTGGCTGGCGGTTACCCCGCTATCGGAACAGAGCATCGTGGCCGGGGGTACCCTGCAACAGTTTCCGGACTTCACCCGGGGGAGGTGGATGGATCGACCGGACGATTTCGCTACCGCAGGATAGTCACGCTGCCGGTGCGGACAATCTCCTGTCCCTCGCAGCGGTAGACGACCCGCCAGAGCATTACCCCGGGGCTCACGGGCTCGTTGCGGAAGCTTCCATCCCAGCGTTCGAAGGCATCCGCCGTCGAGAATACGGTTCCGCCGTAACGATCGAATATTTCCAGGCTGACGAGCTCGCCGACCGCGAAAGGATTGGATATACCGAAGGTTTCGTTTTGTGCCGGGCCAATGCCATTCGGTGTGAAGGCGCGGGGAAAGTATACCTTATCGCAACTCAGGGAGTTGGGATCGATAACCTGAATTTCGATGCTGTCGGTGGCGATGCAGGCGTACTGGTTGTCGGCAATACTTACCCGGTAAATCCTCCGGCCGGCCTGGGTAGGCGTGATTAGGGGGTCGGGAACATCGCGGGGCGTTACGTCAGCGGCGGGCGTCCAGCTGAAGTCCGTGCCACAATTGCTGTTCAGTTCGATCTGCACGCTCTCACCCAGGAAGATGCGGGTATCGGGAGTTAGGATCTGGTCGGGCCTCCCGTACAGGCTAGCTACGACGTCGTCATCCAGGGCAACCCCGTAAAACTGTAGCTCATCGATCAAGCCGGTAAAGTTCTCCTCCGCCGCCGAGCGACATTCGCTCCCACCGATGAGCAGATCGCCGTCGTTGTCGACGTCGATGCGGCCGGGGGTGGTTTCGGACGCCACGGATTCTCCGTTCAGGAATAGCCGAAGTTCCCGGTCCCGGCGGCGTACCGTCACGTACTGCCAGCAGCTGGCATTTTCGATGGTATATTCCAGTGCGATCTCCGCGTTTCCCTGCTTAAGCACCGCGCGGAGGGTGCGGGAGCCACCGGCGTAGCTGATCTGGAAGTACTGCTCGGAGGTACAGTCCGTCGACCGCTTCGAGAGAAGATATTGCGTTGGGTTGGTGCCGATGGGCTTGAAATAGAAGCTGACCGTAAAGTCCAGATCGGCGAAGATGCGATTGACGTTCGTGGTGGCGCCTCCGGGTATGCGAACCAGGTCCGGAGCGGTAGCCAAGTAGAGGGCTTCCCCGTTAACGCCGCAATCAAAATCGATCGCGCCCTCGCCAACCCCCAGATTTTCCGAGCCACCCCCGGCGTCGCCCAGGTTGCTCTCGAAGGGATAATAGGCCACGAGCCCATCGGCCGTTTGTCCGAGCAGGTAAACGGGAAAAACGAAAAGGGCAAGGAGCGATGTACGCATGGTTTGGGGGCTATACGAAACTGCGAAGGTAATGGAACGGTAGGTAGGCGGGTGGTTGCGACGATTTTGACACTTAACTGACGTGTAGCGAACATTTCGTCATTTTTCGGGCTCTAGTAGAGAATCATTAAAACACAAACACACACCACATGGGTATTCTTATCTGGATTCTTCTCGGCCTAGTAGCCGGCGCGCTTGCTAAATGGATTATGCCAGGCCCCGACCCCGGCGGTTGGATCGTTACGATTCTGATCGGTATCGTAGGCGCCGTTATCGGCGGATTTATCAGCAGCGCACTCGGTTTCGGAGCGGTTGATGGCTTCAATATCGGCTCTATCCTGATCGCCGTTCTCGGTGCTATTATCCTGCTATTCCTTTACCGGAAGCTGGCGTAGGTATCACCTCCAAAAGTCAATCGGCCTTCCCGCACTAGCGGGAGGGCCGATGTTGTTATATTGACTACCTATCCTGACTTTCGTGGCTTTACGCATTGTACAAATTACCGATCCTCATCTGTTGACCCCGGGGGAGCTCCTAATGGGCCTCGACGTCGAAAGACGGTTCGCTGCCGTACTGGAGGATGCCCGAAAGATGGCCCCGGATGCCTACTTTATGACCGGTGATTTTTGCGCGCATGACCCTGTAGCAGCCGTCTACCGTCGGCTGAAAGCGATGTTGGACCGACTGGACGCTCCCTACCACATCATCGCGGGCAATCACGATGATCGGGAAATGCTGCGAACCACCTTCGGATTAAGTGGTGCAGGGGCATCTCCGATCTACTATCGGCAATCGATTGGCGGGCAGCCTTTCCTCTTCCTCGATACCAGCCCCGGCCTGCTCGAACCGATCCAGCTAGCGTGGTTGGCGCGGCAGCTGCGCCGGCATCCCGGGGCCGACCTCATCATGCACCATCCGCCGGTGCCGCTAGGGGTAAAGTTTATGGACACGAAGTACCCGCTCCGCGAAACGGATCAGCTGTACGACTTACTCACCGGAGACGGCCGGCGTCGACGCATCTACTGTGGGCACTATCATTCCGCCCGGGTAGTGACTCACCGTAACTTGGAGGTTTACCTCTGTCCTCCGACTAGCTTTTTCATCGATCCCGCGGCGGATGAATTCACCTTGCGCGAGCGAAACCCCGGTTACCAGTACCTGGAATGGACGGAAGCGGGTGATTTTCGCTGCGCTACCGTAGAGGTCAATCCATGAGGCGAGGCAACTTCTGGCCGGGAGAAAGAGTTACAAAATTATCCCGCTGCTTGTGGGATTATCGGCTCTGATGTATATTTGCGGCCGCTAAGGACATTCAGACCCATGGTGTAATTGGCAACACAACAGATTTTGGTTCTGTCGTTCAAGGTTCGAGTCCTTGTGGGTCTACACCAACTTTTAAAAAGGCCCGAAGCATGCGCTTCGGGCCTTTTTCTTTGTTCCGGTACCGTCCGATCGTTAACTCCACGCGCTGGAAGCGGTGCAGTCCACGGGTATAGCATATCCCACGTCGTACCAGTTCCCCGATACCCACCTCGAATCCTAATGTAAGGTACGCCAACCGGCCACCCGGTGGGCGTTCAGCTCGGTACCCACGAAGCGGAGACATACTTCCCTACCGGAATCTCCGGAGAAGGGGGTGGGGCGGACGTGCGGCGTCGGTTCTTCCTTGGCGGCCAGGCCGGAGATGCACGAATTATTGTGTTCCGACTTGCATAATTTGTCATACCTGCTGCCTCACCCGGAAAATTTTCGTTTTCTTGTCCCTGAAGTGCAATCTTGACGAGCGTGCACGACCAGTCCTCGTGGTTACCAATCAGGATGCGGCTGGACCGAGCCCGTGGGCAACCGATTTCCAGGACTTACCCGGGCTACCTGACCAACAATTCAAAAATTCGCTATGCCAAAACTTTTACTTTCTTTCGGCCTGCTGCTCGTGGCTATTGCTTCCCAAGCACAGGTGATTTACGTAGATGCCGATGCCGGGGGCACCAATGATGGTAGCAGCTGGGCGAACGCCTACACTGACCTGAGTGTCGCCATTGACAGTGCCGAGGCCGGTAGCGACCTCTGGATTGCCGCCGGCACCTACGTCACGCCGGAAACGTCACCCTTCTTCATCGATCGGGAGCTATCGCTGTACGGCGGGTTCGCGGGAACCGAAACCAGCGCCGGGGAAGCCGATCCGAGCACGAATGTCACTGTCCTCAGTGGCGACGTAAGTGGCAACGACGTAGTGGGCAGCTACGACAGTTTGCTAGCAGTGGATAATAACCGGGTACTGGTAATTATCGATACCAACGAAACCAGTCAATTTACCGTGACCATTGACGGATTGACCATCAGCCACGGCGTGATCGCTCCAAACTTTCCCGGGTCCGTACCCCTGTTTCCGTATGCGGGTGGTGGAATTTACTCCGAAGCCAAAACGATGGTGAGCCGCGTGACTTTTTCCGACAACCGCGCCCCTTTTGGTTCCGCAGCCGCCTACATCTTTACTACGGCTTCCGGATCGACCTTCGACGACATAAGCCTGATCAATAATCCCACGTCGGTGGCTAATGCGATGTATTTCAATTTAGCGGATTCCATTTCGATACGGAACAGCTCCTTTACCGAGGGCACCACTTCAATGGAAACGGGGATGATTTTTGCAGCCAACTTGACCGGACTGACTATACAGAACTCAATCTTCGACACCATTTCCATCGCGGGGAGCGCCGCTGCCCTGGAAACGGCTAACGTGCTGGATATCGACGTGCGGGGTAGCGAGTTTACCGACCTTTCCGCAGGTGGCTTTGGCGGAGCGATGTATATTTTTAATGACCCCAACTTCATGTCGGATCGGGAAATCGACCCGACGGAACTGACCATCGATAACTGTAGTTTTACGAATAACTCCAGCGCAGGACGCGGTGGCTCCCTTGCCCTGTTCAATCTAAGCAATACGGTCAGTAATTCCTCCTTTGTTGATGGCGTAGGTCAGTTGGGAGGAGCCATATATTATGTGACGTTCGATACACTGGAGTACCGCCAGGTGGTAACCAATAATTTGTTCAACCGAAATGTCGGAGCAACCGGTGGGGCGATTTGCTACCTTACGGATTATGCCGACCTCGATATTATAGGCAATACCTTCACCGCCAATATCGACGATACGGAATTTGGCGGCGGCGCGATTTATTTGCAGGCGACCCCCGACCTTGACCGAAATGCGCGGTTAGAGAACAACATTTTTCGGGGCAATCAGTCCCTAAATGGCCCCGGCGCCGCGCTTCGGATCAGGCGCATCAACAGCGTGCTTCGCGGCAATTCATTCTCGGGCAACTTGGGGCAGGATGGTACCGCGGAGTTTGACGGTGCGGGAGTAAGTACCCGGATCGTATCGTCTTCCTTCATCGATAACGGCAACGCCGAGAACCCCTTCTTCCGCGGTGCGGGTATCGCGCTATTTTACAACGAGGTGGATCAGCCGACTTCCTTGGTCGTGGATAGTTGCACTTTCCGGAACAATTACACAGTAAATCAGTCGCAACGCCTTAGTGGCGGAAGCGGAATTTATCTGGAAGCGGTAGCCGATTCTACTTTTACGCTTTCCGTGCTGAATTCGCGCTTCGAGGGTAACCGAGTAGTGGGTGCCGCCGGAGGTGCCGTGCGGGTGATCGAGAATGTCGACCTGATCGTAGACAACTGTGATTTCTTTTCTAACTTTTCCTCGTCGGGTGGAGCCATTGACGCTACCCGGTATTTAGTGCGCGATACCCTCGGGGACGTGATTGAGCCCAGGCGGTACGATAGTCTGATTGCGCCTTCCCTGGATCTTGGCCGCAGCATCTTCGTAAACAATGGTGCGCAACCCGCCACCGATCGTGACTTTAGTCAGGGCGGGGCCATCAATCTGGGAGATTTTAGCCTGCGATCCACCAATTCCCTGTTTGTCAATAACCGGGTTCAAAGCGGCGGAAGCGGCGGCGCGATCATCATCAATGGATCCTCGGCCAGGAATTCGGTCCTGGATAACTACCTCATCAATAATACCTTTTTCAATAACAGCGATGGCAACCGTCCGGAAAATGCGGCAGACAGTATCCCCGGCAGCGTAGGCAACGCGGTGGCTATCTTTCAACCCGGGAATACCGATCCGTTGGTAAACGCCGTCACGCTTACGATCCAGAACAACGCGCTGTTTATGGAGGCGACTGATGAAGAAAGTATTGGACTCGAAAGGAACGTCGGATACCTGGAAGATCCGACCGGATTCGGTGAGATCAGCCTGATTTCCCTCGGCGGAAATTACTTCAACAGCACCTCGGACGTTGCCGCCGAATTCACCGACGACGAAGCCGATATCCTGGACGTCAATGCGGATCTCGAAAGCATTTTCATCGATCCTTTTGAAGCTGATCGCGCTTCGGAATTTCCTAACTTAGGTCTGGCCGGTGATGCATCCACGAATCCGTTGGTTGATGCCGGTACCACCGGACCATTGGTGCCGGAAGTAGACTTGTACGGCACCGAGCGCGACGACATGCCCGACATCGGCGCTCTCGAGCTAGGGAGTATCGCCCCCGTAGGCATAGCCGAACCGATCGAGGAAAGCGGACTGTCCTTCGAGTTCTATCCGAACCCCGCCGTGGACGCCCTCAACATTATCAACAACGACGCCGGGGTACGGGACTTTACCGTCCTGCTTTCCGATGCCCAGGGCCGGCTGATCAGCGGTCAGCAGTACAGTGCCGAACGCAATACCCTGCAGGTGAGCCGGCTACCGGCCGGCGTGTACCATTTAACACTGATCGTAAACGACAAGCTCTACAGCAAGCAGTTCCTGAAGCGGTAATGCACCTAGGCAGTCCGTCGCCCCGAAACCGGGCCGTCCAGGGTGGGCGGCCCGGTTTTTATTTACGGTCGCTAACGATGGCCTCCTGCTCCTGCGCTCCGCCGCAAAATGAACTTTGGCGTGCGCGAATCGTATTAATTCCCCTAACTTTGCAGCATGTCTCAGGTATCCAATCGCATCCGCCTGCTTAGGCGAAGGATATAGTACGCTTCCCGTCCCGATCGTTCTCGGGACCCGGAGGCCCCGGCATGCGTTGCCGCCCCTCTCCCGATACCCCCACTTAATAACTCCCTTCGACCCGCCACCCCACCGGTCGTCCTTTTTCCTTTCCCTATGCAAATTAAGATACTGGTCGCCCAGCCGGAACATACCGTATTCGCCCGGGCAATTTGTGATTTGATTGAAGAATCAGCGCGTGCACGCGGTACGGGTATTGCTAAGCGAAAACCGGAATACGTAGAGGAGAAAATGCTTACCGGCAAGGCGATCATTGCGCTGGTGGACGGTGAGATCGGCGGCTTCAGCTACATCGAAACCTGGGAGCACGGCAAGTACGTGGCCAACTCCGGCCTGATCGTTAATCCCGCGTTCCGCCGGCACGGACTGGCGCGGCGAATCAAGGCGGCCATCTTCAAGCTATCCCGCACCAAGTACCCGGAGGCAAAGATATTCGGCATCACCACCAGCCTGCCGGTCATGAAGATCAACAGCGACCTGGGATACCGTCCGGTCACCTTCAGCGAGCTCACCCAGGACGATGCCTTCTGGGGTGGTTGCAAAACCTGTCCGAATTACGATATCCTGGAGCGCAACCAGCGCCGGATGTGCCTCTGCACCGCCATGATGGCCCCCAGCGCCCTACAGGCGAAGAAGATGGAGGTAGACCTGACCGATATGATCGTGGAAGGGTAGGGGAAGGACGATGCCTGAAGTTTAACCTACGAAGTATTCAGGTCCCGGAGTGATCTGCGGACCGCCATAAAACCAGCTTATTTTGAAGAAGATCGTTCTGGCTTACTCCGGTGGCCTCGATACCAGTTTTTGCGTCAAGCACCTCACCGAAAAAGGATACGAGGTGCACGCCCTGACCGTCGATACCGGTGGGTTTTCTCCATCGGAGCTGAAAGAAATGGAACAGCGCGCCTTGAAACTCGGGGCCGCTTCCTACAAAAGCGTCGATGTAACCGGCGAATATTACGATGAGTGCCTGCGCTTTCTGGTTTACGGCAACTGCCTCCGCTACCAAACCTACCCGATGTCCGTAAGTGCCGAGCGGATGTTCCAGGCCATGACCACCGCCCGCTACGCCGTGGAGATCGGAGCCGACGGCGTGGCCCACGGTAGTACCGGCGCCGGCAACGATCAGGTGCGCTTCGACCTGGCCTTCGAACTGAGCGGACGAGAATTGGAGATCATCACGCCCATCCGCGACCTGAAGTTGTCGCGGCAGGAGGAAGTCGATTACCTCGCCAAGCACGGGCTGCAGTGGCCTGAAAAGAAGGGAACTTACAGCATCAACGCCGGACTGTGGGGAACCTCGGTCGGAGGAGCGGAAACGCTGACGAGCGATAAATCACTTCCGGAAGACGCCTGGCCCGTCCAGGTTACGGAAACCGAGCCCCGCAAACTGGACCTCCACTTTACCGAGGGCCAATTCACCGGCTTCGACGATCAGGAATTCGACGGACCGGTAGCCGCCATCAAGGCGCTCGAAAAACTGGCCGCCCCCTTTGGCATCGGACGGGACATCCACGTCGGGGATACGATTATCGGTATCAAGGGGCGGGTAGGCTTCGCCGCCGCCGCCGCCGTGCTCATCATCAAGGGCCACCACCTCCTGGAGAAGCATACCCTGGGTAAATGGCAGCTTTTTTGGAAGGAGCAACTGAGCAATTGGTACGGTATGATGCTCCACGAAGGGCAGTTCCTGGACCCGGTGATGCGGGACGTAGAGGCCTTCCTGGAAAGTTCGCAGACGACCGTCAACGGAACGGTTCACGTCACGCTACACCCCTACCGCTATGTGCTCGACGGCATCAACTCCAGCGACGACCTGCTGGGCGGTGGCTTCGGCTCCTACGGGGAAATGAATAATGGCTGGTCGGGCGAAGACGTCCGCGGCTTCACCAAGATCCTGAGCGTCCCGGGGCGCATTCGGAACGCCGTACAACAGAACAAATGAAACGCATAGGCATCATCGGCGGGGGCGGATATACGGCCGGGGAGTTGCTGCGCATCCTGGTGCACCACCCGGAGGTGGAGATCGCCTTCGTGGAGAGCGGCAGCCAGTCCGGAAAGGCCATCACCGAAGTGCATTCCGACCTGGTGGGCGAAACGGAGCTGACCTTCACGGGCTCGGCGGGGACCGCCCTCGGCGACGTAGACGCCATTTTTCTCTGTATGGGCCACGGCAAGTCACGTGGCTGGGTAGAAGCCCATCGCCCCCGGCAGAGCCAGTTGGTTGTAGATTTAAGCACCGACTACCGGATTGACGAGAGCTGGGTCTATGGACTCCCCGAGATCAACCGGGAAGCCATTACCACGGCGAAACGTATCGCCAACCCCGGGTGCTTCGCTACGGCCATCCAGCTGGCGCTGCTCCCCCTGGCGGCGGCCGGGCTCGCGGAAGGGGAGGTGCACGTGAACGGCATCACCGGCAGTACCGGGGCGGGACAGAGCCCCTCACCCACGACCCACTTCAGCTGGCGTAACGCCAACGTGAGCGTGTACAAACCCTTCGGGCATCAGCACCTCGCGGAGATCGGTCGCAGCGCCGGACAAGTAGGCCGAACAGCCACCGAAAATATTCATTTCCTGCCGGTACGCGGCCCCTTCGCCCGCGGCATCCTGGTGACCTGCTACCTCGACACGGACCGGTCGGAAACCGAGCTACGGCAAATCTTCCGCGACTTCTACCACGGTGCCGCCTTCACCCACGTCACCGACGACACGATCAACCTCAAGCAGGTGGTCAATACCAATAAGGGACTCGTACAGGTAGAAAAGCACGGCGACAAGGTGCTGGTCACCTCCGCCATCGACAACCTGCTCAAGGGGGCCAGCGGCCAGGCGGTACAGAATATGAACCTGGCTCTCGGCCTGCCGGAAGACCTGGGACTTAGACTTAAGGCCTCCATGTTTTAGTCACACCGAACTCGGCGGACGAAGCCGCGAAGCGCGCTTCGGCAGACGAGTTCGGATGACGACCGCAAATTCAGTCCCTCAATAATTCACCCATTCACCATTCCCCCATGCAACTCTTCGACGTCTACTCCCTCTACCCCATAGAGCCCGTCCGCGGCGAGGGCGCTTACGTATTCACCGAGGATGGGACGAGGTACCTCGATTGTTACGGCGGCCACGCGGTGATCAGCATCGGACACGCCCATCCCCACTACGTGAAGCTGATTTCGGAGCAGGTGGCTAAGCTGGGCTTTTACAGCAACAGCGTGGAAAACCCCCTGCAGCGGGAACTGGCCGATAAACTCGGGCGGCTTTCCGGTTTGGACGATTACCAGCTCTTTTTGGTGAGCAGCGGAGCGGAAGCGAACGAAAACGCGCTGAAGCTGGCCAGCTTCGAGACCGGGCGCAGCCGGATCATCGCTTTCAAAGGCGGTTTTCACGGCCGTACCTCGGCCGCGGTCAACGCCACGGATAACGAGGCTATCAAGGCACCGATCAACAAGAACTACCCGGTTACCTTTCTCGAAATAAACGATTTGGGCGCCGTAGCGCGGGAGCTGCAGAAGGGCGACGTGGCGGCCGTCATCATCGAGGGTATTCAGGGTATCGGTGGCATTCACGTACCGGACGCCGACTACCTGGAGGCCCTGCCCGATCTCTGCCACGAGAATGGCGCGCTGCTGATCCTGGACGAGGTCCAGTCGGGATACGGGCGGAGCGGTAAGTTCTTCGCCTTCCAACATAGCAAGGTGCGCCCCGATATCATCACCATGGCCAAGGGAATGGGCAACGGCTTTCCGATCGGGGGGGTACTCATCGCTCCGGAGATCGAAGCGAAGTCCGGCATGTTGGGCACCACCTTCGGGGGCAGCCACCTCGCCTGCGCGGCGGGCATCGCCGTACTGGACGTGATCGAACGCGAGGGCTTGCTCGAAAATGCCGTGGAGCAGGGCAATTACCTAATGGAAGCCATGCGCGCAACCGGCTCCTTCCAGGAAGTCCGGGGCCTTGGCCTGATGATCGGCCTACAGATGGAGGAGCCGATCGGGGAACTCCGTAAAAAATTATTATTCGAGGAAAGCGTCTTTACCGGTTCGGCGAAGGATCCGAATACGATCCGCCTGTTGCCGCCCCTAAACTTTACCCAGGAACAGTGCGACCGGGTGGTGGAAGCGTTTGCATCGGTGTCTGCGCTCCGTACCGTCAAATAAGCATTCGCCCGGGCCTGGGGATGGCCGCCGGTCGTGCTTCAGAAACTCCCGGATTTTCAGATTTAACCCAGACAGCCCGATACGCTACAAGCCATGAACAACTTCCTTTCCGTTAAGGACGCCACCGACATCAACCACCTCATCGAGCGGGCACGCTACTTCAAGACCCACCCGCACGAGAACGCTTACATCGGTCAGCACAAAACGCTCATCAACCTCTTCTTCAACCCCAGTCTGCGCACCCGCCTCAGCACGGAAAAGGCCGGGACTACCCTAGGTTTCCAGGTAATCACCATGGATATGGCCGGTGGCTGGAAGCTGGAATTCGAAGACGGCGTCGTGATGAACTTGGACCGCGCCGAGCACGTAAAGGAAGCCGCCGGCGTACTGAGCCAGTACTGCGACATCCTGGCCGTACGCTCCTTCCCCGGCCTGGAAGACCGGAATGCCGACTACGAGGATCGCATCATCCACGCCTTCCGGAAGTACGCTACGGTACCGGTGGTTAGCCTGGAATCGGCCACCCGTCACCCCCTGCAGAGTCTGGCCGACTGCATCACCATCGCCGAACACCGCAAGACGGAACGCCCGAAGGTTGTACTCACCTGGGCCCCCCACCCCCGCCAATTGCCCCAGGCCGTGCCGAATAGCTTCGCGGAATGGATGACCGGCTGGGACGAGGTGGATCTCGTGATCGCGAACCCGGAAGGCTTCGACCTGGCACCGGAATTTACGGCCGGGGCGGAGGTCCTGCACGATCAGGCGGAAGCCCTGCGGGGCGCCGACTTCGTCTACGCCAAGAACTGGTCGGCCTATGAACCGTACGGCGCCACCACCGATCGGACTGACTGGCTCGTCGACACCGACAAAATGGCCCTGACCAACGATGCCTACTTCATGCACTGCCTGCCCGTGCGGCGCAACGTAGTCGTCTCGGACGGGGTGCTGGATAGCCCGCGATCCTTGGTGTTGCAGCAGGCGAATAACCGGACGTGGTCGGCGGCGGCGGTGTTGGAGGCGTTGCTGGTGAGGTAGCAAGATCATTATAGGCGAAGTCCTATGTTTTCAGTCTATCGAATAGTAACACAAGATTGCCGGGATCAGGTATTTTCAGGGCTATCGTAGCTTGCCTTTTCAATATTTGCGAACAAAATGTTGCCTGGCTTTTTTTGCCGGGAATCCTGGATGTGGCATGTTGATTGAAAAGGTTTGGCTGAGGTATTTTATGGTGAATATGCCATCTAAATACCCAATGAATGAGAAGCATTTCGACTGCCCTGAAGATCCTGTTCGTCGCCTTGCTTTTCGGGGCGATTAGCTGTAAACGGCTGCCTGCTAGAGTGTCCGTCGACACCGGTGACTTTTACACTTTCGGCCAGGCCAGCAAAGCGAACGCGAATATCATCCAGGATACGTCGGTCTACGAAAAGCAAGCGTTTCGCGAGATGCGACAGAAATTCGGCATGTTGCCGGAAGGGCTGCGGGAAAAAATTGCCGAAATGCAGTCGGGGATCGAAAAGGAATTTCCTGCTGCATCGATTGAAAAAGCCCTTGGCGTAGGTCTCCCCGTCTGGGAGCGGTCACGCGCTCAGGCGGATCACGAAAAGGGTGAGCTACTCTTAGTTCCCCTAGTCACCAAAAATAGCAAACTGTTGACCGGACTGCTGGTTTTTCGCCTGCGCGACGAGCACCTGGATACCTGGCACCTCATGGAGAGGGCGGGCCTGCTGCATCCGCTCCTGGAAGACCGTCCGGTGGAATCCCGATCGGAATACGTCAATCTTTTACTAACGGCTGCTTTTGATCATTACCTCTTCGATTACCAATTTTTGCCCGACCGGTATACGATCAATCCGAATCGGGGCGAGTACGAACCGCTGTTTTCGTCAACCAACAATGATCCGGCTACGCTTTCGACCGGCATTCACTTTATGCAGGGTTGCTTTGAACAGTACAGGCATGATGTGGAGGGTAACAGAAGCTCTACCAGCAAATTTATCTGCGAGCCATATTATTTGGTGGATTATAACCCGACTGTACTCCTAGACCAGGGTCCGACCCGTTCCCCTGCTGCTGACCCCGAACAGGGAGGGGGCTGATAGCGGGTACCTAATCGAACGATTAAACGTTTGGATACCTTTGACGGGTAGGGATAAAATTGCCAGACGTCCGGGAAGCACGGGCAATTCGCATATCGTACCTTGAAATTCGTAAATTGTCTATCCTATGGCCCGCCAACTCCTAGAAACCGAACAGAAAGCCCTGGAAATCAACCTCGATCCCAAGATTTACGGCACCTTCGCCGAGATCGGCGCCGGGCAGGAGGTGGCCCGTCATTTCTTCCAGGTGGGGGCCGCGGCCGGTACCATCGCCAAGACGATGAGCGCCTACGATAAGGTGTATTCCGACCAGATTTACGGCACGGAGCCCAGTGGGCGCTACGTTTGCGAGAGCCGGATCCACAAAATGATGGACCACGAGTACGACCTGATGGTGGACCGGCTACGGCACGACCGCCCGGAAACCAACTTCTTCGTTTTCGCCGATACCGTGGCCGCCATCAACTATACCCGCACGATACGCGGGAATGGCTGGCTGGGCCTGCGCTTCGAACTCACCCCCAATGGGGGTGCCAATGACATACTCCTCCATGCCCGCATGCTGGATAATGACAACCAATTGCAACAGCAGGCCATCGGCATCCTGGGCGTGAACATGATTTACGGGGTCTATCACTTCCCCGACGACCCGGAATCGTTGGTGGAGAGTTTACTCGACGGACTGAAGGGGCGCATCGCTATCGATATGATCGTACTCAGCGGACCGGATTTCCAGGTCGATAACCGGCTACTAAGCCTATGGCTGGTGAAGCACGGCCTGACGGACATCACGATGTTCGACCCCCGGGGACGGAGCATTCACCCCAGCGAATTCCTGTACCGCAAGGCCGTGATGGTGGTGCGCGGCAGTTTCCGACCCACTACCCTGGTCAACGCCGATATGCTGGAGGCGG
Organism: Neolewinella xylanilytica; assembly: GCF_002934605.1. Classification (GTDB taxonomy): domain Bacteria; phylum Bacteroidota; class Bacteroidia; order Chitinophagales; family Saprospiraceae; genus Neolewinella; species Neolewinella xylanilytica. Next base: position 307,708 of record NZ_PTJC01000007.1, read on the forward strand.
GGTACCGGCAGTTCCGCTCCGAGGAGGGCATAGACCCTTCCCACAGTTTTCTCCTGACGGAGTTGACCCTCGATAACCTGCAACATAGCGCCGAGATGAACGAGCGCGATTTTCTGCACCGGGCTACCCTGTTGAACGCCATGGGACAGACGGTCATCATCAGCAATTACAACCGCTACGGCGACCTGATCGAATACCTTTCCCTCTATAAGGTGTCCCAGTTGGGTATCGTGGTGGGCGTCAACGACTTGCTTACCCTCATCAGCGACAAGTACTACGCCAATCAGGACGGCCGGCTACTGGCTGCCTTCGGTGAGATCTTCACCCGCAACGTTAAACTCTACGTTTATCCAGCTCAGCAGGAAGGAAGCGCCGATCTGATGACGGCCGAGAATGTGCCGATTCCGGAAGGCGTAAAATTCCTTTACCGTCACTTAATCGACAGCGGTCAGATCGTCGATATCGACCACTTCAAGGCGGACAACCTGCATATCTATTCCCGCGACGTCCTGGAGATGATCCGCGCCGGGGAAGACGGTTGGGAAAAGATGGTACCCGACCGGGTGGCCAAACTGGTGAAGGAAGACTGCCTCTTCGGCTATCCGAGCGAGAAGCTGGAATTTGAGTACTAGTAGCGACGACTTTCGTTGTCTGGCTGCTTTGCCCGCTTTCAACCCTCACCGCAAGCCACTCCACTGCAGTGGACGCTACTCGCTTACCACAACCAAAGCAAGTCCCTAGTTGTAGATACAAAAGTCTCCATCAACAACAAGAAAAGAAGCATCTATGTATCCAGTCGAGCTAACCACGCCGATGTCCAAAGATCTGACCAACTTTGGATTTGAGTCACTGACCACCCCCGAGGAAGTCGATAATGCCCTTGGCCAGGAAGAAGGCACCGCCCTGATCGTCGTCAATTCCGTCTGCGGTTGCGCGGCGGCTAACGCTCGCCCCGGCGCGAAAATGGCCGTACGCAACGAGGCGAAGCCCGATCGCCTCTACACCGTCTTTGCCGGTGTCGACCGCGACGCTACGGCCCAGGCCCGCGAGCATCTACTGCCTTACCCTCCCAGCAGCCCGAGTATCGGTCTCTTTAAAGACGGTAAGCTCGTTCACTTCCTGGAGCGTCACCACATCGAGGGACGGCCCGCCGAGGTAATTGCCCAAAACCTGAAGATGGCCTTCGATCGCTACTGCAAGTAGCACCACAATAAGATAGGTTTAACGCCCCGGGGAACACATCTCCGGGGCGTTTTTTGTTAAACCCGTATCGTCGAAACTTAACCCACTTTATCTTGATTAGCCTTTACGCCCTGCTGCTCACCCTACTGAATTGTGCTGCCCCGCAAACCCTGAACGTGGAGGTACTCGTACCCGCCACGGGGGGAGCGATTTACCTGGCCGCCTACGATACGCCGGAGGCTTTCGATGAAAAGGAGGAAGTTTCCCGCATCATCCGTCCGGCAACCGCCGCGTCGCAGCGGGCGGAATTGAGCCTGGAGGTTCCCGCCGCGGGGGAGTACGTCATAGCGGCCTTTCAGGACCTCAACGGCAATGGTAAACTGGATACCAATTTATTCGGGGTACCCACCGAACCCTACGGATTTGCTAAAACGCCTCCCACCAAATGGCGGGCTCCTTCCTTCGAAGAGATTGCTACCCAGGTAGCCGAAGGCGACCAACTTAAAATAGAATTGAAAAGCTGGGACCAGTACTGATCGTACCTTAGACGTATGAACACACCCATTCTTTCCGCCGAGGAGCTCGACGATCTTCTCCCCGAGAAGCCCCTTCTTCTCGACTGCCGTTTCGATCTCTTTCACCCCGATCGGGGCTATGAGCAATACCTCGCCGGGCACATTCCGGGTGCGTACTACGTGCACCTGGACCGGGATCTCTCCGGTACGAAGGTGGAAGGAAAAACGGGGCGTCACCCCCTACCGGACCGCAATGCCTTTGCCGCGAAGATGGGCGCCCTCGGTCTTACCCCGCACCGACCGGTGGTCGCCTACGACGATAAAGGCGGCGGTATTGCCGCCCGCGGCTGGTGGTTACTTCGCTATCTGGGGCACGAGCGGGTATCCGTGCTGGACGGGGGGTACCCGGCCTGGTTGGACGCGGGGCTTCCAACCGAAACGGAAGCGCCGGAACCCCGGCCCACCGATCCGTATCCGGTGGCTCCGACCCAGCTTGCGGTACCCGATTTAGCGGATATACACCGGATGCTCGACGATGAGGATTACCGGCTGATCGATTCCCGCACCGCGGAGCGCTACCGCGGCGAGGTCGAGCCCATCGACCCCGTGGCCGGTCACATCCCGGGTGCCATCAATTTGCCCTGGCCCGACAATCTGGGGAAGGGAGACAAATTCAAGTCGCGGGAGGAACTGCAGAAGCGCTTCGCCGGACTAAAGAAAGAGCCGCAGCAGAACGTGTTCTACTGCGGCTCCGGCGTGACGGCCTGTCACAATATCCTGGCGTATAATTACGCCTTCGGCGAGCTGCCGGCGCTGTATCCGGGCAGTTGGAGTGAGTACCTGTTAACTAAATAACGGAGTAGGGTAGGTATTCTCCGCTACCAGCATGGAGAAAGCCTCCTGCACCTTGGGCTTATCCTCCTGATAGGTTACGCCGTACCACTTGTCTTCGCTGACGAGTACCTTGACCGTAGCGCTGCCATCCTTGATCATACCGTCGACGAGCTCGGGGATGAGGTATTCCGCGCGCGGGTTTTCCTTGTTGTCGCGGGCGAATTCCTGAAATCCTTTTTCCAACCGGTCGAAGATGGAGGGATGGAAACCCCAGAAGTTCATGGACACTACGGCGTTGTCGGCCAGTTCGTAGCGGTGGCCGTCCTCTCCAAGGTAGGTGACTTTGCTATCGGTGCCCCGCTGGATCTTGAGGCGCTCGTTGACGTCGCGTAGCAGGTAATCTTCGGCAACGACGGTTACGCCCCGGTTTACGGTACCGTGATCGGAGAGCGTCCGGTGGAGTACGTAACCGACCATGGCGAAGGTTTCCGCGTCGGCTTCGGCAACCAGGAAGGAAGCCATCTTCTGAAAGGCTTCGACTCCGTAGTAGTCGTCGGCATTGATGACGGCGAAGGGTTCCTGCACGACATCCTTCGCCACGAGCATGGCGTGGGAAGTTCCCCAGGGCTTTTCCCGTTTCGCGGGGTCGATGCCCTCCGGAACGAAACTGTCCATACCCTGGAAAGCGTACGCTACCTCGATATCGTCCTTAAATTTACCGTCGAATTTCTCCCGGAAAGGGGCTTCGATGTCCTTACGGATCACGAAGACTACCTTGCCGAAGCCGGCCCGGATGGCGTCGTAGATAGAATATTCGATGATGCCCTCTTCGCTGGGGCCTACACCGTCGATTTGCTTCAGACCGCCGTAGCGGCTGCCCATTCCGGCGGCCAGAATGACTAAGGTGGGTTTGTTTGCCATGTAATGTGTGGTTTTTCCTGTATAGCGGCTAGTCGCGCCGTTTGTTTAAGCGGGCGGCGCGAAATTGACTGGCCGTTCGCCAGGAAAGGTAGTAAGCATAACCGTATGCCGCAAATAGCGCCAGTAAGCCGATCACGAATATGTCCAGGCTGATCCAGGTCGTGGCCGGCGCGTGCTCGGGGTAAAAGTTTTTCACTACCAACAGGTTGACCGTGACCACCAGGGCGGTCAGCAGCATGCAAAAGATGCAGGCGGCCCGGCCGAATTGCAACACCTTCGTCTGCCGCCGGAAGAGGGTCGTACGCAAAAAACGGAAGTACACTTCCTTGCCGGGTCGCATGGCTACCAGCTCGCGCAGGACGTGCTCGGCCGTGGCGTGATCCTGGATCCGGAAAGCACTGGCCGCCTTCCGGAAGAGTTGGTATTCGAAGATCTCCTCCTTTCGGCCGGGTACCCGTCGGATGTCGTGACGGATACTTGCGTGGATCACCAGATCCACCATCAGCTGGTGCTCCCGGTAAGCTCCCGTCTCGAAGAGCGCATCCACGTACCAGACCGTCAGTTCGAAGTTTTCCACTACGTCAAGCCGGCCGATCTCCTGCTCCCGCTCCTCGTACGTCCGGATGATGCGGTGGTAGTCCGTAGGGTCGACGGCCCGGAGTTCGCGGTACAACTGGGAGTAGTGGCGGGGCATGTAGGAGGTACGATTTACTGCGATGTTTCAGTAGCGGAACCCCCGCCGGAGGAGAAGGGTTCTCGATTTTCTTCGTCGTGTTGGGTAGGGGAAGACACATCGACACTTTTGACCGCCAGCCGTTGCGTCGTCTGGCACCGCGCATCAAACACAACACTCGTACCTTGCGGACGGATAAGCGATGTGTAGGCCCCCCAATCGTAAATCGTACTCCCAGAATTGTAAACCAATCATCACCATGGCCACGCAAAAGCGTTCTTCCTCCCAAGTAGTTCCCTTCGTGATCGTGTCCCTCGTCACCCTGATCTTCATGATCTGGGCCATGCGGCAGTGCAGCCAGAACGAAAGTGATTACGCCATGATCGAGGAACAGGAAACGCGGGAAGATTACCTGGAACGTCGCGACAGCATCCTCCGCGACTCGATCCGCAAGCTCCGGGAGGCGCAGCCCCAGGTTTCGGCGGCCGAATCCCTGCTTTCCGATGCCGAGCAGGAGCGCTTGGCCCGGGAAGCCGCCCTCCTGCGGGCGCGTACCCAGCCCCTCCCCGGAGACAGTAGCGTTTACCTGCCCGGTCAGGTAAACCGTCCCGTAGTGGTGCAAAAGGAAACGACGCTGTATAGCACGATCGACGGACTGAACGTACGCGTACAACCGAAACTCGGCGCACCCATTATCGGTAGGCTCAATCTCTACGAGCAGGTTACGTACATGAACGAAGTAACGGACTCCCTCTTCACCATCGATTTGGGTGAGGTAACCCCCACCGAACCTTGGGTGAAAATCCGCCTGGACAACGGAAAGCAAGGTTGGGTGTACGGCGCCGGGGTCAGTTTCTATAAGTATAAGCTGGAAGGCGTCCTGAATTAACTAATCCGCTCCCATCTGCCATGAAACTTACCACGCCCACCACCGCGGCCGCTTTGGCCGAGCAATTCGGCGCAGACCTTTTGGGCGACGGAGCGCAGGAGGTAACCGGCCTCAACGAAATTCACCACGTCGAACCCGGAGACCTCTGCTTCGTCGATCATCCCCGCTACTACGCGGCCACCCTGGCGTCGGCGGCATCGGTCATTCTGATCGACCGTCCCTACCCCTGCCCGGAGGGAAAAGCACTGCTCGTTCATCCCCAACCATTCGCGGTGTATAATGGCATCGTGTGGGGGCAGCGGCCACGGGCCGACGAAACGGCCGAACGGAGCGAAGCGCCCGTCGTCGGGGCCGGCACGTACGTCGCGCCCGGAGCCCACTTGGGGCGTGGCGTGGTGATCGGCGACCGTTGCCACATCGGACCGAATGCCGTGATCGGCGACGGCTGCACCCTGGGCGACCGGGTGATCGTCAGCGCGGGAACCGTAGTCGGCGGGGAGGCCTTCTATTTCAAGCGGACCGCCGACGGCCTCCTTCCTTGGCGGAGCGGGGGCAGCGTTCACCTGGAGGACGACGTTTTCCTGGGCCCCTGCTGTACGATCGCCCGTGGCGTTTCGTCTACGACGGTGATCGGAGCCGGCAGCAAGCTGGACGCCCAGGTGCAGATCGGACACGATTGCAAGGTCGGCCGCCACGTGCAGATGGCCGCCCAGGTCGGCGTAGCGGGTAACTGCACCATTGGGGACTGGTCCATTTTGCAGGGGCAGGCGGGCATCGCCCAGAACGTCAAGCTCGGTGAACGCACCGTGATCATGGCGCAGAGCGGAGTAGGCCGCGACCTGGAAGGGGGCAAGAGCTGGTTCGGCTCGCCGGTACAGGAAGCCCGAAAAGCTTTTCGCGACATGGTACTGGTAAGGAAATTAGGCGACAAAGCCTGATCCCCGTGAGACCTTTGGTGCGGTTGCTCGTCCAAATGAAGCTAATGATTGTTAATAAAATATATGGCTGAAGTACTGGACATTACGGTAGAGGAACAAACGGCGATCGACCACGCTTACGAGGACATGATCGCCAGCCTGCGTACGCCCTATTCCCAGGAAGACCGGGAGCAGATGAACCGGGCCTTCCGCCTGGCGAACTTCAGCCACCGCCACCAACGGCGCAAATCCCGGGAGCCCTACATTTTCCACCCCATCGCGGTAGCCAAGATCTGCGCGGAGGAGATCGGCCTCGGACCGACTGCGATCTGCGCCGCGTTGCTGCACGACGTCGTGGAAGATACGCCGGTTACGATCGAGGAGCTGCAGGATCAGTTTGGCGACCGCATCGCTCAGATGGTGGGTGGCCTGACCAAACTGGACAGTGCCTACCAATCCGAAAGCAAGCAGGCGGAGAACTTTAAAAAGGTACTCAGTACGCTGATCGTCGACGTACGTATCGTACTCATCAAGATGGCCGACCGCCTGCACAATATGCGGACCATCAAGAGCATGCCGGAGCACAAGCAGCTCAAAATTGCCGCCGAAACGAGTTACATCTACGCCCCCCTGGCCCACCGGCTCGGCCTGTACAACTTCCGCTCGGAATTCCTCGACCTGTGCATGAAAGTGCTCGAGCGGGAAGACTACAGCGCCGTAGCGCGTAAGCTACAGGAAACGAAAGCCGCCCGGGAAAAGTACATCGAAAGCTTCATCGCCCCGCTGCGGGCCAAGCTCGACGAACTCGGGTATCCGTACCGCATCTTCGGAAGGCCCAAGTCGATCTACAGCATCTCGAACAAGATTAAGAAAAAGCAGGTCCCCTTCGAGCAGATTTACGACCTGTTTGCCGTGCGGATCATTCTGGACGTGCCCCGGGAAAAGGAAAAACTCGCCGCTTGGGCCGTGTACAGTACGATTACGGACGCCTACCAGGCCGTGCCTTCCCGGCTTAAGGACTGGATCACCATTCCCAAATCGAACGGGTACGAGAGCCTGCACACCACCGTAGTGGGCCCCGCCGCCCGCTTCGTCGAAGTGCAGATCCGGAGTGAACGGATGAACGAGATCGCCGAACGCGGGTTTGCCGCTCACTGGAAGTACAAGGGGGTTACGAACCAACGCGACGTTTACGAGCAGTGGTTCGAGAGTGTCCGGGACATCCTGGAAAATCCGAACAGCGACACCGTCCAGTTTCTCGGTGATTTCCGGGCGAACAGCTTCTTCAACGAGGAAGTCTACGTCTATACGCCAGACGGGGATATGAAAGCCCTGCCAAAGGGTTCGACTGCCCTGGACTTCGCCTTCAGCGTCCACAGCATGGTGGGCTACCACTGCCAGAGTATCCTGTGCGACGAGCGCATCGTACCGATGTCGTACGTGCTCCGCAACGGCGACCGGCTCAAGGTCAACACCAATCCCCAGCAGAAGCCCAACCCGAACTGGCTGGATATGGTGAAGACCGGCAAAGCCAAAGCCAAGATCCGGCAATCGCTGAAGGAGGAGAAGCGGCAGCAAGGGGAGCTGGCCAAGGAGGCCCTGCACCGCAAACTGAAGAAACTGCACGTGGAAGACGAAAAGGCGGCAGTGGAAACCCTGGCCAGGCACTGGACGGAAGGAAGCCACGTCGATCTTTTCTACGATCTCGGCCGCGAGGCGCTCAGTATCGCCCAGGTACTCAAACCCTTCGCGGTGGAGCACGGTAAACTGACCATTGCCGCTCCTGCGCCGCTGCCGCAAGAAAAAGAACCCGAAAGCAAGGGCCGCCGCAACGGGGCCAACCGGAAGAAAGGGACCACCAAGCTGCTGATCAACGGAGAGCCCGGCGACCAGCTGGAGTATACCATGGCCAGCTGCTGTAATCCCGTGCAGGGCGACCAGGTGTTCGCCTACCTCACGTCCAACGCCGGACTGAAGATCCACCGGGTCATCTGCCCGAACGCGGAGAACCTGATGGCCAACTACGATTACCGGATCATGAAGGCGGAGTGGGTAAGCACCACCGACCACAGCTTCGTAGCCGAACTGAAGCTAACCGGCCTGGACAGCGGCAAGGGGGTAATCGAAACCATCAGCCACGAGATCACGCAGATGGACCTCGACATCCGCAGTTTCAACATCGCCGCCGAGAGCGGCACCTTCACCGCCCGGATCAGCGTGCTGGTGCGCAATACCGATCAGTTGCGGCTGGCATCCAGGGCTTTGCAAAACTTAGACAACGTCTCAACCGTTTCCCGGGTAGAATAACGATTTTTTCCACGACGCATGCAATCCAATCCAACCACCGACATCCAACAGGTCAAGGACATTTTTTCCGAGCATTTGCGCGAGCGCAAGGCCCGCCGCACGCCGGAGCGCTTCGCTATCCTGGAAGAAATCTACAACCGCGACGACCACTTCGACGCCGAGTCGCTCTACATCCACATGAAGACCAACAATTACCGGGTGAGCCGGGCAACGGTCTACAATACGCTCGAGTTGCTGGTCAGCTGCGACCTGGTTAAAAAGCACCAGTTCGGCAAAAACCTGGCCCAGTACGAAAAGAGCTACGGCTACAAGCAGCACGATCACCTGATCTGCAACACCTGTGGCCGGGTCACCGAGTTCTGCGATCCGCGGGTGCAGCAGATCAAGAACATGATGGGCGACATCCTGAGCTTCCGGGTCACCGGCCACAGCCTCAATCTGTACGGCGAGTGCGCGGGAGCCTGCGAGCGGACCCAGTAAGCCCTCGTAATGTAATTCCACTCCCTAATTGTCGTGGCTTTCCGAACCGGAAGCCCGACTAAATTGCTAGATTAGCGAAAGACCAAAATTCAACTTATGTCATTCGAAATTACCGGAGAGCTCGTCAAGAAATACGAAACCGAAACCAAAGGCGAAAGCTTCCGCGTCCGTGATTTTGTCATCAAGGCCAACGACGGCGGGCAGTACGACAACTTCGTTAAGTTCCAGTGCACCCAGGACCGCACGGCCATCATCGACCAGTACAATGAGGGCGACGAGATCAAAGTCCACTTCGACCTCCGCGGCCGCCAGTGGCAAGACAAGTACTTCACCAACCTCAACGCCTGGCGCGTCGAGGCGTCGAGTAGCGACAACGCTTCCGCCCCGGCCGCAAATAACAACGACGCCCCCGGCGACTTCCCCTCCGCCCAGGATGCCCCCGTCGTCGAAGCCGATGACGACCTGCCCTTCTAGGCGTCAGGTAGCAAAGCCGCCGCCTACCGGACTATCGAGCCGACGAAATCGGCTCACTACCCCACTAACGAATCGGCGGAGCCGATTACTAATAAGCTGGCGCAGCCAGCGAACCCACTATGACCAGCCAAACCACCCAACGCATTACCGTCAGCGCCGAGAGCTTCTACCAGGAGCAATACTCCCAGCCCGAGCAGGAGCAGTACGTTCACGCGTACCGGATCCGCATATCGAATAACAGCGCCTTACCGATCAAGCTGTTGAGCCGGTCGTGGGAAGTGATCGAAGGCACCGGCGAACGCAGGCTGGTGGAAGGCGAGGGCGTGGTTGGCAAGCAACCCCTTATTGCCCCCGGAGAATCCTACGAGTACAACAGCTGGGTGCAGTTCAGAACGCCGATCGGTGCCATGCAGGGCAGCTATGTGATGTACCGTGAACACGGAGGAACGGAGAACTACTTCCAGGTGGAGGTGCCCCGCTTCTTGCACCTTACGCCGGCGGTCCTGAATTAGAACCGTAGCAAAGGAGGCGTTTTATTCCTCCTCCAGGCTACCCGCTTCCAGATAAAAATCGTTTACCCCCGCAGCGCCCACCAGTCTTACCTGGTGGGCGTTTAGTAATTCCAGTAGGCCCAGGAAGGTAATGATGGCGTGGAGCCGGGTCGTGCACACCCCGAAAATGGCTGCGAAGCCCGGTTTTTCTTTCCCAAACTGGACACCGTGAACCAGCGCGAGAATGCGGTCCTGCTGCTCCTCGATGGTGTGGGTAAACTGGGCCACTTCGTGGATCACCGGCCGTTTGCTGGCCTCTTCCAGCCGCGCCATCATGCGTTCGTAGGCGCGTAAGAGCTTGAACAGGGTGACACTTTCCAATTCGACGTCCACGAGGGCTTTCGTGGCGAGTTGCTCGAGCTCGTCCTCCACGTTGCCCCGGTAATTGCGTAATCCGCGCCGGGTCTCCAATTCGCGGAGTTCCTTTAGTACGCTTTTATAGCGTTTGTACTCTAGCAGTCGCTGGACCAATTCTTCCCGGGGGTCTATTTCGTTGCCCTCCTCGTCTACGGGCTTGCGGGGGATCAGCATCTTAGCTTTGATCCGGCAGAGGGTGGACGCTACCAGGACGAACTCGCTGGCCAGGTCGATGTCCATTTGCTCCGCCGCCCGCATGTAGTCGAGAAAGTCGTTGGTTACCTGGGAGATGGGAATGTCGTAGATATCCAGCTCGTCCCGCTCGATGAAGAAGAGGAGCAGGTCGAAGGGGCCTTCGAATTGGGGGAGCTTGATGGTGTAGCTCAAGGGGATTTGTGATACTTGATTTGCGGTTTACGAGGTAGGATTTGGTGGGGATGCTCGCTTTGCTCGTGGGGCTAAGGTACGCTTCATTAGTTGTCCGTCCAGCGTAGCTGGCCTGCCGATGGGTGGGTGTTGAATAGACTCGCTGCGCTCGGTGCACCTGCGGCGGGGGTTCACACTGATTCCACGGATTCGCTTCGCGGCTGCCTTCGGCGCTTCGGATACGGATTGAATTTGCTAGTGGTCTGCCGAACGCAGTGTAACGGAGTTCGTCCGCTCACGGGTCCTGGAGGCTGACAAGCTTCGCTCGTTGCGAGTATTAGTCGTCCGCCCACGGTTCCGACACCAGGCATTTTCTGGCATAGGCTTTTTTGGGCAGACGAGCTTCGCTCGGCGGACCAAAAAGCTACCCGAATATCGACAGGATCCGCTCCAGCCACTGCTGGTCTATTTCGTCAAAGCTGTCCTCAACGGAGCTATCCACGTCAAATACGCCTAGCAGGCTTCCATCGGCCCGGCGGACGGGCAGCACGATCTCCGAGCGGCTGTTGGGATCGCAGGCGATGTGCTCTTTACCCTGTTCGAGGGCATGGGTATTGCCGACGATCTTGGTCCGGCCGGTGGCGGCGACCGTACCGCAGACCCCCCGCCCGAAGTCAATGTACAGGCAGCCAAGGGTGCCCTGGTAGGGCCCGACCACCAGCCGTCCGTTGCGTACGAGGTAGAATCCGACCCAGTAGTAATAGGGGAGGAAGGTCTTAAGCAGGCAATTGATTGTCGCCATTTTCATGGTATCGTCCGCCTCGTCACCGATGGTGGCAATGATCGCGGCGTAGGCCTGATCGTAGGCGGTTGCTTTCTCCTCCGGGGAAAGATTTACGGAGGGTTTGACGAAGTAGGGCATTTCGGAGCTGGCGGACATGCGTATCCGAACAATGTAACCCGGCCACCCGGTTGTACTAAGTATATACTAAACGTCTTTAAGCTATGTCAACAACACAATTCGAACGTCCCCGTACCATCGTGATCACCGGAGCATCGGCCGGTATCGGTCGGGCCATCGCCCGGGAGTTCGCCAAGGAACACGCCCGCATCGGCCTGATTGCCCGCAATAAGGAGGGCTTGGAAGCCGCCCGCCGGGAGGTGGAAGCACTGGGTGGGGAGGCCCTAGTACTGCCGCTTGACGTTTCCGATTTCCGTGCGCTGGACGAAGCCGCCAGTAAGGTGGAAGAAACTTACGGCCCGATCGACGTGTGGGTGAATAACGCGATGAACAGCGTCCTGGGTTTATTCAAGGACATCGATATGGACGAGTTCAAGCGGGTCACCGAAGTGACGTACCTCGGCGTAGTCTACGGTACGAAGTGCGCCCTCAAGCGCATGCAGCCCCGTAACCGGGGGAGCATCGTCTTTGTAGGTTCCGCGCTCGCCTACCGGGGCATTCCGCTGCAAACGGCTTACTGCGGGGCCAAGCATGCCATAGAAGGCTTTTACGACAGCATCCGTTCCGAGCTGAAGCACGAGAAAAGCAACGTTAAAACTACCATGGTACAGTTGCCGGGCATCAACACCCCCCAGTTCAATATGGTGCGGAACAAGTTGACGAAGCAGCCCCGGCCCATGGGAACAATCTACCAGCCGGAGGTAGCCGCCCGGGCAGTGGTGTCGGCCGCTAATACGAACGATCGGGAATACTACGTCGGGCTGCCCGCCGTCCAGACCATCCTGGGGAGCAAGCTATTCCCGGGCCTGATGGACCTCTTCCTCGGTAAAACCGCCGTGGAAGGGCAGCAAACCGAAGAAGCCGCCACCCACAGTCAGGACTACCTCTTCGAAACCGTCCCCGGCGACCACGGCAGCCACGGCGACTTCGACGATAAAGCCAAGAAGAGTGGCATTGTGATGAAGGGGTCGACGGTACGGGTGTTGGCATCGGCCGTCGTCTTTGGCACGGTGATCGCGGCTACCAGCCTGATCACGAGTTCCATTAATCGGCGGTAGGGGACGGAGACCGGTACCGGACACTCAAAGGTGGCTTCGCCAACACTTTGAGGTCATTCCTTATGCTCCTGGTAAAAGCACAGGACCTCGGAGGGTGCTTGCACCTGCGCGTGTCCGGACAATAAAAAGGGCGCACCGGAATCTCCGGTGCGCCCTTTTTAATTGCAGTAAAGGATCCTATTTCATATCCCACTCCTCGATCGAGGCTTCGTTCATGCGCACGTAGTCCATGTTGCCGGCTTCCTGGGCTAGCTCCATCGACTTGCGGGCTACTTCCACGGCTTCGTCGTTGCGGCCGAGGTCGTGCAGGATCACGGCTTCGCGGCGCAGCATCCAGTAGGCGGGGTTGTCGCTCATGCCGTTCGCTTTCTGGACGTACTCCAGGGCCTTTTCGTTTTCGCCTACTTCGTTGAGGAAGGTGGCGGCCTGGAAGTAATCGTTGGTGCTCGGTCCGGCCATTACCCGGTCGATGGTGGCCATCACGCTCTCCTTGGCGTTCGACTGAACGGGCAGGGCAACCATCGCTTCTCCCCACTTCATGGTGAGCTCGGCACCGTCGAGACTGTAGTTGGCTACGTCGATGGTGAAGGTTTCGGCTTCGTCTTCGGCTTCGACTACTTCCGCGGTGACCGTTACGGCGGGTTCCCGTTCCACGTAGGCGGTCCACTGTCCGCCGGCATAGTCATAAAACATCACTTCCCACTGATCTTCGGTGGGGCGGGTGAGGATGGCGTAGGCTCCGGCGGGAACTTCTTGGCCGGCTAGGGTAACGGCATCGCTGAAGGTAATCTTGGTGGCTTGGTTAGCACCGGTGCGCCAGATTTCGCCGTAGGGTACCAGTCCGCCCTCGCCGAAGAGGTCGCGGCCTTTCTTTCCGGGGCGGCTGTACTCGATTGCTACGTCGGTGAGTCCGATCGTGGTCTCCACTTTAGACAGGGGTGACGGGGGCGGTGACTGGATCTGAGCCGTCAACCCGGCCGTAAGCAACGCAAAACAAAGGGTGAGAATACGTACGCGCATTGGTTGTTAGTTGGTTTGGGCGGCAAAGATAAGCTTTCCGGGGCGCCGGCGCGCAGGTGAATCGCTCAACAAAAAGAGTAGGGGAGATGACAAATTCGATCCGGTTCGGTCCTGCGGAATAGTATCCTCTCGGGTCAAAGGCCACTCGACCTTTTTACGTACTAGGGAGGCTCTCTGAGTTGAGTTGTCCTGCGCGGCAGTATCATCCCGGGCTGGAAGCCACTCGACCTTTGTGCGTGGCTGAGGTCGAGGCTTTCCGAGCCGAGTTGTCCTGCGGGAAACCATTATCTCGCGCTAAAAGCCACAAGACCCCCACAAGTGCTAAAGCCCAATCCACCCCCTAAAAATAGATCTTATCTCCTCCAAACTGCCCCTCTATCACTTATCCCCTGCATACTACCCACCTAGTGCAAACTCTTACTAGCCGGCGGAGCCGAAGCATGAAAGTCCCGGCCAATCCGACCGGCGTAATCGTCGAGCAAGTCTAGAATCCGCTGCGTAGACTCCGAGGCGACGATCAGGCCGATATGCTGCTTTTTGTCCATCCGCCAGACGATCTCCGGGTCGGTGAAGCCGGCCGTATCGGGATGCTCGTAGCGAGACAGGCTGACAATGATGCCCGACTGGTCGTAGCGGCGCTGGGGGACGCTGTAGGGCTTCTCCTGCGCCATCGCCGTTTCGAGTTTGGCCCATTCTTCCCATAGGCTCACGCCCGTGGCCGCCTCCACCATTTCGGCGAGGTGGGCGCCGCCGACCCGACTGGCGGTTTCCAGGAAGACGAACTGGCCATCCTGGGTCTTAATAAACTCCGTGTGGGAGGCACTGAATTGCATCCGGAAGGCGTGCATTACGTCCTCGGTAAGGCGACGCAGGATTACGGCGTCCTCGTCGTGGTAGGGTACGCTGACGGAGCGGAAGATGCCGCCCCCGTGAGCTACTTCGAAGGGGGTGCTGAGGTAACGGGATACCTGGCAGAAAACGATCTCGCCATCTACGGAAAGGGCATCCACGTGGTAGACATCGCCCGGACGAAACTCCTCGACGAGGAAATCTTTCCGGCGTTCCCCGAGGCTGTGCACATGGTCCCAAAGCTCCTGGGCGGAGTGGACCTTCTTGATCCCGGTGGCGCTGGCTTCCCCGCGGGGTTTCACCAGGCAGGGATAGGTAACGGTATTCGCGTATTGGGTCAGTTCCACGTCGTTGAAGAGGTCGGCAAAGCGGGGTACCGGGATACCGTTCTCCCACGCTCTGACGCGCATAGCTAATTTATCACGAAAATGGCGGGCGGTGGTTTGCCCCATACCCGGAATGCGAAACTCCTCGCGCAGGTAGGCGGCCTTCTCCACGTCGAAGTCGTCGAGGGCGACGACCCGGTCGATCTTTCGGCTGCGGGCCATCCAGGCAAATCCCTTCGCGAGGTTGTACAGGTTGGTGGGGGAATTGCTGTCGTCCTCCAGGTAGAAAAACTCGTCGATCGATTCCCGGGGCCAGAACTCGTGCTCCAGCTTCTTAGCCGTCAGTAGGTAGACGGTATTCCCGGCGGCCTTGGCGGCACGGAGGAAGGGAGCGCCCTTGTAATAGCAGGTAATGCAGAGGATGGTCATGGGGATCGGTTTACGCGGTGCTTGGGAAAGGTAGGCAACTGTCCGCAAATCCGTCCGACCCCGCTGACTGCTCCCCGCGCCGCCTAAGGGATCAACTCGCCCTCGTCCTCACCGTCCCAGTAGTGGATGCGCTCGGCCTGCACCCGGATCATCACCAGCCCCGGGGTGTCGATGCCCTGCTTGAACCACCGTTCCAGGTCCTCTACCCAGTGTTTGGCGAAGCGGGCCTTGTCGCGGATCAGTTCGGCGGTACCCACGATTGCAATGAAGATCGGTGGCTTGCCCAGCAGTCCCTTCTTACCGGTAAAGGTCAGGCCGACGTGGGCGTCGCCCTCGATGTCGCTGACCATCCTCGTGGATTCGTGACAGAAGAAGTAAGAATCGCCGTCGTATTCCACCTCTCCGTTATTGCTCATCGGGCGGCTGGCAACAGCATTGCCTTCAGTGCGCGTCGAAAACATGCCAAAGTCGATGTCCCGAATCTTTTCCGAAAGTTGTTCCAGCGTCATGTCGGCCATAGTGTGCGTATTGTCAGTTGAGCACATAGAACCATACGGCCCGGGCCGATGTGCGGTGACCATCGTCGTCCCACTGCCCCTGCTAGGCTGCCGAGGCCCGGATTCATCAGTCCGCGAACAGCTCCGGTAGCCACAGCGAAAGGCCCGGGAACAGGGTCACCAGCGCCAGTACGAGCAGGCTCATCAGCAGGAAAGGAAAGCCCGCCCGGGCCACGCTGCCGATGGAGGTCTTCCCGATGCCGGCCGCCACGAACAAGCAGACGCCCAGCGGCGGCGTGGTCAGCCCGATCATCAGGTTCAGGACGGCCACCACCGCGAAGTGAATGGGGTCGATCCCCACCTCCATGGCTACGTTCAGGAGGATGGGAAACAGGATCAGCAGCGCCGCGATCGTCTCCATGAAGGTGCCCACGAAGATCAGCAGCAGATTGATCAGCAGCAGGACCAGGTACGGATTACCGGTCAGGTCCAGGATGCCCGCCGACACCGCCTGCGGCAGCCGCTCGATGATCAGGATCCACCCGAAGAGGTTGGCGAAGCCGATGAGGACCATGAGGGCGGCCGAGGTCTTCATCGAGTCCAGGAAGACGACCAGGGCCTTTTTGACGGTCAGTCGCCGGTACACGAACAGCCCGACCAGCAGGGCGTAGATCACCGCCACGATCGAGGCCTCCGTGGGCGTGAAGAAGCCGCCGATGATCCCGTAGAGGATCACCACCGTCATCAAAAGCGCCCAAAAGGTGTCGAAAAAGCTGCGGGCGATCTGCCGCAGGCTGCTCCGGTCGTGTACCGGGTATTTCCGCTTCCGGGAAATGTAATAGGTGAGGCCGAGGAGCGACAGGCCGAGCAGCAGGCCCGGAATGGCCCCCGCCAGGAAGAGTTTGCCCACCGACAGCCCCGTCAGCGTAGCGGCGATGATCATCGATACGCTCGGCGGAATGATGGGGCCTACCGTAGAGGAGGAAGCCGTCACCGCGCAGGCGAAGGGCGCGTCGTAGCCCTCCCGCTTCATGGCCGGGATCATGACCGACCCGATGCTGGCCGTATCCGAAATGGCCGTGCCCGAAATCCCGGCGAAGAGCATGGAGGCCGCGATGTTGGCCAGGGCCAGTCCCCCGCGGATGTGCCCCACCAGCCGGTTGCAGAAGGTGATGATCTTTTCGGTCAGTCCGCCCTGGTTCATGAGGTTGCCCGCCATGATGAAGCCGGGAATGCTCAGCAGGACGAAGACGTCGATGCCCGAGTACATCTTCATCGGCACCACGATCAGGGGAATGTCCGCCACCACCAGATAGAGCAGGCACGACAGCCCCAGGGCGAAGGCGATCGGAAAGCGCAAACCGAGGAAAACCACGAAGCTGCCGAGGAGTAACCAGATCATGCCTGCCCCGAATTAGCCGGTAAGTGCGCCAGTAACCGCTTCACGGCGTAGAGCAGGACGGAAAGCGCCAGCACCACCATACTCCCGAAAGCGATCACCATCGGAAACTGCATGCTCGGTGACCGCTCCGCCAGTCCCATCACCGTAAAGGCCACGGCGTGGTACAGGAAAAGCAGAAAGAGCAGGACGGTCAGGGCGTCAATGGCCACCAGCAGCGGGCGGCGCCACCGGGGGGCGAGCCGGTCGTAGACGAAGTCGAAGTACACGTAGTAGTCCCGCTTCAGAGCCGGCCCCGCGGCGAAGGCGATGGCCAGGACGAAGAACAGGCGCGCGGCTTCCTCCGTCCACGAAGGAGCGGTGGTCATAAACAAGCGGGCGTAGATCTGCACCAGGATACAACCGATGAAGGCCCCGGTCATCAGCAGGGTGCCCCATTTGAGGACGGTATCGGCGATGCGGACGAACGGCCTCACTGGGCGGGGGATTTTAGTTGACGGTACAGCGCCTGCATATCGGGAGAAAGGGTGTTGTATACCGCGTCCCCGCAGCCCGCCACGAAAGCGGGGCGGTCGACCTCCAGAAATTCCATGCCGGCATCCTCCAGGAACTGCCGCGTCTCCTCGGCGTTGGCGTAAAAGAGTTCCCTTTCGTAGGCCTGCATGTCCCTCGCGCAGTCCAGGAAGATCGCCTTCAGGTCGTCGGGAAATTCCTGGAACTGCTTCTCCCCGATCACGGGGTGGGTCCACCCGAAGACGTGGCTGGTCAGGTTGACGTAGTCCTGTACCTCGTAGAAGCCGGCCATCTTGGTGAGGGGCAGGGGATTCTCCTGGGCGTTGATGACGCCCTGCTGCAGGGAAGTGAAGGCTTCGGAAAAAGCCATCGGCGTGGCTTTGGCGCCGAGGGCGTCCCAGGCGGTCACGAAGGCGGGGATGTTCGGGATGCGGATCACCAGCCCCGTCAGGTCGTCCGGGGTCCGGATCGGGCGATTGGAGGTCAGGTGGCGCGGACCGGCCTGAAAGTAGCCGACGGGCCGCAGACCGGTATCCCGGATCATGGCCTCCTCGATCCGCTCGCCGAGCACGCCGTTCATCAGGCTGTCGACCTCCTCCATGCTTTCCATGTAGAAGGGCATTTCGCAGAAGGCCATGATCTCCGTCCAGTTGCTCAGCAGACTACTCGTACTGGTCATATCGATCACCCCGGTCTGGATCATCCGGATGGCCTCGATCTCCTTCGCCAGTTGCTCGGAGGGGTAGGTCTGCAGCACGATCCGGCCGTCGGAGCGCTCTTCCAGGATCTCCCCGAAGTATTCGAAGGCCCGGTACCAGGTGTGGTCTTCGGCCACCAGCAGACTGGCCCGCAACAGAAACTCTGGCTGCCGCTCCTTAGGACGGCACCCCCCGCTTCCTAGCAGGATCAGTACGGGCCAGAGAAGCAGAACGAGTGGGCGCATAGCGCAGGTGCGGTGTTTTCGGGAAGGTAAGCAAAGATGTGTATGGGCGGTTCAATCCGAACCCCCGAAACTGCCTTACGATAGCAACCTGTAACTTCCGCTTCGGTCATCCGTCGTCACCTCAGCGGGGCCGGAATTGATGAAGATGTCTCATCGGTCAACAGTAGCCTCAGGCGTGACGGTGCCCTATACTGGCAGGTTGTATTACCACCAAAATCATCATCAATAGTGATTTTAGGCGGTCGTTTTGGTACTATCTTAGTCTGGTTATCGACAAATAAAATTCACAGCGGACAGGGCAAATGACCCACTTTCACCTATTGGGTGCTTCCGGCTCGCGTCGGTTCCGTCAGCAACCGTGCGGGTTAAGCGGAGCAGTACAACACGGTGCAGGCGGCCAATGCGGGGATACCTTATACATCCGTGGTTCCGAAACGTAGTACGCCGAAACGACCATTGGCAAATGACTAAGCCTGATCCGGCCGGGCTATAAGGTGGAGCGGGCAGATGCTCTCCGCGCGGGGATTCATTCCCACACAATAAAAATGGAAAGTTCCGGCAAGTCACTTGTGGAAGTTGCTACGAAAAGTGGAGATTGATTCCATTAGTACGAGGCATACAGTGAGTTCCGAGAAGCAATGAGCGGGCGCCTGAAGCAAGCCAAGAAGTCTAGGAACAAACTGCGCGCTATTGACGCTGAACTTCAGAACCCTAGGTAACAGTGCGTTTTGCCCGGTTCCAAACCATTCCGTGGTGAGTATAGCGGGCTCAAGTCATACTATCGGTTACTTTTTGGGCTCTTGTCCACTATATTGAAGGACTGCTATGGTATACCGTAAATATCAACCCTCGATAGCCTTATTGCCGTTCGTTAGGTGCTATTACGTCTGGGAAAGCCACCGGGCAATGGAAGGCGCGCTTGAAGTGCATTCACCTCCTAATGGTCTGGGTGGTATGGTGTTCAATTATGAAGACCCCTATCAAGTTCAAGATGCAAAGGGTAGGTGGGAAGACGTTCCTCGCAGTTTTATAGCAGGGCAGTTTACCAAGAGCTACACGCTGCGCCTTAAGGGCCGACCGGGGATGATCGGTATTGCCTTTGGGCCTGCCGGTCTTGCAAATGTTTTGGGAGTGCCCATGATCGCATTCACGAACCTGCGTATTGAATTGAAATTGGTCCTGGGAAGTGAAGCCGACCAATTGGAGAACCGGATATTGGAAAGCAAAACCAGCCAGCAACGCATTACCCTACTGGAAGAATTCTTGTTAAAGCAACTTTGCAAGTCTCGCCTTGCTATAGATAGGGAAGATTATGCTTTAGCTTCCATTGTGCAGCAAAAAGGCATGCTGTCCATCAGCAAGCTATCCGATGAACTCTGCATCAGTCCCCGACAACTCAGGAGGCGATTCACTGAAAAAGTGGGGGTAAGCCCGAAGTTGTTTTCCCGCATCAAACGGTTCAACTACGTCTCCTACCTATCGACTTCTGCTTCAAGTAACTGGATGGACATTGTCGATGAAGGCGGATATTATGATCAAGCACACTTTATTAAGGACCTCTACGATTTTTCCGGAAAAAAGCCGTCGGATTTTATAAACTACTACCGTGCCATGCCAGCCCTGATAGGTGCCTGAGAATGTCCTTTTTTTACAATAGCAGGTGACACCACGGTCCTATTTTTACCGAAACTCATCGCTACCATTTTAAAACAAGCACACGACCATGAGCACTACGGAAAAAAGTAAAAAGCTGATCCAGGATTACGCGCAGGCGTTAAACACGGACAAATCACGCGCCACCCTTGATAAGTTCATTGTGGACCGCGAACTAAGAGAACATATAATCTTGTTCGAGGCGGGATTGCCTAATTATCAGCTTGGCATAAAAGACCTCGTTGCAGAAGGAAACAAAGTGGTGTGTCGAGCAACCGTCCGGGGACAGCATAAGGGGGAGTTGTTCGGTATCGCGCCAACCGGTCAGGAGGTAAATGTGGATGGCTTTATCATGTACGAGATAGAAGATAACATGATAGTGAACCACTGGATGCAGTTCGACACTATGGCCCTGATGCAGCAGATCGGCAGCAAACCCGTTGCGGCTGCCGCACATTGAGGTTGAGCCCACCACACTTCCGCGTCGTCGCGCTCAACGGACTTGGAGTAGCAACTTGAGCGACGGAAAGGTTGGAGAAGGTGGCCGGACTAATGTCCAGTTTGCGGCAGATCTCCCCGACCCTGAGCCGGATAGAAAAGCCCGGTCGACAGCAAGACAGCGGATGGGGGGAGCACCTGCATCGGGAATACTTCTGGTGGAGGGTGGGTATCCGTAAATCCGCGATGGTGGAAAGGAGGGGGCCAAGTCAACCCCGGCGCCGTTAAGTGCCTTATGATAGCTAACCTCAATTCGAAGCCCACATGGCACTGACAGAATCCACGATGGTAGACATCGGCACTACGGCACCCGATTTCAAACTGGAAGACACCATGTCCGGCGCCAAGCTGACCTTCGACGACGTGAAGGGCGAAAAGGGCACCCTGGTCTACTTCATCTGCAACCACTGCCCCTACGTCATTCACACCATCGACGAGCTGGTGGACGTGGCCAACGACTACGAGCCCAAGGGGATCGGCGCGGTCGCCATCAGCAGCAACGACGTGGAGAAGTACCCCGTCGACAGCCCCGATAATATGGAGGCCTTTGCGCTGAATAACCTGTTCACCTTTCCTTACTTGTACGACGAGGACCAGTCCGTCGCCCGCGCCTACGATGCCGCCTGTACGCCGGACCTCTACCTCTTCGACGGCGAAGGGAAGCTCTACTACCGCGGCCGCCTCGATGAAAGCCGTCCGAACTCGGGTAAGCCACTCACCGGGGAAGACCTGCGCGGTGCCCTCGACGATCTGCTGGCCGGCAAGCCGAGCCCGGAGAAGCAATATCCCAGCGCCGGCTGCGGGATCAAGTGGAAGTAGAGTAGGGGGGGGCGATCTCTTTTCCTGCGCTCCGGCGCCCTACAAACGATAGGCGATACGTAAACTCTTCATTTGTTGCGTTGGTGCCGCAGCTTGCTCAGGTACTCGGGGGTCAGCCCCAGGTAGCCGGCGAGCAGGTACTGGGGGACGCTGTTGGCGATCTCGGGGTGGGCATCGCGGAAGGAGAAATAGATCTCCTCCTTCGAGTAGTCGAACATGAATTTGATGCGCCGCTGCGCCGTTCCGTAGGCCGTCTCGTAGATTTTGCGGAAGTAGGTTTCGAGCTGGGGGTAGCGGTGAAGTAGCTCCGCCTGTCGGTCGCGGCTGATCTCCAGCACCACGGACTCCCGTACCGCCTGGATCGAAAATTCGGAGCTCCTGCCGTGGTGCCAGGCGCGGTAGTCGGTCAACCACCAGTCGGGGATCGCGAACTGCAGCGTTTGCTCCTGTCCGCGCTGCGTGATGAAGTACATCTGGAGGCACCCGCTGACCACGAAGTAATGGTGGAGGTTGGGCCGGTCGGCCTCGTAGACGATCTCTTTTTTGTCGAGGTGCCTTTCCGTGAAGTAGGTCCGAATGTGACGGTAGTCCTCCTCGCTGACGGTGCAGTACAGCTTGAGGTTAGCGAAAAGCTGCTCCATGACGTGTCGGTAAATTCATTTCTTAATCCAGCTTAACTTTATTGGTAGCCGGGGGGCGGACCTTTGCAGCAGCAATACGCTAAAGTATGAAAGCTGCACAGAGAATCGTCATCGTCGGAGGGGGCTTCGCCGGCCTGGAGCTGGTCAAACGACTGGGTAACGCACCCGGCATAGAGGTCATCCTGGTGGACGGCAACAACTATAACTTCTTCCCGCCCCTGATCTACCAGGTGTCCACGGGTTTCATGGAGCCGTCCGCCATCAGTTATCCCTTCCGCAAGATCATCCGGGACCTGAAGAACGTCCGCTTCCGCTTGGGCCGCCTGCAACGGGTAGTGCCGCAGGAAAACCGGATCATCCTGGACAACGGAGAACTGACCTACGACGTGCTGGTCATGGCCACCGGTACCGAACCCAACTACTTCGGCAACGAACACATCGAGCAACTCAGTCTGCCGATGAAGACCATCAGCGACGCGCTCTCCCTGCGCAACGTCATCCTGACTCGCCTGGACCGGGCTACCCGCATCGCGGACCCGGTGGAGCGCAAGAAGTACCTGACCTTCGTCATCGCCGGTGCCGGGCCGACCGGGGTGGAGCTGGCGGGCATACTGTCGGAGATGAAAATATCGGTTATGCGCAAGGATTACCCGGAATTGAACCAAATAGACCTGGGCGACATCGTCCTGGTGGACGGGCTGGGTTCCCCCCTGGCCAGTATGTCGGCCGAGTCACAGGCGTATACGACCCGCCAGCTGACCCAACTCGGCGTGAAACTGATCATGAACACCCTGGTGTCCGACTTCGACGGTAATACCGTCTACCTGGCCAACGGCGAGGAAATACGCACCAAGAACCTGATCTGGGCGGCCGGGGTAGCGGCGAAGTCTTTCCCCGGCTTCTCCGCGGAGAGCTTCGGCGGGGGCCGACGACTCAAGACCGACCGCTTTAACCGCCTGCCGGCCTACGGGAACATCTTCGCCCTGGGTGACTGCGCGCTGATCGTCGGCGACGAGGAATATCCCCGAGGCCACCCCCAACTGGCCCAGCCGGCCCTGCAGCAGGCAGCCAAGCTGGCTGACAACCTGCTGCGGAAGCCCGGCGAATGGACCCCCTTCCGCTACACGGACAAGGGATCTATGGCCATCATCGGCCGGAACAAAGCCGTACTCGACCTGCCGAAGAACCGGTATACCGTAACGGGCTTCCTGGCCTGGTGCATCTGGATCTTCGTCCACATCGCCGGCCTGATCAACTTCCGCAACCGGATCCGGACCCTGCTGAACTGGCTGGGCTACTACGTCAATAAGGACCAGTACTTCCGGATGATCATTAAGCCGAACGAACGGCCGGAGCGGGAGGAAGTTGCGGAGCCGGAGCTGGAGTCGGTGGTCTGAACGGAAGTCCTGCCGTTCGGGTAGCGCACGGAGAAGGGCATATCCTGATCACCACAGTCTAGTTCCTGTTAGACAATTAGCTGAGTTAGCTGGAATTTCAAAGGTTTTGAGGAACACTAAGCAGTCTCACATCGACGCCACCAACTCCTTCAATAAGGCACCAGACCGATCGCGCCAACCTCCGGCTAACAGATTATAGATCCCGTCGTCTTCCGGCCGAAAACCCTCGTGCGACAGCTTTAGGCGGGTGGATCCGCTGTCGGTTGACTCCAGCGACCAATTAACTACCGTATCGAGTGGGCCGGTCTGCCAGGTATACACCAGACGGCGCGGCGCCTCCACCTCCTTCACCTCGCAGTTGATAAGACCGTCGAAACCCGGTGCCGGCGTAGTACGGAACGTAAAGTGCCGGCCGACCTCCGGGGTGATATCGTTGGGGAAGAGCCACTGCTCTACCAGCTTGGGCTCGGTCAGTGCTTTCCACACTTTTTCCCGGCTTGCGTCGAGGTCATAGGTGACGTGAATCGCCCGATTTTGATCGGTGGCCTTGTCGTCACTACTATCGTTTACTGTTGCCATAGCCCGTCTTACTAGTTTCTCCTCAAACCCTGTGGTAAGGAGTAAGTTTGGGTGGGACGGCAATCGGCTACAACGGGCGGACCATCCCCCCGCCCCAAAACTTTTCCCCACCCCCAGGCCTTTTTTCTCCGCGATCCACGCATGGTGCTGGACCGGTGAAGATGTGTATCCCATGAACGACCAGGCAATGAATATCCCGGCACAGCGGAGCAGCTTACCGGTCTGTATGGCCTCCCGGCAGGGCGTTGTGCTACCCAACACGGGCTGCACGGCGGACGAGCAGGCGGAACGCTCCGTAGGCTACTACCTCTCCTTCGTGAGCAAGGGCACCTCGAGCTACGAAGTGGATCTGGAAAAGGTATCCGTCACCGACGGGCAGCTACTTTTCGTCCGTCCCAATCAGCTCTTGACGCACCCCACCTCCGATACGGCGGAGGAGTACTACCAAATCGCCTTCGACGACCGTACCCTGGCCCTGCTGCCCCGGCAGTTTGGCTTCCTACTCCATCCGAACCATACGGCCGTCGTCGACTTCGACGAAGCTACGGCCGCGCGGGTGACCGCTGCCTTCGCGATCATCGAAAACCTGCTGCGCCACCCCAAGGGCGCGCGTACGGATTCCCCCATTTTCCTGTCTTACCTCACCAGCCTGTTGACGGAGTTGGAACACGCCTACAGCCTGGTTGAAAAGCGGCCCGTCAACGCCCGGATGGCCAAATTCGCCGAGTTTAAGGACGCCGTGGAGCGGCACCTGACGGAGCAGGTATCAGTGAGCCATATCGCCGAGGAGCTGGCCACGAGCCCGAGTACGCTGTACGGGATCGTGAAGGAAGTGGCGGGCACCTCCCCGAAGGAGTACATTACCAACCGCCTGATGCTGGAGGCGCAGCGGCGGCTCTACCTCGAGCAGCCCAGCATCAAGGAACTCGCCTACGACCTGGGCTACAGCGACCCGGACTACTTCTCCCGGCAATTCAAGAAGTTTACGGGCAAGAGTGTCGGACAATTTATGGAGTCCGTAAACTGATTTGTCCGGGTTTCCGAATGATTTCTCCGGTATAGTCGACCGGTACCCCCGGTAGTTTTGCCCTATCAATTAACGCAATACTACCCCCATGAAAACTGCATTAGTCACCGGCGCCAACAAAGGCATCGGCCTCGGAATCGCTCGCCAGCTGGCCCGGGAAGGCATTTACGTCTACCTCGGCAGCCGCAACCCGGAGAACGGCCGGAAAGCGGTCGAACAACTGAAATCAGAAGGTTTGACCAACCTCGAAACCGTCCAGTTGGACGTAAGCGACCAGGCCTCCGTCGACGCCGCCCGGGCGTACATCGCCGGCAAGGTCGATACCCTCGATATCCTCATCAACAATGCGGGCGTCGGCGGCGGCACCGAGCAGCGCTCCCTGACCATGGATCCCGACGCGATCAAGGAGATATTCGAGACCAATTACTACGGCGTGGTCCGCATGACCCAGGCCTTCGTCGACCTGATGCAGGGCTCCGACGCCCCGCGGATCGTCAACGTGAGCACGGGCCTGGCCTCGCAGACCGTGGCGACCGATACGACCAACTCCTACTACGACTACAAGCTTACGGGCTACCAGTCTTCCAAAACCGCCCTGAATATGTACACCATCCAGGTCGCCTATGACCTGCGGGATACCAACTTCCGGGTGAACGCCGTCTGCCCCGGCGCCATCGACACCGACATGAACCGGAACCCGGGCACCGAGCCGGTGGAAGTCGGTGCGGCGCGTATCGTCAAGTATGCGCTGATCGGGGAGGACGGGCCTACGGGAAAATACTTCAGCGAGGTGCTCTTCGGGGACGATGAAGGCAAATGGTAGTGAAGACGAACCAGGCCGTCAGCCTGCTTTGATCTTTAATACGACACCCCCGTGCGCGGTATATGCGGGCGGGGGTGTTTTGTATTTGGGCGGCGGGGCGCAGGAGAAGGGAAATGACCCGGAAGCTAGCTCACCTGACAAATGATTTGTCCACCCGAAATGGGTGATACCTGACTGTCAAAGGCGCCACCGCAAGCCGGCTGCACCCATATTCATCCGGATCGGGACCAGCCGTAGATCAGCCGTTGCAGACTTCTTCGACGCCTACAAGGCTCTCCGCCGGCTTGACGATAGCGCAGTGTCCATACCATGTAAAACAGCCACCTGAACGTAGTTACCGCTCCAACCAGTAAAAAGACAACTACAAGAATCAGCATAAGAATCACCGCACCGATAAACGCTGAATCTTTGAATTTCTGAACGGTCGTCCTTTTGTCTACAGGCGATTCGTTTTTCTTTCCACCGTACGTAGGAATATGACCTACTTCTTTCTCGGCCTTGGTCTGCAGCGAGGAAAGAAGGTGTTTGACGCCGTCGGGTAAACGGTTTTCCTCGCCGTAAAACTTGAGGTCCCGCAGCGCTTTGTACCCCGATCCGTTTATACTCTCCAAATACAAGCTTACCGCCTCCTTTATCCTTGGGTCATCGTCTTCAATCAGCAGCCAATAAAGGCCGGCCTTGTCGATTCTTCCTACCTGAAAGTATATTTCTCCAAGTTTTCTTCTGAATTCCAAGTTGTTTGGATAGGCACGGATAAATCCATGCGACCGGTCAATAGCCTTCGAGACTAAGCCTCTCTTTAGATCTTTATCTATTCTTGCTAATCTATCATTAACCTCAAACCTGTCTAGCACCTTCATTTTTGCGTATGGAACCTGGTTGGGTAATTGATCGCGTTGGCTAAAAGTAAGGGTTGGTCTTTTTGGAAAGGTGAGTACCACGGGTAAAACCCAGAAGGGTATCGTGGCCAGCTTAGCCTTTTGCAATCAGCAAGGTGGCCCGGCGACCTGGCGAAAGAAGATACTGGTTTTACTGGAGCAGGCGCTGGAGAGCCTACTCGACGCCCCCTGGACCAAAAGCGAGGTAAGCAATACCCAAAAATCATCGCCTCCCGGCGCCGCAACTGGGACAATCTGACCCTCATATTTAACTATAGTCCGCTTATCCGCCGCGTCACCTGGGGAAGGCCCCCTAGATGTAAGCTCAATCACGAACGCCATGTAGGCCTTCCACCGGCAGTTCGGGCGGGTGACCAAGACAAAGGCTTCTTCTACCTCCGATACGGCGCTGATGTCCGCCGAAGGCAGCAGCGAAGCTAACCTGCTCTACCTCGTCCAGCGCGTCGTCACCGCCAAAGGGCATAAGCCTATGCACAACTGGAACCGGATCTTATCGCAACAGGCCATCCTCCACGATGACCGATTGCGCCTGGACCTTTGAGCCGGGGAAGATGGCCTATTCACTTTTTAACTTAACCTTTAATCCTAAAAAGAATTACTGACACACTTTATGCAATACTCTCTAAGGCGGCCGGATACGGCCTAAAACCGGGCAGCAACTGAGGATGAGGTATTATGAGTGAACTCTTAACTTAATGGTATTGGCGCGGTGTTGCGCGCATTTTTAACTTAAATTAAAGATAATTGCTTGAATTCCTTTTTTACTTTCCCAAATTCTGTCACTAGGTTTTGGCAGACCAATTTTACTACTTTAGAGTTCACCGCATTTCCAAGGGCATAGAAAGCGGAAGAAGGATGGTCTGGCATTTTTAACTTTTTCATACTCTGCAATTTTTTTCCTTCTTCTATACTCAGATACCTTAACCTACTTGCGACTATTGGAATTTGTGTGCTTACTGTGACTAAAGACGGAAAATAATCAGTTCTTTTGACTCGGACTCCAGATCCACGAAATTGAATGAGGTATCTAAAAATATTCCTTTCTCCACCTTTTACATTCCATTCAAATTTTTGCCAACTAGGTACTCCTAAATTTTTAATATGTGGAACTAAGTCATTAAATAAATAACCATGCTCAAGATAAAAGTTCCTATTTTTCCTAATAAAATTCTCCTTCCAAACTGGAAATCGATTGACCTCATGCCTAGCATATGACGGTAAACTAGCAAACGTTTCATTTAAGCTTAATCCTTTAAGAGAAACGCCAAAATTACCTTTACTTTTCCCAAGTTTGATCGAACTTACAGAATAAGGTGTTTCTCCTTCGAATGGGTAAGTAGCACCAAACTCCATAGACCAAAGCGGGCCAGGGATTGCCAAACCTTTAGGTAATCTTTCAAGAAACTCTTGCCAAAGTTGCAGTACGAATATTTTTTCTTCCTCTAATTTTAAAGAATCAAAGTTGTCATATTTTGAATCTAGAATAGACTCTATATTAGTTTCTTGTTTGCTCTTTCTAGGCCATTCAAAATGATCAATATCATCAGTACTCCCTACTACAAAAAATCTTTCACGATGCTGCGGAACTCCAAAATTATGCGGGGACAAAATAGAGCATTTTACGGTATACTCTAGTTCGTTTTCTAGTTTGTCAATTATATATTTATATGTCTTACCACTTTCATGTTTTTCAAGATTCCTGACATTCTCAAGAATAAAGTATTTAGGTCTTTTAAGCCTTAAAATTTCAACAATATAATCAAATAAGTATCCGTTCTTTTCGTCACGTAATCCATTTTGCATACCAGCCTTAGAAAATGGCTGACAAGGAAAACCTGCACACAAAATATCATGGTCAGGAATACAACTCAAATCAACTTTAGTGATGTCTCCTTCTGGGTATATCCCAAAGTTTTCCTCATACAAATTCCGTAAAGTTTGCTTTTTTTCAGATGCAAAAACGCATTCAGCTCCCAATTCTTCTAGTGCATTATGAAACCCTCCCAACCCCGCAAAAAGATCAATAAACTTCATTCTTCAATTTTCACACTGCACCATTCTAAAGTGTCAGTGCGCAAAGATACGTCAACTTCTTCTTTATACAAAAAGTTGTAAATTCTAAGACGATCTAAAACCATGCCATAGTCTGAAACTCTTTTCACCCAATCCTTCTGAACCACATAGTCGACAGTGGATATAGAGCAAATTATATTAGTGTTGAACCATTGTATGTAATTAGTCCAGCGACCTAAATTGATAGCTTTTTTCTTTGTCCAATGTATTCCCGCCGCACATTGCATCAAAACGTAAAAATTACCGCTTCTGCCGTCGTCAAAGGTCTTATAACCAATAGCATCTACCCCATCGTCTTTATAATCATTTGAAGCGAGTAATCCTCTTTCTTCAATACATCTTACGGCCAATTCATCTAAATAAGTATTTAAATTTTTACTTGCTGGAAATCCGAGGACGTATACATTTCCGTCAATGAAATTTTTCAGAGCATATGCACTAAGAATTTCAAACAATTTAGTTCCGTTAGAAGTATCTGATGCGCCATAAAATGAATAATATACACACAAGAAATATTCAGGAACTTCTGTGTAGCTTTTCAAAGGCCTGATGATATTATTCTCGATTTCGTATAAAGGGTCTTTATAAAATCGCGATCTTTCTTCTAATTCAGAAATCCAACTATCGACTATATCTTCGTCTTCTTCACCACTAATAGTGATAATCTTACTTTTGGACATAAATCGTCCAGTCTGCAAAAGATTAAGTTCCAGCCATTCAATTGCTTTTCCTTCTTTGAAATCAACGTAATCCATAGCCTAATGAATATTCTTTTCGAGGACTTCAATAGCTTCTTTCAGTAACTCTACTTCATCAAGCAACTGTTCTTCGTTTCTATATTTATATGCGTACTGCAATGAAGATTTTATAGCTCTTGTTGCATTTCTTATTTTCTTAAGTAAAAACTCTTTCTCGCCGCTAGTTCTCTCATATGCACCATCTAAATCCTCATACTGCATAAGGTACTCAACTGCTTCTTCGTGCTTTACGACATAACTTAACTCACTGGTAATTTTCCTAGAGTCGGAGAGAACACGGTTTTTATTTCTTGATTTATCTCCGTAGATCCAAGTAAGTATGTTTCTAAATTCTTCAAGTTTATCATCGGGAACTAAATCCTGTCCAAAATTTACATCTTTATATTTTGGCAGTCCTACATAATCTCTGATTGCTCCACTATTGTAGGCAACAGTTAATAGACTAAATTTATTTATTATAGGTTTGGTGTCAAAATCTAAATCCTCATTAGCCTGCTCATATAGTTTAAATGCTACATATTGCTTGACCAATTTATCAGATCTGTGAGCAATGATTTGTTGAACCTCTTTTATAGCTTCACTCACTGATTTATCTTGCTTGACATAAAAGTCGATCATATCAGCTGTATATGATGCCTGCGCAAAAGCTTCCCATTTAAGATTTCCAGCTATATGCCTTATTCCTAAATAGGTATATACATCTTCCCTTTTAGGGTAGATAATTGAAGGAATATTTGTTATATCATAGAGTATGTATTCATCATTCGTTTTGGGAAAAATTTTATCGAGTTTCAATTCATCTCTAAGAGCCTTATTAGAAATTAATTTTATAGCTGACAAACGACGATTTCCTTCAACAACAGTAAATGTAATTTCACCCGCCTCTATAAGTTCTTTATATTTTTCAGCTAAATCATCGACGTTGTCATATGCGTTGGGATCAAAATCTTTAGGCTTTTTATCAGGAATTACTACAATGGGCTCTTCGTCAAAATATCCGTTTTGAACTAGTGATAACCCAACATTCTCAGAATCAAAGTGCTCGTATAGCACCCTTACCAAATCTGACTGAGAAGCATCTTCTGCTTTAGGCAAATAAGGAATTAATCTAGGATTATTTCGATCTAAGGATATTATACTAGAACTTAAATCTAGAAGTGGTTTTCTTCCTCCTTTACCAGGGAATTCCATAGCTTATTAACTTTTAAACATAGATAAACTAACAATTCAAAGTAATCAAATTTCCCAACACATTTTCTTTCTGAACATCAGTTTGAACACTTTAAGTTTAATTTTTCAGAATCGCACACTTTTTTGTTTGCGCGTAACACAGTGATCAACGCATTGCGCATACAACCATAAACTGACAGAAATTGACGTGTTTACGTCCTGTATATCCGCCGATGATGAAAGAGTAGTCAAGGTAGAACAAATTGACGGTTGTGGGTCCAATTAGTGGATCCTCGCCCTTTTCGGCACCCAAAACCACCAGTTGGATAAGGAGACTACCTACTTAGCTCCTACTATCTCTACCCACGCCGCATTACCTTAGGCCCATACCACAACCAAAACCCACTAACCGTAAACACCACCGTAGCCAGGCCCATCAGGGTGGAATAGACCAGCTTGAACGGGTCGTTCACGATACTACCGTCGTGGATGTGCTCGATGAAGTCGGCGCGGCGGATGCCGATGCTGAGGACTTCGCCGGTGGCGCCGTCCAGTTGGACTTCGCCGTAGTGGTTTTCGAAGAGGAACTTGATGGAGCCTTTACCGGGGCGGTAGTCGATGCGATCGATGGTGGTACCGTAGTCGGGGCCGAGCGAATCCACCAGGGCGGTCTGGGCAATCGTCAGCAATTCATCCGGGGGCAGCCATTCGGATAGGGGGCGGTCCGTGCCAGTTGCGGTGGATGGCATGATCCATTCGCTGTCCTTCTTCCAGCCCAGCAGGACGCTGGTGACCCCGATCACGAAAAAGAAAACGAACAGCGCCAGCCCCGTCCAGCGGTGTACGCTGCGGGTGCGGCGCAGCCATAGGGCCTGGCTTTTGCGGCGGTTCTTCTTCATGCAATCGCTAAGATACCACGGTTAGGGGAGCCGCTTACCAGCTCTTCGAACTGGAAAAGCTGGCGGTCAGCAAAAACACATAATGCCAGGAGTACAGTAAATCAAATACCAAAATCATGGGCAGTTTCAGGAAAAACAGGACACCTGCGTCCCCGCCCAAAAACTGGCGCACCGGCTTGCGCCAAAAAGTTGCCGCTACCACGAGCGCGCGGAGGGCGTAGGCCAGCAGCGCCCACTTCCATACCGCGGTGAAGAGTAAAAAGAAGCCGGTCAGGTAAAAGAGGCCATGACTTAGCGCCAGCCCCACCAGCAAGGCCTGGTGGGCGCCGCGGTAGTGCAGGCCTACCGACTGGTGCCGAAGTTTTTGCTTGATGTAGCCGACCAGGGTAGGGACGGGCGTGCTGAACGTCCAGGCCGCCGGCTCGGTGACGCGGGCCGTGGTGCGCGCCCGGGAATAATAACCGACGATCAGGTCGTCGTCGCCACCGGGCAGGTTGTCGGGGCCGGGAAAACCGCCCGCCCGTCGGAAAAAGGTGCGTTGGTAGGCCAGGTTCCGCCCCACGGCCATGTACGGGTAGCCGCGGCGGGCCAACCCCTGGTAGTGGAGGGCGACGTGGGTTGCCTCGTACCGCTGCCAGGCGGCCAAAAGGCTCCTGCCGCCCCGGAGCGGCGCGCAGCCGAGGACCACCTCGTCGGATTGGGCGAGGGGAGCCGTCATACGCGTGAGCCATTCATCGCTGGCGGCTATGCAGTCGGCGTCGGTGAGCAAAACGATATCGTGATTCGCGGCCCGGAGCCCGGCGCGGAGGGCATCGCGTTTGCCGGGGTTGGTATCGCCGGGGTCGATGATGCGCAGGCGGTCGTCTTCACCGGCCAGCTTCGCGGCAATGTCGCCGGAGCCGTCGGTGGAGTTATCGTCGACGGCGAGGAGTTCGAAAGCGGAGTGCCGTTGGGTGAGGATGGAGCGCAGACAGGCCTCCAGCGTAGCCGCTTCGTTATGGAAGCAAACCAGGACGGAGACGGGCTGCTCATGGCTAGCCGGCCCGGGGGCGGGATCGAGGGCCCGGTAAAAGATAAACAGCCAGGCGGCGACCTGAACGGTTAGGGCAACCAGCAGCAGGGTCAGCATTTACGGCGCTACCGTAACGTCTTCCCACTCGGGGTGGCGGCTCACGTAGGAGGCCACGAAGGGGCAGGACGGGATAGCCTTCAAGTTGTTGTCGCGGGCGTACTGGAGGGCGGTGCTGACGAGACTGCCACCAATGCCCTGACCGGAGAGCTCGTCGGGAACTTCGGTGTGTACCAAGTCGATGAATTCGTCATCCTTCATGCGGTACTCGAGCTTACTCAGTTGGGAACCCTGGCTAATTTCGAAACGGTTTTTATCGGGGTTGTTGACGACGGACTCGGAATTGGACATAGGCAGCTGGTTTATTGGGGCCGCAATAGTACGTACAATACCGGGAGATGTTTGTTACAATTCCTTGCGTAATCGGGCTACGGGCTGGCCGAGCTGTTCCCGGTATTTCGCCACCGTTCGCCGGGCGATATCGTAGCCGGCATCCTTCAGCGCGCTTTGCAGTTTGCTGTCGTTCAGGGGCTTGCGTTTGTTTTCCTTGTCGATAATTTCGCCCAGTACCTTCTTTACCTGGGTCGTACTCACTTCCTCGCCTTCCTTATTGGTCATGCCTTCGCTGAAGAATTCCCGCAGGGAGAAGGTGCCGTAGTCGGTCTGGACGAACTTGCTGTTCACGACCCGGCTCACGGTACTGATGTCCAGCTCGGTGGGGGCGGCAATGTCCTTGAGGATCATGGGCCGGAGGGTCTTCAGGTCACCGGTGCGGAAGAACTGCTCCTGGTAGCGGACGATGGCGTGCATTACGCTGTACAGGGTCTGCTGCCGTTGTTGGATGGCCTCGATGAACCAGCTGGCGGAATCGATATTCTGGCGGATGAAACCGGCTGCCTGTTTCTGGGCGGTCGTCAGTTTCCCGCTTTCCTTTTGCTTCCGGCGGTATTCGGCGAGCTGTTGCTGGTAGTAGTCATTGATCTTCAGGTCGGGGGCGTTGCGGGAGGTGAGGCGGAGTTTGAGCTCACCGTCCTGCACCGTGACGAGAAAATCCGGCACGACGACACGTGCCGCCCTCCCCCCGGCACGGCCGCTGAGGCCCGAAGCCGGTTTCGGGTTGAGTTTCAGAATCTCGTTGAGGGCGTCCCGGAGTTCGTCTTCGTCGACCTGTAGTTTGTCCCGGAGCTTGTCGTAGTGCTTTTTACTGAAGAGCTCGAAGTACTCGCGGATGATGGTCTGGGCGAGCACCAGGTCGGCGAAGTGGTGGGCATCCAGGTCTTCGCCGTTGTCGACCTTGTTGTTGAGCTGAAGCAGCAGGCATTCCCGGAGGTTGCGGGCGGCCAGGCCCGGCGGGTCCAGAGACTGGACGATCTTCAGTACGTCCTTGATCCGACGGGTGTCGACCTCGACGTTGTAGTTGATAAGCAGGTCGTCGGCAATGGCGGAAGGCAGCCGCTGTAGGTAACCGTCGTCGTCGAGGTTGCCGATAATCTGCAGGGCGATGGTGCGGTCGAGGGGGGTATCGAACTCCAGACTGGAGAGCTGTCCTTCCAGGTACTCAAAGAAGGAGTTCTCGTCGGCCGTGTAGCTGCCGGGGGCGTCGTAGGTTTCCTCGTTGCTTCCGGACTGCTGGTAGTTAGTGGGGTCGTCGTCGATGTACTGCTGGAAGAGCTCCTCCATTTCGAAGGGGTCGTCTTGCTTTTGATCGGCTTCCTGGGCGTCGTGATCGAGGGGGTCGTTGGCGGATTCCGGCGGGGCTTCCTCGAGGGTGGGGTTGCGTTCCAGCTCCTCCTTTACCCGCTGCTCCAACTCATACAGCGGCAGCTGCATCAACTGCATCAACTGAATCTGACGCGGGCTGAGCTTTTGGAGCTGGGATTGCTTGAGCGACTGTCCGAGCATAGGTGAACTATAGGGTAGCGGTGCGTGGTTAAGGTTAGGGCGCCGGGGCGCAGGTTCAATCACCCTTCAATTCATACCAGTCTACATGGCACAAATTACTTTTCCGGACTTTGAATATAATCGACCGGACTTGGATCGGCTAGAAAATGCGTTTCAGGACGTACTTGTTGTATTGCGCAAGGCGGAAACCGTCAATGATGCCATTGCGGCGGTAGAACAGATCGACGCGATTCGGGCGACCGTAGCTACGGCTTACAATATCGGTTATATCCGCTACAGCATTAACACCCGCGACAAATTTTATAAGGAAGAAAAAGAGTGGTTCGACACCCATCTCCCCCGCACCGAGCAGTGGCGCATCGATTACTATCGGGCGCTGCTGGATAGCCCGCACCGGGAGTCCATCGAGCTGAAGTTCGGTAAGCAGCTGTTCGATTCCGCCAAAGTCAGCCTCAACACCTTCCGCCCGGAGATCCTGGAGGAATTGCAGGCGACCAACAAGCTAAGCAGCGAATTCACCGAAATGCGCGGTGGGGCCGAGATCGAACTGGACGGAAAAATTTACAACCTCTCCAGCATCGCCCCGCTCGAGCAGGTTCCCGACCGGGAGAAACGCAGGGAAGCCAGCACCGCCAAGTGGAACTGGTTCGCCGACCATCGCGACCGCCTGGAAGCCATCTACGCGGAAATGGTGCAACTCCGGACTACTATGGCCCACAAGCTCGGATACGACAACTACGTGGAACTCGGTTACGCCAATATGAACCGTACGGACTACGGGCCCGAAGAAGTGGCCAATTTCCGCCGGCAGATCCGCGATCATATCGTGCCCATCGCCCAGCAGCTATACGAAAAGCAACGCGAACGACTAGGGGTAGACCGGCTGCGGTACTACGATCTTGCTTTCCGGTTCCCCGATGGGAATCCTACCCCCAAAGGCAGCCCGGAGGAGATCGTGGCCCACGCCGACAAGATGTACCGGGAGCTGAGCGAGGAGACCGGTGACTTCTTCCGAATCCTCCAGGAGCGCAAACTGATGGACCTCGAAGCCAAGGACGGCAAGGCCCCCGGTGGGTACTGCACCTACATCAACGAGTATCAGACGCCCTACATTTTCAGCAACTTCAACGGTACGAGCCACGACATCGACGTACTCACCCATGAGTTCGGCCATGCTTTCCAGGTGTACAGCAGCCGCGACCAGCGCCCGATGGAGTACAACTGGCCCACCTTCGACGCCGCGGAGATCCACTCGATGAGCATGGAATTCTTCACTTACCCCTGGATGGAGGGCTTCTTCAAGGAGGATACCCAGAAGTATTACTTCAGCCACCTGTCCGGTGCCTTCCGTTTTCTTCCCTACGGTTGTGCGGTAGACGAGTTCCAGCACTGCGTGTACGAAAATCCGGACCTCGACAACGCCGGCCGCAACGCGATCTGGAAGGAAATGGAGGCAACCTACCTGCCGCACCTCGATTACAGCGATAACGCCCACCTGCAAGCCGGCACCTTCTGGCAGAGCCAGGGGCATATCTACAGCGTGCCGTTTTACTACATCGATTACTGCCTGGCCCAGATCTGTGCCTTCCAGTTCCACTTGATGGACGAAAAGGACCACGCCTCGGCCTGGAACAGCTACGTCCAACTCTGTAAGGCCGGTGGGTCGAAGTCCTTCCTCGAGCTGGTCAAACTGGCCGGCCTGGAAAACCCCTTCGAGGACGGGGTGGTAAAGAAGATCGCGGATCGGCTGGTCGACCGGTTGGAACTGTAATTACGTCTACTACCCGTATCGGCCGAAGACCTTAAACGTACTTTTGCCCCGTGAGTGGTCAAAAGGGCGGAAACCGGCATGCTTTAGGGTATCTGAAAGGGAGGCTTTCCGTACTGCTCTTCCTCCAATTTGCCGTTTGGTCGAGCTGGCTGATCAATTTGGGGACTTACCTGCTCGATACCCTCGAGTTTACGGGCCTGCAGGTAGGCATGATTTACGCGACTAACGCCATTGCCGCTACGGTAGCTCCGCCGCTAATGGGCTGGTTGGCCGACCGTAGCTACCCCTCCGAACGCCTGATGGGGGTACTGAATGTCATCGGTGGATCGGCGCTGATCGCCTGCTACTTTACGACCAGTTTCGGATGGTTTTACGGCTGGATGCTGCTATTCAACCTTTGCTTCATCCCCACTTTCAGCCTCGCGGCGGCCATGTGCTTCTACCACCTGGAGCGGCCCGCCCAGGAATACCCGCTGATCCGGGTGTGGGGAACGGTATCGTTCATGCTGGTCGGAGTAGCGCTGAGCGTTTTCCAGGTGGAGTACTCCGCCTTGCCGATACTGTCGGGAGGTATCGTAGCCCTGTTACTGGCGGGGTACTCGTTCTTTTTGCCCCACACGCCGCCGGAACCGGGCTTCAACTGGGCTGCGCTGCGGGGAGAAGAGGTCCGGAGTATTTTCCGCGAACGGGGCATGGTGGTACTGCTGATCGCGCTCCTGGCAAGTTGCATTCCCTCCTCCTTTTACTATAGCTTCCTGAATCCATTTCTGAACGAGGTGGGCTGGGAGGCCGCGGCGGCTAAGATGGCGCTCGGGCAGCTGTTCGAGATTGCCGTGGTACTGGCGATGCCGATCATTTTCCGGAGGTTTCGTTTTCGGGGCATCATCTTCTGGGGGCTGATGGCCTGGGGGTTGCGCTACTTCGCCTTCGGGATCGGCCGGCCCGGCGACCAGGAATGGTTACTCTACGCGGGCATCATGGTGCAGGGCGTGGCTTTCGCCTGGATCATCATCGCGGCCCAAATCTACGTCAACAACCGGGTGCCCAGCTACCTCCGCAATACCGCCCAGGGTTTGATATCCTTCGCCAACCTCGGGCTTGGCGCCTTTCTGGGAAGCTGGATCGCCGGGGAGACGGTGAGTGCGAACCTCCTGGCGGACGGTACCCATGACTGGTGGTCGATCTGGGTAGTGCCGGGTACGGTAGGAATCGGGGCCGCGGTGTTTTTCTGGGTAGCTTTCCCACGTTCCGGGAGGTTGTAGGAGCCGTTTTCTCTCCTGCGCTCCGGCGCCAAAAAAAACCGCCGCGACCTGTAGAGGGCGGCGGCGGGGCAAGGCTACAGAGACACTAACAAACACAATTTCAGTAGTTCTTTCTCGGATTGGCCCGGAACTGAGCGGGGCTCATTTTTTCCATATTGGTGAAGCAGCGGTAAAAGACGGCGCGGCTATTAAAGCCCGCCATTTGGGCGACGGCTTCCAGGCTAAGGTGGCTCAGATTCTCGTTCCGCAGTAGCAGACGGGCCTCTTCCACGCGGAATTGGTTGATGAAGGCGCTAAAATGCAGATTGGCTTTTTCGCCAAGGGTTCTGCTCAGCGTTCGGTTGCTGACGTGCAGTTGTCGGGCGATATCCTGCTGTACGAGTTTGGTGTCGAGGTAGGGTTTTTTCTCCTGCATCAGTCGCAGCAGCCGTTCCCACGTCGCATCGCGCTTCCGATAGGAGCGAGGTGGGTCGATAGGCAAAATGAATGAGTTTAAAGGTGGTTTCAATAGTCATCCAAAGGTCTTCCATCGTGAGGGTCCATTGGTCAGGATACCCGCCAATTGACTAAAATTGGCTGAAATCTGACCGGATCGGCCGGAATCTTTACACCTTTCGTAACAATACGGACCGCCGGGCCGCGATGGAAGTACGCCGATTATAGAGTCGGTCGGGACGCTCAGTTCAATCCGGACCGGGAATCGCGGACCTTGCGCAGGGTTCCGGGACTGAGTTTGGAGTACCGCTTGAAGGCCTGGTAAAAAGTGGCTTTGTTGTTGAAGCCAGATTCCGCGGCGATGCCCTCCATGTTGTAGTGATCGTAGGCTTCGTCCAACAACAATCGCTTGGCGTGCTCCACGCGATATCGGTTAATGTATCGGTTGAAGTGCTGGCCGCTGCCGGAGTTGATGATGCGGCTCAAATTTCGTTCGCTGATGCGCAGCGCTTCGCTGAGGTTAGCGATCGTCAGCTGTGGGTCGAGATAAGGCTTTTGCCCGCGTACGTGCCGGTCTACCGTTTCGAAGAGGTGGGGCTGATCGCCATCGGTGTTCGTCCGGGAAATATCGGGCGGCAAGGTCACCGGCTCCTGGAGGTGAATCGTGTCGGCCAATGCGAACTGCCGCAAGCCATTGATGCTGACGTAATAAATAGAGAGCGTATTCAGCACGGCCCCGAAGATCGTGACGGTGTCCCACTCTACCGCTATGGGGCCGAAGCGGAGAAAGCTGTAACTGGCGGCCAGGGCACTGATCAAGATTACGGAGATCTTCAGCCAGGTAAGGTTTTTGCCGGAGAGATCGGAGTAGTACTGCTTGATACCTAGTTGGCTTCGGTTGAGTAAGCGGATAACGAGCCAGGCATAGAGGAGATTCGGGACGATCCCAATTACGGTATACACCGAGAAGACGCGCTCGGCCGTCTCCGGATCCCATAAGGGGCCGGAACGGGTGTATTCCACCAGGAATACCGCGGAAACCAACAGGAATTCCGCCGCGCCGGGTAGGAGGTGCCGCCAATCTCTACGCCAGGACAACTGTCCAGTCAGCGTTCGGATATAGAGGTACAGCAACGGCAGCGAGCTATGCCAGAAGTAGAGGGGCAACCACCGAAGTTCCGGATAGGCGGTTCCGATAGGAAGCCGGAACAGGAGGAAGGGGACGATGCGCAGGCTCAACGTGAGAATGAAGCATCCGAGAAGGAGGGTTGGACGCCGGGGTCTGTGGGCCCATAGGATGACCGCGACCAGTAGCAGGCCTTGGATTAAGCCCAGGAGGCTTATCAAGTTGGCTAAGCGCATCGGGTTTTATTGGTGTTTTTCGCAAGAGCGGGCAACCAATATAAAAAACAAGCCAGTCTTTTCGGAGATGAACCCGAAAAAACTGGCTTGGAACACGTTTCGATCCTGAGTTAAACTGAGGAGTACCGATTCGCTTGAGACACTTTGAACAAACACTGTTCAATCTACGCGGCAGCGGGGCCAAATCTTGCGTGGGTAACTTTTCCTTTTGCCGCTTTGGCGGAAAGCGGGATGGAATGGCCGGAATCGCAACAGACCGGGACCTCCTCGTTCAGCCAGCAGCTAGAATTCCATGAGCAGCCGCAGATTCACCCGGCGCCCCGTAAGCCGGTTCGGAACCGCGTATTGCTGCTGGAAAATGGTTTTGATCCAGGTGTTACCGGCCTGGTTGCCTACGTTCATCAGGTTGTAAGCTTCCAGGCTAATGAAGGTCGAACGGGTGAAGCGCAGGGGAGACGTAAGAGCGTTGCGGGAGTCTTCGCGGTCGAAGAGGCGGAGGCTGAACCCGATGTCGATGCGGTGATAGGTATCGAAGCGGAGGGTATTGCGGGTGACCACATTATTACCCTGAATGCCAAAGGGGAGCCCACCGCCGACAGTTAGGTTTACGTGGGTGCGGAAGTTGGGATTATCCCGGAGATAGTCCTGGAAGAAGAGCGAGAGCTGGAATAGCTGGTCGGTAGGTCGCGGAACGTACGCCTTGTCTTCGTAAATCGGTTCACCGTCCTCGCCCCGGCCGATTACCTCGCGATGCTGTACACCCAGCAAGGTTTCGCGGGCACGCAACAGGCTAAGGTTGAGCCAGCTGTCGGCTCCGGGTACGAACTCGCCGTTGAGTCGGAAGTCGAGTCCCGCCACGTACCCGCTGGCGTCGTTGAGGCCCGAGTACTGGATGCGTACGTTCTCGATCTCGTAGCTGACGAGGTCCCACAGTGATTTGTAGTAGGCCTCGGTGATGAGCCGGAACTTTTTGGGATTCCGCTTGCCGTAGTAAAAGTCGCTGGTTATGCCCCCTACCACGTGGATCGATTTCTGGCTGCGGAGGTCGGTATTCACGGTACCGTCGGGCGCGCGCATCTCGCGGTAGAAGGGTTGCTGGACGTACAGTCCACCCGCCAGCTTATAAGTGATGTCGGCTGCCTTGCCCAGGGGCTTGTAGAGGAGTTGGGCGCGGGGGCTGACGTCCACCTGTCCGTTTAAATCCCAGGCTACCGCACGCACGCCGGCACTGAGGCGAATGTCGCCTCGGTCTTCCTGCCGCCAGGTGTAGGTATCCTGGAGAAAGGCACTGAAACGGTTGCTAACGATATCGTTCTCCGTTTTCAGGACGCTGAATAGGCGCACCCCGTCTTCGTCGAACGGCAGGCTGTACCCGGCGGAGTCGAGCCGTTCCCATTCGTTGATGTAGTCGTTCACCCGTTCGTGCTGCGCCTTTACGCTCCACTGGAGGAAGTGGGCCCGGGTGGTGGCTTCGTCGCCGCCGTTCAGTTCGAGGCCGCCGCGCAGCTCGGCGTTGTACACCTGGATATCCAGGAGGTTGCGGACGTTTTGTTGTTGCAAGCCGGTCCCCACGATGCTCGTTAGCTCGCCGAAGGTTTCCGAGCCCAGGTTCGAGTCCAGTTCGCCGAGTACGTAGCGGCCGCCGATGCTGATGGATTCGTTTTCGTTGCTCCGGAAGGCGGAGGTCAGGAACTTGAGGAAAAGGGGATTCTCGCTGCGTTCCGGAATGTACGTCAGGGAAAGCCCACCCATCTGGGTGAGGAAGTCGTCGCGTTCCGCCCCCTCGAACTGGCTTTGGAGGACGAGCGTCTGGAAGAAGCCGCCGAAGGCCGTCTGCCGCTGATCGGGGTTGAAGTTGTAGATGCTTTGGTTGTAATTACCAAGCAGGCCGAGTTGCAGCGTTCGGTTGAAGTCGTAGGTGACGTAGGCCTGGAGGTCAAAGAAGTTAGGCAGGTACTCCCCGGTGGTTTCCAGGGAGCCGAGTAGGTAGCGGGTGGTTTTGTAGCGGGCGCCGACCAGGTACCGCAGTCGCTGGTAGCTGCTGCGGCCCAGCCGTTTGCTGCCTTCCACGTGGGCGGAGGCGCCGAGCAGGCTGGCTTCGAGGGAGGCACGGAGGCTATCCGGCCGCTTGTATTTGATGTCGAGTACGGAGGATAGCTTATCGCCGTAGCGGGCCTCGAAGCCCCCGGAGCTGAAGCTCAGGCTGCGCATCAGTTTGGGGTTGGCGAAAGTGAGTCCTTCCTGCTGTCCCTGGCGGATAAGTTGGGGGCGGTAAATTTCAAAGTCGTTGACGTAGACGAGGTTTTCGTCGTAGTTGCCGCCGCGCACGTTGTACTGGCTGGTGAGCTCGCCGCCGGCCCCGCTGCTTACGCCGAGCGCGATACTGGGGAGCAGGCTTTCCAGGTTGCCGGTTACGGAAGGCAGGAGCCGGAGCTGAGCGGGATCTTCCCGGATCATGCCGCCTTCCTCCACCTTACTTTCCCGCACGATGACCTCCAGGTCGCTCTCCACGGGGGCCAGGGCCACGTCGATCTGCTTGCGGGAGCCGGCGGGGATTTCCTCGACGCTCACTTCCGTTTCCCGGAATCCGATACGGCTGAACACGAGCACGAACGCTTCTCCCGCGGGCACGGTGGCTACGTAGCGGCCGGTTTCGCTGCTTTCCACGGCGCTGGTTGCCCCCCGGACGTAGATGGTCGCGAAGTCTACCGGCAGCTCGGTGACCAGGTCGGTCACTTTTCCCGTTACGGTCGCCGTCTCTACTTGGGCGCGGACGCAGGTGCAAAGAAGTACCAACAAAGTAAAGAGGGTAGGGCGTAACCGCATCGGTAAGGAGTAAGAGAAAACCAACGCCGAAAGTACGACGCTTGGTGCTCGTGCCGCGACAAACCCGGCTCCCCTGTAAGTACGCCCCACCCGCGCGCCGCCGCCCGTTGCGCAACCTACGCCGAAGGCGAGGCATTATGGTAGTATACACCAGGCATGCAGCATCATGGAGCACTTCATCACTTACCTACAGCGATACGGCCACCTTACCCCACAGGATAGCGCGCGCATCCGGGAGGTAACCCGGTCCATCAGCCTGCCCAAAGCGACCAAGCTGTCGGAAGCCGCCCGAATCCCCCAGGAGCTCTGGTTTGTGGTGGATGGCGTGACCCGGGTGTACTACTACACCGACACGGGAAAGGAAGTGACCAAGTACTTCATCGACAATGGGAACATCACGACGGACGGTAGCAGCTACCTCTACCGTTTGCCGACGACGGCGTACGTAGAAACGGTCACCGACTGTAAGCTGCTGTCTATTTCCCGCTCGGCGTTTGAGAAACTGGCAGAAAGCATACCCAGCTGGAACGAGCTCTTTCTACACCTTCTTGCCCACGGAATGACCCAGAAGGTGGATCGCATCAGTCCCATGCTTTCCGAAACCGCGGAGGAACGTTATCTCCATTTTCTGCAGCGTTTTCCCGACCTCCATAACCGCATTCCGCTGCACCTGCTCGCCTCGTACATTGGAGTAACCAAATCCTCGCTCAGCCGTATCCGTCGTAGCCTGGTGCCAACGCAGAACGGGGTAGGAACGGATGATTAGTTGCCATTTGGCAACGGGAGCCGGATGGTGACCCCAGACCTTTGGGGAAACCAAACGATTCAATATGAAATACGCATTCGTAACCGGCGCCAACCGCAGTATCGGACTCGAAGTGACTCGCCAGCTCCTACAACGGAACGTCTATGTTTACCTCGGGTGCCGTGACCTTGACAGGGGGCAAGCCGCGGTAGCCGAACTGAAGGAGCAGGGACTCTTGCAGGTGGAAGCCGTCGTCGTAGACATCAGTAATCCCGACAGCGTGCGGGCCGCGAAGGAAACCGTAACCAACCGGGGGACCGGACTGGATATCCTGATAAACAACGCCGGTATTTCGGGCGGTATGCAGCAAGGGGCCCTGACGATGGACGTAGCCGCGATCAGGGAGGTTTACGATACCAATCTCTTCGGGACGATCGACATGGTACAAAACTTCTACCCCCTGCTACGGGAGTCGTCGCAGCCCGTAATCGTGAATGTTACCTCCGGGCTGGGCTCACTGACGCTGCACCACGACCCGTCGTGGAAGTACTACCCATATAAGCACCCTGCCTACGGGCCCTCCAAGACCGCGCTGAATGCGTATACTACCGTGCTGGCATACGAGCTGCGCGACACCGCCTTCAAGGTCAACGTGGTAGATCCGGGCTACACAGCCACGGCATTCAATAACTTCTCGGGGCCGAATGACGTATCCGTCGGTGCCGGCCGCATCGTGGATTTTGCTCTGCCGGGACCCGATGGACCGACGGGGCAATTCATCAGTTACGATAATAATCCGGAGACGGGCATCAGTCCCTGGTAATTTATCGTCCTGATTTACACAAATGACGCGCGC
Source organism: Neolewinella xylanilytica (assembly GCF_002934605.1). Lineage (GTDB taxonomy): Bacteria > Bacteroidota > Bacteroidia > Chitinophagales > Saprospiraceae > Neolewinella > Neolewinella xylanilytica. The sequence goes on from NZ_PTJC01000007.1 coordinate 351,633, forward strand.
CGCCCGGTACCGGACGGCGCGCGTGGTGTTTCGGCGGGTAGCGTTTACAGGAGTTCCCGCAGCAGCTTGGCGGCTTCCGTCATTCCTTCGCTCCCACCCATTTCCAGGACGTGCAAATGCTTACGGGCTCGCAACTCGTAACTCACCGACGGGCTGGGATCGATGTAAATGACCGGTGCCGTGTCGGGCGCAAAGCCCACCAGTCCCGCCGCGGGGTACACCTGCAGGGAAGTGCCGATGATGATCACCGCATCGGCGGTCTGCACTTCCTCTGCCGCCCGCTCGATCATGGGTACGGCCTCGCCGAACCAGACGATGTGGGGGCGAAGTTGGTTGCCCGCTTCGTCGAGGTCGCCGATCGCGAGATCTCCGGTCCAGCTGATTTCCCCGTCTTCGCGGTGGACCGGCCGCACCTTGGTCAGCTCGCCGTGGAGGTGCAGCACCCGGGTGGAGCCGCCCCGCTCGTGGAGATCGTCCACGTTCTGGGTGATAACCGTAACCCGGTAGTCTTTTTCCAGCGCTGCGATGCGGCGGTGACCCGGGTTCGGCTGAGCCGCGGACAATTGGGCACGGCGCAGATTATAAAAGCGCATGACCAGTTCCGGGTCACGAGCGAAGGCCTCGGGGGTGGCTACGTCCTCCACGCGGTGCTCTTCCCACAGGCCGTTGGCGTCGCGGAAGGTCTTCAGGCCGGATTCGGCGCTGATACCGGCGCCGGAGAGCACTACGAGGTGGGACTTGGGCATGGGCAGGGACGACTTTACTTTTTCTTTAGCTTGGCCAGGGCGGCCTTGGCATCCGGTTGCAGCACGAGTTGCCCGGTTATGCCGGCCCGTTCGGCGAGGTCTTGCGGCCAATGATCGGTGCCGCTCCAGAGACTGCGCTTGAGTCGGGTGGTGGCGGTGGCGCTTTGATTGGCCAGTCGGATGACGAATACCCGGGCGTTGCGGAAAAGTTCCTCGGGGCCGTCGTAGACCTTTTGGTACAATCCTTTTTCCCGTGCCCACTTGGCTTCTTTCCATTCGGTGTCGAGGCACATCTCACTGGCGGCGGCCAGTCCCATTTTGCGGATCAGGGCGGGCAGGATCACGAAGGGGCCGATGGCGATAGCGAGTTCACTTAGTTTGACCTGAGCGGCGCGGCAGCCGATGCAGTAATCCGCCGCGGCGGCTATACCGACTCCGCCGCCGATGGCTTTACCCTGCACGGCGACCACGATCGGCTTGGGGCAGCGGCGCATGGCGAGGATCACGTTGGCAAAACCCATGAAGAACTGCTGCCCGGCCTCTTCGTCCTGGATGGTTAGTAATTCGTCAAAATTAGCACCGGCGCAGAAGGTATCCTCTCCCGCGCTCCGGAGCAGGATCGCCTTTACTTCGTCGTTCCGGCCTGCCGCGTCGATGTGGTTGACGAGCTCCGCCAGTAGGTGGGCGGGCATGCTGTTGTGGGCGGGGTGCGAGAAAATGATCCGGACCCAATTGTCGCGGTGGTCGGAAATAACACTGCCTTGGTTGCTCATGGGGGTGAAGGTAGGGGGTGGGTGACACATCGGATGTGTCAGGGGGTGGGTTTCCGCCAAATTGGCATGTATAATTATTTATTTCAAATGTAAAGTACGGATAATCAAATGGAACGGATTTATTGTCGCGGGGGCACATCGGATGTGGCAGGCAGCATCGCGATCTGCCACAGATGTCTCAGGGCCACCAGTTCAGCAATCGGCAAGAAAGTCAGTACGGTCACATCCGATGTGTCAGGTATTATAATGACGCCGCGGCGATCACCGAAGCGGCAGTCGCCAAATTGGATACAGCATACCCGCCACGGTAGAATCGGATTCCGGAATTCTGGAGTTCGTGAAGTACAGGTAGCCGTCGTATTCCGTGAAGGTGTCGGCCCAACCCACGCCTTCCCCTTCGACGAGGGTTGTGACGTTGCCGCCGTCCGTTACCCGCACGACCGACTGGTTCTCCAGGTCAGCCATAAGGGTTGCGCCCGGCACCCGCCAGAGCCCGTCCGGTGCGGGGGTGGTGGCTACCGTGGTTACCTCCGAGCCGACGTCGGTCGCACTGCTATCGGCGAGCGCATCCAGCGGAACGGAGTAAAGGGTGTAGCCCGACAGTGCGTGATAGAGGAGGCGGTCGCCCGTACTGTCTAGGGCGATACCGTCGGAAGGGGTTTCCATCATAAATGGGTCGCCGTCAATCACGAGCGTATCGAATTCCGCCTGCACGGACGGATGCCCGTCGAGCACGCGCCAGCTGTTCCCCGTAGTCAGGTCGAGCACCATCAGGCCGCCCCGCCCGGAGTCGGTGAAGTAGACCAGCTGCCGGGTGCGGTCGACCCGCAGGTCGTTGACGTAGGTTTCGGGGTAGGTCGTACCGTCCGGCAGGTCGTAGGTGCGTAGGAGGGAGTTCGTACGTAAATCGATCAGGTGGATCCGGGGGGCGGTGATCAGCCCGTTCATGAGTGGATTCCGGGTGTCGTCGACGTAGAGCGTATCGCCGACGGCTATGGCGCTTTGTACGTTTACCAGTTTATCCGTCGGGGCGTCACCGATATCCCAGTTGTTCATCTCGGTGCTAGGGTAAGGGACCGGTTGCCCGTCCACAATCTCCGCCAGGGTATACGGTACGCCCTCCCGCCAACGCGGAAAGGTTCCGAATACACGCCCCTCATCGGTGACGGTAATGCCGGTGATCTGTACGCCCTCGATCTCCGCTACCAGTTCCAGTGCGTCACTGGCGGGGGCAAAATCATCATCGTCGTCACAGGCGGTGGCGAACGCAGTGGTGAGCAGCCCGAGGAGCAATAGGCATAGCAGGGTAGGGCGTGGGTGGTACATAGTGTTGGGTTTTTTATGCACAACCCGCCCCGCCATGCTTAGGTTCCCCTTCCATGCAACCAGCGTTTTGCCCTATACGTTACCTTTGAACCGCGGTACTTGCGGCCCCGACGGCCGAGCGGTACCGCATTGCCTACCAACCGGAATTCTACGTTACTTATGGTCAAGATCGCCGATATCGAACTCGGAGCATTTCCCCTCCTGCTCGCCCCCATGGAGGACGTCAGCGATCCGCCCTTCCGTGCCCTCTGCAAGGCGCAGGGTTGCGATATGATGTACACGGAGTTCATTAGCGTGGAGGGATTGATCCGCGACGCCGATAAGAGCGTACAAAAGCTCGACATCTACGACTACGAACGCCCTATCGGCATTCAAATCTTCGGGGCCAATCTGGACAGTATGGTCCAGGCCGCCGACATCGTCACCGAAGCCAGGCCGGAAGTGCTGGACATCAATTTCGGCTGCCCGGTCAAAAAGGTGGTCTGCAAAGGCGCCGGCGCGGGCATACTGCAGGATATTCCGAAGATGGTCGAGCTTACTAAAGCCATTGTCGACCGGACGGACTTGCCCGTCACGGTAAAAACGCGTCTGGGTTGGGATGACAATACCAAGTACATTGAAGAAGTGGCCGAACGGCTACAGGACGTGGGGATAAAGGCCCTCAGCATTCACGGTCGAACTCGCAAGCAAATGTATAAGGGGGAAGCGGACTGGACGCTGATCGGTAAGATCAAGGACAACCCGCGAATCCAAATACCCATCTTTGGCAACGGCGACATCGACAGTCCCGAAAAGGCCGCCGCCTACCGGGATCGCTACGGCGTGGACGGTATCATGATCGGACGCGCCGCCATCGGCTATCCGTGGATCTTCCGCGAGATTAAGCACTACTTCGCCACCGGCCAACTGCTTGACCCGCCCACTACGGCCGAACGGGTAGCTGCCGCCCGCGAGCACCTGGACCGCAGCATCGCCTGGAAGGGAGAAACGCTGGGTATTCTGGAGATGCGCCGGCACTACACGAACTACTTCCGGGGGCTGCCGCACATCAAGCAGTACCGGAAGGTGCTGGTCAGCGAGTTCGATACGGAAAAGCTGTATGCTACCCTCGAAGAGATCGGGGAGATTTACAGCGAGGCCAGCGTTTAAAGATTCCGGGCGCTGAAGTATTCGTCCAGTGCCCCCTGGCTCGCGTCCCCGGTTTGGTAGCCAGCCGTGAACGCCCGGACCCGCTGCTCTGACGTGCCGTGGGTGAAGCTTTCCGGGACTACGTAGCCTTGGGATTCCATTTGCAGGCGGTCGTCGCCGATGGCCGTGGCGGCCTGGATACCTTCCTGTATGTCGCCCTGCTCTAAAAGGTCAGCATTTTGTTTCGCGTCGTGGGCCCATACCCCGGCGAGGTAATCGGCTTGTAGTTCCAGTCGTACCGACATGGCGTTCGCATCTTCCTCGCTCATCCGGTTGCGGGCCTGGCTGACCCGCTGGCTGTAGCCCAATTGGTTCTGGATGTGATGGCCCACCTCGTGCGCGATCACGTAGGCCAGCGCGAAATCGCCGGGCGCGCCGAAGCGCTGCCGTAGCTGATCCGCGAAACTGAGGTCGATGTACACTTTCTGGTCGGCCGGACAGTAGAAGGGACCCGTAGCCGCGCTGGCGAATCCACAGGCGGAGCGGACCTGGCCGTCGAACATCACCAGTACCGGCTCGCGGTATTGGCCCTCGTAGAGTTGGGGAAAGAGCCGGTTCCAGGTATCCTCGGTTTCCGCTAGCGTGACTTGCACGATATCCGCGTTGGTCTCGCCGGTAGCGACTCCACCCTCCGACCGGGTGGTTTCGGTGGGGGCCGGTGTCTGGCCGCCGCCGCCACCTATGCCCAGGTAGTCCAGTGGGTTGCCACCCAGGAAGAAAACGACGATCATGATGATGACGGTGCCAATGCCGAAGCCGCCGGTCTTACCCATGCCGCCCATCATACCGCCCCCGCTGCCGCGGCGATCTTCAACGTTGCTACTCTTTCTTCTGCCCTGTATTTTCATGTGTTGTTTGCTTGGCTTGGTTAGTTAACTGCGTCCTGCTGGGCAAACACCCGCCGGAGCAAATCCGTGGTGCGCGCCGCTACGTTTTCGCGGATGTCTTCCTCCTTCAGGGCCACTTTCTTGAATAGCCCGTCCAGCGCTTGTTGGGTGACGTAGGCGCCGAGGTCGGTTTCTACCTTGTTCCGGGTAAGCGGGAAGTTATTGTAAGCCGTAGCGGCGTCCAGCCAGAGTTTATTGGCGTCGTACTTATCCAGGCTGGTATTGATCACGGGGGCGAATTCCGCCCTCAGCGCGTCGGAGGTGTTCTGCCGCAGATACTGGGTGGCGGCATTATCGTCGCCCCGCAGGATGCTCACCGCGTCTTGGATGGTCATGCTCCGGATTGCGTCGACGAAGATCGGAGCGGCCTTGCTGGCGGCGTCTTCCGCCCCCTGGTTGATTTTTTTGAGGATCACGGCTTCCAGATCGCTGAATCCGGGTACCGCCTGGAGCCGGTTGGTCACCTGCTGGACTTCTTCCGGCAGCAGGATACGGTAAGTCAGGTCGTCGAAGTAGCCGCCCGGTTCGGACAGTTCGGCCGCCCCCTCCTGCGCCCCGATGCGCAGCGCTTCCTTTAGCCCGTTGGCAATGTCCTGGGAGCTAAGCCCGCCGTTCAGCACGGTTTGGAGGGTTTGGTTGATTTGCTGGCTGGTGCATGCCTGGAAGAACAAGGGGAAGAGTAGGAGCAGGAAACGGCGGTACATGTAAGGTGATTGTTGAGGCTTTCCTATAAGCCTTTATCGACCCCATTGGTTTGCTGCCGCCCCGATTGCTATCGGGGGCGCCCTAAAGCTTAAACCCGCTGAAGTCGAAGTTCCCACCCCCGAAGTCGTCGTCGAAGTCATCTGCATCGTCTTCGAAGGTGTGTTGTCCGGGTACCGCGGCCATGCCCTGGGAGGCATCCGACAGCGTAACCTCCACGAAGGCGGCCCCCACGCGTCCCCCCAGGGGCGGATGCAATTTGCGCAGCTTAAGGGTTACGGAAAGTACGCCGTCGAACTGGTGCATAATGCGTGCCGCCATGCGGTGGGCGAGGGCTTCCAGCAGGCGGGTCGGCTTTTTCATTTCCGCCTGGAGCAGGTAATAGATGGTGGCGTAATTGACCGTTCCCCCCAGGTCGTCGTGCTCGGCCGCATCGGCCACCATGGCCTCGACGGCCACGTCGATGCTGAATTCATTGCCCATCAACTGCTCCTCATCGAAAAAACCGTGGGGGGCGTGAAAGCGGACGTCTTCTAGCCCGATTTTGGCGGTCATGGGAATGCTTTACAATTCCTCGAGCAAGTCGACCGCCTCCGCATAGCTGGAGTGGTTCGCGTCGGTGGTGATGCGCTGCAGGGTCGCTTCGGCCCGTTCGCGCTGGCCGAGGCCGAGCCGGGAGAGGGCGGCGTAGTATTCGGATTCCTGAGACAAGTTGAAGTCGTCCAGGCCGGCAAGTTCCTCGAAGAGGGGAGCGGCCTCGGCAAATTTTTGCTGCGCCAGGAGGCTCTGCGCCAGGTAGAACCGATCCGGCGCGCTCGGGCTGGAAAGGCTGCGGAAGGCCGCTTCGGCCTCGTCGAAAGCCGCCCGTTCGTAGGCGATGTAGGCCGTTGCGCGGTCTTCCCCGGCCGTTGCGCCTTTCGTAATTGTAAAGGCGATGTTGTCGTAGGGTTCGAAAGCGGCCATCGCCAGAACGGCGTCGTTTTGGGCGGCGGGGCGCAGGAGGAAATAGGCGGCCACCACGATCAACACCGTCGCGGCGGCAGCGTACGAATACCGCGAGCGATTTCGCTTGCGGTTGATGGAGACGACCTTGGCCTGCGGAGGTTCCTGGCGGTTGACGGCCTCGTTTTCCAGCTTCTGCAAGCGGCGCTTCAGGCGGTTGGTTTCGCTAATGTGGATGGCATCCAGGGCCATACGGGTTGCTTCCATTTCAGATTGCAGTTGTGGGTCGGTGCGCATTTCCCGCTCGAAGCGCTCCGGATCGGTCAGCTGGCCGCTCAGGTACGCATCGATCCGGTCTTGCTGGTCTTCAGGGTTCATGGGGGTTAGGGTTTTACGAGCTTCTTTAGCTCTTTTAAGCAACGCATTTTCTTGATCCGGGTGGCACCGTCCGAGGGCAGGCCTACGGATTCGGTGATGCTCTCAATCGGGTAGTGGTGGTAGTAGTAAAGCGTCAGGATTTCCCGGCAGGGAGAGCCGATCTTGTTCATCGCCGTTTGCAACACTTCCTGCTGGTGAGCATGCTCGAAGCGATCAATCAGGCTCCAGTCGAGTTCGTCGGCCGGGTTGATCCCCGCCTCGTGATCGGTCGCGGGCTCCCGCTGCCGTTTTTTGTTGCGCCGGTATACCAGCCGTTTGCCGATGCTGAACAGGTACGTGCGGATGGAGCACGTCAGCTCCTGCAACTTGCCGCTTACGATGTTCTTGTAGAAAGCGATTACGGCGTCCTGAAAGCAGTCTGCCGCATCCGCTTCCGTGGCGTACAGCTGACGTTGGGCATAGGTCACGAAGGCATCCCGATGTTGCAGGTAAAGCTGGTCGATGAGGTGGTGGTCCCCCCTCTTGATGGCCTCGAACAGGGTGGTATCCTCAAGTTGCGTCTGCATCGGACTGCCGTTGCGTGAAGAAAATGGTTCACCTCAAATGTACTGTTTTAGTGTGCGAATTCCCATTCACGATGGGCTTTACTCCTCAATGGCCGGCCGTTCCCTTTTGTTACGTCGGTCAACCTTATTTACATTTTTCCCTTATCTTTTTCCGTCAACCCCCGCATATGGCCTTCTCTCCGTTCCCCACCCGCGCCCTGTTTTTGCTCCCCGCCTGTCTTCTGTTGTCCTTCTCCGTCATGGCCCAGCAGGCAGAGGGAATGGCCAGCTACTACGCGGATCGCTTTCATGAAAAACCTACCAGCACGGGGGAAAAGTATAGTAAGGAGGCCTACACGGCCGCCAGTAAAGACTATCCGTACGGTACCCGCCTGGAAGTAACTAACGTCGTCAGCGGGCAATCCGTAGAAGTCAGGGTCAACGATTGCGGCCCCCACAATCCGAAACGGATCATCGATTTGAGCCGCGCCGCAGCCGCGGACATCGGCCTGCTACGAATGGGCGTGGCCAAAGTGCGGCTGCGTGTCCTCGAGCTGGGTACACTCGGCCCTACCTGCGAGCGGGCCGCTTGGTCCCGGGCGGAAAAACGGCGGGAATCGCGGGAGGAAAATGGCGGTGGCCCCATGGTCGAAACCGGCGCCGCGACGCCGCCCCCCGCCCCCACCGTACCCGCTAGCTCGCCGCCCCCCGCCCCCCCGGAAGCGACGGCCGCCAAAGGCCTTGCCACCGAGGCTTCGGAAACCTTTCCGGAGGACGTGATGCTGTTCGGGGTTCAGGTCGGTGCCTTCGGCAACGCCACCAATGCCAGCGCACTGGTGGAACAACTGAAGGCGAAGGGATTTGCCGACGCGTGGATGGCCAAGGTCGGCAGCGTACATCGGGTGTTTACCGGCAAGTTTTATTTCCAGGACGAAGCCACCGCGTTGCAGGAGAAGGTCCGCGCCGCCGGATTTACCGGAGCCGCCGCCCGCCGGGTGCAGTAGGGCTCACTCGGCCGAAGCCGCGTTGCCCAGGGCTACTAGTAAAACGCCGCCGATGGAGAGCACCACCCCGACCACCTTCTGCCAGTTGATCGCGTTTTCTTCCACTCCAAACAGGGCGAAGTGCGCCAGCAGCACCGAAACGATCACCTGGCCGGCCACCCCGGCCACGAAGTAGCGGTCGGGACCGATTTCCTCGATCAGAATATTGGAAAGCAGTACGGCCGCCGCGCCGCCGATACCCGTGAGCAAGGCCCACCATGGCACCTCCGACAGCTTGGGTAAACCAGCCGGCGACTCCCGAATGAGGAAGACCGCCAGCGTAATCGTAAAGGCAAGTAGGAAGTACGGCAGGCTGGCCAGTACCGGCGATCCCACTTTTTCGGTTACCAGGGAATTCACGGTGAGGTATAGCGACACCAGGGCACCGGCCCCGAAGGCGCCGGCAATAAATAAAGCTTGCTGCATGGTCCAAGCAACCCCGGCGAACCGGTACATTGTTCAGACTAGCTCCGCATCGCCTCCACCGGATCCATCCGCGCCGCCAGCAGCGCGGGAATCAAGCCCGCCAACACGCCCACGATGGCCGAAATAACCACCCCAGTAATGGCATAGAACAGGCTGAGGCTGATCTGAAAGGCGGGAAGGAACATATTGATGATCGACGTGATGCCCACCACCATGGCCAGTCCGATCATGCCCCCGATGATGCAGAGGATGACGGACTCGGTAAGAAATTCGAGCAGGATAATGTACTGTCGCGCACCGAGGGCCTTCTTTACCCCGATCAGGCTGGTCCGCTCCTTGACACTCACGAACATGATGTTGGCCACGCTAATGGCGCCGACAATGATCGAAAAGCCACCGATGACCAGCCCGATCAGGTTGAGTACTCCGAAGAAACTACCCAGGGCATCGGCGGTCATGCTCAGCTTGTTGAGCGCGAAATTGTCCGTTTCCCGGGGCCGCAGCTGACGCGCCGATCGCAGGATCCCCTGGATATCGTCCTCCAGGCGCTGAATCTCTACCCCCTCCTTCGCCTTCACGCCAATGGTGCCGCCGTATTGGTTGCGGTTCTTGAGGTTGATGAAGCGTGCGGCATTGTTGTAGGTCACCATGATGGCGTCGTCGAAGTCCAGCGGATTGATTAGGTCGTCGCCCGCCGGCGCGAGGGTACCGATCACCTGGTACTTCCGGCCGCCCATCTTCACCTCCCGCCCGATGGGGTCGATGGGCCCGAAGAGTTGCTCGGCAATGGAGTAGCCCAGCAGGATCCGGTCGGTACCGTTACGGTACTCGGTAGCCGACCAATACCGACCGCGGTCCACCTCGATGTTGAATAAGCGGTCGAGTTCGTAGGTCGTCACGAAGAGGTAGCCGCCTTCCACGGCCTTTCCCTGGTATTTGATGACCCGGGTGTCGGGTACGGTCCAGTAGTTGACCAGTTTTCCGGTAGCCAGGTTGTCGCGCAGGGCCTCGTAGTCGTCGTGGTCGGGGTAGGGGCGTTGAAAGTATTCCCACCAGTCGTCGCTATTGTCCTTCCAGGGCCACTTGTCGATGTAGACCACGTCGTCGCCCAACTTGGCGAGGCTGCCGGAAACATTATCTTGTAACGACTGCACCGCCGAAAGCACCCCGATGATGCAAAAGATGCCGATCGAGATGCCTAACAGGGAAAGAAAGGTGCGCAACTTGTTCCCCGTCAGCTGGGCGCGGGCCTGCCGGAAGCTTTCCGCGATGACTTTAGAAAGTACCATGTGGGCTGAGTTAAAGGACTAAGGTAAGGTGGCGCCGGCGCGCGGGAGCCCCATTCTCGACGAACGGTAAGCATCAGCGGACGGGGAAGGCACGGACAGAAGGATTTTCTCCCACCTCGGCCTGGTCCCAAGCATTCGGCGACCTTCCAGGGAACCGGCCCGATCGACCCATCCACCAAGCGGCCGGGGAGGCGTGCTCGTGCGAAGGTCAAGCCCCGCAGCGGATCAGGTGCACCTTTTCACCCGAAACCCTTACCTTTGCGCGCTGTTTCGTATATACGCTAGCTAAAACTAAACCCTGGGATGAGGACCAAACTTTCGCAATTCAAGTTCGAACTAAACGATAAACTGATCGCGCGCACCCCGAGTAAGCGGCGGGACGATAGCCGGCTGATGGTCGTCAACCGGGCAACCGGCGCCATCGAGCACAAGCAGTTTACCGATTTGCTGGACTACTACAGCGAAGGTGATACCCTGGTTTTCAACAACACCAAGGTCTTCCCCGCCCGCCTTTACGGACTGAAAGAAAAGACCCAGGCCCGCATCGAGGTCTTTCTGCTGCGCGAGCTTAACAGCCAGGCCCGGCTGTGGGACGTACTCGTCGATCCGGCTCGGAAGATCCGCGTTGGCAACAAACTCTACTTCAACGACAAGCGGGGCAACAACCGCCTCGTTGCCGAAGTAGTCGATAATACCACCAGCCGCGGGCGGACCATTCGTTTCCTCTACGACGGCCCCAACGACGAGTTCACCAAGGAACTGCACGGGCTCGGCAATACCCCCCTGCCGAAACTCCTCGAGCGGGAGGCCGACAGCCGCGACGCCGAACGGTACCAAACCGTATTCGCCAAGGAACTCGGTGCCGTCGCCGCCCCCACCGCCGGTCTTCACTTCAGCCGGGAAACGCTGATGCGCATGGAACTCGCCGGGGTCAAGAACGCGGAGGTCACCCTCCATCTCGGCTTGGGCACCTTCCGCGATATCGAGGTCGAGGATCTGTCGAAGCACAAGATGGACGCCGAATACTACAAGATCGAGCAACCCGCCGTCAAGACGGTCAATGCGACGAAGAAGGATGGCGGCCTGGTATGCGCCGTAGGAACCACTACGCTGCGCGCCCTGGAAAACAGCGTCAGCGCCGAGCGCCTGCTGGCCACGAGCGAAGGATGGACCAACAAGTTCATCTTCCCTCCCTACGATTTCCACATCCCCGATCACCTGCTCACCAATTTTCACCTTCCCAAGAGCAGCCTGTTCATCACCACCTGTGCCTTCGGTGGCATCGAGCTTATCCTCGAAGCCTACGCCCAGGCCCAGAAGGAGAAGTACAAGTTCTTCGCCTACGGTGATGCGATGTTGATCATTTAAGGTACTACCCCGATAGCGTTCCCGATCGCTCGTCCGTAGTGAGTTTCGGCCGATCCGCCTGGCGTTCAGCCTTCGGGCTCCGGGAAAACCCTTATGCTGGATCAGCCAGCCAAATGGCCTGCTTCCCCAGCAGCTGCCGCGTACGGTCAATCTCCTCCGCAAGCCCCAGTACCATACCACCCCCGCCGGCACCGCAGAGTTTGAGGCGGTAGGTAGCGCCACCGTCCCATAACGAACGGAAAGGGGCCGGAATGAATTCCGGGAAGCGAGCCAATTGAAAATCGGACAAGGTGACCAGGTTTCGGTATACCGCCCCGCGGTTGCCGGTCATCAGCGCCGCAATTGCCCGGTCGGCGGGTTCCAGCCATCCGGACCGGATCGCGGCCGCGTCGCGTTCGTACGCCTCCAAAAATTGTTGAATGTAGGGCGAGCCGCTGCGTGTCGCGCCGGTGTCAAGGAGGAACCAACCGGAATCCCATCCTTCGGGGAGTTCTGTTACTCCTGCGCTTCCGTCGCCCCCAAGCAGCAGTGGTTGTTGGAGATAGGCCAGGAGCGGGTCGGTACCCGAGCTGCTGCCGTGAAAGTAGCTTTCCATTTGGGCCAGGGTAGTGCGCAGCTCGGCGGTGGTCCGGTTGCGGGCTTCGGGCAAGGCGTAGCGGTCGAATACCGCGGCGCATACCGCTCCGCTACTGCCGAGTCCGTAGCCCAGGGGTATATCGCCCGCTAATTGCCAGCCTGCTTCCAACTCGCCGACCAGGCGGTCGAATTGGAGGGGCAGCTCCAGTTGGCCCAAGGCCGCGGCCAGGTTCCGCAGGCGGTCGTCCGGCTCATCATCGCGCGCCCAACGCAGTCGGAAGCGGTCGTAGGGTACCGCAAGTCCCCGCCCGCCCCGCAGTACGGTGTGCTCCCCGAAGAGGAGCAGTTTGGCCGGAAACGCCTCCTTCATCGGTCGATGGAAGCTCCGATCAGGTCGTCCAGTTCCGGTTCGCCACCGCGCTTGCCACAGCCGGCGGCCATGTATAATTGATCGCCGAACTGCACCACCCCCGTGCCGTGGCGCCCCCGGCTGAGGGGCGGGAGGCTGCGCCAGGTACCGGTTATAGGGTCGAGGGCTTCTACGTCGGCGTGGGCTAGCTCCTGGGCACCGCTTTCCCCGCCGATTACGAGGATCTTCCCGTCGACCACTGCCGCCGCGTTGCCGGCCCGGGGGGTTGGCAGGGTATCGGGCAGGGTGGTCCAGGTTTCGGAGGCGATGTCGTAAACGTCCACTTCACCGATGGTGGTGGAGAAGCCGTTCTCTACCTGCGAGCGCCGGCCGGCCACGGCGTAGATCTTGCCGTCGTGGACCACCGCCTGGAAGTGATCGCGTGCACGCGGGGCATCGGCCAGGCGGGTCCAGGCGCCGGTTTCCAGGTCGTAACGGTCCAGCCAGGCGACGTGGCCGCTGCGGTGGCCGTCTTGGATACCGCACACCAGATAAATGCTGCCTTCGTGCAGTACGGCTCCGGCCCCTCCGCGGCGGCGATCGGCGGGAATTTCCGGCCCCTTCCGCCAGCTGTTTTCCTCCGTATCGTAGATCCAAATATTGGGCAGCGGGGGCTCTCCGGGCCAGCCGCCGGTCATGGCGCCCATGAGGTATACCTCTTGGCCGACGACCACGGGTTGAAAGTGGTGGATTTCGACGGGACTTTCGGGGCCCTGCGACCACGTCGTCGTTTTGGGGTCGAGAATGTCCACCGGTTTGATTCCGCGTCCCCCCAGCAGGTAGGCGTAGTCGCCGGCCCGGGTGAAGGCGGCCTCGTGGCGGGCGGTAGGCCGGGTTTGCACGGATACGGGCGACCAGCGCGGTGCCAGGGTACTGTCGGTAGCGGCCGGAGCTTCCGCCTGCCGGTTGCTGCTGCAGGAAATGACGCAGGCCAACAGGCCCAATCCGAGGAGGTGGGGGAGCGGGTTTTTCATGGCGTAAGGTTACTAAATTTTTCGGGCGACGGAGCGGGGGAACCGTGCCATCACGCCGCACGGTCAGCCGGCGGCAACAGCAAGTCACTGTAACTCCCGGAAACGAAATCCGCCTCCGCGATATCCAGCAGCTTACGGTAGCGGTCGACCTGTTCGAGCAACCGCCCCCGCTCCGCTTCCGCATCGCCGATCGCCTCGATCTCCACGAAGGTGCCCAGACCGGCCACCGTATCGAGGTGGAATTTGACGTTGTCGATGAAATAGATTTCCCGTTGTTTGTCGACGGTAACCCACAGGCCGAGGGCGCGCTCCAGGGTACGCGCTAGGCTGACGGCCTCCCTTTCCGTTTCAAGTACCGTCAGCGACACCGAGCTATCCTTCGGGCCCGCCTGGTTCGGGCGGCGGTAAAAGATCAGGCTCCGTTCGATATTGCCGATCCGTAGCTTCAGCCGGCCCTCCGGAACCCGGAAGTAGCGGTCGATCTGGTGGTCGGTACCGCGGAAGTCGGCGCCGGCCTGGGTTAGGGTGGCGCGGAGGTGGTGGTGGTCTTGGGTGCGGGCTTTGATTTCTACCAGGTGCTTTTGCATGGGGTGAAGATACTCGTCAGACGAGCCCCGTGCGCTGCGCGCCCAGGGGACTCCGCTGACGAGAAGCGAGCCCCGTGCGCTGCGGCGAAAGCTGCTGAACAGGCGTGCTGGGGGGGCTCGTCAGCCGGATGCGTTTAGCGCAGCTAAAAGTCCGTCTGACGAGTAAACCGGGTACTATGCGCTGCGGCGAAATCTGCTGAACAAGCGTGCTGGGGGGGGCTCGTCAGCCGGATACGTTTAGCGCAGCTAAAAGTCCGTCTGACGAGTAAATCACCACCCCCGTCCAAAAAGCTTTACTCCCGCGCCCCGCCGCCCTATTTGTGTGGCCGGAACCACCTAAAAATACCTGCCCATGTCCTACACCGCCGGTGAAGTTTACCACCTCTGCAACCAAAGCAATAGCTATGTTCGAATCTTCCGCGAGGCGGAAAACTACCGCTTTTTCCTCCAGAAGGTCACCACCCACCTCCTGCCGGTAGCCGACGTGCTTTGCTACTGCCTGATGCCGGATCACTTTCACCTGATGATCCACGTCAGGCCGGAGGGGGCTGCCCCCAGCGCCAGTATTAAACCGCAGTCGGATCCCCAAAAAGGAGGGCAATTTCAGAGCGGCGTTTCCCACGCGATCCGCATCCTGCTCAGTAGCTATACGCGGGCCTATAATCGGCGCTACAAGAATCGGGGGACGCTTTTCCGCTCCCGTACCAACGGAATATGGGTAGACTCTCCGGGTTACCGGCTCCGGTGTTTTCACTACATCCACGAAAATCCCGTTAAGGATGGACTGGTCGCGATTGCGACGAAATACCCCCATTCCTCCGCGGCTGCGTGGGCCGACCTGCGCGATGACCAGCTTTGTAATTTCGTAGCGGGGGAACGGCTTTTGGGCGTCCGGCGGGGCCGCGCTGCCTGAGGCTAGTACGCCTTCGCGAATACCACCCGGCCCCGGCTGGGCTTGCCGGTGAGGACACACTGGCCCGCCTCCTCCGGCTGATCCTGGGGAATGCAGCGGATCGTGGCCTTGGTCAGTTCCTTGATTTTTAACTCCGTTTCGGTGGTGCCGTCCCAGTGGGCGTAGATAAAGCCAGGGATGTCGCGATCGATGACCTCCTGAAACTCCTCGAAGGTATCGACGTAGGTAGTGTGTTCTTCCCGGAAGCGGAGGGCGCGGTCGAAGAGATTTTGTTGGATTTCGTCCAGTAGGCGGGTTACGTAGTCTACGATTCCCTCCAACGGCTTGCTTTCCTTGGTCTTTTCGTCACGGCGGGCCACTTCGATGGTGCCATTTTCCAGGTCGCGGTTACCGAGGCCGAGCCGGACGGGGATTCCCTTGAGTTCGTTCTCCGCGAATTTGAACCCGGGACGCTGCTTGTCGTCGTCATCGTAGCTGACGCGAATGCCCCGTGCCTTTAGCTCGGCCATGATTTCCTTGGCCTTGGCGGTGAGCGTTTCGTTGGGTTTGGGAATCGGAACGATCACGACCTGAATGGGAGCCAGCTTAGGGGGAAGGACCAGCCCTTCGTCGTCACTGTGGGTCATGATCAGCCCGCCTACCAGGCGGGTGGAGACCCCCCAGCTGCTGGCCCAGACGTACTCTTCCTGGTTCTCGGCGTTACTGAACTTCACGTCGAAGGCCTTGGCGAAGTTTTGTCCGAGATTATGACTGGTGCCGGCCTGCAGGGCTTTGCCGTCCTGCATCAGTGCCTCGATGGTGTAGGTGTCCAGGGCGCCGGCGAAGCGCTCGTTGGCGGTCTTGACGCCCCGCAGCACGGGCATGGCCATGTATTGCTCGGCGAAGTCGGCGTAGACCCCCTGCATTTTAAGCGCTTCTTCGAGGGCTTCTTCCGCCGTAGCGTGGGCCGTGTGCCCTTCCTGCCACAGGAATTCGGCCGTGCGCAGGAACAGCCGGGTGCGCAACTCCCAGCGGACCACGTTCGCCCACTGGTTGATGAGCAGGGGCAGGTCGCGGTAGCTGGTGATCCAGTCGCGGTAGGTGCTCCAGATGATCGTTTCGGAGGTCGGCCGCACGATCAGTTCTTCCTCCAGTTTGGCTTCGGGATCGACGATTACGCCGCTTCCGTCTTCGGCGTTTTTTAGCCGATAATGCGTGACCACCGCACATTCCTTCGCGAAGCCTTCCACGTGAGCGGCTTCCTTGCTAAGGAACGATTTGGGGATGAACAACGGAAAATAGGCGTTGACGTGGCCGGTTTCCTTGAACATATCGTCTAGCTGCCGCTGCATCAGTTCCCAGATGCCGAAGCCGTAGGGTTTGATGACCATGCAACCCCGTACCGCGCTGTTGGAGGCCAGATTAGCCTTCTTTACGATGTCGAGGTACCACTCGGAATAGTTCGTTTCTCTGGGGGTTATTGCTTTGGCCATCAGTCAACTATGTAGGGGGGTAACGTGTTATTATATTAGGTACTTTGGTCAAAGGCAGGGCATTTAACGGTTTAAACGCCGTGTTTAAGCCTACTTTAACCAAATGAGGGGCACAAACTTACTACTTTCGACCTTGTGATAAGTGGCAGACTCACGGATTACAAAAACACCAATATCATGCTTAAGCAAAAATTACTCTTCGCCGTCGGCTCGCTTTGTGCGATGATGCTAGTTTCCACTAGCATGAATGCCCAGTACGACGACATGTACTACGATCCGGATGAGTTTCGCAGCACCGAATCTTCCCAAGGCTACTACGACCAGCCCGTAGAAGGAGACCGCATCAACGGTCAGGAGGAGCGCCGCCGGGTATCCAACAACAATAACAACGATTACTATGATTACTACTATTCTAGCCGCATTCGCCGCTTTAACCGGCCTTACCGTGGGTTCGGCTATTTTGACCCCGTCTACGTCGATATGGCGTACTACGATCCTTTCTACCGCCCCGGTGCGAGTACGGTCCTGATCTATAACGGTTTCAACCGCTTCGGTAACCCTTGGGTACAGCCCGTGGCTACCCCCTTTGGAATCCAGTTCGTAGATACCCGGTTCAGCCGCTTCAATCGCTTTAACGGCGGATTCGGCAGCCCCTACGGCGGATGGAACGATCCCTTCTACGGCAATGCCTACGCCGGTGGCTTTAATCGCGGCTTCGGTGGCGGTGGCTTCTACGGTGCTAACGCCTGGGGAGGCGGATTCGCAGGTGGTGGTGTAGGGTACTACTGTCCCCCCGCATGGGGAGGTGGCAACACCTACGCCGTTCCCAATAGCGTGAACAGCCGTCCCGTATCCAACGTACCCCGCGCCAGCAGCGTATCGATCGCCGATCGTGTCGAGCGTGCCCGTCAAACCCGTAACGTGGTTTCCCGGTCCGCCGGCAGCGCCGCCCGCCCCGCCGCAACCCGTACTGCGGTAGATAACAGCCGTGCAGTAGGTCGTACCCGCTCTTCGGATGACGGTCGGAGTATCGATCGTACCCGTACGACCGTGCAGCCGCGGAGTACTACCCGCAGCGTGGAACCCAGTCGTTCGGCTACGCCCCAGCGGCGGACCTATACGCCTAGCCGTTCCACTACGCCCCAGCGTTCCGCCACGCCCAGCCGCAGCACCGTTCCTAATCGGAGCTATACCCCGAGTCGGAACAGCACGCCTACCCGGAGCTATACCCCGAGTCGTACCCCTTCGCGTAGCGTAACGCCCTCGCGTAGCGCCAGTCCTACCCGCAGCGCCGCGCCCAGCCGCAGCAGTGGAAGTACCCGCAGTGCGGCTCCTAGTCGCCGCGGAGGAGGTAAATAAGATTTATCAGCTCGAAGTACAGAAAGGGATGAGAACCGTTGTTCTCATCCCTTTTTTCGTGTTTGTCCTTAAAGAATCCATAATTATCCGAGGGGGCCCAAACCTTACTACTCCCCCGGGATTAATTGTATGGTCAAGCTTTTGATATGAAAACCTTCCTCAGTGTTCTCTTCATTTTCGTGACGGTGGTTACGGCTTCCGGGCAATCCTATACGGATGCCCTGCGGTATTCCTTTATATCGCCGCAGGGGTCGGCCCGTTTCGCCGGTACCGGTGGTAGCCTCACGCCGCTGGGCGTCGACGTCACCACCTTGCACACCAACCCCGCCGGTATCGGATGGAACCGCTACAACCTCGCACAGATTACGCCGGGCTTTTCCCTCACGAATTCGGACGCGCTGCTGCAAGGCAGTGAAACGGGCGATCGGGTAGCGGAAGCCGCCGCGACTTTCACCCTGCCGAGTATTGGGCTCCTCCTGGCGGGAAATACCCGTTCGGTGAATATGTCGACCCTCAACTTTGGCGTCAGCCTGACGCGGATGGCCGATTACAACCAGGAGCTATCTTTCGCCGGACGTACGCCAGGCGGCCTTATCGAGAAATTTGCGGAAGACGACCGAGACGGGATTTTCGATCCCTACGGATCCGATCTCGCCGTACCCTTTCTGATCCGTAACGAGGACGACGGACTCAACTACAGCGATTTTTACAACTTCGATACCCAGCAACCCTACCCGGGCGCCATCCAGCGGGAAGGCGTCTACGACCGTCGCGGGAGCATGTCCGAAGCGGCGATCGGCTTCGGCGGCAACTTCAAGGAGACCCTGCTGTGGGGAGTCAGTATCGGTATTCCCTTTTTCAACTACGAACAGAACTACAGCTACGAGGAGGTGGACGACCAGGACGTCATTCCCGCCTTTGAAAACACCACCTACAACGAAAGCCTGACATCTTCGGGCACCGGTTTTAACCTCAAGGCGGGTATCACCGTCTTGCCCACCGAACAGATCCGTATTTCGGCGGCCGTGCATACGCCAACCTTCTGGTCCATCAGTGAGCAGTATAGTAACTCCTTCGGGTACTTTTACTCGGAGAACGGCGAGGCCCTCGGAGGAACGGAACTCAGTCCCCTTTCCGATATTGCCTATAATCTGCGGACCCCCTGGCGCTTTATGGCCGGTATCGGTACCCTGGTGGGTGAACGGGGCTTTATCAGCCTCGACGCAGATTACGCCCAGTACGCCAGCAACGAATTCAGCTTTGACGACTTTGCCTCGGCCGATGCAGTGACCGATGCCGCCAATGCCGACATTGACGCGCTGCTTGGTAATAGCTTCGGGCTGCGGGCGGGCGGTGAGCTCAATCTGGATCCCTTTCAGGCACGTATCGGAGTCGGTTACCGTCAGGTGCCCTACCAGGAGTACGTGAACGACGAAGATGAAGGTATCCTGACGTACAGCGCCGGCCTGGGCTATAGCAAAGGGAAATTCTTTGCGGATGTGGCCGCCCAGGTGGAAAACTATTCCAGCTTTCAATACCCCTACCAGACCTTCGCTATCCGACAACAAAACGTTCTGTACGACCGGACCCGGGTTTCCGTACTCCTTACCGTAGGGTTCCGCGGCTTCGCCTCCGGATTTTAGGCCGGCGTGGATTCCCTTACCCAAGTCGTCCTCGGCGCCGCCGTGGGTGAAGCGGTCCTCGGCCGAAAGGTCGGTAACCGCGCCATGGTCTGGGGCGGACTCGCCGGTACGCTTCCCGACCTGGACGTCCTGTCCGGCCTGGTCACCGATCCGATGAGCGCGCTCGCATACCACCGCGCCTTCACCCATAGCCTTCCCTTCGCCGTACTTGCCGCTCCCGTCATTGGCCTGGCCGTACATCATCTGTACGGTGGCCGGGATGTCAAGGTATCCGGAAAGCTACTCTACCCGGCGGCATTGCTCGCCTTTTGGCTGATCTTGCTTGTAGGTAGCTATCTGATGCCCATTCAGCTATTCGCTATTCCGGCTATTGTATCGGCCATCACGCTGGTTTTCACTGGTTTGTCGGGCCTCATCGTGGGGATACATGTTTGGCGGGGTACCCGCACTAAAGGTTCCAACGCTACCTTCCTCCAGTGGACGCTCCTCTTCTTTCTCGCCATCGTTACCCACCCCCTGCTGGATTGCTTCACCTCCTACGGGACCCAGTTTCTGGAACCCTTCTCTTCCGTTCGATTGGCGTGGAATACCGTATCCGTAATCGATCCCCTGTATACCTTTCCCTTTCTATTGCTGCTGCTTTTGGCGGCCAGGCAGGGGCGCCGGGCGCGGGTGCGAAGAAATCTGAATCGGGCGGGGCTTTTAATTTCTTCCGCTTACCTCTTCCTCACCGTAGTCAACGCGGTCAACGTGGGTGGGGTGGTCGACAACAGTTTGCAACAGCACGGTATCGGGTCGCTGCGTAGTATCCACAGCCCCACGCTCGGTAACAACCTGCTGTGGTCGGCTACGATCCAAACCACCAACGATACCTTTTACCTGGGGCAGTATAGTTTGCTGGATAGCACAAGAACGCTCAATCCGTTACTCCCCATTGCCGGGAACCACCGACTCCTGGTACCGTATTCCGAAGACCGGGAGCTCGAAATACTGACCTGGTTCACGGACGGGTACTATACGGTCTTACCGGGCGGTGCGGGCCGGGTCGTGCTCTGCGATTTGCGGTACGGTTTGCTGGGGCGGGATCCCTCCGATCCGGGGTCTTACACCTTCAACTGGACGATCGACACGACCCGCCGTCCGGTCAGGGTCGTAGTCGAGGCGGGCACTTCGCGGCCTGAACCTTCTGGCGCACTTAAGGATCTGTGGTCACGCATGCTCGGGAAGTAGAATCTACGGAAATGGAGGGGTGTTTCCTTTGAAATTATGGTAAGTCGCAGGGTTAGGGAATTTATTGCCGGGAATAGCCCAGTAGACAAAAAGAGGATGGTACGGCGGCAAAATGGTTTGATAGGATGTAGTCATTTTGACAATTAATGTTAATTTTGCTTGGCAATTGCCAGAGATGACGTATCTATGAACCCCATGCGCAATCGATTGCGAATTGCGCGAATGGAAAGGAGGCAATTTTAGCTTCCTGGTTGTATGATTTCAAAGTCGATTGCATTGCAAAAACATCTAACTCATTCTTCGCGGGGGCAACCTGTCGCACCGTCTTCCCTCCAGGGATTACGGATCATTTCCGCTTTCCAACCCGATTCATTAGCGGGATTGAAAGGGCGCACGACTGCCGCTAGGCGTGGTGTTGCCGGAATTGTATACCACAAGCGGGCGCTCCGACGGTTTGCCCGCGAATACCTCCACCAATAACATCAGTAATTGCTCACTGCGAGAAAAGCAGTCTCCGGTATTTTCCCCGCCCCGAAGCGGGAGCTCCTTCAATCAATAAGTCAATTTTGCAAAAAAGTATGAAACAGAAAAACTACCCGAGTTGTCGCGCCCATTGGAAACCGCGACTCATTACCCTACTTGCGCTTTGCTTCTTTTCCGTTGCCCTAGCCGCCCAACGTACCGTGACCGGGCAGGTTACGGACGAAACCGGAACCCCACTGATCGGTGCTACTATTCTGGTGTTGGAAACCGACGGGGGAACGGCCACCGACATAGAAGGTAATTACTCCCTGGAGGTCGCCGGCGAGGATGCGGTGCTCGTGTTCTCCTACTTGGGATACGCCTCGGAAGAACAGCAGGTCGGCAACCGCAGTGTCGTTGACGTGGAGCTGCAGCCCAACGGGCAATTACTGAACGAGGTCGTTGTAGTTGGCTATGGTACCCAGCGTAGCGAAGCCGTAACGGGTTCGGTCGCATCCATCAATGGCGAAGAACTCACGAACGTATCGGCCACGAACGTCACCCAATCGCTGCAGGGGCGTCTGCCCGGAGTAGACATCTCCTCCACTTCTTCGCGGCCGGGTGCATCGGCACAGATCCGGATTCGCGGTACGCGGTCCCTTACCGCCAGCAACGATCCGCTCATCGTACTCGACGGTATTCCCTTTGCCGGCTCCCTGACCGACATCAACCCCAACGATATCAAAAGCGTCGACGTACTGAAGGATGCTTCCGCCACGGCTATTTACGGTTCGCGGGGTGCCAACGGCGTCGTATTGATCACGACCCGTACGGGCTTTGAAGGCCAGCGCCCCCGCCTCAGCTACAACAGCTTCGCCGGTGTGAACACCATCTTCTCCAAAATTCCGCTGATGAGCGGCGACGAGTTCGCGCAGCTGCGGGACGATGCCGGCATTTACGATGCTGACGGCCAGGATGAGATCCGTGGTACCAACACCGACTGGCAGGACCTCTTCTACCGGGACGGTCTATTCATGAACCATAGCCTGGGACTGGCCGGCGGTACCGAAAGCGGTTCTTACAGTTTCAGCGCCGGCTACAACACCGACCAGGCGGTCATCCCCGACCAGGGTTTCCGCCGTTACTCCCTCCGCGGCTCCCTGGACCAGCGGATCGGTTCGGCCCTACGCATCGGCTTCACCACCAACAATACGTACACCCACTCTTACGGCAACGACCTGAGCCCGGGCAACGTCCTGTTCCTTTCGCCCCTGGCCAGCCCCTACGATTCTACCGGCGCCCCGCGCCGCACGATCCGTACCGCCCTCGACGAACCTTTTGTGGTGACCCGCGATGTGATCGACCGCTTGGGTGAGCGCCGCATCAGCGAGAACAAGGGCATCGGTTCTTACAATACCCTGTTCGGGGAGCTGACCATTCCCGGTATCGAAGGACTGAGCTACCGCCTGAACCTGGGCCTCAACGTCCGCAATAACACCAACGGTAACTTCACCGGAGAGGGCGTATTCGCTACCAACCCCACCACGCCCTCCGGCGCCGGTATAGGCAACTCCTTGCTGACCAGCTACGTGCTGGAAAACCTGCTGAACTACAACCGGACCTTCGCCGAGGTGCACAACGTGAGCGTTCTCGGTCTCTTTTCCGTTCAGGAGGACCGCTTCAACAGCTCCTCCCTCGGTGCCCGGGACATCCCCAACGAGGCCTTCCAGTACTTCAACCTCGGTCAGGCGGCCGGGGAGATCACCGTGAACCCGAACAATCAGGACTACAGCGTGACCGGCCTGGTCTCCTATATGGGACGTATTCAGTACGATTACAACAACCGTTACCTCTTTTCCGCGACGCTGCGGACTGACGGTTCGAGCCGCCTCGCCGAAGGCAACAAATGGCACACCTACCCGGCACTCTCCGCGGGCTGGAACATCGGTCAGGAGGCCTTCATGCAAGACCTCGGTTGGCTGAACCGCCTGAAACTGCGGGTCGGCTGGGGACAAACCTCCAACCAGGCCATCAACCCCTACTCCACGCTGGGTAGTCTGGCCACCCGTCCCTACAACTTCGGCTCGGAGTTCTCGACCGGCTATTACGTCAATACGCTGCCCAACGCCGACCTAGGCTGGGAGTACTCCGTAACCACCAACGTCGGTGCCGACTTCGCACTGCTGAACAATCGCCTGAGCGGCACCCTCGAGTATTACGTGACCAATACCGAAGATATCCTCCTGGGCGTCAACCTGCCCAGCACCGCCGGGGTAGGTAGCTATACCGCCAACATCGGTACCACGAAGAACGAAGGTTTTGAGTTCTCGCTGAACGGTCTGATCATCGATAATCCCGAGGGACTGAGCTGGGAAGCCGGCTTCAACGTCTACCGCAACGTTAACACCCTAACCTCGCTGGCGTCCGGCCAGGAGCGCGACGAGGGCAACGGCTGGTTTGTCGGATACCCCATCAACGTAGTTTACGACTACAACCGAATCGGCCTCTGGCAGGAAGGCGACCCCTACCTGGATATTCTGGAGCCGGGCGGCAACGTCGGCCAAATTAAGGTAGAGTACACTGGTGAATACGGTGAGAACGGCGAGCCCGTCCGCGCCATCGGTCCCGACGACCGGAAAATCCTCGACCTGACCCCCGATTTCCAGGGCGGCTTCAATACCCGCTTCACCTTCCGCGGCATCGACCTGACCGCCGTGGGGGTATTTCGCAACGGAGGTACGCTGATCAGTACCCTGTACGGTTCGGGTGGATATCTCAACCTGCTCTCCGGACGGCAGACGAACGTCGACGTAGATTACTACACCCCAGAGAATACCGATGCCCGCTATCCGGCGCCCAGCGGCGCACGTAGTGGCGATAACCCCGAGTACGGTTCCACCCTGAGCTACTTCGACGGCGGCTACCTCAAGTTCCGCACCATCACGCTCGGATACGACCTAACCCGGACCCTGTTCACCTCCGGTACGTTCAGCCAGTTCCGCATCTACACCTCCGTACAGAACCCCTTCGTGCTGTTCTCGCCCTACAACGATATGACGGGTATGGACCCCGAGACGAACTCGCGGGGCGACGAATTCCAGGCCGTGGCGAGCTATAACCGCCGCCTGCTGACCATCGGCGCCAACAACCCCGCCACCCGCGTCTTCCTCCTGGGCCTTAACGTAACCTTCTAAACTGTCGAATCATGAAACGCATATCCATAAAAAACATCCTCGCTTCCCTGGCGGTGGTCGTCTTCGCGGCCGGCTGTCAGGACGTGCTGGAGGAGCAACCGCGGGACTTTTACGAGCCCGGATTTTTCCAGACCGAACGCGGTGTACAGGGTGGCCTTACCGCCCTTTACGCCAACCTGCGCAGCCTATACGGACAGGCTTATTATTACAACGGCCTGATCACGGGTACCGACGAAGCGACCTACGCCCAGAGCGCCGACGGAAACTTCCTAGTTGCCGACCTTACGGGGCAGGGGGAGCTCAACTCCACCTGGTACCCCGCGGCTATTCTGTGGGACGTGGCCTTCGGTAACATCAATACCGCCAGCGGAATCATCGAGAACGCCCAGGAAGTAGGCATTTCGGATGCGCTGATCGCGGAAGCTCGCTTTTTCCGCGCCTTCGACTACTTCAATCTGGTGCAAACCTACGGCGGTGTACCGCTCGACCTGGGTTCCGGTCCCCTTACCTTCAACACGAACCCCGTACGCGTCTCCACCCGGAATACCGTACCCGAAGTGTATACCCAGGCCGTTTTCCCCGACTTGCTGCAGGCAGTGGAAGACCTCCCGGACGCGCCCCGCGTAACCGGTGCGGTCACCAAGCCCCTAGCCCGGCTGATGCTGGCTAAAGCCTATCTAACCTACGGATGGTGGCTCCAGAACCCCAACAACATCCCGACCTACCCCGAAACCAGCCGCACCGACCCCAACGGCCACGATGCCGCCTGGTATTTCCAGGAAGCCTACGATATGGCCATCTCGGGTATCGAGAACCCCGGTATCTTCTCGCTGCAGCCGACCTTCTACGACGTCCACTACGCGCCCAACGACCGCAATAGTGAGATCATGCTCTACGCGGACCATACCGAGGAAAGCGAATTTTACAACGGCGGCAGCCTGACCTACGGCAGCGGTGGCGCTCCCGACAACTTCGCCGTCTGGATGATGACCTGGAACTACACGGTTATTCGCAGCGGACTGGATCCTGACTTTACCAATACCGTGTCTTCCGTACAGCGCGAAGCCGCCCAGCCCCTGGGCCGCCCCTGGACGCGCATGGCTCCGACCGTTGAGGTATTGACCGAAACCTTCGAAAATAAGGATCAGGACAGCCGCTACGACGGAACCTTTACCTCGGTCTACCGGGGTAACTGGCAGAAGGGCGGAGTACCCGAAGAAGTCCTTTACAATGCCAACGGACTCCCGGTAACCCCCGGCGATGCTATTCTCAGCTTCCTCGACGAGCCGGAGCCCAGCATCGACTACCCCGATGGAGCAGGCCTTAACGGCATCGGTGCCGGCACCCTGCCCGGCCGTTCGGATTTCGTCATCGGCCCCCTCGGCGTCAGCCGGGTGGTCTACCCCGGCCTCTGGAAACTGGGTACCTATCGTACCGACAATAACGGCGGTCTCGGTCAGCCCAACGCCGGCAGTACCCGTCCCTTCAATATCGTCAAGTTCTCGGAGTTCTACTTCGTCGCCGCCGAAGCCGCCATCAAAGGGGCTACGACGCAGTCCGGCTACAGTGCACGCGAGCTGCTGAACGTCATCCGGGCTCGGGCAGGCATGTGGCGCTACGACAACGGTGCGGACTCGACCTACAACGCCGACTTCAGCGAAGAACTGGTGGCGGCCACTCCTGAAAATCCCGATATCTATTTCCTGCTTATGGAACGCTCGCGCGAGTACTACGCCGAAGGTATTCGGTGGTACGACCTGGTGCGGACACAGACCTGGGAAGAGCTGGCCGGAGAGTACTCGATCGCCGGACGTAATTACGGTGACCATACCGCCGAAACCTTCCAGCGTAATATTGAACCCTACCTCTACCTCCGGCCCATCCCCCAGGGGCAGCTCGACGGTATGGAGTTCGATGAAGAGATGACCGACGCTTACCAGAACCCGAGATACAACTAATCCTTAATTAATCGCTAAATACGTTACGTTGAGTCAGCGCTATCCGGCAGGTAGCGCTGACTCCATTTTTATACCCGGTTGCTACCCGTATGCCTGCATCCGGACGTTACAAACCAACGCAATGACTCCGAGATTTTTCCTTCTTATCAGCCTCATGGCCGCATGCCTGGTCGGCTGTCAACGCACCGCTGAGCCCGGCGCCGAAACCTCCGCTCCAACCGATGGTACCTTCCAGAATCCCATCCTGGCCGGCTTCAATCCCGATCCGAGTATCTGCCGGGTAGGGGAGGACTATTACCTTACCACCTCCACTTTCGGCTACTTTCCCGGATTGCCGATCCTGCACAGCAAGGACCTGGTCAACTGGGAGCAGATCGGTGCGGTGCTGGACACCAACCAGCAAATGAATCTGGACGAGCAGCGCATCACCCGCGGCTTCTTCGCTCCCGCCATTACCCACCACGACGGTTGGTTTTACGTCATCTGCACCCTGATCGACGGGTACGGCAACTTCGTTTCCCGCACCCAGGACCCGGCCGGACCCTGGTCCGACCCGATCTGGCTACCGGAGCTGAACGGCGGGATCGATCCCAGCCTGTTCTTTGACGACGACCGCGTTTACGTAGTGTATAACCTGGGGCCACCGAATAACGAACCCCTTTATTCCGGCCACCGGACCATCCGCATGCGGGAGCTCGATCCCAACACCTTTAAACCCATCGGAGAAGAACGACTGCTGGTGAACGGCGGCTCGGATATCAGCCAGGAACCGGTATGGATCGAAGCGCCCCATATCTACAAAACAAAGGGGTACTACTACCTGATGTGTGCCGAGGGCGGAACCGCCTATAACCACTCCGAGGTGGTCTTCCGGGCGAAAAACCTGACCGACGACTTCGTCCCCTACGAAAACAACCCGATCATCACCGCCCGTACGCTGGATCCCGACCGCCCGAACCCGATCACCACCGTCGGCCACGCGGATATGGTGGAGCTACCCTCCGGGGAGTGGTGGGCCGTCTTTTTGGCCTGCCGCCCGTACGAAGGCAACCACTTCAATACCGGCCGGGAAACCTTCCTGGCCCCCGTGGAGTGGACCGAAGACGGCTGGCCCGTCATCAATCCCGACTTCGAGGCCGTACAGTATGAGTATCCATTACCCAATACCGGCGCCACCAGCCCGTCTCCCGTTCCGTTAAATGGCGAGTTCACCTACCGGATAGATTTCGACGAGCCCCTCGACAATCGCTGGATGTTCCTGCGCAACGTCCGCCGACCCTGGTACGAACTCAATACGGAAGTCGGTAACGTAGCCCTGGAACTGCGCCCCGAAGCCATCGACATCCGCGACAACCCCTCGCTGATGCTCCGTCGCCAAACTCACCTGAACGGTTCCTTTGCCACTCACCTGGACTTTACTCCCGAATCGGCCAACGAGCAGGCCGGCGTTGTCATCCTCCAGAGCGAAACCCACTACTACTTCGTCAATAAGACCGTCGATCAGCTCCGGTTGCTGAAGCAAACCGAGAACGGTCAGGAGGTGCTGGCCGAGGTACCCTACACGGACGAAGGCGTACATCTGAAAGTCGAAGCACATGAGGACGTTTACAACTTTCTGTACAGCGAGAACGGCGAGACTTACGATTCCCTGGCGGATGGCGTAGACGCCAAATATCTGAGTACCGAAACGGCCGGTGGATTTACCGGCTGTATGTACGGCCTGTACGCTACCGCCCGCGGAGAAAGCTCCTCTAATTCCGCCGTATTCGACTACGTGGAGATCGTGAACGAATAGACCGATACTTCTCTTCTTCCGGATGGGAATACACGTGCAGGGTCACCGTTCCGAACTCCGGGCGGTGACCCTTCTTCTTAGGGCGCAAAGCGCGTAGCGCGGGCCGTTCCAGCCACCCATGCCCCCTAAATTGGTAAAGCGGGTAATACGGACTAGCTTGAGAGCCAACCTGCAATTGCTCCACCCGATGCGACAAATCTGCTGTCTCCACACTATCCTGTTCCTACTCTTGTTGGTTGCCCCCCTGGGAAGGCAGGTCACGGCCCAGCCCAACGAATTGGAACGTATCATCGAGGACAACCGCGATAGCCTGAGCCGGTGGATCGACGGAGTAGACAGCTTCGAGATTCAGGTACTCTACACCCGTATCGATCGGAGTGGAGATTCGGTACGGCTGACCACCCACCGTTGGGGCGCGGATTCCACCCAGTATTTCTATCCGGCCAGCACCGTCAAGATGCCGGTGGCCGCCCTGGCGCTACAGCGGCTGCACGAATTGGGGGTGTTGGGGTTGGAGGAAGGGACGCCGATGTTCCACGGGAAAGGGCTTTCTTCCCGCGCTCCGGCGCAAACAGCCGTTTCCTCCGATACGAGCAGTGTGACCGGTTTGCCCAGTGTGTCCCAGTACGTGCGCAAGATCTTCCTGGTGAGCGACAACGACGCCTACAACCGGCTGTTCGAGTGGCTCGGCCCGACCTACCTCAACGATGCCCTCCACCGCGTCGGTATCACCGGCGGCCGCATCCTCCACCGGGTAGGGGTGGCCGGATTTGACGACACCACTCACGCCTATCTGAATCCGGTAAAGTTTGCCGACGGCTACGAAACCTTATACCAGACCGGCGAGCGGCACGACCCTTACTACGATCCGCTGCCCCGGGTGCAGGACCAGGAACGGGGCGTAGGCTACACCCGAAACGATACCCTCATCGACGGCGCCTTCGACTTTACGCACAAGAACTACCTCTCGCTGCGCAACCTCCACGATATCCTGGTGCGGATTGTCGTGCCCGAAGCGGTAGGGGCGGACACCTTCCGGCTCGATTCGGCAGCCTACGCCCTGCTGCGGGAGGCCATGTCCCAGCGGCCGCGCGAAAGCATCTCCCCACGCTACACCGAGCCCGACAACTACGTCAAATTCTGGATCTACGGCGACCGGCCCGATGAATTCCGGATTCCCGACGACGTCCGCATCCTGAATAAGGTCGGCTGGGCCTACGGCTACCTGACCGACGTGGCGTACGTCACCGATGGCGACGTCGAGTTTATCCTGGCCGGCACCATTCACACCAACGCGAACCGCATTTTCAACGACGGCGCCTACGAATACGAAGAAGACGGCATGCCCTTTTTCGGGCGATTGGGTCGGGCGGTGCTCGACTACGAACGCGCGCAACGGTAGCCGACCTCCGCATTCGATTGTGTAAGCCGTTATTCTTGCTATTTTACCCCTAAATCCGTTGACATGCACATCCCCTTCGTTCTGTTTTGCCTGCTGTTTTCTTTTTGCGCCGGAGCGCAGGAGAACGCAAGCCAGGAACTCGTTCCGCTCAAAACGGCCTACGAAGGGGCCTTTCTCATCGGCACGGCCGTCAACCCCGGCATCACCTCCGGCCGGGATACCGCGCTGAACCGGATCGTACGCGAGCAATTCAATGCCATTACGGTCGAGAACGTGATGAAGGCCGAGGAGATTAATCCCGAACCCGGCGTCTATAACTGGGCCCCGGGCGATGAATTCGTCGCCTTCGGGAAGGAGCACGATATGTTTATCGTTGGCCACACCCTAATCTGGCACAACCAGACCCCCGCCTGGTTCTTCACTAACGATGCCGGCGAGCCGAATACCCCCGAACAGCAGGCCGAGCGCTTGCGGTCGCACGTCGAGGCGGTAGCCGGCCGCTACGCCGGTCAGGTGGACGCCTGGGACGTCGTGAACGAAGTGATCGACAACGACGGCTCCTACCGGCCCACTACCTGGGTGAACGGCATCGGTAACGGCGACTCGCTCGTGGCCATGGCCTTCCGCGCCGCCGAGCAATACGCTCCCGGCACCGAACTCTACTACAATGACTTCAACGCCTGGCGACCCACGAAGCGGGACGGGATCGTACGCATGGTACGCATGCTGCAGGAGCAGGGCATCCGAATCGACGGCATCGGCATCCAGGGGCACTGGGGCCTCAACTACCCGAAGAACGAATACATCGAAGCGGCCATTGATTCCTTCGCCAGTCTGGGCGTGAAGGTGATGATCACCGAACTGGACGTGGACGTGCTGCCGCTGACCCGCGAGGGGCAGATCATCGGTACCGGTATGATGCACCCCCAGTACGAACTCGAGGAATTTAAGACCTACCTGGATCCGTACTCCGACGGGTTGCCGGAGGAGGTACAGCAGCAACTCACCGACCGCTACCGCGAGCTTTTCGAGATCTTCTACCGCAAGCGCGACAAGATCGACCGCGTCACCTTCTGGGGCGTGGAGGACGGCATGTCGTGGAAGAACGGCTACCCGATCCCCAACCGGACAAACTACGTGCTGCCCTACAACCGGGACCTGACCCCGAAGCCGGCCGTAGAGGCGATCCTGGCGGTGCCCAGGAGTATGGACTAAGACCGTAATCGGTCGGTGATATTATTTTAAAGCAGATTATGCAAAAGAAAGAAAAAGGCCTCCGCAGCCAGGAATGGTTCGGCGGCAACGACAAGATGGGATTCGTCCACCGCAGCTGGATGCGTAACCAGGGCTACCCCGACGACTACTTCCGTGGCAAGCCGGTCATCGGTATCTGCAACACCTGGTCGGAACTCACCCCATGCAACGGTCACCTGCGCGAGGTGGCCGAACGGGTGAAGCGGGGCGTGATCGAGGCCGGCGGCTTCCCCCTCGAATTTCCCGTGATGTCGCTGGGCGAAACCATCATGCGGCCCACCACCATGCTCTTCCGCAACCTGGCGAGTATGGACACCGAGGAATCCATCCGCGCCAATCCGCTCGACGGCGTGGTGCTGCTCACCGGCTGCGACAAGACTACCCCCTCGACCATCATGGGCGCCTGTAGCGTAGACCTGCCGACCATCGTGGTGCCCGGCGGGCCGATGCTCAACGGCCGTTTCCGGGGCGAGACCATCGGCTCCGGTTCCTTCAACTGGCTCATCAAGGAAAAGCTGACCAACGACGACTTCGGCGGCGACGACCTGCGCGAAGCCGAGATCTGCGCCGCCCGCAGCATCGGCCACTGCAATACGATGGGGACGGCATCGACGATGGCCGTGATGAGTGAAGCCCTGGGACTGACCCTGCCCGGCATCGCTTCCATTCCCGCCGCCGATTCGCGCAAGCGGGTCATGCAGCAACTTTCCGGCCGCCGCATCGTGGAGATGGTGAAGGAGGACCTGACGATGTCCAAAATCCTCACCCGCCAAGCCTTCGAGAACGCCATCGTAACCAACGCCGCCGTAGGAGGAAGTACCAACCTGATCATCCACCTGACCGCGATTGCCCGACGGATCGGCGTCGATCTGGTGCTGGATGATTTCGACCGCCTGGGTAGCGGCGTCCCGTTACTGGTCAACCTAATGCCGTCAGGGAAATTCCTCATGGAAGATTTCTACTACGCCGGCGGACTGGGCGTCGTCATGAAAGAACTCGGCGATCTGCTGCACCGCGACGTCGTTACCGCCAATGGCCAAACCCTGGACGCTAACTACCGCGACGCCAAATGCTACAACGAAGGCGTGATCGTAGGACGGGATGCACCTCTGCAGTCGAACGCGGGCATCGCCGTCCTCCGTGGCAACCTCTGCGAAAACGGCGCCGTCATCAAGCCCAGCGCCGCCACCCCCCACCTGATGCAGCATACCGGGCGGGCGGTGGTCTTCGAGAGCATGGAGGATTACCACGCCCGGATCGACGACCCGGACCTGGACATCGACCCGGACTGCGTCATCGTCCTAAAGGGCGTCGGGCCGAAGGGCTACCCCGGCATGCCGGAGGTCGGCAACGTGGACCTACCCGAGAAAATACTGAAGCAGGGCGTCAAGGATATGGTCCGCATCTCCGACGGTCGCATGAGCGGCACGGCCTACGGCACCGTGGTACTGCACGTCTCCCCGGAGTCGTCGGTCGGCGGCACCCTGGCCGTCGTGCAAAATGGTGACCTCATTACGCTGGACGTAGAAAAGCGGTTGCTCCAGTTGGAGATCAGTGACGAGGAACTACAGCGCCGGAAGGCCGAATGGACCCCGCCGGAGCCCCGGGCCACCCGTGGCTGGGTACGCGTGTACCTCGATCACGTAGAGCAGGCCGAACTCGGTGCCGACCTCGATATCCTGACCGGGAAGTCCGGAGCTATCGTCGACCGCGACCTACACTGATCGCCATGCTCACCGTATTCCTACTGCTGCTCAGTGTAGCCATGATCATCTTGCTGACCGCCCGGCTGGAAGTACATCCCTTCGTGGCCCTGATGCTGGTGGCCATCGGGTATGGGATGCTGGTGGGCATGCCGCTGGACGCGGTCGTCGCCTCGGTGAACGCCGGCTTCGGGAACACACTGGGTGGGATCGGGCTGATCATCATTCTCGGGGTCATCATCGGGGCCTTTCTGGAAAATACCGGGGCGGCTTATACCCTGGCCGACCGGGTGCTGCGGCTAGCCGGGAAGGACCGGGTCACCGTGGCGATGGGGCTCATCGGTTGGGTGGTGTCGATCCCGGTCTTTGCCGATAGCGGATTCATGTTGCTGTCGCCGCTCAACCGCAGTCTCTCGAAGAAGGCCGGCCTCTCGCTGGCGGGCACGGCCATAGCCCTGGCCATGGGATTGATGGCGGCGCACACTATGGTACCGCCGACGCCTGGCCCGATCGCGGCGGCCTTTTACCTCGACGCGGATCTTGGTATAGTGCTGCTGTTGGGCATTCCGATCAGCCTGATATCTCTGGGGGCCTGTCTGATTTTCATCCGGCGCTACGTCGCCAAGACCTACATCGATCCGGCCCCGGAAATTACGCAGGCCGAGATCGACGCGCGGCTGACCCGGGCCCCGGGAGCCCTGCTTTCCTCCGTGCCGATCTTCGTACCGATCGTGCTCATCGTGGTCCGCTCCATGCTGGTGGCCTTCGGCGGCTTTGAGGCCGATGGTTACGGTGATTTGCCCTTTGCGCCGCGGGTGGTTTTTTTCCTGGGCGAGCCCTTTATCGCGCTGACCATCGGCTGCTTGCTCTCGCTGCTCCTGCCGAAAAAGCTGGAGCGGGAGATGTTTTCCACCGACGGGTGGATCGGCAAGGCGCTGACCGGTGCTGCGTCCATTTTGCTGATCACCGGGGCGGGGGGCGTTTTTGGGCAAATTCTCCGCGATTCCGGCATCGCCAACGTACTCGGTGATGCCTTGGCGGGCCTCAGCCTCAACATCTGGTTGCCCTTCATTCTGGCGGCGGCCATTAAATCGGCGCAGGGTTCTTCCACGGTGGCGCTCATCACGACGGCCTCCATCATGGCACCTATGCTCGACGATCTGGGCTTTACGGAGGGGATCGACCGGGCTTTGGTCGTAGTGGCCATTGGTGCCGGCTCGGCGGTGGTGTCGCACGCCAACGACAGCTTCTTCTGGGTGGTCACCCGGCTCTCCGGCATGGACGTGAAAATGGGCTACCGCTTCATGTCGCTGAGTTCTTTCGTCCTGGGCATAACGGCGGCCTTATCCGTTTTTATCGTCTACCTTCTGGCCGGGTAAGCCCCGCGAACAAACCTTCACACCATGAAATTATTCCATACCGATCACGGCATCATCCTTGAATACGAGGGGCGCTACTATTCCATCGAGGACGACTGGGCTACCTTCGTCAACGACGACGATCTATACCAAAAGCTGCGCGTCATCGCGGAAGGGGAGGGCGACGGAGCGCAGGTGCAAGCGGGAACCCTGCGGAGCGTAGCCGCCGGTCAACAGGAGGTCTGGGCCAGTGGCGTCACCTATTTCAACAGCAAACTGGCGCGGCAGGAAGAATCGGAGAAAGCCGGCGGCGGTACCTTCTACGAGCGGGTGTACGTGGCCGACCGCCCGGAACTTTTCTTCAAGGCCACTCCGGCGCGTACCGTGGCCTCCGGGGGACTGGTCCACATCCGGAAAGACAGCAGCTGGGACGTACCCGAACCCGAACTTACCCTCGTTGTCACGTCCAGTGGAAAAATCGTAGGGTATACCATCGGCAACGATATGAGTTCCCGCAGCATCGAGGGGGAGAATCCGCTCTACCTGCCGCAGGCCAAAACCTACGATGCGTGTGCCGGGTTGGGGCCCTGCATTCTCGTTACCGAAGCTCCCTTACCCCCCGCTACGGTGATCTCCATGAGCGTGCTGCGCGGCGGTGCTTCCGTCTTCAGCGGGGAAGTCAACCTCGGACAAATGAAGCGGAAACCGGAAGAATTGGTGGAATACCTCTTCCGGGAGTGCACATTTCCCTACGGTTGTTTGCTCATGACGGGAACGGGCATCGTACCGACCGCGGATTTTACCCTGCAAAGCGGTGACGAGATCCGAATCACCATCGAACCCATCGGAACACTACTAAATACTGTGAAATGACACTGACAGGAAAGAACTACATCGCCGGCCAAGCAAGTGCCGCCGGCTCCCAGACCTTTACCGGAACCAACCCCGCCACCGGAGAGGAATTGCCCGGCCATTTTCACGTGGCTAGTGAAGCGGAAGTGGATCGGGCCGCCCGGGCCGCTATGGAGGCCTTCGCGACTTACCGGAATAGCTCGCCGGATGTCCGCAATCGATTCCTCAACGCGATCGCCGACGAGATCATGGCGCTGGGCGACGACCTCATCGACCGCTGCTGCGCGGAGTCCGGACTCCCACCCGGCCGCATCACCGGAGAACGGGGCCGGACCGTCAACCAGCTCCGGCTGTTCGGCGAAGTAGCGGGAGAAGGTTCCTGGGTGGATGCCCGCATCGATTTCCCCGACCCGGACCGCCAGCCCCTCCCAAAGCCCGACGTACGCTCGATGCTCCGGCCGCTGGGGCCAGTAGGTGTATTCGGCGCCAGCAATTTCCCGCTGGCCTTTTCCGTAGCGGGCGGCGATACTGCTTCCGCCCTGGCCGCCGGCTGCCCGGTGGTGGCTAAGGGGCACCCTAGTCACCCCGGAACCTGTGAGCTGATTGCCGTAGCGATCAATAAGGCCGTCGCAAGTTGCGGACTTCCCGCCGGCACCTTTTCCCTCATCCAGGGCAACAGCAACGAAAGCGGCGCCTGGCTGGTGCAACACCCCGCCATTAAAGCGATTGGTTTCACCGGCTCCCACGGTGGGGGTACGGCGCTCCAACGGATCGCTAACGAGCGTCCGCAACCGATCCCGGTCTACGCCGAGATGGGCAGCACCAATCCGGTCTTCATTTTGCCCGGGGCCCTGGAGGAGCGCGGGGAGGAAATCGCCGCCGGCCTGACGCAATCCGTAACGCTGGGCGCCGGACAATTCTGCACCAACCCCGGCCTGGTCTTCCTGGCCCCGACCGCCAACCCCGCCGCCTTTACCGACCGGGTAGCCGAAAACTTCCGTGACGTGGAGGCCGCCGCCATGCTCAACCAGAGCATCCAGCGTGCTTACGAAAAAGGTGTATCCACCCTGCGCGCAAACGGTGCCGTGACCCTGCTATCGGAAGGCAAAGCGGCGGACAAGGGATACGCAGGCACGGCGCGGGCTTTCGTCGCTTCCGCCGAGCATTACCTCGCGGGCGAGAACTTCGAGGAGGAGGTGTTCGGACCCAGTACCGTTTTGGTGAAGGGGCACAGTAAAGACGAGTTAGTAAAAAGCGCGGCCCGGCTGCACGGCCACCTCACCGCCACCCTGTTTGCCACCGACGCCGATCTCGGAGAATACGCCGATCTCGTGGCCGTACTCGAAGAAAAGGTCGGCCGGTTGATTATCAACGCTTTTCCGACCGGGGTCGAAGTGGGGCACGCCATGGTGCACGGTGGACCCTTTCCCGCTACGACCGACAGCCGGATGACCTCGGTGGGTACCCGCGCGATAGATCGATTCGCTCGTCCCGTCTGCTACCAGAATTTTCCGCAAAATCTGCTTCCTCCCGCGTTGCAGGATAGCAACCCGCTGTCCATCCACCGGATGATCGACGGCGTTCGCCAGGCTCCCTGATTGTATTCCCTGAACCCATTCGGCGAGCCGCTCCCGCCTGGCGTAGTGGTTCCGCCACCACCTTGTTAAGTCGATTAATTGTGAAAAAGACCTTTATTTCTTCCCGCCTCGTGGCCGGGGTGGCCGGGCTATGCCTACTCTTGCTACCCGGACGAGCCTTCGGGCAGCAAGTCATCGTAGATCCCGCTACGGAATACCAAACCATCACGGGCTTCGGCGGCGTCAACATGCCGGACTGGATTGCCAACCTCGACTCCTCCCTGGTCGCAAAGGCCTTCGGCAATGAGCCCTGGCAAATGGGCCTCACCATCCTCCGCATCAAGGCACCGTCGGATTCCGGCATTTACGAGCTACAGGTACCCGCGGCGCGGCAGGCGCATGATCTCGGCGCCATCATTCTGGCAAGCCCCTGGTCGCCCCCGGTAAACATGAAGACCAACAACGATATCGTACGCGGTGAGCTGTTACCCGAATACTACGACGATTATGCCGACCACCTGATGGGCTTTGCCGACTTCATGGAGGAAAACGGCGCCCCCCTGCACGCCATTTCGGTACAGAACGAGCCGGACTGGTCCGGAGCCACCTACGAATCCTGCGACTGGACACCCCAGCAACTGCTCACCTTCGTGAAGGAGCAGGGTGATAAATTCGCGGGCATCAACCTGGTTGCCTCCGAATCGCTGGGTTTCAACCACGCTTATACGGACCCCATCCTAAACGATCCGGACGCGGAGCAGCACCTGGACATCGTCGGTGGTCACCTCTACGGAGCGACCATCCGCGACTATCCCCTCGCCCGCGAAAAGGGAAAAGAAGTTTGGATGACCGAGCACTATACCGACAGCAATACCGACGCGAACGAATGGCCGAACGCCCTGGCCGTCGGCACCGAGGTGTCCGGCACCATGCAGGCCAACTTCAATGCCTATATCTGGTGGTATATACGTCGCTTTTACGGGTTGATCCAGGACGACGGAAACATCTCCAAACGGGGCTACGTCATGAGCCACTTTTCCAAGTTTATTCGTCCGGGAGCCGTCCGGGTCGATGTTACCCACTCCACCGGGGCGGATATCACCGCCTATAAAACCGATTCTACGCTGGTGGTCGTAGCCGTCAACTCGAGCGGCAACGAACTGAGCCTCGATTTCAACCTGGGTACGAACGCCTACGCCGAAATGACCGGCTACGCGACGGCGGCAACCATGAATATGGAACCGATAGGTACCTACCCGGTAGCCGATGGTGCCCTGGCGGTATCGCTGCCGGCCAATAGCATCATGACCTTCACGACCTTCACCGGTAAGGCGGGCGCGGTGGAAAACGTGCCCCCGGTCGCCGACGCCGGAGAAGATCAGCTGCTGACGGATAGTATGAATACCCTGGCGGTGACGGTTCATCTTGACGCCTCCGGCAGCAGCGACGCGGACGGGACAATTGCATCCTACAACTGGTCGCTGGTGGACGAACAGCTTTCCGCCGGGGCCATGGACTCCGTCGCGCTGGCACCGGGTAAGTACGACTTCGTCCTGACGGTAACGGACAACGACGGTGCCCGGGCCATGGACACCCTTTCGGTAACTATCCAGCGTAGCGATAGCTACGTGGATCCCGGGGTGTGGTTGGACGTGGAGTGCGGTACGGTCGGTAGCAACTGGGTGATTACGGAAGACACCGCCGCTTCCAACGGTGCCTATGCGGCCACGGCTACGGGCGTACAGATACTCGAGACCGCCTCCGAGGAAGCGGAGGATCAGATCGTGCTGAATTTCACCGTCGTCGACTCTACGTCCTATACCCTTTTCGGCCGGGTAAACGCCCCGTCGGCCGACGACGATTCCTTCTGGATCCGGATGGACGACGGCGACTGGATACTATGGAACAGCATTACCGGCGGCCCGGATTGGACCTGGGACGATGTTCACGATACCGATCCCGGAAACCCGGTCACTTACACACTCGACTCGGGCGCGCATACGCTGTACGTGGTCTTCCGTGAGGATGGAGCGCTCCTCGATAAGTTTTATCTAAGTCCCGGAACCACGCCGCCGACCGGCAAGGGAGAAGCTTCTGCGCTCTGCGAACCGACGAGTGTGGCCCGCGAGCCGCTTACGGAAACGATCGGGCTGTTCCCTAATCCGACGACCTCGACCTTCACCGTTGAAAGTCAGCGGGCATTCAGTGACCTCCGGATTATGTCGATTGACGGTCGGGAAGTTTGGAGCCAGCGCTTCCGTGAACCGACGTACCGCACCAAGGCCACACCGAATCTGCCGGTCGGTACCTACATTATCGTCACTTGGGGCGCCGAGGGAATGGGTACCGGCAAGCTACGCGTTGACCGCTAAGCGAGCAAGCCGTTAACGTACCACGCAGCGCCCGCTGGCTCCCGTCGTT
The DNA here is from genome assembly GCF_002934605.1 of Neolewinella xylanilytica. Taxonomy (GTDB): domain Bacteria; phylum Bacteroidota; class Bacteroidia; order Chitinophagales; family Saprospiraceae; genus Neolewinella; species Neolewinella xylanilytica. The sequence goes on from NZ_PTJC01000007.1 coordinate 390,385, forward strand.
TGTCCGGCGGGCGTTGGCGGGCGCTTGTTCGTGGTTAAATGTTGCTAACCAATGTCCCGACCTTCTCTCCGAAGATGATCTTCCGCAGGTTACTTGGCTCGTTGATATCGAAGACAATAATGGGCAGGTCGTTCTCCGCGCAGAGCGCGAAGGCGGCCTGGTCCATGACGCGCAGGTTCTTGTTCATGACATCCCGGAAGGAGATCTTGTCGTACCGAGTGGCGGTAGGATCTTTCTCGGGGTCGGCGGTGTAAATTCCGTCCACCCGCGTGCCTTTGAGGATGACATCGGCTCCGATCTCGTTGGCGCGGAGGGCGGCGGCACTGTCGGTGGTAAAGTATGGGTTGCCGGTACCTGCGCTGAAGATGACGACCCGCCCCTTCTCCAGGTGGCGGATGGCGCGGCGGCGGATGTAGGGCTCGGCGATCTGTTGCATCTCGATGGCAGACACCAGGCGGGTGAAGACGCCGTGGGTTTCCATCATGCTCTGCAGCGCCATGCCGTTGATGACGGTAGCCAGCATGCCCATGTAGTCGCCCTGGGTACGCTCCACCCCGGATTCGGCGGCGGATAGGCCCCGGAAGATGTTGCCGCCACCGATGACTACCGCTACTTCCACGCCGATATCGATTAATTCCTTGATCTGCTTGGTGTAGTAGGTAAGCATCTTCGGATCGATGCCGTACTGCTGGTCACCCATTAGGGTTTCACCGGACAGTTTGAGCATGATGCGGCGGTATTTCAGGGCCATGGTCATTCGGGATTTTGGCAAAGGTAGTTATTAGCCGCAAGTCGCTTTGCTCCTTGCTTGGTAGACGGGCTTTTGGCCCTTGGTAGACGCAAAGGCGCGTCGCTTTTTGCTTGGTAGACGGCCTTCGGCCTTGGTAGGGGCTTATTTCCTGCGCTCCGGCGCAAAAAGGAACGTTAGATTTGGCTAGAGGCGGCGCTCGAGCTGGGGGACCAGTTCATTTTTCCAGCTCAGAAAACTACCATCCAGGATGCGGGTGCGGGCTTCGCGGACCAGGGAAAGGTAGAAAGCCAAATTGTGCAGGGTAGCCAGTTGGCCGGCTAGCAACTCGCCGCAGCGGATTAGGTGACAGAGATAGGCCTTGCTGTGCACCTGAGAGGTCGGGGCTGCGTCGGGGCGGGCGTCGATGGCGGAATGGTCGTTCTTCCACTTCGCGTTCTTGATATTAATGATGCCGTCGCGGGTGTAGAGCATGCCGTGGCGGGCGTTGCGGCTGGGCAGGACGCAGTCGAACATGTCAACACCGCGGGCGATGCATTCCAGGATGTTGGCGGGGGTGCCGACGCCCATCAGGTAGCGGGGTTTCTGCTTTGGCAGGATGTCGCAGCACAACTGGGTGATGCGGTACATATCGGGGATGGGCTCGCCGACGGAGAGGCCGCCGATGGCGTTGCCGGGCTGGTCCTGGGAGGCAATGAATTCGCAGGATTGCTTCCGCAGGTCGTCGAAGCTTCCGCCCTGAACGATGGGAAACAACGCCTGGGAATGGCCGTACTTCGGCTGGCTATCCTGCATAAACCTCACGCAGCGTTCCAGCCAACGGTGGGTGAGGTGCATGCTGTCTTCGGTGTACTGGCGGGTGGAAGGGTAGGGGGGGCACTCGTCGAAGGCCATGACGATGTCGGCCCCGATGCTGCGCTGGATGCCCAGGCTACTTTCGGGGCTGAAGAGATGGCGGCTGCCGTCGATGTGGCTGGCGAAGGTGGCACCCTCCTCCGTGATTTTTCGTCGGTGTGCCAGGCTAAATACCTGGTAGCCGCCGCTATCGGTGAGGATAGGCCCGTCCCACTGCATAAACCGGTGGAGGCCGCCGGCGGCCTCGAGTACCTCGGTGCCGGGGCGGAGGTAGAGGTGGTAGGTATTGCCTAATATGATCTGGGCCTTTACCTGCTCCTTCAGTTCACGTTGGTGAACCCCCTTGACGGTCCCCAGGGTGCCTACCGGCATAAAAATGGGGGTCTGTAGGGTGCCGTGGTCGGTGGTGACGACGCCGGCCCGGGCGCCGGTTTCCTGATCGGTATGTAAGAGCGAAAACTGCATGGGGCGCGAAGGTAGTAAGCTTCGCCCCGACCGCTACCGTTTCAGGAGTCGGCCGCGGTAGCGATCGCCCTTTCCGGTCCGCAAGGAAAGAAAATAGGGACCGGGAGGGAGTTGGCGCAGATCGATTTGCATCCGGTCGTCGGTAGGCCGTCGGTGGCCACGCTGTACTTCCCTTCCCAATGCATCGATGATCGAATAAGCTATATCCAAGCCGGAAAAATCACGGTCGATGACCACTTGCTCCCGGACCGGATTGGGGTAAAGCCGCAACGTCTCCTCGAATTTGGCGGTGGTAGCGGACGTCAGGCCGCAGGCGGCTCCGGTAAGTTCCGCCAGGGGACGCTTCCAGATTCCGTTATCCACGGTGGACGCGTACAGGAAGGTGTCATCGGTGGCCAGGTGAATGAAAACCTGGGTGTTTTCCTCGCCGGCGCATAGTTGCTGCCATCGCTCGCGCTCTGCACTAAATTCATAGAGGTTGGAGGTTTCGTCGTCGGCATTCGTGGTGATGTAAACGGTGTTTCCCCCGACGATCTCCAGGTCCTGAATGTTTCGCTCTCCGTCGGGTAACCCTTCGCTGACGGTTCCCCACGTCACGCCACCATCCCCCGAACGGAATACCCCGTCCCCGGTGGTGGTAGCATACAGCTGCCCAGCCGCGGTGGTTGCGAGACGGTTGACCTGTAGCCCGCGTTCGGACATGCTGTGATAGGCCCAGGTCGCGCCATCATCGCCGGAGCGGAATACTCCCCCCGCCAATCCAAGAAGCAGCGTATCACCCAAGGCAAGCCCCGAGAGCAATACTTGATTAGGGTAGAGGTCCGGCCCGTCGACGGTGACTTCCCTCCAGGCGAGTCCGTCGGCGGAGCGGTATAGTTGGCCCCCGTCGGTAACGGCGAAGTGTTCTCCGTCGTCGTTGATGAAGATGTCAGTGAAGTGTGACAGCGAACGCGGGGCGGGATCGAAAGCGGCCGGCTGCCAGGTGTCTCCCCAGTCGGTCGTACGATACAGGCGGTTCGTACTGGTGGTCAGGTACAGCGTAGACTCCGTAACCAGTGCGTACGGCGCGAAAGGAAGACCGTCGCCTTCGGTGATCCATTCGGTGGTTTGCCCGCCATCGGAGGAAGTAAAAACGGCCCCACCGATGTTGACTACGATCTGATTACCGAATACATTTAGGTCGGTAGCGTAGTATCCGGACACGAAATTGGTCTGTGCCCATTGGCCAAACAGGGAGAGTTGACACAACAGCATAAGGGCGGTGTAGCCATACCGGGTCATAAAGTGAGCTTTAGGTAAGTACGGTGAAAATAGCCAACCTGCCAATTCCAAGCAGATTTGTCAATCGAACCACCGGCGGCATACGATTACCTTCGCACCATGAAATTCCTCATCGCCGGCCTCGGCAACCCCGGCCCCAAATACGAAGACACCCGCCACAACGTCGGCTTTCGGGTGCTGGAAGACCTCACCGACGACTGGAAATCGGAGAATCTGGGTGATGTCGCCCGCATCCGCCACCGGGGAAAACAGATCGTGCTGCTCAAGCCATCTACCTTCATGAACCTGAGTGGAAAGGCGGTCCGCTACTGGTTGCAGGCCGAAAAGATTCCTAAGGAAAACCTGCTGGTGGTCATGGACGACCTCCACCTGGAGTTTGGGCGCCTGCGCCTGCGCGGTAAAGGCAGCGATGCCGGTCACAACGGTTTAAAGGACATCGACCAGATGACCGGGGGAAACAATTACGCCCGCCTGCGGGTGGGGATCGGCAAGGATTTTCACCCGGGTCAGCAGGCCGATTACGTCCTCAGCGAATGGAATCCCGAAGAACGGGACGCCCTGCCGAAACTGGTGGAGGATGCCGCCGCCGCCTGCCTGAGTTTTTGTGCCCACGGGCTGGCCAATACCATGAGCGCGTACAACCGATAAACCGTTCCGGTAAATCGGTGTTACGCCCATACATTAACCCTCGCCCCGTTTGAAGTCAATTGCTACCGTGGTAGGGGCCGGTTTTGCCGGCCTGTCCGCCGCCGCCTACCTGGCGAAGGAAGGTTTTCAGGTGCGCCTCCTGGAAAAGAATGACGGCCTCGGTGGTCGTGCCCGGCAGTTTACCGCCGAAGGCTTCACCTTCGATATGGGACCCAGCTGGTACTGGATGCCGGAAATCTTCGAACAGTTCTTCAACGCCTTCGGGCACTCGGCGAGCGATTTTTACCATTTAGTCCGGCTAGATCCCAGTTACGAAGTCGTCTTCGGGGCCGAAGACCGGGTAGAGTTGCCCGCCTCCACCACCGAATTATTTGCCCTCTTCGAACGGCTCGAGCCCGGCAGCTCCGCCAACTTGCGCAAGTTCCTGGAAGAAGCGGAGTACAAATACCGGGTGGGGATCAGCGAGTTCGTCCACAAACCCGGCCACAGCATCCTCGATTTTGCCGACCTCCGGGTAGTGAAATCGGCCTTCCGCCTGCAAATGCTTACGGATATGGCCTCCTACGTCCGGAAATTATTCAAGCACCCCCAGCTGATCCAGCTGCTGGAATTTCCGGTGCTGTTTCTCGGCGCCACTCCGGCAAATACGCCCGCCCTATATTCCCTGATGAATTACGCCGATCTCGAGTTGGGTACCTGGTATCCCATGGGCGGGATGCACAAAATAATCGAAGGCATGGCCGCGGTGGCAAAAGAGCAGGGGGTGGAGATTATCGCCGGTTCGCCGGTGGCGGAAGTCCTGACCCGGGGGAACACCGTAACGGCCGTACGAACGGCCAACGGCGAGCAATACGCCACCGACGTGCTTGTCTGTGCCGCCGACTATCACCACTTCGAGCAGCAGGTGCTGGCGCCCGAGGACCGGGTATACACGGAAAAGTACTGGTCGCAGCGCACGATGGCACCTTCCAGTTTGCTCTTTTACGTGGGGCTGGACCGGAAAGTGCCGGACCTCCACCACCACACCCTTTTCTTCGACGCCGACTTTAACCGCCACGCCCACGAGATCTACGAGGAACCGGCCTGGCCGGAGGATCCGCTGTTTTACGTGTGTAGTCCTTCGGTAACCGATCCCGAGGTGGCCCCGGCGGGTTGCGAGAATCTGTTCTTTCTGCTGCCCCTGGCCCCGGACCTGGACGACAACCCGGACCGCCGCGAGCATTACTGGAACCTGATGTGCGACCGCCTGCAACAGCGTATCGGATTCGATATCCGGCCCCACGTGGTGTACCGTCGGGGCTACGCCCACCGGGAATTTCGGGAAGATTACAATGCTTTTCGGGGGAATGCCTACGGTCTTGCAAATATCCTGACGCAGACGGCCTTCCTGAAGCCTAAATTGCGGAGTAAGAAAATTAAGAACCTTTGGTACGCCGGCCAACTTACTACACCAGGCCCTGGTATGCCACCGAGCATCATCTCCGGCCAGGTGGCCGCCCGTGACATTATTAGAGCCCAGCCCGTCCATGCTTAATCTGTACCACCAAGTTTGTCGGGAGTGCGCTTCGTTGGTTACCCGCCGATACAGCACTAGCTTTAGTATGGGCATTCGCGTGTTCGACAAACCCCTCCGCGCACCGATTTACGGTATTTACGGCTTCGTGCGCTTTGCGGACGAGATCGTGGACACCTTCCACCACAAGGACAAGCAGAGGCTTTTCCAGCGGTTCCGGGAGGATACGTACCACGCTCTGGAGGAGGGGATCAGCCTGAACCCCATTCTCCAGGCCTTCCAGGAGGTTGCCCATCGGTATGGCATAGGCCGTGACCTGATCGACCCCTTCCTCGATAGCATGGAAATGGACCTGGACAACACCCGCTACGATCCATCCTTATATAAGGAGTACATCTACGGGTCGGCCGAGGTCGTCGGGCTGATGTGTTTGAAAGTCTTCGTGGACGGGGACACCGAAGAATACGATCGGCTCAAGGACTCGGCCTGCTCGCTCGGGGCCGCTTTTCAAAAGATCAATTTCCTGCGGGATATCCGCTCGGATTACCACGATCGCGGACGGGTTTACTTCCCAGGGGTCGATTACGAGAAATTCGACAACGATGTAAAGGCCTCCATCGAGGCGGATATCAAGGCCGATTTCGACCACGCCTACCAGGGGATTAAACAACTTCCCCCGAGCGCCCGTCTCGGGGTCTACCTCGCCTACGTATACTACACCAAGCTGTTCCAGAAGATCCGCAATTCCCCGGCCGGGCACGTCACCACCCGTCGCATCCGCGTAGCCGACACGCGAAAGGTGTACCTGCTGGCCAGCTCGGCGGTGAAGCACCGCTTCAACCTTATATAGGTATGGGTTCGGGCGCCGGAGCGCGGGAGAAACCTCCCTCCACCGGAAAGGAACCGTTCATAAAATTCATTCATGGCGAGTCCCGCGGTTTCTGTTTCGGGCGGATGCCATGCCTGCGTCACCGGGTGGCGAAGCTGAAGCTTCGCCACCTAGTTATCAGTCCAGGCGCAAGAAGCGGGCGGCATTGTTATAGAGGATGTCGCGTTTCTGATCCGCGGAGAGGTAGTCGGCCTCCTCGATCACCCCGAAGGAAGTTTCGAACATGCGGGGCCAGAACAGGAAATCGGTGCCGTACATGATCCGTTTGCCGAAGCCGGCCCGCACTAATTTTTCGATGACGTGGTTGACCTCGGCCAGCGGATAGCTCCAGATGAAGCCGGAAACATCCAGGTATACGTAGGCATGGGCCCCCATCAGCGCAATTAGCTCGTCTACCAGCGGGTAGCCGGCATGCATCACCCAGATTTTGAGCTTTGGATGCCGGGCCAGCATATCCTCGAGCAAGAGCGGATTGCCAAGCGACGCCCGGTAATTCGGTTGGGTAAGATTCGCCACGCCGTTGCCACCCGTTCCCATGTGGATGCCGACCGGTATGTTTAGCTCTTCTGCCACCGCGAAGTAGGGGGTGTAGATGGAATCGCTCGGAGACATACCCTGGTACTGCGGGGCTACCTCGGCGACCACTTTATAAAAGCCACTGCTTAGCGAATCCCGGAAATCGGCCACCGGCATATTCGGGTCAATGCCTATACCCGGAAGGATCCGTCCCGCTGGAGCGGCGTCGTGCCACTTATGCAGAATGGTCGGCGCACCGAAGGCCACCATGGTCATATTCATATCCCGGATCCGCCGCATGGCTTCCTCTTGCATCTCCCGGTCGTTGGCCGCGGCCGGCAGCGGGTCCGCGCAGTCGTCGGTAAAGAAGGCCGGCGCCGGATCGTTGGGGTCGCCACCCGGCATGTCCGTGAGGAACCAGGGACACAAGGCGCTGGAAAACGTCGGACTCACCGGTAGGGCATGCACGTGAATATCGATGATCGGGGGCGGGGAAGCGTCATTCTGCCCAAAAAGGGAGAAGGGCAAAGCGTAAAACGGGATACCGAGGGCAAGGGATAGCCGATACATAGGCGGAGGGATAGTGAATTTTGGTAAAAAGTACTGCGCCTTCGGTAGATTCAATGAAGGAAGTAACCCAACCATTTAGGGAATATGGCGTCTTTACCCTATCCGAAAACCAGGACGTCTTGCCGCACTCCCCCCCTTCAAACACCGCTTCCGACTTCCATAGCCTTGTTCCGGCCGAGCGATATCTCGCGGCGTTTCTCGTTTTCGCCTTCGCTTCCGGCGCTCTGGCGCATACCCTTCCCGCCGTTCTGCCCGTAACGCGGTATACAACGGATGGCCTTTTACTCGTACTGAACGGCCTGCTGATCTTCAGTCTGTACCGGCGTAATGGGGATGTTCGGTTGTGGCGCTGGTTATTCCTGGCTTACGCTTTCACCTTCGCCACGGAAGCCGTCGGGGTGGCTACGGGAGCCGTTTTCGGTGAGTACGCTTACGGGGCCACGATGTGGTGGCAGTGGTTGGGGGTCCCCTTCGTCATCGCGCTGAACTGGTGCGCCCTGACCCTCGCGACGAATGACCTGGCCGCCAGGGTGGTCGACGGCCCCCTGCCAACGGCCCTGCTCGCCAGTGCGGTCATTGCACTGTATGACGTTGCTATCGAACCGGTAGCCATCAGCCTCGATTACTGGCAGTGGGCGGATAACGTGGTACCCCTGCAGAATTACCTCATGTGGGCGGTCGTGGCCTTTGTCATTTCGCTACCCCTACAGTGGCTCCGCATCCGGTACCGAAGTCCTTTATTGCCCGTATATTTATTTGCGCAGCTGTTCTTCTTCATTGTCCTCAACGTCGCCCTATGAAATCGTATGATCTGGCCGTGATAGGAGGGGGACTGGCCGGTCTTAGCCTGCTCTACCACCTGCACCGTGCCGGTAAATTAGCGGGGCAGCGGGTACTGCTGGTGGATCCGGAGCGTAAGCAAGCCAACGACCGGACCTGGTCGTTTTGGGAAGCGGGAAGCGGGCCCTTTGAAGATATCGTGCTGCAGCGGTGGAAGGGCGTTACGCTCCACAATGCCGGGGCTAATTTGACCTGTGACTTGGGGGCCTTTACCTATAAGTTGATCCGTAGTACACACTTTTACGCGAAGACACAGGAGGCCATCGCCGACGTGGCCGGCCTGGAGCGGCGCTACGCACGGGCCACCGATATACGGACCATTCCGGAGGGCGTTCGGTTCGCGGTTGACGGCGAGACGGTTGTTGCAAAGCAGGCCTTCAGCAGCCTGCCGCATCCTTTGGATCACCGGGCGGTAAAAGCGCCCTACCTGGATCAGCACTTCCGGGGATGGTACGTGGAAACCGAGGAGGATACCTTCGATCCGGCCGTGGCTACCCTAATGGACTTTCGAACGCCGCAGCTCGGGCAGACGCGCTTCTTCTACGTCCTACCCTTTTCCGAGCGCCGCGCCATGGTCGAGATCGCCATATTCAGTAACGACCACCTAGAAACGCAGGAATACGATCGCCTCCTTGGGGAGTACGTCGCTGCTTACTGGACGAAGGGGGGCTACCGCATCGAGCATACCGAGGCGGGCAACATCCCGATGACCACCTATTCCTTTCCCCGGCGGGAGGGTAAGCTCATCCACATCGGCCTGGGTGGGGGAGATGCCCGCCCCTCCACCGGTTATACCTTTTATAACGTACAACGGAAGATGATGCAGATCGCGGAGGCTTATCCCCGCTTGCCCGATCTCTCCCCGTGGCCGGAGCGGCATCTACTTTACGATGCGACCTTGCTACGTCTCCTACAGAATGGTGTCCTCCCCGGCGATCAGGTGTTTGTCGGCTTGTTCCGTAACAATCCTCCGGAGCGGGTACTGGCTTTTCTGAATGGCGAGAGCAGCCTGGTGGAGGAACTGCGACTCATGTCGACGGTACCCCTTGCACCGTTTGCTTCGACTTTTGCAAAGGAGTTGCTTCGCTGATCGGATTGATGCGTACCCTCGCAGGTCGCCTCCTTCGTACAAGTATCGGGTGACGTTATCGCCGGACCTTATATACCCCCTGCTTAGATGCCGGAGAGGAGGCCAGGACTTCAGAGTGTGCTTGCACCTCTGAGTGTCCGAGAAGATGCGGCTTGGGTGCCGGGTAGCACCCTCGCAGGTCGCCTCCTTCGTACAAGTATCGGGTGACGTTATCGCCGGACCTTATATACCCCCTGCTTAGATGCCGGAGAGGAGGCCAGGACTTCAGAGTGTGCTTGCACCTCTGAGTGTCCGAGAAGATGCGGCTTGGGTGCCGGGTAGCACCCTTGCAGGTCGCCTCCTCCCCCTTGCCACCCTCCGAGGTGCTACAACCTTTGGGTGACGTTATCGCCGGACCTTATATATACCGTCTGATTAGATGCCGGAGAGAAGGCCAGGGCCTCAGAGTGTGCTTGCACCGCTGAGTGTCCGGGTAAAAAGGAATAAGGAAAAATTCGCCCATCGTTCAACCAACCTTTAGGTGGGGCGTTTACAATCCTGCGCCCCAACACTGGCAACTGCTTGCCGAATTGGCGCGCTCCCTTTTCAGGATGCTTTTCATCAAAAGCGTATGTGGCAACGGCCCCAGCGCGATGAATCCTTCGCCCCGAAAAGAATTGAAAGAAATAATCCAAAGGGCTTGCAAGTACGCGATCGTTGATCGTACCTTTGCGGCCCCCGCGAACGAGCGGCGGATGATTTTAGCTTGCGCGGATGTTTTCGAAAAGAAATTTTCCCAAACAGTTGCACGGTTAAAAAACTTGCTGTACTTTTGCAGCCGCTTTGGAAGCAAGGCGAACAAAAG
>NZ_PTJC01000008.1:0-100894 GCF_002934605.1 Neolewinella xylanilytica
TAGCTGGGCAAGGAACTGGGTTAGAGCGTGAGTCATTCCCCTAAGTTCGGCCGCAATCTAATGTCGTAAAATACTTAGCTTAATGGCCATGAACAACACGCCAGCGTCAAACCGGCAGTCGAGGGGGTAGGTGTCGAGGATGACTTATATTGGGGGACGAGGTTGGTGGTTGTCCGAAGAGCTGGTAGGTGGAGCCGGTCTGCGCCGCCGTAACCGTTGGCTGATATCCATTACGCCCGCATCTTCACCATCTCACCATCATAATTATGAAATTGAGCTTTTTGCCGGTGTTGTTGCTACTGCTAGTCTCTTGTGAGTCGGATATTAAGCCAAGGCCACCACGTACTGAATCTCTACCGGAAAGGTATATAGCCAATAACTCCGCGGTACTAGATAGTGCTAGGAAAGACTCAATTGTGCCCCACGAACCAGACCAGATTGACGGTAGTCAATCGATTACTGCGGTTGTCGGGAATGAAGATTTAGGTGCAGGTGATGAAAACTTGTTGGCGATAAATTATCGAATAGAAACACTCAAATCAGAATTCGACTCAATTAAGTATTTTGATGTGCCTGATTCAATTTTTGTGGATTTTGATGGAGATCTAATTACTGATACCATTTTCTTTTCTGTTGATTTTTTTTTAAGACAATTGATTTTTATTAAGGGAGGATTTAACATCAGGCAGGTGTTGACTTGGAACAATGGGGAAGGCGGTGTGCAATCCGATTTTGGGTGGGTCGACTATTGGGCGCTCACAACGGACACGGTTACTTATGGAACAACCAACTACACCAGCATTGAAAAGGGTGATAGGATCACGTTGGTGCATCCTTCTTTGGTTTTGAGGGTAGATGAAGCAGCAGGCGCGCTTCTTACTATCGCCGATGGCAATTTCCGGTACGTTCATCAGTCTGATTGAAAAGGCTACCAATCACCCTGCCACCAAGGAATGATCCACGTAACCTTGATGACGCTGCCGCGCAGAAACAGTCCCCGCGCAGAACGGACGCCGCTGCCGCGTAGAAATAGTACCCCCGCAGAACGGATGCCGCTACCGCGTAGAGACAGCCCGCACTACTCAGAAAACGCTAACGTGTAGAAACAGTCGCTATCGCTCCATAAATAGAAGGACGTCAGCCAACACTGCGGCCACGTCCATGCCGGTGTACGCTTCCCCTACGCCGCAACCGCTCTAAAGTAGATATTCTCGTTTGCTTTTTCGTAGGCTCCCGGGCTTTGGTAGCCTAGGTTCTGGTGAGGTCGGTCGTAATTGTAGGTCATTGACCACTTCTCTAGTTGGTCGTTGAGTTCTTCCAGACCGGTAAATCAGCACTGGTTTAGGCATTCCACGCGCAGGGTTTTGTTCAGCCGTTCGATGAGCCCGTTTTGGCTCGGCTTTCCGGGCTGGATGTGTTTCAGTTCTACGTGGTGGTCGTCCGCCCATTGCCGCAACTGGTGGCTGATAAATTCTGGCCCATTGTCACAGCGGATATAGGCCGGACAGCCCCGAACTTCCACCAGGTTGTTGAGTACCTCGAGCAACTTGCGCGCCGAGATACTGGAGTGGGCCTCCGTCCAAAGCGCCTTTCGCGAGCCCTCATCCATCACGTTGACGATACGTACGCTTTGCTGGTTGGGCCTACCACACAGTCGCTCAAAAAGTCCATTGCCCAACCTTCGTTGATCCCGTCAGGAGGTAAGAGTTCCTGATACTCCCGCCGGATGCGGGGCCGCTTTGGGGGCAGGCGCAGGTGTAGTCCCGCTTCAGTCCACACTCGGTACACCCGCTTGTGGTTAAAGGCGTAGCCCTGATTTCGAAGGAAGTAGAAGATCATCCAGAAACCCCAGGCGACAAAACGCCGGGCGGTCCGCTCCAGCAGGTCCTGTAATTCCCAGTCCCGCTCTTCCGGACGATAGCCCCGCCAACGGTGGTGGTAGGTCTGACGACGAAAACCCAAGACGCGACAGATACGGCGCACGCTCTGCTGCCGGCGCTGTCTGATCGCTCCAATCATTAGCTAGCCTTAGGGGCCCCTTCCCCTAAGTCCGCGAGGCGTCTTGGGCCTGCCACTTTTTTAGCATCGCGTAACCGTCGGAAAGAATACCATGATCGATACTTAGTTCGGCGTACATCTTTTTCAACCGGGCATTCTCCGTCTCGAGCTCCTTAATCCGTCGCTTGCTTTCGTCGGCCTCGTCGGCTTGTTCCTTCTTCCACTTGTAGAAGGTGGCGGCACTGATCTGGTGCTGGCGACACAGATCGGCTACGGGGGTACCGGCGTCGGCCTGGGCTAAGATCTCGAGGCGCTGGGTGGGGGTGAACTTGATTTTTCGCATGGTAAAACCACTTTTGCAGGGTGAACTAAATTAGGGTTTGCCATACTAAAAAGTGGTTACGGGGATGGGGAAGCGTACAGGACCAGCTGAAGTAAGACGCTTGCTAGTGGCCCTGGACAACGTCTACATCGAGCGCTGCTCGCGTACGATCAAGTATCAACACATCTTCCTTAATCCGGCCGACAACGGCCGCCAGCTGTACCAAGGAATCGAAGAATGGCTGCATAGCTACCACCACCGCGATCACCAGGTGATCGACCGAGTAAAACCTATCCAGCGGTACCAAAACGCCGCCTAACTTTCAACTAACTAACTTGGCTCCGTGGTTTAAAAACCCGAGGTACTATAGTCCAACCGGACACCATGCAGAAACAACATGCCATACCTTTCGCAGGAACAAGTACACCAATTCATTACCACCGGATACGTGCGCATCGATCACGCCTTCGGCCGGGAACTGGCCGAGGAGGGGGTTGATCTGCTTTGGAAAGCTACCCAGCTTGACCGCAGCGATCCGGCGTCGTGGACGGAACCCGTCATCCGCATTGGGGAACTTGCCCAACCTCCCTTTATCAAGGCTGCCAACAGCAGCGTGTTGGTACAGTGCTATGAGGATTTACTGGGGGATAACTGGCTACCTAAAACATCCCTAGGAAGCTTTCCCATACGGTTTCCTAGCACCAAGGCGTCCGTTGATACCGGTTGGCACGTCGATGCTGGGTTTCCCGGCGACGATTCATCCGATTACCTCAGCTGGCGAATCAATGTGTACAGTAGAGGTCGTGCCTTACTGATGCTGTTTCTCTTTTCGGATACCACGGAGCAGGACGCGCCCACCAGGCTTATTCCCAAATCCCATCTCCAGGTGGCGAACTTCCTGGCTGGCCGGGGGGAAACGGGCCGTACTTTCCTGGAAGTGGGGGAATGGGCAAAATCAATCGATGATCGATACATTGAGTTGGCCACCGGCAGTGCGGGCACCGTCTACTTATGCCACCCCTTTCTCGTTCATGCCGCGCAGCAGCACACCGGCGACAAGCCGAAATTCATGGCACAACCCGCCCTGTTTCCGAAAAGGGAATTTGCACTTGCGGGGGATGTGGCATATCTCTGTCCCGTGGAACAAGCAATCGTAGCTGGGATAATGCACGCGGGTTAGGGCTTTCGGGGATATTGCGGCTGTGGCCCCGGGGTGTACCGCCCCGGCGCTGTGGCAGTCGCCATACGCATAAGCAAACCGGCCGTATGACTCGTCACTGCGCCTGTAAGGGGCATAAAGCTGACGCAAGTCTTGGTGTACCGGCCCCCGCACACCTGCTCCGAGCCAGTGGTCGGCCAACCAGGGGGCGGGAATTGCAGCGGAATCCTCCTACCAAGTGACTGCCTACGTGCCACCGGGGAATTTCGACTTCCCGTCCACTGGCATGGGATTGCCCTCGCAAAGTAGCGTACTGGGGTTTCCCGCGGTGGTTCAGGCATCACGGATTACGGGCTGGGAAAAGGTTGCAGGATGGACAACTTGTAACCTTGCGTAGGTACGCCCGACCCTGGCAGCAGAAGCGTGTGCGGTAGGCCGCGACGGGTCCGAATGTAACGGGACGGCGGTCTGGGTACCAATGGCCTGCGACGCCCCCCGCTGCCACCGCATGCAACTGGGGAATCAGCGACTCTACACCGGGGGGGATCCGCCCCACTGTTGAAAGCGGATACCGACTTGCCCGTCGGCAATCGCAAACTCCCACGCACCCCACGGACGTAAGGTAATGCGGTCCAGATTCGGATGCAGCAGGTAGGGGTGGGAGGCGGCAAGAGCGTCGTACACGACTTTGATATCTTCGGTTTCGATCCGGAGTTCGGGATGATGCGCTCCGGCCAAGCGGCTGTCCTGGAAAAGCATCAGTTTGATTCCGTCCTTCGCCACTAGCGCGTAGGGTTGGGCTGCCGCTTCCTCCTGATGCAGGACGGAAAACTGGAGGCATTCGACAAATAAGGCTAGTGCGTCGGCAAGATCCGGGTAGAAGACACTGGGCACCAGCCTGGTATAGCGCATATTGGCCGATTTTGCCGGTTCATTTTACTCAACTCACTCGGCCTGGGAGATCCATTCCGCAGCCAAATTAGCTTCATTTCTCAGAATGTAATTTAACTGAGCTACGTGATGCTGGACGTGTCGCAAATTATAAAAGAGGATATCCAACAGCGAATAGTCCATGACCCCACCCGGGCAGAGGCCATGCAAGTCAATTTCTGCCGGTGTGATCCAAGGTACCGATACGTCCTGAATGGCCTGCGGTCCGATCAGAGCCTGGCACTTCGATCTGGCCAACCGTACGGAGGAGATGACCTCGGCTGTGGAGTAGTGCCGAACGGGCAGAACGTCGTCTACGGCGTCCGCGGGAAGTTCTCGTTGCGGGACGAGAACGTAGGGTAATCGAGGGTCGAATTGGTCTACGGGATAGGTTAGGTAGTAATCCAAAAATATCGCGGTATGGTAGGCCAGATAGTAAAATTTATCCTCCTGCTTCCATAGAGCGTCAGGGCACAGTTTGATCACCGCTTCGAGCATATCCACGGTTGCCGCAAAGTTTTTCCACAAACATGCTTTACAGGTATCTTCCATAGGTCGTCAACCGTACCTTATTTAATAGGTCCTCGCAGCGTACGCGTTCCATACCGGATATCTACTTCGTCTCCCCCCGCGCCGGTTCGGGGGGGAGGGGTAGCCAAACGAGCGTTTCCGTGTACGCCGTCGGCAGCAAGTTCGGCGGGTCGGTGGGAGCCGGCATCTACGATAGCATTGGTCCTATTCGGAAAGTCTGCTCCGAGAAAGGTAGACGATTTTCGCTATTCGCCGCACCGGAATCTGAGTGGCGCTGGCTGGCAGCCCTTGGTATAAAGCAAAAGGCCCCGGCCGGATCCTGGCGGGGCCCCTAGGGCAGGAGAAATATCGCGGATTTAGGCCTACCCGGTGTCAAGTACCGTTCGTGGAAAGACCCAGGTGGAAGGAAGCTATCAGCCCGCGGTCCCGAGACACCCTCGGGGGTCGCGGATGGACTACCGACCGCTGGCTGGGGATGACTAATTTGCCGAGAGCGCGAACCCGCGGAAATCAGGCCTTCACCTGGTTGGAAATACATAAAAGGTTGCGTGTGGTGGCAAACGTCCTGTTGGGTCCAAATTTACGGGCTTACGCGTATATCCCATTGGGGTTTCTCCCACTAATCCCTCTAAATTTTTTCCCGGCACACACCCATATTTCATTTAAAACGCCGACCCACCATAAAGCGAACTTATCAATGCCGGCTTGACTCCACCTCGGTGCCAACGGGACGAATGGCTGTATAACCCACGGATGCGTACAGCTTTCCGAATGGGCAGGGACAGTTCTCGCGGACATCGCTGCCCCCTGCCCCACCCCGTCCGACCCCGGGTAGCCAAACGGATTTCAGTCATCGGACGAAGACCGGTTGCACGTGAGGTGTGCCGGGGCGGAAGGGGGTGAACCGATATGCCGTTCGCACGGTACCCCTGCCCTCACGATATCCGGTCATCGCGCTGGGAATGCGGTTCCTGGCCGTAGCCTCAATCCGGTACGGTTGCCTTTACCAAAGCATGGAAATCAAATTGTGGTCTTCGGTAGCAAGAACGTGGTTGCCCCACCAGCTTAGCAGTGCTCAAGTTTCCGCAATCCCGGGAATGCCAGGCGCGTGGTAGAATGCGGATATCGTACTTGCCTTTGCCTGCCTACCGTGTTTTTGGAACCGTGCCCTTTACTACCGCAGTGTGCTGATTCGATATTGTAGGATCGTCCGGATCAGGTCTTCGGGCAGGGGCCGATCTAAAGGAAAGTGTATAGCGCCTTTTCCCGAGGTTTTATAGGCGGAGAAGGTTGCCGCGAACTCCTTACCGGTCGGGACCGGGTACATGCCGATGTGGTGTTTGTACGCGGCAAAGTGGATCAGATAGCGGCCATTCAACCTAAATGACGGTATGCCATAGCTGATCGTCTCTTCGGCTGCGGCAGCGGTGGATTGAATCAGTTCCCGGATTTGCTGTAGCATAGCCTGGGTGTCGCGGGGAAACTGCTCGATGTACTGGTCGATCCTGCCCGTCTTTACCATAACCCTTGTATTCAAGAACTGTCAGTCCTGGTAGCCCGGCTGAGAACCAGAGCCATCGATCGCTCGCGGCGGCTTCCCCGTGATCCGTTGGTTTAAATATAGGGTGATCCGTCGGATATTCATACCTGCCGCTGGGGCCGGTTTTGCCAGTGAGCCTCCCGATCCGAGCCGGCTGTCCGGACACGAATTTGCGCTTCGCCTGCCTCAGCGAATAGATCGCTCGCAGAGGGACTAACCGGGATGTAGGCCGCCCACACCCCCTCGGAGATTAGCCTGTGACAGGCAGGCAGTGTAGTCGGGAGACCGTTGCAAAACGTGTGTCACGATAAGCATCAATACGTTTCGTAACGCGCACGAAAACCAAGCATTTAATATGTCGTGCTCCCGGGTCGACGTAGCCGGAATATTGGCTGACGTTCTCTTTTTCGGGGGCAATAGCGGCATTTTAAACGCGGTATAAGAGAAGATGATACCCTCTACCCTTGCCCGTTTAAATAGTAGTCAATAATTCAGTGTATACCAAGTCAGTACGAAAAGCATGCTATGTTAATCCATTATAACACAGCCATACCTGCTTCTTCCAGCATTCATCTCGTTTGCTGATTTATTGAATTTCTAGTGCTTTTTACTATTTACTTTAACCAGGTCCAACTCTTTCAACGTTGCGCTGACCTTGAGTTAACGAGATCTTATTGGCTCCTTCCGAGAACTGTGTTTCTTTGACCGGTTACGGAATGTGCTCGCCGCTCGCCCACCACCCCGCCCAAGAGGGTTAAAAGATCCCAAAGGAAGCATGAGGCGCGAAGTCCCAACCAAACCCTAATTTCGCCCCGGATCAGAACTGCCTTCACACCCGCGCTCCGCCGCCCACCCCGCTTCCGCTCCGGAGCCCCTTCCGCAGCCAAAACCAAATGAGATGCTCAAAAAAGCCTTTACCTTCCTTGCCATTGCCTTGCTCGTCGTTTTCCTGGTCGGAGAGCTGGTCGGCCGGTATTTCGGATTGCACGACTACCCCACCCACGTCAGCAGCGATACCTTCGAGTACATCCATTCCCCCAACCAGGACCGGACAATTTACGGCAATCACTTCATCACGAATGAATTCAGTATGCGGAGCGAGCCGATTTCACCGGAGGATTCGCTGATCGTCCTGCTCATAGGGGATTCCGTAGTGAACGGGGGAAACCTCACCGATCACGACAGCCTCGCCTCTACTTTATTGGAAAAATCGCTGTCCGACGAGCTAGGCCAAAAGGTGCGGGTACTGAATATCGCGGCGGGGTCATGGGGCCCCGACAACGGCATGGAATACGTCAAAAAATATGGGCTGTTCGGCGCGGACGCCATCGTGCTGGTGTTCAGCAGCCACGACGCCCACGACAACATCAAGCTAGAACGGAGCATCGTCGACAACCACCCGCAGTACTTCTCCAAGAACTACCCCCTCGCCTGGGGCAAACTCGCCGAGCGGGGGTGGCAGCAGGTCGAAGGCCGGCTATTCAAGAAGAACAAACAGAACAAGATTGATAATTCCGACCTCGGCATTAGCGAGGAAAAGGATTTCAACGCGGGCTTCGCTTACTTCCGCGACGTGGCCGCCAGTGAAAACATCCCCCTCTTTCTCTACCTCCACGCCTCCCTGGAAGAGCTGAAGAAGCAGGAATTGAATGACGACGGACTCGAGATCGTCCAGTTCAGCGACAGCAACAACATCCAGTTGATAACGGAACTGGAAACCGATCTGAAGCCGGCCGACTTTCGGGATGGGATCCACTATTCCGATGCCGGACAGAAGCATCTAGCAAAAGAACTTCAACCGCTTCTACTCGACGTGCTCGAGTAAGCTGGGCGATCGGGGAAGGGGGTTGGATAGCTAAAATCGCCCGTGGCTTATAGTCCGGCCCGATGACTACCATTGGGCGACAACTTACCTGCTAACGGTGACTCCCGGTTCGATTTTGGTAGTGATGAGTTTCTCCGGCGTGATTGGGAGGTCCCGCATCCGTTTTCCGGTGGCGTTAAAGACCGCGTTCGCGAGCGAGCCCGCTACTCCGCAGATGCCGAGTTCGCCGATTCCCTTCACTCCCATGGGGTTGGCGATCTTATCGTCCTCGGGTAGAAAGACAACTTGGACGTCCGCGAGGTCGAGGTTGACCGGGACGTGGTAATCGGCCAGCGACCGGGTGATGAAGTTGCCGTACTGCTTTTCGACCTTCGATTGCTCCATGAAGGCCATACCGTGGCCCATGACCAATCCGCCGAGTACTTGGCTGTACGCCGTCTTCGGGTTCAGGATAGTGCCGGCGGCGCCCACGGTCAGGATTCGCTTGAGCCGCGCCATATTCGTATCGACGTCCACCCAGACTTCACAAAAATTCGCGCCGAAGGAATAGACGGAGTGGTTTTTGAATTCCTCGGTCGGTGCGGCGGATCCCACGGCGGCGTATTCCGAGAGATCGGCATCGTCCATCAGATCCGCGATTCCCTGACCCTCCGTTGCATCCGTGCCCGCCGCCACTTTGATTTCTTCCATCAACTTCATACAAGCCGCGCGTACGCCGTTCGTAAAGGAGGCCGCTCCCCAGGAGCCACCCGATCCGGGGGAGATGGGGAAGCGGGAGTCGCCGAGCTGGACGGTCACGGCAGCGACGGGGATGCCGAGGAAATCCGCGGCCGTCTGGGCCAAAATCGTGTAGGTTCCGGTACCGATATCGGTGGCGTCGGTTTGTACGGTAGCGGTCACGGTATCACCGTCGCGGTAAACCGTCACCCGCGCCGCGCTCAACTGGAGCGGGGCCTGCCGGGAAGCGGCGCTGACGCCGTAGCCGACCAGCCAGTTGCCCTCCCGGCGGGAGCGAGGCTCCAGCGGACGATCCGCCCAACCGAATTTTTTCGCGCCGATGCGCAGGCATTCCGTGAGCAGCCGCGAGGAGAATGGCTTGTCGTTGCTGGGGTCGACCTGGGTATCGTTGAGAATGCGGAACTCAACGGGGTCCATCCCGAGTTTCCAGGCCATTTCGTCCATGGCACACTCCAGGGCGTAGCTGCCGGTAGCTTCTCCGGGCGCCCGCATCGCCCACGGGTACGGAAGATTGATCGGCACCAGATTGTAATTCACCCGGTTGTTAGCAACCTTGTAGAGCATCTTCGAGGCGGCCCCGCAGGGTTCCTGATATTCCTTGTTGGTGGCCGTGTGGGAGGTGGTGTCGTGCACTAGTGCGGTGAGCCTGCCGTCGCGGGTAGCGCCAATCCGCATCCGCTGCAGGTTCTCCTGCCGCAGACTGGTATTGGTAAACATCTGCTGGCGAGTTACGGTGAACTGCACCGGGCGGCCGATCATTTTAGCGGCCATGGCGGCCAGCATGACGTGCTCCTGTGCCTGTAATTTGGATCCGAAACCGCCGCCAATGAAGGGGGCGATGATCCGTACGTTCTCCTTCGGGATCATAAATGTATCGGCGATGCCTTTCGCATTGTCGTTCACCATCTGGGAGCAGAGGTGAAGCTCGAGGTTTTCGTCCTCCCATTCGGCGATCACGGCGTGGAGTTCCATGGGGTGATGGTGCTCCACCGGAGTCCGGTAGGTGACTTCTACCCGCTCGTCGGCTTCCGCCATGCCGGCATCGACGTCTCCGCGTTCGTATTTAGGTTGTACGTCGGGTGCGTAGCCCGCATCCTGGGCAAAATCGACCTTGGGTTCCGCCCGGTTATATTCCACCTCCACCAGCCGGGCGGCATACTGCGCCTGCTCGATGGTTTCGGCTACGACGACGGCTACCCATTCCCCGTACCAATTGATTTCCGGGCTTTGCAGCACCGGCGCGATCGAGGTGGTACTGAGCTCCAGTCGATCGGCGTCCGGCGAAGCCAGTTTCAGCGCGTTCTCGTGGGTGATGACCCGGATGACCCCGGGTTGGGCTTCCGCGGCCGCCGTATCGATGCGGGTGATGTCCCCCTTGGCGATCGTGCTGTTCACGCCCTGGGCGTAAACGAGTCCTTCCACGGGAAATTCGGAGGCGTACTTAGCCCGTCCGGTCACTTTGAGGCGGCCATCGACCCGGTCGATGGCCTGGCCGATAACGGCTTCCGCGGGAGTAGTTGCTTGCTTGGTCATGGTCTGCTGGTAAATTATGGGGCTAGGTAGGGATCAGGCTTTGCGGGCGTAAGCCTGCTCCAGGGCGCGTACGATGGCGCGCTGTCCCATTTCGATCTTGTACTCGTTCTCCGCTAGAGGTCGGGCGTCCTGCATAGCTATTGCCGCGGCGGCCTCAAAGTTGCCGGTTTCCGGCGCTTTACCCCTCAGGTAGTCTTCCGCGGCGGTCAGTTTCCATGGCTTATGGGCTACGCCGCCCATGGCTAGTCCGGCAGAGGCGATTCGTCCGTTCTCAACCTGCAATCCCGCCGCTACCGACAACAGCGCGAAGGCGTAACTGGAACGCTCCCGAATTTTGAGATAGTAGTAATGATCAGCGTACTTCGGCGCGTCGAGTTCGATGCCTACGATTAGTTCACCGGGCTCGAGAATGGTATCCCGTTGCGGTTCGTCTCCGGGAAGGCGGTGCAGATCGGTGAAGGGGATGCGGCGGCTGGTCCCATCCGGTTTCGCCACCTCGACCGTAGCCCCGATCGCGGCCAGCGCCACGCACATATCCGACGGGTGAACGGCTACGCAGGCCTCGCTCCAGCCGAAGATGGCGTGAAGGGCATTCATGCCGTTGAGGGCGCCGCAGCCCGTGCCGGGTTCCCGCTTGTTGCAGGGCATCGAGGTTTCGTAAAAGTAAGGACAACGGGTGCGCTGCAATAGATTTCCGCCGTTGGTGGCCATGTTGCGGATCTGCTCGGTGGCGGCGGAGAGCATGGTCATGGTCAGCAGCGGGTAATCCTTGCGGACGTCCGGGTGGTTGGCCGTATCGGTGTTGTTGAGCATACCGCCGAGCAGTAGGCCGCCGGAAGGGGTGCGTTGGATCTCCTTGCGGTCCAAGCTGGCGACCTCGATCACCGTATCCGGCCGTTCGACGTCTTCCTTCATCAGGTCGATGAGGTTGGTGCCGCCGCCGAGATAGCGGGGTTCCGGATTGGCGGTACTGGCCGAAACGGCGTCCGCGACCGTAGCGGAGGGGATAAAATTAAAGGGGCGCATCTGCTGTTCGTTTATTTGGCCTTGGCGGCCTCCATTTCCTCGGTGGTGGCAAAACTCCATTTGCTGCCCTGATCGGTACCGGTCTGCGCCTCCTGGATGGCCATGACGATGTTGTTGTAGGCACCACAGCGGCAGAGGTTGCCCGACATCCGCTCCCGAATTTCTTCCTCGGAGAGTTGGATGTTCTGGCGAAGTTCCTTGAAATCCTCGGTCACATAGCTGGCTTCCCCGCGTTGGGCTTCCTCGAGCAGGGCTACGGAGGAGCATATCTGTCCGGAGGTACAGTACCCGCACTGGAAGCCGTCGTACTTGATAAAGGCTTGCTGAACGGGGTGCAACTGGTCGCCGTCAGCGAGGCCCTCTACCGTGGTGACTTGCTTGTCGTTGCAGGTGGCCGCCAGGGTGAGGCAGGATAGCTGTCGCTTGCCGTCGATGATGACGGTGCAGGCGCCGCACTGGCCGTGTCCGCAGCCCTTTTTGGAACCGGTCAGACCGAGCCGTTCCCGAAGCGCGTCGAGCAGGGTGGTCCGGGAATCGATATTCAGGGTGTACTCCTGCTTATTAATGGTCAGTGCCACCTCGATTTCATTCAGCAGGGCCTTCAGGGCGGGGGGCATTTCCTCCCCCGCCGGGATGAGGGCGTTCAGCCGAAAGTTCGAGGCCGCCCAGATGCTGAGGCTGGCGGCGGACAATTTCCCAAGGAACTTTCGCCGGGAATCTCCAAAGAGGCCTAGTTCGTTGAAGATCTTCTGCTCGTCCTCATTCAGGTCGTCGTCGGATTTGCCGATCCAATCGTTTAGCTTACTCATTTGCACTCGGGATGTAAGGGTCGAAATCAACCGCCCGCGGGCGATTGTTCTCGCCAAACGTGGCATCCGGACAAAGGTTCTTGACAATCTTTTTCCCCAAGGATGGGTACCAGGCAGTAAATTGTTGGAAAGGTCAGGCCCCGTGCATTCTTTTCACCCGCGCCCCGGCGCAAAATAAATCCGTCTAGCCTCCTATGAGCGATCTCGTTTTCACTACGGATCCACGGGTTGCCCGCGTATTTGCCGATTACCCGGATACCGTTCGGCCCGGTCTGGAGCAACTTCGGGCGATAATTTTGGCCGTGGCCCGATCGGACGAAAGGATCGGCCGGCTGGATGAAACATTGAAGTGGGGCGAGCCAAGTTACCTGACTCCGCACGGCAGTACCCTGCGGATAGCCTGGAAGCGGAAAAGCCCGAACCAATATGCCTTGTATTTCAAGTGCACCAGCCGACTGGTGCCTACCATTAAAAGCCTGTTCGGGGATACCTTTCGCTACGAAACTAGCCGAGCCATTTTATTCCGCCCGGGCGAAAAAATTCCGGAGCAGGAAACGCGCGCCTGCATCCGGATGGCGCTTAATTATCACCGGCTCAAACATCTGCCGACCCTCGGCGAATGAAGGGACACGGTAGCGTATCTTCGCCCTTGCCACCCTTCATGCCAAAACCGAAAATGATGCGTTGTCTGCTAGCCGGTGTCGGCGCCTTCCTTCTGCTCTGTACCGCCATGCACTGTCACCGCCCACCCGCTCCGGCCACCAACTCACCCGCCCGACCGGAAGTGTCGGTAGGGGATAACAGTCGGAACAGCCTGGACTGGCCGGGCACCTACATCGGTACAGTGCCTACGTCCGACGGCAACAACCTGGTAACGGGGCTGCAGCTTCGGAAGGACGGAACGTTTCGCCTGGAAACCACTCCCGAGGGAGGGACAGCGCAACCGGTCGTCGAAACAGGAAACTTCGAATGGGACCGCGACGGCGGCGGCATCAAGCTACTCGGTATCGACTCCACCAACCGGCCCATTTATTACCAGGTAGGAGAAAACCACCTCCGGCAACTCGACCTGGTGAACCAAAGCATCGAAGGCCAGCTCACCGACCGCTACCACCTGGCGAAGGACACCACCGGGTTGAACGGCACTACCTGGCAGTTGAAGACCCTGGATGGCACACCGGTGGACATCGGCAAGAACCAACCTACGCTCACCTTTACCATCCTCGGCAACGGCCTTGCCGGATTGGCAGCGTGCAACCGCTACCGCACCGAATACGCGATCGTAGCAGAAGGAAGCATCGACATCCCGCACCCGATCGCGACGAAGATGGCCTGCCCCGAGCTGGCCACCGAGCAGCAGTTCTTCGAGGCGCTCGAGGGGGCCAGCTCCTACGAATTCATGGAAGACAACCTTGTGCTGCGCGACACCGCCGGGGCCATTGTGGCCACCTTCTCTCCAATGTAGGGCGCCGGAGCGCAGGTGCCGGCCAGCCAGGCCAGTAGCGTCCGCCGTATCTTTGGTGCATGTACACCCCTACCCTGTCTCCCACCGACTTTTACCAACAACAGGGCTACTACCTGGCCTCCGAAGTTTACACCCCGGAGGACATTGCCCGCATCCGCCAGCTCATCGAGCGCCACGAAGCGGACGGCGGCTGGGCGGCCGCCCCCAACAGCAACGACCACCTCACCACCGACATTTACGAGCGGATTCCCGGACTTGCGGAAATCATCTTCAACGACCGCTACCTGGCCGTAATAGCGGAGTTGTTTGGTCCCGATCCCATCATTCTGGCGGAACCGGCCATCCACAAAAGCCGCTACTACTTCTGGCATAAAGACAGCACCTTCATCGACGAGCAAGCCGAAGCGTACCACTGGCAAGATGACTTCGCTGCGTCGATGACCGTCCTCTATCTGCAAGACAACCACCCCGACTACGGCGGCGGAATCACCCTCGTACCGGGCACCCACCACGACCCGGATTTCTACCACCGTATCGCCCACATGAGTCTGCTGGAAAGAGGACTGCTCAAGGCCAAAAAGATCGCGGGCATCAGTCACTTCGACCGGATGGAGCGGCACCCGGATAAGGTAGCCATCCCCTCGAAGGCCGGAGACGTCCTCATCCTGGATATGCGGCTGGACCACAAAGGCACTCCGGCGAAGAAGCCGTCACCCCACACGAAGTACGGGATCATGAATATTGCCTGCCGCGGGGAGGCCACTGCGCAATCCTTACGCCGCACCCTGCGCAACCGACCCTCGGCCTACTACAACGACTACCTGGCCGGCCAGCCCCTGCAGACACCGGCCTTGGAGGCGGTATCCGGGCGGAAGGGAGTAAAAGTCTGGTTGTAGGATACACCGCTTGGCAAATCGAACATAATCCGTAGTTTTGCGGCCTACCACGCCCGGATGGCGGAATTGGTAGACGCGCTGGACTTAAAATCCAGTTCCCAGTACTGGGAGTACGGGTTCGATTCCCGTTCCGGGTACAATTGGCGAGGATCTCTTAGGAGGTCCTCGCCTTTTGTTTTTTTGGGCTTTGGTTTGGAATAGATAGCTGCCCGGTTCCGGTGGTCCTGCGGCGGTAATTACTCATAAGTATTATCGTGCACTCGTGGTATAACCGATAAGGCAGGGTCGTAACCTGCTCGGCGGACGAGAAGGTCGGCGGACGACGAGGTTCCCTAGGCAAGCAGTTCCCGCAGGTGCAGCACCACGTTCACGAGCATCAATGCGGCCAGCGCGAGCCCGAGAAAGCGCATCCAGGTAGCATTATCACGGCGAAAGGTTTCGGCACGCTGACGGGCCTCGCCGGTGCCGGGTCGGACTATCCCGCGGGCATAAAGGTAGAGGTAGGCGCCACAGGCGAAAAGCGCCAGCTCGATGAGTAGTCCGATGATGCTGTAGTTCATGTCAGGCCGGGGGTTGCCGCGAATATCGTACTTTTCACCCGCCTAACCACCGATCATGACCAAAGACCAATTGACCGCCGCCGAGCACGAGGATAGTATGCTATTGCAGCTATCGCGGCTAAACCACCGCCTGGAAGCGATTTACAAGGGCGGCGGCAGCGGCCGAATCGCCAAACAACACCAGAAAGGGAAATTGACCGCCCGGGAGCGGGTAGCGAAACTGATCGACCCGGGTAGCAAATTCTTGGAATTCGGTGCCTTCGCCGGCTATGAGATGTACGCGGAATACGGTGGCTGCCCGGCCGGTGGCGTCATTACCGGCTACGGGCGGGTATCGGGCCGACTCTGCGTGATCGTTGCCAACGACGCCACGGTCAAGGCTGGCGCGTGGTTTCCCATCACCGGAAAGAAGAACCTCCGTGCCCAGGAGATCGCCATGGAAAACCGCGTGCCGATCATCTACCTGGTGGATAGCGCCGGGGTGTTTTTGCCCCTCCAGGACGAGATCTTCCCCGACCGCGACCACTTCGGCCGAATTTTCCGCAACAACGCCCGGATGAGTGCACTCGGCATTACCCAGATTGCCGCGGTCATGGGCAGCTGCGTGGCGGGGGGTGCTTACCTGCCGATCATGTCGGACGAAAGCCTGATCGTCGAAGGAACGGGCAGCATCTTCCTGGCCGGACCCTACCTCGTTCGGGCCGCCATCGGGGAGAAGGTCGATAAAGAAGCCCTCGGCGGGGCGCAAATGCACGCCTCGGTGAGCGGCGTAATCGACTATAAATGCACCGACGACCAGGAATGCCTCGCTACCATCCGGGATCTGATGGATAAAGTTCCTGCCAAGATCGAAACCGTATTTGACCGCAGCGAGCCCGGCAGCCACGATCCCTCGGCCCTGCTCGGCGTTCTACCCGACGAGCGGTCAAAGCCCTACGACGGCCGCGCCCTCCTGGCCGCACTGGTCGATAATGGCGCCTTCACGGAGTATAAAAAAGAATACGGACAAACCATCCTGTGCGCCTACGCCCGCATCGACGGTTGGTCGGTAGGTATTGTGGCCAATAATCGGGAGGTGGTCCGCAGTGGCAAGGGGGAAATGCAATTCGGCGGCGTGATCTACAGCGACTCCGCCGACAAGGCCGCCCGCTTCATTATGGTCTGCAATCAGAAGAATATCCCGCTGGTCTTCCTCCACGACGTATCCGGATTTATGGTCGGCAGCCGTTCGGAACAGGGCGGTATCATCAAAGACGGCGCGAAGATGGTCAGCGCTGTCAGCAACAGTACCGTACCCAAGTTCAGCATCGTGGTCGGTAACAGCTACGGCGCGGGCAACTACGCCATGTGTGGCCGCGCCTACGACCCCCGGTTAATGCTGGCCTGGCCCACGGCCCGACTGGCGGTGATGGGCGGCGAGCAGGCCGCGAAGGTGTTGCTGCAGATCCAGGTCGGCAGCCGGAAGGCCAAGGGAGAGGAAGTGAGCGAGCGGGAGGAGAAGGAACTCCTGGACAAGATCACCGAGCGGTACGACACCCAGACCAGCCCCTACTACGCCGCCGCCCGGCTCTGGGTGGACGAGATCATCGACCCGCGACGGACGCGGGCCTACATTTCCGCGGGCATCGAGGCGGCCACCCACGCACCGGTGGAACGCTTCAACGTCGGGGCGGTACAAACCTAGTCCTGCGCTGACACTTCTCCGGCCCGGGCTTGCTACCTTCGCGCCATGTACAAAAACGATCTCTTTCTGCGCGCCGCCCGCGGTGAAACTACCGAGCGTCCCCCCGTTTGGCTGATGCGCCAGGCCGGCCGCATTTTGCCCCAGTACCGCGCGCTCCGGGCCCAGCTTTCGGGATTCAAGGAATTGGTCTCCACCCCCGACCTGGCCGCCGAAGTAACCGTGCAGCCCGTGGATGAACTCGGTGTCGACGCCGCGATCATCTTTAGCGACATCCTGGTCATCCCCGAGGCGCTGGGACTGGACTATACTATGGTAGAAAAGGTAGGCCCCCGCTTCCCCAAAACCATTAAGACGGCCGCGGACATCGATGCCCTGCGCCCCGCCGAAGCCGCGCCCGCACACCTGGAGTACGTATTTAACGCTCTGGACGCCACCAAAGCGCGGCTCGCCAACCGGGTACCGCTCATCGGATTCGCGGGCGCTCCCTGGACCATTTTCGCCTATATGGTCGAAGGCGGAGGTAGCAAAACGTTCAGCAAAGCCCGGCGGATGCTGTACCAGGAGCCGGAACTGAGCCACCGCCTGCTGGAGAAAATTGCGCTGGCAACGGCGGCCTACCTAAAGGAAAAAACGCGCCACGGAGCCGATCTCATCCAGATCTTCGACAGTTGGGCCGGTGTACTGCCCCCCGATCACTACCGGGAATTTTCCCTCCGGTACATCGACCTGATCTGCCGGGAACTGAACGATGTCCCCGTAACCGTATTCGCTAAGGATGCGCGCCACGCCATCCCGCACATTGCGGAAATACCCTGTCAGGTGATTCAGTTGGACTGGATCGCGGATGTCGGGGCGGCACGAGCGCAGGTGCAGGGCAAAGTCCTGCAGGGGAACCTGGATCCGACCCAACTCTACGCCAAGCCCGAGCAAGTTGCCACCGCTACCGTAAAGATGCTGGACAGATTTGGACGCCACCACATCGCCAACCTGGGTCATGGGGTCTACCCGGATACTCCGCTGGACGGGGTGAAAGCGTTCGTCAATGCAGTTAAAGCTTACCGCTATTGAGGAAGGCGCCAGCAATACGCTAAAACCGGGGCGGTGACGATTCCGTAGCTTGTACCATGCGTATCCTCCTATTTTTCTGCTGCGTTCTCTGTTTCGCTTGTGACAACGAGGACAACGATTTTCAACCGCCATCCCTACCCGACTCCACCGTGGAATCCGATACCACCCTATCCTTCTTAGCACTGGGCGACAGCTATACCATCGGGACCAGCGTCGAGGCCGAGCAACGCTGGCCCGACCAGTTGGCAACGGCACTGTTGGAGCAGGAAAGCATTCGACTTTTACCGCTGGAGATCGTTGCCAGAAACGGGTGGCGGACCGACAACCTCGCTAACGCCCTTCTGGCCGATCCGCCGGGTAACGACTGGAATATGGTCAGTCTGCTCATCGGGGTAAACGATCTGTACCAGGGCTTCGCGGTGGAAGGGTACGAAACGCGCTTCTCGGCATTACTCGAGTCCGCCATCGGTTTTGCCGGGGGGGATACGGCCAGCGTTTTCGTTCTTTCGATACCCGATTACGCGTACACCCCGTTTGGTGGTGGGAACGAAGCGATCAGCAAGGAAATCGACCGATTTAACGCCGCCGCCACCCGGATCGCCGCAGAAAAGGGGGTTATGTTTTACGACATTACCGACATCTCCCGAAAGGGTCTAGCCGAGCCGCTGCTGGTGGCGGAGGACAACCTCCACCCCAGCGGTTTGCAATACGGACGGTGGGTCGAATCAGTCTTACTTGACCGGGTGGCCGAACGGGTGCGGGCGCGGGATTAAGCCTGCAATTTGCCGGAAGCCATGGCTTCCGCGTCCACGCCCGGATACACCTTTAGGGCTTCTTCCAGGCAGTCCATGGCTCGTTCCAAGTCTTCCGAGTTGAGGACGTAGGCGATGCGGCACTCGTCGTAGCCCAGGCCGGGAGTGGCGTAAAAGCCCGGTCCCGGACTGAGCATGACGGTTGCACCTTCGTACTCAAAATCTTCGAGAAGCCAACGGCAAAAATCCTCGCTATCGTGAATCGGGAAGCGGGCGAAGCAGTAAAAGGCACCGCCGGGTTTGTAGGAATAAACACCGGGCATGCGGCTTAGGCGTTGGTAAACGGTATCCCGGCGCTGGTGATAATCCTCCTTGACGCCCTGGAGGTAGCTACCGTCGTCTTCCAGCATGATCTCGCTAAGCCGTTGACCGAGTCCGGGGGGGCTCAACCGCAGCTTGGCGAAACGATCGACACTTTCCCGTACTTCGAGATTGCGACTAACCAACGATCCGACCCGCGCGCCCGTTGCACTGTACCGCTTCGAGACCGAATCGATGACAATGGCATGCTTTTCCAGGTCAGGCAACTGCAGAATGGACTGTAGTGGATGGTCATAGCTGAATTCCCGGTACACCTCGTCGGCACAAAAAAACAGGTCGTGCTTACGAACGATGGCAGATAAGCGGTCGAGCTCGTCGCGGCTATAGCAGGCTCCGGTTGGGTTATTGGGAGTCGTAATGACAATGGCCTTCGTGCGGGGGGTAATTTTACGCGCAAAGGCTTCGGCGGAGGGAATGCTGAAGCCGTCTTCAATCTTGCAGGTGATCGGTACTACCCGGACGTCGGCAATGTGGGCATAGCCATTGTAATTGGCATAGAACGGTTCCGGGATAATGATCTCATCTCCGGGGTCCAAGCAGGCCAGCATAAAGAAAAGAATGGCTTCGGAGCCACCGGTAGTGACCATGATCTCATCCGCGGTGAGGGACACATCGAAGCGCCGGTAGTACCCGCACAGGGCCTCGCGGTAGCTGTCGATACCGTTGCTGGGACTATAATCCAGAATTTGCCAGGGGAGCTGACGAAATTTCGCTACCGCCTGGGGATGGGTTTTGATATCGGGCTGGCCGATATTCAGGTGGTAAATATGCTTACCGGCCCGTTTTGCCCGATCGGCGAGCGGAATCAATTTTCGAAAGGGCGACAGCGGCACCGTCTGGCTACGGTGGGAGACATTTGGCATGGGGAAGGCAGTACTTACGTCAAAGATAACCTTAGTCCTCGCTACCGCAGCACCGACGGGTCGCTGAAGGTGATCCTTACTCGAAAATGAGTTTCATTTCGTGGTCTTTGTAACCATACTGGTTCATAAAGAAAGCGGGTTTTTCGCCGACGCCGTCTTCCCCGCCGCCTACGGGCACCAGTGAGTTATCAATGCACTCCCGCAGATCGAAGCGCTCGGTGCGATCGTCCCAACCGCCCGGGCCCAGCAAAAAGGTAGTATCGAAACCTGGCTTCAGGGTGATCCGGCCGTCCTTAGCGAGGGACTTCAGCACGTTGAACTGATCGCAAATGGGATCGCTAAGGACCATGTGCACGGTTGCGGTGGACTTGTTTTCGATGTAGAAGGTTTTTTCGACATCGCAGGAGCTTAGACTAACGACGGCAAAGAAAAGCAGGGCACAAAGCGTGCGTAAAGATGAAATCACGGATAGGGGTTTTGTGAATGGTACAATAGTAGAATTCATCGCGACCGGTAACCCGTGAGAATTCAAGTAATAGGCTCGAATTCGTAGCTATGGGAACCAATGGTCTGCTGAGGCTATAACGATTGGATAACCCGCATATTTGGTCCGGGGAGTAATTGTTCCTTTCCGGATAGCTTTTTTAATCCACTAGCTGATAATAGTATTCCGTATTGTGGTCCGGGTATACGCCTTTGAAAAAATGGCTGTCGCTTTCGGCCAGTCCGAGAAAAAGGCTTTCCACGTTGGCCACCGGGCGGCCGTTGAAGCCAGTAATGATGAAACCGGGCCGGAGGTTAGACCGATCCGCCGGGCTTCCCTTGAATACGACCGTGACGCGGACCCCACCCTCCGGAAACCGATCGTATTCCTCATAAGTGAGTGCCTTTACCTCGAACCCCAAGCGCTGGAGGAGATCCCCCGACCGCTCACTCACCAGCAGTCCCGATTGGTTTAGCTTATCGCGTAGGAGGATGCTCAGTTCCCGGGTACGGCCGTTGCGGATGTAGGTGACGCGTACGGTTTCTCCGGGCCGGTAGCGACTTAGCTGGTCCTGCATTTCCGGACTGGAATTAACGTCAGCACCGTTGATGGCAATTAGTACGTCGCCGGCCTCGAGTCCCCCACGCGCGGCCGGACCATCCGGGGTCAGACTGGTGATGAGGGCGCCGCGGGCGGTGGGTAAGCGCAGCCGTTTCGCCTGGGCATCGTTAAGCGCCTGTATCCAAGCACCCATAACCGCGCGCTTTACTTCCCCGTAATCCCGCAGGTCGTTGAGCACCCTGCGCGCCAGATTGCCTGGAATGGCGAATGCGTAACCCTCGTGGCGACCGCTGTTGGTAATAATGGCCGTATTGATACCAATCAGTTGGCCGGCGGTATTCACCAGGGCTCCACCACTATTGCCTGGGTTTACGGCCGCATCGGTTTGAATGAAGGTTTCAATGCGGTCGTCGGCGCGCAGGACATCAATGCTCCGCCCCTTGGCCGAAACGATACCGGTGGTAACGGTACTATTAAGACTGTAGGGATTACCGATCGCGAGAACCCACTCCCCCACCCGCAGACTATCACTGTCACCGAAAACTACCGCAGCGAGGCCCTCGACGTCGATCTTGAGGAGGGCGAGATCTGTGCTTTCGTCTATTCCGATCACTCTGGCATCGAATTCCCGGCGGTCCTGGAGGGTTACTCGGATACGATGGGCCCCTTCCACGACGTGATGGTTCGTCGCGATGTAGCCGTTCGAGGAAATGATGACGGCCGACCCACTGGTGACGCTGCCTTCATCAATCCCCGCCAGCAAGGAGCCATGACGGTAGGATTGTACGGCAACGACCGCTGGCATAACCCTTTCGGAAGCGTCTATGAAATGGGTAGGCGCACTACCGGCGAAGGCGCGCGGAGTCAGCTCGGCCCGAAAATCCACGGGAGAAGCTGATCGCTGGGGGGCGTCTGCTACCATCCAACGGCCGGCCGCAACACCGAGGAAGGCGGAAAAAAAGGCCACCAGCCCGACTATGATTATCCAGCGAGATGCCATACGGCATCAGAACGCACGGCGGCGTAGCATTGTTACCCACAGACAAACCTACCTTAGCACCGTGTTCCTTCGACCCGACAACGACCCCGATTCCCCACCGTCCAGTAATATCTTCGGCTGGCGGATATCCCTGATCGGCCTAGTGCTGATCGTCATACTGGCGAGCATCGCCGCGTACCGCCACATTACGTTGGACGTTCCAGTCGGCTTCGATGACCCCCTGAATCAGCCTGAATCTCGGGGGTACTACCAGGAAAAGGCGGACCGAGACCGTGCCGCGGCCGATTCCCTACGAATAAAAGAACAGCAGTAGATGCATATCGACTTCACAAAGTACCAGGGTGCGGGTAACGATTTCATCTTGTGTGATGATCGAACCGGCGAATTGTCCGCTCAACTTACCCGGGAGACCATCGAGCGACTCTGCAATCGCCGGTTTGGTATCGGTGGCGACGGGCTTATGTTGCTCGGCCAGGGAGCCGAGGGTTTTGATTTTCGAATGATCTACTACAATTCGGATGGAAGGGAAAGTACGATGTGCGGCAACGGTGGTCGCTGCATCGTACGGTTCGCCCATCAATTGAAGCTGATCGGCTCCACATGTCGATTTGTAGCGATCGACGGACCCCATGATGCCACCATCCTGGACGACGGGCAGGTGGCACTCGGGATGAACCCGGTCTCGGCGATCCAGGAGGTCGGTGAGCAAGACCTGGTGTTGGATACGGGCTCGCCTCACTACGTGCGTTTTGTTCCCGATCTCCGGGAAATTGACGTGGTCACCACCGGCCGGGCAGTTCGGCGTTCCCCTGCTTTCGCAGATCAGGGCATCAACGTAAATTTCGTGGAAAGCGCGACCGACGGTCTACGCATTGCCACCTACGAACGGGGGGTAGAAGACGAGACCCTTGCCTGTGGCACGGGAGTAACCGCCGCCGCGATCGGACACCTTTACCGAACCGATCCCTTGGCCTCCGGCAACTTTCGTGTCGGGGTGCTCGCCCGGGGTGGCCAACTGGCGGTGACGGGCAACCGGAGCGGCGGGGCATTTACCGACCTACGGCTCATCGGTCCGGCCACCTTCGTATTCTCCGGTACCATAATCTTGTAAGATGCTCGACACGATTTATCTAAACGGGGCTTACCTTTCCCGTAACGCCGCAACGCTCCACGTTTCGGATCTCTCGATTCTGCGTGGTTATGGTGTGTTCGATTATTTCCGCTACCGTAGCGGACGGCCCCGGTTCGTGTCGGACCACGCGGCGCGATTTCGCCGCAGTGCCGAAGGATTACACCTGCCCCTTGATTATACCGACGCGGAGCTACAGCAAATCGTAGAGGAACTGATCCATCGCAACGGAGGGGGAGATGGCGGAATTCGCTTTGTTCTCACGGGCGGGTACGCCGAAGACGGCTATACGCCACGGGATCCCAACTTTCTCGCCCTTCCGTACGCCTTCTCCCAACCCGCCGAATTTTATTACGAAAAGGGATGCACGGTACTCCTGCACCGCTACGAGCGGCAGCTACCGAGAATCAAATCGATCGATTACATCGAAGGGATCCGCATTCAGCCCGCGCTAAAGCGGGTGGGTGCACAGTACCCTCTTTACGTTGATCGCGACGGACACGTACGGGAGAGCGATCGCTCCAACTTCATGATCGTTCGGGAAGGGAAGTTAATCGCGCCAGTAGAGGACATCCTGTTAGGCATCACCCGGCACCACCTGCTGAAATTGGCGGCCGAGATGGGTATTTCAATCGAAGAACGGAAGGTAACCACCTCCGAGCTACTTGCTGCGGACGAGGCCATTATTTGCAGTTCCGTTAAGGGGGCGATGCCCATCACCCAAATCGTCAGTGGCTCGACGTTCAGCAACCGTGCATTTGGCTCCCCGGGCCCCTTCACGCTCCAGTTGATGGAGGCCTGGAAAGCGTATGAATAGCAAAAGCCCCGCCAGCGGCTTGCTGACGGGGCTTGATTGCTTGATAACAGAAGTGTACTAAACTTCTTTTTCGATATTGCCGGTAGCGGCATCTCCGGCTTCGCCTTCGTTAGCTTGCTCCAGTGCCTCTCCGGCGGCTTCCGCTGATTCGGCTTCGGCCTGTGCTTCTCCGGCAACGCCGGCGGCCTCCTTGCGACTTTCCTCGGTTGAACCTTCGGCACGCGCGGCTTCGAGTTCGGCGGTCGGGTTGTCTTCAGTGGCTTCCTCAGTAGCCTCCGTAGCCTCGGCTTCGGGCTCCGGTTCCGGCTCGGGGGGTGTCGGTGGCGTTCCGGAAACGGCGGCGCGGAATTCTGCGTCCTTCCGTTCCTGAGCGGCGCGGCGTTCGGCTACCGTTCCTTCCTTGGATTCGATCCACTCGTCAAACTTCTGGTCGGCCTCTTCCTGAGTCAGGGCTCCTTTTTCGACACCCCGCATGAGGTGCTTGCGGTAGAGTACGCCCTTGAAACGGAGGATGGCACGAACGGTGTCGGTGGGTTGCGCACCCTTAAGCAGCCAGTCGTAGGCGGCGGTGCGGTCCAGTTCGATGGTGGCCGGAACGGTCATCGGATTGTAGGTACCGATCTTCTCGATGAATTTACCGTCACGGGGAGCACGGGCGTCCGCGATAACGATGTGGTAGAATGGGCGCTTGCGGCGGCCCTTGCGCTGAAGGCGAATTTTAACTGGCATAGTGACGTATTGTCCTTTGGTTATAGAAGACCGACCTACTCCCGCCAGGGGGCAGCCGGTTTTGCCGGGCGCAAAGGTACGCCTTTTCTCCCTCAATTACCAATATAGCCGTTAGAAAACCCGTTACGGGAAAAAAATGCGGGCCTACGGTCGCCGATATTACCCGGAATGCTTGGAAACATCCCGGGCGGTGGTATGTTAGCGCCAGTAAAGACACAAATTACCGCTTATGAAATTCTTTATCGACACCGCCAATCTTGACGACATCCGCGAAGCCGAAAGCCTCGGCATCCTGGATGGCGTAACTACCAACCCCAGCCTGATGGCGAAAGAAAGCATCAGCGGAGAAGAAAACGTGCGCAACCACTACGCCGCCATCTGTGAGATCACCGATGGCGACGTCAGTGCGGAAGTGATCAGCACCGATTTGGACGGAATCAAGCGGGAGGCCAGCGAACTGGTCAAGATCGCCGACAACATCGTCGTGAAAATTCCGATGATCCGCGAGGGGGTTAAAGCCCTTGCCTGGTGTAGCGCCAACGGCATCCGTACCAACTGTACGCTTGTATTTAGTGCCGGACAGGCGATCCTCGCCGCCAAGGCGGGTGCTACGTACGTGAGCCCCTTCATCGGCCGCATCGACGACATCGGCTGGGAGGGCATGACCCTTATTTCCGATATCGCCGAGATCTATGCTATTCAGGGTTTCGAAACCCAGATCCTGGCCGCCTCTATCCGTAACGGGAAGCACATCGTAGATGCCGCCAAGGCCGGTGCCGACGTGGTTACCTGCCCACTGAGTAGCTTCGAAAGCCTATTCAAGCACCCCCTGACCGATTCCGGTCTTGAAAAATTCCTGGCCGACCACAAGCAATCGCTAAGCGTAGCCAAATAAATAATCCGGAGGTGATACGGGCCCGGCTTTCCGCCGGGCCTGCTATCCCCCCCCATCGAACGACCCTATCCCGCGTATGAGTAAGCCCCGCGTCATTAAGAATTACGATAAGCTCGACGACGAGCTGCTCGAACAGATAAAGCTGAATTATCCTAACGGCTTCGAGCGTAACCTCATCCGGTTCACCGACGTGAACGGAAAGATAGCCAGCGCCCTACCCTTCGAGACGCCCGAGAAGTATTACCTGATCCGCATGACTAAGTCCGAAGCCCAGCTGATCATCGAAGACGACGACGACTACGATGACGATGGCATCCTGACTGATGAAGCCCGCGAGGAATACGGGGACAAGTACGACGACGAAATAGAAGAAGCCGACATCGACCTCGACGAGCTTGCCGAGGACGATGAGTCCGATGAAGAAGAGGAACGCTAAACCGACCTCCCTTTACTTGCTCACGGTTTCCGGTTCACCGGATCCCCGCAGTCAAAGTTCCCGGCTACTAAACTCGTTCCGCTTTCTTTCTACCGTGAAAGTGATACCCTCCGTGGATATCGCCACCCTTCCATTGTATCAACCCGCTAAGGACCGGGCTCCGTGGCCAACTCCCATTTTAACGTGGCGTAAGCAATGGGCGGATGCAGTCGCCGTGGTCATCAGTACGCCGGCCTACCTGGATAATTTACCCGGGCCGTTGAAAAACGCGCTGGATTGGTTGGCTACTTCCGGTGAAGCAGGCGGTAAGTCGGTTCTACCGATCACCTTCCCGCCCAGTCTCCCTAGGGGTAAGCACGTCATGCAATCCCTATTGTGGTCGCTGCAAGCACTGGGCGCCCGCGTACCCGCCAGCCTCCCCTTGGCACAGCCCGACCTAAATTTTACGGATAATGGTGATATTGTAGCTGGAGAGAACCGTGATTTTCTAGTAGCGGCACTTGAACTACTGTGCTAATCCAACCCAACTCGAATCCGTGATTCGCCGAACGACTACCGTCCTGTTTTTCGTGGCCTATTTTCTCACTGGCTTATGGATCCTGGACGATTATGGTGTGAGCATGGACGAGGCGCTTCAACGCGATCACGGGCGGGTGATGCTAACCTACTGGGCGGATTTGTTGGAACTTGAGGCCCCGCGGTTGGATAGACTTTACCGCGCCATGCCGGCTTACGGCATGTTTTTTCCCGCAACCTCCTTGTTAACCGAGATGGTACTGGGGCTCGATGATAGTCAGTTTACGTACTTCCGGCTACGTCATGTCTTGCAATTCCTCCTATTCTTTCTCGCGGTGATCGCTTTTCATCGCTTGTTGCGCTACCGCTGGTCCACTAAGCAATGGTACCCCCTGCTAGGAGCAGTGATGCTGGTGCTTAGTCCGCGGATCTTTGCCCATGCTTTTTTCGATCCAAAGGACGTGGTGATGCTGTCACTTTACACGGTGACCACCTATACGCTGGTACGCTTTTTAAAGCTTCGCACTTGGGGAAGTGTATTGTTGCACGCCGTAGCCACCGGCATCTTACTCGGCAGCCGCCAGGCAAGTATTCTAATTCCCATGGCGACGGTGGTCCTGGTCCTGTACGAAACCTTAACCACGCCTCAGCTCCGACGTAAAACGGGACAACTGCTCATCTACCTAGTCGTGGCCCTCCCGATCGGGGTGCTTTGGAATCCGCACATTTATATGGACCAGGGAGACGGCCTGTTGCGATCGGTAACCAACGTAGCCGATTACCACTGGGATGGCATGGTTTTGTTTATGGGAGAGACCCTTAATCCAGGCACCATTCCCTGGTATTACCTGCCGACCTGGATCGGCCTTACCACTCCGGTAGTGTACTTGCTCTTCATTGCTGTAGGATTGGTTGTAGCGGTGGCCGGGCTCTGGCAATCATTCCGTACCCTACGCCTGTACGACAGTCCCGCCAAACGGGCCGATCTACTTCTTATGGGGCTAACCTTCGCCCCGCTGCTGGCCGCCCTGGTACTGCAGGCACGGTTGTACCAGGGGTGGCGGCATCTGTTCTTCATCTACCCGGGACTAATCTATCTGGCCGTCGTCGGTCTGGACCGGGCCTTTGCCTGGAAGCCAAAAATATCTGGGGTGGTACTGGGAGCCGGAATGGCAGTTACGCTGATCACGATGGTCCGCATGCATCCGCACCAACAAGTATATTTCAACCAGCTGGTCTGGAACGGACCCAACTTGCTCGACCAATACGAACTTGATTTTTGGGGCGTGAGCTACCGGAGAGCCTTTGTCATGATAGGACGCGATATTCCCGAAGGCGAGTACCGCACCGTCAAATGCCACGGATGGGCCTGCATGACCAATTTACGTGCCCTGCCACCGGAAACAAGAAATAAGTTCCGGGAGGTGGAGCATTGGCACGAGGCGGACTATTTTGCCACCGAGTTTTACTATCCCACCCACCGGGAACAGGTTTTGGCCCGGGAAGATATTTTTGCTAGACCGATCGTGGAAATGGCTCCCGGAGGGCACACTATAATTGGTGTATACCCTGCTAAACTCAAATGATGGGCATTGGCCACCGCCTGGCAGTACTGCTTTTCTTCACCCTTCTGGTTCTCGTCGGTTACAACGTACTCGATGATTACGGAATCAGTTGGGATGAATCGATCCAGCGACGGCACGGTCGGGTATCTCTGGATTATGCGGCCGAAAAGCTGGGAATCGAGCACGAAACCCTCGAACCAAATTATGACCTGGAAGACTATCAGTGGGCTAATTATGGGATGATCTACCAGATCCTTGCCAGCCTGATCGAATTAAATATGGGCGTGGAGGACGACCCATTCGTGTATTACCGGATTCGGCACCTCATCAATTTCGGGTTGTATTTACTGGCCCTGGGCTGCTTTTACCGGATGCTTCGATTGCGATGGCCCGAACGCCCTTGGTACCCCCTTCTGGGCACGGTCATGTTGACCCTCAGCCCACGAATCTTCGCCCACGCCTTCTTCAATCCAAAGGACCATTTACTACTGGTCTTCTACGTGATCGCCAGTTTTACCCTGCTACGGTTTCTGAAGGTTCGCAGCTGGTCCGCCCTGCTAACCCATGCCTTCGCTACCGCGCTGGCCCTAAACACCCGATTACCGGCCTTGATTATCCTGTTCGCAACGGTTGCGATCCTGGTTTGGGAGCAATTTACCGGTGGTCGCAAAGGCTACCGGGAACTGCTTATGGCCGCTTCGTATCCCGTTGTTTCCCTCCTGCTGATGATCCCCTTTTTCCCTTATCTGTGGGAAGACACGCTATCGAGGTTGATTGGTGCCTTCTCAGAGATGTCTGACTTTGACTGGGGAGGGTATAATCTACTGTTTGGGGATAGGATCGCGGCGGTCGACGTCCCGGCATACTACATACCGGCGTGGATCGTGATCACTACGCCCGTAGCTTACGTCCTCTTATCCCTCACGGGGGGACTTCAGACCCTGCGTCACTCATGGGTAGCTATTCGAAGGGGTAGACTTTGGAAGGACTTTGCCACTCAGTGTTATTTTACCCAGTCCGGTCTGTCTATCGGCCCCATCGTAGTTGTCATCTTGCTAGGATCGACGCTCTATAATGGATGGCGGCATATGCACTTCGTCTATCCCGGACTGGTCTATCTGGCTCTGGTGGGATTCGCGTACTGGCGGCGATTGTATCCCCCGGTGGCGGCGGCCATTCTAACAATCACGCTAGCGGTTACGGCCTTCGATATGGTGAGGTATCACCCTCACCAAAACGTATACTTTAACTACCTGATCCACGGCGAACCGCTTGTATCCCGTTTTGATATGGACTATTGGGGTGTTGGATATCGGGAAGCACTCACCCGACTGGCAAACTCCGTTCCGGAGGGAGAAACCAGAACGGTAAACTGCGCCAACTGGCCTTGCCAGGACAATCTGCTTTCCCTACCCCAACCGTTACGGGGGCGCCTACGAAGCGAGGGGGATGAAAACCGGGCAGACTTTCTGGCGACAAACTTTATCAATTCCGACATAGAAGCGGCGTTTCGCCACGAGGGACGTTACGCCAATCCGGTCATAGAAATCAAACCCGCAGGCATCCTTACCATGGGTATTTATCGCCTGAAATCCGCCGAGTAATGCAGATAGGCCTACTTTCCGACACGCATTCCTACCTTGATCCGGCATTGTACCATCACTTTGCAGACTGCGACGAATTGTGGCACGCTGGCGACATCGGCGACTCGACGGTACTAAATGAGCTGGAAGCTTTCAAGCCGATCCGGGCGGTCTACGGCAATATAGATGACACCGCCATCCGCAATCGGTGTCCATTGGATCAATCGTTCACCGTCGCCGGACTGTCCGTATTTATGACGCACATCGGAGGATATCCCGGAAGGTATACGGCAAGAGTACGGAACCTTCTGAAGGAGTTGCGGCCCAATCTATACCTGTGTGGGCACAGTCACATTCTAAAAGTGGTGATGGATAAGCAACTCGGTGTATTGCACATCAATCCAGGTGCTTGTGGCCGGCATGGCTTCCATCGCATGCGTACGGCCATGCGATTCCAGATCGACTCCGGCCGGATTACGAACGTGGAGGTTATCGAGCTTGGTTTGCGGGGTGCGATCCCTGCTGCTCCGGAGCGTCGGTAGCCGTTTTAGTTGGTTCGGCGGTTGCGGAAGATTTTGGCGTACCGCTCGTTTCCGGAACCTCCAGCCCCATGGCCCGTGCCCGCGCCTTCCAGCGCTCCCGCGCCAGCCGTTGCATGTCCTGGGTGCTGTCCATCTCATCCATGATCTCCAGGCCCAGTAAGGTTTCCATGGCGTCTTCCATGGTAACCAGTCCTTCCATGCCGCCGAACTCGTCGACAACCAGGGCAACGGGCTGGCGGCGTTCGAGCATCAGGTTGATGAGCTTATGCAGGGAAGTATCCTGGGGGATGGTAAGCAGATCGCGGACCAGTTCAAGGATGGGCTCGTCGTCCCGCTTTTCGATGATGGCTTTGTAGACCATATCCTTTAGAACGTAGCCAAGGACCTGATCCCGCGTTTCACCAAATACGGGGTACCGACTGAAGGGACTATCATCGAACTTCTCATAAAACTCCCGGATGGTACTTTTTGACCATGCCCCCACCACCACCGTGCGGGGAGTCATCACATCATGTACAGTAAGGGATTCGAAATCGAGCAGATTGCGGAGGATACGGCCCTCCTCCTCCTTCAATTGGCCCTGTTTCGTTTGGGCTTCGGCCATCATGGCGAATTCTACCCGGGTGAGGTTCGTACCGTGGGTTTCCCCGCCCCCCATGAGTCTATTCAGGGCATTGGACATCTGAACGATGCCGAGCAGTTTGAAAATCTTGACCAGTACGTTAAGGGCCTTTACGGTGAACGGAGCCAGTTGCTTCCAATAGGTGGCTCCGAGGTTTTTCGGGATGATCTCGGAAAAGATGAGTATCGCCAAAGTCATCAAAACACTGACGATCACTTCATACGAAAGGTCATAACCAATAAGCGGTAACGTAAAGCCGCCTTCACCAAAGGCGGCACCGGTGCTGGCACCCACCAAGATGGCCCCTACCGTATGGGCAATGGTATTGAGCGATAGAATCGCGGTTAGGGGTTCGTTGAGCTCCTTTTTAAAGCGCTGCAACAATTCTCCCGTAGCGGATTGTTCCTGCACTTTCACCTCTACGTAACTGGGGGTGATGGAGAGTAGCACGGCCTCGAAGATCGAGCAGAGAAAACTGAAAGCGATGGAGAGCAGCGCAAAAATAAGTAGGGAGGCCATAGGCGGAGTCGGTGATACCCCTTAGAAGGTATCTCACCATTGATTAGTTTACGTACAGTCGTTGGAAGGGGACGATCACATCCGCGGGAAGCAACTCGTTGAGCTCGCGGAGTTCGTCCACCGTCATCCGGTACTGACGCGCAATTCCGTAGAGGCTTTCTCCCTCCTTTACCGTGTGTACCGCCCTTTCCTGTTGTAGGGGCACACCGTACGCGGGTGGAGCGGAAACCGATTGGGAACCCTCAGCCTCCTCCGGATCGCCATCGATGGGGCGGTACTGCGACGGGGCAACAACGGGGCGTGCGGCTGGATACGAATTGGAATATTCGGTAGGTGGAGGGTCGATGGCCGGAGTCGCCGTCGGTCGCGGGCGACTTTCGCTTGCCGGACAGCTGCAATGGCTTGTCTTAAGGCGTTGCCCGACCAGCGCGACCTGCGCGTCACCCAAATTGTTGAATTCCCGGAAACGCTCGGTCGTATAACCGTACCGTCGGGCCAGGCTGGCAAGGGTTTCTCCCGCCTGAACCAGGTGGTACTCGGCGGTATTTGCGTAAGAGGGTCTATCGATCGGGGCCGGTAAGTCGGACGCCGGAACTTCCACGGGCGGACTGCTGGCCGCAGGTACGATCACGGGCTGGCTCGCGGCGGGAGGAACGACTACCTGGGAACTTGCAGGGGTATTTTCGTAGTAGTCGTAGGGCGCTGGGGCAGTATACTCCTCCGTATCCGGTACCGGAACGGCGGGTGAGGGAGCTGCATAGTCGTTGCCGATGGCTAGCTCCTGCCCGACCCGGATAGTATTGCCGGTTAAGCGATTCGCGCGTTGCAGTTCCGCGACGGTGACCCCGTAGCGTCGTGATATGGCGTAGAGTGTCTCGCCGGGTGCCACGACGTGGATCGTAGCCGGCGGAAGGGAAGTAGGCGCAGTTACGGACGGTGCCGATTCGATGGTTTTGGTCTCCGGCACAACGGTTTGATCGACGGCGGGTCCGACTGCGGCGATGGGCTCCGGTTCGATGTATAGGGGTACAAAGGTCGTGGCGGGTTTGACCTGCTCGCAGTTGTTCTGCAGGTAGTCGCTCACGGATGTACCGTTTACCTCTACGGCGGCGATCGACTCCCCCTTGCTAAAGCGGCCGTCGCCGGTGAGGTGCCGTTCCAGCACACCGAGGCCGGGAACCATGCGATAGCTGATATAGGGATAGGCGGTACCGGGATTATGCTGACGCAGCAGGTAACTCCGTTCACACCCACTGCCCTGCTGCCCTTCAAAAAGAACTTCGGCCCCTTCGCCCCCCTCGCCCAGGTCTACACCGATTACGCTATTTTCCCGGTCGAACGAGAAGGCGGCAAGGGGCGAGCGATAACTGATGCTCCCATTCATCTCTTTCAGAATAGCCGCCATCAGGACGGGCTCCTGCCGGTAGCCGCCCTCGGGCAGCGGCGTGATGAGGAAAAGATGGTCGATTCCGTTGTTGATGCGGTCCGTTTGTG
Organism: Neolewinella xylanilytica; assembly: GCF_002934605.1. Lineage (GTDB taxonomy): Bacteria > Bacteroidota > Bacteroidia > Chitinophagales > Saprospiraceae > Neolewinella > Neolewinella xylanilytica. The sequence continues at coordinate 32,973 of NZ_PTJC01000008.1, forward strand.
GTTCCGTCAGGGTAAAGCTTTCGCAGGAGAGCGCGGATTCCGGAGGGCGGCTGCTCACGATCGCGCCCGCGGCATCCGTTTCCAGCAATACCCGTACGCCGAACCCCGCTGGCAGGCTGTAGGAAAAGTAGTCCATTTGAGGCGCGTCCTCCACCGTTCTTTGGTACCGGATGCGTTCGCCGCAATCTTGTCCGAAGAGAAGATAGATCTGCGCGGCGTAGCCTTGCCCCCACTGCAGGATGGCAAGTATTACGAAAAGTGATCTCATCTACTAAGTGGTTTGGCGTCGTAAGTTCTATAGTAATAAGGTTACTAAAACGGGCCCCGCTTCATGAACTTGCCCCGCTTCGTAACGAATTCGATTGTCCCGGTCAAAAGCTAGCCTCCCGGTCAAACGGATCAGGACAAGGTAGGGAGATTTCCCCTTTCGAGGCCACGGGCCAAAGCGCTTCCGATTAAATTCACCCGTTTTGGCGAGGATTTAACTTTTTTCGGGCGACTGCGGGCGGCATCCTGCCCAACCGGATCCCGATCGATTAAACATTTCACCCATTGGTGGGGATTGCACTAGTAAATCCCCGCCACTTGCGAAACTTCATTCCTCTCCTGCTTAGTGTTTGCGTACTGGCCTGCACTCCGAACGACCGCCAGCAAATCGACCTCAGCGACAGCGTGGTTTCCGAACCGATCGACGGCGTCGGGCATTACGTATATGCCCTTACCATCCCCCGTGATGTCGAAGCCGGTGACAAATTCGAAGTACAGATGGAATGGCGCACCGTAGGCAGCGTAGACCCGAACGCCCGCTATACCATGGATGCCATTCTCACCGGCCCGGAAACCAAAATATATTCGATCCCCTCCGGAGCCAACACCGTAGGAGAGCTGCACCTGGCCAACTGGTTGAGCTACACCTTCCCGGTGCCCGCCGAATTTCCCGCCGGCACCTACACTTTCGGCGTGCGCCTGACCGACGAGGTCGGGGACGGCGGGGAGGTGCCCCTCGGATTTATACCCGAACTGGAAATTAGGGACGGGTTCTTCCGCCTAGCCGAAATCGCGGTCGTGAACCCGGCTACCGAGTAGTTTCGGTGTAGTAATCGTCCAGCCGGCGTTCCTGGGGGTCACCCAACTTGCCTACGGATTTGGCCACCAGAATAGCTACCGTAGCATCGCCGGTCACGTTGGCTACCGTGCGGCACATATCGAGCGGCCGGTCTACGGCAAAGATGAGCGCTAAGCCTACTTCCGGGATCCCCGCCTGGGCCAGTACGATCACTAACATCACCATCCCCGCTCCCGGAACGGCCGCGGAGCCGATACTCGCCGCCAGGGCGGTGGTGATGATCGTGAGTTGGGCGCCTAAGCCCAGCTCGATGCCATAGGCTTGGGCAATAAATACGGCGGCCACAGCCTGGTACAGGCTGGTGCCGTCCATATTGATCGTCGCGCCGATCGGCAGGACAAAGGAGGTGACTTCCTCGTCCACCCCCAGGTGTTCTTCCACGCGCTCCATGGTGACGGGTAGCGTCGCGGCGCTGGAGCTGGTGCTGAACGCCAGAAGCTGTGCCGGACTGATACCCGCCATGAATTCCCGGTAGCTCTGACCGGCGAATACCTTAACCAACATGGGATAGACCCCGAACACCATGATCGCCAACCCTAACAGCACGCAGGCACTGTACATCAGCAGGGCGACAAACAGGTCTTTACTCGGTGCCTCGACGACCAGGGAAGCCAGTAGGGCGAACACGCCTACCGGGGCGGCCAGCATGATCAGGTCGATCAGCTTGAGGACCACCTCGTTGACGCCATCGAAGAAATCCTTCACGGGTTGCGCCTTCTTGGGGTCGATTAGGATTAAGCCAATGCCAAAGAAGATGACGAAAAAGATGACCTGCAGCATATTTCCGTTACTGCTGGCGGCGCCTACAATGTTATCCGGCACCAGATCAACCAGCGCCTGGAGAGGCCCGGCATCGGCCTGACGGGTGGCGTCGGTGATGCGGACGGCTGCGTCGCCGGCAAAGTCATTTAGCAAGTTATCGCGGGTGGTTTGATCGAGCCCGGTACCGGGGCCGACGAGGTTGACGATAACGAGACCGACGACAATGGCCAGTACGGTGGTCATCACGTAAAGCCCGATCGTTCGGACGCCCATCGTGCTCAGCTTGGAAACGTCCTTAAGGTCGGTGATCCCCTTTATTAGCGAAGCGACGATCAGCGGGATGGCGATCAGCTTAAGGCTGTTGATAAAGATCGTGCCGAAGGGTTTGATCCAATCACTTACGAAATCCTCCCAGCCTAGATTGGCGGCCAGTACGCCGAAAGCGACGCCGAGGGCCATACCGATAAGGATTTGCCAATGCAGTGCCAGCTTTTTCATAGGTTTCATTTGGTTGGGTCAAAATAGCCCGGCCGGCATCACATAACAAAACGCCCCCTAACCGATCAGGTCAGGGAACTCGTCTTCCGGGGGCTTGGGGATCGGCTTGATCATGGGCAGATCCATCACCTTGGCCTCCTTGGGTCCGACGGTAATGAAGCGCAGGAAGCCGCCGTGGCATTCGGCGATGTGGCGGGCGAAGGTCCTGAAATTGTGGTAGTACAAATAACCGAAGGGCTCGCGGAGCTTAGGTAGGATGGTGTTGAGCTTGCTCAATTCCTTGACGATGTACCGCTCCCGCGCTTCGACGCCATTAACCATGCCGTTGAATAGCTGCTGAATACGTTCCGAAAGGCCCTCGTCAATGTGCTCGTAGAAAGCATTCAGCCGGCCCCGGTTGTTGTAGCTGCGGATGTCGGCCAGCCGTTGAGCTTCCGTTAGTTCCACCTCGTCCAGCTGGTTGTCAGCGGCTCCAACGAGGATGGTAATCAGGGGGATGGCATCGAACATCAGCTGCTGCTCTTCCGCGTTTAGGTTGTTGAACTCTCTCAGCATTAGTTTCTACTTTGCAGCGGCAAACATACGCAGTACCGCCGAGGCCCATGCAGCAATTCCTCCTTTTTTTGATGGCGATCGTAGCCGGAGCCATGCTCGCCGTACAGGCCGGGCTAAACAGCGGAATGGGAAAAGCCGTGGGCAGCGCGGTCTACGGTGCCTTTATTTCCTTCCTCACGGGTGGTATCGCGCTGCTGGCGTATTGCCTCGCCTCCGGCGTTGCGCTGGGCAACGTTCGCCGCGCCTTCGAGATTCCCTGGTATTACTGGATGGGCGGCGTGCTGGGTGGCTTTTACGTATTTGCCATCATCGTGCTGGCGCCCCGGCTGGGCGTTGCCGTAACGATCGGGCTCACCGTGGCTGGACAGATGATTTTCAGCCTCGTGATCGATCATTACGGGTTGCTAGGCATTCCGACCAATCCCATCAATTGGCTGCGAATCCTGGGCATCGCCGCCATTATCGGTGGCGTCGTATTATTAAGAACCCACTGACCGACATTGGCAACGTCGGGCACTCAACGTACCTTTGCGCCCTATGGGATGGTTTAAACGACTCAAGGACGGTATCCAAACCGCGACGCGTAACAAGAAAGAAGCCCCCGAGGGACTGTGGTACAAATGCCCCCGGTGCAGTGAAACCGTAACCCGGAAGGAACTCCGGGAGAACGTGTTCAAATGCCCGAGCTGCAACTACCACGAGCGCATCGGTTCGGAGGAATACTTTCACCTGATCTTCGACGGCAACTTCGAGGAGTACGAAGCCGACATGGAAGCCGTGGACGTGCTCCAGTTTAAAGATCTGAAGTCGTACAAGGACCGACTTAAATCCGCCAAGAAAAAAACCGGCCTGACCGACGCCATCCGCGTGGCCCGTGGCAAGCTCAACCGCCGGCCCCTCCTGGTCGCCTGCATGGATTTCAACTTCATCGGTGGCAGTATGGGCAGCGTAGTCGGTGAAAAGATCGCTTTCGCCATCGACGAAGCCAAGAAAACCCGAACTCCCCTGCTGATCGTGAGCAAGACCGGCGGGGCCCGCATGATGGAGGCCGCCTTCAGCCTGATGCAGATGGCCAAAACGAGCGCCAAGCTCAGCCAACTGGCCCGCGCCGGTGTACCTTACTTCAGCCTTATGACCGACCCGACCACCGGGGGCGTAACCGCCAGCTACGCGATGCTCGGCGACATCAACCTGGCGGAACCCGAAGCCCTTATCGCTTTCGCCGGACCACGGGTGGTCAAGGAAACCATCAAGAAAGAGCTACCGGAAGGTTTTCAGACCTCCGAGTTCCTGCTGGAACACGGCTTCCTCGATTTCATCGTCGACCGAGGCGATCTGAAGGAGAGGCTGGGCGACCTGCTGCACCTCTTCGAATCGGCCCAGAAACCGGCCTGATTTACGCCACCGGACGCCTACCCGCCCGCCCATCGGCGAGAAATTGATGCACTACCCGGGCTAACAACACCGCCAAGCGGAGCCAGCCCACCGGCGGCTGTAGCAAGCCGATAGTACGAATACAGCTACCGATCACCCCCAAAAAGTAAGTAGCATCCTCCCGGCTCGTGCGCAGGTAGTCCGTATGTCGTTCGATATCCTCCCGGCTAGCCGCTTCGTCGATCACCGAAACCACGTCGAAATCGATACCGAAGCGGGTCATCAACACGGAGCGCTCCTCTCCCGCCCCGGTGGCACCCAGCGATACGAAAGGTCGCCCCAGCAGATAATGGGCGAAAACCCGAAAGCCGGCAAAGAAGGTGCCGATGCCTTCCTGTAACCGCTTAGCGAGTGCCTTCACGAAATCGAAAATCGCGCCCAGAATCTCCTGCACTACCCCTCCGATCCACTTCACGATGCGGCCGATGGCCCGAAAGGCGCCGCGGATGAGCCCCCGCAATCCGTAGTATACCCGCCGACTGGGGTGGGCCGATAGTCGACCGTAGTATGGACCGATCTCCCGCTGGCGGGCAACGAAGGCTTCGTCCACTCGGTCTTCCTGTCCGGCTTCCCGAATGCGCGCCCATATCTCGTCTTCCTCCCGCCGGACATCCTCCAACGGTGGCGGGAGGTAGCGTTCCAGGAGTTTGGCTAATAGGCGCAAATTGACCACCCACTCGCCAGCGGCCGACACGGGAAGCAATACATGGTCCAGTCGGCGGTCGCCCAGGTCGCCGTATTCCCTTTCCTGCTCGATCAGCGCTAGTAACCCCAAATGGGTCAGCGGACCGATGTCTCCGTCCAACCGCCCCGTATAAAAGCCGGCCCGCCACAGGCTCAATTGCATCAGGCGGACGCCAAAGTGGTTCACGCCCGTGTCGACGTGATCATCGTTGCGGCGTACCCACCGAGCGGCGCGGCGTCGCAACCGGGCCGCGCGGCGGTCGGTTTCGGTGTCCGTAGGTTCGGGGGCTTCGGCAACGCGGTACTGGAGATAATAATTTCGGCTGCCGTCCGGTCCGATCCGGTTTGCCCGACGGTAGTAATCGAACAGTTCGTCGGCGTTGACTAAGAGGCGCTGCAGGTCGGTTGCGATGGTGCTGTCCGCCACACCCGGACGGAGTTCCCGCGCAGCATCACCCAGGAAAGTGGTCAGGGCAACCAGTTGGGGAAGCGATGCCCGGTCGAAGTAGACCTTTCGCCTTTCGGAGTGGCGATCGGCCCGGTAATCGTAAAAGAAGACCCGCATTCGGAAGGCCAGGCAACGGCCGTAGGCGGTCGACTCCCCGATCCGGTAGCCGGACCGGGTTACAAGATCACCGTCGAAGGACGTCAGCTCCGAAAGGCGGTAGACCACGGTAGACATGTACCGTTCCAACCAGTCGATACGCTTTTCAAACCCCCGAGCCGGCGGCGGGGGAAGCATGTGAAATCCCGCGTAATCGTCTTCCCGCAGCAGTTCATCTACCCCCTCCAGCACTGCCAGCAAGAGCGATGGATCGGGCGGCACCCCGTTTTCCCGGGCAAGATGCCACTCCCGGAACCGGGTCGGGGTCAGGTAGGCCAAGTCCGTCAGGTGCTGCACGAGCTCGTGCCACTGTCCGCGGCGGGTGCGGGTAGGCTCGCCTCGGGCATAAAGAGCCGTTTGTACGTCGGGGGGAAAGGGCATGGCGTAGCGGAGTGGCATTTCCGACTCCACCCCCAGCCGCAGCTGCTCGGCACCGCCCCCCCGGTCACGTTCCGCGGTGAAGCGGCGGGCGCCCGCGATGAAGTCTGCAACCCGCATCACCACTACAGCTTGTTGCCAACGAAAAGCTTGGCGATCCCTTCGGCCATGGCCGCACGGGCGATCCCGGCCGCCTTAACGGTTTCATTGTGAAAATCCAGGTAGACGGTTTCCTCCGCAGAAAGCTTCTCCTTCACGAACGTCACGGTGTCCTTGTCGATGGATACGTGCGTGGCGGCCAGGGCACTGATCTGGGCGTCTTTTTTCAATATATTGCCCTGCAACTGCCGCATGATACCGGCGAACTTGATGGCTTTGCCGCTACCATCCGCGGCGTCCTCGCCCTGTAGGTCGTTTACTTTAATCGTCAGGTTACCGGTCAGGGTGACCACGTCCAGCGTTGACATATCGCCGATAAAATCCCACAATGATTTATTTTCCGCCATGCGTCGGGGGCTTAATGGTTTAGTAGAACCCTTCGTTACGTAAACCGGCCAATCGAGCGTCGATATCGGTACCAGCAATACCCGGTACCCGGTCGAAGGTTTCCGCCTCGATGAGTGTGTAAAGAAAGGTAGGCTTTTCCCGCAAATCCGGACGGAGGGTGTAGCACAAAACCAGGTCACTGAGCACGATATAGGCCCCCATGGTCAGTCGGGGCCCTTCCGGGGTGCGGCGCTCTCCCCGCTGCCGGTCCGTGCGGGCGGCGTACTCCGTACAACTGACGATTCCTCCGGCGTCATTTACATAATTCTTACCGCTTACCACCTGGCAGCCGGCGCTCCAGTTGCTGATGCCCAGTCCGCTCCAGTGAATGTTGAACGTCGGATTGGGCCGGGGGTCGAAGCCGTCGCGTCGGTTAGCCTCCGTCAGGGCATTGTGGCCATGGACATCCCGGATCACCATCACCCCTGCACCCGCGGGCCGGGCGGCCTTATAGATCCGCTCCCGTTTTGCGGTTCCGATGTTGTGCCAGTCCAACCGGTACCGGTGCTGCCCCTCGCAGAGGTAGCCTTCGGTGCCGGGGCGGGGATTAGCGTCGGTGGAACCCCAAAAGTAAAAGCACTTGCCGTTCAGGAGCAACACGAACAGGTCGTCCAGCGCGCGGCTTTCCGCGCTCGTTGCCGTTCCGACCCCACGGCGGATACCGATGAGGTGGGTTTCCCGTGGATCGAAGGACCAATCATCGGGTGGCAAACTATCCCCGCGTACGCCGGTCGCCTGCAGTTTTTGCATCGCAACGGTCGGTTGGTTCCGGTAGTAAGTAGTCGTCGCAGTTAGCCAACGCAGCCAGCGATCGTAGTCGGGCGACTCCTCCCCGTCGGCCCACCGGCACGTACGTCCGGATTGCTGCCAGTCCGCTATGTAGGTCCGGGTATCCATTCCCACTACCCCGTCGGGCCAGCTCGGGGGGGACCGCCGCGCGTGGCGCTCCGGGTCGGCTATGGTGCGCACGTACTCCTGGAAGAGGCGCACGGCCGCCTGGGTAACGTATCCGTAAATGCCGTCGTGGCTCGCGTAGGGCATGAAGCCGGCCGCCTGCAGGAATTGCGTAAGGTCACGGACGCGTCGTCCGGGAAGGTTCTCCCAGGCGTACCAGCAATTGCGGCAGTCGTCACGGAAGCGGATTTCCCCGTCCACGAAGCCGTGCGGATGGTGATAAAGCTCGAGGAAAGCCGCCTTTTCCTCCTGGGTGAAGCGGACGTCTTCGTCCGTTCTGCCGAGCCGTAGTACTTTTTCCATGCTCCGTTATTCCCCGTATTTCCCTTTTGTCACTAGCTCAGGCCACTGCATGTCCAATCCCTCCAGCGCGTTCAGGATGATGCGGCTCATTTCGTAGTTGCGGTACCAGCGCTGGTCGGTGCCGACAATATGCCAGCGGATCTCGCTATGCGCGATAGCATGCTCGTAGGCACTGCGGTAATCGTCCCAGTTCTCCCGTTCGCGCCAATCGGCATCCTTATGCTTATAGAACTTTTCCCGTTCGTTCACCCGCTCCAGGAGCTCCTCTTTTTGCTGTTCTTCGCTAATGTGGAGGTAGAATTTGAGGACCAGGGTGCTGTTGTCGTACTGTAGTAGTTTTTCAAAAGCATTGATGCTTTTCATCCGGTCGGCTACCTGCTCGTCCGTGATCCAGCCGTGCACCCGCTGGATGAGCACGTCCTCGTAATGGCTGCGGTTGAAAATGACCATTTCCCCCTTCGCGGGCACGTGGGGATGGATGCGCCAGAGAAAATCGTGGTCGAACTCTTCCTCCGTAGGTTTTCCAAAGGCGACGGTCCGCAGGGCGTAAGGAGGTACTTTCGCGAAGACGTGGCGCATGGCACCATCCTTCCCCGCGGCATCCATTCCCTGTAAAACGATGAGCACGGCGTGTTCCTTCTCCGCGGTAAGTTGTTGTACGAGCTCGCCGATGCGCGCCACCCGTTCCTCGGTTTTCTTTTCGGCTTCGTCCCGGTCGAGGTCATCGGGTGCCCGGGTGGGATAGGTGCTAAGGTCGAGGGGTTGGGGCATGTTTCGGGTCGTTATATGAAGTAAGGTTCCGTTAAATACGAAAAGCCGATGACTTCGGCGCCGGTGCGCGGGTGCAAAGCCATCGACCGGATTGTGCCCGTGGCAGGAAAAGCGGGGTAAGGGGGGCCGGATGCTTGCTGCTCCACTGCCAAACCAGGAGACAAAGCAATTCACCGGGCGAAAATTCCGGTTCTCAGAAAGGTTTCTTTCCCTAACCCATCTCCAAACCCGCGCACGCCGCCCAAATTCCCTAGTTTTGCGGCATGCGCACGCTGCTCCTCGTATTCCCGCTGATCTGGCTGCTCGGCTGCCGTTCTTCGTCCGTCCCTGAAACCTCGCCCCCGTCCACCGCTACCGGGCTCCGCCTGGAGGTACACGATGCTGCCACGGCCGGCGATCTGTTCGGCGATACGCTCGCCTCGGAAGTCCTTTTTGGCGGCATGCAATGGTCGGAAGGCCCGCTCGTGCTGCCGAACGGGGAGGTCGTCTGTTCGGACGTGCCTCACAACCAGGTGCTGCGTTGGACCGGTACCGGCAGCGAGGTGTGGCTCACCAACAGCGGGGCCGCCCCCGACGATTACAGCAACGAACCGGGCAGTAACGGACTGGCCCTCAATGACGAGGGAGAACTGCTGCTCGCCCAGCACGGAAGTCGCCGTATCGCCCGCATGGTCTCGGACCTCGCCGATCCACAACCCCGCTACGAAGTCATTGCCGCTCAGTACGAAGGCAAACCGTTTAATAGCCCGAACGATCTGGTGGTCGCCAGTGACGGGAGCATCGTCTTCACCGATCCGCCGTACGGCCTGCCCGAGGGCGTGGAAAGCGCCATCGGCTTCTTTGGCGTGTACCGCGTCGATCCCCGCGGACAGGTGAGCCTGCTCACCAAGGAATACGAACGGCCGAACGGGATCGGCCTGAGCCCCGACGAACGGACGCTCTACATCAGCAATTCCCACGGGCCCCGGCCCATCGTGACGGCCACTCCGATCCGCGCGGACTGGACCCTGGGACAACCCGCCATCCTGATCGACGGAACCGAGTTCGTAGACAAGGAACCGGGCTACCCCGACGGCATGGCGGTTTCCCGTCAGGGCCACCTTTTCGCTACGGCGCCGGGTGGCGTTTGGGTGGTCCGTCCCGACGGCACCCTCATTGCTAAAATAAAGAGCGTGGGCCCCGTATCTAACGTAGCCCTGTCTCCGGAAGAAGATTGGTTGTACCTAACCAACGCCGACCGCCTCCTTCGTGTAAAAATTAAACCTATATGATCCAGCTCAACGACACCGATATTAACGAAGCCGCCACCGCCATCCGCCGTGGTATGGAAGTCTATGTACACCGCGAACACGGCCGGATGCTGGTCGCCGACGATCCCGAGCGGAACGTCCGCGCCGATCCGGAAATTTTCGAGGCCGTGATGCAGGACGTCAGCACCGACCCCGACGCCTATATACACATCGAGCGCCTTCCCGCCGCGGACGCCATCAAGATCATGGCCGCCTTCACGGACCGGGTCCGCAACCAGGAACTCTGGCAGGCCCTCACCTACGCGTTGAAGCGCCCGAACCCCTTCCAGAACTTCAAGGCGGAGCTCAGCCGCTTTCCAAAGAATTACGAACGCTGGCGCCAGTTCCGGCAGGAGCGCTACACTAGTTACGTCCGCGACTGCCTGCGGGCCGATTCGGAATAGGCGTGCCGGCAACCGTTCGCTTTTTGAGGAGTCGCCAGATCGACTTTGATCGCTGGGACGAAGCCGTGATGCGCGACCCGCTTCCGCTTCCCTACGGGCTGAGTTGGTGGCTGGACGCAGCGACGGATAGTAGCTGGGATGCGCTGATCGTCGACGACTATCGCGTGGTGCTCCCCCTACCCCGCTTGCGCCGCTATGGCATCCTGCCGGCGTATATCCGCCCGCCATTCACTCAGCAGATCGGCCCCTACGGAACGCTCCGGGCCGGTGATGTACACCGCTTGCTCGGGCAAATTCCCCGAAAATTTCAATTGGCGCTTCCCTTACGCCCCACCATCGACCGGGAGGAAGTACCCGGGGTGTATGCGGTACGCAAACGGGTGAATTACGTGCTCGATCTGGCTCGCCCATTCGCTACCGTCCGCCAAGGGTTCCAAAAACGGATGCGGCAGTACCTCAACCAGCAAACGGAGATGGAGGTGCACCCGGTAAGCCGGGATCAGGTGATTCACCTGTGTCGTACACAATTGGGTGATAAGGGGGGCATCCGGTCGTTTCACTGGCAAAGGCTTGCCGCCATCATCGATGCGGCGGTGGACCGGGAATTGGGGTACTGCCGGGGAATGAGCGAGGGCGGGGAACTGCTCTGCGTCGGCTTTTATCCCCACCTGGCCGGCCGGGCCTTCAACCTGGCAGCCGCGTCCACCCCGCTGGGATTCGAGAAGCGGGCGATGATCCACCTGCTTGCCCACGTCATGCAGACCATGAGCGACCGACCGGGTGCCGCCTTCGATTTCGAGGGTTCGGAACTTCCCGGCGTGCGGGAATTCTTCTCCCGCTTCGGTGGGGAAGACGAAGGGTACTTTCTAGTGGAGCGGAAGTGGTTCGGGCTCGTAAAATGATCCGCAACCGGAAGGTCGAGGTACCGTTTCCCTAAAAACCGCCTGCCATGCCCGAACTACCTGAAGTCCACAATTTCAAGCTATACTTCGACGCCGCGGCTACCGGCCAGACCGTGGCGTCGGTGACGGTGCACGACGACTACATCATCCGGAACATGCCCGGAGCGGTATTCGCCGATAGCCTGACCGGACGGACCATCACCGGGAGCCTTCGCCGCGGTAAGTACCTTTTCGCCAACTTAGATAACGGCCACGCCCTGCTGCTGCACTTCGGCATGACCGGCGACCTCAATCTTTACCAAGAATCCACCGACCGTCACAAGTTCGAGCGGTTCGCCTTACACTTCGCGGACGGCAACGTGCTCGGCTTCAATGACCCGCGGAAGTTCGCGCGTATTCTCTACCTGGAAGACCGGGATGCCTACATTGAAGAAATCAAACTCGGACCGGACGCTCTGAATCTTACCCTTTCGGATTGGTTGGCTACCGTAAGCGACCGAAAATCAACGATCAAGGGCTTGTTACTCAACCAGTCCATTCTGGCGGGAGTGGGCAATCTCTACGCCGATGAAATCTGCTACCGCACCCGCATCCACCCGGCGGCCCGGGCCTGCGATCTGAGTGAAGCACAGCTAACGGCGATCCACGATGAAACCATCGCGGTGATGCAGTACGGCGTCGACCATGCCCCCTATTACAAGGACTATCCCGACGACTGGTTCTGGCACGTCTGGCGGGAGGAAGGCAAAGCCGGGCCGGGGGGAGTCGGCGAAGTAAAGGTCATGAAGGTGGCCGGCCGCACCACGTACTTTGTAGAGGGGTACCAGGACGGCCTAGCTTAGGGATGATTTACATGCGTTCCGGCATCTCGATCCCCAGGATGCCCATTCCCGATTTCAGCACGTTACCCACTGCCTGACAAAGGTACAGGCGGAAGGCCACGGCTGCTTCGGTATCCGCGCCGAGGATGCTCACGTCGTGCCAAAATTTGTGCAGGTTTTTGGCGAGTTCGTAGCAATACATGGCGACCATCGAGGGATCGTAGTTGGCGGCTGCGTCGTTCAGAAGGCCTGGATAGGCGTACAGCAGGCTGATCAGTTCGCGTTCGGCCGGTTCCAATTGGGTGTAGCCGGCAGCTTGGGAAAGATCGCGCTGACCGGCTTTCCGCCACACGGCCCGGGTGCGCACGTACGCGTTTTGGACGTATGGCCCGGTTTGGCCCTGCAGATCGACGCTTTCCTTCGGATCGAAGATCATGCGTTTCTGGGGGCCGACCTTGATGATCTGGAACTTCAGGGCCGCCATGCCGATCTTTTGAATGATCTCCCGCCGTTCGGTATCGCTGAGTTCGCTGGTGGATTCCCGCTCCAGACTGGATTGGTAGGCTTCCTGGATTACTTCGTCCATGAGATCGTCGGCGTCGACCACGGTTCCTTCCCGGCTCTTCATGCGGCCGGTGGGCAGATCGACCATGCCGTAACTTAGGTGAAACAGTCCATCGGCGTAGGGTTCTTCCAGGCGCTTGAGAATCTCGAAGAGCACCTGAAAGTGGTAATTCTGCTCGTCGCCCACGGTATAGACCATCCGTTTGGCACCGAAGTCATCATAACGAAGCCTTGCGGTGCCCAGATCCTGGGTGATGTAGAGGCTGGTCCCATCGGCCCGAAGGATAGCCTTCTGGTCGAGCTTGGCATCGGTCAGGTCCACGAAGACGGAGCCGTCTTCCTTACGGTAAAAGACGCCCTTATCCAGGCCGGCGTCGATCATATCCTTGCCGAGCAAGTAAGTCTCGCTCTCATAGTAGTTCTTGTCGAAGCTGACCCCCAAACGTTCGTAGGTCTCGTCGAATCCCTCGTACACCCAGTCGTTCATGCGGTTCCAGAGGGCAACGGTCTCCGGCTCGCCGTCCTCCCACCGCAGCAACATTTCCTTTGCCGCCCGCCCGAGATCGCTGTTTTCGTTGAAGTAGGTGTTTTTGTAACCCTTCCAAAAATCGGCGGGTGACAGGTCCTTCTTGTTTTTCTCTTCCAGGATCGCGGCGGCCTCGTCCGACTTTTGCCACGCCTTGTACTCTTCCTGAAAGTGCTGCTCGAACTTGATGTAATAATCGCCTACGAAGTGGTCCGCCTTAACGCCGGCCTTTTCGGGTACGGCCCCGTTTCCGTAGCGCTGCCAGGCGAGCATGGATTTGCAGATGGCAATGCCCCGGTTATTGATGATCTGTACCCGAACCACGTCGTGTCCGGTGGCTTCCAGCAGCTTACTCGTCGACCAGCCTAGTAGGATGTTGCGAATGTGCCCCAGGTGCAGGGGTTTGTTGGTATTGGGGCTGGCGAATTCGACGACGACCTTGTCTTTGCCACCCGCCACGTGGCCGAAGCCCTCCCGCACGCCTGACTGTAGCAGAAAATCCATCCAGTAGCGGTCGGCAATCACTAAATTGAGGAACCCTTTGATCACGTTGAAGTCTTTCACTTCTTCCAGCGTTTCCTTCAGGCGAGCGCCGATCTCTTCGGCGATGACTTCGGGTTTCTTCTTGGCCAGGCGGGTCAGGGGAAAGGTGACGACGGTGAATTCCCCCTCGAACTCCTTGCGGGTGGACTGAAGGGTAATTTCCTGTTCGCTGGCGTCCGGGCCGTACAGGTGGCGCAGGGCGTCACGGACGCCGGTTTCAAGTAATTCGGGTAATGCTTTCATAACAGCGGCAAAGATAGATCAAACTTCCACCGTACTCAAACCTACGCGTAGCTCTTCCAGGGCTTCCTGAGCTACCATGCGGACCTGCGCGCTGTCGGCGTCAGATGCCAAAAAGTAGTCCAGTACCGGGATGTAATCCGGGTCGTCGAAGGTCGAGATCAGCCGTAGGGCAGCAATTTTCAATCGCTCGTCCCGGTCACGTAGCAACCTGCGGAAGAACCGAAATTCCTGCCTGCGCAACAGGCCGATATCTACCTCCGTGCCAACGCCCTCTCCCCCGCCCTGGAGCTGGCGCTGGCGCCGGTCGAGCAGCGGAATAATCAGCCGCTTAAGACTGAGTTCGAGCAGGTTGTCGAGAAACTCGATGCCGCTAATCTGGATGGAGACCTGGTCGTCATTCAAGGCCAGGTGGACCGGAATGATGTCAGCCGAAGGATAACGTAGCCCCAGCAGCCGGAACAGCCGGTTGAACGTCGCCCGCATGCGCTGCTTCATCAGGCTGGTAAAGGCTTCCCGATAGACCAGCTCCTCCTCGCTTCGACCGAACTGGAGGAGAATCAGCTGATTGTGCAATTGCTCCTGCATGCTTTCGTACTGGCGGGCTTCGGCGACGATTTGGCGATAGATCGTCTTGGCCGGCATGGAGCGTTTGGGGAAATCCCGCTTCACCGCATTCAGGGCCCGGATGACTTCCATCCGCAGCGGAAGGTCGCCGGGATAATGTCGCTCCATCAGCGAAAACAATAAATCGATCGACTGCGGTCGATCGATTTTCTCGATCACCTGGGGTAGGCGCCGCACCTCGGTGATTGACAGTTCCCCCGATGCGATCAGTCCGGGGATCAGCCCGAGCAGCCCCTCCTGGTACTGCACCAGGGCGTTAATGGCCAACGGGCGCACTTCCGGATGGGTAATGAGGTGCAAGAGGGGAACGATCAGGTCTTCGTGCTGGCTCTCCCCGGCAGCCAGGATCGCGTAGCGCAGTATCTCCTCATCTTCCAGCAGCAGGCACCGCTGGATGAAGGATCTCCCGGCAGCTAACTGGGACCTGCCGGATGCCTTGAGCAGGTAAACGTACCACTGGCGGCGGCTATCCGCATCGAGGTCGCGTAACTGCCGGATACGGCGCCGCAATCGTTGGCTGACCTGCCACTGCTTCCGGCTGAATGAGTTCCCGGCGGTTTCCGTAGCCAGGCTCACCAGGGCAGCTCCGGCTACTTCCGGGTCCGAATGGTCCAGCAAAGGCTCCAGCACTTCCTTCCCCACCGACTGCGTGCGGGAAAACAGGTAATCAAAGGCGGCACTCCGAACGGTCGGGTCGGCGTCTTCCAACAACGCGATGACTTCCTCCACCAGTTCGGTGCCCGGCTGCAGGTATAAGCTCCGGAGGGCGCGGGCCCGAACGTTGGGCGACGGGTGGGCCAGCAGTCGGGTGATGGGCTCTCGAAAGGTGGCGTTACTCAGGTCGTCGGCCCGCTCCAGTACGTAGAGCAGCTGCTTTTCGTGGGTGCTCATCTGCCCTTCCTCGAGTACCTGGAGGAAGCCGGCCATCACTTTGCGGTGGTGACTGCGCAGGCGATTGCGGTGTTCCTTGGGCTTTAGGTGGGACAACTGGGCGCGGAAGGCCTCGATGTATTCTTCCCGAATCAGGATCACGCTGAGCATCCACACGACCACCAGAATCAAGACCACCCAGCTAATCGAAGGAGCCGAGAATCCCAGTAATTGGGTGAGCCCGATGAGCAACAAGCCCCCCAACCCACCGGCTAGGCTGTCGACGAATACGTCGATGTAGGTTTTCACCTTCTTTTTCGTTTCCTCGTCGAGGGGAAGGAACAGCATTTCGATGCTGGCCCGGCTGAGACTCTGCTTCAGGCTTCCGTCGATGGACCGGCTGATGATCGCCGCCGACAGCCCGGGCATGAAGAGCATCGTAATGGCACCAATGCCCAGGCCAACGGGTAGGAAAAGAAGGGCCCCGCTCACCCCGATGCCCTGCACCACCCGCTGGGTAAGGAGTAACTGGATCGCCAGCGCCACGATATTGAAGGTGGAATACCAAAAGCCGAAGAAACCGGCCAGCCGGTCCTGATCGCCGTAGCGCTCCGCCGCCAGCACGCTGAACTGGTAATCGACCAGTTTGGCTACGATGACGCTAAGCGCCACGACGCCGCACAGCAGGAGGAGGTGCTTACTGGCGAAGATCAGCCGGTGGGGGGCCTCGTAGGCCGTACTCGATTTTTTCTTCCGGGAGAGCATACTCTGCTTACGCAGTACGTAGCGCCGCCAAATGATGGCCGTCAGCAACAGGCTGGGCACGAGCAGCGCGGCGGCCACCAGGATGAGGTTGCGGGCACCGATCTCCTGTGCCAAAAGCGAGGTGATGTACCCACCGGCAATACCGCCGGCAATGGCCCCGGCGCCGATCAGTCCGAACAATCGTTTGGCTTGCCGCACGTCAAATACGAAACTGGCCATCATCCAGAACTGGGAGGCGGCCAGTACGCCAAAAATAGCGGTCCAGAGGTAGAGCACGATGGCGATCGTCGGTCGCGCCAGGGGAATGCGCATGAACAGGGAGCAAACCAGCAGGATTCCGAGGCAGACGACCAAGGACACGAAGCTTACCCGCAGTAAACTGTAGCGGCGCAGGGCCGCCGAATAGCCGGTACTCACCACCGCGGCCAGCACGGCGGTCGCCAAAAAGATGTAGGGCAAGCCGATGGCGCCGTACTCCGAAAGGAACATCGCGCTGGCGGTAGGCTTGACGATGAGGAGCGTACAAATAATCAAAAAAACCAGCAGCTGTAGCATAAGCACGGCCCCCCACTCTCCCGGGCGGGCACGAAATACCTTGCTTAAAACTTGCTGCATACGGACACGTTAATTCCCTGACACCCCCTCACGGGGATACTCGTCCAACAATTCAATCCAATACCATGTCTACCACCCCCCGTTTTGGTGAAGTAATTTCAGAATTAAATAATAACGACCGACAGGAGACCATCGTGCTCGGTGGCGGCTGCTTTTGGTGTACCGAGGCCGTTTTTATTGATATCGAAGGCGTCGAACGCGTCGTTAGCGGTTATGCCGGCGGCTCGGCGGAAACCGCAAATTACGAAGCGGTATGCACCAAAGGTACCGACCACGTGGAAGTAATTTTAGTGGAATTCGATCCGCAGGTGATCGGACGGAAAGAAATTCTGGAAATTTTCTTCGCCGCGCACGACCCTACCACGCCCAATCGCCAGGGCAATGACGTCGGCCCGCAGTACCGTAGCGCGATCTTTTACACCAGCGACGAGCAAAAAGCCGCCGCGGAGGAACTGATTGCTGATTTAGTCCCGGATCTGTATGGTAAGCAGGCGGTTACGGACCTGATTCCCTTCACTTCCTTCTACCCGGCGGAGGAGTATCACCAGAATTATTACACCAAGGTTGGCGACCGCAACAGCTACTGCACCTTCGTCATCAGCCCGAAGGTGGGTAAGATCCGCAAGAAGTACAGCCATCGCCTGAAGTCCCGTGCATGAAACGTTTAGGCGGCCCGCTTGTATTGTTACTTTTTACCGCCGCCCTAGCGGCGCAAAACCAAGCATCCTATATGGATACCACCAGCTATAGTCTCGGCATCGTGCTGAGTCAAAACCTAAAAGCCCAGGGCTTCGACAGTATTGACGCCCAAAGTCTCGCCAAGGGATTTCAGGACGGCCTGGACGGCAATTCGACCGTAACGCCCGAACAGGCTAACATGCACATTCAGGATTATCTACAAAAGGCGGCGGCGAGCGCAGGTTCGGAAGCCCGCCAGGAAGGAGAAGCCTTCCTCGCGGAGAACGCCAAACGCGCGGAAGTCAAAACCACCGATTCCGGCCTCCAGTACGAGGTGTTGAAAGAAGGTAGCGGGGCCAGCCCCTCGGCGGCCGAAACGGTGAAGGTGCACTACCACGGTACGCTGACCGACGGGACGGTTTTCGACAGTTCCGTCGACCGCGGTCAGACCATCGAGTTTCCCCTAAACCGCGTGATCTCCGGATGGACGGAAGGGTTACAGCTCATGAAGGTAGGCGCCAAGTATCGGTTTTACATTCCCTACCACCTGGCTTACGGCGAGCGTGGTTCGCCTCCCGCCATTCCCCCCTACTCCACGCTGATTTTCGACGTAGAACTGTTCGAGGTCAAATAAGCGAGGCTACGGCCGTGTCCACGGGCTGGGTACCCATGAGCCGTTGGAATACTTCGACGAGTTCTTGGGTGGCACCCATCCCGTGGGCGGCGGCTCCTAGCATCAGCGTCGTTACCACAAAGGTGATCAGGCGGGCCTGGCGACGGTGCTTGCGTTCGTTCTTGATGGTCAGGTAACTCATAGTTTTTATTGGTATCGTGGATAATGTAGTTCGCTACGTATAAAATAGGTAGCGTGTTGTAGACATAGCGTATTATCCACGCGCTTTAATATTTCCTTTAGCCGTTCTTTACGGAACGGTAGTTTATGTCCAGGAAACGGCAACCGTTACCCGGTTAAACAAATTAATTTCATGGAAAGCCTTTCCGATCACTATAACGCCCTCAGCCGGGAAATCGCCTCCTCGGGAGCCCGGCTGGTTGCCGTGACCAAGACACATCCCGTAGAAAAGATCCGGGAACTGTACGAACTGGGCCACCGCGATTTCGGCGAGAACCGCGTCAGTGAGTTAGTGGAAAAGTACGAGCAGCTTCCAAAGGACATCAACTGGCACTTCATCGGCCACCTCCAACGCAACAAGGCCAAGCACGTCATCCCCCTGGTTTCCTTAATCCATTCGGGCGACAGCCTGCGCCTCCTGCGGGAGCTGGATAAGCGCTCCGATGATTCCCGCACCGATGTACTCCTCCAGTACCACATCGCCGAAGAAGAAAGCAAGTACGGACTGACCCGCGAAACGGGTCGGCAGCTTATGGAATCGGTCCGCGAGGAACCACTCCACCACGTGCGTATCGTGGGCGTCATGGGTATGGCCACCTACACCGAAAACGAAGAGCAGGTCGCCGAGGAATTTCGCACGCTGCACGAAATATACGCCGAGCTGAAAGCCGCCTACTTCGAGGAAGACCCGGCGTTCACCGAGATCAGTATGGGCATGTCGAACGATTACCCGATCGCACTCAAGCAGGGCAGCACCCTGGTACGGATCGGCAGCCGGTTATTGGGCGAGCGTCCGCAGTAGCGGCAATGCTCAGGCTCACCGAAAGCGCCAGGCCAGCATCCGACTTCGCTTGTTTCCCTGCTCCATGGGTAACACCCTTACTTCCGCGGCTCGCAACCGCTCCAGGTCCGCTTTCGCAGCCTGTAGGTATCCCTTTTTGGACACCAGGGTGGTGAACCATCCTACCCGATCCCCGAAGGCGTGACTCTCCCGGATCATGTTCCGTAAGAATTGTTGCTCGCCCCCGGCCGTCCAGAGTTCCGTGTCCGACCCTCCGAACGACAAGCCGTTGTCCTCCCTACCGAGTTTCCGCCACTTTTTTTTGCCGGCGGCTACGGCAGCTTCCCGGCTTTCGTAAAAGGGGGGATTACAGAGGGTGGCGCCGAAGCGTTCTCCCGGCCGGATGACGTTGGTAAAAAACCGCGACGGCTCCGGCTGCAACCGCACGTCCACCCGCCGTTTCAGCACCGGGTTCATTGTGGCGATAGCAGTGGCCACCTTGACGGCACGAGCGCTGATATCGGAAGCCACGAAGTCCCACCGGTATTCCACTACGCCAAGAATGGGATAAATCAGGCTGGCCCCGGTGCCAATGTCAAGCACCCGGCCCGGCTCGCCGGTTAAGTCAGCCAGGGCGTGGATGTAGTCGAGCCGACCGGGGATCGGTGGCACCAGATGCCCCTCCGGCAGGTCCCAGTGGGTAAGACCGTAGTCCCGCCGTAGCAGCGCACGATTCAGCAGGACCAGTGCCTCGCGCTTACTAAAATCCAGCGATCGGCCGGCCGGGGTAGTTACCAAGTATTCGCCAAGTCGGGGCTCGCGGGCGATCAGCGCCGGAAAATCATGTTTGTCCTGGTAACGATTGCGGGGATGCACGGAAAATCTTTGTTGGATATAAGCTCGGCATTCGGAACACCGCACTTCCCGCAACGTTGTTGGTAAACCCACTCCCACTATGAAAATCTACCACTGCGGCCACTGCCACTACCCCGTTTACTTCGAAAACGTAAGCTGTAGCAACTGCGGCAACTGGCTCGGATACGCCAGCGAAACGGATGACATGATTGCCCTCCGCCCCGGCGAAACGGAATGGAACCACCCCGCCGGCAACGGTAGCCTGATTAAGTACTGCGATAATCACCGCCACCAGGCCTGTAACTGGGTCATTCCGTCAGACGATCCCACCGGACTCTGTGATGCCTGCGACCTGAACCGCACCGTCCCCAACCTGAGCGACCCGGAGAAGCTGCGCGAGTGGCAGGAACTGGAAATGGCCAAACACCGCCTGGTGTACGCCCTCAACCGACTCGGATTGCCGGTAAAAGACAAAATTACCCATCCCGACCGGGGACTTGCCTTCGACTTTCTGGCTTCTGAGGATGCCGACGAACCGGTGATGACCGGTCATGACGATGGGCTCATCACGCTGAACGTCGACGAAGCCGACTCCGTCAATCGCGAGGCGACCCGCATCCAGCTACACGAGAAATACCGCACCCTAATCGGTCACTTTCGCCACGAGGTCGGCCATTATTACTGGGATCTACTCGTTCTCGCCAACCCTACCTTATTGGAAGAATTCCGGCGACTGTTCGGTGACGACCGCGCCGACTACGGCGAAGCCCTCAACCAACACTACCAGAACGGTGCCCCCCGGGGCTGGGAATCGAATTACATCAGTGAGTACGCCACCATGCACCCCTGGGAAGACTGGGCGGAAACCTGGGCGCACTACCTGCACCTCATGGATATGCTGGAGACGGCCCATTCCTTCGGAATGACGGTCAACCCACCCACCACCCCAGACCTGATGATGCGGGCGGAAGCCGATTTCGACCCCTACCGGGAGCGGGACATGGAGAAGATCCTGAAGGTTTGCGTCCCCCTCACTTTCGCCATCAATAGCCTGAACCGGGGCATGGGCCGGCCCGATCTGTACCCCTTCGTCATTAACGATTCGGTGCGGGCCAAACTGGCCTTCGTGAATAGGGTGATCGATTCAGCACGGCAGTCGACGTATTAAGCCTTCGGCCCTTACCGCAGGCCAAATTTCACCGGTAAGGTAAACAGCACCCGCACCGGTATACCATCCTGTATACCCGGTTCCCACACCGGCATCATATTGACCAGGCGGACGATCTCCGTGCGGACATCTTCGTTCAGCCCGTATTCGGAGGTAATTTCGCTGACCGAACCGTCGCGCTCGATCACGAAGCTGACTACGGCGGTCCCTTCCACTCCCATTTCCCGGGCGCGGGGTGGATACTGAATGTGGCGGTACACGAATTCCAACATTTTCCGGTCGGCACACGGTTTCCGTGCGGAATACACCAAAAATTCTTCGCAGCCTGGAAACAGGGGCATTAGCTCCATTGGACCGGGATCCGACGTCTCCAGGGTTTCGCCCGCTGCGTCCACCAATTGGTCCTGCCGGTAATAAATCGTATCCGCTCCGGCTAAGGAATCGATACGAATGCTTGGACCATCCAATTTGCCCGCCCGGTAATTAGCGGACTTGTACAGCGTTCCGTCATTCCGGTAGTGCAGCCAGGTTCCCGTTTTTTGCCCTCTTCGGTAGGTGCCGGTTGACGCGACCGCACCGTTGCGGTGGTAGTCAACGTAGATACCTTCTTCCAAACCATGCACGAAGGTTACCTCGGAGCGAAGGCCTCCCTCGTCAAACCACTTTCTGGCGGGGCCGTTGTTTACCCTCATTTTCTTGTCCGCGAAGGTGACGTGACCGATCAGCTGATGGGTTTCGGGGAAGTAGGTGCGCCGGACGTACTGTTTATCCGCGGTTACGGAAGTCATCCACTGGTAGGCGGAAGCAAGTTCCTTTTTCCCCTGGCCCAGGTCGGATTCGTATCGGCCCTTGAATCGCCGGTCTCCTTTCTGGGCGACGAGCGCGGGTGCAAGGCAAATCAGCAGGGCAATGCAAATCAACAGCTTCAAAGACGTACAAGACATAATAACGGGCAGGATTAGGCGGAGTAAAAGTATCTCCGTTACGGCAGATTCACTACCCCAATGTGACCTACCTTACCCCCATGGAAACCCTTTCCTTATCCCAACTCACGACCTTCATTCGCCGGGTTTTCGCGCTTAATCTTCCGGAACCCGTATGGATCACCGCTGAACTGGCACAGGTCAGCGAAGCCCGTGGGCATACCTGGCTGACCCTGGTAGAAAAATCGGATGCGAACGATAGCATCGTTGCGCAGATGGAGGCCGTGATCTGGTCGGGCGGACGCAAAAAGCTGCGCAAAAGCCACGGGGCGGGCCTTATAAAGGGCCTGCTGCAGGAGGGCATGTCCGTCAGACTGCGGGTGACCGCTTCCTTCCATGAGCGCTACGGACTTAAGCTGGTCGTCGAGGACGTAGACCCCGCCCACACGATCGGTGCCCTCGAACAGCGCCGCCAGGCTACCCTTACCGCGCTGAATAGCGACGGGTTGCTCGATCGCAACGCCGCACGCCCCCTCCCACCGGTGATCCAGCGGCTGGCGGTAATCAGCTCCGAAACCGCCGCCGGGCTAGCGGATTTTCAGCGGCAACTCCGAGACAACCCCTACGGCTACGTTTACCGCCAGGAGGTGTACCCCGCGGCGATGCAGGGTGCCCAGACCACCGAAGAGATCCTGACCCGGCTACGGCAGATCAAACGAAGGGCTTCCGAGTACGATGCCATCGTGATCGTACGCGGCGGCGGCGGAAAAACCGACCTGGCCGCCTTCGACGACGAGCTACTGTGCCGCGCCGTGGCGGACGGTCCCCTTCCGGTGCTGGCGGGCATCGGACACGAGATCGACGACACCGTTTTGGATCGGGTGGTCCACCGCAGCCTGAAGACGCCCACCGCCGTTGCCGCCTACCTAGTTGACCGGTCACTGCGGGCGGAGATGCGGGTGCTTCAAATTGGCCGGACGCTAGATGGGCGCGTGCGTCAAATCCTGCAGGAGGAACGCGATCGATTGGAACGGACGTTACGGTTGGCCTACCAAAGCGGTCAACGTTCCCTGAATACGGCCCACCTGCGCACCGGCGCCCTGGAAGAACGGCTGCACAGCCTTACCGCCAGCAACCTAGCCACGGCACGAGAAAAGCTGGACACCAACGAACGGCTGCTGACCGCGCTACGACCGGAGACGACGCTGGCGCGCGGTTACGCCCTCTTGGTGCAGGAGGGAAAATTGGTCACGACGGCCAAATCACTCAAAACCGGAGACGTGGAGGTACGACTACAGGACGGTAAAGCAAAGCTTCGTAAGGATTGATTGGGCAGCTTACCGGCCGAAACCGATCGATGATTTTCCCTGCTTGCTGTTGCGGTAAAGTTCGGCCATACGGATGGCGGTTACCGCCGCTTCCACGCCCTTGTTGCCGTGCTTGCCACCGGCCCGGTCGAGCGCCTGTTCGTGGGAATTCGGCGTAAGCACGCCGAAGATGAACGGCTGGCCCGTAGCGATGCTGAGATTGACGAGCCCCTGGCTGACGGCATTGTTAATGTACTCGTCGTGCTTCGTTTCCCCCTTTATAACGCAACCGAGGCAGATAACGGCATCCACTTTTTCGCGGCCGGCCAGCATACGCGCACCGGCGGGAAGCTCGAAGGTGCCCGGCACCTGGACCGTCTTGATGTTGTCTTCGGTAGCCCCGTGCTTCAGGAGGGTCTCATGACAACCCGCATAGAGGGCGTGGGTGATATCGGCGTTCCAGTCGGCTACGACGATGCCGAAGCGCATCGGGGAAGCGTCGGGTAACTGGGTGTCGTCGTAGCTGCTAAGATTTTTGTGGGCGGAGGCCATCGGGGTAATTTTGAGACTATACAATCGAGTCCCCCCGCCGGTTGCTCACGACTGGCCGAACGGCAACCGATCCACGTCCACGTTACCACCCGTGAGGATGATGCCGACCGACTGCCCCCGAAAGCGCTCGGGGTGCTTCAGAATGGCCGCGAGGGGCACCGCGCAACTCGGCTCCACGATAATCTTCATGCGCTCCCAGATGAGCCGCATCGCGTCGATGATTTCCTGCTCTTCCACCAGAAATATTTCCGAAACGTAGCGGTGGATGATCGCGAATGTGCGTTCGCCCAGATTGGTTCGCAGCCCGTCGGCCACGGTCAGGTTGACGGCGTTGCTTTCAATGCGACCGCTGAGGATGCTCCGTGCCGCATCGTCTACCGCCTTTGGTTCGGCTGCGACCACCTCGGCGCGGCGACTGAAGTAGCGGCCGGCGAGGGCCGTACCCGCTAACAGTCCGCCGCCCCCGACCGGCGCAATGATGGTATCCAGTACCACGTCGGTATCCTCGATCAGCTCCATGGCGCAGGTGGCCTGTCCGGCGATGACGCCGAAATCATTAAAGGGATGAATGAAGGCCGCGCCGGTTTGCCGCACCACTGCATCCAACGCGGCCTGCCGCTCGTCGGGGGTATTGTTGCAGTAGGTGATTTCGGCGCCATACTCCTTCACGGCGGCCACCTTGACGCGGGGGGCATCGTGGGGCATCACGATGTAGGCGGGGATGTGGAGCTCGCGGGCCATGCGCGCTACCGCCTGGGCGTGGTTGCCGCTGCTGTGGGTGGCCAGTCCTCGTTCTCGCTCCTCCGGCCGCAGGCGCAGGGCGGCCGATGCGGCACCGCGCATTTTGAAAGCGCCGATACGCTGGAAGTTTTCGCACTTGAAAAACAGCTTCGCTCCGGCCTTACGGTCGATACTGGCGTTGGTCAGGATGGGCGTCCGGTGCACGAAGGGGTGGATAGCCTCGTGGGTAACCAGCAATTCGGCCTGGTTGGGAATCTGGGTTAAGGGGGGAAGTTCGATCATACTATTGTGCGGCAAGCCAAGTGGTCACCTCCTCCAACCAACCGGCTACGGGGCCCGGGCGTTCACGCGCCGAACCGAATCCGTGGCCGCCGGTAGCGTACATCCGCAAGTCCGCCCCCACCCCGTGCTCGACGAGCGCCCGGTAATAGGCGAGGGAATTCTCCGGTAGCACGCCCGTATCGTCGGAAGCGTGAATAAGCAGGGTCGGCGGCGTGAGGCTATCGACGTTTTCCGGCAGGTTGTAGTAACGCAGCGCCTCCTCGGAGGGGGCTTCCCCCAGCAGATTCAGCTGACTTCCCGGGTGACCGTTCCGTTCGCGATTCATGCGGGTAACGGGGTAGACCAGGATACTGAAGTCCGGACGGGTGGTGACGCCGTCCGCTATTTCGGCGTGTACCGAGGCCGATCCGGCCAGGTGGCCGCCCGCGGAAAAGCCCATAATCCCCACGTGATCGTTTCCGTAGCCCAGCGAATCGGCCAGCGTCCGGATGCGGCGTATGCCTGCCTGGGCGTCCGACAGGGCCGCGGTGGATTGGCAGGAGCCGGTGAGACGGGCGGGGAGGCGATGGCTCAGCACAAAAGCGTGGTAACCGTGGGCACTGAGGTAGCGGGCAATGTCGACGCCCTCGTGGTCCCAGGCCTCGATCGCGTAGCCGCCGCCGGGCACGATCATGACGGCTTTGCCCGTCCCGGCCCGGGGAACGGGTGCGTAATAGTGTAGTTGGGGCACGGATACGTCCGTCAACATCGCCCCGATGGCCGAGTCGTAACGGACTAACAGCGGACGATCGGTGAAACAGGGAATGTCGGTAGTGTATACCGGAAAGATTGTATCCTGGCTATACAGCGGCAGGGTCAGCAAAAGCCCGAGTGCAAGGAATAGCCGCATTGCTTATCGTTTGGTGTACCCCAGGTCGGTCAGCTCCAGGATGTAGGGACCGACGAAGCCCAGTTCGGCCGCCCGGTCGCGCACGTATTCGGCCTGCTCGAGGGTGCTGATCTTATCGACGAAGAATACCGTGAGGGCACCCCGCGCCTCGCTGCCCAGTTCACCCAATTCCCAGGCTTTCTCCCGGTTGAAGTTGCCGGGCCGACTAAAGGCTCCCAGTTGGACACGGTAATTGCCTGAGGCAACGAATCCAGGATCCGAGATGGTTTTCTGAGCAACGGCGGGGGTAGGTTCCGTTTGGGCCATCACGGGTTCCATACTTCCCGGAGCGAATTCTATCACGAAGCTACCGGCATACCCCAATTGCCGGGCCGCCTGGGCCGCTTGCTCCGCTTCCCGCCGGGTCTCGAAATAACCGACGCGAACGCGGCGGCGGTTGCCATCCCGCTCCACGTTGAGCTCTCCCAAAGCGGCCGTATTTTGGTATGCGGCGAGTTCGGGATCTACCAGCAGGCTGGCGATCTGTATGCCGAAGGTGCCGCGGGCACGTCTTTCCGGGGCGGCAACGGGCGTATCCGCCGCCGTGGCTTCCACCTCCTCACGGGGCGATAGGGGCGTCGTTCCGAAGATTTCCGTCCGATCGCTGTCTTCCGTTACCACGTCGAAGATCATGGTTTCGAAGCCGGGTGCCTGCACCGTTACTTCGTAATCGGTAAAGGGTTCGACCGAGGCGTAGAAGGCGCCGTAGCTGTCACTCCAGGTCGAAGCTTCCTGGCCGGTGCTTTTCTTGATCACCATGACATCGGCATCGATCACGGGCGCGCCGCTGACCACGTCGGTCAGGTATCCGCGCATGGTGGTGAGCGTGGGCGGTTTGGCGGGGAGCACCCCGGCCTGGGTGGGGGCCGCCGGACCGGCCGACAGGTCGGTACCCGTTTCCTCCCCGGATGCCAGGTCCGTGATGGCCTCCTCGGGCATGATGTAGTAGATGTCTTCCATCCCGCCGCCGCTGAAGCCGATCCGGTTGGAGGTGACGTAACCGGTGCGGGAATTCCGGTCGAACACAAATCCCATATCGTCGCGGCTGCTGTTGATGGCGTTACCCAGATGGTAGAGAGCGATCGGTTTGCCGGTGGCCATTTGGGCTCGAAACACGTCGTAGCCACCTAGTCCGTGGTGCCAGCTACTGGAAAAGTAAAGGCTGTGGCCATTATAGAACGGGGTGATCTCGTGGCCGCGGCTATTGACCACCGGTCCGAGGTTTTCCGGCACGGCTTCCCAATCGTTGCCCGCTAGTCGGGAGCGGTAGATATCGTAGCCGCCGTAGCCGCCGGGCCGGTCGCTGGCAAAATAGATGGTACTGCCGTCCGTCCCGAAGGTACCGTAACCGCTGCTGAAATCATTCCCGTTGAACGGCAACGGACGGACATTGCTCCACATTCCCTCCTCGTTCACGTCGGCAACCATCAGGCTGAGGGTTGGTCCGGCTTCGGGGATCAACCGGGTGCCCGGCGTGAAGTTGTTGCGGGTGAAGACCACTTTACGACCGTCTGGACTGTAGCGTACCGGCCCGATCTGGCTGCCATCGGTGGGCACGTAGCCGAAAGCGAGCATGACCGGCGTTTCCAGGCTACCGTCGGGGTTGACGTCGGCCACGTAGGGGCGGTTGATCGTGAGGCCGGCGAACTCGGGGTCCGTGCGACCGCTGTTGAACAGCAATTTGCCCTCCCGCGGGATACTGGCCCCGAACTCGGGCATCTCCGTATTGATGGTAAGCTGTTTGGCTACGAAACCCGCGGATTCCTCCCGCTGGCTCTGGGCGAATTGGGCCCCGGTAATGAAGTGATTACCGATCGTCGGATCTTCCTCGCGGGCGTAGGCCTGGTAAAGCAATTGGGCACCTTCGTACATGCCGAGTCCGCGCAGGGTGTGGGCGTACCCGAGTAAAGTGGTGGCTTTTACCTTGCGATCCTTCATCGCCTGGCTGTAGTAGATGCGGGCGGTATCCAGTTCGTTCACCATCCGGTAGGCTTCGGCAATCTGTGCCAGGGCCTCCGGATCGTCGCTTCGGTAGGCCAGTGCGCGTTTGTAGCTGTCGATGGCCAGGTGGTAGGCTCGCAGCTCCATTTGCTTCTCCCCCGCCTGCATTTCGCTACGAAATTGCGCTCCGAGGGGTAGACAGCAAACAACTACCGCTCCGCAGAGCAGCGAACGTATAAGCTTGTTCATAAGACTAAGGTAAGTGTCAATACAAAAATCACGGTCTTTACCGAAAACGATCCGGGCGGCGGGCGCGGGTTTATAGTTGGCAAATGAACCAAAACATGTCGAGAGAGTAAGGCAGTTATGCCCAAAACTCAATCCGAACCCGACGATCGGCCAATGATCGTCACCGCCTGGATCGATGCCATTGACCTAGACCTATTTAACCGACTGCGGAAACGGTTATTTCCCACCGACCTAAATTATTTGTCGGCACACGTTACTTTGTTTCACCATATCCCCGCTACTGTCCGTCAGGACTTTATCGATTTTTGCCGGGGCTTTTCCGCGGAAACCCCACCGCTGAGCCTGCAGGTCGGCCCTCCGTTCTCCCTGGGGAAAGGGGTGGCTTACCCGGTTACGAACTCCCAACTTGGCTCTATACGGGAACGGGCGCGGGCCGCTTTCGCCGATCAGTTGACTTCCCAGGACGACCGCCCGTGGAATAAGCCCCACCTGACCGTTCAAAACAAAGTCACCCCGGAAACGGCAAAGCGGACCTTGCGGGAACTGTCCAGTGATTTTGCACCATTATCGATCACCGCGAAGGGGCTTGAATTTCACCGCTACGACGGCGGCCCGTGGAAGTTGCTCGAACGGATGCCTTTCCGCGGGTAGCCCGGCAGGCCGATCCAGTCAGACGCGCCGAACGGCCGCCGAAGAATCGGCTACCTTTGTCGAAAAGAATGCCGATGACCGTTGACGACGAACTAGTATTGCGACTGGCCGATCTTTCCAAACTGGCAATACCCCCGGAGCGAATCGAAAAACTTCGGGGCGATCTGGAAAATATTCTGGTGATGGTAGAAAAGCTGAATGAATTAGACCTGGACGGCGTCGAGCCCCTGCGCTACGTAACCGACGTAGAACAACGGCTCCGTGCCGACACAACAGGCCCCCACCTTCACCGAGCCACGGCTCTGGAAAATGCCCCCGATGGCGACGGGGAATTCTTCCGGGTACCTCGCGTCATCAATCATTAATCTACCCCCCTATGCCTGCCGTCATCAACATCACCCAGTTAACCAAGACCTACATTATGGGCCAGACGGAAGTCCGGGCGCTGCGGGGCATCGACCTCCAGATCCAGACCAACGAGTATGTCGCGCTCATGGGGCCTTCCGGTTCGGGTAAATCCACCCTGATGAATTTGCTGGGTTGCCTGGACACCCCGACCTCCGGTTCCTACCTCCTGGACGGCCGCGACGTCAGCCGGATGGAAGATGCCGAGCTCGCCAATATCCGCAACGAAAAGATCGGCTTCGTATTCCAGACCTTTAACCTGCTCCCCCGGCAAACCACGCTGGAGAACGTGGCCCTCCCCCTGGTTTACGCCGGACTGGGTAAGGGCGAGCGACAAGCGCGGGCCGCCGAGGTGCTTGCCTCCGTGGGACTGGGCGACCGGCTCGACCACCGTCCGAACGAGCTATCGGGCGGCCAACGGCAGCGCGTAGCCATCGCCCGCGCCCTGGTAAATAATCCCGCCATTATTCTGGCGGATGAACCCACCGGTAACCTGGACACCAAGACCTCGATCGAGATTATGGAAATCTTCGAGGATATCCAGTCACGGGGCAATACCGTCATCCTGGTCACCCACGAACCCGACATTGCCGAGCACGCCCACCGCATCGTCCGCTTGCGCGACGGAGAAGTGGAAAGCGACGAGGCGAACGATCACATAATTCGCGCCAGCGATCCGACGCATCGTTACAATCAGGCCTGACGTGCTATCTTTGCGCGCATATTAGCCGGACAGCTGTGTCCGGCCGCCGTTACGATAGTATATATGAACCAACGTACGATAGCCAATACCGTATCGATCAGTGGGGTCGGACTGCATACCGGCCAGGAAGTGAATCTGGTATTCAAAGCCGCTCCCGAAGGACACGGGGTCAAATTCAAACGGGTGGACCTGGAAGACCAGCCCCTGATGAACGTCGACGTGAACCGGGTAGTCAGCACCGAGCGGTCGACGACCCTGGGCAGCGGTGGCGCGACGGTTTCCACCATCGAACATTTGCTGAGCGCGCTCTCCGGCCTTCAGGTCGACAACGTCCTCATTGAGATCGACGGCGGTGAAGTGCCCATACTGGACGGCAGCGCCAGTCCTTTCGTGGCCCGCATTCTCGAGGCCGGGCTTGTCGAGCAGGAGGCCCCACGCGACTATTTCGTCGTAGAGGAGCCCATTACCTACCGGGACGAAGCCACCGGTTCGGAGATCGTCGCCCTACCCTACGATGGCTTCGAAGTGGTCTCGATGATCGATTTTGACAGCCCGGTGCTCGGTCAGCAGTACGCCACCCTCCGGGGCTACGAAGACTACGCCGAAGAGATTGCCCCCTGCCGCACCTTCGTTTTCTTGCACGAGTTGGAATCTCTGTTCGAGCACGAGCTCATCCGGGGGGGTGACCTGACCAATGCCATCGTCATTGCCGACCGCCACGTGCCCCAGCCCCGGCTGAACGCCCTGGCGCAGAAGATGGGGAAGGAAACCGTTGAAGTCACCGAGCAGGGTATCCTGAATACCCTAGACCTTAAATTTCACAACGAGCCGGCCCGGCATAAACTGCTGGACGTCATGGGCGACGTCAGCCTGCTCGGCGTACCCATCCGGGGGCGCATCCTGGCGACCAAACCCGGTCACCGTGTCAACGTAGCCTTTACCAAGCTGCTCAAGAAAGCTTATCTCGATCAACGGCGTCTGAAGGGACGGCCTCGTTATAACCCCAACGAGGAGCCGGTCTTCACCACCGAGCAGATCCTGGAGGTCATGCCGCACCGCTACCCCTTCCTCCTCATCGACAAGATTATCGAGATGGGGGAGAATCACATCGTCGGCCTGAAGAACCTCACCTTCAACGAAGCCTTTTTCCAGGGCCACTTCCCGAGCAATCACGTCATGCCCGGCGTATTGCAGATCGAGGCGATGGCGCAAACCGGCGGCCTGTTGGTACTCACCAAACAGGATGACCCCGGCAACTGGGACACGTACTTCCTCAAGATCGAAAACGCCAAATTCAAAAACTTTGTCGTCCCCGGCGATACGGTCCTGTTCAAAATGGAACTGATCGCGCCGGTGCGTAGGGGCATTTGCCAGATGCGGGGCACCGCCTACGTCGGGAACAAACTGGTTTCCGAGGCCGACCTCGTCGCGCAGATCGTCCGACGAAGCTGATCCCCCACACCGCCCATTCCCTAATTTATCAAGCCCATTCATGTCCATTCATTCTCTTAGCGTCGTCCACCCAAATGCAAAAATTGGCGCCGGCGTAACCGTAGGGCCGTTCTCCACCATCGAGGAGGACGTCGAGATTGGCGAGGGAACGGATATCGGGCCGAACGTTACTATCTACGGCGGCGCCCGGATCGGGAAAAACGTCCGCATCTTCCCCGGGGCGGTAGTGGCCGCCATCCCCCAGGATCTTAAATTTCGGGGAGAATACTCCACCGCCGAGATCGGCGACGGGACCACCATTCGGGAATTCGTTACCGTCAACCGCGGCACCGCCGCAGCCGGCACCACGCGGATCGGCAAGAATTGTCTGCTGATGGCTTACGCCCACGTTGCCCACGACTGCATCCTGGGTGATAACATCGTGATCGCAAATAACGTCAACCTTGCCGGCCACGTGACCCTGGAAGATTACGTCATCATCGAGGGGCAGGTCGGCGTACAACAGTTCGTGCGGATCGGTCGTCACAGCTTCATTGCCGGTGGCAGCCTGGTACGTAAAAGCGTACCGCCCTACATCCGCGCGGCCCGCGAGCCGTTGAGCTACATCGGGGTTAACCGCATCGGCCTCCAGCGCCGTGGCTTCACGATCACCCAGATCAACGCCATCCACGAAATCTACCGGATTCTTTTCGTTAAGGGACTCAACATCACCAACGCGGTAACGGAAATCGAGGCTTCGGTACCGGTGTCCGAGGAACGCGATGAGGTGATCGCCTTCATTAACGCGACCGAAAAAACCGGCATCATTCGTAGCTTCCAGGCCCTGGACGATGGCAACTGAACTGCCGGCAATGACCGTCCGAATGGAGGACGTATCGAAGCGATTCGGCCGCCAGTGGGTTATCAAACAGTTTAGCGAAGCATTTCATACCGATACCATTTACGGTATTCGCGGTCGCAACGGTTCGGGTAAATCGACCCTGCTCCGAATGCTTTCCGGCCAGCTCAGCCCGAGCCGGGGCCGGGTCGTGTTCCAAAAGGCCGGCGTCGCTATCCCCCCAGACCGGATATACCGCTACGTTAGCTGGACCGGCCCGTATTTCGAGGTCGTAGAGGAGTTGACCGTGCTGGAAATGCTCACCTTCCATTTCCGGCTGAAGCCAGCGGCGGAGGGCATGACGCCCGCCATTATCCTGGACCGGACCGGCTTAACCCCCTTCGCCGATCGGCCGCTGCTCGATTGCTCGTCTGGTATGCGACAACGCATCCTCCTGGCCACGGCACTCTACGCGGCGGCGCCGATTCTGCTGCTGGATGAACCTACCGTTACCCTCGACCGGGAAGCGGCCGAATGGTTCGAGGCGGAATTGCAGCGGTTTGCCGTCGGCCGGCTGACGGTAATCGCCAGCAACGACCCCCGCGACCTTAAGGCTTGCGCCTCGGTTACGGATTTGTAGTGATTTAATTCAGATATTGCAGCCGCCCTCTGCGGCGAATCGCCCTATGCTATTCAGTTACGCGGACAAAAGTACGCCCTTCACACTTAGCCCGGAAAGCCTCGATTGGCACCTGGGTAACGGCTGGTACCGTATGGGCTCGACCATTTTCACTACCCACTTTCTGTTCTTTAAAAATCGTCCCTACTCCGCCATCTGGATTCGCATCGATCTGCACGGCTTCCGGTTTTCGAAGAGCCAACGGAAGCTGATGCGCAAGAACGCTCAGCTGTTCGATGTCCGGGTTGGCCCGAGCACCATCAATGACGAGCGAGAATCCCTTTATCAGCGCTACGCGGACGGCTTCGACGGCCGCCTCTCGCCCACTATCGCCGACAGTCTGGAAGACTACGACAACGAAGTGGTCTTCAATACCTGGGAAACGACGGTACGGGAAAAGGTCAGTGGTCAGTTAGTCGCCTGCAGCTACTTCGATCTGGGCAGTGAATCGGCAGCCAGTATCCTCGGCATCTTCGATCCGAACTTGCGTCACTTTAGCCTCGGTTACTACACCATGTTACTGGAAATGGAATACTGTCTCGAACAGGGTTTTCGGTACTACTATCCCGGTTACGTGGTGCCGGGCTACCAACGGTTCGACTATAAGTTACGCTTAGGGGACGCAGATTATTACGATATCCGAACCGATGCCTGGCAACCCTACCGAACCTTTGACCCCCAAACGGAGGCGCCGGTAGAGGCCCAGGTAGCCGCGCTCACCGCCTTCGTGGAAGGTTTTAGTAGCGTCGGGCACAAGGTGCGGCTGAAGGTATATCCGCTCTTTGAAGCCGGCCTCTACGATATCTGGAATGACGATTACTTCCCCTACCCTTACCTGGTACCGCTAGGCCAAAAAGACAAGGCCCCCCTGGTGGTGGTGGCCTTCGATCCGAAGACCAGCAGCTATTACGTGATGGAATGCCGGCACATGGTCCAGACCCAATTATTGTTTAACGCGGAGTATCTTCAATCTTTTGAAGCCGACCAGTTCGTGACCGACCTGCTTGCCGTGCGCCTCTTGCTGGCGAAGAGCAAACAGCTCGACGCCATTCTCGATTATTGCCGCTCACTGAACATTCGGTAGCTCCGGCATTTTACAATCTTCCTCTGGCGATTTTCCGCAGACGTCGCACTTACCGATCTTGTTGGTCAACATGGGGTTGTTGCTGGCGCAGGTCCCCCGAAACTCGCTTCCGGTTAGCAAATGCCTGATGTTGATGAGCACGAAGCTAAGGGCGAATACGCCGAAGATGATTGCGAAAAGGGTAAGAAAATCCATTGGTCCGAGTTGGGGTTACCCTTTTAAAACGATTTGCTCCCTTGATGGTTGGACGGGGGCGGGCCGAACGAAAAAAGAGGGTTCGGGCCGTAGCCCAAACCCTCCAGAAAAACACCTAAAACCCATATTCTTAATGCGTGCGCGCCTTATGCTGACAGCAGCCAGTTACCGCTTGCGGTGGTCTGGGGCTCCTTGTCTTCTCGGAAAGGGCGGCGCGGTACGCATGGTGATTCTTTTGGTACTCGTGAAGCAGCAACCTCACCAATTGGTGAGGTTATTAGTACATACGTATAAAACTAAGAAAACTGTTTACATGTACCGATATTTAATGCCGTAAAAGTAAAAAAATTTGAGCGATCCCTTCCTATCCGTTGCACCCGCGCTCTGGCGGGAGGCCTGGCAACTGCTGGCCGCCTCCACGACATCGGATACCCCCCCCTTTGCCACGGCTGCGCTGGCCACCACGGAGAACGCGCAAGTGGCTCGTCCCCGTACGGTTATCTTGCGGGACTGCGACCCGACCGAGGGTCGACTGACCTGCTACTCCGACCGGCGCGCCATCAAAGTCAAACACCTGGAGGAGGGATCCGAATTTTCTTACCTCTGCTGGGATCCGAAAACCAGCATCCAATTTTCGGGAGGCGGACCCACCCGACTCGCCAGCCAGGCGGACCACGAGCGGATCTTTGCCGGACTGGCGAAGCATTCTCGCAAGGCGTACGCTACCGAAGCCGCGCCCGGCACCCCCCTTCCCAACCCCGCGACCGGCTTGCCCGACGACTGGAAAGATCGGACCCTACCGGAAACGGATTATGCCCTCGCCAATTTTGGCATCTTCGTTACCCGACTACGCTGGGCGGAGGTGGTAAAATTGGATCGCGAAGGCAATACCCGCCTGGCCGCCCGGCGGGGAAACGGAGGTGACTGGAGCTTTCATTACCTGGTCCCCTGAACGGAGCGGCAAATGCCCGTCCAGTCCCGGCCGGATAGCTGATCGACCGCCGGCATCTTACCCAGGGCCATGAGTTCATTGACCGCGGCCACGTCCGTATCCCGTTGTACGCCCAAACAGGCCTGCACGTGACGATCCTTTACGTAGAAAGCGAGGAACGGTCCTTTCCCCGGCGTGCCGTCGAAGACGATATTGTCGTAATCGGTACCGTGGCCCACGTAGCGCAAGTTGGTTCCCTGTTGGTTCGTCCAGAAGTAAGGCACCATGGTGTAGGCTTCCGATGAACCGGCCATGTTCCTGCCGGCAATACGCCCCTGTTGGCCGGCTACCTTCCAGTGTTCGATCCGGACCATCCCCTCCCGGTCGGGGTAGGTGGCGATGTCACCCGCCGCCCAGGCACCATCGCCGTGTACCGCCAGGTGTCCATCTACGGTAAGGCTATGGTCGTCGCGAAAAGCCACGCCTTCGACGTAGTCGGTTGCCGGCGCCACCCCGATGCCAACGACCACGAGATCGGCGGGTAATTCTTCCCCATTGTCGAGCACTACCCCAACCGCATGACCGTCGCGTCCCTTTACCTCCTGCACCCTGCGCTCCAGCTGGAAGGCGACGCCCTCTTTTTCGTGGAGCTGCTTTACGAAAGCACCTACCTGCTGCCCGAATACCTTTTCGAAGAGTATGCGGTCGGGAGTTACGACGGTAATGGTGGCCCCCCGCTTGCCGAGGCTCATGGCCGTTTCCAGGCCGATGAAGCTTCCCCCGATAATGACGACCCGGGTTTCTTTACCGGCTTTCTTGCACGTTTCCAGGGCGTCTTTGGCTTCCCTGATCGTATGTACGCCTTTCAGGTCGGCCCCGGGCACGTCCAACTGCCGGGGTTTACCACCGGTGGCCATTAGTACTCGGTCGTAGGTGATCCGCTCATCGTTGGCCAGGGTGATTTCCTTCCGTTGGAGGTGCAGCTTTTGCACCCGCGCTCCGGCGCGAAACGTCACGCCGATCTTGGTGTAGAAGTCCGCGTCGCGCAGTGGGAGGCTGTACACGGAGTCGTCGCCTTGCATAAAATTCTTGCTGACTTTGGTGCGGTCGTAGGGAGGCAGTTCCTCCTCCCCCAGCATCAGTATCGAACCTTCCCGGTCGGCGGAGCGAATGGCTTCTACCGCGTAGGCGGCCGCCGTTCCTCCACC
The DNA here is from genome assembly GCF_002934605.1 of Neolewinella xylanilytica. Taxonomy (GTDB): domain Bacteria; phylum Bacteroidota; class Bacteroidia; order Chitinophagales; family Saprospiraceae; genus Neolewinella; species Neolewinella xylanilytica. The sequence continues at coordinate 69,137 of NZ_PTJC01000008.1, forward strand.
CACGACCACGTAAGTGTAGTGACCCGGTTCGGTTGCTTTCGCCCCTGAGCGGGAAGGAATGGATTCGGGTCCGTTACGAACCACCGGCTCCTCACTGACCTGAATCTGGCCGTCTTCGATTCGGACCTCGAAGCGCGGAAGGCCGTCCATTCCCGGAGCCTCGAGTTGCTCGCCGGTGCGAATATCGAAGCAGGCGTGGTGAAACGGACAGCGTAAGCGGTGCTCGCAGAGGGCACCCTTGTCTAGTGGTAAGTGGTAATGGCTGCACTTATTTTCAACGGCAAATACTTCTCCCTGCACGTTGGCCAGTAACACGTCATAGTTACCGACTTTCACTTTATGGAGGTGGCCGTCGGGAAGTTGCGAAAGGGAAAGTACGGGTGTCATCGGGGTAGTTTTGCCATATAAGCACTACCCCGCCGATTGGTTCACACTACTTCGACCAGCACCCCCGGCCTGCCGGGCTCCATGCTTCCGAGGGGGGCAATTAAGAGGTCCTGTTCGGCACAGATCCGCTCGAAGGCAGCCGCCGCGTCCGGACGCACGGCCACCAGCAGGCCACCGCTGGTTTGCGGGTCGGCGAGTAAGTACTGTTGGCGGTCATTGTTGAGTCGGATCTTGTGGCCGTAGCTGGCGAAGTTCCGTTTTGTCCCGCCCGGGATACAGCCCTGGGAGAGGTAATAATCTAACACGGCTACGTCGATTAATGGCACGCGGTCCATTTCCACCCGGGCGGAGGTACCGCTGGCGGCGCACATCTCGCTGAGGTGGCCGAGCAGGCCGAAGCCCGTCACGTCCGTCATTGAGTGGACGCCGTCGATCCCGGCTAGAACGGGACCGATGTCATTCAGTCGCACCATTTGCTCGGTAGCCAGAAGGGCATCGCGGTCGCGCAATTTTTTCTGCTTCTGAGCCGTACTCAGGATACCGACGCCGAGGGGTTTGGTGAGGTACAGCAGGTCGCCCACCCGGGCGCCGCCGTTTTTCTTTAGTCGGTCGATGGAAACTCTGCCGGTTACGGCCAGACCGAAAATCGGTTCGGGGCTGTCGATGCTGTGTCCTCCGGCCAGTGGAATACCGGCATCGGCGCAGGCTTGTCGCCCGCCTTCGACTACCTGTCCGGCGACTTCGGGGGGCAGCTTATCCACCGGCCAGCCCAAAATGGCGATGGCCATCAGCGGCGTTCCGCCCATGGCGTAAACGTCGCTGATGGCGTTCGTCGCCGCGATACGACCGAAAGTCAACGGGTCGTCGACGATCGGCATGAAAAAGTCGGTCGTACTGATCGCCGCGGTGCCGTCGCCGAGGTCGTAGACGGCGGCATCGTCACGTTCGGAGTTTCCGACGAGCAGATGGGGAAAGGGACTACCGGGGGCCGTCTGGGCCAGGATCTGGTCCAATACGGCCGGAGCAATCTTACAACCGCAACCCGCGCCATGGGAAAATTCCGTCAGTTTGATCATACTAGTACAGGATCAGGCTTTCGTCCCGCTCGTCGCGCAGGCGGCGGAGTTTGCCTTTCGTTTGTTCGGCGAGTTTGACGGCCGCATAGGCGTTGGCCAAGCCTCCCGTAGCGGAAAGATCGGAGAAGTCGATGGTTTCGCCTTCGCTACCGGGCTTGACGACCTGCAGGTCGACCGGAAGGGCGCTCTGTTCGATGATTTCCTTCACCTGCTGCGCCTTGAGGTCGGGGAAGTAGCTGCGGATGAGGGCGGCGATCCCGGCGACCATCGGGGCGGCCATGGAGGTTCCGTCGAAGGTTTCGTATCCGTTGTCCGGAACGGTGCTGTAAATGCGGGCACCCGGGGCGAATACGTCGACGTAATCTTTGTTGTAATTCGAGAAGCTGGCGGCCAGGCTTTCGTCGTAGGCACTGCCGGCGGCGCCCACTTCGATCCAGGTCTTTCCCGTGCGGCGGCGTCCCTGGTAGGTATCGTTGGGGAAGTTATTCTGGAGGGTGAGCAGCTTGCCGTCGTTGCCGGCGGCGTGCACCAGCAGTACGTCGTTCTTCTGGGCGTACTTCATGGCGTCGTCCACCGCATCCTTGTGGGGGCTCTGTCCTTTTCCGAAGCTCATATTGATGACCTGGGCACCGTTGTCGACGGCGTAGCGAATGGCGTTGGCTACGTCCTTATCGCGCTCGTCGCCATTGGGGACCGTGCGGATACTCATGATCCGTACGTTGTCACCGCCGACGCCGTTAACGCCTAATTCATTGTCCCGCACGGCGGCGATAATTCCGGCTACGTGGGTACCGTGGGCCGCATCGGGTCCTTCCACGTCGTTATTGCCGTAGAAGCGCTCGTCGAGGTCTTCGGGATTGTCACCGACAATCTCGCGGGCGTCGAACTCGGGATTGTAGTTGTACTTCAACTGGGAGTCGAAATAGTCCATGGCCCCTTCAAGCTGGCCGTATACATCGGCGAAGGTGGCTCCGCTGGCGGTGGCGTTGGCGACGACCTGCTTGACGATGGCGATGTTCGGATCCTCGCTCTCGAGGGTAGCAATATCCTCGGCGGTTACGTCCTCGGCCTCCTTGCCGAGTTCCTCGATGGCGGCGTCCACTGCCCCCTTGATCATTTCGTACTGGGCGGCGGTGGGGCCGAGTTCGGTGCGCTTGCTGTCGATCTGCTCCTTATACTCCAGGTAGCGGTCGTATTCTTCCTTTTCCTTTTTGCTGAGCCCGTCGCGATTGCGGTTGTTGTACTTGGCTTGCAGTCGGTTGTAGAGGCGGACGACTTCGAGGTTTTCGTAGTTGACGTTGCGTCCGTCGGCTCCGCCGATGAAATTCCAGCCGTGTACGTCGTCGACGTAACCGTTCTTATCGTCGTCGATCCCGTTATCGGGAATCTCGCCTTCATTGGTCCAGATGGCGCCCTGCAGGTCTTCGTGCTCGATGTCGACACCGGAGTCGATAACGGCTACGACCACTGGTTTGGCTTTCTTGCCCTGGAGGTAGGTGTTAGCTTTGGCGGCGCTGACGCCGGGGAAGGAATCTTCGGTGCGGTCCAGGTCCCACCAGTTCTGCGGGGCGGTATTCTGGGCGGCCAGCCCCAGGGAAAGGACCAGGCTCAGGGAAAATAATAGCTGTTTCATAATGGCTTTTTTGGCGGGTAATATTTGTCGGATCACGGTACGGGTAACGAAAAACCGGGGCGCCGGGCGCAGGTGCAACCGACGTTCCGAACGGTGTGAAAACCGACGATCGGCCCTACCGTTGGTTAGGAAAAACTTAAAAATCCGGTCGGCAAAGCGTTACCTGCCCCGGATACAGACGTCCAAAAGCTTCGCCCGTCACGGGTTACCGACATCTTTATGACGGAACCGGAGACAAACATAGCGTTAAACGATTTGTTTTACAAGGAGTATTCCGCCGGTAACCCCCCGACCAACTATGAACGACTATTTTATTCGCCTTCGCCACTGGCGCAAGGCGCGACCTAAAACTTTCTATTCCGTAGCGGCCCTCGTGGGCCTACTCGTCGGAATAGTACTGGCCGTTGGGCTGCTGTTATCGCTGGTCGGCTTCGGCGCTTTCGGGCCCATGCCCTCCCGCCAGGCGCTGCTGGATTACCGCAACGACGTCGGCAGCGAGGTGTACGACATCAACGGAGAAAGTCTCGGCCGGTACTACGCCCAGGACCGCACCGTCACCGAATACGACGCCCTACCCGACCACCTCATCGAAGCGCTGGTCGCTACCGAAGACAGCCGCTTCTACACCCATGGCGGCGTGGACTGGGAAGCCTACGGTCGCGTAGCCTACAAAACGCTGCTGCTTGGAGAAGACGACCAGGGCGGTGGATCCACCCTCAGCCAGCAACTCATCAAGAATGCCTACGGCCGGCCCAGTCTCGGCTACGGCACCTCGGTCGACCTGTTGCTGCATAAACTGCGGGAAGGTATCCTGGCCAACCGGCTTGAAAACGTGATGCCTAAGGAGGAAGTCATCAAGCGCTACCTGAACACCGTAAGCTTCCCGGGAAACACCTTCGGCATCGCCGCCGCTTCCGAACGCTACTTCCAGAAGGAACCGGCCGAGCTCACGGTTCGCCAGTCCGCCAGCCTGGTCGCCTCCCTGAAGGGGACGAGCAGCTACGACCCGGTGCGGGCCCCCGAGCGGAATGCAGAGCGGACCGACCTGGTTCTCCAGCTTATGGCAAACGCCGGGTACCTTTCACAGGAGGGATTGCAAACGGCCCTCACCGATTCGCTTTGCCTCAATTATTTCCGTAAGACTTCGGAGGTGCGCCCAGCCCCTCACTTCGCCCAGGCAGTTCGTCGGCAGGCGGAAAAGATTTTGGCGGAGATCACCGGTCCGGACGGAGAGCCGTATAATCTCTTCGCCGACAACCTAAAAATCCACACCACCCTCGACGTGCGGGTGCAACGCCACGCGGAAGCGGCGGTGCGCAAGCAAATGACCGCCCTCCAACGGGATTTCGACCGTCACCTCGGCCGCCGGGCGGCCTGGGAAACCGACGCCTCCCTTTGGGGAGCCGTCCGCAACAGCGAACGCTGGCGACTCGGCCGCACAGCCGGTAAGGACAGCACGGAACTGGTAGCGGAATTTAACGTCCCCCTGCCCATGGAGTTGGTCGTCCCCAACGCGGAGCCGTTGGTGGGTGAGTTTACCCCCCTCGACAGCGTCAAACACTCCCTGGCCTTCTTGCGGTCGGGCTTCCTGGTGCTGGATCACGGTACGGGAGCCATTCGGGCGTGGGTAGGCGGCAGCGATTTCGAGTTCAGCCATTACGATCACGTGCTTAGTCGGCGGCAAACGGGTTCGACCTTCAAGCCCTTCGTCTACGCAACGGCTTTGCGCCAGGGCTACGACCCCTGCCACCGGCTCAGTAACTCCCTGCGTACCTACGCCGATGAAGACGGTCCCTGGACGCCCCACAACTCGGACTGGGTACACGGCGGCACCTACAGCATGCACGGGGCCCTGGCGAGCTCCTCCAACGTAGCCGCGGTCCGCATGATTATGGAAACCGGCCCCGAGCCCGTCGTGGACCTGGCGCGAGAGGTCGGCATGAGCGGAGAGATTCGTCCCATCCCGAGCATCGCGCTCGGTACGGCGGAAAGCAGCCTCTACGAGATGACCACCGCCTTCGCCACCTTTGCCAACAACGGCCGCTACGAGAAGCCTTATTACATCAGCAGGATCGAGAACGGCGACGGTGAGGTCATCTTTGAGCACCACGCGCAACCAACGGTCATTCTCGAGCACGAGCGCGCCCAGGAAATGCAGACGATGTTACGGTACGTGGTGGAACGCGGTACCGCCAGCCGTCTGCGCTGGCAATACGGGGTGACCCGTCCGAGCATCGGCAAAACAGGCACTACCCAGAACATGGCCGACGGCTGGTACCTCGGCAGTACGCCCAACCTCACCGGTGGCGCCTGGGTCGGTGGCGAAAACACCGGTGTTCGTTTCCGCAGCGGACAAATGGGCAACGGATCGCATTCCGCCCTTCCCGTCTGGGCGTTTTTCCTTCGGGAAATGGAAGCGGATACTTCCGTTAACCATCTGCTGGGGGAAGACTTTCCGGAGATCTCCCGGGAGATTCGGCAAAATTTAGCCTGCTCCGCCTTCATCCCGCCCGTCCAGGTCGTGGAAGAGCTGGATAGCGACGAGGTACCGAGTGAGACCCTACCGGTCATGGAAGTCGGGAACGAACCGAATGGATCCGGTGACGACGCAGGCTAGTCGGTGACCTGTAAGTTCTGGCGTTGCTCCCGTAGTTCGGTCTGCAGCCGCTCCTTTTCGGCGGCTAGCTCCGGATCGTCGATGCGGTTTTCTATTTCGAGGGGATCTTCCTGTAGGTCGTACAGTTCGTAGCCCTCGAAACCCGGCTCGGTGAAGTGGATCAGTTTGTAGCGTTCCCCGCGTACGCCCTCGTGGCGAGCCACCCGGTGAAAGCTGTTCATCTCCTGATAGTAGCGGTAGTAAATGTGGTCGCGCCAGTCATCCGGTGCTTCGCCGTCGAACAGGGGAATCAGGCTGCGGCCCTGCAGATCGTCCGGTACGTTTGTCGTGGCGAGTTCCAACAGGGTCGGCGCGAGGTCAATATTCAGCACCAGCGCGTCGGAGGTCGTCCCGCCTTCGATCAGCGGAGGGTAGCGGACCAGGAGCGGCGTGCGGTGGCTTTCCTCGTACATGAACCGCTTATCGTACCATCCGTGCTCGCCAAGGTAAAAGCCCTGGTCGCTGGTGTAGATGACGATGGTATTCTCAGCCAGGCCGCTTTCGTCCAGGTAGTCGAGTACGCGACCGACGTTGTCGTCCACGCTCTTCACGCTGGCCAGGTAATCCTGCATGTAGCGCTGATACCGCCAGCTAAGTTCTTCGTCCGTGCCCTTTACCCGTTGCCATTCTCGACCAACCCGATCGAGGAAGGGTTGCCAGGCGGCGCGTTGGTCCGGGTGAAGCCGGTCGATCTCATTGTAGAAGTAGTTGGCCATTTTTTCCGTGCCGCCTTCCCAGAAGGTGGCGCCGCCCGTTCCCGGGTCGTTGGGTTCGTATTCCTCGATGACCTTCAGATCCTGACTTACGAACATATCAGCGATGCGCATATCTGCGTTAGCCGCGGCGGGCCGGCCGGCGTAATCGTCGCGTAGCGTGGCGGGCTCCGGGTAAGTCTTATCGAGCAGGCCGTCGAGGTCGCTGGTGTCCGGCATCCAGTTGCGGTGGGGGGCCTTGTGCCAGTAAAGCATCATGAAGGGCTGATCGCTCTCCGCATTGCGCCGCAGTTCCGCGAGGGCGTAGTCGGTGATCAGTGTGGTGGTGTAGCCCTTGGTCGGCTCCAGCGTATCCCCGTTGTGGATGAAGGTAGGATTGTAGTAATCCCCCTGATCGATGAGGGCCCGGTATTCATCGAGCCCCTTCGGCACGTAAGTAAGGTGGTGTTTTCCGAACAGCGAAGTGCGGTAGCCGGCATCGTGCAGGGCTTCGGGAAAGGTCCACTGATTCGGATCGAAGGGACTGAGGTTATCGATCTTCCCATTGATGTGGCTGTACTTACCGGTCAGGATAGCCGCACGGCTCGGGGCGCAGATGCTGTTCGTGACGAAGCTGTTGGTGAACAGCATTCCCCCGTCGGCGATCCGGTCCAGATTCGGCGTCTCGGTGAGCTCGTCGGTGTACGCGGAGATGGCCCGTTGGGCGTGATCGTCCGACATAATGAGGATGATGTTGGGGCGCGAACGTGCGCCGCCGCCATCGTCGGCGAGGTCGGTGTTCGGGGCGCAGGCGTAAGTCAGGGTGGCGAGAAGCGATAGGGTAAGGATGCGGTACATTGCCGTAAGATATCCTACCGCCGGTAAATTGCCTCCGTACCCGCCGGGTTGCCGGGGCTTGTACCACTCCCCCCGACCCTACTTCTTAAACGTAAAATAAACCGCCAGGATCAGGCAGCCGAAGGCCATCAGGTGATTGAAGCGGAACTGCTCCGTCTTAAAAACGAGCACGGTAAAGACGGCAAAAACGATAAGGGTGATCACTTCCTGGATCACCTTCAGTTGGATCAGCGTGAAGGGCCCGCCGGTGCCCACGAAGCCGATGCGGTTGGCGGGAACCTGAAAAATGTATTCGAAGAGCGCGATCCCCCAACTGACAAGGATGATGGCGGCCAGGCCGAGTTTACTGAACCACTTCCACTCCCCGAACTTCAGGTGGCCGTACCAGGCCATAACCATGAAGGAATTGCTGAGGATGAGCAATAAAACGGTACCCATTGCGCGCATAAACGGTCACGATTGCGGGCGCAAAGTTCAGTTGTGGGGAGGATATAACGGCAACAACTTTTCTTAGGCCGCGACCGCGCCATCGGCGAGTACGATGTGGTGGAGCTGGTCGGAAGTAAGCTCCAGGGTACGGGCCATTTCCCGGATCACCTCTACTTCCTCCCGGTCTATCTTGCCGTCGGCGGAGGCTACCGCCATGGCACAACGAATGATGGTTTCCTTGCCGTGATCGTTGAGGGAGGGGGCCACCCGCCGCAAGTAAGTACCCAGGGGTTGGGGTTGGCGACGGACCTGCTCGACGTACACTTCCAGGTCGATCAGGCTGGTCGTCCGTTTGCTAAAGCGATTGAGAATTTCCAGCACGGTGTCCAGCTCGTTGTCGTCGACCTCGCCGTCGGCCAGCATCATCAGCACCATGGTATGGCGCATGGCTAGCTCGTGGACGGAGCGTTCGGTATGATCCGGTTCGGACCGGCCACGTTGCAGTACGTCGAGCGCATACGTGCCTTGGCAGTGTTGGCACTCGACGTACTCCCCGAGTTGCCGCAGGGGAACGACCGGATAGGTGAATAGGGCAAGGTATTTCCGGACCTTCTGGTGGTGGTAGGGTTGTTCACCGGCGCACTCCGGGCAGGTAAAGCTGGCTGAACGAAAGGTAATCGTGACACTCCGGGTGTCGAAAACAGTCATACACGGTTAGGATCGGCGCATCGTATTACGTAAGTGCGCGGGTTCGTGGGTCATAACGCGCGAACCCGGCCATTGTGTTCGATGAGATTGTTGGCTCCTGCGCTCCGGCGCCATATAGAAAAGCGGCACCGGGGGAAAGGCAAATTACGCCGTTCAGGCACCGGTTTGGGTAGAGAGGGAAGCGGAGTTCCGGCCGCTGCGCTTGTCAAAGCGACCGTAATCGATGCTCTTGAAGATGATCATGAAGGTCAGGAACGGCAGCAAAAACAATACGATGAAAACCAGGAGGAGGGTACACAGTACAATCATGAGAGCGGATTTATGGGTGAGGCAGGCGCAACAATGCGCCGATTGACTACAGAACGCGGTCAGCCTGTCTGTCGTATTTCTTAAGTCACGCCAGAACGGAAAATATAATTAGGGCGCCGGGCGCGGGAGCCGTAGGAACCACCGGGAACCAACCGGCCACGATCGAAAGTCATGTTATCTTCCCCCATCAATCGTCGACATGCAGTTTACTTTTTCCCGACTTTCCCCATCCTTCGCGGCTGCCGCTTTGCTGCTTGCCTTGGGTTGCGCACTTCCAAGAACCGGGCTGGCCCAGGAGCCCGCCATCGACCGCCAGCCGATCGTCGACCGCCACCGGGTGACCCTCAACCGGATGGATACCCTCAACGCGCTTACGGTTGGCAACGGCCGTTTCGCCGTGACCGTGGACGCCACCGGGCTACAGACCTTCCCCCAACACTACGCGAACGGCATCCCCCTGGGGACCTTTTCGGAGTGGGGCTGGCATAGCTTTCCCTCCGACGCCGGCTACACTATCGACCAGACGCTGCGCTACACGGCCAGCCACGGACGGGAAGTGCCCTACTCCGTGCAGTGGTCCGAAGCGGGCGAGGCCCAGGACGCGGCCAACTACCTCCGGCAAAACCCCCACCGCATGCCGCTGGCTTCCATCGGCTGGGACATCCGGCTCGCCGACGGAACCGTGGCCGCGCCAGCCGACATCGAGAACATACAGCAGGAACTGGATATGTGGAACGGCCGCATCCATACCCGCTTTTCGGTAGACGGCACGCCGGTAGAAGTGGTCACGGCCACGCGGCAGGATGCGGACGTATTGGTCGTCACGGTAGACAGTCCCCTACTGCGGGCGGGCCGGCTGGCCCTGAACGTTACCTACCCCTACCCCACCGGCGAATGGGTGGACGCGGGCGCTTTATTCGACGACGGAGAACAGGACCGGTTGGGGGCCGAGCGGATCGAGCCGGGGCAGTGGCGGATCACCCATACGGTGGATACGACCCGGTACTATACGGCCGTCCACGGCGGCCGGCCCTTTGCCGCGATCGATTCCTTGCCTACCGGCTACCGCTTCCGGCCGTCCGCCCAGTCGAATACCTGGTCGGTATCGGTGGCCTTCTCCCCTGCGCCGGTCCACGGACCGGTACCCATCGTACGGGAAAGCCTGGAGGCCATTGCGACAGACTACCACGCCTACTGGCAAGACGGCGGCATCATCGACTTCGAGGCCGTTGCCGATCCCCGGGCCGCGGAGCTGGAGCGGCGGATGGTGCTCTCCCGCTACCTCACCCACGTGAATACGTCGGGATCCATGCCGCCCCAGGAAACGGGACTGACCTACAACTCCTGGTACGGCAAACCCCACCTGGAAATGGCCTGGTGGCACGGGGTGCACTTCGGTCAGTGGGGCGAACCGGAGGTGCTGCAGCGGTATTTGGACTGGTACTTCACGGCACTACCGGGAGCACGAGCCATTGCCGAGCGACAGGGTTTCAGCGGCGTACGCTGGCAGAAAATGACGGACCCCTCCGGCGGGGAAACGGCCTCCTCGATCGGCTCCTACCTGCTGTGGCAACAGCCCCACCCGATCTACTTCGCCGAAATGCTCTACCGACTGGATCCGAGTACGGACTTTCTGGAGCGGTACGCCCCCCTCGTCGCGGAGAGCGCCGCCTTCATGGCCGATTTTGCCTACTACGACTCCACCCGACAGGAACGGGTGCTGGGCCCGGGCGTGATTGCCGCCCAGGAGCGCTTCGGGGCGGACACCACCTTCAATACCACCTTCGAACTGGCCTACTGGAAATGGGGATTGGAGGTAGCCCAGCAGTGGCGGGAGCGTCTGGGGGAGGAACGCCGCGCGGACTGGGACCGGGTGCTGGACGAGCTATCTCCCCTCCCCGTCCAGGACGGACTCTACCTCGCGGCCGCCAGCGCCCCCGATTCCTACACTACCGAGCCGTACATGACCGATCACCCGAGCGTACTCGGCGCTTACGGTCTGCTTCCCGCCACCGAAGGGCTGGACCTGGCTACCATGGTGCGGACACTGGACACCATCTGGAAGGTGTGGCACTGGGAAGAGACCTGGGGCTGGGATTTCCCGCTGACCGCCATGACCGCCGCTCGCCTCGGTCAGCCGGAACGGGCGGTGGATGCCCTGTTGATGGACGTCCCGAAAAACATCTTTCTAAAGAACGGCCACAATTACCAGCGCAGTAACCTGCGCCTCTACCTGCCCGGCAACGGAGGCTTTTTATCGGCCCTGGCATTGATGGCGGCCGGTAGCGAGGATACCCCGGCGGGAAGCGGCTTTCCGGCGGATTGGGAAGTGCGGTGGGAAGGATTGCGGCCGATGCTGTAGTGCCTGTATCCCGGTAGTTGTTTATTGCCAATTCGGAACCGCTTTAGGTTGGAGGGCCGGTTATTAGCGAGGCCCTTACTCGTTGCGTCGTCGATAGCGAGCTCCCCCGCTCGCTGATGACCTCTTTAGGAAGTCAGCGTCCCTTTTAGGGCCGGGCCGGAATTTGAGCAAAAGTCACTTTACGGCAAACGCCAGCACCAAAGCCGCCTGGTCCCCAACCGCCGCCGGCAGGTTGTCGGGCAGCCGAACCACCGTCCGCCCGTTCTTCTGCTCCCAACGCAGCGGCCGCTCGTAGCCCAGTAGGCGTAACTCCCGCCCCGCAGGCACATTACCGGACCAGGTGATTTCCCCCAACGGCGCATCCTCCTCCCGTAGCGCGATGGCGAAGCGTTGGTCTCCTTTACCCGTGAAGAAGACGTCGCCGTCCTGGTAATGCTCCACCGCCCGCGTGCCGTAGATGGCCTCGCCGTTGATATCCATCCATTCGCCGATGGTTTCGAGACGGGCTACGACGTCCAGTGGGATGAGCCCGTCGGGGGTGGGGCCCACCCCGAGCAGGAAGTTGCCCCCCTTGGCGACGATCTCCACCAGGGTATGCAAAACGGTATGCACGGATTTAAACTCATCGTTCGGCACGTATCCCCAGTTGTTGGCGAACGGCAGGTTGCTCTCCCAGGGGTTGTCGATCTTTTCCTCGGGCACCCGCCGCTCCGGGGTCTGGTAGTTCTCGTAGGGACCGTGCACGGTGCGGTCGGCGATGATGATGCCCGGTTGCTCCCGACGTGCCATCGTGGCGATGCTGTCCATATCGATCTCCTGGCTGAATTCCGGAATGGGTGCCCCCCAGGCGATCACCTCTTCCGTAACGGTGTGCTTCGGGCGTACCCAACCCCCGTCCAGCCAGAGGATGTCTACCGCGCCGTAGCCGGTCATCAGCTCCTCGATCTGCTTGTAGGTAAAGTCCTGGTAGGCCTTCCACCGTTCGGGGTACTTGCGGATGTCGTAGTTCACGTTCCGGTCGGGGGTGGCGTACTTGTCCCACCAAAAATTCGGGTTGTGCCAGTCGGGCTTGGAGAAGTAAGCGCCGATGAGCATGTCTTTCTCCCGGAAGGCGTCGAATACGTGCCTCGTCACGTCGGCTCGGGGATGGTCCCGGAAGGGGCCGCTCGTGATCTTGTAATCGCTCTGCCGGGTATCGAACATGCTGAAGCCGTCGTGGTGCTTAGTGGTGAAGACTACGTACTTCATCCCGGCGGCATCCGCGGCGGCGGCCCACTGTCCGGGGTCGAAGTTGACGGGATTGAAGACCGCGTTCAGGTTCCAGTACCACTCCTTGTAGTCATTGTAGCTCATGTGGTCCGGCCGGTCGATCCAGTCTTCCGAGCAGAGCGTCCAGCTTTCCATGATCCCGGGGACGGCGTACAGCCCCCAGTGGATGATCATCCCGAATTTGCGGTCCTGCCACTCCTCCAGCTTGGCGATCACCGCCGGATCCGTGGGCGGTTCGTAGACGGTGCTCTGGCGGTGCAGGTTGTCGGTCTGGGCGGAAGCCGCGATCGTGATGAGACAGGCAAGCGCGAGAAGGAATCGTCTGAGCATAGTCGTTGGGTGTTCCGGGGGGCTTAGCGGGCGGTGGCGGGGTTCCATTCGAAGTCGCCGCTCCCCACCTGCCAGTCGTTACCGAAGTAGCCGCTGCCGATCAGGCCGGATACGCCCGCCCGGGGCAGCGCGGAGGAGAAGATGAGTACGTCGGGATAAAAGGTCGTATCCAGGAAGTAGTCGTTCGCGTAGGCGGCGTGGCGGCCCGCCGCGCCGGTGGCGGTGACCACCCCGACGCTGGCGGTGTCGCTGTCGGACCGGGGATAGATCAGGTAGGCACCCACGTCCGACCCCGCGAACTGCTTATCGCCCAGGGTCATGGTACCGTCGGTGACGTCGAAGGGGGCGTGGTCCAGCAGCGTGGACCAGGCGGCGTTGTTGTCGCGGTTCCCGTACATGATGACGTTGCGGTCGGGATAGTCCGCGGCCCGGAAGTCGGTATCCTTTACCAGGGTGATACTACCGTTCCCCCGGTAGCCCCACCGCTCGGCGTCGTAGCGGGCGCGGTGCAGGTACCATTCGTTGGTAGCCTCGCTCCCGGAAGTTGCGTAGACGAAGACCATATTATTGGTGAAGGCATCCTTGAAGGAACCGTAGCGGGCCGGTGATTTCTCCGTGGCCGGGGGGGCCGTCGTTACGGCCCAGCTACCCTGCTCCCGGGCGAAAAAGGCTTCCGCCGAAAGCTCCTCCATCGCAAAGACCTGTCCGTCGAGTTCCAACTGGTCGAGGGAATCGCGGATGCCTCCACTCAGGTCGAGCCGCAGCAGCCGCGTGTTATCGGTGGTCAGCTTCAGGGTATCCGGTCCCCGTTCCAGGTCGAAGGAACTGATCTCCCAGGGGCGCTCCTGCTGCCAGATAGTCACGTAATGAGAGCTCGCCGAGATGCCGGGGGAGGCGGTCTGGAAGCGCAGCTGGTCCACTTCCTCGTCCGTCTTGAGCCGGCGGAAATTGAAGAAGTCGAACAGCGGTGGCCAGTCGACGCTCTCGCTGCCGAACCAGTGGGCCCCGTCGGGATACTCGTAGTAGGCGAAGTCGTCGTGGTAGGTGCCCAGCAGGGCCCGCATCTCCCGCGCCAGACCGGTCGGCACCACTTCGTCCTTCTCCCCGTGGAGGATGTAGACGCCGTAGTGCAGGTAGTTGTCCTTCAGTTTCAGGGTCCGGCTTTGGTTGCCCGCCCGCAGCACGTTATCGGCCATGCGCTGCAGCTCATCGGTGGGCTGGGTGCCTTCGAGTTCCCGCAGGAAATCCGCGCGGGTGGTGCCCCACTGGACGAAGAAGCTGTCGGGTCGGGAGATCAGTCGGTTCAGCGACCACTTCCGGTAGCCGGTCAGGTCGGCGTAGCCGGCGGCGGGGCCGATGGCGGCGAAGCGGTCCGGATAGGTGACCCCGATGTGCCAGGTGCCGTGGCCGCCCATCGAGTGGCCGGTGAGGTAGCTGCGTTGGGGGTCGGTCTGAAACTTCGCCTGGGCGATGTCAAGCACCTCGATCGCGTCGCGCCGGCCCCAGTCTTCCCAGGCGAAGCCGAAGGGGCGGCGGTTGGTAGCCGCCACGATGTAGAGCGAGTCCTTCGGGCGGTAGGCCGCGGCCTGGTTGACGGCTTCGACCGACGCGCCGTGCACCGTCAGGACGATCCCGTTCCCGCCGGTCCCCCGGGTCAGCGGCGGCACCACGCTGTAGTACTGCACGCTGCCATCCATGGCACTGACGAAGGTTTCTTTGTGATGGCCGTCCTTCGAGCGGGCGTTAACCTCCACCTGGAGGGTATCTAGGAGTTGACCGCTCCGGTCACGCAGTTCGAGGACCACGGCGTAGGTGGAATCCTCGGCTATCCCCGTTGGCGTTGGCAGTCGGAAGGGCACCTTCTGTACCAGCAGTTGTTCTACCGGGCCGACCTCATGCTCGGCGGAGGCCTCCCCTACCCGGGCGGTGATCGTGCCCCCGCGGAAGGCTTCGGTGGTGGTGTTCATCAGGCGGACGGCCGCCCAAAGGTCATCGCTTTCCCCGACAAGCAGGTCCGGCAGGGTCATGTCGCGCCGGGTGAACTGAACGGGTTCGTCGGCGACGAGCAGCCGGGCCCGGATCTGGTTGAAGCGTCCGCCGCTCAGCAGGATGTAATTGGCGCCGGGGCGCAGGTGCAACGGAACCAGACTCCAGCCAAAATCGTAGTGATCGCCCTCGTGAGGCATCCCGTTGACGATCGCGGTGGTGTGGCCGGAAGCTTCGAGCAGCACGGTTCGTGCCCGATCGGCCTCGTAAGTCAGGAAGAGGTAGCCGCCCCGGACGTTGCCGCTGAATTCCCCCTTTTCGTTGATGGTGATGGTGTCCCAGGCCAGTGCTTCTCCCCCATCCGCCCGGTAGGCGTCGCCCGGGGCGATGGTCGTATCCGCCGTGCCGACGAAATCGGCCAGAACAGCCTCGTAGCGAACGGGCTCCACGCCAAAGCTCCGCGGCAGCCCGGTAAGCAGCAGCCCTTCCTCAAACAGGTGGAGGATCTCCCCCTCGCTGACTTCGTCGATCTTCTCCTTGCCGAAGTATTCTACGATGTTGCCCTGGCGCTCCTGGGCGTGGGCCAGAGCGACGAGATGAAGGCAGAGTATACCGATTAGCAAGCGATGATGTGTCATAGTGCGACGGGCGTGTGGGAGCGTTAAATCAGGAGCATAGCGGGCAGCAGCATTGGCATTCGGTATTGCCCGGGAGCAAGATACTCGTCACCGACCAAAATGCGTGTACGTTAACACACTATAATATTGGTCCCCCGCTTCTTCATTTGCTGTAGGCCTGCGCGCCCGGCGACGGGACATTATGGCGATTCGAATAAACCACTACCGGAACGGTCCATCGGTATACGGAGAGTAGAAGCCAACAGCCTATGCTAGAAATACGAAACCTGCAGGTGGTCCAAGCGGTGTAGTTGAGCTTATATTGGCTAGTGGTATTATGTAAAGAGGGATACCACCTTCACGGCCCATCTTCGGAGCAGTGCAGTTGATACCTTACTTATTGATTCGAAGGAAGCAGCCGTACCCGAACGATTCGTTTTAGCTTGGGTGGTTCTACCATGATCCCGTGGGCCTGCAGCAATTGGCCGAATCGCTCCGTACCCCGGTCAGCTACTTCTTCCACCCGGTATTTCAGGCCGGGGGGGAAGAGCACCTCGCCCTCGTTGCCACTGGGGGTATATCCCTCGGGAACGGGTTTGCCGGTGTGTGGCACTTGATCTACCCCTTCGTAGACGATAAGGGAATCCCGGTCGGTAAACGGGTTTCCGGTAGAAGTACTCGTAAATTCTTCAACCACGAATTCCTGGCCGACCGTATGATCGCCAACCGTATAGCGGGGGGGGATCTTGTCGTGCTCCTCCAGGTTAACCCCCTTGGTTAGCGTGGTGACCGTTTTGGCCGGTCCGGGCAGGTCGTGAAGGGTTTCCCGCAGGAGGAGGATCAGTCGCCGGGTCGTCATCTCGGGTGGGGTTCCCGGCGTAATGCTGAAGCGAAAGTCTAAGTCTTTTTCCGTCTGCCCACCCTCATCCTTTCCGCTCACGATCGTATTGATGGCTTTGTACTTCGTAGCCGTGTACTGAAACATGGCCCATTGGCGGAGTTGCTCCGGGCTCCACTCTTTGTCGTCCTTCAGGAAAAGCTGGCGTCCTTCCTCCGCGGTTTCCACGGTGCTCCAGTCAAAACTAGGATAATCAATCGTCAGCCTGCGCTCGCCCTTTGCCACCGTCAGTGTACGTTCCTGGACGGCTACCACCATCCATCCTGGATCGTCACCTGCCTTCAGGTGGTGGACGAGATAGGTGTCGACGGCGGGCATTCCAACAAGCACGCGCTGGATGACGGGCTGTACGCCGGTTGCGGCAGTGGGCTGCGGGACATTCCCTCGAAGCGCCTTTAGGTCATTCCGTCCCGTATCCTTCGTCAAAGCTTTCAACTGCTTTAGTACCAGGGTTTGCGGCCGCTCGTCGTTCACCTGCCGGGCCGTATCAGCGGGCTGCTGCTTGCGGGAATGGTGGTTTGCCGCCGATCGGGTGCCGCGTTCTGTAGTACGATCCGTATGCATGTTCATTTCCTCGGTTTGCGCTCCTGTTGGTCAGGAAGGTTGAATGGATAAAGCAGGGGAATGTAAAGCCGGCAGTCTCCCTTACGGGTAGATTACTTATGGCTAATGGCAGGTATAAGCCCTATTCCTGCCCGTTCAAGTTCAAAAACGCGCCGCTTTGCGGGGTAACATGGACTCATTTACCGGTCTATGATAAGATAGTGCTATTTGATCAATAGCGCGTACAAAGGGTCTGGAATCGGGTAAGAAAGTAGGTTAAATTATGGTAGCTGGCCAAGGTGATAATCCCAACCTACGCCTCACCCGCAGCAGCCGCGCCGCGCCGCCATCAAGACCTCCCCCCTACCCACCCAAATACTCCCGCGGCGACTTCCCGAACCGCTGCTTAAAGGCATGCGAGAAGTGCGACAGGCTCTCAAAGCCCAGGTCGAGGTAGATGGCGGAGGGCGTTTGGTGTTTAATTTCCAGGAGGTAGCGGGCTTGTTCCAGGCGCATTTCCTGGAGCCACTGGCGCGGGGGCGCGTCGAAGGTCTTCCGGAAGTCACGCTTGAAGGCGGAGAGGCTGCGGCCGGTGAGCTGGGCGAAGCGGGCCAGGGGGAGGTTGTAGTGGTAGTTGGTGCGCATGAAGCCCGCGAGGTCGATCTTATGGGGCTCCGGCTGGTGGAAGAGGAAGTTGCGCAGCTCGGGGCGGGCGAGCAGGAGGAGTTTGACGGCCTCCCTGACCTTCAGGATGCCCAACGCGTCGGTCATGGTCGTGCCGGAGCTGCGGGCGTAGGGGACGATAGACTGAAAGTACCCCTGCAGGTAGGGGTTGGCGGGGATCAGGACGTTGGGCGGACCGACGTACTTCCCATCCGTTTCGATCTTTTCTTCCCGTACGATCCTGCGCAGCAACTCCTCCTCGAGGGAGATCACGATGGTTTCGTAGTTCGCTCCGGGCAGCGGGGTTTTGGTAAGGGTGCCGACCTGGTTTTTGCCGATGAGCAGCAGCTCACCGCCGGTCATGGAGATCGTTTGGGCCGGGGTTTCCAGGACGAACTGTCCGGAGACCTGCAGGATCAGGGTATGGTGTTTCCAGAAGCCTACCTTCTCCCTGCGCTCGGCGGACAGGTAGGAATAGAAAAGCACCCCGGGAATGATCTCTGCTGGACTCTCCATTTAGCGTTGCAAGTACGTGCCACCGGCGATCTCGCCTACCGCGAAGGTAGCGTTCAGGGTATGCATCTCCTCGGGAGTGAAGGCAATGTCCAGCGCCGCGATGTTTTCCGGCAGCCGCGACCGACGACTCATGCTGACCAGCGGCATGATGTGATCGTCCTGAGCGTTCACCCAGGCAATGGCCAGCTGGGTGGGCGTGCATCTCTTACCGTGCGCCAGCTGCTTCAGTACGTCCACCTTCTTCAGGTTATGCACCAGGTTTTCCCCCTGAAAACGGGTGAAGTGGCGCCGGTAATCATCCGCGGGCAGGGGGGCCTGCAGGTCACCGATCAGCAGGCCCTCCGCCGTATTGGCGAAGGCGACGACGGCGATGCCCAATTCCTTTGCCGTAGGCAGCAGCTCGCGTTCGATCTGCCGGTCAGCCAGGGAGTAGCCGATCTCCAGCGCGCTGATCGGGTGGATGCTATGGGCTTCCCGCAGCTGGTCCGCCGTGATCTCCGATACGCCGACGCGGCGCACCTTCCCTTCCTGTATCAGGTCGGCGACCGTGCCGATGATGTCCGCCACCGGCACGCTGCCGTCCATCCGGCTGGGCTGGTAGAGGTCGATGGTGTCGATGCCCAGGCGGGTCAGGGAGTAGTTGACGAAGTTCTTGATGGCGACGGGGCGCAGGTCCATGCCAATCGGCTGACCGTTGTGGAATATCGCTCCGAATTTCACGCTGATGAAGGCCTCGTCGCGCCTGCCCCGGATGGCTTTGCCGATCAGCAGCTCGTTATGGCCGGCGCCGTAGAAGTCGCCGGTGTTGAGGAACGTAATGCCCCGGGCGAGGGCTTCCCGGATGGTGGCGATGCTTTCCGCTTCGTCCGGGGTGGAGCCACCCCAGATAGCCGACATGCGCATGCAGCCAAGGCCTAGCTTAGATACAATAGGGCCGTGCTGGCCTAGTTGAATGGTAGAACTGATTTTCATTCGGCGAAGGTAGCGGGGGGCGGGCCGGCGCATTTTCGCGTAGGGTTCAATTTAGTTGTTTGTACGGTCCAGAAATCACTGCAGCTTCCCGGGTATGCGGGGTGGGTCGCCCCCTCCTCCCCCCACCCAATCATCAATGCATCCAATAGGTAATGCTGGCACAGACGCCTGCTGTCCCGGGGCGGCAGGGGAGATTTCGAGCTGCGGGTGTCGCCCACGTTGACGTATCAAAGGGGGGGCAGCGTTCTGGAAGGTTTTCCGCTCCCGCGTGGATTTCAGCTCCGGAATGAGGGGGTAAGAGCTTTTCGGAATAGGAGGCGCAAATAAAGTGAAATACGCACTACCCTACGTACATAACTGCTAACTCCGCCAGCGACAACTCCTACCCCGCCGGCCCATTCACTAATTCAGTCCTTCACCCATTCACTAATTCAGTCCTTCCACAATCCACCACTTTCTCAATTAAAAAAGCCGTACCTTTGCGCGCTTAAACCGGCACCCCCAAAAGCCAACCGTCTTATGCAGTCCATTCGCAACATCGCTATCATCGCCCACGTCGACCACGGGAAGACTACCCTCGTGGACAAAATGCTCCTCGCCGGGCAACTCTTCGGCGATCACGAAAACCCCGGTGAGCTGATCATGGACAGCAACGACCAGGAGCGCGAGCGCGGCATCACCATCCTGGCCAAGAACGTTTCCATCCAGTACAAGGGCACGAAGATCAACATCATCGACACCCCCGGTCACGCGGATTTCGGCGGTGAGGTGGAACGCGTCCTTAATATGGCCGACGGCGTGCTGCTGCTCGTGGACGCCTTCGAAGGCCCCATGCCGCAGACCCGCTTCGTAATGGATAAGGCCCTCAAGCTCGGCCTCAACCCGCTGGTAGTCGTCAATAAAGTCGACAAGCCCAACTGTACCCCCGAGGAGGTGCACGAGATGGTCTTCGACCTGATGTTCAGCCTGGACGCCACCGAGGAGCAACTCAACTTCCCCACCATCTACGGTTCGGCCAAGAACGGCTGGATGAGCGAAGACTGGCGGAAACCCACCGAAACCATCCTGCCCCTGCTCGACGCCATCCTGGAGCACGTGCCCGAGGCGGAGATCAAGGACGGCAACACCCAGATGTTGGTCACCAGCATCGAATTCAGCAAGTACATCGGCCGCATGGCCATTGGCAAACTGAGCCGCGGTACGCTGAAGCGCAACCAGTCGGTCACCCTGATCAACCGCGAAGGCGAGGAAACGAAACAGCGCGTCCGCAACCTCTACGTCTACGAAGGCTTCGGCCGCACGGAAGTGGAAGAGGTCCAGACCGGCGACATCTGCGCGGTCTTCGGCGTGGAAGGCTTCGAGATCGGTGACACGATCGCCGACGGCGAGAACCCCGAGGCGCTGCCCACCATCGCCATCGACGAGCCGACGCTGAGCATGGTGTTCACCATCAACGACAGCCCCTTCTTTGGCAAGGAAGGCAAGTACGTCACCAGCCGCCACATCAAGGACCGCCTGACCGCCGAGCTAGAGCGCAACCTCGCCCTGCGGGTAGAGGATGGCGACACCGCCGACAAGTTCAAGGTATTCGGTCGGGGCGTCATGCACCTTTCCGTACTGATCGAGACGATGCGCCGCGAGGGCTACGAGCTGCAAATCGGCCAGCCCCAGGTTATCGTAAAAGAAATTGACGGCGTGAAGCAGGAACCCGTCGAGGAACTGACGATCGACTTGCCCGACGAAATGTCCGGCACCGCCATCAACATGGTCACCCAGCGTAAGGGACAAATGCTGAGCATGACCCCGAAGGGTGAGCGGATCGTCCTGGAGTTCGAGATTCCCAGCCGCGGCATCATCGGTCTGCGCTCCAATATGCTCACGGCCACCCAGGGCGAGGCCATCATGACGCACCGCTTCAAGGAGTTCCAGCCGCACCGCGGTGAGATTCCCGGTCGCCTGAACGGCTCGCTGATCTCCATGGAGAACGGCAAAGCCATCCCCTACTCCATCAACAACCTCCAGGATCGCGGCCGCTTTTTCATCGACGCCAACGAGGAGATCTACGAAGGCCAGGTGATCGGCGAGAACAGCCGCGCGGCAGACCTCGTGATCAACGTGACGAAGACCAAGAAGCTCACCAACATGCGCTCCTCGGGTAACGACGACAAGGCCCGCCTGGTACCGCCCCGGAAATTCTCCCTCGAAGAAGCACTGGAGTATATCCAGGCCGACGAGTACGTGGAAGTAACGCCGGAAAGCCTGCGGCTGCGGAAAACGTTGCTGCGGGAGGCCGAGCGGAAGCGTGGGGAAAAAATTACTATGTGATTTTTTTTAGTCGGCTTTGCCGGTTAGTGGGTAGTCTTTTAGTCGGCTTCGCCAGTTAGTGGGTAGTCTGTTAGTCGCCTTCGGCGGTTAGTCGGTAGTTCATAGTCGCCTTCGGCGGGTAGTCTCTTCCCCGGCTTCGCCGTTTCAGTCGCCTTCGGCGGGTAATGGCTTTGGCGGGGCTCTTTTGAACCTGTGCCCGAAATAGATGAGTTCTTTTCGTCGGAATACGTAAGTCCTGGATAGCCTTTGCAAAGCAAAAAGCTATCCAGGACTTGACGTATACAATCCTACTATCTTTTCGATTAGATAAGTTGCGGATCGGCTACCGCTACGGATAATAGGTCGTGGCGAACGAAGCGGGAATGGCAGGCGGCACTGTATCCGGTGACTTTCACGGCCAGGGTATAACTGCCGGGGATGCGGGTGTCGGTGAACCGGCCAGTGGTGTAGCCCGGATTAGTAGGTCGCTTAATATCCCGGAAATCGATGATGCGGCCGAGGTCCGTGGGGATGATCGGCGGACCGGCGGCGGTTACGGTCGGTCGGACCAGCGTAGTCGTCAGGGTGCCAGCGGCAGCGGTGGTTAGACGGCCCGAGGCGATCGTGTAGTTGGAACCGTTACTTCCATTGGTTTGGATGGCTTTACCGTTACCGGAACCCATCTCGAGGCGGGTGATGGATGGAGCGAGAAAGTCCGTACCGCTTTCAGCGCGCAATTGGTCGCGGTAGAGGACGAGGCGGGCTAGATCGTAGCGGCGCGGGTTGTCACCAAAGTCTTTGCGCACGGTATCGGGTAGTTTTACCTTATCCAGCCGGTCAGCAACCTTGCGGATCAGTTCGTCGGTGCGGTAGCGGGGAGCCGCGACGGTAGCCTGCACTTTGACACCGGATACGGGGCCTTTGCCGTCGGTGACGCTCAGCCGCAGATCAATTGGTCGACCCGCGTAAACACGCTTCGGTGCCTCCAGTTGGAGCCCTACTCCACTACGCACGAAGCCACCCACGGTATAGGGTGTATGCTGTCGACGGGCGGTGGCTACCTCCACGGTCCACATCCCCGGCTGGGGATCCTGGAGCTGGAAGCTCACGTAGCCGGAGCCCACCGTGCGTACGTACTCCGTGGCGGAGTAGGGAAGCCAGCGCCCGCTCGGGGTTCGGAGGCGCACGGCGATATCCTGGGAGCCCTTCGGAGCGCTGGGGCGGTACCGCATGGATTCGTCATGCCAGGCTACGGTGAAGACGGCCGTATCGGCGCAGCTATCTACCAGTCCGCGCACCTGGGAAACGGAGGCCATCGCGGATTCGTTGATGATCACGCCTTCCCCGGTTACCTGACCGCGGATGTAGTTGTAGATCTCGAACAGGTCGTCAATCGTAGGCATGAAGTAGTAGCGACCGTCGGTCGTATCGGCTACACTCGCGAGCAAATTCTGGTCGGAGGCAGGGCCCATGGCACAACTGTAGACGGGCAGATCGGCGGGGAGGGCCGTTGCCGCGTCCAGTGCTCCCGGTTTGGTGGGGTTGCCCGCGTCACAGCCCTTATTATCGTACCCATCGGAAAGGAGCACCATGGCCCGGCGCGAACCCGCCGCAGTCAGCATGGAGCCGGCCCGTTGGATGCCGTCGCCCATGTAGGTGCAGCCGTCGAAGGTAAGTCCGTCCACCGCCGATTTGGCCGCGTCCCGAATCGAAGCCCCGGTAATGGCCGTCGGACCGCCGGTGGTGGGATAATCCTGGCTACCCGTACTTCCGAAGCTGACCACGCCGATGGAATCGTCCACGGAGAGCAGATCGATGAACTGGCGGGACGTCTGCCGGGTCACGTCGACGTAACCGAAGGTCTGCATGGAACTGGAGCGATCCAGCACGGCAACGACGCTGACCGGATCGGCGGCCGGAACCTCGCCGTTATCGATAACCAGGGCGAAGTCCTGCCACAGCCCGGCTATGTCGGGACGAGCGGAAGCGGCAATGTTGCCGGCCACCACGGCGACTTCATACACGCCGCTGGGGTTCTGGATGAATACGCATTCCAGATTGTTCAGGGCATCCGTGGCGCCACCGGTGGCCGAGAAGCCGTTGTTCCCAAACACATTACCGCGGAAAAGATTGCCGGAGCTGATCTGGGTCACCTCCAGGTCCAGGTCGTTCACTAGCGCGGGATTAGCGCCCACCGCGCCGGCGGCGTCCGTCCAGGCCACCGCGATGCGGAGCGGTAAGGTGGGGTCGGCGGCCGCCACCCGGATGCGGTACTCCTGTCCCGTGGCAGTAAAGGCGTGTCGCTGATCGAGGAAGATTTTCGGTCCCCGGTCGCTGGCCGGCGTCTGGAGGAGGCTGTTCTCGAGGGAGACCCTGCCCCACCCTACGTCGGTGTTCGGACCGGCGGCGATCGTCCCGCCGTTGCGATCCGGTCCCCCGGCCATCGATTCCGTACTCACGGTGAGGAAAGCACGTAAGAGCGCGGGACTGGGCGTAGCCCCACCCCGGGTCTGCCGCCACCAGTCGATAAGCAGGGCACACATGCCGGAAACCACGGGGGCGGCCATGGAGGTGCCGCTCATACGCGTATGGTTGGGATGGGAGGTACCGCCGGTATCGACGTAGGCGCTACGGCCGGAAACGCTTCCGCGGGCGCTGATGACGTCCGTGCCGGGGGCAGCGATATTGGGTAGTAAGCGCCCGTCCGCCGAGGGACCGCGGGAAGAATCGGTCCGCAGACCGCGAATGTCATCGATATCGCCCTCGCTCGGTCGGGCATTCAATGAGTTCCCCACGACGAAGGCGTTCTTTACCGCTTTGGTGCAGGTACCGGGGCCGGGGCCGCTGTTGCCGGCGGAGAAGACCACGACCAGCGGATTGACGTCGGTCGTCGTGGAGTCAGCGTCCCGCACGGCGAGGTCGAAGGTCCGGTCACCGGCCCCGTAGGTGGAGCCGTCCAGGGCGTACGAATTATTGATGATCTGCGCGCCCTGCTGTGCGGCGGTCTGGAGGCGCTGCTGGCGTGAACCGTTGAAGAATAAGCTGCCCACCCGGGCGCCGGGAGCGACACCCTGGCCGAGCAGGAAACCCTGGGGGTCGGTATTCCCCGAGGCACCGTTGCCCGCCGCGATACCGGCTACGTGGGTACCGTGTCCGTCCGAGTCACCCGAAGTAAGTGCGCTGCCTGCGCCGTCCACGGCGAAGGCGAGCCGGCCGTTCAAATCGGCGTGGATTGTAGCAGCGACGTTCGTATCGATCCCGGAATCACAGATCGCAATGGTTACGCCGTTGCCGGTCACGCCCAGGGTGCCGAGGTTGCCCGCGTAGCCCGGATTGGGGGCGGTGTTCGGGGCGGGCGTCCCGTCGAGGTCTTCGTAGGCGATCTGGGCGGTGCGTTCGTCTTCCAGCACCGGGCGGCGAATGACGTCCACCCAGCGAACGTCCGGGTGGGCGGCCAATTCGGCCAGGGCGTCCGGGCCCATGATCGAAGCGGTAATACTCCGGTACGCATCGGCGGATGGGGCCGCGACAGCCTGTACGGTGCCTCCCAGGGCCTCCACCCGGGCGGCGATGGCCTCGACCGCTCCGTCGGCGAGCACCCCGATATCGACGCCTTCGATGGCGCCTAGTCCGTCCCGGTCGGCTTCCGTGTCCTCGTCGGTGAGCGACTTCACCCGGTCGGCGTCCATCAGTAGGGGATTGACCTTGTAGCCGGGTTCGAAGCGCCCGGTCCAGGCTACGAAGGGGAGGTTGCGTAGTGCCGTCACCGTTTCGCGGTCGGCACGCACGAAATAGGCGTAGGGGCCCACGGGTTCCACCAGCCGCACGCCGCGGGAGCTGACGATGCTCAACCAGGATTCCTGGATCGGACCGACAAACTGAACTAGGTGGTTGATATCGGTATCCGTGTCTTCCGTTTCCGGGCGGCTCTCCAGCGTAAGCATTTCGGGTAGCTCGGGCGTGCTACCGGATTTGGTATCGATCTCGTAAGTGAACAGTTTGATGGTGTGGGGATCAGTGAGTTGCTTGACGCGCCAGCCACGCTTAGCGAGGGCATCGAGTTCCTGCGTCATGGCGGCGTCAACCAGGACGCCGCGATCGAGGTTGGCCACTACGCGGAGGTCGTCGCTTTCCGGCAGGGCTACCGGACCGGATTCGTTGCGGGGAGTAAGGACGTAGCGGGTGAGGGTATTGTCTGGCATGATTGATGGATTTAAAGTGAATTACGGGCCTTATCCGACTACGCGTCGGAACAAGCATCGTGTCATTTTATCTCCTTGTTTTTCGCTCCGTTACCCGGTCGGTGAATTATTTGCTCGAAAAAAAGCAGCCCGCAGCGAGAATGTCCCAGACGGTCGCGGGGGCCGCGCCAGAGTGTTTATCTTTGTCGCCGAATAGAATACGCATATGTCCGTGACCCTGACCCGGCGGTACTTTCCGCTGCTGATTACGATGATCTTACTCGCCGCCGCCAGCCGCCTGCTGCCGCACTGGCCGAATTTCGGTCCGGTGGGTGCGATGGCGCTTTTCGGGGCGGCTACCTTCCAGCGGCGGTGGATGGCCTTCGTGGTCCCCTTCGCGGCGCTCTACCTGAGCGACTTGGCGCTGAACAACCTTTTTTATGCCGAGTATTACAACGGCTTTTACTGGGGCTTCAGCAGCTGGGTATACGTTGGCTTCCTCCTCACCATCCTGCTAGGATTCGGGCTGCTGCGCAACCGGGATTTCAGCTGGTTACGCATCGGCGGCGCTACCGTCAGCGGCACCCTCGTCTTTTTCCTGCTCACCAACTTCGGAGTGTGGCTGGGGTCGTCCATATACCCGCAGTCCGGCAGCGGTTTACTGGCCGCCTACGCCGCCGGCCTCCCCTTCCTGCTGAACAGCGCGGCGGGGAACGTCTTTTTCGCGGGCTTGCTCTTCGGTGGGGCGCGCTACCTGGCTGCGGATCCTATGGGCGCCGGAGCGCGGGAGCGGGCTTAATTCTGCTGATTTGATGAATTGGATCTACCGGATTCCCTTGCTTTGCCTGGTGCTCTTTTGCACCCGCGCAACGGCGCAAATCGTTAACATCGAAGACAAGCGAAAGGGCTTCGACACGGTCGGTTGGTACGGACAGATCGACCTAGGCGCTAACCTGACCCGCAACGTCAACCAGGTGATCAGCGTGAACGGCGCCATCCGCGTCGATCGCAAGGGGCGGACCAACTCCCTCCTCGGTATCGCGGATTACAAACTCGTGCAGGTCAGCGGCGACAACGCCCTTAACGCCGGCTTCGGTCACCTGCGGCACGCCTACTACCTCAGCGACAAGTGGCGGTGGGAAACCTTCGGTCAGCTCCAGTACAACGAACAGATCCGGCTGCAGCTGCGCGGCCTGCTGGGTACCGGTCCGCGGCTAAAGGTCCTCTCCATCGACAACAACCGCGTCTACCTCGGCACCCTCTACATGTACGAGTATGACGAGGTCGCCGAAGGGGAAATCATCTACCGGAGTCATCGGCTGAGCTCCTACCTGAGCTTTAACCTCTACCCCTGGGAACAGCTTTCGGTCTCCAATACCACCTACTACCAACCGGTGCTACCCGACTTCCAAATGCCGCGCATCTCTACGGTGACCTCGCTGTCGCTAAAGGTGACCACCCGCCTATCCGTCCAGACCAGCTTCAGCCTCACCCACGACCCCCTCCTCAATCAGGGCTTGCCGGATGTGCCGAATACCACTTATGAGTGGATTAATGGGTTGCGGTATAGCTTTTGAGCACACGCTCGCAGGTGGTTACGGGCGCGCTCGCGGTTAATTACCCGCGCACTCGCAGTTGGTTATCCGCACCCTCGCAGGTCCTTCGGACACTCCGAGGTGCTAATGAACACTACGGGCACAGGACTTCGGGGTGTGGGGATAGCGACCCGCGAGTGTCCGGCCGCTTTACGATCTTCCTATCGCGCCGTCCGCTATCTTTAGCCAGCCCAACCAAAAAGCCATGAACAAGTTATGCTACCTCCCCTTACTGTGTCTTGTCCTCGCAGGCTGCGGGAAAGAAATGGAATCTATGACTGAAGCGAACCACCCCGCCATCCCCGTAAGCTACCCCGATACCCGCACCGACAGCACCGAAGAAGCGTATTTTGGTACCACCGTAAAGGACGAGTATCGCTGGCTGGAGGATGACAACAGCCCCGAAACCAAGGACTGGGTACAACGTGAAAACAGTGCCACCTTCGGTTACCTCGAGCAAATCCCCTTCCGCAAGGACATCGAGCAGCGACTCACGGATCTGGTTAACTATCCCCGCCTCTCTTCTCCCTCCAAGGTGGGCGACTACTACTTTTACAGCCGCAACGACGGACTGCAGAACCAAGCGGTGATCTACTACAAGGAGGGCATGAACGGCGAGGAAAAGGTCTTCATCGACCCGAATGCACTGAACGCCCAGGGCACCACCAGCATCAACTTGCTCGGTGCCGACCAGGACAACCGCTACATGGCCTACAGCCGCAGCGAGGCGGGCAGCGACTGGAACAAGATCTACGTCCGCGACATCGTCACGAACCAGGATATGGACGACGAACTCGAATGGATCAAGTTCAGCGGAGCCGGCTGGTACGGCGACGGCTTCTTTTACAGCCGCTACCCCGCCCCGGAGGCGGGCGACGTGCTCAAGGGGAATAACATGAACCACTCGGTGTATTATCACCAACTGGGCCAGCCCCAGAGCGAAGACCGCCTGATCTACGCCGACCCGGAAAATCCCGCCTACTACCACTACGGCGGCACCACCGAAAAGGAGGACTACTTCATTATGTACGCCGCGCCGGGCACCGATGGCTTCGCGACGTACTACCTTCCCCTCCCGGGTGACGGACGGTTACCCGCCGCGATCGAGCCGATCGCCCTTTTCCCAGACACCAAGAATAAGAGCCAGGTGGTCCACGCAAGCGGTCGCAACTTCTGGGTACTCACCGACATCGGGGCGCCCAACTACCGCCTGGTCAAGATCGACCTCGACAAACCCGGCAAAAGCAGCTGGGTCGAGATCATTCCCGAGGCCGAGAGCCTTCTACAGGGCGTGAACACCGGCGGCGGCTACCTCTTCGCCAACTACCTGGAACGGGCCACGGATCGCTTTTACCGCCTGACCTACGAGGGCGAGAACAAGACCGCCGTGGAACTGCCCGGCGTCGGTTCCGCCGGCGGATTCGGGGGCAAGGAAGAAGACGACAAGCTGTTTTACGTCTACACCAGCTTTATCTACCCGCCGACCATCTTCGAGTACGATATCGAGGCCAACGAGAGCACCCCCTTCTTCGAGCCCACGCTGAAGTTCGACCCCTCCGAATACGAGGAGAAGCAAGTGACGTACATCAGCAAGGATGGCACCGAGGTGACGATGTTCTTAGTCCACAAAAAAGGACTCGAGCTCGACGGCAATAACCCCACCTACCTCTACGGCTACGGTGGCTTCAACGTCAGCCTCTCCCCGAGCTTCAGCGTCATGCGGATTCCGCTGCTGGAAAACGGCGGCGTCTTTGCGATGGCCAACCTGCGTGGGGGCGGAGAATACGGCGAGGAATGGCACCAGGCCGGCATGCTGAAGAACAAGCAGAACGTCTTCGACGACTTCATCGCGGCCGGTGAGTACCTCATCGACGAAGGCTACACCAGCAAAGAAAAGCTGGCAATCGCCGGCGGCTCCAACGGCGGGTTGCTCGTCGGCGCCGCCATGACCCAACGGCCCGACCTCTTTGCCGTGGCTTTCCCGGCCGTCGGGGTAATGGACATGCTCCGCTACCACAAATTCACCGTCGGCAAGGGCTGGATCCCCGAATACGGCAGCAGCGAAGATTCTTCGATGTTCCCGGTACTCCGTGCCTACAGTCCGCTGCACAATCTGAAGGAGGGCACCGCTTATCCTGCCACCATGGTCACCACCGCCGACCACGACGACCGGGTCGTACCCGCTCATAGCTTTAAGTACGCCGCGAAGCTACAGGCCAGTCAGTCGGGTGATAAGCCCGTCCTCATCCGCATCGCCACCGACGCCGGGCACGGGGCCGGAAAACCGATATCCAAGACCATCGAAGAGCAGGCCGATATGTGGAGCTTCTTCTTTTACAATACGGATACGCCGGTTAGCTACCAGGTTAAGGGGTGATTGATCGCTGGCTTTACCAGCTGGTTAGTCTGTTAGTCTGTTAGTCTGTTAGTCGCCGGGCTGCGCCGGCGGTTAGGGCCCGCATGTTAAACGCACACTCGCAGGTCCTATCGGACACTCCGAGGTGCTAATCAGCGTGACCAGCATAGGACCTCGGGGTGTGGCGACAGCATCCCGTGAGGGTCCGGACCGGGCTACCGGCAGTCTAGCCTCCCGCGAGGGTCCGGATCACTCAACCAAGCGATCCAGCAGGGAAGGGGCATCGTCCTCGATGGCCAGCTGGCGGAGGTTCTCCGGGCGAAGGAAGCCCTCCCGCGACATATGCTCGAACAGCCGCGACAGGTGGCCGTAGAAGTTTTTGCAATTCAGCAGGCCGCAGGGTTTATCGTGAAGGCCGATGCGCGTCCAGGTGAAGACCTCGACGATCTCTTCCAGGGTGCCGACACCGCCGGGCATGGCGATGAATGCACCGCTGTTCTCGGCCATCAGGAGCTTCCGCTCGTGCATGCTTTGGGTAACGATCATTTCGGTGAGTCCGGGGTGCCCGACTTCCCGGTCCAGCAAAAACTGCGGGATGACGCCCAGCACGTTTCCGCCCAGCTGGAGCACCTCATCGGCGATCACGCCCATCAGTCCTATGGCCCCCCCTCCGTAAACCAGCCGAATGTCGCGGCGAACCAATTCGGCCGCTAATTCCCGGGCGGCATCGGCGTATGCCGGATCTTGCCCCGGGAAGGATCCACAAAAGACCGCCACCGATTTTAACTCCCTCATGCGGTCACGGTTCCGCCGCAACTACTGCCCGCCCCCGCGGTACAGCCGTAGCAATGCTGGTTCATGACGATGCTCCGGTCGCGCAGGGCTTCCGCGTCGAAGTCACGTAAGTGTTTGCCGCGGGCGGATACTTTGAGGTCCAGCATCTGGTTGAAGTCGCAGTCGTAGAGGTAGCCGTCCCAACTCACGCTGATGGTGTTGCGGCACATCAGGCCTTCCACGGTTGCCGGGTTGTAGGCATCGACCAGCTTTTGCATATACTCGGTGTAGTTGCCGCTCTCTAGGAGGTAATCCAGGAAGCGGCTCACCGGCAGATTGGTGATGGCGTATAAGTCGTTGAATACAATACCGTACTTGCGATCCAGTTGCCGTTTAAATTCAGCCTGCAGGGTCTCCTGTTTACCGGGCAGATACGCTCCGGAGGGATTGAATACGAGGTCCAGTTTCAAGCCGGTTTCGGGATTACCGTAACCAACGGCGTTGAGCAGCTGAAGGGCCTGGATGGAATCCTCGAAAACGCCGTCGCCCCGCTGTCCGTCGGTACGCCCCTTACTGAAGTAGGGCAGGCTCGATACGACATTCACCCGGTGCCGGGCCAAAAATTCGGGCAAGTCACGGTACTTCGGGTTAGCCATGATGATGGTCAGGTTACAACGGTCGATGACCTGCTTACCGAGCTGGGTACACTCCTCGACGAACCAGCGGAAGTGGGGATTCATTTCGGGGGCCCCGCCGGTGATGTCTACGGTAGTTATCGACGGAGTGGCGGCGATTACCTCCAGGCAAAGCTCCAGGTCTTCCCGCCCCATATTCTCTTCCTTCCGGTCGGGACCGGCATCGACGTGGCAGTGGGCACAGGTCTGATTGCAAAGCTTGCCGATGTTCAGCTGGAAGATTTCGATCTCCGTGGGACGAAAGGGCTGGTGCCCCAGCTCGGCGAGCCGGTCGGTAAAGCGCGGCAGTTCCGCATCCGCCACGTCCTTGCGGTTCAGCACGTTCAGCTGCACATAGCCCTGGCTCAGGTCCGAGCCCTTGCGTTTCAGACTGGTGGTTTTCTGCTTTACACCCATGGGGAAGTACAATTTTTAAAGGGTAAAGGACAAAGTACAAAGGTCCGTTATGCTTTTAACCCGGCAGGATATACTGTCCTTTCCGGTCTTTGGATTGCCCGCTGGCTACCAACGCCAACAGGAATGTCCCGAGAAAAGTTATTCGATGGCGTGGGGTTGTAGATGGACCTTTGCACTTCGTACTTCCTACCTCAGACATTGTACATTTGGAAGTACAATTTTTAAAGGGCAAGGGACAAAGTACAAAGGTCCGGTATGCTTTTAACCCCTGTAGCATGTACTGCCGTTTCCGGTCTTTGGATTGCCCGCCGGCTACCAACGCCAACAGGAATGTCCCGAGAAAAGTTATTCGATGGCGTGGGGTTGTAGATGGACCTTTGTACTTCGTACTTCCTACCTCAGACATTGTACATTTTGAAGTACAATTTTTAAAGGGCAAGGGACAAAGTACAAAGGTCTGGTATGCTTTTAACCCCTGTAGCATGTACTGCCGTTTCCGGTCTTTGGATTGCCCGCCGGCTACCAACGCCAACAGGAATGTCCCGAGAAAAGT
>NZ_PTJC01000008.1:101059-229796 GCF_002934605.1 Neolewinella xylanilytica
GCCGCCGGCTACCAACGCCAACAGGAATGTCCCGAGAAAAGTTATTCGATGGCGTGGGGTTGTAGATGGACCTTTGTACTTCGTACTTCCTACCTCAGACATTGTACATTTTGAAGTACAATATTTAAAGGGTAAGGGACAAAGTACAAAGGTCTGGTATGCTTTTAACCCCTGTAGCATGTACTGCCGTTTCCGGTCTTTGAAATGCTAACCGGCTACCAACGCCAACAGGAACATCGGGGCAAAAGTTACCAAATCGCAGGGGCTGGTAAGCGAACCTTTGTACTTCGCACTTCAAACATTAGACTTCGTACTTTCCTACATCGTCACCTTCTCCACCTGCCGCTGCATCTGGCGGGCGTAAATAAGGGTCGTACCGGCTTTTACTGCCGCGGCTACGTGCACGGCCTCCATCATTTGTTCCTCGTCGGCGCCGGCCTGCAGGCTGTTGGTCGTGTAGGCGTCGATGCAGTAGGAACACTGGATGGCGTGGCTCACGGCCAGGGCGATGAGGGCTTTCTCCCGCTCGGTCAGGGCACTGTCGCCTTCGGTGACGCCGCTGTACCAGTTGAAGAATTTTTCACCCATCTCCTCCTGCCATTCGGTGATCTTTCCGAAGGTGCGCAGGTCTTTGGGGTCGCTGTAGGGATTCATGGTAGTGGGTTGAGGGATGTCGGTTGTCGGGTGCGGGATGCTTGGGCGACGGGGCGCAGGTGTGGAAGATTCCCCCAAACGGTCGGGGTCCATGGCACGGCCTTCCTCTGCCGCTTCGGTCGGAGGCATTATTTCCGTGTTATCCCAAATGCCCGTCACAAGGGTGGTCGCGTAACTGAGCGGGAGCCGCGTCCGGTGTTGCAGCATTTTCGCGCGGGCGGTGGCCACGTCATACGGAAGCGGGTGGAAGGTGACGCGGATGGCTCCTTCGGTATCGTCGAGGATGGCGTACCAAGTGCGAGGCGTACCGTCGTTGGCGGGCATGCCGAGGGCCCCGCTGTTGATCCAGAGCTTGCCGTCGCGACCGTCGGTAAAGGGCAGGCCGCTGTGGGAAGCCAGTATGACGTCGGCTCCGGTGCGGTCGAAGCTGCGTTGCTTGACGGCCCAGTCGGTCGACTTCCAGACGAATTCGCTCTCGTGTTCGGCCGAGCCGTGCAGGACGTGCACCCGCCGTCCGGCGTAGAAAAAGCTCAGTCGTTCGGGCAGGGTGCGCATATAGGCCATGCCCCGCTCGCCCACCTCCGCGCGGGCGTAGGCGTACCAGAGGCGGGCGAACATGTCGCAGCGGCTGCCGTCACTGAAGTTGCAGCCGCAGTCCTCCACCCCCGAACGCAGGTTGATCTCGACGTTCCCCGCGATGCCGTAAATGCCCCAATTTTCCTGGAGGTTCAGGCAGGCTTCCGGATCCGCGCAGTAGCCCGGCGTATCGCCGGTGCAAATCACGTTTCCCGGTGGGATGCCACGCCGCTCGGCCTCCGTCCGCAGGGCGGTCAGGGCCTCCAGATTGGAGTACACGCCTCCAAACACCAGTAGCGGACCGGAGCGGTTTCCAAGGTCAATGGGCTGGGGTGCGGTCATGGTAGCTAGATACGTTGCACGGGGTACTTTGGTTGTTTCATCCGATGCGGGTACCATTGGGTACGTTGGCATCGGGGGCCAGGAGGGTGACTACTTGGCGCTCCCCTACCGCTCCCAAAACCAGGCACTCGCTCATCAGGGTCGCTATCTGCTTGGGAGGAAAATTGGTAACCGCTACGACCTGCCGACCGATCAGCTCCTCTGGCCGGTAACGATCGGTGATCTGGGCCGAGCTCTTGCGGATCCCGTGGTCACCGAAGTCGAGGCGGAGCTTAAAGGCCGGACGGCGCGCCTCCGCGAAGAGCTCGGCGGCGACGATCGTACCGACGCGCATTTCTACGCGTTCGAATTCCGCCCAGCTTAAGGGTTCAGGTT
The DNA here is from genome assembly GCF_002934605.1 of Neolewinella xylanilytica. Taxonomy (GTDB): domain Bacteria; phylum Bacteroidota; class Bacteroidia; order Chitinophagales; family Saprospiraceae; genus Neolewinella; species Neolewinella xylanilytica. Next base: position 103,007 of record NZ_PTJC01000008.1, read on the forward strand.
CCATGGGGGAGGTTAGTTTACGAACTAGTAAGGTAGCAGATAAGGGAGGAATTCGAGCGGCATAATTACCACCCGAAGCGACAGCACAACGGCGTGACTGGCCCGCTACGAGTCACTTTTCGGTGGGCCGCCCGCCCAGCACCTCAGGCGATTTACCGACCAGGCCGCCGACGATTTCCAATCAGGTGGATAATATCGGTTTGGCGCGCGGTCTTCCCCGACCGCGAATTCTGCCTATGCGCCGAACAGGCTACGAATTAGCCCGGCGGCACAACCAAAATAAAACCAAAAGGGGTCCGGGCTGGGCCGATGGTTGGCGCAATAACCTGGCGTGGTCTCGGAGAATACTACAGTATAGGGGGAACCAACCACCCGTCCGGCCTCGCTGCGAAGGGGGGCCTTTTTCCCATTTCCTATTGATCTCAATGAAAGAGACCTTTGCGACCGGGTAGCGATGAAGGGATCCGTCATGCTGGCTTTCTGCGAATGGAACCCACCCTTCCGCCCGCCCGCGAGACGGCTATTTTTTTGTATGATATGTCATAAATATTACACGTTTATTTTTTATTATCTTGCATAGTAGAATAATTTAAGTATGCCGACCACCACTCGGCCCAAAATCGCCTTCTTATTCCAACACGTGACCCATTTAGAGTGCCCCAACAACAGGACCATTTTTTTTCTACCGTATTTACCAACTGGATAAAGGCCCTACCTTATCCTGTTTTGATCGTGCGGGACGAAAAGGTGGTGGTGCTTTCCAACCTTCCGCTACAAGCGCTTGTCGATCAGGTCCATTCCACCCTGGACGTTTGCTCCCCTTCTTTTCTGCTCGCTCATACGATAGTTGGGTGCGGCTCCGTCACGAAGTACGACGAAATGGTTCCGGGGGAGTACGTAGAGAATCTCATATCGTTCGACCAGGGAGAACGTCAATATTCCCTACGTGCGGTGAAGGTGGTGGTAAATGGGTCCTCCTGTTTCTGCTGTATTTTGATTCCGAAGATGCTCCGCAAAGACGATCCCGCGTACCTGCTGGATCACCTGGCCTGCTACGCAGCCGTGTTTGATCGCTCCGGACACCTACATCACGTTAACCGTCCGCTTTACAGAAGACTTGGCTATACGGCAAAGGACGCTCACCGGATCACCCGCTTGACCGATCTGTCCAACGACTTCCCCAAACCACTGGCGAATTCCCTCCGTGACATGGAAGAAAATCCTTGCCATCCGTTGCGGGAGCAACACTTTCGTGCTAAGGACGGGGAGCTGATCTCCGTGAGGGTATCCGTGATGCCATACCCCTCTGACGGCCCGGAGCGGTTTCTGCTGAGCGCGGAGGAAACCTCTCGCCACCTGGCGCGTGAAAGGGCGCTTGAGGCGATAATTACCGAGGGTGCCGACGAAAACTCCCTGCTGGAAAAGAAGAATTCATCGCTCATAAACAAGCTTGAATTAGGGAGTTGCGAGGGGGAAGGCCTCGTCTACTCCAGTAAGGCCTTTGCCAAAGTAATAACCAGCATCGATCTGGTCGCCAAGACGGACGCCAACGTGCTGATCACGGGAGAAACCGGAACGGGAAAAGAGTTGATCGCGCGAACGATCCACGACCGCAGCTTACGGCGGGACGGGCCGATGGTCACGGTGGATTGTAGTTCGATTCCCGAGTCGCTGATTGAAAGCGAGCTTTTTGGTTATCGCAAGGGCGCGTTCACCGGGGCGAATCGGGATCACCAGGGTCGCTTTAAAGCGGCGGATAGCGGAACCATTTTCCTCGACGAGATAGGAGAAATGCCCCTAATCCTCCAGACGCGGTTGCTCCGCGTGCTCCAGGAAGGGAAATTCACTCCCGTCGGCGACAATCAAGCCCACACCGCGGATTTTCGGGTGATCGCGGCCACCAATCGCGACCTCGAATCCTGGGTAGAAGAAGGGAAATTTCGACGGGACCTCTATTACCGACTCAACGTATTCTCCATTCCATGTCCCCCACTGCGGGACCGAAAGGGAGACGTGGAATGCCTGACGAACCACTTTATGATGCACTTCAATAAGAAGTACGGTAAGGATATCAATAAAGTGGGCGATGGACCGATGGAAAGGCTCATTCAGTATCCCTTCCCCGGCAACGTCAGGGAATTGGAAAACCTGATCGAGCGGGCCTTCATCGTTGCCGAGGGAAAAACCCTGCAAAACGTGTTGCCCCCCGACCTCGACTTTGTGAAGGGTTCTCCCGTACTGGATGTATTTAACGGGCAACTTACCGAGTTCCTGTCTTTCGAGGACTACCAGCGTCGGTACATCGAGCTGGTACTCGCCAGTACTGAGGGGAGAGTCAGTGGCCCCGACGGAGCCGCGGAGATCCTGAAGCTAAACCCCCAGACACTCTTCAGCAAAATGAAAAAACTCGGGATCAAGCGGTAGGTGTACGGATCACTTCTACTGCCTCTGGTCTTTTTGGCTCGTAATCGCAAAGCCTAGCGATCCCAAATAGATGCGCCGAAGCGGAAGCTCCGTATGGCCGGTTGGCCACGGCGATCGCGCTGCCACCGACATCAAAATTTACCCTACTGATGCCGCTCCAAGCAGACCTGCCGCGAAACGCGCGTGGAGGGCGTCCCTCACGTTGGTCACGAAGGGTTCCGTCTGGGCCGCGCCTTCCGTTCCACTTGCATATTTACGGCATATCATAATTTTTGGCCGTCTCAGAGGAGGCGGTTCCCCCGGAGTATAGGTGATTCCCATCTTGAGGGTGTTGATCTACGGCAGGCTGGTATACAGGACATCGCCGTGCATACAACCGCTTACATGGCTCTTTCGTCGAGCCGGCGGATGTCGGGACCTGAACCCCCGTCCTAGCCTGCCGAACCAAAACCTATAGTGACCGAAAAACCAAGACTTCCAGACATGGTCCGTGATTGGGTAAATTTAAACCCGCTCCCGACCTTGCTTTTATTCGATGACCAAAGCCTCTTTTACCAGAATAGCGGATTCAGGGAATTGATGGCGGAGCTCGACACCGATCATGTAAACTTCCTGTCCGCGACGAATACTGCCGCTAAAGAGGGCGCGCAATCCAAGTTTACCTACCCTGCCGACTTAAAGACGGGGGAATGCGTGGTCAAACCCGTAATACTGGGAGACAATCGGCGCGCCATCCTGCACTTGACGAAGCTGGCCGTGGAACCCGTTTCCTGTACCTGTTGTATGATCCTTCCCGGGAGCGACCCCTCGGACGCCAATCTATCGGGAATTCTGAATTCGGTGGAATCGCTGATCCTCCAGATCGACGGTCGGGGAAACGTCAGTTTTGTCAATACGAGGCTACGGGAGCTGTTGGGATACGAACGCACCGAGCAGGAGCGCATCTCCCACCTGCGGCAAATCGAGGTAAATTTCGGGGAGGAGACGCTAACACGACGGATCGAAGAGGTCCGCTCCCGGGGCCTGGCCCGCTACCGTGGTCACTTTAGACACGTGGGCGGAAGCCACCTACCGGTAGAAATCAGCCTCGTGGCAAGCAGCCATCCCGGTGATAGTAGCTTCTACCTTCACCGCACGCGACATCACCAATCAGTCCGCCCACGAGGTCGCCATGAACGAAGCCCTGGCGAAAGCCAACGTGGATCACGAGAGGGTGAAACTGGAACACGACCGGATGCTGGCGGAGATCAATGATGCCACCTTACCCAGCCTGGGACTCACGAGTACCAAAATGAAGCGGGTGATGCAGAAAATCGAACAGGTAGCGCCGACCGACATCTCCGTATTGATTACGGGGGAAGCCGGAACGGGAAAAGAAATAATCGCGCGCACGGTCCACCTGCTAAGTCCCCGCTCGAAAAATCGCTTTATCGTGGTCAAATGCAGCGATCTGCCGGCCGAACTGATTGAAAGCGAGCTTTTCGGTTACCCCAAAGGCGCCTTCACCGGCACCTACCGCGACCGCATCGGTCGCTTCGAGGCAGCGGAAGGGGGAACCATTTTCCTGGATGAGATCGGCGACTTGCCTTTACTATTACAAAGTCGGCTCCAAAGAGTCCTGAAGGAAGGAGTTTATACCCCGGTCGGCGAGTCCGGTCACCGCCCCGTGGATGTACGAGTCATCGCGGCAACCGACAAAAATTTACGGGCGCTGATTGAGGACGGCAAGTTTCGCTCCGACTTGTACTATCAACTCAGTTTATTTTCGATCGAATCTATTCCCCTCCGCGATCGCCCGGAAGACATCGGTAAATTGATCGACCACTTCATCAGAAAATTCAACCGCAAATTCAAGAAGAATATCTCGGGTCTCGACGACACGACTCTGCTTAGGTTGCAGACCTATGCCTATCCGGGTAATCTGTGGGAACTGGAATCCATGGTGGAGCGCGCCTTTATCGGTACCAGCAACGGAGTTCTACCGATACAGGTGCCGCCGGATGGCAACCCCGGGCCTACGCTCAATGTGTTCGACGGGCGACTCACCGAGTTCCTGCCTTTTGAAGAATACCAGCGAAAGTACATCCAACTGGTTCTCGACAGTACGGGTGGAAAAGTGAGCGGAGAGGGAGGAGCGGCCGAAATCCTGCAGATACACCCGCAAACCCTGTTCAGCAAAATGAAGCGCCTGGGTATAAAACGGTAGCGAACGGAAAACCTCAAGTGGCGCGCCGGGAATTGAACCATAACGGTGCCAAAAAGAGTGCGGTACACACCACCAGGCTACAAACCGTGACGCTAAGCAAATCGGCGTAGGATGCAGTGCCAACGGTAAGGCTGGCGGGCCACGCTCCGGCCGCGTAAATGGTACCGAAGACGAGCCCCGTCAGGACGGACACCGCGAAGGAATACCGCGGTACCGGCACCCACCAAAGACAAAAGACGGGTGCCAACCCCACCACCATGGCCCCCGACACCGTGGTGGCCGACAGGATGGCCGGATTCAGAAAGACCGGCACCGTGCCCAGCAGCGTAATCCCAACCATCGCCCAGCGGCCCCGGCTGATACTTGCGGTGTCCGTTTGCCGGTTACCCAGGTCAATGACGCTCAGCTTAGCGAAGCTGGAAAACGTACTGTCCAGCGTACTCGCGGCCGAGGTGATCATGATGAAGTTCATGACCAGCAGGATCGGTCCGCCGAGCAAGCGGGCCACCTCGACCGGTGCCTGCCCTTCCACGCCGGCGATCCGTCCGAAAACCCCAACGAAGCTGAATAGTACAATACAGAGCATGCCCAGCGGTACCGCCCAGAGAAAGGCGCGCAGGCTGGTTTTGGGGTCCGAGAGGAAGCCGCGGTCCGTCAGCACCGGATCGTGAAAGGGGTAGCTGAGGCTCTGGAGGATGGCAACCAGGAGCAGATTGAATCCGCCGGAAGCCATTGCTCCTGCGCTTCCGTCGCCCACCTGATTTTCAAATAGTGGACCAAGTTGGTAGTCGAGTCGAGGAAGGATGGCTCCCAGCACCACGGCGAGCAGTACGGCGAACAGGGCCATCTGGATCACGTCGGTCAGTATGGACGAGGACATGCCCCCCTTCACGCTGTACGCCAGGGTAAGCGCCGTGAAGACCACGATCGCCCAGTAGTAGGCTGCCGTACCCGCGTCGCCGAAGTAGCTGCCGATGACCATCGTATTGGACCACACCTCGTTGAAGAGCCGGAAGGCGATGAGCAGCGAAAAAAGCAACAGGGCACCGCGCCCGAAGCGCGTATGCAGGAAAGCGTGAATGCTGGTAAACCCGCCCCGGGTACGCATGAAGTAGATCACCAATCCGGCCACCGCAAAGCTCAGGTAATAAGCCGCGTAGGCCACCCCGCCGATCCATCCGAAGGAAAGGCCCAGGTTGGCCGCGTTGGTGATCGACTTGGCGAACAGCCAGGAGATGACGAGGCTGCTCATCAGGGCCCACGTTCCCGGCTGTCGCTCCCGGCGCGCGCCCCGGTAGAATGCGGAGGCCGAGCCGGCCAGCGGCGACACTAGGAACAGCAGCAGACTGGAGCCGATGACCAGCGCCCACTGCAGGGTCGTATAGCTGATACTGCCGGGCATCAGTCGACGTCCCACCACACGGGGACGTTCACGGAGTTGCCGTCGGTGGCCTCGGCGGCGCCGCGGTAGTTCTGGAAATTCAGCGCCTGCTCGTCGGCGGGATAGGGAAAGCGGACGGGGTACCGGCCGTCGTTCAGGCTGGCCGCCACGGGCAGCAGAGCCGGGTAGCCGGTGCGCCGCCACTCGATCCAGCCTTCGTAGGCGTCCCCGATCCCGGCGATCCACTTCTGGGTGATGATCTGTTCCAGACCGCGCGAGGCGTCCCAGGCGGCGGGACCGCTGGTCAGGTAATCGTCGGGCAATTCGGTTTGCCAGTAGGCGAAGGCGAGGGCCACGCCGGCGTCGTACAGCTCCCGGGCATCGGCCTCGATCAGGCCCCGATAGGCGGCTTCGGCCAGGAGCAGCCGGGTCTCCCAGGCGGTCATATAGTTGAAGTCAAGGTCACCGGTACGTTCCCGCCAGATCGTACCGGGGCGGGCGTAGTCATCGGGCACGATGGCGGTGGCCGCGTCGATGCCGTTGATGATGCCCCTGTATTCCCCGGTGTTGGCGGCGGGTCGGTACAGGACGCTGACCCGGGGGTCGCCCAGCCCGGCAAAGATGCCTTCCGCGGTCAGCGACATCAGGAAGACATTAAAGATGCCGACCCGGGCGGTGGCGAAGGCGAAGCTGTTCGGCGGGCCGGCGGCGAAGTCGAAGGTGGCGTTCTGCTCCGGGCTTTGGATGTAATCGCCGGCGGCGTACAGCGACTGAAGTTCCGCGCCGACGTCCCGCCTGCCGGAAATGCGCAGCAGGGCTTTGATGCGCAGACTATTGGCGAAGCGGCGCCAGGCGGTCAGGTCACCATTGAAGACGATGTCTCCGCCCAGGGGTATCGCGCCGGCGTAGTTCTCTATCGCGGCCACCGCGCTTTCCAGGTTGTCGAGGATGCCGCCTTCGGCCAGGTAGATGTCTTCCTGCCGGTCGTATGCCGGCGTGACGATGCCGGTGGTGCGCCCGCTGACCGCTTCGAAGTACGGGACGTCACCGAAGATGTCGGTCAGTCGCATGGCCTGGTACGCCTTCATAACCAGGGCCGGACCCTCGTAGACGGCCGCGGCGGGATTGTTCCGGCTCTGTTGGAGTACGGTTTCGTTGTCGCGCAGGGCCACATAAAGTACGTCCCAGGGATTGCCGCCCTCCTGCGGACTGCTCAGCGCGTGGCGGTCCAGCAGGTTAAAGTCGATCATGGCGAAGTGCTGGCTCAGCAGGTTGCCGGCCACAAAGCCCTCGTAGCTCATGGCGTCACCGTAGCCGTAGAGCACCTGGCGGAACAGCAGCTCGTTCTGGACGGTAGACGGCGCGTTGCCATTCGTGTTGATCTCCTCAAAATCTTGGGTGCACCCCAGCAAGATGAGCGGAAGCAGGTAGCGGAGCTTGTTCATGGGTAGTGATTGGGGCGGTTAGAAATCGAGACCGAGGCTAAGGCCGAAACTGCGGGCGCTCGGGTAGGTCATGTCCTCGACCCCGAAGACGATGCCCTGTCCCTGGATGGCGAACTGCTCGGGATCGAAGTGCGGGATCTCCGACCAGGCGTAGAGATTCCGTCCGATGAGACTCACCGAGACACCCTGGAATCCACCGAGGGGGCCGTCCGCGAGGGCGCTGCGGTCCAGGCGGTAGGTAAGCCGCAGCTCGCGCAGCTTCAGGTAGCTGGCGTCGTAGAGATTATTCTCCTCGTGGTTGCGGTCGTAGTAGCTGCGGTAGTAGCTCTCCGCCGAGATGGCGGTGGTGTTGTCGACGTAGACTGGTTCGCTGTCCGTCCCGGTATTCACCACGCCGGGAACGACGATGCCCGCCTCGGGGCGATAGGCCGTCTCTTCCAGCTGACCCGCTACGCCGGCCAGGCTCAGGCTGCGGCTGACGATCTGCCCGCCCTGCCGCCAGTCGAGCAGGAGGTTCAGTTCGAGGTTCCGGAAGCGGAAGCTGTTGGCGGCCCCGAGGATGAAGTCAGGATTGGCGTTGCCGATCTTCCGCAGGGTATTATCGGCGATGAACTGGCCCTGGTTTGTAAGGATGAAGCGGCCGTCGTCCGTTTTGCGGTAGCCGGTGCCCCAGATGTCGCCGATCTCCCCGCCGGGCTCGACGATGAAGTAGACCGTCTGGTTCACCGAGTTGTACACCCGGCTGTAGGCTAAGGTGAAGCGGTCCGTGCCGGCGGGGAGCTCATCCACCACGGCGCGGCTGCTGCTGAAGTTGAAGCGGCTGGTCCAGCGGAAATCCTCCGTCACGACGAGCGTAAGCGACAGGATGGCCTCGACTCCACGCGAACTCACGGTACCGCCGTTCACGATCTGCTGGTTGTAGCCCGACGACTGGGCGATGGGCAGACTCAAAATCTGGTTCTCCGTGCGCTGGGTGAAGTAGGTGAAGTCCAGTCCGAGGCGGTATTCCAGCAGCCGGATGTCGGCGCCCAGTTCCGTAGTGGTGGTCTGCTCGGGCTTGAGGTTCGGTTGGGCGAGTACGGACTGCTCCGTGAAGGTCGGCTGACCGTTGTACGGTGAACGCGCCACGAAGGTGGAGCTGGTCCGGAAGGGATCGGTATCGTTACCGACCTGGGCCACGTTCGCCCGCAGCTGGAGGTAGCTCACGGCCTCCGGCAAGTCCAGCAAGCGGCTGGCCAGGAAGCTCACGCTCGCGGACGGGTAAAAGAAACTGGTGTTGTCCGCACTCGCCGGATTGGCCAGGGCGCTCGACCAGTCGTTGCGGCCGGTCAGGTCCAGAAAAAGGTAGTCGCGGAAGCCGAAGCGTGCCAGTCCGTACAGGCTGTTGATGCGCTTCTCGGCGGCCTGGTCGACGATCACCACCGGACTGGCCGCGTTGCTCAGGCGGAAGATGCCGGGCTGGGCTAGCGTCAGGGCGTTGCTTTGGTTGTTTTCGGCCAGCTGGGTGAGGCGGTTGCCGCCGGCGAGCAGGTTGAGAGTGAAGTCGCCAAAGGATTGCGTGTAGTCCAAAAGGAAATCCGTATTGATCTCGCGGAACAGCACGTCGTTCTCCGCGTAGCCGCCCTGGGGAAAACGGTTGGAGCTGAAGTTGCGGAGAAAGCGGCGGCGCTCGTTGCTGTAGTCCATGCCCGACCGCACCTGCAGACTGAGGTTATCCAGCAGTTCGTAGCGGGCGGAAAGGAAGCCGAACAGCCGATCGCGGTCCAGCCCGTTGCGGTTCTCCAGCAGGGTGAAGTACGGGTTGTCGAAGAAGGTGTAGTTGTAGCTGTACTGCTGCGTGCCCTCCAGGCCGGGCTGCCAGTAGTCGCGCAGGATCTCAAGGTCCGTCTGCCGGCCCAGCCAAGCGGTGAGGTCGTAGTTGATGTTCTCGGAGCCGTAGCCACCGGCCGGGCGGTTGTCGGAGGTCGTATTAATGTAGTTCAGGCTGGCGTCCAGGTGCAGGCGCTCGGCGGGGCGGAAGCCGAAGCGACCGGCCAGCGTCTTGCGCTTCAGGTTTACCCCGGGGATGTAGCTGTCACTGCGTAAGTCGGTGACCGACAGCCGGAAGTCACCGTCCGCCCCACCTCCGCTGATGGCGAGGTTATGGATGGCGGTGGTTCCCGAGTCGTAGAAATCGCGGACGTTATCCGGTTGGCTCACGAAGGGTGTCGAGGGGATCGGCAGTCCACCGTGGACCGCCACGTCGCCGCCCCGCACCACCGTGCCGTCCGCCAGGGTGACCGGGCTGTCGAATTGGGGCACCTGGTTGCCGACGTCCAATCGGGGCCCGTAGCTGTAGGTGATGTTATCGCTGATGCCGCCGCCGAGTCCGTCGACGAAGGCGAATTCCCCACCCTGCCCCTGGCCAAATTCATTCTGGAAGCGGGGCAGCTGGAAGGGTCGGTCGAGGGTTAGGCTGCTGTTGAAGCTGATGCCCAGCCCCGGCTGCTTCCCGCCCCGCTTGGTGGTGATCACGATGACGCCGTTCGCCGCCCGGGTACCGTAGAGGGCCGCCGCGGAGGCCCCCTTGAGTACGCTGACGGATTGTACGTCCGCCGGGTTCACGTCCATCGCCCCGTTACCGAAGTCGACCTCCTGGAAGCCGGCGGCTTCCTCGTTGGTCCTATTGATGATGGTGTTGTTGTTGATGGGAATGCCGTCGACGACGAAGAGCGGATTGTTGTTCGTGAAGCTCGTCTCGCCCCGGATCACCACCTGGCTGGAGGATCCAACCCCGGTGGCCCCGGCCGTTACCCGTAATCCGGCGACCTGACCGCTCAGGTTGTCCACGAAGTTGACGGCCTGGACATCCGTCAATTCTTCCGATTGTACCTCCTGTACCGAATACCCCAGGGTACTGTTGCTGCGGCGCACGCCCAGGGCGGTCACGACCACCTCGACGTCGTCCAGGGTAATGCCCGCTTCAAGGTGAACGTCTAGTGGCAGGGGAGTAGTCGCATCAATCGGGAAACTGCGGCTAGTGTACCCTAAATAGTTGATTTTTAAAATCGACGGAAAATCTTGAATGAGTAATGTAAATGTTCCGATCGAGTCCGTTACGGTCCCTTTTCCGGGATGATCGGCTTCATAGACCGTGGCCCCGGTGAGGGGTCCGTCAACCGACGTCACGGTTCCCGAGATCGGAACCTGGCTCAACAGGAATACAGGCAACAGCAGGTTACCAGCGGTAATCCACGCGCGGAAGCGAAGCATACGAAAAGATATTAAAGGAAGGAAAGGTTGGGCGGCACGGTCAGGCTCTGGCCGGGGGAGCCCTCCCGAAGGTATCGCGGCAGCCGATGCACGGCCGGCTACGTTTTCCTTCCCATTCGCTTTCCGTCCGGCCGCACACGATGTCGTACAGCTCGGAAAGGCGGGCCTTCCACCGTTTCCAGTTTAGCAGGATATCCTCTACTCCATTACAATCTGCCAGTGGCCGAAGTAGCTCCGGCGTACCGAGCACCCGATGCAGTTCCCGATAAACCCCATTGGTCTGCCAGGGGATAGACCGCAGGGAGGCGCTTTCGAAGGTAGACTGCCTTATACCGATTAGAAAAATCCCGCCTCGGCGGTCCGGGCCGAGCACGTCCCTCCCTGCGGTAAGCTGATGGGCGGCGGCGCGCAGGTGCTGCACGGTTAGTCCGGGGGAGTCATTGCCAACGACGATTACACTCCCGTATCCCTCGGAGAAAACGCTTTTTAGGCACCCGTCGAGCCGGTCCCCGAAGGTATCACCTACCTGGGCGGCTTCGTCGAAGTGGATCACCGGTAGACCGACGCGGTCCAAGGTCCGTTTCGTCCTTCCGATCAATGCATTCGCTACGCGCAGTCCTCCCCTTCGACATCCGCCGAATTTGGTCACCGCTTCCGTTGAGGCGGAGCGGCTAAAGAGGAGGATGGCAGTGGGCTGGTTCACGACATGGGGACCGCGAGGTGTTGCGAGCTCGTATGGGCGAAACGAGCTACGCATTTTTCAGTTCATCGGTTTGCGGCGAGGGCGTTCCGGAGGGAAGTTTCCCAGCGGGCATATGCTGCCTCGAGGGCAGGTTTATCCGCCTCCCGTGGTTCAATTCTTCCCAACACTTCCTGCTGGCCCACCGCTGCGTCCAGGTCGGCACTCATGCTGGCGGCGACGCCCGCGGCCAGCGCTGCACCGACTGCGCCGTTGGTGTTATGAATCTCGATGGTCGCTCCAGTGAGCGTAGAAATGGTAAAGGCGAATACTTCGCTCTGAAACATATTATCATTTCCTACGCGGATCGTGCTCAGTTCGACGCCCAAATCCTTCATGATCTTCATACCGTACACAAAGGCAAAGGCGACCCCCTCGATGGCGGCGCGTACCAAGTGGGCCCGCTCGTGGCGGTTGAAGTCCAGGCCAAGCAGCCGGGCACCGACTTCCCGGTTCTGGAGCATGCGTTCCGGCCCGTTACCGAAGGGCAGAAAGTGGAGACCGTCGCTCCCGATGGGCACCTCGGCGGCTAGCAGCTCCATGTTTTCGTAGGTGGTGCCGGGTGAGCAGACTTGCTGGCGGATCCATCGATGGGCAATCCCCGTACCGTTAATGCAGAGTAGGATACCGATGCGGTTACTGTCTTCGGTGTAGTTGACGTGGGCGAAGCTGTTCACCCGTTGGTCGGGGTCGAAGGCCATCCGGTCGGTGACCCCGTACACTACCCCGCTCGTGCCGCCGGTGGCCGCTACTTCGCCGGGACGAATGACGTTGAGGCTCATCGCGTTATTCGGCTGGTCACCGGCCCGGTAGCCGATAATCGTGCCGGCGGTTAGTCCGGTTTCCGCGGCTGCCTTTTCGGTTACGGTGCCTTGCATCCCTACGGCGGGTACGACCTTGCACAGCTTATCGCGGTCCAATTGCATTTGCTCGATTACCAGGTCGGCCCGTTGCTTTTCCTTAAAGTCCCAGAGCACGCCCTCGCTGAGACCCGTGATCGTCGTAGTAGGCTCTCCGCCTAAGCGGAGGGCAATGTAATCGCCGGGCAGCATGGCATGGGCGGTGCGCGCATAGTTGTCTGGCTCGTTGTCGGCGACCCACTTGAGCTTGGCGGCCGTGAAGTTGCCGGGGCTGTTAAGGCAGTGACTCAGGCATTCATCCGCCCCGATCGCTTTGAAAGCCCGGTGCCCGGTATCGACGGCCCGTCCGTCGCACCAGATGATCGAAGGCCGAACCACCTCATGGTTTTTGTCGACGAGAACGAGACCGTGCATCTGGTAACCGATTCCCACTGCTTTGATCTGGTCGCTTTGCACCTGCGTCCGCGCCAATAACTTTTGGGTGGTTTCGACCACGTAGCGGTACCAGAGTTCCGGGTCCTGTTCCGCCCAACCGGATTCGGGGGCATCCATGTCCATTTCCTCTTCGGGCGCCTGGACGCGGGCGAGCACTTTTCCAGTGGCCGCTTCTACCAGGGCTGCTTTGACGGATGAGGAACCAATATCGTAACCGATCGAGTACATGGCGGGGCTTTTTTTGTTAGGGCCCCCAATGTAGAGCGCAATTTTAACTCCGGGCCATACTACGGACCACTAATTCGCTCAGATCGTATACCATGACCTTATCCTGCGCCTGGCGACCGGTCACGCCGTCGTTCATCATGGTCATGCAGAAGGGGCAGTTGACGGCGATGATGTCCGGGTTGAGGGTGAGTGCTTCGTCGGTGCGCTCCATATTGACGCGCTTGTCGCCCGGTTCGTCTTCCTTCCACATTTGCGCGCCCCCGGCCCCGCAGCAGAGCCCGTTCTGTCGGCTGCGCTTCATTTCCACCAGCTGGCCGTCGAGCGATCGCAGGACGTCGCGCGGAGCTTCATAAATGCCGTTAGCCCGCCCCAGGTAGCAGCTGTCGTGGTAGGTGATCCGCTTCCCCTTGAAGTCTCCGCCTTCGGTCATTTTGATTCGGCCGTCGTTGATGAGCTCCTGCAGTAGCTGGGTGTGGTGTACGATATCGTAGTGACCGCCCAGGGCCGGGTACTCGTTCTTGATCGTGTTGAAGCAGTGGGGGCAAGCCGTGACCATCTTCTTGACGCCGTACATGTTAAGGGTCTCGATGTTTTGCAGAGCGACCATCTGGAACAAGAATTCGTTGCCGGCGCGGCGGGCGGGATCGCCGGTGCAGGCCTCCTCGTCGCCGAGAATGGCGAATTCGATGCCCGCGGCGGTCAGGATCTCGGCAAAGGCCCGGGTGATCTTCTGGGCGCGATCGTCGAAGGAACCGGCACAGCCCACCCAGAACAGGATCTCGGGTTGCTTGTCTTCGGCGGCGAATTCCGCCATGGTCTTTACTTGCATTGGGCTATAGGTTGGGGCTAGGATTCCTGGGTCCACGCGGTGCGGGAGGTGCCGACGCTCCAGGCGCGCTGCTGATTTTCGATGCTGTTGAAGAGCGGACGCCAGTCGGCGGGTCCGGCGGCTTCGGTGAGGATTTCGTGGCGCCGCATCTTATTGATCATTTCCAAAGGATTGATCAGGATCGGGCAGGCCTCCACGCAGGCGTTGCAGGTGGTGCAGGCGTGGATCTCTTCGCGGGTGATGTAGTCCCAGAGGTTACGGCCGTCGTCGAAATTGCTACCGCTGAGGGGGGCCTCCTTGTCGGGCGCGAACTCCATATTGCCGCTTCGGATCTTCCCGCCAACCTCTTCGGCGCGGTCGCGGACATTCATGACAATCTTCCGGGGACTCAGCTTCTTGCCCGTAATGTTGGCCGGGCAGACGGCGGTGCAACGGCCACATTCCGTACAGCTGTAAGCGCCGAGCACGTCGATCCAACTCATTTCATTTACGTCGTCAGCACCAAACTCGGGAAGCTCGGCACTCATATCCGGTTCCGGCGCGTTGGGATCGCCCAGTCCCATCATGGACTTCACCTCGTTCATCACCTCCGGCATATTGATCATTTCCCCGCGGGGCTTTAGCCGGGCGAAGTAGGTGTTCGGGAAGGCTAGTAGAATATGCAGGTGCTTTGACTTCGGCAGGTAGTTTAGAAATACAAAGACCATAAGCAGGTGGCCCCACCACCCCACCCGTTCGAGGGTGTAAAGCGTCGAGGCTTCCATTCCGCCGAAGACCATCGGTCCGAAGACGCCACTCACGGCGAAGTTGGTCGGTCGGTAATGGTCGGGGTCCATGTCCTGCAGAACAACGTCCGTACCGTTCATGGTGAAGATGCAGGCCAACAGGATCAGTTCGAAGACCAGGATCAGGTTAGCATCCAGTTTCGGCCACCCCTTCATTTCCGGCTTATGGAAGCGGGGGATGTAGAGGGCATTGCGTCGGATCAGGAAGATCGCCGTGGCCACGAAAGCAAGCACGCTAAGCAATTCGATGGTGCTGATAATGAAGTTGTACATGCCACCGAGTGGCCCGAGAAACCAGCGGTGCACCCCGAAGATTCCATCGATAAAAATTTCGATCAGCTCGATCTGCGTGAATACGAAGGCGGCGTAAAGCATGAAATGCAGGATCGCCGGGATCGGCCGCTTGAACATTTTTTTCTGTCCAAAGGCCACCAGGAGCATATTCTTCCACCGTTCGCCCGCTGGCCCGGTGACGGCTTCGTCTTTTCCCAACCGGATATTGGCGGCGACTTTACTGAACTGAAAATAGGCAAAGCCCAGCGCCAGCAGCGCAACAACGGCAAAAACGATCGACTGTACCATGTGGGTAAAGGTATAATGCAGTGGCGGGGGACCCAAGGGAAGGCGGCGAAAATTCGCTGTACGTTGCCGACAACGGACGGTAAATCATAATAGCCGTAAGAGAAAAATGTTTTTTCGACACAAATTGTTTTGTTTGCCAGTTTGCCCTATCTTACCGACGGCTTTACCGGCCTGGCCTTCCCCAAACGTTGCACACATACACCGATTTGCTCCCTGCTTCCGGATCCGGGGAGTGGAGCAAATTGGTCATTTTCCACTCCGACCGTCGCCCGACACGGTTACGGACGGCCACCGGCGTGGGCGGTGGTGCGGGTCGGAGTGGGTGCTGTGCGGCGGCGGCCTGGGTGGGACTCCCACCCTCAAAGCCCCTCCTCAGCATTCACATTCATTCCTTCTTTTCCGAAACCCTAATCCTGAATCAACCGGTCAGGTCGGTGCTCGGCCAGCTTGCTTTGGATAGCCGAACCGCGACCTGGTGATCGGTGGAACCGCCGCCCAAATATCCACCCCCAAAGCAAAATCAGGAACAACCACCGGTTCAGGGTGCCGTCATCCCGACTCCTTTTTACCTTTGCGGCACTATGCTGCAACAAACCAAAGTTTTCAAGTTCGGGGGCGCGTCCCTCCGCGATGCTTCCGCCATTCGTAACGTCGGTAACATTTTACAAAAATTCAGCAGTGAGAAGCTGGTGATCATTGTATCCGCGATGGGTAAAACCACCAACGCGCTGGAAGAAGTGGCCAACAGTTACTGGCAGGGCAACCCGGCCGCCGCGAAAGAAAAACTGACCGCCATTCACGCTTCGGTCACCGAAATCATCCAGGAGCTGTTTGCCGAGGTGCCGGAATCGCTCACCGCTTCCCTTAACGACCTGTTTGTATCGGTGGAATGGGCGCTGGACGAGGCCCCCAACGAGGAGTACGACTTCGATTACGATCAGATCGTCAGCCTCGGAGAGTTGGTTAGCAGTCACATCGTAGCTACCTATCTAGACCGGATCGGCCTGTCCACCAACTGGGTCGACGCTCGCGACATCATCCAAACCGACAACACCTACCGCGAAGGGTGGGTAAAATGGCCGGAAACGGTGACCCGCGCCCAAAGCCAACTCCCGCCACTGCTGGAGCAGAAAAACTTTATTTTGACCCAGGGATTCATTGGTAATACCAGCGAAAACTACACCACCACGCTGGGTCGCGAGGGATCCGACTATTCCGCGGCCATATTCAGCTACTGCCTGGATGCCGAGTCCATGAGTATCTGGAAGGACGTCCCCGGTGTACTCACGGCCGATCCACGGCTGTTCGAGCACGTGACCAAGATCGACCGGCTGAGCTACAAGGAAGCCATCGAGATGACCTACTACGGTGCCAAGGTCATCCACCCGAAAACGATCAAACCCTTACAGAATAAGAGCATCCCACTGTATGTCCGCTCCTTCATCGAACCGGACGCGCCGGGCACCCTCGTTACCGATGACGCCGGAGACGCCTACCCCCCCATGGTAGCCGTAGAGAAGGATCAAGCGCTGATCAACATCAGCACCCGCGACTTCAGTTTCGTCGCTGAGCACCACATCAAGGAACTGTTCGGTCACATCACCACGACGCGACTGCAAGTCAATATGATGCAGAATACGGCCATCAGCTTCAACGTGGTCGTCAATGACATCGACGATCGGGTCGAGCGCTTCTGTGCCCTGGTTAACGAGCACTTCAAAACCACCGTAGATCGTGACTTGGAACTCATCACCGTTCGACACTACACCTCGGAAGTAGTCGAGAGCCTCCGCCGGGGCAAGGTAAATATGCTGGAAGGCAGGCTCCCCCTTACGCTCCAGATGGTGGTTAAGGACGTACCCGTCATGCGGCGCAAAAAGCTGGAATAGTGACGATCAGGGTGGCGCGCAGCGCCTGATCGGGCGGCGTAACCTCCCTTTAATAGGCTAAGCCAGGGTTGATGAATCGAAAGTCGTCCGTACGCTAAGTCGTCGGACGAGAACTCATCGGACGACATCTCGCGCGACGAATACTCGTCCGACGCGTATTCGCACGACCAGTACCCCCAAATATATCCCGTAAACCGCCTAGTGCAAATTGCTGGTAATCAGCTTCAAAAACTCGTTCCGCGTCCGCTCCGATTTAAACGCGCCGGTAAAGGCGGACGTGGTCGTCACGCTGCTCTGCTTCTGTATCCCCCGCATCATCATGCACATGTGACGGGCCTCGATCACCACGGCTACACCCAGGGGATTAAGCGTGGTATGAATGGCCTGCAGTATCTGGTCGGTAAGCCGCTCCTGTACCTGAAGGCGACGGGCGAAGACCTCGATGACACGCGGAATTTTACTCAAGCCAACGATGTAACCATCGGGAATGTACGCGACATGGGCCCGACCGAAAAACGGCAGGACGTGGTGTTCGCAAAGAGAGTAAAATTCAATGTCTTTCACGATGACCATTTCGGAGTAATCCTCCGCGAACATGGCCGACCGCAGGATATTCTCCGCGTCCATTTCGTATCCCTGAGTGAGGAACTGCATGGCTTTAGCGGCGCGCACCGGCGTCTTCAGTAGTCCGTCGCGACTAACGTCTTCGCCGAGCTCGGTGATGATGCTCGAATAGTGGTCGCTTAATTGGTCGGTGACCGCTTTGTCGGTGACCAGCGCTTTATCGTGGGGCATAATTTATGGTCTTCCCGCCGGACCGTAGTAGTCGGCGTAGATGTTTTCAGTTTCGTACAGTCTTACTCGGTAGAGGGCGCTACCGGCCGCACTGACCTCGTCAACCAAGCGTTCCCAGATCGCCGTAGTCAGGTTCTCCGTAGTGGGCAGGCGATCGCGGAACCAGTCTACGTCGAGGTTTAAATTCGAATGGTCCAACACGTCGACTACCGTCCGCTTGATGATCTGGGAAAGCACTTTCGCATCCATTACAAAGCCGGTGACCGGGTCGGGGCTGCCGGAGACGGTCACTCGAAGGTCGTAGTTGTGGCCGTGCCAGTTTGCATTGGCGCACTTTCCAAATACTTCCCGGTTGCGCTCGTCGGACCAAGTCGGCAGGGCCAGCTTGTGGGCGGCGTTGAAAGTTTCGCGGCGGGTAACGTAGTGCATAAGGCTAATTTTCGGGGCGCAAAGGTAACTATTTCGGTGGGTCCAGCCGGTGTAGCTTATCGAGCAGCAAAGCTACTTGGGCGTTCAGACGCTTGCCGGCATCAAAGTACTGTCCGTCAATGAGCAGGTGATCGTCCCGTACCATCACCTGCCGCAGCGTGGTATAGGTAGCCGCTCCGGGAGGTTGCAAAACGTTCTTCCAGTAAATACCGGCATCAGTCATGGCAAATCCCTGTTTTCCAGCGCCGAAGATGCTCTGATCGCAAATGAAGAACAAGCGTTCGTCGCGGCTCGTTTGCAGGTAAGTCGTAGTGGCCCGCTTCAGGACTTTCGGGGGGATGATCACGAAATCGGTGTACACCTGCTCGGAAACCGCCTGGAAATCCAGGTAGTCCATCACCATTCGGAAAAGGTCCACT
Organism: Neolewinella xylanilytica; assembly: GCF_002934605.1. Classification (GTDB taxonomy): domain Bacteria; phylum Bacteroidota; class Bacteroidia; order Chitinophagales; family Saprospiraceae; genus Neolewinella; species Neolewinella xylanilytica. The sequence goes on from NZ_PTJC01000008.1 coordinate 121,705, forward strand.
CGCTCCCAGTCCGTCCCCTGATACCGAAGCACTTTCTGGGGGAAAAGACCATCGTGCAGTCCGGCGGCGGGTTCCACGACGAAGTATTCGATCAGCTCCCCCATCACCCGGTCTTTTCGTTGCCCTACCTTCCCGCCCGGCGGCCGTCCGTTGATCCACTGGCTCAGGCTGGCGAGCTGTGCGTCGCGGATCCGGTGGAAGTTTTCGGCGTTCCGGTACACGGTCAGGTAGCGGGGTAGCTCATCCGGACCGAAGTAGGCGGTCAGCCGTTCCCCCAGCCGATCCTCGAAGGTTTCCCGTAGTTCGGCAGGGGTCATCTCCTCCTCGGGCTCGGGGAGATCTTCCAGGTCTAAATGATCGACTGTCTCCTCTTCCGTTTTTTCGGCATCGTTCTGGGCGCCGCGCGCGGGTTCCTCGCTTTCCCCGTCGAACGCAAACTCGAAACCCAACGAAGGGCCCTTTTCCCGTTCCGTCTTCTTCCCTTCTACCGTTTCGGCGGGCTCCTCGCGGTTTCCGTAGTCGATCTCAAAGGCTACTTCAGGATGCCGACCGCTGCCGGAAGTGGCATGTTGCCGACGCTCTTGCTCTGCCTTCAGGCGGCGCGCTTTGGCGATGAAGTCTTCTACTTCCTCGATCTGTCCCCGGTCCAGACTGGTAGTTTCCGGATCGAAGCCAGCCTCACCGAACGCTTCCTCGGTGGCGAGCTGATAGTCGGGGAGTTCCGCGTACACCGGTGCGAGGTGGACCTCGTCCGCTTCGGTGGGGAAATCATCGTAACCCGGATCTTCCTCCTCCGAGCTAACTGTTCCTTCCTTCCGGAGTAGGATGCGCGGGATGTCAAAATCTCCGGCCGACTCGCCGGTGTTCTCCAGCCCCCGGCCGCCGAAGAAGGCCAGCGCCCGTTCGTTGTAGTAGCGCACGGCGGCCAGCAACTCCTTTCCGGGTGCGTCCGTCTCCACGGCATGCTCCCAGAGGGTCTTGGCCACGCCGGTTCCCCGATCACCCTTACGCACAATGAGCTGGTCCACAACGGCCAACGCTCCGCTACGGTGGTGCAAGACCAGATAGCCCGCCAGGCTGCGCTTCTTCTCATCCCAGGCAACCCAGACGGTATGCCGCTTACTCCGTAGCGCCGCTTCCACCGTTCCTTTAGCTTCTTCCACGAGTCGATCGTTCTCGGACCGCTGGGAATCCGTGAGTCCGGGTACGTCGAAGGTGGGAAAAATGGCTTGCCAGACGAAAGTTTCCAGGTGACCGAAGTCGCTTTCCCGGCCGGGGCGGTACTGCATGGTTAGTAGGTAGGGATATATGGGATACTAGTAACCGGCGAGGCATGGCGTAGTTCGGATACGCAGCCGGCGTGGCACCCATCGTAATGGGTAAATTCCTACCTTCGCCCCGTGCCCGATATCCGGATTATACACGACAGCCAGCGCTTCGCCCTCACGATCGAGCGACTTTGCCGCCACCTCATCGAGGAACACGGCGACTTTACCAATAGCTGCCTGATCGGTATCCAGCTCGGCGGCGTACAGCTTGCCGACCGACTCTACCGCAGGCTACAGGAACTGGGCGTCTCCGATCTCCCCTTCGGCAAGCTGGACATTACCTTCTACCGAGACGATTTTCGCACCAAACAAGGTCCACTTAAAGCTTATCCCACCGAAATTGAATTTTTAGTGGAAGACCGGCGGGTCATTCTAGTCGATGACGTATTGTTCAGCGGTCGTACGGTGCTTAGTGCCATGACGGCCCTCAACCACTACGGCCGGCCTTCTACGGTAGAGCTACTGGTGATGGTCGACCGGCGCTTTCGCCGCACCCTGCCCATTCAGGCCAATTATAGCGGTCTGCTCGTGGACACCCTGACCGACGAGTACGTCGACGTACAGTGGCAGGAAACGCACGGTGCGGACCAAATTTTACTTCTCGGATCCTAAACTCCCGTATGGCCTCCGTTCAGCAACTTTCCACGAAGCACGTTCTCGGCATCAAGTACCTCACCTCCGCCGACGTCGAGCTCATCCTGGATACCGCCCGGGAGTTCAAAGAGGTTATCAACCGGCCGATCAAAAAAGTCCCGAGCCTGCGGGATATCACCATCGCCAATCTCTTCTTCGAGAATTCCACCCGGACGCGCATTAGCTTCGAACTGGCGGAAAAGCGGCTCAGTGCCGACACGGTCAACTTCAGCGCTTCCAGTTCTTCCGTGAAAAAGGGCGAAAGCCTGCTGGATACCGTCAATAACATTCTGGCCATGAAGGTGGATATGGTGGTCATGCGCCATCCGGCTCCGGGCGCCCACCACTTCCTCTCCCAAAAGATCGACGCCAGTATTGTCAACGCCGGCGATGGCACCCACGAGCACCCTACCCAGGCCCTCTTAGACGCCTTCTCCATGCGGGACGCGCTGGGGGGTGAGCTGCGCGGTAAACGCATCTGCATCTTCGGCGATATCACCCACTCCCGGGTCGCGTTGTCGAATATATTCTGCCTGCAACGATTAGGTGCCCACGTACGGGTGTGTGGCCCCCCTACCCTCATCCCCAAGCACATCGCGGCCCTGGGCGTCGAGGTCAGTCACGACGTACAGGACAGCCTCGCCTGGTGCGACGTCGCGAACGTATTGCGCATCCAACTGGAGCGGCAGGAAACGAAATTTATCCCCAGCCTGCGGGAGTACAATCGGTACTTTGGCATCACCAAGGCCCGTATCGATCGCCTCGACAAACCGATCATTATTATGCATCCCGGCCCCATCAATCGCGGCGTGGAGATCGACACCGAAGTGGCCGATTCGGAGCATAGCATCATTTTACAACAGGTCGAAAATGGCGTAGCCATCCGGATGTCGGTCCTCTACTTACTCGCCGCCCGCCGCAACGACCTTTAAATGGTATACCACCTGGTCCGTCCGGTAGCCCGCTACGTGCTGAGCTACTATTTCCGAAATATTGATATCACGGGGCTCGCCAACATTCCCCCGAATGCAGCCGTCATCCTGGCCGCCAACCACCCGACCGCCTTCATCGAACCCTGCTTGCTGGCCTGCTTCCAGTCGCGTACGCTACACTTCCTGGCCCGGGGCGACCTCTATAAGAACCGACTCGCTACGGCAGCCCTGCGCGCGCTCAATATCCTGCCCGTCTACCGTATTCAGGACGGCGGCTACGCCAAGCTATCCCGCAACTACGAAACCTTCGCCCAGTGCTACCGGGCGCTAAGCCAGTGCAAAGCGATCATGATCCTGGCCGAAGGTCGCTGCATTCACGAAAAAAACCTTCGCCCGCTCCGGAAAGGAACGGCCCGCATCGCGCTCGGAGCGCTGGATCGCGATGCTACCCTCGGAGAGGTATACATCGTTCCGGTAGGGGTCAACTTTACCGCAGCCGAACGGTATCGGTCCACCGTAATGATTCGCTGCGGCGCACCACTGCGGACCAGCGATTACCTGGCCGCCTTTCGAATGAACGAAGCCGAAGGCATTCGTCAGCTTACGGAATCGGTGCGCGCTGCGCTATCGGAGCACGTCATCCAGCTTCCGGATAGGCCCACGGACAACGCGGCCGGTGAGGTACGCCTGGCCATGGCAAGAAACAACCTTGGGGATCCACCTGCGGGAATCACCCATTCCGGAAAGCAGGTTCAGGTTGAATTGGAGGAATCCGCCAAACGGCCCGTTGATCCGGCTCCGTTCCTGCGCTACGCCGCCCAACTGCAAACCCATGGCCTTCGCGACGAGGATGTGGTAAGCGCCAGACCGACTCGCTTTCCAGCGGCCAGCCCGCTTGGCGTAGTCCTGTTATTGCCGTTGCTTCCGCTCTGGCTGGTAGCGGAGATCGTTGCGCTGCGCGGACCGGCCACAATCGAGTTTTACAGCCCCGTGCGCTTTGCCGCAGTGGCCGCCGGGACCTTGCTGTACTTGCCCCTGCTGTTCGTCGTCTCCTGGCCCTGGAAGCTCTACCTCCTTGCCTGCCTTCTGACGGTACGGTGGTCGCTACGAACCGTTGAGGACGTGATTACCTGGCGGCGAGCGAGAAGATTTACCCAACTTAGTCCGGAGCTCCGGCGGGAATTGCGGGAGCTCCGGGCCGGTTTACTATAGGCTGTTGTGGTCGTAGACCCTTACCTCTTTAAACTTGGCTTCGTGGTCCTCGACGAATTTTAGGTGCACCGGGGAAACTTGGTATGCGTCGTGGCCGGCCACGTCATCGAACCAGAGAATCAGCGTGTAATCGAAACTGTTGTCAACTACGCCCCGGGAGGGCGTAGCGGCGGGTTTACCCAGGAACAAGCGGCGTACGCTGGGGGAGCTTTCCAGGCTGCGCACCCCTTCCTCGAAGCTAGCGCGATCGGCCTGGGTGAGGCTGTCCTGCAGCCAGAAATAAACGGTGTGAGCTAAGCCGGGATCGGTCATTTCGTCCATATTGGTAGATTGATTTTCGGGTTGATCTCCGCCACAAGCCGTCAGGAAGAAGGCGATAATAAGTGCGGAAGGCAACAATAGCGTACGGTAGATCATTGATGATGGTTATGCGGGAAAGATAGCCCCATCGACCGAAATTCGACTTATGACGATCATAATCATCCTCATTACCGTCCTGATCTCCTGGCAGGCGTTCAATAATCCGGAACTGAAGAGCAAGCTGATGTTTCTGCCTTCCGCGATCAAGGACCGCGGGGAATACTACCGCTTCCTGACCCACGGTTTCGTGCACGGCGATTTTCAGCACTTGCTATTCAACATGTACGCGCTGTACATATTCGGACAAACCGCCGAATCGATCTTTTCCTCCTACCTCTTCGGCCCCACCTTCGGCAAGTTGGCGTATCTGGTATTTTACTGCGTAGCTATCGTGGCCGCCAGCGTACCGGATTACCTGCGGCACCAAGACAACCGGATGTACGCCAGTCTGGGCGCCTCCGGCGGCGTAGCGGCCATGCTTTGGCCTTACATCATGCTCGGCCCCTGGAACTGGTTTATTTTTCCGCCACTGCCCGCTATTCTTCTCGGTATCGGATACATTCTATATTCCCACTACGCCGATAAACAGGGGCGCGGCAACATCGGTCATAACGCTCACCTTTGGGGAGCAATTTTCGGCCTGGTGACGTATTCGGTTCTGCTGTTGAGTCTGCAACCCGAACTGATGCAGTATTTCCTGGAGCAACTGATGCAACCCAAGGGGCCGAACTTCTAGGAAGCTGGTAAAGCAGCCGGCTAGGTTGTACCTTTGCCGCCCTTTAGCAAATAAAACGTTTCATGGGACTCAAATGCGGCATCGTCGGCCTACCGAACGTGGGGAAGTCAACCCTCTTTAACGCCCTCACCTCGGCCAAGGCGCTGGCTGCCAACTACCCCTTCGCCACCAAGGATCCGAACCTGGGCGTGATTACCGTCCCGGACCCCCGCCTGGACAAACTCGAAGAACTCGTCAACCCCCAAAAGGTCATCCCGACTACGGTGGATATCGTCGACATTGCCGGCCTGATCAAGGGTGCCAGCAAGGGCGAAGGCCTGGGAAATCAGTTCCTGGGTAATATCCGCGAAACGGATGCCATTCTGCACGTCGTCCGCTGCTTTGAAGACGATAACGTCGTGCACGTCGACGGAAACGTGGATCCGGTGCGCGATAAGATGATTATCGACACCGAACTCATCCTCAAGGACATCGAGACGGTAGAAAAACGCGTGGAAAAGTTCCGGCGCACCGCGAAAAGCGGCGATAAGGAATCCAAACGTATCGTGGAAGTAGGTGAGGCCCTGCTTTCCCACCTGGAAAGTGAAAAGCCCGCCCGGAGCTTTGAAACGGACGAGGAAGGCCAGCAAGTAGTAGAAGAATTGTTGCTTCTCACGAGTAAACCAATTCTCTACGTCTGCAACGTCGATATAGACAGCATCGAAGACGGTAACGTCCACACCAAAGCCTTCCGGGAATCGGTAGCCGACGAAAACGCCGAGATCATCCTGATCTCCGCTGGTATTGAAGCCGATATCGCCGAATTGGAAACGAAACAGGAACGCGCCGAATTCATCGAGGAAATGGGGCTCACCGAGCCCGGTGTCAACAAGGTCATCCGCGCCAGCTACGAACTGCTGGATCTGGTCACCTACTTTACCGCCGGTGAAAAAGAAGTCCGCGCTTGGACCATCACCCGCGGCACCAAGGCACCCGGAGCCGCTGGCGTGATCCATTCCGATTTCGAAAAAGGCTTTATTCGTGCGGAAGTGATTCACTACGCCGATTTCGTTACCTACGGCAGCGAATCCGGTGCCCGCGATAATGGCAAGCTCAACGTCGAAGGCAAAGAATACGTAGTGCAGGACGGTGACGTGATGCACTTCCGCTTTAACGTATAAACGACCGGGTATTCCAGACCCTCGGAGGTCCTTGGGACACTCCGAGGTCTTGATATCCCTCACGAGGCTTACAGGACCTCGAAGTGTCGGCGTAAGCCACCTTCGAGTGTCCGGTTCGTATGTTCCAACCCAGAGCCTCGCCGGTCATTCGAATACTTCGAGGTCTTCAACTCCCTAGGGAAAGGCATAGGACCTCGGAGCGTCGGCGCTAGCCACCTCCGAGTGTCCGGTTCGTTCGTACCCATCCAGAGCCTCGCAGGTCCTTCGGACATTCCGAGGTCTTCGACTCCCTCGGGAAACGAATAGGACCTCGGAGCGTCGGCGTTTGCCACCTCCGTATGTCCGGTTGATAATCTCTTGTCCAGACCCTCGCAGGTCCTTCAAACACTCCGAGGTCTTAACATCCGTCGGGAGGCGTGTAGGACCTCGAAGTGTCGGCGCAATCCACCTTCGAGTGTCCGGTATCGAAACAGCCCTCCCTCGTAGCCACCGTGAACCCCCTTCCCCATCCACAGTTAGGTGAGCAAACTCAACGACCATGTCCAAGCAACTATATCTCACCGCTCAGTTCGAGCTTGACAACCCCGATGCATTTGCCTCCACTTTCGGCGAGCACTCTAAAGCGAGTCGCGCCAAGGAAGGCTGCCTCTTTTTCTACCTGATCCGCGATCGTGACAACCCGGCGCGTTTCGCTACGATGGAATGCTGGGATACCTACGCCCACTTCGAACAGCACGTAGCTGATGACGAGCATACCGAGTTCCAGTCCAAACTGAAGCCACACCTTAGGGGGAAGCCACAGGTGATGGAAGCTGATCTGGTGATGGGAATGGAGTGAGTAGTAGTCTTTTAGTTCTTTAGTCTTTTAGTCGGCTCGTTCTTTAGTCTTTTAGTTCTTTAGTCTTTTAGTCGGGTCGCTTTTCGGACTTTTAGCCGGTAGTCTTTTAGTCTTCCAGGTAGAGACTGTAAATAGAACGGAGTATCTGTCGTGTTTTCCTCCAGGTAGCTGTCACCACGGACATATCACCGATTATACGTAGAGAAACTACCCGACTAAAAGACTACCCGACTAAAGAACTACCCCACTAAAAGACTACCCGACTAAAGAACTAAAAGACTACCCGACTAAAAGACTAAAAACCCTACCTAGCCTTATTCACGATAGCATCCTGGTGATCGATGCTCTCCTGGTGGATAGCCCGGAGGTAACCTTCCATGAATTCCTCGCTCAGTCCGTGGTCCTTTCCCTGTTTGGTGGCTTCTTGGAGAACCTCCTCCCATCGACTTTCCTGAAGGACGGCGATGTTGCGCTCGGCCTTAAATTCGCCGATCTGGTCGGCAAGCTTCATCCGGCGACCGATCATGCCGATCAGGTCATTGTCGATCTCATCGATCTGGCGGCGAAGCTCGGTGAGGCGTTCCATTTCTACCTCGTCGGCGGTGGGCTTGCGGAGGCGGAGGTTCTTGATCAGTTCACCGAAGACGGCCGGGGTGATTTGCTGGGCGGCGTCCGACCAGGCCTCATCGGGCCGGGGGTGCACCTCGGTCATGAGTCCGTCGTAGTTGAGGTTCAGCGCCTCCTGGGCTACTTCGGCGAGCAGGTCGCGGCGTCCGCAGATGTGGCTGTTGTCGACGATCATCTGCAGATCGGGGAAGCGGCGCTTCATCTCGATGGCCATCTGCCAGCGCGGTACGTTGCGGTAGATGGTTTCGCCGTGGTAGCTGAAACCGCGGTGGATCAGTCCGATACGGGTGATGCCGGCTTTGTAGATCCGTTCTACGGCCCCGATCCAGAGTCCGAGATCCGGGTTGATGGGGTTCTTGATGAGCACGGGCACGTCGGCGCCGTTCAGGGCATCGGCGACTTCCTGTACGCTGAAGGGATTGACGGTAGTACGGGCACCGAGCCACAGCACGTCGATACCGGCCTTTAGGCAGTCGTAGACGTGGCTGGCATTCGCTACCTCAGTGGTTGTTTTCAGTCCGGTTTCTTCCTTGACCCTTTTGAGCCAGGAAAGGCCTTCCTTCCCTACCCCCTCGAAGCTGCCGGGGCGGGTGCGGGGCTTCCAGATGCCGGAGCGATAGAGGTCGACCTGACCGAGTTTGGCGAGATCGCGGGCGCACTGCATCACCTGGCCCTCGGTTTCGGCACTGCAGGGTCCGGCGATAACGACACCGCGACCGGGAGTGGGCTGGATTACTTTTCCGATATTCATTTCCATGGTCTTCTACTTTAGAATTTTTTCAATTTGATTGGCGCGACGGATGCGTTCGTAAAAGCCATCAAAGTCGCGTTTAATTAGTTGGGTGCGAAAACGGGAGAGCTGCTCGATGTGCTCGTCCAGTACGTCCAGTACGTGGTCGCGGTTCTGGCGGAAGATCGGCACCCACATATCCGGAGAGCTCTTCGCCAGACGAACCGTTGAGCTAAAGCCGGAGCTCGCGAGCTCGAAAATTCGCTGCTCGTCCTTTTCCTTTTCCAGTACCGTGAGGGCCAGGGCGAAGGAGGCAATGTGGGAAATGTGACTTACGTAGGCACAGTGCAGATCGTGGGCGTTCCGCTCGAGGTGGGTGAAGCGCATGCCGACGGTACCGAACACCTGCTTGGCGGTATCAACGGCATCCTGGTCGCTGTCTTCGGCATCGACGATGACGCAGGTTTTCCCTTCGAAAAGGTGGGGGATGGCTGCCTCCGGACCGCTGAATTCCGTACCGGCCATCGGGTGGCAGGCTACGAAGCGCCCCCGGTTGGGGTGGTCTACCACCGTGTCCAGTAGCGTTTGCTTCGTGGAGCCTACGTCCAGCACCGTCTGGTCCTTGCGTACCATGTCGAGCAAATCGGGCAGGAGGTCGAGCATGGCGTCCATGGGGGTAGCCAGGATAATCACATCGGCCAGCCGAATGCCGGCCTCCAGGGGGAGGTCGTCGTCGATCAGCCGGCGGCGAACGGCCTTATCGAGGTTGGCCTGACTGGCATCCATGCCGATGATCTGCTCGGCCAGCCCGCTTTCCTTCAGGCTGATGGCCAGGGAACCACCGATGAGTCCGATGCCGATAATTCCGATGATCATAATGAACGGGACTTTTGTTGCTCCTGCGCGCCGGCGCCCAAACGGTACAGGGCTTCCTGCAGTTGTTCCTCGGTGCTACAGAGACTGATCCGCACGTACGGCTTGCCGGCCCCGCCGAAGATTCCGCCCGGCGTAAGAAAGACGTCCTTGTCGTAAAGCGCCCGGTCACAGATACCGTAACCGTCCGTATCCGGAGGACACCTGGCCCATACAAACAGGCCCACCTGCTCGCGGCTGTAGGTGCAACCCAGTTGGTCCATAATGCGAAAAGCGACCTCCCTGCGGCTACGGTAGACGGCGTTGAGCTGGCGGTACCATTCGTCACCAAGCCCGAGCGCCACCACGGCGGCCTCCTGGACGGGCAGGAACATCCCGCTGTCCATATTCGACTTGAAGCGCAACACCGTCTGCAAGTAGGCCGCCGCCCCAGCCAGGGCTCCGACTCGCCAGCCCGCCATGTTCTGCGCTTTGCTCAGGCTGGACAACTCCAGAGCTACCTCCCGGGCGCCGGGTACGGACAGCAAGCTCTGCACCGTGTCGGTCAGGATGAAGGCGTACGGATTGTCGTTCACGAGCAAGATGCGGTTCCGGCGGGCGAATTGAACCAGCTCCCGGAAGAAATCCGGAGTGGCCATGGCACCGGTTGGCATGTGCGGGTAATTCACCCACATGATTTTAACCCGATCCAATCCTTCACTCTCCAGGCGATTCAGGTCTGGCAACCAACCGCTTGCCTCGTTTAAAGAGTAGCTCCGCACGGTACCCCCGGCCAGCTCGGTAGCGGAACGGTAGGTGGGGTAACCCGGATCGGGAACGAGCACTTCGTCGCCGGGATTGATAAAGGCCATGCTCACGTGCATGATACCTTCCTTACTGCCCATGAGCGGAAGCAACTCCTGTTCGGGATCGAGGGAAACGCCGAAGTAGCGATCGTACCAGCCGGCGAAGGCCCGGCGCAGCTCGGGGCGACCGGTATAGGGCTGATAGCCGTGGGAATCGGGGCGTTCGGCAGACCGGGTCAGCGCGCGCAGCACTTCGGGAGCGGGGGGCAGGTCGGGACTTCCGATTCCCAGGTTCAGGATATCCTTTCCCTGTCCGCGAAGCCTGGCGATCTCCCGCAGTTTGGTGCTGAAATAGTATTCCTCGGTGTCTCCCAGGCGATCGCTGACCGGAATGATGGGGGCAAAGGTGGTCGGGGTGGTCATAGTCAGGGTTTTTCTCCGGAGGGGTACACGCCCAGGATGCGCAGTTCTTTGGTGATCGGACGGATGCCGGCCAGGGCTTCGGCCAGGGTGATGTTGCCGTTGAGCATAAAATCGACGTAGAAGCGATACTGCCACGGGCGACCGACGATCGGCGTGCTCTGAATTTTGGTCAGGTTAATTTTGTAGGCGTCCAGTACCATCAACACCCGGGAGAGGCTTCCGGCCTCGTGGCTGGTGCTGAAGCTCATACTCACTTTGTCACCGCGGTCGCCGTCGGTATTCCGGCCGCGCTCCAGCACGAGAAAGCGGGTATGGTTCAGTTTATTGGTCTCGATACCGTGGGCCAGAATTTCCAGATCGTACAGGCTGGCGGCTATGCTGGCCGCTACCGCGCCGCGGGTACGAACCCCTTTCTCCTTTACGTGCAGGGCGCTCAGGGCGGTATCGGCCGACTCTACCAACTGAATTTTTGGCCACGCCTGGAAAAACTCCCGAACCTGCATGAGGGCGATCGGGTGGGAGTACACTTCCCGCAGCTCCTCGATCTTCACGCCCGGTAGGGCCATCAGATTCTGGCGGATACGGAGGTAAACCTCTCCGGTGATGCGCAGTGACGACCGTTGCAGGAGATCGTAATTGGACATAAGGCTGCCGGCGAGGGTATTCTCGATGGCCATGAGCGCTACGTCGCTTTCCCCCGCTTCCACCTGGCTGATGACTTCCGCGAAAGTGTGGCCGGGCACGGTCACAACCTCACGGTCCTGAAAGTGCATCCGGGCGGCAGCTTCGTGAAAAGCGCCGGCGTATCCCTGGATACTGACGCGGAGTTGTCGAAGGGCGGCAATTGGTGGCATAGGATGTTAGCAATAAAAAAAGCGGCTCCCTGGATGGGGGGGACCGCTTCTGCTGTGACTTTCGATTTCAAACGTTCAGCGTCCCCTACTCGCGTAGGCGGTAAAAGCTAAACCAGAAATAGGAAGTCGTTTTCGTCATTATGCCACAAACCTACGGCCTTGTTTTCGTACCACAAAATGTTGTTGTGGCAACGTCCTACAGAAAGATCTTCCTCAACCATCGGGTCGAAGACTGGTTACTTTATGACCCGGGCCGCGTTTTGACCCCCGGTGGCTAATTTTACTGCATGGATACTTTGATTACCGTCGGACAGCTGGTCCTGAGCCTTTCCATTTTGATCGTCTTGCACGAATTCGGCCACTTCCTGCCCGCCCGACTTTTCGGCACCCGCGTCGAAAAATTTTACCTCTTTTTCGATCCCGGCTTCAGTTTGTTCAAGAAACAGATCGGGGAAACCGAGTACGGTATTGGATGGCTACCCCTGGGCGGATACGTCAAGATCAGCGGGATGATCGACGAAAGCTTCGATACCGACCAAATGGACCAGGAGCCTCAGCCCTACGAGTTTCGCTCGAAGCCGGCCTGGCAACGGCTCATCATCATGCTCGGTGGCGTGACGGTCAATTTCATTCTCGGCTTTTTCATCTACGCCATGGTACTCTTTGCCTACGGGGAGGAGTACTTTCCCGCGGAGAACGTCACGGCCGGTATTGCCGTAGACAGCCTGGGGCAAGCAATCGGCCTGGAGAGCGGCGACCGGATTCTCTCCGTCGGCGACGCCCCCTTCGAGCGGTTCAATGACCGGATCGTGCTGCGGGAGATCGCCATTAATAACGCCCGCGATATCGAGGTGCTCCGAGACGACCGGCAGCTGACCGTCGACGTCGACCCCAAGTGGACCGACCTCCTTACCCGCTACGAGAACAAGAATAGCCGGCTGTTCACCATGCGTATCCCCCTGGTGGTTGGGGACGTAGTCGCGGGCGGCCCGGCGGACGAGGCCGGCCTGCGGAAGGAGGACCGCATCGTCAGTGTGAACGGCACCCCTACCCCGTACTTCGACCAGGTCACCGAAGTACTGATGGATAATAAAGGACAGACCGTTACCCTTGGCGTCGAAACAAAGGAAACCCAGCAAGTTCGGGAAGTACCCCTTACGCTAACCGAGGAGGGACGCATCGGCATCGGCGTGGCTCCACCGGAATATTTTTACGACACGGAACGGCAGGAATACGGATTCCTGGAGGCCATCCCCGCCGGCATTGACCAGGGCGTCAACTTCCTCGGCGACCAGTTCAAGGCCTTCGGGCAGATGTTTGCCGGAAACATAAAGGTGACCGAAAGCCTGGGAGGATTCGCGAGCATCGGAGGCATGTTCGGCAATGTCTGGGTGTGGGAGCGCTTCTGGTACATGACGGCATCGCTTTCGCTGATCCTCGCCTTCATGAACTTGCTGCCGATCCCTGCCCTCGACGGAGGTCACGTGATGTTCCTGCTCTACGAAGTCGTGACGGGGCGCAAGCCGAGCGATAAGTTTATGGAGCGCGCCACCATGGTCGGCTTCGTCATCGTGCTGGGACTGGTCGTGCTTGCCAACGGACTGGACATCTGGCGCTGGATCAACAGTTAAACCCTCTAATTCATTCGCTGCCGCGGAGCGATCGCTCTCGGTACAAGCCGCCCGCTAACCCCACTTCATGCCTAATTACTTCGAATTTTTCGGTCTGCGCCCTTCCCCCCGGGTTGACCTCGCCGAACTGAAAAAATCATTTTATGCTAACAGTAAACGGTTCCATCCCGATTTTCATACCCTCGAGGACGAAGCTATCCAACGGGAAGTGCTGGAAAAGAGTACGCTAAACAACGAGGCCTATAAGATTCTCGCCGATGACGACCAGCGCCTGCGCCACCTGTTGGAACTGCACGGTGCGCTGGGCGAGGAAGGAAAGAACGAAGTGCCCCAGGAGTTCCTCATGGAAATCATGGACGTCAACGAAGCGCTGATGGAGTTGGAATTCGAAGACGACCCCGCCGTCCGGCTCAAGGTCGAAGGGCTCATCGACCAGTTAGAAGGCGATCTGGATCGGAAAGTGGGCCCCCTTATGGCGGGGTATGATAATGACAGGGTTTCCGAAGCCGATCTGCGGTTGCTCGCGGATTACTACCTCAAACGGCGGTACCTGATGCGACTGCGCGAAAAAATATAATCATGCTTATCCTGCTATCGCCGGCCAAAACGCTGGACTTATCCGAAGTGGAGGCCCCGACTACGGCGCCCCGATTTCTGGAAGATACGAACGCGTTAGTTGACATTCTGAAGAAGAAATCCGAAGCGGAACTGATGGACCTGATGTCGATCAGCGAAAAGCTCGCCTCCCTCAACCACGATCGGTTCCAGCGTCACCAGCGGGAAGCAATCGGCAAACCGGCGCTGCTGGCCTTTAAGGGAGATGTGTACCAAGATCTGCAGGCCGCTGACTTTACCCAACGGGAACTTGATTTCGCCAACCGGCAGATCAGGATGTTATCGGGACTGTACGGACTTCTTCGCCCCCGGGATGTGATGCAGCCCTATCGTCTGGAAATGGGAACCAGTCTGGAAACCGACCGGGGGGCTAACCTCTACGACTTCTGGGGCGATAAAATCACCGACCTGCTCAATCAGGATCTGGACGAAGACGGCACCGGGCTCGTGTTGAACCTCGCCAGCAAAGAGTACACCAAAAGCCTGAACTTCGGCAAGCTCCGGGGACGGGTATTAAACGTGCAGTTCAAGGAAAGAAGGAACGGTAAACTCCGCTTCATCACTTTCAACGGAAAACGCGCCCGGGGCATGATGGCGCGGTTAATCACCCTGGAAGGGATTCGAGAAGCGGAACCGCTCAAGGACCTGGTAGTCAATGATTACATCTACTCCCCGGAACACAGCACGGAGGACGATTGGATGTACGTAAAAGATTAATCCGCGATCTCCTCCCAGTACCCCAGCAGCTGTTGGGCACGTTGGGCGGTCGTATGGCTTGACAATACCCGTTCGCGGGCCGCGGTCCCTACTTTCCGCCGGGTAGCTTCGTCGGTACCGTAAAGAATATCCAGTACATCCTGCTCGTCATTGACGCAAAAAAGCTCGCGGTCCACCTCGAAGAATTCATCCACCCCGTCCCAGTTTTCGGTAAGTACCGGCACGCCGCAGGCAGCCGCGGCCAGCATCTGTCGGGGCGGGGTATAGCCGTATTCGCGTCGATCGCTTTTCCCGAGGATGAGGGTACAGGCTTGTCGGTTGTAAAAATCTACCCGATTGGTTTCGGGGAGGTGTTCCAAATAGGTCAGGTTTTGCGGCCAGATGGAGGCGAAGGGGTAGCCGTCTCCCGCCAGGGCAAACTGCCGGTTCGGCGTGATACGCGCCGGCTCGAGCAAAAGCGTTTCCAGGAGGTACTGCCGCTCGGGCTTGAAGGTGCCGATAAAACCGAGATCGTAGTTGACCTCAATGTCCATCCGGTAAAAGGAGAACGGATCGATGCTCTCGTAGAGGGGGCGTACGCAGGATACGCCGTAGTCGGCCGACAATCGCTGAAGGGCCGGGCCACCGGTGGTCGACAAATAGAGGTTAAACGACTGAATGGTATGGTGGCTGAGCCGGGAAGTATCCCGGATGTGGTTTCCCGAATCCAGGTGTCGCAAGGTCTGGCACAGGTCGGTATCGTAGTAAATCTTGATTCCCCGGGCCTCCTCCGCGATCCAGGCGGCAATGCGGTCGCACTCTTGCAATCCGCTTCCGAGAAGGACGAGGTCGGCCGAAGCGATCACCGGCAGGTATTCGCTGAGCAAAGTATCCACGTCGTCGTAGGTCCATACCTCGCAGTAGGGCGACCGGAGCATGTCGCGGGGGGCTTTACGGCCGCGCTCCCGGGGCTCCAGGTAGGTGGTGCGGTGGCCATGGTGCGCCAATTCATTGATCAGCCCCCGGTAGAGTTCCGCGCCGGGGTTAGCAACGCTGCTGAGGATGGAGCGACCGATAATGACCAGGTCCAATGTCTGATTGGCGAAATTCACGGGAACAAGGTACGCAGTGGCGGCCGTTGGTCAACCAGCAGACCGTTACGAAAAGCTTAAATCCCGTCGTTTGCGCGACGCGGCCCGGTATTATCCAGCAATCCCGCGGAAAGCCCACGTAACGGCATCGGAAATGTTTTTCCCGTAGTACCGGTTCCTCTACCGGACGTGGTAATCGGCCGCGGATCAGGCGTACGCTAACCCGCAACCGCTAGTGCTTCCCCTACGGAAGGTAGCCGGCCAGCCAGCCGAGGGAAAAGCAAAACCAGAAAAGAGATCCGAGTAACAAAAGGTGGCGCTTGCGCAGGGTGATCGGGGTGTTCATTTTAGGTGGTTTATTACCCTAAATTTCCTATTCAATCCGGTTACATACCAGGACGATACAGCGGGTTACGTTCCGATCCCGGAGGCCTAATTTCGCACTCCCAAGGTTGGTAAATCACTGATTTATAGGTCTTTGAATGATTATATGCCGCCTAACCACGTTCGTCGGGTTTTTAGGGATTTGCGTCGACCATTTTTGGGCTGGGGTGGGCCCGGGCCTAGTTTAGACGAATAAACCATTACCCCATGAATGTCTGTGCACGCTACCTGATCTACCTCGTCGACTGCCTCGTTATGCTCTTCGTCATCGGATTGCAGTTTCTGGTGTTCCGGGGCGAATTACCCTTTGACTACGATTCCGAAAGCTGGCTGAGGATCCTCCTCGACGGAGGCAACGTCGGCCTGGTCACCCTGCTCGGCGGAACGCTGTATTGGTCCATCGTCGATTATCACGATGAACTGAAGGAGCTCCGCCGGTCCACGATTATCTCTAGCGAAACGGGTGAGGAGCCGGAAATGGCTACCCGGGTCGTACGCTCCGGCCTCAAGGCTTTTACGCTCTTCACCTTTCCGGTACTGCTGGTTTTTGCCCTGTTTAGCGAAAATCATCGCTTTCTACACGATTACGTGGCCAAGACGGAACGGGTCAAGCTCAACGGTTAACTGATTTAGCGAAGCACCCGCGCGCCGGCGCCTAAACGGAAGGCTCGATGTAAAAATCCAGGGCGCTAAAACGGACGGTTCCTCCTACCGGCAACGTACACATATCCTTGATGTGGCCGATCGGTAGTCCGTAGGCAACCGGAATACCCAAGTCTCCGAGTCGGTCGGTCAGCGTCTCCCGCAGCGTCAGGGATCGGTCGCCGGCGTCGGCCTCGCAATCGTGGAAAAGGCCGAGCATAATTCCGGCGCAGCGTTGCAGTTGCCAGGCCTGCCGTAGTTGGGTGAGCATCCGGTCGACGCGATACGGCTTCTCCCCTACTTCCTCAATGAATAATACCTTCCCCTCCAGGTCGGGCACGGCTTTCGTTCCCACCATGGCGGCCAGTAAACTCAGATTGCCGCCCCACAGGCTTCCGGTGGCGATGCCGGGGTGAATAATGTACTGTTCCGTGGCGCCATCCGGCAGTTCGATGCGCTGCCACGCCTCCCCTTCGAGCAGGGCATTGCGCATGTGACGCTCGGTGTAAGGCGTGAATTCCGAGCTTCCTACCGGACCGTGGTAGGTGACCAATCCGGTTTGGTTGGTAATGGCATTGAGCAGCGCGGTGATGTCGCTATAGCCGATCAGGATCTTGGGATTACGGCGGATCAGGTCGTAGTTAAGTGCGGGCAGCAGGCGGGCGCTGCCGTACCCTCCCCGGGCGCACCAGACGGCCTTGACATCCCGGTCGGCGAACATCGCGTGCAGGTCGTCCAGCCGTTCGCGGTCGCTGCCGGCAAGGAATCCGTGCTCCGACCGCAGGTAGCGGCCGGGTTTCACGGTGAGCCCAAGTCCTTCGATTTGCTGGTAAGCCCGTTGCAGGGAGTCATCGTCAATAAAGCTGGCGGGGGTGATCAGGCCGACGGTGTCTCCCCGCTTCAGGCGGGCAGGCAGGAGGGGGCGCCGGGGCGCGGGTGCGGCGGAAGTCGTAAACGGTAAGGCCAATCCGGTGGCCAGGGCGGCGGTGAATCTTCTACGGTCCATGTCCGTGAAGATACCCAAACAAAGACGCCCCCCGTGGGATACGGGGGGCGTTGTAAATGGGACTACAAAATGTAATCTAGTGCGTCTTGGTGTGGACTTAGAGGCCGTAGCTGATACCGAGGGAGAATTCACGGCCGCGCTCGTAGCTACTGAAGAGATACTCCTTTCCCTTAAAGTCGCTGAAGGTTTCGTACTTGGGATTAAGTACGTTACGGGCGCGAGCACTGAACGTGATGTTATTGATCTTCTTGGTGAGATTAATGTCCAGGCTGCTGCGGCCCCTTTCGAATATATCGCTGGCGCCTACCGCACCGATACTCGTGAGCCGGTCGGCGAAATAATTGAAGCTTACAAAGGCATCCCAACCGCTTTCCTGGGTGGCGTACCCGAGGTTCGCATTAACGATCCATGGCGATTGCCCGTTGAACGGGCGCGTTTGTGGAAAATCAGGATCGATGTCCAAGGCATCCCGGTATTCCTTGTCGTCGATGTCTTGCACGGACTCAATGTAACTCAGGTTGGAACTGAAGGTGAAATTCGTGAACGAACTGCCGATGAAAGCCAGGCTCTTACGGAACTCCAATTCCAAACCGTACAGACTGGCCGATTCGGAATTGGTCCAGGTAAATTGCTGTTCGCCGGCGTTGCGGAAGGTAGTGACGATCGGGTCCCGGAATCGCTTGTAAAAGGCACTGATGGCGATAACTTCTCCCGCATTCGGAAAGATCTCGTACCGAAGATCGTAATTATCGATGCTGGTCACGGACAAGTCCGGATTGCCGAAAACCGGCGGCTCACCGATAAAGCCGAAGCTACCGAAAGGCGCTACCTCCCGCATATTGGGTCGGGCGATGGTCTGACTGAAACTGGCACGGATATTCTGGCCGTCACGCAGTTTGTACACGAGATTCAGAGCCGGAAGCAGGGCCAGTGTATCAATGTGGGCTTCGTAGTCCTCGGGGTTTAGAGAGAGAGCTGCCAGATCGCTAACGATATCGATCTTGGTACCCTCGAGGCGAAGTCCGCCAATTACCTTAAACTTGGGGGATACTTCGTAGGTAACCATTCCGTATCCGGCATAGATATCGTAGGAACCTACGTAGCTATTGGATAATTGTGTGTTGTCGGTAATGTACAGTCCGACAGTATTCCGGCCGGGCTCTCCACCGATGACCCCGATGTTGTCATCACCGAAATAAATACCGGGATCTCCGTTGGCCTCGCCAAAGCTGAGTCCGCTACGGTTCTCGTAAACGTAGGACGTCTCATTGAAATCACGGTCCTTCGTATTGTAGAGGCCGCCAAATTTAATGGCGTTTCCACGGCTTTTTGCCTGGAGGAACGGTATCGTGATATCCACTTTACCCTGGTAGCTATCGTCCGACAAGTCCCGGTAAAAGTGACTGGGCAGAATCAGCTGGGCGGGGTTAATCTGGGGAAAGCCGCCATTCACGGTGTACGCAAGGAAGCGAAGATCGGGCTCGTTCTGCTCGGAATCAACGTAATTACCCGCCCATTCGATCTTGGTATTTCCTAGGCCTTTGATGACGTGCTGTCCTTCGACAACGTAATTACGTAGGTCCCGGCTCAGGAAGGAGTTGGTTTGGGAAGCGAAGTAGTTGTCTTCCGTACCTCCGAGTCCGAAGTCGTTGTTGGCTCCGACCAGCGAACGCCCTTCGATAAAAGCCTGGTGGCTATAGATGCCGTAAAGATTGATCGTACTGGCTGATGAGGGGCGGAAGCTCAGACCAAGCATCCCGCCGATTTTTGGAGCTTCGACACTTTGGTTGTCGCGTAGGTTGAATTCTTCCTGCAGGTCGGCCCCGGTCATGGGGTTGATGTAGTTCGCCCGAACACCGTTGGTATACTGGCTGTAATCCCGACTGTAACTCAGGCTGGCAAAGGCCCCGACCGGCATGTTACCCAGATTGAACTGGTTACCGATATTGGCACTGATGCTGTAATCCAACGGCGTATTCATTTGCTGCAAACCGAAGCCGTTGGTGAACGAACGGGCGGTTTGGTCGAGGAGAGCGGCGGTTGCATCATCTCCTCCAGCGCGTCGAGCGCTACTACTGGCCAGGATATCCAGCTCAGCAATGCGTGGGTCGTCTAGAATAGCCGGCCGATCCAGGGTACCGTCATTGTACCCTAATCCCGCGCGGTCACCGGCGTTGAAAGTCAGAAAGTCATCGCGGAGGTTTGACTGCGCATTATAGGCCGTGGATACACTAACGCCGAACGTAAAGCGCTCCGGCAGGGCCTTCAATTTTATATTTACGCTTCCACCGGTAAAGTCACCGGGTAGATCGGGAGTGAAAGTTTTGTTGGCAACGATGTTGTCCAGCAGGTTCGTCGGGATCAGGTCAAGTTGCGCGCTGTTCCGGTACGGATCGATACTGGGTAAGCGGAGACCGTTCAGCGTCGTCGCCGAATACCGATCCCCCAAGCCGCGCACGTAAACGTATTTCCCGTCGACTACCGTGGTGCCCGTAACTTTTGTGAGGGCGGCTGCGGCGGTACCGGCTCCAAGACGCTGAATTTCCTGGCTCGAAATGATGTCCTGAACCTTATCGCTGTTTTCACGAAGCTTCAGTACGGCGACTTCGCCTCGCTCCAGCGCTTGGGCGGTTACGGTGACATCGAGCGCAAGTTCTACGCCAGTATCCTCACCGAAGGTGATATCAAGGATGGTGGTTTCGTTGGGAAGGACGGTGACATCCTCCAGAATTTGTTCGCCGAAGCCTACGTAAGAGGCAACGAGCGTGTAGGTACCGGCGTCCACTTGGAATTGGTACTTACCTTCAATAAAATCCGTCTGTGCACCCTGTGAGGTACCTTGAATAACGACGTTGGCGCCCAACATGGGAAAGCCGTCGGGATCATAAACCGTTCCCGCGATAGCCCCCTTTTGTGCTACCATTTGGAGGCTGCTCAAGAGAAGGACCGTGCCGAATAGCATTCGGTAAAGCATACTGATTAAATTGAAATTTGCACTAGAAAATCGGGATGGCGATTCCAGCTAAGGGAACCGCCATCCCATATAAGTAGTCTTTCGCGGAGATTACCGCTTCACGCT
The DNA here is from genome assembly GCF_002934605.1 of Neolewinella xylanilytica. Taxonomy (GTDB): domain Bacteria; phylum Bacteroidota; class Bacteroidia; order Chitinophagales; family Saprospiraceae; genus Neolewinella; species Neolewinella xylanilytica. The sequence continues at coordinate 142,340 of NZ_PTJC01000008.1, forward strand.
CAGCTTCTGTACCAGACGGCTACCGGCTACGTCCATAATGACGAAGTAAGTTCCGTTGGCTAAATGGCTGACGTTAAAGGTCTCCGACTGTTCGCCTGCCGTGTAGAAGGCAGTGCGCCGGAAGATCGGCCGACCCAGCAGGTCGATGATCGTCATGGTAGCGTCCTGAGCTCTGTTCATTTCGAATTCCATGCGCACGGAGGCATTCGCGGGGTTTGGCACCGGAGCGCTAAGGCTGAAGGTGGCCGCGGAAACGGACCCTACGCCAGTCACTTCCCCATAAGCATTTGCCTGGTCGAGAGCCGTCCATCCGGCTAGCCATGCCATATTATCCGAACCGTTTCCGGGAGCGAAAGCACCGTAGTAGCCGACCGAGTCAAGCACCGTGGTGTCGGGTGCCGGAGCACCGGTCGCGGCGGCGCCGAACAAGTTCGGACGGAGGTCAAACATCTCACCGTCTTCGCTACGATCGTCGCTGTTGAATTCGGGATCCGCAATGACATTGCCATTCTCAGCAAAGTTGGTGACCACCTGGGCGGAGGATGTCGTGTTGATCATCTCATCACTACCCACAGCGAGGAAGATCGCTTCGGCAGTTCCCTGGGCATCACCCTCCCCGCGGCCGAAGCCATAGAAATAATTGTTCTTGAGTACCAAGTCACCGGCCAGGAGGCGGCCATAGCTGTCCACATCGGTATCGGGAAGATCTTCAATACCGATCGCGGCACCGTTGAAGTCGTAGAATATGGAGTTCTGGTAAGTTCCACCGGCGTTATCGCGAAAGATCACGGCGAAAGGAATGTTGGCTATTGCATCACCGGTGCCCGTTGAAGTGCCTTCTTCACCAATACCTACGTAGGTAGCGTTGGCAATATTCGGCTTACTAAAAGGAGCAAACCCGTCGGGGGAGGCGCCATCGTGTTCGCCGGCCCGGCCCGTATCGTCTCCGTTGGCTTGCAGGCTAAACCAGTACTGTCCGGTTCCACGCCATCCAAAATCGTAGTCGAAGCTATCATCACCACAGAAGGCTACCGCAGCGTGTTTTATGGAAACAGTGCCGCCGAAGAATTCAATGCCGTCATCCTGATTGGCAAAGACTTCTATATAGTCGATCGTTGTTCCCGAGCCTACCCCACCAAGGGTGAGCCCGTTAATTTCATTGTTGTTGGAAAGGATACTTCCGCCATGCCGAATGGAGACGTAAGTCAGGGTTCCCGAGCTTTCATCATTGACCGGGTTATCACCTCCTCCGTACTGTGCACGGGGCTCGTCGGCATCGATGCCTTCTATTCCGACTTGGCCCCCGGTGGTGGCGATTTCGGCATTGCCCAGAATGATCAAGCCTCCCCAAAGCCCCTTATCGTCCAGATAGCTGAGGTCATCGGCTACCTCGAGATCATCATCTTCAGCGGTAAAGATGATTGGAGCTTCCTGGGTACCGGCAGCTTTAATGGAAGCGCCTCGGGTGATAATCAGCGCGCTGGTCCGGTCGCCCGTGGTCGGGGTTTCCATGCCGCGGATGACCGTACCGGGCTCGATGTTCAGTACACCCTCCTCCTCAAGGTACACCAGACCATCGAGCATGTATACGTTGTCGCTTGTCCAGTTGTAGGTAGTCGCTCCCACCAACGATAGATCGTTAATGGTGACTACATTATCCTGAGCCTGGGCGGAACCGAAGCCCAAGACAAGGAGAAAAATGAAGGTAAATCTTGCGTTCATAAAGAGGTGGTTGATTTTCTTGCTTGCGTTTTAAGACGCTGCAAAGGTCCTACCTGGCTATGAACTGAGGATATGTATCAGGTTAAGTTATTGTAAAGGGAACAATAAGCTTCCTTACCCCGCTTCGAGTAGTTCCAGGGCCCGTTTCAGGGCTTTGGCGTTATCGGTCACCATTTCGTCGGCGTTCGTCACCTTGTCCGTTAAGCCAATTAAATAACAGCCCGCCGCTTTGGCCGCTACCCCACCGGGGCCGCTGTCTTCTATGGCAATACACTCAGAGGCCGGAAGGCCTAATTTCTCCGCCGCCAGTAAGTAGATGTCCGGCTCCGGTTTCATGTGCTCGACGTCGGTGGCCGTGACGCTAATGGATGTGAAGCGGTCCAGCCGGGTGGAAGCTATCATGAGGTCGGCATCCGAACGGCCGCTGTTGGTCGCGATAGCCAGTGGGAAGCGGGCGGCGATCTTCTCGAGCAACTCGGGTACTCCCGCGAAAACGGATCCTTCCCTGCGCACTGCCGCCTGAAAGCGGGCCTGCTTTTCATCAATCAGTTCCGCCACGGTCATTTCCCAGTCGTGTTCCTCAATCACGGAAGCGGCCACTACGGTATCGCTAGTCCCGATCCACTGTTCGAACCAGTGGGTGTCATATTGGACACCATAATCTTCCGAAAGCAGGGTGAGCCAGGCGGTACAGTGCAGGGGTTCCGAATCCGCCAGCGTACCGTCGAGGTCACACAAAAGTCCTTTTAACATAAGTCAGTATTAATGCCTGCGGGAATCGCCGGTCCACCCCTAACGGTTCAATCCGCGGGAAGTCGATGACCCCGGTGGAATAGTCACGGAAAAATGACGGGAGAAGCGATGAAAAGCCGGATTAGCGGAGAATGACCCGTTTAACGACGGTAACGGCCCGGTCGATAGCGGTGTGGGCGTCGATGATTTGCTCACTCACTTGCCGCATCTCCTGTAGTTTTCCTTCTTCGTGTAGTTTGATGGTCCGTCCCGCCAAAAAGCCGGAACAGGCCGCGCTCACAATGAAGAGCAGTAAAACAACAGTTAGTAAGGTGAACTTGGGACGAGTCATTAGACCACTAATATAGGCATTTCGACGCACCCGTGCTACGGTCTGACCGGTAATCACCCTTTTTTTCGACGAAACGATCCGCTCCGTCGACGACGAAAGACGTTTAGGGTCCCTTATCAACCATTGCTGCGGATTTACCCGCTGCTGCCACCGGATAGAAGCAGCTTACCCCACTGGCTGGTTTTGATTATTAGAAGTCTTTCATCACGTTCACCAGCGTCTCCACGCCTTCGTAGGGCATGGAGTTATAGATGCTGGCCCGGAAGCCACCGACGCTGCGGTGTCCCTTAACGCCGTCGCATCCGGCTTCGGTAGCCTCCTTCTGAAAGCGCTCGGTATCCGCTTCGTCGGTACATACGAAGGTGACGTTCATCAGGCTGCGGCTTTCTTTGTCCGATACGGTGCCTTTGAATTTCGGATTCCGGTCGATCTCGTCGTAAAGCAACTTCGCTTTTTTCTCGTTGTGCTTCTCCATGGCCTCGAGTCCACCCTGTTCCTTGATCCAACGCAGCGTCAGCATCATCACGTAGATGGGGTAAACGGGCGGGGTATTGTAGGTGCTGGCCCCCTTGATGTGGACGCGGTAGTCCAGCATCGAAGGCAGAGCCCGTTCGACGGTACCGAGCAGGTCCTTTTTCACGATCACCAGGGTTACGCCGGCGGGGCCGAGGTTTTTCTGAGCGCCGGCGTAGATAATGCCAAATTTTTCCAGCGGGATCCGGCGCGAAAAAATGTCCGATGACATGTCCGCTACCAGGGGCGTGGAGGTCTCCGGCCACTCGTGAATCTGAGTACCGAAGATGGTGTTGTTACTGGTAACGTGCAGGTACTTCAGTCCCTCGGGGATCGTATACGACCGGGGAATGTGGTCGTAGTTGCTCTCCTTGCTGCTGGCGAGTACGTTGACTTTACCAAAGAGTTTGGTTTCCTTGATCGCCTTGGCCGACCAGGCCCCGGTGTCGAGAAACCCGGCGGTCTCTTCTGGGTTCAGCAGGTTCATGGCCGTGTAGAAAAATTGGGTGCTGGCTCCACCGCTGAGAAAAAGGACGGCGTACTCCTCCCCTACCCCCATGAGCTCCCGGACCAGACTCTCCGTTTCGAGGAGTACCTGAGAGAAAGCCTTCGACCGGTGGCTGATTTCCAGGATGGAAAGGCCGCTGTTGTTCAGATCCCGTACGGCATCGGCGGCCTCTTCGAGAACGCTGGCGGGAAGAATGGCCGGTCCGGCACTAAAATTAATCTTTTTCATGGATGCGGTTTTGCGGGGGCGAAAATATGTTCCTTTAGCACGGAATTCATAGAATTGTTCGGGTGTTTTACGGTTTAACCGGCCGCTCCATTTCCCGGTGAAGGGGTGGGCGCCGCGCGCGGGAGCAACGAAACTTCCATTACTCGCCCGATCGGTACCCGTCAACATCCGGCGCCTTTGCATCCTTATAGAGACTATAAACCTTGCCTTCCACATGGACCGAATTTTTACGCCATTGATCGCCTGCTTCGCCCTAGCCTTCTTTCTAGTCGGCTGCTCTCCGAAGACCGCAGGCCCCGCCGTTAGCGAAACCCCGCAAACCACCACCAAGCAGCCTTCCACCGCCGATCGGTCCGCCACTGCCGACGAAACGCTTAGCGACTGCCCGAAATTCAGCGACGCCCCCAACCCGGATGCCGCGGAAACGAATTACGTCATCTACCGCAACGCGCTTAAAGCGAGGGAAATGGAGCGGGCCATGGAAACCTGGCGCAAGGTATACGCCGTCAGCCCCGCTGCGGATGGTCGCCGCCCCACGGTGTACACCGACGGCGTGGAATTCTATAACTACCTCATCCAGGAGAACCCCGATCAGCGGGAAGTATACGGTGATTCCATCCTCATGCTGTACGAGCAGGCCCGGCAATGCTACCCATCGGACGGCTATATGGCTGCCATTCAGGGTTTCGATAGCTACTACACCTACGCCGGCAGTGCTACCGATGAGGAGATTTACTCCCTCTTCCGGGAAAGCATCGAAATGGACGGCCCCGAGAAACTCCAGTACTTTGTCATCAACCCCATGTCTCGCTTGGTTGTCGATCAGCACGAGAGCGACAACATCGACGACGCCGAAGCCAAAGAGGTGGTAACCGCCCTGAAAGCACGACTGGCGAAAGGTCTGGAGGAGTGCCAGGGCGCCGATTGTGATGCCTGGAACGCCATCGAGGCGTATGCCCCCAGCAGCCTCCAGTACTTCGAAACCGTAAAGGGGTTTTACGATTGCCAGTACTATATCGATGAATACTATCCCGACTTCGAGGCCAATCCCGAGGAGTGTGACGCCATCACGACCGCCTACGGCCGGATGCGGTGGGCCGACTGTGCCGAGGACCTGCCGGAATACCAGAAAGTAAAGGCCGCCTACGAAGCTAACTGCCAGGTAGTCGCCACCACCTCCGGAGGGGGAAGCACGATCCGTCAAGCCTATGAGGCCCTGCGGAATAACAATTCCTCGGAGGCCGTGCGCCTCTTCGAGCAGGCTGCTCAGGAAACCGAAGACAACGAACGGAAGAGCCTCGCCCTACTTACCGCCGCCAAGATCTACTACCGGGACTTGCGCAATTTTAGCCAGTCCCGCGCCTACGCCCGCCGGGCCGCCGATGCCGACCCCAGCAATGGCGAACCCTATATGCTGATCGGAACCCTGTACGCGAGTAGTGGCCCCCTCTGCGGTCCGGGTACCGGATTCGACAGCCAGGTGGTCGTCTGGCCGGCAATCGATATGTGGCAGCGCGCCAAATCGGTCGACCCTTCGGTAGCCGCAAAGGCCAATCAATTGATCGGGCGCTACACCCAGTATATGCCCTCCCGCGCCGACGTTTTTCAACGCGGAATTGAAATCGGCTCCACGTATCAGGTGGGTTGCTGGATCCAGGAATCCACGCGGGTTCGGACGCCCTGATTTATTTCGTCAAGCAATCGGGAAAAGCTACAATATTCCGGTCTGCAGAATCTTTCTATATTTGTCGCAAGTCGATTGACGACTCGGAAAGAAACATATACGTAAGTGAAGAAAGGGCTACAAGTTCCAAAAGGACAGCTACTCTCGGTAGTGATTGCATTGGTAGTAAGTATCGCGTTGGGAAGCACCATTATCGGTGGTCTCGTCGCCGCCAGTCCCCCGCCTCCGAAAACCAGTAAGCAACCGCTGCTCAAACCCTTCCCCATCATCGAGCCTACGGTGCGCTACGGCGTTGCCCTGGATACCTTCTCGGTGGATATGGATACCATCCAGTACGGACAGACCCTTAGCGATATCCTACTCGCTACGGGGATGCAGCCCGTGAGCGCACTCGCCGCATCCAACAAGTTCAACGAGATGCTCGACGTGCGGAATCTTCGCGCCGGGCTCACTTACCAGTTGCTCGACGACCCGGATACCGAGGGCCCCGACTACCTGATTTACTCCCCTAGCGTATACCGTTACCTTAAACTGGACTTACAGGGGGCGGGACAGGACGAATACGTCGACCTACCCATCCGTATCGAAGAAGGACTGGCCGCGGGAAAGATCGAAAGCTCCCTCTGGAACGCGATGGTCGACTCCGGCCACAGCTTCGCCCTGACCGATAAGATGGAGGACGCCCTGCAATGGTCGGTCGACTTTTACCACGTGCAAAAGGGAGATGCCTTCCAACTGGTCTACGAGCAGGAATACGTGGCGGGCACCGAGGCCGGATTCGGTCGCGTCAAGGCCGCCCGCTACAGCACTGGCGGTAAGGATATTTACGCTTTCTACTTCGTAAGCCAGGACAGCAGCCAGCAGGGCTACTTCGGACTGGACGGACAGCCCATGAAATCCCTGTTCCTCAAGGCCCCCGTCCGCTACAGCCGCATCAGCAGCCGTTACAATCTCACACGGTTTCACCCCGTCCAGCGCCGGGTGAAGCCCCACCTCGGCACCGATTACGCCGCGCCCTACGGAACCCCGATCGTGGCAGTGGCCGATGGAACTATCAGCAAGTCGGGCCGTACCGGCGGCAACGGTATCTACGTCAAAATTCGCCACGACAAACGGTACGCCACCCAATACCTCCACATGCAGAAACGGGCTCCCGGCATGGTCGTTGGTAAGCGCGTCAGCCAGGGTGATGTAATTGGGTACGTCGGTTCCACCGGGTTGGCTACCGGACCACATGTCTGTTTCCGCTTCTGGGACAATGGCCGTCAGGTGGATCACACCCGCATGGACTTCCAGGATGCCGAGCCGATGCCGGATGAATACCTGCCGGAATTTTTCGAGCTGCGGGATACCTACCTCGCTCAGCTCAACAGCGTCGGCGAACCAGTAGAGGCGCCGGTACCGCCCGTCTCAAAGTAGCAGATCCAGGTCGATGTGTTCCTCGATCAACTCCACCGCCCGCCGGATTTTCCAGGGTGTTTTCAAGTTGATCTTCACCTCCATTTGACTGATCCGTACCGCGGCCCCGTAGGTGTCCAGTGAGCAGGCCACTACCGGAATATTATGCGCGGTCAGAAACTCGCTGTGTGGAAGGTCGGCTTCTTCGTCCGATAATCCGGTCACTACCACTCCGGAGATCGTCGTGCCCGGGAGCGAACGGTCTTGTAGGATGCTTTGTAGGGCAGACAGGGCTTCGTTGAGTCGGCGATGACTTACGATAACCAGCAGGTTTTTCAGATTTTCCACTTCTTCCTGGGCGAGTAAGCTTCCGCTGGCGATGTTTTCCACCTGGTTGTCGAGTCCTTCCCGGTTAAGCAGGGTGCGCCCCTTTATACTGTGCCGAACGGATGCCATGATCGGGTTGGCGAGCACCTTTTCGAAAGGCAAAACGCCGAGCAGTGGGATCCCCTTTTTTTCCAGGTACATGCCGACGTACTTCCGCACCTTTTCCAGCTTGGCCGGCCGCGTCTTGTTGACAATGACGCCCCGCACGGGTACGCGGCGCTCTCTGAACATCGCGAGGTTCATATTCAGCCGGTCGATGGTGCTGCCGATCCCCCCTTCCACGATCATCACTACCGGCGCGTTCAGTAACTGAGCGACCTGGGCATTGCTGACGTCACACACACTTCCCACCCCCGGGTGGCCGGTGCCTTCGTAAATCACGAATTCGTTCCGCGCCTGCAGCTTTCGACTGGCCTTGGTGATGGCGGTCCGGAAATCGAAATCGGCAGGATGATCCAGGTACCTGGCGGTTACCCCTCTACCGATTATGACGGGACTGTGCAATTCCGCCTTAAGATCAAATTCCATTCCGCGGGCGAATAGCAAGGCATCCTTGTCTACCTGGAGTCCTCCCATCTCTACCCACTCCTGCCCTACCGGCTTACAGTAGCTTACCCGCTTTCCGCGCTGCTGGATGGCCGCCATAAGCCCGAGGGTGCAGGTGGTCTTGCCGACGTGTTGGGAAGTGGCGGCTATATAAAGGCGATCGATACTCACGGCGCTGGTTTAGGGTTAAGTCGCGAAGTTACGCTGCCCCACGCCGGGTTACCTGCTATTCCAGGTAAACCGAACCACTACCCGAATACCTTACCCGATAGCCGAATTCCGTTTGCCACTCCGAACCCGAAGACAAAACGGTTCTCCACTCAACCTGACCGGTTTGGGGATCGTAGTTTGCTCCCGCCGGTAGTTCCGTCTCCACGTCAATAGTTCCCTCGGCGGAGACGGGCACCTGATCGATAATCGTGAGATCGACGGGCATCCTCTTAGTGTTGCGGACGGCGACCTCCCAACCGCGCCAAACAACCCGCTTTCCACCGAGTAAGCCTACCTCGCGACTGTAGCGCTCGGCCGCCGTACGATGAATCACGACTGCGGGGTCGGGTCCCAGGGAAAACACCAGGCTGTCGGCGGTTTGGGTCGCGTCCAGTTGGGAGGTGCCCAGGTAGGTACCCGCTACGAAGAGCTGCACTTCACCGGACAACAAGTCATATTGCTCCCAGTCTCGCACGATGGCAGACAGGAAAACCCGCTCGTCTACCTTGGGGACCGCGAAATGGCGGTAAGTAGCGGGTACGTCGAAGTCCTGTATACTGACCAAACGGGCGGCTTCACCGGACACGATCGTATACGGAAGGTCGATTTGAAACTGAAGATTCGTGGCTTGCCGCTCGACGGTGATGGGCAGTTGGGGGGGTACGGGCTTATCAGGAAGGTTACTAGTGCCCGATGCAGGTTCGGATAGACCGTTACGGCGGCCGCCGTAACCGGCTACGACTACCTCCTCCAGCGAATTTTGCGCCTCGTCCAAGGTGATGGTGAGATACGAATCGGTGACGGGTACCATACGATCCGTATATCCGAGATAGGTGACCCGAAGCAAATCCGCGCCGGAAGGCAACTGCAAGGTGAAACGGCCATCGATATCGGTAACCGTTCCCAAGTCAGTTCCCGCAACGATCACGGTAGCTCCAACTAACGCGCTTCCGTAGCGATCGCTTACAACACCGTGAATCCGTCGGGCCTGGGTGACCGTAAAGCCGGGATCCGGAGCGTGGTAAACCGGTGGATGTAGATTTGTCGCCAACCGCCAGGTCTTCAGTTCGGGGATTTGCGCTGTTCGCCCCGGGTCGCTGGTCGATAGCCTCAGGCGGACTTCCCGCCAGTCTTCTCCCGTTCGCTGATGCACCCGGGCGCGGTAGCCTAGTTGGAGGGTTCGATCGAGCTCGGTGAGGCGTAAATCGTAGGCCGGTTCCCACCCCGCCTCGGCTACGAGGTAGGTGAAGCGGATGCTATCCGTTATTCCCGACCGCGCATCGACCTCCACGACGATCTCGCTGGTTGCCGACGGGACAGAATCAAGGGTTAGTTCGGACAAGCGTTGGGCGAGTAATTTCTGGCGGTCAGCCACCAGCCGCAGACTATCCATCAGTTCCAGCCGCTCCATCCGAATGGTGGTAATTCGTTCCCGGTGGTAGCGAACGCCGGCCTCCAGTTCCGCCGCCCCCACGCCCGTGTTATCACCGCTCAGCTTGCGGTTAGCCTGCAGAATGGCCTCTTCCTCTTCTCCGATACCAATTCGGGTACGCAGCGCTCGCTCGCGGGAAGCCAACGTCTCCCGCTCCGCGGTCAAGGGTAGGGCTTCGTGTGCGAGAGCGGGTGCATCGGCGAAGTGCAAGCGATGGCGTACGCCGAGGATTAACAACGATTCGTTCGCCACGGCCACCTGGATGCTTTTTTCCACCAGGGATTCCGTAATGCCGGTGAGTACGATGGTCTGACGGCCGGGTGCCAGGTTCAGGGGGGCGGACCGACTGACCTGGGCTCCCTCGCGGTAGACGGTAACCTCGTCAATGGTGGATGCCAGTCGCACGTCCGCCTGGCCGAGGACTGAAAAAGAAAGGGCGAAAAAGGAGCAAAGTAAAAGTGAAAGTGTAGGGTGCATGCCGGGGTCGTTTCTTCCTGGATGCAGCTCCGGTTTTGATTACACAACTACTTCCAAAGTATCTTAATGATCGATGGCCGCTCCGGCTCCCTTCGGGATGCGAATGGTTTCGACGATTTCCTGTACGTCTTCCGGCGGCGGCGGGGTGACCCGACTGACCACCAGGGCTACGGCAAGATTGACGACCATGGCGACGCTGCCGAACCCTTCCGGACTGATGCCGAACCACCAGTCCGACTCCGGCGGGACTTGATCAACAAACCACCCCAATCGGTAAACGGCCATGTAGCCGAACATCAGGATGATGCCGGTGAGCATTCCCGACACCGCGCCGGCCCGGTTCATGCGCTTATCGAAAATACCGAGCACGATGGCGGGAAAGAAACTGGCGGCAGCGAGTCCGAAGGCCAGGGCCACGGTAGCGGCTACGAAACCCGGGGGATTGACCCCGAAGTAAGCTGCCACGAGCACCGCCGCGGCCGCACCGCCGCGGGCCCACCAGAGCTCCTCTTTTTCACTCATGTTCGGCTTGATCTGCATGCGCATCAAGTCGCGGCTTACGGCGGTACTGATGACGAGCAGAAGGCCTGCGGCGGTAGAGAGGGCGGCGGCCAATCCGCCGGCGGCAACCAGTGCGACGATCCACGCCGGTAATTGGGCGATCTCCGGATTGGCTAGCACCATGATGTCCCGGTCGATGTAAACTTCGTTGCGATTGTCGGTGGGTAGGTTGTTGAGGAGGGTTTCTCCGTATGGGCCTTGCTCCCGCGCTCCGGCGCCATCCCTTACCTGATCGACCGCCCCGACGAAGGCCTCCCCGGGCCCGTACTGCAGGAGGCCGTCACCATTCTTATCCTGCCAGGCTACCAGGGCGGTCTCCTCCCATTTAGCGAACCAGGGGGGAAGTTCGGCGTACGGTTGCTCGTTGATGGTGGCGATCAGGTTGGTGCGGGCGAAGGCAGCGATGGCCGGTGCCGTAGTGTACAGTATGGCGATGAAGAGTAGCGCCCAACCTGCGCTGATGCGGGCGTCCTTCACCCGGGGAACGGTAAAAAAGCGGACGATCACGTGGGGTAAGCCCGCCGTCCCGGCCATCAGGGCGAGGGTGATGGCAAAAACGTCGGTGGTCGATTTGGTGCCACTGGTGTATTCCGCGAAGCCCAGCTCGGTGTGCAGTTGATCGAGCTTGTCCAGCAGGGCCATGCCCGAGCCGTCGTTGATGTCGCCAATGAAACCCAGTTGCGGAATCACGTTGCCCGTCATCTGGAGGGAGATGAAGATTGCCGGCACCATGTAGGCGAAGATCAGCACGCAGTACTGGGCGACCTGGGTGTAGGTGATGCCCTTCATTCCGCCCATGATGGCGTAGAAGAATACCACGACGGTGCCGATGTACACGCCGGTATTTATTTCTACCTCGAGGAACCGACTGAAGACCAGCCCTACCCCGCGCATCTGACCCGCTACGTAGGTAAAGCTCACGATGATGGCGCAGATGACGGCTACGGTACGGGCGACATTGGAATAGTAGCGGTCGCCGATAAAATCCGGCACGGTAAACTTGCCGAATTTCCGCAGGTAGGGTGCTAACAGCAGGGCCAGCAACACGTAGCCGCCGGTCCATCCCATCAGGTAAACCGCGCCGTCGTAACCGGCGAAGCTGATGATGCCGGCCATGGAAATGAAACTGGCGGCGCTCATCCAGTCGGCCGCCGTAGCCATACCGTTAGCCACCGGGTGGACGCCGCCGCCGGCCACGTAAAACTCCTGGGTGGATCCCGCCCGCGCCCACACGGCAATGCCGATGTAAAGGATGAAGGTGGCACCGACGATCAGGTAAGTCCAGACTTGTACGCTCATGCTCGGGAAATGCGACTATTCATTGACGCCATAACGGCGATCAAGACGGTTCATCAAGTACACGTACACGAAGATCAGCACGACGAAAACGTAGATGCTTCCCTGCTGCGCGAACCAGAACCCCAGCTTTGCCCCACCGATACGCAATCGATTGAGTTCATCGACCAAAAGGATGCCGCAGCCGAAGCTGACGGCAAACCAGATGGTTAATAAAATCGCTAAATACCTCAGATTAGTCCGCCAGTAACGGTCGTATGCTCTGGGTAAGGCCATCACGCAAGAATTATAGTACGGGTAGTGAAAGAGGTAATGGCCAGTCGAAAAATTTGCACGATCGACTCGATTCTTAACGGCGGTACGCGCCGAATACCCGACCAAGATAATTCGAAGGATACCAAAGCAAAAACTTTTGCCCCCAACTTTTTCATTTATTGTGGATCGGCTTCAACCATTTAGGCGTTTTTCCCTTACCCCTGCAATAACAATAGAATTACGGCTAATGGCGATGTGGTATGAAGGTTGGACGGACGTTACCTACCCGATCTTTGAAGGTATGACCGGCTGGCCGGGGCAGCCGCAAACGGACCTGGAAACCCTCAGCTGTATTCACTGCGGAGATTCCGCCATGGTCTCCGTACTGCACATGAGCCTGCACAGCGGTACGCATATGGACGCACCGAGCCATTTTCTGGCCCAGGGAATTGATATTTCACAGGCTCCTTTCGAGGTTGGCATGGGCCCGGTCCGAATTGCCGACGTAAATCCCGAAGCCGAAGTGCGCCCGGAAGACCTGGACGCCTACGAAGCCCGTACCCGGCCGGTCAAACAGGGCGAGCGGCTTATTCTACGCACCCAGAATAGTAATAAAGCCAATTGGCTGCAGGAGGATTTCGACCGCCACTACCATGCCATCGGCCCGGATGCCGCCGCCTGGATCGGTAAACGAAAGCTCCGACTGATCGGTGTAGACTACCTGTCGGTCGGTCCGTTTCACCACGGTAACCCCCAAACCCACCGGACGCTGATGGGCGCGCAAGTCTGGATCATCGAGGGGATTGACCTGCGAAACGTAAGCGAGGGGGACTATGAAATGATCTGCCTCCCGCTGAAGATTGCGGGTGGTGACGCCTCCCCTATCCGGATTCTTATCCGCAAACATCAATAAAACTTTTTGTTGGTTATATTTTGCCAATTAAAACAATACGTGTTATATTTGTATCATGTCCCACTGATCCGGGATACGGTTGCAAAAAATTCACACGGTTATGGCATTCGATACTACTCCCACTCACGCGGAGACGCAGGGTAAAATCCTTAACATCAACTGGGCGCTGCTGGCTAAACGCCTGCGTACCCGTGGCAGACAGTTGTTTACTTCAGCGCGCCACCGCGCGGCGCAGACGGAATACATTCCCCCTAGCTGGATGACCCGGCTGCGACTTACGTGGTTCCGGCTGGGCTTGATCGCTATCGCCGCTTTCGTCATCACCCAGAAACAGATCGACTTCACCGTCTCCGTCGGTGCACCCGCTACCGAAACCGATGGTGTTGCGTCCGACACGGAGACGAACTCCACCTTCAGTCTTATTCCCGGAGTAAGCGCACCCGCGTCGGCTCCGAAAAAACTATGGAGTGTAGCCGATTACGACCGTACGGCCGTATTGGCCTACATCGAGCGGTTCGAGCGGGTAGCCCGCACGGAAGCGGAAAAGTTTGCCATTCCCGCCCCGGCCAAAATGGCCATGGCGATCGTGGAGAGTCAGGCGGGGGGATCGATGGAGGCCCGGGAAAACAACAACCACTTCCCCATGAGTACGTCGGCCACCCGATACGACAATGCCTGGACCAGTTGGCGGGCCCATAGCCAACTGATGGAGCGCCGCTTCCCCGAATTGGCCCACGAATCCGTCAATTACCAACAGTACATCGAAGCGCTCGTCCGTACCGGCTACAGCCGTGACCCGCAGTACGGACAAAAATTGAACGCCGTGATCGAGGCATATGACCTGGCCGACCTGTAAGTGGTCCCTAACGCAACGATTATTTTTTTCTCTAAGTGGTTTTATCGGCCGCCTTCCGTTTACCGGTCGGCGGCCCTTTCTTTTCCTGAACTACCCCTGAATTTGGGAGTTACCTAGACATGCCCACGGTAGACGATGTACTCGAATCGGAATTTCAGCGCTTTATTGAATTCGGAAACCTGCTGGATCGCCGTACCCGCCGTTACCTGGTGGAGTACATGCGTTCGAAGATCACCAACACGCCCCCACCCGAAGGAAACCTGAATGACCAGTATGGTCTTTACTTCCAACAGTCCATCGAGGAGGTTTTTTCCATCGACCAGCTTCTTTTTGTCTGCGCCAACAATGCCAGCATCACCCGACAGATCGTACTCGATACCCTCTACTGGATCAAGAAGACCTTCCAAAAGTTGGAGGCGAAACACCCCTATGGCAAGGAACTCGATTTTTTGCAAGGGTGGTCGGTAACCCCTGCCAAGGCGTTCCGCTACCGCTACCCCCATTTGATCCAATTCCTGCGTAGTGAGTATACCCGCGAAGAATTGGACACCTTCTTTTACGAAGACCGACTGCAAACCTTTTACCAGAAGGCCGCCGAAGACTGGACCGGTTCGGATCACCAAAACTTCGACCGCATCCTGACCGATCTGTTGGCGCAGTGGGACGCCCTCCTGCAGGCCCGGATTCTAGCCTACCAGCTCCGTAAACTGGGAGAGGCGAAAGCGCACTACCTGGAACGCTTGGAGCAAAAGGTGGAAGAATACCGGCAGCTCACTTCCATTCTCGATCCTTTCACCGATTACCTCGGCTGGGATATGAGCCGGGATTTATGGCAAGCCACCAGTTTTGACGTACTCAAGGAATACAACGAGCTGCTCGCAGACGAGGACAGTTTGCGGCAGCTGGCGGATCTACTCGGAAAGATGCGGGAAGCGGAAATCGTGATCGAAGAGGAAAGCTTCGAAAAAACGATCGTCCGCCAGGAGTGGACCGTCGATCCGCTGGGTAAGTCGGAAATCGTCGGTGTCCACGAAAGCAGCGACCTCAGTCACATTCTCAGTTCGGAAGCCGCCCTCCTCAGCCGCCCCGATACGGAAACGGCCTTTCTAAAGAAATTCGCGGACCAAAGCCTGCTGACCCTGCGGTATGAGGAGCGGAAACTTACCCGCAGTGATACCCAGGAAATGGAGGTCCACCACCGAATCAAGCAACGGGAACGGGGGCCCTTCATCGTTTGCGTGGATACCAGCCAGTCGATGATGGGCCGGGCCGAGCAAATCGCCAAAGTGCTGACCTTCGGCATCCTGAAAATGGCCATCAATACGAATCGCCGGGCGTACCTAATCAGTTTTAGCACGGGGATCAAGACGCTGGACCTGCACGACGTTGCTAATTCCCTGGACGAGCTAGCTAAGTTCCTGCGCATGTCGTTCTACGGCGGTACCGACGCCACCCTCGCCCTTTACGAAGCGCTGCGCCAACTGAAGAGCCACGACTACGAAGACGCGGATGTACTCATGATCAGTGATTTCGTGATGTACAAGATCGACCGGGAAATACTGGATGAAGTCGCGTTCTTTCAACACAACAAGGCCACTGAGTTCCACAGCCTCGCCCTCGCGCGGGAAGCAAACGCCGAATTACTCGGCCGTTTCGACACCAACTGGATATACGACCCGGACCAGCGGGGGGTGATCCGCGAGCTGACCCGTGGACTGGCCACTATCGCCGCGCGCTGATCAATCCCTACCGACCCGTTTCGTGCGGCTGCGGAGAAAAAACAAACCGCCGAGCAGGACGAGGGCCAGCAATATCCACAAAGTAGGTGATTCACCGACTCCGGGATCCGGATCGGTGGGAGGATTGACGTCGACGCCCGCCTGCGCAAGCAATCCAAAGGCGAGCATACTGAACAGAGCGGTAGATAAATAGCGGTACATAGGGAGACTTTACCCTATAAATGCTAACCGCCCTCCGGGGTTCGGTTCGCTTTTGGACGGCCTACGTCGGCGTCTCGCGGGCTGACTACACTTTGAAGAAGATCTTTTTCCGGTAGAGCCATACGCCCAGGGCGAGGTAAAAGAGCACCAGGACGACTGCGTAGAGCAAGCTCGAAAGTTTGTCCGGCAGAAAGTCGTGGACGAAAATCTGCTGGTAAAGGTAGCCGTGCAGAGAGGTATCCCCCACCGGAATACTTCCAAAAACCTTGGCAAAAAAGCTGGAAAGAAAGTAAAGAATCAGGGCATTCGCACCGGCGTAGATAAACACCCTACCCCATACCCATCCTCTCACGTCGGTCGTGTAGTAGATGGCACCCAGAACCAGCAACGCCCACCCGCCGGTCACGAGCACGAAGGAACTGGTCCATAGTGCTTTGTTGATCGGGAATACCAGTCCCCATAGATGCCCCAACAACACCAATCCGGCACCTCCCAGCAGCATGACTTTGACCTTATCCGTCCGCTCCGTCAAGAGGAATCGTCCCGTTACGACACCGATCAAGCTGCTGACGACGGCGGGAAACGTACTGAGTATCCCTTCCGGATCGTAGTCCGGTTTATAGGTATGGCTACCCAGCACGGTGGTGTCGACGTACAGTGCCCAGTTAAAAGCGTCGCGCTCGTAGGTGGGCAATACGCCTTCCACGGGGATGTATCCAAGCAGCACCCAGTAGCCCAGGAGAATAACAACGGACACGACCAGGAGGGCGCCGGTGCGCAGGTGCAACGCCAGCGGCGCCGCGAACAGGAATACCAGACCGATACGCTGCAGCACCCCGGGCAGCCGTATTTCCGACCAGGCCTTGAGAAAGGGCGGGTAGAGCAGGAACGCACCGAGGAAAAGCCCCAGGGCGATGAGCTTGATGCTCCTTACGGCAATTTTTTGGTACGTTGCCGCGGAGGGAAGCCGGTGATGGTAAGCGAAGGCGATCGAGCATCCTACCAGGAATAGGAAAAACGGGAACACCAAATCGGTGGGCGTATAGCCATGCCAGGGAGCGTGGAGGAATGGAGCGTATACGTCGGTCCAGCTTCCCGGGTTGTTGACGAGGATCATCGCGGCAATCGTCAGGCCACGCATCAAATCCACCGAGATGATCCTGTCTTTCATAGGTAACTATTTAAGGAAGGACATGGCCTTTTCCACCATTTTTTTGCTGCCGGCGAAAAGGGGAACGCGTTGGTGAAGGTCCTGCGGTTTAATATCCAGTATCCGGCCATGCCCATCGGTAGCGTGTCCGCCCGCTTGCTCCACGATGAATGCAATGGGATTGCATTCGTAAACCAGGCGCAGCTTGCCGTCTTCCCGTTCGGAACTCTTCGGGTAGATGTAGATCCCTCCCTGCACGAGGTTCCGATGGATATCACTAACCATACTTCCGATGTACCGGCTCGTGTAGGGGCGGTCATCCTCTTCCTTCTGGCAGTATTTAATGTAGTCCTTAACCCCCTGGGGAAAGTGGACGTAATACCCCTCATTGACCGAGTACACCCGCCCCTGCTCAGGCATGCGGATATTCGGGTGGGAAAGGTAGTAGGTGCCTATTGCGGGATTCAGCGTAAATCCGTTCACCCCGTTGCCGGTGGTGTACACCAGGATGGTCGACGTACCATAGATCACGTAACCGGCCGCTACCTGCATGTTGCCGGGCTGCAGAAAGTCTTCCCGCGTGACCGGCGTACCTTCGGGTGAAATTCTGCGGTAAATACCGAAAATGGTCCCGACGGAAACGCCGGCATCGATATTGGAACTGCCGTCCAGCGGATCCATTACCACCACGTACTTATTCCGGTGGGCATTGTTGGCGCCGCTGATGGTAATGAAGTCCTCGTTTTCCTCGGAGACGATGCCGCAGACGATATTGCGATTCGTCAGGGCATTGATAAAGACGTCGTTGGCAAATACGTCCAGCTTTTTCTGTTCTTCTCCCTGAACATTGACGTTGCCAATGGTACCGGTGATGTCGACAAGGCCCGCCTGGCGGATCTCGTGGTTAACCACTTTGGCCGCTAGCCGAATACAGTTCAACAAGCGGGTTAGCTCACCGGACGAATACTCGAAGTCCTTCTGGTTGGAGATGATGAATTCGCCTAATGTCTGCGGATGGTGTTCCATTCCTTACTTGCTTATGGTTGGGTCAGTAGTATTGCTGTGGGGTAAGGTAGTTGCGAACGTACTCATTTACGCCCTCTTCCAGGGAGGTAAAGGCTTGGTCGTAACCCGCATCGCGTAATTTTTCCATACGGGCTTCGGTGAAGTACTGGTAGTTTTTACGCAAATCTTCTGGGGTATCCACGTAGTGGATATCGACTTCCCTCCCCATTGCCCGGAAGGTAGCTTCCGCCAGGTCGCGAAAGCTGCGTGCTTTTCCCGTGCCGAGATTGTATAGCCCGTACGGTTGCGGTCGATGCTGCATGAGGAAATAGCAGACCCGGCAGATGTCCTTCACGTAGATAAAATCACGCGACTGCTCCCCGTCACCGACATCGTCCCGGTGGCTGCGGAAAAGGTTCATCTTACCGGTGGCGCGCACTTGGCGGTAGGTATGCCATACCACGCTGGCCATACGGTCCTTGTGGTATTCGTTCGGGCCGTACACGTTGAAAAATTTGAGGCCGTACCATGCCGGCGGTGCCGTGGGCTGGGCCGCGGCCCAGGCGTCGAAGTCATTTTTACTACGGCCGTACTCGTTCAGCGGCTCCAGGGTATCGGGATCGGTCCGATCGGAAAAACCCCGTGTACCGTCACCGTAGGTAGCGGCGCTGCTGGCGTATACCAGGGGAATACCGGCGTTGGCGCAACGGTTCCAGACTTCCATGCTGAACTCCC
This sequence comes from Neolewinella xylanilytica, assembly GCF_002934605.1. GTDB lineage: Bacteria > Bacteroidota > Bacteroidia > Chitinophagales > Saprospiraceae > Neolewinella > Neolewinella xylanilytica. Next base: position 161,240 of record NZ_PTJC01000008.1, read on the forward strand.
GGTTCAACCTGTCGAAAATGCGAACGTCGGTTTCGGTCGTATCGGTACGGGCACCCAGGTGGTACACCCCCTCTAGTGGCCACTGCTCCTGGTCCCAAATGGTGAACAGCGTATCCCTTTCTACTTTGACCAAGAAATCCTTTCCCTCCAGATTCGGCGTCTTGTTTTCGTAATGTTGGAAGTCATCCACTAAAATGAGATCCCTGATACCCAGCGCATTAAGCTGAGCCACCAAAACGCTTCCGATAAAACCGTTGGCACCGGTGAGAAGAAACATAGGTCCGATTTGTCGGTAAAGTACGGTATTCGTCGGTTCCCAGTGGAGCAGCGGCGCTCCGCGAATGGGTGATAGTCCCTATTGACTGCACTACCCTACCTTGCGCCAAAACGACTACCATGGCAAACCCCAACGTAAAAAAGAAGAGCCGCATCATCGTTGACGTCGGACTTGATGAAACCAACATGCCCGTCACCATGACCTGGTCGGCAAGCGATAATCCGGCAGGTCCCCAATCGCAGGCCTGTAAAGCCATGCTGCTGAGTCTGTTCGACGAGCAAACCAAAGAAACGCTGAAGATCGATCTCTGGACCAAGGAGATGCAGGTACTCGAAATGGACCGGATGTTCTACCAAACCCTCCGGGGTTTAGCCGACACCTATTTCCGGGCTACCCAGAACAAGGAATTGGCCAACCAAATGCAACAATTCGTCTTCTATTTCGGACAAGCCACCGGTGCCATCCCGAAGGAAGAATGAGCACGGGTAACGGAATCGATTGTGTAAAGGCCGCTCGTTTAGCGCGCTTAACTTACCTTCGGCGGCACAAAGCATAAGATCCTACTATGGCAGAATACTTTAAATCCATCCCAACGATCCAGTACGAAGGTCCGGAAAGCGATAACCCGCTGGCTTTCAAATACTACCAGAAGGACCAGCGCGTCGCCGGCAAAACCATGGCCGAGCATTTCAAATTCGCGATGGCCTGGTGGCACACCCTCCGGAACACCGGCGGTGACCCCTTCGGCCCCGGAACGGCCAACTACCCGTGGTTGGGTGACGCAGACCCCGTCCAAGAAGCAAAAAACGCCGCAGATGCCGGATTCGAAATTCTCGACAAACTCGGTCTCGACTACTTTTGCTTCCACGACGTAGACCTCCTGGAGGAAGCCGGCGCCGACCTCACTACCTACCGCAAACGCCTCGACCAGGTCTCCGACTACATCGCGGAGAAAATGCAGGCGACCGGGAAGAAGGTACTCTGGGGAACCGCTAACCTCTTTAGCCACCCACGCTACATGAACGGCGCCAGCACGAACCCCGATTTCCAGGTCGTAGCTTACGCCGGCGCCCAGCTAAAGTCGGCCATCGACACAACCATCAAGCTGAAGGGAGAGAACTACGTTTTCTGGGGCGGCCGCGAAGGATACATGAGCCTACTGAACACCGACCTTAAGCGGGAGGTAGACCACCTGGGCCGTTTCCTCACCATGGCACGCGATTACGCGCGGGCCCAGGGCTTCAAAGGCTACTTCTTCATTGAACCCAAGCCCTTCGAACCCAGCAAGCACCAGTACGATTTCGACAGCGCCACCGTTGCCGGATTCCTGCGCCAGTACGACCTTCTGGACGATTTCAAGCTGAACATCGAGGTCAACCACGCTACGCTCGCTCAGCACACCTTCGAGCACGAACTGGCGGTAGCCGCCAGCCAGGGCCTCCTGGGTAGCATCGATGCCAACCGGGGTGACTACCAGAACGGCTGGGATACCGACCAATTCCCAACCAGCGTCCAGGAGCTTACCGAAGCGATGATCATTATCCTGGAAGCCGGTGGGTTACAGGGCGGCGGCGTCAACTTCGATGCTAAAACCCGGCGGACCTCGACCGACCTGGAGGATATCTTCCACGCCCACATCGGCGGAATGGATACTTTCGCCCGTGCCCTGCTCGCCGCAGATCGCGTCCTGAATAAGTCCAAATTCCGGGAAATGCGCCGGGAACGCTACGCCAGCTTTGACGGTGGCGACGGTAAGAAGTACGAATCGGGAGAACTTAGCCTCGAAGACCTGGCTAAGATCGGACTTGCCGGTGGTGAACCGAAGCAGACCAGCGGCCGGCAGGAACGCTACGAAAACCTGATCGCACAGTATATGTAAGAACGGTCGGATCCGTTGATGGCCCCGTGACTAACCGTGGGACCGGGCACTGGCACCAATCCAGTTCCTGGCACCCATCGTTTGCTCACCCATTAAAGTAAATTTCACAACGGTCAACCGTAACACCTACGGTTAGGATGCCGCCACCATTAGGGGCGGCATTCTTCATTTTGGGAAAGGAGAAGACGCCGGGAAGGAATGCATGACCCAGCGACGCTACCGGCCAAATCCGGCGAGCAAGTTAATCAGTCGGAGCCCGGCAGCGCGATCGGGCTTTCCAGTATCCCCGAATGCTCACAGAAGGTAGCCCTTTGGGACTGGATCAATCTGCACCTACCGGCCCCCACGAGAAAACTTCAACCCGCTCGCTAGAATCCATTCACCGCCTGGCGCACCGCGACCAATTTCCTAAGCAAACTTTCCAGTTGGTCGAGCGGCAACATATTCGCCGCGTCGCTCTTAGCTTCCGCCGGGGCATAGTGCGTTTCTAAAAACAACCCGTCTACGCCTACCGCCACCCCCGCCCGCGCGATGGTTTCGATCATGGCGGGCCGTCCGCCCGTCACACCACTACTTTGGTTGGGCTGCTGCAGACTATGGGTGCAGTCAAGAATAACCGGGCTGCCATAGTCTTGCATGGTCGGTATTCCCCGGTAGTCCACCACCAGGTCGGTATAGCCGAAGGTGACTCCTCTTTCCGTTAGCCAGACCTGGTCGTTTCCGCTGTCCACCACCTTTTGGCGGGCGTGCTGCATGGCGGACGGACTCAAGAACTGCCCCTTCTTGATATTGACCACTTTGCCGGTTTTCGCAGCGGCTTCCAACAGGGAGGTTTGCCGGCATAGGAAAGCGGGAATCTGAAGTACGTCCACGTATGCGGCGGCCATGGCTGCTTCTTCGTCGGCGTGGATGTCGGTCGTGGTAGGTACGCCTAATGTTTCGCCGACCTTACGCAGAATCGTAAGTGCTTTTTCGTCGCCGATGCCCGAGAAGCTGTCGATCCGACTGCGGTTTGCTTTGCGGTAGCTGCCTTTGAAAATAAAGGGAATCTGAAGGGTGTCCGTAATTTCCAGGATACGCTCCCCGATCCGTAAGGCCATCTCCTCCCCTTCTATCGCGCAGGGACCCGCGATCAGGAAAAAATTGCCGGAGTCTTGGTGGTTAAGCTGCATGCTATTTTTAGTATGGGGTCAACGGGTCATTTCGATAAATCGAGCCTTTACTTCCCCGGCCAGTTCCTGGGCACGGGCCTGGGTGTTGGCCTCGGCGTATACCCGGACGATCGGTTCGGTGTTCGATCCACGTAAATGAACCCAACCGTCCGGAAAGTCAAGCTTGAGCCCGTCGATATTAGATTTTGGGGTATCCGGGTAGAGGGCCTCCATGGCATTCAGTGCGTCGGGCAGATCCAGTTCCGGGTCGAGATTGATCTTGTCCTTCACCATCTCGTAGTGGACGTACGAATCCCGGAACTCGTTGATCGTTTTGCCGCTGGTCGCCAGGTGGCTCAGCACCAGCGCCAGTCCGATCAAACTATCTCGGCCGTAGTGCAACCGAGGATCGATAATACCGCCGTTGCCTTCGCCGCCGATGGTGGCCCCTACTTCCTTCATTTTAGCCACGACATTCACTTCTCCCACCGCGGAGGCATGGTACGTTTGCCCGTGAGCGGCGGCCACATCCGCCAGCGCCCGGCTGCTGCTCATGTTACTAACCACCGGTCCGGGATCCCGGGCCAGTACGTAATCGGCTACGGTGACCAGCGTGTATTCCTCGCCGATCCATCTCCCCCCCGGCCCGATCAGTGCCAGTCGGTCGACGTCCGGATCGACGGCGATACCAAGATCGAGGTCGCGCTCCTTTACCACCGCGATGAGGTCCTGCAGGTGGGCCGGCAGCGGCTCCGGGTTGTGGGCGAATTGCCCGTTGACGGTTTCGTTGATCACCTGACATGCGACGCCAAGTGCTTCACATAGGGGGGGAATGGAAATAGCCCCGACACTGTTGACCGCATCCAGCACCACCCGGTAGCCAGCCGCCTGAATGGCGTCAACGTTCACCAGGGGATGGGCCAGTACGGCTTCGATATGGTCCGCGAGGGCCGAAGTGTCCTGCTGCAAGGAACCCAGATTATCTACCGTAGCATAGCTGATTGACCCGGATTGCACCGTCCGAATGAGGTCCTGCCCTTCCTCGTGACTGATGAACTCGCCATCCGAATTTAGTAATTTGAGGGCATTGTATTCCTTGGGGTTGTGACTGGCGGATAATATGATCCCCCCACCGGCGCCACGGCTCGTTACGGCCATTTCCACCGTTGGGGTCGTGGCATGGCCACAGTCGATCACATCGATGCCCATACTCTGGAGAGTAGCGGCGGTGAGGGCGGAAACCACGGCACCGGAGGGACGACCGTCTCGCCCGATGACTACCGTCGGGTTGGCGCCGGAGCGCAGGAGCCAATCCGCGTACGCTGCCACGCTAGTGACAACATCCTCGGGGGTGAGGTTTTCTCCGGGCTTTCCGCCGATGGTGCCGCGGAAACCGGAAATACTTTTTATTAGGGGCATTCAGGCAAGCTTTTCTTTACGCTTAGGGTGGGCCAAGGTAACCATAACGACCGTGAACCGGCTACCTTTGGATAATGGACCGACCCCTTAACGACCCCCGGACCCTGAACGGATGGGCGCTTTTCGACTGGGCAAACTCTGCCTTCGCCCTGGTTATTACCACCGCTATCTTTCCGCCCTACTTCGAGGGGGTCATCGACGAATCGTTTACCGTACTTGGTATTCCCTTTACGAACAGTTCTTGGTTCGCCTACCTCATTACCTTCAGTTACCTGATCATCGCGCTCCTTTCTCCGGTGCTCAGTGGCATCGCCGATGCCGGTGGCCGCCGAAAGTTTTTTCTCCAGTTTTTTACGACTATGGGGGGACTGGGCTGCCTGAGCCTCTTCTTCTTCACGGGCATGGAAACAATGTGGATCGGAAGCCTGGGCTTTATCATCGGGCTCATCGGATTTGCCGGCGGATTGGTCTTTTACAATAGTTTTCTGCCCGTGATCGCCACGGAGGACCGCTTCGACCGACTCAGCGCCAGGGGATTTGCGATGGGCTATATCGGCAGCGTCCTTCTGCTATTGCTGAACCTGGCGATGGTGCAGCAACCCGGTTGGTTCGGGTTGCCGGCGGAAGGAACCCTTTCGGTACGGATCGCCTTCGTCACCGTCGGCATCTGGTGGCTCGTGTTTGCCTACATTTCCCTCTCCCGGCTACCCGACGATGTACGCATCCCGGGAACGGGCATCGCCGACATGGCCTCACGCGGATGGGAGGAGCTGATGGGCGTTTGGCGCCGGCTCACCGACTACGCGGATGCCAAGCAATTCCTGATCGCCTTCTTCTGCTACTCGGCGGGAGTTCAGACCATCATTTTCCTGGCCAGCATCTTTGCTAAAAAGGAGCTTGGCTTCGAGACGGCGGAACTGATCGTCGTCGTCCTCATTCTCCAGATCGTCGCAATTGCGGGCGCCTACCTCGCCGCCAAAATCAGTGAAGCCCGTGGCAACAAATTCGCGCTTTACGTAGAGCTGGTCATTTGGACCATCATCTGCGTGCTAGCCTATTTCGTCGACGGAAAGCTGCAATTTTATTTTATCGCCGGAGCCGTGGGGCTGGTAATGGGGGGCATCCAGTCGCTCAGCCGCTCGACCTACGCCAAAGTCATCCCCCCGGACGTGGACGCCAGTGGCCGCCGGGTGGATACGACCTCCTGGTTCAGCTTCTACGATGTCCTCGAAAAGGTTGCCATCGTACTGGGTACCTTCATTTTCGGTTTTCTCGACGCCCTGACCGGAAGTATGCGGACGAGTATCCTGATTCTGGCCCTTTTCTTCGTAGCCGGTATGTTCTTTCTTTCTCGCTTTCAGCTAAAGCCGCGGGCCACGCAAACCTGATCTGGTAGCTGCGGTTTACCTGGGGCATGGAAAAAGGAATGGAAATCGTGGCGAGCAGAAAAACCGCCCTCCTGCTCGGAGCTACCGGGCTAGTGGGCAGCGAGCTCCTTTCCCAGCTGCTGAAACATGGGGCTTACCGACGCGTCATTGCCCCTACGCGCCGTCGCCTGCACCTGGACCATAAAAAACTCGACAATCCGCTAATCAGTTTTGACAACCTGGAACGGTACCGTGACATATTCCGCTGCCAGGATGTATTCATCGCTCTCGGCACCACGATCGCCAAAGCCGGTAGCGAGGAAGCCTTCAAACGGGTGGATTACGAATATGTCGTACACGCCGCCGGGCTCGCCCAGGCCGCGGGAGCCAATCAGTGCCTGGTCGTTTCCTCCGCCGGAGCCAGTTCGAATAGCCGCTTCCTCTATTCCCGCACGAAGGGCGAAATGGAAGAAGCCATTACCCGTCTGGATTTTTGGGCCACCCATGTTTTCCGCCCCGGGGTACTCGTCGGTAATCGAGAGGAACTTCGGCTCGGTGAAAAACTAGCCGCCGGTCTTACCCGCGCCATCCGCAGTTTTTCTCCTACCCTGCTGGGAGACTATAACCCAACCGACGTGGATGTTCTCGCCAAACACATGATCGATTCCGCCCAGACTATCGCCCCGGGGGTCCATTTCCACGGCGCCGCCTCTCTGGTAGTAGCCTAGTTAGGGAGCAACCGATTATTCCTCTTCTTCCGGGTAGGCGATTCGCAGCTGGTGTGAACTCTTCAACACCGACCGGAAGATCCGTCGCAACGCCTCTAGTTCCTGGAAGCTCAGGTGACTCTGCACCAGCTGACCGTTCGTAAGCTTTCCGCGGATGATGTTGTCGATCAAGTCGTACAATTCCGCCTCCGTAGGCTGCTTCAGCGACTTGGAAGCCGCCTCCACGCTATCGGCAAGCATCAGAATGGTCTGCTCTTTCGTGACGGGCAGCGGCCCGTCATAACGGAAGTATGGCTCGTCTACCTCGCGCTCGGGGTGATTCTTTATGTGGTTACGATAAAAGTATTCCGTGCGAGTGGTACCGTGGTGGGTCCGGATGAAATCGATGATCACGTCGGGAAGTCCCGCCGCCCGGGCTAATTTGACTCCTTCGTTAACGTGATCGATGATGATCTTGGCACTTTCCAGGTCGGTGATCCGGTCGTGGGGGTTCGGGCCGGTCTGATTTTCTATAAAGTACTCCGGATTTTTAAGCTTCCCAATATCGTGGTAGAGCGCCGCCGTACGTACCATCAGGCTGTTGCCGCCGATCTCGCTGGCCACCCGTTCTGCCAGGTTCGCCACGTTCAGGCTGTGCTGCCAGGTACCGGCGGCCTGACGCGCCAGTTTCTCCAGCAGCGGCCGGTTCATATCGTTGAGTTCGACCAGGGTAATGGGAGAGATCAGGCCAAAGAAGCGCTCCAGCAAGGGAATTAGCGGATAAGCCAGTAACACCAGGAAAACATTCAGCCCCAACCACAGCAAATCCACGTAATTGATTCCGGACCACCCGGCCCCCTGCACCAGTTGGATCCCGACGTAGCCGAACAGGTAAAAGGCAAACAGCAGGATCAGGCTGCTGAAGAATCGAGACCAGTCGCGGGTATCGATGTCCATAAAGATTACCACTACTCCCGCCATGATCGACAAGAAGGTATAGGGGTACCCCAGAGAAGTTAGAAAGCTGGCGATCAGCACGACCGCCACGTGCACGAAGAAGGCCAGCCGCTCGTTGAAAAAGATCCGCATGACGATCGGTACGATGCAGAATGGTACCACGTACGCACTCCATCCCGGTGCCAGCTCGATCGAGCGCACCATGATCGCGTACAGCAACGGCCAGAGCAGGATGAAGACAAGATTCTTGATCCGCACGTACACCAGCGGGAAGAAAGTACGGAGGTAAAGAAAGAGCAACAAGATGACCAACCCAACGATCAGGGTGTAACCCGTAAATACGGACAGGTAAGTCGTGGTTCCCTGCAGGTTGCTGTTGTACAGCCGGCGATAACTGGCCAGTTTCTGGTACACATTGTCCGAAATCACCTCTCCCTGGCGTACCAGGATGTCCCCCTGCTCCACCAGCCCGTCGAATGGGCTTACCGCCTCCAGCGTCTGCTCGCGTAGCCGGTTGGTGAGGCTGTCGTTGTAGATCACATTGTAGCGTAACTTATCTTCCAGCAGCGGAACCAAGAAATCCGGCGCCGCCAGCCGGGTGTACAGGATGCTGTCGGTGAGCCACTGCCGGGCTCTTCCGGGGGTCGTAAATACCTGTCCGATGGTTCGGGTATTAACCTGGCTACCGTCTACGATCTGGATGACGGATGCCATACCTGACCGGGCCTCGTCTTCGGTACGCAAGCGAACGATACCCCGCTGGTAAATTCGGTCCAGTAGTTCGAGTCCGTACAGCCGGTGGGCTTCGGGTTGCCGAAGCAGGCCGGGATAGTTATTGCGCGCCCGGGCCGAATCCAATGCCTGGGAAAAATCCTCGATGTATTCCGCGCGGGCCTCCCGGGCTATTTCCGTATCCCGGCGGTAAACCGGGGTGAGGTTGCGCAGCACCGCCTCCCGATCGGCCGCCAATCGTTCTTCCCGCTTCAGGATCGGTATAGCGGTAGGGGCGGTCAGATCGGCGTACTGCCAGGTCTGGTTGAGCTCGAATTGGTAGGGAAAGGTCAGGTTGTTCGGATACAACAAGCTGATCAGCACCACCGCGGTAACCCCGAGCAGCATCCGGGGGAGCCGGCGTGACCAGGTCGTGTTGTCTTTTGATCCTTCCATTCCGCGGACAAGTTAACGGTATTCCCCTTTCAGCAGTGACCGACGGCCGTGGATGGAGCAAATAGGGCATTCCAGCATACGGTGACCCCTGGCTTTACAGTATTCCCGGCCAAAGAAGATAATTTGCAGGTGCAGCTTGTTCCAGGCTTCCCGTGGAAACACCCGCTTGAGGTCGGCCTCCGTTCTGGCCACGTTCTTGCCGGAAGTTAACGCCCAGCGGTATGCCAACCGATGGATGTGGGTATCGACCGGGAAAGCGGGTACGCCGAAAGCCTGGCTCATCACTACGCTGGCCGTTTTGTGGCCCACCCCGGGCAGCGCTTCCAATTCGGCGAAGGTCCGGGGCACTTCCCCGCCGTGCTCCTCGTCGATGATGCGGCTGAGTTCCTTGATCGCCTTGCTCTTCGACGGGGAAAGGCCACACGGCCGGATGATCTCCCGGATCTCCTCTACGGGGATTTCCTTCATGATCTCGGGTCGGTCGGTCACGGCCCACAGAGACGGAGTCACTTGGTTGACGCGCACATCCGTACACTGCGCGGATAGCAACACCGCGACCAGCAAGGTATAAGGATCCCGGTGATCCAGCGGTATGGGTACCTCCGGATATAATTCTTCCAGTATACACTGAATATCACGTGCTTTTTCGGCTTTCGTCACGGAGGGGCTTTGCGGCAAAAGTACTAATCGGGCGCCGGGGCGCGGGTGCAACGAACTTACGGGGGCCACGCCAGTTGAAAAACAAAAACCACACTATGCCAGGATTCACCGTAATGAGCAACCAATTCATGGGTCAGCTACCCAAAGCCAACGTCTTCGATGGAATGGGCGCCGGCGGCAATAACCTGAGCCCCGACCTGACCTGGAAAGACGCACCCTCCGGCACCAAATCGTTTCTGATCCTCGTCCACGATCCGGATGCCCCCACGCCAGCCGGATTCACCCACTGGTGCGCCTTCAACATTCCCGCCAGCGTAACCTCCCTGCCTACCGGTGCCAGTTCCGAAGGCATGCCGGAAGGAACCATCGAGGGTGGCAACAGTTACGGGACAATCGGTTATGGAGGTGCCTGCCCGCCCCCCGGCGACGCGGCCCACGCCTACCACTTGACCCTTTATGCCCTGGGAACGGACACCATCGACCTCCCGGCCGGCTCCCCGGCTGAAAAAGTGGTTTTCATGGCTACCCAGCATATTTTGGGAAAAACGGGGCTGACGGCCCACTACGCGCGGTAGGTCCCGTAAAGAATCGGCGATAAGTTCTGCCTCATTTGGTATTTTAGGTGGCAATTCCCTGCCTGTCCGAACTACACTCATCTCGGGCATTCAATACCAAATGATGCGAATCTATCTACCTGTTTTACTGTCTATCCTGTTTGGCAACCTGCTTTCAGCCCAGGCTACCACTGCGGCCCTTGGCGGTCAGATAGCGGACACCGATGGCGTAGGGCTACCCGGTGCCACGGTGCTGGCCATCCACGAACCTACCGGCACCCGATATGGTACGACCGCTCAGGATGATGGGTATTACAACCTGAACAACCTTCGGGTAGGCGGTCCGTACACCGTCACCGTCTCCTACATCGGATTTGGGGAAGAGGTACTATCCGATCTCCAACTTAAGCTCGGATTAAAACGGCAGCTAGATTTTACCCTGGCTACGGACGGCGAAACACTCGATGAAATCGTGGTCAGTGCCGGTCAAAATAGCGTGATCAACAGCGACCGTACGGGAGCAGCCACCCAGATTAGTACCGAAGTCTTACAACGGCTTCCTACCATCAGCCGATCAGCGAGTGACTTTACCCGCCTCGCTCCCAGTGCGGACGGAAACAGTTTTGGGGGGCGCAACGACCAGTACAACAACTTCACCTTAGACGGTTCCATCTTCAATAATCCCTTCGGACTTGATGCCGCCACCGCCGGGGGACAAAGTAACGCCCAGCCCATTTCCCTGGACGCGATCGAACAGATTCAGGTGAATCTGGCCCCCTACGATGTTACACAGGCAGGCTTTACCGGAGCCGCTATCAATGCCGTGACGAAAAGTGGAAGCAACGACTTTCAGGGGACGGTATTCGGCTTCTTTCGCAATCAGGACCTTACCGGAAGTCGCGTCGCCGGGGAAGATATTTTCGTTCCGGACCTACGGCAAGTACAGACCGGTGCCAGCCTCGGCGGTCCGATCATCAGAGATAAACTGTTCTTTTTCGCCAATTTCGAGCTGGAGCGACGCGAGGATCTGGGAAGCAACTTCCTGGCGGCGCGTTCCGGCCGATCCGGTGACCAGGTAAGCCGGGTGCTGGCGTCCGATCTCGATGCGATCTCCACTGCGCTACAGGATAGGTTCGGGTATACTACTGGGCCCTACGAAAGGTATTTGCACGACACCAAGAACGATAAGGGGCTATTCAAGCTCGACTGGAACATTGCCCCTGGCAACACCCTTACGGCCACCTACAACTTTCTCAATGCGAGTCGGGACAATAACGCCCACCCCAGTGCATTAGGCCGCAGAGGCCCCGATGCAACTACCCTCCAGTATTACAGTTCGGGTTACCGGATCAACAACGAGATCCAATCCGGCATCGTCGAGTGGCGCAGCCTGTTTGCCGAACAGTTCAGCAACAAGCTCCAGGTGGGCTACACCTCCTACACCGACTTTCGCGAGCCTTTCGGTTCTCCCTTTCCCAGCCTGAGTATTCAGCGGGACGGGACCAACTACATCATCGTCGGACACGAACCCTTTTCCATCAATAACCGTCTCGACCAACGGGTCTTCCAGGTGACCAATAACCTCCAATACTTTGCCGGTCAGCATACGCTTACGGCCGGCGTCAGCCTGGAACGCTTTGACTTTGATAACAGCTTCAACCTTGGCTATTACCCCGGTATTTTCGGGCCGGTAGATGCCGATGCACAGTCAAGCCCCCAAGCATTTATCGATGCGGTGAATGCTGGCACCTTCGACGAAACCGTTGCCAGCACGCGGGCTGCGTTTGAGCGGGGGAATGCCTCCGGTGAGGGCTACCGGGGTACCAATTTCGCCCTGGCGGAAACGAATGTGGGGCAACTCGGACTTTACCTGCAGGATGAAATCAACCTAAATCCGGATTTCACCGTAACCGTGGGTATCCGTCTTGACAAACCGCTATACTTCAACACGGCCGAAAAGATCGAGGAAAATATCGCCCGCAAAGGAGGCACGGTTGCGGAGGGAGGTACTTACGCTCCTGATGTCACCTACTACAATGAGCAGAACGAACCCGTCCAATTCAACCACACCAACCTGCCCGACCAATCCTTTCTCTTTTCCCCCCGCGTTGGTTTCAATTGGGATGTCCACGGTGACCAGTCCTTTCAACTTCGCGGCGGATCGGGTCTGTTCAGCGGACGCTTCCCCTTCGTATGGATAGGGAACCAGGTGGCCAACCCGGATTTCTTTTTCTACAACATGACCGCTCCGGACTTTCGGTTTCCGCAGGTCTGGCGCAGCAATTTGGGAGCTGATCTCGGAGTAGGAAATGGATGGACGGTCAGCACGGACCTGATCTATACCGCCGATCAGCAGGCTATGATCGTGCGCAACTACGGACTACGCACCCCCAGTGGGACCCTCGCGGGCGTAGACAGCCGCAGCATTTATTTGCCGGAGGATCGCGCTCAGGGGCCCTTCGGCGGAGCCACCAATGCGTACGTTTTTACCAATACTGACCTCGGACACAGTTTCAACGGTAGTATAGAGATCAAGAGAAGTTTTACGAATGGCCTTTACACCAGCCTTGCCTACAGTTTCCTATCCGCCCGCGAAACAAGTTCCATCGAAGCGGAAATCAGCAGCGATGCTTACGAAAGAAATCCGGCACTGGGTAACGTCAATCGCGCCGTACTCAGTCCGAGTCTGTACGGTAACCGTCACCGGGTAGTGGGCAGCGCCAACAAACAATTTACCTACGGCGCCAACGATCGGTGGGCCACAACCCTCGCCCTGTTCTTCCAGTATGCGGAAGGTGGTCGGTTCAGCTATACTTATAGTGGAGACATAAACAACGATGGTTCCGGTCTGAACGACCTTATCTACATTCCTACCAGCGACGAACTGGACCAAATGAGTTTTGCGGGGGGGGATGACCAGCGACGAGCCTTCGGAGCCTACATCGAACAGGATGCGTACCTCAATGAGCGACGGGGGCAGTACGCTGAACGCTACGCGATTCTCAGTCCGTGGTACAGCAACTGGGACGTGCGAATTGCCCAGGACTTCAAGTTCACCAATTCCAACCGCATTCAGTTGACGCTCGACGTGTTGAATATCGGCAACCTATTCAATAGCAACTGGGGCGTTCGCCAATTTCCTACGACTACGCAGCCGATCGGTATTACCGGCGTCAACGCCGATGGCTCGCCGATCTACAGCTTTGACCCCGGTTTACAGTCCACCTTTACCAATGACTTTAGTTTACTGAGTCGCTGGCAAATGCAGTTAGGGCTGCGGTTTAGCTTCTAGTCGATGTAGCGCTTGAGTAGGTCACCATAAGCATCGATGCGCCGGTCCCGAAAGAAGGGCCAGATCCTGCGTACATCCAGGGTTCGCTGGCGGTCAACGGTGACCACCTTTACGTCCTCTTCATCTCGGGGCGATTGGTAAAGATATTCGCCCTGCGGTCCCGCGACGAAACTACTCCCCCAAAAGCGGATGCCACCCGTAGTACCGCTCGGGTCGGGCTCGAAGCCCGTCCGGTTGACCGCCACAACGGGCAGCCCGTTATACACGGCATGGCCCCGCTGGCTGATGATCCACGCGTCCCGCTGCCGTTCTTGTTCTTCCTCCGTGTCGGTACTTTCGTAACCTATCGCGGTAGGATAGATGAGTATTTCCGCACCGGCCAGTGCCATCAGACGCGCAGCCTCCGGGTACCACTGGTCCCAGCATACGAGTACCCCGAGCTTCCCCACGCTGGTCTGCAGGGGTTTGAATCCGAGGTCTCCGGGCGTGAAGTAAAACTTCTCGTAGTAAGCCGGGTCATCCGGGATGTGCATCTTACGATAGCGACCGGCGACCGTACCGTCTTTTTCGATGACTACCGCCGTATTATGGCATAATCCGGGGGCCCGGCTCTCGAACAAACTGAGTACCAGCACCACACCCAGTTCCTTAGCCAGCGCACCGAAGTAGTCGGTACTCGGTCCGGGAATAGGTTCCGCCTGGTCGAAAACGTCAACGGACTCGATTTGGCAGAAATAGAGTCCGGTGTGTAGTTCCTGTAGAACGACCAGCTCTGCACCGTCCTGCTTGCACTGCCGAATACCGGCTGCACTTTTTTCCAGGTTAGCGGCCCGATCGCCGGAGTTAGCCTGCTGAACCAGGCCGATATTTAATTTTGTCATGGTGGTTTTCCTTACCCTAGTTACAAAACAACCCCGCCCCGAAGTTCATCGAGGGGGGAAGGATATATCGGTAAAGCAACGGAGTACGGCGAGGAGGTCTCGGCCTACTCCTGATCGTAGTCGTAGGGTAAGCGCTTGACATCCTTGACGGTAGACAGCGTCATTAATGTCTTGAGCCGTTCGATTTCGTCAATCTGTTGGAGGGTTTTGAACAGCAACCGCTCGTAAGTAGGAATATCCTTACAGACAATCTTGATCAGAAAATCGGCTTCTCCGGTAATGATGTAGCATTCCGTGATCTCCTCGATACTCTGTACCTGTTCGAGAAAATTCTCCCTAGCTTGGTTCTTGCGCCAATCCAGGGAAACCAACACAAAGGTTTTCACCATGAGGCCGATCGCCTCTGGGCTCACTTTGGCGTGATAGCTCTGGATGACTTCGTTCTGTTCCAGCTTCTTCACCCGTTCCAGCGTGGGAGCCGGACTGAGTCCGATGCGTTTGGACAGGTCGAGGTTGGTGATCTTACTGTTATCCTGGAGAATCTTCAGGATGCTGAGATCGATCTTGTCAAGTTTATCGGACATATAGTAATCGGTAAGCGAAGTTGATGCGGCAAAGATAGCCGCACCAACTATTATTTCACAATTTACCGGGAAAAAGCATAATATTCGCCGTGTTTACGGTTACGGCCAAATTCCCAGGCTGATGTAATCGTTTGATATCTTGCTGATTGCCAGGGCGAAGGCTGCGGTACGTAAGTCCTTAATGCCTTCTTTCTCTTTGTACAGTTCGTAGATCCCCTGAAAGCCGGTGATCATCGTTTCCTCGAGTCCGGAGCGGACCAAGTCAATTTCATCCGCGCCGTGAATGATCATCTGGCGATCGCGATCGCTTATGGCGCGTCCGGTGGTGGTTTCGATTTGCTCTACAATACGCTGGTAATTTTGCTCGTCGAACCGCTTTTGGAGGCGGCCGAATCGCATATGGCTCAGGTTCTTGAGCCATTCGAAATAGCTCACCGTGACGCCACCCGCGTTCAGGTAAATGTCTGGCAGCACCACCACGCCAAGCTCGGCGAGAATTGCCGCGCCGCTCGCCGTCACGGGACCGTTGGCGGCTTCCGCCACGATTTTGGCTTTTACGTTACCGGCGTTGTGTTCGTCGATCTGATTTTCCAGGGCGGCGGGAACGAGAATGTCGCATTCAAATTCCATTACGGCCCGACGCTCTTCCTTTCCAAACGCTTTCGCGCCGGGGTAAGTGAGGATGCTGCCGTGTTCGGCTCGGTGCCGGATAACGTCGTGGATGTCAAAACCATCGGGGTTGTAGATAGCGCCTTCCACCTCGGAAACTCCGATGATGACTACCCCGCCCTCATCCTGGCTGATCGTCGCCGTATGCGATCCGACATTACCAAGACCCTGCACAACCATAGTTTTGCCCTTGATGCCGAGATTTAGCCCCAGGCGGTCCATCAGATCGGGCTGGTTACACGCCTCACGGATACCGTAGAACACGCCCCGACCGGTAGCTTCTGTCCTTCCCCTGACCCCGTTCTGGCTCACTGGTTTGCCGGTCACGCAACCGGCGGCATTGATGTCGTCGGGGTGAAAACTGCGGTACGTATCGTAGATCCAGGCCATTTCCCGGGGCCCGGTTCCGTAGTCGGGCGCGGGTACGTCGATGGCCGGTCCGATGAATTTTCGCCGGATGAGCTCGGTAGTATAGCGACGGGTGATCTTTTCCAGGTCTTCCTCCGTGTATTCCCAGGGATTGATCCGGACGCCGCCTTTAGCTCCACCGAAGGGAACGTCAACGATCGCACACTTATACGACATCAGGGTCGCCAGGGCCACTACCTCCTCCTGGTTGACGTGATTGGAGTAGCGGATACCGCCCTTAGTCGGGCTACGGTGGTGGCTGTGCTGAGCGCGGTAGGCCTCGATAACCTGGACTTCCCCGTTGATCTTTACGGGAAAGTAAATCTGGTAGACGCTGTTACAAATCTTGATTTGGCTCAAAAGCCCTTCGGGAAGCCCCGTATGGGGGGCGGCGGCGTCGAAGTACCGACCCACGCTTTCTAAAAACGAATTGTCACGCATGATCTTCTATTTGATTTTCAATACTGGTTAGGCGTCGGTCGAGTCGCCACAGGTAAACGGCAAGGCCGACGAAAACAACGACGATAACGGCCACTACCACGTAGATCTTACCAATGCTTCTCAGAAAGTCGGGGGCGGGTTCGACGCCCGATTGGGCGAGAAGGGTTCCGGAACTGAGACAGACCAGGAATAGCAAGAGGTTATAGCGGTAACGGTACATATGGTCGGCTGGTTAGGCAGGGCGAAGGTAAGCATTGGGTCGACGGTCATCCGAAAATGCTTAGCGTTCGTCGAGCGGAGATGCACGACGTCCAACTACTTCCGACCTTCGGTGAATAACAAACCTACTTGCCATGCGAATCCTTGCCCTCCCTATCCAGGATGACTTACTGGAAGTTCACAACAGCCTGTGGACCGGGGAAGAAAAAGTCTACTTTAACGGTCAACTGGCCAGCTCGGGATACAGCATTTTCGGCCGCAGCCATTATTTTACGGTGGACGCCGCCGACGGTCAAGGGGTCGATAAATACCGCGTGGAGATTGGCATGAATTGGTGGGGCTCGGTTACCGTCGACGTATTTCGTAACGATCGATGCCTGTTGGCCAGCTCCAAAACCCCGGTATCGCGGGTCGATCCACGGACGCTGCCGGATAACGAAGCCAAGCCCTACCACATCACCCGGGATGGCGGAAAGCCTGAACTGGACGAGGAATTCTTCGTCTGACCTTTTAAGGATAAGGAGGACGGACCGGTAGGTCGGGACGCATCTTTCCGCTTGCTTACCTTTGCGGACAAAATTACCGCATGTCCGCACTCAATGCCATCAGCCCGGTCGACGGCCGGTACGCCGGAAAGGTCGAAGCCTTGTCCCCCTACTTCAGCGAATTCGGACTGATCAAATACCGGGTACTGGTCGAGGTGAAATACCTGCAGGCCCTGTATAAATTGGGTTTACCACAGGTTGCTTCTGCCGACCGGAAGGCTATTGACGAGCTCACCGACATTGTGACCACCTTCAATCAACACGACGCGGAGACGATCAAACAAACCGAGCGGATCACGAATCACGATGTCAAGGCAGTTGAGTACTTCCTAAAGGATAAACTGAAGGAAAGGGGAATGGGTGACATCCTGGAATTCGTGCATTTCGGCCTCACCAGTCAGGACATTAACAACACGGCCATACCGCTCAGCCTGAAGCACGGCCTGCGCGAAGTAATCGTGCCGGCCTTTAATCGCCTACTCGATCAGCTTGATAAGCTGGTCAGTGATTGGAAAGAAATCCCGATGCTGGCCAGAACGCACGGACAGCCGGCCTCCCCTACCCTGTTGGGTAAGGAATTCGCCGTGTGGACGACCCGTCTGCGCGAACAGCTTCGGCAATTGGAGGCAGTACCTTCATCGGCGAAATTCGGTGGAGCCACGGGTAACCTGAACGCCCATTACGTCGCCTATCCGGATTACGACTGGCACGCTTTTGCCGATCGCTTCGTCGCGGAGGATCTTGGTTTACAGCGTAGCTACCCGACGACCCAAATCGAGCACTACGACAATCTGGGCGCGACCTTCCACGCCCTTTCCCGGATTGCAACCATCCTCATCGATTTGTGCCAGGACATCTGGACGTACATCAGCATGGAGTACTTCCGTCAGCGAACGGTGGCCGGGGAAATCGGCAGCTCGGCCATGCCCCACAAGGTCAATCCCATCGACTTCGAAAACGCCGAAGGTAACCTGGGGCTGGCCCGTGCCATTTTGGGCCACCTGGCGGATAAACTGCCCGTTTCCCGTCTCCAGCGCGACCTTACCGACTCCACCGTGCTGCGCAACGTCGGCGTACCGCTGGCCCACATCCTGATCGCCGTACAGGCCATCGAGAAAGGGCTGGGCAAACTGCTGCTGAACGAAACGAAACTGCAATCCGACCTGGAGGCGAATTGGATGGTGACGGCCGAGGCAATTCAGAACATATTGCGGCGGGAGGGCTACCCTAAGCCTTATGAGGCGTTGAAGGAGTTGACGCGGGGGGTGGAGCATATCGATGAAATAGCAATCCGGACCTTCATCGACAGCCTCGACGTAGCTGAAGGAATTAAGAAGGAATTGAAATTGATTTTCCCGGATAATTACGTCGGCAAGTACTAAAATGTCTTTAGCGCCACATAAATAGTATAAACGATTTCTCGGGCATTGGCCCATTGTGCCGATTTTATCCCCCGGCTGAATCCATATATCGCCTTCTTCCACTGCCGTTCCCGAATACACTGCCGGGTCCAGTGCAGCCTTTGGTGGGTGACCATTTCTAAATAACGTTGGTGGCTGATCGTCTTACGAATCGAGGGGCGCTGGTACAGTCGAAACAGTACGGCTTCCCGTGCATACAAAGAAGTCTTATCATTCAGGGTCGTGGTTCTGTTTGTTGCATGGTCAACGTACACTACGGTATAGGTATCTATTTGCGTTAGCGGGCAATCTGAGAGCAGGCCACATAACCACTCAAAATCCTCGATGGGAGATTTCACCGTTATTATTGGGTGAGTAGAAACAATGCTTCGAGAAAACACGAAAGGCAGCAAGCTATGCGGAGCGCTCCAGTAGGCGTTTAATGCGTGGCCGGAAGAGTACAAATGTTCCTTGTAGGTTTTTCCATTCACCGTTTTCCTTAGCATACCCGTGGCTAGAATAGCGGCTTCCGGTAATCCATTCAGAATTGCGCGGCAGACCACTGAAAAATGCTCTGGCAGATAGTAATCGTCGTCATCCAGGAAGCATACGAAATCACCCGTCGCTAAAGCGGCTCCTTTTTTTCTGGCCAAGCCGGGGCCACCGCAAGATTGCCAGCAATAAGCGATTCGAGGGTCCGTGAAAAAGGGTTGAAGGCTTGTATTTGCTCTTGGGTAAGAGCCGTCATCAACAACAATGATTTCCCAGTTGGTATAAGTTTGCGAAGTAACCGACTGCAACGCCCGCTGAAGTAGTTCGGGGCGATTAAGGGTTGGAATGATTACGGAAAACTTAGGAAGTACTGTATTATCCATCCACAATTTGGCTGTAGACCTCATCCATTTGATTGGCGACAGCCTTGTTACCATAAAGCGCAGTGGCTCGGTCGCTAATCGCTTGTCTGTCAAATTGCCCGAAGGACTTGTGGATCCTCTTCACCGTGGCTTCAAGTGCGGCTTCGTCGCCCGGGTCGACTAAATATCCGGTAACTCCTTCTATGATTATACGCTCCACACCTCCTACGCGCGTCGCAATACAAGGTAGGCCACAACACTGAGCTTCTAATAGCACCACGGGTTGGTTTTCTTGGTCACTAAACAGAACGAATACATCCGCAGCTGCCATCAGGTCAGCTACTTCGGACTCCGTGTGGGGCCCGCTGACACAAACCTCACTTTTTAACAACCCGGCGTGGTGTATCCACGCTTCAACTTCGCTCCTATCACCGTCCCCAGCTAGGGTAAGATGGTATAGATCAGGGTTCTGTGTTTTCAACTTAGCGAAGACGCTCAGCAAACCGGCAACGTTTTTAAAGCGAGGATCGAAGTTTGATACATGCAACAACCGCAGGGGTTCTCTTTTTCGGTTTTGCTTCTCTTTGTAGGTAAATAGTTGGTCGTCTACGACATTACTAATGGTACGGTACCTTCCACGCAAATCGTGCCCCTCCTGCATGCGTCGTCCAAGTTGGTAGGTTACTGGAAGGATGATGGAAGCGGTTGCGCAAGCCCACTTGGCCAAGCGGTGCTTTAGTTGCCCAATACTGTCTGAATCGCTCCAAATCGAGGCATGCTCCGTAATCGCAACTGGAATATTGTAGCGTCGGCCAAGTATGGCAGCTACGATCCCCCCGTCTACCAGTATATGTCCATGGATAAGGTGGGGAAGCCTGGGAATGCTAAAGCGTATTTTACGCCAACAGACGAAGTAAGCCCGCATACGATTGAGAAGATGAAGAAAACCAAAAGTTCCGCTTCGCCGTCCGTAATACATGATGTATTGTGTGTAGGATTCGGTTTCCTTTATCGATAGTTTCAACTCAAAAGCTTCGAGGCTTACATCATCCTGCACTGCCATAACCGTCAACGTATGCCGGCGGCCCATCAATCTTGCGTGCTTTTCAACGAAGTTTCCATTGGTGGGGTGCACCACCGTTGGCCACCAGGATGAAATGAACAACACATGCATTGCGCCGTAATTTACACTTCGTTAGTTACAAACTGCATCCAGGAATAACAGCGGAAAAGCATACTGTATTCATTGCGGGCCCGCCGGTGCAAGGCTGCCCGACACCGCCCCCCCGTGGTGTCGGAAAAAAAGCCCAGCTTCACCCCCTCGTCAACCGACCTAAGGTAGCGGTCAGCGTCCTGCTCCATCCACTGAGTAGCCGGGGTAGCGAATCCCAACTTGTTGTACCGATAAAAGACCTCATCGGGTAACACTTCCCGACAGGCACTTCTGATAGCATGCTTCCTGATCGCATGCCTAATCTTCCAATTCGCCGGTAGCGCCAGCATGAATTCCACCACGCGATGATCTAAAAATGGCGCCCGACTTTCCAGGCCAAAGGCCATCGTATTTCGGTCTTCGTGCCGAAGCAGCACGGGAAGCCCTACCTCCTTAATCAAATTTACCGAGGTCTCGTAGACGCCCAGGTCCCGGCTCCGGCAAAACAAATCTTGGTCAGGTAAATCGAAATAGCTACCAGCAATGCTGGAGCGCCCCGGGCCGGATTGCCGGTACAGCCCACTAAGCCGGGAAACCGTCTTACCAAGATTCACCGGTTGTTGCGTAACGTAACGCAGCATGGTACCGAACGCAACTAAGGGTTGGCGACGCAACTCCTCCTTAATGAGCGGCAAGTAGAACTTATCATATCCACCACCTATTTCATCCGCTCCCTGGCCGTTCAGCAAGACACGCTCACCGTGGTCACGGATCGTCCGCATCAGCTCGTAGTGCACCACCACCGCCAGGGAAGCGATGGGCTGTCCCTGGGCACGTTGCGTAGCAGCAAACGCGCCCAGTACTTCTTCGTAGGAGGGCCGATAGGTAATGCCCCGAAGCCCATGCAGTTGCTTGACGGCAGTAACGTAGCGGGACTCATCAAATTTGTAATCGGGGAAAAGCGCCGAATAAGTTGACGGTTTGACCTGTGTGAACCGGGTCATCATTCCCGCTATACTACTGCTGTCGATCCCACCCGAAAGCGTTACGCACCGGCCTACATCCGATCGGGTACGCAGGACCACACTATCGATCAATAAGCACCGCAATTTGTCGATGGCCTCCTTTCGGTTCTTCGGAACCGGCGTGAGGGAGGAAGCTTGCTGCAGGTCGTGATAGGCTGCGAGTCGGAAATTTAGCGCCCCCCGGGTTGTAACGATGGCATAATGACCGGGCGGGAACTGCATTACCCCTTCGTACAAAGTTTCAGGCCGATGGTCTTGCCAACCGTATTCAATAAATTCCTTAGCAACTTGTCGATTAATCTGAGGTTGCCTACCCGAAGTGGATGCAACAACCTTGGGCTCGGAACTAAACGTCAGTCCGTTATCCAGCGCATAGTAAAGCGGTTTGATACCGAACCGATCCCTGCTGAGAACGATTTTCCGGGCTTCTGGCGTGGCGATAGCCATCGCCCACATTCCATTGAATCGCTCAAAACAATTCGTGCCCCATTGATCGTAAGCAGCCAAAATAACTTCCGTATCGGTTTGGCTACGGAACTGGTAGCCCGCCTTGGTTAGCTCCTCACGTAGTTCTTTCCAGTTGTAAACCGCACCGTTGAAAACGATCGTATGCCCCCAACCCGTCATCGGTTGTATACCGAGGGCAGAGGTGTCGAAAATGGCTAGACGACGGTGTGCAAAGCAGAATCCCTCTCCGAGTTCCACCCCGGATCCATTGGGGCCGCGGTGGGCTAATTGTTTACTGGCAAATTCTGCGTTCGTCAGGAACACGGTGTCCGGCAAGTCAGCAATTTGCCCATAAATGCCACACATCGCCTCTATTCTTCAATTCTCATCCCACCCGCGCTCCGGCGCACCCTAAAAATCCGGGCTATTCCCAAACGGATCGTCGTTAAGCAACGGCCGATCCACGGCCAGGGAGTCGTTGCTACCTCCGTAGTAGGCATCGCAGTTCATTTCGATCCCGAGTTCGCCGGAAGGCCGAACCCAGTCAGCCTGCGTATCCCAGCCGATGCTCTCGTCGGCCTGGGCGGTACTGACGAACCGACGGAAGAAGGGTTTGGCCATGTTGGAACCCGCGCCAAGCCCCAGGCTCCGGAAGCGAATCCACCGTTCGTCGCCCCCTACCCAGGTACCCACGATCAGTTCCGGGGTAAGTCCCATGAACCAGCCGTCCGTCTGATCGTTGGTGGTACCCGTTTTACCGCCGACCGGTCCTTCTACGCCGCGAAGGTTACCTACCGACGCCCGTCCGAGCATATTGACCATTACGTAGTTGGCCTGGGGACTGATTGCCGGGCTTTCCTCCGGCAGGTACTCGTAAATGACCCGCCCGGTACGGTCTTCGATCTTGGTGAGGTAGACCGGTCGAATGAATACCCCGTTGTTGCCGAAGGTGGTATAGGCCCCGGTGAGCTGTTGTACGGTGAGGTCCACCGAACCCAGGGCGATGGAGGGGGCCGCCGGTATCTGGCTCTTCGGGATGCCCATGTTGGCGACCATGTTGCGCACCGGCTCGGTACTGGCCAGCTCCTTCATGAGGTAGGCCGAAATGGTATTCACCGAATTCTTCAGGCCCTGGTATAGGGTGTAGTCCTCGTAGGAGTACGACCCGCTTGAGTTACGGGGCGTCCAGGGATCATTGAGTCCGAAGTTACCGTCGCCCGGCCCGATGGTCACCGGCTGGTCGATCACCCGCAAACAGGGCGTGATGCCCCGCAGGTCGATACTTGCCGCGTAGATGAATGGTTTGAAAGTGGAGCCGACCTGCCGCTTCGAGGTCACGTGGTCGTACTGGAACCACTTAAAGTTGCTGCCCCCCACCCACGTCCGCACGAAGCCGGTGTGGGGCTCGACGGACATGCTGCCGATCTGGAGGATCATCTTGTGGTAGCGAATGCTATCGAGCGGCGTCATGGTCGTATCCGTTTCCATGGCCTCGTTGTCGTAGGTGAAGACGCGCATCTCGGTTTCCTTATTGAACTCCGTCTCGACCGTTTCCTGCAGTTTGGTCCACGCCGCCCGAAGTTCCGCAAATTCGGGCAGGTCCATTACCTCCCGGTGCTGGGCCGCAAAGTCTTCGGAAATAAGGTTTCGGTTGACGGCGTCGGTGATTACGCCGCCACGCTCCTGCTCTTCGATCATGCGTTGGATTTCGCGATCGTTGAGGGAAAAGCGGAAATCCACTTTCTCGATGATCCTCCGAATGACCGGAACCAGGATATCGCGTCGATACGCCTGGTACCGGTCCGACTGGCGGATGGCGTTCCGCAGGCTCTCCAGTCGGCGTTCTACCCGTACCTCCGTTTCGGAATTCGGATTGGTGTACGTCCAGGGGTCCATTCCGTCCCAGTGGGTGAAAAACTGATCCTGGAGTTGCTTCATGTGCAGCCGCGCCTGTTCCTCGGCGTGCTGCTGCATGCGGGGATCGATCGTCGTGTAAAAGGTCAGCCCGTCGCGGTACAGATCGTAGGCCTGGCCGTCCGGTTTGCGGTAGGTATCCTGTTGAAGTATCCGCTTGGCCTCCTCGGCCAGTATCATGCGGAAGTACGGGGCTAGGCCATCATCGTGTCGTTGGCGGGTAAACTTGACTCCCAGGGGGAGCTGGGCCAATGAGTCGTATTCCGTTTGGGTGATCCGGTGATTGCGCACCATTTGCTGCAGTACCTGATTTCGACGCTGCTCCGTACGCTCCGGGAAGCGGAGGGGGTTGTAGAGGGATGCGTTTTTGAGCATGCCGACCAGCATGGCCGACTCTTCTACCGTCAGATCGTTGGGGCGCTTGCCATCGAAGTAGTTCTCCGCGGCGGCCCGGATTCCCTGCGCTCCATTGATGAAGTCATACCGATTCAGGTACATCGCGATGATCTCCTCTTTGGTATATTTCCGTTCCAGTCGTACGGCAATGATCCATTCCTTCAGCTTCTGAAAGCCGCGTTCGAAGAGGTTCGCACTTACCTGCTCGGTGAAGAGCAACTTAGCCAGCTGCTGGGTGATCGTGGATCCCCCCCCGGCGGACTCCTGCCCGAGGAGGGCCGTCTTGATGGCTACCCGGGGCAGTGACTGCCAGTCTATTCCGCTGTGGCGGTAGTATCGTTCGTCTTCCGTACTGACGAGGGCGGCCTCGAGGTGGGGCCCCAGGTCGTCGAAATTGACCATCACCCGGTTCTCTACGAAGAACCTTCCGAGCACCGTGCCATCACTAGCCAGCACCGGGCTGGCCTCGTTGTTCTTAGGATTCTCCAGTTCGGTGACGGACGGCAGGTCGGTGAAGCTAAGGCTGAAGAATAGAACGAAAATACCGACCGGCACGAGCAGAACGAGGGCCCAGAACGCAATCAGGGCAATCCGCATCCAACCGGAGGCGCTACCGAAAAGAAAAGAAGTCATCCTGGTCATTATGGTGCGTTAGCTGGTCCTGTCCCGTCCCGGCGTACCGCATTCCGGAAGACAGTCCCTTAAATTCTAAGTGAACGTATCCACCTTCAATTTCCTTGCGACGGAGCGCGGGTTAATTGCCCTTTAGTCAAGCTTTAAGACATCCAGGAACGCTTTTTGCGGCACTTCGACTTTTCCAAACTGCCGCATCTTCCGCTTACCGGCCTTCTGCTTCTCGAGGAGCTTCCGCTTCCGGCTGATGTCGCCACCGTAACACTTGGCGGTAACGTCCTTGCGCATGGCGGAAAGCGTTTCCCGGGCGATCACCTTGGCGCCGATCGCCGCCTGGATGGCAATAACGAACTGCTGGCGCGGCAGCAATTCACGTAGTTTCTTACACATTTGTCGGCCGATTTGCTCGGCCTTGCTCCGGTGAACCAGTGCGGAAAGGGCATCGACGTTCTCACCGTTTAGCTTGATGTCCATGCGCACGAGATCCGTCTCCTCGTACCCCTTGGGTTGGTAATCGAAGCTGGCGTAGCCGCGACTGATCGACTTGAGGCGGTCGTAGAAGTCGAACACGATCTCGGCCAGCGGCAGCACGAAGTGCAATTCCACCCGTTCGGGGCTGAGGTAGGTTTGCTTGGTCAGCGTTCCCCGCTTATCAATGCACAGGGTCATGATCGCCCCGATGTAATCGGTAGTGGTGATGATCTGGGCGGAGATGATGGGTTCGTCTACCCGGGCCCGGTGATTGACGTCCGGCAATTCGGCGGGGTTCCGGATCTCCGATACGTTGCCCTTTGTATCCGTTACCCGGTAGGTCACGTTGGGCACCGTGGTGATCACATCCATATTGAACTCCCGGAAGAGCCGTTCCTGCACGATCTCCAGGTGCAGCATGCCCAAAAATCCGCAGCGAAACCCGTAGCCGAGTGCAGCACTGGTTTCCGGTTCGAAGACCAGGCTCGCGTCGTTGAGCTGGAGTTTCTCGAGGCTGTCGCGGAGGGGCTCGAAGTCGTCGTTGTCCAGCGGAAAAATACCGGCAAAGACCATGGGCTTGACTTCCTCGAACCCGGCGAGCCGCTTGCCGGGCCGGTCTTCGAGGGTCACCGTGTCTCCTACCTTGATCTCGGAGGAAGTCTTCAGACCAGTAACGATGTAACCAACGTTGCCGCAGCTGATCTTGTCCTGCGGCTTGGGGGTGATTTCCATCGCGCCGACTTCGTTGGCCTCGTAGACGGATTCAGTGGCAATGAATCGCAGGTTATCGTGCTTGTTCAGCTCGCCGTTCATGACACGGACGTATGCAATGACGCCACGGAACGGATTGAAGACCGAATCAAAGATAAGGGCCTGTAGCGGTGCCTCCGGATCGCCGCTGGGCGCGGGAATCCGCTCGACGACCGCCTTCATGATTTCCGGTACCCCGATACCGGTCTTGCCCGACGCTAAGATGATGTCTTCCCGCGAGCAGCCGGTCAGTTCGATCATCTGGTCCGCCATTTCCTCGATCATGGCGGTTTCCATGTCCACCTTATTCAGGACGGGGATGATCTCGAGCTCGTGCTCCAGGGCCAGAAAGAGGTTGGAGATGGTCTGGGCCTGAATTCCCTGGGTGGCATCCACCAAAAGGAGCGCGCCCTCGCAGGCCGCGATCGACCGGGAAACTTCGTAGCTGAAGTCCACGTGACCGGGCGTATCGATCATGTTGAAGGTATAGATCTCACCGTCCTCGTGGGGATAGTGCATCTGGATGGCATGACTCTTAATGGTAATGCCACGCTCCCGCTCGAGATCCATATCGTCAAGCTGTTGATCCATGCGCTCCCGTTCGTTCACCGATTGGGTGAAATCGAGGAGGCGATCGGATAGGGTAGATTTACCGTGATCGATGTGAGCTATGACGCAAAAGTTGCGGATGTTCTTCAAGGCACGAAGGGATTGACGGTGGTTAGGGCACAAAGATAGCTAACAGCCGGTGCCATCCTTTGGTTTTTCAGCGGCCTTCCCGGATTACCGACGTCAGCAACCACCAATTCGTTACGATGATTGCTTCCTACGCCTCCCCGAACGGCACCGAGCGCTACGAGCGGGTTTAGGTATTATGATTGGAGCATGATGAAAACCGATCCTGCCGCCCAGGGGAACAAGCGGAGGTCAATCGATCCGTGCACGGGGCTTATCTCCATTGGCCATGTTCCACGGTGTAAGGGCCAGTTATCCTTATAGTTATCCATTAGCTTAGCAGCTATACCCACCCGCCCCGGCACGCTGTTGTTGCCCGCGGCCGATTGCCGGTTGCCGACGTAGATAGCAGCGATTGGGATACGGCAGCTCGTGCAACTGCGTGGCTACAACTCCCCCCGGATACAATGCGTTATGTTCCCGTTACCCTGATCCATGGAAGAACCAACTGACGCATCAACGCCCCGGCCGCCCCGCAAGCGGAAACGCCGCTGGTGGCACCGGATGCGCAAGCTCTTCGTCTGGCTGGTCGTTACGGTGGTCTTCCTGCTCGGGCTGCTGCAGTTACCGGATTTTCAAAATTGGTTGGTCGATCGGATCACCGCAGGACTGAGCAGAACCCTGGAAACGGAAGTCACCATCGACTACGCGCGGCTGTCGTGGTTCGACGAATTGACCATACAGGGCGTATTCGTGGAGGATAAGTACGGGGATACCCTGCTTTACGGGGACGAAATACAGGCGGATTTCAACCTGTTATCCCTTCTCGATAACTCCGTGGAGATCGAGGAACTGACGATTGCGAATACCCGATTTAAGATTCGCCGGGATCTGGGAGATGCCGAGACCAACCTGGAAACCGCCCTGCAACGGCTCTTTCCCGCCTCTGACAACCCCAAAAAACCCATTAATCTCGCCCTGGACCGGCTTGACCTGGAGAATATCGCCTTCATTCAAGACGACAGTGTTCGCGGGCAGCGCTTCGATGTAGCGCTGGAGTCAGCCGTCATCTACATCGACGAACTCGATTTCCCCAACAAGCGCATTCGCCTCGAAACCGCGGAGATCAGGCGACCGGTCGTGCGGCAGACTTCCATCCCACCTACCCCGCTCAGCTCCGTGCCGGGGTTAGACCAAGCCATCCGGTCCATCGATAGTACGCTGACGGACAGCAACCGGGTGAGTCTCCAGGTTGCCATAGATGCGCTGGAAATAATTGACGGCGTGTTCGATCTCAATAATTACCGTAAGCCACCGATTGAAACGGCTGACATTGAGTCGGTTGACTTCGCACGGCTGGGCGTTTCCGACATTAACCTGGAACTGACCGACGTGGTGTATGCTTCCGGTGAGATGTCCGCGGCCGTGGAACATCTCAGCCTCGAGGAGAGGAGTGGTTTCGTTCTCGACCGGCTCAGCGTCAGGGAACTACGGATTGCCCCGACGGAGTTGGTCTTTAACGACCTGGCCCTGATTACCCCCAACAGTTCGCTTGCCGATTCCCTCAGTTTTACCTTTCCCGGCGGTTGGGAATCCTGGTCCGAATTCAACGACCGCGTGCGGATGAATATCGAACTCCAACCGAGCATGGTTAGCATTCGGGACATACTGTATTTTGCCCGGAACCTTCGCTTTAATCCCTTCTTCCGGGACAATCGCGACCGGAATATCCGTCTCGGGGGATCCTTTACCGGCCGCGTCAACAACTTGCGGGCGCAAGACGTGGTGCTGGCATTGGATGAAAACAATTATCTCGAAGGCAGCTTCAGTAGTCGCAACCTGGCGCAACCGGGTTCGGAGGCCCTGAACCTGGAACTCGACGCCCTGCGGACCAGCGTTACCTCCCTGCGACGCCTCATCCCCCGGATGAACCTGCCGGCAAACTTCAGCAAATTGGGCCGGTTGAACTTCAACGGTCGGTTCGACG
Organism: Neolewinella xylanilytica; assembly: GCF_002934605.1. Lineage (GTDB taxonomy): Bacteria > Bacteroidota > Bacteroidia > Chitinophagales > Saprospiraceae > Neolewinella > Neolewinella xylanilytica. The sequence goes on from NZ_PTJC01000008.1 coordinate 190,122, forward strand.
GCTTTTTCACGGATTTTGCTGCTAAGGGCGATCTGCGGACAGACATCGGACGGGCTATCCTGGATATGCGGCTCGACATCGAGAACGGTGCCGAGCGGGCAGAATACAGCGGATCGCTATCGCTCGACCGCTTCGACCTGGGCACCTGGATCAACAACGAGGACCTTGGGATCGTCAACTTCACCGCCACTATCGAGGATGGCCAGGGCCTTACCTCCGGCACCGCCAACGCCAACCTCAATGCCACGATCGAAACCCTGGAATTCAAGGAGTATCGGTACGAAAACGCCCGGATTAACGGTCGGTTGCAGCAAGAATTTTTTGACGGTAGTTTCGCCATTGCCGATGAAAATATCGACCTGAACTTTCTCGGGGAGCTGAATTTTCGTGACAGCATCCCGGTTTTCGACTTCAGTGCGGAAATCAACCGTATGGACCTTCAGGCACTGAACCTGAGCGAACGGCTCATCATACTTTCCGGCGACGTCGACCTGAATATCGTCAATACCGTATTCAGCGATATGGAAGGACGCATCGATTTGGATAGCTTCCGCGTAATTCGGGACACCGCCGTCATCAACATCGGGCAGCTGCTGGCCTACTCCAACTTCAATGAGGCGGGGCAAAAAGTCGTCAAACTAGAAAGTGATGTAGCAAAAGGGGAGATCGTCGGTCGCTTCGACATTAACGAGGTTTCTTCCAGCCTCACGAAATACTTAGTGGAATATTACCCCGGATGGGCAGACCGACTGCAAATTAAAATGCCCCGGGCCTTCCCAACCGACAACCGCTTCAGTTTCGATGTCACGATCCTGGACTCCAAAGGTCTCAACCGGCTGATCAACCCGAAGCTCGGCCCCCTCGTCGACGTACATCTCACCGGGAGCTACGACGGCTTTCAGGACGCTTTACGCGCGGAACTGATTGCACCCCGCTTTACCTACGACAACCTTTCCTTCGTAGACCTGATCGTTAGAACGAAGGGGGAAGGATCGGAGGGGGAGCTCGATCTCCTCATCGACAGCACCCTGGTGAATGGCAAACCCATCCTCGATCAGTTGACCTTGTTAAGCCTTATCGACCGGGATACCATCAATTTCGGCATCAATTACGGGGGCGCCGGAGGCATCTTTTTGGATAAGCTTAACCTGAACGGACAGATCACCCTGCCCGATACCGCCAATTACGCCATTCGCTTCGATGACTCTGATCTGGTCCTCTTTCAGGAACCGTGGACGATTCGTCGGGATAATCGGATCGTGATCGGCCCCCAGTACATCGATACCCGAAATTTCAGCCTCCGCAGCGGAGAGCGCAGCATCCGGCTTACCAAACGGGGCAACCGGGGACTGGACCTCAACCTAGACAACATGGCCCTGAGCCTGGTCGACTCCGTCTGGAATTACCAAGCGCTCGATTTTGGTGGCCTGGTCGACGTCCACCTGGGAGTCGACGACGTGTTCCTGCTGCAGGGGCTGAGCGCCGACCTCCGCAGCGATACCATGCTGATCAACGGAGACGATTACGGATACCTGCGGGTGGATTTGCGGGCGCCAAGTCCTAAGGGAAGGGTAAGCGCCTTCCTGAATCTGAACCGGGACACTTCCCAGCTCATCGCCGAAGCCACCTTTAACCTGGCCGACCTGGCAGAAAATCCCCGCGTGGACCAGGAGCGGAATTACCTGGATTTGACGGTAAACGTCACCGGCTATCCCCTCGATCTGGCGCGCTACTGGGTAGGGGGTTCCGTATCGGATATCGTGGGTAAAATAAATGCGCAGCTTAACGTGGTCGGCCCCGCCAGCGAGCCTGACGTCCAGGGCTACATTGACGCCTCCGCCGGCGCTTTCACGCTGGATTACCTGCAGACCCGGTACCACTTCAATGATTCCCGGGTACGCATCACCAACAACCTGTTCGACCTGGCCGGCACCCGCTTGCTCGACCGGAACAACAATGTAGCCCGTCTGACGGGTGGCATCACCCACGACCGGCTGAAAAACCTGGGCATTAATGCGCGGCTGCGCACCGATCGCTTCCTCGCGCTCGATCTCGCCCCTGGCGATAATCCTAACTTTTACGGGCAAGCCATTGGCGGCGGGACGGTAGATTTCACGGGCAATTTCCGGCAGACCGACATCTACGTACGGGCAACTGTCGGGCGTGATTCAAGGCTCGCCATACCCGTCACCCAGGGGGCCGGAGCCGGGCCGATCGACAACGTGCGGTTTGTGGACCGAACCGTTTACAAAGAGAAAGAACAGGTTACCGCCGCCACCGACCCTACCGGGGTAAGCCTGGAAATGGAAATCGAGGTGACGGACGAGGCCGTCGGGGAAATTATTTTCGACGAAGAGGTTGGTGACATCCTCCGGGGGCGGGGCAACGGCAACCTGAGCTTACGCATCCCACGGGACGGCGATTTACAGATGTACGGGACCATCACCCTGACGGAAGGAGATTACCTCTTCACCCTCTACAAGGTCGTTAACAAGGAATTCTCCGTACGCCCGGGGGGAACGGTAAACTGGTCCGGTGATCCCTTTGCCGCCCGCATTGATATTGCCGCCGATTACCAAAATCTGAAAACGCCGATCATTAACTTTATCCGGGAGTACCTTCCGCTGGATGGCGCCGGCGACGGGATCAACGACCTGACGCGTGCAGCCGGCCAGGCTACGGATATTGACCTGACGCTCAAGCTGGACGGGATTCTTACCCAACCGGATATCAATTTCGATATTGGCTTCCCGAACCTGGACGGAACGCTGGAAACCTACGCCAATAATAAGCGCCGACAGCTGCTGCTCGACCAGAGTGAGCTCAATCGCCAGGTATTCGGCCTGATCGCAGTCGGCCAGTTCCTACCCGGTGACCTCAGCTTTAACGTTGCCGACGTCGCCGTCAATACGGTCAGCGAGTGGTTATCCAGCTACCTCAGTCTGCTGTTGAACGACCTGCTGGAAGATGCCTTCGGGGAAGATGCCTTTATCTCCGGTTTTGACTTCGATATCGCCTACAACAACTACACGAATACTACCCCGGATGCCATCAGTCGTCGCGGCCAGACGGTAGAGTTTTCCTTTCGGCGTGACTTCAACAATCGCCTCAGCCTGAGTGGCGACGTCAATGTTTTAAACGACCAGACCGTCACGGGTGGCAACACCGGGACCTTCATCGGCAACGATGTCGTGCTGGAGTACGTCCTCAATGACAGCAGATCCCTAAAACTTCGCGTCTACCAGCGGCGCCAGCCCGACATCGCCAGCGGCCGCCGGATCCAGGTGGGAACGGGCCTCAGCTGGCGCCGGGAATTCGATTCGCTGTCCGAGTTTTTCGCCGGATTTCGGAAGGACGCGGCGGGTAAACGCTGATCAATCGTTTCCTCCGTTTCCCAGGTAACGATAGTACCGCAGAACCAACTGCCAGTCGTCCGTGACCCGATAATCCCGCGCGTACAGAACGTTCAGGTGGTGAATGGCGGGTGCGTCGTCCACCCCGATGGCAATACCGGGATAAATCACCCCGGGTCGAATGGCGGGCAGAAGCCTTGCGTCCGGATCTTCGGGATGGTAACCAACCCAACTACGCCGCCCGATCAGTACTCGCAGGAGATTGAACAGGTAATTCCGCTTGTCGATAACCGGCCAAACGGTAATCGGTAGCGTAAGGAGGAGAGCCAAGGCCAACGTCCGGTCGAATAACCACTTACCCCGGCGGTAAACCGGATCGTCGATCCGCAAATGCACGTCGATGGTATATAGCGTCCCCCGTTGGTCGGGGCGGTGGCTCCCGATGATGCTGCGGCTCTTTTCCGGTAAGATTCGGTACTGGAGATCCGGGCCCAGCTCACTCATCCAGCGCTGGATATCGCCGATGTCAAGATCCGCAGAGCAAAAGATGATCTCTTCCACCCGGTAGAGGTGCGCCAGCGCTACGAGACGATCCGCGCTACCAATGTCGTCGGTATGGGATTCGGTGACGGCCTCGTTTCGGCCGCCGGGCCGCACTCGCCCGATAAAGTGCCCTTTCGCCCCAACCCGCTGGAGCAGACTTAGGGTGCGCTCCGTTTCCGCCACGCCGCCTACGATAACCAGGCGGGTATCGCCTCCGGATCCGATCGGTTGACGGCTAATAATTCGGGCGCCGGCGCGCAGGAGCAAGGTCCAACCAACGGCCCAACTGGCACCCAGGACCAGGAGTGCCCGGCTAGGACGTAAATCCTCGGGCAACAGTCCATAAACCGACAGCAGCATTAACGTACCGATGGCCAGACTACGCAGCAAGCGGCCGTAATCGTAAGGACGGTCGTAGCCCCCACCGAGAAAAATGCTGGCGGTCCACAGCAGCGTATAAGCCGGAAAATGGATACGGTTAACGTAATCGGGAAAGTAGCCCGGATCGTTAAAGTGGTAGGCCGCCCACGTCCGTTTCAGTATAATCAGGCCCACGTAAATTCCTGCGGCGTCCAGGACGGGAAATCGCAGCCTGCTCCAGAGATGGTAGCCGACCGTCGCGATTGCCCTGACGTAAATAGCCAGCTGCATCATCCAGACCAACAGACTCGCCCGGGACCCGGAATAGTGCTTCCGGGCAAAGATCACCATGGCCTGGTAAAATACCCGAACGTAGTTCAAACTGCCCCGCTTGGTGCTTTCTCCCTTGTAGTGCAGGATACGGGTACCGGGGAAGTAGTAATTGTGGTAGCCACCCTTCGTGATGCGGTACGAAAGGTCGATGTCTTCTCCGTACATGAAGAAGGCCTCGTCCAGTAGCCCGACGGTTTCCAGCGCGCTGGCCCGCAGCCACATAAAAGCCCCCGCCAACACGTCGACCCGGTGCACCGCGTCTTCGTCGAGGTATCCGAGGTGGTAGGTATTGAAGCGAGCCGATGTAGGAAATAGCCTCGACAAACCGAAAGCCTTGGTGAACGCCACCCAGGGCGTGGGCAGTCCGCGCTTGCTTTCCGGCAGGAAACGGCCGCTGCCGTCGATCATCTTCACGCCTAATCCTCCCAAGTCGGGACGGGACTCTGCGAAAGCATAACATTGGTGGAAGGTATCTTCCTGAACGACGGTATCGGGGTTGAGGAGAAGGTGGTATTTTCCTGCGCTCCGGCGCAAAGCCTGGTTATTAGCCACGGAAAAGCCCGGGTTGTCTTGGTTTGCAATTACCTGAACCCAGGGAAACCGTTGCCTGACCATTTCCACCGAACCGTCCGCGGAGTTGTTGTCCACCACCCACACTTCGGCATCCATTCCCTCGACCGCCCGCGCTACGCTAAGCAGGCACTGCTCGAGGAAGTGTCGGACGTTATAGCTGACAATGACTACGGAAAGCTGCACGTCGTAAAGGTAGAACGCAAACTTCTGCCGACTCGCAGGTTATACTACTCTATGCCCGACACGACGCCCCCCATCGGAACCGCCAGCGGTATTCAGCTTCTTCTTCACACTGTCCTATGCGTGATCGGGATGGTGTTATTGACCAGTTTCGGCGTCACGATGCTGGCAAAGCATTTCGGAATAGCCCTCGTTAGCGCCGGCGAGCCCCTCGCGACGGTGGGTGAGCGCATGCAGCTCCGGCTGTTGCTCCTCATCAACAACCTGGGCACCTGGGGAATACCCGCCCTGCTGGCGCTGCTGCTTACGTACGGACGTAGGTGGTCGGACGCGGCAGGATTCGTTCGCCCCCGGCATCCGGGCATGATCGGCAATGCCATACTGGTTTTTCTCTTCGGAATTCCCCTCGTTGCCCTGGCAGCCTACTTCAACCTACAGCTCGACCTCCCGGATTGGATGGTCCGGTCGGAAGCGGAAGGCAACGCCCTGCTCGCCAGCGTACTGCGAATCGAAAGCATATCCGAGCTTGCCGTTGCCCTCCTGACCGTTGCGGTGGTTCCGGCCTTTGCCGAAGAGCTTATGTTTCGGGGATTGCTGCAGGGACGGTTGCTGCGTAGCATGATGAGTGGAACGGCCGCTATTTGGGTGGCCGCCATCATTTTTTCCGCCATCCATCTGGAATTCGCTGGATTTTTTCCCCGACTGTTGCTCGGGGTACTGCTGGGATACAGTTATCGCTGGACCGGCTCATTATGGGTACCGGTAATTCTACACCTCTTGTTCAACGGCCTACAGGTAATTACTACCTACCAAGCCGGCACCTTCGTGCCCGATACCGAGATGGATACGCCGTTCGCCACCCTAGCACTAGCGGGGATACTGAGCCTGGTGGTAGTGCTTTACCTCGGGATGCGTAGCGAGCGAAAGGTGTCGGCGGGCTAAAGCCTATTCTCGGTAGGACGCGCTGCTCTCGAAGATGGCGAGGAATAGTTCCCGGTGCAATGGCGTAAAAGGATGCTTCCTGCGTTCCATCATCCTTTCGGCGGTTGCCATGGCTTTCTCCACGCGATAGGGCTGTAGCCCCTCTCCCCCGCCCCAGCTGAAAGACGGGATGAAGGACGGTGGAAACCCCGCTCCGAATACGTTCGCGCTGAAGCCGACCACGGTGCCCGTATTCAACATCGTATTGATGCCGGTTTTACTGTGATCGCCCATGATAAGTCCGTGAAACTGCAGTCCGCTTCCCACCATCCGGTTTTCCGCGTACGACCACACTTTCACCTCTCCGTAATCATTTTTCAAGTTACTGGCGTTCGTATCCGCGCCCAGGTTACACCATTCGCCCACTACGGCATTCCCGAGGTAACCGTCGTGTCCCTTATTGCTGTTGCCCTGAAAAACGACGTTGCTGATCTCGCCCCCGACCTTGCAGTCCGGTCCTACGGTCGTTCCCCCGTAGATCCTGGCGCCCATTTTCACCACCGCTTCCTGCCCAATCGAGATCGGCCCCCGTAGTAGGCAGCCTTCTAGCACCGTGGCATCCTTCCCGATGTAGATGGGACCGGATTCCACGTTCAGAATACAGGCTTCCAGGGTGACGTTCGCTTCCAAGAACAAATTCTCGGGCGGGCCGATGAGGGTATTGGAAGCCGATAACGCCTCGGAAGTCCGGCCACCGGTAATCAATTCGAAATCGGATACGATAGCCTCCCCGTTTTGGAGAAACAGGTCCGCAGGACGGGAAACGAACCGGTAGGGCAGATGGGGGGCGTCCTGGACGTTCACGCCATCCAGTGTACGATCCGTGGCGTATGCCCGCGCTCGCTCCTCGTTCAGCCGGGCGACCAGAAGTGCCCCCCCCCGAAGCCACGCGGTGTTTTCCGGGATACCTTCTATCCAGGATACGTTGGAAACATCGGGTACCAGGCTTCCTTCGATCAGCAAGTTGTCTTCACCGAAGTTTGGCGGGAACAGCCGGCGGAGGTAAGGGGCAGACAGATAGCTAGCCGGCATATCCAACCTGCGCGCCCACTTTTCCCCGAGGGTGAGAATCCCTAACCGCAAATCGGCGACGGGTCGCGCGTAAGTCAGCGGTAATAAGTCGACGCGGTTGGCTGAATCAAATAATAAAAGGGGCATAGGCTCACAGGTCGAAACCGATATCAGACCGGTAGTTAGCGCCTTCGAAGGCAATCTTTTCCGCATTCGCGTAACACTTCCGGAGGGCTTCCTGGAAGGTTTCACCGTAGCTGGTCAGCGACAACACCCGACCGCCGTCGGTGACGATTTGCCCGTCTTCCCTGCGTTTGGTGCCGGCGTGAAAAACCTGACTGTCCCGCACCGTATCGATTCCGGATATGGCCTTTCCCTTTTCATACTTTCCCGGATAGCCTCCGCTAACGAGCACCACCGTTGCCGTTTGCCGGTCGTCCATATCGACGACTGCCGCGCCGAGTTCCCCCTCGGCGGTTTCGAGCATCAGTTGCATGAAGTCGTTGTTTAGCCGGGTGAGCACGGACTGGGTTTCGGGATCCCCGAGGCGGCAGTTATACTCGATGAGGTGGGGTTCGCCCTCCACGACGATCAATCCGAAAAAGATAAAGCCCCGGTAGTCGAGCTTGCGGGCGGCAATTCCCTTCAGGGTAGGTTGAATGATCCGCTGTTCCACCTTTCGCATCAGGTCGGCATCTACAAAGGGCGGATGGCTGATGCTTCCCATCCCGCCGGTATTCGGGCCGGTGTCCCCTTCCCCGATGCGCTTATAGTCTTTGGCGGTAGGCAGGATACGGTAGCTCTTGCCGTCGGTGAGTACGAACACGGAGAACTCGATGCCGTCGAGAAACGCCTCGACGACGACCTTCGATCCGGCTTCCCCGAATTTTCCTTCCAGAATAGCCCGCACCTCCCCTTTCGCCTCTTCGATATCGTCCAGGATTAACACACCCTTACCCGCGGCCAGTCCGTCGGCTTTGAGCACTACCGGCGTCGCGCAGTTGCCAACGTAGTCAATGGCCTCCGAGACTTCGTCTACGGTAAACCGGCGGTAAGCTGCGGTAGGAATGCCATATTCCTCCATAAATGCCTTGGCGTACGTCTTGCTCCCTTCCAGGCGTGCGGCTTCCCGGCTAGGGCCGATGAAGTAAACGGTTTTGAGCCGGTCGTCGCTGCTGAAATAATCTTTGATACCCCGTACCAACGGTTCCTCCGGCCCGCAAACGACTAGCTTGATATTCTTATCCACGACCAGGTCCTTGACCGCGGAAAAATCGTTCGGATCGACGGCCACGTTCGTCCCGTGGTCGCTGGTGCCGGCGTTGCCCGGGGCGATGTACAGGTTAGCGCAGAGGGGACTGGCTGAAAGTTTCCAGGCCAGGGCGTGTTCCCGCGCTCCGGCGCCCAAGAGTAATACGTTCATATAAATTGGTTTTTCGGGTCTACTCAACCACTACTGCTTTCGATTCGGTAAAGTATTCGGTCTGAATGCTGGTTTTAATGTTCCCGATCTGATCCTTGAAGACCCGTTGCTTGACGAGGTACACTTCGTAACTGCCGGGCGCGATGTCGTCAATGGCCTGAAAAGGCAATGAGACGGTTCCGCTGCTGGTGGGGCCGGTTACCAGGATACGTTTCGGGGTACTCCGGTCACCGGGCTCGAAAAAGATGACCAGGCTTTCGCGCTCCGTCAGCCCGCGATCCGCCACGTCGAAACGCACCGATGCACTGCGATTAAGGGTGTCGGGCAGTGAATCGATGAAGATCCCATGGGTGACGAAACTGAAGACAGCAGGTTCGCCCTGATCATCCACCGTGAAGCGTACCACCTCCGGGAGCTTTCGCTTGGCCGTGTACCGGAACCTACGTCCGGGAAGGCCGTCGAGTGCTTCCATCGTATTGCCCATCATGCCGGGAACCTGGCGGGTCGAATCGGGCAGGAGCAAGTCCGCCGTGACGGTACCCCCGGCGGCCTCGTAGCGCAAGTGGCCGCTGACGGTTTTAACCTCGTGTACTACGGTTGGCGCCTCGGAGCCACAGCTCAGCAACAAGAGTACCAGGAAAAGGAATGGATAGACCAACTAACTGCCCTTTTTTGCAAATGTAAGCCGTCGGCGGCGGCCAGCTCACTGCACGCCCCAATCAATCGGCGCTTTTCCGTGCTGCCGCAGGTATTCATTAGCCTTTTGGAAATGATCGTTGCCGAAAAAACCTTTGTCAGCCGAAAACGGACTGGGGTGCGCACTCTCCAGCACGAGGTGGCGAGTGGAATCTACCAATTCGGCTTTTTTACGGGCGAACGCCCCCCAAAGCATGAAAACGGTGTGCTCGGTTTTATCGCTCACTGCCTTGATGCTGGCGTCAGTAAAGTATTGCCACCCGGAACGCTTATGACTGCCCGGCTTGTTCCGCTCCACGGTGAGCATTGCGTTCAGGAGAAACACCCCCTGTTCGGCCCACTTCGTCAGGTCGCCATGGTTCGGTATCGGTAGTCCGAGGCTGTCGTGAATCTCCTTGTAAATATTGCGTAGACTCGGGGGCACCGTAACGTCCTGCGGAACGCTGAAGCTCAGCCCCATGGCCTGCCCCGGATTGTGGTAGGGGTCTTGCCCCAGGATAACCACCTTGACTTGGTCGATCGGGGTGGTATTGTAGGCATTGAAGATGAGCGAACCCGGGGGGTAAATGGTCTTATCGGCCTTCTCTTCCTTGAGAAAGCGGATGAGGGTGCCGAAATAGGGCTTCGAAAATTCGGGTTCCAGTGCCTCCTTCCAGGAAGGCTCGATCTGTACGTTGGTGGCTGTGGCCATGGCGGGGTTAGTGATGATTCACCACTGTAATTCCCCCGCCCCGGCAATTGTTCCCGTTCTATACCTTGACAAGCTCGTCCAGCCGGACCATGCGCCCCTCCGCGATGCTTTTTCGCGCCGCGATACCGATAAGGACCGAGTAGGCGCCATCCGTGGTACCAGCCATATGCCCTAACGGATCCGCGGCGTCGGGATTGACGAACAGATAATCCAGCATGCGGCGGTCACCACCGCCGTGGCCGTACCGGTACTTCGGCACTTTAATGCTCTTGAAGTCCCGCTCGAAATTCTTGTGCAGGATGACTTCGTGGAATTCCGTGGGCACCTCCTCCGTCTTGAACTCCATTTCCGCTCCGTGGAGGGCGGCCTGTTCGTCCTTGCTGTACTCACCCCGTTGGTAGGGAATGTCTTCCCAGGAATCGATGCGTCCGTTGTGACCGTTGAAGGCGATCCGGTACCCTTCGTAGGGGCTATAGGTGGTGAGACTGTAGTTGACCACCACGTCGTTGTCGTAGAGGATTTGGGCGCTCATCTTGTCCCAGATATTAATGTCCTCCCGGAATACACAGCTGTCGCGGATGTAGCCGTCGTACTCCTCGTTATCGACGTAGAGGTTCATGAGGTATTCGTCTTCGGTGATATCCCAGTAGTAGGGGCATTCCGCTTTGTGCTCGCAGCTCCGGCAGGATTCGCCGCGGAAGGGGCCGTTCTTTCCGTAGTGCTCCAATGCACCGAAGGCGGTTACGGCTACGGGTTTGGCATTGACCCACCAGTTGAGCAGATCGAAGTGGTGCGTCGCCTTATGTACCCAAAGCGACCCGCTGTTCTCGACGTAGCCGTGCCACCGGCGGAAGTAGCTCGCGCCGTGGTAGACGTTGAGGTACCAGTGGAAATCGACGCTGGTCACTTTACCAACTTCCTCGTCGTGCAACAGTTGCTTGATGGCCGTATTGTGGGGAGAGTGGCGGTAATTGAACGTCACCAGTACTTGCTTTCCGGTTCGCTCCTGGGCATCCAGAATGGCCTGGCACTTCTCCGCGTCGGTGGTCATCGGCTTTTCCGTAATGACGTTGGCGCCGTGTTCCATCGCGCCGATAATGAAGGCATCGTGAGTGGAGTCCATGGTGGTGACGATGACCCACTCCGGCTTGGCCTCGGTCATCATTTTATCGAAGTCCGTGTACGCCGGACAATCGACCCCCATGGCCCCCTTCACGAAGGCTACCCTGCCCGGGTTGATGTCGCAAAGTCCGACGAATTCTACCTGCTCTCCGTAGTTCTCCACCAGGTTTCTGCCCCAAAGCGAGCTACCCCGAATACCCGTCCCCACGAGCGCGATGCGCTTTTGGGCGGAATTTTTCCAGAGAGAGAAGGCATTTGCCTGGCTGGCGGCCAGTGCTGCACCAAATAATGCGGTAGATTTGAGAAAGTTTCTGCGTTGCATGATCAGCTTTTGTTCCGTCAAGGTAGCATATTCTCCCAATAATGTATGGGCGGCGAGCGCAGGATCAATAAGTAAATCGGACTAAAACCCTTTTCTACCCATTGCCATGGAACTGAATGCCGACCTGGGGGAGTCCTGGTACGAACGTCAAATCGGAGACGACGCGGCCCTGATGCCCTATCTCGATGCCTGCAACGTCGCCTGTGGCTTCCACGGCGGAGATGCCCTGACCATGCAACGTACGATCGATCTGGCGCTGGAGCACGGGGTGTCGATTGGCGCGCATCCGAGTTTTCCGGACCGAAAGCATTTCGGCCGCTCCCCCCGCCAACCCGCTACCGACCAGCTCCGGGCCTGGTTAGTCTACCAGGTAGCCGCACTCCAGGGAATGGTGCAGGCCGCCGGTAGTCGGCTGCACCACCTGAAGCTCCACGGTGCCCTTTACCATTACGCTAACCGGGAAACCGCGGCCGCGGAAGCATTGGTCTCGGTGATGAAAGCACTGGAGGTTCCCATTCTTTACGGCCCGCCAAATGGCGCGTTAAAGGAGGTAGCGACAGCGGCGAACTTGTTGTTTTACGCGGAAGGCTTCGTAGACCGTCGCTACGAGGACAATCTCGACCTTCGCTCGCGGCACCACGCCGATGCTGCCATCGAAAGCGTGGAGGAAGCGGTCGAGCAAGTAAGGTTGTTATTGGATGGGCGGGTGCGAACGGTGAACGGCGAGGTGCGCACCATCACGGTAGATACCATGTGTGTACACGGCGATCACCCCGGCGCGGCCGACAAGGCCAGGGCCATCAGGCGGGCGCTGGACGCTACTCTTCTTCGAGGATAGCGTCGTCGATCAGGCTGTCCCCGTCGTTATCGTTGTCGTCAAAGCCGGCAATTAAGTCGCTCTTTTTGCGCGGCTTGTAGTCCGGATCGTTCTGGACCCGCATATCCTTACCTCCCTCGTTGTGATAATCCCCGCGGGCAAAGCGATCCGCGCGGTCGAAGAAGGAATCGGTACCGCTGAGCGTAGATCCGGAGGCGTCCCGTTCGTTTTCCTTGTTGTCGAAGGCACGGGCGCGAGCTTCCGCCTGCGCGGCGGCACGTTTGGCTTCCTCGATGCTGTCTTCCAGTCGCATCTTTTCCGCCTCGCGGTTGGCGTGATCGATGAATTTATCCGCCTTTCCCTTTAGATCCGCGCCGGTACGGGCGGCGCGGTCGAGTAATTCGTCACCGGCCTCCTTGGCCATTTGTTTGGCTTTCACCCCGGTGCGGGCGGCCGCGTCCAGCGTGGAATCGGCAAGCTGGTTGAGAGCGGAAGGCTCCTTAGCGGAGGGAGGGGTGTCTTCGACGAGATCCGCTTCGAAATCGATGCTACCGGACTTGGGTGCATCCGCTTCGGAAGTAAGATCGAGGCTATCGAAGTCGAAAGCGTCGCCATCGTCCTCATCCGTCGGGGGCGTAGGCTTAGCTGGTTTGGGGGGGTCCTGCTTGTACACTTTATCCCCCAGTTCGGACAGCGCACCCTTCCCCTTTTCGATGTAGCCCGGGGCGCGGGCGGCGAGGTCTCTGGTGGCGCGCCTCGTAAGATCGAAGAGCTCTTCCCCTTGATCGGCTAGTTCGTCGCCCGCTTCCCGCGCCACGTCGCCCGCCCGGGATGCCTGGTGTTTGGCAACTGATTTGGCGCCGAAGAAGATGCGTTTAAGGTCGTTGAAGAGGGGCATGGTGGGAGGGTTATGCGATACGTAAAATAGCGATTTTCAGCAAACTCCTACCTACACCACAACGTTGCGCGGGTTTCGCTGTGCGACCGGCTTTTCCATCGCTTGGTTCGTTGCGGCCTCTTCCTGGGGCATTTCTCCGTTCTTGTATTTGTAGAATCCGTAGTGCCGCTCCTTGTCCAGGGTCAGCCCCGGCCCGTGAAACATGATCCGCCACCAGGCTTTCGGGTGCCGGTACGTCTTCATGTCCTTGAGCATGTCGATGTGCTCGTGAAAGACCAGTTTAATGGGATTGTAGCTATTGACTGGCTTGAGGATGCCGTAGTTGGGGGTTTCCTGCTCCGGACAGAAGGTACCGAACATCCGATCCCAGATAATAAGGCTGGAGCCGTAGTTTTTGTCGAGGTACTTTTCCTCCGTGGCGTGGTGTACGCGGTGGTGGCTGGGGGTAACGAAGAAGTATTCGATGGGCGCCCACATCCGGTCGATCAGTTCGGTATGGATCCAGAACTGGTACAATACCCCGATTTGCATACAGATAAAGAAGACGAAGGGGTCGAAGCCCAGCAGCGCGGCCGGAATGAAGAAGATCACTTTAATATGCTGCGTCCAGCTCAGGCGAAACGATACCGTGAAGTTATACTGCTCCGAGCTGTGGTGGGTGACGTGGGTAGCCCACCAGAAGCGCTGCTCGTGACTCACGCGGTGGGCCCAGTAGCGACAGAAGTCGACCACGAAGAAACAGGCGATGAAGCTCCACCAGGTCGTCGGGATGTAGAGGGGCGTGAGGTTGTAAAAGAAGAGGATGATGCCGAAAGTAGCGGCCTTTACTAATGCGGTACTTACCAGGTTACCGATACCCACCCCGGCGGCGGCCAGCCCGTCTTTGATGTCGTACTTATGCTTATCGGCGTGGCTGGTTCCCTGCCGACCGGCGATGTAGTCCGTTAATTCCTCGGCGTAGGCATTCCGGTAACTGGTGTACCGGAAAGGATTGTAACCGCTTTTCCGCAGCGTGGGACGAAGTGACGTATCGTAACCCAGGGCCTGCGCCGCTTCTTCCAGTTCGTGGACGTACTCGCGGCGGCGCATGAACCACTCGATGATCGTAAGGGCGACCATTACGGGTACGGCGTACACGATAACGGGTGGAAACTCCAGGTTTTGGATATCCTCGAAGGTATAAAGCGGTTTGGTCATAGGTTTGCTATTTGCCGGTTCCGTAAAGCGATTTTCCCGCAGCTTCGTACTTATCACCTTCCGTCCAGAAAGGAACAACGTCGCGATTGGCAATAAGCCGCGCAGCCAGTGTAAAGATTTGGCAATACTCGGTCAAATACCGCATGTTGATCGTCTCCGGATTATCCGTCACCTGGTGGTAATATCGCATGATGGTATCGTCGAATCCGCCGAAGCCGGGAGCGAACGTCAGCGCGGGTACCCCCATGGCGGCAAAGCTTACATTGTCGGAGCGGTCGAACAATCCTTGTTCCGGTGCCGGATCGCTAATCACGCGTTTACCGAACGCCTTGGCGGCAACGTTTACCTGCTCGTCGATGCCGGTACGGTTGGCGCCAATGAGGGAGATGGCCGACGTATCGTTGTAGCCGCCGCCGTCGGTATTGAAGTTGAAGACGGTTTGCTCCAGGGGCACCAGTGGATGGTCGGCGTAGTACTTGCTACCGAGCAGCCCCATTTCCTCGCCGGTAACGGCCAGTACGATCACCGACCGGCGGGGCGGGCGTTCCGCGAAGGCACGCGCCGCAGCCAACAGGCTGATGGTACCGATGGCGTTGTCACGCGCACCGTTGAAAATACTATCGGCTTCGGTGTACGCTCCCCCACCCTGCCGGCCTACGCCAACGTGATCGAAGTGGGCCGTCATCAGCAGGTATTCATCGCTGACCTCCGGATCGCTTCCGCGCAGTATGCCACCGACGTTACGGCTGTCCAGTCGATCTACCCGCATGCCGCTGCTGGTTACGGCACCTTCCATGGTGGTGCCGGCTTGTTGCAAGCGCTGGATAACGTCGTCGCCGAAGCGGATGAAGCCGTACGGGATATCCGCGCTTTCTCCGGCGCTGATCGTCAGTCGCTCGCCGCCCAAATAATTGCGGAAACCATTCCAGGGAAACGGGAGGCTGTAGATTTCAAATAAGGCAACCGCTCCGGCCGCGGCGGCCATTTCGGCTTTCTCCTGGATACCCCGAAACACCGCCTGCTGGCTCTGATCGCCGGGAAGCCCCGCGCGGGTAATCACGATTTTACCTTCGACGTCGAGATCGGCGTAATCGTTCTCGCCGGTTTCCGGGTCCACCCAGCCGAAGTTGGCGAATACTACTTCGGTCTCGGCACTGGCTTCCGGGCCGCGTACTACCAGTAGATCGTCGTCCATGGAGTAGACGTTGTCTCCAATAGTTACCAAACCGGTGGTGGGTGCCTGGACGCGGCGCAACGGTACTTCCTGGAAGTAACTGCTGTCTGCTGAATTGATGGGTTCGTAACCGAAGCCACGGAGTTGAGCGGCAATGTATTCCGCGGCGATCTCATTACCGGGCGAGCCGGTACGCCGACCCGCCAGGAAGTCGGAGGCCAGGAAATGCATCTCACCGGCCAGCTGCAGGCTGTCGAAGGAAAACTCCGGCAGGCTACGGTCGACCAGCTGCTGCGAACGCAGGGGAATGGACGCCAGCAGGGCGAAGAGCAGGGTGGGTAACGTTGTGCGAATCATGCGCCAAAGGTAATTAGGAAACCACGGGCATACCGAAGGCCTCGGCAACTTCGGGCAGGACAATTTCACCGCGAACGACGTTGAGACCGGCCCGTAAGCCTTCGTTCTCCGCCGTAGCGCGTTCCCAGCCCTTGTCGGCGATCTGCAGTAAATAAGGGAAGGTGGCGTTCGTAAGCGCTAGTGTGCTGGTGAACGGCACCGCACCGGGCATATTCGCCACGCAGTAGTGAATGACGCCGTCGATGGTGTACGTGGGATCTTCGTGGGTGGTGGGGTGGCAGGTCTCGATGCAACCGCCCTGGTCAACGGCAACGTCGATGACCACGGTTCCGTCCCGCATCTCCCCCAGCATCTGGCGGGTGATCAGGTGGGGGGCCTTGGCACCCGGTATGAGCACGGCCCCGATGATGAGATCGGTCCGCGGTAGCTCGCGGCGGATGTTGTACTCGTTGGAGAACACCAGGGTGACGTTCGCCGGTAAGGTATCGGCCAGGTAGCGGAGACGGTCCAGGTTGATGTCCATCACGGTGACGTTGGCCCGTAGGCCGGCCGCCATTTTCGCAGCTTCGGTACCCACTACCCCGGCACCGAGGATCAGCACGCGGGCGGGGGGAACCCCGGCGACACCACCGAGTAAGATGCCCCGTCCACCGGCGGGTTTCTCCAGGTATCGCGCGCCTTCCTGGACGGCCATGCGACCGGCTACCTCACTCATCGGGACGAGCAGGGGCAACGTGTTTTTCGGTCCGGTGACCGTTTCGTAAGCCAGGCAAATGGCTTTACTGCGCACCATGGCCTCGGTGAGGGGCCGCGAACTGGCAAAGTGGAAATAGGTGAACAACAGTTGTCCTTCCCGTACGAGTTTGTATTCATACTCAATGGGTTCTTTCACCTTTACGATCGTCTCGGCACGGGCGTAGACGGTTTCGATATCGGCAACGACCTCAGCGCCGGATTCTACGTACTCCGCGTCGGTGTAGCCGCTATTGGTTCCCGCACCGGTTTGAATCAGCACCGTATGCCCCCGCCGCACGAGGTCTAATGTTCCACCGGGAGTCAGGGCAACCCGGTTTTCGTTGTTTTTGATTTCTTTCGGACATCCAATAATCATAAACTTGGTTTTAAAGCTTGGTTAGGCAAAGGGCAAAAGCTATTCGGCGACGATGGCTAGCTGGCCGTCGTTGCTCAGCGCCATCCGGGTGATATCCCGGAGGCCGTAAAAGTTGAGGTCGGCCACGAGCTGCCAGCGCGATTCCCGGTTCGGGAACAGGCGGTACAGCTTACTCCCCTGACCGGTGAGAAAGCTACCGTCGCGCAACAGCACGAAGTCTTCCGTACCGTCGGGTAATTCCGCGACCGACTCGGCCGGTTCATCGAGGCGGTACAGATTTTTCTGCATCAGTCGCCAGGGCGTCGTTGATTTGTCGACGTAGACGAGGTTGCCGTTGCTCATGCGCGCAAACGTGCGACCGGTCTCGGTGGCCAATGTCTGGGGGGTAGCCCCGTCGCCGGCGGCGGATAGCACCAGCCGGCTCGGATTTTCAACCAGGAAGAGCGCTAGCTGACTGGGATTGAGCCATTCGTAATAGCCGATATCGCTCTGTGTGGAAAATACCGGACGTCCGTTATCGGCCAGGTCACCGGGGAAATCCCACAGCCTTAGGATGGTATCGGCACCCACGAATTCCTGGCGCACGGCCGTAAATCGGTTACCGCCCGCCACCTGCACCTTCGGACTGTATTCTCCGGCATCCGTATCGGTCAGTTGCTGCCGGGTGCGGTTAGCCAGGTCGAAGCGGTAAATGTCGGGTTGGGCCTCCCCGGGAAGCTGGACGGAAGCCAGGAGCGTTTCCTCGTCCGACCAGTAGGGTTGGTTGTTGTAGCCGAATGCGTTGAAATCGCTGAGGTACCGCGGATTGGTAAGCGCCACCGCCGTATCGCGCAAGGCCAGGTCGAAGACGTACAGTTGCGTCTTCGGGATCTGCGCGAATCCCACGGCCGAGACCAGAAAAGTAAACAGGAATCCGGTGAGGAAGCGTCGCATGGCATTGGTTTGATGGTAGGGGCAAAGATAACGCGAAGGCAAGGATCGGTCTACCGGACCCGCGCCCCGGCGCCAAACTAATCTTGGGACAACATATCCGACATCGTGAAAACGCCGGAGCGGTGACGAACCCACTCCGCCGCGGCAAGGGCGCCACGGGCGAAACCTTCCCGGGAATGTGCCGTATGCACGATTTCCAGGGTATCAATCGGCGAGGCAAACCGGAGGAGATGGGTGCCCGGAACCTGGTCTTCCCGGTAGGAGGCAATCGCAATCGGTTGGCCTCCCAGTGCCTTCCGCACGCCTTCCTCCAGGGTCAGGGCCGTTCCGGATGGCGCATCCAGCTTCTCGGTATGGTGGGTTTCTTCGATGGACGCGGTGTATGGCTCCGCGCGGATGCGACTGGCGAGATAGCGGGCGGTGGCGAAAAACAGATTGACGCCGATGCTGAAGTTGGTGGCATAGAAGAGGGCTCCCCCCTTTTCCGCCACCCACCCGCTGACTTCATCCAGCCGGTCGTGCCACCCGGTCGTGCCGACCACCACGGGGACGCCGGCTTCCAGCGCCAACCGGATGTTATCGATGGCGGCATCCGGACGGGAAAAATCGATGGCGACGTTACAAGTGCGCAGGTCGGCGGCGGTGATTTGCGCGCGATTGTTTTCGTCGACCCGCAGGACGACCTCGTGGCCGTCTTCGGTGGCTAATTTTTCAATGATGCGGCCCATTTTACCGTACCCCAGAAGCGTAATTTTCATACCGGCTGTTTAGACGAGCGAAAGTACCCCGTTCAGCGGAATGGCTAACCAGGCCGGACGGCTATTCAGTTCGTAGGCTACTTCGTACACCGCTTTTTCCAGGATGAAAAGATTCAGCAGCGCCCGGCGGTCTTCCTCCCGCGCCGGAAGGTAGGGGGCGTCGCCGGAGGCAGCAAAGTAGGCATCCAGGTAATTGGCGGAAACTTCCCGGTACCAAGCTTCCGCCCGTTCCGTAAGGTCGCGCCCCCGGTACCGCTCGGCGTTGAGAAGGAGCTGGCCCTGGGCGGCGTAGTGAAAGGAACGAACCATTCCACCTACGTCCTTGAGGGGCGGGCGCTTTCGCCGACGCTCGGGGATGGTCAAAAGCGGCTCCCCTTCGAAATCAATGATGTAGAAATCGGTATCGGTGTAGAGTACCTGCCCCAGGTGGTAATCGCCGTGAATACGAGTAAGCTGGGCCTCCAACGGGCGATCCCGCAAACTACTCAACCGATCGTTCAACTGCCCGTGGGCCCCCAATACCCGTCGGGCGAGTACCTGTTCGGGGCCGGGCAAGCCGTCCATTTTTTCCGCCAGCTGGGCGAACTGCCGTTCCAGTAACCGCAGCGCGGCATCGGTAATTTCGGCCCGGTAGGCCGGCGTCATTTCCTCTGGAGCGAGGTCGGGACGATCGGGGCCGGCGGAAGCTAGCGCCCGGTGCATTTCGGCGGTACGCTCCCCCAGCTGCCGGGCCCGGTCGATGGTGTGCTTGCCGACGGTACGGTCGTCATCGGCAAAGTATTCTTCCGTCAATTGCTGGAAAAGTTCCCATGCATCACCGCGATTATCGACCTTGCCGGTCATCAGGCCCAGGTTCAGGTATTCCTCGTCATTTTCCATACTGCCTACCCCGAGACTGCCACCGTAGGGGGGGCAATTGTCGAAAGCCGTTCGCTCCGAGAGGAAGCGTACCAACTCCAGATCGGGATTTAGGCCCACGCCCAGTTTGCGGAAGAGCTTGAAAAAGAACCGGTCGTCGTAAATAATGGCCGTATTGCTGGTGTCGATCGCGGGAACGGTGCTGGTGGTGGACGCACCGGCTGCTCTCAGGGCGCTCCCGGCTTCGGCGTTGAGTCCGTTTTCCCCTTCCGCGTTGTTCAGGATCATTTCATAGAGGCGGGCCCGAAAATCGTCACGCGGCACCGCATCGGCCAGCATCCCGGTGCCGGTGATTTCACCGAGGATGAGTTTGGGGAATCGCTCTTGGTACATGGTCCGCCGCTCCTTGGTAAAATTAAGCGCCAGAGGCATCTGGTAGCGCTCCCGACTTCCGTCGTTGAAGTCGACGCTGATGGTGACGATGCCCGCATCCTCTTGTACGGGATACACTGCGTCGACGCGGCAAGTAGTGATCGACTTCCCTTTACTGGTGAACCACCGCTGACCGGGCAGGTAGCCGGGAAGCAGCACGTTGGTTAGGGCGTCAGTAAAATCGGGGTCTTCGAAGAGTCGGGAAAAGGGTGTCACGGGCATAGTTGTCGAATGAAATTCACTGTTGGTATAGCGTTAGCGACCGGGCATTGTTTACGGGGTGGCACCCGCGCACCGCCGCCCGACCCGCCTTTCGGGTGGCTACTTTCCGGCCGTGGCCGGGGTGCTCATGACGGGCTTGACCCCCCGCAGCCGAAACCAACGGAAGCCGTATGACCCGATCCGGACTTCATAGCCGCCCTTCTCTTTCGGATTGATTTCCAGTGGCTCGATCAGGTCTACCAGGGGCGTGGGAAGGTCATCAAAGCCGTCGAGGTTGATGACCACCGGGCTGGCGCCGAAGTTGTGGACGGTAAGCAGCAGCGTGCTCCGGTAGCGGTAAACCATGGTTAGTACGGTCGGGCCGTCCGTATCCAGGATTTCCCACTCTCCGTAACCGATCTCCGGACACTCCTTTCGCAGCCGCACCATCCGCTTGGTCCAGTTCAAAAGACTGTCGCGTTCTCGCAATTGCCGCTCTACGTTGAGCATTTCGTAGTCGTAGGGTCCCTGGTTGATGACCGGATGCACGAGGTCCTTCGCTTCCGCCGAGGAGAATCCGCCGTTCTGCTCGTCGCTCCACTGCATGGGGGTACGCACCGCTTCCCGCTCCTTCAGGCTCAGATCGTCGCCCATGCCGATTTCGTCGCCGTAGCGCATCACCGGGGTGCCGGGCAGGGCGAACATCAGGCTATAGGCTAATTCTATTCTGGCGCGGTTGCCGAGCATCGGGGCCAGCCGTCGGCGGATACCCCGGTCGTACAATTGCATACTGTCATCGGGGCCAAAGGCGGCGAACACTTTTTCCCGTTGCTCGTCGGTGAGCCGGCCCAGGTCGAGCTCGTCGTGGTTGCGTAGGAAGTTGGCCCACTGGGCGGTGGGATATATTCCCGCCGTTTCCCGGAGCGCGTCGGCAAGGGGCTTGCTTTCCCCCGTGGCCAGGGCATAGAAAAGGTGCTGGTTGACAAAGAAATTGAACATGAGGTGGAGCCCCCCACCCTTGTCGCCGAAGTATTTCTTGGCTTCCTCGGGAGCGATATTGGCTTCCCCGAGCAGCACGGCACTCCCGTTCCGCCACTGCAGGAACCGGCGCATATCTTCCAGGTACTCGAAGCGGATCTCGCGGTTACCGTTCGAACCGGGTTCCTGGGTTTCCAGCACGAAGGGCACGGCGTCTACGCGAAAGCCGGCGACTCCGAGGGAAAGATAGAAGCCCATCACGCGATTAATCTCCTCCCGCACTTCGGGGTTGCCCATATTCAGGTCGGGCTGAAAATCGTAAAAGCGGTGGAAATAGTAGGCTTTGGCCTGCTTGTCCTTCGTCCAGGTGGCATCCTGCACACCGGGGAAGATGACGCCTTCGTCCCAGTCCTCGGGTTTCTTCTTCGACCAAACGTACCAGTCGTGGTGGCGGGCGTCTTCCCCCTTTCGAGCGTCCTGGAACCAGGGGTGCTGATCGCTGGTATGATTGACGACTAAGTCGATGATGACCTTGATGCCGAGGTTATTGGCCAGGTTCATGAACTCGGCGAAGTCGCCCAAACTGCCGTGGCGGTCGTCGACGCCGTAATAGTCCATGATATCGTAGCCGTTGTCCTTATTTGGTGATGGCTGGAAAGGAGCGAGCCAGATCACGTCCACCCCCAGGGAGTGGAGGTATTCGAGGCGGCGGGTGAGTCCGGCGAAGTCGCCCACCCCGTCGCCGTTGCCATCCATAAAGGTTTCCAGATCGAGGCTGTAGATGATGGCGTTTTTATACCAGAATTCGTTGATCATTAATCTTGAGCTTTTTCGGACCGGTGGTATGGACGCAAACCGGGGGGCTTATGTTCTCGAACATTCTTGGTGAGGGCCGCTTCCAGAGAAAAACCTTTGCATGGCTTCTTTCGGCTACCAGATTTCCCAGGAACAGTATACCCCGCGCCACCTCCTCCAGCTGGCCAAGCAGGCCGAAGCCGCCGGCTTCGACGAAATGGCATCCTCCGATCATTTATTCCCCTGGAGTAATGCCCAGGGGCAGAGTGGATTTACGTGGTCCTGGTTGGGATCGGCCCTGGAAGCCACCTCCCTACCCTGCGGCGTAGTCACTTGCCCCTACGAACGGTACCACCCGGTGATCATCGCCCAAGCAGTGGCGACGCTCTGCCAGATGTACCCGGGGCGGTTCTGGCCCAGCTTCGGTAGCGGGGAATTCCTCAACGAGCACATCACCGGCAACCACTGGCCGGAAAAGGCGGCCCGCAACCGCAAGCTGGCGGAGTCGGTCAGCATCATGAAACGATTGTGGGCGGGCGAGCGATTCACCCACCGGGGAGAGTTTATCACCGCCGAAGACGTGCGGCTCTACACCCTACCGGACGAGCCCCCCGTAGCCATCGCGGCCGCCATTACCGCGCGGACCGCCGCCGAGGTAGCGGAATGGGCCGACGGGCTCTACACCGTCTGGAAGCCCCACAACAAGCTGGACGACGTTATCGACGCTTTCCGGAATAATGGCGGTGAAGGGAAACCGATTTACCTGAAAGTCGACCTCTCCTGCGCTCCGACGCGAGAAGAAGCGGTCGAACTGGCCTTCGAGCAGTGGCAGACCAATGTAGGCACGTCGGCGGTCCACGGCGAGCTCCGTACCCCGGAGCAGTTCGAGTCGGCGAGTCAGTTCATCGGCAAACGCGAAGTAGCGGAATCACTCCGCATTTCCCAGGATCCGGAGGAGCACGTAGAGCTGCTGAAGAAGGACCTGTCCCTGGGTTTCGACAAGATCATTCTTCACAACGTCGGCCTTAACCAGGAATACTTCTTCGATTTCTACGGCAAGCACGTGCTGCCGAAACTCCGGTAAGTAGCTAGTCCGCTAATTGGAGGCCGCCCGCAACTCCCGGTACATCGCCTGCACGTCGTAGCGGTTCTCGGGGAATACCCAGTTGCGGCGGTCGCGGGTCTGTAGGAGCAGCACCGTCTGATCGGTATTGATCCCCCGACCGACGCGCTCGAGGCGCATGGTCTGGGGCGAAGGAACCGGGTACGCTTCCCCATCAATTGTCATGACCTTACCGGTGATGGCCACCACCGGGTATTTCATGGCCGTCCAGAACGCCCCCATCAGTGCCATAAGGAACAAGAGTCCGGCGAAGTAGGCCAGCATCGGCAGCAGTACCCGTTGGCGCGCATCCCGGGAGGGTTGCTTGTTGGCCCGCACCGCCAGGAACACCATCACCCCGATGCCCGCGACACAACCCGCCATGGTGAGGTAAAGATCCTGAAGGGCTGGGCTGAACTGGGTAGGTTCCATAACGGTATTATTTGCCCGCCGCAGCGGCTTGCTGCAGGAAGCCATCCATTACCTCACCGAGCTGATCGGCCCCGATGCGCTTACTGACGATGGTTTTGTCTTCGTCAAGGAGGAAGATTGCCGGGGTGGACTGGATATCGTAGGACTTATAGAACCGCTGGTAGGGGTCGGCAACTTGGATCCAGTCGCCGGTGCCCTGCTCGTCTACGTAATCCCAGCAATTTCCGATTTCGTCGGCTCCCTTGGTGCAGACGGAGAAGATCCGGACGTCTGCCATTTCCCCATATTTCTCAAAGAATTCCTTCATGAGGGGAGTGGATTTTTTACAGGCCGGGCAGTCGTACCGCCAGAAGTAGAGTACGGTGTACTTCGCATCCACGTCGTAGAGGTTAATCGGCGATCCGTCGCGGCGCGTCATGTGCAGGTCCGGTGCCTTTTTGCCGATCAGCAGCGGTTCGAGGCGGTTGGCATTATCGACCATCTTTCCGACTTGCTCTTCGTCGGCCCAATAAGCCTTGCCGTTTCCGTAGTAGCGGTCGACCATGTGCACGTAGAGGGCATCCATGCCGACCAGTTTGCTGGTGGCCGCTTCGTTGGTGTAGTGAACCACCAGCATGCGGTAGGCTTCGGATTGGGGGTCGAGGCGGTTCAGCACCTGGTCGATGGCGGCGGCCAGGGTGTCGGGATGCCGAACCTGCAAGGAATTGATGAAGTAATCGACCCGGCTGAACAGAAAGGGGGTACGGACGAGGCGGGGGTCACCCAAATTCAGGCCGTCGAAGTAGTGTTCCTGCAACCACCGCCACTGCAGGCGTTGGCGTTCGTCCTGATTGGTTTCCTGCGCGTATGCCGGGGGTTCCGGGGATTGATTGAACCGGATAATCGAACTCACGAAGGCATCGGGTTGGCTCGTCGCAAGGGCCTCCTGGTAAGCTTTTACTTCCTGGTCGATCGCCAGTAACCGTTCGCGGGCTTGTGCGGCGAGCGCGGGTGCAGCGGTGGAATCCGATACCGTTTGCCGGTAAGGCGCGCTTTCTTCCTGTTTTTGACGGATAAAGGTGAGGTATTCATAGAATAACTCGTTTTGCCGGTCCCCTTCTACGGTCACGTTCGCCAGGTCGGCCGTACTCGTGTGGAGGGTGAATTCCTGGTCGTCGTCGCTGCTCACCAGCACCTCGAAGTAGTTGTTGTCCGGAGAAAGCACCACCAGGTAAATGCCCGGTTCGAGGGCGGCGGTATCGCTTTCGAAAACGTAGGTGCCCTCCGGGCTTCGGGAGGCGGTGTCCACGATGTACTGCTTGTCCATCATGTAGTAGCCCAGCGTAAGGATCGCTTCGTTGTACCCTTCGATGTCGACTTCGATGCGGTACGCTGCATCATCCTGGGCGGATAGCCCAAGCGTGAGAACGAAGAGGAGCAGGAGGAGCGGCAAACGGTTTTTCATCGCGGTGGTTTGGGGTCACAAAAGTAACGATTTTCGGGCGGGCCGGGGTATGCCGGACCGGGTGCGGAGCGAACACGACCGGTGGCGTGATCGTTGCAATTACAGCCGTTGAACCGGTCTTTTAGTAATCCATTAACCAAAAATCACCATGCGAACCTTCACCGCCTTTACCGGAATTTCGCCCGAAAACTCCAGATACCGTAACTCCGACCACCTTTTCGACCTGGAAAGGAAACGTCTCTATGGTAACCAGACCATCGACGGAGATTACGAGATGAGCGTACCGGGCGCCAACATTACCGAACTTACCGACAAAGACAAGGGAGGTTACCTGATCGAGCTGGCCGCTCCCGGGTACGAACGTGAAGATTTTCATATCAGCGTTCACAAAGACGTACTCACTATTAAGGGAGATCTGGATGAAAGCCGCCGTCGGAGCCACGATTCCTACAGCCGCCGGGAACACAATTATCATACCTTCAGCCGGAGTTTTACCTTGCCGGAGACCACCGACGAAGACAACATCACGGCCAATTACCGCAACGGTATCCTGGAGGTGTTCGTACCTACGCTTAAGCCGGTAGAACAAACCACCGCCCCCCGCCGTATCCAGGTTGGTTCCTAACCGACCCCAATCTGCCGTAGCCCCCGTGTGTCAAACCTACCACGCGGATGCTACGGTTGAATACGAATACGGTTATAATAGCGCAGCGACTCCTGGATTACTTCCGGAGTCGCTGTTTCGTTTACGACATGGCGGCCGGGGCTGTCCAGGAAGGTGAAGTTGATCTCGTCGGCGTCGTTTTTCTTATCCTGCCGCATCAGCCCGATCATTGCCGGAAAACCGGCTTCGGGTATTTCCGGGTGGCCATAAAGCCGGATCAGGTAGTTGACGATGGTGTCGAGATCGTGCGCCGACAGCCGACCCGCCCGGTGGCTGAGCCAGGATTCGCAGATCATGCCCACCGCGATCGCCTCCCCGTGTAGCAGACGATCCTCCCCCTCGAGCAGGTACGATTCGACGGCGTGGCCGATGGTATGACCGAAATTCAGGGCTTTCCGTGCACCCCGTTCCAACGGATCATCCAGTACGATGCGGCGCTTGATGTCGACGCTACGGCCGATCAGGGAGGCCCAATCCACATGGTCCAGCTGAGTCGCAGCTTGCAGTCGCTCCCATTCCGCCGCATCGGCGATGAGCGCGTGCTTGACCACTTCGGCGAACCCGGAACGGATTTCCCGGTCGGGTAAGGTAGACAAAAATCGGGGGTCAATCCAAACGGCTACCGGATCGGCAAAGAGGCCGATGCTATTCTTCACTCCGAAGAAGTCGATGCCCAGTTTCCCCCCCACGCTGGCGTCTACCTGGCTAAGGAGGGTGGTCGGGATCTGCACGAAATCCATTCCGCGCTTGAAGGTGGATGCCACGAAGCCGCCCATGTCACCGATCACGCCGCCACCGAGATTGAGGCAGCACCACCGCCGTCCCGCTCCGGCCCGGAAGAGTTCTTCCCATAGATCGCGGCAGGTCTCCAGGTGCTTGTGGCGCTCGCCCTGGGCTACGGTAACGGTAACGACTTGCTCGCCAGCGAGGTAATTGTTAATCAGCGGGAAGCAGTACTGCTTCGTATGCTCGTCCATGATGATTACCCAACCGGCATACTTTCGTTGCCGTAACCACGAAAAGTGATCGTCCCCAATAGTTTCGATACGAATCCGGTAAGCTTCCCCAACGTCCAGCGTCATAGTTGCATCTTGTTGAGTTGCAATACTACGGTACCGCCGGCAGACGGGGCGGGTTAGCGGAACGGCGTTTACCAGCGTTTACCGATCTGAAAATTGATAAAGAGGCTTAAAAATAGCGGACTGTTGCTGACACCCGGGGTCAGCTCGCTCTCGATCATGATATCGGTATTGCCCAGGAAGTACTCGGCCATGATGCCGGCCTCCAGGCTCTTCGCGGTCTCGTCGTAGGCTCCGAAACCGAAGTGGGTGGCGAATTTAGCGTGTACCCCGGGGCGCAGCCCGATTTCGTCGATTCCGACCGTCCAGGCACTCGCCCCGAAGACATTCGGCTGGTTATTGAGGAATATGGCCTGGTTATCACCCGTGTAGCGGACATCCAGGGGAGCTGCGTCAGCCTGCTCGATCTCCAGATAATACGGTTTCAAGATTCCCAGGGAAGGCCCGAACTCATAGGAATAGCCTATCGCCACCCCCCGTTCCCGCGCCTTTTCCGAAAGAAATTTCTTCATCCCGAAGCCCAGCCGCAGGGCGTAAAGTTGGTTCTGCTTCCCGAAAACGTAGGCGCGGCTCACCCGGTTATTGACGATATTCACCCGGTCGGGATTTTCCCGACGCTCGCGGCTGTGGCGAATGTCGCCGAAGGTGAGCGTCCAGAAGCGGGTTTTGTCGTAAGTAATCAATCGGCCGCTGCGCACGCCCAAAAAGAAGTTGCGCGGGGTAGCGATGGCCACGTTAAACGTCAGTTCGTGATCATAAACCACGCCGATCGACTTCGCGTCGTAAATATTCCGGTCACCCGGCAACTGCTGTTGCGCGATCAGCGTAGGCCCGAAAAACAAACAGCAGCCCAGGAGTAGAAGTCGGTACATAAAGGGGAATATATAGCCAATTACAGCAATCCGCGTGGCTTTGTTGAATCCGGCTACCTTTAGCCAACCGAAATGTCGTCAAGCTTGTACGAACTACCCGAGATCACGATCCGCACCCGCATCCGTCACCCCCGGTTCCGCTACGTACTAAAGGTAGTCGGTGCCGACCTCGGTTACCGTTTTCGGTTCTACAACGAACGCAGCGTCCTGCCCCGTACGGCCCCGGAATTCCTTATCACTTACGGCGAAGCGGGGGACCGCAATTTGCCGGCCCACCCCCTCCTTTGCGGCCGGTCGTATGACCCGGGCGACGATCTGGCGAACTGGCGGCCTGACCACCTTGAGCCGCCCCCCCTGTGTCAGACGTCCGAAGGCCCGGATCTTCTAGCGGCCATATTCTTCTGCCTTTCCCGGTACGAAGAATATCAGCCGTTCACCCCCGACGCCCACGGCCGCTTTCCGGCGTCGGCCAGCCATGCGCTGCGCTTCGGCTTTCTAGACCGGCCCGTCGTAAGGGAGTGGACTGCCGCAATCGGACGCAGGTTGCGGTCGTGGTTTCCCGGGCTACCCGATCCACGGCGAAAACCCCTCATTTTCCAGCCATCCTACGATATTGACCTGCTCTGGGCCTTTCAGTACCGGGGGTGGCGGGGCTACGCTTCCGGCATTCGGGATGTGTTAACCGGGGAATTCGCGCGCGGGATCAAGCGGTTCGTTGCTCCTGCGCGCCGCGACCCCTACCAAACCCTGCCCTTTCTGGAGGGCATTCACCGCGATCATGGCCTCCATCCTACGTATTTCTGGTTGGTTTCGGACCGGACGCATACGCACGATACGAACCCCCACCCTATCCCCGAGGAACAACGGACGTGGATGCGTCAACTG
Source organism: Neolewinella xylanilytica (assembly GCF_002934605.1). Classification (GTDB taxonomy): domain Bacteria; phylum Bacteroidota; class Bacteroidia; order Chitinophagales; family Saprospiraceae; genus Neolewinella; species Neolewinella xylanilytica. The sequence goes on from NZ_PTJC01000008.1 coordinate 218,697, forward strand.
GCGGCTTCCGCTACCACCGGTTTGCATCCGAGTTACGCCACGAGCGACCGTCCTGACCTCATCGGCGAAGAGAAGGCACGTATCGAAGGGATACTCGAGGCTTCGGTGGATCGATCCAGGCAGCACTTCCTTCGTTTTCGTCTGCCCGATACGTACCGGCAGCTACTGCGTCAGGGTATCCGGTCGGACTATACAATGGGCTACGGCGATGCCATCGGCTGGCGGGCCGGAACCAACCTACCCTTTCCCTGGTACGACCTCGAACGCGAAAAAGAAACCCGGCTGACGGTGTATCCCTTCGCGGCCATGGACGTCACCCTCCGCAGCTACCTCGGGCTAAGTGCCGGGGAAGCCGAAGCGGAGGTGATGCGCCTGTTCGCGGTGGCAAAACCCCACGGCGGCCCGTTTATGCTACTTTGGCATAATAGCAGCTTCGCGCCGGAATACGGCTGGGGGGGATGGAAGGAGATGTACGTGCGACTGGTCGGTCATCTAACAGGTTCGGAATCAGCCAAAACCGGGTAGAGGCACCCTAATCGAGTTTCATCAGGTCCGGCACGCCGGGTACCCGGGCCACGTTAAAGCCTTCGGCCAGCTCGTAACCCGATTCCCGGCCGAGGCTGCGGGCTTTGGCGAAGAGAAAGTCCATGAAGTCCTTGCCGCTGATCGGCGTGGAATCCTCGTGGAAATAATCGTTCGGATTGTGGTCGTTGAACTGGGATTCGTAGCAATTGATCGCCTCCATCTTGCGGGAGAAATACGGCGTGATGTCCACTACCAAATCGGGCTGGCGGTTGCGATCCTGAATGTAATGGTACACCGCAGCCGGGCGCCACTTTTTCTGGGGGGCGCCTTCCAGATTGTGGGTTTCGATCTTGGCCAGGCCGCTGTAATAACAGGCATCGGCGATGAGGCCCGCGCTGCGGCCGTGATCCGGATGCCGGTCACTGAGGGCATTGGCCAGCACGATATCCGGCTGGCAATCGCGGATCGCCATGATAAGCTTGCGGACCGTAGCCTCGTCGTTGCGGATGAAGCCGTCGGGAAGATCCAGATTCTCCCGGAACTTGGCACCCAGTTTGGTCGCGGCGGCGTACGCTTCCCGGGTACGGATTTCCGGCGTGCCGCGGGTGCCAAGCTCCCCGCGGGTTAGGTCTACCAATCCGAAGGTGTACCCCAGCGCGGCGTGCCGGAGTAAGGTGCCGGCACAACTTAACTCAATATCATCGGGGTGTACGCCGATGGCTAGGATATCTACTTTCATGGTTTGCCGGGGTATGATAAATAAGGCTTAACCCCTCAGGCGGGTAGTAGTTGAACCGCACCAATGGATTTCGCAATTCCCGCCGGAAGGGAGAATACGCCGTAACTTGTATAGCTTGGAACTGGGTCGCTTACGCTCCGCAGCGCATCCCCCGCGGGCGTCAGCGGCCATACATTCCCTGACATCCCCCTCCAGGCCTCCGTTGCGGACGAACTTCCGCCAACGGCGGGTAGTTATAGTCCGAACATTACACTTACGATGCTTACACTTTTACTACGTTGCACCGTCATAATGACGGCAATAGCCCTACTTACTCAATGTGCCAATTATCAACTGCAGGAAGCGGAAATCGAGGGACTGACCAGCGATGCTCCACCGAGCGGTGAATTGGAGTACAGTGCCTTTCTGGTGGGTGATCTCGGCTATGATTACGATCGGGGACTGACCACGCTGGAAACCATGATCGAACAGATGCCAGCCGGTGCCGACCAGAGCTCGCTGATGTTACTAGGGGATATAACGGGTAAGAACGGCCTGGAGAAAGAGCCCGATGACGACGATCTAGCCTATCTGGACGCCGTTATCAGCCGATTTCAGCGCGTGCCCGGGTCGATCTTCTGGACACCGGGGGAAAACGAAATTGCCCGCGATGGACAATTCAGCCGCCTGGATCGCCTGGAAGAATACGTTGAGGAAAACAGCGAAAAGGAAGTGCGTTTCATGCCCAATAATGCCTGCTCCGGTCCGGACGATCGGGAGCTGATCGACCGTGTCGGGCTCATCGGTGTCAATACCGCCTGGTATCTGGCCGATTGGGACCGGGACGAGGAGGTGAGCGAGGGCTGTGACTACACGAATCGCGACGCCATGACTTTCGCCATGGCCGATGAGATCAAGGGCTACCGCGACCAGGTGAAGATCGTCATGATGCACCACCCGCTGCAGTCCAATGGGAACCGCGGAGGACAATTCAGTTTCCGGCAGCACCTTTTCCCGTTCACGGATGTGATACCGGGTGCTTACGTGCCCCTCCCCGTGGTAGGCAGCATTTTCCGGTTCATTCAGGGAGCGGGCGGCGGCGCGCAGGATATAAACAGCCTCCGGTATCAGGAATTCATTCGCAAAGTGGAATCCGGCATTGACGACGAAACGAACGTCATCTTCGTTTCCGCCCACGAGCACCTGATGATGCTCAACCACGAAGAAGAGTACATCAACATAGTGGCCGGTTCGGGCAGCGTACGCGGCCCCGGGATCGGCGGCAACGATGCCAACTTCGTACAGGGCGCGGTGGGGTACGGTAAGCTCGATTTTTACGAAGACGGGGCCGTTTACCTCGGCTTTTATACCGTGGATGAGGACGGCAACCAGGAACGGACCTTTTACCGCCGCATCATCGCGGACCGGTTCGCCTCACAGGACGTCGGCATCGAGCCGGTACCCTCCGAAGTCGTAACCGACGATACGGTGCGCACCGCGATTTACGCCGGTGACCCGGAGAGCAAAAGTGGCCTCTTCGAATCCACCTTCGGGCGGCACTACCGTCCGCTGTACTACACCGAAGTGAAGGTTCCGGTCCTCAAGATCGACACCATTTTCGGTGGCCTGAACCCCTACCGGCGAGGGGGCGGCATGACCACCATGAGCCTCCACACCGAGGGAGGAGACGGCCGCCTCTACCAATTGCGGTCGGTCAGAAAAAATCCGGCCCAGCTACTGCCGGGACTGTTGGAGAACAGCTTCGCCGCGGACGTGGCCAAGGACCAGTTCACGGCCATTCACCCTTACGCGCCCTTAGCCCTGCCGCCCCTCCAGCAAAAACTAGGGCTACTGGCCGCCGACCCCTACCTATTTTACGTGCCCAAGCAGCCTGCGCTTGGCGACTTCAACCTGAACTTCGGGGGGGAGATGTACTGGCTCGAGCAACGCCCCGATGAGGATTGGAGCGACAGTGGTTTCTTCGGCGACAGTAAAATGATTGAAAGCAACAGCAGCACCCGCGAGCTGCTGTGGGAAGACTGGAAAAATTACGCCGACCAACCCAATTTTGCCCGCGCACGCCTGTTCGATTTTCTAATCGGCGACTGGGATCGACACCGCGACCAGTGGCGTTGGGCCTCCTTTGAGGAAGAGGACGGAAGAACCCGCTTTGTGCCGGTCGGCCGCGACCGCGATCAGGTGTTTAGCGACTTCGACGGTACCCTGCTCTCCGTAGCGCGGCTCTTCATCCCGGAAGCGCGCAAGCTTCGCCCGTTCACGGGCGACCTGGATCATGCAAGGTGGCGGGCCCTGAACGGCAAGTGGAACGACCGGGTTTTCCTCAACCAGATCACCCGCGAGAAAATGCTGGCCGAAGCTACCTTTATCCAGGAATCGATCACCGATGCGGATATCGATGCGGCCCTGCGCAGGATGCCCCCCGAAGTGATTCCCTATAGCCTGGACGTGGAGCACATCGACGAAAAGCTAAAGTCGAGACTGGACCAGTTGGACCGTTTCGCCGAAGACTACTACGAAGTGCTTGCCGAGCGGGTTAACATCCTAGGCACCGACCAGGACGATTACTTCCTCCTGGAAGGGATGGAAGACGGAACACTCCGGGTGCAAGTCTTCGATGCCGATAGCGACGGAGAGGCGGACGAATTGTACTACTCGCGGCTGTTTCTGCCCGGGGAAACGAAAAGCGTTCAGGTTTACGGCCTGGATGGAGACGACCGCTTCGTATTACGCGGACCCGATAGTGACGTAGACATTCGCATCATCGGCGGTACCGACGGCGACGAAGTCATTGCCGAGGGACGACTGGGTGCAAAAGTGTACGACGAGGAGGAGGGAATCGAGCTTACCGGAAACACGTCCCGACTCAAGGATCGACGCACGGATAAATATCCGGAGCTTAACACCTACGATTTTCAGGAGTACTATCCCGACTATATGATACCGACTCCCTCGATCGGCTTCAACGTCGACGACGGTTTCTTCCTGGGTGCCGGTTTATCCCGTACGATCATGGGCTGGAAACCCGATCCCTATTCCCAACGCCACAAAATCGGGGCGAGCTACAGCACGAACGAGTTTTGGAAAGCCAATTATAGCGGAGAATTCAACGATGTCTTCGCGCGCCGCACCGATATCGTTCTCGATGCCCACTACTTCAGTCCGGGCTACGTAGCTAACTATTTCGGATTGGGCAACGACGGCCCGGGGCAACCGGACGATGATAACCTCGACGGGATCGGGATTGACGAAGATCAGGTCCTGGAGTACAACCGGGCGCGTCGGGAGGAGATTTTCATCAATCCCATGCTTCGCTTCCGGGGTAAACGGAACCGGTTGAGCTTCTCCGTGGGCCCCTTCTACCATCGCTTTGACCTGGACGACGCACCCGATTTCGCCTTGATCAACGAGTTGGCGGACAACGTTACCGGCGACCGGATCTTCGAGGCCCAACCATTTGCCGGTCTTTCCGCCCGCCTGAGCTCGAATAACCTGGCCATTCCCCTGCTGGCCCAGAACGGCTTAGTGTACGACGTGTACGCGCGGCACAGCATCAATCTCGACGATACGGACCGACAGACAACCAAGGTCGGTGGCAACCTCAGTTTCTACCGCATGCTCACGAAGGCCATTAACTTCGCTACCCGCTTCGGGGTAGAGTATAACGGGGGGGACCCGGAATTTTATCAGCTCGCTTCCATGGGTGGCCGGTCCAACTACCGCGCCGCCCGGGTCGACCGGTACCTAGGTCACAAGTTGGTGTACCAGAACGTTGATCTGCGTTTCATGGGCTTCGGCTTTGGAAAGGGCGAAGTGCCTACCGTCGGAGGATTTATACTGGGTCTGGACCACGGCCGCGTATGGCTAAACGGTGAAGACAGCGCCACCTGGCACTTCGGCTACGGCGGCGGGGTATGGGTGGCCCCACTTGGAGCTACGATTCTTAGCCTGACCTACTTTATGGACGACGAAAGCGGCCGTTTGAACTTTGCGGCGGGCTTCCCCTTCTAAACGAAACACGGCTATGAACGGTATTTGGGAAAGGCCCAACCTTATCAGCGTTATTATCCTGGTCATCGTACTGGCCATTGGTGGGGCATACGTTGCCTTTACGGTAAGCCAGCGTCCGGAGACGGAAAGCTTTACGGTGGACGATGACTACTTCTTCCCCTTTAATTTCGACCGGCTCGACCGGGTTTCCCGGCTTGCTAATGAATTAGACGAAGTGAGTGGGTTATGCATGGGCTTTAATGAGGATGAAGTATTTGCCATTCAGGATGAGGAAGGACTGCTTTTTCTCGTTGACGCCATCACGGGTACTACCCTGCAAACGGTCAAGTACGGAGATAACCTGGACTACGAAGGTGTCGCCCGTAAAGGCAATGACATCTACGTACTCGAAGCCGACGGCGATCTGCACTACTTCACCTACCAGGACAGCCTTACCGAAATTACCGCCCAGAAAATCGAGACCCTATTTAGCTACCGGAACGATACGGAGGGTATCTGCTACGACTCGCTGACCAACACCCTCCTCATCACCCCCAAGGAGCAGCAACTGAGCCCCAGCGAGGACAACAGCACCCGGAGGGGGATTTACACCTTCGACCTGGAAACCATGGAAATGCTTGATCAGCCGAGCTACTTCGTGGATGAACTGGAATTGGGTCAGATCGTTTTCGGAACCAACCGGGAATACGTTTTCAAACCCAGCGGCATCGCGATTGATCCGATTACCCAGGACCTCTTTGTACTATCTTCGGTCGGGAACGTTCTAGTAGTTATTGACCGCGACAGTGAAATTAAGCACGTTGAATTATTGGAAACCGGCACGTTCCGGCAACCGGAAGGATTGACTTTTTCTCCGAACGGAGACCTGTACATTAGCAGCGAAGAGAGCAGCGCGGGAAACGGCATTATTGCCACACTCACCAGATTGACGCAACCTAGCAGAGATGAGTAACGAGGAAAAGGCAGTGGTCGAAGCTAAGGATACCCGTATCCTCCTTCAGGCGGCAGACTATGTCCGTAGCCGATTTAACGAAGGGCTGGACCCCAGCTACCTGTTTCATAACTACGCCTACGCCGAGGAAATCGCCGAGAAGGCGGAGGAGCTCGCCACGATGTCCGGTGTCGACGATCGGGATAAAGAGCGGTTACGCATTGCCAGCCTTTTCTATCCACTGGGATACGTCGGCGGACCGGAAAAATTCACCCAGCGTTCCGCCGAGGAGCTCCGGATGTTTGCCAAACAGGAGCAGTACGACCTCTCCGGGGCCGACCGTTGGATCGAAGGGGTACCCAATGCCGACGATGAAAACGATCTGCATACCCGACTGTTGCACGATGCCGTATGGAGCTGGTTGGGCAGGAAGCGGTACGATCGCCGGTCCAATCTGTTACAATTGGAACGGGAAGCCATTGCGGGCAAAGAGGGCGACCCGGTGGAGTTCGGCCACGAAATGCAGGATTTTCTGCTGAAGTTTGATTACCTCACCGATGCCGGTAAGCAAGCTTTCGACAAGCGGCGGCGCAAAAACGTCAGCAAGCAACAGAAAAACAACTACAAGGTCCAGCAGAAGGAGGTCAAGGCAAAGACGGGAAAAAACTTCGGCCGGGGTATCGACACCATGTACCGCACCGCCTTCCGAAACCACATCAATCTGAGCCGAATTGCCGATGACAAGGCCAATATGATGATCTCCATCAACACGATCATCCTGTCCATCCTCATCGCCGTTTCCGGTGCCGGCCTCAGTTTCTTCGAGGATCTGTTTTTTACCAGCCCCGAATTTTTGGCACCCATCATTATTCTCCTCATGAGTTCCCTCACGGCTGTAATCTTCGCGGTTTTTTCCGCCCGCCCGAAGGTCACGGAATACCGGATTAAGAAGACGAGCCTACTCCACAGTAAAGAAGCCAGTCTTTTGTACTTCGGCAACTTCTTGAAGATCGAGAAATCCGATTTTATCAAGTATTTATCCGAGATGAAGATGGACCAGGATAGCCTCTACGACGACCTCGCTCGGGATCTTTACGACCTTGGGCAGGTACTCCACCGGAAGTACCTGTTGCTGACCATCAGCTACAATACCTTCATCGGCGGACTTGCCCTCGGGGTGATCACCTTCCTTTCGGTCTACGTCTGGAACCTCACCAATATGCAGTAGCACCGGTATCCGCTCGTGGTCAATCCAACACCTGCAGCTTCGCGAACTTCAGCATAATGCGCTTTTCCGGTTGGGGCAGCTCGCTGAAGTGAATGGTGGCGATCCGGTTGTCTGCTCCCCCGTCCACGTCAATTACTTTCCCTTCGCCGAATTTGAGGTGTAAAACATTACGCCCTGTTTGCACTTCCTCGGCCGGGCTGGGCTGAAAGGTTGCCGGATCGACTTTAGGAGCGGCGAAGCGGGCGGTCCCGCGGCGGTTTCTCGGAGCAACGCCCGTTACGCTGGCGCGTTGCTCCCGTTGGCGCGACACTTCATCGTATTCGTGGTCGGCGCTCCGGCGGTTGGAGGAGGTATTTTCGATGGCATCCGCCGGTACCTCGGAGAGAAACCGGCTGGGTTCGTTCATCACCATTTTACCGTAACGGTAGCGGGTATTGGCGTAGCTCAGCGTCAGGTAGAATTCGGCTCGGGTGATGGCTACGTAAAACAGCCGGCGTTCTTCGTCGAGCCCTTCCATGCTGTCCATACTCATCCAACTGGGAAAAAGCTTTTCTTCCAGCCCGACGACGTAGACCGACTTGTATTCCAATCCCTTCGCCGCGTGTACGGACATCAGGGTTACTACGTCTCCCGTCTGGTTTTCTTCGTTGCTGTCGAAATCCGTGAGCAGGGCGATGTTCTGGAGGTAAGTAGCCAGGGATTTATCCGGTAAAGTGTCGGTATCGATCAGGGTATCTTCCTCGACGAATGATTTGATTCCGTCTAGCAGGGCTTCGTGGTTTTCCAGCCGGCCCATCCCCTCGATGGATTTATCGTTGCGTAGCATATCCGTCAAACCGGACCCCTTGGCGATGGCGTCGGCCAGCTCGTAGGCATTTGCCGTATCGGCCTTCGCCTGCGCCTGCTCGATGGTGTGAATGTATCCGTCGGCGGCGTGGCGGGTCCGATTGGGCAATGCCACGTGTTTCAGGGCTTCGAAAAGGGTGATGTTCTGCTGGCGGGCCAGGTCGGTCACCTTGGATACGCTGGTGCCGCCGATCCCCCGCTTGGGATGATTGATCGACCGGCGAAAAGCTTCCTCGTCGTTGGGATTGACGACCATCCGTAGGTAGGCAATCAGGTCCTTAACTTCCTTGCGCTGGTAAAAGCTTTGTCCGCCGTAAACCCGGTACGCGATGTTGAAGCGCCGCAGGTATTCCTCGAAGATGCGCGACTGGGAGTTTGTCCGGTACAGGATCGCGATGTCGCTATTTTGCAGGTGATAGCGATTCTTCTGTTCCAGTATGGTATCCGCTACCCGGCGTCCTTCCTCGTTATCGTCGACCGCCTTGATGATGTTGATCTTATCGCCGGTGCCCTTGTCGCTCCAGATCTTCTTTTGGATCTGCCGCTTGTTGTAGCTGATCACGGCGTTGGCCGTGTTGACGATATTTTCGGTCGACCGGTAGTTCTGCTCGAGTTTGAAAACCCGGATGTTGTGCTGTCCGAAGTCGTTCTCGAAGTCGAGGATGTTCTGAATGGTAGCCCCCCGGAAAGCGTAGATGGATTGCGCATCGTCTCCTACCACGCAGATATTCCTGGGGCTGTTAGGATACTGCACCAGGCGCTTGATGATCGCGTACTGCAGCGTATTCGTATCCTGAAACTCATCCACCAGCACGTGCTTGAATTTCTCCCGGTATTTGGCCACCACCTCGGGATGGTTTTGGAGAAGCTCGTACAATCGGAATAACAAGTCGTCGAAGTCCATTGCTCCGGCCTGCTTACATCGCGCCACGTAGGCCGCGTAGATCTTATAGACCAGCGGCATATTCGCCATTTTATCCTGCGCCAGTAGCTCCTCGTTCTTTTCGTACAGTTTCGGCGTGATCAGGCTGCTCTTTGCCGAGCTGATCCGGTTCTTGATGGCGTTGGCCTGGTACACCTGCTTATCGAGGTGAAATTCCCGGATGATCGAACCGATGAGGCTTTTCGTGTCGTCCGTATCGTAGATCGTAAAGTTGGTGGGATAACCGATGTGCTGGGCTTCCACCCGCAGGATACGTGCGAACAGGCTGTGAAAGGTACCCGCCCAGATGTAGCTGGCACGCTTACCGACGACGGTTTCGATCCGCTCCTTCATTTCCCGGGCCGCCTTGTTCGTAAAGGTCAGAGCCAGCACTTCCCAGGGGGCGGTTCCCTGCTCGATGATGTGGGCAATCCGGTAGGTCAGCACCCGGGTTTTACCCGATCCGGGCCCGGCGACCACCAGCACCGGCCCGTCGATCGTCGTCACTGCCTGCCGTTGCACGTCGTTCAGCGAATCGAGATAACTGGAGGTTTGGGGATCTGGCATACGGATACATTTAAGCGAGCCGCCAAGATAAGCAACAAAATGTTGGTCGGAGAACCTGGTGCAACGCTTGTGCTTTCTTATCTAGCTGCAAAGAAAGTTACCATGGCAGTAACGGCCAGCAAGAAACTCCCGATCGATCAGTACCTCTCCTTCGAGCAGGAGGGCGAAGTACGCTACGAATACCACGCCGGGGAAGTGTATGCTATGGCCGGTGGAACGATCAACCATACCATCTTGTCCTCTAATGCACTGCGCCTCCTAGGAAACGCGCTTCAGCGTGCTGGGAAGAATTGTCTGGCCGTCAATTCCGATATCAAAATTGAAATTGAACGCGCGGAGCGCCACGTGTATCCAGATGCAGCCGTCATTTACGGCAAAATCAATGAATCCGATACCATTACCGGCGCTGTACGGAATCCCCGGGTCATCGTAGAGGTGATTTCCGAAACGTCGGCGGATTACGATCGGGGCGCCAAAATGCGATACTACCTCAGTCTCCCAACGGTAAAAGCGTACCTACTGATCGACCAGAACCGGGTACACGCTACCCTCTACCGCCGACACGAAGACAACAATTTCGGTAGCTTCCATTACGCGGACGGGCTCGAAGCCACCATCGATTTACAAAGTATCGGCGTCAGTCTTTCCATGACGGAGCTATACCGGAACGTTTCCCAGCCGTACTACCCAGAAGGTTGATTTAGAAATCACTGCTCGGCACTTCCTCCTCCGCCGGATCCACCATCCACTTACCGTGTAGGCGCAGGGTACGTTCGATCACATCCCGCACGGCCCCTTCTCCCCCACCCCGGTGACTCACGTACTTGGCAATCGACAATATCTCCGGACACGCATCCCGCGGACAAACCGGAAATCCTACCAAACGCATCACCTCATAGTCCGGTACGTCATCCCCCATGTAGAGCACGTTCGCATCGTCCAACTCGTAGAGATCCATAAAATCCCGGTAAACCTCCACCTTGTCGTGCACGCCATAGTACACATCCACTACTCCCAATCCCTGCAACCGGGAAACTACCCCCGCGCTCTTTCCCCCGGTGATCACGCAAACCTTGTAATCCTGCTCCAACGCCCGCTTGATCGCATACCCGTCGCGCACGTTCATTTGCCGTAGCAGGCTCCCGTCTTCCATTACGATCAGCTGAGAGTTCGTCAGTACCCCGTCCACGTCGAAGATAAAGGTGGTGATGTCCTGGAAGCGTTCTAATTCGTTCAAGGTTAGTCTTTTAGTCTTTTAGTCTTTTAGTCTTTTAGTCTTTTAGTCTTTTAGTCTTTTAGTCTTTTAGTCTTTTAGTCTTTTAGTCTTTTAGTCT
>NZ_PTJC01000009.1 GCF_002934605.1 Neolewinella xylanilytica
TCTTTTAGTCTTTTAGTCTTTTAGTCTTTTAGTCTTTTAGTCTTTTAGTCTTTTAGTCTTTTAGTCTTTTAGTCTTTTAGTCTTTTAGTCTTTTACAAGCAATTTTCCCCAGCCAATCGTGTTCGCCATGCTCCGTCAAAAAAAGCCCTTTTGCATAGATATCAAAGGGAGCGCCAGCCACTGTCTACCATAAAGCGAAGCGACCGTCAACCAGAGAGCGATAGCGACCGTCTACCAGGGAGCGATAGCGACCGTCTACCAGGGAGCGCAGCGACCGTCTACTGATTCTCCCGCCACTCATAAACCCACTTAGCCTGAATCTGCTCCAGGTGTTCCTCCGTGGAGCCTTCGCGGCTGCCGGTGAACTGGGGGATTTCGAGAATCCAATCCAGCAAGTCGGTGAACCGGACGCGATAGATTTTATCCTGTCCGAAATCATCCCCGAAGCGATCGTAGAGGGCAATGGCGATGTCCTCGTGGTCGGCCCAGCCGAAGGGAAAATCGTCGAAATCTTTAAAACTCATAGGTAATTGCGGTTTATGACATCCGATTTACGATGAGGTACGCACGATTCCGATTCGGTTAAAATTGGCCAGTGTGATTCAAGCATCGTAAACCGTAAATCTTAGTGTTCGTGGCCGATTATTTTGCGCTGATCCGGTATCTCCACTTCGATCACGGCGTTCTCGTCCAGAATGACGGCCTGGCAACCCAGCCGGCTTTCGATGCGGGGGTTGATGGCTCGGTCGATGAAGTCTTCTTCCTTGTCGCTTATTCCCTCCAGGGCATCCTCGCCGGTCAGGACGTAGACGTGGCAGGTGGAGCAGGCACAGACCTCCCCACAATTGTGATTCAGGTGAATACCATTTTCCTCGGTCACCTCCAGGATGCTCATGTCGACTTCAACATCCTCCACCGTTTTGGGGGAAATGCTTTTGTCCTCGAAGGTAAATTTTACGGTTGCCATTGGCGAAATACGTTTACGGGGGGCGAAATTAAACATATTTAACCACCGCGCGGCAAAGCAGTTCTAATTCCGGTTCATTAATGGTGAAGGGCGGCATCAGGTAGATCAAGCGGCCGAAGGGTCGGATCCATGCGCCCTCCCGCACGAAAATGGCCTGGGCGGCGGCCACGTCCACCGGCTCGTGCATTTCCACTACCCCGATCGCGCCCAGTACGCGTACCTCCTTTACCCGACTGCTTTGGGCGGCGGGGCGCAGGTGCCGGGTTAACCGGGAAGCGATACACCTTACCTGTTGCTCCCAGGGACTTGCCAGTAAAAGATCGATGCTCGCGCAGGCGACCGCGCAGGCCAGCGGATTGGCCATGAAGGTCGGACCGTGCATCATCACCCCCGCTTCTCCCCTACCGATGACGTCGGCCACTTCAGCGCTGCAAACGGTGGCCGCCAGGGTTAGGTACCCTCCAGTGAGGGCCTTTCCCACGGTCATGATATCGGGGCGGTGGTTCGCTTCCCCTTCCGGAGAGATTTCGTTTCCTGCGCCCCCGCCGCCCAAAAACAACTGGCCGGTCCGGCCGAAGCCGGTGGCGATCTCATCGTAGATAAGCAAGAGACCGTGGCGGTCACAGAGTTCCCGGAAAACTCGTAGGTAAGCGGGATTGTAGAAATGCATGCCACCGGCTCCCTGTACCACGGGTTCGACGATAAAGGCCGCGGTCCGACCGGCGTACTCCGCGAAAAAGGCGGCCAGATCGGCTACGTAGACCGGGTCGACTGGCGATTGATACCCCCCCGGTGGCCGCCGAAAAAAGGCGTGCTCGGGCAAGAAGCCCCGGAACACCTGGTGCATTCCCGTTACCGGGTCACAGACCGACATCGGCGCGGTGGTATCGCCGTGGTAGCCGCCGCGCAGAGTCAGAAATTTGTGCCGCTCCGGGAATCCCAGTGCATTTTGGTACTGGACGGCCATTTTCATGGCTACCTCCACACTGACCGAGCCGCTGTCGGCCAGGAAAATGCGATCCAACCCTTTAGGAAGGATTTTAACCAGCCGCTTACCGAGTTCGATGGCCGGTTCGTGGGTGATGCCCCCGAACATGACGTGGCTCATCCGTTCGGCCTGCCGGTGGAGAGCATCGTTCAGTTCGGGGACATTGTAGCCGTGGATGGCGCACCACCAGCTGGACATCCCGTCGACCAGCTCGCGGCCGTCGGCGAGTTGCAGCCGGCAGCCGGTGGCCGATGTTATCGGGTACACCGGGAGCGGGTCCCGCAGACTGGTGTAGGGGTGCCAGAGATGTTGCCGGTCGAAGGCGAGATCGGATGCGTTCATATACTGGCCGGGAGCGGCCGCTTAAAATGCCAACCCGCCGGGTCCGTTGTGAACGATCCCGGCGGGCGGCAGTACCTTTTGACTTGGTACTTAGTCCTTCAAACTTCGTACTTCCCTAGCCCATTTCCTGGACCACCTCCTTCACCTGGGGCATCATCCGCTTGAGCATCTGCTCGATACCGGACTTCAGGGTGACGGTGGAGCTAGGGCAACCGGAGCAGGCGCCCTGCATGATCACGGTAACGACACCCTCCTGGTAGGATTTGAATTCGATGTTACCGCCGTCCATTTCCACGGCCGGTTTGACGTAGGTGTCGATCAGCTCCTTGATCTGGGCGACGGTTTCCGCTTCGTCTTCGGTGTATTCGTAGCTGACGCCACGCTCTTCCTCAATGCGGGCGACCTCCTCTGCGAAGCCGTCCTTGATGATGGGCTTGTTCTCTTCGAGGTACCCCTTGACGTACTCCTTCAGCTTGAGCATGATATCGTCCCAGCTGTAGTTGAATTCCTTGGTGATGGTAACATAGTTGTTGGCGATGTACACCTTCTTCACGTAGGGGAAATCATACAGTACGGCGGCGAGGGGCGACCACTCCCGGGCAAACTCCTCTTCCCGGAACTCGGCGGTGCCGTTGTAGAGCATCCGGTTGGTGACGAACTTGAGTGTCTCGGGGTTGGGGGTCTGTTCGGTATAGAGAAGGACGGGGCGCTTGGTGGCGGTGGCTTGGCTCATCGTTGACTTTTTGTTACTAACACCTTGTTACCCGAACGGTTGAGCTGCGTACTACCTAGTAGCCGGCCAATAAAAAAGGGAGGCGTAGCCTGCGCCATGCCTCCCTTCCTGTTGCCTAAGGGGTGATCCGTTTACTGGACGTCCCACCAGACGCGACCGTCGATCGTATCTCCGGTTGAGCCAAACTGGCGATCAATAGCATCATTATACTGCTCCCGGTTAAGCGCGAATTCATCGGTAGTATACGCTCTCCGACGGGGAATTTGCTTACTGGCGTTGAGGGCGGCAGGAGCTGGGTTCAAATCTGGGTACCCCAAGCGGCGCCATTCCGACCAGCCCTCAATTCCCTGGTAGTACAGCGCTAGCCACTTTTGCTGTCCAATAGATTGTTGAAAATTGCTTGCATTAAATTCTACCGACTCTTGGTCCAGGTAGTCAGTGATGGCGGCTTCATCCGTAATACCGTATTGGTTCATGCTGGCAATGATGGCCTGACGGTAAAGGTCCGCGGCGTCGCCTTCAATCCAGCCACGGGCGGCGGCTTCCGACTGATTGAAAAGCACTTCACTATACGTCAGAATAGTGAGCGGTGAAGTCGGGCTATAGAAATACTCTAAGCCGGGAAATGACACATCAGCGGTAGCAGTAAGTCCGGCTTGCTCTTCCGTAACTCCGTATGGCTTACCGCGGTACACGAGGTCACCGGATAGTTGAGAGTTAGCGGTAGGCTGAGCATAGACCATGAGGCGGGGATCGTTCACACTTTGTAAGTAGTCAATTAGCGGTTCGCTAACGACATAGTCCGTACGTGTGAGCGAGTTTGTATACCAAGGGTTATCTCCAAGTCCCCCAGTACCGGCATACACTAGTTCAGCGTTGTCAGCATTGGAAGTCATTACCCCATACTGGTTATTAAGGGCTTCGTTAGCCCACTCAGAACCGAGGTCAGGTGCTACGTTGGATACCCGAAGGCCAGCACGTAAAATCAGGCTGTTAGCGAATTTCCGCCACATTTCCATGTCTCCACCGAAAATAAGGTCTCCGGTAACGGAGCCCTCGACAATCATGTCGCGTGCTTCCATGAGGTTTGCAACGGCACCACGGTAGATTTCCTCTTGCTCGTCATAAACCGGAGAAAGATTGGCGGAGCCCTGCAAAGCGTCGGTGTAGGGAACATCGCCCCAGACATCCGTTATATTCAGAAAACCCCACTGCTGCATGATCATAGCCAAAGCAATTTGATTCGCGTTTGGACCAGAAGCGCTGGCATTACCTCTGGTTTCCTCATCGGTATTGACCTCAATCACATACTGAAAGTCCTGCAAGCCACTACGGTAGAGGCCATAAAATGAGGTTTCTTGGGTAGAGTAGCGGGTTACGTCAGTATACTGGTTTTGTGACAGATACTGGGCATAGTGGTTACCGATCTCCCCCAGGGCAGATTGTCCAAGCAGCTGGCTTACTAATTGCCGCTGGGACTCCGATATGATGTATGAAGTCGGAACCGACGTGGGGCTGTTGGGATCGGTATTAATTTCCTGAAAGTCATCCGTACAACGGGTGAATCCAAGAACTATTAAGAGCGCAAATATTATGCGAGTCATCATCGTAGTTTTTTGTGATAAGAAATGGTCTGCGGCCACTGCTAGAAGCTTACATTAAGGTTGACTCCGTAACTACGGACACTCGGGTTCTGACCATTTTCGTAGCCTTGAATATTACCGTTTGACAATGCCGCGTCGGGATCAATGTTGGGGGCATTCTTGTAGAGGATTGCCAAGTTCCGAGCGGTTAGGCTCAGCGTAGCGGTGCTTATAAAATTATTGGCAAACCACGCAGCGGGAAGCGGACGACTGATGCTGACCTCGCGGAGCTTTACGAAGCTGGCATCGTAGACAAATTGTTCACTGATTTGGAAGGTCGATTCATAGTAGTTCCTGACATCGACGTAGGTCTCATTCGGGGTGCCGTCTTCATTCACACCTTCGATAAGAATTCCTCCTGATAAGCGGTTTCCATCCTCGTCGTATGCAGGATCCCGGATTGGCGCACCTAAGGCATTTACTCCCACGGTATTCTCAAACATACCGGAATAGTTACCCCACATGTTGCTGACGGAATAGATCTGCCCACCCTTACGGAAATCAACCAAGGTATTGATGTTGAATCCGTAAATCGTAAAGCTATTGGATATACCACCCGTGAAGTCGGGGTAAGCACTGCCAAAGTTCTGGTTAGTCACTCGGGTAGGTAAGCCTTCTTCATCAAGGATGATGGAGCCGCTCGTTGAATCGCGAAGGAACCCGCCCCCGTTGAGCTGGCCGTAGGGCTGGCCTTTCTCAGCCAGAAAGTTAACGTACCAGGTGCTTCCAATGGACAACTGATCAAGTCCGTCAATCAGTTCTACGACTTTGTTACGGTTACGCGCATAATTGATCCCGACATTCCAAGTGAAATTCTCCGTTTGCACTGGGGTGCCGTACACCCTCAATTCGATACCCTTGTTTTCCAGCAGACCTGCGTTGACGAAGGTTGAGGCAAACCCAGTCGTCGAAGAAACGCTGACGTCAAAGATCAAATCCTCAGATTGTATATCGTAGTAGGTCAAGTCAAATCCGGCGCGATCGTTTAAGAACCGCATTTCAAGGCCGGTTTCCCAAGTAGTAATGCTTTCCGAGCGGAGGTCAAAGTTTCTCTGCTGGGTCGGAATGGCAAAGCCCGGGAATGCACCGAACGGTCCTACACTGCCAATCGTATTCCGCGTATTATAGGGATCGGTATCATTTCCTACCGTAGCAAAGCCGCCCCGAATTTTACCAAAGCTTACGATGTCGCTATTGGCAATCAGTTCACTGAAAACGAAGCTTCCGGAAACGGACGGGTAGAAGTAGCTGTTATTGCCCGATTCCAGTGCTGAGCTCCAGTCATTACGTCCGGTGACGTCTACGTACAACATACTGCGCCAGCCAATACCCAGCCGACCGTAGACGGACTGAACTTCTTTCTGAGAACGGTAATTGATAAGATTAGGACGGGAATTGGATGCGTCCAAGGTATAGTAATCGGGTACGTTTAATCCATCCACCGTATTTCCCCCCGTGGATTGATCTTGCTCTTGCCGAAGGTTGGCACCTAACTGTCCGTCAATGCTAAAGTCGCTGAACGTCTTTGAGTAGTCGAGCAGGGCCTCGAAGTTATTTTCCCGCGCCGTCCGCGCCACCTCCGAATAATAGTCCAAAGAGGCATTGGAACCGGAAGCTACGCGCTGGGTCGTACGGAAAGTGTAATAGTCCGTGCGAGCGAATCCGGAAAGGGATAGACCGGGCATGATGTCGTAACGCAGGGCTAAATTACCAAATACGCGATCGCGATCATCGGAGTTGCCATCACGATTGATGGTCCAATAGGGGCTTTCCCAATAATTAGCTCGCAGGTCGTTGGGGGCACGAATGTTCCAGGTTCGCGGCGTACCGTCTGGCATTTGATAGTCTTTCAGACGATCAAGGTCCAACTGGCGCTGCCACCACTGGTTGAAATTGGTCTGTATATTAGTGGCACTCGCATTACCATAGCCAATACCGGGGCGACCTTCTCCGGCGGTATTGACGTAGTTGGCGTTCACCGAGGCGGTGAACTTGCTGCCGAGTTGCTGGCTGGCGCTTACGTTAACCGTATTGCGGTTCAGTGATGAACCGGGGTATACGCCGTTGTTGCTGTTGTTGGTGTACGAGAGGCGGAAGTTGCCGGTTTCGCTACCACCGGCAATCGAGACGTTATTGTTGTACTGCACGCCGGTGTCGTAGAAATCACGGACACTGTTCTCAGAGGCAACCCATGGCCGGAGTTCGCCAAACGTTTCGCCAGGAAACCAACTGTCCCAGTGTCTTACCAGGGTGCCATCCAGGGCGGGCCCCCAGCTTCCGTCGTAGGCATAGTCCGCGATCAACTGACCGTCAAACTCCCGGTACGATTCAGGGTATTCCCCTTCCTTGAACTCAAAAGGAAGAAAATTTCCGCGACGTCCCCCGCCGTACTCATCCTGATAGTCTGGCAATACGGCCACTGTGGAAAATTGGATACCGGAGTTGATGGTGACCCCGAGTCCCCTGCGAGCTTTTCCACTTTTCGTCGTGATCAGAATGACACCGTTGGAGGCACGGGAACCGTAAAGAGCCGCGGCAGCACCACCCTTGAGAATAGAAATTGACTCAATGTCATTTGGATTGATATCCTGAGCCATGTTTCCATAATCCTGCCCGCCGCGTGCTTCACTGGCGTTTCGTCCGCCAAAAGTGGAGTTATCGATAGGTGTACCATCCACAACGAACAGCGGCTGGTTGGTTCCCGTGAGCGAGGTAGCACCCCGAAGAATGATACTGGACGAACCGCCAAGGCCGGAGTTATTGTTGTTGATCTGGGCACCGGCCACCCGGCCGTTGAGCGCGCTTACCAAGTTAGTTTCCTGAGCTTGATTTACTTCCGCACCGTCAATCTGCGATACCGCGTAGCCCAACGACTTCTCCTCGCGGGAAATACCGAGGGCCGTCACCACTACGTCGTTCAACTGAACGCCCTCGGCCAAGACGATATCGTAGTTGTCGTCGGTAGTAAGGGGCACGTTCTGGGTAGCGTAGCCCGTGTAACTGACGATCAGCTCCTCGGCGCCTTCCGGCACGTTGAGTGTGAAGTATCCGTTAAAGTCGGAAACGGTACCGGTGGTCGTCCCGGCCACCAGGACCGAAGCACCAATGAGGGGTTCACCGGATGCGTCGGTGATCGTACCGGTGATCGATTCCTGGGCAAGGGCAAATCCCGCCAGACCGATCACCAATGCGAGAACTAGAGAAAATCTCTGCATTTGGAATTATTTAGTTGATTACAATTCAATAGGCCGGCACGCCCGAAGCGCGCCGATTTTCTTTCTGACCGACTTATTTGGATGAGTGTCCCCCCTGAATTCAGGGCGCAAGGTACACTAATAATCGGTTGCGCTGACAACGATCAGAATAAAATGTCCCGTTTCTTGCAACCAACCGTTTCGAAATGGTCGCGCTCCTTGCTCCTGCGGCCCCCCGCCCCCCTACCGTAATTTTGTAGCATCTTTGCAGCCAAATCTGAACCATGCACCGTTCCCATCTCCCCCTTTTACTCGCCCTGATGCTTCCGCTGAGCGGCCTGTACGCCCAAACCTTCAGCGGCGGTTTCCGCGCCGGCCTTAACTTTATCACCTTCGACGCCGACGAGGAAATGGACGGGGATATGACATTGGAAGAATTCCGGCGCACTACCGGTTTTCACGTGGGAGCCACCTTCGCCCTAGCCTTTACGGACCTCGTGGGGGTGAAGGCAGACCTGATGTACAGCCAGAAAGGCGGTGAAGTACGCTACCAGGGGCCCTCCTATTTCTACGTATACGGCGACGTGAACGACGTGGAAGGACTTCGTATCAACGGCGACCTGGATAGCGAGCGCGACGTACTCAACAGTTACATCGACATCCCCGTAGTGGGCTACTACCGCCTCGGCCCGGTAGAAATCGAGGGCGGGGTCAGTGCCGGGTTTCTCGTCAACAGCCGCGCTTCCGGGTCGGCCACCTTTTCTAACGTAACTTTTCCCGACGGACGTACGGTTGACGACATATCCTTTAATTACGATTACAATTACTTCAGCGACGACATCGGCTTCGCGGCGATCATCGAACCCAGTCCGACCCGGCAAGGATTCCCATCGGTAATTGACGCCTACTACAACAGTGAAGACAACCGCCCCCTGTACCGTCGCCTGGACTTTGGCCTGGTAGGCGGTGCATCCGTATTCCTGAACAACGGGCTCTACCTCGGCCTGCGCTACCAGTACGGGCTCACCGACGCTACCCGCGGGGAGAACGACCTGCGGCTGGCACGTACCGAAGGCGTGGAGGAAAGAGAATACAATACGAACGACAAGGATTACAATCGCGTCATCCAGACCAGTATCGGCTTCCGGTTCTAGGGCGTATGAAAAACTTACTCACCCAACTCTACGGCAGAAAGCCCCTCGATCGAGCAACGGCCTACCAAACGCTGACCCGGATTGCCAACGGCGAGGCCGCCGAACCGGAGATTGCCGCGGTCGTATCGGCCATCAATATGCGCCCGCCCCACCTCTCCGAGATCCAGGGATTTCGCGATGCCATGCTCGAGCTTGCCGTCCCTCTGCCGTTGGACGGTCGGGAAACCATCGACATCGTCGGTACGGGCGGGGACGGTAAGAACACCTTTAATATCAGCACGCTCTCCTGCGTGGTCGTCGCCGGAGCCGGCTACCCCGTCACCAAGCACGGCAGCTACGGAGTGAGCAGCAACGTGGGCAGCAGCGACGTACTCCAGGCACTGGGCTACACCTTCAGCAACGACCGGGATAAAATGCTAGGCGACCTGGACCGGGCCGGCATCTGCTTTCTCCACGCCCCCTTATTTCATCCGGCGATGAAGAACGTGGTGCCCGTGCGCAAAGCGCTGCGCGTACGTACCTTCTTCAATCTGCTCGGCCCGCTGATCAACCCGGCCCGCCCTAAATATCAGCTCTTTGGGACCTACGATCGGGAGGTAAGCCGGATCTACGATTACATTCTCCAGTCCGAGGAAGCGCGGGAGTACCTCATCGTCCACGCGATGGACGGCTACGACGAGGTTAGTCTGACGGAGGGGGTGAGTGCGCGGGGCCGCAGGAGCCAGGGCATTCTCTATCCGAAAGATTTTGGCTTACCCTCCCTTTCCCCGGACGACCTCTACGGCGGTGAGACCCCCGAAGAGGGGAAACAGATCTTCCTGGCCGTACTGCAAGGTAAGGGTACGCCCGCCCAGGAGGCCGTAGTCTGCGCCAACGCGGGGCTGGGCATTCACGTCATACATCCGGAACGGGACCTACAGGACTGCGTGCTGGAGGCGCGGGAAAGCATCCGCAGCGGAAAGGCGCTGGCCGTGTTGCAGAAACTATTGGACTAGACCAAACCCATAGCCGGGCCGACGCCTTATCTTGGGGATGAACAAGCATGCACCCATGGCCACTATTCTGGACCGAATTATTGAATACAAGAAACTGGAAGTCGAACGGCGACGCGCCAAGCTGCCCCTTTCGGCGCTGAAGGACGCCGAACGCTACCACGGCAAACGGCACGACTTCTGCCGTGCCATGGAGAACAGCACCGACTTCGGCATCATCGCCGAATTCAAACGGAAGTCGCCTTCCCAGAACGACATCAATACGGAAGCCGACCCGGTGGCCGTAGGGCGCGGGTACGCCGCCGCGGGTGCCGCTGCCATCTCCTGCCTCACCGATACCCAGTTCTTCGGCGCACTGCCGGACGACATCGACCGCTTGCGGGCCGCCGTCGATATTCCCGTGCTTCGAAAGGATTTCATCATCGACAGCTACCAGCTCCACGAGACCCGCGCCATGGGGGCCGATGCGGTGTTGCTAATCGCCACCGTACTGAATCCAGTGCAGATCGACGAACTCGCCGAAGAAGCCAACGAATTGGGCTTGCAGGTGATCTGCGAAGTCCACGACGAGGAGGAGGTTGCCAAGATCAGTCCGAACGTGGATATCATCGGCGTCAATAACCGCAACCTCGGCAACTTTTCGGTAGACATCGCCCGCAGCATCGAACTGGCGGAGATGCTTCCTCCCGGCATGCTGCGCATCAGCGAAAGCGGCATCGACGACCCCCAGTCCATCGTCAAACTACGCCGCTCGGGCTACCGGGGCTTTTTGGTCGGCACCCACTTCATGCAGCAGCCGGACCCAGGTCGTTCGCTGGCTGAATTTATCAAAAAAGCGCACGAGATCGAGGCGATTTACAAGGACGCCATCGCATGAAAGTAAAAGTCTGCGGATTGCGTGACCCCACTAACATAACGGCGGTCAGCGCCCTTCACCCCGCTTACCTGGGCTTCGTGTTCCACCCCGCCTCCCCGCGTTTTGCCGGTCAGGCCTCCCTGAGCGAATGGGTGCACCGGGAGCACGAACTGCTACGGGAGCAACAACTCTTCGGGGTTTTCGTCAACGCCGAAGTAGACTATATCCTGAATACCGTCCACGACTACCGGCTCGACTGGGTACAATTGCACGGCGACGAAAGTGCAGGCTACTGCCAGGAGCTTAAACTTCTCTGGAGCGTAGACACCCTGCGGAAGCCGGGTATTGCTAAAGCCTTCTCCATTACGCCCGATTTTGATTTTAAACGGACCAATCCTTACGTAAGCAGCTGCGGCCTGTTCGTTTTTGATACCGGCGGCGCGGGAGCCCACGGCGGTACGGGCAAAAAGTGGAACTGGGAAAAACTGCGGGAGTACACCGGCCCGGTGCCCTTTCTGCTGAGTGGCGGCATCGGCCCCGAGGATACGGATGCGGTCAACGCCATTGATCATCCCCAACTGCGTGGCATTGATATCAACAGTCGCTTTGAAACGCAGCCCGGGATCAAGGACACCCAGCAGTTGGAGCTTTTCTTCCGCAAGCTGAACTGATCATTGTTAGTAACCATCCCGGGTGAAGATCGCCATCATCGGAAGCGGAAACCTGGCCTGGCACCTCGCCGGGGTTTTGCCCTACCCTACTACAGTCGTTTACCGCGCCGATCGCCCGACGGAAGGCTGGCCCTGTGCGCTGCTGCCCCTTTCGGAGATGAGCCGGCTGGACTGGGATGCCGTATTTCTGGCGGTTCCCGATCAGGCTATCGCTCCGGTTAGTCGGGAGTTGGCTATTCGCATCCCGCTTGGGGTGCCCGTTTTTCACACCAGCGGAGCCACCCCGCTCGATCAGATAACGCCCTCTTTTTTACACCGGGGCGTGCTCTGGCCCATCCGCTCTTTACGGAAAGGAGAAGCCATTTCCCATTGGCGAGAGCTTCCGTTGGTGCTGCAGGCCGAAGGTAAGGTGGCGGCCGATGTACTAACCACGATCAGTGGGCAGCTGAGCGAGACGATAAGCTGGCTGAACGACCGGCAGCGGGCCCAGTTGCACCTGGCGGCGGTGTTCTCCAATAACTTCGTGACGGCACTTTACGAGGTAGCCCATGATCTCTGTTCGCGACATGCCGTTCCTTTCGACTTGCTCTTGCCCATCATCCGCCATACGGCCCTATCCCAGGATGGCACCCGCCCGGCCCTTCGTCAGACGGGTGCCGCTGCACGGGGGGACCACGCCACGATGAACCGTCACCTGGAATTACTGGACCAACCCGCGTATCGCGATCTTTACCAAATGATCAGTACGCTAATCCTCCAGTACCGGCTGCCCGAGCACGACCCGCACTTCCGGCGTGAGCCGTACGATGACTTTGAGGATCAGGGGATCCTGTAGCTCGGCCTTGGTTTGCCGTTGCAGGCGATAAGCGGTACGGATGGCCGTGAATACCGTCGTTAAGGCCGCCTCCCCCTTGTGCGCTTTCATTCGCTCCTTGATGGCTTCCTCGGTCCAGTTGGCGTGGGAACCTACCAGTTCGACGTTTAAAGAAGGGTTGATGGCGAGGGTCATCGAGAAGCTGGTAATCTTTAGCCCATAGCCTTCCAGGATCGGAAATATTTGAAGCCAGTCTTCAATAATCTGGCTGGTCTTTTCGCGGGTGCCTTCGCCTACGGTACTGGCCAGGCCGCTGATGGCTTTGCGTGCACCTTCTAAAATATCGTCTAGCATATCCTATAGATTAGACGCCCAAGATCGATTAGTAGCCATGGATAAGCAAACCGAGTCGACCGCCAGGGGGGGATAATCGACCGGCCGCACGGACGCATGACCCCGAAGGCGCTCTTCCAGGGCAGTTGGTTGGGGCATGCGTACTTTGCGACATGTACAAGTCCCTATTTCTCCTGTTGCCGCTGCTCTACGGATCGGCTTGCACCACGCCGGCGGTGGAAACTTCCGAAATCCCAACCGCCGATCCTCCGGGGCTGGCGGACTTAGCCGATTTCCCCATCGGAGGGGCCATTAATGAGGGACGCGTTCGCGGTGATTCCGCCCTACTGGCCATCGTATCCGAAGAATTCAGTAGCCTGACGGCAACCAATGATATGAAAATGTATGCCATCGCCCGCGGTCCGGGTGCGCTGGACTTTACCCTTCCCGATGCCTTCGTCAACTTTGCCGAGCGGCAGGGTAAGCGGGTCTTCGGACATACGCTGCTCTGGCACTACGGGTTTCCCCGCCACCTCATGGAACTTGACGGTGAGGCCGCCGAAGGCTTTATCAATTCCTACATTGATACCGTGGTGACCCGCTACCGGGGCCGGGTAGATGGCTGGGACGTCGTCAACGAAGCGATGGCCACCAGTGGCGGCGAGTTACGGGAAACCCCGTGGTTGGAAAAGATCGGCAAAGCGTATATCCCGATGGCCTTTCGCGCGGCCGACCGGGCGGATCCGGAAGCCAAGCTGTTCATTAACGATTTCAATACCGAACGCGACACGGCCAAACTGAACGGCCTGCTCGCGCTGGTCGAAGAAATGCAGGCCGACGGGGTACCCATCGACGGGATCGGCTTCCAGATGCACATCCGGATGGATACGGACGAGGAGCTGATCGGCCGTTCCCTCGCGAAAGCCGCGGCAACGGGTTTACTCATCCACCTGTCGGAAGTGGACATCATCTTCAACCGCCACGACGACACCCAGGGCGGCGGGGAGCAGATCGTGGACAAGATCACCCCGGAACTCCTCGAGCAGCAGGCGCAGAAATACGAAAGCTTGGCGCGTCTGTACCGGGAAAACGTTCCGCCCGCCCAACGCTACGGCATCACGTTCTGGAGCTTTACCGATCGGGATACTTGGATCAATGGCTTTTTCGACCTGAAGGACTGGCCTACGCTCTACGACGAACAACTGCAGAAAAAGCCCGCCTACTACGGATTCGCCCGCGGGCTCCGGGAATGAAGTTTGAAAAGGACTAGTATATCCTAATCCTTTTCCTTACCTTTGCGCCCCGAAATCAATTTTTTTCACCAACATCCATTACCGATGTTTGCAATCGTAACCATAGCCGGTCAGCAATTCAAAGTTGAGGAAGGTCAGGAGATCTTCGTCCACCGGCTAGAAGCC
Source organism: Neolewinella xylanilytica (assembly GCF_002934605.1). GTDB lineage: Bacteria > Bacteroidota > Bacteroidia > Chitinophagales > Saprospiraceae > Neolewinella > Neolewinella xylanilytica. The sequence continues at coordinate 14,106 of NZ_PTJC01000009.1, forward strand.
AAAGCTGGCGACTCCGTCAGTTTTGATGCGGTTCACCTCCTCGCCAACGGCGATGACGTAACCGTGGGCACGCCGATGCTCAGTGGCGCCTCCATCGGGGCCACCGTTGTTGATCCCCTCGTCAAGGGAGACAAAGTGATCATCTTCAAAAAGAAGCGCCGCAAGGGCTACCGCCTGAAGAAGGGTCACCGTCAGCAATTCACCAAGCTCAAAATCGACTCCATCGCGGGCTAGTCACGGCCCCATTCATCACTTCCCCTCGGGGAGCCAAAATTTAATATACCATGGCACACAAAAAAGGTGTAGGTAGTACCGATAACGGCCGCGACAGTAAATCAAAGCGCCTGGGCGTGAAGCTCTTCGGCGGCCAGTCGGCCGAAGCCGGTAACATCATCATTCGTCAGCGGGGAACCAAGTACCACCCCGGTGAAAACGTTTACATGGGTAAGGATTTTACCATCCACGCTAAAGTGGCCGGCAAGGTTTCCTTCTCCAAAAGCCGACTGAACCGCATGTTCGTCAGCATCGACCCCGCCGATGCGGTTGCCACCAATGGCAACGGTAACGGTAATGGTAGTTCCAGCCGTTCTGCTTCCCCTTCCAACGCCGGCCAGCCCGCCAAATCGCGGACTTCGGTTAAGGAAAATACGGAACCGGTGCATATGGAGGACGCCCCCGAGATGCCCTCCGTTGCTCCCGGTATCACGGATGAGGCCGAACTCGCCGCTGCCAACGCCGATCAAGGCGACGCACTGAATACCGCCGAAGTAACCGGTAGCGACCGCCCCGAAGAGGTAGTGCTGCCCAGCGGCAAGAAGTACAAGATCAACGACCTGACCGTTATCGAGGGCGTAGGCCCCGGTATCGCCGGGATCTTGAGCGCTGCGGGCATTAAGAGCTGGGAAGCCCTGGCCGATGCCGACGTGGACTTCCTGAAGGAACAACTCGCGGATGCCGGTGGCAACTACAGTTCCCACGATCCCTCCACCTGGCCCAAGCAGGCACGCCTTGCCGCCGACCAGAACTGGGGAGAGCTGGAAGAGCTGCAGAATAGCCTGCACGGAGGCCGCGCCGTAGAAGAGGAATAATCTTCCCCTACCCCAAAAGAATACGCCCGATCAAGCAGCTGCTCGATCGGGCGTTTTTAGTTCCACACGTGCCCCCAGGTGGTTTGACTCCTGCTAAGAACATGGTTGGGATAGCTGGCCTGGTTCGGTAATCCCCTTGTCTTCCCCCGGCGTGAACCGGGTTCGGAGTCCTGACAAGTCGAAGGAGTTGAGGCCCGCCCTAGACAGGCCGAAGTCACTTCCCAATTTAAATAAATTGTAGGGTCAACCAAGTTTTAGGACCCGTGTGGAATAGCATCAACGCAGGATCCCCCCGTAGGGTTGTCCGCTCCCCCGGCTAATGCGTCGCCGTCATAGCCCCCTACCCTGCCCTCTCGACCGATAGCACCCGCGACCGAAACCCGATAGCCCCCGAAGGGATCACTGTTAAATATTTTCCCACGGGGATAAATAAATAATGCGTACCTTTGCGCCGCGAGCCGGGACTCTTTGCTTCTACCGATCCACGCCTCGCGCGATATTCCCGACTGCTCGGGTATCATACCATTCGGACCGAAGCACGTACGATTGCTATCCGGCTACCTTGCCGGCCCTGGCATGGCTCCCCCGCATTCCGCGGGGTTGATAATTCCCTTTTACCTTTATGGACAGTAAACGTCCCGCTTCCCGCTCCGGCAAAGGCCGCAGCTCTAGTAAACCCCAACGTTCCGGCGGAAACCGACGCTCCGGCGGCGGTGGCGGCGGAAACCGCGATCGCCGCGGTAGCGGTGGTGGCCGCTCCAACCACAACTATATTCCCCTGCCCGCCGACATGATGGTGCACGAGGGTGTACCCCTGAAATCCGTCGAGTACCACGCGGAAACCAAATTCGCCGACTGGCCGATCAACGCCAAGCTGAAGAGCGCCATCAAGGCCGCCGGCTGGGTATACCCCACCGAGATCCAGGAGAAATCCTTTAAGGATGTCGCAGCCATGAAAGATGTTATGGGTATCGCCACCACCGGTACCGGTAAGACCGGCGCATTCCTGATTCCCCTGATCGATGCCTTGCTGGAAAGCGAGGATCCCTTCCAGACCCTCGTGCTGGCTCCAACACGCGAACTGGCTCTCCAGATCGAGGACGAATTCCGGGCCCTCACCCTCGGGATGAAGTACAACGCCATCACCCTGATCGGCGGCCGCAACATCAACACCGACATCGTCAACCTGAAAAAGCGCAGCTACCACCTCGTAGTGGCCACGCCGGGACGACTCAAAGACCTCTACCAGCAAGGTAAGATCGACCTACAGGAAGCCAGCGTGCTGGTGCTCGACGAGTTTGACCGCATGCTCGACATGGGCTTCCAGAAGGACGTGATGTTCCTCACCGAAAAGATGGGTGACCGCGACCAGACCATGCTCTTCTCCGCTACCCTCGACAAGAGCCAGCAGAAGCTTATCGATCACTTCCTGACCGATTACGAAACCATCAAGGTCAGTAGCGGGGAAGCTTCCGCCGAGCACATTAACCAGTCCGTGCGCTTCGTCGAGCCCGACAACAAGTTCGACGAACTGATCGAGATGCTCCAGCAGCCCGACATGAAGCGGGTACTGATCTTCGCCGAAACGAAGCACCGGGTCAAGAAGGTAACCAAGAAGTTGAACCAGGCCGGTATTTCCGCCGATGAGATTCACGGCAACAAAAGTCAGAACTACCGCCAGAAAGCCCTGAACGCCTTCAAGTCCGGTAAGCTCACTGCGCTCTGCGCTACCGACGTAGCGGCCCGCGGACTCGACATCGATGATATCACCCACGTCATCAACTTCGAGGCGCCTACCGACTACGACACCTACATCCACCGCGTAGGCCGTACGGGCCGCGCCGGCAAGGGAGGTGAAGCGATTACTTTCGTAGATAAGGCCTAGAGAACGACTTGGCGGGCCGAAGGGTCTGCCGCCTGACTTCGAACGTATAACCTATTTGAAAGGTAACCGGCGGGACTAGTCCCGCCGGTCCTGTTTCAGGGCGTCCCGTAGGGCATCCTTATCCATTTTACTGCGTCCGTCGATTCCCCTCTCCCGGGCCAGATCGTACAGCTCGTCCTTGGTTTTATCCGCAAGGGTGTCTTCCTCTTGGGCACTGTAAGTTTTGATGATGGCCTGCTTCAGCTCGCCCTTATCCATGTTGCTGCGCCCCTGCACGTCCAATTCCTGCGCACGATCCATCAGCTCCTCCTTCGTGAGCCCTTCCTCTCCGTCGATCGCATTTATCTCGACCATCGTTCGGCGCACGATGTCGGGCCAGTCGGCGAACTGTTCCCCCCGATCGTCCTCCTTTTTCTTGGTGCGATTGGCCTGCCGGCGGCCGTCATCGGTAAGCAGGGCCCAGGCGTCGTGGGGAAGGTAGCGGGCCATGCCCTCCGCCCCTTCGGCGTCGGCCGATCCCTGGCTGGTTTCCCACTGATTTTCCGTCCACTGCTCCAGACTTCGGGCCGCTTCGTCCTTGTCGTCATTTTTATACCCGCCTTCTTGCTTCTCGTATTCCTGCACGAGTAATTGACTCTTGCGGGCGCTCCACTGTCCGGGGGATCCCCCCTTGTCGGAGTCCATCAATGCTTTCTTGATTTTCCGGCGTAGCTCCGGCTTCGTGTATTTCTCGGCGTAATTGTCGTCGTTTGCCATGGGTCACCTTTTTGAGGGTAACTCCACCGGGGGAAAGGGGTTCAGATCGCGCGGGGGATCGATTGTCCGGGTGAAAGTCGCACGACCGAACCCGGCTTGCGGCGTACCACCAAAACCGCTTAACTTTCAAGCGACATCTTTCAGTATCGATGACGCTACGCCTACATCCCCGGGAACGCCACGGTTTGTATTTGCTGTATGGCGGATGCGCGGTGGGGTACTATCTGTTCACCTGGTAAGGGTACGGAGGACTTGCGGGCGGTCACCCACCGCTTTGGGATATTGAAGAGTTTTTCGCGGCGTCGGGAGCGAAGTTTATCAGCTTCTTTTTGGTTTCGGCCATCCTCCTCCGTTACTTCGATCGGGCGGAGCAGGCCACTTCCCCCGGACGTTTCTTCTGCGGACAAGTAGTGGCACTGGGTTGTTTCGTCGTAGCGGCTCACGTGCTGCAGACCTTCGTACTAAACGGTTTCGGCTGGGTCCAATTTTTCGGCGGACGGCTTTCTCCGCTCAATCATCTCGTAGCCGTGGGTTTCTACCTGTTGCAGTTGACGGTGGTGCTTACGCTGAAAGTGTACGCCACCGACCCGGTTGAAGTACAACAGGTCATTACACTGCCTCCGGGATTCGGTACGGTCCTGGCCCGAAAAGGAGCCTACGAGGTGCCGCTGGCCTGGGAGCGGATAGCCTATATTCAAGCCTTCGGCAACTACACAAGGGCCTGGGTGGACGGCGAAAGTTACCTGCTCTCCTTTGGCATCGGCAGCCTCCCGGGGCAGGCGTTCGCGACCGGCTTCCTGCGGATTCACCGGTCCTATTGCCTTAACCCCGAACACCTACGGGGTATCGTACGGGAAGGCCGGAACTACCGCGTGGAATTAACCGATGGAACCCGGCTGCCGATAGGGCGAACATACCTGCCGACGATCAAGGCATGGCGGCGGTGACCCCTTCGTCATCCTTTTGTACCGTTCGTCACGGACAGCTCTCCTGGTTCCATCCTGGGGAGTTACTTGGGGTTCATGAAGAAACGTTGCACCCGCGCCCGGCGCCCAAAAATTCTGTTGATCATGGTCCTACTGACCGGCTATGTGGACGGTCAGACCGGTTCGGTAGCGGAGAACTACCCGGATGGAAGTCCGAAACTATATCACGAAACAAAGGACAGTCTCCCGGACGGCCGCTGGACGGAATGGTACCCCGACGGTACACTGCGCTACCGGGCGGAATGGAGGCGGGGGAAGGGCCACGGACGTTGGGAATACTTTTATCCGAATGGCGTCCTCCGGTCGGATGAAGTGTTCGAGAACGATCTGCCCGTTGGAATTTCCAGAATCTATCACCCCAACGGTCAGCTCGCGGAGGAAAGCGTGTACGTCGCGGGGAAACGCCATGGCATTCGGACCACTTACTCCCCCACCGGGGTTCCGGAACGCATCCGGCGCTACCGCAACGGCGAGCGCATCATCGACCACCCGGAGGAGTTTGCACCGGGAATTTTGTCAACGGAGGCAGACGAATGGGGCCTCAGTTTCACGCCTTCCGGCGATACGATTTACTTCACGCGACGTCTGCCGGAGGATCGCAGACAACGGATATACCGAAGCCGCCTGACGGATACCGGTTGGACGACGCCACTGATCGTACCCTTTTCCACGGACACCGACGAAAGCCCCTTCGTGACCCGTGACGGTCGGTGGATCTATTTCGCGTCTTTCCGTCCGCTCCCCGGCCAAACCGGCGCCCCGAAAAACGACATGAACCTGTGGCGGGTACGCAGGAGCAACGGAAATTACGAAACGGCCACGCCCGTATCCGGCCCCCTGAACCGTACCCGGAAAGACAACGACCCGTGGCCCTATGCGTACGAGGCCGGTCCGCACCTGGGGGCCGAAGGGTCGCTCTACTACTGGAGCGCGCTGGCGCGCGGCGGCAGTGCCGATCTCCTACGCAGTGATCCGGACCCCGCGGGAAATTTCGGCCCTCCCGTAGCCCTTACCGCGGTGAACACCCCGGCGGCGGAGAGTGGCCCGGCCCTGTCACCCGACGGGAACTACTTGCTCTTCAGCTCGTACGGACGCACGGATGGTTTCGGGATGGAAGACCTTTACGTGGCCCGCCGAACGGCAACCGGCTACGGCGACGCCGTCAATTTGGGGCCGCTCATTAACGGGCCGGGAAACGAGGGCTGCGCAACCTTTTCACCGGACGGCGCTTACTTCTACTTCTGCCGGGACGCGGGTGAGGGTACATCGTCCAACCTGTACTACCTGGAAACGGCCTACCTGCCACTACCCCGGTAGACCGTTGGCCGCCGGCCGGCCGCGGCAGGAGGGAGAACGCGACGGCGAAATAGCGATTCCCTTCGGTGCAGCGACAACTAAACCGCAACCCTAGCCAAGGCGGATATTTCCGACGTAAGTTGCAATCCCTATCCGCACCAATTTGCAGCTTGGGTGCAAAACTACCCCTCCCTACGATTGTTTGAGCTTGCCTATGAAGGAAACCAAATTTCGCCGGCTGCGGCGGGACGAGCTCGAGGAAGTAAGGCCGCAGTTTGTTAAATTTCTGAGCGTCAACGGCATCGACGCGGACAGCTGGGTACGGATCAAGACGGAAGATCCCCAACGCGCCGACGGCTTGATCCTGCAGTTCAGCCAGATCGTCTTTTCCGGCGTTATCGACCGCGTGGAATACCTCATTCAACGCAACCCCCACGATCTGCGCACCTACCGTACCGGCCCGGAGAAAATAGAGATGCGGGGCCTGCTCATCAGTGGGGAGACCTCGGTGGACCTGACCGATACCGAACTCCCCCCCCAGGAAATTTTTGCCCGCCTTAAGGCCGACGGCGCCCGACCCAAACTTTACTCCGCCGAGCGCGCTTATTTACCCATCGGCCGCGACCAGGATATTTTTCTACGGATGGAAGAAGGCGCGCTAATTGATAATGGCGCGTTGTTTCAGTTACTCGACGGTCTGAAGTAAGGTTTTACTCGGGGCTACCCGTGATTTGCCTATTTTAACCTTCCATCCCAATCCGACTGCATGCTTGCGTACCGTTTTGCCTTCCTGTTCTTGGCGTTGCAGTTGCTGTCGTGTGAACAGGATACCCAATCGTCGACCTCCGCCCCGACCACCGCGGCTGAGAATACGCCCCGGACAAATACGGAGCTGGCGATTTATAAGGATGCCAGCCAGCCCGTCGCGGATCGCATCGCCGACCTCATCGGTCGCATGACCACGGAGGAGAAAGTGGCCCAACTTACGGCCGTTTGGGCCGACAAGCACAAAATGGAAACGGAAGACTACGCCTTCGACCCGACGAAGGCGGAGCAGGTCATTCCACATGGTATCGGTCACCTTACCCGTCCCAGCGAGCGGAGCGGTTCGGGTGAGCCCGGGCGCAGCGGCGCCGAAACGGTGACCTACGTCAACGCCGTGCAAAAATGGCTGGTCGAAAAAACCCGGCTCGGAATACCCGCCCTCGTGCACGAGGAAAGCCTGCACGGCCTTACTGCGAAAGATGCTACCAGCTGGGGGCAGCCTATTTCTATCGCCGCCACCTTTAATCGCCGCCTCACCCGACGCCTGTACGAAGTTGCCGGTCGACAGGCGGCGAGTCGCGGTACCCACGTGGTACTCGCCCCCGTCGTCGACGTAGCCCGGGACCCTCGCTGGGGCCGGGTGGAAGAAACCCTGGGCGAGGATCCTTACCTGGCCGGGGAAATCGGACTACAGGCCGTACTGGGATTCCAAGGCGATAACGACCGGTGGAACGAGGGGGAAGTATTCGCTACCCTGAAACACATGGCGGGCCACGGCGAACCCGAGGGGGGGAACAACATCGGTCCGGCCCACATCAGCGAACGGACGCTGCGGGAAGTATTTCTCTATCCCTTCCGCTACATCGTGCAAAACGGAAACGTCCGCAACATCATGGCCAGCTACAATGAAGTGAACGGAATCCCGAGTCACGCCAATGGCTGGATGCTGAACGACGTCCTCCGCGGCGAATGGGGCTACGAAGGCGCCGTCCTTTCCGATTATTTCGCCGTGCGGGAGTTACACGACCGTCACGCGGTAGCCGAAAACCTGAAGCAAGCCGCCATCCGGGCCATCCGTAGTGGGGTTGACCTCGAACTCCCGGACCGCGAGGCCTTTCCCTATCTGGTAGAGGCGGTGAATTCCGGTCAGCTCGACGAGGCTATTTTAGATCGGGCGGTGGGCCGCATCCTGAAGCAAAAATTCGATCGCGGACTCTTTGAGAACCCCTACGTAGATCCAGACGGCGCGCTATCGAATACCGAAGCGGACGACGAACTGGTAAGAAGGGCCGGCACGGAAAGCATGATCCTACTCAAAAACGAGGGCGTGCTGCCGCTGGCCGAGGGGCTAACCGTGGCGGTGGTAGGACCTAATGCCGACCGCGTGCTGCTCGGCGGCTACAGCGGCGAGCCCGCACACTTCGTTACGGTTCGCGAGGGGATGGAAGCTCACGCCGCCGCGACGAATGGTGCCGTTATCTATTCCGAGGGGACGCGCCTTACTGAACCCGGTAGCTGGTACAAGGACCCGGTAGTCGCGGTCAGTGAAGCAGATGACCGGAAACGAATTGCCAAGGCGGTGAAGGACGTCGCATCGGCGGATGTCATCGTACTCGCCCTGGGAGGCAACGAGCTGACCAGTAGGGAAGCCTGGGCGGAAAGTCACCTCGGCGATCGGCCCTCACTGGAAATGGTGGGTACGCAGAACGAACTGATCGATGCTCTGGCTGAGTTGGACATCCCCATAATTGGATTGGTGTTCGGAGGGAGGCCGCTGAATATCTCGAACCTCACCGACAAAGCGGACGCCGTTTTTCAATGCTTCTACCTCGGCCAGGAAACGGGGCACAGCATTGCCGACGTAGTTTACGGAACGGTCTCCCCAAGCGGGAAACTCCCCATCAGCCTGCCTAGGTCGGCGGGTCATCTTCCCGCCTACTACAACTATAAGCCTACCGCGCGCCGGGGCTATCTCATGGACGAGGTCAGTGCGCTATTCCCCTTCGGTTACGGAATGAGTTATACCAACTTCACTTTCTCTGAACCCCGCCTAGGAACTGAGCAAATCATGACCAACGGCAACACTACGGTAACCGTGGAGGTGACGAACACCGGCAAGGTGACCGGCCAGGAAGTGGTGCAACTCTACATCCGCGACGACTACAGCACGGTAACCCGTCCGGTGAAGGAACTCCGTGGCTTCGAAAAAGTCACTTTGGCGCCGGGAGAAACCCGACAGGTCACCTTCGAGCTTGGTTACGACCAACTGAACTACCTCAATGGGAATATGGAGTACCTGGTCGAACCGGGAACCTTCCAGATCATGGTCGGCAACAGCAGCCGGGACGCGGACTTACAACGTACGGTACTTACCGTCATCGATCAGGCCGCCCGATAGCCGAGCACCCCGTAGCAACGTAGATACCGGCCCGACAAACTTGCCGGACCGGTACACAAACAAAAACAGCAGGATAAATCGTTGCTAAATACAAAGCGGTGGCCCGACGCCGTATGGCCGGACCACCGCCTTTATCAGGGATAGTTTACCAAAAGTGCTATAGATCGCTAATCCGCTTCTGCACTTCGTACAGGCGGGTATTCTTGTCGACATCCTCGACCCATGGATCGTGCTCGAGATAGTTAGCGCTGATCAGTTTGAGCGAGTGAATACGTCCCTTGCCGTCCTTGATAGGCTGCACGTACTTTACCCACAGACTTCCTTTGGAACGGACGGCGTAGATCTTATTCTCCTTTATCTCGTGGACCCCGGCAATCTGGCGACAAATAACCAGGTCTCCGTCGTTGATGACGGGCTCCATGGAATTACCGTTGATCGGAAAGGCAACGTAGCCGTCGCCGAAGAGGTCGGGGAGGGAAAAGAAGGATGCCTCTTCGCGGAGGAAGCTATCGCCATCCACACTAGCGCCGGCAAAGGCCTCCACGGAGGTGTAAAGAATGTTCTGCTTGGCTTCGCCGCCTTCGACGTCGCTTACTTTAGGCAGGTCCATGCCGAACGGAGAACCGGTGCCCTCGAGGAGGTAATCGGTGTTGACGCCGTATTCGGTGCACACCCGACGTGCTTGCTCGTAGTTGATGCAGCGCTTGTCATCGGGATTCAGGTAAGCCCGGATAATGTGCCCGTAAGAACGATTGTTCAGAATCCGCTTGGCGAAATCACCCAATCCCCGACCGTTGCGGTCGTTCTTGATGATCTCTCCCCGGTCTTCCAATATCTGGAAAACTTCGCGGAACCGGTCGTTCAACTCGCGACGGTCTTCGGTAATCATATTTCAGTATCAGTTTATTTAAGTACAAATTAAAACATTTTCAAACACTCCCGCAAGTTTTCAACAAGTTTATTTAAATTATTGTGGGAAAACCGGTAGGATCTGGGTGGAAATGTTGGTTTCGGGCGTGCCGCGGCGTGGGCGAAGCCTTTGCTCGCTTGGCAATACATCCCTCAAATGGCCGTTGGGGTTGTTTGGGCACTGAACCGGGGCTGCCTGACAAAGCGCGAATAAGGGAGGATGAGGTCTACGGGACGCGAAACTCTCCCAGGACCGTTGGCAGGATAATTCGGGGAAGCAAAACTGGTGCGGTGTCAAGTTAGAAATTGAGACTTGCCGCCAAATCAGCCACGGACGTTCTTCGCATTCAAGGCTAGTGAAATCACCAATCAATTGCCTATTCGTTCGGCTGTTGGGGTTCGACTGCGCTGCAGTCGATCGTGCTTTCCCTCCACATACCCGGAGTTGTACTCCGGGCAATGTGGGTTGGTCCGCGCTGCGGTCCTGCAAGGCTTGTCAACCCGGAGGGTTAGGTGCGGAATGGGGAAGCTTTTGCGACGAGGCACGAAAGGCAAAAGCTGCCCCACTTTACCCCCCAACTAAAGGGGACTACACTCCAGAAGGTGTTTGAACGGAGCATCGCGCCAAATGATATTACAGATAACCTTTAGATGCTAACTCGACACCGCACTAGTCGATAAGGGGAAAGTTTGGGCGAACGCTGGATAATTGTTGGTTGATTATCTCGCTTAGTGGTTGAAGCCCGCCATCAGGGCACTGCTCACGTCCGCTACGTAAGCTAGTCCTTCACGGATGGCGTGATCGCGTTGGTGCAACAGCGTACGTTTGATTCCCGCCACCACGCGCGGTGGTTTGGCGACGATTGCGTCGGCAACTCGTCCGGTACGGTACTGGAGTTGGGCCGTATTGCCGAGGGCATCATTGACCAGTCCGATGCGCAAAGCCTCCCTCCCATCGAAGGTACGGGCCGTAAAGGCCAGTTCGGCGGCCATCCCCGGCGAGACGATACGTGGTAGGCGCTGCAGGGTGCCTAGGTCGGCCACGATACCCAGGTCTACCTCCTTTACACTGAATTGGGTGTCTTTCGTGCAGTAGCGCAAGTCGCAGGCCACCGCGATGTCGACGCCCCCGCCGATGCAACTACCGTGAATGGCTGCGATCACCGGCTTCCGGCAGCGCTCGATGGAATTGATGCAATCCTGCAGGTCGGTGATAAACTCGCGGACCTGGTCGCGGATGGCCTCCCGGCTACCCGTGAATCGCGCCTGCATATCCTGTAAAACGCTCAGGTCGATCCCCGCGCAAAAGTGCTTCCCCTCCCCTTCGAGGATTACCGCGCGGACGTCGCCGTCGGCATCCGCCCGGTGGAAGGCGTCCCGCAGCCCGCGCCAGCCGGCCAGGTCCAGGGCATTGGCCCGTTGCGGACGATCGAAAACGATGCGGGCGGTACGATCGGTTACGGTGTAGTGCATGGAAGTTTTCTATTGGTACGGATGGGATCAGGAGGAGCGCACTCCGTTGACGAGCCGCATCCGGTCGGAGTGCAGGTGATCGAGTCCGTCGACGTAGAGGGTGGTGCCACTGGTGTAGCTAGATAGCGGACTGGCGAGAAAGAGTACGGCATTGGCGACCTCCTCCACCCTGCCGTGGCGCCCCATCAGGTTGTCGGCCTTCATCTCCTCTAGCAGGGCTTTGACGGGCTCGGCGTAGGTATGCAGTCCAGAACTGATGATGGTGCCCGGGGCCACGCAGTTGACGCGTACATTGTAGGTCGCCCATTCCTGGGCCAGGCTTTTCGTCAGGTTTTCCACCCCCGCGCGGGCGGCTCCGGTGTGGGCCATGCCGGGGAAGCCTCGGGCCATATTGACGATAATGTTGACGATGTTGCCAGACGCCTGGGGGATGAAAAAGTGCTCGGCCATGATCCGGCTGACGTAAAACGTGCCGTTCAGGTTGGTATTGATCACGGCATTCCAGCCATTATCGCTGATGGCCCGGGCAAGGCTCGGAAATTGGCCACCGGCGTTGTTGACGAGCAGATCCAGTCGTCCGTATTCCGACTTGATCCGTTCGGCAAGGCGTTCCACCTGCGCTCCGTCGCGAATATCGCACGCCTGGTAGCGGCAGGGGCCCAGCTTGCTGAGTTGTTCGGCGGCTTCCGCTAGTGGCGCTTCCTTCCGGGAACAGATCGCCACTTTAGCGCCCAGTTTCAGGAGCGCTTCCGCGATACCGTAGCCGATGCCGGAGCGGCCGCCGGTGACCAGGGCTACTTTATCCTCGAATAGATTCGCTGCGTACATCATCTAGCGGGCTTTACTTCCGCGTTGGGAAATTTATTCAGCAGCGAGGCTTGCTCCCCGATAGCGGCGATCATCTCCCGCTTGAGCCGGTCGATCAGTTCCGCCGCGGGCAGGTTGTCCTTTATACTAGCTACCCCGTGCCCGGCGCTCCATAGGTTTTTCCAGGCTTTAGCCTCGTGCTCCGCGCCGAAGTCGGCCTTGGCCTGCTGATCCCACATTTCCTTCGTGATACCGGCTGCCTCCAGACTGGCCACCATCCAGTTGGCCGGAATGCCGGAAACCGAGGCGGTGTAGATGATGTCGCGGGTGCCGGATTTAATGATCATGTCCTTATAGGCGTCGTCGGCCACGGCTTCCTGGGTATTGATGAACCGGGTACCCATGTAAGCTAGGTCAGCCCCCATTTGCAGGGCGGTGGCCACGTCGCGGCCCGTGCTGAGCGCCCCGGCCACCAGGATGACGCCGTCAAACATCTCGCGGATCTCTGCAACGAAAGGAATAGGATTGAGGGAACCCGCGTGTCCGCCAGCTCCGGCGCAGACGAGGATCAGCCCGTCCACCCCGGCATCGATCGCTTTCTGGGCGTGGTAAGTATTGGTAACGTCGTGGAAGACCAGTCCGCCATAGCCGTGCACGGCATCGACCACCTCCTTCACGGCGCCGAGACTGGTTATGACGAGGGGTACTTGCTGGCGCACGATCACTTCCAGGTCGGCCTGGACGCGCGGATTGGTTTTATGGACAATCAGGTTGACGCCGTAGGGGGGCAGCGGTTTCCCCCGTCGTTCCGATTCGGCCCGGAGTTCGCTTTTGATCTCCACCACCCATTCCTCAAACCCCTCGGTCGAACGGTTATTAAGGGCGGGAAAAGTGCCGAGCACCCCGTGCTTACAGCACTCCAGTACGAGCTGCTGCTGTGAGACGATGAACATGGGGGATACGACCACCGGGATATCCAGGTGCAGGCGTTCTACTATTTGCTGCCGATTCATTTGGGCAAAGTAGCGAAAATTCGCCTATTCCAGAGCAGCCCGGGGCAGTGAGTATTCCGGTGGATCAGTAGATAGGTAGCTACCGGCTTGATTTGCGGAACCCGCCATCGGACAAGATGATCAAGTTACGACCCGACGGGCGGGCGGCACCTGCAACATCAGCCGAAATGGGCGACAAAACCGCTCTCGCCCGATGACCCGGGGCTAATTGGCCGGTCGGATAACGCGGACAGCGATGCGGGACTACCGACAAGCCTCCAACACTTGCTGACGGCTATCGAACTGCTCATGATCGGCCGTGGAAGCCCACAAACTAGCCAGCGAACTCCGCTCGATCGTGCCGGACGCCGTACAGAGCGCAGCCCGGCTAATGCCGGAGAGCCGCATGCTTCCCTCCACGACGGTTTCATTGAGAGCGGTCAGGTTCGTTAGTTGTGGCATGACGCGGACAGTCAACATTTCCCGGACCCTGCGAAGCCCTTCCATACCGCTCAGATCGGCGAGCCCCGATGATTGCTGTACCGCGAGTGATCCAACCTCCACGGGTGCTGGCCCGAGCTTGATGGACCGCAAGGCCGGCAACGAGCTGATGAATAGCTTATCCTCCACGGCCTGTAATTGGGATAGGGCTATGGTATGCAGGGAACGATTATCCGCGATACTGACCGGCCCCCGAACGATCCGCACAGAAGGAAGGTTGACCGACTTCAGGCTGTCGGAAGTTGAGATGGAAATAGCATCCAGCGTACCGGCGGTGCTGAGGGTCACGCCCCGTAGTTGCCTGCAGTTGGAAATGCGTATACCATCTTCAATCAGGACGCCTGCCAGGGCGTCCACGTTTTCCAGCTTTCGCATTACCCCTAGGTGGAGTTGCCCGATGGCTTCCAGATTTTCCAGTCCGTCCAGGCTCGTCAGTACGTCGTGGTGAGATAAGATGAGGTGCCCTATGTACCGGACGTGCTCCAAAAATCGAAGGTCCGTCTCCTCGATACCAAAAAGTTGCAAGCTTTCGATCCGCTCCGCCCGGCGTAGTTCGGGTAGTGCCGCTTCGAGTTCCGCCTGACCGCGAATAATGAAGGTGTCGGCAACGGTTGGATCGTCCTTTTCACAGGACCAGAAGGCAAGTAGCATAAGGGGAAGAAAAAATCGCATCGGTGAGCAGGGTTAAGGTGCAGAGCCGGGATACGTATCCGGTCGGCGGGTCAGCGCGTCCGAAGATACCGAAAAGTCCGGCGAAACACCCCGTCGCTTACCTCCACGAGCAGCACCCCCCGGGGCAGGTCAGTCAGGTTCAGCTCGGCACCGGCCTGGTATTCGGCGAGCGAAAACGCGGCCAACTCTTGACCCAGCAGAGAGAAGACACGCATCATCGACAGCGGTGGAAACTCCCCCGAAGCCACGTCAAACCGGATGCGGCCGTCTCCGGGATTGGCATACAGCCGCAAATTAGCGAAGCGGGAATAGCTCGCCAGCTCGCCAGTGGTGATGGAACAGTCATTTCGCAGTACCTCCCGGTCGAATGGCTTGTAGCTGAGTGGGAACGTCCGGCCACCCACTTGCGGCGCCACGCCGTAGGCGATCTCGGTACCCATCCGATTCATGGCGTAGAGGTTAGACAAACTGCCACAGGTAAAAAGCAGCAGGCTACCTGCTTCCACCTGATCCGGCGCGGCAAAGAGCAGGTAGCGAGAGCCATTGGCGGCCCCGTCGATCGAAAAGCTGCACATGCTGCCCGATCCGTTCAGCAGCGTCAGTTCCCGTTTATCCGTTCTACCCACCAGCTGGCGATCGACCCTGACCAAACTTGAATGCGCATCCGGTTGATCAACGACCACGACTTCGAGTACCAGCTCGTCGGCTTCCTCGGAGGAACAGATCCGGTTCGCGAGAGATACGGAATTGTCGACGCACGAACAGGCCACGCTATTGGCGGCGCATCCCAGCAAAAGAAACAGCAACAGCATCGTCCGCATAGGCAGGTGGATTCTTTACGCCGGGTAGGACGTAAATCCCGACCCGCTCGTTGGCTACAACGGACATACTTCCGGGAAAAAGGGGAGGGCGCCGGGGCGCAGGTGAAACATCCGCCGGAGAAAGCCAACTTTTTGTGGTATCCAACCGACGCTCTCCGGGAAGCGGACTATCTTGCCGCGGATGGATATCTCCCCCCGCGAGCGGGCCCTGGGCGGGCATTTCTACGGCCGGATTCGCAAACTGATGCAACACGAAGCGCTCCCTCCCCGACAGGGAGTAGAGGGATTGCGCCGTTTATTGCTGGAACTCTTCGAACGAGCTACCGAAGGCGACAAGCTGCACTTCAGCACCACCTACGCGCGGGTCACTTACGCGGCGCACAAGTACGGCCTCTCCCGTCAGTTAATCTACCAGGAGCGGTCGTATCGCCGTACGCGCCCGGACTTGATCCCCGAATCCGCGCTGGTAGCTCAGCTGCACATTGGTTGTCGCCTGCTCACCGAACTGACGGAGGCCCTGTTCGGTGCACCGATTCCCGACGACCTGGTTGCCGGTACGGAAGTAGCCTACCCCATCTACCAGAAACCGGAAGTACGCCAGCACTTTTATCAGCTACGCGTACTGGTGCTCGAAATCAACGGTGCCGAACAGGAGGTAATCGTGCGCGAGGAACGCCGGCCGGAAATGGTCTACCGTATCCCCTACGGCGACCCCGAGCTGGCGGACTCCCCCGTCCGGGAGGCAGTTACGATCCTGGAAAAGATCAGTGGGCCCTTTGTTACCCTCAACCTGATCAATACCCAGCTACGGGAACCGGATCGCCTCTACCCTTCCCAACTGGTCATCGAGCCCGACTTCCTGGTCAACGTCACGGATGTGGCATACTGCTTCAGCAGCGGTAGCAGCTACCAACCCTGGTCTTCCCTGCCCAACCGCCTGCTCCCCTTCGAGAAGCGACCGCCCCTCGTGCGCGGTAACATCGTGAACACCTTCCTGGATTTGCTGGTCCAGGACCCGGACATTCGCTTCGCCGACGTGCTGCCGCGGATCTTCGAAATGCAGCCCCTTGAACTCTGCCTCTTTTCCGACCGGGAGGTACGCGACCTGGTGGACGACCTAAAGCACCACTTCCTGACGGTTTCCCGCTTCGTCCGCGAACTGCTCGCCGATCTTGACATCGAGCGCGACAAGGTCATGCTGGAACCAACCTTTTTGTCCCCGGCCTACGGTCTCCAGGGCCGGCTCGATCTTCTGCAATCCCAGCGGGATACGGAAGAAGGACTTACATCGATCGTCGAACTCAAAACGAGTAAAATTTACAATCCCAACGTCCACGGTATCCGTAGCGATAATTTTATCCAGACAGTGCTGTACGACCTGATGATCAACCAGGCTCTGGGAAAGGAGGCCAACGTCCGGTCGTACATCCTGTACAGCGTAGATTACGATAAGCCGATCCGCTACGCTCCGCCCCAATTCACCCGGCAGATGGAAGCGCTTTCCGCCCGCAACCAACTGGTCGGGCTGGAAATGATGATCGCCCAACTCGGACAACCCCTCCCGACCGGGGAATTACCCGACCTGGCCCGGCAGACGGACGCGCTGTTCGCCCGGCTCCATCCTAGTAGGTTCAAGAATCTTGGTCGCTTCACCGAAAGCGACCACCAGGCGGTGCTGGGCTGCTACCAAAAGCTCGGCGACCTCGAGCGGCGGTACTTCGGGGCCTACCTGGGTTTCGTTGCCCGGGAACAGCGGCTGGCCAAAATCGGCGAACAACGGATCGACCACCTGAACGGATTGGCCAGCCTCTGGCTCGACGACCGCGCCGACAAGGTGGAACGCTTCGAACTGCTCGACGGGCTCCGCTTCGCGGACTACAACGTCGACACCAACATCCTGGTCCTCCGGCGGGCGGAAGACGACGATATCCTGGTAAAGTTTCGCCAGGGAGACATCGTAGCGCTCTACGGAACGCCGGACATGCAAACCCGCGCCGGCGATGCAGTCCGCTCCCAAATCTTCAAATCGACGATCGTGGAAGTTAGCGAGGAAGCCCTGCACCTGCGTCCGCGCAACCGGCAACTCAACGACAGCGCCTTCCGGCGCAAGCCCTACTGGGCCGTGGAAAAAGACGTGCTGGACAGCAGTTTCCGCAACCACTACCTGGGGCTTTACCTATGGGCCGAAGCCGATCCGGAATTTCGCCGGCGGTGGCTTGGTCTGGTGCCGCCCCGCCGCGCCGAACCCCACGCTTCCCGGATTTCCGAAGAGCTGACGGTCGAACAGGACACCATCCTGCGAAAGATCATCACCGCACCGGACTATTTCCTGCTCTGGGGGCCTCCGGGCACGGGAAAGACGAGCAAAATGCTCCATCATCTGGTCCGCCACCTGCTTACCGCCACCGAGGAGAACGTACTACTCGTAGCCTATACCAACCGGGCGGTGGACGAGATATGTGAGAGCATCGAACGGATCCGGACGATCACGGGGGAACCTTTCCGGGACTACCTCCGCATCGGTTCCCGCCTCGGCACCAGTGAAGCGTACGCGGACCGGCTTCTCCAGGTCAGAAGTCAGGGGGTGACCCGCCGCAAAGATCTCCGGGAGCTGGTGGACACCACCCGCATCGTGGTCGGCACGGTGGCGAGCGTCGGTGGCAACAATGAGCTCTTTAAACTGAAATCCTTCGACCGGGTCATCGTCGACGAGGCGAGCCAGATCCTGGAGCCGCTGCTCGGAACCCTCCTGACGCGTGCGCCACGGAGTCTGCTCATCGGGGATCACCGGCAGCTGCCCGCGGTGGTGCAGCAAGCGGATCATGCGACTTACGTTATTGACGAAACTCTACGGGCCGCAGGCATAAAAGACCTGGCCAACAGCCTTTTTGAACGGCTTTTCCTAACCGCCAAGTCAAACGGCTGGACGTGGGTGTACGACCAGCTACGTCACCAGGGAAGGATGCACCGGGAGGTGATGGCCTTCCCGGCCCTCCACTTTTACCACGGGCAACTCGACATCTTGCCCGACACCATCGATCACCACCACCGTCAGATCGAGCAGCTGCAATTGGTTGCCGGCGAGGACCGCCTGGAACAACGCATTTGCCAGCAGCGGCTGGTGTTCATCGATACCCCGGCGGATGAGACCAGCTCCGATCCGAAGGTGAACCAGCACGAGGCCGACACGCTGGTTCAACTCGTAAGGGCCTTTCAGGCGGTGTACGCGCGGACCGACCGACCAATCCGCCGGGGCGATATCGGGATCATCACGCCCTACCGGGCCCAGATCGCGCTGATTCGGCGTCGGTTGGTGGCGGCCGGGTTTTCGCCCGACGATTATACCGTAGACACCGTGGAACGCTACCAGGGCAGTGCGAAGCGTATCGTCCTCATGTCGCTGTGCACGAACGACCGCCGGCAGGTGGAACGCCTAGCCCAGGTCAGCGACGAGGGCGTGGACCGCAAACTCAACGTCGCCATGACCCGGGCACGGGAGCACCTCGTGCTGGTAGGCTGCCCGGAAATTTTGCAAGAAAGCGACGTATACGCTAAGCTCCTGGAGCACGTTAGAACCACACCCGTTAACAGTTGTAATTGATCTTACTAACTTGAGCTCATGACGCTTACTACCCTGCTGATCTACATCGGTCTGGCCGCCCTGGCCCTTACCGGTATTACCCACTTCGTGCTTCGCGCGACCCGCAACGTGGGCATGAGTCTGTTGCAGAACTTCGTCGGTGCCCTGTTCCTTTTTTCGGGTTACGTGAAGGCCATCGATCCGCTGGGAACGGCCTACAAGATGGAGCAGTACTTCGCGGAGTTCGAAGCTACGGCCAACGGCGCGGGGGCTGCGTTTCTCGCGCCGGTATTCCCCTGGCTCAACGAGTTTGCCGTTGGCTTCTCGGTCTTCATGATCGTGCTCGAAATCATGCTGGGATTCATGCTGATCCTGGGCGCTAAACCGCGGCTGACCGGGTGGCTGTTGTTCCCGATCATAGCATTTTTTACCGTGCTGACGGGCTTTACCTACCTGACCGGCTACGTCCCTTCCGGATCCAATTTTTTCGCCTTCGGGGACTGGGGGCCGTACACCGATACCAACATGAAGGTCACGGACTGCGGCTGCTTCGGAGACTTCCTGAAGCTTGAGCCGCGCGTCAGTTTCCTGAAGGATGTGGCACTTCTGATTCCGGCCGTTATTTTCTTGCTTGCCCCCGGTAAACTGCACCGGCTCTTTACCTACCGCACCCGGACGCTGGCGATCGTTGCCGCAGGAACCATATCGGTGTTTTACTGCCTGAGCAACTTTGTCTGGGATATTCCCCACCAGGATTTTCGGCCCTTTAAGGTTGGCACCGATGTTGCCGCCCGCAAACAGGCCGAATCCGATGCGGCAGCCGCGGTAACCGTGCTCGGCTACGAGCTCACCAACAAAGCTAACGGCGAAGTCGTGCGCATGACGACGGATGAGTTCCTGAAGGTATACAAAGACTACCCCGAGGAGGCGTGGGTCATCGACAATTTTACTTCCGAGCCCACCCTGGAGGCCACTAAAATCAGTGAATTCGAGGTGAGCGACGCCGAGGGGTACGATGTCGTTCCGGATCTCCTAGCCGACCCCGGTTACACCTTCGTGATCGTGGCCTATAAACTTAAGGGCGAGGCCGGCAACTGGGACGAAGACTACGTCGAGGTTTGGCGCGAAGACATTCAGCCGGTGGTCGAACGGGCGAAGGCCGCCGGGCACACCGTCATGGCCATGACCAAGTTTGTCGACGACGCTACCATCGAGGACTTCAAGCGGGCGATTGGCGCGGATTACCCCTTCCACCGGGGCGACGATATCCTGCTAAAAACGATCATTCGTTCCAACCCCGGCGTGGTGCTGATGAAGGAAGGAGTGATCCTCAATAAGTGGCACCACGACAAGCTTCCGGCCTTCGAAGACATCGCGAATCGGGATATTTTAGCCGCTTCGTCGAAGTAGTCCCCGAATTTTTCGTTGCTTTGCGCTGCGTGAGTGGCAGTGACGTCCCGCGCATTTGAAAACCGGACTCCTCTATGCTCAGTCGCCGCAACGTTCGCATCAAGATCATGCAGGTGCTTTATGCCGCCCAACGGCAGGAGCGTCATGACCTGAAGGCGATCCGCAGCCATTACGCACTCCTGGTAAAACGCTCCTTCGAGGTTTACCTACAGAACCTGCTGATCCTTCAACGGTGCTGCGAATATGCGCGCCAGGACCTGGCCACCCGGAATGCCAAATTCCGCCCCAGCGCCGAGGACCGCAGCTTCCGCGACACCCTGGCCACCAACCCTTCGGTCCGCTCGCTCTCGGACAATAAGGCCCTAAGTCAACTCTACGACCGCTATCACATCCGGGGCATGGTGGATGCGGATCAAATCAAACAACTCTACCGGGATTTCCTCGCGACGGAAGCCTACGCCGCTTACGCCGCCCACCCTACGCCTAGCCGGGAAGACGATACGAAGGTGCTGTTGGCAATTTACAAGTGGTTGCTCAAGCAGGAGCTTTTCCTGACGATGGTCGAAGATCACTTCCCGCTGTGGAACGAGGATAAAAGCCTGGTCGTCGGCGCGGTGAAGAAAACCATTAAGGCCCTCCCCGAAGAACAGGATTTCTACCGCGAATACGAAAACACCTCGGAGGCAGTGAGTGAGTTTGGAGAGGTGCTGCTCTCCTTCGTTGTCGATGCGAACGACCAGCTGCTGGAGCGCATTACGTCCGTCCTCCAGAACTGGGACGCCGAGCGAGTAGCCATCATCGACATGATCCTGCTCAAAATGGCCATCGCCGAATTCCTGGAATTCGACTCCATTCCCCCCGAGGTGACCCTCAACGAATACTTGGATATCTCCAAGCTTTACAGCACCGAAAAGAGCAAGGACTTCCTCAATGGCGTGCTGGATAAACTGCTGAAGGGACTGCAGGAGGATGGGTTGGTTAAATAGCTGCTTGCTAGCGCTGGTGCGCTCCCGCGTGCTGGAAGCTGGTGACCCTTGCGGCAGCAGCTACCCTTAGTGGATCTCCGTGCGTTGTTAAACTCGAATTCGAATTAAGCGCACTGAGATCGTTCCTCTTGAACCGTAGGAGAGCCGCTGCGGCAAAGCCGCGGGCAAGCGTTACCGGGAAGCCACTAAAAATCAATTTTCCCCCGCCCCTTCTTAACCTCTCCCCGCCGCTTTTTGCGATCCAATCGTTTGCGGTTGTTCGCCTTGAAGGCCCCGGCCCTGCGCTTTTTGGGTGGGTTGCGAACGCCGCGTTCCAATAGTTGGCGCATCGCATCCAGCGCTCGTTTCCGGTTGGTGTGCTGGGATCGATCGGACTGGTCGGTAACGGAGAGTCGGTCCTGGCTGTCCATGCGGTTGCCCAGGTGAAAGCGCAGATTATCCCGCTCGCGCCGGCTTAACCCCTGGCTTTCCCGGATATCGAGAACCAGCTCGACCCGGCTTTCGGTTTTGTTGACGTGCTGGCCACCGGCACCGGAAGATCGACTGGTGCGCAACTGCAGTTCCCGTTCAATTATCTCCCAATTCATCGATCCAGGTTGGGGACAAAGGTGAAGGTGCGTTCGTCGAGGTTGAGGGCGCATAAATTGCCCATACCCGGCTTGGTATGAAAACAGCCGGCGTCGATATCGAATACCGGATACGCTCTTCGCCGCGGATGGATCTGGGCCTCCACCTGAGCGCGGGCCAGGGGGGTATGTCCGTGCACGATTTTCCGGTCGCCCAACCAGTCGTAATCGATGTACCGGTACCAGTTTCGTCGATTGAGCATGGCTTTTTTACCCTTCAGCGGATTGTTCCGGCGAAAGTTCAGCCCGGCGTGTACCAATACATAATCTTCCAGGAGATAGAAGTAGGGCAAATTATTGAGCCAGAAGATGTGGACGGGGTCGATCTTGCCCTCGGGATTACCGGGAACGATATAACTCTGGCGGGTAGACTTGGCCCCCGCGCTTC
Source organism: Neolewinella xylanilytica (assembly GCF_002934605.1). Taxonomy (GTDB): domain Bacteria; phylum Bacteroidota; class Bacteroidia; order Chitinophagales; family Saprospiraceae; genus Neolewinella; species Neolewinella xylanilytica. The sequence goes on from NZ_PTJC01000009.1 coordinate 36,445, forward strand.
GCCAGGTAGCCCGACTGTGCTTATCGCCGATCAGGATGGCGTCGATCATATACTGATCGTGATTGCCGCGCAGCGCGTGAATCCGGTAGCCTTCTCCCTGTAGTTTGATGATCAGGTCCAGCGTCTGGGCGCTTCGGGGGCCGCGGTCCACGAAATCCCCCAGCAGGTACAACTCGTCAGACGTACTGAAACTGATACGGTCCAGCAGCGCCTCGAACGAGCGAAGACAGCCGTGAATGTCAGAAATAGCTATTCTACGGGGCATTGGCAAAAACGAAAGGCGCAAAAGTAGGATTATCTACCCATATACGTACGACGCCCCGTCCACCAGCGGTGAACGGGGCGTCAAGGGGTACAACCGCGTACGCTACTGTACGGCGTTGGGATCGGCAACCACGGTTCCGTTCAGCGCGATGACGGTCTGGGCGGGATCGGTGTTGGCGGTGATGGTCACGCGCTGGTTCCGCTGACCGACTTTGTTGTTGCTGTCGAAGCGAACGGTGATCTCGCCGGTCTCACCGGGAGCGATCGGTGCGGTCGGGCGGCTGGGAACGGTACACCCACAGCTTCCTTTAGCATCGGTAATGATGAGGGGCTCCTCACCGGTATTGGTGAAGGCGTAGGTATGGGTGATGATCTCTCCCTCCGTAACCTGACCGAAGTCGAAGGCCGTTTCGGCAAACTCCATGCTGGTTATTGGGCCGGAGGGCACTGCAACGTTAGCTTGCATGGGAGCCGCTGCATTGGGATCGGCGGGAGTTACGGTTTCGATGTTCTGGCGGGCTGCCTCCCGGACATCGTCGTTTCCTTGCTGGCAGGAAAAAACGCTGAAGGAAAGGGCTACGGCCGCGATAAGGGAAAAGCGAGTAGGAAACATACTATGCTGGTTTTGTGAAGCACAAAGATTGAACAATCAACGCTTCCGAAGCCCCTCAGGATACAAGAATCTTGTTAACGGCTTGCAAACGCTACCTTCGCCCCCTTAAGTGAACTACATGTATACCTGGCTTCTCTTCGATGCCGACAACACCATCTGGGACTTCGACGCCGCCGAGGCGCACGCCCTGGAGCAAACCCTGCTCGAGCGCGATATTGCCTGGTCGGTCGAGGTATTGAGTACCTATCGTTTGATCAACCGGGAAGCATGGGACGACTACGAAAAAGGCCGACTGCCCAAAGAACAGCTTCGGGATATTCGCTTCCGCCGACTCCTCGAGCATTACCGCCACGATCACCCCGCCGAGCAACTATCGCTAACCTACCGCAATTACTTGGCCGCCAGCCATCACCTCCTCCCCGGTGCGCTTACGGTACTGGAAACCGTAAAACAGAATTACCGCTTAGGGCTGATTACCAATGGGCTTTCGGAAGTTCAGCGCCCCCGCCTGGCGAACACCGGCATTGCTCCCTATTTCGAGTTTATCGCCATCAGTGACGAGCTCGGGGTAGCCAAGCCGCACGCCGCCTTCTTTGAACACGCCCACACGCAAATGGGTGGGCCGGATCCCAGCGAGGTGCTCGTGATCGGAGACAACCCTAACGCCGATATTCTCGGCGCGCTATCCTACGGGTTCGACGCCTGCTGGTTGCGTCATCCCGGAACGGCCAACCGCAAACATCTCGGCGAAACCATGCGCATCCGAACCATCATGGAGCTGCTCGACCACCTATAAAAAAACCGCCGCTTCCGGGAGGAAACGACGGTTAGTTAGTCCGAATCGCGGGGATACTTAGTTGTGCCCGGCTTTTGCTTCGTCTTCACTGTGCAGGTACCCGACGGCAAGGCTGTCTTCCCCGAGGAAGTGTTCGCAGTGGTGGGCACGGTCTTCAATCTTGAAAAGAAATTCCTCGAGCATGGATTTCGTGCCGAAGTCGCCCAGCTCGAAGGCCTTTTGAATGGATTTCCGAAACTCCTGGGCAATCGCTTTCTCGTTGTTCATGTCGGCCTTGATGCCGTCGCGGATCCGGTATACCCCTTCCGGTTCTTGCTCGATATAGGAGAGCTTTACGTAATTTTCCATCCGCGTAGTCGGGTCGAAGCCCAACAGGGTTATGCGCTCGGCAACGGCATCCGCCTGCTGGTGGATCTCGGTGTAGTTCTCCTCCAGAAATAGGTGAAGGTCCCGAAATTGCGGTCCTTCCACGAGCCAGTGGTGTTTGTGGTACTGAAAATACTGGATCCACAGCGCGGCCAGGTGGCGGTCCAAATGCTCGCGCATGGTTTGACACGTCTCCTCGCTGAGCCCGACCGGATTGCCTTCGTATTCCTTATGTTCTCTGATCTTTTCCATTGGTTGATGTTTATTGTCCCAACATGCAGTGGCCGATCTTGTTCGTAGTTTAGGAGTTGGGATCCAGCCCGATACTGGGCGGGCGTCGACGTCCGTTTAAAGACAAACGCCTAACTTTACCCTGCCCTTGCGTCACCTTTCGGACCTTCGTTCGTCTCATTAGCGTTGCCAGACAAAACCCCGATAAACCATGAGCCGTCTCCGACTCGCCATCCTCGATCTCTATAACGGTATTCCCAATCAGGGCATGCGCTGCATCCGCGAGATCGTGGAACAGTTCAGCGATCGCGTCGAGTACGACGTCTTCGATGTCCGCGTCGAACACCGTCTTCCCGACCTGTCCTACGACATCTACATCAGCAGTGGAGGCCCCGGCGATCCACGGGAGGGCGATGGTACCTGGGAAGGGCTGTGGGGTGCCTGGTTCGATTCCGTCCGCGAACACAATGCCACCCAGGACCGCAAAAAATTTGTCTTTTTCATCTGCCATAGCTTCCAGATGGCGGTCCATCACCTCAACATGGCCGATGTGACCCAGCGCCAGGGGCTCAGCTTCGGTACCTTTCCGATGCACATCACGGCGGCTGGCGTGGAAGACCCGGTATTTACCGGACTGGAAGATCCCTTCACGGCAGCCGATTTTCGCCGCTTCCAGGTCATCCAACCTGACCCGGCGCGTATGGAGGAGCTCGGAGCCACCATTCTAGCGATTGAAAAAGAGCGCCCCCACGTCGATCTCGAACGGGCCACGATGGCGATCCGCTGGACTCCGGAGATCGTCGGCACCCAATTCCATCCCGAAGCCGATGCGGACGGCATGCTCGAGCACTTCAGCCGCCCCGATATTAAGTCGGAGGTGATCGCCGAGCACGGCCGGGAGAAGTGGCTGCGCCTGATGGCTGACCTTACCGATCGCACCAAAATTTCCCACACCCACGATTCGGTGATCCCCGGATTCCTGAATCGCGCGATCAGCGTACTCGCCCCCCGGGTTGAAGTAGCCGGCTAGCCCTTTTCGGTCGGTAGTTACCGTAGATTTATAGAATATCATTAGGCAGGCACGGCCCTTTGGTTACCTTTGGTCCATGAGCTCAAGCACCTCGCCTACCGCCGAATGGGTTCTCATCACGGGAGGAAGTCACGGTATCGGTTTAGCCCTCGCGGCCGAGTGCCTTCGCCAGGGGCTTGGCGTTGCCACCGTCGCACTGGATGATGAACACTACGCCCGGCTACCCATGAGCCTGCGCCCGCTCATCCCGACCAACCTCCGGACGCTATCGCTGGACCTCACCGAAGACGGGGCCATCGACCGAATCCTGGAATGGCTGAATCGAGAGGGTATCACCGTCAGCTATTTGATCAATAATGCCGGTTTCGGGCGGGGTGGTTTGTTCGAGCATACCTGCTGGAAGGAGTACCGCACCATGATGCTGCTCAATAACCAGGTCATGGTCGAACTGACCTACCGGTTATTGCCGCAGTTGCGGGAGTGCGGCGGGGGGATTCTCAACCTGAGCAGCATGGAGGCTACCCTGCCGTTGCCCTACAAAACGGTTTATACCGGCACGAAAGCATTCGTCTACAATTTTTCCCTGGCTCTCCGCGAAGAGTTTCGCCACCACGGCGTCAGCGTCTCCGTGCTTTGCCCGGGACCGGTCATCACCAACGCGGACGGCCTACGGCGGCTCGAAGCCCAGGGATGGCGTGCCAAACTGCTCGTGACCACCCCGAGCGCCATCGCGCCTCAGGCCATCCGGGGCATGCTCGACGGTCGGGCGGTAGTGGTTCCCGGCATCCTGACCCGGATGCTCATTTTAGCAGGCTACCTTACCCCCCGTCACCTGAGAATGCGCGTCCTGGAGAAGCTCTTCAGCCGCTACCGGGAGCCGGAGCCGCCCGCCCCGGAAGCGCTGGAGGTACGCCAGCTCAAACCCTGAAATCGTAGGTGAACCCCGTGAGCTGCTCGCTAAGGGTCCACAGTTTCCGTGCTTCCTCCGCGTCGTAGCTGCTCGAAAAGCTTTTCTTCGGCACGCGCTCGTCCCAGTAGAGCCCACTGGGCGGCTGATCGGCGACCGTTGCCAGGAATACGCTCGTATCCGCCCCCTCGGCCGGTGTTTTGTTGCCGCTCATGCGCCGGCGAACCCGCCAGGCAAGCCGGTGCAACCAGGTATTGCCCTTCAGCCCGATATCGGTTTGTACCAACCCCGGTTGCACGGCACAGATCGTCGTACCATCCGATTTTCTGCGGTCGTACTCGTAACAGTACAATACGTTGGCCAGCTTGCTCTGAGCGTAACTACGCAAGCCGTGGTAATGCCGTTCCAGGCTGACGTCGGAAAAGTCGATCCCCTTTACTTGCCGGTGGCTGTCGCTGGACACGCAGATGATGCGGCCATCCGGTCGCAGCCGATCCAGTAGCAGACCCGTAAGCAAATAGTAGGCCAGGTGATTCACGGCGAACGTGTGTTCGACGCCATCGCGGGTCATCTCGCGCTGGGAATTCCAGACGCCGGCATTGTTCACCAGAACGTCGAGACTTTCCACCTCCGCCTTCACCCGGACGGCTAAGGATCGGATAGCCGCCTGATCGGACAGGTCCGCGAAAACTGGCGTCACCTTACCTCCACCGATCGTGGCCGCGGCAGCCAGAGCCTTCTCCTCATTCCGCCCGTGCAACAACACGTGATAACCCTCGGCCGCCAGCGCACTGGCCGTTTCGAATCCGATGCCCGTGGTGGCACCGGTTACTAATGCTGTCTTTACCATCGATCGTAAGAGATATTCGCTTATGCTTCGGTTGATTGCCCCAATTTACCCAGTTCGTCTTCGACGCTACGGAGCGTGGCGCGGCAACTGGCGATCAGCTGTTCGGCACGCGCCACGCGGGCGTGCAGCCGATCGATATCGACGGGAGGCCGCTGCAATTCCTCCAGGATGGTCTCCAGCTCGGCCAATGCCTCTGCGTAGCTCATAGGTGACAATTTCGTTGATTCCGGGCTTGAATGTCGCGTGGTAGAACACCGCTACCCCCGAATCGCGTTGCAATGGCAAAGAAACAACATACACGATGCACCACCACCTTCTATTCTTCCTGAGCCTTTTTACAGCTACCGCTTGTCTGGCGCAGAGCCCCGTGGACGTAGGTGGCGAGGGAATGCAAACCACCGCCCTCGAAGCATCGACCGGTGTAGACATCTTCGCCACTACTTTCGATGAATCCAACGTCGGCTACCTTCACGTTTACGTCGATCCGGCGATCGATCCGCTGGAAACGTACTTGCTCCGGGGTGTGGAAATGTCGGATACAGCGATCGCCATGCTTCCCCCCCGCTTTCGCAAAATGGCCAATAAGGAAGGCTCCACCCTTTACTCCACCATCGCCATTCACGGCGTAGGGGAGAATTTATACCTCACGCGGCTCGACGCGCCCCGCCGCGACCAGATCGACATGTTCGCCATCCGCGACGGCCGGGTGAAGCACCTCAAAACCCTGGCCTACCGCGACTGCGCCGGCAACGAATGCCTGCAAATGGATAGCTTCATCACCGACGTCGACCTCGATACAAACTTCGATCTGATTCAAATCGCCCGCCGGAAAACGGAAAGCATGGGTACGACGGACGAGCGCCGGACCGTATATTATATGGACCCCGACAACCGGAGGTGGAAAATGACCCAGGAACTGGACGTCAATTGGGAAGGGGTACAATTCTACGATCGCGGTGACCACGAAGAAGGCCCGGAGTAGGTTACTCTTCTTCGCTGGCCGCCTGCCGGCTGAGTAAGCGGCGTACCCGGGCAAATAGCTTTTCCGATGCCGGCGTCAGGGTAATGCCTTCCGGGGGCACCGAATACCCACTCAGGATATCCAGCAGCACGTTGACCCTTCCTTCCGTATCGTAAAATTTATTCACGATGGCTATCCGCCGTTGTTCGACCAGGCAATATCCGGAGGTAAAGTTTCCTTTCTCGTACCGCACGGCATAGCCGAGTTCCTTCATGAGGGTTTCCAATTTCTTCAGGGAGTGTTTGGTCGTAGCAATCATTTGGCGGCGGGGCGCGGGTGAACCGTTTTTTGGGAGGGCAAAGGTAACCGGTAAGCATCGATCCTCCATTCCGTAACCCTATCGCGTACCTTTGCTCCATGCGCTTTACCTTCTTGCTATTGGTTTGCTGCACGCTGGTTAGGACCCTACCCGCCCAGACCTTCCTGGCTTCCGCCCTGGCCGGCGGTAGTCTCAGCCAGGTCGACGGGGACGACTTGCTCGGGTTCCACCAGCCCGGAATCAATGCCGGCCTAAGAGTGGTAGCCGTCCTGGGCGATCACTGGCGCGTGGGCCCCGAAATTCTCTATTCCCAACAGGGCGCGAAACGCAACCGCAATAACCTCAACATTAGCGACTTCAGCGATATCCGCTTGAATACGGTCGAATTGCCGCTAATGGTTTACTACAAAGACTGGCGCATCACCGCCGAAGCCGGCGCGGCCTACCAGCGGCTGATTGACTACCGAATCGAGGACGCAAACGGTGCGGATGCCACGGACCAGTACGCCCTACGAAACGACCTATTTGCCCTCCAGCTCGGCGTGACCGTTTACCTCACGCGGAAGTTGGGGATAAACTTCCGTTGGTCGCGCCACCTTACCGATCTCCAGGTTGACGATACGCCGCGTTTGCGGGGACGATCCGTTACCCTGCGCGCCGTATATAGTTTTGGTTCCGGGGAAACCCTACCCTCCCCGAGCGGCACCGCACCCGCGCTCCCGTCGACATAAAGCGTACCCCATGTCCAATGAAACTTTGCGTGCCGTTATCGACCTCGGCACGAACACCTTTCACCTGTTAATTGCCGCCGTCGAAGCCGGCGACCGCGTGCGGGAGGTATACCGTGAACGCATCTTCGTCAAACTGGCCAGCGATGGCATCGAAACCATCGGTCCGGAACCCTTTGCCCGGGGCATCGAAGCGCTCCACCACTTCGCGGCGGTAATCAGCCAGCACCGGGTCGAACGGGTTACGGCCATCGGCACGGCCGCCCTACGCACGGCCACTAATGGTCCGGTCTTCGTACGCACCGCAGAACAACAGACCGGTATCGTGATCCGGCTGATCCAGGGTGACCTCGAAGCCGAACTGATTACCCGTGGCGTGCTGGCGGCCCTCCCCCCCTTACAGGACCGGGTTATGATTATGGACATCGGCGGAGGGTCGACCGAATTTATCATCGCATCCGAGGCTGGCGTACACTGGCGACAATCCTTTCCCATCGGCGTAGCGGTACTGCAGCGCCGCTTCCACCGGACGGATCCGATCAGCGAAGCGGAAATTCGGGAGCTCGACGAATACCTGACGCGAACCCTCGTGCCGCTACGGGACGTCCTGTCCGAGTATCCGACCCACCACCTAGTCGGTGCCGCCGGTACCTTCGACGTGCTGGCCGACGTCTTGCGGGACGTCGATGAATCCCCGCACCCGACGAGCCACCGGTTGGCGCTTGGCGGACTGGAAGCGCTTCACTTTCGGATCGTCGCATCGACCATCGACGAGCGGCTGGCCATCGAAGGGGTACCCGCCGAGCGAGCGGACCTGATCGTGGTGGCCATGCTCCTGATCCGGTTCGTGATGCAACTGGCGGCCACCGAGCGTATCACGGTGAGTGACTACGCCATGAAGGAGGGGATACTATTGGGCACCGAAGGCCTGACGCTGGAGTAGCGGCGATCAGTGGGTCTGATCGAAATCCTGAATGACGGAGAGAATCAACATTACGTCCGTATAAAACTTCCGAATCAGCTGAAAGGAAACATTGGAGCGGAAGAAGTGGGGCTCCAGCAAATCATAACCGTGCTCGAGACCGATGAACAGATCCTGGTCGTGGACCGCGAAATAGAGGTCCCGTTGTTCCCGTTCGTAGAATGCGAGGATAGCCTCCTGCATGGACGGGGTCAGGATGCCCGCAACCTTGGTTCCGGGATGGGCGTAGACGGCAAAGATTTCGCTGAAGCCGGCGTTCATGATTTCTACGTCGGCCGAGCGCCCGTTACTGCCCACGTAAGCATCTACCGATCGTTTTAGCCTACGGAGCTTGTGCCGGGGCCAGACGGCTAGTCGTCCGCTGGTCGGCTCATTGAAAATAGCGTGGACGAAGAGGCCACTGAAGACTAGCTGAAGGCGGTTGCTGGCGGGGCTGATCTCCTGCACGTAGGCTTCCCCCATCTCAAAAGCCATCTCACCGACGAGTCCGCGGATGTAATCCTCGGCGCGGTAGCTATCGGGATGTGGACGGAACAGGCCACTGCGTTCGAAGCGATCGCGCAGGATGGGCCGCTTGGACTCGTACTGCAGGCTACGAAAATTGGGAAGCTCGTTGATAAAGTCCAGCAATAAGCGCATGATCGCTGGCTTGAAGGACTGCCGAAACCGCTCGATGCGGAAATACAGAGAGCCGATGAAAAACACGACTGGCACAACGAGGAGCAGAATCAGAAATCCCAGGTCATAGACCAGGAACACCACGATCACCGCGAAGATACCGGCCAGGGAAAGGACGATACCGCGCAGGATCCGCCGACGCAGCTCTTCCAGGCGTAGCAGCTCGGGGCGAATGGTGGTGTTGTAGTACAACCGGAGTTCCGAAAGGCGGGGCGGTATCATGGAAAGTCAGGATCGGGGGTAAAATACAACCTTGCCCCCTACTGGCGGTGTCTTCTTAAAAACCCTTATCTTTGCGCGCTTATGCAGAACCGCATTCTTTTCAGTATCCTGTTTTTCGTCCTGCTCTTTACCGGTTGCCGGTCGGAGTTCGAGACGATCCGTACGAGTAACAACCCGGAGCAGATTCTGGCGAAGGCGAACGAGTATTATCTGGCCGAGGAATATCAGCGGGCGCAGACCCTCTACGAGCTAGTGATCGCACCCTTCCGGGGGCAGGCGGCCGCCGAACAGATCGCCTACCGTTACGCCTACACCTACTACTATACCGGTCAGTACGTACTGGCGAGCTACTACTTTAAGCAATTTGCCACCACTTACGGGGGAAGCAGCCTGCGCGAGGAGGCGGACTTCATGTCGGCCTTCAGTAATTACCAGCTGAGCCCCGTTTACCGGCTCGACCAGAGCTATAGCGTTCAGGCCATCGAAGCCTTCGAGGAATTTGCGAACCGCTATCCGGAAAGCGAGCGGGTAGCTCAGGCCAACTCCCTCATCGACGAGATGCGGGCGAAGATGGAGCTGAAAGACTTTGAGTCGGCCAAACTGTACATGGATATCGAGCGTTATGAATCGGCCCTGACCAGTTTTGGCAACGTGCTGAAGGATTATCCCGAGACCCAGCGCGCCGAAGAAATCCGCTACCTGATGGCTAAGGTGCAGTACGAATATACCAGCCGCAGTTTCCGCGCCCGCAAGCCGGAACGTTTGCGTGTTACGATCGAGCTTTCGGAAAACTTTATTACCCGTTATCCCGACAGCCCCTACGTGGACGAGGTGACCCGGTACCTCAACGAATCAATCGAAGAATTAAAAGAGCTAGAAAATGTCTGACATTAAAACCCGCGCCCAGGGGATGAGCCCCGATACCGCTGCCCGTGATATCCAACGCGTCGTAGGCGATACCGGCAATATTTACGAAGCCCTGTCCATCGTCAGCCGTCGCGCCCGCCAGCTCGCCGTCGACCTGAAGCACGAACTCGACCAGAAACTGGAGGAATTTGCCGAAGTAACCGACACCATCGAAGAAGTGGTGGAAAACAAGGAACAGATCGAGATTTCCAAGTTTTACGAGAAGCTCCCTAACCCCGTGCTGATCGCGATGCGGGAATACCTCGACGATGAACTCTATCACCGCTACAACGAGCGGCGCGAGGAGGACGACGAGGAACTGTAAGCTTGCGCCTCGCCGGCAAAAAAATCATCCTGGGTGTCTGCGGCAGCATTGCCGCCTACAAAGCCGCCCTGATTGTCCGGGGCCTGATCAAGGCCGGGGCCGAGGTCCGCGTATTGATGACCCCCTCGGCCACTAATTTTATCGCTCCGCTCACCCTGGCTACCCTCTCCCGGGCCGACGTGGTTACTTCCGTGCACTCCGGCGAGAGCTGGAATAACCACGTCGAACTGGGGCTTTGGGCGGATGCCTACCTTATCGCTCCCGCCACGGCCACTACCCTTGCCAAGCTGGCCCACGGCATCTGCGATTCGGCGCTCGTAGCGGTCTATCTGTCGGCGCGCTGCCCGGTATTCTTTGCTCCGGCCATGGACCTAGATATGTGGCAGCACCCCACTACGGTGGAAAACGTGCGCCGGCTACAGTCATTCGGTAACCGACTGATAGACGTCGGGGAGGGAGAGCTGGCTAGCGGGCTTGTTGGCGCCGGCCGACTCGCCGAACCGGAACAGATCCTCGATACGCTTGCCGCTTTCTTCGCGCAAGCACACGACCTAAAGGATCGTAGGATTCTCCTGACCGCAGGCCCGACCCTCGAAGATCTCGACCCGGTGCGCTTTCTAGGCAACCGCAGTACGGGTCGAATGGGGATTGCCCTGGCCGAAGCGGCCGCCGCGCGGGGGGCCAAGGTGACCCTTCTTCTCGGACCTACCCACCTGTCGACCCAGGCGGCCGGCATCGAGACCATCGCGGTTCGCTCCGCCCTCGATATGTACCACGCCGCGGTGGAACGATGGCCGGATTGCACGGACGGCATCCTCTGCGCGGCCGTTGCCGATTATCGCCCGGAACGGGTGGCCGAGGAGAAAATAAAGAAGCAGGCGGGCCCCATGCGGATCGACCTGGTCCGTAATCCGGACATTGCCGAGGAACTCGGTCGCACCAAAACCGCCGGTCAGTACCTCATCGGGTTCGCCCTCGAGACGGAAAACGGCTTGGAAAACGCCCGGGACAAACTCCTACGGAAGCAGCTGGACCTGATCGTTCTGAACTCCCCCCGAACGGCCGGGGCGGCCTTTGGTCATGCTACTAACCAAATCCAGCTCATCGATCGCAATAAGGTGACTTCCTTTGAGTTAAAACCTAAACTGGCCGTAGCGCACGACATCCTCGACCGCCTCGTTGCCGATAAACCAACGCTATGAGACTCGCATTTCTACTGCTCTTTGCGTCCACCTTGCTTCGGGCCCAGAGCGAGATCAAATGGACGGTGAATCTGAATACGCAGCAGATCACCCAGACGGACGCAAACGTCTTCAAAACCCTCGAGCAGGAACTGGTAAACTTCCTAAACAGCCGTACGTGGACAGATGACGTTTTCCAGGAGGAGGAACGGATCGAGGCCACCCTTTTCCTAACCCTTTCGGAAGCGACGACGGCGAACGGGGATAACGAAGAAATTATCCCCAACCGCTATACGGGCACCCTGGCCATTCAGTCCGCCCGCCCCATCTTCGGTACCGGGGAGGTCACGCCCGTCCTGAACTACCAAGACAAGCGGTTGGAATTCACCTACGAGCAGTTCCAGGCCATTCAGCTGTCCGATCAGACCTTCACGTCGGAACTCTCCTCCATTATCGGCTTCTACGCTTACATCGTGCTGGGTATGGACTACGACACCTTCTCGGCCCTCGGCGGGCAACCCTATTTCGAGCAAGCGCAGCAGCTCTATAACCGCCTGCCCGCGGCTTTGCTAAATAGTGGGGGATGGACGTCGGCGGGAAAGACCAATAACCGGTACCTCCTCCTCGAAAACCTGCTGAGCCCCCGTATGCTTCCGATGCGTCGGGCCGCCTATACTTACCACCGACTGGGGCTGGACCAGATGCTGACCGACCCGCTCGCCGCACGCCAAAACATCACGCTCGCTATCCAGGACGTACAATCGGCCAATCAGGTGTATCCGAACAGCGCGTTGGTACAGAGCTTCGTAGATGCTAAAAGAGAGGAGATCATTCAAATCTACACGGGTGCCACCGGAGCGGAACAGAATGCCATCATCGAGATGCTTTCCCGCATCGATCCGTCCAAGGCCGGGTCATACCGCGAAATTCGGAGCGGTGGATCGGGGGCCATCAACCGCAGGCAAGCCGGTAAGCGATGATCTCATCGTGGTCGAACTCTCCGTCAAATTTAGCCTCCTCCTTTTTCGTCACCGTCGATTCATCGGGCACCCTTTCTTCGGCCACCGCCGCCAGGACGCTCGGATGGATGTAGTATTTCCGACATACCGATACGGTATTGCCCAGGAATTCGGCGACACGTTCTACCACCCGTAAGTCCGGTCGGTCGGGGAGTTCTCCGTCGTTTTCTTCCTTCAATTCCCAGTAGGCATCAACGGCGGCCGCAGTGCCAGCCCAGGTACGAAAGTACTTACTGCTGAATTCAGCGCCCAGCAACTGGCGGACCATGTGGTTGACATCGCTGCTATCCAAATTATGCATTTTGCCGTCTTCGCCGCGAAAGCGAAAAACTTCATAGCCTGGTAGTTCGCTGATATTGGTGATCAGGTCGACCAGGGTGGGATCGGTCAAATCGACCGCACGTTCGATGCCGCTTTTTCCAGTGTATTCAAAGTGAAAACCGTTATCGTCGACTTCCACGTGCTTGCGCCGCAAGGTAGTCAGGCCGATGGTACCGTTTCGTTTGCGGTAGGAGGAGTTGCCGACCCGCATCCCCGTTTCGTCCATCATCGCGATAGCCAAGGCACCGACGCGTTCGAGGCCCCACCCCCTGCTTTCGTCCTGCAGGATACCCCGTAGCGTACGGCGGGCTCCCGGTAGGGCATCGGCAAACTCGATGAGGGTGTTGAATTTGTTTAATTGTTTAAAGGCCATCCAGTCCGGGTGGTAGCGGTACTGCTTACGCCCCGCCTCGTCGCGTCCGGTACTGAGCAGGTGACCATTTTCCAGCGGACAGATCCAAACGTCGGCCCAGGCGGGGGGGATTGCCAGGGAGGCCAGGCGATCCTGTATGAGTTTATCTTTAATAAGCGTACCGTCCTCCCGGTAATAGCGAAATCCTTTTTTGGCGCGCTTCCGCGTCCACCCCGGTTGGTCGTCGGATACGTGGACTAAGTCGGGAATGGAGAGGATATTTTCTTGGGCGGCCCCCATGCGGTGCTTTTTTTGCGTACCGCTTATAAGTCTATCCCGGTGGATAGGGTTTTAGTCTTGCGCCTTGATTTCTTCGATTCTGCCGCGAATCTTGCCGATTAGGTCGGCGGGGGGTGCCTGGTGGCGCAGGTTGCGCTTTAGCAAAACTTTGAAGGCGGCCACGTCTCCCAGGCTGTCGCTATCGCAGGGGCCGGTGGGCGTGTCGGCGACTTCGGGCAATGGGTTATCCGTCCGGTGCGGACGGCGGTTGGAGGAAGAATGCTTATTAAACATGATGGGACAAATTTAAACGTGCCGCCCCGGCGGATGCGGGGCGGCACGTGGCGTTAACCTAAATTTCGGGTATTGAGGATGCCGAAGTTGTTTTCGGCGTAGCTGCTCAGCTGCTTGATCAAAGCGATACGGGAGCGGCGGGTGACGGACTTCACCGTGTTGAGGGGCATTTCCATGGCTTCGGCGATTTCTTTCTCGGCGAAGTCGTATAGATCGGCCATTAGCACGATGGCCCGTTGCCGGTCGCTGAGGAGGGTCATGGCGCGTAAGATGGGATCGCTGAAATCCCGCTCAAGGACGCCGGCGATACGCAGATCGGCAAAGCCCGCCATTGGATTCTCTTCGTCACGGCGGTGGTAGGCCGTCCGTTCGTCCAGTTCCTCCTCGCCGCGCCGCTTGCGCTTGCGATAGTCGTTGATGAAGAGGTTACGCGCCAAACAGAACAGCCAGGCTCGGGCATTCGTACCTGCCTCGTACTGCTCGATCTTCAAATAGCCACGAGCGAAGGTTTCCTGGGTCAGATCGGCAGCATCGCTGGGATTACCGGTCATGCGCAGCAGGAAGTTGTAGACCACCTGATAGTGAACGAGCAATTCCGCTTCGAATAAATGGTCGCGGGCGGGGCGGGTCATGGTGAAAGGATCGGTTAGTGAGTGAATATGGAGGGTAATGTCGGGGCTAAATCAATAAGTTGCGGCCGGCGAAAGAATTTACCCCGCAACAACAAAATACCGGGCCACAAACTTCTGCGACCGGCCGATCCGTTGTTGGTCCGGGTCCTTTTGCTACCTTTGCCCCCGCGTCACCAAAACGTCCCGTCATGATCCGCTACTATGCAAGCAAAAACGGCCAGTTGGGACGCGTTGACGAGCCGGGGCCCGATGCCTGGATCCATCTCTATCCCCCCTTCTCTTCCGAAGAACTTCCCGAAATCGCCGAGCGCTACGAGCTGCCGATCGACTTTCTCACGGACCCCTTGGATATCGACGAACGCTCGCGGTACGAACGGGAGGACGATGCCCGGCTGGTAGTCATCAACACCCCGGTACTTAGCCAGGTGGAGACCGAGAACGACAGCATCTACATCACGGTGCCGATCGGCATCATTCTGACCCCGGAGGCGTTCATCACGATCTGCTCGACCCCCGACCACCCCGTCCTCCAGCTTTTCATCGATAACAAGGTCCGGAACGTCGACCCCGCCCGGCGCAGCCATTTCGTGCTGCGTATTTTCGAGCATACCGTTTACCGCTTCCTGACCTGCCTGAAGCGGCTAAACGTCAAACGGAACCTGATCGAACAGGAACTCTACGACAGCAGTCGTAACCGGGAGCTGAAACAACTGCTGAGCATTGAAAAGTCGCTGGTGTACTTCATTAATGCCCTCAACGGCAACGAACTACTGAAGATGAAGATGAAGCGGGCCGACTTCCTCGGGATTCGCCACGATGAGGAGCAGTGGGATCTTTTCGAGGATATCATTATCGACAACGGTCAGGCCCTGGAAATGGCCAATATCTACACCAACATTCTCAACGGAACCATGGACGCTTACGGGTCCATTATCTCGAATAACCTTAATATTACTATTCAGCGGCTCACCCTCATCACTATCGTGCTGACGGTCCCTATGGTGATTGCCAGCTTCTACGGCATGAACGTTCCGATGCCCCTGCAGAATGGAAGTTATACCTTCGTGTTTATCCTCATTCTATCGATAATCCTGAGTGCCGCGGTAATCTTTTACTTCCGGAGGAAACGGCTTTTTTAGCCCGTGGGCTTTTGTAATGAGCACCCTTCCATCCACGAGACTTAATTCACCAACCTAGGGAGTACCCCCAAACGATCGTAAGGGGAAGCGTCTTTGAATCCTTTCCGTTGCCTCACAGCCTGCGGAGCCATCCCACCCGGAACGGCTAACAGTTTGCAGGCGTCTAAAAAATTTTACCTTTACCGCCCTTATTGATAAAGTCCCCTGCATGCTCTATTCCACAATCACCGGTATCGGTCATTACGTACCTAAGAACGTAGTCACGAACCAAGACCTTACCGAAGTGATGGAAACCAGCGACGAATGGATCCGGGAACGTACTGGGATCGAGGAGCGCCGCTACATAGACCGAACGAAAGAAACGACGACCACCCTCGCCCTCGAAGCTTCTTTGCGTGCCATTAAGGATTCGGGGATCGATAAGGAAGAAATCGATTTCATCATTTTCGCTACGCTCAGTCCTGACTACTACTTCCCCGGCTCCGGCGTACTCCTCCAACGGGAACTCGGTATCGCCAAAACGGAGATCGCCGCGCTCGACATCCGCGCCCAGTGCTCGGGATTTCTTTACGGGCTGAGTACCGCCGACCAGTTTATCAAGTCGGGCATGTACAAAAAGATCCTGCTCGTCGGGGCCGAAGTACACAGCGTCGGGTTGGACTTCAGCACCCGCGGACGAGGAGTAAGCGTGATCTTTGGCGACGGCGCAGGAGCCGTCATTCTCGAGGCTACCGAAGACAAGGAAAAGGCAGTCCTGGCTACTAAGATGCACAGTGACGGCACCTACGCGGAAAAACTCAGCTACATGTACCCCGGCGCGCACGGAGGGTACTTTATCGAAAAATACGGCCTGGAAGGCTTCGACGTCGACTACGACCAGGATAACAATGCGTACGGCGGCGTCTTCCTAAACCAGGATATGCTGGATAAAGGCCAGGTATTCCCCCACATGGAAGGGCAAGCGGTCTTCAAAATGGCCGTTCGGAAGTTTCCCGAAGTAATCCTGGAAACCCTCCACGCGGCGGGGCTGACCATAGCGGATCTCGATCTACTGGTTCCCCATCAGGCGAACCTGCGGATCAACCAGTTCGTACAGCAGACGATGCAATTGAAGCCGGAACAGGTGTACAACAACATCATGCGGTACGGCAATACGACCGCCGCATCCATTCCGCTTGCCCTATCCGAGGCGCGTGACGAGGGGCGGGTGAAAAAAGGAGACGTCGTTACGCTCGCCGCTTTCGGAGCCGGCTTCACCTGGGCGGCCGCCGTGCTACGGTGGGGAAAGTAAACCGCCTCAGAGTACTTCGGCTACGGTAAAGATGCTCCCGCCAATGAAGACCACGTCCGCGGCGGCGGCCCGCTCCAGCGCGGCTTCGTACCCTTCCCGAACCGATGCATATGCCGCCCCGGCAAGTCCGTAAGTAGCGGCCGCGGACTGCAACTCCGCGGCCGGCAAGCCTCGGGGAATATCCGCCTTCACAAAGTAATAGGCTGCCGAAAACGGGAACAGCGGGAGCGCCTTGGACAGGTCCTTGTCATTGACCACGCCCAGTACGATATGCAAACTCCCCTGCCTTTCCTTGACCAGGCCGGCTAAACGGTGCAACACGGGGCGTAGCCCTTCGCCGTTGTGGGCGCTGTCGGCAAGCACGAGCGGGTCGGCGGACCGAAGGGTTTGCCACCGCCCGATGTAGTAGGTCAGCTCGTGGACGTGATTAAAGGCATAGGCGACTTTTTCCGGATCGATCCGGATTGCCCCCGTACCGTCGAGCACCTCCAGTACCGTGTGGGCGGTTTGGATATTTCGTTCCGCGAACGGCCCCCGCAGATCCGTTTCGTAGGGATGAGCGCCCTGGCTATCGGCAAAGGTGATCGGTGCGGTGACGGCGGCGGCTTTGTTCCGGAAGACCGCTTGGGTTTCCGCTTGGGTTTCGCCGATGACAACCGGGCGGCCCGGCTTGATGATGCCCGCCTTTTCTCCGGCGATTTCGGCCAGTGTTTCACCGAGTAATTGCATGTGGTCGTAGCCGATGTTCGTGATCACCGCTACCTCCGGATCCACTACGTTGGTGCTGTCTAAACGGCCGCCGAGCCCGACTTCGACGACAGCCCATTCCACCCGCGCTCCGGCGAAATAAGCAAAAGCCATGGCTACGGTGATTTCGAAGAAACTCGGCTCGATGCGCTCGATTGCCGGCTGCATTTTTTCCACGAATGCAACCACCTCCTCCTCGGGGATAAATGCACCGTCCACCTTGATGCGCTCCCGAAAATCCTTGTAGTGCGGACTGGTGTATAGCCCGGTACGAAACCCGTGGGCCTGCAGGGCCGCCGTAAGCAGGTGGCTGACCGTTCCCTTGCCGTTCGTGCCCGCGACGTGGAGGCAACGAAACCGCCGCTCGGGATGGTCCAGCGCTTCCAGCAACAGGCGGATGTTGGCGAGGTCCTTTTTCATGGCCGCGGCGCCCACCCGCTGGTACATCGGCAGGCGCGTGAAGAGGTAATCGAGCGTATCGGCGTAATTCATACGCGGCGAAAGTAGCAACTGCCCCAATGGTTTACCTTTGCCACATGAGTAGAAAAGAGCAAATTTTGCAGCTGTTGGAAGGATCGCCCACGGACGCTTTTCTTCGCTTTGCCCTGGCGAAAGAGTGGGAACAGGAAGGGAATGACCCGGCCGCGCTCAACATCTACCGGAGCCTCGTCAACGACCAGCCTAATTACGTCGGCACGTACTACCACCTCGGCAAAACCCTCGAGCGAATGGAGCGACCGCAGGAAGCCTGGAAAATTTACAGCCGGGGAATCGAGATCACCCGACAGCTCGGCGAACAGCACGCGATGCGCGAGCTGGCCGGGGCCAGGCTGGAACTGGGTGACGAGGAAGACTTCACTTAAAGCCGGTACTTTGGCGCCGGGGTGAGGCGGCCACGGGATTCGTTCCGCGATACGAGCTCTCCGTCGGATCGCCCTTCCGACAGCGGGGCGTAGTCCGGGATACGATTAATGGTACCCACCGCTTTATCCAGCTCTTCGACGGATTCGGCGCGCTGAGCCAGCGGGTCGTATTCGGAGCTCCCCACCCCATTGGCCACCAGAGCGAAACCCGCGAGGATGAGCACGACGGCGGCGATCATCCAGGGTCGAAACGTTCGGAAACCGGCGGAACCGCGGCGGCTGTCCAGGCGGTTCTCAATCCGGTCCCAGGTGCGGGGAGAGGGCCGGCGACGCATGCCCCGCGCGGTGCGGCGAAACTGTCGATCGAAGGAATCGTTGGTAGACATGGCTTACTTTGGTTAGCGGGCGGGGTAGCCCAGTTTTTCGAGTTGTTCCCGGAGACGTTTCTTCGCCAGGATAAGTTGGGATTTACTGGTGTTGATGCTGATCTCGAGCATGTCGGCGATCTCCCGGTGCTTGAAGCCCTCCACGACGTAGAGGTTAAAGATCGTACGGTAGCCCGTGGGTAGCCCGTCGAGAAGGTTCAGGATATCCTCTTCCGCAAGCCGCTCGGCCGCCACCGGGGGAATGGAGTAGCTGGCCGGGTTCACCTCCGTCAGCTCGGCGGCGCGCTTGAGCGCATGTTTTTTACGGAGTAACATCAGGGCCTCATTGACTACGATGCGGCGAATCCAACCCTCGAAGCTGCCCTCCTCATTGAAGCTGTCGATCTTGTCAAACACCTTGAAGAAGGCCCCCACGAGTACGTCTTCCGCGTCCGCATCGCGTCGGCAGTACCGCCTGGCCACCGCAGCCATCAACGGCGAAAATCGGTCGTAGACCGCGCGTTGTGCCCGTCGGTCGTTCGCTTTGCAGCCGGCGATCAGTTCCTGCTCGGTCAAGGGGGTTACTCATTTGGTTCCACCACCAAGATGCGCCCGGCGGGCTCCGTGGTGGGTACGAAGTCAAAAACCTCCCGAAAGTGGCGCTCCACCACCGGAATAACCTCCTCCAACTCGACGGGGCGGCGGAGTTCGATGCTCAGACTCGTAACGGAACGGTCGCGATCGGCAATCCCACAGGGCACGATGTGGTTGAAGTGTGCTAAATTCGGGCGTACGTTAAACGCCAGACCGTGCATGGTGGTCCACCGGCTCAGGTGAACGCCGATCGCGCAAATCTTCCGTTTGGGGCGGCGGCGCGCGGGATCGCCCGCCAACCAGACCCCGGTGTAGCCAGGGTCCCGTTCTCCCATCAGACCGAAATCGGCGAGGGTGCGGATAATAACCTCTTCCAGACTGCGGACGTAGCGGTGGACGTCGTTGAAGAATTCGTCGAGATCGAAGATCGGGTAGACCACCAATTGACCCGGCCCATGATAAGTGATGTCGCCGCCGCGGTTGATCCTGACGAAAGTTATCCCCTCGGCAACTAGTTGCTCCGCAGACAGCAGCAGGTGCTCCTGGGAACCGGATTTCCCAAGGGTATACACCGGATCATGCTCCACGAAAAGCAAGCGGTGTTGCTGCCCGGGTAGCTCGGTTTCCCCGGCCTGCAGGCGGCGGCGGTTATCCAGCTTACGTTCCACCAGCGTGGCGTGAAGACGTCGCTGCAGATCCCAGGCAGGCTGATAAGCCATGCGGCCCAGGTGGTGGATGAAAACATCGGGCATAGCCTCTAAACACCGAATGGCGCGGTTTTGGTTGCCCCCCCCTAGTCCAGTCCGATGGTCAGCACGATCTTCCCCACGTTGGCGTTGCTGGCCATATAGCGGTGGGCGGCGGCCACCTCTTCCCAATCGTAGATGGTATCCACGACCGCCTGGAGGCTGCCATCCGCGAAACCGGGCCATATGCGCTCGCGAAAATCGGCGGTTAACCGCTGGCGGTATTCGTCCGTGCGGCTGCGCATGGTCGTCCCGGTAAGTTGCACGCGCTTGCGCAGGAAGGGGGCCATGCTGAATGCCTCCACCCGGGCGCCGCCCAGGGCTGCCAGGCTTACGATGCGGGCATCGATGGCGGCCGCTTCCAAGTTTTGCTGCAGGTAAGGACCGCCCACGAAATCCAGGATCACGTTCGCCCCCTTGCCGGCGGTGAAGTCCTGGACGGCTTCGGCGAAGTCTTCGGCGGTATAGTCGATGCAGCGGGCGGCACCTAGGTCCGTTACGGCCTGGTGCTTGTGGGCGCTGGCGGTGACGATCGGTACGGCACCCGCCAAGCGAACGAGCTGGATAGCGGCCGTCCCCACCCCACTGGCACCGGCGTGGATGAGCACCGTATCGTCGGCCTGGAGCCGGGCGATCCAGTGGAGGGCCTGGAAAGCGGTCAGGAAGACCTCCGGAATGGCGGCGGCTTTGGTGAAGGACAACCGCTCCGGCAGCTTCAGGAGCATGCGGTGGTCGACCGCGATGCGTTGGGCGTAGCCGCCGCCGTTGACGAGGGCGCAGACGTTGTCGCCGATCTCGAAACCGGTCACCTTCTCGCCCAATTCGATGACCGTTCCGGCCACTTCCAGTCCCATAATGGGATTTGCCCCGGCGGGTACGGGATACTTTCCCTCCCGCTGGAGTAAGTCGGCCCGGTTGAGGGCGGTGGCCGCCACGTGAAGAAGGACGGAGTAGGGCCCGGGGACCGGATCACTTACTTCGCTGAGATAAAGCTGGCTTTCGTCGCCGGGCTCGTGGTAAAGGATAGCCTTCATAAATTAGGATTTGCCGAGCGCGATGGCGCGGTCCAGGGCGGCGCGAGCGCCGTGTTTGATGTCTTCGAATACGCTGGTGGCCCGGAAGGTGTTCAGCGCCGCTTCGGTGGTGCCGCCCTTGCTGGATACGCGATCGATCCATTCCTGGCAGGTCAGGTCGTTCTTCATTTGCAGTTCCACCGCCCCGCGGAAGGTCTGGGCGACCAGCAGTTCGGCCTGGCTGGCGTTGAAGCCCATCTCGGTGGCCGCTTCGATCATTGCCTGCATGAAGTAGAGTACGTAGGCCGGGCCGCTGCCGCTGATGGCCGTGGTGGCATCGATGCTGTACTCATCGTCTACGTAGATCGCCTTACCCGTGGTGTTGAGGAGGTTTTGCACGAGGACCAGTTCGATGCGGGTGACGGCTTCGCTGGCGGTGTAGGCGGTCATGCCCAGACCGATCTGAGCCGGCAGGTTGGGCATGGCCCGGATGACTTTCTCAACACCGAGGCCCGACTGGATGGACGAAATGGTCACCCCCGCCATGATGGACAGGTACACCTGCTGCGGATCGGTGAGCGGACGCAAGGATGCGAAGAGGGCAGCACTGTCTTGCGGTTTTACCGCGAGGATAATGAGGTCCGCGGCCGCCAGGCAGGATTCCGCCGAGGTGAAGACCGAACCGAGTTTTTCCCGCTCGAGATCCGCTAGCTTATCGGATTGCCGCTCCAGAATCATCAGGTCTTCCTGTTTCACCAAATGGGCCCGTAACAGACTCCGGGCGTAGGTCCGACCCATGTTGCCACCACCGATTACAAGAATTTTCATATTGCCGCTTTGCCGCGAAGATAGAACATTGGCCCGCCTCCGGGATTACAACTAAAACCCATTCACCAGCGTATTATTTGTAATCACATGAAAGGAATGCCATCCATCGAACAAGAAATTCAACAGTCGACCTTTCGCTCGCCGGCCCACCGCACCCAGGTAAACATCATTTATACCGCCGCCTGGATCAATCAGCGGACCACTCAGGCGCTGCGGCCCTACGGCTTAAGTATTCAGCAATTCAACATCCTTCGTATCCTGCGCGGCCGCAACGGGAAGCCGGCCACCATCAAACTACTCACCGAGCGGATGCTCGATAAGATGAGCAACGCCAGCCGCCTGGTTGACAAACTTAAAGAAAAGGGGTACGTGATGCGGCAGGAATGTGAAGCGGATCGCCGCCGGGTGGACATCGTGATCACCGAAGCCGGACTGGACGTGGTTGGCAAGGCCAGCGAAGCCGTAGAGGCCGCCATGATCCAAAATTTCCAGAACCTGGAAGAGGAAGATTTCGACCAGCTCAGCACCATGCTCGATCGCCTGCGGGGGTAAGCTGCTTCTCAATGTTCCCGGAAGCAGAGTCGGACCCGCTGCTCCGGTCCCGGCTCCCTATATGCGACCCACACTCCCCCCGGCCCCAATGCCAATCGCGGGAAGCCGGAACTGCGACCAGCCGACATCCGGCCCACGGTTTGTGCCGAAACCCGGTTGTCGGGATCGATCGTCCAAAGCTTCAGGTCGGCGGTGTCCGCTTCCCTTCCCTGGGTCAACCCGAGCACATATGCGGTACCATCCGCCTCCATGACCGCATCGACCCGCCCAAGTGAACCGTCCGCGTCCAGGACCAGCGGAATTCTAAAGTGCTGGGTAAGGGTGTCGAAGCGAGCGAATTGTATCCGCGGCTTGTCATCCGCAGCGGTGAACCAGGCGGTGGCGATGTCCCCCCTGGCGTTCGCGGTGAGTGCCGGGCCATTGACGGGGCATCCGGTGATTTGCCAGTTGTCCGGGTTGACGCGCTCGGGTTCGGTCCACGATCCATCCCCGAGCTGGCGGACGAACGCCATATCCCGGATCTCCTCCTCCGACCGGTCGCGGTAGACGACCATAGCCCCACCGTCGGTCACGACGGTAGCCGTGTTGCAACAATCGCACACCCGGTGATCGAGTTCCTCCCGTTGTCCGACGCGACCGTCCCTGCTGATGATGGCCGTCCGCAGGGTCATGGCCCCACCACTATCGGCACGGTGGTGATGATTGCCATCCTCCGCCGGTGCTTCGGGGGTCTTGGTGTGTCGTCCGTCCAGCCAGGTCACCCGCAGGCTTCCGTCGGGTCGGTGGGCGCTGGATAGAAAGCCGTGTTCGGCCGAAACCCCGTCGTTGTGGAGCACCTGCGCTCCGTCGCCCCCCGCTTCACCTACCGCAAAGCGGATATCGTAGTCGTAAGTACCCTCGCCCGCATATTCCAGGAGGTGATAGAAAAGATTGCCTCCGAGTGGCTGGACGGAGGGATAGTCGGCCCAGTTCACGAACCATTCCGCTCCCCTGGCCAATAGGGTATCCGGTGCCCACTTCCCTTCCCGCCACTCCCGGGCGAATAAGCGGTCCCCTCCGGTAGTATCGGATATAACGTAAGAGAGCACGAGCCGCCTTCCGTCCGTACCGAACCGGGGTAGGCGGGAGCCGGCGGGAAGGATTTCACAACTGGAGAGCGAATCGACATTCGCCGCCTCCGCTTCCGAAACTGGTCGATCGGAGCTACACCCACTCAGCACACAACAGACCACCAGGCCGGCCAGCGCAGACCTGAATCGGCTCATATCGGGGTTATAGCCCAAGTATCGAGCGGTTACCGGCCTCGTCCGTACCGGCGTCGGCGAAGTCGTCGAAGGCCTTATCGGTGACCTGGATGATGTGATCGGCAATAAAGGGGGCACCCTCGGCCGCTCCTTGTTCGCTGCTCTTAATGGCACATTCCCATTCCAGCACGGCCCAGCTATCGTAGCCGTACTTGCTGAGTTTGGAGAAGATGGCCTTGAAGTCTACCTGTCCGTCACCGAGGCTGCGGAAGCGGCCGGCGCGATCCGCCCAGCCCTGATAGCCGCCGTAAACGCCCTGCTTACCGGTCGGATTGAATTCGGCGTCCTTGACGTGGTAGGCGCAGATGCGGTCGTGATAGAGGTCGATAAACTGCAGGTAATCGAGCTGCTGCAGCACGAAATGGCTCGGATCGTAGTTGATCTGGGCCCGTTGGTGCCCGTCCAGCGCGTCGACGAACATTTCGAAACTGATGCCGTCGTGCAGGTCCTCGCCCGGGTGCAACTCGTAGCCTACGTCCACGCCCACCTCGTCGAAGGCATTCAGGATCGGGCGCCAGCGGTCGGCCAGCTCTTTGAAGGCCATTTCGACCAATCCGGCGGGCCGCTGGGGCCAGGGATAGACAAACGGCCACAGCAGGGCACCGGAGAAGGTGGGGTGCGCTTTCAGTCCCATGTTCGCACTCGCCTTGGCATTTAGCAGCAGCTGATTGGTCCCCCATTCCATCTTCGCCTTTCGGTCGTTGTTGGCGGCCTTGGGGGCGAAGGCATTGTACATGGTATCGTAGGCGGGGTGCACCGCGACCATCTGCCCCTGCAGGTGGCTGGCCAGCTCCGTGATCTCGAGGCCGTGGTCCGCCACCCTACCCTTGATTTCGTCGCAGTAGGTCTTGCTTTCCGCGGCCTTTTCCAGGTCGATCAGGCGGCTTTCCCAGGTAGGGATCTGAACCCCTTTGTACCCGAGACCGGCCATATAGCGGCAAATGTCGTCGAGGTTGTTGAAGGGAGGTTGGTCTCCCATGAATTGGGCGAGAAAAATGGCCGGACCTTTAATGGTAGTCATATACGTTTTGAATTTTCTTGGCGAAGAATAAGCCATTGGGCGGCGGGGCGCGGGTGCTAGAAACCGCAATCCCCCCATGTCGGTCGCGCTTATGCGCCGCGGCTAACTTAACAAGATTTGCCGGATCGTGCTCCCGGTAAGGTAAGGGACCGCAATTTTCTTCGGCGAAGGCGGCAAACGCAAAGAGGCCCGGTTCTCACCGGGCCTCCCATGACAGACACTTTGAACAAACACAAAAAAATTCCTCGTTCGGCAACCGCGGAAAATTCCCGGATACCATAGATGGTTGAATCGAGTCGATCGTTCGTAGGTCTTTTTCTTATATGCGCTTGGGCAAATTTACCGGCCGCCGTATTGGCATGAAAAAGCGCCCGCTTCGGGCGGGTTTGGATATCGGGGAGCAGCTCTTCGGAGGGTCGTCCCGAAGTGCCCCCTGTACACGGCGTCGATATAAACGGTGTGGACGTACCCTCATTCCGAAGGACTAAACGTGGGTACGTTTAAACCAGGGTAGTACAGGAATATCCGTATGGTAGATTAATCCGTTTCCGGAGGGAGCGAGGCCCGTGCATATTCGGCTGGAGCGGTGCGGAGATCGAGCATCAAGCTCCAGTGCGTAGCAACGGTTGTATCAATAGGTAGTAGGTTTCGTTACACTAAGGTAGACCATTCCCGAACGCTAATTTTAAATTATTTCCGGCTCGTAGCCCGGTAGATGGAAAGCCCCTACAGCAGTTGAAATGGCTGGCCTGAATCGCTCAATAAATGAATACTTTACGTATAGCACTGACCTGCATATCTGGCGTTTTGGTAATATTTTCCCTAGGAAAAAGGTTGGGCTTACTCGAATTCAGGCACGCATCACGTATCCCCATCGAATGGTTGCGGCAAAACGGAAAATACCGGTTACGCCCCATCCACCCTATTTTGCCCCTATGCTTCCAAGAATCAACCCACTGACATGGTAGTCACCGATATCCATGCTCAAGAATACGGGGCGTTTTACGCCGGCTACCTTTCCCGCGTTCCCTCCCCGCTGACCCTTTCCGAGGCCCTGACCACCAGCGGAGACATGCTACTCGAATACCTGTATGCACTGGATCCCGAGCACGCCGATTACGCCTACGCGCCCGATAAGTGGACGATTGCGCAGGCGCTACAACACCTCATCGATACCGAACGGATATTTGCCTACCGTTCCCTACGCCTTGGCCGCCGGGATTCGACGCCCTTGCCGGGTTTCGACCAGGATGAATACGCCGCGCGAGCCGATCTGACCCACCGCCGTTTTCCCGAAATGATCGGCGAATTTGCCGGGATCCGGCAGTCAACCGTGACCCTCTTCGCTTCCTTCACCGAGGCGGACCTGTCCTTCATCGGAACCGCCAGCGGTTACCCGATAAGTTGCCGGGCCATGGGCTTTATCATCGCCGGCCATACCTTCCATCACCAGCGCATTTATGTGGAGCGGTACGGACATGGCAAGCCGGCAAACGCGGGTGAGGAGAATACCGAAGGCTGAATGGTCTGAACCTTATATTTGTAGTACTGATATCACCGCCCACACTACCCGGCTTTGCGACTTACTCTTTCCCTGTTATTTACGTTGTTAATCACGGTCTCCCTGAGCGCCGAACGCCTTGAAGACCGCCTGCGGATGCTGATGCCCGGTGACGGGCAGGTCGTCAGCGAGGAACGTCGGTTGGTGGAAAAGCACCTGGAAGACCTACTGCGCCGCCTCGACTGGCAGGATCGCCTAAATCAGCATTCCCGATCCGAGCAAATCGCCCAGATTGCCGAGCGCCTCAACAAAGAGTTGCTGCGGGAATTCGAGGCCGGCGCCACGCTTACCGACGCCGTCCGGGAAGGGCGGTATAGCGACGCGACGGCGGCCGTTTTCTACGCCCTTAGCCTCGAACACTTCAACATTCCCCACGAAATTTACGTGGACCATTGGGAGGCCTACTTGGTAGCCGACCCGGCGGTCAACGGGTCGCGCATTCGTCACCCGCTTGCCGAAGCACACGGAGAGCGGGAAGAAACCAGCTTTCGCCGGGATTACCTGGCACTCGTACGCCGCACGGTGGAATTCGATCTTCCTTCCCTTTCGGACGGCCAGTCCGACAGCATCTTCTACCACTACTACTACCAGCCTGACCAGCGACTGACCCTACGGCAATTGTCGGCTTACCAGCAACTGCGCCAGGCCCAGCGTGCCTATCGGGCCGGTGATTATCCGACGGTCGCTACCTACCTCGAACGCGCACGCTTGCTGGATCACCGCCCCGCCATCGACGTACTGGACCGGGCGGCGGAGTTGCAGGCCACGGCCCTCGGCGTGCTGCAGAACGACCAGAAGGTGGATCAGCTCTTCGAGAGCTGGCGTAGCGAACCGGCTAACCCCTACTACCCCACCGCGCTCTTGCGTCAGTTCGATCGCCGGCAACGGGAACTTTTAGCCGTCGATACCCTGGATGCCCTCCCGGCTTTGGTCCATTCCTTTGTCCTGCGAGCGCCCACCGGCGCGGAAGCCTGGGAAACCCGGATCCGGCTCCTGCGCGACATCCGGCTCATGGAATATTACCAGGATCGCGGCAAGGCAGTACAGGCATTGCAAATGGCCGAGACGTTGCTGCGACAGGACGGTGAGAATCCGCACTTTCGGGCGTACGTAGCCGAACTAAGCCTCTACGATCTGCGGCGAAACTATCCCGAACCGGACGACCAGGTGGATCGGGCGCAGGTATTGGCAGCCAAATATCCGTTCGTTGCCGATCACCCGCGCTACGCCGACATCGTGCTGCGGCAGTCGGCCCGCAAGGTGCGCGATCACTTCGCAGCCGACCGGGAGAAGGAAGCGCTGCGGGAGCTCAATTACTTCCGGGCCCAACTGGAACGACTAACAACGGGGAACGACGAACGGCTGTGGACCCTCACGGCCTACGTCGCCGCCAGCAACTATTACTTCGCCAAGACGAATTACGAGCGCGCGCTGGGCTACATCACCGAGGCGCTGGCCCACCATCCGGACAGCGATTTCCTCCTGCACCAGCGGGACCTACTGGGCCGTTACTGATCGGTAGCGGCGACGGGCTCCTCGGCAATCAATTCCTTTACGGTGGCATCAAAGCTCCGCGCGAAATCGGCGTACTTCGACGTCGCCGGACCGTTAAACCCCGTGTGTATCCTCCGCACCCGGTTGTTCCGGTCGACGAAGAGGAGGGTCGGATAACTGATCACCTTATTCAGCATCGGCAAGGCCTGGCCGGCCTCCCGCTTATCGTTACTGGCGGCGAGGAGGATTGGCCAGTCGACCTCCATATTGTCGCGGTACCGGCGTACGGCGGCCTTGCTGCGGTCGTCCTCGGCTCCGTACTGCTCGAAGGCCAGGGCGATGACCTGCAGGTCTTCCACGTCGTTTCCGGCGAGATACTGCTTCAGGAAGTTGGTTTCGTCGCGGCAATTGGGGCACCAGGTGCCGAATAGCTGTACGAGTTTCGGGCCCTGGATGTCGGCCAGGCGGACCGTGTCGCCCTCAGCCGTAGGAAAAGCGAAGGCCAGGGGAACCGCTTCCCGTAGGCGCGTTAACTCGTCCGGGCTGGTAAGCTCCGCCTCCGCGTCCCGTTCGGCCGTCCAATCGGTGATGTAATGGCGCCCGCTGCGGAAGGTACCGGTCAGGGAGCCATCTTCCCGGATAAGCGCCTCGAACAGGAAAGCGTGACTGCCGTCGAAAACGCTTAGGTACATTTTATTCCCCTGCACGGTGCCTTCGAGGTAGCGGTAGTCGCCGGTTTCGGTACGGATCGTCCCGGTGAGCTCATTGCCTTGTTGCCGGAACTCGGCTACTCCCGGATAGCCCGCTTCCGCTCCCGAGCCGGCAAAATCGACGGCCCACGTACCCGTCAGGTCGGCTACCGGTTCCTTGCGGAGGGAAGTGAAACGGAAGTCCTTTCCGAAGTAGGCCTTGAAGGGGATCCGGTAATTTTCCCGGTAGTGAACGACCCAGACTCCCTCGATCACGTTCTCCTCGTGGAAGGCACTGATGTGGGTATCGTAGACCGGAAAATTGATGCGGAGGGTATCTCGTCCGATGCTTTGGTCGCGGCCCGTTTCAATGTCTTCGGCCGGTACGAGAATCTCCTCCTCCCCGTTGTGGATGACCAGGTGAAAGGTGGTATCGTCTTCGTACACCACGTCGAAGGTGAACGGCAGTGCCCCCGCCGTCACTTCGTCGAATTCCAGATCGACCTTCTCGGGGATGGGCTCCCCCTTCGGATTCGGCACGATCGGGTTGTACTCCAGCTCGAGAATGCCGCGGTACGGCCCCGGAGGCAGCGAGGTGTACCGTTGTTGTACGAATACGCAGGAGCCTACGGTAAGCAGCACGAAAAGTAGGGCGACGAGCGCGGGAATACCGGATTTTGGAAAAAGGGTCATGTTCGTTGGTTGAAAAGACGAGCGTCCGTCGGCCCACCGGCGCCGACCTATACTTTATACGCTTTTCCTGCGGAGTAGTTGGTGAATTGCGTCGCTTACTGTACTTTTGCGTCCGCTCCCGTGGGAGTTGTATCCGGTCTCGTAGTACAACGGATAGTATACAGGTTTCCGAAGCCTGCGATGATGGTTCGATTCCATCCGAGACCACCGCGGAATCCCCGATCGCCTTTGGCGGTCGGGGATTTTTGTTTTCCGATAATCCCGCCCCGAATAAGAGCTTGTTTGGGTTTTCCGAACCTGATCGAAAATGAGGCAATTTGCGACCTGTTTAGGCATCCGACGCGGGAGATAGCAGCGCTATCTACCGCGTCGGGTAACGACAACAGGGCGGAATTAGGCCAGTTGCAGATCGGTGAGGAGAATCCAAACAAGCTCTAAACGAGCAATCCTGGCCAGACCTACTTCATCTCGGCCCCTGCGTACTCCCGTAGGCTTCGCTCAGCCGTAGTTACGGTTTCCAGCATGAGTTTGGCCTGGCGTAATCGCTCACTCCAGGACGGAGGATCGTGGTTCACCAGGGGCAACAGACCATCGAAAAGAGTGGCTGTCGTGAAGGTATAGACTCCGCCTCCGTCAAAAATAACATGGGAGTTTAACAGGTATTCTTCGAGCAGTGGCTCCCGCCAGATAATATCGATTTCCCGATCGGCCACCGCGACTTCCATGAGCCATCGGACCTGGAAGGGGGCTGCCACCCAGCGCTCGCCGGTTGGAATCAGCTGTTTCCCGCCCTCCGGGTAGACGTATCGACTGGCTACCCGCAGCAGCATTTGCCCTCCTGCCTGGTCTAGGTAGCTCTGGCTTTCGTCGTAATTAAGTCCCGCCAGTACCAGCCACCGACGCACCAGCTTCCAGTTTTCTGACTGACTCATTCCGGTAGAAAGCCTGGTTTCAATCTCGAAGGCTCCTTCCACGTCGGTCGGCATCTCGGGGTAACCGCCTTGTTGCCGTATCGCATCCCGGAGGCGTTCGGCCTGCCGCCGATAATCCGTAAGCGTGATCTCGCCCGCATCCATTTGGTCGCGGAGTAGAGCGTCTTCCAGATCTTTGCTTTGGGCCGACAATACCACGGTGAAGCAGACAGCCAGTAGGGTAAGCATGGGTTTCATGGCAGGAATTTTATCCAACCTAGGTCATTCCCTGCTGACTTGTGCTAGCGGATGCCGTCCGTAATATTTCCTTAATCCCTATTTATATTTCCCCTAACACTACCGCACCATTACCATCAGGCCGTAAGTCAGAAAGAAGGCAAAGGCGGGTGCAACACCCCATATCGTAAAGAATCGCTTAACGGTGGGGTTGGAAAAGGTTGCCGCCCAGCCATGCTTGCTGACGCTGAGGGCGATGAAGGCCGCCCCATTGAGCTGGACCAGCGAGGTCGGTATGCCTTTGACGACCGACGCCAGCAACAACAACGTCGCAACCAAGGTGGCGATGATCGCCGCGTAGAAGGGCGTGACGGCCACGATGCCTTTCCCCGTAGTTTCCGTTACGGTATGCCCCAGCAGCGAACTACCGATGGCAAAGCAGGGAGCTACGACCAGCACCGATAAGATGATGATGGGCAGAAAGTCGCCGGCCGAAGCTAGCCCCACCTCATTCGCCGTAAGCGAAGCAATCGGGGCGGCCGCGTTGGCCACGTTATTCGCGCCGATGGAAAAGGCCACGTAGAGGGAAGAAAAGATAAGTACGGCCTTCAGTCCGGTATGCTTGCGCAACCGGCCGTAATCGATGGAGGGTAGTTGACTGCGCATCGTTGGGACGATGTATCGCGCCAACCCCAGCATGATGAAGAACGAAATAACCGGAAGGATGGCCCAGGTGGGGATGATCTCGTAAAAGAGGGTGTGGGTGTTCAAACCGTCCAATGCATAAGCGGCCCCGGCAATGGACATGACGGTGCTCTGGCTGGTCGACTGGGGTACGCCGATCAGGTTAGAGGCTAACAAGGTGACTCCAATGGAGAGCAGGATCAGGGAAGTGTAAAGGGGAGTAAAAAACGCCTGGGCTAGAATTCCGTCTCCGAGGGTTAGGGAGACTTCCTTGCCGGCGAGCAATGCCCCGATCAGCACCATGATTCCGAACAGGCCGGGCACCATGGTCCGCTTGATAACGTCCGCGCCGTAGGCGGCGGAAAAAGCCGGTGCGGTTCCGCTGCCGCCCATATTGACGGCAACGAACATGGCCAGCAGGAAGGGAATGGTTAATACGTGAAAGGCGTCGGACATTGTTGTGGAAGGGAAAATGGATGAAAAATTGGGTGGATAAGGAGTCGCTTAGACTCAGAAATAGGTATAGCGAACGCTTAATCCGAACGTGACGGGATCCCCCAGTACGGCCGCATAGTGCCCGGCGTTGCCGCCGGCGGAGAGGAGTTGCTCGAAGTAGCGGGAATTGGTCAGGTTTCGGGCCCAGGCAAATACCGTAAGGCCTACCGGCATGCGAAAGCCCAGTCGGGCGTTAACCAAGGCAAACCCCTCGATATTGAGATAACGGGAAGGCGTCGGGCTGGAGGAGAATCCCGTTCGGGCGTTAGCGTCGGTCGCGACGAACCACTGCCCCTCCTGCTGGAAGAGCTTGCCCGATACGAAATATTCCGTCCCCACCGTTCCCGACCATTTGGATATTCCGGGTAGCCGCTCCCCCGATGCGTCGTGGGCACTTTCCGCACCGGTATCTTCGAGGGGGACGGGGGCATCCACGAAGGAAACGTACCGTCCGTTGAGGTAGCTGACCGAAAAATTGGTGCGCAGGTGTCGTGGCGAGTCAAAGGCGACCTCCACTTCCGCTCCCTTTACCGCTACCCGGGCGGCGTTCGCCAGGTATCCGCGCGTTACGCCTAACTGGGAAGACTGCACGTTCGTCTGGTAATCGTCGATCGAGGTGTAAAAGGCGGAGAGATTCAACGTAGCATGATGGATCGGTTCCGATTTCATGCCCAACTCGAAGTGATTTACCCGTTCGGGCTTTACGATCGCCAAATCCAGTATGGGTTTGCCGTCTGCTGCCGGTAAGCCGCCGAGGTTAAGCCCTACGGGTTTGAAGGCCAGGGAGTACGTCCCGTAAAACCGGTAGCTCGCGGCAGCCGCGTAATTGACGGTCAATTGCCCGGACAGATTGAGGTCATCCACATCGGCGGTAAAGTTTTGGGGTTGGAAGACGCGTTGCTGGAGCGCGATTAAGTTCGAATCCGTCGTCGATAGCCCCCCGTATACGGTTTGATTGAAGTCGGCGTATTTATAATCGTAATTGAGCCGCAGACCGGGGTTGACGGTCACGCGATGCCCAAGTTGCCAAGTTAGTTGGCCGAAAACGGCACTGCTGAGATTCTCGAAGCGGGAATCCGTTTCCTGGGTCAACCCATCCAATAGGCCGGGTGTCTGCCACAGCAAGCTTTGCGAAGACTGGACGAACCGCCACTGATCCTTACCGGCTTCCAGAACGTGGGCCCCTTCCGGACGCAGGGTTTGGTAAAAAGCAAATACGCCGACCAGCCCTTCCAGCGATTTTCCGAAGGAGCCGCTGTAGTGCACTTCCTGCGACCATTGCTGGTGAAAGGAGGGAGCCTGAGAACGGGAAATGGCCGAAAGGCCGGTGAAATCGCGGTCGTTGGATGAGTTCCATTGCCAGTAGCGCCAGGCCGAAATGGTAGTAATTTTTCCCCGGCCAACCAAAACTTCTCCCGTAAGCGCGGCACCGCCCATGTCTTGGTCGGATCGCCAGGGGGTGTCGTGATCGACGATCCGGTCGAACGGATCCGTAGCGGGAAGGGTGTAGTTGAGATCGGCGATGATGGCATCGAACTGCCGGAACGCGGCCCGCTGGGTAGTCACGCTACCGGCGTACACCTGGGCGTACCCATCCGGTCGCTGACGGGAGTAATCGGCGGCCAGCAACAGCGTGGTCTTCGGCGAGGGTTCGTAGAGCAGCTGGGCCCGAACCCCCTGGTTGTTCAGCGTATTGATATACTTTTCGGTACGTACGTTGTAGAGCGTCCCCTCACGGCTGGTGCCCGTAAACGACAAACGAGCGGCGAGCCGGTTGGCCACGATCGGCCCGGAAACGGAGCCTTTCGCCTGAATAAAGCCGTAATTTCCGAAGGACTGCTCTACCGTTACGGAAGGGCTGAAGGTGGGACGGCGCGTGAGGATGTTGAAACTACCCGCCGTGGTATTCTTGCCGAACAGCGTAGCCTGTGGCCCCCGTAACACTTCGATTTGCCGCACATCGATAAAATCCAGCGATGTGGCCGCCGGGCGGGCGTAGTAGACCCCGTCGACGTAAAAGCCTACCCCCGGGTCGATCCCATCGTTCGTTAACCCGAAGGTGGAACCCAATCCCCGTATGTTCAGGGTGGTATTCCGGGGGTTGGAAGAATATAGCTGGACCGAGGGAACAAGCTCCTTGACACGGTTCACATTGAAGACGATTCCGTTGTCCAATTCTGCGGCGCCCAGTACGGTCATCGCTATGGGCACCACCTGCGGGTTCTCATTCCCTCTGCGTGCCGTCACCACTATTTCGTCGAAGGCCCGGGGAGCGGCAGCCAGGAAAATTTGCAGCGAAGCGGCGGTAGCCGTGACCTGTTGGGTTTCGTAGCCGAGATAACTCACGACCAGGTCTACGGGAAACTGCCCCGTATGGGAGAGCACAAACGCACCGTCTGAATCGGTGGTAGTTCCGATGGTACTGCCGGCGATCAGCACCGTGGCCCCCAGCAGTGGCTCCCGGGTCTCGGCATCGATCACCATACCGGAGATAGTGG
The DNA here is from genome assembly GCF_002934605.1 of Neolewinella xylanilytica. Lineage (GTDB taxonomy): Bacteria > Bacteroidota > Bacteroidia > Chitinophagales > Saprospiraceae > Neolewinella > Neolewinella xylanilytica. Next base: position 70,426 of record NZ_PTJC01000009.1, read on the forward strand.
ATTGTGCCAGTAAAATTCCTCCCAGGAGGTGGCTTAGCGTAAGTAGCAGAAGTCTCATCAGGAATCAGTGTGCATTGTCCTATAATTCCTACCAGTTCAGTAGGACAATACAAATGTACTTCTCCTATAATACCTACCAAATAGGTAGGATTAAAATTCAGGGAAATTTTTTAGCGGGTGAGGTTTTGCTCGCGGGCGAGGATATTGGCCAGCGTCGCCTCCTTGAGGCTGGCCACGGTGGCGTTACGGATTTCGAGGGCTACCTTGCGTATACCACAGGCTGTTTCGTCGAGACATTCCTCACAGGGCTCGTAATAATCGTGGGTGGCGCAGGGCAGCAAGGCGATGGCTCCATCGAAGAGGCGGACCACCTGGGCCAGGTCGATATCGTCGGTGCCTCCGTTTAGGGAATAGCCCCCGTATTTTCCTTTCTTACTCTTTACGATGCGGGCATTCTTAAGTTCTGAAAAGATCGACTCCAGAAATTTGAGCGGAATCTTCCGCTCTTCGGCGATGCGGGAGACCGGTATGGGCTGCTCGTCCGCGTGGCGGGCTAGGTATACCAGTGCATTGATCGCGTACTTCGTCTTTTTCGATAGCAAATGAGAACGATTTTATCGCTTGAAATCCGCAACCGACGGGGAGCGAACAGCATAAAGGTGGCGGAAAAACGGGGCTGTCGATACCATCAGGCAAAAGGCTGACCAACTGCCGGCCCATTTTTATTCGTACCGATAAATACAAAATTCGTGACTATAAAGGTTATGCCACGTCACATATTTGCCACCGTTTTTTGGCGTTTCTCGTGAAGATGTAAGTATCCATGGACATAGATCCTAACTCCCTGTCTCATTATGAGTTTCACCGGCAATTGTTGCTTGCCAGTGGTATCCAAGTCGACATCGAATACCAGGTAGCCTACCGGATCGGACTGCGGGTGCAGCAGATCGGCCACCTGGAAGTACGGATCGGACCGGAAGAACTTACGGAAAGGGCGACGGCCATTTTTCGGTTCCTCCCGTATTCTCCGGTAGTGACCGTGGTGCCTCAGGCGGCACGACCAAAGTCCCGCCGATTTAGCTATGTCCCTTTACAGTAAGGCGTACCTTTGACCTTCCATGGCGCTCACTGGTATTCTTCCTCCCCTGCTGTTTAGTCTTGCGTTTCTGATCCCGGCTTACTGGTTGTGGACCCGGAATAGAAAACGAGTTGCCCTTGCACCCGCGTTCACCGCCCTCCTTCTAGCCGGTACCACCCTGGCCATTTACTGGCAGGCGGCCAACCACCGGCAGGCGAACCACGACCTGGAGGTGTTGCGGCAGTCGCTCAGAAGTGACGACCTGTACGGCGGGGCCGACCTGCGGGAACCGGAGGAAACGCTCTTCTTTTTTTCCTCGGCATCGCAAGCCCTGTACCGTGGCCTGAATTACCTGCCCGATACGGTCGGGACCGTCGACTCCCTACTCCGGCGGATGGCCGCGTGGACGGTCCGGAGTAGTAACCTGCCCCAGTGGCGGTCGGGCTTTGATTGGGACCACGAGGTTTTCTTCCTGGCCCACGCCGGAATTGTGCTGGGCCACTACCAACTGGTTACCACCGACGAAACCTATGCTCCCCAATTCCGGCGTATCGGCCGCTACCTCGGCGATCGGCTCCGGCGTGGACATTATAAGCACCTGGGTAGCCATTCCGACGAAAACCTATTGCGCCCCGCCGATAACGCCGCAGCCATCTACGCCCTAAGTTTGTACGATGCTTACTACGGGGAGACCCTGGCACGGGATACGCGCCGGGAGTGGACCAACTACATCGATAAAGAGCTTCACTACGCGGAAAGCCGGCTGCCGTGCGCGGCCTTTACCCCGACCAATCGGTGCAGCATCGAACCCAGCGCGGCCGCTACCGGCCTGTACATCGCTTACCGCGCCGCGGCGGCTCCCGAGGAGGTGACGACCGACATACCCTACCGGGAATGGCTGCATTACTTCAAAAAATTCAGCGGTAGCCCTTTCAGTCTGTCCGTCCGGGCCAACATGCGCAAGGGGGAGGTGGCCCGCATGTGCGATTCGGGTTTGGCTCCCCTGGAATGCGGCCAGTACGAAGACGCCATCGGCCTATGGGCGGCTGCGGAATACGATGGAGGGTATACTTACTTCCGGCTCTTTAGCGAGCCCGTCTTCGCCCGCTGGTTCGGCGCGCCGGTAGACTACGCGTCCATGCGGCCCGCTCGTCGGGTGAAGGCCCTGACGGCCGTTGCGCTGCGGACCATCGGAGAAGCGAAGTGAACCAATACGGGGTAGCGTCATTACCTAACAAAACATACCCATGCCTAACGATTTCGACGTCATCATCATCGGCTCCGGAGCCGGTGGTGGAACCATTGCCTATACGCTCGCCGATACGGGAAAGCGGATATTGATCCTGGAACAAGGCACCTTTTTGCCGCGGGAAAAACGCAATTGGGACCCCGCCTTCATTTTCGGGGAAGACGGGTATAAAGCGGACATAAATTGGGAGGGCCCCGATGGCGAAAATATCCGGCCCATCGTCTACTACAACGTGGGCGGTAATACGAAGATGTACGGCGCCCTTCTTCACCGGCAGCGACCGGAAGATTTCGAAAAACAACAGCACCGGGGAGGCGTGAGTCCGGAGTGGCCGATCAAGTACGACGAATACGAACCCTACTACATGATGGCCGAGCACGTCATGAAAATTCACGGCAACCGGGGCGAAGATCCCACGGAAGGTTGGTACAGCGGCCCCTTCCCGTTCAAGGCTTTCCCCCACGAACGGCGGATCCAGGAAGTAGCGGACAATCTGGAGCGGATGGGCTTACATCCGCATCATTCCAACCTGGCGCTGAACCGCGACATGGAAGAGCCCTGGCGACGGCCTTGCATCGCCTGCAATACCTGCGATCCCTTCCCCTGCATGGTACACGCGAAATCCGACGCGGAGACCGCTCTCGTGCGCCCCGCGCTGAAGCACGAGAACGTCACGCTCTGGACCGGCAGCCGCGTGGAGAAACTCATCGAGGAAAACGGTAAGATTACCCGGGTGGAGGGTACGCGGGACGGAGAGCCGATGAGCCTGTCGGCCGACCTGGTCGTTGTCAGCTGCGGCGCTATCCAGACCGCGGCCTTACTCCTGCGTTCCCGCGTGGCCAACTCCTCCGACCAGGTAGGCCGCAACTTCACCAAACACAACCAGAGCGGCATTTCGGCCATGGATTACAGCAATCCTAACCCAACAATTTTTCAAAAGACGCTGGGCGTACACGATTTCTACCACGGTAGTCCCGAGCACCCGTACCCCCTCGGCACGATCCAGCTCACCGGCAAAGCCCACTGGACCCGCATCATGGGCGACTACGCCAGCCAGGGCATCGACGAGCAACGCGCCCGGGAGGTACAGCAGTACGCCGTGGATTTCTGGTTCACCAGCGAGGACCTCCCCGACGCCAACAATCGCATCGAATGGACCGACAAGGGCATCAAATTCAATTACCGTCCGAACAACCGGGAAAGCCACTTTGAATTTCTCGACTACTTCCAGGAGAATTACCTGAAACCCCAGGGCTTCACCGATTTCATGCGGTCGACCAAGGGACTGGAGTTTACCTGGCACCAGGCCGGCACCGCCCAGTTCGGCACCGATCCGAAGAAAAGCGTACTGGATGTCAACTGCAAAGCCTGGGACGTGGATAACCTGTACGTGGTAGACGCGAGCTTCCAGCCCAGTCAGGGAGCGACGAACCCAACCCTTACGGTTGTGGCCAACGCGATCCGCGTAGGCGAACACCTTCGGAAGGACTGGTTCGCAAGCGATGGCGTATCCGTGGAGGACTACCCGCTATCCGACCCGTACATGGCCGACAGTGCCGGAGCACAGGTACTGGCACCCACTTACAAAGCCGGCGACGACGAGAGCTGGGGGGCCTGAAAACAAACATTCCCGCACTTTTAGATTTTGGTAACCAAAACGGCGGCCATCCGGTAGACCGGAGGCCGCCATCGTGCGTTATCCCCCCACGGCCTATCTTGCCGCGCCTTAGATGAGACACTATGCTGTTGAAACGCTTTTTACTACCTACCCTGCTGCTAATTGTATGTTCCCTGCGACTTTCCGCCCAGGCCACCACGGTGTATACCGAAGCCTGGCGCACCTATAAACAGGCGGAGGACCACCGGCAGAAGAACCTGCTGGACAAGGCAAAGCGGGAATACGAGGAAGTGGCCACGATGCTCCTGCCCGTCCACGAACCGGAAGCGGAACTGCTGCGGATGCAGGCCGAACTCTACGCGGCCAAACTGGCCGTTCGCCTCGGCAACAGCGACGGTGAAAAGCTGATCCTGGACTTTGTGCGCCGCTACCAGCCGGACCCGATCGCCAACACCGCCCTGCTTGAAATCGCCAACTACTACTTCGACCAGAACGACCTCGATAAGGCGGTGGAATACTACCTTATGGCACCCCGCGACCTGATGACCGCCGCCGAGCAGGCACAGGTCAATTTCCGCCTCGGTTACGCCTATTTCGTGCAAAAAGATTTCGACGAGGCCAAGCGCTACTTCCAGTTCAGTCGCAACGTGCAGGGGGAATATTACTACCCCACCAATTATTACCTTGGCATTATTCAATTCTTCGAGGGCAACTACGATCTGGCGGCGGAGCAGTTCCGCATCGCCGAGAAGGATCCGCAGTATAAACCCTACATCCCCTACTACCTGACCCAGATCTACTTTGCCCAACGGCGGTACGACGAGTTAATCGCTTACGCCGCCCCGCTCCTGGAAGGAAACAACTCCGCACTGCGCAACCGGCAGGAGATGGAGCAGCTTCTCGGACAGGCCTACTTCGAAAGCGGGGATTACGCCAGTGCGCGCCCGCTGCTGGAAAATTACGCCAAAGGCAACCGCCGCCTGCGGGAAGAGGAGCTTTTTCAGTTGGGTTTCGCTCAGTACCAGACCCAGGGTTACGAGGAAGCCAAAAAAAGCTTCCAAGAAGTTTCGGGGCAGGATACCGAGATCGGCCAGAGCACCAACTTCTACCTCGGCGATATCGCCCTGCGGCAGGGAGATGGCGTCGGGGCCCGGTCGGCCTTCGCCGCTGCCAGTCGTCAGAATTTCGACGAAGCCATGCAGCAAGAAGCGCTATACAACTATGCCAAACTGAGCTATGAGCTCGGCTACCCCGCCGATGCCATTACGGCCATTCAGCAACTGCCGCAAAGCAGTGCCTTCTATTCCCAGGGGCAACAGTTACTGGCGGACGTGTTTTCCACCACGGAAGATTATGCGCGGGTACTCTCCATCCTAGACGGAATGCCGGACCGTTCGCCCCAGTTGGACGAAGCATACCAACGCGCCGCGTTCCTGCGGGGACTGCAACTGCTGGGACAGGGCGAGCTCGTAGAATCCAAGTCGCTGTTGGAAAAGAGCCTGCAGCGGCCAGTCAACAACACTTACCGCGCCCAGGCGCTCTACTGGCTGGCCGACCTGGCTAACCGCCAGGGAGATTACGCTACCTCCATCAACCTCACCAACCAGTTTCTTACCCTGGCCCGCTCGGTGGAGGATTTACCGCCCCAATCATCTGTTTACACCGCCAACTACTTACAGGGGTACAACTACTTGAAGCAAGATAACTACGCTTCCGCGCTGAATTACTTCACCGCCGCCGTGGAGGGCATCGAACGCAACCTGCCGTACATCACCGACACCGACGTGCGCGAGCGGGTACTGGGCGATGCCGTACTCCGGGCCGGTGACGCTTACTTCTCGCGCAATCAGTACGACCAGGCTGCCCGCTTTTACGACGACGCGATTCGCCGGCAGACCGTTGGCTTCGTTTACGCTCTGTACCAAAAAGCGCTGATCGAAGGACTGCGCGGACGGCAGGCGGAAAAAGTGCTGGCGCTAGAACGCCTCGTAGAAAGTTACCCGAACAGTCAGTTCGCGGATGACGCCCTCTACCAACTGGCACTAACCTACCAGGAACTCCAACGCCCCCAGGAAGCATTGGAGCCTCTACGCACCATCATCCGGCAATACAAGGTAAATTCTCCGCTGGTAAACCAGAGCCTGCTGCAGTTGGGCCTGATCAGCTACAACCTCGGCAACAGCGAAGCGGCCGTGAACTACTACAAGCAGGTCTTCACCTCTAACCCCACCCCGGGGGAGGCTACCCGGGCCCGGGAGGCGCTCCGGGAGATCTACGTCGACGATATGGGACGCGCCGACCTCTTTTTCCAGTTTTTCGAGACGATGCCGGGCCAGGAGATTACCACCGACGCCCGCGACAGCATTTCCTTCCGCGCCGCGGTAAGCCAGTACGAAAACGGCAACTACGAGCGAGCCGTAAATGCCCTGACGCAGTACCTGCAGGAATACCCCCAAAGCCCCAACGTCTTGCCGGGCGTATTCTACCGGGGCGACAGCTACGTGGCCCTGCGGCGGTACAACGATGCCCTGCCCGACTACGAGGCCGTCATCAATGCCGGCCCCAGCCGCTTCTACCTCCCCGCACTGAAAAAAGCCAGTCTGATCGCGTACAATAGTGTTCAGGACTTTCAGCGCTCGTACCGTCTCTACACCTTATTGGAAGCGGCCGCCGACTCCGAGGCTACCCGCTTTGACGCACAGGTCGGCGCGCTGCAATCGGCCTACCGCTTGAACGATATGACCGCGACGGCCGATTACGCCGCCAAAGTGGCTGGCAACCGGAACGCCACGGCCGCCCAACAAACCATTGCCAATTTTTACCTGGGCAAGATTGCCTACGACCGATCCCAGTTCGGTGATGCTATCCCTTACTTCGATGTAGTCATTGCCAATAGCGACGATGAACGGACCGCCGAGGCCCGTTACCTGCGCGCCGACGCCATCTACAAACAGGGCGACCTGGACCGCGCACAACAACTTGCCCTCGAAGCCAACCGCGAAAGCTCCGGCTATCCCTACTGGGTGGCCAAGATCGTGATCCTGTTATCGGACGTCCTCCGCGACAAAGGCGATCTCTATAACGCCCGTGCCGCGCTCGAAGCCCTACTCGAGAACTATAGCGAGAACTCCGAACTCGTAGCCGAGGCCCGGCAGAAACTCGCCCGCGTAGAAAGCGAAATCAACAGCGGCAGCCGCCTCAACACCCAGCCTACCGACCCCAACCGTCTCGAACTTGACAACGGCGGCAATTAATCGACTATGAACATCCTACGCATCCTCACCCTCAGCTGCTGCCTGCTACCGGTGGCCAGTTTGTTTGCCCAGAATACCGACCTCGAAGACAACAGCGTGACGGTAGTCACCAACTTCGAAGCCCGCCTCACCGACGCCGAGCGGGTAAGGGTGAACCCCGTCCTACCAGCAGCGGACACCACCAGCCGCCGGCAAGCCTACAGCATTGTCCCCCGCCCGCTGGCGATCGACTATCCCGCTCCGGCGATCCGCCCCCGCGCCATCACCCAAGAGCAGCCCGAACCGATCAACAACGCCTGGATCAAACTTGGCGCGGGCGTGCCCAACGCGCTTTACGCCGATGCCAGTTACGACCTTACGGGAGAGGAGAATATCGACCTGGGGGTCTTCGGCACCCACTATAGTTTTAATAACACCAACCAGGTGGAAAACCAGCGCGCCAGCGATACGCGCCTCGGCGCGGAGGGAAGCTACCTCTTCGATCAGGGCTTCGCCGTCGGCGGAGGTCTAAGCTACGATACGCGCAGTCGCTATTACTACGGGTACAATTTCAGCGAACTCCCGGCCGATTCCGCCCTCACCTTCACCCAGGACGAAGTGCGGCAACGCTTCAACATCTTCTCCCTGCACTCCGAAATCTACAACGGCACCCTCACCGAAGGCGATTTTGACTATCGCGCGGGTATCGGGCTCTACCTGATGAACGCCGATCCGTCGGTCCGGGAAAGCAATTTTGACATCAACGTCGCGGCCACGAAGTGGATTAACGGTTCCAACCCGCTCGACGTGGAATTTCGCGCCGATTTTACTTCGTTCAAGGATACGGCCACCCAGAACCTGAACGTGGTCAGCCTGAGTCCTAGTTACACCGTAGTCGTAGCCGATCGCATCAAACTGCGGGCCGGGGTGCGGCTTACCAGTCAGAAAAACGACTTCGACATCTTCCCGAACTTCAGCGCCTCCGCCGTGGTGATCGACGGCCTGCTCAACGCCTTCGCCGGGGTAGAAGGAAACGTCCAGAAGAACACCCTCAAAAGTCTGTCGGACTACAACCCCTGGATCAATACCCGCCTCCGGGTCCGCAACTCCGAGGCGACGCGTTACTACGGCGGCGTCGAAGGCACCTTTCGCGGCATCGCGTACCGCGCCGAAGCCGGCTATAAATACCTGGATAATCTGGCACTCTACCGCCACCAGCGCGACGACGAGGGCATTCCCCGCTTCGACGTGATCTACGACGACGGCAGCCAGGTCTATATTCAGGGAACCGCTACCCTGCCCATCGTCGAGGATCTCGATCTCAGCGCCACTTTCGTACAGCGTTTCTACAGCATGGAAGACGAGGAGAAGCCGTGGCACCTGCCCAGCCTGAGCCTGAACGCCGCCGGGATTTACACCCTCCGCACCCTACCGCTGCAGCTACGGGCCGATCTGTTCGTTGAGAACGGGCTTCCGTACCAGACCGCGGAGGGCGGCGTAGATCACCTCAACGCCTTGCTGGACCTCAGCCTCAACGCCGAGTACACCCTCAACGACCGCTTCGGCGTCTGGGCCCGGGTCAACAACCTGCTGAACAACAAACGCCAGCGGTTCTTCCAGTACCCAACCATCGGTACGAACTTCATGGTGGGCGCTTCGGCCAGATTTTAGGGAATACCGGAAAGGGAACGGTAGATACGTACTTCGCTGCACACCCTAGCGTATAGCCGACCTAGGATTAAAGCAGGTGTTCGGCCGGCCCGGAGTCGGTACGTGATGAAGTCCCGTCAGGCCCTTCACACGGTATCGATCGATTCACTTGGCAACCCTGATTCCCTGCAGCCTCAGGTCTTGTGACCGCGTAGCACCGGAACGTCGTTCCTCGCCAGCCTTACCCAAAATCGATTGGCAGCAGCGGGCGTCTTTATATCCGTCGGTACGCGCCAGGGCGGCTTGCCGTGCTTCCCAATCGCTTATCGACCGGTCTAAACCAGCTCCGTTGCTTCCTATTCCAGAATGTCGCGGTATAGTTACTTTCGATTGGGTTTTTAATCCCCACCACGAACCCGACCCGACTACCCGACTAAAAGACTACCCGACTAAAAGACTAACAGACTACCCGACTAAAACAAACAACCTCCCTATTCCCCGTAAGTCTCCCGCGCGAATCCAAACCGCATCAAATCCACCAGCACCCCGCTCGGCAGCCGGTACTCCTGGCGGAGATCCCCTTCCCGGCTAAAGCCGACCCGGCGGGCCAAGCGCTGGCTGGCGTAGTTGTCGACCAGCGTTTTGATGACCAGTTTGTCGAGTTCCAACTGAAGGAAGGCAAAGCGGACGACCCGCGCCAACACCTCCGTCATGATCCCCTGACGGATCAGCTCTTTATCGATAAAGTACCCGAGCTCCCCCATCGGAACGCCCCAATCGAGGTTGAAGACCTGCACGAAGCCCACCAGCTCGGTCGTCTCGTTGTGCCATACCCCCATCGCATACCGCCGTTGCAGTAACCACTCGGCAATGCATTCCCGAACGAAGGATTCCGCATCTTTCCGGTTTTTAGCTGCTTCCGCCATCAGGTAGGGGAAATGGTCGAGCAAATAATCCCGGTTGTTATCCAGTAGCTTGTAAAATGCCTTGCCGTCACCCTCGCGGAAGCGCCGCACGACACAGCGGTCGGTGATGAGGGCGGTATCGATGTTGAAAAGTTGATGACGCATTCGAATCGGCTTTAGGGGTAATGGCTAAAGTACTTACTCCCCCACTACCCTTCCACCCAGCGCACTTTTTCCCGCCAGTCTCCCCGTGGACGCGGGAGGTTCGGCGCATCGGGATACCCCAGGTAAAAGAACCCCAGGCACCGCTCGTTACCTGCCGCCCCCGGCCACGCCCCGTAGTCGCCGCATACGAATCCGGGGCTGGACCAGTACCCACCCAAGCCGTGATCGTGTAGGCTCAGCCACAAATTTTCCACGGCGGCACCCACCGCGGCGATCTCCTCCCATTCCGGGACGCTTTCCTTTGGATCGCGGTGCATAAAAATGAGTAGTACGGCAGCGGACTGGTCAATCTTCTGGCCGAACTTTTTCGCGGTCGTTTCCGCATCCGGTCGGTCCGCACCGTATACCTCCATCATTTCCGCCTTAAGGGCCTGTTTTCCGTCGCCGCGGTAGACACGGAAGCGCCAGGGCTCCGTCTTCCGGTGGCTGGGGGCCATATTCGCCGCCTCGAGGAGCTCCTCCAGTACGGTACGACTGACGGCCCGGTCGGTAAAGAACTGCGGAAATACGGACTTACGATTTGTAATCAGGGGATGCATGGCAGCGGGTTTGGGGCGCAGGAGCGCGGGTGGGAGGCAATGCTACGACAAAAAAAATCGGCCGACCGGGCAGCTGCCGGTCGACCGATTGTACTTTACGGAAGGGATCCCTAATTCTGACTGAGATTAGGGTTTGCGTTGATCTCGTCCTGGGGAATAAGCCAAACCCAGCGGGGATCGTCTGCCGGAACCGTCATGAGGCCGTTGAGGAGGGAAGGGTTGTGGTTGGTTTCGATACCCATTTGATCGGTCCGGTCGAGCGCCATATTCAGCCGTTTGAGGTCCAGAAAGCGGAAGCCTTCGCCCCACAGTTCCCACCGACGCTGCAACAGAATTTCATCAATCAAATCCTCACCGGTATTGGTAGACAGGGTGTATTCCGGATCGCGTGCCACGGCTAGTGGCAGCAGGGCTTCGGCACCTCCTTCACCCATCCGGGCTTTGGCTTCCGCTTCGATGAGGTACATTTCCGCGGCGCGCATGTAGGGGACGTCCCCACGACTGTCACCGGTACTGTAGGATAAAAATTTCTGGCTGGTGTACGGGAACCGCGCATGCGCGCTGCTAATTTCGTAACCAGCGGGTAGATTTTCGTGCTCTCCCGTGGCACTGAAGATCAACGAGCGTACGTCCGATTCGGGGATTTGCTCGTACAGCACGCTATAGATCGCCTTAGGATTACCCCGAATGTTGGAGGAACTGAAGTTACGGGACATCCACGCACCGAAGTTGGTGAATACTGACCCCTGTACTTCATTGTAGTGGCTACCCCACATCCATTCGTCCACCGCGTAGTCGTTGAATCCACTTTGATACTCGTCCCGGCTCATGAGATCAAATCCCTCGCGAGCCCGCTGAGCGAAATCCGCCGCTTCGGACCAGTTGCCCTGCACCAGCGCTACCCGAGCCTTCAGTCCCAGGGCAACGGCCTGATTGATATGGGATTTATTGAACCGACTGTAGCCATCTAGCAAAGTGATCGCCTGATCGAGATCGGAGTTGATCTGTACGTATACTTCCTCAACGGAGGAACGGGGAAGTCCTTCCTGAGTAGGCGTGAGTACGATCGGGATTCCCGCTTGGTCGTTACCGCCATTCCAGTCGTAGCGCTCGGCGTGCCGCTGTACGAGAAAGAAATGGGCAAAGGCACGGTAGGCGTAAGCTTGTCCGAGGGCAATGTCCCGGTCGGCTTCCGGACCGTCGGCTCCATCGGCCCCGTCGATGATGATGTTCGCGTTATTAATGACCTTATACATCACCCGCCAGCCGTGGCGCAGATCGGCGTCGGTAGCACTCGTGTGGTCGTTCCAGCTGGCCATGCTGATCCACCAGCCATTGGCCTGTGCGGTCATGACGAGGTCTTCGCCCAGCGCATCGTTCTGGATCATCATCGCGGACAATCCCCCGCGGCCGTTCGAGCCCTGCCGTTCGTAGAGAAGCCGGTGGATACCGTTGATCACCAAGTACAGGTTTTCCGTACTGGACGTTGCGGACCCTGCGGAAACCGCAGTAGTGGGAGATTCTTCGAGCCAATCCTTTCCGCAGCCCGTAAAGACGAAAACCGCCAACAAAGGGAGCAGTAAAATTTTATAATAAGCTTTCATCGTGATCTTCAATTTAAAAGGAGGTGTTGACACCGAAGGTGATGGTACGGGATGGGGTAAAACGGTTCGCGGTGGTGCCGTTGAAATTCTGGTTGACGTCCATTCCGGTGCGGGCCGTGTTTAGCCACAAGTTTTCAGCATTGGCGTAAACGCGCAGGTTCGTCAGTCCGATCCGTTCGGTAAGGCCGTCCGGGATCTCGTAGCTGATGTTGGCCTGCCGCAGGGCGATGAAGTCGGAGCTTACCAGAAAGCGATCGGAGGCGGCACCGAAGTTGTTGGCCTGACCGGCATCCAACCGCGGAACATTGGTGATATCGCCAGGCTCTTGCCACCGGTCCAGGATATCCGTGCTGAGGGACGAGCCGTAATTACCGTTCTCGAGTAAGTTAGCGTGGTTGGTATCGTACGTCTGACCACCGATCTGGTAGGTGAAGAGCAACCCGAAACGCAGGTTGCCGATCCGGAATTTCGGGGTAAAGCTTCCGAAGAAATCCGGAACGGCGGTACCTACGAAGGCGTATTCGGCGTAATTGGCGTTCGTGGTGAGCGAATCGCCATTCAAGATGCGGATGTCGCTTTCCGGGGCGTTCACTGCGGGATCGAGGGCATACAGGGCGGCTCCGTCCTCGGGATCAACGCCGTAAAAGTCGCGCAGCCAGTAATCGTAGAGTGAGCCGCCTACGACCAGCTTCTTGGATCCGGTTATGATCTCTTCCTGGGGTAGCTCGGTAAATTGGTTTTTAATGGTTGAACCGTTAAAATCCAGCGTGAAGTTGAAATTAGGCGTGTTGATGATGCTGGCAGAGAGGGCAATTTCGACCCCCCTGTTGTACATCGACCCAATATTGGCCAGGTAATCGTCACTACCCGTAGATAGCGGTAGCGGCACACTGAAAATCAGGTTATCGGTCACGCGATTGTAGTACTCCACCGAGCCGGAAATCCGGTAATCCCACAATCCGAACTCGACGGCCAGGTCCGTCTGGGCGTTGGTCTCCCATTCCAGGGTGGGTGCGCCCAGCGAGCCCAGGATGATTCCTGCCTCGGTATCGTTGTTGAAGCCGAGCGTGAAGAGGGGCTGGCTGGCATAAAAGCTGACGGGGTCCGTGTCCAGGTTGGAATCATTTCCAACCTCGCCGTAGGACGCTCTAACCTTCAGCAGGTCCACCCAGGGCAGGTTAGCAACGAATGCTTCCTCATCAAGGCGCCAGGCGAGGCCGAGTGAGTAAAAGTTGCCCCAGCGAATCGATTCGGAAAACCGGCTGGAACCGTCAGCACGGAAGGAAGCCGATACAAAGTAACGGTCGTCGAAGTCGTACTCGGCCCTGGCAAGCCAGCCTTCGGTAGTGTACCGCTCCGTGTAGGAATCGGCGTCGGAGATGGTCGTGAAATTGCGTAGCTCGGTGTTGCCACTGGCGATCTGACCGACCGAGTAGGCGTACAGGTAATTGTACTCGTATTCGAAGCTTTCGTGACCGGCCAGAAAACTGACGTTGTGACTGCCGAAGGCGTGATCGTAATTCAGCAGCTGGTTGTAGGTGATCGAGGAGGTTACGGTGTTCGTACGAAACGCCCGACCGTTAGGAGCGGCGTCACCCACGATGCGGTTACCGTAGCCTTCGTTATTGAATGCGCGGCGGTCCAGGGCCGCGTTGAAAGTGAAGGTAAAATCGTTTAGGAAATACAGGTCCACGAACGCGCGCGCGCCGATCGTATTGATCCGGTCCTGGTCGATGTTCAGGATGGTTTCCTGCACTACGTTACGACCGTTCGTATTGCCTACCCGATCGTCTCCAAGGTTAAAGATCCGTCCGCCGTTTTCGTCGAGGACGAATTCTCCCGTAACGGGGTCATGCTCGTATAGCGGGTAAATCGGTGCGATATTACGGGTCGAGAAGAAGGGATTAACGAAGCTCGTACTGCCTCCGTCTGCCGCCTGATTGGTGGTCGAGCTGGAAATGTTGGCGTTGAACCCCGTCCGTATCCAATCGCGGGGCGTGGTGGTGACATTGGCACGCCCGGACAGTCTGGAGAAATCGGACGCCAGAATCCATCCGGTATCGTCGATGTAACCTAGCGAAGTGAAATAGGTAGTGTTTTCCGTGCCGCCCTGGTAGGAGATATCCGCTTGGGTACGGTTTCCGAGGCGGGTGAGGGCATCCTGCCAATCGAGGTCGTCGCCGTAAATGAGTTGGGCGTTCGGATTGAGTTGACCGTCAGGACCGACTACCAGGCTATCGGCTACGTTGTAGGGGTTGGTCCCAAGTAAATCGACGATTTCCCGCGATGCTTCCCGGTTTGCTTCCTCCATCGACAATCCACTGCCGTAAACGAGGCTGTTACGGTAGGCTTCCCACTGGAGCTCGTAGTACTGGCCGGGGCCTACCCGATCGTATTCCGGAATGGCCCGACCGCTGAATCCCTGGCTGAGGTTAACGTTGAAACGCGTCTGCCCGGCTTTACCGCTCTTCGTGGTAATGAGGACAACGCCGTTTGCGGCTTTCGAACCGTACAGCGCCGTGGATGAGGCATCCTTCAATACGGTGAGGCTTTCGATATCGTTCGGGTTAATACTATTCAGGCTACCGGAAAAGATGATGCCATCAACCACATACAGCGGACTGGCGGAGGCGTTGACCGAGCCAAAGCCCCGAACCCGAATCGGACTGGTGGCACCGGGTTGTCCGCTACCCGGAGAGTACTGGATCCCGGCGGCACCTTCCAGCGCAGAGGTAACGTTCGTGATGGCGCGGTTTTCCAGCGCTTCGGCATTGATCTGGGTAGCCGATCCGGTGAAGGATCCCCGCTTCGACGTACCGTATGCCGTAACAATGACCTGGTCTAATGCGATACTGGATGCCCCCATCTGGACGTCCACCGTGGTTTGGGCTCCAACGGGTATCACCATGGTTTCCATTCCGGTATAACTAAAGATGAGCTCATCGTCGGCGTTGGCGCTGATTTCGTAGTAGCCGTCCAGGTCGGTCACCGTGCCGGTGGTAGTCCCTTGCACCTGGACCGTCACTCCGATGAGGGGATCGCCGGTTTCAGCGTCGAGGACCGTACCGGTGACGACGCCGGTTGGAGCGGCCTGCGCCCCCGCCGTACTCGCCCAGAGACTTAAGGCCAGAAGGAGGCAGTGACAAAGAAATTCAAGTCGTAGTTTTTTCATTTCACAATATTGGTTAGCGAGTAATAAAGAATTCCTTATCCCCGAACCGCTTTGGTTAGGAATAAGAGCGTCAAGAAATAGTGTGTGGTAATCGACTTAGCGGGTCCCGTTCCAGAACGGATAGGATGTTCACCGCTTGGGGCAATGATACTCTAATTCGGGGAGGAAATCACCCCTCTATCCGATGAATGCCATCATTGACTAGATAATTCACCGTGGAAATTCGACGGTATGCCATACTGCGGCAACTCAGTAAAACAAACCCGCCACCGCCCCCGTCATCAGACAGGCAACGGTACCGCCCACCAGGGCGATGAGCCCCAGTTCCGTGAGGTTCTTGCGCTGGCCGGGAGCAATCGCACTGATGCCACCAACCTGGATACCGATACTGGCGAAATTGGCGAATCCGCACAGGGCGTAAGCGGCAATGAGCACGCTCTTGGGATTCATGGCCGGCCCGACGGCTTGCACGGTCCGGAAAGTATCGTACGCCACAAACTCGTTGATCACGGTTTTCAGCCCGAGCAACTGGCCCACGATGGTGATGTCCTCGGCGGGCACGCCAATTATCCAGGCGACGGGAGCGAAAACCAGGGCCAACAGGTAGGTAAAGCTGAAGCCTTCGAAGCGTCCCCCCGGTTTGGATCGCTATGGCTTCGTTCCAATTGGCGTCAGTCAGGCCTGTCCAAGTAGCCAAGTCGTTGACTACCTCCGTTCCGCCCACGAAGAGGACGTTGAGCATGTAAATCAGCGCGGTGAAGACAAGCAACATCGCCCCTACGTTGACGGCGAGTCGTAGTCCGTCCGTAGTACCGCGACTGATGGCGTCAAGCAGGTTGTTGCTCTCGTCGGCGGCCATTTCCAGCCGTTCGTCGCGCTCGGGCACCTTGGCCTCGTGGGGGTCCGTGGAAACGCCGCCGGTAACCGCCGCGATAGCAGCGGGTGTCTCGGGCAGCAGCATCTTCGCACAAACGATGGCGGCCGGGGCGGAAATGATACTGGCCGTCAGGAGGTGGCGGGCGAAGAATTGCTGGCTTTCCGGATCCGTTCCCCCGAGAAATCCGATGTAGGATACGAACACGCTCCCGGCGATCGTGGCCATTCCACCGACCATCACGCAGAGCAGTTCCGAGCGAGTCATGCTTTCCAGGTAGGGCTTGACTACCAGCGGAGCTTCCGTTTGGCCGATAAAGACGTTCGCGGCGGCGGCCAGGCTTTCCGGTCCGCTAAGTCCCATCGCTTTGCTCAGTAACCACGCCAGGCCGTACACGACCTTTTGCAGGATCCCGAGGTAATAGAGTATTGCCGACAGGGCGGAAAAGAAAACGATCGTAGGCAACACCTGAAAGGCGAAGATGTAGCCGAAACTATCCAGGTCCACCACGATACTGCCAAAGAGGAATTCGGCACCGGCAGCGGTAAACTCGAGCGTCTTGCGGAAGCCGGCGGCGACGTAGTCGAAAACGGTACTCACGCCGTCGACTTTCAGGATGAGCAAGGCGAGCGCGAATTGCATCGCGACGCCGATACCCACCAATTTCCAATCGATCGCCCTACGGTTGGCACTGAATAAATAGCACGTACCGAGCATTACGCTCATCCCGAGCACGGTGCGGAAAAGATCGTAGGCAAATGTCATGGTGGTAATTGGGTAGCGCGCAAGGTAGCCATAATGTGCAAGTGACTGCGCCGGCCTGCGTACCTTTGCCCCCAATTATGGCTAAACCCTTTATCATCGGCATCACCGGCGGCAGTGGCTCCGGCAAAACCTCCTTTATTCAGCAACTGCGCCGGGGATTACCCGACGAGAAGGTTTGTCTGCTCAGTATGGACGACTATTACGTCCGGCGAGAAGATCAGGAACTGGATGACCGGGGAATTCACAATTTCGATCGCCCCGCCTCCATTCATCGCAAGCACTTCGTGCGCGATTTGAAGCAGCTGATTAGCGGCGAATCCGTTCAGCGCCGGGAGTATGTATTCAATAACGAGCTGGCTCAGGCGCGTATGCTCACCTTTTACCCTTCGCCGGTCATCATCGTGGAAGGATTGTTCGTCTTTCACTATAAAGAACTAAGGAAGCTCCTGGATCTTAAAATCTTCCTCCACGCCAAGGATAATTTGAAGGTCGTCCGCCGAATCAAGCGCGACCGGGTTGAACGCAATTACCCCCTTGAAGACGTGCTCTACCGCTACGAGCACCACGTGCTACCCGCTTACGAGAAGTACGTGCATCCCCACAAGGAGCGCGCCGACATCATCGTCAACAACAATACCGATTTCAATATGGGACTTGCCGTGCTCCGTGCTTTCGTAGAGAAAAAAATCCATTGATCCCGCGCGCCGGCGCCCTCCCCTAGCCGTTGCGCTGCACCAAATCCCAACGGTTGCCATAAAGATCGGCGAAGACGCACACCGTTCCGTACGGTTCTTCGGAACGCTCCCGCACGATTTTCACGCCCCGCTCGAGGAGGCGGCCGTAGTCATGCTCGAAGTCGTCCGTGTCCAGAAAAAGCCAGACCCGCCCCGCGCCCTGTGAGCCAACTAAGGCCCGCTGTTCGTCTGTACTCGCTTTAGCCAGGAGGATGGCCGCACCCGCTTCTCCGCCGGGACGAACCCGTACCCAGCGTTTTTCCTCACTCAGCGGGGTATCTTCCACCAGGTCGAAACCCAGTTTACCGACGTAAAAGTCAATGGCCGCATCGTAATCGTGGACCAATAGGCTGAACTGGGCAATGGATCGGGACATGGCGCAATGTACCACTTTGGACCACCATCCCCGGTGTGTGCGGGGGCAGGGCAGGAATTAAGCGGCATAGCCATTGCACAAAGCGAATACTTTCCCTACCTTTGCGCTCCATTTGTAAAAACCGGTGCCATGCCTAAGATGAAGACGCACAGCAGTGCAAAGAAACGTTTCAAGATTACCGGTAGCGGTAAAGTGAAGCGTTTCCAGGCTTACACCTCGCACATGATGCGCAACAAGTCCTCGAAAGCCAAGCTTCGCCTCCGCGACGCTGCCCTGGTTTCCGATGCGGACGAAAAGCGCATCAAGCGACTCCTGTGTAAGTAATTTTTTAACGAGAGTACGGGTCCAAAGTACCCATCGCGGTCTCCGTACTGTACTAAACAAACCATTATGCCACGTTCAGTTAATGCGGTTGCCAGCCGCGCGCGCCGCAAGCGCATTCTCAAGGCCGCCAAAGGTTACTTCGGCGCCCGCTCCAAAGTCTACACCGTTGCCAAGAACGCCGTCGATAAGGGTATGGCGTATGCCTACCGCGACCGTCGCAACAAAAAGCGGGTATTCCGCCGCCTGTGGATCGCCCGTATCAACGCGGCGGCCCGCCAGAACGGAACGACCTATAGCCGCCTCATGCACGGTCTCAACACCGCCGGCGTTGGCCTGAACCGTAAAGTGCTGGCCGACCTGGCTATGCACCACCCTACCGCCTTTACCGCCGTGGTCAATACGGTCAGCAAATAAACAAGCTGCTCAAAAGGTATTTTCGAGCCCCTTCGCCCGTCAGGTCGAAGGGGCTTGCTATTTTTGGCTACTTTTCTCCCTTACTTATCCTCACCGATCATGCGTCAATTCCTAGTTACGATCTGCGTCTGCCTTTTCATCACCCTTCCGGTCCTTTCGCAGTCACTCACCGAAGCCGGTTTAACGGCTGACGGTATCCAGCGACTGGAAGCGTGGCTGGAGGGGGAAGTTACCGAGCGGCGACTCCCCATGGCCGAAATCCTGCTCTACCGCAACGGCGTGGTCGGCTACCACCACACCACCGGCCTGAGTGACCTGAGCAGCGAGACACCTTTGCGGGAAAATCAGCTCTATCATCTAATGTCGATGACCAAACCCATCGTAACGGTAGCCTTCATGATGCTGTACGAGGAAGGCCACTTCCAGCTGCAGGATAAAGTTTCGACATACCTGCCGGACTTCGCCGATCTGAAGGTAGCCCGCAACGCGACGGATGGCCTGCAGGTGGCAACCGATCCGGCCACTTCTGATGTTACCATACAACAGGTGCTTTCCCACACCGCCGGGTTTTCCCACGGACTGCAGGGCACGAAGCTCGATAATGAGATTGCCGCTGCCCTCTATTACCGCCCACATGCGGATATCGCTTCCCGCGTGAACACCCTCGCGACGCTCCCCCTACTGGCCCAGCCCGGCGAGCAATGGATCTACAGCACTTCCCCCGATATTCTGGCCCGGCTGATCGAGGTATTCTCCGGGCAGACGGTGATCGAATTCCTGGAAGATCGGCTATTTACGCCCCTCGGAATGGATGACACCGGTTACAATATCCCAACGGAGTCAGCCGATCGGTTGGTCGCCAACCACCAGATGGCCGACGGTGACCTCACCAAGGCGGCGATGCAGCTTCCCAGCAGCGGCAATAAAGTCTTTGGCGGCTCCTTCGGTCTGTACTCCACCGCTGCCGATTACCTGACATTCTGCCGCATGCTGCTCAACAAGGGCGAGCTCGACGGCACCCGCTACCTAAGCCCGAAAACCGTGGAACTGATGACGATGAACCACGTCGGCGAGTTGCGCGGTAACGGCGAAGGTTTCGGACTGGGCTTCGGGATCATCACCGACGTATCCGAAAACGGCGTCCTCGGCAGTGAAGGCCAGTATTTCTGGAATGGCGCCTATTCTACCTTCTTCTTTATCGATCCGGCCGAAAACATGATCGCGATCCTGATGTCCCAGCGGTCACCCTACTCCGGCTACCACGAAAAAATGTTCCGGCAGATGACCTACCAGGCACTCGGTGAATCAGCCCGGAAATAGACGTAATTAGATGATAGGCAGCTTAGCATTAGCATAGCGGGATAGCCCCTGTGTTAAAGTCCGGGAGGTTAATACAGATTTAATGGTGCACGGCGCGAATTGAAGGAAATCGTTGGTAAATATGTGAGCAAGACACCGGCCCGAGTTTTCTCACATACATTCCCCAACTACCATGTATTACATCATTCCCGGACCGGAACGCCATACAGGCTGGTCTTTTTCCTTTATTATCCCGCTGATATGCTGGCTGCCGGTTGCCACTATCCCGGATGCTTCCCCCGCCAGTTCGGTCGTCCCGGCCACCCACTCCCCCACGGCCGTGAACGAGCACTGGCTCGAGGCGGAATGCGCGGAGGAAGGGCAAGAGTGGCAGCCCGACAGCACGGATGCCGCTTCCGGAAAGTACTTCGTTTATTTCCCGGGAAACGCGCTGTTCCCCAAACCTAAGCGCTACGGCGGCCCCTCCCAACTAACGTTTCAGATCGACCTCAGTGAAACGACGGAATACCAACTCTTTCTCCGACTGAATGCTCCGGAAATCGGCCACAACTCCTTCTGGGTTTCCATCGATGACGGCCCCTGGAAGAAATTCTGGAAACAGGCAGATCGCGCCCAACTCTCCACCGATGGCTTCGAGTGGCGGGAAGTGGTGGACGACGGTAACCCCCTAGATTTGCAACTTACCTCCGGTCGGCACACCATTCGCGTTGCGGCACGGGAATCCGGCACCCAACTCGATAAGCTATGCTTGGCAGCGGCGGGCCGGCTTCCCGCGGGAATGGGAGAAAGCGCCCCATCCTGTCCGCGCCGCGCCGAGACCACGCTAACGCCCACCCGCGACCTGCTTACCTCCCAACCTGCCTTCGAGGTATTCCCGAACCCGGCAACCACTGAACTCACTATCCGACTGCCGCGGATCGACGGACTATCCGCTTTAGTCCGCATCGTGGGGGCGGATGGCAGAACCTACCGGGAGCACTACCTACCGCTCTCCGTTAGCGGCTCTCCGGCGGAAACAACCGCGGACATCGCTTCGCTTCCGGCCGGTAGCTACCGTCTCCAACTCATGAACCCGGGCCATGGCGCCCCCCTTTCCGCAGCTTTTATCAAGTTGTGATTCCGGGCTGTCCGGAAAGTTTGTAGCTCCCGCGCTCCGGCGCCCCGTCCCGGCTGCCTGCGTACCACCGATATTACCCTCATGGTACAGTCCATCGACTCGCCGGTTAGGTTATACCACATTCATTAGGCTATTTCGCGGTTTACGAAATCTTATTCTTAATTGAATCGACTTAATTAAAGATATATTCCGTAATTATGTAGCACCGGCCCATTGTCAGTTCGGTTCCTATTTTTACCCATTCCACACTATGTCACCACACACGGACGCAACGGCCCACCGGGCTGGCTATGCCCAGTTTTGGGCAATAATTCTTTTGCTGGTCTTCCCGGTTGTCGCGATCGGTCAACATCAAGGCGAATGGTACGTGCAGCCATCAACCGGATCGAACCCCGAAAAACGCCACGAGTCCGCCTTCGTGCGGGTCGGTGACCTATTCTACCTCATCGGGGGCCGGGGAACGAAAACGATCCAAGTGTACGACCCCGAGAGCGGGAGTTGGCGAAACACGAATTCAGTCACGAACAACATCCATCACTTCCAGGCCCGCGCCTTCGGAGGTAAGATTTACTTGCTGGGCGCGCTCACCGGCGGGTACCCCAACGAAGATCCGCTTCCGAATGTGTTAATCTACGACCCGGTGGCGGACGAGTTGCAGACAGGCCCGGTGATCCCCCCGGCACGCCGACGCGGCTCGAGCGGCGTGGCGCTATACAACGGTCAGTTTTACATTATCGCCGGCAACCGCAACGGACACAGTGCGACGCTCGAGAATTCCAGCGAGCCGGCGAACGTAGCATGGATGGACCGGTACGATCCAGTGACCGGAACGTGGACCGTATTGCCGGATGCCCCCCACGCGCGCGATCACTTTTTCGCCGAGGTAATCGGTAGCCGGATCTACGTCGCCGGGGGTCGGCGTTCCAAGGCGGGCACCAGCGCCGGAACCTGGTCCGACACCGAAGCGGCCGTTGACGTTTTCGACCTGGAGGCAGGAAATTGGGTGACGGGAACTCCCCTGCCCGACGATTTACCCACCGAACGGGCCGGGGCCGCTACCGCGGTCGTGAACGGAGAACTAATAGTCATTGGCGGCGAGATTAATACTAATCCACCTGCCAATCTCGCACTGCCCCATACGGAGGTGCTCAATCCGGCAACCGGATCGTGGCGAAGATTAGGTGACCTCACGCTGCCCCGACACGCCACCCAGGCCATCGTTTACAACGGGGACGTGTACGTGGCCGCCGGCTCCCGCACGAAGGGGGGAACCGAGATAACGGCGGAGGAGTCCTTTATCGAAGCATTTAGTTACGACGGAGCGCCGGGTACGGAATATTCCGACTGGACCTCGATCGGAACCTCTCCCCTGGCGAAATCGGAGGCCCAGATGGTGGCGTTCGGAGGTGAATTTTACATTTTCAATGGATTCCGCGTCGGCGTTGATATTGCCAATACCGTCGATAAGTATAATCCGGCTACCCGCCGCTGGACGAGTCTGCAGTACATGCCAACCCTCAATGGTACCGGTACCGCCGTAACTCACCACGGGATCGCCCTGGTTGGCGACACGGTCTGGATCGTCGGCGGCCGTATTGGGGATCATCCCGGTCCCGTAACGGATGCCGTATGGCTGTACGATATCTCCGAAAACACCTGGAGCCCCGGCCCTACCCTGCCCCTGCGGCGGGGCGGCGGCGGCCTGGCCAGGCTTGGTAACGAGCTACATTACGTCGGAGGGTTCGATGAATTCGCCAGCTGTGACGTGGACATTCATCTCGTGCTGGATTTGAAAGCGCTGGAATGGGGCTGGCAGGACATTACCGCCACCGCCCCCATGCCGATGGCCCGCAACCATTTCAGTACCGTAACGCTCGGAGGCAAATTGTACACCATCGGCGGGCAAAACGGCCACGATGGATGTGGCGGTGGGGCCGACAATAAACTCGTACATGTTTACGACCCCATTTCCAATACCTGGGATCGCCTTGCGGATCTTCCCGCCATTCAGTCGCACGCCGAACCGAGCACCTTCGTGCACAACGGGAAGATCCTGCTAGTCGGTGGGTCGAGCAGCGGGGGGAAGGGGGTTTGGGAATACGATGCCGGGGAAAATGCCTGGTCGGTGCTCACCGGTATGCAACTCCCCGTACCGCTGCTGGCGCCAGCCGCGCGGGTTTACGGCGGCACCTTATTCGTGATGAACGGGGGGCAACCCGGTACCGGGTCCCCGGTTAACGTTGTTCGGATTAAGGACTTCGTCGAAGAGGAAGCCCCCGCCCTGGCCTTCCATCCCGGCTCTATGGAAGTTACCCTCGACGCGGGGGAAGCAACCAGCCGGAAAGTCATCCTGGCCAATCTCAACGGGGAATCCGAAACGCCCTTCCAAATTGCTTCGGAAGACCTGCCACCCTGGCTATCGATCGATCGTACGGCAGGAATGGCCAGGGAATCCTTTACGGAACTGACACTATCGATCGATACCGAAGGACTTACCGCTGGACCGTACACCTATTTGCTTCGCGCCGAGGCGCAGGAATATGCCTCCGCAACCCTAACCGTTGTGCTGAACGTAGCCGGTGCCCCGTCCGAACCGGATGGCCCCTATCGGGAATTCCAAGAAGCGGAATGCGCTACGGTAGGATCGAACTGGGTTATCGTAGCGGACGCGGATGCTTCGGAAGGCCAGTACGTTTCGCCAAAACCGGGTCTGTCCGTTCCGCTCGATCAAGCCCCGGCAGACGGTCCGGAGCACTGGACGTCCTTTGCGTTCACGACCCCGCAGCCCGGCACCTATTCCCTATCCGCCCGCATCGTAGCCCCAACCAATCAGAAGGATTCCTTCTGGGTGCGGGTGAACGGGGGCCAGTGGCGGAAATGGTGGCAAGGGCTGCGCACGAACAGCGCCTACACCTGGAAAGAAGTACTGGGGAGCCCCTTTACGCTACCCGCTGGTACGGTGGTGGTCGATATCGCCTACCGCGAGCCCGGCACCCGCCTCGATAAGTTAGTGCTGCACGCCAATCCCGAAATGCCCACTGGATCGGGCGAGCCGGCGACGAATTGCGGGGGCACGCCTCCACCGACGGGTCCGGATGTCGTCATTCGGCTCAACGCGGGTGGACCTGCGGTAAATTACGCGGGGGATACATACGCGGCGGACACCTACTTTACGGGAGGTAAATCATACACGAATACCTCAGCACGGGTAGCCGACATCTATCAAACCGAGCGCAGCTCCGACGCTCCTTACCAATTTGCCTACGACATTCCGGTGGTGGCTGGCCATTACCGGGTCCGTCTCCATTTCGCCGAAATTTACTTCGGGGCGGCTGGCGGCGGTGCCGGAGGAACGGGCAAGCGGGTCTTTGACGTCACTCTAGAAGACGAGCTGATCCTGGACGATTTCGACATCACCGCCGAAGTCGGCCCGGAAGCCATCCTGGTCAAATCTTACGATCTAACCGTATCGGACGGTGAAATTAACCTGTTCTTCAATGCGGCGTCAGCGGTGGGTGGCATCGACCAGCCTAAACTTTCCGCCTTGGAAGTCATATCGCTTGAAGACAGCGGGGAACCTTCCCCGCCAACCTCCTCGTGGGTGGAAGCAGAATGCGCGCAGGAAGGCAGTAACTGGGTTACCGCCACCAGGGCGACGGCCTCCGGTGGCCGGTATTTGTACTATCCGGGAAACAATAACTTCTCCGCCCCGAGCACTTACGGAGGGGCGGACCAGCTAACCTACCCCCTTACGGTATCCGAAGCGGGCACCTATGGATTGTATCTCCGCCTAGACGCACCCACTACGGGAAAAAATTCTTTTTGGGTAAGCGTCGACGAGGGGCCCTGGATCAAATTCTGGCGCCAAAATGGCTCAGCGCAATTACGTACCGACGGCTTCGAGTGGCGAATCCTCACCACCGAGGAAGTTCCCGCACGCTTTTCCCTTTCGCCGGGTACCCACCGTATCCGCGTTGCCCCCCGGGAAACGGGTACCGAACTGGACAAACTGTTCCTGACCGCCGGGGAAGCAACACCAACGGGCATGGGCGAGCCCACCACCAGTTGTCCGCAGGATCAACTCCGTTCCCTTTCCGACACCGGCGTCAAGGTCACTGCGCCCGCCACTGCGGCCCAATCCATTCAACTCTATCCTAACCCCGTCAGGGATTTACTACGCATCGAACTGAGTGATTCCGGGGCGGCCGGTCTGGTCATCCGCGTGTTGAACGTGGATGGGAAAGTATTGCTGAGCCGCCGATTCGACACCGAAACTGATGCGGATCAAATCGTTGAACTGGACGTGCGTCCTTTCCCCCCTGGTACATACTTGCTCCAGGTCATCGGAGCGGAAGACGATACCTTGCGCTCCGTTCCCTTCGTCAAACAGTAATCGCGATTATTTCCGGGCGCTATTCGGCCGGGGTACGGTGATCACGTTGACGTTGCGTTCGAGAATCATCCGGTTGTAGGCGGGTACCTGCTCCGCTACGATCCGCTCGTAGGTGGCAATCTCCTCGTCGATCTGCTCGGTCAGCTCCTCCTTAACCGCGTAGGCCGCGGCGGTGGGCCGGTAGGTACCGATACCCGTCAGGCTATTCAGGTGAGCCAGCTTATTGGTAAGGCGGATCGGATAGTTCAGGGGATCCTGGCCGCTGCGGTTCTGCGTCTGGTACAGGCTTTTCTCCACGGCGGTGAGGCTATCGATGATCGTCTTGCCAGCCGCGATGACTTCCTCGTCGTCAATGCGCTGCTGCAGCTCCTCGATCTGGCTACGAAGCTTACGCAGGTCGATGATGACCTGGTGGGCTTCACTCGTCTTATCCTGGACTTCCTTCATAAAGGTGAACTGAGCCTCCCGGTCCGCCTCACTGGCCTGTACCCGCGGATCGGGCTTAATGGCGAAGGTCCTTACCTGCTCGCGTTCGCCGTAGGTGAGGGATACCTGGTACTCGCCGGGAAGCGCCATCGGGCCACCGCTGCCGGCCCACCAGAGGATCATGTTGTCGAACTCGACCCCGTCGGGATAGGACATATCCCAATTCACGGTCTGGCCGCCGGCCTTGAGTTTTAGCTTCTTATTGTCTTCGGTGGCGGTAGTGTTCCAGCTGCGGATGGTATCGCCTTCCCGCAGCACGGACAGGGTCATGGGCATGCTGTCCTTTGCGGCTTCCTCACTGAGGTAGACGTGAAAGTTGACGCCTCCGGGATGGTTCTGACCGGCGGTGCGGCTACTGCGGCTGCTGCCGCCCATCCGCCAGGCATTCTCGGGTTTGAACAGGTGGAAGTCGGCATTGGCGGCTACTTCGTCCAACTGCTGCAGCGGGGTAAGGTCGTCAATCATCCAGAAGCTGCGTCCCTGGGTCGCTACGATAAGGTCGTCATCCTTGAAGGTGAGGTCGGTGATCGGAACGATCGGCAGGTTTTGCTGGAAGGCTCGCCAGTTCGCACCGTTGTCCAGGCTCAGGTAAAGCCCTTCCTCCGTGCCGGCGAAGAGCACGTCCGGATTACCGGGGTACTGACGCACTACCCGCGTGAAGTGACTGCGTGGAATGCCGTTATCGATGCGTCGCCAGGTCTTCCCGTAGTCGGCGCTGTGGAAGAGGTAAGGGGTGTAGTCACCGGTCTTGTAAGCGGTGCCGGCTGCGTAAACGCCTCCGTCCTGACCGTGATCAACGTCGAGGCTGTTCCACATGACGTACTTGGGTGCCGCGGTGGGCGTCACGTCCGTCCAGCTTTCCCCGTTGTCGCGGCTAACGTGGATCAGACCGTCGTCGCTGCCGGCCCAAAGCACGCCGGGCTCCCGGTGGCTTTCCGTAGCGGCGAAGATCGTCGCGTAGTACTCTACGCTGGTGTTATCCTGGGTGATCGGGCCACCACTGCTCTTGAGCTTTTCCGCTTCGTTGCGGGTGAGGTCGGGGCTAATGATCTCCCAGGTCTCTCCCTCGTCGGTACTGCGGTGCACGTGCTGGCTGGTAGTGTACAGGATATCCGGGTCGTTGGGAGAAAAGAAGATCGGGAAGTTCCACTGAAAGCGGTACTTCATTCCCTCGGCACCGTAACCCATGGGGTTGTCGGGCCAGACGTTGATCGCCCGTACCTGGTTATTCTCGTGGTCGTAACGGGTCAGGAAACCGCCGTAGCTGCCCCCGTAGACGATATCCGGATTTTCGGGATCCGGAGCGATGTGGGCGGATTCGCCACCGGCCGTTTCTTCCCAGTCCGACTCCCCGATGGTGCCGCCGTCCGTCCGGTGACGGATGCGTACCGTGGAATTATCCTGCTGAGCCCCGTAGATGCGGTAAGGGAAGCTGTTGTCGGTCACGACCCGGTAGAATTGGGCCGTGGGCTGGTTGTGGTAGGTACTCCAGTTTTCTCCCTGGTCGAAGGACACCTGTGCGCCACCGTCGTCGGCAATGGCCATCCGCTCGTTATTTTCCGGTGCGATCCATAGATCGTGGTGGTCGCCGTGGGGGGCGTTATTGGATTTGAAGGTGCGGCCTCCGTCGGTACTGTGGTGGTAGCTTACGTTCATGACGTAGACTCCGTCGAGCTCCTGTGGGTCGGCGTAAATACGGGTGTAGTACCAGGCGCGCTGGCGTAGGGCGCGATTGTCACTCCTTGCTTCCCAGCTTTCACCGGCGTCGTTACTGACGTACACGCCGCCCTTTTCGTTTTCGATGATGGCGTAAAGCCGACTGGGATCGACCGGACTAACCGAAACCGCATTGATGCCCCAGACACCCTTCGGAAGGCCCGGGTTGCGGGTGATTTCGGTCCAGTTGTCGCCGCCGTCGGTCGTTTTCCAGAGGCCGCTTCCTTCACCGCCACTCTCCAGGCTGTACGGGGTTCGGCGGATTTTCCAGGTAGAAGCGTACATAACGCGGGGATTGGAGGGATCCATACTGAGGTCCACCGCGCCGGCCCCCGCGTTCGCGAAGAGAATGCGCTCCCAGGTCTGACCGCCGTCCTTGCTACGGTACACGCCTCGCTCCTCTGTATCTTGGTAGAGGTCGCCCATCACGGCGGCGTAGACCAGGTCCGGGTCCCGGGGGTGGACCCGAACGCGCGCGATGTGGCGGCTGTTCTCCAATCCGATCTGCTCCCAGCTTTTACCGGCGTCGATCGACTTCCACATGCCGCTGCCGTAGCTGACGTTGCCCCTCACCGTCTGCTCGCCGCCACCTACGTAAATGATGTTCGGATTGCTTTCGGCCACCGTCACCGCACCGATGCTTCCGCCGAAGTAGCCGTCGGAAATGTTGGTCCAGGTCTGGCCGCCGTCCTTGGTTTGCCATACCCCGCCGCCGGTGGCGCCGAAGTAATACAGCATGGGTTGGTTGGCTACCCCGGTAACCGCCGCGGAGCGTCCACCCCGGTACGGGCCGATGCTTCGGAACTGAAGGGAAGAGTAAATCTTTTCGTCGATCTCCTGTGCCGCGAGGGCCGCACAGCAGAAAAGCAACAACAGTAGGTAGAGGTTACGCATGGTTTAGTTGGCTAGTTTCAAAGGAAGAAAGGTAAGCAAATAGGTCCTGGAATGAAAGACCGCCGCCACCATCGCGGGCATACCGCACCCCTGCTCACCTATTCCGCCGGCGGGAAGTAGGCCCGGGGGAGTTCTCTCCCGAAATCACGGCAACAGGTTGATCGAACTAAACTACCGCCTTGAATTCGGTGGACTGGTCGCGGCTCAGGCGCAAATTGGCCTGGTCGATGTTGAAGGCATCCGGGTGAAAATCCTGGGTCAGCCAGCCGGCCATCTCCTCGTAATCGGGATGATCCGGCTGATTGAGAATTTCGATCATGTCGTTATAAGCCGCTACCCCGCCGATGTCCTCGGGCGGACAAGCGCGCTCGCCGGCGATGCAGACCGGGTAGGATCTGCGCCCCTCCGGACGTTCCCGGCCTATGAGTTCCAAGTCGTGGTACCAAGTGTCGAACTCGTAACCACAGTGGTCCCCCGCCTCGGCGAACATATCACCGAGGGTTATCTCGCCACTGGACGGCAGGTCCTGCCGCATACCGGGGTAAAACTGAAACTGTTCCGTGCCGCGCCAGCCCATGGCGGCCTGGATGATGTGGTGTAGTTGCAGTTGGCTCACGCCGTTATCGACCAATACCAGCCGGGTGACCGGGGGCCGGCTTCCGTCCAGTACGATCTTGAGTCGGAATATGGCCTCGATCGTATCCGAATACTCGTCCTCGATGTGGTTCGTCGCCTGGTCCGCCTCACCGCTGGCCTCGATGACCGGGGCCGGGGTCGCTTCGGCTACCGGGGTGGTACCGGGTACGGCCAGGGGTTCCTGGCCGGCGTCCTGCGCCGCATGCTCGCCCAACAGCGCCGTGAAGGCAGCCGCGTAAAAATCTTCGAGCGGCCCGTCCGGTGCATCCTTGCCGCCTAGTTCCCGATCGACGATGACGTCCCAGATTGCGAGCAGCAAATCGTCGAGGGATTCAACCGTCGATACCGGCGGGTCATCGTCCCGTCGTAAGAAGTGGTCCCGATAGGTCCGGTAGGCATCCGTCGCATCGGTGTCGCTCAATTCGGGATGCTGGCGACGGACCTTGGCGACGGCCTTCGTGATCGCTTGCTGTAACTTGGCCGTGGATAGTGTTTTCATCTGCGCGCAAAGATAACGAGTCGCCCATGCCCCCATCAATTCCAGGCCAAAAATCCGTGCCGATCGTCCGGTATTCTTCCGCGGGCCGGGAGGAAGTTCCCGACGAACTGGCCGTGGAGGAACCGCTGGAGATCGCTATCGTGCACCACGCCCGGCGCCGGGTGGCCGCCATTACGATGCGGACTCCCGGCCGGGACGGTGACCTAGCCCGCGGTTTCCTCTTCACGGAAGGCTTGCTGCCCGCCGGCTTTGATTTGGGCGACGGAGCGCGGGAGCAAGCCAATTCCATCGAAATTAGCTGGCCGGATAATCTTAAACTCGATCTCCGCCCACTGGACCGTCACTCCTATACCTCAAGCAGTTGCGGCGTCTGCGGAAAAACATCCATCGAGCAGGTATACCAATCGCTGCCGTTCACCGAATCGCTCCGGCCCTGGTCGGTGTCGGTCGAAACCCTCTACCTGCTGCCGGATCGGCTACGGGACGCCCAGCAACTGTTCCGGCGTACCGGGGGTATCCACGCGGCCGGGCTTTTCGATACGGACGGAAAACTGCTCCACCTCGCCGAGGACGTCGGTCGCCACAATGCGTTGGATAAGCTGATCGGCAATTTTTACCGCCTAGGTGCCCTTCCGCTCCACGGGCGGGTGCTGGTATTGAGCGGTCGCAGCAGTTTCGAGCTCATTCAGAAAGCGGCGATGGCCGGAATCGGGCTGGTGGTGAGCGTGGGCGCCCCTTCCTCCCTGGCGGTAGAGCTGGCCGAGGAGAATGGCATCACGCTCTGTGGGTTTTGCCGGCCCACTTCCCTGAATTGCTACGCCAATCCGCACCGCCTGATCGCCTGACCGAGCATATCCCGCTTCGTTATCGGTCCGGATAAACTAATTTTCTCAATCTACCTTTCCTCTTCGCCCGAACTACCGATCATGTCCAACGAACGCACGCCCGAGCGGCTTACCGGCCTGCAGGTCAAAAAGCCCACCACCATCGCCGCCGGCATCCCCGCCCTGCGGTATTCGCTCAAGCACGTGAACGAATACATGCACACCGGCGATGGACTCCAAACCCTCGCCAAGCTCAACCAGAAGGGTGGCTTCGACTGCCCCGGTTGCGCCTGGCCCGACCCCGACGGCAGCCGCACGCCCATGGCGGAATACTGCGAGAACGGCGTCAAGGCCATCGCGGAAGAAGCCACTAAGCGTCGCATTGGCGCCGATTTCTTCGCCGAGCATTCCGTGGACGAACTCGGCACCTGGACGGATTACGAACTCGGGAAAAGCGGTCGGATCGCCCAACCCTTGCACCTGCGCCCCGGCGCCCAAAACTATACCCCGATTACGTGGGCGGAGGCCTTCCAAAGGATGTCTGACAAACTGAAGGAAATTGACCCGGACGAAGCCGTTTTCTACACTTCCGGCCGGACGAGCAACGAAGCAGCCTTCCTCTACCAGCTTTTCGCCCGCCAGCTAGGCACCAACAACCTGCCCGACTGCTCGAATATGTGTCACGAAAGCACGAGTGCGGCACTGGCGGAAGTGCTCGGACTGGGGAAGGGCAGCGTGACCCTGGAGGACATTCATGCCGCGGACCTCATCATCTGCATGGGCCAGAACCCGGGCACCAATCATCCGCGGATGCTGAGTGCCCTGGAGAAGATGAAGGAAAACGGCGGCCGGATGATCAGCGTGAATCCGCTTCCGGAGCCCGGTCTGATGCGCTTCGTTAACCCGCAGCGACCGCTGAAAGTCGTCACCCGGGGTACCGACCTGACCGATCTCTTTCTGCAGATCCGCATCAACGAGGACCAGTCCCTGCTCCGCGCCTGGCTGAAAATTCTATACGAGCGGGAGAAGGAATCGCCCGGAAACTACTTCGACCAGGATTTCGTCCGCGATCACACTTCCGGTTACGACAAGCTGGTAGCCATGCTGGAGGCCACCGACCTCGAGGCCTGCATCGCCAATACCGGACTCGACCGAGACCTGGTCATGGAAAGTGCGGGCCTGATCCACGGTTCCGGCCGAATCATCATCTGCTACGCGATGGGCCTAACCCAGCACGAAAACAGCGTGGACACCATCAAGGAACTCGTGAACCTGCTGCTAGCGAAGGGAAGCATCGGCAAACCCGGCGCCGGCATTTGCCCCGTGCGCGGCCACAGCAACGTCCAGGGCGATCGAACCGTGGGCATCTGGGACAAACTGAAGCCCGAGCTGGCCGACGCCCTACGCCGGCACTACGCCTTCGAGCCCCCCACCGAGGATGGCTACGACGTGGTCAAAACGATGGAGGCGATGGAAGCGGGAAAAGTGAAGTTCTTCCTCGGTATGGGTGGCAACTTCGTCAGCGCGACCCCCGATACCGAGCGCACGGCCCGGGGACTGCGCAACTGCGACATGACCGTCCACGTCTCCACCAAACTGAACCGCAGCCACCTGGTGCACGGTATGGAGGCCTTCATTCTTCCCTGCTACGGGCGCACGGAGGTGGACCTTCAGGCCGGTGGCGAACAGTTCGTCAGCTGCGAAAACAGCATGGGGGTGGTTCAGATGAGCAAGGGCGTCCTCGAGGTGGATGATATGAACCTGATGAGTGAAGTGGCGATCGTGTGCGAGCTCGCGCGACGCACTCTTCCGAATTCAACGGCACCGTGGGTCGAGTACCGGAAGGATTACGATACCATCCGTGACGCGATCGCGGCCTGCATTCCGGGTTTTGAAGGCTACAACGAGAAGGTACGGCAGCCGGCGGGCTTCTATCTGCCGAACGGACCCCGCCACCGCCAATTCGCTACATCCGACGAGAAGGCGCAATTCAGTGCGACCGAGCTTAGTCCCCACAGGCTGGCTCCGGGCGAGTTCCTGATGACGACCGTACGGGCCCACGACCAGTACAACACCACCATCTACGGACTGCACGATCGTTACCGGGGCGTGCACAACGAAAGGCGGATCGTCCTTATGCACGAAGACGACATAGCCGCTATCGGCGCTGTAGCAGAGCAGGTGGTCGACCTCAAGAGCGAATACGGAGGAACCGAGCGATGGGCGCGGACATTTCAGCTGGTCCCCTACTCCATTCCGCGGGGCTGCGTGGCCATGTACTTTCCCGAAGCGAACGTGCTGGTACCAAGTGAGGTGACGGCACGGGGGAGTAATTGTCCGATTAGTAAGTCGGTGCGGGTTAGGGTAGTCTTTTAGTTCGTTAGTCTTGTAGTGGGTAGTCTTTTAGTCGGGTAGTCTTGTAGTCTTTTAGTTGGGTTGTCTTTTGGTCGTTAAGTAAGACCGTTCACCAAACTGGAGCTGCGGCGCTTTAGCTCCCCGGTTACCTCTTCCAACTTTTCGTAGCAGGACGTGGAGACATCAAGTCCCGCCAGGTCTATTGGATAATTGACAGACTGCCAATGACACTTCCGGATCGGCTGCATAGCGGGTTCCCTACACGCGTATAGAAGCCAAGATGGCCAGACGATTCATTCCCCGGCTGAAGAGCAACAGTGATGCCTTATGCTTCTCTCAAGCTGATCACGCGACTAATCTACTAACCGGCGAAGCCGACTCCCCAACTAACCGGCGAAGCCGACTAAGAGACTACCCGACTAAAAGACTAACCGGCGAAGCCGACTCCCCGACTAAAAGAATAACCGGCAAAGCCGACTCCCCGACTAACCGGCAAAGCCGACTAAGAGACTACCCGACTAAAAGAATAACCGGCAAAGCCGACTAAGAGACTACCCGACTAAAAGACTAACCGGCAAAGCCGACTAAGAGACTACCCGACTAAAAGACTAACCGGCAAAGCCGACTACCCGACTAACGGCGAAGCCGCCCCTCCTACCGTTTCTTCCGACCCCGAGCCTTTTTCTTCCGCCGGTACTCCTGTAACTCCTGCCGCGTCATGGGTCGTTTCTTATTGCTTTCCTTCTTTTCCTGGAAGGCTCCCCGGTCGCTGACTTCGATCTTCACCTCCACTATAGGTTGCTGGGACTGTGGGAGTTCCTCCGGGATTAGCTCTTCCGAGACGGCGACGTCTCCGGGTACGGGAAGGACTTTCACTTTCCGATCCATCAATTCCTCGATGGATTGCAGCAGGGATTCTTCCTGGGGGGTTACGAAGGTGATCGCCTGTCCGTGTC
Organism: Neolewinella xylanilytica; assembly: GCF_002934605.1. Taxonomy (GTDB): domain Bacteria; phylum Bacteroidota; class Bacteroidia; order Chitinophagales; family Saprospiraceae; genus Neolewinella; species Neolewinella xylanilytica. Next base: position 104,382 of record NZ_PTJC01000009.1, read on the forward strand.
GTTCGGCCCGACCGGTACGTCCGATGCGGTGCATATAATTCTCCGGTTGTTCGGGTACGTCCAGGTTAATGACGTGGGATACCTCGCTGAGGTCCAGTCCGCGACTTACGAGATCGGTTGCAATGAGCACGCGGTGTTCGCCGGCCTGAAAGCGTTGCAGGCTTTTGAATCGGTAGTTTTGACTCTTATTTCCGTGAATGACGCCGGTGGCTTCCGGATAGGCCGCGTCGAGCCGCTCGTGAAGCAAGTCGGCCATCTTTTTCCCCGGTGTAAACACCAGTACCCGGTCAAAATTTTTCGCATCGGCGAGTAAATGAATGAGCAAGTTGACCTTCGTATTAAAATTGGGTGCCCGGTAAAGGAACTGGTCGATATTTTCGAGGGGGGTGCCGGAGGGGGCTGCCTCGACGGTTTCCGGAAAATTGAACGTGTCTGCTATAATCGCATCCACTTCCGGCGTCATTGTCGCGGAGAATAATAGGTTCTGTCGACGCTCGGGCAGTAACTCGATAATTTTCGTCAATTGGGGTAGAAAGCCTAGCTCAAGTAGTTCATCCACCTCATCGATGACCAGGTGCTTCAGTGCCCGGAACTTGAGGCTTCCGGTAATGATGAGATCATACAGGCGACCGGGCGTACCGACTACGAAGTCGCATCCCGCTTCAACCTGAGCCGCGTGTTGTTTAAGGTTGACGCCACCATAAATGGAAGCGGTTACGACGTTTTGGTAGGCCGTCAATTTATCGATCTCCTCGGCTACCTGTACGACGAGTTCCCGGGTGGGGACGATGATCAAAACCTGAGGGTACGGATCCTTGCGAAATTTCCACTGCCGGATCAGCGGTAGCAAATAGGCGATGGTTTTACCGGTGCCGGTCTGGGCGATGCCGACAACGTCCTTTCCGGACATAATTACCGGGAAAGCCCGTTCCTGAATCGGGGTGGGTACGGTGAGCCCCAGGTCGGTCAGGGCATTGAGTTGGGCGTTTCCGAGATTGAGATCCGTGAAGGTCATGGTCGTAAAGGTACGGCTCGACCTAGTCAAGATCCGGTAGCGGGCCGTTAACGTTGAGGCGAAACTTGCTCCGGTACTCCGAGGCGGTTATGCCGGTATGCTTTTTGAAGGCCCGGTTGAACTGACTCATGGAATTGAATCCGCTATCGAAAGCCACGTTCTGGATGGTCGAATGATCGTCGGCCAGCAGCTTGCAAGCGTAGACAATGCGGAAGTCATTGAGGTAAGTGACGAAGGTTTTGCCGGTAGTTTTCTTGAAGTAGCGGCAGAAAGCCGGAACGGTCATGGCGGCGATGCCGGAAATCTCATCGAGGGAAATATCGCGATCGAAATTGGCACCGATAAATTCCTGAATCTGATTGAACCGTTCGAAACCGTGGGTTTCCACCTGCAAGTGGAAACCCTCCGCGTTCAGACTTTCGAATTCAGCGCTGTCGGCCAGTTCGTTCAGGATATCCACTAATAACAGGAGGCGACCGAGAGGCGGTAGCGTAATGAGCCTTTCCAGCCGACTTCCCTGTACGGTACGGGTAGTGCCGTGGAAGCTGATCCCGTTGCGGGAGCGATGCATCAGGTCCTTCACCTTTTGCATCTCCGGCAAATCGAGAAATTCGGCGTTCGGGAAACTGGGAGCGAACTGCACGACGGTTTCCTTTTCGTTTTTGGTCATCCGGTCGGTGAACCCCAGGTGGGGTAAGTTGGAGCCGATGAGGATCAGGTCACCGTCCTGAAAGTGGCTGATGTGGCTTCCCACGTGACGCCGGCCGTGTCCTCCTCTTACAAAGACCAGCTCCAGCTCCGGGTGGTAGTGCCACTTCGGCAGTTTATTGACCCGGACTTTCGGTTCGGGATAGTGCTTGACCAAAAAGGAGGTGCCTGGAGCCGGGGTGACCCGTTCTCTTACGGGTTGCGAAGACGTCTCCATAGTAAGGTGATTGGTGGATAAAGTGGTTCTCCGGGGGCGACCGCGCCGGATGAATTCAGTTGGTAAACGCGTCATACGACCTATTGGTTAAGGATCTCGTGCTGCGGGGATTACCCCGGGTTGCGCGCATATTATCAGGGGCTAATAAAGCGGTGAAAATCTGCGGAAGAGCCGCCAATTTATGCGCGGATCGGTGCGGCAATTCCTCCCACCTTTGCATTGCAAGGAGTTGATCATGGATGGCGACTAACAAAACGCTCTCGCAAAGTTCTAACTAATTATTCAACCCTTGAAACGTTTTATTATGAAAACTTGTCTCTCTCTCCTTACACTTTTCCTTTCGGTTACCCTTTCGGCATCCATTAACCCCGCCGACCTGGTAGTACAAGCCGATCCAACCTCAAAAACCCTTATTCTCCGCAGTATTTCCGAATTTGACGCTGACAGTAAGCTGCAAATCGTGGACCGGGATGGCCGCGTACTGCATACCGCCAAGCTAGATAGTGGTAGCTACCTCAATGCCCGCTTCCAGCTTGCCGCACTCCCCGCCGGCGATTACGAGATCGTACTCAGCGATGAAATGGGCCGCACGGTACAGCCACTCACCATCGGCAATACAGGCATCCAAGCTGATCCCGCGCTGGCCAGCCGCACTTTCTACCCCCGGGTTAATCTGAAAGAAAGCATGCTGACCATCACTTACCTGAACACCGCGCAAAACGAAGTAGCGATTCGCCTTGCTGACAAGAACGGCAAATCCGTACTCAACGACCGCATCAATTCCAGCCCCACCCTACAGCGGGCTTACAACCTCGAACAACTACCAGCCGGTGACTACTACGTCACAGTCCTGGTACCCCGGGAACCGGCGTACACTACCAGCCTGTCCCTGAAGTAAGATTTTTTTGCATGATCGACTTTAAGTTTCGCTCCTTCGCCTTCGGCGAAGGGGCTTTTTTTTGTCCATGCCCATCGCAACGGCTCACCTGACGCGGAAAACGGGATTTGTAGTACTTTCCCAACCCTAATCCGCCCCGCTGAATGAATTCCGGTACCTATCGCCTGCTGTTTGCTTTTCTCTTCCTGCAGCATTGCGTCGATCCGGTGGTACCGGAGTACGATTATGCAACCGGTTTCCTATTAGTGGAAGGAAGTATCGTAGCGGGGGAAGGCAGCAGTAACGTGACGATCCGCCGCAGCGCTCTTTCCTTCGGCGCCTACCGATTAGACCCCGTTGGGGAAGCCCAGGTCTTTAGCGTAGCAGAAGACGGAGCGGAGGATACTTGGCAAAACACCGGCAATCCGGGCGAATTCGTACCGCCGCCGGGCTTTTTACCTCTGCCGGGTCAATCTTATTTCCTTCGGATCCAACTCGCATCGGGTGAAGTCATCGAGTCGGAGCCCGAGCTTATCCCTCCCCCCGTCCCAATCGACGATATCCGCGTTACTTTCGAGCAGGAAGCATACTTCAGCAGTTCCCGCGATCGCTTCGTTCCCGCCTTTACCCTGTTAGCCAATTTCCAGGGACCTTCCACCCAGGATAATTTTTACCAATTCACCTACCGTACCTGGAGCCAGATAAGCATTTGTGCTACCTGCTATAATTCCGTTTACCGCAATGGGCAATGCGTCAAGACACCCTCCAGTTCCGGAGTCGATCGATACGACTATTCCTGCTCCGAACCATGCTGGGCCATATCCAACGGGGATGCGTTCGCATTGGTGTCGGATGAGCTGAATCCGGATGGTACGTTTTCCTCGGTGCCCGCCGCCCGTATAGATTTTGTCGGCTCCGGGAAGCTCCTCGCGGAGCTACAATTGCGCACCATTACCCGCAAGGCCCACCAGTATTTCACGGTACTGGAAGACCTCACCGAAGGAAGTGCCGGACTGAACGCTCCCCTCCCCGCCCCCCTGTATGGGAACCTCACGGATAAAAGCGAGTTGAACACCCCCGTACTCGGCTTTATCAGTGGCAGCTCGGTGCGTACGCGGCGCATCCTTTGGAATCGCGACAGCACTGACGGGGAACCGCTGTTCCTGATTCCGCCGCCCGTCTACGAGCCCGTTTCTCCCGCTCCGCCCAGCGCGCCCTGTGATGGCCCTAACCGCACCAACCAGGAACCTGCGGGATGGAACGCCTGATGCGACCTGCCGAATTAGGAAATGAATGTCCGATCATGCCGTATAAGTCTGCCCTGCTCTGCTTACTGCTTTTTATTACCTCCGGCCTCACGGGCCAAACGAACCTCGGCGTTCAGGTCATCGTGGTAGATTCTACCACTGGAGCGGCGCTACCCTACGTTAACGTGCAGGTGGCTAACAGCGCCCAGGGTGGAATGACGGACGAAAATGGTGAGTACGCTTTCCGGGCCTCCCCCGGAACCATTACCGTTATGGTTTCCTCCGTCGGCTACGAAGCCTACAAAATAAAGGCCGAACTAACCGCTCCCCTGCGCTTGGACATCCGCCTCGTTCCCGTTGCCTCTACCCTGGAAACCGTAACCGTAAGCAGCAATAATGCCGCGGAGCGCCTTTCCCGACCGGTCATGGGCGTGGAGCAGCTCAATATCCGCGAAATCGAGTTGCTGCCCGTAGCCCTCGGCGAAGTGGATGTATTTCGGGGTTTACAGCTCGTAAGCGGCGTCAACTCCGCCGGCGAAGCCAGTAACGGGTTAAGCATCCGAGGAGGGACCGTGGATCAAAACCTCGTACTGCAGGACGGCGCGCCGATCTTCACGCCCACCCACCTCTTCGGCTTATTTTCGGTATTTACGCCCGACGCCGTAGGCAGCGTCGACCTCTACCGCGCCAACGTCCCGGCCGAGTTCGGGGGGCGGATTGCCAGCGTCGTCGACGTACGGACCCGCAACCCGGTCAGCGATCACCTTAAGTTGCAGGGTGGCATCGGACTCGTATCCAGTCGGTTAAGTCTGGAATCCCCGGTTACCCGCGACAAGCGGCTGAAGGTCCTCCTTTCCGCCCGGGCTGGACTCAACGACTTCGTTTTTAAAGCTTTTGACCGGCTTAAAAACACCCGCAGCAAATTCGGTGATGCCACCCTGAAGCTACGCTACCAAACCGGCAAAAACGATTTCCTCACCTTTTCTGCCTTCTACAGCCGAGACTTTTACGAATTGGACCTCATCAACCGGTTTGCCAGCGTAATCGCCCGTTCGAATCAGTACGACTATTCCACCGCCAACGGAAGCCTGGAATGGCTGCGCCTCATCGGCAAGCAAATCAACGTGCTAACCCGCCTCGTACGCAGCGATCACCGCCCCCGGGTAATCTTCCCCGAAGTAGACGTACCGAACGAAGTCGTTTATCAATCGGCCATTACCTATACCGGGCTTAGCAGCAAGCTGGAGTTTGGAAGCGCCACGGGGCACCGGCTTACCGCGGGCCTGCAGGCTGCACATTACCAACTTCAGCCGGGTGCCCTCCTGCCTGGTGCGTCTACCAATGTCGCACCTACGCAACTAGCCCGGGAGCAGGCGGTGGAAACGAGTGCTTTTTTCGAGGACGAATGGAGCGCCACGGACCAGCTGACCGTATCGGCCGGAATTCGGTATACCCAATATGCCCAGTTGGGGCCCGGAGAAGAACGGAGCTATCCGGAGGGCGAACGGCTAAGCGGCGGATTTAACGCAACTACGGATTACGATGCGGGATCGATCATGCAAACCTACGGCGGCTTCGAACCGCGCCTCGGTCTCAGTTACCAAATCGGACCCCGTACCAGCCTGAAAGCAGCATACGCACTGAATCGCCAGTACCTCCAAAATATTTTCAACTCGACTACTCCCCTACCGAGCAGCCGGTGGAAAGTGTCCGACAACAACTTAGCCCCCCAACGCAGCCACCTCTACAGCATCGGTGCGTACCAATTGCTCGGCGATAAGTTTGAACTGGCGCTCGAAGGCTATTACCGTGACATTGACAAGTTGTTGGAGTACAAGCCTGGCGCCGATTTTTTTCTGAGCCCCGATGTGGAAACCGATTTACTCCAGGGAGAAGGCCGTACCTACGGTAGCGAACTAAGCCTGCGGAAATCAGGGGGGAAGCTGAGCGGAGAAATCAATTATACCTATGCCCGCGCTTTCAACCGGGTCGGAGGCCCTACCCTTTCCACCAGCATCAACCAGGGTGAATGGTACCGCGGCTATTTCGACCAGCCACACACCGTTAACACCCACTTCACCATCGATGACGGACGTACCCATCGCGTCAGCGTGAACCTGGTCGTGCAGAGTAACCGTCCCTACAGCATACCGAATGGGTACTTACCCATCGGCAACCTCACCGTCCCCATTTTTCTGGAGCGAAACAATGCACGCCTCCCGCTTTACCACCGGCTCGATCTCAGTTGGACCATCCACAATGCAGGCATGCAACACCGCCGCTGGATTGGCGACTGGACGCTTACCGTCTACAACCTCTACGGCCGTAAGAATGCCTACAACATTTATTATCAGCCCCGGGATAGCGGAGCAAACGCCGAGATTTTCGGAAGCAGTCCCCTGGCTAGCTACCAACTGACCATTTTCGGTGCCCCGATCGTCAGTTTGTCGTATAGTTTTAAGTTCGAGTAGTCTGGCAACACCGCCGGATCGCGGCCGCGAATTGTTCCATGTCCGCTTCGCTATTGTATACGTGCGGGGCTACGCGCACTAATTCGCCCCGATAGCTCACCGATATCTTCCGGGTTGCCAGTGCTGACTTCAATGCCTCCATCTGGATGTGGTCCGGTAGCCGAAGGCCCACCAAATGGTATGCGCAGCCATCCGGTAAGCGCAGTCCAGAACGGTCGAGCTCGGCATCAATCGATTGCCACAGCTGCTGGATGTACGTCTGCACCGCTTCCGCCTGCCAGCTCAGCAGTAAATCCATACCGGCCTGTTGCATGGGTATACTGATGAAATTGCTGTGCTCACCCACGGAATACCGGGCGGCCAGCGGGCGGTACTCGGATTGGTAAGCTGCCAGCCGGGTGAAATCGTCGCTGCCCGACCGATTGATCCAGTTTTCTTCCAGCGGAACGCCACCGTCCATACGCGGCCCGTACCAGGCGTAGCCACAGCCATACGGGCCCAGCAACCATTTATATCCGCCGGCGATGAGGGCGTCGGGGCGGATCCGCTTCACGTCGAAGGGGTAGGCACCCAAGGACTGCGTACCGTCCACTACAAGCCAGGCACCGACCTCGTCCGTGCGTCGCCGGATCGCCTCCAGGTCAAAAACCGATCCGTCCGACCAGTGAATCTGGGCGATAGCCACCGCCGCGGTCCGGATGGTTATGGCCTCTAGGATCCGGTCTGACCAGCTTTCTTTACCACTTGGTTTCGCTACGGTAACCAGCCTTGCGTGCGATTCGTCACAACGGCGGTGCCAGGCGTAGTAGTTGCTCGGGAATTGGTCCTGCGCTACGACGACCTCCTGCCCGGGCCCCAATGGCAAATTTTTGGCTACGGTGGCTATGCCGTAGCTCGCGGCCGGGATAAGGGCTACGCGGTCAGCTTCCTCGCTTCCGATTAGGCGAGCGAATGATTTCCGGAGTTTAGCCACCGGTTGGAAGAACTGTTCGATGGGCATCCCGCTGTTGTGTTCCCGCCACTTAAGCGCATCGCGGGCGGCATCGGCTGCGGCAATCAACTGCGGAGACCGGCTGGCACCGTTGAGGTAACATTCATCTGCGGGAAGGGAAAAAAGCTGACGTTGGCAGCGCATGAATGGCTAGTTTTGGCGGCGGAGCGCGGGTGCAATAACTACCAAGGTAAGCACGTAGGGCTCCCGAACGAACTATGCCCGTTGGCGGTCGTTTGGACTTCAAACCGAATCTCTCTAGTTGAGCACGCACATCCTTCTTCTTCTCTTAGCGGGCATAGCCTTTCTAGGGACCTTTATTTTACCGAGCCTGATTCGGAACCAGATGGTAAGCTTGCCGATCATCTACGTTGCATTCGGATTCATCGTATTCAGCCTGCCTTTCGATCTGCCGTTAATGAACCCGGAGGATGCCCGGCTGGACCGGCGCGTGATGGAGTACATCACGGAATTCATCGTCATTGTTTCGCTGGCCGCAACGGGCTTGAAGCTCGACCGGAAACCCTCCTTCAAAAACTGGGGCCCTGGATTGTACTTACTCGGGATCACAATGCCCCTCACCATTGCCGCCGTAGCCTTTTTAGGTTGGTGGTGGGTAGGCCTGGCACCGGCCAGCGCGATCCTTTTGGGAGCGGTACTCGCCCCTACCGACCCGGTACTCGCGGCGAACGTACAGGTCGGCCCCCCCAACGAGGACTATCCGGAAGATGAAGTACGGTTCGGTCTGACCCTGGAAGCCGGTATGAATGACGGGCTTGCCTTTCCGTTCGTTTACTTGGCCATCGGACTTGTCGGTGCGGTATCCATTCAGGATACCTTAATCCAGTGGGCCTGGTGGGATTTCGGTTATCGGATCGGTATGGGTGTGCTGATGGGCATCGTCATCGGGCGCGGACTATCCTGGATTTTCTTTAAGTTCAAAGACAAGATGGCCGAGGTCCGGGAGACGGAGATCGAGTCGGGCTTCTTCATTTTGGCCGCAACGCTAATTACCTATTCATTAACCGAAATGTGTGAAGGCTACGGCTTCCTGGCGGTATTTGTCGCTTCGGTGGTGAGTCGCAGGGTCCGGTACGATGACGAGGCGAAAAAGGCGGAAATTGAAAGTTACGAAGCCGCCGATCAGGTAGAACAGGCCATCCTTGGAATCTTTCTCATTGCCTTCGGTGGAATCATCGGAACGGGAGGTTTGCGCGACCTTACGATCGAAGGGGCGATGATCGGTCTGGCTTTATTACTGGTCATCCGGCCGCTCGCCGGGCTGATCGGCTTTACCACTTGCAAATTACCCTGGGAAGAAAAACTAGCCCTCAGTTATTTCGGGATCCGGGGGGTAGGATCCTTGTACTACCTGGCCTACGCCCACAATAGTGAAGTATTTCCCTCCATCGATAGTATCTGGTCCATCGTAAACTTTACCATGTTGGTATCGATTTTCCTCCACGGGTTTAGCGTGACCCCCGTCATGACCTGGCTGGATAAACGAATGGGACGACCCTCACGGAGTAATTAATCGGCGCTTCCCGGTCCGGGGGCAGGGGTTCCGTCGATAGACAAAATTCGGTCCATCCGGATCCAACACTCGTCGGTCAGTTGGACGTACTCTTCTTTTCGGTGAGTTTTCGTGGACTTTATTCCGGAATGGGTCGTCATGGGCACCCCGTTCGCCCGACGCATGGTTAATTGGACCTCTTTGTTGCTCACGGCAACCTTCTCAATCAGATCGTAAAAGCCACAATCCACGGATACATAGTTAGAGCGTGGACGTTCGGTAGCCCACTGTTCGTAGATGGTTGCTTCCCCCTGGCTGTAGTTTGCCACCAGCAAGAGATTACCCGGTTGCCGCTCCTGATTCACGGGAAGAAGTACCGCCCCGACCCGTACGATGGGTCGCCCACTAGTCTCTACTAATTCGTAACGAGCCCGGTCCCCCGCCTCTAATTGCTGCCCCGCAAACACGAAAAGGATATCCACGGCAAACATCGGTTGATCATACAGTGGCTCCGGCGGTACCGTCCAATCATCCGCTAAAAATTCACGAGGAGCTTTTCCGAGGTAGACTACTTGCATACACTTACTCGTTATCCGGTGATGTGACGGACCAACCCACCGTCGACACTGATGGTTTGCCCGGTAATGTATTCCGCCAACGGAGACAGTAAAAAGGCGGCCATTGCGGCGAAATCATCCGGATTACCCATCTTACCGGTTGGTACCCCGGCTAGGAACTCCTTCTCGACCGTTTCCCGGCTGGCATCTTTGAGCTGAGCGGCCTTATCCAGTACCGCCGTAATCCGGCTGGTCGCGTGATAACCCGGTGCGAGAATATTTGCCCGAATTCCATTCTCTCCCTCTTCTCTGCTGAGCGTCTTGACGAAACCCGCCACGGCGGCACGCATGGTGTTGCTCAGGACCAGGTTGTCAATGGGTTGTTTGATGGATACGCTTTCCAAATAAAGAAGCTTGCCGCTTTTTCGCTTACGAAACATAGGGAGTAAATGGCCCGTTAGGGCGATTTTCCAGCGTAACGTACTAGCATAGGCAGTGTCCCAGTCTTGCATCGACAATTCCGATACACTGCCTGTGGGAGGGCCACCGGTATTGAATACGCAACCTGCAATTTTGTAGTCGATCATTGCCTCCCCCAGCTTTCTCACGGCAATGTTGTCCTGCGTATCCGCTGGGTGGGATATGAATCGATCACCGTGCTTGGTCGCCAGCGCTTTGAGCTTGTCTCTACTGCGGGCAAAACCCAAGACAATGGCTCCTTCCTCAATCAAGCGCTCCGTGATGGCAAGTCCCAGTCCACTTGTCGCACCACCTACGGCAATAACATTATCCGCTAGCCTTACTTCCATTCCGTAAAAATAGCAGCTTCATCGAACTACGGCGCGAATTGCTGCTGCCGGTTGGACGATCGGTCCGGTGATTCGGGTTTCGGAAGATTCGCGGCCAGTAGCCTGAAGTATTGCATATGCTTGGCTATGGTTAAGATCCGGATTCAACGATTTCATTACACCCAGTAGACCAGCCACGAAGGGGCAGGCCATGCTGGTACCGCTATAGCTCTTGTACGCATCTCCGGGAATTGTACTGTAGATACCTACGCCCGGGGCCGCGACGGCCATTTCAATTTTCTCCGTCCGGTTGCTGAAGGGCGCGCGGAGCAGGAGTTGGTCGATGGCGGAAACCGTAATCACCCCGTCGGCATTCGCCGGAGCAAAGTCTTTGGCGTCCCGGTTCGAGTTACCGGCGGCCACCACCACGATGGCGCCCGCTCGGTGTGCATAAGCCACGGCGGCGCTGTACGCGCGCTGGCTACTTTGATTGCTACGCCCGCCCAGGCTTAAAGAAATAACGTCAGCTCCTTCGTCCGTTGCTTCGATGATTCCCGCGATGATCGTTTTCTGCTGCCCCATTCCTCCCGCACTAAGGACCTTCACGGAACTGATTTCAACAAAAGGGCTATCACCGGCTCCGGCCAGGCTTCCGATGCCGAGTCCGTTGTTCGTAACACCGGCGGCGATACCGGCGCAGTGAGTTCCGTGGCCATGGGGATCATTGTCGTACTTTTCTTCAATGGAAAAGTAATTGTCGGTTAGATCTTCGTGTTTACCGTCTACTCCCGTGTCGAGAATTACCACCTTGGCCTGTTTCTTAGGTTTTTGGGCGTGAAGGACCTCGTAATAGTCATTCATATTGAGCACTTCCATAGCCCATTGCTCCCCGGTGAACGGATCGTTAATGGATAGGGACTTACTACCGGCGGGCGCTTCGGTAATTGATTCCGTAAGGAAGGGCTCTACTAGTATGGTTTCGTTGGGCTCCGTATAGCGTACGGAGGCTAATTGGTTGAGTTGCTCATTCAGTTGCTTATCGTCCACTCCTTCTGCATCGACGACGAAATAGTTATCCAAATAAGTTTCGGCGGCCGCTTCCGGGAAGAAAGCCCGTTCCAGCTTTAATCCGTTCGTGGCTGCGAATGCTTCGAGTTCATCGGACGTTGCCCCTTCTTTTAACTCCACGAGCATACTTCCTATGTTGGCCTCGTCGATGTGCATCGACTGCGATTCATCGCTTTCGATCATTTGGTCCAGGTAGTGTACAGCGGCAAACATGCCGAAGATGAGGAACACCGCCATCCAGACCGATATTTGCTTTTTCACGGCCATGGCCTGCACGAAACCGACCATCCCCAGCATGATGAAGTCCTTCAGGATCTTGGGGAAAGCACTGCTTGCCACGGCTACGGAGTTAAAGTCCGTCCAGGCGAGTATCCCGACGCCGGCGTAGGTGAGAAGCATCCAGAGCGAGGCGTCCTTCAAATTCCGGCGCCAGAACCAAACTGAAAGCACGAGGGCGGTGAAGAGTAACATGGAGCAATGTTTTCTTGAATATAAGCCATCGGACGTCTATTTCGATAAGCTTATTCGACGAAGGTCACTTGTACAACGTTTTGTTTTGGGGTGGAGTTGTTTCGGGGCATGGACGCACTGGCAGGTTACCCTTAGCAGCCCCGGTGGCCGAGCTTAGCAGGGGTGCAAGGAAGGTGCCTTTACCGGGGCAATGGCTGGGGACTCTGGCCTGGACGATTCCTACATGAAAACCGAGGAAGCACGGGCGCTTAATGCTGTTGCGGCTGGAGGCCGCATTGTACGGTGCCATCACTTCGCAACCGGAGGTTCCTTCGTACTGTCGCGGTCGGAGACCGCATTGTACTAGCGCGGCCGGAGGCCGCATCCTACTCGTCAGATCGCCCCGGCCCACCCCAAACGGAGAAAGCCCCACCGCTGCTGTAGCGATGAGGCTTTCATAAAATTGGCGGCGACCTACTCTCCCGGGGTAAACCCAAGTACCATC
>NZ_PTJC01000010.1 GCF_002934605.1 Neolewinella xylanilytica
CAATCATGGGAAGTGTTCTTGAGGCCCTTGAAGATAAAAGACTTCAGTGGACAGATCAGATGAACCAGTCCTCAGAATCCCGGGGCTTCGCCCCCCGGCCATCATCAAGCCGTGTCCCCAAACTTCCTCTTCATTCGCTGATCGCTCACGCTTCGTGCAGTTCGGGTGATCCCCCTCGGCCTTGACGTGGCCACCCCCCATTCTCGCCGAAGGGCAAGGGTTCATGCGAACCCCATAACCAAGGAGAAAAGAGATGGGACATTTGAAACTAGACTTACAGCAGTTCACTGGAGGAACATCCACATGGTGGAGGAACCCGCTTCACCGGAATTTTAGCTACACCGATGGTGTCAAATACGTCGCGGAAACCGTCGGTGCTTACTGGCTGATAGACTATGTGTTCTCGTCCCAGTACGCCGCTCAGCTCAAAGATCAACCCTTCCAAGTTTGGAAGTGGAGCGCCAACGACGGAAAAGGACGATTCGTCGTCGAAGATGGAAACAACGAAGTGATTGTGACCTACAACCTTGAATTTACAGACTTCCCCGACGGAGAGGTTACGCTCTGGTTTACCGACAGGACTTTGCTTTTGCCAAACGAATACTAGACACAACTGGAGGGGCGGCTACACCCTGCCCTTCCTTCTTTTTCTCAACAGCCAAAGGAGGCATACTCATGACTATCACGACCTACACTCTCGAATGGGAAGGGATCACAATCGACATCGAGCACAACGATTACTGGAGCGACTTTCCGGATCTGGAATTATACGTTCATCATATTGCCATCAAGCGACGGGATGAAGGCCAGCTCCCCATGACAAACACGGGCTACATCTCCCACTTTATGACGGGTAAGGACAAGATGGATGCAATGGAGCCTTACGGCACCGCGATCAATCTCGTTCAGGCATGGTTAGATGAGACTTCCCAGTCTAAGAGCTGGAAAGCATACCTTGAAAGCCAACAACAGCTTACGCTGTTTTAAACGAGCCTTTGCTGCTTTGAAGATCAGAAGAACGTATATAGGCGCGTTCTTCTTGAAAGACATCCATTTACGCGTGAAAGGAAAAAAGACCATGCAGCCCCCACTAGACCCATTGCAGCTCATTACGACGGATGACGACTACCACCGAATGCTGCCGATGAAACTATCCGCAGCGGAGGCCAAAATTCTCTACGCCGTGCTCAGCAGACAGATTCGGGAGAAGGAGGAAGAGGATGGTCAAGCTCATCAAATGTACGCGGCACTTTTGGCCAAGCTTTACTACTACATCACGGATGAAGATTAAGATCTTTCCGTGATGTGCTGGCGCAGCGCATCGTTCATTCTGGATTGATACCCTGCCCCTTGCGCTTTGAACCACTCCACGATATCGGGGTCAAGGCGGACGGTCAGTTTTTCTTTGGTCGGCAGCTTTTGGGGGCCACGAACGGCCCGTTGAAACATTGAATCACTCCACTCTAGAGTATCGGGATCGTTCTTGATGCCTTCGTTAATCTGTCTGTCTTCTTCGTCAGTCGGTGCGATAATTTTCATAGTTTCTTACCTCCCTCTTATTGGCTTTTCGAAGCGAGATCAATCTCATAGTGGTACCGCGAATTGTGTATACGACAGCGTAGAGTCTTTGCTCAACGAGGCCTAAAGAAAAGTAACGGGCCTCTTCAAAGCGTTGGTCGGGCACTGTCAAGCATGTGGCCCAATCGAAAGTTTCAATCTTGGTAAAGTCTACACCGTGGACGAAAATATTTCTCGCTCGCTTGTCTTCGTCCCACTCATATTTCATGGCTTTATTGTACCTACAATTAGAGGGGACGTCAACAGAATTCTATCTAGCCTTATCGTTTTTTGCGGTTCATTCTTCGGCTGGACAACTTATCCCAGACTGCCCGCAGCCGTAAGACGTCTTTTTTGCTGAAGCCATACTGCTTAACCAGTAGTTCTGCATCGACCAAGTCGAGAACCTTGCGAATTTTCTTTTGCCGCATGAGACGGTCAATCTCATCGTAATCCAGTGCCGTTTGGGTAAGGACAGGAAGAGGCAAATCCTCAATTTCGGTCGGCTCAAAGGTCATCACACCACCACCGTAGCTCCTGCCTGTAATTTCCGAGAAAGCAAAGGTGAGGGAATTCAAAAAAGAGAGCACCAGCAGTTTAGGGCTGTCATCGGTCAAAAACTTCACGCGATGGATCGTGTCCGTTGAGGAGGCGTCCGCGCTGTTTAAGATCAACTTGGGAAATTCATTGATCTGTCTCAGCGCGAACGCGTCAGGAATACCCAATGAGGGAACGACGTACCATCTCTTACGGGTGCGACATTTATAGCCCTTGTGATGGCCTTCCTTCTCACCGTATCGGATGTATCTTTTACACGCCGCTGGCAGCTCTTCAAAAGGTAAATCAGGCGGGGTAAAAAGTAGTGACGTGATGCCGGCGTCTAGGTTTTGCGCTAAGTCGCCTCTCGTGAACGTGATGCCCTCTAAATGCTGAGATCTGCTCACAACGGTCTGAGTGAAGTCTTGAACACCTTGTGCACTCGCCTCTTGCTCATCGAGCATAAAGAACTTGTTGCGGCCGGTCACAATGCCTACGTCAACATCTAGGTAGTGTTGCGCGAGGTGAATATCTTCGCGGTTGCGGATGTCCCTGAGAAGATCGATCTCATCTTGCTCTAAGAAATACTTGATCCATTTTTCACTGGAGTGGTCTATTTTCTTGACCGGTGTGCGCTCGATCCCTTTCAGGGATAGACCTTGCATCGCTTCCAGGTTTTCAAGCTCTATTGTTCTGATGCCCGAAGATTTTGGGTCTGTCTTCTGGCAAAGGAGGAGGACAACTTCTTGCTGGATGTTATCAAACACCAGCTTTTTGAAGGTGACGATGGTGATGCTCTCGAAGAAGTTAGACAAGAAGACACGCGTCTCTTGCGCATACTTCACCTGAAACAGCTCGGCCGGAATGACCATTCCTAATCTGCCCTCACGGTTGAGTAAGCTGGAAGCAACAACTAGGAACGGCACCCAGATATTGGTCATCTTGTTGGGCGAGAGCCCCATCTCGTTCATCAGTGAGATGGCCAGGTCTCTATGCTTGGCCGGAAAGTTTTGGTAACGAATGAAGGGAGGGTTTCCGATCACCACATCATACTTGGCTCCCTCCGCTTTCTGGGCGGCCACAAAGGAAAAGAAGTCCTGGTTTTTGATGTTGCCAGTCTTCAATCCAGCAGCCTTTCCACGAGCAAGGGTCTTGCTGGCCTCTTCCTTGATAAGCTCGACCCCCGTGAGCTGACCGTTTAGATCGCCAGGATTCAAACCAAGGTTGCGCAAGCGCACAAGCGCGGCTTCAATGAAGTTTCCGTCCCCGCAACTGGGTTCAAGAACATGATCGCTCTTGGCGCGAATTGCCCAATCTGCGATGAACTGAGCGATGGGCGCAGGGGTGTAGTATCCCCCCCTCAGCTTATCCGATATTTTGTCTGTCTTACTCGTCATCGTCCGCTGACTCTACCATGAAAGCACCACCATCAACGATGCTTTGCGTTTGTTGATCGCTCAGACCATAAAGCTGATTTACCAATGACAAAAGCCTTTTATGCAAATGAGTTTGTCGCCTCATCAGCGCCGCGTTTGCCGGATGGGTTTCCTTGATGCGCTGCTTGCCCTCGACCAGCTGCTGGGTTACATCACGAATGGCATCATGCTTGGCCTTCTCGTCGGGATCATCAAAGTTGATGGTTTTGATGGGCAGCTCCTTTAAAAACTGTTTTCCGTGAGAGTAGTAAGCTCCCCTGAATTCGCTCGCTCCCGCTTTGACAATTGCTTCAATGACCGGATGAGCGAGGATGCCGAGCAGGTAGAAAATGGAGTACTCAGAAGTAGAGATTAGCGCGTAGTAAGGACCGTTACCACCCCCAGTGAAGAGGACGTTGTGTGAATCATAGCCATAGGGAGGTTCTTGAGCAAGAACAGACCAGATGAGTTTTTCTGCATCATCAAACTTCCCCAAACTCTGGGAACGGCCATACTGATACCAGGTCTGGAGGTCTTTTTTGCCTCCACTGATACTGCGCTTTTCCAAGGTTTCTTTGTGGCTGAGCAAGTAAGCCCGACACCGCGGGAAGCGCGCTTCCAGATCATCTTCCTGGATGACCGACATTCCGCCCCCGTCCTCTTCGTAAGGGTAGATCATCTTTGCGTTAGCCACCGGCTTGTCGAAAAGGCCGAAGGATACATCATAAAAGCAATCCCGGAGGATCGCCGTTTCGATTTGCCAGTCTTTGCCGCTTTGAGTAAAGGATGTAAGTTCCCCCTCTACAGTGAAGTTGGTCAAAATGTAAATCGAATCGGCACTAGTCTGAACACCAACTGAAACTTCTGCTACCTCCTTTAGGGGGGCCGTTCCGGCGTTCTGTACAGTCTCAAAAACGGCCTTTGCCTCTTCGGAAATGAAAACCCAGGGGTCAGCTCCAAAACCGGCATTGTCGTACTCGATGGCAGGGCTGGCCAGGATGCTACTCAATGCCTTTTCCTGATTTACCCGTCGGAACCGGAAACGCTCCCGATCGCTCTTTTGGAGGACGAGGATTGCAGTGTAAGTAGACTTGCCGGCAAAGACTTGCGTTACACCAAAATGGGTGATGTCGGCGATCGAGCTGTTGTCTCTGATGTACTTGCGGAGCTTCTTTCCAGCAGTCAGGACGAAAAATTTATTGGGAACGATGTAACCCAACAGACCACCTGCCTTGATGAGTTGAAGCGCCTTTTCAATGAAGAGATAGTACTTGTCGATGTTATTTTCCGAAGCCGTGATAAAGCCCGGCTTACTCTTGCGATAGTAGCGCACCTCTTCCCCAAAAAACTGCTGGAGGTTTTGGATGCGCACGTAGGGCGGATTTCCAATGATCGCATCAAAGCCGCCGCCTTCGCTTGCTAAAAACTCAAATTCATCGGCCCACTCAAGAGGATTGATCTTGAATAAGAGAGCTTCATCGGTGAGAACCCGCTCATCAAACGCGTAGTAGTCGCTGCCGACTAAGGAATTTCCGGACTTGATGTTGTCACTGAGGCTTGGAAGCGCCTTGTTTTTGGAGGTTGCGATGAAGTGGTCTACACTCGCAGCTTCCTCGTCCTCCAGGATTTTTAGCAACAGGCTGAATCTTGCGACCTCGACGGCGTAGCGATTGAAATCAACGCCCCACAGGTTTCTTAAAACAATCTCCCGTTTGGCATTTAAGGTGAGGTGGCGCGTACCAAACTGGTCCTCTCGGACCACGGCCGGATCATTGATGCCGCCCTCGTCCGCTGCATGGGCGTAAGCCCGCAGCAGAAAATTGTAGGCTCCAATGAGAAAAGTGCCGGACCCGCAGCAGATGTCCGCAATTTTAAGCGATCGCAACTCCTCCAGTGACTTACCCTCTACCAGCGGCGTGAGAGTGGTCTTAACAATTTCATCGACGATGAAGGAAGGCGTTGGGACTACGCCATTGGATGCAACGACTTGCTCATCGTCGATGATCTCTACCATCCCTTGCTCGGGCAGAATAGCAATCTTCTGACTGAGGAACCGCTCATAAATCTGGCTCAGGATGCTGCTATCGACGACGGCAAAATCGTAAGGAGAGTTCGGGAAGTAGAGCTGACTGAAGATGTCAATCAACGTCTCCGGAGAGATGGTGATCCCAAGCGAGATCTTGTCTTCTACAAAATCGAACAGCCCTGAATTGTACCGCTTGTCAGACTGAACGAAGAGTGCTTTCAGTTCCTCGTAGCTGGTAATGTTCTTTAGAACATCCCGCTCCTCGATTTCCCGGTCTTCGCAGATCCGCAAGAAAACGATCCGGTTAATGAGACTTTGAACCAGGAAGTTGAGTTGCAGCGTAGAAAGGCCGGGATTGTTGCTTAGGATGTTTTGAGCAAGCTGGTGCCTCCAACCTTGGATCTGCCGGAGAAAGAACTCGTCAAAGCCTATCCGCTCGTGGTCCGTTGCTTCAAACACTTTGGTGATGCTGCCGGCGGTCACCGCCTCATACGATAGTATGTCGTAGATCTCATCAAAGCGATCCCCGTACTCGGTGTAGCTGAAGGTTTGGTACCTGGCTACTTGAGCCCCATCTGCCGCATCCGGCCGGTAATTGCAGTCGTAGATGACGAGTTGATCAAAGTTGGTAAGCACCGATGCGCGTAGTCCCGCACTCCAACCATAGCGCCTGGTCTGGAAAGCGGGGGACTTGGCCGTAAGAATATCTATCCTAGCCTTCTTTGCTTCCAAAAACAGTTCACGCTTACCGTTCACCCTCAGGGTGTAGTCGGGATTTTTCTTCCGCGTGTCGCCGGCCCCTTCTTCAACGTCGATGGACTCTTCCTGTAGGACGGTCCGGAAAAACTGGGAGGCGTGGGCTTCGTTTTCTACGTCCCAACCGAGCGCTTTCAGGAAAGGATTGAGGAAATCAGACCGCAGCTGTGCTTCCTTGTAGTCGTTCTTTGTGAAAGCAGCTCGCCCGCTTTCGAAGGCCTGTACTAGCTCAAGTACCAGTCTGCGGCCTTCTTCTCGGGTTTGTGTCGTACTCATGATCTGGTCCAAAACGGCGAAGGTACCTGTCTACTATCTAACACCAAAACTTTGAGGTGTCCAAGGGGTAAATGGTGGCGGCGCTTTTAGAGGCACTGGCTGAATCACATTTTCAAGTGTGATCTTGGCTTTCGAATGAGTTCTTTGAATCTATTATATGACCTTTACAATTATCAATTTTATCAAAGATAAACTGGTTGTCACTGGTCAATTGGTTTGAATAGCGCAAGCACTTGACTTCGTAAATTTGATTTTCCATCTTATTAATTACTTCAACAACTCTGAGATCTTTAAATTTTAAGAACTTGTTTGCAAATTCTGGTTTAAAGGCAATGTTTATAGCTGAAAAATTAGCCGCTACACTCAGGTATCCATAAGCATCAAAAGGGGATCTAAAAATACTTTTAGCCGCTAAAATTGTAGGTGAATATTTGTACTGTTCATCTTTTGTAACCATTTCTCTACATTTTTTGCAGGTGAAGTCATGAAAAGATTTGGTGCTTGGTTCTGTAAGTATGGTTTTCTTTTCTTCCCTAATAAAACCAAAATCGAGGCATTTGAATTGGTCTATTCCAAATATATTGAAGTTGATTATTGAAATAAAATCACCTTTTTCTGGGTGAACTTCTATGATCGATGTAGTGTCATTCTCTGCTGTATAAAGCAACCTATCTTGAGGATAATTTAACCTTCCTGCTGCGCTAATATGCTTTGGAGGGTACCACATCTCGCTTAAACGACTAAAGCCTCTCTTATCCTTACTCACTCTAGCTCTTGAAAACTTATTTTCTTTGGCAGCAATGTGCATCGACGGGATCGTTGCAATTTTACCGAACGTGCTAAAAAATAGGGTTTTGTATTCTTTAAATCGGGCATTATTGAAATTTGAAAAGTCAAATTTTTCCAGCTCGGTTATTCGGATTTCTAAATCATGTTTATCCTCCATTTTTGTTTGATATATTTTTTATTAGAAACATAAAATTTGATGATTTGGTTTTAGACCATGAGGCCAAATTGGTAGACGTTTATAGGGAAAGATAAGCGCTGGCGATCGTCTCCTGGGTCAGGCCGATATAGCGACGCGTCACACTGATGTCGCGGTGGCCAAAGATGTGGGACAGCAGCACAAGAGAGTGCTCACTGCGGCCATTATTCTCATACACCCGTCGCCCGAAGGTCTTGCGTAAGGTGTGGGAGCTAGGGTTTTGTGCCTCGATGCCGTAGGTCGCAAATGCTTTCCTGATCCGTTTGTTGGCGGCCGTCACCGAAATCGCCCGTGAGCGATCGCCGTCTTTTCGTTGATGGATGAAGACCAGACCATCGTGATCGGCCGGAATACGGTCCAGTCCCCCTACCCTCTTGGCCAGTTTGAGGAAGTTGCCGTGGACATCGACAACCCGCTCCTTTTTGGTCTTGCCCTCTAGAACTAAAAATTGATCGGAGCGAATCTGGTCCCACCGAAGCTGGAGCGTATCGCCGATGCGAAGTCCAAAGTAGATCCCCGCCGCGACTAATAATGCGGTATTGTAATTATGGTCGGCCATCAAGCCCTTGATCAGAGTTGATGCCTGGCTCCAGCGCAAAGGTGCGGTCGTGGTTTTTTGTCCCGGTTTGGCCATGTTGGTAAGGTAGCACCACCAGGTTGCAAAAACCACCAAAAACGCAGAGAAGTACAACCTAATTTTGAAGGGTGTGCTGTGCTTTCAAGATAAAGCATTGAATAACAAGCATTTGTGTGTGTGAATTAGGTTATACTTCTTGCAGAAGTATAACCAACACGCCCAGGATCATTCAGCGATGTATCCCCTACCCTTTAGGTCAGGAAAGTAGTCCAGTGCTTTACTTGTTGGTACTCGTTGTCCAATTCGAGCAGTAGTAGAAATATCATCTTTACTCGGGAAATCGTCGAAAGCTTTTTTATAAGCTTTCATGTAGTCGGCGCTAGATTCGATTGCGACAATAACATCATATCCTAGATCTGTCTTGTAGACAGTCCAGGCAAGGATAACATAGATCATGGTCAAAGAATTTTGAGGAAGTGCTTTTGGTAACGTAGTATAACGAAATAACGAATTCGTTAAATCGCTATGATCAGATTCGGCCCTGTTTAACTACACTTTTACTTGCCGACGTTTTCGACAAACCAAGTATGGCACTGTCCAACTATAGAATTCATGTATGCTGGATGGTTGGGGTCAATCTTATCTCCAAAGGTCTCCCTCACCTTCTTGACCGCATCTCGATACGCCCCAGGATATTTCTTTTTGAAGTGCGTGATTTCAAACTTTTTGCTGCGAGCTAAAATCTCTTCCTTAGTCATTTCGCTGATGCTCCTCTTTTCTTCATCGCCGAGAAGGGACAGCTGTTTTGGAACATCGTCCCTGTGGCAAATCATGAACTTGACAGCATGGACCTGTCGCTTGCTGTTGCGCTGGAATTCCATGTCCAGATGTAGGGATGTGTACTTGTTGATTTCTGCGTGAGCAGGATTGAGGACATTCCTTCTGAACTCAGTGAACTTGGTGTATTTATCCTCTAGCTCTAACATAGCCCTCAGTTCTGCGACCGAAATAGTCTTGTAGACTACGGTGCGATATTTCTCCTGCTTTTGATAGATCGCCTTGAAAAGCTGGTAGAATCTGATTGAGTAGAAGCTCTTCATCTCTAAGACTTCTGAGCGATCGATTCTTGCAAACTGCTTGAGCTTCAGCAAGAAATGCTTCAACTCTGGGGCAAAGGCAAAAGAGATACAGACAAGTCCATCCTCATTACGTTTAGGGACGACACTTGAAAACCAGTTGATGTAACCTTCTAAGGGCTGGCCATCGATCACTACGTCAGTGGGAAACGTGATCTGTTTCTTAGAAATAGAGCGGGCAAATTTTTTCATCTCAACGTAGAGCCCCCCCCATTTTTTCATGTCGTGTTTCAACACAGCCTCAAGTTCCTTCACGGGAATTATCTGAGTGCGAAAGTTCTTCTGTCGCGGATCGATATTGGACACCAGGAAGAGCATGATCTTCTGCTCTCGTACGGTAAGGTTGTATTGAGCCTTTTCAAGGAAGACGTTTTCAATTCTGGCAATCTTGTTCTGCACAGTGGTGCTCCGACTCATGCTCTGATGTTGTGCAGTAAAAGTAGCCTAAAAGTGTAAAAGTGTAAAGCAGGAATACACGTATGGAGAGGGTGCGCGCCCTGTCTAGCTACACTTCTCAGCCCTGTTTATCTACACTTTACAGGTAAGAAAACCAGTGATTACAGGGACTTAAGAGAAATCCAGCTCAAGACGCTGGCCAAATTTATGAGCCAACCCTGTTTTACTACATCGATATCCCTGTCTGGCTCCACTTTTAAACCCTGTTTAACTACACCTCGCAACCCTGTCTAGCTACACCTAGGACCCTGTCTAGCTACACTTAAACCCCTGTTCAGCTACACATATATCTACACAAACTATTGGTATTCAATGAGTTACAGATTCAACAAAAGAAAAAAATTAAAATTCATTTAAAAAACTTTAAAGGAAAGTTTTAGGGTCAAAAACTTCATGGGCCTTGCTTTTGAAAAGAAAAAA
This sequence comes from Neolewinella xylanilytica, assembly GCF_002934605.1. Classification (GTDB taxonomy): domain Bacteria; phylum Bacteroidota; class Bacteroidia; order Chitinophagales; family Saprospiraceae; genus Neolewinella; species Neolewinella xylanilytica. The sequence goes on from NZ_PTJC01000010.1 coordinate 10,142, forward strand.
GAGCCGAGTTTTGATGTATGAACATATAAATTTTGTGTGGGGTACATTCCTCCCCTGCCCTACTGCTGATGGGGAATAATTTCGATCTATAATTCGTTATTTCGTTACTATGCTACACGTGTATAAATCGTTAAATATTTAATTCGTTACCTTTTTGCTTGAAAACCACATCGATCTGTTTATCTTTACGATTATATAAATCGTTAAAAAACGATTTCGTTATTTTTCAACTTAGAAAGGCAATTATGTCACTAATCGTCGGTATCATCTCTCAAAAGGGCGGTGTAGGAAAGTCTACAATCAGTCGTGCTCTTGCTGCTGAGTACGCTCGAAATGAGTGGGAAGTCAAGATTGCAGACTTTGATCTTAGTCAAGGCACCGTTACAAGCTGGAATGCTGATCGGATGGCGAATGACATCACACCACGAATTTCAGTTGAGCAGTTCTCTTCCGTGGACAATCTAGCTAAGCAGAAGGACCACTACGATCTGATCGTAGTCGATGGAGCGCCAGCTTCCACTAGACAGACGCTCGATATCGCAAAACTGAGTCACATGCTGATTTTGCCTACTAAGACTACCTTGGATGATCTTCGACCCCAAATAAAGTTGGCTCACGAACTACGAAAGAATGGTGTGCCGAAAGAGAAGATTCTTTTTGCTCTGTCCATGGTTGGAGACAGTAAAAGCGAACTTGAGGGGGGCAAAGAGTACATTGAAGACGCTGGCTACGTGTATATCGGGGCTGTCTATCGGAAGGATAGCATTGGACAAGCACATGATTCTGGCAGGGCAGCTAATGAAACTCCGTTCAAGACAGTCAACCAGTCAGTAGATCAATTCATTCAGGCGGTTGTTGATCATCTGCAACAAGTTAGTGTATAATTCGTTAATTACTTAAATCGTTAAAAAACGATTTCTTTATTTAACTAAATCGTCAAAGGATACGTATGGCCGACATTAAGAAACCAGCACGAAGGGGAAAAAAGGGTACGCCCCCTAAAATGGATGAGACAAGTCAGAACTTAGCGAAACCATCTACGACGGAACAGGCCCCCCTCAATTTTAAGGTTGATGCGGAGTTCAAGAAGCAGTACAAGCTTTATGCTCTTGAGCACGGTATCAGTATGGTAGATCTGCTCAAAGCTTCGTTTGAGGCATACAAGCAGTAGATGTGTATAAATATATATTTCTTTAAATCGTTAAATAACGATTTATTTAGGAGGATTGTATGAATACTGATCAAGCAAAGAGCCTCGATCTTCCTAAGATCATGTCCAGGCTTGGACACGAACCAGTTCGTTCAGTTAAAGGCGGTCGTGAGCTCTGGTATAAGTCGCCATTCCGATCGGAAGAGGAGCCATCTTTTCATACCAGTTTTTTGGGAGGCAAATGGATCTGGAATGATTTTGCTGATCAGGGCGGAACAGTCATCGACTTCATCATGCGTCATGAGGGCTACACATCTGTTACAGATGCCCTCAATTTCCTCACCAGCATGTTTCAGGGGCATCTCTTCGATACTCCGGTAGGTAGGGTAGGGGGAAAATCCTCAAAGCTCTCTAGCCCCTCTCTTTTTTCTTTTCAACAGCAAGCGCGTCTTGACGGCGTAGCCGTCGATCGTGATTTTTCAGAAGCCACTCTTGAGTTGGTGGCCGTCAAGCCACTTCAATCGCCTCTGATCTTTTCGTATCTCGCCTCTAGGGGCATCAGCCGGCAGCTTGCCCAGGAGTATCTCAAACTGGTCCAGTACCGCAATCATAAGCGCCCTTCAGCCAAACCCTACTTTGCTTTTGGTCAAGAGAACGTTTCAGGCGGCTGGGAGATCCGATCCGCTTCCGACGGCACAGGTAAGTTTAAATCTGCACTAGTCTGTCGTGATATTACTGTTCATTCCGGCCGGGAAGAGGGTAGGGGAGCGGTCTCCGTGTTTGAAGGCATGCTTGACCACCTTTCTCTTCTTACCATGTTTGGTACGTCAAGACTAAAAGGGGATGCGATTATCATGAATGCCCTCAGCTCGTATCAGCGCACTAAAACCTACATAGAAGCGGAGGGCTATACCCGAGTCGATCTGTTTCTTGATAACAATACACCTGGTCAAGAGGCCGCGCACGTTTTTGCCGATGACTTTGGGGACATCGTGTTCAACCACTCACCATCTTTTGCACCCCACACTGATTTGAATGATGCCCTGCGAGCGGGCGCACATCCCGACTTCACGCCTCGATCATCACCAGAGCCTTAGTTTGAGTTCGTTGGGTTTCTAAGCTTCTTCCTACGCAGGTATACAGCGATAGCGGTTTTGATTTCAGGGATTGCAATACGGCGACCGGCCGGGCGGCAAGCCCTACAGTCATCGCCGAGGCGTGTTCTATCGCTCCTGCTGAGCGACTTCAGACAATTTATTTCCCCAGGCTGAACCTGTCGGTTTTATGCCTTTCCTCGCGCGAGCCAAATAATTTGTCTTGCGGGAGCTGCGCCCTGTCGTTAGCAGTATTACAGGCATCCCTATCAACCCCTAACGCTGCACCCTAAGGAGGAGCATAAAATGACAACCAAGACTTCAAACAAGCCTACTTTGAATATCTACACCAGACGGCAAACCGGAGACGGCGAGACCACCTTGGGATCACAGATTGGCGTGGGATTTGCCCACGGATCAGGAGGAGGCTTTACCATCTGCCTGGATGCTATGCCCATCCCGAGCGACGGCCGCCTAGACCTCGTTGCCTTCCCAATCAAGACAAAACGCTCTGATCATCAGGATAACTAACCAGCCAGGCTCTTCTCCAGAATAAGGGGGAGAGCTGCACTGCAACGAAGAAGGAGACCATGACGTGCAACGCGATGAAATTTATCAATCTGTCACCAACACCATCATAGACCATCTGAAGAGCAACCTGGAGGGCTTTCAGAAACCCTGGATCAATGTCGATCACGACAACGGACCAGCACGTAATCCCAGTCGGGGCAATGCAGCTTACCGGGGGATCAACCAGTTTATCCTGAGCTTGACCATGATGTCTGTAGTGTACCCCAAAAATCGAACAACTGGTTAAGGTCCAACCAAACCTATAAATTACCAGTATGTCTAAGCGTAGAAGCCACTCGGCGAAGTTCAAAAAGCGCGTAGCGCTCGAAGCCATCAGGGAGCAGTTGACGGTCGCTGAGTTGGCCCGCAAGCACCAGGTTCACCCCTCGCAAATAAAAGCCTGGAAGCAGGTGCTGACCCAGGACTCTGACCCCTTGTTCGAGCACAAGAACAGCAAGCCCAAATCGGGCTCAATTGCAGATAAAGATCGCGACGAACTGCTGCGCATCATCGGCAAGCTACAGGTAGAGAACGAGTACCTAAAAAAAACGCTCGGATGATGCCCCTGCCCCAAAAACTCGTGGCCATTACCTCCGAAGCCTTGGTGAGTGTCAAGCGTCAATGCGAGCTGCTCCAGGTGGGCCGGGGACGTCACTACTACCAGTCGGTGGCGACCTCGCCGCTGAACCTGCACTTGATGCGACTGATGGATGAGCACTACCTCGAGCATCCCGATAAAGGCCCCCGCCGCATGCAGAGTTGGTTGGCTCGCGAGCACGGTTTACGGGTCAACTTAAAGCGACTTAACCGACTGTATTACAGGGTGATGAGACTACAGTCGGTACTCCCCGGTCCCCATACCTCACGGCCGGCTCCCGGACATAAAACCTACCCCTACCTGCTACGGGGACTAACGATCGATCGCCCTAATCAGGTCTGGCAGACCGACATCACCTACGTAGGCATGGCTAGTGGGTACCTCTATCTGACGGCCTGGATCGATGTGTACTCGCGCTTCGTACTGAACTGGTCAGTAAGCAATACGATGACGGCGCAGTGGTGCGCGCAGCTGTATGCCGATACGGTCCGACGTTGGGGGCCTCCCGATATCGTGAACACCGATCAGGGCGCTCAGTACACCGCCGAGGTATTTACTACGAGCATCCTGGAGCAGGGCCGGACGCGCCTGAGTATGGACGGTCGGGGAAGGGCCACCGACAACGCTTTCATCGAACGCCTCTGGCGAACGGTCAAGTACGAGTACATTTACCTACACGACCACGAAGACGGCTTTGCTTTGAGCCGCGGGCTGGATGCCTATTTCAACTACTACAACTGGGCTCGTGACCACTCTGCCCTGGGCCCAGGACTACCTCATCAATTCTATCCCACTGGACCTAAATCTCTGTCATAAGTTGTCGAAGAAAGGGGTACACCTCAGTCAGCGGGCTACCACAAAAACCAGTGGATGACTTATAAGCAAGCCGCGGGTATGGATGGCCAGGTCCGCAAAGGTGAAAAGTCTACGCCGGTAGCCTGGTATTCGACCAAGTACATCAACAAGGATGGTGGCTATGTAGGAGCCGATCGCGCCGAGAAAATGAGCGCCGATGAAAAGGTGAGCGTTGGGCTACAAACAGTGCCCATGCTACGCGTGTACCGCGTATTCAACGTGAGCCAGATAGACGGTCTCGATCCATCCTTCTACGAAGTTGAGGTCGGCAAACCTTTAGAAGATTTTGAGAAAGATGATCGTGCGGAAGCCTTGATCCAGGCCACAGGTGCTAGGATTAGGGAAGTTCCCGGTGATCGTGCCTTTTACTCTCCGACAGATGACGGCATTCAGATGCCCCTGCGCGGTCAGTTTCAGGGGGTTGCCGAGGCGTGGTATGCGGTCGTTTTACACGAGGTTGGCCACTGGACAGGCGCACCTCACAGACTGGATCGTAATTTGAAGGGAGCCTTCGGATCAGCGGCCTACGCTGAAGAGGAGCTGGTGGCCGAATTAACCTCTGCGATGGTGTGTGCTCGTCTTGGGTTTTCTAAGATGACGACCAACAATGCAGCCTACATCAAGTCCTGGTTAGGAGCTCTCAAAAGCGATACCAAATTCGTCTTTAAGGCCGCAGCTCAGGCACAACGTGCAGCGGACTACATCCTGGACAAATCGGGTTATCGGATCGAGCCGGAAGAACCGAGCCCGTCGTAACGAAATCGTTAAATCGTCCTTTCGTGAGCACTTAGGCGAGGCGACCGGAGGATGCCCACTATGCTAAGAAGATGCTATATTCCATCATAGGAGCATCGCTTATCCTGAATGACTTGCGCCATCACAAAAGGAGGGTATCGAGCAGCGAATGCGAAAAGATGGCCGACAATGAGCGTTCCGGCTAGACTGAGATGGAAGAAAGTAAAATCCTGATTGTCCGATGTTGGGGGAGAAAATGGATTTAGAACAGCATCTATGATCACTGGAGAAGAGTTTTGGGCTTTCGCAAAAGGCGCACGTGCGTGTGGGGTGAGTATTTCTGAATGCTTGCGGCAATTTCATGAAAAGGAAGCCAACCTGGTCGGGTTGCTAAACAGCGGAGCGTACAGTTTTTCAAGGCTGTTTCGGTATTGGTTTGCTGGGAATCCTCCCAGGCTGTCGTTGGCGCGGACACCGAGAGCCTATTTTGCGGCAGTTGAGATGTTGTCACGCTTGCGGGAGACTGAAGAAGGTCATTGGTCAATAGAGCCATTTGTTGAACCCCTAAAGAAGCCGGAGACATTCTATGTACCGAAAGATGAGAGCGAGCTGAAACGGCTCGAACGGGCTTTTCATGAAGATGGTCCTGATGACGATATGGCCCTTTACCAAGAGACCGAAGCCTATTGGCAATGGATGCAAGAAGAGGTGACGTACAATGAGTATTGGATACGGATGCGCCAGTGGCTTTCTTTCGTTAATCTGGAGCGCGTTGAGGACTTGAGAAGTGCTACTGAGAGAGACGAAGACGATTTGCCGTTTTGATCAGTATTCGTTAGCCAACATGATGGTCATGACGCGGGTGGTCTGGCTGGGATCGGAAGGGTCGGGACTGCCGTGTTCCATGCTCTTATCGTAGGCATCGATCTTCCAAAAAATGTCCTGACCGTTATGAGTGACTCTGCCGAAGTCATGCTGGCCGTGCGGGTCGTTTTCTTCTGCAAACTGGTCGAAGGAGCGCACTAAATCGAAGATGGCGTACCTGTCTTCATGGGGGAGAGCGTGGATGCCTTGGGTAGCCACGATGTGGTTCCCGGAGGCGTTGTTGAAGGAAGTACGGAAGTCATCGTTAAGAGCAGCAATACGGCGGGTCGTTTCATCAAATTCATCAGGGTCTGGGGTGCTCATGGTAGTCATCCTAGTTATCAGTTAGAGTGATCCTTCAGTGATAACACGGTGGCATTCGGGGGGCAAGAGGGCAGGGGTCTTTGTCTTTTCAGACGCTTGGAAATCGTAAGAGCGCACAACGAAATCGCACACAGGAGTAGGCATGTGGATGGTTCAGCGGCTAGGATTTGGCAGTCCGGTGGAATCGGCTTAAATTAGTGACACATGTAGAGTAGCAAGATGAGGAAATGTATATACAGTTTCCTCTCTTGGCAAGGGGGTAAACCCCCGTTGCATCCCCCTTTGAAAAGCGTACTTGGTTTGACTTAATAAATCGTTACCGCCATGCCGATAAAACAACAGACAGCCGCCAACAGCAATGATGACCCTTCGGTCGTGCTGCCACCGTTACGCCTGAAGTTGTCTGAGCGAAACGCCATCGATCGGCGCGCTAAAGCCAGCGATATGAGCCGCAGCGCATTCATGCGAGAGGCCGCGCTGAAGTCCAAAATCGTGGTACGTAAAAATAAGGCCGACGTGGAGATGGTCCGCCAGCTGTTAGCCATCGGCAATAACCTCAATCAGTATGTGAAACGAGCACATATCCGAGGACTTGATGGTCATGAACAAGAGTTGGTCTACCGCACCATTGCCAAACTTGAAACTCTTCTGGACACTGTGATTCATGGTACCGAAAATCAACAGTAGAGGCGGCCGGAGCTTTAAGGGGATTACGGCCTATTTGATGCACGACAGCGGCCGTGCACAGACCAACGAGCGTGTGGAGTGGACCATGACCGGAAATCTTTACACCGATGATGTGTTCAAGGCCGCCGGGGTAATGTCCTGGACGGACTTTAATGCGGAAGACATCAAGATCGCGGCCGGCGGAAGCTCTGCGGGACGGAAAACAGAGAAGGGTGGGGTCTACCACTACTCCCTCTCTTGGGCTCATGGTGAAAAGAAGGGAGAGGAGCACCAGAGGTCGGTGGCCGTGGCCACCCTGGAGCGCCTGGGTTTGAGTGAGCATCAATATTACGTCGTTGCTCATAATGAGACGGAGCACGATCACATTCACATCGTTGCCAACCTTACCCATCCGGAAACGGGTAAGCGAGCAGATCTTCCCCTCGATAAACGCGCCTTGCAAGAGTGGGCTCTGGAGTACGAAAGGGAGCACGGTCTACACTGTACTAATCGGGAAGCCAACGCTGAATTACGTAAGCAGAACAATGCAAAAACTTACGCTCAAACTCAAAAGGAGCGCCACGGCGTACAAGCTACCCGTGCCTACGAAGCCTCGGATGACGGAAAGAGTTTTAAGAATGCTCTGGAGCTGGAGGGGCTGCGATTGGCCCGCGGTCGCCGCTCTTGCGTGGCTGTAGACGAGCAGGGTAACATCATCAACTTGTCCCGAGTGATCGAGGATAGGAAAACGGTTGAGATAAAGGCCAAGCTGAAAGATATTGATCTACGGACTTTGCCGGATGCCGATGAACTGGCCGAGCAGATAAAACTGGACAGCACACCTTACGATCGCGAAGCAGCCGAGGTGGAACAGCAGAATAACCTTGCTGAGGCTGCGATCGTGGCAGCCAAGGAAAAGGCGGAACTGGAAGATATTCAAGACAAGAAGCTGGCCACTCAGAGGGCGATCGATAAAATCACCGCCGAGAACAAGGCAAAACGCATGGCCAAGGACGTCGAAGCGCGTAGGAGGGAGCGGCAGATCCAAGAACGGATCGAGGAATCGAAGAAGCTACACGACATTGACGGCTGCCGGCAGCGGTTGGCTGAAGCGCAAGCTGAGACTAAAGCTCTAAACGGTGTTTGGGCACGACTGTTTAAGCGGGAGCAATTTGAAGCAGCCCTGGACAATTTGCAAAACCGGGAGAAGCAGTTGGCTAATCAAACGGCACGGTTTGAAGCGGACATCCGGGGCATCGTCAAGCATAAGGAATGGGCGGTCGCTCATGAGTTGGAGCGCCACGGGATTGCCGAGCGGAAGAGCGTTGAGTACAAAACACCGCTGGATCACTTCAACAAAGCAGCTGCTGATCATGAAGGATCAAAGCAGCGACGCATCCGCGAGGCGGAGGAACAGAAAGCTGTCGAGACGCCGCAGAAGACCGAGCACATTTTTGACATGAAAGATGAAGAAACGGCGGCCAGGTACGACCGCATTGCCGCTCGACTTCAGGCAAGGGACGAAGAGCGGGATATAGAGCAGAGTCGTGAGGAAGATCAAGGGCTGGAACGGTAGGCTTATCTTTATAATCATTCAACTTCTAAAAGCGGTACATCATGGGATTCTTTGGAAGCAGCCCTACGGAAAAGCAGCTGGAGATCTATCAGGAACTCCTGGACGAGAAGCGTAAACGCTACGAATCAATGGAGGGCGGTAAAAACAGCCCTGAGATCGCTATGCAGCGGGAACAGCTCTCAGCCGAGATGAAGCAACTGGAGATCCAGATCGAAGATGCTCGCGAACGTGAAGCACAGGGTCGGGAACACACCCACGGTCTGGATTTGCTTGACGACTGATCTTATCGATATGGATTTCTAGGGCGAGGGTGCTGGTTCATCGGCAGGACCATCAAAGAGGGACAACTGGTGCCGATAGAAAGACAGGCTGGACCGGCTTTTTCCGGTTTCGACCTCCCAAGATTTGACTACTTCTTCCCAAATGTCTTCGGGGATTGGGGGCCAATTGTATCCTCTTTGGCTGTGATAATCATTGTAGGCATGGTAGGCGTCGAGGTATTCCTGAAGAGTGGCATCTCGGCCATGCGCTGTTTCAAAATCCCTCTTGAAGTTATCTGTCCAAGTGATGTCTGTCTTAGCGTTGGCACGAAGGCATATTTCATCCTCGTCCGTCCCGTCATGTTTGATGTGAATTTTTCTAAGCACCAGCTCTCTTCCATAATCATGTTTGAGTGTGTGACCCAGGCTAAGCCGTGGCGGCGATTATGTCAAGAACTTTAAGAGGTTGCCATTTTCAGCTTTGATTTGATGCTTGCGAGTTGATTTTTATAAAAGGAGACACGTTTTTCCAGCCTGTCCTTGATAAACTCGAATCCCTCCCATTTTGCTTCACGCAGCTTTTTGGTCTGAGCATAAGCTTTGTCAGATTCTTTGATCTGGGTATCTACATACGATTCTGCCTCCTTCAAGTGATAAATGATCTTAGCTCGATCTAGAGGCTTGAGAGTACGGTGACTTCTGAAGACCTGCTTGTGGTTTAATATCTGACTGGCTTCACTGTAAGGCTTGATGTTCAAAACGCAGAGGCGATTAGGATCCACCTCAATACTGTCTGGATGATGCTCAAAAGCGTAGTCCTCGATCAGCAGATATTCATTGTCGATATTGACGTGTTGACGGTAAGGTGCCCCTGCTGCGATTAGAGAAAACGAGCACAAATCAGGATAGTTATCAAGGCAGTGAAGGATGTGTTCCAGCGATGAGAGCGATGCTTCGGCGACAAATGCCATATAGATAGAAAGCTCATCATTCTTATGGAAAAGACGGTTGCTCGGTGAGAGGTAGTAAATACGCTCATAGGGTGCTCTTTCGGTTCCTATCGGGGGCTTTGACCCCAAGAAGTTATAGATAGCCTCATAGATTTTTTTCTGTGCTGTTTCATAGTCTTTGAAGTGGCCGGGTACTTCATTGTCGCCCTTGAAGGTGAGTTCAGTTGCATGGATGTGTTTTGTTGCCTTCATAAAGTAGACCGCTACCTCCTTGTAGGCAGCGTCAAAGACTGATCCTTTTCCCAAATCCCCAGGTGCAATAACGTAGAGCTTCTCCCAAATTGACTTGTTGGGCCAGGCAGCTTTGATGTTCTTCCAGTACGTGAGTGTGAAAAACTTGGAGGGATCTTCCTTCGTTGTCGTCAGCCATTCTTTTTCCTGTTTCTCGCCTAAGAGAAACTCTTCTGGTCTAACCTTCAAGACAGTGTAGAGCGCGAAGAATGTCCTGCGATGTATCGGTTCGTCAAGCTGTTCTTTTCCTAAACCAGTGCGCCGATCAAAGAGTGACTTGGGGGTCATTCCGATCAATTCTGCCAGCCTATCTCGCAAGTGCTTTTCAGTAGCTTCTACGGGCTTACCGTGCAAGACAACCTTGCCGTCCTTCCTCTTCAACCGAGCGAGATAAGGTGTAAGCTTGTCGTAGAAGCTCTGGTTCTCAGATTCCTGGTGCTCTCTGTTCGGCATAGTTTCAATCGGAAATTTCCGATTGAAAGATAGTATCTCATCTGAGGGGAGACGAGAAAATACGATCTGAAACCAGGTATTTGCGGAATTTTCCGCGACGCTTGCGGATGATTCCGATACGCTTGCATAGGCAACTATTGTCGCATGACTTTTGAAGCATCTCTTCACATTCCCAATGCCGAAGTCATGTCAACTCGTCGTTCTCACCGTCCCGCCGCCATGCGGAAAATTGGACTGACTACCCTGGCATACTTTGCTTTGGGGTCAGGAATTGCAACGCTCTACACATTTCTCTGGGGGAAAGATGTTTTTCCTCTCCTGTTGTACGCGCTGATTCTAGGACCGTTGTGGGATGACAACTACACTCCGGGCGGCTTGATAGACTTTGGGTTTGATCACTACTTGGCTCTCCGAGTTCTGACAGCCACTCTGTTTTTCTGGAACTTGATGACCTGGATCGCCTTCGGTAGTAAGGTTCGGATCATCACGATAGCCTACTTCTACAACAAGTGGAAAGCGGCTATGGCCTGGGCTTTCTTTTACATGATCGTACTTGTTGTCTACCACTTTCAGACAGATGAAAGTTTACATCGCAAGATTATCACCGCCCGTTTTCTCGACTGGAACATTGGTTACGTTTGGCAGCATTTTCTACCCTTGATGAAGACACCCTTTTTCATCACCGTGTACACGGTCATTGTTTCCGTCTTCATTTTTGAGCGGTTTGGCTATGGCCACGGCTGGACGAAGTGGAAATGGGCCCGCGTTCTTCCGCGAATCGTGTTTGTTACAGCGCCGTTTGTACTTGCTTTCCTGGTCGATGAACTTGTGTTTACGTGTTTAGTTTGGGTCTTTTTTTTGCCCTTCTGCCTGTTTTACGCTGGATCGCTGTGGCCGATCTTTAAGGAGCTGTACAAGGAGCAGTGGTGGTATCGTCGCCTATTTGTTTTCAAGCGTGGCGACACCGGGCGATGGGGGGGATTACACCAATACTTCAAGCGTGACTTCATCGGGTACTTTATCGATGGCCGAAAGGAAATTTGCCAAAGTGCACCATGTGGTGTCTACTACGGGAAGACGTTCTTTGATCTGGATACTCCGATTAATGGACGCGCAATCGGAACCATAAGTGAAACCCATCACATCACCATTGCCGGGACACGAGCGGGCAAATCACGCGATGCCATTTGGAATACACTCCTTAGTTATCCTGGCGGGGTGATTGCCCTAGACATCAAGGGCGAGCACACGCGCGTCACCCAAAAACGTCGTGATACGGTCGGAAGCGGCACCTTTTATGTCGATCCATTCTATATCTCAGATCGCCACATCTATCCGATTTATGGTCCGGCAAGAAAGCATACCCACAAGTGGAATTTCTTTGACGAGATCGACGTGGAATCTCCTGATGTGCGGAACCTGCTTTCTTCTCTAGCGTCAGCTTGTATCTATCCAGAGTCACAAGAATCCGGTAACTCAGCCCATTTTCGGGAGACGGCCGTGCATTATTTGCGTGGCATCTTCGCTCACGTACTCACCGATAAGCAAATCAGAGCCAAGAACCTACGCACTGTCTACAATCTGATCATGACCGGGACGGAAGAAGGCAGTGAGTACGATCCAAAGAACTTCGTGGACTTGAAGATCCGGATGCTGGCCAATGAATCGCTCGGCGGCCTTGCCAAAGACGCGGCCAGTTTAGTGGATCGATTGGCGGACCGGGAAGGTTCGGCCGTTTTTTCAACAATGCGTCGGGGGATTGACTGGATGGGTCACGAGGCGATTCAAGCGGTAACCGAACGCAGCGATTTTTTGCTGTCGGATGCCAAAACACATAATGCCACCATTTATCTGGTGTTGCCGGAACCTTACTTGAGAGAGGATAACCGCTTTGTACGCTTGTTCTATACGATGGCGGTTTATAAGTGTGATAATGCCGTAACGCCCATCAAGATAGAGGGACAAAAACGTGTCCTGATACTCCTTGATGAGTTTGCGTCCCTTGCCTACTTTCCGCCGATCGCCAAATCAATCAAGATGGCTGCGGGGAGCTACATGAAGTACTGGATGATCCTCCAGAATGTCGAACAGCTCACGTCGGCATACAGTAACCACGCTGACTTTACGGGATCAAGCGACATGCAATTCTTCGGCATCAAGAACAGCGACCATGGGACGATCACCTACATCCAGGACTCGCTTGGGAAGTACAAAGAAAAAACGGAAGAGGGGACCCAGACCTACGATCTGATGAGCAGAAACGAGATCGCCGAGTTCCTGGACGCAGAGAAGAATGGGCAGATTGTCATTCCTGATGGGGGCTTGCCATTGATGCTCAAACGAGTCCCGTACTACAAGAACTACAAGTCCAAGCAGTACGGCTCCCACCCTCATTAGGTGAACCCCAAAGAAGCATATAGTAACCTTTTCAATCAAGAACCATGTCCATCCATATAAGCCACGAGTCTAGACTATTGCCGGATGTCTTTCAGGCAGAAGTCTTTGCGCCGGCCCTCTGGTCTCACCAGTATTGTTACGCCGCGGAGTGTCGAACCAAGCTCCACTTTTACGCTAAAGGAGAGAAGCTACGCTCCCACCTGTGCCAGTTGCAGGAGCTGTTTCCCGAGGAAGAGGGAATCATACGGGTTGAAGTTCGCAGGATCTCATTTGGACTGTTTGACCGATATGGTCTCTACATCGACAAAAAACGAAAAGTGGGGTGGTTTGATGAACCGGCTGGGGGCGGACCCCAAGGAAATTTTTACAGTGAGGTAGGCAAAGCCTATCGGGAGTCTTTCACAGTACCCAACCGTTGAAATCGTACCAGAAAAACGTCACAACCATGATCACAAAGCCATATTTGAGGACCCGCTACTACGAGTTCAACCGGCTCCTCTACTGTGTTATGGAAGTCGTCGAAGAGGACGAGTTTGGCGAATGCTACTATTACCCTCATCGCATGTACCGCTACGAGTCCCACAGCGGCGAGCTGGTCTTAGGATACTGGCCGGAAATTCATGAGAACGATGCCTTTGCTTGGGATAGAACGGAGAGCCAGTTTTGGCAAGAAGTCGAAGATCATCGTCTTAGCAAATCGAAGTTACCGACCTCAATTGAAGCATTCATGAAGCTCAATCCAACCCCCCGCATCGTTCATCCGGGAGACGAAGCCGTTCAAGTTAAGGAGGTCACCTTCGACCTGGCCGAACTTAAAACCCTGCATGGCATAGTCATGCAGGCCGTATCTCAAGCTGCAAGCGATGAGGACCCCAAGCCCGAGTTCTTCCGCCACTCCGAGCTCTCCAAAAAGCTGGAATACTTCCTCGCCGAATACGACTCTCAACCCTGATTGGCTACATATCTGCTGTCCAGGATTATTTGATGATCTCCTTGAGGACATCCTCGTGGTAGGTGCGCACCTTACCAAAGCGTTCATCATGCGCCGCGCCGGTCTCGATGCCTTCCTTCTTGCTCAGGAGCGTTGCCGCCTTTCCCCACTCTTTTGCTTTGTGCAAGGGACAGGGAATTTTGTGAAGCCCGCAGTACCCCGCAATCGTGTAGTAGTGATCATCAACGGAGGTGATCTTGGCCTCGATCTCACCAACCCGATCGCGGATGAAGTCTACGTCGTTTCTGATCTCGGTATTGAAGACCTCCTGTTGTTCAAGCTGGGCTACAATCATGCGCAAGCCGCGGATGACGTTACTCTGTGGGATTACCCCAGGAATTGACGTTTTGCCGGTGAGGAGCAGTTCGCGAATGCGTTCATACATCCAGATCTCAAATTCAGGATTGAGCCACCCTGCAAACTTGATGGCCAGCAGCTCATCCATCCAGGTGCCCTGAAGCTCAGGCGTACCGCCCTGGACAACCCGCAAGACCTCGCGCCCACTCCCGTTACGGGAATTCCCGTAACGGGCCTCTAAAGCAAGCACAAACTCTTTCGTGTTTTTGAGGCGCAGAAAGTCGTTGACCTTTTTACTCGGGAAGGCTTGCGCCATTTGCGTGGCGTTGATGAGGTTGTTCTCACCAGAAAATTCAAAGGCGATCAATTGCCCTTTGTACTCGTGCTGGGTCGTTGTGCTCATGCTTTCAAAGATAGCGAAAAGCAGCCCGGAGGCCGCGCAATTGCTCCGTTACGGGAATTCCCGTAACGGCACACTACAACACTAAGAGTAGTAACTGATCGTAACACAAAACAAATTGTATATTTACTTCATGAAGGATTTTCACATGGCGGATGACGCCCGCTTTACAGAAGAGATGCTGTTTAAGGGTGAGCCTCAGGATAGCACTGATTTTGACGTTCAGGTCAACAAGAATTGTCGAAAGGGCGATCGCCATCCTCCGGAGGACTTCGTGGCTGATAGTGATGTGTGTTATCACTGTTACTATCGAGAACTGGGCGAGATGATGACGGACACATTCAAGGTGCGGCCGTCCAAGCACCTTGATTTCATTCACCACCAGGTGAAGCTTCGCAAAGATCCGTTGACCTTTTTGCAGGAGCTGGAGGATCTCGTTGTAAACAATGAGGGGTACTTAGATAACGCGGAGTACGGCCTCCACAACAAATATCTCGCGATCATCAAAGCCATTCGGGAACGCCTGGAAACAAGTCTTCCTGACAAGATCAAGGCGGCCAACCTCATCGAATTACCCCATTTTCTCGTATCGGAAAATCCGGCCTCCATAATCAGGGTCCGCAAGCTCTTCCCTGATCTCGGCTTTTCTGCGCGCCATTGCCTCATCCATCATCTGTTGTGTCGCTTCCAGCTCTTTTTGTGTAGGCGGCGTTCCAAAATCTTCTTCTGTTGGCATTTTGGTAAAATTTGCCATCCGGTGATCGGATGTGGTTAAATGAGATATGAAAAAATCAGAGTTGATAAACGACCCATCCCTGAACATGAAAATCAGCTATATCAATCATCACATGCCCGAATACGGCTGGGATGAAAAAGAGGAGATCATAGAACTCCTATGTTGCTTTGACGGCGATGAAATCGCAGCAGTCGAAACGTATAAGGCCGCCGAACAAAAGGCGTGGAAAGCGCATCATCAGGCCCGCTTAGACTATCTGAAAAACTTCGGGGTTACCGATCTGAATGATGTCAAACTCTCCTTGGACACATTTTTCAAGAACGACCGTATCGAGATAATCAAAGCCATCCGAGAGAGCATCAATCGGGGTATGGATGCTTACAGTGATGTAATAACAGAGATGTGGTATAACCCTCAGATCGACAAGCGTTGTGGTCCCGGACACGGGCTGCCTCTTAAGGAAAAAGCATTCACAGGGTGGACCTGACACCCTGGACTGGATCAGCTTCATCAGCCTTTCGCCGGATTTTGTGGGACGCGTCATTAGCGGTTACCCGCTAGCAATCAGCAGCTTGTGGGTTTAGTAATCGCAGGGATATTTCTGATGATAGTGGCGCACCGGATCGTTCGATCACGGCCCTTTAAGTTTGGGTTGATCCTAACCTGTATCCTGTTCGCAATTGGGTTCTACGTCAATCCTGAAGCTGTAGCAGAAGGTGTCAAATCAATTTTTGAGCCTCTTGAGACTGCAAGGTCAGGAACCCCCTGATCGTACTCTGCCCTTAGTTGGCATTACAGCATCGGGACCACATAGTTCCTCAAGTTGGGGGTTATACCACTCGTTTATCCAGACACCTTCGTAGGCATCCATGCCTTTTGTGATGCTTACGGTGATGGTCTTATAGATTTCTATCAGATCACCCTTGAAAAAAACTTCGAGGGGCTTCTTGACGCACTCAAGGCTGGCCACCCCAAAATTCATCAAGTATTTGAGCCTGGCTTGATCACTGGCCAGCTCAGCCATCTTTTCTACTTCCTTGTGAGCATTGACGACCGCTAGCTCATCATTACCAAAGTAAGTGAGGGTATCGATAATCAACAGCTCATTGGAGTCACACATATCAGGCACGTGCTCACGGATGTATCCAATTTTGGCCTCTAGCTCAGGACTTCTTTCTATAAAATCTATTGTCATACCCAAATTTTAGCACAGATCAAAATCAGAATGCAATGAGTATGAAGCCGGTCTACGACGCAATCATGGGAAGTGTTCTTGAGGCCCTTGAAGATAAAAGACTTCAGTGGACAGATCAGATGAACCAGTCCTCAGAATCCCGGGGCTTCGCCCCC
>NZ_PTJC01000011.1 GCF_002934605.1 Neolewinella xylanilytica
AGGCTTACGCGCCGCAACAACACCCCAAAAGCAGCGGAGCCGAGGGCTTCAGAATGGTGGGTAATTACTTAGCTTAATGGAGTTGGCGCGGTGTTGGGCGAATTTCTTTCTCCACTTTGGATTGCTACAATTGCATTTCCACTGCCGTTTCCGCTATAATACCTCAACAAAATTGGACCACGAGCTAAGTTGAAAACTTAACTTGTAACATGAAGCGATCGAGAAGAAAATTTACCGCCGCCTTCAAGGCAAAAGTGGCGATTGAAGCCTTGAAAGAAAGACAGACGTTGGCCGAGCTGGCGGAGAAATTTGAGCTGCATCCCAACCAAATCAGTCAGTGGAAACAGGAGTTTATCGCCGGCTCCGAGCAGGTTTTCGAGACCGGCAAGGGCAGGTCGACTACTGGACCCGATGAGGTAGCGGCCAGCGAAGCCGAACTGCAGCAGCTTTACGCCAAGATTGGTCAGCTGCAGATGGAGCGCGACTTTCTAAAAAAAACTTAGCCAGATGGGATCACCTGAAGTAAGGCGTGCCGGGGTGGAGACTCAGGCTTCCCTGTCTATCCGCCGGCAGTGTGATTTGCTTTCGGTTAGCCGGGGCAGCGTCTACTATGAGTCCAAAGGCGAGAGCGAGCAGAACCTCGCCATGATGCGGCTGATGGACGCCCACATCCTGGATGAACCTACCGCAGGTGTACTAACGATGCAATCAATGCTTAGAGATAAGGGACACTACGCGGGTTATGAGCGGGTCCGGAGGTTGATGCGCAAAGCCTGTATCCGAGCCATTTACCCGCGTCGGCACCTGACTGTGCTGGGGCAGGCGAAGTACGTTCACCCTTACCTGCTGCGTGAGCTGGAGATTAACCGACCGGGGCAGGTCTGGACCATCGACATCACCTATGTCCCCATGCAGCGCGGCTTTATGTACCTCACGGCAATCATCGACGTGTACTCGCGCTACATCGTAGGCTGGGGCTTAGCCAACACCCTGGCGGCCGAAGCCCGCCTGGGGGTGGTCCGCCAAGCCATTGCTGAACACGGTGCTCCAGAAATCCTGAACTGCGGCGACCAGGGTTGCCAGTTTACCTGTTCGGAGTACGTCAGCTATCTACGAGAACAGGGCATCGCCATCAGCATGGACGGCAAGGGAAGAGCCCTGGACAACATCTACATCGAGCGCTTCTGGCGCACCATCAAGTACCAGCATATCTTCCTGAACCCGGCCGACGACGGCCGGCAGCTGTACCAAGGAATCGAGGAATGGCTGCATCGCTACCACCACCGGGATCACCAGGGAATCGGCCGAGTAAAACCTATTCAGCGGTACCGAAACGCCGCCTAACTTTCAACTAACTAACTTGGCTGTGTGGTCTGAAAACCCGAGGTATTATACTGTGCGTAGTACGCCTGCTGGGTGTAGCCGAGCCAACCGCAGATGCGACCCAGTCCGATGTCCGGGTGGGCGCGCTTCACTTCGTTGGCCGCCTGGCGACGGGCTTTCTTAGCGCGTCGATCCCGGTGTCCTCCTCGACGACCCGTACGAGCGTCCGCAGGGCGAACGCCTCGGCGCGGGCCTCGGCGACGAGGCGCTTGAGCGCGACAGGGTCGCCGGGCAGGGCCTCGGCCACACCCCCCTCGACCACAGCCCCCACTGTCCGTTCTTGGCGATTCACTCGGCAAAACAGACGGAGGCAGGCCGAATTCAACTTAAGCCGTTGCAAGGCGTTTCTTTCACATGACCATATTCCACACGCGCGCAGGGCGCGGAAAACCCCTCCTCCTTGTCCACGGGCTGGGGGCAACCTGCCGCTCGTGGGACACAATTTCGCCCGCGCTTGCCGAGGCCAGAGATGTAATCGCCCTAGACCTGCCAGCCCACGGGCAGTCACCCGAAGAGGCCGATAGCGGCACGTTTGACGGGCTGGCGCGTAGCCTGGACGATTGGCTTAAAGCGGAGAACCTCACAGGGGTCGATATGGTCGGCAGCTCTCTGGGCGCTCGCCTGGTGCTGGAGATGGCTAGGCGCGGCCGTGCCGGTGCGGTCGTCGCGCTAGATCCGGGTGGCTTTTGGCAGGGGTGGGAGCGTACCTTCTTCAACGCCACCATAACGGCATCGCTTGCCTTGGTTCGCGCGGTGCGACCGGCGCTTCCTGCGATCACCGGAAATGTTGTAGGCCGGACCGCCCTTATGGTCCAGCTCTCCGCAAGGCCACGTGCGCTCGATCCCGCATTCGTCGCGCGCGAACTAAAATCATTGGCGGACACGCGTACCGTAGGTTCGCTCGTGAAGGATCTCGCCAAAGGCGCAATGCAGGAGGGTCCTGCGAATACATCTGCACCGGTCGTTATCGGCTGGGGCCGCAAGGATCGGCTGTGTTTACCGCAACAGGCGGACCGCGCGATGGCAGCCTTCCCCAAAGCAAGGATGCATTGGTTTGAGCATAGCGGACACTTCCCGATGTGGGATCAGCCAGAGGAGACAGTCAAGGTCATTCTGGATGCCACGGAGTGACCATGATCACATTGACGCTACAATAGGCGGACTAGCAGTTCAAAGGCTTCAATATGGACTTATTTCGCATTGGCGCATTTTAGGCCGGAAGTCGACTGTCCCATTTCGGAGCGCCGGCCCACCAAAGCCGGCGTGCAACTTCCGAGCCGATAAATGACCTAATCGTTCGGCGCGTTTTTCAGTTCAAATAGCTGCTCGACTGTCGCTTGAAGTGCGTAGGCGAATTTCAAAGCGACAGTAACAGAGGGAGCGAAAACACCATTTTCGACAGTATTGATGGTCTTTCTACTGACGCCCATCCGCTCAGTCGGCGTCCTCGCTGGCTACGAGGCGCTTGTACCACCGCACGAACTCCTTGGCGGTTTCCGCGCTCGGGAGGCCGAAGTCCTCGGCGGCTACGGCGTAGGAGAACTCCCCGGCGAGGTAGCGGACGGCGAGTTCGCGCTTGAGGGAGGGCGGGTAGGTGCCGCGTGGCTTCGTCTGCTTAACTCTTGTCTTCTCCTTACTCAAAACAGTGCATTAGAGTACATTGACCGTAAAGCTATCCTAGGACGACTCAGCCGGTGGCGAATGTCCAAACAGGCTCTTAGCTGTCGATCCGTCTTCGAATCGCTGCACTGCGGCCGTGTTTGAGCTAAAACTTGACACACTTAGTGATCGCCACCTTCCTCCGCTCTCCTTTAATGCATGTTCGACCAACCGCTGCTTCCACCGTTCGGGGAGATCTTCGTGCCGCATAGCTTTTTCTTTGTAGTATCTAGCGTTGGGCTACGCGCGTCGCGCCTGGCGATCAGCCGGCATGGGCGTGTAGCCGGTGTTCCCTGCATTATTATTTCTCTTTTTCCTGCGTTGAACCCATTCCTCCGCAATCTCTGTGAGCAGTGCAATTTCCTTTTCGTAGTCGAGCTTTCTGATGGATTGGGCGCAAACGTCTTTCAGGTGACCTAAAAGATTTTTGTCTTGCCCTGGGTCACCATCGTAGGCATAGTTATCTGTCTCGTGTTGATTCATTCTGATGCGGCAGGTAATTCGGCTGAAGTAGCGAGCAATAGCCTTCTCGTTGCGTGGTTGCTTCTGCACGGCGAGTCCCATACTCATATCTCTACCGAGCCACAACAAATGATCGATACTCGTTCCTGGCTCTTCCGGCCAGTCATTGAGCGTCGGCTCGACAATTGCAGAGTGCAAGTTCATCGGCATTAGAGTTATACCTCTGTTTGCTTCGTACACTGGCATCAGCCACCTAACAAATTGAACCCTCACGCTTCGCTCGCTCTGCACGAGTGATTTGATAAACCCGTTTAACGCTTCCATCGAGTGCTTAGCTACTGTTTCTACGCGGCGGCTCATAAGTGTGGGACGGCTGCTGTTTCCATCCGCTGTCGGCCAGCTGGCTACTGTTTCTGCGCGGTAGCTCAGTAGTGCGGGAGGAATGCTATTTCGACTCTGTCAATGCTGGTTGACTTCCAACTCCAATCATCTCGTATTCGCCCAGTATACTATCGAGGCTATATAGTAAATATGTACTGTCTAAATCACCGACTTGGTCACCGGTTCGGTATACATACTTGACCTCAAGACAATCTTGAACCATAGACCTAATATCTACTTCGTAGGGTAACCAGCCAGTAAAATCTCTAATGTTTGCAGCTTGCCATAGACTATCCCCGTGTATCTCTTCATCTCTTCCTGACTCACTATAGTTTCGTGCCATTTTTCCATCCTTGGCGTGCCTACCAGCAACTTCTCTCCTTGGAGGCCACCACCTGTACTTAACACTAGCCAGCTACCTATTTTCACTAGTTGTTCATCCTGCATCCATTCTTTCCCATAATACTCACCTGTCCCAGTATGAACTGACGGTTTGCGATTTGGTACGTATGTATAAGTTACATCATAGAACCAAGACGCTAAGTCAGCATTGTATTCGTAATCGCATACCAACTCGCCGCCGATTTGCTGATTGATTGTTATTGTATCTCGTATGGAACCAAACGCTTGTTTAAACATGACTGTACATCTGCATGACAATCAAAGCACAACGGTATACAATTTTCCTCAGTCTCTTCACCTCCCTGTGACTTAAGTTTGATGTGGTGAAGCTCAATCTTCAAGCCACAGAATTTATGACAGAGACAACAGTGCCGCCCCGCTTTTACGAGGACATTTTCTCTAACACTAGTGGGCCAACCCATGGATTACAATTTTAGAATTCGATATGACTTGAGAAGGAAATTATTTTTATCAGCTATCCAACAAAATATTTTCGTCACATTTAATTGCAATGGTATAATTCAGTCTAGTGATGTCTACTAGTTCGCGGATTGTAATCGATAAACAGGGAGCACTGGGTTAATTGTGTGACGCGTTAGCCATGTTTTAAGATTATCAAGTGCTAAATAATTTACGCTCTCATTGTATTTTTTCAAATATGACGGATCTTCTTGCACTACAAAGACAGGATAAAGTCTTCTATTGTCGTGCCTTTCCGCCATTGCGTGCTTTACTAGATTGTAATAAAGGCTGATTTGATTGTCATCAAAAAACATCGCGTCTCTTTTGACTTCAATAATATAGACAGCTTGTTCATTCGATGCTAAAATATCGATAAATCTATACTCCATTTTTGACCCCTCATTTAGTTTATATTTTATTCCTAGTTGATGGATAACTGTATCGAAATGTGATTCCAATATATCGCATGTCTTTAGTTCTGTTTCATTGGCATTTGAACTGGCGAGAACAAATCCCCCTATGGTTTTATTTGTTTCTCTGTAGCCGTACTTTAACCTAAGATCTTCATATCCATTTACTAATAAGTATTGCAAAAGGTGAGATGCTTTTGCAGATTCTGGGACATCTACTATTTGTCTAATTTGAAATAGCCAATTAGATCGAATTCTGACATGGCAATTGTTGTGCAATCTCTGAATGTATTCATCATTAATGTATGAATAACTCAATTTTGAGTGGCCTTCACCATAATGATAATTAGGGCAAATTAAATAGTCTCCATAGGGACCAGTTGTTCTCTCAATCTTCGCACCGCATTTATCACAAATTTGTTCATTAATAAGTTTGAGCCTGCCTCTAAGCTTAATCTTGTCTTCATGAAAGATTTTTATTGCATCATTTTCAATGCTGTGATAAGCATCTAGGATCTGACTTTTGAGTAATTCTAATATATTAAAACTTTGCCTGAGGTCATTCTCATATTTTCTAGTGATATTTTTTAGCCAGATTTCTCTTTCATGGCTAGATAAAAATTTGACTTCACTGAATTTCATTCTTCTAAATATGTTCTTCTACACATTAATACTTTTGTCAATAAGTCGAAGGTTTTAGGCTAAGAACGGACCGCCTTTAATGGCGGTCTGTCGCCCAACGGGGGCGCCAACGCAGACCGGCTACCACCAACCAGCATCCGGATCTCGACCAGCTTCAAGGTGACCTATAAAGACATCTTCGGCACCCACCCGCACCATCGCCGGTTTGTCGATGGCGCAATGTTGGGCGATACTTTCTTTGCCTCACATTCATAATTTATAAGATAGTTATTGATGTAAGCTATTTTATATACCTATGGTGTTTCTCCATATTCCCTTTTGAAAAATCATACTTGCATCTAACCTGCCCTCAAAGTCATTCAATGTGAAATTGTCACTTCAAACAACTGGTTTCTGCTGTTATTTACGCTAGATATGGAGTTTTGGTAATACTTTATCAAGTTTCCTTCACCTGAGTTTTGAGCATACGAGATTGCATTATCCAATGATAGCAATGCTTGATCGGTCATTCCTAATTCGTGCTCCATGGCTCCTTTCACCCACCACCCATAGTAATCATTTGAATTTTTAATGATGTAATTTCTGCGCATAAGATTGTAAGCATATTCCCGTTGGCCTGCTGCAAATTTGAGTTTTATAATATGGACGTCTGTTGTATCTGCGCCTTCCAATTCCGCTTCGTGTAGCAATTGATCGGCCAAGCTGAAGGGTGCAAAAAATTGATCTGATATGAAGGCCTTATAGTCTTCTCTAAAGAATTCACAGGTCAACGTAAGCTCATTCATCAATATGCCGAGATAAAGTTGATTTAATGAGTCCGATTGTGAAGCACTTATATTTTTTTGTTCTTCAGCTTGTTGGATAAATTTTTCGTATTCACCCATGCACTGATGTAAGTTTTCTTCAATATCTCGACTTTTGTTAGGTCCAGTAATACGGTAGCAGTTACATGCTTTTTCAATATCAACTAAATATTCTTGTTCCGTCTCCAAGGAACAGTTACTGCACAATAATGAGCCACCGATGGCAACAATACTAATTAGATAAGTGGACAATTTTGCATTTGGATTTCTACTTTTCATTCTAATTGCGTTCTCAAATTTAGTTCTAGGTCTTAACAGTTGCCACCAAGCGTCCTTTTACCTAGAGTCAGTGTATGCTTATCTCGGACCGCCTTAAATGGCGGTCTGTCGCCCAACGGTTACGCCGGCGCAGACCGGCTCCACCGACCAACTCATCAGACCACCACCAGCTCCATCCCCAAATATAAATCACTCTCGACACCTACCCTCTCAGCTGCCGGTTTGAAGCTGGCGTGTTGTTGGGCGAACGCTTTCTAATTACTACACAGCCAGCAAAGCCTTACTTCTGGAAAGGTAAATACTTGATATTTTAACATCTCTCCGGGTTTACATTCTCTTCCACCAGTCCTTTACTAAAGATAGTAGCCTCATTTGTTTGGAGTTGTTCTTCTTGTTGTCACTTAAACCTCCCACATCAGAGTTTAGTAATTTATAATTCCTGAATCTTTCGTCAATGACTGCCGATATTTTGTCGTAATTAGACCAATTATCTTTGACTTCATACAAGGAAGGCAGACAGCTAGCTAGTGTTTTTTCATAATCAATTATATACTGGCCGTATGGCTTTTTGTCGTTTATTGGGTCAAGGTAGTATTTCAAAGTAAAATCTTGCCCCTCAACTGTTAAGTCTTCATTCCAAAATTTACCGTCGCAATACTCAAACAAAAAATCTCTTCCTGATATCTTTCGGTTTTTAACTTCCAATATTGCGGAAGCAGAGTTTTCAGTGTGAACTGTTCCAATCAAATCATTCATAATAATCCAAGTGAGATACATTCCAATATGTGTACCCCCACCTTCTTTAGGCAAACTACTTGGATAAACTCCTCCGTAATGCCAATCTGCCCTATCTATACTTCCCATAGTTAATTCATCACGTTCTGAAGAACGTTAGCGAAACATTAGCTGTTTGTTCCAAAATAAATTTGACTTTCGTGGAAGAATAATACCGCCCAATTTAGAGATGAATCGAAGATAGTTAGATCGTCAGAACCTGGATAAAAAAAATCATCATAGTAGTCAATGACTATCCCCCAAGACGTGACCATGGCGCTTTTATCTGACCAATGTAAATAAATCGGTTCGTCCCGATTCAACCCCAAACCATTTAACCATCTCCTGACACCAGCGACATCTTCAAGTTCAATATCGTAGATTATCAATTGATCGAACATCCTTTTATTAAAGGGGAAATCAATGTGAACACCATTTTTTACTAGAATGTCACTTAATTTTTCTGCCCCTTCAGCGTTAAGTGTAACTAACTGATTTAGAACTGTCAGAGGAAGATTGTTATAATTGTCATCAACAAATCTCCATTTTAGACCGAAGTTAGACATCTCAGTCTTATGGATTTTGACAATATTATAATCGATTGACATTCTATGCGTATTATCCGATAGTAGATTTAAACATGCTCATGAGCACTTCTAGGCATCTATAAGTTTTATACTGAGCGCTATCTACGATTAGTTTTCGTGCCGGCTCTAATGCCGGCATTTCGCCCAACGGGTGCGCCACCGCAGGCCGGCTACAACCAACCAACTTTTGGATCTCGACCAACTCAAAGTCAGCGTTTAAAGTCTTCATCGACTCCCAAAAGCCTTACCGCCGGCTTGACGATGGCGCAATGTTCTGCGCATATTAATTTAAAGCTTCTATTTTCTTAAATCAAAGTAATGGTCTAATTGCGTATATCGCATCTGTAAGTCATATTACCCTGCTGATTCTCCACTTGACTTCGCATATTGTTATTAATTGTTGATTGAAGTACAACGTCAGGTCTTAATTCAAAAAAGTTGTAGACAAAATCTGGGCAATGATTATTGTTTACGTTATAATGCATTTCTATTTGTCTGCTTAGTTTTAAAGTTTCCCCAGTATTTACATTTAGCACAAAGGTTCCTTCGTGCCTTTCTGAGTCTACGTTAATGAAATAGAAACGATTGCCTGGAATAAAATAGCGCAAATTAAATGCATTGGGTTTAGCGCCCGTTAATTTATTGTACCCAGACTTTCCTTTTAAAATGTTTAAGCTACAATTATCGCGTTGCAAATATAGGCTCCCATCAAAATAAGCAACGACTGTTTTGAGATCATTGGAATGACTTTGAAAAGCTCTTTTATAATCTCTGTAATTTATAAATATGCTATCACTACTTACACCATCTAGCTTTCGATCATCACCAGCTACATAAATTGAAAATGACGATTGGTTATTTATTGATATTTTTTTGTATAGCAGATCACCGTCGGATGTAGCAAATTGGTAATATATATAATTACCATTCCTACTTAAATAAAAATCGCTTTTGCACTCTTCATTCAGTTCTGCTAAGAGTTGCAGTTGTTCTTTTGACACATCATATTTATAAATGTTAGTCCTATTGTTTTCATCAAAGTTCCTTACCCATATTTTGTCCTGAGCGAGAATGAAATACTTGGAGTTTTCAGACCATTGAATATTGTCACCACGAAATCTTCCATTTGCTCGCTGTTCATTTGTAGCGTATTCCCCAGTACAATTATCAGTAACCAGAATACGATCACCTCTGTTGTTGACGAGGTAAATACCGCCTTGAAATATCAAAACTGCTAATTGGCCATTTGGCGAAACATATAAACTTCGGTCATTTAGATCCTCTCCTATATCCATAATAGGGTCGCTACTGCAATCTAATTTTCCTTTTTGGTTGTGATAAAGCTTCCCTCCACTTGAATAAAAAACTGCCGAGACTAACTCAATATCAAAACTTTGAAATTCATAAAGTTCCAATTTAGGTTGTTCTAACATTACTTTTTTTATGAAGTTTTGCACCACGAATATCTGTAATCCGCATACAAGCACACCAGCTACAATCAGTAAGCTTATTTTAAGTTTTCTCATATGTCATTTTCTATCCGAAGTTGTGCTGGTTAGTTGCGCAGAACGGTTACGCCGGCGCAGACCGGCTCCACCAACCAGCTCATCGGACCATCACCAACTTCATCCTCTAATATAAAACACCCTAGACACCCTCCCCCACAACTGCCGGTTTGGCGCTGGCGTGTTGTTGGGCGATTAAAATAAGGTTTGACATTAAACCTTATAATATGGTTAGCATTGACGACTTGATCCCAGATTTACAGTTTAGACGTCTTTAAGTTCAACTTAGTACAGTTAATAGATCAGGAATAAACCAGACAAATAGCGATGCAGTAACTATGCCAAAAGAGTTCTTTATTCCTATTGCTTTAGCTTTTGCTACATTTAATTTATCGTCTTTTTCAAATTGCATATCTAAATAAGACTCTCTTAGTTGAATGAAGCAAATCATAATAATAGCTGTTGAAAGTATTGATCCGGGTAGCAATGCCACTTTTGAATACATAAACATCCTCACAAGCGTCTGGCCTACATAGACCTCAATATAATATTTATGTTAGATATTATATTTATTAAATTTAACAGTATTTCATGCAGAAGAAAAATACGTTGCCTCTTAAAATTCATGCTTTTGTTCAGCTATCGTTAGTCTTTACTTTGTTCAATACGCGAATAATTGTTTTCACACTCAAATATAATATTCACTGTTGAACTGATTACCGAGGTAATGCCCCGGATTTTTTCTCCTAGAATGCTTTAATAAATAAATATATGATTTTAGCTTTACTGGTAACGGTGGCCTTGATACCATGTCTTCGCAAATCGTGTTTATGCCATCATGAATATTTACTTCAGTCATAGATTTCCTATTGTAAATTATGGTCTAATTACAAATAGAAATGATTTCGCCTGAAGCTATTAATTCAAGTTTTGAATCCTTTTTACCATTCCACATTACTGTATCAGAATTGTTTGCGAAGATAATTGCCCTTCGGACTAGGCTAGGCTTTACTTCGTAAAAGTATGACTCTGCAGATTCATTGTGATCATCTTTACCTAGTGTGGTAATCAATGTGATGTGCTTATTCGGTTTATCAACCAACCCGATGCCTACAAAAGTTTTCATGCTTTGATAGTCGATGCTGACAGTCCAGTAGTAGCAAGTCGTTCCGACTGTTATTTTACGAATGCCTTTCTTCGGTAGTGCCATATAATTTTGTGTGTTACCTGTTTTTCTATCTGCTAGCTTTAATGCGGGCTATTTCGCCCAACGTTTGCGCCGGCGCAGACCGGCTACCACCGACCAGCAGCGCGGATCTCGACCAACCTCAAGGTAGCTTTTAAGGCTTCATCGACACCAACCCGCACCCTCGCCGGTTTGTCGCTGGCGCGTTCTTGGGCGAATATTCTTCTGCCTTTTCCATTCAAGAGCCGACTAATATAAATCACTTACTGAGCTCCTCGAATCTATTGAAGTATTCCTTATAAACTAGCATATCGATTCCATCTTTGCCTCTCCACCAACAAACAGGGTATCTCCAATCGATGGACTTCACAGCCGGCAAAACTCTTTCATTAGGAGTAGTGTACGAATGACTATAGCCCTTGTAGATACTAGTTTGTAGTAACCCCAGTACCCCAAGCTGATCAATCAGCATCTGTCGTTCCCATTTATTTGATTTTAAGGTTCCTGAAAGCGCTTTCTCCAAATCCCTTGGCTTGGCTAATGCATCTAACATTTGGATTTTGGCAATTATCTCAATAAATATATTATAATCTTCTACTTTAGGCTTAACCTTCGGCATTTGCAAAAATCGCTCAAGATAATAGACTACCGGATAGACCTGATCGATCCGTACTCCGCCAAATCTTGCTAATTCTATTTCTAGTTGATCAGAATCGTCAGCATCACATGTGAAACAATGCCCACAGAATGAACAAGCTCGATTGCCCGAAGGATATATTACTTCTTTAACGTTATGTGTCGGAATGCTTGCTGCAAAAACGTAAGAGGATAGCATCGGACGGTAGGTCAAATCTCTAGTACTAAGGCTGTAGAGGAATGCGTCAGTTACTTCTTCTATATTGATTTTATTTATTACTTCATTCAAGCGTTTATACAATTCTTGATGAGAAATATTATTTTTCATGCTATAATTTATTTGATCTAACTTTTATTTAAAGTGATTGTATATATAATATTTTAAGTTCCGGTTTTCCAAGATTTTTGATCTAGGAACAAGTTGTCTTTCAACGTCATTTCGCCCAACGGTTACGCCGGCGCAGACCGGCTCTACCAACCAGCTCATCGGACCATCACCAACTTCATCCCCCAATATAGATCATGCTCGACACCCCCCCCACAACTGCCGGTTTGACGCTGGCGTGTTGTTGGGCGAATCTATTTTAGGCTACAAAATTTGCCAATCTTTTCCTCTACATCAGGTCGACTATAGCTGTACTCAAACAACTCCTCGCAACTGGCACTGGCTAATCTGTAAGTGTGGCATGCACTCTCTAGACTATCCTGGAACTCATAAATACGCGCTAAGGACAAATAAGATTCTAATTCTGTCGAGTCATTTTTTATTGACAGTCTATAGTTCTGCTTTGCATTATCTAGATCACCTCTCTTTTCATTCAATACAGCTACACCTCGATACGTAAGTGAATTCGCTCGCCCGTCTCGGATGATTTGATTAAATAATTTTTCAGCTCTGTTATATTGCTTCAATTGAATATGGGTCAATCCTAAATAATTTGCTGCTTCAATATTTTGGGGTTCTACTTGTAAAACAGTTTCACCAGTTCGTACAGCATATTCATAGAGCCCCCTATCAAAATACCCGATCAACAATTTTGTTAAAAAGTAAGGGGTAAGTTTTTCTAGCGAGTCGCGTTTCATAGAATAAACAATCACTTGATCAGATAGGCCAAACTCGCTTGAAATGGTTATCATATTTGAGTTGGCGATTAGATAACTCGGGCATATTTTTAATGATGCTTCAAAATCGTCCAACATGCTTACCAACTCTTCCTTGGATACGTTGTGGCCTTTCTTTTGAAATTGGAGTGCTCCTCTGTTGGAGATTGCAATGTAATTTTCTGGATTATGTGTCAAAGCCTCATTATTAATTTTGATGGCTTCAAGGTAATCTTCTGTGCTGATCAGTTTATTTACTCTTTCTACGTAATTCCAATCTAAATCACTTAGGCCGGCCTCACATTCAGCAAGTTCTCTACACGAACTTGCTGAAAGACCAATTATCAAGAATGGAATGAAGATCAAGTTCGTCCGCCATGAAAATAAGGATGAGCAAAACACGAGATTAAGCCATTTAATCAAAATTGATTACTTAACAGTTTAATTATAAATCTACCGTGTACGGCAAATAGCTATTTGATCTGTATGTTAACGGAATGATCTCAATTGTAGTGCTCCTTGAGTGCTTTGTGCCGGCCTTATGCTGGCATTTCGCCCAACGGGCGCGCCACCGTCTGCCCGGGAAGCACCAACCACCAGGCTTTGGCTTGGAACTCAAAGCTAGCCTTTCTGGCATAAGTGAACATGGGCCAAAACCCGGAGCCTGCGGAGGCTTTTGGACCATTGAGAACGTTGCCAGATTGGCAACTACCAACCACCCAGCCCTTTCCCTCAGCGCACCCAGACTCCCGGGTTGACGGTGGCGCTTTGTTGGCGGCAGTGGCCGGTGCACCCATCTATCATTAAGGACCCGGATTGCGCCTTCCGCTAACCGCGACGCAGGTGGGCCGCCGAAGGCGTGGCCACTTGCCGTTGCGGTGCGGAATGGCGCAGTCCGTTGGTGCCGGACCTACTCAGACCGGGAGCGAAGCACCAGGCGAAGTATATTATTTATAGCATCAGAATCGTATGGTCTTTTCAGCCATTGCCGCCAACGGTGGCGCCAACGCAGGCCGGCTACAACCAACTAACTTACGGACAGGGAATTTTCTTTCCTAGCTATTAAAGCAGTCCCGACGCCTAAAAGCATCACCGCCGGCTTGACGATGGCGCAGTGTTGGGCGATTATGGGTAGCTGAATTCTGAAGAACCATCTTCTTTAATCAAACTTTACCTATTAGTAAAATCATGAATAGTAACTTCAACATTTTCCTCTTTAAGTGCCGATAGTATCAAATCTGCGGTTTCATGCGTTGAAAATTTTAGAATTGTTTTGTGGTGTTGGGGAGCTGTCCTAAGTTGCGAGACCGTTTCGGGCATCAAATCTTTCATAGTTTCATATTTCTCTTCAGATGGGCGAATGAAGCCTTTTCTAACATAGAGGTCGTATGCAAACCCTAAAATTTTAAACGACTGACTATCAATTCTGAATTGATTATACCCATTCAAGTTGTAGCCCATGTCCATTATGATAAATTGTGGATACCTTTTTAGGATCTGTTCGAGTTCCTCTATTGATATCGTTGAAGTATAAATTGGTTGTAAATCGTGTAATTCTTGGGTAGTTAATAGGTCATTTTCAATGTATGATTCAAATGATTCACCTAAAACTTCTTCTTCATTACACTCCAAATCAACTCTTGTGACTTTAGGGTTTTCCGTGTCAAATCTGTAATCTAAACATATGAATTCGTGACCATCTCCATTTAATGGTACCAAATATTCAACTTTTGGGTCATCAAATTCTGATCGGAGACGCGCCGTCTCCTCACCGATATTTGGAAATCCTTCACCAATGCCATAGACCTCTTCTAATATTGCATATCCTGTAGTATTTACATATCCACCATTTTGAATAGTCAACAACTCAATCAATTTACTGGGCAACTTAAAACCTATCTGACTTTCTACGGTCTCAATTTTTGATGTGGTCAATCTCCCCTTGTATGATGGTAAATACACTGGTTTGTCCCAAAAGTCATTTGGGTTATATCTGAGTACTTTCTTTGCATCTCCTGAGGTTTCAACCATGCGTTCACTAAAGAGGCTTTTTATAAAGGATTTGAAGTTCATGATGGGGGTTTAGCTAGAGTTAGAACAAGGTACCGAAAGTTAAATACGAGCATATACGATTCATCGAATCATGCCCGTGTATTGTTCAACTAATCTTGTCTCTAAGTACGCACTGATGGATGGTTTTTATCGGCCGCCTTAAAGCGGCTGTCGCCCAACGGGTGCGCCGGCGCGGACCGGCTACCACCAACCAGCACTCGGATCTCGACCAACCTCAAGGTAACTTTTAAAAGCTTCATCGACGCCAACCCACACCATCGCCGGTTTGTCGCTGGCGCGTTGTTGGCGGAAGTTCTTTTTATATTTTTATTCGAGGTTGGTCTACTTAGTCTTTTACAAAAAGGGCTACCCCATATACTTATTTCACTTCACTATAAGCAGGCTTCTAATTATTCCCCAATTTTAAAATTTATATGTCGTATTATTATAAATACACAATATTAATTAGTCTTCTTCCAGTTTTCGTTCCTTTCGTCTGTCTTGTTAAGCCTTCTTGTATATTTAATCATTTCTTTCTCACAAGCTCCAAATTTTTCAAAATTTATTTGTCCTTGAACTAAAGACACTTTATTAGCTCCACCCGAGTAATTCCAGTGTTGGAACTGGTACGGATCATCTTCCCAATAACATATACTACATATATTATATGTTCCTGGTGGCTCTTCGTTTAAGGTTTTATAACCACAACACGGGCAATAATATTTTTCAATCTGGTCCATGCTGGTTTGGGTTTAGTTGTAAGTAATCTTATCTCAGAACGCAATAACAGTTTCAAGTCCACACTTAGACATGGTCGTCGTCAGAATGCGCCCCTCATTTTCGCCTGCGCGTATGTTCAATTTATAATTAATAGTTTCATCGCAGGAGATTCATGCTTGGTGAAGGCCTAATTTTAATATAACTTTTGATTAAATAAAAGCTGACAGCAAGATGGTAATTATCTATCTGATAGCCAATCTTTCAATTTTTTTGATAAAACTGATGATATATTTAATTGGTGCTCTGTCAATTCTTGTTTTCTGAACTTTATGATGTTATCATAAGCTTCCATAAAATTGTACCACCCATCAGTTAACCCGTTGACATACAACTGGGCATCTTTTAATTCATCGACCACATGATGCTTGTTGTCCTTTTTAAGCAAATCGATTAGCTCGTCGAATTTTTGCCAGTAGTTTTCCACGATCCTAAGCA
Source organism: Neolewinella xylanilytica (assembly GCF_002934605.1). GTDB lineage: Bacteria > Bacteroidota > Bacteroidia > Chitinophagales > Saprospiraceae > Neolewinella > Neolewinella xylanilytica. Next base: position 15,940 of record NZ_PTJC01000011.1, read on the forward strand.
GTTAGATTAATTGATTGGCTCCTGTTCTGCGGGCTTGGATTTCCGCCAACGTTTGCGCCGGCGCAGACCGGCTACCACCAATCAGCACCCGGATTTTTAACAGCCTCAAAGTAACCTATAAACGCTTCATCGACACTAA
>NZ_PTJC01000012.1 GCF_002934605.1 Neolewinella xylanilytica
TTTCCGTCGATGTTCACAATGGGCCAAAAGCCTCCGCTGGCGCTGCGGGTTTTGGCCCATGTTCTCTATCGCCGGAAAGGCTAGTATTGGGGGCTAAATTCTGTGCCGTGGTCGGTGTATCCCGGGCAGACGGTGGCGCACCCGTTGGGCGAAATGCCGGCATCAGGCCGGCACAGAGACACACAACTTCACGTTCTCTATTTAGAATCAATAATATCGCTCACAATTCCTTACAGGCATAAGTCATGAAAGACATTCTTGATCATCAGCCGTTAAAATCAATCGAAACTGGTCATATTATTAAATGGTGGAATGGCAAAAGATTACAATATAACCTAATTATTATCATTGAATTCATAGTAATATACCTATTAATAGGTTTCAATGTCACTCCGTACAATGTAGGTTATGTGTTGGGATTTACTGCTTTTACTTTATTGCTCGCAAATATACTTTATTTCATAGGACCCGGAACACAATTACTGATCAGGCGCATAACTAGCGGTAAACATACAGCCGATTCCAACAAGTTTGTTTTGTACTGGGCAGGGGTGCTGCTATCAACTATTATAATTGGCATGTGTGCATTAACAATTCTTCGTGACATCTACCGTAAAGAGTTGATAGAATCTCTAACTTGAGTGAAAGGGTGGAACTCATCTACTTTTCCCTTACTAATTTATAGTGTATAATATTTTATAGATTGAAAAACCGAACGACCATAGAATTAATAACTTTATTACTGTAACAATTTTGAGATATGAAAGCAGTGCTGATCAAAATACTTCAATATGTGGGCTTTAAAAGTTCAAAAAGTGATACCTCATTTGATGAAATATCAAGATCAATTGACGATAACAGACTACAAATAAAGAATACAATAGTCAGTCATGAATTGATAGCTAGCTCAGATTCATTCGACCTAGTGTATTTAATTTTCAACAAGATAATCAACGAGCTTCCTGAGGATTATACTAGACAGAGCCAGTACATAATACAGGAGCTAAATGAGGGACAAAGGGCAATCTACATTACTTGGGTATGGGAAGGGGAAATCAACAATGGAGGATTTAATCAATTCTATGCTAATCCAAGCAGACAGTACGCTGATATTCTTCCTGATCTACTTCTATTCATTGGTGCCAGTTCTTTTGCAGAATTGATGGTAAGAGCCAATATATTATATGCACAAAACATGCAAAATATTAAAAGACACCAAGACGGTACATTAGAAGGCTTTAGTAAATCTTACGACGACAATCCGCTAAACGACCTTGATAAAGTGTTTTACGATTTAAATGAGAAAAATGAATTGATTAATTACCAGGCCAATTTCATACGTACAAACGCTAGTCTATTTGTTAAAGAATAATTTATTCAAAAATGAATAATATTCGCCCAACATTGCGCCATCGTCAAGCCGGCGGTATTGCTTTTGAGCTCCGATAAGGCTTTGAAAAAGGCACTTTAAGCTGGTTGGGGGCCGGATGCTGGTTGGTTCAGCCGGCCTGCGCCGGCGCACCCGTTCGGCGAAACTAGGAAAATACTTAATTTAGTAACTTGTAAAAAGTTAAGACTATGAAAGTGTTAAAGATTGTGTTTTTGACAATCGTAGGGTTAGTGGTTTCACTGGAAATAGTTGCTCAAGTTAGTGCAACCACAGAAGATGGAAGAAAAGTCCTATTAAATGAAGATGGATCTTGGGAATATACCAATCATTCATTTTTAGGGAATCGAGAGTCAAATAAAAATCTTTCCGTAGTATACTTAGATGGAATTGAATTCAATGTAAATAATAAAGTAAAAGTCTACGGTGATTCTCCTCTATATGGCAAGGATTTGTTTATTCAATTCGGTAAAAGTAATGGTAGGAAAGTAATAATTTTTTGGCAATCTCTAAATTTTAATCCAAGAGATGAAGTGTGGACTGGAAATGTCCTGCTCTACACAAATAATAACAAAGTACTTAAGTTTACAGACAGAAATATCAATGGAGTGGAAAAAAGAGAATATAAATTGCAGCAAGTAAGTGGCTCTAGCAGTCCACTATTCGGGACCATAAAAAACACAGTTTACGAAAGATATTCTGTTTATTATTTGACTAATTCTGAAATTGACATATTGAAACAGGCTTCAATTAGGAAAATTGTTTATAAAACAAATGATCCATTTAATACTCATAATAATACAGTAGAGATTACAATGAATGAATTTACTGCAAAGTTTCAATTAGAAAACCTATAAAGATGAAACACCTCACTATCATTGTATTTATATTCCTTACTCTCTCAAGTTCCTTACTAGCTCAAACAAATACAGATCATGTTTGGGTGTCAGGTTACTTCAAAGGTAACAAGTTTGTTCAAGGACACTTCAGAACTGCACCCAACTCAACAGTTAATGATAACTTTTCTACAATTGGAAATGTAAATCCCTATACAGGTGAGGCTGGAACTGTCGCAAGAGATAATGGTGCCAATATTTATAATAATGGTTCTGGAAACTACGTAAGAACCAATAAGAGTATCTCATACTCTAATGAAGATTATTTTGTGCTAAGGTCGTACAAGACCCACTCTACATTTAACCCAGGCAACTCATCAGTTTACAAAAACTTCAACTATAGATTTAAGACTCTAACCTTGCCAAATGAATACTCAAGTAGTACTAAATATGAATCATTTTTTAGAGAAGTTATTTTCCGGAAAGAATTTGTCCATATTGTTCTCTCAGTGAACGATCAAGCTATTAAAATACCTTACTCAGAATTTAGTATCAAGCAACACTGTACTACATATTATTTAGAGCTAAATGAAGAAAATTTGAAAATCTTATTTCGATATGATATTCAAGATGGTTTAATAGCTAGTGTCGTGAACATCTATAGTGAAGATAGTGATGCAAATTCTAACTTTATCATTCGAGATATTTTTAATCTAGGTTACTATCGAGAGAATACATCCTTAATGCTCTATAATAACTGTAAATAAAATTCGCCGAACACAGCGGCCACGTCAACCCGCGCATGACGTCTATGGCTTTGATTATTGTCTGTGAGTGGAGTAACGTATATTCCTGCGTGTCATTAATTATTTCAAGGCGTGGGCTGCGTGGTCGCACTCGTTGGGCGACAGACCGCCATTTAAGGCGGTCCGGTACAAGCCCTTTACATTCACTTCGATACCTTCAATCTAAAGGCTTTAATCGCATGGTCTTTCTATCAGTCCTGCCATCAAACAAAGGGATACAGAGATTTGAGTGGTATCCCGTTTTAGGACCACTAAACTATTCTAAGTTATGCTATAAGTTAATGATGTACAAGAATTTCTTTGCCAAGAAGAACAATATCAGGATATATTTGAAATGAATATTTTCAGCCTTTATATATTTGTAATCTAATAGTTATATATCACTATGGATGTTGAATTAGGTGTCAAGATTAATCTTGCAGATTGTTCGCTTTCCAGCTTTGATTGCGATCCGGGTTTCTTTGATAACAACTTGTATTTTGCCCACCCGTGTATTGATAGGGAATCTGTGATGCCAAATGGCTTGTATTCTAAAAAAATTAGTATATTTAGAATTGATACTGCCAATCTACAGGTTGAAAACAAATCAATTAAGTTTAGACATAGCGAGCCTTATAAATTTAAGATTTACGATTCAAAGCAGTGGAATTTTTCCAAAATTAATCTTGATATAATATTACACGTTGGTGTTTCCATTAACGTTGATACCCTTCAAGTTGTATCATTTGAAAAATCGCCTAGGGTTAGCAGTGGAATCACAGACACTGTCCGTTTTGATGACTATTTAATTGAATATAATGGCAGATCGACAGTGGCGTGTAAAATGCTCGGCGCGAACAAAATTATTTGGCAGATTAAGTTAATAGGGTATCTGTATACAGCAATAGAGAAGATAGGAAATACAGTTTTTTGGGGCACCGCAGGTAAAGGAGGCGGTTTCTATGCCGTTGATCTCGAATCTGGTAAAATTTTAACCCTTTATGAAAATGGTGATGCGTCCAACTATGAGTGGTATGACGGCAACGTTCTCTTAAAAAATAAGAAAGGAGATTTATTATTACTTAACCCATACAGTAGTCAAGAAATTACCACCCTAAGTTTAAATGGGCAAGTTATGGGAAACAGGATTTCAGTCTTTGGAAATAGGGCAGTAGTGTTGAGTCATAGTCTGAACAGAGAGTTTACAATCCTCAATTGGGTAAAACTCAGATAGAATCGCCCAACATTGCGCCATCGTCAAGCCGGCGATGATGCTTTTGGGCGTCGATGAAGGCTTTATAAGCTAACTTAGAAGCTGGTGAAGGTCCGGATCCTGGGTGGTGGTAGCCGGCCTACGGTGGCGCACTCGTTCTGTGAAACCAACAACAACCAATCAAAACTGTCAACCCATGAATGATTTGATCTCGCCAAAATATGTCATGAAGCTTGTTCAAGAAGTTCATGATGCGATTTGGGCTGAATATAATTCATATAAAGATGTAACTTATTACGTCACTAAATGGCAAGAAGATTATGGCGGCTACGAATCAAATTTTCGAATCCAATATAAGGAAGGCGGAAACATAGATTTATCAGATACACTTCATGGAATGCCGGGAGAATTAATCCTACGGATCGCTGTAGATTTAGGTGTGAATACCCCAGATTTTATTCCAAGTATACCAGAATTTAAAAATAGATTAAAGTCCAGCTACGAAACCAGCTACCATACCTTTGTCAAAGCGTTTAAAAACGTTAGCGAAGATCCTTCACTGGCCGTTGGATTAGCAAATTCAGCATTAGAAAGCATTATAAAGGAAATTTTGAAAGATGACCGGATGAGTGCTAAGATTAAAGGGAACGAAACACTTTTTAAGTTGACTGAAATAATATTAAAAGAATTTCAGTTGCATGGCGACAATATTCCTTCCGATATTGTCTCTATAGGTAGAGGAGTAATAAATATTAATCAAAAGATCGAAAGTCTAAGGAGTACCAAGACACATTTTCATGGGAAGACTTCACAAGATTATGTGATATCTGATTCACTATACGCTATGTTTGTAATCAACACGGCTACGACAATCGGTTTATTTTTTGATGGAGTGTACAAAGAGAAGTACCCCACTAATGTTGAAGTAGAAGAAGAAGATGACGACCTCCCATTTTAGCATATACCGATATGGGCGACTTCAAATCTTTCGACTATCGTATCTCAAACCTTGAGCTAATCACTCAGGCTTTGCAAGATTCAATTGATGAATTAATTAGATTCAACAAAGGGAATTCATGGTTCGATGGCCTACACTTGCTTGAAAGTATAGAGCCTATACTCGGAAACTATTATGTGTGCTTGCAGAATTATATCAACAGTTCTATCTTCGATAAAGATGAAACACTGAAATTCAAAACTAAAAGATATAAACTTGGACGAAAGATAAATAACTTGCAGTATAACAATATACAATTGGTAGTGGCACTTGGAAATTACTTCAAACACAGGGATGATGACCAGAGATTGCACCAGGGTACTCTAAAGATAGTAGAAAGCTTCGCATCACTTGAAAATACAGACATATCAGATAGCCCAATTTTAGTTGGCTTTAAAATTTTAGCCGAGGACTGGAAATTAGATACTGTATTAGTTGGAGTTAAAACTTGGAGAGCTAAATTATGGGCTGACCAAGAATAAAAAAATTCACAGAACACTGCGCCATCGTCAAGCCGGCGGTTAAGTGTATGAGTGTCTAGAATGCTCTATCAGGTAGGAAAGAGAGTTCTTGATCCAAAAGTTGGCTGGTGGTAGCCGGCCTGCGGTGGCGCACCCGTTGGGCGAAAGACCGCCATTAAAGGCGGTCCGGCACTCAGCATCTACATAGGATTGAGGGGTTAGCCACCAAATCACCACTCTTCAATGATGCTAGAGTATTCGCTGGGTTAGAAACTAAAAAAAAACTTGGACGATGGAGTGTACTAGTTTGTATCTTCCAATATGGGAACCTAGTCCAAAGTGATACAAGCAACGACAAAACAAAAAAAATGCTATATATGGAAGATCGTAATATTAACGGTAGAGGCAAAAATGCAAATCTATCCGTCCTAATCAGTACTATACTTACAACATTTATAATGTCCAGTATAATACTTCCTGTTGATTGCATTGCTCAAAACGTACCAGGTATAAATCTCAAAACATTTGTAGGTTCACGACCTGATCTTGAAAAAGGCGAGGACGACAATTATCATACGGCTAATTGGTATTTGTATTCTTTACAGTTGAAAAAGGTAGAAGAATTGCAAGCAACCATTGACAAAATTAATGAGGATATTTCAAAAGAAACAGATATTGATAAAATTCCAGTACATGTTAAAAAATTGGAAGCTGAAGAGCAGAAGCATTCAGAAGCCGTCTCCACGAGTCAAGATTACTATATTGAATACGTCAAGGATTATCTAGAATATGATAATTGGGTGATGGTATTTGGGCAAGCTAGATCTAGAGCGTTATTTGAAATAATATATAACGATGATTCAGAAAATAGATTCAATTTACTTACAAATACTGGACTGAATATTGGTCAAAGTACTGGTTCTGTTTACTCAGAATTAGTAAGTGGACAGTTGTCAGCATTTCGAATTGGTTTAGGAGTTATGGTTGCAAGCACAAATGCAGAAGAAGAGAATGCTCAAGAGCAAGAAGCATTTCAACGTTTATCAACATATGGCGGTAACACAGTATTGTCATTTGATTATCCATTAATTTATGGTCATCTACCTAAAAATCAAGGGGTATTATTAACTAGATTTATATTAAAGGGCAATGCAGACTTTCCTGAATTTGGAACAACATCAGATAAGTGGGCAGGAAGTGTCTCATATGGACTAGATGTATATGCAGATATTTCAACTAGCAACAATGCAATACGGTTCTTTGGAAACATAAACATGAGCAAATATCATGGAAGTGGGCAATTCAGAGATAACTTAGGTGTCAACAATACAGATTTTTCATTTGGCCAATTAAAGGTAGGGTTGATGTTTAATAATGTGAGTTTATCGTTTGTTGTAAGCACTTTTAGCTCCGAGGAAGGACTTAGAAACAGAAATGTAATTGCAGGTGGTCAAATTGTAAATTAAAAGGTTGTTTTAATTAAATTATCGCCCAACATTGCGCCATCGTCAAGCCGGCGGATAGGCTTTTTGGTGTCGATGATGGTTACAGATTGGGATTGAAAGATTGTCGAGTTCCGTAAGTTGGCTGGTGGAAGCCGGCCTGCGGTGGCGCCCCCGTTGTGCCCAATCCATATCCACCACCCTAATAAAATTCTAATAACTTACTGAGAAAGTGGTATCTTCGTCCAAATAAGAGGAAGATGGAACTGAAGCTAAATTTCGACTTTGCAACTACTCAACGAATCATTCGAAAAATCGGGTACATAGATTCATTCAAGGGACGGTGGGCAGGATTAGAATTATCAGAGTCGAAACTTCTTAAGGAGCTTAAACAGATAGCTACGATAGCAAGTATAGGCTCCTCTACTAGGATTGAAGGCGCTACGCTTTCAAATGAAGAAGTAAAAGAATTGCTCAAAAGTGTGTCCATCGGATCTTTAAAAGATCGTGATGAGCAGGAAGTATATGGTTACTATGAAGTTCTTGAACTCATTCTTGATAGTTATCCAGAGATTGATATTAGAGTCAACCACATTCATCACTTACATAATCTCCTACTTAAGGCTAGTACAAAGGACGAGTATCACAGAGGTGGCTTTAAGCAACTATCAAACAAGGTAGTTGCAAACTACCCGGATGGTGAGCAAAAAATCATTTTTAACACGACGGAACCTCATCTTGTCGTGAATGAAATGGAAGCTATAGTTGGGTGGACTAATCAGGAATTAGAAAAGGACGAGATTCACCCATTGATTGTTATTTCAGCATTTGTATACGAGTTTTTGTCTATTCACCCATACCAAGATGGCAATGGCCGATTGTCCCGATTGCTAACGACCCTGTTACTACTCAAAAATGGCTACGACTTTATGATGTATGCCTCGATGGAAACAGAAATTGAAAAACGGAAGAAACAATACTATAATGTCCTGATGGAATGCCAGCGAAAAAGAGGATCAGGAGAAGAAAAAATTGGCGTCTGGGTAGAATTTTTCCTCAACACACTTCAAGAATCTATCGAGATTCTAGAATCAAGGTACGATGAAATCAAAAATAAAAAATCATACCTTACTGATCGCCAACAACAGATAATTCGATTTATAGAGGATCAAGAACCAGTGAAAGTGAGTGATATACATAGCGCTTTCATGGATACAACTATCTACACAATTCGTAAAGAGGTAGAATACCTAAAAAAGGAAAACATTATCCAGCAGGTGGGTAAAGGAAAAGCAACGATATATTACAAAAAAAAATAAAAAAGGACTGGGCACAACATCGCGCCATCGTCAAGCCGGCGGTGAGGCTGTTAGGCGTCGATGAAGCCTTAATAAGCTGTTGTGAAGCTAATTGAGATCCGAATGTTGGTTGGGAAAGCCGGCCAGCGGTGGCGCATCCGTTCTGCGCAACCATTACAGCCGTCTCTGACATAATAAAGCATGAATCAAGATAACTCAGAAAAGGATGAACAGAACCTTGACTACAATCTACTAGAAGATTGGAAGGGGAACGTGATCTTTCAATCATCAATCCTGTATCACGGTAAAGACAAGATTTCTCTTACCAACAGAGATAAAATAGATTTAGTTACAGCCGACATTTCTAGATGGTTTGGTATTGATGCTTTTTGTGGTAAGAGAATTGAGGTCAACGGAAAAAATTTTCCCAATACTGTCTCTCATCGCTGGTTATCACATTTATTGGCTGCTACAAATGTAAAAGCAGTTCAAACTATTTTAGAATTTTGGAAAGTTGTCAAGTGGCATGAAAGAGAAGACGCAGATCGATTACTTAGATTAAAGCACTTTTGGAATATTGCTGATGAAAGAAAATTTAGAGACTACTATTTTGAGCTATATACTTTCTATCTTTTTGGATTTAACAACTACAAGTATGAATTCACAGGCCACTTAGAAGGGAAACATCCAGAAGGCTACATATTTATTAACGACAATCGCTGCTTAGTAGAATGCAAGAAACTTTATTATCATAAATTTGACGACCTTTGGATTAATGGTGAGATTTTACGAAGGATAATTCTATTACTAAGTAATTATCCCGCAACTGTTTCAATACTAGTCAGATATGCCGATATTGGAAAAGGAGATGTCGATAACATTATACAGGTTGTTTCAAATAAAGTCAACGAAATTAGGAACAAAGAGATAAATGCATTCTACTTGCCAGAGGAAATTGAGGTTAATGATAATATTAAAATTTCGTTTGAAATCACACCCCCTGAATATCACCAAGATTTTAGAGATCGAGCCGATAAGTTACATGACAGTTATGTGTATGTAATATCAGATCCGATAATTTTGACGGATGGTACCCAAAGGATGCTCTCAAAGTTTAGTGCGGGAAGTAGAGTTAGTTCAAACACTATTGAAAGCCAAAAAAGAATAATTAAAGCGATACGTGATAAAAGAGCCCAATGGAAGGACTTCGAAGGACAAAGGATAATAGTGATAGAATCTGACAACTATCCGGGGTTTGATAGAGGGCTTTATATTGGTAATGATTATTTGAAACATGATCGAAGAGCAGTAGCTGCCTTCCTTTCTCAAAAGACCTCAAAAGATGCTGTGATAGTTATTACAAAAGAGTCTAATACTATCGACGTACCGAGGGTTCAGTTGTCCGTTGATGCAACAAAACAGTCATTAGAGACTGGTGGAGTTCTGAAAGGGCTTGCCATACCAAAAAATTAAATGCGCAGAACATTGCGCCATCGTCAAGCCGGCGATGAGCCTTGTGGGTGTCGATGAAGGCTTTAAAAGCTAATTTGAAGCTAGTCGAGATCCGAATGTAGGCTGGTAGTAGCCGGCCTGCGGTGGCGCACCCGTTCGCCGCAACTGATGTATGAAAATGCTGTTGACCATAAAAATTATGAGATGAACAATTATTTTCGAAATTCAAGATTAAAAGCTTTACACCATTGGCTGCATTCATCAGGAAGAGAAATATTATATCAAGATGGCGAAAGTATTCCAAGAGAATACATTGCAAACAACTTTGAATGTAAGTGGCAATTGAAAAATGAAGATATTCACCGGGATACGGATAAAGAAAATAATCATGTAAGTATTTTTTGTAGTTTAAGCAGTTGGTCTAGTCACATAACAGATTTGTTATCAGATGTACGATTTGACCAAACATCATTGAGTGACCAGCCAATTAAAGACAAAGTCGTTAATAGTAAAGGTGAAATTGTAGAAATAGATATTTACGAAGATGAATTACTTTTTAGGCATTATTCTCGATTCTTTTTAGTTGTTTCTGAGCTATTAGTCGATTTTGCAGATATAGCTAAATTTGTTGATTCATCTAATAAGTCTAAGATATTCGAAAATAACTCTCTAATTAGTTATGAAAAATTGAGAGGATACATAAATAATGTTTTTAAACACAAAACGCATAATTTGCACAAGTGTAATCATCATATTCCATTCATATTTAGTGATGGGAATATTCATGGCTTAGATTACAAGCATGATAAGGACACTTACTATATTGAAGTAGGGTGTTCACATAATTACGGCCTGAAAAATATTGAATATATCATAGTGATTCCTAAATTGATCGAGGTAATCAGATTGATCATTCACTGCTATAATGTTGTCGATAATCTTCTAACAGGAGAAAAAATAAAGTATATTGCCGGTGAGTACGGAGACAAGTATTAACATGGGGGTAGCATAATATGGCTAATGCGCTTCTACCTAGTAGTTGAGATGCGGGTTCGATTCCCGCTCCCCCCTTTTATTAAAAGTTGAAGATGTACAACGAGAACGGCCATTTAGATGAAAATCTAAGATTGGAGCTTTATATGAATCAAAGTCAGAATGTGCGGAATCTACTAAAAACGAAAAAAATTTTCATAAAAGATATTAATGAAACTAATAGGATTGGAAAAGATAGAGAGCTAAAGGTCAAAACTAATCTGTTAGCTTTATTATATTGCACTTACGCTGAAGCGGTATTGTATCAGATTGTATTAACACCATATGGCATTACGAAATCGCAAATAGAAGATATTGATAATGAGAGTAGTGTTGGAACAATTTGGAAAAAATTAATTAATATTGGGTTTAAAATGATTCCTAACTACGCGAATTCTAATGATTTGAAACAACGTGAAGGTTTCATCATCAATTTTATTGATGATTTTATTGTCCCACCAAGTTTGATTAGAAATAAAATGATGCATGGTCAATGGGTTGTAGCACTAAATAGGAACCGCACTAAACTTAACAACGAAACAACTATCAATATCGATAATCTCGATTACGTTAAGATTGGTACTTGGTTCAAGTCTCTTGAAACAGTTTCAAAAATAGTAAGAGAATTAATACAATCTCCAACTAAAGGATTTCATAATTCGTATTGGCCATTATATCTAAGAGTTAGAGAGGACATTGAGAAATCAAAAAATTGGACTTATCTGTCAAAAAGAAATTTACTTAAAAATAAACCGAAAAAATAATGCGGCGAACACCGCGCCAACTCCATTAAGCTAAGTAATTACCCACCATTCTGAAGCCCTCGGCTCCGCTGCTTTTGGGGTGTTGTTGCGGCGCGTAAGCCT
>NZ_PTJC01000013.1 GCF_002934605.1 Neolewinella xylanilytica
GTACAATGAGTTTCTGCAAATCGCTCTACCAAGTCTCGTTTTGCTAATCAGACGAACTCATCAGTTCCTGCAGGCTATTAGTTTCCGCCAACGGGGGCGCCACCGCAGGCCGGCTTTACCAGCCAACTTAAGGATCAAGAGATAATTTTCCTAGCTGATAAAGCGTCATCTTCACCTAAAACCATCACCGCCGGCTTGACGATGGCGCTGTGTTGGCGGAAGTACCATATTATTAATTATCATATATAAATAGAGGCGTTGTTATTCGCTTCTGCTTAGGAACTTGAAATCTGAATATTTAATCATTTATGTGAATTCACAACTGTACTATTGAGCTCGTTTTAGATACTTTTTTAACATGGCTCATTCATCAGCTATTTTTCACAATGCAACATTATTGAAATATTGATACTCTTTCAATAAAAAGTACAAATCCTATACTTCCAATAACGATAACCGTCATTAAAGGTGCTACCAAAATACTGGCCACCTTTACTTCGAATGCAGTATTCATCCTATTACGAACCACTTGAACCGCGCTGCTATATTCTGGGTCAGATAATTCTGAATAAGATAGTGTGCACAATTGCGCCTGGAGATATTCTTGCATGCTTGGCCAATCTGGAACTTTTTGTTCATCTCGGAATCCGCCAATCAAAAATTTAGTCCGCAGTTGATCTTCTCTTCGAGGATTTGTACAACCGATACCGAATTGATGAATATGAACTGTATCGCCCAATGAGACAGAACCTATGAATGATTCGTGTACGATGTAAGAATTTATCTCAACAGGGAATATATCCTGAGTATCCGGAAAAAACTTATTGGTCCTTTCAATAGCGATCAACTCACCTACAAACACAACTTCGTAACCATCCGTGGAACCCTCTTCGTTTATTGGTGTAGGTAAACACATACACGCATGAGCAAGGCATGGCACCATGGCCTTGGCCATGGCTAAAATTATTAAACGTTTGACAAAGTGAGAAGTCATAATCACGTGACTCAAGGTAAACTTCACTTGTTATGTGTTATGAATAAATCTACTTCTTTTTGTCTGTATACACCGGTAAGATATAGGTGTATGTAGTATTTCCGCCAACGGGGGCGCCAACGCAGGCCGGCTGCAAACAGCCAGCATCTGGACCCCAGTAAACTTGTAGATTGTTCTTAAGTACCTCATCGACACCCAAAAAGCATAACCGCCGGCTTGACGATGGCGCAATGTTCTGCGAATTCTATGTTTATGCTTCAGCTATAAGCTGTGAACAATTTTAGTCTTTCTAACTTTTTTATTCCTTACCAGTATTCTAAAATATGGGCATTTCCCATCTATAGAAAGATCTTTTCCGTTATCACCCTTTCTGAATTTTATAATTTCAAATTGATCTGGATTAAATTTATGTAGAAACGTGATTGGAACTCCAATATGCCCTTCAAAATCGTACGGTATATCTTTTGTTTTATTTACGTTTATACCATTATAATTATCATAAAAGGGGAAATAACTTTCGTTTCCATAATATGATTTCGTCAGACATATATCTTCGTGTCTCTTAGATGTGTCCATGTTCGTTAACCATAAACAATTGTTAGGAGAAACTATCCTATTACCGTCTTCATCGACCTTAGTTTCTGTACCGTATAGCCTATAGTGTTTCGGGACTATAAACCCTGAAATTCCTCGTCCCATATTTATGCCCATCCAAGCTTTATTGTTTTTTATAAGTTTAAATATCTCTTTATAAGTGATAGCATTTATATTTCCGATTACGAGAAATTTTTTTTTGAACTTTATGAGTTGCGCTATAAATTCTCTAAACAAGGAAAATGGAGGATTGGTAACAACTATATCCGATTTCATAAGAAGGTTTATACTTTCTTGACTACGAAAATCTCCGTCACCTTTAAAGTACTCAACCTTGATTTGTTCCATATCTGACACACCTTCGCCATTAATTTCGCCGCAATACTCTATAAAATAAGGTTTTCTAGATTCTGTTTCAGAAGCAAACAAATTATTAGTTTGATCTTTGTAACATGCGACTATCAACCGTTTGAGGCCAAGCGCTTTGAAATTTTCAAAAAAGTATCTGAAGAAATTACTTACCTTAAAATCATCGCAGTTACAATACACAACCTTATTATTGAAGTGCTTACTATAATGCTTGAGCTCAACCTCTATATCAGATAATTGCGTGTAAAATTCATCTTTCTTGTTTGCTTTTGCTTCTTTTAAAAGAGAATGTTGAACGTTTCTGGCCATATATTACGACTTTGGGACTTTTATACTGGCTTATCAAGCAGAATGACTGAGAACTCAAAAGTAAGTGTTTTAGACATAATAAACAAATCATGTCTTTTTTTTCGCGAACATAGTTTTTGTTTAACCTGCTTATCAGTACCTTAAAACAAGTTGCTTTGAAGCTTGCCTACATCAACATAACTTGTTGATTGTTCTACCAACCCAGCAATTTCTAACAAATCAATAATTAGTGGACATCGCCTTTTCGCGGCTTCAACGGTGCCTGGTTTAATATTGTATTTTTTACAATACTCTACCACTTTAGGAAAGCTGAAGAAATGCTCATATATAAATTGTGTTTTAGGTAAACTACTCTCGTCACTTGTATTTAAGAACTCTGCCATTAGATTCACTGCCCCCATTTCGAATATCAAATTTCTAAAGAATTGCAAATTTTCGTTATGAAGTTGTATAACTGATTTGAGAATCTTTATATAGTGTCTTTTATTGTGCACCATTTCCCAAGACTTATCAAAGTCCTTATTTTTTTTCTTAAAAGATAGGTCGACTAATTCTATAACATCTTCAAGTATTGCGAATAGTTTCCTTCCGTTTTCAGTTAGGTTAATTTGATAGTTTGATTGGTCCTCTACGTTTCTATTATCATCGATAAGTCCCAATTGCATCATGCCTATTAGCAAATACTTTGATTTCCTTTGAAACCCTCCGATTTCACCAGTTCCAATATCTCCCCTTAATCTTACATACTCATCTGCTATATGAGAATCTTTCCGATTTGATTTCCCTATCACCTTCAAACCGTACAATATGTGTCCCACGTGAACTCCTTGGGGAAAATGATAGCTAGGCTCATCATAGTTAAAAACCTCTACTGGCCTGTCAATAAGATTAGTCAGGGTTTGTATATTCTTATTATCATCATTTTTGTTGCTCTTAGATATCTCATTCTTGAAATATTTAAATAGAGATCTAGGGATTTTCGCAATCTCTTTCCTGCTAAAAAGCTTGTCTGTTCGATTGCTATTCTTCCCTTTTTTGTTGTTTCTAGGCCTCAATATTGAAGATTCGGTTGGAATTTTTCCATCTTCCGTTAAATCATGAATTACATCAGGACTTAAAGGGACTAAATTTGAATCAGATTCATCAAAGATGGTGTGATAATAAGCCTTAACACTATTTAATATTTGGTCCATATCTTTTAGAGAACCGTTGATCCTTATGCTACTCTCAACATTTCTAAACAACCCATTTAGAGTTAGATTGGATGACCCTACTATCAATTCTGCTTGGTTAATCCCTTCAAACAGGTAAATTTTAGGATGAAATATTATCGTTTCTTTTTGATAATATAAAAACACCTTGGCGTTATCAATAGTAAGCAGTTGAAGTAATGCTTGCTTAGTAGTGCCTCCCTGATCAATTCCTACAATGATTCTGACATTATTTGTATCAAATTTGTTTTTTAGTAAAAGACCTTGTAGAACTTGAATTGCGGACCGGCTAGCGAATGCCGACAGTATTGTGATCTTGTCATATTCGCCGCTTTCAATATTTGAAACTATTAATTTTCCTACAGCATTTTCGGAAACCTCATCGTAACCCTGTGAAATAAATGTAGTTATCATAGTTATTTGTGTTGTTTTTTTCGCCGAACGGGTGCGCCAACGCAGGCCGGCTCCACCAGCCAGCAATCTGGACATTGATTAGCGTTGAGATGGTTTTCTAAAGCTTCATCGACAAGCAAAGGCACGACCGCCGGCTTGACGATGGTGCAATGTTCATGGCCATTAAGCTAAGTATTTTACGACATTAGATTGCGGCCGAACTTAGGGGAATGACTCACGCTCTAACCCAGTTCCTTGCCCAGCTA
>NZ_PTJC01000001.1 GCF_002934605.1 Neolewinella xylanilytica
TTAGTGTCGATGAAGCGTTTATAGGTTACTTTGAGGCTGTTAAAAATCCGGGTGCTGATTGGTGGTAGCCGGTCTGCGCCGGCGCAAACGTTGGCTGAAACAAATATGCCCACCTTGCAGAAAAACCTTGAGAAAGGAATACAGCATAATACATTACTGATGGTAATCAGCACAAAACCTTTCACATATAATAATATCTAACTGATTCAGTTTACTCCGAAATATACCGGGATGTATATGTCGTCGTATAAATTTTTCTATGTTATACTAAGCGATAAAAGTATAGTTTAACCTCTTGCAAGTTTCAACCCTCAGAAGTAAATTGACATTGGAAGTTGGTTTTTAACAACCGCATATAGGCAATCATAATATGATCATTATCTCTAAAAAACACAAAGTATAGTGATATGGACAATGATGGACACGGTAAAATTTCTTTCTGGCAATTCATTAACAGCAGCTTTTTTCTCTTGCTATTAGGGTTCGGGCTGAGCAGTGTTGTTGGTACATATATAGCGGATAGATTGCAACAAAGATCTTGGGAACGACAATCTCAATTAGAAGAAGAAAGACGAGATTATGAATGGAGTCGAGAGAAGAAATTTGAGCTTTTAAGAAGAAAACTTGATGATGGGCAAAATTCTTTAGAGAGTATATCAGATCTCATAAATCTACGGTTTTATAGGCTGCAAAATGCTTATATAAATATTGTTCAAGGTAATGTAGCTCTAGCCAATTCTTCATGGAACGAATATTTTGATGTAGTTGAGGAGTGGAATGTAAAGCTTCTAATTAATCAGAACAACATTCGACGACTGGTCAATGAGGAAGAATCAATTCTATTTAATAATTACGAGACTGACAATCCTGACCTAGTCAAAGCCTACAGCATTCACGGACAGTTCTATTTAGCTCATCAGGAGATATTGGATTTGTTGAGATGTTTACGTCGAGAAAATTGTAGGATAAATTCGGATCAAAAAGAAAGTGCTAACGAAATGCTGAGGTTATTAGATTATAATTCTGATGCTTTTGTTGACAGAATATCGGACATTTTTTTCAATAGAACCATTGAGCTTGAATCTTTAAAACTAGATTAAAATCACTCTCACATCAAATGCAATGCTATTCCTGCTATATAGTTTGTATGTTTGAAGGCAATGAAAAGCTTCAGCCAACAACGCCTACCACGCACAGCCGCCAGTTAAGCCTTTGGGTTCTATCAATACTTTAAAAGTGGCCGCAAATTATGTCGGCACCAGAATTGTTTGCTAGTTTAGGCGGCCGTCGGGTAGGCACCCGTTCGCCGACAGCAATGCCCGCAGAACATCGAAAAGATCGCTTGAAGTTGATCAAAGTCGTCAACAATCCGTATCTTGAGATGGCAATCAAATCAGATGCCCCTCAAGAACCGCCAAACAGGTAAGCTCCTTCCCTCCACCGTTAAGCAACTACGTGCTGAGGATTACCAATGGCTTAACTCTTCTCTTGACTTTCAATTCGATTGGACGTCAGAAAAGGAAAATGAGGTTTACAAAATTTGTCTAGTGGATGAAACAGCTACCATACTAGGCGTCATGTCATTAATTGATGTACCGGAAGAATTCCGCATTCATCTAAACTTGATTGAGGTGGCCGATACACAGCGAGGTAAAAAGAAAACCATAGACAACGTTGCCGGCTGCTTACTTGCCTTTGCGTGCCGACTGGCGTTTTCAAGGGGTTATCTCGGATTTGTTTCCCTTCAACCAAAGACCAAATTGATTCGCTATTATCAGTCCGCTTACGGCTTTCGACAATACGGACGTCTACTCGGGATCGAACAGGATGGTGCTATCAAATTGATTCAAAAATATTTGGAAGATGAAAAAGAATAAAGAGCAAGTTTATAAAGACCTTCTACAACGCTACAGCGAAGAAGAGGTAGCAGCATCATTTATCGCAAGTGAGCAACTACCCGCTGAGGCGCAAGCCGAAGTCCACAGAGAATTTTTAGAAGAGAGGATAAAATCCCTGCAGAATATCGCCGGGGATCAAAAGCTTCGGTCGGAGCTCTTTGCCTTTAAAATTCAATTAGAAGATTATTTTAAAGCCGACAAATACCACGAGCAGTACAATTTTGGAAGCCAGCTCAAAAAATACATTGAAATAGTTGGCAGGACTCAAACTGAAATTTCGAACAATTTGAGTATTCATAAAGCAAGATTAAGTCGAATAATCAATGGTAAAGAAAATCCTAATCCGGAACTTATGTATCGCCTGCAGGAACACAGTTCCGGAGCCATTCCGGCTTTCTACTGGTGGAAACTTCTATCCAAAGAGCTAGAGTATCAAATACGGACAGATAAAGAAAAAATGCAGGAAGAAAGTAATAAGGTCACCAATCCAATATCAATCAGAGCATAGATAAAATTAAAAGAAAAGCCATCGCCGAACACCGCGCCAACTCCATTAAGCTAAGTAATTACCCACCATTCTGAAGCCCTCGGCTCCGCTGCTTTTGGGGTGTTGTTGCGGCGCGTAAGCCT
>NZ_PTJC01000002.1 GCF_002934605.1 Neolewinella xylanilytica
CCGTTGGGCGAAATAGACGACATTTAGGTCGCCAACTATAAGCATCCCGCTACTACTTACACATCAATGGCAATTAGATCAAAACATAAACAGAGATTAACAGGCGACCACGCCAAAACCTGTACCCAACCTAACAGATGGACAGTGTGGATGATCATAGCGGTTGCTACAGTAGCCTATGGATGTACTGCTGACAACAAATTCGATGATTATCTTCTAGTAGGGGCTAGAGAAGCCCCTATAGGATATATTCACATAGCGGTCAAACATGACAGCACATTTGTTTACTCTACATCAAGAACTACGACCTACCACGGGGAATTATCTTATTACAGGGATACTCTCTACTTTAAATTCTTCGGCAAAGATGCACCATGTATGGATATAGGTTATATTAAAAATCGTACACTGTATTTAAATGATGAAAGTTGTTCAAATTTGATATCTATATATTATGCAAATGCATTTGGTCAAACCTTTACAAACACCAATTAATAGTTTATGATCGATACCAAGCTATGCATAGATTAAAAGAATAATAACAGCGAGATCGTAGACTATACAAGTTTACTCAAAGATAAGGAGCACTACTATGGCTGAAGTAAACATCGAGGTCAAGCAGTCCCTAACTATGCATGGAGCGATGCTTTCTTGCTATTTAGTATTAGCAATTCCCGAGATTGTATATTTTAACCTTCCTGTAATGAAGCTTGCGCTACCATTTTGGACTGTCATTTACCTATTTACCGTAGCTGAACTAATAAAAAAGAATAATATTCAAAGACTAGCAATACGTGACAACCATCTTTATATTCGGAAATTTCTGAAGTATTGTCTTGTGGAAAATAAATATAAGATAGACAGTGTTCAGATAGTTCAGATAAACAGCAAAGAACTTCCAAACGGTGATACGCTTAGTGAGTTCGAAATAAGATATTATGGTAGGTTAGTGGGACGCTTTAATGACAGTAGGCATTCTTGGGACTTAAAAAAGCTTCATGCTGTAATGAGTCAAATAGAAGGCTAATCTTTATGAGAAGTCTCCACCAGCTTGGGTAAAATTAGAATCGCCCAACATTGCGCCATCGTCAAGCCGGCGGTGAGGCTTTTGGGTGTCGATGATGCCTTCAAAACCTGACTTAAAGATCATCAAGGTCAGAGTGCTGGCTGGTGAAGCCGGCCTGCGTCGGCGCACCCGTTAGCTGCAACGGCGGGGTCAGTCGTAGGAGTAATGATTTCCAAAGGGCTGCTTTACTCCGCGTCTGAGTCTAGGGGTGGCGGAACCATCGGGACTGCGCCATTCCGCACCGAAACGGCAAGTGGTGCGCCTTCGGCCCGACCACCTGCGTCTCGCAACGCGGAAAGCGCAATCCCCGCCAGAAGCAAGTGCAGTGCGTCGGCCGCAGCAGCTAACACTGCGCCATCGTCAACCCGGGGGTGCGGGGGGCTGGGCAATGGCCGGGTGGTCAGTAGTACCGCGTTTCCGTCGATGTTCACAATGGGCCAAAAGCCTCCGCTGGCGCTGCGGGTTTTGGCCCATGTTCTCTATCGCCGGAAAGGCTAGTATTGGGGGCT
>NZ_PTJC01000003.1 GCF_002934605.1 Neolewinella xylanilytica
TGTTCATGGCCATTAAGCTAAGTATTTTACGACATTAGATTGCGGCCGAACTTAGGGGAATGACTCACGCTCTAACCCAGTTCCTTGCCCAGCTACGCACCTTCCCCGACCTCACCGGGGAGCAGCGCACACGCTACATCGTCGAGCCCCACCGGCGCTTCACGCGGTACAGCCCCCTGACCTTCCGCCGTACCGTAGCCTTCATCCTGCAACTCGTACGCAAGTCCACCGCCGTGGAGCTCCACGACTTCTTCCACCACCTGGGCACGACTCCCGTCACCAAGTCGGCCTTCACCCAGCGGCGTAAGCACATCCGCCCGGTCTTCTTCCGCGACTTCTTCTACCGCACGGTCGAAGCGTTTTACACCAGCTTCCGCCACGCCCGTCGCTGGCGCTCCCATCTGCTCTTCGCCGTCGACGGTACCGGCCAAACGCTACCGCGCGAAAGCTGGATTGGCGAGGCCTTCGGCTTCCACCAGAACCAGCACGACAACGTACCCTCCACCCGTATCCTACTGACCTACGACCTGCTGAACCGCGTTATCGTACGCGCCGACCTGCATACCCAGAAGAGTGGTGAGATCCGCCACGCCTACCCCAACGTTGCGCACCTGCCGCAGCGGGCCATCTACCTATACGATCGTGGCTTCGCCGGCTATGGCTTGCCTTTCCTCCACCGCCGCCACGGCTCGGACTGCATCATCCGCCTGCCCGTGGAGATCAGCCCCGAGGTGCGCGACTTCGTGCGCAGCGGCGAGCCCGATCGGCTCATCACCGTGGAACTGAAGGACCGCGCCTACCGTACGTTGCGTGATCTGGGACAGTTCCCCGTCTGGCGTCAACCCCTGGAGCTGCGGCTCGTACGTGTTGAGCTCCGTACGGGAGAAGTGGAAGTCCTTTTGACCACCCTGATGCACCGCCGTCGCTTCCACCACCGGCGCATCGGGGAGCTGTACGCCCTACGCTGGGGCGTGGAAACGGGCATCTCCCACCTCAAGTCCTTCCTGCAACTGGCCCTGACTTCAGCCTACACCCAACCCGGGGTGGAGCAGGACCTCTGGTCGACCTTCTGGTTCTACAACGTGCAGAGCGCCTGTCTGCTAGATCGGGAGCTGGCTAAACAAGCCCGAACCAAAGACCGTAAATACCGCTATCGGATCAACCGGAACGTGACCGCCGGTTTGATCAAGCGATGGCTACCCACCCTTTTTCTCGACGGCGTGCAGCGCTGGCGCGCCCGCACGAAGGTCCTACTGGATCAACTGGTCCACCACCTGGAACCCGATAGGCCCCGCCCGAGCCGCGTACGAATAAGACGGATCATGCGGAGTCAGGACCGACACGTTTACGAACCTAACTATCGCTCAGCTTTATGATGTAGTCAACCAAGGACGCAGGTCACGGGCACGAGCCGCTTCACGGCCGGACGGGGGCACTATGTCACAAAGATACCTTCCAGGCTTACGCGCCGCAACAACACCCCAAAAGCAGCGGAGCCGAGGGCTTCAGAATGGTGGGTAATTACTTAGCTTAATGGAGTTGGCGCGGTGTT
>NZ_PTJC01000004.1 GCF_002934605.1 Neolewinella xylanilytica
TTTCCGTCGATGTTCACAATGGGCCAAAAGCCTCCGCTGGCGCTGCGGGTTTTGGCCCATGTTCTCTATCGCCGGAAAGGCTAGTATTGGGGGCTGAATTCTGTGCCGTGGTCGGTGTATCCCGGGCAGACGGTGGCGCACCCGTTGGGCGAAATTGACCACCTCAAAATGCCACATCGCTATATCATAAGTTTCTATGAGCTATACAAAAATATGGATTAATCTATTCGTAGTGATTACTGCCACTATCTTTGGATTCATTATATATGGAGCATTCACTTCGCAAAAAGTTAGTGATATAACTGCATCGTTGCAAAATGTACATCCTGACTCACTCAGTTCTATAAGTATCTACCCTATAAATCGTTTCTACAATATCAATTTGACTAATGACACGGTTGTAATATATAGTTCAAGTATGATGAAAAGTTTACTTCATCCACTAAAATCGATAGGAGATGGTTACCACCATAGGGTCATTCGCGACAAATGGGATACTTTTGTTTCGATAAATTATAAGTCGGGAAAGGTAATAAAACTAAAAATTACGGATACAAACAAGGGGATTTGTGTTCAGTATTTAAGCACTATGGGAAACCCAAAGTATTTAGTAAATGATATAAGAGAACCCCTAATTAAAGCTTCGAAACGTTAATTCCACTGTTTTGTCAAAGTTATTATATCTCTCTGTGTACTAGTCGCAATTTCGATTGCGGAAAATATCATGTTTAGCCTAAAACGCGTTTTACTGTGACGATCTAAAAAATTACATATCAATGAACCGTTTAGTTAGCATAAATATTAATGAATGCGATGAATCAGAGGCAATAAGCTCACATGTTGAACTTACGGTGAGAGTTTTGAAAGCCGTAATAAATACAAATAGATGGATAGATAAATTGCCCAAAGAGGTCAAGAGATCTTTCACGACATGGACCACAGAAGAGTGCAAAAACAACGCTTATATAATGAGTGAATGGGAGTTTAAACTTGCTGCTGAAAAGGATAACTGGATATTCATAGACAAAAAGGTTACGGATAGTAGTATCCAATTTGTTATAAAGCACAATCCTATGAGTAATTATATTGATTTATTATATTTACTAATGGTATATAATATAGATTACCGTAAGGTCTATGTGGAAGATGGGATGTTTGGAAATTATTGGCTTAAAGACACGAATATTAAATCCTGATTTAAACTTTGGCTCACGTAATTCATCCGACCTATCATTAGAGACTTTTTATTAATTCGCCCAACATTGCGCCATCGTCAAGCCGGCGGTAATGCTTTTGGATGTCGATGAAAACTTTAAAAGGCTATCTTAAGCCTTTTGCAAATCCAGATGTTGGTTGGTGGTAGCCGGCCTGCGGTGGCGCACCCGTTGGCGGAAACTAATAGCCTGCAGGAACTGATGAGTTCGTCTGATTAGCAAAACGAGACTTGGTAGAGCGATTTGCAGAAACTCATTGTAC